>JAJCXM010000001.1 GCA_029263455.1 Holophagae bacterium
TCATGTTGATTCCTGTCTATACGCTAGACTTTCACTCTCGATCTCAAACTTCATCCCGTTTGAGTCGTCTCTCACCTTATCCATCTGTCAACGAACCCGGCCGTACCGATGTACTGCCGACAAGGACGAGATGGTAGCAAAACACCTTCTAAGGTGTCAAACGTTTTTGTTTCTTTTTTTTCTCGAATTATTAGTTATCGCTTAAGTCGTTAGATATAAACACGTTAACTTTGGGCGGTAATCCGATTGTGCGAGCACAGAGGGCAGCGGTTAAGCCGCTGCAGTTTTGACCTAATCGCGGCGCCCATACCTATATATATAGCACCCCTGTATGTGGCATGACGATGCCATGCGTGACCAACGTCGTGTCGTCAAACAAGACAAACGAAACAAGTCCATGGATCTCTAGCAATTTCCCTAGGCGGCCCGTGGGTTTTATGTTTAAATAGTGCCGCTTGCGACTGGAGTCTGGCAGGCAATCAAATCGCTATCTTGCACTGCGCGATATACGCTTTTTCTCCCGCAATGCATGCTTGAATATATGGAGAACTCTCAGCAGGGTAAATCGAACCGACGATGATGAAGCGCTGCGCGTTCTCTCAAGGAGATTCACTCAATGGCCCATTATAAGGTACGACAAGGATACACCGTGCCCATTTCTGGGGAGGCAAGCCGGTCCACAGACAAGCTTGGTCCGTCCCCTTTCGTAGGTGTTTGCCCGGTAGATTTTGAACACATCAAGGCCAAGCTACTCGTAGCCGTCAACGACGAAATCAAGATAGGCTCGCCCTTGTTCCGAGACAAGGTACGCGAGGAGTGCCTTTTCGTTTCACCGGCCTCTGGCAGAATCGCGGCCATTAATTACGGTCCGCGTCGGGTCATCGAAGAAATCGTGATCGCCACCGATGAGCAACCACAACATGTTGATCATCAGGCATTTGACATTGAAGCGTTGGCCGATTTTTCCCGTGAAGCGCTGTTGGATCATTTGCAGAAAGGCGGCGTTTGGCCCTTTATGAGACAGCGGCCATTCAATCGAATAGCCGATATTAAGCGAAAGCCAAAATCCATTTTCGTTAACTGTACAGACAGCGCACCCTTGGCCAACGACCCCAACTATTCTTTAAAAGAAAATGACGATTGGTTTGAAGCCGGTGTCGAAGCCATGAAGATTTTGTCTGACGGCAAGGTACATGTAGTCACCGACGCCAAAGGCGCACATGCGGGCTTCACCCGGCCACGTGGTGTTTCATATCACACCGTCGCGGGAAAACACCCCCGGGGATTGGTAGGCACTCACATCTCGCACATTGATCCGCTCAACCGAGGTGAATGTGTATGGACGATTGCCGCTCGAGATCTAGTTCTAATCGGTGGTTTACTACTTACGGGCCAATTTCAGAATCAACGAACAGTTGCCATAGCGGGGACGGGCTCTTCCAAGCGACGTTACGTGAAGAGTCAGATGGGTGCCAAGATTAGTCATCTAATCCAAGACTCCGTGAAGGCTGGAGAGCAGCGAATCATCAGCGGCAATATATTGACCGGTAAGCGTACCAGCGCTGACAGTTACTTAGGTTATTACGATGATCTGGTCACCATCATCCCAGAAGGACGGCATAAACACTTTTTGGGCTGGATGCTTCCTGTATTCAATATCCCCAGCTTTGGCCGGGCTTTACCCACGGGATTCATGCCAAACAAGAAGTTTGATATGACAACCAACCTAAACGGTGGTCATCGAGCCATAGTCCAGTCGGGTATATACGATCAAGTGATGGCCCTTGATATCCATCCGGAATTTCTGATAAAGGCCGCTATGGCTGGTGATATTGACACGATGGAGAAGTTAGGCATGTTGGAGTGCGACCCCGAAGATTTTGCCCTTTGCTCTTATATATGTCCCTCCAAAACAGACGTCATGTCAATTGTCAAACAGGGTCTCGAGCTCATGGAGAAGGAAGGATAAGACTGTGAAATTCATACGTCAAATGCTCGATAAACAGGAGCACCACTTCCTGAAGGGTGGCAAGCTCGAAAAGTTATATCCATTGTGGGAAGCCCAAGAGACCTTCCTATTTACATCAGACACGGTAACAGAACAAGGCCCGCACGTGCGAGACGGGCTTGATTCCAAGCGTTTGATGACGATGGTTGTCATCTCTTTAATCCCTTGCGTCTTGTTTGGCGCCTACAATACCGGACTCCAGCAAGCTTGGGCCAATGGTCAGGCAAACCAGGATCTAATGAGTCTCGTGTGGACCGGACTGGTAGCCATGCTGCCGATCATCATCGTTAGTTATGCCGTTGGTGGGTTATGGGAAGCTTTGTTTGCGATCGTGCGCAAACACGAAATCAACGAGGGTTTCCTAGTCACCGGCTTACTTTTTCCACTTGTCTGTCCCCCTTCTATTCCGCTTTGGCAAGTTGCCGCTGGCATTAGTTTTGGGGTCGTGATCGGCAAAGAGATTTTCGGTGGAACGGGTATGAACATATTGAATCCCGCTCTTACAGCGCGCGCCTTTCTGTACTTTTCCTATCCTGCCCAAATATCTGGAGATAAGGTTTGGATATTGGCACAGCCAGAAGGCGTTTCAGGCGCCACCCCCTTAAACGTTGCTGCTCTGACGCCTAACGGCGGCGACGCCATTGAAGCACTCAATCAATTCGGGAACGGTACCGAACTCGCGTACGGTTTGTGGGACATGTTTTGGGGTTTCATACCGGGCAGTTTGGGTGAAACATCCGCTGCCGCTTGCCTAATCGGCGCCTTGATCCTAATTGTGACAGGTGTAGGTAGTTGGAGAGTCATGTTGAGTGTGTTGGTAGGCGCTTGGGCCACTGCTGCAGCTCTTAATTTTGCAGCAACCGACCAGTTACCAGGAATTCTCAGCCTACCTGCTCACTATCATTTAGTAATGGGCGGACTGATGTTCGGTGCGATCTACATGGCCACAGACCCAGTCAGTGCCACGCGCACAACCAAGGGTATGTACATCTATGGATTTCTCATAGGCATGTTGACAATCCTGATACGATTATGGAATCCCGCCTACCCCGAAGGCGTCATGTTGGCGATTCTGTTCATGAACGTATTTGCGCCACTGATTGACCACTACGTCGTCAACGTCAATGTGAAACGGAGGTTGAAGCGTGTCCAAAGCTAAAAGCAACAAACAGGTCTACATTTTTGCCATCATTGTTTGTGTCGCCTGCAGCGTCATTCTGGCTGGAGCGGCGACGCTGCTACAGCCTCGTCAAGCCGTGAATGTCAAGCTAGACATCGTCAAGAACATATTGGTCGCGGTAGGGCATACGGCTGAGGAGGTCAATTCGGCCACCCCAAAGCAGGTATTTGATATGTACGCCGCCGAGTTTAGCGAGACCTTGGTGGATGCAGAAAATCAAGGTGCAGACTCAACCTTCATGAAGCAGGAGCTGATCACATTATCTTACCCACGCCAACAGCTAGATGACATGGGTTTAAGCGACATTTTGCGCATTTTTAACAGTAAGAAAGAATTGCTGGCAAGGCGCTCAAAAAAGTCACTCGAGCAGTATGATCCGGGCTACAAACTAATCCATATTTGGAAACCAAGCGGAAGTATTGAAGCCTACGTCATCCCTATTGAAGGTTACGGACTATGGGACATTATCAAAGGCTATGTGGCACTTGAGCCTAACCTAAATACGATCAAGGGAATCAGCTTTTACGAACACAAGGAAACGCCAGGCTTGGGCGCTCGCATAACGGAAGATTGGTTCAAAGAGCAATTCAAAGGTAAGCAGATTCTCGAGCCATCTGGTGAACTTGCTAGCGTCACCATTGTACGCGGCGTCGCCAGCGATCAGTATTCAGGATCAGACCTGACCCATCATGTCGATGGAATCTCGGGTGCCACGTTGACGTGCAAAGGCATCAACCAGTTCTTAAGCGCGACATTAGCAACCTACGAACCATTTTTCGCAACTTTGCGAAAAGCGGGTTAGAAAGGGATCGATTCATGAGTGTTGCAGAAGCAGTTGTTGAAGTTCAGGCGAAAGCAAAACCTGATTGGTTCGGCAAGAAACAGAAAAAGACCTTAACTGACCCATTTTGGGACAACAACCCAATCACCTTACAGGTGCTCGGCATATGTTCAGCCCTAGCCGTGACAAGTCAATTAAAGCCGACCGTGGTTATGTGCATTGCCTTGACTATTGTTTTGACGGGTTCTAACTTCGTTATTTCAGTCATTAGGCGTCATATTCCTTCCAAAATACGCATCATTGTGATGCTGTCGATCGTGTCGACTTTGGTGACGCTCGTTGACCAAATCCTCAAGGCGTATGCCTTCGACATGAGTAAGGAATTGAGTGTATTTGTGGGTCTCATCATTACCAATTGCATCGTATTGGGCCGAGCAGAAGCCTTCGCGATGGCCAATAAACCGTGGCCATCTTTGCTTGACGGGCTGGGCAACGGACTCGGATACAGCGTCATTCTATTGATGGTTGGTTTTGGTCGTGAACTATTCGGTAGCGGTAGCCTGTTTGGATTTCAGGTAATCCCTCAGGCCTTGTACGACATGGGTTATGTCAATGTTGGCCTCATGGTGCTGCCTCCGGGAGCATTCATTCTGTTAGGCCTAATTATTTGGGTGCAAAAACAATCATCTAAGCAGTTTGAGGAATAGGAGCATGACATGGTTGAACTAATTAGCATCGCCACAAAGGCGATATTTGTTGAGAACATTCTGCTCGCTTTTTTCCTCGGCATGTGTTCATTTCTTGCTTGTTCAAAGAAAATTGAGACAGCAACTGGCTTGGGATTAGCCGTCATATTTGTCTTAGGTGTAACGGCTCCTGTTAACTGGTTAATTAACCACTACTTGTTGCGTGACGGGGCTTTGGCGTGGCTGGGTTATCCCAATGTAAACTTAAGTTTCCTTCAGTTTATCTGTTATATCGCAACTATCGCAGCCATGGTGCAGCTGGTTGAAATGGTCATGGACAAGTTCACACCAGCTCTATACCAAGCATTGGGTATCTTCTTACCTTTAATCGCGGTGAATTGCGCTATTTTGGGCACCAGCTTGTTTATGGGCACCAAGGGTTATGACTTCACTGAAAGTACCGTGTTTGGACTTAGTTCCGGGTTCGGCTGGTTACTCGCGATCGTTGCTATGGCGGCCATACGTACCAAACTTCAATACTCCAACATCCCACATGGGTTACGCGGGCTAGGAATCACAATGTTGATCACAGGGCTGATGGCGCTGGGATTCATGAGCTTTATCGGTATCAATCTATAAGGGAGCTAAGTACATGAGCGAATTAATTACCATTGGCCTTAGTATCGCAATTTTCACCTTCGTCATCATGACGCTGGTTGTGATATTGACGACCCTTGAAAAACGATTAATACCGCAAGGCGATGTCAGTATCTTGATCAATGATGATGCCGAAAAGAGTCCGCTCGTATCGCCCGGCACTACGTTACTGGGTGCCTTGTCTGGTTCAGGTCTCTTTTTGCCGTCAGCGTGTGGTGGTGCCGGAACCTGTGCGATGTGTAAATGCCAGGTATTGGAAGGCGGCGGCGATATATTGCCAACCGAGCTGAACCACATATCTCGTAAAGACGCGAAAGACAATTGGCGATTGGCCTGTCAGGTTAAAGTCAAAAATGACATGAAGATACGTGTGCCTGACGAAGTCTTCAGTATTCAAAAATTTGAGTGTACGGTCCGATCGAACGACAGCGTAGCGACATTCATTAAAGAATTGGTTTTGGATATTGATCACGGCAAACACTTAGACTTTGAGGCTGGCGGGTATATTCAAATCGATATACCCGAATATCACAATCTCACATATAAAGGCTACGACATCCCCTCAGAGTATCGCGAGGATTGGGATAAATATGATTTGTGGAAGTATGTCGCTAACAATCCAGAAGATTGTTTCCGTGCCTATTCGATGGCCAATCATCCGGCGGAGGGCAACATGGTTATGCTCAACGTACGCGTTGCCACGCCACCACCGGGACGTGATGACATACCTCCAGGCATTGCATCTAGTTACATCTACAATTTGAAAGCTGGAGACAAGGTCACCATTAGTGGCCCATACGGTGAGTTCTTCCAACAAAAGACACAGCGTGAAATGTGTTTTGTGGGTGGAGGCGCAGGTATGGCACCGATGCGCAGTCACTTATTTGATCTGTTCCATACACAGGACACGAAGCGTAATGTGAGCTTTTGGTACGGAGCCCGCTCACTGCGCGAAATGTTCTATGACGATCAATTTCAGGATATCGCTGCGAAATGGAAGAATTTCAACTATAACGTGGCATTGTCAGCGGCATTGCCCGAGGACAACTGGACGGGATACACTGGTTTCATTCATCAGGTCTTACATGACGAGTATCTCAGTAAACATGAAGACCCAACCGAGATAGAGTATTACCTATGTGGGCCGCCAATGATGATCAGCGCCATGCAAAAAATGCTCTACGATTTAGGCGTTGAAAAAGAAATGATCATGTTTGATGAGTTTTAGCCAGTGACCCGTAGCTGGAACATATTCAAAGGGCGTCACGTTATAGTGGCGCTCTTTGTCGTTGTACAGAGCTGTCAGCAGCACGGCCAAGCCAATCGAGAAGCCATCCAGTTTCAAGGCGAAACGATGGGGACAAGCTATCGGGTAACCGTGGTCGTAAACACGCATCTGATCGACACGGAGCTACTAGGCAATCAAATCCAGGAGGAGGTCGACAAAGTCGACAATCTAATGTCGAACTGGAAAGAGAACAGTGATATTTCTCTGTTGAATCGAGCGCCCGCACACGAGACGGTGACGGTTTCTGATCACACTTCCAAAGTGCTAAAAAAGGCGTTTGCGACTTCGGAGCTCACAGCTGGCGCGTTTGATGTCACCATGAGCCCGCTGATCGAACTTTGGGGGTTCGGTACAACGGCGTTTGAGTCATTTCCGGCCGCTGTTGACATTCAAGAGAAACTCAAATTAACCGGCCCACAGTCCTTTATGCTAGAAGATACTCGCGTAACCAAACTTGTTCCTGGCGTGACAATTAATATGTCGGCGATAGCTAAGGGCTACGCGGTTGACCTGGTCCATCAACTACTCGCCCGTGAAGAAGTCATCGATCACATGATAGAGATCGGCGGGGAAGTCTATGTCGCTGGAAAATCAGTCCACCGAAAACCTTGGCGAATTGGATTAGAGGCACCTGATTTTGAAGCTCGCACGCCAGTTGTTCACAACATTGTGCACATCTCTGACGTAGGACTTGCGACATCAGGAAACTACCGAAATTACTTCACTTACGAGGGTCAACTCTATACACATATTCTTGATCCAAGAACAGGTTATCCAGTTCCGCCTGCATTGGCGTCAGTTTCAGTCATCGCACGTGATTGCATGACTGCCGATGCGCTCGCGACTGCGTTCATGGTCATGGGACCCAAGGCTAGTTTGGCATTGGTCGAGCAGTTAAGCGGCGTCGAGTGCGTTATGGTCGTAGAGGCGTCCGGCTCTCAAGACATCCTTATGAGTTCAGGAATGGAAGCCTATTTGTGACGTATTCGGAAGGATTGCAGTGAACTAGACAGAAAGACCTCTGTCTTTGCGATTTGGGTTGCCTAACTCTGCTAAGTACAATAATCCGCTCTCATCGTCCGTGGGGCATATCTCCGCCTCTTTTTTTGCACAGGCCCCGCATGAGGATTCACCAAGTGTAGCCGCAGCCCCTCCGCAGGACCCTTTAAGGGCAATACCACGTACGATATACCCCAATCCCAGACCTGCAAAACAAACCACAAAAATGGCCAATGTCAAAAGGAAAATGGCCATGGGCCCTCCAATCAACCGAAAGAGTCGGCTAAGATGATTCTAGCAGAAAAACACCAGGTAGGTTGCGTAATGGACATTGGCTCATTTGTTGTTGCCACAATGATAGACCCCAAAGAGCAGTTTTGGGGGCGCCTGCTTTCCATCACAGCCGCAGGCGTAGTGATCAGAGGAATCGATGCCAAACTCACCGACCAATACACCTATCAAGTCGGTAAGCCAGAGCAAGAAGTATTTGCCCAAACTCAATTTATTCCTGCACGCCGGCTAATGTCGATATGGCTCGACGAAGCACAGGGTATTGTTCCATCGATAGCCCAACGCATTCGTGACCACAGCTCACTGGATGATGACGGCATTTGCGGCATGGTCGGTGACAACTAGGTAAAGGCCTAGAGGTCAGGCTGAGAGGAAACGAATTTCTTGTCTGACCGATGTGGCCAAAACTGGGGACTTTGCTCCCTACAGTGCCAAGCAAGAATACGAATTTGGGCACTTAGCAAGATGGCCCAAGCAGTACTAATCGCGATCAATTTCCAACTAGCTAAGCTCATTAATTCATACGTACGAATCCATGGGTTAAGCGGGCTCAATAAACTACATGCCAGGACGAGCAACACAGCCCAGACCCTACTCATTGAGCCGACGTCTTGTATTTGTTGAGAATGGCTCGCCCGTGAGATCATACCGCCAGCTACAGCCATTAAGATCATTGAGGCAACTAACCAATAGCCGTTGGCATCGAAGAGCGAGCCAAAGCCCCAGCTATATGCCAAGAGCGAAAGAATACCGTAGGTAATATGTCTACGTATGTCGTTCTGGGCCATAGCCAACAGGGCAAACACAATGAAGCTAACCAGAGACCAGTATTCGGGAATTTTCCATTCGTAGCGCAGGCCAATCGTCAATCCTTGCCAGCCAAAAAAGGCAACAATTAACAATCCCGATTGTATTGAGAATCGTCGTGCCCACTCCTGAACGTGCCCATGAAAAGGGATTAGAGGCGCCAGAACTATGCAAATGATGCAACTGGCCAACCTGGTATTGCCAAACATCAACTCGATCACAACAGCGGTCAAAGCGGCAACAAAGGCCGTTACCAACTTTCTGTATCCGTAGTATTCATGACGACTATCGCGAACAAGCCAGCAACACCAAGCTATGACAAAAGCTACCCACCCAAACAAATGGAGATCCGTTACCACGGGTACAAGTGCTAAACAGGGTAACAGGCAGGTCACCAAGTCGTAGCGATTTGCAGATGGGATTCTTGACCAAGCAAAAAGGAAAGCAAAAAAGAACGCAATACTTTGCATGGTGATCGGGGTTAGGTTCATTTGCGTCGAAACCATTTGGCAAAGGGTTCAGTAATCAAGAAGACGAGTCCATCAGCGATAACAACGTCGCCGCCTCGCCACAACGTAGATGGGATGGGGGCGACGTATTTGCCCAATAAGCCATCAAGTAGTCGAAACAAAGGATCACTTGCGTTAGTTATTCGCGCCTGAATCCAAAATACGCCCGCCACGAGGCTCAGACAAAGGGTCCAAGTTAAATCCGGGAGCCACAAAGCCATCGCCAATAAGACTATAGCCAATACTCGCCACAACAAATGGCGACCTGGCTTTCTGTCACCAAAAAGAGATGGTATCAAAAGTACGAGCCAAATAGGCGTTGCATGCAGGGTGATCATGTATCCCCATATTCCAAGGGAGAATGCGTCAATGAGGGCAACAGGGTGTTCAGATGTGTCGTTCGCCCAACCCATAAATGGGGGCAGAAGCGCCAGACACCAATAGGCGGGTACAGATTCGAAACTTGGCAGGCATATGAGCCACAGAATTGCCATTAATTGCCAACCTGCAATCCATGAGGCAGCCCTAATTGAGGAATTTCGGGCCGCAAAAGCCAAACGCACAAGAACAATTACGGGCCACAAATCCAGCCAGTGTCCCCACCGTGCCGTCCAGGCGCCCAAAATGAAGAGTGAAATGGCACCCAATCGCCAAATAATGGGACTCACGGCCGTTCCTTAAACGACAAAAAGGAGGTGGGACATATTCCCCACCTCCTAATTGGCTTTCTGGTGATAGATGACTACCGTTAGTTTGATTTAAGTGCTTGTGCCATTTGCGGATAAAGATCTGTCGCAGCTGCGCCGCCACATCTCTTGGCATCATCAAACAATTGTTGCAGTTCTTTGAGTTCGCGTTCCAGTTCTAAGCGCGATTCCTTGATCACGGTACGCCCTTCTTGGATCGCTGTTTCAAGTTCCGCGGTTGGTTGTGAAATATGCATTTCCGTGTTTCGAGCCAAGCGCTCTTCGTTCACGGCAATTGTATTACGCAAATTACCAATATTCTCAAGTGCTCGTTTGCGGTTCTCATCCTCTGTGCGTTGATTGTCTAATAGGATCTGAAGATTCCCTTTTTTGGCGTCAAGATCACGCTTGATGGCGCTATTACCTGGATTACTTCGGATCCCTTTGTTGAGAATATCAACGGCTTTCTGATAAAGAGGTATGTCGTGTCGATAGCAATCATTCTTTTGTTGCGTAAAGCTATAGGCCGCAAATACGTAAACATTCTGATTTTGATTGGCGCCCTTAGCGATGGCTTTGTTGTAACTTTCGATGGCCGCATCGTAGTCTTTGGCTGCCATTTGACAACTTCCTAGCGAGAAGTAGCCCATGCCATCATTGGGTTGCATCTGAACGTATTGTTTAAAGACGGTAACAGCTTCGGTGTACCGTTTGGCACCCTGAAGCGCTTGTCCTTTGCGGTTCACCATCTTGGCGTTCTTTGGCCAGATACTGAGAAAACGGTCGATAAAGCCAACGGTACGGTCATAAGCGGCGATCTTATCTCTTTCAGATGCCAAGTCTGTTAGTTGAAAGGAGACTTCAATCAAGAAACGATGAGCGTCTTCATGGCGCTGATCTTTCTTGAGAACTTGCTCAAAGCCCTGAATACAGTTTTCAAGTGACGTTCGCGTCCCCGACTTATTGCCAATTTTGAATTGACTATAAGCTTTCTGGAAAACAGCCTCAATGCCTAATCTTGGATCGGGTGCAGTGTATTTTTCAGATTCCGAGAAACTGACGATAGCCTTACTGTAGTAGCTCATCTGTTTTTCTTTTGCGCCAGACTCTTCGGCAGCTTTGGCGATCTGCAATTCGCATTGACCCCGATTATAGTAGAGATCAAATTTACGCGCACCGGGGACAAGTGGAACTAGTTCGGTGAACGTCTTAATAGCTGAAGAGTAGTCTTTGCCAGCCATTTGAGTGCGCGCCAGATCGTATTTAACGACAGGGATTTGCTCCGTAGGAATCTCCAGGGTCATGGCGTCGTTATAACTCGTTAAAGCTTCTCTGTAATTTCCAAGTGCAAACTGGCACTTGCCGCGCAGGAAGATCGAGAACCACCAATCAGGATGGGACGCAATGGCTTCTTCTAATAAGACTAATGCCTCATTGTATCGACCTGCTTTGTATTCACTATGGGCTCTTTTCCATTCGTCCTGCCCTAATGCCGACGGCATCAAAAAACAAAGCAAGACAAGCAATGGCATGATTTTTCTCATGGGTTGCTCCTCAATCGGAACCACTTAGGGCTCTTTGATAATCTTCTTCAATTGGGCTGTAAGCGCTTTGGCGACTTGCGCATCCTCTAACAACTGAGAGGCTTTTACAATCTGTGATGCTGTCTCAATCACAGCTTCAAGGCTCTTGCCTTCATTGACATCTTTGACGCCTTTCGCACAATGGCGCTGGATAACGGGGTGAGCCAGTTCACTCATGGCCCCTTTGCTAGCACGATAGATCTTTTCGATCTTGGCCAACAGCCATTCTTTTTCATCTTCTGGCGATTTCTTCCCGGGAGCAACTTTCGCCTTGGGTTTTGAAGCCAACGGGTTGGGATCGGGATTAGCCTTCGGTTGCTCACGCAAGTGCACAAGATCACCAGAGACCAATCCATATATGAGCTTGGCGACATCGACGGGAATCATGCCCACTTGCTTAGCAATGGAGCGAATACTATTGATGCCATTTATTTTGGATAATACGTGCCATTCTTGGGTATTAAAGCTCACCTTTTTATTACCCAAGCTATCGAGCTCCGGTATGAGGTCAAAAGATGGGATTTTTTTACTCAGAACGCGCCATTCGTCGAACTTACGCGCGACTTCCATGAGAATAAAGGTGTTCTTCTTGGTAACGGTTTGGTGGGTCGCCGCTACATCTTCTTCGAAGACAAACGTGCCTTGATTCCAAATTGCTAGTGAGTAGATAGCGTCCTCACCTTTGAGTTCATCGCATACTGCATGCACAATCTGCCCTTCACGCAAATAGATGAATCCACTATCTTCCTCGTGGTTTAGCTTGAAACGACCTGTTTTGGCCGACACACTCATAAGTTGAATGATATCGGGTAATTTGACATCGTTGAGAGACCCTTGGAACATGTTTAGCGCTCAGTGTGAAAGATTTCGGCCGAAGCCAAGCATAGAGAAGTAGCCCCTTTACAGGAGCTACTGTAAGATGAAATCGATTTTCAATGTCATTCTTACGTCAGCTGGTTTCCCGTTTACTTTGCCAGGTAAGAATTTCCATTGTTTGAGCGCGTTCATCGCCTCATCTTCGAACCCAAACTTGCCTTTCCCCAATCCACGAAGGACTTTAATTTCGTCCACCGCCCCGTCTTTACGAAGAATCGCCTCCAGAATGACATATCCTTGAAGCTTAATTTTCGCAGCTCGGTCCGGGTAGTTGGGCTTGATTTTTTGTGTGAATACAGGAGGTTCTACACCTACCTGACCCACACGGGCAATGGTATCGCCTTGAGGTTCAGGTGGCCCGTCTGGAATACCAATTTCCCAATCGTCCGTTGGCAGTACTTCCGGCTCGGGTGGTGGGTCTGGTTCAACAATGGGCTCCGGCTCATCCGGAGTCATGTCTGGCATAGGTACTTTCTTAGCTTTTTTCTCTTGCGTCTTAATTTTTTCGATCGGTTTCTCAGGCGGCGGCTTCAGAACCTTGCGTTTCTGAGGCTTATTATCCTCCGTTGTCACCGTGAACACCTTATCGCCAAAAGACGGTAAGGGTGTCCAAATCAAGAACAAAACAAAAAGAAGCGACGCCAGCAAGCCTTTTTTGGCATAGGCGCCATCTTCAGCATCCGCGAAAGCCATAGCCATTACAGCCGAATGATCAGCACCATCATCGAAATTTAGGTCGACGGTTTTCACATCACTCATTAGGATCTCCTATCACTGCACGCCATACCTGGAATATCGTTCCGCTTCCTCTTTGGAAGGGATGGTGATCGCCAAGTCGGTTTGCAGTTCTGCGCCCACTCGTTTGAGCTGGTTAAAAACGGATACCATGTCGCCATACCTAGCCTCACGGTTGGTATGTAGAATGATCGGTTTCTTCGCGTTTGTTTGAACCTTCCCCATCACGTAATCGAAGACAACCTCCACGTCGTCAATTGCGTGAGGTTTTTGGTCCATCACGAATTGACCACTGGGGTATATCTGGATATACACAGCTTCTTCGTTTTCCGTGTCTTCAAGCGGGGTATCGTCCTTCGGCGGTAACAGATGTTCAATTCCTTTGTTGGCCGAGAAGACCGTCGTAAGCATGAAGAATACGATCAAAAGAAAGGCAATATCTGCCATCGATGCTGTAGGAATTTCCGGTTCTTCTTTTTTGGTGTTGTCTTTCACGGTTCCCCCTTGTCCTACTTGGACTGTTCCGTCAGGAACTTGAGATTCGTGACGCCCGCGTTACGGAGATGTTCGAGTACATCATCGATTTTTCCATAATCGACTTCTGCATCGGACTTCACCACGACCGGCTGGTTGGGGTTCTTGTTCATCCACGAAGCAGCAAGAATGCCGATATCTTCGAGGTTAACCAGACGACTATCTTCAATGCCGTCTGACGCCTTCAAAGCACCATCCTTGCGAATCACCACAAAAGCCGAACCTTTCACCACTTCAGAGCGCGTTTCGGTGGCACTCTGAGGTAGCTGAACCGTTGTCTTATCCACCTGAAAGACAGTGGAAATCATAAAGAACACGATCAGAAGAAAGGCGATATCAGCCATTGAGGCGGTGGGAATGTTTGCTTTAAGTTCCCGCGTTTTTGATATTTTCATGGGTCCTGCCTCTGGGCAGCTTAGATGCTGCGTTCCATATGCGAGAAAGATTCCATTAGAACGGCTGACGCCGATTCAATCTCGCGGATAAAGCTGTTTACACGCGTCGTGAAATAGCTGTACGCCAACAAGGTTGGTACAGCAACAATCAGGCCACCTGCAGTTGTGATTAACGCCTGCGAGATACCTGCGGCCACGGCGCCCGGATCATTCAGCTGCGACAAAGCTTCGAATGAAGCGATCATCCCAGTAACAGTTCCCAAGAATCCCAAGATAGGGGCCAAGTTTGAAATCGATGACAGAACAGGTAGACCCCGCTCCAAACGAGCGATCTCATGCATCGCAGCGTTTTCCATCGTTTTCTCAATTTCCTCTTTGGGATCGCCAAACTTCATCAACCCTGTTTTCAGGATAGATGCGATGGGCCCCTTGAATTTTTCACAAATCTGGACCGCTTCTTTGACGTTCTTGTTCTTTAGTGCGGCGCGAATCTTGGTGAGAAACTCCGCGGTATTAATCTTGGCTTTTGCAAGGGCTACAAAACGCTCGACAGTATAAGTAAGGCCTATAAGAAGCAAAACGACGAGTGGTCCCATGATAAACAGGCCACCCTCGATGATCTTGGTAAGAATAAAGCCCACGGCTCTCTACCTCCATGACAATTGTTCGGTTTTTAATGAGCTAACCGAGTTCAGAATGGTACTAGAGACCAGAAGAACTCGTCAAGTACTCTTTCCCCGTGACACAAACGTCCAGCCCGCCACTAGAGCGGCTTTTCGAGAGTGTTGGAGACATCCAACCTGCAGCAGGTTTTCCACGTTTATAACCCCACCACGCCAGCTTCGCAAGCACCGGGGGCAAAAACTTTCCATGTTTTTACACAAGCTTTTCACAGGCGAAGCCGCTAGGGGCAAGCGTTTAGGGCCCAGATTTGGCGGCTAATTTTATTTCAATAATTAATTCAAAAACTTCTTCGATGCGCAGATGAAGCCATTGTTTGGCGCGAAAAAATACCGCATAAACGACCGGAATCACGAGTAGGGTCGATAAGGTTGCACTTAACATACCGCCTACCGTCGAGCGCGACAGGCTCGAAAAGGTGGCCAGCGTTGTTTGTAGCCCTTGATTCTCCAAATTACCCAATTGGATATCGATATCCAAAATCCTGAACACAAAGGCGATCCAGCTCAACTCCATCATCCAGCGCACAAAATCATCCAATAATGGCAGAAGTCCGACAATAGTGGTTATGGCTGTCAACAAAACAGGACGTAATCGGTCACGACAGGCACGAGCGATGGCATCATAAAAGCCCTCGCCCTGATGATCGGCTAGCCTAACTTCGGTATTGATATGAGACACCAACAGGATCGAGTTGTTGACCACGATCCCTGCAAGGATGATAAGACCGATCATGGATGTCGAGTCGAAACTTTGCCCCGTAAACCAATAAATCCAAACGACGCCGATCAACGACAATGGAATCGTCAAAAAGATGACTAGGGGGTCCACAAACGACTCATACAAGGCTGCGATGATCATAAAGACGAGCAAGGCTGCAAAGCCAAAGACCCGCAGAATATTACGGGTTTCGTCTTCCGAGAGATGTTCCGTGAAGTCGAGTTCAGCGGAGAAGCCCGGAGGCAGCTCTAGACTCTCGAAAACAGCCTCGTTGAAATTACGTGCTTTCTTAGCCGATGCACGATAGTCCCAGCGCACACTGACCGAATACTGTTGGTCCTTGCGGTCGATGCCGCCAGATACCGACCTAGTGTCTAACGAGACAAGATCCGCAAGCCGTATTCGATTACCTGCTTCAGTCAAAATCACTAATGACTCGAGGTCCTTAATGTCAAATTCATCAGCATCTTCGAATTTGACCTCCAAATACATCTCTTCGCCCTGAAACTTCGTCCTTGACCGTGATTCGACTTGCAAGTTACGGCCAATAAAGCCCAATAGATATTCAATGTCGATATCATGGTTCTTGAGTTCTTCGCGGTTTATCAGCAACAAGGTTTCTGTTTGTTCGCTAGCACCAAAGCGGTTAGATGAGGTTTCTAGCTTAGTCGACTTGACACGTCGATCACGTTTCACGCGACTCAAAATATCGTTGCCATAGTCCATCAGCTTCTTGTAGTTGTAGCCAAGCAGTCGAACCGACGAGTTATACGACTCAAATCCTGTTGATCCAGAATAATAGTTGTCATCGTTCGAAATACCCATGACGCCAACGCCAATACCAGCTAATCGTTGCGCAATCCCAATGAGCCGGGATTTCAACGTTAATGGGAACGCCGACGCCAATTGTTCAGCTTCAAAACTCACGGTTAGTCTCGCGAAGTTCTGATACACCGTCGTTTCGACATCTTTGTAACTTGAACGTTGTAACTTGCCCATTTCGAGTAACGGTTCCTCGAACTGCCGAATCACGTGATCCGTCGTTTCGAGTTCCGCGCCCTCAGGCATGCGCACAAAAATAGATAACTGGTCGTTGCGTCCAAAGAAAAACGAGAATCCACCCGTCTCAATTTCATTTTTGTTGATATAGAAAAAAGTCACACCGAGTGATCCGGCAACAACAAGAACTAACAGCTTGTGATGCAGCGACCACGACACCACGCGTCGATAACGCTCTGTGAAGGCGTCGAGCAGCCGCCCTGTCACACGCTGAAAAAGATTACTTCTGCCAGACGCCTGCAGAGCCGAGCCTCTGATCATTAAACTGAGTATTGGCGTAAAAGTGAAAGAAACAACTAATGAAGCTGATAGAGAAAAAATGACCGCGATTGCTAAGGGCAAATAGACCACAGACAAGCGATCTTCAAGCCATAACATACAACCGAATGCGGCGACGGTGGTCAATGTAGCTGCAACAATTGGCCAGACCACTTCCTGAGCACCCAGTATGGCCGCTTCAAATTTGGTGGCACCATTTTCGCGATGCCTGAAAATATTCTCAAGAACCACAATCGCGTTGTCGACGAACATCCCAAAACCGATGGCCAAGCCGCTCAATGTCATGATGTTGAAGGTCAATCCGAAGTAGTACATGAAATTAACGGTAATCAACACGGAAAACAAAATATTTAGCGTGATGACTAGCGCAGAAGACGCGCTTCGCAGGAAAAAGAGCAACAGGATAATGATGAGGCCGACACACCAAACTCCGCGTCGATAGATCGACTGCAGTTGCTCCTCCATGAACTCGCCTTCGTCTGCGATCCAATCGACGCGTACTTCAGGTTTATTGGCTAACCGTTGCTGTACCGTTGAACGCACCAATTTGGCGGCCTGGATGACGTTTGTGCCGACTTCTTTTTCAAGGTCTACCCTCAATGTAGGGTTGCCATTGATACGTGAATAGCTCTGAACTTTGGCATAACCTAGGCTCACATTGCCCAAGTCTTTAACACGCACCAATTGATCGCCAAACTGCCATACAACTAAGTCTTCAACCGCGTGCGTATCCGCAATTGAGTTCTCGATGGTGATGGTATATTCCTGATTGAGCAGACGTGTTCTTGATGTCTCATAGGTCTGCGCCAATGCATTGACACGGCTCAACACTTGATTAGGAACCAGACCGTACAGGTCCATCTTTTCACGGTCAAGCTCGACCCTTAATTGCTTGTCTCGCTCGCCGAAGATACTAATATCTGCAACACCATCTAACGAGCCAACTGAGTCTCGAATCTCCTCCTTAACGATCTCCGTCAGGCGCTGCAAATCGTAGGGACCTGAAACGGTAAAGGTCATGAAGCTGGTGTCTGATAAAGGCCCACTTGCGAATTCAGAGATGACAGGTTGACTGGCTCCAGGTGGCAAATCCTCGCGTAACTTTGAAAGGCGTTCGTTTAAGTCGAGACGCGCAAAGTCCATATCCGTCTCACGGTTAAATTTAACCGTGACTTGGGCACCTTGACGGCGCGTAGACGAACTGACGATCTCCTCAACACCTTCTACTTGGGCCGCCACCTCTTCGATTGGCGAGGTCAGGAATATCTGGACTACCTCAGGTGAGGTGTCCCCCCAAGTTGCTTGCACGACCAATTGTGGAAGGCCGACATCCGGTTGGCCTTCTATACTCAAGTTAAGGTATGAAATAGCACCTAATATCACGATTGCGGCGTAACACATGCCCACCGAAACAGGGCGATTCATCAAGAAACGAATCATAAGCGCTCGCCTTCTGGCAATTCGCTTGGGTAGTCAACGACGGCTGATTCGAGTTTCTCAGCAGGCGAAAACACTTCATACAAAACAGGTATTAATATCAACGTCATCAGAGTTGCCAAACTTAAACCGCCAATAACAACCAAAGCCAACGACTGTTGTATTTCAGCTCCCTGTCCAGAGAAGAGAGGCGAAATAATAGGTAATCCGATACGCTCCGCGACTAAATCTGCAAACGAGAATAACGGTCGGCCTACCGCAGAATTGGCAAAGGCTGGCAATATGCCAGACGCCATGGGCAATAGACCCAAGACGGTGGTCGCCGTGGTCATCAGGATGGGCCGCAAACGCACTCTAGAAGCCTGCAACACAGCTTCCCTAATCGAAGCACCCTGGCGCCGTTCTTCGAGGATAAAGTCGATTTTCACAATCGCATCATTGACCACAATACCAGTTAAAACGATGAGACCAATCAGCGACATAATGTTGATTGATTGGTCGAACGCAAAAAGGATCCCAACGGATCCGATGAGACCCATGGGTACGGTAAATATCACCACGAACGGATAGGTCAACGACTCAAATTGACCAGCCATAATCATATAAACGAGTAAACTGGACAATATGAAGGCCCAAACCAGCTGACGAAAACTCTGATTGATACCCTGCTGTTCACCGACAATCGTGCAGCTGACGCCACGCGGAAGAGACAGCGAAGCTAGTGCCAACTCCACTTGAGGGATGACTTCCGAGATCTTTTTCCCTTCGAGGCTCGCAGACAATAAGGCCACTCGACGCTGATCAATGCGTCTAATTTCTTTTGAAGTCTTGACCACATCCACTGCCATCAATTCAGAAATGGGAACGGGTGAGCCTATAGGTGACACAACGACGCGCCCCATGATGCGTTCAAAATTATCACGGTCACTCTGTGCAAATCGCACACGGACATCAATCTTTCGGTCGAACTCCTTGTATTCGGTCGCCTGAGCACCGCGCATCCCCCCTGAGAGGTATTCGCCAACACCTGTTACCGTAAAGCCGTATCGCTCTATGGCATCGCGTTTCAGCTTAACTTGCATTTGTGGGTAATTGCGCGTCAGAGAAGTCTTCACGTCTCGTAATCCATCGACTTGCGACAGAGCCTTTAAAACGTCGTCATTCGCGGCATACAACGCATCCAGTTGTTCGCCTTCAATTTGAATTTGGAAACCCGCGCCGCCTTCACTAGCAAGTAAATCTTCAAAGGATGATTCACTTTCGGTAAAACTCACATCCATGCCGTTGATAGAACGACTCAGGTCACGTACACGATCCGCGATTCGGTAGACTTCGTCCAACGAGATCCGGTTCTCTTTCAATTTGACTGAAATGACAGCGGTGTTTGTGCCGCTGTCTTTGAGCAATTGCGCCAGATTGGCCTCTGAGGCCCCGATCTGAGAAAAAACAACCGCAACGGCTTCATCGGCGCGCACAAAGTCCTCAATCGTCTTAACGGCACCTGCAGTGATCTCAAGTGCCGTACCAGGCGGTAGCTTGGCATCAATGGTAAATTGGCCGGTCGCTGATTTTGGCATCAGCTCACGCTTGAGGTCAGGGACCGTCATGACCGCGATGGCGAGCAGGACCAATGCCAGACAGCAAGTTGCGATCTTGCGTTTCAGACACCAATCCAGGATGCGGTGGTAAAAATGTTCAAAGCTTGAATAGCCTGCATCAAAGAGGGGCAATATGACACGATCCAAAACAGTGCCAATCGCAGCAACGACGACTCCAGAGACAAAAACAACTAGCTGGATCGTCCATGAAAGAACTAAAGTCACAATCCATTTGATCAAGAACAAAACACTTGGAAGCAGAACAACCGCTAGTGCTAGCAGCAAGGCTTGAGTCCAGGTTTTTTTGAAGTAGGACGCAGACCCTACCACCACGAGGATCGATATGAGTAATTCCCACCAACTCCAGTACCAGAACCGACGTGGGAATGCTTGTGCATCCAGTTTCGGCATGGGCGCTAACTTAGCAGGCAAACTATCGCGACCATGGAGGATCTCAACTAAAGCCGTCAATAAAGGCAGGACGGTGATCGAGACAATTAGTGAGGCAAGCATTGAAAATGTAACGGTTAAAGCTTGCTCACCAAATAGTGCGCCTGCGATACCCTTCAAATAGATAATCGGGAAAAAGACAGCTACGGTTGTAAGCGTCGAGGCGGTGACTGGCGCTACCACCTCGCGTGCGCCCTTAAATGCGGCATCAAAGGGAGACAAACCACGCTCACGGTGCCGATAAATATTCTCAAGAACAACGATGCTGTTGTCCACAAGCATACCGACACCAAGCGCTAGGCCGCCAAGCGACATAATGTTGAGGGATACTGGCGAAAAGAATTTGTTCCACATGTACATGGCGACAAGCGTGGCGATGATGGCGATGGGAATGGATATAAAGATAAAGATGGGCGCTTTGAGGTCGCCCAGGAAAAGGACCAGGACCAGAAAGGCGAAAAAACCGCCAAAGAGCAATGACAACCAAACGTTGTTGAGTGCTTGTTCGATGAATTTGGCTTCTTCAAAAGCTAATGTGAGCTGGTAATTCGGATAGAGCGCCGCGAGCTCGCTTAATAACTCTTTGATCTTCTTGGTCGTTTCGATCGTGTTTGAGCCAGCCTCTTTGTAGATCAACAGGCCAATAGCTTGAAGTCCATTAACTGTTGCCATGGATTCTCTATCTTTGGTGGTGTCATGGACATGTGCAATATCCTTAATACGAATCGCGCTGCCATCGTATCGAGTTACTACCACCTGACTAATCTCAGCAACCGAATCGAACTCACCCAGTGTGCGCAAAGCATAGCGGTAGCGGCCTTTTTTTACCGTTCCGCCAGGAATATTGCCATTAGCTTTTGTGATGGCCTGCGTCACTTGGTCAAGCTGAATACCATAAAGGGACATCTTGTCTGCATCCACTTCGACGTCAATGACTCGTTCAATGTCTCCTGATATTTGCGCTAAGGCGACACCATCAAGCTGTTCAAAGCGGGGCTTAATGACTTCTTCAATGCCTTCTTTGAGCTCCAGAGTGGAGGCTTGGGCGGTAACCGCTAATCCCACGATAGGTTTTGCTGAGGGATCCCACTTCAGGATGTTGGGGCGATCAGCATCTTGAGGAAAGCCAGGTTGGAAGCGAGCGTTATCTAGTTTTTCGCGCACATTTAAGGTGGCGATCTGCATATCCTCGCCCCACTCGAATTCAATCGTGATCAGGGAGAGACCCTCACGCGAAACAGAAGTTATGCGGCGTTTACCCTTAACCGTCGCTAGCGAAGACTCGAGCTTGTCGGTGACAAACTCCTCAACTTCTAGGGGTGCTGCACCTTCATATTTGGTAAGCACCGTTAACGACGGATAGGCAATTTCTGGTAACAGATCGCGACCAAGGTTGCTGTAACTGATGACACCTAAAACCAGTAACATGGAAACGACCATCGTCACTGTGACAGGTCGCTTTAATGAAGTAAGAATCATGGACCCGTCCGATCTTATTGTTTAGTCGGCGACCTTGACCAGGGTGTCATGACCCATGGTGAAGTGATTATTGGTCAATACAAGATCACCCTCTTTGAGGTCCCCTTTTGTGATCTCTACGAATTGGCTGTTATCAACACCTGTTTCCACGTATTCCCATTTGGCGTGGTTGTCTTCGCTAATTTTGAAAACGACCAAGCGATTGTCTCTCGGCAAAATCGCCGTTTTGGGGACCATGATTCGATTTTCGTAAATTCGCGAATCAACGATTACATCGGCAAACATCCCAGGTTTGACGAGTGCTTTGGTATTTGGGAAGCGGATAATGACGTCCACGGTTTTGTCTTCAACATTAACAAAGGGGCTGATAGCTTCAACTGAGCCTGTCACAGAACCCATGGAAGGCAACGCGGCAAAGTTCACAGCCGCTTGGCGACCTTTCTCAATAGCACCGATCTCAGACTCTAAGACTTTGGCTTTTACAGCCAAATCATTTAGGTTGACTAGATTGGTGATCATCGTTTGAGCGCTCAACAACTGGCCCTCGGCCACAGAAACACTGAAAACCGTGCCGTCAAAGGGGGCAACCAGATGACACTTCTCCAATTCGATTTGGGCGCGTTCGCTGGCTAAACGTGCCTGTTCATATGTGCGCGCGGCGATAACTTCGCCTCTTAAGCCTCCAGCCTTGAGTTCCTGGAGTTCAGACATAAAGGATTGTTGACGAAATGCTTCTTTCGAGATGTCTCCATTTTCGTACTGACGCTTCAGTTCAGCTAGTCTAGCTTTGGCATCAACACTGGTTTGTTGATTGGTTAAAGTCTCATCAAAATCGTAGGTGAGATAATCGGCCTTGGCTGCCAACAACTTGGCCTCTGCATCCTGGAGTGCCAGTCGATAGTCGCGATCGTCTATTTCGGCAATCAGGTCACCTTGTTTAACTAATTGGCCATCGCGAACATGGAGCTTAACCAAACGCCCAACAACTTCATTCTTCAAATCAACTTGTTGATAACTTTTAACTCTGCCTTGAGCGCTTACGCGTTGAATCAAGTCGCCGCGTACAACTTGTTCAGCTTCGACGAGAATGGGCGTGTCAGATCCACCCATTGTTTTGTTTAATGCATCAAACGACGAAGTGGAAGTCGACGGCGATTCGGAAGACGAATCAGGTGATTTCGCGTCCACCCGCTGGTAGCGATACATGATAAGAAAGCCACCCACAACAACCAAAAGCGAAACCAATAGGAATTCGCGACTGAATTTCATCCAATATCCCCCATAAAAATTTCACCAACCCTTGCAAATCAAGCAATCCGTTTTACATACGCATTCAACCGACCATTGGTTTCCAAGGCATGGCGCAGGCGTTGACATCATAACGCGTCTGGCCCCAAATACTCACAAAGCTTAACGGAAGTAAAGGCGGCTTGGATAGTGAAGAACCAGCTCCGGCAGATCTGGGCATACGACGGAAACAGCGTGCCAGCCATCTTGTGGTGATTCGGTATAGTATCCAAGCAGAAACTGGAAGCCAAGGCGTCGACCTAATGTCTCAAACGCTTTGTTAATGGTGCTCCTGTTTTTTAGGATAAAGCTTTCGCCACCTGTTTCCTTGGCAATTTTGGTCAACACGTCTGGCGCAATATGAGCACCAACGCCCATGGTGTAAACAGGGATGCCTTCTTCCTGAGCGAGCTGAATACAATCCTCTAGTGACTTATTCAAGAGATCACCTGAATTCTGCATTTCTTGGTGGCCATCTGTAAAAATCATGACAGCTCGACGGCCATTAACGTTAGCTGAAGCGCGGATTCCGGACCATAGGGCACCATAAAGGTTCGTATCGCCTTGAGCTTCTAATCGCAAGGCGCGACGTTTCAATATGTCGTGGTCCTTCTCAAAATCGATCACTTGAAAAACACGTTCGTTAAAGCCCATTATTTGAACGGAATCATGCTCAGTCAACATATCAAAAAAGGAGTACATACCGCGCTTGAGCATGGGCAGTTTTGACTTCATAGAACCACTGAGGTCAACAACGAGCACCACGAAAAGCGGTGCTTGATCGGTAAAGGCTCGCGTCAATTTTTGCGGTTTGCCATTCTCGAGCAACTGGAAGTCTCGTAGAGCAAGTTTAGATACAAGCTCTCGCTGGCCTTCAACCAGGACCGGGACATGGACTAAACGAACGTTTTCAGCATAAAAGCTAGATACGTTTCTGCCTTCCAATACGGTTTCTTCATCAGGACCCGAAAACTGATAAAGCACCGCCTTAATCACCACCGGGCCCTCGTCAAAATCGCTCAAATTAACCGAAGTTACGAATGGTGCTTCATGTCCATAATAGATGGAGACATCGTTGACAAAAACTTCGAGCCCAACTAACTCTTCGATGTCAATATCAGTACTTACTTCAATTTCTGTCTTACCCGCAAATACATCACCTTGAGGTTTGACAAAACGTAAGGCTGGCTCATTTGCAGAAACTAAAAAAAGAACAAGACTCAACATTTCAATCCAGCCTCGGGGCAAGGAAACACCTATAACCACTCCGGTTTAGAGCGATTCCAGCCTCAGTTGCACATCGTTCTTTTTGGAGCATCCTGCCTCCAATAACTAATAGGTTCGGCTAGCCTAGCATAAATAGGGACACCACTCAGTCCGCCAAATCACGCTCCACGTTAATCGTGTAGTGCTCTAGTTTCTTGTATAGGTTGGACCGGGGAGTTTGAATAGCTTCCGCGGTCCGAGAAATATTGCCTTCAAACTGCCTTAGTTTGGCAATCAAAAATTTTCGTTCTGTATCTTCCTTAAATTCTTTCAACGTCTCATAAATACCAAAGTCAACCGGGCTCGCCAACGCCTTATTCGCGGCATCATCGTCCAGCACATAATCCTCACCTAGAATAGCCATGCGCTCAACTAAATTCTTAAGCTCTCGAATATTTCCTTTGTATGTACGTTGGCAAAGTTTCTTTAACGCATGGGCACTGAAATCAGGTTGAGGAAGGTTATTTTCCGCAGCAAAGCGTTGTGCAAAATGCTCAATCAGCGCTGGAATGTCGTCACGCCTCAAGTCCAAGGGCACAGACTCTAGCGGAACCACATTAAGGCGGTAATAAAGATCCTCTCTAAACTCGCCTTGACTAATAAGCTCCTCTAGCCGCTTGTTCGTGGCTGAAATGACACGAACATCAACAGCGATCGTTTTTCCGGCACCAACAGGTTCAATTTCGCTCTCCTGCAACGCTCGCAGAACCTTTGCCTGGGTTTTTAAGGTCATATCACCGATTTCGTCCAAAAAAATCGTTCCTTTGTCAGCTAACTGAAATTTGCCAGCTTGATTTTCGACAGCGCCGGTAAATGCGCCTTTGACGTGCCCAAACAATTCGCTCTCTATTAAATCTTGCGGGATCGCAGCACAATTGACTTGAACAAAACGACCCCGTCGTCCCGACATCTGATGTAAACGTCGAGCCATCAACTCCTTGCCGGTCCCACTTTCCCCGCAAATGAGCACTGTGGCATTGGTTGGCGCCACACGATCAATGCGTTCTTTCAAGCCATTTAACATGTGGTTTTGGCCAATCATTTGGTGTCGTTCACTTACTTCTTGGCGAAGCTCGCGGTTCTCGTCTTGTAATCCCTTTCGCTCTAATGCGTTGCGCACAACCAAAAGCAAGCGATCGCGATCCAACGGCTTCTCTAAAAACTCGAACGCACCCAATTTTGTGGCTTCAACGGCCGTCTGCACCGTACCATGGCCTGAAATCATGACAACTGGTGCCTGAGTGCCCTGCTGTATCATGGTTTGTAGAACTTCAAGGCCATCCATTTTTGGCATCTTAATATCAAGCAATACTAAATCAGGCTCCTCTTGAAGGGCCAAGTTCAACCCCAAAGTGCCATTTGAAGCCAAAACAACCTTGTAGCCTTCGAACGTCAGTATACGATCGAGGCTCCTACGTATGGCTTCTTCATCGTCAATAACAAGGATGCTTTGCTTTTTAGCCATGTTCGACACTCCGGCGTAACACCATAATGGTGAGATCATCTATCATTCGATGGCCGCCAAATTCAAGAACATCCGTGATCAATGTTTGCTTTAAGGATTCAGCGCAGTCCATACCACGCTGACTGAGCATTTTTTGTACCAGCCTCTCTTCACCGTATTCCTCGCCTTCACTGTCCATAATTTCGGACAATCCATCGGTAAAAATCAACAATTCAGTACCGGGCTCGATGGCTACAGTTTCAAATTCGTAAGGTGCCTTGGGAAACATGCCAATCACCATCCCACCACAATCCAGTTCGCGGAAGCTACCGTCGGGGCGTAAAAGGATCGGTCGATTGTGACCGGCATTGATATAACAGAGCTCGTGGCGCTGTGGATCCAGGATCGCAAAAAACATGGTCACGTATTTATTTGTTTGCGTGGACATATAGATATGTTGGTTCAATCGCGTCATCACTTCGACCAGAGACAGGAGCGGAAAGCTGGTCAGTGCCCGTAAGGACGCTTGCGTGGTCGTCATGATCATCGATGCAGGCAGCGACTTGCCGGAAACATCGGCCATGCACAGCGCAAGGCGTCCATCCTCAAATGGGATCAAGTCATAAAAATCTCCGCCGACTTGTTGATAGGGACGCATTTCAACCGCGATATCGTAGCCTTTAACGATGGGAATAGATTTCGGCAACAGTCGTTGTTGTATTTCGCGCGCCAACTCCAACTCTTTTTCCATTCTCTTCTTTTCCAATACCTCGAGCTGCAGAGCCAAATTCTCAAGCGCAACCCCTGCCTGCTGGATCAGCGACTCCAAGAAATCGACGTCCTCCTCGTGAAGAGCACGACCATCAAGGCGCCCCCCAAGCAGAATAAGCGCGTGTACCTTTCCTTCAACCAGAATCGTTGAGGCCGATTGCAGGCGTTTATCTTTCATATATGCGATTAACGACGCGTTTTGAAGTCCATCTCGATTCAAGAGCCGTCCTAGCGCTACTTCATCCGACTCGCTCAATAGTATCTGAGGTAAACAGCCGTCATCCCTCAGGCCTTTCAAATAGACAAGCTGAGTCGTTTCACCGATTTCAAAAACGGCACAACGACTGATAAAGAATTGCCCCATAATATTACCGGCTAGCACGTCATAAACGCGCTCCGCTTCATAACAGCGCGCAAAGGAGCCTGCTATTTCGTAGAGTGAATTGAGTTGAAAAATTCGTCTCTGCAACTGCCGGTTAACGCCTTCGAGTCCGGATCGATATAAATAATTACCCAAAACGATGCCGGCAAAATCAGCCATCGTCGCGACTAATTGACACTTGCTCTCATCATCGTTCCTGAGACAGCCACCCAAAGCGATCATTCCTACCAACTCACCATCGCTGCGCATGGGGAACAAGCACTGCAAGCCTGTGGCTTCAAGAAATGGCAAAAAAGTGCCCTCTGAATCTTTGTGATGTAAAACCCGCTTTAGCGCCTCGAAGTCACATTGAGCCGGGATCAGGTGTAGATGTTGCGGTATGGTTTTTATGCCCTTCACCAAAGGTGCCGACCATTGTCCATTCTGACGAATGAGCATCACGCCTTGGCGCGAGGGGAACTCGCCGAGAATCGTTAGCAGGACTACATCTAAGATGGCCTCTAAGCTGCGAATGGTGTGTAAGGTAGTAACAAGCTCATTGAGACTAATGAGTTCAGACAGGCGGCGCGCCAACGCAGGGTCAGATGGCGATGCGTGCTGAAAATGTCGGATTAGGTCTGTGTATTGGTTACGGGGCACCAGCTTGGTCTCGTTTGCGGTACTTCTTCATGGAGCAACAATTCTCTTCACCTACATGATAGTCAACTTCGTCCATGAATTTTGTAATCAAGAGCAATCCTAAACCGCCCTTTCGACGTTCGGCAATGTATTGTTCCATATCGGGCAAATGAATGCTCTCGCTTCGCAAAGGTCGACCCGTATGAAAGATCTCAAGCATCAACGATTCGGCATTGATTGTTATCTTCAATTTGATCGTTTTGTTGCCTTTACCTTTATAGGCGTGGCGGATGACATTGGTAACGGCTTCATCGGTCGCGATCGCAACTTTGCCTGCCACCGAGCGGTCAAAACCCGCCATCGTCGCCGCGTTGTTGGCCATCATGGTCACCATGTGGACAAACTGTGTTTGGCTTGGGAAAATTACTTCAATGTTCCCCGCCTGAATTTCGTGCATTATGCTTGATCCTCGTCAGGTACCGCCGTCTCCATTGCGCGCAGTGCTTCATCCTCGCTCGGAAAAACTTTGAAAAGGTGCGTAAATCCCAACGTATCGAATATGTGGTACACCGTTTCGTTCATATTCGATAACCATAAGTAGCCCTTATTTTCCTGGATCTCTTCAATCACGCCCATTAACACACCCAACCCAGAAGAATTGATATATGAAAGTGATTGACAATTGATCAAGATCCGATATTTGCCGCCCTCAAGCGGAGACTGAATCGATTTTTCAAAGTCCTGCACCGTATGGGCGTTAATAAACCCCTGCGGATATAGGATGTGCATTTCATGCTTCTCGACAGAATGCACTTGAAGTTCCGACATGTGTTCGCTCCTTGACAGCTTGCCCTCATTTTTGGGCATTGAGAATATACGTGTCCGACCCTCGCGGGTTGCAGAATTCCCCTTACCTCATGTGCTTGGACGCTGCCCTCAAGGTTATAAACGGAATGCCACGATGTCAACACGGATCGGTTATGCTCCGATGATTCTATCACTTCATTGCGAGACTTTTCGACCTAACCTAGTGTCTTTTCAACGGCTTTAATCCGGCGCTATCGGTTGCCAGCACTCATTTACATATGCCAATCTTGGCCAAGCTGGACTGAATCAATAAGCGAAACATGGCCCTATTCTTTAGCACAAATTATTTATTTGAATGGCTATCCATAACTTGATTGACAAGTTGACTGAGCGCCTTTCCTCGGTGAGACAGGCTATTTTTGGTGTCGCTATCAAGTTGAGCCATCGTGGGACCGCCCCATTTGGGACAGAAAATTGCGTCGTATCCAAATCCCTGCGTACCTTGCTCGCTAAGTGTAATAAAACCTTCAACCGTGGCATATGCCGACAGGCAGCGAACCCCATCGTCATAAACGGAGACACAGGCAAAACGGGCTGTACGGTCGCGCTGGGGTACATCATGCATCAAGGAAAGCACGTAGGCGCGTTTTTCGTCATGAGTCGCGAAGCCTCCGAATCTAGCGGAAAACACGCCTGGTCGCCCACCAAGTGCATCAATCACTAACCCCGAATCATCGGCAATGGTCGCGTAGCCAGTTGCCTTTTGGTAATAGGCAGCCTTCATCACCGCATTTTCATGAAACGTCTCGCCCGTTTCCGGTGCATCTGCTGGTAGATCGAGGTCTGCAAGCGAGACCAGCTCACGTCCGTAAGGAGCGAGAATCTGCCTAAACTCTCTCAGCTTACCTGGATTCCCAGAAGCCAATAACCACTTCAAGGCAGCCAATCGCGCTCCACACCGTGATGCTCTAATGCCTTAAATTGAACTTCTGCAATTTCGGCCACCGCATCCTGAGCCAGTTTCAGCATCTTCGACATTTCTATGTCTGAAAAGACGCCCTCTTCTCCCGTGCCTTGTATTTCCACAAAGGCACCGTCGTGCGTCTTGACCAAGTTCATATCGACATCAATGCCAGAGTCTTCTTCATAGTCCAAATCAACAAGGACTCGATTCTCTCGAATACCCACGGACAATGCCGCAATCCCCCTTACCAGAGGCATACTTCGAAACAGCTGTCGGTTCTTCCAAATACACAGGCTCATGGCGACCCAACCCCCGGTTACGGCTGCTGTCCTTGTCCCGCCATCGGCCTGGATCACATCACAATCAATGGTAATGGTACGTTCACCCAGCGCAGGCATGTGTAGCGCTGCACGCAAGCTGCGACCTATCAGCCGCTGTATCTCCACCGTGCGTCCTGATTGCTTGCCGCGAGCAGCTTCGCGAGCCGAGCGTTGTGTCGTTGCACCAGGCAACATACTGTATTCGGCCGTCAACCATCCTTGGCCTTTTCCCTTCAGGAAGGGTGGCACTTTATCTTCCAGAAAAGCCGTACAGATAACCTTCGTATGGCCTACCGAAATCAGGACGCTGCCATCCGCATGCGTCGTAAATCCGGTCTCAATCGTTACGGGACGTGTTTCATGGTCTTCGCGAGCAAAACTTCGCATAATCTTCCCTTCATCTAGCTGTCGGCTCTTTTGCCTTGCGCCCAACGCCCGACCGATTCAAAATCTAATTCAGTTTGCCAATGACCTATTTCCACAGAGTCACTTCTCAGCAAGACGCCAAGCTCGCTATTTTAGTGATTTTCGAGACGATTGCAAATCGGGCAGTGTTCCACTACATGTCCGCGAGCAGGGCAATAGCGACGCCCGTAATAGATAAACTGCAAATGTAAGCGTGCCCAAAGAGCACGTGGGAAGAGACGTTTAAGGTCTTTTTCCGTTTCATTCACGTTCCTGCCTCGAGATAGCTTCCAACGTTTCGCGAGCCGATGAATATGGGTATCTACGGGAAAAGCAGCAACACCAAAAGCCTGACACATGACGACCGAAGCCGTCTTATGGCCAACCCCTGGTAACGTCTCGAGCAGCTCAATCTTATCAGGCACACGCCCACAAAAACGCTCTAGTAGCAACTGGGAAAGCGCATGAATATTGCGCGACTTCTGCTTTGAAAGGCCGCATGTTCGGATGAAGTGTTGGATTTCGTCCACGGTCAACAAAGCCATCTTTTGCGGGCTATCGGCAGCTTCAAATAAAGCTGGTGTCACCTTATTGACCCGCGCATCCGTACATTGAGCTGATAGCAACACGGCAATCAATAACGTATAGGCATCTTTGTGCTCGAGCGGGATCGGCACATCGGGAATGAGCCGCTGCAACTCTTCTCGCACGAATTCGACACGTTCAGCTTTGCGCATCAGAAAACGTGCCTAGGAAGCGGTCGTTTCTGACTGGATCTCAGGCGTCTCTTGTGTATTCTTCTCGACGGTACGTAAAAAAGCTTCACTCCACTGCTCTAAGCGGTCATAACTCTTCTGAATTGAGCCATGCGTCAAGAGATTCTGGTTAACAACTTTCTGACCATTGACAACCAAACCTAGCAACGACACTTGAGGCCCCCACCCAAAAACGAGTTGGTTCATAAAGGCTTCTGTTGAGAAGTTCCAACGCGGCCGGAAACTTGGCCCTTCAATGTTAACCAGAAAAAAGTCGGCGGGCGCTCCAGGCATCAAACTTCCAGCCGGACAATTCGTCATTTTCGCCGGCAAGGTAGTCGCCAACTCCCAAAGCGTACCAATTGCAGCCTGACGATTGAGAATATTGAAGGAACTTTGCTGTGAGCGCTGTAAGAACTCTATGAGTTTGATGTCGTCAAGTGGCGAAAAGGCATTGTTTGAACAAACGCTGTCGGAACCAATTGAAAAGGGGATTCCCGACTTCAATAAGCCGTAAACGTTTGGCGCGTCTTCGCCTCTAGCAAGTGAGGCGGTAGGGCAAATAATTGTCTGCACATCACGCGTTTTCATCAGTTCCAATTCGCCATCATCTAGTAAAGTACCGTTGATGACCACCAAACGCTCATTGACAAGACCCATTAGGTCTAACGCGCGCAGAGGCGTGGTGCCAAATTGAACTTCGGAGGTGTGCAACTCCGACTCGCGCTCGGCCAGCTGAACGTGTAGCGGCAGCGAATACTTTTTTGACAATTCACCGGCAGCAATAATGGCTTCCGACGAGGTGTGTTCTAGCCCGTGAATACCTGGCAGAATACGAACCATCGGATTATCGCCATAGGACTGTAACAATTGTTCGAATTTGTTAACCGACACATTCATGGGTTCAATAAAGGCTTCTGTATCTTCGCTCATGCCCTGATCAAAGAAACCGTACACCAAATTAATTCGCAAACCCATGGCTAAGGCGATTTCAATAATGCGGTCGGCTAAGGCTGGCTTGTGCCCATCGCGGTAGGATGCATTGTGCAAGTAATGAAATTCGGTCACCGTCGAAACGCCAGATATAGCTTGTTCTGCGAACGATATTTGATAAAGCGCATCAAACAAGTCGATATCTATGACGCGACTGAGCGGCCACATCAGCCGATGAAGCAGTTCATCGTAACTGGAAACTTGGTCTGCGATACCACGGAAGACAGCATGAAACCCGTGGTGATGGGGATTAATGAACGAAGGTAAAATCGCGGCTTGTGGGTAGTGGATCACCTGGCTGGCTTTCGAAACCAATTGGCGCCTTGGACCGACGGCCTGGATAATGCCAAGATCGTCAACCATCAATGCCCAATCACGCTCAAAACGACCCTTAACAAAGACGCGCTCGGCCGACCAAACCCGCATGCCGTTACCCCCGGTTCCGTGACTTCATTGCGGCTTGTGCTTCGCGATCCATGGTTTTCCGTTTTACGGTTTCCCGTTTGTCGTAATTCTTCTTGCCTCTAGCGAGCGCAATCTCGATCTTTGCAAATCCGTCTTTGAAATACAACTTAATCGGAATTGCAGTCAAACCTTTTTCCTGAACTTTGCTACGCCAACGGTCGAGTTCTCGTTTGTGCAGCAAGAGTTTTCGAGGCCTTTGAGGGACGTGATTGGAATAACCACCATTGAGATAGGGAGAAATGTGAATCGCCTCAAGGAATGCATCCCCGCTGCGAAATTTGACATAACCGTCCGTCAAATTTGCACGTCCTTCTCGAAGTGATTTTACTTCCGAACCCACAAGGACTAGACCTGCCTCAAGCGTTTCAACAATTTCGTAGTTGAATCGGGCCTTCCTGTGTTCGGCGATTAGCTGAATCCCCATGGGCCGAATAGACTCCTACCATGACCAATTATGGACCAATTTTGGTGACCTGACTATACATGAAAGCCAGCTATATGGAAACCCGAACAGCATAACTGATGTTACTCAGATCCCTTGATCACTCTATCATACCGACCTACGTTTTCGACAATTCGTGACCACGAAACTCGCATAAGCCCGGAAATAACGTCCCTATCTTCATCGCCAGCACGATGTTTAAGTTTCGTTTGACATCAGAAAACCCAATAAATAGCGCGGCTATATTAAGGTTAAATGCCCGTTGAGTCCTTTGGGAGCACGGCCAATTTCAAAACTTCAGCGACATCGCGAACCGTGTGGAACCGAACTTTGGCGCGGATCTCTTCGGGGATTTCCTCCAGATCGGGTTCATTCATTCTCGGAATAATGATTTCGGAAATTCCGGCACGTACGGCAGCCAGCACTTTCTCTTTTAGGCCACCAATGGCAAGCACTTCGCCGCGTAAGGTTAATTCGCCCGTCATGGCTATCTCACATCGAACTTCACGGCCCGTAAGAATTGACAACAAAGCCGTAGCCACGGTAATCCCAGCGCTTGGACCATCCTTGGGAATTGCGCCCTCCGGAAAATGCACGTGGATATCCGCTGTTTTGAATAATTCGTGGTCGATCTTATAGGTTTTCGCTCTCGATCTAAGCAAAGAAAGCGCAATCTGAGCAGACTCCTTCATGACGTCACCCAGTTGGCCGGTCAAGGTTAAACGACCTGTACCATTCATTTGCGAGGCTTCAACAATCAAAATCTCGCCGCCCACAGGCGTCCATGCCAACCCAACAACCACACCCACGCGCGGTTTTTTCAGACGTTTGTCGGGAAAATTCTTGATGACCCCCAAATATGATTTGAGGTTCGATTTGCGAATACGAAAAGACTCGCCTTCGCCTTCTGCGACTTTACGTGCTACCTTCCTACACACTTTCCCTATCTCCCGCTGCATATTGCGAAGACCAGCTTCGCGCGTATATTGTTCGATCAAGGCACGTAAAGCGTCGCGTTGGAAAGTCACATGCGACTTGGAAAGTCCATGTTCTTTAATTTGCTTGGGCACGATGTGACGAACGGCGATTTGCAGTTTCTCCTGCATCGTGTAGCTACTCAGCTCTACGATCTCCATTCGATCCCTAAATGCAGGCTGTATGGTATCCAACGAGTTAGCCGTCAGAATAAACATCACTTTGGACAGGTCGAATGGAACACCTAAATAATGATCTCGGAAATGATCGTTTTGTTCCGGATCCAACACCTCTAAGAGTGCGGCACTGGGGTCACCGCGAAAGTCCTGCCCAATTTTGTCGACCTCGTCCATCACAAAGACCGGATTCATGGTTTTGGCTTGCGCAATACCTTGCACAATACGGCCAGGTAACGCCCCAACATATGTTTTTCGATGCCCGCGGACTTCGGCTTCGTCACGCACGCCGCCTAGCGACAAGCGCACAAACTGGCGCCCAAGTGCACGTGCGATGGAGCGACCTAAAGACGTTTTCCCAACCCCTGGCGGGCCCACGAAACACAAAATAGGATTCTTTGTCTTAGGATTCAGCTTGCGCACGCTTAGAAACTCAAGGATTCTTTCTTTGATGTCATCTAACCCAAAGTGGTCTTCGTCAAGAATACGACGCGTCCGCTGTAAGTTGAGGCTATCTTTTGAGTATTTGCCCCAAGGCAGATCAGTCATCCAATCCAGATAGGTTCGAATCAATCCGGTTTCTGCGGTATCCGGATGCATATTCTCGAGGCGTTTAAGCTGTTTTTCGATTTCTGTCAGCGCTTCTTCGCCAATTTCCATCTTCTCTATTTTGGCTCGATAGGCACTTATTTCCTCTTGTAACTCATTGACTTCGCCCAATTCGGCCTGAATGACTTTTAGCTGCTGTCGCAAGTAAAAATCGCGCTGGGTGCGGTCCATCTCACCACGAGCCTGTGAGTTAATTTGCTGTTGCATTTCAAGCAGAGTCAATTCGCGGGACAAAAACTCATTGACCAATTTGAGGCGTCGATTAGGATTCAATTCCTCTAGGATCGCTTGCGATTCGTGCATCTTAAGATCGATATTGCTCGAAACCAAATCGGCTAGCCGGCCCGGGTTCTCCATGCTGTTGGCAATAACTAAGACTTCCGACGAAATGGGCCGCCCCATCGAGGCGCTCCGCTCTAAGAGGCTCTTGACGTTACGCATCAATGCTTGTTCTTCAAGCCCCTCTGCATCTTGATCAAGATCGCCCAACAATAATAGTTTGGCCTCACGATATGGTTTGTCCAAGGTGTAGTACTCAACAGAGCAGCGTGAGACACCTTGCACTAAAATTCGCATCCGACCATCTGGAAGCTTTAGCATCCGCATGATGGTCGCTACCGTTCCGATACGGTGTAAATCGTCATTGCCCGGATCTTCTTGTGATGGATCTCGTTGTCCTACCAGAACCAGTAATCGGTTGCCCGCCAATGCGGCGTCCACGGCCGTAACCGACGTATCACGCCCAATCGACAGCGGCACAATAATGAATGGGAACACTGCCAAGTCGCGAGTTGGGATAACAGGTAAAAGTTCCGGGATCTCAAGGTCGCGATCCACATTAAATTCTTGTTCCATCAATACTCCGTTTGAAATGAATTGGGAACGAGATTCATTCTTTGGCTTTGGCTTTCAGGATGAGTGTCTCCAATTCGCCCATGAACTCAGTGACATCTTTAAAGGCTCGGTAAACGGAAGCAAATCGTACGAAGGCAACTTGATCTAATAACTTCAATCGATCCATCACAATTTCGCCGATTTCTTCGCTGGAGATTTCTTTATCAGGCTTCTCATACAACATCGACAAAACATCGTTCACAATATTCTGGCAGTCGGTGGTTCGGACAGGTCTCTTCTGACAAGCGGCCAGAATCCCATTCAGCAGTTTCTGACGATTGAAAATTTCACGGCGTCCATCTTTTTTGACCACCATGAACTGGATCTCGTCCAGTCTTTCATAACTGGTAAACCTTCGCCCACACTCGAGGCATTCTCTGCGGCGACGTATGAGTTCGCCCTCTTTACTCTCGCGGGAATCGACCACGCGGTCGCCCACATGGCCACAAAAAGGACACTTCATGCTGGCCTCCTGAATCGAGGGCTCATTGTAGCGAGGAGAAAGCCAGCCAGCAAGGCGTCAATATCGGTCAAGGCTCCTCGGCACAAATCCCACGTATCTCGTCGACGATATTTTGCACTTGTGGAATCGACGCTAGTTCAAGTATTTCATGTAAACCAACACCGGGGACATCTGCGCCAGCGAGTAGTCGAGGGCGCGCATGCAATTCATAAAAACATTCTGTGATAATTTCTCGCAAAATATGTTCGCCAAAATTGCAAACGGGCGTGTCTTCGTTTAAAACCAAAACACGTCCAGTTTTTCGAATGGAGTTCATGACCGTCTCTCTATCCCACGGATAAAGCGTGCGTAAATCCACAATTTCAACCGAAACCCCATCGGACTCTTTCAATTGAGCCGCGGCTTGACGGGCCATGAAAACGTGGCGCGCGTAGGTGACAACCGTAATATCGGTCCCCTCCTGCACAATATTGGCCTTGCTAAACGGAACTTGGTAGTCCGTTAAACCGCTGGGCCATTCGGGCTTCCAGTCAACCCGCGCTTGTTCAATATGAGCTAGCGTGGGACCCGTAGGTGCATCTATCATGCGCTTCAGTATTTTTTCGTCAGGCTCACCAGGAATACGTTGCTCGCCTTTAACGCGGATCAATGCCTTCGGGTAAAGGAACATTACTGGGTTAGGGTCCTTAATCGCGCTGATCATCAATCCGTAAGCATCGATTGGCGTGGATGGTAGAACGATTTTCCAGCCGGGTATGTGTGCAGCCACCGACTCAAAACTATGAGAGTGATAAATGGAGCCATGGATTCCCGCGCCAACAATCGTCATACATACCAATGGCACTTCGAATTGGCCGATACAACTCCAATGCGTGTTGCCGACAATTTTTAGCAGATCAATGGTATTGAAAATGTAATCGCCGAACTGGATTTCACACACAGGACGTTGACCAGCCAGCGCGAGCCCAAGTGCCGTGCCGATAATACCGCGTTCATCTAGGGGTGAGTTCCAAGCCGTCTTTAGTCCTTGAGAGGCTGTAAAAACGCCTCCTAAGGGAGGACCAACGTCCTCGCCAAAGACATCAGTTACTCCGAGATTCTCTTCACCATAATGAAGTGCCATTCGAATGGCCTGGGCCATAGTCGCCATTTCTAAACCTCACGCGTCTTTGTAGATGTGGTCATATATCGATTCCGGAGTGGGTGCAGGCTCTTGTTTAACCTCTTTAAGGTATTCATTCATTCGCTGCGTTTCCGCCTCGTATTTCGCTTGGTAATCTTTGCGTGTCAACAGTTTCGCTTTGATAAGTTTCTTTACCCATTCTTCCAGTGGGTCGGTCTCAGAATCCTCGGGTACACGGTTGGCGCCCGAACTAGAAGAGTGACCGTACAATCTCGACACGCTCGCCTCTAAAAGATAGGGACGGCGCTCTTTGCGAACGAAATCCATCACTTCTTCAAGTTTAGAGTAGGATGCTTCGACATCGGTCCCATCCACAATGCCAAATTCCATGCCGTAGCCACGTGCCATTTCGGCGATATTGCCGGCTCCATGAACTTGGTCATAGGACGTAGAAATGCCATAGCGATTATTGGTAACAATAAACAGGAGAGGAAGGTCCCAACCGGGTTGGGTTGCCCAGTTGAGGCCGATATGGAAATCACCTTCAGCCGTTCCTGCATCTCCGCAAGTGACAATCGTAATGCCTTCACCGCCGTGACGTTTTTGAGCACGTGCGGTGCCTGGCGCGATCAGCCATTGTGTCTGAATGGTAGATGTAACAGGACATACATTCCATTCGACACGGGCGAAATGGTTAACAAAGTTGCGGCCGCCCGAAAATGGATCTGTTGCGCGATTGTTGGCTTGCCTCAATTCATCCCGTGGGTCCATGCCCATCGCCAACATGGTTGCGGCGTTGCGATAATGAAAATGGAAGTAGTCATATTCGACGCCCCTGCCTGGACGAGACAACATCCCCAGCGGCACATTGAAGGCTTCTTCGCCCGGGCCACCTAGCCAAAAATGGCCATCCGCAGATTTCGACATCTTTATCATTCGTTCTTCAAGACAACGAGCAGTCACCATTAAATCGAAGATTTTTAACTTTACATCTTTCTTCATGCAGTCCTCGCCACAAGAATTGCGCTCGCAAACGGTTCACGGTCCCGGAATAGCCCGAGGCTCGATCCGCGCGGCTAGCGAGACAGCGGCGGATTTGAGCGCGCGAATTGCCACTTTAACACACGGCTTCCGTTCCGGTAAACGCCCCTTTCTATCTTGTACAAATCGACATACGTCTCAAGGCATGCTTGCACTTAGACAGCCATCAAAAACCAGACAACCGCACCACCGACGTTATTTGCGTAAAAAATTACGTTCTATCTCATCGTTAGACAAAGTTAAGGCGATGGGTCGGCCATGAGGACAGAACAAAGGACTTGAACTCTGCCAGAGTTGATCAATGAAGTGCTGCATCTTCTCACTAGTCAACCGCATATTGATTTTGACTGCAGCCTTGCACGCTCTGGTAGCAGCCAACAAATCAATGATGGTTTCCACGGCGGTCTCTTCCCTCTGACCTCGTGCCTTCTCAACGAGTTCGATAATAAGGTCACCTACCTTCTTGGCCGCTAGGAAGGCGGGCACCTCTTGAACGACACAGGTTCGGTCATCAAGCGCACCAACATCAAACCCGAATCGTTCAAACGTCTCTTGCAAAGCATGGAAATCAACCATTTGGGCACGCGTCAGCTCAACCGTTTCAGGTATCAACAAACGTTGCTGCTCAAAGCCACCTTGCTCCAGTCCCGCCACAATTTGGTCATACAGAATACGCTCATGGGCGACATGCTGATCAATAAGATAAAGATGATCGCGATCCTGCGCCACGATATAGCTGTCCCTAAACTGGCCAATAACTTGCGGGTGCATGAGGGCGGGCTCGGATTCGAATAAGGGCGCGCCATCTCCGTTTGCTTGCACTGGCAGGGGCTCGCTCACTGGCCCTTGTGTCGCGGAAACCTGTGCGACAAATTCAGAATAGGGCGTTGTCTTAGGCTGCGATTCAGTAAATAGAGGACCGCTTTGACGTTCATCAAACGCAGCTTGACGGGCAGGCATATATGCCGGTCGTGGAGGAGTCTTTTGTCGAAACCGGTAGTCAGTCGTCAATGGTTGAGAAACTAGTTTTTGACGTATGGCGTCACGAACAAAATCGTGCACGATGTTGGACTGAATAAACTTAACTTCCGTTTTGGCCGGGTGAACGTTGACGTCAACCTCAGTTGACGGTACTTCAACAAAAAGAAAAACGACCGGGAAATATTTGCCTTCCCCGAACCCGCGATAAGCATCACTAATCGCATGAGTGAGGACCTTGTCGCGGACGAGTCGCCCGTTGACGAATAGGTATTGATGCGTTCGACTCGTCTTAAAATAATTTGGTGTCGAGACTAAACCTCTAACTGTCAACCAATCGCGACTGGCTTCTACCTCTAACATATGTTGCATCATGTCGCGCCCAAAGTGCTGATAGATTCGCTCCTTGACATTTTTCACGGCAGGAACGTCAAATAAGGTCTTTTGATCGTGTTGCAGCATAAATCTTTTGTCGAGATGGGCGAAGCTGTACTGCATCACCAAATTGACGATCCATGAAAGTTCGGTTTCCGTTTTTCGTAAGAACTTTCGCCGTGCAGGAATATTGAAGAACAACCCGTCTACTGTGATCTGGGTTCCAGGCGGACATGCAATCTCGCTGACCTTAAGGATCTTGTTCCCCTTCAACTCGATACGTACGCCGACCTCACTATCCAAGGTCCTGCTCTCAAGACTCAGTCGCGAAACAGAGGCAATGCTGGGTAAAGCCTCGCCCCTGAAACCTAGGGTCTTGATAGAAAACAAATCTTCTGCGCGCGTCAATTTTGAGGTGGCATGCCGCTCAAATGCCATCAGACAATCATCGTGATCCATGCCTCGACCATTATCTTGTATAAGAATGCGGCGTTTACCACCGGCCTCAACTTGGACCCGGATTTCGCTTGCTCCGGCGTCAAGACTATTCTCAAGCAGCTCTTTTACAGCCGAAACAGGCCTCTCAACGACTTCACCGGCGGCAATTTGATTAGCTAAATGATCAGGAAGAACTCTAATATTACCCATAATGTTTTGCTCCAGATTGGCCGATAACTTACCACATCGGCCTTGTGCGCTTGGCTCAGCCGAAAGAAATCTATAGCAATCGCTTGTCTTTATGTAATTTTTTTAATAGATTACTCCTACGGGAGTGTCTACCCCGAACTAGGAGCAATGAATGTATCGAGCCGCAATTATCCTATTATTTTGTTCCGCTTTGTTTAGTTGGGCGCAAGAAACCGCTACCGTCGACGACATGCAATTCACAAAAATTGAAGATGTCTGGGTCCATGATGCACTTCCCGATGAATACGATGTCGAGGAAAGGTTTTCCGCGGTTACTGGCGACGAGAAATGGAAAGCTTGGTATGAGTCGGGCAACGATAAGTTGCGCGCGGTTTTGGACCTCGGTCCTAACGTAGCTTTCATCATGACCAGTGCCGAAGACGGCGAACTCCATATTTTCAGTGCTTGGGAAAACGAAAAACGATTAGATTGTGCGGTTGATCACGACAAGGCATACGTGATGGGCAACGTCAATTGTCCCAAGGTGGGTTGGTGGGTTAAGGCCGGCATTCCCATTGGCGCAATAATTACTGGAGCGATCATTGTCAACGATGAAGGCGGCGGCACAACGACTGCAGGTGACGAAGCTTCGCCAATACGGCCAAAAATCTAACCCTAGTTTCTTCTGGATCGACAACATACGCGTGTAACCTCAAACTTGGGTTGTAAAACTCACGTCAATTTATTGGCCAGGTACCTTGATTCCCGAGGCTTAACGCCGGTAACATGGAGTCAACACCTGATTGATTAAATGAGGGAGGTCCTATGCCGGACCAAACGAAACGCATTCTCGTCGTTGAAGATGAACCTAAGATTCTCGAAGGCTTACGCGACGCACTAGAGTTTCAAGGTTTCGAAGTCATGGCAGCCATGCGCGGCGATGAAGCTTTGTCCATGGCTCTAACCCAGGGACCTGACCTTATTCTTCTGGACATCATGCTTCCGAAGCTGAGTGGGCTCGATGTTTGCGAGAATCTTCGGCGTAGCGGGATCAAAGCGCCCATAATATTCCTAACCGCTAAGGGTGGTGAATCTGACCGCGTTGAGGGCCTGGAGCTGGGCGCTGACGACTACATAACCAAACCATTCTCTATCAAGGAACTCATAGCTCGAATTAACGCCCACCTTCGGCGTCGTGAACTGGACGCGTTGGACGCATTGTCCGCTGGCAAACGAGATACGGTATTCCATATCAAACAATTGACGGTAGATTTCGCTGCCAGGTCCTGTTGGTTGTCCGGCGAGCCGCTTCATCTTTCAGAAAAAGAATTCTTGATTCTCAAAATACTGCTGGAGAATATTGGTCGCGTTGTAGACCGAGAAACACTATTACGTGAAGTATGGGGCTATCACAACATTGATTTAGAAACCCGGACAGTAGACGTTACGATCGGTAAACTTAGACAAAAGATCGAAAACGACCCCGTCATGCCTCAGGTGATAAAAACCAAACGCGGTAAGGGTTATATGATCGAAGGCACCATGTAATGAAGAACCGGATTGTCCGGACATTTTCTATCTATGTCGTTCTCATCATCATTCCGGTTGCTACGTTGCTCTACCAAGGCTTTCGATCGTTGCGTCTACATCGCGAGCAACTAGAGTCGTCACTTATAAGTCAATTGGAGCAAGCGCGCGCCCAATTTCGTCGCGACCTCTTTGAAAAGTGGCGACTCTTCCTTGAAGAAGAGCGTAAGCGCGACTATTCCCATTACCAGCCCACCATATTTCCAGACGAGGGTCGCTTCTTTTTCCCAGAGCCGGGTGCGATGGAAAGATCGCCGTTACAACTTGAACCCAACCATTTCGCTTACCTTTTGGAGAGTAGCGCACCCAGTGTTTCTGGCCAGGAAGGGTTGATCTTCAAGAACAGCTTGATAGGCTATTTCGAATTCGATATTCATTCGCAAACCTTCTACACCCCGTACGATCAATCGACGCCCTTCACCAACGCCAAGGACACGCCTAAACTGTTGGACCGCTTCCGCAACTTTCTCAATGGCGTGATTCAACCCTCAATACGCGATGAGCTAAGACTTTCTGGCGATGGTCCGGTCAACGTCCGCGGCTTGTTACTCAATCTTAAAATGAGGCGCTACCAAAAGACGTATGTACGGGCGGATCGCGCCATTGAGCTGGACCGACTTCGTGGTCTGCCTCCACAGATCCGGCCTGGAACAAGGTCTTCCTCTAATCTGGAGGTGAGTTATTACGACTTTAAGTTCGATACCCTAAACCAATCAGAAGGTAAGTATATTTATGGCTTTAGGACCGTCATTATTCATGACGATGTGCGAATCCAAGGCTTCGTTTTTGATGTATTGCGTTTGTTACAAGAAATTCAGTCGATGATAGAACCGCTGCAGCCTGAATTCGGTAGTCTAGTGATCGCTGCATTCGATTCACGCTCAGGCGCTCCATTGTTTGAACCTTTTAACGTGTTAACGATGGATTTCAACCTCAACGAAGACGAAACCTATCTCGAGAGCTATTATGCGGAACGCCAACGGTTCTTTTTGACGATGGCGTTCTTATTTGTTGCCTTAATCGCCTCGACAATTCACATGACGCGACTACTGACCGCAGAAAACCAGTTGGCGGCCAAAAAGAATGATTTTGTATCGGCCGTGACCCACGAACTGAAAGCGCCTCTCACGAGTATTCGTTTATATGCGGAACTGCTGGAGGAAGGCTGGGCCAAGGGCAAAGAGATGAAGTACTACCGCTATATCCATAGCGAGACCATTCGACTTGCCCGTCTGGTGACAAATATCTTAGATTTCGCGCGATTGGAGCGAGGCGAATTCAAACTTAATCCAAAACCGATCAAGTTGCATACATTCATCAAGGAGACCGTCGAGTCTTGGCGATTCTGGCTTGAAGAAAACGGCTTTAGAATTCACTATGATTTCCGCGGTTCACCAAGTATAAATGCCGATCCAGATTCGCTCATCCAGATCGTTTATAACCTATGCGACAATGCCCTGAAATACGGACACAGTGCCGAAACCCCGACTATCTATGTCATCATTGATGAGACCGACGACGAAGCGATCCTCATCATTCATGACAACGGTGCGGGCGTAAAAAAAGAAGAAGAAGAGAAGGTGTTCCAAAGGTTTTTTCGCGGCGAAGATGAGATGACACGCGAAAACACAGGCACCGGTCTTGGTCTAGCCTTGGTAGAAGAATTAGTGACAAAGAACGAAGCCACCATGAAAATCTACTACCCAACCGCACATTCAGGATTTGGCATCCAATTCACTTTTCCCAAGTTACTAGCTCAAACTGATGACGACGCTTAATTTCTCGAAACATACGCATTCCTATCGTGCCAAAAGCGCCAAAGCAGATCTTCTGATTTGCTGATCCCGATGCGGGCACCTTCTCTGATTTCCTGCGTAGGAATGGATGTGTCTGATGCAAGCCAAATATTTTTCCCGCCTAAAGGCTGGCCGTCCATCTTCTTGTCGATGGCAAAAGACTGGCAGCATTTGGCCGGACCACGACAAAGATCGTAATGATCCTTCGCTGATGGACGATTTGCGTGCATCGTCTCAAGACCCGAAAGTGGTTCCATGGCGCGGATAAGAACGGCGGCTCCCGTGCCGGCGGCCTCACTCACGACGTTCATGCAGTAATGCATGCCATAAATGAAATAGACATATAAGTGTCCTGCTGGACCAAACATGGCAGCATTGCGAGCCGTTTTGCCTGCATAAGCATGGCACGCGCGATCCCCATCTTGATGATAGGCCTCAACCTCAACAATGCGCGCCTCTAGTTCGACACCGTTGCAGATACGAATCAATCGTTTACCTATTAAGGCGCGCGCCAATTGCAATGTGGGTTGCTGATAGAAAGTAGGCGGCAAGGCGAGCCTTGGGGTCACTGTAGATAACCCAACGAACGCATCAGCTCAAGTTGTTCCTCGCTAAGATCACCCACTTGGTCAACGTCTGACGAGATTTGTTCCAAATAGATTTCTAGTAGGTTATACAAATGATCTCTCCGCTGAGATTCCGTCTCTTGTAGATTGTCCTGCTCTTGTGGATCCGTGGCCAAGTCAAAGAGGGAAACCTCGAACTCATTCTCCTGTTGAGATTGAATCAATTTGTAGTTTCCTCGCCATGTGGCGTAAATACGTGCGTCCTTAGCGTTAATGTGAGGACCAAAAAAGTAAGATTCAGCAAAGTTGGTTGGCAACTCCGGAGCCGGTAGTACGCGACCCTGCCAACTTGCTGGCACCTGGCCACCGCTTAGTTCTACGAGTGTGGGCGCAACATCCAATAGGTTTGTACGCACCGAATAAACGCCTAGATCCACACCAGGTCCAGCCATCGCTATGGGCACACGAACCGCTTCTTCAAACAAGTTATCAGCGTGGAGTAAGCCACCGTGTTCGCCGAATTCTTCTCCATGATCACTAACCAAACATACCAACCAACCGTCATCCAACAATCCTGATATCCAGGGTGCGATCGTCTCATCAAGGTACTTAACCTCATTGGCGTATAGCGCTTTAAGATGTGTCGATTCCTCCGCGTCCAACATTCGTCCGTCATTGGCCAATAACCAATCTGTGTGACCGTATCCATGTTCATCGCTTAATCCGAAACGAGGTAAGAAAGGACAATGGACTTCATAAGTGTGGAAAAACGCGAAGACAGGTACCTCAGATAGCTGATCGAGTTCCAGCGACAACCAGGATAGATTCGCTTGCAGAACAGAAGCCGATTGCGGGTCGGAGCTGGACAAATCTGGTGCGTTTTCTCGATACCAATCAAAACCGTGATTGAGTTGGTACGAGGCTGACAAGTAATTGCCCTCATTCATCGAAAGCGTGTAATAGCCCAGACTCTTCATGGCCGTGGCCACCGTAACTAATTCGGACGACAAGGCGTCATTCGAAAGGCGAACGCCATGCCGTGCCGGGTACAGACTGGTGAGTAGCGACGCATGGGCTGGCAAAGTCCAGGGTGACGTCGTGTAGGCATTCTGCCAAATGGCGCCTCGCTCTTTGAATAGCCTGTAGGTGTTAGGCATATGTTCTTGATTGAAGTGATCGGCTCTTAAAGTATCAACACTAATCAGCATGACATTCGGACGTGTTTTAACCCTCAGCGGCACAACCGACGAAAGTTTGCAGCCAGCGTTGCCTTTAAAAACCAATTGCTGGCTCTCTGCAGTCACTAAGCACTTTTGCCAACCGGGTTTGAGTTGCAAGCTATTTGGCTTGCCACCTTCGATGGCAATAGTAGCTGCGACATCATTTGTATTACCCAAAATAATCCAGTAGTCCGTACCCTTTTTCACATTGAGCCGCAGATCCTGTGTCACTGACTCAGAAAAACACGTCACATCACCCATTCGCAACGGTTCCAGTTGCTGGCGTTGCGGACGATTAAGTAACTCATTCGAATGGCAACCAACAAGGAACGCGAGAAGCCACAAAACCTGAAGCCTTGCCATCAAAAACCCTCTTTGATTTGGCGCATGGCCTCATAGGCAACAATGCCCACGCTGACCGCCAAGTTAAGACTTCGAATTGGACCAAACATCGGCAGGGTGTAACAGGTCTCGTTGTACTGCTGGCGTAGATCCGCGGGCAACCCTTTCGTCTCTTTACCAAATACAAGAAAGTCGCCCAACTGATAGTTCGCATGCGTATAGGCCCGATCGGTCTTCGTCGTAAACAAAGCCAACCTCGACTGAGCCCCAAGAGATGCAACGAATGCGTCCCAACTACTTAAAACTTGAAAGCGCAAATAAGGCCAATAATCTAAGCCAGCCCGTTTCAAGTAGCGATCTTCCAACGAGTAACCCAAAGGCTCAATGAGTGTCAAACTCGCGCCTAAGCCAACACATAAACGACCAATTGAGCCTGTGTTGCCCGGAATCTCGGGCTCCAACAAGACAATATTGAGTCCCGATTTGTAGTCAATTGGCAACATGTCCATACCGGCCGCGTTATAACATCGCTGAGCAAAATTTGCCAATCTTAGTGAGGACATGGAATAGTTGCAATCGTTTATGTTGTTTCTTGATTGAACCGCGGAGGTGCATGAGTGAAGGAATTTCAAGACACGGTTTTGCCGCTCTCGAACCGGATTTATCGGTTCGCTTACCGGCTGGCACAAAACGAACGCGATGCGGAAGATCTTGTACAAGACACGCTCATTCGGGCCTTCACCAAATTCAATCAATACCAGCCTGGCACAAGCCTACTGGCCTGGCTGCTCACCATTACCCGCAGTATTTTTATCAACCAATACCGTAAGCGACAACGAGAAGGTTTGCAAGTGCGCTTTGAGGACATGGATATCGATATCGATAGGATCGCCCCAGCTAATCTGAGCCAATTTTCTGAAAACCCGGAAACCTATCTTTTCCAATCCATCTTGGATGCTGACTTGCGGCGAGCCATGGAACAATTGCCGCTTCATTACCTTGAAGTCCTCATATTGGTCGATCTAGAGGATATGAGCTATCGCGAAACCGCCGACATACTGAATATTCCGACCGGTACGGTGATGAGTCGCCTGCATCGAGCACGAAAATCATTACAAAAGGACCTTATTGAGCTAGGACGAAAGCGAGGGCTAATCAAACCTCGTCTGGAAGCCGTAAAGGGCCCTATAAGTGAAGACGAGGTGTCTCATGGATAAGACATATTGGCAAGAAAGGCTGCAAGCCTATCTCGACAACGAACTGGAACCAGCCGATCGCAAAGCCTTTGAACAACACCTCGGATCAGATCAGGATATCGCGGCCGAATTCAAGTTTATGGGCGCACTCAAGAAGCGATTAAGCGCTTATCGCGACTCAGTAAGTATCCCCAGTTCCGTAGAACAACGAATACGCAACCGATTCGGGAAACCCCCAAGGCGTTTCGCGTCCACCTGGTTAATTGCTGCGAGTACATTAGCAGCGGTCATATTGGTCGCACTCTTTCTGCCAAGGCTAAATGCGGAGGCCTTGAGCTTTGAACATTCAGTCGTACGAGGAACGATTTCTTGCTATGGCTGCGAAGTCGCCCAGCGAAGTGGTCTTGAGCAAGGCATCATATGTCTTGACGGACATGAGATGGGCCTCGTATGCGCAAATGGCCAACTATGGCGGTTTGCATCAGACAAGCAAGGGTTGGCAATAAAAGGCGATCAGGATCTGTACAAAAAGGATGTAGAAGTTTCCGGAATGATCAATCGAGAGGAACGTCTCATCCGCGTGCAAAGTATCGCACCCCTCGCCATTGTAAAGGCTGGCATTGGATCATTGGCATTCAATCGATGATATAGTTCAGCTTTTGAAAAGCCTAGGTGACTCATAACTAGATGGGAATGAATCGATGGATTCGCTAATACTGACTTGTTATTTCGGGATTCTGGTAGTGCTGTGCATATATGGCTGGCATCGAATTCACATCACCTACCTGTTTCATCGCTATGCCAAACAGGTCCCACAACCAGAAACACGTTTTGACGAGCTCCCCATTGTCACGATTCAGTTGCCTGTTTATAACGAAAAATTCGTGGTTGAACGTCTCATCGACGCTGCGGTCGCGGTGGATTACCCAAAAGACAAACTTCAAATCCAAGTCTTAGATGATTCAACCGACGAGACCCGAGAACTCGCATCAAATAAAGTTGCCGCCTTTGCCCGTTTAGGGTTCGACATTCAATACCTTCATCGCGTAGATCGCATAGGATTCAAGGCGGGTGCTTTGGAAGCTGGCCTCAAAAAGGCACGCGGAGCTTTCGTTGCTATCTTCGATGCCGACTTCATACCCAACCCGACCGTATTGAGAGAGTCGATTCACTACTTTAGTGATCCAAAGGTCGGCATGGTTCAAACACGTTGGGAACACCTGAACCGTGAACAAAACACACTTACCCAAGTCCAAGCAATACTGCTTGATGCCCACTTCATGATCGAACATGGCGGTCGCTGCTATTCTGATCGTTTTTTTAACTTCAACGGCACCGCCGGAATCTGGCGAAAAACCGCCATTGCCGACGCCGGTGGATGGCAGCACGATACGCTCACCGAAGACCTCGACTTAAGCTATCGAGCACAGATAAAGGGCTGGCGATTCCTTTTCCTGCCTGACTTAACCTGCCCAGCGGAACTGCCGACCGACATGATTGCCTTCAAGAGCCAGCAACACAGATGGGCCAAAGGCTCGATACAGGTAATGAAAAAACTTCTGCCGCGAATTTGGCGCAGCTCATTGCCGCTGAAAGTGAAAGTTGAAGCCACCTTCCATTTGACTGGCAATCTCGCCTACCTTTTGATGCTCACCAATACGCTCTTTTTTGTCATTCCTAGCATGGTCGTGCGTCGCGACTTAGATTGGCAAAGCGTGCTCTTTGTTGACGGGCCCCTGTTCTTGCTTGCGTCTGTCTCATTTATTCACTTCTACCTTTCGTCACAACACGCCATTTTTCAGTCGATCAAGGGTCGCAAAAGATTCATCCCGGCTTTAATGGCACTCGGCATTGGTCTCGGATTAAATAACACCAGAGCCGTCATCTCGGCACTACTTGGGCGCACCTCGGAATTTGTACGAACTCCGAAAACGGGCGCAGGTGGATCCATTAATTCGCTACAAATGGCACCCTATTTTTCGCGCCGAGAAGCATGGGCATATCTGGAAGTCATGATTGGCGTCATGTATACAGGAGCTATAATTTGGGCCGTCATGTCAGGGACATGGGCCAGTATCCCGTTCTTAGTCCTATTTCAGAATGGCTTCTTTTTTGTCGGCGTCAAAACCCTTGCAGAACAAGTTCAGCAAAGGCGTTATCGAGCATCAACCCAATTGGTCTGATAGCGGGAATATCGTAAAAAGCAGGGCAACCGCCGTATCCTGCCCAACTATTTGGAGATCGCCAGATTGACGAGCCTGTTTGAAGTTGCGGGTGCGTTGCACGAATAGCTCCCGAAATGTTTGTTCGTCTGTTTTAAGTTCTACATCTGCCGCCTCAACTTTTCCTTCATAAGTACTCAAGCTGCCACGATCGACGACTATATGATGGGCATAAACTCCGATTTGAAAACTGGCAGTTAATTGGAACTTTGCTGCTGCCTGCGCATCAAATCTGGCTTCTAGCGCCAGACCATTCCATGCAGGACTCCAATAGGCCTGAGTCGGGAGTTCATTGAGTAAAGGCAGCCCCCACCGGGCAAGGGCGACGACTGTCGCTCTTAAGTGCAGGCCATTGTCCGTCAGTCGATAGGCTAATACCGCGTTAGGAGGTGGCAATCGAACCGATTCCAACAGGCCCGCCTGTTGCAAAGACTTAAGCCTATTTGTCAGTAAGTTGGTCCCCATACCCGGCAAGTTTGCCAGCAGATCTTTGAATCGGCGTGGGCCAGCCAACAATTCCCTCACCAACAACAAGGTCCAACGTTCTCCAACAAGATCAAGTGCGCTTGCCAATGAGCAAGCCTGATCATACGATCGCACATCCGCTCCTATCCTTTAATACACCATCCTACCTACCTGCCCATTCTAACGCACTAAACTTATTTTACTTTAAAATCGTATAGTAAATCATCAGGAGGTGTTATATGGTTCACGCACATTGGTTATTAAGAACAGCCCTACTCGCTAACGCTCTATTCTCCGCGATGGCTGCTTCTACTTTAGGGATTTGGCCAGATCTATTAGCCGATAAGCTAGGTCTTTTTGGGCCCGGCACACTGCGTCTTTTGGCTCTCTGCTTAGGATTCTTCAGCGCGCATCTCTTTTGGGTCGCTCGTGGTTCGCTCATGAGGCGTAAGGACGTTATTTATTTCTGTTGCATGGACGTGGCATGGGTGATCGCTTCGGTTATCATGCTGGTCGCGCCTAACCAGCTCTCGGCTGCGGGTCAATTGGCGGTGCCGATAACGGCATTGGTCGTTGCCGACTTTGCATTTCTGCAAATCTGGGGGTTCAAGAAGAGCATTTCCTGATTCAAACGATTACCCAAATATCGATATCAGGCTTCGATTCGAAGTCAGAGCAGCGGGGTTAGGTATCGGTCTCTTGAGGGTCTTGATCTTGGGCTTCCTCATCAATCGTCGGCTGCGATCTGTGAGGTGCAGAGGCCATCGCGTAATGGATTTGCAGCTGATGTTCCGTCATGCGGGTGTATAGGATCACAACTAATATGCCGACTAAGACGGCAATAACGCCCAAGAGACCGCCTTCTGGTCCAAAGTCACCACCTGTCCACATAGCAGGGCCTTGCTGGTCTAAGACCAAGAACCTCGCGGGCAGTTTGTCTTGAACTCCACTCACAGGAAATCCAAATATAGAACCTTGAGCGAAATTCCAAGAAATATGTAGGCCAATTGACATGGCCAGACGACCCGTCAGGATAAATGGAAGCGCCAAAAAAACGCCAGCCAAGAATATAGAAACGACGCTCGCAGTGGTGGCATTAGGATTTGACGCATGGGCAAGACCAAACAGACCAGATGAGAGGACCACAGCCACGGTAATGGCGCCTTTAGATCCCCAAAACGAAAAATTAAAGGCTTCAGACAGGTTCTTCACCAGGTATCCTCGAGCCACCAACTCCTCAAAGTAACCAACGCTGGTGAATAACAGAAGCGTTAATAAGATTCCTGACGTGAACGATACGCCATCTCGGCTTCCAAACATGTCAACGATACTTACCCAACCAGCGCTATATTCAACCGCAAAGATGGCAGCCATCAACCCTACACCCAGGACCAGCCCAAAAACTAAATCACGCCACCATAGTCGATGGTTAGCCAATCCAAAGTCGGAGAATGGGCGACGATCGATCCATTTTGCAGACAGCCAGAAAACGGCCGTTGCGATAACGGACCCTACCAATGTATTGACCAACATGCTTGTGATTTCACTGGGGTCGAAAAATCGGATGGCAAAACGTGCCCCCATCATAAGCGCGGCCATGGTAAGCACAACACCGATAAGTCGGAACAGGAAGCGTAGCCGCTCGTCCCTAAAATTCCAAAAGAGTTGGTAAACCATGCGCATAGCAAAACCCCTGTATTCTGTTGGTCGATGTCGGATCACAGTAATTGACGTTCAACAGATCAAAAATGTTTAGACGACGATTCCATTTCACGTCGTCAGTTCATTCAAAAGTTAATTTGAAATGAATCCATTGAGATGCCAGATTACACGAGGCAACCTAATCTCAGCACGATGAACGACAATATTTTTACAAAAACAGTTGAGATTTTTCGTTTAAGGCCGCTTCAAAATCCGTGTAGAAGGTGGGGTACGTCTTTTCCACACAGCGAGCATTCTTGATCGTAACCATGCCGTCAGCCAATCCCAAAAGCGCAAAAACCATGGCCATACGGTGGTCGTCCTCAGGGTCTAGTACAGCTGCATTCTGAACATGTCCAGGATAAACACGTACCCAATCGGGCCCCGACGCCATGCGCAAACCCAGGGCGTCAAACGCTGTTTGCATGGTTTGTATGCGATCGCATTCTTTAATGCGCATGTGGCCAATGCCGCGGATCGTCGTCGGGCTAGAGGCTCGCGTGGCCACCGCCATCAAGGTCGGTGCTACATCCGACATAGTATTCATGTCGATATCAATGCCTGACAGCGGTCGCTCTGCAGCTATACGTAGGCTGTCTTGCGACCAAGACACTTCCGCGCCCATTTCCTGCAGTGCATTTACCAGCCCAAGGTCACCCTGTGTACTATGCCTATCCACATGACAGACTTTGACCTGACCACCCAACATGAAGGGCAATGCAAACCAGTAGGACGCGGTAGACAGGTCACTTTCGACCGTCACGTCGCAGGCTGTGTAGGGACCAGCTGGTACGACGAACTCATCTGCCGTGGCGTCAACTTCAATACCAAACGTCTGCATACAGACCAGTGTCATCTTTACATAGCTTTGACTGACTAGCTCGCTGCTTAAACGTACTCGGCCTCCTCCAACCATAGGCAAAGCCATCAACAGACCAGAAAGGTACTGAGAACTTCTGTCACCTCTGACTTTGACCGCCTGTTTAGCGATGGGACCCTCGATTTCGAGAGGCGGATAGCCATGATTCTCAGGAAACCTAATTTGCACACCTAGTTCTGCTAGAGCATCAGCCAAATCGGCGATGGGCCTCAAGGCCATGCGCGACGAGCCTTGCAGGTGTACCTTGATTGGAAAGGCAGCTAATGCTGGTGTGAGGAAGCGCATGACGGTGCCAGCGTTGCCAACGTAAAGGGCCGTGCGCGGTTGCTGAAGCTTACCTGTCCCAGTTACCTTCATTTCAGATTCATGTTGCTCAACGCTAACGCCACACGCACTTAAGGCCGCCGCCATCAAGGTCGTGTCTTCGCTATGCAAAGGCCGCTTAATGTGCGAAACACCATCAGCTAAGCTAGCCAGGAGCAGATAACGATTTGTGAGACTCTTAGAGCCAGGCACACTCGCAGTGACGTTGACGGGGCCTTGGGGAGACACCTCAACTCGGTCACCTACCCAATGAAACGGGTCTTTCATGCGATCAAATCTTGCGCATAATGATGGCGGCATTTGTGCCACCAAATCCAAACGAATTGGACATGGCGCAGCGGATACTTGTTTGTCGGCTCTCGCCAACGACCGCATCAAAACGGCACCGTTCATCCTGATTCTCAAGATTAAATGTCTGGTGCACCAGCCCTGTTTCAAGGGTTTTGGCCAAAACGACGGCTTCAATTCCGCCCGCGGCCCCTAGTAAATGTCCGATCATGGATTTCGTCGAATGAACCATGAAGCGATCGGTATGGTCACCAAACACATTGCGAATGGCACCGGCCTCAATATGATCGCCTGCCGGCGTTGAAGTTCCGTGGGCGTTAACTAAATCTACTTCGTGAGCGGGAATCCCAGCATCCTTCAATGCAGCAGTCATTACGCGGATTGGGCCGTCGCCGTCCTCAGATGGAGACGTGATGTGGTATGCGTCGCCAGACATGCCATATCCAATCAATTCGGCATAAATCTTGGCACCGCGCGCCTTGGCATGTTGATATTCTTCTAAGACAAGTAGACCGCAGCCCTCGCCCAAAACAAAACCATCGCGATCGACATCAAAAGGTCTGCTGGCACGACCGGGCTCGTCATTGCGCGTCGATAGCGCTTTCATGGCCGCAAAGCCGGCCACGGCCAATTCGGTCACGACCGCTTCTGTGCCGCCAGCAAGCATCATATCTGCTTCATTGCGTTGAATGACGCGCATGGCATCGCCTATCGCGTGGGTTCCGGTCGCACACGCGGTAGCTGGGGCTGAGTTTGGACCTTGGAGATGGTGTTCGATGGACACATGACCTGCAGCCAAGTTAATGATTAACGAGGGGATAAAAAAGGGTGTGATTCGACGCGGCCCTTTTTCCAGGAGAATTTTGTGCTGTTCTGCAATAGCAGGAAGACCGCCGATGCCCGAACCGATAATGGTTCCAAAACGGGCCGGATCCTCTTTTTCCATGTCCACACCACAGTCGGCCATGGCTTCGCGCGCAGCCAAAAGAGCGTATTGGATGAAGGTGTCCATCTTACGTAGTTCTTTACGCGCAAAATGGTCTTCTAGGTTTAGATTCTTAACCTCACCTGCGATGCGGCATGAATAGTCTGTGCAATCGAATTTTGTGATCGGGCCGATGCCTGAACGACCTTCGACTAACCCTGTAAAGGTGTCCTGAACGTTATTCCCGAGAGGGCTAACGCCCCCGAGTCCTGAAATGACAACCCGTCTCATGACAACTCCGTTTTCTTTTGAGAACGACAAAAGGCCGCAAAATACGCAAACCTAATCGGCTTCCGGCTTATTTACGGCCTTTCATCATGAACCATCTGAGGATTCACGCACCTCAGGTTATTAGGCATTCGCCTCGACATACTTAACGGCGTCACCGACCGTCTGAATTTTCTCTGCTTCATCGTCCGGTATTTCCACACCAAACTTCTCTTCTAGACGCATGATAAGTTCCACGACGTCCAGTGAGTCAGCACCAAGATCGTCAACGATCATGGATTCCATATTAATTTGCGCTTCATCCACTTCCAGTTCTTCAGCAATCAGTGCTTTTACCTGGTCAAAAATATCCGACATTGGGTGTAACCCTCCTTGATGTTATGCATTCTATGAGTCGTTAAAAAATCTTGTCAAGCCTTGACGGCATTACATGTAGAGTCCGCCATCAACTGTTAGCACCTGTCCTGTTATGTATCCTGCAGCGTCACTGGCCAGAAAAGAAACAGCGTGGGCTATCTCTTGCGCCTGTCCCATTCGCCCCAACGGAACCTGTTTCAAAAAAGCAGCCTTCACATCAGGATTCAAGTTTTGAGTCATATCGGTTTCAATATAACCCGGTGCAATGGCATTGACGGTGATATTTCGACCACCTAATTCTTTGGCCATAGACTTGGTGAGTCCATGTAAGCCAGCCTTCGAAGCCGCATAGTTGGCTTGACCGACGTTGCCCATTAAGCCTACTACCGACGAGATGTTAATCTGGCGGCCCCACTTCTGGCGCATCATGGGTCGAATAGCGGCTTGAGACAAGAAAAAGGTGCCTTTTAGATTTGTTTGCATGACGTCGTCATAAGCTGATTCACTTATTCTCATCATCAAATTGTCTGCGGTAACGCCTGCATTATTCACTAAGACGTGTATGCCGCCGAAATCTTCGACAATCTGCTTCACAATATCTTTGAAAGTTGAAATATCGGTTAGATCCAGTGCCAACCCGTGTGCCGTATGGCCTGCCTCACGAATTGAACTAGCAACCGCATCCACTTTCTCCTGGGAACGGCTAGCAACTAGTACCGTAAAGCCATCAGCGGCCAATCGCCGACAAATTGCCTCACCAATCCCTCGTGATCCACCTGTGACCAGCGCTACGCGCTCCGACATAATGGCGTTCCTTAAGCGGTTTCGACTTCGACCACAACGCGGCCGGCGTAATAACCACAGTCACCACAAACATGGTGAGGTCGCGTAGTGGCACCACAGTTTGAGCAATTATTTGATGCAACTACGGGAATCGCATCGTGTGAGCGGCGCAAGTCGCGACGACGCTTTGAGGTCCTGCGTTTTGGGTTTGCCATCTCAGTCTTCTCCTTGTTTCTCTTCTGGTTCGTTCAATAAATGAGCTAAATCTGCAAAGGGTCTATTCTTTGGCGTGTCACTTAAGACTCGATTACCAAATCCCTCGCATTCGCCATCTGCATGTCGCGGGAATTCCGGTACTTCAAGATCCATCACTTCGTCAACAAAATGATCCACATCTAATTCGGGTTGGTTTAAAAATTTAGTATTCATGTCTGATTCTTGTAAGACTACCTGATGTTCTGAAGGTTGTTCAAACCGCAATGCAATCCAGTCTCGTTCCTGAATCGGCAACTGCACGAGTTCGCCACAACGGACACAGCTTGTGCTTGCGATTGCCTGAAATGCGTAACGAGCGACGTACCCTACGGGATCCACTTGAATCTCAAGGTCGAATACAACCTCACTCAGTTGAACTTCGCGATCCGAAGAATTCAATTCATGGCTTGCAAACGTCAGTTTCCGATGGAACGGCGACTTTGCGTCGATGTCGGTCAACTGGATCTTCATCGGGCGCACCTCGCACGCAAAGGACACTATTATACGAGTGAGACGCCCTTTGTCAATCAAAAGACAGCCTGCGCCCTATGAAATAGGCTTTGATCAAAACATGTTACGTCAGTAAGTCGTAAAATTAGCCGAATACGTCGGCACGCTTCTTGATCTGGGTTTTGAGGTTCGCTTTTTAGACGGAGGAGACGGTATGTACTTGACAACGATATGGCTGATTTTTGCTCTACAGGCTGAATCACCGGCACCAATCCCGCTTTGGACGCTGGAGCCATCATCACAGACTCATACATTTTTGTTACCAGACGATCTGGCTTCAAATCCAGTCCAACCGGAACTTCGTCACGCCATTTTGCGCTTGGACAAGCAATGGCAGTCCATAAACAAGCAGGACGCCTTCAAATTAAAGGCTTGGATTGTTAGTCTAAAATCAGCCGCCCCCCAAGCGCTCGTGGCTCTTGAGGCCAACCCTGACCAGATTAATTCGCTCATGGAGCATGAACTTGCACCCTACATCGATGGCTACGTCTTCGATGATTCACCTTACATTCCAGATGCAGACGAAACAGGTAAGTTATGGTTACGTGTTGACCAAGCGCCTAAATCCAAGTTACTCGAACTCATTGACGCAGCGGCCATTGGCATTCAGCTTGTTATTTTCGAAGATATACCTCTAGCCGACGATGAGCGTCTCTTTTTGGAGACAATCCGCGCCACCAAGACAGGCAGCCTTGACCAGCAACCCGAACTTCCTGGCTTCGAGAGCCATCAATACCATCTGTTTATGGACCCGGGTACAGGCATTCACCATTTGGCCATCAGTGATCCCAAGGCCGAGGGTCGCTTTGTCTCATTGCGACAGAACAGCGTGTTCAACGTCGAGATGGTTTATCCCAACCAAAAGACGGTCAAATCAAAATCAATAGGTACAACACGAACAGAGTTCACCGTCCCAGAAGGATTTGCCCACACCCTTTTCAAACTCGTACCCACAAGCGACGTGGGACCAACAGAATCTATTCAGATCGTTGCCAAGAAGTCCGTGGACCCCTATGAGTTGGTGGTCAAAAACCAAGTATTCAAAGACAGCCAGGCCAAACTAGTCGATTCTTTACAAGTTGAGGAAGAGGTGACCTATCGCTATCAGGGCCCCAGCGGCGCTGGTGTCGACATCATGTTCAAGGACACCGTCATTCATCGCAAGGACCAAGCGACCGAACGAGTCCGTCACGATATGTACCTGGGCGGCGTCAAATGGCCCTATGACGAGTTAATCGAATTGCCCCTTGTTCAGCCTGAAAAGGTGCAGCGCGAGCCGCTGGTCATCGATTTGGACAAATCCTATCAATACACCTATCTCGGCGAAGAAGATATCAACGACCATTTGGCATGGAAAGTAGGCTTTGTCCCCAAGAATTCTGGCGATTTCTTTACAGGAACGGTCTGGATTGACCAAGAGAACGGGGCCCATCACAAGATCAGGGCCGTTCAGTCTGGACTACAATCCCCGGTGATTGGCAACGAAGTCACCGCCTACTACGACTGGGTGGAAGACGATTCCAATCGCTACTGGACACAGGTTAGAGAGCAAAACCTGATGGTTATCAATTTCATCGGCGAAACCGTGCCTATTCAACTCGACAGCGTGCGCTCTGAATTCAAATTCAATCGCCCAGAAGTCAATGAGGTATTAAAGGCCGCTTACGAAAGCAAGGCTTTGATCCTTCGCGACACCGACAGCGGCTATAAATACTTGGTAAATAAGGGTGGCGAACGTGTCTTGGAGGAAAACTCATTTACACGTCAACGATTCTTGTTAGGCGGCATTCTTTTTGATCCGGGCCTGGACTATCCCATACCCTTGGCCGGTTTTAACTACCTCAATCTCGACTTTATGAATCAAGGTTATCAATTCAACGCGCTGATTGGCGGCGCTCTAAATGTCGTACATTTTGCCAACAATGATCTTTGGGGAAAGGGCTGGGATTTAACCGCTGAATTGTTTACAACCGCGCTCTATTTTTCCGATGATATTTATGAGGAAGGCGAGCGTCGAGACGACTTGGAAGTGAAGGAACTGCGCGAGGCGTTCAATCTAAGCTTAGGTATACCGCTTGGTAATTATGTCAAGTTTTCAAGTAATTACAGCCTGCGTTATCTTGACTACAAAGACGGTGACGACACCGACCCCGAATTTGTCCTGCCATCTAGTACGTTCGAACATATCGCACGGCTCAAACTCAACTTTAACCGCGCTCGATTCGCCTCCTCACTTGAATACGAAACGGCCAATCGCACAAGTTGGGAGCCCTGGGGTTTTGCTGCCGACGAGAACCCAATTCAAGACCAATACAGTAAGGTCCAGTTCGACGCCTCAGTAACCAAACGCTTGCAGCGTTTCCAATCCATCACTACAGACGTGCGTTACATCAAGGGTTGGGATCTTGATCGCTTTTCTAGCATCCGATTCGGCGGCTTTGAGAATTCAGTATCAGGTTTCGGCACAACGGGTATTCAAGCAGATGAAGCGGTTCGCTTGCGAACCGAATACGAGTTTGGCGTAAAGGAACTCTTTCAGATGGATGTCTCACTCGATGCGGCACGAGCCTGGGCAAACACGGGAACAGAAGAGGTTGATTTAGTGGGTATTGGATTGGCCGCCAATTTCATCGGGCCCTGGAAACTTCTATTGAGGGCCAACATAGGTTACGGACTCCACTCAACCATCAAAGGCGAAGAAGGTGACCTGACAGGCCAAATATTTCTGTTGCGTATTTTCTAAGGCGCTCAACGATGCGGGTCAAGCTGCCCAGATTCTGCCAGTTGGGTCTCCATTGACAGCACTTGTTTAAGGCCCAAGTAGCCACCCATGAGACCCAAGAGCGCGAGCACATGGAGCGCAAGCGCCGCAAAGTTGCCTGACTTCAAGCACAACACGGCATCAAGCGCGTACAACAAGATACCCAAAACAAAGGCCTGCCTGAATTTGCGTCTAGCAAAGTTAGCAAACACCAAAAAAAGGGCCGCAGCCATGGCAAAGATTAGCCACATCTCCGTCGTCATGGCTTCAGCCTCAACCAACGTATAGAGACCTAACTGTATGAAATTAAGCCACTTGGACTCAAGGCCGTTGAATACACACACGAGATAGACCAAAGCCAGGACGCCGACGTAGTTGAACCAGTTGGCTCCGTATTTAAGGGTGGTAATGTGTTTTTCAGCCTCTTTTGCCCAACTCGACAAATCGTCTTCATTGACATTTGACGCTTCACGGGCACTCACTTCGCGCGCGACCGCCCCGTTTTTCTGACTGGAACATCAAAATACTCTTTAATAAAGGCGACGAGTTGAGGTTTGGTGAGATTATCTTTGGCTTGCATTTTGGTGATGATTGCTTTTGTCGAGGGCGTTTCCGAGATCACCTTTAGTAATTCCGTTTTTGCTTCTCCTGGACCCATAATCAGAAGGACATCAATGTCGTTCAGGCGACCTACAATATCTTGATAAAACTGAGCATATTGCAGGGCTAAACGACGGTCTCGTCTTTTTTCGGAGGACCCGGTTTCGGAAGGACCTCTGGAACTCAACATTTTCGAATCTATTTCCGATTCGATGGTTTCTGTGAATGCCCGTTCTCCCTTGAGACGAATGAGCACAGCTTGACGATGATCAATCCATATTCCTGCTTGTAGCGTCATAAAACTCCTCTCTTAGATAGACCCCGCCATTCGTTTGGGCCGCACTGGAAGTAAAAGGAAGACGGAGTCGATATGCAACTCTTCCACTCCTCCAAGCCAAAGTCAACCCAAACCGGAAACTGGTCACAAACCAATACCGGGGTCGACAATTTTGCAATGTTGCAATTCAGGATCGGAGCATGTTTGGATAACTTATTCTGTCGCGCTTTACCTACCCATCGAACGACTAATGCGGATGCTATCTTATCCATCTGAGGATCACTGGGAGGCGATTTCTTGAAGCTATTCGTATTGATGACAATCTTTGCTATCGGTGCCAACGCCAGCGATGTCCAGCACGTACTTATCATCGGGAATTCCTATGTTGCATCGAATAATTTATCGGACATGGTTGCGAAACTCGCCACACAACAGCAAGGACCCGTTGATATCGCCCAAGTGGCACATGGCGGATGGACATTGAAGCAGCACGCCAATTCAAAAAAGACACTTGAGCTCATTGCCTCGCGAAAGTGGCTGGCGATCATCCTGCAAGAACAAAGTACGATTCCCGCTCAAGAGAATCGTCGCCAGCCATTTATCGAGGCCATACACGGCCTCAAGAAAGCTGCTCAACCTAATACGACATTCTACTTGATGGCGACATGGGGTCGCGAACGCGGTTTGCCTAGCTTAGGCTTCAAAGAATTTCAATCCATGCAAAAGGCGCTAAACACAGGCTACCAGCTCGCTGCGGCAGCAACGAAAAGCCAGGTGATCCCGGCCGGCACTGTATGGCAGGCCGCTTATCAAGAAGGAATCAAAGATCTTTGGATGCCCGATGGAAGTCATCCAAGCAGAAAAGGCAGTTACCTTGTGGCCTGTAGCATTGTGCGCACGATCTGGCAGATCGAGACCTCTGGACTACCGAACGAAGGCACGCTGTCGAAGGAGGAGTGCCTTGCCCTACAAGGGATTGTCGATCGCGTGATCTAAACGCCAGGCACCATGCCAAATTAACTGCGCGAAGCCTTTAACGAAGACAACGAACATCGCAAATCGCGCTTCATGATGCTGGCTCAAGATCGAAAGGTAAAACCACCCGTTCGCCGCTCCCTCAACCGCGGACTAGTGACGACAACCCATCTTTCAGATAGCGTTGATGCCGGACAATCAGGCGAGCTCGAGACACCAAGGCAACTTTATGGGGACACGTTGTCGTGAAGCCAGCCTTTACTTCCTGAATACGGATCACGGCGGCCGAAATCGACATGGGGTTATCACACAAATGTGCGTAGGATGGAAGACTGATCCGACGAATGATGGTTGGAAGTCCGGTGTAAGGGCGGTTCGCGAACCGCCCTTGTCTGTCTTTGAAGGGAGTCGGGTTGTTTGATGATCAGACCATCCAACCTTCCCGTCGTCGAAACTCCCGGCTGATGATTTTTAACAGGGACGCCTATTTGAACTCGCTATCAATAGTGCTAGTCAAGGCCTAGCAGCCTTAATGGCGTGCGGGTTTCATATGGCTATATCTAAACGCTTTTTTTGTTATACTTGCGCCTTTGCGAGGAGATCAATATGGCACTTATTTCAGGTAGTGTGGCCTGCACGCGGTTCAGTGTAGTTGCGGCGCCCGAGGAGATCGATTTCGATAGTGTGCGATTTAGGGCCCTGCAACCGGGTTCGATTCTTCGCGAAAGCTCAGGTTTTGTGCCTTATGAACCCGAGGAGCCCTACTTGATTGCCAATCGCATGTGGGCATTCAGGATTCGCTGCGATCAAAAGAAAGTGGACGCGAACCAACTCAAGGAACGTGTCCGTGAGTTAGTCAAAGTGGAGATGCAAGAAGTCGGTCCACCCTCGATGAAGAAGATTCAAGAGCTACGTAAACTCGCAGAAGAAGAGTTGCTAGAGCGCCAATCATCTTCCACAAAAATCATCGAATGTGTACTCGACGATCACACGTTATATGTTGGAACTGTCGCGCAATCAAATCTCGGCTTAGTTTCCGCCCTTTTATTGAAGGTAGGCGTGCAGCTTGAATTCAAAACGCCTTGGATTGACGCCGGACTGGAATCTCAATCGGCCGATCACATTGATTACCAAGACCCAAGTCAATCGGTCATCGGCTGCCACTTTCTCAACGCGCTACTCAACGACCCAGACGTCTTTCCAGAGGTCGAACGTGGGCAAGCCAAGCTTATTACAGCCAGCGGTACGACGGTTACCCTGAAAGGAACTATCCAGTCAGACCTGGACCGTTTCTTAGACGAAGGTTCCGATTTAATCAATCTCAAATTACTGTACGAAGACACGCTTTTCACCTTGGATGGATTATCGTTTCGGATCTCAGGCCTCAAAATAAACCCTTACAAATCAGATCACTGGACTGGCAAGTTACAGTCCCGACTCGACCGCATCCGTGAGGTGTGGGAGGCCATGGATCAGAAGTTTCTCGATTTTGCCAACAAAAATAGCTTAGGAATTAATTCATGACCGTGCTTGAACTTCAGAAGTTACTTAACAACCAAGAACCGATCACCCTCTTAGATGTTCGTGAACCTTATGAATGGGAAATCGCAACCATACCGGGCACGACCCATCAGATTCCTCTGAAATGGGTGCAAGACAGAGCCTCTGAAATCGACACATCCACACCATGTGTCGTTTACTGCCGATCAGGTAAACGCTCGCAACTTGCCATTGAGCTATTACAAGAAAAAGGTCTGCTGCATCTCGTTAATCTTGAAGGGGGCATTCTTGCTTGGTCGGAACACATAGATCCAAGTATGGATACCTATTAGTCACCGTCATCTTTAACGAGATAGAACTTAAAGGCCAACATGCCAAAATTGATGGTGTCTTGGTCGTTTATCTCAAGCTGCTCACCGCCCGGACTGGCTTTCGCTCCATTTACAAAAGTACCATTCAAGACACCAATTTCTTCTTGTACGAAAAAGCGATTGTCACGACGAAAGATAATTGCATGGCGACGTGACACGGATCTGTTTTCATCTTCATAGGTCAAATCGACCTCTGGTTTGATTCCCGTGACCGGATCGTAGCGTCCGACCAGATTGTCATCGCTATCCAGGATGAACACACGATTGGTCGCCAAAGAAACCGCCTTGCCAACGACCTTCTTTTCCTTCGGGACAACAATACCCGGACGCGTTTTTTGAGTTTCACTTTCAAACGCGTTAAGTGCGTTCAAGAACTCGTCCACCTTTTCTTCGGCTTGCCGTAATTTGGTGGAGAACTTCTGCATCATGCGAAACGCGATTTCCATGTTGGACTTCAACATTTTCACAAAGGTGCCACGATGAATGACGACAAGCGCGCATTCCGTCACCGCTTTAGCCGTTTCTGTTCTGGCCACATGTTCCAGAATAGAAAGTTCACCAAAGAAGTCGCCTTTGCCTAATTCGGCCATAACTTCAGTAGCTTCGCCTTTTTGTTTCGACAACTCAATTTTGCCTTCTGTGATGACAAACATAGAGTTGCCTGGTTCATGTTGGCTATAGATTATTTCGCCTTCTTCAAAGGAAAGCGTGTATTGGGAGAAAACACTACCACTCATACATATGCCCCGATCTCCCTATTCTACCTAAATATGGCGTGGCAACAGACACTGTTTTTCATTATTGCCTCATTATAACCTAGCTTGTTCATCTTCCCCATCGCTCTCGTCGACGCTGAGACTCGACACAGGTCAACGCCGTAAGTCCCACGACAGACTCTGCCGAAGCGTGTCTTTGCACGGCATTAGCCGGAAATCGCAACCCGACCATGATCGGTCCAATAAAGGACGCGTTACTCAGTTCCAATAACAACTTGTGGCCTATGTTTCCAGATTGCAAATCAGGGAAGATTAATACGTTCGCGCTACCGGTAAGGGTCGAAAACGGGTATTGGTGTTCTCTGACATCAGGGTCAAGCGCCACATCGGGTTGCATTTCACCATCAACTTCCAGGTCAGGGCGCCTGTTACGAATGAGGGCAGTCGCCTTCTGCACACGTGCCACCATCGGAGAAGGCGCGGAACCAAACGAAGAATAACTCAGCATGGCGATTTTGGGTGGCAGGAATTGGTTGGCGAAGTCTGCCGTCATGATGGCAATCGAAGCTAATTGTTCTGGCGTTGGGTCCTCAGTCATGGTGGTATCGGCCAAAAAGAGTAGTCTTTGTTTAATAGCCATAATATATAGTCCCACTACCTGGCCATCTGTTTCTTCGTCGCGTAAAACTTGTAAAAGTGAACGCGCCGCTCGAGGGTAAGTCGTTGCAAAGCCATTAATTAAGCCATCGGCATGACCCTCGTGAACCATGAGTGCCGCAAAATAATCACTACGCCTAACTTGCTGCCGCGCATCGATGAGCGTTAATCCTTTTCGGCGCCGTTTTAGCCAATAAAGCTGTGCAAATGATTCTGCGCGTTCATCTGTACGCGGGTCCACAATTTGAACCAAAGCGGGATTCACCCTTGCCCGCGCTAAGCTAGCCTCAATTTCATCTTTAGGTCCAACCAGGATTGGATGAGCAATGCCTTCTTCTAGGACTCGTTTGACGACAAGCGCCACTTTGGGGTCGTGAGCATCTGCATAGGCAATCCTTTGAGGGTTGGCACGGGCCTTCTGGACGACGGCATGCAAAGCAGCTTTGGATTCATCCTGTGTATTGGCCAGACGCGCCACATAGAGTTCTCGGTCAAAATCGGCGACCCCTGCGACGCCAGACTGAATGGCGGCTTCAGCCACTGCCGGCGCTACGCGAAGCAAAACTCTAGAATCCAGCGGTTTGGGAATCAAATATTCGCGTCCAAACTCGAATCGCCTATTTTGGTAGGCACGAGCCACAGTATCGGGAACAGGCTCCTGCGCCAGTTCCGCCAAGGCGCGGACTGCTGCATGTTTCATTGCTTCGTTAATACCGGTCGCGTGAACGTCCAAAGCACCACGAAAGATATAGGGAAATCCCAAAACATTATTAACTTGATTAGGGTAATCGCTTCTACCGGTCGCCATAATGACATCTGAACGTACGGCTGTTGCCTCTTCATAGCCTATTTCTGGATCCGGGTTTGCCAGCGCAAATACGATCGGGCTATCGGCCATAGCGGCAACCATATCCCCTGTCACTTGGCCTTTAACTGAAACGCCCAGAAACGCATCGGCCCCACTCATGGCATCCATAAGGGATCCCACTTCCCGATCAACGGCATAGCGTCGCTTGTTTGCGTCGGCAATGTGTCCGCGCTGCGTGGTGATAGCGCCTTTACTGTCGAACATCACCACATTCTCGTGTTTCAGGCCCAGCGAAACCAAGGTGTCTGTGCAAGCAATAGCGGCTGCCCCGGCGCCACTAACCACCAGCGATATATCTTCAATTTTCTTATTAGCGACAATAAGCGCATTGATAAATGCCGCGCCAACAATAATAGCGGTCCCGTGCTGATCATCATGAAAGACGGGGATGTTCATTTCCTCGCGCAGTCGCTTTTCAACCAAAAAGCAATCTGGCGCTTTGATATCCTCCAGATTGATGCCACCAAAGGTGGGTTCGAGCGCTTTCACTATCTCCACTAGTCGATCTGGATCAGATTCGTTTATCTCAATATCAAATACGTCGATATCCGCAAACTTCTTGAAAAGAACGGCTTTGCCTTCCATGACAGGCTTGCCAGCCAGCGCGCCTATATTGCCCAGACCCAAAACAGCCGTGCCATTGGTTATCACGGCCACCAAATTACCGCGATTCGTGTAGCGGTAACTGTTTTCAGGGTTGGCTTGGATCTCTCTACAAGGTGCAGCCACGCCAGGTGTATACGCTAGCGAAAGATCTTTGGCGGTATCGCAAGGTTTCGTAGGGACAACCTCGGTCTTTCCCGGACGACCTTGCTCGTGATATCGCAATGCTTTTTCATCGTATTCTGACGCCATGATCACCTCAATATTATGTTGCGATTATTATAGCCGGGCCTATGTCGAGAATCATCTTATGTCGGGAATAGGCGCTCAATGGTTCACAAACCTATGTGTATGCACGGACTGAATCAGACCGAGCAAACCCAACGAAGTCACCATACTGCTGCCACCATAACTCACTAAAGGACATGGGATACCCGTCGTTGGCATCAAGCCCACCAACATGGCTGCATTGAACAACATTTGAGTTGCAAGCGTGCAAACTACCAACGTTGCCAGGATACTTCCGGTCGCGTCGCTGGCCTCAAAGGCGGTCTGAATGCCTCGTTGAAACACAACCAAGAACAGGGACAAGATGGCAATCATCCCTATGAACCCTGTTTCCTCGGCGGCAACCGCTAAGATAAAATCACTGTCCTTTTCCGGCAAGAACCCTGACTTTGTTTGCTTGCCTTTACCTAAACCAAGGCCGAGTAACCCACCTTGTCCAATGCTTATTTTGCTTTGATGGACTTGGTATCCTGCGTTTGACGTGTCTTTTTCGGGGAATACGAAAGAAACAATGCGATCCTTTTGGTAGTCTTTCAAGAATCCAACCCAATTGGGTTTGTACACGACACCCAAAATCACGACCATCAGGACCAATATGCCAATCGCCGCCATCCAGATCGCCTCTTTTCTACCGAACAAGAAGTTTGGGATCAGCACTAACGGCGCAAAGACGATCGCCGTACCTAGATCAGGTTGTAGTGCGATCAATACAACAGGTATGAGAACAATGAACCCCGAAACTAAGAACTCAAAGAAACTATGAGTGCGGTCGACGCGTGTAAAAAAGCGGGTGACTATAAGCACCATGGCGATTTTCATGAATTCGGAAGGTTGGATACTGACGAAACCGATTCGAAACCATGAGCGAGCACCGTTTGCCATATGACCCCACTGCAGGACCAGCACAAGCAGAATCAAACCCAAGAAATAGAATATGTGACCGCGGTCAACCAAACTCTTGTAGTCAATTTGTGTAAAGACAAAATAGACAATCCAACCGGCAGAACACCAAATCATCTGTTTTATCCAACGACCCGACCCCGAACCATCGGTAGCTGTTGCAGAATAAATGAGTGTAACCCCGATCAGCGTCAACGCTAGCGCTGCTATCAAGGCGGTGCGGTCCATCAAATAGAGACGCCTCATATGGGTGCCATCGATGCCATCCGATTGAAGTACGCGTCCAGCACCAGGCGAGCAACCGGGGCAGCATTCACGCCTCCGCCACCGCCATGCTCAACCAAAACAACAATAGCTACTTCCGGTTTACTCAATGGTGCGAAGCCCGCGAACCAGGCGTTCATATAGCGAGCGTCTTTGCGATCATGGTCCGAGCGGAAAGTCACAAGCTGAGCGGTACCTGTTTTGCCGCAAACGTCCCGATTGGCTATTTTGGCGGCAGAGCCAGTTCCATGCTCGCGGTTTACCACATTCCACATGCCTTCTTGAATCGTTCGGTATTCGCTTTCCGACAGCTCAACGTGTCGACGTCCGGTCTCTATAAGTTGAGTTTCTCCGGCGTACTCGATTTTCTGAATTAGGTGAGGGATAGGGGATGAACCTTTGTTTGCGACCACTGCCATTAAGCTCAAGATTTGCACAGGCGTTACTTGTAGATCGCCTTGCCCAATGCACATAGACAATGTCTCACCGGGAAACCATATCTTATTGTAGAGTCTCTTTTTCCACTTTGGCGAGGGAACCACACCTGACTTTTCACCAATCAGGTCGATGCCGGTTGACGTCCCAAAGCCCAAACGTGACGCCATACTTGCCAGAACCGTTGCACCCATCTGATCGGCGGTCTGATAGAAATAAACATTACACGACTTCTGAATAGCGCCTTTCAAGTCAAGTTCCCCATGGCCAGATGCCAAATGACATTTAAAAACGCGATCGTAATACTCAAATTCACCGGTACAGAAAAATCTGGTTTCGGGAGTTATAACCCCTTTATCCAGGGCTGCCAACGCCGTCACAATTTTGAAAATCGACCCAGGTGCATACAATCCTTGTAACGGTCGGCTAAACAGCGGTTTATCTGGTTGGTTGGAAAGATCGAGCCACTCCTCTTCGGTCATTCTTTTGGTAAATCGGTTCAAATCAAAAGATGGCGACGAGACAAATACCAACATGCCTCCGGTAGTCACATCCATCATCAGCACGGTCCCGTTGTGGCCCGCAAGTGCGTCGATGGCTATTTTCTGTAGATCCAAATCAACTGTCAGGTAGAGATTAGCACCAGGCTTGGGGTCCGATGTAATGGCCTCCGAGAAAAAGTACCCGCGGCTATTCATCTGGACGGTCTTTTCGCCGTCTTGGCCTGTCAAAAACTGATTGTAAGACTTCTCAAGCCCCCGTTTGCCAACGATATCACCCATACGTAAGCCGCTATCTGTGGCCATATCCGATTCAGCAGCTTCCCCAACGTAACCGAGCACATGGGACAACATCGTGTCATACACATAATCTCGTCGGCTAGAGACATCGACGTTGATTCCCGAGTACTGATTTCGATTTCGTAATATTCGAACGACATCCGTAAAGGGTATGTCCTTTTGAATCACGATGGGTAGTGACAGCAGCCGAGTCTTAGATTTGCTGTAAATGGCGTCAAGTTCAGTTTCATCTTCGTCTAGAAACTCAGCTAAGCGGGGTCGCAACAAGTCCCACTTTTCTTTCATTTCGTCGCGCATTAGGACCAAATCATAGGCAGGCAAATTGCGGGTTACCAATCGTTCGCTGCGATCGTAAATCAAGCCGCGAGACGCCTTTATGATGCGTTTCTTGACACGGAAGCGTTCGCCTAATACTTTGAAATAGTCATGCTTTACGATTTGAATACGGTAATAGCTCAGGCCCACCGCGACAAAAAGGCAGAGCAAGCCTATTTGAATAATCTGTAATCGACTACGGAAGGTTAGTGGGCTTTTAGCCAGTCTCACTTAGTGTCCTTTGAGAACCTCAACACCATTAAGAGAACTGCACCGAACATAAGTGTGTGGATCACCGCCCGGTAAACCAGTTCGACCCATGACATGGTATCGAAACTCAATCCCAATAATTCGCTAAGTCCCCACGTACCATAGTAATTCAAGAGATAAAAAAGCGCAAAAAAGAAAAGGACGAACAAGTCCCAATGACTAGGTATGATGTGTTTTTTGAAATGCGCCATGATATAGACCAGGGCCATTTGAACCATCGCACCTAAACCCTTCACTTGTCCGGCGGCAAAGACCAGATCCAAGCTGACCGAAATCGCAATTGTCCAAAAAATTGCTTGGGTGACTGGTGACGTTCGTGCGATCAGTACCAACAGAATGAGTGAGGGTTCCAGGAAGTGATTGCCTGCGGTGAATTTGTGCTGCACGAACGTAATCGCGATCACGATTACGAAATAAATCAAAATCCAACGGCTCTTCATGGTATCGCAGTTTTTGGTTCACTGGTTTCAGTAGGCATCAACACAATGACCTCTTCCAACGTTGAAAACGGCACACCAAGATGGACACGGATATCAAGGAACATTTGCGAGCTGGGTTTCACATGCAGGACGCTCCCAATGGGCTCGCCTTTAGGAAAAAGACCGTCTAGCCCCGAAGTCACAACCTTGTCGCCGAGACTAACGGTCGCAAAATTGGGCACGTTTTCGAGTCGCCCCATATTTGAACCCAATCCAATTAAATACGCATCAGCGTATCGACTTGACTGGATCATACAAGCGATCGCTGTCGCCGGATTGTTGACGGTCATGATCTTCGAATAATAAGGCGAGACCTCCCACACCACACCGACTACGCCTGCAGGCGACAACACACCCATATCGCGCTCTACTCCACTCAAAGAGCCGCGACTTATGAAGAGCACTTCATCGTCACCTCGATTGGAGCGACCGATTACAGAAGCAATAACCGTACGCCAGCCTGGCGGACGAGGGAGAGCAAGTAATTCACGCAAACGTTCGTTTTCTAATCGCTCTTCTTCCAGTTGAGACTCGATACGATTCAAGTGGCTGACTTTGAGCGTGAGCTGTCGATTCTCAACAGCCAGCTGGTCGAGGGATTTCGATCGTTGCGTTCGTTGCTCGATGAAGCTACTTGTCTCGTTGCTAAGGTGCTGAAATGGGCCCACCACTGTAAGGGCCATTTTTTCGAGCAGACTCAAGTGTTCTTCGACTTGTATTTGGTAGGAAACGAATAAGAAACACGCAAATTCAAGAACCAGTAGGGTTGTTAGGCCTGTAGATCGCTTCCAAATCCCTCGCGCCATAACATCCTACTCTTTTCTACAGACACGCTCCAACAATCCCGGAGAGGAAAGCATCTGGCCGACACCCATAACCACACTCAACAACGGTTCCTCTGCAAGACTCACAGGTAGATCCGTTTCCTGGCGTAACCGCTTGTCGAAATTCTTCAGTAAACTACCGCCACCGGTTAGGATGATGCCTTTATCGACCAAATCAGCTGAAAGCTCTGGAGGTGTCCGTTCAAGCGCTATTTTTATGGTTTCGATAATGGTATTAACCGTATCCGCAAGGGCTTCGCGTATCTCCGCGTCGTTGATAACTAGCGTTTTGGGGATACCCGTCTCCAAGGACCTGCCCTTGATTTCCATTTCAATGGGTTCATCGAGTTCACAAGCACTGCCCACTTTGGCTTTAATATTCTCGGCGGTTCGCTCGCCAATCAGAAGTCGATACTTGCGTTTAATATAGTGCACAATATCTTCGTCCATGGCGTTGCCTGCCATCTTAAGTGTCCGTGAATAAACCACACCCGATAGTGAAATGACGGCTACGTCGGTTGAACCACCGCCAATGTCTACAATCATATTGCCCGTCGGTTCGGTTACGGGTAGACCTGCGCCAACTGCAGCGGCCATCGCTTCATCCAATAGATAAACATTAGCGGCGCCTGCTTTTTTGGCGCTGTCACGAACGGCACGTCTCTCCACTTGCGTTATTTCAGCGGGCACACCGATCACGACATCTGTTTGAAAAAAATTGAAGAGACCAGAGCGACGCTGAGCCTTTTTGATGAAGTGGCTTAACATTTGTTCCGTGATTTCAAAGTCGGCGATGACGCCGTCCTTCATGGGACGAATGGCGACGATGTTGCTAGGCGTTCGCCCTAACATCTCTTTGGCTTCATTGCCAACCGCTTCAACGCGGTTTGTGTCGGTATTAATAGCCACAATAGAAGGTTCTTGAACAACAATGCCCAAGCCTTTTGCAAAAACAAGCGTATTGGCCGTACCGAGATCAATGGCTAGATCACGATTAAATGACGAAAGGAGACGCGAAAAACTGAAGCCCATATCAATACAACCCCGATTATTCAAAGCCACGCGCTAGCGATCTGCGAACTTGCTGACGATTATGGCGCAGCCAAACTTTTCATTATACGCGAGACTTGGCTAACACGCACTGAAATTGCTCGTTCGGCTCAGCTAGCCTCAACTTGATCGGCGATCGCAATACCATTCTTCCCATGATCCTTTACCCAGTACATCGCTTTATCGGCCATGCGAATGAGACCATGCTTTTCTTGGCTGTGTTCGGGAAACGCCGAAATGCCAATCGACGCCGTCATAGTCATGTCATGTAACCGATAACAGGCGACATGCTGTCTTATACGGTCGGCAACTTGGAAGGCTCCTTCGGTATCGGTTGACGGCAAAATCAACATAAACTCATCTCCACCATATCGGCCAACGATATCGGTTTCTCTTGCCGCTAGTTTAATTATTTCACCAATTTCTATCAGTGACCGACTCCCTTGCAGATGGCCATAGCAGTCATTAATTGCCTTAAACCCGTCAAGATCAATGAAAAGGACGCTGAGACTTTGACCAAGTCGTCGCGCGCGCTGCAACTCGAAATCGAGGCACTTGTTGAGATAACGAGAATTGTAGAGTTTGGTAAGGTCATCTTGGATAGTCAATATTTCGGCACGCTGGAAAAGGAACGCATTTTCTATGGCGACCGCGGCTGGATTAACTAAGACTTCGACCAATTCCAAATCAGCTTCCGAAAAGCCTTGGCTATTTTTGCGATTGATCATCTCAATGACGCCAATGGTTCGGCCGCGGCTAATCAGTGGCGCGCACAGAATGCTCCGAGTCCTGAAATCTGTTTCTTTGTCGAATTGGTCAAAAAAGCGAGGGTCTTCCGCAACATTATTGACAATCAACGGCTTACTTTTCTGTGCGACCCAACCAGCAATGCCTTCTCCAACAGGAATTCGCTGAGCCAAAAGCGTTTCTTTATTGGGACCCTTTGCTGCAGCAAACGAGAGAAAGCCTGCGTCCGCATCGTCGACAATCAAAACCGACCAAGCCTCGCAAGCGATTAATTCATTGATTTGCATCATCACCGAATCCATCACCTCACGCGGCTTCAAAAGTGAATTGGTGGTGGTAATGATGTCAACCAGCGTTTGTAACTCAATTTTGTCGAAATTTTCGGGGGCTAGCTGAGCGGTATGAGCCAATTTGTGGTACTGGCGCATGAACTGGACAGCCGGAGACTTGATTTGGTCGCCTGCCTCGCTATAAGGCAAGTCTGATTCGGGCAGAATCAGAAGTGGCACACCAGCTGCTTCGCATAATCCCGAGATCCGAGCCCGATCACTGAGGTCCACATGATCATCTATTAGCACGGCCGACGTCAGGGCTGCCCGCGCCTCGTCAAAATCGGACGGGCGAATGATTCCCGAATAACCGAGTGAAACCCAGTGCTTCGATTCTGTAACCAGGAATATGTCGCCCTGAGTCACTGCGCCTGCCCTCCGTGTCTCAATCCTTTATTTCAACGAGTTTTTCAACATGCGACCGATTGCCCGCTGGGTCCATGGCTATGATGTTGATTTTGTGAATGCCCGCTTTCTTCATGTTAGCGGTGTAACTGAACGTCCCATTATTGATATCAAGTATCGCTTTTTGACCATCCACTTGAACGGTGGCCGTCTTTTCCGTGCGCCCCGTAATGATGACCAAATATCCGTGAATGGAAACATCATTGATCGAAAGAACAGGCGGCTTATTGTCCACCGAGCGAGCGCTGGTAATCAGTTCTTTGCCAATCTGGAACTGCCACACGTTTGATGGCGCGCCTTCGACATTGTCACTATCTATACTGGCAACACGCCAGAAATAGACCCCAGGCGGTAAGTTTGGGTACTCGATTTGATTACGGAAGTAGCGCTGATCTTCATGAATCCATTCGGTAAATAGGATATTGGGGCTGAGTTCAATGTGATAGCTAGCGGTCGGGTCAATCGCGGACCAACCCAATACCACAGGGGTCGCGCCCGTTTCTCCTTCGTCTATTTCGGCGTAGTTACTGGGTCTTGCTAACTTAGGTGGTGGTGGCAAATCAACTAATTCGCCAAGGGCCAGTTCGTCTGAAAAGACGACGCGTTGATTGTCATGTAAGTCAACGGTACGGGTTCCAGAAGCAGCCGTTGCCCTGCCCTGATAGACGCTTAACTCTGTGGCGGCCTGAATGGCCGAATACTCAACAGCTATTTGCGATGAATGAAAAACCATGGCGCTGCCAGACTTGGTCAAAATGCTGGGCTTCGCTTTGTCAGAGAGCTCGCTCGACTTCATGGTCAACTCACCTGTTTCCAGCCTTAAATTAATAAAACTATTTTCGGGACCACGATCCTCATAAGCGTCTTTAATGGTAAGTAAACTAGCCGGACCTACCACCGTAACCATGCCATCGTAAAAAACCAAGCGACAACTTGAGCGCGGTGACGTCCTAACAACATCACCGACGTCCAGAACAGTCGCCTTATTGGCGCTTACATAATCCGTGTCCTCGGAGCGGCGAAACTGAACATCGCCCACAATCTCGTCGAAACGGACTTTAACTTTACTCGGCTCCGCCTGTTTGCCACGATCTAAAACTAGGCGTGCGAACCCTTCAGCTTTAACAGCACTTTCGACTGCCTGTTTGTAATTGTTCTCAATAACCAAGTTCCGTGCGCGATCCAAGGTTTCGCGCGCACGACCGACGTTATGTTTATCTTGCACGTCATTAGACTGCTTTACCATTTCTTCTGCACGCAAGATCGTCACCGATACATCACGGATCTTTTCTTCCGCCGCCGACTCTCCAGACGGACGCAGAAGTACCCATGCTGCTGCGATCAATACGAGCGGAAACAACAAAAAGAGCAGAAGTCGTCGAATATTATTTGCGAGTGAGCCTTTGCCTTCCATAACGAACCCTAACCTATACCGCCGTCGCGGTTTGCTCGGTTTCCCTGATTCAGGGATGCTCAATTGGGCTTCAAGTGCCGAATTACCTAAAGTTTAGCAAAAAGAGGCGGCCGTAAGAATGTAATTTGCCGAATTGTCAATTAAACTCGGATGACGTGATGCAAATTGCAACGCTTGCCGACCTATGATTGAATCACTATAATGGTCCCTTTGCACCAACGCGCAATCCGCGCCTGGACCGGTCAAATCGTAAAATTCAGGAGACTCAACGTGCTCAAATCCATGCGCCGTAACAACACCATTCGCAATCTTATTATTTTTGGGATTGTGATTCTTCTTGCCTCATATGTGCTCGTATCTTTTGGTCAGGCGCCACCCACCGTGCAAGGTGACACCATCGCTCGTATAGGCAGTAGCAAAATTAAATACCGTGATGCCCTTATTGCCAAACAGGCCATTCGCGGTCGATTTCAGCAGTTTAATCTGTCTGATGAGAACCTCATCAACTTCACCACCAGTTCGTTAATCAATGATGCGGTACTCATGCATGGGGCGAACGAGATGGGTATCGTTGTATCCAATGCCGAATTGCGCGACTACGTCGTCGATATGAGAACCAACTTTGCAGGCGATGCCGGTTACTTGAATGCCGAGCAATGGTCTAACCTGGTGTCTTATAACTACAATTTACAAGTCGACGCCTTTGAAGAATGGTTACGCGAAAAAGAATTGAAACTACAAAAATTTCGTAATTTGTTCAGCCAAGCTGCTTTTGTACCGGACGCCGAACTTAAAGAACGCTTCCGTTTAGAAAACGAAAAAATTGACATGGAGATTCTTAATATCGGCGTATTCACGGTTCGCAATCAATCCACCATGACCGATGACGAAGTGAAGGCGTACTATGACGCACACCACGATGAATTCATGTCAGGTCCCATGCGTAAACTCAAGTTTTCTGAATACGATGCCAGTGAGTTCGCAGCGAAATACGAACCTACAGATGAAGAAATTAATGATTTCTACGAAGCTAACAAAACGCAAGGGTGGATAACGACCCCCGCCATGGTCCGACTGAGCCATATCCAACTCAATGGTCAAGATGACGAGGTCTATAAGCGCGCAAACGAGATCAAAGCAAAACTGGATGGCGGTCTCGACTTTGCCGAAGCGGCCAAAACCTATTCTGAAGACTCTACCAATGCGCAACGGGGCGGTGATTTAGGGAACCGTACTCGAGACATTCTCGTTCGCCAATACACTGAACCATTTACCGACTCCATTTTTGACGCAGACGATGGTGCCATCCTTGGTCCGGTTACGACCGCCAATGGTTACAGCATTGTCAAAGTCGTATCTAAGACAGTGGCCAACGAAAGGACATTGGAACAAGTCAAACCTCAAATTACCCAAAACGTGAAAAACGAAAAGGGCAAACAGCAAGCAAGAACAGCGGCCGCTGATTTCTTGGCTAAAGTTCGCAGTGGTACCGAATTCACCGCCGCAGCCGATGAATTTTCGGTTCGCCTATATGAAACGCCCTTTTTTGACAATGACCCTCAATCTAATCTCGGTGAACGCATGGGCGTCAACTTCAAAGCACGAACAGCTGCCTTTCAGTTGGCCGAAATCAATGATGTATCCGATTTGATCGATGCCGGCAACAAGTTCTACGTCGCAAAATGGACTGAACAGTCTGAACCACAAACGCTTGACTTCGAACTTAGTCAAAGGCGCATCAAAATTGCGGCAGAAGCGAGCAGAGGATCCGACATCATCAGACAGGCCCTGTTGGAAGTCAAAGCGGCTATTGAAGCTGATCCGTCCAAATCATTCGCTGACATCATTGACCAATACGATTTCATGAATGAACAAAGCATCATCACACCGGGCCCCTTCAACGAGGACACTGTCCCCGTGCAACTCAAAAGCGAAAACATCGATTTCAGAACGGGCCTTTACAACAAAGAAGTGGATCAGCTTGTTGGACCATTCAAGTCGCAGCAAGATCGCTTCCTGGTTCTCGCTCGCGTTATCGACAAATCTTCGCCAGACGAAAGTAAGTTTGCCGAGGACCGCGCTCGTCTACTCGACCAAGTTCGTTTAGATCGCGGAAATGAGCTAATGGCAAGTTATGTCTTTTCCTCGCGCAAAGTGCTCGACCCCAACAGCGAAGCCTACGCACGAATCCTGGCATCGGTCGAAGCTGTCCGCTAGACTGCTTTCCTCAAAATCAAAGCGTCGTCTAGCGGGCTATCCCATTAGGCGACGCTTTTTTTATTTGTGCAACCTCACCGCACTGAAGGAGACGACGTGAAACCATGGGACGAAAATGCAGCGCAGCGAACGGTTGAAGCTTACCCAAACCATGATCCTGAGCTTGCTCGACGTGTCTATTCATCTCAATTATTAGGTGGCCAACCCGAACTAGTCCTGCATGGTGGAGGCAATACCTCGGTCAAATTGAAAGCGGACGACATCTTTGCTGACACGCATGACGTGTTGGCGGTCAAAGGCAGCGGCTGGGATCTGGCCCGAATTGAACCAGCCGGATTTCCCCATGTAAGGCTTCACCCTTTATTGAAACTCCGAGAATTGGCCCAGCTCTCTGATGAAGAAATGGTCAATCAGCTACGAACGCAGCTGCTCGACGTGCATGCGCCTAACCCGTCGGTTGAGGCGCTTTTGCACGCCTTCATCCCCGCCAAATTTATCGATCACACCCACGCTGATGCCATCCTGGCCCTGGCTAACCAGGCCGATGGCGCCCAACGCATCAATGATCTTTATCAAGGTGAACTGGGTGTCGTGCCTTACATCATGCCTGGATTTGCGCTCTCAAAAGCGGCCGCTGATATTTTTGACACGGACCCACAGGTAAAAGGGCTCGTACTCTTAAATCACGGAATTTTCACCTTTGGCGCCAGCGCAAGGGTTGCCTACGAAAACATGCGCGACGCCGTCTCAAAAGCACGACTCCTACTCGATAAAGCGGCTACCATTTTTGCTGTGGGCGCGCCAGAAACCTGGCCTGAAGACCGAGCTCGCCAGCTCTTAACCCGTGTACGAGGACAGATAAATCTCTATCCTAAACTGCCTTCACCGATGGTTGTCATCCGTCGTCGTAGCGGAATTTTGGACCGCATTTCCCTCAAAAATAAATGGCAAGCTTTACTTACACGAGGACCGATTACGCCCGATCATGTCATCCGCACCAAGCAGAAGCCCTGTATTCTGGAGCTGAATAGCGACGACGATTCAAGTTGGCCCGAGGACATCCATAACGCGATGAAATCTTTCACACAAGACTACCAGCAATATTTTGAGCGGCACGCCGCAACCGCTTCCACACCAAAAACCGCACTTGATCCCCTGCCCCGCGTAATTCTTGTTCCAGGCTTAGGGATTTTGGCGCTTGGACCCGACGCTAAATCAGCCCACGTCGCCGCCGACCTTTTCGAACATACCTTGACGACGCTTGTTGATGCCGAACGCATCGGCCAATACGCGCCACTGGCCGATCAAGATATATTTGACATGGAATACTGGTCGCTAGAACAGGCCAAGCTAGGTAAACGAACGCCTTTGCCTCTGTCTGGCAAAGTCGCGGTAATAACGGGTGCAGCAGGTGGAATTGGCCGCGCCATTGCTCAAGTTTTTGCCCGCCAAGGCTGTCACTTGTTGCTCTCCGATCTTGATGAGAAGACACTCAAACAGGCTCAATCTGACTTGGACCTTGGAGCCATGTGCCAATCCGTCGTCGCTGACATGTGCGACCCCAATGGCGCAGAAACGGTTCTTCACGCAGCAATTGACCATTTTGGTGGGGTCGACATTGTCATTTCTAACGCAGGCGCCGCATTCACTGGCCGCATCGACGAAAACACAGCCTTACTCAACAAAAGCATGCAGCTAAATTTTTGGTCCCATCAATATTTGGCAGCCTCAGCCAGTCAATGGTTTGTGGCCCAAAATACGGGTGGCTGCTTACTCTTTAATGCATCCAAGAGCGCCTTTAACCCCGGGCCAGGATTTGGTCCCTACGCGGTGCCGAAAGCCGCGGTGGTAGCACTTTGCAAACAGTACGCAGTCGATATGGCCCGATTCGGTATTCGCGCCAACGCCATCAACGCCGACCGCGTGCGCACCGGTCTTTTTGATGATCAGCTATTGAGACAACGTGCAGCAGCACGGGGTTTGGATATCGATGCCTATTTCCGCGCCAATATGCTTGGCCAAGAAGTCTTTCCAAAGGATGTGGCTCAAATGTTTCTTGATGCTTGCCTTGCCGTTAAGACAACAGGCAGCGTTTTCCAAGTAGATGGCGGCAACATTGCTGCATCACCACGTTAAGCTTAACAAAACGATCACTTTCTGGCGCATGGAGCCGATAGAATAACAGCGTGAAAAACCAATCGGTTACCATTGCCCGCAATTTAGTATTCGGGCTCGCTCTGCTTGCGCCTTTACTGACTTTTTTTAGTTGGTCGCGCCAACGTATACTGGATCAACAATCAGCCCAATTCTCAGCTCAACTGATTGACGAGAACCCAACATGGTTTGCAGAACTCATACAGCGGCAACTGATCACACCAGCCACGGAACCTATTGCCACATGGCGAGACGGTGAAGGCATAAGCGGCGTAATATTAACGGGCCTAGTCGAGCAGCGGCCATCGAATCACTCCTTTGATCCCATCCCTGAATGGCATCATCAACTCACCGATACAAGCAAACTAGGGTCAGGCATACCCAGGCGTTATCTCGCATTACTACGTCAAATGGAACAAAGTTACGAAATGTCTGAACCCCAACAAGCATTGCGTGATCAGGTCTTGAGTGATCTCTTGCAAGGTCGAGAGTTGAGTCTTGCAGCGACCGCCTTTTTCATTGCTCAGCTGCCCACAGATAAAGTCCCAGCAGAATTTCGCTGGTTTTTCCAGCTGGATCCACCAACGAAACAGGCCATTCATATCCGATTCACTCAAGGAAGCGAAACTCACTGGTACAAGCTGAGTTCAGATTCTATGGCAACGCTAGATACAGGATTAGATCGATGGGCACCCGGGCTTTCAGCTCGGCTAAGTTCCCATTGGCATCAATACGGCCCCCTGCTCATGAACGTGGCGATGCAAGAAAACCCGTCAGCTAAGCAGCACATCAAGTTAAAGAATCTATTGATGCATGCTGGCCTATTACTTCTAATTGAACTTGCCTTGATCAGCCTCTGGATCGCGATGCGCGCCTATACGCGTATAGTTCGCATGCAGAAACGATTACTGGCATCCACATCGCATGAACTAAGAACGCCGTTAGCTGCTATCCGACAGCACTCCGAGCTCCTACTTGACCGCACACCTCCTGACTCTAAGAACCATCTCTATGCCAGTCACATAGAACGCGAATCCAGGCGCTTACAGAATCTGGTTGAGAACCTGCTAAGCGCCGCCCGTTATGAACAATTGAAACCGGAGTTACGGCCCACACCGTTGCGCATCGACAAGTTCTTGGACGAACTCTGCCAAGCCATGCGGCATTCATTTGCGGAAATGGATATTCAAGTTAGCGCAAAGAGTTTCACGGTTGTGTGGGACCGAGCAGCAATGACTCAGGTCATGACCAACCTCATCGACAACGCGCGCCTTCACGCTGGCCCTAAAGTGAGCATTGAGGCCGTATTAGAAAGCGACCAGGTAATCATTCGCGTGCAGGATTCTGGCTCGAATGCTGACTTGAAACGATTACAACAAGAATCACCGCTCGACCCGAGCGCTGGTGGCCTTGGTTTGGGACTCACCATCTGTCGCGAAATCATTCTGCACCACGGCGGTAAGTTAGAATTCTATTTAAAGGACAAGGGATTATGCGTACAGATTTGTTTACCCCAATCCATTACATGAGGGACTCATGTCTTTGATCTTGGTTGTTGAAGACGAGCTAGCTCTGCGTACTGGTCTCGTTGAACAATTTACCCAACTGGGTCATCAGCTAGAGGCCGCCGACAGCGGGCGCTTGGCACTAGATCGACTCAAACGCACACCAACCCCTGACCTGCTAATCCTCGATCTCGGGCTTCCCGATATCGATGGCACTCAAATTCTGGAAACGTGCCAACAACAACACCCGAACATGCCCATTCTTGTTCTCAGCGCCCGCGCCAACGAGTCGGACATTGTTTTGGGATTCAAATTGGGCACGCGTGATTACGTCACGAAGCCATTCTCCACACGGGTGTTGGCTGCGCGCGTTGAATCTCTATTAGCGAGGCAAGACAATCCACGTAGCCAACACATCAAGCTTGGGGACCTGACCGTTGATTTCGAGTCCTATTCGGTTTCTCACCCAACGCGCAAGGTACGTTTGACAACCAAAGAGTTCGATATTTTGCGCTACTTGCACGAGCAACAGGGTCGACCCGTTTCTCGTAACGACTTACTGGACGAAGTTTGGGGCATGGACAGTTCGGCTGGTCCACGTACCGTAGATACCCATATTGCTGCATTAAGAAAAAAAATCGAAAGCGACCCCAACCGCCCGCAACACATTTTTAGCCAACGGGGCATTGGCTATAAACTCGTCAACGAAGAGGTGTCGTGATCGCCTTTTTATGGATGACCCTTTGGCTTAACCAGGGCCCACTGCTGATGGACCGACTAAATGAAGCAACGCAGGAAACCGCTTTTGCCATCATGGAAGCGCTCATCGAGGGTGAGGACCTCGGTGAGTTGGCGAGCGCACGACAAAGTTTGGTTAATTTTCTCATCGTCCATCCGGCACTGGACCAACGCGATATTCGCCTGGTTGCAAGGGCACTCGCCCATTTGGATGAGGAAAGTGTACCTGAAGCCGTGGATTTGGCACCAAGCGAGGGCCGTGGCCAGATGGGCGCCTATCGTTTTTTTTTCATGGACGGACAATGGTTTGGTTGCGGCGACCGGCTAGGCAGTTATTTTGTTTTGGACATTGAAGCCCAAACCCTCACCTTGGAGGCCCAAGACGGCCGTCTGCAAACACTTTCCTTGCCGCCTTGGAACAGCGAAGGAAATGGGCTGTTTTGCCCAGGTATCGCTGTGTTACCTGCACTAAGGTTTTGTGCTCGACGAGCGAATCTAAATCTCTGGGCGCCGATCGCGATTAAGGCCACCGATCGCCTGATACATGGCAGTTCATGGATTGAATTGGTCGATGAGTTGTGCCGTGCCAATGGCTTGGCCTGGACTAAGCATCAACAGAGTATCGTCCTAAGAGATAAAGTCACCTCTAACAAAGCGGGACTGACCGTTTCTGGCCACCGCGATCTAGGTTCTTTTTTGCAATTCATCGCCCGCGCCCTGGATTTGGAGTTGATCATGGATGACACCATCTCCCACATCCAGATTGACGTGGAGGCAGACTCTACCGATTGGCAGGAAGCGCTAGATTGTGTTGCCATCATGAACGGACTGGAGTGGACAATCACGCGCGACAACGAAAAACCACGCTTGATTGTCACCCAACGATAGAGCCTTCACAAAACCGTGACATTTATGCCAGAAAGCTCTCACACGAACTTCTGCTTAATTTGGTGCAATAGGGTTGCCAGTCAATCTGGCACACACACATTAAGGAGAAACCATGTTTACACTATTCATTGCTCTAGCATGCTTTGGTCAAGGCCCTGAGTTGGCCATTCAGCGATCGGAAATCGATCTTGGACACGTTGCTCAAGGCGAAACCGTTTCTGCCACTATCGACTTCGAGAACATCGGCTCAGAACAACTAACCATTAGCGACATTAAAACGTCCTGTGGATGCACGGCCGCCAAACTCGAAAAGAAACAATACCAACCTGGCGAAAAGGGCCAAGTGCAAGTGACACTGAAAACGGCCAAATTGCAAGGCGATGTCAGTCGCTCGGTTACGCTTTATGCCGAAGGTGACAGCCTTGGTCGCGTCGTTACACTGAAAGCAAACGTGACGGCCGCTACCACAGCCCAAGCTGACTAACGCGTCAAGGTAGCGGCGGCCGTAAGGCCGGAGATCCAACGTCCTGAATGATCGCAATCATCTGGCCAACAAATATCAAGTGCACAACAACCTTATATTTCAGAGCGACCAATCAGATCTGACCTCCGGCTTTACGACCGAAGCTACCCCTACCCACGTTCACAAGTGAGTCAGGCAATGCGCTCAGCCCTAGGCTGGTTAACTAGAAACCACTCAAACACCCGAGCTCCAGTTTTTCGCTAGTCGGTTATTCCAAAGTAGACAACATATCCTTCCTGCTCTGCACTATGATGGGTTCATTCATTGGATGGAGGTCGTAAATGTACGACATCAAACTAACCTACTTCGATTTTCATGGGGGTCGGGGTGAACCTATTAGATTAGCGCTACATATAGGCGACATCGACTTTGAAGATCAACGCGTTCCCGTAAAAGAATGGCCAGCCATCAAAGCACAGATGCCGTTCCGCGCTTTGCCGACTATGACCGTAGATGGCGAAACATTGACCCAGTCCAATACGATCTTGCGTTTTGCAGGTCAACTCGCGGGACTGATTCCAAGTGACTTAGTGGAATCGATGCAATGTGACGAAATCCTAGATGCGATAGAAGATATTGGAACCCAGGTGGTCGCCACATTTTTCATGTCGGACGAAGACAAAAAAGTCGCCCGCGAAAAACTCGCTTCTGGTGCGATCCCCCTCTATCTGTCGCGCTTCAGCGCTCAGTTGCAGCAGCGTGGTGATCAATTTATGGCAGGCGACCGCCTATCTGTGGCTGACTTAAAACTGTTCGTTTGGCTAAAGAACCTGCGCTCGGGTATTCTCGACCACATCCCAACCGATCTGGTGGACAATCACAGTCCTAATCTGGCCGCCTTCTGCGATCGCATGGCGCAGCACCCAAAAATAAGCGCCTACTACCAATCCTTTAAGGGCTGATTGTCGCGACCCACTTTCGCTTTGACGACTATTCGACCTATCGCAAGACTGAAAATCTGGCTCCGTTATCACAGCAAAAAAAACCGTATCGCCATTTATCGCCACTCAAAACAACAAAAGGCTCGTAACACCTTGGTGCTACGAGCCTTGTTGTTGGTACCCCCAAGGGGATTTGAACCCCTGTCACCGCCGTGAAAGGGCGGTGTCCTAGGCCTCTAGACGATGGGGGCCTAATGGTGAGCCGTGCTGGATTCGAACCAGCGACCACCTCCTTAAAAGGGAGATGCTCTACCAGCTGAGCTAACGGCCCACTTTTAAGTTCGAATCCATCTATCAACACACGCGGCAGCGCGTGAGCAACGGATGCTAATCCTAGTCGAGCGAAGGTAACGGTGTCAAGCATTTTGGGTCAAAAACTCGAGCTAACTTAGTCAGGTGCCTCGACTTCCCAAATCGAGCGCCATTCAAATCCGGTTCGATAGGTATTCTTGCCATACATTCGCATCATCCAGGCCTCAATTTTCTTGTCTAACCAGCCTCTTCTGGCATTGCGTTCTACCATGGCCCTTAAGGCTGGCATCTGTTCCTTGGCGTATTGGTAGCCAATCTCAGCTGCTTCGTCCACTTGCCGAAACTCAGCCCAATGTAAACTGCGTACAGGCAAGCGCCACATCAATGGTGCATTCGCAATCTGTAACTCTTGGAGACGGTGATGCGACGCGCTATAGGCCTGAAGCATCGTCGAAACACCGCTTCGCTTAGAACTGTCGTCAGACGTTATATCGTCGGCCACGTCTATGCCTATAACCGAGTCCGCGCCCATGGTCAGCAATGGCGATACCGGCACTTTATTCATCCATCCGCCGTCTACATAGGTTGTATCCCCCGTCTTGATAGACGGAAACACGCCAGGAATAGCGGATGACGCCATAATGGCTGACCGTATCAGTCCTTGGTAGAACAGGACTTCTTGCCGGCGTGACAGGTCAACGCCAGTCGCAAAAAAGGGAATGCTGGTATCGCTAAACCGTTTCGCAGGAATGAGCGCTTTCATCTCCGTCACAAACTCGTCAAATGGAATCATGCTTCCAAACGCCATGGTTCTGCCCCAGAGAACGCCATGCTTTAGCAGTCGACGCCAACTACCTCGGCGTTCCTTTCCGGCTATCTTGTCTGCGGCCCGAATGAACGCATACCTCGCGTGATTGTAAACATCACCTTCCACAAATTCTTTAAAATGCTGTCTCAACATGTTGGCATCTGGTTGCAAGGCGTATAGACCGCCCACCAATGAACCCATACTTGTTCCACATATGGAGGCAATCGGCAAGCCCTCTTCTTCAATGGCTTGAATGGCGCCAATATGGGCCAGACCACGAGCCGCGCCTCCACCTAGCGCTAAATGCACGCCGGGCCTCGCAAGTACGCGACGAACTATCTTGAGATGGGGTTGAGGGTAATCCTCCAACGTTACTTGGCCCCTTTAATCCATTTACGAACCTCAGATGCTTCCACACCAAGCTTCTTCAAGTGCAGTGTTGCCGTTCGCGTCGATGTTTTCAGTCTCAAACAAATGAACAAACGTTTTTTCCATGCAGCGATGGCCTTTTTCTGCCAGCTCTGGCTAGCATCCGCTTTAGCCAATAAACTCTCACATAAATAGCCCAAATTATTGGCCGATTTTTGATGATCGGGATCTATCGTCAATGCGTTTTCGTATGCGGCGACCGCCTCCAGACCTAACTCACTACATTCGAGTGCGATCCCCAACTCATTACACACGTCAGCATCCCCAGGCGCAATTTCCATCGCTTTACGTGCATGGAAGAGTTGACTGGCGTAGTCTTTTCGCTCTTTATCAATACGAGCTAAACCCATATAGGCCTGCGCTTCAGACACTTGCAGATCGATGGCTTTATCAAAACAACGCTTAGCCTTTTTCCATTGATTGTTGTTCAGGGCTATAAAGCCTAGTTCGACCCAGCTTTCGCCACTTGTTTCGTCACATTCTATGGCGTTCTTGAAATGGCGTTCCGCTTGTTTTGCACGGTCGCGCATCAATTCAAGCCGACCTAAATTGTAATGCGCAACACCCAATTCGCTTTCTAGAGAAAGCGCTAGTCTCAATTCGGTTTCGGCCGCAGCCAAGTCGCCGTTGTGCAGGTACAAATAACCCAAACCATTGTGCGCTTCAGACGCAATGCGGGCGTCAGGCTTAAACAGGAGTAACTTCCTCAATTCGGCCAGTGCCAAATCTGGCTGATTCATGTCCATAAAAGCTTCGGCAGGGATGAAATAGTTACCCGGATCGGTTGGGTTGATATAGATCGCTTTTCCAAAGTGACGGACGGCCAGAGCCAAGTCCCCGCGTTCCAACGCAATTTCAGCCAGTGAATGACAAGCCCAAACAAAATAGGGCTCTTGCTCGAGGGCTTGATTCAGTGCTTTCTCTGATTCGTCCAGATTGCCCAATTCAAAATAGCTTAGACCTTTAAGGCGCACAGCCCGGGCCGAAGGGCCCCCTGCGTCGATGGCTAAATCGCAGGCTTCAATACAGGCTTCAAATTCCTCGCGCGCATAATAAATTAAGGCAAAAACAACGTAAGTCCGACTGTCGGGCTTAAAGTTCTTGACTGACAAAGCTCGGTCAAGGTTCGACAACGACTTTTCGTCGTCTTCAAGGTAATACTGGATCAACGCGATATTGCGTAGAACCAGCGGATCGTTGCTCGCCGACGAAGTACTGAGATGATTGGCTATATCCTCGAGCACGTGAGCTCGATTGAGCCCTGACGCCAAAATAAACTCATAGGTTACATCATGCAGCCTATCCCATTGATCTTCGTGCAGAAGAGCTATTTGAGCACAACTCTCATGGAAGGATCTGATGTTGAGTTCATAACAAGCGCTAACAATGAGTTCAGGGTCGCCTGGTTGCTTTTGGTACCGACTAAGAATCCGCTCTAGCTCGAAATCAAAACGAGCGACATTAGCATTTGATACGTGCATGAACCCTCGATTCTAACCTGCGCCTAAGTGGCGCTTGATCAATCGATTATACCTTGTACGCGCCTATTTTAGGGTTTAGTTGCGGCCGCCTCGATGCCGAGCAACTTGATTTCGTCAAAGGGCCGATCTGGAGGATCGCCATCCGCGCCAGTGGTCCCAACAGATCCCATCTCCTGCAATACGTTATGGCCATCAACAACCTTAGCAAATACGGTATAGAGCTGATCCAGTTCGGGCATATCAACCAAACACACATAGAACTGAGATTGCGCTGAGTTTGGGTCTTGGGCGCGTGCCATGCCAACCGCATAAGCCTCATGCTTGAGGAAAGGTGATGTTTCAAGCGCCACAGAGAAACCACTTCCACCTGATCCGTTTCCGTTGGGATCGCCTGTCTGGATGATCCTGCGCCGAATGACACGATGCACAGTCATATCCTTATAAAAACCAGAAGCGACAAGGATTGCGAAGTTACACGCGTGATTTGGAGCATCCAGCGGGTTTAGTTTAAGTGTAAATGAGCCCATGGAGGTATGCACGATGTAAGGTGTTTCCAGATCCGGTAAATCGAAATCTTCAATTCTAATATCCAGTCCATTTATGTCCGCAAATGCATCCTGATACGAGATTGAAAATGTGCCCCCCTTGCGAATATCAGGGAAATAGCGGTCCAGCTTAATGCGGAAATCGCGATGAGCATTGATTTCTAGGTGAGGCGATCGTTGAAAAAGCGCCCTAGAGTCCGCATCAACGGCCAGTGCCAAAGCTTGCCCATCCTGTGTCACGCGTAGACCCGCAATTAGGTCTGGGAACTTCTTGGTCTTCATGACCCGATCATTTTGGTTACCTAACCGAACCCTAATTAAGATCGATTCATCCCGTGCAAAAAGCGTACGCTCTTGAATGATGGCGACAAAATAGGGCGGCAAGTCTTGTGTAGGACTGCCTAGCATCGCCAACAAGCTCAAGGTTAAGTACATGAATTCTCCTCACTCTTTTCTGGCGGCAGCAACAACATCGCGTCGCCATAAGAATAGAATCGATACTGTTTGACGATGGCTTCCTGATAGATGGACATCATCTTGACGCGCCCCATCAAAGCACAAACCAGTAGGATGAGTGAAGATCCCGGTAGATGAAAGTTCGTTACAAGACCATGAATAGCTTGGAACTTATAACCAGGATAGATAAAGAGCTTCGTGGAATATTGGCCGGCTTTGAATTGACCGGCCGCGATATTGGATTCCAAACACCTGGTAGACGTGGTTCCAACGGCAACGATACGACGGCCCTGCTCTCGAGCTCTATTTAAACTCTGAGCCGCTACCTCGCTCATTTCGTAATGTTCTTCTTCCATTATGTGGTCACGTATATCGTTTGCTTCCAGAGGCTTAAATGTACCGATACCCACGTGATGAGTGATGGTAACTAACTGAACGCCAAGCGCTTCAAGGTCCGACAAGGTTTGCGCAGTAAAGTGTAAGCCAGCCGTAGGAGCAGCCACAGCGCCAAGGTCACGGGCAAAAACGGTCTGGTAACGACACTCGTCGTCGCTCGATGGGCCCTGCGCGCGCTTGATATAGGGAGGTAGCGGGATTTGACCATCGCGTTCCTGTACCTCTGTAAATCGCTGTAGGGACAAACCATGCAATTCCACTAACCCCGAACCCAACATCTTGCCGATGACGACTTCGATTTGCGAATTGGGGAACACCAAGCGCATGCCTTGCTTAACTTTCTTAAGCGGCCGCACCATGGCCGTCCAGGCTGCACCTTGCGCTGGGACGCCAAGAAAGAAGATCTCCACCTTGCCGCCCGTTTCCTTTTTTGCAAAACACCGAGCTCGCATAACTTTAGTTTGGTTCAGAACCAGCACGTCGCCAGCGCGAAGATAGTTGGGTAATTGCGAGAACTGACCATGAATCACCTCGTCATCGCCGTTAGCGATTAAGAGTCTAGACTCATCTCGTTTCGGAGCAGGGTTCTGAGCTATGAGATGCGCAGGTAAATCAAACTCAAACAAGCTTCGTAGATACGTATCCCTCTCTATCTTTTGTTGCATATTTTGTCTTTTGCCAACACAGTGATTATAATACTAGACTGAATGATTATCCCTTAACCTAAAACACACTATCAGAGTCTAACGGATTTTGCCTATGAGACCAACGTTGATGTCACTAAACGAATCAATCAATTCAGTGTTGGACACCCTTAGGAAACCTTCCATTTGGGTTAGAACCCAGGAGCGACGGCTATGAAACGCATCTTTAAAACCAATTTGATTCTTTTGTTGTGTTGGGGGTTATCCGCAGGCGATGGATTTGTCCAATTCGCTCCCGACGTTCGTTGGGACGATGAAATCCATACTTACGTTGGCTTTGCAAATCCACTACGTGGTCATGTACAGGTCACCCTAACAGGTTATGCTGCCGATGGCAGCCAAGTCGCTCAAAAAGTATATGAGCTTGACCAGTTTGAGCGTATTGAACGTTCCTTAGTTGAATTGTTTGGCACAACGCCTGTGGCATGGATAAAGCTAGAATCCGACCCGCTAGAGGTGGGCGCATTTGTTCGATTTGAACACAGCAGCCAAAAAGCGGTTTCCACTTATCCGTTCACAACCTACGCGGGCACCGAAGTCTGGGTTCCGCATATCGCTCGTGAAACATCGTTGTTTTTCACTGAGGTAGGCATCATGAATGCCTCTTCGTCAGAAGGCACAGCTAGCAGCCAACCTTTCATGGACAATCCCGATGGCGATTATCCAGAACAGGTACAGGCCAGCGAACCCTTGCCACTTCCGAGCCTCAATATGCCTGGCCAACAAACGATTTTTGAGTATGAATCTCTATATGGTGATTTGACGTCACTACTGCAATGGGATCGCGTGCAAACAGAGGATATGTCGATCGCTGCGGCGCAACATTTTGGCAAAAAAACAGCGAATGTTAACCAACTGGCTTCTATCGGCTTGCCGCGAACACCCAGCCACGATCTCATTTTCAGCCATATCAACCGCGACCGCGAAAATTTCTGGACCGGCATGGTTTTGATCAATACCAAACCCGGCATTTTACCGGTTAAGATTGAATCGTACCTCGACGATGGCACCGTTTTTCAAAGTATGTTTGTTGACCTGCAACCGTTTGAGAAGAAGTCATTCCTCGTCAATAACACCAATGAGCTGGGACTATCCGATATCGCCGCGTGGTTCCGAGTTACATCATTTGAACGCACCTTGTTAGGCTACGAAATTTTTGGTTCGCCGGACGACCGCGTCATGGCGGGTATGGAACCTGCCCCAGAACCCGCATCCATGCTGGTGCTTCCCTATACGCCAACCAGTGAGACTTTATGGACGGGCGTTGGCGTCATTAACCCTTTCGAAGAAGCCATATTTGTCCAAATTGGCGGCTTCGATGACGCGGGCAACATGATTGGCGTGTTTGACTGCAACCGCCTGGAACCCAACGAAAAACGTCTATACACATACGACGAAATGTTTGGTGACTTGGCGCCGCTTGTTACCTGGTCCCGTGTTGATACTAACCGCGGCGTCGTTTCCGCATTCAGCATGACAGGCGATCGCGATCGTCAATTCTTGTCTGCCTTACAAGCGTCTGCGAACCTTTCATTGGATGGCACCGTTTTTCTGGCAAACTTCGAATATGACGAACTCTCATACATGAAAGATCAGGGCTGGACAGACGTGCGCTTCAATCCCGAGGTTTTCGTGCCGCAAGCTCAAGGTTTCTCTACTGAGCGTTGGTTTGAAGCCAAGAGCGGCATTTTTCAAATCGCGTTCGAGACCGTTGTTCGAACATTTGGTTTACCAATCACGCACGAGTCGCGAGCGCTCATGTCGCAGCTAATCGAGATTCCTAATGACGATTTTGATTACTACATTTCGTTCTACCTTAGAGTCGTCGACCCAGAATTGACCCGCCACGACGCTCGGTTTGGCATCGTTTGGAAGGAAGAGGGTTCCTCAACTTATAACTGGTACGGATTGTCGGGCGAATATATGCTCAGCGAAGATCAGCCCTTCGATTTTCGCGACCGCATCGAACCTTGGCGATGGCGCAACGAAATCCATTACATGACGGAATGGATGCCCTTCGAAGTGAAATTACCCGAATCAGCTAAAGGCAAGCGCATTCAAGTGGGACCCTACTTTTCTCAGTCAACGCCACCTGACCTGTTTTATACACGTGTTCCCACGCCAATCATGTTTGTCGACGTCCTTCAAATCAGTCCCAAACAAATACCTTTGGCGTTTGAACTGTGGCCTGAAGGCAAAGGCTCATTCATCCCCGACTCGATCTTGATCCAGGAATAATTAGGGATACTTCGTCTCCGATTCGAACTTGTTCCAGGATTAAGTGGCTCGTTCGTCTCCGCTTCGATCCAGATTCAAGAATGAATGTGCGAGTTTAGTTGCTTTGCGGCGCTGTATATTTAGCGCTCTCGCCGCACATCTAAAATCACGCTCCAACCATCAGGACTATTGAATTTCAATGATTTCCCTGACTTAGGAACCTGCGGGATTTGTAGTGCTCCCAACAATTGGGCCTTGCCGAACTTGTTATCGTCGTACATTCTGAAGACCATAGGATCGCCCTTCGCCTCAAATGCGCAGGTGAGGTTCCAGACTGGATTCCTCTCGTCCTTGATGATTTCAGTTTTGAATTTTGAACCACCCACTTGTAACTCACAAAAAGCCTCAGGTGCCTTGTTCCCTATATCGTTGGCGTTGGGTAAATTGGCTGCCCCTTTGATGACCAAGGTAACGCCACCCCTGTAATTGATGATTTTCTCTTCGTACTTGGCAATCAGGCGTGCGACTGGCTGTTTGGCAAAAGCCATACTCAGACCACTATTCGCTTTGAGGCTCTCTAGAATCTTCTCGTATGTGAGTGCTTGGTCAGTTTCTGCTTTTCGCTCCCATTGCAAAACGCGTTCGAGATTTTCTTTCTCTTTATTCAAGCGCGTCTGTAAGCCAGTTGCCTCGGCATAAGAATCATCTTGGCTAAAATCGCGATACTTGTTTAGAAAGCCATCTATACGGCGCTCAATGTCTTCTACATCACCGTTTAAGCTCTGTTTAAGCTGTGTGAACTGACCGTCAAATTCCTGCAATTTCCTTCTTAACTGAGCTCTGTCGTTGCGAAGATTTGAAGTATTGCTGATGCGCACCAATGAATCGTAGGTCTTTAACGCCAACCGAGGATTACTTTTAAGTTGTTTGTTGGCTGTATCTTCCAAATTCGAAATCGACGTTTGCAGCGCATCTCTGGCTGCACCATGTTCAGAATCCAAGGCCATCAGTTCGTTAGCCAACAAACCGGCACGAGCATAGTTTTTTGAAGACAGTGCCTTTTCAAGCTTGTTTTCCGTTTCTCTAATCTTGGCGTTATTCAATTCGCGATTGAGAAGGTTCTTGCGATCTTGTAGTTGGATATCTTCAGGGCGAATTCGCGCCATTATTTGAAGGTAGCCGAGCACTTTCTCTGCTTGGTTCTTTTCCTGTGCATCCGCAACTAACTGTTCGAATTTGGCCATTTCTTCGTTCCAACGGGCAACGATAGGTGTTCTATCGCTGACGTTCTCGTACAGGTCATCGGTTATCTGAAAAGCCTCATCCCATTTTTTACGTTTGATCGCTCGATCCAACTTAACTAATTCAGGCTCTACAACATGTTCAAAGATCCAAGTATTTAATCGGGTTTGAAAGGCTTCATCTACGTAATCGGGGTCGATCTCACGAACCACGTCGTACATACCGCGGGCTTCCTGAATCTTGCCATCCTCAAAAAACAATATGGCTTCGTCCATGCGGTCATTACGAACCCTTTCCAGCAAATCGAGTGTAGCCTGATGTTCGGCATCAATAGCTAAGTTTCGTTTTAGATAGGCCACAGCGTTCTCATCCGAACTATCAATCAGCAAACCGTCATCGATGTAGTCTTTTGCCGTTTCTAAATTACTAACTAATGTTTGTTTGCGTTGACGCATGCGGTCCTGCAAAACGGAATGTCGATTACGAACATCACGGAAATCCGGTGCTTCCACGACTATCGATTCCCACGCGGTTACGGCTGCAGCCCAATCACCTTCGGTTTCCAATTTATTGGCGTCGGCATATAAGGAGCCCAACATGTTTTGCCGATCACTATGTTTCTTGTACATAAAGCCGCCGACGGCAAGTACCACCACAACTAATAAACCAACGACTCCTATCAACAGCCCTTTCTTGCTTTTCTTGGGTCCTTCACTGGCTGGAGCACTTGGGGAATAGGCCACAGGCGCTGCCGGTGGGCTGGGCGCCACTGGTTGAGAGTAAGGAACAGAAGGAGGACTTGGATAGGCCGCTTGCGGGGGAGCCTGAGGTGTAGAGGCTTGAGGTTTATAGGCAGGAAGCAATTCCGTTTTTGCGTCATCACGAACGAGTTCCTTGTCCTTGGCGAACTTCATCGTCCTCGGTGCACCAATGGACTCTAAAAGCTGATGCGCTTTCGTGAAATTAGGGTGCCGGTCAACCAACTCATTCAGTTTTTCAATCGCCCCGGCCATATTACCGCGTTGCACCATGCTCTGCGCCTCAGTAAAACGCCATTCTGCTTCATTGCGAATGTCTATCTTTTGTTGGATCCGCTGGCGCAAGGAGCGCAACTCCGGCACGTCACTGAACTCTTGCTCCGCATGTTCCAGCAGCGAGCTGGCTTGGTCTAACTGGCCTTGCATTTCGAGTTTATTGATTTGACGCAGGAACTTAACCAGTTCACGACCAGTCGCCACTTGAGATTGGGCTTGTTCCAAGGCCAATTTCGCCCCTTCATGCTCTGGTCGGATTTTTAGAATTCCGCTTGCAACCTTGTGAACGCCGCTAAAGTCTTTCTTAGATAGCAGTTGTTCAATTTTGTGCATCCCTCGGTCAATGGCTTGTTCCCTAACCTGACTAGCGGCACGCTCAAGTAAGTCTTTGAGGGCAGGGTCGTCGGGATAGATGTTGAGATGTACCTTCCCTTTCTCCAAGGCCTCGTTCGTTCTACCTTCATTTAATAGAGTTTGAATTTCGAGCATGGCATTTTCGAGGCCGTGCTGTTCTTCGTTAGAAACCGCTTGGTCCATCATGTCCAATAGCTCAGACATGGGGCGCATGACCGTATCTTTGTCGTTTATGTCGTCGCTAGACGGTGGCGCGATGGGCGGCGCGCTGCGATTTGGCTTCATGACCGGCATCACCACGGTTGGTCCATCGGGGACGACACCCAATGAGGCCGTCGCCGATTCAGGTGCACTTTGGCTTGACAGCAATGATTGCCACTCACTGCTTGCATCCGCATGGTTAGGGTCAAGCTGCAGTACCAGCGCATAAAGACGCTGAGCAAAAACCGTCTGGCCCGCCATTTTTTGTTGACTAGCCAGTTGCGCTAAGCGCGTAACATCATAAACGCCAACACTATGTGAGTGCTGATCTAATACTTGTTCAAAAATGAACCTGACCGTACTCCATGCCTCGGCCGTGGTTGGCGCCATTTCAATGACTATCAGCGCTTTTTTTAGGGCGGAATCAAAATCTTGTTGATCCATGAATGTTTGAGCTTCAGACATGTAGCTCTTGATTTGGGGCTCATACAGGCGGTTCTGAAATTGTGCGCGCAACATTTTTGTGCCTTCGTGGCCCGGAAACGCGCGTAACACCCCATCAATAAGCTGGATCGCGCCTTCGTAATCGCCCGAATTGGCCGTTTGATTCGCCATATTCAAGTCATGATCGATTTTTGTACGGTCGGCCTCACTCCAGAATTGTTCGTCTGTTCCAGGTGTCGAGACGATGTCATCCCTTTCACCAGCGGGCAACATGAATGCCAATGCCTGCTTGAACTCTGACAAATGCATAAATCTTTGATCAGGCTGCTTGGCCAAAGCACGCATTAAGATTCTCGCCAACCCTAAATTGACGTCACTATTAATGGCTTGCGGATTGGGTGGATTGCTCTCCAAGTGTCCACGCATGACGTCGGCGTAATCGCCTTCGAAGGGCAAACGACCCGTTAATGCTTCAAAGAGAACCGCGCCCATGGAATACAGATCCGCAGATACAGTTAGTTCGCTTCCAAGTTGATGTTCCGGCGATGTATATCGAACATCCATCAGACTGCTTATGCCCAACAGCTTGGCAACCTGCAATTCGAAATCGAACAAGCCGAAGTTCCTTAACGAAACCGAACCGTTATATTCCAAGATGATGTCTGACGGTTTCAGCATGAAATGCGCTCCGCCTCGCGCATACACGGCCTCAAGCGCTTTAAGCGAATCCACCACGATTCGAGTCGCCATATTGGGATCTAATTTGCCTACGTGCTCCAAAAGTCGGCGAAGAGACACACCAGCTTTCAATTCATAGACAAACGCTATTTCTTGGCCAAGACTCTTTAATCCAAGTGGTTTGTGAAGTTGATCATGAGTCATACCATCCAGCATGTAGGCTTCGGATGACCAATAACTTCGCAAGTTGTTATGGTGCTCTGGCAGGACATGATAAACGCGTGCGCCCTGGTAGACACTGCTGTTTTTGTGGCTTATCACCATTTCAGTCATTAAGGGGCTGATATCGGTAACAGCCACAATTTGATATTCTTGGCCCAACCTCAATTGGGAGGAGTGCGCAATTGCGGAAAATAATCTCTGGCCTATTGTCCCTGACAAAATATCCCTCTCACTCGGTGAAGAAAGCCACACAATGAAAATTAAATGATCTTGTCACCATTGTTGCCCATTCAATTATATACGGCAAGCGTGTGTTTTTTCGCGGCACCAACTGATTCTATCGATCTAGCGCTATTGATCGTGTCTGGAAGCCAGACAAAGGTGTTATCCAGCTGTTTGTACCAATCTGAACTAGAAACCATGATCGTATCAAATCGGCCCGGTCCCATTCAGCTAGACACGGGTCTTAAGGTGCTGCCCAATTTTGTGTTACCTAACGCACCCACGCCCAAATATTTAGTGGTAGACACACAGCTGGACCCGCTGCCCGACCTACTCATTGCCTATATTCGCGCATGCCTTTTGAACGGTGGCGCTGTCTTCATGGTTGGTACCCACTTATCCGAATCTGTGAGTTCCATGCGCTTGCGTCCAGGTCAAAAAATCAGCCGCGTTGATGCCGGACAGTTACAGGACCGCTTACAAGAAGCAATTATTCAAATCGCCAACGAACGCCCAGATTGAAATGATGGCGTTGCGTTTCAAAAACGCCACCTTCTCCCGTTGACATAAAAAAGTCCGGACCCAGGTTACTGGGCACGCCCTCGATATCGTCAATATCGCGGTCACGGTATTGTTCGTACATATAAGCAAATTCAAAAACGAATGACCCGCTTGAAATAGACACACCCCCCGTAATCAAAAACTTATCCGAGTCCACCAGTGTAGGTTCAAAAGCGTTGGTAGGCACGACCGCTGACTGTGATGCCAGACCAATGCGCCACAACAAGGCTTTTCGTTGCTGAAAATCACCAGATACACGAACTGAATAAACATCCTTCAGGTCGCGTTGCAAAACGGATCCGCCAGCCGGGATTGAACCACTGAAGTCAAATCTAGACTGCTTCCAATCAGACCAATCTTCCCACCCTAGATCAGCTTCTACCCGGGTTCGGATGGTGACTCGAGTCGCAAAACCGACTTGAAGACGCTGCGGTAACCATACTTTTGAAGTAACTTCACCATCGCTAAACTGGCTAGCGAAATGGTTGCTATATCTGGTGTCATCCTCGAAGCCTGGCGCTAGCTTAAATGATCGACTGCCGTCAACGTCGATTTCCGTCCCCGACTCATACGACAAGCCGAACGATCGTTTGCGACCCTGATAATATTGAAGCCCTAAGGAAAAACCAGCGTCGCTTCCCGACATACTTCGGTCTTCATCGACTTCATAAAAGTCCGCATCACCAAAACCATCGTCAATCATACGGTTGAGGCGGGTCGAATATAGATAATCAACGTCGGTTGTTCGTGCCGACAATCCGACGGCCCACTTACTGGTGATGGCATAAGAGACACCTAGAGCCAACGTTTGTGCCTCGAAACGCGAACCCGTGCCCGAAAATCGGGCCGGAAAGGTCGGCGAAAGCCATTCCGTCTCGTACAGAGCGGTTAAAGTCCGGCCCACGGCTAATCCAAAACGACCGAATGTCTTATTAATGATAAAGGAAGGAAAAAGGTCCGTCGTTGGTTCTGTACGCCAGGTTGTCTGTCCAATATTGGAGTAAGAACTGCGTTGCAGAGCACCTTGCATGGAAAAAGTGAGCTCGCCTTTTTTGAGTTTCGCTAAGCCAGCAGGATTATAAAACAGAGCCGAGTTGTCTTCTGCTCGTGCCACATAAGCGCCGGCACTACCCATGCCACTCATACCCACTTCTGGCAATCCAAATCCTGATGCCATCGCCGAAGGCACAAGCAAGCCAAACAGGACTGGGAGAACCCATTTCATTACACTTTGTTTCATCGGACAGACTCCATCCTTCAAATCAGAAGGGAAAGCATACCAGAAAAGCGTGTTCAGCCACAGAGGCGAGCGTTTCTAGTATCAAGTTCAGTCCAATTACCTATTTTCCATTGCCTGCTTACCTGGACTTCGCTAAACTACGCGGTTTACGACTGCGGTTCAAGCAGCCCTTCGCAATAAGTCACGGTGAGGGCCGTGACCAGAGCCGGAGCAATTATGAAAACTGTTAAAGGTACTCGCGACCTATTACCCGAAGACACCTATCTGTTTCAACAAATCGAACAGCGTGCTTGGGATCATTTTGCCAAATACGGTTTTCGGGAAATTAGGACACCTATTTTCGAGGAGACCAGCCTCTTTTTGCGTGGCATCGGTGACGACACCGATATTGTGACCAAAGAGATGTACCGCTTCAAGGATAAAGGCGAACGTGACATTACATTACGGCCTGAACTCACGGCCTCGGTCTGTCGTGCGGTCATTCAACACAACTTAGTTGGGGCTGAAGACATCTTACGTCTGATGTATTCGGGCCCCATGTTTCGCTATGAACGGCCCCAGGCAGGTCGTTATCGTCAATTTTATCAATTTGGCGTCGAAGTTTTTGGCAGCCAAGACCCACTTGTCGACGTCGAGACGATTGAAGCTCTAATGAGCTTCATTGCTCCTTTCAAACTTCCCAACCTAGAACTAATGCTGAACTCAGTTGGTGATGAGACAGACAGACCCGCTTATCTCAAATACTTGCGACAAACACTGAATAGTAAGCGCGAATTACTGTGCTCGGATTGCCAGAACCGCATCGATAACAACGTGTTACGCGTTTTGGATTGTAAACAGTCAAATTGCCAATCTCATTTACAGGACTTACAGCCGATCTCAGATTTCTGGAGCAAAGAGAATCGCGACCACTTCGAGTCCGTGTGTAGTGGATTAAAGCGCCTGGACATTCCGTTCAAAATCAATCCGCGTTTGGTGCGCGGCCTGGACTACTACACCAAAACGGCTTTCGAATTAGTTAGCGGTGATCTCGGAGCTCAGAGCGCTGTGATGGGCGGAGGTCGATACGACCGTCTAATCGAAACCCTTGGTGGCAAAGATATGCCTGCCTTCGGCTGGGCACTCGGATTGGACCGGCTTGCCTCTTTGTGGTCAACATATGCGGATCCCGAACCGGGCCCTGACCTCTTCCTCATATTTGGCCAACGGCAATGGTTGGACACAGCCCTTCCCTGGATTGCCAGCCTCAGACGTGCTGGGGTCAGTGTCGCCTACGACATCCGGGTTCGCAGTTTCAAGTCTCAAATGAAGCGGGCCAATCGAGAGAATGCAAGCTGGGCAGGCATCATTGGTGAAGACGAGCATGATCAACAAACCGTCGCCTTAAAAAACATGCAAAGCTCCGAACAAAAGTCCTGTAAACGCTCAGACGTAGCGGCAACGATTAAGAACAAGGAAATACCATGCTAGACCATTTAGCCGATCTCAAACGGAGCCACCATTGTGGCGATCTACGCGTCAAAGACGTTGGACAAAAAGTCACATTGATGGGTTGGGTACACCGCCGCCGCGACCTGGGATCAATCATCTTTATTGATGTGCGTGACCGCTGGGGAATGACTCAACTGGTCTTTAATCCAGACCACCAGGTCGACACCCACACCAAAGCCAAATTATTGCGCTCTGAGTTTGTGATCGCCATTACCGGTGACGTTCGCGCCCGCGACGAGAGCACGGTTAACGAACGTTTGGCAACCGGGGAAATTGAAGTCTTTGTTGACCAACTCCACATTTTGAACCATGCCAACACGCCTCCTTTTCCGATTGAGGACCGAATTGAGGGTGTAGGTGATGAGTTAAGACTCAAGTATCGCTATTTGGATTTACGTCGCCCGATCCTGCAGCGCAATTTCATCCTGCGTCACAAAATCGCATTCATGGTGAGAAAGATATTGGATGAGCTCAATTTCCTTGAGCTTGAGACACCGATACTAACGAAATCGACGCCAGAAGGTGCGCGCGACTATTTGGTTCCGTCACGTGTGCACAAAGGTAATTTCTACGCGCTGCCGCAATCACCCCAAATCTTCAAACAGTTGTTTATGGTTAGTGGTTTTGAACGTTACTTCCAAATCACGCGCTGTTTCCGCGACGAAGATTTGCGAGCAGACCGCCAACCAGAATTCACACAAATCGACATGGAAATGTCGTTTGTTCAAATGGAAGACGTCTTTGAAGTCGTTGAGAACATGATGATCGAAGTCATGAAGTTGATCGACGTTGATGTGCCAAAGTCGTTTGCGCGTATGTCATATGACGATGCTATGAATCGATACGGCTCAGACAAACCCGACATCCGTTTCCAGCTTGAGCTCAACGACTTTTCTGAGCTAGTCGCCGATAGTGGTTTTCGCGTTTTCACCGACTGTGTTGCCAACAATGGTCGTGTGAAAGGATTGTGTGTGCCAGGCGGCGCTGAGATGTCACGAAAAGATATTGAGCAATTGGAGTCATGGCTGAAAAAGGATTTTAGTATCAAGGGACTCGCTTGGATTAAAGCCTCTGCTGACGACGCTACTGGCGCCATCGTCAAGTTCCTCGGTCAAGAACTCTGTCAATCGCTCTTTGAACAGGCTGGCGGTGGCGAAGGTGACCTCATCCTCTTTATCGCCGATAGCCGCGATCGAGCCAACCAAGCACTAGGGGCGTTACGCAGTCAACTAGGTCGCAATCGCAATCTAATTGACGAAAGCCAATTTGCGTTCTTGTGGGTTGTCGACTTCCCGCTCTTGGAATTTGATCACGAAGGTGGCCGCTTTGTGGCGCTCCATCATCCGTTCACGTCTCCTTTGGACGATGACTTGGACAAGTTGAGTAGTGACCCTGAGAAAGTACGCGCCAAAGCATATGATCTCGTATTGAATGGCTATGAAATCGGGGGAGGTTCCATTCGAATCCATCGCCGCGACGTCCAAGATGCCATGTTCAAGGCATTGGGCATCGAAGAAGAGGAAGCCACGCAAAAGTTTGGCTTTCTTTTGGATGCCCTGAGTTACGGCGCACCGCCCCACGGCGGTATCGCGCTTGGGTTGGACCGCATGGTTATGATCATGTGTGGCGAACGATCTCTGCGTGATGTCATTGCCTTCCCAAAAACAACATCCGCTTACTGTTTGATGACCGAGTCTCCATCAGAGGTGTCAGTGCATCAACAGGTCGAGCTAGGCATCCACCTTATGCGTTCATCAAAAGGCACAACTAACACGCCTGCAAGCTAGTCAATCGACTAAAGATATAGATCAATCGGTGGCGTATGTTTGGCTTACCTTGAAGTTTCAAGGCCAAACAAACAGCACCCGCGTGAGGCCAAAACCAGCGACGCAGGCTTAACTTCGATCGATGCTTTCCGCGCATCAATCTACGACTCACCATCACACCAAAGCGGCCCCAGCGTTGGCTAAACAGCCGTGCGAATTTCAAAGCGCCACGCTCCAATATCGTTAGTGTCAACTGTAATCGCGTCTTCAGCTCTTTGCCGTACGTGACTTCAAGTGCCCATATTTGGTGAGCTTGGTTAAGGGTTAGCAGCATGTACGACTGCAAACCTGCTCTTGTAAACTGCATCACTAATTCGTCTATTTGCGTCTGATCTAATGTCTCAATGAGACGTACGATCTCTAGCAACCAGCCAAAGAATCGCGGATCGCTTTGTACCCAATGGACCGTTGCCGTTAGGATGAGATCGATCGGCGTCAATACGCGCAAGTCAGGATAGATCGAACTGGTTTGAGCGCGATCGAACATTTGTCTATTTAGCCAATGATCGACATCGCGCCAGAGCCGATGATGCAGCTCGAGCAGACCCGCTTGCGGATGTGCCATCACCACCGCATAACCTTCCTCAACTGCGTAATGCTGGATTTCTGGAAGGCGATGGAGCCGTTCATAGCCACAAGCCTCCGCCGCTTGGATAGCCAGATCTAATTGATCAATTTGAACCCAAAGATCGAGATCACCCAACGCACGATGTTCTGGCTTTTCGTACAGCTGGGACTGCAACGCGAATCCCAGCCCTTTAAAAGCCACAAAATCGACCCCAAGTCGTGTGCCTTCTTGCAAGAGTTCAGACAAGACGAAAGTCGCCCGCATATGTTGAGCGACAGCTCGCCTCGACAGGTCCCGCCTGTCCCGAAGCGCTGGTATCAAGGCAACGAGCCTTTGTGCCACCATCCAATCCAGCTGTTCGTCTGACGTTTCCAAGGCATGGGATCCGCGGATTAATCCGGCCACACTCTCTACTTCAATCACGAACGAGCCCACGACCATAATTCCTGGTAATCGGCTGGCACCGTTTCTGGCTTTAACTGATTCGATTCCAACCAAGCATGGAATGCACGATGTCCATCTTCACTCATGACCCCTAAATGAAAGGTCACCGGTATTGAGACGCGCGCCAACAAATCCAGAAGCAGAAGCGATGACTTCAAACAAGGACCCATGCCGTAAGGCGGCAACCACCGACGCACAAACCACACACATGATCTAATTCGTTCGCCCGACTTCAAGAACGGAAACAGTGGAACACGTACGCGTGACATCTTCTCCATGAGATCATCCAAACGGTGGCGAGAATTTAACCAGGTCAAGCGCGCGCTGGCCCAAAGTATCCACGGCCATAAAAACAGCAGATAAATGAGGCTGATGAAACGACTAAACCGCAAAAGGCTCACCGGCAAGTTGGTCAAAAAGATCGGCACGTTTTTGGGCCGCCGTCGAAGGCCCGTACAAATCGCCATCTTCCACTAAGGCTTGGGCATGACATCGCCCGCAATAAGCGAGACGATCACACTTGTTACATGTCTGTAAATCACGCCTTCTAATGGAGCGGACTTGCTTCAACCAGGGAGACTCTTCCCAGATATCACGGAAACTCCGCTCCACTAAATTACCACCAGACCCGGGAAGTATGTTGCACGCCATCACGTCACCACTACTTGTTATATTACAATAACGACTGGCTGCCGCACACAAAGGCTCATCGTCGTTGATTTCACGTCCCACATGACAGCCCGACGCAGGACCTTGATAATAATCAGCCAAATTTTCCGTGGCCACGCGCAGAGAAATAGTGCTTTGATCCCCATCTTTTTTGGCCGAAATCGAGGCAAAACTCTTGAATTCGGCACCCATCTCTCGAGCATAGCTCTCGACGCCCTGCCAGGCATGTGCGTTTAAAGTCATTATGGGAGCCTTGAGCATCATTTCTACCTGCCGTAGATGCAACTGCTTAATACCTGCCATTGTTTTCTTAAAGGACCCGGGCTTTTGCGTAATCTCATCAAATACTGATTCGTCCATGGAAAAAACCGTAATTTCAACAGCCACGCCTAATGATTCCAGCTTCCTGGCGGTCTCTTCGTCGATTCTGGAGGCGTTACTAAATAGCCGTAGGGCAAAACCTAGCTGACGGGCTCGTTGAGCTATTTGAAACCAATCCTTACGCAGGAACATCTCCCCACCTGTGAGGGTTAGGTACATGGTTCCCATTTCGGCCAATTCTTCTAATAATCTCAATATCCGTTCCGTCGACATCGCGTTTGGCGCACTGAAGTCGGGGATATAACAGTGCTGGCAACGGTAATTACAGTGATGGGTAATCTCGAGTGATACATCGATGGGAATGGATTTGATGGCGGCCTGCTGTATGAGGCTCCCAAAATGTGTGCTCATGCTGCCTCCCGAATCAAATCCCAAACACCGGCATCAAGGGCAAAACTCAATTCAAAACAGGGCACTGTTTCGAGGAGTTCACGTGCATTACCCAACGTTCGTCCTGCAGCAGCCGGATCATGCAGCGGCCATACGACTTGTTTACGGAGCGCTTTCCATGCATTCTCTTTTGTCATCGCTTTTCTTGAATGAGTAATCCCATGGCCTAAGAAACAAATGTGTTGCAGCTCAGCCAATCCGTTTCGGCCTTGCCAAAAAGGTAGGCCCATCACTTGATAACAATCGCTACGGCGAACGACTCCCACAAATTCGTCACACAGAGCGTGTTGCCCCAACAACCTGGCCAAAGAACTTTTGCCACAGCCCGACGGACCGCTAGCGATCCAACCCCGCTCGCCGTCTGAAATGCCTGCTCCATGCAACATAAAGCGATTTGGGTCACGACGCTGCCAAAGAAAGGCAAGTGTAAAGTCAATCGGATACGTCGATCGCGGCCCACTAATTCTAACGTGCCGATCATTTAGCCGAGCCTCAAAGTGTCGACCAAGCATTTCAAAACTTGTTCCGCAATCTACAACGCGCGGCACTTGATGGCGTGAGCGCAACAATTCATCCATATCGAATTGCATCTCCGTATGAACATCAATGGTAACCAAAACATCGGGTGGTTCGTCTGTGCAGAACTGCGCATACCTGTCACGCAACAGTGTGCGCAGGATGGGATCGCGCGTTTCAACGGAAATGCTCATGTCACCAAACTGGAAATGGATAGCCACTCCTTTAGCTAAAAGGGTTCTGATTGCACAGAGGCGTCTGGGCTGGCACAAAAGCACATGTTCCAGCCACTTGCTGCATGGCCTCCTGCCAACTGACGGCAGCACTCTCGTCACTCTTCGGCCAGATACACAAATCGCCAAGCGTCTCGGTTTCTACCAGCAAGCCACGATCTTTCATTTCCATCACAAAAGCTCGGCTAGGCGAATGCTTAAGTAAATCCATATCAACATGTCGCGCCTGACTGAATTGCTGCCACAATTCACCGCCAGAATCGTTCAGGCCCATCATGACGCGTTTCGACAAGTCCAAAACTATGAACTCTTCAGCAATCTTGCGCCAAGCTACGTGCCGTGCATGAATCAAATTCAAACGGAACTCCACCCTTTTTTGCTTTTAACCCTGTCAAAAAAAATGTTGATCGATACATCAAGGTCAAAAGATTTTACACTTGAGGTCCATACTCTAGCGATTCATACGACCATGAAGCAAGCCTCATTTTCAACTGACCCATTAATTTTGATTCTTGACAACCAGACCACCATGCTAGTTGAATGACCTCAAACATTAGATTCGGGGCAACTCGTGCTGGCTGTGTATCTACAGACCAATAGATCTATTTCGTATCTAGATATAGTGTTGAGAAACAAGGCAACAGGCAGGGGTTATTGGCAATGAAAGCATGGATGCGTATTGCGAGAATTTGGCTTGTTATTGCGTTCGTCATAACGGCCTCAGCACAAGACGAACCTGAGCGCTGGGTACAGATCCCAAATAATTGGAGAGAATTGTCGCCTTATTCAGAGCGACTTGTCCAAGTTCAGTCACCCAAGCTCATTGATCTAGCCACATACCGTTTTGACACAACCAATTTGGTGCAAACCCAAAACGATGGCAGCCGTCGCTTTTTTGATCCAGATACCAGTTCATTCCCCGATGATCTTGTTAGACCGGCATTTACCGAATCTGAATTTGATCTCTTTATCGTTCAAGCTAATTCAGCACACGATCAAAGTGAACTTCGAAGCCTACTAGACGCGCAAAATATCCCCATAAGAGATTACATTCCTAACCTCGCCTATATCGTGGAGTTGACGTCAAAAAGACTCAATCAGCTTAGCCAGAGCCCCTATGTCTACTGGATTGGTTATTTCCAGCCAGCTTGGCGCGTACACCCCAAACTGGATTACCTCATCAATGTTGAAGGCGGCCTAAAACTCGCCTACACCGTCCTTTTGGATCGTCAGCGCACATCTTTTTCACAGATTTACGCCATCGCAAAAAAGCTGGAACTGGACGTTCTTGATTTAGCCGATCGCGGTCGTGACTGGAAAGTCTTCATGGCCGGCCCAACCCAGTCCATCAATTTACTTGCGCAAGTCCAGCAAGTCATTTGGATTGAACATCGTGTTCCTTATCAGCTACACAATAACGTGGCGCGAACCTCGTCAAATGTTGTAACCGGACGCGGGGCAGCCTCTGGACCCATCATGGATGTGGAAGACGTCTGGAACCGTGGCATTCGCGGCGAAGGTCAGATCGCATCGGCCGCAGATACAGGACTGTCCACGGGCAACCTTGCCACCCTACATCGAGATTATGGCCGTGCTGCCGAACCCAACAACCCATCACGTGTGATTGCTGGCTACGCATTAGGCAGGGCAACTTGGGACGACCCTAACCCTAATGGCGGCCACGGCACTCACACATCCGGCTCCATTGTGGGCAATGGTATTGAATCAGGATCCACACCTAATACAAACACCTTTCCAGGCACTAGCTTCGCTGGAACAGCTCCCAAGGCGCAATTCGTATTTCAGTCCATCATGGATGGTGGTGGAAATCTCGGCGGCTTGCCGGCCGATCTAAACAACCTATTTCAACCCCCTTACAACGATGGAGCGCGCGTGCACTCCAATTCGTGGGGTGCTCCGGTCGCCGGCCAATATACGGCTGACTCACAAGACGTTGATCAGTTCACCTGGAACAACAGCGACATGGTAATCACCTTCTCAGCGGGAAACAGTGGATATGATGGCGGCGTTGGTGGCTGTACACAATCTGGTGACGCAATCACGGGAGTCATAGACGACGATACGATAGGCGCACCTGGCACTGCCAAGAACTGTATTACGGTGGGTGCAACCGAGAATTATCGCCCAACATTCATATATGAGTTCCCGCAAAATGACTGCACCGGAAATGGTTTTGAGCAGCAGGCTTGGGGCTGGTTCAACGGCTGTAATTTCCCGGCGAATCCAATTAACAACGACTTATTGGCCGATAACGCCAACGGCATGGGTGCCTTTTCTAGCCGTGGCCCTGCCGATGATGGCCGTTTCAAGCCCGAAATATCTGCACCGGGCATTGCCATCGTTTCAACCCGTACTAATCAAAGCCAGGGATACGAGCAATGGGGTATCTGTCCCGTGCCGGTGGCTCAACGTCCACATTACCTGAGTCAGGGCGGCACCTCGATGGCCAACCCGCTTACGGCTGGCACGGCAACACTGATTCGCCAGTATTATGAAGACGGTTGGCACGCCAACAATAGTCAATTGACTAACGGGGTTGCCATGCCGGCCCAATCATTTGCGCCCAGCGCAGCTCTTGTTAAAGCGACCCTCATCAATGGCGCATGGGACATGGCTCCGGGCCAATACGGGATGGGGGCGACTCAGGAGATCCCACCCAGTTGGGACACTAATCACGATATCCCCAACAACGCCATGGGTTTTGGCCGTGTTGATTTGGAGAGCAGCCTATTTCCAGGTGCAGGATTCGGCGATCATGTGGCCAGAGCCATGTCGGTACACGATGTCACAGCTGGTTTAACTACCGGACAAACTAATGTTCACGATCTGCTGGTAAGTTCTGGCGCAGATCCGCTTATCATCACTCTGGTGTGGACAGACCCTTACGCTTCCACCGGGGCTGGCACAAAACTCGTCAACAACCTGGATTTAGTCGTTAATGCACCGGGCGGAACACGTGTTTACCCTAACCGAGTCGATAATACGGGCGGTGCCGTAGACAACCTCAACAATGTGGAACAGGTTTATGTCAGCGCTCCGGCATCTGGCACTTGGTCGATTGATGTGGTTGGCACCAGTGTCCCAGGTAATGGTCAGCCGGGCACAGCCACTCAACCTTATGCGCTCGTTATCTCAGGCATCCTAACGCCTCCTTGCTCCATTCCCGCTGTTCCAACGGGTCTAACCGCTACTGCCAACGGCTCAAACAGTATTCTAGTTGATTGGAACGATGTGCCTTCAGACAGCTACAACCTTTATCGCGCGACTGTCTCTGGTGGTCCCTATACTCCTATTGCCAGCGGTTTGCTTATTAGCCAGTTTGTCGATACCACCGTTGTTGGCGGCACTGAATATTTTTACGTCGCCTCCGCTTTCAACGATCCTGCCTGCGAATCTGCATTCAGTAATGAAGACAGCGCTACAGCCTTCGGTGACTGCACCATCGATCCCACATTTGCGGGTTTGCAGTCGGTCACTAATTTTGTCGTGGGCGGCAGTTGTGGTTTGCGTTTGGCTTGGAATGCCGGCAGCGCAAACTGCGGAACCACTTTGGTTTACAATGTGTATCGCGCCACAGCTCCGGGCGGACCATTTACCCTTCTAGCTCCTTGTGTCACGCAGCTGTTTTATGACGATACGGCGGTGGTTTCCGGCACCGCATATTATTATTTTGTGCGTGCAGAAGACGACACATCCGGAAATGGGGGGCCATGTAACTCGGGTAACGAAGACGACAACACATCGACTTTGTCAGGAGCTGTCGGAGCTGGCGTTGTCACTGTTTTTGAGGATGATTTTGACGGCACTCAGTTCCCAGGTGATATTTGGTCATTTAGGTCGCTGCCAGGACCAGGAAGCTGCCCGGGTTTCCTTACTCAGTGGTATAGACCAGAGACAGGGTTTTGCAGCGGCAATGCGATGGCTTCTAATAACCAATCCGCCTCTCCAGCCTACGCCGATTTATTGAACGGATTGGCCGTCGCTGGCGTGGCGCCCAGCGGACCAGGAACGGGCGGAATTTTATTGCCCAATGCGACTAGTATTACGCTCACATTTGATCACGATTACGACTTCGAAGGCCCTAACTGGGATGGTGGGCGTGTATTAATCAGCCTCGACGATTTTGCGAATCAGGTCGTTTTGACCCCGGTAGGCGGCTATCCAGGAACGACGAACGCTTCGACTACGTATTGCCACCCGTGGCCGGGTCAACCTGCATACATCGGCGATTCAGGCAGTTGTGTTTCTGCAACCTTCGATTTAACTGCCTACGCAGGGCAGCGAATCTGGCTCGGCTGGAACCATGGGTCCGACAACTTTACGACCGGAGATGACGGTTGGATCATCGACAATGTGTTGATCGAAGCTGACGTAATGGCTGTTTGCAGTACCGCGCCCGAACCGCTTCAGTTCTTAACTGCCACGTCCACATCGACCCAAAACGTGTTGGAATGGTTGAATCCGGGATCAGGCGCCTATGCCAATACGGTTATTCGCTATAGCACGTCAAGTTACCCAGCGACGCCAACTGCCGGCAGCCCACTGACCATACAGAACGACGGCTTAGGTGGTAAAGGCACATTTACGCACATGGGTTTAACTAACGACACGACCTACTACTACTCCGCTTGGGTTGATAACGGGTCGGCCGAATACTCGGGCTCGAAACAGGTTTCTGGGCGTCCGGCCAATATGACTGGACCTGCGAATTGGGTCTATAACACGGGCGCTTCGGCGATGGCACCGCCAGGGATCGGCTCCGTTTATGGGGTTTCCAATGATCGCATTCTTCATTCCATGGAGACGGGCGTATCGGGAACGGGTGAATGGCCCGCGCCATGGACACCGATGGTCATGAATGCGCCTGCGCAAGCGAGACCTCCGGTGGTGCCGGGCGCGATTGCTGGATTAAAAGTGGCCTTTCTAGGCAGTCAAGATGGCTACGTTTATGCCATTGATGCGGATAGTGGTGGCGCAGCCATTTGGGCAAGTGCAGCGCAGCTGGGCGACATCGTTCAAGGTTCACCAGCAGGCATCTTTGCAGCCTTCGGCGCTTCTGTCGACCTAGTCATGGTAGGTACACGAAACCTAACTGCAGCCAACGAATTCTACGGTCTCAACACGGCAACCGGAACCACCGCTTGGGTCTTTGACAATAGTGGCGGCTCAGGTGACATGGGCATCATGAGTGGAACACCCAGTGTTAGTTACAGCAACAATCGGGTTTACTTCACCAGCCGCGCACGCGCCGGCGGGAGTGCGAGCACGGTTTGGTGTTTGGCAGTGACAGCAGGATCGGCGAATTTGGTGTGGGAAGCCGCTATTGGTGATATTGACGGCAGCGCTATCCTCCACAATGGACGCGTCTATGTCGGCACCCTAAGTGGTGACGTTTACGCATTAGACGCCAACACAGGATTGCCCGCTTGGGGTGCGCCTTTTGCAACCGGAGACGGACCTATCAAGGTAGCTGTCTCTCCAGATATTGGTAGCCCAGACCTATTCTTTTCCACCAGCAATAATGTTTGGTCCATCTCCGATTCAGGTGCGAACTCGTCGTTTAACTGGAACACGGCACTAACAAGTCCATCTTCGCCGTTGGTTCATTTCAGTAGTGACCACATGTGGATGGGTTCGGGCAACGGCACGCTACACCAACTATCAAAGAACACGGGTGCGCAGACCGCGAGTCTAAATATCGGCAGTGGCACAGCGGCTGTCGGCAGTCCTGCTTACTCCAACAATGACAACATATTATTCGTCGGAACAGAGGCGGGCACGATTCACTCCGTCACTGTTCCCTTGCCCTAAGGAGGCTATGTGCGTATCGCTTTTCTTGTCACCTTGACTCTGGGCCTCTATACAATGGCTCAGAATCCATGCGCGTCGGTATTCGTTAGCCATTCGGCCGAGGCACCTATTCGTGCTGCTAGCCAAAGTTTCTCTATTATGGATGTCGAGAATCTGTACGTGCACGTCATATTCAGCGGCGACACGGAAGGTGAACATATCGTCAACGCCAAATTTTTCACACCGCACGGACATCTGTATCAACAAATCGATATTCCGATTAATCTAAGCGAGAGTTTCAGCCCCACATCAACTCGTCGCGTTCCCGGATACCCTCGTCCTATCAAAGTTCAAGTCGCTCAATCCTATCGCGCGGCCGTCCCAAACGGTAAGAGCGTTTCCATCGTACTGCCTGTTGCTGGCACTAATATCGTAGACAATGCCATGTATGGATTCTGGTCGGTTGACGTGGATTTAGATTTTGGCAGCCGAAACTGCGCGGGCGCTGTCGTTTTCGAAGTTAATAGTAACGAATAGTCTGTTTGTCTTTATTTTATCTCGCGTACGGCTCCAACCTGCACCCCCGACGTCTGCAGCGTCGCATTCCGAGCGCCAAATTCATTAACACGACTATACTTGACGAGTACGAGCTAGCCTTCCATAAGCGTAGTCCTGATGGATCAGGTAAATGCAGCATCGTGAGGGCTTCTCAAAACGAGTCCGTCCATTGCGCGATCTATCAAATGGAGACAAGCGATCAAACGAAGCTAGATGAAATTGAAGGAGTCGGAGACGGATATCATCGCATTGAGCTGCAGATCCGAATTGAAGATCATATCCAGCCTGCCTTCTTGTATATTGCCGAAGAGTCCTTCATCGACGACACATTGTCACCCTATGACTGGTATCATGCCTATGTCCTGAGAGGCGCTCAACATCATGGTTTCCCCAAGAGCTACATCACAATGATCGAACAAACCCCGTACATCCGAGACCTCGACAGCCGACGCCGCCAAACGGAAATGAAATGGCTGGAGCAAATGGGACATTCAGTATGAGTTCAGGACAGATATCGTTCGAAACACTGCTTGTGGGCGTGTTCGCAATGCTGCTTCTCTTTTTTGGTCGCAAGCTATTTGTCGTTTTCCTGGGTGGCCTAGGTTTTTTATTTGGCTACACGGTTGCGCGCGATCTCTTTACCGGCATGGACCACAACACACAGCTAATCATATCGCTTCTGATTGGATTATTTGGCGTTGTTCTAGCCATACAAGTTCAAAAGATTGCCATTGCGATATGTGGTTTTCTGGCCGGCGGCATGTTGGCATACTACGCCTGCGAACCGTTTCTCACTAGCCCTGTCATATGGGTCGTTGTTGTCGTGACGGGATTGGCCGGTACCATGGCGATGGCATTGGTTTTTCAATCGGCACTGGTGGTCGCAACGGCCGCAGCCGGCGGCATGCTCATCGCTTTTCGTGTTCCTTTGCCAGCACTAGGCCAAATCGCGGTGGCCGTGGCCTTGACCATTTTGGGTATGACAATTCAATTCAAGATGCTTAAACCCAGGTCAAAATCTTAATTCTTTAGATACTAAGTAGGCCAGGAATTGACAAAGAGCCGTGCTTACTTTTTGTTGATCCACACGATATGACGCTCGGCCTGATTGATTGGGGATTTGATTGCCTGCACCTCGACGGCGTGTCCCTTTAACAACGAACTGGCGTCACTTAACTCCTGATCAATCCGTTCCCTGCGAGCCTTAAACAACATGTATTGACCTTTTTGTTTGAGAAAATCTTGCGTCAATCGAAGGGTCTCCGCAATGGGCTTAAAGGCACGTGAAGTGATCAAATCTACATCGTCATCGATGCCAAAATCCTCGAGCTTGCCACACACATCCAACTGCGGCATGACCTCGGCAAGCCCCTGCAAATACCGCCGCTTCAACGTACTCTTTTCATATAACAGCCAAGTCACTTGCGGCCGACAAATAGCTAGCGGCACGGCAGGAAATCCGCCACCTGTTCCCAAATCGGCAACCACTTTTACGTCAGGCAAAAAGGGTAAAAGCAACAATGAATCCACTAGATGATCAACGACAAGGGCTTCCGCTTGCATTTTGCGACTGAACAAGTTGATGTGGCGATTCTCATCCCAGATCACCTCCAAGAAACGGGCGCATGTTGTTAGTTCAGATTCTTTAATGGCCAAATCAGGCAGCTGCGCCAGGGCCGACTCTAGTAGATGCTCAAAATTCACTTCATTCATGGTTCCATCCTCATCCGTCATCTTACTAGGTAATACCCATAACTAAACAGGTTGTCTGATTCGTTCATCCGTGCATTCAAATCCGCAACAAATTCACGTATGCTAATTTCACTTTAAGGTAAGAGGCTGCAGCTTGAAACAGCTGATCGATACTTATTTCAGCATAAGCGAAAAACAAAGTTCTTGGTCTATCGAGTTAAGAGCCGGCGTGACCACCTTTCTGACCATGGCTTACATTCTGTTTGTCAACCCAGCCATCCTTTCCGATGCTATCCAGGTCCCGGATGCTTCGGCCCAGCTGCTTACAGCGACGGCCGTGGCCGCAGCCTTTGGAACCCTGGTCATGGGCTTCTACGCCCGTTTACCCTTTGCCATGGCACCTGGTATGGGACTCAATGCCTATTTCGCCTATACGGTGGTACAAGGCCAGGCCATTGCTTGGCCCACCGCCTTAGGTGCTGTCTTCATAAGTGGTTGTGTTTTTTTGTTGATCAGCGTTACTGGCTTAAGAACAGCTATCGTCAACATGATTCCCCGTGACCTTAAACTCGCTACGGCTGCGGGCATCGGCATTTTCCTTGCTTTTATTGGCCTCAAAAACGCGGGCTTGATTATCGACCATCCCGTCACATTCGTGACGTTAGGCGACGTTCACTTAGCTGGACCAGCTCTGGCATTGCTGGGCCTCTTTGTGACCGCAGCTCTGATAATTAAGCGTATCCCGGGCGCGATTCTCATAGGTGTTGCCCTGTGTTCTACCATCGCTATCGCGTTTCAAGCGCCTGTCTTTCAAGATACGCCATTTGCTGGTTTTTCGGGCGCAGTTATCCAATGGCCAAATTGGCCAGCACAGACAGCTTTTCAATTGGACATCATGGCAGCGTTTAAATTGGGACTCGGATCCATCGTCTTCATCTTCTTTTTTGTCGATTTTTTCGACACTGCAGGCACCCTGATTGGACTAACCCAGAAGCTGAAATTGTCGATTGACGACAATCAGATTTCGCGTGCCTTTAGCGCAGATGCGTTGGCGACGATGTTTGGCGCGTGTGTTGGCGTGAGTACAACGACCAGCTATATCGAATCCGCGGCTGGCGTTGAAGAGGGCGGGAAGACCGGCTTAACCGCCATTGTCACCGGCTTATGTTTTTTGTCTGCCATATTCATATGGCCCCTGGCCACAGCCGTGCCGGCCTGTGCCACGGCACCAGCACTAATCTTGGTGGGTTCAATGATGGTCACCGTATGCGCTGATATTGAATGGTCCAACATGCCAAGCGCCTTTCCAGCGTTTGTTACCATGATTACGATTCCACTGAGTTTCTCGATTGCAAACGGGATTTCGTTTGGATTGATTTCATATTGTATTCTGGCTTTTTTGAGTGGGCGAGGACGTGACCTTCATCCGGGCCTGTACATAATGACTGCGTTGCTGGTGGCCCGGTACCTATTTTTTGGGCTCGGCTGACAAAAGCCGCTAAGCACCGTATACTGATCAAGGGCCAGTTATTCTGAATGCTTGCTTTATTTATGCTCAGAAAGCCCAGCAACTAGACGGTCATTAGGACGACGGTATCATGGATCAGATAGACAAGTTAGACATAGCTCTGATTGAGTTTCGCAATAAGCCGGAGGGCACAAATCCGAGTTCAATCGTTTCTGGAGAATTCATCGTTTCACCACATCAACCGGGCGGCTGGCGGCCACCCACCGATGTTTTTGAAACAGCGGAGCACATTGAGGTTAGGATTGAGATTCCCGGTGTCGATGAAGCTGACTTCAGAGTGACATTTACGAAGAATTTGTTGCGCATTTCCGGGGACCGGCGCGACACTCAGCCCAAGAGCACCGTGCACCAAATGGAAATCAATTACGGCACCTTCATTAGTGACGTTTATATAGGAATACCAGTACTTAAGGATCTTATCGAGGCGCGTTACACGCAAGGATTCTTACACGTTATTCTTCCAAAAGATGGCACCACACAAGAACCACGGAGTTAATTGCAAATGGTTGATATTGATTTAGACAAAAGCGTCGATGATGAGGACGGGACTTTCGCAGCATCAAAAACGTTTCATGATCTGCCCATTCTGCCGCTTCGCAATGTGGTTGTTTATCCGCATATGGTGGTCCCAATCACGGTTGGACAAGCTCGTTCACTGAGGCTGGTAGATTCTGCGGCGATCGGCGAACGGATGTTGGGTTTAGTCACCATGAAAGATCCAAACGTCGATGAGCCCGGACCCGATTTGCTTTACAAAATCGGCACCTATGCACGCATTATCAAGCTCATCAAGGCTCCCGACGGAACAGTTCGCATGATTGTTCAAGGCGTAGAGCGCATTGAAATCGATGAATGGACCACCGAAGAGCCATTCTTGAAGGCCCACGTGCATACATTACCCGATGAATTGCCTGCTGCGGACGACGCTGAAGCCGAAGCCATGAGGCGACATTTGCTTGAGCTATTCTCCCGACTGGTCGCAGTTGGCACACGCCTGCCCAATGAAGTGGCAACTGCTGCTTCTCAATCGGAAGACATAAGGCACCTCGTTTATTTAATCGCGTCCAGCGTTCAAATGGACCTTAACCAGTCCCAAGAACTACTAGAGATCCACGATCTCAAAGAGAAGATGCGCCAATTACAGGCCATGATGACGCGCGAATTTGAAGTCCTTGAATTAGGCAAAAAAATTCAAAGTGAAGCGCGCTCAGAAATAGATAAAACGCAGCGCGACTATCTGCTTAGGGAGCAACTCAAAGCGATCAAGAAAGAGCTCGGCGAAAGCGATGAGCAGCAAATCAAACTCGAAGAATATCGCGCAAAAATCGAAGAAATTGGCATGCCAGAGGAAGCAAAACGCGAGGCCTTAAGAGAATTGGGTCGCTTGGAGAAGTTGCCTGAAGCAGCGGCTGAGTACGGCGTCATTCAGACCTACCTTGATTGGTTAACATCCTTGCCCTGGTCAAAAACTACCACCGACGTTTTAGATCTCGCGCGTGCCAAAGACATCTTGGACGAGGACCATTTTGATTTGGAAAAGATTAAGGAACGTCTGCTCGAATTCTTGGCAGTGCGCAAGTTAAAGACAGAACGAGCCAAAGAAGCGCCGCCAACCGAAGATAAAGACGATTTCATACGTCGCGAACGGGAAGGTGTTATTTTATGTTTTGTGGGGCCTCCTGGTGTTGGTAAGACGTCGCTCGGTCAATCGATTGCGCGAGCCATTGGGCGTAAGTTCATTCGTATCAGCCTAGGTGGCGTACGCGATGAGGCCGAAATAAGGGGCCACCGTCGAACTTATATTGGCGCCATGCCCGGACGATTCATTCAGACCATCCGCCGAGTGAACTCTAAGAATCCAGTCATTATGCTCGACGAAGTTGACAAGTTATCACATGACTGGCGCGGAGACCCATCTTCGGCCTTGCTAGAAGTCTTGGATCCTGAACAAAATCGAGAGTTTCGCGATCACTACTTAGACGTGCCTTTTGATCTATCAGAGGTCATGTTTATCGCAACAGCTAACGTAGTCGATTCCATTCCACAACCGCTCTTAGACAGAATGGAAGTGATCCACCTTTCGGGCTATACAGATCACGAAAAGCTTCATATCGCTCACGGATTCCTAATCCCACGTCAAATCAAAGAAAACGGCCTAAAACCCGATGAAATTGAATTTGACGACGAAGCCTTGCGAACCATTATTGGTAACTACACACGTGAGGCTGGAGTCAGAAGTTTAGAACGTCAAATTGGGACGGTTTGCCGAAAGGTGGCAGTCGAGGTTGCGAAGGGCCAGACTGCCAAGACGGTGGTTGGCAACGAGCAAGTGCCTAACTATTTAGGTAAGCAAAGATTTTTTTCCGAAATTGCAGAACGGACTGCTTCTGCGGGCGTAGCAACCGGATTGGCCTATACGGCTGCTGGCGGTGACATATTGTTTATCGAGGCCACCCGAATGACTGGCAAGAAAGGGCTCACCATTACCGGCCAGCTCGGAGACGTCATGAAGGAATCTGCACAGGCCGCACTAAGTTACGTACGTTCAAAAGCTGATTCCTTACAAATCGCCGACGATTTCTTTGAGACGAGCGATATCCACATTCACGTTCCAGCTGGCGCCGTGCCCAAGGACGGTCCAAGCGCTGGTGTGACCATGGCAACAGCATTAACAAGCCTGTTAACCGGTAGAACGGTACGAACCCATTTAGGCATGACAGGTGAGATTACCCTGCGAGGAAAAGTCCTACCCGTGGGAGGCATCAAAGAGAAAGTGCTGGCAGCTCATCGTGCAGGTTTAACAACCATTATCCTGCCTAAACGCAACGAAAAGGATCTTGATGACCTTCTACCTGAAGTTCGCGACGCCATGCAATTCATTCTGGTGGAACATGTGAGTGAAGTGCTCGAACATGCTCTGTCACCTGAAGCAGTAACGTCCGAGATCCCTTAGAGCGAGTCGATGGCTTCTTCGACGGTTGGAAAGGCTTTAATGTGATTTTGCAGGCCGGTAAGTCTTAACAGTTCATTAACTTTTGAATTGGTTCGTGCCAGTACCAATGAGCCGTTGACATCGTCCAGCGCCGTATATCCGCCCGCCAGCTGGCCCATGCCAATACTATCAATGTATTTGACCTTGGTCATATCGAGAACAATTTTTGTTCGTCCACGAGCTATTTCTTTGTCAAACATTTCGGATAGCTGTACATCAGATCCAAGAGTGATCATTCCATCGACGGTTACGACCGTAATATCGTCGATGTCATTGATGTCTATACGCATAGTCAAATAGCCCTTTCTGCGGTGCGCCTGTGCGCTTGCACTTTGGCGTCACTTTACCCGCACGACCGGTTCCTGTCAACTGAACAGGACAGCGACTAAGGTCCCAAAATATCGCGGAAATTACACGGCCGATGACGATTGTCAATCTGGTCCAGGATTATCTTATCCATCGCCAACCGGCAGGCACCCGTGGACCCGGGCAACAGAAACAGAAGTGTTTGACCGCACAGGCCAGCATCGGCCCGACTCTGTATGGTGGAACTTCCAATTTCTTGATAACTCAACATACGAAATAGCTCGCCAAAGCCCGGGATGTGTTTGTTAAATAAAGGGGATATGGCATCAGGGGTGACATCTCTTGTGGCAAACCCTGTGCCTCCCGTCGCAATAATGACGTCCAGATTCATTTGTGAAATAGCTTGTTCGACCTGTTCCCTTATGGCCGTTTTCTCGTCCGTTACGATCTTTCGCCCGACGACGGTGTGGCCGGCCTCTTCGAGTCTCTGCACCAATAAGTCACCCGATCGATCATTTTCTAGGATTCGCGTATCTGAAATGGTTAACACAAACACGCGTGCCGGTTCAAAACTTTTTTCGGCATTGCTTCCGTGGCTCATGAATGGCTCCCAATATTAGCCTTTAAGCTCTTTCCCATGTCACGTACGTCATTGAGGTAGGTAGCTCTTTTCTCGGGCGATGAATACACATCATGCAAGAAGTAATGATCCACTTTCGAAACGCCACAATAGCCGAAAACGCCTAGCTCTTCTTTGGTGCGCATGGCCTGCTCAAGTTGCTGATGCCTGGGTTCCAAACCGCTATTCCCCAAGGTGCAAACAAGTAAAACGCGCTCAACGGTCAATAAACCTCGTTCCCCATTTTCGTCCACATCGTAGGCGAACCCTTTGGCAAAAACTCGATCGATCCAGCCCTTCATAATGGCAGGCATATCGTTCCACCAGATCGGATAAAAGAAGGTCAAGACATTAGATCTCTGTACCCGCTCTTGGAATTCCAACACATCTTTTGGCAAGGAGCCGCCCAAGAACTGATTAAAATCGTCGCCATGCATAACTGGGTTAAATCCCATCGCATAGAGGTCATAGGTCACGACATCGTCACTGGATTGACTTGCCCCCTGATTAAAAGACGCCATCAATTGATGGACGTAAGATTGGGCATAGTGACTTGCCAGCACATTTGTAACGATCATGATTACCTCAGACGGCGATTCTATCAAACAGCTTGATCAACCCGACACAACTCTAACTTAAGCGGCGCCAGTAGTCCCACTTTAAGCTCTCTTTTCAATTCCTCGGCATCCGTTTCAATTCCGACAGCGCGTAAACAAGTAACGAATTCGGCGTGTGAGCGACCTTGCCGGTAATCGGGCTCTTTTGGTGGATGGCGCAAATATCGATCTATCTTCTGAACATCAAGATCAAGCAAGATGGAAGCTTGGTACACCAACAGATGTCGGCGTCGAAAAATCGAGGAGCCTACTACTTTACGGTCTGCCACAGCGATATCAGAAATCCCTCGCTGGCTGAACTCACAATCCGTCCATTGACTCATCACACCAATCAAAGACTGATTAATGGCAGCGAAATAGGCCAAGTTCTTGAACGTGTGGTTAACCCATGCTCGTATGGTGACCACCAATATGTTCGGGCCCAGAAGCACCGTTCCACCACCGCCTCGGCGCTTGAGCAATGGGACACCATCAAGTTTCAGCCTCTCCTCAAAGACTTCTTGCTCTGGTTTACCGTTAGCACCCATAACCACACACCAGGAAGCGGGAACTTCAACATCAACTAAGACATCACCCTGGTCAATATCCGTCAAATCTTCTGGATACGCGATCACATCGATCAAATTCGACCTCCACAAAGGGGCGATTCTATCAGACCGCTATCCGATTGACTCAGGTTTTGCCTATGATAGATTGGGATTTAGGATGATGAAGAGGTGGTCCGGCACATGTTAAAAGGCGCAACACAGTTCATTTGCCATGAAGGTGACTTTAGCTTGAGTGACCTCGACGCAGAATTACAACGACGCGGCTGGTTAGATCGACAGGCACAAGCTAATCAAGTCCTTGCCTGGCGTTGCGGCTCGAATTATGAGAATTTCTTGCGCGCGAGGTTAGCAGAGAAACTGCGCGTTCCCGCCATGCCGGTCCGTTTCGAGTTGGCCCGTGAACGCGCTGTTCTTGGCGAACACAAGGTTTTCGAAATCATCGAACATGATCTTGAGTTGATCGAGGTGCCCCATTTAGCCGAGCCACTTACGAATTGTTCTTATCTAAACATGTCTTCGGGAACATCTTCAAAGCGCACGATCGCATTCCCACGCCACGAACACATTCAACAGAACGCCCACAGCTGTTTAGAATATTTTGAACTTGATCAGCGTCAGTGGTACTGGTGTACGTTTCCTTTTTTCGCCCACGCCCATGAAATATTCGCTAAACCCATCGCCGCCGGCACGCCCATCATCGGCCTCTTTCCTACAGCTATCGATCAAATCAACGCGATGATGCGCAAAGGTAAGCAGAAATTGCACATTCTGACCACACCACATGTGGCTATTAGCTTTCTGGCACGTCACCTGAATCTTTCGGATCCAAGTCGGGTCCGTTTCGAGTTGGCTGGTGAGTACGTGTCGCTTGGAGTCGTCAATAGGCTGCAGTCAATGGGATATCGAGTCGCCGTTTCTTGGGGATCTGCCGAGACGGGAGGCGTTGCCATTGCGGATCTCGACCCCAAAGTGCCCGGAAGTATAGGAACCGCTCTGCCCGGGTACCAAACTGACCCTAAACAAAAATGTGATCGCACGCCGTTGACCGTTTCAGGTGCGGCTGTGGCCCCTTACCTCCTACAAGATGGCAAAATCATTCAGACCCGAGGCACATTTGTTGCCCGCGACGAGGTTGTTCACAACGGTCAACAGCTCATTTTTAAGGGCCGTAACGACCGACAGGTGAAATTCAAAGGCACGTATATTGGCGTGAGCGAAGTTGAAGGGTGGGCTAAATCGCTACCTGAGGTAGACAATGCCTTTTTGCACATCTCTGAAAACAAAATAAATACGGAGCTCCGCCTGTACATTCAGTGTCCGCAAGAATCTGTATGGGAGACCATTCGAGGTCACATATTGCGCCAAATGTTTGCTGTCTACGGCGGGATTCGGCTTGAAATTCAGTTCGCCACTGAACTCGCTCACACGCCGACAGGCAAGTTGATTCGCGACGTCCAGCCACAAACTAACATAAAACCAAGCACAAGGGCCTGACACAAGGGCGAACTGGTGCTAGGATATCTCCCCGAGAATCAAACCCTGTCGGGAGGCCGAAGTTTATGACTCATGTGGTGACTTCGAATTGTGTTGAATGCAAATTTACAGACTGTGTTTTGGTCTGTCCAGTTGACTGTTTTTATGAAATTGATAAACAGCTCATCATCGATCCAGATGAGTGTATCGATTGTTCAGCCTGTGTGGCTGAATGTCCGGTCGAAGCGATCTATGCCGAAGACGAGTTGCCAGACGAGTTCACGGCTGATATCGACTTCAATGCTAGTGAAGCCGAACGCGTGAAGGACGAAGGCTTGCCGCCAATCACCGATCAAAAAGACCCATTACCGACAGCGGAAGCAAAAAAAAGCAAGCTCGGTTTCTAGTCCATCGATTCATCAAAGTAGGATCTAGGTAGATCCAAAAGGTCAGGTCGAACGAAGCGCCAGGGGCTGGTATCAGGCATACGCCAATACCAATGTTTGATTTCTCGATCAATTGCTGGCGTGTGTTCTAACCAGTGTTGTTCTTGTTCTAGCTCATCACCTTGTGGATTGGTAACAACTAACGCTCTTGGGTCGACCCCGTCGCTGGGAACCATGATCGCCCGTTCCCCTCCGCTGAGTTTCACGAGCGTGCCTAGCGGATACTCGCCCATAAATCGCGCAAAGTTCTGAAAGAGACCTTTAGCGAATTTGTAACCCGACCAGCGTTTCAGTACGACCAACGCCTCAAAACCGGTATAGGTGGGTCGAGTCCTCCTGGCCGTTGTTAAGCCCTCGTAACAGTCCACAACGCGCAAGGCTTGAGCTAACAAGGGCACTTGTGAGGTATGGCTCGGATAACCTTTACCGTCTGGCTGTTCGTGGTGATTTTCGATCCATTGAATCATCTCGTCATCGAGCACGGCATCGCGCCACGGTGCTGTTCGCGTGTGGGCCCCCAATAAACGTGCTTGGTCATGACTATAGGCTGCAAATACGAAGACAAGATCGTCAGGGTGCCAGTGACCTAAATCATGGATCAAAGCGCTGAATGTAAAGTCATCGAGTCGCTTTCCCAATTCGTGGCCCCAGGACATCCAAGCACGACTAACGAGCATAACGTTGATGCCGTGTCGAGGCGTCATCGCATGGCCACTCTTGATGCGGGCAAACGAAACAGCCATTTCGGTGTGGCCATCAATCAACGGCAAAAGCGCCTCGAAATGGACGCTAGTCCTTAGCTGTGCAAGTGTCTTGTTACCTCGAATAACGGCGAGGTAGTCACATTCCAGTCCGACTATATGGCGATTGAACCGGTCGAGTAAATCGCCGGTCGCATCCATTTACTACGCGTCGGCTGGAGTTTCGGCGACCTCTTCTCGACGTTGCTTGACAAAACTCAACAAGCCCAATTTCGCGCCAAGCCCCACAACAGTACCCGCTACACCTGGGCTAGAGAGCAAAAAGGTCACGACAATCAGCGCCATCAAATTCAGCAGACTATCAAAAGGTCTTAAGGTCATCATGATTTCGAAGAGTGCGTCCAACATGTATTACTCCCTTAATTTCCTTAAACGCCGACATTATAGAAGAGATTCGGCTATAGATCTAGCCTGGCGTTTCCGTCCCCTCAAAAGCGTCAGATTTCTAATTCCTATAAAAATCCCCCTGCCAATCGAGCGCAACATGCATTAGACTGGATTCACAGTGGTAAATAGAGTTTGTTAGGTGACACATCACCTCGTTCTCCGTATTGCCATAATGAGTTTTTCAGGAGTTGATTCGCATGACGTCTCAGTGTTTTCTGTTCCCCGGCCAAGGTTCTCAAAAACTTGGTATGGGCAAAGGATTTCATGAGTCTAACGATGTAATTGAATCATTGTTTGACGATGCCTCGGAAATTGCCGGTTTTGATGTGGCCGAGATGTGTTTTCATGGGCCTTTCGAGACCCTAACCGAAACAAAGTATCTTCAGCCAGCATTAGCCACGGTGATGTTGAGTTGTCTGATGGCCATCGAAGAATACGACATTATTCCAAACAATGTGGCTGGCCACAGTCTTGGAGAATACATCGCGCTGGTTTCTGCTCGCGTTTTCTCTAGACGCGATTGCTTGAAGCTTGTGACCGAACGCGGTCGCCTCATGCAGCGCGAAGCCGAAGCCAATCCTGGTGCCATGTCGGCGGTGCTGAAAATGCCTGACGAGACACTACAAGCTGTCATCGATGAGGTTGCCGGCGACGATGTCATTATCGCGAACTACAATACGCCAAGCCAACTTGTGATCTCGGGTACGACTGAAGGCGTTGAAAAAGTTGAAGAAGCATTACGCCAAAGGTCCGGTCGATTCATACGCCTAAGTGTATCTGGCGCCTGGCATTCAAAACTCATGAAGGGCGCTGAGGACGAATTCAATAAAGTCATCGATGAAATTGAGTTTGAGGATGCCCGCATTCCTGTGGTTATGAACGTCACAGGGAAACTTGAGACCGATGCGGCGGTAATCAAAGGTCTAATGAAGCGTCAGATGTGTTCTGGCGTTAGATGGTACCAAGGCATTCGTAACGCCTGGCTTGATGGATCACGCAAATTTATCGAACTTGGTCCCAAGGGAACCCTTATCAAGATGCTCAATGGCATTGCTCCTGACCCCACTGCCATGAGTATCTACGTGGTGGATTCACCAATTGCACTGGAAAGTTACGTGCACGAAGAGGACGATGACATCTGACTCTGGGTTATTAACACGTGATTTATGAATGGTTTGCAAAGCCGGTTCTGTTCCGAATGGATCCAGAACGCGTCCATGAACTCGTTGGCGGCGCTTTAGCTCGGTCTTGGACTCACCCGTTCCTATCTGCCTATCGGTTCTGCCAAGCAGCCGTACCAATTCACTTGCAAACTCAGATTTGTGGACTGCCTCTCAAACACCCTATTGGGCTCGCAGCTGGGTTCGACAAACACGCCCGCATGTTTCAAGGACTAAAGTATTTGGGATTTAGTCACATAGAAGTCGGAACGGTTACTGGGAAAGCACAAGCGGGTAATCCCAAGCCACGCCTATTTCGCCTGCCCAAGGACCAGGCACTCATCAATCGCATGGGATTCAACAACGATGGCGCCGAGACTGCCGCCTTAAGACTTTCAAAGTCGACATGCTCCATTCCTATAGGCGGCAATATCGGTAAGACTAAAACCGTACCTATCGAAGAAGCAGAGACAGATTATGTGGCCTCTTTTACAGCGTTACATCCTCATGTTGATTATTTCGTCGTAAATGTCTCGAGCCCAAACACACCCAACCTAAGACAACTGCAAGATAAAGAACCTCTCACACGGCTGTTGCAATCCCTTCAACATCTCAATCAACCGCATAAGCCCTTATTACTGAAGGTGGCTCCAGATTTGTCAAATCATCAACTTGAAGATATCGCTCGCGTCGTGGTCGATACGCAAACAGACGGCGTGATTGCTACCAACACAACCATTCAACGCAGCGGCCTTGTGAGTTCCAGCCAGCAGGTTAGCGAGATTGGTGCTGGCGGCTTGAGCGGCGCACCGGTACGTGATCGAGCGACGGACGTAATACGTTTTCTTCGTCAGAACCTACCAAGTCAAGTTGGCATTGTGGGCGTAGGTGGTATCTTTACAGGCGAGCACGTTTACGAGAAGATATGTGCTGGCGCGGATGTTGTTCAGATTTATACGGGATTCATTTATCGTGGTCCTGGTGCGGTATTCAACATGTTAACCGAATTAGACAACTGTCTGCGTCGCGACGGCTTCGGTCAACTTCGCGATGCTATTGCAAGCCGAATCTGAAACCTATTCGAAGATAAAGGGTATAATTCCTGCGAGGTGCTGAAATGACCAGTCAAAATGTTTACATCACGGCCAACCCCACGCCGAATCCAGAATCTTTGAAGTTTATTATTGATCGGCCCATCGTTGACGGCGACCCGGTTACTTATCATTCGCCTACCGACGCACAATCAAGTCCCTTAGCCAAAAAGCTATTCGCACTAGGTCATGTTGCTCAGATTTTCGCGTTCCAGAATTTCGTGACGATCACTAAAACGCCTGGAACCATCGTCTGGCAGGAGTTCGCGCGTGAAGTTGGCACAACGATCCGCGAGCATATCAACTCAGGTGAACCTCATTTTCAACCACAGGAATCTGCCGACACGGGTAACGACGACGCTACCGTCCGAACCATTAAACAGGTATTAGACGAGATTCGCCCGGCCGTAGCCTTGGACGGCGGCAATATCGTTTTTGCAGGTTATGCGGATGGGATTGTACAAGTCTTCATGCAGGGCTCCTGTAGTGGCTGTCCAAGTTCCACCGTCACCTTAAAAGCGGGTATTGAAACTAGGTTGAGAGAATTGCTGCCCGAAATCCGCGAAGTGGTTGCTATCTAAATAAATGCCTGTACGAAGCCAGTTGGAAATTACCAGCTGTGAAGCGACTTCTGACCCTCACGTCAAGATTCTTCGCTTTCGAAATCTGGGCCTTAAAGACTTCGAGCCCGGTCAATGGTTGTCGCTTAAACAAACGATTGGCGAACAGGAATTGGTTCGATCATATTCTCTGTTAACCAAAGATGCTGACGCTATTTGCATTGATTTAGTGGATGGCGGGCTCATGTCGTCCATGCTCTTTGATACACAACCAGGTACGCGATTGGATTTCGCAGGTCCCTTTGGCGCATTCCGCTTACCAAAACCAGTTCCCCGGGAATTACTCTTGGTCGGCTATTACACCGGTATCTCACCGATCCATTGCCTACTGGAAGATTTAGCCGCTAAAGACATCGCCTGTTCCGTTCAAGTTGCCACCGTTGGCCCGCCTGGAATTTGGCCAATGGATCGAGAACTAAAAGCCTTAAGCCAGGCAAGTACGACGATTCAATATCATCGCTTTGACTGGAACGAATTAACCCCCTTTGAATCGTTTCTCGACGAGGCGCTAACAAAACAACCATTTGCCATGATTGCTGGGCGAACGGCATTCGTGAAAAGCGTTCAAAAGAGACTAAAGCACTGCGGATACACACGAAACCAGTTCGCAATGGAACGCTTTGGCTAACCTTTAAAGATCAAAAGGTACGCGCTAGCTTAACTTGCGAAAGTGTATGTGGTGTCGCGGCGATCGCCATGGCGATTGACGGCGCGCGTCTTTAGGAGTTCCTTGATACGGATATTCCAAGTGGAAGCAGAAATTCCGGTGGCGCGAATGATTTCACTCTTCTTTAGCGGCTTTCGTGCAGATTCTAAGCACTTCATAATGCGGTCTCGAGACTCTTTGGCGGACATGCGCGTGGATGCCGCACTTTTCTGCCGCTTGAAGTTGAGCGCTAGACTCTTCGTCCCACGCACCTGACGAATCGTGATGCTCATTCCTTCACGTTCAGCGACGTGATAAAATGAACGTTTTACACGACTAGCTTTCTCGCCGTCTTCTAAGTCCCAGAAGATATGATTATTTTTTGCGACCCGTTGAGCTTCTTGAAGAACCGTTAGTATTTGTCGGTACTCGGAGTCACTCACTACGGTTTTCTGCTTTGGCTCAGTTCGCAGCCTACCCATTCACGTACTCCTGTATGATACAACCCTCGTTTTACTTACCATAATTGTTCACTATCTCAATGTCAATGATTTGGATCAAATACCACTATAAAAACGTGCAATTAATCGATCGTTTATGGTTTTAGGTCATAAGACTCTATCACTAAAAGCCAGACGTGAATACATAGATCATCAAGAGACCGCAAGTATCTTGATTTAAATAGTTTAAATAGGCAACAAAGGAAAAACGACAACCTGTTAAACCCTGATTCTGATCATAACCATACACCAACTTGACCCTCGGCATGTGCAATTCTAGAGGCATAAATGCTGCTAAATATTGCATGTCCAAAAATCGCATACTATTACTATAAATTGTATATTAATATTACTAACATACAGAATGTTGTGGTTACCCCGTCACGAAACCCTTGTTTGGCTCACAAACACGATGCGATAAACTGGCACAAATGAGACAGCTGTGATACTGATGATCCGCTGCTATGAGGAGCTAATGTGACTGGTTACCAAATCTTCGCTCTGATGATTACTCTGACGACCCTTTTTGCCTATATCAACTATCGTTTCTTGAAGTTGGCACCTACCATCGGCTTAATGGTGTTGTCACTTGTTCATGCGCTATTACTCATCGTACTTGGCTATTTTGGCCTGGACACGCATGCGCAGGTAGAGGCCCTACTTCACAATATTAACTTTTCAGAGCTATTAATGGACGGCATGTTGGGGTATTTGCTTTTTGCAGGCGCCTTACACGTGAACCTAGACGACCTGTTGGATCAAAAATGGCCCGTTTTGATTTTGTCCACTTTAGGCGTGGTCGCCTCAACCCTCATGGTCGGATCATGTGTTTATTATTTGTCATTGTGGCTTGGACTCGGTTTGGGCTTCCTTCCCAGTTTAGTTTTCGGGGCCCTGATAGCGCCCACAGACCCGATCGCCGTGATAGGTGCCCTCAAAAGTGCCAACACGCCAAAATCGCTAGAGACCAAGATTATTGGCGAGTCTTTATTCAACGATGGAATCGGTGTAGTTGTTTTTGTTGTTTTATTAAGTACGGCCACTTCTGGAGAGTCGTTTTCTTGGTCACATGCTGGTTTATTGTTCCTTGAAGAAGCAGTGGGCGGGCTTGTATTGGGACTCGCTTTGGGAGGACTAGGTTATTTTTTGCTCAAGATAGTTGATGACTATCAAGTTGAAATCCTGATCACATTGGCCATCGTATCTGGAGGATATGTATTGGCTCAAACCATACACACGTCAGGGCCACTTTCGGTTGTTGTTGCTGGCCTGCTAATAGGAAATCATGGTCGTCGTTTTGCGATGTCGGAAAAGACACGCGAACATATCGACACTTTCTGGTTGTTAATCGATGAAATACTTAACGCAGTTCTTTTTGTTTTGATCGGTCTAGAAGTCTTGGTACTTGCCTTTAGTGGCAAGTTAATTCTGGCTGGTATCGCGGTTATCTTCATAACACTTATCTCGCGCTTCTTGACCATTGGCGCGGTTGTATCCATCTTGAGACCGTTCCATTCATTTACGAACCACGCAATAAAGATCATGACCTGGAGTGGACTACGCGGAGGCATCTCGGTCGCCTTGGCGCTATCTATTCCGGAATCAGTTGGCCGAAATGCAATCCTCACTTTGACATACGTGGTAGTAGCATTTTCCATAATTGGCCAGGGCCTCACCTTGAAACCCATCACCCAGCGTCTGCTTCGAACCGGTTCATGATGTGTATCACTGTGATTAAGCCCAATTTGCGGTTAAGATCCACCTGTCCCCACATAGGAGGCGACTGATGTGGCGCCTGTGCTGTTTGACTCTTTTCACTCTTTCAACTTTGGCGCATGATGTTTGGATCTTAGCGCCTGGACCCGAACCAATGCTACGCGTGGTTAACGGCCAACTTTTTCGCCAGGACGTTGAGGTAACTTACTTCGACGCGTTGGGAACAGCGCTCGACACGATTGTGCTGAGCCTTGAGTCCCATCAAGCTACTTGGTTAGCTGCAGCGGCCGAATTATCGCCGCACAGTATCCGTATCCGCTCAACGGCAGCCATTGCCGCGAGTGTGGCAGTCAAACAGGGCGACACACTAGATATCCATATGCCACAGACGGCATTATCCATTCCCCTGACGATCCCACATATAGCCGAGAACACCACGTTTTGGGAAACACGCGCCGATCTACTTGTGGCATCGGGACAAGCGCCCATTCGAGCGCGCACACTGCAAGGCGAATCACTTATTCCGACCGGACCAAGTGGTTCATCATTGAGTATTGACCTTGAATCGTTATTTACTGCAGGAATTCCCGAGGGACACGGTTGGGGTTCATTAAGAGCCAAAGGCACTCAGCTGGCTGCGCTGGTCACATTTCATGACCGCTTCCTGAAACAGGGCGCATCGTTGCCCCTTCCCTTTCACCGTTCTAATATATTGATTCTTCCACACGTTCCAAGTGACCGAGCGACTTGGTGGTCAGGTTTGGCCTTGGTCAATACCAACCAAGAGCTATTGCGCATTAAAGCTAGTGGTTACGTTGCTGGCAGCGTGGAAGCGATACGCGCGATCGGCATTCCAGCCAACAGCAAACGCGTCGGCCTCCTCGATGACTTGGTCTCTGAGCCCTGGCCTGAGAATCTGGATTGGATCCTTTTCGAGAGTGATTTACCCCTGGTTGGTTTTGAGTTGTTTGGTACGCAAAATGGGGAGACGCTTACCGGTCTTCCTATGGGCAACAAACTCAATAAGCGGGTCGCATTTACTCAATCAGCCGCAAAAGATTGGTGGAGTGGACTTGCCATGCTCAATCCGGGCAATCTACCCATCGATATAAACATGATTATTCGTAGCGACGATGGCAGCACCTTCAAGACCGACAATTTTAAGCTGATGGGTTATGAAAAAAAGTCGCTCGTCTTAGAAACAACCTATGGACTGAACAGTGATCAATACTGGATAGAGCTTCAATCGACTCATGGCTTCATTGCTTTTCAATTGATGGGTGATATCCAACAGAAAATGCTAGGCACATTCGCGGCCACGCCGTTGAAAACAGACGATATTAATTTGTCGATACCAACGCCCTCCGTCGACCTTGCGGAGAATTTGTCGCAGGTGCCCCAAGCGACGGCCGACATTGACAGCGACGGCGACGATGAATTGATTATTTTGAGTGAACAGGACTTGGCCATTATTGATTGGAGTCCCGCTCCACAACTGAAACTTTCGTCCCATGAGACTTTCGAATACGTAAACGATACCGGTGTGCCTGCTTATTTATATGTAAAGGATCTCGACAATGATGGCCATTTCGAAGTGATTGTCACCACACGTGACATGACCTTGGCCACACTCGACGACACCTTTGTCCCAAGCCGGTTACAACCCTATCGACCTGATGTGGCAGACGACCCCATCATTCGTGACTTTGCTGATGTCAACCTAGACGGCATGTTGGACATCCTTACCAACCGGCGACTGTTTAAGTCACAGCTGGGTTTAACCAACTTCTATTATTGGAATACGTTTCCCTTTATGTTCGATACCACAGGACGCGGCAGTTTGTTCATGACGCTAAACGGAGATATTTTCCCCGACATCCTCACCGTCTTATTTGATAGCTTCTACGCCATCTTGGTCGATCAACTTGATGAAAACCCCTCACCTATCTATACGCCTCAACAGTTCCGAGACGTGATCGCCATTTACAAGGCAGATCTCGACCAAGACGGATCTCTTGAAACCATGTCTCTGATAGCCGATTCCGTTGTCTCGACAAGCGCTGACGCCATGGACATTACCCGGTTTCGGATCGACGGGGCTGACACATTGGTGCAATTTGACATCCCTCTAAGCTGGGGATTCAACCAATTTGTTCAGGTTGAAAGACCGGACAAACCGGTCATGTTCGGCCAGGAAATCGGTAACATGACACGTTATTGGGCGATCGATCTCACTACCGGCCCATATGTGCACGAGTCACGCGCCTGGCGCGGCATGGACGCCGACGTTAACGGTGACGGTTTGTTGGATTTAGTTGCTGCCAACGGCGTTCTTTTGTCTGAACCTCATGGTCGGCAAGACGATGTTGCCCTGCCCTTCATCTTGAAACAAACATCCACCGAACAGATCATCCCGTTCGTCGACGATTTTGACCTTGACCAGCAAATGGAGGTACTGACACTACGCAGGAGCGGCACATCCAGTTTTTATACGGTTGATTATTGGGAGTACTCAGGTGATGGCCGTTCTTGGGAGTCCGAACGCTTGTTAACGCTAAACACAACGGGCCTGTCGTTCGCAGACCTTAGAGACATGGACGGTGATGGTGATCTGGATTTTGTTGTTGGAGGATTTGGGCTCAAATATTACGAGCAGACTGAAACGGGGTTTTCGGATATCCATCGTTTTGTGCACACACCTGACAAATTCTCGGTGGGTCCCGCTCGTCGCTTAGAAATCAATGGCAACCAGTACGAAGACTTGCTTGCCGAACACATAAGTGGCTCAAAACAAATCCTGATTGTCCAAGACGCCTATGGACCCGACCCACATGTTCAACTCTTGAACCTATACGTTTCTATCAACGAACTCGAAGTGTTGGATATTGACGGCGATGGTGACATGGACATTAAGGTTGACAGTCCATCCAGGGGTCGTGAAATGTGGTTGCAAGAAGGTAATTCTTGGATCAAAAAGACCTTTAACTTCAACATTGATACTTATGAATTCATTGATCTCACGGGAAACGGCGAGCTCGACCTCATTGCCTACGTCACCAGCCCTGACAAAACCGTTCAATACCTACGATTCTTGAAAAACCGGGGGGACTTAACCTTCAGCAATATCTATACGCTTCAGTTGCCGCCAGACACGCGTTACACGAAAATCGTCACCTTGGATGTGAATCAAGACGGACGCAGAGACATCCTGGCTTTAGGAGCCACCGAGACAACCACGACTCAGTACTTGGACATTTGGGAAAACCGATTCACAACAGAAGTCACCGAAGTTCCAGTCGCAAGGCTTCAACGACTTGAATGGCGGAACGAACCTAACCGTTTTGTTCTAAATGACTTTGATTTCGACGGTTTGCAAGACCTGCAATTTTGGGTAGATTATCACTTCCTGTGGTATCGGGCTCGAACTAGCTATCACCCTAAGCGTGATGTCAATCCCTACCGCTGGCCGCTGGACTGAGGAAGGTGTCACCTATCCATGGACGAATGGGATATCGCGAAAGCGTCTAATTTATATAAAGTTGAAGAATGGGGACTTGGATATTTCACGATCAATGATCGTGGAAACTTGTGTGTGCGCTCGACCAAGAACGGCCCACACAAGGTTGACCTCAAGCAATTAGTTGATGAACTACGCGCCCGTAAAGTTCAACCGCCCATACTCATCCGAATTTTAGACATATTGCGTGATCGAATCAGCGAACTAGCCGGTTGTTTCAACCAAGCCATCAGCGATTACGATTACAAAGCTCCCTACTTCCCGCTTTATCCAATAAAGGTGAACCAACAGCGCCACGTTGTTGAAGCCATGCTGGAGTTTGGTAAACCCTATGGCCTGGGTTTAGAGGCAGGCTCCAAAGCTGAGCTATTGGCCGTGCTGGCATTGACCGAAGACCCGAAGAACCCGATTATTTGCAACGGTTACAAGGATGCAGAGTTTGTTGAACTGGTGGCCATGGCGCACAAGATGGGCAAGAATATTTTTCCCGTCATCGAAAAATATTCTGAGCTTGAATCTTTCATTCGCCACTATAAGGAAACGGGCATCATGCCCAATCTAGGTATTCGTATTAAATTGGCGACCAGAGGTTCCGGCCAGTGGGCAAAAACGGGTGGTGAAAACTCGAAATTTGGTCTTCATACGCCCGAAGTCTTGCAAGCCATTCGCCGCTTAAAAGAAGAAGATCTACTTCACCATTTGAAGCTCCTTCATTTTCATATTGGCAGCCAGGTGACACAGATTACCGTCATCAAGAAAGCGCTCAACGAAGCGGGCAGAATGTTTGTAGAAATGTCTAAGTTGGGTGCGCCACTTGAGTATTTAGACGTCGGCGGCGGGCTGGGTGTTGATTACGACGGTTCAACGCGAGACACCTTTTCAACCATTAACTACAGTATTCAAGAGTATGCAAACGATGTTGTTTATCGAATCCAACAATTATGTGTTGAGAACAAAATCGCTTGCCCAACGCTCTTGTCAGAATCAGGCCGCTACCTCACTGCGCATTATTCACTGCTGATTACAAACATTTCATCCACAGGTCGTTCAACACCCATAAATCAGCAATTTAAGCTACCCAATAACGCAGTCAGTTCTTTGACCGAAATGGTCGATATTATTTCGAACATTAAGGCATCAAACTATCTGGAGTCCTATCACGACGCCGTGCAGTATCGCGGTGAGCTAATGAACTTGTTCAGCCTCGGGTACCTCGACCTCGAGGGTCGCGCCATGATGGAAGAAGCCTATAACACGATCATTGCTAAAGTCATCGAATTTGCGCGCCAAGACGAACACGAACCTGTTGAATTGGCGGGCCTTGATCGCGGCCCCAGCGACATCTATTTCGCCAACTTTTCACTTTTTCAGTCGTTACCGGATGCTTGGGCCATCAATCAGGTGTTTCCTATCATCCCTATTCATCGATTAAAAGAAAAGCCGACCAAGAAGGCGGTGGTGGTGGACCTCACCTGTGATTCTGACGGTATTATCCGCGAATATATCGGCGACAACGAAGAGAACCCCTATTTGCCATTGCATCAAGTTGATCCCGAAGAGCCTTATTACGTGGGTATATTCATGATCGGCGCCTATCAAGAGACTCTTGGTGAGTTGCACAATTTGTTCGGTGACACCCACGCCGTGCAAATTGAAATACAAGGCGAAAACCAATATCGGATCTCAAGCTATATCAAGGGTGACACGGTCAATGATGTATTAGGCTATGTGAGCTACAGTACCAAAGACCTCATCCACAAAATGCGCACGCAAATAGAAAAAGCGGTCGAGAACGGTCATTTGACGTTGGACGAATCTGCTCAAATGATGGACCAGTACGAGCAAGGAATGTACGGCTACACCTACTTCGAAGACTAGCTATTTAACGTAGTAGTCAGGTTCAAACTTCTGTGCCTGGCCACGATCGTAAATCTCGATTTGGTCACCACAGCGGATCATGCGACGACCTAGGCGCGGGAAATCAGCCACTTCCATACCCCTACTTTCGCCGCCCATCAGATACACCAAGTCTTTGTCTGAAGTGTTGCGTAGATGATGTGCGACCGAGGGCGTGGGAAATCCCATAAAGTCGCCCGCTCCTACCTCATACTCTTGGTCATCGATTTCAGCGATTCCATGGCCCAAAATAATGTAGACCCATTCCTCTTCTGTTTGGTGGCTGTGGTAAATGAATGACTCTTTGCCAGGTGGCACAGTCACGAAACTAACGCCTGTGCGACTCAATCCTGTCTTTTTGGCTAGCATGTTTCCTTTGACCAACGAATTTGGATTCCAAGGGTGGGAAAACTCTTGCATATCCGCTTCAATATCTTGAGCACGCAATAAGTACGACGTCATGGTGAGCCTCGTCAATGTGATGACACGAACATAACACGATGATCATCAGGACAATGACTGCAAATTTACCTGTGATCTTGCGTTAGTCCGTCCTAAGATTGCAGTAGTACAAACACATGAATCCTCATATTCAGGAAGGCTGCAATGGCTTACGACGAAGGTCTGGTGGAGCGAATTAGAGAGGTCCTGCAAGATACGCCCGCCATTGGCGAAAAAAAGATGTTCGGCGGGGTGTGCTTTACCCTAAAGGGCAATATGGTTTGTGGCGTAAACGGCAACGATTTAATGGTCCGAGTGGGTCCAGAGCAATTCTCGGCGCTCCTAAAACGACCACACGCGCGTGAGATGGACTTCACAGGTCGACCCATGAAAGGTTTCCTCTTTGTAGCAGATAACGGAACGGCCGAGGACGACGCGCTATCCTTCTGGGTTACAGCCTGTCTTAAATTCGTGTCGACGTTGCCAGCTAAGAAGCCAAAAACTCCTAAGCAGCCCAAGACGCGACCCTAATTGAATTTTATTGAAAAAGTAGTTGTATCGGGCTCGTCGGTGACAATCGCAATGGATGCCACCAACGAGCGACGAACAGCTAATAGGTATGCATAATATCTGACAGTGGTTTGCGCTTGATGTCTGGAATGCGTGCACCATCAGCTGGATATCCAACCGGCATTAACAAAATCGGCACTTCGTTTTTGGGTCTCTCGAGTATTTCATTCAAGAAGGCCATCGGATTAGGTGTATGGGTTAAGGTAGCCAGGCCGGCATTATGTAAAGCGGCAATGAGCATGCCCGCTGCAATACCAACGGACTCGTTGACGTAATAGTTCTTTTTACGTTGGCCATTAACTAACCGGTAGTTCTCCTTAAATACAATCACCAATGTGGGCACGATATCGATATATTCCTTGACGTGATCGGTGCCAAAAATCTCAAGGTCTTCAAGCCAATCTTCAGGGAAGCGGCCCGAATAGTTGACCCGTTCCTCAACTTCAGCTGCCTCACGAATGCGATGTTTAATATCAGGGTCAGTGACCACGCAAAAGTGCCACGGTTGTTTGTGAGCCCCTGATGGGGCCGTGCCAGCAGCTCGAATGGCGTCTTCAAGGACACCCTCAGGAATAGGATCGGCAGAAAACTGGCGCACTGTTCGCCTCTGGTCCATAAGCTCGTAATATGAACGTGCCCGCTCTTGCATTTCCGTTGCTTCGCGTCGCTTAAACGCATAGGGAATAAATGAATCTTTAATTTGTGTCATGGTTGCCTTTCCGCCTTCCCGTGCGAAACGCGATTCTAACAAAAAAAGGGGCCCAGCATTAGGAAATCCTTCAGCTGGGCCCAACGTTTTGACCAACATGGTTTCCCTGTTGGAGGAGGAGTTTGGTCAAAATCGGGGATTGAGTAGAGGGAAATCGGGACGTTCTCCCTCATGCTCTAATAACAATGTAATGCCAAAAATTATTTCAGACAAAGTCTTCACGCTTTTTTTCAGAAAGCAATGAAAGGGAGCGAGCGCAAAACTCTCTCGCTTAAGAGTTTTAGCGACAAAACAAAATGGCCCGCAGCATCCCTAATCGACTCGTCATCATCGAGTACTTTGGCAGCTTCGCGGGCAGCCAGTGATAAATACGAAGCGACACTGTCTTGCTGCGCAGCCTGTTCCAAATGGCAGGCGATTTTTTCCTCTTCACCCGTGTGCACCCAGATCGAATGGGTAACTGGATCACCATAAACCATAATATGCATGTAGTCTTGGTCGCGGATTTCTAATAACGGACGAGGTCCGTCCGGGCTCATTAAGGGCGACTGTACCACCGAAAACCTGTCCTTATCATTCCAGAGACGCAGCTCCAAATCGGCGATCCCCGAGACGGCTGTCATTATTTCTTCTAATTCACCTTTGGCATATAAGGTGCCGTGACCTTCCGGACACTGCCAGGCGTGAAAAACTTTGTACGATTTGTGCTGGAGCGTTGCTTCACATTCGGGACAAAGGCGTATCAGTGATTCCGTCTCTTCCATTCGTCACCTCACAAAACCTTGAGTCTCCACCATATCTGACCAGACCTTCCGCTGCAAGTGTGAGCTTGACCGAACGCTCACAAACCAATAGATTGGCGGCTATGTGTGGAATCGCAGGAATCATTTCGATAAGACCAACTGCCGTACAAAAAGTAGAGAAAATGCTAGCGGCCATTCAGTATCGGGGACCAGATCACCTCGAAGCTCGTGCCTATAGCCTGAATGAGGACTTTCATATTACGGTTGGGCAAGTGAGGCTGGCCATATTGGACCCAAGTCCTGAAGCCAACCAGCCCTTTGAACTTGGCGACCACTCCATTACTTTTAACGGCGAATTTTACAATTTCCGCGACCTACGACACGAATTAGAGAAACAGGGAGCTGCGTTCCGAACGACAAGTGACACCGAGGTTGCGCTTACACTGCTCGCGCAACAAGGTATCTCAGCCTTGGATCAACTGCACGGCATGTTCGCTGGTGTTTACGTGGATCGCAAACACGGAAGAGTGCACCTGTTTCGAGATCGACTCGGCAAGAAGCCTCTATACCTCTACCAGCAAGGTGACGAGTTTCTGTTTGCCTCCGAACCACGCGCAATCTTGGCCGTCATAAACAGCTATCCAGCCATTGATGCGCTCTCGCTTTCGCAATACTTCATGCTCAGCTACATCCCAGGCGGATCCATTTTCAAGGGCATGACACAACTTGCCCCTGGCCATCGACTCGAGTGTCAATCTCCAAGTGATCGCAAAACCCAGCGCTGGTATCACCCCAACCCCGTGACTAACCCCAACGAAGAAGACCTAGAACCCCTATTCATGGATGCGGTCGCGAAACGCATGATATCGGATGTGCCACTGGGTGCGTTTCTTTCAGGGGGTTTAGACTCCTCGCTGGTCGTGGCGGCCATGTCTCGATTATCCAGCAAGAAAGTACATAGTTTCTCGGTCCGTTTCGCTGGACCTCAAGCGTTCGACGAATCTGTGTTTGCCCGTCAATTAGCCAGTCATTGCAACACCCAACACGACGAAATCACGCTTGACCCACAACGACTTTGTCATTTGGTACCACAGGTTCTGGACCATTTCGACGAACCTTTCGGTGATTCTTCGGCGGTACCCAGCTACCTCGTCGCGAGAGAAGCTCGACGGCATTTCACCGTCGCACTCAGTGGCGACGGCGCCGACGAAGTATTCGCCGGTTACCGCAAGTACCTTGGCGAATCCTACCTAAAACGGCTCGGCCCCTATTGGCTACGTCGACGACTGTTGAAACCGCTGGTAAAGTTTCTACCTAGTGGCCGAACTAATAAGCTGCTAGAGAACGCGCGGCGTATAAAACGACTGCTTGATGGCGATGCAGCAACGGCGGCCGAACGCCATGTTCGTTGGTTACATATGAGTCCCATCGATTACGCGTCATTACTAGACCCCGTCCTTGCGCATCACCGCCCAGACATTGTGGCCGGTCTAGTTGAGAAACTTCCTAAGCACGCTTTGTTGAATGATCGTTTGAAATTCGATCAGGACATCGTGCTGGTTAACGATATGTTCGTCAAGATCGACCGCATGAGTATGAAAGCAAGTCTGGAACTGAGATCTCCTCTGGTCGATCACCGCTTGGTCGAATTTGCCAATGGATTGCCCGCTAACCGCAAGTTAATGGGCTCGCATCGGAAACGAATATTGGTCGAACGCTTAGGACACATGCTACCGTCATCCATTCTTAAGCGACCCAAATCTGGCTTTGAGATGCCCATCGGCGCGTGGCTCAGAAGCGACTTGAAGAGTTGGGCAGAAAAAGAGCTTTTTGATCACACGGAAACCGGTGAATGGGTGAATCGAACCGCGCTCAAAGAAATATGGCAGAGTCATCAATCAGGGCGTCATGACATGACCGAACCCATTTGGTACCACCTAGTCTTCGCTCATTGGCTCGGTCGTTACCAGTCCCGCAAACTGCATTTGATGCCAGAGAGCGATCATGTCTGAACCGGTTCGCGTTCTACGGATTCAATCGCGCATTTGCATTGGTGGGCCCGCATTAAATTCCATTTACCTCAGTGCACACATGAAAGCGCCCTTTCAAACGCTTCTCATTGGCGGCAGGCTAGAGCCCGGTGAATCGTCGCTGGAACCATTAGCTCACGAACTGGGCGTGGCCATTAAAGTGCTAGATGAAATGGGGCGCTCTGTTCATTGGTACGACGACATCAAAGCCCTAATGGCCTTGATCAAAGTCATTCGCTATTATCAACCACATATCGTTCACACCCATACGGCCAAAGCTGGCGCGCTGGGCCGGATTGCCGCGTTTATGTGTCGCGTCCCTATTCGCATCCACACGTTTCACGGCCACGTATTCGAAGGCTATTTCTCCCGTTTTGGGAATATGTTAGTGCGTGTCACCGAACGAACACTTGCACACATGTCTACCGCTATCATCGCCATTTCTACCCGCCAAAGAAATGACCTGGTGGAGCGCTTTCGAATTGTCCACACAAGAAAGTGTCACATTGTGCGGCTGGGTTTTGATTTAGACAAGGTATCAAGAGGTCAAAGAGGACAATTCCGGGAATCGCTAGGTCTAAATGACGACGTGTTCTTGGCAGGAATCATTGCTCGCCTTGTCCCTATAAAAAATCATCGATTATTGTTAGAAGCCCTGGCCATTTGGCGCGTAGACACCAAGCTGACTTCATCCCAAATTCAGTTTCTCGTCATTGGAGATGGTGAGCTGCGACAAGAACTCGAAGACCTGTGCAAACAGCTCGATTTACAAAACTGGGTCCGATTCACGGGCTGGATTTCCGACATGCCTATGGTGTATGCCGACCTTGACCTCAACATTTTGGTTTCTAAGAATGAAGGCACGCCTGTCACTCTCATTGAAGGATTAAGTGTAGGCGTGCCCGTGCTTACCACCGATGTGGGAGGCATCAGAGACGTTTTGGACGACGATTGCGGGACCATTATCGCCGCGGATGCTGACGCTCAGACACTGGCCAGAGCCATTTCGAGTCGCGTGTATGAGTCATTTCGACTAGACGAAAATCAGCGTGCACGCATTCGCCAAGAATTTGGTGTAGAACGCTTGATTAGCGATATGCAGCATCTATACGCTAGACTCATCAACAAGGACCAAGTTAACCAATAGTCCGGGTGGTTCGTTTCTCCGACTTGAACACTATCAACACGACGGTCTCATGACGCCAATCAAGCAATCACACCTGACCATCAAAACACTTAGCTACAACATGCATAAGGGCCAATCCATTGGCAACATGCGTAATGTACTTAAGAAAATGAAGACGGCCATTCGCGACATCCAGGCAGACCTGGTGTTTCTACAGGAAGTCAGAGGTTTGGATAAGGATCAGAGAAGCAACGCCAAATCTTCACAGTTCGAATATTTGGCAGACAGTATTTGGCACCACTATGCCTACGGCAAAAATGCGGTTACAGATCGCGGACATCATGGCAATGCGATTTTGAGTAAGTATCCTTTTGTTTCTTGGGAGAACGTGGACATTTCAACCAATCAGCTTGAACGGCGCGGCCTACTCCATGGTGTTATTCGAGTCCCAAACACAAACGTGCAAGTGCATCTTCTATGTCTGCACCTCAATTTGTTAGAAGGTGGCAGAAGTAAGCAGATCAATCGGCTTTGTGATCGCATTGACATGGTCGTGCCTCACGATCAACCCCTCATAATTGGCGGCGATTTCAACGACTGGCGGCAACGAATCTCAGACGTGTTACATCAAAGACTAGGGGTTCGCGAGGCTCACCTTGACGTCCACGACGACCACGCCCGTACATTTCCCAGTTGGATGCCCCTGCTCAAACTAGATCGTGTTTATTATCGCGGATTCATCGCAAGAACAGCTTCGTCACTATGCGGTCAACCCTGGAGGGCCTTGTCCGATCATGCAGCCTATTTTGCCGAACTAGAACTGGTCATTCCCACGCCGTCGTTGAAGCCTGACAGTAAACCTGCAATGTTAGCTAACGATTCGGTTTCAATAAAACGCAAGTTAATGATGTAATCTGAAAGTCAAAAGGACGTTTCGAAGACGTCCGTGCCCAGGTACTTAAGACCTGAGTCCACCATCAAGGTCACGACTTTAGCCTGCGGGCCCAATTTCATCCCAAGCTGAATCGCTGCAAGCACATTCGCGCCCGAAGAGGTACCTGCAAAGAGGCCTTCTTCTCGAGCCAATCGTCGAGCCATTGCCTTTGCATCGTCGGTAGCGATTGCCACGACCTCATCAACCAAGCTCGCATCCCACAATGGCGGTTTATAACCAATACCGACGCCCTCAATCTTGTGAGGACCCGGCGATTGGCCCAACAAGACAGACGATTCTGCCGGCTCAACGCAACATATCCTTATTTTGGGGTTATAGTCTTTTAATACGGTCGCGACACCTCTAGAGGAAGCGGCCGTGCCAACACACTGTACAAACGCGTCGACCTCACCACGCGTTTGCTGCCAAATTTCCTCTGCTAACGGGTAATAGCCGCTAATGCTATCAACATTATTGAGTTGGTCCGTCCAATAGGTACGTGGTAGGTGACTTAATCGACGAGCAACCTCAATCATCTCAAGAATTAGTTTCTTGGTTGTACGTCCTCCTTCACTGGCAACCAATGTCAGTTGCGCGCCATAAGCGGCCATCTGGCGTAACTTATCCTGACTAAAGGCATCGGACGTCACTATGTGCAGTCCGTAACCCTTGGCGACACAAATTAGTGCTAACGAGATCCCTGTACTTCCACCCGTGTATTCAACGATGGTATCACCGGGATTCAGGCGACCATCTAACTCGGCTCCCTGGATCATGGCCTGTGCCATTCGATCCTTCATGCTGCCGGTTGGATTCTCCCACTCCAACTTAACCCAAACTTCGGCACATCCCGCAGGAACCACTTTACGCAACGGCAGCAAAGTTGTATTTCCAATTGCCTGTAAAACGTCGCCTTCCATGCGCTCTTCCCTCTTCTTACGACAATAATATTTTCGCTTAGCTTACACCCGGGCTCATCACTTGATGGTGTTTAAGATTTTACGGGAAACAAACGAAAAGGGTCAGCAACCAAGCTGTTTGGCCGCTTCATCGACGGCGGCTGTGATGGCATAATCGAGCCAACGTTTTGTGCCCAACGGCGTTTTTACACCACTTAGATAGCCCATATGACCCCCAAAGCGTTCCAAATGGAAATGAACACAAGCGGCTGGTTCGGCCTGGCGATAACTATGTATGGGCACCATGGGATCGTCTTCAGCGGTCATCATGAAGGTGGGTATCTTAATTTCCGACAGCCATGGCCCAGCAGAACAGGTTTCGTAATAGTCTTCACGGTCTCGAAATCCGCCAGCCGGAGCGGTGTAAATATTGTCGAAATCGCGTAACGTCATTCTTAAGGGGAAATGGGTGATATGGTCAGTAAGGCCTGCCTGCTCACGCCCACGCACCGACTTTTTGCAGAGTCGTGCAAAACGAATGTCATATAGTCGATTGATGCCTTGTTCAAGTTCTCGAGCACATAGTCCTAAGTTGATCGGCGCATTAACACTAATGGCCGCGTCGGGAAAACATGTTCCGCCTTTTCCGAGCAAGAGCAGTAGCGCGTTTCCACTCAGCGAAAAGCCAATAACGATATGGGCCATTGAGGGCCACTTATTACGCGCAAACTTCAATACAGAGGCAAGATCATCTGAACGACCTGAGTGATAGGGTTGGCGTGCTTTGTCGATGCCTACACCGCAGCCGCGATGATTACCGCGCAAAACATAATATCCGCGTTGCAACAACCAATGGCTTGCGCGCTTCACATAGCCCGATTCGGCATGCCCTCCCAAACCATGCCATATATGGACCATCAGCGGTCGACTTCCTTCATGGACAACAACCGTGATTCTGTCGCCATCGCCCAAGTCTACATCCGTAGGTAATCCCTGCTCTTCTGGACCTTGAGACGGCATAAAACTGCCCAAAATCGTTTGTGCATGCGCATGACTAAGTAGCGGATGGGGTTTACAAGGCTGAAGTTCTGGCCAATTGAACATCCGCTCACCTTAGCCGCATCACATCTTAAATTCAATGGCGTGACGGTGTTAAGATGACGGATCAAATAATTGAGGTGGGTGATGGTAGACGCGATCATATGGAAGGGCTCCCATTTGGAACTCTTGGACCAACGTGTATTACCTTTCGAAGAAAGCTACGTACGTTGCCATACAGCCCAGGAGACTGCACACGCCATTCGCGACATGGTCGTCCGAGGGGCACCTGCGATTGGCGTGACGGCCGCTTACGGCATCGTCTTGGCGCTAAAGAATGATTCGTCTGAGTCATCCTTTCTTGAGGCCTGCGAGGTATTGGGCGCGTCCCGTCCAACAGCCGTTAACCTGTTTGATGCCATCGCATTAATGCGCACTCTACTGTCGCCATTTGACAGCGGTCAAGCCGCCGCCACAGCCGAACAAGTTGCGATCAAATACCATCGCGATGATCAGAACAAGAATCGTGAGATTGGTCGCCACGGTGCAGGATTTCTGACTGGCCAACGCAGGGTCCTTACTCATTGCAATACTGGTTCGTTAGCCACCGCAGGTTGGGGAACCGCACTGGGTATCGTCCGCCAATTGCATGCTGAAGGACGATTGGTAGAAGTTGTTGCTGACGAAACCAGACCCTATCTCCAAGGAGCACGTTTAACCGTTTGGGAATGCGAAAAGGATCAGATTCCTGTCAAACTGGTGACCGACGGTATGGGTGGCTATTTGATGACTCATAAGATGGTTGATTGTGTCATCGTCGGAGCAGACCGGATCGCCGCCAACGGCGATGCGGCCAATAAGATCGGTACTTTCATGCTCGCCCTGGCCGCCAAACATCACGGCCTTCCCTTTATCGTCGCTGCACCAACAACAACCATCGACTTAAACACACCTGACGGTTCCAAAATACCCATCGAACAGCGACCTTCGTCGGAGGTGACACACGTACGTGGGCAGACGATTACCGGAAAAACAACGGAGGTCTATAATCCGGCCTTTGACGTCACGCCTGCGGCGCTAATTAGCGCCATCGTCACCGAAAACGGGGTTCACACCTTTCCTTACCATTTCGGCGAGTAAGGTTTGAAATGGCCAGGTCCGGTAATCGAAACGACATTCTTAAGGCGCTACAAACGCTTCTTCGCTGATTTCGACCATGACAGTCAAGTCATTACGGCCCACTGCGCCAACACAGGCAGCATGTCCACTTGCTTGAAGCCCGGTGCGCGCTGCCTCTTGACCCACCATCCCGACCCTAAACGAAAACTGGCTTACAGTTGGCAGGCTATTGAGATGGACGACGGCTGGGTTGGCGTCAACACGGCTGTGCCCAATTCGCTGGTAAGAGAGGCGATTGAGCGAGGTGTTGTCGAAGAATTGTCTGGCTATTTGGATATTAAAGGTGAAGTAAAAATCAACGCGAAATCGAGACTAGACCTGATGTTGAGCCGTGGCGACGAACGTATCTATGTGGAAGTTAAGAACGCGACTTTGCAGGTCGGACCCACATTGGCCGCGTTCCCGGACTCGGTAACTAGTCGTGGACAAAAACACATCCAGGAACTCATCGAATTGAAGGCTCAGGGCCATCGAGCTGTCCTATTCTTTTGTGTCCAACGATGTGCAGCCCGTCGCATGCGGCCCGCAGACGAGATTGATCCGGCCTACGGGAAACTGCTGCGTCAGGCAGTCGAACAAGGCGTCGAGGTCTTGGCCTATCGAGCAGAAATCGATTCGATCGGCGTTAATTTGGTTGCCAGAATCCCTGTTGAGCTTGACCCAATCTGCGCTTCGTGATATCTCTATGCGCGTTGTGCCGATGTGGTGAAATTGGTAGACGCACTGGATTCAAAATCCAGCGGGGGCGACCCCGTCTCGGTTCGATTCCGAGCATCGGCACCAACTAAGTCTGATCAAACAAAATAAAGACGCCCGTCAGTCTAATAGGTTCGTATCGACGCCTTTCGCGCGATTTTCCAGTTAGAGCCAATTGGACAAGCATAGGACAAGGGAGATGTCGTTAGGCCTGCGAGCTAAGTGACGAATGCCAAATCAAGGTTCATTCGAGGTGCCATTGGCGTTAAGATTGATATCACCTTTCGGCATACCATTACAGTTCAATTTTTTAGGGCCTGAAAAATGACATATTTAATGGCGTTTTTGTGTTTATTGTCTGAGGAATTCCGGAACGAAACAGTCTTGACAATTAACCTTTCAGACTTTGAGGTTTATAGCGAAGGGCCTTTTGCAGTTAGTGATTCCGGCGTCATAGCGGTTCTTTTGGACGCACAAGAAAAGCAAATCTTATTTATTTCTCCCTCCGGACAATTACTTGGCCGTTGCGGGCGTAGCGGTCAAGGTCCTGGCGAATTCAATAGTCCTGACGAGATCAGTTATTTGCCCGAAGAGAGCGTATTTGCCGTCTACGACAGTGGCAAAAGCCAATTCACGAAATGGAGTCTTGCTGGGGAACTTGTGGTGACATTACCTTTCACGCCTCGGCCCTACCTTCCAAAATTTCAGCCGGATGGGTCGATCATCTACGCAACCAAGCTAAGTTATGTAAGCGCCCTTGACGGAGGAGAAGTAGCCGCTCCCAGCCTGATTCGTCAGGAACTTACTGCTCCAGTAGGACAAGGAATCTGGACGTATAGCGGCGCTCTTCATACTGTTCCTGTACTCAAGGTTGAAGCCGATCTTGTTATGCCCATAACTACGCCTTGGGATCCTAAGCTGCATGTTGGCTATGGGTCCAATTTCATCGCCGTAGCATTCGGTTCAGATCCCCAGTTACACATCCTCTCACTTGGCGGCAAACAGATCGGTGCAGCTGTCGAGATCTCCATGAAACAACCTGCTGTCCAGGACCAGGAAATTGATGCCTTTATCGATCAAAGTTTTAGGGTCGTTCAAGCAAAGATGCGCCAACAGCAAGAAGCGCTTTTTGCTAACACCAGCTGGCCTCCTATTTGCGGCCTGTTTGTCGATTCACAAGATCGTATATGGGTTATTGGGCCCCAACTGGCGAACACGGGCACGTCCCAGGTTGCTATCTATGAAACGACAGGAAAAACGATTGCCCGAGGAACACTACCTGGAACGCCACGATTTCTTAAAGATGATCAATGCTACGGTTTTGTGAGCAATGAAATGGGTGATGTTTGTCTAACCATCACCAAGATCACATTCTGAAAATTCAACGTCGGGCCATTTAGGTAACCTTACTCGGCGAACTTTTTCCCAAATTTGAAACGGCAGACATCTCCGCCTCGCACCATACATTCTTGATGCTCCACTTGACGTCCAGTAGCATGTCGCATCAACGCTAAATCGAATTCACACACTTGCGGGTAAAGGGCTGCCAAATGGTGAAAAACGCAGTTAAAGGCTTTGATCTCATCAGCCGCAATCAACTGGGCATCGTAACCTAGCCCACACATCGCGTCCGCCAGAATTTCAACCTCATTCTTACCTGATCTTGGGTCCATAAACTGAGACGCGGCCTGTTCGCCCATGGTCTGCATGAGTTTAAGTAAACCCGTCTCTCCTGCAGAAGCCCTGACCGACTCAATCAGAAGCTCCGCCATTTGAATGTAGTGGCGTGGAAACAACTCGCGACCTGACGCTGAAAGTTGGTATAGATGGCGCGGACGCCGTTCCGTCTTTTTTAAACCTGAACGAACGACAAGTCCATCGCGCTCAAGGCCGATTAGGTGTTGTCGCATACCACTTTTAGTCATCGCCAAATCTGCCGCTAGCTGATCAACATCGGACCCTCGGCTGCGGCGCAACAATTCTCGCAAAATGCGTTGCTGCGTCACACCTAACTGGTCAATAGCGGTGCCACCGGATTGCATGAAGCTATCCTAACACTTCAGGTTGTTAACGAGCGATGACCTTATCCAGGGGGTGCGTTCACCCCCCGGTCAAGCAAACTCAGCTCAGAATGAGTCTGGAAACTGTTTGGCCAAAGCCACAGCCAAGGCATCAGAAATCACCAACATATGTTGCCGCATGGCGTGCCAGGTCTTTGCTTCCGCTGCCAAGTCGTCTCCTTTGATTTGTTTTATTTGAGCCACATGATGGCCGCCATGGGCAGAGAGAAGCCCAAAGAGGTCTGCTTCAGGCAAGTGTGGATTGGCGCCACTGAGAAATTTCGAGATCTCGCGCGCATTCTCCGTTAATGCCACGACTGCCGACTGCCGTTTTTGCTCACTACTCTCAATGAACGTAGCATCGTTGTATCCCTTAACAGCTGTCCAATGACCAGCCAGCAACTCAAACAGCTTTTCGGCGGCCGCTTGTCCGTAAAAGGGCTCTAAGCTATTGGCAATAGACCTCGCATTAGCGACCACCTCATCGACAGCGGCCCTTTCCCCATACTCATCTTTGTGGTGCGTGGCAAAAACGTAGTTACGCACCCAAAACACATGCTCCACCCACAAGTCACGCAAAACCATGCGGGTTTCATGGACTTGGCCAGACATATCCGCAGACACCGTTTCCAGTGCCGTGGCGTGGGTACCATGACCAAGCCAACAAAAAATCCAAATTAACATGACAACCTCCGTTTCAAGATGCAGCCAGCATAACAAATAAATACATTAAAACAAGCGTTTTCTTGTTTATTATCTTTGGTGCCCTGAGAAAGAGCACAAAAGGCTGACTTAACGCCTTCAATACACCCTCTATATTTGAAACGTGAGCGCGGTCACTGGGCAGATTCACGCAGTTGGATATATGTTTAGGAAAGCATCACGGGAGGCACTATGAAGCGAATCTGGCTGCTGACGTTGGGTAGTTGCTTGTGGGCACAGAATCATGACTTGATTTATCCACCCTCATTACCGAGCAGTTTTGAACTTTCATTGGAAGAATCAGCTGCTATTTCACGTCAAGGCGAGGTTGCGTCTTCTGGCGTGCCGATTCCCAGGAGCTTGGCTCTGACCAACACGAGCTCGTTTGCTATTACTACCAACACGGGTACGCCGGTGCCCGCTTCCTTCGAGGTACTCGCACGCTGGAATGCCCCGCTAAACGAAACCACGGCCCCAATCCAGTGGTTGCTAGTCACATTTGTCGCCAACGTCGCTGCTTCAAGTGTTAGCAACTACGTGCTTATAGTTAACGGTTCAGTGGCTAACCCTACGCCTGTAAGCCCGCTAACAGTCACGCAAATCACTAGTGGGCCTGATCTGGTACAAGTCGTCGTCGATACCGGGGCCGCCGTTTTTTCGATCGGACTAAATGCGGATCAACTCTTTGACAGCATCGAAATTGGCGGCACGCAGCTGATCAGTGATAGCTCGATGACGGTTTCCGTACTTGATGAAGATACGTCGGGGTCACAGACCTTTTCTCACTCAACCATCGATGAAATTGAAATTGAACGACAGAGTCCGCTATCGGCAACCATTGTCGTACGAGGACGTTACGACATGGACAATCGCGGCGATAGCCCTGCCGGTGGCCTGGCAAGCGAACGGCGTTATCAATTCCAGCTGGATTCGCCCACCGCCCTGATTAGACATGTTATTAGTTGGTATGGTTCCTACTGCAACTTACAAAACGAATGGCCTTACGTCGAATGCGATGACGGTTTTGGAAACACGATCCCCAACGGCATCCGACTCGAACAGGCCCGTTGCCTGCTCGTCCTTGCTTCTACTCCTATTTCTGCGCTTTCTCGCGCCTCAAGTTCAGGCTCAACACTTTCGGAAGCCTTTTCGGGAGGTAGTTTCTCCATCACGCAAATGCTCCGCGCAGATCGGTTTGCAGCACGTGCTTACGAAATGATTACGCCTATTGCCGGCACCGAAGCGGGTGAAGCGGCTGACCGTGCCATGCTTGCCGCCATCGGCACAAATCACTCACTTGCCATCGCCCTTAATCGCATGGACCTTTACGAACCACAGCAGTTGTCTATCTTGGCCGACGGTTCGATGGCGATTGATCTGGTATCGGAGGGTGTGTGGCTCTCTGGAAGACAAGGTCTCTTTAGCGAATACGCGGTCACAGCCGTCAGTAACCTGGAAACCACGCCTGATGAAGCGACACTGGACCGTGAACTCTGGGCTCCGCTCAATCGCCCCCTACACCCTTGGCCTTCGTCCCAATGGTTTGCGGCCTCAAACACCGTTGAGCCCTTTCCCTGGTTACCCTTACAAGGCGCATTAGCCCAGTACGACGACGTCATGGCGCGCGTCATGGCCAACACCCGCGATAATATCGCCTTCAAGGGCTTGTTCGGCTTGACCACTTATGGCTCATATCCGCGTTACTGGGCAGATGCGGTGCGTTCGGACGAACTCGACTGCGATGACATTACGCCCACGTACGATTGGGACAACGCCTTTTGGTGCGGCGCATGGACGGATTATCACAACACCATTTCCGCTGTTCCTAACTGGGTCATGCGCTCCGGTGAAACCCATTGGTTAGACACACTCGCCTTTCCCGGTGCCAAACGCATGTTGTATACGCAGGTGATGCAATGCGATAGCAGCGATGGTTGGTTCTATTGTGGCCAAGCCCCGGCCGGGTACGGCGGTTTTCGGCGCGACTTCAACAGTTCTCATGCTTATATGGATAATCTGGTGCTCTACTACTGGATGACCGGAGACAAGAGCGTGATTAGGCGATTACAGAACGGTGCTGAAAGCATGCGTTCCTTCTTGTGCGTTTCGCGACCTGGAAGCGCCTGTGGGCCTGAAGACACCATCCAGGATTATTGGGCCCAACTCACCGGTCGATCCACGTCTCAATGGTATCGAGTTTTTAGGTTTTTGGGATTGGCCAGTGATGATGGCTCCTTTCTAGAAGACTGGCACAACAATCTAGCTCGAGCATTAACCCAGCACTACGTCGAACAGCAGTGGGCCGATGACAACCAGGACTATGGTTTTTGGTTGGTCGGAGACCAAGGCGCTTACCCTTATTTCTGCCCACCGTGGCGAGACCCGGGCGATCCAAGCGACAACCCAAATCGACGTTACTGGACGGACCAATTATGGATGTCTGCGCTCTACGACCTGCAAAACGTTTACACCCTTAAACAAGGCACAAACGATGAACCTCTAGGGGTTCCAGCGATCTTACCAAGCCAGGTGATCGCGGCAACCGCGCGCATGTATAGCCGTTTTGCAAGTACGCTTGCTGGTGCGGCCGGAAATCCTGCCGGAGATTGGCCCAACCTATTATGGCTGCTATTCGATGAATCAAATCGAATTGGAGGAATCGCCAACGAACCATGCTCCACCGATCATCCTGCAGACAACCCACCGTGTATCAACCGCAATCCTCCGGGCGCGACATCTTTGGCCGCTGCCGATCCCACAGCACCATGCGTCGAATACGCTGCAGTAGGTGGCGACCCTTTGTTATACGACACAGGAAAAGCTTCGCTGACGGCAAATCTTGTACGCGGCGGCCTGATAGCTGAAGACACGACCGTCATTGAAATGGGCCGTTCCATGACTGAATTCGTGTTACCCATTATTTGGAACCAAGTGGACGGACAAGGTGGCGGCACCCAGACCATCGGCAGCCCATATGGACTTTCGCTGGGTAAACTGATGGGTGAATACTTGGCACGCCTGCATTCAGCCGTCGCTCTGTTGTCCGCCTACGACGCTGGTATAACCAATTGCGGTTACGTTTCAGTCATAGGTGGTAGTGCTGTCGATTGCGAAGACGTTTTGGCCTTGGTCTCATGGTGGAACGATGCGCTTCCCCTTCATCCAAGTGCACAAGACCTTAACGGCAATGACCGCATCGATGTGGTTGAGTTGATTGCAGCCATGGGTTGCGCCCAAAACTGTCCGTAAGTCACACAGATAAGCGGGTAGAAAGTAGCGATTCGCATGCTTGCATCACATCGGCTGGTGTCCTGCGTGTTAAACACAACATATCTCCACGGGCACAAGTCTCCGAAAAGCAATCGCCACAGCTTAGATCTGAAGAATCCAGGCAGAGCGAGTGAATTCCCATTGGCCGAGACCAATAACTAGGCGTTGAGCCGAACAGAGCAACGGTGGCAACACCTTGTGTCCAAGCCATGTGCATCAAACCTGAATCTTCACTTAACATTAAGCGGCACTGACGCATCACTTCATAAGCTTGAACAGGAGAAGTTTGACCACAAAGGTCAACTGAATCAGGATACGCATTTAACATTGCCTCAACCCGCCCACGTAAGCTTGCCAAGCCAACAAACACAAATTGATGGTCCGGATTTTTCTTTTTCCACATCTCGGCGAATTGCAAATAATAGGCCTGTGGCCAGTGTCTGGTCTCAAAGAATCCCGCTGGATTGAGGCAAATAAGCGGAGCTCCCGTCCAACCATTGGCTGTCAGCAATTGCCTAGCTTGACTTTCATCACGCAAGGAAACGTCAAAATTAGGCGCCGAATATTGCAAGCCCAATTGGGACACCGCTTGATGACAGCGAGTTCCATGCGGAATTCTTGATGCCTTATCAAAACGAACCGTCTCGTCAGGTGCAATTCTATTAGATAGCCAGCCCGATATATGATTGTTCTGCAAGTCCAGCACAGCATCGTATCGCTGCATCAGCAATCGAGGTAATAGCAGCACTGCGGCGGCCCGTTGGGCCAGATCAAGGCGACCACCAAAGAGAGGCCAAACGTTACGAAACATGGTCATTTGTTTCGGGATACTGGCCTGTTCCGCTCGTGTCATAAAGTCGATGATCAGACCTGGGTTCTCATTCTTTAAACCTTGCAAGTACGGAAAACCAATGATCATGTCACCGAGCGCTTGAAGCCTTATCGCTAAGAGTCGTTTCATAAAACGGATACTCTACAAGGAGCCGTTGGCGGCGTTACAGCAAGGCTCAATCGACTACAGCTTGTCATTTTATTCACAGTCGAAATGTGGCATACCCATAACATCTCCAACTCGATTGTATCTTGGTGTTTAAACGGCAAAAACTTGTCCCCAGCTATGAAAAGAACCATCTTGTAATGTGCTACTCAACATAGCCGATGATTGACAAGCATGACAACAGTTGTTGAGATAGCAGCAGTCATCAAACAAATCATTAAGGAGGCAGGCCATGAAAGTCGCCTTCATTAAGCCACCCATCGGCGGAATTCTAGGTCTAGAAATGTTGACGTTTGTGGAACCGCTCGGTATGGAGTGCGTAGCAGGCTCACTTGAACCCGATGGCCACGAATGCCGAATATTTGACCTTCGCCTCGATGGCGAACAAAAAGGCGTGCGCGATTGTGTCGCCTTTGAACCCGACGTGGTCGGCTTGCAGTGTAATTTCACCACCGAACGTCGACGCACACTACGTTTGTCGCGACTCATGAAACACAAGCTACCCGACGCAACCATCATCATAGGTGGACACGACGCGTCGCGGGACCCGAAATGGTTCGATGATGAATCCATTGACCTGATCGCCGTTGGCGACGGTGAAGAAGTCATGCCTGCGCTCATGGACGCGCTTGCAAGCGGCGGTGATCTGTCCAAGGCCCCTGGCGTTATTCGCAATACGTCGGCGGGACAAAGAAGGAATATTCAAGCGCCGTCGCGATCTGACCTAGACACATTGCCCATGCCAGCCAGGCATCTCATTAAAGATTACGCACCTAACTACTATATCAATTTTCGTAAGCCATTGGCGCTCATGGAAACCGCGCGCGGCTGTCCTTACCGCTGTAATTTCTGTTCCGTTTGGAAGTTCCACGAAAAAACGTTTCGAGAAAAATCGCCAGCGCGCGTTGTCGAGGAACTTAAAGCCATTGATGCGCCCAACGTCTTCATCACAGACGACATATTTTGGTTAGACGTGCATCGTGGACGAGAAATGGCGCGCCTCATTAAAGAAGCTGGTATTAAGAAATACTTCACGGTGCAGACACGAACAGACATTATCTGCCGTCACCCAGACTTGATTGAAATGTGGAAGGACTGCGGCAATTTGGCCATCTTCTTGGGTTTAGAAAAAGTAGATGACGAAGGACTTAAATCAGTTAATAAGAACAACAAGGCCGTCAACAATGTGCGCGCCATCGAGTTGCTTAAAGAAATGAACGTGGGCTTTGCCTGCAATTTCATCGTTGATCCGTCGTGGGGACGCAAAGATTTTGCGCAACTGCGCGATTGGGTCGACAAGTATGGCACCTATAACAGTGGCTTCTCGATATTGACGCCGCTGCCAGGAACAGATCTCTGGAGCGAAGTTGAGAATCAAGTAACAACCGACAATTGGGAACTATTTGATATTGTGCACGCTGTTCTGCCTACCCAGTTACCGCTCAATGAGTTTTATGAAGAGTATTCACGCTTGTGGGATTGGTCGCTCGAAGTCCGCTACAAGTATCGCGGCAAATTGAACACCTATATGGCCATGGTTGGAGCTATTGCTAGCGGCAAAGTATCTCTAGGCGCTATCCGCAAAGGGATGAACATGGCCAAGATCTTCAGTAACCCAGAGACCTTTCTTGAAGGTCACGCCAACGCATTAAATTGAAGGACAGAACGGCTACTTAGTAGCGCCAACTGGTCAGGTCGGCCCCGGCCGGTGCGCTTTCTTGAATGCGTTTCATGATTTTAGGCACGTACATACTGTTGTACCGCAGCCGAGTAATGTGGTTCGGATTATCGGGATCCCCGTTCCAACAATGTTCGGCACGGTCACCATATTTAACTTCGCCCCCATAGTGAGGGTTTGAGGTTGATTGCAAGAAGGACTCGGTCAAATAGACCGCGTTGTTGAGGTAATAGTTGTCCATGTCACCGACGTAGATATGGAGTTTGCCTTTGAGCTTTTCACCAATCGTGGACCAGTCTCGTTCAAGAATATGTCGGAGATCATAGTTTTCTCGCCAATATTTTGCGACCTCTTGATTGATTTCACCGGTTTCTTTATTCCAGAGACGGACAGGATAGCCGTCCTCGCCCATGGGCGAATAAGTGGCCTCCCAGATATCGAACTGACCGCAAGATCTGCCTTTATCGCCTAAAACCCATTCCAAGCGGTTTTGGTCATAGATACTGGAGCTGATATGGCCCAAGCAGTCTCGATGCCCTGGTCTCAAAGCCTTCTTGAAAGCGCTCTCGTAATAATAGGCGTTCTTATCTTGATAAATGTCAATCGTCATATAGCTGCGAAAATCAATAGGATCAGGGCAGGCAATGAAGGCGCCGTTAAACGAATCGGGATAGAAGATCTGCATGGCCATGGCTTCCCAACCGCCTGTCGATCCTCCATACAGAAAGCGCGCCCAGCCTTCCCCAATCCCTCTAAATTTCTTTTCGATAAAGGGTATCAATTCATGCACAATCGCATCGCCATAAGGACCTTGGCAGGCTGAATTGACTGCATACGAATCATCGTAATAGGGCGTCGGGTGCTGAATTTCAATCACCAAATACCTGGGAAAGTCTGGACTTGTCCATTTCTTGTATAGATCATGGGCTTCTTGCTGTTGTATTTGGTTGTAACCCTTAACCGAGAAGCGTTCACTATAATCCGGTTCCAAGTTAGGATCAGGCGCTTCTATTCTGAAACTTGATGGAGACGCCGGGAAATGACCGTGAAATACCATCAACGGAAAGTGTGCCTGCGGATTCTCGTCAAAACCATGTGGCACCATCACCCAGGCAGCCAAGTTAACGTCTTCACCCCAAAACTTACTCAGCTTTTCACTGCGCATCGAGACATACTTGAAATACTGACTATCTTTAGGTGCCTCGACCGGATCAATAATTTGGTCCATCACAATTTCGAAGGACTGTTTCCCCGAGCCATCAACCTGGATCGTTTGAGCTTTGCTATACAAGTTGCCTGGCTTTCGGTTCCACTGTTGGCCTTCACCTCGATCGGGCGGCAACCAAACTTGCTTGCCGTTGCTTAACTTGAACAGATGGTAACGATTCACAAGCGCCTGAACCCGATAGGTTCCCGCTGGCACATCAGCCAAAGAGGCAAGCGGAAAACCAACGGCCGTTGCATTCATTAAGACTTCTGAACTCGGGGACCACTGAGACACGTTTTGGCCAAAGATTAGTTGCCCATGAAGGCCATCACTAATCTGGAATCTGGGTTCGTCGGCTTCGTCTTGTGAAAGCATGACTAATAGACGGCCAGTGATTTGTTCTTCTTGCTCAGATTGAAACATCACCGAAAAGGTCAAGCTCGAATCTTGGGCCATGGTCAACACCTCAATCCAAGAAACAGACATAAATAGTAACAAAAACCGAACGCCCACAAATCACCATCCATTTGAATATCTATACGCCACTCTACCTGACAACCCTGATCTGTCGTAACCCGAAATTAGTAATCCGTTTGAGTATGCTGGCGTTGGACGGGCCTGATTTGCCATATTCACAACTTACTCATCACGAACATGAGGTCTTATTGATGGTGATCCCTAAACGGGTGTCACGACTCAATGGAGGTCACATCCCACATGGGCATTTCACCTAACCAGAGCTGAGGAATGCTCCAGAGTCTAGAATTTCACTATCCGGCCTCGCAATTCTGTAAAATCTCGATGGGCACTGTTCCGAACGCTGTTTGGCCCCAATTCCAATCTGCACGTGAGCCGCGCCTCAATTATTAGAGCTGTGACCTACAGCCACCAAGGGGCAAGGGATGCAATACGGAGATTACTTGGTGCTTGCAGAGGCCCTGGCGATTGGTCTGTTAATTGGTGTAGAACGCTACAAGGGCCGTCGCGAAAATGAGATGAAATCCGCAGGCATGCGGACTTTTGCCATTATTGCTCTCCTCGGCAGCATTTGTGCCCTACTGGAACAACCCGTGTTGGCGGCAGTTATCTTTGTCACGATGGTCGGCTTACTGGCCATTGGCTATTGGCGACAATCCGAAACGAGCTTGGGGCTTACAACAGAAATATCTGCCATGCTTGCGTTTTGGATGGGGTACCTGGTTAGACATCACGAGCGTTTGATGATTAGTACGGCCATCGTTGTCGTGGTCTTGCTGGCCTCAAAACGATCACTGCATCACTTTGTGCGAGGGAAGGTCACAGATACGGAGTTTTACGACACAGTAAAGTTCTTGGTAGTCGTGTTCGTCGTACTACCACTGTTACCCGATCAAGAAATGGGATATCGCGGCTTTTTCAATCCCTACCAGGCCTGGATCTTGGTGATTATCGTTTCCACATTGAGCTATATCGGCTATATCCTGATTCGGGTTTTTGGCAGTAAGAGAGGGGTTGGCATAAGCGCCCTAGTGGGCGGGCTCGTTTCAACAACAGCCGTCACTGTTGCTCTTGCACAGCAAAGCCGACAAAACCCCAACCACTCACGACTGTACGGTGTGACCGCAGTCCTAGCAAATTCGGTTCAATTCCCTCGACTGTTGGTCTTAATCTGGATCGTATTCCCTGAATTGGGTGCGCTCATGTCATTGCCACTAGGCGGAATGTTTGTCACCGGTCTACTGGGCGCTTGGATCATCGGTAGACGAGGCGATTGGCGTAGCAATGAGCTAGACGCTCCTTTGAGCAATCCCTATTCGTTCTTGCCTGCATTAAAATTCGCCGCTCTATTTGTGATCGTCTTGTTTATCGCCAGAGTGGGCGTTGCAGAGTTTGGATCAAACGGCGTTTTCGTGGTCAGTGGACTATCGGGTCTCGCCGACGCCAGCGCTATCTCGCTCTCGCTTGCATCGATGGCCAATACAGAGGCGATCTCATTACACGTCGCTTCTTGGTCAATCCTTATAGCCGTAACCTGCAACGCAATGGTGAAATGGTTGCTGGCCTTGATGAACGGCAGCCGTGATGTTGCCTTCTGGCTGGGCGGAGGTTTGTTAACCATGCTCTTAAGCGGTGCAGCGATCCTATTTGCCTTAGCGGCCAGGTAGCTAAACCAAAGCCATAGATGAGGGATGCGAGAAATAGCGAATCGGAGCGGTAGGACTTCCTTAGCTCCTGCGAGTCAGCCTATACCTCTCTTTCCGTAGTTCAGACTAAAGCGCCTCGAATCAAGATCCTAACGCAGGTGATCGCCGCTTGAACGTCCGACACCCTGTGACAACCTCCGGAAACGCTAAACTCACAACTTGCTCATCACTCGATTATGGTCCGACGCCCAGCGATCCCTAAACTTGGGTCACAACTCAGGAGGTCACATCAATGAATGACGGGATTCGCTTCACCATGGGCATCAAGATTGCGGTTATGGGTGGCATCGTTCTACTGCTGCTCATCCCCATAACCAACATAAGACGATTAGTGAATGAACGACATCTGTATCAGAAACAGGCTGAGCACGAAATTATGAAAAATTGGGGTGGACCTCAGCTTCTATATGGACCGCAACTAAACATCGCCATCAAAGACACAAGTCAGGAGGAGAACGCGACAAGCTGGATTCATATATTCGCCGATCAGCTAGCTATCAAGGCTCATTTGGCTACTGAACTTCGCCAAAAAGGCATCTACTCGATGCCTGTTTATCAGGCCAACATCGAATCCACGGGCGCGTTTGTGATCGCCGATCTAAAATCGCTCCTTAACGATCAACAAGAGATCATCTGGGACAGTGCGTTTGTGTCTGTTTTCCTTGATGACTCGCGCACGATTCGTAAACCTATTGATCTGCGCTGGAACGGCAAAGACGCAACCTTTGGACCAGGTCGACAGAATGATCACGATCAGGTGAGTCTTGAAAGCGCCTTAGTCGGATTGACTGAAGAGGACTTTCCGCTCCGTTTTTCGCTTAAGAGCGAGCTTTCCGCCAGCCAGCAATTGCAGTTTTCACCCACCGCCAGATCAACAAGGATCGAGATGACTTCGGATTGGTTAAGCCCTAACTTCACCGGTTCCCCTCTTCCCGTCCAGCACCAAATTGACGAACAAGGATTTAGCGCAGAATGGCAGATGATGAACTATGGCAGTCGTTATCCTAGCCATTGGATAGGAGAATGCGACTTTCAGTCAGTGATTGAATCGGAAGCTTGCGGAGTCAACCTCTACGTCGCCTCCTCCATCTATCAGGTGAGCGAACGATCTGTGAAGTACGCCGTTCTCTTCATTCTTCTGACCTTTTTTGGCTTCTTCTTATTTGAAGTTGTTTGCCAACTAAAAATTCACCCGGTCCAATACGGCATGATCGGCGCCGCCATCTGCCTTTTCTATTTGTTACTGCTAGCGCTGGGCGAGCAGTTACCCTTTGCGCTGGCCTATCTGATATCGTCATTGGCTGAAATCGCACTCGTGGCCGCTTACAGCGCCACCGTTCTAAAGACAAAAAAACGGGCCATGATCATCGCGATCATTCTGACGGCCATTTACAGTTACCTCTGGGTGGTGATTGTGGCCGTTGAATACGCACTCTTATTGGGCGCATCAGCGCTGTTCTTAGCTTTAGCCTTGACGATGTTCATCACTCGAAATATCGATTGGTATCAATTTGGCCAGCCCAAACCACCCAAATTCGTTTCATAACATGAGGGAAAAAGGGTTCCGGGACGATCCCGGAACCCTGCCCAAGCGGGGGTTACACTTGGGCTAATCCACCATCAACGGCCAGATCGATTCCAAGCACATAACTACTGGCAGACGATGCCAGGAATTGCACCGCATCGGCAACTTCGTCACTGCGTCCCAGCCTTTTCAGGGGCACCATATCAGCGAAACTAGATTTCATGATCGGCACCTGATCAGCCGGAATCGCCATCTTATCGAAGATGGGTGTCTCAATAGGTCCAGGACTAACCGAATTGACGCGAATGCCTAACGGCGTCAGTTCGGCAGCTAGTGTTTTGGCGATTGACGACAAAGCCGCCTTGGTCGCGGAATAAACCGACGCACCCGGAATGCCTTTATCTTTTGCGACCGAAGACATGAGTATGATCGAACTACCCCTCTTCATCAGAGGCAAACTGTTCTGGATGGTGAAATAGGCACCCTTGACGTTGGTATCAAATAAAAGGTCATAAAAGGATTCATCAACCAAATCAATAGGCGTGAATTGTGCTGTTCCCGCATTAACAACCAACACATCTAACTGGTCCACTTGTGACTCCACCTGTCGAAACAACTGCTCGCGTTCGATTTTGTTGCGCACATCGGCCATCAGCGGGACCACGTTACCGCCTAATTGATTGGCCGTTTGCGTGAGCGTCTCCTGATTACGGCCAACGATAAAAACATTGGCTCCCAATTCAGAAAAACGTTGGGCAACCGCTTTTCCGATGCCTGAATTCCCACCCGTAATCAACACATTCTTGTCATGAAACATAAAACACCATCCTATTAATAATAGACCGGTCGGTCTAATTAAAGATTGAACGGATGGCTGACTGTGGATGTTTCATATTATTCTCAAAAAGATTCTCAGCTTTAACGAATGATGGACTTAGAGTCATCAAGCCTTACAGTCCATTGACCCGCCTAGCATCGGCTGTTTTAAAACCAACGATCCTAATCAGAGCAATCAATAAGGACATCAGGGTCCAAAACTAAGGTCAACACATCAACAAACGGCCAAGCGGTGAAGTCCCACCGCTGTGGGTTGAGCTGTAACATGGAAGATGAGCTTGATTGACGGTCCAGGAGTTCAATGATTTCCGGACACGCAAGACGTAACCGGTTTCGGGTAAGCAAAATCGCATCTTCAGCAGCCAAACCCAATGTCGGGTTAGCGACGATACCCGTTAACTCGGTTAATTCATTATGGGTTAAATCCAAGACCTCCAAGTTGAGCTGCGACGCCAAATCAGGACTGAGACTTAATCGATTGTCAGGTGCAACCAAAACTTGTAACGCGGACGGTAGACTTAACTGGCTCAAGCTCCCGACCGATAGGTCGGCGTACTTCAAATGAGGTTGCGAGTTCAAATTCAAGTTGCTGATCCGAACTCCCCTTAATCGCAACAGTTTCAGTGATCCGGTGACAGGAAGTCCCAGTGAGATCAAACCCACGTCGCGCCCTTCTACTTGTGTCAGTGGGATTTGCGACAAATCCAATGTAGGTAATGCCGGTAGATCAGTCATTTGCAACTGCCGCAGTTGTGGCAAATCGAATAAGTTCATCAGTTCGAGCACAGGCAATTGCATTAAGTCCAACTGAGTCAAACTGGGCATTGATTGGAGCAGCGTCGTCGTCAAACTGCTAAGCTCTTGTAAACGAACCCACTGCAGTGAAGGCAATTCGGCCAAATTCACCGTGGCTAACTGGTTGCAATTGATAACCTTCATCGATCGCAAATTTGGCAAGGCGGAAAGGTCACACTCAAGTAGCCCAAGGCGCATTAGTACAATCTGCACCAGATTGCTGTAGCCATCTAAATTGAAAGCCTCTAATAGCGGAAGCTCGGAAAGATGCAAGCGCTCAAGATTTGTTAGTGTTGGTACAGTCGTAAGCTGAGGTGCGTCACGAATTTCCAGCTCTGCCAAAGTCGGGGCCGCGACCAAGTTAGTGAGCCAGGGCGCATTGTCGATCTTCAGGCTAACGAGATTGGGGAACGAGGCAACATCCAACTCGACGCCTTGATACTGTCTGAGATTCAATTTCTTTGCAGCAGAATAACAGGCCAATTGAGCGGAATCCGAAGCCTGTTGAATGAGGATCTCACCCGTAACAGCTATCGCTTCAGATTCGCTGACGACCCCGTTGGCATCGCTATCGACTAGGTAACTCTGCTGAGTCGTTTCGTCCCACCAACTGATGGCTTGCGCGCAGCCATCGCCCCACACTTTGCCTGTCAAATCAGGCTCAGGACTCATGTAGAAGTAATTCACCGAACGCGCATTCATCGATAAATTCTCTGTAGGTCCGGCCTCTAGGTGGACACGAAGGTTGCTGGAGAAGCTCACAGAATCCGAGATCATCAATCGAATCATCCCGACAACCGCGTTAGGCTCGTGGTAATAGCCCAACCCGTGAAGCGCAAGGGCGAAAGGCTGCGGTAAGCCAGCCTGAGACCTAAAATAGAAACCCCCATTAAAGAAATCCTCGACGCCCGTCCCCTCTTGTTGTGGCGAACTCAGGTCATCAACCCAAATACGTTCATCTCCTTCCAAGATACTGAGACTACCGATTGGGCTAGACAATTCAAGAAACTGACCGACCCATACACCGCGACCTTGCGAATCGATGACGGTGAAACCTGTCCCCGGAACGGTGGCCTGCCGCTCGGATTTCAGGGCTCGAAATAACCCAGCACTCGGATGGTCGGGTACGCCAGCAAAGCGCGTATGCAGGTCAACACTTAGACTTTGGCTGAGCACATGATCACGATCATCAATGCTGATTCTTATGCTTCTTTGGTGAGGCATGGGCCAGAAACTATACAGACGCGACAAATCATCACGGCCAATCATCAGGCTTTGAACGCACTCAACACCCTCTTCACGACAACCGAAATAGTCTTCTATGCGCATTTCGACGGCTAGATCATCATCCGTCTGTATGCTTATCCAACACTTGCGCAGCTGTTCGGCGTCCTCAAGCATTAATCCAGTCAATTGATCCGCCGCCTGATACTCTATCTGATCATTACCAGCTGGCATAATTGAAAGTTTTTGTAACTGCCAGCTACCTGATTTTGAAAATGGGTCGTGCGGCGGGTCGCTGAGTACGTCTGTCCATGACGCAAAGCTAGATGACATGGTGAACGACTTATCAACCTCAGGAAGAGCCTTCCAGCCGATCTGGTACCAGATACGGCGATCTAAAGCGTTTGTGAGTGAAATCCGGCAGTGGCCCTGGAATTGAATGGGGACGTAGGCATAATTACCGCCACTAGAGCGTTCGCGATTTCCCACCAAAGGATTCAAGAATGGGGCCGTCTGGCCTGCAAAAAAGTCCACTAAAGGCATGTCAACAACCAACACATGGTCGATATAAATACGAAGATCCATATCCACATCTAGTGGCTGGCTGATGCCTTCTCCCTGGGTCATCCAAATGCGTGTGACAACCCCGGGCCGAAACGTCTCAAACAATACAGACTCATCGCCCTCGACGCGTAAATATCTAATATCGCCTTGAGAACTGCGGTCAAAACGGCAGCCGCTTGGGCAGACACTTGAGACTAACTCGGCCTGCCCGATTTGGTCCAACCTCGTGATATTGGACAAGTCTTCCCAGACCCAATCACCAACGAGACACACACTGAAGTAGGAAACAATTAAAGCAAGCATTTGTATCTAATTAGGTATTCACATCAAAATAGCGATACCAAGATTATCATAAATCTATACGCTCAGAATCAAAGCGGTGTTAGAGCCGGAATCGTTTCCCCACACGTACAAGCTATTGCTAGCTTACTATCCCTCTACCTTAGTGAAGTACAAGTGAATCCGTTCTAATTATCAAGCCATTCCCCACGCACTAAACAACTGAGTTAACATAATCGTATCCAATCATGGATGGGACGATGTGTCGGGGGGGAAGATGATTCAGGTCGAGGGACTCAGTAAATATTTTGGGTCGATCAAAGCAGTCGACAATTTGTCATTTCATGTAAAGCCAGGAGAGATTGTGGGCCTTCTGGGTCCCAACGGAGCGGGCAAAACGACGACCATGCGATGCATGTGTGGTATTACGCCAGCCAGCGAGGGTCGCGTCATCATCCAAGGAGCCGACCTTGCCGATGACCCCATTACGGCCAAACGCGAACTTGCTTTTGTGCCATCAGAACCACGCCTATTTGATTATCTTACGGTCCGCGAGCACCTTGGATTTTTTGCTCGTTTGTATAGCGCAGCAGACAGTGAAACAAGATCGCTTCATCGACAAAAAGTTCAGCAAAGCGAGCAGGCTGGCGAATCATTGTTGCAAGAGCTGGATTTAGGCGATCGCGCCGATTACCTGCCCGGCGCCCTTTCGCGCGGTATGAAACAGAAGCTCATGATCGCTTGCGCTTTGATTCACGAACCTAAAATTCTCATTTTCGATGAGCCCTTCACGGGTTTGGATCCTCACGCGATACGCAAAGTGAGGCGCATCATTCAAGCTCATATCGCGAAAGGCGCGGCGATCATTATTTCCAGTCATCTTTTGGGCATGGTGGAAGACATGATATCCAACGCCATTATTCTCAGCCAGGGGCAAATGCTCGTTGAAGGTAGTTTAAAGGAATTGAGACAGAGACTATCGTCGGAGCATCAAGATGCTGATCTAGAAGAGATCTTCATTCAATTGACTTCAAACAATGCTCAGTCGCCTGCATGAATCAAGCCCTTTTTTACCTCATACTGCGCTCGACCAAGGGAAGAATCCGCGCGAAAATCACGCGCCTAAAAAACCCACGCTATCTGATTGGCGCCATCATTGGCTTCGCTTATTTCGCCTTGATCTTTCGGCGGAGAATCATGGGTGGCGGCCCTAGCATCTCTGAAGTGGTCTTCCTCAGTGAAGGTTTTGCGGCAGTCGCTGCCTGCATTCTCATGTTCGTGTTATCCGTTCAATGGATGCTCGTCTTTGCTTCCGGCGGCTTAAATTTAAACGAATCGGAAATGGAACTATTATTTCCGGCGCCCTTGTCACGTCGCGCCCTCATCCACTATCACCTACTAAAAGCACAGTTTGGTTTCTTGGTTCTCTCGAGCATCATTGCCTTGTTTTTGAAGCCAATCCTAGGACAGGCGGGCTATTTGCCGTCGACCTTTATGTTGTTCCTGACCATGAATGTTTTTTTGTTCAACCAAACTTTTTTGGACATGCTTGCATTGGTTCAGACGAAACGTTGGCTGTTCCGCAGCCTGCAAGGCTTGTTTGCATTGATCTTGCTATTTTCAGCCATTGTGACCCTTATCAGTTCATTGCAGTCGTTAACTTCCAGCGATCCCATATTCCCCGATTACGCCTTAGTCACCTGGGTAGCGGCCCCTTTCCAATGGTTGGTAAGAGGCTTCGTTGAACCCGGTCTTCAATCTGTATTGATTTCGTTTACCGCACAGTTTTCACTATTGGGTGCCTATTATCTGGCCATCACTTCCTTAAGCTTTTCATTCGAAGAAGGCACAGCCCAGAAATGGAGTAAACGAAAAAAGCGGCGCCGTCGATTTCGTCGTGAACAACGTGAGGTGAATTCGGAGAAACCGCGCGCAGCACGTTCAGCATGGTTTGGTGTATCCCCTTCAATCTGGCGTGTATTGGTTGGAAAATCCGCCATTGGATTGCTACGCTACGCCACCAAAGTGCCCATCACCTACATGGTTCCTGGCTTTTTGATCTGCTGGATGTTTGCCCTCATCAGCGGCCCTAGCGAAGTTGCCCCTATGCTTGGATTCATGGCGCTAGGATTTGGCGGCGTATTAATCCTGGCCGGTGGGCGTCTCTTGCACCTTGATTTCAGGACAGAACTCGAAAACATCGAACTACTCAAGAGCTTTCCCGTCAAGGGCTATCAAATGGTGATCTCAGTATTGGTCATCAATTGCCTGGTGCTGGGATCAATCCATCTTTTGCTGTCATTCTTATTTACGCTGTCTTCAATGCTGATTGTTGACGCCAGCAGTTGGCCTTATTCACCAATCGCCATCGCACTATCTGTCATGATGATATTCCCCATTGTTTCCATGGTCTTCTTACTCCTAGAGAACCTGCTTTTTCTTTGGTTACCCGGCTGGTTCTTACCTGAAAAAGGGGAACGCCGTAGCCGTGGCTTTGACGTCATGGGTCGACGCATTTTCAACATCATCATTCGTTTCTTTGGATTTGGGCTGATGATCATATTCCCGACTTTAGTGGGCGTCTCTGCCACCATCTTACTGGGCGGAAATACAGGCTTGCTGATTGGCAGTAGTCTGTTCGCCTTTGGCGTCTTGGCCGAACTTGTACCGGCCGTTGCCGTGGCCGGATTCCTTTATGACCGCATCGATTCTATTGGCGATGACGCTGTTTAGATAGTGATTGTCTCACTTGATGGCGTCAGGTTTCCTAGGTAGATGGCGCAATCCCATCCAAGCTAACGCTGCAATGTGGCTTGCCACCTTTTCAACGCTCGGCTTTTTAGTTTCCGTCCACCATTGACCCACGAATGTCACCATACCAACCAATGCATGCGCGTAAACCGGCGCTACTTTATCGTCATAGCCTGCCATCTTGAAGTTACTGGCAAATACGTTACCAACTCGTTCAGCCACATCCGTGAGTAAACTCGACATATTCCCACGGCGCACGCCGATCGGGGCGTCATGGGATAACACGGCAAAACCGTTAGGGTGCTCCTTGACGTAGTTAAGAAAGCCTAAGGCAGCTCGCTCAACACGTTCACGAGGTGTACCCGTCGAAATCGCTTCCTTGATTAAAGCCACCACAAACTCAACTTCACGGTCGACAATGACCGCGTACAAGCCTTCTTTTCCACCAAAATGTTCGTAAACAATCGGCTTAGATATTTTGGCCCGTGCCGCTATTTCCTCAACGGATGTCGCTTCATAACCGCGCTCTGCAAAAACGCGGCGCCCGACTTCAATCAGTTGAGCCCGTCGTTCAGCCGCCGTAAACCTCTTCTTCTTAATCATAGTTGACAACTTTACTACGATAGCGTAAGTTACGCAAACGTAGGTTACGGTTACGTAACTGTCAACTAACGCATGAGGGTTCATTTATGTACATCACCGCTTGTATCGTCGTTTTTCTTGTTGCTTATCTCATCAATACCACCACCATTTCCGTGCTATACCATCGCGGGCTCGCCCACCAGGCGGTGCAATTGTCGCCGCGCACGCGTCTCTGGGTTGCGCGTTTGGGGATTTGGTTTACCGGACTCGACGCCAAGGGTTGGGTGTGTATGCATCGCATGCACCATGCTCATTCCGACACGCCACTTGACCCTCACAGTCCGGTCAATCACGGCTTGTTCGGCGTTCTGTTAGGCCAGCTGCGTTCTTATGAGAAGACACTTCGCGGATTGGCGCGCAATAATCCGGAATACACACAACACGTTGAAGATCTCGACTTTCCGGTCAGCTCCATCATTCGCCATGGCGTATGGTATTTGCCGTACTTGCTTCATCTCGTTTTTGCGCTTTTAATCGCAATACCAACTGGAGCTTGGGCCCTTGCTGCTTGCTATTTTGTGGGTATGATGAGTCATCCTGTTGAAGGCTGGATCGTCAATTCCTTAGGACACGCCGTTGGCGGCCGTAACTTCGACACCGACGACCAATCTCGCAATAACCATCTGGCTGCTTGGCTGATCATGGGCGAAGGTTACCAGAACAACCACCACAGCCACCCTCGTTCCGCTAAATTTTCCTATCGCCGACACGAAATCGACCCGGGCTATTTTGTGTGTCGTGTGCTTGAGAAGCTTGGATGGTTAGAGATCGACCGCGCGTCACTCATAGGCACATTTCCAGCAGACGAAAACACGGCCACATCCTTTGTACAGATATAGGAATTGTGCGAAGGATCATCGCAATCAACTGGATTAGGCATTAGGTTAGTCATACACACAGAGGAGTCCTGGCTTGATCAGATGGTTCGTTCTATGCCAATTTGCGTTGATTCTTGCAGCTTCAGCCTTCGGAGCCACCTATTATGTATCGAGTTCGGAAGGCGATGACAATAACGACGGATTAGCCACGGACCGCGCTTTCGAAACCATCGCACACGTGAACACCTTGTTGCTAAACCCGGGCGATCAAGTGTTGTTCAAATGCGGCGATCGTTGGCGCGGAGAAACACTACGCATCACACGTTCGGGCAGTGCCGCTCTGCCTATCCGCTACGCAAGCTATCCTGATGGGTGTGCGGACAAACCCATCATTTCCGGCGCTTTCCCGGTTACAGGCTGGACACCAGTTGGTGGCCAAATATATGTGGCAGATCTGGACCTAGGAGGAAATGCTGGTAGTTTTCCAATGGGCATGAATCAGCTATTTCGCGACGGGACAAGGCTAAGCCCTGGACGTTGGCCCAACCTTGACGAGGGAGATGCTGGCTACAGTGAGATTGAAAGCCAGCCGGCCAGTGACCGAATTCAGGACAATCAATTGCCAGCTGTCAGTTGGGATGGCGCCTTGGTCCATATCAAGGGCATGCGCTGGTACATCATCAACCGTTATGTAACGCAAACCACCGGCTCGACTTTAGTGCTCAATGAAGATGCTGGCTGCTGGGACAACGACTGCACGGATTGGGGTTTCTTTCTCAATAACCACCCGGCAACGTTGGACCAAGACGGCGAGTGGTTTTTTGACGCGGCCAGTAATCAGGTCCATATTTACTCAGATAACGCGCCTGCCAATATGGAAGCCTCGGCCATCATGGCCACTAACGACGATTTTCGTGGCGGCATTCTCTTAGGCAGGCACCTTCAAGAACACATTTCATATGTGATCATTGATAACTTCGAAGTATCGCGTTGGGATATGCACGGCATCACCACGCCAACCAATCTGCAAAGTAGCGACAATTTCAACCTCACCATTCAAAACAACCATGTTCAAGATGTAGACGCGATTGGCATTAATTTGCAGACATGGGTGTGGGATGCTGCTGTCGGTCCCAATGGATGGCGAGGTGGCCACGATCACCTTGTGGCCAATAACTTGGTTGAAGGCGCCAACCACATGGGCATTAACACATATACCTACGATTCGGATTTCATTGCCAACCATCTGAGAGATATAGGTCTTATTGAAGCTGCGGGTCTCAGCGGCATTGGTTGCGGCGACACTAGTTTTGGTGGATTCTGTACCGAATATGGAGATGGCTTTCGCATCAAGATCGATCAGGTCGCCTTCTCAGGCTTCGGCAATTTATTGCAATGCAACCGCCTTGAACGCATTGGCCACAACGGGGTCGACATATTCGGATCCAATAACGAACTCAGCCAGAACACAATTATCGAATCCTGCTATTCAAAAGGCGATTGCGGCGCCGTGCGCACTTTTGGCAACGGTAACTTAGCGTCAACGCCTGTCCACGACATTCTGCTGGACGAAAATCTAATTATCGACGTGATTGGCAATACCGATGGCTGCGCCCCCTTCTTCAAACCGCTCTTCGGGATTGGCCTGTATATAGACCACTTCTCAGCGACTGTGACAGCCAGCAACAACACCATCATGGATGCCACGATCGACGGCATCCTCTACCAAAACTCCTCCGGCACCGTTTCTGGCAACGTGCTCTTTGGCAACAATCGCGGCACCATGTTTCGTGGACAAATTGGTCTTTATGGTTCGCCCACCCGTGTTTCGCTGAGTGACAACGTCATGATTGGCCAGCAAGCAAGCGCTAGAACGCTTATCTCAGACGCGTTAGTTAACGTCGTTGCGTCCAACTTTAATTACTTCTTTAACGCATTCGAAGACGCCAACATCCACGTTTCCGGGCAAAGAACACTGAGTCAGTGGCAATCGTTTAGTGGCATGGACGCTCAATCTGTGGCGAATTGGTATCAACTCAACCCGCCAGACCCACCGCTGGCCCAGCTGTTCTTAAACAATACAAAAGATCCGTTGCAAATTAACCTCGGCGGCTCCACCTATTTGGATCTGGATCAGAACCTGGTGACGGGTAGTTTCACCTTACAGCCATCCCGCTCACGCGTGTTGGTTCCGCAATTCATTTGTAACCCTAGCGCTGTTGTGAGCGGTGATAGCACCATCTGTTTAGGCGACGATGCCGTTATCTCAGTGGTTCTAACCGGCACGGCGCCTTGGGATCTTCACTGGTCTGATGGCGGATCACAGCTGGGCGTCATTTCCAGCCCGGCGACACGCATGGTTTCGCCAACCGAAACAACCAATTATGAGTTAACCAGCTTCAACGACAGCCAATGTGCAGGCATTACCAGTGGTTCTGCCACGATCATTGTTGGTGATTCACAACCTTTATGGATCGAACCAAGAGCTGCGGCACAAGGTCTTCTACCACTGAGCTTTACTGCTCACATCCCTTGTGTCAATCCAACGTTAGGTTGGACTTGGACGCTGGGCGGTGCCCTTGAGGCAGAGGACGTAAACCCAGTAACCCTTAGCTCCGTATTGACATCGTCAACAAACCTCGTTGTCGAAGTCGATCAGGGCGGCATGCCCCTATCGGCCGCAGCTGTGATTCTCGTATCTCAACACCCTATTAACCTGGACCTTAATGGCGACGGCTGCAACGATGATCAGGATCTTTTATTATTGGCATCCACTTGGCACATGCCTAGTAACAACGATCCCAACGATGATGGCTGGGTCGATATCAGAGACCTACTCTATATCAATACCGACAATAGCGGCTGCCCTTAACCAGAATAAGTCTCATGATTCTGTTAAGTGTCAGCGAATCTGCGCGTACACAGTAGGGCCTCACGTATTTTTGTAAACAAACGCAGTCTACTCGGGCCTGTTAGAATAACGATCCCAGTACTTGGCTTAACAAGGAGACAAGATGAAGTGGTTGGTATATCTATCTGGCGAGATCCACAGTGACTGGCGCCAACAAATTGAGCAAGCGTCCTCTAAACTCGGGCTTCCGGTTTCTTTTTGTGCGCCAGTAACAGATCACCCGGCTAGTGACGCGGCCGGTGATGTGCTGGGCGCAGAAAGTGTTTCGTATTGGCGCGACCACAAATCAGCCAAGGTCAACGGCGTTCGCACCCAATCCATGATCCAAAAATGCGATCTCGCGGTTATTCGCTTCGGCGAAAAGTACCGCCAATGGAATGCCGCATTTGATGCCGGTCAATGCGCTGCACTAGGAAAGCCCTACATTACGCTTCATGACGAAAATCTCATCCACGCGCTTAAAGAAGTTGATGCAGCTGCGGCCGCCTGGGCTCAATCACCTCAACAAGTTGTTGACGTAATCCGTTACATTACTTCTAGTTAGCAGGCTGATCTTCAAGATCACAACGTCACTAAAGCCGGAGCTACGATAAAAGCCCCTTCCTCTTTATCAACCAGCTGTGTATACTCAGTATATGAATATGAACAGTGGCATCGTCTTATCACAAACAGACGGCAGGCCGCTTTATCAGCAGCTAATTGATCGCATCAAAAGGAAAATCGCACTTGGCGACTGGTCGCCAGGTGATTTGATCCCTTCGATACGCGCACTAGCTATTGAACTTGGAATCTCCGTGATCACCGTTAAACGGGCCTACCTTGAGCTTGAACATCAGAACATCATCCACACCCAACAAGGGATTGGCAGTTTTGTGTCGCAAGATCCGCAGTTAGGAAGCCAGCTTAATAGAACGGAATTAGGCGACCATATCAAGAAAGCGGTGCAACTGGCAGAAACACTTGGTCTCGATGAGGACGAACTCATCAAGCTGATAAAAGAACACAGCCATAAGTGGAGCAAAACATGACCGAACTAGCCCTCGAACTCATAGGCGTCAACAAGGCCTACAAACATTTTCAATTACGCAACCTCAACCTGGAGCTACCCAAGGGCCAAATTATGGGACTCATCGGCGCAAATGGTGCCGGAAAATCAACCTGCATGCGCATCCTCATGGGCTTGGTGCATCAAGACAGCGGCGTCGTGCGTGTCATGGGCCACGAAATGCCAAGCCAACAGGTGCAAGCCAAGCAAGAGATTGGTTTCTTGTCAGAAGATATGCGTCTCTACGGTCAATCAAATTTACGCTGGCATATGGACTTCATCGCCTCCATCTTCCCCAGCTGGGACGATCTTTATGCTCAAAATCTTTGCGATATTTTTGATTTAAATACCGATCAAGCCGTCAAAGGGTTCTCGCATGGACAACGTGTCAAAGCCGGTCTCGTGCTGGCACTAGCCAGACGCCCAAAATTATTGATTCTGGATGAGCCTACGACTGGATTAGACGCCGTAGCTCGCTACGAGGTCTTAACCGAACTGATGGAAGTCATTCGCGACGAAGAGAATACGATTTTGTTCTCTTCACATAACACCTACGACGTCGAAAAGCTTTCCGACACGATTTGCTTTATCGATCAAGGCCAACTGGTAGCTTCCAATGATAAGGAAAGGTTCTTGGATCAATGGCGACGAATTCGCATAAAGCTGCCACAAGGAACTGACCTACCTGACAGCATTCAGGTGGTGAACATAAAGGGATCGGGACAAGAACGATCGATAATCACAAATAGTTTCTCTCCCGATCTGGTTTCTAACTGGACACAAGCGGGTCTTGAAGTCATTGAAATCGAACATCTCTCACTGGAAGAAATATTCATCGCGGCAGTACAAAAGAGCCGTCGACTCAAAGAAGAGGTATGTGTATGACACACGCGACCGTGCTCCAACTTGCCAAGAAGGACTGGGACTTATGGCGAAACATCGTTTTTCTGTACGCCATCGGAAGCATCATTGGTCTAGTGGTCTTAGCTTACCCAAGCGAATTGGCCTTTTATAGCGGCAGTGTTTTGATGATCACAGCCCTGGTGGCTAGTGGCATCCACCTGATCATGGTTAGCGTTATCAACGAACGAAAGCTCAAAACTCTGCCCTTAATCATGAGCTTACCAATTACGGTTAAGGACTACACCTCGTCAAAGATGCTGGTGAACTTATTGATGTTCACCGTTGTTTGGGTTGCGGTGGTGGCCGGGACAATCATCGTCACGCTCAGCCGCGAAACCATCCCCAACGGCCTAATCACCATTATCGTTATCCTCACGCTAGAAATTTTCATTGCCTACTGTCTCATCCTGGCCGTAGCCATGATTACCGAATCAGAGGGTTGGACGATTGCGACCATGGTCATGTGCAATCTCTTTCTTAATTTGTTTCTTTTTATGACTGCCAAAATACCAGCCATAGGCAATCACCTAACCGATTCCACTGCCGTCTGGAGTCCAGAGGCGCTGCGTTTGATTGCTGTTGAGCTCTTAATGGTTGCAATAATTCTGTTTGCGACGTACTACCGACAGTCAAAAAAGACAGACTTCATGTGACGTCAGCTCTCACTTTTCAAGCGATTCACACAAATAGTAGAGGCCTTCACATACTTGGGCTAAACGCTGAAAGTCCAAAGTGTCCACCGTATCACTCGCTTGGTGGTAGTGATCATTACGGTAAAAGGCGGTATCGGAAAGTAAAACCGCATCTAATCCTAAAGCCCAAAAATTCAAGTGGTCGGAAAAATCCACGCCAGGAAGTGCGCGTGGCGCATTGATTGAATGAATAGGAAGCTCGGACGCTTTCATGGCGTATTTGACCCGCTGTGTGGAGGAGCGATTAGTCAAATGCCCCGTTACCACCAAAAAGTCGCCGCGATTTCCATACAACACATTCATGCCAGGGATAGGGTAACTTTGAGAATCTGGTTCATCACTGAAGTAACCCACACAATCCAAAACGATGGTTAACGAAAGATCGCGCTCCAGCATGCGCTTTGCGAGCGTCACACTGCCCATGTGTTCCGTCCTGAAATAGGGCGGCTCTTCAAGACTCACAAACGCCAACTCAACAGTATGATCCCAACCAGGCTTATGTAGCGCCATGAGTTCAGCCAACTCCATCAGTGCCGCCACGCCACTCGCATTGTCGTCAGCTCCTGGGAAAGGGCTACACACATCTATATGTGCGACAAATAGGATGGTTGGCGCCTTCTTCGACCCGTATCGGGCCACTAAGTTGGGGTATGAAGTAACGCCGACGACGTGATCATGTCGCTCCACTTCAAATCCTAGCTGACCCATGCGGATTTGGATTCTTTCTGTCGCCTCAAACAATCTTTCACGATTCAGATAATCGCGAGGCGCATTTGCGTCCGCCAACCAAGCCACTTGATCCCGCAAACGCACGGGGTCAGCCGTGACCTGGTTGCTCGGCACGAACACTTTCCCCGAAGGTGAAGTGACCCAGAAACGCACAAAATATAGGCCGCACCCAAAAGCAAGAATCAGTAAGCAAATAATTCGCCATCGAACTCGCATAAATACTTAGACGAACAAACGCGCCGCAAAGCCTAAATTCAACTTCGCCAGCCCTCTCATGGCCCAAGACGCTACTTAATGCGATCGATATGACGAAAATAAATGACGAATGTTTTGCATCATCATGACAACTTCACCGGCTCCATAATGCACGATAACGACATCCAGCAGCAGAGGGAATTGACATGTTAACCATGAAGACACTACGCAAAACTCACGTCTATTTGGGATGCCTTTTTGTGCCTATGATCTTTATGTACTCTTTGAGCGGGTTATGGCAGTTACTAGAATTCCATGACCTACCATACCTATCAAACATCACAAGCTGGCACACCCAAAGGCCATTGAAACAAGGAACGTCGTTCACGGGTCCCGCTGTAGCGTCTCTAGGAGTCTTGTTCTCCATATCGCTGATGACCATGACAGCGCTCGGCGTTAGAATGGCCATCAGCATAGACAAACGAAAACGCATGGTAATCTGGCTGCTGGTTTTGGGCGTCGTTGTCCCAATTGCCGCTGCACTGATCTCCATGAATTAAGTGGCTTGAAAATGTACTCTGTGGTTTCTCAGAGAGCCCAAAAGGCACAACGTCCTAAGGGCATTCCCAATATCCGCTAAATCACTTCGAGAACTGGATCCGAATCGACCTCGATTCAATCAAGCATCCATTGCTTCCCGCACTAAAAGGCACGCCGCCATAATGGTTGACTGTTAATAGCCCTGGCGTATTCGTCTGATTGGGGATCGTCCATTGCAGCCCGTCACGGCTCTCCAAAATAGATGCCCAAGTTGGCTCAACATTCACGGGCGGTCGGTAATAGCTGCCGGCATCAGCAACGGCAACGAATTTCGTGCCCGTCCAAGTAATATCACGCAATGGAAAAGCAGGTACATCAACCGTTTGCCATTCACCACCATCCAAAGAACTGAGAGCCATAGCTCGCTCGGGCTGCCAATGGTGGTTGTTCCCTACTACCACCCACAAGTTTGCTTTGTAACTAAAGGCCGAGGCATAAAAGTATTCAGGCATGGTTCTCATGCTCCAGTTCCCATCCTCATAACACCAAAGTTCACTGGCATAATATTCAGTCGCCGCGAGTAGCCACAGTTTGCTGTCAACGATTAGGGCATCCACAAATCTAAGCTGCGCCGGCGTCGGCAGCACTTCCCATTGCCCAGCCATCTCGACGACCAAAAGTCCATCAACACCATACGTATAGGTTTTAGACCCATCCGAGACGCCACCAAGAATTAGTGAATGTTCGTCGTTCCACACCTCGTGCCAATCGGTCTGGTCACGCTCCCAAATAGTCGCTGCTCCCAAGCGATTGCCCAACGCCCAAATCGATGTACCTCTTACGAGCGCACGCACGCTCATCGTGGGTTCGACTATTGAAACTCGCCAAGGATCATGTGGCTGTTCACGTTCCATAACAGTCCCTTCCCCGCCGGCCAGCCAGGAGCCGTATTCATCTGATCCTGAGGAGGTTAGGGGGACTGAGGGACGTGGTTCTGGATCATGATGACGCCAGGTCTTGCCATCCTCACTCCATAGAACTAGTCCATTTTCGGCCACGGCCACCCAGCCATCGGAGCCCCATACAACGCCCAATATCGAGTGCTCCGTTACCGGTTCCAGATGGGTCCATAGAAGGCCGTCCTCGCTGTAGGCTATCATTCCGTCTCGGCCAACCGCTACAAACATGTCGTCGCCAAAGACAAGATCATGGACCGTCTTTTTTGTACCTGATCCTTCCAGCCATGTCCCGTCGGCTTGCAAAGTCGCGAACCTGCTAAGGGCGGAAACGATAACGCCGTTACCTGAAGCAAGTTGACCAAGAGAAGAGGAATAATCCAACTCATGGTGTTGCCACTCAAGGCCGTCACTGCTGGTCCAATCCGAATGACCGGGGTTCCCTATCCGCGACCCGGGAAAGTATCCAGATGCGCGAAACATCGTTCCATCCCAAATCACATCGTGATAAATGCTGCTGCTGACAGCGACCACTCGTTGCCATACCTCGCCATCGAAACTCTGAAGGATTCTTCCATAACCAATCGCCACGTACACGCCCGCATGATGTACGATGCCATGGAGAGAATTAGGCAGATAGGCCAAAGCACGCCAATCCAAGCCATTAGTGCTTTGCCAAACCACGGCATAATTAGAGAATGTGCCCAAGAAATAGAGTGAGTGAGATCCGACGGCGAGGTAGCGCGCACCATCCCAAATCACATCGTAAATACGTTCTGGTCGACTAAACGGTGCTTCACACCAACGCCTGCCATCCTCACTAAATAGAATCACGCCCCGTTCGCCAACCGCTACAAATCCCGGTGCTCCAGCGGTTACGGCAAGCAAGTCGAGACCGGTCCACTCCGCGTATGGCCAATACCAATCCTGATCACACGACTCATCTAGGTTAACCGTGATTTCTTGTCTAATCGTTTGATGATGCCAGCCGCTCTTAATCCTAACTGTCACCTCATACAAACCACGTTGGTTGTATCTATGGCTTGGGTTTCTTTGTTGTGAAGTCCAACCGTCTCCAAACTGCCATTGGACCGTGTCTACGGCCGCTTCACGGTCGGATGCGACACTGAATCGAATCGTTGACCCAAGCTCTTCCGTCACCAGCCTAAACCCAACTATGGGAACGGCGACTGTATCTGAATCGGTGTCACCCAATAATGTGACAAGTTGAATCAACCAAAAGCAAATCATGAATTTCCTCCCTCGACTAACGAAAAGTGCAAATCCATTGCCAGCGCACAACTGGCCTTTCAAATAAGCCCTTATTCATTGTGCCCAGTCGCCCAAACGGGATCGACAAGCAATAGCGCCAGCAGCAATTTCCTCCCTCAAATTGGGTTCACAGCGACATGGCGAATGATGAAGAGGTTAAGACTTTTCTTCGTCATCTTGGATGGAGATTCACTGATGGGCTTCTTGTCCAAACTATGTAAGCAACGCAGGCCATCGTGATCAATACCATTAAGGTTGGCCTGCCCAAAACGCGCTCCAATTTTCCGGAGCAGACGCTTATACTTCAATAGCCAGAGGGGTACGCTTAAATTGGAGAGATTGAGGCGCATATCCAAAGCCCTACAACCAACATGGCACTTCCAAACGCATACCTTTCAATGCAATAAAAGAACCAAGAGTCCGCCCATGGATAGGATCATCGATCGGGGTTGTGTTGTATTATTCGAAATCCATGAGGAAGTATCATATTCTCACCAGGATTAGCTTCAAAGCCGAGGTTGCTTTTTGTGGGTGATAAGTTGACTCAGCTTGGGCCAAAGACGAGATGGTATGGATATGCAGCAGATTCCGTCTTAGCCCTTCACTTGCTTATCTCGGTCTATGCCGTTTTTGGAGGGTTACTCACCATTTTGGAACCCTCAAATGCCTTATTTCACATCCCCCTTGTGGCCTGGGTGGTCATTGTCAACCTAGCCAGTTGGGTCTGTCCCTTGACACCTCTAGAGCAGAAATTGAGAATATTGGCCTGCAAGAAAACCTATCGAGAATCATGGACCCAACATTACATTGCGCCGCTTGTTCGCCCCTTAGGAATGCCGAGGAGACTGGAGTTAGTCGCCGCATTTTCCACCTTGTTCGTAAACTTGTTGATATACACTTCCTGCTACCTTTATAAAACCACCTGACCAGGAGACACTCCTCTATTCATTGCGGTCAGTGGCCCGAACGGGGTCGCCGTAGCATGGCGTGATCTGTGTTTTCAAAACCTTCGAGCCTCTGACTCTTGGCGCACTGACAAAAAGCAAGAAACGTCATGTCGCGCAATCGCCTTGTTCCTATAATGCAGATCATGACGAACGTAGCCGCCCACGAAACGACGCAGTCGATCACGCACTTGTTACCCATCCTTGTGCATATCCAGAATCACCTGGACTTAGATTTATCGCTCACTAACCTCGCTCAACGTGCTTGCTTCTCTGACTTCCACTTCCATCGCATGTTCAAACAGCATGTAGGTGAAACATTAAAAAGCTATACCCAAAGGTTGAGATTGGAACGCGCCGCGTTCCACCTGCACTTGCATAGCTCCAACGTTACCGAAATCGCATTTGAGATGGGTTTTAGCAACCCCGAAACATTCAGCCGTGCCTTCAAACGACGATTTGGGATGGCGCCTAACCATTATCGACAATCAACCTTCCCTACTTCGCCCCAGGAAACGCCTAAGAACGCGATTAACGCATTCACCCAGCAATACCAACTCTCTCAAACCACGGTCAAACCACTAAAGAGCATTCACCTCGCATTTATCCGTAACACCGGACCCTACGTGGACGTCGATCCGGGCCTTTTCGACGAGTTATTGACATGGCGCACAAGGCACCAAAAGGAATCGTTACCCACGCAACTGATCGGCATCGGCCACGATGCGCCTGGCATTACGCCCAACCATCAGCTGCGCTTTGACGCTTGTCTGCACGTTCCGTATCCGTTCCAACCGCAAGGCAGGGTTGCACATCAGTTATTACCAGCCGGTGACTACGCAGTCACCACCTACATAGGGCCCTTGGGGCAAACATTGGTAGAAGCCTATGTGCAAGTTGGGCAGCAGTTGAGAGAGCTGAGAAACATCGAGATCATCGGCCTACCTGTCATAGAAATCTATCGCGAGACCCGCATAAACCCGGAATACGGCCTCAATCATACGGACATTTGCATCCCCGTTAAACGCCTCTAACTCACGCCAAAACTTAGGAGTCCATAGATGAAAATTTTTCTCATCGGCATCGCTATTCTCGCATTATTAGTCGGCTTGGCAGCGCTCATCAGCGGCTTGCTGAACAAGACATGCCACTACGAAGTACAAACCACGATAAAGGCCACACCCAACCAAATATTCCCATTTCTGACTGAAACCACCTACCTGAAACAATGGGTAAGTGGTCTAGTGGACAGTCAAGTCATTCGCGGCAGCGGTACCGAACCTGGCGCTGTGGCGCTCATGACCATCAAGGAAGGTGATCGCATCATGAAAATGGAGTCGGAAGTATTAGAGGTGGTCGCGAATAAAAGACTAGTCGTAAGACTGACCTCTTTGGATGGGCCCAAATATCAGGGCGTTTCAAACTACCAACTGCAGGAAGAGAACGGACAAACACGATTGACGGCCAATATGGACTTCGAACTAGGATCCTTCTTCCTACGCGCCATGGCCCCGCTCTTCAAAATGATCGGCAACAAGAATTTATGCTCTGATTTCGACAAGCTCAAAAAGCTGGTTGAATCGAATCATGCAAGCACACTGTGATTTACCGATTCACGCATAGGCCCGGTGACAACTTGGCCAATAACCGCTGCGTATCCGGTTCGACTACTCCGGAACGCGATGATCGACGCCGTCCATTTCAACTAGGCCCATCGGATTACCTGCTGGGTCGCGAAAAAGGCCCAAAACGACCACGCCAGGAACCTCGAATCGCGGCACGTCGATGGAGCCACCAGACTCTTCGATGAGCGACAATGTCGCGGTTACATCAGGTACCCCAATATAGACGCGTTTCTCGGCCGGGTCTTTGCGGATCGCTCCTACAAAAGGCGATACAACGGAAACAGTGAATTGTCCTGCCTGATCGAATTCCCACTCAAAGATCGATGCATAAAATTCTTTAAGCGCTTTGTCATCAGGGCCAGCGATGTCAAAAAACACGATGGGTTGTGCCATTACATTCTCCTTTGAGGTTGGCTTGATTCTATCAAAGACAATGCCTGTCAAGTCAGCCCAACCGGGTTGGACCCAACCATCATCCGTAGCCATGAAGACTACTGATGACGGTCCACTAGGCACAGATTAAGTAAACGCCCAACTAGGGGCAGGTCGCAGCGTTTAAACAGTTGAGCTTAGGTTCAATCTACCCGATACTCTAAATGGTTAGACCTATGAACCTTAAACCAAACATCCAAGAATTACTTAGCAAGGTCCGCGACCTTACCAATGACCAGCAAATCGAGTTCCTGAATGATCAGGACCCCGAAGTGGCTAACGAACTACGCCAACATTTCAAGACAATCGCGCCAGATCAAACAATCGCAAAACCCGTCGAATTGACAAGTTCAGAACGGGCACGCACCATCGATGAGCTGCCTCGGCAAATGGGTCCGTTCCGCTTGGAATCGGTCCTTGGCGAGGGCGGCATGGGTCGCGTCTATTTAGCCAGCCAGGATGAACCCGTGCGCCGTAAAGTCGCCGTCAAAATCTTACGCTATTCGATGGACAGCGAGCTTGCACGCTTTCGTTTTGAAGCGGAACGCCACGCCATGGGACGGCTCGATCACCCCAACATCGGTATGCTGCTTGAGGCCGGGACCACCGATCATCAGCAACCCTATTTCGCCATGGAATTCATCGATGGACTGCCCATCAATCAATATTGCGACGAACACAAGTTAAGCATTGAAGCCCGTGTCCAACTGTTCGTCGATGTTTGTCGTGGCACAGACCACGCCCACAACAAACTACTGCTGCATCGTGACCTTAAGCCGACTAACGTGTTAGTGACCGAAATCGACGGGCGAGCCTTCGCCAAGATCATTGATTTCGGCGTTGCCAAAGAACTCGATAACCAAAAACCTGGCGAGCCTGAAACGCTCAATCAGATGATCGGCACACCCGCCTACATGAGCCCAGAAGCGCTTGGCTTACTCGGAAAGAGGGAACCCGATACGCGATCTGATATTTTTTCCTTAGGCGTGATGCTCTACGAGATTTTGACGGGCCGTCGGCCTTGGGGTGAAGACGCCGCAACCATGGCCCAGGTAATGACCAGTCAAATGGATTCATTGGTGCTGCCACCGAGCCTATTGGTCCGACGACTCGATCAGGACCAACGCGACGAAGTGGCGGGCAGCCGCAAGCTGGAAGCAAGCGCACTGACCCGTCAACTTAGCGGCGACCTGGATGGCATTGTCATGCACGCCATCGATAAGAATCCCAAGCGACGATATAGTTCAGCAGCCGAGTTGGCTCAAGACCTAGAGCGCTTTCTTACAAACGAACCGGTCAGTGCCCGTTCTGCCACTTTGAGTTACTTGGCCGGAAAACTATTTCGGCGCTACCGATTGGCGTTTATCGCTAGTTTTGTCGCTTTGTTAGCCATCATCACGGGCACAGTTTCCACGACCGTCGGCCTCGTACGGGCGCGCGAAGCCGAGTCCCAAGCAAGAATTGAAGCGGCATCCGCCAACCGAGCACGAGATGAAACACAAGCAGTAACGGACTTCTTGCTCGGTCTCTTTCGTGATTTTGGTGTTGACGGAGCGTCTGCTGTCAAGTCGCCCGCCGACCGGACCGCTCGCGAGCTACTTGAAGCAGGAGCAGAACGCATTGAGAACGAGCTTACTGACCAGCCCATCGTAAAAGCATTGGTCAAAGCCCATATCGGCAACGTATATCGCGATTTGGGACTATATGAATTGGCAGAACAACAATCATCTGAAGCTTTGGAACTCTTGCAAGCTTCGCCCGGATCCACCATTAAGGACCAAATCGGAACCTTAGTCACGCTTGCCACCATTGCCATTCGAAAAGCTGATCTCGAAGGGGCAGAGAACCACCTTGACGCTGCCACAGCCCTGTTACCGCCAGACCAAAAAAAAGAAATCGGTAACGCCTCGATCCTGGACACTTTGGGCCGCGTCAAACGCGATCGCCAACAATATCCAGAAGCTGAGGCTGCCGGGATAGAGTCGATCGCACTCTTCCGTCGGGCGGGCGAGTCGGAGCGTCACAACATGGCAAAGGCCATCAATAACTTGGGCGTCACCTATTTTCGACAAGGCAAATGGAAACAGGCCGAGGCCCAGTTTCGCGAGTGTTATCAGGTAATGAAGGCCATTCGACCGCCAGGGCACACACTCCGTGCTCACAGCGCTCAAAGTCTGGGCGCAGCAATCGCCAGCCAGGGTAGATTAGAAGAAGCTGCACCGCTTTTTCTGCAGGCACTCGAGGAACAACGCATCATCTTCGGCGATGAACATCCCACCGTCGCGGAGACATTGAACAGTTTGGGTGTCATGAACGCCGATATGGGTAAGCCCGAACTTGCTGAGTCATACCATCGCAAAGCGCTCAGCATCCGAGAGAAGATGTTAGGCAGTGATCATCCTGCCGCGGCGTGGAGTTTGGATAATCTCTCCAGGGCCGTCAGTGATCAGGGTCGCATCGAAGAGGCCATCGAAATTCAGCTTCGAGCAGCCAACATCCGCGAATCAAAACTCGGTCCCGACCACGCTCAACTCGCACGCAGCCTGGCTTTTCTCGGCGAGCTGTACTTGATGAAGAGCGATTCTGCGAAGGCTAGAACGTATTTTGAGCGCGCGCTTGAGATCCGCCGCACATTGTCGGGACCTGATCATTGGCAAGTAGCCCAGTACGAGCTGCTCTTGGGTAAGAGCGACTGGCTAAAAGGCGATCGCGATCAAGCCAACAAGTTGTTTGAAGATGCGCTACGCATTCTCGAAGCGGGCGGCGAAGAATCGGCTGACGACTTGAAACAAGCAAAAGAATTGATCGCATCGTTAAGTGAGGAATAGGCGATCGTCGTCTTCGATGTTCCGTGTTCACTTGTGCGTGATTAATTATCCTGATAGATCCACTCAGACAGGCAAGAAATCCGTCCCTAGCCCAGCCCATATACCAAAACCTGTCCCTGCCAATTGTCACGGAACGAGCTGATGGAGCCCAAGCGGATTGCTTAACGTGGCACTTCCTTAATCCAACCTTAATGGCGCCTGCGCCATTCAAATAAGCCAGCATTCAGGTTTATTGTCATGTATGAAGACATCAGGGCTAAACGGATAAAACTCTTCCGATGGGATTCGGAATGGGTATGCGTTATGATGGATCCGGGCCACAAAAATCCCGGTTGCGACTCTAATCCAACCACGGGAATTCATGATCCGGTCAGGAATGGCGGCTAATATGCCGACAAAAAAGAAAAAGGTGTTGCCTGTCGACGCTAGCCTTTTGGATATGGCCAAGCCTGAAGAGAATTCAAACGAGGACATCAAATTCCCGATCGTCGGAATCGGCGCCTCGGCCGGCGGCTTGGAAACACTTAGCGATTTCTTTTCCATCATGCCACCCGACTGCAATTTTGCATTTGTCGTCATTCAGCACCTGAGTCCAAACTACAAGAGTATTATGGCGTCGCTCGTGGACAAACACACGCAGATGAACGTGGTGCAAATAGAAGACGGCGTTCAGGTTGAAGCCAATCACGTCTATCTGAATCCGCCCGGCATGAACGTCGCCATGTTCAATGGCTGCCTACACTTGATGGCACCTGTCAAATCCAAATCAATCAATATGCCCATTGATTTCTTTTTCCGATCTCTGGCCGAAGATCAGCATGAAAAAGCAATTGGCATCATCCTTTCGGGAACCGCATCTGATGGCGCGCTTGGGATCAGAGCCATCAAAGGCAACAGTGGGATGGTCATGGTGCAGAAACCTGAAACCGCCAAATATGACGGCATGCCAAAGAGCGCTATTCAAACAGGTCTTGTTGATTTCATTCTTCCAGTGGAGAAGATGCCGGAAACATTGGCTCGTTATGCCAAGCATCCAATTATTGAGTCCCTGGATAAATTCCAACTCAACGAGCCCCCAGTCAACAGCCAGATGCAGAAGATTTTTGCTCTAATTCGCAGTAAGACTGGCCACGACTTTTCCCACTACAAGTCGAGCACCATCGCCCGGCGTATCGAACGCCGACTGGCAATTCAACAGGTAAAAACCCTACCCGATTACATTCTTTATCTTCAGAAGAACCCAGCGGAGATCGATGTCCTTTTTAAGAATCTGGTGATCGGAGTTACCAGCTTCTTCAGGGATCCGCAAGCCTTTGACATACTTTCGCAACAAGTGCTGCCTGCTATGCTGGAGCGTCAGGAACCTAATTCAACAATCCGTTTCTGGGTTGCTGGCTGTTCAACCGGGGAAGAAGCTTATTCACTGGGCATCTGTTTATGCGAAGCACTTGATAAGACCACTCATCAACTTGACATTCAAATCTTTGCCACAGATATTGACGCAACGGCTCTTGACAGCGCCCGTAAAGGGGTCTATCCGGACAGCATTGCTGCAGATGTCTCGTCGCAACGACTTAACCGCTTCTTTGATCGAAAAACCGGTTTCTTCAAGATTAATAAGCAGCTCCGCGACATGGTTGTTTTTTCGCTGCACAATCTCATCAAAGATCCGCCCTTTTCAAGATTGGACTTAGTTAGTTGCAGAAACTTAATGATCTATTTGGATAATACGCTTCAAAGAAAGATCCTGCCTCTTTTTCATTACACGTTAAAGCCCAACGGCATCCTATTACTGGGCACATCTGAAAGCATCGGTGATCACACGGACGTTTTCAAACCGATCGATGCCAAATGGAAGATTTTTGAGCGTCAAAAAGGACGTACGGACACCATACCCACCCGCTTCTCTGAAATCGATTACCCCGCCCGACCTAATGGGGAACCTGACGAAAAGGATGATACGTCGCAAGCCAGGACTATCCAGGCAATGGTAGAAAGAGAGATCCTAGATCAATTCACCCCCCCCGGGGTTGTGGTTGACCATAAATTTAGAATATTTCATTTTTCAGGCAAAACCGACCGCTACCTAACCTTACCTACAGGTAAACCGATCTTTAATATCTTAGACATGGCCCGTAAAGATCTAAAGCCTGCCCTCGCAGCGACTCTGTACAAAGCGGCCCGGGAAAACTCGAATGGCTACTGTAAGGACATACGGATCACGGATAACGGCGGAACTTCCATCGTCGACTTGTCGGTAAAACAGATTAGCCCCGGTCTAATGCTCGTGGTCTTTGAGGATAAGACACCGAAAGAAAAAGCAGATCAAAACAAACCTGCAGCATTGAAAACGCAACGCCCTGAAAGCGATTTGCAAATTCTAGAACACGAACTACAGTCTACTCGTGAATATCTGCAGGCCACCATCGAGGAATTGGAAACTTCCAACGAGGAACTCAAATCGACAAATGAAGAGCTGCAATCGGTCAATGAAGAACTTCAGAGCACCAACGAAGAATTAGAGACCTCCAAAGAAGAACTGCAATCCACTAACGAGGAACTGGCTACGGTGAATGAGGAACTACAGAGTCGGCTGGATGAATTCACTAAAGCCAATGATGATATGAACAATCTTCTAGCCTCAACTGAGATCGCATCACTTTTCCTGGACACCGAACTTCGCATTCAGCGATTCACACCATCCGCAGCCAATATTATCAATCTAATTCAGACGGATGTTGGCAGGCCGTTAAACGATCTTAAAACTCGCTTCCCAAATGTCGATTTCGTGGATCTGGCCGCGAAGGTCCTCAAAGACCTCAATACAGTAGAGGTGGAAATCCTTTCACTGGATGAGATTTGGCATGCCGTCAAGATTGTCCCCTATCGGACGACCAAAAACGTCATTAGCGGTGTAGTGATGACATTCATTAATATTCACAAGGTCAAGAAGGCGGACACAATCAGGCGTCTGGCAGCGATTCTTGAAGATGCCAATGATGCGATCACCGTGCTGGATTTGAAGGGGCAGATTCTTTCCTGGAACAAAGGTGCGCAGCAACTTTACGGCTGGAAGGAATCGGAAGCGCTGCAAATGAAATTTTCGGATTTGGCGCCTAAGGACCGTTGCGCGGATCTGGAAGAAATCATTCATAAACTGGCTAAAGGTGAAGCTGTAAAGTCGTTTAAGAGCCAGCGCAAAACCAAGGACGGTTCCATGGTCGACATTTGGCTGACAGCCAGCGCATTAACCGATGAAAACGGCCGCTTGGCCGAAATTGCAATTACGGAGCGCAATCTGGCCTGGCTAGCTAAGGAATAGTGGAGAAGAAATTGGCAAACAAAAAAAGTCCACCGGTTGGCAGAAAACCGAGATTGACCGAAGCAGACATGAAGGAAGCTGCCGATGAGGTTAGAAATGTTTTAGAACCATCTCCCCAGGACACGCAGGCTTTGATCCATGAGCTTCGTGTGCACCAAGTCGAGCTCAAGACCCAAAACGAAGAGCTGCGCCGCATTCAGAGAGAACTTGAAGAAGCGCGGGATAGATACACTCATTTATATGATTTCGCTCCGGTTGGTTATTTGACCGTCGGCGAAAAGGGCATTATCGCCGAGGCAAATCTCACCGCCACCATGTTGCTTGGCTTGGAACGCGCCAATCTTGTGGGCAGCCCATTTAGCCGTTTTGTTCATGATGAGGACCAGGATATCTTCTATTTAAGCCGCAGGCAGCTTCTAGACACGGAACAGCCTCAGACATGTAGACTGCGCATGAAAAAAAAGAACAATAACGTATTTCTTGCGAGCCTGGAGTCCATTGTCGTTGAAGGGCGTTCTGCCTTACCAAAACAGATCAGATTAGTGATTAGTGATATCTCCGAACAAAAGAACCTTGAAGACCAGCTTCGGCAAGCCCAAAAACTGGAAGCCATTGGCACCCTGGCTGGCGGAATCGCTCACGATTTCAATAATATCCTGGCCTCGATGATCGGTTTTGCCGATCTGGCGCTTGATGACGCGCGGGAAAACATCGATTTGCAAGATAAATTGCACGAAATCCTGGCCGGGGGAAAAAGAGCCAAACTTTTGGTTCAGCAGATATTAACGTTCAGCCATAAGTCTCCACAGAAACAAGCTCCACTGCGCTTGGATACACTGGTCCAAGAAACGGCTGGGCTGATCAGATCCATCCTGCCAGCCACTATACGGATTGAAGTGGGCGTCCATGCGGAAATGGACCTGTGGGTCACTGGAAACGAGTCGCAAATTCACCAGGTCCTCATGAATTTGTGCACCAACGCTGCCCAAGCCATTGAGCCAGTAAGTGGCCAGCTAACCATCACACTCGAAGACTATGTATCGGATCATTCTCATGCAGACCATTACTTGAATCTGCCAGCTGGAAACTACGTCAAACTCAGTGTCAGCGATACAGGAGCCGGCATGACACCGGCAACCCTCGAACGCATTTTCGAACCCTATTTCTCGACCAAAGATCCAGACAAAGGTAGCGGTATGGGACTTTCCGTGGTGTCGGGGATAGTAGAAGCCCACAATGGCCACATTTTCGTAGTGTCTCAAGTACAGCAGGGGACCACCTTTTCTGTCTATTGGCCCAGACTCGAGAATCCTCCACATGTACAGCTCAAACAAACGCCGCTGATGCTGCCAACAGGATGCGAGCGCATCCTTTTTGTCGACGATGAGTTTGCCATCAGAAAACTAATGGAAATGGTTCTCGAGAAACTCGGCTATGCGGTATCCAACGCAGCCGACGGCTTGCAAGCGCTGGAACTATTCCGCGCCGCCCCCCTACGCTTCGACTTAGTTATATCTGACATGACCATGCCGGACATGACCGGTGACCAATTGGTTGTGGAACTCAAAAAGATAAGGCCAGATCTTCCGGTCATTATTTGCACCGGCTATGGAAAGTCGATGTCTGAAGAGTTGAGCGAGCAAATCGGCGTCAACGCATTCTTGGGCAAACCAGTTAACAAAGAAGAATTGGCACGAACGATTCGGAAAGTACTGGACGACGCCAAAGGATCGATTTGAGGATCATGATCGATCCAACGGTCCTGTCACACATGAATCTCGTCTGCTCTGGATGATTGACAATCAATTCCAACTGACCGCCGATCAGTTTTCAAGATTCGTAAAACCTCAAGAATATCCTCGATATTACGGCCTTCGTTTCTAAAGACATAAAACACTATCGACGCCAAAAACTCGTGCTTGAAGACATCGATATAAGCACTAACTGGACCGTGTCACAGTATGACCTAAACCAAAACAGGATCACAACGAACGCTCTTTTCACTTTTGATTCGGTTGGTCATCATTCAAAGAACCGGTCAATCGCGACCACGAGAACTTGCCCGCAACTGGCTGATATATGGTCCTTGCACGAATCGATAGGGCTGATTTTGGCCCGACGACTGTAAATCGTCTCGGGCCATTACTCCCCGACAAAATGCTTCAGATCCCAAGACTAAACTGGTCAGCCATTCCGTCCGACGCAATACCATGTCCGTCATCACGTCGAGATCTAACGCCCTCAACACCTTGAGTAAATCAGAGGAATCAGGCGGTAGTCGTGTTTTGGGGTCACGATCATAATCGGCCAGATGATCAACAAACTTTCGAAAGGCTTCTTGGCGTTCGGATTGAGGTTCGACTGACTCAAACCCCTTTATTTCAGCAATGTTCACGCCCGCAGCCTCTCGACCAAAGCGATGAAATCGACCGCTAGAGCTCCACTTGAATTCCGAAGGGCGTTCACAAAGGCCAGCTATTACGGGTGATGTCTCAACATAAAGCATGCATTGCAAAAGGCCGCAGCCGTCGTCAAGTAATATGGAGCTAAATCGATCACCCCACACAGGACCCCTATCATTGGTTCGACGTTTCACGTATCGTGCAATGGAACTATTGAGATCTTGCATGAATCGCGACAGATCACTCAGCCGCTGAGCCCATTCATCAAACAGCCATTCCCGCCACTTCCTAGGATGCCGCAATCGACGTTGGTAAACGTCAAAGCGTGCTTCGACTTCACTCTCGCTGAAGCTCGGCTTATTCACACTAAGTACGATGTGGTAGTGATTGCTCAAGACCGCAATAGCGTGGAGGTCGACGGTATAGATCTTGGCTAACGCCAAGATTTCCTGATAGATCCACTCCTTGATGACCTCATCATCAAAGAGCAACACCTGATTCACCGTTCGATTCATAACGTAATAGGCTTGTCCATCATCATCCGACTTAAGACGCGAAACCCGAGACATAGGCACTCCAGTGACGGGATTGAAAAGACAAATATGATTTATTATGAAAGAACAATCAAGTGTTTATAACGATTTCCCGCCCACTGTCCCGACAGATTGAGTTTGGCGCAGACACGACACGCCCGTGACTTAAAGTGCTTATTTTAAACAGTTTACCTTCCTGTTTGCCGAAGGCAAACGGAGTGCGCGAGTCGACAGGAGTACAGCGACTGAGGCTGCGCTTTAGACGAAGTGCATGCCACAATGAAGGGCCAACACCGGGCATCGAACACAGTGAGGTGCTCGGGCAATTGCGGTCGAAACCCATGCAACACCCTTGCCTTAACCGTCAACGCAGCCATTTCAAACTCATGAAGCAGCCTTGGCGTGCATCGCGATCCATGCCAGCTCAACCCATAAATACAGGCATCTCACCCTCGCTTGGGTTTCTCTCTCCATCACCCCGTTCAATGACTACCGCTTTCAGTGTCCTATCTCACCGTATAACGCAGACAATTAACATGGTTGTATCGCGCTCGTGTCTCTTGCCCCAAACGCCATAGCGCGACAGGATATAGCCCCGACCGCCAGGTCGCTGCACAGGCGCTCCTTGACCCATCCCCAACCTCGTTAATCAAAGGGAACCAACGGGTTATAGTCCATTTTCATATATACATTTCCTTGCATGAGTTCGCGCAACATTTGCTCTAGCCGCCTCTCAACTGTAGCCGGGCGCTTGGCCCTAGTGATCCAACTCAGATAATCGTTTTGTTGGTAGGCGGGTCTGGAGCGAAAAGCCAGCATAAGCTTTTGGTCAGTAAGCGCAACTTCAACGAAGGAAGGCATTTCAACCCTAGGTCTTTTCAAGCGTGAAAAATCTCTATCGGTCATGGCTTCGTCCTGAGTCTTTGTTGGTCTCAATTCTATCCTAAGTAAGTACCGCGTTAGTTAGCATGCTGACACAGAGCTGTCATTAGAATTGCGGGTCTGCCTCAACAAGTACTAACTACAACATGTTGTGGCGTCCACCTCTGCAGATTTGGTTTAGGTGCAAGATTGCTTTTGACCTCTCGCACAATTTGACGTCATTATCGAAAATCCAACTACTCTAGAATCTCAATCGGCAGGCCAGGATTGGCCTGGAGGCGATCAACTTGGACGGCCAAGTCATTGCGGTTGCTCGCTATTAGGAAGAGCTCAATTTCTTCCAGCAGGTAGTCAGGATAAGGGAATCCACCTGACTTCAAAGCCTTCATCTCTTCAACCAAAGTTACCAGGCTTTCCTGCCTCAAATCGGGGATTACGTTCTTGTCGCTAAAGATTCTTTCCAGCGCTGATTCGATCTTCATCAAATCAGCATGGCTCAACCAGGTGCCACGAATGCCAACGCCCCAAATGTCTTTTAAGTTCTTGGTCGTCTCAAGCGGGTTCTTGTCCAGAATCACGAAGTCTCCACGTTTGCCAACTTCAACGGTGCCCATTTCCTTTTCCGCGCGCATGGCAAGCGCCGGATTGATGGTTGCCGTCTTCAGACCTCGGTACGCCGAAAACCAATATTCCTCAAAGATCCTTACTTCCTCATGCAGCGCATAGCCTGGCACCATAAACGCATAACCTCCGCTGTCAGTGCCGGCAAAGAACTTATCAGTGAACTGCAGGAGGTTGGTGAAGATTTCGCGCTTCTTGCTTAAGGTTCCTTGACGTAATTCGGTGAGTGCGTTCATGGGTTCACGGGCCGTCTCATGCCAACTGTTTCGCATCCAGCGGGGAACCAAACGTAGTGAATTCTCTTCATTTACCAACTTGGTCGCTTCATCACCACGCACGTGCTCATGGTAAGCGGCAAAAGAAGGCGCATTCCAAAGCTCGGAGGTTGCCGTGGGTGTCAGATAATCCTGAACCGTAATTTCCAAGGTCATATCATATAGATAGCCTTTGAAATGCTCATTGGTTCGCATACCCGCTTCGATGGCCTGTTTAATGGTGATTTCATTGGGGATATGGCCAACCACATCTAGACCTACCTCTTTGGCTGCCGCGAAGATCGCTGAAAATAGGGGTTCCGGCATGGAATTATGGATTTTGATGAAGTCATAACCTAAGGCCGCTTGCTCGCGCACAGCTTGGTGGGCCTGATCGACGCGATTGATTTGCGTCATATAGAATGGCCAGGCTCGGTTGGAAAGAATGTGGCCGGCCACGTATAGGTTGGGGATCAAGAGCTTGTCCCTTTTCGCCAGTTCGCGGGCATTAATCATCCAGGGGAATCCATCCATTTCACGAACGCTCGTCACCCCTTTTGTTACATAAACAAGAAACTGGCTGAGGCTGAGTTGAACGTGCGAGTGACCTTCGGTCAGTCCAGGAATCAAATATTTTCCGGCCGCCTCTCTGATAACAAGGGCCTCTTTGGGAATAGCCACTTGATCCAGCGGACCAATTTCTGTGAATTTGCCATCCTTCACAATGACCGTTTGATTCTCTAAAACCGTTTCATCAGTCATAGGGACGACGTTAACTCCCACAATCGCGATCGTTTGTGGTATGTGTCGCGCGCTCAATTCGAGCATCAATTTATGGGTTTGGTGTTCTTCCAAAAAGCGCTGCCAATCCGTGCGGTTCTTTTTCGTCAGTACGAGGTCAGCATCTGTGCTGGAAGCTGCTGAAAGCAGACCAAAACTTATGGCGAGTGCGCATAAAACCTTTGATAGTTTGTTCTTATCCATGATTGTGCACCTTCTTTTCGTTTTCAATCCATTGCGTGACCGTCTCAATACCGCTATTCCAATGAACGATTAGCCGTTTTGCTGCCAAACCCATGTCACCAGCCTTTACGGCATCTATGATCGTCAAATGCTCGCGGTAAGCCAGTTCGGGATTGGCCAGGCCACGCTTTAATCCGCCATCAAAACGACTAACTTTTTCGTTGCTTTCAGCGATGATGGCTAATAGCTCCTTGTTCGGGCAGCTTGAAATCAGCAGCGCGTGAAAATCTTTATCTAGTTGGAACTGTTTTGAAGATGGGGGTCTATTAATTTGTTGATTAATTTTCGCCAGAGCCTTGATGTCTTTTTCCGATGGAGCCTCTGACAGTGTGAGCGCCATAACTTCTAGGTTCGCCAACACCGGGTAAAGCTCTAGGACCTTCGCTGGGTCGTGGCTGGCAACAAAAAAGCCGCGATTGGGATGAGAAACGACCAGCCCTTTTTCCTCAAGCTTGAATAGTGCCTCGCGAACCGGCGTACGGCTCACAGCAAGCTCGCGGCACAAATGAATTTCACTAAGATGGAATCCTGCCTCATAGCTGCCGTCCATAATTTTGTCAGTCAACAGCGCCAAAACCTGCTGGCCCAACCGCCTTCTCTCAATACGCTCAATCTTCAATCCCAACCTACCTTTGCTAACCACATAGTTCCGACCTGCTCGACCGAAAATCTTTGGGTCTAATTATTGTATAATGTATACAATCAAACAGGCAAGTCTGTTTCGTGGTAATGCTATTCAAAGCTGGCCTTATGTCCTTACAAAATGACACTACGCGACCGCAATACACGTCCAGATGAGCGGCTGCAAGGACACCGAAATTCCGATGTGTTTAGACTAAAAGTGTATTAGCGTAATGGAGGCCACTGGCGGGCTGCGTGTGTCAACGTCAGGACCCAGACTGTTTCGTCCACGACCTCGTACACCAGTCGATAGCTCTCGTGTGGAATCAATTCACGTGTGCCAGCGATCTTTCCTGGACGGCCAAGCATGGGATGCCGGGCCAGCCTGGCCACCGCGTCGCTGAAAAGCTCATCCATTTTGGCAGCCGCTGGCGCGCTTTCCATCGCGATGTAATCCCAAATATCAACGCGATCTTGATGCGCTTCTGCCGACCAAAGGACCCTCACGTTCCGTCATGCAGTTTGGAGCGCCGAGCAGAAAACTCGGCTTCAACCTCATCATTTGACAAGCCCTGACCTAATCGTAATGATCCTCGGCCTGCCTCAACTTTGCGGCGCAAGAACTCATCGTACTCGCGCGCCTCACGTTGGCGTAGCACATACTCGCGCATAAGCTCGCGTATCACTTGAGATGCTGGGCGATGTGCTGCTTCGGCTTCGGCCATGAAGTCGGCACGCAGATCGTGTTCCAACTTCATTGTAAAAACGGCTTGCTTTGTCACAACCGAGACCTCCAGTGCTAGGTACTAACTAAGTATATACGACTTCACGACCATACACGACTTGAAGGTGTGAAAGAGTATCGCTGGCAATATTTAGCGCTCATGGACTAGAAAACGGCATGATGCGGCGTGATTTCACACCGTTAGCCTGCGTTTTGGATTCCACAATGTTCCAATAATGCTCCCACAACCATTAATCCCCAAAACCAGCTAAGCCACTTGCTACAGGACCTAAGAGAGATGGCAAATCTCTGCCTGAATGACCGTTTCCAAAAAGATGCAGAAAGAATAGTCACGGACAGCGATACGACAGCCGGAAAAGCTAAGCATAGAATCATTAACACAAGGAAACTAAAAGAAATAGATTCCGGGCGTCGCCTTATCTCCCTAACCAAATAGACGAAACACAAAAGAGCATAAATACCCATATAGTCTTTGGCGACCTTGAAGGGATTTGAGGGTTCATTCTCAACATAGGGTATCGGCTGATCCGCGGAATCGACTTCAAAGCTAAGGTCGTGAGTGAAGCGAAATCGGTGGCCAATGATGGGCAGAAACCCTAGCTTCATTCTCGCTTCGGTTAATACGCTTTGAAACGCTCGCCAAACATTATCATCACCATTGACCCGATTCGCCGCCAATCGGTATCCGAACCAGGGAATAAGGAGCATCCACGCTAAGGCCAGGAAAGACAGTGCGCCGGTTAGGATGCGCCAGACTAGATTCTGATCTTCGCCACTCGATGGCATTATGGCTGCCACCATGACAATGACAGCCACGGTAACGACAAGCAACACGACGACGTATAAAACTAAATACAGCAAGAACAATAAGGGCCTCTGAGGGTCGCAAGCGGTCAGGTTATCCACCAATCATAACGAAAATCGATACCACTGGCTGTGGTTACCTCAATCTTACCTATACACCGGGACAACAATGCGGGACAGCGCAAGTATAAGTCAATATTTACAAGATAGACAGTAGATAGGAGATCCATTTCGATCGGCGAATTGCCCCCTATTTGGGCCATCTTGGGATCTCTTGGTGAAAAAGCAGTGACTTCATCTGCTTTTGACCGCGGGCTAAACGTTTAATCGGCCTAAGAGTCGATCTAAAAACTGTTCTTCGGCTTATTTTGTTGCCCGTTTCCCATCTGTAAGTGAAAGAGATCAGCTTTCAGGGTGTCTTCGGCAAATAGAGTAAACTCATCTCTGTTTTTGGACAGACTTTCGCCATGATCATCGAGACGACCTTGAGTCAAAGGACCTTAGCTAGACCGCCGTCAAGCGCTGGAATGCGGACCCGCCCTCAAATGGCTGTTACATACTCCTGGGGAGAGCTGATAGGGTTGATTGAAACCAGCCGTTTGCAGGCCATATCGATCAATCATGTCTCTACAAAAGGATTCGGAACCCAACACCAAACTCTGCATCATCCATTCGCTACGACGCAAAACCAAATCGGCGATTTCGTCGAGGTTGAATGACGATAGTGCCTTTTGCAGGTCAGCAGATTCTATCGGTAACTTACTCTCCAAATCATGCTCGCGATCGGCCAGGTGATCGACAAACATGCGAAACGCCTTTTGACGTTTGGTTTGGGTCTTGGCGAACTCAAAGCCCTTGATTTTAGGGAAGTTAACGCCAGCCGCCTTCTTACCGCCGCGATGGAATCGGCCGATTGAACACCAGCGATATTCAGAGGGTCTTTGGCATAGACCAGCTTTCACAGGGTTCATCTCGACATAGGCCATACAGCGCAGGAACCCATCGCCATCATCGAGCAGGGTGGACTTAAAACGATCACCCCACAATCGACCTTTTGCTTTGTCCCGTCGGTTCACATAACGCGCGATAGAGAAATTGAGATCTTGCATGAAACGCGACAGATCACTCAGCCGCTGCGCCCATTCATCAAACAGCCATTCACGCCACTTCTTAGGGTGCCGCAAGCGACGTTGATA
>JAJCXM010000002.1 GCA_029263455.1 Holophagae bacterium
GAACCTAACACCAAACTCTGCATCATCCATTCAGTCCGACGCAACACCAAATCGGCGATCTCGTCGAGGTCAAATGAGGCGATCGCCTTTTGTAAATCGGCGGACTCAATCGGTAACTTACTGTCAAGATCATGCTCGCGACCAGCCAGATGATCCACAAATAACCGAAACGCCTTTTGACGTTTGGTTTGGGTACTTGCGAACTCAAATCCCTTTATTTTAGGGAAGTTAACGCCCGCCGCCTTCATACCACCGCGATGGAATCGGCCGATAGAACACCATCGATACTTTGACGGGCGCTGACATAGACCAGCCTGCACGGGGTTCATCTCGACATAAGCCATACAGCGTAAGAAGCCATCGCCGCCATCGAGTAGGGTGGACTTAAAGCGATCGCCCCACAAGCGACCTTTCGCTTTGTCTCGGCGATTCACGTAACGCGCAATAGAGAAATTGAGATCTTGCATGAAGCGCGACAGATCACACAACCGCTGCGCCCATTCATCAAACAGCCATTCACGCCATTTCTTAGGGTGTCGCAAGCGACGTTGATAAACATCAAAGCGTGCTTTCACTTCCTTCTCGCTAAAGTTCGGCTTATTCACGGTAAGAATGATGTGGTAGTGGTTCGACATCACCGCAATCGCATGTAAATCAACACTATAGATCGATGCCAATTCATGGATTTCCTGATAGATCCACTCCTTGGAAATGTCGTCGTCAAAAAGAAACGCCTGACGCACCGTTCGATTCATAACGTGATAGGCCTGACCATCTAAATGTGACTTCAAACGTGAAACCCGAGACATAAATACCTCACTGGCTGAGTTGATAGGTTAAACATGAATTCCAAAATCTTGAAAATCAAGTATTTATGTGTCGTTAACCTGTGGTGTCCCGCTAAATCCTCCCACAAAATCCGTTCCACACAGGGTCTGAGTTCACTTGTGTTTCCCAAGGACCATTACAACCCACCAAAATCAGTGTGACTCATACTAAACATAACCTATTCATGGTTGAAACATCCCAAATGAACGACGGTAGTCCATCAATTGGCATTAGTGCAAAAAGTTGTAAACACGTCGTTCTTTCAGTCACCAGCACCGTACTATATAGATGACCGACTTAGTCAGTCAAAAATGGAGGCACTATGGTTAGGACAATCAAATCTCAGCATATCTCGGCACTGCTTAATGCCGCCCTGCATGTGTTTATTCAGTTTGGGTACAATCGCTGCAAAATAAGTGACGTCAGTGATTTCTTGAAGTCGTCTAAAGGTTCCATTTACACTTACGTGGTCTCAAAATACGCATTGTTCGATGCCACATTGCGATTCGCAGATGGACAAATGCCGATAGATGCGAAACGGCTCCCCTACGCCGAACCTAGCATCAGCGAGACTGCAAGCTACGTCAAAGAGCGCTTAACGGCCGAGATGAACCAATTGGCCCAATTGGCGTCGCCAGAATCTGAACTCGACTTGAGCAGCCTGCTGGATGGGCTGTATCAGCGCCTCCACGCCAACCGCAGTGTCTTGAAGCTCATTGATCGATGCGCCGCAGACCTCCCTGAAATCGGCGCAATCTGGTTTGGGACCGGTCGATGGGGTTATCACACCTTTTTATGCGATTTCCTCCAACGGAGGCGGCATGAGTTGCAGCATCCAGAACACGATACGGCCATCACAGCCCGATTCATGATTGAAACGCTTTCGTTCTGGGCCATGCACCGTCATTGGGACCCTTCACCACAAGGAATAGACGAATCTCGGCTGCCCAAGCAGATCATTGAGTTACTAGCCCCGAGGATGCGGTCATGAAGGGCCTCAAACTCGTGCTCTTGCTGTTGTTGCTGATTAACATTAGTGTTTCAGGTGGGAGAGGCGGCCAGGCCCCAACTACTGATCAAGATACAAAAACGGCTCAGTTCATCGACTCCGTCTATCAAGATCCGGACAATCTGGCCTGGCAACACGAATTCGATAAGTTGCTCACTGCAGCTTCCGATTCCCAGACAATATTTGAAGCCAATACCCTATTTCTGCTCGTTCCTGGGTGGCTTTACCAAACACATGGGCGAGAAACGGGCAGCGATATGGCTGCCGTCAGGGCTGCCCTAGACCCATTGAATGCCTGTTACGCATTCGTCGATGTCGAAGAAAACGGAACCATCGAGCTCAATGCCTTGGTCATCGCGGAAGCCATCAAAAACACTTACCCCAATCCTGTGGTTCTAGTGAGTGCCAGCAAGGGCAGCGCAGAAGTTGCGGCGGCGTTAGCGCACCTGGCCGAACACGACTTAAAACACGTGAAGGCATGGTTGAGCGTGGGAGGCACACTGCGCGGTACACCTCTGGCTGACATCATGCTTACACGCCGGTGGTGCTGGATTTCGCGCTTGATTCTTTCCCACGACCACCTAGGTTTAGAGGGATTACAAAGTCTTTCGAGTGCGCGACGCAAGCTTGCATTTGAACGCCTTCAGCTCCCAAGCCACATACTCAAAATTGCTCTAGTTCCAGTGCCTTTTCGTGCAGATCTCACACAAGACGCCCGGTTCGGGTACAAACGGCTACGCAGTCAGGGTCCAAATGACGGTCTTGCCCTGTTGCACGATCAGGTGTTCGTCGACGGCATTACATTGCTAGCTGTCGGCTCAGACCACTATTTCAAAGCCATCGACGTAACTGCGGCCGTGCATGCGTTGCTGACATTGATCACCGAAAGGATTCCGTCATGAAGATAATGCTGATCTTGTCGTTTGGCTTATGGATTCCGGCACAACAGGCTCAGCTAAGCAAGGGTACGACTTTGGTTGACACTCGGATTAGCTATTTTCAGGAAACAGAAAATCAAGAGGATCTCCGCATTGCTGGCCTTCAAATTGGGCTGGAACGCATGTTGACAAAACGCGTTGGACTTTATGGATCAAGCTCATTTAGTCAAGCTGAAGGTATGCGTGAGGGCGAACAAGCCGATGCCCTGCTCTTGGGCTTGGCCTTTTCCCTGCGTTGGTATGCGGTCAATCGCGCCACTTGGCACTTGTACTTGGATCATGGCTGGGGATTGGTTTTCAGTGACAAACCTTTTCCACCTGAAGGATCGAAAGTCAATGGGAGCCGGCATTTCGGATTCGGCGTAGGTATTTCAATGAATGCGTCCTGGTTGACCAGCATTTCGTGGTCGGCAGGACATGTATCAAACGGCCGAGGGCTTGTTGATGAGAATCCCAGCTTAGATGGAATGTCACTCGAATGGGGAGTTCGCTATGTTTTTTAGGTTGGTAATTAGTCTTTTCTCTCTAGCTGTATCAGCACAACCGATACACGTATCGGCAGAGACTTTTATGGGCGAAACAGACGATTTGGTGACCTACGGACAAGGCGTTCAGCTGAAGTTCGAACGCACCAATAAATGGCGTTTGCAATTTGACGGTCGCCTTTCCGACTTGAGCGGATTGCTGCTCTCCGAAGTCGGCGCTGCCATCTTCTATCGTGAAAATCAATGGTTGGTGGGCACTCGCCTTGCTGCGAAACGCTTGTCGGACCTTTCAAGCCAATCCGCTGAGATTCAGATTCAGCGTTTCATTGACGATCGACTGACCGTGGCAGCCTTCGCACGATATGAAACCTTTGATTTGGGCGAAGGCAGTCTGGAAATGGGACTCCAGTTTCGAACCTACTTTCTTGATAGCCTGATGTTTGAGACCGGTATTGCTAGCAGCGAACGTCATCCCAAGGTCAGCGACCTGAGTCTTATTGCGAAAGTTGAATGGCAACCCAAAATACTAAAAAAGCTCAATCTCTCGCTGTTTGCCGAAGAATGGGTAAGCGAAACCTACCTTGTAGGTGTCAGGTTTCGAAACTCAAAAGGCTCGCTAAGAAAACAACATGAATCTGGCCCCGTCCGACTTGTCCGATAGTTTGATATGTCACTGATCTTTTCGCCGGTTTAATGAGCCTGATTTTGTCTTTAGTACCCGAAACGTCCCTAATCCGTCTGCGATTCGCTCAAATAGGATGGAACAGCTGTTTCTCACGTCAACGATTCGGCAAAAGAGCTCACTCGAAGACTATTTGCCTGTCTATTGACACACTTCTTCCCGTTCGATGGCCTAAAGGCTACAAAGAAGGGATTTTGGTTTCCGTCAAGTCCGTTATTGACTTGAATGCGGAGCAGCTAGCATATGCGTGTTGGATAAACCTGAAACCAACTCGTATGGTCGATTCAGTCCTGGAGACTGCAACTTGAAGCGCTGGATCACGTTTCACCTAAATTTGGCTTATACATTATGTTTCACGTAACTTGCCCCTCTCTAAGCCCTAAGGCCTAAAGAACAAACTTATGGGGACACGTTGTCGTGAAGCGAGTTTATTACCCATTCTTGAAATCCTGACTGTTACTGGATAACAGCGGGACAGAGCGGAGCGGGAAACAGCGGGACGGCGCACGTATAGCGGGAAACAGCGGGACAGCGCACGTATAGACTAATATTTGTCACATAAATTGTCGATGGCATGATCAATTTCGCGCGCAGGATTGCTCTATCTGGCGCGCATCATGCCGTCTCAAGTTGAATCAGCCGCGAACCCATCTTCTTTTGACCACAGGTCCGACGCTTAACAGGCATTTGAAACGGTTTCGAATCGGATTACCGGCTTATTTCACCGTCCGATTCCTAATTTGAAGTGAGGTCGAGCAGATTGATGCGAGTCTCGGCGAACGAAGGACAGCACCGACAATTTTGGACGGACTATCGCCATTACGGACGGCGTGAACTTACTTCAAAGGAATGGTAGTTGGATCGCCGCTAAGCGCTGGAGTGCGGGCCTGCCCTTAGATGGCTATTACACATTCCTGGCGTGAGTTGAAAAGGTTGATTGTAGCCAGACGACTGTAAGCCATAACGAGCAATCATGTCTCGACAGAAAGATTCAGAACCTAACACCAAACTCTGCATCATCCATTCAGTCCGACGCAACACCAAATCGGCGATCTCGTCGAGGTCAAATGAGGCGATCGCCTTTTGTAAATCGGCGGACTCAATCGGTA
>JAJCXM010000003.1 GCA_029263455.1 Holophagae bacterium
CGCCATACGTACCATTTCTGCTTATGCCGCAATCGACGTTGATAGCGAATAAAACGCGCTTCCACCTCTTTTTCCGTAAACGCCGGTTTCAGCATGCTCAACACGATGTGGTAGCTTGCCGCGGTAGAGTTGCAAACAGCAATCTGGGATCATGGGCAATGTCTTGGCAACGAAAACGGGTGGTTGCTCATGACGGCAATCGCATGGAGATCCACGGTGTAGATCTCAGCTAATGCCAATATTTCCTGATAGATCCATTCTTTACTGACCTCGTCTTCGAACAAAAAGGCCTGCTTGCCGCGCCATAGCTTAAGCGAAGGCGGGGCGCACCGTTCGATGCATGACGTGGTAAGCCTGACCATCCAAGTGCGACTTCAAACGACAATGACGTGCCATAAGTTCCCCCTCAAAGAAATATGGTTATTGGTGATGGTTAAAACATGGGTCCCAAGAACTCATAAATCAAGAAGAAACGGTCGCCTTACTCAAGTCCGGATTCAAAAATAGGCACTAAACTAGCTTAACGATGACATGTCCCCATTCATTACTTATCAAATACCTAATTTTGGGCTGACTACCTCCAATAAGCATACGTCAAGTATATCGGACCTAGCTGTCATAATTTTCATATCGTTCGAGGTAAGCGGATGAGCAGCGCCATCCGGATTAGATATGACTCAAATGTAACACAATGCGTAACGCCTGAGAAAATACGGGCGTTGTGCTGTTCGGTCTGGTCGACCGATGGGCGTCGTGTGAAGTTTCATTTTGGTGGTCAGGCCGATCACATTATCAATCGTACTGTATGCCTTTTGAAATCGAGATGTGGCAAACAACGGATCCGTAACAGCCTAGTTAAACGAAGGTTGAAGCGTCTTCCGACGGAGTGCGGTATCGACAGGAGCCCGAGCGACTGAGGTACCGCTTTGGACGAAGGGTTAGCCCCACCGAAGAGCTGATACCGAGCATCGAACGTAGTGAGGTGCTCGGGTATGTAGCTTGAAATCACGCGCACCTTCCTCTTCGCTTGCGAACCTCGCTGCGCTCGATTCACTGACCGGATTAACGCGAACCACGCCTCTTTGGCTAACAACAAGAGGGTTTGAGCCCCAATGAGGAGACAGATCATAGCCCCGGTCGTAAGGCCGGGGTTACATGCCACACACCTAAAGACCCCCCTGGGCGTCTGGAACCCTGGTTTAAAAACGTCTTTTCTAGTAGTCCTAATATATTGATATCAAATATCTTAAGACCACAGGCGTGACGCCTGTGCCACAGGGCACACCTGGGAACTCTCGATTCCGTCTTGGGGGTTGGATGTATCGCCCTATGGGGCTCAAGATTTCTTTTTTGACCTTACCCCGACCTCTCGGTCGGGGCTATATCCTGTCGCGCTTTGGCGTTTTCGGCTTGAGAAAGGACGAATTTGGGGACGTATCGCATGAAAGCTGTCGCGTGAAAGCTGGACCATCACCCAAATTGACGACCCTCAGTTCGACGAGATCGTGATCTGCCCGCCCCTTTTCGCATGTCTTACATACCAAATCCCACTTTCTGATCCGTGTTCGTGACATTATTCGGTTGACGCTCACGATCAGTGACGAGGCTGAGTGCTTACCAACAAAAGAACCCACTCGCTCGAAAAGGAGTAGTTTGTCGTCGACCCCAAAACCTTAAGAAGCCCCCTGTTTGATGAGGTGCCATAAGGACAATGAGTTAAAAATGAAGGGCGACTAAATTGGAATAACGTATCTGCAAAGGTTAGTACCGCCCTCATCGGCACAGTTACTGGTAGGTCCAAAAATGCTACACGAAGACTTGCCACTATCGTCGTTGTCTGATCATCGACTCGGGTGTATGCTGACCTTATCAATTGCACAATCTATATCTAATCATTGATTTGAGGTCAGCAACCATGTTTGATGTCAGGATTTCGCTCGTTTATTTGAGTATTCACGTGTTGAGTTCCACCGTTTATGCGCTGGACGATCAACAGCCACTGCCTTATTCACTTGGGGATTTTCATCGCCAAGTTTCATCGAATTCTCCACTAGCACAACTTTGGTTCGATCGCGGATTGGCACTTACTTTTGCTTTCAACCACGAAGAGGCGGTTCGCTGTTTTGAGAAAGCGATCGAGTTAGATCCTTCATGTGCCATGGCGTATTGGGGAGCTGCCTACGCATCTGGGCCCAATATCAATAATATGGTCATGGACGAACACGCCGTTGAACGCGCGTTTAAGAACAGCCAACTAGCCACAAAACACATGGCTTCCATTGAACCCGTGGAGAAAGACCTGATCCAGGCACTATCTCATCGCTACACCAATGAGGTAAAAGAGGATCGCTCCCAACTCAATAAGGCGTTTGCCGAGGCAATGCGCGAGGTTTACAAAAAGTACCCGAACGATGCAGATATCGCGGCTCTATTTGCCGAATCGATGATGGTCTTACGGCCTTGGTACCACTGGACACCTGCCGGGGAAATGATGCCCGAAACCAAAGAAATTGTGGCCGTTCTTGAAGTAGGTCTCAGTCGGTGGCCGCAACATCCGGCGTTATGCCATTACTACATCCACACCATGGAGGCTTCACCATTTCCTGATAAGGCACTAAAAGCCGCGAATCAATTACGACAAGCCATGCCAGGAGCTGGTCACCTACTGCATATGCCTTCCCATATTGACGTATTGGTGGGTGACTATGAAGCGTCCATAAAAGCCAATCAAAATGCACTCGCCGCTGACGCCGCCTATCTAGATATGCGCGGCAACATGAATTTCTACACCCTGTACCGTATTCACAACTACCACTTCATCGTTTATTCGGCCATGTTTGATGGACAAAGCGAATTGGCCTTAAAGGCGGCTAAGGAAATAGAGAAACAAATTCCCGACGGCCTGTTAGCCGCCATCCCTGATTTTTTGGAAGCATTTATCCCCACGGTGATGCATGTCTACATCCGTTTTGGCCATTGGCAAGAGATACTGAAACAGCCACAGCCGGACGAGTCTCTATTTGTAACAAGAACCGTGTGGCACTATGCTCGCGCTCTCGCCTTTGCCGCGACAGGCGATATCCAGGCCGCGCAAAAAGAAAAGACAGACTTTGACCTGGCCTTATCCAAAATCCCAGAGACTCGCTACCTGTTCAACAATCGCTCTGATGCCATCATGGGTATCGCAGAATCCATGATCAACGGTGAAATCGCGTATCGTAAGGGAGAATTCAAACAGGCTTTTGCCAATCTACGTGAAGCAGTCGACCGTGATGATGCGCTTAATTATGATGAGCCATGGGGTTGGATGCAGCCTGCCCGCCACGCACTAGGTGCGCTATTACTAGAACAAGGCCAGGTAGATGAAGCCGAACAGGTATACCGAGCCGACTTGAAGAAGCACCCCAATAACGCGTGGTCGTTACATGGACTGGCAGAGTGTTTAGCGCGAAAGAACCTGGACTCCGAGGCGAAAGACGTAAATAAACAATTGACCAAAGCTTGCAGCCGGGCTGATGTCGATATCAAGGCCTCGTGCTACTGTCGTTTGGGTGGTGAATAACGGCACAACAATTGAGAACGAAAGGTTCAACCAGGCGCGTTAATTTTCTTTTCGATCTTGGCCCAGCTGTCTCGTAAGGTTACGGTGCGGTTGAAGATCAGATTCTCAGCCGTTGAATCTCTAGCGTCCAGACAGTAATAGCCTTGGCGTTCAAACTGGACACGCATGCCGGGTTCCGCTGTGGCCAATGAAGGCTCCACCCTTGCGGCTAGACTCTTGGTTAACGAATTTGGATTCACATGCTCGGTAAACGCCTGATCTTTATTAGCGCCAGGGTTGTCATCCAAAAATAAGGGTTCGAATTCACGGACTTCGGCTCGCAAGGCATGCGCTTCGGAGACCCAATGCAAGGTACCCTTCACTTTCCTACCGTCTTCCGACCAACCACCCTTCGTTGCGGGATCATAACTACATCGCAACTCGACAACTTCGCCGGCTTCATCCCTTATCACCTCGTCACAAGTCACGTAATAAGCGAACTTGAGGCGTACCTCTTTTCCAGGCGCTAACCTATACCATTTCTTGTGGGCTTCATCGCGGAAGTCGGCACGTTCAATTAGCAGATGTCGGCTGAAGGGAACCTTTCTAGAACCCCAATCCTTATCGTCCTGAAAATAGGCTGCATCGATTTCTTCGACCTGATCTTCAGGATAATTGGTAATTGTTAGTTTAATTGGATCCAAAACCGCCATTACCCGCGGTGATGTTTTGTTCAAGTCTTCGCGAACGCAGAACTCAAGCAACGAAATATCAACCATGCTATCGGCTTTTGCGACTCCTATTCTCTCGCAAAATTCACGGATTGATTCCGGTGTATAGCCTCGGCGGCGCATGCCCGAGATGGTCGGCATTCGTGGATCATCCCAGCCGCTGACAAAGCCATCTTCCACCAGCATTAATAGTTTTCGTTTGCTCATGACCGTGTTAGATAGGTTCAAACGGGCAAACTCGATTTGCTGTGGATGACAAGTCACTTCTAACTGCTCAAGTATCCAATCATAAAGGGGTCGATGATTCTCAAATTCCAATGTGCACAAGGAGTGAGTGATGGATTCTAATGAATCCGACAGGCAGTGTGTGAAATCGTACATTGGATAAATGCACCATTTATCGCCAGTCCGATGATGATGAACTTTTCGGATTCGATACAAGGCAGGATCGCGCAATTGAATGATTGGAGAAGCCATATCAATCTTCGCCCGCAACAAGCAGGCCCCGTCTTTAAATTCGCCTGCTCGCATACGTTGAAAGAGGTCTAGATTTTCATCGACGGATCGATCGCGATAAGGGCTGTTCCGTCCCGGTTCGGTTAAAGTGCCTCGATACTCGCGAACTTCAGCGGCATTTAGGTGACATACATAAGCTTTACCCTTACGGATAAGCGTTTGCGCAAACTCATATAGCTTTTCGAAATAGTCCGAGGCAAAATGCGGCTCACCAGACCAACTAAAACCAAGCCATTTAACATCTTCCTGAATGGATTCGACGTATTCCTGTTCTTCTTTACTGGGGTTCGTGTCATCAAATCGCAGGTTACATACGCCTTGGTAATCATTGGCGATGCCAAAATTTAAACAGATCGATTTGGCGTGACCGATGTGTAAGTAACCATTTGGTTCAGGCGGAAATCGAGTATGTACCTGCGTGGTTTTGCCACTAGAGCGGTCCTCGTCGATTTTCATGCGAATGAAATTAGTAGGTTTGTTTTCAGACTCGGCCATGAGTGGCTCCTAACGATGACTTTCGCAACCAAATCGATCACGAGAAAGGCTGGATTCTAACACAGGGAACGCTATGGCTGACTAGCAATCACCGATACTTCACCGTGTTCAGAATCCACTAACACCACATCGGCGTTGCTGACGCCTTGCAGGTCGCCCCGCCAGGATACAGAGGGACGCTGTACCGAGCCCAAACCAAGAGGCTGGGTATAGAATCCGCTACTGCCTGCACTGCGAAAAACAACCGCATTATTGGATTTGATCTGCGGTGCCAGAATATCAATGGCTCCATCGCGATCCCAATCTATCCACTGCATGTCGCCGATTGAATTCCCGGATAGACTGGTGACAATGCCCGTACTGAAAATGTCGCTATTGCTTCCCCACCACAGTACCAGGCTGTCTGAGCGGTTATTTATCCATCGATGGCCTGCTAAATCGAGCCTGCCGTCCCCTGAAAAGTCTGCCACTAACATATCAACCACATCGGCCATATCGTCTTCCGTAAGGACTTGCGTTAATGAATCAAATTCAAAATCGCCGGTGCCAAAAGCTATATCGGTTCCAATCCCACTCCAAACGATAAGATCTGTGTAGCTGTCCAAGTCGATGTCAGCCAGCAACAAGCCTGGTTCGAAATGACCACTTATCATAGTGGCACTCAGATTGAATATGTCGTCACTTGTCCCTTCATAGATGAGAATGGCTCCATCGGTGGTGGCGAAAACGAGGTCGTTTCTTGCGTCGTTATTCATGTCTTGAACGTGAAGCGTATTAGCGCGAGGTATGTCAAAAACATTGAATCCGGTGTCACGAACAAAGACACCAGCACCTCTGTTCTCGTACCGTGACAAGCCTGTCGCGTGCACAACCAACAGATCGGAAAGCTCTCCAGCTTCCACAGTCATCACCGCAGCTTGAATGCTTTCGTCCGCCTGGAACACAGGACCTGTCTCTATTAACTGGCTGCCATCATAAACGAGCCATTGAATCTCGCGATCGTATATGAGGCCAATGTCGTTGCCGACCAGATCGAAGACAGCGCCGCTGGTTAGACCGTCCAAGCCATCCTTAGTGTCAAGAAATGTCTGTTGGTAATTTGCATTCTCGATTTGAGTGAAAAGCGAACCTGCTTCGTTGTCAGATTGATTGCCGCCACGATCCACGGCGCGCACCAGAATTTCGTATTCAGTGCCTGGCTCTAAGCCCCGTAAAGTCACATTCAAGACGCCTTCATCCGTGATCAGGTTTTCTGGTTCTCGCGGATCCAAGGCTACACCCGATTCGGCTACCCAAATAGCGTATTTCAATTCGTATGTCTCATTCAGATCATCGGTAGCTGGCGACCAGGCGACCGATGTCTGAGTGGACGTGATTGGGGTAATGGTGACAGATCCGCTAAATTCGGGTGCATCTGAAATGATGTCTGTGCAAGCCGCCGTTAAGATTAAACAGGCCGCAAGGAGCCATTGCACTCCCACCTTCAACGACCTTTTGTCCATGGTTAACCCAGCATTATTTTTGCAATTGTATTGAGCTGCATGAAGGAGGTTCCTTCATAGATTTTCCCAATCTTCGCATCGCGATAGTACTTTTCCGCAGGGTACTCTTTAACGTATCCGTAGCCGCCAAACAGCTCCAGCGATTTGGATGTAACGAACTCAGCCATTTCGGAAGATTTTAGTTTGGCAATGGCGGCCTCTCGGATGAAGGACCTTCCTGCTTCCTTAAGGCGTGCGGCATTGTAAACCAACAAGCGTGCGGATTCCCATTCAGCTTCCATGCGCGCCAATTCGTGTTGAACAGCCTGGAATTTAGAAATGGATTGTCCAAATTGAACGCGTTCCTTTACATATGCGGTCGCTTCGTCCAAAGCACCACGCGCCAGTCCAACCATTTGAGCACCGATACCGATGCGGCCCTCGTTCAATGTTTCGATGGCGACCTTGTAGCCTTTACCAACTTCGCCAAGCACATTACTGCGTGGAACCTTCACGTTTTCAAAGGAGAGCTCAACGGTCGATGATGCACGAATCCCAAGTTTATCTTCCTTTTTTCCTCGGGTGAAGCCAGGCATATCGCCTTCAACCACAAAAGCCGTAATTCCGCGATATCCCTTTGATGCATCTATGTTGGCGAAGACAATAAATATCTCGGCCTCAAGTCCATTGGTAATCCATAACTTGGTACCGTTCAATAAAAAATGATCACCCATATCTTTAGCAGCCATCTTGAGTGCGAAGGCGTCAGACCCCGAAGCAGGTTCTGATAGACAATAAGCCCCTAGTTTGTTGGCGGCTAATTGTGGGAAGTACTTAGCTTTTAGTTCATCGCTGGCCCAGTTCGTGATCGCGTTATTTACAAGGGTGTTATGTACATCGACCAAAACCCCGCAGCTGGCATCAACCCTAGACAAGGCTTCAATTACTAGAATGGCGGAAAAAAAGCCCGCGCCAAGTCCGCCGTATTCATCGGGGATCTCGATGCCCATATAACCGTTATCAAAGAAATCCTTTATGAGCTGTGGTGCCATCTTCTGTTCCGCATCCATTTGCATACGTAACGGTTTAATAGCTGATTCCGCATACTCGTAGACGGCGTCATATAGCATTTGTTCTTCGTCATTGAATACTGTCAATGGATCCATAAATCCCCCAATCTAGATTGGCGTTATTCTATCAAGAATCACGCGGCTTAAAAACTGAATAACGGTTCAATCTTTGACAAACCGGGCCAATCGAACCTGGATCGCCAAAATTTGACAGGCCACATAAACGGCACCTGCCAGTCCGATGGCCACCAAAATAACGTTGGTCATAGATAACTGGCCCGTTACTTTGAGTATATGAATCAGCTTAAAAACATCATCACTGATGAGGTAACCCTCAGGCCCCGGATAAGTTAACACTTCACCGAACGGCGAAATGAACAGGGAAACCGCTTCATATAGATCGCCAAAAATTGACATAAACGGGATAAAGGCCAGCAGATAACCCAAGCCAGCGAGCCATACAAAACGTTTGTTTGCTGACCATTTTAGGACAGCAAGACCAGCCAAGCTGAGAACGTAAGGCATCATGTCGGTGGCCACATATGACCAAACGGATGGCGTCGTAAAACCGGTCAATTGGCCGGCATATTCGCTGTCAGGCGTAATAAATGGGAAAATTTTCTTCAATAAATGAGCGCCGTATTCAGGCGCAAGGGCTAGCTCAGAAACGGAGCCGCCACTCCATTGACAGCCAGCCACGTGCAGTAATTCATGGATTGGCGTGTAAATGAACCAGGCGGCCAATAGCCCAACCATCAAAACCGCGACATCAGTGAGCTTACCGCTAGACATGAGTTTATCTAACGACTTCCAGGCCAAAACAAGGCCTTCTCGTACCTCAAAGATCGGTAGTAGCCAATTTGCGATCACATGGGCTCCGTAAGTTGGCCAAGATCGATTTGGTACTGCTTTTCAGCCTCACCCCATACGGCCGTAATATTAAGTTGAAGATCATTTTCTTGAACGGGAAACGGCCAAATTGGACTGCGTCGAAGCATGGGGTACGACACGATCATAAAGCGTTCTGGGCGAACCCGAATCGGTGGCATCGTCGCTAATCTCTTTTGTTGGCGATGAGTATGATCGCCCCATAGCGTCAGGCGATGATCCCCTAACGACCAATATGTCTCAGCATGATTGATTTCCATGCTTTGATAGCTCAAATTTCTAAACTCATACTTCAAATTATTCTCACTGATGAAGATATCTAGTTGCAGCAGCTTGTCCGAATAGCGGAAATGGTTCTCCTGGGATTGCTCAAATACACCGCGAACCGAACCAGATCGCAAGGCACATCCGGTCGCGAGCGTAAGACAAACTATAGGGAACGCGATTAACGCTTTAACCACTCCGCCACTCTGTCGCATATCGCTGGACCTGTAAATCCGTGTTTTGCATAAAGATCTGCAGGATCACCCGACTCACCGTAACCGTTTACACCAATTCGCAGAAGCGGAGCTGGTGCCACTTCCGTTAAGGTTTCTGCGACTGCACCACCCAATCCACCATTAACCGAGTGATCTTCAAGGGTGACTAGATGACCGATACGATTTGAAACATCACGAATATAGTCTTCATCTAAAGGCTTAATAGTGTGGATGTTCGTCACCTCAGCACGAATGCCTCTTTCAGCTAATAACGACGCCGCCTCCAAAGTCGCTTCTAGCAGCCCACCCGTCGCCAATAATGCAACATCTTGGCCCTTAACTAGTGGATCAGCTTTGCCAAATTGGAAACGGTATTGATCATCGTGTACCTGCGGCAGGTTTTGACGTGTTAGGCGTAAATAGACAGGACCCTTGTGGGCAGCTGCCCACGCGACAGCTTGTTTGGCTTCGCGATGATCGGCAGGTTGAATAATGGGCACGTTGGGCAATGTTCGCATAACGCCAATATCTTCAAGCGCCATTTGGCTGTAGCCATCGGGCCCGATACCAATACCCACATGCGTGCCTACCAACTTAACATTGGCGTCGGCGTAGCCGATCGATAAGCGGATTTGTTCAAACCGACCGATCAGAAAACATCCAAACGAAGCTACAAACGGAATTTTGCCCATGGTTGCTAAACCGGCCGCCATGGTCACCATATTGCCTTCTTGTATTCCCACCTGAACATGACGTTCGGGGTAGGCATTCATGAACTTAACTGTTTTGGTTGATTTCCCTAAATCAGCGTCCATGACGATCATATTCGGGAACTGATCCGCGATATCCATCAAGGCTTCGCCAAATGATGCCCGCGTTGCTGTTGCTTTTCCGGTGGCTGCAATCATGGTCATGACAAAGCTCCTTCTAATTCGGCTAACGCCTGCTTAGTTTGTTCGTCGTTAGGCGTTGCACCATGCCAGTCAATGACGCCTTCCATAAAGGAGACGCCTTTACCTTTGATGGTGTTCGCAATGATCATGGTCGGTTTGTCGGAAGTGGATCTCGCGTTCTTCAATGCATCTGCTATTGCATCAAGATCGTGACCATCAATCACAATGGTATGCCAATTAAACGCACGCCATTTATCTGCGATCGGTTCAAGATTCATGATCTCGTTGGTGGGTCCATCGATCTGACCTTTGTTGTAATCAATCATGGCAACTAAATTGTTTAACTTAAATTTTGGAGCCGTCATGGCAGCTTCCCAGACTTGACCCTCTTGGGTTTCGCCATCGCCCATTAAGCAATAGACTCTGTTTGCTTTACCATCCATTTTTGCAGCCAACGCGGCGCCTGTCGCAAACGATAGTCCCATGCCGAGTGATCCGGTAGAGGCCTCTATGCCAGGCAGGAATCCCACCGAAGGGTGGCCTTGGAGTCGTGAGTCAACCTGTCTAAGTGTCTTTAGCTCTTCGTGGGGAAAATAACCGTGCTCTGCCATAACTACGTATTGAGCTGGAACACCATGTCCTTTGCTCAATACGAAAAGGTCACGATCCGCCCATTCAGGATTCTTAGCATCGTGCTTCATTTCGTGATGATAAAGGTAGGCGATGATTTCGATGGCGCTCAAAGATCCGCCCGGATGTCCACTACCCGCTCGATGTAACATTTTAATGATATCGATACGGTACTGACCGATGTGTTTTTGTAACCTAACCTTTTCAGAATCAACCATCCCCATAAAAACCGCCCTTCTAAATCTTTGGAAACCACCCCTGGCTATGCTCGCTGGGGATTCTAGCAAACGCAGGCTAACGCGGCTAGGTAAAGACGCCACTTAAGAGGATTCATTCAATTTCAGCTTCGATTGAGTGCTCGATTGTCCTATATTGAGGCATCTAAAACTGTAGATGCTTTCGGAACGTATTCTTGATGTCCGCAAACGCGTCTTCCATGACGAAAAGGAGCCTCATGTACCGCCTATTGTTTGTCCTCATCAGCTTGATCGCATTTTCAGAAGAAGCAGAAAAACCGAAATGGGATGTCAATGCACCTCCCGGAGAACTGAAAGAGATCGAAATCGATACCCGCGAAGGGACATGGATGAATTTGGATGTGAGTCCAGACGGACAGCACATCGTGTTTGACCTCTTGGGCGATATCTACCGAATCCCCATGGCTGGAGGCGAGGCTACCGCCTTAACACAAGGAATCGCATGGGACATGCAGCCCTGTTACAGTCCAGACGGTAAGTCGATTGCCTTCACAAGTGACCGCGGTGGCGGTGACAATATTTGGACGATCGACGCGGATGGACAGGAGCCCAAGGCTGTCAGCAAAGAAGATTTCAGGTTACTGAATAGTCCTGCATGGTCACCCGACGGTGACTACATAGCTGCACGTAAACATTTCACGGGCACACGATCACTGGGTTCAGGCGAAATATGGCTTTATCACCGACAAGGTGGGGCTGGCTTCCCCATGACGAGCAAACCAAATGACCAAAAAGATGTCGGAGAACCTGTATTCTCAAAAGACGGTCGCTACCTCTTTTTCAGTCAAGATGTCACGCCTGGCAACGTTTTCGAATACAACAAAGACCCTCACAAAGGCATTTACGCCATTCAAAGACTAGACCGCAAGAGTGGCAAGATCACTACTTTAATCCGAGGACCAGGTGGCGCAATTAGACCCACACCTTCTCCCGATGGCCGTTGGCTGGCTTTTGTGCGCCGCTTAGATTATGAAACAGCGATTTTCCTTTATGACCAGCAAAGCGGAGAAGTACGCCCTCTCTTCAACAAACTCGATCGAGATATGCAGGAGACTTGGGCTATTCACGGCGTTTACCCACGATTTGCTTGGACGCCAAATAGCAAATCACTGATTTTTTGGGCCGCTGGCAAAATAAACCGGCTCGATATTGAGAATATGACCTATACAGCACTACCGTTCCACGTGCAGGCCAAGCACAAAGTTGCTCCTGCTCGTCGAGAACAGATAGAGGTTGATCCCGACACGTTCGATGTCAAAATGCTGCGCTGGGTTGATGTATCTGCCGCTGGCGATCAGGCGGTCTTTCAAGCGTTAGGCCATATTTATGTGGCTGATCTGCCGTCTGGTAATCATCGACGGCTAACCACGCAGAATGACCATTTCGAATTCTATCCAAAATTCAGTCGCGACGGGAAGTCCGTCGTCTACACAACCTGGGATGACGTTGAATTGGGTTCCATTCGCACGGTACCTACTCGCGGCGCAAAAAACGGTAAGATCATAAGCAAGAACCCCGGTCACTATGTTGAGCCCAGTTTCTCTGCCGATGAGAAACATATCTTAGTTCGCAAAACGACCGGTGGTTTCCTGCGCAGTCCCTTACATTCGCTCGATCCCGGCATCTACTTGATGGATGTTCGAAAAGGCGACATGACTCTGGTCTCTGACGAAGGTACAGACCCACATTTTGGTGCCGTTGACGACCACATCTACTACACCCTACCCGGCGAAAAACGAGTGCTGGTTCGAAAAGATCTGAGCAATGGACAGGTATATGAAATTGCTCGTAGCGAAATGGCAGCCGAGTTTAGAGTCTCGCCCGATTCCAATTGGTTAGCTATCAACGAAGCCTACAACGCTTATGTCATGCCCTTTCCTGCCGTTGGCAAAGTTGTTGACGTCTCACCCGAACAAAAACAATTCCCCATCGTGCGTTTATCCGAGCATGCCGGCTACAACCTCTCTTGGCGCGCCGACTCCGGCCATTTGGCTTGGTCACTTGGGGCGAACCTGTCTTCGACAGCTATCTCATCGGCATTGTTCGAGCCAGATCACGAACCCGTCGTAACCACAACTCATATTTCGTTCAGCCAGGCCAGTGCACGCCCCACTGGCATTCGAGCGTTAATCGGCGGCCGGCTGATCACCATGAACGGAAATCAGGTAATCGAAAATGGCACACTGATACTGGACGGAAACCGAATCGTTGCCATCGGTCCCGTTGATGAAGTCGAGATACCTGAAACGGCCACGCGTATTCAACTCAATGGGTCCACCTTAATGCCTGGTATTGTTGATGTTCATGCACATAGCGCTCATTCCACCGACGGACTAACACCCGAGCAGAACTGGATGGATTACGCATCTCTTGCCTTTGGTGTTACCACCATTCACGACCCATCGCGCGACACGGAATCTGTCTTCTCGGCGAGCGAGATGGCAAAAGCCGGGATGATTGTCGCACCGCGAATTTATTCAACTGGCACCATCTTGTATGGCGCTCAATTGCCAGAACACACGGCTAAGGTAGAGAGTCGAGAGGATGCGCTACATCATCTCGCTCGTCTCAAAGCGGTCGGCGCCTTTTCCGTCAAGAGCTACAACCAACCACGCCGTGATCAGCGTCAAAAAATAATCGATGCTTCACGCGAACTCAAAATGATGGTTGTGCCTGAAGGCGGTTCCTTGCTGCAACATAACCTGACCATGGTCGTAGACGGCCATACTGGAATTGAACATTCGATTCCTATCGCACGTGCCTATTCCGATATCGTTCAATTATGGTCACAGACCGATGTCCACTACACGCCAACCCTGGTCGTGGGTTATGGCGGCATTTGGGGCGAAAACTATTGGTACCAAAAGACAGACGTTTGGAGCAATGAACGTCTACGCCGATTCGTACCGCCATTCGCATTAGAGCCGCGCTCCAAACGACGTGAAATGGTTCCTGACAATGAATTCAACCACATACGCAACGCCGAAATCTGCAATCAGCTTTCGAAAGCGGGCGTGCGCGTAAACATTGGCGCCCATGGCCAACGCGAAGGCTTAGGTGCTCATTGGGAAATCTGGATGCTTGTGCAAGGCGGAATGAGTCCCCACCAGGCTTTAACTTGTGCCACCATAAATGGTGCCAAGTACCTTGGGTTGGACAAGGATTTGGGATCCCTTGAAGTAGGCAAACTGGCCGACTTCTTGGTTTTAGATAAGAACCCGCTCGAAAACATTCGTCATTCCGAATCGATTCGTAGCTTGTCGATTAACGGCGTTTTTTACGACGCCGAGTCCATGCACGAGGTGGGAGAAGGCGGACGAGTCAGAGAAGCCTTCTTTTGGAAACGCAGTGAAGTGACCCACATTTCCTTCCCGGCCGTTACGAAAAATTTGGGGGCCCATGGCTGTGTCTGCGGGCATTAGGCAACTGTTTTGACCTTTGAGCTAATTACCAGAACACAACACTTGGACAGATTGAGCCAGTTGTTTACGTGTGACTGGGTTGCGCTTGACATAGAAACGGCCGGCGCTAATGGTCTCAATCCTTACCAGAGCCGAATCCGGCTCTTGCAGCTGGCGGTGGAAGACCACGTCATCGTCATCGACTGCGACGCTGTCGATCCGTTTCCGACCTTGAGAGATTGGCTTGAGGACGCTGATGTCACCAAAGTCATTCACAACGCGAAGTTCGACATAAAACACATTTACCACCACACCGGCATCGAGGTTAAGCGTGTTTTCTGCACCTACTTGGCTTCTCAACTGCTGGCAATGGGCGATCGCGAAAAGAGACACTCGTTAGAGGCTGTTTCCTTGCGATATCTAGATCGTCACTTGGACAAACAAAATCAGACATCTGATTGGTCGGGACCACTCACCGACAGCCAAATTGAATACGCAGCCACGGATGTGGAAGTATTAGTTCAACTCTACCCCATCCTTTCAGAGGAGATCATTCAACGCAAATTGAGAAGGGTTTCGCAACTCGAGTTCCGAACGGTGATGCCCGTGGCAGCCATGGAATTACATGGCATGAGACTGGACCTCAAAGTTTGGGGTGAACTTGAGTCTCGTATGGAAGTTCGATCTCAAGAGCTGGAAGAACAGATTCTGACCTATCTGCGTCGTAGCGACGATCTTCCGGGCATGAACACCCTCAACCTCAATGCACCGGAACAGGTTCGCGACGCGCTGGCCGAGCTAGGCATCGAATTGCCAGGCACCTCGGAATCTCATCTCAAGAAACATATAGGCGATCACCCGGTAATCAAGCTGCTCTTGGATTTCCGACACGTCTCACGAATATTGCATTCAACCGTTCGGCAAGCGCGTTCCTCAATCGAGCCGGCGACCCAGCGAGTCCATCCGTCGTATCACCAAATTGCGTCTGCATCTGGCCGATTTGCATGCAGTGAACCCAACATCCAGCAAGTCCCACGTGCCAAGGAAGTTCGCGCAGCGTTCATCCCTGACCCAGGTAAATGCTTCGTCATCGCCGACTACTCGCAGGTAGAGTTACGGGTAGCCGCTGGCATGTCGCAAGATCCGATTATGTTGGAGGCCTACAAGAATGGCGAAGACCTTCATCGCTTGACGGCTGCACTAACGATGGATAAGACAGCATCAGAGGTAACTGGCAACGAACGTCAGGCCGCCAAAGCCATCAACTTTGGGCTCATCTACGCCATGGGCGCACGCGGACTCATGCAATCAGCGGCCAACTCCTATGGCGTTGAAATGACCATGGACCAAGCCACCCTATTTCGAGACCGCTTCTTCAATCACTATGCGGGCATCAAACGGTGGCAAGACAAATTGGCTAATATCGGTAAAAAAACACGTTATGTGCGCACGGCTGCGGGCCGCATTCGCGCCTATAACCCACGCGACGAAATCAGAGTTACTGAGCTATTCAATGTTCCGGTTCAGGGTACAGCCGCCGAAGGACTTAAATCAGCGATGTGTATCTTCTGGGATGAAGTGAAGGATCAATCACTTGACGCGTCGATCGTGGCCATCATCCACGATGAAATCATTGTTGAAGTTGATGTTTCCCAAGCCGAGCAAGCAAAAACGACACTAATTGACGCCATGATTCGCGGCATGTCGTGGCTCATGCCCGGGGTCGTGTTTGAAGTTGATGCTCATACGGGATCATCCTGGGCTGATAAAGGTTAATCAAAAGACCTGCATCCAAATACCTAAGAACCAATCCATAACGGGTCCCAAACTGATACAAAACGTCAAGATCACTAACAACCATAACAAGTTAGCTATCAAGACAGCTCGTGTGAATTGGGAAAACGATATGCCAGACCCTGCAATGGCTGTATATCCCAAGTTGCGCATGGCGATTTGAAAACGAATGAAGGTCACCGTCAATAAGGGCCGACGTTTGAACGTTTCCATTATTCGTTGTCGCCTATCAGACAACCACTTTATCTTCCACAACCACGATCCCCATCCGCGTTTGCCTAAATAGAAGGCCAACATATCTCCGGCTACAGCGCCAAAAAAAGCAGGTATAGCAACGGAAACAACGGATAGTGGCCCTCTGAATATCGCGTAGCCACAAAGCATGAGGGTGAATTCGCCCTCCAAGAAACAGCCGACCAGTGCGATTGCCCAGCCATATTCACCGACAAATGTCAGAAAATCTTGCACCTACTTGGTCGATCCCCCCTGACTAAATCAGGCTCAATCCCTTTGCTGAAGGGTGTGACTGAGCTCGTGGGCCGCCAATTGAAGTTTGGGCGGCGACACCACAACAACCGAGTTACCCGATGCATAGGCCTGTGCTCCGATGACCTGATTCACAACCCGGCGTCCCTGATGACTGCGAGAGACCTCTCTCAACAAATTTTCAGCTTCCATAGGGCTGGAAGTTCGCTCAAGTTGACGACGTAGCTCTACTTCATGATTGGGATTACTGCTGCTGAAGTACATTTTTTACCCTCGCGCTAGTTTTTGCTTGGATTCGTTAGGTTTCAAGATAGAACCGAAATGGCCATTTAGCAACCATAAGCTCTGCAAGTAACCCAGCAAAATCTGATCGACATAGGGTTGTGAATGTCGGCCGAGGCGGCAAATGCAGCCCCAGCCAACTGCATCAAAACGATCTATTCAGCGTCAAACGAAAAGCCATTTGCCATGCGTTGAACTACTTGCATAGCGTCTTGGTTGATGAGCATGAGATCTCGAACTTGATACGGAGCCTTTAGTCCAGAATCGAACAAATCCGCCGTTGAAATTGGCATATTGAGCCAACCCTTTCCTGGCGAAAACAGCGCGGCACTATTTAGTAGTGCAAATCCTTCTAGTTGGCCTTCCGAGTTATGACCATATAAGACGCCACGCACCTCGTAACGAGCTGGAGTACCGATTTCTAGCCCCATTTGTAATTGAATCGCATCTGCCTTTTCAGTTTTGACTGAGACGCGGCCATCAAATTTGGCGGTGGCAACAGAAACAGCAAAGGCAGTGCGAACATGACGGCGGACCGTCAATGCACCCAAGTTTCCGACAACATCGAGCTCAGCCTCCCACAAACCAGGTCCCGCAATGAACCAAGTTGGCAAGGTTGCCGATAAGCTCAATTGCCCGGACTTTGCCGTTACATTAAGCGGGACGATCTGTCCTTCTGGTGAACGCAAAACAGCGTTAATTTCTTGGCTCAGCCAGCTGCCTCTGCCCGATTCCAACTGACTTTCCAACCTAATCGAACTGCCAGCATAATACTCAAAATGACTGGCTTGCAAACTAAGCTGGGTATCACTTCCCTTTTCAAATACGTGGACCATGTATGAAGATTTCGCGTCCCGATCCAAACCATCGGCATACAACCAAAACCGGCCAGCACCCAATTCGTTGCGTAACCGAAAAGCTGAAGTGCCCTGCGGGAAGGGGCTATCACTGGCCGCCATTTGCTCTGCTGTAACCAACAAATCAAAACCACGCCCGTTTTCATATACTTGATCATTGTTAGTAACCAATACCAAGCGCTCAGGATCGATGGCCGCGTTTTGGTCAAGTGAGCGAGAATCCGGACTCACCGCATGAACACGAATCAGAGCGCCGGCATCAGTGACGTCTATCGCCACGCCACCCACTAGCTCATCTGCCGTAACCGTCATTCTATACTCACGACTGCGAGCCACATACGGCCCAGCTGAATCACTAATCAGCATTCTTTCTATAGGCATCATCAAAGATATTGCTTCGGTTTCGCCATTCGATGGCGCTTTCAACGTTTGCCCAACGACGACTTCTTGCGGCGCAAGGTCATATTTACTGCCGGCCTGCCACTGTGGTTCTGAGCTAAATGCAAAACAAACACAAACAAAAATTATCATTGATTTTTTCATCGTATCCACCCCTATAAATCGTTTCGCAAGATGACATCAAGTCCAAAACACTTGCGCCTGCTCTGGTTGTGGCTAAGGGGTTCGCTTCCTTGGGTAAACTGGGTATCGTAATACCAGACCGAGCCTGCACCTGCCTGACTTGAGCAATTGAGAAATCCGTCAGAACAGTTGTCCAACCACGCCTGCGTGACTTCCAATCCCAGATTGAGCGTATAGCCACCACAATAGCTGTCCGGATCCCAAACAGCGGTTTCTACATCACTGCCAACGACATTCCAAAAGCCTTTAGGTAAACCGGGTCTGCCTGCCGTGCCATAAAGCCATGTCGCGTTGTAGTACGACATCCAATGGGTTTGTTGCATTTGCACCATGTCACTTTGGTAGCCCAATATCCAACCGAGCGCCTGCTCAAAGACGGTGCCGTTCATGACCGCGTTTGCCAACGGCGTACCCAAACTAGAGGCCGCAAGCGCGTTCACCCAACGTGTCTCTTGAATAATGGTGGGGAATTTCGAGTTCCAGGTCGGATTCGACATGATCCAGCGCATCACATTGCCTCCACCTGAATGCGTGATCACCACCAAGTCCGTGATGTTCTTGCTATTGATAAACGCATACAGCTGATCGGCCAATGAACCCGCCGCTCCAGCCGTCCACATGTACTGCGAGAAGTCGCAATTGACCACCACGTAGTTACTTTGATTGGAGAGGCCCTGGCGGACAGAATTGACGAATTCACTCGTCCAATAATCGTTCAACGCGTTGCTTTGCTGCCCAGTACCGTGGACAAAGGCAACTCCAGTATTAGACCAACCAATCACGGCGCTAACCGCCAAGAAAACAAGAACATGCAGACGCAACATAGGTTCCTCCTTAGGATTGGACGCAGCAAGGAATGCATGAATAAATGAGATTGGATCTCACCTCGCCCGCTTCAAAATGCTTAAGTTGTAAATGTGAATCGATATTCATTTTTAATAATTGTGATTGAAGTGTCAACACTTTTTTTGAATACCCGTTCATTTTTTCCAAAGCAATTCGAATAGGACTTTACCAACCGCCAACTGCTAAACTCTTGGCATTCTTTGCTGGAGGCGTCCGTTGATCGAGTTTTCTTTTCAACCTGTATTTGAGAAACAGAAGGACCAAACAAAATACTTGAAGCTAGAACTTGAGGGTGTCACCCAAAAAAGCCACGGAGAAATCGATGTCCTACACGTCGAGCCCCACGTATTGCAAGCCCTGGCTGCGCGTGCGTATCGAGATGTATCTCACTTGCTCAGGTCCAAGCATCTAGACATGCTGTCCAAGATCCTTAAGGACCCAGAAGCTTCAGAGAACGATCGCTTTGTCGCACATGATCTCTTGAAGAATGCGGTAATTGCCGCCGAAATGGTCTTCCCCTCTTGTCAGGACACTGGCACTGCCATCGTGGTCGGCAAAAAGGGAGAGCGAGTCTGGACAGCTAGCAATGACGAAGAATGGTTGTCGCGCGGCATCTTTGACACCTTTACGCAAACCAATTTGCGTTATTCGCAGGTGGCACCGATGACTATGTACGAAGAAAAGAATACAGGTAGCAACTTACCTGCTCAGATTGATCTTCAAGCCGTACCAGGCGACGCCTATCACTTCCTGTTCATCGCCAAAGGTGGCGGAAGTGCCAACAAGACTTATCTGTATCAAAAAACCAAATCGCTGCTCAACCAAGAGTCCATGCACGATTTTGTGCGTCAAGCGATAGTCAGTTTGGGAACGGCAGCTTGTCCTCCCTACCACCTAGCTTTAGTCATTGGCGGAACCTCGGCAGAGATGACGCTAAAAACCGTCAAGATGGCGTCATGCGGATACTTGGATGATTTGCCCACCACCGGCAATGCGGGTGGACGCGCATTTCGGGATACACAATTAGAGTCAGAAATAGAACAGATCGCGCGCGAAACAGGGATTGGGGCTCAGTTTGGGGGCAAGTACTTCGTACACGATGTACGGGTCATTCGCCTTCCTCGCCACGGCGCTTCATGTCCTGTTGGGTTGGGCGTTAGCTGTTCCGCAGACCGCCAAATAAAGGCCAAAATCACCTCTGACGGTGTTTTTCTAGAAGAGTTAGAGCGTAATCCAGCACAATTCCTACCCACTAGCTTGGAGGATCCGAACCAAGAGGCTATCTCAATCGACCTCAATCAACCTATGCCCGAGATATTAGCCACGTTAAGTCGCCTGGACGTATCGACTCGCGTCATGCTTACGGGTCCTATGATCGTGGCGCGCGACACGGCGCACGCGAAGCTCAAACAGTTATTAGATGAGGAGGGGGCGCTGCCAGATTATTTCAAACAGTTCCCTGTCTATTACGCGGGTCCGGCAAAGACACCCGATGGCTTCCCTTCAGGTTCTTTTGGGCCAACCACCTCACAACGCATGGACCCGTACGTAGACGAATTTCAAAAACACGGTGGATCGATGGTGATGTTGGGCAAAGGCAACCGCAGCGCCCAAGTGGCAGAGGCCTGTAAGAAGCACGGCGGTTTTTATTTAGGCTCCATTGGCGGTCCTGCGGCTCGCTTGGGGAAGGAATGTATTACCAAGGTCGATGTTCTAGCCTACAAAGAACTAGGCATGGAGGCCATTTGGAAGATAGAAGTCAAAGATTTTCCCGCTTTCATCATCTCGGACGATAAAGGCAACGACTTCTTCAATCGACCCGCCGCTTGGCAACTTTGATTTGCTAAACCACGTAAGTAATGCCGTTACAAATGGCAATGGGGGAATTATGAAACGCGTCGCTCTAAGCGCTGCTCTTGTCTTATTAAGTTTTGTGGGATGTCAAAAACAACCCACCAAGCAACTCATAACCCCTGTCACAACAGGTATCCGATATCAGATTGATTTGACTCAACGTGGAGACGACCTCTTTCGTGTGAGCATGTTCTTGGATGAATTTGACGATGAGTCGCTCGTTATCCAGTTCCCGGCGTCAGCGCCAGGAACTTACCAAACCATGGATATTGGACGCTATGTGCGTGATTTTAAGGTGACTGACGTAGCGGGCAACGCCGTTGTATCCGAACAAATTAACGTCAATCAATGGCGCGTCAATTCAGCCACAGGCATGCGAATCGACTATACGATCGCCGAGACTTGGGATACACATGTCGACGAAAACAGAATCTTTCGCATGGCAGGCACGTCACTTGAGGACGATCACACATTGATCTGTCCTCATGCCGTATTTGCATTCCCGTTGGGCTATCAAGAACGGCCCGTATCACTGCAGATGATCCTACCCGACACTTGGCAAGTTGGTACGGCCTTGGCGCTTAAGGATGGTACCTATCACGCGGACGATTACGATCAATTTGTGGACTCCCCTATCCTTGCTGGCCGTTTATCAATCGCTGAAGAAACCATAGACGGTTGCCGATTTGGCGTTTACGTTTATTCAACTTCAGGCGAAAAACAAGCACAAGAGATACTTGATCAGTTGCGGCCCGTCATTGAAGCAACCAGCCAGATGTTAAATGGCTTCCCCAATGATCATTACGATTTCTTATTTCATTTCGCAGATTTGAGCATGGGTGCTTGGGAACATGCTTATAGCTCGAACTACGTTTTGAGTGATACAGCCAACCAGACCTATGCGTATAAGTCGATGGTTCACATGGCGGCCCACGAAGTCTTCCACATGATTACGCCGTTACACATTCATAGCGAAATGATTGATCCTTTTGATTTCCAATCGCCAAAACCATCCAAACACCTCTGGTTTTACGAAGGTGTGACCGAATGGGCTGCTCGCATCATGATGCTACGCAGCGGGCATCAGGAGCTAGAACACTATTTGAAGATGATGACCCGTTCGATCATGACATCTGCCTTTTTTAATCCTGAAGTCAGTCTGACCGAATTGGGTGAAATGTCATTCTCCAAAGAAGGACAGGCCTTATTTGGGAACATCTACATGAAGGGCGCTTTAACGGCCGCATTACTCGATTTAGAGATCCTGCATGTGACTAATGGCAAAATGGGACTACGCGAGCTGATTCTAGGTTTGGCCAACGATTTTGGGCCGCAACGCGCCTTTTCAGAAGCGGACTTCTTCGATGAAATATCACGCCGGTCCGCCCCAGAAGTGAAAGACTTTTTACTTAATTACATCGAAGATATACAGCCCCTACCCATTGGGCGTTGTTTTGACTATGTCGGTATCGATTACGATACCGAGAAAGGCACATTCTCCGTGTCCGAAAGCCCTACAAGCGTTCAACTTGCGCTTCGTGAGACGTGGCTGAAGCACATTAGTCTATAGAGCAATTCAAGATAAGCAATTAATCACAGCGCGTTCTGTGATTGAATAGCAACATGAACAGTATCGTTTTGAGTTTTGCTGGCGTCTTCAGCTTGTTGACATTAATCTCAACCTGGTTGCTGATTCGCAATCTGCGCCGTAAACGGCTATTGAGGGCACTTCGCCAAATGGTTGTCTTTATGCTGTTTGCCGCTTTGGCGACGCTCGCCTACACCTTGCAAATCTCCATCCTCGGTTATCAGAACCTCAGTCGAGAGGAACGGGTTGCGAAGATCGAGATCAAACCGCGTCCTGGCGCTCAACAATTCGAAGCTCACGTGACCTACGCTGATGGATCGGGAGCTAGTTATTTGTTGGCAGGCGACGAGCTATATGTCGACGCGCATATCCTTAAGTGGCATGGCTGGATCAACCTCTTGGGCCTGCATACGATGTACGAACTGGATCGCATTGGCGGACGTTATCACTCACTGGATGACGAGTTCAAGCAGCCGAGAACCTTACATCAATTGTCCAAACCAAAATTCATCAATGCGTTTGTTGTGCGGCAGAACAATGAGTTCTTGTCGCCCGTTGTCGATGCCCAATACGGATCGGCGAGTTTCGTTCCGGCCAATGAAATCACGCGTTATGACTTAATGGTTTCAACGTCTGGGCTCTTGTTAAGACGAACGAATTAGTCAGCATTTTTCTCCGGTGTAGCCATAATAATCAGAGCGACACCTAGCGCCGCAAAACCATGCTTCAGGCTATGACCTGAAATAGACTCAGCAGCTAATTGGTAGATACACAAAACGGCCAACTCCAGAACCTTAGCTCCAGCAAAGGCTGCCTGAGCCCACCAAAGTGACAAGAGCGTGCAAAGCCGTAGGGCCAGACAGTAAGACGTTGGCATAAAGAAGAGTTAAACCACTCGGCGCCAATTGGTAAGGGCTTTTAACTACCTTCACCCTTGACTATAACAAATTACTTATATAATCTATGCATTATGAAGACACTAAACGCCACCTTCTTTGCCCTTTCTGACCCAACTCGCAGAGCCATTCTTGCCCGACTTGCCTTGGGCGAGGCCACGGTTACGGAACTGGTTGAGCCTTTCGCAATCAGCCAACCGGCGATCTCGGGACACTTGAAGGTGCTTGAAAGCGGAGGGCTGATTTCACGCAGGATCGACGGTTCGAAACGACCTTGTCGTATAGATAAGAAAGGTATTGAGGTCGTAGACCAATGGCTCGCGATGATGCGCCACGCACTGGCAAAAAACTACGACCGGTTGGACCAGCTGCTGACTGATCTGCAACACAACGAGAATGACGCGAAAGGAGACTAAAAATGAACAAGTTGACACTAACCACCGAGGGCGAAAAGTATGTTGTGGTAACGCGAAGGTTTGCGTTTCCAAGGAAGCTAGTTTATCTCGCCCATATCGATTCGGAGTTAATCAAGAAATGGCTGTTGGGACCGGATGGTTGGACGATGCCGGTGTGCATCAACGAAGCGAAGCCAGGTGGGCGCATCCGCTATGAGTGGTCTGACGGCAAGGATGGCGGATTTTTTCTAACAGGCGAGTACGTGGAGCTCACGCCGTATAGCAAGATTGTTCACATCGAACGGATGCACATTCCAGATCCAACGCCAGACAACCACGTCGAAACCAGATTTGAGGTTGACGGCGACGGGACGTTAATGACGATGCGTATGACGCTACCGGATGAACAAACACGTGCGGCAATGCTATCGACCGGCATGGAACATGGCATGGAGGACAGCTATGCGCGGCTTGAGGACACGCTCTCAAAAAAACAGGTTATCCGGCAATAACGTACAACACCACGGCTTACTGGAAATGGTCGGGAACTGACCCGACAGACACTGCCAGATTCCCGAGAGGCAGTTACAATCTTATACGTCCGTTCCTGGCGAAGCGTAACGGTCGTCAAGTATTAAGCGAATATCCGCTTTCGCCAGTATTTGTGGCTCTAAACGAAAGTCGCTTCTACCCATGAGAACTGATCACTTTTTCGGTTTTTTGTCGATCAACACATCTTGCTGCCATTTGCTGGGTTTCTTGTCGGTGCGGTGAATACAGCCCGGCCAACAACATGGGCGTTTTCGACCTTCAAGAAGCTCCTCTACCGTTCGATTGATCCGCCGTGCACGAGTCTTTACTTGTTTCGCATCCTCAACCCAACAAATAAACTCGTTTCGCGCGATCGGCGTCAGGCTTTCCCAGAGGCTGGTGATGCTTTTGGTTTCAGTCAGCGCCTTGACTAAGTCAGCGGGAACTATGTGTACCAGGCCATCTGAAATCTTCTTGTTCATACACTCAATCTAGCAAATACACCGTGCCTGTCAATCGTTCCCCATACTACTGTACAACGAAGCGCCGGCGGTTCTGGCGATCACCAAGAACGCCCCGCTCCGGCCGACTTGGATGAGCGGTTCACTTTCAGAGTCCCCGCCACGAGTCTCGCCCAGACCCTACTTCATCAGACCTGAAGTAGCTATTTCGAACAGCTTAGTTCGCAGTCTTAGTAGCTTCCTTTGCCTCATATGCGGCAATCCAGCCGCGGTACAAGGGCGCTATTCTGGATCCCGGATCAAGTTTTTCAAGTATGTCCACCAAGGCGCTGGCGCTTTTTTCGTTAGGACCATTCAGAAAAACTACGACGCCATTTCGAGAGTCCGGGTCAAAGTAGGCCATCGCACGCTCAGACCAATCGCTACCGCCATGGCTCACGATGGTTGCATCGGAGAATCTGAATATCTCCCAACCGAAACCGTAGCCTTGGTCAATTGGACATTTGGACTTGTCGGAGAATGGACAGGCTAATACAGCATCGTCTACCGTGCTGGTTTGAATGGATAGGCGATTCGCTTGAACGGCGTCGTTCAGGCCGTTACCTTGCATGACGTTGATCAAAAACACGACGTAGTCTTCTACCGTTGTAACCATATCGTCAGCAGCCGACCAGTCGCCCAATTCTGAACACCAGCGCTCGTCGGGACCACTGCAAAACGGCTTGTGACGTTTGCCGTTCGCATCAACCGGTTTTGCAAGACGGGCAACAACCCATTGTTGATAACTGACAGACGTGTTCTTCATTTGCAGTGGTGTCAGCACATACTCGCTTACTAATTCATCAAATCCTCTCTCGAATTTCTTTTCCAAGAACCGAGCAAGATAATCGTAGCCTTCACCGGAATAACCAAATTTCACACCGGGATCAGATACAAATCTCAATTTGAACTGGTCGTCCATATAACGCCAGTTGAGGAAACCTGTTTTGTGGCTGAGGGCTATCCCGGGTGTTAGTAGATGGTGTCGCTCATCCTCAATCAGATCTGGGTCAACCCAATACACAGCCATGCGTTCATCAAGCGACAGTTTCTTGGCTTCAATTAGCCGCATCACCAATTCAGCGGTGACGGTTTTGGTGATTGAAGCGACGTTAAAAAGCGTGTCTTTTGACGCTGGGACGCCAGGATTTTCTTCCCCGAAATAACTTGACCATACCAAATGACCGTCCTCGATTATGGCTGTTCCCGCGGTTGCAATCCCATACTGAACCCTGATCGATTCGATATCGCTGTCCAGACTCAAACGCTCTCTCACAGCTTCATTTGCTTGAGCGCAGGCGTTTTTGCCGCCCACGATGAGTAGCACCAATAGGCAAAGCTCTGCAGACAAACGTGTTCTATGCATTTAGACATCCCATCGAGAACGAAAATACGAACGACCTACTATATTGAACCTACCCGTCGCCCGTCGAGTCATTTCTTGAGATTCACTTCGTGAAGCTTGCTTCGCGAGCGCTGATGTCGGGATACTCACTCTAACTTTAGTAAGCGATTCGATAAAATCGCTCGCCTAACAAACTCGACGATTTCAGGTCCTCCCATCCGCCAACGCTTCGATCAAAGCGGCGGCAAACCGCCGTATTCCACATAAAACCCGCAGCTCACTGATCATCGGACCCACATGGGGATGCGTGTTGATGAGGCTGCGAGAGAGCTGGCTCGATTTCATGGTGTGCTGTCCACAATCCGCGACCAACCTGGTTGACCATCGCGGGCACCAATCCCGGCCGTCATTTCTATCGATGGTCTTCCTTCATATAGCTTCAACATTCATCCTGACAAGGGGCGTTCATAACAATCCCCTTACTTCCGCGTCCCTTTTCACCAATGCCTTCACGCTAGATACTTCCCCAAATTGTCTAGCGCAGACTTCCAGCCCCCTCTAGTTCCTACAATCATGTTCTCACCGACGAAAGAGGCAACTTGAACCGTTAGATCGATTTTGGTGGCCGCGCCAGACTCTGAGAATTGAGCAGTGATGAGCGACACGCATAGCAAATGGTCGCCCCTGGAAACACGCTCTGTAAACAACAAGCACGACGGTTCTTGAATGTCGTAATAAATCGTATCCACCCGAAAGTGCAGATCACCTTTTTGTCCGCACAAATGCACGTCTTTACCGCCGACTCGAAAATCAGTTTCAAGAAACTCAATTGCTTCATCGTCCGATGGTGGCCCCCATTTGGATCTAGCTATTGGGTCTGCCCATGCGTTGAACACTTGTTGCGCCGAAGCGTTGATCGTCCTCTCAATGGTTATTGAGTCGTGTATTAATGTGGCCTCATTCATGTTCTCTGTTCCTCATCTAATTTTGGCATCTGCAACACTGGACTTGTCGGCGACGTGATTTGCAAGTTTGTCCAAAGTCTGCGCACCGTATTCAGCGGCACCAAATTTAATCACGTTGGCACGACGCTCGACAGTCGGGTGCATCTGACGCAAAGTGACAACCGTTTTGCCATTATCTTGTTCGTCAAAGGTAACCAGTAACCGAAAACTTCCCGAGTCGTTGTCAACGTCTGCGCCGTGATTGGCTTCGAGAAATTTTGGCGGCTCGATTCGCAGAAACTCCATGCGATTGGAGTAACGTGTTCCGTCTGGCGCAATCATATCAAACCGCCACATACCACCAACACGTATGTCGGCTTCAAGCGATTCAATACGAAACCCATGGGGTCCGAACCACTGAACTATCTGCGATGGATCAGTCCATGCGCGGAACACCGTCTCGCGGTCTGCGTCGACAACACGAGCAATAACGATTTCTCGTTCCAGTGGAAATGACGCCCATTCCGATACGCTATTTTTGCTTTGTTCAGCCATTTGTCTCCTCCTCCACCATGTCGGCAAGCTGATTGAGTGCCGTACCCCAACCATCCACAAAGCCCATTTCCGCATGCTTCTGGCGATCCTCATCGTTCTTGTGCAATGCAGTGGCCGTGTAGAGCGTACCTTCGGCATGCTCTTTTAGTGTGATGACAGCGGAGAAAAACGCTTGTTCGTTTGGACGCCAGCCGCCTTGTAGCGCATCAGTGAAGACAATTCGTTCATTCTCCACAACCTCTAAAAAGCAACCTTCCCCCTCGTTCATGACCGTACCATCTTTAAGCTTCATCGTTGTGTCGAAGCCACCTTCTGTAAAAAAATCGTGCTTGTTGGATGTCGTCACAACGGGCGTAGGCGCCCACCATTTCACGAAATGCTCCGGCTCTTTCCGCGCCTTCCATACAGTTGCGCGTGGCGCCCTGATAACTCGGGAAATAGTTAAGTCTTTTTCCGTCATGCTCAAAAATCCTCCTTTGCTAGATTGTTTTCGACGTATTCAGAAAGCCGATCTAAACGGCCCTCCCACAAGGCGCGTTGCTCGGACATCCAGGTTTCAGCGGCGGCCATTCTCTTCCCTTTTATTTTGCAGGTCCGCACCCGCCCTACTTTCTTCGAGCCAATTAGCCCCGAAGCTTCAAGCACACCGATGTGTTTCATGAAGGACGGCAAGGCCATGTTGAACGGCTCGGCCAATTCGCTGACAGTTGCCGATCCCCTACCAAGCTGTTGAATGACAGCGCGGCGAGTGGGGTCTGCCAGTGCATGAAAGACGGAATTGAGTGCAGTTTTATTGTTTTCCATGTGGCTAACTATAAGTGTCTTGAATAGTTAGGTCAATGGCTAAGTTTTAGTTTCTATTAGAGAACAGCCTTGTCGTTTCCGCCCACCAACTCTCACCTATCCTTTTAGTGGCTTCTAAGTATCTGTGCTTCAACATAAGCGGTTTCGTCGGGTGAATCTCTCTGCTCAATTCCATTTCTGCCCTTCGCGTCCACGGTCATATGGTAAGCGAGATTTTCCGGGATTTTGTGTCGTGCAATCCGTCAAAACCTCGGCGTCATTCGCAGGGGGTTTGTAGCAACCCCAATACGCGGCGTTCTCATCGGCATCTGGCAACTAGGCCGACTAGGCAGTGGTTGAAAAGATACAGCACATGAGCAAAATGAAAACCGCCATTATTCTTTATGTGCGAGGAGGAGTGTGGTCACAAGTGATCTATTCGTTTGGATTCTTGTTAAGACGAACAAATTAGTCTGCGTCTTTTTGGGGTGTGGCGACAATGATCAGAGCGACACCTAGCGCCGCAAAACCATGCTTCAGGCTATGGCCGGATAAGGATTCAGCTGTTAATTGGTAGATCCACATGTCGGACAGCTCCAGAACCTTAGCTCCAGCATAGGCTGCTAGCGCCCACCAAATTGGACGTCCCTTTAAGACGCCGTTGGGGTATAGGACTAAGATGACCGGTAATAAGACTAAGGGCAAATATTGCACAAGGATGTACAACCTCAAATCGCCTTGACCTGACTGTTCGCTCCACCACCACCAAAAAACCGAAAACAGCCCCAATACGACAAGACCAAGCAAGCTTCTGCGGCCCAGTCGTTCATGAATTCGATCACCCAGCACCATGGCAAAGAACGCCATAAAAGCAACCGTCATAGGTAGACGATCCCATAACAAAGACGCAGTCGTTGGCTGCAAGTGATAATATGCCGAACCCAAGGCCACAACCATGACAGCGATGACAAACACCAAGTAGCCGGACTTCAAGCTAGCTGGCAGATTTGGTTTTCGTCTCAAGCCCCATACCCCGACTAGCAAGAATGGAAGATTGCTTATCAAGTTCCAAAAGTTGGGTAACCCTAAGATGAGTCGTTGATCCGCGAACTGGTGATAGCCAATGTCTTGAGCAATTGGCCCGAGTGAGAACACGTAGATAACGGCAATCACAGCCAACAACACCCAAAGACGGCCTCGAATGGCCGGTCTTTTTGAAGCAACAGGATCAATCATGGCGGTAATGATTGCATAAATTTTCGCCACACACAGGTTATGAAACCCGTCGATATGGTTTTCGGTCAAAGACTCGGTTCCCTGGTTGCTAACCTAGCATGAAGCGTCTTCTGGTCCTTTTACTGTGATTGCCTCGTAGCTCAAACGGATTTGGTCTTTGATATTATGGCTAAATCAGCTGTGTGTCATCAATAATGGTAGCGACATTGAATGATTAATATTGCCTCGGACTCGGCTTTATAGACGAGCCGATGTTCGCGGTCGATTCGTATGGACCAGTATCCCGCTAGATTATGTTTCAATGGCTCGGGGTCGCCAAGACCGCTAAAGGGAGTCCGTTGAATATCTTTTATCAATTTGTTGATTCGATTGACTTTTATCCGATCACTACTCAGCCAATACACATAGTCTTCCCAAGCCAGTTTCGCCCAGGCAAGCGTCAATTCTCGGCCAAACTATGGTCAAGCGTTTCTCCGGCATCAACTTGAGCAATTGCTTCAGCTAGTTGCGCAGCGTTGCGTGGGCTGGCTAACAGATAAGCGGTTTCCTCGTAGGACTCAAAGTCAGCCAGCGAAAGGACAACAGCGGGTTTCCCATTCTGTCTAGTGATCAGCATTGGCTTGTGATTCTCATTGACGAGATCAAGCGTACGCGCAAGATTCTTTCGAAATTCAGAATAAGAGATGGTCTCCATGCCCCCTCCTTTCATTGTACAGGTTATTGTACGCCGACATATGGATCCAAGCAAAGCTAATTCGACCTGGCAACGGCCGCCCGAAGGGGCTCTGTGCGGTGTTGAAAAAATCCCTGGCTTTATGGACCGGGGCTATAATCTACCGCCACTTCGAGTCTGAAAACATCGACGCGCATGCTCATCCGGGACTCAGCCGATCAAGCAGCAAGCATTGTGGTATTTCAGGGCTATGATGTAAGCCATTTGTTTAAAATAGCTTAACTCCTTATTTGCCGAAGGCAGACGGAGTGCGGTATCGACAGGAGCCCGAGCGACTGAGGTACCGCTTTGGAAGAAGTGCTAGCCACATTGAAGAGCTTGTACCGGGCATCGAACGCCGTGAGGTGCTCGGGTAAGTGGTTGGAACTTGCAGCATTGCCAATCACTGCTAGCATGAAGAACCCTTGGCGACCCTAAACACCTTGAATACGTCCTTGTTTCCCTCATTCTATAGCCTGTGTGACCACACATTTATGTGGTCCATGATGGTTCGGAAGGCAGGCTGTCCCGAGTAATAGAGCGTTGACGTATTCAAGTACTCCCGTTCGTAGAGTTGATAGGTGTCGTCTTGCAAAGCAAAAGCGGGGTTCACCGCAATTGTCCGTTGATCTTCTTTGCGAAAGCGCCTCTTTTTATGGGCCAAGTAGTCCGGTGAGCCTATGAAAGTCTGGACTGTCGAGTCCTGAAGCAAACGATAGACATCATAGTAGTGGCGGATGAAATTACTTGGAAAAGTGCCTCTGGACTGCTGCATGCGGAATTTGGTTGAAATAGCCTGCAGCTTCTCGACCAGCGTATAACCAGGAATATAACAAGCAACAAGTTTGGCGCGATTGTCGATGACATCCACATCCATGTTTGCTGCGTGATCAAACGCCCATGAACTAATCCTGCGAGGCTCATTTGGTTTTACATCGTCGAATCCCACTTCCAGTAAAATGCCATGCTTTATGCCCTTCGAAAGCCCTGTAGCGTTTTTATAGTACAAACGTATTCCTCCGCTACGATATTTATCGTCGTCAAAGGCCACGTCTCGCTCCACATTCACTATTCCGTCAATGGCGATAGTTTCTGCAAGCCAATCATAAAAATCCTTCCGGGATATGCAGTGAGCGAGTTTGTTGTGGTTACGACCAATTTTCACGGCGCGATCCGCTGGCGGCTCAATGCGAATGTCTATGTCCTCGGAAAACCGCTGAATGATGCCATAGCCTTTGGAAAGTGATGTTCCGCCCTTTAATTCGAAAGACAGACCCATTTCCTGCAGTCCATATAGACAATGCATTATCCAATAGTCTTTTTCAACCGGAACCGGGTCGATCTTGAGATTCTGTCCGACAATTCCGATCAGAGAAGCAAAGTCAGAATGATTGTGTAGGAAATTAGGCATCGCGATTTAGTGATTCGTCGTTCAGTGCGTCGGCAAAGAACCTTTTCGTCCCGATTTTGCCGTAACGCCGCACAGCACTGCTTAGACGGCGTCCAGCCATCGCGCAAGCCCTAACTTTGGCATGCTCCAGCACCTTTTCCCTATCTTCTGCCAATTGCTCCAGATTATTCACTAGCTCAACCAGCAAGAATTCATTGTTCAGCTTGGTGGGCAAGAATGGTTTCCTTCGAAAATCAAACACCCGCCCACCTAAACTGAATTTGCCATGACGTTTGTAGTTATAGACTATGGTTTCGTTATAAAGCTGGGTAGTGCCGGCGCCCAGGGTATTGTAAGCATTAGGCGAGCTCAGCAGGAAGCGGCTATCTTTGAGGAAGGCTCTCACCAGCGTTTCATCCGTTGCTGGCGCTGGACCAAACACGGTTTTCTTAGGGTAGCTATACAGCCCTCCCGATAGCTTTACCAGCGTGCCGTTTTCCACTAGTTTTTTCAGATGGCGATCGACCGCATTGGAATATTGTCTAAGATCCGCTCGCCGATATACTTGTCCAGCACGCATGTGCTTTTTCAGATCATTCAGTTTTGACATAACATTGTTCCTCCCTGACAAGCTATAAGTAGTAGAAGAATAATGCAAGTATTTTTAGTAAAAAACCATGCAACTAGTGAAACTTAGAACCAAAAGACACATGGTTGTATTTTGTTGGTCCCTCAAACCTCCCAAGCGCCCTAGCGCGACAGGATATAGCCCCGACCGCGAGGTCGGGGTGACATCACAATAGTTATCCAGAGCCCCATCGGGCAGCAGAGAATACAGCAAGCAGCAAGCGTAACGTTAATGACGTAAATTATTTGTTTAAACTAGCTTAACTCCTGACTTGCCGAAGGCAGACGGAGTGCGGTATCGACAGGAGCCCGAGCGACTGAGGTACCGCTTTGGAAGAAGTGCTAGCCACATTGAAGAGCTTGTACCGGGCATCGAACGCCGTGAGGTGCTCGGGTAAGTGGCGTGAAATTACGCTCAACTTTGCTCCCTCAGCGCTTGCGAACCTCGCTACGCTCGATTCGCAGACCCGGTCACTTCCACTCATTCCACCTCTTCGGCGAATGCGCCAAAGCGCGACAGGCTATAGCCCCGACCGACAGGTCGGGGTAGGTGAAAAAGAACCCCGAGCCCCTTCGGGCGGCACATCCGGCCTCCGACGTTCGCGTAAGATCTCCGTTGTCATATCGGTATGTGGGTTCAAAATATTCAATACCAATAATTTGCGTCAATATCCAATCAACAAATATTAGCCCAATTTCCTGCCGCCCGATGGGGCTCTTGGCTGATTTTGGTGTTTGACCCCGGCCTTACGATCGGGGCTAAATTCTGCCGCCTCGGTAAGGCTAAAAGCCACGGCACACAAGGTGATCGACGCCACCTCAAGCGTCATGCATCAAGCTCCGATATAGAGAGCGAGCAGCTCGTTGCCGCTGCAGGTTGCTGCCGCCGCAGATTGCTGCCGCCGCAGATTGCTGCCGCTTTAGTTAGGTGTTTCAAAGGTGATGAAGAGACAATGTCGACGAGCTTGCTCGTCGAGCGCTGTCCTTCGGAATATTGTGAAGCCTGCAATGCATCGATACGGTATAGATTCGCGCTCGCGACGCAAGCATCGCGATACCACCATTCGTGTTCAACATTAATACGCGAAAAAGCGGAGGCACGCCTCCGCATTCCACATCGGAAACCGCGCTCTATCGTCGGTGATTTACTTCATACTTCCCTGCGCTGACTAACGTACCAGTGCGCGCAGCTCGCTGCCGCTGCAGAGACTGCATGGTCTAAGTCCCGGCTACGCATCGCTTCGCTCCAGCTTCGCCGCGGCACCAGGCTACGTTCCCGCTATATTCGTAACTCACGTTTCTGTCATCCATTTTCTTGGCTTGCCGGGGCGTAGCTCCACTGGATGTGGTATCAAAGATGCTTTTTGGCCCAAGCACGACCCGCATGAGATTTCAGGTACTTTTCAAAAGCGATGGCCTTTACCTCATCTTTAAACGCCACCACGTTCTTGTAGCGCCATGGCCGTCCTTTAGCGGTATGTTTTACTCGGCCCAAGTTATGGGCACTCAGCCTGGCTTCCAAGTCTTTAGTGATACCAGAATAATAACTATGCGGTTGTGCCAATGTTTCTAAGATGTAGACGTAAACGAATTCGCTTTTCGGCACGGGCTTCTTTTCACAATCTGTAAGGATATGGTGGAGCTAAATGGCTGTATGCTTTCACCAGGCTACGTTCCTGCTATATTCGTAACTTACGTTTCTGTCATCCATTTTCTTGGCTTGCCGGGGCGTAGCTCCACCGCAGGTGGCGAGATGTTGATCGATGAAATCTTGGTTTGAGAGCGAATCGGTAAAATTGTATGACTGCATGGTCTAAGTCCCGGCTACGCATCGCTTCGCTCCAGCTTCGCCGCGGCACCAGGCTACGTTCCCGCTATATTCGTAACTCACGTTTCTGTCATCCATTTTCTTGGCTTGCCGGGGCGTAGCTCCACCGGAGGTGGAACGGAGCCTGGTGGAGGCGCCGGGAATCGAACCCGGGTCCGAGAAACTTCCCCATCAACGTTTACGTGTGTTTCCCCGCTTATAATGTCGGTAGAGAGAGGCTAACCGGGGCCTAAACTCCCAAAACCCTACCCAGAAAATCTCGCTTCAGAAGCCCCGGGTCCAACTTCATCGGCCAGCCTACAAAGGTATGACGACTATTTCAAAGCTATAGGCGGCTTATCATAATCGCGCAGCTTGTATTAAGCTGCGAGTGCCAGATTATTATCTGCGTTTATGTTTAGGTTGCAACGTTTTACGAGAGTTACAGCTCGACACGTGGTTCACAGTTCTAGATATCCCGTCGAAACCAAGTCGCCCCCACGGCGACGCATCTTCAGGCTCACAAATTGTATCACAAGTTGCGATCCACCAGCGATCGAGCGATTGCGCGCAAGTAAAAAGCTGACGCCCAATGGTCATGACACCTGTCACACAAACTAATGACCCGCGTCCCTTTGTCTCCCTTTCAAATGAACTATGTTCGGGTTAACACACAGGTATTAAACAAATTTATCGAATTCAAGAAAGTTGCGTTTTGCAGACAACATTGCAAGACGGATCACTTTCATTTGCAGTCAATCTGCGTAGGGGGAAATGATGAAGATATGGCTATTCGTTGTCCTTGGGGCTGTTCTGTTTGCGCCTGTATTCGGCCAAGAGGTCGAAAGCGAACCCAGCGCCGAGTCAACCCCAACAGCTGAATCAACTACAACTGAACCAGAAACATCCGCAGAGCAGCCAACTGCAGCCACCGAAGAGGACCCAAAAGGAACTGTCAAAGAACCCGAAAAGGTGTTTGTTTGGAGCGACGAAAGGCCCACCAATACCGAGCTGAAGCTCTCGCGCATGAAAACACGCTCTTCCAATTTCCACTTTGAGGATGAATCTGGTAACAAATTTGGCGCGCCCGCCTACGCCCGATTCTTCGTCACGTCCTACGATCCGGTAAAAAAGATCTATTCTTTGTATTTCACCGGTATTAATGACGGTAAGGCATCCGATGATTCAAAGAAACAACGACGATCGGCATCCAAAAAGAAACAACAGGCTTACAACTCGTTTAATCAGGCCCTAAGCGAGCTACAGCCAAGTAGAGTGGCTGCTAAAGCTGCGGTCAAAGATTCAACCGAAGAAGTTCAACTCTATACTTACTACACGATTAAAGAAGAGCATTTCACCTACGGTATCCATTTTGACAAGCTCAATTCCATTGTTCATGGCACACTCGCCGTGCCCTTTAAATACAGGAACAATACGCAACAAGTGACTGGCGACGGCACCATTGGATATTACGCAGGTATCTCGTTTCACAATCGGCGGTGGTCCTATGCGCCGATCCTCGCGGGAGGTGTCTCTAATGTCAAAGTGGTTACGGACGGCGCGGAAAAAGACGAGTTTGGTATTACGGTCACAACTGGCATGCTGGTGACTTTTCGCGACAAATTCCAGATCGGCGTCGTCGCAGGCGTAGACCGAATCTCGGATTCTACTTGGGAGCATAATGGCAAACTCTGGACCAGTTTCATGATCGGTTACCAATTCGGTCAATAGCCTACCGACTCTATCGTTGCCCGAATGCTTCAGCCCCTTCCACGTGACGAAGTTTGCTATCCTTTGGGACGTTAAAGCAACGGAGCTCGCTGGTTGAAAATCCTACATACATCTGATTGGCACTTGGGTCGTTCCTTACATGGCCACAAGCGTTATGACGAATTCACCGCATTCTTGGATTGGCTCGTGGAAACGATCCATCAACAAAACGTAGATGTTTTGCTGATTGCAGGTGACATATTCGATACCCAAACACCCAGTAACCGTGCGCAGGAACTGTATTACGGCTTTCTGTGCCGCATGGTCTCTTCTCCCTGCCAGCATGTGATCGTCATCGCCGGAAACCACGACTCACCCTCCTTCCTAGACGCGCCTAAACATCTTTTACGCGCCCTGAATGTTCATGTTATTGGCTCTGCGACCCAACTTGAAGATCAAGTGGTTCCACTCAAAGACGGCGACGGCAACACAGAATTGCTTGTTTGCGCGGTTCCCTATTTACGCGATCGTGAAATAAGGATTTCAGAGCCAGGAGAGAGTATTGACGATAAGGAACTCAAACTGATTGCAGGGATACGAGGTCACTACGCCCAGGTAGTTCAGTTGGCTCATGAAAAGAGCCAACAAGGTCAGATCCCCATTATCGCCATGGGTCATCTGTTCACCGATGGAGGATTGACCATTGACGGCGACGGTGTGCGCGCCCTCTACATGGGCAGCCTTGCTCATGTCACAGCCGATATATTTCCGAGCTGCATTCGCTACCTGGCCCTTGGCCATCTGCACGTACCACAAATGGTGAACGACTCGCCCGTCATGCGTTATAGCGGATCGCCTATTGCTATGGGTTTTGGTGAAGCTAGCCAAATAAAGAGCGTGTGCTTGATTGATCTTTCGCAAGACAAGACAGGCGTTTCCTTACTAGAGGTGCCCGTTTTTCAGAAATTGATTCGCTTTCAAGGTGATTGGCAGGAGATTCGTTCGCAAATACATGATCTCAGCCTATCTGACGAGCAGATTTGGGCCGAAATCATCGTTGAAAGTGACGAGATCATCGGGGACCTTCGTGAACAAGTTGATGACGCTGTTAGGAATACAGGAATTGACGTCTTGAAACTGAGAATCACACGCACTGGCGAAAGCAATCTTAAGCCGCTTGAACCGAAAGAGAGCTTGGACGACTTAGATGAATTTCAGGTTTTCCAAAGATGTATGGACGCCAAAAATGTCCCTGACTCGCAACGAGAAATTTTGCTGGCCTCGTACCTGGAAATTGTGCGCACGCACCATGAGACCGACGCCCGAGCTGAATAGGTTTAATGCATGCGTATCCAAAAGATAACCCTTAGAAACCTTAACTCACTGGTCGGAACATGGCATATCGACTTGACCCACAACGCCTATATTGCCGACGGTATCTTCTCGATAACCGGGCCCACTGGTTCCGGTAAATCAACCATCCTGGATGCCATTTGTTTGGCGTTATATGGCAGAACACCGCGCCTAGCCAAAATAACCAAGAGTGCCAACGAGATCATGTCCAGAAAGACCGGCGATTGCATGGCCGAGGTTACTTTTTCAACTCAGGCTGGCGTTTATCGCTGCCATTGGGCGCAACACCGTGCGCATAAAAAAGCGTACAAAGAGCTTCAGAACCCGAAGCACGAGATTTCAGACGAAAAAACAGGCAAAATCATCGAATCCTCGCTGCGAGCTGTGGCCACAATCGTTGAACAAGTTACAGGTATGGATTTTGACCGTTTTACGCGTTCTATGTTGTTGGCCCAAGGCGGTTTTTCTGCCTTTTTACAAGCGGCAGCCAACGAGCGGGCTCCTATTCTCGAACAAATAACGGGCACCGAGATATACAGTCAAATATCCATACGAGTTCATGAGCGCCGCTCCGATGAACGAAATAGGCTAAATATTCTCCAAGCAGAAACAGTTGGCATATTGATTCTGGATCCAGAACAGGAAGCAGAGATCCAGTCATCACTCAGTTCTAAACAAGTAGAAGAGTCGGACCTGGCTGTCAAATCCGCGGCCGCAGAGAAAGCGATTGCCTGGTTGACCACAATCGACAGTTTGAAAAAGGAAATCAGCGGCCTAAAAGGAGAAGCGAGCGATCTGCAAAGTGACATTGCGGATTTCAAGGATGACCGTGACAAACTAGCAAAGGCTAAGAAAGCTGGGTCACTAGACGGCTTATTCGCGACCCTAACTGCCATTCGAAAAGAACAAGGGGAAGATCAAACGGCTAAGTATAAAGAGGAAGAGTCTGTTCCTGTGCTGGAACGCTTAGCCACAGAACAAGCTAATTTGCTGAAATTGGCCGAACAGCAAACCCTTAGAGCTAAAGAGGAGCTGAAGACAGCGGCACCGCTTCTTCAGAGAGTTCGTTCCCTCGACCAGAGTCTTTTGGATCGAAAAACAGCTGTTACGGAAGCTGCAGAGATCTGCCAAAAAGATGCGTTAATCATTGGTACGAATAAAAAAACGAGGTTAAGGGAGCTTCAGAATCTCACTGATTGGCAGACTAAACAAAGACTAGTTGACGATTATCTTAAGAATAATGGACGGGATGAATGGCTAATTGGCGAACTGGCTGGAGTTGAACAACAGTTAGGCAGCCTGTTCTCCGTGCAAAACGAAATCGTTCAAGTTGAGGCCGATCAAAATGTAGCCGCGAAAGCTCTGGAACTGGCATCACAATCACTGCAAAACTGTCAGAAGCTGTGTGACGACCGCAAGCAGGACCTGAACCAGTCACGACAGCAAATCCAGCAAGGCAAGCATGCTTTAAGCCAGTTATTGGGCGATCGTCAGTTGCGTGAATACCGGAAAGATCTGGAAACGTTGCTACGTGAAATGGCTTTTCTGGCAAGGATTACTGAGCTTGAAGAGCAGCGAAACAAACTGGAAGATGGCCAACCCTGTCCACTCTGTGGTGCAAACGACCACCCATATGCCGTAGGAAATGTCCCTGTCCCAAATGAAAATGAACGCATGATTGAGGCGGTTACGCAGCTAATCAACAACGCTGAAACACAAGAATCCGCGATCGACAAACTTGAAAAAGCTGAGGTTAAAGCCCGTGAACATTTGATAGAAGCCGACAAGCTGGTGGCAGCAGCAGCTAATCGCAAAGAAGCAGCCGAGAAAACGATAACCGAATTGCAGGGAAGGTTAAACAAAAGTCGATCCACTTTTAGCGAGCTGAAGCAAGTCGTATCGTTCAAGCTCAAACCCCTTGGTATCACGGAAATCCCTGAATCCATTTCGTCGCTGCTGGAATCGATGCGCAAGCGTTTGGCTACCTGGCAGTCTCAGGTCAAGAAAAAGGCTGATATCGATCAACAGATTGCAGGTTTCGAAAGCGAGATCAAGCGCCTGGATGCGGTTATCAATACCCAAGACAAAGCTCTAGCTGAGAAAAAGGAGCGACTGGAAGCCCTTAGAGAAGCGTACGCAGACGGAAAAGAGGAACGGATTGCGTTGTATGGGGACGCAATTGCCGACGTTGAAGAGAGACGTTTGAACCAGGCTGTAGCTAGTGCCGAGAATGCCGAAAAGAAGGCCAGAAACATTTATAACGAACAGCAGCATTTATGCGGCTCCGCGCAAGCCCGCGTTGAAACGTTGACCAAACGCATTGAACAGAGAGAGTCAAACCTGAAGCAGTCGGAAATTGAGTTTTCCAAAGGCCTCAAGTCCGTCGGCTTCACGGATGAAGCATGTTTTCTTGAGGCCAAGCTAACCATTGAGCAAACGAATGAGCTGTCTGACAGAGCAAAAGTGCTGGATGATCGCCAATTAGAACTCGAAGCCAGACGCAAGGATCGAGAGTCACGTTTGGCCCTGGAAGCCGCCCTAAAGGTGACAGACAAGTCGCTATTGGAACTAGAACCCATCTTCAATGCTTACAAAGATACGCTGCAAGAGTTGCAAAACACCATTAGCGGTCTCAAACACAAACTGCTTGAAAACACCGCCGCCAAAGCGCGTATTGAAGAAAAACATGCGCACATCGAGTCCCAAAAAGAAGAGTGCCGCAGATGGGAAAACCTGCATGAACTCATCGGCTCCGCAGATGGTAAAAAGTACCGAAATTTTGCCCAGGGCCTGACCTTCGAGTTGATGATCGGTCACGCCAATCGCCAACTCCAGGACATGACTGAACGCTACGTATTGATCCAAGACGATTCACAACCCTTGGAACTCAATGTCATTGATAACTATCAAGCTGGTGAAGTCCGATCAACCAAGAATCTATCCGGTGGCGAAAGCTTCATTGTCAGCTTGGCTTTAGCCCTTGGTCTGTCTCAAATGGCTAGCAAGAATGTGAGGGTCGATTCGCTTTTTCTGGACGAAGGTTTCGGCATGCTGGATGAAGAATCCTTAGAAACGGCGCTCGAAACCCTTGCCAACTTACAACAAAACGGCAAGCTAATAGGCATCATTTCCCACGTTCCCGCTCTAAAGGACCGCATTAGTACGCAAATCAAAGTTACGCCGAAAGCTGGTGGCGTCAGCCTGATTTCAGGGCCCGGATGCGGGAGGCTAACGGAAATAGTCTCATCAAATTGATAAAGTGCTGCAAGGTTTCCTGTAAGCCGTACCGTCAATTTTGATTGAATCCATTCGTGCGTTAGACACTGGATTGATCGCGCTCATCACGCATACTAATCCAGCGATTAACTCACTGCCTATTGCCTTGAAGCAACGATTCCTATTGGTTAACCCTAATAAAACTAAATTCCTATTGAGTCGGATCAAGTGGAGGACTAGGATTGGGGTAAACAGCTTGGAACAAATCCGTGGAAGTTAAAGTAAACCAAGATGATACCCAACCGATGTCCATTCTTACGCTGCAAGGGCCGATGTTTCAACCCTTGCTCGTATCCATGGCTGAAGGCATTCACGCTCTGACATCAGAGTCGAACGCCAAAATGGGTAAAAGACTGGTGCATGTTTTGATCGAATTGGGTCAGAACATTCTCCACCACTCAGACGAACGCGTGGCCTTGACCAGTGGTGGATCGGTCGGTATAGGCCGTTTAGATCTATTGGAGACCGATGATGATTGGGTGGTTGCCGCGACAAATCTCGTCCGTCTGAGCAAGGTTCCCGATTTAGAATCCAGATGTTCTCAACTCAACAGCAAGCAAGAAAATTTGAAACACAAGGTAATGAAGACCCTAAAGAGCCCGACCACAGGCCATGGCGGAGGCATCGGTTTGATGCATATGGCACGTCTAAGCGATAGCAGAATTGAGACGCGGTTCATCGAGAAAGACTCCGACCGTGTGAGCTTCGAAATCAAGGTCCGGATCAGCAAGAAAGCCAATAATCATCCCACTTAACTCAACTTTGGAGGAACACATATGACAGAAGCGCTCAACGACACCTTTTTAGACAAAATGCGTTTGACAACCGATCCTTTAGCCGAAGATGCCGTTGCATGCGTCTTAAGCCGCGGAGCTGGCTATGAATGGACCATTAATAAGCTTTTGGATCAATTGGTGTCGAATAGTTCACCTCAACCCGCGGACTTGCCTGCCGAGCTGCAGAGCTATTTCAGTACCACTTCGCAGCTACCTCCGTGGGCCGATATGTCCAAAATTCAAATGGGCGAATGTTTCTTCGAAGCCTACGGAGCGGAATGCGTGCTCGTGTTGTTTTGCAAGTCGCTTCCCGAATGTTATGCCGCTCACCGTGGAGCCGAAGTCTTGTACCGAACGGGAAGATTAATGCAGACGGGCAAAAATCTTAAACCACTTACACGCCGTATCATTGAGACAGCGCAATTCCTATTGAATGTGATGGCACCTGATGGTTTTGGGCCTCAAGGAACAGGCCTGGTAACCGCGCAAAAAATTAGACTGATTCACGCATCCATCAGAGCCTTCCTGAAACAGCAAGATTGGGATACTGGCCAGTTTGGCGAGCCCATAAATCAGGAAGATATGGCTGGAACACTGTTGGCGTTTTCGCTACAGACCCTTGAAGGCCTTAGAGCGTTGAAACTGGACATGAAAGCAGAGGAAGAGGAAGCTTTTCTCCACACCTGGAACGTGGTTGGCTATGTCATGGGGATCGACGAGCGTTTGTTGATGCCTGACATCAAATCGGCACGCGCATTGTGGGCCAAGATACGACAACGTCAATTCGGAGCATCAACCGCGGGACAAGAGCTAACTAAGTCACTGATCGAATTTTTAGAGCAGATCGTTCCGGGCAATGCGCTACGCGAAATGCCCGTCTATCTTATGCAACAGTTGATGGACCCGGAAATGCGCAAATGGTTGGCTATTCCCGAAACGCATTCGTGGCTAGACACTGTGCTCACCAAAGCGCTGGAAGTGCTATTCCGTATTGAAACAAGTCTCGAGCTGGAAGATCCTCGCTTTCGGAAAGTGGTTTCCCTGTTTAGTGAGAAACTACTGCAGGGTTTAGTGCTTTCGTGGAACGGCGAAAAACAAGTGCCCTTCGAAATCCCACCTTCATTGCAGGGGAATTGGCCAGACCTCTCCCCTACCAAAGCCAAGTAGGAGGACTGCATGCATCAACCCTGGCTTAACTTAGAAACATACTCACCGCTTATGCTGACGTTGTTCATCAGCGGCTGCGTCCTCTGGGTCGTTGTCTATGTGATTGTCATTTACAACATTCGCGTAAACCAGTTTGTTGAGATACCGCTCATCGGTGTTTCCGCCAATATTTGCTGGGAATTCATTTGGAGCTTTGTTTACCAGCCTGATATGGGGAAGTTGGTCCTAATTGGCTATGCCGCTTGGTTTTTTCTAGATTGTTTTATCTTCTATGCGCTGCTTCGCTATGGTTGGAAGCAATTGAATACCCCGGCACTGCGAAACAATTCTAAGAAGTTGATCTTATTCATGACGGTGTCTTGGGCTGCTCTATTTATTGGCCTGGCTCAGAGCCACTATGATACGCCCATTGGCACGATTTCGGCCTATTGGGACAACCTTGTCTTTTCAGGCGCCTATTGCTGGATGATCCTAAATGCGACTAGCCCCAAGTATTACTCCTCCGCAGCTGGTTGGTGTAAAGGACTAGGCACCGGTCTCATAGGTGTAGCCGTCCTGATCCAATGGCCAGACAACAGCTTCTTGTGGGCCATCGTTATCACCACCGCTTTGTTGGACGCCTTCTATTTGGTACAGCTAAGAAGAATCCACGCTGGCCATGCAACTCAACCACAAGGATCCTAATCTACGAGCGCGCAGCTAACGTCAGGAATTCTATTACGTGATTCAACTTCTAGACCAAGAAAAATGGCAGGTTTGGCATCAGGATCCGGATTTCCATTACTACCGCACGTCCACCGTAGATGGCCAGGAAGTTCTGATTAAGGTCATGAAGAAGACGCACCCTACCTGGGAGGAAAGTGCCGTTCTGCATCGAGAGTTTGACCAAGCAAAAGAACTCGGGCAAGCGCAAATCTTTCATCCTTTGGGTTTTGTTCAGGCAGCTAATCGGGCGGTTTTGGTTTGGCCATTTATGAGCCAAAAACCGTTAAGCGCGTTTCTAGGAGGATCCGACCCGGAACCTGGGGTCCATATTGAGTTGTTTATCGCGATTGCCGAGGCGCTCGCCAGCTTGCACCAAGCTGGCTGGGCACACTACCAGCTCAACACCAACGGGATCTGGTTTGCTGATGGCAAAGCGTTCTTAACGGATCTAAACCGAATCGGACCCTTCAAAAACGAGGAACCGAAACCTTGGTCGAACCGTTATCTGCCCTATCAGGCACCTGAACAGTCAGGTCGAACAGCCCAATCACCTGATTTCCGCGCCGATTTTTACGCCTTGGGCTGCGTGTATTTTCAGATCCTTACCGGGCAACCTCCCTTTAAGGTTGAGGAACCATCCAAACTCGTTCATGCCCATTTAGCCAAAATTCCAACCCCATGCCATGAGTTGGTAAAGGGCATACCAACCGGCCTTAGCCATCTGATTCAAGTCTTACTAGATAAATCACCCAAACAGCGTTATCAAAGCGCGTTTGGCGTGTTACAGGACCTCAGAATAGCGGCAGATATATGGGGGGAGAACAAGACTTTAACTACTTTTTTTCCCAGTCACCGTCAACACTCTCAGCAGTTTAAGCTATCTCAACGTTTGTTTGGACGTGAGTTAGAGCAGGAACAAGTTGATCAGGCTTTGGCCCGCGTGCGCTCAGGTGGCTCTGAGCTGGTGTGGATCAGTGGTCCGTCCGGTGTCGGGAAAACCGCGCTCGCCATGGCACTAAAGGCGAAACAGGGTCCCGAGCGCATCCTTGTTGGACAAGGCGATACACTCGGGCAGGTTCGTCCATACCAAGCGTTACTTGAAGCCATATCGCAGTTCATCCAACAAGTGATCGGTCTTCCTGATGACGAACTATCTATTTGGCGATCAGACATCCAAAAGGCGCTTGGCGCCAATGCAGCGGTATTGGTCGAAGCCGTTCCCAGCTTGAAGCTGCTCTTGGACAACGTATCCAAGGTTCCTCAACTTCAAGCCCACCAAAGTAAGAACCGTTTTTTCATGGTCGTTCAGCAACTCTTGACCTGTCTTGCCCGCAAAGATAGCCCGCTACTTCTTATCATGGACGATTTTGACCAAGCTGATTCCGCCAGCCTTGAGTTGCTGGAATGGGTTCTGCGGCAACTTCAGATTCCACATTTCATGGTCGTGGTAACAAGTCAGGACACCCGCGAAACCCCAAACCTTCCATTCAACCAATTTTTATTAGGAGTGGAAGAAAGCGGTCTACCACTCTTGTCCCTTCATTTACACAACCTTGTGGCCGAGCAGCTCGTCAAATTCTTGGTTGAAAGCCTGGCAATATCCGAGAACCGGGCTGGTACGCTTGCACAAGTGCTACTTGAAAAAACCCACGGAAACCCATTCTTCGTTCATCAGTTCCTAGCTGATCTGCACCGCCAATCTCTCATTTGGTTGGACATCCAAGCCGGATGGCATTGGCAAACCGAGCACCTAAACCAAATGGAGGTCACGGATAACGTCGTCGACTTCATCTTGGTGAAGTTGAAGAGATTGAATCCCGAACGCCAATACCTGTTGTCGATGGCTGCCTGTCTAGGAAACAGATTTGATGCCGCCATCATGGCAGAAGTACCTGAAATCGCTTCCTCGTTGGAACGTAACCTGCCCTATTTCGTGCAGCAAGAATTGATCATCCCCGAATTGGGTCCAAGCCAACCAGAAATGGGGTCCACGACAAGCTATCAATTTGCTCATGTTCGGATTCGCGCCGCCGCCTTGTCGCTGCAAGCAGCCAATACAATTGCCAAGATTCATTTCGAGTTATCGCAGGTTTTCCAAGTGTTATGGACCTCAGATCCTGAGGTTCTTAACGAATTACTTTTCCACTTAAAGGCAGGTCTCGCATGGCGGCCTGACGGCGTTAACCCTGCGGAGGCATGTCGTTGGAATTTACGCGCTGGCCGTAAAGCACGCGCATCGGGCGCCAACAAGGCTGCATCTGAGTTTCTTGAAGATGCTATCGACCTGTTCAACCATACTTGGTGGGGAAATGACTACGAGTTTTCGTTTGAGTTGTTCCTGACGGCAGCTGAGTGTGCGTACCTCATCGCCCAATTCGAGCGCGCGGAACACCACTTCAACGAGCTTTTCAAGAACGCTCATTCGGCCATAGATCATTGCCGAATACTGAACCTAAAGGTAGTCCTCAATACCCATCGCGATCGTGCCGACGACGCCGTTAAGTTTGGTCTAGAAGCACTAGCGTTGCTTGGTGTAAAGATCCCACTCCGTCCAAAAAAGTGGCAGTTGGCTCTCGCCATGATTCGCATCCGATGGCTGTTGCTTAGGCATCGTTTTAAATTGACTGAAATGAACAAAATGGCTGATGACAGCATGGCCTTAGCCATGGAGATTTGCGGCAACCTTCAAGCACCCGCCTACATACTCAATTCAGATTTGTATGCCAAGGTCACCTTCACGATGGTGGAAATCACCCTTCGCAATGGAACGAGGTCTATTAGCTCCGTGGCCTTCATCAATTTCAGTGTCGTCACCGGAAGTGCCTTAGGCGACTATAAACTTGGCCGCAAATACGCCAACTTTGCCCTTAAATGGAGTACAGAATTTCAAGACAATTGGAGTCGAGGTAGATGTCAATTGATCTTTGGCGCCGTCATCAACCATTGGATGAAACCTGCGGCTCAGAACTTGGAATACTTGGCTACAGCCCGCATTCTCAACCAGGAGTCGGGCGACCTTTTGGGTGTCAGCTACGCTAGCCATTTCGAGACCATGACACGTTGGGTCACCGGTCAGCCCATCGACAGTGTGCTGGGCCGAGTAGATCAACTGATCCAGTGGACCGAATCATTACGTTACACGCACTACGGGCTGGATGCTGTTGCTCAAATGGCGCGCAACCTTAAAGGATTAACCCATTCATTTGGGTCATTTTCAGACGAGTCATTTGACGAAGAATCCTGGTGTGAAGTGGCGCTCAATGCCGTTAATGTTGTGGAGGCTGTGCTTTACCGTGTCATCAAGATGCAGGCTACCTACCTCTCCGGGCAATGGACCGAAACGCTGGCTCAATCTAGGGCAACGGAACCTCATCTTTTTAGTGTGCTTGGTCAATTGATCCTGCCCCAATACCACTTCTACACTTTCTTGGCATTATGTGCAGCTAATCCGAGCTCGATGGCACGCAATGATAATAAATCGGCATTGAAGCACCTGTCTAAGATGAAGAAGTGGGCCGCTGTTGGACCTGAAAATTTCGCGCACCTCTATCACCTGATGCAAGCGGAATGGGCCAAACGCTCCGCTGACCATGTTGAATCCGAAAAACAATATGAGCAGGCTATTATTGCAGCGCGTCACAACGGCTTTATCCAAGACGAAGCTCTTGCCCACGAACGTTACGGGGTTTATCTGTGGGAACGCAGCAAGAAATTAAGCGCTCGTGCCTATTTCGAAGAGGCAATTCGACTTTACAGGGCTTGGGGCGCTGAGGCTAAGTGTAAACACCTGCTACGCACATGTCCTGCCTTCAAGAAGAACGATTCGAGTGAATCCATATTTCAAAAGCAAACCGTTCAATCGCTGCAAGCAGATGCGCTTGACTTGAACACGGTTCTTAAAGGGGCCCAAACCCTTAGTGGTGAAATGCGTGAGGATCGCCTCATCGAAACCATCATGGATATGGCCATGGAATCGGCAGGCGCACAAATGGGAGCGTTGGTATTTTCTAACGATGATCAACTGCAATTGGCGTGTCTGGTTAGAGCAGGAAAGCATGAAGCCGTTCATACCGACAGCCTGCAAAGTGGTCAGGCATTGGCGATCGGACCTCTTCATTTCGCCATGCGCACAAAGGAAGCCCTTGTTCTTGATGATGCCTTTAAAGATCCTCGATTTTCGAATGACAGCTATATCCATAACCACAAAACACGCTCTCTCGTATGTGCCCCCTTACATCTCAAGGGACGACTATTAGGCATGCTTTATTTGGAGAACAATGCATTGACCCACGCATTCACGCCGAGCCGAATAGGTATTTTGCAGTGGCTTGGAACTCAGGCGGCCATCGCCCTGGAGAATGCCAGGCTTTATGCTGACATGGAGAGCCATTCGCAGCGATTGGAACAAAGAGTAGCTGAGCGTACGCTCGTTATTCAGGAAAAAAACCAGCAAATTCTTTCCAGTATTCGTTATGCGCAACGGATTCAGGAGTCATTGCTTCCCTCCGAGGCGATGCTGAATGATCACATCACCGAAAAATTCTTAATATTCAAACCGCGTGACCTTGTTTCCGGTGATTTCTTCTGGGTTCGCAACGAAGGGTCCTTGTTAGTTGCGGTGGTTGATTGCACGGGCCACGGAGTTCCAGGCGCTTTTATGTCCTTGGTAGGTTTGTCGTTACTTAACCAAATTGTCAGTCGTCATATGGCTAACGATCCCGCCAGTATCTTGACCCAGTTAGATGTCTTGGTTCGAAACACTCTGAAGCAATCTGACGGCCCGGGCCACACCTCTGAAGGCATGGATGTAGCCCTATGCCAATGGTTTCCTGAAGAAGGCCGCCTGATATTTGCTGGAGCTAAACGCCCCCTGTACATTGTCCGAAGCAAGGCTGGTTCTTCCACATTAGAGGAAGTTAAAGGCGATAATCGGACCATTGGAGGCTATGGCAAGACCAAGAGTTCCACCTACCACAACCGCGAATGTCTCGTGCAACCGGGCGATATGCTCTACCTGGCGAGCGACGGGTTCGCTGATCAGAACGATCCCCAAAACAAGAAGTACGGCAGCAAGACACTCAAAATCCTGCTCAGTCAGATCGCCTCGTGGGATGTAGAAACCCAGAAAGAGACGTTAGTTCACGAACTCAACCGGCACCAAGGGAATGAAGCTCAGCGCGACGACATTACGCTGCTAGGGCTAAGACTCTGATCAATCGACGCTTGGTTTTTCCTCTTCTGTAGGACAGAAAATGATCGGGACTCTGATGTCCTCGGCAAATTCTTTTCCAGACTCCAGCATGTCATCATCATCTGGTTCATACAGCCACTTCACTACCACTTCGCCTTGCTGCTCGACATAGGACTCTAGAATCTTGAATAGGTCGATAATGCATTTAAGTGAACTGGTATTTAGGTAATCAAATTTCAGGTTGAGCGCGATGGGCTTTTGAATCTCAGCCACATACTGCTGAATCCATTCATAAATTGGCGTAAAGAATTCGAAGGCGTTCTCAGGATACGAAGAACCTTCCATTTCCAATAACCCTCGACTAGCAGAAAAAGAAACAGCCAACGTGTATTTGGTCTTGGCTATGGATAGATCTTCCATCACCCTACTCTGACCCCCGAAATTTTGAATGTCACTATATCAGTCAAGCGCATTGGCAGCAACGCGTTCATGGTGATACGCCATCGATCACCATTTGGTTGCGACCTCTAATCTTGGCCTCATACATCGCCTGATCGGCGCGTAACAAGAACACGTCTCGGTTAACATCCCGTGTACTTGAGAACTGGGCTAATCCAAGACTGATCGTGATCGTAATTTTGTGCACACCGATAGCAAAAGGATCGGCGCTAACTAGCGTCCGTATCTTTTCGGCGACCAGTGCTGCATCGGCAACTTCAATTCCAGGTAGGATCAAGAGAAACTCTTCGCCCCCGTAACGGCCAAACGTGTCTTGCTGCCGAACCTGACCTTTAATTCGCTGCGAGACGGAGCGCAGGACTTCATCACCGACTTGATGTCCAAATTCATCATTGATTTGTTTGAAATGATCTAGATCGATTAGGATTAGAGCAAGTGGCGAGTCATGTCTTAAGGCCTTGGCAAACTCTTTTCCATATTGATCCATCAAGTAATAACGATTATTGACCTCAGTCAAAGAATCAAAGATAGCAAGATGGTAATTCTCGCGGTTTAGGCGTTCGATTTCTTCTTTGGCTTTAATCAAACGTCTGTAGCTGAGATCGCCCGCTGCTGTAAGTTTCATGCTATCGCGTAGCAGCGACGCAAATTGGTCGCACAGCGCAATGTATGCGGATCGCCAGGCGTCCACACTTTCATTGGCTGACGCTCTATCTTGTTCGATAAGTAACTGGGCTTCATTTAGAACGTTCTGTTCCGCTTTGAACATATACTTTTTCCGTGGTTTGATGTTAATCATGCAGAGATTGAACCTATTCAAGCGTTAAATAAACGCACTTTCCAGTCAAGCATAAACCACCACGCAACACTCCCCAACGGTTTTGTCGCATGTGCGATGGCAAAAACGTAAAAATACGTCGCGTTAGCCGAAGTTGCAGACTTCGACTTCAAATAAATAAGACCCACTCCGAACTTAGGCCGATTGAAACCCTTCCGGTCAGCTTGACTGATGACCTCAATTAGTCGAAACTAAACCGGTTAAACTGACGTTCTAAAGGGATTTTCGAGGGCCTGGAATGAACATTGTCCTGTTGACTATGTTTAGCATTATGCAAAGCAATACAGGTGGGATCAAACTTGAGATAAGTGGTGGTCCACTCGCAAAGCCCGTGTTTGTCAGCATATACAATCCAGATCAGCGATTGACATTGGCACAAGAAGTTCTTGAAGCAACTCACATAGAGTTAAGTGACCTAAGTACAGGTACCTACCGAATGACGGTTACCAGCGGTTCACAGCTTGTTCAAAGCCACAAAATCCTGGTCACATCGAATCAGGTCACTCAAATCGACTTAGATCTAGATCTACTCTTAACGGTAGATGACGTCCTCACCGTGCATGCGGTTTCCAGACGCAAACAGAATATATTGAAGGCGCCAGCAGCCGTTTCTGTTATTCGCGGCTTTGACCTTGAGGCAGGCTCACAAGCCGGCCAACTCCCCTTTGCGCTAAACCATTTGCCAGGGGTACAAATTAGCCAAACCGGGACCTTTGATTTCAACATCAACACACGCGGTTTGAATTCTTTTCTCAATCGCCGAGTCGTGGTCTTGCTTGACGGACGAAACACCGCCGTCACGCAATTGGGCAATCAAGAATGGTTCGCCATGGGATTGGCACCTCAAGATATTGAAAGTATGGAGTTGGTACACGGCCCTGGCTCGGCCCTCTACGGAGCTAATGCATTTAATGGGATTCTAGATATCCGCAGCAAAGCACCTGCCGATAACCCAGGTGGCAGCCTACAACTGACGCTAGGCGAGCAGGACATGTGGGGAGGCCACCTCCAGCATAATTGGCGTATCAGTGACCGATTAGCCATTGGCATTAAAGCGGGCACCTTTTTTTCAGATCAGTGGGAACAATCCCGCACGGCCGACGATCCCGTCGAATACCCAGGCGTTCCTACCGAAGTTCTACCGCTTGATCGTCCTGGCTTGGCGCCCAACGGAACGACCGTCAACTTGGATACTCGTCTCGAGAGTCGTCACGCCTCGCTTAGATTGGATTTCCGGCCCAATCAAACGTGGCTTATGACTGCCGAGCTAGGGACCGCGGTGGCCGAAAATTTTGTCGGTGTCGCCGACATTGGCAGAGGCCACATACGCGAGGTAGAAAGGCCCTGGGCGCGCCTGGCAGCTGAAACAGAATCCCTGCATTTCTCGTTCTGGCGTACAGAACGCAAGACACCGGAAGATGAACATTTCCTCGCATCAGGAGGCATTCTCTGGGAAGACAGTTATGACCAACAGGCAGAGTTGACTTGGGATCCCCTGCTCCCAAATGATGATTTCACTTTGGTTGTTGGGGCCAGTTACCATTGGCAGAACCTCGACACTTCCAAACCTGGTGATCCGGAAAATCGGCAATCATCCATTCAGGAGCCTGTTAAAGCGGATCAACAATCCCTATTCTCCCAAGTAACTTGGCAGCCTAATGCTGAATGGGAGGTCGTGCTCGCTGATCGCTATGATCGATCTAGCCTCCACCCCAGTCGTCATTCGCCGAAAGCGGCGCTGGTATGGATTCCCAGACCCAATCAAAGCCTTAGGCTGACCTATAACAAAGCCTTTCAACCACCCAGTTTTCCGGACTTCTTTCTCTACGCACAAGCGGGAGCACTTAATTTGAGTGGCCTGGAAGAAGCACTAGAATCCGCCGTTGGTCAATCTCTACCCACTGATTTTGGGCTCACGCCCATCTTGGCGGTAGGCAATCAATCGCTTGAGGTGGAACGAATCGAAACAATCGAATTAGGCTATCGTGGCTTATTGGCAAACAGTTGGTTTGCGACTTGTAATATTTATCGCAGTGAGGCACACGATTTTGTCACCGAACTGCTACCGGGCGCTAATCCTAATATCGCGCCTTACCAACTACCAGCTTCCTTGCCAGACGCACTTGCGCCTATTATTCTGAATGCGTTACAAGGCGCGCTGGGCCCTTTTTACGCCGGGCTCGCCAATGCGGCAGATGGTTCTCCATATCTGGCTCTTAGTTATACCAACGCCGGTAAAGTTAATTTGACAGGCATTGATGCGTCCTTGATATGGACGCCGACCCAATCCTGGCAGTTTGATGGTTTTTATCATTGGCTTGATTACGACAGCCAAGATGAAAACCTTGCTTCAAACGCTCCAAGCCGGAGCCTGGGAGTGGGTTTTGTATTTACGCAACCGAAATGGAACGCGAGTTCGCACTTGAATTTCCGTAATGGTTACGATTCCGCAGGCGGAATATTCGCTGGCTATGTGCCGAAATACACGGCATGGGACGCACAAGTTTCTTACCAAATCACCAGACAATGGCAGTTGTTATTTAACGGCAGTAATTTGCTGGACGACGCCCATTATGACCAGTTTGGCGGTGCTTTGATCGGTCGCATGACTAGCTTGAGCTGCCGCTTGACTTGGTAGAATATGAGCTTGTTTTCAGCGCCCCATAGATTTGAATTCGGTCACACTGAACCGTCTAATCTGTTGACAAGATACGGCCGATGACTTCGTCGACCAATTCGGTTACCACATCGGGTCGCCGAGAATTGACATGCTGACTATCAAGCCAGATCATGGTCTTGGGTTCAGCTGCCAAGTCAAAAAGCAGATCAACACTGGCCCGTGGAATCAATTCATCCTCACTCGCGCCAATCAGTACGAATTGTCTTGGCGAAATATCGGCTACGTAACGGCCCGGATCTAAGTGACGAACAAGCAACGATGAAGCCTGTACGAGAGACTCCCGTATAAACTTTGGTCTAACTCGATGCCCTGCACTGCGCAGAAGTAAGGGGACATCAGCGCCACCATGGACACACCACACGCGGTCGAATCGATCGTCCAACGCCCCAGCCGCACAAACCAACACCGCGCCTAGACTTACGCCTACCAACTCGATTTGATCTGCATTTAGGTCAGGGCGAGTTTCCATATAATCCACAGCCGCGCACAAAGCAGGGACGACATCATGCAGCGCGCTAATGAGCTGTCGCAGATTCGTCAAATAGTCCAGCCCGTGCAAATCAATATCACCAAAGTAGGGGTAGTCCACAGCCACAAATGTCATCTCATCTTGCTGCGGGATCAGTTCGATCGCACTTCGCCCCTTAGTGAGTCCACCCAACAAGAAAACCAAACGTGAAGAATGAATGCGTGCAGGCATGATGGCTATTTTCAACGTTGATGTGCCCGCTGCGCCAATGTCGACCCACTCAATATGCGAATCATCTGTCCGAATACTGACCTGTGATGGATCGATCGATTGACGTCGCTGCTGCACGTAGTCAGAAAAGGATCCAAACCACAAATCGATGGGCATCAAATAACCGTAAGAAACACTCAAAATAGCGATTATCAAAAGGCATGCGCGAAGCAACCAGCGCCTTCTGCGATGCCAAATGGCTATTTCTTGAGCACTTTTTTTCGTCATAAATGAACGACCCGTTGTTGGTTTGTGATTATGGCATGGTTAATCTCTTGTACGCTTGGCACGATTCGTTATGGTGTTTGTTGCTAACTAGACGTAAGTATTATTGGTCCACACCAAAATCAACTAAACCAGCTTAAAACTCGTAACGTTAACCTTCCATCCGCTGGAGGAATACATGCCTTGGTTCGCCTTGCTGATGCTGACCTCGATCGTAAAAAGTGATGCCCCTGTGTTAACTCTCGATGGTCATCCATTAAGAATCGCCTGGCATGACCTAGATGGAGACGGTGTTCGTGACCTTATCGCGCTTATGATTCGCAATAAATCTGAATCAGACATCGAAGCTTTTTACGCGCAGGGCACCATTTGGGGCGCATACGCCGAACATACTGAAAAAGACACTTATTTGGTGTGTTATCTAAGGAAAGACAATCAATTCCAGCTCGACCTTAGGACAGAATTTGGGACAGAGCATATTGTTGGCATCCACATCGAAAAGGACCAGCCAGGGAGATTGTGGATTTGGGATCAACGAGGCCTTCATCAGTGGAAATGGTCGATTGATGGCTGGGCGACAGAATGGAGTCGCCCATTACCTGCCTTACAAGCACCCGTGCCCTTAACGTCACCTGAGCTGCCTATTTTGCTCAGGAATAATGGAGGCTTGCTGTGGTTGGTACCCGATATTGAAGGTACTCATTTAGTAAGCCAAGAGACGCACTTCCTTGACTATCCAGAACATGCCATCGAGCAGCACGGTTCTATGCAGGGTGACTACCAAGCGATGGAGATCACTGTTCCCATTCTCTTAAACGTATATGGAGGTGATCAAAAGGACCTTGTTTTCAGCTCATCTGATGATCACACCGTTTATCGCGCAAATGACTTTTCAAGCGAGACACTCCAACACGAAGGCCAGCTTTTCGATCTCAATAACGATCAATTTGCCGATTTAATCCAAGTAGAAGAAGTTGATGATGTTGAAGGTCCCAAAGATCTTCCCAAGATGAAGTCGATCATTCGCTACTACCTGGCCAAATCGCCGCTCACTTTCGACGAAGAACCTAATGTGGAGCAAGAGGTTCCAGGCATCGTTTTTACGACTGCATCCACACCGCTCACCATGACCGACCCCTTCTTTGACATGAACGGCGATGGCTTGATGGATTTAGCAGGTGTCGCCATGAAGTTCTCCGTGTTTCAGATGGCAAAAATCGTCGCCATAGGACGTATGAAGATGACTTTCTTGATGCATTTGAGTGTACAAGAGGCGGACGGCAGCTTTCGCACTTTAGCCGGAGGCCCGTTTGAGATTGATTGGAAAATCAATATTCGGCGCTTAAAAATGCCGGACTTTGGGCAAATTACAGCGGATATTGACGGTGACGGCTGGATTGATATTTTTACGGCCCATGGTCGACAAATCAAAGTTGTTCCCGTCGACAACAACGGGATCCACCTCAAAAGGCAGTACAAAATCAAAATGCCTGCCGAACTTAAAGATCCAGACCAAATTTTTGGGCAAGACATGGACAATGACGGTAAAGCGGAGCTAATTCTGACCAAGTTTACGACGCAAACCACGTTGATTAGCGTGATTAAGCCATGATGCTGTTGGTGTGTTTTCCTTTGCTGTTCTGGCTCGACGAACCGCTGCGTTTACCGGCTGAATTTGAGTCCGCAAACTTTTTTTGGGAGGATGTGGATGCAGATGGTCTGAACGATGTCTGGGTTCGCACCGATCAAAACGAACTGTGGTTGTGGAATGGACGTCAAGAAGATGCAAATTTCAGCCTCTTGGCCCAATCACAAGAATTCACTAACATGCGACCTGCACAATCGGAACAAGGAATCGTCGCAAGCGCCTATGCGCCGGGCATTATCTTCTATCAAAAGGATGGTGCTTGGTCGGTCTGGGACAATTTGGACGAGTTCACGTCACGGCGGCGTTTGGGCTACGCCTATGAGGGAGGTTTGTTTATCTTACCTACTCCGGGCGGTTATTTGCGACAGCGTCCCACCTGTGAACCAATTTCACTTGACGTCAAGCCGACGTTAAATCGGCAAGACGACGAAATGAGAATCGTGTATCCGGTTCCGCACCACGAGCAACGAATTGGGGCGTATTGGTACCTCCCTCCTGTCATTGATCATGAACGAGGTCGCCTATCGGTTCAGGTACTTGACGAAAATTCTAGTTTCAAATCCATAGGAAACTGGGTTTCATTCCCAACTGGTATGGCCATTGCCAAATATGCGTACGGTGACTTGAACCGAGACGGCTGGATAGACCTTGCGGTCTTGACAAGGCCGGCCAAAGATTTTTCGTTATTTGATGAGCTGTCTTTAGTGGTGGTTTTAGGTAAAGGTCCAGGTGAATTTGAAGATCACACCTTAGTTCAACTCAAGTCCGAGCAAAATCTGTGGCAAAGCGGGCCTTTAACCATCGAACCGGGCGCATTGGTGACGCATTATTACAAAGGGCTCATTCGGGCCAAATTCAGGCGCGACGTCTATAACTGGGATGAGGCAGGTTTCGTGGAACCCGAGCCCAAGACCATGAAGTGGAAAGTCGAGGATGCGGATCGTGGCTCAATCGCGGTTGATCTTGATATGGGCGGAGACGCCAGACCCGATTTGTTATTGGTTGATAACCACGGACTGCGCGTTCATGTAAGGACAGGATCTGAGCGCGTCGAGGCCTTTGACGAGAACCCAATTACATTGAAATTCTCATCAAACAGTGGCTTCAGTGTTCATATAACGGCTGGCTCCGGTGGATCTGAATTCGAACTGGATTCCGATTTGGCCGTGCGTAACCGATTCCGGGGTCGTGGTGGACATGTGCTTGTGGTGACCGGCAAGCAGGCAGTCATTTGGGAATTGGCCGATTTTGGCGATCACATCCAGTTACAAGCGTTACCAAGAGCATCGATTCAACGAAACTAAAATATGCGTCATGGTCATAAATCGACATTTCGCACTTGACAGCCTACCAACTAGTAGGTACATTGGTGGCGAGGGCTAATAATGACCATTGCCGTTGATACGCGACAACAGATTCTCGATACTGCGCAAGATTTGCTGCAGCGATTGACGTATCACGCCTTCAGCTATAGCGATATCTCAGCTGAAGTCGGCATTCGTAAAGCGAGCATCCATTATCATTTCCCCACCAAAGAAGATTTGGGCGTCGCCATCATTGATCGCTATATTGAAGAATTTGAATTGTGGCGTGGCGAGATTAAGCGCCAGAAAATTGGCCCGCGGGCTCAATTGGACGCTTATTTCTGTATCTTTTCCTGTATAGAAACTGACAAGATTTGTCCCTTGGGCACCCTTTCTGCCTCGTTTGCCGGATTACCAGAAAAGGTTCAAGAGAAATTACGTGAATTAATTTGCACCCATCGAACATGGTTGCGAGAGACCCTGAAAATCGGTCAAGAAACCGGCGAAATAGTTGCGGACGTGCCCTATACCGAACTGTCAGCCCTGATTGGTTCTTCGCTACTTGGTGGGCTACAAATCGCAAGGGCGACAGACAGCCAACAACTCTTCGAGGGTGTCATTGCTCAGCTAAGGCGCTCCATCACCCCATAACTGCTTTTTTTTAAAGCTCAACCCCTCTACCTATTAATAGGTAAGAACGACTTACCTTCTGGTAGGTCAGCATCTCAAGGAGTTTTTCATGTTACACCTTCTAGTATTCTGTTTTGCAGGTTTGTCTCCGGTCACCGTTAATGAAACCGATGTCCAGAAACCAGCCATTGAGGTCACACTCGAGCAAGCTCGAGAAGCCATGAGCGAGAAGCGCTGGGCAGATGCGCACGGCCTACTTAAAGACGCAAAAAAACAAGATAAGAAGAATCCAGAAGTCTATCTTCTGCTAGGCGATCTGCAAGCCGCGCTCAACAAACCATCAATGGCTAAGAGCTATTACAAAAAGGCACAGAAACTTGGTGCCGATGTCGGCGAACGCGTCGCCGCTCTCTAAACACATTCAAAACAAGCATCTTTAGCCAACGGGCGCTTTCAACTATGATGTGATCAGGAGCCTAACCTGTCATGTCTGTAGAAAGCGCCCATTCCCTTTTATTAGCTGAATTATCCGTAAAATTAAGACACAGCAAACGCTTATTGTTTATTACTGGAGCGGGTATATCAGCAGAGTCGGGATTACCGACCTATCGAGGCATTGGCGGACTATACCAAAACCTAGACACGCCCGATGATTTACCCATCGAAGTCGCCTTGTCAGGCCAGTTCTGGCAAACAAGACCCGAACTGACGTGGCAGTACATATTGCAATTGGAGACAGCCTGCCGTGGCGCTCGTTACAATCATGCGCACCAGTTTATTACCAGCTTCCAAGAGCATCACGATGTGGTGGTGTTCACTCAAAATGTGGACGGTTTCCACCTAGATGCCGGGACCCAAAATGTAATTGAAATCCATGGTAATTTGAAGTCCTTGCGTTGCGTGCAATGCGCCTACCGAACCAAGGTCGTGGACTTCAGCAAACTGTCCATACCTCCCCGATGCCCTGAATGTAATCACTTGATACGTCCGGAAGTGGTTCTATTTGGAGAAATGTTACCGACAATCGCTTTGCAGCGCTGGCAGGATGAGTGGGATCAGGGTTTTGACATGATCTTCTCTATCGGAACATCGTCCCTATTTCCCTATATCGTTGAACCCATCGTTCAAGCCTCGTTCAACGACATTCCCACCATAGAAATCAATCCCGAGGAAACTGATATTTCCAGATTATTCAAATACAAGATAGCCAAGCAGGCTGGCGCTGCGTTAACCAATCTGTGGCAGCAAACCTATGGAGAAAATGAATCGTGAAAGTAACCTGCCCTAGTTGTCACAACGAAGTCTCCGTCGCCGACATAAATATGGATCAAATGATGGCAAGGTGCCTGCCCTGCAACGAGCTCTTCGACTGTCGACAGATTGCCAATCTCCATACGCCTCGGGCACAAATTGAACTACCTAAAGGCATCGACATTGACACCAGTAGTAGTGAATTACACATCAAGAGGAAATGGTTTGGACTAACGGCCATTGGGCTTACCATCTTTTGTGTTTTTTGGGACGGCTTCATGGTCGTTTGGTTTGGCATTGCGATAAGCCAAGGCGAATGGCTGATGGCCGCGTTTGGGAGCATCCATGGATTGGTTGGGATAGGTATTACATACGTTTGTATCGCCATGTACGTCAATACAACCACCATTCATGTTGCATGGAGTGAATTGACTATTAGACATGCTCCGTTACCGTGGAGAGGCAACCGCACCTTGAATCCCCGTGACATCCAGCAGTTTTTTGTCAAGGAACGTATTCATCGTAATAAGAATGGCACCAGGTCCACCTACGAGCTTCACGCCCTGAGTCAAAGCGGTGATGACCACAAACTGGTAACCGGCCTTTCCTCAAGCCAGCAAGCGCTTTATTTGGAACAACAGATAGAGAGCTATCTACGTTTGCGCGATGTGCCCATCGAAGGAGAACTGCACCGCTAGCAGTCCTCCCATCTAACTGAGACTACGATTTCTTCTCAAATAGAAAAACGAAGCGATCAGAACGTCTTCTCATATCCTTGTCAAAAACCGATTTGCTGTGGTCATCCTCGGTATTCTTTAATACGTCGGTTGAACGCATAAATTTGAAGCCTGCCTTTTCGATCTCGCTCTTGGCGAAAGCGGGGTCAATACGATGAAGTGTTTTGGCATCATCAGTACCCGAGCCATCCTTAGCAATATGATCAATGACACACAGCTTACCGCCTGGCTTTAAGGCAGCCTTGATTTGGCTCATAAACTTTTCTGCATCAATATCCCAGCCTTGATCTTTAAAGAACAGATCATGGTAGGCCATGACCAAAAAAACGGCGTCGAATTGGCTCTCACCTAATTCCATCTGCTCAGCCTCTTTTAGCAGACGCTTTACGTTAGGTAACCGCCCTTCAGTATATCGGGCCTCTAGCTCTTCCTTAACAAAGGGAATATAGGCCTGGTTATTGTGAGACACGACCAATCCTTCTTCACCCACAACACTGGCTAATAGTTCCGAATAATAACCACCTCCTGCAAATAGATCGGCAATCTTCATGCCGGTCTGAATGTCGAAGAACGCCATAATCTCGTCCGGTTTACTGGTTTCGTCTCTTTTCAAATCAGATTCAAGCCGCCCTGGCGCTTTAAGCGCTGCCTCATAAATAGATTCACCTGCAAAGGCTGCGGGTACACAAATGGCCATCAAAACGGCCGCGACACAAGTCAGAATTTTCATTGCTTCTCCCCTATTGCGATGGTTGATATCTATGCACTCTACGACCACAGCCCCAATTCGTTGCAATCGGTTTCAATACTCGTCATTTCGCGAGGCTCAAATAGAAATCACTTGCCTACAACGATGGGCAACCGTAGGATTTAGTAAATTACTTTCTCTCAACGAATCATCAACTCTGCAGATTTTCGCTTTTGGAAATTGTTCAAAAGCTAATTATTGTTTTTAGTATCTGGAACCTTCCTTGGAGGCCGTATGACCGTGCGTTGGACAAAAATAATGGAAAAGGACGAATTAGGCGAAGGCCGTGTTCAAACTGTTACGGCTGGAGCTCACAGTTTTTGTGTCACGCGCTTTAAAGGAAAAATAGCCGCACTTGATAACCGCTGTCCGCATCAAGGAGGTCCGTTGGGCGAAGGCTCAATAGAAAATGGCATGCTGCGTTGTCCATGGCACGGATGGGATTTCCATCCGACGACGGGTAAATCACCGGGCGGTTATGACGACGGTGTTCCCACTTTCCCCATTGAGGAGAGACCAGATGGCGTTTATCTTGGTATCCAAGATGAGGCACCTCATGAACGAACGATCTCTGACTTAATGATTGAGACGCTGGTAAATTGGGGTGTCACCCACGTATTTGGCATGGTTGGGCACTCAAATTTAGGCGTAGCTGACGCTATGCGCCGTCAAGAAGAAGCCGGTAATTTGACCTTCATCGGCATTCGCCACGAAGGGGCAGCAGCTTTTGCCGCCTCAGCATTCGCTAAGTTGACGGGAAACCCAGCCGCCTGTTTCTCAATCGCTGGGCCGGGTGCCACTAATTTGCTGACGGGATTGTGGGACGCTAAGGTGGATCGAGCGCCAATACTTGCCATGACCGGCCAAGTAGATACACAAGTTTTAGGTCCTGGTGCCTTTCAAGAGGTCGACCTTAATCAGGCATTTCAGGGTGTTGCTGCCTGGAGCCAGACGGTCCTTGCCAGCTCAAAACATGCTGAGTTAATGACGTTGGCGCTAAAAAACGCTACTATCCATCGGGACGTTGCCCATCTTATTTTTCCCAATGAAGTACAAAAAATGCCTGCTGGCGAAACGCCGGCCTCGGCGCCAACAGGGCGCTTAGCCCCACAATCCATTCGCGCGCCCGTCGAGTCATTTAGCCAGGCCCTGAATGCCTTGCGCGGCAGTAAACGTCCCGTAATTATTGTCGGCCACGGGGCTCGTTTTGAAATGTCTGCCATTATCCAATTGGCCGAGAGACTCAAAGCACCCGTCATTACCACCTTTAAAGGTAAGGGCCAGATATCTGATCATCATCCATTAGGTTGTGGTGTACTCGGTCGCAGTGGAACGCCCATCGCCTCGTGGTTCATGAACGAATGTGATCTTCTGATCGTGTTTGGCGCATCCTTTTCCAACCATACCGGTATCACACCCAAGAAACCCATCATCCAAGTCGACTTTGACCGCATGGCGCTGGGCAAGTTCCATGCAGTCACCTTCCCCGTATGGGGAGAAATAGGCGAAACAGCACGTGAATTCAACAAGCAGTTAGGTGTCATAGACCCGGTTGATCAGCGTGCCGAAATAGCCAAGCGCTGGAAAATTTGGCGTACAGAAAAGGCACGCCGTCAATTGGATCAGCGTGGTCAGGGAATCAATTCCGCCATTCTGTTTGCGCACCTGAGTAAGCTGATTGATGATGATGCCGTAATTGCGGTTGATGTCGGTAATAACACCTATTCTTTTGGACGCTATTTTGAATGCCAGAGGCAATCGGTTTTGATGTCTGGATATTTGGGATCAATCGGTTTTGGATACCCAGCCGCAATTGGTGCTTGGTGTGCGGACCCCAATCGACAAACCATTTGCATTACTGGAGATGGCGGGTTTGGTCAGTACCTGGCTGAGCTCACTACTGCCGTCAAATACAAGATGAACATCACCCATTTTTTGCTTAATAATGGCGAACTGGGCAAGATTTCTAAAGAACAGCGTGCCGACGAATTGGCTGTCTGGCAAACCTCACTTCACAATCCTAATTTTTCCAAATATGCGGAGAACTGTGGTGCGTTCGGTCGTCGAGTTAACGACGCCAATGATCTGGAAACAGCGATACAGGCCGGTCTCGATCATCAAGGACCAGCACTCATTGAAATCATGACCGATGCCATGCTGATTTGAGCGACATACTTCGTGCTAACATCCGTCGAGATTATCTAATCGGAGGACGTATTGTTTTTACTTATGTGGATGATGTTCGTTCCTGGCGAAGGTCCCTATGACGCAAAACTTGATGCCAATGATCAGATCGAACAGGCCCTAATTCAGGCAAAATCATCGGGTAAACACGTCCTTATTCAAGTCGGCGGCAATTGGTGTAGTTGGTGCCTCAAACTAGACAAACTCTTGGCTAGCGACGAAATGTGCCAAGCACAACTCTCCTCGCAGTTTGTTTTCATTCACGTTAATTACTCCAAGGAAAACAAAAACCTTGCGGTCATGGAACGACTTGAGTTCCCGCAGCGCTTTGGCTTTCCAGTTTGGGTTATTCTTGACAGCGACGGCCGTCGCTTGCACACGCAAGAATCCAGTGCCCTTGAAGCAGCGGAAGGCAAAGTGCATGATCCAGACAAAGTATTGGCTGTTCTTAAGAACTGGGGACCCGAAGCACTGGAGAAAACGCAATATCAAAACTGATCGCTTTGCGACCAGGCAGCGATTGCTTAAGAATATCTAACTCTCTTCCTCGTACATGCGGTCAATCAAGGCTTCGAATTTCTTATTGATGACTTTGCGCTTGATCTTGAGACTAGGGGTAAGCTCCCCTGTTTCCACGTCAAATGGCTGTGAAATAATCTCAAATTTCTTGACCTTTTCGTAGCGCGCAAAGTCTTTCATTTGATAGTCGATCTCATGCATGAGCAACTCTCGAAACGGTGCGTGTTTCGACAAAACTTCAGGATCACTGGACCATTGCTGTTTAGCAGACCATTTAGCGACCGTTTCCCATGGAGGAACAATCAAGGCGGTTATGTAGTTTCTGCGGTCACCGATAACTACCGCATTCTCTATATATGGGCTAAGTTTTAAGGCACTTTCGATGGGTTGTGGCGCCACGTTTTTTCCGCCAGAAGTCACAATTATTTCCTTCTTACGATCCGTAATCCGCAAAAAACCATCGTCGTCAATGACGCCGATATCGCCCGTATGGAACCAACCGTCAACGATCGCCTCTTCGGTTGCTTTGTCGTTATTGTAATAGCCCATCATCACATTAGGACCTCGAGCTAATATTTCACCGTCTTCTGCAATGCGAATTTCCACGTTGGAAATTGGGGGACCAACGGTTCCGGGCTTCAAATGTTCGGGCGTATTACAGGTGAGAACAGGTGAGGTTTCGGTGAGCCCATAACCTTCAAGTATCTTTATACCAATCCCCAAGAAAAATTCACCGATATCTTTCGACAACGGCGCGCCGCCCGATACAAGGTATTTTAGGCGGCCACCGGTTTTCTCGCGTATTTTTGAAAAAACAACTTTATCGGCCATTCGGTAGCGCACACCAAGCGTTCCAGGAAGCGGTTTTCCGTTCACGAAATAGGGCGTCGCCTCTTTAGCAACAGCCAACGCCCACTTGAACAAACCGCGTTTTACGAGACCAGAACTGGCGGCCTTCTCCTTGATTCCAGCATAAATTTTTTCGAATAAGCGCGGAACCGAAATCATAACGGTCGGTTGTACTTCAACTAGGTTGGCTTGGATCGTTTTCATGTTTTCTGCATAAGCAATCGTAACCCCACAACACACCATCAAATAGAAGCCCGACATCCGTTCTAAGACATGGCATAAAGGTAAATGCGACAGATGCGTATCCGTTTGGTTGCAAGGTACTGCATCTATCACACCTTCGACATTTGAAAGCAGATTGTGATGAGAAAGCATAACGCCTTTAGGTGGGCCAGTCGTTCCACTGGTATAAATCAAGGTCATCAATTGTTCGCGCTCAATATCGGCGGTACGTTTTAACAAAGCTTCTTCATTGTCTGTACCCGAGCCCAAGCCCTCGATTTCTTTCATCGATTTTACGTCGGCAGGCAAATCGGACCCTTGATCCATGACGATGATGTATTTCAGCATTGGCAGATCTTTTTTTACGGTCATGATCTTTTCCACTTGATCTTGATCTGAAACAACGACACCAACCGACTGGCTGTCGTGAAGAATATATTCAACCTCTTTGGCCGATAGTGTCTGGTAAACGGGCACTGAAATACCACCAGCCGACAAGATCGCTAAATCCGCAATTGCCCACTCAAATCGGGTTTCCGCCATGATTGCCAAGTGTTGTTTTGGCTCGAAACCCATGGCCATGAGTCCACGTGCGAAGTTATTGACGCGCTGTTTAAAGAACTTATGCGTAAATGGTTTGTAGACACCATCCTGCTTGACCAAGACCGCATTAGGCTTGTCGAATTTGGCGCAGGACTCAAAGAACATGTGCGGAACAGATTGAAACGTGATCTCAGTCATGCAGGACTCCAGTGCTGATTAATTGATGGCCTAAGCCTACTGCGCAAAGGGGTGTTTTGCAAGTCAGGTCATATCGATTTTCACTGCGATAAGACACCAAATGACTAAGCGGCTAATTTACGTCGGGCCTATCCAAATAACCCGGTCCGATCGCTCCACTCCAGCTACATATCGCGACCAGAATCCGTCCTGTCACAAAGCCTTTTTACGACGCTCTAGGTCATCGGATTCTTCAAAAATGAAGCCGCAGCGATCACAAGCAACGATCACACTCTTAGGGATAGCACTGATGCCCGTCAAAACCATCGCCCAGCGACCCATCGAATATTTCGCTTTTTCAACGACCCATGGATGACTGCGTTCGTAACCACATTTGCAGGTCATTGGCTCAATTGACTCTGATTCCAATTGCCAGCTCCAATCCGTAATGCTGGAAATGCTACCACAGCAGCAGTAGCTACTGGAGCCGCGATTGCTACCGGAGCCGCAAATACCACCAAAGCCGCAGGTAGTGAGGACAGGCGCGCTAACTATCGATAGGTTGGCAATCCGAAAGCGTCCGTTTTGACAACATACAGCTTGCCGCCCCGATCCCTCGAGTTGGTGGTGGTTATGTAAAGGGATTGGGGATCAAAATCGCCCTCCCCAAATGCTATGCTCGCGGCACCGAACATGCCTTCAGCAATCACGATGAGCTCATCATTTGAGGGATCAAAGCGCCAGACTCGACCTTCATTATTAGCCGCAATATAGACACGGCCCCGTCGATCCATTACCAAACCGTCGTTTGCGCCGCCCGGCCCGGTTCTGGTGGCCAATTTGGCAGCTGCGGCCGGCCGGTTATCAATCAGCTTAACGGACCATATTCGATTATCTGGCACAACCGGCTTGATGCCTTGAAATATCTGCGCGACGTAGAGGGAGGCTCCGTCCGGAGAAAGCGCTAATCCATTGGGATGATTGACGGCCGTACAAAACAGTTCGAATTGACCCTTTCGGTCACACAGGAATATTTCGTTAGTGGCATCGTCACTCACCAGGAAAGATCCGTTCTTAAGCATCAGAATAAAATTTGGATCGCCTATGCCAACAACCAGCTGTTTCTTCTCGCCTTCAGGCGTGATCTGCCAGATGATACCGTCATGGTTCTTACCGTGGCGAAAGGCATTGGTTGGTCCAAAATCGGCGACCAATAAGTCGCGTTCGCCAATTGAGGCCATGCCCAAATTGCTAAACAGCTCGGCCACTAGATGTTTAGTACCATCAGGGTCGATTCGCCATAGCGCCTTATTGGCCGTGATGAATAGGTGACCTTCGCCGTTAAAGGCGATGCCTTCACTGCCTTTGAATCCCTCGATCAATATCTGAGCCTTCACCGGGTATTGAAAATTTTCAGCGTTTGAATCTTGAAATAGAATCAAACTAAGCGAAAGGGACACCAGCGCACAAACCATCGTTTACACTCCTTCAGAACTATTGACAATGATTCAATATACGGTCTTCAGGTGAAACAGTGGCGCGTTGCGTGTCACAAGTTGTGAATATCGTTTAGGGGCAGATGTTGTTGAGCATCTCCACGTAAGTTGTCATATCGTCGACCATCGGCCATTGACCCGCTCCAAGCCTAAGCAAAATGGCCTGTAGCGCATCATTGGTGGTGGCAAAACAAGTGACACAGGTAACATCGTCGCAATTCAGTCCAGCTGTCCAACTAACATTGCTTATTTGAATGTCATCGACCCAAAAGCCTACATTTGCAGCACCTGAGTCACAAGCAACACGGAAGCGGAATTGAACCTTTTGTCCATTATAAGTCGATCCTAGATCCACCATGGCATGTCGCCACGTGGTCTGAACACCCGACCAAGCCAACCTATATTCCAGCGATGAATTGTTGAAGAGCTGCCCGTCATAAGGAACCGTACTCAGTAGACCTATATCGGTCCAATCGCCATTCTCGGTTCTGAGTTCCAGAACCGCGCCATCCCAATACTGTGACGCATCTCCTTCGAGATCATAATAAAGCCAAAAATCAAGCAGAGTGCTCCCGAACTGAACATCCATCCAGGGTGAAATCAAAGATTTATCAGCCAGCGCCGGTTCATCGGAAGCAAACCAACTATTGGTGCCAGTGTGCGCTTGAGTATTTGTGGTTACCCAGTCGTCGGTGCCCACTAAGGTTTCCACCGTAAAGGTCGTCGCAGCTTCGGCACCTTCGACCAGCGTTCCTGTTTGTACATCTGCGTCCGATCCTAGCGTAACGGTCAACAATGCACTCGAGACTCCGGCATCAAAGGTCGCATCGGCGTCGACAGTGGTTACATCAAGGCAAGCGTCTAACGAGTTCAGCGTCAATTGCGCATTCATGGTTTGACTAGCACCGGCAGCAAGGCTGCCAAAGTTAAGGCTACCTGCATCCACCGAAAGCCCGACATACGGCGTCGTGACTTCCACCACCAGGCTAGTTACGGTACTTCCTCCACGATTGAATACCGTCACCGGTAATTCTACGGTTTCGCCCTCATCGATAAAGGCGTCAAGGTCGCAGTTGGTTTCAACAATGTTCGAAAACTCTATTTCGATTGGCGAACGATAGGCTTTGAACATGCCGCGCCCATGCGTTCCTATCCAGAATGTATCGTCACCGACCCATCGCATTTGCATGACGCGAGCCCAAGCCGTTCCATAAGCATATTGTTCCCAAGTAGTTGCTCCATCTGCAGAAAGATCCGTACTCCAAAGACCTAACTCACTTCCTACAAATAAACGGTTAGCATTGGTCGGATCCACTGAAACGCAATAAAGTGGCAGATTTGGCATGTCGCCTTGCAGGGAGGTCCAATTGGCACCACCGTCGGTGGAACGCCAGATACGATTTGACAAGAAAGAACCATAAGTCACGTATACGGTATTGTCACTGATGTCGTTCACATCCACTTCAATCCAGGTAACCGTTCCATTTCCTGGCAAGTTATTGGTGATATTGGTGAATGTATTGCCAGCGCCTAGGTTTGTTGACTTATGAACTTGTCCCGAGCTGGTGCCAGCATAGGCTATCTGGCTATTGTGAGGACTGAAAGTAGTGGCTGAAACCGAACCCAACGCGCCAGAGGCATCAACCCAAGTTGAACCAGCAAGGGCTCTCACGTTCTCGCTATAGAAGATATTGTCTGTCCCGACCATCATGCGACTGCCATCATTAGGATCAACGGTAAAAGGTTGGATAAAGGCGGCACCATTAGTATCTGGCAAGGTGATGCTTGCTGTGTTAAGCCCACCGTCATTTGACCCAAACATGCCCCCAAACGGTGTACTTCCATACACAAAATTGGGCTGCTGTTGATCCCAAGCACAAAAACCACCGTCGCCGCTGGCCCATTTCAGCCACAACGGCTTAAGCCCGAAATAGAGTAAGGTGCCGTTATCCTGAAGACCAGAAATGGCACGACTACCATCGGGATGGGCAGCAATTCCGTAAAATTGAGCAATGCGTAAGTCGTTATTTAGGGGTATGTAGGTACTGCCGCCATCAGATGATTTGAATATACCGCCATCGCAGCCTATCCACAGGGTGTTGGCATCAGAGGGATGAAAAGTGACGGCATGCAAATCAGCGTGCACGTAGGTGGGAATTTGGCCAGCACCTGGATTCCACTGTGTGATCTTCGTGATTGTCGTACCACCGTCTGTGGTGCGATAGACATCGACCGCGCCGATGAACACTTCATTCGAATCGGTGGGATTAACACCGCATATAAGATCATACCAAGCCTGTCTTTCGATAAAGGGCGTGTTTGATGCTGTTTTTACAAATGCGTTTCCACCCGCGGGCGAGCGATAAAGTCCTAACGTCTGATCGCTAGAATTAGATACTGACGCATAGATGACGCCATCATTTCCTATACCTATCTCTGTGCGCCCAAGATTAGTCGTTGGCATGCCTTCGGCCGCGCCCAATTGTGTCCAAGTCAGGCCATCATTGGTACTGCGCATAAGGAATCGGCTGGGGTTGCCTGATCCAAAATGAGAGGCATAGATACGCGAAGTATTTGAGGGATCTACCTTTATATCCACAAATCCGCGACCTGACGTGCTGAAGCCACTGACTTCATTCCAAATGACACCCAAATCGGTCGAACGGTAAATGCCTTGTCGCGTGGCTGCTAACAATATGTTTGAGCCTGGAATACGTGCTATTCGATTGACGTAATTGAAGTTTGCATTAAGCGTAGACGGGAGATGAGTCCAGCTATCGCCGAAATCATCACTTTGAAAAATACCCATTCCTCGAGCGGCGTCAACGTTGAAAAAACCTTCTCCCGTTCCCATAAAAATACGGTTGTTGTTATCTGGATCGGTAACGGCACAGGATATGGCCAAATTGGGTAAAAAATCGTCGATGGCACCCCAGGTCTGTCCGCCATCTGTCGATTTCCATACACCGCCATCGACTCCGCCGATTACAAGTGTATCGCCGTCATCTTCTTTAACAACCAAAGCTCGAATGCGTCCTCCAAGGTTGCCTGGACCAAAATCTTCGAACCTGAAGTTAGGCAAAGTTCCAGCACCCTGTCGAGCTGCTCGACGTGCTTTGATTTCATTTGCCGCCTGTTGGACCAAATGAGCGGGATTTTGCCCAGCGGGCGTCGCTCTTAATTCAGCCATGTATGCCGCAGCTTCACCTGGGAATTCCGGTTTGGGTTGCTTCTCTTGCGTTTCAACAACACCCTTCTTAAAAACGGGTTCAGCGTTGAACTTTATCAAAACAGCCCAAAATCCGACACCCACTAGTAGCACAACCCATAGCTTCTTCACGTCTGGCCTCCAGTAACAATTTAGTTAGAGTATAGCCAAAAGACGTTGATTTTTTACAAATATGTATAAATGGAAATTTGATGCAGGGCTGTAGCAATTACCTGCCTTCGGATGTGGCTCTTTTTTCGATCGGTACCATTAGTTCCCTAAGCGCAGCCATCAGAGACTTAGCGGCAGATGACTTAAGATCCGTAAATCTCTGTTGAGCGCCCAAAAAGAAGGTGTATTCGAGCTCAGATAAGAGCCGTGCCCTGCGCTTCTCATATCCCAAATTGACCAATAATTCAGCGACGTATGCAATACGAGACTCATCCACTCGATCTAAGGCATCTTTGGCACGACCGTCATGGCGCGCCCAGCTTCGTACAATCTGGTCTAAGCGGTGATCCAACTTAACCACAGCTTGATCCAAAACTTTAAGCCGATCTTTAGCCGTTTGACCACGATTTGCCGCAGCAATAGGCTCGGCTGTCTGCTTTGTTTCCCAATATCTCAACAATTGGCCGACGTAGCTGTCCATATCTGTAAAGTGATGATAAAAGGAGCCGCGCGTTTTGTTTAGCGCCGTGCAAAGCCGCTCCAGCGTCAACACACTTTCCCCTTTGTCACTCATCATGGCGAGTCCTTCTGCCAGCCAATCCTGTGCGCTTACTCGACTCAAGTGAATTGGCCTAAGGCAAACCAAAGACACGCCACAGCCAGGCTGAGCGGTGAATACAACAGGCGATTGTATTTTCCATACGGCAGCTCTTGTGCTGACGGCCTAAACCTATACTCCAAGAAACCGCCCACACCTCGGACGGCAAAGAGCGCGGTTAAACCATAAACGACCCACACATAGATCTTGTCGAACGACAAGAAGGGCAACGCGGCCATCAGCGCTAAACAGAGAGACACGCCAATGGTTGCTGTGCGGCTGGGAAACTTCGACTTCGTTCCAGAAGTGCCCACCACTAGTTCCGTTAACTCGGCTCTGGACTTGGCTGGCCAACTACCGCCAAACGCCCAATATAGGTGGAGTACACTCAGAAGCGACAAAACGATGCACAACGACCAAATGACAAATTGCGGACCATCCATGACTTCAAGGCTCTGTAACGACAGCGCCGACAAAAGACCGATAGGTGCTAAAAGGTAGATTTGCGGCATGATGAAGGGTTTGCGGTAGACGCGCCAACCGACAAGCACAAAGATGGCGGAAAATGCCAAAGTCAAAGAAGCTGCCAGTATTATCACTGCATCACGAAGTTCCGTGAAAAGGGCGGCGTAATAGAGGCCAAGCGTCATGAAGGCCAGAATGCCGGTAACAACGTGCCAGCAAGCCCACATCGTGGCTTTAGCAAAGCGCGGCGCGTCGCTCGCCTGTATTTTCAAGTGAACACGGTGATGGCCGAGTACGGTATGGATCCAAAGACAAATACTAGCCCAAAGGGCTGCGATCAAAACGAACACATGCATGTCACACCTCACAAAAACATACCATACAGTATGGTTTTAAAATGCGCAAGTAGGTTGCAAATATTTAAGGCTTAAGAATCGTCCTCGGCGACCCAATGGTCACGGGTCAAACTTGCTCCGTTCTTCATTAGGTAGGCGTAACCTTTATGCTGCATACGACGATGACGGATGCTGCTAACCTTGACCTCTTCACCAGACGGCAGGCGATAAAGGTATTTAGTACTCTTACGCACCGATTCCAAGGGCATGGCATGGGTGGTTGCGCCTGAAGCCCCTAAGAAGCGGCACCAGGCGCGCCAACGAGGCCCATGTGCGCGTAGTTTCTTTTGATGGTTAGCACGCATGTTTTCCTTGTGACAAATGACATGCGCTAGTTCATGAGGCAGTATCTCGTTGACCACCCAATCTAAATTCTCCATACATGCTTGTACATTGAGACGAATCAAATGGCGATGGTCGCGCATAACGAGTGCGTGACCTGCTGCTCGTCCCCTTAAATCGCAACAGATATCGACGTCTTCAAAGCTCAACCTAGGATCACGCGCGCTCGCTTTGGCCGCTAGCTCGCATAAGTTGACTCTTAACTTGTCCACAAGATCGCTTGGCAAGGCGATCGTTTTTCTGCTTTTCAAATCCCACCCCTTGAAGGAATTGTCTGTTACCTTCAACTTACCAAACCTAGCTGGCTTCTGTTAGAGTGTCCAAAAAAGATTTCGGAGGCACTCATGTCACTCGCGGCAACAATTATGGTTGGCGTCGTCGCTTTTCTGCATGTCTATTTTCTTGTTTTGGAAATGTTCTTGTGGACGAAACCCTATGGTCGCCGCGTATTCGCCTTGAGCGAGGAACGCGCCAAGCAGACTGCCTCTTTGGCCGCCAATCAAGGCCTCTACAATGGTTTCCTTGCTGCCGGACTAGTTTGGGGCATCTACCTTAAATCAGATGCTATTCAATGGTTCTTCTTGGGATGCGTGATGGTAGCTGGTATTTATGGCGCCATGACTGTCAATCGCAAGATTCTATTTGTGCAAGCCGTGCCTGCGGCGATTGCCATTGTGCTACTCAAAATCGCGGCCACCTAACGACTGTCCTAAAATTAAAGCCACCCTCGCAGGAATGCCTTTTCGCTAACGCTTGTTATCTAAAAAAAGGTGATGTTTTATGTTGGCTATTGCCCTACTTCAACTGACACTACAAATGCAGACGCCAAACCCTCAGCCTGTGGTTTTGGAGCTATTTACGTCTGAAGGTTGTTCCAGTTGTCCGCCAGCCGATGCGCTCATGGGCGAGTGGATTGCTAATAACCCAACTCAGTCCGTACGGGTGCTGACATTCCACGTAGATTACTGGAATTATCTTGGCTGGAAAGATCCCTTTGCGGACGCCATGTTCACTAAACGACAACGCAATTACGTCGAGAAACTATCGCTCAACTCTGCCTTCACACCTCAAGTCGTAGTCGATGGCGTTTATTCTGTCGTCGGTTCCCGCAAAGGCGAAATATTGAACGCCATGCAGAAACGCCAAAAAGAAAGGCGACAGGTCGATTTGCATGTCACTTGGGACGGACCACAACAATTACGAACACGCACACCCATCACTTCCCGAGAAATGACCCTAACCTACCTAACGCTCATAGATGAAAGCGAAAGCCGTGTGTTAGCAGGTGAAAACCGTGGGCGCAGCCTTAAACACTACCGAGTGGTTACGGGAATAGAATCGTTTCCAGCAACAGCCGATCAGCACTACCCTATCCCACCATCAGCCAATGAATCGGACCGCGTTGTGGTTTTACTTGAGGACACGCGAACGGGTGCTATTTTGGCGAGCGCGGAAATCGCTCTACCCTAACTCTTCATCCAAGTCCATGGGCCCCTTGAACATCCGATGTACGAATACAAAATAAGAAATAGCGAGCAGCAAGCCAGGAATCCACCACTTTAAAGCGAAGATAAGACTGGAAGCAGGCGCTGCAAGATCATTTATGTACAGATGGGGTCCAGACCCGTTTACATGAATCAAGCCAATCGGGTACATACAAACAAAACAGGTAAGAAGCAAAAAACTGATATGGCTACAGCTAGCAACAAAAGCAGCCAAGCCTCGGGCTTGATTTAGGGCCTGGCTTAAAAGATACCAAGCAGCAAATGCTGCCAAGGGGAAAACGATCAACCACTTTGAAGCTACCAACGATGCAAGAAACAAAGGCTGAACCCATAAAGTGAAGACTGTGATTATCACATCAAATATGCCCACATAAATGACCCACTTCTTGGCCAGATTCAGCGCTCTAACTTGCAGCTCACCTCTTTGTTTTAAGGCCAGCCAACAACAGCCATGCACGCCCAATGTCATGACGGCCAAAAGACCCACCGACACCGTGTAAATGTCCAAAACACCCACTTGCTCACTCGTAGGCAGGAAATCAGTCCACAAGGCAACGAAGAACTGGCCATCGACACCTAAAGGTAGACCACGAATTAGATTGCCCAAAGCGGCACCAAACACGAAGGCGATGGTAAAGCTGGAAAAGGCGAACAAGGCATCCCAGAATCGACACCAAAGTGGGTGATGACCTTGATGACGCAGCTCCAAGGCCATGGCTCTTAGAATGAAGACCCACAGCAGCATCATCAATGGTAGATAAAAGCCGGAGAAACTCAATGCGTAAAGTCGAGGAAAGGCGAAAAAGAGGGTGCCGCCAGCTGCGACTAGCCAGACCTCATTACCATCCCAAAAAGGTCCAATCGTTTTCTGACCTTGAGCACGTTGCCCCTCGGTTTTGCATAGGATCGGCTGAACAACTCCAACACCCCAGTCAAATCCATCTAAGACAACAAAGGCGACGAACATGCCCGCCAACAGAAAGAACCACAGGCTTTCAATCATGATGGCTCTCGATGGGCCCTTGCATGACAATCTTGCCCGTGAGAATCACCGCTAACAGGGTCATGACCGTATACAAGCCCATGAATCCCAACAGACTGAACATGCCGTTCCCTGCAGAAACATTCGGGGACGCACCGTCGACTGTGCGCATCAGTCCATAAACAAGCCAGGGTTGCCTACCCAATTCGGCGGTCATCCATCCGGCTGTATTGGCGATGAATGGGAAAGGGAACGCCAACATCAAAGACCACAAAAGTGGCCTGTTGGTTGCTAGTTGTCCTTTGAATAAGAAAAGAAGCGATAAACCGGTAAGCGCTAAGAACAATGTGCCCAGTCCAACCATCAAGTGGTAACTGTAATACAGCAAAGGAATGTTCGTCGGCCATTCTTCCTTAGGAAAGTCGCTAAGTCCCTTAATCTCCGCATTCCAGCGTTTATGAGTCAGAAAACTCAACATCTTGGGCACGATGATGGGGTTGTCTAATTCCATGCGCTGCATATCCGGCTGCCCAATCAAGGCAATGCCAGCGCCTTCTTCGGTGTGGAAGTGACCTTCCATTGCCGCCAAAGCAGCCGGCTGGTGTTTCGCCACTAATGTGCCTTGCATATCGCCCGACGGAAAAACCTGCAGCACGCAGAACATGAAGCCCACCGTGACACCCCATTTCAAGAACATGGCGCTCATTTCGTGGTGTGTTTTGTTGAGCGCATAAAATGCCCCAGTCGACGCCACGCAAAAAGCAGCGGTGATCACTGAGCCGCACATATTGTGGACGTATTGCCAAATGGCCCATGGGTTCGTCATCAAAGCCCATGCACTGTCCAATACATAGACCCCTTCACTAATTATGCGATAACCCACCGGATGCTGCATCCAGGCGTTGGTCACTATGACAAAATAGCCGGAAAGCCAGGTGCCTAAAAACAACAATCCTGAGACGCCCCAAAGTAACTTGGCATTCAAACGGTCGCGTCCATAAATCAATAGTCCTAGAAACGCCGACTCCAAGAAGAAAGAATACATGCCCTCCATACCTAATGTTTGTCCAATAATGCCGCCGGTTTTCTCGGAGAATACCGACCAGTTGGTGCCGAACTGAAACTCCAATGGGATGCCCGTAACCACGCCAAAGGCAAAATGCAGGGCAAACAATTTAGTCCAAAAATTGGCTGCCTGATTGTGAAGTCCACTCTTTACCCTGAACTCCCAACTACGCAACAAAAAAATCAGCATGGCGAGGCCCATGGTGATTTGGGGGAAAAGGTAATGATAGGCCGCAGTGAATGCGAATTGAAACCGATGGATGCCAAGCACGTCGTCCACTTGAACCTCCCGTCGAGAGGATTCTACTCGATTCCCGCAAAGCCTGCTGTAAAGCTTGTGAAACGCACGACAATCGCAACTGAGTTGTTCATAATTTAACCTACTGCGCACGCCATGAGTGCATGTTCTCGCAACAATCGTACCGATGAAGCCTTATGGGAACTGGTTCTAAAGAGGTTATCTGTAACCGAGGGCTCGGACTCATTATTGCCAACCTCAACAAGCTGTATCCCAATTTTTGGAGGCAATCATGAGAACCATCTTATTAACGATTCTTTTGTGCTGTGTTTTTCCTGTTTCAGCTGGCGGCACGCTTAAAGCCGTCATGTCCAATGACCAGACGCCATTGATTCAGTCTCACCGCATCAATGTGGTGATCAACAACGGATTCGCCAGAACAGAAGTTGAACAGGTCTTTAGCAATCCCAATGAACATGCGATCGAAGCTATTTACGCCGTGCCTGTTCCACAAAGCGCTGCCCTGTCCGAGCTGTCCATTTTCCTTGGCGACATGGAACTACAAGGCGAGGTACTGGAACGAGACAAAGCCGAAGAGCTGTATCAAAAGGAACGTGAACAAGGTCGAGACGCGGGGATCGCCAGCAAAGATGCTTTTGATACCTTTCACTTTCGTGTCAGCCCAGTGCCCAGCATGGGCGAATCGCGTTTTCGCTATGTTTATTATCAACCGATAGACATCGACACCTCGGTGGGCCGATACGTCTATCCACTGGAAGAAGGAGGCACTGATGAGGTGGCAGAACAATTTTGGACTCGAAATGAGCACGTTAGTGGCGTATTCGAATTTGACCTACTCATCAAAAGCAGCTGGCCTATCTCATCGATCCGCATACCTGGCTTTTCAGATGCAGTGCAGAGCAAAGGTAACGACGGCTCGCATCATATCCAAATCAAACGCAGTGAACACGACCTCACTTCCGACATCGTCGTCTACTACCAATTAGAGGAAAACTTGCCCAGTCGCGTTGAATTTTTGGCTTATCGACCAGAAGCCTCGGCTGACGGCACATTCATGATGGTGGTGACACCTGGATTGGATCTAAAAGAACTCAACCAAGGCGCAGATTACGTTTTTGTCTTGGACTATTCAGGTAGCATGCAGGACAAATTGTCAACCATGCAACGGGGCATTGAACAGACATTAGGCAAAATGAACAGCAACGATCGCTTTCGCATTGTTCGCTTCGGCAACCAGGCAAGTGAGCTGATTGGTTGGACGCAAGCGAGCCCGAAACAGATCGAATCCGCCATGTCGCGCCTGTCCAAATCAAGTACCATCGGTGGCACCAACATCTACGAAGGTCTGAGTATGGGACTTGAGAAACTTGATCAAGACCGCGTGACCAGTCTGATTCTGGTAACCGATGGCGTGGCGAATGTAGGACTCGTGGAACCTCAGGCCTTTCATCAACTCATGACAACAGTCGATATTCGCGTCTTTGGGTTTCTCATGGGGAACAATTCGAATTGGCCCTTGATGCGCACTATCACTCAAGCAAGCGGTGGATTCTACAAGGGCGTTTCCAATTCCGATGATATTGTGGGCCAGGTATTACTCGCCAAAAGCAAAATAACCCATGAGTGCCTGCATGATGCCAGCCTCGAAATCAAAGGCATCAACACTTATGGCGTCAACAATGAATTCCTCAACAAGGTTTATCGAGGACAACAGCTTGTCTTTTTCGGCCGCTACACCAAGCCTGGTCAAGCACGCATCAGCCTTAAGGCTCGCTTATCGGGAGCTGATAAAACCTATCAAACAGAATTCGATTTCCCCGAAGTCGCGGTTGATCACCCTGAACTTGAACGCCTTTGGGCGTTAATGCGCATCGAACATGCCGAGGACATGCACAACGCGGGATTGATGGACGAGGCGGAGAGCGAATCCCTCGTGAAGGCATTGGGATTGGAGTTTCAGCTGGTGACCGATGAAACGTCCATGGTGGTGATGGGTGATGATCAATTTGAACAATACGGTATCGACCGCAACAATCGCAACCGCGTCATGCTTGAGCGCCAAGCTCAGCTGACACGCAGCCAGGCGCCTATCGTGTCGCCACGCGTTGATCGTAAAAAACCTATGTTCGATCTACCTGCACCGTCGTTAGGCGGAGGTGCACTCGACCCAATCCATCTGTTGCTAGCTGTCGTTTTGGCTTTGGGTGTCTTTATCCATTTACGTCAAAAATCATGAACTCCGTCAGAGTTGGGTGCCTACTTGGCACCCTTTTACTTTCAGCCTGCCTGGCAACCTATTATTCGGCTCTGGCTGATTTGTTAATCCTTGATCGCAGTGCCGTCTTTGAAGGTCAACTTTGGAGAATCGTGAGTGGTCATCTGGTGCACCTTTCAGACGCTCATCTGTTATGGGATTGCAGCGTCTTCAGCGTACTAACGTTCCTTCTGCACTGCCTTGATCGTAGGCTAGTTGCGGGCGTATTGACCTCGTCTGCTTTAGTTATTGGCTTGGCGGTTGTTCTGTTTATTCCTCAAGTTTCCCATTACGGTGGTTTATCTGGAATATGTTGTGCGCTTTTCATGGCTATAGTCACTGTTTTACGCCTTCAAGTTCAAGGCCCAATGAAATGGGTTGTGAACATAGCCACATTGGCATTCGTCGCCAAAATCATCGCCGAACTCTTTTCACAGACAACGCTCTTTGTCGATCCCGACCCTACGTGGATATCTTTGCCGCAGGTACATATCGCGGGTGGATTGGCAGGGACCGCGTGGGCGTATTTATTCTTGACTAAAGATAGGCTCAGATCGAAGTTATCCCTGAATTTCGGGCGACGCGGACAATTCAATTAATGATGCCCATAAGAAGCGGCCGGCCGGGCCCAATGCGTGGTGTTTATGTCTCACTAAAGCCACATCTGACATCATTTCATTCGCTCTAATGTCCAAAGCAACTAGCTGTCCTCGCTCTATTTCACGTCTAACCAAATGGCTGGGCATATTGCCCCAACCGATGCCGTTCATGATGAAGTTCTTTTTGATGGCAAAGTCGGTCACTCTCCATATATGTGCACCTTGCGCCACCCCGAGCGTAGTCGCTTTCCATTTGCTCAATCTAGACTCAACCACAATTTGTAGATGATTCAACAAATCGGATTGTCTCAAGGCCGACATCTTCGACAAGGTATGGCCGGGTGCTGCAACCGCCAAGAACCTGGTTTGATCAAATTTCACACTGTCGAGCTGGTCGTCCACCGCGATCATTTCGCTAATCGATATCTCAACACGATCCTCCAGCACCAACGCTTCGCCACCAAATACTTCCATGCTGATATCGAGGCGTGTTGCAGGAAATTGGGCGTGGAACCGATCAAAGACAGGCAATAGGACATCAAAATCTACGATGGGTGTCACATCCAATCGCAACAAAGGCTCTACGCCCAGATTCATTTCCTGAGCCAGGGTTGACAGGTTCTTTGCGCCAATCAACATACTCTGCGCGGCGCGATGAATGGCTTGACCCTGCTCGGTCAATTGAGCGCGGTAACCATCTCGGTCGAAGAGGACCAGACCTAACTCATCTTCGAGCGACTTGATGTTGTAGCTCACCGCAGAAGGTACTTTATTGAGTTCCCGTGCTGCCGAAGAGAAGCCGCCCGTTTTGACAACAGCATCCATGGCAACTAGCTGGTCGATATGCACAACAAAACTCCATCAATTATTTTGATCGACTATAGCAAATACTTCCGTCATATATAGAACGAGTACTTGCGTATAAAGAAAGATTAAGAAAACGGAGGTGTCTTATGTGGGAGAAGTTAACGCAATCGAGAGCGGGATGGGATGCAGTCGCCCTGAGATTGGGCTTGGGCGTGATGATCATTCCTCATGGCGCGCAGAAGTTATTGGGATGGTTTGGTGGATATGGTTTTGAAGGCACCATGGCCTACTTCACCGATACGCTTGGAATACCCTGGCTATTTGCGCTCTGTGCCGTGCTAGCCGAGTTCTTTGGAGGCCTTGCCTTGATAGCCGGTTTCTTTACACGATTCGCGGCGTTGGGAGTCGGATTCACGCTAGTGGTGGCAGCAAGTCACCACCTTTCAAACGGGTTCTTTATGAACTGGGCAGGTAGTCAGACCGGTGAAGGTATCGAATTCTTTTTATTAACAACCGCTATGGCTGTTGCACTGGTTGTTCGCGGTGCAGGTAGCTTTGGCATAGACCAATGGATAAGTAAATTAGGAGGACAACATGAGCCAAATTAGTCAAAACATCAAACAACTTAACGCTATGATTCAAAAAGGCGAAATCATGCAAGCTATGAATCGTTTTTATGCAGAAGACACGGTTATGGGTGAGAACGATCAACCACCCACGGAGGGGTTAGCGGCAAACTTAGCGCGCGAACAAGAGTTTGTAGACAATACTGAATGGTACGCAGCCGAACTGCTTGACGAGGTGGTAGAGGGAGACGTCAGCATGAGTCGTTGGAAACTTGATTTTCATAATCAACTTTATGGAAACCGCCTACGATTCACACAGGTATCTGTCGCTAAATGGCGTGACAACAAGATCGTTGATGAGCGCTATTATTATTCACCCGAAGTTGTTGATTAACACGAATAGGAGAGGCCGTTCGCGGCCTCTTCACCTAGACAAGGCCCACCAGCCCGTTTTGGCCTGCGGATCGCGCACCAAAACCCAGTCTTGAACCGACAAATGACCCTGTTGCGCATCTTTGATCCCAATTTGTACTTCCATGAGCTGCAGTTTTTGGGTGGTGTTAAGCGAGGCAGGGAACGCTTTCAGTGCAAGCGGTTTATTGGCCGCTACCTCACGTTCACTGCCGCGATTGAGACCCTTTGCGTAGCGTGTCCTGCATATTTCAGTCAGCTTGTCGGTCCGAGTCAGTGGATCCCACATTGCGGACATAGTCGGTGCCGAATTAGGCAACCACGCATTCAAAAGCTCAGCTGGCGGCAGCATATACTTCAACCAGAACAGCTGAGTCCGTTCATTAGAACGACAACCACTATCTTGTACGCGCCTAATAAACTCCAAAAGCGCCTCTGGGGTTTCAAAGCCTTGAGCCAACAGCGTTTCCGCCTTTTCTGTGTATTCCCCATCCGAAAAATCGCGCAAGTAGGTATAGGCACCAAAAGCGGTTCCAAGTTCATCCGGAAACTCTGTGCATAGGTACCAGGCTCGATTATCTGAAAATTCGATGCTTTGCAACCAGCTGAGCAAGCTGCGCGCCTCTTCTTTCATCAACGGGTTGTGGCGAGAGAATTTGAGAATTTTCTCCTCTAGCTCTTTGGCGATGGCCACTTTCTGAGCGTCTTTGGCGGCATATTGATAGGCGTGACGAAGCACATGTGCCTGCGCCATAGGTTCTTTAATCGATTGATTCGCCTGCTGATGCGCCTGTATGACCTTGTTGGCCTCGCCCTTAAGTCCATCAAACTTTTGGAAAGCGTTGCTCGCTTCAGTATAGTTTCCGATACACAGGTAGGCTTCACCGATCTGGAGCCAGGCATCGCGATCCTTAGGTTTTGAGGCCAGCCTAGACTCAAGCGTAGCGATGGCAGCCGTGAAATCGCCCTTTTCTATTTGTTTTTGTGCCTGTTCAATGGCATTGGGGCCGCACGACAGCAACAGTAAACAGACCAACATACAAATGCGTAACATAATCCCACCTTTATGGTTAAGAAGATAAGTCATTGGAACGATTCCGGCAATTCTCGCTTCGACATTTATTGGCCGTCACGGGAAAAGGCAGATTTGCAGATCGACGACGTCAAAGCGACCGTTTTCAAAAGGGTCTAAGAAGCCCTCAACCAAATCGGTCCCCCAGCGGGCAAAGTTGGTTGAGCAAGCGACGACCTGCACCAACTCAAGGTCGGCCTCATTAATCGCGAAGAAGTTACGCTCGGCGCATAGGACTCGGATGCGCACGGGATTGGCATCGATATTTGGCAGTTCAACCACCTCAATACCGTCATTCTCGACCATGACCGCAAGCGGCGTGTTGAAAGTCAGGCCACCATCCAGGGACAACGCCAAATCAACCTGTGAACACAAGACGGGTGCTAAATCCGTTGAAGCAACATCCCAAGTTATGGTCACCACGGACGCGCCATCCAATGTGGCGGCAACGGTTTGCGACGTCACCACAAAAGGCCCAGCGTCGCCATCTACTTCAACCGCAACCTCATCTGAGTTGACGCCACCGCCGTTTGCGGCCTGATCGCGAACCGTCAACCGAAAGTTCATGACACGGTCGGTCGTTGCCATGGACTCGCCGATGGTGCTCGTTTGCGTCAAGACATCGGAAATTTGCGGGAAGATTCTCGACGGGTCCGTGGTTGGCAAAAAGCTGCGAAACAAGGGCCTGTTGCCATTGTCGCTTAGCGGCGGTGACGCATCCCCTAAATCCATTTGCTCCCAGGCATAAACCAAGGTATCGCCATCCAAGTCCTCGGCTTCGCCTTGCAAGATAAAAGCGGTATTGCCAGGAATGATGGTGTCATCGCCGGCGAAAACAGAGGTCGGAGCTTGATTGGCGGTGAGGGTCACCGTGCCACAGGCCAGCGCCCGCGAAAACGAGATAATCTCATCGTAACTGGCGGCATGAAAGGCTGCATCGCTATTGGCCTGCAAATTCTCCGCGCCGCAGATCCCCGCATATCCCATGATGGTTGAACCACTTCCTGGCTCGAAGGCCGTCAAGGCGTGCCGGTTCATGCCGCCGCAATTCCCAGTGGTGCCATTGAAGCTATGGCCAGCCCCGAATTGGTGGCCGAGTTCATGAGCGACATAGTCAACGTAGAACGGGTCGCCGATGGGCATCGCAATGCCTGTCACGCCATAAGCCTTAAACGCAGACCAGCAAACAACGCCAGGCAGCGCAACGCCTTCGCCGCCAGTTGAAAAGACATGGCCCACGTCGTAGTTAAGCGTGCCAATCACTGTATCCAAGTTAGATTGATTCTCGGATAGCATTTCCACACCATCGTTATTGGTATATGGGTCGCTTAAGGGGTCGGTGTAAATGATTTGATCATTGTCCGCAACCAGAATCAGACGAATGGCAAGCTCAGATTCATATATCAGGTTCACACGGTTGAGGGCGGTATTGATTTCAGCGAGCGTATCGGTGATGGGATCCGAGGGCCCCATAGCATCGTGGAACTGGGTGTACTCGCCAGTAGCAGCAATGGCGATCCGAAAGCTAAACAGCTCGTCTCCGCTCGTTCCAGCGGTTGAAGTCTGCTGCAATGGCTCGCCCATAAAGTGGCATTGAAAAGCAGACTGCTGCGTTATGTCGCGTCTTGAGTAGACAGTGACATGTTCCTTGTCGTGTGCTTGGAACGGGTCCACATAAACGATGCCCTGTGGACCGCGCCACATGGCGGAGACCCCTTTTGGCGACATATCAAAGCGAATTATAATGCCCGGTTCAGTTAGCGCCCTGCCGCTAAATGAACGTATACCTGGATATTTGTCCGCCAGTTCGGCTTCCATCAACGGTGATTCAGTCGCCAAAAACTCGATGAGTTGACCTGAAGGATCTGGAAACCGCACAGGGAATTCAGCGACGCCTGATGCTTCGTCCATGGTTAGTTGGAAAAGGTCCCAATCCAAAAAGAAGACACGACTTTGATCGGGCGTGCTGCGACGTATGCCGGTGACGGGCACAGCAGCGGCATCAACTTCAAACCAATAGGGGTTTTGCGCAAACAAGGTGAGATGCGCGATCATGAAAATGAACAAGAGACGCGTCATGCCGTAAGTCTACTGTAAACGCCAAGTTAGCCATATGCTCACAGATCACTTTTATGCATGTTTAGCCCAAACACAGCTTGCGGCTGTCTCGAAATGCTTTTTTGATTTTTGAAGGCAATCCTATTTATTGTTGGGTTCGAAACCGAACGGACCTGATTCAGAACACTTTCAAACGAAAATAGACAGCTGTCCGGACACAATTCGCCGCAGTTTCATTGGGTCCAGGAACCAATGGCGTCTTTCGTTGCGAGTTAGACAGCCTTGTCCCAGCCAGGAATTAAGCATTTTATTTAGAGTGGCTTACTTCCTATTTTGCCGTAGGCAAACGGAGTGCGTGAGTCGACAGGAGCGCAGCGACTGAGGCTCCGCTTTAGAAGAAGAGTTCTGTTAGCCGAAGAGTCCACAGCGGGCATCGAACGCGGTGAGGTGCTCGGGCACGTGAATTTGACACGTCAAGAATTACCTTTGTCACAACCGTAAACGCAACCTGTTAAAACTTATAAGACATACTAGTCAGGCCATTGAATTCAAGGTGTTGGACATCAACACCTTACGTTAAACGTCCTTAATATTATGCTTCCCAGCTTCCTGCCGCCCCACGGGGCTCTGTCGGGACGTTGGACGAAACCCCGGCCTTACGACCGGGGCTAAATTCTGCCGCCTCGACGAGGCTTAAAACATTGGCGCGCATGGTGACCGGTACCGACTTAACCCATCAACTAACGCAGATCGCCTTCTTAAGATGAACTTCGAGCGACTCACGGCAATCACCGTAAACATCTGAACGTAGGGTTTTTGACGCTTGAATCTCATCTTCCTGGCTTGCGAACCTCGCTGCGCTTGATTCGCAGACGGGGTCTCTTGGATTAAGCCAGCTCTTCGTCCAAAGCTGAGCCTCAGTCCTTGCGCTCTTGTCGACTCAGCACTCCGCAAGACCAAGCAGTTGCTGAACAAAAAAGCGATTCCCTTTATCTATAGGTTGGCTAGGTGCTGATGCAGCGCCTGGCTGCCCGATTCGATCAAGTCCAGCATGTGTTCGAAATCCGATATGGATCCGTAATAAGGGTCGGGAACCTCTTTGCCGTCATCGCCCGCATAGCTCAAGAACATTTTTATTTCGGCTTGTCCATTGCCAGGGGCAAGTTCGTTGAGGATGCGCATGTGGCCTTGGTCCATGGCCAGTATGAAATCGAATTCGGTGAAGTCTCGGAGACTGACCTGTCGCACGATGAGTTGGTCGATGGAAACACCGCGACGTTTCGTAGCGGCGCAGGCCCGTGGGTCCGGGTGTTCGCCCACATGGTAACTGTGGGTCGCGGCGGAATCGATATCCAACTCAAATGGCAAGGGATTCTGCGCTACAAAGGCTCGAAATACACCTTCAGCTGAAGGTGAACGACAGATGTTGCCAGTGCATACAAACAGCACACGTTTTTTCATGTAACTGACTCCAAACGCCGTTGCGTTTCCTGTTCGATATCTTTAAAGAAATGGGCGCCGAGATACATGAGCGGCGTGTCGGCCAACGCGATCAGTAACTTGAAGAAGTAACTGGCGATAATGACTTTGATGATTTGTTCCGTCGACCAAGTACCGCCAAACAAAATGCTGACAACCAAAACGGTGTCGACCATTTGACTGACCAATGTCGACGCGTTGTTGCGTAACCAGAGGTGTCGTCCGTTGGTCAGTTTCTTCCAAAAATGATAGAGGCGCACGTCTAATAATTGCGCGACAAGATATGCGACCATACTGGCAAAAATGGCACGTGCCGATTGGCCAAATACGGCGATGTACTGCTCTTGAACGACGGCATCTTGTAATGCCGATAATGGCAGATGACGTCCAATTTGAATGATCAATAACATATACAAGCTGACGACAAATCCCACAACCACGACTGCATCTGCCCGTTTCTTGCCATAGAGTTCACTAATCAAATCGGTGCACAAGAACGTGATCGGATAGGGAATGATGCCGCAGATGAGTGTGGCCGTACCCAACAACGGCATGGGCACGTCAAACGCTTTAAATACAAGCATGTTGCCGACAAGTAGACTTGTGACAAAAAAGGCGCACAAGATGAGATAGACGCGCTCATAACGATTCATAGATCGGTTATTATGGGATCTTTTCTGGCGAAGTTCAAGCGTGTCGGCTGCGCTTATAAGATCGCATCGGCGCTCGCTTTACGTTCTATTAGCCATAAACTTTGTCGCTATATGGCCCGTATCTTGAACGTGTTATTATTCGCGGTTGCACTTTTGCGTGGAGGAACTTGTGTTTATTTGTTTGTTATTAGCCTTTGTTTGCCCGAGCCCAATCGTCGACGACGCCCAACACCATTTGGCCTCGTTTGAACGGGTTTGGTCCATCATCAATGATAAACATTGGGATCTTAAGGGGACGGGTGTCGATTGGAAAGCGGTTCACGAGACCTACCTTCCGCGAGCGCAAAAAGCAAAGACCCGCGATGACATGCGTAAGGTCATGCGCGATATGATCCACGAATTAGGACAAACCCATTTTGGTATTCTGGGTGCGGAACGCTACGAGGAGTTAGACAACCTCAAAGCAGGCATGCCGTGGGGCACCGGTGATCCTGGCTTCAAGGTCCGGGTTGTCGATGGACGCGTTTTTGTCGTCAGCACCAGGCACCAGAGCCCAGCTGCCAAACATGTCCCAGTTGGCAGCGAGATCGTACGATTCAGTGAAAAGGATATGCGTGAGGCGGTCAAAACAGCAGAAAAAGCCTTTGAAGACGCCCAGCAGAAGAGCCTCTACCTAAATCTAACCCTCAACGATTTGTTTAGTGGTCCCGAAGGCGATTCTTTTGATCTTTTGATTAGAGCGCCAGGCACGGAAAGCGACCAGGTTGTGACCGTGGGTTGGGTTAAATCGTTAGGACAGGTAGAACACTTGGGTAATCTGCCGCCCGTCAGTTTCGAATACGAATCAAAAGTCATCGATCAAAATATCGGCTACGTCGCCTTCAATATTTGGCTTATGCCTCTGATACAGCGTTTCCCGCAATCGCTAAAGGAATTTGGCGATACCCGCGGCATGATCATTGATTTGCGCGGTAATAGCGGAGGCATTGGATTCTTGGCTAACTCGATTGCGGGCTACATGGTTTCAGAACGCGGTAAAAAATTAGGCACCATGAATTCGTTGGATAGCCAAATCAATTTCTTTATTAACCCTCGCGCGCCGCAAGAACAGTTTGATCGACCCATCGCTGTCCTCATTGACGGTGGCAGCGCCAGTACCAGTGAGATATTTGCGGCCGGTATGAGTGATCTCGGTCGCGTGCGTTTGGTTGGATCTCGCACGGCAGGCGCAGCCCTGCCCTCCGTGGTCGAATCTCTTCCTAATGGCGATCGCTTCCAATATGCCATCGCCGATTACATCAGCGCAGGTGGCCTGAAAATTGAAGGCCATGGCGTTGAACCAGATTTAGCCGCTCCGCATACTCTAGAGAGTTTGGGGCACGGACATGACGCCGCTCTAAAAGCAGCGACCCAGTGGATATTGCAACAAGGAGACAATCCATGAAAAGAACATTCATCATTTTGCTGTTATCAGCATGCATCGCGCAGGCACAAACAGCCGATGAAGTATTAGACAAAATGACCGCTGCGTCATTAGGAAAAAATGCTGCAAGCGGCCTAACGTCGATGGTCATGAGTGGCACATTAACGGCACCAAACGGACTAAAGGGTGATTTGATGGCCTTCCGCAAATCCGGCGGCAAGATCTACGTCAAGTCAAATCTATCTATGGGCACAACCGAAATTGAAGTGGTCCAAGCCTGCGACGGCAGCGACTGTTACGAAAACAATCCCATGATGGGACCACGTATGCTTTCAGGTGACGAAAAGTCAGCCTTACTCAGTCAAAATGACCTTGATGGTATGTTGGATTGGCGTCAAACCTATGAATCTGCCGAACTAATGGGCAGCGAAGCGGTTGACGGTCAAGACTGTTACAAAATCGCCGTGGTCTCCAAAGCAGGACTCGAATCGGTTCAGTACGTCAGCAAAGCAACCTATCTGATGCTGCGAACGGACATGACTGTTTCATCGCAAGTGATGGGGCAAATGAAGACGGTCACCTATTTGACTGACTACCAAGATTTTTCAGGTTTCACGCTTCCCAAGAAAATGACAACGGAAGTCATGAGTCAGCAACTGATCACTCAAATCGATTCCTACGAATTCAATGTCGATATCCCAGACGCAAAATTTGAAATCCCCGAACATTTGAAAGTTGCACAGTAAACCAGAACTCAACCGCACGTTAAGCGTGGCGCCGATGATGGCTTATACTGATCGCCATTTTCGGCGCCTCGTGCGTCTCTATACGCAGCGTACCTTGCTGTATACAGAGATGGTCGTGTCGGGAACCATCCTCCACCACCTCGGCGAACCTTATTTGCACGATCTTCTACATGTAGACGAACTCGAGCACCCAATCGCCGTTCAGCTTGGCGGAGATGATGCCCGTGATTTGGGTGTTTGCGCCAAGATATGCACGGATTTTGGCTACGACGAAATTAATCTCAATGTTGGTTGCCCATCGCCCAAAGTCCAAAAGGGACAATTTGGCGTCTGCATGATGGGCCGACCGCAACGGGTTGCAGAGATCATTGATGCCATGAAGCAGCAATCTGATTTACCCGTTACGGTCAAACATCGAACCGGCTTTGATGTTGATGACTCGTTTGAGTTCATGGCCGAATTTGTCGAGCGTTGTCGTGATGCGGGTGCCGTGACTTTTATTGTTCACGCCCGCAAGGCATGGCTCAAAGGACTGAACCCGGCCCAAAACCGAACCGTCCCGCCCCTGCAATACGATCGCGTTTATCAACTAAAGAAAGCCTATCCGGAACTTGAAATCATCATCAATGGCGGGATCCAAGACCTTGACCAGGCAAAGCAACATCTTCAGCACGTGGATGGTGTCATGATCGGGCGTGCCGCGTATCACAGTCCTGAACTATTTGCGGATGCCGACCACCGATTTTTTGGCGATGAAAAACGTCCCCTGCCCGATGCTTCAGAGACTCTTGCACAAGTTGACCGTTACTTATCCGAGGTGACCGCCCAAGGCGTACGCCCCAGCGCAGTTCTAAAACATTGTTTAGGTCTATTCAAAGGCCGTCGCGGTTCTCGTCAATGGCGGAGAACCATCACCGAGCACATGCAATCTTCAAAGGCCCAACCATCTCTGGCCTCCATTTACAAAGCCACGGTTGGCCAGCAGCCATAAATATCTAATTACGAAACACAGAACTAAGGAGGCATCATGCCAAAACGATTTATACTCTTGAGCTTTTTCGCAGCCATCATTTGGGCTGGCGATAATCCATTAATGAACCCGGAAGCTGCCAATGAAACAGCGCCAGAAACCTATAAAGTCGAGTTAATGACCACAAAGGGACCCGTTATCTTAGAAATCAATCGTTCGTGGTCGCCACTAGGCGCGGATCGTTTCTACAATCTCGTCAAAGTCGGCTATTACGACAATGTAGCCTTTTTTCGCATGGTAGATGGTTTTGTCGCCCAGTTCGGCATTCACGGTGATCCCGCAGTCACAGCCGCATGGAAGAAAGCCAAGATCAAAGACGACCCCGGTAGCAAATCCAATAAACGCGGCTTCGTCAGTTTCGCGACCTCCGGACCCCATACCCGAACTACCCAGCTCTTCATTAACTTTGGTAATAACAGCAACTTAGATAGTATGGGCTTCACCCCATTTGCTCAGGTTGTTGAAGGCATGGATGTCGTTGATTCTCTCTATTCTGGTTACCAACAAAAACCTAATCAAGGCATGATTACCAAAGAAGGCAACGCCTATTTGAAATCAAAATTCCCAAGCCTTGACTACATCACCACGGCAACAATCAAGGAATAGTCACCTAACGGGGCGGCCGTTGTCGCCCCGTCCCATCTTCGAAACTGATTAATCAGTTCCTCTACTTATGCGAAGGTTTCTGTTCTTGTTTGATGTCTAACTCATATTGTTCGATCATCTTCAGTGACTGTTCTCACCAGAGTTAAACGGCGAGCTGATTCAACTCAATTTCGGAGCCGGTAACCGGTCTTAAAGATCCAGGCGGTCAAAGCAAAACCAGCCACCAGGAAGAACAAAACCATGCCGATGCTGACACTGAGTCGCACATCTGATTGCTCAAAAAAGCTCCACCGGAAGCCACTGATCAGATAAACAACCGGGTTGGCAAGTGAGATTTTCTGCCAAATGGGCGGCAGCATGTTGATCGAGTAGAAGCTTCCACCCAAGAAAGCCAACGGTGTAATCACCAATAACGGGATGAGCTGTAGCTTTTCGAAGCCATCGGCCCAGATCCCAATAATAAAACCCAACAAACTAAAGGTCACAGATGTAAGAACGAGAAAGGTAATCATCCACACAGGATGCCTAATCTCCAACGGCACAAAAAAGCTGGCCGTCGCCAAGATGATCAAGCCGATAATAATGGACTTGCTAGCGGCAGCCCCAACATAGCCCATCACGATTTCAATGAACGACATCGGCGCGGACAGTACCTCGTAAATGGTTCCGGCGAAGCGAGGGAAGTAGATGCCAAACGAGGCATTAGAGACAGATTGAGCAAGCACGGTGAGCATGATCAGGCCAGGAACGATGAAGGCACCATAGTTAATGCCGTCAATATCACTGATGCGGGAGCCTATGGCAGAGCCGAAGACCACAAAATAGAGGACGGTAGACAGCACCGGTGAAGCGATGCTCTGCCCTAGGGTTCGATAAGTCCTTGCCATCTCAAATTTGTAGATAGCGGCAACGGCGTAAAAATTCATTTTTTGTTCACCAAACTCACAAAGATCTCTTCCAATGACGTTTGCCGTGTACTGAGGTCGCGATAGCGAATGTGCAGGCGATTCAGACAATCTAGGACATCGGCCACGCCGTTGTTTTCTTTGAGCGTGTCGTAGGTGTAGATGAGCTGTAAACCGTCCGCCGCAGAATGAACCTTCATGGCTGTTAATTCTTCATGCTCGTCCGTCAAAGGCTGATGTAAATCGAACACAAGTTCTTTTTTTCCAAGCTTCTTCATCAACGTCTTCTTATCTTCCACCAGCATCAGTTCGCCCTTATTAATGACGCCGACTCGATCCGCCATTTCCTCGGCTTCCTCGATGTAATGAGTGGTGAGAATAATGGTCACACCCATCGATCGAAGCTCGTGGACTTGGTCCCACATCGACTTGCGTAGCTCCACATCAACACCGGCCGTTGGCTCGTCTAGGAATAAAATCTGAGGCTCATGTGACAGAGCTTTGGCAATCATTACCCGACGTTTCATGCCCCCTGAAAGCATACGGATCTGCTGGTCTTTTTTATCCCAAAGGGACAAGCGTTTAAGTGTCGTTTCGATGAATCCAGCGTTGGCAGGTTTCCCAAAAAGGCCGCGACTGAAGCTGACGGTATTCCACACAGTTTCAAACGCATCGGTCGTCAATTCTTGCGGCACAAGTCCGATACATGAGCGAGCTTTTCGATACTGAGTGGTTATGTTGTTTCCGTAGACTTCAATATCACCGGCAGTGACATTGACAATGCCACAGACCGCGTTAATGAGGGTCGTTTTACCCGCACCATTTGGCCCCAACAAGGCGAAGATCTCTCCTGAACGAATGTCCAAATGGGTAGGATGCAAGGCCCTAAACCCGTCGGGATAAACCTTCTCCAATCCCTTAATCGAAATGGCTGTTTTTGTTTCCGTATTTACCAACTAAAACACATCCTGTCTAAAAAAGTACTCGCGCATCTTAACCCATACGCAGGAACGTGCGAAATATTGGCCCAAAATCGCCAAATCTTTATCAAGTCATTGAGTCTATGAATATGTCGACATAGAACTTTCCTTGTTCAGCGATGGGTGTAATACACTCGGGGACATCATAAGCTGCCCTATTGGCTACTCGGCTGGCCGCGTAAGACATCATATCTTGCACCATCATTGATCGCAGAAAGTCCTTAGGCGATCCTTAATCCAACTAAGCTGGCCAGTTATTTTCTAGGCAAAATGACCGGCACATAATACGTTGATGAAGCTTGACCGTGCGCGTCCTGCGCGTTAAATTGATATCCATTCAGTTCACCGAATTGAAGAGACATAATGATCAAAGTATCAAGTCAATTCAACCCAATAATAGGTAGTAGGCGGCAAGGGCAGGTCTTGGGGATGATCCAAAACAAGGCGAAGAGCAACCTGCTCTGGATCGACAGCCTCGGTGGACTCACAGTAGGCATTGCTATGCTGCTCCTCCTAGGGTGGTTGACTCCCTTGTATAAGCTACCTCGAGGCCTAATTCTCCTCATCGGCGCCATGAATGTACTGTACGGCCTGTACTCGCTGTCGTTAGCGGTACGAGGCAGGCGTCCCAAGGCTTTCATTCTGCTGCTAATCGCAGCGAACGCCGTCTGGGCACTTGCTTGCGTGCGTTGGGCCGCGATCTACGTTCGGGAGGCCAGCATCCTGGGCTTTGCACATCTATCCGTCGAGGCACTGTTTGTAGGTGGCCTCGCGGTTCTAGAGTGGAAGTGGCGAGAGCAGCTACTCCAGTCGCCAATCAGAGTTTAAAAAGAAACATGTTCGACGCGCTCTCCACCACGGCCATCGAATCGCTGTCCCAGGTGTCGAATGATCTCGCTTCCACAGTAGAAACTAGAAAGCGAGCCGGGAACATCGTAATGATGGGTTTGCCACCAAACAAATCATTTCAACGGACGCGACCGCCCACTTCGCGGGCGCGCGGTCCGTTGAAATCCAACCGTTATCAAGCTGAGTTGTGGTTGTTTTTGCGGCCCCAATTCGCTTCTTACGCTCTCTATAGATAAGGTGCTCATGCGAAATACATTCTTCTACGGCGTCGGCGGAGTTCTTAGCGCAGATATTGCGGTGCCAGAACATGACCGTGAACTCGCTTTCTACTCAAAGATTCTAACGACCGGGCCAGCGCCGCTGTGGCGTGACGATTTGACTAACAACCAAGGTACGCCGATCATCGGCTTAGGGGCACGTAAACCAGAGTACGAAGCCCTCCCTCTTCAATGGATGCCGCATTTCCAGGTTTCCGATGTCGCCGCGAGCGCCGCGCGTTCCGTCGAACTCGGAGGCCAGGAGCTGATGCACGGCAAAGACGAAGACGGTCAAAGTCAATGGGCAGTTCTGGTTGATCCCGCTGGTGCTGCATTCGGCTTAATCCCTGTCGTTGTCGATGAATCGAACGCTGCAAGTCATCTCGATAGAATTGGTTGCATCTCTTGGCTCTCGCTGGTGGTCTCGGACGTTTCGTCGATGTGCGCATTCTACGAGCAAGTTGTCGGATGGTCTGCGGCCTCTACCGCCATCGAAGGTAGACGCGAAATGCGCCGACCGGATGGTGTCGCCGCGGCGGAAATTTGCGCTATGAATGACGACAATGAGGGAATCCCCACCGTCTGGTTACTTTGTCTACTCGTCGACGACTTGGCTCAGAGTCTAAAACAAGTTCGCGAGGGCGGCGGTGCAATTGTTGGTGAGATAAAAGGGGCCGAATGCACTGTCATTCGAGACCCGGTCGGCGTCACCCTAGCGCTACAGGCCAGCAAGTAACGCCAACGGCATGGTCCCTCCAATTTGGCTTATGGTCGATGTTTTTCCTGAAGTATCGCCATAAGATACTCGCTCGTTATGGATGGAAGGATCGCCCTGACCGAAACCATCATGCGTTAGCGCAGCTTGACCAGGCGCGCCCCCCGCGTTAATGTTGTTACCCATTCAGGCCACCATGACAAAGCAACGTAAATGTCATGATTCCAATCAATTCAACTCAACAGTCAGTGGTTTTTCGGCTGCCGTTGAAGCGATCGTCAACTTTGTAAAAATCCATATGAATAAGGATTTGCCATGAAAAAGCCACCTCCCGGCACAGCCGAACGTATTGCAAAGATGACCTTGGCGTCCATCTACCCTCTCTACGTTGCAAAAGTTGAAAAGAAAGGTAGAACCAAAAAGGAGCTGAACGAAGTCATCCAGTGGCTTACGGGCTACGATGAAAAAAAGTTAGAATCCTTGATCGACGAGAAAGCGACCTTTGAGAGCTTTTTCAAGCAATGCAAGCTAAATCCGAATGCGCACCTCATTAAGGGCGTCATCTGTGGCTACAGAGTCGAAGATTTGGAAGATCCATTGATCAAAAAGACTCGCTATCTAGACAAGCTGGTTGACGAGTTGGCCAAGGGAAGGAAGATGGAAAAAATACTGCGTGTCGGAGAATAACTTGATATTCGTAGCATAAACCGACTAACACAGCGATCAAATTTATGGAGACATGACGTCGTAAAGTGGGGATCCGAATTCACCCCAAGCCCAAGCAGCTCTTATGCTCAAAAGAGACGCGCTTGCCTTTCAATTGGTGCGATGCATTCCGGCCGATCGTATCCCGCTTTATTGACGTCTTTACTGACGGGATAACACATCATCTCGTCCGCCGAACGCGGCACCATGATGGACTGTAATTCTCGAGCCGGTGTGTCGACGTTAAACCAGTGGTTCCATTGACTGGGAGGTAAGATGACAGGCATGCGATCGTGATATTGGCTTAAGAGTTCATTGGCTTGTGTGGTGATGATTGTGCAGGATTCAACGACCTTATCGGGACCTTGCCAACGCTCCCACAACCCCGCCATGGCGAATGGGCTGAAGTCGTCCATACGGAACAGATAAGGTTGCTTCTGTTTGCCGTCCGTCACCCATTCGTAGAATCCATTGGCAGCAATGAGACAACGTCTTCTCTTGTAGGCATCTCGGAAAGCCGGTTTCTCGGACAGAGTCTCACATCGTGCATTAATCATCTTACTGCCGATTTGTAGATCTTTTGCCCAAGAAGGAACCAAACCCCAGCGTAAATTGACCGGCTCTCTGCCCTCACCCTTCGCGGCTCGAATGGCGAGCACATCCTGTGTCGGCGCGATGTTAAAACGAGGTGCGCTCTTAGCTATTTGAGCGACGCCAAAATAATTGGCCAGGACATCTGCAGGTGACACCACCGTAAATCTTCCACACATGACTATTGCCCACGTAAGGCAGTAAGGATAGGCGCTTTCAGCGCGGAACGGATGGCTAAACGACCACTAAAAAGTCCAATTACTAAAACGCCTAAACACATCCAGGCGATCGAGGTTAGATTACTAGTTCCCCTTTCTAGCTGAGCGGCGACGGTGCCTACAGCAGCGGCCAAGAGTCCTACCAGAATACCAACCGTTACCACCAACGTATGTTCCCATCTCAGCACGTTGGCAATCTGTTTGTGATTAAAACCAACTGCTTGCATCATCGCCAACTCGGAGCGGCGGTCATTGACATTGCGGAACATCATGACTGCCAAGCCTATGGAGCCCAATAACAATCCCAACCCACCCAGAGATTGGAAAACCGACATGTAGGTATTCTCGACTTCGTGATAGGCAGCCAAACGCTGACTCGTCAGTTGCGCGTCAAAACCGATATCCACAAGTCCTCGCTCAAGGACTTCAACCAGTTGCTTGCTGCGCTCCACGTCCGTATCAAATAAGAACATTCTTTGGCTGGAGTCATGAGGATAGTGTTTTTGCAGCATAGCTGCGGAAACCACGACTTCACTTTGTAACAGACTATGTTGAAGTAGACCCACAAAACGCAGCCTTAGTTCTTCGCCGTTTTCGGCCTCAATCGTTATGTCCTTGCCAAGTCCAGAATGCAGAATCCACATCACCGTATTGGCATCGCCAATGACGGGTATCGCGCCATCTGCAAAGACATGGTCGACAGCAGTCCACGGATCCTCGAGATCAGGAAACATATGCGACGAGAAGTGGAATCGTCCCTTAAGTGACGAGCCGTTCACGGGCGCGATAAGCGTAGGAGCTGCTGGCTGATACAAGTTGAGACAGCTTGCGTCCTCGCCGTCAACGACACGAAAACCGGCAATCGACATATCGTCCATGAAGTTGGAATCGGCCGTGTTCATGCCAAGATCCAATCTTTGAGTCGCGTCCTGTAAGTCGCCAATCACTGCCAAACTGGACGTCGCCACCACCGAAAAGCCACCTACGCCAGAATCCTTGCCAACATGGCTTGTATCATTCGATTTCTTGTTTGCACCCACTGCTGCCAAGATAAACACAGCCGTGCCCACCAAACACGCAGCGGTCAGATTACGACCTGGCTGCCGCGCACAGCTTCGACTGGCCATGCCCAATGTTGTTTGCAGCGGCTTAACGTGACTCCATGCCAGCGTCCTTAGCCATGCAGCAAAAACAAATAGTCCGGTTACTAACATCAACCCACCGGCCGGGAAAAACAATGCCGGCTGGGCCCCTTCCTGCGCTAAGCCGTTGATGACGACGTAGCCCAAACTCAAGGCGCTAATTGCAGCTATCACCCACAGCCAGCGCGCAGATTTTTTGACCTGCTTTTCGCCAGCAGCAAGAAGTTGGCTAGGTGCGCCTGCCAATATCCTCCTCAGGCTGAAAAAGATAGTAATCAGCGTGACAACAAACGTAATCACAGCTCCTGTAACCATACTTTCAGTAGACGCGGAGGCTTGCAGAAAACCCATATCAAAATCAACAAACCACCATGACTTGATGGCGCCGATGACCGCTTTGACATAAACCAGCGCAAGCACACTCCCAAAAAGAACGCCGATCACGGCGACAGGTCCCGTTTCTGCCAAATAACGAGCCGTCAATTGTCTGCGAGTGTAGCCAACCGCGTGCAGGACGCCCATTTCTCTGGCTCTGGACTCAAGACCCAAGCGAAAGAACATAGCGGTTAACATCAAAGCCGAAATGACGATGAAGATGCTGAACGCCAAGAATAACTGTCCAAAATCGGTATTCCCGCTGGCTGCCTTTTCGGCCATCTCATGTAAATCCGATAACTCAAAGCCTAAAGCGGCCGCTTGCAGTCCCTTGTTCGACGTTCTGATTTCTTCGGCTAATTGTGTTGGCTGATCCGTTTGAATACGAACTGACGATAAGCTGCCAAAACGACTTGCCCACAGATCCACACCACGTTGAAAACCAATGAACGCCTTAGGTGCAGGGCCATACTTATCCCAATAATCTTCGTCGTCGCCAGTAACCAAATCTAGCTGCATAGGAAACGGCGCGTCCCAGGAACGCATATCACTGGCATCGTTCATTCCGGGCACATTTGGCGAAAGCGAGTTATCAATGGCCAAGCCTTCCATGGCCAGAATAGCTTTCACTCTAAAAGACTGCTTCTCTACTCTAAAATTTGGGTCGTCGGGCGAGAAGAAACTCATTTCGATTTCGGAACCAACTTCAACTTTCAATTGTTCTGCGAGCCATCGATTGACCAGCAAATCGTCGTTTTGCCATTCGGTCGGAATCGCGCCTGCTGTGACTTCAAAATTGAGACGTTCGTCGAATGATTGCAACGCCGCAACCGATGAATAAGCCACTGACTCATCGCCAGCACTTAGGTCGTTGGCCAGATAAGTCAGCACACGACTGTGAGGCTGATCCCGACACACTTCATCAACCCAGTCGCCTAATTCGTCCGGAATCACAAATGCTTCATGCTCTACGCGAACGAAACCCTCGTCCGCCGTGACCTGAATGCCGACATCGCCAGGAACGAAAACCTGATCCAATTTTGCCTGCCACTGATTCTTGTCTGCAGAGCCTAAAACGAGCAAACCATTAATTTTGCCTTCTGCTTCGAGTACGCGCTGTAATCCTGGCAACGAAAAATAGGCCAGCAGACCGCCACCCGACGGATTTTGCGGATGGAACCCACCTAAATTGCTGTCATCGGCGATGGATACTACTTTGGCCCGCCAAGACGTCAATCGTTTATCAAGATCGCGATCGCCAAACAAAAATTCTTGAGCGATTTCGCTGACCTTCGATGCTGAAAAGACGAGTTCATCATTCACTTCAGTTTGCAACTCATTGGCTAGGGCGGTGTTGAGCACAACAGGTAAAATGAAGCCCTCGTCTTTACTCAAGTCCTGATCTAGCTGGGCAAACACGCCCTGCTCAAGTGCCATCAATCGCACAGATCCCGACCGCGTGCTCTTGTTAGGAAACGACACAGAACCTGTAACTTGAATCATGGCTCTGGCTTGATCGTCGTCAGTTACCAGACGCGTGGACAGGTCTTCTGCAAAAAACCGCGAACGCAGCATGCTGAGTGATACGGGACCCATGCGATCAAGGGAACGTCTACGTAAACTTTCGCGCATCGAGTCGCCTACCAGCAGCGCGCCGCTCAGGACTGCCGTCGTTAGGCATGTTGCTACGCACACGGCCAAATGGGCGCGCCAAAAAAAGACAAAACTCTTCATAGCATTCATAAATCTTCCCGAATCCAACGTTTGGCTTTCAACTCGAATCGCGGGAGTTGGCCGTTTTCAACTTCTATGACTGGAATCCTAAGTGAAAAGGCCGATCTCAGACGATTCTCAAGGTCCTGCACCAGAGCGTGCCCGTTTGAAATGGAGGGTTCCAATTCGATTTCCAACTGTAATTCTGTCATCGAACCCTTATGACTAACACGTACACGGTATTCTTCGATTCCACCTACTTGACGAACGACTTCATCGATCGCTGCTGGAAAAACGTTCACACCACGAACGACAACCATATCGTCGATGCGACTGAGTATGCCACCTCTTAGGGCAAGCGAGGAACACACAGCGGCCATGGGTTCAGCTTCTGCCTTTTCCACCAAATCACCGGTCCGATACCGAATGAGCGGCATGGCATAGCGTTTCAATGTCGTCAGCACCAATTCACCGCGCTCGCCTTCGGCCACCGGCCGCAAGCTTTCTGGATCAACAATTTCAACAAGAAACGCCTTTTCAAGCACACGGAGCAGGTTCGTGTCCTTCGGCCAGGCGAACGAAACAGGACCCACTTCGGTCATGCCGTGATGGTCGACAATCTCGGCATTGGGCCAAAGCAAGCTTAATTGCTGACGTACAGCCGCAATGCTGCCACCAGCCTCGCCAGCCACAAAGATGCGTTTGACACTGTCTGTATCGACGCCGTCGTGCTTGGCTTGTTGACCCAACCTTAGAGCGTAGGTTGGCGTGAGACAAAGCACGGTAACTTGATGGGTTTCAATCAGAGCAGCGCGTGTTTTGGTGTCAAGTCCCCCACCTGGTAGGCATAAGCAGCCTAGTTGAGTAGCGGCCTCGAATGCTGACCAAAAACCTAGGAAGGGACCAAAAGAAAAGCAAAACAAAGCGCGATCAGATGCGCTGACATCCCAGATCTTAAGTATCGTCCGCCACTGATCAAGAATATCTCGCCACGAATCATTTGTGTCCAACCACCGCATTGGCTGTCCGCTAGTGGCGCTGGTCTGATGGTAACGGGCATATTGATCAAATGGATACGTAAGGTTGGTGCCGTTTGGCTGGTGCTGCAATTGATCGTCGACCAATTCGTGCTTGTTAGTAAACGGAAGCTCAGCCAATAGGCTGGTTAAACCTTCTTTCTTAAGGTCTGAATTCGCCAGTTTCGAGGCGTAGAAGCGGTTGTTCGGCAAGATGTGCCGCAACAGATCACGCAGGGCGCGCTCATGATAGGCACGAAACGCAAGGCGAGCCTCTTCAGTCATGTGTGGCTTGATTCTGAATGCTCTGATGAACTTTCGCTGCGCCTGGTCCTGGCTTATACAGAGAAACCAGGCATCCGCCTAATGCGGCGAAGAGGATTCCTAAGAGAAACTGCCAACGTAACGAACCCCATCCGCCTGCTGGTGGATGTAACGAAATGGCCGTAATCGCGTTAACGATGGGCGCGCCAGCAAAGACAATCGCCATCACAACTGCGGGCGATCCTTTAGCACCAAACGCAAGTAGCACAAAAAAGGCACCAATGGAGCCAACCAGTCCTGCAAAGAGGGACCAGATAACGCCCTTCATCGGGAACACCCAACTTGCGCCATTGAACCAGAGCACCAATGCGGAGCCAATCATAGCCGTCAGAAAATAGGCGATGCCAACGACAAAAAAGGCCTTATAGCGGCCATTGACGGGATCGGCCATGCCTATTTGCCCGGTGTGCAGGGCGATGCCGTAAAAGCCCCAAGACAGAACTGTGACAAACGCGAATATTAACCACGTGTAACCTATAGGGGATGCATCACTCATCAATTGACTCCTCAGTATTTCCGAACTTCATTAGGATTGACTTTAATTCCGCGGGGATTGTGACCGACTTCATCTTACCGTCTTTGAACTCGGCACACACAGCCACCACCTCACCTTCAGCGACCTGTTCGCCGCTAACAGCGTGGTTCATTAAGAATTTCAAACGTAAACTACGGTTGCCGACGCGCATCACTTTAACGTGAATATCGCATTCATCTTCAAACCGTAGCGGCGCACGAAAGGAACAGGACGCATTGACACGTGGCCAGCTAAGAACGTGTTGCTCAGCGTTCTCCATCACGGAACGGCCTAGATGCCGAAACCAAGCATGTTCCGCGCGTTCCATAAACCGAAAATAATTGGAAAAGTGCAATAGACCTGCTGCATCGGTGTCGGCAAACTCCACCCTTGTTCGGTAACTAAACAAATTCATTTATCCGTCCGTTGGCGTTGATTATTCGGCCGCTAAACACGTGCGCGGATCTGTTGGTTTGCCATGACTTAACTCGTCTGGTACCTCTGCGACTCGACGGACGGCTGCGAACAGAGACGAAAAATCCTTTTCCACATGTCCAATCAGACAATCGGTGAGGTCCCCTTCCAACTCAGGATTCTGTTTGACAAGACCTCTAAAACTAAATCCTTCATCGTAGAAAGCATAAACCAACTTACGCATTGCTTCCAATCCCGACCGCACTTGACGGCTGTAGTTCTCGAATTGCTGGCTGCCTACGTTTCCAGAAGCTATGGCTTCGTCAACCGCGATGGCTGCTTTCTCGCCACCCCAAAAGGCAAGAAACAGACCAGACGAAAAGACAGGGTCCAAGAATGAGAAGGCATCACCTGTCAAAACCAAGCCATCCGTCGCACAATGCTTAGCGCGGTACGAAAAATCGGCCGTCACACTGTAAGGAGCGCAACGTGTACCACAAGCCAAGTGTTTTTGAATCCAGGGATTCTTTTTGATTTCGCGTTCAAAAATTTCGCCAGGATCTCTAGTGTCTGCATAGAGATAGTCTTTCTCGGCAACGACTCCTACGCTCACCTTGTTATCTGGAAGTGGGATATACCAGAACCACCCTTTTTCAGGTATATAAGCGACCGTTGTCGCTGCTTCGTCAATCCCTTTGTCTCGCAGTGCACCTTCGTAATATGTCCAGATCACCACTTTCTTGAGCTTCGGATCACGTTCTGACCAGGCAAACTTTTTGATCGCAAACGAGTTTCTGCCACTGGCGTCAATAACCACGCTAGACGATACGTCGGCCGTTGATCCGTCAGCACGATCAACGCGTACGCCGACAATCTTCTGGTCCTCCATCAAAAGATCACGAACGCGTTCGCCCTCAAAAACGTCCACACCTTGTTCTTTCGTATGATCGAGCAACATCTGATCGAATTCGCTACGGACCACTTGCCAAGTGGTTGAGGCCTCATCTTGCATGTGTTTGAAGAAATAGAATGGGCTAGAAACCCGGCCCGTTTCGGACACAAACTGAACCGAATACTTCTTTGGGAATCGAGATGCTTTCATCTTTTCGATAAAGCCGATCCGCTGAAGCGGGTAATAACAGTATGGAATCATTGATTCGCCAACCCGGTAGCGCGGGAACTTCTCTTTCTCAAAAACGACGACAGAACGACCACGTTGCGCCAAAGCACAAGCTGCAGTTGCGCCAGCTGGTCCACCGCCAATAATGGCAACGTCGTATTTCGTCTTGAGATTCATGCAGTCTCCTTATACTTCCGGCAATATCTCAACCACGTCTGCCAGAACCGAGCCATCACCGCCCACCAAGCGGTTGAGGCGACCGTGCAATAAGGTTCCTGGCTTTTGCGCGAAGAGATCTGAAAGCATGGCGTCAGCTGACAGTGAAAAAAAAGCGATGGGGTGACTCACGAACTCAATGGCGTGATTCTTCAAAATGGTTCCAAGCGGAATGACACCCTCTGAAATTTCTAGCCTTGCCGTTTCGGGAAATGCAGACAGGCCAATGCGTATCGCGCCATATTCGACCGGCTTACCAGAACTTGTCTTTAAGATAACTTCTCGGCGAATTTCATCCTCATCACGTTCAATACGTAATATGTCCAGCACAATTGTGTCATCGTGAAATCTTTCAAGTACACCCGTCATATCCTGCTGATGGACAAGCATACTGCGATAGGGTTGTGGCAGTTCTCTCGCGGAACAAGGATGGGCATGAGGAAGATGAACGCCCATTTCGTCTCGAAAGTACTTAAGCACTTTGGGAAATGTCAAAGATTCGACCTTCATTCACAAGGATTACGGCTGATCCAATCGAGATGTTTCACTCGACCGATCATCGTCACTCAAACACACATCGGCACAAACCTCTCTATCCTATAGTGTTTGTGCATTCAATCAAGTCACTTTGCTCTTACGCGCACAATTTGAACGTTGACACCAAGCTCCAAAAGGAAATCATGCCAAATTCGCTGCGGCTCTTGAACGCGGTCGCCAGGGCCCTTCACCTCAATGACCATGAACTCCTGCTCGTTCCAAACAACGAGATCTGGGAACCCTGATCTGAGGGATTGGTACTCGTCTAGAACCTGTCCGACCAATCGGATCAATTGCGAGCCATCCAAATGATTGATCCAACAAAGAAAGACTTCATTGGTCGCATCTGCAAAGCGCGTCAACCGACTATTTTCGTGGGCATGCTTCGCCAAAGTACGACAGAAATAGGTGATCCGCTGCTCACGGGTCATGTTGATGATGCTCGCGGTCCAATGTGTCCAAATAGCGTGTCTACGTTGACAGAATCCGGGCGTTCCCAAATCGTTGGGACCAGATTGATAGGCATGATAAAAAGCGCCCTCACAATCCGCGTAAATGACGTCCCAGGCCAAAAAACCAACCAACGACTGGATATAAGCGTTTTCGGCGATGACACCCGCGTATCCTTTTGCGCGGTAATAATTCAGAACCCACGGCTCAATGTGAAGAGCTTCATCGTTCCAGATAAATTCCGCTTTGACAGCGGCGCGTTCACTTGCCTTATCCGCACTGATGCTCTGATCTTGGGGCGTCCGCACACCGAAGCGGCGGTTGATGTTCAAGCCGAGCTTGCGCTCTACCCGTTTCATTCGTTCCAAGAACCTCAATTGCTCACCACGCCGAGCAAAAATGTCTTTGGAGTCCGATAGATTCTTATAGGCATCACTTAAGAGTCCAAGTCGTTCTTGCAGTAACGTCAGCCTTTCTAGAGCCTTAACGCTTGAGCTACGCCCAAAACAGGCGACGTATAGATCAATCGCCTTGGCGTCGCCAACCTGTTTCTCCAGGCTCTTCAAGGCAAATAACCAACACCACAAAAGTGGTTTGGTAAAGGGTCGATCACTTTCAAATTGATGGTTGGCCTCTTGAATGATCAATTCAGCTTGCTCAACATCGATGTCAGCCCGCAGCTCTGTACTTAACTGGAACCAATTGACATAGGCATCCAGACCAGCGCGCGATTTGAATTTTGAGCCAGCGGATAACGAATAACTTGGGTAATTGAGACGACCCAAATGCACCTTCACAAATTCGCTTAGGTCTTGAGCTGCATTGCCGAAATAGAGGCAGAAGAGTCGCCGAAAGAGATCCTTACCTTGTACCACCACCCAACTGCATTCTTCGATATGGGGTTGCAAAGTGGTCCAGTTCTCCTCCATCGCAGCGACAATCTCTTCTTTTCGTGCTCCAGGCATTTGTAGCCAGCGCCGTAGATCTGAAATAGGCAAGTGCCGCAGCACATCGCTGGCATTCTTGGCGGTGACAACTTGGGAAATCAAACCCTCTTTGTTCAAACGCTGCCTGATTAACGCCGGTACAAGGTGTTTCTTTTCGCATAAGAAGGCAACGCCTTTGCGCTGGATCCACTTGACGTAAGGGGCTTGATATTCGGGACTAAGCTTTGTGAACCGATCAACCAAAGCGATTTCGTGATCACGCCACCAGCCAGAGCCACGTCTCCATACAGCGTTTAGAACGTGCTTGAAGTTGGCTAAATAGTAAGGTTCTTCCATGAATCTATTTTATCGATCGGCCGGACAGCCTATGTCGTGTAGAGCAAATAAACGTTTGCTTTATAAAAGAATTCGGAAGCGTCAGGTTATGAAAAATCCAAATCAGTTACGCCTAAACCTGGCTTTTCGGATGGAATCAACCAGCCATCTTTAAGACTGAACGCGCCTCGAGTTGGATCATCAATCAAATCCAAATGACCGTCTAGATCGGCATAGTGAATATTGGGGCCCGACAACGCGAAGTGCAGGCCAGCCGAAATGGACAATTCACATTCATCCATACAACCCACCATCACAGGAATTCGGGCAACTCGGGCGATTGAATTGACACGCAGAGCTTCGGTGATTCCGCCCACCTTCATCAGTTTGATATTAACCAAATCGACTAGACCGTGACGAGCCAGCTGAAAAGCATCAAGCGTGCTCAACATGGCCTCGTCCGCCATGACCAGAACCGGGACAGCCTTGGTCACCTCACCCAGTTGCTGCTTCGCTTCTCTTGGGGTGGGTTGTTCCAAAACCTCAAGATCCACTTTGTCTATCCCCTTAACAAAGTGCACCGTCTCGCCTACCGAATAGCCTTGATTGGCATCGAAGCGCAATTCGATCTTTGGGCCCACGGCTTCTCGCAACTTGATCATGCGCTCAATGTCGGTGTTTACATCGGCACCACCCTTGATTTTTAGGCACTGAAATCCCCGGTTGATCCAGTCACGTGCGCGCTCGAGTGTTTCCTGCACGTCACAAATACCTATGGTGACGCTGGTGCGAATTCGTCTTCGATGCCCGCCAAGCACGCGGTACAAAGGTAATCGCGCCTTTTTTGCGAGCAAATCATAGAGAGCGACATCGACGGCTGCACGTAACGAGGGCAATTCTTTGAGACTCTTGTCCAGCGGCGCGGTTAAGGCAGATCGGCGCAACCCGTCTCGACCCACAAATTTTGAGAGCACGTAAGCCTCAGCTCCGGCTATCACTTGTTCAGGTGTCTCGCCAGTGACTTCCAGGTCAGGTGCCGCGCAGCCTAGACCAACCAGTCCCTCTGACGTCTGAATACGAACCACAAGATTACACGCAGTCGTAACCGTCTCGTAGGCAATCGTATATGGCTCAAGTAGCTTGAAATCTAATCGATGGATGGATACATGCGTAATTCTCAAACTAATAGCGTTTCTGATAAATTTCTTCGAGACTAATCGACTTTAGCTGTTCGATCATGGCCACTAGGTGAGCAATCATGATTTCCCACATACGACGACCTTTCTCTTCCGTGGCTTTAGAGGGATCGCCCATGACGCCATTTTCCGAGAGTGTTTTTGTGTGGGAAAACCAAGTTACGCCTCGCTGAGAAGAAAAATCCAAGTATTTGTTGGTGAAACAGGGTTCGTGAGGACGAATTTTGTCTTTACGCACCAAATGCGGACGTGTGGCCAATGCTGTCGAGGTCTCAAATTCGCCGGCATGGACGTCATTAGGGGTTTCCACAAGAGCAAAAACATCCACATCACTTGTTTCACCGGAATCAACACACACGAACATACGAGTTTGACTATTAATCTTTTGCGCCGCGTAGTGCAGGGCGGGGTCATTCCCGCCATGACCATTGATGATGACTAGTTTCTTGATGCCATTGTGTGCAAGTGACAGACCAATATCTGTCACCATTTGCACCAAAGCCTCGTGACTCACGCTGATGGTGCCCGCAAAGTCATCGTGATGGTAGGAAACACCATATGAAAGTAGTGGCAGAACCAGAGGTTTCGGGTCGCTACAGGCAGCCGCGACTCGTTCGGCTAAATAACCGGCGTCATAAGCATCAATATCCAACGGTAAATGAGGACCATGTTGCTCGATCGCGCCCACGGGTAATATGGCGAGGTCCGTTACCTTGAGCCGTTCTTCCGCTTCTGGCCACGTCATTTCGCCCCATAAATGACCGTCCTTTCGACTGTCATCATGAGAAGGTGCGTCATGTTCAAAGGCGTACGGATCGTCTAATGTATCTTGTTTAAACAAGTCAACCGTCTTCCATGTCTTCCCTTGACGCACCATGCATCCCAAGGCATGTTCGAGCATTTGCTGGTAAAGCGGCCGACGGATGTCTCCGGGTACATCGGTCCATGGTGAACGATGCTTGTCAAAGCGAAGGTGCATCACCTCAGGATAAGCTTTTCGTTGCGCTGGGGGAATCGCGTCTTTCGGCATCAGTCCTTTCTCAGTTAGTTGAAATAGAAGATGAGACGCACCCTCTTCTTCCTGTTTCAAACCGCCAGCGACAAGCGCCTTGAGACATGCCTCCACCGTTTCACGATCGTAGCCACACAACGCAGGGTCAACATCAATGGAAGACAGCATTCCCACAATACGACGGCATTTTTCGCATCGCCCACAAGGGATGATCTTTTCGTCTTCTTGATGGGTTGCGTGACAAGATGTCTGCCAGGCCAAAAGGTCGGGATACCTTTTGGCGAGGATCACTTCTATGAGCATTTCCGAACAGGGTCTGAGTACGCTAAATTGACGGATTCCCCAACCCTTGGCCATGAAATAACGGCTCAGTTCATGATCAAAAAATCGGCTCTGATCGTACAATCCTCCATAGTGTTTGATGCCATGGTAGGAAAGCGTCTCTGATGTATCGTATTCGTCGCCGATAACTAGACGCCCTAATTTGTGCTTTTTCATGACTGGCAAAGCACCAAACAAGAAGACCGCCACGGTCCACAAACGGATAGGATAAATGTCCGCTCGCACGTCGGCGAAATCTTCCCTTACAAAAGGCAGTTGGCGTAGCATCCAATTAAAGACCCGGTCCGAGTTACACCACACACGGTGAGTTGTATCTAAGTGTTTCAGGCCACGATAGGCATTAAGCGCTGTGAACCAATGGCGCCCAGACTCATTGACGAAAACGGCATGCGGGTTGCTGTTCATTTCTCGTAATAGGCCATAGCTAAGCAAACTGTCTTTGCCTCCGCTGGAAAGCACCACATGGCTACGATCGACCTTCCAAGGATCCCACGACAAATTATTGGTGCCACGCATCTCTGGAAACGTCAGCTTGGCGTTACAGTATGACTTCCGTAGCTCAGGCTCCAATTCCACACCCCGAATAAAAGGGTTGGGTTGTAACAGCTTCATCACCAGTATTTCGCGTGACGTGTTTTCGACAAAGTTACGTAAGAATCGCCGGTCCAACTGATCAAAAATGCCATGAAAGACGATCTCTCGACAAAAGAGACCATAGTTGAGGGCCACTTGAGCTGTCATCATGGCCGCCAGATTCTGTGATTGAGAATCCGTCGGATCAAACACGTCATTTTCAAAGCGGTAAATGAGTTCGGTGGAGGTTATCTTGTCACCTTGAAAAATGCGGTATTCGGTGGTGACACGTTGCTTTTCTAGCTTAATCGGACCCACTTCAATCTTATCAATGACCACCAAATCTTCGTGGCTTGTGATCTGCGTAACACTCAAAGTATTCCTCCATTGCGGCTGTCTGCAATCTTTATCATTTCGGCGGCTAGACGGTCAGCGCCTTGCACCAATACATCCACCGTTGGCAGACCTGTCAACGTCTCCAAAGCTCGGCACCAAACACCTAATTCATTCAAGTCGAGTTGCTCGTGATTTAGAGTAATGGCCACAACGGGCGTACCCGAAACCATTTCGACTGCCTCGATTTGACGCGGCAATGGATGCATCGCAAATCCGGGGAATCCATCATATTCTTTGCGAGCGGGAGCGTGTTGCATGATGACCGCATGTGGTCGTCCTGCAGCCAGGATCTCAAATCCGCCCGGATAGGCGGGGTTCAATAAACTGCCCTGCCCTTCAATAACGATGAAGTCAGGCTTATGTTCGTCCCAAGCCGACCAAACCGCGTGTTCGATTTCACCAGACACAAAGTCATTGACCAAGGAATCAAGTACCAGCGAGTGTTTGGCACCCTGAAGCCAGGCCGTTTGCCCAGTTCCAATCATCTGTACGCTGCGACCCGCTTTCTCAAGTGATTCCACCAATCGCCAGGCAGTTGTGCGCTTCCCGACTGCCGAATCAGTTCCCAAAACGGCAATCCTAAATGAGGTGACATCTTCGATCTTTCCGCTAAAAAAATGGAGATCCGATCGGTCAGGCGGCTTACGAATATCTCGTATTCGAACACCCGCCCGCTTAGCTTCATCTTGTAGCGTCGGGTCATCGGTCAAAAAGTCGTGTAATCCGCAATCAACATGGAGTCCGCGCTTGATGGCTTGCGAGACATCATTTCTTGCCTCGTCGCCTAAACGACCTCCATCCGGTGCTAGTCCAACCACAAAGTGGCTAGCCTTTCGGCTGGAGCTCTCGGCAAAAGCCAGTGCCTCATCAAGACTTGCGACAATAGGAATCGATTTTTTCGCTCCATACAAAACTTCACCGGCATCTTTGCCACTAGCCTGTCGGTCAATCACGCATAAGACGTCATATCGTCTGGTAAAACGCACCAAGCCATGCGCCGTTTTCCCATTTGGGGTTAAAAACGCATCTTGGCAATAAACAATAGCTGATCCTTCTGTCATGATCGTCTCCCTGTAAGTATGGCTACATAACGGTCGTTGGCGAGTGGCTCTTTCTTGTGTTTGTTCATAAGCGCAATCAGTCCCGCCGTTGACGCAGGCAAGCAGTTGATACCCTCTTTATCGCGGACGAGTCGAGAAAACTGCGTCATTGCGCGGTCGCTGGCATCCGCCGCCCAGCCATTTGTGTCGCGAAGAGCAGCCAAAACAAGATCACCATCGATGGAATGCCAATTGATGAGCGGCTCGTTGATTGGCGTCTCGCGAATAGATGCTGGATTCAAGTCTAAACATTGGCTCGCGCCCTTGATAAAGGCCTGCACGATGGGGTTCTTACGATAGCTGGAGCCGGCAACAAAACGCGGCATACGTGACGTCTTACCACGCCTAAAAAGGCTCAGGAAACCGCGGTAAATGCCAACCAGCGTCGTACCATTTGAGACAGGAACGGCCACAATTGCGGGCGCATCACGCAGGTCGTCGTATATCTCGTGCGCTATTTGGCCATAGGCCCGAAGCTGTAGCGCGGTATTGGCGCCACCCGGATTGGCGTCATAAAACTCGTCTTTTAGTGCGCGTTCGCGTGAAGCAACAACCGTCGCCTCGTAATCTCCAGGAACACGTTCAACGATGGCACCAAGTTCCGTCATTTCATGCAAGCGCTTGGTGTGATAACGATCTGGAATCATCACCAAACAGCGCAATCCGCAAAGCGAAGCCGACAAGGCCAACGCCACCCCAAAGTTTCCGCACGTAGCAACAGTAATGGTGTCGTAGCCCCGCCTTAAAGCGTCCATACATTGAGCAAATGCAATACGATCCTTTTGGGTGCCAGTAGGATTGCCACCTTCGAATTTTAGATAGATCTGTCGGATCCCAAATTCGCGCTCCATGTTTCTTGCGCGAGCGAGTGACGTATCGCCAACTTCAGAATCGATAATATCTTCAAATGCTTCAATACGATTGACCAATTCCAAATTAACGTCACGCGCGGTCTCGCGTTGACGATCAATGTCGCCCAGCTCAACCTGTGAGATTGAGGCATCTTGAATAAAATGGCCTGCCGCCTGGTCCTCATGATCTTGAGCCATCTTCACTCCTTAGACCCGTTGTTCAGTTGTTAATCAACGCACCCTTTATGTTTGCCAATGGCGAAACGAAGAGCTTGTTAGCGCCAATATCAACTTTTTTCAAGTCAGTTGCTATCTATGCTATCCCAATCATTATAAGCGAATTAGCATGCGCCAAAGCGCTCATCTTTTGCTGGCCAGGGAGCCTTTTTGGAAATTTTGTCATGTCCTGGTGCAGTGAAAAATGGCGATATTAGCATAGCTCCAGTTCATAAATGCTTGTCGTGTAGATAGCTTTCCCTTATAATTCCGCCTCGTGCCCCTATAGCTCAGCTGGAAGAGCAACGGTCTTGTAAACCGTAGGTCACCTGTTCGATCCGGGTTGGGGGCACCAGCACACTTTTTGCTTGGTCAACGCTGTATTCGCTTTATGTTTTGACGTCGGCGATGGCAATCAGAGAATTTGAGTTCACGTTAAAGAATGATCCGTCTTGCCACCTGGATCGAATTACACGTGAATCGTTTGCGACTTAATTCGCTTGTTTTACGACTTAGCTATTTGTTGAAGCTAACGAGCTGGTATTTGTGTATCGACACATTCGACCAAATCGATCACTGATTGCTCTGGCCATTGAGCGATCGTGCTATCTAAATCACAGCCGTCGCTCGAGCATGGCGTACTGTGATAGACACGGATGTCATCGATGTTCCAACCAACCCCACTAACCGTAGCATCGCAACCAAAACGCCAACGAAACTGAACATCCATTCCATTAAAATCTTGTAGGTCAATCTGAACTAATTCCCAATCCAAATTGTCTCCAGACCACGCCATTCTTCCCGGCAAAGGCACGCTGCCACCCGAAACTAGGGTTGAGTTGTAGCCTGCCAATTGGAAGCGGCCCGAATTAGCAGGAATACTGCCGCCATTTCCGGCCAGAATATCAAGCCAAGTCGATCCCGAATCGGCCGAATACTCTAAGACACCCCCATCAAAATTGGCTTCCGAATCTATTCGATGCCAGAACTCCAGAAGCGCGGCAGAAGCCGCAGGTATAGAGATCGCCGTTCCAATAACCAACATTTGGTCCTTCACCGTGGCTTCATCGGATACAAACCATGAATTAGACGGCGAATGGCTGTTACTAGATACGATGATCCAGGGGTTTGTCGACATGTTTGCCGGCCCCTGGTCGGTCACCCAGATGCCTAGGCCACTTTCGACGTCGTCTTCGAAATGGGCCACGCTTGGACCTGTGGCGAAGTCTGATGCTTCATTCAAGTTTTGATCCTCGTTTCCAGACAAATGAGGTCCAGAACCATTACCCGTATCGTCCTCCGCACGCACAATATAGAAGTAGACAACGCCCTCCTGAACATTTGTGTCCAGGTAACTTGATTGGATTAGGCCGCTGACGATTAAATTACCTAAATTGGGATCAAAAACCGAGGTTTCTGACCGATAAACGTTGTACACCAAATCAGAGCCGCAATTGGCCACTGCGTCGTCCCAATCTAATTCCAAGGTACAAGACGGCGAGTACGCGTTTGATACCGTCAAGTTAGTTGGCGAACTAGGGGCAATCGTACACAGTCCCGTCGCCGTTGCATCGGCGCAATTACTATCAACTGACTCGCATGAGGTACCCAAATCAAAGGCGCGCACTTGGTAGGCATAATTGGACCCACCAGACACATCAAAATCAGTATACGAACTCGACGGATGATCGCTGGCTATTAAATTCCAATCGCTTTGTGGACAGGGGCCAAAAGCACGGTAGATGTTGAAACTGGCGCTGCCATCCACCGGTACCGTCCAGCTAAGATCTATTTGATTGTCACCATTGGCCACCACAATGAGTCCCGTCGCAGGGTTAAGCGTCTGGCATAACGCACAATTTGGTATGTTGGCTCCCAATTCAGCGATCACCGCCTCAATAGGAACGGCACGGTTCGGATCGTCACCACCTCCTCCAGTCGAACAGGATGCATCGCCTTGACAATGATGAAGTGCAACGACGCGGTGATCGGCGTAAGCTAATACGGGCGAACCGGAAGATCCACCTCGGGTATCGGCCCAATACCCCACATCACTTGCGCCTCCGAAACAAGCCGTTTCAGTGAGACTGACAACGGTTGGAAAGCCACTTGTGTCTTCAGGGTAGCTGGACTCCATGGCAAGCCGTTTTCCCCAACCAGCAGGATGCTGGGGAATATAGATTCGCTCACCTAACACAGCTCCTGAGTTACGTAACTGCAAATAGCCATAGACGCTGACTAGGTCTGTATTTGAGGCGACTGACGTATCCGGGATAACCAGTGCAAAATCTAGCTCGGCATCCACTTGAACAAGCGTACCGCCTGTGGCTTCAATCGTGCCGGAACACGCCAGTGTCGAGTTACAATTCGTCTCGCAATCTGCGCCTTCCGCCATGAATTCAAAATCGATATCGTTGAGCTCACTCTGAGACCCAATACAGTGTTGATTCGTCATCACATGACCTTCACAGCCGATCAACCAACCTGTGCAATGAGCGTTTCCGTTCAACGTCAGTCGCGTGACCGTGCGGGACTTATCGTAGGCTACAGGTTCTGAAACTTGATAACATTTGGCTTCCAGGGTGTCGTCCGTTGTGCATATTGAACGATGATGGCTAGCGGGTTCTGGCAGATTCATTTCTTCGCCGAAACCCATGTCCCAAAATTGCTGGATTTCAGAATCGCTGTAGCCGCGCCCGTAGAAATCGATATCGAAGCCGTATCCTGGCTCGCCAGATACGTTGTAAAACTCGATGATAGCCATATCGCCTTTAAGATGAGTAGCGAAGAAGCCGTCCTTTGAATTACCCAGGTTATGCCTGCCTAATCCTTGGTAGGTCCAATGTTGATCACCGTCGAAGGATCGAATAACGACAAAGTCACCGGGCGCCAGCTCAAAACGGTTGAAATGAATGGCAATGTAAGTAGCCTGTGGGTAATAGACAACTTCTTTCATCACGAGGATCGGATTCGAGGCTGCGGGTTTGGCGTAAGGATGTTCAGTAGCAAGAACATGAGGAACGTGCTCACCTATCGTAATAGGTTGTCCCCATGCCAAGAATGCAAAAAACGCAATCAGACCGACTCGAATCATTGGTTGCCCCTAAATTGTGCGTAACTTCACAATCCTAAGATTCTGTTCATACATTTACAAGCAGGTTTTGGTTAGGTTTGCCTGCCGAAATCCACTCGATTCCGACTCAAATCGGGTCATTGACGGACCCGGGTTAGCTGTCCTAAAGACTTGTCGAACTAATCTAGTTGTGCCATGTCCAACCTGCGCATATCGTTGACAAAAGAAATTTTGAGCTTAGCAATATCTGGATAACTCGCGGGAAGCTGATCGACCCATTGGTGATAGATCGCTCTAGATTCGCTCTCATTCCCAGAACGAGCCAAGATTCGCGCATAGGTACAATGAGCTAGAGCCGTTCGCCAATGATTGTCACCGACAGTAAATGACATGGTCTGCGTGGCCTCTCGCGCGTATTCCAAGGCACTCTTGTTCTGATTCATCCCTAGCATTACTTCGGCGAGATTCATGAGCGTTAAGCCCGTCAACCAGTGGCTGCCCAACAATTTCCTGCGTACTTCTAGCGCTTCGCGCAATTGCATTTCAGAGGCAGGCCAGTTTTCAACGGTTTGATACAGACGTCCTAACGCATATCTACTTGACGCCGTGGCTGGATGATCGCAGCCCAGCCCCCGAACACGTATAAATAGTGCCTGTTGTAAATACTCGCCAGCTTCTTCAACTCTCCCCTGCTGACGCAAATTGTCTCCCAATTGATGGAATGCTTCCCCATTGAATGTGTGTTCGGGAGTCAATACATCACGATTTATGGTGATCGCTTCTCTTAGTAGGGTTTCCGCGCGCTGTAACCCGTCTTCTCCAGATTGTACCAAGGCGAGATTGACCAAGACACGCGACACACGGTAATTGTTGTTTCCGTATAGGTTCCTATAGATCGATAACGATTCTTCAAATGCTTCCGAGGCCAGTTCTGGACGACCGACATCATTAAGTAAGTTGGCAAGATTGTTCAAGCTATTCGCGACCAACGGGTGTTTTTCTGGCAATATTCGACGTCTCAAGTCCAATGCATCGCGGTAATAATGCTCCGCGGCGGACACTTGGCCTTGAGCCCAAAGCACGGCACCCAAATTATTCATTGCTTGGGCCAATAGCGGGTGGTCGGTTGGCAACGCGGCTTGGCGCAATGCATATGCTTCGCGCGCGGCGGCTTCGGCGTCTTCGTACCGACCTAAAGCATAGTTAAGCTCAGTCAGTGTCGATATGTCATCAGCCAATTCGATGTTGGTTATGAATCCCATACGCAGTGAAATGGCTTGATTAATTTCCACCACAGCGTCAGCCAAATTGCCTGATTCGCCATGGAGTCGTCCTCGCTGCATCAATGCTTCCGCGGTACGTGGATCCGTTGAACCCCACAATCTAGAACGAATTCGATAGGCTTCATCGACCGCGACGAGTCCGTCCTCAAATGCACCGCTCGATTCAACGAACCTAGACGCCAATAACAAGCTCTCAGCAATGCCGACCTCATCATTGAGCTGACGCCTCATGGCAAGAGACTCCAACACCAAACGCTCAGATTCTTTATGGGCACCTAAGCGAAAACAGATCAAAGCCAATGAATGTTGAAAAGCTGCTCGGGTTTCGGGATCATCCTCTAGGGTTGAAAGCAGGATCGAAGCCTGTTCCATCAATGTTATTGAACTAACCTTTTCTTCAGCTGAGTATGGATCAGCGAGATCAAATATCTTGGTGACCAGTTCTGTCACACGTTCGTATCGGTGCATCGCACTACGGGCTTGTTGCTCCTGCATTTGAGCGATGCGAGCATGTTTTTGGGCTCGTAAAGCGAATCCACAGATTGCCAATATCGCCAGCGTAACAAAGGTCGTCATTGTCGGCCGGCGTCGAACCCATTTCCAGCTCCGGCCCAAGAAGCCAAGTGATCGTGCTCGGATCGGCCTGCCGTCAAGGTAACGTTCGAGATCGTCAGCAAGCGCGTCAACGGATGCGTATCTGTCCCGAGACTCGTATTCAAGCGCTTTTGCCGCAATTACATCCAGGTCACCCTGTAACACGCGTTGCAAGGCTGTAACTCCATCGTGAGACTTGACACGACCAGCTGTTAGATTCTGACTCATCAACTGTGCGTCCTGGATTCGCAAACGCCTCGCTGCCTCATTGACAGGAAGTCCCGCCAGTTCGTGTGGTCGACGCCCGCATAGAATTTCAAATAAAACGACACCGAGCGAATACACATCAGTCAGGGTGGTTATCGCGCCTCCTAGCAATTGTTCGGGGCTAGCATAATTGCGCGTCAGAACGCGTTCTCCCTCTTCAGTGAGGTCGTGCGCGTCGACCAATTGTTTGGCAATTCCAAAATCCAACAACACAAGGCGACCTGATCCATCAACCAAAATATTGCCGGGTTTCAAATCTCTGTGTACGATCAAATGCCGATGGGCATGTGCAACAACGGCACAAATATTCAAAAACAACTTGATGCGTTTTTTAACCGATGCCTTGGATCTGTCGCAGTATTCCGTAATCGTTATACCGTCTATGAATTCCATGACGATGTATGGGCGACCGTCATTTAAATGATCGACTCTTTCTACCTTAACGATCGATCGATGTTCAAGCCGATCAAGTACTTCTGACTCAAACTCAAATCTAAGCAACGCCGATGAATTTACATACTCAGCCCTTAGAACCTTGATGGCAACCGGCTGAGATGGGTCAGCGTCTGGATAAGCGAGGTACACCGTGCTCATTCCACCACGACCGATAACTCCGGCGATTCGGTAACCGGAAACTTCAGGAGGATCCAGCCGCGGAACCAAGATTGGTGTATTCAAGAAACCGCCGGACTCATAATCCGCCTCAATTAGATCTAATACAGCTTGGTGCAGTGACTGATCGTCAGCAGTTGCTTGGTCAATATAGGTAAGGCGCTGCGACGCCGGTAACTCAATGGCAGATTCGAAAAGCTCCTGCGCGCGTCTCGCTTCCAGCGCTTTCATATTGTGACTCATAATCCACGAGAATAAGGAAACGCCCCCGAATTTTGGGTTTCCGTATTTGGCCCAGCCGGCATGTTCATTAAGCGAATCGTGCCGATGTTTGAGGCACCGGTACAGACCGCTATTTTCAGTTTAAGAAAATTAATTGACGTCATCGCCGCTCCCTTTACGCGTTTTGGAAAGCAGTCAACGGCTCGAACTAAATCAGATAAACAGTATATCGCATCTTACTGTGTTCTCGAGTCGACCTGGCTTTGCACCAAAAATCATTTTCGAGGTAGCTCAATGAGACATATATTATCCATATTTTCACTCTTCACGTTCGTACCAATGGCACTAGGACAGTTGGTCGCCTTCACAGGTATTGATGCCAATTTTCCTGACGAATTTGCGTTTGTCGCCTTACAAGACTTGCCCAACGGAACTGAGATCATTTTCACGGAAGGGGCCTATGACAATACAACAGGAGACTTTTTGAATGATTCCACCGTTGGCACCCTTCTCTTTACGGTCGCCGGTACGTTGAGCACGGGAACGGTGGTTCAAATAACGGAAACGGCCGGAAACGTTTTCACCGTAACTGGCAACGGAGGTACTGCGGTGATCGTTGGAGCTAACAACTGGATCGTGAGTGGGGCTGTTCCTCATTATGCTTTTTCAACCTCAAATACATCGTCACCCTGGACCAATGTGACTGAGGTGCATGCCATGATGTTTGTAAGTAATGCCGCGCTCGGAAATCTCGATCCTATACCCGATTACGCCAATGCCATCGTTGCATCGGGATTTACCGGACCCGAAAATGCTGCCGATTATACGGGGTCACGTATGGCAGCAACCCACATGACATTGGCAGATCAGAGTAATTTCACCGCCGGTGCTGGCGACATTACCTTTGATCTCACCATGTTCACAATTGCACTGGGCCCGTTGGTCGCCTTCACAGGTATTGATGCCAATTTCCCTGACGAATTTGCGTTTGTCGCCTTGCAAGACTTGTCCGCCGGAACCGAGATCATTTTCACGGAAGGGGCTTATGACAATACGACAGGAGAATTCGCCAATGATTCTTCCGTTGGTACCCTTCACTTCACAGTCACTGGCACGCTGAGCACGGGAACGGTGGTCCAAATAACAGAAACGGCAGGCAACACATTCACCGTAACTGGCAACGGCGGCACTGCGGTGATAGTGGGAGCTAACAACTGGATCGTGAGCGGGGCTGTCCCTCACTACGCTTTTTCAACCTCAAATACATCGTCACCTTGGACCAATGTGACTGAGGTGCATGCGATGATGTTTGTAAGTAATGTCGCGCTTGGTAATCTTGATCCTATACCCGATTACGCCAATGCCATCGTTGCATCGGGATTTACCGGACCCGAAAATGCTGCCGACTATACGGGGTCACGCATGGCAGCAACCCACATGACATTGGCAGATCAGAGTAATTTTACGGCTGGGGCTGGCGACATTACCTTTGATCTCACCATGTTCACTAGCGTTCCTGTGGAATTATTCTCATTCAGCGTTGAGTAGCTGCAATTGAGGGAATGTCGGCCGCAGGCGCCGATAAAGCCAAGCACGTGCAAAACGCCATCGTCTCACGACGGTGGCGTCACTCACGCCTAATGCTGTGGCCGCTTCCGGTACAGTAAAGCCCGCAAAATAGCGTAATTCAATCACTCGGACGGCGGTTGGATCCACGCCGCCCAGGTTCCTCAATAGATCGTCAAGACAAACAAGGTCGTCTGGCCTTACTTGGCACTGAGTCGCGTCAGTAAGCCAACTGGATTCATGTGGATTGCGCTTCTGAGCCAGTTCCTGTCGGGCAATGTCAACCAGGACGCGTCTGATTAAGCGCGCCACTACGGCAAAAAAGTGGCCCCGATTGGACCAATCGGTGCGTTCTTGGTCAAGCAACCGTATGGCGACCTCTTGCAGGAGATCCGATGGATTAAACGAATGCGCCCAGTACGGATAACGCTGAGCAATGAAGCGCGCTAAATCCGGATAAAGATGAGCGAGTGCCTGATCAGCTGAAGCTTGGCATCCTGACGACCAACGCTTTAGTAAGCCAGTCGTATCCTCAATATCTGAGATTGAAGCTGAGTCGTGCACTATGAATACGTCTCGTTTATTGTGTAATAATCCACCTTAGCATTTTACTCAGCTCCACGACAACGGAACGAAACGACCATCCCAGCTATTAGTTCCGCGTATGCCCGAAGGGCTCGTGTTGATTCACAAGAGCTTAGTCAGTTTAGAATCGCCTCGTTTTGTAACAAGAACCTTCGGTTTTTGGAAAACATTGATAATTTGAAAAAATACAACAATTTTGAACTATGTGTCGTACATTAATAGAGGGGGCTTCTTATGAAAATCAAGTTCGGGATCATTTTATGTCTACTCAGTGGCTTAAATGTGATGGCTCAAATCGATCCATTGGTCGACGACTTGAGACGCTCGTTTGACAGCTATGCTTCGATCGAATCCATTTACATCCATGCAGATGTAAAGATCTCGCTTTTTGAAAAAATAGGTTCCTGGCCGGAAGACGAACCCTTTATCGCGCAAACGGACCGTCCTGGCTCCGTGGAGTATTGGGCGCGCGATGATATGTTTCGCGTTGTAGCAACGACCGATCCCGCATTGCACTTGATAGAAGATCTTGAGGTCGCTTTCGATGGCAATCTTTATCAATTGCATTTCTTGAGTCAAAGCTTGTTAACGATCACGGCAGATGGCAAGAACAATCCCACCATCATAACTGCCATCCCAACACCTGCTTTTCTTGCATTTGATTTTGTCTCTCGAAATGGCGCTCAGTGCCCGGGTTGTCGCTTAAAACTGGCTGACTTTAGCGATCCTCTTGAATGGTCCAAACGGTTGCCTAGCGCAATGCGAATCAGTCATGAAGATTTAGGCGAAGGACTTTCGATACACGCTAATGATGGTAGTGATAATCGCTATCATGTTTATCTACAGAAACTGGATGACGTCACCACAATGCCTTTCGTTATCGAACGTTTTGTTAACAATGCCTTTTATCGCACCACTGACCTTAAGCAATATGAACACTTTGTGACCAATCAAGGAAAAGATGTCTGGATTCCACAGCTCATCGAATCAAATACCTATCGAGTTAATAAAACAGACGGCACCAAAACGCGCGTCTTTTCGATGGCTTATTCGGTTGATCAAATTGAAGTTGATCGCATCGACGATGCCAGTATTTTCACGATCGACACCAGCTCTATCAGCACAGTCTGGAACTCAGACCGACGAGAAGTCGTGAAGAAAGCACAACCAGCCGAATAGCAAAGCGCGTCAATCAGAGATTAGGTCAACAGATAAACCATCACGGCATTTGGTTGTCTACGCATTCCACTAATTCGATGATGGTCTGCTGTGGCCATTGACTGACGTTGTCAGGCAAATCACAGGTATTGAAACATTCCGATCCGAAAAAAATGTCGATGTCATCTAAATTCCAACCCACGCCAGACGTTTTTTCATCGCAGCCAAATCGCCAACGAAATCGTGCACTATACCCGCCAAAATCCGATATATCTACCAAGCAGCGCTGCCAATCCATATTATCGCCAGACCATGCCGAACGATTAGGTAATGGATTGTTAGAAATGAAACTCAAAACTGAGTTATAGCCATCGGCTAAGAAACGATTTGCGTTGGCGGCAACCGCTAGCCCGTCACCTGCCAAAATGTCAAACCAATTGGCGCCGCCATCTAGTGAATATTCCAAGACCCCGCCATCGTGTTCAAATTGAGTGTTGACTCGGTGCCAAAAGGCTAAGCGATGGGGGTTACCGTCAACCAAAACGACGTCATTGACCATTTGTAGGCTTTGATCCTTTACCAAAGATTCGTCGGTAACAAACCAACTAGTCACGGGCGAATGGCTTGCTCCTCCAAATAGTCCCCAAGTGCTCGGAGACACATTGTTTGGTCCGGGCACTTTGATCCAACCATCATCGCCCGATTCCACATCCTCGGTGAACAAATTGGAATCAGAACCCGTTGCTATACCTACAACCTCATTGAGGTTTTGGTCTTCATTGCCACCGGCATGCGGGCCCGTGCCGTTGCCGGAATCATCTTCCGCGCGAACAATATAGAAGTTGGATTGCGCATAATTGACCTCAAGATCATTGTAAAAAAGATCGGAAACGCCACTGGCGATTAGGTTATCCATAGCGGGAACAAAACCCATCGTCTGTGATCGGTAGACGTTGTAGACAACTTCCGAACCGCAAACCTGAGTCACAGCGTCCCAGCTAACAACCAACTCACAGGTGCTCGTTTGCGTATTGGTAACCACAAGATTTGCCGGGGCCGGAGGGGCAAGCGTGCAATCGCCGGTCGCCACTACTTCGCTACAGTTACTCAGATCTGATTCACAATTGCTTGCGGTGAGATATGAAGCAACTTGATAACTGTATGTTGTTCCACCAGATACACTTGTATCCGAATAATTTGGTGTTGCAACGGCGGCTGCCAGCAACGACCACTGTGGAGAAGTGCAGTTGCCGATCGCTCGATAAACGTTATATGCGTCAGTGCCTCCCGCTGGCGGGTTCCAATTCAAATCGATTTGGTTGTTCATCACAGCCATCGAAGTTAGGGCTGTCGGAGGGTTGGGTGGATCGCACAAGGCACATTCAGGCAAGTTATCACCCAACTCGGTAATGATATCAAGTACGGAAACCCCGCGATTGGGATCATCTCCTGACCCTCCCGTCGCGCAAGCTAAGTCCCCGCTGCAATGATGTAAAGCCACCACAAAATGATCGTCATAGCCAAGGACTGGGGAACCCGACGAACCCGACCTTGTGTCAGCCCAATAACCCAAATCAGCTATTGCTCCTGAACAGCCGGGTTCCGTCGAACTAACGATGGTAGGGAAACCGCTAACGTCATCGGGATAGGTAGACTCAAATGCGATGCGTTTCCCCCACCCAGACGGGTGCTGTGGGATATAGATACGTTCATCGAGGACAGGTCCGCTTTCCCGCATTTGCAGATAACCATAGGTCGCCGCTAAATCGGTGCCTGATCCCGTTGAAGTATCTGGTATGACCAAAGCAAAATCCAAGGCAATATCGGCCTGCACAAATATCCCACCTGATGCTTCGATCACGCCTGGACAGGCCAGTGGCGTCGCACAATTAGTTGCGCATGTGGCACCTTCGGCAAGAAACTCAAAATCGATATTGTTCAATTCGTCTTGAGAATCGATGCAGTGTTGATTGGTCATGACGTGACCTTCACAACCCAATAACCATCCCGTGCAATGGGATTCTCCATTGATTAGCAATCGCGCAACTGCTTGAGCTTTGTCGTAGGCTTGCGGTTCACTCACTTGGTAACACTTAACTTCACGGGTATCGTCCGTGGTGCAAACGCTACGGTGTTCGCCCTGTGGTTCAGGCAGGTTCATCTCGCGCCCCAATCCCAAATCCCAAAACATCTGGATTTCATCGTCCGCATATCCGCGCCCGATATAGTCAACGTCAAATCCATATCCTTGATGACCGGGAACGACATAGAATTCCAGCACGGCCAGATCGCCTTTTACATGGGTTGCAAAAAAACCGGCATTGGGTTTACCTAGACCTTGTCGTCCTTGACCTCTGTATTCCCTTTCATGCGCTCCATCGAGCGATTTAATAACAACAACGTCGCCTGGAGCCAAATCAAATTTGGCAAAATGTATTGCAATGTAGGTAGCGTTTGGAAAGTGAACAAATTCGCGCATCATCAAAACCGGTTCTGAATCGTCTGCATCAGCCATGTGATAGGGATGGGTTGACTGAATCACGTACGGAACATGCTCGCCAACCTTGACTGGTTGTGCCGGTAATAACGCGGTAATCGCGCATAATCCAATCATGATTCTCATCATTTTGTCCTATTTAAAGAGACCGATGAAGTCGGTTAGTATCATTTCCTATTTAAAGAAACCGATGAGGTCGGTTAGTTCGCCATTTCTTCATCGCTATCAATATGCTCCTCAACGGCCTGAGCGATAGAGACGGTTTCTGTGATCGCCTTGCGCATAAAGTCCATTTCTTGGCCTTCATCTACGCGGCCGGCAGAAATATACGCAGCATAAATATCACAGGCACCACGAAAGATGGCCATTTCACTGGGTTGCAAAGTAAAGAACCGCGATTTAGATGCCATGATGATCCTCCCTTTAAGTCGCAAAAGCTTATCATGAAACGAGATCTGTGATCCGCTAATGCCACTGGTCATTGAACTGGAAATTTTGAAAAGAAACGCTCTACAATAGGTAACATGACCGATCATAGCTATGAATTCTTAGATACAAGCTTCGATCCTAATCAACAGACACTTTCTAATGCAAAATGTGTGATCGATTTGCGTCCGCAATTGAGCGACCTTCTGCAATTCTTCATTCAACGTCAAGGCGAGGTTGTCCTTAAAGAGGAGCTATTCACGGCCATTTGGGGTGACACCATCGTCAGCGAAGACGCCCTCTTCCGCGCCATTCGTGACTTGAGGAAGAGTCTTAAATCGGCGACCGGTGTTTCCAATCTCATTCGTAATATCCCTAAGAAAGGCTACGTTTGGGAGCAAGAAACTAAAGTCATTAACACGCGTGATGACGTCAAAGATACCAAATACAGCCAACCCTCGAGCTCTTTTGAAGTCACCCTTAGCCGGGCACCAAAAAGGAAAAAATTCGTCAAGCCAATAGGTCTTTTGATATTGACTCTGTGTGCAGTCTTGATTCTCTTCAAAATCTGGCCACAAGCTGCGATTTCGGAAAATACGCCGATTCGACTCGCCATATTGCCGGTTGAAAACCTGACCACCGATCAAGAATATGCTTGGATTCAAGCAGGCCTAACCGATGTCGTTGCAAAGTACTTCGAACAATCTCAAAGGTTAGAGTTAGTACCTCTGGATACAATTCAGGCAGTGGTGGACCAACGCGACTCTAACGTGAAACTGGTCAATGTTCTGGCCGAAACGACCGGAACCAGTCACGTTTTAGCGACACAGCTAACACGCGACCAAGACGTCTGGCGCCTTGTCTACACCGTCTATCAAACCGACAAACCCATGTGGTCGGGCGAGTCGGTTGGAACCAGCCCCATGGACGTCGCCCGGGATATGACCACAAAGACTTTGCGCGAACTAGTCCCTGTTCAATCTCCCCATATGTTTGAAGGTGTCTTGTCTAGCAATGAATATGTCAATGAAACCTACGCAAAAGGGGTGCAGAAACTAGAACACGAAGGTCCAAAGCAGGCGCGACCCTATTTCGAAATATGCATAACACAAGACCCTTCATTCATGTGGCCCCACATTCGGCTATCAGAATGTTTGTTTCAAATGGGTGAACCAGAGGCCTGCATCAAGCTTCTTAACGATGTCATTCTGCGCGCGAATTCGGTGGACAACGAGCTGCTGCTAGCATTCGCACTCCAAGAAAGGGCCCGCCGCAATTGTGATTTTGGTGATTGTCAGAAGGGCGACAACGATCTTCAACGCGCCACCGAAATCTATCAAAGACGCAAGCACCACTACGGCATTTATGCATGTAAATTAGTTAAGGCATTCGGTCTATTTCAATCGGACAAACCGGACCAAGCCTTATCGGCGTATGTTGAATTGCTCGACCAAGTAGTTATTTTCGGTGACATGCACGCGCAGGCAAAAATTCACAACAACTTAGGCCTGATGCATTACCAATTGGACAGATTTAGCGTCGCCAGGAACCACTATCAGAAAGGCCTTGAGTTGGCGCGTCATTTCGGTTCGAGGGTTACCGAAACTACCCTGTTGGGGAATTTGGCTATTCTCGACTTGGACGATGGCCATTACGAAGACGCAGTCGCCAGTCTAACTCGCTTGAAGAAAATGCAATTTGCACTTGAAAATGTCGGCGAGGAAGGGTGGATTACGCTTTCCCTCGGTTTGGCCCAATATTACAGTGGCCATTATTCACAGGCGGAACGCACGCTCATTGAGGCTCAGACAATACTTAAAAAGACACACCAGCAGCGACTGGAGCTATTTGCATGGGCATCTATTGCCTACTTACAATTGTTTCGCGGCGATTCGCAGGCCGCGGCCACGACGCTGAATCAAAGTCGATCAATCGATATTGAGACAGACAGCGACGAGACACGCTGGTTCCATGTTGCTGTGCAGGCTTGGCTAGATGCTGAAACTGGCGAACTTGACAAAGCCCATCAAATTCTAGCTACCATTCCCCTTGAATTTTCTGAAGCAGACCAGCCCTCACAAATGATATCTGCACTTGTAGACCATCTAAGTGGCGATTTCAAGAACGCCTTGCAGCACATGCAAAAAGCAAAAGAGCAACAACCCGCATCCTGGCAGCCCGGTCAAGATCGTTGGTTGGCTACGATGCAAAAGAGTGTCGAAGATGGCGTCGCACACCCGTTGCCACCCCTTAACCAGTCTTACTAGCCTGTTCCTTCAAGAAAGCCCAGCCGACAACCTGCTTAGCCAGCAGCCAGGGAGCCAAAAACCATCCTATGACGGGCACAAAAGCGAGCAGCGCGATGGGCCAGCACAGCGCAATGGCTTGTGCTCCTTGCTGAGATACCACTTTCGAAAGGGATTCACCAGGGGATATCGTAACCGCCTCATAGGCAGCAATCACGCTACGTCCTGTCAGAAATGAACCACCTAAAACCACAATGAAAAAGCCAACCACAGGGATGAATCCTAAAGGCAACAGGCCCAGAGACATGACGATATCTTGAATTGCAACCCAAATGGATGATCTTTGAGTCTGTAGGAACGTGCGCCACGTGAAGGGATGCGACACTCGATTTCCAAGGTGGCTGACAACCTTTTCGACCAAGTTCTCATACCAAATCCCCATCAATGAGAGCGATATGTTCATGGAAACAATAATTAGGAGAGCAGCGATGATCCACTGCAGAATCCAGCCCAAAATGCGCCCCGTAGTTGCTATCCAATCATTATCATTACCAAAAATCCAATTGAGCGCTGGGTCCAGCAAATATCGTGAACACAGCCAATGCAAAACGAACGCAAGCAAACCAATAACGATGAAATTTATGAACATCGCACGCCAGACAGCTTTCTTGAGACCCGGCACAAGCACAAGCGCCCTGTTTCCTGCTGCAATTGTCTTCCAAGCAATCATGACGTCGTATTTCCTTTAGTCACATGTCGTCTTTTTTGGTAAATGCACGGTCGCATAAAACATGCGATCCGGAATCATAGCTAACTTATCAGCTGGAGCAGCAGAACGAAGCTAGAAATGACAAAGACTTGCTGCAAAAAAGTTAGCAAATGACGAGATCAACGACTTGACGTGCAACCAAAACACAAGCATCTATCATTGTCTAGCTATGGATTGCTGTCTATCACGATGCGCCCGAGATAATGCGATTCGAGCAGGCACTGATAAAGAACACGAGCTACAATGGCCCTCACATATCTCGCGAGGTTAATCGTTGAACTGGGGAAATCCAACACATCAGGTAGAGAATCAACCGCAACCGCCTGGCGAACAGAACCTGTGGCTGGACGACCCAATACTTCGGAACTTGGTCGCGAGTAGCGACGCACAGTGGATACAAAATGAGGCCAAACAATTTGGCGCCCTAATGGGTCATCCCAAAACCACTTTTTTAGCGAGCGAAGCCAATCGTTTTCCGCCCGAACTTCACACCCACGATAAATATGGCCATCGAATCGACGAGGTGACCACCCATCCATCTTGGCACGAGCTCATGGCCATCGCCGTTGAAAACAAACTGCATAACCTGCCCTGGCTGCAATCAAGCACGGCCGGTCACCAAGCGAGAGCTGCGATGTTTTACCTATTCAATCAAGTTGAGAATGGCGTCGCCTGTCCCATGTCCATGACTTACGCTGCGGTCCCTTCTTTGTGTCAAGAGCCAAACCTATATGAGACGTTGCGCCAGGGTTTAGATAGTCACATTTATGATCCGAGCTTTGTGCCGATGAAGCAAAAGAAAGGCATATTGTTGGGTATGGCTATGACCGAAAAACAAGGTGGCTCCGATGTTCGCAGCAATACCACATTTGCCCAGCAACAAGCGGACGGTCATTTTCGGCTAACTGGCCATAAATGGTTCTGTTCCGCGCCCATGTGCGACGGATTCTTAACGCTTGCCCAAACCGACGCAGGACTAACTTGCTTCTTTGTCCCTCGCTGGGAACCCGATGGAACGCGTAACCGAATGCTTATCCAGCGACTCAAGAACAAATTAGGAAATCGTTCGAATGCCTCCAGCGAAATTGAGTATGACCAAGCGTATGCTCAGTTGGTTGGTGATCAAGGTCGAGGTATCGCGGTAATTCTCAATATGGTCTCGCATACAAGACTAGACTGTGTGGTTGGGTCGGTGGGCATGATGCGTGCTGGCATTCGACTTGCTTTTCAGCATGTCTCAGGACGCAGTGCATTCGGCAAACGACTTATTGATCAACCTCTTATGCAACAGGTACTAAGTGACCTGGTAATTGAATGGGAAGCCTCGCTTAGATTTGCCTGGTTGATGGCGGGAACCTATGACAGTGAAGACGCCGAAACACGTGATTACGGGCGCCTACTCACTGCGATTGGTAAGTTTTGGGTGTGCAAGCGCACGCCTGCTGTTGTCGCAGAAACATTAGAGTGTTTGGGAGGGGCCGGCTTCATCGAAGAGCACCATCTCGCACGCTTTTACCGTGAAGCCCCGCTCAACTCGATTTGGGAAGGCAGTAGCAACGTGATTGCTTTGGACATCATCCGCACCTGCACTCGCCTGCCCGGTGTTCTTGAACAATTTATGTCGCAAATGCAGCGCACACAGGGAGAGAACAAAGGTTTCGATCGTGCTCTAGAATCGCTACCAGAGACCTACCGGTTGGCTGTCGCAGATCAAGCGTATGCGCGTCAATTCGCCTGCCTTTTGGCCCAGCTAATACAAGCTCAGCTCATGTTAGCTGAAGGCTCAACTTGTGTCGGTGATGCCTTTATGACGACACGGTTTTCTCTCAATGAAACGTCGCCAGTTTTTGGTGCGCAAAGGATACCTAACACCGCAGCTATTCTGCGCTCAGCTTTCTCGGAGGAATTCGATTGAAACCTTATTACCCTCCGATTGACGCCGACCAGGCTCTAAAACAGCTCGAGACTAATTTTGATTCATTCAGTTGGCTAGACGTTCGTTCAGAGAAAGAGTTTGAGGCAGGTGAAGTACCTGGTTTCAGCAATGTACCCATCTTAACAACACGTGAACGTCACGAGGTGGGTATCTGTTTTAAGGCCAAAGGTCAACAGGAAGCGATCGACCTTGGCCAAAAGATCGTCGCACCGTTTCGACAGAGCCGTGTCGAAAACTGGCTGAAGCTAGCTCAAGGACGCCCTATCCGCGTGGCATGTTGGCGTGGAGGATTACGTTCCAAAATTGCCGTTCAATGGTTGAACGAATCCGGCGCAGACGTCTGCCGCATCGCTGGTGGCTATAAAGCCATTCGCCGACTGCTCTTGAACCGTCTTTCAGAACTTCCCACAATCATTGTCATTGGCGGCTTGACTGGCTCAGGCAAGACCGAACTTCTGCATCAAACAAGCGCCAGTATCGATTTAGAGGCGCTTGCCAATCATCGAGGAAGTTCTTTTGGTAAGCAGCCATCTAATCAGCCAAGCCAATGTACATTTGAAAACAAACTCCTCATGCAATTAGCGGGCAAGCAAAAGCAAGTCTTCATCGAGGACGAGAGTCCAAGAATTGGGCGCGTTCAACTTCCAAACGAAATTATTTCAGGGCTTCGTCGCTCAGTCGTTGTTTGGCTAGACGCGCCGGTTAATGAGCGTATTGAAAGAATATTCACAGAATACGTAGCCAAACCAACTCAGGTCAGTGGCAGCGTTGATACTCATTTACAGTTACGTGCCAACTTGTTACATATACGTGAGCAGCTCGGTGGTCTCAGATATTGCGAAATACGTGACCTAATGGATCAGGCATTTGCCGCCGAACTCAATGTCGACAGTCATCGTGGCTGGATCGAACGCTTACTAAAAGAATATTATGATCCACGTTATCAATATTCGTTCGAGCGCCACCAACGTAAGGTGGTATTTCAAGGAGATTTGAATTCATGTCAGCAATGGATACGAAACCAACACGACTGACCCAGATGGTAAAGAAAGGTGGCTGCGCAGCCAAGCTGCCTGCTTCAACTCTACGACACGTTTTGGCCGCACTTAAATTAAATAGTCCAAAAGAATTGATTGTGGGCAGCCAAACATTTGATGACGCAGCCTTATTCGATTTGGGAGATGGACGGACGCTTATCCAAACGGTCGATTTTTTTACCCCGATCGTTGATGACCCCTATGATTTTGGTGCAATAGCGGCCGCAAACGCGCTAAGTGACGTGTTCGCCATGGGTGGCACAGCTTCGACAGCGCTGACAATACTGGGATTCCCGGCAGCCACATTAGATGTATCCCTAATTGAACCCTTAATGACTGGCGCATTAGATCGTATTCATGCGGCAGGCGCGTGCCTTGCTGGCGGACACAGCATTGAGAATGACGCTCTTCTATTAGGATTTTCTGTGGCCGGCTTCGTGAATCGCGATCAAGCATGGCTAAACTCAGGTGCCCGGCCCGGTGACCATCTCATTCTGACTAAAGGCATAGGTACCGGGACAATTACCTCAGCATTGAAATTGGATAAGGCCCAGGACGATTGGGTGCACGGCGCCGTAAAGAGCATGACGCTATTGAATGCGAGCGCCGATCTGCTAGTAGGACTCAATATTCACAGCGCCACGGACATTACCGGATTCTCATTGGCCGGCCATGCCATGCAAATGGCGAACGCCAGCCAAGTTTCGTTGGAAATTGACACATCTGCCGTGCCTGTATTGGCAGGTGCTTTGGCCTGCATTGGCGCAGGCGTCCTCAATCGCGCGCATCATACAAATCTTGATTATGTACGCAATCATGTTGATCTTAGCCAGATAGACGATGCAACGAAATGGCTTATGGTCGATCCGCAAACTTCTGGTGGCTTATTGTTCGCGGTCGCTGCTGACATCTCGCAGCAAGTGGTTGATCGGTTGCAACCCAGATTTCCAGACGTGAAAATGATTGGTGTGGTTGAACCCGCGGATTCGACGTCAGTTCGGTTTCGCTGATGTCAAAGAGAAAAGGTCAAAAGCCATCAAAAATGAAGGTAGACCAACTGCAGGAACTCAGCCACAACCCATTTGCCAGCTTATCAAATCAGATTGAGGTTACGGCCCAAAAGCCGGCTGAAACACGCCAGCCAGCCCAGGTCCAGAAAGAACAAGAGCATCCCAATTCAGTCTCAATTTATGTCCGCTTTGAGAAACGTAAGAATGGCAAGCTGGTAACGTGTCTCCGTCAATTCCAAGGTGATCAAATGGCACTGTTAAAGCAATTGCGCAAGAAACTAGCCACCGGTGGCACCATTGAAGATCGCGTGATTATTATTCAGGGTAATCATGTCACGCGAGTCATTGAAATGTTAAAAGAACAAGGGTACCGAACTCGCGGGTCTTAAAAGCTACTTTTGTCGTTCTAACTGTCTGATCCGTTTGCCTGCTTCTTTTTGCCAATGTGGGATCAAAGCCTGGTTCGAAACGCGATGTATTTGTTGCCAATATCTCAATTCATTGTCTCGATCTCCCAATTCGGCCCATTGATTGGCGCCACGGACATAATTTTCAATAGCTAGATCGTCGTTTGACATGTCTTCGTATTGAAGCGCCAATTTATACAGTGATAGGGCTGCGAATTTCATTTCGTCGATCCTGAGCCACAAATCAATGGCCTTATTTAGTTCAGCCACTGCTTCCAAGCCATTATCTTGGCGGGCAAAACACTGCGAGAGTAATTCTCTAGAAACGGCGACCTTTCTCCATTGTTGGCAGGCTTCATAATTAGAAATGGCCTCAGTTAGCTTAGCGATGGATTGCGACAGATCACCCGACGCCCGATGCAACCCAGCTTCTTGATACAGAACATCGGCAAGTTGGTTTTGGTATTGTTGACGTGTCAGCAATTCTGATTCACCTTCAATTAAGTCGTGATAACTCCGAGAAGCAAGTGCGTACAAACCCAAATCGAAATAGAGAGGAGCCAAAATCGACACACATTCTAGCCAAGCAGTATCGTTGTTTTGAGAACGAAATAGCGAAGCAGCCATTTCTATTTCTTGTCGCGCTTTGACAACATCCGTGTCAGAAAGCGCCTTTATTCCCCAAATACGGTGTGCCCATGCTTGATCGATGGCGGTCCAACTGCCTTGAATCCGAGAAAACGGAGCGAGCGCTTGTTCCGCCTCTAAATGATTGCCTCTTATCATATGAGATTGAGCTTCAATTACAGATTTTTGCGCCTGAAACGTCTCCTCAAGCGTCCGGCAGGCTTGTAGCTCGTTGACCAATTCGTGTATCTCCTGCCATCGACTTTGTTCTTGGTAAAAACGCGCCAAATCGAGTCGGACACGACAGGCGGACTCATTTTCGCCACTCTTGGAGTAACGAAGGATTGACGTCGCCAAATAGGATTCCTGGCTGGAATTTCCGGAGTATCGCGCGCATTTGGCCAAAAAGTGGGCTGCCTTTGCCATCTCATGATCATCGCTATTGGCGTCATCGTAAACACTTAGCGCAAGCCTTTCGCCTTCGGCGTTTTTTCCGAGATCCAGCTTAACCTCGGCTAAAACTAACTTTCCTAACCGCTGTTCAGTGCGGTTTTTCTCTTGCCAGATATGTAACGCCAGCATCAATTCTTGCTCACTCTCATGCAATCGATTCAAGTCGAACAAAACGATGCCGATATTATGCCGCGTGCGCGCCTCTCCGATAAGATCACCCGCTTGCTGATAGGCCGAAAGGCCTTGAGCAAATAATTTCAATGCTTGTTCGGGGTCGCGCAATGCAATAAAGGCCTGAGCTTCGTCTGAAATCGCGCCTGCCGTCAAGAGCTGGCGGGTTGGCGTTGCTAGACTCGGAGTTGAACTCTGCTGTGGTTCTGCGATGCTTGCGTTAGGAAATTTGTCGGTTAATTGCGCCAATATTTCGATTGTATTCTGATCAACCGATGACGTTCCAGACGTCCGGAAAAGCGATTGGAATGAACGAACCAATGCCGAAAATTCGTCAATTATGTCTACATAACGATCGAATTCCTGCTTTGCCAACGAGTCAGGTACGAGAGACATCGAGCGATCGAGAGAAGCCAAAGCCAACGATTGCTCGCCTGCCGCTGCCTGAGCCAAAGCGAGCCATAAATGTATCTTGGGTTCTTCGTTCTGTTCTGCGGCTGCCCGATTAAGAACGTCAATTGCACGGGTAATTTCCATTGACCACAAAGCTCGACGCCCTTCTTCAAATAGGACTAGGCTCTCCTCGTGTCCGGGCTGCATTAACTGGAAATCTTCGATATTGGGTGGCAGTCGGTGATTTGCCTTGGAAAAAGCTATCACCGCGTCATTAATCAAAATAGCGAGATCATCAGCATTCTGCTCGAAAGCGAAGGCGTACCTACCGCGCTCAGATTCCATCGCCCTTAACTCAAAATGGTATTTAGGAGAGGTTTTTCTCACATCTAAATTGGCGCTGAACGACCAACTTGCTCCGACTTGTTTAGCAATTATTTGTTGTAGTTTAAGTGTTGGCTGACTGTTGAGTTCAAAACCACTCTCCAGATAAGCACGTTCAAGCCGTTCCTCTGAAACCATTGAAGATTCTTCAATCTTTGCTAGCGACTCGGATAGCCGTGTTGTCGCCCATCGTGCAAGCCATGTTCGATCATCGTCACCAAGATTGACCAACACTGGTGTCAATGACATGACCAACGGCTCAGCATTCTTAACTGCTGGCGCATTAGCGATCGTGACACGTTCATTCGTGTCTTTGAAAAAGAACACCGCCAAACTTGATAGCGCAAGGAAAAGACCTGTAGCTAGCCATAGCTTAACTGGCAGGACCCTTTCTTCAGACAGCTGCACAAGCAACGATTCCGCAGACTGGAATCGATCGGATTGTTGACGTTTGAGGCATTTTAAGATGACACGATTACTTTGGCGTGAAAGATCAGGGCGCTTACGGATGGGCGCAACGGGGTCGTGCACCAGTCTCATGAGCGCGGTCTGGATCATATTCTCGGCAATGAAAGGAACTTGGCCGGTTACCAACTGATAAAAAACGCAGCCTAATGCATAGATATCGGTCGTGCGGTTAAGAGCTCCACCGTCAACCTGTTCAGGTGCCATAAATGCTGGGGTTCCCACAAACTGGTCCATGCCGCCTACGGTCGTGAAAAAATGGCCATCGGCTTGAATCGTACGCGCTAAGCCGAAGTCAGTTACAACGGCTCTCAATCCTTGCTCCTCTGGAACCATCAACACGTTAGCGCTCTTAAGGTCTCCGTGAATAACGCCTGCATCATGCGCTGCGGCTAAGCCACTCGCTATTTGCGCCACGATGTCTTTTGCCTCGTTTTCTTCTAGAACGCCTCGGTCAGCGATCAATTGCTCGAGTGATTGTCCTAACAATAACTCCATGGTCAGAAAAGTGACATCGCCTCCAAACCAACCCCTATCTAGTCGTGGCTCTAAGTCATGAAAGCCAACATCAAAAATACGGCACACATTGGGATGAGTAACCCTGCGAGCCAACTGAATTTCTCGCTTAAATCGTTCCACATGTTTGGGATTATTAGCCGTATCAACCCGGATTGCCTTTAAAGCAATATGGTCGTTTAATTGTTGGTCCAACGCCTCGTATACAACACCCATGGCGCCATGATTTATATAGCGAATAATCAAATAGCGAGAGGCAATGACGTCGCCTGGATGGAACAAGGCAATTCTATGGCGGCCTTCTAGATTCACATTACCCGTCGCCGACACTTCGAACTCCGTTTTCACAATCGAGCTGCAAGTCTAGTCATAAAACTTAGCTAAGCGCTCACTGGTGATTCTAACGGAAAAATACAAGATCGCACCCATTCAATCAGAATACGATAGCCTGACATCGACTGGCTGGCCGATTCAACGAGATTTATCTTGCGTTAAACGGGCAATCAATCGTTTGGCATACACCGAAATTCTGGGATCCATTTTGAGGACATCAAGATCATGCTGACTTAAGCCTTTAAGCAGTGGCAGAATCGCGTAGTTGGGTGTCCTAGGATGAACGATCAACGCACGAGTAACATCCTTCAAGCGCGCCCATTTTGGGATCTGGGCCAAGGTGGCAAGAGCTGTTGTTGACGTCTTTGGGTACGAGGCTACAAACATCGCGTCCTCATAGGTGAAATAGTTGTGACGAAATGTTATTCGAAGAACCTGAGCTTCGTTTTGAGTGCGCAGAACTCTGATCAAGGGTCTAACGGCTCGCCGTGCCAATGAGACACGTTCACCTAGCGTCATTCTTGGAAGACGTTCCTCAATGATTTGCACACCGCGATTCACCATCATGCCTGATAGCCTTGGTTGCCGCAGCACATTAAGTAAGTCACCCCACCTCAACGTGTTCATCATTGCCAAGGCAATGGCGGGCGGCGTTTTTACATGTTTAACGATTGCCAGCCCAATATTGTAGTGTCTTCTCAGTTCGCGATTCTGATAAATCTCGCGAATCGCCTCCGTCTCAATGGCACGTGACCGAGATAAGAAAATAACGACCCACTTACTGGTAAAAGACGGGTGATTGAGTAGTTTATCCCAGTCGGGTCGATCTTGTTCGTTTAGAAGCGCGACAACTTTTTCTTCGCTAACAAATGGCATGGGGATCGGCCTCACTACTCGTTATCAGGGTCGTCAACCTCCTCAGACTTGATTAGATAGGTTTTTGTAAAGGCCAACTCGCGCTTATCGCGTCCATCAAGGTCAGTACCACTCAAAATATAGGTTTGTTCTTCTGGACGTAAACGATAGCTGTAGCGGCGTTCTTTGGGATCAAGTAAGTCATCAACATCAAGAAACCCTCTCTCAACAAGAACGTCCAATGTGATGGGTAGCTTTGATTCATTCAGAAAATACAAATCTAACGCATTTACGATGCGATTGAGTTTGGCACCTGATGTTGGCACAAAAAAATTAACCGACGGTCCCAATTCCAACGGTGATGGGAACAATCGATTGATTGGGTTCCAACTGGTTAACAAACCTATTAACGCGACCAGGCCAAGAACGGCGCCAGGAATCCATGTAGGTAGAGTTTTCTGGTCTTCAAACTCCTCAACATCCTCGTGAATGATGACATCACTGACCCTACGCACCATGTCAACTTCTATGAGGTCATACACGGCTCGGCAGGTTTCGAACTCATTCAAACGACTTTGATCAATAATCTTTTGCACCGAAGCGGGTCGATCGATGAGTTTCAGCACGATTTCTTGTTCATGGGAAAGATTGGGGAGTTTCTCATTTAGGTGAGCGTCTTGTTCGTCGGCCATTACGCCTTCGAGTAGGTCATCGAAACTACCAATGGGTCCCGATTGAAAACTTAAATCTTTATCGATGTTCAGTTTAATACGGCGTCCCATCTCCGTCCGTTCAACGGAAACATCAAAGCTAGGTATGACCCTTTCGATCATGGGCCACTCGTCAATCATGCGAATACCTTCCATCAAAAGGCTCTCCGCACTCATGGGACTGAAGTTCTCCTGGTCGTAATCGATATATCTTTCTTGGCGAAAATGATAATCGCCATCTATCCACCTAAATAGGCGATAGATAATTTCGCTGACTTGCATCTGCAGCGAGTCTTTAAGGTCCTCTTTCTTGATGAACCCTTTCGAGATAAGCACTTGACCTAGTCGTTGCAGTGTCGAATTTTGAACTACAAGTGCTTGCTCCAATTCAGACTGAGATATGCGATTGGTCTTCACCAAAACGTGACCAAGTCGGTTTTCCAGCTTCTGATTGTCGGTATCGGCCCCCACAACCATGCCGTTAATAAACGAAATCGTGGCTATTTCTTTGCCATTTCTCAGCGTCAAAACGCCCGTTTTTCGCTGAATGCCAATTAACTGAAAGATATCGGCGAGGGAAAAGTCCTTTAGGGTTCCTTCTAATGCCATCTAGTCCTCCCGCCAGATGCCGCGAAACCCAAAAATTAACCAGAAGAACGCGGTGGTGCCCCAAACAAAAACTTGAACAACCATGAAGTCATTGACATAACTCATAAAGGGATAGGGAATCTCGCGCAAACTCGAAAAGGAAAACACGAGCAAACATACCCAAAACCAAGCAGTAATGGAGCCAGACCACGTCGATCCTCGATAAATGGCTTTTGCGCCTGGTAGCAACGTCTGGCTAATGTTGACAAAACGTTTCTTTAGCCTACTGAACCGCTGCACTTCTTCATATTTCTTCAGTTTCGCTTCGCTCGGTAAATCATCTTTTCTCACATAGAGGTTCACGCACTGGCTGCACCAAGCGTGGCTAGGCGAATCGGGCACATAATATATATTGCCGCATTTGTTACATGACTTTCCTAAGAAGCGTGGGTTTCTTGAACGCTCGTGGAAAATCGCGAAACCAAGGGCAAGCAAGACTAGGACGATTGTTGAAATGGCGATTGGTTTCTTAAACCAGGTCACCAAATCTGGAATGCCGCTTCCAAATGCAGCTCGTGTCAGACTCTTTAAAGGACTGTATTCGATTTCCACGGTGTCTGTTTCAGACTCGCCCCTGAGGTAGATCTCTTCGATCAATCGCGGGTCTGCTTGCTTTGCACGTCGCAAAAATGTTTCTGCATCACGGTGTTCGCCGATACGACTCTTGGCAACACTCAAGTTGTAAAGCGTAATACTCGATTTTGGGATGACGCGCAAAGTTGATTCATATGCCGTTATCGCTCTTTGATATTCATGTCCCTTGAGATAAATATTCCCTTTGTTGACTTCAGCCAGAGGGCCGTAGTCGGAAGATTTATCCACTTTTTCGTAATATTCTAGGGCTAAATTATCGTCACCTGTTTCGTGGTAGGCGCGCGCCAAGGCGAAATACAATCCATTACTGGTATCGCCATCTGCCTCTTTAGCTTCGAGCCGATCAACCTGCAGCCTAGGGTCGCCCTGAAAAAAGTGGGCAACTTGCAATCTCGTTTCACTACTGGCACGCGCTAAAGCAATATTGTGAACGACAAAGAGCAGTAACACTGAAAGCAAATAATTGGCTACCAGAATTCCGGATACTAACTTTTCCTTGCGATGCAGAAACGGATAAACCATCACCCAGTAATACAAAGCAGCAACAAGAACGTTTAAACCCAAAACCCACGGCGCCAGAAAGACTGCACCTGTAACTGTCGCTTGGACTGGTCGACTCCAGTCCGAGTTTTCCAGAAAGGAAACGGTTGTGGCATAAACACTGCGACAGTATTTGGCGAAAAATAAACCCACAACACACACCAAGCCCCATTTCAATGCAAGTAACAGGCGTTCAAGTAACCAAAACAACACATCCATTAGGAAGAAGGTGTTTTTCACACTGAACGCATAACGCAATCCCTTAAGGCTCAGAGATACGTAGTACAGATAATCATGATCTAGCTCTTTCTTGACACGAGCTAAACCCGTGTAGGCGGGCCACATATAAGGATTCAGTTGCGCACAGTTAAGAAATTCACGACGGGCTTCGTCATAATTACCGAGGTCCAATTCCCGGTTGCCCTCTGCCAAGAATAAAATCGCTGCCTGCTCGTAAATCTTTCCGGACGAGCCCTTTGCCTCGTCTCGAAGTCGGTCAAATGCCACTTTTTGGGCATCAACATCGCCTTGGCCTTTGGCTTCAAGGTAAAGGTCCCACTGAAGCGCCACAGTCTCTTCCGCAGACATAGCTGTAGCATCCGTTTGCGCGAGCAGCGGGAAACTCACATAAACAATGACAAATAAGGCGCTTTTAATGACGCCGTGCATGACCGATGCCCCAACCCTGTTTGATGCAAAATACTAACATACCAGGTAATTGGGATAAAGAGAAAGAGCCGAGGATGGTCGTCAACTAGGTTGGATGCAGCAGCGGCTTAATTAGCACTTTTTCGCCGACTGCAATTTCTAATTGGTCCATTATTTCTCTCGGTATCATGATGCGATCCGGCGATACGCCATTCTTGGAGATGAAATTCACCTGACCATAGTTGTGTTTAGCCGTTCTGATCTCTAATGAGTCGCAATCACCATACACAACCGACTCTGAATTCCAATCATCCACTAATACTGATGACAGTACGACATCGGTCGCTTTACCAAACAGCTTCTTGTAAACCTCTACTTCTAGTAGTTTGAAAATGTCGACGCGCTTCAGCTGACCCCGCTGCTCTAAGTCGTAAATAATATAAAGTACTTCGAATGCACCTTTGTTAGACGTTTCAATAGCTTCACGAATATCAGCCTGTCCATCGAGACTACTTAACACGGTTAATTCGTCCTGTTTGAAACCCTTGGCAAGATGCGGGATCCTAATATCCACCAAAGGCAGATAAACAATATTGTCATGCAATATGGATGTGCGGATTTTTCCAATCGTATCTTTACGTCGCGCGGCTTCCAAAACGAGATCATGGATCGAGCGCGAGAACAGCCGATTGGCGTTGTGAGCGGCCATCTGGAAGAAAAACTTTCCTTCATGTTGTGCAAGTAACACGTAAGCCGCTGCCTCGCCCACCATGCCCTCAACTTCGGCATTGATGATCTCGCCATCGGTGTAATATAACTTGCCCTTCAATGAAGGGTTTTCGATATGCAGGATGCCGTTAGAGCGATTGATATTTAGCAGCTGAACGATGTCTTGAATATCTACACTATCGAGACTGCCTTCAATGGCCATGAACCACCCGGAATTTAGTTTAGCTTACCCTATCCCAAGCGTTTAGCCATTGTCAACTGCTAACGAACCTAGCTCGTTTGCTTCACGAATGAGCCAAAACGGGACTCGCCTGCGCCGATACCACTTCTTCGTCCGCTGTCATCTCAACCACGTCGTATGCGCTGCTTTCCGCCAACAATGCAGTGAGGAAGCGAGCATGCACTTCGTGCCCTGCTTTGATTGCATGAAATGCGCCCCGAATTCGCATGCCGCACATCGCCATATCCCCTACAAAATCGAGGATTTTGTGGCTCACAAACTCATCGTGGCTGCGAAGTCCTTCATTAAGAACACTGTCGCCATCCAAAACAATTGCATTTTCTAAACTACCACCACGGATCAATCCCATCTTCTTTAAGGTGTTGACATCACTCAAAAAGCCAAAAGTTCTGGCTCGCGCAATCTGGCTGTCATATGTATTAGATCCCAAAGAACAGGTCTTTTTCTGATGACGAATCAAGGGATGATCAAATTCAATCTCATAGGTAACTCGATAGTCACGAGCAGGTTTGGCAATCACCGAGCGACCGCGATCGCTGAACTCGAACGCTTTTCGTATCACCATTTCGCGACGCGCCACTGCTTGACGCTGTAAACCAGCTTCTTCAATTAAGTACAAAAAGGGCGACGCACTGCCATCCATTATGGGTATTTCGCCGCCATCCAAATAAACGGTCACATTATCAACACCCTTGGCATAAAGCGCCGACATCAAGTGTTCCGTTGTCTGTACGACGCACTCACCTTGTTTTAATACAGTTGCCAATTGCAGACACGAAAAATCGACGTGCTTAATATCGGCCTTAACGGAAAGTCCACCTAAGTCTGTGCGCACAAAAGTCACCCCGGAATTGGGTGGTGCTGGCGTTAAACGCATTTCGATCAGGCGTCCGGAATGTAGACCCACACCCAACGCGCTAACTTCATTGTTTAATGTCCATTGTGCACTCATGGCAACCTCCGCAACTAACACGGAAGCAATTCGCGTGCCACAGACCCATAGCACTTAACACCTTTGTTTTAAACAACTTAATTACCAACATAACTGATGCTCGAACACACCTGTGTGAGTTGTACTACGCCCCACTCAGTGAACGTGTTGTTTATGCCACAGTCAATATCGACTACGCTCTCGCTGCATCATGTCTCCCACGATAAAGCGGTAGTTAGCATAGCGAAAGGCGGCGATATCACCCGCTCGCACAGCTTCTCTGACCGCGCACCCTGGCTCTTCCAAGTGCTGGCAGGTCGTGAACTTGCAATCGCGCTGTGCTTCCCTAATCTCGACATAGCCAAACCGGACCTGGTCAGGTTCGACTCGCGGCGGGAAAAAGTCCCGTAGCCCCGGAGAATCCACTAGGTAACCTTCGCCTTTGACAGGGATCAGAACCGAGGTCGTCGTTGTGTGACGTCCGCTTCCACTACGCTCATTGACCGCCCCCGTCACGAGCTTCGCCTTGGGAACAAGCCAATTGATCAAGGACGACTTACCGACGCCTGAAGTGCCGGCAAAAAGCGAGATCCCTGATTCAACCAGCGCCTGTAGTCTCCCTATGCCAAGATTATCTTTGACCGATGTTTCCAAGACAGGATAACCTAAGTCTTGGTAGGTCGTCAGTTCCTTCGCGTTCAATCTGGCGGGATTAAGATCCACTTTATTAATCACAATACACGCCGAAATATCCAAGAGCTCGCACGTCACCAAGAAACGATCAAGCATCGACCAATCAAGTCCTGGACGCTCGATGGCGCTGACGATCAGTGTTCTGTCCAAGTTGGCCGCCATTACCTTCTCGGTTTCACGGGTATCCCCGATCGAACGCATTAATCGATTCTGGCGAGGCAGGATTTCAATCACGTAGCCTTCAACACCCCTCTCCTGCCCGGGTTCCAGCTCCACAACGACGTGATCACCTATGACAGGAAGTCGATATTCAGCATCTTCATGCCGACGAATCTGACCCTTAGGCTGACAACGTACCCATCGTTTATCCACAATGACATCGTAAAATCGATTCATTGTACGTCCAACTAAACCACGAACTTGCATCAATTAGAGATGTTCACGAAGGGCTCGACTCAATGATAAATCTAATTCAGTAGGATAGTGTTGTCGGGCAAATTCGGTCAAAGCTCGATCCTTGCTCTTTCCTTCACCCATCTGTTCGGAAACGTGGTCCGTAACCGATTGTGGTCGCGGTCCCCATAACTCCTTTACAGACCCATGTTTATCTAAAGAAAGCAATTTCGGAAAGCCTCGATCAAGCACGTCCGAAAACAACGGAAAGAAATACTCATAACAAAAGAAGCGAGTCACACATTGGCGAGATGTATGCAGCGTGGCTCCGATAAATGGTAACGAAACCACGGAGTCCAACGAATTGATGCTGTAAATCAAAACAAATCTCCGCGCCTTTTGTTGATTAAGTATTTTCAATGACTTAAGCAGCAATGGAGGCTCTTGCACAGACTGCAAAAATGCATTTCTGTGTGCAAGCCACTCCTCCACGCATTCCCGCCATAATTGACCGCGTTGAAAGAGTCGATCGTTAAATTTAAAGTCCAATAGCATCTAGGGTTTACAACAAGAATGGAGTGCAACTAGTCTCCCACAAAGCCGCATCAATGTCCAACTTAGTCTCCCCCCAAAAAGCCCCTTCTAAACATCCAGAATGCATCGCAGTAAACATCACTTTGGCTCGCCAATTGCCACTGCATTTTGGCCCTCGAGTTCAAGTTTCTCCGCTAAAGTTATCGGCGGGCGGCGATCCGTTGGCGGAACCACTATTCCAGCACTGACGATTAACTTGATCGTTTCTTCTACACTCAAATCCAGAACCAAGAGTTCGCTAGGATCCATGTAGAGCAAGAAACCGGTGGTTGGGTTGGGTGTCGACGGTACGAATACGGCGGCGAAGGGTTTGCCATACATACGATTTGAACGCGCTTTATCATCACTGGTTACAAAGCCAATTGCCCAACAGCCTTTGCGCGGATACTCAAAAAAGACGACGGTTTTGAAGGCACGCGCATTGTACTGAATAGAAAAGGCTTCAATGATTTGCTTGGTACCACCGTAAATGCCCCGCACGACCGGCAATTTGAGCATAATCGTGTCCACCACATGCAAAACACGTTTACCTATGTAGAAGTTAGCCAAAGCACCTACAAGAACAATCACTAGCACGACAAAAACAATCGAGAGTAGGGTTAATAACCACTCGAAGAGCATCTGGCTCTCGCCAGGGAACATGAGGCGGGCCAATTTTTCGATGAACGGACGCGCCCATCCTTGGATCTTATTAACCAATATGCTCAAAATCCAATAGGAAACGCCGATGGGAATAATGAAAAGGACGCCGGTAAAAAAGAGCTTACGGATTCGTGTTGGTTTCTTATCTTCACTCATGACGAACCGCCCTCCACTTGCTCTTTCATAATCTTTTCACCTAACAACTGCCAAAAATCACGCAGATAAAAAAAGGCAGACAAAAGTGAAAAGAAGACAACCAACAGAATGGTGACGAACCCCGCCGGCCTAAAAATCCAATACTCGTCTGCAACGAATAAGAAAGATAACGCAATCACCTGAAAAACCATCTTCCATTTACCTAGGACACCCGCCGGCAAAACGATGCGTTCGGCGGCTAGGAAACCGCGTAATCCGGTAACGGCCATTTCTCGGCCGATCAGCAAGATAACAATCCATGCGGGAAGCGTTTGCCGTTCCAAGATAACCAAAAACGCGGTTAAGACCAAGAGTTTATCGGCAAGCGGATCAAGCAGTTTACCTAGCGTCGTAATTTGATTATTGCGTCTAGCTATGTAGCCATCCAACCAATCTGTCAATGACGCGAGCAAAAACACAAATAGCGAGGGCCACGCCAGCCACGGATCCCCAAGATAATTGAAGCAAACGATAAACGGGATAAGGAAGATGCGAAATAGAGTGAGCTTGGTTGGACTATTCATAATTCGCAGATTCCGCCGGGTTGGATCTGAACTGTGCTCAAGAAGCGTTCGCTAGGAAGGATTAGAAGCTCCACCAAGCGAACTGGTAATCCAATCCATGACGTTCGAACGGTATTGATCTACTTCAAAGGAAACGATCTCCGGAACTTCATAGGTATGTAGTTGCGCAATCACCTCCGCGATTGCCTCGAACATGTCTTCTGAAGTTTTAATCATGAGCAGGTTTTCTTCGTCGTCAAAGACCTTACCTTTGAATCGATAAATCGATCGCATGGTTGGCAGGATGTTCACGCAGGCAACAAGTTCCTGCTGGATGAGTTCTTCAGCGATAGTAATCGCCTGTTGTTCTGAACCGGTTGTGACCATGATGACGATGGGACATGTCATAGATACGCCTTCCTTACGCCAAAGCAGAAAGGATTATAGGAACCTGTGAATTGTACTGTCAAGGAACAGGTCCCATTCTTTTCGCGCAAAAAAAAAGGGTGAGCAATACTCACCCCATTTTCTACTGATCTTTTAAGGTTAGTTTTGATATAAAACTACGCGGTCGCCAACACGAATAACGTCCACACCTTGGATAACTTTCATGACACTCGACTTCTCGGAAGATTTAAGAGCCACACCTTGACCCAAATAAATATCTGGAAGCTCGATACCCTTCTTGGCGTCGTTGCCGTGGTTGGGTCGGTAGATGATAAAAATATCGCCTGGCGCCACATTGTCTAATACACCAAGGTCGATATTGGTGAGACTACCTTTTCCGATATTGATACGGCGATCCTCGGAAAAAACGATATGGCCAGAATCATCTTTATTAAAAGGTTCCCAGCGATCGAATGGAGGTAACTGGGTAATCAGAGGAATAGGTTCTTGTTCGTAAGGCACCAGGATATCGCCTTGCAGTACGCGATCACAAGAAAAGGTAATAAGTGCGGTTGAACCTTTTTCTTGTACAGCTATCACGCGCAAACGGCCAACTTGGTCTATGGCCACGCCTAAGATCTCTTTGTCACCATGCGGGCGTCGCACTAAGCCTTGTTCGCGGCGAATACTGAATTCATCGCCCGCTTGCACGCCATCCACATTGCCTTTATTGATATAGACAATATCGTCGGTAGCGAAGCTAAGCTGACCAGCTAACTCGCTGCCAACCACCGTCATTGTAAAGGGCAATTCGTAATCATCATCCGTCACTGGGAACAAATAGGTCGAGCACTCTAAGTCAACGCGGTCTCCAGCTGGAATGATCACCAATTCGCCACCACTGCCAACCATCGATGTGGTTTGCGATCGGTCGCTTACTTGGGCACCATCGTCGCCCTCTGCGAATTCACTCAACTCGGCCAATTCACCGCCATCTTGTCCCTCTTCACCTAAACTATCACCCAAATTGTCGGCAATGGTCTGATCGGTTACGACAACACCAATATCCAAAACTACCGGATCGCCCGGATAAATGAGGTCAGGATCTTGGATGTAAGGATTGGCTTGATAAATTTGAGGCCACAAGAACGGATCTTGGAAATAGGCGCTGGCAATACCCCACAAGGTATCTCCATCAACGACAATATGGAATTGCACGCCTTCTGCAATTTCTTTCGGATATTCATATGGAGACCAGTGTTCAGCAACCGGCGTTTGGGCTACTACACCGAAACTAAAAATCGCAAGAAACATGGTTCTCATCATGATATTTGCTTTGAACCTCATGGTGCGCTCCCACAGTAAAACTCAAATGAGAAAGGTATTATGATCCAAGAATAGTGATAATATGCTTGACTGTCAAGTTGATACCTTAATTGTTGCGGTTATATAGTCATATTGCCACATCTATGCGCAATTTCCAACTGATTTTCACGGCCTTTGCGCTTGTTCACACTGACGCGAAGTGATAAGGTGTTCTGGGCAAAAAAAGCGGTCTATCACTATCGAAACGTACACCGAGTGTCACGCAAAAAAGGCGCTCCTAGCATAAGTTTGCAACTTACATCTGCATACTCAGTTGATGAAAATTATATCGGGACCATTCATGATTGTGCGTCCAGCAAAATCTGCGCCTCACGACCTTCACCGGCATTTAGCCGACTTTGTTGACATACTGCTGAAACACAAAATTGACCTTAATTTCGCAAAACGCGAATTAGAGTCATGCTATATCCGCAGGATTCTTACCGAAAACGAGGGTCATATTGGTCACTCCGCCCTTTCGCTAGGCATTCATCGCAATACGTTGTCAAAACGTATGAAAGAGCTGGGGATCAGTTAAGTATTCGTCAATAGATAACTAATTCTCGAAACACGATGGCGCAATAAGTGGTCTGCTAGCACTAAACAAGTCATGGCTTCTGCAACAGGAACAAACCGTGGCAAAAGGCATGGATCATGTCGACCCTTAGTACGTATTTCCGTCGCTTGGCCATGTATGTCGACCGTCCTTTGCGAAATAGGCAAGCTACTCGTTGGTTTTATGGTGACGCGCATTCGAATAGGCATGCCACTACTGATCCCGCCCAGCATGCCACCATGCCGGTTACTTTCGGTACTAACCTCACCTTCCTGAACTACAAAAGGGTCGTTGCATTCGGATCCCCGCATGCTAGCCACTGCCGTGCCAGCACCATATTCGAACGCGAGAACCGCTGGAACCGACATCATGGCTTTGGCCAGATCCGCTTTAAGCTTGTCAAAAACAGGTTCACCTAAACCCACAGGCACGTCCAAAGCCGCAACCTCACAAACGCCACCTAAAGAGTCGCCTTGTTTGCGCACTTCCTTGATCAATTTTTCCATTTTCTTTGCGGCATCTTGATCTGGGCAGCGTACTGGGTTTTGGTCAACTTCATGCCAAGTTGTTTGCAGTGGATCAACCGTAACCGATTTTATGTCACCTACTTGCACTGTATAAGCAACGACCCGAATGCCCGCCACCGCAATGAGTTTCCTCGCCACTGCTCCGGCCGCCACGCGAGCCACAGTCTCCCTAGCCGACGCTCTGCCGCCACCGCGATAGTCGCGATGACCGTACTTAGCTTGGTAGGTGTAATCTGCGTGACCAGGACGATATACATCCTTTATTTCGCTATAGTCAGCCGATCTCTGATCTTGATTGGCAATCATCAAGGCGATTGAACTACCCGTTGTTTTGCCTTCAAAGACACCGGATAGTATCTCAACTTTATCCGCTTCTTTACGCTGGGTTGTGATCGAGGATTGGCCAGGACGTCTGCGATCCAGTTCTACCTGAATCTCAGCTTGGCTAATAGGCAAGCCTGCTGGACAGCCATCAATAATCACCACATTAGCGCGTCCGTGCGATTCGCCGGCCGTGGTTATTCGAAATATGGAGCCAAAACTGTTACCTGACATGGGTGTGAAGTATATAAAGGCTTGTGCGAATTAGGAACAGGAAATGCGAGTCGCTTTAAACACAGGTAGCGATAGACAAGCAAAAAAGGCTCGGCTCACATCAATTTGAAGTCCAATTTTGGGGCGACGTAAAGGGTTGTCCCTGCTATAATCTCCCGTTTCGCGCACCCGCGTATTCGTTGGCAAACCAGCTAATCTCATAATCATAGTGGGTCTTAATGCAACAACAAGATTCTTTGTCCCTAATTTCCGTTTCTGACCTAGTGGTCGTTCTCTTTAGACAGAAGTGGGCCTTTTTGCTCATTTTCGTAGCTGTATTTTCGACTGCCATCCTACATGGTCTGTTTGCAAAAAAAACGTACGAGCTAACGGGTACGATAAACGTCGGAAAATTCCAAGGCGATTTGCTTGAAGAGGGCGAATTTGTTGCCCAGAAACTCGAAGATTATAGCTTTATTGCTCGAGCCATAAAACAAGCGGGCATTACATTGGGCATGCCTGTGACTCGACTCCAGAAGCTCATCAAGTGTGAAGTCGTCAACGAGGTCAAAAAAACCAAAGATGTAGGTTTAGTCCAGTTAAACGTGCGTTTTAAGGACAAACAAAAGGTTGTTGATATATTTACAGCCCTAACCAATCAGCTCGTTGCCGAACATGAAGTGTTATTGGCTCAGGCTGTTGCCGTTCTTGATGACAAAGAAAGCGAATACAAGGTATTACAGGGTCAAATTGAAGCTTCCATCCAAGCCGACGAAGAACTTTCGCGTGACAATGCCATTAAAAGCAAGGGCCCAACAGCCCCAGAACTTCTGCTACTGGAACACACAATCAGTGAAAAGCGTGTCTTCCGCAGCATGCTCACCAAAGATATCCACGACACACGCTTAGAGTCACGGGCGGTCACGGAATCGTACAATACTAAGCTGGCCGCAGCACCTGAATTGCCCGATTCTCATTTGAAACCTAAGTTAATGCTCAACATCATCATTGGTGGTGCCGTTGCCGTCATGTTGGCAACCTTAGGGTCCTTGTTTTTGAATCTGCTACAAGTGGACGTGTTACCCAAGCTCCGCCGGACCTAACCCCATGCTCTCGGCCTGCCTTTTTGCCTCGGCCTTCGCAGCGCTGGGACTTTCAAAGAAGACGCTGGGCGATTTCTTTTCGCCATTGGCTATCTATGTCTTTTTCTGGGGCATCGCCTTAGGGTTCTTCTTTCTGAATTGGGTTTCATTTGATGAGCTAGGAAATGAAGTCCTGATGGTCATCCTGATTTCGTTTCTGTGTTTCGTAGCAGGTGGATTAGCGCCTACTTTTTACGCATGGAGCAGACCTCAGGCCTTCGTACGACAGCCCCGTCCGTTAGCAATTCATCGCAGACGTTTTGAAATCGCGTTGGCAGCGTTATTCGCCTTTGGCATTTTTGGCTTCGGTGTTCAACTGATCCATTTGCAAATGGAAGTTGGATTGTCGTCGTTTATTACCGACCCGCAGAGGGTTAGAGATCTCCATTCAAACATCAAATACCTTGGTTTTTTTGACATCCTAAACTTGGCTAATTTTGTCATTGCCACGATTTACATAGCCATTTTTCCCAAACCGAAGCCCTGGATTGTGTTGATGTTGGCCTGGGCACTCCTCTCGACTTTCGTCTCCACCGATCGTACGAGATTCTTTTACACGGTCATTTGGTCTTTTTATGCCGTTATTTACACGAGGCAGCGGGTCGACCTGACTCGTCGAATGATCATGGGTGGCCTGGCTACTGCTTTGGCATTGATTGGCTTTTTTCTTCTAATAGCGAAGGTGTATGTTAAGCAAGCCTACGACGATAATATGGAGTACATAAACATCTCCTCCGAATATTCTTTGGCCATCGACCCCTACATCTACCTTACTGGCAGTTTCCCGGTTCTGCAGGCCTTCATGCAAGACAAGACAGAGAAAATGTACGGCAAATATACATTCGAGCCAATTGTCAAAATAATTGAAGTTATTTTTCCCGACCTGTCGCGTGCCGAAATCGTTGGCAAGTTTTATCGTGTGCCTGTCGAATTAAATGTGGGCACATACATTCAATCGTTTATGTTGGATTGGGGCGAATTGGGTTATGTATTGTGCCCTTTTCTGATCGGCTTCCTTACGATGTGGATCTATTTCAAGATGAGATTTCGTAAAACGCTCTTTTTGGTCTATTTCACGGCCATTATTAGCTTTTGCACAACCATCTCCATTTTTGTCAATCACTACACGCAAACGGCCACTTGGTTCTTCGTAGCAGTCGGTTATTTTGTGCACCGTTATTGCGCACTTCGACCCGGTGAAACGGCTTCGGTAATGCGGTCAAATGTTGGCTAATCTCAAGTAAAGGCAAATTATGCTGATGTAAATGGTCTTTCATACCACCCACGCGTCGCATTGACGACTCGAACGACTAGCAACATCGCCGGAACTTCGATGAGCACGCCGACGACGGTCGCAAGCGCAGCTCCAGAATGGAATCCGAAAAGACTGATCGCGGCAGCCACGGCTAACTCGAAAAAATTCGAGGCTCCAATAAGCGCCGAGGGACAAGCCACATTGTGCTTTTCGCCGACAAGACGGTTGAGGTAATAGGCCAGCGCTGAGTTAAAGAATACTTGAATTAGAATAGGTATGGCTAACAAAGCGATCACCAGCGGCTGCCTCAAAATGGCCTCGCCCTGAAAAGCGAACAAAAGCACAAGGGTCAAGAGCAAAGCGCAAATTGACCAAGGCCCAATCTTAGCCATGACGGCATCAAACGTAGTTTGACCTTTGGCAAGTAGTCGCTTACGCCAAAGTTGTGCCAGGACCACCGGAACCAAGATGTAGAGCACAACTGATGTAATTAGGGTATCCCAAGGCACGCTGATGGCTGAAATGCCCAGCAAGAAACCGACTAACGGTGCGAATGCCACAACCATGATGCTGTCGTTTAAAGCGACTTGGGACAAGGTGAAGAGCGGGTCGCCGTTTGTAAGCCGACTCCACACGAATACCATCGCCGTGCATGGCGCTGCGGCCAGTAAGATCAACCCAGCAATGTAACTATCGAGTTGATCAGTCGGAAGTAAGGGCGCGAATAGGTGGCGGATGAAGAACCAACCTAAGAAGGCCATCGAAAATGGCTTTACAAGCCAATTGACGAAGAGAGTCACACCAATGCCGCGAAGATGCTGACGGATTTGATGTATTGATCGGAAATCTACTTTGACCAACATGGGGATGATCATCACCCAGATCAACAACCCAACGGGGAGATTGACGTTGGCCATCTCCATAGCACTTACTGCCTGAAAGAGTCCTGGCAACAACTGTCCAAGAACGATTCCTCCAAGAATACAGAGGAAGACCCATAAGGTGAGATAACGTTCAAAAATGTTCAACGCCAATCCTGCCGATTTATTTGTGCTGGTTTCACATTGAATAGACAAAGCGGATTCCCATGGTTTTAGGATTGTGAGAGGAAACTCTGCGGTTTGTTTTATCTCTGAGCACATCCGTCAGTAGCATTGAAGAAAAAGCATCGACGCATAGACGAAAAGTTAGATAGGCAGCCATAAGAACCGCGTTTAGCAAAGATCAGCACGGGTAACGCAACGTTCCGGATTTCCGTCGCAGCACTCTGCGGTCAGGTACTCGATCAGATCAACAATAAGGGGGATATTGGCGCGATAGCGTTGAAAGCGCCCTTCCTGTGCTGATGAAATCATGCCGGCATGATTTAAAGCTTTAAGATGGAACGACAAATTGGACGCTGGAATATCCAGAGCCATCGCGATCTCTCCGGCAACAAGCCCATCTAGCCCCTTTCTCACCAACAAGCGGTACACGTCGAGTCGCACAGCCGAGGCGAGCGATTCAAAAATAGTGATAGCTTGATCATTTTCCACACTTCAACTCTACAACAATTGTTGAAGTAATAAAATAAGTAATTGATCGGCGTTGGTTTTACTGCGTGTTTGCCCATTCAGCACAAACGATCAAGAAGTCACGTTCTTGCTCTAAAGATAAGGCCAAAGCTTGACCCAGCTCGATGCTCAATAGACCCTAGCCTAAGCTAGCGAAAAAGCACGCTCTGTTGGAGGACACGCAATCAGTCAATAGGCTGTCTCAAGCTGCTCATTAATCTTAAAGTGAACGTACAAAGACGGCATATATCAAAGACAAAAAGCCCGCGTGGGTGCGGGCTTTGTGGATGTTAGCGGTTGCGGCTGGATTAGAAAATGGTGGAGCCAAGGGGGCTCGAACCCCTGACCTTCGCACTGCCAGTGCGACGCTCTCCCAGCTGAGCTATGGCCCCACGGCGCAACGGCCCTTACATTACTTGATTTTAGCCAGACTGACAAGTCCCAATGGCGTTTTCAATTGAGAGGCTCAAACTTCAGATTTCAGTGACCTCGTCATCAGCTTATGCAATCCCTCTGACGGCGTTAATCCTTCATACAGAATGGCGTGTACGACGTTGGTAATCGGTAACTCAACTTGCAGGCGATCACTCATCTGCTTGGCAGCACGAGTCGTATTTACGCCCTCGGCAACCATGCCCAAGTCCGACAACACATCGTTGAGACTCAGCCCTTCGGCGAGTTTAATGCCAACCGTTAGATTGCGACTCAATTTGCCTGTACAGGTAAGAATCAAATCACCCATACCAGCGAGCCCGGAAAACGTTTCCCTTGAGGCACCCATCTTTTCACCTAGTCGTGAAATTTCCGCGAGCCCCCTCGTTATCAGTCCTGCCATGGTGTTGCTGCCATAGTCCTTTCCAATGGCAATTCCACTTGCAATGGCAATCACATTCTTCATCGCACCGGCCACCTCAACACCAATCAAATCGGTATTGGAGTACAACCTGAAGCGGGGCGTGGCCAACTGCTGGCGTAGGGTGAGCAATCGCTGCTGATTTTCGCCTGCCAGAACTACGGTCGTTGGTTTCCCTAAAGCCACTTCACGTGCAAAACTAGGCCCACTCAGTGCAAAGGTTTGATGCTGCCATCGTTCGCCTAAAACATCTAACACGATCTGGCTGGGAAACATGAGGCTGTCAATTTCGATACCTTTGGACAGTAACACTAAATCCTGGTTCGAAAAAAGAGCGCTATGTTGCATCAAGAAATCACGGTAAGCAGGCAGCGGTATAGCAAGCCCCAGAATCTGATGCTGGCTAGTCACCAACTCTAAATCAGACGTTATGTGCAAATTCTCTGGTAACGACAAGTCATTTAGATACTTGGGATGCTGGCGATGTTTACGCATGAAGGCCGCGTCATCTGGGTTCCGTACCCACAAATCAACTCGATCACACACGCTCGACCACAAAATCGCTAAGGCAGTACCCCAAGAACCGCCACCTAATATTCCTAGTTCCATAGTGTGTTTCAATCTCCTATTTACACAGAGTCGTTGCTCTTTCTGGCTATAAACTTTGATAATAGCATCATGGAATCACCCAAGGTCAGCGCCCATTTGTCCTTTCAACAGGACGTAGATTTAGCTTACGCTCAATTTTGCAAACAGAAACAAGTGGTCTTTAGCGGACCCTCCGGCACAGGAAAATCAACTTTGGCTGCCTGCTTCAGCAAACTCGCTTGGGGCCAGACGGCACCCTTTATTTCCCAACATGCTTCTGGACTTGATCGTCATCGTTTCGAAAGTCAGATCTTTGGCCATATGAAGGGTGCATTTACGGGCGCTTCGCTTTCGTACCCGGGTTTGGCGGGTTTGGCCGATGAGGGTAGCTTGTGTATCGAAGATATCGGCTCGTTAGGCAGCGAGGAGCAAGCGAGACTGCTACGTTTTATCCAAGAACGAAATTATCGGCGCATCGGTGACATCCATGACCGGGATTACCGTGGCGCGTTAATTTTCACGTCGCGCCAATCGCTGACGGTGCTATTAAACGATGGATTGCTGCGCGAGGATCTTTTTTACCGCATCCACGCCAATGAATTGAAAGTTTGGCCAATTTCGGAACGACCGTTGGACCAAGAACACCTATTCACGCAGCTTGTCGATCAAGTGAAAACAGAGTTGGGCATGCCGGATCGCCTCTTTTCAGCGACAGATCGGGCGTCCGCTTTTTCCAGAGCCCTACCAGGAAACTTACATAGCCTTCGCAACCTGATCTTGCAGTCTTATATACGCGATTGTCCTATTCAGGCTGTCAAGGAGGATCCATTCACTCCGCAATCGCCCGGTTTACCTGATAGCGGTGACTTGAAAAGCGACTTAGCCCAATGCGAAAAACAACTCATATCTCGAGCCTTAAAGACTTGGCCAGATTCTCGTGAACAATTGGCCAAGCAACTAGGCATATCGCGACGTTCTTTGATGTACAAATTGAAGACTTACCAACTGAGTGAACGCGCGCAACAAGACACCTAAATGGGTGGTCTCACATTGTAATAAAACGAGAATTTTATGGGGATCCAAGGTTCTTCAATGTGTGACGGTAAAGGCGGAGCTTGATACACGTTGCGAACGGCATTGTAAGACGACGTATCAAGTGGTTCGAAATCGCTGTTTTGGATCACGGTCGTCTGTTCAATCATGCCATTTTGATGCAGTTCGAAATAGACCACCACAATACCGCCTGCTTCCAATCGAGCAATCTCGGGAATACGCCAATTACTTTTGACTAATTCCACCAGTTTCTTCAGGTAGGGGCCCAGATCATGCCCCCCGGTGTCAATATTAAACCCAATTTGAGGCGTTCTTCGACCTGAATCATTGTCATAACTTCGCAGTGAAGGCGCGGCGCTTGAAGCCTTGTTGGCGTCACGTTCAAGCTGCTTCTCTGCTTTTTTCTGGGATTTTGCTAGCTCATCTGAGGTAGGAGGTCGATAAGGCTTTGGTCCGTTCTCCAATTGAAAAATCGGATCGTCGGCTGGATCCAAAGGCTCCGGTTCGTCCTTAGCTAAGGGCTCAGACGGCTTGGCTTCACTGGATTCTTTTTGTGGCAATACCTGTGCGGATTCCTTGGCGGCTACGGACGGTGTGTTTTGCACGAGTTCGTAGCTATCTCCCTGAGAAACAGGATCACTATTGTCGACCTGCGTTTCCGGGAGCTCCTGAGACTTGGCGACACGGTCTGCATCTGAAAACACGTCCGCTTCGCTTTCCCGTTCTTCTTCTGGCGTATCTATAAAACGAAATGTCATATCTCGACTTAATTCGTCTTTTTGTGCTTTCATGGCCGCGATTTCGTCCTCAGACAATGCAAACAAAGAATGGCTGCGATCAGCGAGCAAATACAGAAGTAACAAGAAGAGGCTGGCCAGAACCAAGGCCTGCCAAAATTTGAACTTAGGTTCTTCAATCTCTCGTATCAAATAGCTCATGCTGCTCGGATCATTGTACTCAATTTATTTACTTAGGACGCGAAGCCACATTTGGGAAGCAAGAACCATGCGCACAAGCCACCGCATGCCATCGTCGTGCGCAAGGCAAGTTTACGATTCGCAGAAGTACACTGAGTGCTCGTGGCTCACCACTAGATTAAACTACAACCAACTAACGAGCCTTTAACTAATACGGCCCTCATAAGACTGGTTATCATGGATTAAAGGATATGATGTGCCTATTGAAATCTTGGCTAGCGGTTGTGACATCTTGGCCGGTTCGTCACATTTAAGGCACAATTTTGCGCCCCAATCTTGATTTGTATGACAACAACCAATCAAACAGTAAAAAACTGAACCAAGTAATTCAAAATGAAAGGATTGATTCAAACCCACAACCTCAAATGGCGTATGATCCATTGGGAAAGAGGCAAATGAGATGGTCCTGAACAAATTAAGCTCTAACGGTATCCGCTGGCTATTAGCCAGCCTGACATCGGTGCTGATGTTGTTTGTGTGGCTTAATTTTGTCTATTTGTGGACATCGCCCAACGATGAGAATTGGTTTACGACCAATTTCTTCTCCTTAAGTATTACCCAAGGATTCCCCGCTAAACCCCTATTCAAGCCCACCGAATATGGATCGACCGGCATTGAACAAGGAGATTTGATCGTCTCAATCAATCATTTTGAGGTGCGAACCGCCGATGAACTGGCGCGCCAACTGAAGGCAATCGAAGAGTTTAATGTATTTGACGTCACCGTTATGCGTCCGACAACGGGTGAAATGTTGCCATTCAAGGTAGCAAAACACATGTTGCCCAAGAATTTGGTCCGTGAGATCCCACCAAGTGTATATGTGCTAGAGGTGGTGCCAGGTGGCGCCTCAGATCGTGCCGGAATGCTCAAAGGCGATTTAATCATTCGCATCGAAGGCAAAGGCTTCGCTACGGCAAAAGATGCAGATCAGATCATGCGTACCACTCGCGCTGGACAGAATGTGCGTTATGACGTTCTACGTCAAAACAGGCTGATGACGCTGAACGTGACGATGGCCAAATTCGGCATCCCACTTCATTTGATGGTCATCCGATTAAGCGGGCTGCTATTTGTGCTATTTGGCGTGTTTTTGTGGGCGACTCGACCCATGATCAAAGCGGCGCGAATCCATGGGATCGCGTTCTCTTTAATAGGTGCCGGTATGGCGCTTGTATTGCCGTCGCGATTTAGTGCCTATGTGCCAATGGCCCAACTATTAACCTGGGTCAGATGGTTTTCGATAACCTTGGGTACCGCTGCCCTGATTCATGGACGATACTATTTCCCGCGGGAGATTCCCGAATTCATGGAACGTCCATGGACACGCTATTTGCCATATGGCATGGCGATCATACTGGCTATATGGGGTGTTGTGCTTGGAGAAGCACTGCTATTTCCTGCAGTCGCTATTCTGGTCGGTTACCACTGGATCATCGCCAACGTATATCGGGGACCCCTCGAGCGTGCACGAGCATTTGAAACACGTTTAATTAACTGGGCGACCGGCTTGTCCTTAATCTCACTTGCTGTAATGGCCCTGGTTCCTGATTTTCGACGTAATTTCATGGGGTTGGTGGGCATACCATTGTTGTTGCTTCCCTGTTCTTACTTTTACACCATGGCTCGATTTGGACTTTTAGATTTAAAGTTCCGCATTCGTCGCACAGTTCAGTATTCAACCTTATCAATCGGCTGGGCGTGTTTACTTATCCTACTGTTTGTCTTTAGTTTAAGGGAACTTGCGCAGCTTGAAATCGACATCCCAAACATCCATTTTTCGATGCGTTCCATTGAAGTTTTGGAATCGCCAGTCCCAGCTATACACCAACAGAACACCGTCAAAAAGCTGTTGATGATTATTGCCGTCGTCGGCGCTTGGCTTTTACTAAAGATCGGACGCTGGGGGCAAAAACTCATCGACCGTCGATTCCATCGATCAGGATACGACTACCGCCGCGCCACCTCGGAACTGGCTGAGAACCTCAGTCGGAAGTTGAGCATCAAAGACTTAGCAGACACAATCGTCGATAAGATATGTGATTTCATGTACTTAAGACAAGCGGCTCTTGTGGTAATGAAATCAAATGAGTGGTTAACTTCGGCAAAAACACGAGGTATTGACGCACAGCAATTTGATGACTTTTTACACCAACATGCCAATCAACTAGCCCACTCGTTGACCCCATTCTTTGGCGAAGTGTCAGTCGATTATCTTGATGGCCCCATCAGGTCTAGCTTACGAAAATTCTCTTTCTCATATGCGGTGCCAGTCAGATCAAAAGGAAGTCTTCTGGCTATCTTGTTGGTGGGCGAAAAACTTTCGGAATCGTCGATCGAACAGGAAGACTTGAGATTCCTCAACTCGACGACCAAACAGATTGCCGTTTCACTTGAAAACACGCTGCTCTATGAGCAACTTGCTGACCAAGAACGCTGGCGCCATGAGCTTGAAATTGCCCGGCAAATACAGTTATCGTCGCTACCTCAAGGAACACCGAACGTGAGTGGCCTATCCATTTCAGCTGTATCTGAACCCGCCATGGAAGTGGGCGGTGATTATTTCGATTACCTATTGGACGGCCAAAAGTTGATGGTAATCGTCGGTGATGTGAGTGGGAAAGGCACTTCGGCCGCATTACACATGAGTAAATTGCAAGGTGTTCTGCGATCGTTACACCGTCTTGACGAAGGCCCCGTGGACCTCCTTTGTCGCGCCAACCCTATCCTTTGCCACAACGTCGATGCCAAATCATTTGTGACCGCTCTGGCTGTTCAGTTTGATCCACTCAACCGCCGTTGTCGCATCGCCAGAGCTGGCCATCTACCCTTATTCCACTATCGCTGTTTACATGACGATGTCATTCAACATGCTCCCCCTGGCATATCGCTTGCCCTTGATCAAACAGGTCTATTTGACAAAGTCATCGAAGAAATTGAGGTCGCCTATGATGACGGCGATGTGTTCTTATTGGCTAGCGACGGAATTACGGAAGCCTTTAACGCTGACGGTCGAGCCTACGGGGAATCGCGACTATCTGCAACGCTACGCTCCTATGCAGAACTATCTGCTACCGAAATCCAAGCGAGAATTATGGCTGAAGTGACGGATTTCGCTGATCAGAATAGTGCACAAGACGACGATATGACGGCTGTCATCGTTAAAGCCATTCCTGTTGACATCCATGTGATCAAAACCAATTCAACTTCCAGCGTGGCTTAGTTCTTTGCCCTAATTGCTTGAATCAATTCCTCTTGACAAGTACTGGCGGTACCTAACTTCCCAACGACGATTCCCGCCGCAAGATTGGCTAACAACGCCGCCTGATGACTGTTGGCACCACTCTGGCGCGCCAGCGTGAAGGTGGCAATTACCGTGTCGCCAGCACCGCTAACATCAAAAACTTCCTGGGCTTGGGTTGGAATTTCCACGCGTTTTGAGAGGCCATCGAATAGGGCCATGCCTTGCTCGCCTCGAGTAATAAGGAGTTGACGTGGTGAAAGGTTTTCAAAAATACGTTGGGCTGCTAGGTCCAAGTCGCCTGATTCACGGATCTTGATGCCAGACAATCGTTCGGCTTCGTGTTGGTTTGGCGTAATGGCCTCTACATGGTGATAATTGGCGAAATTACGATCTTTGGGATCAACAAACAACTTCAGTCCAGTTCTCGACCTCAAACAATCAAGCAGATCCTTGGTAATGAGCCCTTTGCCATAATCAGAGATAATGAGCGACTCTACGTTGGGCATCACATCCAGCAGTTGCTTCATAACGCTCAGCTGGTCACGTTCACTAAGTTGGCTTTCGCCTTCGCGATCAACACGACAAACTTGCTGTTGATGGGCGATGATGCGTGTCTTTTGGATCGACTCAAAATCTTGACCGACCACAACCCGTCCGGTGCCTGCCCCCAACTCTTTAATTAAATTTAAGGTAGATTTTCCCACGTCGTCGTTGCCGACAATGCCAACGGGTATGGATACGCCACCTAATGCGGTCAGGTTTGCAACGACATTGGCTGCGCCCCCAAGGTGCACGGACTCTCTGGTTACACGTACTACTGGCACGGGCGCTTCCGGCGAAATCCTGTCAACTCTTCCCCAAATGAAGCGATCAAGCATCATGTCGCCGACGACGGCCACGGGCGTCCCAGTGAAGTTCCCAACAATATTGATCAAAGTGTCCGCATTAACCATTGGCGCTGTCCTCCGCACTGCTTTCGTGGTTGCAGTCACCATTTACAGAAACCATCGCACCACATTTTGGACACTTCGGGCGAGCTGAATCTGTTGTCAGTCGCGGTATACCTGCCTCGATGGGAAAATAACAGTTACATTGATGGCAAAAGTAGTTGTCTGGACGAGTTAAGCGTCCTCGGCACGAGGGGCAACGAAAAATTTCATCGCTTGCCATGTTCACTGATCACTCTGGTCTGTTGATCCAAGGTTGTCTGGCTCTTCTTCCCCTTCATCATCGTCGTCGGAAGGCTTTTTTCTAACCAAGAATGCAGCCCCTACACCCGCCAAATATAGTAATAGCATGGGCACGGCCAATATGGTTTGGGTATAAAAGTCCGGAGTTGGCGTAATCAGAGCCGCGATGATGAAAATGATAAGTACTGCGTATCGAAACTTGGACATTAAGAATTGGGGCGTGACGAGACCGATTTTGGCTAGGAAAAAGATAATCATCGGCATCTGGAAACTAACGCCCATACCCATCACTAAGGCAAAAAGAAGGGACAGATAGCTTGATCGAGTGTACGCCGACAGACCGTTCTCATTCCACGACAGCAGGTACTTTAGCGCCATGGGGAAGACGACATAAAAACTGAAGGCACAGCCAGCGATGAAAAAGACCGCCATAAAAATCAAGAACGGTATCGCAAACCATTTTTCTCGTCGACTAAGCGCAGGGGCCACGAAGGCCCATATATGATAAAAGAACAATCCACTAGAGAAGATGATGCTTACCCAGAAAGACGCCTTTATGTTGGCAAAAAAGGGCTCTTTTGGATCAATAGCAGCAAAAACATATTGCGTATTTGACAACTCAATTAGCGGGGCAGCCAAGGCCTTCATTAGGTAGCCCGACTGCGCCAACACAAAAAAGACCAGACCAAAGACGACGACAAATAGGATTAGGCTCTTTAAAATCCGTGCACGCAATTCGTCCAGGTGCTCGAAAAAGTTTAATTGGTTAGGGTCGTGTTTTTTGTTCATGCTACAAGAACCGCGTTACGTTAACCCTTTGATATCAGGACGCTGGTGTTTGATCAACCTTGATCACGATCTCTTCAGCGGGAGATTCTCCCTCGTCAACGACGCCAGCAACGACTTTTGCATCAGCGCGCGGTAAAGCCTGTGGTGCCGATTCTTCATCACTGGCACCTTTCTCCATGCTCTCCATGAAGCCACTAGTGCCTCGTTTAAATTCTCTAAAGCTCTTGCCAAGGGAACGTCCAATCTCGGGAAGTTTCTTTGGACCAAATATGAGCAATGCGAGTACGAGAATCATCACAATTTCTGGAAAACCCAAATTGGGTAGAAACAGAAAAGACACCTTACACCTCGGTTTTTTATCGACGGATTCAATAACCGGCGACAAGCATAACACAAATAAAAACTACACCAAGTACAATGGGAAACAAGGCAGCATGTGCGCTTACGTTCTATAATTCAGCCAGCCAATCAGACCCATTCAGGTTGAACCATGCTTTTTTTGCTCTTGGCGATTAGCCAAAGCTATACATCACCATTGCAACCACTTGTTGATGCCTTTCGCCAACAAGACATCCGCTATTTCGAGCCCTTCTTGGACGAGGCACAGTCTGTACAACTAGACCTAAGACCTTTGTTGCCAGATCAAGGCATCGTCTCTTCTGCTCAAATCGCCTTGTCGTTTAAGCGATTGGTTCATTTATTTAAGATAACCAATGCAAAACTGATTAACCAATCTGGCGATACCAACTATTCCAGATTGGAATGCGTCTTGCTCCTTCACTTAACTGATCGAAAGGGTACGTCATTCAAGGCGGCGTTCGACTTAAGGTTCCATTTAACGTCACATAGTTTGGGGCTAAGCCATTGGGCTTTGTCAAGAATCGAATAACCGTCGCCCTGTGGAGCACGCTGTTTGGCGTGTTTGTGGCTATTTCCTTGGACAACCTGTGGATTATTGGCGCAATTTGTTGCCTAAATCTCGTCTTAGGTTTCTATGCCGGGCTAGGCCGCAAAGTGATGTGGTTGGTTCCAGGGATTTGGATTCTTTTTTGGCTAGCTGTGCCTCACCGGCCACACACCAGTCAGGTTGATTTAGACATGGCCATGGCGGCCGTTGAAGAAGCGACAAAACAAGAGCGTCTATTCAGCCACGAGGACATCGATTTCTTCACCTCCGAAGCACAGGGAAACTCGATAAAGTTTGCTAGTCCATCGCTGGAAACGGCCTTTGATAAATTGAGTTTAGAACCCTACATCGCAGTCACGTTTATGTCGTTGAGCTTTGAGCCGCTCATTTGGAAGGGTCGGCCCTATTCGTGGCGCCCGGAATATGATCAGTCGAATCCTGAATGGTTAACGATCAATGGTTCAGCTGTTTTCCGTCGCGTCTTGCCAATCCCAAACGAGACGGTGACTCAAGCTTATTTGGTCGTCGAGGCGACCCTAATCAGCGAGCAGTCAGGTCGACTCAAAGACACCTATCTGGGCAGTCTAAAGCCCGAAATAAGCGAAGGCCAGGTGCTGATCGACCCGACTCTACTAGCAGACGCACAGAACCCATTTTCTATGAAGATCGTCGCTCTCGATCAAGTTATGACACGCCACCAAATGGCTGGCTTCTTCTTGGCTCTGGCATTGATCATGGGTCTATTCAAAGCAACTGCTCGTACGTCAAATAAACGCGCACTTTTGATGGTCGTCGCTTTATTCGTAACCCTCGCCCTATCACCAGGTTACGGACTATCGCAATTAAGCATATTCAATACCTCGATCATAGGCTCCCCCATTTTTGCAAATTTGTTAGCGTCACCCTTTCACTATGCTCAAAGCATTGCCCTTACTTTTCTGTTATTGCGGCTGCTCGTGATGACTATTAAGCAACACAGGTGGGCTGTTGTTTTATTCGTTACGTTATTAATGTTCGCATTGTTGAGCCTAGACCCATTCTTAGTCTCTATCATGACAACCTCGCCAGTTCACCCCTTAGAATTGTTTGACTCGCCAGGAGCCGGTCTTACATTAGCTACTTTTTACTTCATGCACGCCTTGATCGTGTGGTTGTTGAGAACGGCGTCATCAGGCTTGGTACTGCTAGAGCGAATGGTGCTCTCCGCCTTTCTATTAACAATAGCGATGCTTGCCTTTCCTGGACAATTATTTACGGCGACGGCATTCGCCTTATTGTGGTTAGTTGTAGGTATTCAAAGGATGCGTGCCATTCGTCAGCTTTCGTTAGCGGCTCTATCATGCGCGCTTTTTTATCCGGGCGTATTTCTCAGTGAACAAACAAGCGAATTACATCGCATTCAAACTGAGATGATGGATGATGTGACCTTGTTGTCAGAACGTAATCACGCGCGCATGTCCCTATTTAGGCGGTCCGTGCAAAAGATCGAGGACGATTATCCAACGTTTGTCGATTGTGCCGAGTGGCTCGCTGGTGAGTCGGGATTCACGGCATCTGGCGTCGCATATGGCATTCGCTTAGTTGGCGTTGACGGTCAAATACTCAGTGAAAACGAGTATCGGGTAAATCTGGATCGAATCCCGGCGTTATTAGGCCCGGAAAACCGTATCGAATTCTATCAAGAATCTAGCCGCTCCCCGCTTTGGATGTTCTATCGAACGCATATCCTGCTCAATGAACGCGAAGTTGACATCATTGCTGTGTTGGGCAACGACTATCACACACTATCATTTGGACGAGACCATAAAGACCTAACAAGTCAACACGGACATCGTTATTTCGCATTCGATTTACAGGCCTATGACCGCGCGGGTTTTCCGCTTTCACGCTACAGTGTTTCGCCTTTGACGCCTGAAGACTTTAATGCCCTTGAAAGTCGACCATACGTTTGGACGCGCCAAGGCCGACACACATCTTTGTTGTTCAGCGACGAGCATTACCTATATCGAATCGTGCACACGAAAACGCCTCTAAAGATGGTCATTACGCGCTGGCTCTTGATTTCACTGGCAATCTGGACCGTGTTGCAACTATTGAGAATGAGTGCCTCACGCCGCCACCCATTGATCAAGACATGGCAGCGATCATTCGCGTTCAAATTCGCTGTGACTGTTTTCATGGGAAGTATTATTCCCACGGCATCACTGGGTTGGCTGTTATTTAGCTCGATACAAAAAAACCAGGCGCGAGAACAGCGAGACGCGGTGCAAGCGCGCATGGGAGAGTTGGTTGGATTTCTTGAAACCCTGGTTGCGATGGAAGAACAATACGCAAACCGCGATCAACGTCAACCACGAACAATCATGGAACTTGCTACCAGGTTAGATGAAGAGAATGTCTCTTTTTATCCCATGGGTTCGTTGTCTGCCACGAACCGACCCGAACTCTTTCAACGCGGTGGTCTTGATGCCCGCCTCCCCTACTCGATGGCCCGTGACCTGATGCAAAGGAAATCAGGCATCGAGTTTCGTTCAAGCCAAATCGAATCCCAGCATGTAGATGAAGTACTGACTCTCTTACCCTTCCCAACGCGCAAACCGTTGCTTGTTGGATTAGCAGACTATCCAAACAGCCGCAAGCAGTCACTACGATGGCAAGAACAGGTTGAGTTGACGCTGGCAACCATATTCGTGCTTCTGTACATCATGGCCTACGTGGCTGTGGTTGTTGCAAGACGCAGTTTGCGTCCGGTCAAGGCGATTACCCGAGGCGCAACCCGCCTATCGAGAGGGCTATCGCAGAAACCGATTGCCATTGATCGTCACGACGAATTAAGCCGCATGGTGGATGCTTTCAACCGCATGCAAGAAAAAATTAATTGGAGTCAACGAGAGGTGGCCCGTCAACTCGGGCTCTTTAATGTCACCATCCAATCGATGAATAGTGGCCTGTTGGGTTGCGATGCCCAAAAGAAAATTTTGTTGTCCAATGCGCGAAGTGCTGAGATTCTAGGCTTTGACCAACATGCCATACCAGAGTCGTTATCGAGTTTGGTCGAGCAATGTGAGGGCGCTGCTGCATTGATTGATCTCGCCGACAACGGGCAAGACGAAGAACGCCATATTGATCTTGGCAAACGTGAAATACTGGTGACCGTCCGCACCCGCGAAGCAAGTTTTAAAGGCGATGTCACAACCATTTTTGTGATTGACGATATTACGCACGTACTGGCCGCAAACCGACTTCATGCTTGGTCAGAAATGGCACGTCGCGTCGCACACGAGATCAAGAACCCCTTGACGCCTATCCAACTAGAAGTGGACCACATCATGCATCTCCACCAAATAGATCATGCCGAATTTGCCAAAGAGCTAGGCGCAAGTGCAGATATTATTCGGCAGCAAGTAAGCCATCTACGCCAAATTGCGGTCGAATTTAGCGATTACGCTCGTCCATTCATTTTAGAAAAACAACCGATGACGGTTGCAGCTTTGATCGATGAAATTATCGGCTCTTACCAACGCACGCTACCGGAACTGCATTTCGAATTGGAGCTCAACCGCGATATTACGCTGAGCATGGACCGACGTCTTATGCGCCGTGCACTCCACAACCTGATCGAGAATGCGGTCCAAGCTATGGATCAACAAGGCACAATCACCATAACGGTCGCAAAGGTAGAGCAGGAAATTGTCATCGCAATTAAGGATGACGGTCCGGGCATAGCCTTGCAGGATCAAACAAAAGTATTTGATGCCTATTTCTCGACCAAAGACCGAGGTACAGGGTTAGGATTAGCGATTGCCAAGCGTACAATCGAAGAACATGGTGGACTCATAGCTATGGATTCCGAATGTAAGCAAGGCGCCCGCGTCATCATCAAGCTCCCCTGTGATTAGCCTAGGAAAACGCTGCGTAAATGCTACAATAAAAAAAACACTTTTCGTGAGAGGTACGCAATGGTCAAGAGCTATCAAGCCAAGATGGTCAGTCCAACTCAGGACAAATACCCTGATGCCGGAGACATTATGTCTCGACCTTTTGTCACGATTAACCAGGATACAGAAGTTTTCAAAGCCATCGACACGTTACTACGCAAGCAAATATCAGGTGCTTGCGTGGTAGACGCAGATGGGAAGTTGGTCGGATTCCTATCGGAGAAGGATTGTTTGCGTTTGGTAGCCGAGGTCGCTTATCACGATAACCGTACAGGTGGTCCCGTAACCAACTACATGTCGAAAAAGGTCTTAACAGTCAATATAGACGTCGGACTAATACAAATATCAGAACTGTTCACATCCAATCCCTTCAGGAAAATACCCGTCATGGACGGCGACAAACTCGTCGGCGTTGTTAGGCGTCGAGATGTCCTGCGTGCCATCCAAAGTCACGAGAAGAAAAAGAATCACAGTTTCTCAAAGGCTTTTTAGGTTATCTATTTTTCGGGTTGAGATAGCGGTTGTTTAGCTTGTTCCCAAGCCAATATGCCGCCTTGAAGGTCGAATACATTTAAGAAACCTGACTCCAGCATCAGATTCAGAGCGCGCCCACTGCGACCACCGCTCCGACAGTAAATCAGATAGGTTTTTGCCTTATCGAGATTCTCCAATTGATTTGCGAATTCAGGGCTGTTGAAATTCATCAATTGGGCATCGGCAATGAAGCCTTGCTCATATTCAGCTGGAGTACGCACGTCCAACAAGACGACGTCGCCTTGTAACTGTTCTTTGAATGGTTCAATACCGATGGTCCCTGACACAGGATCTCCCATCAAAAACAACAAAATCATCCACATCTCAATCTCCCACCTTTCGCTCATCATGCTTGACGGCCGGCAATTTCGCCAGCCAGAGGGTCAATTCATGCCTTAAACGGCTCATAGGCAATCCCATGACGTTTGTTTGGCTGCCCTTCAGTTCGCGGACAATATGAGGCGCATCTTGATAACCATAGGCCGCCGCTTTGTCTAACGGATCAACTTCCACAAACAATCGCTTGATTTCGTCCGCATCCATCTGCTTCAACACCACCTGGGTTGTTTCCACGAATTGATGAGAATCGCCTGAAGCAGGGTGAATCAAACAAACACCCGTCATCACCCGATGAGTTTTACCCCCAAGTTCAACTAAGAATCGTTGCGCTTCGACCAAATCAACAGGCTTGCCATACACGCATTTGTCCATGACAACCAACGTATCCGCAGCCAGAACACAGAGCTTCTCGTCACTTGTGTTTCGATCACTCAATCGACAGGCAACATCACTTGCCTTCAGATGAGCATTCGCCATCACGGAATCCTCAATGCGATCGTGTGTCCCGTTTTCTTCTTCAACTTGACTGACCACAACCTCAAAATGATATCCGTTTTCGCGCATTAAACGCTGCCTTCTGGGGGACTGTGACGCTAATATGAATCGCCATGAGGGAAAAGACATCAAGTTGACTCATTGGCCTTAAACGGAGGAAACAAATCTATATAGTCAGCCACCGCCCTAGAAATGCCCGTCATGATGGAACGTGATACCAACTGATGACCAACATGAATTCCACGTACCCCATCCAAACGCGACAATGTTGGGATCATGTCGAGACTGACCGCATTGACCAAATGAGTTTCAAGTCCGTATTTACTACTGAGTCGAACCGCATCCCTAATTTCTCGGAACATCTTTTCTGAATAACCGGATTGAGCGGCCATGGCGTAGTCACGCATATTGATCATGAGTCCATGAACTTCTAATTTAGCGGCCGTACGAATGTGATCAAAAACAGGATCGACTAGCAAAAACACGCGGGTCGCGTTTTGGTCGATGCTGCGAATCAGTGGCAGGAGTTGGCCAGCCAGCAGCGAAACGTCAAGCCCCGTTTCCGTTGCCATTTCGTCCCTTCGTTCGGCCGCCAATATCAGGTTTCGTGGTCTCAACTCGTTAACGAGATGACTAATATCCTGATTGGGCGAAAGCTGCAAATAGAAATTCGACTTCACCATTCGCGCTAGCAACTGTACGTCGTAGTCTTGAATGTGCCGCCGATCTAATCGAAGTTGAGCTTTAATGCCACGTGCTCCCGCTTGCTCGGCTTCGAGGGCAAAATGAACCGGGTCAGGCACGCGTGCTTTTCTTGTTTCCCGCAGTAGAGCAACTTGGTCGACAGATACAATGAGATCGGGTTGCTGTAGATCAATTTCAGCCATTCAGTAACTCCTCGGCTTTAGCTGCAAAAGTATCAACAAGTGGGGCTACTTTCTCAAGACTCTTGGCTTCTATAAACAGTCTCAATAATGGCTCCGTACCTGAATAACGCAAAACTAGGCGCCCTTGATCTTCAAGCTCCCGGTCAATGGTCCCTTTGATGTCGTTTAGAGGGCCAATACCCTCAATGGGTTCCCTCTTACTGATGCGTATGTTTCGTTCCAAACAAGGATACCGCGGAACCTGCTGTGATGCTTCCTGTATCAACTTAGCGTCTGAAGTTAGATGTCGCAGTAAACGAAGAGCCGGTAAGAATCCGTCGCCAGCATTCAATAAATCCATTTGAATATAATGGCCGCTGGGTTCACCGCCTAGGATGTCACCAGATTTTCGTAGTCCCTCTAATAAGTATTGGTCTCCAACTGGGGTTCTTATCAATTCAGCCCCCTTTTTCGCCAAGGCATCATGCAGCCCTTGTCCGGCCAAGATCGTGCCGTAAACACGCTTGACGTCATGTCCCTCTCGCCGAAGACATTCTGCCAGAGCGAAAAGCACCACATCGCCAGGCACGGTATTTCCCTGGTGGTCTATCACCACCAGCCGATCACCATCGCCATCAAACGCAAATCCTATGTGCGCATTTAGTGATTTGACACGCGCAGCCAGCCGTTGTGGATGTAAAGCACCAACATGTTGATTGATTCGTTTGCCATCAATTTCATCGGCGACAAAACTGGCATTGAGTCCCAATTGCTGACATAAGGCTGGCATACGACCTGTTGCAGCTCCATGGGCCAGATCAAAGACCACCTTTATTGAACTAAGCTTGTCGTTACCAAAATGACCCATCACCATATCGCTATAGTGACTGGGTTTGCAGGCCACAAGCGAGGCGGCACCGGCCTGCAAATCCGCTGTGGTTGTGTAGAAAGCAGACGACCATCGTCGTGCCCTTTCACGCTCTATCTTAAAACCATCAGCCCCAAAGAACTTCAAACCATTGTCTGGCGCTGGATTATGTGACGCCGTGACCATGACACCTAAAGCCGCATTCCTACGGACAGTTTCACATGCCACCATAGGCGTGGTCACAATACCCAAATCGTACAAAGGCCGGTCAACCATAGACGTGACTAAGCTTTTGATCATTGAGGGTCCTGACTCCCGCGTATCACGGCCAAAAACAATAGCTGCGCCTGGCGGTAAATCGCTATCAATGACTTTGGCAATCCGCCGTAGTCCGTCATCGTCCAGAGGTGCTTGTCCCGAACGACCTCGTATGCCGTCGGTACCAAATAATTCGCTCACTCGATCACAACCTCTGCCGGTTCCCATTCGAGCTGAATGGCCGCAATGAGCGCACTTACCTGGTCTCGCTCGCTTTCATCCTCTGGCAAAAGGAGCTCAGTTTGCAAAACTAATGAGTCACCCTTCTTAACCTCGCTGCCTACCACGATAAAGGGTTTCAGCCAGGCCTGGTTGATCAGGCTAAGACGAGACACAGGCCCGGTTATTTTCGCTTTGACCTTACCCGGTTTCACTTTGAACTTACCATCCCCTGCTTTGATTTCTACCTGATAGCGCTCTGGAATCGTCCGGGTTTCAACGATCTCACGAATGGTCGCCGTATAAACCAACTCATTCAGATTCAAGACAGAGGCGTCGTGGGGGATTTGCTTATCGAAATCGAATCGGACACGACCGCTGATATCGGCCTTGCTACCGTCGATGTCAATCGGTTCGGCTACCAAGATGCTCAATTCTGCAACCTGCGACTCCGGTCCCTCAATAATTGCATCACGAGGCGTCACCTCTAGAGCCACCAATTCGTAGTCTAAGTCTGGATGGCCGCGGGTGCTGAGCACGACCCGTACATTCTTTTTCAACTTTCGTTCAAGTGTCAGTCGCACGATCCGAGGTTGGATTTCCTCTACCGAAATTGATTCAAACTGACCTCTAACGGTGACATTATTTAAGCTCAAGGGAATATTGTATGTTCCCGAAACGTATTCGCTAAGATCGAGTCTCACATCAATGTCGTTGGCCGATATCTCTCGCATTTCCGATTCTCGCCCAGATAGCGATACCGAAATTTGATAAATTTCCGACGATAACTTCATATTCTCCGGAACGCCCTGTTGAACAAGCGCTACATTCGAGAATATGCGTACGACGCGATTGTCCTCACCTTCTAAACGTCCCGACAAATTGACCCACATCAGCAACGCCATGAACAACGAAGCCAATCGTAATGTGTTGCGCGGTATTTTCCGGCCTGCTCGGTCTTTATCCATGTTTAAGGGCCCGAACCCGATGCCGTCTTTTGTGGTTCCGGTTCTTCTGAAACTGTCTCTATCTCTTCGCTAGATGTCAATTCCTTGGACGCGATTAGTTTTCTCCGTTCGCGACGAAAAAGAGTTTTTCGCCACAATGTAGTGCGAGATTTATCGTCCTCTTCCACGTGCTGAGTGAGCTCATGAAACAGATTCTTAAGTTGGGCAATGGAATAGTCTTCCGGGACAAATGCTTCGCCGTTTTTGACGAATGTGATGCGGCCACTTTCTTCCGATACAACCACTACCACGCAGTCGGTTTCCTCTGAAATACCAACAGCAGCGCGGTGTCGCGTGCCGAAATGACGAGGGAGATCAACACGATTACTCAGAGGTAACACGGAAGAAGCGCTGGCAATTCGATCCTGAGAAATGATGACTGCGCCATCGTGGAGGTTACTTTTTGAATAAAAAATATTGAGCAACAGCTCTGAACTAGGCACGGAATCAAGCACCGTGCCGATTTCAATATAATTCTTTAATCCTTCTGTGCGTTCAAACACAATCAAAGCCCCGATATTACGTTCGGCCAGATAACGAACCGCAAAGAAAATCTGATCAAGGTCCGGGTCACTTGAGGATTGTGTTAGTCCAACAAACGGACCTCTGCCTAACGAAGCCAATACCTTCCTAATCTCATTCTCGAATAACACGATGATGGCAATCGGGATAATGGTAAATAAGGACGAAACTACTTTACTTAGTACCGTCATACGCAAAAAGTCGGCGGCAACTTGAATGACGAACAAAGCAACAATTCCCATGGCCATTTGCATGGCACGCGTGCCGTGAATGAGCTTTAATAGGTTGTAAATCAACAACCACATAATCAGGATATCGAGGATATCCCAGAATTGAATCGATCTGAGTTGTAGACTCAACTGCAAAAAATCAAATGATTCGTTGAAAAAAGCTTTTATGGCATCCATGGTGTTTGTGTAAATTGGCACCGCGACTCTGTTTGTCCCATCTTAGCACCCCAGCGAAAGATACTGTCTCTAAAACAACGTCAGAACCGCAATATTGATAAAAAGATACTATTAGTTTTGTCTCTGCTCCAGAGAAGACTGTATTTGAAGGCCTCGGCACATCATTTCCACATGGTGGACACGATGAACAGCCACTGACTTGGAACACAGCAACAAGCTTGCCATGACCGAATAAGGGTCTCTTTCCGACACGGGAACATCCAACAGTTTCCCTAACCATGATTTTCTACTGAGTCCCATCACCAGTGGCCTACCGAGCTTAATAGCCAGCGTTTCGCATGATCTCAAAAGCGTTAAATTTTGATCCAACGTTTTTCCAAAGCCGATGCCCGGATCATAGAGGATTCTTTTAGCATTCACGCCGGCAAAACATAGGCGTTCTTTAACTTTTGCAAGAGAGTCGACCACCGCTTCAACAACGCCGTTTGAATAATCTGTCATTGCCTGCATATGCTTCGGCAATCCTGGCGTATGCATGGCGATGTAGCCAACGTTCGTTGAAACCAGCCAGGGCACAAACTCAGCCACATTGAGCGACGCCGTGACGTGATTCACGATGGACGCGCCTGCTGCGGTCGCTGCCTGCGCCACCGCCAGCCGACGTGTATCAATCGAGATGGGGATGTCGATTTGTGCGGACAATGCTTGTACAACAGGGACGACGCGCGCGATTTCCACATCTTCATCGACCGCACTTGAGCCAGGTCGGGTACTCTCTCCCCCAACATCGATCATATCTGCGCCTTGCTGCGCAAGTTGAAGCCCGAGCCGAATGGCCGCATCATGATTCTCACTGCCATCAGAAAAACTGTCAGGGGAAACATTCAAGATTCCCATAACAAGGGGCTTTTGACCTAATTCCAGCCGATGATTTCCACAAGTCCACCACATGTACTATGCCTCTAGCTGCCGGTTCGATAAACGCCAAACGCTATGCTAACATGAGCGCCGTCGGCGTCGTCGGGTCGCTGATTTTCACCTCATCAATTCATGTGGAGCCTCTTAATTGGACAATTACCATGTTGCAGAGAAATTCGACAAGATCGGTTCATCGCTACTCGATCTGTTAAAAGAATACTACGGGGATCCGGGTTCTAAACCCGTGATTCAATACAAAAGCAAGTCCGATATTATTGCGGACTATCACCGCGAAACAGCACCTGACGATGGACGTCCACTTGAGGATGTCATTGAATCCTTCAAAAAAGATATTCTGCCCTACAGTGTGCATACTTGGCACCCATACTTTTTGAATCAGATGTTCGCCGGTTCTTCCTTTCCAGCCATTATTGGAGATCTTCTAGCATCCATGATGAATCCCACTTTGGCCACTTGGGAGATGTCACCTATTGCGACGTTAATTGAACAGAACACCGCGCAGTGGATGGCCCAAATCATTGGCATGCCAAAAGGAAGTAGTGGCATTTTCTTACCTGGTGGCTCACTTTCCAATCTGCTGGCATTAACTATCGCTCGCAATCGAGTGCTAGATCCCAATATCAGGGACTGTGGCTTAAGCGACGAAAGGCGAGGCGCCATTATCTGCTCGGAAGCCAGCCATTACTCCGTGGCGGGTGCCGCGAATCTATTGGGCATTGGCCTAAATCAAGTCAAGAAAGTGAAAGTCAACAGACGGCAGGAAATGGACGTTGATCATCTGCAGGAAACGATACAGCAATGTAGAGATGAGAGTCTAAAGCCATTTGTTGTGGTCGCCACAACAGGCATTACCGTTACTGGCGGGTTCGACCCACTTGGCGAAATTGCCGATCTTCTAAAAGACGAGGACATCCACTTGCATGTTGATGCAGCCTTTGGTGGCGGTATGGCGTTGACAGATCAACGTGAACATTTATTTGGTGGCATCCATCGTGCCAACTCATTAACCTGGGACGCTCACAAGTGGATGCACACACCTTTGACCTGTTCGGTACTGCTGGTGCCCGATCCTGAGATTCTTGAAAAGACCTTTTCACAGAAAGCAGATTATCTGTTTCATCCACAACAGGAAAAACTCTTAGATGATTTGGGTAAATCTACCCTGCTCTGTGGTAAGCGTTTTGACGCTTTGAAAATCTGGCTGCTGTGGAACACATATGGGACATCGCATTTCAGGGAAGTCGCCAACGAGCGTGTCGACTTAATGCGACAAATCAACCAAATAATCAAAGCGGACCCTGATTTTGTATCCGACTATGAAATGGTTTCACCCATCTTGTGTTTTACCTATCAGAATAGCCTGATCCAACAGCTAAAAGAACCAGAACGAACGCTATACAGTAATCGCATGCACCGATACGTTCGCGAATCGATTAAACATTCAGGCCGTGCCTTATTTAACATTACAAAACTTAACGGAAAAGATCAGTTCCGCATGGTGCTGATCAATCCACTCACCGATTTGAGTCACGTGCGCGTCTTGCTAGAAGACATCCGTAGCCAATGTCAGGCTTACTCAGAGTAACGCACAAAAACAGCTGATACCTGAGCGTAGTGATGCCAAGCTATGGGCTTTTCGCCCACGCTTGGCTATCAGCTAATTACAATTTTAGGTCTGACCAAGTGGATTTGAATCCGGCATGATTCCTGGAATGTTCGATTCCTTGCTATCTTTTTCAGGTTTCAATTCGGGAGCTGGGCTCTCGGTTTCAGGCGTTCCAGGCCTTACGGCGGTGACATCATCACCAGCCATTAACTGTAGAACCTGCCATTCTTCCAGCGTCTCAATTTCCATTAGTTTGTCAGCCATTCTCTGCAGTGTTTCACGATGTTCGGTGATGATTTCGAGGGCACGACGTTCCCCATCATCGATCAACCTTCTCACTTCAGCGTCCACCAATTCCGCTGTCTTTTCGGAAATATTCTGACTGCGGTTAAAGTCACGTCCCATAAAAGGCATTTCACTTGATTGGCGTAACGAAACAGGACCAATGGCCTTGCTCATACCCAATTCACAAACCATTTGACGGGCGGTCTTGGTGGCCACTTCAATGTCGTTGCTGGCGCCCGATGTCGTTTGGCTCAAGAAGACTTGTTCAGCGATACGTCCACCCATCATGATCGCCAGTCGGCTTTCAAGGAAAGTGGCTGAATAGCTATGGCGGTCATCAAGTGGCAATTGCATGGTCAGGCCCAAGGCACGTCCACGCGGAATAATGGTCACTTTATGGACGGGGTCGGCGTCGCCTACCTTGGCAGCCACTAGTGCGTGGCCAGATTCGTGAACGGCTGTCGCCCATTTTTCTTCTTCAGACAAGATAAGGCTGCGGCGTTCGGCGCCCATCATGACTTTGTCTTTTGCATCCTCAAAATCGTCTCGACTGACCATTCGCTTGCCTCGGCGCGCACCATAAAGCGCCGCTTCATTGACCATATTGGCCAAATCAGCACCAGAAAACCCAGGCGTACCGCGTGCAATGACGCTCAGATCCACATCGGGAGCAACTGGAACTTTTCGGGTGTGAACGCCCAAGATTTCTTGCCGTCCTCTGACGTCCGGCAGATCGACGACGACGCGACGATCAAAACGGCCCGGACGCATGATGGCTGGATCAAGAACGTCAGGACGGTTAGTGGCGGCAATCAAAATGACGCCATCATTACTTTCGAAACCGTCCATCTCAACCAATAACTGATTTAGCGTTTGCTCGCGTTCATCGTGTCCGCCACCCATGCCCGCGCCACGATGACGCCCAACAGCGTCAATTTCATCGATGAAAATGATACAAGGCGCATGTTTTTTGCCCTGGTCAAATAGGTCTCGCACTCGGGAGGCACCTACGCCAACGAACATCTCAACAAAATCCGATCCAGAAATTGAAAAGAAAGGAACATTTGCCTCACCAGCGGTTGCCCGAGCCAAAAGCGTTTTACCTGTTCCCGGAGGACCCATCAACAAGACACCTTTAGGGATCTTGCCGCCAAGTCTCTGGAACTTCTGTGGTTCTTTTAAGAACTCGATAATTTCGTGTAGTTCTTCCTTCGCCTCTTCGCAACCGGCCACATCTTTGAATGTGATTTTCTTTTGATTTGCGTTCAGCAATTTCGCTCGACTCTTGCCAAACATCATGGCTTTATTGCCACCTGCCTGCATTTGCCGTAGGAAGAATACCCATAAAACAACGATCAAGGCGATGGGTAATACCCAACTCAACATTGTCAATACAACCTTTGTTGTCGTGTCATTGTCTACCTTGAGAGGGACATTCCATGCCAAAGCTTGCGGAATAAAGCCCTCGTAAAAAATATACTCTGCTTTAAACTTCTCAACTTTGGTGCCGTCAATCATTTGCGGTTCATGAAAAACACCTTCAACCGACTCTGCTGAGACTTTAAGTTCTTTGATAAGTTTTTGTTCTCCAAAGCGGACAACATCATTAAAACCAACATCAGCGGTCGATCCACTGTTTTTACCTAAGCTGAATAATAAAAGGACTAAGGCCATAAAGACCAAAACCCACATCAGCAAAGAACGAAACGTACTATTCAAGAAGTCCCTCCATCATTCACAAGGCGTACATTCTAGCCCATCATAGCCGAGCTGGCTACGCGAGAGACGGGTCCCGGATCAGTTTCTCGATCCAAAACGCCCTCTCATCGTCACACGTCCATTGAATTGAGCAAGAAGTGTTCCGACCTGGATCTAACAAATCAAGTAAATGCCAAATATGCTTTCCCACCGACAACTCCGGCAACCGGTCTCGCACTCGGTGAGGGACCTGAAGCTTTCGCATTCGGTCGCGCCACCTTCGAGGACACGTTTGCGCGCGTCGCAGGATGCCGCCTTGTGTCTGCAATATACTGGATACAGGCTTTAAAGTTTCATGGTCAGGGTCAATCAGGAAGCGACAGCCCAGCCATTCAGTCCACTCATGTAACACCACTGGAACGTCACTATCATCACCATCAAACACACCTTTTAGGCCATCCACGTCACAATACAACCATCCCTTTTGGCATCGGTAACGCCCGCATTGTTCACTCTTGAGCCAACTCATCAGCTGATTCACTTGGCGGAAGTGTGGTTTAAACGCCGGGTAACTGCGCCAGAATGACTTTAAGATAAAAGGCCAAAGGTAAGGTCGTGCCTGGGCGATCACCGTTCGATACAACAAATCGTCTGCAAAACCATTGACCAGATATCCGTCGGCTTCATCTTGTAGTTGAGATTGCAGCCAATGCCACTCAGATACCCACTCTGAAATACGTGTTTCAGGCTGTTTGTGGATGGCCGCCAGCGCAGGTAGAACATGATGCCGGATCCAAGTACGGTGTTGGCCGTTGCCATTGTTTGCAGGGTCCAAGCAATGGGGAACCTTAGCCATCCGAGCGTGCTCCAAGATGGTCGCTTTAGCAATCGAAAGTAGCGGTCGTGCACGACCTCTACTAAGCGCCTTCATGCCAATGGAACCGTCAATTCGGGCACCACGAGCCAAAGCCATCAATACGGTCTCAGCTTGGTCCATTTCATGATGGCCCAAGAGAATCCATTCTTGAGCCTGTTTTTGGCTGTTCAGATAGTCCCTTCGAAACTTGCTCGCCTCAAATTCGAAGTTGCCATCTTGGTGCTGATAATGGCCTACCATCAGCGGCAACTCGTGCTGACCACAATAGGCCTCTACCAGAGCTAAGGATTGATCTGCGAAGGGGCCCGTTTGGTGGTGAATGTGCGCAACTCTTAGCGATTGATGGCGCGCTAAACGCCTGACCCCATCTAACAACACCATGGAGTCAACGCCGCCGCTAACCGAAATCAGGAAACCACCGGCATTCATATAGGGCTCGTTTCCTAATATGGCATGTAACTGTTTCAGGAAATTGGTTTTCATGGCTGTGAAGGATCACCAAGCCTGCGCCCGTATGATGCATTGGTTTCGCGGACGTAGAGATTCTCATTCAAAGCCTGGTCGATCATATATGCGGAACCGGCAAGCACAAGCACAGCTGAAAGTGGAACTCGCTCTTTCATCATCAAGAACGCTTTGCTAGCGTCTTGCTCTACGTCAACCTGAACCTGGCACTGCTTCAGTTCTGCTTGGATGCAGAGAGGGTCAACACCTGCATAAGAAGCCGAGGTAATCATGACGCTTTGGGGTTTTAACTTCAAAAGCGGCAATAGGACATCGGTAGCCGAACGGCGCCGGGAAATGCCGATCAAAAGGTGCAACGGACGACCCTTACACTCCAATTGTATTCTTTGGGCCAGGGCTGTCATCTTATCCGCATTATGTGCGACATCAATAACGATGTTGGGAGCAATCCACTGAAATCGGGCTGGCGGTTCCGGAACGCTCAAAACCGTCTCGTTGTCTATTTTTAGCTCTGGATCAAAATGACAAGCAACTTGCGCAGCAAGGGCCAAGTTTTGGCATTTGTATTCAGGTTCAAGGCCCCAACTCCGGAATTGACGAACGATGTGCTCGTTGGTCGTCAACAATTTGCCTTTTTGGTCGTTCACAATTCGCTCTACAAAAGGAGCGCCTTCACCCGTTACCCCCGAAAAGAATGGAACCCCGCTTCGCGCGACAGCAGCCTTTTCGAGGCAACGCTGCCACCAAGATACACCTAATGTTTTTGGATGATCTTGACCCACATTGGTAAGCACACAAGCTACAAACGGAAGCGCCATCAGCGGGGCATACCTCCCACCGGCACCTACTTCCATCACTGCCCAATCCAATTTATGTTGCTCAAAGGCAATCAGGGACATGAGGATGCCAAGCTCGGCGAAACTCAATACTTGATTCTTGCCTTGACGGATATGGCTCTCTTGGATGGGACGCAGTTTTTCCCAATAGATTTCCGCAATTTCTCGGTGACTGATGGCTTCGCCGGCAATTCTAATGCGTTCTGCATAGTCAAAAACGTGGGGTCCGGTCCAAGATCCGACTTGATGCCGTTGAGACAGGAAATGTTCCAAGGCGACGGAATGTGAACCTTTTCCGTTGGTGCCAGTCACTAGAATAAGTTTACATGGATGGCCTTGCGGCCAAAGGCGCTCAAACTGAGTTCTCAGCAAATGGATTCTGGTTAGCTTTCGGGCAACCCATGACGGGTGATAAATCTCGTCGAGGGCTGAGAGATACGACGGCTCAAAGTCGTTTATTGATTGGATCTCTGAGGGACGCAATGGCCAACAAGGTGATTGGAATTCCACTTAACTCTGACCTCTATCCTGGACGGCGCCGCTCGTCAAACCCAGTCCATTTTTGGCACACGACCGTCCAAACAAAACACACTTATTTCACCGGACGATCACACGCCTGAATTCCTTGGTCTACTAACGCGACTAATTCAGCGTTTGCTTCTTCATCATTCATCAAAATTTCGCGGGCTTTGACAAAGTTGGCCCGTGCTTCATCTGCTTGGTTCAGCCGTAGCCATAAGGTTGCAATGCCCACAAGTTGGTCAACATTGATCGGATTCTCTGATCGAATCAAAGTTTCACAGTATTTGGCAGCCTCAATGTCGAATGCATGATTGCCCCGATTCGCGAGGTAAACAAAATAATTCTCCAAAGCCGACATACTGAAAGCGGCCTTATCCAAATAATTGACCGTCAGATTAACGTATGACTCTTTATTGTCCGTCGCGCGGGCCGTATCCATGCCAATCGACCAAAGGTACCCATGGGAAGGTGCTAATTTTAAACCCTGATTTACGGCTTTCATGACATCGTTGTATCGGCCCATCGCGTAAAATGCACGCGCGCTGCCATGTAGAGCTATCAGTTTTTGTTGCAAGAAATCTTGGGAGGCATACATTGATTTTGCCACCTGGACAGCTTCCGGATATTTGGCGGCCAACAACAATTGATCGAGTAAAACGCTGGCTATTTCGGGGTCGCTCACATCCAAGCTATGGGCTTTATTCAGCAATGCTAAGTCTGCGTCACCTAACTTGTCGCCGCTATCTAATGCGGTTTTGACCAAGGCAAAAGTGCTCTGGGCACAGCCTTTGCCTAATTGATCGGCTTTCTCAAAGATCTTAATCATGTCTGAATCAGTCATAGAAATGAGAGGTTTGATCAAACAGCAGCGGCCGCGGTACAAGAAATAGGCTTTGGCAAACATGACGTCAAAATCGTCGGGAAACTCTTTGTCAGCGGCAAGTAATAACTCCTCTAAGTTATCCTCTATTAACACTATTCTGCGTGGGTCCTCGCTTTCAGCTTTCGCACGAGCCTCAAGCACCGTTTCTTTTTCGCCCAGGTTCTTCAAGAAAAAAGAACGCCATAAGACTTGTTTAACATGTTGATCGACTAACATGATCGTATAATCACGTACATCCTGAGCCGTCATCTCCTTGGCCATACGGTCACGAAGTTGAATGGCTTTACCAATTTGGCCGGTGGTGTTGGGTTGACAAAAAGCCATGACTCCCCAAAGCCAAACTATCCAAAATGTGCGCATGCTCTCTCCTGTCCCTAAAAGCATAATTCTAGACTAATAATGAAAGAGATGACGTCAATACCGTGCAAAAGTTGTGATCAGTCACACAAAAATCATGACTTAGCTTGACCTTTGCTTCTGCACATAGGTAGATTAGGAGTATGTCCTAGAGAAAGGTCTACCTATCATGCAAAATCGTGGCTTTAGTCTTATCGAACTGATGCTGGTAATTGGAATTATTGGAATTATCGCTGTTTTTGCAGTTCCGATGATGAGTTCAAACCGTTGTCGCGCAGATGCGGCGGAAGTCCAAAGCTGTATCACTGACTCGTCGATTCGACTGGAAAACTACCGGACCAATCACGGAAAATACCCAGCAAGCGCAACCGTTATCGCAGATTTGGGTTATGCAGATCTGGATTGTGGTAACCATTATCGCGGTGTCATCGTGACCTCCAACACTCAATACGCCATTCGTTATAGTGACTTGCAAGACAAATTAAATTGCAGCACCGATCCTGGCGACGACGAGTGGGTGATGATCAACACATCTCCGCAGATTTATCACACCAAGAACCCTTATAGTAGCGAAGTTGATACTGTTCCTTCTGGAGGACTATCCTTTCCGTGACCTTCGACCAACAATTTAGGTTCTTATTCTACAATCCCATTTTTCTTTTTATTTGGGGTTCATGTTGGGGTTCGTTTTTAAACGTTGTCTTTTACCGCTACCCTTTGGGAAAGTCGGTCGTTCGGCCCGGTTCAGCATGCCCAAACTGCAAAAAAACGATTGCTGGCTACGATAATGTACCCGTATTCGCATGGTTCTGGTTGCGGGGTAAATGCCGATCTTGCCATAACAAGATATCCGCGAAGTATCCCCTTTTCGAAGCCTTATTCGGATTGATTTTTGTCGTTCCCTTTTTCATTCATTTCGGTGAAATGTGGGCAGGACTTTCTCTCGGCTTTTTATTTGCGGCATTGTCCGCCACCATTATGTTGCTGAAGAACTGCGGTAAAGCGCCTTGGTACCTGTGGACCGTTCTAATCCTCGCGACCATTGCATATGGATTCCAATACTTCGGCCGTCCCTAATACGGATTCAATTTTGAGACAGCGGCCACTTTTGGCATCTATGTCGAAAAAGCATAGGCCCATCCGAGGATCGTTCTTAGCCACATCAAAGGGCCTACGCATCATGTCCAAGAACCCTTCGATTACGGGTTCACGCTTCATACCAATCACACTGTCATAGGGACCGGTCATACCCAAATCTGTGATGTAGCCGGTCCGATTGTCTAACAAACGAGCGTCCGCAGTTGGAACATGAGTATGAGTTCCCCAAACGACCGAGACACGACCACTAAGGAACCAACCCATAGCCATCTTTTCGGACGAAGCCTCGGCATGCATATCCACTAAAATAATATCAGCCTCGCCTGCAATGTCTTCGAGCCAGGCATCCATAGCGCGAAATGGGCAGTCGTAATTTTTCATAAAGACACGACCTATTGGATTAACAACTGCCACTCGAAAGCCTGACGATAAAGTCTCAATCACCGACGTTCTTCCTGGTGTGTTGCCCGGGAAGTTTAAGGGCCGAACAATATGTTCCGCGTCATCAAGCCAAGTCTCGAAGCCCCGTTTGTCGTAGATGTGGTTACCCGACGTCATACAATCGACGCCAGCCCTTAAAATCTCGTCATAGGCATCTCGTGTGACACCGAATCCACCTGCTGCATTCTCAACGTTGGCGACCACTAAATCGATGTGACGCGCCTCTCGCAGCGGCTGGACCCATTGTTTGACCAACTGGCGACCAGGTCTACCAATTACGTCGCCAATGGCTAAGACACGAATTGTTTCTTCCATCTGCATGAACTGCTGCATGCATCACTCCCTCGTGATTTTATCTATCTACCAAACCAGCATTAATAAACCCCCGCCTGGACCGTGTGGGTTACACAATTGAACCTGGCTTATCCAGGTGGGCACCTTCAGACAACTTTAGGCTTCCCTGTACATTAGGGTATGCTCACCATCATCATTACGGCTCCCAAATTGTTTGTGTTGGTTCCACATTGCTTTAGCCATCACATGTCAGGCAGGGGATTTTGGGTGTGCTTGAGCCACGACCGGTTCAAGCAACTCATTAAGTCTATCTAAATGGGATTGAGTTTCATGTTGTTGTTGTTTAAGCCTTTGTTTGGTTTTCGCCAATTCGTCGGCGAGGTTCAGGGCAGTTAAGATCGCCAACCTAATGGTGTCCACTGTACCAGTGTTCTGCTCTAACTCTACCATCTTGTCGTGAACAGATTGGGCGAGTTCAGCAACATAGGCTTCCGTTTCATCTGCGCGAATGGCATATTGTCGTCCGTATATATCTACATGAGCGACTTTTTCTGGCTGATTTTCTGCATTCATGAACTCAACGACTCCTCAACCTTTACAATTCGCGAAAGAGATTGATCGATCAGTTTGCGAAGCTGTTTGCGCTCATTATCAAGCTGTTTTAACTTAAAACGATCGGATCCACCTTGATCAAGCTGATTCTTTAAGGAAACTAATTGCTTCTCAAATTCCGCAGCCCGCGTCGTTTGTTCAGACAGTAATTCTTCAAGACATCGTTTATCGGCTTGCAAGCGTCCGATGTACTCAATGAGTTGGGTAACTTTGAATTCGAGTTGCGAAAAATCAGCCATATCACTGCCGTACAACCGCGTTAAATCTCTTACATACCGAATCAACCATACCATTGATGACTTCGGACACTTCTTCATGGGTCAAAGTCCGTGTTAGACAACGAAATCGAAAGCGGAAACCCAAGCTCTTTTCGACTTTAGCAAGTGACTTACCTTCATAAACATCAAAAAGACTGAATGATTCTAGATTAGGCATCTGCAGACTCTGAATATGGGCCTCAATCTCGGCGTAGGCTAACTTACGCTCGACGACAAAGGCAACATCCATCTGAACGCCAGGGTACGGAGCCAATGAATCAAATGAAGCCTTGGCACGCTCGTTAAGACGTAATGGATCAAGCTGACACTCAAATACCGCCAAGTCGTATTCAAGATCTACCTTATCTGCAATGGACTCTGAGAGGATACCCAAATGCCCTAGCAGGGTCCCTCCAACCTCCCAGGCAAGTGATAAGCCTGGAGTCAAGTATGAGACCGAAGCGGGTTTGAAACGGCTGTTCTTCCAACCCATCCGATCAACAAGCGCCTCAATAATTCCCTTCAGGCTATGTAGCGGATGAGGTTGAGAGCTTTGCCACCAGCCGTTGGTGTCGCCAGCCAACAGAAAAGCCACCGCTAGGTGGTGAGGTTCGGCGGCATCAAGATAAACGTGCCCTGATTCAAAAAGCTGTAAGTTTCTTGAACCGTGGCGCGCATTACGCGCGACGGTTTCCACCAGGTTAGGCAGAATCAGCCTTCTCATGACGGCTTGACTATCGCTCATGGGATTCTTGAGCTTGATCGCTTCTCCAGATTCCGAGAAACAAGACTCCCATGCCTCATTCAAGAACGAGTAAGTGCGCACTTCCTGTAGACCCAGTTCCCTTAACGCATTTAGCAATTGGTATTCGAAATGAGAAACCGAATCCTCGTCATAATCGCTGCCGGCCATGGTGGGTAATTTTGTGTCTAGTAGTTCTAACCCGCTAAAGCGAATAACTTCCTCGATGACATCAATTTCTCGGGCGACATCTACCTTGTAACCTGGACATGTCATTTGCCAGCCTGCTTCGAATCGCTGAGGCCGAAAATCCATCCGCTCTAATAGCCCGTTTACATGATCGTTTGATAGTTGGATACCTAGCACCTGTTTCAAACGCGATTCTCGCAGAATCAACGGCTTCCGCTCGAATGGCCGATGATTCATGTCGACCCAACCCTTAACAACAACGTCTGGTTGTTCACGTTTCAGCAAAAAGATAAAGCGACGGATAACACGTTCCATGTTTTCTGGGTCAATGCCGCGCTCAAATCGATGTCGAGCATCGGACAAAATTTGAGTCGCGCGTCCTGTTTGCCGAACCGCGACAGGATCAAAGCAGGCTAGCTCCAGCAGCAGCCGTGAGGTATGTTCATGAACTTCTGTGTTTTCCCCGCCCATCACACCTGCGAAGGCGATGGGACGCGATTCGTCGGCAATACATAAGAGACCATCTGCTTGGTGATCGCGCCCATCTAGCGTGGTCAGACGTTCCTTGTTCTCACCATTTCGAATAACGATACGCTGGCCGAGAATACGGTCAGCATCAAATGCGTGACACGGGTGGCCAAACTCCCACAAAAGATAATTGGTCAAATCGACCAACAAGTTATGAGATGTTTGACCTATCGCTTCTAAGCTTGATGTTAACCATTGCGGCGAAGCGCTAGCCCGCACACCTTCGATAAGCAATCCAATGTAGCGAGGACACGATTGCGCCAAATCCGTCTCAATCGTCCAATCGCTTAATACGTCGATCGAATGCTGGTCAATCTCAGGCTCACACATCTTGAGTGCAGCCTTGACGGCCAGTTCACGAGCTAAACCGTAGTGACACATGGCATCCGGACGGTTGACGGTGTGCTCAACCTCTACGCCTTCGTCTTCAACTTCAGTCTCTAAGCCAGATTCATTAAGCAACTTAGCGACTTCCGGCAATTCCGGCAGGTCAGGCAAATACTGCTTTATCCAGTTACGGGAAAAGAACATGACTCACTCCGATTTGAATTGATCCAGAAAGCGCCGGTCATTTTGATAAAACAACCTAATATCGGGAATACCCAGCGACAACATCGCAATGCGCTCGATTCCCATACCAAAGGCAAAACCACTCACCTTCTCAGGATCGTAACCTACGCCTTCAAAAACATGGGGATCAACCATTCCGCATCCTAAGATTTCTATCCAGCGGGTCTGCTTGCAAACGCGGCATCCAGTTTCGCAGAAGGGACAGGTCACATCCAACTCTGCACTGGGTTCAGTGAAAGGAAAGAAGCTCGGACGCAAACGGATCTTTGTTTGTGGTCCAAACAAATGCTGAGCAAAAGCTTGCAGTGTCCCTTTCAAATGGCCAAAGGTGATGTCATGGCCTACGACCAGGCCCTCTAACTGATGGAACATCGGTGAATGGGTGACATCATCGTCACGTCGAAAAACCTTGCCGGGCGCAATCATGCGAAAAGGCGGCTCATGGCATTCCATGTAGCGAATTTGAACACCAGACGTCTGCGTACGCAGTAAGCGTTGCTCGTCGATATAAAATGTATCGGCCTCGTCGCGTGCAGGATGGCTCTCCGGTGTATTAAGTGCTTCAAAATTATAGTAGGCCGTTTCAATTTCAGGCCCTTCGCCGACGTCGTACCCGAGGCGGGCGAAAAAGTTGATTAGTCGGTGGCGGGTTATGGTTAGTGGGTGAAGACTACCAATGGCTGGCTTAATGCCTGGCAGGGTCAAATCAATCTTTGGGGCCAAGTTCTTGTTGCTGGCTTGAGCGCATGCATGTTCGCCAAGTTGCGTTTCGACTGCCTTCTTAAGCCGATTGAGTTCCTTGCCAATCAAAGGCTTTTGAGCCTTGGGCACATCCCTCATGGACATCAGTAACTCGGTAATCTTTCCTTGTTTCTTGCCGAGATAGGCCAGCTTCAAGGCTTGCCAAGATTCATGACTATCTATAGCAGCCAACTTGGATTCGAAGACGTTCAACTCTGACTCGAGATTCCAATTCGAAAGATCCATGTGTCCTTCTCCAGCCTATAAAAAGGAAAAACCGGTGTCATCACCGGTTTTTCACTCATTCAAATCCGTTTTCTTGGGGTGAACGTTAAACTTGCCGGGCTCGATCTACCAAGCCACGAAACGCTTCCGGGTCGTGTACGGCAATTTCTGCCAACATTTTGCGGTTCAGATCAATGCCGGCTTTTTTCATGCCACCCATGAAACTGGCATAGTTCATACCGTGTAAGCGGGTCGCCGCATTAATTCTCGCGATCCATAACTTGCGGAAGTCGCGTTTGCGGCGTCTGCGGTCGCGATAACTAAAGGACAATGCTCGGTCCATGGCTTCGCGGGCATAACGGTATAGATTTTTCTTAAAACCAAAGAAACCTTTGGTAAATGACAAATACTTTTTGCGCTTGATACGGCGCTTATCACTGCGTTTGACTCTCGACATCGAACTATTTCTCCTCTTTGGATGATAGTGGGCGCTCTGGCCACTTCAATAAATTTTTGCTTATTTACGCGTAAGGAAGCATTTTGTCGACGCGACCACGATCAGATGCATCCACCATACATGCTTTGCCCAAATTACGTTTCCGTTTGGATGTTTTTTTGGTCAAGATATGATTTCTAAACGCTTTGAAGCGTTTCACCTTACCGGTTCCCGTCTTTTTGAATCGCTTCGCCGCGCCGCGGTGCGTTTTCAACTTAGGCACGTTTTCCTCCGACAGTTAATTCTTATGAACAACATTGGCGGTTAAGATAACGGCCATTTGGTTGCCTTCCATGGTGGGGGGTTTTTCGATAATTACCTTTTCCCCAAGTTCCTCGATAATGCGCTGCAGAATCTTCAGTCCCAGATCCCTGTGCGCCATCTCTCGGCCACGAAAGTGGACAAATGCGCGTACCTTGTTGCCTTGTTCAATAAAGCGGTTGATATGTTTAACTTTAAATAAGTAGTCGTGTTCGTCAATACGAGGTCTGAATTTGACCTCTTTGATTTGGATAGTTTTTTGTTTTTTGCGTGCGTCTTGAAGTTTTTTCGACAATTGGAACTTGTATTTGCCGTAGTTCATTACACGGCAAACAGGCGGATCCGAACTGGCAGCGACCTCGACTAGATCTAAGCCTTCGTCTGCCGCAATACTCAACGCTTCATGTAAGGGAACAATACCAGCCTGACTGCTATCACCCCGAATGAGGCGAACATGAGATGCGGAAATTCGATCATTAATCCTAGTTGAGTCCTTATCTTTTTTTCTATTCAAGACACCTCCATGAGTTATTACGGGTTGACATCGGATTTGCGTTTCATTGAGGATGGTAGGCGCGGGCGGTTTCGAACCGCCGACCTCTACCGTGTCAAGGTAGCGCTCTACCCCTGAGCTACGCGCCTAGGGCCGCAATGAACAACGAAAAATAGCAAAGCATACCTTTAAAGTCAAGCGGGAATGATGATACTAGGCGTCGGAACAGACATCGTCCAAGTCCAACGAATTCAACGCATTTGCACACGTTGGAAGGGTGCATTTGAACGTCGAATTTTCTCCGTTGAGGAGCGAGCAGAACAGGCATCGCACATGCATGCGACTTTTGTAGCTGGAAGGTTCGCAGCCAAAGAGGCTGCAGCCAAAGCGCTAGGCACTGGGATCGCCAAGGGCGTCGGTTGGCATGATCTTACCATCTTTCGCCAACAAAACGGCGCTCCGCTATTAATTCTCAGCGGCGCAGCACTACGCCTCGCTAACGAACTCGGTGTCACCGCCAACCATCTTTCCATTTCACACGAAAGAGATTATGCTATGGCCTTTGTCGTGCTTGAAGGGGTTTAGAAACATGGAAGATCTATTAAAGGAATGGGACGAACAAAGCGGAAGAGCCGAACGCATTCGGAGGTATCTTTGACCGCCCCGAAGCACGGAAACAGCTAGTTGGGCTCGAACAGCAAAGTGCGTCTCCCGCCTTTTGGGACGATGCCGAAAAAGCCCAATCGGTTATGCGTCAACGCAATGCCATCCAAGAAAACTTAGACCTTGCTCAATCGCTTTATGACCTAAAAGAGGAAGTGACTGTCTTACGCGAACTGATCTCTGAGGGCGAAGATGCTGAAAGCGAATTAGTCGAGGCTCTAAATAACTACTATAAATTAATAGACGAAACTGAAATTCGCATGATGCTTTCTGAAGAGCACGACACCTGCAATGCAATCCTTACCATTCACCCGGGTGCCGGAGGTACCGAAAGTCAAGACTGGGCCTCAATGCTGTATCGAATGTTCCTGCGCTTCGCGGAACGCGAAGGCTTCAAAGCAACGGTGCTCAACTATCAAGATGGTGACGAAGCAGGTCTCAAGTCCGCAACCGTGGAAATTGTCGGATCTTTTGCCTACGGCTACATGAAAGCAGAAAGCGGCATCCACAGGCTTGTGAGAATCTCGCCTTTCGACTCAGCCAAACGACGACATACCTCTTTCTGCAGTATCCATGTAACACCAGAGATTGAGGATGATGGCGAACTCGTGATCGACGAAGGCGACTTGCGTATTGATACTTACCGTGCCTCAGGCGCTGGTGGACAACATATCAACACGACAGATTCAGCCATTCGCATCACGCACATACCCAGTGGACTAGTTGTTCAATGTCAAAATGAGCGCTCCCAACACAAGAACAAGGCGTCGGCTATGAAGGTCCTGCGCTCACGGCTCATTGAAATAGAAATTCAACGTCGCCGTGAAGAAATAGACTCCAGTGCTGCTGCCAAGAAAGAGATTGCGTGGGGCAGCCAAATACGCAGCTACGTGCTGCACCCTTACAAAATGGTTAAAGATCACCGGACAAACATGGAATCCAGCCAGCCAGACCGAGTACTTGACGGCGATTTACGAGAATTCATTCGTGCCTATTTACTTAGTCAAAGTCCATTGCCAGGTAACTTAAACGACTGACTTTTATCACAATGGCGCGGCTTTCGCTTGGTTTTTAGGTTAAGAACGGCGAGAATGAGACGATGATTATTTGCCAACAATCTGGTTTAGAGATTGTTATGGCATTTTTGTAGGCTGGTGCGACACGCAAATCAGCCCTGCTAGAGTCACTTCGCAGGACTTAATCGGCCGAAGTGATCTTCTCTAACATTCGGGAGAACGAAACCATGCGGCTATTCATTTTTACGCTTATTTCGAGTTACACGATTGCTCAAGTGAATGTGACCCTTCGGTCTCAGGTTACGCTCAATGATTTTTCATTGCAACCTAGTTCTGGTAACGATATTTGGGGAATCACGGATGCAGTAGGACGAGAATATGTGATTATGGGAGCCAGTAATGGCACAGCCGTTTTCGACATCAGCAATCCCGATCTTCCCATTGAAGTAGGCATGATTTCAGGTAACTCAAGTACCTGGCGGGACGTGAAGTCATTCACTTATGACAACACGCCTGGCCAATTCAGCGCCTTTGCCTTTGTCACCACAGAAGCCTCCGGCTCAGGGATGCAGGTGATTGATCTTTCAAACCTTCCGGCTAGCATTAGCTTAGCAGCCACCTATACCGGCGGGGGTTTATCCAAAGCTCACAACATTTACGTAGACCCTAACGGCAGCCAGCCATTTGTCTATATTCTAGGTGCCAATATTGGTGGCGGCGGCGTTGTAGTCCTGGACGTGTCAGACCCTCTTGTTCCTACGCAGACGGGCATTTGGGATGATTTTTACGTGCACGATTTTTATCTTGGAAACCATTGGGCAGATCCAAGTTTCGACGGTCAAGATATCGGCATCGCATTTTGCGGCTCCGACAATTTCTCAATTATAAATTTCGATGACAAGAGTAATCCCCAGACTTTGGATGGTTACACTTACCCTAATCTCAATTATTGCCACTCCGGCTGGGTTTCCGAAGATGGGCGCTATTTGTTCGTGTGTGATGAACTAGATGAACAAAACGCCTCCATCCCAACAACCATTCGTGTATTTGATTTGATCGATATGACGCAACCTCAGTTAGTTCAGACATGGACAGGACCGACCAACGCCATTGACCACAACGCGTTTATTAAAGATACCTTTTTGCACTTATCTAACTACACTCGCGGATACACCATTCTTGACATCGCTGACCCAGTCAATCCCGTCGAATATGGGTACTACGACACGTATCCACCCAATGACAACGCTTCTTTCAGCGGCGCATGGGGCGTATACCCTTATTTTCAAAGTGGCCTTGTCGCTGTGTCTGACATAAATTCTGGATTGTATGTTTTTGAACCATCATTGGCCGCTGGATTCTCGCTAACAAGTAACCCCGCTGAGTTTGCGGCCTGCATAGACAATGATTCCAATACGGTCGCCGTGCAATCGGTTTCCGTGCTTGGGTTCACGGAACCTATTTCGTTGTCGGTGACCGGTCTACCATCAGGCGCGACCGCACAATTCAGTAGCAACCCCATTAATCCTGGTGATTCCACCCAACTGACGCTCTCGTTAGACGCATCTGTCATTGCTGGCGATTACGCAATCACACTTACAGGGGTGGCCAGCGGCGCACCTGATCGCCAGATCCTCTTAAGTCTGACCGTATTTGATAGTCCCGACGATGCGCCTTCAAATCTGACGCCAGCTGATATGAGTTCCTGTACAGGTTCCCAAAGTGTGTCGCTTTCGTGGCAGAGTCAGGGTCCGCAACGGCTCTATCATGTCGTTGTCGCCGACAATGAAGCAATGCTTAACCCGGTATTTGAGCAAACGGTGGCGACGAATAATGTCGACTTGCCGGCCCTGGTCACCGATCAGTGGTTTTATTGGCACGTTCAAACAGATAACCCATGTGGCTCAAGTGCTGCGACACCCGTTCAATCCTTCTTTACATCTAAGCCCGTTGTCTTATTGGTAGACGACGATGACAACACACCAGACGTCCGTCCTTACTATGCAAGTTTATTGCAATCAATGGGGCTTCCTTATGCGGTATACGACGTCAACGGAACCAGTGCAAACGGACCGAATCTGGCCATGATGCAAGACTATCAATGGATCATTTGGTTTTCGGGCGATCAATATGGAGGCACCAGTTCGCCTCAGGCGGGACCAACGGATCTAGACGAATCCAATCTCACCACCTATCTACAGCAAGGCGGTTATTTGTTTATGACTTGCCAAGACTACCTATATGATCAGGGCGGCGTAACGACCTTTATGAGCTCGCAACTAGGCGTCGCCACTGCCGATAGCGACGGCGGCGACTACGACTCGGTCGTGGGTATAGGGAATTTTGCGAGCTATGGCCAATTGTCATTAGACCCAACGGTCGGATCCGAATATTTCGATACGCTGGAGCCAGGATCAGGGGCGCTAGCCTTTGATGGTCTTAACGGCAACAATGCAGCCGTTGAAACCAGCCGATCACTCATGCTCGGCTTCCCCTTCGAAACAGTTATCCAAAACCAGCCAATTGTGGCAATGCAGATCATGCTTGACCTTATGGACAGCTATCAGATTGGCTGCAGTGAGGTGAGTAACCCTTGCCTAGTATTTGATCTGGACCAGAACGGGCTTAACATGCAGGATCTCTTAGCCCATGCGGCTCAATGGCCCGTGAATGCCATTGACTCACCATTGATTCAAGTCGTTAACTGCATAGACCCCTAAAAGGTTAGAACCATGAAAATTATATGCCTGTATCTGTCAACCTTACTTGCATTAGCAGGTCCACCCATAGATATTAGGAACATTCCATTGGCGAATGAAGTTTATATCGTTGCCATTGATGTTCAGACAAATCCGTCTAATATGCCCAATTCGATGTTGTGGGATAAACCGATAGCCCTTCTTTATAAGCAAGTCGGTACCTTTGACAACATCAGAGCCGACGTGGTTCGGCAAGAATTGAAAACAGATTTCGATAACGGGCAATATCAACCGGTCGTTTTGCATGCCATGCAAAATACATCTATGACTATTCACTTTATGAACCTAATTGGCGAAGGTGAAGCACCTGTGCGAATTGTGCAGGGGCCGGTTTGTAAAGAGTGTCCTGCTAACAAGGCGTATACCTTTTCTTACGGCCAGAATGCTGATCAAACTCAGTATCCAACCTATGCATCCATTCATGCACATGGCGTTTCTTACGACATTGATCAAGACGGCACACGGGCTGGTAACAATCTGGAGCTTGGCCCTGAGTATGACGGGCTAGTCCCACCGGGTCAGTCCCGAACCTATTTTTACAAAAAACTTGATATCCCAGGTTTGTGGCCTTTGCATGACCACGCTAATCCGTCCCACACAGTTGGTCGTGGTTTACATTTGGCCCTCGTCGTCGAGCCTTTAAAACCCGGAGTGCAGGTTGATCATGACTTTCTAATCATCTTTTCCGACTACCCAGATTATGACCAATACATCGATGATTTTTATTCGGGTCAATTTATTCCGCCATTCTTGCATATGCAAAATAGTAATGTCATGCACGCTCACGCGCTAAATGGTTATGCAGCCATGCTACCGCCACGAATGCAGATGTCTATTATGAATGGCGCCAGTCGCTGGGATCCGCTGCGGACAGATATTATTGGAGACCCTAGGACGCCTGTCTATGACGTCACATTAGGTTCATTAATACGATTCAGATTCTTAAGTTTCGGCAGTCAAACAACCCATTCTTTTCATTTGCATGGGCACGTTTGGTGGGACGTCGAGGCGCAAAAGTACAGCGATAATATTGCGGTACCTGCTGGCGACACACGCGAAATCATGTTTTATGCAGGGGGGCAACCCTTTCGCCATATTGCCAATTTCTTGTCAGCGGAAGCTTCCAAAACCAGATCAGGGACAGGTGACTGGCTCTATCACTGCCACATCATCCCGCACGTTAAACACGGGATGTGGGGCGTTTTCAGGGTTCGGGATGCCGACAATGACGACGAGGACTCCGAAGACAAGCCGCAGGGAATCGCTATTCCACAGGACTAGTCGACAAAACCTATAAAGCTCTCTTGATAAATTCCACTCGTTTCTTGTCCTGACACGGATTTTAATGCACTCATGAAATCCCACGTGGTTGGGGCTCTGAAATTTGAGCGCTGCATAAAGCCACTCAGCAGCATGACGAACTTTTGGTCATCGGCCATTTCTGTTCGTATTTGATGAATCATATTGGCAGCTTTGTATTGCAACAAGTCTGTTTGAATATGAGCATTCTTGTAGTCGACGATAGATAAAGCGTGACTGATGGGGAAGTTCTTCACATATTTGCCCCGGGCATCCCAGCGTTTCGTAAATTTACCTTCTACATCGTCACGGTCCGCTACGGCCATCATCAAATAGGCTGTGTATTCGGAGAAACCGCGTCCAAACCACGCATCATAAGCGGAAGCCGGTTGCACGACTGAATTCCACCAAAGCCCCGCCAAACCAACAGCCAATGACTCGTTAATTCCTCTAAATCCTGCCGTATCTGCCCTTTGTGAGCCCTTAAGACTAGCCGAGAAACGATTAAACGTTTGCTCGTCTACAGCGATCACTCCGGGTACCGGACGCCTCAATGCTTGTAAACTAGGAACCTCAACAACACTGAATTCTTCGAAAGGTACAACGCCAAGTAGGTTGCCATAAAAATCCAAATATTGGACCGCCAGTTTGTCCATTTTCTTGACGGTCGTTTTCTTCTCCTGCGCGTATGAATAGTAATTAACGTCAAAGCCTTTGTGAGAGTACGTTATCTGTTTGAGGTTCCCAAGTATGATGTTCGGATTCAATAGACGTCTCTCATCGGTAAAAGTACCCCAATTCATTTCCTTGTCGTGCCCTTCTTTGCTGAGTTTGCCAGGGGAGACTAAGAGCCAAGGTTTGGGTAACTTAAAACTAATATTAACGCTAGGGCGGGCGTTATAGTAATAGGGCTGTGGCCACCAAGCATATTCGTCAAAATGAACCAGTTGATTGCCAAAATCTTGTGCCAACGCATTGCCACCATAATTGAAGGACAGGTTAAACGGTTTGCCCGCTTGGCTGGCCATGGGCAGTTCAACCACCAGACCATCGTTTTGGTGCGCGAATCGTAGTTCCTCGCCATCCGAGCTCTTAACCGATCGCAAAACGATGGCGTGCTTTTCCATATTGCGCTTGTAGTGGATAAGATCTTTAACGGTTACATAACCAAACTCTTCAACCTCGCTTTGGCCTGCCGTTTCGACAAGACTACCAAAGCCTAACGAATGCTGCTCTATGTCACGTGTCTTGAAGCGTTTGGCCGAACGTTCAGACATTAAGTCTAAGTATATGTAGCGATCACCCCCCTGGGGATCGGTATATTGAACTTGAACGTCAAAGTCTAACTGTTTCAAATTGTCGGTGCTGACGGTGGCTTGCAAATAATCTGCACCAACTGTATGAATCCGGGGCTGGCGAAAATCTGGGATCAAATCAACAACGACATGTGTTTCAGCCTTCAGGACATCATCAAAACGGTCAAACGCAATTAAGCCCATCTTGAAATTCCGAAATGCATCCACAAAAAAGGCAAATGGCTTGTCGTCCGTTGTGAAATCAAAAAATAGATAGCCCTTATGATTAAGTCTGGCACATAGAGTAGCTAATAAGGGTTCCATGCACATTTTTGTAGGAAAAAAGATCTCATCGCGATTCTCTAGGTAGTCGCGAATAACATTCTCTGCCTTTTCCTTAAGATCAGCTGGCAAAGCCATCACGCTACCTTTTAAATCGATGGCTGAGAAGATGATGCCTTTACCCTTTATGGAAACCGAGGACACAAGATCACCTTCGCCCTGTATCTCAACATGCCGTCCACGGACAAGTTCCAAACCGGCAAGATTATGTTTAGCTACGCGACCGTCCTGGGGCTGTTTGAGATCAAGCGTAGCGGTAATGACGCCGGACAGCGGAATATATCCGATCGGTAGATCGGCACCGTGGTCCCAAGGAATTGTAATCTGGGCCAATACGACATCTTCGAATTGAATGGAACCCGAGGGAAGTTTCATATTCTGTTGCGCAATCGCAATAGCTTGCGGGTGCACAGAAATTTCATTAAGGCGATCAAACTGGGCCGTCGCCGTCCGGCACATCAAAAAGCAAACACAGCCAAAAAGAAACGTTTTCATGTAACCCCCAAGAGCACAACTTCGTTGCAATTTTCACATTCTAGTACATATGCAAAAAGGGCACCCCCGAAAGGGTGCCCCATATGTCTAACTCCAACTAGATTAGAAGGAGAACTTGAGACCAACGCGATAGTAGCGCGGAGGCATAAGTTGAGTTGGTTGACCAAACAGAGGCCATATCTCACGGCCACTTGAAGTGATGTAGCTGCTCAGACTTTCGACATCGTCGAAGGTAGCTGAACCATCAGCGTTTTGAACTTCGTTGATTTCGAGAACGTCAATCGTGATGTTTTCGTCTACGAAAGTTGCGGCCTGCTTGTCGAACAAGTTGAACACGTCTAAGTAGAAATTCATCGCATAACGATTCGCGAAACGCCACTCATATGCCAATTTGATGTCAAACTGAGTTTGACTTGGCAATTGACCAGCTGTACCACGAGTCAACAGGTGATACTCACCGTAGCCATCATCAGGAGGTGTACCATACGCAGAGTAAGGAGTACCGCTCCAATATCGAGCTACAGAACCAACTGACATACCCCAGTCAAAGCGATAGAAACCATCAACTTTTACTTGGTGCTCACGGTCATTAGGCAAGAAGCCGTCACCGTTTACAAGCGTTGAAGTGAGGTCATAAGTCGCAGTGATGTTGGGATCGGTTTGACCATAGAATGGCAGGTACAGACCGATGTAGTCACCTTTGAGTTCACTATTCAGGTAGTAGAAGTTAAATGCATAGTTGTTAGAGAACGACTTACGCATAGAAAGTTCGATACCTTTGTAGTCACGCTTAGGATCAACAAATCCGGTTTGTTCTGCGCTCAGAACAACGGAATCACCTTGGTTGTACAGGTGATGGTTGCCCAAGGCATCGTCAAACTCTAGCTCATAATTTGCGCCCCAAGTGAATTCGATTGCTTCACCTGGATTTGCAATGATGTAGGTGTTGCCACCATCAAAAGAAACATCTTCGATAACGCGAATAATGGATTTATCAATGTACTTGATACCCGCTGCCCAGTTAGGCATGAATTCGTACTCAAAGCCGGCAATGATTTCGTCAAGGCCTTGGCCTTTGAGGTTGTCAGATACAGGCTCGTTATCGCCACCAAAGAGACCTTCGAAGCGAACGTTTGCATCATCAACACCACGCAACAAGTTGCCGTTGGCATCGATCAACAGACGTGGATCAAAACCTTCGATCGTTCGTTGTGAAGGATCTAAGTTAAGGCCGTTTGCATCAAGGTAAATTTGAGTGATGTTAAAGGTTTCTGCGCCAAAGGCGCGGTTATTGATGTCCAGAGGAACGTTCTCAAAGAAACGACCAAAAGAACCATAAAGTTTCGATTTGCCGTTTCCAATCACGTCATAGGTGATGCCTAAACGAGGTGCCCAGTTGGCATCTAGTTCAAAGGCAGCATCGCCCGTGGCGTTTTCCACTCGTTGAATTTCATAGCGCATGCCGGCTTTGATATTCAAACGACTGTTCACTTCCCAAGTGTCTTGTAAGAAGAAGGCAGTGTTGATGGTGTGCGTGATAGCTTGGGCACCATTTGGACGTGGTGTTTGGCCATCCGTATTACGATCAACAAAGGAACGAATTTGTGCGTAGTTGTGGGCGCCTTCGGCATTTGCCTGTCTTAGGCGGAAACGATAGCCGTCCCCATAACCACGAACCGAATCAAATTCGTTATCTTCATAGTCAATACCGAATTTTGCTTGATGGCTTCCAAAGAAACCTTCCAAGGTAGCTTTGAAGGATTCGCGATTAGCATTTTCTTCTTCCCAAAAGCCCAAGCCACCACGTTGGATGGTTGAAGAACTAAGTTCAGTTGAATATACCAATGCTCCGCGCTCGCCACCAAAGGTAGGCGCATTAACGATTTTGTTGTTTGAAGTTTCTTCGTGGGTTCCCACTTGAGCTTCAAAAATCAATGAATCGGTTAACAAAGACGTGTACTTCAATTGCATGTTGTCGCCACCGGATTCGACCAATTGATCGGTATCGGCTGCGCCACCGCTGGAGCGGTTGGTGAAGTCACGAGGATCGGACAAGACGTTGAACACCAAGTCATTATTTTCGTTGATGTTATAGGTCATTTTGAAAGACCAACTTAGGTCTTCAGTTGAATCACTAAACTGACCCTGTCGGAATGGGTTATCCGCGACAAAATCATAGTAGTCTGTTTGCTCAGCAGGGTTAGCTGCTGCAAAGAACCACAACTTGTCTTTAATGAAATAGCCACCCAAAGTGAATCCGAAATCTTCTTCATCGGAACCAGAAAATCTAGCGCCTGCAGAAGGAGTATCGGCATCTGAGTAGAAGTCTGCATCGCGGAAGTAGCCGAATACAGTACCGGAGAATTCGTTGCCACCAGATTTAGTCAATACGTTGACCACAGCACCAGTTGAGCGACCGAATTCAGCTTCATAACCACCGGTCTTAACTTGAACTTCTTGAACAAAGTCAAAGTTAATGCGCTTGCCGTTTAAGCCATACTCCATATTGGTGGTGTTTTGGCCATCAATAATGTAGTTAGACTCAGGACCCGAAGATCCATAAACAACAAACCCACCTGATCCATCTTGTCCAGATACGCCTGGAGCCAAGTTAACCAAGGAGTTAGTTGAACGGCCTGTTGGCAATTCCGAGAAGTATTCTTCATCGTAGTTGCCACCGATGGTCGTTGAGGTGGTGTCCAGCAGAACTTCGCCTGCTGTAACGGTTAAAACCTCTTCCACACCACCAATTTCCATGGGCACGTCGATACGTGTCGTTTGGTCAAGGTTAATTTGAAAGCTGGTCTTTTGTGTTTTGAATCCTTCAAGAGTTGCCGTCATCTCGTATTTTCCAGGAGGTAACAAAGGAATGCGGAACTGACCATCCGAGTCAGAAACCGCCGACTTTGTGCCCTGCAAGTTACTGGAATTTACCGTAACAACAACGCCCGGTAGGGGGGCACTATTATTGTCGACCATATTGCCTTGCAATGTACCAGTGGTACCCGCGAAGGTGAACATAGCTGAGACTAATAAAAGCCCCATGATGAAACGCTTAAGCATTATTACTCCTCCATCATGAGTAAAAAATTCTGGGACCTGTTTAGGGTCCCGGAGACCCTGTATGTAGTCATACAGTTGATCGGCCTCAATAGAGCAAGCCCCATACCAAATCGGTTTGATTACAAAAAGATCAAAGATTTACAAACTGTTTACGGTTAACACACGTATGTAACAAATGTGCACAAGTGTGCAGAATCCAAGTCGTTGGATAGCTTTGATCCAAAATGTTGAATATTCCAGCCGCGCAGCCCTGCGTTCCAGACACAGTGCATCCTTTAGATCAAACACCTGCGCGCCCCGAATCCGAACGACTACAAGCGGCACACAGCGCGTTTTCTAAGCATGTTCGTCGTTGCCTAAATAGCTACAACGAATTCGGCCACTCGCGGGCAGTATGAAGCGAATTGAGGTAATGCCTCTACGGCTTCTACCTCAACATCAGCCAAGCCAGTAAACAAACAAATAGATATAACTACTGAGAAACTGGTTCAATCAAGAAACGATTTTCACCAATTTCATTCGTTTCTTGCCAGCGCGAAGCAGGAATTCTCCTCGGGCAATCGAGGCCACTGAAACTAACTCATCTGCTTCCTGCAATGCTTGATCATCGACCTTAGCTCCGCCACCCCGAACCAAACGCCTGGCTTCACTATTTGACTGAGCTAAGTCAGCTAGAACCAGTAGTTGCGTCCATGTCATCTGTTTAATATCTGCCATCGGCACAGAAATGGACGGCGTATTCAGGTGCTCCTTAACATTCACAGAAGCAATGCCTGAACTTGTTTTTACCTGTCCGCCTTCATCTGCTTGACCAAAACGAACCGCAGCCGTAGAGAATGCTTTTTTCGCGGATTCATTCCCGTGACACAATCGCGTCACCTCAAACCCTAAGATTTCCTTAGCTCGATTGATGTTCTCTTCTATTAATCGTTCGATCTCAGCAACTGGTAGAAAAGTGAAGAGTAGCAAAAATCGTTTCACGTCCGAGTCTTCAACATTACGCCAGAATTGGTAAAAATCGAAGATCGGCGTGCGCGCTTCGTCGAGCCAAATATTCCCTTTTTCACTCTTGCCGAACTTGGCGCCGTTACTGTTTGTAACTAGCGGAAAGGTGGCACCAAACGCCTGCTGATCTTCGCCCATTCGGCGGCACAAATCCATGCCCGCAACGATATTGCCCCATTGGTCTTGGCCACCCATTTGTAACGTACAGTTGTAATTTTTGGCTAAAATGTAAAAGTCATAAGCTTGCAAGAGCATGTAATTGAACTCAATGAAGCTTAAACCCGTCTCCAGACGTGATTTCACCGACTCGGCGGTTAACATACGGTTGATGCTGAAATGAACACCGATATCACGCAAAAAATCGATATAGCGTAACTCAATCAACCAATCTTTATTGTTTTGAATAGATCCTTGTTTACCGTCTAATTCCAGGTAGCGATTTAATTGCTCAGCTATCCCCTTCTCATTGGCCTCAATGGTGCCGTCTTCGAGCATTTGACGCATTTCTGTCTTGCCTGAAGGATCGCCAACGCGCGCCGTGCCTCCACCAAGGATGGCGATTGGGTGATGACCGGCCGCTTGCATATGAGCCATTGCCATAATTGGCACCAGTGATCCGACGTGTAAGCTATCTGCCGTTGGATCAAAACCCACATAAAATGTGCAGCTCTTTTGTAAATGCTGCTCAAGTTCTTGATCATGGGTTGTTTGATAAATGAATCCACGGTCTCTTAGCGTCGTCAATACCGTCACGGGTGCCCTCCCCTAGTAGTGGAATTGGGAAAACTACCACAATTGAGCACACAGGGCTAGCAACTAGCTTAGCCGGCGTACTATATCCATCCTGGCTCCCATGTCAGTGGGAACACGAGCGTTTATTGCGGCGAACCAATTTGGGATACGTAGTTAACACCACCTGGGGGACTCAAGATCCCTTTCAAAGAAGGCATCAGACCTCCAAGCGAAGCCGCGTAAGCATAAAAGGTTTTCGGTTGGAAAAGAGGTAGCCAAGGGAGTTCTGAAGCAAATAACTCATTGATCTTCAAAATAACTTGCTTGCGCGTTTGCGGAGCCGTTCTATCTAGTTGATTCAGTAGCTCGTCCATCATTTCAGATGAGTAGCCAATGACATTCGCTTCGCTCTTCGAATGTATTTGGTCGGTTAAGCCATCGTAATTGGGTTCAGGACAATAGACGTCTATCCAGGCATTTACCTTGGGGTGCGCAATCAATTTCGTAAAGTCATCAAGGGGTTTCCACGCCACTTTCAGTTTAAAACCCAGACGTGACCAATGTTGAACCATGGCCTCGAAACATTTCCTCATAGAACGATCATCAGGAATGATAATTTGAATTGAAAAGGGTTCACCGCCCTTTACCCAAAGCTCATGTTCTTTTCGATAGCCCCTGCGCTCGAGCAATGCAACTAATTCAACGTTCGCTTGACGTATCGTTGTTGGGGCACTTGTTTTACTCTGACTAACCAAAGGCAAACCATGTACGGCTGTAAATTCATTACGAAGTAACGACGACGTCCAATACTCAAGTAGCTGACACCGATAAAAGGCTCGCTTAAATTCACGATCAAACAATGGCTGCCGACTTTCGTCAAAACACAAGCGATACACCTTATTTGACACGTAAAAATCACGAACGATTGAGTCTCGCACTTGAGCCAACGGTGTCAATTGATGCCAGCGTTTGAGCGGCATGAAGGCAACATCTACCGAGCCGCGTACCAAGTCGCCTACGGGATCATGATCCGACGCAACTAAATCCAGCCGATTAATGCCAATGCTCGCCTTCTTAACGCGTTCTAGGCGTTTCAATTTTTCTTCGAGTCGAGTCACCTTGAAATCGCCTGATCCCACCATCGCTTGGCTTGGATCGACTGATTTCGATTCGATTTGATGGTGGTAAACATAGGACGGCACGATCATTAAATCACACCAAAACGTCATGTTCGCTGGTAACTCATCGTGATAGGTGACGGTAATGGTAGACGAATCAACCACTTTCCATGAACTGATTCGTCTGGCAGGCAGGGTTAACAGCGTATTGAAATAGCTTTGATTTTTAATCTGGTCTAAGGCAAAGGCAACATCGTCCGCCCTTACCAAGGCTCCGTTATGGTATTTCATGCCCTTTTCTAATATGAAAGTCAGGCTCCGGTTTTCAGCATCCCAAGTCCAGCGGCGCGCAAGGCGTCCAACAAAGTCACCGTGAGCATCCCATTCAATTAGCGTATGAAAAACCAACCTTGCATATTGATGGCTCTCAGGGTCACATACCTTGCTTGGCTGCGTGCTAGCGATCCAATTGGTGTCGTTAATCGCCAATTCATCATTCGATCGTCTGCGATGACTGATGTAATTGACCTCACGCATCATGCCTTCGATTTCATGCCAAACCGATTTGGCATTGGCATAACGGCGTTTGCGTACTTCGATAAGCGCCAGCTTGTGAGACACCAATCGGCGCAACATCGTACGGTACAATTCTGGATCTTCATTGTTAGGAACCTCGACGAGATCAAGAACATCCATGGCAGACCGAAAATCGACGCCCGCCTCTTGCAATCGATATAAGCAAAGTTCCGCCTCGCCCTTCCAAAAGTAGGCCTCAAACAGTGTCAGTCTTGGCGGACCCTGATAATAGGCAATGGCATTCCCCAAATACTGCTGTGCTTCGTCGTACATATCTTTTTCAAAGAAAAAGAGTGCTAACTCCTTGCTGTACTTGAAAACGTGAGCAGTGTCTTGGGCCACAGAAGCATGTCGGATAACTGAAAATAGAAAACGGATATCGCGATCGTTCTTGACGACTGCAACTAACGCCGCTAATGCTTGACGATGCAATTCGGTTCGCGTTTCGTCTGACAATGACTCGTAAGCGTGGCGTTGAAGACGTGAACTAGAAAACACAACGATTTCTTGACGTAACGAGACGAAGTCTTGCAGGATGAGCTCGTTTAAATAAGTGTCAAATTCATTATCTTTCAGTCCTGACGCCTGCAGTAACACGTGCATCGAAGATTGATAACCAAAACATGCAAGCAGTGCCAACAGATCCCGCGCTCCAGGTGGAAGAAGCTGAAACTGTCGAATCAAGACTTGAGTTAGATTGACCTGAATCGTAGAGGACTCATCTTCACGACGGAAGACCCATTTACCGCTTCTAAACACCAACAAGTCGCGCTCCAACAGAACGGCGAGTAAGTTGGCCACTGAATAGGGTAATCCCGAGCTAAGTTCGGCCAGTTCAGCGACAAGCGAAGTCTCTACCTCATTACCCTCCATCAGATAAGTACACAGCGATGCAACTTCATCTTCTTCCAACGGATTCATGGTGACGGAGACTCGATGAGGAAGCAGGTCAACAAAAGACGAACCACCGATGTTCATGGATGATTCCGCATCATCGTTGAGTAACAGCATCCAAATGAAATCACATTCACCTGGTTTAGTGCGCGCAGACGAAAAGAAATCAACTAACTCACTGAGTTGAGTCGAGCTCAAATGTTGGATGTCATCAATAATGATCACGCCAGGAGCTCGCCAGCGCTGAGACAGTAGCTTGATGACTTGCACAGGCGTCAAAGTTTCCGACGAGAGGGTTCCTTGCGAAAACTCATGAGATCGATCTTTGCCAATCAAATTAACAATTGATCGAAAAACATTGCCCTCTTCTTGAGCTAACAACTCGCCATGAATGACCACTGCGCCATAATTTTCTTCAAGGCACATGCGTGCAACCGCGTCCGCAAATCTCGATTTTCCCGTTCCGGTTGTGCCGCGAACTAACGCGGGTTGGGAAGACCTGGAGCTGATCCACTTCGCGATTGTTGAATAGGCGTCGTCACGACCTAACATGGTCGCATTGCGTATCGTCAGCAGTGGTGAAGCACCCACTTTGACCGGTTGTGGCTCAAACTTTGGTGCCGTCAATTGCCTGTCAAAGAAGCCAAGTACTTCAGCGGCCGATCTATATCGATTGAGCGGATCACGCATGATCATACGGTTGGCGGCTTCAACAAGCCATGGCACTGAAGTCCCATCCATGACAGCCATCGAAGGACTCTCACGGCTTGTCTTTTCTCTGAACAGGTCAACAAACGAATAGACTTCGAACATTCGTCTACCTGTTAAAGCGCGATAAAGCATGACCCCCAGAGAATAGATGTCGATGCGGTGATCGTAATTCTTACCGGTTAGCATTTCAGGCGCCATGTATTCAAGCGTGCCGATGACTTCTTGATGTTGTGTCAGGGCCAATTTGCTTTCCTGAAAACGAGCAACCCCAAAATCAAGTAACTTCACCTGCCCATCTGGCATAACCATCACGTTCTCTGGTTTTAGATCGCGGTGGATCACCTTGTGCTGATGTAGGTAGTTCAGTCCCTCAAGAATCTGTAGAGTCACATTAAAGAGATGGTCAATACGATCTAAGTCGATCGCTTCGCCAATATTACGAATGTTGAACTCATCTTTGAAGGTATTGCCTTCAACAAATTCAAGGGTGAAGAATGGGCGTGTGGCATCATAAAAATCAAATACTTTGGTCACGGTGGTGTGTTCTAACCGTTTGAGCAGATCAAATTCCAGTCGAAAACGCTGGATAAGTAGATGATCTACGGTATCTTCTTTGAGTGACTTAATCGCTATCGTTTCTTCGGAATCAGGTTTACGTGCCACAAAGATTTCGCCGACTGCGCCAACACCCAAACGCTTGTAGACCTCAAATGGCGCAATGCGTTCGTTAACCTCGTAGACAAATGAATCTTGGTAGCTAATCGTCATTGTTGAACACTCATATATATAGACTAATTATACTAAAGCATGAGTCAAATTGCGCGATCATCTCCGTAAAATCCAGGCAGATTCAAGTTAGAATTGTAGACGGTAACCCTATTCAAAAGATCGCCGAACCATTAACTTTTTTCAAACAACTGGAAAATAAGGAGCCACGCAATCGTTACTATAATCGCTAGTTTCACGATTGTCACCTATGCGAATGTCGTATATAGACTTGTCCAATGGTCAAACCTGAAGCGGGATTTTCAACATAAGCGCTATCCATGTACACAAATCGTTTGGCCGCTGCTCTTGATCACTTTGGAATCCACGCAGTTATCGCTATACTATCCAACACTTTTCGATTTTCTACGCTGCGGCGCTTTCCTATCTGCCGTCATAGATCTCAGCCATTATTACGGCATTAGACATCCAATTCAGGTAGGTCGAAGGTGGTGCACGCCTTGCCTGATCTTGCTGTGGCTTTTTGCTTTTCGCTGGTGGTTAATGCCTGGGCCTGCCGAAGAGTGGACCGTCCCACACAACGGCACCTCTTATCTGTCACCTTCGGGATTATTAAATAATCGCCTGCACTTTGTGATGCTACCCCAATGGCGAGAAAACGATCCCTCTAAGATCCTGGCTTGGAACAACGCTCGGGCTGTCTTTTGCCCCGTCACAGGGACAGTGCAGTCCATTGAGGACGGATCCATTCAAATTGAGGTGGACAAGGACTGCAGCATTCGCATTTATCCATTGATTCCAGAGTCCATTCAAGTTGAAGTTGATGAAACGGTAAGTGCGGGACAACCACTGGGTCTACTTGCCCAAAGCGAATTGATGGGAATTGTGGTAGAGCAGCTGGGGCGTCATCGTGGATTGCCGCGCTTTTCTGCGGCCCAAAGTGGACGACTATTTGTGCGTCCGCTTAGCGGCACTCAAATACACCATCATCAGTATGTAACCGCACAAACAGGCAAGTCATTTACCCAAGCAGACAGCGATCGTTAACACTTATCCGTAACGCCGACGGGTTAAGCTCGTTGGTGAAGCCTTTCGGGTAAGCTCGCCGGGTTCGCCTACCGGTAAAGACCCAGTTCTGGAATTTGGCTGCGGATGGCGACCGCGATTTCTAATGCCCGTAATCCGCATTCACCGCTTACTTTAGGACGCGGTACCTTTTCTTGCGTCTTGGCTGCAACCACACAGTCAACAAAATGTTCCAGTTCCTTAAGCAAGGCATTGTGGTCATGAATAGGTACGTCTTCGCGGACCAAGCCTTTATCCGTTTTCTGGAATATCTCACCCGTTTTGGCTTGGTAATCGAGACTAATGTAAGTGTCGCTTTGAAACACGCGGATCTTTCGCATAGGTTCAGGTGTCACCCGGCTTGCGGTCAAATTGGCGACACATCCATTGGCAAAGCGAATACGTGCATTAGCAATATCTTCAGTGGGACTCAACACAGGAATACCCACTGCATCTACGTGGGTTACGGGACTCTTGACGAGGGCAAGTACCAGGTCGATATCATGTATCATCAGGTCGAGGACAACGCCTACTTCGGTGCCGCGCGGCGGAAGGCCGGGTCGCGGAGGTGGATACGAGGCTAGTCGGTGACATTCAATAAAGCGTGGTTGGGTTGCTTTCTCTTCCAGATAGGAAATCACAGGGTTGAATCGCTCCACATGACCCACTTGTAATACGAGCTGGTTGTGATCTGCCAGCTGAATCAATTCACTCGCTTCTTCCACCGTTTCGGTGATCGGTTTTTCAACCAGGATATGTTTTCCCCAGTTCAACCATTTGCGACCAATCTCAAAATGATTGTTGGTTGGCACAGCAATACTTACGGCGTCGACCTCTGCAGCCATGGCCTCCATGGTTTTAAAAACGCGCACGCCCAGTTTTTCGGCAACTTTCTTGGCCGTCTCTTCGTGCAAATCGTACACGCCTACAAGATTGGCATTTTCCGTCTCGCTATATAATCTTGCGTGATGCCATCCTAAAGCACCCACGCCCACAACGCCCACCGCTATTTGAGTCATCGTTGCTCTCCCACTAAAGCGGCAACAACCTGCTCGGCCCGGTCGGTCATAATTGGAATGGCTAATACCTCGTCGGCCGCTTTTTCAGCAATAGGAAAATCACCGGTTTTGTAGCCCAAGCCAGAAAAGCAAGCTTGTTGATGCAAGCAAAGAGGATAGTAAATCGCATAGGACACCTGAGCCTTCTTCAAGCGCTCAACATATTGGTCACGCTTCCCATCTAACACACGTAGCACATATTGATTATAGACATGGTGGCAATTCGCTGCCTGGACCGGTCGTCCTAAATCCGAGAAATCTCCAAAGGCGTCGTCATAAAAAGCCGCATTCTTGCGCCTCACTTCTTCCCACACTTTCAGGTAAGGCAGTTTCACACTAAGGACGGCAGCCTGAATTGCGTCTAGCCTGAAATTTCCGCCAACCCGCTCATAAAAATATTGGTTTTGGCCACCGTGGTTGCGCATCGTTCTCAGTTGCTGCGCAAAATTATCATCATCAGTCATTACGGCGCCAGCGTCGCCAATAGCCCCTAAATTCTTGGCTGGAAAAAATGAGTAAGTGCCTGCCAATGGAAAGCTGCCCGACATCCGGCCATTGTACTTGGCACCTATCGACTGCGCTGCATCTTCAATGACCCATAAGTGGTGTTGCTCGGCAATTTCGATTATGGCATCCATGTTGGCTGTTTGTCCGTACAACGACACGGGAATGATGCCTTTGGTCTTAGGACCGATTGCCGCGGCCAGTTTTTGGGGGTCCAGGTTAAAGGTATCGGGCTCAATATCGATAAAAACAGAGGTTGCGCCAACCCGAGCTATCGCGCCGGCGGTCGCAAAAAAGGTAAACGGCGTGGTAATAATTTCATCACCAGGCTCAATACCAAGAGCCATCAGCGAGATGATCAGGGCATCTGATCCTGAGGTCACGCCAATAGCGTGCTTTGCACCACAATATTCAGCGAGTTGAGATTCAAACGCTTCGACATAAGGACCATTGATATAAGACGCTGAATCAAGCACTTCTACCAACTTATCAAGCAACTCTTGCCTAAACGGTTGATGCATTACTTTAATGTCTAAAAGTGGAACACCCATCCATCACTCCCCTGTTTAAGATTCCGTTGAAACGTCGCCAACATCAGCAACCGCTCCATTTTCAGGTTGGCGATTCAAAAATATACCTATGGCAAAGAGCGGCCATATACCTACATGAATCAGAACATCGGCTGTATTAAAAATGTAATTCCAATAAGGGATACCGTGAATATCAATAAAATCAACCACCGAACCATAAATGACCCTGTCCAGGATGTTGCTAGCTCCTCCGCCAACCACCAGTCCAAAACATAGGTACTCGACGCGATGTGCAAACTCAGACCTATAAACCCAACTAACCACAACAATTAGGATAATCGCCGATACGGCAGCAAACACCCAACCCTGACCTTGAAAAACGCCAAAAATGCCGCCATGGTTACGAACATGAGTGACATAAACAGGCCCAAAAACCTGCAGTGAACGACCAATATCAAGGCTACGATTGACCACATAGCTGCTGATTTGGGATGCCGCCAAAGCTAATACGGCCAATATCAGGAACAATCGCGAACCCTTCACGAATCCACCTTATTTAATTTGATTTCATAAATAAATGACCACTTCTTGCCGGTCACGTACAATCTGTTTTCGCTTGCATCAAAGGCAATACCGTTGAGCACATCTTCTCCGCCGTAGCTGTCTTCACGCGAACGAAGTCCATCGAGATTGACGCGGCCTTCAACTCGACCGGTCGAGCTATTAATGACCACAATCTCATTCTTGCGCCACACATTGGCCCACAACTTACCGTCAATAAACTCCAATTCGTTGAGGTTCTTTACAACTCCAACAGAATCCTTAACTGTCAATGTCTTTCTATTAGTAAAGGTTTCGGGGTCAAGCACATAGATAAATTCGGAGCCATCGCTCAGATAGAGATCTTGCCCGTTTGTAGCGAGGCCCCAGCCTTCGGAATTAACAGCAAACTCACGTTCTAGCTTGAAATCGTCAATCGAATAAATAAATCCGCGTCGCGACCTCCATGTCAATTGCACCAATTTGTCGTTAACTAATGCTAAACCTTCGCCAAACAATTTTGCATCAAGGTCCCAAGCCTGATAAACGACGCCCGTTAGGGCATGCACTTTGCGAATGGACGATGTCCCATAACCGCCTGTGCTCTCATAAAAAAAGCCATCGTGATACACCAGCCCCTGCGTAAAGGCATCGCGATCATGGGGAATCTTGCGTACGATAGAAAAGCCATAATTCACGACGTCCTTGGGTTTCATCATAAGGTAAGTACCCGCTGATGCAGCAATGATGGTAACCAGTCCAATAACTTTCATATGCCCTCTAATCATAGCGAACCCGATTATACAGGAGCGATTCTCTGTTGTATCGGACCCATTTAATTACTTGGCTGTTTTTGGATTAGAATCGTTTTTTGGTCATGATCAAGTCAGCCACCGACCAAATAGCGCCGCAAACAACACGCGAAACACACCAAAGACGCTTGGTTTTATCTGAAACTGCGTTAACTGTCGTGCCAAAGGGAGTGGGTTAGGATGATTTACAAACCAGGGCGCTACGGGCCAAATTTTGAAAGGACCGCGGATCACCGTCTTTTGCGGATTATCTAACATCATTGTATTGTGAACGACCCCCTGCCCTGACTGAACGTCGTCTCTTGTATGGCCGGGGAAGGCACCCCAAGGTGTTGTCCCAAGCGCATAGCCTAGGGCTGGCCAAAAATTGACCGAAACGGTCCCATACTTCAGGTTTTCAATCGCCCGTTCTAGCGCTTGTTTAACAGGTGCTTGCCGAGCCGTCCTGGGGTCAATAATGATGCAAGCATTAAGCGAACCCCAAACGTGTTGATTCACAAACTCAACCGCATTATCGATAAACTCCGCTGTGTCCGTCGCGGAAATGGTCGTCTCCGCAAAAACACTGCAGAACGCCTCAATGTTGAACACCATATCTGACACATCGCTGGATTCAACGCCTTCAATGAGTGTCCAGGGTAAGTCACCTGGAGAGGTCGCACCTAGCTGCTGTGCATCCTCATGGGCATTCACAAACTCAGCGTGTCGCTCGGCTGCGCCTGGATAATAGGCATTTCGTGTAGGCAATTTGTCCAATACCTGACGAAGACATTGAAGCAGTTGAGGTCTCTGGCTCCATTGTTGATGGTTGATGATGACGCGTGTAGCGTTGCAGTTGAATCCAGCATTGTTTGCCAGCATCGAAGCTAATCTATTCGCTTGGTACATTAGATCACTTTGGCTCCACTGGCCTGGCACAACGATGACAGGACTCACATTGCCTAATTCACTGGTGATTGTTTTGTTCGACAGTGGTGTATTGGCAGACTTACGCGCTGCACCCTCATCGCCTACACCCCACACAATGGCATCAAAGGTCCGGTTCGAGCCGGTAACATGAATTTCGTCGACGGCCTTGTGGGCACACAACCATTTCCCAACCTCAACACCGCCGTAAACTAGCTTCAAATAGCCAGCCTCAATCAGCGGTTGAAAAGCTTTTTCGAAGGCTGGTCCGAGGTAGTCATTAACTGGATTCATCTTAAGAACAACCACTTGTTTTTCGACGAACATTTTGTAAAAGACATCCAAAGGCGCGATCGAGGATACGTTTCCGCCACCTAAAACCAAGCAGACTCTGGGCTTTGGGTCCTGTCTGTAACAAGCGGCCAGATGTTGCGAGACATTTTCTGCTGTAACCGCTCCGTCCATCCAGACTCTCGCCGTGATTCCCGGAAAGAATAAGTAGTCATACACTTCGTAAGGCATCGCTTTGATCGATATTTGTTGCCGATTTGCAACCGCCGAGATGGTCGGCGCCAGAGGACGACCGTCTTGTCTAATTTCGTTCAATGTCTTCTTCAGGAACCTTAAATTTCGTAAGACGATAAAGGGTCCCCCAAGCCATTCTTCGGCTTCACAGGGACTTCCCGCCTGAATACCTTTGGCCTTGATACTCAATGCCACCCATTCATCGATAATACTGCTGAACCCCTGAATCATGAGATCAACCCAATGAATTCGATGGCTAACGTCCTGATCAACCCACATGGCCTTACGGCTAACTAGCTCATCTAAAGCAGCAGCCAATTCCGTTTGTGTAGACACCCGATTCTTTGATGCGACTTCAGGTATATCAGGGCTGCCAATGTTCTTACTCAACTCAAGGGTCATGATGCCTCCTAGTTGTCCATATTATGGCGCAACGCGGCATTTTTGAATAGGCATTCAACTTCTACAGCTATGCAGAGTTTTGATCGTCTACCTTGTCCAAGAAATTGGCCAGCGACTGATTAACAGCGTCAGCAGCTTCCAAAGCGGAGGTGTGTCCTGCACCTGAGATCGTCACCCAATCCGAATGTTTGATGGCCTCGTGGATGCGACGTGACTTTTCCGGAATGGTTGCCACGTCTTCTGAACCAGAAAGGATGAGGGTCGGCGCCGTAACAAGATTAAGTTCATCCATCACCCCTAGTCTATTAATGACGCCGTTCACGGCGCGCACAATGCCTTTGGGATGATTACTGATGAGTCGTGCCTTTAATTCCTGCCGGTAATGATCCTGTTTTTCGTCATTGAGAAACGTCTTGCCAAACATAACTGGCATAACCCGGTCGGCTACACATCTTAAACCAAACCAGCGCGCCACAAAATTGAGTAATCTGTATTTAGCTGCACTTCGAGCAGGCTCGGGATCAGCACTTGTATTCATAAGCACGATTGAGCGCACCAGTGAAGGTTTCCTTGCCGCTATACGCATCGCTACAAAACCGCCCATGGACAGCCCAACGATATGACAAGGTGCCAAAGACAAGCGATCGATGATGGCAATAGCGTCATTGGTCAACGAATCCATATCGTAACCATTTTCAGTAACTTGAGATTGGCCCTGACCACGGAAGTCAAAGGCAACGCATCGATAGCGCGACTTCAAAAACGCTATTTGAGGGGCAAAAAGGCGATGATCCCAAATAAGTCCGTGGCAGAAGAGAATCGTTTGAGGACCTTCACCCTCGTCAACGTAATGAAGTTCAGCTCCCTGTACATTTATAGTTGGCACGTTGGATCCTTTGATTGATGCTATCACAGCTATGGCAAATCATTCAGATTTGCAACCTTAACAAGCGACAGGAATCGTGTAGAATGATCACTTTTGGAAGGTGATTTGTGGACTTCGGCGTCGAATATGTAGTGATAGCCATCTTTGCTTGGTTGTTTTCAACAACGATTCACGAAGCATCACATGCTTTTGTGGCATTCAGAAGTGGAGACCCAACGGCATATAACGCCGGACAAGTTACCCTTAATCCGATTCCCCATATCAAACGCGAACCCATGGGCATGTTAATCGTGCCTTTGGCGATGCTCATGTTTACAAAGGGCATGATGATTGGATGGGCATCCGCACCTTACGACCCACATTGGGCTGCGCGCCATCCTCATCGAGCCGCAAAAATGGCCATGGCAGGTCCGGCTTCAAATTTGTGTCTCCTCATCTTGTGCTTAGGTCTATTGAAGTTAGGTCTGCAGTTCGGTTGGTTCGCCAATACAATGGATGGTCAATTAACCGTTTCAGCCATCATCCTCCAATTCCTCAACTTTATGGTTGGCCTGAATCTATTGCTGTTGTTATTCAATCTCATTCCCCTGCCCCCGCTGGACGGATCTGAAGGCATACTCTTGTTTTTTCCTGAGCACAGGGCGAGCGAGATACGAACAAAAATGCGCTCGGTCGGCATTTTTGGCATCCTGATTGCCATCGTTGTGCTGCAGAACATTTATTACCCTGTCTATTCAGCCATGATGAGCTTAGTTTTTTAGTCCGTGATCGCGTATGGCGAATGAACAGATAACCACTCCGATTGCACGCCACGCCATAATACAAGACCGGTAATATCCAGATTTCCACTTACTAGAATCGTATGAACGTCCGGCAATTGGATGGTCGCTAATTGACCAAACAGGTCCGATACTTTGAGTGAGCGACGCTCTTTACTCTGTATCTGAATAACGGATTGCGCGATTCTTCTGCCAGACGATGAATAGGCTTCCACCGTAAGGGCCTCAGCTCGACTGTCGCGGTTGGTTATGACGATCTCCGTCGATTCATGCTCGGATTCACGCACTCCTGGATAAATCAAACTGGTACCAGAATTGGCGCTTAGTGAGGTACCCGCCAACTGTTTCTTGTCATGGGAGCCAAACATTTCGATGCCAACAATTGGCAATTCAGCCACCACAGTCAGCCAGCGAACATCCTCACGATCCAGTTCGAGTAGCCAGTCTTCCAGTTGAACCACAAATTGACCAAGTGCCTCGATTGATAAATCGTGGTCGAGCGCGATCAAGCCTGCTTGGTCATAGCCAATAATACGCAATCTCACCGGCCTCGCATTCGGATTTGTTAGTGCAAGTCCAGTCCAATAGGTCTCGGGTTGCCCAATAACATGCGGAATGACTAGAAATTCACTGGCTTCCTTAATCATAGGTATGACAGCCAAGTCGTCAATGTCGGCACGACGATAGCGGGCAAACCCATCAATTACCGTGTCCAACTGTTGATTTAGAAGCGATATCCAGCGTGTTTCGCTTTCAAGGGTTGAGCTGAGTTCAGCAACCCTGGTACTACCCGGGGTCATGGCCAGCAACCGAGTGCGGCCACTAGGTTCTAGAATAATCACGTCCGTGGTCGAAAGCTGCGATGTGTTTCGTAAATGCATCTCACTTGTCCATCCCTGCGCGGGATTGGCTATATGGGGAAAGATCAAGCCACTACCAGTGTTGGGTGACACCGTGTAAGCGAAGCGGCCATTAACACCGCCTATTGAACCAGAGACAACAGGCGTCAACGGTTGACTGCTATGCAGCACAAAGGTATCAGGTGTCACTTTTACATTTACGTCCACGAACCAGTCAGCAAAACGCTTGCGGTTCAACTTGCCCAAAATATCACGATCCATCAACTGTCTGCCCACCACTTGGTTCGCCGTGTCATAGGCTACCAATTGAACGACGGTGTTCGCCGCCAAGAAGGTGTTGATGTCTAATTCATAAGTGTCTCGGTAAGGAATAACGTAGGTATAGGCTAACGGAGGACAGAGCAATTCGTATTCATCGACTGAATTATCATCGGCCGCCAACAAGCCACTCTCACCAAACGACAGATATTTGGGTGAACTACTCGTCAATAGGTCAAGCTGAGCGGACAGAATGCCATCCTCTTCGCGGTCAAGGAGGAAAAACTGACCCGGCACCTGGTAAACCCTGTTTTGAACAAACAAGTGGTTACTTTTGCTTAAGGTTAAATCGTACCAGCTATCGTATTCGGCCAGACTCTGAGATGTGCCCGACAGGGCCAGCTCAAGAATGCCAGATTCTGTTTCTATCAATCCAAGATCACCCAAGAAAGCAAATGACTTGATGGGTGGAGGATCGGCTCCTAGCTGGACGATTTGCATTTGTTCGATTGAATGAATCGAATGGATAACTATTTGACTACCATCGTAATAAGCGAGGCGGTCGTTTAATGTTTGAAAGTATTGAAAGGGGTTAGGCCCGCCAATGGGAATGTCCCTAGTTAGCATGACGTCCGATTCCAGGTCTGATGCGCTTACATGAGCAATATAGTGATCCTCGATGGCGTCGCGAAACGATTGGACGAAGCTAATGCGTCCGTTACGATGGCGCAGATCACGAATCGACCCAATGTAGGAGTCCGACGAGCGTTCGACCAAATTCCCATTTTCGAAATCTATACGTCTCAACGAGACGGCGTTATTGCCCGCTTGCGAAGTGGTCAGAATCAATTGCGCCTGGTCACTAACAAGCTCAACGACCGATTCTCCTATATTGAATTGGGTCATGGCGTCGATGGGACCCAGCTCCGCGCCGTTGTCGAGCGATTGATAGTAGAGGTAACGGTCGGCGGCTACGAACACCCAGTTCCCAATCGTTGTAACGCCCGTAATTTCATCGAGTCTCGAGGCAATAAGTGCGTTTTGTTGCAAATTTGAGCCTCGCAGTTGGTACCAGGCCAAACTCCATGGGCGACTCTTCGATTGATTGAGCAATAGCAACTCTTCCCCAAACGCGAACATTTTGGGAATGCGAATCTCCGACAAGTCGATTTCTCGAGAACTGACGCGGTTAGCTTGCTGCCCACCTATGAGGCGATAGACAACAAAATCAGTCGCAAAGCGTGCATATAATAAATCGCCAGCCAGCGCCATGCCTAACACAATATTGGCGCCCCTGTTCTCAATTAGAAAATTACTGCCACCTATGGACCCGTCTTCGTTGATTGCGACCCATCGAATGCCGTCAGGCGCATCGACGACAATATGACGTTCTGTGATTTCGAAATTGTAAAAGGCATTGTGGCCTTGCACATTGAGTACGATCGGCACCTGGAACATCTGGTCAAAGGCAACGACTTCCATTTTGCCGTCGGTAAATTGTACGGCCACAAATTGACCGTCAGATCGAATTTTTCTGATCGTGCCTGACATCTCCACGGTATCCATCAAGCGGTACGGCAACCCCCGCGAGAGATCATAGGCTTCTAGTCTTTGCTCCCGACCCACGTACAGGACCTGACCAAACGAAGCGGCCGTCGTAATCGCGTCGATTGCCGTAAACCCTTCACGAGTCGCAGGTTGTCCAGGTTCGTTAAATCGATATGTAAAAAGACCCGTTCCTTTTGAGGTCACAAAGAGTGTGTTTCCATCTAAATAAACACCCGTCGTTTGTCCAGGAATAGCCTCGACTGCAAGCACATCTGCGCTCGCACCATTGAGTCGGCTGAAGACAAGTCCATGTCCATTAGCTAATACCAGCACTTCACCGGCCAACTGGGCATCCACGTAACGGTCTGAAACCAGAGCCCTGCCAAACCGACTAGCATCACATTGCGCAAATGCGAAATTAAAAGTCGATAGCAGCAAAAGTAAAGCCGTAAAACGGTAAGCGAGCCCGTACATAGGGTTCATCGTAGCAAAGCTCAAGCCAAATGCAATGAAGACAGATCTTAAGCGCCCAACCAAGCTCGCTACTTTGTTGTGATTCAACCGATTTACAGACAAGAACGCCGGTCACAACATCTCACGAAAGCATCAGGAAGACGAGGCGCTTATCTCCAATTTATGATGTGCCCACACAGATTTAAGGAGATTAGCTATGTCATTTCAAATTCAAGCACTGCCATCAAATATCGCCGCAGAATGGTTTCAAAAATCACCCGAAGACTGGCAGCGAGAAAACGCTCGACTGGTCGTTGCCAATTCATCGCTAGGATTCCCCTGTCGTTTGAGCCTACAAGACGCGGAAGTGGGCGAAGAATTACTTTTGTTTCCCTATCTTCATCACGATGTAGCCACACCGTACCGGAGCGCTGGTCCTATTTATGTTCGGCGAGCCGCCATGCAAGCGCAGTTGGAAGTTGACGAGTGCCCAGCTGTTTTCAAGACACGACAATTATCGCTTCGCGCCTACTCGAGCAAAGGCTATTTGACGGACGCTCGTGTGTGCCAGGGCGAAGAAACCGCCAGCGCCATTCACGAACTCTTTCAAGTGGACAAAATCAACCAGATCCATGTCCATTTTGCTGCACCAGGATGTTTTGCTTGTCGCATTGAACGTGCATAATCCGTACAAAACCAGCGAATACGGGGCTCATCACAGGACAAGCTGTATCTTCGACCAATAGTCGACCTGGTCAACTCAACCTAAACTTGCCCCATAAGCTCATTGGCAATGGCAATTTTGCAATTCGTCGGGGGCCAAAAGAATCTTACATCGTGTATGATCCAGCCTATGTTTTGCTCGCCGCTTGGACGCTGGATTTCTCTTCGGGTTTTCCTGGGATTCATCACGCTTAGTGTTGTCAATGCATGGGCACAGACCAACGAGGAACTTTTTAGAGAATATCAATTCAACTTTTCATTGCCAGGAGCCCGAGCCAACGCATTGGGCGGTGCTTTTATTGGGCTGTCTGACGATGCGACATCGTCCTTTTCGAATCCAGCCGGTCTAGCGTTCCTTAGAGAACCGGCCATCACGGTGGAATACCGTGACCGGGGACTCGACTCAAGAACCGGTGAACTATCTGGCACGATTAATTTTGCCTTTGAACAAAAGGAACAGAGACTGCAAGCGATCTCTTTTTTGAGTCTTAACTATCGATTTAAGGAATGGTATTTTGCGGTTTTTGGCCATGACTATGTCAATGCCGCCCAAGATCGCGACTTCGTATCAAGGTCCCTGGTTGAAGGAACGGAAACCATATCGGCCATTGACGTGCAATTGAATCTCAATGGCAAGACTTATGGCGTAGGCATAGCGAGGCGGATCCGAGCTTTTAAAGTCGGATTAACCTTGAACTTAGCCGATTTGCAGGCCAAGACCCAGTTCACCCAGGAACAAATTGTCATCCGGCCCGAGGTCTCTGAAAACTTTTACGCTTCAAGCATCGACTCTCAAGATCAAAAGGTCAGCTGGACGCTTGGCTCTTTGTACGAATTTAGCGAGACCCTGTCTCTGGGAGCCGTTTACCGCAAGAACCCCCGTTTTTCGTTAACGGAACATGTGGAAGAATTCGCAGAAAACCAGGTGCCCCGCATCGCAGACTTCAAGGTTCCATTTGTAGTTCCAGACGTCTTTGGTGTAGGCGTTCGCTTCCGTCCTCGCCATACGCTCAACGTGTTATTCGACTGGCAACACGTGTTCTATTCGCAAATAATTAAGCGGGGTTTTACCATCATCGAGGCGCCCGGATTCGATTCCCAGGATAACTACACCATTGGAGACATAAACGAATTCCACATCGGTGTGGAATGGTTATTGCCCTTAGAAAATCATGTGTGGGCGTTTCGAGGCGGCTACTACAATAATCCCAACCACCAGGTGAGGTACATTGGTCATGATCCTGTCAAAATTAGCTTGTTCTCGCGCGGAATCCTGGCCGATGAAGACCACTTAACCCTGGGTGTTGGATTGGTGCGTGGCAATAAATTGCAAGTAGATCTTTCAGTTAATCTTTGGCAACAAGGACAAGAATTAACAGCCTCCTTCATTTGGAGGAAAAAATGATCACCTGCTTACTGCTACTACTTACACAAGATTTGTATTGGTACGAACACTACGAAGAAGCTGAAAAGTCTTATCGGAAAGGCGATTACGCGCTGTGTTTGAGCCATATCGATGCCTCACTCAAAGAAAGGCCGACCGCCAAGAAAGCCGAAATCATACGCGCAGTCCAGAAGATCGAATACAAGCCCTATTATTACAAGGCACTAGCCCTCTTTAAGCTTGGCCATCTCGACGAAGCTGTCGCGGCCTCTTCACAAGCCAGCCAGGGTGAGGTCGTGCGTCAATCATTTGAGCTTCAGAACGATCTGTTCCCAATCCTGCGCGAGTATTCCAGACGAATTCAGACCTATCGGCAGGAAATCAACAAGGAACAGATGTTGATCAATAGGCGCCGCGACGCGTTGGCCCTTTTAGCCACAGAAGATTTTGATGGCGCAAACCAAATACTGGCCGAGGTAGACGAGTCAGAACGCGATCGTTTTACCGATATCCAGTACATCCTCAATATGATCAACGCCACTAATCGCCAGGCACAAACGACACAAAACCAGAGTATTGAACGCATCGAGTCCTATTTGAGCGATGACCAACCTCAGTCCGCAAAAGCCCTCTTTTTAGCATTGCATGACGTATTGACGCCTGACATTGCCGATCCTCTGGAGGCTCGAATCGATGCCGCAATTGATGCCTTACCAGCCGTCGAAGACGCCAGTATCGAAGAAACTGATCCCGCTGAGAAAGCCCGACTGGAACTCCAGTTAGAACAGGGTTTGAGTGAAATTAAGGATCTGCAACAGCAACGAGAATTGATGCGCGAGAGCCTCGACACATTGGAAAGCCAAAACGAACGCTTGCAAGCAGAAATTGTGACGCGCATACGTGAAGGCGACACGGTTCCGGGCTTGCCAAACGCCGTACTCATTATTACGCGAAAGGGTTTGCGAGAAGCAGATCTTGAGATTCAACTTGTGGTTCCGGCCGGCGTCACTAGCTGGTCTGTGACATCACTGAGCGCTGATATCCAACTCGTTGACGAGCCACTTGTCTCCACTGAAGCTGACACCTACACCTACGAACATTCATTTCCAAAACTCCCCTACGGGCTCCATTACGTCTCGCTAACCGTCACGGACCAACTTGGTCGAAAAGCACAAGCCGATCGGTTACTGGATTTGCCGCGTCCGTTTTTTGCCCAACCCCGTTTTTGGATCCTGTCCGGCTGCCTATCCTGTTTATTGGCTATTTGGATATGGATAAGGAGGCGTCGAACACGACGGCTGGCCATGATGCGTAATTTCAATCCATACATCGCAGGAGCGCCTGTCCTTAACGACGATATGTTTTACGGGCGCGACTCTTTAGTAGATCGCATCGTTGGGCTTGTCCACAAAAACAGCCTCATGATTTACGGCGAACGTCGAATTGGTAAAACGAGTCTGCTATATCAAATCAAGAACCGGTTGAGCGAAATGGAAAGCGACACGTACGTCTTTTTGCCCGCCTACATCGATCTTCAGGGGATCCGAGAGGATGACCTGTTCCACCATGTCATGGCCGATTTCCTACTCGGATATCCGCAGTTTGCGGAGTCTCTGCAGTTGGAGTTTCGCGAAGAGAACGAACGCTACCGCAGCCGTCAATTCTCCAAGGACATCAAGCGCATCATCGAAGCGGTGCAAGCCAACGAAGAAAGGCACTTGGTGATCGTCCTATTAATGGACGAAGTCGACGTCATCAACGAATTCAGTGAAAAAACCAACCAGAAATTACGCGGCATATTCATGAAAGAATTCGCAGAACACCTTAGCTGTGTCATGGCTGGCATTCATCTAAAGAAAGAATGGGAGAGCAGCGGCTCACCTTGGTACAACTTCTTCGAAGAGATACCCATGACCTTTTTTGACGAGGAAGCGGCTCGTGAACTCATTCTTGAACCGGTGCGTGGCATCTTCAAATACGACAACGACGCCGTTTCATTGATTCTTAATACCACGACTGGTCAACCCTATCTGATCCAAAAGATTTGTGTCAGTTTGATTAATGGCAAACTCAGCGAGCAGCGCTTCCGCATCAAGAAACAGGATGTCCTGCAAACGCTCGAAAAAATGAAAGATGAAATGAAACTCATTCAGGGAGTGAATTGATATGAGCTTTATCACCAATCGTTGGGTGCGCGGCGACGATTTTATCGGCAGATCCGAAATCCTTGAAGTCATTCACCAGCGACTGCATCGACCTATTTGGCTACTGGGAAACCGAAGAGCAGGCAAAACCTCATTGCTGCGTCAAATTGAGTGGCTAGGTGACACCGGCGTTTGGCCCGACACCCTCGCCCTATTTTGGGATGTGCAAGGGGCTGGCTCTTCAGAGGGTCTCAAAGAAGCGTTGCTGGAGAGCATCGAAGACAAGCCATCGATCCTCGAGCAACTTGATTTGGATATCGACGAACTTGAACAGGCCAACTTTTCAGACATCGCGCTCAAACTCCGTCGCAAAATCAGACAGTCAAAATGTAAGCGCGTGCTTATCCTGGTGGACGAAGTTGAGGAATTAGTCGATATTGCCGCCAATGAACCCGGAATCCTTGGTGCCCTGCGAAAACTGCAAGATAACGGCGAACGTGTAACCCTTATCCTGGCTGGCTCTCTTCGGCTACTCGATTTAGACGAATCGCAGAGCCGCACCTCCCCTCTGTTACCCGACTTCTTGCCACCAGTCTTACTTGAGCCCTTCAACCTGGAAGACACTCAGCAACTCCTAATTCGTGGGGATATTGATGCTGATCTCGCTAAACAGATCCACGACATCACGTTTGGCAACCCCCACCTGATCCAGTCGTTGGCAGATCGTTTCATTCGCTTTGCTGATCTGGACCGCGCCATGGAAGACCTTCGTCATCACAATGTGCTTGACTACTTTTTTCGCTCCAACTTTGCCTGCCTGAAACAACCCTATCGTTCCTGGTGGACAACCGACGATCTACTCAAGAAACTATCGGATATGGATCCCAGCCATAAAGACTTCCCTTATTTACGCCAGTCGGCGTTAGTGCGTATTGCCGAGCGCGGGAGCTTATTGATTAGCCCACTGTTACGTATCATTCGTGAATCAGGCCGCACAACCATGGAGATCCCCTTTGATGTCCCGCAATCAGAAGTCGATAGTTACACCTCAACCTTTGATCTGATCGACGCCTTGAGGTCCCGTAAACAGGCACCCAACTTCTTGCCTAAACCTGTCTTTGAAGGGGATATCGACGCTGCCAGAGATTTCGTTAATGCGCCTAATCTCAATATTCTCTATTCAACAGGCGAAGCCGAGAGCCACCTCCATGAAGTTCTTGATGGTGCTACCCCGGAATATGTATCGGGTCAGGAGGCCAACGAGAAATCGGCGGTCTTCTTAGTGGGACTATTTCTGTTCTTCGAACTGTTTGGGCAGCGACTTTTTGCTGATAGCGAAGATCCCTGGCAGCGAGCCGATCTGCTTGTTGATCGAGACGCAAATATTCCGTCTCACACTAAAACGGGCGATAAATTAGACGCCAAAATTGGCATGATCTTATTGCGCTGTCTACGTGCGAAACCCGAACACCGATACGCCGACCTTGATCAACTGGCAGCAGATCTGTTAAGTGCCCACTCATAAAATAGATCTCGCTTTGCAGTAGGTGGGACACATTCAGTCGCAAACATGAAACAGCTAACTGTCCCAAAAAGACAGTCAAGTCATTAGGCAGTTAACCACCTGATAGCAGCTTCGCGGTCCGAAAAGAAACGAGCCGGGATACCACGATTCTGAGCCATTGTTTCTGCAAACTGGAGTGCGTCTGGCAAGCGATCGTCGGCCTTATCAATATAGGCAATGCGGGCCAAGGGTGGATCAAATGACAACCAAGCTTCCGCGATAACGTCAAATATATCGCCCTTACCTATCCCTGGCCCTTCCAGATGCTCTTCGATCAGGACACGGCGCTTGTTATGTTGCAGCGAAAGTTCGTGAACTCTCTGCAGATACGCACACACATTTTCAGGTGAGTTTGTGCCGGTGACATGAAATTCTAGATAGCGAGTATGAACCATCATGTCGCATTGAAAGTCAGCTGTTAGTAGGTCAATCTTTTCTTTGGGAGCCATATTGTGACCTTGAGAGGTAATAAGAGACTAACACACAAAATATGCCCGACTAATTCGTATTCACTAACTCCCGACCTTTTATGCAGACAGATAGTCGAATCCAAGCCTCCTCATGTTTACGAGTCAAGGTGACTTTCCTCCCAAGTCCAGAGTCGTATCATCGCTGGCAGCTTAAAAGTGATTGCGCGTGGTATTGAATCCATTACTGGCTCGACGTTCACGATTTGCGGGCGACCTAGTCGAATATCGACTCCGCTAGCACGTAACTTGTCTGTCCTGACTCATCAAAAGTAAAAATGAGCCCGGCAAGGTTGTCGTAGGTACTTTCCCCAATGGCGTAGCCCACATCAACAACGTCCGGGAATAAGTCTCGCACCATGAATGCTTGGGGTCCCCAAAGTGGGATGTCTTCAAAATCAACGCTGCCAAGGGACTGTCCTTCGGTCGTGTAGAGCGTGAGCGTGATATCACCGGGCCCGTATCCGGTATTCAGCATTACGATCGCCGAGTTAGGACCTACAGAAGGAAAGAACATTCGAGGACTCATAAACCTCGTGGTTGGCCTAATGATGATGTAGTTGCCAATATCTTGTATTCCAATGCGTGGCCTTAATGCATTCAACATAGAAGGCGGGCCGCCGTGACCCTTGCGTGCAATGGACCATGCACCCGCAACTTCGTTCGGACATTCAACGGCCACCGAGAAGCCCGCTCCAGGGCCAAGGTCGGAAAAGATATCTGCAGCATTTGAGACCATTTGCTGCTTTGCGCCCAATTCCAGCATGACCACCGCGTAGGAACCATCCATCCGTTGTGCTTTGGCCTTGAGTGCAATTGCTTCGTCGTTTGGATTGAACAAGACTAGTTTGCTCTCGTACTGTGAATTGTTGGTAACCCAAGGAAAAAGGAGTTTATTGCATTCGAACACATTGCCTGCCCGAAAATCATTTCCTAGGTTTATTATGAGTTCTGCACCTAAATAGATATCGAGGTCCGAAGCAGCGGTTGTAACCCCTGACGCTTCGCCGTACACCAAATAGGTGTAATCAACCGCAGCGGACGGTGCTGGAAATGGATGATGCAATGGCGTGTTTACGTTGATGTGAAATACGGGCAGGGTCCAACGTGCAGCAGCACCTACCTGAGGGCCATGTATTTCATTTTCAGTACGAAGCCACTCTGACGAGCCTTGAGAAACTCTTAACCACAATGATCTTTCGCCCTCTATGGCCCTTACGATCTCAACCGCATCAGGCCTGGCGACAACAGAGGATGATTGGCAACCCGAACTGATCGGTATACTGATGGGTACAAATCCGGTAGCCGAGCTTTCAAGATCAACAAGCGTCTTGCTCAATCTGTTAGGGGCAACGATTCGAATATATATCGGAGAATCAGGCGAAGCTTCAGAAAACAAAGTAGGTGTGGTCACCAAAAACCGAACCCCAGCAACTTCGGCATTAGCATCACCGAAACACCATTCGTTTAATGTCGCCTCAACCCAAAACGATTGGCCAAGCGAAAAAAGACTACAAGCGATGTTGAGATAGATGATTGATGCAAACTTCATGATTAATGACGTCCAATTTGCATGCTGCACCATAGACCATCATAACACCTGACATTGGCATCAAGATGTCAGCTCCACGTGCGGTCATTGTTTTCTCTCATCTATATCGAATTTATGTCAAAAGACTCCACTCGCGGCTAATACTCATAGCCAAATTCGGACGCAAGTTTGGCAGTCTTGCGTTTTAGAATATGAATCGTTTCTGAGTCCAACAATGCAGCTCTTGGCGGCAGTTGCGCAATCACATCGTCAGTTGGTCCTTCTGCAAAGGATGAGTTTATCTTCGTCGGCAGACCATTTACCGTCGCAGTGAAAAGCGTATCCACAACTTCTATGCCCAAATAATCACAGATCGTTTTCAAACTAGATTCTGTCATTGAGGTCAAATCTTCAAATCTAACCACTTGATAAATAGCGACAGGCAGTTTGCGGCGCCACTTCTTTGCTGACTTCAACGCACTCTTTATGGCAGTTATGTTCTTTCTCGCATCCATCGCATGTCCAAAAACCGCACGTTCCAACGCGACCATGGACGCAAGTGTATCCATTGGATTGCGAACCACATGCACAAAACGTGCTTTGGGAAAGCGTTTCAGACAGGTACGAACAAATCGTTCATATCCAGGACTTTTATCCACCCAAAACGCCCCCTTAGTGCGACCGCTATGAACCGCATAGGCCAACATAATGGGTATCTGAAAACGAAATTCAGCATAAGGCTTAAGCCAAGGTTGATCCGCGATCGCTAAAACAGTTTTCACAAACTCCACGTAGGGCGAGCGCTGTCCATCTGTCCTACCCAACAGCCAGTAGGGTGGAATATTGATGGAATGAACGAGCCGCTTAAGCCATATTTTCGACATTTGCTCTACTTGGTCTGCATAGGCCATCCGTTTCATGCGCGGATGAAAATTGGTCAATAAGTTGCCTTCACTTGGTAGAGCCACCAACTCGGGATGACCATCCAGAAGATTCCGCATTAAGGTCGTCCCACTTCGGTGGCAGCCAATCACGAAGATGGGTCGGCTCGCCAATGACTCTAAGCGCTTCATGTCAAAATCGGTTTCGAAAGCCGAGGAATCTGAACGAGCAATTTCCCAAACCAATTCTGAGAATTCTGAGAAAAGAGCATGCTGATTCGACCAAACGAAACCCGGACCGCCCTGTTGGCGATTCTCTTCCATGCTCGTTTCAACGGCAATTAATCGAGCGATTGACTCTTTAGTTTGCAGGTAACGACCTCCGTTCGGAGCAGTCTGACAAATCACTAGACAACAGATCGACGGTCTTCAATTCAGCCCGGTTTTGGCTTTGTTAGTCTCTGGGTTGTTGATCGACTTGATCGAAGTAGTCGGCGGCAACGAGTATTTCGCGAGCCTTGGAACCGGCGTTGGGGCCCACGATACCGTCGGCCTCCATCATGTCAACCAAACGGGCTGCCCGGTTATATCCAAGCCTCATTTTTCGCTGGATGTAGGACACGCTGGCTTGACCGCTGCGCACAACTAATCGTGCAGCTTTGTCGTACATGGGATCGTCGCTAGCGGAAAGGCCACTGCTGCCCCCTGACGCATCTTCAGCTTCGCTCTTGAGCACGGAATGGTCATAGTCAGGCTTTCCTTGGCGGCGCAAGAACTTAACCAACTCCAAGATCTCGCTTTCCATGAGGAAGGGCGCATGGATGCGTACCAGACGCGCCGTACCCGGAGCCAAAAACAACGAATCGCCTTTGCCCAGTAACTTCTCGGCGCCGTTGGCATCCAAAATGATACGTGAATCATTTTTCTGAGAGACACGGTAACTGAGTCGCGAAGGCAAATTCGACTTAATGACACCCGTAATAATGTCGACCGAGGGACGTTGTGTCGCCAAAATTAAATGAATGCCAACCGCTCGAGATTTCTGCGCAATGCGCGCAATCGACTCCTCAACTTCACCTCTTGCCACCATCATCAAATCGGCCAACTCGTCAATGACAACCACAATCGAAGGCAAAGCATCAGGCTGCTCTTCGCCCTCCTCAACCGGCACTTTCCTCTGTGCAACAGCATTGTTGTACTGTTCAAGGTTGCGGAAATTGAAGCCGGCCAAGGTGCGATAACGTTGTTCCATCTCCACCACAGCCCATTTGAGCGAGTTAGCGGCTTCTTGAGGATCGGTCACAACCGGCGTTAGTAGATGTGGAATATCGGCATAAATGCCCATTTCAACCATTTTGGGGTCGATTAAAATGAACTTGACTTCATGTGGCGCAGCGCGCATGAGCACCGAGCAAATCATGGCGTTGATGCCCACACTCTTTCCTGAACCGGTTTGGCCAGCAATTAACAAGTGAGGCATGCGTGCTAGGTTGGAATAAAATGGATCGCCTTCAATGGTTTTACCCATGGCTAAAAACAGCTTTGATCGTTCGTCTCGGAATTGGCGACTCTCAATCATCTCTCGAAAAGTAATGATCTCGCGCTTACTGTTGGGAACCTCCATACCGACCGAAGAACGGCCAGGCATGCGGTCTATGCGGATCGATTCTGCGCCTAGTGCGAGACAAAGATCGTCCTGTAAATTCACGATGCGACTGTATTTGATACCGGCGTCAGGCTTAAATTCATAGGTTGTGACCACTGGGCCCGGGTGAATAGCCTCCATGGATCCGGTCACGCCAAACTCTTCAAACTTGATTTGTAACGTCCGTGCCTTTTCTTTGAGTTCTTCGGCGTCAATGCGGTGCTCTTCTTTGGCAGCTTGAAAATAGCTGCTATTGGGGTAGACCCAACTCTTACCGACCGCATCCATGAACTCAAAGGTGTTTTGCTCTGTTTTTGATCGAGCTCGTTCCTTGACCGGAACATCCGACCCTTGGACAGGAGCTGCTACGGGTGGTGCGGCGGCAGGTTTTGCATCCTGGACAGGAGTTGAAATTGGCTTAGCCGATTGTGCCGATCTGCGATTTGGCGGCTCAGCGGCCGGTGTCGGGTCAAGTAAAATGGCAGCCGCTTTCTTTTCGGCCGGCTTTTCCAATTTCTCCAATTCCCGTTTGATGATGGTCTCACGCATCTGACCGCGTTTGCGTGCTTCCAATGCCTGACCAAGTCCCTGAAAACGGGAAAATACCCATCGTGCTAGCGACGACACGCGCGCGGCGGTCCATTGGCCGACATCTATTAGGGTCAATTGTGTGGCCATCAACACCGCTAACCCTGAAACTCCAATCAACACCACATAGGTACCGACAATATTGAGGTACAAGGTCATGAAGCGATAGAGGTCGATCCCAAGTGTGCCACTGGCATAAACAGGAATCTCTTTAATCAGTAACGGCCGTATCCCACCCGCAAAAACAATGATTGAAAACCAAATAGCAAGACTGGCAAGCACCTTGACCAGCCATAGCGCCATCGCTTTGCCGCGAATGGTCTGCAAGCCTATAAAGGCCATCAGTAAGGGCAAGTAATAACTCGCTAGCCCTAAGAACTGAATCATGAGCGCAGACAAATGTGCTCCAAATGGACCGAGCAAATTGTCCGCTCTGTGTTTAGAGGTGACCGTGAAAAAAGATGGATCGGTTGGATCGTACGACATAAGGGCCAAAATGATGCCGACAGCGGCGACCACCATCGTCCATCCGAACGCGTCCCGCCCCAATGAAGAGGTAGCTGGTGTTGGTCGCGCCTTCTTTTTTCTCAGCGTCTTGCGGTGTGCGGTCAACCCATCGTTTTCGCTAAGATCCATGGACGCCGTCTGCTCCCCGCTTTTCACCGTTTACAAACGCCTCCGAATCGCAGTTTAGATTGATTGTATCACAGCGCTATCGCCGCTTTCAGATAGGTCACATGTGACCCCAACAGATTGTCCTGGGCTCTCAGAAATGTGTACGTCAAATCGAGTGACATTGGATAGATCGCCCGCTATTTTCTCTTTCAACAAGCGTGAAAAATGGCGTGCAAGTTCTTCCGATGACGTGTTTGTAATTGGCAGAACCAACACATCTTCGCTGGGAAAAGCATAACGTTTGTTTACCTTGCTTGTTTTCAAGTGCACCAAAGTTTGTCCGTCTTCCGTCAGCACTTGTACAAAAACAGAATCCGACGGGATCAATACACGTTCGTCCCAAGCGTCACATAGGCATTGAATGTGTTTCTTGGCGATCGAAAAAGGAAACAACAAGCCATTGCTGAGTTGCTCGCCATAAAAATCAACGCCAACTGCATAGTTATGACCATGTAGACGTTCAACCGACCCATCATCAAAGATCGTAAAATGAGCGGCTGAAAACTTGGCTCGCTGCTTAGAAAGCGATACACAAAAAGTCATGGTTTTTGATAACCGACGCGATAAATCGGCCTGCCCTCACGCACATACTTGATTTCGTAGTTAGTGAGGCCGTCCTTTTCTGCCGGAGGCTCTGGAAGACGGTCCGTTTTGAGCAATAACGTCTGTTTTTCTAGTACCTCGCACATCCATTCCCAGTATTCAGCGTGATCGGTTGCAATGAGAAGTTCACCGCCCGGGACAAGCGTACGGTGGCATTGTTCTATGAAGGCTTGAGTAATAAGGCGGCGTTTGTGGTGGCGGGTTTTGGGCCATGGGTCAGGAAAATAGACATGAATCACGTTTAGCGATTCGGGCACCACAAAATCGACCATAAAGGTCAAGGCTTCGCCATGGATTAGACGAACGTTCTTGATTGGCCGTTTCTCGATACGATGGATGCCCACTTTTAGATATTTGCGGGCATATTCGATGCCCAAGAAGTTGCGATCTGGATGAAATAGTCCACAGCGCATCATGAACAAGCCTTTACCGATGCCAATTTCTAGTTCAACAGGATTTGAGTTGCCAAATAGAAGCTCAAAAACCAATGGTTTATTCGACTCATCTAACTTAAGTTCACAACTTACCCGTTCCTCAACGGGTACAAATACATCTTCCATGGTGGTTCCTTAAGGTCCTTTAAATTCAGGGCGACGTTTCTCAATAAAGGCACTTAAGCCTTCGCGTGCGTCATCTGAAGCGCACAAAATGCCAAACAGGGTCGCTTCATATTCGTCACCTTGAAAATGGGACATATCCAACCCGCGGTGCACAGCTTCAAGCGCAAAGCGAATCGCACGTGGTGCTTTCTGACCAACCTTCGTTCCCAACTCTACGGCCTTGTTCACCAGCTCATCGGCTTCAACCACGTAATTGACCAGCCCAATACGCAACGCTCGTTCGGCGTCAATCATTTCACCGGTTAGCACCAGTTCAAGAGCGGAACCCTTGCCTACCAAACGCGCCAGGCGCTGAGTGCCAGAATAGCCAGGAATGAGGCCTAAACCCACCTCTGGAAGCCCGAACTTGGCGTTGGTGGAAGCGATGCGAAAGGAACAAGCTAGAGCCAATTCACAACCTCCGCCTAAGGCAAATCCATTTACAGCCGCAATGACAGGTTTACCCAAATACTCTATCTTCCTGAAAATTGCTTGCCCCAGGCGAGAGGCCTCTCGGCCTTCGTCTTGGCTGAGATTTGCGAGTTCCTTAATGTCAGCACCAGCCGCAAAGGCACGATCACCTGAGCCAGTTAAGACAACAGCCGCAACTTCTTTGTCTTGACGAATCTCATCCATGGTTTCACGTAGCTCTTTGAGTAGCTCTGCGTTGAGTGCATTGAGCGCCTTGGGACGGTTTAGCGTGACGATTGTGACGCAGCCACGACGCTCTACTTGCAGGTGATTCATTGGGGTTCTCCTTTAGGGGGCAAAAAAATCCACAAAGCCATTCTTAAAAATGAAGGGTCCGCCACGGATTACGTGACAGACCACATTTCTACTGACTTAAGGCTTTGATATGATTAACGGTCGGTGGCTGTATCCGCGCCCATTTCGCCAGAAACGACGTAGTCTGTGCGCAAAATTCGGGCGCTCTCAGTAAATCGCACGGATACCGTGCCCGTTTCCCCAGCTAAGAGGGATTTGGGACTGACTTCAGCATTCATTTGCGCGGTCGTTCCATTATCAAAAACGGCGGTAACCACCAAACTCACGTTTCTGAAGCCCCGTGGATCGTTAACGGAAACCGTGCCCTCGATTAGATAGCCGTCTGCATAGCGCTTGATAGCTTCGCGGGACACATAAATGGGGTCAGACGAGGTCCAACTATGCATTGTTGGGCTTTCAATCAAGTTCTCATCTACTGCCGGCACTTCACCCGGCGTTGCTTGATCTATGGTTTTATTGGACGACCGACCGTAACTTGGCAAATCGTAATTGCTACGTATATTAATGGTCTTTTCAGCGGGTTCAGAACTGGCTTGACTCTTTTCGAGTTCCATCTTCAAAGCTGCAGCCTCTTCCTGCTGAAGCTTAATCTGTTCGTTATAGGTCTTTGTTTGATCGCGATCAATGATTCGAGCCGGCAGCATGCCTTTATCACCGTTGGTTTGCGTGAAGTAGACAGATTTGCCTTCGAACTTGGGTTCGCCTTGAATCTCCATCACTTTGCCATCGGTGAGTACCAAATACTGGGGCATTTCATTCTGTGGACTAACAAGTGCAATAAGCAGCAAAACGATCATGGTGACGTCCTTGACCTCAACGTAGTTACACGTCGGGCAATTTTAACGATGCTAGTGTCATCTTACGAGTCATGAAAACAACTGTCAACGTTCGACGTAAACAGGAAAGACGCAGGCTAATTCTGTAGGAAGGCAGATCATCCCGTTATGATAGAGTGTCATGGGCAGGTCCATTGATGATGCAAGCGTTGTCTACATTTTTGCGTTTTGTTGTCTTGTGGACGAGTTTGGCCGCCACATTGACCGCTGGAATTGGCCAAATCCGATTTGATCACTTGAACATAGCCGACGGGCTGTCACAAAGTGTGATTAGCGATATCCATCAGGATAGTCTTGGCTATATGTGGTTCGGAACTCAAGATGGTCTGAACAAATATGACGGCGCCTCCTTCCGTATTTACAAACACAGACCTTTCGATCCAGATTCACTGGCCGACAATTTTGTCAGCAAAATTTTTGAGGATTCACGCGGTCGGCTTTGGGTCATTACAAGTGGCATCCTCAACCGATTCGAACGTGAACATGAACGGTTCATTCGATATCTGCCCAAGAGCAGTGGACATTTAGCGCCGGTAGGAGCCAGTTTAGTATTCGAGGACAACGAAGGGCGTATTTGGGTGGGAACCAACCAGGGCGGTTTGTTCATGTACTTACCTGCCGACGATGAATTTGCTCATTTTGAAATCCAAGAAGGCGGCACCTTTAACAAGTTTCCTGTCACAGGCATGGTTCAGGATGACGAAGAATTCTTGTGGGTCGCTTCCTTCGGTAAAGGCCTCTTAAGAATAGATGTCAAACAAGGGCGCGCCGTTAATTTCAACCAAGCAAATAGTGGCTTATCGTCCGATTACGTTCCCTTCGCACAGCCGCTCTCAAACCTAGTAATCGATTCAAAAAACCAACTGTGGGTTGGGACACAGCGTGGCCTGCACAAGTACAACCGCGAAGATCAAGATTTCGTTCGTTACCAACGATCCCCGGAAATGCCGGAAGAAGTTCGCCAGGAGCGGGTCAATTGGATTCAACCAGATTCGCGTGGTAACCTTTGGATAAGCTACGAAGGCATCGGCCTGACTCTATACGAAGCCGACTCGGGATTCACTCACTACCAACAGAACCGAAACAACCGAACAAGCCTTCCCAGCAACCGTATTTCCGCGCTTACCGAAGACAATGCAGGCACGATTTGGGTGGGAACAAACGGATCGGGACTTGCGAGTTTCAACTGGCACACCCGAGAATTTGACCATCATCGTAGCGAAATATCAGACAGCCGCAGCCTCTCCAACGACCACATAAATCGATTATTTGTGGATCGAACGGAGACCTTGTGGATCGGCACCAATGGTGCTGGCTTAAACACTTACCACCGGGGCCGGCAAAAGTTTCGCCACTACAAAATGAGCGATCCCAGCCAAGCCATAACAGACCAGTTGGTTTGGGCGATTCGGGAAGACGCTTACGGTCAGCTTTGGGTGGGTACACGAGCCGATGGGATCTTCGTCCTAGATATCCAAACGGGAACCTTGATCAACCGTTTTCACACAGATGACAAACCTGGCTCCATCCATTCTAATGACATACGCGCTTTGCACTTGGACCGCCAAGGTCGCATGTGGGTCGGTACAAACGGGTCAAGCCTTCACCGCTACTCAACAGCAACAGGCGGTTTTGAGGCTTTTTCGTCTATACAAGACCAGCCAGACACATTGAGTAGTCCCTCAATTACGGCGATTTCCGAGGGCCCAAACGGTGAGTTTTGGGTAGGAACACGATTTGGACTTAATCTATTCGACAGAGAGACTGGACGCGCAAGCCGTGTGATGGCTGATGTGAACGATCCGCACGCGCTTGCGAGTAACGCCATCACCAGCCTTTCTCATACACGCGACGGCGAGTTATGGGTTGGCACCCCACAAGGCGCTCACCGCATGAACGCTGACGGCCGCTTTACGCGATTCCAACATGACCTCAACCGTCCTACTACATTAAGCCACAATAACGTGATGTGCATCTACCAAGCCAGGAACGGACTGCTGTGGATTGCTACTTTCGGGGGAGGCCTGAATCGACTGGAACAAGATGGTCAATTCACGCACTTCACCACTCATGATGGCCTGCCAAACGATGCGATCTATGCCATTGTCGAGGACGAAGAAGGTCAACTTTGGTTGAGTACCAATCTGGGCCTGTCGCGCTTTGATCCCATTAATCAGACATTTAGGAACTATGACGCATCCGACGGGCTTCAAAGTAATGAATTCAATCTCGGTGCCCACTTCATGAGTCGCACAGGTGAGGTCTATTTTGGAGGCATCAACGGTTTTAACGCCTTTTTCCCCAGCGCGGTTAAGGACAGCAAAAAGCCACCTCCTGTGGCCATCACTGGTTTCACACCACTAGGCGGTGCAACGAGAACCGAATTCCAAAATGATGCCGTCATCCACTTAAACTATCAGGAAAATGCCTTTGTCCTGCAATTTGCGGCACTCGACTACACCTCGCCCCACAAGAACCAATACGCGTTCAAACTGGAAGGATTTGATCCCGAATGGCGATACGTAGGAACACAAAAAACAGCTTCCTATACCAACCTTGACGGTGGCACCTATAATTTTGTCGTCAAAGCGACCAATAGTGACGGTATCTGGAATGAAACGGGAACCTCGGTCAAGATCGTGATCCAACCCCCGTTTTGGGCAACCAACACATTTTACGGCGCTTGTTCTTTGTTCATCGTATTCAGCTTCATCTTGGCCTTCCTGTTCCAGCGAAGACGACTCCAGCTCCAAAAAGAAGAAGCACTACGCGCACTGGAGCTTGCACGCAAAACCGATGAATTGGAGTATGCACGCAAAGTTCAGCTTTCCATGCTACCGGCCAAGCACTATCAATCGTCTGCCCTAGAAGTCTGGGGCACCATGAAAACAGCTACCGAGGTTGGTGGCGACTATTTCGATTTTTTTCAATTGGACGAGCACCGCGTTGCCGTTGCCCTGGGCGACGCCACTGGACATGGTATGGCCGCAGGCGTCGTTGTGGGCATGGTAAAGATGGCAACGACCGTTTGGTCACTAGATCCCGACGCCTCATTGAGTGAGACCATGCAACGTTTGAACCTAGCGCTCAAACGATCCATCAGCGAACGCGGAATGGGGATGGGTCTCACGCTCGCCATTCTTGATACGCGTGACGGAAAAATGGAAATGGTTTCATCCGGTATGCCTTATCCCTATCACTTCAAGCGCTCATCTCAGTGTTTGGATTCCATCGTACAAAAGGGACCACCATTGGGGTTCTTTGAGCACATAGACTTCAGACCCAAGTCCCTACATCTTGGTCAGGGTGACCTGATGATCTTTGTTAGTGATGGCCTTACGGAACGCTTTAATCATGAAGATCAAATTTGGGGAAGTACGAGACTCGAACAAGAATTGCGCGGGCTCTGCCACGAACACACGCAACCCACCGAGATTTGCGACAAACTTCTAAGGCACTGTGATTTATACGCTTGCGGACGCAAGAATGATGACGACATGACCGTGCTGGTTTTGCATTTCAAGAAACTAATTGCTCAGCAACCTTCAGCGCACGACATGCCATCCCAAACGGTGCAAAAAGCCGATCAAACAGCTGAGACCGTTATCAATCGATCTAAAGGCCGCCAGCCAAGCGATTTCTCCCCTGCGACTTAGCTAACTCTTCGTCCGGTAATAGGCCAATTACGTCACCGTCGTGTGTGTATAGGTCCATATCCTTGCACCACCCGGCAAACTGTCCAATTATTCGTCGACGTTTGCCCTCAACTTGTCCAGGTAACTGATACCTTAGCTCCACTTCATCTCCTGGCGACATGAACACCGCGTGAGAATCAGGACGAGAGACAAGATCCGTCACCTCTCCGTATTGGGTATACCACCCAAATTGTGTACGTACACCACCTTCAACGGCCACGCGATTACCATCAAAGAGTTTGGCGATATCATGGCCGCCGGTTTCACGAGGAAAACCCATATAGCTCAAAACCGCCGTATCCAATTTAACTGTAGTCAATTCACAATCCGCGCACATCTCTTGTTTCGCTAGCTGTAGCCAATCCCAATAAATCTCCTGATTGGTGGTCAGACGCATGCGTTTGACAGGAAACGGTAAGTGCCCCAGTGGCAGTGTCGATTCACGGTCGAATCCTGCCGGGTAGCCGAACGCCTCATGCAACATGAGCCACTCACCAGTGTCCATATGCTGCACTTCGAGACTCGCTGGTTGATAGCTTAAGCCAGCTTGCCAAGCGCCAAATACGGTTTGTGAATAAGGATATTCTATCCAACCACCCATTTGCAGGATCCAGTCTGGTCCTTCAATGGGGTCGGCTAATTCGAACTCAACAATTTGAGGTTCTGCTAATAGGCCTAAGAATCGCGGATGCAAATCGCCAGTCGGTGCGCAGACTTGATCGTCATTCGTCACAGCGTCGAGACAATCCTTGCCGTTGGCCGTCGCTTGAACGAGCGATTTTGTCTGTTTGTAAGTTATGACATTACCGGTTGGGAATGGTTCGCCTGTCCCCATTCGCTCGTCCACCGTCACGTGCCATTGGGGCGGTCCATCAAAAACGAGCAGGTCCGCGTGGTCTAGGATACATATTTCTTCCATCGGTTCGGCAATCACTAATGTCAGTTCGTCGGCTTGACCGACCGATTCTGGCATCAGAAAACGTTCCCAAGGCCGTGGCTCACTATATTCATTGGGCGCTAACCAAAAGCCCATGCCACCCACGCCAAGCACATCGGAAATAAAGGTATCGCCGTTTTCATCGCGCACAAACAACAGCGGACAACTGGAAAGTTGCCTTTGAGTTTCCACAATTTCCCAAATGCCTGTGTTTTCAGGCTTCCATTCAACCTGATAAACGCCATCTGTCCATTGAAGCGCGACATATGACAGCTGCTCATTTGAAGCACTGCCGACCAATACATACAGAGAGTCTTGGCCCGGGTTAGAGCTCACCGAATGACGGTTGCCTGAACCCCAGCGACGATCGAATCGAGCTGCAACCGTGGTACCGACGCCGAACGTATTAGACCTCATCGACTCACCTGCGGATGTGCGACCCAGCGTGCGTATAACCATAAAAGGATTGCGACCTGGTCCTGGATTCAAGATCGACAACCCTGTCTTTTGACTCCAGGTCAATAAGCTGAATCCGTTTGCCGGAGTATTTTGGGTGAGATGGAAACTGTCTATGTCCTCATAAATGAGTCTCACGCTACCATCTACGAAAAGACTGAGCTGTCGCTCTTTGTGCGAAATCCACTCTAGAGCGCCATTGCCATTCAGGTCCATCATTGCCAACTCTGCAGCTCCCTCTTCAGAGAGTTTCTGCGCTAACCAATCCGCTCTATGTTCCTGGCGATAAACATCTTGAGTCGTGCTGGTGAAGAGGCAGTCTTTACCTGTTCCAAGATCATCGAAAGCCACAACAGCTTTAGCGTTTGCATCTGTGACTGATTCGCTCTGGTAAGCCCAAAGACGGTCGTTCCACCAAATATGAACGACACCTGATTCCGTTAGTGCACCTAAATCGAGATCGCGATCGCCGTCAAAATCGCCAACAAAACTCTGTTTCCAAGTTGAATTCTGTGGCACATTTAGGGCGATCTTTTGCCAAGTGCCATCGCCATTGTTATTCAGTAATTGGGGTCCTGCTTGAACGTCGATCAACCATAAGTCGAGGTCGCCGTCATGATCTGCATCTATCGTCCGGCCGTCGCGCCATACGCCTCCCTGGGTCAAGGCCATCAAGGATGTAAGATCACCCTCGACGCCCTCAATATTCAAGCCCGTCTCCATCAACAGGACACGGTCAACTTGACCATCATCATTCACGTCGCCAACCAAGCAACCATATACAGGAGCAGCTGGACCAAAACCATCGGAAATCGGAACAAGAAACCCCTGATCATTGATCAACAAGGTGTGCGTCGATGATTGAGTGGCTAAGTTCCACGCAATCACATCGATATCCTCATCGCCATCTATATCTAGCGACGTGAAACTTACTGGCGTGCCTTGGGACGCCGTCCAATCGCCCGCAATGGTTACCGCTTCAGCAAACAGCAGTCCTTGCAATGGCTTAGGTGGTTTCGATGCACGTTCAGATTGAACAGCAGCCAGGGGTCCCATTCGCCCATAGACGAAATCGAACTTTGTCACGCGCAGACAGTTCTGAAGTTTTCTGAATTCTTCAACATATTGTCTAGCTTCCTCCCGGGCACCTAACGCGTTACACACTTGGAAGAGTCCATAAAAAGCGGACTGAAAATAGCCATCTTGTTCGATGGCTTGCAAGAAAAGGGACTTGGCCTCGTCCAGTTGCCCTTCGCTTTGAGCAATTGTCGCCAATAAATAAGGTATATAAGCATCGTTTAACGATTGCTGCGCTAAGTCATCAAGCAAGGGTTTGGCTAAATCGTAGTGACCTTCGTAAAGATGCACGATTGCCGAACAGTATTGAGCTCTAACGTGTTTGGCATCCGCCTTGGTGACGAGATCTAGGTATCCCATGGCTAACTTTGTATCGTTTTCGCTTTGACGATTCAAAACAGCGATGGCGCGATTGACCTGAAAATCGAGATTGCTCGCATCCAAAGCGACCGCCTCATCAAAAGCCTCAACCGCATCTGAGTATTGGTAACGGCCCATCAGCGCGACACCTCGGTCGTTGGCTAGATTTGCTGCTGGATCGGCTTGCTTTGTTCCGCACGCAACACACCAGACCAAGAGCGTCGTTGCGATAAATCTATTGACTCTTTTCAATTCTCTGCCTCGTTTTTTCCATCGTTATGGGATGTTTTTCTGCCATCGCTAAACGACTCTTATCTAGATAATCATAGGACTCCGTACGCAGGTGCCTAATCATTTGGTGGCCCACACGCCTTTGTCGTTCTTGCCTTAGGCTGTCGAGATGGATCGGGGCAATGACGACACGCTCGCCACCTCCGTGCTCGGCTTGAGCTACGATTCGACCATCATAGTCAACTATCATACTGCCGCCGGGCCATGAGAACGGCGGAAAGTGAGCGCGGCTAGCGCCTTGGTTTGCTGCAACGACGTAAACCATGTTCTCCAGTGCGCGCGTGCGGTTTATGAGTGTCCACCACTCCATAGGTTGTGCGGTTCCCCAAGGATCCATATAGGCTGAAACGCGGTTAATCACGTCTGCGCCCTGAACAGCGATTTGGCGTATGGCCTCAGGAAAAAGCCAGTCGTAACAAATTGCCACGCCCAGTCGACCAATTTCCGTTTCAACCACAGGAAATAGGTCGCGATCATAACCGGGCAAATCATGAGGAGATGCGTGTATTTCCCATGGAATCCACGGGTTCACTTTGCGGTAGACCGACAAGATTCCCTGTGGACCGATCAGGGCGGTGCTATTGAAAATCACGTCTGGGTATTGTTGATCCAGCTCCAAAAACGTTCCTGTTTGGATGAAACAGCCGTATTCTTTTGCCAATGACGCTAAAAGGTCGGTGTGCTTGTTAGGGATCTCTTCACCCAGGATCTCCTGTAATTTGGGAATAGAATCGTAAATAGGTGCAGCATGGGCAAACTCAGGTAAAACCAACAAGCGAACGTCACCAATCGGTTCATAAGCCGTGATCGTTTCCTCGATCAGCTGACCCATACGACGCGTATGCGTCATCATTTGAACCCGCGAAGTTGGACAGGGGAAATCTGTTTGAATGGCCGCAGCGTAATAGCTATTTGTCATGGGCGCATCATACCTGAAAGCAGCATATTCGTGCAGTCGCATCTCACAGTTCTGCCGGCTCAGTTTGCTTTTTTGCATGGCAGTACTTATGGTATATACGGCAATTAATACTCTACCGTTCTAGCCATACATCAACGGACTTATAGCATCTCGACTGGAGCCTTTATGCACGACTATGCCTGTGAATTCACCATTCAAGCCGATGTCGAAAGCGTCTACCAGGCGATATCTGAACCAGACGGGTTAGCCGTGTGGTGGCCCAAAACAGCCAGCGGCTATGCCAAGGCCGGCCAGATGTATGACTTTCATTTTGGGCCAGGTTACGATTGGAAAGCTGAAGTCGTTGAGTGTAAATCCAATGAGTTAATCGAGTGGATCTTCAAAAAAAGCGACCCAGATTGGTTAGGTAGCAAGGTGCGCATTCAAATCGAGCCACAGGAGCAAATCAGTCGAGTACAGTTTCGTCACAGTGGCTGGGCCCAAGCGAACCAGCACTACCACATCTCCTGTTATTGCTGGCCCATGTATTTACGTCACTTGAAACGCTGGGTTGAGCATGGCGAACGTGTTGACTATGAATTGAGACTAGAGGTTTAGTGATTTCGAGGTGATACATCGATCACCATCTAACCGAACTTAACAAGCAAAGCTTCGCCAATGACATTCCATGAATGCTATGTGAAAAGCGAAACAATAATGTAGCCGTTCGGTCGTAACGAAACGTGCAGCCTGATCTTGCAAATGCGACACCTTCCCCTTTTTCAACCCAATTAACGCCGTGTTATCATCATTTAGTCCCACCGGAGATTTACCTTCATGCCTAGGTCGACACCAATCGAGGTCGCAAGCTTCTCTCGCTCAGATGAAGCACATATTGTCAAAACGCGCTTAGAACACGAAGGCATTGCTTGTTTACTATTAGACGAGCACGTCAACCGTATTTATGGACAAGTGGTATCCATGCGTTTATTTGTCGAATCATCTGACGCGGAAAGGGCTCGTAAATTGGTGATGCGCTTTCGTAATTTTCAAGTTGTTGACGAGGACGAGTCTGCATAGGTCTGCATTTGCGCCAGAACATCGAGAAAACACTTGTCTGGCTGCTGGGTAAATGTCCGTAGTCTTTGGTCACGTGGATCATTGAACTCAAGCCCAACTGCCGCTAACAGTAACCTCGAGCACGCAAATTTCTCGCGGAACATTCGGTTATGCTTGCCATCCCCATAGACAGTGTCACCGATGATTGGATGCCTAATATGCACGAAATGCTGACGGATTTGGTGCCTGCGACCTGTCTTCGGATTAACTTCAGCGAGCGTATATCGCGACGTCGCATGAGGTTCCATGGCAAATGGTAGTTCGAATTGACGTAACATGCGGTATTGCGTCAAAGCTGGACGAGCGCTGGTTGCACGACCATCCTCAATTGCCTTGTCAATCTGGCCTTCCTGCACATAGCCGCGTACAACGGCCCAATAGGTTTTGTGAATGGCACCCGCTTCGAAGAGTCGTTGCATGCTCGTCGCAAACGGCTGGTTCACTGCCAACATCAGTAACCCAGAAGTAGGTCTATCTAATCGGTGAATGGGATATACACGTTTACCTAGCTGGTCACGAAGTTTTTGTAGGAGAAAGACTCGATCGGAACTGATCGAAGTTCTGTGAACCAACAAACCCGCCGCTTTATTAACGACAACAAGGTCATCGTCTTGGTAAACAATTTCAATCAGCTGTCGCCCCAATCATGGACGAAGCGATCAAAGCCTGTGCCAGCCAATAGGTGGTGATGACTGCGTAGGGGGAGGCCCAACCCACATCCAAGAACAGCTGGCATGACAACAACGTATCGCTTACACCAAACAATAATGCTCCTAAGAACGCGCGCATCGTAGCCGCATCACGCGTTACTATCCACCGCATGGTTGCGCGCCACATCATCAAGCAAATAACCAAAATATAAGCCATAACCGGCAATTTCAGCTGGCCTGTATGTGGCAAAAGGATCCAAGCCATTAAGCCAGACCAAACAAGAAAAGGAAATAGACCAACAACCTGTTTACGGGTGACGCGCCAGCCAAATGCCTTCATGTAACAAACATGAGCAATCAAAAAGGCACCCAATCCGTATAGAAAGAACGAATCACCAACGGCCAGGTAGACATCGCCAAATGCCGAAACGATGAGACCGATGACGACCCAAGTTGTGTAGCGGCTGGATTTATAGCAAAAACAAAGCGCCAACAACAGCACCGGCATTGGTTTTATCGCTGCCCGTAACGACGCATACGGGCCTGACAAACTTATTAAGTAGGCAAGCGCCGCAATCACAGCGATTGCGGCTAAGGCCATTCTGTATCTGAGTGGAATCACTAGAATCGATATTTTAGTTCGACATTGATTTGTCTGCGCAGGACATCTCCAAACACGTGATGTTGTATTTCGTCATCGGTAAGATTGGATATCTTGAGCATGGTCTTCAATTGGTTCATCCACGTGTAACCCACGGATACATTGACTAAGGTAAAACTATCCGTCGGACCGTGATAGCGCGAGTCCAGGACATCCGTCCAAAAGGCTTCGTCGATATAGTTCACGTTGAGATTGGCATTCAAGCGCTCATGCGCGTAGTTAAGGGTCAAATTGATTCTGTTTTCCGGAGGCAGTGACAGTTCTGCTTCCAAGAATTGTTCACCAGGGTCAGCGGCCAGAATCTCCGGTGTATCCTGAAATGAATAGTTGAAGTTGCCGTCAAACATTTCGTTGAAACGATAGTCGATAGAGAATTCGTAACCTTCATAACGCAGTGGACCCAAATTGAAATAACTGAATTCAGCTGGCAACGAGATGCCTCCAGAAGCTAAAGCATCAATAAAGGCAACCGGAAGTCCCGCCTCCGACCAGCCTGGTGGTGGGCGATTACTTGAATAAGCAGCAAAGGGCACAAAGTTGATATTGTCGTCGGTGTCATTGCGATACCAAGACAGACTCACTAAACCATTGGGAATTGCACCGGTATAGCTGAGCTCATACGATTCCACCTTATCTTCCACAAGCTCGTCATTTCCATATGCATACGAAATAACAGGAAATATCTCACCAGGAAGATCAACCCCAAATGCATTTTCAATCGCAGTCAAATCGAGATCAACTGACACAATCGAAATGTTTAAGAAATTCTCAACCATAGACGGCGACCGGAACGCCTTGTTATACGAAGCTCGGAACGTATGTTGATCATTGGGTTGAACCATCATGGTCACGCGCGGTGAAATCACAGCGTCGTCGATCACATCAAACTTATCGTAGCGTGCACCTAACACTAGCCGGAACCATTCATATGTCATTTCGTCTTGTAGATACACGCCATACTCGTCGCGTTCGTCTTCATTGGGAGCAAGCGATAGTTCGAATTGGTTCTTTCTGTAGTTACCACCGTAACTGAAAAGGTGATGATCGCCGGCATATGCGGCGTGACCTAATTCAATATCCATGGTTCTATTCTTGAACGTGAACTGAACTAACTCACCAGTCTCGGCGTCCCTCGCCAAAACGTTCTTCGCATCGCCATCAAGATAATTCATAAAAACATTGGCCTTGAATGCGCCCTTCGAGTAATTGACTTTTGAATAACCTAAATAACTGCCATTTTGGATGTCAAAAGGACCTATGCCAGTATGGATCATGCCTTCGGTTCCAGCAGCCCCTGCTCCATAGATCAACTTAGCGCCGTCGCCTAAGTTATGGTCCAATCTGAAATCGATTTTTGGCTGCGCAGTGCCTTGGTTCTCAAAAGTTGGATACTCAAATCCGCCCGTGCCTCGATTGGCATCAAATGGCACAAACCCTGTTGGTCTGGCATAAGCGTCTTGTTCAAAATAGCCCGCCGACAACTTGTAAGACATTGAGTCATTAAGCAATCCGGCATGGGTCGCACTAAAGCCGAAGCCGTTGCCATTGCTTAAGTTATTGCCCTCTAAGTCACGATTAAATATTCCACCAGAAACTTGCACACTGGTTCCTAAGATTTCATGGGGAGATTTGGTAATGATATTGACAACCCCAGTCGAAGCGTTAGCGCCCCAAACAGCTGACGCCGGACCCCGGATAACCTCGATCTGTTTGATCTCAGAAAGGTCGCTGGGCACCAGATCCCAAAGCACGATGCCGTAGAAATCTTGATAAATTGAACGGCCATCTAAGAGCGTTAATTGCGAGTTAGCCAAGGAGCTCGCGGTCTGCCGGCTAACGACGTTGATATCACGAGCTGAAAACTGAATAACGTTCACGCCAGGAACCGAGCGCAACAAATCGCCGTAGTCATCGGCTGCTGAGTTTTCGATAGCTTGGGCGGTGATGACGCTAATCGTGGCCGGTGAATCGATCAGCTTAGTTTCGATTTTGGAGGCCGAGACGACCGTTATCTGCTCAAACTGTTCAGGGAACAAAACCATCTGTAATTGAGTCGCCCCAGACCCAATGATGACCCCCTTTTCGATCACGTTCTTGAAGCCGAGAAACTCGACATGCACGTCATAGGTACCCTCGGTAAGATCAAAGTTAAATTCACCATCTTTCCCACTAATCTTGTAAAGACCCGCCGGCACAACATGTACGCTGGCACCGGGAACGGGTTGCTTTGCGCTATCGACAACTTTACCGACCAGCTGACCTGCCCAGCTGGGTGAACCCAGACAACAAATAAGAATAAACAGATTGCGCAATGAATAACGATTCATAATTTGTCCTCACAAAAGAATAGCAATATATGGCGGCCCTTCAGAGAGCGTCTTTAGCCCACCATAGCTGCCTCAAAAAATAGATTGTCCGGATGATTGTACGTAACTTAACTCAAAACTTAACCTAGCCCTCAATGGCTGTCAACAACCGCGCTCAAAGCCACATTGGTAAGACAGCGGGAATCAAATCGATGTTTGTGATGAGGTCTAGCTCAATCTCGCCGTCACATTCGAAGGCATCTGCCCTATTGCGCTCGATGCTAATCGATGTGGCCTTGCCAACACGCACTTCCGAGTAGTTCAAATGCCAACCTTGTCGATAGCCAATAGACTTCATAGCCAGGGCAAGTTTAGGTAGTCGCTTCACCACAATCACATCCAATTCGCCGTCTTTAACCGACGAACGCGGGGAAATATTGACCGCACCCCCAAAATAGCGACCATTGGCAATTGCGACAAACATGACATCGCCTTCGAAGAATTCTGCACCGTCCAAAGTCACCTTCATCCGACTTGGCTGGAATTTGGGTATTTCAATAAAGGCGGCAGCAAGATAACTAGCAGCACCCAAGACAGACTTAAACATGCCGTGCCGTGCCACAAAGCGAGCCACGTCGGCCGTCAGCCCGACACTCGCCACATTAACAACCCAGCGGCTTAATCCGCTGGTATTTGTCATACGGGCTAAATCGAGCTTCTCGAGCCGGGGGTTTTCAAGGATCTGAGACAGAGGACGCAGTCCAAATTGGACACGAATGGTGCGGGCAAAATCTGAACCTGTCCCAAAAGGAAGCAATGAGATCTTTGGAATGTCACCGTCCTGAAACGTTAATCCGTTGATGACTTGATGGATCGTGCCGTCGCCACCAACGACAACTAGATGATCTACACCCTCATTTTGGCATTGAGCCGCTAGCTTAGATGCCGAATCGACATCTGCGCCGGTTTCCCGCCACTCTATTCCTTGAGCGATCATCTGTGCTTTGAGCGCCTGAGCTTGTCTCGACCATCGTTGGGCGGCCCGTCCATTAACAATCGCGACGCGCTTCATGTTCACGCAGTTTCAGGCATGGATCTGCGAGCGCCACGAACCAGAACTACGGTCCAAATCACCAAAAACAGTATCGCTAGAGACCCAAGCATTTGATGGACCCTGAAATGCGTGCCGGTAAACGCCCAAATAACTGTCAGCGCATACAGATGACGCAACATTTCGCTTTGCAAACCCCAGGCGCGGTTTTCTAACAACGCACCCAAGTTCAAGAGAGCTAGTGAAATCCATATCGCTACAGCTAATTGGTAAATCTGAGACAGGTCACTGTACACAAAAAGAAATACGAATGTGACAACAACCGCCAAAGTAAACTGTACGACCGCATAGGATTTGACCGTCGTTGGAATGGGGCAATCAAATTTCTCTTGATTGCCATCGACCGGTGGCGGGGCTTGGAACCCGCCCTGATCTCCAGGAAACCATCCTGGCTCTTTGAGGAAGACACGCAGCTTGTCTGAAAACCTTGGTGTTTGACGCGCACTCACCCACAAATCCCGCCAGTAATGGAGATTCGCCCAAAGTGGATTCCAGCTCTCAAGCGGTTTGGTAATCCCAAAATAGACTTTTTCCGTTTCCGCTTGAAAGGTGCCAAATAAGCGGTCCCAAACGATGAGCGTGCCGCCATGATTGCGATCAATGTAGAGCGGATTCCGGCCATGGTGCACACGGTGATGGGAAGGTGTATTAAACACCCATTCTAGCGGCCCCAAACGGTCGATCGCCTGCGTGTGAATCCAAAATTGGTAAAGCGTGTTGGCTGCTGAAAGTGTCAAGAACATGGCTGGATGAAATCCAAGCAGCGCAAGTGGCCAATAAAAAAACGAACTGAATATTCCCTGAATGACGCTCTGTCTTAGAGCGACGGCCAAATTATAGTCTTCACTTTGATGATGAACCACATGGGCCGCCCACAAGGCGTTGATTTCATGGCTTAAGCGATGAAACCAATAGTAGAAAAAATCAACCCCAATGAAGCACACCACCCAAACCCAGGCCTCGGCTAACGGCAACTCCAAAACTCGTATCGAGCTATAGATCCATATATAACCCGCAAAGATGGCCGTTTTTGCAAAGACAGTAAAGACCTGTTGCAACATGCCACAACTCAGATCATTGAGCACATCTGACAAGCGATAATAAGATCTAGTACGCGTGAAAAACCACTCGATCGCTATGAGGGCAAAAAATACAGGAATAGCTAAAGCGATAATTCTAACGTCGTCCAACGGGTCCCTCCTGATAAACATTCAAGCACAAAATGAAATCAAAGCTGAGCGTTTCATCAGAAAGACGTCACATTCTTGAAGCTATCCGAATCGCAGCAATTCACGTTTTGCCAATTTTTGATGGATGTTTTTGGTTAAGTGCCGATAAGTTTATTAACCGAAGGTCCAGCGAGCACTAAATTGAAGTGCCTTGATTGACTGTTTAATGACGCATCTCAGCAGAATGGTCGGTGTTTGAGGAGAGCGAATTGAAACATGTTCCATTACTAGATAACAATGAACAAAAATTCATTAATCTGACGGAGCTAATAAATGAATCTGGCTTCAAGACGGTTGAGACACAAATCGAACAAGAGGACTGGGATCAAATTAAGGCGATTCTTCCCGATTTAGAAGCCGGTCACTTATCTCCTCCAAAATTGATCATAGCGCGTCGAAACCCATCGTCATCTTCAGATACTGACATGCTGGTTGCAGTGGACGAATCCATGCTCCTTCGCGAACTGCGAGACAAACAGAAACACCTGAAACATGTGACTCAAGAGCTTAAACAGCGCGAACAGAGATTACGTGCCATTCTAGATGCCGAGCCTGAATGCGTGAAGTTACTGGACAAGAACGGCATGCTGATAGACATGAATCCTGCAGGGCTGACCATGATCGAAGCGGACTCGATCGATGAAGTCAAAAATCATTGCGTCTACCCGTTGATAAGCGAGCAGCACCGCAGTAAGTTCAGGGACTTAACTGAAAGAGTTTTTAAGGGCGAATCGGGTGTCATGGAGTTTCAAATCATTGGTCTCAAAGGCTCGAAACTATGGCTAGAAACCCACGCCAACCCATTGCGCGACGAAGAGGGGAATGTTTGCGCCCTGCTGGGTGTCACTCGCGACATTACGGAACAGAAGCACACCAGTTTAGTGATCGAACAAACTCAAGTTCAGCTAAGAACCGCGTTGCAGGCGGCTGAGTCTAGTAAACACGAATTATCGATGCGCAATCAGGTGTTAAGTGCTTTGGCCGATTCCGCCACCGACCTGATGAAACACCCAAACTGGCGAGGTGGCATAAGCAGTATGTTGGCACGCTTGGGGAAAGCCACAAACGTAAGCCGTGTGTATTTGTTTGAGCTAAATAAAACACCCAACGAAGCGATCAGAGTCAGTCAAAGGGCCGAATGGAGCGCCGATGGTATCGAAGGACAAATCGACAACGCCGACCTGCAGAATATAGATATGGCCGCATCAGGATTTGAACATTGGACGAGCGAAATGGAGGCCGGCCGACCAGTAATTGCCTGTGTCAACGACATGCCCGTGTCAGAACGGCCCTTGTTAGAGTCGCAAGGCATCCTTTCATTGGCAGCCTTTCCCATCATGGTGGATGAGCGTTGGTGGGGTTTTATCGGATTTGACGATTGTGAGACCGAGAGAATCTGGTCTGACGCAGAAATTGACGCCTTACGAACAGCAACAGGGATACTATCTGCGGCTATCAAACGTAGCATCGCGTCGGGGACCTTATTAGAAAGCGAAACGAAATTTGCCGCCGCTTTTCAAATAAGTCCCTACCCAATGAGGATCACGAGAATGGATGGCGTCCATGTTGAGGTTAACGATGCCTACTGTAAATTAGTTGGTTATCAGCCCCATGAAATGCTGGGCAAAACATCACTTGAACTAGACTTGATCGACCCAGATTACCGGGAGAATCTGGTTGCCGAGATCAAAAACAAAGCCAATAAAATCGAGAACCTGGAACTCCAAATAAGGGTCCGTGATGGCAGTGACCGAAACATCATCATGTCGGTCGACTCAATTATGTTAGAGGGTGTACCCCACCGTATCTCTACATGCGTGGATGTGACTAAACGAAAAATAGCTGAAGAAGCCCTTACCGAAAGTGAACGCCGCTTCCGCAATATCGTCGAAACCGCCACCGAAGGTATCTGGACATTAGGTCCTGATGGACGTACAGATTTCGTCAATAAGCAGATGGCATCAATGTTAGGTGTCGAACCTAAAGACATGATCGGCAAGGAAATTAGCGTGTTCATGGATGAATCGTCACGCATTGAGGCACTTAAGCTGATCGAGCGACGACGCCAGGGTATATCTGAACAACACGATTTAAAACTGAAACATGCTAACGGGCAGGATGTCTGGACAAGCATAAATACGAATCCCCTTCTCGACGAGCACGGTGAATTTGCCGGTGCCTTGGCCATGGTCACCGATATCACTGCTCAAAAACAGGACAAAGATGCTTTGCGTACCAACCAACAGCACCTGACTGCACTGATCAACACGGTTGAAGGCATTGTCTGGGAGGCCGATGCCAAGACCTTCCAATTTACGTTTGTAAGTCCACGAGCAGAGCGCCTACTCGGCTACCCCATCGCTAGCTGGCTGGACGATCCACACTTTTGGGCAGACCACATACATCCCGATGACAGAGCAAAAGCGGTTCAGTACTGCACAGAGTCTACAAAAAAGATGTTGGACTACGAGTTTGAGTACCGCATGATGGCCGCTGATGGCAGCGTGGTTTGGTTACGAGATTTAGTTTCCATTGTCATTGAAAACGGCGAGGCTGTTTCTCTTCGCGGTCTCATGGTGGACATCACGCAACGCATCAAAGACACGAACCAAATTAATCACCTTAATCGCGTCTATTCCGTCCTCAGCGACATCAATCAAACCATTGTCCGCGAACGAGACCCACAAATCATTATTGATGAGGCTTGTCGAATAGCCGTAGAAAAGGGTGATTTCCGACTTGCCTGGATAGGATTTACAGACGATCAGCCGGATTCGCTTCGAATTGCTGCCCACTCTGGCGCATCCACGGAAACCATCACCATCATTGAACAACTATTGTCTCAACCAAACCTAGGTTGCGTCTTTACAAAATCAGCGTTGGAGCAAAATCGGCGATCTGTTTGTTACGACATTGAGACCGATGAACGCACAACTCCATGGCGACAGGCAGCTCTCGAAAGAGGATACAGGTCGTTGATTTCACTTCCTTTGAGTATAGAAGGTCGTTGTATTGGCAATCTCAATTTGTACGCAGAGCAAGTGGATTTTTTCGATGATAAAGAGTGTCGGTTGCTTGACGAATTGGCTAATGACATTTCCTTTGCGTTAGATAGCTGTCAGAGAGATAAAGAACGAAGAATAGCCGTTGAACAGTTGAAAGTCAGCGAGCGCCGCTTTCGTGAACTCGCGGAAACCATCGACGAAGTATTCTGGATTGCTGACCCCAAAGTCGACCGACTTCTATATATTAGTCCTGCTTACGCTCGCGTTTGGGGGCGTTCATGTGAAAGTCTTTATGAAAAACCCCTCTCCTGGCGAGATGGTATTCACCCCGATGATCGAGAACGCGTGCTTGAGGCCATTCGCCGCCGACCTATCGAAAATCATTATGACCTAGAATTTCGAATTATCCGCCCCAATGGCGATTTACGTTGGGTTCGTGACTGGGCCATCCTTGTCTATAACGACAATGGCGACATCGAGCGAGAAGTCGGTGTTGCGCGCGACATCACCAAACAGAAGGACGCAGAGGAGGCATTACAAAAACGAGAGGAATACTACCGGCTTCTTATCGAAAACGCATCAGATCTCATAACCGTGATTAACTTTAAGGGCGAAATAAAATACCAAAGTCCTTCCATACAGCGCGTCCTAGGGATCCCTCACGTTGACATCATTGGCAAGAACCTTATCGATCTCATTCATGTAGACGACAAACCGTCGACTTGGGATGCCATCCAACGCATTATCGCTGATCCGACCACACAAGTTCCTTTTGAATACCGTGCCAAACATCTTGATGGCAGCTGGCACTTGATTCAAACCATGGGCCGGAATATTGTCGGCCAGTCAGAAGAAGGATTCATCGTCGTTAACTCTCGTGACATCACCGAGAATCGTCAATTGGAAAGACAGTTCAGACAAGCCCAAAAAATGGAGGCAATCGGTCAACTGGCGGGCGGTGTTGCACACGATTTCAATAACATATTGGCCGCCATTATGATGCAAGCTGAACTTGCATCCATGGACAGCGATGTTGAAAAGAAGACCCAATCTGGCTTGCAGGAAATAATCAAGTACGCCGAGCGCGCCGCCGATCTTACCCGACAGCTCCTTCTGTTTAGTCGTCGACAAGTGATGCAACAACGCACGCTCGACCTCAATGAACTCGTCACCTCACTTATGAAAATGCTGCAGAGAATCATCGGCGAAGACATTCGTCTTCAACTGCATTTACACCCTGCCACTCTTATGGTTCATGCAGATTCCGGCATGCTTGATCAAATCTTGATGAATCTGGCCATCAACGCGCGCGACGCCATGTTTAACGGCGGGCGACTCATCATTGAAACTGGCAGCCTAATTTTGCAGAAAGCCATTTCACATCATGAAGGTGCTGTTGCTGCAGGCGAATACCATTGGTTCAGCGTAAGCGACAACGGCGCAGGGATTCCCCCAGAAGTGCTTCCTCACATTTTTGAACCCTTTTTTACGACCAAAGAACCAGGCAAAGGCACTGGTTTAGGATTGGCGACCGTCTTCGGCATCGTTAAGCAACACAACGGTTGGATAGATGTGACCAATCAAACCGGCGGTGGCACCGCGATAACGGTTTACCTGCCCATAAACGCCGCAAATCCAGGACCACTCAAAAGCACATTGCTAACGTCAAAGCCAAAAGGCGGATCTGAAACAATCTTGTTGGTTGAGGACGCACCAGCTGTGCGTAAACTATCCAACGAAATACTTCAGCGTAATGGATATCAAGTATTGAATGCATGCGACGGTGAAGAGGCGTTAGAAATCTGGCGTACACAACGCGATAAAATTTCACTGCTGTTTACTGATATGGTGATGCCGGGTGGTATTACAGGCCAAAAACTCGCACGCCTCCTAAAGGCCGATGACCCTCACCTAAAAGTCGTCTATAGCAGCGGTTACAGTCGCGAAAACGCTGGCAAAGATTTAGAACTTCGACCCGGAGAAAACTTCGTACAAAAGCCTTATCATCCAGATCAGCTGTTAGCAACCATACGGCACTGCCTGGACGAATAGTTGGCCAAACTAAATATCTTTCGTCTAACGGCCTAGATACGTCTGGAAACCTTGCACGTGCGACAAAGCCAGGAGACTGTTAGAATGCCGCTTTGCTTTGGCAGCCTTTAATGTCCACGGGAGAAAACATGTCCATACCTCGAATCGATTTGATGCAATTTAAGCAAGGCAGTGCAAATGACCGCATACATTTTGTCGAAACATTGGGTCAGTCCCTGCAGTCGTTTGGCTTCTTTAAACTAACCGGTCATGGTCTAAACAAATCCCTGGTCGCCGAAACCTATTTGGCCCACGAACGCTTTTTCGCCTTGGATGAGGGGCTTAAAATACCCTACGATCGAGCGAAAGGCGGCCAACGCGGATACACACCGTTTGGACGTGAAAAGGCGAAAGACAGCCAAGAGCCCGACCTCAAAGAGTTCTTCCATGTCGGTCAAGAACTCGCATCCAACGACCCCTATTTTGATGTGTATGGCCACAATATTTGGCCTGATGAAGTTCCCGAAATGAAGGCGCTGTCAAATCAATTGTTTGCAGCGATGGAAGCTATTGCTTCCGATTTACTCATAGCGTTGGCCATTTATTTCGATATCGACGAAGGCGTGTTTGCCAACATGATGGTGAACGGCAATCATGTGTTGCGAAGCATTCACTACCCGCCCATAACAGACCACCACAATACAAACGCGATCAGAGCTGCCGCCCATGAAGACATCAACTTGATCACGCTACTCATCGAGTCAAAAGGCCAGGGGCTCGAACTATTAACTGCTGACGGTAACTGGCTCCCGATTGACGCCCTGGAGGGCGACATCGTGGTCGATTCAGGAGACATGTTGTCTCGCGTTTGCAACGGCGAAGTCCCGTCAACGACGCATCGAGTGGTAAATCCGCCCGGTCACGCCAATGTCTCACGTTACTCGATGCCCTTTTTTGTGCATCCATTTCCCAGTTGCGACCTCACCGTCCTTGACCGTTTCGTAAGTGCCGAAAAGCCAGCCCAGTTCCCGCCCACCACCGCGCATGCATTCCTAACTGAACGCCTAAAACAGATCGGTCTCATCTCCTAGAGGCAAGTCTCCCCAGCGTTACGACCGGGGCTAAATTCTGTTGTCTCCGAGGCAAGACCACGGCACTCAAGGTAATCAACACCAGCTCAAACCTCGGGGATGTCGGACTGACGTTTTGGATGGACGAGAGTTTCGATACTTTTGCTTCGTAGTGACCCACAACTCGAACATCTTCAATGTTTTAGTTATGGAAACTAGAGGTGTCACGGCTGCGGTAAGTTGGTATATTGGCTAACAGCCGTACCTACATCCATTCAGAGGTCCTTTGCCTCCTGTTTTCGATATATTATCGAACGCCTGATTGTCTAATGTTTCGACCGAACAACGTATTAGCACTAATGAAACGGCCTTGTCTCGTTCGCGATGTCAATCAGATCCGTTCAAACAAATACTTGGGGATTTCTGAGACTAAAGCGGACCCTCCTCATGCAGTTGCGGTACCGACACCTGCTCTACTCTGGGATTGGTGGCCTTGCAAATAAGCTCATCAAAGGCTCAGAACGTTCTCACCCCGATCACAGTTCCTCTAAGTTATCTTTAGGCCGAAATCAAAACTTGAGGCAAAACAATGAATGAGCAAATCAAAAATATTGGACGAACTATTAATCGATTGAGAATCGGCGCCTGGACAGCTGCCGCTCTACTATTACTCCTACCCTTGATCGCCATGCAATTTACTGATCAAGTTCGTTGGGACCTGGCCGATTTCGTCGTCTTCGGCGGCATGCTCTTGGCTGCCGGTGCCACCTTGGAATTAGCCACGAGAATGACGGCCAACATCGCGTACAGGTCCGCCTTCGCTATCGCAATCGCAGCAGGTTTCTTTATGATCTGGGTCAACGGAGCGGTAGGTATAATCGGCAATGAAAACAACCCAGCAAACTATATGTTTGTTGCCGTGCTGGCCGTGGCAATCATCGGCGCAATCAGCTCCCGCTTCAAAGCGCACGGCATGGCTCTGACGATGGTGGCAACGGCCCTAAGTCAGGCATTAGTCGCTTTAATTGCCTTGTTCGCCGGGCTAGGCTCCGCAAGTCCAAGTTGGCCCAAGGGCTTCTTAATAATCACCTTTATCTTCATTGCCATGTGGCTCATTTCGGCCTGGCTATTTCGGAACGCAATTCGGTCGCAAATATAACGAAATAATAGAGTTATGCTGACTGTTCTTTCAAAACGCTGTGACTAATTACTTCTGCGCGCTGTATGTCATTAATTGCTTCTCAGGGATCTCGATAGTCTTCAAGTACAGTAAATTCACACGCACTCTTTTCGAATCGGGTTAGTATCAAATAAAGGAGCTAACATGGTTCACTGGTTTATCTGCATATGCACTTTTGTGGTCCTCACGGCCACTCCGATCATGGCTCAGGTCAATCAATACATCTCTGTGGGCGTAGACCCCCCATCCATGCAGATCTGCCAGATATCTCCACAATTTTGTTCGCTGTTTAGTGAGTTCGATTCCGAAAGCAGCCCTGCGGGACTGGTGCGCGGATTTGACGGTTGGTTTTATGTGGCCGATCGCACAAAGAACACAGTATGGCGTGTCGATAAATCCGGCAAACAGGTTATGCCCTTTATCTTGCCAGGCACCGGGGGCTTATCGGAACCGACTGACCTAACATTTGGAAAGGATAACCAGCTCTATGTTGCCAGCGCTGGCACCAACGCAATCTTGCGTTTCGATGGCTTTTCGGGCGACTGGATTGAAACATTCATCGCCGAAGGTTCATCCGGTCTAGAACGGCCACGTGGACTCGCATTCGCCAATGATGATCTATTCGTATTGAACGGCGTCGCTCCCTTTCTTTTGGTCTTTAACGGCCAAACAGGTGAATTCAAACAGTCTATTGCAGATACAGGTAACTTAGTACAACCCAACGACTTGACTTATGGTCCCGATGAGATGCTCTACGTCAGCGATCTCGAGTTAAGCGAAGTCCTGCGGTTTGAGCCGCGAAGTTTGCGTTTGTGGGACACCATCGCCTTATCGGGCCCAGCCAGTTCGGTTGCGTTCGATGACGATCATCGGCTCATTTGGACCGCAGAGAACGCCAGGCTCTTCCACATACAGGGACTAGGAACATCGTTTTCAGTTCCCCATGTACCTACTTCATCCATTGATACCGTCCCTGCTGCAAGCCCGATGCAATGGCGAATGATATTCCCGTGGATCTCCAACAATGCTCAATTCGACAGTATTTTGGTGGTCCAGAATCTGTCTGACGAGGCCATCACCATCGACCTGACGGCACGACGAATTGATGGCCCAGCCGCGTTCACAAAGAAACTCATCCCTGCGCACGGTTTCTTACGCGAAAAGGCCGCAACTCTATTTCCAGCGCTAGGCGAAGGAAAGGGCTTCAGTGTAGAAATTCTCTCGAGTACACAACGCTTTTCAGGCGTGTGGGTTACCAACAACCTCGAGGCCGCTTCGGGCATGTCGCCGGCTCAAGGAGTTGGCATAAAAATACCCTTCAACGCAGACGAATCGAATATTCGGGCGGGTCAACACATAACTTTTGGTTACCTACCCGTCACGCTGGGACTCACATCGGCACCCGTTATCGTCAATCTCGGCGACTCCCCTATCGACGTCACGCTTTCATTTTACGACCGCAACGGGGAGCTGCTACTGCGCGACTCCGACAGGTTGCGTGACTTGTCTTCAATGCGGCCCTTTGCAGCAGTCGTCAATCAGCTCGTAAACACCTCTCAGGGCGACGTTTACGTCACCGCCTCATCGCCAGGAAATCTCATAACAGGCGTCAGTTTTGTTTTCAACCAGGGCTCGGAACCTGCCATAGGCAATGTAACCGCTTTTGAGCCAACAACCACTCAGAACGAAAATGTGCAATGGCTGATCACCGATGGCAAGGAGCTGAGAAACGCCGACCCCGCCGACGAAGACTTTTCAGACCTCGAAGCACTAAGGTCGAAAATCGGGGATGCGAAGCTAGTCATGTTAGGCGAACAAACCCACGGCGATGGCACCACCTTCCTCATGAAAACGAGGCTTATCAAGTTCCTACATCAAGAGATGGGATTTGAAGTGATCGCCTTCGAAAGTGGGCTCTATGATTGCCGAAAGGCTTGGCAGCAATTCGTCGATGGCGAACAAGCAGAAACAGCATTTGCCCGTGGCGTCTTACCCATTTGGTCCTGGAGCCAACAGCTCATTCCGTTGGCCAATTACCTGGCCGAAAACGCACACAGCGAATCGCCTCTGGAACTGGCTGGCTTCGACCTGCAATTCACAGCCAGCGCATCACAAGGCCTCCTACAAGATCTAAATACGTATCTGGCTGCCATCGGATCTCAGGTACGGTTCGACAGTGACTGGGACACATTCGACGATGTGGCCGTTGGTCTTTCAGAGAATAGATACTTCAACGCGCCCGGTCCTTCGAACTTAGAGTTAGAGGGGTTCACTTCCATTTTGGCTCAAATCAGAGCCGATATTTTTTCCAAGGGCGGTGGTCATGTAGACACGCCTTTTTGGTCGCAAATGATGCTCAGTTTTCAGGTTTACGCCAACCGTGTCTGGAGTCGTGACATCCAAGGAGCACCACCATCAAGTCGGCAGGTCAGCGATCTACGCGATATCACCATGGGCCACAATCTGGTGGCCTTGGTTGAAAAGATCCACGCCGGCAAAAAGGTGATTGCTTGGGCAGCCTCCCGCCATACTGCAACTCAACTTGCTGCCCAATTCAAGGATCCCAGTGATGGCAACCTCGTTTTCGAAAGTGATTTGATCGCCATGGGCGACATCGTCAAAACGGAGCTGGGCGATCAATGTTATTCAATCGGCTTCACTGCCCGCGACGGAACCGGTGGAACCGTATTTGGATCCCCCTTCGATATTGCACTGCCGCAGCCTGGCGATTTGGAAGAGCTGATCCATAGGATTGGCGCCGAATATCTGTTTCTAGATTTTCGTCAGCGATCACAGGGTGGACTGTGGCTTAGCGATGAAATGGTTAGTCGGCCATTAGGGTACGCGCGCATCCAAGCGGATTGGACGCAAGTCTTCGATGCCATGATCTACACTAGGACCATGGTACCAAGCGACCTCAATCCAGCTTTTGCCAAGGGGAAGCAAGACGAATAGAGTTGCAATGGATAGAAACGGGGTATATTCCTATTTGTCTATGTTGCTCAAAAAGTCCTGCACAAGGTCCAATGTGACCGCATGTAATGGCCTTGTGCCATTCAGGTAGCTGGGCAAATAACGCTCCAGCACAGCATGATAATATTCAAACACTTTGCCTCGCTTCATATAGGTCACGTAGCCCGGCACCTTGTCGACGCTTAAGACTTCTTGAACGGCAGCTCCTGAAAAGTAAAAAAGATAGGCATGCCACAAGTCTCGCAACGACTTCCCATGGATATCCTGTACCTCGCGAATGGTTCCACCAACAAAGCCAGTGCTGACTGATATCAGGTGATGGGCGGCCTCATGAAAGAGCAACTCGATCCAATTGCCAGCAGGTAGCGCATTGGTGCCACTATCCATGACGATATGGGTTGTGGGTCCCAGCGTGGTGTAAGGGCGGTTCCTTTTTGAGTGGTAGGAGATATCCACCCGAATCGGCTCCGACTGCCAACGCTGACGACACAGGCTTTGCATTCGATTCACCACCGGCTCTTCGAGTTCGCGCACCCACTGTATATTGGTTTCGAACACCGCTCGATTGTGGTCCTTATGTTTAGGCCATATATGTTTTTGATAAATTGGTTTACAGGTATTTAGAGCCTCAATTAGCTCAGGATCCACTTGCAAGCCTGCCGTTACCCGCAAGTCCTGATCCTCTGGAACCGTGACCAGCCATCGTTTTAGAGTATACATTTCCGCACTTCTGCGAAGGTCCAACTCGATAGCTTTTCGGGCGTAGACTTCCAAAACGCGCGAAAATTGTGCCTGTTCCGATTCGGGCAAAGACACAACATCCGCTAGTTTTTCACCGCGTGCAACGGACTTTGCACTTAGGTAGACAAAATGATGATAGTTAACCCAAAACACATTGTAGAAACGAAAATACCGAGACTCGCCGAGATAACCAGGATCTGTGGTCTGGGGATGTACGTAGGTCAAATCGCTAGTCAGATTCAAAATCGACCATATCAAAGCAAAGCTGATCATTTGTTCAGTCCTTTTGCGCATCCTCTGGTTCGTTAAACAGAACTTTATATTAGCTTAGGAACCCTGTTAGAAGTCAACGGGAAAAGAGAACAAAATGAGACTTGGTCAGGGTTTACCGGTGCCTAGTGATTCTCAATTTGGCGATCACCCTCATGGCTTTGTTTGCGCCGTTTTTCTTGGTACATCAATTCGTCTGCCTTAGCCCATGCGCCTGAGATCCCGTCGGCATGGTGCCTTAAAGACAAGCCTATGGATCCCTTCAATTGAGCCTCTTGCAGTGCTTTTTGCACGCGTGTCAACAGCGATTGACTACAAGCGTGATTACATTCGATGCTTAAGATGCCAAATTCGTCACCTCCTAGGCGAGCCACAATATCCGACGAACGAGCTGCACTACTTAATGCGGCAGCGACGCGTTTAATCAGTTCATCGCCAGCTGCATGACCTTCAAGGTCGTTGACCTGTTTTAGGCCATCCAAATCAACAATCAACACAGCGGCTGGGTGCCCATAACGGTGACAGCGCTCCTCTTCGCTATCCAGCAAGCGTTGCCAACCGCGTCGATTATATAGCTGTGTCATTTCATCAGTCAGAATTTCAGCCTCAAGTCGCTCAACGCGGCGCGCCTCCTGTTGCGCCCTAAGTTCACCCTGCAAGATCGTACTCAGCATGGCAGCTAGGATTTGGACTAACGACGCCTCGTCGACGATCACGTCCGGCTGCGGATCTGGATCGATGGCACACAGCGTACCGAAAAGCGTGCCGTCTTCGCGCAGCAGTGGCTCCCCAATATAAGCCTTGATGGGTACCTGTCTCCCGATTGGCGCGTTGGCATAGGCTGGAACGGCATCCGAGCGCGGAACGATTCGTGGCCCATTGCCTTGCACCATTTCACAACAGAAAGAATCCGCCCAACTAAATACCTTGCCGGGCGCAACACCGTAACCATGATCCTCGCTCTGCAGCACGATCCAGTCGTCGCCTTCCGTACGCGTGATCATCCACAGGTCGAATCCGATTTTGCTGTACAGGTGCCTTAGTACTTCGGCCCCGGCATCTTCAAAATTGAGCAGGAGCATATCATCCATGGCTAGTTCCCTAGCCACTTGCAGGTTGAACCAAAATACAAATCGATCATGATCATTAATTATACTACGACTGACCTGTTCGGATTGGATTCGTTAAATAATGCTGCCTAGGGAGACGGATGGTCTAGAAATCGCTGAGCCATCATCGACGCGCGTTCGAAGTAATGCCCGCCCTGATTCAAGAGGCGAATTTCCGGTTTGAATTACGACTCGATCTTTTTACAAGTGTGCGGCAGCACATTGAAACTGTACGCGTAAACCCTGATAGGGATCACGATCGACAGCGCCTTGGAATCAATATCCGTAAAAAGCCGGTCCACGACACCATAATCACTCCTTTCACGAGCGGTCCCAATCAAAAAAATGCACTCGAAACCATCATCCTTCGTCACCTTAACCCTTTGTTTTGTTGTTTAGGTTATGTGTTAATCTGCCGTTCGAGAGCTCGGGACATACGCGACATGAACGAAGGAGATATGCATGACAATCGTCAAAAAGGTTGGCCTAGGATTCGGAATTCTAGTCGCGCTGGCTGCAATAGGAAGCGGCGTTATTTACGTTTGGCTTTCGTCCAACATGGTCGAAGTACCAGAGTTAGGTGACGTAACTCATGTAGATAGTGAGATATACGATGATGCGTACTTGCCTGCCATAGAAGAGGCCCAGGCTGGTCTAGTATCTGCTCGCGAGATTTTAGTCACTCCCGCCCTTTCCCTTGCGGTCAGCATCAACGGTTCGCTCGTGTGGGCCGAGGCCCAAGGCTACACGAATCTAACCACGCTGGAGCCTGTCAATTTAAAGTCACGATTTGCCATCGGTAGTGTATCAAAAACGATGACGGCTACTGCCGCAGCGCTGCTCTGGGAATCTGGGCGACTTGATCTCGACCAAGACATTCACGCCTATTTGCCTACCTACCCCGAATTGCCTTACCAGCTGACGATGAGGCAACTGCTCTCCCACCAAGGGGGTATCAGGCATTATGGATTCAAGTTGACACCTCCTACCTTTGATGAATCTGGATTGAACGTGCAATTTGACACAACCGCTGAGGCGCTGAGGCTCTTTTCCTCTGACCCACTGTTATTCGAACCCGACACGGATTTTAGTTACTCGACCTTTGGCTACACGCTAGCAAGTGCAGTCATTGAGCAAGCTGGCGATGATGATTTCCTGACGGTCATGCAAGATTTGATCATTGAGCCTCTAGGCATGACAGACACCTCTGGTGATTTCGACCATAAGCCCGTTAGCAATCGTGTCAGCGACTATGTGAGATTGTTTGACAATGGTGAGGTTTTACCGGCGCCAGCGACAAATTCCAGTTACAAATGGGCCGGCGGCGGCATCGCCTCGACGCCTATTGACCTTGTCCGATTTGGCGGTGCACTTGTGCGGGGCGATTTTCTCGCTCAGAGTACCTTTGAGACGATGATGACGCCGCGTACGCTCACAAATGGCGAAGTTAACCCTCAGCACTACGGTCTGGGCTGGCGCATCGGAGGCATGTCCTACCCACGAGGAAGTGACACCATCGTTGAGATGTTCAACCATGGCGGAACTGCCATTGGTGGCGTTGCCATCCTCGCCATATACCCCGAAAGCGGACTTGTCATCGCTATGGTTGCCAACTCGATGGGTCGCGGCGGGTCCGGTGCCATCACGGCCGAAGCGGTCGCTATCGCTAACATTTTTCTGGATTTCATCATGGCCGAAGAATCAAATCTACCACCAGCTTGACCTACGATCTCACCAACAGCCAAATACCATCAAGACGAGATAGCAGGTCGAACAGCACCCAAAAAACCTACATGACCGCATGCTAGACTCCAATTAGTAATAAACGTAAAAACTTCTCCAAAAGACGCTCAACAAACCCTCAGGCATCCAAGCAGAGGACCTACAACCATGTTGTATAAGAAAGTCGTAACCTCAAGTGTCTCGATCGTCTTGACTTCTATCCTAGCCGTCGGCTTCGCGGCTATGCGGGGGTTTGGCACCATTGGCCCAGCCCACCTGCGATGGTTACTGCCATTGAGCTTTTGCTTGATGACACTGCTGCCTTGGATTCTGCTGACCGCGAACGGAAGAACGGAGATCGACCTTAGAAAACCGATCAAGTATTCCAGTCTTGGCTGGGCGATCATGCTCGGTGCGGCGGCTGCACTTATGTGCTTTCTGCTGAACAGCTTGTTGTTCGGTAAGAGTCAGGACAACGCATTCATCAAAACTCTAGCATTGTTAACGGCACCCGAATAGTCAGGCTGCATCCAATCTGAGCCTTTCTTAATCTATTAGAGTTTCCCAGCAGCGGAAAGTGCAGCGTGGATTGTTTTAAACGGCAAGAGTAGAGATAACGGTTCGTCTAATAGTGGAATCGCACCATAACTCACGTACCATTCAGCAACTCGCTCGCTCTTAGCGTCAATTAAAAGCGCTACACCACCTGCCTGGCTGGCAACCAATAGGCTTCGCCGCCCTGCTGCAAGCAGTAATTGTCCACCAAGTCCTTGCCCCTGAACTGATACGTCGACCGCTAGACGCCCAAGCCGAAATACGGGGACTTCATGCCGTGCAAGGCCACGCTTAATTATTTCTGGTACACGTTGGTACGCAATGAAAGCTGGACTCAGTGTGTAATATCCCATCACCTTTTTATTGTCATCAGCGATGGCAACATAGGTTTTCGCACCACCCTTTTTGTGGCTCTGCCTGGCGTGGCGATGTATGAATTGGTTCAATTCACCAGTTCCGCAGTCAAATTCTACGCGACCATGATTCTTGTCAATAGGTTCTTCATGCCAGGATGGTAGTGTCACGGTTAACTTGGCAAAGCAAATGCCGCAGCTATCAATTTATCATTGGGTTTTGGCGGATTATCCAAGAGACCCAGTACATACAAACTATCTCTTTCGGTGAGTTCCAGCCGATCATTTTCATCAATAACCTTTCTTGCAGTCGACACCGCATTGCGGATCACGAACTCAGTTAGGTTGGTATGCTGGATCGTTGCAGCACGAATTAACAATGATTTTTCTTCAGCAGCAATACGAAATGACATGCGGTCACTGGTTTCTACTGGTGTGCGTGGCATAGACTTACCTCCCTTTTGTACACATTCAAATAGTACGCCAAAACGGGCAAAGACGCAATATGTACTATTTAAAAGTGTACAAATGGATCAGCCAAAGGCACTTACTACATCGTAATATTTGAACTGGAACTAGTATGCTACCTTTCTTAGTACGATCTAATGCGAGGAGAAATAGCTTGTTGGTAATGCGGGTTTGGATTTGGATCATGGCAACCAACGCGTGTTTGTGCCTTTCGGCTTCGGCACAGACGAATCCAGCAATTGACGCCGATGCGCTCGAGGCACTTAAGACTGCGGCCGAGGCAGCGCATAGCGATGCTGTGATCGCACTTCGGGACGGCGACGTGATCGCGGATTGGAATTTCGGGGTCGAACGACATCCTATTGAGACGATGTCGGTGCTCAAATCGGTCGTAGCTGTTGCCATGGGCCGTCTCGTTGCGCTTGGCAAAATCGAAGGGTTGGATCAGCCAGTCCACGAGCTCTATCCCGAATGGAAACAAGGACAAAAGAAACTCATTACTATCAGGCAGTTAATGAACCACACTTCTGGGCTGCAGGACAATCCCAACGCGGGAGCCGAGATCTATCCCAGCCCGAATGCGGTTAGTCTCGCATTAGCCGCGGAACTGACAGAAGAGCCAGGCTCGACCTTCCGTTACAACAATAAGGCGACCAATTTGCTTTCAGGAGTGATTGAGGTTGCGGATGGCCGTCGTATGGATCGATTCATGGTCGACGAGCTGTTTGCCCCTATGGGAATTGAAAAATACGAGTGGTATTACGACAAATCTGGAACACCACACGCCATGGCGGGACTACAATTACTGGCCCACGACTTGGCCAAATTTGGACGACTAATGCTCGACGACGGTGTTTGGGAGGGCAATCGTCTCCTGCCTGAAGGATTCGTTGATCAGCTAATAGACCAGAGCCAGCCCCATTACGCGCCATATGGGCTGCTTTGGTGGAGGCTGCCCGAATCAACTAAGTTCATATTGGACGATGCGCGCATGTCGCAATTGGAGTCAGCCGACGTAGATCCAAGCGAGTTGGCTCGCTTGCGCCCATTGGTGGGGCGCGCATTTGACAGCCGTCTCGACCGTGACCAGGCGCTAGAGGCAATCTACGGTTCGGATTGGCGGTCAATCGTCAGCAAGAATTTTGTGGGTACTGGCGTCGATCCCGTGTTTCGACGGCAATATGGCGAAATCGTTGCGTACTACGGCGATGGATACTTGGGACAGACCCTTTTGGTGATTCCACAGCATCGTATCGTTGCCGTCCGTCAAGTTAAACGCGATGACGACTACGACTCTGAAACTGATCTATTTCCTGATTTCAAGAAGCTGGTCCTAAATTTGGTGACGGACCAATGACTGCGACAACCATCCGCCCAGTGAGGGTTTTACACAACTTATTGCACTGTTCAGTGTGAGCTGCAGACTGATCATGACCCAACTTTGGTCCGAAGGGCCGTGGACATCTTAGATCCAATAATCGTTTACCTCTCCACATTCTATACTCCTAGTGACATTTGAAGCGGGGAATGCCACGGGCCACTCTCATGTTATTAATCTAACCATTCCAGTTAAGGACCAGTGGATCGTTTGCGTTATTATATCTGTTGAGTATTTTGTATCCCATTTCGCCGGCTGCCTCAGCACAAGAACTCCCGGCCCTATAGGGTCCTGAACACAAAAGTTCATCAAGTGCATTCGACCGTCATTGCGCAAGATTTCGAAATTTTCATCGGATTACCGTTTGGCTATGATCCGACAAAAAGTTACCCGCTCGTTGTTGTTTTGGACGCTGATGTGATGTTTGGATTAATCACACATTATGCCCAACTAATCGCTTTTGAGCCCACTGAAACACCCTGTATCACGGTGGGTGTCGGTTACGGTGGATTCAACCAATGGTTGCAAGGCCGCAATCGTGTTTATCATCCGGCTAAAGACGGACAAGCCAACGCTGGGGCTGAAGGTTATTTAAGTTTTTTGGAAACTGAATTGCTGCTATTCGTTTTTGAGCATTACAGCGTCAATCAATCTCAGAAAATACTTTATGGGCATTCTTCTGGTGGTCTGTTCGCGGTTTATGCTGCACTAACAAATCCGGCACTTTTCTCCTCCATTATCGCCACGAGCCCATCGCTTGAATGGCAAGATGAAGAATTTTCTAAACATATTCAGCTTGCTGAAAAAGAGACATTGCCAAACCTGTATATATCAGCCAGCAAGCTAGAGACAAGAACGATGGCGTCGATCAATAAACTAATTGAGAACCAACCATTTGAAACGGGTCGCTTTGAGTATCAGATTTTCGATAGTCAAACTCATATGGGCGTTATACCTGAGGCTTATGAACAAGCTATCAAATGGGTTTTTGAGTCCAAGTAGTGATTAGCAACAGTTGGTAGTGTCTCAGTTTAAAACTGAAACACGACCCAAAGGTTGAATGATTTGACTGCACGTTCTTACCGCCACCTATCCATCATCCATCGTTTCCCTATCATTGGGTGGTTGCAGGATCCGCATCTAGGCGTTTCAGTCGGGTCATGATGCGCTGCTCCAGCTCGTCATCGTAGAGACCCAATTCGATGGCTTTCAGGTAGCAGGATCGAGCCAGGTCATTGGCCTGCTCACGGGAACTAGATTCATAGGCTTCGGCGAGCATCACGTACAAGAGTTGCTCTGCAGAGTGTTTCTCGATCGCAGACCACAGTTCGCTTATCGCTTGCTCACTTTTCTGGTTATGCAAGTAGGCGCGCGCTAGTTGAATACTGTCAAAGGCTTCCCGTTCCTCCAAATCTGGTAGTGCGGACTCAGCGAGTTCAACAAACATGGTTAGATTGCCCGACCAGTTCAATGAGGCAAAAACCTGTTGCCGAATCGTTGTATTGCTTTGATTCTCCAGGATCAATCGGCCAAGGGTAGCTACATCACCTGAAGCCAGCACATCGTTGATCTCGATTTGTCGGGACGCCATATGATGCTCGAGCTTTTGGCGGTCGAAAGAAAAAACGAGTTCGCGTTTTGTATCCAAAAGGGTACTGGCAGGCCGCCACCAACCCTCGTCATCAAAGAATACCGACCAAACTATTGCATACGGCGAATAACAGGATGACCATCCTTGCGCATCATAGTCGCCGAATTGAGCCAGATCCGTTAGCTCACCATCGAGCCAAATACCGCCTTGCTGCAAAGCGATGTTGGTTAGCAGCGATGACATGAGCAGGAGTCCTTGATGGCTTAAGGGTTGATCACCATAGAGATCCGAGCAAAGCCGATCGTAGTCATGGGCATAAGCAGGAAACGGGACAGAAAACTCTTCCTGGGCAATCCTATTTGCCGCAACCAGCAGCGCTTGATGATTTGCCCATCTTCCCATATCGTTTGTCGTTAAACCCGCTTGATCAAAAGACTGCTGTGCGATTTGATTTATGTTATTGCTGTGGAAGGGTTGCGTCTTCGCACCTTTCGCCATAACCACCTGCGGTGGAACATTCACCATGGACCCGTTGAATCTGTCTACCAAGACCAGGCCGCGAGCCGAGTCGTAGTCAGCCCCGAAAAAAGCATGCCCACTAACCAAAAGACTTGGTGGCTGGTTTGACCGCCAAAGATAAACGCCGTGACCCCCTTTCTTCGGTTTCCCCGTGAGCAGCCATCCCTGATCGGTGGCAACGGCGGATTCCATCACGCTCCAATCCAAACTCATCTCCCTTTGTAAAGACTTCGAGTTCCAAACCTGGATTTTGTCGCTGCCTTTGTCAATACATGCGCTAAGCACCTGTTTCCGGTCATGTGAAACAATCAAATGTGTCGGTTCGATTATGACTAGTTCATATTTGTGCTTCTTGACGTGTGAGGTGATACATAGCCGGGATTGAGTATGAGAACCGTAAACGGAGTAGCCATTACCCCACTCAAAAGTAGGATTCAGGTATTCCAAGCTCAACTGGTGGCTTCGTCCAAGTTGGATTGTGGTGGCGTTACCATCTTGTTCATGGTCGTCTTGCAATGCGATCGCTTCCGCTCCTTCGGACAGCAATCGGACTCCGTCTCGAGAAACGACGACCAGCTGTGGAGTCCAGGTTTCTGATTCATGGAGCGTCGAAAATTCCTTGGTTTTGGGGTCGAACGCAGTAACTTTGCGAGGATTGTAAGCAATCAAGCGTGATTGTGTTTTGAACATGCGCGTGGGCACGAAGCCAACGCTTCCCAAAACCGTTGATTCATCGATTAAAGCCTTTTCGGCTGTGGTCAGTTGATCTTCGATTTCTTCCGGAATTGAAGAGGTCGGAAAGGCGTCAACCTGTTCAGGAACCTCGATCGCAAAATGTTCGAACGTATGGTGAAAATCGCGGTTATCCGAAATTTCTGGATCATAGTTAGTGCGAAACTCAAGGATGTCGTCGCGGTAGGCAACAATCAGCGATTCGTAATGGGTATCGGAAGATTTGTATGAAGCAATAAGACCCGGAAAACCCGATACCGTAGTGGGACGTGATCCAATGCGTTCTAGGCCCTCAATTTCACCTTGGAGGTAGGTATTGAGTGTCTGCTCAAATTCCTCAACGCTCTCATAACCACTCGACATAAAAATACGACCATCGGAAAGACCGTCCTTAGACGTAAGGGTAACGGCTGCGTCAGAGCCCTCGGTTGAATGCACGTCGTAACGGGTGGCGGCGTAGGGAAAACGAATGGTTATGCCTCGATGAATCAATTTGTAGTCTTGCGGTTTGTTAAGCGCTACCCAGGCCGAATCTTCAGATGGAAAACTCATATTGTCAATCAAGTCACCGATTTCTCGATGGAGTTCGGATTTATCACCTACCTTGCTCCAAGCTAGGATGGTGTATGTCAGATTGTCCTTGCTGACCATATCGATGGTGTACGTGAGATCAATTCCCGAAACGCTGGCATCGAATGCAGCGCGTACCACCGTCATGCCATCAGTTGTATTCGCTTCGCTTATCGTAATGGCTTGTGTTTTGGCACGAGCGGACATGCTGTTGTACATGGCCTTTATTTGTAGATCCATGCCGAATTCCAACGCCATACTTGGATCTTCAAAAACAGCGAGAAACATGTCGCGACTGCTTTTGAACTGGTTATCCCCAAGGTCCGGAGTTAGGTTGGCTTTTGTCCAATGAGGTCCCAAGGATAGAGTCGTTCCGTGGTCGCCGACTTGGTGAATCTCTTTTGGAGACGCGATTACCTTAATCAAGCGGTTAGATCGTTCGCCTAGCTTATTGGGCAAACTACCATCGATCTCGATGTAGTGGCTTTCGGTGATGAACCTACCCGAGGTTGTTTCAACAGAATGCCAGCGATCATTGATCTTAACTTTGCACCAAGCATGACCGGCAAACGCCTGCTCTTCGTCCCCGGCATATACATAACCATAGGAAATCTTGGTGGGGATATCCAAAGCATTGGCTACGCTGTGAAAGAGTTCGGAATATTGGCTGCAGTCACCCTTTCTTGTTTTGAGGATGTCGGCCACGGTCAACGGCTCATTTTCCTGGTCGCCATCGTAAGTTAGATAGGACGACACGTAGTTAAGTAGACGTTGTACTTTTTCCATCGGCTCAACAGCATCACCAATGGCCTCGCGAGCGTGTTTTAATACATCCGGCTGTGGTTCGTTGTCGTCACGGCGTGTAATCTCAGTCGGATTAGGCTTGACCTCGCTTGGATCAAAGCCGTTGACCTGAAGGGTGAGCAGATAAACATCATTGTCCTTGTCGTAAACAATGTTTTGGTTTTGATTGTTGCTAACCGATGTCCCTATAAACGGGGGCACCTGTAAGCGAACGCCTTTCGAGCCCTCTCCCAGAGGCTGATCAACTTTTATCCTGACCCAAGGGTCGATATTCAAACTGCCAAGATCCTCAGCTTCCACGCCGCCGTGGTTCGGTGCGGCATGGAAATCACCCAAGTCATAACGCATCAGATTGCCTTCGAAGTCGTGGACGTAGACCTCTGGCTCATGTTCGTCCAAAACCTTAATAGCAACACCGCGCGTGCCCCCTTCAGATGTCAACTCCGCAATCTCCGCGCTGTCAATAAACTCTAGTAAAGTGCTGACCGAGTATTGCCTAACGCGAACTTTGTCTCCCACCTTGGGAGATTGCTTGGCCCAAAGGCTCCGCCAGCGTTCATCACCCAGTCTGTAATCAATATTTTCAATGGTGAGTTTACGGGTATCGCCGCCTTCCGTGATTGAGGCTTCGTACGTGGTGCCTTCAACGCGTGTGAGTTCGACGATCTTCTCAAATGCGCCAGAAGTCGAAACCTCTCGGCTCCGTTCTAAGTCATAAGGGGGCGTGGTTGAAAACCAGACACTGGTTTTTCTGTAGAATTCCTTGGCTTTTCCATCTGCGTTGCCCTTACCAACAACTTCAAGTGAGTATCTGATGAGGTCGTTTTCAAGGATCTGTTGCTCTTTCATCAATCCGAACATGTCATTACTAAGATGAAGCGTGAATTCGTTCTCGAATTCATGCTTGGCAAATTCGGAGCTCGCCTCAAAGCGAACCAGCTCTGGCTCACCGTAACAGAGCGCAATCCAAATCAAAAAACACATAAAACCCCTCCCCAACTCATAACCGCGTCGCGATTATACGAAATTTTTGAGCCTGACGCATATAGGGGTTTCCACGTGACTTCAATTCTTTGACATTGGCCCGTTTCGATGGAGGATTGAAGATAGAGTTGGTAAAACAGCTATCATAAAGGCCGAGGAGCGAGACAAAACGACGTATTCAGGGCGAAGTTGAGCCAATCACGGGAATCGTTGCTTGATGATGACGAATCCACGATTCGTTGTGTCTTCGTCCAACGATGGCGAAGAAACAATCCGATGGTAGTTAGGCAAAAACTTCCACTGACTTTTGATTCAGGGTAGAGTCAACTCTTTGACTCGGGATAGGGCCCAATGTCAGCACAAGAAACGATATGTTTAAACTGTAGTACCAAACATCAGGGTAGGTTTTGCTCGTTCTGCGGACAAAAAGTAATCGAAGCCCATGAGCGCACCATCCCATATTTCATCTACCAATTTTTTGGATCCGCATTTTTTCTTGAGAATAATTTTCTGAAGAACCTATGGAATCTGCTTGCCCGTCCAGGTAGACTCCCGCTTGATTTTATTGAAGGACGAAGAAAACGATGGATGACCCCGTTTTCGCTGTTCTTGTTAATCAATCTGTTCTACTTCTGGTATTCGCCGCTTACAGATTTGAACCTTAGTCTTGGCGAACAACTTAACCAACCCCATCACCAGAGTCTTGCAAATCATTTGGTTAATCATAAGCTAGCCAAAGAGCGTATTTCTCTGGAAGAGTATATGGAGCGATACAACCAAAAGAGTACCAACTACGCCAACAGCCTTTTCATTCTACAAGTCCCAATCTTCGCGGCTTTTCTAGCGCTAATCTTTATGCGGAAGAAACTTTTCTACGCAGACCACTTTATTTACGCGCTTTACTTTTCTGCATTCATTCTGCTTGCCGCACTGCTTCAAGTGGCCATTTTCTATCTACTACATAGCATTCACAACAGTTTCTATACTTCCGACGTAGAGATCAACGCTACGTGGAAAATAACCGGTGCTATTTATGGACTATGGATCCTAGCCCACACGTTCTTTTCTCTAAAGAGGACCTATTCGCAGAAGACGTGGCAAGCGTGTGTGGCCCTACTGCCTGTTCTTTTAGCATTTGTTTTGACTCATTTTTTATATCGAACGATTTTGTTCCTGATCATCTTTCTTGTTACCTGATCTTCTAAAACCGTTATTAATGAAACGAGCTATTCTCACTAGGACGATCGCTCATATGCGGCTCTAACGCGTTGTGGGCTCAGCAGCCAAAAGGATCTACCGTGCCTAATCCACCGAGAATGACGTGAGTTCAACAGGTACCGCGTTCACAAAACCGATATCTCTAAGCATTCCGGTCGCTATGGCACTCAGAGTGCGAGGGCCAGGACCAAAAACGGGGTTAGCCTCCATGAGCAAATCTTGCGTGGTGAAAAAATCGTCATCTAAATGGGATATGGATGATCCATCGTTGTACGTGGTCGGCGTATACAGAGGGACAGGGTTGCCGCCATTTGCGGCCGTAGCGTTGGGGCCAAGCCACAAAATTCCAGAGTTGCCCGTTCCGCCAATCACTGCGACGTCCCAACTAGCTGTGTCCATCACCCAGCTCCCATTAATGAAGTTACCCACGGTGTTGGCAAGGAATTCGTCAAATGGATTCCAGCCGCCTGCCATCGGTTCAGTGTTGCCACAACGGTCGGCTCCAGCCTCGGTCACCGAGCTAGCGAAGCCTACGGCGTGCAAAAACTGGTGGAGCATTATTGACTTAAAATCGAGCTGGGCAGGATCAACTACATCGTCAAGATCCCAAATAAAGTCTTCGAAATTCACTGATATGGTGCCGTCCGCTATTCCAGGAGATGGGTCCGTGCCACCTAAGATCTTGATGCCTATGTCACCTCGGTTATAACCGGCCGTGCAAGCCACTGCCTCGGTTGAGGTGAACGCCGATGCGGCTGTCGCCACCGTCGAGTCGTCCGATTCTGTGCCGTCAACCAACATGGTGATCGTCGCTGTATAGGTTGGGAAGAGGTCGGATAGCAACACCCCGGCTTGCGCCAATGCCGCTTTTCGATCAACACCAAGTTGGCCGGAACTATTGAATCCGGTACCTGCAGCGTCAGTGTAAATAAACGTAAAGGTGATCTGTGCAGGCGCCGCCAAACTGGACATGAAAACGGCAAGAAAAACTGCCATCACCCATTTATTTCGCAAATTCTTTGTCGTAGTGGATAGCATCTCTTCAAACCTCCAAGTCAATCATTGGCGAAACGATTTCACCCACATCGGCAAACCAGGAATTGTGATACCAAGTTGCGTTAGCATCGTGTCTCCAGCCGTCTGCCCCTGGGTCGGTTGCCAAGGTACGGCACAGTAACCAGAATCTCGATTCTACGCATCAAAATGCCTGAATGGAAACCATAAACTGAGCATTTCTGATACTTTGATGAGCCCTATCACCTTTTGCGCCAAGTGTTTCGGTTCAAGGCGACCATGGCTGGTAAGCATTGTGCTCGCTCTCTTAGACAAGTCTTTGAAGATGCGCTTCTGGGTCACCGTGAACATCAATTGAATGCTGAGTGGGAGGCTCAACCCTCTGGAAATCTTATGTCAAGGGCCCGATAAAGGCTCGACTGATGACCCATTTGGATCCCAGAAGTCAGGGTTTTTCAGCTACCAGAATGTCCTCAAACATGCTCCAACCATTTTGCTCAACAAATTTGGCTTCATTTTCCTGTAAAGGTAGGTGCCAAACCATCACAGTTGGCGGCGTGGACTCTTCGTAAGTTGCGAAATCCTCACCAAAAACAACAGGAATGGCAGCATAAACACAGTTAACGCTTTCTCCAGGAATCAACGGAATACTCGATCCAATCACGTCTCCCCTTCTTAAGGCTTGCTCTTTTGAAGCAATAGACTCGGCGAAAGTGATCATAAAGGACCCTACTTCTTCGGATGGATATTTTTCGTAGCAGCTAAATACAATTCCTGCCTGACATTCTTACCTTCAACAAGCCACAATGGACGATCGTGTTTTCTTGCCCGGTAGGGCAACCGGACACAGCCCAGGGTGAGGAGTCCGCGAGGAAGCCTGGGAAGGTAGATAGAACGACCTTGAGCAAGGCAGGGTGACCGGAATTTGTAATGCGTGAACCACTTCAGCTGGTCCCGGGATTGTATACCAGGGAAAGGTAGTGGAAATAGATTTGTCCGTTCCGCCCATCCGGGCTTTCGATTGCGGCCAATAAAAACGGATTTGAAATTTTGGCCAAGGTGCTGCAAGGGCAAGTTAAAGCAATGGATCCTTCCTAATATCAATTTCAGTAAACATTACACCGATTACACTTCCTGTTTCCTCGGGTTCCATCAGACGGACGACCCATATCCGACCAGGAAACTCTGATACCAACATAGCGTCAATCGAATATCTAAGACATTCAGCCAATACGCGGTCATCGTCATCGGACAGAGAGCGATCGCTAATCAAATATGGCACCTCAAACCACCTGTAGCCTTCAAGAATCTGCTGTACGTCACTTGGCGACGAAGCAATCAATTCCTTTAATTTGTCCACATCGGATGTGTCACACCTCCACCCAAAAACAGGGTGCCGATCAACCATAACGAGATCTGGGAAAAAGAGTTTAAACATGAGTAGCGCTTGTTGAGGCTGACCGTAAGCATGCAAATAGTCTTCGGATTCAAACCCACCAGCATCGATAAATAATCGGCTCAACACTTTCTCAATTTCAACCATAAAACCGCCCGGACCTTGAAAGACGTCACTGTTTGATGCAACTTGCATCGTCCATTTTTGTTGGTTACAGAAACCCTACACCTCGGTTTTGGGTTCGAAATCTAGTAGCGCGTAACCTTGTTCGACGAGTTCGCCTTCGGCGCACCTTAACGTAACAACCACACCCGCGCTGGGGGCTTCGATGCGGTGCTCCATTTTCATGGCTTCCATAATGACTAAAACCGTACCCTTCTCTACCTCATCGCCTTCCGCCACCGCGACCTGGATAATCTTTCCTGGCATGGGTGCAGCAAAGTTGGCTTCGCGATCATCGCTGGCGGCCGCTCGACCGTGGTCCTTGTCAAATACGAGCACCGAGCCGTCCAACGTCACCCAAAATGAACTATGGGTTTCGGTCACGAAAAAAGTTAGCAAACGATCCGCTACTCGAATGCGGCCCGTGCGCTTGTATGTCGCTACTGAAAGATCGATCTGTTGCTCACTGTCAGCATGCGCGACCGTAACGGTCATTGGATCCTTCTGAGTTAAGGTCACCGTCATCGGCGTTCCAGCCAATACCAACTTGTGTTTCATGGCATCAGTCTCCATTCACCTAACTGTTGCCAGGGACCCAACTCAGCTGAAGCCGAGGCCGACTGCTGCGGTTTTGCTGCTTTTTGGGCAAAAGCGGTGAGTGCTGCGGCCAATTGTTGGAGATCATCAGAGGCCGCACCTGTAATGGCATTCTGCTCCAAGAATCGGGTGGTGGTTTTACCGTCCACAAATTGTGGGTGGTCGACCAGCTCAACTAGAAACGACAAATTAGTCTTCACGCCGTGGATGACGGTTTCACACAATGCCTGCCTTAGCTTTTGGCGTGCCTCTTCTCTTGTTGATGCATAAGAAATCAGCTTGGCGAGCATCGGGTCATAATGAACACCAATCACGCTTCCAGCCCTAATGCCACTATCCATGCGCACGCCCAACAGTTCGGGTTCCCGATAGCAGGCAACCGTGCCCGTTTGTGGCATGAAACCGTTGGCGGGATCCTCGGCATAGATGCGAGTCTCAATGGCATGACCCCGCTGCTGAATTTGCGCTTGCTCGACCGGTAAACCTTCACCGCGCGCAATACTGATTTGCCAACGAACTAGATCAAATCCGGTCACCATCTCAGTGATCGGGTGTTCCACTTGCAATCGTGTATTCATCTCCAGGAAATAGAAGGATTTGTCGGCATCCAACATGAACTCAACTGTGCCGGCATTGAGGTAATCCACACTGGCTGCGGCTGCCACAGCTGCTTGCGCCATAGCAGTGCGCAAAGAGTCATCCATGGCAGGAGAAGGCGACTCTTCTAAGACTTTTTGGTGACGGCGTTGTATGGAACATTCTCTTTCAAAAAGGTGGACAACATTACCCTTGCCATCGCCAAACACTTGGAACTCGATATGCCGTGGATCCGCTAAATAACGTTCAAGAATGACGGTTTCATCGCCAAAGGCGCCAGCGGCCTCGCGTTTAGCGGTCGCCAATTCAGTTAAGAACGCGTTGGACTCGCGCACCACGCGCATGCCTTTGCCTCCACCGCCAGCAGAGGCCTTAATTAACAGAGGGAAGCCGATACGTTCGGCTTCTTGCCGTAAGGCATTTGGATCTTGTTCTTGACCGCTATAGCCAGGAACGACGGGTACACCCGCCTCAATCATATGGACTTTAGAAGCCAATTTAGAACCCATCAATTCGATGGTTTGCCATCTAGGCCCAATAAAGATAAGGCCAGCTTCTTCCACTCGCTTTGCAAACTTGGGGTTCTCTGACAAGAAGCCATAGCCAGGATGGATGGCGTCACTACCACTCTGTTTGGCGATATCGAGGAGCAGGTCTTGGTTGAGGTAGGTTTCGAGTGCGGTGCCCGGACCTAACTCATAAATTTGATCGGCGAACTGTGCGTGGGGCGCTTGCATGTCGTAGTCACTGGCAACGGCCGCCACTTCCAAGCCCATTTCGCGACAGGTGCGCATCACACGCAGAGCAATCTCGCCTCGATTCACGATCAGTACGCGTTTCATGGTTGCGCTCACATCCTAAATACGCCGTAGCGTACCTCAGGGATGGGTGCGTGATGGGTCACGGCTAAGGCCAGGCCTAAGACGTCGCGCGTGTCCTTGGGATCGATGATGCCGTCGTCCCATAGACGCGCGCTCGAATAATAGGCGCTGCTTTCGACGGCGTACTTGTCCAAGATCGGCTGTTTAAATTCCGTTTTTTCCTCGTCCGATAGTTCCTGTCCCGATCGTTCTAATTGTTCTTCTTTAACTTGGCACAAGACATTAGCCGCTTGTTCGCCGCCCATGACTGAGATCGAGGCATTAGGCCACATCCACAAGAACCTGGGGTCGTAGGCCCGTCCACACATGCCGTAATTACCGGCGCCATTAGACGCGCCAATGATGACGGTCAATTTGGGTACGCTGGCATTTGATACCGCATGCACCATCTTGGCGCCGTCCTTGGCGATGCCGCCAGACTCGTATTTACGACCTACCATAAAGCCAGTGATGTTTTGTAGAAAGACCAAAGGGATCTTGCGTTGATCGCATAGTTCAATAAAGTGCGTTGCCTTAAGGGCAGCCTCGGAAAAGAGGACCCCGTTATTAGCGACAATGCCCACCGGAATACCCCAAATATGCGCAAAACAAGTGACCAAAGTGGTGCCATAACGGGCTTTGAACTCGTGGAAATCCGAGCCATCTACGATACGTGCAATGATCTCGCGGATATCAAACGACTTGCGTGAATCGGGAGGAATCACGCCATAAATCTGTTCGGGGCTATAAATGGGGTCACGTGTCTCTCGTAGACCTGCAATCACCGTTTTGGGTAGGTTCAAGTGCGCATAAATATCGCGAACGATATCTAAGGCCTCTTCGTCGTTACGAGCGAAGTGGTCCGAGACACCCGAGACTTGGGTATGCACGTCAGCGCCGCCCAAATCTTCAGCGGTCACCACTTCGCCAGTGGCAGCTTTTACCAACGGTGGGCCAGCCAAGAATATGGTACCCGTGCCCTTCACAATGACGGTTTCGTCGGACATGGCAGGTACGTATGCGCCACCTGCTGTGCAAGATCCCATCACCGCTGATATTTGCGGCAAGCCCAAAGCCGACATTTTTGCCTGATGAAAAAAGATACGGCCAAAATGTTCACGATCGGGGAATACCTCATCCTGTTTGGGTAGGAACGCGCCACCTGAATCGACCAAGTAAAGGGAGGGTAACTGGTTCTCTAGGGCGATGCGCTGAGCGCGTAAATGTTTTTTGACCGTGATCGGCAAATAGGTGCCGCCTTTGACGGTAGCATCGTTGGCAACAATCATGGTTTCAACGCCGGAAATACGGCCGATACCGGTGATAATGCCTGCGGCAGGCAGAGGGAAACCGTATAGATCATCTCCGGCAAGCGCCGAACACTCCAAAAAAGGGCTGCCTGCGTCAATAACGTACTCAATACGTTCGCGAGCCGTCATCTTATTGCGCTTGCGATGCAAAGCGATCGACTTTTCCGATCCGCCCTGCATGGTTTTGGACAGGACCTCGCGAAACTGATCGACGACTGTCTGCAAGGACGCCGCATTCATTTTGTAATCGGCGCTGGTCGGGTCAATTTTCGACTGGAATGCGACCATGCGCTCCTCCGAATGATTTATTCATGTCAACGGTCACTAAGTGTAGCGAATGTAAGAACTCGGAGCTAGAGCATAGCTGCCGATAGCGATGCATTTTTTGCTTTATCAATGAGAAATTGCGGTCTAGCGCGACTTGGCTTGTTGACCGAGCAGCTTAACGACGGTCAGTAGCTCACCGGCATTCTGATAGCGCTCATTGGGGTCACCGTGCATGCATTTGAGAATAGTTTCAGAGACTTCAAATGCCACTTCAGGCACCAATTCATGCGGTGGCGTCGGCAGTCCTGCCCCAATAAACTTGTTGGCCATCGTATCTTTGTCAAAGGGGACTTGGCCTGTCAGCAACAAATAAAACGTCACACCGACAGAATAGATGTCACTGGCAAAAGTCGCCTTGGAACCTTGCATCACTTCTGGTGCCATAAACACAGGCGTGCCCCAAATCTGGAGGGTCTTGCTGGGGTCAGATATTTTCTTGGCCAGGCCAAAATCCATGATTTTGACGCGACCGTCTTTGGTTACCATCAAATTGGAGGGTTTTAAGTCGCGATGCAAAACCCCTTTTTCGTGGGCAACTTTTAGACCCATACAGGTTTCGTATAAGAGTCCCAAGAAATTCTGGTTCACGTATTTGGGGTATTTGCTGCGTAGCTTTTCCAAAGTCATGCCTTCGACTAATTCCATCACCATAAAAAAGCAATTCTTCTCAGAACCCACATCAAAAAGGGTCACAATATTGGGGTGGTTTAGTTGGGCAATGGCTCGCGCTTCCCGTTTAAAGAACAGCAGCACTTTTGGGTCTTTGTAATATTCAGGGTGCAACATTTTGAACGCAACCAGCCGATCTAAACGGCGATCACGGGCTTTGTAGACAACGCCCATGCCCCCTCGACCAATTTCCTGGATCATCTCGTAACGGCTGAGTGTTCCTTCTTCGGCCAGGTCAAACACCATGCTCTCGTCAATCTCGTTCATGGTGTGAGTATCATCGGAAGGCGTCGATTTGGCTTCTGACGTCTCCGGTTTTACATCGGATGTCGATTGATTTTTATCTAAAGCATCCGAGACCGCGGCGCTAACATTGGTGCGCGCCTGAACTATGGTCTCGGCCATAATATTCTCGAACGGCAAACCTGCTTCGGTTGCCACTTGCTTAGCCTTCATAACGTACATTTTATTACTGGGCTGCAGGGCAGCCGCTTGTATGTAGAGATCAGCTGCATGGGCCGCATAGCCAAGTTTCTCTTTGACGGCGGCAAAGACAAAAAAGAGTTGTGATGTCGTCTGTGTTGGTCTTGTTTGTTCAAGAATCGCTTCACCTACAATCAAAGCGTCCTTAATACGGCCTTGCCTCATGAGGATCTGTAAGATTTGCGAACAGGCATAAACTTGTTCCGCAGAATCGAAGGTGAGTACTTTGAAGCATTTGACCGCCATTTTGAGGTTTTGAATCATCAAATACGATCGGGCCGCTGCCATATAGTTTCCGGCCTTCTCGTAGTACATTGCTTGCTTGTCTTGTAAGCCTAAATGAGACGCTAACTGCGCAGCTTTACTGTAGTCTTCAATCTCAATGTAACAATTGAGGGCCTCTTCGGTTGCACCTGCTTCCAAAAACAGCTCGGCCGCCTTTTCCCAAGATCCGTCTTTCTTGTAGGCCCCGGCCGCTTGCAGTGATTCGCCGCCGCGGATAAATGCCAATGCGGCATCGGAGAAACGCTCAATGGCATAAAACTCTTTTGCTGCTTTCAGAAAATCACCGCGAACCATGCAGGCGCGGCCCCGTTCCAGACCCGCCAGATCCAATCGTCCACTCTGTTCGAATATTTTGGCCGAGGCTTCGGAATCGCCAGCGCGTGCATACGATTCACCCGCTTCTGCACCGAGACCCGCCTTTTCGAAACACTCCCCTGCTAATCGATGTAATCCATAATCGCGGTACAAATTAGCGGCTTCCTCAAAACGAGCCTCATGGGCGTAAGCATCACCTAAATTGCGTACCATATCTTCGAGTTGATTTCCGCTGAGGTGATGAGGTTTGCCCAAAGTGAGGCTGTACTGTTCAGCCGCGTCTGACCACCGTCTTGCGGCATAAAAGGCATCACCTGCGCGCTTGTTGCTAGCTTCTTTGGCAAAGTGATGCCCGGCCACTTCAAATGATCGAACCGCGCGATCGTCTTCTCCAAGCCGGTCATATAGTTTGCCGGCGCGGTAAGCGTATAGGTCGCCTACTTTTTCAAACAACCTTGCCGCCCGTCCAATGCGACCTTTTTCAAGCGCAGCCTCGGCTTTACGCAGAATGCGTTGTTGTTTAGGTGTCAACACGACACGTTGCGCACTGGTATCTTTACTGGAACGCTTCCTATCCTTGCCTTCCAGCCGCTCCCACGCTGGTCTCTTCGAATTGCCTAACAGAATCAACGCCGTAATCAGCACAAAATAGGTCGCATTCAATAACATCAATCTCAGACCAAACAAGACGACGCTTATGTGGCGAGAAACAATACGTTCATAACCTTGAGCAGCTGATTCCGAAAAGGCACCTACCAGCCATTCGATGGCGAAATCTGCATTAACGATCGCCACCATAACTGAGACCATGACAAAAAATTGTTTGGCGATGACAGGCACGAACTTCCAACACTTCCGCAACTCATCGAAGAATCCCCAGCGCAAGCCGATGAAGTGGTTGAGCACGATCAGCGCGATCATTAGAACTAACAGTAATCGCAGGTATGGAACGCCGGTATCGTCTAAGAATCGGGCTAGTCCCGCCGTATTCGGGTTGCCGGCAAGTTTATCTATAAGACCGCCGAATATACCGTGGACAACCGGTAAAGACACCAAGACAGACAACGCCAAAAGGGCCGAAAAAAGCCACAGTATTGAGATCATCCATCTATATTTACCCATGCTACTGAACCATCTTATCTGTTTTTGAGCGCTTCGTCATCGTGTCGTCCAACGCGCAAACGCGCCGCTTGGCAACGCGAGCCTTGAGTTTGATTCGGGAACCAACATTTCACCAGCCTCGATTTGATTATCCGCAATACCATCCATCATTTTGGCCAGACGAGTCATGACCTGCGGACTAAATCCGGGCGTATGGCAACTCAAACACACAAAATGGCGGGGCCTTAGGATGGTTTTTAAGCTTTCAAGGAGAGGCACCAAATCCTGCTCTATTCGAAAAGTTTCTCCGCGATTCCCGCGACCATATGATGGTGGATCGAGAACAACCGCGTCGTACAACGAACCTCGCCGTTGTTCTCGTGCCACAAATTTTAAAACGTCGTCAATCAACCAGCGAATGGGCGCTTTTGAAAGATCATTGAGATCAGCGTTTTCGCGAGCCCAACTGACGACTCCTTTTGAGGCATCGACATGAGTCACATGACCACCTGCCGACGCAGCCGCCAAACTGCTGCCCCCTGTATAACCAAAAAGGTTGAGGACGTCTTTGTATCCTTGAGTGACGCGTTCACGTATCCAGGACCAGTTATCTTGCTGTTCGGGAAATAGACCAATATGACCGAATTCGGTTAGCTTGATCTTAAACGTCAGGTCACCCCATGCAATCGCTGTCTCCGATGGCATGGATTTATTGAATTCCCAGTGTCCGCCACCCTTTGTGGAACGATGGTGGACAGCATCGGCTGCGGGCCAAGGTTTTTTGCCAGGCGGCCAGAAAGCTTGCGATGCTTGCCTGGTAACAACGTAGCCACCCAAACTCTCCAGTTTTGACCCGTCTCCACAATCCACTAACTGATAACTGTCCATGTAGGACTCCTTGGCCCGAAAGTTCTATTTTACCTATCATTTTGCTTTCGCAGTGAATTTCGCTCGTCAGCATTTGAAAAGGGTTGATAAGATGAACACCCTTTGCTGGCGGACGTTAACCTACCATGTCTTTTTCGATTCGAAGTCTTAGTCAAATATTTCACGGTGCCAAAACCACCCCAAAAGTGACCGCCATGTCCTTTGCGGGAGGCATTGCGCTTGCGTTTAGTCCGCTCGTTGGTCTGCATTTGCTACTGGTGGTAGTCATATCACGCATATTTAAGTTAAATGCGCTTTTGTTGCTTGCAGGCTCGCTGTTCCATAACCCCTGGACGATGCTGCCCATCCATGCGCTGGGCTTAGTTACGGGGGACCTGTTGGTTCATGGTCGCATCGTTAGTTTGGAACTTGTGCACCAACTTCCTTGGGGCGAGATTGGTTTTACCACCATTTTCAACGGCCAATTCTGGGCCCAGAATCGAGAGTTTGTACACCAAATAATAGGACCCTTTGTGGTTGGTTCACTGTTTTGGTCGATGGTTATGGGCGTCACTGCCTACGCCTTGAGTTTGCGTTTCGTTACCGCTCGCCGAAATCGAAATAACCCAAGTGATTAGCAAATGTCTTGATGAGCTGACGATTGAAGGGCACGATTCGTTTTTCGAAGCAGGTATAGAAGTCTATGATGCCTGTTTAGATCTCATCCGAGCGCGCAAAATACGCTTCATTTCCCTTCCTGGCGTTGGCTTGTCACGGCTCTGGCAGCTGGTTCATTGGGACTTAGATGAACGTGTCGAGTACATCGATAACGATCAGGTCGGTGCCGATCAACTCATGCATTTGGGGCTGCACCTAGCGCTCGACACTTACATCGACAAGTCTCAGCCGACTCAGTGGTTGTGGGCTGAATGTGCTGCCTCTGCGGTTGATCTATTTGTCTTGGGGCACCTGCTGCGCCATCAACAAGAACCTGCTTTTGTGCAATCGACGCTGGAAAGCATTGCCTTCTATGACGAAAGTTATGCTCATGAGCCTGATGACGGTCAGCGAATCGTGCAGTTATGTATGGATGCTCCGATGGATGCCATGGGAGAAACAGTTGATTATTTGTATCAACTTGGACTGGCGTTGTTGTCGGGGACACCTTCGCTTGAACGTGCCGATTCATCCAAAATGAGTCAACATTATCTGTACCCACTCGCCCACCACTTTAACCTTGCGAACTGGGTTCTGTTCCTGAAGGCTCGATTTCCCTCAATAGAGTTCGGAGCGCATGGCCTGAAGGAACAAATACTTAAGGACGATTCAAGCTTGCTGCAAAGCGTGATTGACGCAATTGATCGCTGATTGTGACAGCAAGCTTTAAGAGAAGCTTGGCTTAAGGCATAATGGCACATCGTATTGCATGGGGCACAAGGAGTTAATCGATGTTCATGCCTTTGATCTATTTGCTTATGCTGCCAAATACGCAGGGCGAAGTGCAGCCAAAACAACAAGAAGCCACGATTACGTTCGCTGACGACCGCGAAATCAAAGTACTGATTAGTGGCAGGTCCGGAAATCTGGAACTCAAATCAGCTGACACTGAAACCGGCCACGCGCACATGGAATTTCAGAAAGGTAGTGGCTTCTTGGCGTACGACCGCCAAGGCCAAGCCTTAACTTGTGTGAGTAAAAAACGATTCTCACTCAATCACATGTCCAAGAGCATTACGCGCTTAGCCCCCTATATCAAAATGAATCTACCTCGAGAATGTGAGCTTGATTTTTCGCTCGATCTCACAGATTTAGGCTACGGCTCGTTGAATTTTACTGGTCTGCACGTCAAGAAACTCCATTTTGACGTGAACTATGGCGATGTAGATTTGTCTTTTCCTACTGAAAACAAGAGTATTATAAGAGAACGAGTATTCATTCATTTAATGATGGGTGACCTAGAGATCTATGAACTAGGGAACTTAAAAGCCTCTGATGTCTTCATCAACGCCGGAATTGGAGAGGTAACGATAGATATGGGTCCCAAGATCTTTGTGGATACAATGGTTACTCTGGACCATGATATTGGAGCGAGTGAAATCCAAATTCCAAAAGGTACATTTGTTGTCATTCAAGGGACTGGTCGGGATCTGGCACCCTTTGGTTTCAAAAATGAAGGCAAGATATGGAAGTCGAAAGATCATTCATCGGAGTTTCCGATGTTGACATTAGACATTCAAGGTCCAATGGGAGAGTTAGATATCGTCTGGAAGTAGAACTGAGGAGGCAAATACGACATGGCTGTCCATCGGATTATCTATCTGAATAATGCCGTTGAAACAAAGCAACGCGATATCCTCGCCCTTATGGAAAAGGGTTGGGAAATCATTCCAGCCTCAAGTATCAAGCACGCCATTGGATTTATGCGTGTCGTTCGTCCAGATGTCGTTATAACAGCCCATCAATTGCCAGACGGCGATGCCGACCACCTGCTACAAACCATTCGCTCAAGTAATGAATTTGAAGCGATTCCAGTTGTTGTACTCATTGGTCAGAACGATTCAAACCAAGAAGCCCATATGCGCCAATTAGGCGCTGTTGACGTCGTTAGTCAGGATCAAGATCGATCGGAGCTGGTGGACATCGTCAACAACCAGATAGAACTGCATAGTGCGACCAAAGAGGAAAGCGCCATGGGCATAACGGGCCAACTCGCGCGGCTTGGCATTATTGAGTTGATCTCTGCGATGGTCAATGAACACGGAACCGGCGTCATCTCCATTGATGGCAGCACGACCATGGAGATCCATCTAAAAAACGGACAAATTGTCCATTCACGACACGGCATCACAGTCGGCAAAAAAGCACTTTATCGTTGTCTGAGAATTGCCGAGGCAGCCTACCATTTTTCGAAACAGCCAGTCGACGTCGAGGCAACCATTTCAGGCGACTTAACGGCTTTAATCGAAACAGCGCGTGAAAGTAATCAACGACTGATGGCCAATTCTCACCTGTTACCTCAGCCGCATCATCGCATTCGCATTAACTTTACGGATGAACTCAAGAGCACCAATTTGAAAGCGGAAGCTAGGGCTGCGCTCGAAGTGATCAAACGATTTCCAAGGGTCAAGGACTACGTCGATCGATTCAATGTACCAGACACCATATGTTACGAATACTTGATGACCTTTACTGAGCGCGGTTTTATCACCATTTCTGACGAAAAACGGCCCGTTGTCGTCATAACCGATAGCAGCGCAGACTTGGCGGATAGTCTACGCCGGGAGGGCGTGCAGCAGATCTTGCTTCGCTTGGATTTAGATAATGGCCAGCACTTAACAGACAGCGTTGAAAACAATAGCAAGCTATTAGGCTACAAAGTTAAGCAACTCACCAACGCCACCATCAAGACAGCCACCAATGACGCTTTTCTGGAACGCAACCTAACCCACGTCCGAACACACGATTGTTTGTCATTGTTCCCGGCTACCGAGTTGGTGCCTACGCAGGTACCCGCGATGCGTAACTTGGTCAAACTTCGCCAAGTTGGCTTCCAAGGCCAACCCCTTTTAGCTAGCGAGCTGATGTACGTTGAAACCAAGACTTTCTCGATTGGGCTGGGGTTGGCCGCCTATCAAGCCGCCATCATGGCAAAACGGCAGCAGCCGGTGGAAGCCATACACGACTACTTGAACGAGCTCGTTAGTCGCATATATGTCGTTGTCGCGGTCCAGAGTGGACGGAGCCCAATGGCCCCCAAAGGCACTTCAACGATGATATCAACTTGGGATAAGGACCACTTCAAGGCGCTCGAAGAGATACCTAAGGGCCAGTCGATTATCGAGTCTATGTCCGACATTGTGCGACAACGAATCGATGTTAAAAGTCAGATCAGAATGGCGGTTGGTCACATCAACGCCGCAAAAGTGGCAGATAAGTTGCACGAGACGCTACAGGAAAGGTTTCACGCGAGTCACCGCTTTGAAATTGCCGAACTTGGGCCCGTCACCACATCTATTGTGGGCGACGGAGCAATCGTGTTGGCCTTCCATCAATTGTGATGGCGACCCACTTTTTTGCGAAAGGATCTAGAAATGAAGATATGTAACCCTCATGTAAATTTCTGGTATATCCTTGTCTGAAATGCTTAAGTCGGCTAAAAAAGAGACTCTAAACCAATCAATTCATGCTGGTGAAGCCGGTTCTGAAACTCAGGGGGTAAAGATGCACATGCGAACCATGATGCTCCTAATTGGGGCCCAAATGATGGCCTTAGCGCAGATGCCGGATCGCGAGGTCTTAGTTGAACAACTAAAAGACCCTGCGACAAGTCAACAGGCGTTTGCTGATCTTGTAGTCCACTATCAGTTAGGTGGCGTTCGCAGTATTTTGCGAAACCTAAACGAATTGCCCAATCCTACGCGTCTGGCTTATGGTCAAGCCCTTTTATCATTGGACCTGTTTCGTTTTCGTAACGATCTCAATGCGAACTTAACAGAAGCTACAGATCCCGAAGCCAAGGCGTTGTTTCTACAAATGCTGGCAACCTGTGGTCGTCAACTCGATTCCGCAGTATTTGACCCCTACATCGACAATGAAGATGAAGACATCCGGGTTCGCCTTGCCGCCGTATCGGGACCCATCAAGATACAAAATCCAACCTACTACGATAAGTTTTTTGAAGTGGCAAAAAAGGCCAGCTTTGATCCCAGCACTGGCCGTGATGACTTCAAGTACGCCGATATCGATATGAGCAATCAGGGTTTCTACTATTACACCCGAGGAAAAATTGCCAGTGATGGTGTGAGCGACGTGCACGTGTACACCGCCATACGTATGGCGGGGCCAGCGAGTGGCGAGCTTTTCACGACGATCCTCGACCTCAAATGGAAAAAGTTCGTGCCCTTGATGATTGACCGTGCTGTTAGAGTGGGCGCGCCTGCGCTGCTAGACGTCATGGCCGATCACAAAACAGCCAAAAAATTTAAGGACGAGATCGCCAAAGCTAGACCTGCTGCCGCGACCATCGCAACCTATCTCAATCGTGGACCTGACTTCAACAGTAAGGACCAGTATCCCATCGCAGCCGCTTTGCCGCGTAACCTAAAGGGGACAGGCGATGATGGCTTGGCTGCCGGATACGGCATCGTTAAGATTGCTGCGGACGGAAGTTCGACCTTAGTCGAACACATGGCACCTTTTGCCGGAAACGAAAGTTTAAAGGCGGATTTCAGCAATTACCATGCAATTCCTGCCTTCGTGAATTTTTCGCCGGTTGAATCGTTCGCTTGGGTAACTTCGCCCTAACAAAGATGTCATCGGAAACGATGGCATATTAGCTGAGAGCAACAGGTAAGGCTATTCAATATAGCGGCCATGGCCGCTATCAAGGCAAAATCTGGCGGCCTGTCGGTGCCTCCATCGTTCACGAATCTGTGGACACCGACATGCCGTATGATACTTAAGTTCCACAATTTAGCTATTGATCTTCAGCAAACGCGCAAGCATAAGCTGCAATTGTGAAACTGATAATCATGATTAACGCACAAGCTGCAAGTTGAGTGAGCATGTCGTATCTCCTTTGTTGGTCTCCCTACAAAGTAGATGACTTCCTGGACAGCCTCTGTCAGTCCAGCCAAGATCGGTGGTATTTTTTATCCATTACCCTTGCGACCTGTTGCGTTACTTGCAGAGGTTTAAAGGTATCCACCATGACGGCGAATTCGTAGACCTCTTTTTTACCGATACTGGCTTCAATTTTGCCCGGTTGCGGGCCATGAGGAACATCGCCTGGATGCAGGGTAATAGAGCCAGGCTCAATCCCCTTCCGACTCATAAAATCACCATCGACGTAATAGAGCACCTCATCACTGTCGACGTTCTGATGGAAATAGGGTGCCGGAATAGCGTCCTTATGCCAATCAAATAGTCTGGGAACAAAGTTACACACAACAAAGCCCGCCGACTGAAAGACCTGGTGGACCGGAGGCGGTAAATGGATTTTTCCAACCGTTGGCATGTATTCATGGATACTGAGCGCCCATGGGTATAGGTAACCGTCCCAACCCACGACATCAAACGGGTGATGATCGAGTTCGTACTCAAAAAAGCGGTTCCGCCTTTTGATGACTAACTTGCACGGATCCTTCTGAATCACAGGCTCGCGATGTTCAGGTCGCCTTATGTCTCGTTCACAAAAAGGCGCGTGCTCAAGCAGTTGGCCAAACTCATTGCGAAATCGCTTAGGCGTTTCGATGGGATGAAAGGATTCGATAATGAAGAAGCGGTTGTCCTCGCTCAGTTGCTCAATGCGATACATGACACCACGAGGGACAACAAGATAGTCGCCTTGTCGAAACCTAATCAGCCCGTGTTCCGTGTGCAACTCCCCTTCCCCGCGATGGACAAACAGGATTTCGTCGGCCTGGGAGTTACGATAAAAACGGTCATCCAGCTCTGTGAATGACGCGGTCGATAAAGTCACATCATCATTGAAGAGGAAACAGCGTCGTCCCGACACAATGTCACCTGAATGCTCTACATGGTTGGTGAAAAAATGATAAGGCTGTACGGGCGCATCACCCCACTCTTCCACAAAGGCTTGAGGAATTTCGCAAATCTCGCGCACACGAGTAGGCGGCAAGCAATGGTAAAGCGTTGAATAAATGCCCGAAAAGCCTAGCGTACTGTATAGCTGTTCCCAGTACATATCACCTTCTTCAGACTTAAAAACAACATGCTTTTTGCTGGGGATCTGCCCCAACTGATGATAAATCGGCATGGTTAACTCCCTGTCGTTTTATAGGTTGCCGCGTTTCGCTTGCTCGCGTTCTATCGACTCAAACAACGATTGGAAATTGTTCTGGCCAAAGCCCTCACAACCCTTCCGTTGGATGATTTCGTAAAACAGAGTTGGTCGGTCATTGACGGGCTGGGTAAACAGTTGCAGTAAATAGCCGCGTTCATCGCGATCGATGAGGATATCCAACTCCTCCAACTCGGCCAAGCTCTCGTCAATGCCATCGCCACGCGCCCCAATCACTTCATAGTAGCTGGCTGGCGTGGATATGAACTCGACGCCGTTGGCGCGCATTGCTCGAATGCTTGAAACGATATCGTCAGTCTCAATGGCGATGTGTTGCACGCCAGCGCCGTAATTGACGTCCAAATACTCTTCGATCTGGCTCTTCTTCAAACCATCCGCTGGTTCGTTGATCGGTAACCGCACCGAGGTATTTTTAGATCTAACAACCTTTGAAACCAGCGAACTGAATTTTGTTGAGATATCGCCTTTGTCGAAGTGGATGAAGGTTTCCAGGTCGGTTGCGTTCTCAAAAAAGGAAGCCCAAAAATCCATGCGGCCTTCTTCGACGTTGCCAACGATATGATCAACGGCTTTCAGACCCGTATCCTGTAATTTGGTCTGCGGGCCTTCATATGCTTGATATCCTGGTAGCAAACCTTGGTACTTAGAGCGGTCGACAAACGTCAGGATGGTGTCGCCATAAATCTTGACGGAACCACGAATCATGATGCCGTGCTCGTCCTTGTCGGTAAAGGGTTTCTTAAATCCTTCTGCACCTTTAGATACGGCGTGTTCAAATGCCGAGTAGACATCAACGACTTCAAAGGTGATTTCTCGAATACCATCACCATGTTGACTGATAAATTGGTGGATCTCGTGGTCAGGCACAATCGCCGCAGTCACAGTAAAAGTCAAAGACTCGCGATTCAATAAATATGAAACACGGTCTCGAACCCCTGTTTCAGGTCCCATATAGCCGACAATGTCAAACCCGTAAAGTCTGGCGTAATAATACGCAGAATGACGGGCATTACCCACGTAATGCTGAACATAATCAAACCCCTTAATATCTAACGACGAAAAAGCCACCCTATCCTCCTTGAACTGTAAGACAAATATTCGTTTATGGTTCCTCTTCAGGAACAACAGGTATTGCGACCGATTCTTTTACGGTACTTAAAACAACCCATGTGTGTATTTTGTTGAGGCCTTCAATACGAGATAAACCTTCTACAACAAATTGTTTATATCGTTCTTGACTCTCGACTTGAACTTTCAAAAGAAAATCAATTTCACCAGCAATGTGGTAACACTCCACCACTTCCGGCAAGTCTCTGAGGTTTTGCTCAAGCTGCTCGACTTTGTTGAGTCGCTTGACGTCAACGCTGATCGCCACATAAGCGCTAAAGTTTTGCCCCAAGGCGCCATGATCGACGATGGCCCGATAGCCCTTTATCAGCCCGCTACGTTCTAACTTTCGCACCCGCTCTGACATTGGCGGAGCAGACAGACCCACCCTAGACGCGAGCTTCGCATTTGTGATCCGTCCATCTTCCTGCAGTATGTTGAGGATTTGATAATCGAGTCCATCTAACTTAGGTCGCAAAGCGGGCTCCTTCCAGAACCTTCATTAAACGCAAGAAAGCCGCAGATGTCAAAAGAAAATTACGTATCTAAAGCCATTACATTAGATATTAACGATATTTCTGCCATGTGCCTTACATAAAAAGGTCGCTTAGGCGCGACTTTTGGCCATCAAAGGGATGAAAAAGACCGTTGAAAAGAGGCAAGCCACTAAGCCAATATCAACGAGCAAACCCATTTGTTGTAACGCCGGATAAGGTGCCAATACCAGCGCACCAAATCCGATCATGGTCGATAAGGTGGTCATCAATATGCCACGCGCGCTGCCTTGCCAATGTGACATGCGATCCCGGTTATCGAGCCACACGGCCATGTGAATGGCGTCATCAATCCCAATACCCAATAACAAAGGAACAACGGCTAAATTAGCCAAACTGATAGCCCCGCCGGCTAGTTGCAGTAGGCCTAGTGTCAAACCGACAGCTAATAGCAAGGCAACGGCAACCATGGCCACATGTTTCAGTCGTCGTAGTCCTATCCACAAAACCAGGAACAGAACTGGTGCCAATACCTGCAAAGCATGCTTGGAACTGGACTTTAGAAGTTCAGTCAAGGATTGTTGTAACGCCGGCACCGAAGTCAGCTCGCCATGATCTAGCTCAACCTCACGCATGTCGCCTGTCAAGGTGAACCGCTGGCCAAACACACAACGATTAGGTTGCCTGATTAACATCGACGATACCAGTTGCTGATAGCCAGGAATAGACCAAACATCTTCATTTCCAGACGTTTGAGAAGGCCACTCAAATGCTTCTCGGTTGAGGGCTTGGGGCCAATCTTGCCAGGGCACTTCAAGGACCATGGATTCGGCCTCAGGATTAGGTAAAACCGCCAAGGGGTTGGGTGACAAGCGATACCCTGCGTCTACAAGCCTTGCATAATCAGAGGCAATATTCTTGTACAGTTCATTGTAATCTTCGGCTTCGATGTACCAATAAAGTGTTTCAGGTAGTGATGCGAAATCACGTGCGAAGTTTTGTTCGGCATTTTCCAAAGCCAGTGATTTGTGGCGCAGCTGACGTAAATCGGCTTCGTAGGGCAGCTTCAGTATGCGCGAAGCGATCAAAAGGCCAACAAGGAACACAGCGAGTGCAATGATTCGGGGTGCATTTCCGGCCCACTCCATCAAACGTGTGATCAAACTAGTGCGATTTTTTATGTCTGGCTTGATTGAAAAGGTCAATTGACCGGCAGGCACGAGCACAAGGCTCATGATCTGAGCAACGGCAACGCCGATCCCACAAAGTAAGCCCATTTCGCGCATAACGGGCACATCCACGAGCATCAAGCTAAAGAAAGCACCCACGGTCGTGGTCATGGCCGCCAAGAGCGGGCGCAACAGTCCCAACAATCGTTCGATGGCTTGATCGGAACGCCAATCAACCACGCTCATGACATGTACGGCCACATCAACGCCAAGCCCCATCACTACACTTGCGAAGGATGCCGTTAGGATGTTCAGTGCCGAGCCACGCGCGATCATCACAGCTGCTGCCGTGACAACGCCCCATAAGACAGCCGGAAGCGGAACAAAAAATGCAGCCCAATGACCATAGGCGAAGCGAAATAGGATGATCAAGAGTATGAGGCTGACAAAGAGCGTACGCGTGATGCCAGAGCGAATGCCTTGTGCATCGGAAACAGCATAAAGGTGACCGCTAAAATAATAGGCTTCGTTTTTATCGTCTAAGGACGCAATAGCGCGATCTAAGGAGTCAATAAAGCGTTTCGCAAAAGCGCCGTCGAAGGCCGGTTCTTCAGGCGTGATCAGCAAGACTCGTCGTTGCAGATCCGGCGTCCAATAGGCACTGTCGCGAACAACTAGTGGCCCTTCACCCACATCCATTTCAAAGTCAACAAATTGCAGGACCCCGGTCGGATCAAGCCGCAGCAGGGTTCGCTCCTCTTCAACATTGATCGAACCCAGACGATCCCGAATGGTTTGAAAACGAGCACTAGAATCCTGTCGCAGGGCTTGCAAATAGGCGTCTCGGTTCGAACCTTGTAAGAACGATGCAGGATAGCGTGTGATCGCCTTAATCGCTGGCAACATCAACTGCAGATCTGGACCAGACACGACTTGCCGGACGCCTTCTACGCTGGTAAACAAGTCCACTAGGTCGTCAATATCTAAGACTTCATCTTCGTCCTTGATGACGACAAAGGTCGGTTCTGCTTGACCAAAGTCGGAAATGAACCCGCGAAAAGCATCCACTTCAGGCCGGCCATCAGGAAAGACAGCGGCTACATCGGCCTCTATACGTATGAAAGGCATGAGGCCGGCCAAACACGCCAGCGGCAACGCCATGTTCACCCAGAAAATGAATCTGGGTCGCTTGACAACCCATTCAAGCATGCGACGGTAGGCCGCGACAAACGTTTGCATCAGGCGAGCATAGAACATGGCGTCCAGATATGGGAACCAGAATCATCTGAAGCGGCAATCACATCATCATTCATGATAGAATGGCGGGTTCTGCGTCTATTTCGGAGTAGTTATGAGACAAGAGATGGCAACCACGCACCGACGTAAGGGTGGCGTGACCGTAAAATCAGTCGAGCCAGAGTCGCTAGCCAGCGAGTGCGGTCTTGCTCCTGGCGATGTGATTTATTCGATCAACGGCGTCACCATTCCGGATAGTTTGTCATTCCAGTTCAACATAGCTTTTCCCAACTTAGACATGACGGTGAACAAAGCGGACGGCGAACAGTGGCAACTTGATATCGAGAATGACTTAAGCGAGCCATTTGGTGTTGACCTTGAGGACGATGCCATCATGCTGTGTCGCAACAAATGTATTTTCTGTTTTGTTGACCAGAATCCGAAAGGCTACCGACGATCGCTCTTGATTAAGGATGAGGATATTAGGCTCTCCTTCATGTACGGTAACTACACGACACTGTCGTCGACTGATGAAGCAGAAGAAGAGCGCATCATCCGCGAACGAATATCACCGCTCTACGTTTCCGTCCATGCCACTGATCCTGAAACCCGAGTTTTCATGCTGAAGAGCAAGAAGCAAGGTCACATCATGCCACGCCTCAAGCGCTTCGCTGCAGGCGGCATCGATATCCACGCGCAGATCGTGCTTTGCCCGGGTGTCAACGATGGAGAGATCCTCGATCAAACCATTGCAGAACTGTCGACTTTACGACCTTATTTGAAGTCCATCGCTGTGGTTCCGTTAGGAATCACCAAACATCGTTTGGGACTTGTTCATTTGACCCCCATCACTGACGAATACTGTCGCGAAATCGTGAAATTGATGGCGCCAGTTCGCGAGCGATTTATCGAAGAAACCGGCTACCCGATTGTCTTTTTGGGGGACGAGTTTTATTTGCGGGCAGGAGAACCGATCCCGGATGCAGAGAGCTATCGAGACTTCCCTCAATTCGAGAACGGGATCGGCATGATACGTCGATTCGTCGACAGCTTTGACGAGGAACTGCCTCAGGCTAGGCTAGAAAAAGGCCTTTCCGGCACGATGGTTACAGGCACGCTTTTTGGACCCACGCTCAATAAGCTAATCGAGCAAACCAATAGCCAACATCAAACTTCGTTGAAAGTTCGCGCCGTCGTTAATGATTCGTTTGGAGCAGAGCTGATCACCGTAGCTGGACTTGTCCATGGTCGCGACACCATAGACCAACTTGAAGGTCAGGATTTAGGTGATTTCCTTCTCATCCCGCAAGTGATGTTACGTGATGGCGATGATCAAATCATGGTCGATAATTTTGCGCCCCACCATCTGGCGCAAAAACTTGGTGTTCCGGTTGTCCTTTCAGGAAATACGGCCGATGAGTTGTTAAGCACATTGAGCCACTGGCAATCACATGTAGTTGCGACACCCGACTCCGTCAAAGGAAGCGTTCGTGGTATCAAGGTAGAAGCATGAGGCGTTCATTCTTCGCATTGGCGCTACTCTCAATCCTGTGTTTAGCGTTCACACAAGCCTGCGGCAAAAAGTCACCTCCAAAACCACAAGTTCAAACTAGCGTTTCGGTGTGAAGAAATGCTCGTTCGAGCATGTTTAGCTACAAGCCTGGATGGCAAGATAAGTGATGGTTTATCAACCACGCCCAATTTCACGTCACGAGAAGATCGAGCGCGTTTATTTAACCTGAGGTCGGTGTCTGACGTGTTGCTGGTTGGTGCTCAGACGGTGCGCCATGAATCACTTGCGCCCCTCATCCGTAACCCAAAATTGGTGGAGCAAAGGCGTCAACGAAGGCAAAATGATCATCCCGATGTGGCCATTTTCACGCGAACAGGTGAGCTGCCTTGGCAAAACGCGTACTTTCAAGCGGCAAAACAAAAGATATCGATCTTTAGCCCTGGACCACTATCCGATTCAAACGCAAGGCAAGCGCAGGAATTGGATATCCAATTGTTTACCTACGGCGACACGATGAATGTCGCTTTCGATCAGTTGCGTGCGCTGAGGTACAAAAATGTCTTATGTGAAGGTGGTGGCAGTTTAATCCACAGCCTATTGGCTGAACGCCTCGTCGACGAACTTCACCTGACCATAGCTCCCACCGTGATAGGACAGGGAGACTCAGTGTGTTTGGTTCGGGGCCCATTACTGGACCCCAGACCGGAGTTTCGATTAAAGTCCGTCAACCAGGTTGGTGACGAACTTCACCTCGTCTATTCTTTGTCCTGATTTGCCAGGCGGTCGAGTTTGCCTGGAATGACAAGAATCGCACGTAACACGTCAAGAGACAGGTAGTAGAGCAGAAAGACAAGGTAAGTGGCAAAGGGTAGCAACGTGACACCAAAAACCATCATCAGCACAGTTTGTCCTTGACCATAGACCATGCCCGGATATTCGGCGAAAACTAACCAGCCCAAGAACCCAATGGCGGCCAAAGCACCTACCGTACTAATGACACCAAAAATGAAGGGAACCAAACGAAGCAATAACTTCATACCAAACGAAAACACGCCAATCGCTTCCTGCCCTGCCGAAGCTTCATCAGAAACTTCCAGATTCAGGCAATGTGAGTTAAGTGCAGCGCCTGCCCCATACAAGAAAATGGCAGTTGTTCCCAAACTAACCACAAAGCCTATGATTCCCTGCATATTGAATTGAGAGATCAAAGCGAAAAATGCAGCGGCAAAAGTCCCGACAGCCATAATCAGCGCAATCAAACCACAGCAATCGAGGAATGCCTTGGAAGATAGCTTGCTGGGTGATTTCTTGATCAAATCGGCGCCAGCATTCAGAAACTTGAAGGCGATGTAATGGGCAATGACAGCCGCGGGGATGATGACTAACGCCATGCCAGCCAACATACCGCTCTTCATTCGCCCGCCAGCAATCAAGCCAAACAAAACGAAAACCAAGGCAGCGATCGGGAACGCAAGGTGGCCTATCTTTTTCGCCATCGCGTCCACGCCATCAAGCCGTTCCTCACTAATAAGGCCACGAGCAAAACCAAGTAATTTATCCACCAATTTCAGGTGGATCAAGTATCCTTCGCTGTCGCCCGATTCCTTGTATTTCTTTAACTGTTCGGCTGCGCCGCCTAACAGCTCCTTACCGCCCTGTTTCATACGATCCATACTAGGCGCCGGAGCAGGTGCCGCAGCCGGCATAGGCGCTGCTGGCGGTGGCGCTGCTGGTGGAGCCTGTCGCGGTGCCGGTGGCGCCGCCGTCTGAAACTCAGGCATCGTTGTGGGATTAGCCCATTGAGCCATTCCAGCTCGCCAAACCATGAAACTAGAGCCAGGATTACCCTGAATCAATTCATTCACCTGTTCATCTGTATGTTGTCCCTGTAATTGAGCTCCGTCCTTGACGACCATCCATGCGGACATGTCTCCTCCAATCACCGCGCCGACAGCGCAAAAGTTTTAGTACTGAATTATGTAACACCATGATAGCAGCGAACCTGCACCTAATCCACAAAAGCATATGTGCATCTTAGGTTTGGTAGACACCTTCGCAATTGAGCATTGACGCTTGGCGCAGGGTGCCGTGATTTTGGTCTGGTAGCGCATCGAGGGTCCGGCACCCGTAACAAACAAGATTCCTCAAAAAATCTGTCCGCCGCCAAAACAACATTTCCATGGCATAGCACGCAAGTAATCCCTGGACTCCCGTATACGCCGATGAATTTGTGCTTAAATTCGCTCAACAAATTGCATTTCCTGCAGCCCTTTCGCGGCCTTAATCCATCCATACTGCCCGTGATTTCAAAAAACTTTTATTGACCCAGCAAGCTAACCACAATCCATTGGCCTGTCTTACTTAGCGCCAAAATTAATGTAATCAATTCACACACTTTTATGATCATTCCCAAAAAATAATGTTTGACAGGCACCCACCACTCCTGTAGCTTCGGGCCTCAATTCCAGAGGTTGAATCGGTTTCATACTATCGACCTCGGCGTTCATTAAATTATTTGAGGTTGATGTCGGGTTACCTAAACCCATGTCAACAAGGAGATTACGCAAATATCCGCACGGATACTGCGCCCACTAATACTATGTTTAACGCTAGCCAACTCACTCTTATTATTGTGCTCGTCCTTATTATCCTCGTCATTACGAGGTTGGGGGCACTGGTGTAGTTAGACCACAAGCATTTTCGCTTAAGAGCCCCGAACCTCATACGAGATTCGGGGCTTTTTTTATTTTCAGACCAATTTTTTTGAAATCAAGAGGAACCGCATGACAACCAGACCTAGCCAAAAACTTCTAAGCGGCATTTCAAGAGCTCCTGCGCGCGCCATGCTCAAGGCAACGGGACTTACACAAGCCCAGCTGGATCGACCTCTGATCGGCATCGCCAATACCTGGATCGAAGTCACGCCCTGCAATATGCATCTCAGGGAGTTGGCCAAATACGTAAAAGCCGGGATTCGTCAAGCTGGTGGAACGCCTATCGAGTTCAATACCATCGCCGTCTCAGATGGCATCACCATGGGGACTGAAGGTATGAAGGCTTCACTCATTTCTCGTGAAGTGATTGCCGACTCCATCGAACTCTGCGCCGGAGCACACGGTTTTGACGCCGTTATCGCGCTTGTTGGTTGCGACAAAACCATTCCTGGCGCCATCTTGGGTCTGGCCCGACTGAATCTGCCCGCACTTGTTTTTTACGGCGGATCGATCATGGCTGGTAACTTTCGTGGTCTCGACGTCACGGTTCAAGATGTTTTTGAAGCTGTCGGAGCCTGCGGAGCTGGCAAGATGAGCGAAGCAGAACTTATCGAACTCGAAGAAAAGGCATGCCCAGGTGCTGGTGCTTGCGGCGGTCAATTCACTGCCAACACGATGGCTTCAGCCTGCGCGTTGATGGGCATCTCACCCATCCACCTGAATGAGATCCCTGCTCGTCATCCCGATAAAAACAAGGCGGCACGTGAACTTGGACCCATGATTATGGCGTTACTCCAAGAGAACATAGGTTTTCGTGAGTTTATTACACGGCCATCGCTCTTAAACGCGATCACCGGCGTCGCTGCCACGGGCGGCTCCACCAATGCCATTCTCCACTTGTTGGCGATTGCCAACGAGTCTGACGTTAAATTATCGCTCAAAGATTTTGACAAGATTTCAGCAAAGACACCTGTAATCGCGGACCTCAAGCCAGCCGGTCGCTTCACCGCCCCCGATTTTACGGAAGCAGGTGGCATCAGACTATTAGCTCAGCGGCTGTTCACCGAGCAACGGCTAGCAGACGTCGCAACCGTCTCTGGCCGAACGCTAAAACAAGAGTCCGATTTGGCTGCTGAAGCTCAAGACCAAACGGTGATTCTTTCATTCAATAACCCAATGAAGAGTCGCGGCGGATTTGCAGTGCTATTTGGAGCCTTGGCGCCCGACGGCTGCATCATTAAGCTGTGCGGACATGATCGTCAGCTTCACCGGGGCCCAGCACGTGTGTTCGACGATGAAGCGAATGCTTTCGCGGCGATCCAAAACGGCGACATCCGTTCTGGCGATGTCCTAGTTATCCGTGGAGTAGGCCCCAAGGGCGGACCGGGCATGCCCGAAATGCTTGCCGTAACGGCAGCGCTTATAGGCGCGGGTTTAGGTGATTCGGTCGCTCTGATCACCGACGGCCGTTTCAGCGGAGCTACCCACGGATTCATGGTTGGGCACGTGGCACCCGAATGCGCGGCCGATGGACCCATCGCCTATTTACAAGATGGCGATGATATCGCGATCGATGTAAACAACCGCCGTCTTGATGTCCACAACGATCTCAGGCACCGGCAAGCATCTGTAACCAATCAACCAAGAGGACGCGTGTATGCCAAATACGCTCAACTCGTCCAATGCGCGTCTCGTGGCGCAATAGTTTAATCAAGGAGCAATTTCATGACAAAAATGTACTGGCAAAATGATGTGGATCCGACCCTACTCCCGCAACTGAATGTCGCTATTATTGGCTACGGTAGTCAGGGTAGAGCCCATGCGCTTAATCTTCGCGATTCTGGTGCTCGCGTTCAAGTTGGGCTCCGAGAAGGTGGAAAGAGTTGGAAGGCCGCTCAAAATGACGGTTTCGAACCCGTCACGCCAAAAGCAGCTGTCAAAGGCGCTGATATCGTGGCCATCCTGGTGCCCGATCTAGCTCAACCAGAACTCCTGAGTCTTGAAATTCTGCCCTTTGCGCAGTCCAACACATCCCTACTCTTCGCCCATGGTTTCAATATCCATTTCGAATTCGTCGATGTACCTAAGCATTTTGACGTCATGATGGTCGCACCCAAAGGACCAGGACAATTGGTTAGGCGGCAATTCGTGGAAGGACGCGGCGTGCCCAGCCTGTTTGCGATCCACCAAGATCACAGCGGTCGCGCCAAGGACAGGGCACTCGCTTATGCCCACGGGATCGGTGGCACACGCGCCGGTGTCATTGAAACCAGCTTCGCCGAAGAAACCAACACAGACTTGTTTGGAGAACAAGCGGTCTTGTGCGGTGGCGTAACTGAATTAGTTACAGCCGGCTTTGAGACACTGGTCGATGCAGGTTATGCGGCCGAAGTTGCTTACTTCGAATGTCTACACGAGCTCAAGCTCATTGTCGACTTGCTTTATGAAGGCGGGCTCGAAAAGATGCACGAGACCATCAGCGACACCGCCAAATACGGGGACCTCACAAGAGGACCTCGTGTGGTTGACGAGAATGTCAGAGCGCGCATGAAGACCATCCTGAGTGAAATCGAAAGCGGCCAATTCGCACGTGAGTGGCAGGCCGAATACCAGGCTGGCGGCAATCACTACGATGAACTCATGCAAAAGGATCTGGCTCATCCAATAGAAGACGTTGGACGCAGTTTGCGATCTCAAATGAGTTGGCTCAAACAGCCCCAGGCGGCTCACACATGAACGGCGCCGGCGTAATCGTTCAAGCCATCGCACGCGAAGGCGTAGACACCGTATTCGGATATCCAGGTGGCGCCATCATGCCCCTGTATGATGCGCTGATCGATGCGCCTTTTCGCCATGTCCTAACCCGCCACGAACAAGCTGCCGCACTGGCAGCTGACGCCTATGCACGCGCCCGTGGCGACGTAGGCGTCTGTTTAGCCACATCTGGACCGGGTGCGACCAACCTCATCACAGGCATCGCTAATGCTTACCTAGACTCGGTACCCTTGGTCAGTATCACCGGTCAAGTGGGTACCTCCGTCATGGGGACGGATGCTTTTCAAGAAGTGGATGTCTTTGGCCTGACCTTACCAGTGGTGAAGCACAGTTTCTTACCGCAAAACGGCGAGCAACTGACCTATGCCCTTGAACAGGCATTCGACATTGCCCGCGAAGGTCGGCCCGGGCCTGTGGTTATTGATGTGCCAAAGGATGTGATGCTTGCCGAGGCACCACCGCTAAGAGCCAAACAACAACCTCAACCAGAACAACGGATGGATAGTCAGTACATTGCTGATGCCAACGAGTACCTTAAATCTTGTCGGCGACCACTCATTTATGCCGGAGGTGGCGTGGCTATGGCCAACGCCATCGACGCATTTCGTGACTTCGTGGCACGTACCCAAATCCCCGTGGTGACGACGCTCAAGGGCATTGGTAACCTTGCCAGCGATCATGCTTTGTGCCTCGGCATGCTAGGTATGCATGGACTAAGATCAGCAAATCTCGCCGTTCAAGAATGTGATTTGTTGATCGTCATCGGTGCTCGCTTCGACGATCGGGCAACCGGAAAACTAGCCGAATTTGCGCCCAAAGCTAAGGTCATCCACTGCGATGTTGATCCGGCTGAACTGGGTAAGTTAAGGGCACCAACCGTGTCTTTATGCGGCTCTCTAGCACAAACACTCAACGCACTCCGGCTAGACACGATCAATCCCCATTGGTCAAAACGCTGTCTCAAAAGACGCCAACAACTCACGGACAAAGGCTACCCCCGTACAACCGATATCTATGCGCCTCGCCTACTTAACGCACTCAGTGGCGCGCTTGACAAAGACGTTCCCGTTACTTGCGATGTGGGCCAACATCAGATGTGGGTCGCTCAACATATGGTGTTTCATCACCCCAAATTCCATTTGAGTAGTGGCGGTCTTGGCACAATGGGATTTGGGCTACCTGCCGCTATCGGTACTGCCTTTGCTAATCCTGGGAAACCGGTTGTGTGCGTTACGGGTGACGGCTCGTTAATGATGAATATCCAAGAGCTAACCACCATCGCACGCGAGAAACTGCCCATCAAGATTCTCTTGTTCGACAACAGCAGTCTTGGCCTGGTGCGGCAGTGGCAAGAGCTCTTCTTCGACAAGCGTTTCAGTCAAATTGACCTGTCAGATAATCCCGATTTCGCCAATCTTGCCCGGGCATTTGGCCTCCCGGCTATGAGTTTCCACCTCGCCGCCCACGAACCTCAGATTATCGAGGCTATCACCCAGTCGGGCGGACCACTCTTTGTGCATGTCCACATAAACCCACATACCAAAGTATGGCCGCTCGTCCCGCCGGGCAAACCCAATCACGAAATGATGGAAGGAGCTTCACGATGAATATGACTCTTAATCTCTCAACCAATAATGGCTATGGGGCTCTCGAACGCATTCTCGCCGTCGTCCGCTACCGAGGCTATCAGCTCTTAAACGTACAGGCTGATTCCAGCGACACCAAAAACATGGCGGTCGCAATGACTGTTTCCCACCCCAGTGGAAACGAGCATTTACTTCATCATCTGCGCAAGCTTCGCGACGTCCAAAGCGCAGAAATGAAAGCCGCTCCCCCAATTCGTATCAAGGAGGCCTCCTAATGAATTCATCTATGGTCACCATATTTGACACCACCCTTCGCGATGGCGAACAATCGCCTGGCGCCTCCATGACCGTTGAAGAGAAGGTAGCCATTGCACGCGCGCTCGAAGATCTGGGGGTGAACGTTATTGAAGCCGGTTTTCCAATCGCTTCCGATGGCGACTTCGAAGCAGTCCGTCGTGTCGCCGCCCACGTCAAAACCTGTACCGTGGCCGCCTTAGCCCGTTGCCACGAGAAAGACATTGAACGCGCCTTGCAAGCGTTGGCACCAGCCAAGAACCCGCGCCTTCACGTCTTCTTAGCAACCAGCCCCATTCATCGAGAACACAAACTCAAAATGAGCCGAAATGAAGTCATTGATCGTATCGGCCACGCGGTGCGCCTCGCTTATAGCTACTGTGATGATGTGGAGTTCTCTGCGGAAGACGCTGCCCGAACTGAACCCGACTTCCTCGTGCAAGTCGCACACACCGCCTTAGAGGCAGGCGCCCGGACCTTCAATGTTCCCGACACAGTAGGCTACACAACGCCTGATCAGTTTGGAGACTTGGTTTGTAGGCTTATCGCCGAAACGCCTGCTTTCGCTCAAGCCGTCTTAAGCGTGCACTGTCACAATGATTTGGGTTTGGCAGTTGCCAATAGTCTCGCCGCCGTTCAGGCTGGTGCACGACAAGTGGAATGCACCATCAATGGAATTGGTGAGCGGGCTGGAAACTGCGCGCTCGAAGAAATAGTGATGGCGTTAAAGACACGCCATGATCTATTCCACCTAGACACGTCGATCCACACGCCAAAGATATTTGCTACCAGTCAGTTAGTTTCGCGCATCACTGGATTACACGTTCAACGCAACAAAGCGATTGTGGGTCAAAATGCCTTTGCCCATGAAGCTGGAATCCATCAACACGGCGTGCTGCAATGCCAAGAAACTTACGAGATCATGAAGCCCGAAGACGTCGGCGTGCAAGGTAACCAACTGGTATTGGGAAAACATAGTGGTCGACACGCTTTCCGAAAGTGGCTTGATGACCGCGGTTTTGAACTCACTGATGAACGCTTTGAGCAAGCGTTCAAAAGGTTCAAAACACTAGCGGATAAGAAGAAGAACCTATTTGAAGCAGACCTCATCGCCTTAGTTGAGGGTGAACTACAAACAGCCGATGGTCCTTGGACAATCGTATCTGCCCACACGAGTGCGGGTACAGGTGTTACGCCTTCCGCATCCGTCTGTTTGGTGGATGAATCCGGCGTTCAAGTGGAAGAAGCAGCATGCGGTGACGGTCCCATCGACGCACTTTTTAAGGCCATTGAACGCGCCACAGGCGTTCGCGCCCTACTCAAATCTTACGAGATACGTAGTGTCAGTGGAGGGCGTGACGCCCAAGGCGAAGTTGCCGTGGAGGTCGAATGCCAGGGCCGCATTCATCGTGGTCGTGCCTACTCCACCGACATCGTTGAAGGCAGCGGCCAAGCACTCCTACATGTCATAAACCGTGTCTTACGGGCCGCCGACCAACAGGCGGCGGTAGCCACAGGCCAGGTGTAAAACATGGAATTGAAACTCTACGACACAACACTGCGGGACGGCGCCCAAGGTCTTGGTGTGAACTTCTCTTTGGAAGACAAGCTACGCGTTACTTCCATGCTAGCCGATTTCGGTATCCCCTATATCGAAGGAGGCTGGCCGGGATCTAACCCGAAAGATAGCAACTATTTCCAGAGAGTAAAGCAGTTGTCGCTGGGGAAAACTAAGGTGGTTGCTTTTGGCAGCACCCGTCGTGCCGATCGAGATGTTAACAAGGATCGTCAATTGATGACTCTACTTGAAGCCGACACCGAAACCGTCGCTCTCGTTGGCAAGAGCTGGGATTTACATGTGGAACACGTGCTCGAGACAGACCTAGACCAGAACCTGGAAATGGTGTGGGACAGCGTTCGTTTTATGAAGAAGCGCGGAAAAGAAGTCGTATTCGATGCAGAACATTTCTTCGACGGTTATAAGGGCAACCCCGACTACGCGCTCCGCGTGCTGCAAGCGGCAGAGGATGCAGGTGCAGATTGGCTCGTTCTGTGTGATACCAATGGCGGTTGTCTACCTAACGAAATTCGGCAAATGGTGTGTGCCGTGCGCGACTTGTCCACGACGCCATTGGGCGTGCATACACACAACGACAGTGAACTAGCCGTCGCAAATGCGCTTGTCGCCTTTCAAGCTGGTGCTCTCATGATCCAGGGCACTATAAACGGATATGGAGAGCGCTGCGGTAATGCCAACTTGGTTAGTCTCATTCCAACCTTGCAACTGAAGCTTCAGGTCAACTGCGTTGCCGATGATAAGCTACCGAAACTAACGAATTTGGCCCATGCAATCAGTGAAATCGCCAACCTAAAACCGCAAATCCACGCGGCCTTCGTCGGTGATGGCGCATTTGCCCACAAAGGTGGCATCCATGTCTCTGCCGTGCAAAAACTGCCCGCCAGTTATGAACACATCAACCCAGATCTGGTCGGTAACCATCGTCGCGTCTCCGTTTCTGAATTGTCGGGTCGCGGTAACATCCGCCATTTGATTGCAGACCAGCCATGTAATAGCCACGAATTGTTGAAGCGCATAAAGGAACTAGAATCTAAGGGTTATCACTATGAGGCTGCGGACGCGAGCTTGCGTCTATTGGCAGACCGCATGGGCGGTACTTTCAATGAACCTTTCAGGCTCGACCAAGTTCGTGTCTATTCCGAACGCAGCCAGGAAATTTCGGAATCACAAGCTGTTGTCAAAGTGATGGCCGGAAAAAGGCTTCTGCACACCGCAGCTTCAGGAATCGGACCAGTGCACGCGCTTGACGCCGCATTTCGCAAGGCCCTGCTCGACGAATTCCCCCAACTCAAAGATATGCGATTACTGGACTACAAAGTTCGAATTCTGGATCCCGAGAATGCGACTCGAGCCGTTACACGCGTCCTCATTGAGGCTGGCAACGAAACGCAACGCTGGTGCACGGTCGGTTGTGGACCCAATATTATTGACGCAAGCGGTGAAGCACTCATTGAAAGCTTCGTCTATTACATTAAATACATTAAACAAAACACGACACAAGGAGCTCAACATGTCTCTCACGCCAGTTAACTTTATTTGGCATAACGGAAACTGGATCCCATGGCAAGACGCACAAGTGCATGTGCTCTCTCATGCGCTCCACTACGGAACCTCCGTTTTCGAAGGAATTCGAGCATATGAAACCCCACTAGGCGTGGCTATTTTTAGACTGGACGACCACATCAAGCGATTGTTCGAGTCCGCGCATATTTACGGATTCGACGTACAGGTCGACCACCAAGAAATAATGGACGCTTGCAAAGACGCGGTCACCAAAAATGACCTAAAGTCTGCCTATATTCGTCCGATCATTTTTTACGGATATGGAGGGATGGGTTTGTTGCCACCGGCCGATGCAAAGGCTGAAGTTTACGTGGCAGCATTCCCTTGGGGCGCCTATCTCGGGGCTGACAGCCTAAAACAAGGCGTCGATGCCGGTGTATCCTCTTGGCGAAGACCCGCACCAGGAACCATTCCAACCTCCGCCAAAGCGGGCGGTCATTATCTTTCGTCACGCTTGATTGCCAGCGAAGCCAAACGCCTCGGCTACCACGAAGGCATCGCGCTAGATGCGGCTGGTTACTTGAGCGAAGGACCAGGTGAAAACTTGTTCCTAGTTCGCGACAACGTTCTCTACACACCTTCACCTGCTCATGCCCTGCTGCCTGGACTGACGCGCGATACGTTGATGACCCTTGCGCGGCAAGCCAGCTTCGAAGTTCGCGAACAATCAATCCCACGGGAGTTTCTCTACTTAGCAGACGAGCTCTTCTTCACCGGCACAGCGGCCGAGGTTGTCCCTATTCGCTCCATCGATGGAAAACGGGTCGGGTCGGGTGAACCCGGTCCCGTCACGCGTCAACTACAAGATCTGTTTTTTGGTCTTTTCAACGGAAGAACCGTCGACCAATGGGGCTGGATGGACTATGTCACACACAATTCGGAGGTTTCCTGAACATGACACAAACTCTATTTGACAAATTATGGGACCAACACCTCGTAGTCCCTGAGACAATCGACCACCCAGGTGTCATGTACATCGATCTTCATTTGGTGCACGAAGTCACCTCGCCTCAAGCCTTCGCTGAACTTGAAAGACGGGCACTCAAAGTAAGGTGCCCCGCCCGAACCTTAGCCACAGCCGACCATTCCATTCCCACGATGCCCGGTCGGCCCTTCCGCGATCAGCTCGCAAAAAAACAAGTCGATCGGCTCGTTGAGAACTGTCAAAGACACGGCGTTCGCTGTTACGGCGTTAACGACCCCAACCAAGGTATTGTCCACGTCATCGGTCCAGAATTGGGCCGCACCCAACCTGGCATGACCATTGTCTGTGGCGATAGCCACACCAGCACACACGGCGCATTTGGGGCGTTGGCATTTGGCATTGGGACCAGTGAAGTCACTGGCGTTTTGGCTACGCAATGCCTGCTGCAACGTAAACCTAAAACCTGTGCGATATACCTAGAAGGTGAGTTGCAAGCAGGTGTTTCTGCCAAGGATGTTGCCCTGTTTGTGATCAGTCAAATTGGAGCTAGCGGAGGGACTGGACATGTCCTGGAATACAAAGGATCTGCCGTTCGCGCCATGAATATGGCCGAACGAATGACGCTATGTAATATGTCCATTGAAGCCGGTGCACGAGCGGGCATGATCGCGGCCGACGATACGACGATTAAATATTTGAAAGAGCGAGTCTCAACCGCATCTGCCTCCGAATGGCAAAAGCTGGAAACGAAATGGCGTGCGGCCAAGAGCGACAGCGATGCAATTTACGATCGCACGGTCCACTTGGATGTAACGAACCTACAACCGATGATCACTTATGGCACTTCACCTGATGCAGCTATCGCGGTTACGGACCCCATCCCTCTAGACGCTGATCCGCGCGCACTTGACTATATGGGATTCACGGCTGGCATGATATTGCAAGGTACGCCCGTTGACATGGTGTTCTTGGGTAGCTGCACGAACTCTCGCATTGAGGATTTGAGAATCGCGGCTGACGCACTCAAAGGCCGAAAGGTGAACCCCAAAACTAAGCTTTTAGTGGTTCCTGGCTCCGGTGCCGTTAAGCGCCAAGCCGAAGACGAAGGTCTAGTTCAGATTTTCAAGGATGCTGGCGCGGATTGGCGCGAGCCAGGCTGTTCGATGTGCATTGCCATGAACGGTGATCAACTGCAGCCGGGGCAACTAGCAGTAAGCACAAGTAACCGTAACTTTGAAGGCCGCCAGGGACCAGGGGGGCGCACACTGCTGGCTAGCCCGTTAACGGCAATGGCGGCGGCGATCAACGGAGTGGTGAGTGATTGCCGGACATTGATGAATCAGGAGGTTTGTTCATGAAAGCTATGACCCAATTCAGCGGCAAAGCGGTGGCATTACCACGTCGAGATGTGGACACAGACCAGATTATTCCGGCTCGATTCCTAAAGGTCACCAGCCAGAAAGGTCTCGGGAAACACGCCTTTTCGGATTGGCGTTACTTAAATGATGGCCCCCTCAATCCGGAGTTCAGCCTTAATCGACCCGAACACCAAAACGCTCAGGTTCTGGTTGTCGGCGAAAATTTTGGTTGTGGTTCGTCGCGAGAACATGCGCCTTGGTCACTCTTGGACTACGGATTCCGTGCCGTAGTCGGCACAAGCTTCGCCGATATCTTCAAGAGCAATGCCCTACGAAATGGGCTCTTAATTGTGGAGGTGGACAAAGCATTCCATCAAACATTGATCTCGGCTTGTCCTACCACTCTAGCTATAGATGTGGATCAGCAAACATTATGCGGACCTGATAACAGAACCGCGAAATTCGAACTCGAACCCTTTGCGCGCCATTGCCTACTAAACGGCATTGACACGCTGGAATTCTTACTGGCGCAACAACCGCAAATCCAGTCTTATGAGGAGAAGATGTCATGAAAGCAAAGATAGTCGTTTTACCGGGCGATGGGATCGGACCAGAAGTTACTACGGAAGCGATGCGTGTTCTAAAAGCCATTGGCGAATTCTACAAGCATGAGTTCCAGTTGAATTACGCGCGCCTAGGCGGAGAAGCCATTGATTTTTGTGGTGAGCCCTTGCCTGACGAAACCAAAACGCATTGTCAGGAAGCGGATACGGTCTTCTTAGGTGCGATCGGAGGTCCCAAATGGGACAACCCCAAAGCCAAAGTCCGGCCAGAACAAGGATTATTGGGCTTGAGAAAGATTCTCAATGTCTTTGCTAATTTGAGACCCGTGCGTGCAATCCCGGCTCTGTCAGCGGTTTCTCCGCTTAAAGAGGATCGCATTCAAGGGGTTGATATCGCTGTGGTACGTGAACTTACAGGTGGCATCTATTTCGGTAAAAAGACGCGTTCTGCCTCCGAAGCAACCGACTTGTGTGTCTATTCGAAGGCGGAAATCGAACGCGTTGCGCGGTTTGCTTGTGAATTGGCACGACACCGCTCGGGCCATATCGTCTCAGTTGACAAAGCCAATGTGCTAGAGACATCCAGGTTATGGCGTGAAACCGTCACTGATCTGGTGGAAAAAGAATACCCGACACTGCATTTAGATCATATGTTGGTGGACGCGGCTGCCATGAAATTGATTCAGCAACCCACCTACTTCGACGTCATCCTAACCGAGAATATGTTTGGTGACATTCTTACCGACGAAGCCAGCGTCTTGAGTGGTTCGATGGGTTTATTGCCGTCAGCTTCATTGGGAGTTGGCTCCAAGGGCTTGTATGAACCCATCCACGGATCGGCTCCCGATATCGCTGGACAAGGCGTTGCCAATCCGATCGGCGCGATCTTGAGTGTGGCCATGATGTTGCGCCATTCGTTTGCCTTAGAAACGGAAGCGACAGCCATCGAATCTGCCGTTGATGAAGTATTGAGCGCTGGTATGTGGACGCCCGATCTGGCTTTTGGCGACCACAAACCCGTCTCAACTCGCCAAGTCGGAGAAGCGGTGGTAGCGGCCATCACCGCCAACGAAATCTGGTATTAAGGATTAGGCCCTCTCAAATGAGGGCCCCACGCCGTGTTGCATTAGCCCTCTAAGATCGTTTGGGAGGTTTCCAAACGCTGTCCCAAGTTTCGCAGGGTTCTGACCATAATGTGCGTCGTTTGATTAGTTGCACTCAAATTCAAGCATTAAAGGTTGCAATCGAGATTGTATCGAGGCACGTAGATGCCGGACACAAATTTGGTCACACTGTTTACGGGCCAGGTATCCCAGTCTGGACGAACCGTAAGATCACCTTGAATATCGTAATAAATATAGGTTGTGTGGGGTGCGACTTCCTCAATAATGGGGCAATCGTCCGGCCCAAGAAGATTATATCGTAAACTAAGATACAGGTTGAGTTTCGGATAACCACTAACAGTTTGCAACCAGTCAAGACTCGTCACCCGACACTGGTTAACTGAGATAAGCGAAAGTCCATTCAGGTTCGAGAGGTCGAGTGTATTAAATTCAACCGAATTAAGTCCTATCTCGGTGAGAAGCGGAAGTGAGGGAAATTGCAAGCTATCATAGAAATAATCGGCCAAATAGATTTGTGCTATTGGAGACGATGGCCCAAAATCGATAAATGCTGGAGGTTCACCTACGACCCCCAAAACCCTAAGGAACGGGAGGTTTAGTAATGACACGTCGGCGTCGATATTGCTTCCTATGGACAAGTAGTCAAGGGGATATCCCTGCGGAAAACCTATGTCGGAAATAGGCGTGTGGTTAATGACAAGTCCTTCAAGATTTGAGGCAGACAAATCCAGATTGGTAATTGTTGTATGAGAAATATCCAAATACTCTGTATCCGGATGAACAGAAATGGAGCTTAGCGGGTTATTCGATAGGTGGACATCAGAGACGCCGCTCGGAATGATGAAGTCGGTAAAAAGGTTATCCTCAAGATAAACATTAATAAGACTGGAAGGCAGGCTGATAGAACTCAGCTTGTTCGATCTAGCATACAAGAATCTCAAATTATTCAAATGACTCACGTCTATGCTTGTCAAGCCACATGATCCGATATGAAGTTCGCTTAAACCTGGTGTATTTGTTATCTCTATGTGCGTAAAGGGATTTCCCCCAACATACAATTCATACAAAAAAGGGTAGCTATCCAATTCCAATCGGTTAAGCATATTGCCAGACAAAGAAAGACTTTCGATATTCGGCGAATTAACCAATTCGAATTGCGATAGGTTGTTAAGATTTAGATTTAATCGCTTAAGGCTTGGTAGGTTCGACAGGCAAGCTATATTTATGCCCGCACCAGTCAAATAAGTATACGTTAAGGAAGGTAAATCAACGAGTTCAAGATCGCTTAATTTTGACTTTGTAATTGTAAGAGACTGAAGCAAAGGTGCATTGGAAATTTCAAAGAGATTCAGATTGGGCGTTTCGTCAAGGCGTATTTCTCGTAGGACAGGGCATCCGTTTAATGCCAGTTGCTGAATCAATGTCTCGCGAAGCAAAAGTAGCTCTAATGCTAAAACTTCTCCGAACTGTATATCCTGTATCGGGTTATACGACAAATTTACGACCTCTAGCGCCGGATTTGAAGTCAAATCTAGGGTTTCAATTCTATTGCCCAAGGCGCTCAACGTCTCCAAATTGGGAATGCCGGAAACATCAAGGCCCGATATCTCACAGTACCGCATACTCAGATAATACATATTCGGAAGACTGCCGAGCAGCAGTGTTTCAAGTGGATTCCGATCTATAAATAGGGCTAATAAATGATCATGATCAATGGGTCCAAGTTGTGTCAAGTTGTTTAAGCCAAGCTCAAGGACAGTTAGTACCGGGAAGTCTCCAATATTCCATGGAAATGTAGTCATACCGGTTTGAGACAGATTTAGAATTGAAAGACTTCCGACCGACGAGATAACGACTTCATCATAATTAAGTGGGCAACCTATAAGACTGAGACTATCAAGTGATGGCGCGTTGGTTATGGTAAAAGCACTCAAAAAGTATTGCTGTCTAATCGTCAATCCTTCGAGACGATTCCAGTTAACAAAGCTTGCTTGCTCGAATTGGTTTCCGTCTATAACCAATTGTTTAACGTTATTGAAATGCTCAAAGCCGCTGAGGTTTTGTATGCCAAATTCATTGATAGTCAAAAAACCAACAACGGCCTTTGCTTCGTCAAAGGTGATCAATCCATCGCCATTCACATCGACTGGGAGTGAAGCACCCGAATCCGTTACCCATGTGCTAGAGACAAGTGCATTCTGTAAAGCCGGGTCTTGGAACTCAATTATTTGAGCATAACCGTGGAATGTCAAAAAAGAAAATATAAGTATCAAGCTAACTCTCTGTACCCAGACATGCATTGTCGTGTATTTATTGCGGCGGTACATGTTTCTCCCTCGGATACAGCTCATCAATCGAGCAATAGGTGAATGCGCGGTTGCACGGCCCACCTTTGTTGCGGGCCGCTTGATCAGCAACATTGCACCTCAACCTAAGTCTTATATCACATGCATACACCGATTCTCTTAAATTTTACGAAATGTGGATCCTGATGAATTAACGCAATGGGGTGATTGACGCACTGTTTAAACAGCCTTATCCATTTCTGAGTTAACCCGCCATTTTTAATCTAGATAGACGATATCGTCGGTTTGTACCTTCAACAGAAACACAAAGTCGTGGTTTGAACACTTGACAATGTAGAGGCGGCAATTAGCCAGCTCAGAAAAGCCGCATCACCGATATTGACAAAATTGCCGACTTAAACCTATATTTTACAGTAAGTCGTCAATTATGGTGAATTATGGAAAAAATAGAATGGGTCGGGGATGAACAGATTTTGCTACGTATGGCGAGTGGGGTGCGGCGCAGTCGCGTGCGTGCACGGCTGACTCAAGCCCTATTGGCTCGCCAGGCTGGTGTATCGAAACGCACGGTCGAACGCTTAGAAGCAGGAAACTCAATCCAATTGGCCCATTGGCTACGGGTGTTGCGCGTTTTGGATTTGCTAAATCCGCTGCTTGCCATCTGGCCGAACGATGAACCAAGCCCCTTGCAGTTGTTACGCGCAAAAACGAACGAGCCGCAGCGGGTGCGTTCATCTAATGAATCTGAATCAAAATGGACTTGGGGCGAAGAATGACTCAGGTCGCCGAGGTACGATTGTGGGGACGTGTTATCGGCGCGGTCGCCTTAAACACGGGGCAAAAGGTGGCGCAATTTGAATTTGATCGCAGCTTTGCAGGCAGTGGTATTCAAATCTCTCCGTTGACGATGCCCCTTTCGCAACGTATTTATCGTTTTCCCGAACTAGCCTCTCAAAGTTTTCATGGTCTTCCTGGCTTGCTGGCCGACTCGGTACCAGATCGATTTGGCAACGCGTTAATAGACGCTTGGCTGGCAAGGCAAGGACGATCGCCTGATACCTTTAGCATCATCGAACGGCTTTGTTATATCGGAGAACGCGGGATGGGCGCGCTTGAGTATCAGCCAGCTATTGGGCCCAACCCCCGTTCCAGTGAGAAGGTCGATATTCAGCATCTAGTTATATTGGCCTCTCAAATACTCAGCCAGCGTGCCGATTTTGAAACGATCCTTGAAGATAGACCGCATGCTTTTCGAGAGATTCTACGTGGCGGTACTTCTGCTGGGGGTGCACGAGCCAAAGCCGTTATAGCTTGGAACCCAGAAACTGACGAAGTCCGTTCAGACCAAGTTGATGTGGAAGAAGGGTTTGAACATTGGTTATTGAAGTTAGACGGAGTTGAAGGCAATCGCGACAAGGAATTGAATGACCCTCAGGGCTTTGGTGCCATCGAATATGCCTATGCCTTAATGGCCCTACAGGCGGGCGTTCAGATGACAGCATGCCGATTGATGATGGAAGGCGAACGCCGACATTTCATGACAAAACGCTTTGACCGCACCCAACAGGGCGCCAAAATACACATGTTATCTTTAGCCGGCCTAGCGCATTATGACTTAAATCAGGCTGGCGCTTACAGTTACGAACAGGCCATGCAGTGCATGCACCAGCTCGCCTTACCGATGTCTGATATTGAACAAATGTTTTTACGTATGATCTTTAATATTGTGGCGCGTAACCAAGACGATCACGTAAAGAACATTTCATTCCTAATGGACCGCCATGGAACGTGGACTCTGGCACCTGCTTACGATGTTACATACAGTTTCAATCCAAACGGACAATGGACCGCACAACACCAGATGACGATTAATGGGAAACGCAACGATTTTACGATCGATGACCTTAAAGCATGCGCACGTTCGGCATCATTGAGGCGTAACTGGGTTAATGAAGCTTTAGAACGGGTAACGGTTGCTTGTAATCGTTGGCGCGAATTCGCACATGAGGCTGGCGTTGATGGAGGTCAGCGTGAACAGATCGAAAAGACGTTCAGATTCATCAACTGATTGAGAATCAAGTCACCATCAGGTAATTGTAGCGACATCATTCAATGCGACCATGTGGTCAAGTGACAGGGGTGAGTTTACGTCAACACACGGTACCAAAGCATCGTTCGAATCGACCAGACCAGACGGTATTTGATTTGAACGATTTGTCACATTGGCTTGACCAAAATAATTGCTCGATCCATTATTTATTATTTAATGAAATGGACCCGTTGAGGTGACTCTTGAGCGAAATTCATCGCCTTCTTGATATGGATTTTGGGTCAGATGGACTGAGTAGGCTCAAATATTTGCTCGACAACGGCGCGGACATCGAGTCACGAGTGGGCACTATTGAGGAAACACCATTACACGTTGCCGCACGTCGTTTTCGCGTGGAAGCAAGCGAATACCTGCTTGATCGCGGAGCTCGGATCGACGCCTTGACGAAAGGTGGAAAGAGCGCTTTCGCCCATGCACGGCGACGTGGCTTCACACGTTTATTTGAATTTCTTGAAGCACGAGGCGCATCGACGGCCCTATCTCCTGCAGATGATTTCGCGGTTGCTGTCATCAATCACAACCTGGATCAGGCTCGCTCAGTTTTAGATGAATTTCCTGAGGTAGCATGCACGGGAAACCCCGAAGAAGATCGATTGTTGGCGGAAGTAAGCGGACAATCATCGACGCTCCCCGTCTCCTTCCTTATTCATTTAGGAGTCGACTTACAAGCGACGGGCGTTGACGACGGTTCACCATTACACATTGCCGCTTGGTTTGGTCAACCTGACAACGCGAAGCTGTTAATTGACGCAGGCGCACCTCTAAATGTTTTTGATCGCTGCCACGGAAGTACGCCACTTGGTTGGGCAGTACATGGATCCACTTATTCAGGCGAATCAGAGTCCCGCCAGGAATCCTATGTACAACTTGTTGAAATGCTGATTGCGGCTGGTTCCAGCATGCGTTATCCAGATGAACAAGAAGGCAACCGGTACCTAAAAAGGCTGCTCGGGGACGCAAGCCCCTCCGTCCGATCAGTCTTAAAGAGGCATTGCTAGATCTCTTGAATGGCTTAACCGGCTATTGAGACATCGTGCGCGGCGAAGGTAGGATCGAACTGCCCGGGATGTAACTAGCAAGCATTTTACTGACCCAAATGCACGCTAGCTTGACCGTCAGGAGGGCAGATGTGTAAACTCATCTGCTAGCGACCGATCCATTATTTAAGAATGGAGAGCGCCCGCTAAGGTTTAAGCCGCATCCACCTTAGTTGGTGCACAATTCCGGAGCCCTAGGGAAGACAACGGCCGTATCCACAAAAACAACCTCTGATGAGATGAAGGACATGCGAAATGAATCTAAAAAAAATGAGTGCCGTAGTTGCGATTGCCATGTTGGCGTCGGTCGGGTTTAGTCAGAATAAGATCGGTGTGGTAGACGCCGACATGGTCATCCAAAACTCGGCCAAAGGCAAAGTCTTCTTTGAAGCCTATCAAGCCCTAGTGAAAACACGTCAAGATGAGATTGCTGCCATGATCGAAAACTACCGCAGCCAGGAGAAAGACGCACAAGCAAAAGCCGCCAGTATGAGCGAAGAAAAGAAGAGTGAAGTAGCGGCTCAACTGCAGCGCTCGCAGACCGAAATTAAACGTAAGCAAGAAGATGCTGAACGTGAAATGAAGTTGAAGCTTGACGAAAAACTTGAAGAATTCAGAAAGCAACTTGGGCCGCTCATCCGACAAATCGCCATCGACATGACACTCGACATGGTTTTGAATGTCGGTCCTAATTCGGACTTGGTGTACTTCAGTGAACAAATCGATATTACGCCCGCGGTAATCCAAAAATTTGATGCCTTATAGTCACATCGCTGGCGACTTTATGTGATTTTGAGGTGTACGGATGTACAAGAGTTTTTCGGCATGCTATTTAGCTCTTTGTATGCTCCAGGGCTGTGGATCATTTCCTGATCCACAGCCACAATCACCTATTGATCTAAGCAAGGTACCGGTGCCCACTTTCGGTGCCCTACCCGAGCCAACAGGGCATCCCGAGCGGCATCCGCTGGATGAAAGAGATCACAGAACAGCCAAAAGGATATTGATCACTTGATTCTCTTGATCGCTACTCTACTTTCACTCAATGACGGGCAAAGCAATGAAGAAATTTGGCAAGTGCGTACAGCATTCAATCGTCATTTTGAACAAGCGGGTGTAACCGGCGTCTTTGTCGCCTATGAGACAGAGACGCTTCGTTATTTAACCAACGACCCAGAGCGCTGTCGTCAGATGTTTATTCCGGCCTCCACATTTAAGATCTTCCATTCGCTGGTGGCTTTGGAGTTGGGCGTTCTCGAAGATGAAGACGTCACTATCGACTGGGATGGCGTCGACCGCGGCTGGGATAAATGGAATATGGATCACAACATGCGTTCAGCCATCAAGGTTTCCGCCGTCTGGTTCTATCAAGAAGTAGCACGTCGAATCGGTGCAGCTCGCATGCTTCATTATCTAGAAATAGTTGGTTACGGTAATCGTGAACTCAGCGGCGGAATAGATCTCTTTTGGCTTGAAGGCGGACTGCGCATTTCGCCAGTCCAGCAAATTCAGTTTCTAAGGCGTCTCTATGATGGTGATTTACCATTCTCAGAGCGAAACATTGAGATCGTCAAGGACATCCTTAAGGTAGAACAAACGGATAAGTATGTGTTGAGCGCAAAAAGCGGTTTGGCTAGCCACTTTTCACCCCAAGTTGGTTGGTATGTTGGTTATATACAACGCGGTAGCAATTGTTTATATTTCGCCACGCAAATAGACATCGTGAATCGCGCTGATAGAGCCACACGAACCACGATCACAAGAAAGATTCTTAGCGACTTGGGGTACCTCGTTACACAATGATTCGCAGGTCTGCAATCAACTCAGAATTTCTCTCAAACGCGGCCTAATTCAAGGCAAAGTCACACAACTAAAAGTCGATCCATTATCTAGAGACTCTACAAACAATTTATTTTCATAGATTTGGATGGGTCGTATTATGCCAGTAATGCCCCAATCCTCCAGATCCAACTCGCGGATAAGAGCTCCAGAATCGGAATTCAGCACATAAAAAATTCCATTGGTCGCCACCAAATACAGGCTTCCCAAGCGTTCTGAGTATGCCGCCGAAGCGGGAAGAAAATCCGTTTGCTTCCATTTTTCCAGCCCTGTATCAGGATCTAACATGACTAAATCCCTCATTCCAGACGGCTTTCCCCAAATATAGGTAAACAAGCCGCTTTCCGTTAGCAGCGGATATGTCTCATTGAAAGGGGTGTCGTACTCCCATATGACTTGCCCATTGAAATTGATCGCCACGACTCTATTCTCCCGATCCAGCGTTCCATACAGTCGACTCTCGTCGATGGCGACAAAGGACCCAGGCGAATCCCATGTCTTAATCACTTGCCCGCTATTTTGATTGATCAGCTGCATTTGATTGCCTTGCACACTTGACGTGCTAATGAAACTTCCAACATAAAAGTTGAGAGTACATGGAGCTGTCGGTAAATTCCAATTTACGTTTCCGGACATTGTATCTATCGAAATTATGCGGCCAATTGGATCGTCACAAAAACGATTTTGAGCAAACAGACTATTTCCAGATATGGCTCCGATTTGAGACAATCTGAAAGGCAACGTGTTAGTGATCTGATCTATTTCGGTTGGTGTGTCCGCATTCCACTTTGCCAACGAAAGCGCACTGAAGTTTGCATATCCATCAGTGGGTTGTTGGTCCATGTCTGTAAGGAAGAACACATCCCCATTTTGTTCCCTCACATCAGCTATGTCTCCATTTAACGGTAGTGTTTCAATCGCGCCGTTGTTGATATTAATGCGATGAGCTTTGGCTGGACCTTGCGTCACTATGTACCACCAAGAATCCGTAATTTGACCCCCTGCTCGAACTGAATCGCTCACTTCGGTCTGCCAGAGCAGGTTATAGGGTTCGGGTGTTACGGCTACTGATTGCAAATCGAGAGGAACATTCTCCCAAAGAAATCGTTGATCTAACGATCCGCGTAAGGACGTTAATGCAAGCGGTCGATCACTGTGTACTTCAAAATAAGACCCCTCAATATCCGAAAATAACGTTTCAAAAACAAATAACTGCTTGTGCCAAGAAGATAGGGCGAAGCTGTGAGACGCCTTTTCGGCGCCCGAAACATATTGTTTAACATCGACGGAAGCTTGTTGACCATTCGGATTCACCATCGCTACTCCATCCCATGCTGCAGACCAGTTACCTTGATAAATTCGCCACCTGGTCGATTGAATAGCTGACTCCGACACATGCACAGGGCTTGAATTAGAGACCGTTGACTGATAAATGATGGTTACTTTGACTTCTGGGTCGCCCGTAATAGCGATGTGAGATACGCTGTCAGAACTCGATAGATGTTCGGGCGAGGCAAAATTGGTTTCTCCTGCTTGCACATGAATGGTGTTCGCTAATATGAATCCACCATTTTGATCGTAAAAACGTAGTTCAACATCATGTCCAGACAAGCCGTCGGTGTTGGCAATTAAGAGGGTTGGGATGAATCCGCCAGTTACCCTCGATACATGAGAAATGAGCCTTTGTTGCCCCAATGAACCAAGACAAAATATTGCCACAAGCCAAACACGACAATGCATGAGACATCTCCATAAATCAGACTTTTCACCCAAAAATTATCTCCCAAAAGAATCCAGCCGCCAAGAAATTCTATACCTCCGCGTAGGATAGACGACTCGTATCAAACCTAAAGTACCAGATTGGAAAGAGCTTGATCGTATTCGCGTAACAGCTCGCGTTCTTTCCATACGAAGGTACTGATGACCTCTAATAAATGGCGACCCAAGACTGCGTTTCTACCGCCATGGTACAGATCGTCGTAAAGGAGATTCCCTACGATTTCGCCTTGTTTCTGATAACGAAGCTGGAGTTCGTACATTTGATTGATGCTCAACGTATTCTCGTAGCTAAAAAATCGGCTTGCACCGGTATTTTTGGCCGTCTCCCAGGCCGATTCAAACAGACTTGACGGGTGTATAAACCCTTTGTGAAAAAGACTGATATCGGGAACCTCACCCTTTCCTGCTAGCTCAAGCAATTGCTGATAGAGTTCTTGGTGGTAATGGTGCGAATCTTCTGTTTTGGCGCGATTGGCCTTCAATTCCTCAATTATGCCGAGCAAAGCGCGGTTGGATTGTTGTTGATCGGCGCGATCTTGGCGCCATTCATTGACGGCGTAAGCGACCGCCACACCAAAGACGACAAAAATAGCTTCAAAAAAGGCTTGGCGAACGACACCGGCAGTTTGACTCATGGTCAGGTTTTACCACAAGCGGTCACTTAGTTGAAGCTGACAACATGGCATGAGCAACGAGAACAAAATACGAGTTAACGTAACCAGGCATAGCCTAGTTTGAGGAAAACGGCGCGTTCAGTTTGGGTAAGACTGCTATTTTCCGAGCCCAGGTATTGGTCGGTATAACCAAGGTAGCCAACCGTTTGAGGATTCAATTTATACGAAAAAAGTAACTGGTTAAACCAGTCGCGGCTTTGGCTCGGCACCTCAGTGGTATACAGATCTGGTCTGCGCTCTATTTCAAAATACTGGCCAATCCATCTTAAAAAGATGCGTTCATTGAAGTTATAAACCAAGCGTAGTTCGGGGACGCGGGTCACAAACAATCGACCTTCTGCCACATCTAACTGTGACTCACGGTAAGCCAGCGAAAAATTGACATGTCTACCTTGGCGTAAATGGGCAAAAACGTCCCAACTCCGTTGATCTGCTGGGCGATTGCTGGAAAAATCGATCCAGTCGGATAAATTGACACCGCCGCCAAGCTCCACCATACCCGTCGGTTGAAAACTACCATTGAACCATACAAAATCTTGATCATATTCCACTAATTCGAAGACACGATCGCGGGTGCCAAAACCGCCATTAAAAAAAGACTGCAAGGGTCCTTCTAGTGAGACCCAGGTCTCGTATTCACGCTCAATCAACGCGCCGTCATGGTCCGTGGTGATGTCCCAATCACCAGCCCAGGTTATTTTGTTGATCTTCTCGAAATACCAGTTGCGACCGCCACCCGCAATCACTCGCTCAATGCCGACTTGTGGAATGAAACCAAGATCAGCGACAAAGTCTTCACCTGTATGTGCGTAACTTCCACTTGCCCACCAGTCGCGATTCTCATGCCGGTAAGAGACGTAATAGGCCTCGTCGGTGACAGGCTCGTTTGCAGAAACATCCAAGCGGTCAGCTATTTCTTGATTATATTCTGTGTCCGATGAGGCGATGTTCAAACTCAACTTGTCCGACTCTGAGAATCGCAGAAAAAGGTCTGCACTCAGGACTCGGTTTGTGTATCCGTCACCTTCGCGGCTGGTTGCCATAGCCCCGGCGGTGCTGTTCTTGCCAAAATCGTACCTATAGCGACCTACGAAACCAGTCGTTTTAAAATCAAACGAAGAATTACGAGATCCCTGATTACCAGGGACGACAATATTGGTCACGTCATCTTGAGTCAAGAAGGTCCCGAAAGAGTGGGAGCCAGATTTACCCGATAACTTCAGCGCCGCTGTAGGATTGGCCACGGTTCTGGTGTGTACCAGATTGAGAGGGGTTTGGTAAGTATCGGCACCTTCTTGAAAAAAGGGCCGAGTTTCCGAAAAGAACAAGGCAAACTGCTCGTTAATACCAAGGTTCACTGCGTCCGCTTCCACCTGCGAAAAATCTGGACTAACGGTGGCGTTAAGCGTCATGTTGGGAGTGACCCCCCAGCGCACGGTCGCGCCAGCATCGGACGAGCTATCTGAAACGTCAAAATCGTTGCCATTAAGCCCACTACGCCGTTCACTCTTGAATGCCGTAACGGTGGGAACCACTTCCAAATTGGCACCTGGCGCAACTCCTTCAATGCCAGCTATTTTGTCAGCCTGACCTAAGTAGGTATTTGCGCCTCTCTTCCTTGGCCACAGGCCCATGTGATGACGGTAATCACGGGGATAACTTCGAAAGGCGTCAAAACCCCAAGTCTGCGGTCCTTGCTTATCTTGAAACCTCAATTGATTGAAAGGAATCAATATTTCTGTTTCCCAACCCGTATCTGTCATACGAGAAGCCGAACTCCAAATTGCGTTCCAGGCGGTGTCATAACTGCCGCCGATTTCGTCATTGATGGCATCCATCTGAACGCCAACTGGGTTAACAATAAATTCATAGGCACGCCTTTGGTCATTAAAGGTGTCTAACATGATGCCAACCCAATCGTCCTTGAACAGGTCATCGTGGTCGTTGTAGCGAGCCCTTATTTCTGATGGACGCGAATCGTGACAACGGAAGGCAGCCGCAAAGCCCCTTTCTGTCACTAATAGAAACAGTTCAGTGCGTACGGGAGGTGTCGTGTTATCTCCTGGTTGCACTTCGTAATCCAATTCTAGTCGAAGGGCATCGCGCCACTCACTTTCATCCACGACACCGTCAACCACAACAGAGGAAGCGACCCCAATATCGTAGGTTTGAATGGACCTATTCTCCAACGCATCAGACGCCACCGAGAAGAAGCCCAGACAGATCGGAACCATAGCAGAGACACAGCGCATAATGACCTCAACAATCACATCGAAACGGATTTATGTGTTTATACGCAATTAGTGCCACCAAAGGTTTTCAACCAGTGTCATATTGCATCATCGCAAATGGCGCGAAAGATCGTGTTTTTTGCCAGCTATTTTAGCTTCTGTTATTCTTTCGCCAATTTCGATTCTAGAGGACCGCTATAGTCCAATTCGTGCGCGATGTTTTGGTCGGAACCACATCGTGACTCCTTTGTTGCCACGTAAGGTCCATTCTGTGGCAATCGGTAACTATGACGATCGGTCACTTTGGAGTCCTGTTCACCAGCAAAAACAATGTTCGCGGTGACCCACTGATCTGCACCTTTTCCTTGATCGTAAAGTGCTTGGTAAAAACGGCTTCGAAATTTTCCAGGTCATAGTGATCAAAAATATCTTTTCTGCTTGCTAACAGGCTCTGCACCATTGGATCTTCCTTGGGCACAAATTCGATCACGAGTTCGCGACACAGTGACGCAAAGAATTCGGCCAAGTAAGTAAGCGGCACATTGTTGGATATAGCCAGATGATGGATAAGCGCGAGCGCCAAAACCATGTCAACAGGTCCTCGTTGTAAGAGCGACATACGCTCTTGATTGGCCCAACCCAAGGCTGAACTAGGGTTGGCTAGGTCCATCAAAAGCGGCGTTAAGTGACGCTCTTTGTCTTTGCGACTCTCAAGGTAATTCTTCTCGACGCAAGCGGGATCGATATCAAAGGCATAGGTTGCTATCCCTTGTTTGGACGCTAGCCTACTAAACCGACCTGTATTGGCGCCCAAATCCCAAACTGTTCCTGGCTGACATTCGCTCAAGAATCGCTCGACCAAAGCCAACTTGTGTTCTTGTGAGTCGTCGGTATAGCTAAGATCGGAATAATATTCTGCCCATTCTGTCCCTTGAGGGTGCCACTGTAGTTTGGTAACAACGTTGATAAGACTCTCGTTGATCCACTCCAAAGACTGGGCTGATATTTTCCTTGTGACTTTCTTAGGTTGTGGGTTGGCGGCCGAATAGCGCCTTAAGGTTGCAGCGTGAATGTGTAAATGAGTTAAGAGGCCGTATTTGAACTTGGTTTTCGTAGGTAGAAGTTTGCTAACCAGGTCAAGAGGCACACCATCTATATAGAGGCTACTAAGCCTCACATGGCGCACATCACCATAGGACATTAAAGCTAATGGCCCCAGGAAATGCTGACAAAACTGTTTATATGCCTGCCAAGGTTCACCATCTTCATATGTCTCCAGCGAAAGAGAGTCGATGAGCAGAGCGCGACCTTGATGGAACTGAATATTATAAGCGCTGGCATCCTTGAGGATCATGCCGTGTTTAAGTGCTTCCTTTTGTATCGACAGAGTCGCTAAAGCTGCATCCTTTAATTGAGAGAACGACCATTCGTAAGGGTAAGAGATAAAGGGAACCAAGTCCGGCTTAAGTACTTTATAGGCACCGCGCCAATGATGATCTCCCTTATCTGGAAAATCGTCAGCGCCAACTTCACTATGGGGGATCAACAGACCGCGTTTGATCAAACGTTCATAAAGGCCTGAATCGTTAAGTTTTTGGTAATGCGACTCATACGCTTGATTCACCCGGCGATATAACGTTTGTTCATGAACAAATAAATATCCGCTAGGGTCCCTAAAAGAACCGGGTACTTTCATTGTCTCTTTCATTTCATCGCCTCAAAACAAAAGAAGCTGTGCCATCGAACAACACAACCTCAATTCCGTTGTCTTTGCCTAAAGTCTCCAAACGCCGAAGGTCCTAATATCGATCAATCCTTTGCACAAGGCGAGTCAGTGGGCACACATTCAGACCTAAGTCTGTCGACCTAAATCTCCGTATCGGAGGACGAAGAGTCTTCCGATTCTTCAACGGTAACGTCCTTCTTTCGCGAAAAGAAACTGCGCAGTTTTCGCCAATATCCAGCAATAAAGAATGCGGCACCTGCTAATGCTGCCAATACGCCTTGCAAGATAATGCTACCCGTAGCGGGATCTAGATAGGCATAGGCCGCTGAGGTTGAACCTATAAAAAATAGCAATACGATTGCCAAAGACCTTAGCCAAAACACCCAGGGACCTCCGTAAATATAACGGCAAATAATAGCATAGTGGCTTGAACAAACCAGAATATGTTTAGCTCTAAATATCTGCGATGTTCACTCCGCGATACGCCAGAACCTGGGCCGAGACGAAAACCCAATCCATTCGAATGCCGGCTGACGTCGACGATCCGACCTATCGATTGCCGAATTGATCAACTTTCACAACTTGGATCTTACTACAGGGATACCTTGTTCACAGAGCTTCGCACAAGGCTCTGAATCTCGCGTTTTAATTGCAGATTCATTAACTCTTTGTTCCCGTTAGGCGTTGATTTACCTATAGTTAAGCTATGGGCATCTTTCCATTGCTATTGTCATTATTCTGCCGACAGGGACTTGAGAGCATTGGCTTCGAACGCCAACTGCCAGGCTTGTGCTACGACTCGTTTATTTATGATCTCAAGGGCCAACCTTGGGCCTTAGATCGTTGGCATTCGGTTTTGGTTGACCTCGAGCATAAAACAGAAATCCCAATTGACTTATTTGACAGTTATTCAGAGCTTGATCTAGCGTGGCACCAAGATGGGCCTGTTGTTTTTGACCGTCTGCAGGGAAAGCTGCACTTGATCAACAGCCCCAGTTTTTTGGACCTAGCCCTACAGCCGATTGGGAAGCTCATGCGCCCATACTTCAGACTCGGCTCAAACGAAAATTCGTGGCTATTTGTGGATGGAGCTCGAAAGGAACTCGTTGTCTTTGACAAGAAGGGTAAGTTTATACGTGTCTCCCCTATTGAGATTGATGATGCTTTAGATCCTGTTGCCGTCGGCGCGATTTCGGGAACATGGATTATCTTGGAAAAGAACTTTCACCGCTTGTTATTTGTCGATGATTCAGGGCAAGTTAATAAAATCATCGGCGGCTTCGGTTCAGCTCCAGGACTCTTCAATAGCCCATCGGATCTAGTGATATTTGAAGACTTGATTTTCGTTTCAGATAGCGGCAATGATCGAATACAAGTACTCGATCGACGCGGTAATGTCATCACAAAAATCGGTGCGTCGGAGTCGGTAAACCACACGGGCAACGGTGGATTGCATGAGCCCCAACAGCTCATCGTTTGGCGAAAAGAGGGTCTTCTCAAACTAGCCATCTCGGAACCATTGGAGAATCGAGTTCAGATTTTTAGCGAAGCTAGTTCACACATACCCAACCCATATTTATCGCCCTCAGCTCATCTAGGTCCAAATATTGCCGTTCATCAACAGCAAGTCGCTATGGCTGACCCAGAGTCGGGCCGCATTTTCCTGTTTGATCTGCGCGCAGAAACGCCCATCCATACAGCCACCATGGCATCTCAAGGTAATGGTGTTGCAAATCTGCAACAAGCCGTCAGTTTGACGTTTGACGACGCCCAACATCTTTGGCTGCTTGATCGAGGACAAGAGACCATTGTTCAAGTGAAGATTGTTCCAAGTGCCAACAAATCAGTTGGCTTCAATGCGGACCAACTACATGTGGCTCGCACGATTCGTTGGTCTCATTTGGTCGAGGATACGTCAGCACTGGATTTGTCCATTATTCGTTGGCAACCGTCCGCGAAGCGTATTGTCCTGTTTGATCGACTTACACAGTCAATCTATAGCCTAAACGAGAATGGACATTTGGATGGCCAGCTGATTGATATTGGATTACCAGTGATCGACCTCGCATGCAACGCTGGCCAAGTCCTGGTCGTCAGCGCAATTGCGCCCTTCGTAAGCCTTTACGACGTCTATGGCAAATCCATCACGTTGGGCGAATTTGGCATTGGACCTGGCCAGCTAATCAAACCTGTCGCCGTCGCAATCGTCGCAGGCAACTTGTACGTACTTGATCAGGAGCGCCAAAAAATGCTTATTTTTGACGCACGTGAAGGGACATTCCTCTCTGAATTCGGTCAGATTGGCGTCGCTGATGGGGATTGGTGGAAACCAAGTTCCTTTGCCATTGAAAACAATGAGTTCTTCGTGAACGACTACGGTAATCACCGCGTTCAAAGCTTCGATCTAAATGGGCAATGGACGCGCACGTTCAGTACCGGCAGGACGGTCACTCGCGCCACGAAGGCAATGCGCCAATGATCTTACAAGTCTTGTTCCTTATTGGCGGTTGTCCAATTTTCCAAAACGCGACTTCGGTGTTGGGCGATATCCACGTTGAGTACTGTTTTGATTCACTGCCCTCGCCCCGAATTCCGAATGTGCTGAGGATACGACTTAGCGAAGACACAGCAAAACTAGTTACAGGGTTGATCGTAGACGCCCGCATGCCTGAGCATCAGCACGGGCTATTGCATCCAGTGACAGTAAAGAGAACGAGTCAGAAAGAATGGTCTGTTTCTGATCTCGTACTGCACATGCCAGGGCGTTGGGTTATCAGTTTAGATTTCGCTTACGGCGGTGACTACAGGCGCGTTCGCATCCCACTGAATCTGAAATTCCGATGATCATTGCTGTCTTTTTCTTTTCTTGTCAGGTTGATTGGTCCCAGGAAGAGATCCATCTCATGCAAACGCTAACTATTCGAGTCCCACAGCTAGACCCTAGTAATCATTATGAGTCTGATCCATTGGCTGCCGAACTTGGACGAAGCCTGTTCTTCGATCAACGACTTTCCGCAAAAGGGGACAAAAGTTGTGCGAGCTGCCACATCCCAAGTCAGTATTTCACCGACAAGCTCGATCACCCAGTTGGCTTCAAGCGCAATACGCCGACCCTCATCAATGCCGCCTTTCAGTCGTTTTTCTTTTGGGACGGCCGACGAGACTCGCTCTGGTCTCAAGCATTGGACCCTGTTCAACATCCGTTAGAATTCGATTCGTCGATCGAAGAACTGGCCAATCTTGTTCGCAGCGATGACTGCCTATCGCAAAGATATCTGACAATATTTGGTGAATCTCCTACAAGTTTTAAGTTGCCTGATTCACAAACTATAGCTGTACACATCGCCAAATCGATTGCGGCCTACGAGTTTAGGCTCATTTCGGCACCCAGCCCCTTTGATCATTTTGCGAAAACGCTCCAACAAGGACAAACAACGAGTCACTATCTAGATTCGGTTGCACAAAAAGGGCTGAAACTATTTATTGGACAGGCAGGCTGCATCCGCTGCCACCACGGTCCCAGTTTCTCTGACGGTCAATTCCATCGACTAGGTATCCCGGATCAAATTGAGCCACCTACTTTGAGTGACTCGGGTCGCTGGCAAGGCATGCTAGATTGGCAAGCTCATCATCTTAACGCAGCGTCCGAATTCAGCGACGACACCACTTCGTACAGAGCTCGTCGCGTCAAACTCATGCAGGTGAGTGATCGTGACTGGGCATCGTTTCGCACGCCAAGTTTACGTAATGTCGCCATGACTGCACCCTACATGCACAACGGGTCGTTTCCAACACTGGAGAGTGTTCTTGAAATGTATAACCTGCGAACCAACATTGTAGCTCATGGTCATCATCCCGAACCACTGCTCACGCCGCTCGAACTGGGAGCAGACGAACTGAATCAACTGATCTTGTTCCTGCACACACTAACAAGCCCAATCGCTGATTCATGGCTGGAACCTCCTCCATTATGTGATTAAGAACACAGCCCTCTCCGATCAGCATAGGGTATGGTTAAGTAGTTCGTATTAGGATGGATGAATAATGCACTGGCTACTGTTACTTTTTTTATTTCATGAAGATGATCCCAAGATCTTGGATCGTCAGCCTCCGGTTGTCAGCCCATCCTTTCGAGCCATTGAACAGCGTGGTGCGCCTCCTTTTACATCATTGAATGTAACTCTGGCTAGTTGGTTACCCTTAGCTGAATTCGGAGCCAATCACACTAGCGGCGCGGACTGTTGGGGTTATACGTCTCCCTCCGGTCGTGAATATGCCTTAATAGGCTTATCGCATGGAACCGGATTTGTAGAAATAAGCAATCCCGACAATGCCCAGGTTATTGAAGTATTACCGAGTCCCGTTAGCCTCTGGCGAGATGTAAAGACTTACGGTGATCGCGCCTACGCAGTATCTGAGGGCGGTGGCGGCATTCAAATATTTGACCTTAGTCAAATTGACAGCGGTGTGGTAGTGCAATCAGGAACCGTTGACGATGTCCCTCCAAACAAAACTCATAATGTGGCCATTAACGAGACCAGCGGTTTTTTATATCGATGCGGTGGTTCTGGCCAAGGCTTGCGAATTTACTCATTGGCCACGCCCGATACGCCGGTTTTTGTCAATAGTTGGTCATTTCGCTACGTTCATGACGCCCAAATTGTCACCTACACAAGCGGACCCTATGCAGGGCGAGAAATCGCCTTCTTGTGTGCTGGTTTCAATAACGGCAATACACAGACCGGTTTAACCATCTTGGATGTGACCGATAAGAACAACATCCTCGAATTGACTCATTTTTTTTACTCAACACCGGCCTACTCTCATCAAGGTTGGCTCTCGCCTGACCGAACGCGATTCTACTTGAATGATGAGCTAGATGAACAATTCCAAAGTACGACAACCACAACTCGAGTCGTTAATGTTGAAGACTTGAGTCAACCGGTTGAAGAGGCTTCTTTCACAAATGGCAATTCGGCGATTGATCACAATCTCTACACCAAAGACGACTTCATCTACGCCGCTAACTACCGCAGTGGTTTGCGTATCTACCGCAATAACGCTGGAACCCTCAGTGAAATTGCATTCTTCGATACGTACCCAACCGATGATCAGGCCAACTTCAACGGCCTCTGGAGCAGCTATCCTTATTTCCCTAGCGGCACCATTATTGGCAGTGACTTGGAGAGAGGCTTGTTCGTTTGGCGATTCGAGCCAGTTTCCGGCGATCTCAATGGCGATTACATTGTTGATGAATCAGATCTTCAATTGGCATCAGAATCCTGGCATCAATGCCCCAGCAACTGTGTCGGCGACATAAATGGGAATCTGCAAGTAGAAGTACTGGACCTTACAGGTATCATCAATCAAATGCAGTGATTGCTGGCTATCAAAATGTGAACTGATTCAGAAACGCAGTCATATCTTGGACGTCGAGCACGCCATTACTATTGGCATCTAAAGTAACGTCAAAATTGAATGGGTCACGCCACGACTCAAGCGGAAAAAGCTGCAACGGATGGGCATAGATTGAAAAGTGGCGTTCCTGTTGACTTAGGTTGCCAGCAATGTCTTTTATTTCGACATTCAGGGACCCACCCACCAGTCCAAATATGGGAATTGCTAGGTCGTAAGCCCAGATATGGTCATCTATCTGAACAAAACTCGCGGCTAGATCGGTCCCGGGCGCTTGGCCATCAATCTCGAAGTCAGCAATTACGCTGAATTGGGTCACATCAAGCCCTGAATAATAATCAAATAGCCCGATCCTGATCTGATTCAAAGGTTCAAAGACATAACCTGAACGCGGCTTGCTAATAGTTAGAGTGGGTCGCAAATCATCGAGAAACCATCCAAACTGAACGCGCGAAACACCAACGGCATCAGTTACGTTGACAGGACAGCCCAAATCGACCCAGGTCGCAAGCATCATCTTTTCATCTTCAGTCAGCGATGGGATTGGCTGACCTGTGACTGGATGGACACTGCCAACTGGAGGCATGATCGTGCCCTCAAAATCAAGATCAGCCTCGTTGGGATTGCTGCCAACCGGTAAGGTATTAGCATCTCCTGGCACAGTTTCGGTTGGATGATCGCTATTAGACCAGCCATCTAAACGCTCACCAAAAATCTTCCAAATCAACATACTACGGCGAGATTGAAATTGACGGATATAGCGGGACGCGTTGGTTTGACGCCAATTCCCGTTGCTAATTACGGGAGGATAACCATAGTCAGCGTCCTGATCTCTCGCCAACCGGTTATAGCTATTTTCGTGTCGATCTACGATGGACTCATCATCCAACACCAATTCGGCTGTTGGATTACTCAGGTTATGGCACGGAACGCATGAACGCGCCAACACGGGTTTGATGTCCCTGTGGTACTCGACATCAAGTGCTCGTTCGGCAATCACATTGGTCGTTGTTTGGCCTGCAATACGCGTGAGCACTGGCGTCTGCAATGCAAGATCCTGGATCACATAGTCTGGTGACGCAGCCGCCGTCTGGCCGAAGTCGGTCGGTAATTCAGCGTGCGCATGACAGCCACCGCAATCGTATCTAGCTTCGCCGGGCCGCACTTGATGCCAAGTTTGAGACGAATTCAACACCATCCTTTTGTCATCCAACGCTTGAAAGGTGAAAGCAACATCTGCGGGAAGACGCACCAAGAAGCTGGTATCCGGATTGCCATCACCGTCTAGAAGCGTCTGACCACCACTATCCGTTTTTCTCAGCGGCACTTCACCAAGAATACGTAGCCGTTCATTGGCATGGCTGTGAAAATTCCGTTCGGCCCCACAACAGCCACCATTTGGCCCATAACTACGGTGGCTTGTGGGTTCCATAGCCAAGATGCGAACCGCGAAAATATCATCGTCGCCGTACAGTCCAGAATCCGCACCCTGCGTAAACCAATTGGTACTGGCGTTGTTTTCTGAAGTATTAAAAGGATCTAAGCCATTAAAGGCTGCTTCGCCTCGGCCAGGAAACGTATTGCGATTAATCATGCTTGCCGAACCAACCAGGGCAAATGGCGTTCCTGGGGGGAGTTCACTAAATAACATGCCGTCATTGGGCAAGAATGGCTTGCTAGCAGGTTTCTCGATTCCGTAGATGCGATCATAGGGAACCAATGCCTTCGGCCAGTTTTCGTTGTAGTTTGGATCGTTTTTGATCAAGACTAGCTCGCCTGGAACAGACACGGGCGCATTATCAACTAATACATAGATACCAGCATCGTAATATGGGATGGGTGTTGGGCGATTGAGATCGTTTGCAGGACCCGGCGTCCATACGATGAGCAGATCGTTTTCAGGTGCCGCGGAAGGATGGGTCACTTTCCCAACGCGTTCGCTTAAGGGATCGAGAGGATCAGATAGGGGTGCGCCTGAATCCGTGCCCCAAGTAAATGGCGTCAGGCCCCGCAATCCAGACGGAGAAAAGGGATAACGCTCGTAGCGAGGCAACCCGTTTGCATAAACACCGGCTTGAATCGCTGGGTTCGATGGGTCATTGGCAATGGGCGATCCGAAGGCGGGTTGTATCGCAGGATTCGCTGGAAAAGCGATCAAGGCTCCGAAGCCATTATTGTTGAGGTTGTAATAGTCGACGACGGCGATTTCGCCGTTACTCAGTTGCGTTTGGAAGTGGAAGGCCTGGGGCCCAGCAAAGGCACTCATCAAGGGACCCCAATTTCGTCCATCTGGCCAAATTGACCATAATCCCCACATACGCTGGTCACGAAAGCCCTGTGCTTCATAAGACGAGAACATTACTCTGCCATCCATCAGAACCGTAGGATGTAATGCGGATCCAATATTGAGAAAGCCAACTTGCTCCACGTTTTCGCCGTTCTGGTCCATCACGTATAGTTGTAAACACGTTTGTGTATAGGATTTATTGGGTAAGAATCCGTTTCTGTTGGTCGTGAACATCAGCCGACCATCTGGCAATGGACATGGGCCCAAATTGAGGATGCCATAGCCAAGATAATTTTCGTCTGCTGCGGCGCCGTTACCAGTCGGGTCGCTAGACCAATTGCCCGCTGCCGTATTTGGTGTCCACTCTTGAAACGTAAGCCTGATTTCTGTTCGCGTGGCCATATCCATTCGGTAGATGTCCGCACCATCCCAAGGAAGATCGCCGCGCTGAGGATTGAGACCGGCCGGCGTCATGTCTAAGAACCGGCTATAAAAGAGCGTCTGACCATCAAAGGAGACTGCCGTATCTATCACGGCACCTAATCCCGCGGCCACCAGCACCTCTTCGCTACCATCTGGATGCAGCAACATCAGGTCACTACCGGGCTCGATACTGGCGGGGTGAAAAACCTCAGGCCAGATGGTATTGGTGAGGTCACCATATCGAGGCGAACGGACATAAACAATATCGTAGTCTACAACTTGAGCCATCAAGGGACTTAACGCCAACGCAACTAAGCAGATTTGCCTAATCATGAATCGTGCCCAGCAATATGGCTAGTGTCCAACTATATGGATCGTGTCCGACTATTTTATTCACTGGCTTCTAAACTCCGTAACCAAGGCCTTGATCCATTACATGCCTGAGACGCACATAATTCAAGGCACACCCTCCCAAAACGGTCACGTATGTGAGCCAAATCACCTCAACGGACTTGGAAAGTGCGTTTAGCCGGGCTAGAAACAAACACGATCGCTGTTGACTGAATAAGGGTCAATGGTTAGGCTTCGATAAAAGTGTCTCGCAGCTAACACTTAGCGTGCCCTATCGTTCAGGAGTTCTCATGTTGATCATCCTACTGACCTTACTATTTGCGACTGATGTACCTGCCGCCGAAGACCCGATTTCGCCGAACGTTAGGGAGAATATCCGCTTGCGCGTGGTGTATCAACATTTTCCAAGCATTGCCATAGGTGTCATAGCGGCTGAAGGTACGACTTATGCCACCTGGGGTGAGGTTAGCTCTGGCGTTCAGGCAGACGAACTGTCGGTATACGAAATCGGAAGTATCTCAAAAGTATTCACGGGTATTTTGTTGGCCGACCAAGTAATAAAAGGCACATTGAAACTCGATACTCCTGTGCAATCCCTATTGCCAACGGGCGTTAGCGCACCGTTATTTGACGGGCACGACATACAGCTATTTCATCTTTCAACTCATTCGTCCGGGCTGCCGCGCATGCCAGACAACTTCAACCCAGCAAATCCAGCCAACCCATACGTCGACTATAGTGAACAACTTCTCTTCGAGTTCTTAACACACCACAAAATGAGGCGCGCACCAGGAAGCGACTTTGAATATTCAAATTACGCTGTTGGTCTATTGGGCCATTTGTTAGCCCAAAAATCTGGTTCGTCATATCCCCAACTCGTACAGGAGACAATCGCCAAACCGCTGGCTATGAAAATGACTGCGGTCACCCTAACTCCAGAGATGCGCAAACACCTGGCACCGCCAACCAGCAATGGCGTGGTCGTCTCGCTTTGGGATTTAACCACCCTCGCCGGAGCCGGTGGCATTCGTTCAAACGTCCAGGACATGTGTGTGTTCATAAAAGCAAATATGGGCATGGTTGAAACCGACCTACGGGCGGCTATGGACCTTTCACATCAACAGCACTATCAAGCACCAAACGGCACAAGAATAGGACTTGGATGGCATATCAAAACCGGCGACCCAGATATTATCTGGCACAACGGCGGAACAGGCGGCTACCGCACCTTTGCTGGCTTCACCGCCGATCATTCGAAGGGGGTTGTGGTCTTAACCAATTCCACCCGTAACTCAAACGATATCGGCTTTCACCTTCTAGACGCGACCAATGAGCTTGCGATCCCCAAGAAATCGCTGCTATCAATCATGGCGCCAGTGCTCGAATCGGACGGCATCAAAGCGGCTCAGGATTTATTCTACAAATTACGTGTTGAATCGGCTGATTCGCTTGAATTCCGCGAAACAGATTTCAATAACCTTGGTTACGAATACTTAGCTAACGGTGACCTTGAAAAGGCGATCGCCATCTTCGCCTTAAACGTCGAAGCCTTTCCTGAAGGATTCAACACCTACGATTCCCTTGCTGAGGCCTACATGGTGAATGGTCAGAACGAACTGGCAATTGCCAATTACAATAAATCACTCGCACTCAATCCTGGCAACGACAATGCCCGTGCCAAACTAGCAGAGCTTGGGCAAGCAACTGAAGCCGAACATCAAGTGGCAGCTGCTACACTCAAAGACTATCAGGGCACTTACCAGCTGACGCCTCAATTCTCGATTTATGTGACTGTCGAAGGCAATCAGCTATTTGCTCAAGCAACCGGACAACAAAGATTCCAAGTATTTCCCGAATCAGATAACCTCTTCTACTACAAGGTTGTGGAAGCCAAACTTGAATTCCATCGGGATCAAACAGGTAGCGTGAACGCTATGACCCTGCACCAGAACGGCAAACATCGCGGCGAACGTGTTAAATAGAGACCACTAACAAGACAGCCTTATGACTTGAAACCATCAAATGAGTTGAAGAAACAGAATTCTGACGTTGGTTTTCGCGCTCTGGCCTTAAATTCAAGCTCCTGTAGACGTTGTGGTAGCTGCTTAGCATCACCAAGATGGCCGATGGCGATTCCGGTCACCACATCAACATTTTCCGGAACGTCGTACACGTCAGCAATTCGGTCTCGGTCAATACCCGCCATTTGGTGTAAAAAGAGTCCGCGGCTTGTGGCCTCAATGGTCAGATTCGCGATAGCAAGTCCGACATCGTGCCAAGCATGTGCATTGGCCTTTCCATTGTGAGCGAAACTGCGTTGCGCAAACGTCAGCATCAAGACGCCGGCATTTTTGGCCCACAGACGATTGCCTTCCGTTAAACAGGAAAGCATGAGTTCGAATGATTCGCGTTTTTCCGTGTGGGCGAGCAAAAAGATCCAGGGTTGCTCATTGAAGCATGACGACGCCCAACGTGCTGCTTCTAACAAAGCATGCAAATTTTCTTTTGAGACACCTCGCCCTGAAAACGCCCGAGGGCTCCATCTCTGGGATATTAACTCGTGGACTGGCGTATCTAAATCTGCTGGTTTCTTCATGCGTTTCACCTCACAGCGGGATTATAGCGGCTATTTGACAGGGCCCCACAGTCAACCCTCCATAACTGATGCCCAAATCACAGGCGACCGGCTGTTAAATTGAGTTGGCTATGGCATGATGGAGCCCATGAACGACTCTCAACTTCACCGACCTTGGCCACGACCGAGAACCAGATGGTGGTGGCGACAACGTTGGAGCCAACTTGCCTTTATTCACTGGGAAGTGCCCGTTGAGTTGGTCCGAACCTGGCTGCCAGACACGCTTGAGGTTGATACCTGGAATGGAAAGACCTACCTCGGCATTGTGCCTTTCCTCATGCAAGATGTTCGACCTCGCTGGGGTTTCAGTGTGCCAGGTTTATCTAACTTCCCAGAAATTAATGTACGTATTTACGTCACTGATGGCCATAAGCCCGGTGTCTGGTTCCTGAGTCTAGATGCGACACAACAACTCGCTGTCTGGGCTGCCAGGAATCTTTTTCATTTGCCGTATTATCGAGCAGATATCGGAGTTCAATCTTCGTCGGATGCAGTGCGTTATCAAGCCCAACGCAGAAAGAGTCCGCTAGCGTTTGATGCGGAGTATGGACCCGTCGGACCTGTTATTGAAGCGCTATCCGGCTCCCTCGAACATTGGCTTACCGAACGCTATTGTCTCTATGCCTTGCACCCTCGATTGGGTCTTTGTCGCAGCGAAGTCCACCACCTACCCTGGCCGCTTCAGCAGGCAAAGTTAGACATTAAAGTAAACACATTAGCGTCAGAATTTGTGGATTTGACGCGCCCACCTGAACACGTCCATTTCGCTGCTGACTTGGATGTTGTGATGTGGCCGATTCGTCCGTTGGAGATTCGATCTGGACAGTAAATCTGAGCCTTATGGTTCAGCTTGTTTCGTTTTAAATACATGCTGCAAATCTGAGACATCAGCCTGAAGTTCCACGAGCATTTGATGGATAGCTCGATGAAAGTATATATACCAACGGTACTTGCCTCTAAGGTGCTGATTTGAATCATAAAAAGCACTTGTTTCTTGATCCATATCGGGCACTAATAAGGTCATCAAGTAGTCGTTATATCTTTCACTGACGACCGAAAGATAATTAACTTTTATGAAGAGCAACTCAACCTGCCGAATCAGTTCTTCATCCAAAACATCGAATCCGCCGGTTGAGAGCATGGCGTCCCAGCTGCCTGTATTGACAGGCGCTGCTGGCAAAGGAATCGGCAAGGGACGGGGCATTTCACCGCGTTCATAAGCCTCAATAAAACCTTCCATAAATGTTGTTTGATGATGAGCAACGGCCTCCTCAAACATCGAATCAAAAATAACCAGATCACCAATTAGACTTGATTGAATCCGGTTGAATTTTTGTTTGTCGCGTTGAGCTTCGCGATAGTCCTCCAATACGAACGCGCCGTAGACGCCAACAAATACAACCAACATTTCTGCCAATAATAAGCGAACACGACGGGCCCAACGGCTTGGCTGAGATTTGACTGAGATTACTTCGCCGTCTGGTGCACCGATGTTGGATGTTTCGTCGTGTTCCATAACCAAGTCTACCGTTTAATCAAATCCAATTGCTAGTACCACTTAGGTCGTTTTTACATCTCGCCTGACCAACATTTGCCACGCTGTAACGGCCAAGCTGATTGAACAAACCAAGAGGATCACCACATCTCGTGTGGGGAACATCCCTGTCTGCAGAACGCTCATAGGTTGGTAATAATACAGCAGGCTCAAGAATGCGGTCGCTTTTGCTGGCGCCCAGAACTGTGCCGCGAAACTCCAGAAAAAAGATACAAGCACAAGCCCGATGCTCCAGCCAATGGCATTGCCTCTTCGTCTGCACAGCGTTGAAAAGAACATGCTCAAACATCCAACGGCTAGATAGAGACTCAAATAGTTAAAAGCGATAGAGAATGTATTCATCCAGGAAAAGGGAGCAGCGTTTTCTATTGAAATGGCTCCAAGCCAATGGCCCAAGACCCCAAAACTCACAATACCGGTGGCTGACATCACAAAAACAAATCCGTAAGAAACAAACAGGCGGCCACGAGAAAGCGGGAACGTTAATAGAAACTCGGCCGTACCACGATCTACTTCACCTGCCGGAAGTCGTGTGCAGCTCGTGACGGCATGGACCCAGCTCAACGCTAATATGACCGGATGAACCCAAGAAAATGCACGTAAAGCCTGCGGCCCAAAATCTGCCGGGTCCGTGCCCAATAATGCTTGAACCAAGGTGCGAATGAAGCCAACGTTCATGATTTGACCCATAAACTGTTCGCCCATGGTCGAAAAAACACGAGCTAGAATAATCTCAAACAACATAAACGCCACCGCACAAATCACGGCGATCTTGGCCGACTCACGCCAGGCCTTTTTCAGAACGCCGCGATTCACGGATCCACCTGATAGTAAGAGTGGAACAGTCGCTCTAAATTTGGTGACTCGAAGCTCAAATCAGACGCCCCATGGTCCAAAGCCCAGGCGGCGATTTTCGAGGACGAGCCCTCAAACTCTCCTACCCACATTTTTGAGCTGCGTTGACTCCAAGCCACATCAACTGGGACCTGCGATGGAGGTTCTTCCTGCCACAGGACTCGTACTAGCCGCTTGGCCTGTTGCTTCAGCTTGTGGATGGGTTCGTCGGCAACTATCTGGCCCTGCCTAATGATCACAATCTGATCACACAAAGACTCCACTTCCGACAACGTATGTGATGAAAACAATACCGTGGTTCCCGTTTGAGCACGCTGCTTTAACTCGGCCATTAATCTGCGTTGCATAACGGGATCTAATCCAGATGTAGGTTCATCCAACACAAGTAGATTTGACTGGTGAGACAGGGCCATTAAGATGCCCAACTTCTGTCGCATTCCTCGCGACATGTCACGCACTTTGACATCCTGAGGCAATTCGAAGAGTTCACTTAGCGTGCGCCAACGTTTGGAAAGGCTTTCGCCACGCACATCTTCGATGAGCTTCAGGCCTGCCGCACCTGTTAACCATGGCCATAGCCTCACATCTCCGGGTAAATATCCTATGTCGCGTAGGTTATCTTGACGTGCCTTCCAACAATCTCGACCGGCGATGGTTGCTGCGCCTGAACTAGCCTGGATGAGGCCAACCAGGATGCGAATAAGCGTCGATTTACCAGCACCATTTGGCCCCAAAACACCACATAGCGTGGCCGCTGGAAGGATAAAGTCAATGCCGTCGACGCCACGACGCTGACCATACCACTTACTTAGTTGAGAACAATCAATCAACGACACAGGATTTACGAGATCCCGAATTTCTTCTTGGCATAATCACTGGTGAGGTGTTTGACGACGTCAAATGGATCACATTTGCCGCGTCCTGATGTGACCTCAATGGGCCCTATTTTCTTGGCTAACGCGAGTGCGACGCCATGAAGCCTTATATTTCGTTTACCTATTCCCATAAGCGATGCGGCCATCGCCAACTGGTTTGATGGCTCTTCGTCAGCAATTGTTGCCTGGATATGCTGGATGCAATTGAGGAAAAAGGCGTCGTCTGGACCACGCTTCTTTTTAGATACTTCATAAAGCAGCCCGTATCCACAGGAGCGACGTATCGGGTCTGGGCTATGGATCCATTCATCGGTTAGCTCTACGACAAAAGGCGTTTTTGCCAGGGTTGCCCCACACGTTGAGAACACGTGAGCTAAATAGCCCTGGGCGACTTCTTCAACTTGTCGCTCGGCTTGAACGCGTGTCATTTGTTTAGGGTCATCAATGAGTAGAGCGATGATCTTAGCGTCGTAAAGTTCCGTATCCCAAAGCTGTAATGCCAAGACACGATCCTTGCCAATTGTTTTGGCTAATTTGCGTAATACAGTGAGACCAATGCCAAAGCTCTTGAGCCTTTCCTGTGATGGCTCCATCGTCTCCCAATTCTGAATACCCTTCTCATTCTGGTTTTCCTCAAGGAGATTCAGTACGTCCGTTTTGTCCATGACCCATGCTACCAGAAGACTTGCACAACGTGGCAATTGTCGTTTCAAGAAGCTGTTTTCCCAATGATTGAGAGTCCCGAGATGGCCGAACCCGCTTGTCTGTGGACAGGCTTCTGGCGCTCCCATATACTCGACTTATGTCCAACACTCATTTAAGTGCACAGGAATCAAAGTGACGATGAAGAGCCCTCGGCTCGGAGCCATGATCGAACTAGATCCCGCACTTAGCTCATATTCAGAGTTTCTTGTGCGGCGATGGAAGAACTTTATGGCGCGCAAAAAACAGCTGTTACGCGACTACGAAACGTTGTCCATTGCCGCCAACGGACACCAATTCTTTGGTTTTAATCAAGGAACTCACGACGGGTTGGCGGGCGTCTGGTATCGGGAATGGGCGCCTGCCGCTCGCAGTCTTCACCTTATCGGTGACTTCAATGGTTGGAACCGACGCACTCACCCCATGACGCAAGACGAAAACGGCGTTTGGCATCTATTCCTGCCCAACAACGACCCAGACTATGCCTTACTACATGGCAGTCGGATCAAAGTAAACGTGGAAACGCTGGGCCAGAAACGCGACCGCATCCCCGCCTATATTCGACGTGTAACTCAAGACACTCGAACGCTTGATTTCTGCGGTGTCTACTGGCAACCGCAACCTTATCAGTGGCAACACGCAAAACCTCAGATTAATAGCAGACGGATTTATGAAGCCCACGTGGGCATGTCATCGGAAAGAAAAGGCGTCGCGACCTTCGCCGAGTTTGCCAGAAACGTGCTGCCCAGAATAGCGAAACTCGGTTATACCGGCGTGCAGCTTATGGCTTGTATGCAACATCCCTACTACGGCAGCTTCGGTTATCAGGTCAGCAATTTCTTCGCTGTTTCCCACTACTTTGGAACGCCCGAAGATCTGAAAGCGCTCGTTGACGACGCACACGGCTTAGGACTCGAGGTGTATTTAGACTTAGTACACAGCCACGCCGTCAGTAATATCCTTGAAGGTCTCAATCAGTTTGATGGCACCGACTTCCAATACTTTCACGCTGGGTCACGTGGCGATCATCCGGCCTGGCAATCTAAATGTTTTGACTATGCCAAGCCTGAAGTTATTCGCTTCCTGTTGAGCAATGTCAAATATTGGCTTGAGGAGTATCATCTGGATGGCTTTCGTTTTGATGGCGTCACCAGCATGGTTTACCTTGATCACGGCCTTGGTCGCGAATTCCATCATTATGATGACTATTTCCAGATCACCAATTTGGATGAAGACGCGATCACCTATTTACAGCTCGCCAATGACTTAGTGCACGAACTTAACCCCAGCGCCGTTTGCATGGCTGAAGAGGTGTCAGGATTACCGGGCCTTGCCAGACCCATCGATGAAGGCGGCTTGGGATTCGATTACCGACTGGCGATGGGGATTCCCGATCATTGGATAAAGCTGTTAAAAGACCAGCGAGACGAGGACTGGCACATGGGCGACCTCGTTCGCGTTCACGCCGACCGAAGACGTAGCGAACCCCATATCGCCTATTGCGAATCTCATGATCAAGCGCTAGTGGGTGACAAATCGATCGCATTTCGGCTTATGGACGCTCAGATGTATGTCGACATGGAAATCGGTCGCCGAAGTCCGATCATAGATCGTGGATTGGCGTTGCACAAAATGATCCGTTTATTCACCTATTGTTTAGGAGGAGAGGCCTATCTTAACTTTATGGGCAATGAATTTGGACACCCGGATTGGGTCGATTTCCCGCGTGAGGGCAACCAATACAGCTACCACCATGCCCGCAGGCAATGGTCATTAGTTGACAGCCCTTTTTTGCGGTACCAACAGCTCAATGCATTTGACATGGCCATGCACCGTCTGGATGACAGCTTCAACATCTTAGCTAATGCCGACATTGAAGTGATGGCTGTACACGAAGACAACAAATGGATATTTATTAGGCGAGGCGCTTTGTATTTTCTGTTCAATTTCCATGTCTGGCATTCTGCAAGTCAATTGGAAATAGGCGTTCAACAGAGTGTTGCTCACAGGGTGGTGCTCAACTCTGATGATCAACAATACGGCGGCCAGCAACGAGTCAAAGGTGACATGCTCTATCCGCCAATGAATCAGAAAGCACATGGATTCTCTGATTCGGTACACATCTACTTGCCCGCACGCAGCTGTCAGGTCCTCGCAGCTGTGACTTAGGTCAGTTGGCTGTTTGGGTCTACGAAAAACGGTTTCAGCCAGCCGTATGGTTGCCTCCGAATTTGCCATAACAGCGGCACCAAGGTTCGAATCGAGTAATGCAAGTGAGGCGGTTTTCCTGACGCGTTTCCTGTGTCCCCAACCGAACCCAAGCGAGCACCCGATTGTGTGTAGACGCCAAGTCCAGGTTGTATCTCTTGCAAATGAGCGTAATAGAATAGTCGCCATTTTGAACCAAGCACCAAAACGTAATGGCCGCCCTTTTTTGTGTATCCTTTGGAAAGAATAATGCCAGCGGTGCTGGCCACGACTGGCGTCCCAGGTGCAGCAAAAATATCGATGCCGCGATGCACGCCTGAAGTGCCCCATGGATGGTACCAGTACGATTGCGGGTGCCAATCGGTCGGCGTCGCACCGGTAACGGGCATTGTTTTTCCTGCCGGCAAAATCAAGCCAATCAAATAGACAGCCACAAGGCACCAAGCTAATGTTCGGTGGCGCGCCAATGGAATAGATTCTGGCAAGTCACATCCTTGATCTAAACGTGGGTGCCTGACATTTACAGCGTTATTGTGTAAGATGTCTGCTCTTTTAATAAAGATACGATTTATCGATCACCACGAAAGCAAAGCTTATGCAAAATTGTCGCAATCATCCAAATGTTTCAGCCCTTCATTCATGTGAATGGTGCAACGAACCCTTTTGTAATGACTGCGTTGAGGTCAAGAGTATCGGCTCGGTTCAGGTTGTTCTTTGTTCCTGTGGCGGAGGTTGTCGTCCCATCGCAAATGCCCAGCAACCCGCAAGTCAAAGCTTCAATCCATACGGATCACCCCAACATGCTGGAACAATGACGGCAACCCAAAAGGACCTACGGCAAGAACGTGCCCGCGAAGCGCATGAACTTGACTACTGGAGCGCTTTTGGATACCCCATCTCCGTTGGTGGCGTTCTGTTAATGGTGATCGGATCACTCATCTATACCGTCTTTTCCTTTGCAGCCATGTTTTCTCCCATCATGGGTCTGATCGTTTTGCTCCTTGTCGGCGGCTATGCTTGCGCCTATTTTCAAAAGATCATTCATTCGTCAAGCGATGGCGAACGCGACTTGCCTGATTGGCCCGATATGACTGAAATATTCTCCGATATTATTAGACCGGGTGTGCAGTTGCTCGCCGGCCAATTGTTCTGCTTTGCGCCAGCCGTTTTTTATGGCATCTATGTTTCGCCCGATCTCATTATGATTTTGCTGGCCTTAGCGGGATTGATCTATCTACCCATTGCCCTACTATACGTAACCTTAAACGACAGTTTAATGTCCATCGTCAACGTTCATGTACTTGTGCCATCAATCGGTAAGATCGCACGCGACTATTTCCTTGTTTTTGCCATATTGGTCGTGTTGTACGCCTTGACCTCAATCATTGGGCTCGTATTACTGATGTTTTCCATTCCTGGCATTATCGTGGGTAATTTGCTTATGTTTTATGTGTTGATTGTTCAGTTCCGTATCATTGGCATCATGTACTTCAAGAAACAGGAGGTGCTTGATTGGTTCTAACAACAAGCGCGGTTAGGGATGGGATTTTTCAAGCCGTTGTTCAAGCTCTTCAAGTCTCTTCTTTAGGGTGCCTAACTCGTCTTTGACGCTAGGTTCGTGAGCTTCACTCTGACCTGAATTCAATGTTCGCTGCGCGAAGCCACGGACAAAAGTGGAGCGGTGATTTTCAGCTATGTTCTTTAGGAAGTTTTTCGCCCGGATATCATCAACGCCCGCAAAGGCTCCGATAATCCCATAGGTGAGGCGACTGTTTCCTTGACTTGAACTCGATATCAGACTCTTTATAATATTCTCTTTCATCTCAGGTGTGGCCGTGTTCATTGCGCCCCTGATAACCGCAAAGACGGCCGTCCCATATTTTCGAGACTTCAAGGTTGGCACTTCGGCCAGCAATGTTTCGATCAATGATTCGTCGCCAGACTCAGCAAGAATCCCAATGGCCGCGGCTTTGATGACATCCTCATGGGAGTCCATCTCCATAGCTTTTTTCGCCCACGCTTGAGCTTCAGTCGGCCTCAACTTACCCAGTGACCCTAGTGCCGCTGCCTGTGTTTCGTAACTGAGATCGTTTTCAAAAAGCTCAGTAAGGCGATTCACCGTGCCTTCACTCACTTGCAACGCCGCAAGCGCGGTTGCGGCTCGCGCCCTTACTTCAGAACTGGGGTCGGACAAAGCGTCGCTTATCTTGTCTTCACTGTTCTTTGGCGCAATAGCGGCCAACGTCTCTGCCGCGGAGGCACGAACTTCCGACGATCGATCATTCTTCAAGACACGAGCAACTGCCTGACCCAATTTCTTGCTGGTGTTCTCGTTTTTGGATACTTGCGCCAAAGCGTTTAGCCTCGAAACCACGTTGTGATCATGTTCCAGTTGATAGGTCCACCACTCAAGTGGTTTATCAAATGAGACATCGGCCAGAAGAACTTTCTCGGCATCAAAACTCACGTTTAGAGGCCGTTGCGCGATCGGCAACAAGAATTCATGTTGAGCCTGGTCGACAGTCACAACAAAAGACTGAATGCCCGAGCGAGTTTGCACCTCGATGTCGACGGGTGTGCGGAACAAGGGAACTAGGCCTTGTGTTTCTTGTTTCTGTAAAACTTTTAAAGCTAGTAACTTACTGAATGGATTATAGTCGGCCGTCACCTCAAAAACTGGATAACCACCTAGATAAACCCATTGCTGAAAAAACCAATCCATATTTTTGCCGGTTGCTTCGCGAATTGCCATCATCAGGTCGTGGGTATCCACAAGGCCATATGCGTGTTTTTGGATGTAGTGATTCATGGCTTTCCACCACAGCTCTTCGCCTAATTGGTGATGGAGCATGTACAAGACGGACGAGCCCTTGACATAGACAGCGTTACTGCGACCGCGACTGTTGGGATCAATAAAGGTCTCAACCATGGCGTTTGGTCGATCATTGGAACTTGACCGTTTCGCTCGCGCCTGATTCTTCATCATATCTATGCGATAGGCGTCATCACCGTCCATATGCCGTTCATATAGGGACTCAAAATAGGTGGCAAAACCTTCATTCAACCACAACTCAGACCAATTACGGCAGGTCAGGTAGTCACCCCACCATTGGTGCGCCAGTTCGTGGGCCACTAAACCTCGACTACTTACATCTAAAGCTGCGCGCTCGTCATGAAGGGTGCGATCCGTGTTCAACGTAACCGACACGTTCTCCATGCCGCCGACGACAAAGTCGGTGACGGTGACCTGTGCGTATTTATCCCACATGTAAGGCACACCAATCTTCTCGGAAAAGAACTTCATCATTTCGGGTGTTTCTCCATACGAGCGCATGGCTGTTGCTTCACCGACACCTTGATTGACGTAATAGTCCAAGTTGAGAGGTTCATTTCGACCCTCAAGTTGTATGGTGTCTGAATAATGTTCCCAATCAGACGCTCCGATGGCGATGAGATAAGTAACGTATGGTTGATCCATTTTCCAATGGAATGTGCGCCACTTCTTGTCGTCGCCTTTGCCCTGGGTCACGCCCACCAAGTGACCGTTACTAACTACTTGAAGCGGTTCACGAATCGTGAATAAAAATTCGGTCGTCGTTCGATCGTTGGGATAATCGTAGGTTGGGATCCAATGTCGATTATCCATATCTTCGCCTTGTGTCCAAACCTGCCAAGGTTTATCGGGCTGTGATTCCGTCGGTTTGATAAAAAACAAACCCGCGCTTGGGTCCGCGCCCGAATAACTGATGTGAATGTCCAATAAACTCTCTGGACCGTATGCCTTATCAAGAATGACTTCAATGCCATGACGGGGATTAGCGTCATAACTAGAAAACTCAAGCACCTTTCCAGCCAAGCTAACTTCTTCGATGTCAAGCTCTACACTGTCAAACACCAGCCGGTCCACACCGTCAAACAAGGGTCGTAGAGAATTGACTACGGTGCCCGAAAAACTTGATTGATCAACGTCGATACGCAGGTCCAGTTTGATGTTTATCAGATCGTAATTACGTGAAGGTTCGCTATGGGATTCGGGGTCCGGTTCGAATGACCATTGTGAATAAGCCGCAAATGGACACACCAATAACAAAAGAGACACGAAATAACGAGACATAGCAAACTCCCAAAAAAAGTCTCACCCAACAGAAAGGTCTCGCCACTTTATCAACTAACTTGCCCAGCGCCAAGACCTCCATCCACAGGAATTCGAATCTCGAAGGTTGTGCCCTTGCCTAGCACGCTTTGTACCTGTGCGACGCCACCGTGGACTTGAGCCACATGTTTAACGATGGCCAAGCCGAGTCCGGTTCCACCCGTTCGCGCGCTTCTCGCCTTGTCCACACGATAAAAGCGCTCGAAGATTCGCGAAAGATGTTCCGAAGCGATACCATCACCTTGATCTATGACCCTAATGGCGACGCTTTTATCATCTCGTTCAATAACGACATGCACTTCTTTCCCGCTTTTCCCGTATTTGATGGCGTTATCGACTAGATTAATCACAGCGTGCTCTAACAAGGCGGGATCACCTTTCATGGCACAGCTTTCTACGCCACGCACCATAACGGAACATTGACGTTGTTCGGCACGGCTTTGGCAAAACGCGATGGCCTGTTTAACCACGAGCACCAAATCCAAAGGCTCCTGTTCCATCCCGGTAGCTACCTGTTCCAAACGTGACAAGCTAAGCAAATCCTGAACAATGGCATTCATGCGATCTGTATGTTTCTCAATGATGCCCAGGAATCGTCGACCATCAGGCTCGCTCTCCAATGCACCATCTAACAGTGTTTCTATATATCCCTTGATCGTTGTAATAGGCGTTTTTAATTCGTGCGACACATTGGCCACAAATTCCCGTCGGATATTTTCAAGTTTATGCACGCGTGTGACATCGTTTAGCACCGCAAGTACACCCGTTACCGTCCCGTCTGGGCCACTTAAGCGCGATGTGATGACGCGAATTCGCTGTTCCTCTGGATGAAAAGCCATGACTTCATGTTCACCCACTTCGCCTTTTGCAAGCGCTGCTTGCATAAATTCGACAAGGTCAGGACTTCGAATAACATCATGGATAGATTGACCCGCCGCCTCGTCGAAATTCACCGATAAGATTTGGGCGGCTGCCTGATTAAGCGTCACGATACATAAATCGTTGTTAACGCCAACGACGCCTTCCGCCATACCATCCAAAACAGCGCGGAACATGTTTCGTTGCGTTATGACTCGATCGATGCGATCCCTAAGTTGACGGGCCATGCCGTTCATAGACTTGGAAAGCGCGTTGTATTCTCGCGTACTATACTGCGAAGCAGCCTCGTCGAAGTCACCCTTGGCAAATGATTCCGCTCGTTTTTCCAGTTCTTCGATAGGACGTGAAAGTTTACGACCAAGCCGCCAAGCCAATGCGCTTGCCAAGCCAGCCACGAGAAGCGCTAACGCCAATACTTGAAATCGCAAAGCTCGAGAGAAAGCACTCAATTTATCCAAACGCCTGGCCGTGCGAATGGTCGCCGGACCCTCATCGGTTGCGACCTTAATAGCCACATACAACATATCGTCTTGCAATGAGCTGCTCAATCGTCGCGCCGAACCCTGTCCTTCCGACACCGCTTGACGTATCTCGGGTCGCGCTGCATGGTTTTCCATGTTCTGTGGATCAAGAACGCTATCACCTTTGACGCTTCCGTCGGCTGCAATAAGAGTGATCCTAATATCGTCATCGATTATCAAGTTACGAAGCACATCTTGACGAACTGAGTCTTGGTTCCACCAGTCATAGTCTAATGTACGAGCAATCAAATGCGCTCTGATCAATAGTTCCCGTTCTGTTTGTAAGAGAACAATGCCGCTGAGATGATGAACGGCCAAAAGACTAACCGAACCGGAAACCACTAATAAGAGCACTAAGTAGGAGGGATAAATCTGCCACCTAAGTCTTTTTTCGTACATTACATCTCCTGAAACCGATAGCCCACCCCGCGAACGGTTTCAACCAAAGCACTATGCGCATTCATTTTCTTGCGCAAGCCTACCACCAAAACATCGACCGCTCTGTCTGTAACCGCATAGTTCTCGCCACGCAGTGATTTGACGATTTGATCACGCGTAAAAACCCATCCAGGTCGACCAGCAAGCGTCAATAACAACTTGTATTCCATGTGCGTGAGCTTCATTTCAACGCCGTCTAATAACGCTTGATGCCTACCCGGATGGACTAGCAAAGGACCCACTTCGATGGAGTCCGAAGACATACTGCTCTCTTCGCTTACAACTTCGTAGCGACGCATAACAGCACGAATGCGCGCCAAAAGAATACGAGGGCTAAATGGTTTGGAAACATAGTCGTCGGCACCTAATTCCAAGCCAGAAACCACATCCACATCTTCGCTTCTTGCTGTCAGCATAATAATGGGGATATGTCTGGTCTCATGGTCTGCTTTCAACAGACGACAAACCTCTAAGCCGTTGAGTTCAGGTAACATGAGGTCTAACAAGATGAGATCGGGCGGATCTTTTCTTGCCATTTCTAGACCTAAGCGCCCGCTTTCTGCCAAAGCGACCTGATAGTGCTCTCTCTTTAGGTTGTATTCGAGGAGCTGTCCTATATCTTCCTCGTCTTCAACCACCAGAATTTTGTGTGGGCTCAACGAAGCCTCCCTATATTTCCTTGTTGTGACGAATAATTTTCGCCTCGTCCAAGTAAATCACATCTTCGGCCACATGCACGGACTGATCCCCAATACGTTCCAAGTAACGAGAAATGGAAAGCAAGCCCAGCTCTGCCCTTGAAAAACGAATGTTTTGGCCCTCGATGTCTTCGGCAACCACCTTGTGATGGTATTTATGTAATTCGTCCATTTCCTTTTCCAATGACAAGACCTCACGAGCCAATTGACCATCACCCTTCAATAAGCTAGTCAACGAAGTGTGCACCATCTTTAACGCCAATTCGCCCATTCTTGGGATGTCCATACGCGATTCGGAAAGATAACTGGTGGGCACCAAGGATGCCTTGTTGACAATGTTCTCGGCAAGATCACCCATTCTCTCAAGGATAGTCGTTACTTTTAACAGCGTGACAATGGCTCTCAGATCACGAGCAACCGGTTGATAAAGGGCCAGAACTTTCAAACAATCTTCTTCAATATCAACTTCTAATAGGTCAATATTGCGGTCGCCATCACGAACTTCATCTCCAAGCTGCGGATCTCCATCTTTTAGACAGCGTAACGCTTTACCTACACCAATTTCGACTAAACCTCCAAGTTTGCCAACTTTACGGTAGATGTCCTTGATTTCGCGGTGATAGTGCTGTTCCATAAATACTCCTTAACCAAATCGACCTGTCACATAATCTTCCGTATGACGTTGACTGGGGCGCGTAAAAATGACCTCTGTTCGATCATATTCGATTAGTTCTCCCAGATACATAAATGCCGTTAGGTCGGCAACCCGACCTGCTTGCTGCATGTTATGCGTGACGATCACAACAGTGTATTGATTTTTTAATTCGAGAATAAGTTCTTCTACTTTTGCGGTAGCTATTGGGTCTAATGCACTACAAGGCTCATCCATCAAAATCACGTCAGGATTGACAGCGATAGCCCGTGCAATGCAAAGCCTTTGCATTTGTCCACCCGAAAGCCCTAACGCTGAGTCCTTAAGTCGTTCTTTCACTTCGGTCCACAGGGCCGCACCTTTTAAACTGCGTTCAACCGCCTCATCAAGAATCGCTTTATCGCGCACACCGGCGATGCGCAAACCGTAAACCACATTCTCATAAATGGACATGGGGAAGGGATTCGATTTCTGAAAGACCATGCCTACCCGACGGCGTAGCTCAATCACGTCACAAGCTTCGTCGAAGACGTTCATGCCATCTAAGCGAATGATTCCGTCCATGCGGACAATATCCAATAAGTCATTCATGCGATTAAAGCACCGCAAAAAGGTTGACTTTCCGCATCCCGAAGGACCAATAAAGGCCGTGACTTGACGATGTGGAATCTTCAGACTGATATCCTTCAACGCCTGGTTTGCCCCGTAATAGAGATTGAGTCCTTCAACCTCGATGGCCGGACCCTCCTCACTCTGTGGGCGTTCCTCTTGGCTGGCTTTTTCAAGATCGTGATTAACGTCCATATTAAAATGCTCCACTTGTATATCGACTTCTCATGCGTTGGCGTAACACCATGGCGGTACCACTTAGTCCTAAAACCATCACCAACAACAGTAAGGTGGTTACAAACACCATCGGTATTGCCGCTTCCACGTTGGGAGATTGAAAACCCACATCGTAAATGTGGAATCCCAGATGCATAAACTTGCGTTCTGGATGGAAATAGGGGAAAACGTCATCGACCACGAGGTTCGCAGCCAGTTTCGCCACACCCACCAACATCAGCGGTGCCACTTCGCCAGCCGCACGAGCGATGGCCAGAATCAGCCCCGTCAACATGCCAGGCATGGACATCGGTAAGACGACACGTAACAGGGTCTGCAGTTTAGTCGCCCCTAACGCCAATGAACCTTCTCTTAAGCCCTTGGGTACCGCGGAAAGCCCTTCTTCTGTGGCCACAATGACTACTGGCATCGTGAGTAATGCCATGGTGAGACTTGCCCACAACAAACCGCCCGTGCCAAAAGTTGGCGAAGGTAAACGATTAGAAAAGAACCACTCATCAATCGTGCCACCAATGCCATAGACAAAAAAGCCAAGGCCAAACATGCCGTACACAATTGAAGGTACGCCAGCCAAGTTGTTCACGGTAATGCGTACCAATCGCACTAAGAAGCCTTCCTTGGCGTATTCACGCAGATAGACGGCCGCGATAACGCCTAAAGGCATGGTGAAGATACTCATGATGATCACCATGATGGCGGTCCCAAAAATGGCAGGAAACAGGCCACCCTCAGTATTGGCTTCGCGAGGCGCTTCGGTGATAAGTTCGCTCATGCGTTTGCCATACAAACCCAAACGCGAGAACCAAGACATTTGGTTGGGTTGATAGGATCTTAGGATTTGAAAGAGCGCGATTTCTTTGATGCGACCATTGACGTCGGTCATCACCACTTTTTGCGTCATCAGCTCGACGCGAAACGATTCAACTTTTGCCCTCAATACTTCGAATTCCGTTTCGTCGCTGATCGATTCTTCGCGTAAGCGTTGCCAGCGTTCAGAATTCTCTTTGGTATCGATCAGCGCCAGTCGCAAGGATTCTACGTTCTGATTGAGATCTGCCATTTCATCGGACCAGCGGTTGAGTTCATCTCGTTTGGCGGACATGGTTACCAAGGCACGCTTGAACTCTGAATGTTTGTTTTCGTTGTTCAGCGCAGGTTGCCCCAATAGCTTCAAATCAGACAGGTAGCCCACGAATTGTCCATGTTCAAGGCGTTCAAGAACATAGACATCATCGGGAAGCTGTTGATTTTGAATTTCCGATTCCTCAAGCCATTTAAAATCAATGCCATAAAGGTCACGATTACCTGTCTTGATTTGCGTTCCAGCTTTTTCCTTATTGCGTTTAGTCAATTCACCAAGGGCCTTTGAGCCGTCAGTCATTTCGAATTCATGAATAGACCGCGGCCACAAAGCTGATAGCCCGTTGACGGTCACTAAAACCAACAAGCCAACCAGCATCAGAACCGTGGTCAACATGCCTGCAGCAGATAGCCAAACCCATACTTCCCCGCGCGCGTGTCGCCTTGTCATGGACTTGGCGGTAGCTTGATTCTTTGATTTCATCTGAGCCGCCTTCAAAATTGTCCGTATCTTTTTCGCAATGAGTGGCGCACGAACTCTGCAGCCGTATTGACCAAGAACGTCAAAGCAAACAGGATCAATGCCGTCAGGAAAAGCACGCGATAGAGACTGCCATCAATCGGTGCCTCTGGAATCTCAACCGCAATATTGGCCGACAAGGTACGCATCCCATTAAAAATGCTCCAATCAAGGACTGGCGTATTGCCAGTAGCCATCAATACAATCATGGTCTCGCCTACGGCACGCCCAAATCCGATCATGGCGGCAGCAAAAATCCCGGGACTGGCCATCGGTAGCACCACCTTGCGCAACGTCTGCCACGGTGTGGCGCCGAGCGCCAAAGAAGCGGCGGTCACGTGGGCTGGAACGTTGGAAAGCGCGTCTTCAGACATGGTGAAAATAATGGGGATCACCGCAAAACCCAAAGCAAAGGCAATGACCACACAGTTTCGTTGATCCACCGCCTGACTGTAGGCTTGAAAGTACCAAAGCTCAAAATCACCCGCAAACAACCATTCCTGAATGGCGTCACCCGCCAAGACCGAAAAGAGAATAGCCAAGCACAGCAGAGGTAATATGCGCACAAATTCCCGACCTGGCTTGCTCTTGCCAAAGGCGTAGCGCCACAGGATCATGCCCACAATCACGGTAGCGGGAACCACAATCAAGGATAAGAACGTGGCAGGCAGGCGATTCTCCAAAATGGGTGCGAGCCACAAGGCCGCTAAGAAACCAACCACAACCGAAGGGATAGCTGCCATCAATTCAACCGCCGGTTTGATGAATCGTTTCCAACGCGGATCCATCAGGTAGCTGGTGTACATCGCGCCCAATAACGCAATTGGCAACGCAAATATGAGGCTGTACAAGGTGCCTTTCAAGCTGCCCCGCACCAAAGGCACCAAACTCAATTTGGGCTCAAAATCGTCGGTTGATGCGGATGATTGCCACGCAAATGTAGGCTCCAAGTAGCCTTCGTACCAAACCTTAGTCCACAGAATCCCAGCACTGATTTCTATGTGAGGTCCGTAAATCTCCCATGTCCAAAACTTGTTACTAACATCCTGTCCAATCACGACCTGACCTTGATGGTTCACCATGATTTGCTTCAGTTCATGGTCACCTCTGAGGCGAACAGCCTCTTGCTCGGTTGTGGTGTGGAATTGGGACACCGTGCCATCCTGCCTCAAAACAAACACACTCTTGTCTCGGAATGAGGGAACTAATTGGCGTGCTCCGTTCCAGTCTTTCTCAAACCTATGGACTTCCACAAATTGGTTACTGGCAAAGAACCAGGTACTCAGACGGGTATCACTGGCAACGACCAATGACTCATCACCGAAGAGCAACGTCATCTTATGGATGGGCGATCCCGTATTTATGCGTGTTCGTTCGCTCGGTTCTGAATCGGCTTCAATACGCCAAACCACCAATTCCCCGTTGCCAGAGCCAGCGTAAAGATCTCTTCCATCCCGACTCAGAGAAAAATCCGTCAGGCCTGGGAGGAGCACGCTTGATGCGGACGTTACGCGTTCCACCTCGCCAAACAGATCCTCTTCTTCGGTTTCCGAAGTAATAAGCAGCTGATCTTCGATTTGTTCCACAACGACCCGTCCAGAATCGGTGGCGCGCATCAAGTTGCGCATCACGCCCTGGCCAGAAAACATGGCAAGGGTTTCGTGTTGGGGCTCAATGCGTCGATTGCCGACCTCGTCGAAGACCGATTTGAACTCAATTTGTTCCAGAGAAGTGATGCCGTCGCTCCAGGTTAGGGTGATGAGGTTCTGTGGATCGGCGTCGGCATAAACAATTTCCGCGTTTTGCCGCAGCACTTTACTGGATCTAGCTTCCTGAGTTTGTAACTTGATAAAGACAAGTCGACCTTGACGGTCCAGTCGATAGGCATTTTCTTGATAGTCATCCAGCGAAAACGCGACTATGTCCGATGCTTGCAAATCGATTTGAGTTACTTTTTCCACCCGCGCATTGCCAAATAATGGCCAAGCGACGCGGACCATTAACAAGATCATGACGGCCATACACAAAATAACCGCTAATCCGCCTAAGGTAATAAGCCATTTGGCAGCGCGGTCCATGAAATGTATCCGCCGTCGTCTATTCTGGTCCATCGATCCATCCAAATCCTAAGTCAAGGGGGCCAACGGCCCCCCTCTTATTGGCTTCAATCAAGTAAAGCGAGTTGTTTGTCTGCGACCTTTGCGGGCAAAGGAATGTAGCCGCTCTTGACCACAACTTCTTGACCTGCTTTTGACAGGACATAACGAAGAAACTCTTTGACCACCAAAGGCAGCTCTTCACTTGGCTTTTTGCTGATATAGACGTACAAGAGCCGACCCAACGGATAGTCACCAGCTAGCACGTTTTCTGCTGTCGCTTCAAAATAGACACCTTCCGTTTTTGCCAACTTGAGTGTCTTCACACCGGATGTTTGATAACCAATCCCGGAATAACCAATGCCCGAAGTGTCCTCTGTAATGCCCATCACAACAGAAGCAGAGCCGGGTTGTTCTTTGACCTGATCTTTAAAGTCACCTTTAAAAAGGGCGTGTTTTTTGAAATAGCCGTAGGTTCCAGAAGCCGAGTTTCTGCCGTACAAACTCAAGGGTTGCTTGCCCAAGGCTCCGCTCACGCCCAGCTGACTCCAGGTAGTGATTTCTTCTGCCAACCCACCCTTACGGGTTTTTGAAAAGATGGCGTCAACCTGTGCCAGGGTCAGTTCTTGCAACGGATTGTCTTTATTGACGTACACGGCAAGCGCGTCCAATGCCACGCCAACGGCCGTTGCCTTGAATCCACGTTTTTGCTCAAAAGTCTCCATTTCTTCACGTTTCATTTTGCGTGACATGGGCCCGAGTTGAGAAACGCCTTCGGAAAGCGCGGGTGGAGCCGTACTTGAACCTTTACCTTCTACTTGGATGGCGACATTGGGGTAGTGCTTTTTGAATCCCTCTGACCACAAAGCCATTAGGTTGTTTAGCGTGTCTGAACCGACACTGTTGATGCTGCCGGAAACACCAGCTACTTGCACATAGTCGGCTAACATTTCGTCAACCTCAGCTGGCGTCTGAGCTAAGCAAAACGCCGAGAGCATGGCCACAACAAGGCTCAATCGATACTTCATATCTTTCCTCCGCAAAATTATGGATCGTTAAAACTTCACATTGCAGTCCAGTTGGACCCGCAAGAAATCACTCGTGTCGGAGAGAATGCCTTCGCTGTGTGCAATCGACAGACTCCAGGTCACGTGTTTACTGAATTGGTAGTTACCGGAGACTTGATGACCTTCGCGATCGGCGAAGCCAAAGTCGCTATCCGCGAAAGCTCCGACGACGGCATTGGCTTCGATGTGGGCATATTTGTATTTCAGGTCCCACTCACCTGCCTGCTTGGCCTTTCCATAAGACAAGAACAAGGCGTAAGCGATATCATTTGATTCGACCCCACTTGGCGCATCCTCAGACAGGTTATTGACAAAATGAACGGTGGCTTTCAACTTTTTGTCGGTATTCAATACATAGGATCCAACAACGTCGAGTAAGTGAAAATCCGAGGCTGCACTGTTGTTGCCGGCGCTCGGCAGGCCAGCGTCCGTCAAGTCGCTATAGTGGTAATAACCAAGAGCCGCTAATCCGCGGTCAAACTTCCTACCAACCTGGCCCGCCAGCAAATTTGAATCTGTTTTTGAGCTCTGTTCTTCGACCATGAATTGTCCCAAATGGACAAAGGTCTTGTCCCCAAATGACTGCGACAAGCCTTCCGGGTTAACGTCTGAGTCCCACAAGATATTGGTGGTTTCAAAAGGGTTGGCAATTTTTCCGGCTGCGATCACGCCGTTGTTGAGCTTGTATTCGACAAAGACACGATCTATCCAGATCTCTTTGCCACTGAATCCATCGTCGAAAGACTGATTGGTTGATGTGGGTTCGCCGGCCCCACTCGCCAGTCGAAAACCGAAATCAAGTTTATCGCTGATGGCCTTTTCACCGGCCAATCGCAGTCGAAAACGACCGCGGTTTCGGTCTTTACTGACGTCATTGTCCGTTCCTTCATAACGAAGGCGCAAATCGCCCTTAAAAGTCCAATCTGATATCCACGCAGGCAAATCGCCTGCAAATCCAATGAAGCCCATAAAAGAGCCCAAGCATACTGCTAACCATCGATTCATGTTGACCGTCCTCGGTATCCAGAATCCGCAGGAACGACTTGCTCGAACTGCGGTTAGAAAGCGATCTCTCGCCACCGCAAGATTACCTGTTTCGGGTTAGGCCAACATAGATTTAATGTTAGGTTTTTGTTAGGCGCATAAGGTGCTTAATCTAAGCCACTTAAGCAATAGCCTAATAATCGACGTGGCCTTCTTAGATATGCCGAACCGCTCCCTCTCAGGCAGAGTGCGGCGTCGACAGGAGCTAAAGTGACTGAGGCATGCTTTCAATGAAGACAATATATGAGACGAAATGAACCTGTCTGCGAATCAAGCGCAGCGAGGTTCGCTAGCGCAAAAAACGGGAGCTACGTGTAAGTTCAATTTTCCCTTTTGGTCACTGAAGTCTTCATGCAAGAACTTGGCGTCTATGCCACATAGTGATATAGTTGCACATGACGCGCGTCTTTGTTACCAAGGTGTTTGCTAAGTGGTTGAAAACGCAGAGTAAGTCTGGACTAACAAACATGGACCTATGCCATGCTGTCACTGAGATGAAGAAAGGGCTAATCGATGCCGATTTAGGTGGCGGCGTACTAAAGAAACGAGTGAGATTGGCTGGACGAGGAAAGAGCCCAGGCTATCGAACAATAGTGGTCACGAATAAAAACGACAGATGGTTTTTCGTCCACGGATTTAAGAAGAGTGAAAAAGACAATATTGGAACAAAAGAACTTAAGGCTCTAAAGAAACTGAGCAGTGACTTGCTTCCCCTCGACGTCAATCAAATTGCACAAGCGGTTACCAACGGAATGATGACTGAAATCTGCGGCGATACCAGCGCTAAAGAAAGGAAACACGATGAGCACTAAAAACCCGATCCTTGAATCAGTATACGAAACGGCGAGCGATCTCCAAAAGTTGGGTTTTATCAACGCAAAGCGCTTGTCCGAATACAAGGAGCTATGCATTGATCCATCTATGGAATTTAGCCCCGAACGGATTCGCAAAATACGATCACAACTTAACGTTAGCCAAGTTGCTTTGGCGACCTTCATCAATGTATCTCCTTCAGCAGTTCGAAAGTGGGAACAGGGTGACAAGAATCCTAGCGGACCCGCAAAAAGGATCTTGGACTTATTGGAGCGCAAGGGCCTAAGCGTATTGATCTGAGTGGTTCATTGGCCAAAGAAATACATCAAGCATCCACTCCGCAATGATCCCTGCCTGAGTCAGGCTCCGATTTGGAGTCCGTGCACCCAGCTGCCGCTGCGGATTGCTCTTTCAGGCGGAGTGCGGCGTCGACAGGAGCCTAAGCGACTGAGGCACCGCTTTCGACGAAGACAATGAATGAGACGAAATGACCCCGTCTGCGAATCAAGTGCAGCGAGGTTCGCTAGCACTGAATGAAGCTATTACGAAGAAATTCCTCGATCACAACGCGTCTTATATTCCCAAAGCGCCAAAGCGCGACAGGATATAGCCCCGACCGAGAGGTCGGGGTAAGGTGACAAAAACGATCCAGAGCCCCCAGAGGCGGCACGTCCTGCCTCAATCATTTCAACTGATAAACCGCCGTTTAACGAAGGTAATAAAATATTTGATGCCAACATTTTGCATTAAAATCGAATCAAAATTTACCGTCCCGACCTTCTGCCGCCCAATGGGGCTCTCTGCCGATATTGGACGTTTGACCCCGGCCTTACGACCGGGGCTAAACTCTGACGCCTCTGTGAGGCTGAAACCCCGGTGATCGTCGGCGACTCAAGCTTCAAGCTGCAAGCTCCGATTTGGAGTGCATGCGGATTGCTGCCGCTTTTGACCAGTGCGCCGAAGCAGGTGAAGCAGCGACCTCGATGAGCCTGCTTGTCGGGCGCAATGCTTCAAGTCCTAGTCGAGCAAATTGTCGCCCCTCCTGGGATCGCCGAGTTTCACTCGGCAAGGGTCTATACTCCCTCAAAGTTATGACACTTCCGTATTCTCGTCTCACGAAAAAATTGACTTCTTAATTACGTAGTTCTAGAGCTAAGAGCCCAAATCAATCCAGAGAACTTTCGTTCGTCGTCCAAACGGTAAAGGCCTGACTTCGTCAAATTTATGCTCATGCCGACTGCAATCGCCCGAGTGCTAGCCTGCTAGGTCGTCCTTGCTGATATCGTCATCAAACAAGAACGCCTGTGTGCCGCGCCATCACTCTTGCCAATGCAGGACGCACCCTACGGTTTAAGGCGGAATAGATCCCCACCTTCAGAATCGAGTTCAATTGGCAGATGCGTGCCATCAATTCTGGGATTTCATAAATGGACGATAGACTCACTTCCCGACAACTTGTCCCCTTAAGACCTTACCAATATTAGGTTGTCAAGAAAGCTACTGCTGATTGTTCGGCGAGCCAGCGCGCCACTTTGCCATTACTCGCTAGCGTTTTATGTTGATGAGACGACGCAATCTCAATATTACTCCTCAAGTCGGTGACAGCCCACCACCAAATATTAATGCCATCTGTGTCGTCCATCCATTCGGCCCTAAGGAGCAGTCCCGCCCAATTGGACGTACAATCATCTTCAAGATCTCCTGACCACTGAGGGTATGACTCTTTTGCGAGCAAGGTTTGCCAATCTTTAATCTCCAGTTTAGGCATTGCGCTCATTGTGTACTCCTTCAACCGCCCTTTCTTTAAGGGAACTTACCTATTGGTCCAGCCTATTGTCAATTCCGACGTTATTTGGTGTTGAGGTAGCCTAAACAGCTTCTTTACAACGCTATTGAGTACACTTGCTCACAAATTTGTCAAATTCGCTATTGTGCGATTCGCCATGTGTGCCACTCGTTGTCGGGAAAACGAACTCGGATACCTCCCTGTTCTTAAGCCTCGGGCCTACGTAACCCTTTGGGTCAGTCTTCTTATCGCAAGTCATTGATATTAAGTGCTTTATCTCGTGAGTGGCCGTTCGAGTTCTGGGATTTCAAAAGTATGGGTCGTGATGCTTAGTGCCTGCAAAATGTCTCACCCAAGAAAAGGCGGCAACAGTTCCTATGATTCCCAGGAAGATTCGCCAGACATTAGTTGATTCATTCCAGCAGCCCATTCGCAGGCGTCCTCGGCATCTGTCAAATCAAGATAGGGTGTTAACACCTGTAAGTACGCAATCAACGCTGCTTTTTCGTCAATAGGCCAGGACCCGAAACGCATTTCCTCAAGCACTTCAAACAAATGTAATGGGAATTGGTCTTTCTCAGACTCAGGGGGTGATAGCACCTCAAGAATGCGAGGAAGAAAGTGCTTATAGGCACGAACGGATTCCCCATGATCTGCGGTTTCGCAGAGCAAAGTAACGGCCATCTTCGTTTCAATTTTTGTGACTGGCGTAGACGCAAGGTATATGGCGTTTTCATCGGTATAACACGCCGGACACATGTTCAATCGTTCAATAGAGTAAACAGAGAACACGTCATAAAGTCGAGATATCGCCAATTGCAATACAGACTTCCGTTTTCTTGTTTTACTTACCATCCAGTGCATACAAAATCCTATCACGCGCGCAGATAGCAAAACTGATCGAGTGCTGACGCATAGCCTCATGTCGCCATGGCTTTAGCTTGGTTACTTTATCTCAGACTTTCGGGCTATTCATGGCGTCCGGCACCGGCTGGTCCTGATATCATCCTGCCAAACACGTAATCGGCCTAATACTGCGCACTTTGCTATGCATCATCTTAAACAGTGTCTCAAATGTGAGTCCGCGCTTCTAGCCGGAGGTTCGATGCTTTTTTCCTTTCTATACTTAGTATTGATCCGAATTCATCACTATCTTTATCAAGCAAAACAAGGTACTCATCCGACAACCTCGTCCCCTGTGTCGCAGGCGTCACTATGACTGTCGCATAAGTCCTAATAATTCGACGAAACGATTAGAACGACTATCCCATTTATTGTATCTACCTGAGTACAAACGGATTATAACCTCTGGCTAGAAGAGGCTGTCTCATAAGCCTTCTAATTTGCTCGAAACAGCTTGTTAGTTCAATTGGATCATTGCTAAGTACGCAAAAACAAAAGACTTCGAACCTCCGGCTAGAAGCTCGGACTCACATTGAAGACGATTGAAGCGACTTATGCGACAGCCTCATCCCGCCTGTAATGTCAAAGAGCATTAATCAACCTAACTGCAGCCCTTTTCCCTATTGTTCGATCTTTTCGACCAATTAAAGGCTCAACAGTCAAGATGACTGTTCCACGATCGAAAACTGTGCCCTCCTGTGGCACAGACATCCCTGTCTGTGAGGTCAAAAACCTCCGTTCGACCAAAAATGCAGCCTGTGCTCTCAAGAGGCCGCAGGCCGACTGACCCGGTAGCCCACCCCGATGCCGACGCAGTCGGGTGAGGGGTGGGTTACGCCGCCATCATGCAGAGCCCAGAGCGTAGCGGCGGGCGACTGACTATCCCAAGACAAGTATCCACCCTTTTGTGCGAACCCGCTAAAGAACAACGACACCCCTTCTCGCAATATGCAAAAAGCGCAAGCGCAGCGAGCAACACCCCAATTTTCTACACCCATCGTTGCACGCTTGTAATACATTCGTTATAAAATTGGTGATCAGCTAATCTGGAGCAGATAATGCGCAAGAAACTTACCGCTATTGGCAACAGTCTTGGGCTGGTCATCGAAAAGCCAATTTTGGATTTGCTCAACATCAACCGTGAAACCGAACTCGAAATCACTACCGATGGTGACGGTCTCAGCATTCGACCCGTCCGTGAAAGCCGTGCAAAACGCATTGAAGACGCCGCTCATCGCGCCATGGATAACCACGAAGAGACCTTTCGGAAGCTCGCTCAGTGACCATCGACTTCCTATCGGTCGACGAGGTGCTTTTCTTAAACCGCCAGCAACTCCAACGATTTGGCGGAGCAGATGGGGTACGAGACTTATCATTGCTTGAGTCGGCCGCCGCCCAGCCACAATCCTCCTTTGGTGGAAGCTACCTGCACGGAGACCTCTTTGAAATGGCTGCAGCTTACTTATCCCACATCGTCAAAAGCCACCCCTTCGTGGATGGAAACAAGAGAACCGGTTTGTTGGCTGCATTGGTCTTTCTCGACCTCAATGGAATCATCATAGATCAAGGCAACACTGAGCTCTTCAGTCTAACCCTCGGAACCGCCGAAGGTAAGCTGGACAAATCGTTTGTCACCCAGAAACTACGCGCTCTGGTGACTTAGCCCACCCCACAATCAACGCGATGCTCTTTGCGTCATACGCGAGCCTGGCAATTCCACTCGGCACGAACCCAGGTCGCCAGAGATTCCTCCCTCACCCAAGAGTCAACAACCATTGCGACGCAGCGCCGTGCCATTGACCTTGGTCCGCAAAGAACGGAAAACACAAAAATTCCACGATCGAAAACTGTGCCCTACTGTGGTACAGACATCCCTGAGGCTGTCTCATAAGTCCTAATAATTCGACGAAACGATTAGACCGACTATCCCATTTATTGTATCTACCTGATTACAAACGGATTATAACCTCTGGCTAGCCGGCTTCACTGGTTACGCCGCGCCAAGGAAGCCAGACTCACATTCTTGGGCCTTGAAGCGAGTTTTGCGACAGCCTGATCCCTGTCTGTGTTGTCAAAAACCTCCGTTCCACCAAAAATGCAGCCTGTGCTCCCGAGAGGCCGCAGGCCGACTGACCTGGCAGCCCCCGCGCTCTCGACGCAATCGAGTTTGGGGACAACAACCGCTCAAAGAGTTTGAGCTTTTTGCCTCGTTCCACTTAGAATATTGGGACAATCCTATTAACGCCGCAATCGGTCCAACCACACAGCAGGCAAACATGACAGATACGCCAAGACCATCGCCACTTGCGTACAAATCGCGACCCGTTGTCAGTGTCAAACCAAACTTGATTGGGCGTGTCAAATGCCCTGCGTGCGGCTTCAACTTCTCGCTAAAGGACCTCGAACGCTGGAATGGCAGACGGCACTTAACCTGCGGCCAACGTCTTGAAGTCGAAGGCGACAGCATGCGGCCGGAAATCTTCTGTGTCGTAGGCAATATCATCCAGCGACCGCGGGTGGAATCAAAGGTCACCAGACTCGAGAGCAACAAACATTTCCGTCCTGGCGCTAAGGTCTATTGTTTTCCTCCACTCTGGGGTGGCGGCTACGACAAGATCAAAGTCGTGGGTCGCCGACGAGGTTCTGGCGGCAAATATTTTATCCAAATCGTGATCGATGCGCGTTGGATAGGCAACGCCCGCGCACAGCTCGTTTACGATCCATACGTCATCGATGTCATGTCTCCTGAGTGGAAAGGAGATCACGATTCAAAACGGGAAGCGGAGCAATTGGCGCAAATGGTAAACGGATACACCTTCGACGAAGGATAGAGGCTTGCAAGAGAATGCTGGGTTGGACATATTTCGCGGGTTGGAAAACCCGCGCTCCTTTTTCTCTCAAGATTTCGGCATTGACTTCAATTGGCTGGCAAGTGGGCCATACCAAACCACACGCTCCATCGTTCTCGTTCCTAATCTCAATATTTCATATCCATGGGTTAACATGATGTCGTTTCCATTCCATAACCAACAGAGAATCCACATGCACACGACCCCGCTCACCGAAATTGGCATTGAACTCATCGACCTGCATTGGTTGAATCAGACGTCAGCAGGCGATCTCTGTGCTCACTACCCAGGTAGGCAAATACTCGAATGACGATCAGAAAGATCCACCCCCTGATTCAGCAAGCGCTGGATGAAGGAATCGTGTATTTCCATTCTGGCAATTGCGAATGGAAGATACTCGTGGAACGCGACGAATACGTCGACGAATGTGTAGGTCGGGACGTGTTGATTTTTGCCAATAACGGGTACGGGGATTATCTGTTCCTCAAGTACGATGGACCCGATGAGTTCGAACCCGCCGTGTTTGAATTCATGCACGAAGGGCAGCAAGTCGAGCCGCTTCACGACGAATTAGATACCTTACTGGGATTGAGAGAACGGCCAACGTCCTCGGACGCTTACCCCTCTGCCAAGTATGAGAACGGTCAAGAAGTGGCCCTCGGCGACCGTGTCCAATTCAAGACATGGGTGTCATTCTGGAAATGGCAAGAGGGCATTGTTTCCTATGTGCCTGGCCAATCGAACAAGGACATGCAATATGAGAGCGACTTGAAGTGGCTAGCCATTCGAAATGACGAAATGGAAGTCGATCCGCTAATCGATCCAATAACAGGCGTGGTCAAGAAAGTACGATTGATCGAACGGGGCAAAACCGTACCCAAAAAGCACAAACGCCAGGAGACCAAAACGTCCTGCCTATTTCAATTGCTGGTAATGGTCCTGGTTTTAGTTGTATTGTTCGGCGCCATTTACCTCGTGATGAGCATCGTTGAATGGATAAAGCACCTCGTCTTTGCTTAAAGGTTCAAAGCGCCAAACAAGCAACTATCAAATGCCAAACAATCAATCCCTCAACTTCAAATGAACCCTAACCTTCTCTTGGATTGACACTTCAAGAGGAAGATCATCGAGATGCCGCTTTTGGCTCTCGTAGTCGGGCAGCAAGTTAACGACAATTATGGATGGCGATTCAAGTGTCGAGTATTTAAGCGACATCGTCACTTCCACACCGAGCTATGATGGTTCATTGATCTAGAAGGAGGTGGCTTATGCGTGGGTGGTTCGTAATGCTGGGACTCATCATTTCAACGTTTTCTTGGTGCGCCCAAGAATCGCAAAAGATTACGTTGCCGAACGGCAAACATTACGAGATTGTGTTCGCTGGTCCATTTGTCGCAGAGGCAGATCAGACCTCCGGCTTTTTGCTAGCATTCAAGAGCGATTTGCTCAATAAGAATCAAACTAAGGCGTCTTGCATAGAATTGATACAAGCCATGTCGAACGACCTCAAAGACTCGGATATTGACGTTGTCATTGTGCGAGGTCAACACTCAGGCGTAAACGAAAGCGGCTTAAAACAAACGGTTTTCGAGGGTCACCAGTTCCAGCGACATGAGGATCGCTGGATACTGACCCCTTCCGACAACCTACCTATGACTTACTCCAATCGATTGCTTGGATTCTCCGTAGAAAAACCCGATTCATGGTGGTACCACTGGGTGACTGAGGAAGAACCCGATGACACGGAATTCAGCGGGCAACGCGCCCAAGAACTCCAGGCCATCTCCGTGCTTGGCAATCACCTTTCGATCACACAGAAGAAAGAGCCCGTTAAGGGTTTGAATCCAACACTGAATATCTCTGTCATAAGCGCAACTATCAGCCCAGAGCATTATGTTCAGTCGATCTTGCGTCAGATGGGTCAGCCAAAGATCAGTCAAAACGAGTCTGTGACGTTCAAAGGCTTATCCGGCCATACGATGACTGCCGAATTCACAACACAGTATGGCAACGAAGCCGTCAACATGTGGACGCGATTCACGGCGGTGACGGACAGCCAGCGAATCTACGTTCTAAGTGCCTTTTATCTGGTACAGATCGAAAACCGAGATCAGGTTGAAAGGGACGTGAGTTCATTCTTCGACAGCTTCAGGACTATCGACTCCAACGATATCGAATAGCCCCTTTTGGCGACGAATGAGGCAAACACGTATATCGCACCTGAACGCCCAATCACTTCGATCAATCGACATATTACGAATCTGCGGATGGATCGGAGCGACAGGTTACGAGTTGCACCCTGAGTGTGAATGGATAGCATATAACCTCTGCCTGGCCGGCTTCACTGGTTACGCAGCGCCAAGGAAGCGCAGACTCACATTGGTGGGCACTTTTGGTTTTATGGAACCCTGACCCACCCCTCACCCGACTGCGTCGGCATCGGGGTGGGCTACCGGGTCAGTCGGCCTGCGGCCTCTTTGGAGTATGAATGGTTGAGCGTTTCAATGTTAGGCTTCAGCCTGGAGTTTGGGATGCGAACGTCTCTTCCGTGAGATAAAGGAGCGCGGGTTTTCTAACCCGCGAATCTGTCGACTGAGCGAGGTGACTGGCTGCGAGTTCCAGCGGCAAGCCTCGCCGTGCAATGAGGCCGGAGGCCGATTGACCTGGCAGCCCACCCCAACCGCAGAGAGGGGTGGGTTATGGCCGCCGTTGATCAGAGCCCAGAGCGCAGCGGCGGGCGATTGATATCACCGTCTACCGCAAAAGCCGGTTAGAATCGGTCCATGTCCCACAGTTTTGTCCACGTCTACATCCACGTCATATTCGCCACTAAAGATCGTAGGCCATGGCTTACAGAAGACGTTCGGGTGCGCTTGATCCCTTACCTCGGTGGCATTGCCCGTCAGAAAAAGGTTGCAACGATTGCCATCGGAGCCGTGGAGGATCACGTGCATGTCCTGTTGAAGCTGCACTCGGCGGTTTCGATCGCCAAACTGATCGGCGACATGAAGTCCTATTCTTCAGCGTTTGCGAAATCAATAGGGGTTGCTGATTTTGCATGGCAGGAAGGTTACGGTGCGTTTTCGTGCTCCAAAAACCATGTGCTCACTGTCAAACGGTATGTCGAGAATCAGGAGGAGCACCATCGCACCCATTCCTTCGACGATGAAATGGCACGTTTGGCAAACATCTGGGGGTTTGATTGGAGTTCGGGCGGTTAGGAATCAGTCGCCCGACGCTGCGCTCTGGGCTCGACGTTTTATGGAACCCTGCCCCACCCCTTACCCGACTGCGTCGGCATCGGGGTGGGCTACCGGGTCAGTCGGCCTGCGGCCTCTTTGGAGTATGAATGGTTGAGCGTTTCAATGTTAGGCTTCAGCCTGGAGTTTGGGATGCGAACGTCTCATCCGTGAGATAAAGGAGCGCGGGTTTTCCAACCCGCGAATCTGTCGATTGATCGGAGCGACAGGTTACGAGTTGCACCCTGAGTGTGAAGGGATCGCATATAACCTCTGGCTAGCCGGCTTCACTGGTTACGGCGCGCCAAGGAAGCCAAACTCACATTCTTGAAGCTTAAAGCATTGCGCTCGACGAGCAAGCTCATCGAGGTCGTTTCTTCATCTCCTGCGGCGTACTGGTCTAAAGCGGCAGCAAGCTGCCGCACTCCAAATCGGAGCATGTTGCTTGATGCTTGCTTCGTTTTGGAAGAGGGCTAACAGCCTAACCTCCGACACGGATGTCGGACTCACATTCTTGCAGCTTGATGCTTGTAGCTTGTTGCTTGTTGCTTGCTTCGCTATGGATGAGGGCTAACAGCCTAACCTCCGACACGGATGTCGGACTCACATTCTTGAAGCTTGCAGCTTGCAGCTTGTTGCTTGTTGCTTGTTGCTTGCTGCTTGCTTCGCTTTGGATGAGGGCTAACAGCCTAACCTCCGACACGGATGAGGCCGTCGCATAAGTGACTTCAAGCGTCTCTAATGTGAGTCCGAGCTTCTAGCATGAGGTTCGAAGTCTTTTGTTTCTATGCACTTAGGAACTCACCAACTGTACGGACATGCTGTTTTGAGCAAATTTGACGACTTATGAGACAGCCTCACGGATGTCGGACTCACATTCTTGAAGCTTGCAGCTTGTTGCTTGTTGCTTGCTGCTTCACCAGGATTTTGAGAGTTTTTCCACGTACTGCAAGACCTCGAAACCGTTGCCATCGCGTTTTTTTCGGCCATTCTCGTCGTAGAGCTGGAGGTACGGGATCGAATTGACGCCGTACTGTTTAGTGACAGGCGTTCCCCATTTGACAATGTCTATTTTTTTGACCGCGACCTTGTCGGGATATTTACGGGCAAGCGCTTCCAAACGCGGCGTTAGTTGACGGCATGGTCCGCACCAATCTGCATAAAAATCGAAAACAACCCAGCGCCCTTTTTCCATGTGATCTTTGACGTCAACTTGTTGGCCAGGAATGCCGATTTTATCAATGATGGGCCCGCTTCGAGCAGAATCGCTAGAATCAGTAGAATCGTCTGATCCACCAACCTCCACGAAAGAAGAAGATGCTCGCGGTGACAAGGCCTTTAACTCTTCATTGGTTATGACAATCGCCTTACGATCGATCACCGGTCGAGGCGCTGGCTCAAGTGACTGACCCGGGAAAAAAGTTAAAAATACATCGGGACTCACCTTTTTCATGCGCTCCCAATCGACCATTCCTTGACTCAGGAACATCTTTTGGCCTTGCTCCATTTGGCAACAAACCATGCTGCGCTCCAGGCTCACCTGTTGCGCCTGAACGGTGGTTCCATCCAATAAAACAACCTGCATGGTTTCGGGCGCCCAAGAGATAATCATCAAGAAAAAAACGAGCATGGTGGAGCCTCCATTCAGCTCATATCATAGTTCCTGAGCCACTTTTAGGTCAAACAACCACACATGCAATATTTTGCACTTGATATTGGTCTTTTCCACGCGACATTGTTTTTTTCACCAAAATCCGCATTGAACTCATGACAAACCCCGCATATCCAGCACTTAGAGATGTCCGCAGGTTGGCAGAATTTTTGCTCTAGTGCTTCCCAAGGGGGATTCCATGAAGATCCATGTTGAGCGAGCTGACCGTATCGAGTTCAAGAACCCATTGCCAAGCTCAATTGATGGCGAGATTAAGGGGCGTATCCACAATGTCAGTGAGACTGGCTGTAAGGTCAATGCTGGTTCTTGGGTAAAAGTGAACAGCACGGTTCACCGCATCGCTATCTCTTCTGAACAGGAAGAAATATCCGTCGGCGGGCAAATTGTTCGTGCACGCATGATCCCCGAAGAACACGGCTCAGTTTACGAACTCGGTATCCGATTTCAACAGGACGATCCAGCACTTGCTCACTTGCAAGATTGGTTACAGCGCATACAACAAGAGCAGTTGAATCAGGTCCATCATTAACGATTAAAGAAGATCGCTTTAAAGAAAGTGCCTGCTAAGGCCGGATTTTCTTTTAATCGACGGGTTGAATAGCCATACCAATCCGCGCCGTAGGGCACATAAATACGAACTTTGTGACCCGCATCTCTTAATCGGTTGCGGACATTTTCGCGCACGCCCAACAACATTTGGAACTCATACTGATCGGTTTTCATGCCGCGTTGCTCGATGATCTTTTCAGCTGCTTCTATCAGAAAGTCATCATGGGTCGCTATTCCCACATAAGCATTCTTATCAAACATAGCCGTCAATCCGGTTACGTAGTTATCACGGATCTCCTGATAGCCCTTAAATGCATGTTCTTCTGACTCAACATAAATGCCCTTGCATAACCTGAAGTTAGATTCACCGTTATCGGTAACACCCGTTATGTCAGATATGGTGCGACGCAAATAGGCCTGCAAGACTACACCCACATTTTGACCGTACTGCGCTCTAAACCGTTCATACATCTGAATGGTTAGGCTGGTACAAGGCGTATCTTCCATGTCGAGGCGCATGAAATTCCCAAACTTAACGGTTTCTATGAGCAGTTTTTCCAAGGTATCGCTACATTTCTTGTCATCTAGAAGTAGGCCAAAGAAGGTGGGTTTAATGGAGATATTTGAGTCAAGTGTATGTTCATCAATCGCTTGTAACGTTTCAAGGTAGCCCTGATAGGATTGATCGACCTGATCAAAACTGGTCACAAATTCACCTAACAAGTCTAAGGTGGCGCAAAAACCTTCGTTGTTGAGGCGTTTGACACAACTAATCGCATCAGCCAAAGATGCGCCAGCAATATACGGACGCGATAAACGCGCAACAATTGGCTTGGGCACCAACGGCAATGTGCGAACAATCAAGTGATCCAGCAATCCCATATATCTTCCTCCCACCTGGCGCACAGATTCTCACACACGCATTAAGAATACAACAACCCAAAAGCGACTATTTAATGCATTCGCATGCTGCTATTGAAGCGATCGCTATTGTAGAGTAGTGGCAAGCGACCGTGCGTCGCGAAAAAGATTGAGGCAGGTCCCTATTGGCAAGTAAGCGCAGCAAGAACAAAGTGTATCTGGTCGAGACGAGTGAAGGTCAGTATCGAACCTTTACAGATTGGGCCTCCTGCGAAAAATATGTTCATGGCCGCCACGTTAGTTTCGCCGGTGGCGCCAATGAGCCCGAAGCCCTAGCTAAGCTGCTGAGGTCAAAGACAAAAAATGTGAGTCGCGAAAAGAAAGTTCGCAGCCCTGCTCCCGATTTACCCACTATCGGCATTTGCTCGGATGCTGGAACAAAAGGAAACCCGGGCCCGTGTGAATACCAGATCACCGACTTGGATGGACATCAGTTGGAACACAAATTTCTTGGCGTTCACTCAAATAACTACGCCGAGCTGGCGGGCATAGGTGCCATGGTCCAATATGCCATTCGCTCTGCACACGAGCTCTTATGGACGGATTCAAAAATCGCCATGGGATGGATTAGTACAGGTAGAGTGGGAGAAACGGTTCACGAACGCGAAGTCATCATCAAAATGGCAAAAAAAATACAACAATTGCTCGATGAACACCCCAGCATCCAGCTCAAAAAATGGCATACGCGCCGTTGGGGAGAGATACCAGCCGATTTTGGTCGCAAGTGACAATGGCAAAAAACATCGAAATAAAAGCTCGCCAAACTGATGCGCAGCAATTCGAGAAGGCCGGTGAATTGGCTGATCAGCCGCTGTCTGTTTTTGATCAGATGGACGTCTTTTTTGGCACGCGCTTCGGGATGCTAAAGCTGCGAATACAAACCGACACAAAAGCTCACTTAATCGCATATCAACGGGAGACCTGCGATGGACCTAAGCTTTCAAGTTACGAAATTGCAGAAGTAGAGGATGCGGAAACCATGGAACGTGTCTTACGACAGTCTTTGGGATGCACCGGTCGTGTAGAAAAGACGCGCAGGTTATGGATCATAGGCCAGACACGCATCCATTTTGATGAGGTCAAAGGGCTCGGCAACTTCATTGAACTTGAGGTTGTGTTAGATGAGCGACAAAGCCAGGAGGATGGACACACCATTGCAAGACAGATGATGCGGCAATTGGACATCAAAGAATTGGACCTCATTTCTGAGTCGTACGTGGATCTAATTCGGCAAATGAATACAAATCCATAAGCCAAGAATAATATGTGATTATGGTCATCTTTAGCGGGAATCAAAAAATGCAGGCACAAATGTTCCCCAAGTGATGACAGAATCATGGGAGGATAACAAAACAAAAGAACACGCCCAACTTGGCGACTAGAGGTGACCTGAATGAACATCGTGCGAACCGTGACATTGACCTTAATTCTCATCGGAACCAGCCTGTCTGCGCAGGTTGTCATCAACGAAGTCATGATTAATCCAAGCACTGGGGAACAGTTAGTTGAATTTAAGAATGTGGGCGCTGGGGTCGCGGACCTTAGTAATTTCTGGATGTGCCAATTCCCGACTTATGAGCAGTTAGGCGCAGGCTTAAGTATCGAACCGGGCGAATTTGCCGTGCTACATATGGGTCAATCCGGTACCAATACATCCACTGATTGGTTCTTATCCACAAGTATGTCACTTGGCGTCGCGGACGGTGAGCTAGGGCTTTACAATACCAATGACTTTGGTAATAGTGCGGCCATTGTGAGTTACCTACAATGGGGATCGGGCAACCATACCCGCGCATCTGTTGCCGTTACCGCCGGCATCTGGCAAGACGCGAATGATTTTGTACCTGCTCCGGCCGCAGATCAATCCATCGGACTCGACGACATGGCTGTCAGCCCTTTCCAGTCAAGTGATTGGTTGACTCAGAGCTCGCCATCGTTTGGCGTCGAGAACGGCACTGTCGCCCATGCGGAGAGCGAGCTACCTGTCAGTCATTTTGCTCAACTCGACGGACATTCGGTGGTACCTGCATTCGCGACTGGGGAACGTGGTTTGGCCAGCTTCTCGTTTAATCCATTGACCAACAACTTGTCTTACAACCTGATTCACCATCTAATTGACGCCAGCTTGATTTCAATCAATGGCCCTGCCCTAGCCGGGACAGCGGGCCCACAACTATTTGGTCTTGGTACGCCCCATCAAGCCATCAGCGGGCAAGTCCACCTTTCAAACGCCGAGGCTGCAGATTTGGAAGCAGGTCTCTTGTATATCGAAATCAACACCATGTCGGCCGCCGGTCCCGAGATCCGAGGACAGATTCGAGCTTCATCATCTCTATGGAGCGATGTGAACGAGAGTCAGGAAGTCCCACCTACCGGATCGTCAGCCATCGGCATTACTTATATAACCTATGATCAAGACACAAATATGCTTGATGTGCGCGTCGTTCACGATGTCAGCACCGTTACTATCTCACATATCCACGGACCTGCCCCCCCAGGAACCAATGCCGGTGTTGTTTTTACACTCACGGTTGGACCAACCATTATCGAGGGCTCATTCCTGCTAACGGCGGGTCAGGAAGACGACTTATTAGCGGGGAACTATTACATCAATATTCACAGCACGGCTTTTCCTAGTGGCGAGATACGAGGCCAGATCTTCCCTGCCCAGATCCATTTGGCCAGCCTGACTGGCCGTCAAGAAGTTCCCATGACACACGCTCCAGCCTTTGGGCTTGGATTAGCTATATATGATGAGAGCCTGGATGAATCGATGACTCAAGTCTTCCACGCAGTGCCCACGCCGACAGCTGCTCATATTCACGGGCCCGCGGCGGCTGGAAGCAATGCCGGCGTCCTCTTCAATTTAGGTACGCCCACCTCTCCCATCCTTTCGTCCAACGCCTTGAGCGCTCAAAACGAAAGTGACTTGTTAGCTGGCCTCTTCTATTTCAACGTACATGATGCCTTGTATCCGGCGGGCGTGACTCGGGGTCAGATCCATCAAATCAATGCAACGGCTTCCGCCCCATTGATTGCCTTTGCGTCAGATTGGCGGTTGTTTAGTGCCTGTTTTGGCACCACCTTGACCATCATCGAGATTCTTGAGTTTGCAGAAGCAAATTATGTCTGCCCTAACCCGTAGCCAAGCAGAATTTTTGTTGCCTTACAAACTAAGCGACACCAAGTCATGTCTGGCAAGCGAGACAGGTTTTCGACTCCGCCGCTGTAGCTAATGGGTTAGAATGGCCGTTTTACGGATGACAGGAGACAGCACATTGACTGAAGAAAGCGAACAAAACACCCCAATTTCTTTCGACGATTTCCTTAAAGTTGAGATGCGCGTGGCTAAGATCATGCAATGCGAGCGAGTGCCCAAATCTAAAAAACTACTGCGCATGGACGTCGATTTAGGCACCGAAACACGTCAAATTGTGGCGGGACTAGCCCCTTGGTACCTACCCGAAGAGATGGTGGGTCGACGTGTCGTGGTTGTGGCAAACCTTGCACCGGTTAAACTCATGGGTCTTGAGTCTAACGGTATGATCTTAGCCGCAACCGCAGCGACGGAAGCAGCCGTACCGGTTCTGTTAAGTGTCCCTGAAGGCAGCCAACTGGGAGCAAAAGTAAGTTAGATGTCTTTGACCAAAGACAATTATGTGAACTATTTCCGCGCGGTCGAGCTACATTGGTCGATTCGCAGAGAACGACAAATTATTGTTTCCCCCATCGAATTTGACGCCATTGACACATGGCATCAATCTCAAGTGCCGCTGCCAGTTGTGCTACGAGCCATCGATCAATTCCTTGAGCGTAAGGCAAAAGCAAAACGGCCACGCAGTATTCTGCTCAACCATGCCCATAAGGATGTTGAGCGGGTGCACCACGAATACCAACAACTGCACACTGGTCTCGCTGCCGGCGAAGCCGACTCAGGTGGCCTGACAAGCATCATTCGACGATTAACACGCAAACTCAATCAATTAGCCCGGTCTTGGCCCGCATGTGAACAAGCCAGCCTCGATATTGCCAATAATTTGAAAAAATTAGACATTGAAAGCCTTACTTCGTTAGCGGATGTGGAAGAGACCTTAATGAAGTGGGACAAGCAATTAATCGATGAATTTGAAGCGCAGATGAATGCATCCGAGCGCGTGCAACTTGTTTCAGATTTAGATGAGCTGATGGCCGACGATGACGACGTAAAATTGCGTGATCGCGTATGGCGCGATATGGTACGGTATCACTTCGATATTCCACGTCTAACCACCCTTGGAAACTAACACTATGACCTGCCCCATTTGCCAAGGAAAAGGATTCACGACAAGCCAAAAAGGCATGTACGAAATCGTGATTGCTTGCAGCTGTCAGAGAAAAGCAAAGATCCAACAGCAGCTAGATAACAGCAGTATTCCGCGTAAATACCAGCGATACACCTTGTCAAAAAAGTCGGAAGACGGCCGTACACCCTTTAAGGAAGCGGAGGGCTTTTACGTTCGCGGACTCTCCGATGAAGATGCCGATGCGTTACGTCAATGTAAGATGTCTCAAAAGAAGGCATTATCGCTGTGCCGCGCCCGCTTTACGAGCTACATGACCATGCTCGATCAGCCACCGGCTTCCGAACTACCAGGCCTAATGCTTTCAGGTACTTGCGGCATTGGTAAGACCCATTTGGCTGCCACATTATTAACAGACTTGGTGTGGTCCGGACTCACCCCAGTCATGTTCATCGAATACACGCAGTTATTGCGACGCCTCCGTTATAGTTATGGGTCTAAGGACATCACCGAAGAGGACATCTTAGAACCATTAGTTAAGGCAAAAGTGCTAGTCCTAGATGATTTAGGTGCACAGGCTAGTGACAATCAGACATGGGTCCAAGACATTCTGGGATATTTGCTAAACGAACGCTATGGTGCGATGTTGCCCACCATCATCACCACAAACTTCCCAGATGAAGATAGCGAGGACGCCAAGGGTGCAAGGGCGTCTGGGCCTTATTTGACTGATCGAATTGGGACGCGGTTGCGATCGAGAATCAGAGAGATGTGCCCCTTGATCACGATGCATGGCTTGGACCTGCGTCAATTGATTGAAACGGCGAAACCGCAAAGCGGTCCAAAATCGTGAAGTCCAAGCGAGCTACGCGCTCGCCATGGCTCTTTGTTCCGACCCAGTATTTTGTTCAGGCGATCCCCTATGTCGCCGTGAACTACTTATCGGTGGTTATCTATACGCGTTTGGGTGCTTCCGTTGAAGCGATAGGGTTGATGACCAGCCTGATCAGCTTGCCCTGGGTCATCAAGCCTCTTTGGAGCCCGCTCGTTGATTGGCTGGGAACACGCCGTGCGTGGCATTTATGGAGTACGGTCGCCATTTCGGCTTGTTTTGCCATGATCTCGATCGCTTTTCAGTCACGCCACTATTTTGCATGGTCGCTAGTCGTTTTCACCTTGTGTGGGTTCATCTCCGCCACGTATGACATCGCAACAGACGGCTATTACTTACACGCACTCGACAAGAAAGCACAGGCTTTCTTTTCCGGCATTCGCAGCCTTACTTGGCGATTTGGCTTTATGTTCACAAACGGCCTGTTGGTCATGTTGGCAGGATCGTTAACCATCAAACAACTGGATCACACAGACCATCAGACAACCCAAGAAGCCAAAACAATGATTGCTGAGATTCAAGGCATTGCAACGTCTGAAGTCGACAAATGGTTACTCAGTGACCCGAAAACCGTAAAGAGGCTGGAAAAAGCCGATCAAGCAAAACGCGATCACATCCTGAGAATGGCATTGATCGAGCAAATGGTGTCCATCGATAACGAAGCTCGAAGAACGGTCGAATTAAGCCAAAAAGACACCAAATCTCTCGAGCAAACCATCGTTAAAGAGATCCAGAAACGAATTAAAGCGGCTAATCGAGGCAAGAAGGACACAAGCCTCATTGCTGCCAATACCCGCGACGAATTTGTACAACGAGTCATGCCGGAACGGGTGGCTCTCGCCAAACAACAGATGACAGCCGGCTCCAATTTCTTGAGCGAACAGCGCAAAGCCACCGCCGGCGCATGGTCTAAGGTTTTTCTTTTTGTTGCCTTCCTGTTACTTGCTCTGGCGATTCTCCATGGTTGGCTATTGCCATACCCCGAATCGGACATTGCCGTCGTGAAAACGGGTTCGGGTGTTAAAGAAGCTATCGAGATTTTCGTGTCCTTCTTTCGTCAACCGGGCATTGTGACTATCGTTGCGTTCATCCTGCTCTATCGTTTTGGCGAAGCCTTCTTGATGAAAATGGCGTCTGTCTTTTTGTTACGAGAGTTAGGGCTTACCAACGCGGAATACGCCTGGGGATATTCCGTACTAGGCGTCATTGGTTTGGCGTCTGGAGGCGTCATTGGTGGCTGGTTGATAAGCCGCTACGGATTGAAGCGCACCATCTGGCCTTTGGCTTTGGCTATGAACTTGCCAGACCTGCTCTATGTTTATATGGCCATCGCGAAACCATCGGTCTATGTCGTCTACGCCATGATTGGTTTGGAGCAATTTGGTTTTGGGTTGGGGTTCACGGCCTTCATGGTGTTCCTAATGTACACATCCAAAGGACAATACCGCACTGCTCACTACGCTATCGCAACCGGTTTGATGGCCTTGGCGATGATGGTCGCGGGCATGGTGAGCGGTTATTTGATCGCTGCGCTTGGCTACACGACATTTTTTATCGTTGTCAGTCTTTGCACCGTGCCAGGGATGTTACTGATCCCTTTCCTGAAAATCAATGAATGAAGGTGTCATCTCGGTCGTGCTCGCCATGACTCATGATAAAATGTCATTGTGATGGATAAATCCTACTACTACACCCGAGCGGGCGAACTCAATCGCGACTTGAAACAAGCTATCCCAATCGATGTTCTCAAGGCATTGCACAAGAAAAAGCCTTGGCGGCACTTCCTGATTGCCGGTCGCCAATTCTTATTACTTGTGCTGCTGCCCTTGGTCATTTATCAGTTTCCCAACCCGTTTATTTGGATCCCGTCAGCCATCTTACTGGGATTTGTGGTCTTCAATTATTCCGTATTACTACACGAGGTCGTTCACAAGGCTGTATTTGTTAAAGAAAGACGCACGCTGAATCGCGTCTTGGGATTCATCTATGGGGCATGTTCAGGGCTGGCATCGTCCCAATTTCACAAGTGGCATATGGATCACCACATGCAACTTGGCAGTGACCAGTTGGACCCCAAACGAGCTTACCTATCGCCAAAACGTGTGGCGCGTTGGTATAAGCTTCTGTATTGCACTCCAGCTCTATTTCCGATCTATTTTCGTGCCGCCGCCATTGCTGCCTCAGGCTACCCAGATAAGCTTCGTCGTGCGATCCGCAAAGAGCGTTTGACCGTCATCACGCTCCACCTCTCCGTGTTGGGCCTCTTCTTTTGGATCGACCCGCTTTTTGCCATTAGAGGCTATATTATCCCCGTCTTTTTTGTCTTCCCGGTCGCCTTTACGTTGAATCGCCTAGGTCAACACTACGTGATCGACCCCCATGATGTGGCCAAGTGGTCCACATTGATCCGACCAAACGTTGCCTGGAACTTCATGTATCTCTATTCTTCTTACCATCTTGAACATCACTATTTTCCTGCCGTCCCTTTTTACAACCTAAAGCCTCTGCAAAAAGCGCTAGACAGTTTCTACCAATCACGGAACGTGCCCAGTTACAGCTATTCACAATTGCTATGGTATTGGTTTGTCCTCAACCATGAGCCTCATAGTTCCGTTAGCCAAGCAGCACGCGCAGCTTAGTCTTTAACGACCTTCAACTCGGACAGCGCGCCAAACAGACGATCAATGTCTTGAGCTTCATTGTAAATATGAGGCGCAACGCGAATAGCACTGCCCCTCACGCTAACGTAGATACCACGCGAGGAAAGCTCTGAAGCCAAGGTGGAGGGCAACTCATCTGTAGACCTGAGACCTAAGAGATGAGGTGCTCTAAACTGAGGGTCTTGAACGACAAGCCCACCGCACGTCGCTCGTTCTGCTATTTCATCCGTGAATGATCGCAACATATTGGCAATATTACCCTGACCCCAGTCCAAGATGAGATCCAAAGCCGCTGAAGCCATTGGCAACAAAGTGAAATTACTGCGTTCACCCACATCAAACCTCTGAGCATCGGGCCGTAGCTCATCGCGGTAATTGACCAATTGAGAAAACGATTCGCTGCCCTCACGGGTGATCCAATTGAATTCGAGTGGCCTTCCCTGTCGATATGGTGGCGCAACCCACATAAAAGCCAAACTGTAGGGTCCAAGCAGCCATTTATAAGCGGCCGCTACTAAAAAGGCGGGTTTCAATTGGTTAACATCAATTTCAACAACGCCCAGCGATTGCGTTACATCCAAAACCAAGGGGATATTTAGTTGCTGGCATTTCGCAGAGATCTGGACTAGGTCGAGTTGGTAACCATCCGTCCAATGGCAGTGTGGCAAGGCCACGATGGCAACATCGGCGGATATTCTTTCGATAATCGCTGCAGTCCAACCTCCCATTTTGGGTCTATCTACGTGATCCAAGCGCGCACCAACCTGATGCGCTAATTCACGCCAGGGATAGACATTAGAAGGAAACTGCTCGTGGAGGACCAATATTCGCTGATTGGCGCTGCAACTCAGATTGTTCGCAGCTGTGCCAATACCGTAACTTACCGAGGGCACGATTGACACGCCTTGGGCATCCCCATGAACAAGAGAAGCAAATCGTGCTCGAATTTCATCACTCTCAGAAAAGAAATGAGCAGGTGTGTAAGTCCACGGCTCAAATTTACGATTCAGTCCCTGAAATCCTGCATCATAGACATCTTGATGCATGGGTGACAGATAGGCGCAATTCAAATAGGTGATCTCGTCAGGAATATGGAACGCTTGGCGCTGGCTTGGCAGAGTTACCATATCAGCCCCTCGTGTTCACCGCCCGGGTTTGGCGTCGCCGATACCCAAGCGTCCAAGAATTTCTTGGCGGCTGCCGAATGGTGTAGAAAACCAAACTTAACCACTTGGCGTCCTACCTCCATGACACGTTCTTGCAATTTGGCATCTTTAAGGTTGCCTTCCTCATCAAACGCCTGTCCAGCAAAGGGGATCGCCGCTTGATGGGGCACAACCCAAGCATGGAGATGTCGACCAATGGTGCGCAGGCTAGCTAAGGCGTGAATCGCTCCCATTGGCCCGCCGGAGACCCCAATGAGACCAATCATTTTGCTTTGCACCTCTTCGAATCCCAACAAGTCCAATGCATTCTTGAGCACGCCACTGAAACTGCCATGGTATTCGGGTGTTCCCAACACTAAACCATTAGCGTTCTTGACCGCGTTCCTCAATCGATAGACACTTTCGGGGTAGGCGCCGTCATCACTGTTGCCATCACAGGCGACGCGACATTCACGCAAATCAAATAACTCCGCTTCCGCCCCAAGTTCGGTCGCGCCACGTAACGCAATCTCTACGGCACGCCTGGTAAGACTGTCGGGCCTGAGACTACCGCTTAGGCCGACCACACGAACAGGTTCTCTATTTGTAGGCACAACAACCTCACTCATTTATGTGTGACAAGTTTAACTGACAGACTTGGCGCAATACGAACGAATGTCGTCCAAAAATGTGATTTCTTGCCATTTCTGTCGATTCCCAAAAAAAAATTAAACTTTTGATGTCTCTCAACCGTTATTAATAGTGAAAGTACAGAGACCGTAATAAGTCTCAGACCACCCCAAATTTCAGAACTTTCTCCTCCATGACAAGGCCGGCCACAAGCCGGCCTTTTTTCTTTGCATAGCCATCGGTATCACCTAGAGAGATGTTCGAATTCACTAAAAAGATTGCCATCGACGGCGTGCTTTGCGTTGCCCTGAAACGTGGGTATTCCGCCCAAAATGCAAAGCAACATGGGAATTCCACTAGAATTCGAGAAATTCGAGAGCATTTCGATTTGCTCCCTGGATCAATCACCTGGAACATGGAGGAACGCTCTCGCGAATCCATTGCACCTATTACATGGATCCGCCGAAAAGCCGGTTACCAACAGGAGAACATCCATGAATTATCAATTACTAGTCCTTGCCCTTGCGGCTTGTATAGTCAATGCTCAAACCGTTGATACCTTAGCTCAATTACGCTCAGATGGTGATGTCGCTGGCGGGCCAAACGGTGTTGTCTATGCCTCAGACACATTGTCCACTGTCTATGCCATTCAAGCCGATGGTTCCATTAGCGTTTTTGCGGATGCAAGCGATGGACTCAATTCACCACGTGGTTTGGTCTTCGATGAGAACAATGGCTTACTCTACGTAGCAAACGCGGCTGGCTGGATCACACGCATTCAATTGGATGGCTCAGCCGATACCCTGGCCAGCGGTTTCAGCATCCCCACTGGATTGGCCCTTAACGATGAAGGCATCCTATTTGTCTGCGATCACACCAATAAAGTTTGGATGGTCCAACCTGACGGCAGTAAAGAAATATACGCCAACTCGACGACACTTAATCGGCCAAACGGGATCGCGATCGATGAAAACAAGAACCTGTATGTCGCTAGCGCCCATGATGGCAACATCTATCGAATCGACGAATCCCGCGAGATTCAGCATCTTGCTCATGTCGACGGACTAAACATCCCTTGGGCGTGCGGATATATGACTTATGTGGACCAAGCTCTCTTCATAACAAATGGTGATCAAATCATTCACCGAATTGGTATGGATGGTCAAGTCTCGGATTACGCGGGTACTGGCGAGCCGGGAAGTCAAGATGGGCCAATAAGCAGCGCACAGTTTAATGAACCGAACGGTATCGGACGCTCTCTTGATGGCAGTTATCTCTATGTGGCTGAATTTGGCAAGAATCGTATCCGCATCATTCGTCCACCAGGCCAATTGGATCTAAATCTTGTCCTTCCTTGGATCGTCAATAATGATCAATGGTCGAGTGAGATCGGTCTCTATAATGCATCCGGTTTTGATCAAGAATGCGATCTCGTGGCCGTTTCACGCAACGGCGAAACCATGTCAGCGCACATTTTTATACCGAAGGACGCACTCTTCTCTCGCACTAGCGATGCGCTTTTCGGGGATTTAACCGGCTATTCAATATCGGTCATGAGCGAATCTCCTCATATCTATGGAACTTATTTGACCTTTAATCTAGAGGCCGCGTCTGGAGGTCGATCGCCGTCGGAAACGACGGCCTGCCCCAGCGCTGACCTTAGTCAGAGAATACTATTCGGCTATCTCCAAAGTGATGAGATCCCAGCGCTTGTGATCGTCGCGCCTAACGGGGAGGCAGACAGTCAAGTTAATCTCGAACTATTTGGAGATAACGCCCTAAATGCGAGCATAAGCGTGACTCTACACGGCAGCCAACCAAATGCATTTCTGCTTAGCGATGTCTTCACGATCGAGTCAGGCATGGGCGCGGTAGCAGTCATTGCCACGTCTAACGATAGTAGCCTCTTGTGTGGAACCGCATTCATTTTCAACCAAATGCGTCAGCCCTCAATGGCACCGGCGGTCCCGCTCTAACACGATCGGCTCAGGATGGTTGTTTTGGTGTCCTGCCTTAAAGGGCGATATGATAGCGCAATTCAGTATCCCGGGTCCGGGAATGATGCGAAAGGCATGATGCTGTCAGGCAGAAACACGGTGGATCCTGTGCCGAACGTGGGCGAGACGATAAAGACAGATGCCGGCCCAAACTTGGGATTGGTCCAGCTAGGCAATAACATCGTAGATTTTGATCGTCAGACACTCAGGATCAATGACGTTGAACAGAACCTGAGAACAAAAGCCATTCGCGTGCTCGAGTTACTCGTCGTAGAGGCAAACAGAGTCGTCAATCGAGCCGAATTTATTGAGAAGGTTTGGGAGTTTAACGAATTTACCGGAGAGCGAGGAGTCACCGACACAATTTGGGAGTTAAGACAGACCCTTGACCAAGGCAAAATTCTTTTGGAGACCATTCCCAAGAAGGGCTACCGACTAACAATAGAACCCATATTCCTGCGCCAGCAGCTAAAGACCGAAATAACAAAGCCACTCGAAGGAACTTCCTATCGCAAAAGGGCTTGGCTCTTGCTGCCTGCCTTCCTAGTCATATTTGTGATCGCCTATTTCCAATCTAAGGACGATCAGCCGGCTGTTGCTGTCGTGTCCAAGCCAAATCAAACCAGCTTCACCAATCGCCCGGGCGTTGAACTCATGCCAAACGCTTCTCCAAATGGCAAATTAGTTTGTTATATATGGCTCTACAAGAATGAAAGCAAAATAGTTGTCAGATCCATCGACGGCTCGCGTGATGATCAAGTGGTTGTTAGCACGCCCGGCAACAAAGCGAGTCCGGTCTGGTCGCCAGACGGCGATCGACTAGCGTATCTTGAGGTACAGCAGCGCGATATCTACTTATGGATAGTCAATGTGGTTTCAGGTCAGAGTAGAAAACTCACGACATCGACAATTCACGAAGGGTCGCGGCTTGCTTGGTCGCGTGATGGATTGATCTACACGGCTAGAGTCGATGCGAGCTGGGCGCTCATCGCTCTTAACCTAAATACGCTGATGGAGAAGCAACTTACCTGGCCCGAAAGCGGTCAAATAGACAGCAAAGCGACCATTAGCCCTGAACAAAGTCGTATCGCGTTCATCAGAACGAATATTGAAAAAAGACACCGGAATTTGATCATTCTGGACAATGGCGAGCCGGCATTCTTCAATGAGGGTGAATTCAACCAAGTTCTCGACGTGATTTGGCTAAATAACTATCAGCTCCTCTTTAATACGAATGATCAAGTAATCCGCCGTCTTGACACTGAAACAGGCGACGTACAGCCCCTCTTTGAGTCTGTCGACCTGGACTTCAATGACTTCACCGTGCTCACACATGGTCGCTTGTTAGCGGGTCGTGCCGTTCTACGTAAACATATCGAGGCTCAAGCCTTAGACCATTTGGACCAGCCACCCTCCGTTTTGATTGAGTCCCTGGCGGACGATATATCGCCCAATTATTCGATCTTGGCAGAAAAGCTCGTTTTTGTCTCCTTTCGGTCCGGGACACCTGAACTATGGACGTCAAATTACGACGGATCCAATTTATCGTTGCTCGTACATTCAAATCACTTGATGTGGAAGCCGACGTGGTCACCCGATGCCCACGAAGTGGCCTATATCCAGGCAATTGACAACCGACACGACTATCAAGTGGTTTCGTTCGATTTGAATTCTGAAATCGAAACTCAGTGGACAGATGATGAATATCTATACGCAGGCGTTCCGGCTTGGGCCCCGGATGGCGAATCCATTATTGTTGGCCGGACCTCAAGTCATTCAGATTGGTCGCTCGTTCGAGTTTGGCGAAACCACGAAATCGAAGACCTAGAGATCAACTCATTTTATGGCCAGTTCTCAGAAGGTGGATCTTCTATCTACAGCGTACCTCTTGACAGGCCAGGTTTATGGCGATTTGGGGTCACAGATGGCTCTCGTGAGTTGCTTATTGATCAACCAGTTCGCTATACACAATGGATCCGCGATGACGGTCAGATTTTCTATATGACGGATGAAAGTGATTCAAATACTTTGGGTGTCTTCAATTTCGACGATCGCACGACGGTGCCACTTAAAAAAATTGATTCCTATTTGCCTGTGAACGAAACATTGGCATTCGATAGAGCTCGCCGTAGACTGATATTCAGCACTGTCGAGACATTAGAAAGGGATTTGGTTCTGCTGACCTACGATCAGGACCAAGCGCCCTAACTAACCACGCTTACCCGAAGAAGCAAGGCACAATCACCCATGGCGGTTGTCGTAATTCAAGAACAGGTTCTTTGCTGGCAAGATTCATACGCCACATCAAAAAAAAGACCTAGCTTAACGCTAGGTCTCTATTGGCGGAGAGGCAGGGATTCGAACCCTGGGCACCGTTGCCAGTGCAACTGCTTAGCAGGCAGCCCCATTCGGCCACTCTGGCACCTCTCCGTAATCTTTTAATCATATGGCGGAGGAAGTAGGATTCGAACCCACGGACCCTTACGAGTCAACGGTTTTCAAGACCGCCGCTTTCGACCACTCAGCCATTCCTCCGCTGAGTCGAACGACGTTGATTGTAGACAGACCACACAGGCAGGTCAACTAAAAAGGGAGCCGCAAGCGGCTCCCTTTCCAAATGTGAGGATTCGTCCCAGTTTAGAAGCTGAAACGAAGGCCTAATTGTCCGCGCCAGCGGGATCGCAGATCATCGGTCTGGAACCGACCATCTGGGTCGCTGAACTGGATACGGTAGATAGGTTTACCTGTGTCATCATCAATTCCACGGTACGAGATCGGTGAAACCGCGTTGTTTTGAACATACTGTACACGGCCTGCCGTGTCGTCCAATAAGTTCATGAAGTTGAAGATATCGGCCGTGATTTGGAACTTATAACGTCCCAACTTCACGTCCTGGGCAACACGTACATCTAAAGTTCGACGCCAAGGCTCACGACTTGCATTACGTTCTACGATAGAACCGCGTGCATTTCGCAGTGCAGGGTCAGCTTCGATATAGGCATTAAAGTCAGCCCAAGTACCTCTGTCAATAATGACTTCATCTTCGCTCGCAGGCACGTACAACAAGTCGTTACTGAATTGGCCATCACCATTTAGATCACCATTAAAGGTGTTAGAAAATGGTCGACCAGACTGTGCGTTGTAGTACAACGACACTAAGGTGTTGCTTGGGAACATGTAGGCAAATGTGGCTGAGAAACGATGTTCGACATCGTAATCAGAAGCAGCCAAGGTTGGGTTGTTTGGATCGCCCGTCACTTCGTTGAAGCGCCAGTTAGAAATCGCTTGTGATGAGGTTCCATCATTAAGCGTTTCAGACTTTCCGTTTAAGTAGCTTACAGAGCTCGTCCAACGATCTTTCATGGGACGTTCCAGTTTTAGATTAAGCGTTGTTTGATCACCTTCGCTGTGATTGGTCAAATAGATGACGTCTGTCAGGGTGGGATCAACACGATCATAAACGGGGCGTCCATCAAACGAACGTTCAGAGGTCTCAAGCAAGTTGAGGTTCTGATAAAGGATATCGTTCTCTGTTTTGCTGAAGATAAATTCCGCCGTTGCAATGATGTCGTAGAAAGGGAGCTTCGTGTCATAGGCAATGTTGGCACGCATGACTTGTGGCATTTCGAAGCCAGGATCAATGAGATCAATCTCGTTGGTCAAGGTTCGCACGCCAGGGATTGTTTCGGGCTGGTTGAATGGATCTGGCTCAAACGGGATATGGTTATCCGCGCTGACGCCACCGGAAACACGTGCCTGAACGCGACTGTAGTCGATTCCGGTATTGCCATACTGGTTTGAGATCCAAACGAATGGTGCTCTACCAGAAAAAACGCCAATGCCGCCGCGTAATTGATGAACTGCATCACCTTTTACGTCCCAGTTAAAGCCAACTCGTGGTGACCATGCTTCATTACCATCGGCCACTTCGTCGGTTCTCAAGCCAAACAATTCCTCGGAAAGAGGATTACGGCTCGGTTTGTCAGGATAGTTAGGGATGTCAAGGCGTAAGCCCATGGTGACGTTGAGATCAGGGTTAACGGCCCATTGGTCGCCAACATAGAAGCCCAACATCTGTACGTCAAACTCGGCTGGCTGGTTAGGGTCACTTGTGTTGGAAAAGCTGTAATCGTATTGTTCAACCCAGCCATTCTCGAAGTCTTCTAGGCTATTGAATTGATAAGCACCAAAGGCTTCACGAATGAAGAGGTTCTTAAAGGAAAACAGCTCGTTGTGTGTACCGACCGTAAGCGTGTGATTACCGCGGAAGAAGGTGACGTCATTGGTAATTTCAATGATGTCTTGATCCAAGGCGTTCTTTGTGGAAAAGCGTTCTGTTCCCACTTCAAACTCACCACCACCGGGAAGATTCTCGATCTCAATCCAGGGGAAAGGATCGGAGACGCCTGTGCGGCGATCTTTGATGGTTTGGTAGGTAATACGGAATTCATTATAAATATCACCGAAGGTGCTATTTAACTGAAGAACCGTTGAGTTGGTTTCATTGGGGAAAATATATCCATTGCTAGGGAAGTTAAAGGTGAAACTCCCAGGGCGCAGAATATCATTCACCGCATCTATGTAGTTATGACGCAAGGTCAAACGATGCTCAGGTGAAATATTCAAGTCAAAGCGGACAAAGAAGTTGTCACTTTCCGTTTTGCGATTGGCTTCTTCGAAGCTACCTGGATCGTAACCATAGGTGTTGATCAGGATATCGCGGAAACGAACCGCTTCGTCATAACGACCAAAGTTCTGGCCGCTGCCTGAATTGTCGCCTTCAGGGCGAATAGCCCAACCGGTTGGCTGGTCTTTATTTCTTAGCTCACCAGACACGAAAAAGAACAATTTGTCTTTGATGATAGGTCCACCGACCGACGCGCCCGTTTGCGTTTCTTCAAACGCACCGAATTCACGGTCGTCAATTTCGCCAACAAAAGCATCGTCACGGAAGAAGTAAAATACGGATCCGTTATAGTCGTTGCTACCGCTCTTGGTTACGGCGTTGATGCCGCCACCGGTGAAGCCACCTTGGCGTACGTCATAAGGGGCAACTAAGAGCTGAACTTCTTGGATAGCTTCGATCGAAATCGGTTGCGCTTCCGCACTACCACCTGGGTTGCCGTTTGCCGACAAACCGAAGAGGTCGTTATTAACGGCACCATCAATCAGGATATTGTTATAACGGTTATTGCGCCCAGCCACTGACAGCGTGCTCACGCCACCGTTAGAATCAAAATCATTAAAATACGATGACGTGCGGGCCAAATCTTCGATGCCACGCGCTAACGCTGGCAAGGTTTCAATGTCTTCGACCGAAATATTCGCCGAAGCACCCGTTTTTGAATCGTTGATTAAGGGATTTGATGAAGCGACGACAACCAAAGATTCTTCGATTGCATCGACCGACATTTTCAGGTCAATGGTTTCATCTTCCCCAAGTTGAAGGAAAATTTCGCTACGTTTTAGTGCAGCAAAGCCCGCCATTGTTGCGGTGACGCTATACGGGCCACCCACACGCATACTGCGGATATTATATTTACCGTCTGCTCGTGAGACAGCTGAGAACAGCGTTCCAGTTGGTTCATGTACTGCATTGACAACCACGCCCGGCAGAGCCGTTCCTGATCCGTCGGTTACAGAACCGTTAATAGAAGCTGATGTAATACCCTGACCCAAGGCTGTGATGGAAATGAATCCAAGTACAACTGTCAGGATGGTCTTAGTGAATCGCATGCTCACTCCTCCCATTTTCTTATAAGTGATATCGCGCTCAAACTGGTCCAAATTCTACCCCATATGTGCGTGTTAGTGGATGGGTATGAAGCCACCTAATGAAAAACTTACGCCACATGGACATAACTAGCAATGCCTTTATGTGACAAATCTGTTAAAAGTTTGAAGAGCATACCATAACTGCGTATCAAGGTTGGTGTTAAGCAATCATACGCGTATGAACGACAGGGGTTGCGAGCTTGGCAGGGCAATTGTAGACTTAGGCCGGAATTTGAACTTGAGGTCGATATGCACGTTACCAAGTCACTAATTGAATTGATCGGGAAGACCCCGCTGCTGGATTGCACCCCTTTGACAGGACGAGGCTCCGCTCGTTTGGTCGCTAAACTTGAACTAGTTAATCCGGGCGGCAGTATCAAGGACAGACCCGCGCTGTCCATGATCGAGGCCGCAGAAGAAGCCGGATTCTTAAGACCAGGAATGACCATTGTCGAACCAACCGCAGGGAATACAGGCATCGGCTTGGCGCTTGTTGGAAACCTAAAAGGATACAAAACAGCCTTTTTTGTGCCTGCCCGCATGAGTCAAGAAAAGATAACTTGTATGCAGTTATTGGGCGCAGAAGTCCACCTAGTGGATAAGGACCTGGGCATGCAGGACTGCATTAAACTGGCACAGGACTTTGCCGAAAAAACAGGCAACTGTTACATGCCTCAGCAGTTTGAAAACACGGCGAACCCGGATCAGGCCGAAGATTTCCTGGGGCCCGAAGTTCATGAACAGCTTGGCTATTACCCCGATGGTATCGCCATTGGCTCGGGAACAGGCGGTACCTTTACTGGCTTAGCTCGCTGGTTAAGAAAGAATCACGCTTCCGCTAAATGCTGGTGTGTTCAGCCGGTTGGCAGCGTATTTGACGGCGACAAAAAAGGAAGCTATCAGGTTGAAGGCATCGGCAATAGTTTTGTACCCCCCACCCTTGATCTGAGCTTAGCCGATCGCATTGTCTCGGTGGCAGACACTCAGTCTTTTAAACGTGTCAAACAAGCGGCCAGCGAACTTGGACTCCTGTTGGGCGGATCTTCGGGTGCCAATCTGGACGCAGCTATCGAGCTATGCCATGAACTTGGACCCGGTAAAACCGTATTAACCGTATTGCCCGACGGTTTAGAACGTTACTTAAGTAAACCGTGGGTACAAAAATTAATTAAGGAATAAAAATTATGGGATTTGCCACCGATGCCATTCATGCTGGTCAGTGGGCTGACCCACTGTCAGGAGCCGTTATGGTTCCGATCTATCAGACATCCACCTATAAACAAGAAGGGCTGGGGAACCACAAGGGTTACGAGTACGCAAGGACAAAGAACCCTACCCGAACGGCACTTGAAGATAATCTAGCCGCGTTGGAGAAAGGCGCAGTTGGCTTTGCCTTTGCCTCAGGAATGGCAGCTATTAATGCGCTAATGTCGTTATTCAGCTCAGGTGATCATTTTGTGGTCACGGCCAACACATATGGCGGTACCTTTCGGTTATTCGACAAGATTCTGACCCGTTTCGGCATGACATTTGACTATGTTGACACGTCAAATCTCGAAGCCGTCAAGGGCGCGCTCAAAAGCAATACGAAGATGATTTTTGTTGAGACGCCCACTAATCCGTTGCTGACATTGACGGATATCGCTCAAATAGCGGCGTTAGCCAAACAACATGGCTCATTGCTTTGTGTCGACAACACTTTTGCGACGCCTTACCGTCAGCGACCCATAGAGCTTGGCGCCGATTTTGTGGTTCATAGCACCACTAAATACATCAATGGTCATTCAGATTCGGTTGGCGGCATACTGGTCGCCCGCGAGGCATCCTGGTCCGAACCCATCCATTTCATCCAAAACTCAGCAGGCGCTATTTTGGGACCCATGGATTCTTGGCTCACATTGCGCGGAATCAAAACGCTTGCCGTGCGCATGGACCGCCACGAGTCAAATGGTCGCGCCATTGCTCAATTCTTAGAAGACGATTCGCGCATTGATCGCATTTACTATCCAGGAAGCCGCGATTTCCCTCAGCGCGAATTGGCCGATAGTCAAATGGGATCGTACGGTGCCATCGTTAGTTTTGTGGTCAAAGATATTGATCGAGCTAAGTTGGTTCTTGAACGCTTCCGCGTGTTTACGCTAGCCGAGTCTTTAGGAGGCGTTGAATCGTTGGTATGCCATCCAGCAGTTATGACCCATGCGTCTGTACCCTTCGACATCCGCGAGAAGTTAGGAATTGTTGGCGGACTGATACGTTTATCGGTTGGCATTGAAGACATTGATGACCTGATTTCTGATCTGGACCAAGCACTGAGTGTCTAGATCTAAATTCATATCAAGTGCCCTTGCGGCGATGTTTATTGTGTGTTGCGGAAGTCAACAAGGAAACGTTGAGCAGCCCTTTAACGAGCCCGACCAGCCGACCGCTGCCACCGAGCCTAACGAGGAACTCGACATAGTTGAGATCCCAACCCAATGGATTACCATCAACCGGCCGCCTGAACCGCTTCCAGTTGTGGCTCAAGGCTTGTCTTTTCAGATGTCAAGTCACGCGTTACCGACTGGGGCCCAACGTCACCGTCCTGTTGCCGATGTCATTCTCAATGCTAAGAACGACATCATCATGTGCTTTCCAGAACGCAACCACGTGATCCGTTTTGATTTTCCTGAATACAAAACCCAAATTTACGGACCTCATAGTGATGGCGGCAACGGCGCACCGATTTCGCACCCATCAAAACTGGCCTATTGGGATTCGCTTGTTTGGGTGAGTAATGACAAAGACGAAACCGTTGTCGCCCTAAAAGACGATGGATCCTTACATACCATGGTCTACGTTTTGGATGTCCCTGAACCCACCGCCGGCCCCAACCAAGAATTCCTGGGCTCCTTTCCTGAACAACAAAAGGCTTGGGTCCGTTTCGACAAGGCTGGCAAATACCAGAAAGGCTATGTTTTTTACGAACCCTTACATGGCGAACCCAGCGATCAGTTTCGGGCAGGACACACCGTTATCGAGTCTAACTGGGACTTCCATTTTGTTAATAAGCTGGGATCACGGCTGGCCAGCTACCAAAAAGACGGAATGATGACCCACCTGTTTGAATTGGACCTCAACCTTCTGGGCGCCGTGCGGGCGGAAGATCTGGCCACATATAAAGACGGATTCTTGGTTTTGCTGGTCGACCAAACACAAAAACTCTCCTATGTTTTGGCATTACAGCCATTGAGCGGTGACTACCAGCTGTTCCGCACACCCATGTTCGCCGACGGCATGGACGCCAACGACACCTACCTTGTCTTATTTGACAAACAACGCGGCGCAGTTCAGACATGGAAATGGCAAAATGTGGCGCAAAGCCATACCCCTTAAGGATTTACCTTCCGGTCAATCCGCTTGTGTGAATATAGACGGTATTCGAATAGGCCTCTTCCACACAACATCGGGACTCTTTGCAATCGACAATACCTGCCCTCACCAAGAGGGTGAGTTAGATCAGGGGACCGTTGACGGCATCGTCGTTTTTTGCCCACTGCACCAATGGCGATTTCGACTAACAGATGGACTATGCGACGTTGGATCGAGTTATGATCTATCGAGTTATGAAACAAGAGTTCATGAAGGATGGATATGGATCAATCCAGAGTCGGGTCAGCTAGCCGAACGCAACGACGACATCGATTATTTCGAGGATGGCTGATCTTCGTATCGTCGATCGTCGCAATGGCCCAACCAAGTTACCCATGGGCAGAAAGTGTTGGTCCGCGTCGCCTTTCAGATATCGCTCCGCCAGCAAATTACACCAGACCAGTCAGTGACACCAATTCATTCGCCTCTTGGTTACGTGGGCTACCTTTAAAACAACCTGGCGCTCGCGTCCACCTTTACGATGGTCGACTCAAGCGCAATCAGAACGCGCAATACGAAGTCATAGATATTGACGTCGGGCAATCCAACTTGCAGCAATGTGCCGATGCGGTGATCCGTCTGCATGCTGAGTTCATGTTCGCCCACCGCGATGCTCAACAAATATGCTACGACTTCACCAGCGGCGATCCAGCCTGTTGGCAACAGTGGTATTCCGGTATGCGTCCGCAAGTCAACGGCTCTAAAGTACGGTGGCTGTCACAAGCTTTACATGATTCGAGCTACAAAAACTTTCGCCGTTACCTCAATATTGTTTTTGCCTATGCCGGAACTGCTTCGCTGGCAGCACAACTCCCAAAAGTCGACGTCGGAGAGCCCATGCAAATTGGCGATGTCTTCATCAAACCTGGGTTTCCGGGACACGCCGTTTTAGTTATTGACCTTGTAGTGGACGCCAACGGAAACCGTAAAATGTTGCTGGCGCAGTCCTATATGCCAGCCCAGGAAGTTCATATTCTTAAAAACCCGAATCAGGTATCGCCTTGGTATGATAGTGAAAGCGATCAGCCTTTGGTAACACCGGAATGGCGTTTTGAAAGAACGCAACGCTACCGCTTGCCACACGTTGATTGAGTCAATGATTCAATTAACTTGGAATGACTTACCGGTCCAGAATGGTTGTTAAGTTAAGACACGGCCTTGTCATGTCGCGGTCAATGAGCGGGAGGTATTTGTGTCGATCTGTATGCGCAAGACTCGGTTTGTTTTCATTGTGTTTGTCGTCCTAACTTCGGAGGTTATTTTGAGTCAAGAATCGCATCGCGCCAGACCTGAAATACCCAACCAGTCAGCGCTGGAAGCATTGCCAAAAGATGGCGGAACAAATTGGAACCGACTCGTTTTTGAGCAAAGTCCCTATCTACTACAACACGCGGCCAATCCGGTCGACTGGTTTCCATGGGGCGACGCCGCTTTTGAGAAAGCGCGTCAAGAGAACAAACCCATCTTTCTTTCCATCGGCTACGCCACCTGTCATTGGTGCCACGTCATGGAACATGAGTCTTTTGAAGATGAGGAAGTCGCCGCGCTAATAAATGCCCATTTTGTAGCAATCAAGGTTGATCGCGAAGAGAGACCCGACATAGACTCCATTTATATGGCCGCTTGCCAAGCAGCTACGGGTAGCGGGGGTTGGCCCTTAACTGCCATCTTAGATCATCAAAAACAGCCTTTTTTTGTCGGCACCTATTTCCCTAAACACGGTGTTCAAGGACGCCCAGGCATGATGGATCTCATTCCAAAAATTGCCGATCTTTGGGAAAACCAGCGCGACGATATTTATCAAGCAGCAACCCGCCTTACCGAGCACCTCAAGACCATGTCACTGATTCAGCCGGGCCAGGCACCGACGCGTAGCTTGGTTGAGCAGGCCGTTTCACAATTATCAGATCGATACGACGCTCAACATGGTGGGTTCGGTCAGGCACCTAAATTTCCAACACCCCACAACCTCATGCTGTTACTCCGTCATTGGTATTCAAGCAAAGATGCGAATACCTTGAAAATGGTCACCCACACGCTTAAATCCATGCGTGCTGGCGGCGTTTATGATCATATTGGATTCGGATTACATCGTTACTCAACGGATCGCCATTGGCTCTTACCTCATTTCGAGAAGATGCTTTATGACCAGGCACTTCTAGTAATGGCTTGTGCTGAGACTTTTCAAATCACCAGCGACGAGGCTTTCAAAGAAACGGCCAGCGAAGTCGTTACCTACGTCCTTCGCGATTTGACCTCTTCAGAGGGTGGTTTTTATTCAGCTGAAGATGCTGATAGTGAAGGTGAAGAAGGCAAGTTCTACGTTTGGACGCCAGATCAAGTCCGACAGCTCTTGGGTGATAAAGATGCCGATTGGTTTAACCGTCATTTTCAAATCGTGGCTGGTGGAAATTTTGTCGAGCAATCTAAAGGAATCAAAACAGGCGAATCAATCCCCCATTTACGCCAATCTTGGGTAGAGATAGCCAAAGCGGATGACAAGGACATCAAGTTGGTTAAACAGCGTTATGAAAAGATTCGCCAGAAATTGTTTGACCATCGCGAAAAACGCATCCATCCGTTTAAAGACGACAAGATTTTGACAGATTGGAATGGGCTGATGATTGCTGCCTTGGCTAAATCAGGTCGCGCGTTCGGAAATTCGGATCATATTGAAGCGTCTGCGAAAGCGGCAGCCTTCGTTTGGTCACAGTTAAGCCGAGATGGGAAGCTACTCAAACGAACCCGAAACGGGAAAGCGGGATTACAAGCCCACTTAGAAGACTATGCCTTCTATATTTGGGGTCTTATTGAACTCTACGAAGCAACGGGTGACGAGCAGTATTTGGCTCGTGCCATTGATTTATCAGCCTTAGTCCAAAAAGAATTTGCTGATATCGAGCGCGGAGGTTTTTTCCAGACAGCCCACCATTCAGAAACGCTTATTATCCGTCAGAAAGATATCTATGACGGCGCCATTCCCTCGGGCAACTCCGTCATGGCACTCAATCTTTTGCGGTTAAGCAAAATGACAGGAAATCAGGATTACGATAAACAGGCTCAGAGTATCTTTACCGCCTTTTCGAAGTCACTGCATCAATACCCGTCTGGCCATTCATTCTTATTAATGGCCCTAGACTTTGCTACGACATCAACCAGTGAGGTCGTCATCGCAATGGGCAAATCTGAGCAAAAAAACGGCGCTATGTTGAAGGCTCTAAACGCCAGGTTCATGCCGCACACAGTCATTCTGCAGAGAACAGGAGACGATGACCCGATCACGAAACTGGCGCCATTTACCGCTTTACAGAAAGCCGTGGACCAACGAGACACAGCCTATGTTTGTCGGAACTTCGCTTGTCAGGCACCGACCAACGATATCGACGTCATGATCAAAGCCATCGAACCCCAAGCCAAATAGTTTGGACCCTACGGCATCGATTCAAACACCGTAAGCCATCCCAACCTCAACTCACGTCTGCTTCCAACTTGGACGCTTATCGATTTGTGGATAATTTCTTGCGCATTTGCAGTATTTTCAGGAAACTACGCGTCCTAATCTCGTCTTCGGTTAGACCGGTAGCAAGCAGTTCTTCCATGCCAATGGCACCACAATTATAGGCCCGAAGAAAATAGTTAAGCAGACCTTGACCTGTAGCTGCGTCATCAAAAACGTCGCCCGACAGGGTCGCTTTGGCAGCCGAATCCATGAAGTTCTTTAGGCGAGTCGAAGCAGCATCCAGCGATTCAAGAAAAAAACTGTAGATCGCTGCATATCGAACCACGAACTGGGCTGGATGCAAGTCCCAGCCTTGATAAATTGCATGTTTCAGCGAATGACGTGTGTGATCAAAGGCCGCCTTCCATGCGCCGTGCACCACGCGTTGGTTTTCCTCTTTTTGTTGATCGCTCAGATCGTCACCGCGATGAGGACCTACCGGCATTAAGTTAGTTGCACCATCCGATATGAAAACACCACGTCCTGCTAACGAAACTTGCATGAAATGACGTGCAAAATCGCAAGCAGGATGATCCATTTGTTGCCATGCCGCCGTTATCTCTAGCGAAGCTGTATAGTCGTAAGTACCAAAATGAGCACCACGACATCGTCCTCGCGATTCGGTTATGAATCGAGGCAAGCTACAGGCACCAGACTCATCCAAAATGGATTCCGGTGTTTCCACCATGATTTCTAATTTAAGCGCGCCTTCCTGCAATCCATATTGCTGTTCGAAGGCCTCGAGGATTTCAACAAGTGCTTTCACCTGGTACGGATGCGTGATCTTGGGTAGCGTCACCACAAACCCGGGTGGCAATTGCAACTCCGTCTTTTCCATCAAACGACTCAGGAAAATGCCCAAAGTGCGGATGGAGCGTCTCTTTAGCTCTTCATTTAAAGGCTTAATGCGAATGCCGATGAATGGGGGACAGAGATCAGAGGCCATCGCCTTTGCTAACTCGTCTGCCGCGTGCCGGGCGGCTTCGTCTTCCTCATCGTCAGGCCGGTTACCAAATCCATCTTCAAAATCAATGCGGAAATCCTCAACCGCTTCACGGCTCAATTTGAGTTGGATTCTTTGATATAGAGCCGCAGCGAATTCATCGTCATACGATAGTCCAAGGGCTCGGCACAACGTGTCAGCATCGGGCGCGTAAGTCGCCAACGATGCATTGGCCATTTCACTCAATCGGCGGGCCGTTGTCGCACGAAACAGGTGAGCGCCACCATAAACCGTATGAACAGGCTGACGTGCCTCGCTTGGGCCCGGTTTTATCAATTGATAGGCACGGTTGACTGCCTCCAACTCAATCAGTACGTTTTTCACTCGGTCGTTTTCATCAAACGATTTCAAATCAGCTCCCTCGATAAGTCGAATATCCGTAACTACTTAAAAGCAATGGCACATGATAGTGTTGCTTGCTATTGATGACGTCAAACATGATGGTCACTGCGGGATAAAAAGTAGCTTTGTTCAACTTCTTGAAATATGTGCCCGTGTCAAAAGTCAGTCGGTATATGCCCTTCTCTATGGGAAACGACTTCTCATTCCACTGACCAACCCGACCGTCTTGATCGCTAATTCCTTCCGTCACCGATTGCCAATCACTTACGTGGAAAAACTCTAATGTTACGCGAACCCCTGCCGCCGGTGAACCTAGACTGGTATCCAGAATGTGGGTGGTAATGCCGCTCATAAGAAATTCTCCAGACGTAAAACTGTGATTTTATGCTGCTCGCGTGCAGCGTTCAAGATCTCTTGGGAACGGGAATTTACCATCCGTAGCTTAAGAAGGTCCAACATTTCGTATGCACTCTTCCCTGTTGCACAAACAATGAATATGAAACCGAAACGCTCCAGATAACGTTGATTCAGCTCGGCCAATTCCCGAATCAGCTCGGCTGAAACGTGTTCTAACTGAGCCTGTTCACGATTGGAGAACTTGGCGCCATTGCCAAATTTCGCTTGAAGAGCGCTTTCACCAATCTTGGGGTGCCCCTGAAAGGCCTGCAACCAATCGGACTCAGCCAAAGAAAACCAAGCCTTTTCTGCGACTTTGAGAAATTGTTCTTTGTCTTGGACAGGAAGATGGCCAAGCATGGTTTGTACCCAAGCTTTGCTGGCACAACAGGCATGTAAGTTAAGCTCAGGTTCGGGCGATTGGTTCAATCGACAATCAAACATGATGAACACGACCCCATACGCGTAGACGGCTGACACCGCCGTCAGGATAGATCCGCAACCGCACGTGTGTGAAGGGTCGTTGGCTCAAGGCAGGATCAATTTCAAATACATGCTCGCGATCAGCTTGCAGTTTGGCGGGTTCAAGCAAAGACGTCCACACATTTGGATCATCCAAGCTCAGCGCTTTGTCGTCCCCTAAGTCAGCAGCTTCGATACTACATTGATCAGGGTAGTTGCCTCTAAAATACGCCGTATCGACCACAATATAATCAATGCGTCCTCGCTTACCAAGCGCCAAGTTCACCCAATCGTGACCTGGACCACGTCGACGTTTGGTTTCCCAGCCATCGCCCATGTTAATACCACGACCTGGGGCGATGAGGTTGTCTTTATGACCAAAATGCATGTCGCTGCATTCCAGCACCTTACCCTCATGTTGGACAGCCACTAAATCAATCAGGCGATCTGGTTCAATGGCTGACCAGTCACACATCACGTCGCCAAAAACACGAAATCGAGCGACGCCGCCGTCTGGAAATATATTGAGCCGTACATGGGTATAACGCTGTACGTCGTCCCGAAACGCGTCGTCCACTTCGAAGAGATGTTGGCTCGACGGACCAAGCGCCTGTTTATCAAGAATCTGTGTCCAATTTGTCTGATCATCAGGATCGCCCGATAAACATGCGGCATCCACCGATGCATGACTAGGTTGGTTGCCATTGAAATGATGCGTATCGATATCAAACCCGCGAATACGACCGGATAAACCCAATCTCAGCCAGGCGAGATCATGCCCCGGTTGCCGGCGCCTGCGGGTCTCCCATCCATCCATCCACTTTCCCGTTTCAACGAATTTGTCGGCCACAAAAATTGCCCGACCAGGTTTGATGAGATTATCTTTACTGGCAAAGAATTCGTCATTGGCGAACAGGACTTTTGTGCCCAAACGCTGCTCAGCAAGGTTTACCCAGCGTTTCGCAAAACGACGGTCCTCTGTATTGTCTTGCATAATGATGCACCCCTAATTCGCTTTAAGAATTGGCCGGCCTTGGGCACTGCTTAATAATTTTCCATGCTCTACTATTTTCTGTCCAGCCAGCCACGTTTGAGTGATCATTCCTCGTAATCTACGCCCCAAATAAGGGGTGATTTTGTGGCGATGATGAAGCATTTCGGCCGTCACCACAAAGCTGGCGTCAGGGTCCCAGACAACAAAATCGGCTTGATGCCCGACGGCAATTTGCCCTTTTCTGCCTTCTAAACCCGCTAATCGCGCAGGATGCTTGCACATCCAATCACCTAACAGGCTAAGGTCTATTCCGCGCTTCGACATTTCAGTCCAAATTAATGACAGGCTAAGTTGTAACGAGGCAATGCCTCCCCAAGCTCGACCTAAATCACCACTTTCCGATTCTTTCAACGATGGTAAGCAAGGTGAATGGTCAGAAACGATCATGTCTATTTCGCCCACGCGTAAAGCCTGCCACAGGGCTTCGCGATTGCTGTTCTCGCGAATGGGCGGACAACATTTGTAAAGCGTATCTCCATCCTCTACCTCGTCTGCCTGCAGCGTCAAATAGTGAGGGCAGGTTTCAACCGTTAACGACTTACGGTTTCGCCTGGCTTCAAGGATCATGGGTAACGCGGACGCACTCGACAAATGCACGATGTGCACATGGCACGGATGCGACCGCATCAAATCAATCATTAATTTGATGGCATCACATTCCCAAGATTCTGGTCTTGAAGCTAAAAAGTCTCCATACCTTCTACCAACTTCAACATCCGTTGTGCCATCATCAAGTTCGGCATGGATCAGATATGGTTTTTTCGTTCTTGCCATGATGGTCATGGCCCGTTCCAGATCATTGCGTCCCATGGGTGGGAATTCTGCAATGCCCGAGTCGATCAAGAACGATTTGACGCCCAAAACGCCTGCCGCCAGTAATTCGGGCAGATCATCGATTGAATCGGGAACCACCCCACCCCAGAACCCGCAATCGACCCACATCTTGTCAGTCACGGCATCTAATTTTGTCTGTAACGCTGCTGCAGACGTGGTCACAGGCAAACAATTGAGAGGCATATCGACTAATGTCGTGATCCCACCTACGGCTGCGGCCTGCGTGGCTGTTTCAAAACCTTCCCAGTCGGTGCGCCCTGGCTCGTTGATATGCACATGCGTATCCACCAAGCCAGGCATGACGAAGAGATCACCAACATCTAAATCATGATCCGACTGGAACGAGCTGGGATAAGGCGTCACATGCGTAATGGTGCCCTCGCTGAAATGGACCTGCGCAGGCTTGATCTGACCACCCGTTAAGACTCGTTTACTAAAAATCGATCTCAATCTTGTTACCTGTAAATTGCGTTTTTTGTTCGGGCTGCTAACATGTGGGGACCATTTGCTTAGACATTATCCCGAGGTGACGATTCGTGGGTTCTAATATACATGATTGGGCAGTGATACTCATCCGCTGGTTGCATATCATTACCGCCATTACTTGGATCGGCAATTCATTCTTTTTCAACTGGTTAGACCGTCGATTTAAGCGCAGACAAGGCGAAACTCGAGACGGCCACATCGGCGATTTATGGATGGTCCATGGCGGCGGCTTTTACCAAGTAGAAAAGCTGCAGATGGGCCCTGCTTCGACGCCAAAAGATGAAGTGCTACATTGGTTCAAGTGGGAAGCAGGCATGACTTGGGTTAGCGGCGCGCTGCTCCTCATCTTAGTGTTTTATTGGGGCGGCAGTTCGTTCTTGGTTGAACCAGATTCAGGTTTGAGCTACCTGGCTGCTGTCTCAATCGGTGTCGGCTCTCTTTTTGGTAGCTGGCTGATCTATGACCTCATCTGGGAATCCAACATCGCGCGCAATCCAAGAGTCGGTCACATCCTTACGATCGTCTTGGCGTGTGTGGTCGCTTTTGCCTTATGCCATTACCTCAATGGACGAGCCGCTTTTATTCACATGGGAGCGGTATTAGGTACATGGATGGTGGCCAACGTTTGGATGCGTATTATTCCGCGCCAAGCAAAGATGGTCACCGCCTCCGAACTGGGTACAGAGATTGACCCGAAATGGTCGACCAATGCCAAGAATCGATCGGTTCACAATAACTACTTCACCTTGCCAATCATTTTCATCATGATGAGCAACCATTTTCCCGCTACTTATGGGCACACGCATAATTGGGTGTTCCTGGTCTTGATTGGCATTGCAGGCGCAGCGATACGTCATTATTTTAATCAACGACATTTAGCCAGTGTTTCGATTGCCAAGACCCTGGTTCCGGCCTTCATCTGCTTGGCGATTTGTTTTTGGATGACTGCAGAACCGGCAGATTCGCATTCAGCATCTGAAATTCGGCAGAACGATATTGTCTATTTTGAGGTGGATCCTGAAACAAGTGCACACATTAGTGGGTCAGTAACTTTTGCGGGGAAACCACCACGTAGGGGTTCTATCACTTTGCCGCAAGAATGCGGATCTCACGACCGAAAAATACCCGCGCAGTCGTTAATCGTCAATCAAGGAAAGCTTGCTAATGCACTAGTTTTCATTCAGTCAGGTCTAGAGAACAAGAGTTTCCGCACACCGGCTGACGAATTGGTCATCGATCAAAGAGGTTGCATGTACGACCCTCACGTCGTCGGTATTCAAACACATCAGACCGTCGCATTCCTTAACAGTGACGATGTTCTGCATAACGTTCGTTGTAAGGCAGACGAAAACAAAGACTTCAATATTTCCATGCCCAACAAGGGGTCTCGAATGACGCAAGTCTTTGAACGTGCAGAAGTTGCTGTTCACTTGAAATGTAACCTTCACCCTTGGATGGGCGCGTATGTCGGCGTCTTCGATCACCCCTATTTTTCGGTTACCAACGAAATGGGCGAATTCAACATTCCAAATCTGCCGCCCGGTCACTACGAACTTTCCGTTTGGCATGAGACGTTAGGTAGCCTTTCGCAATCCATTGAGGTGGAAGCCAAGGCGGAGAGAGTCCTTGATTTTGTTTTTGAGCCGTAGGTTGTTTCTGTGTAGCAGGTCTCTCCAGTGAAGTGGTTTGAAATCGGAGGGGATCCCGTACTTTGGACCTACACCTGGTTGGTTGCCGTTTTGCTGGGCGTCGCTGGGTCGGTTTTACTTATTCTCCAGTATGGTTTCAAAAAGCCAATGCGCTCTGTTTGGGACACTTACCGTGGATGGCTCTTTATAGTTCCCATCGTATTTGGCGCTCTTTGGTTAGGAAGACCAGCAACCATCGTGGGCCTGGCTATTATTTCTACCATCGCCTTCAAAGAGTTTGCGAGAGCGACCGGCATCTATTCTGACTGGTTATATACGTTGGCTGTTTATGTGGGGATTATCAGTACGATGTTGTTGACGCTGGCGCAAGATCCGCGCACCGGTGAGCTAGGCTGGTACGGTCTCTTTATGGCGACACCGGTCTATTTTGTAGCACTCTTACTGACTATCCCCATCCTCATGAACAAAACCAAGGGCCAACTTCAACGCGTTTCGCTTTCCATGCTTGGATTTATCTATTTAGGTTGGATGTTTGCCCATTTAGGGTTCCTAACAAATAGCGGTAATTTTTATGGCTACATTCTCTATCTATTCTTCGCGGTAGAACTCAATGATATCGCAGCATTCATGTTCGGAAAACTATTTGGAAAACACAAATTACGAAGTGAGGTAAGCCCCAACAAAACGATTGAGGGCGCACTGGGTGCCATTGTTGTATCAATGGCAATGCCTTTGCTATTTCACTTTTCTTTTCCGCATTTTGGAACCCTGGAACTCATCCTGACTGGACTCATTGTTGGCGTTGGTGGCCAATTGGGCGATTTATCTATCAGTTTCATCAAACGCGACGTTGGCGTCAAAGATATGGGCGCAAGTATCCCCGGCCATGGCGGCATCCTGGATCGTGTCGACAGCCTTATTTTTGTGGCACCTTTGTTTTTCCATATGGTTCGCTGGTTTCATGGGGTTCATTAATGTCTGAATGGCAATATGAACCTGCCCCAGATTTAGACCGCGATTTAAGTGAGCGATTGCGGACGTTCCCGAGACAACCCCATTTGTGGATGTTGCTAGCACGTTCAATAGCTGCCATTTTGATTAGGATTTGGCTAAGAATTTATCATCGATTGCTAATTGAAGGAGACGAACACATACCTGCAAATACTTCGTGTATCTTGGTTGCCAACCACCAAAGCCACTTGGACGCACCAGCCCTGCTTTCTTGCTTCCCACTGAACCGCCTTCATCGGGTCTTCCCTGCTGCGGCGGCCGATTACTTCTTCGGTAGCATTAAAACCAGTGCCTTTACGTCAATTGTAATCAACGGGTTACCTTTCGATCGTCGAGCGAAAGGGGCCGAAAGTCTAAGCATCTGTCGCTCGTTACTAGACAACCCTGGCAATGTTCTGGTGATTTTTCCAGAAGGTACGCGTTCATTAACAGGCGAGTTGGGTAGGTTCCGATCCGGTATCGGCAGACTCGTAGAAGGATCAAGTATTCCAGTAGTCCCCTGTTACATTCAGGGTGCATTTGACGCCTTTCCTAAAGGCTCTCGATTTCCGCGGCCCAAACGGATCCGCATCCGCATCGGCCAGGCAGTTACTTACGATCACCTGCCATGCGGTCGATCGACGGTGCAAACGATCGTTAAGGACCTTCATGCTCGTGTCTTGTCCTTAGCGCCAAGTAATTAGAAGTCGAATGATTAGATCGGTCCGAACTATTTCAGAGAAAGGAACCCAATATGAGTTGGATCAAAACCGTACCACCAGAACAAGCCGAGGGCAGACTCAAGTCAGTCTACAAACAGGTCAGCGGGCCGCAAGGTGAAATTGATAATATTTTGAAACTGCACAGCTTGAGACCACACACGTTGATAGGCCACATGGCGCTTTACAAAAATGTTTTGCACCATACTTCAAACCAAGTGCCCAAATGGTTTCTTGAGCTTTTGGGCGTTTACACAAGCCTACTCAACGGATGTGCCTATTGCGTAGAACATCACTTTTCGGGCCTGCGTCGCCTCCTCGACGACGATCAGCGCGCACACCAGCTAAGGATCCGTTTAGAAATGGATCAACTTTCTGAATTTGAGCACAAGCAAGAGCTGGCGCTGAACTACACCAGAGACTTGACTAGAAATCCCAGCAAGCTCACTCAGGACCACGTCAAGTCGATGCAGGAAGCTGGATGGAACGATGGTGAGATATTGGAAATCAATCAGGTGGTTAGCTATTTTGCCTATGCAAACCGAACCGTGTTAGGTCTGGGCTGTTCACTAACAGGCGACAAGCTCGGCCTGTCGCCAAGCAGTAATGACCAAGATAATTGGAGCCATAACTAATACGTCAGCGCGATAAGATGGCGGCCATCTTTTCAAAGGTTGGATCACCGAATAGTTCAAAGCCAGTCAATTGACCCGCTTCACTAGAGCAATCCACCCAAGCACTATTCTCTGGTAGGGTTCCAAATAGATCAGTCAGCAGAGCCAAGTACTTTTGTTTCGCACCAATATTGGCACTTTTTTCATCCAACACATTGCCGCCCGAATCATAGAGCTTAAACGTGACATTGGTCGAAGAATCACCCGCATTCACAATCGACACGCCGTACCAATATCCTGAATTGACGTCGATAAATGGCATACAGATAGCACTCTTGAGGCCTGCTCCAGGCTCAAGTCCAGCTAGTCTTTTGTTGTCCAATGTTCCAAACAGCTCGTAACCAACTAAACCGGGGTCTGCCTCTATTAATAGCCAATCCACCATGGTGATATCGGCAACGCCATCCAAAAAATCTTCTGCCAGTTGAACGATTTTCTCACTAGGGCCAAGCGACATAATTTTTTGACCTAGTACGGTTCCAGAAGAGCCGTAAGCTTTAGCAATAAAGGAACGTCGTACAGTGCCTATGTTAACAATAGCGATACCAGTCCAGAACTGCGCCGTGTCGCGGGCGATGTGCGTAAAGTATAGGTTCTGCTTGATGTAAAAGAAGTTGGGGTTATCTTGCCTTGCATCGCCCAGGCTTAGTCCGGCTACCTGTCGGGAACCGTCCTTCTTGCCAAACACCTCAACGGCTGCCAATTTCATTTCGCTTTCATTTTCGATAAACGTGCCCCACTCTACGCCTGCGGGCAAGCTACCGCCAAATAGCTCGACAAAATCGAAGTCTATTTTCGAGAATGGACTATGGAAGTCCAATAACATCTGTGGACCTTCACTTTGCAACATCGAATTCGTATTGTTAGGTTCGCCATTGGCAACGATGCCGCGGGTATACCATTGAGTCGTTTGCTGAGCCACGTGAGGTATATAAAGCTCAGATGATAGGTTGGGGCTGCCATTAACCGCATAGGACTCAAATCCGTCATGCGTTTCCGTAATGCAGATCCCATTCAGCCCCAAATTTGAGTCCACACGAACCCAAGATACCAATGATGACAGATCGCCAAATACTTGATCCACCGTTAGTGAAAGTCGGCCCTTGGCAACTAATTCCATGGATACTGTTTCCACAAGATCACCGTCGCGTGTATAACCCACGACTTCAAGGGCAGCGTCCTCATCAAAAGGATTTACTACGACCATGCGAGATCCTACATTTTGGTTCCACTGGATATCCGGGAAATAGAGGGCGGGATTAAGCACTTGGACGCCAAAACCAAAGCTGATGGTCTTGTAGCCGGATCCTGACTGCAAATGAGCACTTAAATAGTGAGTACCCGACTGATCAGCCACATGCCGTAAGCTTTGGCTGGTGCTCGTTTTCAAGTCGCGAATCGGTTGCTGATCAGGCCCAAAGAGTTGCATGACTAAACTATCTTCTTCGTCAGTCTTGCCAATTTGTGTCTTACCAAATACGTCGATGGTTTGCCCGGCTTCTACCTGAAACGAATAATACTCGTCGGCTGCTAATATTTGATTTGGGTAGTTGCCCGGCCTGATAGGAGCAGCATCTTGAAGGGCGTTGTTGTTTTCAAATTCATCGTTGGATGAGGCCACCCTGACATAACGGGGCTCCGACTGGAATCGCAGATTCTCGAAACGGGGGTGCACGGCGTTGAGCGTAATTTGATAATCCCCTTCAGGCAATACAAGCCCCCCTGGGTTGGACAAGTGCAAGACTTGGTAAACGGATTTATTCGTCAACGACGTGATGACCCAACTGAAGTGTTTGTCAAACAGGCTACCGTTCTTGGCACCGCCCTCCAGGTAGAGTGATTCGCCGGGTTGTAGACGTATATCCGTTGGCGGTTGCGTAATTTCGACCATAGCTGTACTTGAAGAATCAACGACATAAACGGTAACGCTCGTTGTGCGACGTGACTTGGCGTCCGAAGCGATCATGCTGATTTCATAGCGACCCGGCCTGTTGAAGGTAACTGAGCCGATCTCGGCCCCGGTAAAACGGCGACCATCGCTCACTAACCAAGTCACATTGCCATCGCTTGAGTCTGGATCAAAAACTTCACCTTCCAAGCTTAGAGATTCACCAACCACAAAAACATCGCCTTGGGCGGGGCTAACGATTCGAGGTGATGGAGGTATTCCGGTCGATCGGGTAAAGGCGTGCACAATGCGGTAGTCGTAAGAGGTTGCACCTTTACTGTCGACGGCAACGGCTATGACGATGAATTTACCTGCTGAGGGCGGAGCCCAGTCCATTGTTCGGCCAGGGATACGCTCGTTACGATCATGAGCGAAGGTCCAGAAAACGTTGAGTTGAGCATCGTCTTCGTCTTTGGGATCACAGGCAAAGTGGATTTCATCGCCCACATAAACGGCGGAGTCTCTCAGGGGTGGCTGTTTGATTTCTTGGCGAGGTTCAATGTTGTCTTCAGACACGTAAACGCGCACGGTGGCGGGCGTTGGATCTTGGAATTCGCTGTCGGCGGCATAACAAACGACTTCATAAATGCCCTTTTTATCAAAGCTGAATTCGACTTCTTTACCCTGCATTTGGCAACTACCCAATTGTGCACAGAACTCCCAGTTATAGGAGAGTGAATCGCCTTCCGGGTCAGAGCCTGCGCCCTTAAACATAAAAGCGTCGCCACGTTTAAGATAAATGTCGTTAGCTGGGTGGATAATCTCGGTGTCTGGCGCTTCGTTTTGCGCCAAGGCGCCCAATTGAAGCAAAAATAGTGTAAAAAGACCTACGACCGACTTGATCATCATCACCCTCCGTGATTGTTATTGTAATTACATGTTCACAATAGGTTCTCGTGAAATCCATGCGCAAGCCGAATTGCAACATCTTTAGCTCAAATGCGAACAAAGGTGCACAACAAGAGTTCAAATCTTACTTATGAAACGTTTTACACTAACAATTATATTCCTTTTCTTTAACGCGTGTGGTGCGGACCCAACACCCGTGGTCGAACGGGCCATCAAAGTGGTTACGCCGTATTCGGATAGCGCCTTTGTTGAAGCGATCATGCGAGGTGACGATCAGCAGGTAGACGTCTTTCTGCGGGGAAAAATTAACCCAAATGCCGTCAATCGATTTGGCGACAGCGCACTCCACTGGACGGTGTACAACGGTCAGACCAGACTCACCCGAGCTCTGTTAGATCGAGGCGCGGACCCTAACATTGAGGGTACCGATCGAAAAACACCGATATTCTGGTCGGTCCGCTTTGGTAACTTGCTAATGACCAAGCTGCTGTTGGCAGAAAACGCGAAACCTGATCTACGCGACCAACGGGGATCGAGCCTCCTTCATCACGCCGCATTTTCTGGATCACCGGAATTATTGGATCTCATCCTTACGATGAATCTTGAAGTCGACGCTCAAGACCAAGATGGTGAAACGGCGTTGCACATGGTCATTCGCGAAGGACACGAACGATTAATCAGTTCGCTCATTGAGCATGGTGCCAGCTTGGATATTCCCAATCAGCACGGAGTCAGTCCACTGATACTAGCCGTCAGGTCGGGCAAACAGAAGTGGCTGTTACAGAACCAAGCGGTACAAAAACAATATCCAGATTTACCTCGAACCATAGACTCGATGCTCAACGTGGTGGTGGATAATGCCGCTGATCAACCTGCCATTAACCTCAGACGAATCGCCCTTATCGTCCACGACCAAGTCAATCTAATCCGTCGTAAACACGAGTTAGGTGAGCTTGCCTATGACGAGTCTTTAGCGCGGATTGCGACCGAACATTGTAAGGATATGGCCCGTCGCGAATTCATTGATCATGTCAATCCGGATGGCGAGAATCCGACTGATCGCGCTCGGCGACGCCGCTATCCCGTTAGAGGACACACGCCCAGCGGCGACCTGAAAATGGGTGTTGGAGAAAACATCTATCAAGGACATCTGTATCGAAGTTCGTCTTATAGTATCGAGAAAGGAACCAAATACGTCTCGAACGACTGGCTCACGGAACAGCAAATCGCGACCGCAGCGGTTCAGGGATGGATGGACAGCCCTGGTCACCGCGCCAATTTATTGGCAGAACATTACTCAAAAGAAGGAATCGGGCTTTCCATCGGTCCATCTAGCAAACTTTTTGTGACACAAAACTTCTGGTAATCACCCTGCTCGGCTACAATGGCGCCTTGTGATCAAGACGTAAGGGGCTTTGTTATGTGCATGTATCTATTAGTTGCTTGTCTTATTTATACAGGTGACCCCAGCAGTTGGACCGTCGACGATGTGATTCGGGCGGAATCGGCGAGTTCATTCGTCATCTCGCCTAATTCAGAGCAAGCTGTTTGGGTTAAGTCCAGTCATGACAGCGAAAAAAACGAATTTAGACGCCATTTATTCATCACCGATCTAAAAACCGGCGAAATACGGCAACTAACGCAAGGTGCTGCTAACTGTACCAGTCCAAAATGGTCACCAGACGGCATAAACATCGCCTTTTTAAGTAGCCGTGAACAGCCCGGGGTTAAGAAAAAGCCAGAGGGCAATCAGATATGGATTCTGCCACTGCAAGGCGGCGACTCCTGGCCACTAACAAGCGAGCAACGTCAAATCCAAGATTACGCTTGGAAGAATAATGAATCGCTGATTTGCATGAAGGAAGAAGACGCTGGTTATCAGGAAACCCAAGTTAAGGAACTCAAGGATCAGGGTAATGCCATTGATGACGCCAGCCTGGAGCCGCCGATCCGGCTCTTCGAAGTTGAGCTCGAGTCAAAGAAGCTGAAGCGTTTGACATCTAACAATGACCGCATGCTCGACATGACCCTTTCCAACCAGGGCCGACACATCGTCACCGTTCACGAACGTAGCGCCAGTTATGGCTATGACAATAAAGTGCCACCTGGCATTTACCTGCATGACCTTAAACAAAACACAAAAATCGAATTGTTCGTGGACCGACAACACATAGCGCCAGGTTCGTACTATTTTTCGCCTGACGGCGAACGCTTGTTTGCGTTGGTAGAGCGAAGTAGTCACCCAGTGTACGTCATCGCCTCCATCACAGAGGTTCACGAAATTGATCTTAAAACAGGTAAGTCGAATCAAATAGATATCGCTTGGGAACGCGGTATCGGTCGCGACTTTGCCGCCAATGATTCCGGATTTACGGCTTTGCTAGCAAACGGAGCAAGATCTCAATTCGTCCGCTACGAACGTGACAAAAAAGGCCAATACATCAAACAAGTTATCGCCAGCGAAATGCAAGGGCATATCCAGTCTTTTTCCAGCTCCAAATCCGGCGCTAGATATGTCTTTGCCCACTCGACATCATCAAAACCGACCCAATGGTTTTCTGGCATACTCGACAAGAAGGCGAACCTCAATGACGTCAAAGTGATCACCAAACTGAACCCTTCATTTGAAAAGAAACGAACCGCCAAGACCGAAGTCATTGAATGGATCGGCGCAAATGGAGATTCTATTGAAGGCATTCTCTACTATCCACAGGATTATGTAGCCGGGAAAACCTACCCACTTGTTGTCATGATCCACGGCGGACCAGCAAGTTTAGACATGGACGCTTGGGCTGAGCGTTGGGCTTATCCTCATCAGCTCTTCACCCAAAGAGGCGCTTTAATTCTGAAGCCAAATTATCATGGCAGCGCCCATTACGGTCTGGACTTCGTGGAGTCTATCGGAGGCGGAAACTACTACGACCTAGAAGTAATTGATATTGAAAATGGCGTCGATCACCTTATTGAAAAGGGACTCGCCGACCCCGAGCAATTGGGAATCATGGGCTGGAGTAATGGAGCGATCCTAACAACGGCGATGACGATCCGCACGACCCGCTTCAAGGCCGCATCGGCTGGAGCCGGTGATGTGGACTGGACATCTGACTGGGCGAATTGTGGATTTGGGGCGTCTTTTGACGACTACTATTTTGGTGCTACTCCATTCTCCGATCCTGACCTGTACCGAGCCAAATCCCCCTTCTTCCAATTAGAAAAGGTAACTACGCCAACCATTATTTTCCACGGTGATAAAGATACTGCCGTGCCCACACAACAAGGTTGGATGCATTTTCGAGCGTTACAACAGTTGGGCAAAGTTGACACCAGATTCATCCTCTTCCCAGGTGAACCGCATGGCTTATTGCAACTGGCTCATCAAAAACGAAAGATTGACGAGGAACTCGCCTGGTTTGATCGCTTCTTATTCAAAACCAGCGACGACAGCGAAAAGGCCGTTAAAGAAGACAGCCCTCTTGCTGTCTTACGAAGTTCGTCAAATTTTGCCCATATCAACGGCGCGTGGGGCGTTTTGGATCAAGGAGTATTACGCCCTGAAACCGTTGTCCTGAATGATTTGAAGGTGGCTAGATTTGAAGTCACACGCCGCCAGTTTGCAGAATTCAACCCGAAAACGACCGTGATTGCAGGGCAAGAGAACATGCCGATGCATGCCGTTGAAGCGGAGCAGGCACTCGCATATTGTCAATGGCTATCCGAGAAGACAGGATCGCGGTACCGACTCCCAAAAAAGGACGAACTCAAGGGTTACGATAAACCGGCTGGAAACATACTTGATGACTGGGCCGGCTACGCACCAAACCCCGATGATGCTGCGTCTTTACAGAAAATCATTGCAGCATTGCCTTCACAAACTTCCATTATTAAGGCGGTTGGCTCAGGAAAACCATTGGCTAAAGATCAACTCATTTTTGATTTGGATGGTAATCTCGGAGAATGGGTGAGCGGTCCAGATAACGAACTCACTTGTGTCGGCGGCTGCGCTTTCTTGTCAGCAGACCAAAGTAAAAATGGCGTCACTTGTCCGCCGTTCTTCAGCGGTTTCAGAGTCGTTCAAGAAGCAGAAACGTCGAATTAATGTGCATCTCCGCTGCGGATGCGTAGCACAACCCGCTGAAAGGATGGCCCTAGCGCCTGTATTCGTTGCGAAGTCAATCCATCAACAAATTCGGTAGCCTGTTCATTCTCTCCGCAAGCAAGTAGGGTTTCAAGCCACAAAATTGCGACGGGAGCTGTTTCTTTGGGCAAGGGTTCCATCAGGTCTCTGGCTATATCAAAGTTTTCGAGCTCGAAACTCGAAGCAGCTGCGATTAGTCTCGCGTCGATCGATTGGCTTTCTAACTCCAGGAACGATTTCGCCAACCTATAAGCTTCTCGAAACCGTTTGTGTCCATATGCTTGCCGGGCATCACTCAGTAACGTCTTGGCGGTCCGTAAATAAGCGTAGCCATCTTCACGATTCTGAACGTATAGATTCCGAAAAGTCACATAATCCGTGTCGGCGATGACAGCGTCTGCCTTTGATGGCTGAACGTTTTGGTGTGCCCAGCCATACCCTAGCCCAGACGCCAAAGTCAGAGAGACCAGAGCGGCCGTCCAACGACCAACCTTAGGGTGCTTGACTAATAATCCGGCAAGTGAAAGCCAACTAAGTAATAGTAAGAACCAGCTATGGCGTATTTGGATGTTGGTCATGACGACGTAGTTTCGCATGAGAAAGACGATGGCTAAACTTGCCGAACCAAGCGCCACAGAGGACAGCCACCAAATCAAGCTCTTTTGGCGCCAATCCTGCCAAAGTGAAAAAGCGGCAAATCCTAAACAAGCCAACCAAAGGAAGGACAGCCACAATGAACCCGAGTCCCACCAAAGCGATTGGTGCCCCCAATCGAGGAGAAATCGCGCACCAAACTCGTTCATGACGGGCGTTGCAGCATCCAACGGAACCATATTCGTGACCCTTGAAAAGCCCGGCGTTAACTTATCCAACAGTTTCGATCCCGTTAGATCCCCAACCGAATACAAACGCAGAGTAGCAAACGCTGAGACCGTTATTAACCCAAAGAGGCCTGTCTGTGCAATGGCTTTCCTTGTCTTCTTGTTGCGGTGACTCAACCAGAAAGCAATCCAACCCATAAGCCAGACGGGCGCAAGAATGACCGACGTCATTTTGGACATGCAAGCCAACAACATCAGTACCATCGACTTTATAGTGCCCGATTTTCCGGAGTCGCTCTTAATCATCGCGCTAATCGCTTGAAGTGACCAAACAGAAAAGACCAAAGCCAAAGCATCATTGGAAATTGAAGAAAAGAGTTGTACGGTATGCGGCGCTAGAAGCCAAACTGGCAACAGCCAAAGCCCGTCCCCGCCCAGCCAACAGCTCAATAGACGCCAACAGCCCCAAGCCCAAAATAGTCCCAGCAGGACCGCAAATCCACGCCCGACAGCCAAGGCCAACTGCCAGCCCGATGTTGACGAAACCACGTATGGATAATTGGGATTCTTTTGCGGATTGGTAAGTAAACTCTGCGGAACATGGACATCCGTCAATCGCAACAAGGCTGCCAGACCCCAATAATAGAGCGATGGTTGAAAGGCCTCAATTCCGTGTCGGCGAATTTGACTATCCGGTATAGGGTGAATCCAGCCCTCGTAGGCCAATGCATTGGCATAAAGAGCATGTTCGTATTCGTCGGGAGGCTGCCAAGCAGGAAATGACCATGCCTGCCAGATGCAAACGAGGACAAATACCCCAATCTGTACAGCCGCGATCCGACTATTTACGCCTGTGCGGGCGTGTGAGTTGGCCCTAGTTTCAGGGACCTCTGTCAAGTTCGAATTCCGGGTTTGGTTTAACAATTTTCAATTCAGATTGGGTAATGCTGTGTTCCCACAACAGGCCACCACTCACACTAAAACAACGCATGGTTAAGGCACGGTTATTTCGGGGACCTGAAAACGACAAGGTTCCGTAATTATTCTCTTTATGAACCAGTGTCCCTTTTATCCGAACCGGATTAACAACTTCTTGCTGTAGTGTTTTGTAAACACCGCTCGTAAGCGGCGATGATGTGTATTCATAGATTGGGTAGAGACCGACACGTTCTATCTTTATTAATTCGGTGAAATGCCGATCACCGGAAAGGAACAACACACCCTCAACACCAGATGTGTCAAGCCATTGCCGAAAGCGCGCATATTCACCGGTGAAATGAGCGTAGGATTCATTGTGACTGCGATCGTTATGTATTTGATTACCCACGATCACGATTTTGAAGCTTGCTTTACTAGAATTGAGACCATCCATAAGCCATTTCAGTTGTTCTTTTCCCAAAAAGTCTTTATCTGGATTTAAGTCGTCGTTGGGGGCCCGATGGAAACGATCATCGAGCATAAAAAAATCGACGTCCTGATAGGTAAATGAGGTAAATACGCCAGGGGTTTGCGGCGTGCCAGCCGAAGGGTTTGGCCAATAGGCACGAAACAAATCTAAGGTCTTGTATTTTTCGCGATAACTGCGATCCGAATCGTTGGGTCCGTAATCATGGTCATCCCAGGTTGCGTAATGCGGATACGCGGCCAAAAGAGGTTGCAATTCAGGCATCGCTCTATTGCGACTCATGCGATAGTTTAGACGTGCATGTGAATAGACTTCCGGCTCTCTAAAATAGAGTGAATCTCCCAGCCAAAGCATAAAGTCGGCTTTTGTTATGACCATTGCCTCAATAATTTTGAGATCGGTACCGTAACTTTCGCCAGGACGATCGAATGGTGGATCGTTCATGTACATACAGGAACCTATAAGTACATCAAATGGCGATGGATCTTTGCGCCATTGCCAGTAGGCTTGAGTTTTGAACTTCGTCGCATACGGACGCTCAATGGCTTCCCCATTAACACTCAGCTGATATTCATAACGAGTTTCGGGAAGCAAATTAACGAGCTTAATAGTACCCGTCAGATAGCGTTCTTCGGACGTTTCCAGGGCACGAGAGACGTGAATCTTTTCAGGACTCCCTTCTGCCCAATAAACAACTTCAACCGTTGCAGGCTCCGTGGTCTCAAACCAAATGGAAATCTCCATGGCTTCCACATTGGCCAGCATAGGACCCGACTTTAGCAATGAGTCACAATAAACAGCAGATATTAATAACGCAACCAACATGGTTTATCCCCTGATTTAGCTATAATTTAGCGCAACCCACCTAGCGTAGACGACTTATCATCCTGTCGCAAGCGATGGGCTGCAGTGCCTTTGGATTTGTTTAAGCCAAGCCAGCCGATCAATTCAGTGACATGAGCGCAGACAATATCTGCAGATTCACTTGCTGACGTCACCTTAAGATGCCGATATTCGCCACGAGCAATTTGACACGTCCACATACCTAACTGATTGGCTGCCGATATTTCACGATCAATTCGGTCCCCAACAACCAAAACCCGAGGTGCATTGAGCTGATGGCGTTCGGTTAGCTGCAAAAACGCATCTTTCTTAGTTTCGCCATTGCCCGAATTAACAAAGGTCATATCCGTAAAGAAAGGCTCTATCCCTAAGAGATCCACCTTTTGACGCTGTGTCGAAGGTGACCCCGAGGTTACAAGAAACAGCTGAAAACGAGTTTTGGCTAGGGCCAGCAAGTCATAACATCCCTCAAATAAGGTAATGTGGGACTCCACATTGCGCTGATAAAAAGCCAGCCTACCTGCCTCTTCCACAGCGTCAGCATCCGACCCTTCTTGGACTCCAAAGTGACCGACCAGTCGTTCTTGGATATCCAAGCGTGGCGCCTGTTGAAAGAATACGGCTCGTTGGGCTAGTGCATCATCAAAAGAAGCCTTTAGCCCCATTTCGATCATGGCAGCAACCGACTCCCGGGTAGCCGGTTGCACAAGTTGGCCGTTGGTGTCGAACAATGTATCGTCAAGGTCGAAAATGAGCGCGTCAATTTCCGACGAAAGAGTCTTACGTTTTACTTTGGTAGACGTAGGTTTCAAGCCGACTTTTGTTTGCCCTTAGTTGTCTTTTTCTTACGCATTCGCGTTTTCCCAAAACTACCTGCCGCAATCTTTCCTCGGCGTGTTCTTCTATCACCTCTACCCATTTCTGTACCTCCTGCAATTTGCTTCAATATAGCGCGATTATCGCAAGCGCGCGCGAACTATATTTCTCGTCCAATGGGATATACAAGATAGTTTTGATCAAAATAATCAGATCGCTTGTAAAACCATTCTAGTCGCGCCCTGGGATCGACCCTCAATTCTGGGCTCGCTTCCAGTTCAGATTCCCACAGTGCTTTCAGCTGGGGATCACTAGCTAACATGGCTTGAGCCAATGGTTCCATGGCATAGGCTTCGGCATATTCGGTCGGTTGAAGAATGGAATGAAAGAATCCCCATTGGAATAGAGAGTCAGGACTACTGGGTTCAAGTAAAATCATCACGAACTCGCCCAAAGGTTGATCCGTTGCGATACGTACAGAACCAGCAGGCATTCGTACTTGGCGGTCCATCGTCACATACGAAGCAGTTACCCGTACACGACCTTCGTATGGTGTTTCACCATAGGTCGGATCCACTAACTTCAATATCTGGAGTTCCTTTTGCTGGGCACGATCAAAAACAGTCATTTCAATACCGTGATCACGTAGACGATCAATGACTTCGACCCACGAGCCTGGCACCCAATAAGCTATTGGACGCGGCTCAACCAACGAGGGCTGGGTCATTTTGATATACGGCATCGCATAAGTCTTCGGTGTTCCCAGCCATCGGGTCACTTTAGCGCCCGTGATAGGCGAAATCTCATTTTCGTAAGCAATGCCCAAGAAACTCATTATTTCCGGTTTTGCATCACCGACACGCCAATTCAGAGTCACCTTGTCAGGACGACGCGCCATGTCTTTTACAATGGCTGGAGCCAGTTTCTGATATTCTGCCGCGAGAACGCGCATGCTACTTTCGATCAGTACATACGTCCCCAAAACACGTTGGCGATAAGGTTTGAGGGAATGGTTTTCAACCAAGACACTTGGTAAATGTCGCAAATCGCCGTAGGCATTGGAGAATCTAGGTCCGCCCATCCAGTCGATAATGCCTTTGCTGGGATCACTATCATCAATCGCAAAAATGAGTGGGCCTGGAATGTGGCCCGCTTCGGAAAGCGCTGCGTTGACGGCGGGCGTAAAACTATCTCTTAACCAACCTGCAATCGCTGGCGAATAGCCATGGGTGCCTACATGACCAAAGGTGATGTCGTACTGGTAATCGATGCCATCAGTGACATGCAAGTCAAGATATAGATGAGGCTGCCAGCGATTGATAAAGGGAATAAGTGCTCTCAATTCAGACGTATCTAGTTTCGTGTAATCGCGATTGAGATTGAGGTTACGGCTGTTGGTTCGCCAACCCATGATCTCAGGGCCACGCTGATTGATTCGGTTAAGGGCTGAGGCGCGTTCGTGGCCATCCGCATTAAGAATGGGCAAAAACAACAATTGGCAGTTATCTAACAAAGCCGATTTCGAACCCTGAGTGATATCGCGCAACAACATCATGCCAGCATCTTTACCGTCAATTTCACCCGCGTGAATACCCGCTTGTACAAACAAAATGGGTTTGCCAGAACGTTTCATTGATTCAGGGGTGAATGATCGATCTTTGGAAGCAATGACGACCTTGATCTCATAACCACCATCACTGCTTCCGATACTTATCATTTCAAGTTCAGCGCTCGCAGCTACCAGCCGGTTTAGCCAGGCATAAGTTTGATCATAAGTGGGTGTGAACCTGAAACTGCTAGATTCTGCTGGCGTCACCCAAGGATCTGTTTCGGGCTTTATGAGCGACTCACTGGCACCATGCCAGTCCATGGTTGGCGGTAAATGGACATTAAGCTCGTCATTAATCGCGAAAATATATAGACAACATGCCGTCAGCAAAAGGTGCCTCCCCTATCTTATTTACGTCCTTATTCTAGTCGCCCTTATCCAGCAGGCAATAGTGGATAGGCAAGCGATGTCATATAAATGATCGCGAAGCACGACAAACGGCTTCACGAATTGTGTTATGTTTCGCTATCTTGACCGTCCGCGGAGACCTCATGAAGCCCATCATCTTACACAATCCCCGTTGCTCAAAGAGTCGCCAAACACTCGAGTTGCTTGTCCAAAATGGACATGACCCCGAAATCCGGCTCTATCTTGAAGACGCGCCCACTCAAGCTGAGATCCTAACCATCCTCAACTACTTGGACCGTGACGCCCCTGCGATCATTCGCAATAAGGAGTCGCTTTTTAAGGAGCTCGGGCTTTCCACTAAAGACCAACGCACGCGAGATCAATGGGCAGAGATATTAGCGAAAAACCCAAAACTAATTGAACGACCAATTGTCATCTACGGAAAAAAAGCCGCCATTGGTAGACCGCCTGAACAAGTCCTTAGCCTGTTCGATTAATGCTCAGGCCGGTACTTTTCGAACATCGCCGTAATGAGCTGATTGTTCTTGGTCTTAACGATGTCTTCCAAAGAAAAGCCTGCTTTGTCCTTGATGCCAAAGTCTACCGGCTGTTGGAAAGCAAAATCCAATATTGACAGTTCTTCTTCAGATTGACCATCAAGCGACACCACAAGATTCATCAGCGGCGTCCGACCCGTGCGATCTTGAATATTGATGTCTGCGTTTAGACTCAATAATGCCACAAATTCTCGAGACCGAATGCCTGGTTTGTCGGCCCGCGTAAGCACCATTAAGGGCGTGTCTCCATTGCTTGCTGCTAGATTTGGGTCAGCACCAGCAGCGAGTAACATTTCGATAACCGCCGCATTGTGTTCGGGCCGATCGTGGGCAACGGCATAAATAAGTGGCGTGTTGCCTTTGGCTTCCTGGGCATTTATTTTCGCGCCCCGTCCCAATAGTAATCGCACCGTGGCGTCATTGCCCAAATAGGAGGCGAGCATGAGGGCGGTGACGCCGTCATTGTTGGCTGCGTCAACGGGCGCACCCTTATCCAGCAAGTCGCGGATGGCCGCAACAGGCCCGCTCGTGTTCACGGCCTGAAAAAGTTGCGTCGCCTTATCTGAATTTTGAACCAACATACACATCGTCATTAAAAGAACCAACACAGCCTCCTACTAAAAACAAAAACGGGTTATTCTAACCGAAGAGCCCTTCAGATTCTTCATCTGAACTGACATAGAGCAAATTCGTCGCCAACTCCAGCGTCCACCCGCTTCTTGCCCATGCTAGGTTACTATTTCGTACGAATCCCAAAGCTATTGGGGCCAAATTCATATCCTTCCGAGGTTCATCTTGCAGAAATCAGACATTTACAAGCAGTCATTGCTCGAACTAGAGGCGATTTTACAGGACACAAACGACAGTTTGACATGTATGGTCACCATTAATGCTGTGCTCAAACAACATCTGCCTTACTATTATTGGGTCGGCTTCTACTTGGTCAAGAATGGTCGTTTAGAGGTGGGACCTTATCAAGGCACCGTCGGTTGTTTATTCGTTGAATTTGGTAAAGGGGTTTGCGGAACTTCTGCCAGTAAACGGCAGACATTGATCGTGCCAGACGTTCACGAGTTTGCGGGCCATATCGCCTGTGATTCCCGCTCACAATCAGAGATAGTGGTTCCGGTTATTGATCAAAACAACCAACTTATTGCCGTCTTTGATGTGGATAGCGACCAGCTCGAGCAGTTTGATGAGGTTGATCAGGTGTGGTTGGAACGAATTATGGCCCGTTTTTTTGGGGAGGTTGGAGCATGAAGTGGATCATCCTCAGCGTCTTTTGCATTTCAATCCAGGCACAGGTCTACGAAACTGGCTTCTTAGTTGTTGACGGTGTCTTTAATTCCGAGTTAGTAGCGCCGTTCGATATTCTTGAGCATTCTAGATATCGTGATCCGCAACGTTTTTTCCGATGTTTCCTAGTCTCCCAGGATGGCCAACCCATCAAAACAGCAGAAGGATTACGTATTGAAGTCGACTATTCATTCGCGAATTGCCCAGATCTAGATGTTTTAGTGATTCCATCAGGCGAGCATTCCATGGATACAGATCTTGAGAACGACGTGCTCATGCAGTGGGTCTCAACACGGGTTAAACAAGCTCGAATCGTGATGACGCTTTGCGATGGCGCATTTGTATTGGCCGCCACTGAACAACTCAATGGGCGTTACGCAACCACTTTCCCTGGTGACCAAGACGCTTTTGCTGAAAAGTTCCCACTGATCAAGACCCAACGCCAACTTTCGTTTGTGCATGATGGCAAATTCATCACGTCGGTCGGCGGTGCCAAATCATACGATCCTGCCCTCTTTCTTACCGAAAAGTGGTTCAGCAAAGCCATTGCTGAGCGATCGGCACAAGGTCTGGTGATCGATTGGCAGTTAGATAAACTTGCCCACCAAAGCCACGGCCAGTTCCCGCCGCCGCCGAGCGCACAAGCGCTGCCATGAATCTCCCTTTTGATCCCACCTTCCGTGGTGAAATCCGAGAACAGCAACCTCAGAGCCACGATCTAGAAATCGGATTTGAATACCATGGCGACGAATCCATGGTGTCCCAAATCATTGCTGACGTTCGTCTTAAACTTGCTACCGGCCAGCACAGCCCAGATACTGGCTTTTTCTTAACCGCATGCTTATTAGAACTAGTAGCGCGTACCCGTTTACTCAATGCGATTAGCCAACAAATGACCACCGAGTTTGAGGCCGAAGATGATGCGCAACGAAACGAACGACTCAAACAGTTTGTAGCGGTTTTCATGGAGTTCGGTGAGCCACAAATGGCGTGGTTATTTCGTTTTCGACCCTCCGAATACGCCCAGCGTATGCATGCCGGTCGACAGCAATACCAACACACCCAACAAAAATGAGTGATCATTCATTAAAGTCCCGTTCTTGGGCTTCACTTCGTTGACTTTGAACCCTCAACTCGATATGCTCAGAGACGCTAATCGCGCTCAATCCTCATGAATTCCAGGGAGAAATCCATGCTGAAAGTCCCATCACTCATCCTCAAACAACTCTATACATTGGGAAGCTTACAAAATACGCCTACCGGGATCAGCTTCGGTTTGAAGAATCGTCTGAGTGATGCCACTTTTACGGGATTGCTTTCGCTCTCTATCAATGACGATCCCATCGGCTTGGATCGGGTCAAGTTAAAGGTTAAGGGGAAATTGATCGCGCCGACTGCGATCAGCCCAGATTCACCCATCGATTTTCCGCTACGCGAGGTTGCTACCGTTTCAGTCGATAACCTGGAGCTTGAACGTGGCAAACATCGCATTGCCATTTCATTTGAAACCATCAACTTTGGCACCATGAATCTGAACGTAAAGGACACCATTGCCGACGCCGATCCAGACCGCGTTAGCGTCCCATACTTTAAAGATGATGATTACGGTAAAGCCGCCATCAAGGCCCGACAGAAATTTGTCGAGAAATACTCCGGCGTCAGCCTGAAACACATTAATCACTATTCCTTTGACCCGAAAACGACGCAAGGCAATGTGGAGAACTTTACGGGTGTTGCTCAAGTGCCGATCGGATTTGCCGGACCCTTAAAAGTAAATGGTGAACATGCCATCGGCGACTATTTAGTGCCTCTGGCGACAACCGAAGGAACCTTAATTGCGTCCTACAATCGCGGCATCAAAGTTTTAAACACGTCCGGTGGCGTTACCTGCTCTGTCTCCATGGACTGCATGCAGCGTGCGCCCGTCTTTATCTTCGATAACGCCCGAGAAGCGCGAGAATTCAAGCTCTGGACCGACCGTAACATGGACGATATTAGGGAGCATGCCGAGGCAACTTCAAGCATCGCCAAATTGCTCTTCATCGACACCTTCTTATCAAATAAATTTGCATTCCTGCGATTCAACTACTCCACAGGCGACGCCGCGGGCCAGAACATGGTGGGCCGAGCGACTTTTGCCGCTTGCAGTTGGATCCTTGAACAGCACACCAACATACGCCATTTCTACCTAGAGTCGAATTTCGCCACTGATAAAAAGGCATCGCAAGTAAACATCATGCGCACACGGGGAAAAAGGGTGACGGCTGAAGCGATCGTGCCCAGACAAGTACTCATTGACATCATGCGCGTGGAGCCCGAAAGCCTTGTCGCCCACTCACAGGTCGCCAATATTGGCGCTTTTATGTCAGGCGCAAACAACAACGGTGCTCATTCGCCCAATGGCATTACGGCCATGTTTATCGCCACTGGCCAAGACGTGGCCAACGTTTCCGAATCATCAGCTGGAATCTGTTTTGCCGAGCTGACGCCTGAACGAGATCTTTATATCTCAATCACCATACCTTCTTTAATTGTGGCAACCCATGGTGGCGGAACGGGTTTGGCCACGCAAAATGAATGTCTTCAGGTTATGGGCTGCACAGGGCGCGGTAGCGTCAATCGCTTTGCCGAGATTGTGGCGGGCGTTGCATTGGCCGGTGAAATATCGCTAGGTTCTGCCATATCCTCTCTCGATTGGGTATCCAGTCACGAGAAGTACGGCCGAAACCGGTAGACCATGCAGCTCGGGTTCCAAGTGAACAGTCATGTCTGAACCCGTACGCGTATCCACAGCCAGCAAAATAGAGCCCGAAAGTTCGCCCTATGCGGGTTTTGAGCTACTAAAAGAACGTCCTGTACCGGGCATCATTCGCCGGTTCTTCACCACCATGCGCCATATTATGGGGCTGGCTCTGGGCGGATTCATCAGGTCTGTGCGCAAACGGAAGGCCAACGGAGAAAGCGGCATCCGTTTCATGTTTACCCGCTTCATGGCTTTTTGGGCGCGCCTTTTTGTCGACGGCAAATTGGTGAACGAACCCTTTCCAATCCAACTACGCATTCGCTTGGAAAGACTTGGGCCTACGTACATTAAGTTGGGACAGATCCTTAGTCTGCGTGAAGATATCCTGCCTAAGACCATTACCAATGAACTCAAGAATCTCTTAGACCGACTTCCTGTGGTCACTTACGAGCGTTATCTCGAGCTGATTGAGGCGGACCTGAAACAGCCCGCCAATTTGATCTTCGCATCTGTCGATCCGCGTCCGCTAGGTTCTGCATCTATCGCGCAAACCCATCGAGCCCGCACCCACGAAGGCGACGATGTCATTCTTAAGGTCGTAAAACCGGGCATCGCAGAGATGCTCAAACGCGACTCCACCTTGTTGAAAACATTGGGCGCTTTCCTACAAATCATCCTGCCGCAATACCAACCTCGTCGCGTCTTGACCGAATTCTGCGAATACACCTTACGCGAAGTGGATTTGCGACGTGAAGCCGACAACGCCGAAACGTTTTCAGCCAACTTCAAGGATTTGCCCGATGTGGTCTTTCCCAAGATCTACCGCAAGCTAAGTGGCAAAAATGTATTGTGCATGGAGTTTCTAGATGGTGTGAAACCTGACTCCGACGCCGCACTACACCTGACTGATGCCGAACGCGATAAGCTCTTAGATCTTGGCGCTGGGTCCATCATTCGCATGCTCTACAAAGACGGCTTTTTCCATGCTGATCTCCATCCTGGCAATTTACTTGTCCTAAAGGACGCCCGCTGCGGATTCATCGACTTAGGTATGATCGGACGCTTTGATGACGAGCTACGTCGCACCATGATGTATTACTACTATTGTCTGGTCATCGGTGATGCTGAAAACGCGGCGAGATATATCGCCGCCGTCGCTGATCCTGGCGCCGGTGGAAACCCCACCGCCTTCAGGCGTGCCGTAGAAGATCTATCACGTCGATGGCATAGAAACGCCAATTTTGATGATTTTTCGCTGGCCCAACTCATCATGGAATCGGTTTCTTTGGGTGGCCAATACCGGATGTATTTTCCCGTTGAAATGATCTTGATGGTCAAAGCGCTGGTGACTTTTGAAGGTGTTGGACAAGTGCTGAAGCCGGGGTTCAATGTGGCGGAGGTGTCAAAAAGACATATAAGTCGCCTCTTCATGAATCAATTCAATCCGTTGAGATTAATGAAAGAAAGTTTTCGCGGCGCACCAGAAATCGTTGATGCCATGGTCAAGGCCCCACTCTTAGTGACAGAGGGACTTAGGTTCCTGGAAAAGTCGACCAAAAAACCGCCTGAGAATCCGTTGGCGGGTCTTCGAGGCACGCTATTCGCCGGCGCATGCATGGTGGCCGCAGCAATATTGGTTGCTGCAAAAGGACCCTGGCCCGTCTACAGTGCCCTCTTTGCGGTATCTATTATCTTGGCGCTGCGCCGAGGCGAATCCTAGTGTCTGAGACCTATGAGCCGTTTGATCCAGACTTCCTAAAGGTGCTGATGAATGAAGTCGCGGGCGACCTTTTTGAATCCTACTTTCGACCTGTCCTTTTAGGCGCTCACAAGTTACCCAAGCACACGGGTGCCGTTTTAGCACCTAACCATTCAGGAAACGCTTTTCCTTACGATGCCATCGTTCTGGATGCAAAGTTATGGGAACGAGATGGTTACGATCCCAAACTCAAAACAAGGGGACTATTTGAAAAAGAATTAGCCGTCACTTGGTGGATGCGCCCTTTTGGTATCGATAACTTTTGGCGCCGAGGTGGAGGGATTGACCTAACATTCGACAATTTTGAACGCTTACTAAAGCGCGGAGAGCGTCTCTTATATTTCCCCGAAGGTGTGCCAGGAATTGGAAAGGGTTTTAATAACCGCTACCAACTGCAGCCGTTTTCGACTAGTTTTGTGATCCTTGCAGCCCGTAACAAAGTGCCCGTGTTCCCTGTTTATGCGATTAACTGTGAGTGGATTATTCCTTTTAATTACACTTTTAAACTCATCGATTGGTTTGTGTTCAAAATTTTCGGCGTACCGTTTCTACCTTTGCCAGCCGCCCCTTTGGGCCTGATCTTCCCCTTCTTTTGGTACTCGGCCTGCCCCGTTCGTATGGTCTTTGTCATCGGTGATGCTATTGACATGGAGGCTGTCGCCAAAAAACATGGCGTAAATGATTTGCAGACGCCTGATCGTGCCAAAGTGAAAGCGGCATCTGAAGAGATCAGGCAAGACATGCAAAAGGAGTTGAACCGCTACGTCAAGAAATACGGTAAGAAACCCTACCATCTGAGATCACTGAAAAAGAAGATGGGCAACCTTCGATCCTTTTTTCGTTGCTGGCCATTGGCCTGGCCTATCGCCTTTGTCCAACACGAACGTAACCTGAAACGTCCGGCCCCATCAAACCGCCTCATTGCATGGCTTCGCGACTGGGACTTGATCGGATTCTATCTGCCCTTCGGCTGGATTCTTTTGGCGCTTACGCGACGATTACGCAAACCTCCCTATGGCTACCGAGGTCTCGACAAAAAGACAGCTAAAACTCAGGCGGGCGAATTCCTTTGGAAACTCGACAAACGCCCACTACCACCCAAATAGCCATGTTCTTTTGGCATGACTACTTCAGAACCGTTAATTCATTGTTCACGCCCAAGAAACCAGGACCACCATGAAGGGCGATGACTTGAACAGGGGCATTTTCCTCCGTTCGAATCACGAAGTAGGCATCATCCACATAGGGAAAGACGCCTTCATCGATGACGTACAGCAACTTACCTGCTGGGCACAAATCGCCTAATAAGCGACTAGAAAGCGTCGTCTCAGAGCCGTCACTGTGCAGACGCTGATCGAGAAAAATTCGCACGTCATTATCGTTGCGCACGTTAAGTACCGCCATGCCATCCCATTTGGTGTCAATACTGCCAGCACGTGTCGGCGGCAACAAGAACGCCGATCCGCTAGAGCCGCTCGAAAGATTGATTTCCTTCATCTTGGAAATGGATTCTGTCTGCTCATGTACGTAGGTCATTGATGCCTGTAAATATCGACTGCCCTGCTCATTAATACCGAGATGGGAAACACGATCCTGAAGACTCGCTGGTAAAACACCCTCGCCGCCGTATAGATCAAATTCACCGCGAACACCAATAACTTGCAGCGATCTGTCTGCGCCCGGAACCAGTTGTCCTTGTTCGTCAAAGCCGATTACGCGGACAACGGCTGGTAAAGTTGGGAAGCGATTGACGAACGATACCCGACCAACGAAACCGCCTGATTTCTTGGGTAAATGAAGCAACCATCGATCGATGAAGCGGTGACTGGTCCCAATGCCATAACCTACCGACAAAGACGGTCCTGGCAGGAACAACGCACCGGAAAAGCGTTCGGATCCGCTGTAGCCGGGCCCATCGACCACACGTTTGACTCGAATCTGATAATCGCCTTCAGGCAAAACGTCAAAAACGACAATATTAGGGAAGACGTCTTCATCAGAGATAATAATCTCTGCAGTAAGAGGTTCGTTATCAGAGACAAGGGTTACGGCGTATTGCAAGTCCATTTCGCCACTACGGTCCCAGCCATCGGCATTCGGGTGCCGTAGACTAACGGAAATCTTGCCAGATTGATTGACCCACACATCCTGAGGGGTTAGGTAATTGGGCGGTGTCAATAGGCCGTTAACTTGAATGGATCCACCCAGCTCATCACACATGAGTGTGCCCGTATTCTGTTTTTCGTAACTGAAATGCATGGTAGCTCGTGAAGCTAACTCGCTGATGTCTTCACAATTGGCATCCGTCAGATTGTTGTAATCCAGATAAATAATCTCAAGTTGATCCGACGTATTGTTGACCAAAGCTTTGATGTCGCTGACAAAGTTCTGTCCCAAATTCACATTGTTAAGCTGAGAAAGGCCCTGGAGAGGCGCGATATCATCAATTAAATTGCTGCCCAGACTCAAAAAACTTAGTTTCCCAAGGCCTGCAAGCGCGCTGATATCAGCAATTGCGTTACTGTCAAAATCAATGTACTCAAGGTTGATCATATTAGAAATAAACGAAATATCACTGATGCCCGCCGATCCCATTTCCAGGGACTCAAAACTTGTTTGTGCCTTTAACCAATCAATGCTCTCCGAATCCAGTGCCAATCCCGAAACAGCCAATGAATTGAGATTGCGACCCTCAAGTGGCGCCAAGGATGTGACTCGCGTATGGCTGATGTTTAGATTGGTTAAAGCAGGTAAAGTCAAAGTCACACTTATATCGCGAATCGGTGACCAACTAACCGCTAAATTAGATAACGCTGGTAGTCCTGACAATGGCGAAATGTCGTCCAAAAATGGCGAAGACATCGACAAAATTCTTAGCTTAGCCATATCGGCCGCCATTGTAGGCGGCAGATGCCGAATGGGCGAATCACTTACATAGAAATCATTGAGTTTTCGCAAGGTGACAAGCGCGTCGAAGTCATCAATCAAGCTTCTTGATATGTCCAAATAGCCCAACTCCACTAACGAGGCTAGGGGTGATACATTGGTCACAGGATTGTTCCAAGCTGCTAGTCCGCTCAAGCGAGTCAACGACGCTAAGGGTTGAAAATCTGATATGTTGTTATCACTAGCTTGGAGACTCGTTACGTTCACAAAGTGATGCAGTCCGGTCAGATCAGAAATCCCACGATCGGAAATGTCAATATAGCCGCCAATTACCTGTGCTTCAGCCATAGTAATTTCGCCATCGCCATTGGCGTCAATGGGCAAATCACCAAAACTATCGGTAAAGAAGCCGTTGACTAGCGCCGTTTTCAATTGCGAATCGGGAAACTCAATATTCTGGGCGCTTGTAAATCCAGCTACACATAGCAATAGCAGAACCAGGCAAAACGATGACGTTTTGGGGACCATGACAACCTCTCAAGTTTTTGGTGACGTTTCCTATAATCACTCTATCGGAGTTGGTCAGCACAGGCTTAAGGATTTGCTCAGTAAACGCCCTGATTTCATGGCAGTTGTTGTAATGTCTGCAGTGAATTAATCGCTGTCACAGGGATCTAATCACCCCTGAATTGGTGTGACCGCGACTAAGTTCAACGGCTGAACAACTCCTGAATGATCTGACGTCTATGGTCAAATATTTTTTGCACGTCGCGTTTCACGAACCAATTACCTAGCGAACCTATCCAACCAAAGGGCAATGCGTAGTCAACTTGGTCCGAAATCAGGGTTCCCTGGTCTCGTGCCTCAAAAGCATGCGTATGGTGCCACCTGGCATAGGGCCCTTTTACTTGTTCGTCGACGAATCGATGCGGCGGCTCCCACGTGTTGATCTCAGATTGCCATTTGACGGCAATCCCTCGAATCTTTAATGCGTAATTGATTCGTGTGCCCACACACATCTCGGGCGTCGATTTGTCTAATACCCGAAAACTCAACCAGGCTGGTGTTAACCGTTCCAAGTTGGATTCGTCGCTGAAAAAGCTCCAAACCTCTTCAAGCGGCGCTTCAACAAACTGTGCGGATTGAAATATCACCATAACCCCCAACGAACCGGCAAGGGACGAGGGGGGTTTTCAAAAGGAGGGTGTCCCTCACCGATTCGCTGTTCCGACGTAAACGATCTATTCATATTTGTTTGCTCAGTTCTTTTCGTGCGGCCTAACCCACGTCATGTTGCCTAAACCGCAACTATTCAATTGCATATATATATACGCAACAAAACTTATACAAGTTTAATATTTATTGCTTATTGGCGATACAAACATATTTTTGTTCATTTTTTGTCTAGCTTATTTTGAAACAAAATATAAACAGGTGCGTTTGATGGATAAGTACGCCAAGTGGCGATCATAAAATCCAGGAGAAACAAATGAAAATTCTAGCTACCCTCATCCTCGCTTCCACACCTTACCTGTTCGCCGGGTCCGGACAAAAGAACGATATTGTGGATACTGCCGTTGGTGCAGGATTCACGACTCTTGTAGCCGCGGTCAAAGCCGCTGGCCTAGTCGACACCCTTAAAGGTGACGGACCATTTACAGTCTTCGCACCCACTGACGAAGCATTCGCCAAAATTCCAAAGGCCGACCTTGATGCCCTTCTTGCTGACAAAGATGCGTTAACCAAGGTACTTACGTTCCACGTCGTATCCGGAAATGTAACCGCTGCCCAAGTTGTCAACTTGAAGAAGGCAACCACCGTGCAGGGACAAGCCCTTTCCATCGACACGACAAACGGGGTCAAAATCAATGGCGCCAACGTTCTTAAGACAGATGTCCTCTGCAGTAATGGTGTCATCCACGTCATCGACACAGTCATCCTTCCCAACTAATCCCGCCTGAGTCATTCCACCCAATGGCGGGGTAGACATTCGCTACCTCGCCAACTCGCTCAAATCATGCCTATCTACCTGCGATGGTAGCCGTAGATCCTCAAAATCACCTCGTGCACGTAAAACCCAAAAAGCCAAGGGGTTTGTCCTCCCTTCCTTCTCGAGAGCGTTTCGTCCCTTCCATTAATTAGACAAAGCATTGACAAATGGACACTCGGAGAAGTAACTTGACGTCTGTGAACGAGCAATCAAATATTCTCTATCCCATGAAAGCAGCCTGCATGCTGTCTGGATTGCCAGCCGACACCTTGCGTGCTTGGGAAAAGCGTTATCGGGCCGTCGAGCCCCAGCGCGTCAATCGCCGCAGGCTATACTCGCAAGCCGATGTTAATCGCCTTAAACTATTGAAGTGGGCCGTAGATCACGGGCACCGAATTGGCCACGTCGCAAATAAGAGCGCTGACCAATTGCTTGAATTGCAAGGTTCGCTTCCTCACACCCAGGGGTTGGGAAGCCGCACTCCTGACCATGTGCATCGCATTATTGAAAAGATTAAAGAGTATAGTTTGGAAGCCGACATAGAGCTGTCAAAGTTGGCAACCATGATGGCGCCTCGACCCTTTGTATTCGAAGTCGTTGTGCCAATGATGCAAGAGATTGGCAGGCTGTGGGAAAAGAAAGAGCTGTCCATTGCCCATGAACACCTAACAACGGCGGCCGTTCGCAATATCCTGGCTGTGCTCCTGCGTGCCTATGGCCTCAACAATCAAGGTCCAGCGATCATTTTTTGCACGCCTCCTGGCGAGGAACATGAACTTGGGATTCTCATTGCCGCTATGATCGCTTCCATTCATGGCTTTAAGGTGTTGTATTTCGGAGTTAATCTCCCTTTAGAAGACGTGGCCCAAACCGCCAAAGCAACCCAAGCACTGGCTGTCGTCGTAGCCATGAACCACAAGATACCGGACGATGAGCTCAAAGAACAAGTCAGGCATTTACGAGCACTTCTCCCCTATCACACTCACCTCGTCATCGGCGGAAGCCAAAGCAGCTTAATCCAAGTCACGAGCACGCCAGCTATTAGCGTGGCCCCGTCTTTTGAAGTCTTCGATGGATTGATGCATGCGTTCAAACGCAACCTAGGCGTCTTTCCCTCTATGTGACGAGTAAGGGCCGATCTTCTACCACAGAAAAGGCAGCAATCGATGCGTCGTGCGCGACCACACATCGTACTGATGGCCGAATTTTTTCATCATAAGTCGATCCTCGACGTGTGACTGCAAAACGATCGCACCTAAACATGCTAAACACACCCAACTGTAAGGCGCGGGAAGAGCTGAAGCCAGACTAATCGCAACAATCATATCGCCTAGATACATGGGATGCCTTACCCAGCGATAGAGACCAGCCCGGGTAACTAGTTTCGTGGGCTCATAAAGCCTACCAACCGTGCGCCTCAAAAGCATGTAATGACCTATGTGGATCACAGCGCCGACGACGACTCCGATCTGCACCAGAATTAGTTTGAAGGACAACGGTAATTGGTGATTGATCGCCTGATTGGCGAATGCGCCCACCAGCACCAACCCCAACAACACTTTCAGAGCCCAAAATAGATAAGCTGGCAACATGCTCAATCATATCAATGTTGTCAAGCCGGAATCTCAACTCCATTTTCTCTTCACGGACTGTGTCCCTTATGCAGTCGCTCAGTTGCTAAATGGAATTATGGAGGGCAGGTTGGGCCAGCCCCCGTGACGTTCATGGCGACATTGGCACCGCCAAATCCGGTCAGCGTATTTTGACCCGCGATGAAGGTATCCACGGCCGCGCCGCCGCCCATTGGTCCCATATATCCCGGTAAATTGTAGCTAGAGGCGGCACCGAGCTGATCTAAAAAGACGTCCAACCCAAAGACCGCACTGGCATCCAATGTGTTGGTGCGGGCATCAAGGCACATTGATGCAGTATCCCCAGCTCCCCCTCCTGAAACTGTGTTCAATCCTGCGAACGAAAATCCTCCCATTTCATCTACGATGTTGTTCGTTACAACGGCATCCATCGAGCTAGATGCATTGGCAAGGAGGTCAATCCCTGCAAAGCCATTCACGCCATCGATATCGTTCCGGTCAATGAGCACAGTATGACTGGCTGTCCCTGCCACAGCCACCAGAATCCCATCGCCGAAGGTTGATGCGGAGCCAGCCGTACCGGAGACCCCTATCTTATTGTTTTGGATCGTGCCAGTTGCACTCCCTGCTCCGGTGACGATATTGGCCGTTATGGCGCTTGTAATTGCCCCTTCAAAGGTTTGTGAGTTAGGCGTGGTGCCAGAAATGTCATAGGTAATGGTCACATTACTGCCAGCACTTCCCCCAGAAATAACGACACCACCGCTAACGGTGTTTGTGTGTGCGTTCGCAAAAGAGTTGTCTTGAATAACTGCATCCATGGTTGATGTCCCAAGTGCATTACCTTGAATAAGGTTACCTCCGGCGCCGAGAAAAATCGTGCCAATGACCGTGAAATTAGCCGTCGCTGTGCCCTGAGACTCCACCAATAGACTATCGTTACCCAATGCAACGCTGTTCAGCCCAATCGTGCCCCCAGTCACCGTCAAGCGATTGAGGATCCCAGATGTATTCACGACCCTAATATTGTCTTCTAGTCCGCCGCTGATATCGCAATTAGTAATCGCAGCAGAGCCAAGCAATTGACTAAACGAGATACATCCCTCGTCATCTCCGGCCGACGTACCATTGACTCCGTCAACTACAACATCAGACATCTCAAAGTTCGTGACGGTGTTGCCACGAATGGCAAAGTTATCAAAATCATGAAGATACATCAGATTGAGGGCCAGGTTTTGAACCTGGTCTAAACGAATTCCCGTACCGGTGGTCATCCCATTTGTGCCCGTCATGTTGGCAAGTTCACCGCCCGAATTGGCCGTCATGCCATCGCCGGTGATTTCGAAACCTCCGCTTCCAATGCTGTTCAAAACAATACCGTTAGTTCCTCCATCGGCTGAAACGCTCGTAAAGCTAACGCCGTAGTCGCCTGAAGCCGGACCCATACCCACGATTCCGATATCAACGCCATTAATATTGATCGCTGTCCCTGTCCCTGAACTGGTATCGATTGAGTTGGTAGTCATCGTATCATCGATCGTAAGTGTGCCTCCGCCTGTCGCATTAAAGGCTGTCGCCGTCTCAGCAGCGCCATGAACAATGCTTATTCCGCCATCAAATGAAATCGATGCGCCGGTGTTTCCAGAAAGGTCAATCCCGGTTCCGGTGTCGTTGATAACGCCAGAGAAACCACATAAACCACCCATCGATGTATTAGCGACCGACACAGAACGCCCGCTGGCATTAGTAATCGTCCCTGCGTAGGTGATGTTGCCGCTACCGCCGTCAACGTTGAAGGCGGTTCCGGAACTACCTGTGATACTGCCGCCGTTCATGGTCAGCGTGCCACTAACGCTCGTTAATGAGATGCCTGTGGTGGCGCTATTGGCAGATGTTACTGAGGCGAAGGTCATACCAACGTTAGTGGCATTGACCTCCAATGCAGGACCGCTGCTAGTGTTGATAGAACTTGTGCCATTATTCACATTTACTGTACCCGCGGTGGCGGCTGATAAACCTGTGCCGCCGGTGTTGGTGATCGTTAACAAGCCAAAGTCAATGGTCCCGGTGTTGTTGTTGAGGTTGATGCCGCCGCCTGCGGTGTTGTTGACGGTGATCGTGTCGAAGGTTGTCATCAGCGCGGTGCCTGTGATATCGACGCCCAAGTCGTCGGTTGTGTTAATGGTCACCGTGTTGGGCGCGGCGATGTTGATAGTCCCACTATTGTTGGCAAAGAGACCGCGGGTTGCATTGGTC
>JAJCXM010000004.1 GCA_029263455.1 Holophagae bacterium
CCCTCAAAGAAATATGGTTATTGGTGATGACTAAAACATGGGTCCCAAGACTTCATAAATCAAGGAGAAATGGCCGCCTTCGCCAAATTGTGTTTCAAGAACGGGTGTTAAACTAGCTTTGTCGTGACGTGTCCCCAATTACCACTGATGTCTTCAATCCCCGTCGATGTGGCCGCAGCCGCTTCTTCAAGTCTTTTTGTCGTTTGGTCGTCGACCTCAATGATCAATCGTGTCATACCTGCACCTTTTCTCCATTATAGACGTCCATCTTTCCTGCGCGGCAGGGTGGGTTCGTCGATGCACCTCTTTAAGCGCTTTAGACACCGTAATTGAGATTGCCGATATCCTCCAAGTCGACATGGACGCGCTTGTTGGGCGTCGTCCACCTGACAAAGAGTTGAAGATCCGCAACTATCAACTTCACTGTTTAGTCCAGGAAGTCGATCAACTCCCTGACGAAGACCAAAAAGCACTTGTGATTCTTATGGACAGCCTCATCAAGAAGCAGAAATTTGCTCAGGTCATGGGCAGTTAATGCCACTACTTAGCCGCTAAAGAAAGCTCCTCTCTGATGTAAACAAGGTATACATCCATGGAATCAGTAGTTTAGAGATTCAGCAGCGGCTATTCGTAAACAGCACGTCCCAGCCGCAAGCAACTGATCTACCTAGGGTTATAAATCCCCGTTAAAGCACTCAGTGCGTCGTCTGTGGACAGCAACACAAGTCGAGTTTTGAGAGCGTAATCAGTTCGCAAGGCCGGATTTTTTGGTGCGATCAATCGATAGCGATATCTACCTTTTCTGTTTTAAGCGTTTTGATCAACATGCCTTCGCATTCATCAGCCAGAGTTACAAACTGATGCTCATATGAATAATAGAGAAGCAAGGAGTATTTTCCAGGACGTAATCGTGGTGTAAATTCATTCAATGGCACTTCCCACTCTTGAATAAACCTTTCGTCTGGATACAAGACAATCGAGTTATTACAATTCAGCGTTATATCCGTTAAGTTCGCCATTGAGTTTTTGAAGACGAAATGCATCTCGTCACTCTCTTGGTCAACTAGCAAAACTTTCACTATTTGGAAAATCACATCGTTTAGATCGGGCCTACGAAAAATGACTTTATTATCGGCTTCATTCACAAACGAAAGAGAAAAAGTCGCTACAGTCGAATTCACCTCGACATTTTCGATGTTCATTTGAAGATCGCCGCAAAAGAAGCATATCAATAGTATGGTCATTTCTTGTCCTCTTCTTGATTACGTTTCACCTCGGCATCAAATATTCTAAATAAGTTGCCCCAAGATATTTTCTCCCCGAATGCCTCGATTTCAAACCTAACGCCTGTTTCTATGGGTCCTTGCTCATCCTTTTGAAGAACACCATCCGTTACAACATCACCATAGTGCGTTAACTCATGAAATAGAACGGAATCAACAAAAAGATCTTCCGCTCCACTGTTGTCCGGGTCAGCAGTATCAAATAAACTGATGACGTTATCATCAATATGAATATTGGCTCCGTCCCTTTCAGCTATTCTTAATAAACCGTCCTCACCCTGTTCAGTATAAGTTACGCCAGCTGCAGTACTATCTGGATTCTTTACCTTATCCTAAAGATCCTTTACGCCAATTATGGGGCCTGCCCCGGGCGTCAATATCGTACTAATTTGCTCGTCAGAAAGTTGACTGTATTTCTTAAATGCTTTCTTGAACTCAGCTGATTTAGATGCGTATCTCTCGCCAGCGGAATCGAAAAAAGCAGCTAAACGAGGATGATTCTTCTTAAGCTTTTCGTCGTATTGCAAATATCCAGTCGGATCCCATTTGTTAACCGGATCATTGCCGACATACTCATACAGATTAATCGTATGGGGAGCGAGCCAATTCCAGTCTCTTTGGGGGTCGGGTCGGTTGAACTTGGCTTGGTCGGGTAGTTGGAATCGGCCTTCCATACAACTTAACGTTTCCGCCCCACGCGAGAGTCTTAACTCGTATAGATCATGCGTGTTAGGAGATGGGCGAAAAACGTTGGATTTTGATACATCCCCCATGTGCGTTTCTAGGGATGTGACATCCAGAGGAACGAAACCAATGGTGAGCCATAGCAGCCCACTTAGATTAACTTACGCAAACTATATCTACAGAAATCGGCTGGCACCAATAGGTTTATTCACAATGTCCCCAGACTTCCCCAGTTCCCCAGACTTCACCCCCGTTGAACCGGCGTCTTAGAGGCTCAAATTATCGGTTCAATCGCTCAGCGCGACTATCGCTTTTTCACTACTGATTGCTCGATACTACAACTATCTTTGTTGAATTGATGATTGAATCGTCACCACATTTCTCAGAATATGGGCGTGGACAAGTTATGCTAAGCCAACTCTGCAGATAGAACTCTCCTGGATCCAACACAACAACCTGGAACGATTCTGTGTACTCGTAGTATGCGCCTGGTTCAAGCCTGATTTCCACTTCACAGTAGGTGTGGTCTGGTGTCAAGTATGCCCTTAATAAGGTTGCGCCGGAAGTCGAGGCCATTCTTATGTTTACGCCATTGCCGACACAAGCGCGAACAGGAACTTCACTTCTATTCCATACTCGATACCGCACTGACACTTTAGAGCCGATGACTAGCGTCGTGTCTTCGAGAATTGCTTCCATCTCAAGACTTTCTGCGATCCGCTTGATCCGTGTATCCATTTTCCAAAGACAACTGCTGCTCGCAATTGTGATAGCAGCAAACACAAATGGTAGAGCAGTACTTCGGCCTAGCCTTGTTCTCAGAATCGTCAAGGACGTCGCCCCTTCCTATTGTTGACCGGACAAATTTGAACTTGGGAAATTCTTGAACAAAGGCAGGTCCTTTTTTGCCCTATAGCTGGGACCATCAATGATTTTCCCAATATTATTGAGTAATTTGTTTCCACTGATACCCTTTCCTAGCTTCACAGTGCCACCTCTTGCTCGATATGATTGAGGCGGACCATTCCAAAGATCTAGTATTCTGTCTGTGACTAAGAATGCCTCAGTTTCGGCTTGACCATGGGTGATATTCAACGAAGGATCTCCCTCAGGGAAATCAAATGAAATACTCGAAGCAAAAGTTTGACGTTGCCGAAGGTGGGCCCCTTCGTGACCACTAACTGCTTCTAGTTTGCCCCGATCACTAAACACTGATGGATCGATATTCACGAGAGCATAATCAAGACGTGCCTTCAAGTTACCGTCATTATCGATCGTTGTCTCAATGCTGTACTCCTCAACAGCGCCATCTGCTTCTGGATCGCTCGGACTCGCAAAAGCAACGACCACACCATTTTCTTCGCCCAAACCGCCATATGAAGCAACAGCCTTTTCCACTTCCCCACCTCGCTCAAGATTAACGGCTCTAGACGCTTCAAATGCCTCGATGCGTTGCTGATGTTGCTTGAGTATCTTTTCGTCTTTATCAACGTCTCCCGTTAGTTCAGGCTCGCGAACCACATACAGACCACTAGGGTCCCACGAGTTGATCGGATCATTGCCGACATACTCGTATAGATTAATCGTATGCGGCTGTAGCCAGTTCCAGTCCCTCATGGGATCAGGTCGGTTGAACTTGGCTTGGTCGGGAAGCTGGAATCGGCCTTCCATACAACTTAGCGTTTCGGCCCCACGCGAGAGACTTAACTCATATAGATCATGCGCGTTATGAGTTCGACTGAAAACGATGGATTTTGATACATCCCCGATGTGCGTTTCTAGGGATGTGACATCCAAAGGTACGAAGCCGATGGTGAGCCAGAGCAAGGTCGAGAGCATGTCTCATTCTACCTGGCTTTAACTTTTAGTGGCTGTCGAAGCTCTGGTTTATCAGAGTCAATCACGCGTCCCTGGCACCACGTAAAGGACGTACCAGTTCGCCCTTAGCTGCTAGGTTAGCAGCTAAAGAAGGAAGCCGCTTATGGCTTGAAACGCCTAGCATATCAGGGGCTCCGCCTCTTTCAGCCTTGGCTGCCCAAGTGGTTTCTTATCGCCTTACCAGAACGTTCGATAATCGCCCGCGTTATGTGATTGTGACGCCCAAAGGGACCACGTTCACATAATGATGATTATCGCCGACGTTTGCTCATGGTCGGCCGGCGTCTCGCGTATCCCCTACCCAGCTGGGTGTGTTCGCCGATGGACGTCTTTCAGTGCCTTAATGGAGACTTCCGTGTAGATCTGCGTGGTCTCGAGCTTGGCGTGGCCTAACATCTGCTGGATGTAACGGATGTCGGCTCCGTTTTCTAACATCAGCGTCGCAGCCGTGTGTCTAAATAGATGACAGGCGCCAGCTTTTATACCTGCCGCTTTGAGGTATTTGCGGGCCAGGGTGGATAAGTACTCGATCGAGAGCGGTCGCCCTGATTTGCTCACGAAGAGTAAGCCCTCATCGATGTCGCCTATTAGGAACGGACGCCCGGTTTGCAGGTAAAGACTGATCCATTGCAACGCGCTTTTACCGATGGGCACCACTCGGTCTTTCATGCCCTTCCCTTGCCTTACGATCAGGGTCTCCTGCTCCATATAGAGGTCATACACTTTAAGGTTCGCTAGCTCCTGCCGGCGGATCCCTGTGACGTAAAAGGTCTCTAGGATCGCTCGATCTCGTAAACCTACCGGCTTTGTGAGATCGGGCTGACTCAGCACCTGTTTCATCTTGCTGGCTGTTAGCACGTGATGCGGTAAGTGCCGTTCCTTCTTCGGTAACTCCAACTCTGAAGCAGGGTTGATCACTAAGAGCCGTTGTTTGGTGAGCCAACGGAACAAGCCACATACATGGGTTAAATGGTTCGCCTGGGTGCTCATCTTATAAGGACGCCCTTCTGGCGTTCGATAGGCGTAAATCCATTGCTGATAGCGTTCAAGCACCCGTCGTGAAACGTCTTTGGGTCGGGTAATCCCTCGCTCCCCACACCAGGCCGTAAACTTCCTCAACATAAGGTCGGCTCGATCCACCGAGCTATGGGCGTAATTATGCACCCGCATCCAGTTGAGATAGGCGCAGATGAGGGTGATAAATCCATCGGGTTCGTGAAGGGGGATGACAGATCGGCTCATGTTCCACCAGGCGTTGGACTTGTATTTTTAGACACCCCTAGTAAGCCATTTGGCGACGCTTCGGACCTTCGCTTGCGTAATCGTCGTGTTCTGAGTCGATTACGTCGTTTTGGGCCATGCTCGATGGACCCTCGATGGGGGCTCGTTGGATGCTCGATGAGGGCTCGAACTCTGGATTATCATGCTCGAAGTTGGATTCGTTCTCTTGTTTTTGGAGGTCGTTGACATCGATGAGGCCCATCACGAAACGATCACCTTCTTTCCCTTCGCCGGCATAGACCAGCTCATACAGGAAGCTTTGGCCGCGTCGGCCACGGTGGGCTAGAACGTATTCCAGCGTGACCAGCTTCTCCATGTGGGTACGCACCTGGAAGTCACTCCAACCACAGAACTCGCGGATCTCTCGACGCGTAAAGCGAACGTCTTCACGATCCATGCTTTCGCGGTTGGCTTGGTCTAGCACCATGTCATCCAAGAGATCGAGGAAGCGCCTGGTCTGTGGGGTGAGTTCGTCTAAGCAACGACCTAAGGTGGCATTGATCAAGCGATTGGCTAGCCTGATGTCTTTCAGGGTGGCTTCGATATAGGGCAGTTTTTGACCTTGCTGTTCATCCACATGTACAGGCCTTTGGTACTGATGCAACATGGCTATGGCCCGGATTAAGGCCAAGTATTTCTTTTGGTCACGGCGGGTTCGCAGTTTTGTATCCAGGAAGGTGAGGTGTTGCGCATACGGGTTTACGACGTGGATCGGCCGTAACAGGCGCTGCATATTCTGGTGACGATGTTGGATGGTTTCACGTTCCCGCCGGCGTCGCCACCCGTTGAGGGTTTCGGCCTCCCTTTGGAGGAGATGGATGGCTCGGGTTTGCGCTCGGCTCTCGTCCACGGTGAGGATAATGCACCGATTCCGCAGTTCCTCATCCATATCGATGGCGGTGGTGGTCAGGATTAAAGCCACCGGCCCTTCCACGCGATAACGTTCCACGGATAGCTTGCCGGTCTTAGGGTCTTTGCCCGTACTGGCGATGTTGAGCTCGCCTTCGCTGACCAGCAGTTTTAGCGGGTAGGTCGCTCCTTCAGCGCCTTCCTCTTCCACAATGGCTAGCACCTTGTGTTTGAGATGGGTGGCATCCATGTAGAACAGCGATTTACCCGTCATGGCGGTATACTTCTCCACTTCTTCAGGGGGTGTGAACGAAAGGATCACATCCATTGTCGCTGTCTTGCCTGCCGATGAAGCGCTTTGGATGGCGATGGCAATGGGATCAGGGAGCAAGCGACTAATAGCGGCTAAGTAGCCAAGCAACTTATTGGTTTCCTCCCCAACGATGCCACAGCTCTCGAAGTCATCCAGGATCCGATCTAACAGATGAGGGTCCCGTAATGAGGCCAAAGCTTCAGCCGTTTCTTGATCACTGAGCTGAGGACCGTCCGTTTCTTTGGTGATCTCATGGCTGTCCCGCCAGGCTTCTAATTGACCCATGAGATAGCGTAGATCCTCACGCAGGGTGGCTTCTTCGGTATAGAGTTCTCGGGCCGCTTCGTGGATGAAGGCAGTTCGCTGTTTGGCCGAATAGAGTTCCAGGATGTCCACGTGGATGTGGTCATCCCGCGTCACCATTAGGTTGATCTTCATGTGGGTCGGATCACCGGCTATGCCTCGAACACGGTAGTGACGATCGTCCCGCGTGATCCGGACTTCATCCCCTTCCCCCTTGCTTATAGCTTCTTCATTTAGCGGCTCTTCATGGGCCTTTTCAAGTTCACCACGTCTTATGGGAGCCACGATCTGGGCCGATTGGGGGCCCGCCATCCAGGTGGCTTGATCCACCAGGATACCTAAGGCTTTAGTCGCTGGGCTCACTTTCAGTGCAAAAACATTGGCGTCCATGCCTTTGGGGAAGCTGATCCGGTAACTGGCAATGGAAGCAGCGGCTAAACGAGCCGCTAGCTTATGGGCGGCTTCGTTGCCTGACTGATCGGCATCATAAGCGATCAGCACACGTCTGACCCCTCTTTGGTTGAACGCGTGTAAATGGCTGTCGGTGAATCCGTTCGTCCCATAACTAGCGGTAACGTTGTGGAACCCATTCACCCAGAAGGTTAATCCATCGATCAGCGATTCGCATAAGATCACGTCGGGTTCGTTGAGCCCGTCCAGGTTCCACACGCCACGGTGTGGCCCGGGCAAGTAGGTGTGGTTCGGGGTGCCTTGCCGCAGGTTAGCTAAGATCTTGCGGCCATAAAGGTCGGTCACGACACCGTTTGGATCGATCACTGGAATGACTAAGGACCCGGCAAAGTGTTCATGTCCAGACGCACGAAACACGCCTAAGCTAATCAGTTTGGCCCGCAGATCCATGCCCTCCTGGCATTGACGGCTAGGGAGACGTTTCGAGAGTGAACGGTTGCTATACCCTAGCTTGAAGCGCTCGATCGCATTCGCGTCGTCAATGCCGCGTTGCTTGAGATACGCCATCGCTCGTTTCGAATCCTTCAGTGACGCGTGGTAGTCATCCACCACAAGATTCAGCAGCTCCTGGCGATCGGACTCGCCGACTTGGATCTGAGGGCGTTGAACCTCGATCTCTTCTACGCCCGCATAATGGCAGAGCCATGTATAGGCTTCGCGAAAGGTGCATGATTCGCGTTGCATCACCCAGGCAAAGACATCGCCTCCGCGATCACAAGCCCCAAGACAGTGCCACAGGTTCTTGGATGGTGTGATCACTAGCGAAGGCTCACGATCATCATGGAAGGGACAGAGCCCCAGGTAATTGGAACCCTGCTTCTCGAGCTTCGTTCCGGATGATCGAACTAGGTCGTCTAAGTCCACCTCGCGCTTCATCCGTTCAATCGTGTCCTGGGGAATCCGTGCCATATGCGTTCTCCCTCGCAAAACCTGTCAATAGGCTTGTCAATTGATTAGTTTATAGACTATAGTGTCTATATCATGCAAGCACAGAATCCAACCACCCCTAAAATTGACCCATCTTTAATGGGATGGACGGATTTTGCCATGGCTGGGTTACCCGAACGCCTGCGTAGTTTGAGAGAACAACGTAATCTCACCCAAGTGAGGCTCTCAGAGTTGTTACGTGTCAGCCCAAGGGTGTATAACCGTTGGGAGAAGGGCACCGCTGCACCTCACCTTGACACCGTGATTGAGATTGCCGATATCCTCCAGGTCGACATGGACGCGCTTGTTGGGCGTCGTCCACCAGACAAAGAGTTGAAGATCCGCAACTATCAACTTCACTGTTTAGTCCAGGAAGTCGATCAACTCCCTGACGAAGACCAAAAAGCCCTTGTGATTCTGATGGACAGTCTCATTAAAAAACAGAAGTTTGCCCAGGTCATGGGCAGCTAAATGCCACTTCTTAGCCGCTAAAGAAAGCTGCTCTCTGATGTAAACAAGGTATACATCCATGGAATCAGTAGTTTAGAGATTCAGCAGCGGCTATTCGTAAACAGCACGGCCCGGCCGCAAGCAACTGACCTACCTAGGGTTATAAATCCCCGTTAAAGCACTCAGTGCGTCGCGTGTGCACAGCACCATATTTCGAGTTATGAAAGTGAATTTGAAAATCGGTTTGCGGACCGCATTTTCGCCACCTGTCCCCATTCTCCACCTTTTCCACCAAATTAACGGCGAAATATAGCTCGCCCAAGTTTTCATTCAAACTGATATCGAACAAACGACACCCTTGCTTGTCCATATCTCCAATTCAAGTTCGTAGAATTCGTAGGGAGTTTGAACATCGCCATCTTGATACTCGATGGGTTCACCTATCTCATCAGGTTCAATGTCGAGCAATTGCAAGAAATCACCAATTGGCATGCCGATCAGTTCATGACCTTTGTAGGTGCAACTATCATAAACGGTGATGGCAACGACATTATGATCTTCAGTATACAAATATACTTTAGAATTGGCGTCCTTATAGCAACTCCAACCTGTCTGTGAGTCCTCCGTTCGGTGTAAAACTACACCATACCTTTCTTGATACTCTTGTATATCACTACCCAATATATAGCGACCAAGACCTTTGTTTGGTAATAGCCGTAATGTATTCATCAATTGCCCCTACCGGAACCCCTACCGTGCTCCGTCCCTGATCTTTTATCAAGAGCAGTTTCTCTAATGTTAGCCATCTTTTTCTTAATTCGTTTTTTCTCCTTCTTGGTTTTTGCATTATCGACTTGTTCCTGAAGCTCTTCCATTCTATCCTTGATTTTATCCAATTCTCGGCCATTATCGCCATGTTTTTCGTTCTTGCTGCTATCGCCCACTTTCTTTCTGCGTTCTTTTTTCTGAGTCTTACTTCTCTTTTTCCTGACTTTCTTCGCCTCGATTAACTCCGCTGTGACAACAGCACTTTCGACAGCCAATTCTGCGAGGTCTTCAGGATTACCATTCGCGATAGTGTCGCCTGCTCCGGTAACGAAATCGCCTAACCCTTGGGCTTGCTCGGCTAATCCTTTTGTGCCTTGCAACTGATGCCAAACTAAATTGCCCCTGGTTCCAGCATATGTGAGTGGGCGGTCCACAGCTGTATTCACTTCTTCGCTTAAGTAGTCACCAACTCCTTTAACAAAGTCTTTGACCGCGTCTCCTGCCTTAAACGGCAACCAAGCAAGCGTTTGCGCAATGTTACTGTCGGGTGAAATCGCATTCACAAACATTCTTTGTGGGGAAGGTTGCCCACCAAACCCTGTCGGGTCCCAGGCGTTGATGGGGTCATTGCCGACGTATTCGTAGAGATTAATCGTATGGGGAGCGAGCCAGTTCCAGTCTCGTTGAGGGTCGGGTCGATTGAACTTGCCTTGGGCGGGTAGTTGGAATCGGCCTTCCATGTAGTTGCAATCACTCAAACCGTCAAACTTGTGGATTAATCTCCCCTATGTGAGCCGAGTTGTTCCAGCGCTTTTGTTCCGTACCAGCCATGTACCGTCCAATCACCGGTCCCTGCTAAACAGGCTTTGGCGGCTTCGTCGCTTTCTGCATCAAGGGCAACCAGCCACACATCTTCTCCCTGGGGTCCAAATCCATTCAATTGACCCTGGAAAAGCACCTTTTCATGGTTGATCGCTTCACTGGGTAAATTGACACTGCTTGCCAATCTATAGGCCCGACCTTGCCATTCGTCGGGGATGTTTGGGTCAGCTTCTCGTTTCCGCTGAGCCAACTTCTCTAGTTCGGGCAGATCCCTTAATGGATCTGCTGTGCGAAACTCATGCAGCGTGAATTTAAACACGCCAGCCTTAACTCCAGGGTCGGTCTGCGCATGTTTTAAGGCTACATCCATGTCAGCAGTATTAAATACGAAGATGCCCCGATGACCTGGATCGGATCGCGGAGGACCCAACGGGCCCGCCAAAAGTAAGATTCCTTCCTCCGCAAGACGACCCATATTGGAGAAATGGCCTGCCATCGCCTCACGGGTTACTGCTTCAGACAGATCCTGTGTGTCGCCCGTCTTCAGCAGCACCAAAACCAGCTGCGTATCATCCGCGGCAGCCAGCATCTGAGTCACACAAATCGCAATTAACAACGGTCGAAACATAAATACACCCTCCATCAATTCTGCCTATTTGTAACACAAGCAGGTGCAACTACCCACGCCTCAAAGACCGGTTAACAGCAGATCAACGTCAGACACATGTTTGGCGTTATCTGTTGCTAGCCAAAATTCTCGGGCAGCAAGCAACTGCGCGCGGGCTTGGGTTTGTTGACCCCCGGCAATTAAAGCACGTCCCAGCCAATAACAAATCTTGGCTCGATGGTCATCACTAACCTCAGACTTTTGGGATGCATCAAGCATCTTTTGCAGGAACAGCTCTGCCTCTGAGCTTTGGCCGCTGAGCAGTAAAAGTCGAGCCCGCTCAATACGAATATTCATTTCCATAAGTGGGTCTTGATTGTCACCTTTAACGCTTTGCTCCGCTGCAATCAGCGTTTCATCAGCTAATTCGAACTGACCACTATCCACAAGTTGACGGCCAAGCTTCCAAGCAAGCGTGGTGCTGAGTCGATGTTCACTGCCCAGATTTTCCACAAAAATGCGATGGGCTTCAGAATAATAGTCAAGGGCCAACGCCGACTGGTTTTCGTCACGAACCAAATCACCAAGGTTGGCGTAAGTTATGGCAACGTTGGGGTGCGACTCGCCCAAGAGTTCAGCGAATAAGTCAATGCTCTCTAAATACATTTGTTTGGCCTTATCGATCTGGCCCAATTGTGCGTAAACACGAGCCAAATTGTTCTTTGACCCGGCAACAAAGAAGTGCCGTTCACCAAAAGCCACGACACTTCTTTCTAAAACATCTAAATAGACAAGCTCCGCTTCCTCAATTTCACCCATCTTGAGTAGATTACCGGCCAGATTATTAGAGAAGGTCAAGAGGCTGGGATGATTGGGTAATTCTTGAAGCAAGGATTCATTGATTTGCAATGCTTGACCAAACTGATCATTCGCCCGTTCGTAATTCCCAAGTTTGGAGGAGACCCTGGCCAAATAGTCCCAAGACACAGCCGTTAGATAGTGATTCTCACCCAAGGCAGCTTGAGTTAACGCTAGTGCCTCACTAAAAACCGTCTCTGCTTCCTGATACCGACCTTGCGCTTCTCGTAATTGGCCATGTCCCGTCAGGTAGACGGCCATATTCCGTGGTTTCACGTCAGACCGCGTACGAGCCTGCTCGATGACATCGTTAAAAAGGTCGTCTGCCGCTTGAAGGTCCGACTTCAAGGTCAACAACTCAGCCAGCTGGGCCTTGGCATTCAATACATCAATCACAATGTCTTCATTCGATCGGCCGTAGAATTCTAGGCAGGCCCGCGCGTGAGGAATCCCACCCTCAAAATCGTTCTTGCCCAGATAGTATTGGGTTAGCGCGTGGTGGCATTGTGCTTTTTCTAGGTCTCCGGCATCGCTTTGCTCTCGTATTTCCAAAGCGCGATCCAAGAGCGGCTTTGCTTGGTCCATCAGGCCCATGTCACTGAACACTCGGCCCATGGTTAAGAATAATTCACTCTGAATAACTGGGTTCTCTTGCCACTCGCCCTCAACTTTTGCAGCACCCAGCTCAAGGACGTCCTTAGCAGTAAACACACCCTCCTGAACACGAACTGGCGAGACTTCGCTGAAAATGCCAATCATGAAGTCCTTGACCGCTTCAGACTTGTCGCGTTCAGCCCGAATCTCTGCAGCCTGCCACAAAGTGGCAAGCGTGAAACTGGCGACCGCGAGTATGCCGCCGGCTACCAGGATAGCCATGGCCCAATTACGTCTCAAGAACTTACCACCTGTATATAGCCAGGTTCGTTTTCGGGCGGCAATCGGGCGACCTTCTTCAAATGACGTCAAATCTTGCATTAAACTCTGCACGGACGCATAACGATCGCTGGCCTTGGTAGCAATCGCCTTCATGCAAATGGCGTCTAGATCACCCTTAAGCCTATTCGCTTCGATAGCAACCAAGTTAGTCCGTTGACTAGGCAATCTAGCTGTCTCTTCGATGACTTGTTTCATCCAGGTAAATGGTGATCGTTCATCGGCGTCAAATGGGGTGTTACCCGTGATTAATTCGTAAAACAGCGTGCCAAGCGCAAAAATATCTGTCGCGGCCGATACGGCTCCACCGGTCAACTGTTCAGGTGCCGCGTATTTGGGTGTGAACCCTACTGTAGCAGTCTTATTAGGGCTCTCTGGGTCGACAAATTTTGAAATACCGAAGTCCAAGAGTTTCAAGACACCATCTCGCGTAACAAGTGTGTTTCCTGGTTTTAGATCACGGTGAATGACCATGTTTCGATGCGCGAAATCAACGGCTTGGCACAAATCCAGGAAGAGGGCTATTCGTTGTCGAAGCGGTAGGTGATTTTCCTTGCAATACACATCAATGGCCAGTCCTTCGACGTACTCCATGATGAAGTAAGGCGTGCCACGCTCCGGCAGAATGCCAGCGTCCATGATGTGGGCGATATGGCTGTGTTTGAGTTGTGCGAGAATCTGTTGCTCACGCGCAAACCGAGCGTGATCACGCGGTGAGACCAGCTGGCTTGAGATGCACTTTATGGCTACATCTTGTTCAAATTGCCCATCGCTGCGCACACCCAAAAAGACAATGCCAGAGCCACCTTGACCAATCACGCGGTGAAGTTGGTAAGGCCCGACGCGGGTATCCAAGAGATCGGTATAAGTGACGGTTGATTCTTGTGAAAAGGCGCCTGTGACCAAGGGTGATTCACTTTGGTCCGCCTCGAGCAGGGCCCAAACCTGATCAAACAGAGCTTGATTGCCTTCGGTTCTTGACTGCAAATACGCACGCCTAGTTGATGGGGGCTGTTCAATGCATGCTTGGAACAGCGACGCGACATTTTCCAAACTCATGATTTCCTCAATCACATCATACCTCGGCGGCCAAAAGCTCGTGTGCAACGCAATCGGCCTTTTTACCCCTATTTAGCGAAATTATCGTAGGTAGGCATAGAAGCGAGGTGAACCATGAAAGCTGCAGCGTTAGTCCTGTTGTGCCAACTTCTTTATCCAACAACCACCGTCAAAGGCGATGACTTAACGGAATGCCCGGCGTTGTTTAGAGCATGGGATGTGGATCACCCCAGCGCTTGTACCGGCATGGACGCCTACTCGATTCTTGATTTCATTTCCTATATTGAAGACCTGTGTCCCTGCAACTTTCCAATTCAAGTGCCCACAGTCAGTGACCTGATTATCGGCGATCAACGCCAGATAACAGTAGGCCCTTTCACACAAGGCTCACCGATAGCTGAGCCCTGTCGTGACAACACCTATGAAGAGGCTTTTAGTCATACGCTGACCAAGGACTTCTATATCATGGAAACGGAAGTCAGCCGTCAGATGTGGCTCGACTTGAAGGCGCTACAACCTTCGCTAGCGAGCGACCCAACCTGCTTGGCAACCACTGGTGGCTTGGACCATCCTGTTCAATGTTTAACATGGTCAGAGGCATTACTGTTTGCCAATTTGCTCTCCATGCAACTGGGCTTCGATCCTTGTTACTTTAAAGATGAATTCTATCTGATCGTGCTAGATGGTTCCAACTACTCAGCTGGTCAACAGTACTACGACGACAGCGCCGACGGGTTCAGGTTGCCAGTAGAAGGTGAATGGGAATACGCCGCTCGCGCCGACTCCATCACCCCGTTCTCAACCGCTGGCATCAACTACAACGTCACTAACTGCGACACAGCTGGTTGTACGTTGGGGACATTGCCAATCCTTGAATCTATCGCTTGGTTTTGTGCGAATAAATTTGATGTTCAGGGCAATAACACCAGTAAACCAAGTGGACTGAAAGAGCCAAACCCGTGGGGGCTTAATGACATGCACGGGAATGTTTGGGAGTATTGTTGGGATGATTTTTCCGTTTATCCAGTCGGCGCGCAAACGGACTATCGATCGGATGGTAATCCATCATCTTCGCGGGCCATACGCGGCGGAAGCTGGTTCCACGGTGCCCACTTCTGCCGATCAGCAAGCCGAACTCCGGTAGGACCTGGAGCCCGCGGCGGGCTGTTAGGTTTTCGCCTTGTCAGAAACGTACCTTGAGTTAAGGCGTACATTCGACTTCAAATCAGAAGAACTCCCATACAAGAACAGCCACACGTGATCGTTTGTTTATTCCCAAAACAAGATGCTCGGCAGCCAACGACGAACGCCAATTAATCGGCTATATCCTTAACCCACAGCGTCTCGACCTTGAGTGTTGTAGTATGGGATATGCCAGGAACGCCTAAACCTAACGACACCCGTTTGCTGGAGCCTGTTCCGCAAAACGTTAGACCAAAACTAGAAGCACTGCTTAATCAGTGCTATCCGGTCTTGCGCAAAATTGCGGGAGACCTTTTCAAACGGCAATCATCACAACACACATTGCAACCCACCGCATTAGTGCACGAAGCTTATCTGTTGATGATGAAGAGTCAAAGCGAGTTGGAGAACGATAGCCACTTTTGTGCGGCCATGGCCCTAACCATGCGGCGCGTGTTGATCGATCACGCTCGCGGCAAGAATCGAAAAAAGAGGGGCCAAGATTTCAAAAAAGTTCAGCTAGACGATATTATGGCCCAGTCCCAGATGGACTTAGACGACCTGCTCAGCATAGATACAGCCATTGACATGTTGGCGGCCGAAGAACCTCGCAAAGCATTTGTAGTAACTCTGAAATTTTATGGCGGACTCACCAATGAGGAAGCTGGTGAGGTTTTAGGCGTTTCGAGCGAAACCATAAAGCTGGACTGGCGATTTGCGCGAGCATGGCTAAAAAGCGAGCTCGCCTCCGGTAGTTAGCTCTGACGATTATCACCAGAGATCCTCTGGATCTTAGACACCAAACACTGTTGATCCAGCAAAAAAACAGTCAGTAAGTCTGTTCAAAATACCCAAACTTTCGACGACCATCGTGGTTAAGGGTAACGACCGCAGTCATGGATACCGACAGCCGTCCATCTTGCTGTTACCAACTGCTTGGTCGAACGTTAATTAGGAGGCATTTCCATGAATGGAACGCCTTGTTCAAGAATCCCCCAATACCGACTGATTAAATACAGTTTATTGTGGCTGGTCCCTTGTCTAATCTATGCACAATCTGGAATTACGGGATCCGCGCCCATCACACTGGTGAGTGGTCCCAACGACTGTGGCGGAGCCTGTGCGACTGTGGATATTTATGTTGATGTGACTGGACTAAGCGGGACAGGAGGCGATGCCGGGCTCAACGCCTATGTGCTTGTCTTTGACATCGACCGACCGGAAACATTCGCCTCCGTGCGAGCTGGGACAACGCCACTCAACCATTGGCAGCTCACATCCAGAAACCCAACTTTAGTGGGCTCTACGCAACGTTTTGCCATTGTAGGGTCAACGCCAGACCCTAATGCGCCCAACCAGAGTTACCATGTGGCTAATCTCATTCTGTGCGGCGACGCTGGCAACGTCACACTTTCACTCGTGGTCGCCAGCTCATCGCTGGGGTCGCGACTCGTGTCTGGTGAAGGTCCCGATGCAATCGACCTCCTGGCGCCTCCCCTATTCACGACCCTTGTTCCGCTTGATTTTGAGCTCGAATGGACAATCGGCGTGGATTCATGGAGGCACAGCAGCCCGCTCTACGATTTGGTGATGCCTTTCGCTGAAGTGGATGTGCTGGACCTAGCTAAGTTAGTCAACTGTGGACTTCCCTAAGGTAGGTTTACACATCCAGGCAGATCGCTACTCCTCGATATCCTTTTGCCGATACTTCTCAAACCAGGCAAGGATGTGTGCGACTTTGGTAATCAAGTTACTAGGCCGAGCTGCGATGCCGTGTGAGGCGTCGGGAATGCGTACCAGCGCGGCATCAACTTTAAGGATCTTTAGCGCGCTGTAAAATTGCTCAGACTCAGAAATAGGTGTTCGGTAGTCTGATTCACCCGTTAATAACATAGTCGGCGTTTTGACATTGCCCACATGGTGTAAGGGTGAGCGCTGCATATAGTGTTCAAGATGATCCCAGGGAAAGCCAGGAAACCAGTATTTATAGAAGAACTGCGGTCCGTCGGCGGTGAGCACAAAGCTATACCAATTGATGACTGGTTTTTGTACGACGGCCGCCTTGAAGCGATCTGTGTGACCGACAATCCATGCCGATAGCACACCGCCACCACTGCCTCCGGTGACAAATAGTTGATCTTTGTTGACATAACCTTTGGCGATAACGGCATCCACGCCTGACATGAGATCGTCAAAATCTTCGCCAGGATAGTTGTGGTGGATAAGGTTACCGAACTCTTTACCGTAGCTGCTACTTCCGCGCGGATTGGTGTAGAGCACCACGTATCCAGCCGCAGCGTATAACTGACATTCGGCTGTGAATCGGTCACCGTAGTTGGCGAAGGGTCCGCCATGAATTTCCAAGATTAGCGGGTATTTTTTAGCAGGGTCAAAGCCAGGAGGTTTAACGATCCAGCCCTGTATGGCGCGTTGATCAAACGATGACTTGTACCAGATCTCTTCGACGGTACCCAGTTCCTTATAACTGAATAAGTCATCGTTTAAGTGGGTTAGGCGTTTCACGGTGCCATTCTTATGACGCACGGCCACATCGGCAGGATGGTCTGGTCTACCAAGGGTGAAGGCCAATCGACCATTTGCGGCTAATGAATAACTACCACCAGCATAAGGACGCCCTAGGGACAAACCGCCCACATTGCCCGTCAGTGTTTCGACATTGCCATCCAAATCCACATGGCCTATTTTGGTATTGCCTTTATCGTCAAATTGGAAGAACAAGCTTTTGCCGTCGGCGCTCCAATGCGCACTTGCCACACTGCGATCGAATTTTTCTGTCAACACACGCACATTGCTGCCGTCACGATCCATCAGGTATAGCTTGCTTATGTTGTAGCCATGCAGCTGATCGTCAAAGCCGATGTAGGCAATCTTTTGGCCGTCGGGAGAAATGACGACACCCGTATCTGGTCCGTCGCGTTTGGTTAATGTTCTTAATTCACCGCTGATAATGTCGAATTGGTGGATTTCTGAATTGAGTGGGTTGTACTCCCAATCATCATGCCGATTGGCAGAAAAGAGTAGCTGCTTGCTATCCGGCGTCCAAGAGACAGGGCCGCCATGGTTGAAATCACCACTTGTTAACTGACGAGGAGTCCCTCCATCTGCTGATAACAAGAAGAGATGACTATAACCATCTTCGAGATAGCCTGCGCCATCGGCACGATAATTCAGCTTGTCGATGTAGATCGCAGGCTTGGCCCATTCGGCCCCCTCCGGCTTGGCTGGCATGGATGCAAAATTCTTCGCCGTCTTGGGAACAAACAAAGAGAATGCGATCCAATTTCCATCAGGCGACCAGCTGATGTTACTGGGTGAGCGCGTCAGGTTACTTAATTTGGCGGTCTGTCCACTATCCATCCAGCGCAGATATATTTGTGACGATCCTTCTGCACTGGAGACATACAGTAGTTTCTTGCCGTCAGGTGACCAACGTGGCGAGCCATCGTGACGGATGCCACTGGTCACCGATCGATGATCCGAGCCGTCAAAATTGATGATCCAAAGATTAGCGCACGAACGGTCCGTCATGATGTCCATAAACGTTCGGGCATAGACAATGTGCTCACCATCGGGAGAAATCTGGGGATCGGCGGCGAATTCCAATTGGAAAACGTCGGCTGGCTCAAATATTCTTGGGGCTGTTTCGTTGGTTCCGGCACCAAAAAGCATTGGCAAATTAAGCGTGCAGACGAGGCATAACAACTGGGCAGAACGGATCATTAAGTTCTCCTTTTACTTTGCGCAATCGGTAAAGGTCACGAGCAGCGATCTTATCACTGAGTTTGGATCCGCGCGGACGACAATCAGCCAGCACCCGCCGAACTCTGACGCGTCATTGGGGCAGCGCATCCCTGGCCAGCCATTGACCAGATCTAATCACAGCGCAAATACCTGATGGACGCCGCGCCGCCCAAAGACTCATAAACAGCCATCGTGTTTAGAAAGGCGCGTTCTCTTGCCGACGCGAACGAATCTTGAGCACCACACTAAGTCAGCTCAATAACCCTAGCGTCGTGATCACTGTTCCCTCGCTAGATTCAAAACCAACAACTGAATAACTGGTGCTATTCTCGGGTTTTGAGGTGGAGGGGAATATGGACCTTAACGCAGTTGCAGAACACTTTCGTCAAGGCATCGCAGGAGCCATCGACGGTTTGGTGGATCGCGAAACGCTGGCCGAGCTCTTGATTCTAGGCGCTGTAGCGGGCGAAAACTTACTGGTCATAGGACCGCCAGGTACAGGAAAAAGCGAAGCGATACGCCGAATCGCCCACGTCATGGGCGGCAAGTATTTCGAGTACCTTTTGGGACGGTTTACCGAGCCCAGTGAGATTTTTGGACCTGTCGACCTACAAAAACTACAGCTAGGGCGATTGGAAACTGATACAAGCGGCATGTTACCAGAGGCCGACTTTGTATTCTTGGATGAAGTCTTTTTGGGTTCAACCGCTATTCTAAATAGTTTGCTCAGTATCCTCAACGAACGAAAGTTTCGCAGAGGACACTCGTTAATCGATTGCCCACTTAAGATTTGCGTCGGGGCCTCCAATCAACTGCCACATGAAGAGCATTTGGCAGCTTTCTCCGACCGTTTCCTCATTCACCATTTCGTAGAGGGTGTTGCCGACCACCAGTTGGAATCTCTACTAGCGGGTGGTTGGTCGCTACGACAGCAACCACCCTCAAATACTCGATTACTTGAGGACCTAAGCTTACTTCGCGCGAGAGTGGACGAAGTCGACATGTCCATCGTTCGACCCCTACTTGGCGAGGCCATGCGCAGTCTCCGCAATGCAGGACTCTCGCTTAGTGATCGTCGCATGGTCAAATCCCAAAACTTAGTAGCTGCTGCCAGTTTACTTGACGGCCGAGTCGTCGCTGGAGCAAAAGATTTGTGGCCGATTATTTACGCATTGCCTGACGCCGAAAATCAAGAACAGGCAAGAGACATCCTAAAAGACGTCTTGTCACATTCTGAGAGTAGCGGGTTGCCGGCCGCCGCAGAGGAAGCATCATTAGGCAAAAAGGCAAGACTAGTGAGGTGGCAGTCATTCGCGCAAACGCTGATCAAAGACGAGCCAGACACCGATGAACAACCGGAACTAATTCGCGCTTGGCATGCCAAGCTGGAGGCCATGTTACGAGAATTAGATGCAGCCTTTGACCCCGAAGAACTCGATGATTCCCAAACCATACTGCGCAAATTAATGGTCACCAAAGTAGAAACATGTCGTTCAACTGGATAAAACGCCAAAGCCCTTTGGCACCGGAAGCGGTGTTATTACCTTTTTCGGTTCAGGAACTGATGGCGCGTATACAACCCCTACCCGGTTGGCTTGTATTTGGGTCACCGGGCGAATGCGTCGTCAGATCACCCGAAAATGAGCTTCCATGGTTTGACGGTTGTGAATACTTGGGCATTGATCCACTTTGGCCCGGTCTCTTCTTGCCTACAAAATGGCAGCCTGTTCTGCCACAACGAGAATTGTTGGTGAAAGCGCTGCAAACTCAGGGCTTTTCATTGCCGGCCGTTTTGTCACGCCCTAATCGTCTTCTGACCCTCGGCCAACCAGCGGTGAAATTGTGACCGCGTTTTCTAGTCTCCATGGCGAACTTTCCAGTCTGTTCGACGACGGCCAGTGGCGTCAATTGACCGTCATTCTGAAGCAGATTCAACCGATGTTTCCACGCTTCTGGAGCACTAGCGCTGGCAGCGATTTCGAACCTGACGGCTATCAAGGAATCGGTCAAAGCGGAAACATCGATCAGCTTCTTCCAACCGAATTGGCCCTGGCCGGATTGATGCCGATGGAGTTTTTGCGCCGCTACAATATGTCAGAACTAAGTTACTTAAAGCGACACTTCAACCCCGTGCACTCAGGCGGCGGCTGTTTGCTTCTTTTAAACACAGGTCCCAGATACTGGGGAAACCCGAAACTCATACAGTTGGCTTTTTTGGTCGCTTTATATGCACGCAGTACCAAATTGGGTGTCGATTTCACCTGGTCATTGTTGAGCGAATGGAACCCAAACACCGGTTTAACGACCGACCCTATCAAACATTTCTTGTCAAACACAGAGAGCATCGATTCAGATGGTTCAGCCTGGCAAGAATTCCATCAACAATACGACGAAGTATGGGTGTTCGGTTCAAATCTCAAAGGCGAAGGCATTTGGCAAGTGCTGCTAGACGAAGACTGGCAACATGAGAATTTAATGCACTTGAGTCTTCATCATGCAGAGCGCCGAAAGCGGACTCGTCCACTTATCTTGCCGCCACCGGCCGATCGTTTGTCAATCTTGAGGCGACCGCAGGAATTCACAAGACAAAGACATGACAACCCAGAACCCGATCTTAGCAGGCAGGCAGAATTACCCTTCGCTCCAGATTTTCTGCAGATTTCACCGAGAGGCACACGTTTGCTAATTGCCTGTTCTGAAAAGTTAGCATGGATACCAATACCCAACTCACAAAACGATCCGATCGGAAGATGGCGACACAGAATACGCCAGAATGGAAGCTGTCTATCGCTGGGATATTGGCAGAAATGCGTTCAAGACATTACTTGGCGAGACAACAAACTGCACATTTACCATCCATTCTTTATCAATCAACCAACCGAAGCCATCGACCCACATTCCATCGTTCGTCTCAAGAATGCCTACCCATTGAGCGAGAAACCGCGTTTCATTTATCTACAATCAAAAGATCAAATGGCCGCCATCGCAATCGAGCAGGAACCACCAAACATAAAAACTTTCCCCGGCGAGATCGTAGCCCATGCGCTCGGTCAACAGTCGTTTTGGATTTCGCGAATTAAAGGAACAAATTGGTTGTTCCTTGACGGCAAACAAGACAGGAGATTGATACATATAAGGGACGCCGAGCAAGTTTACTTCGACATTATCAATGAAAGATTGGCATTGGCTTGGTGCATAGCCGACAAGTGGTTTCTTGGTTGGGAAAGACAGTCACCGCTAAGAATTAATGTTCCTCCAGAAGCACGAGTCTTGGGTTTTGTTAATGGTTCATCGAACTTAGAAATCTTGTGGGTAGAGGCCGACCGAATGACGCTCAGTCTATTCCATGAACGCCAGATCGTTTCTTTCTCCAAACTTCCCAGCCCTATCCGTCAGGTGGACGTTAATCCCAGGCGCTGTCTAGTGACCGTTTTAACCGAATGCGATTCAGTTTGGGTTTTCGATGCTTCATTCAAGAAGAATAGAGATCATGCAGTTATTCGTTTCATAGGCCGGTTCCAGCCATGAATCGAACAGAATTAGCGTTAACGGGTACACACTCATGGTCGGGTTTTCTGCTTTTCGGATCGGTCGAACAGCACCTCAACCTATTATTCGCAAACTGGGAGTCAGGCTGCCAGGTCCTTATTCATGGGGACCTCATTTGTTGTCTTTGGCGTCAGCCACGCCGTACACAACCCCCATATCCGACGTTTGGTTTGGTACAAGTGGGCCATGATTACTTTTCATTTCTAGCTACTGAAGACCGCGGCGACAAAGATCGTCCGGCCATTTGCTACCACCGATATGGCAAGCTACATGAGATACCCTTGACCGACTTACGGACGATCGAGTTGGCTAAATCGTTTGATTGTTCCTTCTTACAGGTAACCGAACTGAAACTACATTCATGGGAACGCAAAAATAGTTTGGAGACATTGATTGTCCCAAAGGCGCAAAACAAACAGAAAATTTTCGAGGTTACAACTAATCCGGGAGTCAACCCCTTGTTGTCGTCTCATCACAAACCTCCTCCAGTTTGGTGGAAGAGACTTTTAAAATTAAGACAGGAAAAGTCAAGGCGCCTGTTAACACAGACCGCCCATCCGTCTGCCGTCGGGCAAGGATTCGACCGGATCTTGAACGCATTCATTGCTAAGACCGGACTTTGGATGGCACTTTCAAGGAGCCAACGCAAATATTACGAAAACATGATCGATCTTTTTCAACGTAATCTGTTTGATGAGGCATTGAAACACGCCATTCCTATGTCTGATGGTGAAGGAACACAACCAAGTTACGTATCATGGACCCGTCCCAAACCGCTTCACGAACTAGGCTTTTCGCCTCCTGACAATGGACCGGCTAGTTTAGTTCCTTGGGGCGGCGTTTCGGAACAACTTACCTCAACCTATTTACGTGCGCTAGAGGTGTTAAAAAAGCAAAAGAAAGTGAAGCAAGCGGCGTATGTACTCTCCGAGCTTCTAAACAATGTGGACGGTGCCATTCACTATTTGGAAAGCGAGCAGCAGTTTGAGATGGCTGCTGAGTTAGCCGTCATCAAACAACGACCTGCTGCCGTATTGGTTCGACTATATGTGCTGGCAGGGAATACGGATGCCGCCATCTCCCATGCGCGTCAACACCAAGCCTGGGAGGCTGCCATCTTACAAATGGAGTCCAAGTATCCGTCGCAAGCGCAACTCTTACGCATGCACGCCGCACGTCACCATGCACACCTGGGCTATTACTTGAAGGCCATCCAATTTGCGAAGCCCGTAGCCTCGGCATCGAGGCTAGTAGAACGATGGATCGAACTAGGTATTGAAAATGATAGCGAAGATCTACCTGAACTTCTCGCTGAGCAATTCAAACTTTACCCACTTAGCTTTCATCATCCCCTGCTAGAAACATGGATCGCAAAACCGGAAATCGAGTACTTACAATCTTTTCTCAATCAGTTAGGGCAACCATCGGCTAGCCAGATGGCCATGACAAGGCTTTGCCTTCGAGTCCTGCTGAGCAACCTCAACCGACTAACCATTCCCGAAAACAATCTGAAGGTACTTATCCGTGACCTAAACGATCCCATCTTGACATGGGACAGTCCCAGAAGGATCGCGTTGGGCCACCTAAACGCGATAGCGGAAAAGGTCCATGTCTTCGAGAAAGAGGGTTTTCTGACTTCGTCGAAGGTGATCGACATGTTACCGCTCGCCCACCAGAAATGGTTGGTCTCCATCGAAGATTCAGGATTCGGTCAGTGGAATCAAAGGGGAGAACTACTGGGTTTTCATGCCATCCCGATGCATCGATTTGTTGCTGGCGACCGTGTTCATCTCATTTTGTCACTCCATGGACAAAGTGTGGAAGTCAGAAAGTGGAGCACGGCTGGTTTGTCTAAACCACGCCCTATGCTTCAAATTGACCAAGCCGCATTGAGTTTCGATAACGAGTTCTGGGTGGTAGCTGAGGACAGTGTACTTGTCATGCTTGACACGCAGGAACCGCAATGGAACGTACTCTGGCGCATTGATTTAGAAGCAAGTATCGCCCAAATCGCTCATCACCAATCTAACTTGATGCTGTTGGTTCTATTTGAGCAACCGGAAGTATGGCTATATGAGATGCCGACTGCGGTATTGCGTATCCGCATACCTATCAATTTGGCGGGAATGTCTGTCTTGAGCCCTCGTACCAAGTCCATCATATTGGCCGAACAAAAGTGCGATATGCTGACTCTAAGCGCTACTCAACTAAGTAACGAACAAACTAAATCTGCGCAAATAGCCATTAGTGGTCAGCTACAAGAACTGATATGTCCGCTCTCCATTTGGGCCGTGTGTGTCAACGACACCGACATTACCGCCCATCGATTCCACGCAAGCAGCCTAGTCTTTCGTCAAAGTTTTTGTATTAAGAATAGTCAAAGACTCTTCATTCGAGAGGATGACAAGGGGTTCTCCATCATGAATGAATGGGGCTATGGCATACAATTCGACGCTAACGGCCATATTCTCTGTGAGAGTCAGTTGACGATCTAAAACCATAGGCCACGATTATTAGTCCGTGACTCATGGCTGGTACATGCCAGACTTGCCAGCCCCGTGACCAACGATTATTAACTTTGTTAGATCGCCGTGACGGGTAGCACAATTCGGCAGCATGCACCTTTGTCGACACCTTCGCTTAGTAACTCGATGGATCCACCTAGGCTTTGAACCATATTGGCGCTGTGGTGGAGACCTGCTCCAATACCAGATTCATCCTGCGAATAGCCATACTCAAACGCACGCGCTAGCTGTGTTTCATTCAATCCGCAGCCGTTGTCGCGCACCTCGATTTGAACCCGATCCTCAACGCATTGAATATCAATTTCCAACTGAGCGTGTTTAGGCGTTAGGTTTGCCATGGCTGTCCTGGCGTTGCGTAGCACTTCACGCATGACACGAATCAACGGCACGCGAGGCAAATTCACTTGGATTTCGGCTTCATTTGCGATCAATTGAATTTGCCCTTCAAATTCTCCTAACTGGCGGATTTCGATCTCTACCAGGTGACGTAAGTCAGCAACAAGATCAAATGGTTCGTGAACGACGGCTGGTTGTACGCGTCGCTGTTGGTCTTGAAGTAGCTTATCCAAATCGTCAACCGAGCTTTGCAGGTCATCTAATTCGCCTTCGGTTTTAGCTAGGCGAGATTGCCGAATCTCGATCACGCGTTGAACGCCATCTAACTGTTGTTGTGCGGTTTTATCTTGAAGTCCCTGCAAAATCCGTTTTTCGCGCGTATGGGCCATTGATGTTCGCAAAGAATCAAGCGTTACACGCAGGCTCGTCATGGCGTTACCCACAACATGCAGAACTTCGCGGGCCGCTTCAGCTAAGCCTTCATGGTGGGCTATTTCCACCAAACGTGTTTGTAACTGAATCAGCTCGCTATTGGTTCGGCGTAACGAATTGGTTCTTACGGCTACTTCATGTTCCAGCTCATCACGTCGAATTTGTATGGCCTTCAAGCGCCATCGTAAGTAAGCAAAGAAGGCCGCCACGAGCAATGCAGTCACAACGAGTTTGAATGGCCACTGTTCCCACAATGCCGGCGTAATCACAAATGCAAAGCCGGCAACCTCACTCTGGCTAGGCTGATCAGTCAGTGCCATGACCTGGAATTCATATTGGCCAGGAGCAAGACTTGCATAGGTCACTTTTAGGCTTGATGTGGGTTCGCTCCAATCGGTAGACAAGCCCAGCAGACGGTAGCGATAGGTGATGTCTTGGCTCAATTGGATGCCACTGTAATGAGCCGTTATCTGGTTTAGATGTCGTGGAACCTGTTCGTTTGCCATCAAGGCACCTTGGCTGTGGCGCAAACCGTCTATTTGCACTTTCGGCGGTTGGTGTTTGAGTCGCGAAAGATCGGAGGCAAACCGCGTCAATCCGCGGCTAGAGCCAAACCACAAATGACCTTGCGCATCTTGGATGCAGGCGGTCGCGGTGCCCTCCAAATCAGCTAGACCATCAGCTAATCCGTAGTGTTTCCAAACCTCATCTTGTCTTCGTGAGATGCCGTAATTGTGGGCGGCCCAAACCTCATTTCCATGGCACAGTACTTGCCAAAAATAATCATCCAGCAGTCCAGAATCCTTATCAAAGAAATCGACTTGATCGCCGTCTACACATGCCAAGCCTAGTCCATTTGTCGCCAACCAAATTCGTCCTTGGTCATCTTCGTCTAAAGACCAGATTGTGGCGGGCACCTGATCAAACCATTCACGAATCTCGAGGTCTTGATTGATGACCAATGGACCGCGAGATGTTCCCACCCAAAGCCGATCATCGCGATCATGCAGCATGGTAACCACACTGCCTGCAAGTTGAGAACTTGAAATCACAGTTTCGATGGACCCCGCTTGCCACAAATAGAGACCTAACCCGCCTAACCAGACACGTTGGTATCGATCCACGTACACACTTTGCAAAAAGTGGTCCGGGAGTCCTGCATTCTGATCGATCAAGCGCGGTTCGCCTTTATTGAACAGAATCAGACCACGACTGGTCGCAAGGTACATTTGACCCTGTTCGTCTTGCGCTTGTCCGTAGATATTGACATCTTCAAAACCTGACAGCGGTACGAGCTCAAAGTGCTGCCCATCCCACTTTGCCACACCATTGCGGGTGCCAACCCAAAGTTGATCATTGCGATCCAGGAATAGTGACCGCGTAAAAGCATGAGGCAAGCCTTCAGCTGTGGAAAATACTTGAAATGGGCCTGGAGAAAAACGATCGAGAGTGTCGTAGGTTCCGATCCAAATGTTTCCGCCTCGATCGGCAATCAGCGTATTGACATGATTAGAACTCATGCCACTGTCGCGGGTCACGTTATGCCAACGCAAGCCATCCCAACCCAGTAAGCCATGGTTGCGGGTGCCTAGCCACACAATACCGCCGACATCGATGGCGCCTTTCTCAATCTTGACTGAGCTAATGGGATACTTGACAGGCAAGATTTCGCCATTCACATCAACATAAAGTCTTTCATTTGTGGCTGCAATAACACGTCCGTCGCCATCAATACCAACAAAGCTGGCTATCTCTGGACTCATTTGATTCGCTGCTTCAGATGTCAAATGTAACAAACCATCGCTCGTTGAAATCCACAATTCATCGCCCTGGGTCAATACAAACTTGACTGATGTTCCCGCCCATTGACCCATCCGTGAATTCTCATCTGTCACCTTACCTTGGTGCCACTTGAATAGGCCGTTACCAGCACCAATCCATAGATTTCCATAGTCATCAGACGCCAAATGATTGACCGTGGAGCCAGGAAGTCCTAGGTCTGATTCCTTGCGCCAATGATCCTGATGCAAACGCCAAAGTCCTTCAAATTCGAAACCGGCGAACATGGTGCCCAAACTATCTTGTCCCAGACAGGTACCACGTGTGACAGGAATGCCTTGACGACGGGAATAGGTTTTCCAGTCGTGGCCATTGAAACTCGTAATCCCAGCATAAGTCACCACCCAAAGGCGCCCATCATGGTCTTGAAACAGGGCGAGCGGCTGACTTTGAGGCAGACCGTCTTGCACACCATAGCTACGGATGTTCAGTTGTTGCGCAACGACGAAGGTTGGCAGAAGACTCAGTATCAGACAGACGACAAATGAACAGCGGCCAAAAACACAAGCACAGGCGCTTCCTGAGCGATCCACCTGTATCGAAAGGGAATCTGGGCGCCTGGGGTTCTTCATGGGTTTCCTCGAACTGGTGCGCTGCGTATGAATTTATGAATGAAGGTATAGGTACTCTACCGCAAAGCTGAGAGATTGCGAGCGGAATATCACGCTTAGTGGGCGTACACTTCACCGCCAACACGCCGAACAGATCACTTAGCCAAACCATGCACAGCTAATCGCTGTGATAGGTGTCACACCAAGATTTATGGATCTGTTTCAAAAGCGATGGATAAACAATCCAGTGCCGAAACGGTTTGATGAGCGCCATGTACAGGGCGGTTAAAGCGCCTGTGGGTTTGACGTAAATGGCCCATAACAGTCGGTACCCTTCAGGCTTGGGAATTAAGACCCAGACAAGCGCCGCATGCACCGTTCGATTCACAATTTCACTCATGCTTTCATTTGCTGTCTGGTAGAGCAATGTAAATGGACCGTCTTTGGTGCCACACGGAATGCTGGATGCGGATCGATCCGAGTCACTTAGTCGCGCCTCAAACATCAAGGTGCGTTTAACTGGAACACGATCCCACCCTAACAAGACACCTAACCTACGGCGAAGGGCGAACAAGCCCTTCACTGCGCCATTGGGCGAACCCACGGTTGACAGCCTTCGTACATCTTCGATCGTTTTTCCTGGGCCGCCAGCGGGCAAATCGACTTGCCAAACTTCGTAGGGGCGCAAATCGTTCAAGATTCGATGCGCGATCAAATCTTGCTGGAGATATTCGACTTGATCCGTCTTCAACCAAGCTTTCAAGTTAGGTCCCTTCGATTAAGCTAATCTCAAAGCGATGTGATCGCCAGTTTCATTCTAACCCCACTCGACCTGACTCGACGAGCTGGTTCACCTGATTGATTCAAGGTTGACGATCGTCTTTTTCTGCCTTAGGTTTGAAAGCAGGAATTCATCAATAACATGAACAATTTATTCAATAAAAAAGCCATCACATTGATTTTGGTTGCATGCTCATTCGCGCCTGGCATCCACGCAGACGTGGGCTTTCTATGCGCTACATTCCACCATTTCTGGGGCCAGACTCAGCCAAGCGACTGTACAGGTGAACAAACGATCACCGTGATTGATTATATCTCGTTTGTGAACGGTGTCTGTGGTTGCCTGTTTGAGGACCCGATTGTTGGCACGATGGCTGTCGTTGAGCCACGCTCATTCATGCAGGGATCTCCTGTTGGTGAACCCTGCCGAAGTTCCTTTTCAGAAAATGAGTTCCACCACACCATTACTCGTCGGATCTTAGCCATGCAGAGTGAAGTGACGCGAGGCATGTGGGCGGATCTCTTAACGGCTCAGCCAACTTTACCAGCTGATCCCACCAACGTTGCGCTTGGTGGTGGTATGAATCAACCGGCACAAAGGATGTGGTGGTACGAAGCTGTGTTTTTTGCCAATCTACTGAGCGAGGAACGTGGCTTTCAGCCAGCCTACTTCAAGGATCCTCAGTTTTCGATTCCGCTGACCGAATTCAATTTTGATTCACAACCCATTTATTGTGATTGGGATGCTAACGGTTTTCGGCTGCCGTTTGAAGGTGAGTGGGAACATATGGCGCGCGGGAACACCTTTTCAGCTTTTTCATTTTATGAACCACAGTTTGCGGTTACGCCCGGTTGTACCAGTTGTCCAAACCCGGGAGATCTTCCGTTCATGGAGAATCACGCACTTTTTTGCGTCAATAATGCGGGTGAAAGTAGCCCAGTATGCAGTAAACTTCCCAACCCCAACGGCCTTTTTGATATCCATGGAAACGTGGGTGAATGGTGCTGGGATGTCTTCGTTGTCGACTATCCTGTTTCACCACAGGTCGACTTCATTCAAAGTGGAAGTCTAGCTCGAGTCTATCGCGGCGGTACCTGGGCATTAGAGCCTGGCAAGCTTCGTTCAGCGAGACGCTTCTCTCAAGATGCAGATGTTCGCTACTCGTTTGTGGGCTTTAGGTTAGTGCGCACTTTTCCTACCCCTAACTGAGCGAATTCAGATAAATATTCAATCCACCAAGCTTGCGGCTTGTTGAGCCCAACTCTGGTAGATCAAATGACCTGGGTGAAAACCGTCGCTGGCCATTTGGCTCGGTTCACCCTTTGCATCAAAGCGAAGGAAGCGAACGTCCGACTCCGCTTCCACATCGCTAGCTAACGCTTCGCTGAACTGACGGGCACGACGGCCCAAATACCAGCGTAAAGGTTGGGGCAACGCTGGGAAGGTCGCCACCGGCGGCAATCCAGACACGATGATACGTGAGACCGAAAACAAGTTTCGTAGCTGAGCGCGCAATCGACGTTGCTGGCTGATCCAACGAGAAATTGATAGCGATGAAACCACGTCGTTGACACCCAGCGAAGTGATTGCCAAATCAAATGAAGTTGCGTCGGTAGCCTTCAACGTTTCTAAGGTCGAGGCGGTCGTAGCACCGGTCTTAGCAATTAGTCGCCAAGTGACTCGATAACGGGTTGCCAAAAGCGAAACTAGCTGTCCCAATAAAGCCTGATCCAAATGTGACACGCCAACGCCAGCAGCCGCCGAATCTCCAACCACTAGTAATTTGAGCTGGGAATCCGTGCCTCTTTCTCCGTGCCTGGGCCCTTTTGCCTCAGGCAAGATAGGTGTGCGTTTTCGGACCCAAAGTCCTTGGACCACTAACAGCGGCCCCATGGTCCATGTCGCAAATTGGTGGCCCATCTCTAATCACCCCTGAGAAAGAATGTATCGCGTTCCTTGACTTCATGATCTTCAGTCATAATGTTTCATTAGACAATTGCAAATTAAAAAACAACTCAGTCTCTTTTGATTTGCTCAAAAATGGAGGGCACATGAGAATCACAGCTGCTTTATGCATTATCGCATCATGCTATTTCGGTTCGGCCCAAAAGAGCATGATCTTGCACGTTACCAATGCGAATGGTGGTTTTTCGACGGATGTGATCCTGCGAAACAATTTTGCCGCAAGCCTTCCCTATCATTTAGTCGCTCTGGATGCCCAAGGCCAAATAGTCGCGGACGTGAATGGCACGATCGAAGCACTATCGAGCACAAGAATTGACAGCAATGAGTTGTTTAACGTCAACACGGTCTCTCACTTCTACAAGTCGGACGAGACCTTTGTAACTGTTGGCGTTTCGTACCAGGCCAATATCGCTAATGCTGGCGTCGCCAACGTGCTTGAATCCAGCGATCGATCCGATCTTTGGATTGTACAACCGGGCCTTCAGTCCCTATCTTGGGACGGGCTAGCGATCGTGAACCGGAGCGATGAATCGATACCCATTTACGTCGATCAGCGTGATGAACAGGGTGAACTCATCAAAACGATGCAAATCCACCCGGGTCTTGCACCAAACGCAAAAACACTCTATGTATTATCTACTGATTTCGATCTGACCTATAACAATGCTCTGTTCAATATTCGATCTGATCAAGCCATAGGCGTCATTGCGCTTCGCGGTACCCATAGTAACGCTGTCTTGTGGCAAAACTTAGCGCTGCCATTGCCGTCAGACGAGGCACCGGACACGCAATTATTTGGCGAGCAACGTATCTCTTTTCGCTCTGACATGTCCGTCGACACGGAATGGGCGTTCTCTGGCGGAGCGACCGGCAATGCGCGCAATGTGGACACGGGCCAAATTGCCCCTTACAGCTACGAGAAATTGGGCCGAAACAGCATGTCCATCCAAGTCGATTCGCAAACGCCTCGTTTATTCAGACTGGGACTCACGGATGAGTTAACCGGTCTTTATCAAGAGCTCGTCGATGGTGCGATTGTGACACAGGGCTCATTCTGGATGTATCCATGAGCAACCTCAACATGTGGCGTATTAAAACCTTCGCTCCAATAACTATAACAACCATCTTGCTGATGTTCTTGACCAGTACAGTCATGGCGCAAGGCACGCTTCACGTTACTGGCATGAATGGTGGTTTTGACACGGGCATTATCATCGACAATCCATTATCGATGGATTGGACCATTACATTGACCGGCACCTACCCTGATGGAACCGTGATTGAACATAGCGAAACGATTGCTGGATTTGGTCGCTTCGTGGGATCTGCTCAACAACTGTTTCCAGACCGCATGGGTGCAGGCGGTCAACTGATGCGCGTGTCGCACATCTCTGTTCCCATAAGCCTGCTATTGATCACGGCCACCTATCTGAGGCCGGGCTCTACCCAAACAACGGTGGCACCAGTGGCGGACGGAGAGCAGTGGATTATTCGGCCATCGGGAGAGACATACACCGACGGAATTGCATTCGTAAACACAGGATCCGAGCCGGTGACTGTGGTCATTGAACACTACGACGAAGACGGGAATGTGATCAAAACCGATACCATCGCTGTCGACCTTGCGCCAGGGGGCAAAGTGCTCCATGTAATCCAGCGTGCCGAAGGAACTGCTTATTACAGAGTTAAATCTACCGGTAAAGGTGCGACGGTTTCTTTGAGTTTTGCCAACGACGGATCTGTCATCATGGAAAACGAAGCACAACCACTTGAAGAGAATGCGCCGACGGAAGAAAGCCTCGAAGATGAACAGGGCTGCATACAAATTGAAGGCGAGAATTTCGCGCTCAATATCATGTCGGGAAACATGTTCCAGTACGTGGGGTCCGGACCACCTTCATGGGGCGATTATCAACTCATCCAATCGATCTATAACGTGACCAGCCTGCAACTGACGGTGCTTGGCGGGCCCGCAATCGACGACAACCTCGTCGATATCATTTGGCAAAGCTATTGGGGTGGCATGGCGACGTTCTATAGAGCAGATATCCCGACGGTAGAGCGACTCTACCAATTGTTCGATCGCAATTCGGGTGGCTGCAAATAGGCGAACGGAAACACGGGCAATTTGTAGCCCTCAAGTTTATAAAAACTTGGCCAAAGGTGTTGTTCGAGCAACATCAATTTGGCTGAATCAAAAATCGATTACTGGCCACTAAAGGTTATTAGCGGCAAAAGTATCGCCTTGGTTGAGGTCGCCGCTCTCGAATCCACGCTGGAACCAGCGCATTCTTTGTGCCGAGGTTCCATGTGTGAATGCGTCGGGTACCACATAACCACGAGATCTCTTTTGCAAACGGTCATCTCCGATGGCGCTAGCTGCATTGATCGCTTCTTCCAGGTCGCCTCGTTCGAGTAAGTTGCGGGCTGTTTGAGCGTGGTGGGCCCAAACTCCGGCGTAAAAATCGGCTTGCAGCTCCAATCTCACCGACAGACGGTTGTATTCGGATTCGCTCACCTGGGACCTCATTTGCTGGACCTGACGGCTGACGCCCAATAGGTTTTGCACGTGATGGCCAACTTCGTGGGCAATAACGTAGGCCTGGGCGAAATCGCCCGGTGCGCCCAGTTTTCGCTCCAAGTCATCAAAAAAACTTAAGTCCAGGTACAACTTGTAATCCGCCGGGCAATAAAAGGGACCTGTTGAAGATTGTGCCGATCCACAGGCTGATTGCACGCCATCACGAAAAAGCACAAGTGCGGGTTCCTGATACGTGCGCGACTGCTCTGCAAAGATGCGGTGCCACGTATCTTCCGTATCCGCCAGGATGACGGAAACGAAATCTGCGCGTTCTGATTCCTCTGCTGAAACGCTTGCAGCTGGTTGGCGAGCTTGTGGTTCGGAGTCTAGCAATCCCATTATTTGTTTGGGGTCAGCGCCCATGAACAGAGCGATGAGGACAATGATGATCGTGCCTATCCCCAGTTTGGGTATTGCCCCAGATTTGCCTCTACGATCCTCAACATTTTGGCTACGACGACCTGATTTCCAACGCATGCTGCCCCCTTCGATGGCTTGATCTCACTATTCGGCGGACATCGACCATACCTTAAGTCCAAAGCGATTGTTAGTCAGGCAGATAGCGATACCTTTAATCGTTCTGAAAGGCCTTATTGAACGTCGGCGAATGGCTACCGTTGCAGCTTAACCCATTTATGCCATACCCACATATTTCCCCGACGTCAATAAAGCATGATGCAAGTGAGATTGTCTTGTTTCTGCTTGTCCACTTGATTCGCAAAAGGTCTGACGTTAGATTGGATAAACCTTCTGTAATAACCAAAAAAGGATTCTACAATGATGAAAATTGGTTGGCTGCTGCTGTGTAGTTCCGGCTTACTGCAGGCGCAAAGCTGGCGTTGGGACAATCCGCGCCCCCAAGGCGAGACCCTTTACGGGCTACACGGCACTGCCGGTATTGTTGCAGCGACGGGCGCGAATAGTGCCGCCGTGGCCCAGCTGGGTAGTTCAAGTTGGCGCAATTTCGATCTAGATTTTGGCGTCACTTTTGCCGACGTTTGGGCCAACCATGAAACGGAAGTCTTTGCCGTTGCTGGTGATTTTCAGAATGGCGGAACCATCTTCTTTTATGATGGCGCTAATTGGACGCAAATGACCGAAAACGAATTCCGTTACTTTTCCTCTGTTTGGGGAACGTCGGCATCCAACGTATTTGCTGTTGGCCATTCACCGGCCATAGGTGGATTCACCATTCGTCGTTTTGATGGGGCAGACTGGAACCCGATGACCGCGCCGATCAACCCTAACGGCTTGTATGGTGTTTCCGGCTGGGGACCCGATGACGCTATAGCTGTTGGTGGTGACGGAATCTTGATTTATGACGGTGATGGCGACAACAACGGCATGCCTGACGAAATTTGGGAGGACGACACGCCAGGTTTTTTGACCAGCCCTTATTTCTTGTGGGACGTTTGGGCATCAGGAGGTGCGGAAGCCGTTGCGGTGGGTTGGGATAACTTGGGACAAGGCATGATCTTGCAGCGAGCCTCTGGCGTGTGGACGCAAGCGGAGATCCCAGATTCACCCAAACTACGGGCTGTGTGGGGTGCCGACCCCAACTTCATCTTCGCCGTCGGTGACAATGGTGTCATCTTCTTTTACGACGGCAACTGGTCTCAATACGATTCAGGTACCCATCTCGACTTGTTCGGGATTTGGGGCCGCTCTGCCAGCGAAATTTACGCGGTCGGCGAAGAAGGCAGCCTGCTGCGTTTTGACGGAGAATTTTGGCGCTCTGTATTCCCAAGACCCGGAGCCCGTGAAAATCTAGGCGATGTGTGGGCCCTTGATGATCAAGCCTTCGTTAGCGCGCAGGGTTCAACCTCAGGGCTTTTTCGCTTTGACGGTCAAACTTGGATTAGTAATCGTAGAGCCACGACGACAGGTCCATTGTGGGCAGCGGACAGCGAGCATGTTTTTTCGGTAGCAAATAGCGGCAAAGCGCAAATGTTCAATGGTCAAGCTTGGTTGGAGATGAACACGCAAACCACCGTCAACTTAACTGATGTGTGGGGACAAAGTGAAACCAGCGTTTTTGCGGTGGGTAATTTTGGCGGCTCCACAGGAACGCTCTTATTTTACGACGGCAATGCCAGTTTGGATTGGCAGGTGTTAGACGACGATTTTGCTTCCAGCATCAACGCCATTTGGGGTGTAAGCCCCAATAATATGATCCTATCTGCGGGTGGGGTAAAGAAATTGTTCCAATGGGATGGAGCTAACATTACTGAAATCACGCCTGCTGGCATGGTGTATTACGCCAATATTTGGGGCCCAAGTGATGGCCATTATTTTGTGGCAGGCAGCGGCCCAATCATGCGCTACCTAGGTGGCTGGACAACGATGAATTCACCTAACATCTTATATCGACACATTTGGGGCACCTCGGGCTCGAACGTCTATGCTGTAGGTGATGATGGCTCGCTTTATCACTACAATGGCAATATGTCGGATACCTGGTCCGCTATTGATACTGGCGTAAGTGGTGGACTAAATGCCGGCGCCTCATTCAGCAATGGTGACGTGGTTTTGGTAGGACAAGCGGGCACCATCATTCGTTCTCAAGGAGTTCCTGCAAAACGCTTCGGAATGACAAATTGGATGCCACAATCCATTCCTTCAGAGTCGACACCTTTTCTGTTTGGCAGCCATGCGCGCAGCTGGTCCGATATGGACGCAGTCGGCCAGAGCGCACTGCTTATGCACTCCAATGGTTACCAGTGGATCAACGAGTTGGTCACCTTCGATACCGACATCACCTTTCGCTGGATCGAAGGTTTTGATGACGGCAGCAAAATAATCGTTGGCGGAAAGGGATCAGAAGGCAGTAGCACTTATGGGCGCGCATTCCGATTCGACGGCTCCGTCTGGGAGCAAATGAACATCATCGTGCCCAGTCCTATGTTACTGGGCGCACATGCCACAGGCCCCAATGATGTGGTGGCTGTTGGTTGGCTGGGCAATATTCGTCATTATGATGGCAATCTAAGCCTAGATTGGTCGCAAATCACCACAGATACCACAAAAAAACTCTACGCCGTGGTAAGCGACGGTGCAGGCGGATTGGCAGTTGGCGAGAACGGAACTGTGGTTACTTTCAACCTTGTTTCTGGAACCGCATCGACCATCGCCGGTGCAGATGTTTTGTCTTCGGTCACACAAATCAATAGTGAGTATTTTGTTGGTGGTCGCACGTCGGGCGATTTGGACGGCATTATCTATCGTGGTGGTCCGGGCAATTGGACAGCCATGACCTTTGACACCAGTCGCTCAACCATCTCTCTGTTCAGGTCGATCTGGGGTGACACGGCCGGCAACCTTTGGGCCGTCGAGGGACAAGTGAGTGATAGTTCAGGTGGCGGCGATATTTACCATTACGATGGCAATGCCAGCAATATGTGGGTCAAACAACCGTCTCCGACCACAAAATCCTTACGTTCTATCCAAAATGTAGGCACGGATCCAGACCATCTTATAGTCGTCGGCGGTGACGGGCTGGTTCTCAAAAAGGACCAAGTCCTTGAGTATTTTGACGCTTTGGCTACGTGGCCTCAGACTTCGGTTTTGGACCTTATTTTGAACTTACCTTAGCTGTTGACATCACAAACGTTCAGCACGGGTGAGTGACTGATTTATATAGCAATAGGTGAACGATGAGGAACAGCAAGACGTTTGAATCGCAAATCCATTTGCAAAGGAGAGCGGACATTCTTGTCCGCTTTCTTAATCATGGCGGGTTGGAAAACCCACCCTCCTTTACATAGGAGAGTGGACATTCCTGTCCGCTTTCTTAATCATGGCGGGTTGGAAAACCCACCCTCCTTTACACAGGAGAGTGGACATTCTTGTCCGCCTTTTCCCCCGATCACTCGGGTTAGAAGCCCTCCAGTATGAATTGCCCTTTACACAATCTCGCCTTGGTAGGGTTCTCCCGTATATACTCCGCCACCTTGAAATAATGCCTCTCATTGCGGATTAAGCGATCCCAATATTCATCTTGCCAAAGTGGACCTGAGTGCCCGATACGTTGATTGATCTTTCGAGCCATAAATCCCTTCCATGACTTCATGATCTGGGGCAAGCAGTTGTTGGCCAGAGGACGGAACAACACATGTACATGATTCGGCATAACCACAAAACAAGCCAACTGATAGCGTATTCCGTCAAAGTGGTGTAAGACGTCGGCAACTATCTTTGAATTCGCTGGGTCCTACGCATGAGCCGCTGCCCTGATCCAGCCAATCGTCAATCTGCTTGGAAAAGAGGTCATGATACTCGGCTTCTGCCTCCTCGTTCCAAGGTTTCGGGTGGTGCATGACCCAGCTCGTCCGCTCTTTTCTCCATTGATCAAGCTTCGCTTTTGGAAGAGAGTCTCCAAGTCGCCATGTCACGAATACCCATACTTCACCCTATTGCCAATGAGGGAGATGGTGGATCGTCGTGTTGATTTTTCCTTTCGGCTCAAAAAATGACTGCGAGGTTTTCAATTCGCCATGATCTGAAAGGCGGACAGGAATGTCCGCTCTCCTCTTTTGTGTTCTTTCCCGGTTGCGAGCTTGATCGTCATGGTGTTCGGAAGGTAAAGACATTGTCGACTCTGAAATTTGATAAACCTGCACAAGGCACTCAGTTGAGAGCCAGTTCTCGTTGGGTCTCAAATCGGTTTAGGTTAGTCTTGATACGGTCTGCAAATGGATGGCTTGTGCTTGCCAGTCCATCCAACGCAGCTAATAACGCTTCGCGAGCCTCTTGCTTGCGGCCCTGATCAAACCAAACCATGGCAAGGTAATTGAGCGCCAGGGCGGTACGCGCGTGGCCCGGCTGAAAGTACAAATCCGCATGGTTGAGCGCTATACGTGCAAGCGATTCGGCTTCGTCTAACTGACCGCTTAGGCGAAGCACATCGACCAAATTAATTTCGGTACAGATCGTATAAAAATGGGTTGGTCCTGTACCCAGCCGGTGAGCCTGCAGACAATCTTTAAACAGTTGTTCCGATTGCGCGAACTCACCTTGTTCTTTTAAGCCCATGGCTAAATTGTTCATCGCCACCAAGACACCCGGATCGGATTCATATTCACAGAGTAATTGATCTAGGACCTCGCTTTTGATGAGTACAGCTTGATCAATAGACCCTTCATTCTGGAGCACAGTCGCCAGATTCGCCATTGAACGAATGACGCGTCGATCTGTTGGCCCATACAACTCCCTTTTCACTAGTAAAGTCTTTTCAATTTGACGGCGTGCTTCCCCGGTACGTCCCAAATCGAGCAAAAACGAAGCCACCTGATCCATGGCAAGAATCGTATATGGGTGCAGTTTTCCAACCACTTCGGATTGCAAACGTTCGGTGTTTTTGGCCACTTCCAATGCTTCTTCGAAGCGGCCCGCATGTCTCAGAATATTGGCATACAAGCTTTGACAAGCCAGTGAACCTGGATGTCTTTCACCCAAAATTTCGCGCTTAGCCTGCAAACACGAAGTCACCAGTAATAGGGCATCTTGATTGCGGTCCATCAGATCGAAAAGACGAGCCAGATTCTGTTCTGCAGCCAACGTTTTTGGATGCCTTAAGCCGTACACATTGCGATGTGCTTCGACGGCTTGTGACAGATACTTGTCGGCTTCAACAAGTTGGTTCTGGTTCATAAGTTCTGCCCCGAGGTTAACCGAGGCAGAAAGCGTCAAAGGACTATTCGCACCCAGGACATCTGACTTCAACTGAAACGCTTCGCGAAGGTGACGCAAGCCTTGTTCTTCGTGTCCGGCTCGTGTCTCGTATCTACCCAAGTTTTCAAGGGCGCCCATGAATCCCTGATCTCTTTCGCCAAATTCTGAACGTAGCGCGTTCGCGATAGGATCGAGCATGGCGCGAGCCTCGTCGTAGCGACCCTGCTCCCCAACAAGGACAGCTAGCAGCTGGCGAGCCATCATGGTGTCATGATGGTCGGCACCATTCGCTTTAACTCGCTTCGATATCAATTCCTGGGCACGAAGCTCGGCCTGCTTTGTTTTTCCGAGTCGCAGCTCGATAATCGCCAGGACTTGTTCTGAGAATAGTGTGTCTTCATGACTTGAACCCAAGATACGCGCTTGGATAGCAAGTGCTTGAGTGACCAACTTATTGGCGTCTGAATACAGGCCTAAATTTTCGTAAGATTCACCGACGATAGATAAAATTTTGGCCTTGGTTTGCGAATCAGGTTCGAGTTCAAGTTCCGAGGAGAAAGCGCTTAAAACCTCCGCGAATCGCACGTCACTTCCTGCCTGATCCGGATCCGATGAGTGCAAGAGCTTAGTCAGTTGAGCCGTAACAGCTTGGTATCGATCACGTTCCATACGGATCTTAATTGACTGATCCCATGAAACGATCAGAAAGCCAATGACTAATACAGCAACCGCGGTAGCGGTGGCAACGCCAGCCCAATGACGACGCACAAATTTACCTGTTCGATAGACCCACGAATCGCCGCGAACCGATATCGGGCGACCGTTCATGACACACGAAAGGTCCTGTCTAAATGCCTCCGCTGTGGCGTAACGGCGTGCCACTTCAGGATGCAATGCTTTAAGCACCAAACAGTCCAAATCGCCTTTCAGTTGCGAACGGAAACGCTTGGAGCCAGGACCCGAATCAACCGCAGCCTCCAAACTGCTGGGCCGAGCGGCAAACCGGTGCCCCATCACAACTGGCGGCAAACCCATTCGCGTCACAGGGAAAGGTCGTTGTTGCGTCAGCAGTTCAAATAGCAGGATGCCTAAACCATAAACATCCGATGCAGTCGTCAACTCTAATCCCAACAATTGTTCGGGGCTGGCGTATCCGGGTGAGAACATCTGCATACCGGTCTGTGTTGATGGGGCGTCGTCTTGCAGAAACTTTGCAATCCCAAAATCCAATAACTTGACCTGTCCATCATGGTTTACAAGCACATTGGATGGTTTGAGGTCGCGGTGTAAGACCAAATTGCGATGCGCGTATTGAACGGCTTCAAGCACCTGTTCAAATAGATTTAGACGGGCTTTCAAGTCCAATTCCTGTTCGTTACAGAATTGGTCAATGGGAACGCCCCGCACCAGCTCCATCACTAAATAGGATGAGCCTGCTTCATCAACGCCACTGTCCATAAGACGTGCAATATGTGGGTGCTCTAGACCAGCTTGTAAGCGGCACTCGCGACGAAAACGCGCTTCATCGACTGGGTCAGGGACCGCCCAGCGAATAATTTTGATGGCCACCTGTTTGTCAAAGGCACCATCGGCCCGTTCAGCGAGATAAACAGTACCCATGCCACCCCGACCTAAGGTGTGCAATAACCGATAGGATCCGATAAATCGCTCTTTTTTGTCAGATAGTTCGGTTTCATTTGTACAGGACCGGATCGGTCCAGCTGTGGTCGGGACCGCTTCGGCTGCCGTGGACCGCAGCTCATCAAAATAACCGTCAGCCTTCTCCTGATCCTCCAACAGTCGCGCAACATCACCGGCAAGTTCCGGCTGAGTCCGCGCCAGGCGTGCTAAGAACAGCGGACGTTTGTGTTCAGCGAGTTCCAATACATGCTGGTAGGTCGCATCTATCTCGCGAAGTCGCTCTAAATTCATCATTGTTTCCTCTTAAATGAACCGTCCACCATCATGTCAACATGGCATGTAAATAGGACTTGGCGCGAGTCCAGTCTCTTTCGACCGTTCTCAGAGAAACCCCCATCAATTCCGCCGTCTCGTTGTTCGATAAGCCTCCATAAAATCGACATTCCACCAGTTGCACAAGTCGTGGGTCCATCTCTCCCAAAGACTTGAGTGCTTCGTCAACTGCCAATAGGTCCGTATTGAAGACGGATCCTGGAATCACGGGCGACTTATCCATCTGACGCTTTTGCGCCACCTTGCGGCGAGCGTAATCGACTAACACTTGTCGCATGGCCCTACAAGAAAGCGCCATGAGGTGATTGCGGTCAGATACATTCAAGTCCTGGCCCTTGACGAGCTTGATATATACCTCGTTGACCAAAGCCGTGGTCGACAATGTGTGACTTCTGCAACCGTACAGTTTCCGGTGTGCCAATCTCTTCAGCTCCTGATAGATCTCGTCCCAGGTCCGTTCTGAGACCGGGCCTAAGACAGGCTGGATCGCGTTCATGATTTGTCCCGCATTGTAATTGTGTTGGTGGAGGCAACCAATATAACCCAACACCCATGCGAGTGCAAATTCAGTCGAAATATCGATTGAATCGACCTATTTCGAAAAAAATGGACGTCAAACTAAAAATGTTTGGCGGCTATCCGCCTTGGTTTGCGTTGACCTCTCTACACAGACCCCAGTTACGAGTCAACCTCGCCATCTCAGTCATTGAGTGTGCCGTTCAGGTTGGTGTGTGTTCGGTACGGTCAACCCGTGTTGGTTCGTGGAGAAGCGACTTAATACCGAGCTTACGCCTCACCTTAGCGACACTTCAGGATCTGCCTGATCGCTGTTGTCACGTTGCAGGGTCTAAGGGGGAGTTTGGATCCTATCCACTCCGACAACCAATCCAATAAGGAGAAAAAATGAAAAAGGACATTCTTAGAGCATGGAAAGACGAAGCCTACCGCGAAACAGCTGGTGATGTTCCTGAAAACCCAGCAGGTCTTCAGGAACTTACTCGTGAAGAAGCGGAGCAGGTGAATGCGGCCGGTGGCTTCCTAAGTCGATCGGGCTGTTTGACAAAACCTTGGATATGTACCGGTAACTGTACGCCACTGTGTGCGTCATCACAGTGCTGGTCAGCCAACCACACAGTCTGTGACTGTGTCTATTCTGCCGTGGCCTGTTAGTCGGAGTTCAGTGCATGGGTAGGACGAGAGGTGGAGGCCTCTCGTCCGGTCCCTTCCTTAAAAAACCAGACAGTTCTTCAAAAATGAGACTTAACCATTCTAATACGCGCGAGCGTCGTAAACCTGCGATCGCGCACAAAAAATACACATCATTGGTCCATAACCTCATTGATATATGACCCGAAATGAACAACCAGGAGCCCACGAACCATGACATCACAGACGACTCAATTGCATCCATTCCAACGTGCCTTATTCCCACATGAGTGCGCTCACCCAAGCCAGTGCGCGCAAGAAGGCGATTCCGCTAAGCACGTCAATCAGTTTCGCGAGCATTGGTGCAAGAGAGCGCACCTGCCCTTGCAGACACTTGAGCAAAAATTCCAATTTGAATGTTCTGCTCAGCAATTTGATTCGTTGGCTGCTCATTGGCATGCGACACGTTGGCAATACGACAATTTCGAACCGGAAATTAGCTGGCGCGAACATAGCGACGAATCGGCCTGGTTCAATCGCCTATGCCAGATATTCGATGACTGGCAGCCAGCTCCAGATATCGCCATTTTGGACAAAGACGCAAGTTTTGCGCCCGCCTTTGTACCGTTCATGAATTGGGCCTGGCGCCAACTAGACAACCAATGGCGTGCTTCAGATTCATGCATCGATCAAAATAAACTAAAACCACAGTTATTGGATGATCTGTGCAACAAACTCGGGATGTTATGTCACCGTGTGCTCGTGTTGGAGTTGAATGTCGCCCGCATGGAAGAGCGTCTCAACGGCGACACGCCCAAATTGAGGTTTCTCGATTTCAGAAAAAGAATATTGGGTAAAGCCAATGGATGGCAACGGTTATTCACAGAATACCAAGTCTTAGCGCGACTGGTGTCAGGGACGCTGGATCATTGGGTGAAAACGACCACCGACCTGATTACACGAACAACAGCCGACCTCTCTGAATTGGATAACCATTTCCTTGGAGGTTCCGAATACTCGTGGGTGGCCGCAAAAGGAGGCGTTTCTGATCCACATTGCGGTGGCCAAGGCGTTTGGATACTTGGCTTTGAGAACGGAGAAGGTGAGCGTCAGCAGCTCGTTTACAAACCAAAATCCATGGCAATCGATGATCGCTTCCATGACCTGCTACGGTGGTTAAACAACAAAGCAGCCACTCATCAAATGCCAGGGCTAATGGATATGCAAGGGCAATCCCTTTTTGAGTTCCCGATCACGTTGAATCGAGGTGACTACGGGTGGAGCTCTTTCGTGAATCGGCAAGATGTCGTCTCAACGCAAGCCGCAGAGAGATTCTACTTTAGGCAAGGAGCCTTTCTAGCCATCTTGCATCTCTTAGGTGCAACCGATTTCCACCACGAAAACCTCATCGCGGATGGCGAATTCCCCGTGCTTGTTGACTTGGAGACGCTACTCCATCCAGCTCCAGATTTTGTGGAAGTGAAGTCGGCTCGCGATAAGGCCAACGCATGGCTCTCAAGATCGGTGATGCACACCGGCATGCTGCCTAGAAGATTGTGGGGCGATAACCAACGATCCGGCGTTAACTTGGCTGGTCTAGGCTCGGACAAATCACAGGTTCTGCCAAATCCCGTCCCCGATTGGGAAGGTACAGGCACCGACCAAATGCGGCAAGTGCGCACAGCCAAGGAATTGAAGAAGTCAGACAATCTGCCTGGCAAAGACGGCAAGCCTATTTCGGTAACAAACCATATTTCCGATCTGCTTACCGGATTCCAAACCATGTATCGATTCGTGCAGACCCACGCCCAAGAACTGACGCAAATGCACGGTCCCCTTATGGCATTCAGCGGTGTAAAAACGCGTGTTGTATTACGCGGCACCAAACTATACTCAAGCCTGCTCTACGACGGTCTCCACCCAGACCACATGCGTCATGCCTTTGATCGTGACAATCTAATGGAACATCTATGGAGTCAAAGCCAAGGGTCCAACATCCACATGCAATTGGTGGCTCATGAGAAGCGTGATTTGAGCTTCGGCGATGTGCCCTACTTTTCCGTGCTGACAAACAGTACCCAGCTAAGGAACAGTCGCGGAGAGCCTGTCTGCGAAATTGATCGCCACTCAGCTTTTGACAATATGCTTTTTCGCCTGCAATCCATGAGTGAAAAGGATTTAGAGGACCAGTGCTTTGTCATTCAAGGTTCGGTAGGAACGATCATGGGCAATCATATATCCGCTAACAGCCAGGAAAGCAAAGCGGGCGAAATCGAAGCGCCCGCAAAGCTCGCACATCAATTAGGTCAACATTTATTGGACACTGCTTTTCATGGCGACAATGACGTGAGCTGGCTCAGCATGGACATCATGCCTGATGGTGCCTGGTCCTTTAATCCAACAGCAACAGATCTATACGGCGGTAACGCTGGCATAGGTTGGTTCCTCAGCCTGCTGGCCCGCGACTCTGGAAATAGACAAGTCGCACAGATGGCGAAACAGATTTACAACGAATTGGAGGGTGCGCTGCAGATCCCTGAATTCGCGATCCACGGCGGTTACATAGGAAGCTGCTCCATCTTTTACGCGATGGTGCAAATGAATGCGGCACTGCCATCGTTGGGTCCGCTACCCGATTTCGGCGAAAACCTAAATCAGCTAATCCTCAACGTTAGTGAAGACACGCACTACGATGTCATTGCAGGCGCTGCAGGCACACTCCTGCACGCGCTGGCGATCCACAAACTCACTGGCTCAATTGAAGCCTTGAGCTTAATTGAAGCCTGCGCCAAACACCTGGTTGATTCCGCATGCACCACAGAGCGAGGTTGCTACTGGCCATTTTCACAGAGCCCAGCTGGGCTGCTCGGCTTCTCACATGGAAATGCGGGCATCGCATGCGCACTCGCGCGGGCATCGGAACGACTAAAAGTAACAGGTAACACGGGTCCGATCATTGACAGCATTGAAAGCACAATTACCGCAGCCTTAGCTTATGAGCGCACACATTTCGACTCGAACGCCAATAATTGGCCCGACCTGCGAGAATTTGACGACCAACCAAACGACCTTCATTTTGAGAGTCAGTGGTGTCATGGCGCTCCAGGCGTCGGATTGGGTCGATCTATGTTGCCCGACAAATATCTGGACAGTGTAGCCATCAACGAAATCGAGATATCGCTGCACACGATGTTGAGTCAGCCCATGATCGGCAATCATTGTTTGTGCCACGGCCTATTGGGCAACTTACTTGTGGCTCGCCAACTTGAAAAACGACTTACACAGCTCAGCCCGAAACATGCACAATCCAAAAACAACGCCACACAGGTCTTGGCTGCATGGAAACGCACAGCACAATCACAAATCCAAAACCAAGGTCCCTTATGTGGTATTGAACTTCCGATAAAGATTCCTGGATTGATGTCAGGACTCTCAGGCATTGGTCTGGCCTTGCTCTACCTCGACGACAAGCAGAACATCTGCAATCCCATGAGCTTGGAATACCCGAAAACGTTAGCGATAGGCCAATGAGTCGACTAAGTGTTTTTGCTACAGCTTCGGCAGCAGGCTTGCTACTCGTTCTCCTGATCATCGTTTTTCTTGTGCAGAACAAGGCCACCACGGAGGATACGGCGACAAAAGTACCTACTAATATTCGCGATCAAGTCCAACTAAGTCAACATGATACACACGATGATGGGTTCTTAGGCGTGGTGTTAGCCGATGAACTTGAGCATGTAGTTTGCCCTTTTGATGCGTTCATCGAAAGGCTCTTGATTCGAGAAGGCAATGGGGTTTCGCTTGGCCAGCCACTCATTCAACTCAAAGCAACCCACCTAGATGAAGACTTAGACATAGCGCGGGCAGCTTTGGTTGCGGCACGCGTTAACGCGGAGGAAGCAAGGCTTAATCGAACCCAAGCTCAAGAGAAGCTCGAACGAATGGACAAAGCACCCAGCGTCTATTCTCAGGTAGACCATCGCGAAGCCGAACTTGAGCTAGCTCGTGTCAACCAACGCCTTCTTTCTGAGCAATCGGCGTTGAAGCAGGCGCACATCAGGTTAACGGCTCTTGAGGAACGCATGGGGAAGTCAGTCATAGAAGCGCCCTTTTCTGGAACCATTCGCTCTTTGCGAATCATGCAAGGACAACAAGTTTCAGAAGGTCAGGATCTATTAACCCTTATAGCACCATCGCAAGGAGTCATACGCTTTGCGGTTCCGCCGGATAAAGTTATTGGCGTGCAAAATGGAACGCCCGTTCGCATGCAGATTGAAGGCACAGACCTAGACTATACGGGCACGGTAACTTCGATCAACCAGCAACGAGACGAATCAAGTCAGTTAATCTTCTGTTTAGCGCAACTGCTCGTTGAACCCAATTCCACACCACCGGCTGGCGGTAGTGGCAACGTCTTTATCGCGGAACAACTTCGTGTCGAACCTTGAAGGCCTGGAGTTGACGCGCGTGGATGGCGCGGAAGTGCATGAGACTCATTGCGTCCAAACCTCCATGCCCATCGGTCATTATCCCACTCTAGGCCAAGTATTGCTTGCCGGAACTTGGTGTAACGTCCAGATTAGGCATCTTAGCGAACGTGGCATCCTCGCTCTTTATGATCATCCCCATCAAATGGCGTTTCGACCAGGCGACCATATCTTGTTGTCGGGCAAGTTCAGTGCGCACAAGTCGTTGGAACAGGTCTGGTGTCAGATACGAACCGTTTCGCCCATGCATCGCAAACTGGATGGGTCGGATGTTGGAATTTTGGGACTGACGTTTTTAGAATCAGACCCAATCACCCATCGATTGCGCAGTAATCACGGTTTGCTGCCTCACCATACCTTGGTCGTCAGGCTTGGTTCCGCTGCTGCAATCGAAATAAGCAATCATTCTCGAGTGATCGAGGTGGATAGTTGCGAAAATGCACTTTCAGCCTTAGAAGAGTATGAAATGGCAACGGTTTTGATCCTTGCTGACGGTGACCGAACACCCACTCAACATGAGTGGACGGCACTGCGGTGGACGTTTCCGGCCCAGTTCTCCAATTTGATTGTGATTTCGTCAAAAATTCCAGAATTGAGTTCAAGTAGTTTGTTTTTCCGAGCTTGCCAGCGACTCAACGCCAGTGATCTTCACCAACTCATAAATGCGGCCCATACGGCGTATGAAAATTCGATGACGGCTAGGCTCGATGGTGGTTTGCGTTTCATGCTGCAGTCAGAGAACCTAACTAAAGTGCAAGCGGTCACTAGCAAGTTAGCCATTCAAAGAGACATCAACGAAGCGATCCGATTCGTGACTCATTCGATAAAAGAGTTGACCCATTCGTCAAACGCATCCTGTTTGTTAATCAGCCGTTTCGACAGCACCGCAACTTGTGTTGCCAGCCATATCAACGTTACAAACCAGGATGTTGAGACCGGCATCACAGGCTATGTGCTGGCCACAAGGAAAGCCATACACCTTGATCGCATCGCCACATCAAGATGTTATGAAACCCAAACGGATCTGCACCTCGGCAACCCAAACGATCGCGCGATTGTGCATCCTATCCTAGCGGATTCCGACTCGATGGGTCTTATCGCCGTTTCACGGTCAAGGAACGATCCGCCCTTTGGTGAACAAGAGGTACAAATCGTCGCTTTGGCGGCTGATCTTTTTGCTTCCTCATTGCTGGCCCTGAACCTCAGGGCATCGTTTGCCAAAGCATGTCAGCAGGATCGATCAAAACAGTTAGGTATTTACCGGGAAGAAGCTTTGAATCATCACGCAAAGTCGATTTTGTCAGAAGGCAGCGTCCTGCCCTTCTCTCCTTTCTGGGAAAAGTGGGCCTTTGGTAGCGTGGCTTTGCTGATATTGGCAGGGGTCGTTTTTGCCATCTTTGGCCGCATTGGCGAATACGCGGCGGGACCCGCGATTGTGCAAGCCGATCAGGCGACCAGCGTGAGCACCGTCCGAGTTGGTACGATTGCCTCGGTCGAAGTCAAACCAGGTCAACAAGTTACACAGGGTCAGGTGCTGTTTAGAATTGCGTCCCAAGAACAGAATGATCAATTGCAGAACATTGAAGAGGGGTGGCGGGCCCATTTGGTTTCGCGGATGCTTGATCCAACGGACACGGGCGCCCAACAGGCGCTAAGACAGATCCGCATTGAAAGGGATGCTCTTTTACAGGCACTACGCATGAACGACGTGCGTGCGCCACACGATGGCATTGTCGGCGATTTGCGCATCCATTCCGGGGAACTCCTTCAGGTGGGTCAAACAGCTCTCTTGCTGACACGATCTCAACCTACCTATTCGTTGGTCGCATTCTTGCCCGGGCGATTTGCTCCTCAAATAACGGTTGACCAACCCTTCAGATTCAAACTGCGTGGTTACCAAGACCAGTACATGGAACTCGTCGTTGAACGGCTGAGTCAAGGCGTCGTCAGTCCTACCGACGCCCGTCGCGTGATCGGTTTCGAGGCTCAAGACATGTTTCAAATTGAAGGTCCAGTCGTACTGGTCTATGCACGCGTAGAAACAGCCACGATACAGGTAGAGGGACAAAGCCTGAGCCTTCTAAACGGCATGATCGGAGACGCAGAATTCAAATTAAGATCCCAATCGATCCTAAGTAGCATGCTGCCAGCGCTAAAGAAATCAGTGGGAGTAGAACATGAATGATGACCCAAATAATGGGAATTGGTATGGGTTCCGCTCTCTGAATCGAATCAAATGGAAGCGCAAAACGCAGGAGATTCCAGTCATTCAGCAAATGGAGGCTGTCGAATGCGGTGCGGCCTGTTTGACAATGGTACTTGCCTATTTCGGCAAGTCTTTGCGATTGAGCGAAGTGCGTGAGGTGGTGGGCATTGGCAGGGACGGGACATCTGTTATGTCGCTTTTACAAGCGGCCCACCATTTCGGACTTCGTGGACGAGCCGTAAAAGCTGACATAAAAGACATTGGACACTTACCAAAAGCCTCAATATTACACTGGGAATTTAATCACTTTGTCTTGCTTGAATCCGTGGCAGACGAAGACGTCACCATCATTGATCCGGCCTTTGGACGCCGAAAAATATCGATGACTCATTTCAAGCAAGGATACACAGGGGTTGCTATCAGCTTTGAACCCACTGAGTCCTTCAACCACAAGAGTGGCTCCGAATTCAGTAAAAACAGGATTGGCATATATCTCGCCAAAGTCTTACAGGCAAAAGGCTGGATCTTAAGAATCGTGGCATTAGCATTCATGATTCAGCTATTAGCCCTTTCATTGCCTATCCTTACTGGGGCGTTGGTCGATCGTGTCGTTCCTCACCATGATCGTCAGTTATTGACGTTAATGGGTATCGGCTTCGCTGCCATCGTGGCGTTCAGATTCCTTTCGGGGCTAATTCGTGCGCATCTACTGCTCTTCCTGCAAAGCAAATTGGACATTCAATTCAGCTTCGATTTCATTGATCACCTGGTACGTTTGCCATTTTCGTTTTTTCAGCGGCGCGGCGCGGGTGACTTACTTATGCGGCTTAACTCGAACGCAACTATCCGTGATTTGCTGACGTCCTCAACGCTCTCGACCTTGATGGATGGTGTCTTGGTCGTCTTCTATTTGATTGCACTATTTATGATCAGCAGCGCCATTGGACTTTTAGTGCTTGTATTAGGCGTCATTCGCTTGACCATTTTTGGGCTGGCCCGTCGACGAATTCGTGATTTGGTGGCGGAGAGTCTCAAGGCTGAAGCGGATTCTCAAAGTTATCAGGTACAAATGTTAGGCGGAATGCAGACCTTAAAGACGTGTGGCGCAGAATTCCATGCGGTGGATCGCTGGTCAAATCTATTTGTTGATGTGGTCAACATTAGTCTTCGAAAAGGCCGTTTGATGGCCTGGACCGACTCTGCAATGGACGCCACGCGCATGGCGTCGCCGCTAGTGCTGCTTCTTTTCGGAGGTAGCATGGTCCTCAACGGCGAGCTCAGCTTAGGCACGATGCTTGCCCTAAGCGCCCTGGCTGAAGGCTTTCTTGGTCCGCTTTCTTCTTTAGTAGACATGGCTTTGAGGTTGCAAGAACTTGGTGCCTTAGTAGATCGAATCGATGATGTTGTTCAGACACCTCACGAACAACACGCTGAACAAGTTGCCGCACCGGGGCAAATGAAGGGTCATGTACGCATTGAAAATCTTCACTTCAGGTACGACCCGCAGGCAAAAAAAGTGCTCAAGTCGATCGATCTCGAGGTACCGATAGGGCAGACATTGGCGGTTGTAGGTGCATCTGGATCTGGGAAATCAACCTTGGGCAGCTTAATGGCAGGGCTATTTAAACCCGTGGAAGGTCGCATACTGTTCGATGATCGCGACATCCACGAACTGGATCTGAGAATGCTTCGCAAACAAATGGGCATCGTATTACAACACCCATTTCTGTTTCCGGGCACGATTCGCGAAAACCTTTTGTTGGCCAAGCCAGATGCTCCATTTGAGCGTGTTGTGCGTGCCTGTAAAATTGCGGAGATCCACACCACTATTCTGGAAATGCCGCTTGGTTATGATTCCATTCTTGTCGATGAAGGTTCAACGCTGTCGGGCGGCCAACGCCAACGTTTGGCCTTGGCTCGCGCATTAGTGCAGGAACCTGCCATTCTCATCCTGGATGAGGCATCAAGTGCATTAGACACGGTCACTGAACGTCGCATCCAAGAAAACCTCAAGCGCATAGATTGCACCAAAATCATCATCGCGCAGCGCCTTAGTACCATTGAGCACGCCGATCAAATCGCTGTCTTAAAGGACGGTCACATCGTTGAAAGAGGCAGCCACGCCGAGCTACTTTCGCGCATGGGCGCCTATCATGAGTTAGTGGCGGCACAAGTTAGTTAAGTGGTCAGGCGCGAATTTGGATAGCAAATTTTTGCAGTACACAGCAAGCCTCATAACCACCTGACCAGTATTTTCTTGAATTAGCTAAACGTTCCTAACAGTTCGGGCGTTCCTCGGTCTACGTGCCGCTTTGTCTATTGGTAATAACGCTAAAATGTAGCGGGAACCACCACGCTGATTTCGTACGAGGGACAATAATATTCTTTCTGACGCAACACATGCTCCGTAAACATCTAATAATGAACATGTTATACGCGAACCGCGATCGCGACCAATGATGGCATGGAGTCTGCTGAAGTACGGCAGCGTCGACGTCTTTGAATAATACAATCGATAAATGAGTCACACACGGGAGTTGGATATGAACCAGGAACACGCGAATAGAGCCATCAGACGAATAAGGATTTGGCCCGCATTGGTTTTGCTCACCTTATTACTTGTCGCCAGGTACATGGTGCCATTCTTCGCGCCGGAGGCCTTTGCCTATGGCGTCATGGGCAGCATGGCCGCAAGCCTTTTGATCATTGTATGGTGGCTCTTTTTCAGTCGCGCGCCCTGGTCAGAACGGCTCGGAGCCATCGCGCTGATGGCTGTGGCGGTGGTAATAACTTCAAAGCTTGTTCACGTCTCCATTGCAACGGGCGCAATGGGAATGTTGCTAATCATTCAGATGATTCCACCTTTATGTGCCAGTTTTGTGATCTGGGCTTGGGCAAGTGGCAAGCTCAACCATTCCATGCGCTGGCTCTCGATGGGTGCGACTATCCTCATCGCTTGTGGCGTTTGGACATTGGTTCGAACTGCTGGATTCACTGGCTCCGGTGATTCTGATTTCGCTTTTCGCTGGTCACAGACCGCCGAGGATCGCCTGTTAGCCGAAACGGATAGCCAACCAGCACATAACGCAACCGCAACCTTGTCTCCAGACACAGAAATCGAGTGGTCTGGATTTCGAGGACGTGAACGCGACAGTATCGTACTGGGCTCTTTGATAAAAAGTGATTGGACAAAATCACCGCCCACTGAAATATGGCGCCAACCCGTGGGGCCTGGATGGTCATCATTCGCGGTACGGGGCGACTTCTTCTTTACCCAAGAACAGCGTGGCGATGATGAAGTGGTCTCTTGTTATTCGGTGACGAGTGGCGATCCGGTGTGGCGGCACAGCGACGAGACCAGGTTCTGGGAGTCAAACGCAGGAGCCGGACCGCGAGGCACTCCAACAATACATGGCGACCTAGTAATCAGCTTCGGAGCGACAGGGATCCTAAACGTATTAGCTGCTAGTGACGGCACACTGGTGTGGTCTCGTGACGCAGTTGCTGATACAGGCGCGAAGCTCCCGACGTGGGGCTTTTCCAGTTCACCTTTGGTGGTTGATGATTTAGTGATCCTAGCCGCTTCTGGCGCATTGATTGCCTACGACTTGGCCTCTGGTGAAATCCGTTGGTCGGGCCCCAAAGGGGGCACAAGTTATAGTTCTCCCCAGTTGTTTACCATTGCTGACGTGTCGCAAGTCTTGCAACTTAATGGCGATGGCCTGTGCTCAGTTTCGCCAGACGACGGCTCAACCCTCTGGCAGCACTCATGGGAAGGCTATCCGATCGTGCAGCCAGCTATAACCGACGAAGGAGATATTCTCATTAGTGTTGATGCCGAAAGTGGTACGCGCCGTTTAGCTATAACCCAACAGGAAAGCCAGTGGCAGGTCCAGGAGCAGTGGACATCCAAGCAACTGAAGTCGTACTTTAACGACTTTGTGGTTCACAAAGGCCACGCCTATGGTTTTGATGGCCGAATCATGGCCTGCATCGACCTGGCTGACGGAAAGCGTCGATGGAAAGGTGGCCGTTACGGAAACGGTCAGTTGATCCTGTTAGCAGATCAAGATCTGATGCTGGTACTTTCCGAGTCAGGTGACTTAGCTCTTGTCTCTGCCACGTCTCAGAGTTTCGATGAGCTGGCTAAAGTGGAAGCCATCAATGGTAAAACTTGGAATCACCCAGTGTTGGCCGACGACATATTGCTGGTCCGAAATGCACAGGAAATGGCTGCTTTCAAACTGGCCACATCGGGCGGATCGGGGCTAGCTCAAACCAACTAGGCCCTTTGTCTAGGGTAACCGTGTGCGTACAGGAGTTCCTGTTCGAGTTCTAAAAGGACATCGTGCAATAGGTCTTCATCGGTAAAGGTGAAGATCAGGTCGTCTAGCCGTTGTGATCGTCCCACCAACGTCATAAGCGAATCACAGAAACCTTTGTTTCTGTGCTCTTCAATGCGTGCGATACATGACTTAACCGTTTTCAAGTCGTATTCGATCAGTTCTTCTCGACGATTGATTTCCATCAACAATTGAACCGTAAACCTAATGTCATCAAATAGGTGTTTACCGCTTCTTTCTTCATGTTCGCCTGAAAACCAGGCGCGCAGCCGCGACTTAATATCAAGTAGCTGCCGACGATCGTGAAACCTAAAATACTCATAGGCGTCAAGACGCATCATCTTGGCGATACCTAAGCCTGCGCAGCGTAGTGCTTGCTCCACATCCACGTTGCTGCGTTCCGCTTCTTCCAATTCGAAACGCAACTCACCGTACAGGCGTCGCACGGTAATGCCTTTTTGGGTTTCCGAATAATAATCCAAGTTAGAATTCACGCCAGCCAAGTCCGAGACACAACGTTCTAGTGCGATTAATGTTTTTAATACACAACGCCGAGCACTGGCCATCGCTTCCAAGATATCTAACCAATCAATGTGAATATTGAGCGATTCAATGCGCTCGACTTTACTTCGCAACATACCAGCGGAAAGACTCTTCAAAAATTCTAGCCGTTCTTGTGCGTCGGAACGATCCATCAGCTGGTCCACGCCACGTTTAAACTGTATGGAATCATCACTATTGTCGAGCGCTTCCAATGGTTCGCGAGACACGCGTTCCAATAATCTTAATGTCTTTTCTATGAAGATATGTAGCTCATGCTTCAGCTGCTTTACGATCGGTTCTGAAGCCTGAGTTTCAAAAGCATGCAGATCTAGTAAACGAAGATCGGCACAAATGGATACACAAGATTGTTGAATAGCCAGATACTGCAAACTCGGAATTCCCCCTTTGGGATGAGTCAGCTATATGAATCATTCATCGGCCATCTGCATATGAGCCTTAAGCCTAATTCGGCATTCTTTACATAAATGGCACAATATGTTGGGCTCACCATCGTTAAACGCAGGAACCAACAGGACGCGTAAAACCAATACAAAACTGAAAGCGGATTATTCTAGTAGGTGGCAGCCCGTTTGAGAGCCTGATGGTACCAGCGGACCATCGCCTTCTTCACACCAAATCTTGATCCCAGCGGGGGCCACTACCAAACACAGTGTTTGACCTCCTCCATATACAAGAATGTCCAGAAAGGATTCTGTGGCCCGCAACTCAAGCGTGTACGGCACTGGCACCAGCGGCCCAAAATAATCATTTAGCTGTTCTAAAGTCAGCCAGCGAAACGTCTTATCGTCGAATTCATCTCTCGCGTATTGAGCGCAGAGCTGGGCGGATGCGACCTCAATCGCCGCTAACAACCCGGTTTCGCTCCGAATTCGCTGGATACTTTCCTGCCGAATCGTTGTCAACTTCGCCAGTAACTCTGACATAGCATCGTAGTCTTGTTTCCGCGTCGCAAATTGCTGAGCACGCTCGACAGCTCTTGCATACACAAGTAAATCCTCGCGACGCCCCAATTGCGATAGCACCTCGACCCGATTCATCAACGAGGCGCTCTGAGCCGGTCTTACCTTCAATGGCTCGCCAAGAATGATAGTCAAAATCAAAATGCACATATATACCTCACCAAATAACCTAAGATTCTATGCAAATCATTGGAATGTCGTGTAGGTTTTAAATGTTGGATGGCTGACACTCTCTTTCGCGGAGGCATGATTTGTTAGTAAGAAGTCTAGTTATTTTGTCTATTTCTGTGTCGGTTTTTGGCACCAACCCAGTAAATACCACCATCTGGGGTGTTGCCGTTAAAGGCTACGATACCGTTGCTTACTTTCAACTACACAAAGCCGTCAAAGGCAATAAATCGTTTCAATACGAATGGAATGGCGCTAAATGGTATTTCAGTAGCCAAACTCATCTTGATCAATTCAAAAAGTCACCGCAAGAATTTGCACCTCAATTCGGTGGTTATTGCGCCTGGGCAGTCAGCCAGGGATACACCGCGAACATCGATCCGAAAGCATGGAAAATTGTCGATGGAAAACTCTACCTAAACTACGATCACGACGTTCAGGCTAAGTGGGAATTGGACATGGTCAATCTCATTGCACAAGCCTTAACGAATTGGCCAGCCATCGTGGCCAAGTAGGTTATTTCTGTGCGTTTAGACAACCCGCAACCGCATTGAAAACGAACAATCACTGTCATTTGGCCGTGCGCTCCTTTAATATTTGATTTAGTCGACTATGAAGGAATGAACATGAGTTTTGAAGGCATGCATGAGGATGGCTGGAAGTTTCTGGTTGAGTTGACTCACCAGAACGAAAGAAGCTGGTTTGAGAGTCAGAAAGCCCGTTACCAAGCACACCTGAAAAAGCCAGCCGAAGCATTAATGGCCCAGCTTTGCGATTCGTTGCAAGCCATAACCAAAAAGGAAATGTCAGGCAAAATCTTCCGCATTTATCGCGACGTTCGTTTCTCAAAAGATAAGACCCCATACAACACCCACCTACGCATGGGTTTAACAGCGGCGTCAGCGCCAGCACCCAATCCTGCCTTTTTCTTTTCATTAGAACCGGACAAATTGGTGCTTGGAGCGGGCGTTTTTGATTTCGACAAACCAAGTCTGGATGCGTTTCGCCAAGCTGTCGTGAGTGCAAAAGGCGAAAAGTTCGACGGCATCATCAAGGGTCTAAAGTCGAGCGGATACCACATGTATGAGCCTGTCTTAAAGAAAATTCCCAAGGGCTATCCTGCAGATCATCCACGTGCCCATTGGCTCCGTCACAAGAGCATTACCAGTTGGTGGGAAGACCGGGTTCCTAAAGAAATATTCACACCCGACGCGGCTGAGTTTTGCATGAAGCATTTCAGGAAATTGGCGCCCCTGAACGCGTGGCTCACCGACTTACAGCCCTAGCCATAGTCCGTCACCTCGTGACTTATATTGGAGCAGGAGTATGCATAGCTTAATGCGCTTATGGCGATATGGGCGACGATGGCGCGCCAAGATCTTATTGGCGTCACTATATTCATTTCTCAACAAGCTCTTTGATATTGCTCCGGAGATATTGATTGGGGTCGCCGTTGATGTTGTTGTCAAACGCGAACAGAGTTTTGTGGCCGGTCTCGGGATCCCCGACCTTAAAGACCAAATCATTGCCTTAGGCGTGGTGACCTTTTTCATATGGTTCTTCGAATCTCTATTTGAGTACCTGTATAGCGTCACGTGGCGTGGCCTCGCACAATCAATCCAACATGACTTGCGCTTGGATACCTATGATCAAGTTCAAAGCCTGGATATGGGATGGTTTGAGAATCAAAGCATCGGCAACGTGCAAGCCATTCTCAACGACGACATCAATCAACTAGAGCGCTTTCTGGACAGCGGCGCCAACGAACTCATTCAGCTAACGGTCTCGACCGTCGTCATCGGCGCTATCTTCTTTTTCTTGGAACCGCATATCGCCATTATCGCCGTCATACCCGTACCGATCATATTTATTGGCAGTCGCGGATTTCAGAAGAACCTGGCCCCGCTCTATTCTCAGGTACGCGAATCCGCCGGTCTATTAGGCGGCACTCTGGCAAATAATCTCAGCGGTATCGCCACCATAAAGAGTTTTACGTCTGAGTCAACGGAACATGACCGCATTGCTCAAATGAGCCAGGCTTATCAGCAAGCCAATGCACAAGCCATTCGACTGAGCTCAGCTTTTATTCCTGTTATTCGCATGGCAATCCTGGCCGGATTTCTAGGCACAATGGTTTGGGGCGGATTGAAGACATTTGATGGCACCCTCGAAGTCAGTGCCTATAGCATCCTCATATTCTTGACGCAGAGATTCCTATGGCCATTTACTCGCTTAGGCCAAACGATTGATCTCTTCGAACGCGCCATGGCATCAACGAGGCGGATCCTTAATTTACTGGAAACGCCATATCAGGTCCGCGACCCTGAAAACGCCGTCGAGCTGAATGCCGATCGATATGACGTTCGATTCAAGAACATCGGCTTCGCGTATGCCAATGGCACGGATGTGTTTCGTCATTTGGATTTGGATATCGAAAGCAAAACGACCGTTGCTCTAGTCGGCGGAACCGGCTCTGGCAAAACAAGTCTTATGAAGTTGCTACTTCGTTTTTATGATCCACAAGAAGGGACCATTACCGTAGGTGGTCAGGATATCCGGCAGTTGAGACTCCAAGATTTACGGCGTCATATTGCCTTGGTAAGCCAGGACGTTTTTCTGTTTCAAGGAAGCATTCGAGACAATATTGCTTATGGAAGTTTGCAAGCGAGCGATGATGAGGTTGAAGTGGCAGCCAGGGCCGCAGAAGCACATGAGTTCATCGCCGTTCTTCCAGATGGCTATCAAACACAGGTCGGCGAGCGAGGACAAAAGTTAAGTGGCGGCCAAAGGCAACGACTATCTATTGCACGGGCCTTGCTAAAAAAAGCGCCCATTCTCATATTAGATGAGGCGACTTCTGCCGTTGACAACGAAACGGAAGAGGCCATTCAACGATCGCTGCAACATTTGGCACACAATCGAACGTTTGTGGTCATCGCTCACCGACTAAGCACCATCCGTCACGCTGACCAAATTCTTGTCCTAGATAAGGGCAAAATCATCGAAGTAGGCACCCACGAGGATCTGGTCATAGCGGGCGGACAATACGCCAATCTTTGGCGTATCCAAACGGGCATGACACCCGATGTGCAAGCCAGCTAATTCCCAATGTATTTTAGGAGCGGTCCTCTTATTAGTCTATTACTGCGAGATTACAGAAATCTAAGATCGATTGTTAAAGTGGGAAAGCTAACCCAAGCCCGAGGGCCCAGGTTAGCTTTAGACGAATCCGAACTTAGGCAGGTAACTCTTCCGCCGTGAGGCAGGCAACCGCTGCCTTCAGGCAGGCAGCTGCTGCGCATCACTTAACACAGGCGAGCTTTCTTCTTGTTTCACGCGTTTAAGCAGCAAGGCCGGCAACAAGGTGAAATCGGTAATAAGCGCGGTGGTCAGAATGATGGCAGTCATGATGCCGAAGTTGATATTGGGTACAAAAGAAGCGAAGGCGAATGTGCCAAAGCCAGCGACCAGAATCACGGTCGTGACTGCCAACGCAGGGCCAGTATGCGTGACAACCTGAGCCACCGCGGACATCGGGTCGGCACCCGCTTTTCGCCAGCGATTGTAGTTTGAAAGGAAGTGAATGGTGTCATCGACGGCAATACCCAGGCACACACTACCGACAATGACGGTCCCGATGTCGAGTGGCTTCGCCAGCAACGTCATGACAGCACCCCCAAAAATTAGCGGGACTGTGTTTGGTATCATCGAAAGCAAGCCCAAAGAAAACGAGCGAAAGACGATAACCATCAGGATTGAAACCAAAATCAACGCCAACGAAATTGAAACGATGAATGTGCCCACCACATAAGGATTGAGACCATGCCACAGCGGTGTCTTACCCGTGACATAGGCATCGAGTCCCAACTCTGCCGCTTTAGCTTCGATCTTCTTCATTTCAACCAGCGACGTTCTTGATTCATGTAGCGTCCACATGGCCGTCATGCGAAGCATGTCGTTATCCAACGTCATGCGGTCACTTAGTTCCATGCCTTGTGGCAAGCTCATGGTGTAAAGGAACAATTCCTGGGCAATCAGTTCTCGATTGTCAGGTATTACATAGGCCGCAGGATCATCATTATGCAGCGAACGATTGATCTGCTTTATGACGTCCGTGATGGCGACTGTTTTGGTGACGTAGGGTAGTTCATCGATCCAAGCTTGGAATGTCTCTACCTTGGCGAGGAATGCGGGATCATAGATACCGTCCTTTTCTCCGCTATTGACTGTTATCTCGAGACCCATGGACCCGCCCAATTCGGATTCGATGAATTCATTGGCAACGCGTGTGTGCACAGAGGGTGCAAAATATTTGAAAGGGTCAGAATTGACCACATTTTGCAGTGCCGTATACACAGCAAATACGGCGACAATCGAGAACGAAACTAAAATCGGAACACGATATTTCTGCAACCATCTTGCATACGCCAACCCAAAGGACGAAGGCTCAAAGCTATTTTCATCTTTGGATCCATTTGTCTTTTTGATACGTATCGGTATCAATACCAGCATCGGGCTCAGTACCAGAATCGTCACCAGCCAGGCGATGAGTGTGCCCATTCCTGCCAAGATTCCCATCGACATAATGGGTGTGATTTTAGCTGTCGCAAAGCTAAAGAAACCGATCGACGTGGAAATAGACGTCAAGAGCGTCGGTTGCAAGTTCTTCAACAAGGTGCCGCGCACGGCGGCGACGCGTTCAAGGCCCTTCCTGCGAAACTGAAAGAAAGTCACCATAATATGCACTGAATCGGCTATGGCAATCGCAATCAGAATGTGGGGCACGATGGCAGTTAAGTTGTTGATCTTAATTCCCATCCATCCAGATATACCCATCGTGATTGATATACTAAAAATGATGACGGCCAGTGGCATGAGCACGCCACCAAAACTGCGGAAAAAGATGAGGAGAAACAGAAGGATAACAGCCAATAGCGTGGGAACCATGATGGCCATGTCTGACTGTGTCACTTCTTTGAACGTGTGCGTAACAGCCGCATTTCCTGTGAGGTAAAACTCATGATCGCCAATGCCACGGTAACGGTCAATCACATCTCGTGTGCCAAACATCACTTTTTCGAAGTCTGGTGACCCACCTATGGCAGGTTTCAGGCGGGCAAAAATGACTGCGGTCTTGCCGTCTTCGCTGACCAGATAGCCCGGAATGACTTCATGATTAACCGCAATCTCGCGTCGCTCAGCAAGGAGTTCAGGTGTCAGTACTGTGTCTTCAGGATCGGGAATAAGCGGATCGACCAATAATTCGTCTTCGGTACTGCCATCGTCAAAGGTGGTCACCTCAGCATGGGTCCAATTGTAGTTGGTCAAGGACTCTACGCGGATAATCTCAGCCACGGTCCACATATCATTGGTGAGATCCCGCAACAATTGCGTGGACTCCATATCAAAAATACCGGATTCGCTATGAACCACTACGGCGATGGCTTCATCATTGCCAAACCGTCGTTCAAAGCGATCAAATTGTTCTAATAGCGGATCGCCTTGGCGAAACCAGATTCGATAGGTAAAGTCCGATTGCAGGCGCATCACGCCTGGCACAGAAAGCACGGCAATCAAAATGCCTAAGAGCAGGCTGGACTTAGGGAATCGAATAATAAGATCAGTTACTGCGTGGGAAAGAGTACGTTTTTCAGCTTGCGGCGTCATGTTTAGCTCCTGACGTTTAGTTAGAAATAGCGTCTGAGATTCACAAATATTTGATTGGCCCCATCCAGACTCTCAAGGCCAACTGCAGTTTGGTTTTTGACTGGCGCATCAACCAGACGAAACCCTGTCTCAATGGACCAGGTATCGTTTAATCTTTGGCTGTAGCGCATGTTTATGAGGAATTCGTGATCGCGTTCTAAATCAGCGATCCAAGTGACTAAAAGTTCTCGACCCAACATATCGTTGAATGCGTGGCGATAACCCAATAAAAGATCTCGTTGGAAGATACCGAGCGCGGCGCGTTCATGTTCCGCTACGCCAAAATAATTTTGTGCTTCAGCAATGAAGGTGGCTTGAGCACCATTTCCTACAACCCAGCCATATTCATAACCCAATGCCACTTGAGTATGGTCCTTTTGCGCATCCGTTTTGAAGTCTTTGTGGCCCACTTCGAGTTTGACCAAGGAACCACCGAGGATATGTAAATAAGTAGCTCCCACATCTACAACGGGCGCGTAACTAGGGCTCAGTCCGATAGCAGGATCAAACACAATGACTGGCTGTTGACGGTCCTGATGGTCTAGCACATGAAGCGAAATATCCGCATCACCTAGAACTGCCGCCCAGCGAACGCCCCATTGCAGGCGCCAGTTGGATTCATGTGTGAGGCCGTCCTCGTCCAACCAACGAGGCGTACCCAGTTCTACGCCCGGGGGAGCAAAGGACAGTCGTGACCTTGATCCAGGCAGTTTGGGGCGCTCCATGCGCGGTAATAGATAAGCTTCGACTGAGCCAAGACCGATTCGACGTCTAAGAGAGACCATCAATTCGCCTAGCTTTTCAGGGTTCTCGATATGGCTGTCGAAGTTGCGCGAATTGACCACATCAGCCGGGTGAAAGGCCTCAGTTGCAGTCCAATTCAACATCTGATAACCGGCGCGAATACGCCACTGGCTACGCTCCCATGAAACAAATAATTCTTCGAAGGCAGACAGATCGCGTTCATGGTCTTGCGGGTCAACGCGGGTAAAGGCGCGAAGTGCAAACTTCAACGAGCCTTTTGACAGAACAGTATCCACCCTGGCAAAAAGAGACGTGCCTGTGTCTTCTGTAAGTGCATCATTGTCATCATCAAATTGCCGCGATTCCAAAGCCACTTCGGCCTTAAACTTGATGTCTACGGAATTTGCGTATGCGGGAATTTGACACAACAAGGCCACCACAACACAAACCAAGGTACGTAGATTCATGGCTACCGTCCTTTTCGATTCGTGACCGTTACTCGGCTAAGGCATCGCTTAAGAAGCTAGAGTCGTCGTAGGTCTTACCTAAGGTTCGTGCTGACCAGGTAATGACCGAAGACTTGAGCGTCTGCACGTTTTTCGTCTCTATTTCGTGGGCACGGTTAAAGCCATCCACCTTGCGGTAATCGCGGAATTCAGCGACCTTTAATAGCTCTTCTTTGCGATCGTAATATTCGATGCGGACCGGGTTAAGAATATCTTTCGCCATCCATACGATCTGTTTGCTGTAACCACTCTTACTTGAAACCGGAATACGTTCTAATCGGTAGCAGTCATAGCCTTCAATCTGCTCATCACCTAAATAGCGATAGCTGTATTTTTCGACTTCCTGACTACCCAAATCCTCATAGGCAAACTCACTACCCATGAAAGAGCCTGACTTGTTTTTAGAACTAATGCGTTTGACACGTTTGAGCGACGGTAAATAGAGCCATTGATCATCGTCATCTGTTTTGTGCGTCCAGGTCAGTATTTTTGTGCCTTTCACATCAGCGGGCCACAAGAACATACTTACTGAACGATCGCCATCATCTGCAGTCTCGGCCGTATCTGTCACAAATTTACGTGTTGTGCGATCGCCGTGGGCATTGATAAGGACCATTTCCATTTCGGAATATTCGCCCACGTAGCCGTTGTTGGCGCTGTCAGACGCCTGGGCAATTTCGAGTCCTTTGGCGATAGCATTGGCGTCATTCCACAGGGCTGTTAAGGTCAAAAAGAGAATCATTTTTCGGTCTCCTCAGTGTTGGGAATTAAGAAAGTAAGCATTCACTAACATTGGTAATACGCAAAAAAAGGTTAAGGGTTTAGTGCTTTAAAGAATTTTTGCGTAAAAAGTTGGATAGCCTTTGGATTGTAGTGACTGGCTATCGCCTTTTCCGTTAAGCCCATGCCTCGTAAACAGAACAACACAGCTTCATCACATAAGTTATATGACTTGTTCGGGTACGGGATGACATCTCGTTCTGGCAAATGCGTAACCGCCATCATGACGGCCAAATGATGGGTGAACCAGAGCTTGTTAGCGGGCGTAACCCCCTCAGCTAACATGTCGCCTTCGGCAACCGCCGTAGCCACACATGCCTTCCAGAGATCGAGCCACGGCATCACCTGATCGGCAATAAACATGCGTGCAAAGTCGCCATCATCCAACAAACTCGTCATCATCAAACGGCAGAAATGCACATTATTTACATTATTTTCTGGATCTGTCTGTTTATGCAGAAAGATAGTGATCTGCATAAAATAGACAGAATGAACCAGCGTCGAAGTACTAGGCGTTAAGTTATCGATGAAGCGAGCAAAAACATCCGTATTGGCACAGCAAAACTCATGTAGTGCCACGTAAAGATCTTCTTTGCTAGGGAAGTGACGGTACATAAGTGCTTCAGAGACACCAGCCGCATCAGCGATCTGGCGCGTGGTGGTCCCGTTAAAGCCTCGATTGGCGAACAAAGGCAGTGCTGCAGCTAGGATGGTCTGCCTGCGTTCGTCAGCGGTTAATCTGGGTACCATAACGCCTCCAGCATCATAAGTTAGTACTTACTTACATCGTTGTCAAGAAGAACATGCTCGCTAAGTACACCGATAAAACTAAATGAGGCGGGTCACCAACATGGTTGCGCCTGCCATGGCGATGACCCATGAGCCAGACCACTTTAGACGCTGCATGTGTACTGGGTTTTTGATCAATTGGCGGGTTAATAAGTAGGCCACAAATAGGACGGCCAGTTGACCAAGCTCCACGCCCACATTAAATGCCAGCAACCCGGACACTTGTTCAGACTTAGGCGTCCAGCCGTGCAGAATGATTCCCGCAAATCCCATTCCGTGCAACAAGCCAAAAGCAAATACGAATGCTAAACGTCGTCTCTTTACTTTGTTGACCCTGAGGTTCTCGACGCCGATATAGACCAAACTAGCTGCTATGAGTGTTTCCACCCAGCGATCGGAGAGTCTGACGACACCAAAAACAGCTAAAGCTAAGCTAAATGTATGCGCCAGGGTGAAGGCTGTCACTTGTGAAATGAGCGGACGGATATGGGGTGTCAAAAGGAAGAGGCCCAATACAAAGAGGATGTGGTCTAAGCCCCTGGGAATGATATGCAAAAAGCCCAACACCACATAATTCCTAATTACATGCAGCACACCACCACCTGGCGCAACGGCGGGGCTTTCTATACCTTTGGGAACGATTCCGCCCCAGAGCGTTGCCCCGTCGCATATGACTTGTAGGTCCAAAGCTGGTAGGGCGCGCGAAGCAAATACGGTTACGGCCTGCCAGTTGGCAGGAACCACGGCCCTAAATTCAGCTCTGATGCCAAAGAAACTGTCCTGATTGGCTCTGTGATTGTTGGGCAGCAATTCAAGCGGAACCGGTTCGCCATCAAATCTCAGGCGGATCCTACGTTCCAGGTAGTCTTCAACTTGCTGCCAACATTGCGCCTGTTCCTGAGCACTGAGCGCAGCCAGTTGCTTAGCCAGTTCCCTTGAGTCAGCACTAGGACTCGTACCGAGCGCGATGGCATCGATATCACAAGTCAACCAGAACGACGCTTCCGCGCCTGCAATGGTTAGTTTAGCTTGAGAGCTGGTGAAATCGTGAGCTGTGAGCGTTGCTACACAGAGTAACGCCCACAGCATCCAAGGTTTCAGCTCACGAGCCTCCTTTGAGGGCAAATAGCTTGTTTCTGGTGGCGACATAGAGGACGCCATTAGCTGGAGAAGGCGTCGTATAGACGGCTGCACCCATATTCACTTCACCTAAGACTTTCAATTCTTTGCCCTGGTTAAGCACACACACGTCGCCATCTTCGTCGCCGATATAGATTTTACCGTCTACAGCCATCGGTGAGCCCCACACAGCGGCAAACAGATCATGCTTCCAAACCAGCTTGCCGTCATCAACGTTCAGGCAATAGAGGAAGCCATCCAAATCAGAGATATACAACAGTCCGTCAATGATGGCCACGGTAGACATGGTGCGCCCAAAATCGCTGCCTCCACGATGCCAAGCAACGTGGGTGGCCGTTACATCGCCACTGCCATTTCCCTTGATGCCAAAAAGGTGACCTACGCCTGTTCCATGTTCAGGGTCCTGGCCAACGCCGATATAGACCGAGTCTTTGTAAATAACAGGTGTGGAAATGAGGTTGTTACGTGTCCCAAATCCGCCCAATTCCCATTTTGAATCTTTGGGATTACAATCGAATTTCCAAATCAGCTCACCGGTTTGAGGGGCAAGCGAATAGACCCAGCCATCACCGCCCGGGAACACGACCTGTTTCTTCCCTGCAATGGTTCCGTAAGCAGGTGAAGACCACTGTCCGTGCAAAATAACATCAAGGTCTCCGTATTCCCATTTCAGTGCGCCAGTTTTTTGATCAACCGCAATAAAACTGGGCGATCGTGGTGAGGGTGAATTGAGATGGCCTTCATCAACGCCGTTGCCGGTTACCAAGAACACGAGACCTTCGGCTACGATCGGGGATGAGGTCGCCAAATTGTGAGGAAACACCCCTAGATCTTCGATCATGTCGTAAACCCAGATAATGTCGGCATGTTGTTTCCCGTTGTACTGCTCTTCTTTGTATGGACCATCGTTCTCATCGTCCAAGAAACCTTCCATGTCCACACAAACCAGTTCGCAGCGGTTATTGACATAGTAGGCGCGATCACCGTCCACAAATGGCGTAGAGCATACACCTTGCAGTGGCCAGTCATTAACGCGGCCGGCGCTTAGTTTGTCGTGAATGGCTTGCCACAAGAAAGTTCCATCCGCTTCGTTGAAGCACATGATGTTGCCCTTATCGCCTTTTACGGCCGGATCACGATTGGCTTCATTGTTGGTGCCAACCAGTATCTTCCCATTGGAGATGACAGGATTGCCATAACTCTGTGATCCCAAATCGACGACCCATTTAATGCCTTTTCCAGACGCTGGATCCCAGGTTGAAGGCATTCCTTTTTCTTGGGTATTCACCATGTTTCGTTCGGTGGTACCACCCCATGTTGGCCAATCACCTGCCGATAAAGACAGACAAGCCGTAATTGCAAGCAAGACTCTCATGTTCATTCTCCTCATTGATTAACAAAGACCTTTACGTTATCCATTAAGACTTCCGTCCCTGGTGATGTTTCGGTAATACCGACAGCATATGCATATACGCCCGGGCTACCAACTTCTGTTGGAATTGGATCGTGCATTTCGACTGTCCAGGCATCGGGTTCCGCTTCGCCTTGCGGCCAGACCTTACCGCGGATTAAGCCTTGTCCCTTGTCGTTTTTTTCGACGCTCAACTTCACGGAATACCATACATCCGGTTTCCAATCATAAGCTACATCCACTTGCAAGCGTGGCATTGGATCCCAAGTAACAAGTCTTGCGACGGGTTTACGTGTGGTTCCCATCAGTATCAGCATATAACCTTTATTAATCACACCCATATCTGGGTAGAAGCGTTTCTTCTTCTTGCCCAACATGTCTGCTTGAACGGTAAACGCCTCTTCGACTGGTGGCATGATATAAGAACGCAAACGAGCAAATATGGGTGAAGGTTTATCAGCAAACTTGCGTAATACTTTTTGGCCGTCTAACTCAATCACCTGTGTCTTTAAGCGCGATGTGATCCAGCCACTTGGGTTACCACCCGCTTCAATAGATTCAAAGTCTTGGCTATAGGGAAGATTGGGCACAATGCGTACCCGCGCCGTTGATTCAAGCTCACCGACTTTGGCAGTCAACATCCCTGCACTCATGACCGCACTAGCTGGAACTTCGTAGTGACCCATCTTCACGGCTCCAGGAAGTCCCTTTAGGGTCCATTCAGCTTCAGCCTCGTCAACAAAGTGCCCGTTCTTATCATATCGCCGTGCTACAAAAACGGCTTTTTCACCGGGCTTTAGTACCGTTTCGGCAGGCACGGTTATCAAAAAGCTTGGTTCGCCAGGCGTGCCTTTCGTGACTGGAGACACGGAAGACGAACTCGACGCAGCTTTTTTCTTACCAATACAATAAGTATCGGTCTTGGTAGAGAGAAGCACACGTCCATCTACAACAGCAGCTGTCGCTTGGATCTCGATCGGTGAACCATTTTCTAGTTCAAAGCTGTCAGCGTCTAATCTTTCACAGCCTTTTTTTGAGACCTTAAGAACGTGGAATTTGCCTGATTCTTCACCAACATAAATCTTACCATCCGCATAAACCGGTGAACCTTTGGCTGCATTGCCGTAGTTGAATTTCCAATAAACGGAGCCGGTTTCTGGGTTGACTGCATGGAGATTGGCCGCATTATCTGCAACAAACAACATGCCGTCGCCCACGGTTGGCGAAGCATATCCGGCACCTAGTCCATTGATGCGCCATACTTCGTTGCTCGCCGTGATATCACCTTGACCTTCAGCATTAATGCATACCAAACGACCCATGTCTGAGCTATCAAAATTCTCTTCCGAATGGCTGGCGTAAACTTTGTTGCCAATAACTACGACCGATGAGTTGATACCGCGCTTGGACAAGTCAAACTTCCAAACGGGTTCTCCTGTGGCCGCTTTAAAGGCCCGAACGGTGCCATCCGCAACGCCCGTAATCATGAGATCCGTGCCACCAAGCGTGGTAATAACGGGAACTGAATAAGTGGTGTCGAGTGGGGCGCCTTCTGCTTCAGACCACCAAATAACTTGTCCGGTATTTTTATCCATGGCTAAAAAACGATGTAAGCCTTTGCCTTGTGGGCCCCAGCTTGAGTTAAGAAAGCTAATAATGACAAGGTCGCCATAAATGATCGGTGAATTTGTACGGCCACCGTAGCCGGAGACACGCCCAAACTCTTCCGTCAGCGATCGTTGCCAAACAATTTTGCCATCGCGATCAAAACAGAAAAACAAGCCTTGCACGCCGTGGGCATAAATCTGACCGCTTGCCGGATCGACACAGGGGTTGGCCCAACCCAATCGGTGCGCCACAATATCGGTTAAGAACACATTAAATCGATGTTCCCACTTCAATTCGCCTGTTTTGAAATCAAGCGCAACGACACGTTCTTGCTGGGTCTCACCCTCGCCAGCGGCATTAATCAAATAGACTTGACCGTCATGGACAACAGGGGTGCTACGCGTTCCATAGGGAGCTCGCCACACAAGATTCTCACCATCTGCAGACCAACTTGTGGGTAGATCGGTTGAATCTGAAGACCCGTTCTGTTGTGGGCCACGCCAATGGCTCCAATCCCCAGCTTGAATCAACGCAGCACATGCGAAAACCCAAATTATTGAACGTATTTGCATTTGAACTCCTCCATCTAAACGACCTAAGGACGTGACATTCTAGCACCCGATCCTGCGATAACGTGTCAGGCACCTCCCCAAAATACGTATTTGGGTCGCTCAAAGTTAAGCTAAATCTTAATTCTCATAGAAGCATCAACTTCTCAAAAGAGATCGATCAATACTGAAGAAGACATGCAAAAAGTGATGGGATCCCGCCGCTAGAGGGCGATAAAGGAGCGAACAAATTCCCAATTAGCCAGATCAAGCCCCGTCCGGATAAACTATGATAACCAATCAAGGGCGAGCGCAAGTTATGAATCAAATCATCGAAATCTGGGCCATTGTCCATTGTGGAACAGTGGGCTTATCCCATATCTTTCAACCACGCGTCTGGGCATCCCTCTTCATGCGCCTCTCTGAACAAGCGGAAGTGGGTGTCTTCGTTGTGGCACTTCCCGGTCTGGGCTTCGCCTCAATCATCGTGGTGGGTCATAACCAATGGCAAGGGGTTCCGCTTCTGCTAACCCTTTACGGCTGGGCCTTATTCATTAAATCCTTGGTCTACTTGATTAAACCCAAATGGGGCCTAAAGGCACTTGCTCGAATTGCAGGAAAACCACCAAGATACTTTATCGTTCCTGGCCTGTTCCTACTGCTCCTAGCCGCCACCCTTGCTGTGAACATCTTGATGAAATGAGATTTTGGTCGATTATTGATGTTCGGCTATCCTGAAATATTCCTCCCCATCTGATCTAATTGAAACGATGACCGATCCATCGCATCAATGGTCACTCAAAACGGGGACTCGTATTTGGCGAATCGCAAACTCGCCGCCCCTGTCCAAGTCTATGCTTATAAGTCGACCGCGGCTCCCGAACAGACCGCCATTCTCACCATAGACCTTCGCAAAGCGGCCTTTCACCTCGCCCTGGCTGTCAACAGCATAGCCCTCAATCTTATTAAGCACCGGGCTTTGACGAAATAGCAAATAACCTTCGTCGTTCACCCACAAGAGGTGATCGTAATAAGGCATTTTCTCAGGATAAAGAATCTGAAATTTACCTTTGTGTTTCAACCAGCTTTGTTGCTCAAACTCTTTCGTGTGATGCACTTGGACATCCACGCGTGGTAACGGTATATCGATCTCTTGTTGCTGACCCAAATGATTGAGCAAGGTCACACTCGCAGCGCCCGTGCTCCCATAGGCCAAGATCCCATTTCCTTCATCGACGGTCACCGAAAGCTCGGGGAAATAGGCCTCGATGACGATCCCGCTCGAGTTACTGGGCGCCTCTGGTCTGCCTAAACCCTCAGCATCCAGTTCGACTAAGGTTTTCGCATGGCCATCAAAACTGACCTGAACCACTTCAAAAGTTTCGTGTCTTTTCATGTAGTGGTGATACTGCAGGATCCAATTCTTTCCCGGCCAGACCCAAAATCCGCGCATATGGCCTCTAGGCTGTTTTAGCAGCGTGCCCTCCACATAGTTGCCTTGCAGGTCAAAATGATGAATCTTCCATTGACCGCCATCACAAACATAAATGCGGTATTCATCAACCGCCAAAAAGGCCTGTGGTCCGTTCTGACTATTGAAGTTAAATTCGCCTGGCCCTGAGCCAGGACGGCCAATGACACGGTCAAAACGGCCATCTGCGTGCCAGCGGAAAATGACGCGCGCGTCAAGATCCAAAATATAGAGACGCGACTGTTCATCGTAGTCGGCATCGACAGGGTTCTGTAAAAAGGTTGCCGCAGAGTCAGGTACCCGTTCATAGCTGACCTCGGTTACAAGATCAAATGGGTTGCCAAAATAGATAAGAACAAAAAGGATCGTCATGAATGCTCCTTACGTTCACACATTCTGTCTCATGAACTCAGCTTGGGTCAGGCGGATTTCGATGAACGGTGGAGGCTATCGGTGAGAGGATAGAATGAAGGGCTGAATAGGAGTTATGTTGGGACCATGATCATTGATAAACCGCAGAGGAACTTGATTGATGGATCGGTATCCTTGAGTGCGAAGGAAGATTCAGAGACCCTAAAGAACAAGTTCGCCCGCTATACGTTTGTCTGGATGGCCTGGACCATCTATGCGTTGATCGAAACGGCCGTAAACGTTTATCACGAAGGCATGCCGTTTCTTGAGTCGTTCGCCGAGCACTTAATTCAATTCTATTTATGTGCCCTGTTGATCCTTCCGTTTTGGTGGGTAATCAAACGATTCGTTTGGCATTGGCATTGGGTTTGGCAAGCGCTTTTCCATTTAATCGGCGCGCCCCTATTCGTGGTTGCCTGGTACAGCCTCTACCTTGAAATCTACCCAATCCTGATGGGCAGCAAGCTGGCCTATCTGACTCGTTACTGGCTCTATCTACTTGAAGACGCGTTGCGCATGTACCTTGCCTGCAACGGCTTCTTTTATGTTTGGGTATACAGTCAGCAAATGGCACGTCGGCGAAGGGCACAAATGCAGGCGGAACTATTAGCCAACCGCATGGAGTTACTGCTCCTGAAATCGCGACTCAATCCACACTTCCTCTTCAACGCCTTAAACACCGTCAACGGCTTAGTGAAGACGGATCCTGATCTCGCTCGTTCTGTCATCGCCAGCCTAGGTGAATCATTACGTTATGCGCTTGATAGTGACCAGAAAACTTACGTGCCCTTGTTTGAAGAAATGAATTTTGTTGATGCCTATATCGCCATCGCACGCGCTCGTTGGGCTGACAAGATTGAGGTCCGTCGGCAATACGAGGACGAAGTGTTAACTAAACGAATACCACCCATGACGATACAGCCATTGGTAGAAAACGTAATCGAGCATGCGGTCTCAAACCAAGAGGCGACGGTTCTAATGCAAATAGAAGCCAGGTTGACCGATGGCTTTGTGGAGATATGGATCCGTGACAATGGGACCAAATCGCAAGGAAAAACGGCAGCCGCATTACTCGAACGAGGTCAGGGTCTGAGCGATACCAATAAGCGACTTAACATCCTATTCGGAACGCAATCGCAATTGAAGTTTGAAACGGAAACCGGGTTCTCGGTCGGTTTTAAGTTTCCCGCTGATACGGCAATCGAAGAAGACGAGATGGATTCTCAAGCATGAACCGAAGTTATAAGGCGATTGCCGTAGACGATGAACAACCGGCGCTTAACTTACTGATTGAATTCATGCAACGATTCCCGCAAATAGAGCTATGTGGTCAATGTAAGTCCGGCACCGCAGCTCGCGAAATGATCAATCAAATCCAGCCCGACCTTGTCTTTTTGGACGTTCAAATGCCTGGCCTAAACGGCTTTCAGGTATTGCAGCAAATTAAGCGCATTCCCAAGATCGTCTTTGTATCCGCTTATGAGAGATACGCCATCAAAGCGTTCGAGGTTGCCGCCGTCGACTACCTCTTGAAACCATACGATGCCGCGCGCTTCGATAAAGCCGTTAAACGTGCATTAAGCCAAATGGAACGATCCCACGGTGACGGGTTTCTGAATCTGATTCATAGCAAGGACAAAGATCCAGCACGTCTCTTTGTCAAACAGGGAAGATACATTTATCCCGTTGACACCGATGATATTCTCTACATTCAAGCAGATGGCGACTATGCGCAGATTCACTGCAAAACGCGTTCGCTCCACGGTCAATGGTCGTTAGGCCAACTGGAGTCGATGCTTCCCAAAACCTTCATTCGCATCCATCGATCCGTGATTGTGAACAGCGACAAAATCAGTCATCTCGAAAAGTGCGCCGATGGCGGCATGATGGCGCACCTCAACTCAGAAATCAGCTTGCGCGTCAGCCGCTCCAATGCGGCCAACATCCGTAACCTGCTGTGAATAAGGACGGGCTGGTCGGAAAACGTCACAAACGCACTTGAGCGGATACCAAGGTGAGTAGGCGAACCTGCCAGAGGTGTTTAAGTAGCGATATTCCCGCGTAACGCTATAGCTAATCCAATGAGCAAAGATTCCAATCCATCACCCTTACGCTTCTTGTCGTCCTTCAATCGCAATAAGAGTGCCGAGGCCAATGTTCGTGTTGGTTACGGGCAGGGAATGGCATCATCGGTATTGATGTACATGAAATCGAGAATGCTCATCAGGCCATCATCGTTGGGATCGTTGATATAGCTTTCGTTCCAGAACGGGAAAAGCGTCCAAAGATCGTCCAGTGTATTGCAGCCGTCGCCGTTGATATCGAAGTTCAGGTGGTGATGAACGAGAATGGTGGCTTGGCTGGATTGGGAGCCTCGTTTGTTTGGAAAAGAGCGGAGCTCTAAGGTCGATGTCGTCGTCAGCATGGGCAACGTAATGGGGTCACCCATAAACATTGCTCCGCTTTCAAGCAATTCCCATTCAAAGTCAAAACCAACAACGCTACAGTCAAGAATGTCCGCGGTGAACATGAGTGACTCAATGTGCTGGCTGTTATAAGGTCCGGCGGTTGTTAGATGAATGTCCACAAAAATTTGTACAGATAAAGTCTTTGACCTGAATGATATAGTCGGGCGATTGCCTTTGGGTAGAACTTACATCGCTCAATTTGACTTAGGAGGTTACCCTTGAGGATTTTACAAATCACAGCCATGCTCACGATACTATGGGGTTGTGCCTCCTGCACTCAAAACTCGGACAAAGGACCCAATGCTGATCAAATACCGCCAGCCGCCGTTGCTGTTACGGCGATCGAAGTACGTGATATCGAATTTCGTCGATCTTTGGCAGGTACCCTTGAGTCACCTGCCCGATTCGAAGTTGCCCCCAAAATTGACGGTCAAATCCGTGAACTCACGGTCGATCTAGCCGACTCGGTCACCAACGGCCAAGTGGTCGCAAAACTTGACGATCAAGAATATCGACAAGCAGTGGTGCAAGCCGAGGCGGAAACGGAGGTGGCTCGCGCCAACCTCAGCGCTGCCAGAAGCCAACTGCTAATCGCTCAACGTGAGATGGAACGGTTGAATACACTACAGGCCGGTGGCGTGACGACGGATGCCCAGATCGATGAAGCAAAGGCCCGCCTCCTGAGTCGGCAAGCCGGTGAAGAAGTGGCTTTAGCTCAAGTCACACGGGCGCAGGCGACTTTAGAAGGAGCCCGAATCCGTCTCAGTTACACCGAGATTCGTGCCGATTGGAACGGAACGGCCGAGCGTTTCGTTGCTGCGCGGCATATCAACGAAGGCAGTACCATTTCGGCTAACACCACCCTTATGACGATTGTCGAATTGAATCCCATGATGGCGGTCGTTTTTATCGCTGAGACAGACTACAGCTTGCTAAAAGTGGGTTTGCCGGCGTTCATTACCACCGATGCTTACCCAGGTGGTCACTTTCAAGGACGCATCGTTCGGGTTGCTCCGATGTTTGATCAGTTATCACGCCAGGCACGGGTAGAAATCGAGATCGACAACCCGAATCAAGAACTAAAGCCAGGCATGTTCGTCATCGCCGACTTGGTGTTGCAAAGAGTAGAAAAGGCCGTTACGGTTCCGCTCGCGGCTTTAACTCAGCGCCAAGACGAACAGGGTGTTTTTTTATTAGACGAATCAGGCACCTCAGTGCAATGGCTACCCGTTCAAACAGGTGTACGACAGGGCGACACCATTCAATTAATAAACGGCCCTGCAAGCGGAAACGTTGTCGTTTTGGGCCAGCAGCTCATTGATGACGGCTCCAAAGTCTACGTGCCATCTGAACATTCATCTCAGCCCCATCCTGGTCAGCCATGAACCTCGCACGCTTCAGTGTCAATCGGCCGATATTCACGTCCATGATGACTGCCATTGTCGTGGTGTTAGGTGTCGTCTCTTGGAGTCGGTTGCGTATTGATTTGTTGCCATCCGTTGAATTACCTTCACTCACCGTTCGCACAGCCTACGAAGGCGCAAGTCCCGAAGTTATGGAACGCCTAGTGACTCAGATCGTGGAGGAGATTATCGCCACGGTACCGGGCGTAGAGGAAATGACTTCACTTTCGGCTGAAGGTAGCAGCACAGTACGGGTGACGTTTGTTTGGGGAACCGATATCGACGTCGCAGCTCAAGATGTTCAAGCGACTTTGGAAGATGAAGTTAGCGAGCTTCCTGACGATATCGTGCGACCGCGAGTGAGTAAGTTTGACGTAGCCAGTTTCCCGGTCGTCATCATTGGCATATCCAGTGACCTTGATCCTGTAGAACTAACTGAGCTCATCGATACGCAGGTGCGTTATCGATTTGCAAGAGTTCCTGGCGTTGCACAGGCCGATTTGTTCGGCGGTTATCAACGTGAGATTCGAATTGAACTGGACCCCGAAAAAATCAACTCGCTAGGTCTCCCCCTTGATCGGATTCTGGATGCCATCCGCGATGCGAATCTCGATGTGCCAGCGGGCTCGCTGGATGAGGGTCGCTATGAGGTTGTATTGCGGGTGCCAGCAGAATTCACTGATCTGGACCAGATACGTGGGACGGTCATCGCCATGCGCTCGGAAGCTCCGGTCACACTAGGCCAGATAGCCGACGTCCGAGATACCTACGAACGGCTCACCCGAATCGTTCGCGTCAATGGTACCAAGGGCCTGCGCATCGGCATTCGAAAACAAGCCGACGCCAACACCGTCGAGGTTTCACGTAACATCCTACGCGAGATCGAAGCCGTCAACCGGGACTTCCCTCAAATCAAGGTTGTAGCCGTCATTAACCAGGGCAACTTTATCGAACGATCCATTACCAATGTGGCGCGTTCTGTCCTCTACGGTGGAGCGTTGGCGATCTTAGTCCTGTTGTTCTTTTTACAAAATATCCGCAGCACCACGGTGATAGCGGCCTCGATTCCGATCTCCATTGTCGCGACGTTCGCGTTGATCTTTTTTGGCGGCTTCACGCTCAACCTTATGACGCTTGGCGGTTTGGCTCTGGGCGTGGGCATGATGGTAGACAGTTCGATCGTTGTACTGGAAAACATCTTTCGACGACGTGCCGAGGAAGGGGAAACACGGAGACAAGCTGCCGTTTCTGGTACCCATGAAGTCGCTTCTGCTATTTTGGCAAGCACCATAACTACCTTGGTCATATTTCTGCCATTGGTGTTTGTGCGAGGCGTCACCGGGATCTTATTTAAAGAACTCGCCTACGTGATTGCCTTTTCGTTGGTCTGTTCCTTGCTGGTCTCACTAAGCGTCGTGCCACTTTTAGCATCACGTTTGCTTAATGAAAAGAGCACCGTCGCCAGTTCCAGTTGGATAGTAAGACTTAAAAACGTCACAGCCTCAGCCCTACATCGGCTTGAAGTTATTTACCTTGGTCTGCTGCGCAGTGCACTGCAACGACCTTGGCAAACGGTGATCTTGGCTGCCTTTGGCTTGGCCATCAGCTTAGGCATCTACCCTTGGATTGGCACTGAGTTCATGCCTCCCAGCGATGAGGGCGAAGTTCGTGTCTCAGGTGAAATGGAAGTCGGCTCGCGTCTTGATTTGGTAGACCAACAGACACGCCTCATGGAGCAGATCATCTACCCCTTAGTTCCCGAAGCTGTTGCTACCGTTGCCAACGTTGGCTCCTCTGGGTTTCGACCGGATAGCGCCTCGGAGGGTGAGGTTCAAATCTCTCTGAGTCCCGCTTCACAGCGCGCTCGGTCTAATACCGAGATTGCCAATGATTTGAGAAAACAGTTGAGCGGGCACATCCCGGGCATGACCGTCCGTGTTCGCGCCCCACAAGGCCAATTTCTGCTTGAGCGTATCCTGGGAGGTGATGAAGGAATCACCGTTGAAATTCGAGGCTACGATTTGGATGTGCTGGCCGCCCTATCTGACGAGGTCGAGAGAAACATAGCCGACATACCTGGAATCACGGATATCAAAACTAACCGCAACCGCGGGACGCCTCAGGCCCTTCTTCACATGAACCGAGCCAAAATCGCCGATCTTGGGCTATCGATAAGGCAAGTGTCCGATGTGTTAGAAACGGCGGTAGCCGGTCGCAAAGCAGGTGAATATCGCGCCAAGGGTCAGTCCTATCGGATCTTGGTACAACTCAAGGATGTCCGCAAGCGATCTTTAGACGAGATATTGGCGATTACCATCAGCACGCCCAGTGGTGAAAACGTGTCATTGCGCAATCTAATTGAGGTTGAGTCAGGCTCCGGTCCGTTACTTATCGATCGTAAAGATCAACAACGGATGTTGCAGGTTACTGCCAATATCGCCGGACGAGATTTAGGCTCGGTAGCGGCCGACGTCAATAAGCGACTAGCTCAAATTCCTCAGCCTCAAGGATACCAGCTCTCGCTGGCAGGCAACTTTGAGGAGCAACAAAAAGCATTTCGTGAGCTCAGCATCAGTTTGATACTTGCTTTGGCGTTGGTTTACATGGTCCTTGCTTGCCAATATGAGTCGCTGATCGATCCGTTGATTGTAATGTTTTCAGTGCCATTAGCGGCTATCGGCGTATTAGCGGTCCTTTTTTTCACACAAACCACGATCAACGTACAGTCCGCCATTGGCTGCATCATGTTGGGCGGGATTGTCGTGAATAATGCCATCTTGTTGGTTGATCAGGCTGGCCGACTAAGACAGGGTTCGAATGCCAGCGTTCATGCTGCCTTAATCGAAGCCGGTCGGCGGCGTCTACGTCCTATCTTGATGACCACGGCTACAACGATTCTTGGCCTCCTACCCCTGGCCTTCGGAATCGGAGAAGGTGCTGACGCTCAAGCCCCGTTGGCTCGGGCCGTTGTCGGTGGGCTAACCGCATCAACGCTGATCACGTTGATCCTCATTCCGACTATATATCAGCTCATTCACGGCTCTTCCGAATACAAAACTGGATTGACCTCTAATAAAGCCGAATCCGTTTGAATGGAATCCGATTACGCGGATATAGAGCCATGTACCCAGTTTTTGAAACGATAGACCTATTTTCGGGGCGGCAGAATCAGCTCCGCCACCAAGAAATTCAGATGAATCAAGTGCCAGTTTCAGAAAAAGACTTGGGGTACAGGTGTGTTTGGTTGCGGAGCCCGACGAACAGAGTTTTGTCGAATATTCTTCACACTCAATCGGTCGCCTAGCCGCCTCTTTACGGCTTGCTGGCATGTTGTTTGCCTTATCTTGGGAAACAATCCTGGAGATTACAAAGATGTTCTTAGCTATTTCATTCTGTTTGCTTTTGAGTGGCGACTCCAGCAGCTCGAACGGGTGGATACCCCATATCCCTCCTCCGCAATCGCCTTATTCCATGTCGCTTGTGTTTAGCAATCCATCCGATTCTCCGGCAACGGTGACAATTCAGCCCTACACCGTATCTGGAACAGCTGGAACAGCCTTCAATCTCTCATTAGAGGCCAATCAGACAATTCAATGGTTCGCTCCTGATCTGTTTGAGTCCGAGCACAGCCACGCCTGGGTTGAAAATGGGGGTTGTGAAGTTTACTGGTCCTATGACCTGATGGAATCGGTTACCCGTCAGCCACTATTCAGTCTGCACACGCAATCGATTTACGCTGCCACCTTCGACTGGCAATCGGGCGTAGAGGGTAGCTTTGGCCTGGCTGTGGTGAACACGTCGGAATTGGCATCCGAATTGGAATTAACTGTTCATACAGAGGACGGCGTTCGCGTTCGAAACGAACGAATCGCCATTGGCTCGTTTGTAAAGATTCTCATTTCTGAGGCACAGATGTGCTGTGCCGATAACCTCCTCATCACCCTCTCCTGCGAGCAACCCATAGCTATCGTAGCCGCTCAGCGTTCATGGTCTGGGTCAGCAACCAGTTTCTTCCCGCGCCACCCTAGAAATACCAGTCAAAACGCGGCATCGGAGATCGTAGTCACGGACCAACGCGAGATAGATGGAGGTGACCTACTATGATGCTATTTTTCTTCACACTAATTGCCAACGTGGACGTCAGGACCACCATCCCATTCATCGACGTTCAATCCGCAGGAACACGTGCCGGAATCATCACCTTCAGTGTGAACGGTGACGACTACCAGGCAGCATCCCCGGAAAATCCCATCTATGAACGCATTCGCTTTGACCAGGGAACAAAACTAGCCGAGACTTTGGTAGACCTTGAGCATGCAACCATTGACAGTGAACCCATCAATTTAGTGATGAACGTGGAGGGTGATGAGGGCGCCAAGATCCATGCTCCGGCCGATACCGTCCGTATTGTTCGATGGCGGAAAGGCGAAAGCGAATTCTGGTTAGAAGTCCGACATCCCTCCTCCGCATGGATTGAAAAGGACGGTGAATTCATCAGCCCCAATACGGGAGTGCGGGTTACCTGGACGATGGGAAGGGCCGTGGAAGAGGACCAGGTCCTGTTCTCCAGCGCCTACGAAAATGGGCGCGCCAATTTGCCTGCCAATTTACGCGGCGATCAACCGCAACACACTTTTTTCATGTTGGACACCCGTAGCTCTATTCTGCAAGCATGGCCCGCCTTGAACTCAGAGCAGGATCTCGACCAAATTGCCTTTATCGGGTCCATGCATGTTCGCACGGCAGCTAGTCCCACAAGCATCATCCGCGGCAACCAAGTCTCAGCAAGTTTTGGCTGTAACTGCTCAATCGGAAGGGGTGAATTCCGACAGCCGATAGACATCCTACCCTTCCCTGCTGTTTCAATGGAATTAGGGCTTGAAACTTACAACCCATGGCCCGAAAGCCGACCCGTTGTGGTGGAAACCCTAGATGGTGATGGTCTTACTTCTAAGGTCACGATCCACATCGCCTCCCCAGGACTGAGTCAACTCCGTCTCGACGAAAATACCGAACTGGGTGTTCCGGATACACTGCTGGTCCGCGAAGCGGAACACTTAGATATCAAAGCGTTTGCGCGTAATCGAAGCGGACATCGTTTTCACTTTACACCATCACTTCTTGCCACCCATGGTCGCTTTCCCCTTGCCTCTACAGACGACGCCGAAACCTGGTTCCTAGCCTACAACCCAAATCAGGAGGTGATCCTCGTTAATCTGTTCTTGACTGATCAGAGCGGCCAGGAGTCATGGGCGGAAACGCTATCGCTTTCGGCAAACGCACTGACACGTTTTCACTTGAATCCCTATATAGAGCAGAATGCCATTCAGAACCTAGATGTCCGTAGTGATCAGCCAATCGATATGAGCGTGACTCAGCAATTCGAAAGGGATGAACAACAGGGCTGGATTCGATCCGTTCCCGGCCACCTGATGGATTAATAATCTCGTCACAGATAAACCACTGCAAACAAACACCTTTCACCTGCGTACTGGTCGTTGTGTCCACAACCCTAATGGACACGCCATCATGGATTGACGCGCCCGGCATAGATTGGGCTCAGTCACGAGCACCTAAAACTAGGCCGTCGTCTGGATAAAGCCGGTCCCGGGATCTGTTTGCTCCAATAACTGATTCATCGCTTACACGAGCAACATAACGAGTTATGATACTGATCAACAATAAGAACCCATTTCTCTCTACATAACACTTAAAGTCGCGTGAGTCGGGATCTGCTTTATGCATGACATCGCAATCGATCTGCTGTTCTTGCTGGGTGGAATTTGGCTTGTGGCTGTCACGCTTAGACCATTAGGGTTGCCCACCGTGATGGGCGAACTGATTGTGGGAGTCGTGCTCGGGCCAGCCGTTTTGGGGCTTATTGAACCCGGACCAGCCATCCATTTGCTCGCTGAGATTGGTATTTTCTTCTTAATGTTCCACGCAGGCGTGGAGACGCAACCGGTTGAGTTTTACGACGCTTTGAAACGATCACTCGGGGTCGCCATCGTGGGCGCCATCGTACCGTTTTCGGTTAGCTTTGGCGTTGCTATGTTATTTGGACTCGACATGGTGGGCGCTGTTTTCGTAGGACTTACCATGACAGCGACAGCGGTGGTTATCACGCTCAAGAGCCTCAAAGATTTGGGTTTAGCTAACACACGTGTGGCTCGGGTCATCATCGCGAGTTGTGTCATTGATGACATGATCACATTGGTGGTATTCGGTTTGGTGATTGGTGTTCTCTCCGGCGGAAGTTTTGAACCGTTGAGCATTCTGGTCACTTTGGGAAAAGTTGTTTCGTTCTTTGTCGTGGCGGTATTGCTGGGTCGTTTTGTTTACCCAAGACTCACGTTGCCTTTTCGAGCGCCCGGCGGCAAAGGTTTTACGTTCGTACTGCTGATGGCTTTTGCGGCTGGCCTTTTCGCTGAAGCCATTGGTTTACACATGATACTGGGCGCCTACCTGGCAGGGCTTTTCTTCGAAGAGAAAGTGGCCCACCCTAGCCTCGTGCGCGTCGTAAAAGACAGAGCATATGGCATCGCTTACTCATTTCTTGGTCCCATTTTCTTTATTTCGCTGGGGTTTTCAATCACTTTTGATATTGATGCGAAGGGTGTGGCATTCATTACGCTGCTAACTTTAGTGGTTATTGTTGGCCAGATCTTGAGTGCCGGCGCGATGGCTTTGCGGATCGGGTTACCCAAACGAGAAGCTTTAACCGTTGGCGTCGGCATGTGCGGGCGGGCCGAGATGGCGTTTATTCTCGCATCGTTAGCATTGGCTCAGGGCGCCCTCGACCAATCCATTTTCACGGCATTGATTTTCACCTGTTTTATTCTTAATCTCTTCACCCCATTAGCGCTCAAGGGCTGCGCCAATCTGCTTGCTGGATCAGCTATCCGTATCGCCAATGCCACACGCGGCGTTCTACAAATCGACAAGTTTGGGGCGGCCCAGGTTTCAGGGGCTGACGGTAGTCTCATCCGCACCCTTCCCGATTTAGATGGTGAGGTCGTAATTTACGGCTATTGTTCCGAATTGGATACACTCATCACCGAATTAGGAAGTCGTGGCGTGCCAAAAATTTTCATCGAGGAAGATGAAACGGTTGCGCACCGCCTGCAAAGTCGAGGTGAGACAGTGATCCTTACCTCACTGACCGAAGGGACGCTCAACCTAAGTCCGCTTAGCAAAGCACGCGCTATCGTCGTCGCAGGACCCGACGATCAAAGTGCCTTACTGTCCATGGGTGCTCGGGAACATGGATTCTCAGGTCCTATCGTTGCCATCGTCGACAATCCATTTCGGAGGGCCTCGATGCATTTAGTGGGCGTATCGGCGGCCTTTACGCCATCTCACGTCCTCGCTGCCACTGTTGCCGTACGCGCTAGCGTCCGTATTCAGCCACGTATCACCGGGGTCGAACCTTTGGGTCGACTGCTGGAGGTCGCAGAAATTCGAGTGACCGAAGACAGTCCACTTGCCCATCGAAGTTTAGCGGAATCCAAGCTCCGAGAGCGATTCGGTGTGCACATTGTGGGTCAATGGCTAGATGACACGCTGCATTCACCTCCTGCTGCAGACCATCCGATTGAGCCAGGAGTAATCTTGGTAGGCTGCGGCAGTCCTAGCCAAATTCAATCTCTAAGCGAACTGGCACGGCCAATCACCCAAGAAGGCACCATCGTCGTCGCGGGCACAAGTGGTGTGGGTCAGCACGTAGCCCAGATTTTGAGTGACGCCGACGAACAGTTACTTGTGATCGGCACACATGAAGCACCTGGCGTTGATCTGGTAGGTGACCTGCTCGACCAGCAAACTCTTGAACGGGGTGACGTGAGAAACGCCCGGGTGGTCATCGTAGCCTGCGAAAACGACAGCGCCACCATGCTGACTGTCACCGTTATCCGCCATTTCGCTCAACACGTGCCCATTATTGCTTGCACGACCAAAGTTGACATGGTGCCGCGAATCCAGCAAGCGGGTGCCGACTTTGCCATTTCACTCAGTCAGATCGCTGGCCAGATTCTAATTCACCACACCCTTGGGGAAATGATTTCGCAGCAGCCACGCATCAAATTAGCCAAAATCACAGTGGCCGCGCTAGAGGGTTGCCACCCACACAAAGTTCATATACGTGAACAGACCGGCTGCACCGTCGTCGGTGTGCAACACAAAGACAGCATCATCATGGATATACCGCACAACTTCACCCTGGCCGCTGACGACAGCATTTATGTTTGCGGCACGGCTATGGGTCTTGAAAGGTTCTATGGAAAGTACAAAGAAAGCTGAATCTAAGCTTGGACGAGGTGCGTGGATTAGCCGGTGTTTATAGTTACTTATGCGGCGCCGCCAAACGGGGAGGCCTTTTTTCAGGAACCCTGTGGAAGAGTTAGCTTTCGCACTAAGCTGTGTAATTTGAGCAAATGAGTATTTAGCAAGATACTCAATGAAGGCTCAACAAAAGTGTGGGGCGCAAGAATGAACAAAGGACCGTTTTATTCGATGGCCAAACAAGTCAAGAATATCAATGGGTTTTGCGCCTTCCTGCGTGAAGGCAGTGCGATCAGATTCCGTGGAACAGGATATTCTTGCGCATCCACAATGACTGCGTCCCTTGTATATGGAATCAATTTTAGACTCAGGGTTTCTTTACCTCATCCACAATTTGACTCCTTCTTGACCGCACCCGGCTCCAGCGCTTAGTTGATATCAATTCAGACCATCATGGCTTGCATTAGGGTGAATTTCGATTATCAGGTCATATCAAAATCACTATCATTGCTTTTGTCTTAATGAATATGGAATTTGTAAATGTGGTTACTTGATACGGTCTTCGAATTAATATAGAGGCGTCACTCATCCGAAGTGAGCGTTACATCGTCGTTGATCAAACATTATTGCATCGCCCTACGGGTTGGACGTGCTAACGCGTACCACTGCTTAAGATGCTTTGTGATTGAGAATTCAAATCAATTTATTACCAAAAGGAAGTACTATGAAACGTGTGCTGGTATCAAATGGAAACCCCATGGAATCAGTCGTAGGTTTTTGTCGGGCGGTAAGAGTTGGTCCATACATTTCAGTAGGAGGCACCGCCCCCGTTGACTCAGAAGGAAAAACAGTTGGAATAGGTGATCCTGGCGCGCAAGCAAGAAGATGCCTCGAAATAATAAAAGAAGCTTTAGAATTCGCTGGATCGGGAATGAAGGACGTAGTTAGAACACGTGTGATTCTCACCAATATTGACGACTGGAAACAGGTCATAGACGTAAGAGCCGAGTATTTCAAAGACATCAGACCTGTCGATACAATCATGCAGATTTCTCGATTTGTGAATCCAGAATGGTTAGTCGAGTTTGAAGTTGATGCTGTTGTTTCCGATGGCACCAAACCTGAAATGGTTGGGCCATAAAATAATGTCAACGGTAATGTTTACGGGGACAGTTTGTCGTGAAGGGTAATGTTTACGGGGATTAATGTTTACGGGGACAGTCTGTCGTGAAGTGAGTCTATGACACAGATCCGATACCGTATTCCTTAGGCCGACACTTCGTCAGCCTAACCTCTGGCTGGCCGGCTTCACTCGTTACGCCGCGCCAAGGAAACCAAACTCACCTTACCGGACGTGAGACCAGCTTGACTTCCAATATGAGTCCGAGATTCCTCAGCGCAGCGTAACGGGTAGAGCCGGCCAAAACGGCAAATGTGGCTTCATAGTCAACCCAATATGTGCCTCGGGATTTCGATCACAGTCTTCAAAAGCGCTAGGCCTAGCTCTTCGCGAAGTTTTTCCATTGACACAATCAACGGTAATGTTTACGGGGACAGTTTGTCGTGAAGTGAGTCTATGACACAGATCCGATACCGTATTCCTTAGGCCGACACTTCGTCAGCCTAACCTCTGGCTGGCCGGCTTCACTCGTTACGCCGCGCCAAAACGGCAAATGTGGCTTCATAGTCAACCCAATATGTGCCTCGGGATTTCGATCACAGTCTTCAAAAGCGCTAGGCCTAGCTCTTTGCGAAATTTTTCCATTGAGACAATCAATGGTCATGGACTCGAGCCCAAGCAAGTGAAGCAAGCGGACGTTCTGCGATCTGCTCTAATCAAAGGCAGAAATTTTTGTTAGAGTCACCATTCCTAAGCTATTGATTAGACGCCATTCGACTCGACGAAACCTGTCATTTGAGGTGCAGCTTGTCCCATTTCGATTTACATACCCAATTAGACAAAGACACAATATTCCTTCACGATCTTGACATTTGCCAAGTTCGCCTAGTTGACGATCAACGATTTCCGTGGTTGATGCTGGTGCCACGCATCCATGCGGCAGTTGAGTTTACCGACCTCAATGAAGCCAACTCCATTCAAGTCATGCGCGAGATTCGCCAGGTAAGTCAAATCCTCGAACATTGGGCTCAACCGGACAAGATTAATATTGCCATGCTTGGGAATTTGGTGCCTCAACTACATATCCATATTGTTGCACGTAAAACGAATGATTCGGCTTGGCCGGGACCCGTTTGGGGGGTGCCCGGCACGGTACGCTACAAAGCCAATGATCGCATGCAGGCAATACGCACGCTTAAGTCAAGTTTCACATGGTGAGGCGTCCAATTAAGCGCAAACTCGGATGCAGTGCAAAACGCTAATCGTCTCGTTCTAGTTGCTCAGACAAGACGCGATCCACGTCGTCTAAGGCACGCTGAATATTGGCATCTATTTCTTCCCAATCGATTTCTTGCAGTCTATCTCTAGTCATTTCCAGATCGATCTTCGCGGCATCAATATCAGCCCTTATGTCCTCAATATCAAAATCTTCTAGCTCGGCCAGGGTGCCTTGGATATCGACTTCAATTTGGCCGAAATCAACGGCATCCAAATCAGCGAACGCTTCTTCGAGTTCGAGTCTCATCTCACTCAATTCCCATTTCAGGTCTTCCATTTCTTCAGCAATGTCTTCAGCAATCTCTGCCGAAATCTCTTCAGCAACATCTCGGTCATAATCGGTATCGGTCGTTAGCTTTTCTTGCGTGCTGTTCGCACTGACCGCCATGAAAAACGAAAACAGAAAACTCATCAAAGTGTGCAGCATCTTGCGTCTCCTAAATTTAGTTGTCATTTAGTAGTCGCTTGAGGCTATGAAAAAGTTTGAGTGAACTTTCAGCCGATGTCGGTTGCAGGTCGGACAATCAGACGTTGTCTCATAAGTACTAATGATTTGGTGTAACGGTTAGAGCAACTGTCTTACTTTGTTGTATTTACCTGAAAACACAGGAATTATAACCTCTGGCTAGGAGCCAGACTCACATTCTTGAGCCTTATAGCGAGTTGTACAACAGCCTCAATCTGCTAGAGTTCTTTTTTCGAGGTGCATCATGTCCACTCAAATAGACCAACTCATCCAAGCCCTTAATGCCTCGCCGGAGAACCAAACTCTGCTGGCACTCGTGTTGGCAACCTGTTTGTCTGAAAAGGCCATGGTCGAAGCCAGCACATTAATCAGTAGAGATGACCTTTCATTTCGCTTTGACGATCACGATCATCAGCTCACGCTAGCTAAACTGTGCAACGCCCTGTCACTACCAGAGCATGTGATTGACTGGACAGAATCTGAGACGCCCGAACTCATGTTCGAACTGGCGGTCGCACAAAAAGCATTGGGCAATGAGAAAGAGGCACGCCAACTTTATCTGGACGCCATTGCAGCCAACCCAACCTTGGAAGATCCAGATAATTGGGGAGCTAGTACGCCTAGAGAACGCGAGGTGTCTTCTCTCGGAACCAAGCTGACGGTCATTTCCAATGATGACACCGACGATACGGAGATGCGTCGTTTATTAGAACCCGACCAGAAAAGGGTCGTTTTTGATGACGTAGGCGGACTTGAAAGCGTAAAACAACAAATTCGCAAACGCATTATCACGCCTTTTGAGAAACCAACTCTTTATCTCAAATTCAAGAAACGAGTCGGCGGCGGTATCTTGCTTTACGGACCACCGGGCTGCGGTAAAACGCTCTTGGCACGAGCTACTGCCGGTGAATGTCGAGCTGATTTCTTTAACGTCGCCATTTCAGACGTATTGGACATGTATTTGGGCGAATCTGAACGAAAACTTCACGCCCTATTTGAAAACGCGCGCCAGCACAAACCGGCCGTCCTATTTTTTGACGAAATCGAAGCTTTGGCCGGCAAACGCCAATACACACGCGAAGCAACCGCCTCGAAACTGGTTAGTCAATTCCTGGCTGAAATGGACAGCATGTCCAGTAAAAATGAAGGTATGTTGCTGATGGGTGCGACCAATGTTCCGTGGGCCATTGATCCCGCCTTTCGGCGACCAGGCCGCTTTGAACGGGTCATGTTCATCCCGCCTCCAGATCGCGAAGCACGAGCTGCCATTCTGGCAATTCATATTTCAGGGCGTCCCCATGAATCAGGCATTGATATGTCGTCATTGGCCAGCAAAACGTCTGGATATTCAGGTGCAGACTTAGAGCAGCTGGTAGAGAACGCTTCGGACTTGGCTATTGAAGCTTCCATTGAACAGAGAAAAGAAGTGGAGATCTCCCAAGCTCACCTATTCCAGTCTTTACGTGATGTGAAGCCGACCACATTGGAATGGCTCGCAACTGCCCGTAACTATGCACGCTACGCCAATGAAGCAGGACAGTACGACGACGTACTCGAATTCCTGAAGAAGCACGGTAAATGAATAGCTACGCCATTATTGATGAACCTAAACCGACGGCGATGGCGCACCTGGCCGTCCAACCCGTGTGGCCACTTTTCGCCGTTATGTTTGGCGGTAGTTGGCTTTCATGGCCTTGGTTTGCGTTCAACGCCTTTGCGGTTGGGTCGCCGACCAAATGGAAAGAGCTAGGCGCTGTTTGCGTTGGTTTCGTGGGTAAACTCTTGATAGCGTTCGGTTTGATAGCGCTTTTTGATGCCGGTGTGACCAGCCAAGAGACGGGCTTCTTAGCGCTCATCATCGCATTAGATGTTTGGAAAATCGCGGTTTCATATTGGCTGTACATCACTCAAGACCGCACCATTGAGTTGTTCAAATACACGGGCGGAAAGCTAAGGAACGGTATTATCCTCGTCGTCGCTGGTTTTTACATCAACCAGAGGCTGCTGCCATGGATCATTAAACAGGGCCTTTTTGTCATGGTGTTAACCAGATGAATCCTGCGAATCATCGGCTACTATTAGAGGCCCATCAATTCCTCATGTTCGGCAATATTGACGCTGCCATCGAGAGGCTGCGACAAGTCTTAGCAGATGATCCCAATCATGCCGACGCTCACGCATTAATGGGTGGCGCCCTGTTAGCCAAATCACGTGTTCACGCATGTTTGCACGAAGTGCAATTGGCCTTGCAAAACGAGCCTGATCACGCTGGCGCTCGACTGATTGAAGTGCGCGCTTTATTGCTCAAAAGATCGTTTAAGATCGCGCATTCGAAATTAGATGAGCTCGAAGAAATCGATCCAAGCAATGCCGAGATCCATCGCACAAGAGCTGATCTCTTTAGCGTACAGGGCCAAATCGATCGAGCCGAGCAGGCACTTATCGAAAGTTTGAAGCTGGATCCCGAGGATTTGGATGCCCAAGTTGATCTCGCTGAGATCGCCTTGCAACGAGGAGATCGACCAAAGGCGCAACACCTTGCTGAACAAGTAATCCGTGAGCAGGCAAGCCATCGAGGCGCGTTGGTGTTGATGGGATTTTGTTGTCTGCAAGTCGGTCAAATTGACGAGGCTCGGGCGATGTCTCGTTCTGTACTCATGCAAAATGCAGAAGATCCCGACGCTTTGAGACTATTGGTTTCGATTAAAGCTCGTGAGAATTGGTTTTTGGGTTTTTGGTGGCATCTCAATTCTTGGGTCACACGTTCAGGTGAAAAACGCACTATGCTCATTCTGGTGTTGGCCTATGCCCTATTCCGAATCGTCGATGGGGCTTTAGCCATTAATGATCACAGCTCTGCGCGCGCATCCGTGCAATGGGTATGGATCGCTCTATGTGTTTATTCGTGGATGGCGCCCGCCATTTTTATAGGCATGTTGAAAAAGGAATTAGGTGGCATCAAGTTATCTGACGACTTTTAAGTAGACCATTTGCGGTTTTTTACGTATGTGTATAGATGTAAATGTTTTACTGGGGGAGATTTGATGAGAGTACTGTTTCTGACGTTATTAATGGCGTCGATATCTATATTTGCAAGTGAAATACACAATGGCAAAACTGCTAAGAAGCCCAAGACACTACAACTAACTGAAGAATATCGAGTAGGTCCCGAGCAAGGCGAAGACACGGCTTGGTTCGGAAGTACCTTAAGTGTTGACGTGGACGATACGGGTCGTGCTTTTGTGTGCGACTCAGGAAATACCAGAGTCGTCGTTCTAAACACCGATGGATCCTTTAGCCACCATATCGGATCGCAAGGGATGGGTCCGGGCGAGTTTCAGATCATCACGGGGTTACGTGTATTGAATGACAATCGTGTGGCCGTTATTGAAACAACAGGGCCGCAATCAAAAATCCATTATTTCCAACCGGATGGCACCTTTGAAAAAGTGATTCAGCCCGCTTTTGGCGTTATTTTCCAGGGCGTCAATATAGATCCCAGCAATAGGAATGTGGGCGGTCTATATGTGACATTCGACCAAGGCAGTGGATCGATGAGCTTTGTGGCTGGAACGCTTGACCTTGAATTCAAACCACAAATCACGGTTCGATCATCAACGCGTTCAACACCCGATTTTGCGAGATTTGGTGAAGGCGCTTATTGGTCAGAATATATGGGCGAGAATTTTCGCCTCATCAAAGAAACCGCAGCTGTTGTTTTTGATCGAGAAGGTCACATATACACAGCCGTTATCAAGAATTACTCGATCTCTATCTATGACATCGGCAAGCTCGAACCATCGCTGGTGATCACGAAAGAGTACGATCCCCTGCCAAATCCGCCAGAGGAAATCGAGGCATTTGTAGAGCCGACGCGTGATGCCGTCGTCTCCCAATTACCGCCACAACTAAAGGGTATTGTCACTGAGGCGGTTATCAAGAAGGCCATAGAGCTTGCCGAATATCCGCCGGTCAAACAGCCAGTTTTTGGACTGATCCCCATCGATGGCTTCGGGTTTGCCGTCGTCCACGACTTGGATTTCCGAAGCAAAACACAGCGATTGGATCTCTTTTCTAACAAGGGCGTCTTTTTTGGGCTCAAAAACGTTAGAAGGCTTTGGGCCTAACCCGTTTTTGCCGACCATGGTTTTTCGCAATGGAAAGATGTATCGCTTTGAAGAAGCCAAAGAAGGCGATGGTGAACATGATTTGGTACGTCACGCCTTTGAACTTGTTGACGTAAACTGACATTTGAGGCCCGTGTGCGAATAATCACACGGGCTCGCTTTTCACTTGATCTAATTCATCGAGATTGAGTAGGGTTCGGGTATGGGTTCAGAGCGCGAGCGTTTGAAAGTTACCAATGAAGAAGGTTACAACCGTTGGTCGGCAGCCTACGACACGGAAGACAACCCTCTTGTGGCCTTAGATGAGTTTGCATTCGTTCCCCAACTACCCGATGTGCGCGGCAAACGCGTACTTGAACTTGGCTGTGGCACCGGCCGCGTCACCGCTCGTTTAAGTCATGCCGCAAACATTGTTGCGTTAGACGTATCACAGGGAATGCTCGATGTGGCAAAAACACGTTTGGACCCACACAACCTCGAGTTAAAGAAAGTTAATCTTGACGGCGATTGGCGACTCGCAACTGAGCCCGTGGATTGCTTGATCAGTGCGCTTGTCATTGAACATATTCAAGATTTGCATTCATTTTTTGCTCAAGCCTATCGGGAAGCCGCGCCGCGGGCTGTTTTCGTTTTTTCGGCAATGCACCCAGCTATGTTCCTGATTCAGAAACAAGCGCATTTTGTGGACGCCGCCGGTGTTGAGGTGCGTTTTGACAGTTATGCACACCAAGTTTCCGACATGGTCAATGCAGCGATGGCTGCCGGTTGGGAATTTGAGCAGCTAAATGAATTGGTGGTTAACGAATCGCATCTTCGGCTAAGCGCGAAATTGGCCAAATTTGTAGGTTGGCCCATGTGGCTGAGTATGAGGCTCAGCAAGCACGCTTAGTCCAGATTCAGAGCTTGTCTTAGGACTCATATTTATGGTTTCGCTGTTAACATAGAGTCATATGATCGGTCTCATACTTGTCCTAGTTAACACTACATTTACTACTGAATTCTATGCGGAACCCGAAGGCCTGGATAGCCTTACTGTGCTCTGCATGGCCCAACATCCTGAGGGCGATCTTTGGTTAGGAACCTATGTTGGCTTGAGTCAATTCAACGGCTTAGACATTCGCCCGCTAGCTACACCAGCTCTTAGTCGTGTTCGTCGCATCGTATTCGGCGAAAGGACTTGGCTGCCCACATTCAATGGTCTCTTTGTTTTCGAGAATGGTCAATGGACTCAGATGCCCGACATTGACAATGTTTATGACGTGCTTGAGAACGCACACGGGACATGGGTCGCTACCGGAAAAGGACTGTATTTGATTGAGCAAGGTGTAGCCAATCTGTTTGCTGATCAACGCGGCATGGCTTGTAATAAAGTACTTCGCCTCAAAGCGATTAACGATCGGCAGTTCTGGGTTGGTACTGAGTGCGGCCTCATTCGTTTTGACGGGGTCGGATTCTCCTTGCCGCTTGAAACGGAAGCAATATTTGGTGATGGCGTTTATGATATCGCCCAATCTGCTGAATCCACTTGGTTTGCAACAACTAACGGCTTGGTTAGATCACGTCACGGCGAAACCACAAAATATGATCAAAGCCGCGGTTTACCCAATAACCAGGTCTGGTGTGTCACGGTGGATTCACGTGGTTGGGTTTGGGCTGGTACCGACGGCGGCCTTGCACTTAGTAAAGATCACGAACGTTTTGAGACCGTCAATCCTGAGCAAACTTTGGGCTTCACAACCATCTACGCAATCACGGAGGAGCGCGAAGGCAGTATGTGGCTTGGTACCTGCACGGGCTTGATGCATATTCCCGAACCCGCGCTTCGGGAAGGCTCGTTGAATTCTGGCGAAACCACGCTACCTGTTATGGGTTTTCTAAAACACAGTCGCCACGGCCTTTTGGTGAGCACACAAAGAGCGGTTTACATCGATGATGAAATATTCGTTGATGAACCCTATGTGCGATCCATGCTTGAAGACGAAGATGCCAGTATATGGATGGCATCACGATCTGGACTTATCCATTGGACGCCAGACAAATTGACCCGTTATGGACCTGTTGATGGCCTTGAAAACGACCACATCCTTCATGCAACATGGACGCCTGATCATGAAATTCTTATATCTACTCTGGCCGGCGCATTTGTATACCAAAATGGGCGCATAAATCGACTTCAGGGTTTTGACGCGCATACACGGGTGCACGCGACCTTACCTCAAGCGGACAAAACCTATTTAGCGACCGAAGAAGGCTTGTTTATTGCCTCAGCAAGGCTGCCACAGGCGCGCGTACTTGGCCCCACAGTCGAGACCTACTCGCTGCTTGATTCGAGACGGCATGGGCTGATGGTGGGCAATGCACAAGGTCTGGCGAATTTCGACCTAAACCAATTTCACATGCTCCGTGACTTCAAAGAGCGTATCTACGGTTTGGCGGAGGACAATAACGGTACCATCTGGATAGCCCTGCAAAGTGGACTAGCCTGCTGGAATGGATTACAGAAAACACATGTCTGGCCCTACCAAGGCCAACTAGAAGCAAGCCTAAACGCCATGTGGAGCGACGGCGATGGCGTTTGGTTTGGTCATTACCGTGGTTACCTCGAAGTAGACGCAGCCAATTACTCAATTTTGACGAATCCTTATTACCCTAACCAACTCCAAGTCCATAGAGGTGCTTTCAAAATAACGGCTCAGATGCGCGTCCCCACGTCCAGTAACCCCATCACAATCGCCTTAAATCCTGGCTCGCTACGATTCACAAAGAATTACAAGATCCAACTCTACGATCGCGATAGCGGACAGTGGTCCACCTTTCAGGGTAGTGAAACCACTTGGCCCAATACTGACATCGGACAACAGCAAATCGCAGCACGGGCGCTTTTGCCGTCAGGACAAACAAGTGAAGAATCCAAATTCGAATTCACGATCTCGCCGCCGTTTTGGCGTTCGGTTTGGTTTCGCAGTAGCCTCGTTATCGCATTCTTAATCTTATTGGCGCGAGAGCTTCGCTCTCTTCGCACCAAGAACCAACTATTAGCCCTAAGGACCGAACACTTGACCGCTGAAGTTGCGCGAGAAACCGCCGAGCGGCTCAATAAAGAAGCCGAACTCAAAATGCTGCACAGCCAAATGAATCCCCATTTTTTGCAAAACGCATTTAATACGGCGATCGCACAACTTAGGCGTGCGCCTGAAAACACGGAAAAACTATTGCGTGGACTCGCGCACCTCTTTCGATACCACATGCAGAACCGTCCTGATATTTGGGTCACACTTAAGTCTGAGTGCCAATTGGCGCAATCTTTCTTAGCCATTCAGAAAATAAGATTCGAGGACAGGCTTGTTTATCACATCGACCTGCCTCCCGAACTTGAATCAAGCAAAGTGCCGAGTTTCATTATTCAACCGTTACTGGAAAACGCCGTGATGCACGGACTCAATCGAACTTTAGGCCAACTGGAAGTTAAGCTCAGTTTTCGCAAGCAATCTGACCTTGTCATTCAGGTCAGCAATGGCGGTCACGAGCCGTTAAACTCATTTCCCGCCAAAGAGGGCCATGCGCTGGCCAATATCCAAAAACGACTCGATATCTTAGGTCAGCACTCAATGACCTACCAGTTTGAAAAGGGTCTTCATCTATTTGAAGTGCATATCAAGGAGCCAATTTGAAGTGCCTCATTGTGGATGACGAGTCGTCAGCGCGTCAGTACTTAGCTGATTTACTTGAAGATATTGAAGGTGCCGACGTTATTGGCGAAGCTAAGGACGGTGTCGAGGCCGTAGAGAAAATAAATCGCTTACGCCCGGACCTCGTGTTCTTGGATATTCAAATGCCCCTAATGGATGGACTTTCGCTGATCCCATACCTAATTCACAAACCAATGATCGCATTTGTGACGGCATTCGATCAGTTCGCCGTTCAAGCCTTTGAAGCCCATGCGATCGATTACCTTCTCAAACCGGTGGAATCGGACAGATTGAAAAGGGCCGTATCTAAAGCTAAACACGAATGGCAAAAGCTAGTCGCCCTGCACGAAAAGACTTCGAGGGACAAGCAGCTCTCGCATGTTATTTGCCGGCAGGGCCAAAAAAGCTTGCTGATTAAAGTGGAAGACATTCGAATCATTCATAAAGAAGGCCGCTACAGCGCAATAGAAACAAAACAAGGCCAAAAGCTGCTCACTGAGTTAACCCTGGATTATTTTGAGAATCACAGCTCAAGCACCCTTTTTCGAATTAATCGCGCCTGTATCGTTCACCTAGATGCCATTACTGAGTTTGATGTTCAAAACAAAGGTATCGGGACGTTAATGATCGACGGCTCAACAGCACAGTCAATCAGTCGGTCCCGATTACCTCGTTTCAAAAAATGGATATCAGAGAAACATCACGGGTAACGCCAACCATTGATGACGCGCGTTAAGCTACCCACGTCTTCAAAGATCGGCCATTCAGGCAAGAACGGTGGAATAGGAGCTTGTCTAACATTCCACTGAAGTGAAGGATCTAGACTCTGATACGCGGGGAATTGGTTTGGTAGCATAAAGACCGTCATTGCTTGATCAAAAACCATAACCGACACATCGAAGCCATTCTGATTGAAACTTTGTTGCAGAATCTGCAAGGCCAACTGGTCAATCACTTCGGGGATCGGTCTAGGGTTGGCCATCAAGTCCAAAGTCGGAGCTTGAAATACGAACGGCGGCACTTCCACTGATACAAAAGGGCCCAACGGCTGCGCGCCCACCAAATCAAGCTGCACCAATTCGATGGCCACCACATCTGGATTCGTCATGTCATTAAAGACATTTGAAACGACCGGAATGTCATCAATGAGTAATCCGCAACATCCAATCATTTGCGGATCGCAAAACTCGCCCGGTCTCAAGTCGTCCCAGGTGATTTCTATGGAGTCAAGTGGCGGCACGGTCGCAATACCGCCTGTCACCGACTTGTCGGCTGGAAACATATTGGGTACAAAATAAGGTGATCCGTCGTTTAAGCCAACCAAGCTGGCGGGGTCACCGAGTCCCACAAACGAGAAGGGTTTCATGAGGGAAATATCCGCTCGATAATTCGTGATTGTCCAACTGGCCTGGTTGTTACTTCCTGGCGTTGACAGGATAAAAGGCGCGTTAGGGACAACAGAACAATCGGCGCTGGCTTTTACCTGGAATTCAGCCGTATCGTCTGGCAAAGGCAAGCCAGTGCAGGTATCAATCACTTCTAGACGGAAGGTGCCTATCGCGCAATCCGCCAGAGTCGGATCCAAGGTTAAGTCAAAATCAACCGCTTTCGTCTCTCTGCCCATGACCGTCATGCCTCCAGAGGAAGGGGTCAGGGTAAATCCGGGCGGATTCCCCGGGTCAGGAACCAAAATATAGGTAAAAAAGCAATCGTCATAACTGTGATTTCTAATCCAAAACGACAACGGGTGACTTGAGCCAATGTGGCCAATCACACCTCCAGGTCCAATGCCCGAGCCAGGAACAGCAATCCCACCTGCATAGCCTGATCGTCCACCACCAGTTGAACTACCGCCAGTACACATGACACCGGCGGGTAACGGCGGTTGCGGTTTGTCCGGGTCACCTTTGAATTTAATTCCAATCTGAGTCCAAATATTACAAATCTTGTCCGCGTTGACCGAAGTCGGATCAGCCAAATACTTTTCTACGGCAAGATCAAAAGCCCTTATCTTCGCCGAATATTGACAGGCGAATATGGGTGTAACAAACAATAAACTGGCAAGTATCCACTTAACCATTGAGGCACCTCCTGCATCTTTACCGCAAAGGTAAGTGCCATCAGCGCGCATGGGTACGTGTCCTGTCACGAACGGTATCAAACAGCGTCACGAATGGTAGACCGGTGAATATGTGTCTCGAAATCAGACCTGCTTGGTAAGCATCCAAATGGATTCTTCCATGATCTGATCTATATCATGTTGATCCATCCCGAGCGCGGTCATACTCCATTGCAACATGAATGACCATAATTGATGGGTATCGGATTCTAGACGTCCCGACAACACGTTTTCTAAAAGTAAAACGAATGAACCTAAAACAGATACGGCAAGCCAATCGGGATCAGAAACGTTGCCGGTGGATTGGGATTGTGTACGAAAGAAGTGCCTCAGACCAGCGCGAAAATAGGCAAAGGTAGATTCACGCAGATGAGCGTATGGTCCACCAGAAATCATCAGCTTAGCAAGCTCACGTTGAACCAACAACGCATCCACCAGCACATAAATGGAACAGGCCATCTCCGTCCAACCTGGCTGAATATCCTGGGTCACACGATCTGCTTCCGATCTGACCCGCTCCATGAATCGTGTGACTAGAGCTGTCAACAGCGCATCTTTGTTTGGGAAATAAAAGTAGAGATTACCGATCGAGGTTCTTGCCCGTTCGACCACATCCTGCATCGTCAGACCTTCAAGCCCATGCAAGTCAATCAATTCACTTGCCGCATCCAATATTTCGGTCCGACGCTGTTGGCGCTTAAGTTCATCGGTCGGGCGCCCTAACGCTGCCATCTCAACCTACCCTTGACATTTAATAGAACCACATTCTACATTCTAGGTTATCACGAAACAAGCGGCACCCCTGGAAGGAGACAAAAGATGAACCAAGCGTTTCTGTACGACGCGATTCGTACCCCACGCGGTAAAGGGAAAAAGGATGGATCATTACACGAAGTCAGACCAATCGATTTACTGGTGACTTTGTTTAAATCACTACAAACACGACATCAACTACAAACAGAGTTGGTTGATGATGTGGTGCTGGGTTGTGTCACCCCGGTCGGTGAACAAGGTGCCAATATTGCCCGAACCGCGGTTCTTTATAGCGGCTGGCATGAACGCACACCGGGCGTTACCTTAAATCGATTCTGTGCTTCGGGATTAGAAGCGGTTAATTTAGCCGCAGCAAAAGTAGCATCTGGATTTGAAGATCTGGTCGTGGCAGGTGGCGTCGAGTCTATGTCACGGTGGCCCATGGGATCAGACGGTGGCGCAATTTTTATGGATCCACTTGTCAACGATAGTCAACGATTCGTGCCGCAAGGCATTTCAGCAGATCTAATAGCCACATTAGAGGGATTTCAACGACAGGAATTAGACGAGTATGCATTGATGTCGCATCGCCGTGCGGCACATGCGCGCCAGGCCGGTTATTTTTCTGGGTCGTTAGAGACCGTACGCGACATAAATGGATTGGTTGTTCTGGATCACGATGAGACTATTCGAGAAAACGCCTCTATGGAGGCCATGACCAAACTTGACCCGTCCTTTGCGGCCATGGGTGAAATGGGATTTGACGCGACGGCAAGAGCCAAATACCCGCAAGTCGAACGGATATCACACGTTCATCATGCTGGTAATTCGTCAGGCATTGTTGATGGTGCATCTTTGGTCTTGATAGGCAGCCAAGCGGCCGGTGAAAAAATGCAAGTTAAGCCACGGGCTCGCATTCGTGCTTGTGCGGCCGTTGGCACGGAACCCACGATTATGCTTACTGGACCGGCGCCTGCCGCTCACAAAGCATTGGCAAAAGCGGGTATGAAGGCTTCAGACATTGACCTTTTCGAGATTAACGAAGCCTTTGCGGCTGTCGTATTGAAAGCCGTGCGCGAATTAAACATCGACCTAGACCGAGTCAACGTCAACGGCGGCGCCATCGCAATGGGCCACCCGTTAGGGGCAACAGGTGCCATGATTTTAGGGATCCTGGTTGACGAATTAGAACGACGTGACTTAACCACGGGCTTGGCTACCTTATGTGTAGGTGCCGGCATGGGAATCGCCACCATCATTGAGCGAGTTTAGGGAGGAATTAATGTCAATCAAATTAGAGAAAGACGCGGACCATATTGCGGTTGTTACCTTCGACCTAAAAGATCGCTCAACCAATGTCATCAATCGTTCATTGCTTGAACCTTTTAGTGAAATTGTCGAAGGCCTTTTAACGGATGAATCACTAACAGGTATTATTTTGACGTCTGCAAAACGGGACTTTATCGCGGGCGCCGACCTCGACATGCTGGCTCAAGCGAGTGATCCGGCCGAGACATTCAATATGATTGAAAGTTTTAAGGCGCTTCTGCGCAAGTTGGAGTTGCTCAAGAAACCCGTTGTGGCTGCCATCAATGGCACGGCACTAGGTGGCGGTTACGAAGTAGCCCTGGCCGCAAAATATCGAGTCGCCATCAACGACCCGAAAACAAAACTTGGACTGCCTGAAGTCACATTAGGACTCTTGCCCGGCGGAGGTGGCACACAGCGGCTGTCCCGCATGATAGGCATCCAAGCGTCTTTGCCTTTATTACTGGAAGGAAAGCAATTGAATCCGGAGGCCGCGAAAGAGGCTGGACTAATTGATGAGTTGGCCAAAGATCGCGCTGACATGATGGAGAAAGCGCGCATTTGGATCAAGAACAATCCACGTGCGATGCAGCCTTGGGATAGCCGCAAGTTTCGCTATCCTGGTGGTGATTCTAAACATCCTGCGGTCGCTCAAATGTGGGCCATTGCGCCTTCGATGCTTAACCTCAAAACCCATGGCAATTACCGAGCGCCTCGCCTCATCATGGCATCGGTATTTGAGGGTAGTCTGGTCAATTTTGATACCGCAAGCCGCATTGAGTCACGTTACTTCACCTCGCTTGCCTGTGGACAAGAATCTAAGAATATGATCGGCGCATTCTGGCACCAGCTGAATTCGATTAAAAAGGGAGCCAGTCGTCCTGCGGCCGAATCACGACCTGTCAAACGGGTCGGAATCTTAGGCGCTGGCATGATGGGATCGGGCATCGCCTATTCGGCAGCTCGCGCTGGTATCGAAGTCGTATTAAAGGATGTCACAAATGAACAGGCCGAAAACGGCAAAGCTTACTCCGAAAAACTGCTCAAGAAGCGCGTCCGACGTGGTCGTATGGACAAGCAAAAAATGGCTTCAATTTTAGATTTGATCCAGCCAACAACAAACGTTGACGACTTGGCGAATTGTGATTTGATCATTGAGGCCGTTTTCGAGAATCGTGAACTAAAGGCTCAGGTCACGAAAGAAACCGAGGCTGTTTTGTCGGCTGGGTATGTATTCGCGTCAAACACGTCGACGTTACCCATCACTGGCCTTGCTAAGGCTTCCAAAGCACCAGCGCAGTTCATTGGTCTTCATTTCTTCTCTCCGGTGGACAAAATGCCATTGGTAGAAATCATTGTTGGCGAAGAGACGTCAGAGGCAACGCTCGCATACGCATTTGATTTTGTGCTACAAATCGCAAAAACACCCATTGTGGTGAATGACAGTCGAGGCTTCTATACATCGCGTGTATTTAGCACCTATGTCATGGAAGGATTGGCCATGCTGCGAGAAGGTCAAGACGCGCAACGAATTGAACAGGCCGGTTTTCGAGCAGGCATGCCAGTAGGACCGCTAGCTGTTTCTGACGAAGTTAGCCTTTCACTGATGGCTCACATCATGGATCAGACCGAACGAGACGCGATCGCCGAAGGCAAAACCGTAGATAATCACCCGGGTCAAGAAGTGGTGCGCTCCATGGTTAAACAATTCGATCGTCCTGGCAAGAAAGCTGGTAAGGGTTTCTATGATTACCCGCAAGGCGAAAGCAAGAGATTGTGGCCGCAACTCCACGACCACTATCCGCCTCAAGAGGCTCTGTTATCAATCGATGAAATGGTGCGTCGCATTACGTTCATTCAAGCCATAGAAACCGTTCGTTGTTTAGATGAAGGCGTACTTACAACAACAGCCGACGCCAATCTAGGCAGTGTATTCGGCTGGGGATTCGCTCCTTTCAAAGGCGGGACATTGCAGTTCATAAATGATTTCGGCTTGGCCGCCTTTGCAGATGAAGCAGATAGACTGACCCAGACCTACGGTGCTCGATTCAAAACACCTGAACGTATTCGCCAGATGGCGCAAGCTGGAGAGACCTTTGTTTGAGGGCCAAATGAAATCAATCTACTTCAATGAAGAACACCAGTCGTTCCGCGAACACGTGCGCACCTTTATCGAACGCGAAGTCAAACCGCAAGCTGATCAGTGGGAAACTGACCGACTCATTCCCAAGTCGCTATGGAAGGCTTTGGGTGATCTAGGCTATTTGGGCATCAACCACCCAGAAGCTTATGGTGGATCGGCGGCAGATTTCTTCTATTCCGTGGTTTTCCTTGAAGAAGTGGCTCGAGCTGGCTATGCAGGCCTGTCGGCTGCAGTTTCCGTTCACGAGTACATGGCCACAGCCCACCTGAGCCGTGTCGGCAGTCACGAACTTAAACAAAAGTACCTTGTTCCCGCCATCGCCGGTGATCAGCTTGGAGCGCTGGCGATAAGCGAGCCTGACACAGGATCCGATGTCGCTAAAATCACAACAACAGCGAAGTTGGACGGCGACCACTTTGTGGTGTCCGGTGCCAAAATGTTCATTACCAACGGCACGTCAGCTGATTTTGTCACGACCGCCGTCAAAACGCATTTAGAGGGCAAACCGCCGGGCATTTCTCTCTTAATCATAGACAGTCAATCGCCAGGATTTAGCGCCAGCAAACTAGACAAGATCGGTTGGCATAGTTCAGACACGGCTATTCTGTCGTTTGACGAAGTCCGTGTGCCCGTCACCAACATCATTGGTGAGATCAACAAAGGATTCTCATACATTATGGAATCTTTCCAGCTGGAACGCTTGGTTGGTGCCGTGATGGCCATAGGTGGTATGGACGCGGCTGTCGCCACCACCCTGGAATATATGGCTTCACGAAAAGCATTCAATCGTAAGCTCACTCGCTTTCAAGCTATCAGGCACCGTATGGTCGACCTCATGACCGAGATCGAATCTATTCGCCAATTCACGTATCACACTTGTTGGCTTTACGATCAAGGCGAAGTACCGGTTACTGAATGTTCGATGGCAAAAATGAAAGCCACCGAATTGGCCAATCAGGTCGTCGACGCGTGCCTGCAGTTCCATGGCGGATACGGCTACATGGAAGAATACGCCATCGCGCGCATGTACCGCGACAGCCGTGCAGGCACGATTGTGGGTGGAACGAGCGAAATCATGCGTGAAATCATTGCAAAAACCTGCCTCGACGATGTGCAGTTTAAATCGGCCTATCAAAAAACAAGCGATGTACCGAGCGTGACACCTGCTGAGCTCTTTGCGAGTCTTGATCAGCGTTTTAAGCAACAAATGGCGGCAGATGTGGACTTAACGCTCAATTTCGAACTCAAGGGCGATGGTGGCGGCAGCTTCACCGTGACCGTGCGCGACGGGACCTGCAAAGTGAGTGAAGGACTCAGTCAAGATGCTCACTGTGTGGTAGAGACGGAAGCGAGCACCTATGTTCAGATTGAAACGGGGCAAATGGCCGCCGAATCTGCATTTATGAGCGGTCAGGTGCAAGTCTCCGACATCCCATCAATGATGTTATTTGGGCAAATGTTCCGTCGTTACGGATCCTAGATGCTGGACACGCCATCTAAAACCAAGCGATCGGGGCCCCTGCTCGGTTTGATGGTGATTGATCTGACACGCCACTACCCTGGACCTCTAGCAACGCGATTATTGGCCGAGCTGGGAGCGCGTGTCATCAAAGTGGAATTTGAACCTCACGGTGACCCAATTAGGCAGCTACCACCATTTGTCGATGGCGTTGCGCCTGCAGACATGGCGTTGAATGCCGGCAAAGAGAGCCTACGACTTGATCTTGCAAAAGCTGAAGATCAAGCGTTGTTAGGGCGCATGATCAGCGCTGCAGACATCCTAATAGAGCCATTCTTACCGGGCTACTTGGATAAACTCAAGATAGGTTACGATTGGGCACGTGCACTTAATGAGAGACTCATTTGGGTGTCACTTACCGGATACGGACAATCGGGTCCACGAGCGCAGGAACCTGGTCATGACATCAATTACATGGGTCTGACTGGGATGTTAGACCTCAACGGAACAGACCGCTGTCTTCCTTTTCCATTGCAAATCGCGGACACCGCTGGCGGAGCCTACATGGCACTGATCGCCATCTTATCCGCCGTCTACGAGCGACAGCAATCTCAGCTTGGCCAGTTCGTGGACGTATCCATGGTCGATGGATTATTGCCATTGATGAGCCTTCAATTTGCGCATTTAGCGGCTGCGCCTAACGCTAGAGGTCAACATCCACTTGCCGGTCAACTTGCCTGTTATAACGCCTATACCTGTGCCGATGGTAAATCAATGGCGCTGGGCGCTCTTGAAGCTAAATTTTGGCAACGCTTCTGCCAGTCTGTTGATAAACAAGAATGGATAGATCGCCAATATAGCACCGGACTTGCGCAGCAGTCGCTTAAGCAAGAAGTCACACAATTATTCCTATCAAAGCCGCAATTATTTTGGGTGGAGTTAGGTCAACAGAGTTCTTGCTGCTTGACACCCGTCCACGCTCTCACAGAAGTCGAAACGGACCCCCATCTGGCGTTTCGCGATTCGCTGGTAACCGTTGACGGGATTACGAGAAGTGCTCCTCCAGTGCGCTTCAGTCGCACACCTGCTGAAAACATGACATCCACAGAATCGTCAGGCACGTCAAATAATCGTTTACGGGCCGAGTTTCAGTAGCTAAAGACTATTGCACGTCTAACCGATAGGAGTTCTAATAAGTCACTGAAGGACACATTCCATGGCGACTGAAGTCAGCTGGGCAACTGAACGAGTAATCGGTGCTGTGGCGCACGATCACGATGGTTGTCTCGAGGCGCTTTCCCATCTAGCGAAGGGTGTTTCCCATGATCTGAACAATACGCTACAGGGCATTGGCATCGGCATGGAGTTAGTTTACGGTTGCCTGGAAAAGGATAGTGCGGCATCAGGGTATTTGTCGCTTATGTCGTCGGCGACCGATCGCCTACGCAACATGTCTGAACGACTGCGCGAATTCAATCAATTTTTGGAATACCGCCCAACAGAATGCTCCCTGACTTCTATTGTCGACCAAGCCTTAGCTCGGGTGGTCATTGCCGGATACGAAATTAAGCACATCGAGAAAGACCGAATCGATGATTATGGTCACGTGTTTGGGGACCCACTGCAACTGTCGGCTGGTTTGTCCGCCCTAATATGTAATGCCCTGGAAGCAAGCCCGTCCTCAGTTACGGTGTCTGCCAAACAAGAAAATTTTGACAGTCTTCAGGTAGCGAAACAAGGCGCAGCTGTCTCCATTCGAATCGCTGACCAGGGGCCTGGTATCGAAGAGAAGCACATCGACAATATTTTTGATCCGTTTTTTAGCACCAAGGAGAAAGGCAGAGGTCTCGGGCTCCCTTTGGCGCGCGCGGTAGTCCTCAAAAATAATGGACTTATTCGGCTACGAACGGGCCAGCGAGGCAGCGAATTCTCCTTATTCCTACCTATTCACCCGACTAAGCCGCACGAAGCGTAATCAAGCGCACTTGCACGGCTCCAATTCATCTATAATATCGCTGTAGTCTCCCAAAATCAGCATCTTTGGAGGTCAGCCGTGGATCCACGTATCCAATTGACGCACCAAATGGTCCGTTTGATCGGACTAATCGATGAGTTCAAGGGACGCTGGAATGCGCGCCAAACGATCTCAAAATCGAGGCTAAAGAGGCTGCACCAAAAGGCGGCAGTAGAATCGATTGGGTCATCCACAAGAATCGAAGGTTCTAAGCTTACCAATGACCAAGTCGCTGAACTGATTAAGCGCGAACCCATGATGACAAAATCAAGAGACGAAGATGAAGTGGCGGGTTACGCGAAAACCCTGGTCTACGTTTATGAGTCGCATCCATCGTTAGATTTATCTGAAACATGCATAAGCAACTTACATGACCGCTTACTTTTTTTTAGTGACCGCGATGAACCGCATCGTGGAAGATACAAAACAAGACCGAACCACGTGGAAGCTTTTAACCACGAGGGTAACCGTTTAGGTGTCACATTCGAAACCACCTTGCCAGAAGAAACGCCCGCTCAGATTAAAGAACTGATCGACTGGGCCGGCGGGGCTCTGGCCGGTGACAAACTGCACCCTTTAATTGTCATCCCCGTCTTTGACGCCCATTTTCTGGCCATACGGCCTTTTCAAAGCGGCAATGGCCGCCTGTCAAGAATCCTAACCTCGCTCCTATTAATTCAAGCTGGATACACGCATCTCCCCTATGTTTCGCTAGAGAATATGATCGAAAAGCGACCTGAACGCTATTTCATTAGCCTGCGTGCCGCGCAAGCTACGCTGCAACAAAATGAACCTCAATATGGTGACTGGATTGGCTTCTTCTTAGAAACCTTGCGGCAACAGCAAGTTGCTCTCCAGCTGGACATGGATGTAACTCAGTCGATCTAAATGGTTTATTAGCCAGACGGCCATTGCATGATCGATAATCTATTCAGCTTAACGTCCCTCGTATTCGCGTTTGAGCGTGTTAGGATGTCCTGCATTTGAGGCTGAATCGCCTTTAGACCATCCTTGTAGGGGTAAATATGATACGGACCGATTGGACACGACACGAAGTGACAGAAATCTATCAGCGTCCTTTGATCGAACTGATGCATCTGGCTGCGCAAACACATCGCGATAATAATAATCCAGCCCATGTTCAAGTCAGTACGCTTCTATCAATCAAGACCGGAAACTGTTCCGAGGATTGCGCATATTGTCCCCAATCCGCTCGCTATACATCGTCCATCGAGAAACACAAACTCTTACAGCTTGAAGAGGTTAAAGAGAGTGCGGCTGCGGCAAAGAAGGACGGCGCCAGCCGTTTTTGCATGGGCGCTGCATGGCGTAACGTCAAAGATAACAGCGAATTTGAACGCGTATTGGAAATGGTACGTACGGTCAAGGAAATGGACATGGAGGTTTGCTGCACTCTGGGAATGCTCAGTGAGAGCCAGGCCCAACAATTAAAGGATGCTGGTTTACACGCCTACAACCATAATCTCGATACCTCCCGAGAATATTATTCCGAAATCATTACCACTCGTACTTACGACGAACGCCTCGAAACCCTAAAAAACGCACGCCGCGCTGGGTTACAGGTATGCTGTGGAGGCATTATTGGTCTCGGTGAAAAAGAAACAGACCGCATTGAACTTCTATTCACGCTGGCAACACTGCCTGAACATCCGGAGTCAGTCCCCATCAATGCATTGGTGCCGGTATCAGGTACGCCTATGGAAAATTACACCCCTCCTGATTCATGGGAGATGATACGCGTCATTGCTTGCGCTCGTGTCCTGATGCCTAAGGCCCGAATTCGCCTTTCAGCGGGTCGATTAACGATGAATCATGAAGCTCAAGCACTTTGTTTTATGGTGGGTGCAAATTCCATATTTGCAGGTGATAAGTTACTAACAACACCTAACCCAGAACCACAAACCGATGGTGCCCTGTTCAAAGTTCTTGGTATCCAGTTTGGCGCTCATGAGTTGGCGAACACGCCATAATCATGGGCTTTCAAGACATAGGCTCAAGATTGCAGCAGCAGCTCACCACCCGAACAAGGTGCGGCAGTTTACGTAAGCTAACAGCAGCCACTGCCGGATCCGACTTCTGCTCGAACGACTACCTCGGTTACGCACGTCATGCGCTACTTAAGCAGCGTATCAAAGAAGCTAGCTTAGATCTGGCCTATGGTTCAACCAGTTCACGACTCGTGCGTGGCCATCGTGAATTGACTGATCAAGTCGAACAGCGCATCGCAGAATTCCACCAGAGCCCGTGCGCCCTAATCTACAACTCAGGTTACGATGCTAACCTTGGTTTCTGGTCGTGTATCCCGCAACGCGGTGATCTGGTTATTTTCGACGAGTACATCCACGCATCCATCCGTGACGGTATCCGGCTAAGTTTTGCCCGTCATGCTTCGTTCAAGCACAACAGCTTAGATCACTTGGAAGAGCGACTAAAATCCGCAAAGGGCCTCATTTACGTGGCCATTGAATCCGTTTACTCAATGGGTGGTGCTTTAGCACCCCTGAAAGAGGTACAGCAACTGTGTGCGGACTACGGCGCCCGACTTGTTGTTGATGAGGCGCACGCAACTGGCGTTGTGGGAGAGCGCGGGCAAGGACTAGTTCAAACAGCTAATCTCCAGGAGCAAACATTTGCTCGAGTCCATACATTCGGTAAGGCGCTGGGTTGTCACGGCTCTGCAATTTTGGGTTCACAGGCACTCAAAGACTATTTAATCAATTTTTCCCGGCCCTTGATCTACACAACAGCCTTGCCGCCACACAGCTTGATGGCCATAGATTGTGCCTATCACTTCCTGGACGAAAACCCCCAACACGTCAATGAACTAAACCTAACCATTGATTACTTTACTCATCAAGCGGACCACCCGTCATTCATCAAATCTCCATCCCCTATTCAAGGCTTCAAAACTCCTGGCAACCACGCTGTCCTGGATTTGGCTAATCGCCTGCAGCAACAAGGTTTAGATGTTAGACCAATGCGACATCCGACCGTGCCTCTAGGGTCTGAACAGATTCGCATCTGCCTGCATCGATTCAATACAAGACAGGAAATCAACCATTTGCTTCAGTGTCTGATGCGAGAAGTTAAACAACCGTGAACTCCAATGCTGTATTTGTCACCGGAATTGGTACCGATGTCGGCAAGACATTGGCCAGCGCCGTCATTGTTCAAGCGCTCGGAGCAGATTATTGGAAACCGGTGCAAGCAGGTGATTTAGAGCATTCCGATAGCCACAAGATTGTCCAGTTGTGCGACCTTCACACCGGAACCATACACCCGGAAACCTACCGTCTCAGCCAAGCAATGTCACCGCACGCAGCTGCGAAACTCGACAATACATTCATTGACCTTGACTTAATTCGACTGCCCGAATCAAGAAATTGGCTGGTAGTTGAAGGTGCAGGCGGCTTGCTTGTGCCGCTTAACGAACAATCCACGATTTTTGACTTAATGCAAAAACTTTCCACCCCCATCATCTTGGTCGCGCGCCACTACTTGGGTTCTATCAACCACACGCTATTAAGTTTGAACCTATTAAAAACAGCACCGCTAAAAGGCATAATCTATTGCGGGGAAATGAACCAAGCCAGTTTGAGTATTGTGCACCAACGGGAAAAAGGAATTCCATTCATTCATATCCCGCAACTCGATCATATTGATAGAGCCGTCATAAATAGGCTTGCAGATGAACACAGGCCAACGCTCAAGCAATGGCTCATATGAATAAACTTGACTTCAAGCCAGTATGCCATAAAGTTGAGAGCGGAAATTTGAAAGGGAGACAGAACCAATGATTAGCATGGAACAATTTATGGGCATTGTTGCTGGCCAACTAGGACTGGACGCAAAGGGGTTAACCCCGGAATCGCACATGATGAACGATTTGGGTGCCGATTCACTAGCTATGGTCAACATCATCGCCGAGGTGGAATCCGAACTAGATGTGGAGTTTGACGATCTGGATTTTGATGAAGTGGAAACGGTCGCGGATGCCTACAACAAAATGCTTGAGGAACTCGCCACTTGACCTTTTCAGATGGGCCTCTTCTAGAAGACGCAAAAGCAGCTCGCCACTTTTTTCGCGAAAAGGGGTATCTGATTGCCAGAAACCTCATCCCTGCAACGGCTTGCAAAGGAGTCCTCAGCGCCTTTCAAACAAACATCAAGCCTAGCGATGCTCTATTTATGCGTCAGACAACCACGCGCGCAGAAAAGCACAACTTGTCAGCTCACGGCCTCATGACCAACCCCATGTTGGACGTCCATGAGATTACCGAACCCGAACATCAATTATTCCGTGATGCAGCCCTTGATGTTTTCACTTCCAGTGGGTTGAACAAGGCCCTTTCTGCGCTCTTAGATGATGAACCTGTCATGGTCCAATCCATGTATTTTGAGAGTAGCCGCGGAACAGATGCCCACGTCGACAGCCACTTCATCGACGCCACGGAGCCAGGTCGACTGATTGGTGCCTGGATCGCCGTTCAGGACATTGATGAGCTAGGTGGACGTTTTTGTGTTTATCCCGAAAGCAACCGCCTGGCAGAAGACGGCGTTTTTGATGCTGAAGTGACCCAAGTCGCTCAAGAATATGAGCGTCAATCGTTGTCTGTCATCCGCGGTTACCAACTCGAAAAAAAGTCTTTTTCACTAAAGGAAGTCACCAAAACCAGACGCTTACTCATGCAGCTAATCAAGCAATCCGGTGTGCGTGTATTTGCTCCGCCTATGAATGAGGGCGATGTACTCTTTTTTTCCTCACAAACGCTACACGGTAGTCTGAAACCAGGAGCCCCTACCTTAGAACCTGGAGAGTTAGGTCAAGGACAAGGCCAATACTCACGCAATTCGTTAACCTGCCACTGGGTACCCAAACAGCAAGGTCTCATGCGCTATCGGAAAGTGGTAGAGCCCATGAACCTTAACTACCATAACCAAACATGGATACACCAACCCCAGACATCGTTGACATAGAATTAGGGCGCTGAGCGCGATGATTTGATAAACTGCGAGCTTTACGGGAGGCAGCATGCCATTGGCTCAGGTAGATAACCTAGTTGCATTGATGCGATTGCGAGCTCAAGAAAGCGCTCATCAAACAGCTGTGGTATTTGCCGACAAAGAAACCACGTACGGACAACTTTGGCATGACACGAATTCGTTTGCGGCCCAACTTCAGAGCAACGGTTTGCAACGTGGAGACAGAGTTGTCCTGCAATTGCCCAACTCAGCGGAGTTCTTTCAGGCTTACTACGGGGTTCAATTACTTGGTGCTGTGGCCGTGCCCATTTTCCACGGATCAAGTGTGCATCGATTAGCCATGCTCATCCAACTGTGTGGCGCCAAGGCTGTCGTTGTCGATTCCATGGACGTTCCTAATCTTGAATCACAATTAGCCGACGAACTAAAGGGTCCATCACCTTGCGTGATAGATCTGCGCGCCGATAGGCCGTCAGCTGTGCCTGAAAATCTAAGCGATCCACTTCCCAGTCATCTAGCCATGCTGCAATACACGTCTGGCACAACCGGGAACCCAAAAGGCGTGATGCTAACCCATGGGAACCTGCTCGCCAACGTCAGGCAAATGATTCCAGTCGCTCAGTTCGTAACTGAAGATGTATTTGTAAGTTGGTTACCCGTTTATCACGACATGGGCCTGATTACGATGACCATGTGCCCCTTCTATTTGGGCGCAAAACTGGTGCTTTTGCCTGTCTCGCCGAAACCTTTCCCGTGGTTTTCAGCGATCGAAAAGTATGGCGGAACCATGACCGCATCCCCTGACTTTGGCTATCGATTCGCCACGAAATTTACGCGTAGATCAAAGTACGATTTGTCTTCCCTGAGACGTGCCTTAATCGCCGCCGAACCGGTGCGAGAATCAACCATCCAAAGATTCGAAGACAAGTTCGGAGTCAAAGGCGTACTCAAACCGGGGTACGGGTTGGCCGAAGCCTCCGTAGCTGCCAGTTTTTGGAGCATGGACAGTCAGGAACGACTTATCGACGCGGATGGCCACGTTTCTGCCGGAAAAGCGATTCCCAACATGGATATCGCCATCATCGACAACGATCAATTTGTGCCAGCCGGAGACCATGGCGAAATAGTTATCCGCGGCGAAAACTGCACCCAAGGATACTATCGCAACCCGACGGCGACACAGGACTTAAGCGCACCAGACGGATTCATCCGCACCGGCGACATGGGTTATCTCGATCAAGACGGTCATCTCTTCATCATTGGACGTGCGAAGAACATCATTATTAGGGCGGGACGCAATCTAGCCCCACGCGAAATTGAAGAGGCCGCGGAAGAGATTTCGGGCGTTCGGATGGCCGCAGCCATTGGCATTGATGCCGGAGGCATCGAAGGTGAACAGATCATATTGTGTTGCGAAGTGGAACGTGGCAAGGCAACAAACGACCAGCGCGAGCAACTGATTAGAGACATACAAACCGGATTACACCAAAACCTAGGTTATAGACCCGACAAAGTGGTGCTGGTTAAGGCGCAGACTATTCCACGCACTTATAATGGGAAACTTCAATATAACGCCTTGAAACGTGCCTATTTGGCTGACAGCCTCGAAACAACATGAGTGACAAAAAGCAGCACGCAGCAACGGTACGAGATTCTCTATCAGGCAAGATAATTGGTCGTATCTTGGCTTTTTATATGCGTCTTGTTTATTACACTAGCCGTAAGCGCTGGACCGACGCACACCATCTAACTGACGCTTTGGCTAGCGGATCGCCTGTCATCGTGGTTTCGTGGCACAACCGAAACGTCCTAGCTGCCTACGCTTTTTCAAGCGTGGCTCCGAAACATGCAAAAAACCTCGTTCCCTTAATAAGCGCTTCGCGGGACGGCGGGATGGCTGCCTCCACCATGCGCAGCTTTGGCATGAAATGCATTAGAGGTTCATCGAGCAGAGGCGGCTTAGCCGCACTAAAAATGCTGACCTCGTCGGTAAAAAACGGTCTCCATGTCGCCATAACGCCAGATGGCCCTCGCGGTCCTAAATACAGCGTACAAGGTGGCGTTGTGACCACCGCCAAACTCACTGGAGCGCCGATTGTGCCCATGACATTTCAGGCTAAAAGAAAGAAGCGATTAGGTTCTTGGGATCAACTCATCGTGCCTTACCCATTTGGTTCCTTACATTTTGTGTATGGAGCGCCCATTAGAGTGCCACGCGATACCTCGGCAAAGCAGCTGACCGAGTATTCCGAATCGGTTAGGTTGGAGTTGATGCGCATCAACGAAAAATCGGAACAGTTTAATGGCCTTTAATCGTCATAAAGATCGTTCTCAGCCGCGACCCCCGGGCCCGGATCCACATCCGAGAGTCATTCACCGTGTCCAGTACATGGCACTCCTGTTTTTTGAAGCATTAGTTCGATTCTTTCCCATGTCGTGGGTTCAGAGATTGGGTGCGGGTATCGGTATTTTAGTACACACCGTTAACCGACCTCACCGCCGTTATGCTCTTATCAACCTGGACCTAACACTAGGCAACAGTATCGGTGAAGCAGAGAAACGCCAGATCGTGCTGCGGTGTTATAAGCACTTAGGTCGAGCCTTACTTGAAACACTACGCCTTCAAAAATTGACCAAGGAGAATTTTTCTGACTGGGTCGAACTTGAGAATATTGATGTCTTCGACCGTTGTCTTGAATCAGGTAAGGGTGTCATTCTGTGTACGGCCCACTACGGCAACTGGGAAGTGATGAATCAGGTCCTAGGATATTTGAATTTGCCCATGTCGGTGATGGCAAGACCTATGGACAACCCACTTGTTCACAACCACTTGGAACGCATCCGTACACGCACAAACAACCAAGTTATCTACAAACATAAATCCGTTCGAAAACTCTTAACAGCGCTCTCAGAAAACAGAATCGTGGGCATTGTCAACGACCAAAATGTGCATGACAGAAATCGACTAATGGTGCCCTTTTTTGGTCGACCAGCGGCCACCACACCCGTGCCAGCAGCCATTGCTTACAAGACCGGCGCTGCCATCGTCACCGGCTATTCAGTACCACTGGGCGGCGGGCGATATTTGTTGAGGTACGACGAGCCCATCTTCGCAGATGCCCAAGCCGAGAAGACAGCCGAGACGTTACGCATCACACAGCTGCTAAATGACCGGCTGGAGGCGCAAATCCGTAAAGTTCCCCATTGTTGGTTCTGGGTCCATAAGCGTTTCAAGATGGACGAACATGGATTAACCGATCTTTATCGCCAGGCACGCAAGATTTAAGTTGTGGCTGTGTATAAGACATACATAAATTTTGTTATGCTGAAACCAGCTGTAGAAGAACGTTCGCCGACGCAACACGTATGTTTGATCATGACAAGGAGGTTCCAACCATGAGATGGCTAGCCGTATTATTCCTGTCCTCTATGATTTATGCCCAGGCTCCGCGCGTTATGGAACACCAAGTAGAAGTAAACGCCCTGGAAAAGGTCGAACTAGCCGTCAACGTGGGCGATATACGTATCGACGTGGTTGAAGGAAGCTCCATTCACATCAAAGTGACGTTGACAGCCCATAAACGCGGTATCTTCGGCAACGCAAAGAAGTTGGAATCAACGATGAAAGAGGCCCGGCTATTAAGTCGCGTCAATGACCGTCGAATACTGAAACTTGAAATAGACGCTCCTTACAAAAAGAAATATTTGCAAGAGGATTGGGTCATTCAAGTCCCCTCCCATTTGGGTTTTGAGTTAGACAATGGCGTGGGTGATATCAACCTTGATGGCATTCGCGGACAGATCGACATCAATTCCGGTGTCGGCACAATAACCCTCACACGGGTTTCTGGCTCTATTGAAGTGGACGTCGGCGTCGGCGATGTCAATATTCAAGCACAAGGATCCTCGTATAAGAATATCGAACTGGATACAGGCACCGGAGACGCTAGCTTGCACAATTTGCAAGGCATAATCCAGGATGACGACTTCTTAGGCGGTCACCTCTTATGGAAAGGAACCGGTAGCCATCGCATTGAAGTCGACACGGGCGTTGGCGACATCATCGTTCGCATCGATTAAGAATGCTCGAGCGGAGCATGCTATGATCCGGCCCGATTATGGTGAATCTCTCTTCTCCAATTTGGCAGCCCTATACGCAAATGAAGGGCGCACCCCGACCGATAGGCATCGAACGGGGCGAAGGTGCCGTACTCTACACCAACGACGGTCGCACCCTGATTGACGCCATTTCTTCATGGTGGGTCAATATTCACGGCCACGGGCATCCGTACCTGGCCGACGCCATTTCAGAACAGGCACGACGACTCGAACACGTCATCTTCGCCGGTTTCACCCATGCTCCAGCCGAAAATCTGACGCGTAGACTATTGGAAATCCTTCCCGAGAACCAAGAACATCTTTTCTTCTCCGACAATGGATCCACCGCTGTAGAGGTGGCGATTAAGATGGCTATTCAAGCTCAGTCACGGATCCAACCGGCGAAGACACGACTAATGGCCCTTGAGAACGGTTATCACGGTGACACCTTTGGGGCGATGTCTGTTAGTGGCCGATCTGTCTTTACCAAACCGTTCAATGACTACCTTTTCGACGTCACCAAAATTCCCGTCCCCATCAAAGGACATGAACAACTAGCCATCGAGACCTTAAAAAAGGCGCTGAAGGCAGATGACGTGGCCGCCTTTATTTTCGAACCCTTAATTCAAGGCACAGCTGGCATGGTTATTTATGATGCGGACATCTTGAGTCAAATGATCAAGATGTGTCGTGACCACCAAGTGTTAACGATCGCGGATGAAGTGATGACAGGGTTTGGACGAACCGGAACCCTATTTGCCTCGCATCAATTAAGTCACTTGCCGGACATTATCTGCCTATCCAAAGGCCTAACGGGTGGCAGTATGCCTCTGGCAGTTACAACCGTGACAGCCGATGTTTATCAACGTTTTTTGAGCGACGACCCAGCCGACGCCTTCTTTCACGGTCATTCGTATTGCGGGAACCCACTTGGATGTGCTGCCGCATTGGCTAGTCTTGACCTGTTACTCGATGCAAAAACGATACAACAAATCGATCACATAAGCCGGCGGCATAAGGTTTTCGCTGAACGCATTTCTGACCATAAATCGGCCAAGCACGTCAGATCGCTGGGTACGATTCTGGCGATTGAAATTGAAGCACCAGAATCTGGCTACCTTTCAAGAGTGCGCCATACAATTTATCAGCATGCAATCAGCGAAGGTGTGCTTTTGAGGCCTCTTGGCAACGTTCTTTACACCATTCCCCCCTACTGCATCACTGATGCACAACTAGATCGAATTTATGATGTCATGCAAAGTACCTTAGACCTCTTCATAGCCGAAAGATGATGCGCCCACTTGCTGTCCTTTCTATTGGTTCCTTATCACCTTTGGGCTCGAATAGTGCGGCCATACACTCGGCATATCAACAAGGTAGACCACAATTTGGCGATCGGCAGCCTTGGGCGGCTCGCCTCACCGAGGATGCTGAATCAGCGTGTCAACAAGCGGTGTCCGGACATAGAGCCTACCGTCATTTGGACCGCAGTACACAAATGGGCATAGCCGCTACTCGGCTAGCCTGGTCGGCAGCGCAACATTTGACCAACCAAAGCGCCTCAGTCTGTATTGGATCGTCACGTGGTGCGACTGGATTGTGGGAACAGAACCATCAGCATTTCTTAGCCGGGAAGAAAGTGTCGCCTCTATCTTCACCCACAACAACGATGGGCAACCTTTCATCATGGGTGGCACAAGACTTAAGCATCCAGGGATTAGCCGTGGACCAGTCGGTGACCTGCAGTACCGCAATTCATGCGTTGATCCAGGCAAACGCCTGGATATGTGCCGGTTATGCAGACTGTGTCGTCACAGGCGCTGCTGAGGCACCATTAACGCCGTTTACCTTCGCGCAAATGAAAGCGCTACGAATTTATGCGGATCAAAGTGCCGTTTTTCCATGCGAACCCATGAATCGACAACGAAACAGTTTGATCCTGGGCGAGGGAGCCTGCATTTTTGTGGTTGCACCAGCTCCGTTCCGGGGCCAAATAGCCCAAATCATTGGCATCGGATTTGCCCGCGAGCAGATCGACCATCCTGTATCAATCAGTGACTCAGGCAACGCTATTCGGCAGTCAATGGAACGGGCGATAAATGATGCGAATTTGGAGGCTGATGACATCGATGCAGTCGTTATTCATGCGCCAGGCACAGTCAAGGGCGATTTAGCTGAACTGGAGGCAATGCATGCTGTTTTTGGCGCTGTTCTACCTCAACTAATCTCAAATAAATGGTTAATAGGGCACGCCTTAGCTGCGGCAGGTGCATTCAACCTAGAACTAGCTATTTTGGCCTGTAAACTTGGGCATTGTCCTTATTCTGCCTTTCGCATTGATGTGCCTCAGTTTTCCCGTCCCATTAGTCGCGTACTCGTAAACGCAACGGGATTCGGTGGTAATGCCGCGTCTCTAATTGTGACGGTCTAACTAGCTCGCATGAAACTTCCAATCGACGCACATCTCAACGAAATCGTTGATCAACTACGAACGCACAGAAATGTCGTCATTCAAGCTCCACCAGGGTCGGGGAAAACCACTCGGATTCCGATCGCATTGATGAAGGCGGGCTTTGCTAAGAACGGAAGCATCGTGATGCTGCAACCCCGGCGAGTCGCTGCCAGAGCAACGGCACATTTCATGGCCGCACAATCAAACGACAGCTTGGGTCAAACGATTGGGTTGCAGGTTCGTTTTGAGCGTCAGAAATCAAAGGCCACTCGTATCATGGTCATGACAGAAGGCGTTTTGTCTCGGCGATTGAGCAGTGATGTCATGCTTGACGGTATCTCAACCGTTATTCTCGATGAATTTCACGAACGTTCCCTGGATTCAGATCTTCTGTTAGCCGCGATTCGAGATATCCAACAGGTGCGCGATGATCTCTTTTTGGTTGTCATGTCCGCGACCATGAACGCAAAGCCGGTTTCCGATTTCCTAAATTGCCCGATCATCGAATGTCACGGGAAACCGTTTCCGCTATCCATTGAATATCGACCTGCCAACAGTCGTGACGACATATCAATGGCTGTTGCTGCACATGTCGATGAAATGTTGCAATTGGGTCGGCGAGGGATATTGGTCTTTTTGAGCGGCGCCAGCGAAATTAAACGATGTGCGAGGGTGCTCAAACAAAAACACGGAGAGCTAATAGTCAATCAACTTTACGGTTCATTGCCAACCAGCGAACAGGATCAGGCTTTGCAACCGTCTAAGCAGACGCGAGTCATATTGAGCACAAATATTGCCGAAACGTCACTTACCATCCCAGGCGTGGACGCCGTTATTGATGCTGGCTTTGCAAAAATTGCATGCCTGGATGCTGGTCGCGGTGCCAACCGACTGCAACGCCAACGAATCAGCCGCGCCAGCGCTGATCAACGAGCAGGAAGAGCCGCAAGACTAGGGCCCGGTACCGTCATTCGCATGTGGTCTCCAGAGCGTCAGGCCACATTGAACGATTTTGATTTACCTGAAATCCAACGAGTTGATCTGTGTAATATGCTCTTAACGCTTTTGTCCTTTCACGGGCCTGAACTCGAACAATTCACGTTCTTCCAGGAACCGTCGACGGATCATCTGCAGCAAGCACTCAATGTGTTGCGAATGATCGCTGCCATCAATCCAGAACATCGCCTGACATCACACGGTCGAGCTATTACCCAAATACCGCTACACCCGCGCCTAGCTTCGATGGTGATTGAGGCGGCAAGAGATGGTCAACTAAGAATTGCGGCGGCTTCAGCGGCATTTCTCAGCGAGGGGCGCATTGATTCATCCCATGATTTTGAGGCTCAAGTCCATGCATTGGCTAACAATCAAAGTGCACCATTTCGTGTCAAACAAGCCTTCCAGCAAATCCTTACCGCAGCTCCACGCCCCATAAAATCGCCTGGTCATTCCGGCCACAAAGCTCTTTCGTTTTGGATCCTAAAGGCCTTTCCAGACCGACTGTGCAAGATCGAGAATGGAATCGCAACCGCTGTTTACGGCGGACGTGTTAACTCCCGCTACCAATTTGATCGGACGCACACTCAGTTTGCTGTCGCCCTCGACCTGACCATGACTAAGAACCAACAATGGCAAGCCGACACTTGGTTGCCGTTGACCTGGGATACGCTAGCGTCTGCATTGAATCTCGAAGTGCTTGACCTGGCGTCTTTTGATGCCGAGAATCAAAACGTGATTGGGGTCAGGCAATGGCGGCTCGGCGAGCTGGTAATCAAGCAAAAAAACGGCATAAAACTCGAGCCATCTGTTATCACCGCTTGTCTCAAAGAACAGATTGCAGCACATTGGTCGCAACTATTTGATCCAAATCGTGAAACAAGGAATCTGCTTTCACGACTCCAACTAGCGGCCAAGTGGATACCCGAAGATTCATGGCCTAATATCCAGGAACCTGACTTAATGGCCATTTTGACGGATTCCTGTGAAGGAAAACGGCGCTTGCGAGACCTTAGCCAGTTCAACTGGAATACCGCCATTCGTCAGCAACTAACGTGGGAACAGAGCCTACGATTAGACCAAGATTTTCCGCAATCCGTTCGCGTTGCATCGGGTAGTCTCATTCGCATTGACTACGAGGCCGCCATGAAGAATCAGGGGTTGCCTGTCCTCGCGGTTAAGCTACAAGAGATGTTTGGGCAGTCGGAAACCCCAATATTGGCACGTGGCCGACTGCCCCTAATACTTCACCTGCTTGCGCCCAATCGCCGTCCTGTACAGGTTACTCAAGACTTACACAGCTTTTGGACCTCCACTTACCAAGAAGTACGCAAAGAACTCCGTGTTCGATACCCCAAGCACCCATGGCCGGAAGACCCGTGGACTGCCATACCAAGCAAACACACGAAAAAGAGAATCCGCAAATAGTGGAACTACATAGCTGGTTTGACGAACTTCAGAACGAATCGGTCCGTATGATCGCGATTTGTCTGAAAGTCGCGAAACACGTTGTAGTCGCGCCCATCTTCTGGATGGCGTAATACGTCGGACGATGCCTGCAACTCAAAACCTGCGGCCTTGATTTCTTCAATGACCGTGGCTTCTTCAATTCGATGTAAAGTTTCGCAATCTCGTGTACCTGACCCTTCTGCACCACTATGGTCAATAACAGCATAAATGCCACCTGGCTTTAAGGCATTAAAAATCGCTATATTCATCGCCTTACGATCTGTTTTTTGCCAGACTGTGTCGTGATAAAAGAGCACCATCATTGCCATATCTAAGTCATTTGGTAGCTTGGGGTCATCCAGTGGATTGACCAACTTCTTCACCTGTGACCATGCCGGCGAACTTAGTCGCTGCTCCCAAGGTCCCTCAGCACTAAAAGCATCAGCAAACCTTTCGATGACAAAGGGAACATTATGGGCCGTCACTTCACCTTGCTCGCCAACGACACGACAAAGGATATCCGTGTAATAGCCCACGCCCGACGATAGGTCAGCAACTTTGTCTCCGGCCTTAACACCTAAGAACGCTAAAACCTGTTCCGGTTTGCGGTGCTCATCACGACCACGGTCCGCTTCGCTTCTTTCAGATGAACCCACCGCTTTACTGATAGCCTCTGACCCTCCGGGCACCGACCAAGCATTCACTCCACACAGGAAAACGACACTTAACATTAATCGCATATTTACTACTCCATCCTTCGCTCTCTAGATTTATGTACCTGTCATTCTACGCACTTACGAAAAAGACATCTTCATTTTAACAATTAAGTCACAAGATAGTTCACACAACTTCATGTAACCAACTTGTTTTAAACGGCTTGACGTTAGTTGTAAAATTCTGCACACGGGGCTGTGCAATATGGTGAAACGCGCCAATAACGCGCAAGTCAGAGCCCTTTTCCACAAGTTATCCACAGCTTATTGTTAATAATTCTTAATCCGATTTGCAGACAAGACCAAGGTCCAATCATAAAGTCATTCTCATTTGATAAGAAACTCGCTAGCATGGTCTGATCTAATCTCTACAGGGTGTTCACAAGCGAAACGGACGAATGTTTTCCAGCACCAATCCGGGCAATACGACGTTCGCTTCGATTAGATAAGAACACCTTCAAGATGGAATACCCACACAACTGGATTCTAGAGGCCGTTGAATGCGTAATTTGTTGATCGTTTTTATGATGTTAGGCGTCGTTTGGGGAAACGCACAAACGCAGGAGTCATCGGCTTATTCGGGCGCCGAGGTTAGTGATTTAGTCTATCCCTATTTCATTGACGTAGATTTGAGCAGCCTGCCTTTAATTGAGACATGGCAGCCAGGAGATGGCATCAAAGAAATTCCACGGCGAGCCGATGGCCCAGGGAGCGATTTTCAAGCCCCGCCCCGCGTGGACCCTTTACTCGCCTTGCAAGAAAACGCAACAGCTGTTGGGAATTCCTTAGCGCCGCCGATCCTTAATTTCAATGCGCAACCCTTTCGCGGCACTAATCCGCCGGACACCGTCGGTGATGTGGGCTTGAATTATTATATTCAAGCAATTAACGGAGGCGTTGCTGGTATCGGCGCGGTCCCTTACATGATATACAACAAATCAAATGGAAGTGTGGCGGCGGGGCCCTTTGCATTGAGCAACTTTGCACCTTGTAATTCGCAAGGAGATCCTATCGTCTTGTACGACGAGTTAGCCAACCGTTGGCTGCTGGCGGCGTTCGGAAACGGGTTTACGATTTGCGTTCTTATTTCTGCGACCTCGAATCCGATCACGGGTGGTTGGCATCAATACTCGTTTCCTGCACCCAATTTTCCCGATTACCCCAAGTTTGCGGTTTGGCATAACGCCTACATTATGACAACCAACGAAGGCGGACCGAGTCCAATTTACGCACTCGACCGCAATCAAATGTTAGCTGGCAACCCGGCAACGGCACAGCGGATGACGATCCCTGATCTGACTGGTTTCAGCTTTCAAGCATTAACGCCAGCAGACGTCGATGGAAACCCGCCTCCAAATGATCAACCTGCCTATTTGATGAGACACGTCGATACGGAACCACATCAGGTCCCAGCGCCACCAGGTGTCGATTATCTAGAAGTCTGGGAATACGCTATCGACTGGCTAACACCCGCGAACACAACTTTGACTGGACCTACGTCGATCGCCGTCTCAGAATTCGATTCGTCCTTATGTGGTCTCACCTCCTTTAGCTGTTTTCCACAGCCAGGATCAGCCTTTGGCCTCGACCCGCTTCGAGAAGTGATCATGCTACGGCTGCAATACCGAAACTTCGACAGTTACCAGACTTTGGTGGGTAATTTTGTCACGGATGTAGATGGCACCGATCATGGAGGCATTCGATGGTTTGAACTGAGAAAAAGCGCACCTGCAACGAATTGGTCACTGTACCAGGAAGGGACCTATGCACCGGATGCAAACCATCGCTGGATGGGTGCCATTGCGATGGATGAAAATGGCAACATTGCTGTGGGCTATAACGTCAGTAGCTCCACTTTGTATCCCAGTTTACGTTATACAGGTCGCCTTAGTTCTGACCCTTTAGGGACCTTCCCTCAAGGAGAATTGTCTATTGCTTCGGGCACGGCATCGAATGCGTCCAACCGTTACGGCGATTATGCGCAGATGAGCATAGATCCCAGTGACGGTTGCACTTTTTGGTTTACTGGCATGTACAATCCTGCTTCGCAATATCAAACACGAATCGCCTCATTTAAATTCGATGCCTGTGACTGTGCAGCCGCCTCGCCTACAAACCTCACAGCCGAGGCAAATGTCGACAACCAAATCGAGCTGAATTGGAGCCCCACTACCGGCGGCTCATCGTATGACGTTTTTCGTGCCATAGGTGATTGCTCAAGCACAAACTACCAGCAGATTGCGTCGGGCCTGTTGGCAACCACCTTTACGGATACAACTGTTTCCGGCGAAGCGACATACGCGTATGTTGTTTCTGCATTTGACGATGCGCTCAATTGTCAATCGACAGTCAGTCAATGTGTTGACGTGACGGCAACTGGCATCTGCTTCCTCATACCCGATTTTTCCGGGCTCGCTTCGGTCGTCGATCCGCAAGCTATCGACTGCGCCTTGGATTTGGAATGGGCTGCAGGCAGCGATCCTTGTAATAGCACGACCCTCACTTACAACATTTATCGTTCACAGGATCCGGGGTTTCTACCCGGTCCAGGAAATCTGTTAGTTGGCTGTTTCCCGGACACCACGTACACAGATCTTTTTGTCGGCCCTGGCATTGAATATTTCTATGTTGTACGGGCTGAAGATGGAACCGGTACTGGAATGGGTCCCTGCAATGGAAATGAAGACAGCAACACCATTCGACTGTCCGGCATAGCCAGCGGACCCGAACAAACACAAATGCAAGATGATATGGAGTCTGGGCCAAGTAACTGGACGCCCGTTTCAGGTCCTAATGATCCGGGCGGGACAACAGGGTTCGAATTGCTAACTGGCCTATCGTCCTCACCTACTCACGCTTGGTTTGTCGCAAACAGCCCCGACATCAAAGATCAAACACTACAAACAACATCACCCGTTGTCTTCCCATCAGACGATTCTGCTCAATTTGCTTTTAACCACCATATCAACTCGGAAGCCACGTACGATGGTGGCGTTTTAGAGTATTCAACGGATGGCGGTGCTAGTTGGTTCGACATCCTACAAGGAGACGGCCTTACCATTCCCGCTAACCCAGCCAGGTTTATCGAAAACGGCTACAACAGTGTCCTAAACGCGGGCTCTGGGAATCCACTTGCCGGTCGCCAAGCTTGGTCAGGTGCAAATATTAACTTCGAGACCGTGGTCGTCGATTTGACTGATTTCTTAGATCATTCAGTATTTTATAGATGGCGTTTTGGCTGCGATAACGTGGGCGACGCAGAGGGCTGGTACCTGGACGACATGGAGATTTCTTCGCAATTAATTTGCAAGAGCGGTTTGTGTCCTGATGACTTTTCGCCGTGGCCTGTGTCCGATATCATCTTTTTTGTGGACTGCATTAATAGCCTTTTACTGCCCTAAATTAAACGCTTTGTCCTCGTAGTAGAGACAACACAGCGAGAGCGCCTCCTGCGTTAAAGGTGACACCCTCGCTGCAAATAACTATGGTGAATCGCGTAGCTCATCTCTAAGTTGAATGACATCATTCAGCGTTTCATCGAGTAATTCGTTGCCAGCTACGGCCAGAGATTCCAAAACGACCATTTGCTCGTACGCTCCTAAGCGTTCAAATACACTTGAATCGATGGGACTGGGCAACGGACCCACCTCAAAAGGGACACACGGCCATGGGTCATTGCCATTTGACCGTAAACACTTAATGTGTTCCATTGCTTGTTTCGCGGCTTTGATATGGGCAAGCATAACCATTAACTGGCGGACCGACTCGGCGTCGATCGTTATGGGCGCTTTGCCAAAGGTATTCTGTTCGCTCTGCCCGGGCGATTGAGCTGCCAACGGTAGTGCCAAACAAATGGCTAAGACACAAAGAGTCACTAATTTCTGCATCGGATTCTCCTGAGTTGATTTCGTAAGTGTTCCACCTACAAAAACCATCGCGTCGGATCGAAGCATTAGGGGCCATTTTTTTTGAAGCTCTCCCCTTCCCACCCGCCATACCCTAACGGAATCTGTACGTTTGATTAGAATTCAAAACATCCAGATCCCTGCTTGGCCATGATCCATCACAGATCACAGACACATTGGGGAGTTCTACGACATGAACGCCATCTTTGGGCGATTCAGCCATGAATGGTTTTTTGTGTCTTGAGGTTTAAGGCAGTGCTGATATTTCGAAAACGCCTGATCGTTTGGGTTCCGATCTCAAACGACGCAATTCATTTCGGCACACAAGACAGCCGTCCTCTAGACAGCTATGACAGCGTACATGGTGACATTCGTCGCAACGCGACCAAGTCTCATCAAACGCATTAATATCCACTGTTTGGTAGCAATTGCCGCAGTGTTCAAATGATATGTCCTGGAGATGTGCCATGTAAGCCCCTTCCTGATAAAGGGGTTAAGAGCATAAAGGATGCCATCGACAACAAAGCGTGCTCTCACAAGCTATTGCAGCTATTGTCTTTAGTCAATCGACAAATAACCTATATCACTTAAACTGTTCTGGAGAAGCGTGCCTTGTTTTTTTCTCTCATCTCTTGCAAATAAGCATCAAAGACCATGGCTATATTTCGAATCAGGAGACGGCCCATCGCGGTTACGGTGTAACCATCGACACGTTTACGCAAGAGTCCGTCTTGGGCCATATCATCTAATTCCAGACGGGCACCTGGAAATAGATCATCAAATGCCTTAGAACCTTCTTGTTCAATGGCTGGAATATCGATGGTGAAACGACACATCAAATGTTGAATTAGGTTGCGCCTGAATACGTCATCATCGCTAAGTCTAACCCCTCGCCAGGCGGCCCAATCACCATTCTGAATCTGCGTCTCGTAATCAGAGACAGCGTGCACATTTTGTACATACATGCGGTCGAGCATAGATATGGCCGACATACCGAATGCCAACATTTCCAGACCTACTTTTGTCGTGTAGCCTTGAAAGTTTCGATGTAAACTATCGTCCTTAAAGGCTTTGACCATGGTGTCATTCGCTTTGGCAAAATGGTCCATACCAATAAATACATAGCCCGCGTCCGCCAACCGTTCCACCGACAACTTCAAGATCTCCAACTTGTCCTCAGGAGCCGGCAGGTCTTCGGTTCGAATTAGCTTCTGATGGCTTTTTAACCAAGGAACATGGGCGTAGTTGAAGAGCGCTATTCGGTCGGGCGAGAGCTCGATGATCTGATCTAGGGTGCGCTCAAAGGTTGAGAGCGTTTGTAAAGGCAACCCGTAAATGAGGTCCATATTGATGGAGTCAAAGGGATAACGCCGCAGCGAGTCCACCCGATCACGAACTAAATCATAAGGTTGATCGCGGTTAATAGCCTTTTGTACCGCCGGATTAAAGTCCTGAACGCCCATGCTCACGCGGTTAAAACCAAGATCAAAGATCGTATCCACATGTTCATCTGACAACTGGCGCGGGTCTATCTCTATGGAAACTTCGGCATCATCGGCAAATGGATAAGTATTCTTTAAGGCAGTCACAATGTCAGTCAACTGTGTCGGCGTCAAATAAGTTGGTGTGCCTCCCCCGAAATGGATCTGTTCAGCCCGTCGCAATGGATTTATTGCGCCCGCCATTTGTCGGATCTCTCGGATCAAAATATCGACGTGATCTGCCCGCTCAGTTGGTTGTCGAGAAACCAACATATTACAACCACAAAACCAACACAGTTTATGGCAATAGGGAACATGCACATAGAGAGACAAGCCATTGGTTTTGTCATAGGTTCGTTCCAATTCGGAGCGAAATGCTTGCGCACCGATCTCCTCCGAAAAAAGAGGGGCAGTTGGATACGACGTGTATCGCGGTCCTGGCTTATCGTATTTGCGGATCAAGTCGAGATCAATACTGGTCATTAGTGGCTCCTCGCAGGGCGATTCTAGCACCAATCAAGCTTTTAAGGTCATGCTTCAAAAAGTTATATCCCAGGAAGAGATTCCCTTATGTACCAATACGCTGAACCCTCGCAAATAACACCACAAACGCGGTAACACTCACAAGAGTCTGGAATTAAATTGCATTTTTATGAATTTTTGAGCATAATATGCGACCATTAGTCTAAGAGGTAGGCAAAGAGGCAATGGAAAATACAATGGCTAATGATTGTCCTTCCAGAGCCAAACTGCGACATGCCAAACGTTTGGTGGTGAAACTGGGGTCCGCCGTGGTTTTGGATCAACAAGGCCAGTTTGCGCGATCGCGAATTGACAACCTCATGCACGACCTGTTCTCAGTCTCAAACCAAAACGAAATCGTACTTGTCTGTTCCGGCGCTGTTGGAGCGGGTATGACAAAGCTCGGCATCAATCATGTCAAAGCGCAAGGCAGCACGCGCTGGGCATGCGCAGCGGCTGGTCAAGCTAGTCTTTGGCCTGAATGGCACGGTATTTTGCATGAACATGGAAAAGTACCGGCTCAGATTCTGTTGACCGAAGCAGACTTCAGCGATCGCGATCGATATTTGCAAATCTCGGAGACGATCACACGATTACTGCACCTGGATTCGTTGCCCGTCATAAATGAAAATGACACTGCCAATGGGAAGACCGCGCGGCGCGGAGCGCAAGTCTTCGACGATAACGACCGTCTGGCAGCCTTGGTTGCCTCCGCCATTGATGCAGACGCATTGATCATACTGAGCAATGTTGATGGCGTTTTTGACCGGCCGCCTGAAGAGGAATCAGCCAAATTACTTTACCGACTCGAAAACGATCGGCCCCTTTCTTTTGGTCTGCAATCAACGTGGGGGCGTGGCGGCATGAAGGCCAAAGTCGCGGCCGCACAGTTTGCCGCCCAGTCGGGTGTTGCCGTGGTTATCGGAAACGGAACCTCACCTAATGCGCTAAAGAGGATCCTAGATGGACAGTTAGAAGGCACTGCAATCATGGGCCAAAAGAGCCACAATAAGCGGCGCAATTGGCTGGCTCAAGCCACCGCACCTCAGGGAAAGGTGCGCATCAACACTGGCGCTTACGAAGCGCTATGTACACAGACGAACAGTTTATTAATGCGTGGTGTATTGATCATTGAAGGTGATTTCGAACCAGGCAGCGTACTTGAGTTAGAAACAGAAAACCGCCAAATCGTTGGACGTGGCGTCAGCCGCATGTCTAGCTCGCAGGCTCGTCAAGCTCAAATAACCCAACAACGATCCGTTACCCTGATCAAAAGAGACGATTTAGTCATATTCGGAGAACCATCATGAATGACGTGTGCACGAAAGCCAAGCTCGCAAAATCCGCCAGCCGAATGGCGGCCATCCTGCCCCATTCGAGTCGCAACCAGGCACTCAAGTCCATGGCTCGTGCTCTTTTATCAGGTAAAGAAGACATCCTTCAAGCCAACAAACGTGATCTCGATGCTGCTGAGCAATCTGTGTCAGATGGGTCGCTGAGCTCCGCTTTGTTTGCGCGCTTGAAGATTAGTGAAGAGCGTATTCACGAGTTGGCTGAGGGCATGAAGCAAATCGGTTCCATGCCGGACCCGCTTGGCACCATCCTTTTAAGCAGTCATCCCCAACCGGGTCTCGACATGCAGCGAGTTACCGTACCTCTAGGTGTGCTGGCGGTCATATTTGAATCACGTCCGGACGCCTTGCCGCAAATTGTTTCACTAGCGGTTAAGACAGGCAACGGATTGCTGCTAAAAGGCGGTAGCGAAGCAAAACACACAAATAAAGCGCTATTTAATTTGTTGAATCGCGCCGTAAAGAGTCATTTACCCGAAGGTCTCTTCAGCCTACTTGAAACGCGAGAAGAGGTGGCCAATATATTGGCACTAGAGGATGACATTGACTTGGTCATTCCTCGCGGTTCATCTGCCATGATCAAATCCATCCAGTCCCAAACTCGGATTCCGGTTTTGGGTCATTCCGAAGGCATTTGCCATATCTACGTCGATGAGTTTGCCAGCGAAAACATGGCGCTTGATATTTGCATCGATAGTAAGACCAACTACCCGGCAGCTTGTAATTCGGTAGAAACGATATTGATTCACAACAGTTTGCTTGCAGGCTGGTTGCCAAAGCTTAGGCATCAGCTTGAGCGTCGTAAAGTGGTCCTATTTGCTGGCCCCAAATTGGCTGCCAACACTTCGATCCCATTGGCTGACAATCTCTCGCATGAATACGCTGATCTGGCGATAACGCTTGAAGTGGTTTCCGACCCCATGGAGGCCATCAGCCATATCAATCAATACGGTTCACAGCATACAGACGCCATCATCACAGACAACCAAGAAATCGCGGATCGCTTTCTAAAACAGGTAGATAGTGCATGTGTATTTCACAATGTTTCAACCAGGTTTGCCGATGGCTACCGATTGAATTTGGGAGCCGAAGTTGGCATCAGCACCAATCGTCTCCATGCACGTGGTCCCGTTGGGCTTGATGGTCTTGTCACCTACGCCTATCAACTCAGGGGCAAAGGGCAAGTAGTTGGCAAGACTCAACTCTCTAAAAACCGCTGGCCCTCAAAAAATCCGTCTCTAATTTCGCTGTTAACTTAACCTCGCTCGTCGTTAATCATCCGTTCCAATGCGTCCAAGCCACGCGCTAGTTCGTCCATGGACGGCCCAAAACTGATGCGCACATAATGGCGTAAGCGTGAAGCGGCGCGCCGTCTCTTGCCTGGATTGACATCGAAAAATTCGCCAGGAACTGTAATCACCCCATAGCGAAGGCCGCAATTGAAGAAAGCCAGTCCATCTTGTAGTGAGTCTGGCATCGACTGCAGCGAAGCAAACACATAAAAACTTCCTTTGGGTTGTGTGTTTTGCGGTACATCAAGGCCTATTTCAGCCAGCCGTTTTAAGAGGAAGTTACGTTTGCGCCCAAAGTGGTTTTGTATGGATTGAGCCTCCCAATTGGCATGTTCCGGTTGCAACAGCGGAATCGCCGCCAGCTGAACAGGATGAGGAGCCCCTCCGTCCAAGAACGATCCTGCGGAAGCAATCTGTTGAATAATTGACCTACTCGCCAAGGTCCACGAAAGTCGCAAGCCCGGATAACGCCAGTTTTTCGTTAAGCCGTCCAAAATCACCACGCTTTCGTCGTCTACGTCTTCAACATATGCCGCAGCGCTATCTAACAAGAGCTCGTCGGATCCATAACGATAATGAGCGTAAAACTCGTCCCATATCGAGGTGCATTGCAGTTCCAGCGCCAATTTGATCCAGCGACTTAATTCATCCCCCTGCAATACTTGACCCGTCGGGTTGCATGGGTTGGACATCAATATGGCACCCAGGCCACGTCCAATGATCTCGCGCGCCAAATCGTCCTCGTTAATCTTGAATCCTGAGTCCCGCCTCAAAGCGATAGGGATCGGGACGAATCGACGGAATAGATCGAGTAGTTCTTCGTAAGCCGTATAGTCGGGCAAAAAATGGCCTAAATGGATATGACTAAGCGCGGCTGCGATCCGTGTCAATCCAGATCGTCCCCCTGGCGAAATGGCCACATTTTCGAGCGTGTATTTCGACGCCTTATTTTGACGATAACGTGCATTGTAAAGATCAGCAACGGCTTGGCGCAGTGCGCTAGCGCCAACAACGGGACTGTATTCTGAAGAGATCGGATCGAGTTGGAATTGGCAAATACGGTCCGGCCCGTCTTTCAAGGTGCCTACTTCAGGAGCACCTTGACCCAAATTAGACCAACGATCGCTACCCGACTCGTAGCCAACCTTTCGTGCTTCGCCCATCACGTAAATGACGCCTGTTTTAGGTACATTACGAAATGAATTCAGTTGTTCTGCTTCCACGCAATCCTCCGCGCTGCATTCTCGCCAAGCCAGTCGATTCCGTCAAGCCGTCAGAAAGGGCTAACGACAAACGGGCGACCACATGAAGCACATTTTAGCTAGGCAATTTCAAATCGCGGATCCCGCAGTTATGGGGTAAAAGTTCATGCAGCTTTAACGGGTATATGCCATCGCCAAGCGGATAGCAGCCTCAAAGTCATCCATTTTTGATTGATCAATTTCTTTTATGCCTTGAATGCCAAGTCGATTAAGCAAGCGTGGGTCCTGCAATTCCAATAACGATGTGCGTAGTCCTCTTCTGGTGAACGGAATCAGATCAGACTTCATGACCCACAATCGATAAGGTGCCCGACACTCTGCTAACACACGAAAGGGATGATCCGGCTGATCTACATAGGACTTGGGTAAAATGCCAGCTTGGTAACGGCCCATTTGGATCAATTCGGACAGTCGATCAAAATCCGTGTAGTTTTTTGTCGTCAGGTCACTGCTCTTTAGTCCAACGCGCGACAACTCAGCCCTTGCGCACCAATCAAAAAGCGGGTCATTGACGGGTCCAAACCCAAACGATCGCCCTTCAATCTGGTCCAAACGTTTGATCGACACACTTTTGGGCGTGACGATGACGGCCTCATCCACGACATCTTCGTATCTGATTTCGGCACCGATAATCTCTATTTCGACGCCCCGGCTACGCATGATCAGATAGGTGACGGGACTAACCACTGCGAGACTGAGATTACCCTGCTCAAATTCGGCCGTGATCTCGCTCTCACGCTCCATAATACGCAACTTAACATCGGTGTGAATCGACTCGTTACTCAAGGCGCGATTAAAGATGGTGGTCAATTCTGAGTAGCGACTGAATACATTCGATGCGCGATCACGCGAAGCGATACCCATATTTAGTATCTCGTAGTGTTGCGCAAAAACACTAGTTGTAAACAAGATAAAAGCAATGGCACGTAGCATGATAGTCTCCGGCGGCCATTTTATCACAGTGTGATCGGCAATTAAGGAAGGCCTACTGCCGCACGCACACGATCCATCGTCACACGAGCCGTTGCCCTTGCCTTTTTGCCGCAGCTCCTAAGCACGTCCATAACCTCATCCGGCCGTTTGACTAGCTCTAAGTATTGCTCGCGATAAGGACCGAAATAATTCTTCAACTTGCCTAAGAGCTCAAGTTTGGCATGACCATAACCATAACCACCTGCGCGATAGCGGTCCGCCATTAGTTGCCTTTCATCGGCATTAGCGAAAAACTTGTACAAGGCCAAAACATTACAGGTGTCTGGATCTTTTGGCTCTTCCAGGCCCTTTGAATCGGTGACTATTGACATCACTTGGGCTTTCATTTCCTTGTCGCTTCCAAACAAATCCACCGTGTTCGAGTAGGACTTACTCATTTTCAGGCCGTCCGTCCCAGGAATGATCGCCACCTCATCTTTAATGACCGCATCAGGAACGACTAAGGTCTCCCCATATGTCAGATTAAATTTAACGGCGATATCGCGACAAACTTCCAGGTGTTGCTTCTGATCCATGCCCACGGGCACTAAGTGGGAATCATAAATAAGTATGTCTGCGGCTTGTAAGACAGGGTAAGCAAAGAGACCATGATTAGACGCGATACCCTTGGAAACTTTGTCTTTGAAACTGACGCATCGTTGCAGTAGGCCCATTGGCGTCAAAGTAGAAAGAATCCAAGTCAATTCACACACTTCCGGCACATCAGACTGCAAAAAGAGCAGCGATCTTGAAGGGTCGAGTCCCAGGGCAAGATAGGTGCGCGCAACGTCAAGCGTATGTTCTTTCAATACGGACGCATCTTGAATGGTCGTCAACGAGTGGTAGTTAGCAAGAAAGTAGTAACAATCGGAGTTAGGATCGTTTTGTGCCGCAAGGTGCTGACGAATGGCTCCGAGATAATTACCGAGGTGAAGTTTGCCGGATGGCTGTATGCCAGAAAGTATACGTTGTTTCATAGCGCGCGATTCTAGCCTTCAATGCTCGTTCAATCAAGTTATGACCACCTAAAGCCCGTTTTACGCTCTATTTCCACAAAGGGGGAAAACGACGGATCATCGGCGTCACAGAATTGATGAAAATAGGTCGGATGACCAGCAACAATCAGTCGTTCCTCAGAAATCCCAGCTTGCTGAACACGCCGAAGCGCCTTTTTGCCCCAAACCACAAACCAAGGATCATATTGCGCGGAGAGGCGACGAAGGACACGATGCAAAAAGGGTTGCCAGAACGCGTGATGTTGGCTCTTTTCGCGAATACTTGAAAAAGTTAATGCAGCATTGAGCAGTAAGACGCCGCGCTCCATCCAAGACGCAAATAGCTGGTTGGGGGACATGATCAAATGCGCATACGCCGCGCGCATCTCGTCTAGCGATTGCCCGTATTGAGACCAACCACGCGCAATGACAAGTGCCTTAAATATATTGTGCAAGCAATTCCCGCGTCCCTTCTGCTGCCAAGAAGATATTTCACGATCCCAAAAAGCCACACCACACGAACTTTCTACTCTGGGATAAGGTTCCTCGCCTAATAGAACGACGCGCACGGTATTGGGAGTTAGCCTGTTGAACGCATTAAATATGAGTTGTTTCTGGGGGCAAAGTTCGTGCGCAAACTGGTCCAAAAAACCGTCGAGTTCCTGGTACCAATGAAGCGCTCGACCTGAGTCAAAAAGACAATCTTGCCATTCTGATGGTAATCGAACCCGTTCTCTGCCGAGCAAGACCCGCTCATTTTCAGCGAAAAATGAATCATTATTCATAAATTGCTTGATTCACACCTCGTTTCCGGCTAGATTTTTTGCTGTGATGCCTCTAAACTACGAGGCGATTATGGGTTTGTTAGCGCGTTTGAGCATAACTCATCATCAACTGGCATCCAATCACTCAACACCATAAACGCAATGATTGAAAGAACAAGGCTTCGACTGGCATCGGCCATGGGCAGCACCCAGTTTCATTTAAGCCAGCTAGTAGGAAGTAAAAGGTTCGGAGGAATTCGATGAGTAAAGTGAATATCGCATGTTTGATCGCCCCAATGATCGACACAGAAGGTCCGATGAATGTTAACGGTCAAGTCTTAGACGGATCGAAGCGCATAATCGGCAAATACGGAGAGATCGGCCTTGAAACGGCCATCACTTTGGGCAGTGAACATCCAAACGACGTTCATTTGGATATCCTGTCTGTGGGACAGGAAAAGGCCGTGACAGCCATTCAACAAAATGCGATCGCCATGATCCAACCAGCCGCTCACCCGGGCACGCTGGGTGTTCATGCCTTAAATATTGACGAAATTGAAAACCAAGATCCGTTTTCCATCGTTGATATCTTGGTCGCCATGATCGAAAAGTTAGAAAAGAGACCCGACCTTATTTTTGCAGGTCGCGAGTCATCGGATTACGCACACGGCGTGGTAGGACCCGCCTTAGCTCAAAGGCTCGGCATGCCCTATTATTCTGGCGTAAACGAACTGTCCTTTAATGAGGGATACGGTTCGGTGACCGCTAGTTTTCAACAAGGCAACGACAAAATCGTCTACGACATCGCCTTGCCAGCTATATTTGGCACGACCGACTGGTTGAACGGAAAAGATAGCGCCCGCTTCACATCCCTAAAAGGGGTGATGATGGCCAAACGCTTCTCGCGACAGCAGATGAGCTTGGCGGATCTGGGCATCGAATTGCCCATCACACGCACCGAAGTCCTTCAAATTGAACCGGTAAAATCAAACCGCAAAAACCATCGTGTCGATGAAGGTGAGCCAGCGGACAAGATTGCGCGAACCATGACGTGGTTGATAGATGAAGATAAGGCTCTGGCAGTGGAAGGCAAAAGTGACCGCTCTGGAGACAGTCAAGCCACGGCCGTAAATTGGTCATCAGAAGATACAGCTTCACTTGCCTTGGCTGACGATGTGTTGGTCATTGCTGATCACGACGGACAACATCTACGCAAATCAAGTTTACAACTGGCGTCAGCAATGGCGAATGTCGCCACCTCATTGGGCAAAAAACTTACGCTCATCATTCTGGGTCAGAGTGTGGAAGCCGTTGGCAGCGATGCATCCAGTCATAGCTTTGACCGCATTGTGGCAATGGAAAACGAGAGTTTTGCAAAACCAAGTCTCTCCGCATACGCCCATGGTCTTAAACAGTTATTGGCGGACAAAGTACCCAGCGTGATCGCCGTTGTCGCAAGTGACTTTGGGCGTGATCTAGCGGCCCATTTAGCGTCTCAATACGCAGGCGCTGTGTTGCAAGATGCCGTGGGTCTGGAAGTGGAAAACGGCCGACTGGTAGCCTCCCGAGTCGTTGCAAACGCGCGTTTCGCCATGAAGGAAGCTGTTAAAGCAGGAACGACAACCCAAATCACTAGTGTCAGAGCGACCGCGTTTGATCCGATCTCGGCGTCAGGCACACCCACCTGTATCAAAGTCAGCATGACTGATAGCCCTTCAATGTCAGCGGTGGTGAAAGAATTCATCGCAGGCGTGGAAAGCAAAGGCATTCCCCTTAATGAAGCCAGAATTGTGGTTTCAGGTGGACGCGGTATGAAAGGTGCCGAAAACTTCAAACACTTAGACGAACTCGCCGAGATTCTCGGCGGAGCAGTGGGTGCCTCACGCGCTGTTACAGATCTAGGTTGGGTTCCCCATAACCTCCAAATTGGCCAGACGGGCACAACGGTAGCTCCTGATATTTACATTGCTATTGGCATATCAGGCGCAATCCAGCACTTAACAGGCATGTTGGACTCCAAATACATTGTGGCCATCAATTCCGACGCCGAAGCTCCGATCCATCAGCACGCGGACATTAGTATCGTCGATCGATGGGAAAACGTGATGGCCGACCTTATTGCCGCATTTCGAAACGCACTAGGGAAGTAGACAACCAAGAGGGCAGCAATCATGCTGTCCTCTTTTATTTCCTTTGAAGCGTTGCGATCCGAGTTCTTAGTCCCGGCGGTTCACTTCTAGATTACCCATCGACAGCGAGCCACGAATTTTCAACCAATGGCCTGCTTCACTTTCGGGTGAGGCCCGTGGGCCACGGTACTCGCCCATACTGACGTCGACTTTGCTATCGATGCGTGTTGCTTTGGGTAACTCAATCTTGTATTCGCCCATCGAGGCTTCGATTTGCATATTCAGATCACGCTCCAGCGGACCCTTCAATCTTACGTATGTCTCACCCATGCTGATGTCAAAGAGTGCTTTGCTAGCGCGCCAGTGCTCCACACCTGTCAGTTCAAACTCGCCCATTGAAGCCGTAAAACTCATTTTTTCCATAGGAATCGGGTTCATTGACCTGGTCACCCATGTCACCTCACCCATTGAAACGTCAAGATCACAAGCAACCATTGGAATACCAGTAAGGTCCATGTCCATGACTCCGATGGAGAACTTAACGTCCAATGCAATAGCTAGGTCCGTTGGTAAATAAACGATAACCTTGTTACGGTTTTCCTTATTACCGCCTAAGAACATCGAATAACTGCGTTTGTTTTTGAATACAATTCGATAGGTTGGCATACCACCCTGATCTAGCATCTCAGTTTCCAAGATGAAATTGGCGGTGTCGTAGTCGCTTTCTGTGCGCACTAATCCAAGTTCATCAGAAGGCAAGATGATCAAGTTGGCATTTGAAACGTCAATCTGCACTCGGAGCGGCAAAGCTTCAGGCGGGAGTTCCGGCAGAAATAGACCTTCAAGCTCGGTCGACTCAAATTGTTGTTGGAAGGTCTTTTGATCAAATTCGGGTGGCTTGGGCTTTGCAGATGCGACGAAAATCGCAATACTAACGCCAATTATTAGAGCAAGTCCACTTAAGCACCCGCAGCCGACAAGCAGTTTCTTGAGGCAAGATCTCTCTTTCCCAGCCAATCCCACTCCCCGTTTAGGCCATAATTGATGCGCCATCAGCCCATATGAGCTATAGCATACCCCAAAATACTCCTTTTTGATTGCTATCAATACTCGCGAGAATCGTGACTAATTTCACGGCACAGATCACGACCTGACTCTGAGACCCTGTGGGCATGCTTTATCTGGAATAAATCTGCGTTATGATAGCCCCTCAAGTTGGAGTGTGACTTAATGGCTAAGCTCTATTTTCGCTATGGAACAGTTGGCAGCGCAAAAACCCTCAATTTGTTGGCCGTCGCCCATAACTACCGTCAACAGGGGAAACAGGTCGTGCTCATTAAGCCTCGTTTGGATACAAGATTTGGATCTGATGTCATTCGTTCGCGAGCTGGGCTGGAGAAAAAAGCCGACCTTTTGATCGAACCAGACACACAACTTGACTTATTGAAACTGAGTGAAAATGACTGTGTATTAATCGACGAAGTCCAATTTCTCAGTCAGTACGTGATCGATCAGTTGCGGTTATTGACGCTTGAACATCGGGTACCGGTCATTTGTTATGGCCTGCGAACCGATTTCCGTACTCAGCTATTTCCAGGTAGTCGGCGCTTATTGGAGCTAGCCGACTCAATCGAAGAAGTCAAAACGGTTTGCCATTACTGCAATAAGAAGGCGATATTCAACCTGAAGCTTTTCAATGGCCAACCTACCCTTGATGGGCCCTCCGTTGATCTTGGTGCCGACGAGAAATATTTGCCAGCCTGCCATAGATGCTATTGCGAGAAACTAGATATTAGAAGCCTTGATGCCAGTTTAACCTCTAGCCAGCCAGGACCATAAAACACCTTCACTTTAACAAACGAACCCCTCGTTAACGTCGTTACTAGCTAGGCCGCAAAGCGTACATAACTTACGTCGATTCATTGTTTTCCGTGCATATCTCAGCTATGTTGATAGGCGTGAAACACCACTTTCCCGAACCTGCCATCTTTATTTTTGATGACCGCGACCTACGGTTATACAAGGTTGACGGTTCAGAAGTCGAGCTTCGCCCGCAAGTTGCAGAGTTCCTTAACACCCTGATGGCCGCCTACCCACAGTCGGTTTCAAAATCAGACCTAATAAGCGCCGTTTGGGGCGAAACAAATGTCAGCGACCAAAGTCTTTCGCTATGTGTCAGTGAAATCAGAAAGGCGCTTGCAGATGACCCGCGCAAGCCAACCTACATCAAGACCATACCCAAGCGTGGCTACCAATGGCTGTGTCCTACAACCCAGGAGAACACATCACAAGATCAAGCCCCGGAACCAATTATCAGCCCATCGATTCAGGTCCCTGAACCACATAAACCTAGAGGATGGCAACGATGGTTGAGCGCCGTCTTAATCACCATCCTCATTGCCTCTGCCGTTACCTGGATTCAAAAACAGAAATCCATGCCGAACGAAGAGGCCATTGAGTATGACGGCTCTCAACTCGTGGCCATCATGCCATTTTCGAATCAAACAGGCGATCAGTCCTTAGATTGGACCAGCATTGGACTGGCCGAAATGGTACGCGGAAATTTCGAACAAATTGAGGCCATCGAAACGGTTCCATTGGAACGGATTCTGGCAGCTCAAACGTCGTTAGATCAAATGCCGGACCTTAAACAAGCGAGCGCCAAACAGGCCATGGCCTGGTGTGACTTTATGCGTTGCAGTGCTGTTGCTGTAACCCAACTGGTGACAGACGATAGTGGCTACGTTCTGGAAAGTCGGTTGATTATGCGATCAGGTTCAGAGACAACGCGTGTTGCACGCGGACCTTCATTGATGGCAACGACTTCGGATCTCTCTCAGCAATTGATTAAAAGGTGGGTACCTACCCAACCCATCACTGAATTTGTGGATGAATATTCGGACGACCCACATCTTAATGTCACTTACGCAACCGGCATCCATAAAATGGCGCTTGAAGGGCCAAGAGAAGCCCTGCCTTACTTTGAAAGTTGTCTTGATCAAAATGCAACCTTTCATTGGGCACGATTCAAATTGGCTAAGTGCCTGAGACTCTTAGGCGAACCCGACCTCGCAAGTGAACACGTCACTCATTTGCTCAAAGAAGCAAAGCCAGGAACTGAGCTATATGCTGAGGCACTGGGCCTTATGTCTGTTCTTTGTTTTGACCAAACCCAATTCGAACAGTCGGCGGAATATGTCCGCAGAGCGCTGGATATCTATGCGGACCTGGGCGCCCATTTAGGCATGTCCATTTGTATCGGCCAACTTGGCTACATCGAATACGCGCGCGACAATCTCGCCGATGCGGCAGCCCTGTTAGAAGCTTGTTATCAAATGGTGCTTACAACGGGCGACCGTCTTACCGAAGCCAATGTGGTGAATAACCTTGCCATTATTGAATGGGCCAATGGCAATATAGACAAATCACTCCAGTACAATGAATATGCCTTGACGGTCTTCAATAAATACGGCAGTCAGCCTGGCGTTGCTTTAATGACGGGCAATATTGGCGCCATAAGCATGAGCGCAGGCAGAATTGAAGCGGCTCGTCCCTATCTCATCAAGGGCCTCGATTTGTATCGCCAGCTAGGTGATGAAGAAGGCCTAAACCGCGCCTTACTCAACCTCTCGATCCTAAAATCATACGACCAGGACCTGACAGCCTCCATCTCTTTTGCAAATGAAGGACTCGAGATCTCTCAGAAGATTGGTAATACCCACATGGAGATTCAGTTTGTCTACTTGCTAATCAAACTCACGGCAGGAATGGGCGATTTTACCGAGGCCAATAACCTAATTCAAACATTTCAAAGCAAAGTATCAAAAATGACCGAATTACCCGATCTACAAAATCTATTCACTGCTGCCGCTGTTTACGCGCATATTAGACAGGGCCATTTAGACAAAGCTCAAGCCAGTTATGCAACGTTATCTGTCGATTATCTCAATCAGAACGTGCAAGGTATTTTCCTTCGATCACTGCTGGCCTTCTCAAAACGTGATCAAGCTGATGCCATGGCGGCCATTGACACGGCCATCGAAGTTGCTGACGGCGATTGGAAGTCTTTATTAACCAGCTACCGCGACGCTTACCAACAGCAAGAAATGCCCCAGCTCGCCTTTGTCGCTTATAACTAAACGCATTTGACAAGCTGCTGTCTTCGTAACGTTTTCGCGCAGTCAAAGCAATCGAGTCCCAATGCCAAAGCACAAAGGCTGGCGCCAGCCGTGTCTCAATTTCGTCCCTTATTTCGGCGACGATTCCGAAGACTCCGAATGCAACGAAGCCTTTGCGCGTTCCATATTCATCTTGAATAACTGCTCATTGGCATCGTTGATCTTTTGCGCCTGAACAAATGCCTTTTCATAATATTGAGCGGCCTTCTCCATCATCTGCTGTCTTTCGTAAGCTTCACCTAAGCTGTCATATACGTTAGCTGACTCGGGATAATGCTTGATGTTGTGTTCAAACGCAGCCACAGCTTTTTCATATTCCTGCCTAAATAACAAGTTATAGCCTAATTGATTCACAGTCCCTTCAGGGACCGGGATCGAGAATCCCAAACGCCCAGAAAATTTAGCGTAGTGGGCTGAAACAGCTTCAAGGCCAGCGTTCGCTACTTCCGGGGTCAGTTCCAGACCATCAAAGAACAACCGTAGCGCTTGATAATGGCTGCGTAAAACCACTGAACCGTGATTTTCCTCCTCCATAATCTTCGAACCAAATACAAAATCTTTGGGATCTGCCTTGTTGATAAGTTCAACGATGCGATCGAAATTGACTCGCATCGCTTGGCCCTCGTTAGCTAACGTCATGTAAAGCAGCCTATTAGCGGAGGGCTTACGTAAATAAGCTTCAGCCTTTCGAACCATAAGATCGCCATCCCACCAAACACTAGGGCTCACGGCAATATAGGCGTTAAACATATCGGGCGTTGTGAACATGGCATACAGCGCCAAAAGGCCTCCAAATGAATGACCTGCAAGAATACGGAAAGGCTGCGTACGGTATGTCATTTCAACATGAGGCACTAATTCCTGCTTCATGAACTTCATGAAGTTATCAGCTCCGCCACTGGTGGGCATGGTGTCGGAATCATTTCCTTCAAAATCAATGGTCGAGTGCGTGGGCGTCATGTCACGCGTGCGGTCGGTATTAGCAATGGCGACCACGATGACTTCGAGGCTTTGATTTTGACTCGCCAGAAACTGAAGTGTCCCTATCGTGTGCTGAAAGTGGACGTCACCATCAAGGAGATACAAAACCGGATACTTATTGGAAGAAGCTTGATACGATTCTGGTAAATGGACCAAAACGGTGCGGTCCTCGTCCAAAACATCTGAATGGACCTCATAAGACTGCCCAATCACAATATCTCTTGCATCGCTGGCCACAACGAACACAGCAACGGCGCTTACCAACAAGGCACTTATAGTTTTGATCATTTGATCTCCTCCGGTATTTTTAGCTATCGGCTTAATTATGCTCAAGCAAATACCCAAATGGCAACCTGCGTTCATCACGAATCGCTTACGACACCAAACTTTGCTAGCCTTTTGCTGGTTATTTATTCACCACCTGCAGGCCAGCCCATTAAACATTTCCAATCCATGTTTCAGTATCTTGCTAGCTGCATCTATTCTAGGCTTTAGAAGAACATCGATCTGCCTGAGGCTGTCTCATAAGTACGATTCATTGATGTAACGATCAAAACGAAATCCTTAAGTTTATGTTATCTACTTAAAAAACACTTAGAACCTCTGGCTGAAAGCCAGACTCACATTCTTGAGGCTTGAAGACACCTATGCGACGGCCTCTGCCTATCAAAACTTTTTCAATCGAGTCAAATCCCGTGAAGCCAAACCTAAATCGCCTGCCTAAAAGACCTCATGCTGCCGAATCTGTTTTCGACGGACTGGCAAGTTCTTATGCCATTTTTAACGAGAACCCGATGGTCATTTCGTTTCGCACTCAGGTCCATCAAGTGATTTCACGCTTTGTGCCTGCGGAGTCACGGATCCTTGATTTAGGCTGCGGGCCAGGATCGGATTTCGATTTTTGGGCTTCTCGCCAAGATAGGGTCGTCGCCATTGACGCATCGGCGAAGATGATCCAACTAGCAAATTCACATAACCCTAAACACGCAGACATCACGGTAAAACACGCCACATTATCGCTTTTCAAGAGCGAGCGGCGTTTTGACGCCATCTTAATGAATTTTGGTGTCTGGAATGCGTTGGGAAACAGTGAAGAAGTTCACCGTCAGCTCAAATCGTTATTAGCGCCCGAAGGAATCATCATTGCCGTCGTCATGCCACCCCTTCACTTAGCGGCGTTATTCGAAGACGTGTTGCGTCTGCGACTACGTCATGCCAAATCAAGGATATTAGAACGTTATTCAACCACCTCGTCGGGTTGGAAATTTCGCTATCTATCTGCACCAGATTTTGTCCAAGAATGGTCCATCCTTGACCAACAATCGTTAGGCCCATTACTGCCGTCGCCTGATCAACTTGGCCGCATTCCGCTGGCACGTTCATGGCTAAGGCTAATGGAAAAGGTGGATCGCTGGTTTGGAGCTCAAAGTCAATTAATTGGCGGCGACCACATCATTTTCGTGCTGCAAGCCAAATGAAGCAAAGAAGTTACAAAGACGGTGATGAGTAAGCAGAAAAAAGGGGCTGTTGCCGTCGTTGCTCACGGTGGCCTAACCCCATTTGTTGATGGACGTTATGTTCCCGCCCTAATCGATTTGGTCACGGGGCTGGCCGCAGAATGGGACATCAATGTAGTGACACTGGACTATCCTGGCGAAATTAGTCCAACGGATTTCGCCATCACAAGTATCCCTAAGCCACATCGCACCTGGCGAACCATAAGAGCGTTGTCTCAAGCTGTCATTCAACAACACCAGCGGCACCCGTTTCAGATGGTTCATGGTATTTGGGGATACCCAGGAGGTGTTGCAGCTGTTATTGCCGCTCGAAAACTAGGATTGCCTTCGCTGGTCACTTTTAATGGTTTTGAAACCGTCGGACTACAGGATATCGGCTATGGAGGCTTGTTATCGTGGCGTTCTCGCACCATGATCAACTGGGTCAAAAGGCGCGCTACTCATCTACATTTCCCATCTGAGTACCAAAAGAGTCTGGCAACACAAATTGACGATTCGCTCGCAACCGTTATCCCTTACGGGGTTGACCCAAATCGATTCTCAAGAAAAGAATCTGTCCCCCATGATCCCCTCCAATTGTTAGCTGTAGGTTCGGTCAATGAAGTCAAAGACTACGACACCCTTATCGCAGCTTATTTGGAAATCAAAAAAGAAATTCCCTGCAAACTGAGAATTGTTGGGTCAATTAATTCACGTTTCATCTCAGTAACCGAACCCAGCAGCTTGGACATAGAAATAATCGGTGATATCCACCCTCAACGGATGCCTGATCAATACCATTGGGCAGATCTACTGCTGCATGCATCCAGACATGAATCTCAAGGACTCGTTTTTCTTGAGGCCGCCGCAAGTGGATTATGTATCGCCAGCACAAACGTAGGTCTTATTCACGACTGGGACAAAATCCCAGCAGTCCCGGTCGCTGACCCAAAAGCACTGGCCCGGTTGGCGATAGACTTGTTGACTGATCATGAGCTTCACGCAAGATGCCAAGAGGCCTTTCTCAGTTATAGTGCTGACCTGAATCTTCGGCAGACAAGGAATCGTTTTTCCCAGCTCTATCAGATGTTGATCGACGCACGCGCTCGTAACCCGCAAGCAGCAGGCAAATAAGCGCGAAAAACCAAATCGCTTCTTGTATGAACAGATTCTCAAACGTACTTAGCAGACAGCAATAGCTACCCAGTGTGGCCAACAAAATCCAACCAAGTGACATGTGTCTTCGTCGCATAGCATCAAAGTAACAAACCAAAAAGGCACACAAATAGGGCCCCAACAAAACGCCAAACCATCCGAAATCGGCATAGAACTGGCGTAAGTAGGTATAGGTGTTGACCTCCATGGGGACAAAGGTGAATTCGCCTTGCAAAGGAATTTGTTCGACCTCAATGGCAAGACTGGCAACATGGACGAGGGGCGCGAAACTTGCCTTTCCCATGTACATTTTTGACGGAGATTGAGTCAGTTGACCCAGTGCTGGAAACGCAGATGTGTAGTAGATAAAGGGATCTACAATGGCAGTCATCGACGACGCGAAATGGACATATTGGGGAAACCGTTCCACATAGCTGCGTTTATAGTGACGGCCGATGAGCGAGAAAAAAACTAGCAGAACTATTGCTACCAAGCCTATTCGCCAAAATCGTCGTAGATCAAAAAAACCGGTGGTCCGACTTGCTCCATACGCCAACTCAGCCCAGATGACCATCATAAACAGACGAGTACGGTCCGTTGTCAGCAAGGAAGACGATAGGCAGATCAAAAGCGTTATTAGCATCCACCATTTGAGCCGTCTCTTGTTGCGCCAATAGAGAACAACCAAGCCCACATTCATAACGTTTAGCAGGTCCAAGTAACCCCAGATCGGGATGTGCGTGTGCAGTCGGCGGGCAAGCAAGGGATTGGTCAAGTACAGATCCAGCCCAAACGACTCCTCCAAAAACATGGACTGCAGAATGACGCCCAATCCCCCTAACAGAGTTAATACGGCCAACAAACGAACCAGCAGCTGAGAGTCAATTTGCAGTGCCACGGGTTTATGACGTCCACCGAATATCCAACTTGAGGTTAAGGCACCACACGCAAACGCAAAGAGACTGAGCGCAATGGCCGTCCATCCATGTAACGTTATTGGGGTGTACTCGACGAAACCCAATTGGGAAAGGGCAACACCCACGCCCCATACAATCAAATACAAAATTAGGGGGTGATAAAAATGGCGAAATTCACTGTAGACAAAGCGAATGAGTAGGCCCAAAAGCATAAGAATAAATGTGAATGTTAATACGTTAATCAATATTAGGTTCCGCCATTGCTAAGGCCCTGTTGTACCATTTCAGTGAGCCATCATGTCACGAGACGAAAAAAGGATCACGCATCGATGAAAGATTTCCCATTAATCGTTAACGAATTGTGGAAACGGCGTCTCTGGATTATTTGTATTCCGCTAACGATGGCAATGATAGCTGGGCTACTGTCGCTATCACGTGAACCGACCTATGGTGCACGGCTCATTTACCAAACATCCGACAGCCTACTGCCATTAGATGGCGTGTCACTTACTAAGTTATTCTCGCGTTTTTATGCACACGACAATCAGGAACGGCTCAAAACACAGCTACAGGCCGACGCACCCGAAATGGCTCTTTGGATGTCAGGCGTGGTGTCTGAAAAAGCTTGGCGTACAAGATTTGATATACGTGTTATTCCTGACTACATCGACTATCGAAACAAAGCCAATCTGAAAATCACCTTTGATCGAGTATGGGCTGACAACATCGAGAAGCTCGAAGATCTGACGGCGCAAATGCTAGAGGTTGTCATAAAAGGTGCAGCCAAAAACGAGACACATGCGAGCGTGGCCGCGTTCCGACACAACTTGGAACAGCAGATAGGGCTTTACCTCGTTCGCGACAACCTGATCAGCCGCATCAGCACAAGCCGAATAGAACTGTCAAAGCTAACGTCTCAGGATCCTCAGGATCAATGGTCACTAGAAAAGGCCACAGCCATTGCAGATGAACTTCAAAAACAAAGCTCGTCCGCGCCCTTATCGTTTCAACTACAACTTGATTTAGAAGCGGGTCAATTCGATATGTTGCCTGCGGAACTACAGGCCTCGTATTTTGAAACAGAGGCGACCCGCATAGAACAATACGCCATACATCGTCGAAAACTAATTGGTTTGCACGAAAAAACTATACACTTCCGACTTCAGTTGGTTAGCTACATCGATCAATTATTGGCAGAAATGGGTTCCCTTAAAGAGCTTTCGGTCCACATTGAACAACTTCAGGTTGACCCAGATGTGCAAACACACCTCCAAGCCGACTACCTAGATTGCATCAACCTTTCGCAGCTTCTACAACCAACCAACGCCTATCCAATGATCACCAGGGAACCACGCGGGACAACCGTCAAAACAGCCTTTGCCTTTCTGATGAGTTTGATGCTTACGCTGTTGTGGATTGGCTTTCAGATTGCACGGAGTGATGAAACGACATGAAATTGTTGTTTGCACACTCATTTTACTTTTCATTTGACCCCAAGCAGGTTGAGGTCGGTGAGCCCTATCCGCCATTAGGAACACTGATTGCGGCAGCCTGTGCGCGCGATGCAGGTCACCAAGTGTCACTATTCGATTCAAGCTTCATGACTGACGAAAAGCGATCCTTTGAACAGGCACTAATTGAGTCTAATGCCGAAGCAGTGATCCTATTTGACGACAACTTTCATTGGCTCACAAAAATGTGTCTGGCACGCATGAGGCTTGCCGCAACCCACATGATAAAGATCGCATGTGAAAGGAACATTCCTGTTGTCGTGGCCGGTTCCGACGCCAGCGACGAACCGCAAGCCTACCTCAATTCAGGGGCAAGCTGTATTATTCGCGGCGAGGCTGAGTTTCGGCTCCTACAAGTCTTAGAGGCGTGGGAAAACAAACAAGAAACACCTGACATCGCTGGTGTGGTCACGGCCGACCAAGCGGTCGCCACCAGCCCACCACGTGGACAAAGAGACCAATCGCGTTTCCCTCAAGCTGCATGGGACCTTGTGGACATAGATAGCTACCGCCGGGTCTGGCACCAACGTCATAAGCCATTCTCTTTGAACATGACCACAACACGCGGATGCCCGTACCGTTGCAATTGGTGTGCAAAACCCATTCATGGTCGTCGTTACGACGTCCGAGACGCACGTGACTGCGCAGAAGAGATCGCTTATCTCAAACAAGAGATTGGGGCTCAACACATCTGGTTTACAGATGACATTTTTGGCCTAAAACCAGGCTGGGTCGCCGCCTTTGCCGATGCCATCAACGAACTTGACGCGGTATTGCCTTTCAAGATACAGGCGCGGGCTGACATGATCGATGCCAAATTTGCCTCGCAATTGAAGCGTGCAGGTTGCCAAACGGTTTGGCTCGGCGTTGAGTCTGGATCACAGAAAATACTTGATGCCATGCACAAAGACCTCAAGGTGGATCAGGCAATTCGGGCCGCCCAGTTCCTTAAAGCTGAAAGTATCGAAGTAGGATTCTTCTTGCAGTTTGGCTATCCCGGAGAGCAAGCCAGCGATATTCAAGCAACCTGGAAGCTGGTGTCGACGGCACGCCCAGATGCCATAGGCATTAGTGTTTCTTATCCGCTACCTGGAACACCTTTTTACGAGAAGGTCAAAGGAGATTTAGTTGGCGACGACCACTGGTCTTCTTCTGGTTTCATGAGACCCCTGCATAAAGCCACTTACCCAACGGAATTTTATCCAGTTCTGTTCCATTATTTTCACGAGCGCTTCAACATGCTAACTCAGCATTTCTTCACAAAGCGTGGTCTGAAGACCTGGCTCAAACATCGGCTGACCAGACGTCGTATCAAACGATTCGCCATTGATGGAGTCCCATTTCCATGAAGGTCTTATTAGTACATCCATATTTCTTGGGCGAGGATGAAGCGGAACGCCATATCATGCGCCCTTATCCGCCATTGGGTCTGCTTTACATCAGCGCCCATTTGAAGAAGCAGCAGTCATTTGACGTGAAAATCTTTGACGGGACCTTCGCGGATACGGAAGCATTCCGCCAGACGTTAAAACAATTTGAACCTCAAGTTATCGGTTTCTACGCCAATATGATGACCCGCATGAATCTGATCCGGCTCCACCGTCTCGTTCCAGAAGAAACGGTTACCGTGGTCGGCGGCCCAGACGTGAGGCACTACATTGATGAGTACCTTTCGCTTGGCATCGATGCAGCTGTTGTTGGCGAAGGCGAACATACGTTAGTTTCCCTGCTTCATGAATTCAAGAACAAGCAAAACTGGGGCAATATCCCAGGCATCGCATTTATCGATTCTGAAAGCGGCATAACGACCGTTAACCCTGACGTCAAACCTCCTAGAGATCTGACTTTGTACGGTATGCCCGACCGTCAGGCCATTAACTTGAATCAATACCTGGATTGTTGGGAACATCACCACGGCATGCGCCCCATAAGTCTAATTACAAGTCGGGGTTGTCCCTTCCAATGCACATGGTGTGCCCATCACGTATTTGGCTATAGCCTTAGAAAACGCCCCGTGGATCACGTCATAGAAGAACTTGAATGGTTAAGCGAGAACTACCAATTCGATCACTACTGGTTCGCCGATGATGTCTTCACCATCCAGCCAAAATGGACCGCCGAATTGGCTGACCGCTTGGCTGAACGACCCGAACTGCTCAAGCCATTCGAATGTATTTCACGAGCAGATAAACTGGACACAACCGTCATTAGTCACCTGGCCCGCCTCAAATGCTCACGCGTGTGGGTGGGAGCAGAAAGTGGATCCCAACGCCTGCTTGACCTAATGAAGCGTGGCGTCACCCGTGAACAGGTGTTCACATCCGTCACGGAGCTCAAGAAGGCGGGAATTGATACCGGCATGTTCTTTATGTGGGGCTTTGAGAATGAAAGCCTCGAAGACGTGGAAGAAACCATCGAATTAGCCACATCATGTCGCACCGATCTGGCTCTAACAACCATCGCTTATCCAATCAAAGGCACACCATTCTACAAATCGCTCGAAGAACAGGGGCGAATTGGACACGTCCCATTCGATGAGGGTTCTGATCGCCAAATCACCATTAAAGGGCAGCGATCCAAGAATACTTATGATTGGGCTTCCAAGTTACTTCAGAGTAAGCTCACCATCGCCAAGCAAAGTAAAGGGGACCTCAAACGCTGGCCTAGATGGATGCGCTCTAAGTATTACGGCTGGAGGCTGGCATGGGCTTGGCAGCGAGATTCCGCTGTTCCTTCCCAACGACGCGATTCTTCGACTAACAGCGAAATCGTCTGACGCACATGATCTCCAAGCTGCGATTGTTCAATACCCAGCACCCGCAACCTATCCTGTAGGCATTGGTAAATGTGAATCATTCGATAGGGCGCATGTGGCTTGTAGACATAGGGTCTTGGCACATAAAGTCCACGTGAACGCCAATGGACGCGCTTGCCTTCGATAAAATTAAGCACCGCTCCGATAGGCGATGACACCAATCCATCGATCAACTTGTGATACCACTTTCGTTGCAGCTTCAGGTCTTCAACTTTACTTCTCAGCGGTGCAGAGCTCGGGGTCCATTGCCGTAACCAGGTATTGGCTGCCTCAATCTTCTGGAACGTTGCCACTGATTTCAGAGGTTTACTAAGCGCAAATTCAACCGCCGTAAAATAACTAGGGAACATCAACTCGAGTTGATTGTCACCAATCACGTAGTTTGGGCACGGATGGGTTTGTCGCTGAAACTTCGCCCAAAGGCGCACAATGAAAAAACCCAACCACATCCTACGGTGATCCATGATTAAGAGAAGATCAACGTCAGCATTTTCGTTTGAGTTGTTGGCTGCAAGACTGCCTGTCAAGGCCGCGCTGCGTATGAAATTGAACGCTAATATGTGCTTGAGTGCAGGAATGGCTTTCTGCCATTTTTCGCGCGTAAGCTGGATGCGGCGCTTACGGGTCTCAATACGGCCTGAATCACTTTCAAGGCAATAAAAACCATCTTGTTCAAACAGTCTCCGTTGCATGACCAGCAGATCAAGAGTCTGCTGGAGTCGCTCTTCAGAGACACGCTCAAGCGGCAAATAAGACTTAATCTCCTCTGACCGAATCGCAAAATCGAAGACGTCGGCGTAGCATAGAGCAGCTAGCACGCATTCAAGATTGAATCGCTCTGTTTCGACCTCGTTGGAGCTGTGATCGCTGTTTTGCATGTGACATCGTACCGTCATGGAAGCAATAACACCAAAGATATCTTCTACCCGTTCCCCACATTGGTGTCTAAGACTTTTGTTGTGACGCTTGTCACGTGAAACAAACGTAAGCGACTCCAAAAACTCGTCTTTCTATCCCGACAAAATCCATTCAATGGCTAACCTTGTGCCACTTGCCCGCGCTCCAAATAAGGAACTCAAATCGCGAATAGTCAAATGAGGGATCAAACGTAATCAAACATTCGCTGACTTGGCCGTAGCCGTTCAGTGCGCGTACACTCATTTCCCAATCTCCGACCTTCAAAGATGATCCAAGCGACTGGTTTAAACGGCCAAAGTTGAAATGACCCTGGTCTGCTTCCAAGGCCAAAAGAAATCGACGACTGTCCAATCGCCGCCAGCTTATGGATGGATTCTCAATATCTGAATCAACCATGGCGACGACAATCGGAGGTGAACGCCAATCATAATTACGCCATTCTGCGAAATGTAGACCCGCTGCAATATCGTTCGAAAAAATTGGTGCGCTCTTAAAACTACCTGGCCAGGTTAGAAGCACAGGCTGCTTATGGGCAGAAAGCGTATTTTTGTAATCCAAGAACGATTGACTTGCCAGTCGTTCTATTGCCTTGCCGCGATGCCATGTATGAACACCTACCATTGATGCGACAAAGTAACTTACACAGCAGCAAATACTTAAGGCCCATACAGTTCTCGCTCGGCTCTCAGCAAACCATTGCAGCAGGTAACCAATTGTGGGCGCCACCAAGGCAATCGAAATGGTCACAAGTCGGTCAGATATGCCATTCACATACACAAATACAGGCAACACAGCTAACAGCGGCGCGATTAATAGTGGCCAAACAAGTGAGAAACGCAGGGTGTTCTTTCGAGCTGACCAGGTTAGCCACGCAAGCACAGCAACAATAAACAAAGCTAAGACAGCGAACCTTGCGAAATTGATCTTTGTGAAATGCGCACTAAATGGGGAAAGCACCAAGTAAACCCACTTAAGTGTCAGCGAGCTAAGCGTCAAGGGGTCAAAGCTCGAAGCTGGGGCCCCGTCATAGAACTGGTTCCAGACAAATGTGGACCAAATCATGGTGACGCAAATAGGCCCAATCAGCAGCCGCCACGTCACGGCGATCTTGGTTCGGAACATCAACCAGCAGAATAGGACTGGGGTAGACATGATTCCGACCTCTTTTGAGGCACAAGCTAGTAGAGCAAACAGGGATAAGGCCATGTGTTTGCCTATCCCAGACTCTGAATTCATCGACGTACTAATCATGCTCAAGAGAAACAAGGCGCACAATAGATCTGCACGCCCAGACAGCCAAACAACATTCGTGACATGAGCGGGATGAAAAGCAAACAATGCAGTAGCCATTAGAGCCCATTTAGGGTCCGCGATCTGCTGGGCTATTCTCCAGACGAGAAACGAGGCGCAAAGGTGAAGGCTCAGGTTGATCACATGTTGGTGAAAGAAACCATCGGTGACCCACGACAGCATCGCGTAAGACAACATCGTAAGCGGCCTGAAATATTGACCACTCCCTGCTGGAAACGCATTAAGCACATGAAAATGCTCGGGTTGTGCTGCACCTATGACCGTATAGTCATCGGATATACACCCAAACCAGAGAGATGTCCAATAGATAACAATAACGCCCAGTAGCACGCCAAATACAACAATATGCGGACGCGTTCGAAGAAATTGTTCCATAAACGTCATCTCACCTTCATGGCCGACTCTTGTCAACCCAGATCCTGTTTCTTGCCACTGGAACCGCTAACATGGAAACTAGATGGCGACTCTAGCTCCCCGATTCGCCCCATTTCTTATCTATTCAGGTTTCCTATCAATTGGCCTCAATGTCACTCATCAAACCCAGACCTGAAGTTTCTTAGTGTTAGATTAAGGCTTGATAATAAGTAGATTGCCAAAGCCATCACAAATTACAACCTCTCGAACTATTTAGTCGTATAAGCTAGCCAAGGCCCTTCGGATCTGCGTCTCAACGCTACGCGATAGCCGACAGGCACTGCAAGCTGGATTAAATCCAAATGAAACAAAGGAGGCTATCTTTGAAAATACATCTACTCGTATTCACGATCACCACATCGCTGCTCGGTTTTAGCGGTGATAGCGCCCAATGGCGCGGACCAAACCGGGACGGAAACTACCCCGACACGAACTTGCTTAAGCAATGGCCAGCTGATGGTCCTAAATTATTATGGCAAAATGACTCTTTGGAATTGGGTTACGGCGCCGCAACCGTCGATGCAGACGGTATTTATGTGTCAGGTAGCAAAAACCCGTCAGATGTCCTAATTGCGTTAGACAAAACCGGAAAAATTCGCTGGACTGCCGATATCGGCGCGGCATTTGATGGCGACTATCCGCTTGCCCGCTGCACGCCTAGTTTGGATGGAGGACACGTCTATACGATTAGCGGCGCAGGTCACATTACTTGTACGAACGCTGCCGATGGATCAACGAAATGGTCCGTTGATGGCTACAAGAAATTCTCGGGCCGTTGGGGAATATGGGGCACTTCAGAGAATCCATTAGTTGTAAATGACCTAGTGATATACACACCGGGCGGAAGCAAAACGACCATGGTGGCCCTCAACAAATTAAGCGGTGAGACTGTTTGGCAAACCAAGAGTCTCGACGACACATCTGCCTATTCCTCACCTGTCGTTTTTAAACACGCCGGACGCAACGTGATTGCAAATGTGACCGCTAACTTTATCTTTGGCGTCGATGCCGCCAATGGCGAAGTACTGTGGAAATACAGTTATGGCACGTTAGAGCCTCCCGACTCATCGTGGAGCGGCGCACCCCACACAAATACGATTACGCCGATTTACAAAGACGGATACATATACACAACTAGCGGCTATGACCATGTCGGTGCGCTTTTCAAAATAGCCGAAGATGGTAATTCAGTTACTCTAGCTTGGACCGACAAGACCCTTGACAGCCATCATGGCGGTGTCGTTCTGGTTGACGGCTATCTTTACGGAGCCAACTGGATTAACAATCGCAGTGGTAATTGGTGTGCCATTGACTGGAAGACAGGTAAACCCGCTTTTGAGACCAAGTGGCATACCAAGGGATCCATCATCCAAGCCGATGGCATGCTTTACTGTTATGAGGAAAAGGATGGCAACATCGCCCTTGTTGAAGCGAGTCCCAAGGGCTTTAATGTGGCTAGCAGCTTTCAAATTAGTCAGGGCGCTGGCCCCCACTGGTCGCATCCAGTGATTGACTCAGGTTCGCTGTACATTCGCCATGGGAAATCACTAATGGCCTACGACATCAAACAAGCCAATTAAGTACAAGACCTCACGATCGGCTTATACGTTTGATCAATTGAAGCCATAGGCCAGATCACCATAACCGACCAACAAGATAGACGCACGGACATTGATGTACCGGTCCCTTGTCACTTTTTGTAACCACTGGTATACTAAGTAACCGGTGGTTACTTTATTCTTATAAGTGATAGACGTAATGGTGAGGTTGGTAGGTGGCACAAACTAGGAGAGCAAAGGAAAGAGCCCTTAAGAACGATCGATTCATTGACGTTGCTCAACGCCTGTTCTTGAAGCAAGGATATGATCAAACATCAATCCAACAAGTCGCTGACGCTGCAGATTTCAGTAAACGCGCGGTCTATCTGTATTTCGCCAACAAACACGAACTTTTTTCAGCGGTCCTGCTTCGCGGTCTAAGCACGCTTCATCAAAAGCTCAGATCGTCAGTCATGCCTAGTCTCGATGGCCGCAATCAAGTGATCAGCATCGCGCGATCCTATGCCAACTACGCACTTGATCACGCTGAGTTTTTCGAATTGCTGATGTTCTTTGAGCGGCGTGACTATTTCTACAGGAAACAAACTGAACGTGCCGGTCATTACGCGAAACAGTGCTTGGACATCAATCATGCCATGGGTGAGTTGCTAAACGACGCCATCCGGCGTGGCGCATTGGACGGTAGCGTTGTGAGTGACTTAGAAACCCACCAATTCAATTTGATGCTATGGGCAGCAGTAGCTGGCGTTGTTCAAGTAGCGGTTTGGCGCCGTCAACTGTTACCAAAGCACTACCAACTAAGTGCCCTGGAATTAATCGATGCTGCACTTGAGCGCCTTTTGCCTGTAGTCAAGAGTTAAGGAACAAGAGGAACCTATATGAAGCAAATTTTTTTAGCCCTGATGACCATAAGCCTAATCGCATCGGCTTCAAGTTTTGCGGTTAACCCAGAAGAAGTCATGACCAAATCGGTTTACGTTGAGATGCGCGATGGCGTGCGCCTCGCGGTTGACGTCCATTTTCCAAAGCATCATGTTGCCGGAGTTAAGTACCCGGTTCTGTTTCAGCTCACCCGCTATTGGCGAGCATTCGCCAACCCCGAAACCGACAAACGGATACCCCTGCAAAATGAACTGGATCTATTTTTCATAGACAAGAGTTACGTCTTAGTTAAAGTCGATGTTCGGGGAACGGGAGCCTCCTTTGGGAGCCGAGACATTGAGTATGGGCCCATCGAAGTCCAGGACAGCTTCGATTTGGTTTCGTGGACGGTCAAGCAACCGTGGTCAGATGGATCAATAGGTGCATACGGGACATCCTATGCAGGAACGGCCGCAGAACTTCTTGTCGCCTCAGGGCATCCTGCCGTAAAGGCCGTGGTCATAGGCTGGTCTGATTTCGACGTTTACCGCAGTCCAGCCAGGCCCTACGGCTTAATGGCGTCGGCATTCATCAAAGAGTGGTCGAATATGGTGGCTTTATTGGATTCCAATAATCCTGCAATAGGTGGAATTGTTGCCAAAGTCGACGAAGATCATGACGGTCAACTTCGAGCTGCTGCCGTAAAAGAACACGAAAACAACCCTAATGTTTTTGATGTCGTATCTAAAGCAACGTTTCGTGACATCGACGTAAGCAATGGATTTAGCCTGCAAGACATTTCTATCATGCGGTGGAAAAATAAAATTGACGAAACGAAAGTGCCTATGTTGGTTTTCGCTAGTTGGTTCGATTCAGGCACTGCAGCTGGGGCCCTTACGCGATTTCAGCATTTCAAGAATCCTCAGAAGCTGGTGATCATGGCCAGTATGCATGGAGGTGCGGCCCACGCGAGCCCATACAAGGTAAGTGGGCAACCGCTACCTCCTCAACCAAGTACCTCTCATCAAAGGCAAATGCAGGTCGAATTCTTCGACCGACACCTGAAGGGATTGGACAACCCTGCCGCTCACTGGCCAAATATCCAATATTTCAACATCGGTGAGGAAGCATTTCGTGTCAGCCAAAAATGGCCACCGAACTCGAGTCGATGGCAGCGTGCCTATTTTGCATCCCAGGGCAAATTGACCTTTGATATTGAAGAAAACACTGAAGGAGCTGATATTTATCTAATAGATTTTGGCGTGACAACTGGTGCATCAAATCGCTGGACTACACAAATGGGTCAAGCGGTTTTGAATCTCGATAATCGAGGAGAAATGGATTCCCGCATGCTGACTTATACAACCTCGCAACTGGACACGCCCCTGCAGATTACTGGGTCACCGGTTATCAATTTGGCGGTAAGCTCAGACCAAGAAGATGCCGCACTAATTGTTTATTTAGAAGACGTTGATGAACAAGGTCGCAGTCGTTACCTCACAGAAGGTGGACTCAGACTTATCCATCGACAGTTACAGAAGAGTCCCTTTAACGATGGGCTCCCATACCATTCTTACAGCCAAGAAGATGCGCTACCCGTGAAAATCGGAGAAATGGCCCACGTCCGTTTTCAACTGTGGCCGATTTCTGCCCAAATTGTTAAGGGGCATAGACTAAGAGTGGCCATAGCCGGCGCCGACGCAGGTACATTTGACCCGGTTGCTAACCAAGGAGGTACCGCGATCAAGGTGTACCGCCTAGACGATAATCGTTCCTTTATCGAGCTCCCCTTACTGGACCCGAACGCAAATTGAGGATCTAAATCAAATTGGGAAGCCAGTAGGTCGCTAAACTCAAGATAAGCATAAAGCCAAACATATCGGTAACAGTTGTCAAGATGGGGCCAGAAGCTAGTGCCGGGTCCAACTGCAGCCGTCGCATGATAAGGGGTAATGTTCCGCCCAGAGAGACCGCAATCAGCGTGTTGATTGTCATTGCAGACCCCACGACTAGACCTAGGTAAGGGTTTCCTTTCCACATATAAGCCACCACCGCGATCATGATCCCAAGAGCCAATCCATTAATTAGACCGACAGACACTTCTTTCATCCAAACTCGCGCTACTTCGGTTGGCCTAACTACGCCAAGCGACAATTCACGCATACTAACCGCAACCGCCTGATTGCCACTACAACCGCTCATATCAGAAATGATGGGCAGAAAGACGGTTAAAGCGATGACCTGAGCTAGCGTATCTTGATATAGCGCAATCACGCTGGCAGCCAAAACGTTGAGCAGAATGTTTACGCTGAGCCACGCGAGTCGTCGTCGCGAACGAGTAACGACAGGCATGGTTCGCAATTCTTCTTGGATGATCCCTTGAGCTTTGCGGTAATCGTCGGCATTTTGGTCGGCAAGTGCCTCCTCAACCGAACTGCGCCGCACAACACCTAACATGACGCCATTGGCATCGGTTACCGGGACACCCAAGAAACTATTGCGTTCAAAGAAATCTCTCAACTCATAGACGCTGGTTTCATCGTTAACTGCATGAAAGCCCGTCAACATAAGGCGATCAATGCGTTGGTCAGTTCGTGCAAGCAGCAGGTCTCTTAACCTCAAGACGCCTACCAGAACCCCTGCGCTGTCTACAACGTAGGCATACTGCACCTCAAAATAGCGGTACTTCTCAACGTTTCCCCTCAAATTCGAAACTGCATCGCTCACCGTGAACTGACTAGGAAAAACCACATATTCCTTGATCATCAAGCCGCCGGCTTCGTCATCGTCATATTCGCTGAGCTCACGAACTGACTCTGCAGTTGTATCATCAAGCAACAACATGATTTGTTGAGCTTGTTCTGGCTCAAGTTCACCCACATAGTCGGCTTGTTCGTCACTTGGCATGGCCTCAACAATGGCCGCCGCCGTATTACTGGGTAGGTCTTCCAACAGCTCGATAGCTAGAACTTCAGGCATTTGCCGCAGGAGTTCAGCCGCTTCCTCTGGTACCAAATTGGTGAGAAGTAGCGCTTGATCGTCCTCATCTAGACGTGAGAGGGCCAACGAAACTTGATCATCCGGCAACGTTTCCAAATAAGCTGCCACTTGCGTGATGTCATCATCGGCGATGAGCTGTTCGAGTTTCTTCCAGGGGCGCTCTTGTTCAACATCAAGCATACAAACTACTCCAATTTCATGATCCAAACATGCCGTAGAGGCCGTCCATATTTGCTTCTATATGAACAGGCATAGCCAGGTAACACTGAATTATCACACGAATAACTCAGCGCAGCTTCGGCAAGCGAAGCTTCCTTTAACAAGGCTAGCCTATAGGAATGACGCGATTGTTGAGGTCAGAATCAAAGCAGTCAAGATTCAAGTAACTGCGAAACGCGCCTGTTTGTTATTTTGCTTTTGCCCGTAGCATGACCGCAACGCGCCGATTCAGGGCTCGCCCCGACTGGTTCTCATTGCTAGCAATGGGATCCGATTCACCATAGCCCATCGATACCATGCGTATTGGATCTACGCCACGGCCCACCATATAGTTCAATACCGCTTTTGCGCGACGTTCGGATAACGTCTGATTGTGTGTCTCGCTGCCAGTGCTATCCGTATGGCCTTGCACAATAATGGCCGTCTTCGGGAAGTCATTGAGCACGGTCGTCGTATTTTGAAGCGTTTGTTTTGACGTCGCCGTCAAGGTTGAAGAGTCGATCGCGAACAGTAAATCTGAATCAAAGTGGATCAAAAGCGTGTCATCACTTACACGTTCAACGCGGGTCCCAGGTATGCGAGCGATCTTTTCTTCCTGAGCGTCCATATAAACGCCGATCCCGCCACCGACAACAGCTCCAATCGCCGCTCTGGCTAGAATCTCATCCGCTTCTCGTTTACCATCTGCAACGGAGAAGAGGGCACCAACGGCCGCCCCTATTGCGGCGCCTTTGACGGTATTATCACGCGAGGTGGTGTAAGGTCCGCGTGCGGCACAGCCGGCAAGCAAGACAACGGCAAAAACATAAGCCAATTCATTTTTAAACATAGAATTCTCCCTCTATAAGTACAACGACGCTAGCGTACATTCGACGAACAAAGCCGATTTGTAAACTAGGATGGAGGGGGTTTCTTGTGATCTATCGCTATAGCAGCGGTCGTAAATGAGACAAAGCCGTCTGTACTGATTTTGAGTTGTGCGCAGGTGTAAACAAACGCGGAATTGCTAAGTACTTGCCAACAGAAAGCTTGACAACATTTCGTAGGCATCTGTAACATGCTAGATAACTTAATAATATATTCATATATGGAGTTTCAATTGAAACGAGTTATTTATTGTATATTACTGTCATGTTTTATGGTTTCTGCACAGGACGATCAATCGGACGGAGCGACAACCCCATCTAATCGTAACAATTCGGCACCCAGTGTGCGCATCGGCGACTCGAATAGAGGACCCGGACTGGCTCCAACGACTTGGGGATTCATTGCTCAATATTCGGGCACAGCATATGGTACGGGTTACTTTCCGTTTTCCATCGATGGTTCCTATCTTGGAACAAATTCAATCTATGGAATTACATTTAACTACGTACCCACCTATATAAACGATCTACGAGCGGTCTATGCCTTTGACGTTTCAGGACTGATGGATGGCGGTGGACCCACTTGGTCAAGCTTCATGTTTGATACGCGCGAGACGCCACCCGTCGGTACCGTTAACAGCGCCGCATTCGCCAACATAGCACTGACCACGGACGGCACAAATTTCGCCCTCGAAGGTCTTTCCTTATTTTCAGGCAACGGGGCTAATCTAGACATATTCGACGCCGAAGACTTGGAAGATGGCGCCCCATTTGCAAATCCAGCTCTGGCATTTACAGGAAATAACCCGCTCATTGGCTCCATGGCAATCTCGTCTGGGACCATAATCCCTATCAATTTTGACGTAACAAATGCCGTTCGCGGCGATATTGGACCCGTCATCCCAACCTTGGGTAATGTGGGGCTTATCGTGTTTGTGACCTTATTGGCTGGCGTCGGTCTAGTGATACTGCGCCGCAATCGTATTTCTTAAATAACAAGCTTAATCACAGGCAAAGGGTGGGACGAAGCGTCTCACCCTTTTTCTTTTTGGTCACCTATAATTGGCCAACTTCGGCTGAAGAGCCCAACGTTACCTACCTTCGTTTTGAAAAAGGGCACTACCTATGATGCCAATAACATTGATGACGTTATTAGTTTCTTTGCAAGTTGACACGCCAACCACTAAAAAGAATATGGGTCGCTTGCCGGTTGCTTGGTGGGATCAGGCAGAACTATGCCAACAACTCGGCATTAGGGAAGATCAGCGCGTTGAATTCGCTGAAAAACTTAACCACCTGCAAATGTCTTATCAAATTGCGCAAACGAAACTTAATGACGCACGACAACGACAGTCAAACGACATGTTTGATCCCACCATTGATGCCCAAACTATTGAAACCCTTCACCGGCAGGACATCTCCACAGCTAGTGCGGAAATACTGAGCCTAAACTTTCAGGCACGTTTGTTTGTACGGAACGCACTTAATGCTAACCAGCTCCAAAAACTCCAGATTGAAGCTCCTCGATTTTTTTCGGCCAAATGGTTCAAGCGCCCGCGAAACAAAACCTATAAAGGTAAGGTGATTGAAAAAAAATGACTTGGATGCTGTGTATGATTCTTGCCGGAGACGTTTATTACGAGCGCCCAATTGATGCCATCAATGACCTCGCCTTATTGCAACATCAAATTTCCGCAAATGCCCTTAACGAAATTGTGTGGCTACAAAAGATACAACACTACACATCACTGGCCGAATTACCCAAAGCAGCAGAAATCGTAAGCCAGCTGACGTTAACCTTTCCCAATCAACCGGTTTTCCAAGAAGCCCACATGATCATCCTTAGTCATCAGGGCCATCATGACCAAGCAATCGAACAAGGCGAAATCCTACTCTTAAGACACCCCGACTATTTAACCGTCCGCCAAAACTTGGCCAGGATCTACTTTCAGTCTGGCGAACGTGTGAAGGGCGTCAATTTATTGATTGCGGCGCTGGAGAAAGGTCCAATACGGACCGCCGATTGGGAAATTCTACTGCGCCAATTAGCACTCGCGACGCCCGATCCGATCAAATTGGTCGAACAGCTAAGCAAGAAGGCAGCGCTTCATCCCGAACATTTAAGCCTTAAATACGTCACCATGGTGGTCTGTGTGAGGTTCGGTCTCTATGCTCAAGCCCAGCAAATCCTTTTGGAGAATCCTAAACTGTCCGATCACAGCGATCTAAAGAGTTTTGTGGCTCAAGCTGCATCAAGCAATCCTTAGAGGAGCATCCTTGAAAATTTTCTTTGCCGCTGTTTGTTTACTGCTGACTTTGGCTTGCGGGCAGAAAGATGATCTGCAGATTGAGAATGTCGTTCTTGTGACCTTGGATACGACTCGGGCAGATGCCATTGGCGCTTATGGCAATCGTTTTGTGCAAACACCGGTTCTAGATGAGCTCGCCGAGGGCGGTCACCTATTTGAGAAGTGCTACACACATGCACCGATCACATTGCCCTCCCATTGCAGTATCATGACCGGCAAGATCCCAACCGAGCACGGTGTCCACAACAATGTGTCCTATGTTCTTGCTAACGACAACGTCACCCTGGCCGAGTTATTGAATCAAGCGGGTTTTGCCACTGGCGCATTCATTAGTTCGTTCATTCTCGACCACAAATTTGGACTCGACCAAGGGTTTGATATCTATGAAGACCGCATCGTGCATTATGCGCCCGAGCGTAAAAAGAACGAGATCGTAACCAGGCGCGCCGAACAAACCATCGATCTGGCTCTGGAATGGATGCAGCACCAAGAGGGGCCCTTTTTTAGCTGGATCCACCTCTACGATGCCCATTGGCCCTACAACCCGCCACTGCCCTTTAGGCAAGCCTATGCAGACAACCCGTATTTTGGAGAATTGGCTTATGTTGATTACCAACTGGGACGACTCGTTCGCCACTTAAAACAACAGGGTATTTACGAAAAAACGCTCATTGTTGTGACGGGAGACCACGGCGAATCATTCAAAGAACATGGGGAAAATACCCATGGATTCTTTTGTTATGGCGCGACAACCCACGTACCGCTCATTCTTTCTCAACCCATCTATGGCACTGCCGGTCAACGCTTTTCACATCGAGTCGCCAGCACAGATTTGTTCCCGAGTACGCTTAAAATCCTGGGCTTAAAGAGCGAATCAACAAATGGTTTTCAGTTAGATAGCCGCAACGAGAGGGAAATATATGCCGAAGCCATCATTCCTCAAGAAGATTTTTACCTAGCGCCTGTTCATTCAATAAAAGACGACCAGCACAGCTTCTATTACAGCTCCACCTTCGAGCTTTACGACACCGTTAATGACCCGTTGGAAACGATTAATCTGGTCGAGCAGCACCCTGATCTGGTGCGCACATTCAAGTTGCGAATTGAGCAATTACTCGAACAGGCCAAGGCTTCTGAAACCACGATTTTAGATCAGGAAAGTATCGAACTACTTCGGAGCTTAGGCTACGTGGCTGACGGCGGCGTTTCCACGCCCGGGGATACGGCTTCCTTTACCTACAAGTCGCCTCTCGATTCGGTCAAGATGTATAGCGAATTAATGTACTTACGGCAATTTGAAAAGAGTTATCCATTCAAGACTATTGAAGGTCTTCGAGACCTCGTGAAGGCGAACCCAGAACAGGTCATTCTGCGCCGTGACCTTGGTCGCCACGAAGCTATGGCGGGCCATGAAGACGAAGCGATCCTGAATTTGAAGCAAGCGGCGACTTTAAGACCTGAGGACGCGCGCTTACACACATTTTTGGGCCTCGGCTATCATCGATTTGGGCACTTCGAGAAGAGCATCCAAGAGTTCAATCTCGCTTTGACAATCGACGAAGATCAGACGATTGCTTTCTACAATATGGGACTCTCATATATGGCTCTAGATGATGTTGATTTGGCCGTCAAATGCTTTGAGAAAGTTCTCGAACGGAACCCTGAAGATATTTACACACTGAGTAACTTGGCATTTATTTACCTAGAGCACATCAAGGATCTAAATCAGGCCAGCCAATATATTGATCAGGCCATCGCGCTCAATGATCACCACCCTCTCATACTCGCTAATAAGGCGGCCATAGACCATGCGTCGCGACCCTCCAATTAATCTTGCTCCCGGGCAGTTCATTCTTGACCTACCTAAATGTTATTTTTCGTAGACAATGCCCGGAATCATTGACAAGAGCCATCGGCCGCGAATAAATGTGTGATAATAGTGAACATTAATTGATGGAGTCTCCCGTTGAAATATCTAACTATTTTTCTACTCTTGTTCGCTGGTTTTGTGGTTCTTGCTCAAGATGACCAGCCCGACGATGATGCGAGAGCTACCTTTCGCAATAAACCGGCACCCAGTTTGGGCATCGGTCAACCGGGCCGTGGAGCTGGACTGGCCCCGACGACTTGGGGATTCGTTGCTCAATACTCAGGTACGGCTTATGGAACCGGTTACTATGTTTTTGGTGTAGATCTCACCTCTGCCAGCACGAACTCGATTTACGGTTTGACATTTAATTACCCGACTATTTATGTCACTGATTTACGCGCCGTGTACGCGTTTGATGTGTCTGGACTGATGGACGGCGGCGGACCTACCTGGTCAAGTTTCATGTTTGACACACGCGAAGCACCGGCCGTTGGCACGACGAACAGCATGGCATTCGCCAGTATCGCACTGACCACCGACGGGTCAAATTTCGCTCTCGAAGGACTTTCATTATTTGCAGGCAACGGAGCCAATCTGGACATCTTCGACGCCGAAGACCTCGAAGATGGTGCCCCATTTGCAAATCCAGCACTGGCATTTACTGGCAACAACCCGTTAATCGGCAGCATGCCTATTTCGCAAGGTCAAATTATCCCCATCAATATTGACGTAACCAATGCCGTGCGCGGCGATATTGGACCGGCCGTACCAACATTAGGTAAAGCGGGACTTGTCATATTTGCCACTCTCCTAGCTGCTGCCGGTCTACTTTTGTTTCGACGTAATCGCCTTACTTAAACAAACCAACTAAATGCAAGAAATTGGGTGCGATCAAGTCTCACCCTTATTCTTATTAAGTGATTGAGCTCATCCGTTGTTCTTTTGTATGAGGCTAAACTGTGGCTATGCGCACCGATCTGCACAGCAAGCTTGCCGACACTTTGATGTTAGGACCACTTCTAGAGATGGTCAGCCAAGAGTGGGGTTCGTTTGAGTTTGAGGATCATTGGCAACAAGGCGAATTTCATCACGATGTCGTCCTAAAGTTGCCCCATGATCAATGGACGGGCTCATTCCTGGTCGTCTCAACCAATTGCAATGGCGGCGTCAAAGAAGTGATTTCATTTACCAGTAAACCTGACCGCTACGCGCTTTGGCATTTCCGATGTCCCGACAACCCCGAATTCTCTGGAAACATCCCCAACATAAAAGGTAAGGCGCGTACGGCTCATTGGTATGACCCATGCCAATTACTCGAGCCCGATGCGCGCAGCGAATATCTACCTTCTCAGCGCACGCGCCAGCGAGGCGGCGGCTGGGTGAAAAAAACTAGGGATTCGTAATCTGCCACACGCTAGACTATTCAAAACGACACAGGTCGACCATGGGCAAAAGCATCTACTTCTATCATCAAGATCGCGCATATGGGTTCTTTTCTAATTTTTCACAGCACGCGATCTTTCTAAATGGTCACCAATGGCCAACAAGCGAGCACTATTTCCAGGCTCAGAAATTTGCTGGCACGCCTCATGAATCCACTATTAGAAACGCCATCTCTCCTGGCTTGGCGGCAAAACTAGGACGTGATCGCAGCAGACCCCTACGACAGGATTGGGAAGAGGTTAAGAATGACGTAATGCGTCAAGCACTTAACGCCAAGTTCACGCAGCATCAAGACTTGAGACAAAAACTGATTGCTACTGGTTCAGCCAAGCTTATTGAACATACGCCCAACGATAGTTATTGGGGTGATGGCGGCGACGGCAGCGGGTCAAACATGCTCGGTAGGCTGCTGATGGAGATCCGCTCTCGCCTTATCAAAGACGGACAATCAGGTCAGGAAGATCTTCACCTACGGTAATGACAGCTTCTGGCCCATGGCGACAAAGATGCTGAGCTTGAGATCATCACCACTAGGGCGGCGTGTGCAACAACCTCCCTGCGCATCAGTTATGCTCACATTTGAGAGCTTGCATTCATTGAACCAGGACCCAATTTGGGCTCGAGCGAATCCCAACCAGCGATCAGCCATCTCCTCTCTCATCCAAGCTTCCTCATGCGCATCCAAATCCGTTATAACCAGCCAGCCTCCTGGCTTGAGGACGCGAACCAACTCTTTGATCGCCTCACAAGGTGTTTCTTCGTGGTGCAAATACATATTGGCAAAGAGCGCATCGAAGGTATCAGAGTCGCAGGGTATTTTTGACTGTTCAATCTTGACGAAATCAACGTTGAGGTAGGCTGATAAATTTTCTCTGGCTACCAATAGCATCTGTTCAGAGGCATCAAAACCCGTGACTTTGCCTACTAGCGGGGCCAAACCTTCAACGACGAAGCCGGTGCCCGTTCCCATATCTGCCACTACCGATGACTGGGTTAAGGGAACCAATGCAATAGCAGCGTCTCGCATCGCCTCCGTGAAGTAGTTATCGCGCATTTCGTCCCACTTTGTTGCCACACCGTCAAAATAGTTGGTCACTTCCATATCGCCATCCTCCGTTCATTTAAGGCTTACGCCATAAGTCGTTTAAGTCCTGATATGAGACCTGGCCCCGATAAAGGCTGTCAAACTCGCCCTTCTGAACAAGATCCAGCGCCATCTTTTCGAGCTGGCCAATCAACATCTGGAGCGGCCGTGGGCCCAAGCTCACACGGCTTACGCCCAATTCCCGATATTGCGACATGTCCAGCGACGCATCATTCGTGATCAGGTTAAGTGGGCCATCAATTTCTTGAACAAGTCTTCTGATGGCCACGTTGTTTAAATGTCCCGGGACAAAAACACCATGAGCACCTGCCTGCAAATACACATTGGCTCTTTGTACAGCTTCATCGATTCGTAATGGTGATTTCGGTGCCACCCAAACGGCGTCCGTTCTTACGTTAATAAACAATGGCCACTGGCGACGTTCTGCCATCTTAGCGATCGCTTTGATGCGTTGACAGACTTCGCCTGATTCGAATAACGGATGCTGCGGATCACCCGTGCCGTCCTCAAGGTTAATACCCACGATTCTGTGTTCAATGAGTCTTCCAACCCGTTCAGCTATGTCGCTAGGGCTGCCACCGTAACCCGCCTCCATGTCCACAGAGAATGGGATATTTATGCTATCTGCGATCTTCGTAACAACGTCCAGCAACTTATCAAAACTCAAATGCTGACCATCAGGGAACCCAAGGCTAAATGCAATCGCTGCACTACTTGTTGCTATGGCCTTAAAACCCGAGTTTTCAAGGATACGGGCGCTTAACGGATCCCAAACATTCCCCAACAGCAATGGCGATTCAGAGGCGTGCAGTCGATGAAAATAGTGTGCTTTTTCACAGCAATTATTCATCAGTCATCCCTCCGCAGTAGCAACTCTTGGCGGCGTCACGACTTATAGTTTCATAATGCAACGGTTTCTGTCAACAACCATTTTGAGACTAGGTGTTGCGAACCAAAGCACCCGACCTTTATGCTTAACAGCACCGGCTGACCCGTCAAAGGAGAAATGATGCTGCAATTGAGACCCACCTGCGAACATTGCCAATGTGCGCTACCCCCAGAATCTGTGTCTGCTCGTATCTGCAGTTACGAATGTACGTTCTGTGCCACCTGCGTTGAGGAAGTCCTGAGCGATGTCTGCCCGAATTGTGGCGGAGGTTTCGAACGCAGGCCAGTTCGACCAGCAAACAACTTAGTCGCGGGAAATTTTCTTGGCAATGATCCCGCCAGCAGTAAGTTGGTCCACAAACCAGTTGAAGCAAAAACACACCAACAATTAGTGCAAAGGGTCAAAGTGATCCCGCCATCTAAGCGCTAGGCTCTATATTCAGGGGGAGTTCGACAAATTGACAGAAGCTATGCGCCTAATTACAGCCCATCGCATAGAACATGATCTTATGGAGATCGGTGTTCACCGTAAGATGACACTCATGGTTCATTCGTCGCTTAGCGCCATGGGTTGGGTTCTCGGTGGGCCCGCCATTGTGGTCCGCACATTGACCGAATTAATCGGGGTCGACGGCACGCTCATCATGCCCGCCGCGACACCACAATGCGCCCACCCAGCCAGTTGGAACGACCCAAATGTGAAGCGGCAGTGGTGGGATGAAATCGAAGATCAGCTGCCCATATTTGACATGGAAACAACACCAACCACATTAGGTGCCATTCCAGAAGCGTTCCGAACTTGGCCCGCAACCTGCCGCAGCCACCATCCACTTGAATCTATTTGCGCCAGAGGATCGCTGGCTAGAGAGATCACCAAGACCCATGCACTCGCATTCTCCGAAGGCAGCGGCGGGCCATTTCAAAAGCTATTTGATGAAAATTGTTGGATTCTACTATTAGGCGTCGGATTCAACCGCTGCACAGCTTTACATTATGCTGAGTCTTTGCAACCCAAACGTAGAACAACCAAGGTCAGATTCCCATGGTACGAAAATGGACAAAGAATATGGCATGAGGTTCCCAACGTCGCTGACGACAACGACACCCATTTCCCACGTATTGGACAGCGTTTTGTGACAGAGAAAAAACCGCGCCAAGGTTTAATAGGTCAAGCGCCCTCATACCTGTTTCCAATGCGCGAGCTGGTTGAAGTGGCCAGCCACTATTTCTCAGAGACTATCTAATGTTGGCGCCTTTATCCACAGCTTGACAAGAACATGCTCAACGCCGCGCTACTAAGGTTCGTTGGACAAGGCGTCAACAAGTAACCTGAATTGCACAAAAATACTATTTCTTTGATCGAGTGACAACCGGCTTAGTTTCTGACTGAACATTTGATCGTTTTCGGCGTGAATCGCCGCGCATAGCTTTCTACCCAAGTCCGTCAAAACCAGCGCCACGAAACGTCTATCTGACAGGCTTGGCACACGTCTAACTAGTTTCTTTTTGACCAAGTTTTCTACGGTCCTGCTGACAGTACTCTTATTGAGTTCCAACGTCTTAGCCAAATCGTTGACTGAGGTTGACTCGGAATCAGAGATCTCAAGAAGCGCGTGGCATTGAGCCAGCGTAACCTTTCGACAACAGTCCAATTTAGACTGCAAAAAATCCAATTGGCGTTCGAAGCGCCGGAGGTCACGACGAAAGCCTCGAACATTGTGATCAACCACCTTTTAGCCTCTCTTTCATAGGCAGCATAACACACGAATCTATCAACAAAAACGTACATGACGGTTCGTCTGGACATAACAACTAACTTGATTAGATCAAGCTCATTATCCGCGGCGGGTCACCTAGTCGCTTGCTCGACTGATCCAATCAATCGACGTGCCAACCGCCTTGGTGCAGGCGCCCTCCAGGTTGGAGGCGCCGCGCCAATACGGGCAGAAAAAGCTGCGTCAATCCTTCTAACTGTTGATCAAGATGGATACTATCGGTATGTTTCGCAGCGATCAGTTGCCGCCATAACTGTATCGAACCACACGATTCACTTCGTTGGCATCAGTCGTCAGACAATAGGCAAATCCATTACGAAAGACCATTCGCGACTGTTTAGCTGAATTAAGGAATGCCCAATTATTTAACTCAGACTTGGCAAGCCATTTCCCGTCAGGCGAAAACCAATCCACTTTTTGTGTGCCGGTCACCATGTCAAGTTCAGTGACCACAAGCAGAGAACCATCTTCACTCACGATTAACCCGTGAATTGGGTTTTCTGTATGCGGTAGCTCAGCACTTCCCACCGCTTGTGTAATGAATGGCCCTGTTATCATATCGCCAATTCCTGGTGCTTGTCGCCAGGCACTTATGTGGATGTCAACTAGCCGATCGCGATTCGCATCTGAAAATGGTCGCGGCGTGTATTTCTTTTCTATGGAACGAATTTTCGTTTCAAGCTTTGAGTCCCAGATGTCTATTTGATAACGATCGCTTCGGGCAATAAAGATCTTTCCATCGTTGGCAAAAGCAAAAACACAGGTCGGTTTGAAAAGGCCTTCAATGGTTTGGGCAATGAATTTTTTCAGATAAGCCGGATCCATCATCTTCATTTGTTGGTAGTCTTGTTCGTTGCGGGTACATTCTTGAATGATCTTATAGTTACGATCTAATAACCCGCTGGAACTAACCATTACCTGTTTGTTGGGATCTAAACTGATGTATGTACCGGCAATCAATTTCCCATCTGGCGAAAACGTAGCTGACGTTGGGATCATCGATATTTGGCCCGTCATTTTACGCTCGACGAAGTTCATGTCGGCATCATAAAAAGTCAATTTTGGTAAAACGCCCGGTGCCACCTCAAAGGCGACCCGCGTATTGTCCGCTAGAATCTGAAAGCTAGACAAATTACTGAACTCGCCAGGACCCTCGCCTCGTCCACCATAGCTGATGATCCAAGATCCGTTTTCGTCAAAGCGATGTACTTTGTTTGCCGATGGGTCACAAACGAATATGTGCCCTTCGTTATCGACCTGTACGCTGGTGTTCAAGGCAGGCCAGAACATGCGCTCATCTTCACCTCCACCAAACTCTAGATCCACTTTAAACTCGACTTCAGATTGTGAATGTTCTGGGTTCGTCATCGCCATGCTCAGTGCGGCAATTAAGAAGATTGTGTACATGATTTACCTCCAATTCGGTTATATCAATCTACGTTGATCACGTGGTAAGGCTGGCTGGAAACGGCCGAATCGCATTTTCACGCCCCGAATGGCATTATTTGCGACTTAACGGTGGATCATTTTTGGCCGCCATAAAACGAGATATGATGAGTCATGACTTCCGTACTTGCGCCCTTTCTCGCGCACATCTGTGCAGCATGGTTGCATTTCCTGCCAGCCAATGAATTGGCCCCACAACGCAAACTATCTCCACAGATCAATACCTACTGGTGGATGATGGTGGGTTGCGTCGTTTTCCATCTTTCATTTGGCATTGATCGTGCCCTGTCACACGCGGTTTCCTACGCGGTATTCTTTGAGTGGATCCATATTATTACGCTGGCCTTCTTAACGGCGTGTATCCCGCCTTTGTTTATTGCGGAATTGGAACGGCCACCTAAGTTCCTTTCACGGCTCAAGACAGTGAATCCAGTTGCGAGTTATAGGGCACTCTCATTTGGGATCGCTTTGGGTTTGGCTTCTCTATTAACTACTGCATACATTTGGCTCATCTTCGGGAGCCCGCCGCCCATATGGCGATTCATCGCCAACCAAGGCCAATTCATTTTCATCAGCTGGATGGGTATTCTGTGGGCCGGTTTCTTGATATTGGGTTTCAGACCTCAAGCCAACGCCGATGTCTATACGAAACGTCCTTTTCATGTGGTTTTTGCCATTATGTTGGTTGTGTCCTTAACACCTAGCTTCATTGAAATGGGCCCCATGTCTCGATTTCTACAATTCTTGGGACCATTAACGTCAGTACCATTCGCCTTGCTCTTTGCGTGGTACCGGTTCCGATTGACTTTTCTCGATGTAGTCCTCAAGCAAGGCCTGCGATTGGTTGCTCTAAGCCTACTAATCATCGGCAGCACCAGTCTAATTGGCGATTCACTCAACAGCCCATGGGCCCTTTTTGTCCTGATCGCTGCCATTGTTGGGGCAAGTCAGATCTTCCGCATTGACCGCTTGCTAGAACGAATATGGATCCCCGCTTTATCGGACCCAGTTGGTTTCAATAAACAACTGCACATGCAGCTAACCCAATCTGCCGACAAGAGAGACGCCATTATAAGAACCCAGCAATTACTGGCCAAAACCTTTCAATCAGATATCGAAATCTCAGACATTTCCAGCGGAAAAAAACCGGAGATCGTTATTGACGGTGAACCGATGCTCTTCGCAACCTACGGACCCGTTAAAGGTGTTTTCCCATGGTATGCAAACAGTCTCGAGCGACTTGAATCTGCCCTGCGCACCTTACAAGTAAATCTGAACATGCTTTCGTTATTAGACCAACGGCACCACCAAGAGATTACGCTTAACCGATTATCGGCAGCTAGAATAAAAGCTGAGTTGACCGCGCTTCGCGCACAGATCAAACCTCACTTTCTATTTAATACATTGAATGCGATCCATACATTCATTCACGACGATCCTAAACTCGCAGAACAGACCATCGAGGATTTATCGCAACTCATGCGTGGTATTTTGGTGTCGTCGGATCAAGACCTAGTCCCATTAAGCAAAGAGCTGGAGATCGTCACCGCCTACTTAAACATTGAGCAAGCAAGGTTTGGCGATCAACTGACTGTTGTTGCGGAGAATAACGTGGAAGACGAAGCCATCAAATTGCCGCCACTCTCACTACAACCCATTGTAGAAAACGCGGTTAAGTATGGATCTTTGAATGGCAAAGCGATGGTTTCTATTAAGCTACACCAATACATTGACCGTGTTGAGATCGTGGTAGAAGACAATGGCCCAGGTCTGCAGGAAGGCGACGAAGGTCGCGGATTTGGCATGGCGTTAGAGAATATTCAAACGAGGATGTCACAGCTTTTCGCGCAAGAAGGCAGCTTAAAGGTTTCGCCTAAAGAAGGCGGCGGCACGCAAGTCCGTATGACCCTGCCAAGACCTGTGAGGCCCGTTCCATGAGGATCTATTCTGTATTGATCGTGGATGATGAAGCACCCGCTCGGGCCAAAATTCGCCGCTATATCAACGACCGGCCTGAATTTCAAATAGTTGACGAGGCGATCAATGGGACCAGCGCGTTTTCCAGCATCGTACAGATGGAGCCTGACCTTGTTTTTTTGGATGTTCACATGCCGGCCATAACGGGCCTGGATGTCCTACGCATGTTGCCATCGGAGCAGCGGCCTAGCGTTATTTTCTGCACAGCCTACGATGCCTTTGCCGTTGATGCTTTTGAATTGAACGCGGTGGATTATTTATTAAAACCGATTGGACAGACCCGCTTCAACGCCGCATTAGACCGCTTCTTATCTGCCCCACCACAACCAGAGAACATGACCCGTCTATTACAAAACATCAAGTCAACCAGTGTTGAACGCCTACCTCTCCGACATCGCAAGCGCATTAAGCTGATTAACGTCGGCGACATCGCTTATATCTGTACCGAACAAAAGGTGGTCACCGTTTACCTAAAAGATGGGGTGCGACTGTGGACCCCTGAAACGATGGATGAAATGGAGCGGCGCTTGAATCCAGAGCAATTCTTCCGTATCCACCGTTCCGCCATAATCAATCTAGCGGCCGACTTTGAGCTTGAACCCGTCGCAGATGGCCGTATGACCGTCTATTTTGCGGCAGGCGTTGAACTACCTATTTCTCGTAATAAAACCAAACGCTTACGAGAAGCACTCGGGTTTTGATCGATTCCATGCATTCTAGGGATTCTAAGGGTCGTGGCCGAATTATTGCCATAATCGCCATTTCTTCGAAAAAAACGCTCCATTCAGCTGCCTTATCCAAACGGAAAACGCATAGTGAAATCCAACGGGTAGTGATTTCTCGACAGCCAAATATCACATGACTCAGACTGGGTTTGGGTACTGAACAGCCTCTTCGTTCCCGAGCGCTTTGGCGTATCCTAGATCGTGTTTTTGACATCCACATCCCCTATGACCGAAGCATCTGTTGAATTCGAACTTTCGGCCGACAACGCCCAATTGATAAGGCATCGTTCGCATAGACGTGCACTCCTTCCGATTGGGGCTTCACAAGAACGGCATATTGCGTATACTGCGATGAAGAGTTCCCAATAATTGAGGAGGATGGCCATGTGGATACTGATATTGGGGTTCATGACTGTTCCGTTTTTTGCCAACGAAACGCCCGAAAAGCCACCTCGACTCTGGGCAGAATTTGAGCCCACCGAATACCTGTGGGTGAAATGGCAGGAAGGGTCCAGCAAGAAGAGTCCGCCACTTGAGGACACCACGATCGAAGTGATCCAAGTGGTCTCATCGGTCGCACAGATTCGTTTGTTCTTGGATTCCAACGAAGACGAAGACGCGATCCGGCATCGACTGGAGTTGCTCGACGTCGACATGAGCAAGATTCACATTCACAAGACTCCCTTTGAAGCCGCTATCACGGACCCGAGTCCGGTGTTTTTGGAAACTTCGCACGGATGGGCCACAGTGGATTTCAGTTGGGCCAATTATGGGATACGTAGACCGGGCCACCCCAAGACGCGTATCACAGACGAGTTTGATGTCGCGATGGCCGCGCAACTTGGATTGCCGGTCAAGGCACGTTCCGAGTTCGTGTGGGAAGGAGGCGCTTTCGACCACAACGGGCGAGGCTTGATGGTGATGGCCGAGCAATACTTTGAACAACGGCATCCTGATTGGACGAAGGAACGGGCCGAAACGGAATTACACAAGCAGCTGGGCATTCAACGAATCATCTGGCTCGGTCAGGGCCTCGCCGAAGACGATTTGAAGGTGAAACTACCCGGAGATCTGTATCCCTTCGGGTGTGGAGCGCATACAGACGAATTCTGTCGGTTTGCCGATGAACGGACGGTCCTGATCGCATGGGTAGAGGACGACGATCGCGACCGTCATCCGCTGCATGCCGAAAATCACCGAAGGATGCAACACAACCTAGACATGCTCGTCCAAGCTAAAAACCTCGACGGGAACCCGCTCAACATTATTAAAGTACCTACGGCGGATCACATCGTGATCGATCTTCCGTATGACGAAATTGAAGATTACGATCGACCCTGGTTTCCCGGCGCCGGTCCCGGCGATACCGTCCGGTTCGTATTGCCCACCAGTTACCTCAATTTCCTTGTGGTCAATGATTTAGTGGTCACAGCTCGGTATTGGAAACAGGGACGAAGCGAGTCCACACGACGCAAAGATCTGGCGGCTAAAGAAGCGCTGGAACGGGCTTTTCCCGGACGGCGGGTAATGCAAATCAATGTTGAGGCATACAATCACACTGGCGGAGGGCTGCACTGCTACACTTACAACGAGCCGCTTCGCAACCATCATTCTGTGCCGGTACCTTAGTTCTGAAAGCCTACGTAAGAAAATCCAACACGGATTGGAGATCCTGGGAAACTGGAATAGTGCAAATTCAGTCTGGTGAATGTGAATACTTGATGATTCTTAAGTTATTCAACGAACCACACTGGCTGTCGTGAATTGAATTCGAAGAAATTGGGGCATTAGGGCCCCTGATCTACTCCGACATGAATCCCTACGGGTTTTAGAACTGGATATGAACACGAGATTACCCTAGAGTCGGATGCTTAGAAGTTGGCAATTATCGCAATTACACAGTCATTACCCGTTATATGACGGATGCCCTTGTCTTTTTTTGGCCCAAAATCCGATTCAAGGTTTAGACTGACAGGATCGGCGAAACACATTATTCGCCTCTTAGATTCATCAATTTCTGTTCGCAGCAGATTTAGGGAGAGTGTGTGAGTTCAGCCATAAACGCTTTAAATAAACTACGTCTCGGTAACCAACGATTTGTCGCGGACCGTGGCGGCCAGTCACTGTCTGGTCAAGCGCATCGTTCACAGCTGGTTTCAGGCCAAGAGCCGCTTGCCATTATCTTGGGCTGTTCCGACTCACGAGTGCCAGCTGAAATGGTTTTTGATCAGGGGCTTGGAGACCTCTTTGTGATTCGAGTCGCCGGAAACATCGTCGCGCCGTCTCTGGTTGGTAGCGTAGAGTTCGCGGCCGATCGTTTCGGGACTCGTCTGGTCGTTGTTCTGGGACATTCTACCTGTGGCGCCATCATGGCAACCATCGAAGAAATGGGTCGCCCAAGCCAGGGACAGTCGCCGAATTTGAAATCGATTGTTGATCGTATAAGACCATCGGTGGAATTGCTGTTAACCACCGAGATCCGTCATGACAAAGAAAAATTAATAGAGCTTGCTGTCAGAGCGAACATCAGTGCTTCGGCCAATCACCTTCGTCACGGCTCCCAGATCCTGGAGAACCTCATTCAGAATGACGGATTACTGGTCGTCGGTGCGGAATACTCACTGGAAACGGGCAAAGTTGACTTTTTTGATGGCATGCCTGATGACCTGTAGATAAATGGGCTTGCAGTCATTCAAACCCAGTAGCGCTAGACAATCATGCCTAGCGCTACCTGGCCATGCACACAATAGTTACTGACTGATCTGGATCGGCGTTACCGTATAAAGAACCGCCGGTGATTGGCCCGGATAGCTACCGCGCAAAAACACAACAGATAAATCCTGAGTTGAAGTCAACTTAACAAGTGATCCAGCGACCGGATCTAAGACATCTCCCAAAACAGCCAACTTCTTGTTGTTTAGGGCTAACGAGCCCAAGTCGACCGACTTCAACAACGTCCCGTTCGTTGACCACTGTTGAATTGATAGGACAGCTTCGGCTTCACCCACATTCACGGCGGCAAGGCCATCAAAGACAAGACTCCAGTCCGCACTATAGACCCAGAACCCTTTGCCAATCGTCGTTGTTGCGTTGACTTCAGCACTAGCACCTACGCCAGTCGCACTGGCATAAACGGCGGTCACAATACAACTATCGGGCCCATCCACATTGAGTGAAGCAGCACCCGAAAACATCACGTTGACATCATTCTGTTTGATTTCGCCAGCTTGCAACTCGATCTTTGAGCTGCCGATGAATTGGCCATCCGCATCATACGCGTGTAACCACACTTGAACTACTTGACCGTCGGAATTCCAAAGCCTGACATGCGTCGAGAATCCACCGCCGCCACGAGTCACATGGGACATCCAGCGATTTCCTAAATCTGGAGCTTCGAGAGCCGACTCGGTCACTTTCAGAATTTGATCAACGGCAACTTGATTCATCACCTGACGAATACCGGACGGCCACAAGATCTCAAGTTCGTCAATGACCGTCGCATTTCCAAGTCCAAAATGGACCCGCAGGTTCTGGCCGCAATAGCTGTCCTGCCCACTGATCTGACGCACCATTTCGACCGATTGCCCGCCAATTTCGGTTTTCAAACAAACGATGGCGCCGATGGCCGTGCTATTGCTGTCTGTGCCCGTGCAATCTAATTGCAGATAGTGGTTGGCATTGCCCAAGTTACGAAAGAGCGCATTGTTTTCACTGGTTGAATTCATCCATTTAGCCACAAACAGGTCGAGGTCACCATCGTGATCATAGTCGGCAAAACTACTGCCATAAGACCAACCACCGTCCGTGACGACGGGCGACTCGGTTTGTTTCTGAAAACTTGCCGTGCCACTATCCATCAGTTGATTGAGATATAGAGCGTTATTCTTGTGGCCCGTGCCCCAACCGTTGGCCACAAACAAGTCAAGATCGCCGTCATTATCGACATCACCCCAACTACAGCCAAATGAGAAGCCGCCGTCCTGACTAACCACATCGTCAAGCACCGAAAAGGAACCGCCATCGTTACGAAAGAGTTGGTTGTTTTGATCGAGATTGGCGACAAAGACATCAAAGTCACCGTCGTTATCATAGTCAGCCCAACTCGCACTGATGGAGCTGTTAATCATGCTAGTGAGTGGGTCCCCAGTAACCGCCACAAAATCTGCTGTTCCGCTGGGAATGAGCTCATTTCGATAGAGTTCATTGGCCGCGTCATTTTCGTTAGCCGTAAATAGGTCGAGATCGCCATCGCGGTCATAGTCAATCCAGGTTCCCAACCTGGTGTAGGCCCTATTAGCTATCAACACGTGATCCATTTCTCGCACAAACTCGCCCTGGCCCAGATTTGTGAACAAATAGTTATTGGTCGGGGTGGCATTGCCACTGTTTGCCACGAAAAGGTCTAGATCACCATCGTTGTCATAATCACCCCAGGCACATGACTCCGAAAAACCACGATTGGTACCCAATGGTCCAACCGTCACGCGATCGAATCCAGAACCATTATTCTTATAAGTGAGATTCTGATCGTTATACCAATTGGCGATATAGAGATCCAAGTCACCATCCTGATCCATATCGCCCCAACTGGTACCATCGGAACGGCCCATTTCAGAGACAATCGCCCAGTTGGTCACCTTACTAAAGGTGCCATTGCCTTCGTTTAGATAACAAAAATTGCTTTCGGCGGGGCTGTGTCCATTGCTGACATAAAGGTCCAAATCGCCATCCCCATCAATGTCAATCCAATTGACGCTGCGCGAGTCGCCACCGTCATTGACGACAACAAGATCAGTCACTTTCTCAAAGTTTTGGGCCAAACCCTGAACTGCTAAAACGACAAAAACCAAAGTAGAAGTAAGTCGAAACAAAGACATCATTTCCCTCCAATTGCGTATACGACGTCCTTTATTCAAGCGGAGCGCGACATTGATTGACATCCCCCAATCACGGTATTTTTGGGTTGTAACCGAAATTAGCCTCTATGATGGTCGCCATGATCAGAATCGCTTTACTACTTCTAATGGGAGTCGGCAACTGGGCACAAAAGCCGCAACTGAGATTCTCTAAAGTCACTTCCGCACAGGGTTTATCTCAGAGTTCCGTTCATTGCATGACACAAGATCTTGATGGCTTCATTTGGATGGGCACCACTCACGGTCTCAACCGTTACGACGGTAAGGAGATGGTGATTTATCGGCACGACCGCAACGATCCGACAAGTATATTGTCCAATCGTATTACGGATGTGATCGCAGATTCTGAAAACGGACTGTGGGTTGGGACCTATGGCGGGCTGTCATACTCAACGGGGCAAGAACCTCTCACACGCAAGTTCCTACCTACTCCACTAGATGGCTCACATCCCATTATCACCAGCGTCTTCCAAGACAGCCATGATCAGATTTGGGTGGGTACGACGATTGGTTTGTTTGTGCGGAAAGGGTCTAAATTCGAGCTTATCCATCATGAATGGTCCGCTGATAATCAGGTAACCGATTTATTGGAATTCGAAGGTCAGATATGGGTGTGCAACCGTCAAGGTCTATTCAACTTTAATCAGGGACTTGAAACCTTTGAACCCGTTACAGTCGGAGATTCCGACTATGTTTTTGCCCTACTAGTTAATGAGAACAAGATTTGGGCCGCGTCAAACAATGGCTTGTATGTCAAAGAAACCCATCAGATGGAGTTTGAGCAGATTTACGAATTCGACCAGTCTCCACGTGTTTATGTCTCCTCAATGGCCGCAACCTCGGACGCTATTTGGATCGGAACCCCGTCGGGACTCGGGCGTATGGACAAATCCACCTTGCAAGTGGACCTCTATCAGTACGATGTTCGGGACGCCCAATGCCTCAGCGCCAATTATGTTTGGGACTTGATGGTTGATCGCCAACAAACCTTGTGGATAGCTACCAGTCCCGGCGGCGCTAACCGACTGGTTCAAGATAAGCCCTATTTTCAAGTCGTTACAGAACTTCCGACCAAAGATACACTCATCCATGACAATTTAGTCATCGCCTTATCGCAAGCCAATAAGGTTACCTGGGTTGGCACCCAATTTGATGGGCTTCGCCGTATTAATGGCAATAAAAGTACCAAAATTTGGCCTGCAGAAGGGCTTGCGTCGGTATTGGCGATCTGTGAATCACGATTTTCTCCCACCGTATGGTTCTCAACGATGGTTGGACTTTACGAAATTTCTGACCCCAATCAGGCCCAGCCTAAAGCCAAAAGGTTAGAGGCTTTGCTACCTGAACAACGGTCCATTTTGGATCTATGTGAGGATGAAGATGGGGTTGTCTGGCTTGGGGCAACAAAAGGGCTGAGTTGGTACGACCCTGGTGATGGCAGTCATGTCGATCTCAGTAAGCTCGTTCCAGAGAGTATATCGGCCATCAAATTTGATTCGTCAGGCTCACTTTGGCTTGCATGCAAAGGACGAGTCGCGCGCATTACGGACCCAAAATCACCAGCCGTCACAGTGGAAACCATACACCAATCACCCTACGACTGGTTTCATGACCTGGCTGAAGACAAGCATGGCGTCATCTGGATTGGCGGCGATTTGGGCTTGATGAAATGGGATCCTATTGAAGAAACGTTAACCGACATGAACAAGGAGCTTGGTGTAGAAGCCGCCAGCGTAAGTTCCATCCTCATCGACCAACATAATTCTCTTTGGATTAGTAGCCGAGTCGGACTCATTCTGTTCGACCAAGAACGCAAATCGAGTCGTGTCTTTAGTCAAGTTGATGGGCTAAACGGATTGGAATTCACACCCGGGGCATCTTTTGCTTTAGGGACCTCGCTTTTCATGCTTGGCGGCGTAAATGGTTACTGTTTTTTTGATCCCAATCAAATTAAACGCAATGGTCGACCCGTGGACGCCGCCATTACGGACGTGACATTGTTTTACGAAGCGATTGATGAGCATCTTTGGCAAGTTAAAGAAAGCGGCGACAAACAAATTAGCCTGACCCACCAGCAAAACAATCTCTCGTTTAGTTTCGCAGCATTAGATTTCGAATACGCTGGGCGTAATAGGTTTTCTTACATGTTGAACGGATACGAATCCTCATGGCAGCAAGTGGGCAGTCACAACTTTGCCCATTACTCGAAACTGGCTCCTGGCGAATATGTCTTCAAAGTAAAAGCAGCAAACTCAGATGGGATATGGAGTGATGCGCCGGCCTCAATTGCGATTGTCATCGCACCCCCTTTCTGGAGGACTGCCTGGTTTGTTGTGTTAATTAGTCTGGCGCTTGCATCTTTGTGCGCTTGGATTTTCGCCGCGCGCACTAGAATGAAGAAACGCTTAGAACTTGCTGCCATTGAGAGTAGACGACTGGCTGCAGCCGATTTCCACGATCACTTAGGCCATCAACTGACACGAATGGCCATGCTCAGTACTCTTGCTAAAGATCAGAGATCCGACCCAGCTAAACTAAACGTACGACTCGAACAGATACAATCAACATCACAACGACTCTACCTCGAATCACGTGACTTCATTTGGAGTTTACTGCCCGGTGAACACAAACTCGCTGATTTGGCGTTATATCTAAAGGATTTTGGCGACGAGCTATTCGATTCATCAACTATCCACTTCCGGTTCGAGAGTCGTACCAACGAAATGGCAAACATCTCACTGAGCGGAAATCAAAGACGGCATTTGAGCCTGATTGTCAAAGAGGCCTTGCACAATAGTTTGCGACATAGCCTTGCCACTGACGTGACTCTGCATTTAAGTTACAAATCATCCGCGATAGAGATAACGGTAGAGGACAATGGGTGCGGTTTCGATTTATCGGCATCAACCGGCCTGGGTTTGAGGAATATTAAGGAACGATCAAAAGCGCTAGAAGCATCCTTCGCCATCGACTCAGAGCCAAACGTGGGGTCGCGTATTCAGATAACTTGCCCAATAAAACAAAACGGCGGTGATAAATGACTCGAGTTGCCATAGTTGAAGACGATGACATTATTCGCGATGCTTATCAGTCAATTGTCGATCACGCCCCTGAATTAGAATGTGTTGCCATCTACGGCGATTGCGAATCAGCGTTACAAGGCATCAAACGTGCCCGTCCCGACGTCATCTTGCTTGATATCGGTCTGCCAGGCATTTCAGGTATCGAAGCGGTTCCCATGTTCAGAAAGTTATTGGGTGACGTAGATATCATCATTGTCACCGTCCATGCGGATGACGAACGTGTTTTTGCGGCGCTGCGGGCTGGCGCGCGCGGTTACCTGACAAAAAATCTGTCAGCCGAACGTTTGGTCGGCGCTATCACCGACGTGGTTAGAGGCGGCTCACCTATGAGCGCGCGCATTGCCAGGTTAGTGGTCGATTCGATGCGGGCCCCCGTCCAAGATGCAGTGCTCACAAATCGAGAGCACGAAGTTTTACGCAAGCTATGTGACGGCCACAGTTACAAGATTATTGCTGAACATCTATTCATCAGTGAACTAACCGTTCACACCCACATCAAAAACATTTACCGCAAGCTTGAAGTCCATTCTCAAACGGAAGCCGTTTCAAAAGCCTTCCGCCACGGCCTGATTTGATCTCTTGGATCCGCTGGTTAATCTTGATCGCGGCATGACCAACGAGCGCTCAATCACACGATGGCCTAAACCCGACGTTGTCACGCGGAGTGTCGGCGTCGGAAAGGGCCCCTGCGACCGACTAATTGCTTAGTCAACGTCGAGGCCAGGTCGACCACGAGATCACATCCATCCCTTCACAAGGCTTATCTCTAAGCGAATTAAACGTCGCTTCGCAGGACTCGTCATTGATTCTAGTGATTACGGCATGACCAATAACCAAATCATGAGTGTTGCGAATCACAAATGACAACCCTTCACATGCACCTTGGGTGCGATTGGACATACGCAACACGCCAACATACTCTTTGTTATGTTTATCATCGGGAAAGTGTACTTCATGTACATCGACCGAATTAATCGATTCGACAAGGGGATCTGAGCGTATCGACCCCATGTATTCCATCGGCAGGTTCGGCATGCCAAAAATGGCGTCATGCGCGTTATCCTTGATTAAGAATGCACACCAAATTTTACCAAAGCTTGGCTCTAAACCACGATTAATATCGTCTACAAAATATCCCATATGGTTTTGGGGAATAATATAGCGCCGTCTTCCCCACTCCACCATGATCAACACACGCGAATTGGTTTCATATGCTCTTCGATGACGGTCCCAGGCGCGTGTAGGAACCGTGGCCCAATGTTGATCATCTAAATTGATGAGTGTGCCCAACTCCACAAAACCTTGGGTGCAGGAGTAGTGGCGGGCCACATATTCTCCTGACGAATGCAACTGCAATATATTTCCCACCAGACGACCGCGAGTCCGATACGTTCCCTGCAACGAGATGGGCACTAACTTCGATTCAGTCGCAGCGCCGTTGAATCTCGCATCAAATTCAATGTCACTGAGGAGTGAAATGCACATGAATAAGCTAAACACCAATATACAAGCATCTGGAACCCACACTAAATAAGCTCGATAATGCCTTATCTTCAATGTTTTTCTCATGAGATAGGTCTCCCGATCTATTCTCGCCCATGACGATAGTCCGTGCATTCAAGCTTGCGTAAAACATCAGCAAATTCAAATCTCTGAGATAGACCTTAACGTCCGTGGATAAATGCAAGGACGGGTTTTTTTTAGAGGAGTGCTTGCTTCGCGATCGCTAGTTGGAGCAGGATCCATGTGGGCCTGAGGATAACTTCGAAGGATAATGCTCGACGAGCAAGCTCGTCGATATCTTCTCTTCGTCGACTCTAGGCACCTGACTAAAGCGGCAGCAAGCTGCCGCAATCCAAATCGGAGGCTTCGCGATGCTTGCTTCGATGCCTTTCGCTAAGGAAATCTCCACAAAAACATCTTGAAATCAAACACACCACCTCCGAAAGCGCCAAAGCGCGACAGGATATGGCCCCGACCGACAGGTCGGAGTAGGCAAAAAAGGTCCCGAGCCCCATCGGGCGGCACATCCGGCTTCCGACGTTTGGGCTAGATCTCCGGCACAATATCGGCCTGTGGATTCAAATAATCAATATCAACAATTTGCGTCAATATCCAATCGACAAATTTCAACCCAATTTCCTGCCGCCCGATGGGGCTCTTTGCGGGTTTTGGACGTTTAACCACGGCACACAAGATAGTCGACGCCAGCCCAACGCCGCTTATTCGGCTCGAACCGCTGACATGGCCTCAAACTGCTGATCGCCAAATAGCAGGAAGCCAGCCATATTCGCGTCGCTTTCGGCCTCAACCCATCCCGACTCCAATGGTAGTGTCCCGAACACATCCGTCAATAGTGCCACCCACTTCTCTTTTGCCGCCAACACCTTACTGGTTTCGCCCAGCACTTGGCCGCCATCGCTGTACAGCGTCAATGACGCGGTGATCGGGGCCTCATTTACGTTGACCAACGAAATGCCGTGCCATTGACCAACGCCTGCGTCCACATGCGGAAAACAGAGACGCGTATTCACCTGAGGACCGGCCTCAAATCCAGCCAATCTCTTATTATCAATTGTGCCAAACAACTCATAACCCACCACATCCTCGGCACCGTGGACTTCCAACCAATCAATGGCGGCCGGTCCACCCAAAGGGCCTAACAAACTATCAGCCGTATCTACTAGTTTTTCACCCGCGCTTAAGGTCAAGTCCAGTCGTCCTACCTCAATGCCACCACTGCCAAAGGCGATCAGCTGTAAATTTCTTGGTTCGGACGAGAAATTGACCATCGCCAATCCCGTCCAGAACTGCGCCACATCGCGCGCGATATGGGTAAACAGCAAAATCTTATCGGTCGCAAAAAAATTTGGGTTATCAATCTTCCCGTCGTTAAGCGTCAGTCCGGCCACTTGGCGATTGCCATCCACTTTGCCGAACACCTCACTACCAGCTAGCGAGATCTGGCGGCTTATTTCTGAAAACGAGCCCGATTCCGATCCAACAGGGATTGTACCGCCCAGTTTCTCCACGAAATCGAAGCGGTCCGTGGAATAGCCGCGCCGGTTATCTAGCCCCTCTTCTGAGGAACCCGCCACCAACATGGCGTCCACTGTGCCAGCAGAGCCATTGACTACATGAGCCCGCGTGTACCACTGTTCCGTACGCTCCGCGATATGCGGTACAAGCACATCGGAGCTGAGCTTGCCCACGCCGCTGACGGCATAGGCTTCTTTACGATCATAAGACTCAACCAGGCTGAATCCTTGAATAGGTTGATTGGCATCTACCCGCACCCATGCGATCTCAGCAGGATTGCTAAACAAAACATCTAGTCGCTCCTGACAGCGGCCCATGGGCGGGATTTCCAACTGTACCTTCTCCAGAATCGCGCCTTGACTGTCGTAGGCAATACACTCGGCATTGGCAATCGTAGTGAAGGGGTTCACCAGCCCCAAACGAGCCGTCTTTACCGCATCCGAACTGACATCGGTCAGGTAGATCGCTGGGTTCAAGGTCTGAACACCCATACCAAAGTCAAGATCCTTGGATTGAGTACCTGAAGGTAGAACTCCAAGTATCAGGTCACCGCGTGTCAGACTGCGGAACTGCAGGTTACCTCCAGATGCGGGCACATGACCTTCGCGCAACAAATTCCCGTTGCGTAGCACCTGAAAACGTAATTGTTGACCTGCGGCCAGATGGATTTGCAGATCCTGATGATCTAACGTGGAGGGTAATTTGAAGAAACGACCATCGCCTAACGAGATACCGGAATAGGTACCGTCACTTATCGTTGCTGCCCGTTCTGGGCGGTCCGCATCATTGAACTCCCCTTCCTGAACAGAGCGAACTAGGATCTGGCGCGGCTCTGAGAATATGACCGCATCATCGCGAAATGGATGTACGGCAGCAAGCGTCACAGAGTAGGCTCCGGCCGGGAACTTCACCCAACCGGGCGTTTCCTGGTGCAAAATTCGGGTGGCGTCATTACTCAGATCAGTGATGGCCCAAACAAAATGGCGCTCCAGGAAACTGGCATCCTTGACCTTGCCTTCTAAATAAATGGGCTGATCCGGCTCAATACGTATATCCACTCGTGGTTTCACAATCACTACTTCGGGCCGAGCATCCAAATCCACCACTACCACCACTGTGGATTGGCGATCAAAGCCGCCCTTACCATCCGCTACGTGAGTGGTTATTTGGTAGCGACCCGGTCGACTGAACACTAGCGGTAACGGATTGCGGCCGTTGCGGCGTTGACCGTCGGACGTCCACCAGAATATCTGCAGAGGGTCTACATCCGCGTCCTCAAAGAGCCCAGACAGCTCGACAGGCTCGTTGACCATCACAATCTCTCGCTGTCGTGGCGCCGTGATCTCGGCCGTGGGCGGTATATTTTGTTGCGGTGCGATGACGTGTACCACGCGATAGTCTATGGCTCTGTCACCATCGGAATCGACGGCAGCAAAGCCCACCACTTCTATGCCCAGCTTGGTGAATCGTGTCTTGTAAAGTGGTCCTTCAGCTACCTGATCAGGATTGGAAAGCAAACGCCAGGTGGGTCGCACGGATTCGGAATCGGCGTCCAAAGCGACACCGCGGAATTCGATCTCGGTTCCTTGCCGAACCGTAAACTCACGGCGTGAGGGTGTCAGGATCTTGCCGCTGGGCGGCACGTTGTTTTCATGAACCTGGACACGAACGCGAGCGGGCGAGGGATCGGCAATTCCCTGCTCGTCCACCGCGTAACACACCACATCAAACACACCAGCTTCTTCAAATGTGTACGAGACCTGTTCTCCTTGGAAGCGGCAAATCGACTCATCGGGGCAGAACTCCCAGAACAGGGTGAGATTGCTGCTATCACCGGAGGCAGTGGCTTCAAAGTTAACCGTAGAACCCTGACGAATGGAAAGGGCTGTGCTGGATGGCGAAGTAATGGTGGTATTGGGTGCAGCCACGACAGATGTTTGCGACTGTTGTGAAGCCGTGCCCCATCGTTCAAATGGCACCGATACGGCGTCGCCCAAACACAAGTGGGTAAGGAAAAAGATAATCATATTTATATTCTAATCGCACTCATGGTGCGGACGCGCAACATTCCCTCAACTACACAGACAAACCAAATGCCAAAACCGTTGAACCCGAGTTGATAAGTATGCGGATTCTGGCCTTCAAACGATTGCCATAACAATTCCGCTCATGCCCACACAAGAAATAGGAAGGATCTGCTTCATCTACGGATTTATAGAAAATCTGAAGTTTTCCTTAAGACTTTGCTATGCCGATCGATTAACTTTCCTCATAAGCAGATACGAATTCAAACGGCTCGGTACCGTGCAGGAAAGAGGCGTCATGTTGGTTCTACTCTTAATGGGAGTCTGGTCACAATCTAATATTACGGGAAACGCTGCCATAACGTTGGTAGATGCAGGTAGCGACTGTTCTGGCGCCATACGCGTTGTCGATATTTTCGCTGATGTGGTTGGCATGACCGGTGACGGCGGGGATGTAGGTATCAATGCATTCGTAGTAGCCCTCACAATCGAGCCTGGCTACCTCTGCCATTTTGCATTTGACGGCGAAGATCCCATTCATTTCACGACAAAACACACAGATATTACCCAAGTCGCGCAAACCACCATGGTTGTGGGTTATGCAGCGGACAGTAATGCTCCGAACGCTAACTATCGACTAGCTAGGCTCTGGATCAATGGCGAAATCGGCAGCTTTTCAGTAACTGTAGAACCGATAACAACCAGCCTCGGCTCGCGTGTGGTTGGTGGCTTTGGACCAGATGCCATCCCTTTTACGACACCCCCAGCCTCCATCTTCGATATCAATAACGAGATTAGCTTGTTACTCGCAGACGGCGTCGCCCAGTGGCTCGCCGATGATCCCATCTTCGACATCGCCCCTCCTGTCGGCGCTGTCGATATTTTGGACCTGGTCAAATTAACGAACTGCACTGTCAATTTGGTAACCACAGACAAGCGGAGGCAATTTTGAAAAATCTTATTCAAATCATTTGGTTAGGCACACTTTTGAGCTGGCCATTATGGGCCCAGGAAGTGCCAGAAGTCGACCGCTCTCGTCGAGTGATACCCACAATCGTCAATGAAGTCATGGACACGGGACTTTGCGCAACGGGCCAAGCCTGTTGGGTGGAAGTGGTTTACCGCTCGTCTCCCCACGGCGACCCCATCTTTTCGGAGCCGGGCGAACGTGTATGGTGGCTTGGCGAGGTGCCGTTGATTGTACTTGGCGCAAGTGGTGTCCCATTGCCACGAACGGTTACGGAGCGCAATGAGATCTTCATTGAAATGTGGATTGATGGTGAGCCGCTGCACACCGAGCCAATTGCGCTACGTCCAGCGCGAGAAGCCATCCCTGTCTATGCACAATCCGAGTCCATGAGCCGTGCTTTGAAGGCATCACTAGCAGTAGACATAGATGCTTCTTACTTGTCTCAGGTAGTCAACTTCATGGTCGGCAACGTGGCGACATTGGCGATAAACGGCACCAGTTACGAGTTAGATGGCCAGACAATCGTGAGTGAAGATGGTATGTCTCTTCCCGGTCAATTCATGCCGGACGAGAATAACATCCCAATGGAGGGCGCAGGAACGCGAATGATGTGGTACCCGGGCAAATCCGCACTTCGCGTTGGCCGCGTAAATGGTGACCAATGGGACGAAAACAAAGTGGGTACCAATTCGTTCGCGTTTGGCTCAAATAACCAGGCGAGCCATGGTTGTTTTGTGGCCGGTTCAGACAACCTCGTTTCTGGCGCATCGACTACTTTCGGCTCCGAAATCACCAACCATTCGATTCTGGGCTTTGCAACCGGATACAAAAACACAATAGGCGGTTTCTACAACACCGTCATGGGTTATGAAAATTACATCGGATTTGGGTCAGCGCGTGAAAACTTTGTGCTGGGCTCCTATTGTTCCGCCAGTGGTGATAATGGGTTTGCATTAGGCAGGCGCGCCAACGCCGAACATGACGGCGTATTTGTTTGGGGTGACCATGTCGATGCCGATTTCTCAAGCACGGCCGACGATCAATTCTTGATCCGAGCGTCTGGCGGCTTAGGCGTTGGTACAAACGCGCCTAATGCACAATTACACATTGACGATTCGCTCTCGTTAGACCCCTTCAGAGTCGATATCAATGGGACGCGACATCTACTACTACAAAACGATGGCCGGCTAGTTGTAGGTACGGAAGATGCCCATGGCTCCTCCCTGGATGTATTGAGCGTAGAAGCACCCGCTAGCATGCAAGCCTTTCGTGTGCGCTTAGGTGGCGCGACCAAAATGCGGGTTCATAGCAACGGTGGCACTTCAATTGGCTTCAACACAACACCTCCGGTTGACGGACTACACGTGAACGGCAACCTCAGCAAGGGTGGCGGCTCGTTCAAGATCGATCATCCACTTGATCCTGCCAACAAATACCTTTACCACTCCTTTGTTGAGGCTCCAGACATGATGAACATTTACAATGGGCGTGCGGTCTTGAACGAGCGCGGACGGGCGGAAGTGATCATGCCCGACTATTTTGAGGCGCTTAACCGCGATTTTCGCTATCAGCTAACTGCGATTGGCGCGCCTGCCCCCAATTTACACATTGCGCAGGAGATCAGTGACGGCCTCTTCGCGATATCCGGAGGACAGCCAGGCCAGGTTGTGTGCTGGAGCGTCACCGGCATTCGCCAGGACGTCTATGCCAATGCTAACCGTATTCCCGTTGAGGAAGAAAAAGCTGCGGCCGATCGAGGCACGTATCTGCACCCTCAAGCATTCGGTTTGAAGCGACAACCCGAAAAATAGAACCGCATGGACACAGTAGTCTGACTCGAAGAGTCGGCAGAGATTGCCTCGACCAACGAGTCAAGGGTTCACGTCTCCACCAGCCCTAGGCCCATATGAACGGAAGAACGCATACGTGACGGGACGATCGCTTGATGACTACCACAACATGGTCGCTCAAACAGGAAAAAGACACATGTCTTGCATCATTTCGGTTACCCAAAGTGAGGTAAGATAGGTCCATTCTTTCCTGGGACAACCATGCAGAAATCAAACGGGGAAACGTCTCGGCTTCGTCCAGGTGATCTGGTTGGAACACTCGAGCTTTTGGCTCCCATTGGCCAGGGAGGGATGGGCGTTGTTTGGAAGGCGCGTGATCCGCAATTGAACCGAACCGTAGCGATCAAATTCTTACCTGAGTCATTTGCAAATGACGCCGATCGAGTGATGAGATTCGAACGCGAGGCCCGCGCTCTAGCCGCCTTGAATCACCCCAATATCGCGACCATCTATTCCATTGAAAAACAAGATAGCTTGCTGGGCTACACCATGGAATATGTGTCTGGCAATGACTTGACCCATTACGTAGGCAACAACGGTTCATCTTTGGAGCAAGCCATTGAATGGATGAAACAAGTTGCTGCCGCGCTTGAGGCCGCACACGAACGCGGTATTGTCCATCGCGACATGAAACCCTCCAATATTCGTGTTTCAGATAATCGTCAAATAAAGGTCATCGATTTTGGATTGGCCAAAACGACCGAGACTACCCCTGCTAATTCCGAGGATTCAACCCAAACACAGCTTGAGACACAAGCAGGATCTGTCTTAGGCACGGTTCCGTACATGAGCCCAGAACAGCTTCGCGGCGAGCCGGTGGACAAACGCAGCGATATTTGGTCATTTGGATGCGTTTTTTATGAGCTACTCTCAGGTACAAGACCCTTTGCTGGGACCAGTACCGGCGAGACTATTGCAGCAATCATGACTCAGGATCCCGATTATTCGAGAATATCAGCGCCGGCGAACGTGATCGCCCTAATCAAGCGATGCCTTGTTCGCGACGCGACCTGGAGATTAAGAGATATTGGGGAAGCGCGAATTGCGCTCAATGAGACGTTTTCTGACTCCATCAACCCTCCACAAGTGCCCAAACGTCATTGGCATTGGATGGTCTTCATTTTGGTTGCCTTTGCCTTTGCATTAGGCTGGGTACTAAGTCCTTTATCGGTCGAGCAAATTGAGACATCCCGGGTGCTCGACATCACATTGTCATCTGAGCTCACCTTATCCTTTGACTCAAGACCAGGTTTGGCGCTTAGCCCTGATGGTAAGACATTGGTATACGCGGCCATCGACAACAACGAAAGCTGCCTTTTTTATCATTCGCAAGAAACTGGGGACACACATCGCATCAACGATTCGGTTGGTGCGTCAGGACCCTTCTTCGGCCCAAGTAGCGATAAGGTCTATTTCGTTCTGGACAGTGGTGTGCTGAAAAGTTCTGATCTTGAAAGCGACTCCACCGCCACGATGGGTTTATTGAGTCCCGCCACCCGCGGTGCATGTGCCACCAAAGAAGGTGTGATCTTTGCCATGAGCAAGGCAAGTGGATTATCCATGCTGTCCCCTGGAGAACGCTTTTCAACGCCGCTGGTGGAATTAGATGACAGCGCTGGAGAAGTTGGATTCAGCTGGCCATCGCTAATTACGAGTAATCAAGTCCTCATAACAGCGCGACAAAGGGACATAGAAAGCTTCGACCAGGCTCAACTCGTAGTGGTAGACCTCAAAACCAAATCTCGACGGACCATCCTCAATAATGGGTATCAAGGTCGCTACATTCCCTCTGGATTCTTACTGTTTGTGCGAAATGACAAACTGTTAGCTGTGCCTTACAACCCTGACCAGTTTGAACTAACCGGGGAAGAGAAAGTGATCGTGACCGACTTGGCTTGCGACGCACAGACAGGCGCGGCCCAATATGCCGTTTCTGATGGATCCACCTTAGCCTATGTGGCCGGAAACCCCCAAACCACCTGTTCTATGGTCGAAATCGACCGTACGGGCAAAACCCAGCAAATATTTGGATCGAGACAAACCGTTGCTTGGCCGCGCGTTTCTCCAGATGACCTGAAAATTGCCTACACCGCTTTCAAAACAGATGACGATATCTGGATCCATGATCTTCAACGTGCTTCCTCTCGAAGACTGACATTCGGTGGCCGCAACGTAAATCCCTGCTGGTACCAAGGCGGCGATGTGCTTGCCTACTCAAGCGTCATTTCGATACCGAAACTGATGACAACCCACATCGGCCATCATCAAGTTAATACCATTCCTGGTTTTCAGGGTCCGGCATTTCCTGCTTGCGTATTAGGCGATGGAACTCTAATTGCCCACGCCTGGTCGTCTGACACGCTAACCGATATCTATTCAGTCAGTCCGGGGGATCACCAGGTTACCGCTATTGTTCAAAATCGATTTGACGAAACCAACGCACGTGTTTCGCCTAACGAAAAGTGGTTGGCTTTCAGTTCCACATTGAGTGGTCAACGTGAGGTCTATGTTCAAGCTTTCCCGTCGGGCGAACGCAGCGCTCAAGTCTCCGAAGCGGGTGGCGACAATCCTGTATGGAGTCGAGATGGACAAGAACTCTTTTATCTAAATGGCGACAGGTGGCTAGCTGTCAAGGTGTCCCAAAACGGAAGTCTTGGTCGCCCTTCACTCTTGTTTAAACAAGCCATTCAACGTTCCATTCTCAATCTCACCAACTACGACGTAACCCAAAACGGAACCTTTATCGCCGTCCAACGAAAGACTGATGGGCTGCCGCAAAACATACAGGTCGTCATAGGTCTCGAACAGCGCTTGAAACGACTTTGGAACGCTGATGATCTCTAACTATCCATATCTTCCATCACAATTCACTGCCACTCAGTGCATGCCACCGTCTAATTTAGTTGAGCCAAGAATGTGGTGAGCCACTCGGCGTTCAAATCGTAACCCGAGGTATTTGGCTTCAACGAAGCGATTGATTTTGGCTATGGCCATAAGTTTGCAGAACGCATCCGTGAAAGGGCGATCGCCCTACAACCATCGCGTTTTTGATCATCGCGAGCCTCAATGTGACACGCCCGGCTGATAGGCTAACTGCTAGAGCAAGAGAAAATGCTGGAGGGCGTGCATGAGCCTTGCCGGGACAAAAGTTGGAAAAATCCGCATCGTCGAACAGCTCGGTGCTGGCGGTATGGGTGAAATCTATCTTGGCTACGATGAAAAGTTGGAAAGAAACGTGGCGATCAAGGCCATCCGAGCTGAAAAGCGATTGGACCCACAAGCCAAGATTCGATTCATGCGCGAAGCCAAAGCGCTGTCAAAACTGGAGCATCCACACATATGCCGAATCTATGACTTCTTGGAAGGTGAAAGCCACGACTTCCTGATCATGGAATTGATCTCGGGCAAGAGCCTCGACAAGATGCAGGGTTTGACCCGCAAAGCTAAGCTCCGCATTGCCGAACAAATTGCAGAAGTCCTAACCGCCGCCCATGCCGAGAACATTGTCCACCGCGATCTTAAACCCGAGAACATCATGATCACCGATGCAGGCGTTAAAGTTCTCGATTTTGGACTAGCCCACATCATTGGTGAAAAGCCCATTGCCGCTGCCACCTCCAATCGAGAAGCACTCGATGCGAATGACGCGGAGCTTGAAGGCACTTTGGATAGCTATCACACAGAGTTAGGAACCATTGTCGGTACGCCCAGGTTCATGAGTCCTGAACAGGCTCGTGGAGAGAGAACAACCGCCGCCAGCGATATCTACACTTTCGGGCTGCTGCTGCAATGGCTGTTGACCGATAGGTCGCCCTACGACCCAAAATTCCAACACACAGCGCTGCTCAAAGAGGTCATGCAAGGTCGGTCCCTGCCCGTTGAAGGCCTGAGCTCCGATCTGACCGCACTGATCAATAACCTCAAATCGTTGGCGCCAGAGCGACGTCCCGTAGCCGTCGAAGTTCTGAAACAGATCAAATGGATCCGCCAAAAGCCCGCGCGCACACTTCGACGGACCGTAGTCGCCGCTTTCGCCCTATTACTAATCATCGCTTCCGTTGTCTCCACATTAGGATTCGTACGTGCCAAGCGATCGGAGAAACGAGCCATAGCAAGCGAGGCCCGAGCCGTTCACGAAGCTGAAATGGCGGAACAAACCGTCGCCCTACTGCAAGAATTCTTGGGCTCAGTCGATCCGGGCGAACAAGGTAAGGACATCACCGTCATCGAACTAGTGGAGGCATTCAAACCGCGCTTGGAAGAATTGAACGACCAACCCTTGATTCAGGCCAGTTTGTTCACCACCTACGGGAGAACGTATAAGGGATTAGGGCTATACGATGAGGTCTATTTTTACTATCAACGAGCGTTTGAGATTCGCAAACAGGAACTGGGTGAGTCGCACACAAAGACACTTGACGCGTCGATGAATCTCGCTAATGCATTGAAGCTTCAGGGAAAAAATAATGATGCGGAGCACTTGTATCGGCAAACATTAGAAGCCCAGCAACGCGTGCTCGGAGCAGACCACCCCAATTCTCTCAAGACCTCGATGAACCTGGCCAATGTCGTGCTCAATCAAGGTGATTATCTAGAATCGGAACGCCTCTTTCTATTGACGCTTAAGGCGCAAAAAAGAGTGCTCGGTGATGAAGACCCTGAAACACTTAGTTCTTTAATGAATCTAGCCAGCGCCGTCTTGTACCAAGGAAAATATGCTGAAGCCGAGCAGCTGTACCGTCAATGCCTAGAGGCAAGAACACGCGTGCTAGGCGCCGAGCACCCCGAAACACTTAAGACGACGATGAATTTGGCACTCGCCGTACAATCTCAAGGTAAAAATACGGAAGCTGCTGTCCTTCATCGCCAAACACTGCAGGTACGCAAAAAGGTTCTGGGTGACGAACACCCTTTTACACTCAACTCCATGGCCAATCTTGCAACGGTTTTGTTCAACCAAGGTCAATACGCAGAAGCTGAAGGTCTCCTGATTCCCTGTCTGAGCATCAGGAAAAGAGTGCTAGGCGAAGACCATCCTCATACACTAAACGCACTGAGCAACCTGGCCGGCACCATGAATGTCCAAGGCAAACACGTTGAAGCCGAAAAACTTCAACGCCAGTGCTATGAGGCAAGAGCACGAGTACTTGGCGCGGATCATCCACAAACACTCACATCGTTAAGCAATCTAGCAGCAAATCTAGATGCGCAAGGAAAGTCTCAAGAATCGGAACGTCTCACTCGCCAGTGCTTAGAAGCGAGAACACGCATACTCGGGGAGGAACACCCGCAAACATTGGCGTCGCTGAATAATCTTGCCGCCGTAATGAGTTCACAGGGAAAAAATGATGAAGCAGAACCGCTTCATCGTCAGTGCTTAGCCATTCGCACCCGAATCCTGGGTGAGCTTCATCCCAAAACGCTGGGGTCCTTGAACTTACTAGCGATCACATTGAAGCGCTTAAGCCAATACGAAGAGGCAGAAGGGCTTCATCGACGGTGCCTATCGGCAAGGGAACAGGTGCTGGGTGAAAGACACCCCGACACACTTTGGTCCATGTACAATCTTGCCTGCCTTGAATCCTCACGTGGTAATCAGGACAGCGCGGTGGCGTATCTACAAAAGGCGGTTGACCACGGTTTCGACCAACCCACCATTGCCACAGAACCCGACCTCAACCCGCTTCACGATCATCCCCAATTCAAGACCATCCTAAAAGCGGTGAACGACAACGCATCGAAACTGAACTGAGGCACTTTGATCCTCAAGTCACTGGTTTATTGATTACGTCCGTCAATAGACACATTTGGAGCGCGAGGCTCATATTTTCCCGCACCAATTGTCCGTCTGGAAGAACCTTAAACAACCATCCTTGCGCCGTCGTTAATTGGTCCTTGACGCGCTGGCGAATCAGGCAGAAGATGCCGCCAAGGATGGTCGATGTATACACCTAAACTGTTCACAGAACTCAAATCCTATTCGAAAGAAAAATGGCACGCCGATTTGCTCGCAGGCGTTACAGTTGGAGTGGTCGCTCTGCCGTTAGCGATGGCTTTCGCTATCGCGTCGGGCCTCCCACCTGAAAAGGGTATATATACCGCGATTGTCGCAGGTTTCGTCATATCAGCGCTTGGCGGAAGTAAGGTGCAGATCGGAGGACCCACGGGTGCATTCGTCGTGATTGTCTCGGCCATTCTACTGGAACACGGGATGTCTGGATTAGCGCTCGCTACCTTCATGGCAGGCATCATATTGGTCTTATTTGGCGTGTTTAAGTTTGGCGGCCTGATTAAGTTCATTCCCTTTCCTGTAATCACAGGATTCACCACTGGGATTGCGGTGGTCATATTCTCAACCCAAGTGCGTGACCTCTTGGGTCTACAAATGAATGATGTGCCCGTTGCCTTCCTACCCAAATGGTGGGCCTACATCCGACACTTACCAACGCTTGACCTCGCGACAACCGCGCTTGGACTTGGAACGGTCATTACCATTGTCGTTTGCCGAACTTATCGACCCAAACTCCCTGCCATGCTAATTGGCCTACTGGTCACGTCGATCTTAGCTGTGTTATTTGATTTGAACGTGGCAACCATTGGCTCACGCTTCGGCGACTTGCCTCGTTCACTGCCTATACCGATGTGGCCAGGATTCTCCTGGAACCAAATCCCTAAACTGATCAATCCCGCTTTCACCATTGCCCTGCTCGCGGCCATCGAGTCACTGCTCTCAGCCACAGTGGCTGATGGCATGATCGGCGGACGACATCGGCCGAATATAGAGCTAATCGGACAAGGTATAGCCAACATGGTGAGTGTTGTTTTTGGAGGCTTACCGGCCACCGGCGCAATAGCGCGAACGGCTACGAACATAAAAAGTGGAGCCCGCACGCCAGTAGCTGGCCTGGTTCACGCGGTTGTCCTTTTACTCTTGCTTTTATTGGTAGCGCCCTGGGTCAAATTGATACCTTTGGCTTCCTTAGCTGGGATTTTAGTGGTTGTTGCTTATAACATGAGTGAACGTCACAATTTTGCAGCCATGTTGCGAGGACCTAAGAGCGATGCTTTCGTTTTGGTAACAACGTTTGTATTGACCGTCCTTGTGGATTTGACAGTCGCCGTCGAAGTTGGCGTTGTCTTGTCGTCCCTTTTGTTTATCAGACGAATGGCCGAGATCTCCAACGTAAGCATGATTACAAAAGAACTCCGTGGCGATCAGTCATTCCACGAAGACGCCCAAGATTTAGCGCTCAAGGTTGTGCCTCCTAATGTTGAAGTATTCGAAGTCAACGGGCCATTTTTCTTCGGCATGATTGACACCTTCAAGAACGCTATTCGTTCGATTGAAAAAAAGCCCCGTGTCCTCATCATACGTATTCGCAACGTCCCTGCGGTGGACGGCACTGCGATTCACGCTCTTTCAGAGTTGGCACACCGATGTGAGAAGGATGGCACGCATTTGGTGTTTTCCGGCGTTCACGCCCAACCGATGAAAGCATTCACTCGATCAGGACTGGTGGCCATCCTAGGGGAGGATCATTTCAAAGACAATATTGATGACGCCCTAGCCTTTGCCCAATTGCTCTTAAGCAAATAGTCCGACTTACTGCCAAAGAGCATCTTCGCACAGACAATGTCGGAGTCATGTTTATGCTGTCCGTCACCGATCGGATGCCTCCACGACACCCAAACAAATTAACGAATGGCCTGCAGGACTCTATTAATGATCAGATTGATATTCGCCTCTTCCTGGCCGTTTGCGGTATTGCCGTCGACGCTCCATCTGGATGTGGTGACAACAATGAGGTCTAGGCTGGGGAAGGTGGCAATGAATTGGCCACCCCAGCCCCAAGCGAGTTCCATGTCGTCACCCGAACCAGAGCCCAGCCACCACAGGAAGCCATAGTCGATATTATCAAACGCAGCATACGAACCATGACTATCGCGAGTCCTGGTTTTCATTTGCTGCACCCACTCTTGCGGCACGATTTGTTGGTCATCCCAGCGCCCTAGATGCAGCAGCATTTTGCCAAGCTTGGCCATGTCTCTTGGTCTCAATTCCAATCCCGCTGCGCCGTTGTGGCGTCCATCGGCCAGAGTTTCCCAACGAAACGAGTCGATGCCGAGAGGACCAAACAGGTTTGTTTCTGCAAAGGGCCGTATTCCTTGGCCGGTGGCGTCGGTGAGCACGACCGAAAGTAGATGAACCGCGCCAGAGTTATAGGTAAAGGTGGTTCCTGGATCGTGGGTTAAAGGTCTGTCTAGTACGTAGCGAATGGGATCGGACGAATTCGCCCAACTGGTATAACCGGTAGCCGTACTCTCATCCCATTCGAAACCACTGGTCATGGTTAAGAGGTGCCTGATGGTCAAAGACGATTTTTCGGGAGCCAAGTCGGGAACGAGTTCTGCAAAAAATGGACCGATGGCTTGATCCAAATCTCTGAGAAAGCCCTGTTCAAGCGCAATTCCGACCAGTAATGCCGTCACGGTTTTGGTGACGGATCGAACGTGACGCACGCTGGACTGCGAGATTCCCGAAAAATAAGATTCGCCAATCAGGGCATCATTACGAACAACACACATCGATTCCAGCCCATTTGTTTTTGAGCCCTGGTCAAAAGCGGCCACAAAGGCATCATGATCGAAGCCTGCTGACTCGGGCGTGGACACGGGCCATTCGTTGGATGCCTGCGGAACCCAGGTTAACTGCCCGTCGCTTTCTGAATTGGAATCTGAGGAGCTGCAAGAGATCAAGCTGCAAACAATGAGCAGGACCAAAATGCGCATAGCCATACGCTGCCTCCCGTGTGTGGCGTTACCCAAGTATCTCAAAATTTTTGGCTGCACCACAGCGAAACAACTCTACTAGCCTAAAATGAAAGGATGCCTCATTGAAACTTGATGTCAGCTAACCAATCAGATCATTTATGTCTAATGACACGACGCCAATTCGCGATCCGGCAACATCAGACATTCAAGCTCCTTTTTCAATCGCTCCAGTTGCTCGGTCAATGAAGACTGTACGGGCTTAAGCCGTGAAGGCACCATCGAAAGATAGTGTTGCAAGCCAGCCAGCAGATTAAGTTTCATCTCCTCAAGCGTTTTCATCGAATGTGTCGAGAGTTTCATCTGGAAACGGTGAATTTCATCGCGCAGGTGGTCCGCATACAAACGCACTTCATTGACAAACATATGGGGCCGTTCCACTTGATTCAAGAGGTTACCTCGACCATAAATATGGTCCACCATTTCCGACAGCGTAGTTACCTTCGAAAAGTACTTGATGTTTGGACCTGGACAAATGGCAGGATGGGAAGTTTGATTTATCTCCAACACCCGCGTGGCCGCGCCGGAAAGGTCATCGCAAATACATGCTTTGGCGGTAATATCGAGCACATGCGCTTGTCTTTGCTTGGGGCTCAACCCTAGTGTATCCACTTGTTCCAATTTGAGTTGTTGGTACTTACGAGAGCCAAAACAAAGTGGGTTCTCGCCAAACTCCGTCGAAAACGCCAAATATCCCCTTCGGCAAGGAGATCCTGGCCGCTCTGCCCTCACGCGAGCTTTTCGCAAGCGCTCACTGGCCGACTGATGCATGCTCCAAAACGGAAGTCCGAACGGCGAACTGCGACTCAGAAAGACATCGTCTTCGCCAGCATTCTGTAACAGCGTCAAGTGTTCTGGGTCCACCATGCAAACTTCCGGAACCAACAGAAAAGGCGTGCCCCATCCGGTACCGTCGACTTGATAGTGTTCGCGCAAAAGTAAATCCTCTTCGGCCGTGCCAATACCACCTTGAGCCGTGATACGGATGGCTGGAGGTTGCATTTTTTCTATTCCTAATTTAAGGCAGGCTTTGTGATAGAGACCAGACAACCGCTCGTAGAGCTGAGTTCGTTGCTCCGCAAATTCCTGCAGAACAGGGCCTAATAACATGCCGTCTTTGGCAAAGGCATGGCCGCCACAATTCAGGCCAGATTCAATACGGAATTCGGATACCCAAAGGCCCTTCTTAGCCAAGAACTGGCCCTGAACTGACGCCGATCGATAGTCGCTGACCTTCAAAATGATTGCCTTGTGAAACTGCCCAGCCGAGTTCGTTCGAAGACGGTCGAATTCAGCGGCATATGAATACAACCGAGGATTCAGGCCCGCCGAAAAAACGACGCTCCCTAGCGCCTTACTATTCAGGAAACCTCGAAGCGCCGCCAACGCATCGCCCATCTCTGGACCTTGTGGCATACCGCGAACCTTGCGCTCGCGATTAACTTTCGTCATGATATTGACTTCAATAGCGCCGGGCCGGACAGCAGCCCGACATTGGTCCATAAGCACGCTCTTGACATCCATTTTCGGTTCACACAGCATCTTCGAATAAAGATCGGATAGCGGCCCGCCTGGGAGTAGTTGGAAATACTTATCCAGGTCGGAATCGGTTTCAAAAGACTGCGTTCGCATGTCATGACATTGTTGTTCAAGCTCGGTTTGCAAAAAATCGAGGTAGGCAGTTATTCGCATAGCTCGAGCATCATGGCTGCGTGAGGAAATCGGCGTATAACTTCTTCCCAATCGATTCGACCAAAACCGCCTCACACCCTCAATCAAATGATCATCTCCAAGCGAAACGCACGAGGAAATACCGAATTTCCCGACGCGCAGCGGGCAATCGATGGTGAAGCTGGTACCCATAACGGGGATATGGAAGTGATGAATCCGGCTAATCAAGGTCGACTCCAGGTGGGTTTAAATTGAGTTGTTGACCCACTAGTCCACTATATCATCTATGCAAAAGATTTGAATTCTTCCTTGTCAATCAGTCACTTTTTCTAATCTGCGTTCGCGAATATTCATGAATGGTTTTTCATTTTGTTGAGGAAGAGTTGATCGATGATCAAGATTGCTGGCCAGCTATGACCACACTAAATATGTGGTCCAGGAGATTATCGACATGCCCAACCGCTCGGTAAATCTCTTCATAAACCTGAGTCTACAAAACCTCGGCAATCTTTCAAGCAAGAAAAAGGAGTCACATATTGAATTCTTAACCGACGACGACTTCCACGCCACGGAACAATCCGTCAAAAACGTCACTCTACCCAAAATTCAATGAGTTCCTTGGTTCCACATTCATTGCTATGTCATCAACAAATTCTCGGTTACGTGCCTTCCGTCTGTCATTATCAGCGCCAAAGAGACGACACAATTTTCCCCTACTGATAAACCAGGTTTACCCAAACACTACAAAATTGTGTCGCTAATTGACAGCTTACTGTCAAGCGCCATTGGGTTAATATCTTCTTCGGCGATTTCAACGGCCAGGCGATCCGACATCGCCAGGAAGCTAGAATAGCGCTTGATTATTAACCATCGGAGCGACGTCATGAATTCAGCCAAAATCACCATTCAGGCGACCGTCAATGCCGACCTACAAAAAGTTTGGACCTTCTTCACCGAACCTGATCATATTACCGGCTGGAATTTTGCCGTCGACAGCTGGTGTTGCCAGAAAGCAAGCAACGACCTGAAAGTAGGCGGAAGGTATAGTGCCCGCATGGAGGCTAAAGACGGCAGCTTCGGCTTCGATTTTGAAGCGACCTACGACCAAGTCCTGGCTTGCGAAAAGATCGCATACACTTTAGACGATGGCAGGACGGTGGTCACGGCTTTCGAAAAATTGGGTAAAGGCACAAAAATCACCACCACCTTCGAGGCCGAAAATCAGAATCCTATCGACATGCAGCGTGACGGCTGGCAGGCCATCCTCAACCATTTCAAGAAATACGTCGAGTCAAACTGACTCCTCTACGTTCGCCCCTTTAAACCTGTGCGGAGCTGGCAATCTGCTGCTCAGGAAAAGGGGCGGCATTTCAAGGGTCTGAAACGCCACCGCTGCTTATTTGTCCGAAAAAGCGATCCTCAGTGGAGGTAGTTAGCTTTGTGGGTTTAGGAGAGGTCGAAGCGGTCCAGGCTCATGACCTTATTCCACGCCGCCATGAAATCGCGAACGAATTTCTCGTGTGCGTCCTTGCAGGCATAAACTTCAGCCAGAGCCCTGAGCTGGGAGTGCGAACCAAAGATGAGATCCACCCTTGTGGCCGTCCACTTTAGCTCTCCGCTGGCCCGGCCGCGACCTTCGAACCGATCGTGATCGTCCGATACCGAATGCCAAGTCGTGTCCATGTCGAGCAAGTTAACAAAAAAATCCTGGGAGAGCGTGCCTGGTCGATTGGTGAACACGCCCTCTTGCGAGTGCTTGTAGTTAGCATCCAAGACACGCAGCCCGCCGATTAAAACGGTCATCTCGGGTGCTGTTAAGGTCAGTAGTTGTGCCCGATCGATGAGCAATTCCTCGGCCGTGACGGCGTATTTGGTTTTCTGATAATTACGGAAGCCATCGGCAGCCGGTTCCAGTACGGCAAACGAGTTCTCGTCGGTTTGCCTTTGGGATGCATCGGTGCGGCCGGGCGAAAAAGGAAGCGTTGCGTTGACGCCAGAATTCTTAGCAGCTTGTTCGACGGCGGCGCATCCGCCCATAACGATCAGATCAGCCATTGACACGCGCGTCCCGCCCGATTGCGTGCTGTTAAACGATTCCTGGATGCCTTTTAAGACAGTCAACACATTTTGCAGCTTGGCGGGCTCGTTGACCTCCCAGTTCTTCTGCGGTGCAAGGCGGATTCGTGCACCATTGGCGCCGCCCCGCTTGTCGGAGCCACGGAAAGTAGAAGCCGAAGCCCAGGCGGTTGCTACCAGTTGCGGCACGGACAGACCCGAAGCTAGGATTTTACCTTTCAGCTCGGTCACATCACGTTGGTTGATTAGCGGGTGATCGGCGGCAGGAACCGGGTCCTGCCAGACCAGTTCCTCGGCAGGTACTTCAGGACCGAGATAGCGTGCTCGGGGTCCCATATCGCGGTGAGTCAGTTTGAACCAAGCACGCGCGAACGCGTCAGCAAAGGCGTCGGGGTTCGAATGGAAGCGACGTGAAATGGGTTCATAGATCGGATCAAAACGCAGGGCCAAATCCGCAGTCGTCATAATGGGAGCGCTGCGCTTTGATTTGTCGTGCGCGTTGGGAACCATGTCCTTGTCAGCGACGTCTTTGGCGACCCACTGCCAGGCGCCAGCCGGGCTCTTGACCTTTTCCCATTCGTAGCCAAACAGATTGTCGAAATAGCCCATGTCCCATCGAGTCGGATCCGACGTCCAAGCGCCCTCAATCCCGCTAGTAATACTGTCATCGCCTGAACCACTACCGTGACCGCTGATCCAGCCGAGCCCTTGTGCCTCGATGCCCGCACCTTCGGGCTCGCGGCCCATTGAAGACTCGAGTCCCGCGCCGTGACATTTCCCGAATGTGTGGCCGCCCGCTACCAGAGCAACGGTTTCCTCGTCATTCATGGCCATCCGTGCAAAGGTTTCGCGAATATCACGGCCCGAAGCCACCGGATCTGGCTCCCCGTTTGGCCCTTGCGGGTTGACATAAATCAGACCCATTTGCACCGCGGCGAGCGGGTTGTCAAGGTCACGATCCCCGCTATAGCGTTGGTCGCCAAGCCAGGTGTCTTCAGAGCCCCAATAGATATCTTCGAGCGGTTCCCAAACATCTTCGCGGCCACCGCCGAAACCAAATGTCTTGAAGCCCATGGACTCCAAAGCACAGTTGCCAGCAAGGATCATGAGGTCGGCCCACGAGATTTGCTTACCGTATTTTTGTTTGATTGGCCAAAGCAGTCGACGTGCCTTGTCGAGGTTGGCATTATCCGGCCAACTGTTGAGCGGAGCGAAGCGCTGGGCACCAGATCCTCCGCCGCCGCGGCCATCAGCGATACGGTAGGTGCCTGCACTGTGCCATGCCATGCGGATAAAGAGGCCACCGTAGTGTCCATAGTCAGCCGGCCACCAATCCTGCGATTCGGTCATCAACGCGTACAAGTCTTGTTTCAATGCCTTTAAGTCGAGCGATTTGAACGCCTTGGCGTAGTCGAAATGCGTATCCATGGGATTGCTCAAACTTGAATGCTGATGCAGTAACTTGAGATTGAGCTGGTTGGGCCACCAATCTCGGTTTGAGGTTCCTTTTCCGGCGCTGGTCTTGTTGCCCATCATCGGACACTTACTTTGTTCACTCATTGTTCCTCCTATCGTCTATACACGGTGGAAAATCTAACTGGCGGCGCAATCAAAGCAAACGCCTTTAACTTCCACTTGAGTTTGTTGAACCTGCCCAATTGATTGGATAGTGTCTGGCAACTCCAAATGATCCAGTACCTCGCTGCTAAAATCCCGAGTCAAGCCACACAGGGAGCAGACGAAATGGTGGTGATGACTAAGGTTCGCATCGAATCGGGTACGTTCCCTTGTTGGCCCGAGCACCGTGATCAAACCCATGTCTTTTAGCCACCACAGCGTACGGTATACGGTATCTAAAGAGACGGTGGGCATGCGTTCCCGCACCCCTTGAAAGATGCGCTCCGCATCCGGGTGTTCCGCTGTCTGGGCCACTTCTCGGTAGATCTCCCAACGCTGATGCGTTAGTTTCACAGCCTTCTCGCGACACACGTCTTTGAAGCGCTGCATGCGCGCCTCGATTGGTTGTTCAGACATGGCCGGAGCGCTCCAAATAAGAACTAATTCTTAAATAAGAATATGTTAAGAAGGCGTCGACGTCAAGCCTCAACACACGAGGCGCAGTCGGTCGTTCCAGTGCGAGCATTGATCGCCACTAACCGACCTGACTGAGGAAGCAGTTTTTCACGTTTGGCTATGATCGGCATTGTCTTCATGGTTTCGTCACGATCAGCGGCAACTAATAATCTGGTTTGTCGAAAATTTGGGCCGGGCTGTATTTCCGATAATGGCTTGTCAGGCCATGTTTCAAAGGTTAGGATAACCATCCACGATTCTGAAACGCCTGATTAACCTACAGCGAGCTAACTATGAAACACCTGATTCTCACCATTGCCCTATACCTCATGATCCCAGTCTCTCTCCTGGCCCAAACGGTCGTCATCACGGAGATCATGTACAACCCAGATTCGGATGAAGGCACCACTGAAACGCAGTACATCGAGATTGCCAATGTCACCAACGCACCGATCAGCTTATTTAATTGGACGATCGACGACGAGGACGCGGATGGACCCAACACACTGCCCAACGTCATGATTCCCGCCCATGGCATCGCCGTCATCGTCGGTTCGAACGCAGCTGATTTTAACACTGCATGGGCCGCTTCGATTGATATGAACGCCGTCATTATTTCATTAGACGACCTCGCTCAGACCATGTTTAACATGTCCAATAGCCCTTCCGGCACAAGTGAGATCATTCAGCTCCGTGACGATATGGCCAATTTGATTGACGAAGTAAATTACGATGATACCGCCCCATGGCCCACTGACCCAGGCGGCCCCTCGATTTACCTTGACGTCACAGAAATGAACTTACAAACAAGCGGTAACACCCTCAATGATGCGGGAGGGAACTGGGCCAGCGCGGCTAACGGCATGGACGGCGCAATTAACAGCACACCCACAGGCGTTTGGGACATGGTTGATACCGGTTCACCCGGTAACTTTTTCGGCAGCGGTTTTGTACCGGTTGAATTACAAAGCATGAGCGTCGAGTAAAGCCTACTTTCGAGGGCTTCATTCTCCTCGGATCCTTTTTAGGCATTTTTGCCCTCGCGCCAGAACGCGACAAGGAATCAACCCCGACCACTAGGTCGGGGAAGATCACACACCACTATAACCCTTCGGATGTACGCGGTGCGCCGCGAAGTGGGCCCTGCTTTTGCCGATTACAGGGCATAAGCCGAAGTGATCCTGTCTGTGAATCAAGCACAGCGAGGCTTCGCAAAATCGATTCCAAGAGTTAGTCGTCCGCGCCACCTTGCCCGGCCTACTCATCAGCTGCACTTGATTTAATATGAATGCCAAATTGGAATCAGCTCAGGTTCCCCAAGTTGATTTGTCGCCATGCCCCAGATAAGAAAAAGACCGATCGCAGCTTACATCCACATCAGTTAATAGAGACTTGCTCAAGCATCAAGTTGTCATCCGCTTCGGATGCGATCCAGTATATCGAACCATCTGCGATGTCGACCGGCTTGAAGCGTAAATCGCCCGTTCCTATTAATTCGCCGTCCTTATTGTAATGAACGTAGTGTGACCCCAGTTTTCTAGGCGGGGAAGGTGAGATAACCCATATATCCACCTTTTTGTCGACAATTAACTGGGCGGCGTAAGGCCAGTGATCAGGGCGATCAATATATGGCTCTATCTTTTTTCGGAACGCAGCGGACGGCCCAGAGAAGCGACGATCCATATCTTCATCCACAAAGGGAATAAGCCTGATAGCAATTGAAAACTGACTCATGCGATTTCCGTCAGTGTGATCGATGACATGTATGACGGGCTTCCCTGAATACATAAATGCGGTTAGCTGGTTATTGCCACCGATAATGAGACCAGGATCCCAATCAAATCTCAGTGATACTGTCAATTCTGGGTCTGAATGATGCAAACCAACGGGTTGCAAAAGCGCGTCCATTTGCCAGATCTTTTCGCCAGCGTCGAGGTCATCAATGCCGCTGTAAATAATTGTAGGTTTCGATCCTGCTAATCCGGTGTTTTCACTTACGTAGTAAATTTTCCCTTCCTGAGCCATGTTGAAACCATCTGGTCGTGTACTCAGTCTGAAAGTTTTTTCAAACGCACCTTCTTCAGTAAACCGTGTCATCGTATTTCGCATATTGTCCCAGACAAAAAAGGCCGCTTGTCCTTCTGACCAATCGACATTGCCAATAGATTGGAATTCTCCCGGCCCCTCACCTCGGTGACCTACGCGATGTGTCGTCTGTGAATCTTTGTCGATAAACAGAAGTTGTCTTTGTTTTGAATCGACTACACAGATTGATTTTCTACCAACCGCAACAGGGCCTCGAGCATAAATCCCCTGTGCTTCTAAAGGAAGCTGCCAAACGACTTGAAAATCACCGTCGTATGAATAGGCGAACAACACAAACAAACTAATCATCATCGCTCCTCACCAAAGACAAGACATCGGTGACATATCCAAAGATACAATGTAATTATCAACAAAGAGCATTTCTATGAAAACAGCGGCAACAAATTCAATTGACTCGCCGTTCTGGCTTCCAAACTCTCATTTCTGGGAGGCACGGATTTGCGACGGAGCCTAATAGATCAACCATATATTGGTGGTGAACTACCGGTCAGAGAATGGTTAGTTCTACCATAAACAAACTGAACTGGTCATTCCCCCGTTATGTCATTAACGTGAAATCACAAGTACTCCCGCCGCTGGTCCTCCCTAGCCCCAAAGCACGAACAAAAGCGGCCATAGGTTGTTTAATTGAAAATTTTCTTTCACCTGTAAAACACGCATTTGTGATACATATTGGTTATTGAGGGACTCCGTATGATTCTTACATTCTTACTCTTGATGTGGCACGAACCCCTGGTCCTCAAATCGGGAACCCGACTGGAGTGCGAATCTGTAATTGTAGAAAGTGATTGGGTCCTTGTTACCATCGCTGTTGGTTACAAGAGCCCGCTAGCAAGTGGCGCTAGGCGCTTCAAGATCCGGCCCGAGAAGGTAGATTGGCCTGCCACAGAGCGCGCCAAGCAGCAAACTCAGGTTTCACAACCGCGCCCGCAAAAAGCCATCGTCTTTGACCAAGAAAAGCTCAAAGCCTACGAAGAGAGCAGCCCACCCAGACCGGTTAACCAACAACAGCCCGAAGCTGACGTGGAAGCGCCAGAGGAGTCAGACAGTCAACCTGAAGTCCCAGAGTCGGCGCAGTCAGGCAGTCAACCTGAAGCGGTGAAACCGCTCGACGAAGCACAAGAACGAAAAAGAAAGAGCGCCGAAGAACGCATAATCAAGCAAACCTTAGAGCGTATCTTGTCCAATTGGCGGCACGGGAAATACGAGGCCATGCTGCAAGACGTGCACGATACCACCAAGGTATATAGCAACGAGGGTTTGAAAGACCGGATGGCACGAAACACGTTAAAACCACGTGCGACCCGCGTCGTCGACTACCAGACCATTCGATTCCACTCGAATACTCTGGTCTACGTAACTGCAACCATTCACTTCGAACCGGGCGTCGCAGCGCTCGAGGAATCCCATAAACGGACCCTGACGTTCCAAGTCATCTATGAAGACGGAGGCTGGAAGTATGATCTCTTAGAGTTCACCCACATGAACTGAACCGCCCAGGGTGTGACAGATCTTCCGCCGACTCAGTTGCTTTATTCGTAGCATCAAAAAAATCTTCGATGAATCAAAAGGTAATACCCAGCTAACAAAAAAAGTGTGGAACAGGCGTGTCTGTGTCGACAGGAGCCTATGCGACTGGGGTAGCACTTTCGCCGAAGACGAGGCTCAGGCCGAAGTGACACGGTCTGTAAATCAGTTCAGTGAAGTTCGCAAAAAACCTGGACGGCAAGCCTACGTTTTGGCTTAATGGCCAGAGTCTATGATTTTTCATATTTCTTAGGGGGGTTCAATGAGAGTCAGCAGATCGTTTGTTTTGTTAATCTTTAGTCTCTTGATGATCTCGGCATGCGCAACTCCGATTCACGCCGTCCGCTACCATTCAGACAAGAGCTTTCGCCCACGAGACATGCGCGACAAGAGAGTTGCCGTTATCGTCAATCCTCGCGGTTATTTAAAGGGTTTTTCCAAATCTTTTCACAAAGTCTACGAATCGAATCAGGCGTTCGCGGATGATTTAAGAGGTCAATTAATCCAGAAGCAAAGTGCGCTTTCCTGGGCCTTGGTAGCCGTGAAAGTGCCGCTTGACGACAAACAGCTTGAAATCTTTTTGCAAAGCTATAGTCGAAATCGGCTCGATTGGTTGGAAACGCCAGAATCATACCAATCCATACTGGCGCAAACATTTGAAGACACAGATGTGGACTACATTATTGTCGTTTCAAGTTGGGAAATAAACGAGACGTGGAGTCAATCATCGAACCAGCAAATGGGCGCCTTTGGCGAAATGACAACCACTTCATCATCAATAAAGGTGTGTCATGTCAATCTTGAAGGTGGCTTGATTGATGCTTCCGGACGTACCCTTGTCTTTGGTCAAGCAACCGGCCAGTCAGAAGTCATCTCTCTAACTTCAAAAACGACCATGCGACAAGGCATCGATCAGGCTACCACCCACTTGATCCAGCTATTAAATGGAACCATGAAATCCGCAAACATCTCTGATCGCTAGCTATCAGAACAACTCATTCCGAGAACCGCTTTATCAAGTCACTAGTATCTACATATTTTCGGGTTAAGTCTCTGTAGCTCTTAGTTAGCCAGGAACGGGGTAATCTCAGGGATTCATGCCTTTAATCGAGCGAACACTTTGTTTTCGAGAATCCCATGGTTGCTATCCAAAACAGAGTTTAAACCTAGGAAACAAACTCAAATTGAAGCTCGCTGGCCTCGGTGTTCAGCGAGGCACGTAGTACTTGATCCGCCAGCGGAGGATCTCGCCGCCGTCGTCATCGTGGAAGGTTGCTGTGCCACTGCCTACGTCCACCGAGACAGATTTGAGGTGAGCGTCGGAGCCAACGCGCGCGAAGGAGAAGCCTCCAAGGTAGCGCTGATCGCCGGAACCGGTCAGGGAGTCAGAAAAGTGCACCCCTTCAATCGACGTTGGCTCTTCGTCTTCGACAATAATTTCCCTGAGTAGTGCTGATGGCACAAGCGCGTACTGGAGTCGGTAGACAAAACCGTTGTTCAATGTCTCAGAACCATTAAAGGCTATTAGCACCTGGTTTAGCGTGGGACCCGTAGGCATGACAACCAGTGACTGCAGATCCTGATCACTGTCGGCACCATGAAGCCACATGCGAAAACCCACCAGAAGGAAGCTGGTTGTCGTCCCCAATCCCGGAAAGTCTTCATAACACCCGGTTCTTACGCAGTCTCCCACAATCTCACCAAAGGTGGCCGCGGCGGCGAGGTCATCGGGTAGTTGGCAATAACGGACCGAGAATATGAAGCTGTCGTCGTCTGCAGAGTCATCGGAAAAGTAGCCATCCACGCCTGTGGAGTCCGCGCGCTTCAATATCCCGATCGAGCGCACTTCGTGATCGCTGCCTGTCGTCTCGATCGCGAACCGGGAGAGCACGCTCTTGGACGTCGCCGGGGCAATAGGGATCGTACCCATCGGTTCGCCGACAATCGGCCCAACGCCTGTGGTACGGGTCCCAGCCGAGTGGCAGACCGTGGTGCAGCCCCAGAGCAAAGTAAGGAATAACGCTGGGACCACGGGGATGAGAGTTGAACGCGTGTGAGTCTTTAGGCGGGTCATGGGTGTCTCCTTTTTGCTATTACTCACCTTACGACGAGAACAATCTGGCACGGAACGTCCCGATCTGCAGTACTGCCGTGATCACCTATTCTTTTTGATTATTCGTCTTAAGACAGCCTGTACGGAGAATTTCACGATGCCGGCATCCCATTTTAGAAACGAGTTCTTGAATGCATGGCGGTGGAAGTTGGCTCTCCAAAGATCGCCTCGTCACATTGTGTTGCTATAGGGCTAACATAGGTTCTCAAAACTACTAATGTCAAGGTGCTCATTTCATAAAAATGAACGGTTGCAAATAGCGGACTGATGACTCATGTTTATAGTGTAGACCTTCGCCGATGAGGTGTTCGATGACGCATGAGTCCACATTCCAGCAGAAACTGAAACGGGCCACCGCCATTCTGCCAGCCATCCAAGCGCTTATTGAAAATGACGGGTCGTTGAGCGAATTTTCCGTGACCGAGCTGGCCGCTCAATTTGGTGTAACCGCAGCCCGAATACGTTCCTTACATTCATTCTTCGATGATTTACACGCCGATCCAAATGCAACCCGAATCTGCTATGGGACCTCATGCCATTTGGCCAAATCGGGTGAAAATGAGTTTGCGCGTCAGGAATCAAGCACAAGGGGAGCCTATTGCCTCGGACGCTGTTATCAGGCTCCAAACGCGCTAAAAGCGGATGGTCGGGTTCTGCAGCCCAAACAGACACCAGCCGCTGTGAATGAGTTTATTGCTGCCATATTCAGTGACATCTGCCCAGTCTACTGTCTAGCACCTATTGCGGTGGTGACTCAGCGTATCCGCAACGGCGAATTCTATGAATTGGACGCGGCCCAAAAGGCCGGAGCATATCTAGCGCTCCGACAGGCAATCGACGTGCCGGCCTATCAAATCATTAAGACGATCAATGACGCCGAGCTTCGAGGGCGCGGTGGCGCAGGTTTTCCGGTCGCCAAGAAGTGGGCTGCCTGTTCTGCGACAGACGCCCACGATCGTGTTGTGGTCATTAATGGTGACGAGGGTGACCCGGGTTCATTTGTAGACCGTGTATTAATGGAGTCGGACCCACATGCATTATTGGAAGGTCTAGCAATATGCGCTTACGCGATCGGAGCAACACAGGCCATCATCTATGTTCGTTCCGAATACCCATTGGCCCGTGAACGTCTGGAAACAGCTATCGCCCAAGCCTATGACGCAGGAGTACTGGGGCCGTCCATCATGGGAACCCCTTTCGCATTGCACGTCCAGGTGGTTTCGGGCAGGGGCAGTTATGTTTGCGGCGAAGAGACCGCTATGCTTAACGCCATCGAAGGCCGGCGAGGAGAAGTCCGCCTGCGCCCGCCCTACCCCACCACCAGCGGACTCTTTGAATGCCCAACGGTCGTGAACAACGTTGAGACGATGGTGGTGGTGCCGCAGATCATCGCACTGGGTGCCGACCGCTACAGATCGCTTGGAAACCAACGTTCCAGAGGAACGAAGACAATGTGTCTAAATCACGGGTTCAGGCGGCCAGGCTTGTACGAAATCGAGTTTGGAATGACCTTATCCGAACTGATTGACCAGGCTGGCGGAGCATGTGACGATCGGCAGCTAGACGCCGTTCTGCTTGGTGGCCCGATGGGTTCGATTGTTCCCGCCAACCAGTTCGATGTTGCGCTTGGCTTCGAAACAATGGCAGAGCGAGGGTTTCAGTTAGGTCACGGCGGCGTAGTTGCTATCCCGGCAGGCACTCACTATGGCGAACTGTTGCAGCACTGTATTCGCTTCATGGTTCACGAGTCATGCGGCAAATGTTTACCTTGCAGCCTTGGTTCACTGCGCTTGCAAAAGATGTCCGAAACGCCCTTTACGGTTGAGAATATGTTGGAATTCCGCGCTCAACTTTCATTGATATCCGATAGCAGCCTTTGCGCATTCGGCCAGCTAATACCGCAAACGATCGATGGCCTGCTAGAACAGTTCGGTACTCGCCTTGTGGAGGCTAGCAAATGAAAAAACAAGCATGGATCAACGACCAGGAGATAGAATTTGAACTCGGCGAGACCATCCTAGAAGTCGCTCTACGAAACGCGATCGATATCCCAACGCTGTGTCACCAAACCGGTTTGCGACCAGCCGGAGGCTGTCGACTCTGCGTGGTTGAGATTAGAGGAGACAGCAAACCGCGAGCCGCCTGCCACACGCACCTGGTCGCAGGCCAGGTCATTCAGACCCAAACACCCAGACTCCAACAACTGCGTCAGTGGGTCCTTACGCTAATGGCGGACTCAAATTCAGAACGTTTTTTGAACGTGCCCGATCAGTGTGAATTTGCAGATCTCCTCCAAAAACACGATATCGCCAGCTCCTGCCTAGACGCTGATCAGCAAAAAGTCGATCACCCCTATATCGGATTCCACTCCGAGCGCTGCATCCAATGCCGGCGTTGTATGCAGGCATGCGAACAAGTGCAGGGTCAATTTGTATTTAATATGGCGCACCGTGGTGGCCAAACTCAGCTGGTATTTGGATCCAGCGATCAATTAAGCGGAAGTGAATGCGTTTCCTGCGGAGCATGTGTAGAAAGCTGCCCGACCGAGGCATTAAGGCACTTGAACACTTCGGCAGTTTCTAACATTGAGACGGATTCGGTGTGTGGCTACTGCGGCGTGGGCTGTCGCATTCGAGTCGGTTCCACTAACCAAGAAGTAGTTTCTGTGAAAGGTATGCCTGAGGCAGCGGTAAATCAAGGTCACCTTTGCGCAAAGGGACGTTATGCGCGGAACTTCATCAGTAGTCCAGAGCGGTTGACCGAACCGCTGGAACGAACGCCATATGGACTTCAACCTATCAGCTGGGAGCGGGCCCTTAACCTGCTGTGCGAGAAAATCAGATTGACGGTCGATCGACACGGGCCCGATTCATGCGCCATCCTGACCTCATCTCGTGCACCCAATGAATCCGCATATCTGGCCCAAAAACTGTTTCGCTCAGTGATTGGCACTAACAATGTCGACTGCTGTGCTCGCGTATGTCACTCTTCCACCGCGTTGGCGCTCAGAACCGTGACCGGTACCGGTGCAGCGTCAGCTTCATATGCCGATATTGAGTTGGCAAGCTGCATAGTTGTGGCCGGCGCAAACCCGACCGAAGCCCATCCCATCGTCGGCGCGCGGATTAAACAAGCAGTCCTCAACGGAGCTCGACTAATCGTTATCGACCCACGGTCTATAGAACTAGCTCAGTACGCGGATCTACACATGCAGTTATTCCCAGGAACCAACGTCGCATTGTTTAATGGAATCGCTAAAATTATGGTGGCACGCCACCTGTACGATCGCGAGTATGTGGCTCACAGGCTTGAGGATTGGGAGCCGTTCAAGGAATTCGTCGACTCACTTGACTTCGAATCCCTGTCGCGTGTTACTCGGGTAAGCGAATCGACCATGCAACGAGCGGCCGATCTCATGTTCGACCATGGACCGGTTCTCTTTGTTCACGGACTTGGGCTTTCCGAACTCACTCAAGGAACGGCATCAGTGATGGGGCTCTGCAACTTAGGCATGTTGACCGGAAGTATTGGCAAAGAAGGCGCTGGAATGTTGCCGCTCAGAGGCCAAAACAATGTTCAGGGAAATGCTGATATGGGCGGAATGCCCAACCTCTTTACCGGTTACCAATCTTTGTCCGAACCAGCTATTCGTGAGCGAATTGGTCATGTGTGGGGTCAGTTACCACCTGAAGAGCCGGGCCTAAAATCACCAGAAATGTTCGAAGCCGCTCAAGCGGGCCAGCTCAAATTATTATGGCTACAAGGCGAAGATGCGGTTCAGAGTGATCCCCAAACAGCCGTCGTCACCGAAGCGCTGGAGAAACTGGATTACTTGATCATTCAGGACCTCTTTTTGAATGAGACAACGCCTTTCGCCGATTTGATCTTACCGGCGGCCTGCTCATTCGAGCAGGACGGTACCATTACCAACGGAGAACGTCGAATTCAGCGAGTCCGCAAGAGCGTTGACGCGCCAGGCAATGCACGAGCCGATTGGCGGGTGTTTTACGAAACAGCGCGCTCTTTGGGTGCGGACTGGCATTACGAGGATAGCTCTGCGGTCATGGACGAGATCGCGGCGATAGCACCCCATCTTTTCGGCGGCGTTAATTACGCCCGACTTCAAGGAGATGGACTCCAGTGGCCATGCCCCAACCAGGATCACTCTGGCACTTCCAGCGTCCATCAAGGCGGATTCTTACGCGGAAAGGGTTTACTCATGATGCTCCCGTATATCGTCAACCCGGAACACGGGGTGGACCACTTTCCACTTACGTTAATCACTGGCCGCGTGCTCCATCACTACAACGTCGGGTCCATGACGCGCAGAACACCTCAGGTCGAATTGGTTGATCGCGATGTATTGGAGGTAAACGCACAAGACGCCGCCCAGTACGGAGTTGAGAACGGGTCCAAGGTATTCCTGACAAGCCGTTGGGGCCGGACGCGAATGACGATCCTATTCAGCGATCGTATGGCAGCGGGGACGCTTTTCGGCTCATTCCATTTTCCAGATTCGGGCATAAACCGAGTTACCGGCCCCCATGCTGATCCAGATTCCAAGTGCCCGCAATACAAGGTCACGGCCGTCACTCTGACACCTGCTAACTGAGAGCCGTCAGCGCTCGCTTGATTCGTCAGCCGAAGGGTAGATTGGCGGTACCAATCGCGACGTTGGGAAATAAGGGCTAGGCTTGCGGCCCAATATATCCTCCCAGCGCGCATCATCGGGTGGGAGCAATTGCAGACGACCTTTTCCATCCACGGTGTAGGGTTCGCCGTCGAATGGATTCAACAGATGGAACTCTCGGAGCAGATTAGACACCTGGAATGCGTCCCACGGTAAGTCGTTCTCCGCCAAGGCTACCCAAATCCGCAAAGCGTCGCGCAGGGTGCACGCAAATCCATATCTGTAGAGGAAGGGTTCGTAAAGCGAGTCGCCATACGTCAATATCGACACACCCAGGAAATTGATCTGGAGCGGTGACGGTTTCTTTAGCTTAATCGGCTCAAAGCGGTCGAGAGGTCCGCTTGTGGCGTTGACCAAGTGCTCGAAGCGCCGATAGGCGCGTTCTTTCGTGAGGTGGCGATTGTAGATTCCGAAACATCTATTGAGCCAAAGGGTCAAACGGCCTTGGGGCTGTTGATAGAGCGTGTCGTAATTGTGGAAGGTGGCAGGAATCTCGGAGTACATAGCTTGGCGAAATCCTTTTTCCAACGACCTTTGGCTAAGGTCCTGTGCGACGCATGCCCAACTTGAATGGGGTGGTTGTTCCAAAATGACCCAGGCCATGTCGAGATCCGCAGAAAAACCGCACATGTAATTAAGTAGAGTGGTGTTCTCCCAAAAGAGGTCACTTATGAGCAGTGATCGTCCCAATGCCTCAGCTGTTTGGGGGCTCGGTCCTTCATTCCAGGCTCTAACCAGGCCGAAAGACATAAGGTTAAACAGGGGTTGGGCTTTGGGTAGTTTGTCTTGGAATGTCTCGGCAACCAAGATCCGAGATGCGCCATCGTTGGGCTGTCGGAAACCGAGCCGGTACCAGTCAATGGATTCGACTATAGCTTCATTGATCGCCAGGTAGTCGGCCAAGTCCTGGGCCGACCACTCGTCCCATGAAGCATTGATAGGCCTCATCGCATCTTGCCCTTCGACTGACAAGTACTCGAAGACCTCATCATCGTCACTTTTTTGAAGGACGCGGTAGGCTTCGGGAACGGCAGGTACGCGGTCGCGTCCGATGACCTCCGAGCGTAAGTACACACAGGTCTGCTGAGCCCCCAGCAACAGTGAAAAAAATATGACCAGTCGCGTCTTCACGCCTATTCTCATCATTAATCGATCTCGCCTTCGATGACTTGGCCCGCAAACCAGTTAACGATCATCAAATCGTATTCTCGAAGGAACTCTTTCAGCAAGCCAATCATCTTCTTGTCCAAAGTCGGTCGTTCGTAGGTGTTGAGCAACAAGCCTAGATGTTCGATATAGTCACCAACCCGCGTTCCGTAAAGCCATCCAAGCTCTGGAATCTCCAATGAAAAGCCTGTAAGAACATTGATCTGCGAAGAGGCGTTCTGCAAACAAAGGCTTTCTGTTACTGTGCCTTTGGCGGAAATAGTCTTGAGGGTAGCCACCCTAATTTGTTTCGAACCCAAAGTGCTGGGGTATTTGTACCTTACATAACAGGCCGAGAAAGGCTCACCGGGCTGAAGCTTAAACACCGTCAACAAAAGACTTCAACATTTGATCAATCAGGTCACGATTCGACGCTGGAACGAATTCGATTTGGCGCCAATTGTCTTCATGCATCACAAACAGGTTGCACGGTTTTTCTAGTGTCTCAGACTCGGGCATACCATCACATAGCGTTGGCACCGAAAAATAGACCGGAACACCATCGGTCTTTACTGGTGCCTGAACCCACGTCCCACCAATTTGCTCGGTTTGATTGGGATGTGCCCAAACTAATATCGCGAATATGTTTACGAATAGATTCGCGATCATGTTGCACCTCTCCCACAGCGATCTTACTGCACAATTGGCAGGCATATGCATATAAAACGTCCATATTCACGGGCAGGTATGAGGCTGTCGCCTAAGCACCGCTAACTTGGTAAGACGATTAAAGCGACCTTCCGATGTTGGTTTAATGAATAACAAAACGTACAATAACCTCTGGCTGGCCGGCTTCACAAGTTACGCCGCGCCGAGGAAGCCAGACTCACATTCTTGAGCCTTGACACGAGATATGCAACAGTCTCAGGGGTACCTGTGCCACGTTTGTTTGCGTTGAGAGTGATTCGTGCGCCGTTAGTCGCCCCATCTTGCTCGGAAGCCGCGCACATCTACATGAACAAAGGGGCCGTGGTTTGAAGTCTTACGATAACGTCCCAGCCCGCCGACAAAGTTCGGCAGACGGTTCTTGCCAAACTGCCCGTCAAACAGATCGTATAGAACAGCGGCATCAGCAACCGTGATGCGACCGTCACCATTGAGATCGTCCAGCATGCCGTCATTGTTCTCGTCGATGAAGATATCGGCGGCGCCGCCCCACATATGGCGACTGTGTTTCACGTTGCCGATCGAGCGGTTATAGCTCGGTGTGCGGAATCCACTCAGCACCGCAAAAGTGGAACACGAATAGCCCTTTTGATTCACGAGCTGTAACAGATACTCTAGTTTCAAGAGTAACTTCGTTTGCAAAACTAGGAACTTTGGCCAGCCACTGACCTGCTTGCACATGAATTGACGCAGTTGGAAGTGGGGCGACACCCACAAGTCCAAATGTTCCGGTTGAACCTCCACAAAACCAAGTGGCGCCTCATAGGCTGCCAAGCCCTTGTAAGGTTTTTCGGGGTAATCGCCAATACTATAGCCGTTCAATGAACCTTTCTTAACTTCCGACGCAGGTACCATGACAAAAGCCGTCAACCGCACCTGCTCGTCAAAATCCTTATGTTTCACTGTGATATGCGCCACTCCAGGCTGCGACGGCGCACGCCATTTCCAACGACCGTCAGGCATCGCTGCCAACGTTCCTTGTTCACATTCACTGTGAATCTGTCCGCTGCTTCCTTCATCGCCACCAATAATGGTATCCGAACCCGGAAGCACAAAAATGGCGCAGTTCTGATATGGAATCTCCATATCCCCCACCACAACCATGAAACCCGAATGTTTCGCATCGAATTCCCGACTATCAACTTCATTCAGCGGCGTTAACAACGCCGCCATCATCCAATAAAGCATCATGTTCAATCCTCTTTAGTAATTAATCACTCATCGGTAGGGAGCAGAGCGGCGATAAGGGGACGATCTCGGCCATAGATATCATTGCGCCACTGGATCAAGCCTTGGTCGTCAACCCAGACCGTCCAATACAAGAGATGCACGGGAATGGATGACGTTAGCGAGACCATCGTTTCCTTTCGACTATCGATTACGGACTTGATGCGTGCATCCGTCCATTGCGGCTGATCCGAGAGCAAATAATGGGCCAAAGACATGGGATCTTCTAGTCGGATACAGCCCGAACTAAAGGCGCGAAAACTCTTCTTAAAAAGCTCGCGTGCCGGGGTGTCGTGCAAATAGATATTGTACTCGTTGGGAAACATGAATTTCACATCACCCAATGCGTTTTTTGGGCCAGGGTCTTGGCGAAGGCGATAGTTAAATTGGCGCCCACTCACTTGTTTCCAGTCGATCGAGAAGGGGTCGACCTCTACCGCGTCTGCGCCCCAACCTCGATACATGCGAATACCTTGTTCACTCAAATAGGATGTGTTCTTGCGTATCAGCGGTAGTTTGTCTTCGACCGCTAATTTGGGCGGGATGTTCCAGTACGGGCTTAGCACTAAATAGGACATTTTGCCCGTAAACACCGGCGTACGCCTGGCGTCTCTGCCAACTACGACACGCTTCTGAAAAACGACGTGGTCCTTTTCCCGGACTTCCAATTGGAAGGATGCGATATTTACCAAGATATAACGCGAACCCAAATCCTCAGGTAACCATCGCCAACGCTCAAGGTTAGCGGTAATCGTGCGGGCCCGATCGTCAAATGACCAGTTCAGATGGCCTAAGGTTTCGGGTCCAATGACGCCATCCGGTTCCAAGCCATGCTGATCCTGGAAGATCACTATCATATCTTGGAGATCTTGATCGTAATCGTCAGAGATGGGCAGTTCCGACTTTTTGCCCTTATAAAAAGCGTTCAGCCTAGCGCGGATCTTGGCGATCCTGGCTTCCGACTGGCCCGGTTTGATAAGAGGCCCGGAATCGACTTTGTCGGGTTCGGAGGAGGCGAGCGATGAGAGTTGGGACGCTCGATTTATGAGACGTAGGTAGCCTTCATGATTGGGTCTCATGGATATGAGACTGGCACCTACGTCGCCCGATTCCAGCGCTTTCATCAAATCCTTGATGGGGTCTCGTTCGGGTCGAATGGCATACCACTCGGGATCAAGCGTTTTGGGACTCAATCGTCCATTTAATAAATCATTAGCGGCCGTGAGGAAAGCGTCCGTGCCCAAAACTTCCAGATCCACCTGAGTCGCCACGGAAGTAGGGAAGGCGTCTGGCGCGGTTTGTTTGACTAGATATTCAACGTGATAGAGATTTGTGGGAAGCCCGTCCTTTTCAAGCTCGGACAACGCGGACAGCAACTGTTTGAGGCGTTGCTTTTGGCTCGGGTCAACCCAAACCGCTTTATAGCCATTGGCTTCGTAGAACTTGACGACACGGTCTGAACTCGCCATGGGCTCCGGAGCCGGGACCTGGTTCACTTCATATGAAAACTCGATACGCCGTCGCAACAAGCCATCAAGGTCAGTGGGCTCACCGACTTGGAACGGAAAGTAACAGAAGGCGAATAACCACATGCATAACTCCTAAATTCGTCAGGCTCGATCACGGCATTCAGTTTATGACGAATCCCAGAATCTAGCTAATGACGGGTGATGAAAACCAAGGATGTGAATGCGACATCCCTATGGCTGTCGGATAATTCCTCTAATTTGCTCGAAACAGCATATTGGCAAAATTGGATCATTGCTAAGTATATAAAAGCAAAAGATTTCGAACCTCCGGCTGGCAGCTCGGACTCACTCTCTTGAGGCTTGAAGCGATTTATGCGGCAGTCTCAGGACGCCCGGGCCCCGATAGTTGCACGCCCTTGCCGGGGCGAAATAGATACGTCCTAGCTCAAACTTTATTTGCAGAGCCGTCGTCGTCTATTGCATTGCAGATACTTAGGAGTACTTCGAATCATGACTCTATTCATTTCCATGTTATGCCTGCTCAACCCAGGCGAAGCTTTGACCCTCAAACAGCTACTCACGCTCAATGCCAAGGCCATCGGTTGCGGCAGCCAGCAAAATGTCATCGTCGTTCTCGACATCGAAGAACCCTCATACCGTGGCCAGTTGACCTATCAGGCCTCATCGCCTTCGAACGCCCGAGTTGACCTTGTCATCGACGGCGCCACCGTATTCACTGAGGCCCTGGACAGCGATCACGCTTGGCAGCAAATGGGCGGTGAAACGCCAACCCTAGGCAACGAAGCAGGTCGAAGAACGTTACAACGCGGCGTCACCAGTAATTTGTATAGTCTTCTAAAAATGTCGGAGATGGGCTACCAAATGAAGCTCGTTGATGATTTGCAGGTTCTGGTCACCGATCCCGATGGTTTTGAAACACTTTATTTTTTTGACGCCAAGAGTTTTCAAATCATCAAGAAACAGGAGGTTCGTGCCTTTCATCCCGACGTCGACGCCACCGAGGTCCCCATCGACTCCGTTTACTCAGATTTCCAGCTCTATGGGGACTGCATTAGACCAGCCAAGACAGAACACGTCAATCGTGACACGGGTGAGGTCATAGGCACGATCTGGCTCAAAAGCGTGCAATACCCCGATCGTTTGGACGCCAATATCTTCAAGAAGCCCGAAAGCGTGCCTGATTAATCAGTACCCTCGACGGGAACGGAAATCGCATCAATCCAGAGCCTTGAACTCGATCCAGACGATTCGTGGTTTAATCATAGGATCGAAAGCCATTCCTAATAACCGGCTTCGAATCTAGGGGTGAATGATGTCAGAACAACCGCCAAAAAGTCGGCGCATGCCCATTATCGGTGCTTTGATCGGTATTTCTTTAGGTGCCTGGCTGTTCTTAGAAGCACGTGGCATGCAAGTGCCAGCTCTAGTCGATTACTGGCCCACATTCATCGGCATTGGCGCTTTCGCTTCTTTTCTCGATTATGCACTCACCAAAACACCGTCCTCATTGGGGAAAGGCGTCTTTGGAGTGGTGTTATGTATTACCGCATTCCTTTTGACATTCCACGTGCTTGATTGGCGTCACCCCTTCTCGTGGCTGCCAGCCTTGCCACTAGCCGCAGGACTAGGCATGGTTTTGACCTATGCAGTATCGCAGGAAGGGTCACACCGAACCCTGATTCGCGGCGTCGTTTTTTCATTACTCGGCATCATTGGTTGGCTGCCACAGTTCCCTCAGATCCAAGCACTGCTGCCCAGCTACCAAACGATCTGGGCGCTGATGTTTATGGCCGTGGGTTTGGCGATCCTCATCCAACAGATCCGCAAATAGCGGGTTCCCTAAGTGTGGCACGGGCGTCTCGAGGCTGTCTCATAAGTCCTAATAAATCGGTTAGAATCACTATCTTATTTATTGTATTTAACTGAATACAAACGGATTACAACCTATGACTGGAAGCCAGACTCACATTCTTGAGCTGAAGCGAGTTATGCGTCAGCCTCGTCTCGAGAGGCTGTTTCATAATTACTAATAATTTGATGTGATGGTTAGAGCGACCATCTCTATTTATTGTATTTATCTGAAAAAAACGGGATTAGAGCCTCGGCCTGGAAGAGGCTGACTCATAAGTCCGAATAATTGGGCGTAACGGTTAGAGTGACTAGCTCAGTCTTCCGTATTTACCTGAAAACAAAAGCATTACAACCTCTGGCTGGAAGCCAAACTCACATTCTTGAACCTTGAAGCGAGATATGCGACGGTCTGGGGATGTCTGTGCCACTTTGACTTTGCTCGGAGCTGCTTGACTCCAATGGTTTATGACTACAGCTATTAGGGTCCGTATTCCTTATTAAGGAAATGACGGAACCAAAAGGCATGTTCTCCATCTTGGTGATGCTTGTTCTGCGCGATGCGGTGCCTTGAACCCGGGTAGAGCATGAACTCAAACTGAATGCCCAAGTTCGTTAACTTATCGACAAGTTGCAGCGAATTTTGGGGGTGCACGTTGTCATCAATGTCGCCGTGGATGAGTCTCATCTTGCCTTTCAAGTTAGCGGCTGACTCAAGCAGTGAGCCGGCCAAATAACCTTCTGGGTTGTCCTGAGGCCGGTCCATGTATCGTTCAGTGTAAACCGTATCGTAGAGTTGCCAATCGGTGACCGGCGAGCCTGCCACACCATGAGTAAAAAGCTCGGGCGCTTTGGTCAATGCCAGCAGCGTCATATAGCCGCCATAACTATGACCGGTAATTCCTATCCGTTTAGCGTCGATAAAGGGTTTTTGTAGCAACCACTTAACCGCCAGCGACAAATCATGCACTTCCCAATGACTGAAATTGCGGTGCATCAAAGACACACCCTTTTTGCCGAAATGACCTGAAGCTCGATGGTCCACGCTGATGGTGATCACACCCTCGTTGGCGTAATAGTGGTCGCGCCAGGTTCTTGCTGCGCCAAAACGGGCCCCGTAGACATTGAGCACGGTGGGCGCATCGGGTCCTGAATAAATCCTAAAGATCACGCCATACTTCGTCTTGCCACTGGTATCCAAATCTTGGGGCACAAGCCACCAAGCGGGTAACTGATAGCCATCATCTGTTGGGATACGAAACGATTCCAATTTTCCCAGCTGATATTGGTCCATCTCTGGATTGTGACGGTCATAGAGTTGACGCACCAACGTGCCATCAGCTTTGTAAACGCCAACCCGGTTTGGGGTGTGAAAGTCGCTGAACTCGTCCACGTAATAAGTGAAATCTGGTGAGAATTCAACTTGATGAACGCCGAGGTCAGGTGACACGCGTTTCATCTTTTTACCGTCGAGACCTACCACCATCAAATCGCGATTGGTGCTGTCACTTTGATTGGCCAGGAAGAAAATACGCCCATTGGCTTCATCGACGCCTTCAATGACTTTGACTTCGAACTCACCTGAGGTCAGTCTCTTGCGTAACTTACCGTCCATGTCGTGCAGGTACAAATGGCGGTATCCATCTTTATCAGATCGCAAGATGAAGCCAGTGCCATCTTGTAGATAGGTAATGTCATTAAAGAACTCGACCCAGCTCGCTTGTTTTTCAGTGTAAATCGCTTTTTTGCTGCCCGATGTGGCATCGCAAGCGTAAATGACCAAATGGTTCTGGTCGCGATTGAGCCATTGAACGTGGATGGTTTGGCTGTCGGGCGTCCAGAAGGGCCAAGCTAGATAGGCGTCTTCTTTTTCGTCAAAGTCCATCCAGGTCGTTTCCCGACTATCCAGGTCAACGACACCGAAACGGACGGTTGGATTCTGCTGGCCGGATTTAGGATAGTAGGTCTTTTCCCAAGTCCCGTACTGCCCTTGCGTATGATAGATTTGATATTCATTCACTTGACTGTCATCAAAACGTAGAAAGGCAATTTTACGATTGTCTGGACTCCACCAAAACGCTTTATAGCGACTGGCACGGCCCAGTATTTCCTCAAAATAGACCCAGCTAGCCCAGCCGTTATAAACGAGATCAGAACCATCTGACGTCAACTGCGTTTCTAACCCAGATTCACGATCAATCACAAAAAGATTGCCTGCCCGCGTAAAGGCGACCTGTGTTCCGTCGGGCGAGAACCATGGGTTCTGTTCGGTTGCTGCGCTCCTTGTGAGTGCTTTCTCGGTGCCATCCGCCAATTGCTTAACGCGGATATCGCCTTCAGAGACATAAACGAAATGGGCACGATCGGCTGTTAGTGATGCGTTGCCATAACCAAACACACCGGCTGTTGTCTTCTGGAACTCCGACTTTTCGCCTGTTGTGACATCTAAGGAGTAGGACATAGAGCTTTGGCCCTCGGTCTCCACCCACGAGAGGTGTGTATCGTCGATCCAACCGTCAGCTCGCGACTCAAAATTGAGCATCGCTGGCGCCTGATCTTCAAACGCCATTTCAAAGGTAATGGGTTTCAGGTCTTGGACCCACAATAATGCGAACAACATCGACAACATAGCCACCCTCACAAATAAAGAAATCAGGCTAAGCTATCACAGATGTCCTATGAACTGAATGAATTAGCACTGGCTGCTCGTTCCCTAGCGGTTCTAACAGGAATTGGCCAGACACAGACAAGCGCAACCAACGAACCGGCCCCATCGCGCAAGCCGGTCCTACGCTCGCCCGTGTTTACATCATCACCAGGTGTATTTCCAGCTCACACTTTCAAAGAACCATTTCCCATCGTGCTCTTCAAATTTCGCTACGCCCAAACGATCTTCGGTGCGCATGTACAAGCGCGTCACACCTTGGTGGCGGGTGACTTTTTCGGCTGCGAAATCTTCTGGCATGTCAAATGAATAGCTCAACATGGAAACCTGACTGTACATGTCTTCCTCAAACGCCTGTAACCAGCTAGGCGACAACATGGACTTCACGTCATCGACACGTTCCTCAGCTATGGCCGCGGTCAATGCGCGTAAGGAGCTGGCGAACTCGGATTTCTCAGCTTTGGCGCCCGCGAGTAGGATTCTCGAATCGAGCGTCTTCTTATTGGCTATTTGGGCATCAACCTGGATATCGATCTCAACCGCGCTGCCCATCACATCTACAGGTCCATCTGTATAGATACGGCCCTTGATGTCCTTCTTAAGTTCGCCACTGAACTTGAGTCCTTCGCCAAACGAGGTCTCGCTTGGACCACGGTGAAAGGTCACACTCCACAGCTTTCCCTTACGGAAAACGAACGAGAGGTGACTGATATCGTGTTCGATCATGTCATCGGCCACATCTTCATCGGTAACGGGTGCATCGGAGACAACCAATGCCAACTCTGTCTCATCAGGATCAAACTCATTCTGGCGTTCTGCTGCTGCCATAAAGGCGAACTCAAAACGCTGACCTTCATAAGTGGCAAAACCAGCATCGGCGAATAACAGCGAGGGGACACTAAAAACAATACTCAAATTAACAAAACACGAAACCAACATAATATTCCTCCTAACGGCTTCCATATAGAGAAACGATTAAAAGTGTTACATGCGCACACACAGCTAAATCACTGGCTTTTTCCAGCCATATTGGGAAACAATTGATTTAGAAAATCGAATTAATTAAAAATCGGTTTGAAGGCTCAAGGAGGAGTTCATGTTTAGAATTGTTCCATCAAGATGGTTGTGCGCATTGCTCTGTGCATCATCTTTAACCGTTATTTCTGGTGACTGGCCACAGTTTCGTGGTGAGAACCGCGACGGGATGTCATCCGAAACTCAACTACTAACCCAATGGCCTGAAGCAGGCCCAAAAGAGCTTTGGCGCAATCCAATCGGTGAAGGTTATTCCGCCGTAACCGTGGTTGGCAATCGCATCTACACCATGTACGCCGCCGAAACGGAAGAAAAGTTCATGGAATTTGCGGCAGCACTAGATACCGCAAACGGCCAGGAATTATGGCGTACTGCGCTATGTGAAAAGTACGATACAGAATTCGGTAACGGACCTCGGGCTACGCCCACCGTCGATGGCGATCTTGTTTTTGTTTTTACGGCACGAGGTAACTTAGCTGCTCTGAACACAGAAGACGGATCGATTGTTTGGCAGCACGATGCGCCTGAAGAGTTCGGCAGCAAGATCCCTGGTTGGGGCTTTTCACAGTCACCTTTGGTTGACGGCGATATGGTTGTCATCGAGATAGGCGGCACTGAGAATAAATCCACCTACGCCTTTGACCGTAAATCTGGCGAGGTTAAATGGACCTATGACAGTGGTCGCGTTGGCTATAACTCAGCCTTACCGCTCGATATTGGCGGTGCCTCTCAATACGTGTGTATTTTGAGAGATAAGCTTGTTGGCCTGAGCCCAGAAGGCACTGAACTCTGGAACCACCCGTGGCCATCCGGCGAATGCCACGCTATGCCGGTGTTTATCGCTCCTAACAGAATCTTCGCTTCAGGCGTTGAAGGTGTAGGCGCTGCTTTACTGGAAATCGATGACTCTATGGCTGTCAAAGAGGTATGGCAAACGAACCGCATGCGAAACCATTTCTCGACGTCCATCTATCATCAAGAACATATTTTCGGTTTTGACAATGCCACATTGAAATGCATTCAAGTGGATGATGGCTCGGTCAAATGGGCAAAACGCGGCTTGGGAAAAGGCTCGATGATTTATGCCAATAAGCAGCTTTTAGTCTTATCTGATCGTGGCCTATTATTACTCTTGGACGCGACAGGCGACAAATACACCGAAAAAGGTAAGGTTCAGGCGCTCAAAGGCCGCTGCTGGACCGCGCCATCTCTATCAAACGGGAAACTGTATTTACGAAGCCAAGACGAGATCGTCTGTTACGACGTTTCGGGTTGAAGGAGGCCTAAATGAAAACAATTAGCTTAATTCTGGTCACGACTTTAGCCGCTTTTGCCGCAGACACGGTTGAGCAAATCATCGCCAAGAACTGGGAAGCTAGAGGCGGTGCCGCTTGGGATAACGTGCAAAGCATCAAAATAACCGGTATGGCTTCGGCATTTAGTATCGATTCAGCCGTTGTCATTCACAAGAAACGGCCCAATCTTTTGCATATCGACCAACAGATGAACAATAAGACCGTCATCATCGGTCATGATGGTTCAACCCTTTGGTGGTTAAACAAATGGATGGCGGAAGGCGCTCAAGAAATGACCGACTTGGACAGGCAAGTCGCTTTACGACAGACCCATTTCGTCAGTCGTTTGCAGGATTACAAAGAGAGTGGTTACAGCGCCAGTCTCAGCGACGTCAAAGAAATCGACGGCCTGCCCTGCATTGCCATTACCCTTAGCAAAGGCGAAGAACAAGAAACCTGGTACTTAGATCCGGAGTCCTACTTGGAAATTGCCATGGACTCGCCCGGTTCCGACTTTGGTCAACCGGTGCCGCAGCGACTCTTCTACGACGACTATCGAGAGGTCAAAGGCGTGATGGTTCCCTACTATATGGAAGCACAGTTCTATACCCGAAACCGAACCGTGAACGTAGAGTCTGTTGAGATCAATGGCTCCATAGACGATAACTTGTTTAGCATGCCCTTACCGCCAGGAATGGATGTGTTAAGCCCTCTACAAGGTTCGTTCGAAGTGAAGGTTGAATCCAGATCCAGACCAGGCGCTCCGATGACGGAATCTGCAACCCAATCTGAAGTATCTGCTTCGTTACGTGGAGGCCTGTTACAAGAGACCTTTAACGACGAAGAAGGAATCCCAACCATGCGTCATTTCTCGTATGACGCGTTCTCAAACATGTATCGCATCACACAGATGGATCAACGAAATACGCAACTTATGGTGTTTCAAGGAACCATGGAGGAAGATACGATTTCGGCATCAACCATTGAATCGAAAACGTCAATGAACTCATTTGGTCAGACGATTCACTTTCGCCTCAAGATATCAGGCATTGAAAGCGACCAATTCGTAATCGAAACGGAAGCATCTCTGGACGAAGGTGAAAGTTGGTTCACCGCCAGTAAATACAGTTACACAAGAAAACCCGCTTCGTAACGGGACTGGGCGGCCGAAAGGTCGCCTTTTTTGTTTACAATTCAATTAGAGATGACGGGTATCACAGCCGAATTTCGTATTAAGAGGTATTAGTACACTATTCCGCTATGCCAACTTAGCTTTTGAGGTTTTTTGATGATTGCCCTTTCCCTGATGTTATTGCTCTGTGCAGATTTTTCCAAGATGGGCGGGCCACTACCCAATCCCATCATGTTTGCCACTCAAGTGCCGATCCCAGCCGATTTCACAACAATCACTTCTACGTTTGGCAACCATATCGCCGCCATGGCCGAAGTGGGTCGCGGCGGAGATCTCTACATCGTTTACCCATCAGGGACCACCAAGAACCTCACCCAATTGGCAGGTTTCGGTGTTGACGGGCACCAAGGCGCAACCGCCATCGCGGTACGCGACCCGCATGTCCATTGGGATGGAAGCAAAGCTATGTTTAGTATGGTCATTGGAGCACCTACTCAATTCGTTTGGGACACCTATTACTGGCAACTCTACGAAGTCACCGGCCTTGGCGAGTTCGAAACGCCCGTCATCACATTGGTGCCCAACCAACCTAGCAACTACAACAATATCCAAGCAATCTACGGCAGTGATGACCGCATTATCTACGCATCTGATCGTCCAAGGAACGGTGCGGCCCACCTCTACCCTTTACTTGATGAATACGAGGAAGCCCCAACCGTATCAGGTCTGTGGAGCCTAGACCCCAGCAATGGCGACTTGTTCATGATCAACCACGCACCATCCGGCGCCTTTACGCCGTTTCTCGACAGCGCTGGCCGCGTCATATTCACACGTTGGGATCACTTACAGCGAGACCAGCAGGCCGACGCCGATGAACTCAGCATGGGAGGCACGATTTACGGCACATTCAATTATTCGGATGAATCCGCAAGTGCCTTAATCATCGACTCGCGTGAGGAGTTTTTTCCTGAACCGCGCGCGGTTCGGGTGGATTTGCTCGCCGGAACCAATCTCCTTGGTCACAGCTTTAACCTTTTCTTCCCCTGGCAGATCATGGAGGACGGCAGCGAAGAAGAAACCTTGAATCATATTGGACGACACGAATTGGCCGGCTACTTTAACCGCAGCATGACGGACCCAAACTTGGTTGAATTCAACCCGGCTGGCCGCTTCAATCCTAACGAAATCGAGAACTTCTTCCACCTACGTGAAGATCCTACCCAGCCGGGCCGTTTTGTCGGAATCGACGCGCCAGAGTTTCAATCCCACGCGGCAGGCCAAATCAATTCTATCGAGGGTCCCGATTTAGCCAATCCCGACCTGATGCAAATCACTTATATGACCCATCCCGACACGGCAGATGTAACCGCAACGCCGTCTGCTGATCACAGTGGCCTATACCGTGATCCCATCTATTTGTCTGATGGTCGCATATTGGCCGTTCATACACCCGAAACCCGGGCGGACGAAAATGATGGAACGCGCGCTTTTCCGACGTCAAGATACGACTTTCGCATTAAGTTAATCGATCAAAACGGTGCTTATTACGAGGCCGGTACCCCATTAACCTCTGGCATCAACAAAAACCTCAACTACTTTGATCCCGACGTGTTGGTGACTTACAACGGTGAGCTTTGGGAGTTGTATCCAGTGGAAGTGGTAGCACGAGCCCGTCCTAACCGACCGGAAGCCGTGCTCTCGGCCCCGGAACAACAGATTTTTGACGAAGAGTCTGTCGACATCCAGGATTTCAAAGATTGGATGGCCGACCGTCAACTGGCCTTGGCTGTCAGTCGCGACGTCACCACACGTGACGGCAATGACATTCAACAACCCTTTAATCTTCAGGTTCCAGGCGGTGTTTCAAGCATCCCAACCGGCGGGACAGTTTACGAAATCGCTCACCTACAGTTTTTCCAAGCCGACCACCTTCGCGGTATTGGCGGCCTTGCCACACCTAGTCCGGGCCGTCGCGTCCTAGCCCAGCCCATGCACGATCCCGCCGTCGACAACCCACCATCAAGTGGTCCTGAAGGAAGCGTTTCGTTGGCGTTAGATGGTTCGATGGCGGCCTTTGTGCCCGCTCGACGAGCCATGTCGTGGCAACTCACAGAACCGGACGGCACGTCTGTTATCCGCGAACGCTATTGGCTGAATTTCAAACCGGGCGAAATCCGCGTCTGTGCCAGCTGCCACGGTATCAATACCACCGACCAAATGGGCGCAACCGTTCCTACAAATCCGCCCGAGGCGTTGCGTACTTTGCTTCAGTACTGGAAGAGCAGTAATTGTGCACCCGGACCCTTAGACGTTAATCAGAGTGGTCAAATAAATGTGTTAGATGCTGTTCTGACCGTGAATGGCTTTGGGGGATCAGGTTCACTCGACTTCAACTGCGACGGCAGCATCGACGTCTTAGATCTTGGATTGCTTCTAGAGACGTGGCTGCAATAGTCCGATTGCAATAGGTTTAAGTCTTGGGCGAAGATAACTGAGGCTGTTGTGGCGTGTAGGCGAGGTTAGAAGCCAAGCTGCGCTCCGCTTCGTCTATTTCCATTCCGCTACGTTTAGCATAGTCATGCACCTGGTCTCGGCCAATCTTACCCAAGCCAAAATACTTCGACTGCGGGTGTGAAAAATAGAATCCCGATACCGATGCGGCTGGGAACATGGCTAAGCTCTCAGTCAATTGAATGCCAATACGAGACTCAACATCCAATAACAACCAAATACTTTTCTTCAATTGGTGATCGGGGCATGCAGGATAACCCGGCGCAGGGCGTATGCCCTGATAACGTTCACGAATCAAGTCCTCAGTGTCCAAATGTTCTTGGTCCGCATAGCCCCAGAACTCACGGCGCACCCTTTGATGCAAGCATTCAGCAAAAGCTTCGGCTAATCGATCGGCTAATGCCTTGACCATAATGGCCTGGTAATCGTCCAAGTCGGCGGCGAACTCTTGCGCCCGTTTCTCAACACCAAAGCCGGTGCTCACGGCAAAAAGTCCAATATGATCATCCAGCTCTAACTCGGCAGGCGCCACAAAGTCAGATAAACACATATTCGCTTGGCTCTTACGACCTTGTTGACGTAGGCCAGGTAGGCAATGAGTGACCGAACGCTGATCGTTAATTAGTTGGATATCGTCGCCAACGCTTTGGGCCGGAAAGAATCCGAATACAGCGCGTGCTTCAAGCCAGTTCTCGCTGATGATCTTGTCCAACATAGACTTGGCTTCGTCAAATAGCTGGCGAGCCTGATCGCCGTAGCGCGCATTTCCAAATATTTCGGGATAACGACCTTTTAGCTCCCAAGTCGCAAAAAACGGTGTCCAATCAATGAAGTCAACTAACTCTTCAAGTGGGTATTCCAATAGGGTTTGGGTGCCGGTAACTTTGGGCGGCGTCGCGATTTTCTGCCAGTCAAAAGTATCCCGCCGACGACGAGCTTCATCCAAACTAAGCAAGGACTGTTCGCGATCCTTCTCAAAAAAGCTTTGGCGTCGGGTCTCGTAGTCTTGTTTATAGTCGAGGACGATTTGTTCGCCACCAGCCCCTTGTAGCCGTTGCACCACGGCCACTGCTCTCGAGGCATCGTGGACGTGGATAACCGGGCCCGCGTAATTGGGGTCTATCTTTACGGCCGTATGCGTAATCGACGTTGTCGCGCCGCCGATAAGCAGTGGCAATTCAAATTTTCTGCGCGTCATTTCTTGTGCTACTCGGACCATTTCTTCAAGCGAAGGTGTGATTAGACCAGATAAACCAATCATATCGGCCTTGTGTTCGATAGCTGCATCCAGAATGCGATCGTAAGGAACCATCACACCGAGATCGACAATGTCGTAGTTATTACACTGCAGTACGACACCGACAATGTTCTTGCCGATATCATGCACATCCCCTTTGACCGTGGCCATGATGATGATGCCTTTAGAAACGGGTGCGCCTGATTTACCTGCCTCAATAAAGGGTGTCAAATAGCCAACCGCTTTTTTCATCACTCTTGCAGACTTAACCACCTGGGGTAGGAACATTTCGCCTTTACCAAACAAATCGCCAACGATATTCATGCCGTCCATAAGCGGCCCTTCAATGACATCCAAAGGTCGCTCGGCTTCAAGTCGCGCCTCTTCGACATCTTCCTCAATGAAGCGATCCATTCCATTGACCAATGCATGGCTTAACCGATCTTTGACGGGCGCTTCTCGCCAGGACAAATCTTCGACTCTTTGCGCACCTTGATGAGTGCCCACGAAACGCGCAGCGAGTTCAAGTAAGCGTTCACCGGCATCATCGCGTCGAGCCAAGATGACATCTTCGACTCGTTCACGGAGTACGGGGTCGAGATTCTCATAAATCGCCAATTGGCCCGCATTCACGATGCCCATAGTGAGGCCCGCGCGAATGGCATGAAAAAGAAAAACGGAGTGCATGGCTTCTCGCACTGTTTCATTGCCTCTAAAGGCGAAAGAGACGTTGCTAATGCCTCCACTTATGCTGACTTCAGGAAAAAGTTGGCTGAGTTCTCGCGTTGCGTCAATAAACGCTAAAGCCAAGCCGTCGTGTTCGGGTAATCCGGTTGCAACCGCGAATACGTTAGGGTCAAAGACAATATCTTCCGTGGGAAACCCCACTTTATCTCGCAGTACTCTATAAGCACGCGAACAAATGGCCACTTTTTGTTCGGCCGTTTCGGCTTGACCGTTCTCATCAAAAGCCATAACTACAATGGCTGCGCCCAGGCGCATGGCTTCCCTTGCCCGTTCTATAAATTCCGCTTCCCCGTCCTTAAGGCTTAACGAATTGACGATACCCTTTCCTTGGATGTGTTTTAGTCCATGGTGCAAGATACGCCAGTCGGAAGAATCCAACATGACAGGAACGCGTGATATTTCGGGCTCCGAAGCAATGGTATTCAGAAAAATGGACATGGCGTTTTTGGCATCTAACAAACCCTCATCCATGTTGACATCAATGATTTGAGCGCCGTTGTTGACCTGGTCTCGAGCTACTTCAACCGCTTGCTGATAGTCACCTTTCTTGATCAGGCGTTTAAAGCGAGCGGAGCCCGTGACATTGGTTCGTTCTCCTACGTTGATAAAGAGACGTGAGCGATCCAACACACAGGGTTCAAGGCCTGAGAGTCGCCCTTTTGGAACTAAATCAACAGGTTTACGGGGCGCCAAACCGGCCACGACTTCAGCCATGGCACGAATGTGATCTGGCGTGGTGCCACAACAGCCGCCTGCGATATTGAGAAGACCTGATTCAGCATATTCCCGGATTTGAGCTGCCATGATTTCAGGTGACTCATCGTAACCGCCAAATGCGTTGGGTAAACCTGCATTGGGGTGTGCGGAAACAAAACAATCAGACAACCGTCCCAGCTCAGCCACATAAGGCCTCAGCTGATCTGCGCCAAGCGCACAATTAAGACCTACAACCAGTGGTTTAGCGTGACGGATGGCATACCAAAACGCTTCAACCGTTTGACCTGAAAGAATACGACCTGAGGCATCCGTGATGGTGCCTGAGATCATGATAGGAACCGTCTGTTGCCTCTCTGACATTACCTGCAAGCACGCGTAAATGGCGGCTTTCGCGTTCAATGTATCAAAGATCGTTTCAATCAGAAGCGCGTCGCAACCACCATCCAAAAGACCGCGCGCCGCGTCGGCATAGGTCTCGGCTAACTCATCGAATAAGACGTTGCGAAATTCGGGTCGATTCACATCCGGCGATAGTGAGCAAGTTCGATTAGTTGGACCAAGCACGCCTGCCACGAAACGCGGCCTACCGCTACTCTCCTCGATTCTGATGGCGCGGTCCTTCGCCAGTCTTGCGCCCTCAAAATTCAATTCGTAAACACAGTCTTCAGTGCCGAAATCGGATTGCGAAATTGAGGTGGCGTTAAAGGTGTTGGTCTCTACGATGTCGGCGCCTGCCAATAAATAAGCTTCATGGATGTCGCCAATTACGTCCGGTCGCGTGAGATTGAGTAAATCGTTATTACCCATGAGGTCGTGACTATGGTCAATAAAGCGCGTCCCTCTAAAATCTGACTCACTTAATTTGTAACTTTGGATCATCGTTCCCATGGCACCGTCGAGGACCAAAATGCGGTCTTCTAAGGCTTTTGCCAATTTACTCATTACTGACTCCCTATATCTAGGCGACACCAAACTGTTTTTGAGCTAACCGTCCTGACCAAACAAGAACATCGGCGCCAGGACCCTTAACGAGATCTTGCTTGTCTAGGTTCATGCCGCGATCGGTAAGCCACTGACATAACTTCTGTGATTCTATGGCCTCAGGCTGTCGATCATCGCGTATCACCTCAATGATGACCATACGTCCTTCAGGTCTCAATAAACGCGCCATTTCGTGGATGACCTCGCGGGGATCGTCGGCAAAAACCAAAACACGATCTAAACAAATCATATCGAAGCTCTGATTTGCATACTGCAAATGATGCATGTCACCTAAACGAACGGCAACATGATCCGCGATGCCAGCACGCTGAATTTGTGCACGGGCAACACGCAACATTTGCGGCGAAATATCGATCCCCACAGCGTGTTGCGCCTGTTTGGCTAGCAACTGCAGCATGCCACCAGTGCCGGTTCCAATTTCCAGTAGCTCACCCAAGTCAGCGCTACCAATTAACTTATGTACAACTCGTTCCAAAGCACTTGCCGAAGGTTGATCCTTGCGCGCTGCCTTCAGTTCAGCGCCTAACTTAAGTAGTATCTCGGCGGCCTCTTGCTCTCGCGTGCTGAGTTCCTCCTTAACACGGTCCGAATCAAGCGCATAAGTCGTATCTTGTGAAGGTACGAGCTCTAGTATGGCTTGCGCGATGTCACTTCCAGCCCCGGCCCGTGCGATTCGAAAGTAGGCAAATGTTTGTTCACGAAACCTCTCGAGCACGCCAGCGTCACATAAGAGTTTCAGGTGACGAGAGACTCTGGGCTGACTCTGTCCAAGCACTCGTGTCAGCTCTGAAACGGTCAATTCGGCTTGGGCACAAATGGCCAGAATTCTCAGTCGTGTGGGCTCCGCAAGTGCTCGCAGCGCTTCAAGTAATGGGTTCACAAGGCCTCCTCGGCCATGTTGCCACGCACCCCTTGGTATGTCAATATAAAGATTTCTTTATCTTATGCCATTGATTGGATGCGCCTTAACTCCGCTTCACGAGTGCGCTTTGAGTGCCAGCGCCACACACAGAAGGAAAAGAGCGCAGCCCCGATGCCGGTCACAAACGCGAGTGAGCTAGGTGCGCCTGCACTCCATAACTTAAACGCTAGTAACAAACTACAGAGCGCCAACATCGATTCTATGCCCACGCACACACCCAACATCATCTTGCCACCTTCAATAAACGTAAGAATGGCAATCACAATCATCAAAAGACCTGCGGCCAAGGCGAAAAGCACACTAAACGCCGAGGATGGTTGTGATGAACTGAGGCGCAAGGGACCTATCTCAACAGAGCCCTCGCCCTGTGCGACGAGATTGAGCTCAAGCATCACGGGAGCTGGTGCTTTGCCAAGCGTATCAAAGGGCAATTGAAAGACTCGCCAATCGAAATCGCCACTTAGCCGGCCCAATGGGCCATCAGCGGCGATGGTCCTCGTGAAATAGCGAGATCCGTCGGCAAATGTTGCCCACATTTCCACATAGCCGTCCACGATTTGCGTGCCGCGAATTTGGCCTTGAATCACAAATCTAGGGCCTTCAATGACCGGGTCCTTCCATACCAGGAGAGGGATGTTTGTCCCTGAATTTGCGTTAATTTGGAGACTGGTTCCATGTTCGGATTCAACCAACACACCAGATTGCGCGAATCCGAGCGATTGTACCTGTCGCCAAAAGTCAGGCTCGCCGTTGAATTCGTTGAGGGCACTATTTAAGACCAGGCTCATGAATATGATCATCATGCGATTCGCTCCCTTCTTTTAGATATGAATTCAAGAGTTGGCTAAAACTAAGCGCATCGATTTTGCCTTCCGCGTATGTTGCACGCAATAAGCGCTCAAACTCGCTGCGTTTCTGATAGGACTCCCAGACTTCGATTTTGGCAATTAGCCGATCTAATCTCAGTCTCACGGTCGGATAAGAAACCCCGTAGACTGAGGCAACTTGTTTAAGAGACCCGGACGCCAGAATAAAGCGTCGTATAAAGGCGAAATCCTCAACATCAAGCCCACGCATCCAAGGTGACAACTCTGTATTCCCCACCTCGCCTCCAATTCATATTGTCTGTCATGAACATAATACTTAAGATTATTAAAGTCAAACTTAATAATGTTTGGCAAGTCGCTATCGTCGACGACGTAAATTGCAGCAGGCAATAGGATATGGTTTGATGGCATATGACCATTTTGTTATGCCTCCTGTTATTTTCGGGTTCTGAGTTGGTGGATGCCGCGTTACGTGGCGATTTAGAAGCAGTCAAAGCCAATTTCCGCGGCGTGGTTGACGCCGAAACCTGCCACGAATTGAAGGGATTAGAGTTGAATTTTCCCGATATTTTGTTCGATGAAACCGTGTGCGGCAATGCACTTATGGCAGCCGCCGCCAGCGGCCACCAAGAAGTAGTCGCTTGGCTCATCGAGCAGCGATTCCCTCTAGATGTGGTGCAAAACAACGGACTGCGTGCGCTTGATTTAGCGGTGGCAGCCAACCAGCCGATCACCCTTAGGCTGCTATTAACAGCGCGGGCCGATCACAACAGATCCGGCTTTTTCTTGAGTCCTATTGAAGTCGCTGCCATGAGCGATCTTTGGGAGGTAGCAAAATTGCTCTTGGAATTTGGCGTTGAGCTGGATGATGGTCCGATCCCTAGCTTGGTATTTCCATTAGATCGTGAAAATGCAGTGCAATGGGTGACCAGCATGGTTGAGCATGGCGCTGATCCTAATGCGGTATTCGACTTTGGAGGATCGGTTTTGGAAATGGCAGCGTCCGAATCTAATCTCGAATCCGTTCAAGCGTTACTGGACTCCGGCGCGTCTTTAAGCAAGTTTGGTGTAGATGCACTTCTCGTGTCCATCAATCGCAATGAAAAGCTGGCCATGTCATTAGTCAATGCTGGCGTGCCTGTTAACAAGCCCGACCGCTGGGGTCAACTCCCACTACATGTCGCGATCTCAAGGAATCAGCATGATTTGGCTCGGTTTTTCGTGGAACAGGGGGCGGGCGTTCAGCAAAAAGACGCTCTGGGACGAACGGCTCTGATGTATGCACGAGAAAATATTGCTGCAGAATGGTTGCTTAAAAAAGGTGCCCATAAGGAAACGACGGATCGCAACGGCTACACCGCGCTTCTTCATTGGATTTGGAATCGAGAATTCGAACTCGTATTTTGGGCACTTAAGGAAGACTTCAACCCCAATCAAGCCAGTAATTTTGGTGAAACGCCACTATTAATTGCGAAATTAGCGGACTGGGAACCCCTAAGTCGTGCTCTTGAGCAGCAGTTAGTGGTCATGAGTGCCGATCAATTGATGACCCTTCAGTTTGTTAATGCCCTAAGAGCCAGACAAAAGAGCGCGATCAACCTGCCCAGTCAGCCGATCTTAAAGAGTGGCTATTTTGTTCGCCAAATCTTTATTCCTACTCTGATGGCGTCCGACGATGATTTGTTAACGCCCTTATTAGATAAAGGGTTGGATGCGCAATTGATGCCTTTCAAGACCCTATTGATTGATTTGATGGGTGAGCTAAACGGCTCACAGATTCGTCGCCTTGTGCGTGCAGGCTGGAACGTCAACGAGAAAGACAGGGAAGGAAACACAGCATTGATGACCGCATGTGACCAGTTTCACTTGGACGCCGTCGAAACACTCATCAAGCTTAAGGCCGACGTTAATGCGCAAAACACATTTGGTGAAACGGCCTTACATAAATCTGTCTACTTCCGTATCTTTTTGCCTGATGATTCCGCTCCCGAATATGTGCCTGAACATTATCAAGTCATCAGAGCCCTCTTGCAGGCCGGCGCGGACCCCAATATTCCAAACCTATTGGGGATGGACCTGAGTACGCAAATCAAAGTATTTGGAAACTGTCATGACTGCGAACTGTTGGACCTCATCGATCGCTACCGTTAATCGATGGCCCAACGTGAATTTCTTGTTGGTTTAGCTTCAGCTTTGCTAGTGCGTCATGATGGATCAAAAAGTTGAAGTAGCGCCCATCTGAGAGTTGGATTGATGCACCGCGATATTGATCGATCAGCGACAAAAAGACGGGATCCTCACGCTCGGGCCAAGGCCAAGGATAGAGAATTTTTTCAACTTCGATGCTGGATAACGGAAAGTTAGCTAAACTCAATGGATCCAAAAACTTAAAGCCCCAAAAATAGATATCCACTGGCGTCTCCAATAGATCGGCCGGATTGAAGAGATTAAAGGCGGGCACATGAGGTCGGTGCGCAATTTCTTCATTCACCAAACCGCTAAAATCGACCACCTCGCCTGAAAAATGCGCGGCAACGCGTAGATAATCCGATTGTCCGACACGGATTGACGAATCAAAGGACGTTGTAAGTGCCTCTCCCACTTGCCGATCTATGGCTGCATGAGATGAGTCCCAGCTATAATTTGACAGCGAAACGGAACGTTCGATGAACGAACCGAGTCCGCATGATTCATGAATCAGCCTGCACATAGCCATGCGTTTTTGGGTAACCATATTTCCACGAACAATCAACACGAGCAAGAGCATCAAGCCAATCCATTTTAGGGGGGCCAATCGCACTCCCGAGATGGCCATGATAATCCCTACACTAGCAACCGGTGCCGCGTGGACCACCATCCGCCAGCCAACATAATGGTCATCACCGCCGCTGAGCACAATTAAGCCGAACAGCCCCATTGGCGTAAGCAACAGCAGCCAATTGAATTTGGCCTCCGTTTCTTGTCGCCACCATTTAGATCTGCGGCTGCAAACAAAGGCGGCGATAACCAATAACAGGAAGACCTGGGTTGGCCACGCTCGCTCATCGGGTTGAATCGCCTGTTTAAGTTCTTGGTGATCTAGCCAGGCGACTCGACCATTCCGATGCAGTTCGCGTCCCATCGGGAGTCGACCCATGCCTGGTCCGTCCCAAAGATATCGAAACCCCGATTGGGCGGCTTCTAGGCTAAAACCTGCCGTTTTCACGTAAACCGGATTCGGAAATGGATGCCTGTAGCTGGCCCAATGTCCCAAGAAATAACCCCAACTGAGTAAGATCCATATCAGGAAAGCCATGATTTGGCGGCGATGTGAGCCAAATTGCAGACCGTAAAAGATAATTTTGGAGACGGCTGCATTGGGCTTGATAAGAGATCCCAAAAGTAGCGCCTGTAGGACCACGCCAACCAAGAAGCCTTCGGGCCGCACCCAAGCAGCCAATGCGGCCCCAACGCCCAATCCGACGACCTGTAACCATGACTTAGGCACAGCAGTCATGATGCGGGCACTGCAAAAGGCTGAAACCAGAGTGGCGCCGGCCATCGTTGTCATATCCATGGTGGTATGGACCCAATAAGCTACGTAGGGTGCTTGAGCGACCAATGCAATCGCTGCAGTTCCGGAAACAATGGCCGTCCAGCCAACATCTCGTCGAATCCACATTGGCAATAAATAGACCGCGCATACCGTGAAACACCCCACCAAGACGCACAACCACCATGCAACGTTCAAAGGATCGGCAGATGAAATCCAGGTCATGGCATAGATCAGAATAAGATGTCCAAAACTGGTAAATCCATCCGTCCCATCAACGCCGACATTCCAAGCCATATCACCAAAGTTAAGGGCGTTCTGAACGTAGCGGGTGTATACGAAGGCGTCATCAAGCACCATCTGCGGCGCATAGCTGAGATTAATCAGCCAAAGCAGTAAGACAAAACCAAGTCCTGCTACGACCGGTAACAGCTTGGTAAGTGAATTACCCTTGATTGCCATCTAATTGGTTTTCTTTAAGCCTCTGTCGAGCTTCAGAATCACCGCGCGACCAATATGCTGGATCGTGATTAACAAAACACATGCGCGCACTTCTTTGTGGGAATCGTTTTTCCAAGCTCTGATGGATTGATTGACAAGCGCGCCGATAGTTGGGATGCCCTTGAACTGTGGTTCGCAGTTCCAACATATGCAGGAGCGCCCTATCATTCATGCTGACCATCCAGCGCATGCGATGACCTTGAAGGAACGCGTAGGCTTGTAAGCCAGGAGCCTTTTTGGCAAGGGTTGCATACAATGACTCGGCGTGTTCTATAGTCTGATTTGCCATATCTTGGAGTCCAGCACCTATTATTTCCTCGGGCATTTGAAAGCCCAAATTTGGCTGCAGCTCTTGGTATTGGATGGTGCCCATGCGATGTCGCATCAAGTCTTTGTAAACGCCCCATTCTGTGACCATTTCGAGATTGTGCGGGTAGCCGAACTCAATGCCACGTTCTGGCCGATCACGTCTCATTTTCCGGTCGCCGTAATAGGCATCCCAGATCTCGTACCAAACTTTGTCATCAGACTCAGCAAGGCGAGATCGTATTTCGGTGAATGAGCAGTTGGCATAGGGAAAGACCATTGACGCCGTTAAGCTAAGGTCCATTTCTGCATTTGACGCTTGTCGTATGGCAGCGGGCGTAACCGAATCACTTGCAGCGAGCCTGTCTGCCATAAACTCATGATCCGGTTCAATTGCCTGAGAAATTGGACCAGAGTTATTTGTGGGCAGCCCTAGGCTGGCAACAATGGCTTTCATACCATCACGACACTGACACATGTATGTCATACGTTTGGCGCGCTTGACGTAGTGAGGGATGACCTTACTCAATTCAGTCAGTGCTCGTTCACCCAAATCGACCGCTTCTGGGTAGGGTGACGACAATAATTTACTGATCAGGTGCTGGAAGAAGCGACCGTTGCCAAAAAGGCCCACGTTGGCTTTGGTGGCCAGAGGCAAAAAGCCTCTGAGTACATCGCAGGCTTTGGTTTTGATATCCATGCGATAGGTTCTGGCGAAATTCTTACGGTCATGGTCATTGTCCAGTTGGGCTCGCGTTTCGTGGCCGTGTCCACGTACGTCATAGGTTGCCTCGTCGATCGGTTTACGTGTCTTCAAATAGGAAATTAACGGATCCCACATTTGTCCATAACCCGTAAAAACCTGATCCATCACCTGAATATATTCGGCGTTGAGTTGGGCGTCGAATCCATTTGGCACTATATATGGGAACTTGCCGTCGTCTCCCCTGAAGTCATAGCGGACGTAGCGCGTCGATTGCTCAATGGGCGAACCACCTATACGGCGGTGTTCAATCTCCTTGGTGGCTAACATTGAAATGCCTTCCAATGACAGATGGCTACCTTCAAGTTCGCCGACCGAGTCATCTCCATAGGCGATTAACACGCGATCAATCAAACTAGAAGCTTTCTCTAAATTCAACTGGTCTTCTTTGATGAATTCGCGCAATAGAGTTTCGCGTAGCCCGGTTTCGGCACGCGAGTAGCGGGCCATAATGGCACCAACCATGCCTTGCAAGTTCTTGATCGCAAAAACCTGATCGTCAAGATTGGTGACAAATGGTTCGAGCAAATCCCGATGATCGGCGTCCACGTTGCCCCCATTCATAAATCAATAATCCTAAGCGGCGTTATTCTAACAGATCATCTGACTACATCGCACCCTAGAGACTGCGCTATATTAAAGATATGAATGACCTAGAAGGACAGTTGACCCAAGCCCAGCAGGAAATCGCCGTAAAGGATCGGCTCATTGCCGCCCTTGCTTTTGTTGCCGTCATTTGGTCGGTGAAGGTGGCCGAAGTTGTGTTTCACGCAGATTTTGGCAGATTCGGCGTGTTGCCCAGGCACTTGGAGGGACTGTGGGGCCTGTTAACCATGCCCGTTTTACACGCTGACTTTGGACATGTTGGCGCAAACTCGATTCCTGCCTTTGTGCTCATCATGGCGACGTTACACTTTTACCGAAAGATAGCGTTACGCGTTATTTTGGGGACATGGCTCGGCAGCGCTCTCATGGTTTGGGTATTTGCAAGAACGGCCTTACACATCGGGGCGAGCGCATTGATTTACGGTCTAGCAGCTTTCTTGTTCTTTAGCGGCATTTTTCGGAGAGACACCAAATCAATCGCCATTGCCATGTGTGTCGCGTTCTTGTATGGCAGTATGGTTTGGGGTATGTTGCCGATCTACCCTGACGTTTCTTGGGAAGGCCACCTATTTGGCGCAGTGACCGGCACCCTGTTGGCCTATCGCTACCGGCAATTCAATCGCCCCCAGCCAACCCCTGAATGGGACGACGGCAGTGCCGACCACTTGCCCTGGCACCTGACTGACGAACCGGAAAAGCCGATCGTTAATCGTCCCTACTTTTAGTTCAGGGCACCTTCAAAAACGAACGACTGATTGCGGCCGGCATCTTTCGCTTGGTACAACGCTGCGTCAGCGCAAGCGATCAAGTGATTTATCGTCAATTCGGAGCATGCAGTATGGTCTAAAACGCCAATACTCACTGTCACCTTGATATCAGGATGCCCCTCAAATTCGGTTTCAGCGATTGTCATACGGATCTTTTCAGCCACGTGTAAAGCCTGTTCCCGATCGGTATTGGAAAGCACAACCGCAAACTCTTCGCCGCCAAAACGGGCGATGGCGTCTTCCACTCGAATCATTCTTTGAATCAATTGGGCAATTTCCGATAGAACAGCATCTCCAGCTAGATGACCATGGGTGTCGTTAATCTCCTTGAAATGATCAAAATCAATCATTAACAAAGACAAATCGACTTGATGCCGCCTCACTTTGGAGAGCTCTCGTTCTAGGAGTTGGATTAGATAGGAACGGTTGAAAACTTCAGTCAGAGGATCGGTGACAGAGACCAAATACAATTCTTCATTCTTTTCTGAGAGTTGGCGTGTCTTTTCGGCCAGATTAGAGTTGATCATTTCAAGGTCCTTCGTCTGCCGATTCATTTGGTCGTTTAGTTCTTGTAAACGGCTGTTCGCAGCCACAGATTGGCGGTATCTTCCAAATAACAAAACGGCTACAAGGAGGACGAGTGCGGCCAGGATCAAAATACCGTTGCGAATAAGCCTTTGCCTACCCAGATCAAGGTTCTTGATTTGATTGTCACGTGTGAGTAACTCAATTTCCCGTTGTTTTTGAGCAATAGCGTGTTGGGCTTGTAAGTTGTTAATGCGCTGAGCGACTTCACGGTTCATGAGGTCTTCATGCAGGGCATAAGCCTGAAATAAGTGATCAGTGGCCTGCTCAATTTTGCCTTGTTCACGCTCAACGGCGGCCATAGCTACCAACGCATCTCGCAATACCGATTTTGCACCGGCATCGCTGGCGTAGCCTACAGCTTCCTGCAGTGACGCTAAACTCCCCGTTGAGTCACCCTGTTTTTGTTGAATCTCACTAAGCGTGATGGAGTTGATGGCTGCATTTGCGAATGATTGAGAACTGAAATTCAAACCTAGCGCTTCCCGCACTTCCGCCTCGGCTTCACCCAATCGATTTTGTTGAATAAATATCGTGGCTATCTGTGCTTTTGCGTTTGCCATGCCCTCTAAATCATCTAGCTCAATGGCGTGTTCTAGCGAGCGGTTCAGGAATTCCAGTCCTTTTTCAAGATCCCCCATCTCAACATACGCGGTTCCAAGATTAATGAGCGCGCGCAAGACGCCTGCTCGATCCTCTATGTCTTGCCACAAATTGAAACTAAGACGGTGATATTGCTCCGCAAGTTTGTAGTCTTCAATGTTCTTATAGATGGTGCCCACATTGGCAAAAGAATGCGCCAATCCTGCCGGATCATCTAACTGCCTCTTAATGTCTATGGCCCTCAAATGAAAATCCAACGCCTCGTAATAGTTACCCAAACTATTGTGTATGTCACCGATGTCGTTAAGTGTTTGCGCTTGGCAACGTTTATCGCCAACTAGGTGACAGGCTTCAAGCGCCCGGAAGTAGTGATCCATGGCATCTGCATCATTACCCAACTGCCTATGAATCGACCCCATGTGGCTAAGGCTTTGAGCGGCTCGCCTTTCCAGGTTATGGCGGTCCGCGATGACCCAAATTTCGCGCTCGGCTGCGAGCGCCGCATGATAGTCGCCTAATTGTTCGTGCCGTTCAACGGTGCGTTCATATGCGACAACCGCTGCGCTCCAGTAGCCTTGCTCTTTTGCGTAATTAATGGCCTTTTGGTAGGCGACCATGGCAGCCGCATGATCCTTGAAACGGATTAGCGCGTCGCCTTGAATGATAAAGCACTGCGCGACCAGTTCGGATGGCTGGTTTGATGCCAACAGCTCTTGCGCTTCTGTTGCAAATAGACGGGCACGCACAGGGTCATCGTATATGGCTAACAATTCACGTGCGAGCTCAACTAAGCGTTGTGGCCGTTGTTCGATGGGTGCAGCTCGAGCCGCCTCTTCCTTTTCCAGCCATGCTTCCGACTGGCCGGAAAGCGTCAACAGGACCATCGACAGCACAAATGCCACCTGTTAACGCCTCCTTTCGATTGCCAACAAGACGAAGGCAACTAGCTAAGGTCGGCTCGACTTTTAGACACAGCCATGAGACGAGCCCACGGACACCTCTTCGACGTTTATGAGGGGAGCAATATCCATTCCATTTGCCTAGCTCTTGCCTGAATATGGAGGTCAATTAGAACTAGATGTTTAGGCGACTAATGGGATGAACACATTCACTTCATGGACAAATTGCGTCATTTCAGAGATCGAGTTGACAACCATCGTCAACTTGCCATCATTGATTTATGTCGCGAAACACGGCAACATCAGGCTCCATGCAGCGTATTGGAGTCATGCAGACGTATTTAAGTAGGGGATGAAATGCAAGTAATGATAAGAACCGTAGTTAGCGCAAGCTTGACGATGTTGATATTGGCATGTGGAGGCGAATCCAGTGAGTTAGACCGGTCACAACAACCGAAAGCAGAAGAGAGCGCAACCGTCGCTGTGAGTCACATTCAACGTGGCGAAGCAGCCTCCTACTACACAACAACGGCGACATTAGAAGCAGAATACAAAGCTGAAATTAGGTCGAGAACCGAAGGCATCGTGCGTGAACTTATCCACGAAGAGGGCGACGATGTTGAAGCCGGCGAGTTATTGCTGGTCATTGAAGATAGCGATCAAGTATTGCGCCTACGACAAGCTCAAATCCAGGCTGAACAGGCCAAAGCCGAATTCGTTCGACGAAAGAGCATGACCGAAGCAGGTTTCTTATCCTCTCAGGAATTTGAACTCACTGAAAACGCGTTGAAACAGGCGGAAGCCGAATTAGAACTTGCAACCTTAATGCTTTCTTACACGCGAGTAACTGCTCCTTTTACGGGTACGGTAACGCGCCGGTCAGTGGATTTAGGTGCCAACATATCCTCGGGCGCCGCCCTCTTTAACATGATGGACATGGATCCCCTGCTTGTGAAGGTGTTCATCCCCGCCACTAGAATGGGATTCGTAAAAGTAGGCCAAGATTTGGAAATAGAAGTAGAGAGCAATGAGACGCATCTGACGGGCCATGTCAGATTAATCAGTCCAATCGTGGATTCAGAAACCGGTACCGTCAAAGTGACTGCCGAAATTAGACAATATCCAGCCGCGACGCGACCTGGCGATTTCGCAAACATAAGTATCATCACTCATCGTAGCCAAAACGCGTTGTTAGTACCCACAACCGCCATTATCGAAGACCAAGGATCGCATCACGTCTTTATTACCCAAGACTCTCGCGCATTTAAACGTATCGTCAGCATAGGTTTTGCGGATCGCGGCCAGACTGAGATCACAAACGGCTTAGGAGGCGATGAACTCATCGTCGTTAAGGGCCAGCGCAACTTGAAGGACGGCATGGCAGTTGAAATACTCAGTGGCCCTGACGCTGCGGTGACGGCTAAGGTAGAGGCGGGCCCTTGATTCGCTCCGTCGTTAAAACTTCCGTCTCCAGGCGAGTGACGGTGCTGATGGTGTCTTTGGCGGTTGTCGCATTTGGTGCCGTAAGCCTATCTCGTTTGCCGATTAACCTTCTACCCAACATTAGCTACCCGTCTTTGACCGTGCAAACAGAATACCCAAACGCTGCGCCCGGTGAGGTCGAGAATCTAGTCACTAAGCCCGTTGAAGATGCCGTGGGCGTATTACGAGGTCTACGGGAAATACATTCAGTTTCTCGCGCTGGAATGAGCGAAGTGACGCTCGAATTCGGTTGGGGCAGCGACATGAACAGCTTGGCGATGGATGTTCGGGAGAAGATCGACCGGCTGACGCTGCCGGAAGAAACCGAAAGTCCTATTGTTCTCAGATACGACCCCGCCCTCGACCCAATCATGCGCATTGCCCTTTCAGGCTCAACTGACCTTCGCTTCATGCGCACGATCGCGGATCAAAAGTTAAAGGACGAGTTTGGCAAGCTGGAAGGTGTTGCATCCGCTCAAGTTAAAGGCGGTGAGGAAGAAGAGATCCAAGTCAACGTAAACCAAGGGCGGCTGACCCAGATGGGTCTTTCTCCTAGTGACTTGGCAACCGTGCTTAGCGGCTCCAATATCAATCGGCCCGGTGGATCACTTGAAAGCGAAACAAGCCAGTTCATGGTTCGCACGTTAAACGAATACGACAGCCTAGAGGAGATCGGGAACCTGGTAATAACAGCGCCAGGATCCGCGCCCGTTCGCCTCAATGATGTGGCTTCGGTGGTGATGGGTTCAAAGGACCGTGACGAGATCACGCGCGTCAATGGCGAAGAATGCGTCATTATCGAGATTTACAAAGAGGCGGACGCCAACACGGTTGCTGTGGCCGACAGTGTTACAGCTGCCTTGGAATGGATGCCTCGTTTTCTGACAGGCGAGATGCACATCACCCCTCTTTTCGACCAATCTCGATTTATTCGACAATCGATAAGCGAGGTCCAGCAGGCGTTGTTGATCGGTGGCCTATTGGCGGTGGCGGTCCTTTGGTTATTCTTGCGTGACAACCGAGCAACTTTGATTATTGCCACCTCAATACCGATTTCGGTTATCGCAACATTCATTCTGATGCACAGCTTGGACGTGAGTCTCAATATCATGTCACTTGGAGGACTTACGTTAGGTATCGGCATGCTGGTCGACAGCTCAATTGTTGTGCTGGAATCGATTCATCGTTTTCGACAAACGGGCATGTCCCAGTCTCAGGCGGCCATCGAGGGCACTTTGAATGTAGGCGGCGCTGTCGTCGCATCCATTCTGACAACGATTGCCGTCTTCTTTCCCATCGTTTTTGTGGAAGGCATTGCAGGCCAGCTTTTCCGCGATCAAGCACTTACGGTTACTTTCAGTCTAGCTGCTTCGTTGGTGGTCGCCCTCACTTTAATCCCGATGTTGGCGTCGTGGGGCGGAAAAAAGGCAAATGCTCAAAGCGAGCAAAAAGGCCCCGACCCCAGCAGTCGTTGGACAGGAAGTTACGAATGGTTGCTGCGTGGCGCACTTCGGCATCGGCTGTTAATGATCTTGGCGGTTTGTGGTCTCTTTGTGGCCTCTTTATTCGTGTCACAGGGACTGGGCCGCGAACTCATCCCCTCACTCAGCGAAGGCGAGTTCTTTTTTGAAGTGACAATGCCCGAAGGCACAGCATTACCGGCAACCGATCGAGAAATGAAGGAAATGGAAGCCATCGCCCAGAGCGATGAAAGGGTGCGTTTAGTTTATAGCTCGGTAGGAACACGCAGTGTTTCCGGTGGCCTATCATTAAAAACAAAAGATGAAAACCTCGCCCAGCTCAACGTAGTCATGGCCGACCGCAGCGATGAATTAATGCAGCGCCAGACAGAAAATACACTTCGCCAGTCATTTAGTCGCAGAGCCAGTGTTGAATCACAGCTAGGAAGACCCAGTTTCTTCAGCCTGAAGACGCCTTTAGAATTGCATTTTTTTGGCGAAGACCTGGATCAACTCAAACAATACTCTGAAGACATCAAATCCAAACTCGAACAGATCGACGGAATTACAGACTTACGGGCCTCTTTAGAGTCTGGCAATCCAGAGTTGAATGTCGTCTTCAACCGCGCTCGTCTATCACGTCTTGGTCTAACCGTTGATGGCGTTTCTTCAACCCTGCAAAGCAGAGTTGACGGCACAATTGTGTCACGCTTCAAAGAAGACGATCGCCTGATCGACATCCGCTTGCGCAACCAGATTGAGGACCGCAACACGAGGGGTGATATTGAAAATATGGTTGTCGCTATTCGTGACGGCCAACCGGTGACGCTTAATTCAGTGGCGCAAGTGAACTCAGGACGCGGTCCAAGCGAAATCCATCGCATCGGTCAAAGTCGGGTTGCAATTTTGTTTGGCGAAGTGGAAGGTCGGTCGTTGGGCGCGGTCATGGATGAGGTTAAGCAGGTCATCAGCGAAAACCCATCGCCTGTGAACATCTCACCGGCGCTAGGTGGCCAGAACCGCGAAATGGAAGAATCATTCGACAGCCTCATTTTTGCCATCGGATTATCTGTTTTTCTCGTATACCTAGTTATGGCTTCCACGTTTGAAAGCTTGATTCACCCATTTGTGATCATGTTCACCATTCCCTTTGCATTGATCGGTGCAATTGCCGGATTGCGCGCGGCCAATCTCTCGATAAGCATTATTGCCTTATTAGGTGTCATTTTCTTGGTCGGTGTCATTGTCAACAACGCTATTGTCTTGGTGGACGCTGTAAATCATTTGCGGCGTACGGGCATGGAAAAATTGGATGCGGTTGTCGCCGCGTCCAAATTAAGGCTGCGGCCCATTGTCATGACCACTATGACAACGGTTCTTGGCTTGTTGCCTATGGCTATTGGATTTGGTGAAGGGGCCGAGCTAAGGCAACCGTTGGCGGTCGTGGTGACCTACGGCCTTATCGTCGGAACATTCTTAACCCTATTTGTGATTCCGGCTGTCTACTTAATGATTCCTTCCACCGTCCGCTCCATCAAAGACGATGAAGAACTCGATCGTATTTTGGCCATGGCAGACACAGCAAGCGCTATTGGAGAAAGCCCATGACACTTCCAGAACTAGCGGTAAGACGTCCCATAACGACGGGCATGATCCTAATATCGATGTTCGTCATTGGCGGCGTGGCCATCTTTCGATTGCCCCTAGCTTTCATGCCTGATGTCGAGGACAGGGACACGTTTGTCATTGCCGACTATCCCAATGCGTCGCCCCAGGCCGTTGAACGAATGATCATACGTCCTATCGAAGACGCGCTCAGTTCCATGCCTGGCTTAACGCATATGTGGTCGAACTGCGACTCCGACGGAGGTCGCGTAAATGTGTCCTTCAACTGGAATATTGACATGGACATCGCGCGCGCTGAAATTCGTGAGCGGTTAGATCGTATTCGTGACGAATTGCCAGAAGATTTGGATCGACTAAGGATTTCACCTCAATGGAACGCCAACGTTTCAGGAGAGAACATTCTGGAAGCACGCATCTCATCTGGTAGAGATCTGTCGCATAACTACCCCTTACTCGAACGAAAGATTATTCAGCCACTAGAGCGCATTCCCGGTGTCGCTTCCGTTAATCTGGACGGCGTTAATCCACGTGAAGTTAAAGTTAATCTGAAGCTAGCGGCCCTTAAGGCACACAACCTAAGTGCACGTGACGTGTACTGGTCGATATTAGCCAATAATGCCGATCGATCATTGGGTGTCGTTCGCTCAGATGAGTTTCGTTACAGTCTTCGATCACAAGGCAGTTTCGATTCCATGGATATGATTAAGACATTGCCCATAAGTGGCAGCAACCTCCGACTTTCAGATGTTGCAGAAATCACCTACGAAGAGCCGCCTTTAGACTATGGACGACACCTAGAAGGCAAATTTGCGGTGGGCCTGAATATCAGCAAAGAGTCCAGCGCCAACACGGTTGAAATCTGCGCGAATGTACGCGAAACCATCGCCAATATGCGAAATGACCCCGAACTACAAGGGATCGATTTTCTTGTCTGGGAAGACCAAGGTCGCGAGATTACAAAAACGATCGATGACCTCAAGCAAACGGGCATCATAGGCGCCTTACTGGCCGCTATTGTTCTCTACCTGTTCTTGAAACGCGGATCCACCACCGTGGTTGCGTCAACGTGCATTCCTTTTAGCTTAATCGTCGCTTGTGGTGTTATTTGGTTTCAAGGAAAGACGCTTAATACGATTTCTTTGATGGGTCTTATTGTGGGCATTGGTATGTTGGTTGACAACGCAGTGGTGGTGATCGAGAACATCGACCGCTACCAAAAGTTGGGCTTCGACGCCCGTGCCTCGGCCCTGCTTGGCTCCCGCGAAGTGAGCATCGCCGTGATCGCAGCCACGCTTACCTCCATAATTGTCTTTTTGCCTCTCATGTTTAACGAACCAAGCGAAATGAATTTGATGTTGAAAGAGCTGGCCATCACCGTTTGCATCACGCTGGCAGCCTCCCTTTTCATTAGCCAAACGCTCATCCCTTTGGCGGCTGGACGTCTGATACGTAGCGACCGTGTACGCGACAAGGGCAAGACCATGCTTTGGTTAGAAAAACACTACACACGCTTATTGGACTTCACACTTTCTCATCGATGGATCGCGCCAGTTGTAGGATTAGCCGTTCTATCTTCTGCTTATTTCCCAGCCACTAAATTGGACTGGAACTTCGACGCCAACCGCACGGAACTTTATGTGGGTATGGACTATCGCTTCAGCGAGAGCATCACGTTAGCGGAAAAAGAGCGCATCATTTCGCAAGTCGAAAAATCACTAGCGTCTTATAAGGAAGAACTCCACATTGAATCGATTTACAGCTGGTGGAGTAATCGCTGGTCGATGTCCCGCCTTTATATGGACGATGGCTATACAACGGAAGCTCATATGGGCGAAGTTCGCAAAAAACTGCCCTCCATCATGCCAAAAATTGCGGGCCTCAAGTTACAGGTCCAAGACAACGCGCGACCGTGGCAAAAGAATCAAGGCAAACGCATTGGTTATCAGCTGCGAGGCTCAGACACCGAAGAGCTTGCCAGACTAGCCTTAGAGGCCAAACTCTTACTCCAGAACATACCGGGCTTGTTCGATATTAACGCTGATGTCGAAGGTGATACTTTTGAAATGCATGCGGTCATCGATCGTGAACGTGTCCATGCCTATGGCGTGGATATTGGTGCTCCGGCGGAACTCGTAGAGATGACCTTTAGGGGACGTCGTCTACCGCGCTTTAAGGGCCCCGATGGCGAAGTGGATATGCGATTAATCCTAGATGACCGTGATGTGCATTCGATCAATGACTTAAAGAGCCTCACCGTCAGTGGGACAGCTGCCTCGTCAGTACCTCTGGAGAGCGTGTCCCAATTTAAGTCTTCCAAAGCTCCGAGCCGAATTCAACGGACACAAAAAATGACGAGTACTTGGGTTGCTGGACGCTACGACGAAGGACGCAAAGAAGATTATTTAGCAGCCGCGCGTACAGAGCTCGAACAAATGGACCTTCCCTATGGCTATAGCTGGGACTTTCAATCCTATGCGCGAGAACGCCAAAAGAGTGCACGCGATTTTGCGATCAACCTCACGCTGGCATTGCTGCTCATTTTTGCCGTCATGTCCAGCCTCTTTGAATCGATCACACAATCGATTGCGCTCATGATTTCGCTACCGTTTGCAATTGCTGGAGCCTTTTGGACACTGTATTTGACAGGCACCGATTTTGATAGTCCAGCCATGGTAGGCCTCCTCTTGCTACTTGGCATCGTCGTTAACAATGGCATCGTCATGGTGGAACATATCAACCAATACCGGCGGCGCGGTTTCGAACGGCGCAAAGCGATGTTACAAGGTGGACAAGAACGCTTGAGACCCATCTTGATGACCGCCTCCACGACATTAATGGGACTCGTGCCCATTGTCATTCAGAGACCCGCATTGGCTGGTATCTACTATTACTCAATGGCATACGTCATTATGGGCGGGCTACTGGTATCTACCATCATGACATCGCTACTCCTGCCCACCACTGTTTGCCTTGTGGAAGACTTTTTCGCTGTTATTTCGAAACGATTCCAACGGCTGAAGAGCGGTCGTATAAAGGTCGCGTCCGAAGCGGTTTAGAGTCCTCAAAGTAACCTTCCATTTCGCCGGGATTCCTTGACAAAACAACTATCTAACGCCTAATCTCTCATGAACTTTTGATGTGGGAGACAAATCAATGGCTGACGACTCGTTGGACAAAGAACCCTTAGAAACGCCGCTGGAAGAACAAGATGAAGAACCCGGAGGCGTGGTTGGAACCATTGTTGCTATTTGCGTAGGCTTAGCGATCGTCGCCACCGTTTTTTGGTTTAAATGGGGTCGTACCTCTGACATGAAATACGTTTTCGATATGGCAAGAATTGAAAACATGGCTATGCAACAAAAGGCGGAAACCTGGCTGGACAAGAATTGGGATGACGCTTATGCCCAGATGCTGATCGACCTAAGTGGATTACTTTCGTTTTCGGAATCACAAGAAGCATTGGCTACTAAAGACCATATCCTTGATTTTGTTGATCAAAAGATGAATACAGGGCTTGGACATGACTTGAATGCGTGGCGTATTTGGTCGTGGCAGACACAGTTACCCCTTCACGATGATTACGGCATTTTCAAAGCACAAATGTACGGTCACATCGATCCAAACTTGATGATTTTCTTTAGCAATTCCGTTGAGCCACAAGTTCCTCTAAGTCAGATCCTGATCGACGAACTGGTTAATTTCCATCCACCTCTATATTTCCCACCTTATGCAGAAGCAAGCGAGCAACCGTTGCAAGAATCCGACATCGTTTATGGCATTGTGAGAGACGGACAAGCCAGAGCTTACCCACACAAGATCGTTGCGTTTCACCAACTTATTCGTGATGACCTGGGGCAGACACCCTTGCTGCTTGCATTCTGTCACTTGAGCCGCGGTTATTTTGCCTTTGAGGCCTCGTTAGATGACAACATGATGTTCTTGGCGAACTCTGGCCTAGTCTACGAAGGCTCGCGGTTAATCTTTGACGAAGGTACGCAGAGCCTGTTCAGTCTGATAGGCGGCCACGCCATAAGTGGCTCGTTGGGCACCGCAAATAGCCAGCTAACGCCCATTCCTCTAGTGGCGACAACCTGGTCAAGTTGGCTTCAAAAATACCCCAATACCACCGTTATGACCACGGAAACAGGTTTCACTTTTGATTACACCGCAGAAGACGGTCCGGACATTGTCAAAAGGGATCACCCTGTTCTAAACACATCCGATTTATTAAGCGATGAAGCCGTGGTAGTTTGCCTAACTTTAAGCGAAAGGCAGCTCGCGGTAACTCTTGATCAACTTGCCGTCGGTTCAACCCAATACCTGAATTCAAGCCTGATTATTACTAGGGACTCTGGAAATGGCATCCGGGCCTACGGACCATACTCAAAGCCTCTCACTCAAAACGAAAATGGGATGCTGATTGATGAAAACGGCTTGGAGTTGGTCGAAAACGCAACGGCACTTGCTGCCGGGGATGAGTCGATTGCGCGCATCCCCGTTTCAACCATGTATTGGCGTAATTGGTTTGCCGCCTATCCTGACTCGGAACTCCTGAGTCCCGAATAATTGCGAGCTAAGCGAATACCCAAGACGATTAACACAAGCAAGATGGTTAAACAGCCAACCGCTAACAAACGATCTATCCAGGCGATACCCGTCCACTGTAAATAGTGTAGGCGATACAAGCCATCGATGAGATCCGTGTCCTTACCTCTTTGGTAAAGACTTAACCGGTTCCCGTCGAAACGTAAGCTAACACCAGTTGAAGTTTCGAATTCCGTACCTAATTGGCTGGTGACCTGTCCGTAGCGTTGCGTATCCACGCTAATGGAATCCTCGACAATTAGGCGGGCTTCGTCCTCGTTGAATTTGATCGTAACGCCCTTTTCAGGGTCCCACTGTTGCCAGCCTTGGTCATCTCGGACTAACAGATGATCACCAACAATGGTGCGGATCGCTCTCATTTCCAGTGTCTCATCTGGAATCTCAATCGTTTTCCGTTCAAGGACCATTGGATAGGTCTTAACCTCGAGCTGAGCATATGCGTCGCCATAGCCCGGCTTGATGAGAAAAACCAATCCCGTCACGATCCAAACCAGAAGGGGAACCACTAAAACGAGACCCGCCAAGCGATGCCAACTCGCCAGTCGCATTCCTTTTTTCGGGCCTCTGGCTTCAGTCATCAGCCAACAGGCTATTAACTAAATCTACATAGCTCTGTTTAGCCTCTTCTGGATCTATTCCTTCTAGGTCCAACCAAGCGTCAAATTTTGCACGTGCCTTAAAGTCAAAAGCACCAGGCTGTTCGCCTTCGACGTCGCCAATGGAACCCTGTTTGAAAAGAGCATACAGTTTCAATAGCGTTTTGTTGTCAGGACGGCTCGACAAGTCTTTAACCGCGTCGGCCGCCTTTTGAAATTGCGTGTCCAAATTACTCATGATCACCTCCGAGGCAGCATCATAGCGAACATCACCCCAAATTGACCAGTCCGCGACAACCACCATCAGCTAGCCTTTCACAATCGTGCAACACGGGACACCTGAGCCTTGATAGGATGTTCACCCTAGGGAGGGCGAATTGGTTCGAACACGAGGCGTTGTTGCCGCAGGTCACAAGGAGACAGCTCAGGCTGCAGCAGACATTTTGGCAGCGGGTGGAAACGCTTATGATGCTGTCATTGCATCATTTTGGTCGGCCTGTGTGGCGGAACCGGTGCTCACATCCGTTGGCGGAGGCGGCTTTTTACTCGCACAACCGGCCAGTGGCCCACCGAAGCTTTTTGACTTCTTTGTTCAGACCCCTAAGCAAAAAGCACCTCTGGATCAGCTAGACTTTTACGAAATAAGTGCCGACTTTGGTCGCGTTACCCAAGACTTCCATGTAGGCATGGGCTCCGTTGCTACGCCCGGCGTGGTGCGTGGCATATTCGACTTACATCGGGACCTGGCCACCATGCCGATGTCCGAACTTGTTCAGCCGGCATGTTCACTTGCGCGCAATGGGATCTGCATTAACGATTTTCAAGCTTACCTATTCAAGATAATTCAACCGATCTACCTTGCGACCCAACGAGCGCGTGATACGTATGAAAGTAAGTCAAATCCTGGCTTTGTCATACAAAAAGGGGAGATCCTAAGCAACCCAAGATTTGCCGACTTCCTGGACGTATTAGCCCGTGAAGGAGATCGCTTTTTCTATGAAGGTGAGGCGGCCCAAATAATTGTTCAAATGACACAAGCACACGGCGGTCATTTGAAGGCTGAAGATCTTAAAGACTACAGATCCGCGATTCGGACGCCTCTGAGCGTCGCCATGCCAAATGCCACGCTCCTGACCAATCCAATGCCATCATCGGGCGGCACGCTCATCTCTTTTGGTCTGACTTGTGCCCAGTCCTTATTGGTCGATACAAATGCAGACAGCGCATCTCAACTGCAAACACTGGTTGAGATCATGGATGCAACCGAACATGCGCGCCTTGCTCAGACGACGACAGGCTTAGAGCGTTTAATGGATAAGGATCTGCTGCATGCTTATCGCCAGCGGATCAGTCAGCGCACGGCATCGTTCCGGGGAACCACTCAAGTTAGTGTTGCCGACGCATTCGGGAACCTTGCGTCCATGACCACCAGTAACGGTGAAGGATGCGGTCATCTCGTACCTCAATGCGGCTTCATGTTGAACAATATGCTAGGCGAAGAGGACCTTAACCCGAAGGGTTTTCACCTATGGCAGAACGACCAGAGAATGACGTCAATGATGGCGCCAACCATTATCCGTTCACAAGGAACATCGTTTGTCTTAGGTTCTGGCGGTTCAAATCGCATCAGAACAGCCATCTTACAAGTCCTCATTCATCTATTGATTAACAAACAACCCCTTGCTGAGTCCGTTGCGCATCCACGCTTACATTTTGAACGTGGAAAGTTGGACATAGAACCGGGATTCGATGCTCAGGTCATCGAGACTTTGACGGCACGGTACCCCAAAAATCACGTTTGGGACACACTCAACTTGTTTTTTGGCGGCGTGCATACGGTTTCAGCGCGGGGCAAGCGCTTTGAGGGATGCGGCGACGCACGTCGTGGCGGCATTGCCATCGAGGTTAACTAAGTTATTGTCTCAACCATTGCAATAGTCCGGGCCAGTTCTCTCGCCGACGAACCTGCTGCGCTTTGAGCCTATGTTCCTCGGCCAATTGGTCTTGGCCAATACCCATTAACTGATCAGCTAAAAGATTGTGATAACGAGAAGCGTTCCTCAAGGAAACAGCCATTTCGTAGCCATGCAACGCACCGCTAGCCTGACCGAAAGACTGTTCTATTCGCGCCGACAAAACCCACATTTCAGGATCCTTTGACGTGATTGACTGCGGCATTTTGATGTAGTTTGTTGCTTTGTCAGAAAAGCCTTGCTGCCAGGCTAACCAGGCCGCCAAATAGGTTGCATCTACGTGCCCTGGATCTAATCTCAGAATCTCATCCACTAGGTTTTCAGCTTCAGGGAAGCGATTCTGATCAGACATGATGTGAGCTTTCAGAAGGAGCGCGCGTGTTTGGCCGGGTCGAATTGAAAGCGCTTTTTCAACTTCAATCAGCGCGGCATGATGATCCGGAACGCCGAGATAATAATTAGCCAAATAGATATGAATAGCCCAATTATTTTCAGTATGCCTAAGCGCATGGTGGAAAAGCGTAGACGTATCTCGCCATACACGTGTTTGCTGAAAAGTCAGAAACGACAAGACCAGCAAAACGAAACCGGTGCCCACATTAATGACCGGCTTCTTTAGTTTCAAGGATGACAACATCATGATTAAACCCATTATGGGCACATACATATATCTATCTGCATGGGCTTGATGCCCAACTTTAACGAGACCGATGACTGGCACCAAAGTACCAATAAACCAAAACCAACCGATAAACACGAGCGGTCGACTGCGTCTTAATCTAATCGCAAGGCCTGACGCGCCAAGCAGAATCAAAAAAGCCGTCAGCCCAAGCACAAAGCCTGGTGTTGTTAGCGGGTAAAAGACAACCAATTCGGTTGGCCAAAAGAATTGTTTGAGATAGGTCAAGTAACTGATACACGCGTGCCACAACGGACCCCAGAATGATGTGCGATGCATAACCGCCTGAACATCTTCCTGAAAGGTCCAAGTAATGTATGACACGGCCAGGCTCATCAAAAAAAAGGGCGCAATGGAAAGGCCAAGATTTTTAAAGCTTGGTCTACGTTGTTCTTGACCAAATGCAATCAATGGCCGTCCCATTTCAAGTAAAATTAAAAGACATGGAAAGGTGACCGTCATTGCTTTACTGCCAAGCGAAAACGCGTAACAAAGCACCACATAACCATAAATCTTGCCGTCACCCGTGCAACGGAACCTGTGCCATTGAATCAGCGCTAGCAACATGAAAAAAGTGCTCAGTAGGTTTTTTCGTTCAGCTAACCAAACGACCGACTCCACCTGAAGCGGGTGAACCAACCAAATAGTTGCGGCCACCAATGCAACTAACCTGGAGCATCGCAGCTGTTGTAGGAAATAGGCAAACAACCACGCGTTGAGGACGTGCCATACCAGATTTTCAACATGGTACCAAATAGGCACGCGCCCAAAAAGCCACCAGTCTAGATAGTGGCTCATCATGGTGATTGGATGCCAATTTCCGGCCTGATTACCCGTGAACCAAAAGCCAACCCGGTCCAGAAAATCCAAATAATGGCCCGGATTGTCAAATAGGTAATAGGGCTCATCAAGATTAACGAATCCATTAGACAAGACCGCTGAAAAGGCAATCAGCGCTGGCAACAGATATAGCCCATCTTGTGGCGTGACTCGCTGGCTATGGTTCTTGAGTAAATCCTCAGGCGTCGAACCGAACAGGTTCAAAGCAATGCTCCCAAATCCGTACCAGACGTATTTCCCATGCGCAAATTATCGGGTATGGCTGATAAGGGAGCAAGCGATAACAGACAACGGGTTTTGATCATCCAAATGACAGTAGGCCTGCCACTCGTTGGGTTAACTTGCGCCGATGTATCCTTTGCGATGACTCAACTTAACGCCTTTACGCTTCGACTTGATCTTTATGGTTCTGAATTTGCCCGGTTTCGAAGACGGGCTGGTATAGCCAATGACGTAATAGAAGCGATTCTGTTCGATGTTTTCCACGATGAACTCAGCCATTCTTGAGAGTTGGTGAAAGGATCCACCAGAATCGTCTGCGAGTTGCGACAAGCCACTGCCCATATCGAATTCATACTGATGATAGACGCGATCAAGACTGGGCCCGCTACCTAAACCGTGCTCTGCTGATATGGAACGGTTAGCGGCTGTACCGGTATTAAAGATATCGATCGTATGAAAGACAACCCGATTTCGTATGAAGGCGTGAACGACCCGTTGGTATTCATCGCGCAGAGAATAACCACTACCACGAAACATCATGCTTGGATCCTGCTCGCGACCCGTTTCTTCAAGTTGGTTCAAATAGATCTGAGCCAATTGTTGCGGCGCTTGCGGTGCCTCAACACTGAATCCTGGCGATATGAAATACATAATTTTCAAGCCCTGTGTGTCTTGAAAGTGGTACGTCAAGCTTTCAATTTGATTGATAACTCGAAGCGCTTGTAACTCCTGTTCCTCAAGAACTTCCCGCAACGTATCACGAATACAGGCAGAGGCCTTACCTGCCCTGTATCGTAGGCATTGCTCATAGGCGTTTTCGATATCCGAAAGACTCTTGGGCCCAGGTAACAAGGTGGTTGAAGGACGACGCGTCTGTCTTGGTCCGTCTTGAGTACTTCCCTTCAACTCCGAAAATGCCTCTTTTCCGCTGTCAAACATTCGTCCGTAGGTCTTGTCCACGTATTCGTCGAAGTCGGCTAAAGCGACAGAGACATCGGTTACAAAGCCCTGAGTAACTCGTCCATTCTGTAAGCTATAAACATTTAGCAGGATATTTTGATCGGCAAAGCTAGCCAAGAACTCACGCGTTTGGTCGAAGGCGTCAAGCATACCCAGGTGCTCAGCCGAGTCCAGATCTAAGGCGAGGATGACTTGCGGCACGGGTGGTCCAGGGTTGACGGGTACTTCAGGCTTTGGTTTCTCCGCCATCGCTAACGATTCTGGTAATTGATCGGACGTCGTGCCCCGCAAATCCAATACATCAAAAAAGGTAATGTCCACTTTTTTTCGATTCTCGGTGATAACGAAATCTTCAGGTGACAGATCCGTTACCAACTCACCGCCGCGTGTTGTGGCGCGGATATCCAAGACCACGTATTCAACGCGGAAGCGCTCGTCAACTACTATGTCATCATTCTGAACCCAAAAAAGCATGAACAATATCGCCGTCATCGTGACTCACCCCCGAAATGTTTAGTATGCTCGTGAGCAATATCTATTCCATTTCACCAAGCTTCGTGAACCATTACGGCAGTTCGGCTACATGAGGACGTTATGCATGAAGAAATATTGAGATTCTGGTTTGGCAAAATCGGCGATAACGGTCACGTGCCTAATGACATAGCCCGGCGTTGGTTCCAAAAGAACGATTCGTCTGATGAGCTGGTTAAGCAGCGCTTTCAAGACATTCACCGAAAAGCCCATAACCAAGAACTTGAACACTGGTGTTCAACAACACGAGGACGACTGGCTTTGATTATCGTGTTGGATCAGTTTTCACGTCAAATCTACCGCGGTAGCCCACAGGCATTTGCTAGCGATGCACTGGCGTTAAGACACGCAGGCGAGTGCATAGCGCACAGATGGGATCTTGTTCTCAGCGAGAACGAGCGTGCCTTCATGTACCTGCCATTTGAGCATGCAGAATCAGTCGAAGCGCAAGCAGAATCAGTGCAACTGTTCGAGCAACTTGCCGAGACGGCGACCGTTGACCAAACGCGTATGAAGAACTACGTCGATTACGCCATCAAGCACCAAAAAATCGTACGCGAATTTGCGCGCTTTCCTCATCGAAACGAGATCCTAGGCCGTTTAAGTACACCCCAAGAATTGGCATTCCTAAAACGGCCCGGTTCCCGGTTCTAACTAATTGTTGATGCTAGCCCAATCCAGTGGAGCCGGGTTATCAAACACGGAGTCAGGTAGAGCCTCAAAAACGGCAACGTTCGTGTGTTTGTACTTACCGCGATCATCCGATAACAAAATGGATCCCATTTTTTGCCAATTCGCCCAGGGCGTCGTAAACCTTGCTTCGGCATCTTCTGCCGTATTGAAAAAAGTCCAAGATTCCACCAGCGAAGTATCCTTTGCGACCATGAGATGGTATTTGTTATCTGGCGTAACACCAACATCCGCAAAAGTTAATGACAGAATGTCCGCGTCACGGCCATCATCGAGTTTGCCTTCCCCAACATATTTTAGGGTGACGCCTGAATCTTTTAATTTATACGGCATGACAAGCCAGTAGGCATCATTTATCCACGCCTCATAGCCATGTTTAAGCGCATCGGCCAACTCTGCTCCGGCCAAAGGGGTGCCTTGTTTAAAAGCTGTACCTTTGCCGCTAACGACGTTCATTAAGACGATGAGATCTTCGTCTTCAATGCGTACCCGGCCTTCCCATTTATCCCAGACATGGGCTCGTTTTCCGAAGAAGTCCCATCTTAAATAGCGCGTTTGGTCCCAAGCCTCATAACCACCCATCGCAGTCATGACTTTTTCAGAAATGGCAATCGCCTTTTCATCGGATGCCGCGCGGTTGAAGCCCGGCATATCAGGATAATCACCCACAAAGAGCGATAACAACATTAAAAGCATGTAAACCTCCGCAGCTATTCTAGCTTATGTTATCGATACAGCCAGCACACTAAACACACCCAAGATGGGTGCAATTCGCTATAATTCGCGCGAGGTTAACATGGCCAAAGTTCACAAATTAATCGTGAATGACCCCCAGGAGCAAAGTTCAATGCCGTTCCTGAGAGGTATCTTGACACGCTCCTTACAGGATTCAGGCATGGCTTTTGATGCAGCCTATGCGCTGGCAACTGACGTACGCAGCGAGCTACAGCAGTTCGGCGAAGTGACCAACCAAAAGGTACGGGCAGAAGTAGCCAAGCATTTGGAGACCCGTTTCCCTGAATTTGTGGCCAGCTACCAAATGCGCGTGGACGGGGGCCCTGTCCTGATGGTTGTCGATCGCGAAAACCAGCCCCTTCCCTTCTCAAAAAATCACCTTTCATCCTCACTCGAAATGTGCGGACTCAGCGTAGAAAAGACTTATGAAATCACATCTCGCGTTGAAAAGGAGCTCCTAAAGACACGGCCTACTGAACTCACATCAAACGATTTAGTTAAGATAACCCAAAGGCATCTGCTGCAATGTGCTGGCGAGGAAGCGGCAAGTCGGTACTTGGTCTGGGTGGAATTCACGCGCAGTGGTCGACCCCTTGTTTTGATGGTGGGCGGCACGACGGGGTGCGGTAAAAGCACATTGGGTTCTGAAGTGGCACACAGACTAAATATCGTTCGCACTCAGTCGACAGATATGCTGCGAGAAGTTATGAGACTGATGGTGCCCGAACGTCTAATCCCATCCCTGCACAAATCTTCCTTCAACGCATGGCAAGCATTACACTTTCGACCGGAACGAATTGAAGAGAATGATGACGCCTTAGTTGAAGGCTATTTAACTCAATCAAATCAAGTAGGTGTCGGCATTGAAGCCGTCATACAAAGGGCCCGCCGCGAACGAATCTCGCTTATCATCGAAGGGGTTCATTTGCACCCTCGAATCTTCTCGTCGTTCCAAGCGATAGACGATGCTGTGATTGTGCCCTGCATCGTTGCTGTGCTTAAGAAGAAAACGCTGCGTACACGCCTGGTTGGCCGTGGACAACAGGTCGCATCGCGGAGATCTGAACGTTACCTAAAGTATTTCGACTCCATTTGGCAGCTGCAATCATTCTTATTGGACGAAGCAGATAGATTCCAGATACCCATCGTCACCAACCACGATCAAGCTCAAGCTGCACGAGACGTTATGGAACTAATCGCCATTCGCCTAAAAAATGACTACCAGAAAGCCAGCAAATCCTAGCTCAAAAATCCGTATTGGGAATCGCCATGCCTTCCATTCGGACTCGGGCCGCGACCTCAGGTTTTCCCATCATTTCGCTCAAACTCTGACCAACAGTCGTAAAGCGATAGCCCTTGGAACGAGCCTCATCAATAAAATCGGCTAACATATGGTACGGACGGTCTTCGTCAGGACGTTGTGAGCCCAAATGGAAGAGAATCACCTTGCCTGCGGATTCGGAACGCTTCAGTTTCTCGAGCAACCGTTGCTTAAGTTGGTCGGGCCGCAAATAGTAACGCGACTTGGGGTTTGTCATCCAATCCATGCTATCAAATCCCTGAGACCAGCCAATATGCAAGAAACCCTCTGCGTAAGCCCATGTCCTTATGGACTTATTGTGCTCGCCAAATGGTGCGCGCCAAAATGGCTGCAAATGGGTCTGGGTGACTTCTGAAAAAATCTCCCGCGTACGTGCCAATTCGGAGGCCAAAACGCCCTGGTTGATAGCTGGCAACGTGGCATGGGTACGATTTTTCTCGTATTGGGTCAAATGCCGATGGCTCCAGGTGTGATTGCCGATCTCGTGTCCCTCGGCCAGAATCGACAGCGTCGCGTCCGGATAACGCTGGATGAATTGGCCCGTTAGGAAAATCGTTGCCAACACGTCCTTCTCATTCAAGACCCGCAGTATTGGCTCGACACAATTAGCTAAATGATCGCCATCGAACGTCAACACCACGTCTTTGGGGCGCAATGGCAAGGAATCTAAGTTGTATTTCGTAAACGGGTTTTCACCTACAAAATGTTGATTGAGCTGATCCTTTGGCGCCGGCCTAGTGACATGCAAGGGTTTGTTTTTAATCTTGCGTGTTTTTAGAGCTGGTCGCTTAACTTCAACAACTATTTCACGCGTCGGTATCCATAAAAGGCTTTGATCGGCTTCTGGATCCGACATCTTCTGCAAGGGTGTATCTAAGTTCCCTGGGCTCATTTGCGCGAGGGTTTCCACCGGCAGTTCGTCCAACGGTGACTCAATTAGTTGACGAGGCTGCAACGCTGCGGAAGTGTACACATCGCTTTCAACAAGACTCATCGCCAATTTGTGGTTTTCCACATTTTTGTTGATCACCGCAGCACGATTAATAAGGAAACCCGTGACGGCAACCAGAGCCATTAGGCTGAGTACCGACGGCAGCGCAAATTCTCGAACCAAAATGAGCCGTTCTTCAAGGCTGGCCGCTCGTCTGGCGCATACCGGACATAGACCACGCCGCATAGTGACTTCAGCACATTGGTGACAGACCCCAAAGCCACATGCCGAACAGCTTCGGCGAGTGGGTATGGTCGGATGTACGACACAAGGTTGAGAGCGCATGAACGGAAATCCACGTTAAGAATGGACTATTCTAGCACCACCCTCAAAGCTGAGCAGGCTTAGTTACAACCCTTTCCACCAAATAATCAGCTTCAAGGCCTTTGATGAATTTGTCTAAACGGGATTCTAAGCGCGGCTCCCTCAATTTGGCTTGGATCTGGTCTTCAACATCGTCGATGGGGATCGGTTTGGCATCGCGTTTGTTGAGTATCTTAATGATGAAATAGGCCGTATCTGTCTCCAACAATTCAGAAACATCATTGACGGAAAGAGTTTTGGCTGCATCCTCAATCACATAGTGAAGGTCGCCGTATTGTACTTCTCCTAAGTCACCGCCATCATCTCGAGACGCAGAGTCACTGTATTGCAAGGCGGCATCAGCAAATGGGCTGCCCGATTTCACGGAGTCTAAACAGGCCAAAGCCTTTATTCTTGCTGCAGCAGGGTTTTCGTTCTTCAGGAATACGATTTCTGCAATACGATACTTCGCCGGTTCCATGAAGTCTTTTTGGTGTTCGGTATAGTATTTGGCGATTTCTGAATCGTCAATATCGATCATATTGACCACTTGCGATTGCACCACTCTCTGCGCACTTTCATTGCGGCGTTCCGAGTCGATATATTCGCCCAAGGTCATGCCTGTCTGTTCCATCAGAACCTTTTCGAATTCATCATCGGACATACCGTTCGATTCCTTGATGCTCTGCATGCGGGAATCCATCGCGTCTTGGGATATGGATAATCCGAGCTCGACAGCCTTCTCATAAAGCATCAACTGTTCCTTGGCCTGCTTCACCACATCTTCCCAGAGCGTTTCCAATTTAGCTGGGATATCGGGTCCCGAATAATTTTCAAGTGCTGCGGCACGGCGCTGCACATACACCAACATCAACTCGCGTTCGGTAATTATCTTGTCATTCACCTTGAGAGCAACCCGGTCAACCATGCGTGGTTCTTTGGTCTCTTCTTGGGGGAATGAAAGCAAGATCAAAAGGAATATCATGAAGCGTCTCCATCTTTTTCAGCAGGTTTATAAGTGAATGATAAGTTTTTCAGATTTCGCGTAACAGGCACATTGGCGCGCATATGTTCAGTTAATTCAAGTAGTCGTTTTTCCGATGCCTCTTTTTCTAGCTCCGATTTGATACGTTGATAGGCAGAATCGAAAGGTTCTTCGACTTCGGCAATGACTGACTCCAAATACAACACGTGATATTGAGTGAGATCACCATATTGAAGCTCAACAACCTTTGTATACTGCCCCGGCGCAATTCGTGCCAACGCTTTTTGAAATGCGGCTGGCATTTCTGCCAGTGGTAGTTCGGCAGCCAGCCGATAAGCCTCGTTCTCGGAAAATTGAGCTGCTACCTTTGTAAATGGCTCATTGGATTTCTTTAATGCCGCACGAAACGCATTCGCTTCTTCCAGACTAGATGTTTGCGCATGTCGAATGCGGTACAGCGCAGGGTGGACAAACTCATCTGGATGACCCTCGTAATAAGCGGAAATGGCTTCATCCTCAATTTGTATGCGATCAATTATCTCGCGCTGCAAAAAACGTTGGATCACTAATCGCCTTTCAATTTCACGGCGCCAAGACAACTGCACTTGGGGTTCCAGTAGATTAAACGTAATACTCGTCATCTGTTGCTCAATGAAGTTATCGATTCGTTCCTCGGAGACCTTCATACCAATATTGTTTGCATAGGCATAAATCATTAAGTCACGTTCAAAAGAATCATAAACCCTGGACATCAGCTCATCGTCAGCGGATTCACTCAATTCGGGATAGGCTCGTTGTAAATAGAACGAAAATTCTGACACGGGTATATCACGTGCACCGACACGAACCACGCTAGGCTCGTCTCCAGGAGGATCGGCCAACTTTTCTCGGCACGTGGTAGTCACTGATAGGCAAGCAGCAATCAAAAAGTATCTCATGGTTCTTTCACTCAGGCGACGAAGCCTAACACGAGACCAGCTAGGCCACCAAATCAAGGACTCTGCGTCTCTTCGGTGTCAGGCACCCATTTCATAAGCGTTATTTTTCGGCTGAGCGCGGGCAAGGCTGTCATCGCATAGTCATGAGGATTGGGGTCACAGCGCGGCGTTTCGTTATCGGGCTGCGCAAATGTGAAGAAACCTTGATTTGAATCCAAGAAGATGCCTGCTGTAGCATCAGCCTCCTTTGTGTTAAGTCCCAAATCTGACAGCCATTTTGCTAAGTTCCGCTGGGCAAGACTAAGTTGACTTTGAGCCACGATCCATTTGCGCAAGAAGATGCGTTCCTGCTCTGCAGATGGCCGAGCTTTTCTGGTGAGGATGTAGTCCAAGCGCAACGTCCATTGTTCGACCTCACCCAGCTCTATTCCTAAATCGATTGCCTGAGGTGCCAAACAACCCTTGATTTCGTTTTTTTTCGCCCACTTCCGAAGTTCCGGCAGGTTCTTAAAGGCCTTTAAGGTGAGCGACGAAGGTGGCATGCCCAAATGATCTGCCAGTCGGTCATTCAGTTCAAGTAACTGGACTTCCCGGGCAAAAGCAGCTGGATAAGCAATGATTGACTGCTGATCAAGGTTTAGATCAGCCTCTTCGCTTTCCGCATCGTCTCCAAGGCTTTTGTCCATCACTTGCTTTTGCAGAGTCCAGGATAAACGGGCAACCTGAGCAATGGCCGTTTCGTCGGTTTGCCCATCCCAGACGGCAGAGACTCGGTAATTCGCTTGCTCTTCGGAGACCATTTCCAGCGCTATCAAATCCGAGGCCAAGGCCGTGCTTACAGGCACACTTGCAAAGCTGCCTGGACTTAACCACAACGAAGAATCACCTGCTTGCCACATAAGAATTACAGACAGTGATAGACAAATCATGATTACTCTCCCAAGGGATTCGTCTTACGAACTTTGACTTCGGATTTTGACCGTATCGACAGGCGTTCGTCAGACGATCGGATAAACACATGTTGCATCTTTTCAGAGACAGGTAGATTCAAGATCATACCGTATTGGGTTTGTATCGCTTTCTCGATATCCCCGACGTAGGATTGAATTAAGCTGCGGTCTGATTTGAAAACGCGATAGTGGAAGCCACCTGATTCTTCAGAAACAAGTTTAAGAATACCTTCATGAATACTCGAATGACGGATCTTCGTGCCAATAATCTGACGACGAGCATCTTTGTCAGCAAAATAACGTGAAAGACCAATCGCCCGCGCAAATCGTTCACCTTTACCCATATCTTTGGTAATAAATTCGGTCTCGTCCTCAGAAAGTTGTGGGTTGTTATCGACCCACAAACTGTAAATAACGACTTCATTTTCACGTGCGTAAGACAACATGCCATTGATAGGAAATGAGCCTTCCACGCCGATTCCGTCAGATACCAAAATGACGATCTTACGACCGGGATATTGCAAAAGGGTGTGAATGGCCGCAATCGTTGCGTCGTAAATATAGGTCGTGTTTTCGTCATAAATGTTATCGGCATGTTTTGGATTGGGTCGTTGTAACTGGATAGAGTCGGCAACAGCGTTCAATACACCTTTCGAACGGGTGGGACGATTGTGTTGAAAGTAGTTATCGCTAAAAGAGACAAAATAACCTTGGTCTTCTGGCCTAATGGCGTTGATAAACTGCTTTAGGGCTTTTAGGTTACTTTTGTACGAATCGCGCATACTAAAGGAACAGTCCACCAAGAAACAGTAGGTGATGGGTTCATCAAGCTTAAAGACATCTAAGGGCTTTCGCGGATCGCCATCCACTTCGACCGTCAATAAATCCGTATCTAAGTCCGAAACGAATTCCAAGTCTTCGTTAAAGGCGTTAAAGAATACTTGAACAGCACGAGACTTGATTTGTTCATCGGCTCGTAAAGGGATTAGTGTTCTTGACGACCGGGTAAGCCCTAGGCCATCTTCTAGTTCAACTTCCAAGACGTGTTGACCGGAAATAGATAGAGCCGACTCGGGGAAGTCAACGCGCCAAGGACTCGAATGCGTTTCAAAAACGGGCCGACCGTTAAGCAAGACTCGCATGACGCTAGCGTCATCGCGATGGGGTCGGATGGCGACAGCATCCATTGATATAACTTGATCGTTTCTTGGAAGTGCCCAATCAAAACGGGCGTCGGCGGCAGAAATGGCATTGCTTTCGCTAGCGCCAAAGTCAACACGGTCAACAGTAAATGCCGAACCTACCTCTCGCAACACACTCACAGATCTCGGCTTCCTGATCGAGGTCGGTATATCCAAGGAGTGCACTGTTTTCAAATTGTTTGCGGTCACAATTTGGGACTCTAAATTCGCTTTGACGTCGGTATCATCCACCCTAAAAACGAGGTTAGGCACAGCTGTTGTGCCATAAAATTCCTGCAAAATATACAAGCGCGATCTGCGCCAATTGCGAAACGAATTACGCACGGGCACATAACGCTGATCAAAAACGAAGAGTCGGGGCTGAAAAAATCCTTCCAAGGGAATGGCTTCAAATTGATCGGCCAGGATGATGCTCGAGGCGGTTCCAGCTTGACCGACGAGTGGGACGTCGACCACTTCACGTTGGACAGACTCGCGCCCGTCACGGTCTTTAATACGCATGACCATCTGGTATTGGTCTGGCTCCAATACGACAAAAAAGTTCTCGTAAGCGCCGTTGACCGGTTCCAGTTTTTGTTTAAAATCTACCACTTTATTATCGTAAGGATCAAAGGCCGTGAGGTTTACTTCTAGCCCCTTTTTGCTGGCATCGTGAAAGGTCATGCCCACGACGATCTGGGTCTTATTCATGCCACCTTGGAAATAGTCATAGCTCACCGTAAAGTCGATCTCGTATCGATCTGTGGCGGTCAAGTTCTCAACATCCTTTGTCGATCCAATATTCGGTAACGCCAACGAAAAAGGAGCCAACCGATAGGACTCAGCCCTATCCACAATATGGGATAGGCGCGCAGCTTCCAATCGCCGATCAAGGCCGACAGGCGCATCCAATCGATAAGTTTGCTCGGACAAGTCCAACACAAAACGAAATTTGAGACCTAGTTCCTGGTAGGTCCAAATCTCTTCGTAACCACGAACAGCTTGCCCTTCTTGTAGGCGATTCTGGACCACCTCTGATGGCTCACCGTTAAGTAAGAAGATGCGTCCGCGAGCAGATCGGGTACCTGCTATCGAGCCTTCAGCAAAACGAGAGGCTTGATCTCGGCGTTCAAAATAAGCACGCTTATACGTATTACCCGGAAGCTCGGGATGTGGGTCACGTTTAAACCAAAAAACCGCTTCGAAATAGTCTCGATCGGCGTAACTTTTCAAATCACGATACATGGTACGTTCATGTTCCGTTATCAATGGCTCGACCAACTCCAAGAAATCTTCACTACCCTGAAGTTTCAGTGGCTGACACCAAACAGAACAGGATAATGCCAAAACGACACAGCTAACGACTCCACGCATGGTCGAACACCTCGTCTTTCGCAACTCAAAATGTGAGCTACCTATTAAAACACAGCCGAGCCTACTCAATTTCTTGGCTCGTGTACACCCACTTCATCGCCCGTGCACGCCCACATCGAGCAACACCAATGCCAAGTTGTCATCGGTCAAGGGATGCAAAAAGGTCTCATCGCAAAATTCACGTGCTGAAAGCCAATCGTATCGGCGACCTTTGGCCTCGACGGATTGGTGGTGTATGGGGTTTTCAGAAGCACAAACGATGACATTATGATCTTCAGTACATCGTAATCCGGAAACAAATGGAAACACAGAGCAAATAGTTTCGATTTGATACCCAAAAAGCGCATTACACGACTCTGACCAAAGATTCCAAATCGCGACGCCGGATTCATTGAGTCGATTTCGAACTAATGTAACGAATTCCTGCGTGCACAAATGCGGTGGCATCATGTGCGCGCCGTAACAGTCAACCATCACCACATCAACTAGATCGTGACGGGCGCTGTCCATGTAGCGACGGGCATCGGCGTGGATTATTTCCAACTGATCAGGCACACGAAAGAATCTTCGCGCCAGATCAATAACAATTTCATCGGACTCGATCGCTATTACGTGGGCTGCTGGCGTGGCCGCATAAACTAGGTGTCCCAACGCGCCACAGCCTAAGCCCGCCAATTCGACGCTATTCAGTTGCGGACACAACAACACACTCGCGCGGTGCATCAATTCGATGTATTCAAAGACCGCATAATTGAGATCATCAAGCGCAATCGCGCCCTGAGCCGAATCCTCAAATTGCAGGTAGCGATGCCTTTGGGGAAACACATCAACCACCCTAATATCATGTATCTCATCGCGAAAACGATAGCGAGTTCGATGTCGCTGAATTCCGTGTCCTTGTGACATGCATCACGCCCCCAGCAGCAGCGCTACATCTTACCCCGCATCATCCTATATAATGGTGTCCATTCATTGGATCGCGGCGGCCGAAATTACATGACCTCATTTATTGATCGTTTCAAATCACGCCGATGCCTGACGGACGATGAATTGATACGCCCCTACTCCGACAGGGTCAAACAAGAATTATTGGCCGACAATCTGCCCTCAGCTGTCGCCTTCTTAACGGTCGCCATCGACTTGGCCCCAGACCGCCTAGACTTGGTCTTAATGCGCGCTCAAATTTTTCAATATGGCATGAATAACTACTCTGCGGCCCTTAAGGATTACCGATTTATACTTAGCCATTTGGAACAACATCCAGATCGTGCTTTAGACCTTAAATGTCGCGAAGGTATGCGCGATATGATGGCTGAATGAAGAAGATCAAAGCAGCTATGAGACTCGTCAAGCGCAACCGATTCTGCTATGTTGTGAGTTTGATGTCTCATCTATATCAGCCAGGGTATCTGCAGCGAACGAGAAAGGCGATCCATGGGTAACTGGGCCCGCCAAGCGAAACAGGCTTTAAGCCAAAGGGAATATGTTCGTGCTGGCGACTTTTTCAAACTCGACGGGAATTATCGGTTAGCTATCAAGGCATATTTGAAAGCGGGACTATTTGGTAAAGCCGCCCAAATGCATGAGAGCATGGGAAAACCGAAGAAGGCCGAAAAGCTCTTACTGAAGAGTGGTTCACCTACGGAATTAGCCGATTTTCACATTCGGCAGAACGCCCCGCAATCCGCCATCGACATCTACCTAAAACACGGCATGGAGTTTGAGGCAGCTGAACTCTATGAACGCATGAGCCAGCTAGAATTAGCTGCACAGCTCTATCAGCGACTTGGGTTTTTCGAAAAAGCTGGCGTGATGTTCGGCAAAGTCAAGAGCCATGACAAAGCTATCGTATGCTTGCAACAAGCTATTAAACAGCTTAAAGATTTGGGCACGCCTGACGCCAAAGCACGCATTCAACGTTACCTTGACTGGGTAGCCAACTTCCACTTAGCCGACGGTCGTTATCGTCAAGCAGCCGATATTTTTGTCGAGCTGGTGCAATTTGAAAAGGCAGCAAAGAGCTATTCCAAGGCTGAAGACTTCGTGCTAGCAGCCGAATACTATTTGAAAGTAGGTCGCCGATTAGAAGCCGAAACCGCGCTCGCAGGATCTAAGGACCCCGAAGCCAAGGCGATGTTAGGGCGGCTGGCCAATGAACATGGCGACTATAAAAAGGCTGTCGAATTCTTGACCGGAACTAAATACCGAACAGAGCTGGCCTTTGCCAACGAACAGCTTGGCAACCATCTAGTCGCCGCAGAACTATATGAGAAGAGTGGCGAAATCCAAAAGGCCGCCGAACTATATGCTCGGGCTGGCGACCATCAAAAAGCGGCCATGATTTATGAAAGCAAAGGGTTTTTCGAAGAAGCTGCTCAACATTACGAAAGTCTCAACAACTACAGACACGCCGCCAAGCTGTACCAAATGGCAAAGCATCCATACAAGACAGGGTTTTGTTATTACAAGATATCCAAGTTCGAAGAAGCCTTGGAGGAACTTCAGCGTGTCGAATCCATTGACCCCAACTACCTAGATGCCAAAAACATCATGGCGCGAATCTTTTTCAAACAAGGCTATTATTCGGTCGCGACCAAGGTCCTCGAAGAATTGACTGCCAAGACCACATTATCCGAGGACAACTTGGGTACCTATTACCTTCTGGCTAGATGTCTAGAGGAATTGGAAGAATACAAAGAAGCTTCTCGCTACTACGAACGAATTTGCTCACACAAGGTTACATACCGAGATGTGCGCGCCCGTATCGAGCGCTTGAATAAGGTGTTGGGCCGTTCACGGGGTTCGGTCACACTCGAGGATTCAGCCACGCCAACAAGCTTGCAAGTGGGTGACATCATTGCAGACCGCTTTCGTATCGTTTCTGAAATCGGCAAAGGCGGGATGGGATTTATTTACCGCGTTCGGGACCTGGCCTTAGACCGAGATGTCGCATTGAAGATGCTACTCCACAACCGCGGCAGTTTTGAAGAGCTCAAAACCGAACTCATCAACGCACGTGACCTCACACACAAGTACATTATTAAGGTGTTTGATATTGGCGAATGGAAAGGTGTTTTTTACTTCACAATGGAGTTGGTGGTTGGTGAGACACTCAAGGCCTACATCGAACATTCACAACTCAAAGACATCTCCGAAAAACTGGAGTTGATCGTCAAGGTATGTGAGGGTTTATATTCTGCCCATCAAAAGGGCATTATTCACCGTGACATCAAACCTCAAAACATCCTGATCGAAGATAATCTGGAGCCAAAAATTCTGGACTTCGGTATTGCTCGACGCATAAGTGAGGAAAGCAAGAGCCAAGGCATTAGTGGCAGTCCAAAATATATGGCTCCCGAGCAGATTCAAAATACGGGAGCCGATCCTAGAACAGACATTTATGCGATCGGCATCATTATGTTCTTCATGTTCACGAAGGCCGAGCCCTTCACGGGCAAAGACGCGAATCAAATACTTCTAATGCAGATAAACCGACCGCTCCCCGACCCCACGACCTATAACCCAGCCATTCCCTATTGGCTCATCGAAATCATTCGCAAATGCTGCCAAAAAAACAAGGAAATGCGATACGCCAACATGAACGAACTGATTGAAGAGCTAAAACTTAATACCTTGGATTTTAATCCTTGAAACGCTGCCTGGTGCTATACGTCAAATATCCGGAGCCTGGGAATGTCAAAACACGTCTCGGTCGCGATATTGGTGAACATCGTGCGTCGGAATTGTACCGCGACATGGCCGAACGTGTTCTGACCGAGATTTATCCACTAGGACAAAGCTACGATTTGCGCATCTATTGCGATCCAACGCGAGATATTGCTTCATATAAAGCTTGGTTGGGCACCCAATTACAACTCTGCCTACAACAAGGCGACTCATTGGGTGACCGATTGCAAACGACCGTCCAAGAAGTATTTGCGCTTGAGTATGAACAAGTCATCATTATCGGTTCTGATTGTTTAGGACTTGACGAAGACATTATGAATACTTGGTTCTCCCATCTGGATCAACGCGATATTGTCATCGGCCCCGCCCTGGATGGAGGCTATTACTTAATTGGAATGACACAGGCACACGTCGAATTATTTGATCAGATACCATGGAGTACTGATGCCGTTTTGGACGCAACCCTTGCGCGTGTCGAACACCAGGGACTCAGTCACTTGTTACTTGAAAAAAGGATCGACATTGATACCCTGGACGATTTGACCGCGTTCAGAGAAACCTTGAATGAGGAACACTTTCTTGCCAAAAAAATCGATCGGCTGGTATTAGACCGACTTGCATCCCTTGAAGACGCCACAGACATGGAATAGATCGTCCGTCCTTTTCGCCTTGGCGTTGTTTGGATCCGTCCCCATCCTGGCGGCGAAATCACTTTTCGGACATTCGGTTATCTTTGCTTATGCGGGCATCATTGCGCTGCTCACACTTGCACACTGCTGGCGCTCGGTTAATTACCCTCGATGGCTTACCCTCGTTGGCGCTCTCATTTTCGTGTATTGGGCGCCAGATCTTTCCGATGACTATCACCGTTACCTTTGGGAAGGTTATGTTCAACAGCAGGGGTATTCGCCTTACCAAATGGCCCCTAGCGAACTTGAACTAACGGTCAACCATTCATCCGCGGGCAAGGTCAACAACCCAGGCCTAACAGCCATTTATCCACCTCTAGCTCAGATTCTATTCCTGATTTCGTCCATCATCTATCCCAGCATCTGGGGCTGGAAGATTCTCATTTGCCTAATCACGGCACTTGCTTATTTCAGGGACCCGTCTTCGACATTAAGACTTATGGCATTGCCTATTGTTCTAGTTGAAGGGTTTTGGAACGCACACCTGGATCTGATAGGAATATTACCTTTGCTCTTTCTCTCTGGGTCCATGGACCGTGGCAAACATTTGCGGGCCGGGATGCTTCTGGGCCTCAGTTGTGCCATCAAAATAGTACCCATTATATGGTTTCCATTTATCTGGCAAGCAACACCTAAGAACCAGCGCCTTAAATTGACATTAGGTCTATTGCTCACCTGTTTACCGCCCTTGCTTCCGTACCTAAACAATGGCTCTGATTTATTTGCATCATTCCTTACTTATACTCGCACATGGTCCTTCAACAACTTGCCCTTTCATCTCACAAGCGCCGTTCTCGATTCAAACTCAGCGCGTGTCCTGCTGGCCATTTGTTTTGCTGCTAGTTATATATTTTTGTTTTTCTGCAAGGCTTCGTGGCGGAAAAAGCTGATTAGCTGTTGGATTGCCATGATTGTTTTCAGCCCAACCTTCTACCCGTGGTACCTCCTGTGGCTGGTCCCATTCATGCGCGGCCGCGAAATTCCTTGGTTCAGTGCAAGTTACCTAGCTGCCACTCTTTCCTATACGATCCTGTTTGGATTTCGAACGACCGGTGTGTGGCAGGAATCATATTTATGGTTGATCCCTGAATGGGTGCTCTTGAGTATCTGTTTCGGCGCCATCATCTGGGTGAAACCAAACCAAACCGAGATAAAACATGATTATTGACGTACTCATCCCTGCCCGCGACGAAGAGAAAGCGCTGCCCTTTGTGCTGAAAGCTTTACCCATGCATGAGTTACGGCAAGTTGTGTTGGTGAACAACGGCTCCACGGATGGGACAGCGGCTGTTGCCACAGCCCACGGTTGCCAGTTGGTCGATTGCCCAATTGCAGGTTATGGTCGCGCTTGTCTTGCCGGCATGCACTACTTGAGTCACGATCCCCCAGAAATACTTGTCTTCTTGGACGGTGACTTCAGCGATGATCCCGGCCAAATCATGAAAATCGTCCAGCCCATCATCGCCGCAAAAGCCGATTTTGTATTGGGATCTCGCACACTCGGCCAAGCTGAAAAAGGAAGTTTGACGGCCGTACAACGTTTTGGGAATGCGCTGGCAACTCGACTCGTCGAATTGTTTTGGGGACACAAATATTCGGATCTCGCCCCCTATCGAGCCATTTCATGGGACGCCCTGCAACAACTGAAAATGACAGATCAGAATTTTGGTTGGACCATTGAGATGCAAATTAAAGCGGTGACCTCGGGATTGAGCATCACGGAAGTAAGCATGCCTTATAAACAACGTATAGGAACTTCCAAAATATCTGGAACCGTTACAGGCAGCCTAAAAGCTGGCTACAAAATTATTTGGACCATTTTCAAATATCGCCTATTGATTTGACCACAAGCGTTGAACTGATATGATCCCGAAGTTTAGGAGTCATCAATGGGCGCATTCGTCTTTACCATGCTGTTATTTTTTGGATTCATTGCGCTCGCGCTTTTGTTTGCCGTTATTTCCTCATGGAAGCGAAGGTCTTCGCGACGGAAGCTGTTGGCTGTATTTCTAGAATACAATGACCATTCAGATTTGCAAATTGTGATTAAGTGGATACAAGCCGTTCAACACGATCGCCGATTACTTGAAGCTCTTGAGTACCTAGAAACGATCAAAGAACTTAAACTCGCCAAAGAATTGTTTCATGCTGTCGGCGAAAGCCAGGATCGTTCAGTGCAAATGACAATATTGAGAATTTACCGCGCATTAGGTGACGAGCGTAGCGTGGCAATGGCAAGAAGCCTTCAGCAGAATTTCACCCATGATGATGCCGTCATTGACGCCTTCTGCGGCACCTTACTTGACCAAGGCCTTGCCGACGAGGTCAAACCGATCCTTGAACAACGCCTGGCGAAGAAGATTCGCGGCACCACGTTCAGTGGGCATTGGGCCCACATGCTGGCGGAACAGGGTCAAATTGACGAAGCGATGAGCATTTGGACCAAAGTCGAACTGCAGGAACGGACCCTATTCGAAAATTCGTTGGCCCAGCCAAACAAAAGTTTGATCGAAGCCCAATGGAAACGCACCCGCACGCTGATGGAACGTTACGGCAAGGCTCACACAACCAAGGGCTGAGATATCTCATCAATTGGAAAAAGATTATCACTAGTGACGTACATAATGAGGTCCTCCACCTTTAGCATGACAAGCGAAACAGCCCACGCTGAGGCACACGACGAATGATCCAAGTCAAAATCCTCACCTTGGACGATTGCGTGTTGGCCCGAACGACTAACACATTGGCTGTGCACAGAATCAACACCTACGTGGCACAGAGCGCATTGTCCGGGCCACAAGACAAGGCGCTTATATGTATAGAACAAGGTCTGGTTGGGCACCTCAAACCTGGTGGGTCCTTGCGCTGGAAAGCCTCCTAGCACCTGATGTTCAGCATCAATCAGCAAAATGACTTCAGAAATTACATCGGCGATGACCTGCATATAGACCCTCTCATTCGTTATCCTAACGCTGATTCGTGTCTTGAGGCTATTGCATATGAGACGCAGCTAGCTAGTTAAAACGTGTTTCTGAGCAAGGATCTATGCTGAAATAGTTGGGGGCGCCTTCGACATGAATGACAAAACGGCTGGAGCAACTAAGTAGATGGAATGGCACGCAGTAGCCGTCCATGTGCCTATGGTGATCTGGCCTGCTGGCTGCATCGTATTAGCGGTTTCGTTGCACCAACGCGCCAATATCCTATTGCCCTATGCATGGTTTCTGCTTGGATTTTCTGCCTTATGGTCGATTGTTACGGCGCTAACAGGCCAAGCGGAGTTCATGCAACTAGATAAAGCTCAGCAAGTTTTAATGCATCAGCATCAAACTCTAGGGAACTTGATCCCCTGGTTGAACACACCCCTTGTCCTGCTAAGAATTCACTTCAAATTGATCGGCAAGACAGCTCCGGAATGGATTTGGCTGATCCCCTGCATCGCGGTAACTGTGCTGCTTTGGACAACCGGGTTATTAGGCACGTTAGCGATCTACCAACTCGGAATCCTGCTTTGAACGGAAAATGCAAATGGATACAGTTTTTCATCTTGCTAGAGACATTCTGCTGTGGTAGCGTATGGGTCTTGCTGTGCCGGGGCTTCCAGTCGCGGTGCAACGATGTGGGGAAATTCCAGAGTGGCCAAATGGGGCAGACTGTAAATCTGCTGGCGTTCGCCTTCGGTGGTTCGAATCCGCCTTTCCCCACCAAAACGAAATAAGCGGGAATAGCTCAGTTGGCTAGAGCATTAGCCTTCCAAGCTAAGGGTCGCGGGTTCGAATCCCGTTTCCCGCTCCATCGATTAATTTCGAGCCCTTTTAGCTCAGTGGTAGAGCGCGTCCTTGGTAAGGACGAGGTCGCCGGTTCAAGCCCGGCAAAGGGCTCCATCGTATTATCGGACAAAAACACGAATGACAGATGTTTTAGGAGCATGGCATCATGGGTAAACAAAAATTCGATCGCAGTAAGCCACACGTCAACATTGGGACGATCGGCCACGTAGACCACGGCAAAACTACACTGACCGCAGCTATTACAAAAATTCTTGCTGACCAGGGCCTGGCAGATTTTGCCGCATATGATCAGATTGATAATGCGCCAGAAGAGCGCGAGCGTGGTATTACCATCAACACGGCACACGTGGAGTATCAAACTGAGGCCCGGCACTACGCACACGTAGATTGTCCCGGACACGCTGACTATGTAAAGAACATGATCACGGGCGCTGCCCAAATGGATGGTGCCATCTTGGTTGTATCCGCAGCGGACGGCCCCATGCCACAGACACGAGAGCATATACTGCTCGCGCGTCAGGTACAGGTTCCTTATGTAGTTGTATTCATGAACAAGACCGATCAGGTAGATGATCCGGAATTGTTGGAGCTCGTAGAAATGGAAGTAAGAGACTTGCTAACCAGCTACGAATTCCCGGGCGACGACATCCCTATTATCATGGGTTCTGCCTTGAAGGCCCTTGAGGGTGATGAAGAGCAGACAGCCAACATCATGGCATTGATGAAAGCCGTAGACGAATATATCCCAACTCCTGAGCGTGCTTTGGACAAACCTTTCTTGATGCCCATCGAGGACATCTTTTCAATCTCTGGTCGCGGCACGGTCGTAACTGGACGTATTGAGCAAGGCGTTGTCAATGTGGGTGAAGAAGTCGAGATCGTGGGCATCCGCGATACGCAAAAGAAAGTCGTAACCGGTGTGGAAATGTTCCGCAAGTTATTGGACCGCGGCGAAGCGGGCGATAACGTTGGTTTGCTTATTCGCAGCACGGACAAGAACGACGTTGAGCGTGGTCAAGTTTGCTCGAAACCGGGTTCTATTACGCCTCACACTGATTTCAAAGGTGAAGTCTACATTCTGTCGAAAGACGAGGGTGGTCGTCACACGCCTTTCTTCCATGGTTATCGCCCACAGTTCTACTTCCGCACAACGGACGTGACTGGGGTTGCTACCTTGCCAGAAGGAACTGAAATGGTGATGCCAGGCGACAACTTGGAGCTCGTAGTCAAGTTGATCACACCGATCGCGATGGACAAAGGTTTGCGTTTCGCTATTCGCGAAGGTGGCAAGACCATTGGCGCAGGAACTGTGACTGATATCATCAGCTAATTATGTGTCATTTAACCCCCTCGCTGTCGGTTAACGTCGGCGAGGGTTTTCACGTCTAGGGGCATAGCTCAGTTGGTAGAGCGACGGTCTCCAAAACCGTAGGCCGCGGGTTCGAATCCTGCTGCCCCTGCCAAAATCATTCAATAAGTATTGGAGACATCGCGTGAGCAACCTCGCAACCTTCTTGATCGACTGCAAAAAAGAACTGAAGAAAGTTCATTGGCCAGACAAGCCTACTGTCATGCACACCAGTATGATTGTTGGCATCTGTTCTGCCATCTTTGCTGGTTTCCTCTATCTGGTTGACATCGGTCTCGCACAACTGTTCAAAGCCCTGATCTACTGATCAGGTAAAACGGAGCAAACTCAATGTCCGAATCCCCCATGCGGTGGTATATCGTACACACCTATTCAGGATATGAAGATAAAGTCAAAGACAGCCTTGAACAACGGTTCGAGGGTCTAGGCAAAGACGAACTTCTTGACCAGGTGTTGATTCCAACCGAAAGCGTTATGGAAATGAAGAACGGGAAAAAGGTGGTCACCACCAAGAAACTTTTCCCGGGCTACATCTATATTCATATGCATTTAACAGACGAAGGCTGGCACGTTGTAAAGAACACGCCACGCGTGACGGGTTTTGTAGGCGGCAGGAATCCATCTCCACTATCAGATGAAGAGATTGAGTCTATCCTGAATCAAGTTCAGATGGCCCAAGAGAAACCCAAGCCCAAATACTCATTCGACAAGGATGAGCAGATTAAGATCATCGACGGACCATTTTCCAATTTTATTGGCAGCGTTGATGAAGTGAATATTGACAAAGGAACGCTGAAAGTCATGGTGACTATCTTCGGTCGCTCGACGCCCGTTGAACTCAGCTTCCACGAAGTCGAAAAGATTTAGAGGTTAAGCCATGGCCAAGAAAATTACCGGATTCATTAAGCTCCAGCTCCCCAGCAGTCAAGCCACGCCTGCGCCTCCTGTAGGCCCAGCACTGGGACAACATGGTGTAAACATCATGGAGTTCGTCAAAGCGTTTAACGCGCGGACATCCCAAAACCCCGGCCTGATCGTGCCTGTTGTCATCACAGTTTTTGCCGATCGATCCTTTACATTCGAGATCAAGACGCCTCCAGCAGGCGTGTTAATCAAGAAAATATTGGGCTTGGCAAGTGGATCTGCGGAGCCCAACAAGACCAAAGTGGGCAAGCTCACACAAGCGCAACTCGAAGAGATTGCCCTAACCAAAATGCCTGATCTAAACACGACTGACATCGAAGCCGCAAAGCGCATGATCGCAGGATCTGCTCGCGCCATGGGTGTGGAAGTCGATCGCGTTTGAATCAGAATTCTTCGATTGTGGTCACCACTCCTACAATCGTCGTAACCCCGAGTGGAAGAGTCTAAGAAGGAGGTTGTATGCCCCGTAGAAGCAAAAGGTATCACAATGCCGCCTCCAAGCTTGATGCTCGTCCTTACGATCTCATTGATGGGATCGACATTCTAATGAATATGGACACAGCCAAGTTTGACGAAACCGTGGAAATTGCCATGCGTTTGGCCGTCGACCCTAGACGTGCTGACCAAATGGTGCGCGGAACCGTTCAATTACCACACGGCACCGGCCGAACAAAAAAAGTTCTGGTCATTGCCGATGGTGAGCGAATGAAAGTGGCAGAGGAAGCGGGCGCCGATATCGTTGCGGGAGAGGAAATTGTCGAGAAGATACTCGGCGGATTTCTCGACTTCGACGCCGTTGTCGCAACTCCTCCAACCATGCGTTTCGTCGGGAAACTTGGCAAGGTGTTAGGCCCAAGGGGACTGATGCCGAACCCGAAAACGGGAACGGTAACCATGGACGTCGCGAAGGCCGTCAAGGAGATCAAAGCAGGCAAAGTAGCCTACAAGGTCGACAAGACAGGTATCGTCCACGCACCCATCGGTAAGAGGTCATTCAGCAGCCAACAGCTTGTCGAGAACGCGAACGCCCTGATCGGAAGTGTCACTCGAGCTAAACCCTCGGGAGCAAAAGGCACTTATATCAAAAGCATTCACATTAGCTCAACCATGAGCCCTGGAATCGAAATCGATGCCACGGTTAGCATGGCCGTCGCTTAGGAGGACCTTAATGGACAAGCAATCCAAACATGAGACGGTTAAAGCGCTCAAGGACGAGCTCAAGGAACTCGATTCGATTTTCTTGTGTAACTTTAAGGGCATGACGGTTGCGAGGGACACCACCCTGCGTCGCGATCTACGCGAACAAGGTGCCACCTATCGTGTCGTCAAGAACACGCTGTTGAAGCTGGCTTTTGCCGATTCGGAATTTGCTCAGCTCAACGATCAACTAAGCGGCAATACCGCGATGGCTTTTCATGAAGAAGACATCTTAGGTCTTGCCAAACTGATCGCAAAAGCTGCGAAAGATAACGAGAAATTTGAATTCAAAGCAGGCGTCGTCCAAGGAAAAGTAATTGATATCAATGACTTAGAGACATTAGCCAACTTGCCTTCGAAAGAAGCGCTGGTTGCTAAACTCATGTACTTGATGAATTACCCGATCCAAGGACTGGCGACGGCGTTGAACGGGATTACTCGTAATTTCGTGGTCGTACTTGATCAGATCAAACAACAAAAAGAACAGTAAACAAAGAAGTGTTTGAGAAGGAGTTGGAACCATGGCTACTTTGACCAAAATCGAACTCATTGAGCAAATCAAGGGCATGACTGTCCTTGAATTGGCAGAGCTCGTGAAAGCATTGGAAGAAGAGTTCGGTGTATCTGCTGCTGCAGCTGCAGTTGTTGGACCGGCTGCCGGCGGTGGTGCTGATGCACCTGCTGCTGAGGAGCAAACTGAATTTGACGTGATTCTCGAAGCTGCAGGCGAGAAGAAAATTGAAGTCATCAAAGTCGTTCGCGCTATTACTGGTTTAGGCTTGAAAGAAGCCAAAGCGGTAGTAGACGGCGCGCCTAACCCAGTCAAAGAAGGCGTGTCTAAAGAAGAAGCAGACGACGTAAAGAATCGACTGGAAGAAGCCGGAGCGACCGTTTCACTCAAATAGAGTGCAAACGCAGTTCCTGCGCCCTATTAAGCTCGGGGACGTTTCGGCGTCCCCGGGTGAAACGGTTAAAAAACTTACCAGTTACGGTTGCCACGATTAACAAAGACGCATCGCATTTATCAAATGAGAAATTCAACCGGCCGCCAATTCGCGCGGTTCGGTCTTTTTGCGTCTATGCACCCCCGTACGCTTTGAGGGTTTACAGATTGTCAACAGGAGCATGAGGCCATGGGAAGCAATGAAAACGTGTATCGCACTCGTCATGATTTTTCACATATCAAGACATCGATTCCCGTTCCCAATCTGATCAATATCCAAATGTCGTCCTACGAGTCGTTTTTGCAGATGAACCGTCTGACTAACGAACGGCAGGACATGGGCTTAAAAGCCGTTTTTGAATCGCTTTTTCCAATTAGCGACTTCAAAGAAACTTGTTCATTGGAATTCGTCGACTACACGATTGGGACTTGGGACTGTAAGTGTGGACGCCTGCAAGGCATTCACCATAACCGCACCTCCTGTTCTGCCTGTGGGCATATGATCGTATCCGACCAGGATGCGGGCCATGTGCTTGTTTGCTCACAGTGCGGTCAAGCGAACGATAACCAACGCGCACTTTGCGATGTTTGCGGAACATCCGTTCGTTTGAAAGTAAAGTATTCTGTCGAAGAGTGTCGCGAACGTGGGCTCACCTTCGACGCGCCACTAAAGGTGACCGTCAGGCTTGTGGTTTGGGATAAAGACGAAGAGTCTACCGAAGCCACACCTTATCCACGTGATATTAAGGAACAAGAGGTCTATTTCGGCGATCTGCCACTTATGACTGACCAAGGTACCTTTATTATTAATGGTACAGAACGCGTCATCGTTTCACAGATGCATCGCTCGCCGGGCGTATTTTACTCCGCAGGCGACGACAAGACCCTATACAACGCCCAAATCATTCCATACCGTGGAAGCTGGGTCGAATTTGAAGTAGATAATAAGAACCTACTCTATGTGCGCATCGATCGAAAACGTAAGTTTTTGGGTACCACATTCATTCGTGCCTTAGGTTGCATTGACGATCAAATCGGTTCAACCGAGTCGATTCTGGCCAAATTCATGACGCCTTACACCGCTCGCGTAGAGGGCAATCAACTCTTACTCGGGGCCTACCCTTCTGCCATCGGCAGTAAGCTGGCCACGGATATTAGTGACAAATCAGGTGAACTTCTTGCCTCAGAAGGCAAAAAGATCACCCGCAGTCTGCAGCGTAACTTCAAAAAGGCTGGAGTCGAGTGGGTGCCCATTCAATGGGAAACGGTGCCGCAAACCGTGCTGATGAGCGATGCCATCAATCTTGAAACGGGCGAAATTATTGCCGAGGCAAATACACCGCTCGACGAAGAACTCGTGACGCGCTGCACTAGTGAAGGGATGAGCGAATTACTCGTCTTCTTCCCTGAGTACGACAACTGTGGCTCTTTCATCACTGATTCGCTTGCTAAAGACACTGTCCGCACGCCGGAAGAGGCACTTGTAGAAATCTATCGCAAGATGCGTCCTGGCGATCCGCCAACCATTGAGAGTTCACGTAAGCTCTTTATTCAGATGTTTTTTGACCCGCAACGTTACGATTTCTCACGCGTGGGACGCCTAAAGTTCAATACCAAACTCGACATCACTTCGGAGTTGAGTCAACGTATTCTCACGGCCGAAGACTTCTACGCAACCATCGGCTATCTACTCAAACTACCGCGCAACATCGGTCAGGTCGATGATATCGATCATTTAGGTAATCGTCGTGTTCGCTCAGTTGGTGAACTACTAGAAAACCAATTGCGAGTCGGACTCGTGCGCATGCAGCGCGCCATCAAAGAGAAGATGAGTCTGTACCATGACCTGAACACGATCATGCCGCATGAACTCATCAACGCCAAACCCGTGATGGCATCGGTAAAGGAATTCTTTGGATCCAGCCAACTTTCACAGTTTATGGACCAAACGAACCCGCTATCAGAAATCACACACAAAAGACGGCTTTCGGCCTTAGGACCAGGTGGTCTTAGCCGCGAACGCGCCGGTTTCGAAGTTCGAGACGTTCATACATCTCACTATGGACGTATTTGTCCTATTGAGACACCTGAGGGTCCGAATATTGGTCTCATTTCATCTCTGAGCTGTTTTGCCAAAATCAATGAGTTTGGTTTCATCGAATCACCCTATTATCGTGTCATCGATGGCCACGTGATCCGTGAAGTTCGCATCACCAGTCCTGGCGATACCAAGTATGAAATCGATCAAGTGGTGACGCTGGAGGAAGTGACAAAGGCCAATAAGAAACTTGCAGCTGGCAAAGCTGCTGCTCGTTCTGAACACTACGCCCACTACCTAAGTGCTTGGGAAGAAGATCTATATGTGATCGCACAGGCGAACGCGCCTTTTGACGAGAACAATAAATTGACGCAAGACCAGGTTAACTCACGTTGTGGTGGTCAATTTAAACTCTTCCCTCGCGAATCGGTTAACTACATCGACGTTTCACCGAAACAGGTGGTTTCAGTCGCCGCCTCCTTGATTCCTTTCTTGGAGAACGATGACGCCAACCGTGCCTTGATGGGTTCCAACATGCAACGCCAAGCGGTGCCGCTCTTCAAAACAGAAGCACCTCTGGTGGGTACCGGCATGGAATACATCGCGGCCCGTGATTCTGGTGCCACGCTTATCTGCCGAAACAATGGCTGGGTTGAGTCTGTTGATGCGGAACGTATCGTCATCCGAATTGAAGGCGAGAGCCGTGCAGCCGTCAAAACACGCGACTTCGGTGTCGACGTCTATTACTTATCCAAGTTTAGACGCTCGAACCAAAACACCTGTTTCAACCAAAAACCATTGGTTAAACGCGGTGACCACGTTGAAAAAGGTCAAGTTATTGCCGACGGTGCTTGCACCGACAAAGGCGAATTAGCACTTGGTAAGAACATCCTGGTTGCCTTCATGCCTTGGCGTGGATACAACTTTGAGGACGCGATCTTAATTTCGGAAAAAGTTGTCAAGAACGACGTTTACACGTCGATCCACATCGAAGAATTCGAGATCGAGTCCCGCGACACCAAGTTGGGACCTGAAGAGATCACCCGTGACATTCCTAACATGAGTGAGGAATTCCTTAAAGATCTCGACGACGCTGGCATCATTCGTATTGGGGCCACAATCAAACCAAGCAGTATTCTGGTTGGCAAGGTGACCCCTAAAGGTGAAACACAACTCACGCCTGAAGAAAAGTTGCTACGTGCCATTTTCGGTGAAAAGGCCGGCGATGTTCGCGACGCATCCTTATACTGCCCTCCGGGGATTGAAGGAACCGTTGTTGATGTTAAGATATTCTCTAGAAAAGGCGTCGAAAAAGACACGCGTTCTATTCAAATAGAAGAAGAACTAACCATCAAACTGCAACGTGACCTGGACGATCAAATCAAGATCATTCGCAATCAAGGGCTCAAGCAGATTATCTCGCAACTGGACGGCGCAGCCGCTCTCGATGACGTCTTTGACCCCATCAACGGTGAGCAGATGTTCAAAGCGGGCGCCAAAATCGACGTCGACAAGCTTTCTAATTTTGGCTACATGGAAGCCAAGCGCATTGAAGTCAGTGACCCAAGCGTCCAATTAGAAATCGCGAACATTTCATCACGCATCAATCAACAAGAAGAAGTAGCCAAACAAGGCTATGACGAAGATGTTGAGAAGCTCAAACGAGGTGATGAACTACCTCCAGGCGTCATCAAACTGGTTAAAGTTTACGTGGCAGTGAAACGTAAACTTCAGGTTGGCGACAAAATGGCTGGCCGACACGGTAACAAAGGGGTTGTTTCCCTGATTGTTCCTGAAGAGGACATGCCTTATCTGCCAGACGGAACGCCAGTTGATATTGTCCTGAATCCTTTGGGCGTTCCTTCCCGGATGAACGTAGGTCAAATCCTTGAAACTCACTTGGGCATGGCCGCACGTAAACTCAACCTGTGTTTTGCGACGCCCGTGTTCGACGGTGCTCGTGAAGCGGATATCAAGGATTTTCTTGAGGAAGCTGGTCTTGATAAGTCAGGTAAGACGAAGCTATTCGACGGCAAAACAGGTCGCACATTTGAGCAGCCAGTAACCGTCGGCATCATCTATATCCTGAAACTACATCACTTGGTAGACAACAAGATCCATGCGCGCTCCATTGGGCCATACTCACTCATCACGCAACAGCCTTTGGGTGGTAAAGCTCAATTTGGTGGTCAGCGTTTTGGTGAGATGGAAGTTTGGGCGCTAGAAGCTTACGGCGCTGCACATATCCTTCAAGAACTGCTGACGGTTAAGTCCGATGATGTTCAAGGCCGAACGCGGATCTACGAATCGATCGTGAAAGGCGAACCGGTTCCAGAACCTGGGATCCCTGAATCGTTCAACGTACTGATCAAGGAACTTCAAAGTTTGGCTCTAGATGTCGACCTCTTCAGACAGGCCGAACTCGAAGAAGCTCAAGCACAACAACAAGCCGCCATTGGCGAATAGACCAAGCGCGTAGGAAAGCGGAGGAAGCACCTAATGCATCGTCAAACAGGACTCTTCAATCGTCAACCGGCGATCAACGATTTTGAAGCGATACGCATCAAACTCGCGTCACCTGAGAAGATTCGCTCTTGGTCGTTCGGTGAAGTTACCAAGCCCGAAACGATCAATTACCGAACATTCAAACCCGAAAAGGACGGCCTTTTTTGCGCACGCATCTTTGGACCCGTCACCGATTGGGAATGTTTGTGCGGCAAATATAAACGTATGAAGTATCGCAATATTATTTGCGATAAGTGCGGCGTCGAAGTGACGTTATCCAAAGTTCGACGTGATCGTATGGCTCACATCGAACTTGCGGCACCCGTGTCGCACGTCTGGTTCTTCAAAGGGTTGCCGAGTCGTATCGGCTACCTTTTGGACATGCCGCTCAAAGACTTAGAACGGGTCTTATATTTTGAAGCCTACGTCGTCACCGATCCCGGTGGTGTCGCTACCCTTCAAGAAAAGGAACTCTTAACGGAAGAACGGTTCCGCGAGTTGCGAGAAGAATTTGGACCCGTATTCACAGCGAAAATGGGTGCTGAAGCAATCAAGGAATTGCTCAAGAACCTGGATCTTGATGAGATGGCCATCGAACTACGATACGCCATGCGTCACGAAACATCTGTCCAAAAGCGAACCAAAACGGCCAAAAGACTTAAGGTAGTAGAAGCCTTCATAAAGTCTGAGAACAAGCCTGAATGGATGATCCTGGATGTTATTCCGGTCATTCCTCCGGAACTCAGGCCTTTGGTTCCACTCGATGGCGGTCGTTTTGCCACGTCGGATCTGAACGATCTCTATCGCCGAGTGATCAATCGAAACAACCGCTTGAAGAAACTGCTCGAACTTCGCGCACCGGATGTCATCATCCGCAACGAGAAGCGTATGTTGCAGGAAGCGGTAGATGCCTTATTTGATAACGGCCGCCGGGGACGCGTACTTAAAGGTGGCAATAACCGGCCGCTGAAATCGCTATCTGACACCCTTAAAGGGAAACAAGGCCGCTTCCGTCAGAACTTGTTAGGCAAACGTGTCGATTATTCAGGTCGTACCGTGATTGTGGTTGGACCCGAACTTCACCTCGATGAATGTGGCCTGCCTAAGGACATGGCGCTCGAACTCTTCAAACCATTTATTTATAACCTGCTCGAGAAATATGCCATCGCTTCTACTGTGAAGACAGCAAAAGAAATGGTTGAAGCTCGAGTACCTGTGGTCTGGGACATTCTTGAAGAAGTCATTCAGTCTCATCCGGTCCTACTCAACCGCGCACCCACGTTGCACCGTTTGGGTATCCAAGCCTTTTACCCCAAATTGGTAGAAGGTAAAGCCATCCGTCTGCATCCACTTGTATGTACGGCATTCAATGCGGACTTCGACGGCGACCAAATGGCGGTTCACGTACCGTTAAGCCCAACGTCTGTCATTGAAGCTGAAACCTTGATGTTGTCGTCGCGCAACATCCTGTCGCCAGCTCATGGCAACCCTGTCACCGTACCTTCGCAGGATATTGTTTTAGGTGCTTATTACCTGACGCTCTCAAAACCGGGACAAACCGGAGAGGGCATGGTATTTGCCACGATGGAAGACGTCGTCGCTGCCAAGGAACGTGGCCATGTTGAAACCCATTCCATCATCAAGCTTCGTTATAAGGGCAAGATCATTGATCTGGAGAAATCCTTTGATCGACAGACGATCGCTCGAGGCTCGGCCGAGGAAGAAGTTAGTGGCTTGATCGAAACGACCGTGGGTCGAGTGATCTTCAACCAAGCATTTCCTGAATTCATGCCTTACATCAACGGTCTACTCAAGAAAAAGAGTCTGATCAACTTGGTGTACTACTGGAACAACGAATTCGGCCGCGAAGAGACCGTACGAATGCTCGATATTCTCAAGAACGTAGGCTTCTTGTGGGCAACCAATTCGGGTATTTCGTTTGGTATTGACGACATGGTTATTCCACCCAACAAGAACGACTTGCTTAACGTCGCTCGCAGTAAGGTTATCGAAGTTGAGAACCAGTATAAAGATGGTCTGTTAACCAATGCGGAGCGTTACAACAAGGTCGTTCAGCTTTGGTCAGATGTAACCGAAGAAATCGCTCATGAAATGTTTGAGTACATGGAAATCGCCAACTCTCAAGTCGACACGGTTAATCCCATCTTCGTGATGGCCGATTCCGGTGCTCGTGGCTCCAAACAGCAGATCCGTCAGTTAGCGGGTATGCGGGGATTGATGGCAAAACCTTCCGGTGAAATCATCGAGTCGCCAATTACGGCTAACTTCAAAGAAGGACTCACTGTTCTTCAGTACTTCATTTCAACTCACGGTGCTCGTAAAGGTTTGGCCGATACGGCGCTCAAGACAGCCGACTCCGGCTACTTGACCCGACGCTTAGTCGACGTGGCACAAGACGTGATTATTACCGACGAAGATTGTGGAACCTTGGATGGCATCACTGCCCATGCAATCATCGAACAGGGTGAAGTTATTGAGAACCTATCCGACCGCATCACGGGCCGGGTGGCGTTAGAGAACATCTACCACCCGCACACCAACGAGGAAATCCTATCAGCTAATGATCTGATTACCTTTAAGATTTCGCAGATGATTGAGGACAATGGACTCAAGGAAGTCAAGATCCGCTCAGTGTTGACTTGCGAATCAGAACATGGTGTTTGCCAGTTGTGTTACGGAAAGAACCTTGCCACCGCTGAAATGGTGGAAATTGGCGAAGCTGTCGGTGTCATTGCCGCCCAGTCGATTGGTGAGCCCGGAACGCAGTTGACCATGCGTACCTTCCATATTGGTGGTACCGCATCAGCAGTTGACGAGCAATCCACTCACGTGACCCGTAAGGGCGGGAAAGTCGCCTTCCAAAAGATGCAAACGGTAACCAATACGGACGGCGACGAAATTTGTCTGTCACGTAACGGAACCATCACCGTGATTGACGACGAAGAACGTGAAGAACATTACACGACCGTGGCTGGTGCCAAACTAAAGGTCCATGAAGGCCAATTGGTTGGCGCCAATACAACGCTCGTAGAGTGGGACCCATACTCATTCGTGATCGTGACTGAAGTTGCTGGTACTGTTGAACTTAAAGACATCATCCCAGGTGTCACAATGGTTGAAGAGGTTGATGAAGCAACGTCTCTTTCACGTATGAAAATCATTCCATGTGCGGACGAGAAACTTCATCCATCGATTCTCATCAAAGACGCAGACAACAAAACCGTGGGTAAGTATCAACTACCCAACGACGCGTTGATCATCGTCGAAAATGGTGTCGATGTGAGTGCCGGTGTCACCTTGGCCAAGATCCCCAAAGACACGACACGTCAAATGGATATCACAGGTGGCTTACCACGTATTGTCGAGTTGTTTGAGGGTCGCAAACCCAAAGAACCTGCCATCATTTCTGAAATCGATGGCATTGTGGCTTACGGGAACATCGTTCGCGGTATGCAAAAAATTGCGGTCGAAAATGAATACGGCGTCAAACGCGAGTATTCAGTACCCAAAGGCAAATATATTCACTACAAGGAAGGCGAGCTAATCCACGCCGGTGAGCAGCTCATCGACGGGGCACGTAGCCCGCACGATATCTTGGCGGTATTAGGTGAGAAGGAATTGCAGAAATTCCTGCTCGACGAAATCCAAGAAGTTTATCGTCTTCAAGGCGTGAATATTAACGACAAACACATCGAAATAATCATCCGACAAATGATGCGTTGGATGGAAGTTGATGAGGTAGGCGATTCCGTTTTCACCGTCGGCGAACGAGTTGACAAGTTCAGATTCCAAAGCGAAAACGAACGTGTCATCGCCAACGGCGCACAACCGGCCAAGGGCCGTCCGCTGTTGGTCGGTATTACTAAAGCCTCATTATCCACTGACTCTTTCATTTCCGCGGCTTCATTCCAAGAGACAACACGTGTCTTAACCGAAGCGGCCATTGAAGGAAAGATCGACACCTTACGCGGCCTCAAAGAGAATGTCATTATGGGTAAACTCATTCCTGCAGGTACCGGAATGACTCTTTATCGCCATGTTGATATTGAGGACGATGAGACGCTGATACCGTTGGAGGACGAAAGTGATGATGAGTATTCTCTCGATAACATCATCAAAGCCAGCCAACAACGAATCACCAACCAAAAAGAGAGTTAAGTCATTCTCGACTTAGACAGAACCGTGATTTAACACGTAACAGGGAGTGCCTAGCACTCCCTGTTTTCGTTGGTGCTAGGGAAGGAGTTATTCATGCGCTTACAGTCTGCCTTTTCCTTAATGGAAGTACTGATCGTCTTGGTTATTCTGGGACTGCTGATCTCGCTTGTGGCCCCAAAGGCCCAAGAAAGGCTACATAAGGCTAAGTATCAGACATCGATTATCAACTTAAAGGCCATAGCAGGGGCAATGGAAGAGTATCAGACCGAACACGGCAAATACCCTGTATTCAGTAGCTGGAACGAAGTATGCGCCCCCCAAAGCCCTTTAAGAGAGTACGTAACCGAAATTCCTACAGGTGATGGCTGGGGGCGTAGCTACCGAGCCCAATCGACCGAAACCGAATATCAATTCTCAGGTGAAGCACTGCCGAAGTCGAAACTGGCCGATCGTTTCCCCGCTTACGCATTTGTACCCGGTCCGACAAGATTAAGTGGCCAAATCAATAGCCTTCCTAAGCAGTCTCCAACAGCGCAACCCGAGGCTTTATAATACTCAGCCCGAATCGCTGCCCGACAAGACAAATTCGAACTGTTTCAAATACCAAGTCATATAACTAACTGCTGCAGACGCTAACAGGACAAAAACCAACGCATTCACTATCGCTGGCGATTGTTCTATCGCAGCCAGCGTCATCATCCCTTGCGGCAGGCTTTCCCAAGAACTTGCCAGCATACGGTATTTAACACTGATAGCGTTGAGGTTAGCCACGGGTAGCAAAGCGAAAACATTGTCAAACATGATCCATACAACCGAGCCCAAGATAGCAAAGCGGCGCCAAGTGGTTCCCAGGGCAGCAATGACAGCCATATAGGCAAGCAAACCACCACTCAAAAAGAAAAGACAGTTTATGAGTCCGGGAAACTTGCGAACGATATCCTCAAGCTGAAAAACCATTCCGGCCGCGAAGTTAAGGATCACGCATACGCACAAGACTGCCGCAGCGATCAGATAGTGCCCCAAAAAACGACCTGTCGCAATCACCAAGGGGCTCAACGGTCGGGTGATTGTATAAGTAATGTTTCGCGTCTCAACTTCATCACTGATGACACCAAGCCCCAAGAATATGGCTAGCAAAGGCACAAACAAAAAGGCGAAGTAGGTACTAACAAGCTGCAAAAAAAACCCAAATGGCCGTAGGTTTGGATGGACTTGACCCATGGCTGTTGCAATCCACAGTAGGGCTTGCAACACGGGTAATAGACCCACCAGAGTTAACACAATGGTGGACTTACGTTTCAACACCCGGTGCGCCGTAATACGCGTCAAAGTCCCTAATAACTTCAATTGGGATAAATCTGTCGTCACCGACATGGTAGAAGCCTCCATCAATGCACCAAATACTTGAAAACAGACTCCATGTCTTCATCTTCAGCATACAGTCGTTCAATTTGAATATCTTCACTTTGCAGAATGCGCGGCAGGTCTTCGAAGAATTGATTTTGGTGTCTTGTGAATACGGTTAATTTTGAAGGGTCATTGGCATTCAACTCAACACTGACCACATGTTCACAGTCCAATAGGGCCTTTGAAAGTTGACGCGAATTGCTCACCGACATGTCCAATTGCAGCGGATGATCCGTAAGTAATTCGCGGATTTCGTATACATTGCCGCGCGCGCGCAGCTGACCCTGATGGATCAGTACCATTTCTTTCGTTAGCATTTCAACTTCATGAAGAATGTGAGACGAAACAACAATGGCAACGCCCTTCTCACCAAGGTCGCGAATAATATCTGATACCAGAACGCGGCTTGACGCATCCAATCCAGTCATGGGTTCATCGAGAAACATAATTTCGGGTCGATGTGCGAAGCTCTGTGCAATGCGCAATTTCTGTCGCATGCCTTTTGAATATCCACCAACCCTTTTTGTGGCCGCCGCCGTCAACTGGAACCATGACATCAATTCTGAGACCCGCTTTTTCGCGTCTGATGCTTGCCAGCCATGTAAACGCAACATGCCCATTAGGAATTGCTCGCCCGTAAATTCGTCCCAAAGCGCATCTTGTTCGGGACAAAGCCCAATTCGGGAGAAGAGGCGATGGTTACCTTGATATTCTTGGTCTAGAACACGCACGCTTCCCAGGCTTGGATGCAATTGGCCACCCATTAGCTTCAGGAGTGTTGATTTACCTGCCCCATTTGGCCCCAAAAGGCCTAGGATGCCCGAACCGATGGAAAGTGAAACGTCGTTTAATGCTGAAACTTCGCCATACCATTTTGAGACATTGTTCACTTCAACTTTTGTCATTTCACCACCTCCACAGGGCGCACGTTTCGGAACATGAAAAAGATAAAAGCGGTACAAATAAGTACGAGATCAAAACATTGCCAAAACAGAGCCGAGGTCGACATCACCTCAAAACGAAACAAGGCATCGCCAATGTTATTCAAACTGGAGAACCACGAAAAACCAGCGATCAAATCGTGACTCCCAAATATGATTCGCATTAAGAACGAGCCTATCGAGGAAATGAACATGAATCCTAAGAAAGAGACGGACGCCATGTATGTCTTTGTAAAACACGAAGAAAAGAAGAGCGTGAACGATCCAAAAGCTAGGGTAAAGGTCGCCCACATTAGACCTGCCGAAAGTGGAATGTACCAGGCTTCCCTCATGAAACTCACAAATTCAGTGGTGAACACCATGCCCAGGCCAATCATCATCAGTGACGGAACCAAAGTGACTAAAGCCACAATCGCGCCAACCGCCAAGAATTTGCCCAACAAGTAGTCCCGAATATCCAATGCCTTTGAAAAATAGACTTGCAAACCGTTGGCCGCTTTATCTTTTGCAATCAATTGGGCGCCATAAAAAACCATGGCCAACATCAAAAAACCAATGGCAGGTCGCATGATGAATGTCGAATGAACGCTCGCTTCACTAAACTTAGCAAGACTTTCTGCAAAGGGCTGCAAAAAGGACAATGATTCCGATTTACTTAAATTGGTCGCCTGATGGCGTAGGATCGTCGCCAAAACGATGAACGCGTAGTACACCACCAAATAGACGATAAAAATGGTGCGCCCCAAACATCCAGAGGCCGCGACAACGTTGCGTAACCCAGATTGTCCGATCAAGAACCAGGCAGGCACTGCACGGCTGCGATCGCCTTCCCACGGTTCGTAGCCAGTATCGTATATCTGGCTATGATTATTTGTTTCCATGCTCTTGGTCCCCATCAATATCCACAAACTTGCGATAAATTTCTTCGACCGTGTAGTTACGCGGTACTAATTGTCTAATTTGAATGCCTTTATCAATCAGCATCCTAAACAAATCCCTGGGTGTCACAGGATGGCGGATCGCGACTTCAAAGGAAGGTTCGCGAGGGTGGACGTGCTCCACCTCAATCCCATTCTCCCGCAGAATCGTCACGGCACGATCACGATCAGGATTGACACGAAGATGATATCGATCCGCTTCGCCTTTACAAAGATCACGTATATAGCCCTCTGCCTCAACAGAACCCTCGTTAAGTATCACTAGATACTCGGTGCAGCGCTCTACGTCGCGCATCAAATGCGAGGAAAGCACCACACAACGATCCTCGATGGACGATATCTGACGAATCAAATCCAACATCTCTTCGCGTCCATCTGGGTCGAGTCCGTTGGTTGGCTCATCTAAGAAGAGCAAGTGAGGGTCATGGACAATGGCCTGAGCCAGCTTTAGACGTTGCTTCATCCCCGTGGAATAGGTATCCAGCTTTCGATATCGTGCTTCTTCTAATCCCACCAGGTAGAGCACCCGATGTGCGCGTTTAAAGGCATCACGTTGCGACATACCATTTAATTGAGCACAATAGCTCACATACTGGATGGCGTTAAAGCCAGGTATGAGACAGTCACTTTCAGGCATATAGCCAACATACTGGCGGATGCGCTTGTCGCGTGACCCCAGATCAAAATTCAGAAAGTGACCACGACCGCTATCTGGTTTGATCAGCCCTAAGATGGCCTTGATTAGCGTACTTTTGCCCGCGCCGTTTGGACCCAACAATCCTATTGAAGTCACTGGAAGCTTCAACGACACGTCGTTTAAGGCTTTGAAAGAGCCGTAATGAACCGTATAGTTCTCAATTTCGAGAATCACTTTGACCTCACACCCTTATTCCCTGACACTGTTTTACCCGTTGAAGGAGTAAGACGATTGAAGTAGGGTTTTCGTTGAGTAAGACTTAGCATTTTTCTGATTCATAACCAAGGGTGTACATTTGAAAAAGATGCGAATCGACAAACTTCTTTGTCATCTGGAACTTGCAGACGACCTCGATGAGGCGATGCGTTTTGTTCTTGCAGGACTTGTCGTCGTTAATGATCACCGAGTCGACAAGGCCAGCGAGCAAGTGCGTTCAGATGCAAATGTACGCTTGAAACCAAGGCGCCGATTCGCAAGTCGAGGAGGCGAAAAGTTAGAAGCAGCATTTAAGTCTTGGCCATTGGAAAAGCTGGGTAAGGTTGCGCTAGATTTAGGCGCATCAACAGGCGGATTCACCGACTGTCTACTTAGTCATGGCCTTAAGAAAGTCTACGCGGTCGACGTTGGTAAAGCTCAACTGTCACAGAAACTTAGGTGTGATAAACGCGTTGTCAATCTGGAGGGAACCCACGCAAAGGAGCTCTCTAGCCAGTTGATCCCCGACAAAATATCGCTATTGGTGGCTGACGTCTCCTTCACCAGCTTAAGGCGGGCATTACCGCCTACATTTCCACTGCTTGAAGCAAACGCAACCTTGCTACTACTATTTAAACCGCAATTCGAAGTCCATAAGCGGGACGTAGAAAGTGGCGGCATCGTCGCTGACGAGTCGCTACGTCTAGCCGCGTTGGCGTCATTCTGCCGTTGGTTGGCGAGCCAACAGATCCACGTCCGCAATCACCTTGCCTGCCCCGTACAAGGTCGCAAAGGCGGAAACATCGAGTATTTAATTTGGGCTAACTATCAAGGCGTTTCGGACTGAAAAGCCTTACTTGACTCACAATCGTGCTAAATGTCAGTGGACGGCAAACTACAACCGCTTAGTTGTCTTTTTTGCCTTTTTGTTGGAACTTCGCACCCGTCTTAAAGCTGTAATCCGGATACTTTGAAACCAACTTCGCATTAAAACTAATGATGCTCATGCCCTGCAATTCGTATGTCGATCCATCTGATTTGCCCAGGAAAAATCGACCAAATGCGTCTTTGGTTGGTACTTCTTTGAGATATTCCTCGCTAACCAGAGGATTGTCGGCAACAGCTAACCTAGACCAGTCTTCAAAAGCCGGATAGATTCCGGTCTCAAGGTAATGTTTTTCCATGGCGTCGGCCACTGATTTCAGTTTCATGACTGATTCTTCATATTTGACCGTGTTCTCACCTGCTTGATATACAGGGATCACAAATGACGCCAAAAGCGCAACCACACATATGGAGATGGCAACGTCGATCAACCCAAACCCTCGTAACTTAGTCATTGCATGTACCTCAATTGAATTCGTCCGCACCCGATTGTATCAAAAGCAAACGACTTGGATTGAAAAAAATGTGAAAAATATGGCCTTAATCGCAATACTTGCCGGATTCTCTGGCTTTACTCAGGTAATATCGGAAGGATCGAAACGACATACCGAGTAATTCGCACGAGCGCGTCTGTACGTTTTCGCTGAGTTCAAGACTTGCCAGCATATACTGTAGACGTAAATCGTCAAGATAGGATTCCAAGTCCAGACCCTCTTCAGGAATGTATATGCTCGGCTTGCTTACCATGTGTTCAGCCCCGGCGATTCTTGCAGTTAGATGTTCCACATCAATAATGGGACCCTGCGTTAAAGCAACCAACCTCTCCATCGTATTTTCCAGTTCACGCACATTCCCTGGCCAAGCATAGTTCTCCAGTAGCTGAAGGGCTCTGGGTGTAATTTCTTTATAGTCTTCACCAAGTCGTTTGCAGAATATTTTCAAGAAATGATGGATCAACAACGCAATGTCTTCTTGTCGTTGGCGCAAGGGCGGAATCTCAATTGGGATTACATTAATGCGGTAGTAGAGATCTTCCCTAAAGTGGCCATTCTTTACTTCATTTTCCAAATTGCGGTTAGTCGCTGCCAAGACCCGGACGTCGATGGCCAACTCTTCCGTCCCGCCGACACGCCGTATACGGTGGTCCTGTAGAGCACGCAATAACTTGACCTGCATGCGCAACGGCATTTCTCCGATCTCGTCCAAGAACAGTGTTCCCTTATGGGCCGTTTCAAAGAGGCCCATCTTACGGCGGTCGGCGCCCGTAAATGCGCCCTTTTCATAACCAAAGAGTTCGCTTTCAAACAAATTCTCAGGCAATGCGCCACAGTTGATCGAGACAAATGGTTGATTACAGCGGGTCGATTTTTGGTGCAACATTCTCATCACGAGCTCTTTACCGGTGCCCGATTCACCTGTCACTAGGACTGTCGTATCCATCTGCGCTACGCGATCGACCATAGTGACAATTCGTTCCATGATCGGCGAGGTAAAAATCATACCCGGCGTGGTTCTCGATAGCTCTATCTGTTCACGCAATGCCCTATTCTCAACGATCAGGGTCCGGGTGCGCAAATTGTTTCGAACCACGATTTTAACTTCATCGACGTTGAAGGGTTTGGCCAGATAGTCAGCAGCGCCTAACTTCATGGCTTCTACCGCCGTTTCTGCGCTGGCGTAGGCTGTCATCATAATGACAGGAACCTCGCCGTCGCTTTTCTTGGCCGCACGCAAGACATCTAGCCCAGTCCCGTCCCCTAATCGAATATCTGACAACACCAAATCGAACGTTTGATTTTCAATCTGTAAAAGGGCTTGTTTTACACTACCCGCCGTCTCTACGCTGTGCCCTTCCCTCTCCAATGTCAAAGAGAAGAATCGACGCATACTATCTTCATCATCAACGACCAGAATACTTGCCTTTTGTTCCATGTTCCTGCTCATTGTAGTTTGGGAATGTCACCTTTACGGTGGTGCCCTGATTGTACTGACTTTCTACATCAATTTTAGCACGATGAAATTGTACGATCTCGTAGACAATGCTCATGCCTAGCCCACTCCCGCCTTCACGATGACTCAGAAAGGGTGTAAACAAATCAGCCACTTGTTCTTCTGTCATGCCACAACCCAGGTCTTTTATCTTAAGAATCGAGGAAACATCGTCTTGCTCCACAGAAACTTCCACACAACTACCGGGAACAGAGGCTTGACTCGCATTTCGGACTAAATTCCAAAACATCTGCTGGATCTTGTTGATATCGCCAAAGACCATCGCCGACGTTAGCGAAGTGTTCAATCGCAATTCAATCAGGCGAATGGACTCGTCTTTCTCAGCGAGAATGGCGAAATCCTTAAACGCGGTAACCAAGTCGACTGGTCGCCGTTCGACCGGCACGTTTGGGCTTGCATAAGCTAAGAATGTGGTGATGATGTCGTTCAGTCGATTTGACTCCTTCTCAACGATATCCAGCAAAATGCCAGCATCACGCTCAGCTGGCACAAATTCCTTCAGCACTTGAATGGATCCCTTAATCGAAGCCAACGGATTACGTATTTCATGGGCTACCCCAGCCGCGACTTTTCCAATGACTGCCATTTTGTCTTTGAATCTACGTTCTTGTTCAAGAACTTTGATTTCCGTTAGATCCTGAAATACGGCTAAGAAACCGGTACGGCCCGGCTGAAACTCGATCGGACTGTATGAAATTCCCATCAAGCGCTTGTCTCGCCCAATGTCCACCCAAAGTTCTGTTCGCTGTGGCCAGTTTTCACTTTGGGTATCATCGGTAAAACTGATGTTCATGAGCGCCGTTACATTCTTGCCCAACAGCAGACTGTTATCTTGGTGAAAAAGACGTCCAGCCATTTGATTTGCAAAGCGTATCACGCCACTATCGTCGGTAGTGATTAGCCCAGAATGCATATTGTCGATGATGCGGTTTCGCATTTCTTTCAGCCAGCGGATGTTCTGCTCTTTGACACGCAAGGCTTGAAGCGTGCCGCGATAGGCCTCTTGTAACAGCGCTGATACCAAGGCGGTTACAAAAAAGATGACGAATTGACCCGCCAAATAGTACGTCATTTCTTGATTGGCAATGGGCGCGAATTGCGTGTAATTTTGCGAATAACCCAGTGGCGCAACTATGGCCACGCTCATATACAAAAAGACAAAACACAGCACCGTCAAAGCATAAATGCTTATTTTAGAAACAAAAATGGCACCTAATGGAATGATGACCAGATAGCTAAGGGCAAAGTTCGAGTGAATGCCGCCGGTCATCCAAACCAATACGCTTATCACCGCTGCATCGACTATGAGCGAAACAACGACCCAGCGACGGGCGTGTTCGGGGTTATCAACTCGGCGGAGCACGCCCCAGTAGTAGAGCCAGCTAACTAAACTGACAAATACGACTAGGCTCAAGAACGGCGTCGGCGTGACGACACGAAATCCGACGAGCCATGCCAATAGTTGGTAAAGCAACGCCACACAAACCAAGATCGTGCGGAAAATGATTAAAGAAAGCGCGCGGCGGATCACGAATCGACCCTAGGCCGCGCGCTAAGCTGCTTGCTGATTTAACCTACCGTACTTGCGAGCGTGAAGATCGGCAAGTATAGAGAAATAACGATGAAACCAATGACGACACCCAAGAACAGGATCAGTATCGGTTCCAACAAACTCATCATGGCGGAAACAGCTACATCGACTTCGTCTTCGTAGAAGTCCGCGATTTTTGAGAGCATGGCATCGAGCGCGCCCGTTTGTTCACCTACCCCAATCATGGACACAACCATGGATGGAAAAAGAGGCGATTTACCAAGCGGATCAGTAATTGTCTTACCTTCTTCGACATCTTTACGAACGGCCATCAACGAGTCCTCGATGATTGCGTTACCAGCCGTTCGGGCTGTGATTTCCAAGCCATCTAGGATGGGAACACCCGACGAGATTAATGTGGCCAATGTTCGGCAAAAACGAGCGATGGCAATTTTCTGCATCAACATACCGAATACGGGGATCTTGAGCACAATACGATCGACCACACGCCGCCCATGATAGGTACCGTGGTAGCGCCTGACCACATAAACTAGCATCGCGACCGCAATCAAAATGAAGATCAAGTAATTCTCTACAAATTTGGATGCGGTTACTGTGAATTGCGTAATTGGCGGCAATTTCATGCCCGCATTCTCGAACATGGCCGTAAAGGTGGGAATAACCTTATACATGATCAACAGTACGATCGACAACGCGACCATCACAATGACAAAGGGATAGATCAGCGCCGAGCGAACTTGCGCCTTCAATTTCACTGATTTTTCAATGTACTGAGACAGACGTTCGAGGATTTGATCAAGAATACCACCGGCCTCACCGGCCGCTACCATATTGACATACAGGGAATCGAATGCCTTGGGATGCTTTCTCATGGCATCTGATAAGGTAGCCCCTGACTCAACATCACCACGAGTCTGCGTGATCATCGAAGCGAATCGCTTATTCTTTTGCTGTGATCCCAAAATCTCAAGGCATTGAATCAGTGGCAGACCTGCATCGATCATCACCGAGAACTGGCGCGTAAAAATGGCAACGTCTTTTTCTTTGACGCCGCCACCAAAACTTGGCAGTTGAAATTCCTTACCCTGCTCGCGGACCGAGGTAGGTGTGATCTGTCGCTGGCGAAGGATGACTTCGGCCTCTTCACGAGACTTAGCAGCGACGACTCCTCGCTGTACCTGTCCTGTTCGAGTTTTACCCTTCCATACAAACTTTGCCATAACGGAGGCCTCCCGTTGAATTAACTACCTCAGGAATACCTGATCTTCGGATTGCGATCATTCGCCGCAAACTCAGTTTCAACAAGCCCAGCACCGCGTTCAATCATCTCTTTAAGTTCATCGATATTGGATGAGGAGTTGAGCGCGATTTCGAGCGTGATTTGTTTTTTGAAATAGGCTGTTGCTAGAGCCTGATTAAAAGTCTGCATGCCGTGACGCATCTGTCCGGTTTGCATTGTCGAATAGATCTGGTGAATTTTGTCTTCACGAATAAGATTACGAATTGCCGGATTCGGAATGAGTACTTCCATAATCAGGACACGACCGCGGCCACTGGCCCTTGGCAGCAGAGACTGACACAAGATGCCTTCAAGCGCCAAACTAAGCTGCGCCCTTACCTGTGACTGTTGGCCAGCAGGAAAAGCGTCAATGAGGCGGTTAATCGTTTCAGGTGCCGAATTGGTGTGCAACGTGGCTAAGGTCAAGTGACCGGTTTCAGCAATGGTTATAGCCGTTTCCATGGTCTCAAGGTCACGCATCTCACCGACCAACACACAATCGGGGTCTTGGCGTAACGCGGATCTCAAGGCTGCCGCAAACGAATGGGTATCCGCGTGAATTTCACGTTGATTTACCAAGGCCTTCTTGTGCGAGTGCAGATACTCAACCGGGTCTTCAATGGTGATGATATGCACGTGTTTTTCGGAGTTCACTCGATCTAACATGGCCGCCAAGGTGGTTGACTTGCCTGACCCTGTTGGTCCCGTGACCAAAATCAAGCCGCGTGGTTTATCACACAGTTTTTCGACAATGGCTGGCAATCCAAGCTCACGCATATTTGGAATAACATGGGGAATAGATCGGAAAGCGCCGCCTATGGCGCCCCGTTGGTTGTAGACATTGGCGCGAAATCGGGAAAGCCCTTTGACGCCAAAAGAGAAGTCAATTTCAAGATCTTCTTCGAGGCGATGTTTCTGGGCATCTGTTAAAACTGAATAACAAAGCTGTTTGGTTTCGTTAGGCGTCAACGGCGGCAACTTAAGAGGAATTAAGCGCCCGTCAACACGAATCTGAGGCGGCGAATTGGTAGTGACATGGAGATCGGACCCTCCTTGCTCAACCATTGTCTTTAGTAACTGTGATAGCGTGATCGACATGAAGGCCTCCTCAAAGCACCGTCTCTTTGACGACTTCCTCAATGGTGGTTGAGCCTTGAAGGATCTTCGCTATCCCACTGCGCCTTAGCGTGATCATACCGTCCTCAAGTGCTTGTTCTCGCAATTCCACCGAGTTAGCACCGGTAAGAATGAGCTCGCGTACGGGGTCGGTCACCTCCATAACTTCAAACAAACCGACCCGACCTCTAAACCCTGTTTGGTTGCAGTTTGCACAACCCTGACCGTCCATGATTTCGGCTACTTCTGCTTCTTCCTCAGTAAATCCGACATCAAGCAAAGCTTTCCTGGGTAGCGACAAAACATGTTTACATTCCTTGCACACGCGGCGAACCAGTCGCTGTGCACAAATTAAATGAACTGAAGTTGCGACCAGAAAGGGTTCAATGCCCATATTCATGAGGCGGTTGATCGTACTGGGCGCATCATTGGTATGCAATGTACTCAAAACTAAGTGACCGGTTAAGCTCGCCTTAATGGCAATCTCTGCGGTCTCGAAATCACGAATCTCTCCAACTAAAACGATATTGGGATCCTGCCGCAAAAACGAACGCAAAGCCGCAGCAAAGTTAAGTCCAATTTGCTCTTTCATCTGAACCTGATTGATGCCAGCCATATTAAATTCGACAGGGTCCTCAGCAGTCATGATGTTGGTTGTAGGTGTATTCAATTGCTGAATGGCACTATACAGAGTATTCGTCTTGCCACTTCCGGTGGGACCGGTTACGAGTGCCATGCCCCATGGTCGATGGATTGCCGTCTCAAACAGATCTAGTGATTTTTGTTCGAATCCTAATTTCGTCATGTCCAACATTAGTTTGTCGGAGTCCAACAGCCGCATGACAATTTTTTCGCCGAAGAGGCAAGGCAGCGCCGAAACTCGATAATCGAGCTCTTTGCGACGACCATCTAGGTTCATTTTCAGTTTGATGCGGCCATCTTGCGGTAAACGTTTTTCGGATATGTCCAACTTGGCCATGATCTTCACACGACTCAAGATTGCATCGCGCATGCGCAACGGCGGCGTCATTTGTTCATGTAATAAACCATCAATTCGGTAACGAACGCGGAATTCTTTTTCATAAGGCTCGATATGAATATCGCTCGCGCCTTTGCGAACTGCATCGGTCAAAATGATGTTGACCAGCTTGACGACCGGCGCGTCTTCAGATGAATTCTCCAAAGTATTAACGTCGACATCTGCTTCTTCTTCGATCACCTCGAGGTCCGAAGTGTCCTCTTCAAACTCGATGTCGTCCATTACCTTCTTGAGTTCCAACGCCGTTGTCGAACCATAATACTTGTCGATTGCTTCCCGCAAAGCGAGTTCACTGGTTACAACAGGTTCGATGTTGTAGCCCGTCATAAACTTGATGTCGTCCATGGCGAATACGTTAGAAGGATCCGTCATGGCGAGTGTCAATGTCGCACCCGTTCGACTGATGGGAAGCACCTGATATTTTTGGGCCACATCTGGTGGGATCAATTTAATGATTTCGCGATCAATCTCGAATACAGATAGATTGATTGCGGGCACACCATATTGCTGGCTCAAGAATTGAGTTATTTCGTCTTCTTTGACATAACCAAGCTTAATCAGCGTATAACCCAAACGGCCGCCATGCTCGTTCTGCACAGAAATCGCCTCAGTTAGCTGCTCTTTTGAGATCAGCTTGGCGTCTACGAGGAGCTCGCCTAACTTGCTCACTCAGCCTCCAATGTCAATTGTTACTATCCCAAGACTAATGATTCTTAGTGGAAATGTCAATTGGAAGCTGAGGGAATGCATGACACATGAGCTGAGTCACAATTCTAGATAAGATGCTGATATCAAGATAGTTGAACACAGTATTCACGCCTGCACATCGCCCTTCTAGCGCTGTCGCAACAGGAATACATATTAATAAAATCCGCCATCAGCAAAACTCATTTTTTGTGGGATCCCGAAAACAGGAAGTAATTAATTGCACCACAGCTTCAGGTCGATCATCGTGCAAAGGCAACACAAAATCAGATACTGCATATAAGACACGTCTTTTGCGGTACAACAGACGAAGGCGCCAGGCTTGTGCCAAAGGTCTAGATGAGTCGCCTTGGATGCGTTGGTACAGTAGTTCAAATGGCCAGTCCAAGAAAATGCTAATGGCATGGCGATGCAGCCATTTTCGAACCGGCTCCTCGGCAAACGCACCACCGCCAAGCGCGATAACAGTATCCTTTCCAGTTTGCATGAGCGTCTCAACCTCAAAGCGTCGAAACACTGCTTCGCCCCGCTGTGCGAATAATTCCGCAATCGGCAAACCGCATCGCTGCACAATGGCTGCGTCCAAGTCCACGAAACCAGCACCTAGAGACTTAGCCAGACGGAGGCCTATTTCTGACTTGCCTGCGCCCATGAAGCCCACCAGGGCGATGCGGGTCGGCGCGGTCAAATTCCTACCAGCTAACGCGTTTTAGGAAGTCTTCCATGAAGCGAGTGCTAAATTCACCGCGCTGAAACTGATCATCATCGAGTATCTTCAAATGAAGCGGTATGCTCGTAGAGATGCCTTCGAGAATCATGAGGTCGAGCGCTCTCTTCATGCGTGCGATAGCTTCCTTACGATCAGCGCCATGAGTCATGACTTTTGCAATCATGGAATCATATGTAGGCGGCACGCGGTAACCCGCGTATACAGCTGAATCGATGCGGACACCGGGACCGCCTGGCGCGTGAAAATGTTCGATCAAGCCAGGCGATGGACGAAACGATCGCGGGTCTTCTGCGTTAATTCTGCATTCAAGAGCATGGCCCGTAAGTTTAATATCTTTTTGTTTTAGGGTTAACGCTTCTCCAGCAGCAATACGAATTTGCCATTTGACTAAATCGATACCTGTTACCAACTCGGTCACACCGTGTTCTACCTGAATGCGCGTATTCATTTCCATGAAATAGAAGGAACCGTCATCGTCTACCAAAAATTCAACGGTGCCGGCATTGTAGTAATTCGTTGCTTGCGCCGCCTTAATCGCCGCCAAGCCCATTTCTTTGCGCAATTTGGCCGTCAAAACCGGGGAAGGCGATTCTTCAATGATCTTCTGGTGTCTTCGTTGAATACTACATTCCCGCTCGCCCAAATGAATCAAATTCCCATTCTGGTCCCCAAGAATTTGGATTTCTATATGGCGCGGGCTGGTCAAGTATTTCTCGATATAGACTTCGCCATTACCGAACGCAATTTCCGCTTCGGATTGCGCAGTAGCAATGGCATTCTCCAGCTCATCTTCCGTTCGGACGATACGCATGCCGCGACCACCGCCACCTGCGCTAGCCTTGATAATAACGGGCATGCCAATTTTCTTCGCCACCGCGACAGCTTCTTCTTGGCTCGAAATTGGACCGTCCGAACCTGGCAAAACGGGTACGCCCGCAGCAATCATGGTCTTACGCGCTTGAGCCTTGTCGCCCATCATTCGGATAGAGTTTGAGGACGGACCAATGAAACACAAATTACACGATTCGGCGACCTCGATGAAGTGCGAGTTTTCGGACAAAAATCCATAACCCGGATGGATTGCCTCGGCGCCGGTTATTTCCGCAGCGGAAATAATGGCAGGAACATTCAGATAGCTTTGCGCAGAAGGAGCCGGGCCGATACAAATATCTTCGTCGGCAAATCGGCGGTGCAAAGCAAATTTGTCAGCCTCAGAATAGACAGCAACCGTTTTAATGCCCATATCCCGGCAAGCCCAAATAACGCGTAGCGCAATCTCACCTCGATTTGCGATGAGTACTTTTTCAAACATGCGTCAGCCGACCGATTTGATAGCAAATAGCCTTTGGCCATATTCAATCGGTTGAGCGTTTTCTACAAAACAAGACACGACCTCGCCAGACACATCACTTTGAATCTCATTCATGAGTTTCATCGCTTCCACAATGCAAAGCGTTTGTCCAACGGAAACGTGACTTCCAACTTTCACAAATGCTTCCGCTTTTGGGTTAGGCGCTGAATAATAGGTGCCTACAATCGGAGAAGTGACATACTGCAAATGTTCGTCTGTCTCTTCTAAAGCCAGTGTGGGGTTGGAGTCAACGTAACCAGCTGCCGTGGGCGGTCCGCCGGCCGACAAAACAGGCGATTCCTGATAGCTTTCACCGCGACGGCGAACTAACTTAAATTCAAAGCCCTCACGTTTGATATCGAGCCGATCCAAATCGCTGTGGGAAAATAGCTCGATGAGCTCTTTGATCTCTTCAAACTCCATGAATTCTTCCCCAACCATCTAAAACAAAAGCTATCGCCGAACTCGAGAACATGCAGAATATTAGCGGTTCAAGCTGAAAAGTCAAGCTCGAACGACCTAGTCAATCATGCGATAGCAGTCGTAGGATTTAACCTTAAGCAGATACTTCAACTTCGCTGTCCAGTTGAGCTTACTACATATTCCCATCAAAAAATAATCTTCACTGATCAGCTGAATGACGACCGATCGCTGTTTGTAAGTGAAAACAAGATTTCGCAATTCCCCAGATTCCAGTTCGGAGCCGAAGCGCTGACATTCTTTGATCAAGCTTGCGGCTTCAACAACCATCAACTCATCTTCATCTCGCTGCGCCAGCTTAGAAACCATTATGCCATCTGTTGCCGCGATGATGATGTTTTGCACACCTTGCATTCTATTGGCGATGTCATCGATAATTTCATGAAACATGATGTTGTTCCTTTAGTTCCGTTAACCAGGCATTTAGAAATCGAATTTTTCGTTGTGATAGCGACTCCAAATCCATTAAGTTATGTAGCCTTCTTATACTGGATTCAATCCGCTCATCGTTAGGTTTATCTTGTTTAAGTTTGAGTAGAATCGTCATCGCCTCTTCCACATGACCTTGTTTCTCATAAAGTTCAGCAAGAGTCAGCGAAACTTCGCTATTTTCTGCGTCGTCATCAGGTTCGGTTTCGGCCGGCAGCGGTGCCCACGAATCTTCGGGTGCAAATCCAGCCTCGGTCCAAGATTCCGATGTTTCCTTGAATTCGTCAACCTGTGGTTCGTCACTGACAGGGACGTCGTCACTATCCATGTCAAACACATCGTCGGCACTATCATCGAAATCTTCGATCTCGTCAAAGGCACCCTTTGGTCCTTCAACTTCGATGCCGGCGGCGATGTCTTCCCACTCTGTGCCCCACTCAGATTCCGTCTCTGTCACTTTATGGTCAACGACCAACTCTTCAGCCGATAGCCGGTCCGGTACAAACTGGACAGGCATGTCCACAATAGACGGCTCGTCGATACTCAAGTCAAGCTGTTCATCTGCCTCAAACTCTTCCACAGGCTCCAAGTCGCGATGTGCACCACCTACCATCAACTGTTCGTCATCGCCGCCATACGAAACATCACCTGAACTGAGTTCAGCTACCTCGAGCATACCCGATTCCGTCATTGATGGTGGCTCGCTGCTGACTACGATTGGCGCTGGATCTGGTGCAGGTTCGGGCTCAGGATCTGCGGGTAACTCAGCTACCTGTTCCGTTTGGGCAACCAGCGCTAAGACCTCGTCGCTCTGATCAAAAAGCACTAATTTGTCAAGAAACTCACGTGCGCTATCAAAGTCTTTACGACCAATGGCTATTTCACTTAGGCTCCTAAGCGCATGGATATTGTCCGGTACTTGTTGCAACACTTTCTTGAATTCGATCTCAGACTCATGGATCCTTCCTAGACCCAAGAACACGCGACCCAAGCTCACTCGCGCGGGGAGATATCCAGCATGGTTGCCTAATCCAACCGTCAACACTTCCAATGCCTCGGAATAACGTTCGAGTTTCCGAAACTCTTCCGCTAAACGCAGAAAGACCCGAGAGTTCGGGTCTTCCTGTAATTGCCTTTGAAGTGAGTCGATTAAATAGTCATTCACGGATTAACTGATTCCACCGTTAGCAGAAGCTGTATATTCTCCTGCGTGTTGTCTTCATCAAATGCACTGACATTGACAAAGTAGTTACGTACTGTCCCATCAATAATGGGTAGGTTGTATGTTCCGCCTGTATCAGCCCTGAAACTTTCAACCCCGAAAACACTAAACCAACGCGATACCCCGTCCGTGGTCGGAGAGGGATTGGCACCCGCAGATGTGTCTTCACCCGGAAAGTCAAAGTAACCGCCAAAGTTGAATTCACCGAAGTTCTCATTGTCGCTTAAGGGCACAATAAAGGTTCGGTCAAACGTCACATCGGCAATTCGGCCTGGATCCTCCGAGCCATGCTGAATATCCAAAACAATTGAAAGTGCCGGGGCAGGTATAAGTCCATCATGATCGACAGTGAATGCACCTGCGACAGAAGTTACGATTCCAGAATAATTCAGATAAAATGCAAGGCGTTGCGTGGGATCTACAATCCCCAAGCCGTTGTTATATAAACCATTATGGTTAAAGGCGATAGAGCCGTCATCGTCGCTCAAATAGTCAACCCTAAATACGACGCTGGACGACTGTGGTTCGACAACCAACAGCTCTGTTACTTTAATGAGGAAGACCACGGCATCGTCAGTTGAATCTGGATCATCTTGATAATGAACATCAATATCACCCGAGCCTGTTCCCACGGAACCCTGTGTGTAGTTTTCCGCACCGTTGAGCGTTCCACCAAAATCACCAGCAATGATCTGAACTTCCCATCTAAGGTCATCCGTATCCGGATCAAAGATTGAGAAGCTCAAAACCCCATCCTGTCCGGGGAGTAAGCCCGTACCCAGGTTACCAGGTGTAAATGACACTGTCGCGATGGTGGGTGCGTTGTCCGTCCTGCGACCCGTCGTTGTAAAGGTCACCAACTCGACCGTACGATTCCCATCACCGGAATACCCGTAGTCGTCATCATCATAAGCTGATATTTCGAAGGTAATGAAGCCGTTGTTACTTGATTGAGCATCCGTGAAGGTCACGGTTGCGTCGCCATGTCCACCAGGAATGAGACCAAATGAAGGCCCGTATACAGCGCCATCACCGGCCACCCTAAAGACGGTCCATGAGCTATCTTTGTTTTCTGGATCGTCGATTCTAAATGAAAAGGCACCGCTGTCGCCATTGTCAATGGAACTACCAGGAGCCAAGTCAAGAATCTGAATGGTCGGCGGTTGATTAACAACTTCTGCCGTCACAGATACATTCAAGGTGGAGGTCACGATAGGTGAGCCGCCGACACCCGTTGCAATCAATGAGAATGCATTGGTTCCTAGGCGAGTCAGAGGTGGCGAAAGGAAGCTTTCTCTGCCTGTCACATCGCGGGACTGACCATTGATGGGTAATAATTCAAGTTTTTCAAAATCACCCGAAACTTTCCAGAAGAAAGCGACTTGTTGAAAGAGCGAGACGCTTGAGTGAGAAACCGAGAAGAATACGATTTCTGGAGGTGAAGGACCGCCCCCACCGGAAACGGTAATCGGTTGATCCAAGAACCTTGAGTCTTGAGTTCTATTAGACGATTTCTCAGCCAGCATAATGGGTCTGACAGTCGAATCTGGAATGATAGTTATTGAATCAAATGAAGGATCTTTGCTACCTAGATCCAAAGTTACGCCACTGTATTCGCTAGGTAAGATTGATATAGATGTGGGGCCTTCTTCCACAACCCAGGTCAAGGTCGTCGAGTCGCCGGCCACGAGACTATATCGGTTGGCAAAGAACTCAGTCACCGAAACACTATTAGTCGAAGGTGCGTCCAGATTTTGAACGGTCACAGAAGGACCACTTGTGTTGACGGCCGAACCAAACAGGTTACTGACGGTCAGCACAGCACCAGGATAGGTAAGATCCTGTACGGACTCACCAAACTGAGGCGCCAGGAAGGCCGTATTCTGTCGAAAAGAACCTACAGGGAAGAGAAATCCTTCTAATGCAACAGAGTCCCCAAATGGCGTCAGTAGATTACCGCTGCTGACCACGCCTGCCGTACTCCAGCCTGCGACCCAATCATTGCCTAAAGGAACAGACGAAGAATAATCAAAGTGCGTAATTATTGGGAGAAGTTCGTCGATAGGATTGAATACACCACATTCAATGGTGAACCCACCTACTGCCGTAATCGTTTCGCCTGCTAGGGTGTGTGCGCGAACACGAATATTGGCGCGGAATTCAACAGGACTTGGATTATTCCGAAAGGATTGCCCAAAAGCGCTATACACCTTTTGAAAAGTTGTCACCACGGGGATTTCAACTTCGAGCACTTCGCCGATAGTTCCCGACACGGTCAACGTCCCAGCTAATGGACCGCCTTGCGTGTCTAGATTTGGGTTTCCGCCATCAATGCGTTGATAGGATAGCTCGTAGTCATCAAGCACAACAGTCGTGCTTGACGCTTCAACGCCACTGAGTAATTGCTCTACTTCTAGCGTAAATAGAGACGTCGTGCCTTCTACGGATTTGATCATTTCGACTTCAACGTAACCGTTGCTGTCAGATAGGCTCACCGCCAAATGAGTCACGACACGCGTATCGTTGGCGCCGCCGCCGCAGCCAAAGAGCAACAAAAGCGCGATCATTGACTGCACGAAGATCCACATTTGCGAGTTTTTTCGATTCATCGATTTCAACATATTAACCACCACCTCTTCGTGTGCGCCTTCAGTACTTAACTATTCTTGGCGTGATGAAGATCAACAATTCCTGGTTGTCGTATCGGTTACTTTCGGAACCAAAGAGACGACGAATAAATGGGATTTTCTTGAGGCCAGGTACACCCTGACTACTTGACTGTTCGTTAAGAACAAAAATCCCGCCGATAACGGCCGTACCGCCATCTTTGACCAGAACTCGTGTTTCAGCACGTCTAATATTGATTACCGGATTGCCCAAGACGTCTCGCGAGAAGTCCGCTTCCGACTTGTCCACCACTAAATCCAAGATAATCGTTTTTTCATTGGTGACTTGAGGCGTGACTTCGAGTTGCAGAACCGCTTCAATATAGCGAACCGTAATCGTGCCACGCTGAATAGTCTGAGTCGGAACTCTAGTACCATTCTTGATTACCGCTGTCTTGTTGTTTTGCGTAATGACTTTGGGCGCCGAAATAATTTGGCCTTGCCCTTCGTTCTCAAGTAGTTGCAGGGCAATATCCAACTGGAATGTGTTCAGGAAGTTGCCGAGTGAAAGTCCCAAACCTGCCGGATTATCCGCGACAACCGGGAAATTGACGGCGTAACCGCCAGCGAGTCCACCAGGAGAGGTTGACCCTATCACGGGACCACCAGCACCCACCCGGTTCGGGAAGGTAACCCCAGTATCCGTACCGCGTTCCGGGCTGTATTCAGCCGAGAGGCCCCACTGGACGCCCAGTTCTCTAATGAACCTCTTGGTTGTCTCTACAATCCGAGCTTCGATGTCAACCTGAGGTATGCGCGTATCCAGTCGCCGAATCAAGGTTCGTATGGCGACCATGCGTTTGGGAATATCTTCGATAATTAACGTATTGGTGCGTTCGTCATAGAGAATGGTGCCACGTGGAGACAAGTACTGCTCAATAATGGGCACAATTTCTTTGACTTTCGCGTAGCTAAGCGGGAATGTCACCGTTTCAGGTGGCACGCTCAACTCTCGTTCAATCAGGAGTTCACGTCTAGCGATCGCTTCTTCCTTAAACTTCTTCGTGGTCGCGACGCGTAAAACACCATTCTCGAATTCCCAATCCAAGTTGGCATTTCTCAGGATGATGTCCATCGCCTGATCCCAGGGAATGTTTCTAAAGCTATACGTAGCTTTCAAGTTCTGGACCGAGGGATCCACGTACAAGTTGAAGCCTACCTGGTCTGCTAAGAACCTCAACAGATCCACTACGTTGGCATCTTTAACGTCGATTTTCTGAATTTCGAAACCGTGATATTTGCCGGTGCCACCATCGATGCGCACATAGCTATCGTCTTGCATGGTTTCGACTTCATCAAATAATGAAGACTGAGAAGGTTCCTCGTAGTCTTCTTGCATGGAGCGTGCCTCGCCCAACGTCAAAGCCTCTTCAATGGTTTGATTCGTCATTTCGATGGGCTTCGTTGATCCATTGTTGCGGTGATCATTTTTCATGTGATCGTAGAACGTCTTTTTCGTTTTGAACTCAGCCAGTTCAGCGTCAATGTCTGACGGCAAATCGAAGGCTGCCTTAACCGGTAGTTCTGATACTTCAGACTCCTGAGGAGCTAGTTCCCGTTGCGGGACAATATCTGTCGAATCATCAGCGACAACTTCAACGGTGTCGATGACAGGTGGAATCTCGCTCTTTAGCTCGGCATCTTGCATAGGCACAGCATCGTTCGACTCGATAGAGTCTATTTCAACTGTCTCTACTGACACCGCGACAGGGTCTTCGGTCACTATTTCTTCGCTGAGTTCTGTTGTTTTGTCTGGCTGTTTAAAGACAACCAATTGCTGATCGAGATCAACTGGGCTGGCTGCAAAACGAACCACAGCAACATTACCTTCGCGCTCCACTCGTACATCCACATCGTCGCGCGTAAGCTCTAGAACCATGCGCGATATTGTCTCAGGATGAACTTGGAATTGTCTTACCCGTACCCGCTGCACCAAATCGGACTCGATAATCAGGTCGCCTTCGGTCAGGGCACAGATAACACCTTTCAAATTAATAGCGAAACGAGGTGGGTCGGTCAGTCGAAAATGGTTCATTTCAAAATCGCCGTCTACGGCAATTCTGAATTCGCCAACACGTTCACCAACAGCAGCTGCAACCTGGGTCAGATGCTGAGGGCCAGCCGGACCATTTAATGTTTGCAGCGTGACGCCTTCAGCGGCACTAGGCTGACCAACTGTTATATCTGACATAGGCTCGACTACAACCGTTTCCACGGCGTGATCGCCAGCGTTTGTGCGTTCAAAGAACAACACAAGCGTGCCTGGATCACTTTCGTAGATTTGGTAGGTTACGCCTGCTTTTAGGTAAAAATGCACGCCAACGCCGCGATGGGAATCGGGGTCCAAGGGAACCTGTTCTACTCGCTCCAGTAAGTCCAAGTCCAGTTGATCGAAATCAAACAAACTAATCACACCTGGGAGATCTAAGGTTAGAACGTTCGCTGATGGGTTAATCGCAAAAAACTGCAACTTCTCCACACCGTCGTAACTAATGACGACTGAGGCCTTTTCACCATAGGTCATGGTTTTGACATCGCGAATCGTGACTTCGGCCACCAGGATTCCACACCCTAGCAAGCAGGCCATTAATCCAACCATCTTAGAAATCTTTTTGCTCCTCATAATTACTCCTCACCACGGTGAAGTTCCAACACGATTTCACGGTGGGCCAAGTCTTGTGACTCGTCGTCAATATATTGTTTAAAGAGAACTTCGTTATCTGTGATGTTGACGAGATCGCCATCTTGAAATTTCTCACCCGTGCGGTACCATTTATATTCACCGCCAACTTCAAAAATGGCCCAGTACCCGGTCCTAGCTTCCAAATAGATACCCTTTAAGTTTAGTTCCTGGATCATCTCCTCATGACGTTCAGGATCCACGAAGCGAGGCGTCGACTTCTTTGCTTCTTCTTGCTCTTTAGCAAGATCGAAGGGCGACTTAAAGGGGTCTCTTGGTTTTTCTTCGAATTCATCTTTACGGGGGTTATAAGTCACACCGCCCGTAATAGGGGTCTCAACATCCTCGGCACTTGCACCCGTCTCAGTTACGGGAACGCTTAGCCCGTCATCGACGACAGCATCGTCTGTCTGTGCCCAAAGCGGGGCCGCCAAGAACAGCAAACACAACCCTGACAAAGCCTGGATTCGCATTATTCGTGCCCCCCTCATCGCTTTTTCTTCTTATTCTTCTTCGACTTCGCGTCACCGCCCTGACGCTCAAGTTTCTTGGCCTCTAGTTGTACGCGGAGTTCCTCCGCCGTGGGCTCTTGATACGTGAATATGGATACGATGAAAGACGAGTCCAAGGCATAGGCGGGGCTGTCTTTGTTCTTGAGAACATGCAGACCTTTGATATTGATTATGCGTGGATAGTTACTCATCTTGGCAAAGAAGTTACCTAGGTCGTGATAATTGCCACGCGTTTCAATCGTAAATGGGTGCTCGACAATCACATCGTCACGCAATTCCTTGTTATTAGAGAAGTTGACGACTTCCAAACCCTGTTCATTTGCATAACGGCGGATGTCTTGCAAAAATTTTGGCTTATTCACTTCAACAGGCAAGATCTTCTTGAGCCGCTCAAGCTGTGCGCGCAAATGATTCATCTCTTCTTCAAGCTCAGCAGCATGCTTCTTGATTCGATTGGCTTCTGCTATTTTGAACTCAAGATCTGTAATGTCTTTGGCGAGCTTTGTAATGCGTGCCTTTTGGTCTTTAAACAAAACCAACTCGCCAATAATGACGACAAACAACACGATGACCAAGCCAACGATTAATTGCTGGAGTTTATTCAGCTTCATAGCTAACCCTCCTCTCCGTTCTTGGCTGGGTCTTCCTTTTCACCTAACTTGGTCTTAAAGAAGATCGTGAAAAGAAACTCGCCTTGTGACTCGCCCGCTTTAGTTTCCTCAACGACGGTATTCAAGTCGCCGTCCGTGTATCGGTTTGTGATGGAAAAGATACGGTTAGCGAGCGTACTTGCGGCATCGATGGTCTTGGAATAGCCATTGATCTTGTAATAGTTAGGCGGGCCCACATTGTCGCCTGGCGAAAACACCTTAGCTTGCGGCGCGGTCTTAGTCACCAAGCGACGATCGTAACCCTGCTCGATAGACGTTAGATAAATGGATGAGGGGACATTGTTATAAATGTCTTCAAGCAATTTGACCGGGCCTTCTCGTCGATCGCGCAACTGGCTGATCTTCTGGATCTTTTCATTGAGAAGCTCTTTTTGGATTTCGTAATCCAACTGCTTATCTTTCCACTTCTCAACTTCCTTGTATTCAGCTTCCTTACGGGACTTGTCAGCCGCGAGTCGACCCTTTTCCTTATTAAGGAGATGGCGACGACCCAAAAATGCGACTAACGCCACAGCCACAAAAATGATCAGGACAAGGTTTTCCTGAAGTTCTGAATATTGGGGTGCAGACTTGGCGGCTTTTGGAGCCGACGCTTTTCGTTCTGCAATAAGGTTGATTCTAATCATCTTACTTATCTCCCGGCTTCCTCATGGCCAATCCGACGGCGATGGCACAGCTGGCCCGCAAATCTTGGATGGTCTGCGGATTAAACTGCTTTTCGTTGATCGTGATGTTTTGAAACGGATTCAACATTTCGACTGGCGCCTCAAAACGCTCTGAGAGATAAGTATCCAAATTGAGGATACGCGAGCCGCCACCACTCAGGAAAATTCGATTTATTCTATCTGCCGAAGTGGTTGCCTTAAAAAAATCAAAAGTCTTTTGGACTTCCACACCCAAATCGCCCGTCACGCTCTTGAGGATGGGAGCCACGCGCTCGAAACTTACACCGGCAGCAGACTCTCCACGCTTTAACATTTCAGCCGTTTCGTAGTCCACGCCCAACTCTTTTTGGATCGCGTCGGTGTATAGGTTTCCGCCAATGGAAATGTCGCGCCAGAAAATCGATGTGCCGCCCTGGAGAATATTGATATTCATTACCGAGGCACCAATATTTATGAGGGCCGTCACCTGCAATTCAGAAAGCTCGTAGTTTTCAGTTAGCGCGTTCTGCAATGCGAATGAATCCACGTCTACAACAACCGGATTCTTTCCTGCCTGCTGAACCACACTTACATACTCACTCACTTTTTCTTTTTTTGCCGCCACCAGCAAGACATCCATGTTGCCATCGCCGCGGTCGACTTCGTTTAGTATCTGATAGTCCAGATGCACATCATCAATATCAAAAGGAATGTAGCTCTCAGCTTCCCACATAATGGATTCAGCCAGTTCATCTTCAGACATATAGGCCATGGTTATTTTCTTAATAATTACCGAGTGACCCGAGACGGCGATTCCTACATCTGAGGTTTTAATCTTACTTTCATTAAACAAACGCACAATCGCATCGACCACCATGGTGGAATCCATTATGGATCCATCCACTATTGCCTCAGGCGACAAAGACGCGACCCCTAAATTGAGTAGCTTCCAATTTCGGCCCGTCTTAGAAAGGGATTTTAATTCGACAAGTTTGACAGAACTAGAACCAATGTCTAACCCCACCAAGCCCTTGGATTTTCCGAAAAGCACGTTGGCCCCCTTTCTCGCTTATACCGTAGCATTGGCCATTGCAGTCGATTACTGTACGAATTTTACATAAAAGCTAACACCTAATGTGTTTATTCGTCAAGTGATAAAACTATTAGATTCACTAACAATGATAGTTTTATTGATTAGTCCAGAACACACCTATTGTAACCTACATTTCTATACTTGTACTTAATCAACTGTATGTGTTGCTCAGTGTTTGTTAATTCGATCATACATCTTATCGGTTAAACTACTGTGATAGCGCTCACAAGATGGCAGTCATATGAAAGGTAAGAGAGTTATTTCACTATCAAAACCGCTAGCAATGATACTAATACCACGGGCCCGCCAGAGTTGTTTCCAGCAATGGAGCTTATTGAGATCCTATGGCTTGTTCATTCTTGATTCGCCAACACGAATCAATGAAACAGTAATATTGTCATCTCCACCTCGGCGCTTAGCTGCCTCGATAAGTTCATTATTGAGATCATCCAATGGGCCTCGTGCACCTTTTTTCATCAAGGAAGCGATTTCGGTGTCCGACAGCATCGAATTCAAACCGTCAGAGCACAATAAAAGTACATCGGTCGCAAATACGTCAATTTCGACCGTGTCGATCCGGATATCGGTACCGCTTCCCAGCGCCTGAGTGATTACATTGCGAAATGGGTGATTACGCGCGTGTTCAAGGGTAATAAACCCTTGCTTGAGCTGTTCGTTGACCCAGCTGTGGTCGGAAGTGAGGGCGACTAGCTCAAAGTTACGGTACAGATAGGCTCTTGAGTCACCTACATGGGCAATACAGCACTTCTTGTCATCAACCAGTGCTGCCACGATGGTTGTCCCCATACCACGACACTCGTTGTGTTCGCTTGTTGCCTTGCGAATCTTATTGTTGGCATTTGTAATCGCAAACCGCAGTTTGTTGGCCATCAGGGATAATTCAGGGTCGTAGCTATCAGGCCACGTCCAGCCATCGTCGTACCTCGATGCCCAAAGGACCTCTTCGATCTCTTCAACCGCCAATCGACTGGCAACTTCACCGGCGGCATGCCCGCCCATACCATCAGCGACGACGAAGAGGCCCATTTCGTAATTGGCGCAAAAATTGTCTTCGTTAATTCGACGCTTGTTCCCTACATCTGTACTGACAAACGCTTCAAAATTCACGAGTCGTCACCGCGGAGTCGATCAAAAAAGGATGACAACAGACCCCCTTTCTTGCTTGATCCAGGCGATATCTGGTCTGCCAGATTTAGCACCTCTGGGTCGTCGGGAAGTAATTGCTGTAATCGGTCAAACACACTCTTAGCCCGGACAGACATCCTGAACTCCAGCATGACCTTCACGTAGCTCTTAAGGTATTTGCCGTTAAAACTATCGAGTTCGGTGGCCTTAAGCAAACTGTCAAATCCGTCTTTGCGTTTGCGAGAAATATGGATTTCGGCCATGCCTTTATGGAAGTGTGCTTCAGCCGTTTCCTTAAGAAAAACGGCACGTGCCAAGAGCTCTGAAGCTATGTCATATTGCTTTTGATTGAGCTTAGAGACACCTGCTTTAAATGCCTGCTGATATTGAGCTTCGGTATTACTTTCATCGTGAGTCGTACCTCCGCCGGAGATGGGTGCCAACGACTTGTCGTACTCTTTACGTTGGCGATCGTCTTTCAAGCGGTTATAGGCCTTGACGATCAGCTGATATTCCTTTTCTGCCCTTGGACGAGACTTGTCGTCAAAGCGATCAGGATGCATCTTTCTGGACAATTCACGAAATGCGTGGTGAATTTCCGCAGCTGAACAAGTTTGTTGCAAACCGAGTAGTTGATAATAGTCCATAGACAACCGTGTTAAAGACAGCAGTATACGAACTCTAACTGTTCTATTCTGTTTTTGTCAATCTTAGCCTCTGCCCCCGCGTACAAACCGTTTCGCTAGTTTCCGCAAAACATCCGGTACGCCTTTGTCCATCACCAGAAATTTCAAATCACGTTTATTCAATTGAGGAACAAATCGAGTTGTAAAAGCCAGTGGTGCACGGGGGTTGCGTGTTAGATTTAACAGGATTTTGTAATTTTTTGTCCACTCCCGATTCATGCAAATGATGCGCAGCACCTCGCCTTGCACATTTCTCAAATTTGAATAGAATTCTATCTCGGCTTCCGTGATGCGTGGCGAACGGACGACGGCAGAACAAACGAGTTTATTGGCGTCACGCACCAAAACACTGCGGATCTCTCGATTTCCCTTTATCGCCGCTTGAACTTTTTGTGGAACCGACATCCTAGCAATTTGTTTTAAGACATTTGTGCCAGGGTCGTCTTCATCTTTCTTCACTTCTGCGACGAAGTCTTTGGCGGTAAGTTTCTCCTGACCAAAGACTTCTACGAATTCCTTAGCCTCTGCGATCGCCTGTTTTTGTACTTCCTCGATGCTAAGCGACTCCAGCTCTTCTGCCGGCGACACAAGATCGCGTAGCAACAAGCGTTCATAGTCATCAAGTTTCTGCGTTTGATTGATCGACAGCGCCGGATTGTCGCGAAGAGCTTCGACAATCGTTGGTTCTTTGAGAATCTTTACTTGGTTGTTTACAACCAGATCCAGAAGTTCGGCTTCAACGAATGGAGCAATAATCAATATGGTTGAGGGTCTGACGGCCGGGTTAAGCAGCGCGGCTGATTTGGCTTTTAACGGTAAGCTGATTTTTTGAAGGTAAAAATCAAGTGCGTCCGGTTCGCATTCTTTGTCCTCAAGAAACGACTTAAACGCCGCCTCAGGCATCGTTGCCAACGTAGCCTTGGCATCGGTTAGTAGTTCATTTCGCTGAGTTACTATGACGCTAATGGCTGCAAATAGTTCTTCTGGCGGGACAGGTAAGAAGCCCTTAACCAAGGCCTCGCAGGCATGAGCGGGGAGCTCTCGGGACCTAATTCGATCGAGGATTGACACCATCAACGACATCCTTTCTCACCAACGATGAAGCGAGAGATTGTGCAAGGGTCCCGGGCTGAAAATTCACAAAACCCACATATGCCTTGCGTGAAGAGACCTGGCCCAAGAATTCTACGCCATCTTGAAATCGAAAATGAGAAATATCGCCTAGCTTTACACGATTTGACTGACCATATTTATAAACTCTCAATTCGCCAGCCAACAACATGCGCCTGGTAAACTCTTGGCCATCAATATAGACCTCAAACCAGACGTCCTCGATCGCTTCGACCGCAAACGTGCTTTCCAGTGCTGCAGATGACGCATTTGCAATCTCGACACCTTCAAGCGACTGTAGCGGCAGACTCAAGGCCGACGGTGCAGATATTGGTTCAAGCTCGTCGAGCAAAACGCGTTCAGCTTCTTGAGAATCCAGCACTGAAGTTTTATCTTGCATCGTTTGGGGCTTTTGATCAGGCTTCATCGTCGTGCTCGGGTTGTCGTTCAAGGCACCGACGTTCGACGAACCGAGCTGCTTGTCGTTAAGCTGTGGCTGAGGTACGACCGCAGCTGCGCGGAACATTGGGGAATATTTCCAGGTCACGTATCCCAGCGCCAACAAGACAATAACTATTAAGCCAATTATCCTTAAACTTCGTCGTTTCAGTCGTTTGAATTGACGGTCGTCGTACTTAGTGCGTTCGTGCTGCACGATTGACTGAGGTTTAATATTAAATTGCTCATTGAATTGAGACGTAATGATGTCCTCATCAACGCCTAGGAAGCCGGAATACGCACGTAAGAAATTCCGCGTATAGATACCACCTGGCAACGCTTTCATATCGTCGTTCTCGATCGCAATTAGGAACATTTTTGCGATCTTAGTTTCCTTAGCGATTTCGTCTAACGATATGTCGCGTTTTGTCCGCTCACGCTTTAACATTTCACCGACACTATGGTCACGTGCTTCGTTTTTGCCGTTGGCGATGCTATCTTTTGTTTTGTGTTTATTCGTCTTACCCATCACAACTCTTCTTATTTTATTAAGTGGAAGGACAGCGCGGTCTACTCACCCCGGCCCATGCAAATTCACTAAGTCCATTTCAATCTATTCTATCGCTTTGCTGTCTGTAATCCACAAGACAAACTCAAAAACAAGGATTAGTGCTTGTTAAGTTATACGCCTCCAACCGGAAATTCGAAATGAAATCTTCCACTCGCATCCTGAACTTAGTCCAATTAAGGGTCAGCGACACAAGCTACGAACCAAAAACAGAGTGGCTCTTTGCTAACCGAATCTCCAACGAGAAGACGGACTTCTTTCTGACAACTGGCCTGGACGGTGCCGGAGATGTAAGCATCGCCGAAGCTGGCAGATGGATCCAAGATGTGTTAAACGGCCAATGTTCTATGGCTGCCATCGCACTGGTAGTCCAACAGTTGACATCGGACTACGGCAACAAGAAGGAAGCCTTGCAAGAAGAACGCAAACGCTTCAGTTGGCAATTTACTCAAACACAAGCGCTGGCAGGCTTAATGGGTTTTATCGACAAGAAAAAGCAACGCTTTCATTTACCAGCTAAACCTCGTCGAGAATTATTGAAGCTTTATCAATGGCTGAATTGCCAATCGTAAACAAGGCGGGAATGCGCTCTCGGTTCTGAGATAGCCAGGACTTGGCTTTTTTTCCGTAAACGAGCAGCAGGACATCGCCAGCCTTGACCTCGTCAGCAAGTTGTTTTTCCAAAATGAAACCAGCCATGGGATCAATTCGATCATTCTGAGTTATCCTTCCGGCGCCCAATTCTCGAGCGCAGAGGGCCAAGCCGTAACCGTCAATGTCATTGACAAAACCATCACGTGTCGAAGTCACGGCAACGCCTTCCTGTGTCAACTCCATCGACATGAGTTGGTCAATGGCTCGCACGTCGCCCCCACAAAAATCCAGATAACGACGTAAGGCCTCGATAGCTGCGCCTGACTCAATAGCAGACATCAGCATCGCTGCACGTTTCTCTTCGTCGGGCATGTACATCTTTAACATATGGTCAGCTAGCGCCATGACAAGCTCGGCTAGCGGCGTTTTGGGCCATTCCGTCAAATAACGGACCGCTTCCCACATTTCGACATAATTACCGACAGCCTGTCCCAGAGGTTCCGCCATACGAGAGATGACGCCGGCCATCTTAAGGCCGCCCAGTATACCCACCTGCTTTAACGACGAGGCAAGCTTGCGGGCATCATCAAAATTCTGCATGAAGGCGCCGGGACCGCATTTAACGTCCAAACACAGGTGTGTCCCACCTCCACACATCTTCTTCGACATAATAGACGCCGTTATGAGTGGAATTGAATCAACTGTTCCGGTTACGTCGCGTAACGCGTAGAGTGCCCGATCGGCGGGCGCAATGCGTGACGATGGCTGCGCATTTACCCAGCCTATTTCCTGCATCATGCGCTGCAAGGTCAGGTCATCAAATTCGCAGGTCACGCCAGCTATCGATTCAAATTTATCGATAGTCCCGCCTGTAAAGCCTAGAGATCTCCCTGAAAGCATCGCAACTGGCACCCCGCAGGCAGCTACAAGTGGTGCCAAGATTAAGGTCACCTTGTCGCCGACACCGCCGGTGGAGTGCTTGTCCACAACAACGGGGAAACCCTTGTAGTGGACACGATCGCCAGAGTTAGCCATGGCACGGGTCAACAACCAAGTTTCGTCAAATGTCATGCCATTGAGGCGTATGGCCATAAGTAGCGAAGCAGATTGATAGAGTGGGATCGATTCGTCAACGACGCCCCGCACCCAAGCTTCTATTTCCGATTCACCTAATTCTGAGCCCCGCTTCTTCGCTTCAATAATTTGAAGCATATCCATACTAGGAAGCTCCACCCGAACTGGCGGCTGTTTTTTGGTTGATTTCGTCTAGCATCGTTTTGGCTTGCTGAAAAATGGGTGCTTTGTCGTCAACACTTTCGTATTTGCCGACAATGGATTCCAGCTCTTCTCGTGCCGTATTCTCATCACCTTTTTCTTTGTAGCATTGAGCCATCTTGTACTTGATCAAATCTTCGTAGGCAGCTTTACCATCTGGCCGGGCAAGTACTTGGTTATAAAAATTCAGTGCTTCATCGGGTTGATTTGCTCCCAAGTAAAAGTCGCCTAGTCCGATCAGGGCAAACAGGCCCATTTCGCCGCTCCGGTTTGCAAGCCCCTTATAGGTGTCTAAGGCATCGGATTCGCGACCTAGATTCAAAAGGATCGCCACCTTATGAATTTGGGCCTGGTCGGCCGAGATGCCTGTTTGACCGCCAATAATAGCGTCCAGTTTACCTAAGACAGCTTCATTTTTTGCCTGCTCTGATTCGAATTTTTGATCCGCATCAGGATCATCGTAGGCCTGAAGCATAAGTTGCTCGACTTCAAATAGCATTTGAGCGGCATTTTCGTGCTTGCTCTTGTTCCATTCAAAGATGCCAATGCCTATTCCAATCACCGCAAAAAACGCGACGACCAAGCCGACGGTTTGGCTTCGGTGGCTTTGTGCGTAACGGATGCCTCGTTCCATGTAGGAGAGAAATTCGTCTTCCTTGAGCAATTCTCGACGTTGTTCTTTACGTTTAGTCATTGGGAATCCTTAAGTCAGTGATCGTTATCGGCGGTTGCATAAAAATGGTGCCTTTTTGCGTTCTCGAATCGTCTTAGAGCAACGATTAGACGCAGAAAGGCTATCGCGTCGCCGTGCGGTAGCATATGATACACGAAATGTCAGATGATCCAAGAAAAACCTCATCGCAAAGGGCGACTTAGCTAAGGCTACTGCTTTATGGTCAAGGTGTTAGGTAACGTCCGATTGCAATCTTTGTTGTGCGTGGTTTTTCAAGTATGCGTTACCTGTTGGATGGGTTTCTTAGCCGTTGACTTACCGCAAAACAACTCGATAAGTCATTTTACGGCTTCGTTCGACGTGTCATTGCCTCATGATTATTTTGCCTTAGCTTTGCAACAAGACAAAGCCAAGCCACAGGCGGCCGCTCAACTCATCCAAGAAATCAAGGAAACGGCCGGTGTTCTATTTGCCGTTACCCCCAGTGACAGGCAAACGCCTATTGGTATCGCTCTGTCGGTACATTTTCCCCCTGCCCGATCGGGGGATTTTGACATTGCTTACTTTACGACCACTGCAGAGTCCGGAGCTCAGGTAGTAGCACAAATTCAAGAACAACTCGAAACCTATCGACGCCAACATGGACAGGTCCATTTAGCAGGCGACGCCGTTGTCAACTACCATTTGGACCAAGAGTCACGCCAAACGCGAACCATCTTTTCTGTTTTATTAATCGCTTGTTTGCTCGCGTCTGCTTTGTTCTCTCGATCCCTAAGGGTAGCCCTGATTACCGCTGGCTCAATACTGACACCGCTTGCCGTCACGATGGGGACATACGGGCTATTAGGCTACCAATTGGACTTGCTAACGAATCTAATCCCTGTGCTCATACTCGTGCTGAGTTTAGCCATGCAGATGCATGTGCATTTGTCGGTGATGCGACACGGGTGCGTTCTCAAGGGCCTGCGTTCCAAGTTGCGGGCGAATTTGTTGGTCACAACAACAACCTCAATCGGATTTATCTCTCTGGTTACATCCGAGCTCGCCCCAATCCGAACGCTTGGTATATTCATGGCTGTTTCCATGTGGCTGATTTTTGTTTGGGTTCATGTTTCATATCTCGGGATCGGTAGGATAGGCCAGGCCATTTATCCACCTGTTCCTAAAGGGTTCCGCATATTACCGCTCCTGAGCGCTAGAAAAACCGGCGTAGCGCCCATCGGATTCACTCTTTTTGCCAGTGTGACCATTTTTTGCGGCGCTCTGGCCATTTATCACACGCCTGTTCAATCCAACGGACTCTACTATTTCAAAGCCAACCACCCCGTTCGCGTGGACACAGACTTTTTTGAGCATCACGTCACCGGCTCCTGCGCGCTGACCATCGATCTTCCCCAAAATGTCGATTCTGGGTCCGTCAACCAATTTATGGACAGGATGCGGGCATTGGACCAAATTCGACACGCATTCATCAATCCCAACCCAACTAGTCGCCAAATGGTCCTGATGGTCAATTCAATCGACAGCCAATCCTACAAACAACTGGTTGAACAGCTAGATCTGGAATTCTATAAACATTTTTCACCAACACAAGCGCTTAAGGTTGGCGGTCCACTTGCCGCCGTTTCTTTGGTGCAAGAACAGCTTTTACAATCTCTTGGTCGAAGCATCCTCACATCATTCGTATTTATCAGTTTGCTCATCATGTTATTAGTACCGCGACGGGTGGGCTTTGCCATCGCGTGGTTACCCAACTTATTTCCGCTCGCTTGCATGGCGCTGTTCATGTGGGTGGCCGGCATTCAGCTATCAGTTGCCACCATCCTTGTCTTCTCGGTTGCCTACGGGGTTGCCGTAGATGATACGATTCACTTGACCCAGAAGTACCTCACAGCACCTGACCCGGCATTTTGGCAGCAGGTCGTGCGCACCGAAGGCTTGGCCGTACTGATGACGACGACGATTCTGGTGGTCGGCTTCGCAGCTATCGGGCTATCGTCTTTCCAACCGCTTTCGCATTTTGGTATGCTGCTGTCGGTTGGTATGTTAACGGCTTGGTTAGGCGATTTATGGATTCTGCCAGCGGTTCTGGGCTGGCTAAAACCCAAACATCAACAAGGAGTACTTCATGGCCCTGCAGATCGGTGAATCAGTTCCACATATATTGGTGAATGATCAGGACGGCAACGAAACTAGCTTTGCCGATTTGTCAGGTAAAATCATTGTCCTCTACTTCTACCCAAAAGATTCCACCCCAGGTTGCACCTTGGAAGGTCAAAACTTTCGCGATCATTACGCGACATTTGAAGAGCTGGGCGCCGAAATCATCGGGGTTTCAAGAGATTCGGTCAGATCGCACAAGAACTTCTCAACGAAGCAGGGTTTTCCGTTCCCATTGTGGTCGGACGTTGATGAGTCCATTTGCCGCGCATTTGATGTTATTCAAGAGAAGAAACTATATGGTCGTCAATATATGGGAATCGTACGTTCAACCTTTATTATTGACGCGGCTGGGATCCTGCGTTTCGAAATGCGAGGCATCAAAGTTAAAGGACACGTAGACAAAGTTTTAGAGGCTATTCGAGAACTCTAATTACCTTGAATAAGAGCGATCATGTCATCGACGGTAAGCCTTGACGGTTGATCGTGGCCTGCCAACAAGCCGTTAACTATTTCCTTTTTCCTGTCATGAATCTTTAACATCGCCTCTTCAATTGTTTCCTTAGCGATCAACCGATAGACCGTTACTGCTTCTGTCTGACCGATCCGATGTGCGCGATCCGTCGCTTGATCTTCGACAGCGGGATTCCACCATGGATCCATATGGAACACATAGTTGGCGTGCGTAAGGTTGATGCCTGTTCCACCTGCCCTTAACGACACAAGGAATACGGGCACTTCGCCATCTTGGAAACGTTTAATCAGACCTTGCCTATGTTTGACAGGGGTTTCGCCTGTCATGGTCAAGTAAGGCATACGGATACGGTTGAGTTCTTTGGAAATTAGATCCAGGAATGAGGTGAATTGGCTAAACACAAGTGCCCGATGAGACTCGCTTGCAACCTCTTGCACCAATTGCGAGAACAGAGCAAGTTTTGATGATTCGCCCTTATATCGTTCGTCGACTAACGACGGATGGCAAGCCAACTGTCGCAGACGCAAGATGCCCGTTAACAAGCGCAAACGCAAGTTTTCGGCATTGTCATCCACCTGGCGCAAGATCCTATTTCGTTCTTCCAAGTATCTAGTGCGTTGACTATCTGTCATTTCAACTTTAACAATGATTTCCGTACGGTCGGGCAAATCGCTTAACACTTCGCTTTTGGTACGACGCAATATAAAGGGTCGTATCATGAGTCGTAGGGCTTCCATGCGTTCACGATCACGGTTCTTTTCGATGGGCGTCATGAAGTTCTGCCTAAAGGTAGACCAATCACCCAATACGGCCGGATCAACCATGCGAAAAATACTCCACAACTCGCCCAAATGATTCTCTAACGGTGTACCTGTAAGGGCCAATGTCCATTTACGTTTCAGCTGAGTCGCTGCTTGTGCAGTCTGTGACAGTGCATTCTTGATGAATTGAGCTTCATCTAAGACCAACGTCCCCCAGACACGTTTCGCCAGCATCTCAATATCGCGCAACAACAATGCATAGCTTACGATTACTATGTCGCCTAACTTCAACCTTCCTAGTCGTTTACCACGTCCATCTTCGGCATAAATTACCGCATTGAGTGAAGGCGCAAAACGCTCTATTTCTTCACGCCAATTGAAGACAACGCTTGCCGGTGCCACGATTAACGCAGGCCCTGTAGGTACCCGATCTAATAAGATAGCCAGCCCTTGGATCGTCTTGCCCAGGCCCATGTCGTCTGCTAGACAAACCCCAATCTCTAGATCGGACATGCGACGTAACCAACGATAGCCTTCCAATTGATAACTTCGTAGTTCGGCATTGAGTTTCGGACTGGGATCAAAAGTTTGATCGCCCAAGTTCCGCCATCTCTCTATCTTTTTTTGAAATTCTCCCGCTCCAGACCATTCGATATCTTCTAAGTCAGAAAGGATGGGGATAGCCGCGTTTTTCAAAGGTGATTTTGAGCCATCAGGCTGAACGGCTAATTTAAGTCTGCCGAGCTGATTACGCAGCTGAGCATTGATTTGGAGCCATTCATGATCGCCTACCGCTACATAATTGGAAGACAGCGAATTAAGGTCTGATAGTGACTGAACGTCCAGTTCAAATTCCTGATCTTCGGTGGTAAGGAAAATACGCAGGAAACCATGGGTATCCGTGTGTAGCCTCAGCCGCGGTTGTTTTTCTATGCGGTTGACCCTTGGCTTCCTTTTCAGCCATTCAAGAGACCATTTCCTTTGTTTTTTTAGCGCCTCAAGGGCCGAAAATGCTTGGTCCAACTCCCTAATCTGAATTAGATCCGCATTAACCGTACCTAGTTCAATGGGGAACCAAGCTCTGAATCGCTCAAACAAAGCCTCTTCCTGCTCATGATTGCGCCTAATAAGTTGGCCCGCCTGAGATACCAAATAGATGGCATCGTCGGTGACGGCAAGGCGTTCGCTGACACCTTCGTATTGAATGCGAGGCTTCAAGACCAGCCCATCAAGCGGGTTCAATTCCAGCATGAGCACCAGCGACGGCGCTACAACCGCAATAGATGCCTCAACAAGGGCTGGTAATTCAAAATTGAAAAGCGATTGAAGACGCTCAAGACGCTGAATATTACGCATAAGTTCGTTTCTAGTCAGCGCGGGTCTAGCTTCGATGGTCTCGCGGACGATCTGAAGTCGAAAAGGATCAACTTGGCAGACCACCATTTGTGCCGTTAAGTGATCGACAAACATCAACCCACCGTCAACCGCATAAACAGAAATATCTGCATGACTGATCTCTTTTGGGACGACACATACATGGAAACGATCATCTCGTTCCTCAAACCGAAAATCTATGTCGCCTTGACTGACTTTCACTCGTTTATCGTCCCAATAGACGCGAGGATGGCCCAATAAACTCAGCCAAAATCCCCAGGGGTATTTCTTGGCTGACGGATAACTCGAATAAAAGACGACCTGTCGAAAGTTTTTCAGGTACTCCAATAGATGCTGGTCGTAGGGACCTACATGGGTGAGTTTATATGAATCATTGGCGGTAAAACGGCGCACTCTGGCAAAATCGCCGTCACTATTAGGTCGTTCGACATGTATTTCTGGTAACAATTGACCCATTTGCTCGGAGATTTGGACAGCAAGACGTACATGGCTTTCGCCGATGGCGGCGCCGCCCAAGTATTTTTCCAAGTACTCAAGCGGATCATTGAGTTGCTGCGGCGACATCTCATCCACTAGCTGCAAGACCAAGCCTGTGATGTGCTTGCATATCGACCCTTTACGACCTACCGCGCATGAGCAGGTACAGCGAGTCATCAAAGACGACAAGGGGTCAAAGTCAATCTCGACGTTTGACTTACGGCCGTTTGGCGCGACGTGAATGGCATTGACGCTTTCACCCTGGTGAGTGACATCAAATTCAAGCCTATTCTTTTTTACTTGTTTTACCAAACGCTCTGGGATCTGCTCAATAAAGCCAAGAAGTGCGTCGGCTGGACGTTGGTTCATCGCGATCCCAATGCTCCCAATTTCTTGCACACAATGTCACCCACGCAATGAACGGCTGTCGATGTCTTTGAAACGCGTCAAACGGCCATTCGGGTGCTGGTAACCATACCACCCTTCACCCAAGTCATCCAGTTGAGAGACGTCTACTTTGCCGGTTCCATCGGGCAAATCAATAACATAGCGAGGGATGTTGACCGAATTCAAGCGAGCCTTGGTAACCAGACTCAATCCCTGTTTAAGCGTCAGTCGAAAACGAGCGTTCCCGTTCACGCGATCAGGATGGTGCAAATAGTGTCCACTAACACCCATGTCCACCAACCGATCCCAAAGTTGCACCTGTTGCGTAGAGTCGTCATTGACCGACCTCAAAAGCACGGCCTGGTTCAAGTAAGGCACGCCCACCGATTGCCACATCTTTGATATCCTTGCCGACTCGTCGGTTATTTCGCTTACGGAGTTGTAATGAGTCACCACCCGTAACGGCAGGTATTGGCTGATTTGACTAATCAAAGATTGCGTCACACGGGCTGGAAAATGAACCGGAGCACGGGTATGAATGCGCCATGTCTCAACCTGAGTCCTTGTCTGCAACTGTTCGCCCATCAAACACAATCGCGAATCGGACAGAGTTAGCGGATCTCCTCCCGAAAGAATGACCTCTTTGATTTCCGGGTTCACATTCAGATAGCCTAACAAAGCTTGCCAATCCGACTCGGAAATGGCGCCCGACGGCGGTTCGTCGCGTCTAAAACAAAAGCGACAATAAAAATGACAGGATTTGGTCACCAAAACGATGATTCGATCGGTATGTTTGCGGACCACAAAGGGTAAAGACCTTTGCTGCAAGTCGCCGACGGGATCAATCAAGTCTCCTTCGTCGCTGGCCCATTCTTCTGGCAAGGGCGTCCCCATTCGAGCAATGGCGCTAGAAGGCGAAGTAGCGAGATCAAGGTAGGAAGTTGGCCACTTCACTGGAAATATGCGACGTACTCGGTCCAACCATTCAGGTTGGATTTCGAGGCGTTCAGCAATTTGATTGCGTGTCGCAAAGTGTGTCTTCCTATCAGTCACTGACACCGGTTCCTCCAGATAGAACACCACTTATAGGCGCTGTTATCATAGAATAGGTCGTTTGGCGGCCAAACAGAAACAGCCACTCAATTATTCGACAGGGAAAACGAACTCATGCTACGAACAGATCAATTTAGAAAAAAACTAAAAATAGAGATCGACGGTGATCCTTGGATGATGATCGATGTGGATCATGTTAGACCGGGCAAAGGCCAAGGTTTTACGCGCACCAAGATGAAGAACATGGTAACAGGCCAAGTTGTTGAGCGTACCTTTAAAAGTAACGAAACGGTGGCACAAGCCCGCATCGACTCGGTAACGATGCAGTTCCTCTACCAAACCGGACCTGACTACACGTTCATGAATACTGAGACCTACGATCAAGTGAACTTGACCGCTGAACAACTAGGCGATGTGGCAAATTACATTTACGAGAGCTTGGAATGCGATGTCGCCTTTTTCAACGGCCTCCCCATTACTTGTGATATGGCCAATTTTGTTGAATTAGAAATCGTCGATTGTGAGCCCGGAATTAAGGGCAACACGGCTACCAACGCGCTCAAACCGGCGGTGGTAAGTAGCGGATTTCGCACCCATGTACCTTTATTCGTTGAACAAGGCGATTGGATCCGCATTGATACCCGGAACGGCGCCTACGTTGAGCGCTGCAAGAAACCAGAAGGGCGATAACTTGACCCAATGGATCGGGTCATTTAGGGACCGGATCCCGCTCTCAGAATTCAATAACCAAGAAGAAGGACTCATTGCCGGGTTAGCCGTATTTGGGTCAACCCAATGGCGCCTCCACGACCATAGCGGTTCCATAGTCATCAGTCATCCGCATGTCGTTAAACAGCTACCGCTACAGCAATCGGTGTGGCTTGCACTGCGCTATCACGCAGGCGAGCCCAACATCGTCTATATACAAATCAGACACGTTAAGGACGAGCAAGAGCGTTTATGGAGCAAACGCAATCAATTGACCAGTCGTTGGCAAATCGCCAGAGCGCTGCGCACGTTTTTTCTTAAGCAAGGATTCATGGAAGTAGAAACACCCGCTCGCGTGTTAACGCCAGCTATTGAGCCCTTTTTAGAGGCAATTCCCAGCGCAGACCAATGGCTTAGAACTTCACCGGAACTGCACATGAAGCGCCTCTTGGCGGCTGGTTTCGAACCCATCTTTCAGCTTGCTCCCGCTTTTCGAGATGAGCCACGAGGCCGAACACATCGTGAAGAATTTCAGATGTTGGAATGGTATCGTGTTTTTGCTGATCTGCAGACGATTATTGACGATGTTGGTGGCCTATTAGCAGCGCTAGCGGACTATGCAGCGGATCCCGAATGGTTTCGTCAAGATATTGAGGTCTTGTCAGTCAAACAACTCTTTTGGCAGCGTTTGAAGCTGGACCTAGGCAATCGTCAAGACAAATCTATTCTGACCGGTTATTGTGAGGAGAATCAGATCCATCATCAGGAAGACGATTCTTGGGACGATCTGTTTTTCAGAATTATGCTCGGCAAACTTGAGTCAGGGCTGGGAACAGAACGGCCACTAATACTGACCGACTACCCGGCAAGTCAATGTGCATTGGCGAAATGCGCTGAGGTCCAAGAAGACAAATTTCCCACTTGCCATCGTTTTGAACTGTACATGCGCGGCATTGAGTGTGCCAACGCCTTTTATGAGTTGGTAGATCCCGTGGAACAAGAAAAACGCATCCACCAAGCCCAAAAAGAACGAACGCATTTACAGCGACCGATTTTCCCAACCGACAAGTCTTTCCTGGCCGCACTCGATAGTGGGCTACCTCCTTCGGCAGGGATCGCCTTAGGTTTTGACCGTCTGGTGATGGTTCTGTTGGGCCAGTCTTCGATCGACGAAGTGACCCCCTTTTAGTCATCGCGATCTTGGATATGAGCCCAATATTTTGAGGAAACTGCAATAGGGTTTCAACTCATTAATGGCGTCGCCCAACAAAACGTCTTCAACGTGTCCTTCAACGTCCAAAAAGAACATGTACTCCCACATTTTCCCCTTCACCGGACGACTCTCAATTTTCATCAAATTAAGACCTCGCCGACGAAAAGGCTCTAGCATCAAGCTCAAAATGCCCGTTTCATCGCGAAAACTGAATAACAAAGACGTTCTGTCTTTACCACTGGACGAGGGACTGTTTTCACCAATGACTAGAAATCGCGTGTAGTTATCGTGGTGATCTTCGATTTTGTTGGCGACCACCTGCAATCCATATAGATTGGTGGCCTGACCACAAGCAACGGCGGCGGCCGTATCGTCTTCAGACGCGATTTGGGCTGCTCTTGCAGTACTGGCGACATCGATGCAGGGTATCTCAGGTAAATGATCATCTAGCCAACGCCGACACTGAGCAAGGGCTTGACTATGGGAATACACCGTCTTGATATCGCTCATCTTGCCCGACTTCGAGAGCAGATCATGGGAGATTTCCAAATAATTTTCGGAAATGATTTGCAGCGGCGATTCTAAGAACATGTCTAGCGTATGTGTGACTGCCCCCTCGTTTGAGTTTTCAATCGGGACGACTCCGTATTTGGCCCGTTTGCAACTTACTTCCTCAAAGATAGACGGAATACTTTTTGCCGGCACCAACATGGCGGAATGCCCAAACTGTTGCATCGCGGCAACATGGGTGAAAGTCGCTCGCGGCCCTAAAAAGACAACGATAATTGGATGCTCTAGTGACAGCGAAGCCGAGATAATTTCGCGAAAAACTTTACGGATTGAATCGCTTGGAAAGGGACCGGGATTATGAGCGCTCAATCGTTCAAAAATAGTTCTTTCGCGACTGGGAACGTAGAGTTCTTGTTTAGCTTTGGTTTTGATCTTGCCAACATCAACCACAACCGCCGCTCGCTTGTTAAGCAATTCAAGAATTTGATCATCAATGCGATCGATCTTATCTCGAAGTTCGTCGATACTCATGTTGCCTCTTTTTTCCCTGGTTCTTTGTTAGACGCATTATCACAGAATTGCCTATCAAACCAGCTCACCGCATGAAAGGCAAATACTGAAAGAGCTGAACTCACATTCATGGAACGCTTATGACCAGACATAGGAATAGAAAGCACTGTTTGGCAGCGCTCTTTCAGGTTCTTAGCCAAACCAGATTCTTCGTTACCTAGCAACACAGAAACAGGTCCAGTCGGTTTCCAGTCAAAAATGCTATTTGATTCGTCGTCAAGTTCAAGGGCAATGCATTCACGCTCGGAGGCCTCGAGGTAGGCCAATAAATCGGGTTCGTGAATCAGAGGCACCCAATTTTCAGCTCCTCGTGCTGTTCTCTTGAATTGGGCATGGTCGGGCGAGAACCAACTGGCGCCGTAAATGAGACGTTCCATGCCGAAATTGTCAATCAGCCGGACAAAACTGCCCATATTGTGAGGACTGCGAACCTGGTCTGCAATGACTTCAATCGGATAGCTTGGCTGCCAACCTATCTGTAAAGGCGCGCTACTGATTTGGGGTAGCCCTGCCTGAAGACGATGAAACGCCGAGAAATCCGCAAGTTTTTCATCATCTGCTTGCCAACTCGGAGGCCTGTAGACATCAAGTTCGACCAGCTTCTGAAGTCTCTGATAGTGAGATAAAAATCGATTAATATCGTGTGATTCCAGGCAAATATCGGCCCACTGCGCGAGGATGCGATGCTGTTGTCGCGCGCTTAAGCCGACAAACTTGCGTTCTGATATCGTCTCAGCGGACTTTTCCACGTTCCATCGATTCCGTTCTTAGAGGTTGCCCTTTCAGTAAGACTTCATTTTCCTCATATAGTAAGCGTCCGTTTTGAATTGACAACGGTACCGCAGAAAACTGGTCAAAGGTCAATTCGTCTTTATGGGTCGAAGGGTCATTTACGGATGTGCCGACGGCCACTTCGGACAGCTCAAATAGATCCAACTGTTTCTTGCGTTCACCGGTCAGGATCATCCCGCAGGATTGAACGCCACGTAAATCAGCTGGTTGCAAGTTAGCCACAACCAAGACTTTGCGGCCTAGCAACTGGTCAGGCGAATAATGCGCCACCAAACCTGCGACGATCGTCCTGGCCGCACCTTCTCCCAAATTCACTTTCAATACGTACAAGCGATCCGCTTGTGGATGGTTTTCAACGGCAACTATTTCGCCTACCCGTAAATCAACGGTCTTGAAATCAATCCATTCACCGGAAAACCGACGTTGCCATTGTGGCGCTTCTTTGGGGTCTAATTTCCGAAACAGGATTTCCGGTTCGCCAATACAATGAGCGAAGGGAAAAGCAAAACGGGTCCCCATTTCCCAATTATCCACCGAACAATTCAACATACGGCCCATGCGCTCTGCAGTAGTTGGCATAAACGGTCTCAACATGGTCGCTATCGCCTGCACCACACCCGCCAAAGTCGACACCGTTGCCTGCGCCAACGCAGCGTCCGTTTTGATTTGTTCCCAAGGTGCCATGTCCTGAAAAAACTTATTACTGGCATTGCCCAACGAAAGTATTAAACGCATGGCCTCACGAATCTTAACCGCCTCCAAGGCCTGATCCACTTGCTCGCAAATTACACGGGCTTGTTCGATGAAAACCTGATGTTCGTCGGTTGCGGCGTCCATGTTTATCTCACCGGCAAAGTTCTTCTTTAGATAAACCAACGTTCGGTTGACTAGATTGCCTATGTTGTCGATGAATTCTGAATTCACCTTCTCATAAAAGTCTGCCCAGACAAACGCGGAATCATTGCGCTCCGGTCGAATCGCAAGTAAATGGAAGCGCCACAAATCGATATCAATGCCAGTCGTTTGCACGTCGGTGCCAAAAACACCAATGTGACGCGATTTAGAGAACTTCGTATCCTCGTAATTCAAGTACTCCGTGGAATTGATGTGGTGTAACAGCGTCCAAGGCTGGCCAGACCCAATCAAGGAGGCAGGAAAAACAACGGTATGAAAAGGAATATTGTCTTTGGCCATGAACTGGTATAGCTGAACATTATCTGGCGCTTGCCACCACGTCTTCCAGTCCTCTCGCGCCGCCGCCGTTATCGAGATATACCCAATCGGCGCATCAAACCAAACATAAAATACCTTGTCTTCGAATCCTGGCTTAGGGACTGGAATGCCCCACTCCAGATCCCGCGTAATAGGACGAGCTGCGAGTCCTTTGTCTAGCCAAGCTTGAGTAGTTTGAATCGCATTCTTGCTCCACTGTCCGCGCTCCGACGATTTCTTGAACCATTTCGCCAATTGAGGTTGAATCTTGTCAAGATTCAAGTACAGGTGCTTCGTTTCTTTAAGTACGGGTGTCCTTTGACATAACTTGCAACGCGCATTCAAGAGACTTTCAGGGTCCAATAGTTTGCCACATTGATCACATTGATCACCGCGCGCATCTTCGTAAGCGCAATGAGGACATGTTCCTTCGACATAACGGTCGGCCAAAAACATCTTGTCGAAATCGCAATAGGTACGATCAGAACTGGTTTCACTAATAAGACCTCTTGCATCTAAATCTTTAAATATGTCCTGTGCAACCTTGGTCTGGGTAGGTGTTGAGGTCCGGCCAAAAATATCAAACGAGATATGAAATGCCTCATAAATGTCCCGATGGATGACAAAATACTTATCACATATTTCTCGCGGACTTAGGCCTTCCTCGCGGGCTCTATTCTCAGTCGCAGTCCCATATTCATCCGTGCCACACACATACAGTGTTTCGTACCCTTTGGCACGACAAAACCGTGCATAAACATCCGCTGAAAGGACACAGCCGATGATATTGCCCAAGTGAGGCACATTATTGACGTATGGAAGCGCCGATGTGATGAGTTTACGCAAAGCCACCCTCCCGAAAACGTAAAGCCAAGACTATAGCAATTAACTGAAAGTGATGGGTGTCAAATCGAGCTGCAAACCGCGTTTTCACGCTGAACCAATTTGGTCAGCTTCTACTCACTTTGCTGCTGCCCATCATGAACGACACAGCAGCCATCGTCTGGATGAAGCCACTGCGTTTCACCATCTTCATAAAACTCTTTTTTCCAAATCGGGACACGTTGTTTCAACGTGTCGATAAGAAACCTTAAGGTAGCAAATCCCTCAACTCGATGAGGCGAGGAAACGGTTATGAAGACGCTTGAGGCACCCACATCCATTTCACCTAGCCTATGAACAAGCTGCACCCGCCTTACGTCGGGCCATTTCAAAAGGGCCTCATTGGCCACACGCTCAAGCTCCGATTGAGCCATCGGTTCATAAGCTTCATAGGCAAGTCTAATAACTTTCCGGCCTTCGTGATGGTTGCGCACTGTGCCCGAGAAACTCAATACCGCCCCACATTCAGGATGTTGGGCCTGTGCCAAAAGGTCCTGTTCCCGTATGACATTCCGTGTCAGTAAAATCAACTCATCCTCCAGAAACGGGCGGTATCAGTGCTAGCTCGTCGCTACCAGAAATGGTTCGTTGCGGCGTGGCAAACTCACAATTTACAGCCAAACGACTGAATTCACGAAAACCAGCTAGATCCGGGTAACAATCAAAAAAGTGATCTAAACACAATCGGACGGTCCAAGACTCGGGACCGTCCATAGCGACGACGTCGCAACCAACGCGCTCGCGAAATAAAGCAAAAAGGCGCAGATTATATTGAGACATGTCGTCGTCGCCCCCCTTTTGAGGCATTCTAACCTGTACCCTAGATATTGAGGAACCGCTGTGTATTGCAACATACAAGCATTCAAGCGATAATGTGCGGCCCATACGCGGGAAGGGGCATACACGCTCTTGGAGGTAATACCTTGAAAAAGACAGGTACACTCGAGGTCAAAACTGGCCTCGCAGAGATGTTAAAAGGCGGCGTCATTATGGATGTCGTCACCCCGGATCAGGCGAAAATCGCCGAAGATGCAGGCGCTGTCGCGGTTATGGCTTTGGAACGCGTTCCCGCCGACATTCGTAAACATGGCGGTGTGGCGCGCATGTCACCGCCAGAATTGATCTATGCGATAAAAGAAACCGTCAGCATTCCTGTGATGGCCAAAGTGCGAATAGGTCATTTCGTCGAGGCTCAATTACTCGAGTCGATAGGCATCGATTTCATCGATGAAAGCGAAGTCCTTACTCCGGCAGACGAAGACCATCATATTTGGAAACACGACTTCAAGACACCATTCGTTTGCGGTGCAAAGAATCTAGGAGAGGCCCTCCGTCGTATTGCTGAAGGCGCGGCGCTAATCCGTACAAAAGGCGAGCCAGGCACGGGTAATATCGTCGAAGCAGTCAGACATATGCGGCACGTCAACCGCGAGATTAGACGCCTGCATGGACTCCGAACTGACGAATTGATGACGGCAGCAAAAGAAATGGCAGCGCCCTTTGAGCTGGTCAGATGGGTTTCAGAAAATAACTGTCTCCCAGTCCCAAATTTTGCGGCTGGCGGCATCGCAACCCCAGCTGATGCGGCACTGATGATGCAATTAGGCGCAGAATCCGTCTTCGTAGGTTCAGGTATTTTCAAATCCGGAGATGCGGCCAAACGTGCCTATGCCATTGTGCAGGCGGCAACTCACTACGACGATGCTGAAATACTTGTGAAAGTATCTCGCGACCTAGGTGAACCTATGGTCGGCATCGACATTCACGAGATTCCTGCCAGTGAGATCATGGCTGATCGAGGTTGGTAGATGATTGGCGTACTCGCCTTACAGGGCGGGTTCGATCGTCACGCCAAAGCCCTTAAGCAATTAGGCGTTGACCACCGCTTGGTCAAGTTACCTCGTCATCTCAATGGGTTGACAGGTCTCATTATTCCTGGCGGTGAGTCAACAACTATGTTGAAACTAATGGATGCCAGCGAGTTGTTCGAGCCTTTAACGGAGTTCTGCCAAACGGGCGTACCTGTCTTGGGCACTTGTGCAGGGTCAATTCTCCTCTGCCAAAAAGTCACCCACCCCGACCAACGTAGCTTGAACGCCATACCAGCGACCATCGAACGAAACGCTTATGGCTCGCAGAGAGAGAGCTTTTGTGCCGACGTAGACATTCCAGCTTGGGACTTACGGCAAATGCCCGTCTTTTTTATCCGTGCACCACGGTTCTTGGCAACCGACGAAGGCGTTGACGCCTTGTGTCATTACCAAGGCGATTTGGCTGGTATTCAGTATCGTCAATTCGTGGCCGTTAGTTTTCACCCTGAACTGGCTAACCACACACACTTCCACCGAGCTTGGATGCAGCGTTACAATTTATCTTGAAAGATTAGACACTATGACCGACGACCAATACTTGTATGAAGACTTGCTGCGTGGACAAACGTGGATTGATTTTGGTCCGAATCAGTTCCTTGATTTCAAGGGTCCGGATTCAAAGTCATTCCTTCAAGGACTGATCACACAAGATGTGTACAAAGCGACGGCTGATAGATCAGAGCCGACCTGTGTCCTCGACGTTAAAGGCGGTTTAATTGCCTATGGGCATATTCACGGCATCGATCAGGGGATTCGACTCATGGCGCCCGGTTGTGAACCGTCCACTCTCTTCAAACATTTCGATAAATATAAGATCATGGAAGACCTCAACATATCTATCACAAATCCCTTACGCCTGTTTCACACACTGCACTTAGACAAAGATCATAATCTAGAAGGTATCGTCAAATGTGCCCGCATACTTAGGCAGCAGGGGTATGATTTATGCCTGACGCAAAGCGAGTATGACAAGCGTGAAACCGATATGAAAACAGTTCCTTCAGATCACCAAGTGGTTAAACAGTTGCGCATCGAAGCGGCGATGGCCCATTGGCAATGCGACATGAAAATGGGCGACAATCCTCTTATTTATGGACTTAGCGATGCAATCAGCCGTCATAAAGGGTGTTATATTGGTCAGGAGACCGTTGCCATGACACGGGATCGCGGCAGACCGCCTCGCCGGTTTGTCGTTTTAAGTGGACAGCCAACCAATCACCCTGATCGATCTGTCTTAATACGCAATGAACGAGAAGTCGGTGCGATGACATCACTTACGCCAGCATCACCATCTGATTGGCTTGCGCTTGCGGTGATCAAAACAACACATGTAGCTTTAGGTGAAAAATTCACAGATGCCCAACAAAATCTTTGGACCATTACTGCGATAGCCTAAGCAAATTGGATTTAAGATGCTAGTACACGGAAACGCTTACGAGATTGATATTACCGTCAGTCACCAGTTCAATGCTTCGCATAGTTTGCCCATGCGACCTGAACTCCATCATCATGACTGGGAAGTCGAATTCACTATTTCAGGAAAGATAAATCCGCTGACAGGTATGGTCTGTGACATGCTCGAACTATCTGAGTTTTTTCAGCCCTATGTTGAAAAACTCAATCGTCAAAACCTTCACGAAGTCGATGATTTTGCTCAAGACAATGAATTAGTCAAGGTCACCAAGCGTTTCCCAACCTGCGATACACTTGCCCACTATTTCATGTGGCGCACCGTTCCAAATTTTAATCATGAACCTAGGTTTCGGGGCTTGACGATCAGCAAAATCATGGTGAAGATTGCTGAACCAGATGATCACGAACCCTGGGGCTGGGCCACAATCCGACCAACGAATTTGACGTCATGATTCAGGTACGAGTCGCTGGCGTACTGCAGCGAAATGGCCAGACGTTAACGTTGCGATACCGTTATCCCGAGGGCGATGTTTATGCATTGCCAGGTGGAAGCCTCGAAGAGGGCGAAATGCTAACTGATTCATTGATAAGAGAATTTGACGAAGAGCTCGGCATTCAGGTGACGGTCGGCCGACTACGTTTTGTCGGTGATGCCATGTCCAACAAGTTCTTACGTCAGACCTTACATGTGATTTTTGATGTTCACTCTAATGATTCACCCTGCATAAACGCCAGCCAAACATCCGCAGAAGAGATTTGCTGGCTGGCCTCAGACACCATAAAAGAAGTCAGCCTGTATCCTTCCATTAATCAGGCGCTCATCGACAATGAAATCAATGCACTATATATTCCCGATTGTCTGAATCGGCCATGGCTGTAAACACAAAGGAGTTCTTCAAATGACCCGACTTGGTACGTCAGCGCAAGTGATCTTAATCCTGCTTATCTCAACCATCTTGGGTCTGTTGAATAATCTGCAATCGTCTCGTTCGATTGATTGGGTTAAACGTTGGCCTCCCTATTCGGAGGTTTCAGCGAAGGCTATGCTGGACGAGAATGTCCCTGAAACGGAACCAGAGACAGGTGTACCGGTCAACCAGGAGACAGAGTTAATAGCCACAGAAATAATGGTGACTGGAAACCAAGGCATCACAGACATTGAAATCGCCACGGCAACAAAGATCCATCAATACACGAAAGATCTCACCTTATGGCTCGATGCCCGCGACGAAGAGCTCTTTCTCAAAGGCCACATCGAAGGCGCATATCTGCTGAATTATTATGAGCAATCGAACTATATGGATGCAGTGCTCGAAGTCATTGCCCAGCTTAATCCGGTTTCATTGGTAGTCTATTGTAAAGGCAAAGATTGCACCGATTCTCACTTTCTTGCGGAGGATTTATTCAATCAAGGGTTCAACAACATTTTCGTTTATCGAGGAGGCTTCGACGAATGGTTCAAGGCAGGTTTTCCCGTAGAAGGTGAGCTTGCTGAAGCTGCCACGTCGTTGCCGCCACAAGCCAGCAGCGAATCGGCAGCTAGTCGTGCGCAGCTCCTCGACGAAAAGCCGCCCGGCATGTATTTGGAACACGTCATCCGCGATTTGCTGCCATTCTTCATGGGCATACTGATCTTAATTGCTTGGAAAAAAGTAAAAGCTAGGAAAGCAACCGTCTTTTTGTCGGCCATCGTGGTTGGTTTGTTCTTCATTTGGGCAGGTGTGCCCAAAATTCTGGGACCCTTGGCCTTCGCAAAATCAATCTGGAACTATGATCTTGCGCCACCAGCCACGATTAATTTAGCGGCACTTATCATGCCTTGGCTTGAGGTAATAGGTGGCGGCTGTTTAGTCTTGGGTGTATATCGTCAAGGCGGACGCTGGGTCACTTCAGCATTGCTTGTCTTATTCATTGTCGCGGTTGGCCTAAACCTACTGCGTGGTCACGAATTCAACTGTGGTTGTTTAAGTGCTTCTACCTACTTTACAGATCAATATTTGGTGGGCTGGAATGATAAATATCTGCTATTACTTCGTGATATTGGCCTTTTGGTTTTGGCGGTATTAGGTGTGAAAAAGATAGGTACAGAAACGCGATTAGAGTGGCCTAAACCTTAGACTCAAATTGCCTACTTGTTGTATTTCTTGACCATATCGGTGTAGGACTTCATGACAAGTTCGCGTAATACATCCATATCTACATCCGCTAATTTATTGATGTACAAGCACGAAGATCCGGTTTTGAATTTGCCCAGCCTCGCCAGAATGGCGTCGTATTTCTTGAAGCCGGGTATGATGTAAATGGTTAGATTCTGCTTTCGAGGCGAAAACCCTGCCATCATGAAATCGCCCTCCCGACCACTTTCATAGACATAATGGTAAGTCCCGAATCCGACAATACTGGCTCCCCACATACAGGCTTCTTCACCTGTTAATTCGGTCATCATGTCCAGTATTTGAAAGGCCTCTTCCCGTTTGCGCGCATGCTCAATTGAAGAGAGAAAAGCCTTAACATCAGTTCGGTTTTTTTTGGTTTTTGCTTCAGCCATGCCACCACCTCCTAAGATTTGTTGCCTTTATTAAACAACAACCGCGTACGGACGCGCACCCTCATGATTGATTTAAGTCACTCTGCAATAACCACCTAGCAATGAAGGAATTTCGCGATAAGTTGGATAAATTCAAAAGATCCTGTATTCTTGCGCGACGTAAGGACGGCCCAATCAGGAAGGATCATGCTGTACAGATTCGTCGCAATATTCGCATTGGTCATCATCAATGCCTGTGTGAAGCAGGTTGCGCGAGATGACGCCACAAAACAACCCGACCAAACAATACCCATCACATCTAAAGCCTTAGACACAGAAAAGCCCATATCGGCAATCGTATTCGGCTCCTGTTATGCCCCTCAGCTTGAGTCAAATGGCATTTGGAATGGGATTCAACAAGTTTCGCCGGACCTCTTGCTGCTCATTGGTGACAACGTCTATCAAAGCGAAGAAAAGAGTGAACCAGAGCTGGTCGAACTTCGGGAGGCATACTCGTTGTTGGCGTCAGATAAGGAATTCAAGAAGATTCGCGCATCAATACCCGTACTGTCGGTTTGGGATGACCACGACTACGGGCTCAATGATGCCGGTGGTGATTGGCCAATCAAGACCTATTCGGAACGTCTTTTTGAAGATGTGTGGGCGATACCTGTGAATGACCCCCGGCGAAGTCGCGAGGGTATCTACCACGCACAGACGATTGGGCCTGTCGGCCAACAAGTTCAGATCATCATCCTAGACACGCGTTTTTTTCGTTCGCCTCTGAAAGCAACCGACGAGAAGAAGCCCGGCAAGGAGCGTTACATCCCCGATGATGATCCATCAAAGACTATGCTCGGTAAAGCTCAATGGCAATGGCTCGGCGAGCAATTAAGTGAACCCGCCGATATCAGGATTCTTGTTTCTTCTGTTCAAGTAATATCCGAAGGACACGGTTTCGAAGCTTGGAAGATGTTGCCCATTGAACGCCAGAAACTTTACCAAATGATCGACGAAAGCAAGGCAAACGGCGTTGTATTTATCAGCGGGGATCGCCATTTTGGGGGATTCTATCGCGAACATGATGGGCTCCCCTACCCAATTACCGAAGTCACCTCCTCGCCTCTCAATATCCCCCTTAAGGGTGATGCCGTAGGGCAAGCGTTTGACGAGCAAGGCCCTAAAAGACTGGGACCCATCTATACACAACCTAATTTTGGTCACATCCAAATTGATTGGCAGTCAGGTTCGATCGAATTCCAGTTACGTGACACAAATAGCCAAACGATTAAATCAGAAACTATTCGCATTTCAGATTTGCAACCAAAACCAACCCAATAGATTGCACCTGGAGCAAAAAGACCTATTGAACACGCTTGATCAAGCTTCTATTAGCTCATATTGAACTCCGATACCCACTGGAACGACGGCGTTTAGCTTTCAAAAGAGCAAATTCCTGAGATTAGCTAACCTAACGGATCGTCACCCGTAATGGGTGTGTTACATTCAAGCACTTATCTTTGAGGTTGATATGGACTGGACAGAGTGGCTTGGCTTCATTACCGGCCTTATTTGCGTCTACATGGTCGTGAAGCAGAACCCTCTAAACTGGCCCATTGGCATGCTCAATGCCATATTCTTTTTGGTCTTGTTTTGGCGCGCGGGCCTTTATGCAGATTCCATGCTGCAGATATTCTATTTCATCATCGGCGCTTTTGGCTGGTGGAACTGGAAATTTGGAGGCACGAACCACGGAGAACTGACGGCAACTAAATCTACATTGAAACAGCTGGCAGGATACAGCCTTGCTATCATCATCGTTACTTTTATCCTCTATCAGATCCTTATTAGGTTTACACCAAGTACCGTACCTTTTTGGGATGCACTGACGACGTCACTAAGCTTGACAGCTCAATACATGCTGACGCGCAAACGTTTAGAAAATTGGTATGTGTGGATCCTCGCTGACATAATTTACATTGCACTATACATACATAAAGATCTCATACTAACTGCCATACTATATGCGGTCTTCATGGGCCTCTGCGTGATGGGCGTCGTGACCTGGCTCAAGTCCATGAAAGGACGCCCCGAACACCAAGACGCGGTTTCAGTATGAGGGACATTTTGGTGGCACTTGGAGAACGCATACCCATTCGTCCTCAAAGTAAATATTGGCCCCTCGAGAACAGCCTGTTTGTTAAGGACCAAAGCTCTGGGGGACAGTCATGAATACACAAACGATCGTTGTTTTGTGGACCCTTATCTTTTATAAAATTCTTCTTATTCTGATTGGTATATGGGCAAACCGGCGTACGCACGGACAAGCTGATTTTTTTCTAGGTGGTCGGAAACTGGGTCCGTGGGTCGCGGCGATTAGTGCCTCGTCCAGTTCATCGAGTGCGTGGACACTCTTAGGCGTCAGCGGGGCAGCCTACTCTTGGGGTCTCAGTGCCGTATGGCTGTTTCCAGCTTGCATGGGCGGTTTCCTGATCAATTGGTATTTGATTGCGCCCAAATTGAGACGCCTCAGTGAAGAACAAAGTTCACTAACGTTGACGGATGCGTTGGTGGACGGAATTAGTGGCCGCTATCGCAACGCAATCGTTTTGAGCGCCTCTGCCATCATCCTATTCTCGCTCCTATTTTACGTAGCTTCGCAGTTTCAGGGAGCCGGGAAAACCTTCGTTGCCTCTTTCGGATTTTCCTTGACCGAGAGTGTTGTCGCAGGTGGACTGATCGTGCTTATTTATACCGTATTAGGAGGGTTCTGGGCGGTAAGTGTCACTGATACTCTACAAGGTCTGTTAATGGCGGTCACCGCTTTGATCTTACCTATCGTCATGATTGCAGCGATCGGAACACCAAGTGATTGGCTAGAACGATGGCAAGCCTTCGTCGGCGAGGACTTCCATGACCTGTTTCGGTATGGGTGGAGTATGGCGGGCGTTGGTTTTTCAGTGGGGTTACTGGGTATTGGGCTAGGTTATCCCGGGCAACCACACGTAGTAAATCGGTTCATGGCGCTTAAAGACGAAACATCCGTCGCTCAGGCAAGAAAGATTGCCATTGGCTGGGCACTTATTATTTATCCAGGGATGCTGTTAACGGGATGGTCTGGGCGTTTGCTATTTCCCGCTATTGCTGATTCGGAAACCGTGTTCATCCACGCCGCAAATGCGCTGTTCCACCCCATATTTGCCGGGATCATGATTGCTGCTGTTTTGTCTGCCATTATGTCAACGGCAGACAGCCAGCTCTTGGTCGCTGCTTCGTCAGCAACCCATGATTTGAGAGACATATACGCCCAAAAGAAGGCCTCATTATTTAGCTCAAGAATCGTGGTAGTTATTTTATGTGTCGCGGCAATCTGGATTGCACTAACAGGTTCACAAAAAATATTCTCCAAAGTCTTATTCGCGTGGTCAGCCATGGGAGCAGCCTTTGGGCCGGCCTTAATCGTACGTTTGTGGCGTGGCCCTATCCGAGGTCCTTGGCTCTTAGCGGCCATTTGGTCTGGATTCGCATTAAGTGTGGTCGCCAGTAATCTCGATCCCAATGTGAAACTGGTTTACGGCGGAGTCTTGGAACGTATTGTCCCTTTTGTGATCGCTGGCATGATTGCTTATTGGGGTGCGTTGGGCCCGCTTAAGAGCAACTCAGATGCGTGAGTGAAGCTCGGTCGCCCTGAATCTCAATCCAGGTGTAAGTGGCCGTTTGCAAGCGATAAGGCCATCGATTCGATAACGGTGTGCCAACTAAGCAACAAATGACGGCTTGCAAAAAACCTGCATGAGCAACTAACGCAACCTTTTCACCACCTGTGAATTTCGATTTTAGCTGATCCACAACCCGCGAGGCGCGTTTATGTACGTCAATTAATGACTCCCCTTTTGGAGGCGCGAGCCCCGGATCACCATTCATCCAGGCTTGAAACTCGGAATCATAACGGCGTTTGACTTCAGAAAAACACAGCCCATCCCAAAGACCATAGTCTTGCTCAATGAGGTCCGGCCATGGGTTGGCCGTGAGTCCACAAGCCGATGCAATGCTGTCCGCCGTTCGTTTCGCACGGATCAAAGGTGAAGAATAGATATATGAAAGGCCATGTGCCGTCAACTTTTGAGCCAATTGTTCGACTTGATTCTGACCATTTACGGTGAGATCAAAGTCCATCCGTCCCGCAAAACAACCTTTAGCATTGGCAACAGATTCCCCATGACGTACAAGAATCAGGTTCAGATCGACGGCAAACACGTTCTATTTGATGCTCTTAAATAAGTTAGCCATTTCAATTGCGGCAAGAGCGGCTTCGGCACCTTTGTTGCCAGCCTTCGTTCCCGCCCGTTCGATGGCCTGTTCGATCGTCTCGGTTGTAATGACTCCAAAGGTGACTGGAACACCTGATTCTTGACCAACCTGTGCAATCCCCTTGGTAACTTCAGAAGCGATAAGCTCAAAATGTAGGGTTCCTCCCCGAATGAGCGCGCCTAAGCACACGACCGCATCGTACCCGCCTTTCGAGACCAGGGCTTTGGCCGCAATCGGTATTTCAAAACTACCAGGTACTTTGACAACATCAATTTGGGACTCATCGACACCGTGCCTAATTAACGTGTCCAAAGCGCCTTCCAAGAGACTTGTACAAATGAAATCATTAAAACGGGCTTGAACGATGCCAATACGCAAACCGGTGCCGACTAAATTGCCGCTATAGGTCGTGACCATTTCGATTCTCCCTAGGATTTTCCAGGTAAGGTGGGCTCCCCGATTAAGTGCCCTAGTTTTTCAACTTTAGCGCGCAAATATCGGCGGTTATCCTCATGTTCGGTAACGCAATGTGGCACTCGTTTTGCCACACGAATTCCGCAAGACTGCAGTTCTTCAACTTTATCGGGATTATTGGTTAACAGGCGCACCGAATGAATACCGAGGTCACGCAGGATCGCTGCGCCAACGTCGTAGGTTCGGGCGTCATCTGGTAAACCTAACGATCGATTAGCTTCAACCGTGTCCATTCCCTGCTCTTGAAGGGCATAAGCTCGAATCTTATTTGCCAACCCGATGCCACGACCTTCCTGTCGCAAATAGATAATCATTCCGGCACCTTCATCCTCAATCAAGGACAAGGCTTGCTGCAACTGTTCTCCACAATCGCAACGCCGAGAACCGAACACATCACCCGTGAGGCATTCCGAATGCAATCTCACCAATACATTCTCGTTGCCAGGATGGCCTGTCACCATTGCCATATGTTCCAATCCACGATGATCCACATACGCAAATGCGCGATAGATACCATGTTCCGTGGGTATTCGAGCTGTTTCAATACGTTGAACGAGATCCTCATGTTGGTGCCGATAGGCAACCAAATCGGCAATGCTCACGATATGTAGCCCGTGTTTTTCAGCAAATAGCTCTAACGCTGGCATCCGTGCCATGGAGCCGTCTTCATTCATGATTTCACAAATAGCGCCAGCAGGCACATAACCAGCCAAACGCGCCAAGTCGATGGCGGCCTCCGTATGACCTCGGCGCCTCAATACCCCACCTCGTTGCGCTTTCAACGGAAAAACGTGACCTGGCATCGACAAGTCGCTTGGTTTTGATTCTGGATCAGCGATGATCTGAATCGTGCGCGCTCGGTCATGAGCTGAAATACCAGTGCTGACGCCCTCCGCAGCTCCCACAGAGACACCAAAACCTGTCTGATACTTAGAGGTGTTTTGTTCGGGCCTAACCATCATGGGAATCTGTAAACGCGTGAAGGCTTCCTCATCTAACGCTGTACAGATCAATCCCCTGCCATAACGAGCCATAAAGTTAACGTGTTCCTTGCTCACGCAAGTTGCCGGAATGAAAAGATCACCTTCGTTTTCACGATCATCATCGTCTACGACGATTAACATTTTGCCAGCACGCAATACTTCTAGCGCTTTTTCAATAGGGATCAATGCCATGTCTACTCCACGCCTCAATCTAGGGCAGAAGCCGAGTATAACGGAATTTAACGCTTCCTTGTACCCCGGCTCTCGTTTTAGGCGTTGTAACCCCAACTGCGCAAGGTTTCACGGTTAAGAGGATCGCTTGTCTTTGACAAGCCCAGTATTCGCTCAACATATTTACCTAAAATATCAACCTCCAAATTGACGCTATCTGCAACCGCCTTCTGCGCCAAGGTTACGTGCGTCTGCGTGAAAGTGACCAACATGATCGAAAAGAGATCATCCTTCACGTCCACAACGGTAAGACTGATACCGTCAATCGCGATAAAGCCTTTGGGCACAATATATTTCATCAGTGGTTCTGGCGCTTTGAATTCAAACCACAACGACGCATTTTCGTGGCGGCGTGCCATGATTTGGGCCTTGCCATCCACGTGGCCTTGCACAAAGTGGCCACCCATTCGGCTACTGGGTGTTAAGGCCCGTTCCAGATTTACCTTTTGATTTCGTATCATCTCGCCAAGATTAGTTTTCCGCAATGTTTCAGGCGCTACTTCTACGGTGAATGTCGATTTATCAAAGCTTATCACCGTCAAACAAACACCATTAATAGCAATACTGTCGCCTAGCTGTGTTCCTTCGAGAACTTTTTGACACGCCACGCTCAATGTCATTGAGCCTTTGCTTGGACCGTTATGTACGACACGACCTATTTCTTCGACGATTCCTGTAAACACCCACTACCTCTCAATCGCTTTTAATCGCGCCTTAATCAGCAAATCAGGTCCCACCGCTTGCCAGCTCCGCCATTCAAGGGGTAAGGCATGTTTCAAGTTCAAGATGCCGACCCCATCACACATAGTGGGTGCTTGTGAGCCACCGATCAGTTTCGGTGCCACAAATGCCCATATTTCATTGGCTAGACCGGCCTGAACGAGTGCATCAACTAGGGTGCCACCTGATTCGCAAAGAAGGTGAACAACTTTTTCTCGGTGCAATCGCTCGAGCAAACCTACAAGGGCGAGCTGCCCTGAATCATCTCTAGGCATTTGCCAGATTTCGACGCCTTTTTCGGCCACTAAGGATCTTTCTTGCGAGTCTGGTTGATCACATATGGCCCATATAACTCGCTCTTTATTCTTTTTTTGGAAGATGCGCGCATCATGGCGCACGCGCGCTCGGCTATCGGCGATAACCCTCATCGGATTACTGTGTGAGTGTCCGTCGACACGAACGTCGAGCCGAGGGTTATCGGCCAGGACAGTGCCTGATCCCACTAGAATTGCCCCAACCTCCGCTCTTAGTTGATGTACTAACGCTCGAGATTCGGTACTGGTGATCCACTTGCTTTCCCCTGCCTGCGTGGCGGTTTTTCCGTCAAGCGACATGCCAACTTTTATCGTCACGAAGGGTAGGTCGTGGCAGGTGCTAAACAGGAACGCACGGTTCAATTCTCGTGCTTCCTCTGCCAACAACCCGGATTCAACTTCAATGCCGTAGTTGATGAGGGCTTGTCTTCCGCCACCATCGACTAGGGGGTTCGGATCATCGACCGCATAAACGACTCGACTAATACCAGCCTCGCGGATGGCAACCGTGCATGCGGCCGTGCGGCCCACATGGCAGCAAGGTTCGAGTGTGACATAAAGGGTTGCACCTTGGGTTGATTCACGGCATGCACTTATGGCCTCGACCTCGGCATGGGCTTTGCCAGCTTGAGCGTGGTAGCCTTCGCCAATCACTTCATCTCGTTTGACTATGACGCATCCCACCATAGGGTTTGGTGCCGTGGTACCTCTACCCTTGGTTGCTAAATCCAGGGCGCGCTGCATGTAGGTCAAGTCCTTCATGGCTGAGCAGCCTATCTAAGCCAATTACGAAAAACCATCACAGCGGTGAGTGCGGTGATAAGTGAATGGTGGATGATTGAGAATACGACAATTCTTTTCCTCAAACTCTCAAATGAATGAACGGGACCCGTCTTTGATAATCCCCGTTCTAAACCGAAATAGATGTTTATTCCTACTAAGAAACTAGCCGTGACTATGCCGTGGCGCCACATGGCGCCATAAGATGAAGCCACCAGTGAAAGTAGATAGAGTCCGGTCAACAAATTGGCAGCCCACGACAAATACAGGTACCTATGGGTCAATATTCGCAGAGTTCCGGCTGTTGCAGCCGCATCCCTGTCACCAAGCCTCATGGTGACGCCCAAGAAGCGTCCAAACGCTAACGGCAACCCGAATAGCACCATGGCCGAGATCAGGTGTACAAAAACAACCGAGTCGCGTATCAATTCAGTTTCCTCGCAATCACCCATCTAGCTAAGAATCCCACCAATATTTGGCAAGCGAGTAGTCCAAGTAGGCAACGAGTGATAGTAAATGCTCCTAAAGGCGACTCGTGAATAACACCAGACCACGTCCAATCGGTATTTAACACAACCGCTCTTATGGGTTCCACAGCAAATGTGACCGGATTAAGCGAAACCAGGAATTGTAACCAGTCTGGCATGAATTCAACAGGCGCAAACGCGGTGGAAACAAATACCATAGGTAACGATACGATCATGACAATTGCCAATAACTCAAAGTGGTATCGCAACGCAAAGGCCAACAATAGGCTAATCGTCGTAAAAATCATGGTTATTAAGATTAGGGCAGTTGTAAGAACCAATATTCCATTAATTCCGCCTTGAAAGCGGACGCCCATAAACCAAGTGACAATCAAAATCACACAGCATTGCAGCAAGGTCATGGCAAATATATGAATCCCAGTTGACCAAATGATTGAAAACCGAGACACAAGTGGCGCAACTAAGAGTCGATCCAGGAAACCAAGCTCACGATCAAACAAAATCGGTACACCACCATTGAGAGCACCAGAGAAAGCAGTAAATACCAAAGCTCCCGGTGTAATGAAAGCGAGATAAGAAGCGGCACCTTGAAGCTGCGCCATCGGACTATTTTTGAAGACCGCCGAGAACAGAAGCAGCCAAATAAACGGCTGTAAGAGTCCAGAAATCAGCACGATGGGCCGCCGCTTGGTTTGAATAAAACAACGCATCGACATGGCTTGGATCTCAAGCCACTGGTTCATCATAGTGACCCCCCAACTGCAAATCGATAGACATCTTCCAGAATCGGTATTTGCATGCTCATTGACATCAATTTCAGTTCTTTACGATCAAAGGCACTGGCAACCATGTCCTGTGTTTGATGCAGACTTGCCGACGAGCGCAACGTGAAGTGAGTGCCATCTTCGATTTCCATGACTCGATTTAAGCCATCAAGATCCGTAAGCACGGATTGTATCTGTTGGTGATGGTCGTTTGTTGAAGAATCATCTAATTTGGCCTTCACGACATAGTCACCAAGGTCTCGCTGTAAGTTTTCTAATGGGCCTTGAACAGCTGTGACCCCTTTATTCATGATCAAGACTTCATTGGCTAACTCTTCCACTTCACGAAAGTCATGGCTGGCCAGGATCACGGAGCCTCCATCGGCACGATACTGATGAATCAACTGCCAAATCTGTTCACGACCTTCGACATCCAGGCCAGTGGTGGGTTCGTCCAAAATCAGAAGCTTAGGTTTGTTAAGCATAGCTGCTGCAAGGTCCAAGCGTCTTTTCATGCCTCCTGAATAGCCCTGAACCCGCCTATCCTTATCATCGAACAAATTAACGGCCCGTAACAATTCGATGGCCTGATCAGCGACAGTCTTCCATTTCAGATGATAAATACCAGCCTGGAACTTCATAAACTCAGTCGCCGTGAGCGCCTTATCTAAGGCCAACTCCTGAGACACATAACCCATCAACGACCTAAGACGACGTGTTTCTTTCAGAAGATCCACTCCTTCAAAGGTAAAAGAACCTGTATCTGCCTTTATTAGAGAGGCCAGGATACGAATCGTCGTCGATTTCCCGGCACCATTTCGTCCCAATAAGGCGATCACTGATCCTTTTTTGAGGCTGAACTTCAAATCACTAACCGCTTCAATATCGTCAAACCGTTTAGCGATGCCTTTTGCGACCCAGTCCATATCAACTACCTCTGTTAGAATCCGCCGGATCATAACATTTCCACCCGTGCTTGGGGTCGATAAACGAGTTAAATGACTTCGTCAGCTGAAGACGCTAGGCGCGCATAACGACGAAACGATCGCCACAAGAAAAGTAAATTCGCGCACAAAAATGTAAGGGCCGCTGCGACTACAAAGGGTGAAGGTTTATCGTCAATTTCAAGCGTTTTCTCCCGTGACACAAAAGAGTTCACCGTCGCTCTAAAGTCCGGTTCCGCAGCTTCAAAATCTCCCTCCACGCCCATTAGAAAAAAGTGAACATGTTGATTCGCAATTTCCCGCGTGACCCATAGTAATCGTGTCAGTTGAGCTTGAGGATCGTCTTCATCTGGGACCACGATTGCCCGGTCAGACGCAATCGGTTTCAGATTAAGATTCTCATCGTTCAAGACCAACCTCAACTCCGCGACCGGATCTAATTCATGTTTGTTTAAGGTTGAATCGATAACCACCACAAACAACACCTGCATGACGGAATGGCCCACAATCACTGTACGTTCAGGTCGGTTTTCCTGAATGTCGATACTGCGGAAGCTACTGGTAAAAATGAGTGAAGATCCATCTTCCAGTTCCAGCCTTGTATCAGCAAAGAGCGCAAGGCTATACAAAGCTGCGATGGCGAATGGCGCGAAGTGCTTCAGCAAATTCAGTCTCCGAGACATGATTGACGACTCTAGAAGGGTAACTTGATTCCAAAACTTCATCTACAAGGATCTGTCTCAACTCATCGTATTCTCGATAGGTAATATCGTATTGATGGGCACGCATCTTTAAGCTTTCTAGTCGCGCATCTCGGAGTTGGCCTTGGTATGCGTTCAAGACTTTAGCCGGACCCTGAGCTGGAATCTGGTCAGACGTTTCGCCAACCAGTTCCGCAACCCCAACATCTAAAGTGAAACACAGACGATGAATCGCATCGAGTCCAGGGTTAGCCAATTGCTCCAATTGGCGGAAATTCAATGATATTTCACCTATATCGCTTGCATCATCGCCTTGATAGACTTCGAATTCAGCTCGAACTTCATCAATATGCATTTCCCATAATCGGATTTGGGCTGGCCATAAACCCGCTCTCAACGCTAACTGCTCAGGAGACATCCCATGATTTTTGCGCAATGTCTGAAGTCTCTTTCCAATGTCCCAATGCGGAATGTGAAATGTTTGAGACTGTCCTAATCTAGCGATGACATCTTCGACAAGTGTTAGCAATTGTGGTTTAAGATCACGCCAATCTCGATAACGAATGAAATCTCGTTTTTCGGGTTCTAGTCGGGTCACATTCACGGGAGTCCCAATCAGGAATCGTGATAATTTTTGTTCACGTGTGAAGAAAATGACAGGTTTCCCGAGCGAGGTTGCCAATTCAACTTCACCGCCAATACCAAAACTCGTCTGGTCGGCTACAACCAAGATATAGTCCGCTTCGACGATTCGAACACGATCCAAAAGGTAAACGTGTTCGGGCGTCATATTTGATCGTTTCTCAGGAGAAGTGACCAAAGACGGAATGTAAACGGAAGTGAGATAAGGAGGTAATTTTAAAGCCTCAGCTATCTTCTGAACTAGCGTTTGAATACGACCTTTTTCGCGTTGTGGACAGCGCGTAATGGGTTCACTCAAGTAGGCACGGAATCGCGCCGGTTCGTACGCTTGGAAGGATGCCACTTCTTTGTTCGATCCTTTTCGTCAGTAATACTTATCTTCCATCTAATACATAATATCGAACAGGGGTCAACTAATCGAGTATGATTCCTTACGAAGCATAGTATGAAATAGCCAGGCTGACAGCCATGTCATTTATTCAATTTTTGAAAACGAGAAACCCGATGCGACTTCTATTTCCGCATCAATGTTTGCTGTGCCAAGCTTCGCCCTCTAGCCCTCTCTGCGAACTCTGCCTGTTGGAGTTAGAGGCGGCGGGTCGAGGATGCGCAAAATGCGGCAACCCCGCAGCTGCAACGGCAATTGAAGGCTGTCCTTGGTGTGCGAGATTGCGCGTGTTGCCTCAATTACTTTGGTCACCCCTAATATTTCGGGCCACAGGCAGACAAATTTATCATTTGGTCAAGTATCAGCACTATTGGCGCCTGATCCCAGAACTGATAGACCAGGCACTCACTCGCCAACCATTAGATCGTTCATGGTTCACATTTGATTGTCTGGTGCCCATTCCTGAGGTCATAGGCAGTCAGTTCAAACGGCCATTTAACCCGTCTAAGACGTTAGCCACAAGTTTGGCTCGTCGCACCAGCATCGAGGTGAGACAGTTGTTAAAGATACGTCGATTTGGGGCACATCAGGTGGGTCTGGGCCTAAAGGAACGCAGGGCCAATATGCGCGGTAGATTTAGTGTTCAGGTTGAACCCCCAGAGTCTGTGCTTTTGGTTGACGACGTATTGACCACAGGCGCTACACTTGAATCAGCCACACTAGCGCTCACCAAAGCTGGCGTTAAGCGCATAGGATGGTTGGTCCTGTTTCGGACAATCTAGCTTAGGCTATGCTATAACAGGACAAAACGACCGGAGCATCAAAATGAGTGCACACGTTCAAGTCTACAATCCGGTGATGAACCAAAAGGTGAACAAACAGAAGCTAAACGTCATGGGTCGAGTTATTACTAAGGGCGTGCAGAACTTAGGCGTTTACCTAAATAACTACTTGATTCGACGCGTGAAACCTTCGGTAACCGGAGCTTTCGAATGCCACCTCGACCTCTCAGAACTGCCAGAAGGTGAGCATCTTATTGAAATTCGCGCAATTATCAAACACAGCACACACCGCATGCGCGTTCCATTCAAACGAGTCATTGATGCGTCGGTTAACCAAAATGACGCAGAGGATCCGGCTCCAGACCAAGAAGTAACGGAAGCTGATGAACCAGAAGCAAGCAGCTAAAGTGTTTTTGAAGCTGGCATTAAAACTCGGCTGGCGATTAGCTTAACCTGCTTGTCCTTGTCATTTAAGTGCCTTGAAAGAATGGCTTTTGCCTTAGAGTTGCGTGCCTGAAGTAATGCTTCTGCCGTGAGTACGCGAAGGCTGTTATGCAGTTTGTTCATCAGACTAGCGCCGCTGCCTAACAGACCTGCTAAAAACTCGTTTCCCTGTTTGGAATCAAGTCGTGCTAAAGCCTTAATGGCGGCTCTCTTGATCGCCTCAGAAGTTTCCCCTTCAACCAATTCACACAGAACTGGCGCATAAGCACTGACACCGTTGGCAGCCAAATAAGATATGGCCTGGACTCGTTGATCGTCGCTACCGCTCATGATCAGTGATTTGCCAAGCCGAAACGCATCCTGATCGGAAATATTGAGAATGCATCGATGGACCAGTTCCCTAACTTTCGGGTGAGCGTCATGTAAGTTAGTTTCCAGAACGGGAATCAAGGTTGCTGGCGGGCTTTCATACAACAATCTCAACAGATTTCGTTTTACGTACCAGGGCTGGTCCTCGCCAAATGCTTTAACAAGATCATCCGTCAGATCTGGGTAGATAACGGGGCCCATGCTTTGCAGGACGCTCATAAGGCCACGCCGAACATGACGGTCCGAAGAGGCGTAAAGCGCATTTAACATGGGTTGCAAGAACAAAGCCCCGTAGGCGCTTAGCAATTTATTGAAATGAGCTTTATGAGGTGTGTTGCGATCTTGGTTGTCAATCACAAGACTCATGCATTCTTCGTCAAAGGCCAGTGCGATTTGTTCCTTGGCGAGATCTTGCTTGATGGGGTTGTCGTGGCGTGCGAGAACAGCTAAGGTGTTCAATCCGAAGGCCACGGCACCGCTATGTTTATGCTGACGACAGTAAATCAAAACTTGCGAAAACGTACGTAGGTGAAAGCCAAACACATCCAATGCGGCCAGATCCTTCAACTCTTGACCCATCGATCTTAGAACTTGATGAAGCGGTCGGTCTTGCTTTGTTTCGATCAAGATCTCAATGACGATTCGATAGCTTGGAAGCGCGAGTTCGACAAGTTCTCGGTCCTTCGAGTTGAGGTCTTGGGTAATTAAGTTCAACGTCTCAGCGACCAAATTCAATTGTCGATTCTGTATCCGCTTACGCAATTCCTTTACTAGTGACGATTTCTCCTCAAGTGGCAATTGAAACTCAAATTGTCGTGTTTTGTCTAAAGACTTGGGTTCAGTTAGGGGATTTGCCCGCGAAACCTCTTTGATTGCCTGCTTGCGCTCATTGAACGAAATGTTATCGACCTTAGATTGCTCTAACATGCGTGGCCCATCAGCTGGTGAAGCAAATTGATGTGGCAGTTGATTGAGGACTAAGGCAAGGTGTTGCAGGTCCTTTACGGTCGTTGCTCGTTCAAAAGTCAATCGTGAGATTTTGCGTTCAAAGCAAATCTTGCTTAGCCAAAGTTGGCCAGGCATGCGCGCCACGCGGTCATTAATGACCTCTTCGTTGAGGAGGATGTGCCCATTCAACAGCTGAATATCAACACTCGCCACCTCCAAGAACACCTTTTGCAACAATTGATGGAACGTTTTGAGCAGACGCTCAACCATCGGGTTTCCAGGCGGGTATAGACCTAGACTATCAACACAGGATTTGAGTAAATTAATAAAGTGAGGAAAATCCATAGTCATTTTCTGTTCAAGATGATTCGTCAAGCTATGGTATCACAACATAAAATCAACATTAACCACTGACCACGATGAGTAGTATTCAAATCCAAATTGATCGACCACTGTGTTGAGAACAAACAATGATTGACCCCAAATTTGCTGCGGGTTAGTTTATTCGCATGTTAAGTAACCCTCAAAAATGGACCCGCAGATTGTTAATTGCAGCCGGGTCATTCATGACTCTAGCCTTCTTGGCGATGCTAATGCCCACCTCGTGGATGGTGAAGAGCCACGCATTGATGGGCATGGGCGAATTCCCTAATCACCCTTTAATTCAATATTTGTCACGTTCAGCGTCTGCTCTTTACGGCATCCACGGTACTTTGTATCTGGTCATGGCAAGAGATGTTGAGCGCTACCAACCAATAATCAAAGCCATATCGCTTTTAAACATATTATTTGGCTTCGCGATGATCTTCGTTGATTTCCATGCCCAAATGCCGCTCTTTTGGACGTTATCTGAAGGGCCACCAGTCATCTGCTTTGGCGTTCTCATCTATTGGTTAAACCGTATTCCAATCTCATCTAATTCCGCTACCCAGCCATAGTAACCATGGCTATCTGAGGTCGGCGACTCAGTTTTAGCCGCATGTAAGTCACGTCTGTATAACGGGCAGAATGCACAAAAAAAGGGGCGATTTAGTTAGATTGAGATTAGTGACTTGATTGTTGCGACACCCAGCTACTAAATTACCCTAAAGTGACTCAATCATCGGCTATAGATCCCAACATCTGGAGTGGAACCATGACCATTACCCGTCTTCGCATACTTGTAATCCTGTGTCTCTTACATGTTTATTCAATGGGACAAGGTGTCACTCTTGGCGCCATAAGCGGTGTGGTGTCCGACAGTTCGGGGTCGGCCTTACCTGGCGTTGTCATTACCGCAACTCACGAGCCTAGCGGCACATTGTATTCTGCTGTATCTCGTGAAAAAGGAACATTTGATATTCCCAATATGCGTGTCGGTGGGCCGTATACTGTGACCGCAACGCTCTCAGGTTTCCAGACCCAAAAGCAACCCAACGTCATCGTTAGCCTGGGTCAGACTTTTCAAATGAATTTCCTGCTGGCGGTTGAAGCTGTAGCCGAAGAGTTGGTGGTCACCATTCAACAAGACGACGTCTTTAACGCAGACCGGACCGGGGCAGCGACATTTGTCGCGACCGATCAAGTTGAAACCCTGCCTTCGATCAAACGCAGCACCCGTGATCTCGCGCGCGTTGACCCTCGCAGTGATGGAAACTTCAGCTTCGGTGGTCGGAATTGGCTTTACAACAACATTTCACTGGACGGTTCCTACTTTAACAATCCGTTTGGACTGGATGACCCCGCCCCGGGCGGCCAAGCCAATGCGGAGCCTGTCCCATTTGATGCCATTGAACAAGTTCAAGTATCATTGGCACCTTTTGATGTGCGTGAGGGCGGGTTTACCGGTGCCGGCATAAATTCTGTTACCAAGAGTGGGACCAATTCGTTTGAAGGTTCGATTTACACCTATAACCGTAACGAGAGTTTGATTGGCGACGAAGTAAACGATCAAAACGTACTCAACCCGAACCTTGATTTTCAACAGACAGGTATCCGGATTAGTGGTCCAATCATCAAAGACACGCTCTTTTTCTTTGCCAACGGTGAATTGGTGCGTCGAGATGATCCGGCCAGTAATTTCGCGGCTTCGCGTACCGGCGACAGTGGGGTCACAGTGTCCCGCGTTCGTGCAGCCGATATGGAAGCCATACGTCAACGCATGCTGGATGTATATGGCTATGACACAGGTGCCTTTGAAGATTACATTCACGCGACAGACAACGACAAATTCATTTTTAAGTTGGACTGGAACATAAACCTCAACAACCGGTTGAGTTTTCGCTATAGCCAACTTGATGCTGTTCGTGACTTGCCACCACACCCCTTTGCGATCAGTGTAAACAACACAGGACGCGGGCCCAACGAGAACTCGTTACCCTTCCAAAATTCAGGGTATGCCATAAATAACGAGCTCCAGTCATACGCCTTAGAACTAAATACATTTATGGATAGCGGCGCCAATCGTTTCTTTGTTAGTTACAATCGTTTTCGTGATTTCCGAACGGCTTTCAGCGAACCATTTCCCACGTTGGAGTTAGGTGTAGACGGCATCACCTATACGACGATTGGGCACGAACCCTTTTCGATTAACAACGTCCTTGATCAAGATGTTTGGCAAGTGACAGATAACTACTCGTTATTCCGCGGCAATCATGTGCTGACAGCGGGCTTCAACTACGAATCCTTCTCGTTCTTCAATTCGTTTAATTTGTTCTATTACGGCTTGTTTCCAGCGCCGGCCTTTCTAGGACCCGAGGTCGGCGGCACCACTTTCTTCTCGCTGGAAGAGTTTTTCGACATTACTAATCCTGACAGCCCTAATTTTCGAGACTTCAATGCTGAGGTTGCTGCTGCATCGCAGAGACCATTTAAGGGTGACGATGTAGATGTCAGCCAGCTTTCGTTGTACATGCAGGATGAATGGCGTTTTAATCAAGGCCTAAATCTGACCTACGGGGTACGTGTTGATATTCCTATTTACGACACCAAGTTGACTAGTAACGCGTTCAGCCAGTCCCTCACACTTTTGGACGAGAATGGTAATCAAGAGACGATTGATGCTGCTAAGTTTCCTTCCACCGATCCTCTCTTCTCGCCTCGTATTGGATTCAACTGGGACATCAAGGGCGACCAATCATCCAAATTACGTGGGGGCACAGGCATATTTACCGGAAGACTCCCATTTGTCTGGATAGGCAATACGGTTTCCAATCAAGGACCTCAAGCAGAATTCCCCACGCAAGATATCGCCGCGACAGACCCTGGTTTTGAATGGCCGCAAGTATGGACGACCGACATTGCCTTTGATCAAAAAATGCCCTGGGACATTCAAACTACGTTCGAAGCCATTTATGGCAAAGACATCAACTCAATTTACATCCGAAACGCAAACTTAGCTGCGCCTGTTGATACGATCCCGGGGCCTGACGGCCGTGTACGGTACGATGCCGCTAATAACGCGCTCAACGATTTAGGTGGGGGCGGCGTCTATGTGCTTGACAATACCAGCGAAGGTTATAATTTTAGTTTTACAGCTCAAGCGCGCAAAACATTCGAGTCTGGACTCCATACCAGCCTCTCCTACGCCTATCTTGAGGCAAAAAACCAACTAAGCTCCACAGAGATCGCTAGTTTCCTGTGGCAATTCAATGCCATAAAAGGGAACCCCAACCAACCAGATCTCAGTTACTCGGAATTCGGTAATCCTCACCGAATCGTGGGCACCTTAAATTATCGCCATGCTTGGAATTCCACCTTTGGAACCAGCATCGGCATCTTCATGGAAATCGCTGAGGGCAGTCAATCCACAGCGAGTCGACGGTCGCGCTTCTCATTTGTTTATGCAGGAGACGTTAACGGTGATGGGCAGGGCGGCAACGATCTCATTTACATACCCACAAATGCTAACGAGATTAATTTTGACCCCATCGTCGACTCAAGCGGCCAAACCGTCGCAACTGCTGACCAACAGTGGGCGTCTTTTAACGCGTTCATCGAGCAGGATGCTTACTTGAGTTCCCACCGCGGACAAATTGCAGATCGGTTTGGCGGCGTCAATCCATGGTTTTCAAACTTCGATTTACGCATTCTGCAAGACATCCATTTCGGATCAGGCAGCGGTAGACACCTAATCCAGGTAAGCCTAGACATCCTCAATCTAGGTAATTTCCTCAACTCAGATTGGGGTGTTCGTGAAGTTGCCAACACGGGCGCCACCGCTCCACTGATATTCGTACGCAACAATGAGCAAGACGAGCCCGTTTTTCAGTATCCGGGAACGACAGATTCCACCTTCGTTGACGATGTCAGTCTTGCTTCCCGTTGGCAGGCACAGCTTGGCTTACGTTACGTGTTTAAGTGATTATTAGCCAATTTCCATGGTAACCATCGAACAGGCGCGGCAACTGGCTCTTTCGCTTCCTGAAGTGATAGAGCAACCCCATTTCCAGCGGGCGTCATTCCGTGTAGGAAAAAAGATCGTTGCCACGCTGGACGAAACGGGCGCATCTGCCGTGCTCAAGCTGAACCAGGAGGATTTAGAAATCATGGTCGCGGGTGATCCGATCACCTTCTCCAAGACATCATGGTCTCATCAAGGCTGGGTCGCCATTGATCTGAATCGTATTCAAGCTGACCAATTTGAGGCTTTATTGTGGGATGTATGGCGCCGAGTCGCACCCAAGAAACTCGTCAAATCTATCGACAGCCAAACCACGTAACCTATCTTATGGCAAGGGGATCCGTTCCAGGTCATCGCCGGGGACACTTGGAAAATCACCATCTCGCCACTGCTGTTTGGCACGCTCGATGCGTTCTTTGTCAAAGGCGACAAAATTCCAAAATAGATGAGGCACTTGGGCCATCGGTTCACCGCCAAACAATAGGAAGCGAGTATCAATCGACGCCCCAATTTCAGCATCGTCAGCTTCCAGTAAGACGGACTCGCCTGCAGCAAAGCATTTTTCACCAACGATCAAGTCACCATAAATAACACACGCCACCACTTGCCAGTCTGTATGCGGCCTATCAATTCGAGATTTTGCGGCTAAGACAACATCCAGAATGATCATCGGCGAGTGCGTGGTAATCGGTGACTCACAGCCAGCGTGTTTACCGACAATTAATCGAATCATCACGTTGTCTTGAATGATATGCGGAAGTTGACCCGCCTTGACATGGTGAAACGAGGGTTCGATCTCACTTTGTTCGCGTGGCAATGCGACCCAAAACTGGAATCCATGCAGTTGGTGTCGCGACGCGCGGACCTCTAAGGTCTCTCGTTCAGAATGGACGATTCCCCTTCCAGCCGTCATCCAGTTCACATCGCCGGCCACGATTTCCTGGACCGAGCCAAGGCTATCTCTGTGGAGAATGCTGCCGCGGGTCAAGTATGTAACTGTAGCTAGTCCGATATGTGGGTGGGGGCGAACATTGACGCCATGTCCAGGTTCGAACTCAGCAGGACCAATGACGTCAAGAAAGACGAAAGGGCCCACGGCACGTTGCTGCCGATGGGGTAATAGCCTGTTAATACTAAATCCGCCCAGGTCCTTTACTTGACCATCTAGTGTTATCGCCATCAGGTCACCTTTGGGACGGTCGATTCGGTATTTGATTCCAACGATTCCAGTTCTTTACCTAGGAAAAAACCTATCCCGGTACGAATGACAACGATGCCAGCCAACTCATACAAACTCTCCAAATTGGGCTTAAGAAAGCTGTGAATGATGTCACTCACGATCATGAACTCCAAGCCCATCAAGATATAGTGACCAACCAACATACGAACCTGTTTCATGTGTGACCAACGGTTGCTATTAAACTGGCCCATAGACCGAAATTCAAGTTTGATCCAGCGAAACGAGGCAAAAATGAAACCTAGAGAGATGATGGCCATACCGACTAAATCTGACGCGGTCTGTAAATACTCAAGAACCTGAACAACCCAGTTAGGGCAATGCGTCATACTTTCCATGGTTTATCCTTGCTTTGTCTCTTCGACTCAAGTCAATCTTTGGATGATTCCTCGGCTTTAAGTCTAATTATTGTTTGAGCAGCATGATGGTTTGAAGGGTCCAGCTCCAACGATTTACTGTAGTTGACAATGGCAAGTGCCTTGTTCCCTTGGTTCATGTAGGCTTCTCCTAGACTGTCGTAGGGGTTTGAAGCTTCCGGAAACGATTCAACATTCAACTTAAATATTTCGGTGGCATCCTCGATGCGACCCCGACCCATTAGCTGATAGCCCAATCTATTTAGTTGCCCCTCATCCATCGAATCGCGCCCGCCATCTTGATCACGAATGTTGCGGTACTGACGAATAGCGGCTTCCACACCATCTTTTAACAACGAAGAAACAACCTGCATCGTGATGGGCAATTTGCAGCCGTCGTTTGGCTGCGTTCCCGACAGCCATGACTCCCAAATACATTGTATCTGGCCAATAACTGCACCACCATTTGATCCATTAGTCACAATGACCAAACCATCTCCAAGCTCAAGTGTTACTTTGAAATTAGCTTGCCAACCACGATTTGAACCTCCATGGCCTACTGCAGTCTGGCCATCGGCCAGTTTGTGGATGCCATAACCCAGGCCGTAGCGCCCCTCTGATGCTGCTGCAGGTGTTGTCATCTCTTTCGTACTCTCTAACGACAATACACCTCGACCAGGTTTCAGGTTTTTAGGACCCTCCACAACGGCTAATGCAAAGGTTGCTAAATCGGTGATGGTGGTGTGCAGACCGGCCGCTGCTTGAGCCGAGAATCGCGGATTCGCGGTCACTTCCCCAAATTCGTCATAGGCAACCGAGGAGGCAGCCAGAATCGGCGCCGACAATTGATAATCGCTGTGATTCATCGCCAAAGGCTTGAGAATTTGTTCGCGCATGAAGTCACTGAACGACATGTTGCTTACCTCTTCCACCAATAGCTGCGCAATCGTGTATCCACCACCCGAATACTGCCACTTGGAACCCGGCTCCATCATCAATCTGACTTCGCCAGAACCGTTCGTCACACCATTCAATGAAGCTTCCAGCGTTGGTAAATTGTCTGTCGGGCCAAATCCCGGATAGCCGTGTAACGAAAGGCCCGCGGTATGACTCAAGAGTCGCCGAAGCGTAATCCCTGTCTCATCAAATTCTGACTCAGGAATTTGCCAACGTTTAAGGTAGTTAGAAATAGGCTTGTCTAAATTTAGTTTTCCCTGTTCCACTAACTTCATGAGTCCCCAGGCTGCGACCGTTTTAGAAATCGACCCGATATTGAATCCCGTTTCCAGTGTTACCTTCGACTGCGAAGCTAAATCTGCAAATCCATACGGTCGCACGAAGACAATTTCGCCCTTGCTAATAACGGCAATAGCTGCGCCGGGCACGAGGCACTTCTTCAAGAGTTCAGGCAGTTCTTCGTCAAGTTGCCGGCTTAAAGAATCAAGATCACGAACAGGGTCGTTCACAAGTTCGTTGCTAGGAGAGAAACTCAGGATCAGACAAAAAGCTACCAACAACATTCAGCTAGACTCCTTCATGTATTTGCAATCAATTCAACCAAAACAGGCAATTGCAGGCCAATTGAATACGTATATTTTCCTTCAGCTGCTACAAGCTTAAGCGAACCGTCCATTTCAAGCAAAACGTTGGCCGCGTCGTGCAGCGTAATCAATTCACCCCGACCACTGGGCGCAGCAAATGCGGTCGCGTCTGAGAGGTGACGCATAGATTTACCCCCTAACAAACATACAAGCGAAAGGTGTCCGTCAACACATGTAGCCCGAATCATCAGGCGACGAGTTGACTTCACCGCATACGAGAGCTCACTTACTGCAAAGGACAAAAGATCGCTCAAAACACGAGAAACCTTCACGCCTTGAATGGTGGCTCGCAAATCATTAGGGCAATCCAATTCAAATTCGACTCCCAACTCGAGGAATCGTTCCACAAATGGCGTGTATATCTGCTGTATGAATTGCGCAAATTCTACTTCTTCATATAACCAATTTACCTTGGCATTAATTTGCTGAGCGCGCAAAGAGCCCGTCATTTCATGAATAGCTTGCATCAATGATTGCGCTTCCTGCTTTAGATCAAGATGTTCAGTTTGTATCTTGTCCACTAAACGTCTTAGTGCATGTGGCAGCTTCTGTCCTCTGGGGTCCCTCTCCAAAAATTCTGTCATCCGATTTTGTTGCTCAGCGAGGAGATTTGCGATGTCTCCCAGTAGCCGGGATGACTTACGTATATCCAAACTTTCGCACAGAACGCTAGCTGATATATTCACGCTATTAAGTGAATTGCCCAGGTGATGAAGAACGCCCATCGCCAATTCGGCTTTGCCGGCATGATGCGCTGCTTCAACCAGCTTTTGATGCATCTCTGCCACCTGACGAGACTTGGCTAATAAGTGCAGAGTTCTCTCTGAAACCATCGATTCCAATCGCGCATTTAGTTGACGCTGTCGACTCCTGTTCCATAACAAAAAAAGGATCAACACCATCAGCACACTGACGCAAAGTCCCGCTATCCAGCCATTGCGAACCCACACCTTGCGTTTCAACTCGAGTGATTCAATCTGTGTATCGCGGCGCAAAAGTTCCAATTCTCGGCTCTTTTGGTCGGCGTCAATTTGACCTTGCAGGTCAGCAATCTTTAGTTGGGTATCTTCGTCTAGAATGCGTTCTCGAGTTTCCTTAAATCTACGAAAAGCTAGCAACGCACCTTCATAATCCCCATTCATTTCTAAAATCAAAGATCGTTCTTCTAAAACGCTAGCGAGCATCGACTCGGTGCCAGTTTCATTGATTATTTTTAACGCTCTGTCACTGGCTGCGAGAGCTTCGTCACCACGTTCCGACATCCTTAGCAGGCCACTCAATACGAGCAAGGAATCAATTTCATCGCGCGCCAAGCCTCGGCTCGCTTGAATCTTGAGCGCTTCTCTGAGATAACGTTCAGCTTTTTCGATTTGGCCTAGCTTACTGAGCACGCTGCCCAAGCTGCACATGGTGATGGCGGTTGATTCGTCATTTCCAGCCTGCTGCTTGATTGCTAGAGCTTCCTCAAGGTAGCTCATTGCTACTTCAAGTTCCCCTAATTCCGTGTAGATCGAGCCAATGTTGCCTAAAGCGATGCCGATGTCGTACGGAACACCATCTAAGCGCTTAATCGCCAAAGACTTCTGTAAATACTGCAACGACTTTTCAAGATCGCCAATACTGCTGTAAATACTAGCAATGGAGTTTAAGGTATTGGCGATCTTTGAACGATCACCTTTTTCTTCACGTCGCCGCAACACTTCCATATTGTACTCAAGCGCTAAATCGAATTTACCCATTCGCAGGTAAACAATCGAAATGTTGTGCATCAAGTTAAGCTCTTTGCTTTCGGAGTCTAGAGATCGGGACAACGGAATCGCGTCTTCAAATACCCTTGCTGCTTCACGAAGTCGCCCCATTTTGGCGTATAAACTTCCCTGAATCGTCCGTAAGTCTAAAAGGCTTTCTGATTTCAGCGTCGTATCGGTGAGGAGAAGCACGGATTCTGTCTGTTCAAGTGCTCGACCAGTTTGGCCACTGCGGAAATAGGCAAGAGCAAGCTGATAGCCGGTATCGGTGGTCAATTCGACGTCATTTATTTGTTGCGCCAACTCAAAAGCTTTGAGCGCAGGATCAATTGCCGATTTCGGGTCCTGGCGGAGGGTATTGGTTACTTTTTGTCTAAGTTCTTTTATTTCGAGGCGCACGGCTTCTGTATCTACGGACGCGAATACCCACAGGCCCGTTAACCAGCAGACACACAATCTTGTCCAAGAAGGAATCAAGAAGCCAACCAACCAGTTCAGAAAATTGCGCTGATCATAACATGCGCTTTAGTAAACTAGTTTGCGACTAGTAAGCCCCTATTCACAACGCATCAAATCTGAATTATGCCGCCCTCCACTAAACGACATGCTTGGCAACAGGTGACCAATCACACAATTCTGCTTTCAACTTGGTTTTCATCTCAACCAGAACACCTAGTAGATTGCGAGCAACGGGTACCGTAGCGATCACAAATCTGTCTAATTTGGCCGAACGGCCAATTAAGTCATGTAGCAATGAGGGGACTAAATCAAGTCGGCCAGTATCAATCGCTTCAATGCAAGCGTGTATGCGTTGTAGATCGTGCTCCATCAACTCCTGTCGATGGTTAATGTCCATGATCAATGAGGCGGTATTCTGAATTTCTTCCAATAGGTGGAGTCCCGTATCATCCGTGCATTTTGAAGAAAGAACCTGAGTCATTCTTTGTTTCAAGACAACTAGGTGGCGGCGATCGGAGAACCGCATATATTCGTAAGCATCGAGCCTCAGCATCATCGAGATGTGGTGGCGAGCAACACGCACCACTTCCTGCGTTCCAACACGGCCAATAAGTTGTTGTATCGCGTAACGATAATCAGCGTAAAGTCTTCTGACGATTAGTCCTCTGTTCACTTCTGACTGGAAATTGAGTTCTGGTTTAACGTTAATGAGTTCAGCCAGGCTGTTTTCCAGTGCAACTGCAGCTTTCATAATGCATCGCCTAGCACTCGCTAACCTTTCCAAAAAATCAAGCCAGGGCATGTTGGCCGGCAATCCTTGAATTTGCTTGAGCTTATACAAAAAGACGCCTTCGGTCATTTCAGCGATTACCGCCAATCGCTTCAAATGCGACTCTGACTCCATTGCGCGGTCGGCTTCTTTGTTAAACGTTCCTGTATCAAGCATATCGGACGTATACTCGCTGTCGCGCCAATAGGTTCTCAATAGACCACAACCGCGATTGATGTAGTCCACGATTTGGGTATTCAAAAAGAAGTAGAAATCGTGCGCGTTCTGCGCCACATAGGGGTGCAGATCAAATTCGCGAAGATCGCGATGCAAGTCTATCCAACCTTGCCTGAAATGGAAAAAATTCAAAGCCACGGTTCCCCCAACCATTTGCTAATAAACAAAATATACGCCCTTAAAAATACAATTCAAGGAGATCGGAAAATTAGATACAAAGCGCATTAATGAGCGTGACAACTGTCACTCCATGACAAAACATGTCTCACTAGAGATGGTTACTTGCGAAACTCGAGTTTCCGATTCTAGCTGCGTAGTATGAGTTAGAGTCGCAAAAGAATCACTTGTGGCTCAACGAGAATTCGTCCTGCGCGAATCCTTGACCGCACGGAATATCCTCGAACATTTCCGGCGGCATTAAACAGGCGGCTGGAAGAGAAACGGGGGAGCTTGGCGACCTTCTACTCAACCCTTCTTCTTTGAATCTCTTTCCAGCCAGCCTGCATTTAACACAATAGCCCTCTTACTCATTCGAATCTTTGACAGCGTGCGAGATACCAGATAGATTAATAGTCACGCACTAGGTCACTCATTCGCAACACTTGCAACGAGGATCAATAAAGCGCTAACCATGAATCAACTAGATGGAAGTACAAGCTATTTAGGCTTTTCAATTCCTCGACTAGGCGGTTTCATTCGGCTTGTTACCACACTGAACTTAATTGTAGGGCTGTTTGATGTTGGTCGCTTTTCTATTTTCACTATGTGCCTTCGAGCACCCAAGTGCATTATGGCGATTCATTGGAGGTCCTAACGATGCGTTGCCAGAAGCTCAAATTCTGTCTATCCAACAGGATTCCTACGGGTTCATGTGGTTTGGAACTGGCCGAGGCATTATCCGTTATGACGGTTTTGAAGCGCGATGGTACCGACACGATCCAGACAACCCGAATTCACTTACGCCAGGAACCGTTCGTGTCGTAATGGAAGACAGTCAAAGGCGTCTTTGGGTGGGTACAAATGGCGGACTAAACTTGTTAGATCGCGTCACTGGTTTGGTTACCTCATTCACAATTCAAACGCATAGTTTACGGAGCAACAATATTTGGTCATTACTGGAAGACCAACATTCACGCATTTGGTTAGGCAGCGACCAAGGATTACAAGTCATGGACGATCAGTCCTTTACGACCATCGCCGACATTCATGTTGGTGTTACTTCATTGGTACAAGATCAAGATGATCTTATCTGGATAGCTGCCGAAGATAGGGGCTTATTCTTCTACGATGGTGAGCACGTCAGGTCTGAGGAGGCATTCAAGGACATTCAAGTTCGGACGCTATATTGCGACCAAGAGGGGCTCCTTTGGTTGGGGACGACGGATCGCGGACTATGGGTTCGCGGAAAGCATGGCAACTTTGAACAGGTAAATTTGCATGGGAATCCAGCCCACAATAGTCATGTGACCTCCATTCACAAAGACGCCAATGACAGTTTATGGGTAGGTACGGTTGATGGTCTTTATCAGCAAAACAGTGTTGGATTCACCTTGCACCGGCCAACAGAACAGAACAATGGCCTAAATGATTTAAGAATTAGGCGCGTCTTTTGCGATGATTCAGGACTTGTATGGGTGGCCACCGAAAAGCCGGGTGTTCATGTATTAGACCGAATGAGGGAAAGATTCGAATTCTCGCCGGTAAATTCTGGAGGCGCTTGGTCTCTATGGCAGGGTCAAGAAAACGAGCTTTGGATTGGCACAAAAAAGGGCTTACAACTCTTGCAGTTAGACAACTTGAATCGACAGACCTTTATGAGCGATCAGAGTATCCGGTCGATTTATCCCATTGACGAACAGAATCTCTTAGTTGGAACCGATGCAGGTCTATTCCGGCTGAATCATCAAGCGAATCAGGTACAAACGTTACTTGACGGGGAGAGAGTTTGGGTAATTGTCGAATTTGAGGGCCAATTTTGGTTGGCAACTGACCGAGGACTCATCCTATTCGATATCGACAAGAGCGTGGTCATGCGATTGACGCCCGAAGCAGAGGCCCCTTATCAGATCAGTCACCGTGTGGTGACCTCGATTTGTCGCGGCAACGATCGCGACATTTGGGTCGGAACCTTTGGCGGCGGGCTCATCCATGTCCACTCAGATGGCACCATTATCGAGGTAATGCGTAACCAGACTCAGCGTGAAAGTCTCAGCGCGGATGATGTGATTGACGTCTTTATGGACCACAATCAGACATTGTGGGTTGCCACTTTAAGTGGCGGTCTCAATCGCATGATTAGCCCCAACAGATTTGAGCGTTTCACAAGTCGATCTGGCCTGCCAGACAATGCGGTCGTAGCGATCACCCAAGATAATAACGACGGCTATTGGATTTACACAGCAGCAGGTATCGCTTCTTTTGACCCTGATGCACGCAGCTATTCTTTGTTTCGGGACGAACACGGCGTGATGGTTGGGAGTGCGATCCCGGGATCTGTTGCAATGTTCGACGACCATTTATGGTTTGGGGGCACAAATGGCGTGGTTAAGATCAAGCCGAGCTTACAGGGGAATGAATCAATTCCACCCATCATGATCACAGACGTGATGGTCGACAACATCCGGCGCCAACACATGCTTCCACCCGGTAGTGATCTCCATTTACCTGCCAATGAAAAGAGTTTTTCGATTAGGTTTGCTCGACTAGATTTCAGGTCACCCGCCACGATTCGTGGCGCGTACCAACGTGTAGATATTGACCAAGACTGGGTGCAATCAACAGACGTAAATTACACGCAGTATCTCCCTTTCGGCGGGGTCGGCAAATTACGTATGCGGGCAGCCGATACTTATCAACGTTGGATCGACGATGAATTAGTTATCCACGTTGAGACGCCTTGGTGGGTAAGCTGGCTGCCGCTGTGGATAATCATTGGGCTGTTACTAATTACCTCACTTACCTATGTCATCATGGCGAGGATTCATCGCGCCAAACAACGTAAACTCATCGAACAGGCGCAACTCGCGAAGCAGCGAGCTCTGTTGGCAGAACGCCAACATGAGGTCGAGATCAAGGCTCGACAAATCCAGGAAGAACATAATCAAATCATGCAGGAGTATTTGGAGCAATTATCTAACGAGATAGCAAACGAACTACATGACGGCCCTCTCGGCCGCATTACGGGCTTGGGTTTTCAAATTCACCATCTCGGAGCAAGCCAAGACGAAGGTGAAATTCGCAAGCAGTTACAGCAAGTTGCTCAAGAGGATATTCCCCAAATCTGTGACGGCTTGCGCAATCTGTGTGGTGAACTATTGTCACCTGACTTAAGGGAAGGACTGATCGCCGAAATGTCTCAATATGCTGAGACCGTGTGTGCACAAACACCCGGACTAACTTTAGTGACAGATTGGCAGGCGCAGATAGACGGCTTAAGCGACGAAGAACAGGGCACTCTCTTTCGCATATTCCGAACTCTGGTTAAGAATGTCAGTAAACATGCACAAGCCAAGACACTTAAATTGTCATTGACACGAGATCCTTTGCAATTCATGTTAAGGATAGTGGATGACGGTTGTGGATTCGAGCCACCTGAAACATGGGACGATCTAAAGGCCAAGCGCCACTACGGAATGTATCTTGCCCATTACTTCTGCACGTCGCTTGGAGGAACAATGCAAGTTGAATCTATTCTCCAACGGGGAACCACCATAAATATTCGAATACCCAGAAAGTCATCGGTGGCCATATGACAGACAGGCGCGTATTGGTCGCTGAAGACGAGTTCTTCACGCGAGAAGGCATTGTCAAGTTGGTTAATGACTTTCCCGGATTCAAGGTCATCGGCCAAGCGAAACAAGGTAATGACGCAATCGAGATTGTCAGACGCGAGCAACCTGACCTGCTTTTACTTGACATCCGCATGCCCCCTGGCCCAACAGGCATTCAAGTCATTGAGACGCTTAGATCACAACAATCCACCATATCAATCATCGTTCTGACCAACGAGAAACGTTATATCAAAGCCGCGCAAGAGGCTGGCGCAAACGGCTATGTACCTAAAGACAAATATCAAATGTTTCTGCCGACACTGCAATGCGTCATGGAGACAGGGAAACAGGTTTTCATTAATCCTGAATTTTCTGAAAACTACCTGGCTCTAAAACGGCGAGTCGAAGCAGCTGAACTCAACGAATCCGAACGTACGGTTTGGCGACTTCTTGCCTATCGAAACGAAGAAATATCTAGACGATGCCACAAGGCTGTCGGACGTGTACGAAACATTGTCACTGAAATCTATTTCAAACTAGATATTCCCAAGAATGGGGAATTGTCGCAACGATTCCAGGCCGTAGAAATGGCTCGCATCCTCGGCACTCTTGAGGAACCCGAGCGTGATTATTGTCACGAATATTGGTGACTTTAGACACCTGATTTCATGCGAATTGTCATGCATACTCTCTTGACGATACAGCGATTCCAGGCACGTAGCTCGGTTTCGAACGGGAGACAATATCATGACAAACAGCCTCAAGTTCTTTTCCTTATTTACCATCCTCACATGTCAATCATTTGCACAAACAGTCATAGACGGCAATTTGACCGATGACTTTTCTAGCGCCATGGCTGCCGTTCAAGTTAATGCCGTGAACGAAGCCGGTACTATCTCTGCCACACTTTCCGACAGCTCTGGATTCTATTCGTTTAGCGGATTAGCAGAAGGCACCTATGTGGTTTCAGCCGTGGCACCTGTCAACTATGAAGTAATGGCACCTGAATGTGGCTATGAGATTGTGTACGTCGATTCAAGTGGCGTTGTCGCCGTTGACTTTTCGTTCGCACAGCGAACTGGTGGTGTCGCCGTTGATTTCGGTACCCCAAATGGAAGTGGTGGAGGAGGTAACTTGTTGGCCTTTGATGGCCAATCATTTGACGTCACCCTTTATGCCAGTAACTTGCTGACGTCTGGAACAGCACCACAGACCCTATCCGTTAGTGGGTACTGGTATGTTCCTGGTGTCGACTTGATCTATGCAGAAGCCTCAAATGGAAACCCTGCAGGGAGTTATGCGGCTGACTACATGGATATTTCGTTCACTAACTATTCCGACGGCAGAACAGAGATCGTGATGGAGAAAACCGACACGCCAAACCTAAATGTGGACGGTGCTATCGCAACCTTTACGTTTAACGTTAGCAAAGCGGACGCTGGTTTGTTGACAGAGGGAAACCATAATCTAGCCTTCTGCGTGGAGTCCGTTGAAGTCATAACTGCGACTGCGACCATTGATAGTTACGCTAACGCATGGGTCGGTAAGTTATTACCTTTATAAGGCACTGTTATTAGCACTCATTGTTTGTAATCGTTGATAAACGGCCAGAACTTTGTCCGCATAACCGTTATTGTAGTCTTTGCCATTCATGAGGGCCATATCAACAGGACCGGGACCACGGTTATAGGCAGTGAGTGCCATTTGGTTGTTCTTGTACATCTCTTGATAGAAACCCAATATTTGCAATCCGTACTTTAATGAAATCTCCGGATCCGTTAAATCCCCAGACATTCCAAGCACTTTTTGCCATTGGGGCATCACCTGCATGAGCCCCAATGCGCCTTTATTTGACTCTGCCTTGGGGTCGAACCTTGATTCGATGTGCATGATGGCCAGTATTAAATCGGTATCTTGAGAGTAAATGCTGGCATTGCGATGAATGACCTTTGCGATTGAGGCAGCTAATTCTGGATCAATATCTGGTTTCAATATATTGATCTTTAGGTAGATCACATCTTCTGATGTCTTGCTGCCTACAAACTGTCTTAGCCTGACTAACTCGTCGTTGAGCGCATCCGTTTTGCTCTCTAAATGGACGACCTGATTGCTTTGAATCGCTATCGATTGTTCAGTCATACGACTGTAATAAACAACAAACGCGCAGGCTGTAACCACTGCAATTTGACCGACGAAATAGATCATGACTAACGGAGATGTCCAAGTAAGTACTACATCCTCTCGTTTTGATAAGGCTCGGCGACTGGGTCGATCCCCGGCTGATTCTTGGGTCAGTTGATCAACGGCTTCCATGTTGGCCTCCCATACTCGATTTGTTGTGAGTCGTACCTGGAATCTGCAACCTAAACAGCAATATCGCAAGTTTTTGCGGGCTAACAGTGGTGGGTTTGGAAACAAACGAATGAGATCGATTGCGGGTATCACTGCTTTTGCGAAAGAAAAAAGCGTCAATTCGTTTTTTTTGAATCCGCACGACGTTGGTTGGCGTATGGGGGTCGAACAGTCGAATAGGGAAAGATGCGAAAATGAGACTTTCTAGTCAATCGCCCTGTCATCATCGGAGAATGGGGAACAAGATATACACTATGACCACCGAACCCATGATTGAACGACAATGGCTACCTGCACATATTGCAGGCGACCCCGATGCGTTCCCGGCCCTAATGAAGGCTTACAAAGGACCTATCTATAGCTTCTTGATGCGCTGTCAGGTCAACGATCTAGTTCGTGATGATCTATTTCAAGAGATCTTCATTAAGGTTCACCAAAACGCCCAATCGTACGATCCAGGTCGCGCACTTAAACCATGGATATTTACGATTGTTGTCAATACCGTTCGCTCTCATTTCCGCAAGAAAACACCACAGGGACCTGTCGCCGTAGATATCCTCGCAGATGATGCACCTTCAAGTCAGCAGATCGTTGAAGCGAACGAGACACAGCGTTGGCTGACCAAGCAATTGAAATCCTTACCCGACCCACAGAGAGACGTCGTCCTTCTTCATTGTTTCCAAAAGCTGACCACGGTTCAGATAGCCGACATACTGCATAAACCCTTGGGCACAGTAAAAACACATCTGCGGCGCGGTCGCCAAGCCCTAATTCAAGCTTTCTCACGCCGTGAACCGCGAACGGGAGGTAGGTCATGAAACCTAAATGTTCCCAACTTCAAGATAAATTGAGCATCGGCGATCAAAAACTGAATGACAACGAGAAAGAGCATCTCGATAGTTGTCCTATGTGTCGACTTTTTGTCACGTCAGCAGATTCATTCGACGAGTTCATCTCACAAACGCCTGAAACACAACCTGACGACGAATTGGTTGCCCGCACACTCGCTGCAGTCCAGGACACACCCCTCTCTGCCCGGCCAAAGACAAACGGGAGACGATTCATGCGTTCTCATAAAGCTGGCATCGTGGCCATGTTCGCTGTCGCTGCGACGCTTTTGCTTGCCATTTTCTTGCGGCCGTCCCAAGTCACACTTAGCACGCCTGATACGGAACTGCTCAGGGACTTAGAAAACGCCCAGCCTGCAAAGCTCAACTTTGAGAAGACAGGCAGAATCGAAGCAGGTTCAGAGACAAATGAGCTACCCATGGAGAGCGATCTCGTTGAGGGCGAACGATTGGATCATGATGTCAGACGTCGTCGCGACAATTCGGACAAGAAAGACAAACCCGCACCTTCCCTCGAAAACGGTTCCTTTTTTGATCGAAACAGCGGACTCGTAAGTGCTGACGAGGACGCGCTCCGAACATTAGGTAAATCCAAGCAAGAGGGTGCCGCGGAATCAACGACATCTGATCGACCGGAAGTTGCCTTAGAGGCAAAACTTGAGAAAGGCACGCGCCAAAAAGCAAAACCGCAGAAGTCGGATCGCAGTGATAGACCTGTAGATCAGCTTGAACAACAACAGGCACTAAACGAGCTCAGGTCCATTGCAGAAGACACCGCCAGTCGACAACTAGTTATCACTAGGCGCACAAGACCGTCCTATCCAGATAGCGCGGCCCGGCTTTCCATTTCAGGTACTGTCGTACTTGAGGCAATCTTTGCCAAAGATGGAACTATTCGCGATATCCGAGTGATTCAATCAATTGGCGAAGCTCGATTTGGATTCGAAGAGGCTGCCATCAAATGCCTCAAGAGCTGGGAGTTCACACCCGCCCACGTGAACGGAAAGCCTATTGACAGGAAAATGACGATCCCAATCGACTTCACTTTGAGCAATGTTCACGAGGCCGAAGAAAGTACGGACGACAAAAAGTTACCCCAGTTACCTGGGCCAGTGCAGTCATTCATGGATGACTATCAATCCATAGACGACATCGTCACCTATCCTAACGACGGTTTTTGGGCTAACACATACATCCCTGGCGATCCCGCGTTCCGCGCCCTTGCCGCACAGCTAACCGAACAAATCGCATCGCTGCCAGCGTTTATGCTGCCCATGCTAGATCCATCCATTTTCCCGGCGAGAAAACCATTCGACGCCCCTTCAGATAGAGCGATGTCACTATCCGTGAGCGCGAACAAAACTTTTGCTCAAGGCCCACAACGCACCCTTTTACAGATTGGATTGCAAGGTGCTGCATTTGGCCAAGGTCATAAACCCAAATTACATACGGCAATGATTTGGGACTTACCGCCAAATTTGGAAACACATGAACGCGCCAATTTTGAAGCCTTGCTAGCCGCTATGCTTAAGTCAAAAGGCAGTGAAGACCAATGCGCCCTATTCATCGCAGGCCGAAAAACTGCCATCGACGTTCCCCCTCAATCGTTCAGGTACGGCACACTAGAGATTGCCAAACGAAAGGCGTTTTCAACTGATCCTATTGGCAACCCTGTATCTTTAGCCACGCAAATAAAGCAAGCCGCTCGATCTTTTGGCGTTGATCAGAACGAGTTGACCTTGTGTCGATCAATCTTGATCGTTAGCACGAGACCCTTTGATGAATTAGCGACAATTGAACTTATCGCCCAAGAATGTGCTCGCGTCGGGATCCAAGTAAGCGTTATTTCTGCGGGAAACAAAGTGCCCGTTGAACATCTCGATCGCGTGGCTTTGGCAGGCCGAGGTTTTCGTCGTCTGATCAACGATCCTCACGAGGCCGAATCATTAATCAACCGTCAAATCCATGCAGTCAGTCAAGTAATCGCACGTGGCTTAAGTCTGAGAATAAAACTAGCTGAAGGCGTGAAACTTGTCCAGATTCTAGGTTCTTACCCGCTGAACCAAGTGCAAACTGAACACGTTAAGGCCGTCGAAAAAGACATTGACCGGCAGATGGCTGTAGAGTTAGGGATCCCAGAGGATAGGCATCTAGACGAAGACGGTATTTTGATCCATTTGCCATTATTCATGGCAGGCGATCAGCACATTATTTTGTTGGACCTCGTCACCTCTGAGGCCGGAGCAGTCGCCGACGTGGGTTTACGTTACAAAGATCTTATTTGGTCAAGAAACACGATTGATCGCGACCACTTTTCCTTGTCCGCCACACCCAAATCCACAACGCCAAGCGAATTCCAGGTTCACAAGAATCTCTACACCTGGCATCTAAGCAGTACATTACGACAGGCACATAAATCTGTTTGTAACCAAGACTATGCCACAGCCCTTGAGCTGATCTCGACATTCAAGCAGCAAACCGAAACCTTTATGTATACAACCAAGGGCTTTAAGTACGACCAAGAAATGCCCCACTATTTGTCTACACTAACCGCTCTTGAGACGATCATATCGACGGCTCACACATTGAGCCAACCCAACCTAACACACGTTTTGGCCTATTCAAGCATGGCGATTAACCAACGTCCCATTCCTCTCTCTTTTTAGTCAAAACCTAACTGCCTAATTGCGACGAGTTCCTAACTCGTATGCCAGGAGTGCGTCATGTTCCCTAGAAAACCAACTTTGCTGTCGGTTCTTATTATTTTTGTTGGCTTCAACCAGATTTTGGCCCAGGAATCCAATGAGGAGGGAACGGTCGAGTTACCACTCTCTAGCTATAACCAAATGCTGCAGACCGTTCAGATTGCATCGCGCCCCCACGCTACACCAGCCCCATACGCGCTTTCAAGCGGCACAATGACAGTTGATATCTCGGCAACAAAATCGGCCTATCACGCCACCGTGACGACAACTTTTACCGCACGCATATTTGAGGATGAATGGGTTCTGGTTCCGGTTTTACCGCTGGGAACCGCCGTCGAATCTGCGACCGTCGACGGACAAGTGGTTGCCCTAGTTCAACATCCGGGCGGACTGATGTGGAACACGAATAAAAAGGGTCAACATAGCCTAAACCTAACTTATCGACAGCCAGTACAATCTGTGAACGATAATTCCTCTTTAACTATTCCTAGTCCGCTTTTGCCAGCCATTCAGTTGCGTCTTCGTCTAAATAAAGCCAACCAAGATATACAAATCATGCCTGCGATTTCGCGGACCACTAAATTTGACCCACACATGACTGAAGTCAATGCTTCCATTCCAACCACATCAACCATTCAGGTTCACTGGCAAAACCCAGGTGGTCGTCAGTATCGATTTACCCAGGCTAAGTACATTGCTGAGCAGGAAGGCAACCAACTCAAAATACGCGGCGAAATTTATCTACACCTAAATGACAAACAATCGCTGGATTTGCCCTTACTTCCCGATAGCGTCACGCTGAATAAGGTTACCGTCGACGGAAGAGCTGCTTTGGTTGACGTGGTTGACGGAAAATTCACCGCCGAAATTAAGGGCGTGGGCGATCACCGTGTAGATCTTGTGTATCAAGTTCTCATTCGATCCGACCAAGATCCACCAAACATAGAAATTGCTCTGGTTGAGGTCCCTATTAGTGAAATAAAGCTCACACTGAACGGGCACAAAGACATCAAATCTAATCCAAACACAACCCTTGCGGGGACCTTTGAAAAAGACAAGACATCAGTCACGCTGTTTACGCCTATGAGCAACGTTGCCGCTTTCTCTTGGACAGAAGCCGTGCCCGAAAATCTCACCCAAGAGTTTCGTGCCAACGCCCACGCGGTACATGCCGTTCACGTTGATGAAGGCGTCTTAATGATCAATGCCTGGCTGGATATTGAAGTCACCCGTGGAGAGAGCTCAACGTTAGATATTCTGTTGCCAAGAGAGACCCTTATCAATGACGTTGTCGGTAGTCAGCCAAGTGTCTCCGAATGGACGCTGATGGAATCAAATGATCCTAAGAAAATTAAGCTGCGCGTTTTTCTGAATCGTAAATTGAGTGATCGTGGTTCTTTAAAGTTAATTTATGAATTGCCCTTGTCCGAAAATGACCAGGTCAACGTACCGTTAGTGCAAGTATTGGGCATGAATCGGCAACGAGGGATGATTGCGCTTTTATCCAACCGAGTTTCCGCCATGACGCCAACCGTAGAAACTAACTTGTCAGCTGTGGGCGAAAACCAAATACCAGCTGCCATTCGAGAGAGTATTGAAATGGTTATCGCCCATACGTACAAATACACTCAAGAAACACCCGTTTTGTCTGTAGAGCTAGCAGAACCGGAATGGGTCCAGGCAAAGTTCAACATCTCAGCCGACACCTTAGTTTCGTTGGGGGACGTTTCTTTGCACGGCTCATCCAGTATTGATTGTCACATCAAATCCGGACAGGTTGAATCGCTGAAATTCAAACTGCCAAAGGAAGCCACTCTATTGCACCTTTCAGCGCCCTCGTTGCGGGACTACAAGACAGAACTTAACGAGACAGACCTGTTGGTCACCTTGACATTTACGCAGGCCCTAAAGGGCCAAATCCGCATAGATATGGACTACGAGCAAATCACAGACAATCAACAGCATCTGCTAATCCCGAGTCCCATTTGCCTAAACGCAGATATTCAACAGGGTCGCGTAGCTGTGGAAGCCTTATCTGCTGTTGAGGTACAAACCAGTAAGATGGTGAACTTAACCGCTTTAGATTTGCATGAGTTACCCCAGCAGCTCATTCTCAAAACAACCAACCCTATTCTTGCCGCATATAAATATGTTCGAGTGGTGCCAGCGACCCAGCTTGTATTAAGTGTTAAACGTCATCAACAGTTAGACGTCCATTCGGCAAGTATCGATCAATGTCATTACACAACGCTGGTTACTAGCGACGGATTATCGGTCAACCATGCGGTGTTTAAGATGCGGAATCGCAGCGAACAATTCTTACGACTGGCGATTCCAAAAGAACTCGAGATATGGTCGGTCTTCGTTGCAGATCAAGCCGTTAAACCCGCTATCATTGAATCCAACGCCACGGCTGGTTCTGAAAATGAGCTGCTAATCAAAATCATCCACTCGTCGAACCCATTCGATATTGATATTGTTTACGCGTTACCTATCGATAAGCTCGATCGATTGGGCCTCATATCTGAGAAATTGCCTCAGCCAGATATCAACGTTACTCAGACCTATTGGGATCTCTATTTACCCTCTCAAATGCGTTATGGTCGGGTGGATAGCAATATGGAATTATCGCAGGAAGCAAGAATCCTGCATGAGCAGGACATGCATAAGGCGCTAAACGCCACATTCGCGCAAAACACAGACGCCTTGCAACTCAATGTTCCACGCACCGGTGTACACTTTCAATTGCATAAGCTATATGCCAATCGCGCTGAAAAAGCCCCGTACTTTCAGGTAACCTACTTAACTGGCACGGGATCGGGTACGAGTCAGATCCTAAATTTGTTGGCCATTATCACCTTGTGGCTGACCATAACGGGCCGTTTCAACATCAGATCCCGCCCCATACATATATCGACGATCACAGCTTGCATTCTCTATTTGTGCTTAACGATCTTGGTGCTAAAGGTGAGGTTGGCACCCGCTCTAGGGTTAGCGGCAATACTCGCTATTTTCACCTTGTTGAGACGTTTTGAAATCAAGCTACCTTGGCTAAATCGTTCCAAATGGCACAGCTAGTGTTTCGGTTTCGATTTAAAGATAGGCGTGAATTTCTCACGAACGCCATCCAGGGATATGCTTTCCACATAATAAAAATAGGCCTTGCCGGGTTCAATCGACAAATCATCGTATTGGTAGACACTCGTTTCATCAGTGTTGCCAGCACCCGTAATTGGATCCTTGTTTAGCTGTTGGAAAGGACCTTCTTCACTGTCACCGCGGTGAACGTTAAAGCCAAAGTTGTTCTGCTCACTTGCAGTGGACCATTTAATGGAATTCTTAATGGGTTCTTTCTCGGGAGCATCCTGAGCAATCAGTCCAATTCCACTTAATGTAAAAAAAAGTAGGATTAGATTGAGGTTCTTCTTAGGCATGATTACAAGCTCCCTTTGAGAAAAGAATTTAGACATTATCAATTTCTAGCGCCCGGATTCCAGCGCTGGCGTACTTACTTGTTTGTTAGCTAATTCTTTGAGATCCAACCCACCAACGGCCTCGTTTTGTGTCTCAGAATCCCACAAATAGACCCGCAAGTACCGTGTCTCTTTTTCAAGATCTGCAGGACTGTACTGTATCTCAAATCGTCCTTCGTGAAGCGCAAATTCCTCACTGCGGATGGTATCGCCTTTGTTATCTAACCAATCCAAAACACCGTGCCCTTCTTGTAAGCAACTCGCAACGCCGTGAACCGATCGGTTCGATTCTCCTATAGAAACTTGGTCCAGAACGACACATTTGGTTGGATGAGCCAGAGGAACCGCAGGATCACCTAGCAAATTATAGGTTTCAACCAAGGTGCGATTCTTAATTTTGCGTTTCGCGTTATTCATCGCTTCGCCAACCGTACCCGGTTCCGAAAACGCTTCCATATACGGGATTTGCATGGCCATATGCGGGCTGTTACGCCAGGAGGCGCCAATGACGGCAATGGCGCCCTTATCTGGCAAGCGCAGGAATTTCTCGCCTATGGAGTCTGCGCCCGGATGATCGAATGGCGCTGAAAAACAAGTAAAACTCAAGACGATTGGCGTGGCCTTGGTTGGCGCCAATTGGTCAAGGTCGGCAAGGGTGAACAAATCGTGGTTCTTTTTGGGATCTGGTGGACCGGTACGCCAGATGAAACGGCCACCGTGTCCATAAAAATAGACTAGGTATTGACCTTGGTCAAACGCATCCAGTATACGCCTGGTATTGGCTTCGTTACCGGCTTCGGTCGAGTCTGGATAAACTTTGTCCGAAACAAAATCTTTCTCCATCATTTGAGCGACCAGGCGGTCACTTTGTGATTGAAACGATTTCATATCGTTGGTGATCCATAACGCGTTACGTCGCCACGGCCCAACGTTCTTTTGTTCCATGTAACTCAACGTCTTGTCAACAATGGCGCGAACCTCATCCGGTTGCGTGACCGGGAAGCGACCAATCGCAATATCGGGATAAAAATCATTACCATCCACACAGGCAAGACCGCTATCGCTGGCGGAATGCCCACTCGAGTTAAAGAAATCGAGCGTCGGAATTAGGTTACGGGAATTTGAGCGTTCGCCTTCATAAGGCGTACTTGGGATAGAGGCAAGGATTAGGCCCGAATTGCGCGGGTGATCCGCATAATTTTGGTCTATGACCTCAGCGTTTTTCGTGTCCCAACTGGCATCACCCACCAACAACGCATACCGCGGCGCCGGTTCTTGCCACTGGTGATAGGCATAGCTCATGAATGAACGGATGGCATTTGGATGAATAATGCCATGATTGAAAGCATTGTAGATATCCTGGATATTGACGGCTTTTACAGTCAAGCCGCGTTTTCGATGTGCTTCGATTAATGGTTGGACCGGTTCAAGCAAACGCGGGTGATAGACGACGATGTAATCGGCTTGATTCTTCTCATCCCTGAGATCGTTCGCTTCTATTTTCTCGATATGATCGAGTCGGTATAGGTTTTCTTGTGTGCTGGTTGTGAACGTTTCTTGGGTAGGTACCTTGAATCTCCAAGCCACGTCTTCCTTATGTTCCCGAGGCGCTTTGACCACGTATTTATGGCCGAGATCCGTGTAAAGTCCTAGTTCCTTCCCTCGGGTTTCTATCCATTTTTTTTGCCCTATTTTCGCTTCCGAAAGGAAGAATCTATCTTGCCCGATCTGGTTGGCAATCGCGCTCTTCGGATAGGAAACTTCAAGGCTATTCAGAATGGCCACATCGATCATCCACTTGTCCGCTTTGTCTTTGCGAATAGGAATCTGCAGCGAGATGGTGTTGGCCCCTTTGTTCAACAACGACACCGGAATGTCACTAACGGCAAAAGAATAAGGCTGCTTACCGTCCCAAAGTTCTTCGCGGATCTTTTTGTCGTTTAAAAACACATTCAAGTGATGGTCTTTGACCTCTTGGCCAGGAATACTCGACCAACCTCGCATGTTAAATGTCAGGCTACAAAGGCTGTTACTTGTTTCAAGTAAATCGTCGAAGTTCAAAGTGACAGAGAACGGCTCTTTGTCATTGCAAGCAAGTTTATGCCAATACCAAATTTCGTGTGCTTCATGGCTAGAACTATTGAACCGCATTAATACCGTGTCAACTTCATGATGTTGCTTGGACAAAAACGCTGAATCCAGCAATTCCACATGACCGATCTTGCGTGCCTGTTTGATTTTCGTTTTCGCCTCTATGCTTGGCGATGTATCGAATTTCAACAGATACACATTGTGAGCTGAGTATTCGTGAAAATGACTGACAGCTCCTTTCAAGGTTTCAGCTCTAAACTCGAGGCTATCGCCAGGACCGAATTTCGAGCCATCGCTGCTGTTAACCCAGAGCGGCACGCCGTTTCCACCCTGCTCTAATGATATTTTGCGTGCATCCCATCGGCCTGCCTCTAAACCCTTTTCCGCCAACGCCTTATAGCTAACTTGATAAATCCCAGGCTTAGACGTTAGTAGCTTAAAAACAGGGGCTTCATCGGCTCCCATACAGATGGACACACAAAAGAGTCCTAGCAGAATTCGCAAATTAATCATCCATTCTGGTAGCGTTCGATCGCTAACGCCTATTGAGACACAGATTGTAGAAACGATCCCGAGTGAAGTCAAACGGATGAAAATCACTCATTGGGAATACAGACGAGTAAAAAATCCTATTGCATGGCCCCTCGCCACACAACCTTAAGGGATTCATCTATAATCAATCCACATGCCAATCAACAGATCGATTAAATTTTTTGCAATCTATTGCGGGACAAGCCAAGAGTTGTTCGATAAGGCGTCGACAGCTGTGATTTCAACAGTTTCGGTTTGGCTCGAAAAAACATGACGAATTGGCAGGTAACCTACTCAGAGGCGAGAACACCTTTGGGCGTAGACATTGCGCAGACCTATCTTTCAGTCAAAGCGGGTTTGCAACGCTTTCAAGACCACCCTAGCCATTTTGAAATCCCAATTGATCACCCTGACGCGCAGGCTGAGCCAATGGTTATCTCGCCCATTGCTTGGATGGATCCCGAAGTCGAATTAGCGTCTAAATTTAGGCATCTCTCTCACGACATCATCAAAGACTGGATCAGCCATTGCGCCCTGACGACGCACAACCTCTCTCAAATAGGCGTTTTTTGCGTGTTACCACCTGCTATGCAGACGGGCATAGATCAGGATTCGCTTTCAAAAGCCTGGTCACTCTTAGATCTGCCCTCGCCAGCTTGTTTACTAACTATGGAGTCCGATTCGGCGTCCATGTTAAACGCCATCGAACAAGCGATCGCATGGAGCCAAGGGAAACAGGTACAAGGTTGCCTGATCATGGGCTTTGATAGCTATTTAGGTTCGGATCGCCTTAGTTACCTTGATGAACAACGGCGACTGAAAACGACACGCAACCTGGATGGTTTTATTGCTGGCGAAGCCATCTCATTGATTTACATCCAACCTACGGCCCATCCCGCGAAGATTAGTATTACGGCTGTTGCGGCTGGCGTGGAGTCACAACCCTTCACCAGTGACAAGAACAGCTCAGGTTGCGCTTTAACCGAAGCGATACAAGAGGTTTGGCCAGACGATGCTGAGTTGGATCCATGGTCTGATCTCAACGGAGAGTCCTACCGTTTTTATGAATGGGGATTGTCGCAGACTCGCCTAAGTGCCCTAATAAAAGGAACGCTTGGTGAGATTCAACATCCATATGATTGTCTAGGTGATCTGGGAGCAGCGGGTGGCGGCGTGTTATTAGGACTAGCCATTGAACACCTTAAATCGACAACCGAAAACCACGCGTTGATCTATACCGGTTCAGATAAGGGTGCACGTATAGCCGTTTGTCTAACCAAGAAGTCCGTAAATCGCTAGTCATTCCCTTCATTGAACAAGTAGCCAAAAAAAGAGGAGCTGGCCCTTCGGCACCAGCTCCCCGCTTTTGATCTCGGTTTGAAATCGTTTTAGATTAGAATTCGTACTTCAAGCGGCCATAGTAGAAACCACCATTGAAGCCGAAAGGCGTGAATTGGCTGTAAAGGTTGCCCACACCCGAACGAGCGCCGGCATTTTCGGTTGGGAAAGTGTCAAATAAATTCTGAGCACCTAACACAAACGTAACCTTCTTATTCCAGGTATAGCCTAACTCGGTGTCAACGATGTATTCACCGCCATAAGATGCGCCATCTTCAGAATCGAACCAACCGTCAAAGAAGCTCAGGCGGCCCATGACACGAAAGCCATCACCTATTTTTTGGTTAGCGCTAAGGTTCCAGCGGTTTTCGGGCAAGGCTTCTTGTAACTCTCGAATGCGTGTGGCATCAAGGGTATCTGGGTTAAATTGCTTAACATCCGTTTCTGTATGGTTAAAGACCAAACTGAAATTGGTTCGGCCTGCTGCGGCTACCGGATTATAGGTCGCCACTAGGTCGATACCAGAAGTTTCGGTTTCGAAATCGTTGGTAAAGAAACGGAAATTGGACAGGTTAGCTGCGCTGGTAACGCCTTCAGCAAGCAGACTATCCACTTCATCAGGTGTCAACTCAAACAACTGAGTGACGGCCAAGCGATCATCCAGATTGATATTGAAATAATCCATTGTCACGGTGAACGGGCCGTTATCATAAACGGCTCCCAGCGTGTAGTTCACTGACTTTTCAGCTTTCAGCGGCTTACCACCGCGAAGCTCTGCCACTCGAGATGAGGAAGGAATGGTTCCATTATTAACCAGCTCCATCAACACCAAGTCGAACTCGGTCGAGACATTGAATGCGTTCGATTGGCCGGGTGTCGGAGCCCTAAAACCAGTGCTCACACTCCCACGCCCCATAAAAAGATCATTGAATCTGAAGCCGGCGGCTATTTTGCCGTTCAGCGTGGTGCCAAAATCTTCAAAGTCTTCGAAGCGAAGTGCTAGTCCAGTTGTCAGGCGGTCACTGTGATACTCCAGGTCGCCATACACGGCATAGTTACTACGGCTCCAATCGCCAGCAGCTAGGTCGCCAAATCCAGGGAAGCCGTTAGAAGCGGCACTGAATCCTTGCTCAGCCAAAGGACCAATTTGATAGGAGGCTAGATCGCCAATCCCAATCTCAAATTTTTCATCACGATACTCGACACCACCCGCCACGTTAAGGTTAGCGTTGAACGCGTATGAGACGTCAAAGTTAAGGTTTAATTCTTCTTGGGAATACAGGCCCGGGTCAAAGGCTGTGGGTGAGTCAGGACCCAGCGAAGCATTCACCGTATTGGTAATAAAGAAATCAACTTCGTTGGACCCAGTACTTACGCTAAAGTCCCACGCCAAACCAGAATCGGCAATGCCCTTAATGCCAGCAACCACAGAGTAGTCCACCACGTCGCCACCAAAATTGGGTGTGAATCCACCAGGAAACACTTCCTGGAACGAAAAACAGTCCGGATTGGCCATAACTTCAGCCAATGCGATTGGATCAGGCACGCCATTAACGATCATGACGGTTGGGCAATCACCGGATCCATCTAATACGCCATCCCGTGCGTCAACCATGTCACCGATCAATAATGTCTCACCACCGTCACCACTAAATACGGCTGCACGGGTGTTGGGATTACGGAAGTAGAATCCACCGGTGACTGTTTTTGTGGCGTAATTCGTTTGGGCATATAGTTTGTTTCCGCCACTTAGCTCGACACCAAAATTACCCCACAGTTTGAGGTCATCTTCGATTTCGGGTGAGCCCCAAATTTGGGCCGGATCACGAACATTCGTATTACCTGCCGCGATCAAGAATGCCGCATCATCACGCTGCACACTGCGGTCGGTTGGATCCGTCTGACCATATTCAAAAGTAATATTCGCATAACCATTAGCGGTCAACGGTAAACCAAAATTTCCACTAATTGTATTGGCGCTACCGTCGCCTTCGAAATAGGAACCTGACTTCAATTCGACACTAGAACCAGAGCGATTCTCTTTCAAAAGGAAGTTCATCACACCAGCAATGGCGTCCGAGCCGTACTGAGCCGAAGCGCCATCACGAAGAACTTCAACTTGGCGAAGGGCCACTGAAGGGATCGCCGATATGTCCGGGCCCTGTGCGCCATCTGCTACGCCGTTACCCAACCAGTAGATAACCGCCGCGCGATGGCGGCGTTTGCCGTTTATGAGGACCAAGCTATGGTCTGGAGCCATGCCACGTAAATTGACAGGACGAACAACGGTCGCCGCGTCACTAATGGGCTGAGAATTCACATTAAAAGATGGAACCAATGTTCGCAATTGATTACTAAGGTCTGTATCACCCATTTTTACAAAATCTTCGACGCCGATGACATCAATGGGAACCATCGACTCCGTGGCCGATCGTGGTTGTGCGCGACTACCGGTCACGACGAATGTTTCATAGATGGCCGTATCTTCTTTAGCCTTCTCATCGCCTTCAGTAGCCGTTGTCTCGGTTGTTTCCTGCGCCATCAGCACGGTCGTTGACAGCAGGAGTAAAGGGCAGATCAATGCCATGACCCATAATCGACTTCTTAAACTATTCCAACTCATGTAGCTCTCCTTTTTTAACCTATTCCTCGCGTTATCAGTTTCCCTGCGTCTCCATAAACTGAGGTCGTATGTTTTGAACTGCCATACAGCGCCGTGATCCATGAATGAATATTTCTTGATTTCTTTTCATTAAACAAAAAAACGTTACGGCCACAACTACAATTTGGTTGTTGCAAAGTTGCCTGCATGCAGATTCGGACCTTTTCTTTTCTAAGATGTTATGAGAATTGTAGAGGATAAATATGTAAATAGACACAAAATGTCGATTTACATCTGTTTACATCCCCAAATACAGAATCCAAGTGCCCTGGCCGGGGCCATGCGGAATCGGGTTAGAATCCTTTGAATGGAGCGCAACGGACAATTCCTTTCCATAAATCGCAGAACCGATTAGCGACTTTCGGCTGTTCTCGCTTAACATGTATAGGTACCGCAATATCGCACCTTGTGGTCCGCTACTCAAAGAAAATTAAGGATAATTAAAAATGGCCACTGGTTCCACAACAGCCGTATACAGCGCGATCATCGGCAACTCGATCGTCATGTGTGCCAAATTCATTGCATTTTTCGCCACCGGTTCCAGCTCCATGTTGTCTGAGGGTATCCACTCATTTGCCGATGTCTCAAATCAAGCTCTGTTGGCCGTGGGTATCAAACGGTCCGGGAAAAAAGCGGATAAACGCCATCCTTATGGCTATGTAAGAGAACGGTACATCTGGGCATTGGTATCCGCCGTTGGCATCTTTTTCCTCGGTTGTGGCGTGACTATCTATCATGGCATTCACACCTTAATTGAACCTAGAGAACTGGACGACCTAACGCTCGCGTTCTGGGTCTTAGCCTTTGCGTTTGTAGTTGAAGGCGCAACCTTGATCCTTGCGATTGTGGCTGTCAATAACGAGGCCGTTAAATCCAAGCAATCATTTATGGAGTATATTCGTCAGGGCTCTGACCCAACGGGTATTGCCGTCGTACTGGAAGACGGAGTTGCCGTAATTGGGGTATTGGTGGCAGCAGCAGGCCTATATTTGACCCACGTAACCAAAAACAGTACCTGGGACGCAATTGCAACTCTAATCATTGGGTCACTGCTTGGACTAGTCGCCATTTATCTCACCTATAGAACCAAAGCTCTTCTTGTTGGGCAAGCTATCCCGCTCGTCAGCCGTCGGCGAATCGTTCAGATTCTGAAAGGCGACCCGATCGTTGATCGTATTTATGACATCAAAACCGCCATCATGGGCGTCGACGATCAACGCTTCAAAGCTGAGGTTGAATTTGATGGAGCGAAAGTTGCCGAAAAGGCACTTGACCGACAAGAGTTGCATGACTTTTTTGAAAAGGTGACCACACAGGAAGCGTTGCAAACGTTCCTAATCGACTACGGAGACTCAGTCATAGAAACGCTGGGTGACGAGATCGACCGCATTGAGGATTTGATCAAAAAGGAACTACCACAACTCAAACACATCGATATCGAGGTGAACTAGAGCATTGAGCCCCACTGTCATAAGCACCTTTTTCCAATTGACATCGGTCAGCTGAACCGATGGCAAACTCATCTGAAAAGAAACTACCTGCTGGAACCGTCATTGGCGAGCGTTATCGATTGGAAGGCGAACTAGGGGCTGGCGGAATGGGAACCGTTTATCTCGGGCGAGACTTATCGCTCGAACGCTCGGTTGCCGTTAAATTGATTGCTCAAGATCAAAAGCTTAACCAGATAGCCAAAGAGCGCTTTAATCGCGAAGCGCAAGTTCTGTCGCGACTTAATCACCCAGGTATTTGCCAAATATACGATCTAGTTTCATCTGAAAATGGCGATGCCATCATTTTGGAATTCATTCCTGGCACCACATTGGCCGAAGCCGTACAAACCGATTATTCAAAAAGAGACAAGCTGAACTATGCGGTAAACCTCGCTCAAGCCTTGTCTGTCGCCCACGATCAAAACCTGATTCATCGCGACCTAAAACCAGAAAACATCATGATCACCGAAGAGCGGCAGATCAAAATCCTAGATTTCGGTTTAGCCAAACCCGTTGAAGAACCTCACGAAGTAGGATCACTAGAACAGCCACAAATCAGCTCCGAATCTGCACAGAGCGGAACGACTCAGCAAGGTGTCATAGTTGGCACGCCGAGATACATGAGCCCTGAACAGGCAAAAGGTGAGCCCTTAACCACCGCTAGCGACATTTATTCGCTGGGCCTCATCTTGCAATTCCTATTCTCGGGTAAACACCCTTACAGTCCTCACCTTTCCTCCGTGGCACTTTATTGGAAGGTGGCCAATGCCGAAACCATTCCGGTTACGAATCTAGACCCCGACCTCACCGAACTCATCAATCGTATGAAAAACCCAAGCCCGGGTTCCCGACCCGCAGCCCAAGATGTTGTTAGCCGCTTACAGTGGCTGTTGGACGCACCGAAGCGACGCACAAGAAAAACCATTGCCGCCTCCTCATTGCTTGTGCTTGCCATCTCTACGCTGGTTTCCAGCCTAGGGTTCATGAGGGCGTCCCAAGCAGAACGGCAAGCCCGGCTCGATGCCAGACGGGCCAACGAGACACTTGTCGTCTTAGATCAAATGTTCACCTCAGCGGATCCTGGCGACCAAGGTCGCGAAGTTAAAGTAGTTGAACTGCTAGACACCTTTAGCCAAGACATCAGTAAGTTATCTGGCGATTGGCAGGTACAGTCCAAGTTATTGCGCACGTTTGGTCGTACCTATGAGTCATTAGGACAATTCCAAAGAGCGAATGAACTGTTTTCCGCGGCATTAGTTCTCAACGAAAGGAATAACGGCGTATCACATCCAACAAGCCTCGAAGCTGCCGTGGATGTCGCTTACAGCCTCAACGCGCTAGGCCTTCCCGAGCAAGCCGTTCAGCTCCTTAAACCACGACTTAAGAACCACGATTTATCGAGTGACGCAAACGTGATCCATGCATTCGCCGCCTTAGCGGACGCCTACGATCTATCGAGCCAATATGATGAAGCCAATACCATTCATGAACTGATCTTGGGCTATTCCATTCACAACAAGGGTGAGTCGCACGAAGATACTTCCGATCTAAGGTGTTCGTACGCTTCGTTCTTGTACGCGTTTGGACAAGACGAACTTGCCCAACAACATTTGGAGATCGCGCTAGAGAGTTACGAACAAGCTTTAGGGCCCCATCACCCGTCGACGATTTCGACCTTGTCGTCGTTGGCCAATATTTACGAACAAGGCGATCGCCAAGATGAGGGACTCCGCATGCACGAAGAAGCGTTGAAGCGTAGCCAAGCAAGCTATGGTCCCGCACACCTAACGACATTATTGGTGCTAAGTAATTATGTCGACTCGTTATATCAAGCAGACCGTTTCCATGAAGCAGAGCCGCTCGCCAAGCAACTATACGAACAACGACTGGTTGTGTTGGGCGAGTCCCATCTTGACAGTCACGAAGCAGGTCTCAAGCTAGCTCAAATCCTGGTAGAGAATGGGCATTTAGAAAAATCAGATACGCTTTTTGAATCGGCAACCCTAGCCTTCAGTAACCAGTTAGGCCCGGACAATATGCTCACGCTTGCAGCACGGGCAAATTGGGCAGCGGCTCGCGCACAACGCGGCGAGCCACAAGCACTCGAGGAACTGAAATCGATTATTCTGTTAGGTGTAAAGACGTTGGACGCAAACGAGCCGGTGCTGCTTGATTTGAAATGGACTTTAGGCGACACCTATACTGCCATGGGCCAAGTTGAGCAGGCTAAAAATGTCTATACAGAAATGTTGCTCCAAGTGACCGCTGAATTAGGGCCTGACGCTAACCTCACGCGAGAAATTGAACGAAGTCTCACGGCTCTCAATAACGCCCCGTCAGGAAACGAACAATAGAACGCGATTTATCGTTTCGGCTACGGTTCACAAAGCATTCGGCAAACGCCCTCGCCTTGCGTCATACCAATGGACCGCGCCAGGGCTCCGCGACCAGCGATAAACGCAACCTACTCCTTCCAATCAATCTGTACCCAATTAATGTGTCCTAATGTTCAGCTCGCGTGAATCGTTGATGGTTGCCTGGTTTCCAGGTTTTGCCATCATCGTCGGTCACATCCATCTTCGATTCGAACCCGTTTTCGGTGACATTGAACCTAGTAAAGCGCAATTGGCTGTCTTTACCATCGTGCGTTTTGAACGTCTGCGTATAGCGTACTTCCTCACCTAGAGGGCCAGTCATGATCCACAAATTACCGTCCTGGCCGACCGACACCATCTCCATAATCGCTTTACTTTCATTGATATAAAACAAAATGCCCGATTTCATGTTTAGAGCTGGCGTATCAGCGACACCAGACAGCACTCTATCTTCAATCACCCATTCAAACGTATATGTGCCGGCCACGCTGCGAGCCACGGTGCCATCGCTATTGAGGAAATCGGTTGTAACAAACCATTTTCCTTGAGCATCACGGAGCTGCTGAATGGAGGCTTCTAACAGGGTCTTGTTGTCCAACTTCTTTGCTTGGTCTTGTCCATGCACCGACACCGTCAGACTCATCACTAACAGCCATTTCATCGTGGTCATAAGAATCACCTCATTTCTTAGCTATTCTTAACCAACCCAAGGCGGGTTGGTCATTTGGTTGCATAATGGATGTACGCGTTAAGCAGGCATTGGTTGATTAATTTACCAAAGCCAATTGGATTCAAATGCATCGCAATGACACAGAACGTCATTACATCCATATCTGCGTAGCTGCCAAATATACGGGGTTAGCCACTCAACCAAACTGAGTCATCGTGACGGATAACCCACAAAAGAGACCATATTTTGCTTTGAACCACCTAGTTCAGAACGGTATCCTGAAAATCGTTCGAATTCAGAAATCGAGGCTACCCTCCATGAAAACGCCAGCTATTAAGGATGTCAAAACCTTTATCCCATGTGGGCCCAAAGGCCAAGAGGAGTCGATCGCGTTCTACAAAGATCTAGGGTTCCATTTGCTATGGGGCGGTAGCGAAGGGGCCGTCTGCGAGTTTGATACAGGCTACGGTCACCGATTCTTACTTCTCGAGAAATACAACAATGCACTCAGCGAGAACCTGATGCTGCAGATCTGGGTCGAGAACCTTGATGATTGGCACACTTATCTCACTAGCATTGATCTGCCCAAAAAGTACCCTACTGTTAAAGTTTCGCAACCCGAGGTTCAGCCATGGGGTTGGCGAATCATCTACATCTGGGACCCGGCTGGCGTACTCTGGCACATTGCGGAGCCGCATTCCCAGGAAAACAAGGACTATTTCAATCACGTCAGCTGGCTCTGAACTGGCTGGAGGTCCAATGCCAAACATGGTGACTTGGCTGCCAAATCGCTGGCCTTGTTGCCAAAGCCCAATTCACTTAGATCGGCACTATTAGCAAGTACGGTTCATAAACCGGCCCCACCATCGGTTTCAAAGCAACGCTATTCATTAACAACGGATGTTTTTGCGTTTTTTGCCAAGGCGACCCATGTCGATGACCTTTTTGATGTAAGCCGGTGCGTCAGGTACTTTGCAGGCTGTCTCGCCCATGTCTACACGCACCTTGCCGATATGTTTGGCCACAGCCATCGCCTTCTTGGACAACGCTTCGATGTAACATCCTACAGATATAACAAAACCGTTCATCGTGTATCGAACTCTATTTGGTGACTCCTGCAAACTTGATTGAGCGCGGTCTAGCAATCCATCAATGGCAGCCAAATCCAACTGGTCATCTTCAAGATGTGCGACCACGCCAGCTAAGGTTGACCAACCTGCACAGGCCACATGTTCCTTATCTGAATCGATCCATTTGAGCCCCATCTCAAAACCATGAGGTCCTTCAGCAGCCACTCCAGCAACAGCATATTCGGTCACCATATACCATTGTGATTGGTGAGCCCATTGATCGAGTTCTAGCTCAGAGAAGGCTTGCGGGTCAGAAATCAAAGCTGCCAAATACATGGCATCACCGTTGCCCGTTTCAAATAATTGCAGCGCCAGGGCCTGATCCTTTTTGACCTTCTTGACGATCTTCTTCATATCGCCGACCTTCACACCAAAAAAATTGGCTGGCGCACCATGTCTCGACAAGATCTTACGTGTCTGCTCACTACCCATGGACTCAAGCTCGCTCATCACTTCGGCCAAATTCACGATCAACACCCCTACGATTTGAATTTCAATCATCATAGGTTATGAGATGTAGAGACGAAAGCATTGTTAAGATCAGGAGCTAGTCACGCGTCTCAATTACAATCGATCGCATAACACCGCAACCCTGGGTCAGTGAATTCGACCGTCATTCGACAATTCGAACCGAACTAGTGGGTTGCCTTAACTGCTTTGTCTCAGGGATTTGCCCTGTTCAAATGCCTTTTCGAGAATCCGTTGAGCCACTTCATAGACATCGCGCACGTATTCGCCACGGGCATATTCCTGTCGCACCGATTCCGTATGGTTACGCAATATCGGAAACTCAAAGACGTCAGCATCAAATTCGACACAAACAAATTCACATTTTTTGACTGCATCCGCCATCGTTCTTACCTCTTGCAGGTCTTCGCACCTAAACCTCTTATCGGTACGTCAAAGCGGGGCATTAGTATCAAATCTCTCGAATTAATGTGACTAATGTCACTACTTATTCGTTTGGCGCCCGACTTTCAAGCAGAATTTGGGGGTATGTCCCACTCGAGGCAAAAAAATGCCCTGCCAGAGCAGGGCAAATCAAATCGCGGAATGGCTATGCGAACATCTCTCGTATGTCGTCATAGTAGCCAGAAATACCATTCACTTTCGGTGTGTACTCAAAAACACGACCCGAAGGCGTGTCCTGGATCTCTTTGCTCCAATCCACACCCAGAGACGAATACATCGTCGCAATTAAATCGTTGATCGTGATGTATCGATCGCGATTCCAAAACGGATCGTTGATGTACCAACCCTCTGCATCCGTTGCCCCAAACACTTGATTTGGAACGATGCCACCGCCCGCTACCAAGCTGGACCAAGCGTAAGGATAGTGGTCTCGACCATTATTACGTGACGGGGCACCTGGTGTACGTCCGAACTCACCTGTTACCACAACCATGGTTTCATCAAGCAACGATCCACCACGAACGCCGGGCAGTTCTGCCAAATCTTGCAACATAGCCGAGAGCGCCAAGTCTAATTGCGCGCTCGTGTCATAAATATTGCCATTGATGTTTCGATCATAAATATCATAGTGCTGGTCCCAGCCTCCCTGGCTCACTTGCACGACTTTGGTACCTCGATTCTTGGCCAGAATCTTAACGGCTAACGCACAACCGCTACCGACATCACCCGAACCGTATCGAGTAAGTTCGTTCTCGGTCAGATTGAAGGCATCTGTAACGTCGTCCTCATACATCATCTTCTCGCCGGAACTGAAGAAGTGATGAAAGTCGGTCAATTGGTTTCCAGATGGGGAAGACTCAAGCCGATGACTCGCATCCACTTTCATCAAGGAATTCCATCGTTGGCTAAACAATGTTTCGCCGTCCGGATGGACTAGACCCGGCAATCCATCCTGACCGCCAAACTTTAGTGCTGCAAAGGTGCTTGGTAACATGCCAGGACCTTGTATGGAACTAGCGTTATTGATAGCAACAAAGCCGGGCAAGATATCGGTCTCAAGCCTTCTGCTCTCTAATTCATAGGCGAGCAGACTGCCCAAGTGAGGTTGCTCTTGGGAGAAAACCGGGTTGAAGGTATGGCATGTTTGCGCCAGATAACTGGCCCTTTGATGAACGGCTTCCTGACCTTGAATGGCTCGAAGAACCGAGAATTTGTCGCTATGTTGGCCCAGGTTAGGATACAGACCAGCAGGTAGCAAAATATTCCCAAATTGTGCCGGTTCAAAATCACTAGGAGTCCAATTTCCTACTTTCAGATCAAAACTATCCACATGACTTTGGCCACCAGCTAAGAATACAAGCACCAAATTTTCGGCAGATCCGCGCGGGCTAACTTTGCCAGCGCGACCTTTCGATTTCGTTTGAGTGCCTGCCTTAAGTTGGGCTAAAGAAAGGGCACTGACTCCGCTTAACTGTAAAAATCGTCGACGTAACATCTGGCACCTCTCCTAGTAAATATGAATAAATTCGAGTTTGTTGAGCAGCAACCACAATGCCGTTTCGGCCTGCTCTTGCACGCTTCCATAGGCTTGAAGTTCCGTAAGCATGGATTGTTTCTCATCGTCATTGGGTAGCCGACACAAAGTGTCTAGATAGAGCTGATCAAGAATGGTGGCTATCGCCATGCCTTGAGCCAAGTATGAAGCAAGACGTCCTTGATTTTGATGGACTCGCGTCATGGTGATGTCAGAGTTCATGAGTTGGAGTGCTTGCGCAATACCGCCATCATTCGTGCGCGGTACATCAAAACGATTGCCTCTGCCGAAGGTGTCAAGGAACACCCGAACCGCTGACTGCGATTCTCCCCGTGCGCGAGGTTGGTCTAGGTCATCCAATTGATGAGCGTAAGTTAGGGTCAATGGAGGGGTACTGCGATCCGTTTGCACTATTGGGATTAGAACGCCGGTTGACGCAATCATGGAGTCAAACACCATTTCTGAAGTCATCCGTCGTGCCATGTAGCGCGTGTGATAAGGCGTGTAGCCCGCTTGCCATTCCACGGGAAAGGCGGAGTCCATCTGGAAGGTGGCGGAGTTACAGATATAGGCCAACATCGTCTTTAAGTCATAACCAAAGTCGACAGCGGCATCACTCATATGTTCAAGCAATTCCATATCAAATGATTGGTAGTCCCAACCATCAGGTAAATCGAGGTTCGCATCGATTCGATAGAGGTCAAAACTGTCTATAGGTTCAACCATGCCTATCCCAAACGCGTGTGCCCACAGCCTATTTGCATAGTTGCGAGCAAATTGACGATCGTTGATTACGTAAGTCGCAAAACTCTCTAAACGACCGATCGTCGCATCCGTACCGCGACCGTCAAACATGTATTTAGGTTCGATGACACCGCCGCTGCGGACCGGTCGATCGCCGCTGTCAGTTTCTGCCACATAGCCGTTTGAACGAGCGTTCTTAAAGATATTAAGGCTCAGTATTTGATTTGAGTCGACCGTGCCAGGGCGTCGATCTATCTCAGCAAAAAAGGCGGCCATGCCCCATAGGTCCTGGCGGGTTTGTTCGGCCAAATACAAATTGATATCTTCTAGGTGATAGGCACCGTCATGACAAGAAACACATTCGATGCGAATACCAAGGAATTTTTCGCTGGCCATCACGGCCGAGTTATCCCAGAAATCCTGTTGTAAACGGCTCATTTCACCGGCGCGCGCATAAAAGTTAGGTTCCGCGACTTCATCGGTAAGACCCATCGTCGTTAACAACTCAAAAGCCATTTGGTCGAAGGGTTTTGATTGGGCAACAGCTTCATCGAAATAGTTGTTATAGAGATTTCGGCCATTGCGGAGTACGCGCCCGGTGGATTCAAACATTTCCTGGAACCAAAATGCCCAATAGATATCAAAGGCATCGGACTGCAGGAAGGTCTCAATCAGTTCAGCACGCTTATTAGGGCTGGTTGAATCCAAAAAGGAGCGCGTCAATTCAGCATCCGGTGTACGTCCCGTTAAAACCAAACTCGTGCGGCGCAAAAACGTCTCGTCATCACAAAGTTGGTTTATTGGAATCTTATCAAGTGCCATCTTGGCGAAGGTGAGTTCGTCAATGCGATTGAGCGGATCAGCTGGCGTCCATTTCTCGGTCGCTAGTTGCCGACTTGTCCCTTTAAATAGGTTGCTTGTGGCGCGATTGAGTTCCGCTATTCTACTTTCGTCTGCACAGCCCATATCGCTCAGCACAGGGTGTGGCGACTGCCAACAAAACATAAGCCCTAACATAAACTGGCACATGTGACCTCCTGATATTTAGGTTCCGATAACCACCAAGACAGTTGAAGCCAGTGCAAGGTTTAAGGCATTCGCAAAAAAGTTGCGTTATCTCACATCCAACCTTATTTTTTGGAACGGCGCAGATGAGTCAGCGTGCGTGCGCCAGCGGTTTCCAAGATGAAGGCAATATCATCTTTGTTTTTTAGTTTAGATTTTCGTACCGACCGAAGTAGGTCCATCACATGACGTTGCTGTTCCATATAAGACAAGACGGTTGATACGATTCGTTCGTTCGGTAGATGTTCGAGCCAACCAACACCTTCGGTATAGACTAATCTTGCCGCAATATCCGCCGAGATTATGGCTGACCGGTAACTTCGCGGAATGTCGTTAAGCAGACGCTCTGCATACTTTTCCGACAGAATGGCTGGCGCATATGCCAAGATCAATTGATCAAAGAGTGGCTCTCTGAGTTCGGCATCTGTTTTATTGACCAAATAGGCTGCAACCAAGTCGGTTACACGATTGATGACCGCGCTGATTATTTTGGAGAGTTCGACGAGATTGGTTTTCATGCCGCGCTCGTGATATTCACGCAGAATGAGGCGCGCTTCGGCGTCGGCCTTATGATGAAGCTTCTTGATAACCTGTTCTACGTAGTCGGTCTTAATTTCAATAAACTCATCGGGTGACAAAACAAGCGATGAGAGAATCTCGAAAGAAGAGGAGATGACGCCGCACTTGTTAGCTGAACTATCTTTGAACATCAACAGTCCGTGTTCTTGGAGGTGGTCACGAGCTTGATCTGTGAAGAAGATGTTGGCCCCTTCAATTACTGCTTTAGCTGAGGGCGTTCCGTCCGGCTGCAAGAAATGCTGCCAGTTGTCGCTATTCACGGTGTAAGGCCGCCCTCCGGCGGGTATGAAAATGTCGGCAACGACTTTCGCATACAGGTTGTTACGCGTCTTGATGTGTTCTTGACTATCGGCACTGATGACAAATGCCTTCTTGGAGGATGACAGCGCATTGGCAGAAAAGTTGTTGATAGGGAGACCTTCAGTCACTAGCCGCAAGAGTTCTTTCCAGTTCAAACCGTTAGGGTCATAAGCGGCACCATAGCCATCACCTATCGCGACTACTTTCGCTCGTTTCCCGTATTCACGGTGCAGAATCTTAAGTTCATTACCGGCAACGTCACCATCTGGACCGCCAGTCATCTTGATCGTAAATGTCTGTTTACGCGGGTTAATTCCTAACTCACCTAACATGTTCTCTAAATAAACATTGACGCCTTCGGATGTCACACCAAACTCTTTATGGTTAATGCCATTCTTGGGTTTTGAAGACATAAAGGCGTTGGCGTATCGGTATCCTTGATTAGAGGCGATATCAATGAATTTTTCGATCAATTCATTGGTACAGTTCTCGTCCGGCCCTAAATAGACATACTCTTCCTGGCCGAAATAATCGATCATCGTGGGATCCAACTTATTGGTGATGGGATCGACCGTAATCAGGTTCAGAAGTGAATCAACCGCACCTACCGCTGAAGTTTCACGATCGGCGTCAGGGGTCAACAACAAGACCGCTTTCGCACCGCCTTCAGGAATGTCCTTGTTCTTTTGCTGTTGCGCATAGGAAAGCCCTATGACTTCATCAAACAGTCCCGCCAACGAACCTTCGTACTGGCTCGTGTCTTTGGGCATGAGGATACGCAATCCGCCACGGGCAGTGTCCCGGAAGCGCACGTGAAAAGCGCGATAATCACGACCCACCAAATAGAAAAAACCAAATGGTTTGTTGGGGTAGAAGGTTGTGTTCAGGCAGTCTGGATCGAGCCGAAAAGACAGGCCTGTTTTTCGTGGAAAGTAATAATTGGTCTTAAGAATGTGAGACATAAAATTCATCGATTCCATCATGATGTCATGTTGGATTCGGTTGTCGATGTCTTCAATATCACTAAGAATCTTGAGCCGCATTTCGTTGGCTCTCTGGTCGCGCTCATCGTGTTCTCGCGGATCAAATTTGACACGGAAATATCGAATAACTTGATGGATGACGCGCGGGTGGCGCATGTAGGTTTTGCGAATTCGTTCTACGGAATAGTAATAGGGATTTATTTTAGAAAGGAAGATTTGAACCCAGTCAGAGGTCGCCCGTATCAGATTGATCTCATTTAATGAGTATGGTGACATCCCCTCAGATTGAGGTTTTAAAAACTGGTCATAGTCGTCGGTATCCACCCATTTAAGCGTCTTCACAGCCTTGTTCAACTTCAGAAAAGGAACAAATCGGTCATGCACAATTTCGCCAGACTCGTGTTGGATGATGAAGGTGAGAATACCAACAGGCGTAGAGGTGTGCTGATCGACGGTTGTGACCATGAATCGCGAAGCCAAAAAGCCGTAGCGCTCGAAAAGGGCGAGGACACTTAACAGAGTTTGCGCCCCATTCATTTTTTTATAGGCCACATCGAATCGAGTCGAGTTCATGTAGTACTTGGGAATCAGATGGGTCATCACATCTTCACGATGACGCACGGCACTATAAAGCCGAAACAGGCGCGCCAGCCGAGAATGGGTGGCGTGTATGACGGTGTCGTCGTCCAAGTTGAAAAGGAAGCTATCGATTTTCTCCGGGTCATCTTCCTTAAGAATGGCACGAGCCCGCTCTAGCTTCTCCTTATTCTTGGCGTTGGTTAAATCTACTTTTCGATATTCAGAAGTGAAAAAGCTAGCTATCAGGAGTAACTGATCGTTCGAGGTAAAGGCATATCCGTTCTTGATTTCCAAATCGTGGATAGAGCCCGCAATATCGGCAAAAATGGCCGGATCTGTGCCAGGCGCCAGAAATGTTGTTTTGGTGCGGTCGCGATTCCACAGTTGCAGCTTCTGTTTACTCTCAAAAATGTGACCCGTAATCACGGCATGCAAATCACGGACTTTTTCGTCACGGGGCGTCATTTGGTAGTAGAACTGCGGCATGTTGGAGAAGAACCATGGCGTTAAGATCGAGATTGCCTGATCCATCGAGACACGCACGCTCTCGGCAATATCGGCCACATAATTCTCTAGATCTCGTCCACGCTTACGTTCTGCTGGCTGAAACCAAGTTTCGTCGCCGAACAACGTCTTCCCTTCCCCAACTTTCCAGTCATCGATTTCGGAATCATGGACCATGCGAAGGTCATTATTGTCGTCGACAGTGTCTTGACGAGTTGGTTCTGACATGACAGTCACTCCTCTATTGGGTCCAATGGTCGAAAGCTCTGGCAAAACTAAATATATGTACGGATGACCCGCCCCATCCTAACATTGCCAAAGACCCCTAGCCAAGCTTGCAGATGGCCTTTGAAGTGATCAAAAAGGGCTGCCTGCTCTATTTACGCGCTTTGCTCTTTTATCTACGAAAAGTCCATTCATTGTTGCCATATTTAGATTCAACCAAGAGATTAATCTCCTCAGTATCTAGCGCTATCTCCAGGGGTTTCATTTGCACCTCAAAACTCGCCTCGAATGCAGATGCAAACGCCTGCTTCAAGGTAGTAATCGTCGGCATACTCTGTTCTTGCTGCTGGTACAAATCTTCGAGCGTCGCCATGTATTCACGCATATTGAGACTGGTTCTCGTCAGCTCTTGGAGTTGGGCTGCATGATCAAAAAGCGGGATGCTGCCATGTTGCAGGAAGGCGCCTCGACCAACTTTCTGAGAACTGCCTATCAATTTTCGCGTTCCTTCTTGGATTTCTTGATCCGAGATCGACGCAAAACAGGGTAGAGCTCCGCGCACAAGGTCGCGATTTTGCGGTTGAGCCCCAGCCGCGTGAGTATGTGGGGCGATAGATTGGCTAAACCGAGCTAGTGCATGACCGATCGTCCGGTAATTATCGGCAATTGACTGGCTGAACGGATGGCTGGTAGGCGCAACCAGCGAGTAGGTTAACTCTCGATCATGGAGAACTGCCCGACCTCCGGTTAAACGTCGTACCACGTCTGTCCCCAACCGCTTGGCAGCTTCCAGGTCTACTGCTCGCTGCCAGCGCTGATGGTAGCCGAGACTCAACGTTGGCCTGCTCCACTGGTAAAGCCGTAGAACAGGCCTATCCAAACCAGCTTGCTCCAGCTGGTTTAGCAGATAGTGATCGACAGCCATATTGAGCGCGCCATCAAGCGGCTCCTGGTCAAGTAAGAACCATGAATTCACTGGATCAGGTCAGAACCTCTTCCAGCGCTTTGTAGGGCAATCCTTGAGCATCAGCAACAGCTTTATAAGTCACATGACCACGGCAGACATTGACACCGTTCTTCAAATGCCGATCGGATTTGATGGCTTCATTAGCTCCCAGGTTAGCGATCTTAAGGGCATAAGGCAATGTGACATTAGTTAGCGCGATGGTAGATGTACGAGGCACCGCTCCGGGCATGTTTGCCACGCAATAATGGATAACCTCACCCACCTTAAAGACGGGGTCATCGTGGGTTGTGGCCTTCGTCGTTTCCAGGCACCCACCTTGATCAACTGCCACATCAACAATCACAGAACCCGGTTTCATGAGATTTAGAATGTGTTCTTTGGTAACCAGTTTCGGAGCACTGGCACCCGGGATCAGAACGGCACCAATCACCAGATCAGATGAACGTAACTTTGCTTCGATATTGTACGAGTTGCTGGCAAGACAAGTAACACGCGCGCCAAATATGTCGTCCAAGTATCGCATCCGATGAGCCGAAGTTTCGAGGATAGTCACTCTGGCACCTAGTCCGACAGCCATTTTTGCTGCATTCAAGCCGACAATACCGCCACCAATGATGAGGACCTCCGCTGGTGCTACGCCGGGCACGCCGCCCAACAAAAGACCCAGTCCGCCTTGCGTGCGCTGTATGTAATAGGCACCGACTTGGATTGACATGCGTCCAGCTACTTCACTCATCGGTGTCAGCAACGGCAAGCTATTGTGATCGTCAGTAATCGTCTCATAGGCAATGCAAGTTGCTCGCGACTTAATAAGACCCTGCGTCTGTTTTGCATCAGGGGCCAAGTGCAGGTAGGTGAAGAGGATTTGATGCTCGCGCAGCATTTCATATTCAACTGCTTGCGGCTCTTTCACTTTAATGATCATTTCCGAACGATCAAAGATTTCGCGTGCTGTCGCGACGATCTCAGCACCAGCCTTTCGGTATTCGTCGTCGGTAAACCCGCTACCAGCTCCTGCATTGCTTTCGATTAATACTTGATGCCCTGAGCGAACGAGGGCTTGGACGCCCGCTGCACTCAGTCCCACGCGATATTCCTGGTTTTTAATCTCTTTTGGTGTCCCAATGATCATTGTGGTGTCGACCTCACTTCTTTTTCTGATTCTGATTCTGATTCTGATTTTTGGATTCTATATTTGGGCTTTCTTGTTTCGGTTTGTCTTTAACCATATGTGAATAACCTTCAAAAAAGCCTCCTGGCTCATTAACAAACGTACGAGAGGTTATATCGCCAATTAAGCGACCACTTGATTCAATCGTCACCATGCCATCGGATTCGATATTACCTTGGACTTCACCCTGAATGCTAATAGAGCCACAACGGACATTAGCTTTTATGATTCCGCTACGACCGACGGTTACATGGCTGGTACACGTGATCTGTCCTTTTACGGTGCCGTCAACGTGAAGGTCTTCGTTACCTTTCGTTTCTCCATCGATGGTCATATTGGCACCGATACGTGTTGTAGAACCTTCGACTTTTGCTTGCGAAGGCTTTTGAGTCTGTTGCGGCGAGACGTATGTAGTCACGGGTTTCGCCTCAGTTTTTTCATTTTTTTGTTTGTTGTCAAAGAATCCCAAATTTCGCCCCCAAATGCACCGGTACATCTTCCTAAAAGAGTCGTGCGTGTTACCTGTTGTCGGTCCCTATTCGTCGTGACTCATTGTCGTTGATTTGATGGAGCGGGCGACGAGATTCGAACTCGCGACACCAAGCTTGGGAAGCTTGTACTCTACCAACTGAGCTACACCCGCAGCCGATCCCGAACGTAACAGAGAAGCAAGCCTTGGTCAAGTGGCTTAGCCTATGCCATCGCATGACCCGGATGCGCCTCATCGATCGCGACTTTAAGACAATCTAGAATCGTGAAGTCCCGACCCAGATAACTCTCTAACCGACAACGCAAAAGACTTGTTTATCTATGGGATACGCAGTTTTTGGCCAACGGAAATCCAATCGGCCGACCTAAGTCGGTTCGCCCTCACGAGATCTGCCGTTGAGGTTCGAAAGCGACGAGCTATGCCAGCTAGGGTGTCACCAGCCACAACAACATACTCTTTGTTTCGCCCACTGCCTTTTCCCTGAGTCACCCTCAATTTCTTCCCAATTTGCAAGGACTGGGCCTTGACGCCGGGATTTAGAGATAAGATTGAAGCGACCGTTGTTTGATAGTCATAGGCAATCTTGGACAAAGTATCGCCGCGCCGAACTCTATGACTGATTTCCCGATGAGGCTGACCACGAACGCGGCTATTGCGAAGCCAGTCCGACGACCCGCCAGGACCTAATGGGATCACCAACTCCTGACCAATCGACAAGCGATTGGCGTTGCGAATACCGTTGGCGCTTTGTAAAGCAGAGACACCTACGCCATGACTGCCAGCGATTCTTGAAAGCGTGTCACCCCTCCGTACGCGATAGTAAGTCACACGGATTCGGTCAGATTCAGGGATGCTGTTTATGGCGGCTTGTGCGTGGCGCAAACTACCAGATGGAATGCGAATTTGATAAGCGGAACCGTCTAATGGCGTAATGCCTCGTAATAATGCAGGATTCAACTGACGCAGCAAATCGGGCGCAAGACCCATATGCCTAGCCAACACATCAAGTTCGATTCCGAAACTCACATCCAGTTCATCAAATTCATATAAATCCTGGTTCTCAATATCAAAGCCAAAGGATTTGGGGTCGTTGACGATGGTCAGTGCCGCCAAAAAGGCGGGCACATAACCAATGGTTTCGCGAGGGAAAAAGCGCTTGCGGGCAAGGGTCCAAAAGTCACGAGACTTTCCCCTTCGAATTGCTGAACGCACACGACCAGGTCCGGCATTGTAAGCGGCCAATGCTAAATACCAGTCATCGAACATGTTATGCAACGCACTTAGGTAGGCGGCCGCTGCATGAGTGGACGCAACGGGATCCAATCGTTCGTCCATCCAACCGTCAATCTTCAAATCAAAATCACGACCCGTGCCTGTCATGAACTGCCACATACCTGTGGCCGCGACACGCGAGCGGGCATGCGATTGGTAGCCGGACTCGATCAAGGGTAAATAAGCCAATTCTGGAGGCAAGCCATAGTCGGCGAGAATCTCGCGGATCATAGGCAAATACTTGGTCGCACGAGTCAGGGATGCCGTAATGACATCGGCGCGATCGCCCGAAAATACCTCAACAAACCGATCAACGGCGCGATTGGTCACGAGTGGAAACGTGGTTGACCCCGCAATCACACGGGATTCTTCGCCCAGATGTTCAATATCTGACTCGGTCAAACCGCCATCCAACAAACGTTCCAGGGTAGCCACATGATACGCAACTCGATCCTCACCCGCAGCCGACTGTCCACGACTAATAGCGTGAATGGCGTCAATCAGGAAGTTATATTGATCATCTAACTGACTGTCATAAGAGCGATGAACCATAACCAGCCAAACGGCTTCATCAAATATGGCGAAGGCGTTACGAACTTCGCCTCGTTCGAGGTGAACCAGACCCGATTCATAAAGGTCGCAACTCGCATCAACAATCCATTCGGACAAAGGAGGAAGTGGTTCTTGCCCACCTTCATGATCTACCCTAGAGCGGAGATCTTGTTTTGGAACGCAACTAGCGACCCAAATAAGCAGTAAAAGAAGTAGGCGACATTTCATGCAGACTTTTTTACCATAGCTAAGGTCTAACACCTAGGCACTCATCCAAGCTTGACCTAAACCGGAAGGTGATTTCACATTGATCAAAGCCCGTAATTTAGCCAAAAAGTTTCAAACATTTCGCGCCGTCGACGGTGTCGATTTCGACGTTCCTGAAGGCGTTGTTTACGCATTCTTAGGTCCCAACGGTGCGGGGAAAACCACCACCATCCGTATGCTGACCGGAATACTGGAACCCGATCAAGGCGAACTCGAAATTGGCGGCTACACCTACAAAAAGAACCGCAACGATATTCTCAACATGATCGGTTACATACCTGATCGTCCTTTCCTTTACGGCAAGATGACAGCCATCGAGTTATTGAGGTTCCTGGGTTCCTTACGTCGTCTAGATGCCAACTACGTCAAGACACGTAGTTATGATTTATTGGAGAAATTTCGACTAACCGATTTTGCCAACGAAATTGTTGAACGTTATTCACACGGCATGCGGCAGAAACTAGTCATGGCCTCAGCGCTTTTACACAAACCCAAATTGCTCATTGTTGATGAACCGATGGTAGGTCTTGACCCAAGAGCGGCCTTACAGATCAAGCAATTGATTACAGATTTTGCCGAAGCCGGACACTCTGTTTTCATGTCGACCCACACACTTGAGGTGGCTGCCCAACTCTGTCATCGTGTCGGCATTATCCACAAAGGTAAACTGGTCGCCGACGAAACGTTAAATAGCTTAACCGAACGCATGAAGACAGATGACGGCGATTTGGAAGCCGTCTTTATGGCTTTGACCGTCGATGGCCATGAGCCCGAGGCCATTCCCATATGATCCATGACTTGATCGTTCTCAATATCATGTCGCTGATCCAAGTTAAGAATCGACTAAAAGAACAGTTAAAGAAACATCCACTGATTTTTCTAGTGATTGTTGGCCTAGCTGGCATGTTCTATTACGGCTACATGCGCCTGAGCGATGTGCTGACGGAATTCATTTTTCAGCAAGACGTCTTTGGGGTCATCCTCATCACTAAGCTCGTGCAAATCATGTTAATCATCTCAATCGGCATCGTCACCATGTCAGCATTAACGACCGCCATTGCTAATTTCTACATGAGCCAAGATCTTGAATTTCAATTCTGCCTTCCGGTCAATTTTGATAGTTGGATCTTGCATCGATATGGACAGGTCTATTTACAATCCTGCTGGATGGTTCTCGCATTTGGCAGCCCATTCATTTGGGATTTCATGAGGTTAAGCGAGGTCCCTCTTGGCGCTAGTCTTTTAGCGATTTTGAGTTTTGCCGTCGTGTGTTCCGCACCCGTGTTTGCATCGACGGTTCTCTGCATGTTCTTGGTGCGTCTCTTTCCCGCTCGTCGCATCCATCAAGTCCTACTCGTCTTCACCCTAGTACTTATGTCAGGACTTGTGTTTTTGTTTCGCTACATGGAACCTGAACAATTTATTGGTCCTGGCGGGATAGACCGGTTCCGAGGCTATGTTGACCTTGTAAGTCCGGGTCGGAACTCATGGAACCCAGCCATTTGGGCGGCCGATTTCATCACCGCCTTGAGCCAAAAAGAGTGGCGTCAGAGTTTGCCCAACGCCTATCGGCTCATTGGGATGACAGTTGCCATACATGGAATACTAATCATGGTGGCACGTCGGTTCTACAAACCATCTTGGGATCGGGCATTACAAGCACTCAGTGGCGAGGTCCACGGTAAAACGACGATCCACAATGAGTCATGGATTAGCCGGCGCCTAGCCAGTCGTCGCTGGCACCAAGTAGGACGCGAGCTGCTTTTGCTGGTCCGTGATCCCTCCCAATGGTCCCAAATATTTGTCTTACTGTCCCTACTCGCGTTGTACCTATTCTCAATAACAAAGCTACCTCTGGCCCCTTTCGGGGGCACACGCTACCAACTCGCATTGGGTAACACCGCCTTTGTGGGATTTGTTGCGATGTCAATCGCCTCGCGATTCGTTTTTACCAGTTTCTCAGTTGAGGGCCCAGCAATTTGGCTTATGAAGACAGCGCCCGAGAACTGGACTTCGTGGATCTGGGCGAAGGTCATCGTCTTCGGCATGCCCACCATTGCCTTTTCACTGGCACTATCTGTAGGGTCGGGCTACTTATTGGAGCTTCCCCCTCAGGAGCTTTGGTGGTTAGCACAGGCCTCGCTATGGGATGCATGTGTCATTGTGGCTTTAGCCCTCGCCTTCGGCTTGGTATTCATGAATCCATATATTGAGAATCCGCTTAAACTCATGGTATCACCGGGCGGATTTTTGTTGATGGCAACCGGTCTCTTTATCTTAGCGCTGCATGTCATGCTGCGTCTAACCCATGAAAGTGAACTGCTCAATTTCCTCATGTCGCGCATAGGATGGCCCGACGTTCAAGGCATCAAGGCATACTACTGGGGCGCTAGCTTAATCCTGATTGAGTGCCTAGCCACGGCATGGATGCTGCGTACTGGTTTGGCTCAGCAACGACGAGGCGAAATTCTGTAGCACTCTAGGTCCATGTCTGAGAGACCAGAGCTGGCAGAACGGCAGCAGCTTTCTGTCTTAAGCAAACATCGGCTGCAATCGAAAACGGGGTATCGTCGGGGTTGATTTCAATTGTGAATGCCCCATATTGTTTAGCCATAAAAGGCAGTGACGCGGCGGGTTGGACCATCGTTGATGTGCCTATCGAGATAAACACATCAGCCTGTGAACAGGCTTCGTAGGCTGCCGATAAAACGGTTTCAGACAAAGACTCACCAAACCAAACAACATCCGGTCGCAAATAATTTGAACATCGCGGACAGGTGGGCGGGCTTGAATTGGAATCGAATTCAGGTTCAATCAGGTTACACACCGAACAACGAATCCTGGTAATGCTTCCGTGTAACTCCAATATGGATTGGCTACCGGCTCGAAAATGGAGATCATCCACGTTCTGAGTAATAAGCCTAAAATGGGGCGCGACTCGCTCCATCGACGCCAACGCCTTATGTGCCAAGTTAGGTTGGGCCCGAGACACCAATTCCCGGCGCCACGTATACCAGTCCCAAACAAGCTTAGGGTTATCTTGAAAGGCAGCAGGTGTGGCTAGCTCTTCTGGTCTGAATCGTTCCCAAAGACCCGTCTGCGCATCACGAAAGGTTGGAACACCACTTTCAGCGGAGACGCCTGCCCCAGTTAGAACCACAATTGATTTGGCCGCCAATAATTTCTGTGTACACAAGTTCACGCGTTCACCGCTCCAAAACCGCCGCCGCCGGGTGTTTCAAGGCGTAATAAGTCACCCGCGTAAACGTCAATCACGACACATCCCGGAAGCTCCAACTCGTCACCGTTGGCGCGAATAAGCCGGTTAACGCCACGAAGTCCGGCATTACCGCCATTCAGACCGTGGGGATAAGTGCGCCGACGCGTCGACAGCAAACTAACTTGCATCGGACGTAGAAAAATAATCTCACGTACCACACCGGCACCGCCCTTATAAAAGCCCTGGCCGCCACTGCCTCTGCGGATTCGGAACTGATTAACACGTACCGGAAACCTGCGTTCAAGTATTTCACTATCCGTCATGCGCGAATTCGTCATGTGCGTATGAATGGCATCTGTACCATCAAAATCGGGACCTGCCCCGGATCCCCCACAAATCGTCTCATAGTATTGAAGTGAGCCGTCGCCAAAGCACAGATTGTTCATCGACCCCTGACTTGCGGCCTGCTTGCCCAAAGCGGCCAAAATGAGATCAGCCAAATGCTGACTTGTCTCCACGTTGCCAGCGGCCACGGCAGCTGGTTCACGTGGATTCAAGATTGACGTCGCAGGGACTCGGATCTCTACCGGCCACAAACACCCTGCATTAAGAGGTATTGATTCTGATACACAAGCCCGCAAAACGTACAACACCACTGCTCTAGTAATTGCGAGCGGTGCATTCATATTGTCAGCCGACTGCGGACTTGACCCACTGAAATCAAACAGCCAACCGGAACCCTGCGGCTCTGCTCTAAGTCGAAGGGATGACCCATTGTCCATCTCTAGCTCAAACTCACCAGGTTGCAGGCCTGCCAACGCCCGTTTCACACAGGTCGCCGCGTAATCTTGAATGTGGCGCATATATGCGGCCGTTTCGGCGAGATTCATTTGCTCGATCCAGCGTTTGAGCTCACTGGCACCACGGTTGTTTGCCGCAATTTGTGCCTTCAGATCAGCGATGTTTGTGACTACATTTCGTGCTGGCCATTTTCCACTCGAAAGCAGCTGTTGCACTCTAGCGGTCAAGAACCCGTGGGGTGCAGAAATTTTTTCGCCTCTAAACAACACCCCTTCTTCATCAATGTTGCGGCTATTGGCAGGCATAGAACCCGGCACACACCCACCTACGTCTGCATGGTGCCCTCGCGAAGCAACAAAAAACACCAACTCTCCACCCACAAAAACAGGGCTCACAACGGTGATATCGGGTAAGTGGGTGCCCCCACTATACGGATCATTCAAGGCATAACTTTCACCTTCCGCAAAATGATCCGTGCGCTCAATGAGTGACCGCACGCTCATGTCCATGGATCCAATATGAACCGGCATGTGCGGCGCGTTTGATACTAGATTCCCACTCGCATCAAAAACCGCGCATGAGAAATCGAGCCTCTCCTTAATATTCACGCTTAATGCGGCTCTCTGCAAAACCGTTCCCATCATTTCAGCCACACATTGAAACCTGTTTCGATAGACTTCTAATAGAACCGGATCGACTTGGGCATGAGCTTCGCGTTCTGATTTCTTGGTGTCATGTCTCTTCAACAACAAATCACCACTTGCAAGGCGGCTGACAAGCCATCCTGGCTTGACCAGCAATGTAGTATGTAGTTCGACTACCAGACAGGGTCCGGGCTTCATTGTCGCTTCCGGCAACGCTTTGCGTTGCAGAACCTCAAACATTACCCAGGATCCATCACAGAATAGGCGCCGGAACGATGAAGCTTCAGCGTCTACCGCTTCTGGCTCTTGCTGGAATGGCAATTCACAGCCGACATGACTCGATAACTCCAAAGACAGGTAATCAATTTCTAATTCAACGTGACCGAGTTCGAATCCAAAACGAGACTGATAAGCCCTCTGAAAATCAGCGACCATAGTTCTTAGATCGGCCATTTCTACATCGATCGAGAAATCCGCACCCTGTGGTCTTATGAAGACACGCGTGAAACTATCAGCCGTTGCAGCATCGCCGCCCTGGCTTGTTATTTGATTCGACAATACTATCTGTTGCTGAGCGACCCATTGACTTAGTTGACCATGACCGCGGTCATCTAATGGCAAGTCAAATGTTCTTTGCACCATTTGCTTTAAGGGGGCGTGTCCAATGCCAACTGCCGAAAGGAGACTGGCGTGCTGGGGCACAATAATGCGCGTTATTTCAAGTTGCTCGGCCACGGAACAAGCATATTGGCCCGCCGCACCGCCAAAAGACATGAGACTCAAATCACGTACATCCAAACCCCGAGCTAATGTTACCTGTTGAATGGCACTAGCCATCTGATTTACAGCAATGGCCACAAATCCCTCTGCTACCTCAACACAATCGGCTGCTTGTTCAGAATCCCGAATTTGTTTCGCAAGATCTTTCATCGATTGAAAAGAAGCGCCTTCATCCAGCTGCTCCGTATTGCTGTGCCCAAAAACGTTCGGAAACTGGTCAGCGGTGATAACACCTAAGACGACTTGGCTGTCTGTCAGTGACAAGGGCCCACCGCGCCCATAACAAGCTGGTCCAGGCTCCGCGCCTGCTGATTTCGGTCCAACCAGCATACGATGCCCATCAAAATGCAGCTTAGAACCACCACCAGCAGCAATAGTGTGTATGCGAACCATTGGCGCATGTACGTGCACATCTGCTAACACGCCATCTGTTTCCCATTCAATTTCATCGATAAAGGCAGCCACATCGGTGGAAGTTCCGCCCATATCAAAGGTCACAATTCCGTCTAATTGATTGCGGCGCGCCACTTCGATCGCTCCAGCTAATCCACCAGCTGGACCGGACAGCAAACTATCATGGGGCTTAAAGCTTTCAGCCATCGTTAAACCCGCAGCAGATGTCATTGTCCAACACGGTGCATCGCGCACAGCCGATTTGATGTCATTGACAAAGGTTTGCAGCGTACGACCCAAATAGGCGTCAAGCAGTGCCGTTTCACAGCGAGGCAACCACTTGGCTAGTCGATTGACATCGGTTGAGCAGACCACGTGCTCAAACCCAATCTTTGATGCAAGATCAAATGTCTGGCGTTCATGGGCTGGATTCAAATAAGCGTTTAGATAAGCGACCGCAAGGATACGGTGGCCGCGTGCAAAAAGTTCATTTAATTCATTCTCTAAGGACACGCGATTCAGAGGCTCAACAACCTCACCTTGTGCGTCAATGCGTTCATCAATCTCGATCACGTCGTCGTATAGATGTTTTGAGCGTTTGATATGCAGCTCAAACAGATGTGACCTATTTTGACGACCTATAACCACGGCATCGCCGTGCCCTCGTGTGGTAACCAATGCACAGCGGCTGCCGGCACGTTCAAGCAGCGCATTTGTCGCTACTGTGGTACCTACCTTGATGCCAGCAATCGATCCGTCCCCTGCGATTTGCTGAACGGCATGTGTGATTGGGTTCTGGTAATTCGATGTGCGTGACAAGATCTTGCTGACGATTATCTTGCCGGCCGGGTCACGAGCTATCACATCGGTGAAGGTACCGCCTTCGTCAATCCAGAACCACCATCCCTTTGTGCGCATGTTCGTGATTCTAACCGAGTACACCCCATCGATGCTTCATGTGATTCACGCCCATCTACGGTAGAATGAAATTAATGAGATCAAGGAGCAAAAATGGAGCCGACGCTTCCCACCGAACCGCCCCCTCGTTATGACGCCCAGCAAACATGGTCTGAAACCAGTGCATTGCCGGTTGGACCTGAGCCGCCGATCGAGGATCCTCAATATCAAGGCAACGCCATCGCAGCAGTTGTCACCACGGCGAAGCGCATCCTTTTCGATCCCAAAAACTTCTTTTCATCCTTACATGAGGAACGATCTGCCACATCCGCCGTCATCTGGGCGCTCACCATCATGTGCCTTAGCCAATTGCTGGCATTGCTCGTGGGGTTGGTGATATTTCAGCTGTTCCCACAACCGGACTACAGCGAAATGTTCAGAGAACTGTTCGAGCAATTCAATATTGACGCCGATATTGACTCGCTGATGCCCTTAATTGATCCCAGCAGTCCAGGCTTCTTTTTGGCACGTGTCATCACAATCCCAGTAACGACGATCATGAGCTTCTTTGTTTCAGTATTGATTTACTACCTGGCTGCCTATATCTGGAAATCATTTAAGCCTCGTTTCAGCACCTTCATCCGTGTCTACGCTTTTGCACAAACGCCAATTATTTTTGGCTGGGTGCCTTACCTGAACATTATCTTTGTCGTTTGGTCTATGGTCTTATTTGGGATGGGTCTGGTTTACTGCGGAAAATCGACGCCAGGCCGTGCGGTAGGCACCGTTTTGACGCCCCTCGTTTTCTGTTGTGCCTGTGCATGTGCTGCGATGGTCGTCGCAATAGCCATCGGCGGCATAGCAGCGTCAGGCTGATGATCGCCGCGATATTGGAATTCAGACCCCGGCCACGCTGGGATTTCCCAAGTGGTCATGTGTATTTGACTCTGCTCGTAGCGGGACTACTGGCCATCCGATTGTTACAAGGAAACACAGGATTGGTTTGCCCATTAAAAAGCATCGCAGGCATTCCATGTTTGACTTGCGGTTCCACGCGAGCCCTTTTTCATATCAGCCATTTTGAGTTCCTAAGCGCACTTCAATTAAATCCAGGCATGGTCTTGTTTGGTCTGCTGTTAACTGTCTATTTCGGCCTCGATTTGGTGGCCTTTCACAAGAAATTGAAACCCGTCGTCAAAACCGAATGGGCCAGTCGGCCATTGTTGGTGTCTTTGGTACTACTTGGATTGATATTGAATTGGGCGTACCTAATCACAACCGGAGTTTAGCAAGACAAATATGACATTCTTGTGTCTAATCCTCACTTTTTTCACATCCGCGCAAGTGGATTACACGGAAAACTATAGTCGTGATCGTTTTCAAGGTACAGATGAGCCTACCCAGATACGCGCGGACTTCGAGATCCAGAAATCGGGCTTTGTCGCCCTGTCAATTGATCCGTGGTGTACGCCACAGTTAGTGGGTTATCGCGTTCACGGTCCTGTCAAGAACTGGCGCATTAAAGACGAACATACACCGGCAGTTGGGGACCTCAACGGCCTCATTACCTCAATTACAGAATACGCTACCAGTGATCGAGAAAAAGCTGAGCTTATATATTATTTTGTGGTTGAGGAAATGAGAGACTGGTATTTTCCAGCCCAAGGAATAGACCTTACCGTCGAGGACCTCAACGTCTTGATTTGGGGTTTTGGATATGGGTTTTGCTACGACCTGAGCCGATTGATGGTGGGCTTATGGGATCGTGCTGGTTTGCGGGGACGAATCGTTGCCTGGCCAAGACACACGCTTGCCGAAGTTTATTACGACGGCGATTGGCACATGTACGACGCGCAACACCGCATGTTTTACTTGAATGAACAGAATCAGGTAGCCAGTTTCGCGCTGTTGAAAACCAACCCTTCAATCTTGGCTCAACAATTGGATGCAGTTGGCCATGACCCCATTGGCTACCCGCCCGAATATTTGGCAACAGTATTTCAACAAGCAGATCCCAGTTATGCTGATTCCGTCAACGGGCCAAGTTGGAAGGACACCCACTCCTATTCGCTTAACCTGCGCGAAAACGAATGGTTCGATATTGTTTACACCGAACCAGCCATTATTTATCACCCTGATTCTTGGGCCCAATTCTACGGCGAGATGACCCTGCGAAAAGAACCTCCTTGGCCTGTTTTGGGTCGACAACAATTCCGACCGGAGGATAAGCGGGCATGGCAGTCAACCACGTCTCCCGAAGGCGCCGATGCCTTGGCACTCAACATGGAGTCGCCATTCATTTTCACTGAGGGTTGGATCACGATTCCCAACCTGACCGCAAAAGCTAGGTTCTGGATTGAAGTTTGGGGACAAACGACCCTCGTCGGTCAATTTGAGGCTGGCAAGGCCCTTTTCTCCAAACAAATTGCCGGTTGCAACACATTTAAGGTAATTGTTGAGAACAACCCACAGTCCCCTATTGATGTGTCACAAACTCAAATTGAGACGCGGCTGCAAATAAGCCACATAGGCGTTCCCAAGCTTCGACCTGGACTAAACCAAGTACAGGCTCAGTTCGAATCCGGAAATCCTAGTTTAAGCTTGTGGTACCTCGCCGATGCGCCAGATCTTAGAATAGACGGATTTCGCTGTGTACCCGAGCGACCAAAGAACAAACAAGTTTGCCAACTAATCTATCGCATACGTAATCGTGGATCCGGTCAGAGTCCCGCTACCACACTAAATGTCTTTAACAACACAACAGCGTTACGCGCCGAAACCATCGAAAAAGTTGGCACTGCCCACATACCACCATTAGAGCCAGGAGGCCAAGCCGAAGTGACTGTTTATTGGGAAGCCAATCAACGGATGACTTGGTACAAACAAGATCCTCATGCTCAGATTATCGATGCCTGGATTGACATCGAGAAGAATAGCCCCGACTGCAATCGTGATAATAACCGCCGCCAAGATCACGTGCTACTTCTTCCATAAAGAGTGTGTCTTGGTTTGGCGAAACAGAATGTGTCGCTGTGTACAGCTACACTGACATGGTTATGGAGTCAGTGAAAAACTGGCAATTGACGGCCCACAAATTACGGATAAATGATTTAAACCAAGCACGTTAACTGAATAGGCACGAGATTTGGACTAGCCCTCGCCATACGAATTTGTTTCAGGGGAGTCCATTCATGTCAGCTACATTGATCATTCTATGCCTATTGGTTCCAAACCAAGATCAAGCTTCCATACGCCAACACGATTATCCAAATGCGAACGAACGAGGCTGCAACAGAGCCGACATACGCCTCTCAAGTCCCGGTCACATTCAGCTTGACCTTGATCCGTCATGCACGCCTCAATTTGTGTGCTACCGAGTGATGGGACCAGTTGTTGGCTGGACCATTCAATCAGAAGGGGAACCTGCCGTTGGTGACTTAAATGCCTTGGTGCAACATTTAACAGCCGGCAGCCGCAGTGAGCGCGAACGTGCCGAACGCCTATTTGAATTTGTCGTAAACGACATGCGCGACTGGTTCTACCCGGCTCAGGGAATTGATCTAACGGTCGAAGACCTTGGCGCGCTTATTTGGAACTTTGGCTACGGATTTTGCTACGACCTAGGCCGCCTGCAAGCTGGACTTTGGCATTTGGCCGGTCTCCGTTCGCGCATTGTCGGTTGGCCTCAGCACACACTAGCAGAGGTGTACTACGAAGGGTCGTGGCACCTATACGATTTGCAACATCGTAACTATTATTTGAATTCGAGCGGTGATGTAGCTGGTTTCGATGAAATCAAACTGAACCCTGGATTGCTTAATCAAAAGCTGGATACATTTGGTCTAGATCCAATAGGCTATCCGCCGGAACACTTAGTTCATTGGTACAAAATTGCGCAGCCGAAATTCGAAGACAGCGAGCAAGGCCCACACTGGAAAACAGACAAATCATTCACGATGGATTTGCGTTTTGGCGAGTTTTTTGAAGTTGTCTATTCGGAGCCCGTTGTTGCCTATCACCCCGACTCCTGGACGCAATACTATGGCGAAAAGACCTTGCGCAAAGATCCGCCCTGGCTCGTCCAAGGCCGTTTAACCTATGCCCCTAATTATTTGAAATCGCCGGCCAAGTGGATCGCCACAGAAACACCGGCTGGTACACCTGGTTATCGGATTAGGATGAAATCCCCGTTCATTTTTACCGAGGGGTGGATAAAGATTCCGGACCATACATCGTTTGATCGAATATGGGTTGACGTATGGGAGCAGAGTCACTTTGTTGGTCGGTTGGTCGGCGGCAATGCCATCTTCTCTAAATTAATAGAAGGATCCAATCAATTTGACGTTATTGTCGAGGCCGATGACATCGATCAAATATCACGTTGCGCCATCGAAACTCGTCTTCAAATGAGTCATATTGGACTGCCTAAAATAGCGCCCGGTTCAAATCAGATACCGGTTTCATTCCGCATTGGTAGGCCGCACGTGACTCTTTGGTATTTGGAAGACGCGCCTGACCTGCAAATCGTTCAATTTTCTTGCGCTCCAGCCAAGCCTTCGGCAGGTGAACTTGTGCAAATCTCGTATCAAGTTGAGAATAAGGGGTCTGGAAAGAGTCCGGCCAGCACATTGACTGTTTTCAACAACACGACCTCGTTCTTATCGGAAACCACAGAACGCGTCGGCATCGCCAGTATCCCACCGTTGAACCCGGGCCAAAAAGTGACCGTTGAGCTTGTTTGGGAGGCCAACACGCGCATGACTTGGTACGGCCAAGACCCTCATGTTCAGCTCTTTGACGCTTGGATAGATTTTGAACACGACTTGGCAGATGCCGATCGGGAAAACAATCGGCGACAGAATTATCTGCGCTTAAACAACGCCGATCTCAAGCTCCCTGCACCTCGATAAAGCCAAGATCGGCAGCGCGTGGCGTCGCTTTTGTGATATAAGAATCCCGAACCAATCCAGGGAGTTCCGTCATGCGCTTGTCGATTTGCATCTGTCTATTCACCTGTTCATTAATATTTGCGCAACCGCAAAGACGACAGGCATCTCCAATTGGCGTCACCTTAGCGCTAGACTATCTCGACACCTATATGTTTCGCGGCAGAGTGCTAGATCCTGAAGCCTCGTACCAAATTGACCTGACACTGGGTCTAGGATCGTGGAGCTACAATATTTTTCACCACTCTGGTTCCGATCAACTAAATGCGTTGATCGAGTTCGAAAAATTTGAGGAGTTCACTCACGCTATCGAATACACGGCGATCCGCGGCAACGCCATAACAACCACGGGTTATCGGCTATACAACTACACAGGCGGTGATGTTCCCGACACGCAAGAGATCTCTTTCCGTATTGCCCATCAATCATCATGGCACCCGGCCTATGGCGTCGCTTACGATTTTGATGCTTATCGAGGAACCTACTTTGACTTTTCTTTGTCAAAAGGATTCCCGCTGTCTCGCAGGTCACGCCTCAACTTTGACTTTGGCTTGGGACTATCGACAGGCATGGAGGAAAAATCCAACAGACAGGGCCAAATCCTAGAATATGGTCCCTATTCAGAAGAGCTCAATCACGGATCTGTCGCCGCGTCATACCATTGGTCTGTTACCAACCGACTTTCTATCCATGCTGACTATGATTATCACCATGCATTCGACGACAAGCTAAAAATGAACAGTGAGCACAACGATTTTTGGACGCTAGGCTTTACGCTGCTACTACCTTAAGCACAAAAACTACAAACAACCCGGCACTGAGCGTATTGGCAAAATTGACGCTATCGTTCGTCATAAGGCCCTTTCGCTGCAGGCTAGCACCCAGGACAGAATCGATGGCGTTGCCAACTAATCCTGCAGCGAAGATCAGTGCGCTTTGCCAAAGTTGAGCCGTTGCCACAAACCATACGCAAGCGACGAGTGAAGCCCCAAGGGCACCCAACAACGTGCCTTCCAAGCTAACCACACCATCGCGTCCGCGTTCATCGACACGCCATGTAAGTATGTTCAGAAACCGCTTACCGTAAACATTACCCAGTTCTGACGATAAAGTGTCCGCCGTTGCCGATGCCAATCCGGCGGCCAACATGAGGCGCCACATCGTTGGATCTGCAATGTGTAGCCAAACGCATAGCCCACAAAAAGCAGAGAATCCCCCGTTCGCGATCGCGTGTCGGATACTACGCCGCCCTTTGTTTTCCTGTTCGAGACCTTTCTTTCGGTCTCGTCGCCAAGATGAGGCAATACTGCCCAAGACGAAAAACGTAAATAACAAGGCAACGCCTGGGAAACCAGCGCCTAAGTAAATAAGCAGGGCAATCAAGCCACCAACCAGTGCTCCGCTCAAATTCATCTTTCGCGAGACAAAGCTTGCAATAACCAGCGCTGTGACGACTAAGGTGCCCCAAATCCAATCGGTTGGGACAGATATAGGGGCATCTAAAGATTGGTATCCAATCCAGGCGCCCAAGGCCGCGACTAACGGTACCGCAAGGTTATCGTCAACCAAACCGGGAAGCGATTCGACCCAAGCCGCAAAGATCATGGCCAAACTGATCAACATGAACCACTCAGCCCCACCTATACCAATTCGGGATGGCTCTGGCAACAGCAAGACCCAAACCCAGGTCATGAGCGAGCCAATCCCTACAAAAGCAAATAATCCGGGCCAACTCTTAGCCGGGTTCCAGGCCAAGGTAGGGCCTTTACTGGCGCGACCTATGATGCCCGCAAAGCCGTCGCCCCAAGCCATCGCACCCCAAGCGACGACTAGAAAGATCTGTTGCTGGTAAAAAATCACACTCAAAAGCAGAAGGACACAAGGATAAATGACAATGCCTAAAGCTACCCCTCGTTGCTTGTCCTCAGGACGCTCCAGTGCCCGAGATGAAAGACGCGGGAGAACAAATAAATTGAAGCATGCGGCCACAGCGCAACACATGCAGATGGACCATGGCGGGATGCGACCAATTAAGAGGGCCGGAGTTACCATGGCAATATGGACGAACTTACGTTTGCCTTCTTGTCCGATCACAGGCGCAATCCCAACTCACCGAGATTTCGCAACGTGATCCCAAGCTGAAACCACTGGCTGTCAGCACTCACGTCCGAGGAGAACGGAGCTTCGATATAACGCATAACGCCGCCAACACAAGCGCCCTGGTATGACAGCGTGAGTTCTTGGCTCTTAAAATCCGAAATATTGAAGTCATAATCGAAGGAAACGCGAACACGAGCTTTTTGGTTCAAGAACGACAAATGAGAGGCCGCCAATAAGCTGTCCTGGGGTTCCGTATTTAAGTCCCGTTTGACATAGCCCATAAACCCTTGAAAGCGACCACGTTTGACGTTGCCGTATAGGGTCACGGTATCAAAAACACCCGCTTCGGGTTCGTATTCAACCAGGCCATTAAGCGTGTAACCTTTACGGTCGCCTAATCGGACCGTCATCTTTATGGGCTGTTGAGAACTGTGACTCATCCAGCCTTGCCGTAAATCGATCTCAAGATACGGCAGTACCACGCCCCCTGAGCCGACAAACACACGTGACTGCACGAACCATCCACCTTGAACGTCGGCGGATAATTGTCGATCCAACCTAATGTCCAATTCGTCAAAAAATATATCGTCAAAAATCGGCTCTCGGTCATCCGTGCCATATCTGGCCGTCAGGCCATAATCAATAAGATGCGCGAATTCCCGATCCTTTCCGTAATACTTACGTAGCAGTCGAGGGCCTAGCACATCGGCAAAAACATAAGCTCCCTGTCGCTCCCCATCTTGCGTTGAATCCGTTTGATAACTCACACCTCGGAAACCCGTTCCGTACCTCGTATGTATGTAGGCACCAACGTTGGTGGCGCGGCTAAACTCAGACTCTAAACCGAATCGCCAAGTATCGTCAGAAATCGATTGCGGCCCCAAGTCGCGAAACCTGAGCTGGTCCAAATAGGCCCTGTTCGTCATAAAAATACCAGCCCCGATATGGGTTTGTGGTTGCACAAGCCGCAGCGAAGGCAAGAATCTTACTTCACTGATGTTATTGACATCTGACAGGATGCGGCGAGTCTGGTCCATCTGCAATCGCACCGCAAAAAGTTCAAATGTGCGCGTAAATTCAGCTTGTTGAACATAATCGCGAATCCTAGATCGCTCTGTATCAACCAAAAAGTCACGTTCAACCTGAAAGTCAGAGCCTTCATCGACATGGATATTGAGTTGTCCACCAGCCATGCGCTGCGCATGTTGTAGGTGCAATCGATAACGCGATGGATCGATAGGTTCGCCTGATTCTAATGGTGGCTGGTCCGCTCGCTCTATAACTTGATCGCGGATGTAATTTCCTTGAAATGTTCCGTGAATTTCGTCGCTGGGCGCATAGCGGATTTCAACATCAGACCTCAATCCCGCGTCATCAAAAAAATAGGGTGTCAGCGTGAGGTCAAAATCCTCCCTAGGCGCCCAATAAAATGGGATGCCAAGATACAGTCCATTGCGATCTGAACTGCCGGTTTCGGGGACCAACATTCCGGAACGGCGATCTTGGAACGCGGGTAACCACATGGCAGGCAGGTAAATAACAGGTACGTTTAATACCCTTAATGTGGCTCCGCGGATACTGGCGTAACCCTCTCGTTTGATTTGGGCTGTCTTTATGCGAACACTCCAATGATTAACCGGTTGATTGCATGACGTCATCGTGCCCTTAATGATAAGAACGCGATCACGATCTAAGACTTCCAATCGTTCGCCGCGAAAGAACAAATCGTCACCAAACTGAACCGAAACGTCTTCAAATAGTCCAGCTTGTGTCGACAAATCGAAAACGGCGTGTTGGGCGGCAACCTCCACTAGACCCATACTCGCATGATAGTCAATCTTAACGTTCCCGTCGGCGATGACCAGATTCGAATCAGGTAAATACTCCGCACGATCAGCCGTCAACAGGAAAAAATCAGGGCTTTCCATTTTGAAATAGTTTTCGTAAATAATGCGTCCATCAGCCAACCTTCTATTTTCTTTGGTGGTGATAGTAACTTGCACGTCTTGAGCAGAAACAAATACTGCCAAAAACAAAGTCAAGCATATAAGACATGCATTCTTCACGGGTTAGGACGTCTACCTAACATAAATGAGCCCTCAATTGAATGCGAGTCAATGCCGCAATAGATTTGATCCAGACGAAAGGTTAATTGACGCGGGGGAATCTCATCATTTCCCAACAAAGGTAAGAAGACGATGACTTGCCTAAAAGTATCACGGGGACCAATCGATTGCGAAGACCTTGCGATCGCAGCAGCTAACGCTTCATCGCCCGCATTTACAGTGGGATCCGAAGGTGGAATGATGTCCATCATTTGTGCGAGGCGAGCGACAGGTCGCCTACCCTGCGTCAAAACCGCACGATCAGGCGTAACCAGGAGCGGCTGCTCACCTTGGTTAGTCAAGCGCAATTCAAAGACAGCCATATTTGAAAGTCGTTTTTGTAGCGCAGGCGTCTCAAGGTAACTAGCAGCGACACCTCTAGATATTAAGAACGCTCTGAATTCGCGAACATCAAGCGGCATTATTTTAGCGGTGAAGTCTTTATTTGTGTAAGTTACAGACCGACCCTCAAGCTGGTATCCCTCCTGCTTGGAGGCGACGGGCGACGTGATGTCAACTTGGGGCCACATACTAAAAATCGAACAAATTATAAGGCCCATTCTGATTCCTCCTTATGCATAACAAATTCATCAATGACGAACGCCTATATTACGCCAACCGAAAACGATGCTACAATGTTCCGGGAAATACAAAGATGTGTCCTATCTGGTGGAAATCGCGCTAATACGATGCGTCAGATCGTGTTAGGCTGTATGAAGTATCGACTTTTTACATCTCCACAAAACTGTGATAAGAATGGGTGCCAGTTTCAGCATGAGCGTGAATATGTATCTTTCGCACTATCAATAGGTTGACTCGATGAGACGCGCGAAGATTCTCGTGGCCGATTATGATGACAAAAGTCTGGCTAACATTGATGAAGCCCTACGCCAAGCGGGTTATACGACAGTGCTTGTGCGAAATGGCGGCGAAGCCATCGAACAGATTCAACATGAGAAACCCGACTTGTGCATTATTGACCCTATGTTACCTGGAATCAATGGTTTCACCGTTAGCCAAAAGGCAAGGAACTGGGATGCAAAACTGCCAATCATTATCTCGACGGCCGTTTACAAAGGCGATAAATATCAACGCGACGCCAAAACAAAATATGGGGTTTCTGCCTATTTGGAGAAACCCTACACCAACGAGCAGATGGTTAAGACTGTGGATGAATTAATTGCAAAGCGACCAAGCAACGCCAAACCTAATACGTTAGATGAATCGATGGAACGCAAGCTGGGTTCCACACTGACTGAATTGGCTTCCCCAAAAAAGAAAAAGTCACGTCTGACGGTCGAAGCCAACGTCAATAGGTTACTCGAACACACGCTCAGTGGGATTGAGATTGGTGGTAAATCGCGCAAGGTCAGCGCGCCAAAAACAGTAGCACCCAAAGCGCCGCCAAGTAAAAAACCTCCTTTAGCCAGTAAAGTACCGAGTCAAAGTGACGACAGTGCGACCATGCGCGTGAGTGCTGAAGACCTCAAACGCGAAATGGAAAAGATCAAGCAAGATGCGCCTTTGAGTCAGGACAGCCACAGACCTCAACAAGGCTTGTCTTCGATGACCCAACCCAATAAGACGTTAGAAGAGAAATTAACTAGCAGCGATATTTTCGGCGCACTGATCGACGACATCGAAAGCTCAGAGCCACCCGCTGCACCCTCCAAGTCTGCGCCCACACCGGCGCGTCCTGTCGCAAATATCCCGGCAAAACCGGCGAGTGCGGTACCGTCAACACCGAAAGTTCATGTCTCTCCACCTGTGATGGCACCCCCGCCACCGGCTGCGCCTGCCCCACGAACGCAAAAAAAACCGGCGCCCGTCGCCGCTCAAAAGCCAGCACCGCCGACCCCAGCCAAGAGTACCCCCCCCATTGACGGGCCCGCAACCAAGCGTCCGCGTCCAGAATTAAGTAAAACAAACGAATATCAGTTGTTGTCGAAAATTGCTGCAGGCGGGATGGCGGAAGTATGGAAGGCGCGCTTAATTGGCGAAAAAGGCTTCGAAAAAATTGTCGCCATCAAAAAAATTCTGCCTCATTTAAGTGATAACGATGAATTCATTACCATGTTCATTGACGAGGCAAAAGTAGCGGCAAACCTGACACATCCCAATATTGCGCAAATTTATGAGCTCGGGAAAATGGGCCATTCGTTTTTCATTGCCATGGAATATGTGTCTGGCAACAACCTCAGAACCATCGTAAACCTGTGCAATGAACTTGGCGTCACCATGCCCCAAGAAATCGCCAGTTTCATAGGCATGAAACTGTGCTCAGCATTAAACTACGCACACACAAAGAAGGATTTTGGCAATCGCGATCTCAATATCGTGCATCGTGACATTTCGCCACAGAACATCCTGATCTCAAGCGAAGGTGAAATTAAACTGGTGGATTTTGGTATCGCCAAGGCATCCATCAAAGCTTCCCAGACGGTTGCCGGTTCACTCAAAGGCAAACTGCTGTATATGTCACCTGAACAGGCGGATGGCAACAAGATAGATTCCCGTTCAGATATTTTTAGCCTAGGTAACGTGATGTATGAGTGTCTAACGGGCAAAAAACTAATCGATGGCGACAGCGAGCTTTCGATCCTCAAGAATGTGCGTGATGCCAATTTCCCTAAACCATCCAGTATCAACCACAAGATTTCGGCTGGCTTAGAAAGCATCATGCTGAAAGCTTTGGCCAAGGATGTAGACGAACGATTTTTCACGGCAAAAGACATGGAGATTGAACTCAAAGACTTCATGAAGCAGGGCAAATATCACATTAATGAGTCCGATGTCGCCGACTTCATGAAGAGCTTGTTCGCAAGGGACATGAGTAAGCTCACGCAAACGGACAGTCGACGGCCCAAGACAGCCAGTTCTTCTAAACCGGCAGTGATTATGCCGGACACAGGCCAAGTACGCGCGCACCAACAAATGAGCCCGGTTATGGCCAAAACTTCCAGTTCCGGGAACTCGAAGACGCTTCTCATCACGGTTGTGAGCCTTTCTTTGATCGCCATTGTCGCTGCGGCCTATTTTTTCTGGCCTAAATTGAGTGCGAACCAATCTGCTCCTATTCAGGAACCCGACATAACGCAAGGTGTGCAGGAACAGCCTGATGCAATGACGGACCTACCGGCAATCGATGAAGCGACTATCGAAAGCATCACACAAGAGGTAGCTGCGGAACAAGGCGATGACCCAAATGAGGAATTAAAGAGCGAATTGGAAGTGAAACGCGAACAACTCAGAAAACTGTATAAACAGCTGGGATACACCGAAGAACAAATCGAACAAGAACTCTCCAAGCTCAATGATTCTCAATAAGGGTCAAATTTCGTCTTTGGGCCTGTGTCTCTTTGCTTTAGAATGGTGATCTGACCATATGTAAAACTTCCTGACCGCAGGATAATTGATCGATGAGGAGTTCACCGCATGCAGCCAGAACGCAAATCGAAGTACGAAGGCCTGTTGCGCGACACCAAAGATGAAATTGGTCGCATTGAGCAGCAAATCGAAAAAGAGCTCGCCGCCATCAAAGAGCGATTGCATACATTACAAGAAGAGAAAAAAGCGCAACTAACCATTTATGGGGGCTATTGCACCTTATTGGGCATCCCCAACGAACTTGATACCGACGATGACGAGGATTAAATCCAACTTTGGCATCGGTAATCATCTGTCCTAGACTCACTCAAACTCTTTTTTTCAAAAAAACCTTGGGGTGAGTCTGGGATTTCGATACAATGGCGACTGGCTCTGTAAACCTGGTTTGCCTAAACGCGACCGTTGGATACATAGATTTCACTGAACTTCGATTCAGAAAACGGAGCTATTTTGGGAACGAACTGATTCGAGGTCCAGTTTGGACAGGATCAGTTTCCGGGGGATAGGGTTACCGAATGATTCAGAATAAACGCCTAACCGTTATGGTGTTCAGCGACGAGCTGGCCGAACATCGACAATTTTCGATTGCGCCAAGAACGATAAAGCTCGCCGTCAGTTGTTTCTTTCTGTTTGCGATCACCACATTTTCGTTCGGCTACCTTTGGGTCAGACAGTTTTCTGACGGCTCTGAGCTAGCTCGAGCCCAAGAAAAGATTGCAGATCTGACAGTGGCCAACGAACGATATTTGGCAGCGACGATGGAAATCGAGAAAAAACTGCAAGTTTTTGACGAGAAAACGAGCAAACTAGCGACATTGGTTGGCGTGGACGCCAACTCAACCGTAACTGGCGGTTTAGGTGGCAATAGTTTCTTTGATAATGAATTGAGTCAATACTTGAGATATGACTTATCCCTTATCGAGCAGCAATCAAGTGTGGTCGAACAAAGGTTGGAAGACTTAGACGAAGCCTTTAAGACACAATCTGAATTGTTGCAGTCGACGCCTTCCCTATTACCGGCTCGTGGCTGGCTTGTTAGCGGATTTAATTACAGGACTGATCCATTCACGAAAAAACGTTCATGGCATAACGGGCTTGATATTTCGTGCGCCCACGGCACGCCTGTCTACGCACCTGCTGATGGCATCGTTGTGGAAAAGGGATACCATGGTGGTTTTGGTAACCACTTAGAAATAAACCACGGCAACGAGATCGTCACCAAATACGGTCATTTATCTAAATTTAATGTTTCCAAGGGTCAAAGAATAAAGCGCGGCGACTTGATTGGCTACGTTGGCAGTACCGGACGCTCAACAGGCCCTCACCTGCATTTTGAAATCCACCTGAAAGACAAGTCAGTGAATCCCCTGAATTACATCATCGAGGACATCAAACCTTACTGATAACCGCACGTTTTTATTTAAACTAGCCCTTGCGAGAATGCGGCCCGTTCACCTAAATTGGAGAATGGGCCGTCTGTTCATTAACAAGTAGACACCACGGAGATAGCCACGCATGTTAAAAAGCCTAACCAAGGTATTCGGCAACAAGAACGACCGCGAACTTAAAAAGCTGTGGCCCATGGTTCAAGAGATCAATGCACTTGAGTCGAATTACAAAGATCTTAGTGACTCAGAGCTAAAGGCCAAGACCAGCGATTTCCGACAGAAACTAGATCAGGGCGCATCCCTTGAAGATATCGTGTTTGATGCTTTCGCGGTAATTCGAGAAGCGTCCATTCGAGTTCTGGGAATGCGCCATTTTGATGTTCAAATCATCGGTGGTCTCATCCTCCACCGCGGCTCAATCGCCGAAATGAAAACAGGGGAAGGCAAGACACTTACGGCGACTGCGCCCGTTTATTTGAATGCGTTAGGCGGATTAGGTGTTCATGTCGTTACCGTCAACGATTACTTGGCGAAACGTGATGCCGAGTGGATGGGCCAGGTCTACCAGTTCATGGACCTATCTGTGTCCACCGTCTTACACGAGAAAAATGATCGCGAACGCCAAGAGGCCTATGCCTGCGACATCACTTATGGCACCAACAACGAAATGGGCTTCGATTACTTGCGCGACAACATGAAGTTTACGCCCGCAAGCTGCGTACATCGGCATTTCAACTTTGCCATTGTTGATGAAGTCGACTCGGTCCTCATCGACGAGGCGCGAACGCCACTGATCATTTCTGGACCATCAGAAGAAAGTACCGAGAAATACGCCATCGCCGATCAGACCATCTCCCGTCTCAAAGAGGGTCACTACACGGTCGAAGAAAAAGATCATCAGGCCATGTTCACGGAAGAGGGCATCCATACCGTCGAGAATATGTTGAATATTGAGAACTTATACGACACCGGCAACATGGAATTACTCCATTGTCTGGAACAATCGCTTAAGGCTCATCATCTCTTCAAAAAAGACGTCGACTATTTGGTCAACGACAATCAAGTCGTGATTATCGACCAAAACACGGGCCGAAAGATGCCCGGTCGCCGCTATTCTGATGGACTCCATCAAGCGTTAGAGTCTAAAGAAGGCGCTAAAGTCGAAAAACAATCGCAAACATTGGCTTCCGTCACCTTTCAAAATTATTTCCGTATGTACGAAAAGCTAAGCGGCATGACCGGCACAGCTGAAACCGAAGCGGCCGAGTTCCTAAACATTTATGAACTAGAGACCTTTGTTATTCCCACGAATATGCCGTTAGTGCGTCAAGACTTTCACGATCAAATTTACCGGTCACGTGATGAAAAATTTGAAGCGATTCTTGACGAAATCGAATCCGTCCACCAGACCGGCCGACCGGTATTGGTAGGAACCATTGCCATTGAGACCTCTGAATTCCTCAGCCAGTTATTGCGCAAACGAAACGTGAAGCATGTCGTTCTCAACGCCAAATATCATGAGATGGAATCGGAAATCGTATCTCAAGCCGGTCGCCTGAATGCGGTTACCATTGCAACCAACATGGCTGGTCGCGGCACTGACATTATTTTGGGTGGTAACCCTGATATGCTGGCCCGCACCGAGCACAAGGGCAAGCCAGAAGAGGATCTTGAGCCCCTCCTAGAAAAGTACAAAGGCATTTGCCAGGACGAAAAAAAGAGGGTCCTTGAGCAAGGCGGATTGGCGATTATTGGTACTGAGCGACACGACGCCCGTCGAATCGACAACCAGTTACGAGGTCGAAGTGGTCGACAGGGCGATCCTGGCTCGTCACGTTTTTTCTTATGTCTGGAAGACAACTTGATGCGTTTGTTTGGTAGTCCACGGCTTAAGACCTGGATGGCAAATAGCATGGAAGAGGGCAAACCGATTGAACATCGATGGGTAAACAAATCCATTGAACGTGCACAAAAATCGGTTGAGGCGCGTAACTTCGAGGTGCGCAAGCATCTGCTTGACTACGACGACGTCATGAACAAACAGCGTACAACCTTCTACAAAATGCGTCGCAACCTGCTTGAAAATGAGCCACGTCCATATTTATATGAACGTATGGAAGCCATTGCTCGGTTTGTCGTTGATTCAGCGATGGAAAGTAACGAAATCCGAGAAACAAAAATTGAGAAGCTCAAGGAAGCGGCCCGTCATCAATTCTTTTTTGAAGCTGAAGAGGGTTTTGACGCCCTTAGCCCCGACGATCAGGTAGAGGCCATCCTGGCCCAGGCCAAACATAAATACGAGATGAAGTGGATCGCCTTGGAGATCGGCGAGGAGCAAATTCGCGACCAAGAGCGATTCCTCATGCTGTATGTCATTGATCAACAGTGGAAAGATCACATGCGCAGCATGGATTACCTTAAGGAAGGCATTAGCCTTCAGGGCTACGCGCAAAAAGATCCGCTCATCGAATACAAAAAAGAGAGTTACGAATTCTTTAACAACCTGATGGACCGCATGGACGAAGAAGTTGTGCGCATGTTGATCTTTGTTCGTCCGCGTATCAACGACGAATCCCTATCGCGGCTCAAGCAGAAGCGAGCACGCGAGGCACGAGCGATGCGCGAAGCTGGCAAAGAAGACGCAAAACCCAAGACAGTCCGACGTGATCGCCCCAAACTGGGACGCAACGAACCGTGTCACTGCGGTAGCGGCAAAAAATTTAAACAATGCCACGGTCGGCGTTAAGCGTCACCGAGAGGAGTCCGAACTCATGTTAGAACACCCGATGTTGGACGCCTTGACATTTGACGATGTCCTCCTCATCCCAGCTTATTCAAGTATTCATCCCAACGACGTCGACGTGCAAACGCGTCTCGCACGTGATATCCATTTAAAGATCCCATTGGTTTCCGCAGCCATGGACACCGTGACAGAACACCGCTTGGCGATTGCCATCGCTCAATTAGGCGGCATCGGTATCGTCCATAAGAACCTCACTATCGAGGAGCAAGCCGGCGAAGTAGATAAAGTAAAACGATCTGAATCAGGCATGATCGTCGACCCGATCACCATCCATGAACACGCCCTCATCGAAGAAGCTGAATCCATGATGTCGCGTTTTAGAATCTCGGGTATTCCTGTTGTAGATGAAAGTAATACTTTGGTTGGAATCGTGACCAATCGCGATTTAAGATTCGAGACAAATCTTAAGCAACCTATCCGCAACGTGATGACTTCTGGTCGCGACAAACTAATCACCGTGCCCGTCGGTACGACCCTCGAAGAAGCCCAATACTACCTCCATAAGTACCGCATTGAGAAGGTCCTGGTGGTGGACGAAGGCTATCATCTCTGTGGTTTGATCACGGTCAAAGATATTCAGAAAAAGATCCAATTCCCCAATGCCTCGAAGGACGGTCAGGGAAGGTTAATCGTGGGTGCCGCTGTCGGTGTGGGTGGTGACCGTTTAGAACGCGCACAGAAACTCATCGACGCCAAGGTGGACGTGTTGGTATTGGACTCGTCTCATGGTCATTCGGCAGGCGTCATCGAAGCTTGTCAGGAGTTACGTCATCATTTTCCCGATTTCCCCTTAATTGCAGGCAACGTCGCTACCAAAAGTGGTGCTAAAGATTTGGTTGAAGCCGGTGCAGACGCCGTCAAGGTGGGCATTGGGCCTGGCTCAATATGCACAACCAGGGTCGTTACTGGAGCTGGCATGCCACAAATCACGGCCATCGCCGAGGCCTTCGATTACGCCAAGAACCTCGATATTCCTATCATCGCCGATGGTGGCGTCAAATACTCAGGTGACATTACCAAAGCATTGGCGGCCGGTGCGGACTGCGTCATGGTCGGCAGCCTTTTTGGCGGGACCGACGAGAGTCCGGGCGAAACGATCCTGTATCAGGGACGCACTTACAAAGCCTACCGAGGCATGGGTTCCCTGGCAGCTATGCGACGAGGTAGCGCGGATCGTTATTTTCAAGACGACGTCATCAGCCACAAATTGGTGCCGGAAGGCATCGAAGGCCAAGTACCTTACAAGGGCAGTCTTTCTGCCGTGATTACACAATTGATCGGGGGATTGAAGGCAGGGATGGGTCTCACCGGCTCCTCTACAGTCAGCGATCTGAAGTTAAATGCACGTTTTGCACGCGTCTCCCACGCAGGTTTAACGGAAAGCCACCCTCACGACATCATGATCACCAAAGAGGCACCCAATTACCGACTGAAATAACGACAAAAACCTTTGACGGCCCAGATCAAACCGTGTAAACTCGTACCTTCGTGCGGCCACTGCTCGTGCCTGTCACATCCCTAGGCCTTTAAGGCCTTCGAGTACAGTCACAGACACACGTTCGCATTTTGAATGATTAGTTAGGAGCCCAACCATGTCCACATTCTTTCCACGAAAAGAAGACATCGAACGCAAATGGTTCGTCGTCGATGCCGCCGACCTTCCTATAGGTCGTGTATCGAGTTTTGTGGCGTCGATACTGATGGGCAAGCGTAACCCGCTCTACACCCCTCATTTAGACATGGGCGATCACGTCATTGTGGTCAACGCCGACAAAGTGGTGTACACGGGCCGTAAGTCCAGTAAGAAACTTTACCGTCGCCATTCCATGCGTCCTGGTGGTCTCGTAGAGATTACAGCTGAGAAGATGATGGAGAAACACCCAACTCGACCTGTCGAATTGGCGGTTAAAGGGATGTTACCCAAAACCAAACTGGGACGCCAGATGTACACGAAACTGCATGTTTACGCCGGGCCTGAGCATCAAAACCAAGCTCAGAAGCCTGAACAAATCGTCGTTCAAGCCTGAAACTCTAGGAGGAATAGGTGGCTGAGATTCAATATTACGGAACTGGTCGACGTAAGACCAGTATAGCGCGTGTGTTCATTCGACCTGGATCAGGTCAGATCACTATTAATAAGCGCAACGTCGAGAACTATTTCGGTTCAGACCTGCTGAAGATGATTATTCGTCAGCCACTGACCCTGACCGAAACACAGGATAAGTTCGATATTATGATTAATGTCAATGGGGGTGGTGAATCCGGACAAGCCGGTGCCATTCGTCATGGCATTTCCAGGGCGCTCGTCGACTTCAATGCCGAATTACGCCCTAAACTGAAAGCAGCTGGCTTCCTGACCCGTGATTCACGTGAAAAGGAACGTCAAAAGCCTGGTTTGGCTGGCGCTCGTCGTCGCTTCCAGTTCTCAAAACGCTAATCAATTTAGCGTCTTAACATGTCTTAATTGGCATGAATAAACTGACCATCGAGGAAGGATAACGAATGTCCACAATTACGATGAAGGAACTTCTTGAGGCTGGCGTCCATTTCGGTCATCAGACCCGTCGCTGGAATCCAAAGATGAAAAAATACATCTTCGGAAGCCGTAACGGTATCTACATTATTGACCTGCAAAAGACGTTAAAGAAGTTCAAAGAAGCCTCACATTTCCTTACGGAAATCGCTCAAAAAGGTGGCAAGGTTCTGTTCGTTGGAACCAAAAGACAAGCACAAGAAGCCATCGAAGAAGAATCCAGACGTTGCGGCATGTATTATGTCAGCTCGCGTTGGTTGGGCGGCACGCTAACGAATTTCCGTACGGTTCGTAAATCAGTTGAAACGCTACGCAAATACGAAGCGATGGAAACTGATGGTACCTATGAAACATTGACCAAAAAAGAGATTATCGAAATTGAAAAGAAGCGCGCCAAGTTAGCCAAGGTCCTTGATGGTATCAAGGATATGACCAAACTTCCGCAGGCACTTTTTATTGTGGACACGCGCCGTGAACGCATTGCGGTTGCTGAGGCAAAAAAATTGGGTATTCCAGTTGTGGCCATCGTTGACTCAAACTGCGATCCCGAAGACATTGATTTCGTGATCCCGGGCAATGATGATGCCATTCGTGCTGTCAAACTCTTTACGTCACGTGTAGCCGACTCGCTTCTTGAAGGCGTGAGCTTACGCGAAGCCGCGGGAGTTGAAGACGACGAAGAGGAAAGCATCGCACTCGAGGCGCCTGGACCAGCCGCCTACCATAGTGACGGTGGCGCGAACTACTCATAACTTCATTACACAACTAAAGCCTATTAGGGGAGCATGATCATGACTATTACTGCTCAAGCCGTGAAAGAACTGCGTGAACGCACCGGCCTCGGCATGATGGATTGCAAAAAAGCACTTCAAGAAACGCAAGGGAACATGGAAGACGCCGTGACCTGGTTACGTAAGAAGGGTTTGGCCAAAAGTTCAAAGTTAGCTAGTCGAATTGCCAGTGAAGGTACCGTTACATCTTACATTCATGCGGGTGGCAAGATCGGTGTCTTAGTTGAAGTCAACTGCGAAACCGACTTCACTGCTCGTAACGACGCATTCCAAGACTTGGCCAAAGACGTAGCGATGCATATCGCTGCGGCTAACCCGACCTATCTTTCACGCGACGAAGTTCCGGCCGATCTCATCGAACGGGAACGCGACATTGCACGTGATCAAATGAAAGCCAGTGGCAAGCCTGAAAACATCATCGAAAAGATTGCTGACGGCAAAATCGAAAAGTTTTATCAGGACCATTGCCTGCTAGAACAAGGATTCGTCAAAGAAGCCAGTAAATCTATTCAAACCATGATCAACGAGAAAGTAGCCACCATCGGCGAGAAAATCACCATTCGTCGATATGCACGCTACGCGCTTGGAGAGGGTTTGGAAAAGAAAGCAAATAATTTTGCGGATGAAGTAGCAAAACAAGTAGGCGTTTAACTTCTCAACTGAACCATTAAAAAAGGCGGGCCCTGTGGCCCGCCTTTTTTTGTTCATAACGTGAAATCCTACTTTGTCACTTTGGGCTAGGAGCCACGTGTCTGGCTAAACGCTCACTATCTTCGCGAGTCACTTTCGTGTCCCAGTCGGTTTGTCCCGAGCGAATCTCATGTGCCAGTCTGGGAGAAATCTCTAATATCGCCACATGGCGACTGGGTTGGGTATGGGGGCCAAAGCTTGCGTAGACCCAAGCTGGCTCACGTTCTTCCACAATGAGGATTAAGGGCATTTTCGTAGAAATATCGCCCAGCTGATCTAGAACCCGTGGTATCGATGAACGGAGTCGCTCGACCACACGCTCGAAGTTCGCCTTCTCCAATTCACGCTTTTTTGACAGGCTTTGTCGCCACTGTCGTTTTGCACGGTTGAGTTCTTCACGGGTAAGAGCACGATCTCGGCCCTTCGTATTTGACCCAGGAAATTCCAAGTCAACGACCGCGACATCAGGAGTCTTGTAACGAATTGGTACCACAAAAAATATGCCTTTGCCTTCAACTGCATAACCCCTAACCGGATCGCTGGTAAACACCATGACTTCGTTCCGGATACCATCAACCGTGCGATTCAAGGTTTCTTCAGCTCGCGCAATCCCGGTCCATATCTCACTTTCAGTCTCTAGATACTGCTGACCCAAAAGGGCGCAAAAAAGGAAAATCATGGCGTTCTACCTCGTACTTTCTCTGACTGAATATAGCTATACACATCATCGCGCATAGAAGCGATCATGTCGCCGTTTTGATAGTCCACCGATTTGATGTCGTCTTCGACCTGGCGACTAAGCTCACGCATTTGTTGCGTATGCTCCGCGTAAAGCGCATTTAGGCGGTCGTCAACCTGCATCTGCATCATCTCAGCGTGCAGCTGAAAGGCGGAAAGCATATCCGCCTCTACCCCTTTAAGGCGATTCTCAAACTCGTCATCATTTAATTGCTGCGTGCCAAACATGGCGAATTCAACACTCATCTGGCCTTGATTGAGTTCAAAGCGGGTTCCGGCTAGCGAAAGTAACAGGAATGAGGCAGCAGCCGCCCAACCTACCCAACGCCATCGGCGGCTTCTCAGAAAGCGTACCGTAAGTGGCTTTCTTAATGGGATCGGTTCCAAATCAAGAGATCGAACTGCATGCAAACCCAGAGCTATGCGGTCGAGTCTTTCGCGGCATTCTCCACATGATTGACTATGGCGATGACTTTGAGAGTCTTTTGTTTCCTCAAAAACCAAATCAATGAGTTGTTCTTCACTTAGGTGCTTCATGGAGCCGTCCTTTCAATAAACTGGAGCCGTCTTAGATCCTTGCCCAAATTGTCGAGGGCCTTATAGAGCCTTGATTTGATGGTGCTTAATGGGGCGCCCATTACCCGCGCAATATCTTCAAATGTCATTTCTTCGTAAACCTTCATGACCAGTATCATTTTCTGATCAGGATCGAGTTGGTCCACCAAGCTACGTATTCGCTTATTCTCTATTCGGGTCAAGAGCCCCATTTCGATTTGGGCATCCTGGCGATCGTCTCTGGGATCAAAGCCCTTTTCGGTAATCGCATCCAAAGATGTTTCGCGACGTACCTTGAGCCGTCGTTTGTAGTCAATGCAATCGTTGACAGCGATCCGGAAAAGCCAGGTCGAGAAACTGGCATCGCCCTTGAAACGCTTGATATTGGTATAAATTTTCAGAAAGATGTCTTGGACAAGATCGGATGCGCAATCTCGATCCTCGACGTAGCGGTACACGAGACTAGACACTCGCTTTTGGTAACGAATGATGAGCTCGTCAAATGCGGGCGAGTCTCCGCGCTGCGCTCTCTGTACCAATTCTGTATCGAGAATAGATTCCATCAAATCTCCCTAGCTACTTTGACGAATCCAGTGCCTAGCTAGCCGAAAAAAGGTTAATTTAATCGCCGATCCGACATTCTTTGACACAATTGAAGATAGGTTTCGCGCCAAGCCGGGTCAATGCTTGCTAATAGGTCGGCATGGCGGTTGATCATCTGTGTGTCGCCACGAATAGCTACACCAGAATAGGGCGCATCCAGCTGAGCGTCCAAACCGAAAGCAACCGACTGTTCAACCAAGGGCCTTAACCAACTCAATGCATTCGTTTGCGAATTGTCCAGCGATTGCAACAGCTCCGATCCTCGTCGTATAAGTAGCGGTAGGAAATTAGCAGAAAGCGTGGCGGCCAAATGGTAGAGCAACCATTGATCATCGCCCAGACGATGGGCCACGCCCCGCCAGTTTGTCACCCAGCTTTCCAACAACTCACACAACTCGGTATCGCCCCCCAACGCGAAATGGGTATTGGATTCGAAAACACGTTGCTCCCGTTTGGCGAAACTTTGCAGGGGATGTAACTTGGCAATACCCGCAGCCGCACCCCACGCCAAATACATCTCTGCCATTTCAAGGCCTCCAGAGGTGCAAACAAGACGTGCAGCAGGACGTTTGACTGCTAATTCACGGATCACCGCTAAGGCGGCATCGTCGGGCACGCAGACGATCCACACGTCGAGGTCAGGAAAACATGCCTCGTGTCGCTGGACGTCGGCCCAATGCTCACGATTGAAAACATGCACATCGAGGTCAATTGCATTCAAGGACGCTTTTAATGCCGAACCCAGGCGGCCATTCCCAACGATGCCAAGTTTCATTAGACGCGCAATTCTGGAACCTTTTGATCGGTCGTGGCCCCGCTGACCATGGCTGCAATTTGAAGCAAATAGTCGTCCACTTGCTGCGTTGACCGACCCACATAAAGGTTCGGTTCCATTAATTCTTTTAATGCACCCAGGTCCAGGTTGAACTGAGGATCGTCTGAAATCCGTTGCAAAAGATCGTTTTCCAATCCATCTTGCTTTACCCTCTGCCCCGCCGCCATGGAGTGTAGTCGAATCGCTTCATGTAAATCCTGTCGATCGCCGCCACGTTTGACTGCCTCCATCATAATATTTTCGGTCATCATGAACGGCAATTCAGCATCAATTCTCTTACGAATCATCTTTGGGAAAACCACCAAACCCGAAACAACATTATGGAAGATAAGTAAGGTTGCATCCAAAGCCAAGAAGGATTCAGGCACCGAAAGTCGTTTGTTGGCCGAATCATCTAACGTGCGTTCAAACCATTGCGTTGCTGCCGTAAATGCCGGCGATTGAGCCGTTGTAATTACAAATCGAGCGAGGGCGCACATTCGTTCAGCACGCATTGGGTTTCGTTTGTAGGCCATGGCTGAAGAGCCAATCTGTTGGCTCTCAAAAGGCTCTTCAATCTCCTTTAGATGCGCAAGCAAACGCAAGTCATGCGCAAACTTACTCGCCGATTGCGCGATCCCCGACAATACGGCACACACGGCAGCATCCACTTTACGGGGATAGGTTTGCCCGGTCACATACGTTTCACTCGAAAAGCCCATTGACTCAGATACAAGACGATCCAATTGCTGTACCTTCTCATGGTCGCCATCGAAGAGTTCCAGAAAACTTGCTTGCGTTCCTGTTGTTCCTTTCACGCCCCTAAACTTGAGTTGACGCAAACGATGGCGTAGATCCTCTAAATCGAGTACCAGATCTTGCAACCATAAACAGGCACGTTTACCAACGGTGGTTATCTGTGCCGGCTGGAAATGAGTAAACCCTAAAGTGGGCAACGCTTTATGCTGCTCAGCGAATGCGCTAAGCACCGCAATCACATCGAGCAATCGTTTTTCAATTAATCTGAGCCCATCACGTATTTGAATTAGATCGGTATTGTCGCCTACAAAAGCACTCGTTGCCCCAAGATGAATGATCCCTTTGGCAGTTGGTGCTTGTAAGCCAAAAGCATAAACATGACTCATAACATCGTGGCGAGTCTCTTTTTCCCTTTCTCGAGCTACCTCAAAATTGATCTCATCGCGGTAGCGTTCCATCTCTGTGATTTGTTCATCAGAAATTGCCAGTCCCAAGGACTGCTCGGCCTTCGCCAGTGCTATCCACAGCGATCGCCAAGCTCGAAACTTGTAACTTGGTGAGAAAATATGACTCATTTCTTTCGAGCAGTATCGCTCGACGAGAGGATTTTGATATTGGTCCAAAGCGCTCATGCTAAATCTCCAACTTTGCCCGAGGCGAATATTCGATAACTGTTGCGACCAAAAGATCAAGACGGTCAACTGGAGAAAAGAAAACACGTTCTGTCTCGGTTGTGACCGTTGTTGTGTAGCGACCGCCAGAAATGGTGGTGACGGACTCTAAATCCAAGCTGCCCACACCCGTCACGCGCTTATACACATCCCCAAGTATCGTGTTCTTGACAACTAATTGCCGGCGGCTGACCCAAACTTGCAAACCCCAAAAATCGAAGGTCGCGTACGCTAGATAGATTAAAACCGCAATCGCAAATAGCCAACCGACGCTCAAAGCGCCATACGCAGCCCACCGAGCTATGCCGTTTTGGGCGGCCACAAAAAGATCTGGTGTGTTTTCCATTTCTTGAATCTTGAGCGACAAGAAGTTCGTGAATAGTCCAAATACGATGAAGTAAGAAGCAAAAAGAGTCACCACAGCCAATCGAGAACGCACCGAATGCGTAAAAATTAGAAATTCTCCAACAGGCTCATCAAGGCCGGCATTCACCAGCTCAAGTGGTTCCAAAAGACGTGCTCCCCAAACTGTCTAGTCGGCCTTATTCTACTTGATTCCAGCTCTAAGGGGAGAGTCTGGATCTGATTTTCTCGAGTACGCGCGCATTCGCAGCTGGAAAGAGAGCTGGAAGCAATTCATTAACATGACACCAATACCAGGGTTCTTGCGGATCCAAGCTTCGTTGTTGCTCGATCGGTTTCGCTTCGTAAAAGCGAATACAAATCGTTTTTGTCGCGTAGTCAAATCGGCATTCATCGAGCAAATCACCTAGCCTAACGCTAAGACCCGTTTCTTCGAAGAGCTCACGACTTAAGGCTTGCTCGTCAGTTTCACCGGGCTCTATCTTGCCTCCAGGAAATTCCAACATGCCGCCCAAATGTACCTGCTTCGGCCTTTTACCAACAAGAACGTGTTGTCCGTTAAAGACAATTGCCGCAACCACTTGCACAACTAATTGGCTATTCATGGAGAAATGGAATGGGCCGCGATGCGCGGCCCATAATTGCTTACTTCACCAAATGTTTCATGATGTCGCCAAAGGTGGCACCACCCGAAGACTGGTTCTTGGTGTATTCCTGAACGATCTTTCGTTCCTGTTGTTGGTGCATACGACGAATACTGAGATCAACACGTCGGTCACGATTTGAGACGCGCGTTATCAAAGCCTCAACTTCTTGACCTTCTTTGAAGTTGTCGGTCAATTTCTTGCCGCGCTCCACACCCGTATCACTCGCGCGGATATAACCTTCAACGTGTTCAGAAAGCCTAACGTTGAGGCCCGAATCTGCCACTCGAGATATGGTAGCCATAATGACTTGACCCTCTCGGTGCTGATTTGAATACTCAAGCCAGGGATCTGTCGAGAGCTGCTTGATGCCTAACGAGACCTTGTGGTTTTCGGTATCCACGGCCAGAACAATCACCTCAACCTCTTGGCCCTTAGTGACGAACTCTTCGGGTTTGGCATTGCGCTCGCCCCATTGGAAGTCGCTGATGTGAACCAAGCCATCAATGCCTTCTTCAATCTCGACAAAGGCACCAAATTCAGTAATGTTCCTGACCTTACCTCGCACCTTGCTGCCGACTGGAAAACGTGCGGAAAGCGAGTCCCAAGGATTCTCTTCTGTTTGCCGTACGCTCAATGAAACCTTACGGTTGGTTACATCGATGTCCAATACTTTGACATTAACGACATCACCTTTTTTCAGGGATTGACCGGGGTTGCGTACCTTTTTGGTCCAGCTCAACTCAGATACATGGACCAGCCCTTCAACGCCAGGTTCGAGTTCAACAAACGCACCAAAACCAGTAAGGTTCAATACTTTGCCTTCAACAACTTTACCAGCCGCAAAAGTTTCGGGGGCCGACAACCAAGGATCCGGCAAGATTTGTTTGAGACCCAAACTCACTTTGTCGTTCTCTTTGTCAAGGCGGAGGACCTTAACTTCAAGCTCTTGGTTAACTTCCAACAATTCATTGGGATGGTTGACTCTGCCCCAAGACATATCTGTTATATGCAGAAGACCATCGAGGCCACCCATATCAATAAACGCGCCGTAGTCTGTGATGTTCTTGACACGCCCTTGAAGGATTGCTCCTTCTTCTAAGTTTTCTAGTAACTTCGCGCGGCCAGCATCATACTCCTTGCGCAACAGCTCTTTACGAGAAAGGATAATATTGCCTCGGCGGCGCTGTAACTTGGTGATCTCAAAAGACGCCTTTAAGCCAATCAGATCCTGATAGTCTTTTTGAGGGCGAAGGGTCGACAACGACGTTGGCAAAAACGCTCTAACGCCAATGTCGACAATAAATCCGCCTTTAACTTTTTCTACAATTAAACCGTCGATGCTTTCACCCTTCGTACTAATCGCGTCGATATCATCCCAAATATGAGATACACGGGCTCGTTCGTAAGAAAGCGGCACATACTGCGCATCTTTACCGTACCGACAGACCATCACGCGAAGTTTGTCGCCATATTTGGCTATACATTCGCCTTTTTCGTCCTGTAGTTCTGTGATTGGGATGGCACCTTCAATTCGAGCGCCAATATCCAAGAGCACTTCACTATCAGTGAGACTGACGACGGTTCCTTCAACAATATCGCCAGCGTGGTAGCGGCGATATTGATCATATTCATCTAATAACTCTTCAAAACTCTTTTCGGACGAACCCTCTTCTTTTTCTGAAGACGTTTTGGCGGCAGCGACAGGCACTGTTTCAGCAGTTGCGTTGTCAACTTCTTCCGATACGTCTTGTGTGCTGATATCCACAGTTTTGGAATCTGACGACTCGTCTGCTGTCGCCTCAGTCACGTTTGGCTCAACGGCAGTTGACTCAACGGCGGTTGGCTCGACTTTAGTTTGTTCAACCTCGGTCTGCTCATCGGCGGTTGGCTCAACGGTAGTTGGCTCGACGGGTTGTTCAACCTCGGTCTGCTCAGCAGCAGCTGGCTCAACGGCGGTTGGCTCGACTTTAGTTTGTTCAATCTCGGTCTGCTCAACGGCGGTTGGCTCGGCCTCGGTCTGCCCGGCTTCAGTCTGCTCGACTTCTGCACTTGCCTCGTCCACGACTTGCTCTGTTGATTCTGGCGGCTGTGCCTCTTGCGCGACCACAGCTGGCGTAGATTCTACGCCAGATTCTGTAATAGCTTCCGCCGGTTGGGCGTCCACCGTTTCGGTCGTCTCAACCTGGGGTTCGGCTTGAGACTCGGTGTTTTCGGATGTTGTCTTATCGACGTTTTCTTGCATCATGGGTGGATTCCTCCGTTTGGTTGGTGTGTATGTCTTCGCTTACGGATTGCCGGGGTGATTGGTTGATAAATTGGCCCTAGGCGCACATTGACAAAGCAACCAAGTATTGTAGACAAAATTGAAGCTAAACGAAAGCCAAATCCCCAGCGAAGCTACACTGAATGCTATTTACATTCATACTAGGTACGCTGCAGCAAAGCCAATTTGTGCCCAAAACATCATCAAATACATGTGTTTCCAAGACGGATGGTTCTCAACTCGGCTCAAGGCATCTGGATCGCGCAAAATCAAATACACGGTATAACTTCCCCAGACAAACAGGGAAAAGCCCAGACCAAGTAAAAACAAAGGATCGCCTGATAAGATCGGTTGGCCATCGACCTTCAACCAAACACCCATCGGGATCAGGAGCCAAGGTAGGACAAAACAAGGTGCAATCATCCATGCAGCTCTTTTGACGCCATAACGATTGGGAAGCGTATTGCATTGTCCGCGTAAATCGCCTTCCATGTCACTAAAATCTTTGGTTGAGGCTGCACCAATCAGAAAGAGAAAGAATATGAATCCTATATACCAGGGTTCAATGTGCCAGACCGAGGCCAATACCGACCAACCAGCGACCTTCAGGAGCCATCCACGTGGGATCGATATGGTTAAATTGGCCCCGAAGGTCATGCGCTTGGTTCGACCCAGTGCGGGCACCGAATAAATCAACGTCATGATAGCGGCGATCAAATAGAACCATATACATTCGTGATACGACCAAGCCAACCAAGATCTTTCGCCCCAACTAGCCACTGGAAACGGAACGACCCACCATGTCATAACTACGCTAACTACATAAAGTGAGTAAGTAAAAACAAGGGCTGCGCCGCGACTGATGGCGCCCGTCACCAACGGCCTGTTTGGCTTGTTGATGCGGTCGATCTCAAGATCGTAAATCTGATTCACGCCATTGCTGGCTGCATTCAAGAGAGCTGCCGCCAACGCCGCAATCATCACAAGAGCCAATTCGTCCCATGTGAAAACGCCAGCGCGCGAACTATGCCTTGAACCCCACGCCGTCAGTGCACCAGAAACAACCCCTAACATGGGCGCAATCAGCGTAAATGGCCTGGCAAATTCGATGTATGTTTTCATGGACCTGGTCACTAGTCTGTTTCCGATCGCTTTCGAGCTGGCATTCTGCCCGATTCATCGCGAGAAGGCAAGGCAAGCAACTTCTATTAACCAGCTTCGTTTGCTAAGTTAAACGCTGACCGAACCCGACCGAACAAGGATTTGCTTGTGCCACTAGACAAAATGAAACGGGTCGTGTTCCCCAAGGAATGGTCCCTCCAGGTTTACCTCGAACAGAGCAAGCGCGAAGTGGAAGCGCGTCTTTCGCAACTCCCCTTATTGAGTTCGCGCCATACGCCAGCTGGCGAAGCCATGCGCTACGCATTAGCGACGCCTGGCAAGCGCTTTCGTGCATTGATGGTGATTGCCACGGCCGATATTTTTGAAAAGGGGTCCGACGCTGTTGTGATGGGAGCGGCACTGGCCGTTGAGTCAATCCATCTAGCGAGCTTGATCCTGGACGACCTGCCCTGCATGGACGACGCTTCGTTGCGTCGCGGACAGCCAACCCTCCATACGCGAGTCGGTGAAGCCGATGCAATCTTGGCAGCCATGGCGTTAGTCGCCGAGGCACACCATCAATTAAGAGGTGATCTAGCCCAGCGGCGTTCCGAAATGAAGAAACTCAACCGCATGTCTCAAGTGTTGACCCACGCATATTCGCTCGACGGTTTGAGTGGCGGACAAAGCGACGACTTACAAGATCGACCGGATTTGGATTTGGCGGCTCTCGAATTGATTCATGCCAAAAAGACAGGCACATTATTTACGGCTTCAGTAGAATTAGCCTGCATTTGGTGTGGTGCCAGAGCCAGGGAACAAGAGCAACTAGTGTCCTATGCGAAGAATCTAGGCTTGGCTTTCCAGATTAAAGACGACCTACTTGACCGTGAAGACTCCAAGCAAACGGGCAAGGATAGCGCTAAAGATACCCACAAAACGACGTTCGTATCACTATTGGGGGCAAAAGCCTGCCACGAACTATACAGCGAATTGATGGAAGCGGCACTTGCGCAACTGAAACCACTTGGCGATGGCGCACGCCACATCAGAGAGCTGACACATGCGATATGGCATCGTCTTAATTAGCACAAACTTGCACGCAGGGCTGCGAGGCGTGCCGCTCTCACACTTGATTTTGCGTTAAGGTTATGGCAGTCTAAGGTGCAGTTTGCTGCGAGCATTTCAAGTTACCCGCTCGCAGTTTCGTCTATACAAACCTCATGTTTCCCCGCCCTACCTTAAGGTGTTGCAGGATTCAGGTCCCAACCTAATGTAGGTATCAAATACATCGTCGAGAATAGGTTATGACCGAACTCGTCAACTTCTACATAAGGAGTAGTCATGATTGACTCGAATAAAGTGTCCCGCCTGAATGTGCCCCGATGGGAGGCTGTTTATCGCTGCGAAATCGTACCTGGCGTCATTTCCATTATTGCTATTCATGACGTGACTAGAGGTCGTGCCTTGGGCGGATGCCGCATGACCATGTACGAGAACGAGTCACAGGCTTTGACCGACGCATTGCGACTTTCGCGAGGCATGACTTTTAAAAACGCGATTGCCGATTTGCCACTTGGCGGCGGAAAGTCAGTTATTGTCTGTGACCCCAAAGTTGCGGGCAAAGAACGCGAATCAATCCTTGAGGCCTTTGGCCATTTCGTAGCATGGGTTAATAGAAAACACGACGTCTATTACACAGCCGAGGATATGAACACGACCGTTGCAGACATGCACGTTGCCAAACGCCATACCAAACACATTTTTGGGACTGATGTCGATCCATCACCCTATACAGCCTGGGGCGTATTTTCGTCCATCAAATATGCGGTGGACTATTTTGCTATCGATCTCTTTGATGGCCACCGCGACATCGACGGCAAATCAATCCTAATACAAGGCCTCGGCAAGGTCGGAAGAAAGTTATGCCAATACCTATACGAGGCTGGCGCAAAAGTTATCGTTTCAGATATTCACGAAGACTCGGCCAATGCGGCAGCCCAACAGTTTCCCGGTGTCGAAATCGTTAAGCCTGACGAAGTCTTTAAGATAGAGGCAGACGTATTTGCACCCTGCGCCCGCGGCGAGGTGATCAATCACAATAATATTGATGATTTACGTTTCAAAATAATATGCGGTGCGGCCAATAACCAGTTGGAAAATTCGAAAATTGGGCTTTTGGTCCAATCCAAAGGCATCGTTTATTGTCCTGACTATATCGCCAACATGGGCGGCGTCTGCTCTATTCAATACCTAGAGATAGATCAGCTTTCCGACGAAGTTACTAAAGAAAACATTGAACGAACCGTTAGAAAGATGTTGGGTCTTACCTTTCGCGCTGGTTTCCGCAAAAACCTGCCCTTCAACGAAGCCGTTGATCATGTTGTCAAACAGATTGTCTGGGGAAAGCCAAAGGAGAATCACGGCTTTTCCAACCAGATTATTTTCCCATTTACCTCGACCGCCGAACCCGCCTAAGTTAGGCGCGCGCGCTCGAGAATCGTTTCAATAATGCCGCTAGATGAACGGCCAGCATGAAAGGGAAGCGATCGCACTGTTCCACCGTTAGCTAGAACAAAATCGGCACCCACAATTTGCTCAGGTGCCCAATCTCCACCTTTGACCAGCACATCCGGAAGCAGTGACTTGATCAATTCAGCTGGCGTGTCCTGTTCAAAACCAATAACCATATCCACACAGCGTAATCCAGCCAAAACAAAGGCGCGATCCTCAAAGCCCACGATAGGACGTGTCTTTCCTTTTAGTCGTTTTATAGAGGCATCCGAATTCAATCCGATAATCAGACTTTCACCCAGGGACTTTGCCTCTTGCAGATAGGCGACATGTCCTCGATGCAACACATCGAAGCAACCATTCGTAAATACACACTGCCCCATCGAGGGGCGACGCTCAGACCAAAAAGGTTCAAGTTGCTGCCAGTTCAAGAATATTTGTGCTGAAGACGACAAGCGTAGCTTTACCCCACTAGGGTTATTGTTTATGCTGAACCCATTCCATTATCAAGCGAGGAGATAGCCATGTCAAAACCCATTGCGGCCGGTACAGCAGACTTTAAGGAACAGGTCCTTGATCGCCAAGGCTTAACGTTGGTCGATTTCTGGGCACCCTGGTGTGGCCCATGTAGACAGCTGGCGCCAACTTTAGAACAAATCGGTGATGAGCTTGGCGATCAATTACAAGTCGTCAAAGTTGATATCCAGGAACACCCTGAAGTCGGCTCCAGTTACCGAGTGATGAACATCCCATTCATGATGCTCTTCAAAGACGGCGAGCAGGTTGATCAGCTATTGGGTAACCACCCAAAGGCCAAGATTAGAAGCATGATTGAAAACCACATCTAAGCTCAAATTATATTAACCTTGCGATAACCGCAGAATTGTTGTCGAAAATAGAAACTCTAAAGCAGGGTAAGCCTATTGAATACAACAACTTCTGCGGTTTGTCATTTTTTTGACACATGTAGGCATAGTCATTCGCCGTCAGCGACAAATAGCCACATAATGGGATTTCTCCCATCAATGACCCCGTTTCAAACACTCGCAAGTCACTAATTCAAAATAACTTACCAAGAATACGCCTTCGCTAGATAGCGTTCGAGCATTTCTTTACTGAATTTGTCAAAAAATTGACACCAACGGGCGTCGTGTCAAAACATTGACGCTTTCTCGTATTGTGGTTTTGTGCGTAAACATCTGTATTCAAAGTACTTGACCTTTCAGCAGAGAGTGGCCTAACTCTTGCTCAATTCAGTTGCTATTGAGGAATGCATCTGAATTGGAGGAGACAAGGTAATGGGGATACTTAAGCCGGCTATCGATTTGGAATCTGAATCTTGGACACGTGAAGAACTGATCGAGAATTACTTACCTTTAGTACGTTATTTGGCCCACCACATCAGCATGAAACTACCATCTCATGTGGAGTTGGACGACCTTATTCATGCAGGTGTAATTGGCTTGATAGATGCCGTCGACAAATACGATCGATCTCGCGGCATAAAGTTTAGGACGTACGCAGATTTTCGCATTCGTGGATCCATCCTTGACAGTTTACGCAGCCTTGATTGGGTACCGCGTTCCGTTCGCAAGCAAAAGAAGATCATTGAGCAAACGAATTCTCGTCTGGAACAGAGATTTGGTCGCCAAGCAACCGAAGAAGAGCTAAGCCACGAAATGGGCATCGAGATTCAAGAATTACATAGGCTGCAAGACATGCTGAAGAGTGTCAGCATCGGTCGTTTCCTGGAGCTGAGCAATAGCGATTCCATGGGAAGTGACGACAGCGATATCACCATGGCATTCATCGTCGACGATTCAACCGACGACCCATATTGTGCGCTACAAAAAAACGAGCTCATTGATTTGATCGCGGCATCGATTACGCGATTGCCGGATAAAGAGCGCGTGGTTGTGAGCATGTACTATTTTGACGAATTAACCATGAAAGAGATCGGTTCGGTTTTGGGCATTACTGAAAGCCGCATATCGCAATTACATACGAAAGCAATGCACCGACTGCGAAGCACGCTTTCAAATTCAGGAAGTCGTAACTTGGCTGCTGCGGTATAACAAATTCAGGAACTGCTTGCGGCCAAGGCGAAAAGCGCGCCCAGCCAAATGATCCCCCAAATAAAGGGTGACCCCCACAGAAGCAGGAACTTTATTCGTCGTCCCTCGCAATGCAAGAAGATGAACAGTGGGAACATGATGATTGACGAGAGCGACAGAAAGCCAGCCGCCATTCCCACGACAGGGATATGAACTAAGGCTTTACCTAGCAATCCAGCCATGACAATTGCGCTTAGCAAGACGCCCCAAACACCGTGGTCTTCACGAAAAGCGACGCGAATCAGCACGCAGACCGTTATCAAATACACAATTGTGAAGACTAAAAGTAAACCCATCCCCACAATGAGCACCCATCTGAATTTAACATTGTTGTTTATCTGCTCTTGCCAGTTTTGTGCCCACTCTTGGACACGCGCATCGTCGACAGGCAGCTTTCCGACCAAACCATCCAGGTCCGGCACATAAGAGCCGTCGTTGGGAACAGGTGTATGTTCGACGGCCTTTTTCAATTCACGGTTGCCTTCCACCGAGGCACGCCCTCTTTCACCCCTAGTTTCTTGGTGTTTCGTGATTTTGGAATACAACGATCCATCGTTGGCAAGCGCCTGTTGTCGGCCCTGTTCGTTCTTTTCGCGCATTTTTGCAGTTAGCTTTTCACTTTTTTCACGATCCACCAAAGCTACATTGAGTACCAACTGCTCCCCGCGGTTATCGGTAAAGTAGACTTCATCTCCCAAATACTCCACATCGCCACGCGCGTCGAGTACACGACCGTCTTTTAGAACGATGGCACTCGCATCATATAAATCTTGAACTTCGCCAATCTGCGCCCATGCAAAGGGGATCACCCATAACCAAGCTATCGTTTTCATCATTACACCTCGGTTTCTTCATGATTGTGATCCGCCGCATCCTCGAAATCCAAATCGGCCTGTTCTGCCAGCTGTTTCTTGAATTCTTCGAGTGAGGGAAGCTCAGAAAGCTCGTTAAGCCCAAAATGGACTAAAAACTCACGAGATGATCCGTACATCATGGGACGACCAATGACCTTTCGTCGCCCCATCATTCGAATCAACTTCTTCTCTAGTAAACTCTTAATAATTGAGCTCACCGATGTGACCATGCGCAGGTCAGCTATCTCCACAGCCGTGATCGGTTGCTTATAGGCAATAAGCGCTAAGGTTTCCAGCGTCGCAAGACTCAAGCGCGTTTTACGACTCTCTTTGAGAAAGGCACGAATATCATCGGCAAATTCAGGCCTGGACTCAAGGCGAAAACCGCCACCAACTTCAACTAACGTCATACTTGACGTACGCAATCGTTCTTGCAACTGAGCTATCGCCAAGGCAAACAACTCACTGTCACAATCAAGGATTTGAATTAGATCCTCATCAGAAACAGGACTATCGGCCACAAATAGCAAGGCTTCGATGCGCAAATTAAGCGGCGTGTCGGGTTGTTGATCTGTCATTGACTATATTCTCTTCTGAAACGTAAGGCCTGCCAAGCCCCTGATTAGTGCTGGAAAGGTGCAGCTATCTTCGATATCTCTTCCTGTGTTAGTCGCTCAAACGTTCGCGCCAAGCGAATACTGCCAAAATCTGTCGTCTGATAAACCTGAATAAATCTCAATCTAATCAGCTCTAGAAGTGACAAGAAGGTGACAATCCACACCAACTTACTCTCTAACTTATCAAAGAGTTGTTCAAGGGTTAACGACTTAAATAGATTCAACTCGTTAAGTACAAAACGTATTTGGTCGCCAGTGGTCACTCGAACGCGTTCAAACGCCAATGGATGCTGAATTGCGCGGCGTTCGCATAAGTCCCGATAGCTGCGAATGAGATCGAAAAGGTCGGCCTCAACATAAATCTCACCGTCAGCCTCAAATGAACTAGCGGCGCGACCACGAGGATACACACGCTCACGATGAACGCGTATTTCGTGAAATGATTCTGCCAGTTCCTTGAACAACTGGTGTTCTATAAGCTGCCTCACCAAATCGGCTCGTGGATCCTCTAGATCCTGTTCCGATTGCTCTTCCTTTGGTAGAAGTGTTCTTGACTTGATCTGGACTAAGGTTGAAGCCATAAGCAAGAATTCGCCCGCAACGCCCAGGTTCAGTTCTTCCAAACGAGCCAGGTATGCATTGTACTGATGCGTGATTTCAACGATGGGAATATCGTAAATATCCAATTCGTGCTGCCGGATCAGGTGCAGCAAAAGGTCCAGTGGACCTTCAAACACGTCAAGCGCTACTTCGTACTTTGACTCAGTGGCAGACACAATCGCTCCAATCCACACTGCGTTGACAGTCAGGCAAGTCCCTCATTATAATGCCAGCCTGTAGTTTTTTGCGCTGGAGCAACCGAATGCCGATATATGCCTATCAATGTCAGGATTGTAAACACGAGTTGGAAGCGATCCAGACTTTGAGTGAAGAACCTTTACTCGAATGCCCAGCTTGTCACAAAAGCAAACTAAAAAAGCAGATTAGTGCGCCATCTTTTCAATTCAAAGGCGGTGGTTGGTACAAGGATCTTTACAGCAGTCCAAAATCGGACACAGCTAGCGAAGCCCCCAAATCAACATCAACAACTACTTCAGTCGCCTCTACGGACGACAAGGCTGCCGCCAAACCCAGCAAGACTGACAAAGCCACCCCTGCCAAAGATTAAGTCTACGCGTTATGATCTGGCCGACCATAAATCGGCGTCAGAGACGTACTTCTTGATGATACGCAGGAATTCTGGGCGCCTTATCAATTGACCGCCTAGGGACCGCAAATGGGGATTGTCCACCTGCCCGTCGATAAGTCCACCCTCAAACTTCTGTGCCAAAGCGTTCAACGCAATTTTTGAGGTGTTTTTCTCGACCGAGAACATACTCTCGCCAAAAAAACAGCCGCCCATAGCGATACCGTACAAACCGCCACAAAGTTTATCGTCGCGCCAAACTTCGACAGAATGCGCCCAACCTTGTTTATGCAAGACGGAATAGGCCATCTGCATGGCTGGGGTAATCCAAGTCCCCTGCTGACCCTGTCTCGGAGCTCGAGCACAGCTTTCAACCACTTGCTCGAAGCGCGTGTCGAATCGCAACTGATAGCGCTGTTGCCGGATGGCGCGTTTGCTATCACGGTCAAGCCGCAGACGAGCTGGCCAAATAACCAACCTGGGATCTGGTGACCACCACAATAACGGCTCATCACCACTAAACCAGGGAAAGATTCCACTGGCATAGGCCAGCAACAATCTTTGCGGACTCAGATCCCCACCGACAGCGAGTAGTCCCGATGGATCCGCCTCGTTAGGATCAGGAAACACAATGGATTCACTTAAGCGATAAACGGTCACAAAAAAAATCAGGAGAGGGGCTAGAATGGAAGTGCATCTAAATCATAAATCAAAATAAGAATAAATAAGAATTTTGCACGTCCGACCCCTCTCCCTCAAGAGTCAACTCCCCTTTGTTTTACGCAGGTTACGTAAGTAAGTGGGAATATCTAAATCGTCATCGGCGTCGGACCCATAGTTATTGGCTCCATAAGAACTCGGTGTCATTAAGACACGTTGAAGCGCATCTTCCGGCGTATTGTGTTCGGCTGCTTGATCGACATGAATCGTTTCACGATGGGTGACGACACGCGACATCGGCTCCTTTTGGGCGTCTGTAACTTGCGTCGCAGGAGGAGGTGGTGCAACAGCTTGTGGCTGGTATTGATCGGAACCCGATGTATCAGCTTGATGCTCACTGTGCCGCGGGAAAGAAGCAACATTACTTCCGCCTTCCCTTTCTGCAAGGTCACGGCTTGGCGTATCAAAGCCCGTGGCAATAACGGTGACGCGAATCGTCCCTTCCATGCGTTCTTCGGTAACGGCTCCAAAGATAATCTCAGCATCATCATCACAAGCTTGATGGATTAGGGTTGCCGCTTCATTAATCTCAGCCATGGTCATATCTGGGCCACCGACGATGTTAAGTAACACACCTTTAGCCCCCACAATTGAGGCATCCTCAAGCAGCGGTGAAGAAATCGCATTTTGAGCGGCTTCCACGGCACGATTCGCACCAGACGCCGAACCACTACCCATCAATGCCACACCCATGCTTTCCATAATGGTTTTGACGTCTGCAAAATCGAGATTGATGATGCCAGGCACATTGATCAAATCTGAAATACCTTGAACGGCTTGCCTTAAGATGTCGTCTGCAATGCAAAATGCCTCGTTAAAGGGTGTTTTGTCGGCTACGGTTGAAAGTAACTTATCGTTTGAAATAGTAATGACGGTATCGACACTACCTTTGAGTTCACGTAATCCTGATTCTGCATTTCGACGACGTCGCGGCCCCTCAAATGTGAATGGCGTGGTCACCACCGCCACAACCAACGCGCCCAGTTCCTTGGCTAAAGAGGCAACAATAGGAGCAGCTCCCGTTCCGGTTCCGCCACCTAAACCCGTGGTGACAAAAACCATGTCAGCACCTTCCAGGTGTTCGATGAGCAGACTGGTGTCTTCTAGAGCCGCTTGCCTACCTACCTCTGGTTTCGCACCCGCGCCTAATCCGCGAGTTATTTTCTCACCGATCTGTATTTTCACAGGTGCTTGACACCGCCGCAAGGCTTGCGAGTCGGTGTTGGCCGCCAGGAACTCAACGCCGCAGACACCGGCTTCGATCATGCGATCGACGGCATTTCCGCCACCGCCACCGACACCCACGACCTTGATGATCGCACCGGTGTTCGACAATCTCTCGTCCTCAAAACGTACATTCATTTTTGAGTTGTCATCGCCAAATTGAATCATCACTTATCTCCTGTCGCTAAGACCACCAGTCAAAATTCAGATGTAATCCGTAAAAAAAATACCCTTGAGTTTGTCAACAAATCGCTTTACGCCCGTATCTCTTTGTCGACCGCCAGCATCACTGTCGAGCTGGCCAAATTTAACTAATCCAATGGCTGTTGCGTATGCAGGCGAAGATACCACATCTACCAGGCCACCAATGCCCATTGGTTTCCCAATTCGAGCAGGCAAATCAAACTCGATTTGCGCGATTTCCGTAATGCCCGTTAGCAACGCGCCACCACCCGTAATCACAAGCCCGGCATTGATAACACCTTCGTAACCAGCTCGGGCAATTTCTTGGCGGGCCAGTTCCATCAATTCCTCTGCACGTGGTTGCAGAATATTGACCAAAAGTTGCTGAGGCACCATTCTCACTTTGTCAGATCCAACGCCGCAAACTTCGAGCACGGAGTCGGGTTCCAAGTAATTCGACAAAACACAACCGTACTTCTTCTTTATCTTTTCGGCTTCCGGCAATGGGGTGCGTAGTCCAATAGCAATGTCATTGGTGAAGTTGAATCCACCCACCGGAATAACTGCCGTGTGCCATAAACTGCCACGTTCAAAGATAGACAAATTAGTGGTTCCCGCACCAACATCGATTAAGGCAATGCCCATGCCTTGTTCATCGTCTGTCAGTACAGCCTCCGCATTGGCCTTCTGCACCAATACTTTCCCTGCTACCGAAAGACCCGCTCGATTGATACAAGTCAGCATGTTTTGGATCGCCGTTGAAGAACCGGTGACAATATGCGCATTAACTTCTAAACGACGACCTGTCATGCCCGTGGGGTCAACAATGCCGTCATGATCGTCCACTCTGAATTCCTGGGGTAGGACGTGGATAATCTCACTATCAGCTGGCATACCTGCAGGACGCGCGGCTTCAATGACTCGTTTAATGTCGTCGCGGTTAATCTCTCCCTGTTTGTGAGAAACGCCGATCACGCCACGACTGTTGAAACCTTTGATGTGATTACCTGCGATCCCTACAAATACTTTACTAATTTCGATGCCTGCCATTAGTTCGGCGTCATCGGTTGCTTTACGAATACCTTCCACTGTTTTTTCCAGCGACACGACGACGCCCTTTTTGAGTCCAAAGGATTCTGTCATGCCAATGCCGATAATATCCAAACCACCTTCGGGTTTTTGTTCCCCGACAACCACACAAATCTTGCTGGTCCCGACGTCGACACCGACGATGTATTTGTCTTGTTTAGCCATGACGACCTACATCCCAGCCGTTTGCGGCATAATCGATACTTGTTCGGCAAAGCCAAGCTCTACATAAGCGAGATTCGCGTATTTTTCAGCAATATGATCGGCGATCAACAGATAGTGGTTAATATTTGCAGAAATGGGGTAAGCGCCTAAATGGATAGGCGATTTCTCGTGCGTCAACTGAACCACAAGATTATTTGCATCAGCTACGTCTAATGTTTCGATGTTGCCCCAAAAAATAAGGCTCGTTTGTTTAATCGTTTCCAGTGCCGCCAACCCATTGATAATTAGTTGCCGATTCTCGGAACTATGAATTTCCGGCTTGAGACCCACAATGACAGGAACATCCAAGAACTTCGGCAAACTGTGCGCTTCGTCAATGATCTGTCCAAATTCGTCAACCACAAAAACTAGATTACGAACGCGAACTAAGCCCACAGCTCGGCGCTCATTAACCACCAGCCGCAAGCGGTTAGGTAGCTCTCGAGCCACCATCACATCACCGGCCCATGCATGGCCAGATGCCGCTGCTTTGATGGCCATTAGGTCACAACGAAAAATATTGTTACCCACAAAGCCTTCAACTCGATCCGCCAGGGCAAGACGCGTCGACTCGCTACCTCCGTGTATGGAGATATTGGCAATATTAAACTTGGGACTTGTCATAAAGTGCTCATACAAACGAACCACACCTAGCGCTAGGCTACCAGCCAGAGCGGCATATAATGCGACATAACCCGCCAGTTTAACGACTTGGCGATGGCGACTTGATTTATATCTCCTCACCCCCATTGCATTACACCGTCCATACGCGCGCTGGTCGAGCCTCCTATGCGCTCTTTGGCGCTCAATCGCACATTAGAAACTGCCTGTCTTTGCCGCATGCTACCACAAGATATTGCGTATCTACAAAAAAAATATGTACATTTGGTGGTATGGCTCACGTGAAACCCCATTTTGAAACACATCACGGCTTGTTACTTCCCATCGACTGAAGCCTCACTCGTCCAAGTTTCAAAGACACGGCGAGCCTGTGCGCTTATGCTGCCTGCGCCTAAGGTCATAATCAACGAATGTGGCTCACTTACTTCAAGGAGATGATCGCCAAGTTCGTCTAAATTGGCTAAGAAACTGACCGATGGGTGCACCCGCGCCAGCTGAGCCGTGAACTCTTCTGCTTCGACGTCCACAATAGGCGATTCGCCAGCCGCATAAACAGAAGTCACAACCACATGGTCCGCATCTGCAAAACAAGACAGGAATTTTGTCCAACAGGCTTGGAAACGCGAGTAGCGGTGAGGCTGAAAGACCGCCACCATTTGGCCATCCACGGCAAGTCTACCCGCACTCAAGGTGGCCAGTATTTCCGTGGGATGGTGTGCATAATCGTCAACGATGAAACGGTCTTTCGCGCGTCCTATCTGATGGAAACGGCGGTCGGCGCCCGTAAATTTCTTTAGTGATTCACGAATGGTTTCGATCGGCACGTCAAATTCCAGGCCTACCGCGATCGCAGCTAAACTGTTCTGAACGTTATGCAAACCAGGAACGCTCAATTCAATTTTACCGAGATTGGTTCCGCGCACCATTAACTCGTATTCAGAGCGAAAACCATGTTGTTCGACATTGGCTGCGGCTAAATCGCTACGGCCACCCAATCCATAGGTCACAATCTTTCTCGTTACTCTCGGCAGCAATGCTTCGAGCTTTGGGTCATCCGTACAGGCGACCACAAGTCCATAAAACGGAACTTTGTTCATGAACTCAAGGAAGGTCTCCTTGATTTCGTCCAGTCCACCTTTGTAGTGGTCCAAATGCTCTTCGTCCAAATTGGTGACAATACTGATGGTAGGACTTAGCTTCATAAAACTGCCATCGGACTCGTCGGCCTCGGCCAACATCAAATCTCCCTGCCCAAGTTTCGCGTTCGAGTCGAACTTATTGAGGCGGCCGCCTATGACAACGGTAGGATCTAAGCCTGCGTCCACCAAAATATGAGCTAACATGCTGGTTGTGGAAGTCTTACCATGAGCTCCCGCCACAGCGATCCCATATTTCATGCGCATCAGTTCGGCCAACATCTCAGCGCGCGGGATGATGGGTATGTTGCGGTATCGTGCCGCAATAACCTCTGGGTTATCAGCCTGTATCGCACTAGATGTAACCACAACTTCCGCGCCCATGATGTGCTCCGGGTTGTGGCCTACGAATACTTTGGCACCCAATTTCATTAAACGCTTGGTGGTGGCATTCGAGGCAAGATCTGAACCAGTGATTTGGTAGCCGGAACTGAGCAGGATCTCAGCAATGCCAGACATACCTGAACCACCAATGCCGATGAAATGGATCTCTTTAATCTTACGAAACATGTGATTGAAACCTCTTTATTATCTCTGCAGTGGGCTCTCGTTGGGCAACTCGCAAAATGACCTCAGCACATAGATCATCACTGCGGACAGCTGCTGGATAGGCGTTTGCCATTTCGGCTAATTGACTATCATCCACGATGATTTCAGTGATTCTGTTAGCCATGTCGTCCAAATCATGTTCTGCAATACGAATGGCAGAACCGATAGACTCAAGACTAATCGCATTGTGCGTTTGATGATCGTGGGCGGCCGCAGCAAAGGGCACCAAGATCGCTGGCACCTTGGCGGCCTTTAATTCAGAAATCGTGGAAGCGCCAGATCGGCAAATGACCAGTCGCGCTTCCGCTAAGATCGACGGCATGTCATCTATGAACTCAGATACCTGTACTTGGAACTTAGCGTCGGAATAGGCGGCTTCTACTGCCCTAGAATGGCCCCGACCACACTGGTGAACAACCTTATAGTCCGACCCATCCAGTTTGGCACACAATGTCTTAGGGATTACTTCATTGAGACAGCGAGCGCCCTGGCTGCCACCCACTACCAAAATGACACGCCTCGTTTTGGACCAAACGGGAAGCCGGTAAAACGATTCCCGTACTGGGTTACCAGTGGTTAGACATGGGCATTTAAGCTTTGGGGCCGCTTCACGAAACCCAAGCAACGCCAAGCGCGCGAATCGAGACAAGAACCGGTTCGCCAGTCCCGGAAACGCATTTTGCTCTTGCAGGACAACCGGTATTCTAAGGAAACCGCCGACCCACAATAAAGGTAACGACGCATAGCCGCCAACACCAACTAAAACATTGGGCCTGAAGCGCATAATCATGAAGAAGCTCAATATCAAACTTACGGGAATACGCCATGCCAGCGCTAATTTATCACGCAGCCCTTTTCCCAATAGGCCACGCATTGGCACGGTTAGCAATCTCTCTCCTCTGGCAGGAATCAATTCGCGTTCCATGCCATAGGCTGTACCTACATAAAACAATTGGCATTGGGGCCGGAGCCGGCGAATCGAGTCGCCCAAGGCTAATGCCGGGAAAATGTGTCCCCCTGTCCCACCACCAGCAATCATGCAGGTCTTCACACGAACTCCCGGTTTCCCAATTCCTGGAAACGAGAAATATTCAAAAGGACGCCGCACATGCAAAGACAGAGAATCAGAGATGTACCACCTGCACTGAGAAATGGAAGCGTCAGCCCTTTATTAGGAAATAGATCCAAGGCGATCGACATATTGAGGAAAGCCTGCGACATGATGAGCACAACAATGCCACCGCCTAACAGTCGAGCATGCAAAGAATCCACGCGACTAAGGACCACCACGCTACGCCACAAGAAGACAAGGAACATGGCGACCACGAAGCCGGTACCCAAAAGTCCCAACTCTTCACCTAGTGTCGAAAAAATAAAATCCGTATGGGGTTCTGGCAGAAAATGGAGTTTCTGTTTGCCTTCGCCCAAGCCCACGCCGGTTAGGCCGCCAGAACCCATGGCAATTTTTGACTGCACGGTTTGGTAGTGGTCTTTGTCCGCTCGAAAATCCACCAAGCGCTGCATGCGATAACCTTCTGTCATCACCAAGCCGACGACGATCGGGCATAACAAGAGCCCAGCCAAAAAGAAATACGCCAATGGCAGTCCTGCAAGGAACAGCATCACGCCCACGATAAAAATCAATATCATGGTTGTTCCAAAGTCAGGTTGCCACATGATGAGCGTCGTGAATGTCATCAAGACAACCGCTATCGGGATCAAGCGCTGCTTCCAGGCAACACCCGTCTGGCGCCCTTTGGAAGCATGTGCGGCGACAAACATAATCAAAACAATTTTTGCTAAATCGGAAGGCTGAAAGCCAAACCCATTAATGAAAAACCAGCGCTGGGCGCCATTTGCAGCCGGTTGAAACTTAACGCCCACCAGCAAGAACAAAACGCAAGCCACTGCAAAGTACAAAAGGATCGGGTGACGATAAATCCTGAAATTAACATTCATGGCGATCATGAGGCCTACGACGCCGATGGCGGCCGCGATCAATTGCTTGTTAAAGATGGCGTCGGTATCGTGGAATAACTCTAAAGACTGCATGCCCGAAGCGGATTTCACCATAATGAGGCCCAAAAACATGAGACACACAACTGGAACACACAATAAGAAGTCAGGTTTCCTAGCTTTTATCTGAGCATTCATGAGACACCCACACAGTTCGCAAATAGAGATCGAAAAGCCTCGCCCCGAGCCATGTAGTTATCAAACTGATCGAAACTGGCACACGCTGGTGCTAGTAACACGGCCTCGCCAGTTCCGGCGAGATCATGAGCATGACGACAGGCTGAATCAAAATCACATACCACTTCGATCGGCCAATTTGATAATTGACTTTGCGCTTTGGGTCCTGTCTCTCCATAAGCCACAATTGCCTTGGGTGGATTTGCATTCAAATTCAATTGTCCAAAATTCGTGTCTTTGTCGCTGCCTCCGAGAATAAGCACATAAGGAGATGTCATGGCTTCAATGGCGACCTGCGTTGAGGCCGGATTCGTGGCTTTTGAATCGTTTATCCATAGACGGCCGTCACAGGTTCCAATCGTTTCTAGTCGGTTCTGGAGGCCGGAAAAACTTGAAAGCGCCTCTTCAATTTGATTCACGGTGATGCCCAGTCGGGAGACGGCAAGCGCCGTAAACAGCAAGTTCATGCGATTGTGAGCTCCCAACAGAGAAAAGTTTGCCAATGAAAGCCGGCCAAGTTTCCCCAGATCAATATAGTCATCGTGAATGACAAGGTGACCGCTAGGAACAACTTCAATTTCACCGTCGCCAGGAATACGAGTCGCAAAAGGTGCATCTACGATGGCCAAATCACTTTCCAGTTGGTTCTCGAAGAGGCGTAACTTTGCCGCCTCGTAACCAGCCATCGAATGGTGGCGATCCAAATGATCGGCCGTCACATTAATGAGCACGCCGATATGAGCCCTAAACGTGACAATCCATTCAAGTTGAAAGGATGAGATCTCGACGACATAGATGGCTTCTTCAGCGACTAATGAACTGGTGAAAGACTGGCCAATATTGCCACAAAGAATGGCGGGTAAACCACTGTTTACAAGCACATGATGGATCATTGAAACAGTGGTTGACTTGCCATTTGAACCGGTCACGCCGATGATCGTTCCCTTAGCATGACGGAAAGCAAATTCAATTTCCGAAACGACCTCAATGCCTTGGCTCAGCGCCTGTTGGATGACGGTATGTTCTGCCGGAAAACCTGGCGAAACGATGAGTTGCACCGTTCCTTGAGGCAGAGATCGCACGGAACAGCCAGCAAACGCCTGCGCGTCAGTAGACCAACGCTCCACAGGTCGATCGTCATAACAATGAAACCCAGCGCCTTGACCACGCAGAAAGCGGGCAACGCTTAGTCCACTTTGTCCCATCCCTAAGATGACCTGGCCATTCATGCCCTTACCTCAACTTAAAGGTACTCATCGCGAGTACCGCAAATAGCACGGCCAGGATCCAAAAACGAATGATCACTTTGGATTCGTGCCAGCCTTTTAATTCAAAATGATGGTGCAGCGGTGCCATCCGGAAGATGCGCTTCTTACGCCACTTATATGAGCCCACCTGCAAAATGACCGACAGCGCCTCAATGACAAAGAGTCCACCCACGACGACCAACAATAAAGGTTGCGCCGTTAGTAAGGCCATTGTCCCAAGAGCACCGCCTAACGCAAGCGCGCCAGTATCGCCCATAAACACTTCAGCGGGATGCGCGTTATACCAAAGAAAACCCATGCTGGCGCCACACATAGCTGCACCGTAGACCGTTAATTCAGATGCTAAGACAATGTGGGGTATGTCTAGGTAGGTCGCCATCTTTATGTGGCTGGCAACATATGCGATCACCGTGAAGGCCGCAAATGCGACGCCTGAAGAACCGATTGCTAAGCCATCCAAACCATCCGTTAAGTTGACGGCATTTGAAGCGCAAATTAGCACCAACACGGCAAACAGCACGTAAGCCATGCCCAGATTTGGGTGAAAGTTTTTAAAGAATGGAAAGTAGATTTCGGTAATAAAGTCGCCTTGCCGTGCGATCCAATAAATCCAAAGTCCTAAAATGAAAGCCACGGCCACAAGCAGCGCCATCTTTCCCTTCGCACGAAGTCCCAGATTCTGGTTGCGACTGACCTTGGCGTAGTCATCTATGAATCCAACGGCACCAAAACCAAGCGTGGCTAAGATTTGTACCCAAACGAATGGATTACGCAAATTGGTCCACAACAGCGTTGGAACCAGTACCGCAGCAATAATCAACACACCGCCCATCGTCGGTGTGCCAGCCTTTTTTTGGTGACTGGCGGGACCTTCCTCCCGAATCGCTTGGCGAATACTCAGTTGGCGAAGCGACCTAATTAGATGGGGACCCATCCAAAGACAAATCAAAAAAGCACTACCAGCTGACACAGCAGATCGGAATGTGACGTAGCGGAAGACGTTAAATATCGACCATTTCTGGCTTAGCCAGAAAAAGAGCTCATAAAGCATTGCGCATTTCCAACCGTTCCTGCTTCTCAAGGAATGTAAGTAGGTGCTCTACCATTAATTCCAGACGAATACCTCGACTTGCTTTAACCCAGATTCGGGCATGAGCTGGAACTTCAAGCTGGATATGAGCAATCGCATCGTCCACATCACTAAAATACTCACATTGGGTATCGGGACGGGCAGCATCGCGGAAACCTTCGAACGAGTTTCGACTCAACTTACCCACGAAGGTAACTCGGTCAAACCCGTAGGTCGCCATCACGCGACCAAGGTCTCGATGCATTTGTTCTTCCGATGGCCCCAATTCAAGCATGTCGCCGCAAATGAGCCAGCGATAGGTTGACGGAGATAGGGGCGCAAATGAGCGTAAGACCTGGAAAAAGGCGTGCGGATTGGCATTGTAGGTGTCGTCAACGATTCGGACGTCGTTGCCATAAACCATTAATTCGGATCGGTGCCTAGAGGGTCTGATTTGACGCATACCTAAGGAGAAGTCCTGTACGTTAAAGCCGGCGGCATAAGCAGCAGCGCAGGCAGCCAACGCATTGTAGGCGTTGTATCGTCCAACCAATGGCACGTTCAATCGCAACGACCGCCCGCCTAAACTCAGTGTCAGCCCTACATGAGACCAGTCAGAGAAAGGATGGATACGCGCGGTCACATCAGCAGCAGGATTAACGACGCCGTATGAAACTTTGCGACCGGCAAAATCAGCGCAGTGTTTCACAACGAGCGGGTCATCCGCATTGTAAACAAGTGTATCTTCCGGGTTGAGTCCCTCAACCATCTCCGCCTTAGCGCGCGCAATACCATCAACTGAGTCGAAATTAGCCAAGTGGACGGCTTGCACCGACGTCCACAGCCCTACGTTCGGTCGAGCCATTTTCATCAACGTACGAATCTCACCAGGAGTAGACATGCCCAATTCAGCGATCATCCACTCATCATCAGGTCGTAGCCTGAGCAATTGGATAGGCATGCCTATCGTTGAATTGAAATTGCCCAAAGTGCGACGAGCCACATACGAGCTTGAGACGATTTGATAAAGGATTTCCTTGGTCGTCGTTTTGCCGACGCTGCCTGTAACCGCGATAACTTGCGCCGTCATCGCCCGCCTATGGGACGTAGCCAGGTAACCTAAAGCCGCAATGGTATCGCTTACAGCAATCACATTATCGACAACCGCAACCATTTCTCGACTATCTACGAGACACGCAACCGCACCCTTACTTAGGGCTTCTTCCACGAAATCGTGGCCATCAACTCGTGCTCCACGGATCGCTATATAAACATCGCCGCGCTCCAACGTTCGACTATCAACGCTAAAGCCACCAATCAACGCGTCCACTTTGATAGAGTGGGACAAAGGCTTGAGGATCGAAACCATGTCTTTAAGCGATATCACCGCCCGTGCTGGGGCTTCAAGTAAGTCATACATGACCGGCCTCCATGTCGCGTAAAATACGTGCAACTACTTCACGGTCACTGAAAGGGATTAACTTTCCAGCACGCTCTTGATGAATCTCGTGGCCCTTGCCAGCAATCAACACCATATCCCCTTGCCTCGCCATCTTCAATGCGCACTCAATGGCTAGAAATCGATCTGTCACTTTTTGAAAACTATCTGCCAATGGGCGTGAAATGCCTTCACATACCATATCGATAATGCTCGCGGGGTCTTCTGAGCGCGGATTATCGGATGTGACCAGGATAATGTCCGCAATGCGATCAGCCACGTCGCCCATCAAGGCTCTCTTGGTCTTGTCCCGATCTCCGCCAGCCCCAAAAACTAGAATCAAACGACCTTCACATAGCTCCTTACAACAGGCCGCTACTTTTTCCAGAGCGTCAGGAGAGTGCGCGAAATCTACCACCACCTGAAACGCTTGACCTTGACCAACCGTCTCCATGCGTCCGGCGATTGGTTTTAAAGTATGGCCAATAATTTGTAAGTCCTCTAAACGTGCGCCTTCACAATGAGCAACCGTCGCGGCACATACGAAATTATATATATTGTGTAGACCCAATAGCGGAATCTCAAAGACTCCTTTTATGTCGCCTATTCTTAATTCAAAGTGTGAATGCTTGGCCGTCAGAACCACGCCATCAATCTTGATGTCGCAGTCATCATTTTGTCCAAATCTCAAGTGCCGCACGCCTGAAGGGATCTGAAGTCGGCGACCATAGCTGTCGTCGCCATTGACAATTGCTGTCCCACCGGCAGGCAACAACTCAAACATTCTTTGTTTCGCCGCAAAGTAAGTTTCCATGTCGCCATGAAAATCCAAGTGGTCTCGGCTCAGATTGGTGAAGATACCGTAGGCCAACTGCATGCCAAATACACGATCAAACATCATTGCGTGCGACGAAATCTCAACAGCAGCATAAGCGCAACTGTTGTCGACCATTTCTTTTAAGGTCATATAAACTTCTGAGGATTCGGGTGTCGTTCTATGGGCGCGCTCTTCGGAAACACCGTTAAAATAACTAAGCGTACCAATACGACCACAACATCCAAGTCCAGCGAGCAGTTGACCTAGTAAATAGCAGGTCGTTGTCTTACCGTTGGTTCCGGTCATTCCGATTACTTTTAGTTGTTTATCTGGTGCATTAAAGAGTCTGCGCGATAACAAGGCCATAGCGCGTCGCGGTTGGGTCGCAATAATGTATGGTAATCCGACTTGCACGCGCTCTGGGTGGTTTGTCAAAATAGCGACCGCGCCCAATTGTGCTGCGCGTCCAATATAGGCATGACCATCATGGTTCGCGCCCTCAAGGGCCACAAACAAACTACCGGGCTCAACCTTGCGGGAATCGTGCGTGATATGGGTGACCCGAGCATCACCAGAACCTTGCAAGCGCAGTTCCAAATCCAGTATGAGATCAGCTAGGCGCACTTAAGCATCCCCTAACTTTAGTTGACATACACTGCCCTTAATAACGCGTGTACCGGGCTTAGGGGATTGTGTTACAACCCGACCTTGACCTTTGACTTCCACTTTCAAACCCACCCGCATCCCTTGATACAAGGCATTTCGTAATCCCAGACCAGTAAGATCAGGCATCATTTCTGCTTGATTCACATCTACCACGGGAGTCGAAGGCCAGTCGGGACGTTGGTTCTCAGTTACTGGTAATCGGCGACGGCGGAAGCCTGGGAGTTCCGACTCATAAAGAACAATTTGACGGCCTATTTCGGAGAAAATGGGCGCCGCCACTTCGCCACCATCAGTCTTGCCTCCCTTGGGGTCGTGAACCACGACGATAATACCATAGCGCGGATCTTCCGCAGGGAAAAAGCCAACGAACGAAGCGTTGAAACGTTTCTGCGAATAGGATCCGCCCGATAGGCGCTGCGCGGTGCCCGTTTTCCCAAAAACGCGCACCCCAGGGATAGCTGCATTTTTTGCTGTCCCATGGACGACTACGCCCTCTAGCATGTCCTTCATCTGATCAACAACCTGAGCACTAAGTATTCTATTTTCAGGGCGTTTCGGAGTTAGGTCTACAATTTCTCCATTCGCTTTAATGACTCGGCTGCCCAAATGTGGCGTGACCAAATAGCCGCCATTTGCAACAACGGCTGCAGCACGTAACATTTGTAAGGGTGTCGCAGAAAGTTCATGTCCGATGGCAAGAAATGCAGGAGAAACTAGACTCCAATTGCTTAAAGGGTGCACTTTACCGACAGCCTCTGCAGGCAAATCGATGCCGGTGCGCGTACCGAACCCAAATCGACGAATCATTTCGTGAAAATGTTCCTTTGAGTAGGTTGCCGCAATCTTGATGGCGCCTACATTTGACGACTTCCACAGGATCTCCTCGACCGTTAGCTGGTCGTAATTGTGGTGGTCACGAATAAAAGTGTTGGAAACTTTGATGCCGCCGCGTTCGCAATCAAATAGTTGGTCCCGTCGAATACTACCCGCCTCGAGACCCGCTGCGACGGTAATAATCTTGAACGCAGATGCAGGCTCATATACATCTACAATGGCGCGATTCTTCCGTTCTCGCGAGCTGTAATTGAAGTAGAAGTTAGGATTGAAATCGGGCATGTTGGACATGGCTCGAATCGCGCCACTACGAGGATCCATGACAATCGCTGTAATGTTATTAGCGCGTGTCGTTTTAAGTGCACGGCGCAACGCTTCCTCGACAAAAAACTGGATGTTCTGATCCAACGTAATTTGTACTGTGGCACCCATTTGCGGTTCTTTAAGGACCTGCGGTCCTAGCCATATTTTCTTTTGGCGACCGTCTCGATAGGTCTGTCGCTTTCCTGGCTGGCCAGCCACATAACGATCAAATGCTTTTTCCGCGCCTTCCTTAATTGACCCATCTAAACTAGTAAAACCCACTACGTGGCAGCCCAACCAATCTTTGGGGTACTTCCGAATGGGTTCTTTTTGGCAAAATATGCCGCGATAACCCAACGCCTTGACTTTATCCCAATCTTTAGGAGAAACCCAACGCGCCACATACGCAAAACTGCGATCTCGGTCGTTGAGGCGTTTCAAAATGGATCGGCGCCAGCGCTTGTCTTTACCCAGAATCTTCGAAATTTCTTCGACGACTTCCGTTGCATTATCAATGACTGAAGGGTCGGCACATATGGAAGGTTGCACTTGGCTGATGGCCAGCAAGCGACCGCTACGATCAACAATGTCGCCTCGCTTCGCCGGAATCTCCTGCTGGTAACGGTGATTTAACGAGGATCTGGCACGAAGCTGTTCTGACTCCACCACTTGGAACTCTGCCAAGCGCGCAAAAATGAGTAGACCCCAAATAACCAGTCCTACCGTCACGGCGGCCATCCGGGAACGAAACCCCTTGGCCTCGACACCGCTCATGGCAGCCCCTCTGTCCTTGCGGCTTCGGCAACCAAGGTTTCGCGAGTTGTATAAACAACTATCTGCTCTTGACGGGGAACCAAGCCACGTTTTTCCATTTGACGAAATACGCGCTCAGGTCGCGTCAGTCGCGCCAGCTCTGCTCTCAAGTATGCCTGTTCATCAAGCATGGCGGCCTCTTCGGATTTGAGCTCCACCACCCGATAGCCATAACGCACCAGCACGGTACGCAAAGATGCAATCCAAACCATCGGAATCGCCAATAGAAAGGCGAACAAAAACAGATAGATAAATTCAGATCCACGTAACTTGCGTTTGGCAACTGCATGAGTACCTCTTGAAAAGGATCGGGTCATGACAATTCCTCCCGTTCAATAGCTCTGAATTTGGCACTGCGCGAGGCCGGGTTCCTTGCACATTCATCTTCTTGAGGAACCAAAGGCCTTTTGGTTAGTATCCGAAAGCCCAGTTTGGCGTGATCCTTAAAACAATGTTTTACGATGCGGTCCTCTAAGCTATGAAAGCTAATTACCAGGCCTCGTCCCTTTTGGTTCAGTTTTGCCAACGCAGCCGGTAAGGTGTCACGAAGCTGCCCCAATTCGTCGTTAACCGCTATTCTCAAAGCTTGAAAAGTTCGCGTCGCTGGATGGATTCGGTGAAATCGTTTTCGCGGAAAGGCGCGCGTACAAATATCCGCTAGTTTGGACGTCGTCCATTGCTTATCTAAATCACGAGCCTCACAAATAAGGCGAGCAATACGGCGCGACAAACGCTCCTCACCATTTTGATAAATCGTATCTGCGATTTCCTTTTCCGTTGACTGATTGATCCAGTCAGCAGCCGTGACTGGACTCGATTGATCCATACGCATGTCTAACGGTCCATCATCCCTAAAGGAGAATCCGCGCACAGGATCCTTGAGTTGCGGCGTAGAGACCCCTAGGTCTAGCAAAAAGCCATCAATGCTGTCTGGCAAACGCGCCAACACAGCCGTCATCTCCCCAGTATGAAAATCAAATCTTGGGTCCGTGAATGTGGCGGCTTGTTCCGCAGCTGCTTGATCACGATCACTGGCAATGAGCCGGCCTGATGGCGAAAGCGCATCCAGAATCGCCTTTGCGTGACCCCCTCGACCAAAAGTACCGTCCCAATAAACGCCTTCAGGGTTAACGTTCAAATAGGTCAGGACTTCCTCGGCCATTACAGGGACATGAGCGATGTTAGTCACCTCAGAACTCCAACGTCGTAAAGTCTTCGGTCGTTAGCGGCCGTGGATCATCATCAGCTGCCATGCGTTCAGCTGGCCACACCTGGATGTGATCCAAACAACCAATCAACACAACCTCATCGTGAATGTTCACCAATTCGCGCTGGATCGGCTTAAGTAAGACACGTCCTTGACTATCCATATCGTTTTCATTGCCATAGCGATTGGCACGCGTCAAGAACCCGCGTCTTGACGGGTTCAAAAAGCCCAGGCCGGTAACCCTGGTCTCAATCTCCTCCCAAACTGGCAGAGGATAGACCTGTAGAAAATCGTCAGTGAGCGCCGTTATAAACAGGCTACTGCCGAATGTGGCTTCGAGCGTTCTTTTGAATGCCGAGGGCATTTTTAGACGGCCCTTGTCGTCTATCCTCGCCTCGGCGTGCCCTCTAAGTCGAGCAGCCATCGCGACACCATCCGTGGAAGTCTAGGTTGGGTTAACCATTGTAGACCACTTTAGTCCCTTTTGCTCCAGAAAGTCAATTCTATGGACCATTTTTGTTGCGTTAAGGGTTAGAAGTAGGTTTTCTTGGCCATCAGTCAAGGCCGGCTATCACTTTATTTAACGTTCACTTAAACGTTCACTTAGCTGTACGCAGGAAGAGGGCTGCAATTCGCCAGCTTAGGTATAATGGCTGGGCCATATGGATCTGGGCCGAATTTGGCCACAACAAGGAGTTTTCATGACCCGCCCTTCCGTTTTCTCAGAAATTGGCCGCTTACGGACGGTTGCCGTTCATCGGCCCGGCCCCGAAGTAGATCGCATGACGCCAACGCTTATGAATGAGATGCTGTTCGACGACATACTCTTTGGAAACGAAGCTCGAATGGAGCATGACACTTTTCGTCAAATTCTTGGACGTGTTGCCCATGTAATCGATTCTCAAGATATGTTGGCAGAAGCATTGGAATCACCTGAAGCGACAGAATTCCTGGTTAATCATTTGGACACCTTATGTCCCTTATCACATGAGGACGAAGACGAATTGCGCGCAGTGGGCGCCAAGGAACTGGCTGAGCGTGTCGTGAGTGGCTGGTACGAAATGGATGAGCATGGACAAAACTACGTGTTCAAGATTCCGCCCATTCCTAATTTGTTGTTCATGCGCGACCCGGCCGCCGTTATTGGGGAAACCGTTTCGGTAAACCAAATGGCGACGACGGCTCGGCGAAGTGAGCCTTTAGTGATGGAAACCATTCTTCGATTTCATCCAAAATACAAAATCGACCATAAAGATTTGATTTGGTACGACGACAAGGACAACTATCGCTTCAAAATGCTCGATTCGAGAAACACGATCGAAGGTGGTGATATCTTAGTGCTCTCGGAATCGATCGTGGCGGTTGGCGCCAGCATTCGCACAACGCAATCGAAAGTCACCGCGCTGGCAGATCGCCTCAAGGCTTATGGCCAATTTAAGACTTTACTCATTGTTCTTCTGCCTCACAAACGTGCTGCTATGCACTTGGACACCGTTTTTACTCAAATTGACCCAGAACACTGCCTTGTTTTCCCTCCATTCATGGTCTCGCAGCAGGGAGAAGCCTGTCCCGTGATTCGGATGGACCTCACCCGACGTGACCTTCAAGTAGAATTGAAGAGTGATTTCCTTACCGCCTTGGCAGAAGAGGGTCATCCGCTCAAACCGATCCAGTGTGGTGGTTCAAACCGTCTCAACCAAGAACGAGAACAATGGACCGACGGCGCTAACGCATTTTGTCTAGCACCGGGCGTGGCCATCGCTTACAGCCGCAATACCCACACGGCTGACGAACTCACCGCGATTGGATATCACGCCATAGACGCTGAGTCGGTTATCAAAGACAACATCGATCTACTGGATGGTAAGCGTTATATGGTGATGCTACGCGGCAACGAATTATCTCGTGCTCGAGGCGGGCCCCGCTGTATGACGATGCCTTGGGTGCGAGATCGATTGTAGTAACATCATTCTTTCCGTATACTTCGGCACTTCCCCGCTTGCAAAAGCAAGCCGTATGTTGATGTAAGAATGACGAGGATAAAACATGAAACGCGCGCTCATTGCATTCGGCGGAAATGCGCTCATCAGAGCTGACGAAATAGGGTTACAGACACAGCAAATCGAAAATGCCAAAGAAGCTGCGGAAATGATTGTTCGCCTTGTAGCTCAAGGTGTTTTACCGGTGATTGTTCACGGTAACGGTCCTCAAGTTGGCAACATTCTTATCCAACAGGAAGAAGCCAGCAATCGTGTCCCCCCTTACACCATGGATATCTGCGGCGCTCAAACCCAAGGATCGATGGGTTATTTGTTACAGCGTTGCATTGAGAATATGTTGCGGCTACGCAAATTAGGCAACAAGGTCGCAACCGTCTTGAGCGAAGTAATCGTCGATGGTGATGATCCCGCATTTCAGAACCCAACAAAACCCGTAGGCCCTTTTTACGAAGCCTTCCGTGCACGCCAGCTCGAAATGGAAAAAGGGTGGGTCATGAAAGAGGATGCGGGTCGTGGATGGCGCCGCTTAGTACCCTCCCCTCTGCCCGTCGAGATTCAACAAATTGAGGTCATTCGTTGCTTGCTTGATCAAGGATATGTCACGATTGCGTGCGGTGGTGGCGGCATTCCCGTGATGCGTGATAAACAAGGCTACCTATTGGGTGTAGAAGCAGTCATTGATAAGGACCGCACGTCAGCAGCGCTCGCCCACGCCCTTAATTTAGATACATTCGTGGTATTAACTGCCGTTGAAAAAGTATCATTAGATTTTGGCAAATCAAGCCAGCGTGATCTAGATGTTATAACTGTATCGGAAGCAAAAATGCACTTAGCCGACGGACAATTTCCACCGGGCAGTATGGGTCCTAAAATTGAGGCGGCCATTACCTACATCGAGAACGGTGGGCACGAGGTTCTTATTACGACGCCAGAAGCCTTGTTAACCGGAGATTTTTCATCGGTGGGCACACGTATCATTCCAGGTTAGTTCTTCATTGAAAATCGCCAACCCACTTGTTCCTAGCAACCGTTTTCGAGACGTGGTTGAGGAATTACTTTCCCCCGTCCTAATTTTGGCCCTTCTATACCTGTGGGTCATGAAGTCTCACTTGAAAAGTCATGGCATACTCATGACGGTGGATCTCATTAGTATTCCGTTTGCTAGTGTGACGATTGTGGGATTACTCGCCTTTGCACTGGTATTCGCTAAGCTTGCCTCCTACAAAGTCAAAAAGCGACAGCGCGACGGTGAACTAAAACGTCTTGTCCTGGGATGGTGCAACATTCCGGCATGCGTGCGTTTGCTGGTTGCCACTTTTGCGTTTTGGATAACGATGAGTGCTTATCTCGCTCAAAAACAATGGTTGCCCACGCTGGAACCCACGCTTTACGACGAGGCAATTGAGGCCTTGGATCGAGCCCTCCATTTTGGCGTCTTACCCTCCCCTGGCTGGCACCTAGCCTTTCCCCAACAGGCATGGACACAGTTGATCGATTTCTTATATAGCTTGTGGTACATAACCAAGTTCCCCGTGGCGGCCTACTTTATTTTCAACGCTCGAAAAGCCTCAACCCACTATTTATTGTCACTTAACCTAATGTGGATGATCTGTGGCTGGGTGACAGAATGGTTGCCCAGCTTGGGACCTTGTTACGTACAGCACGTTTCTCAAGCACCCGTTGGAACAACCGCTGCCAGGCTCCAACAATCACTATGGCGTGGTTATGAAGCCATGAACGCGAATACCGATTCGACTCTGCTGGGATCATTCGACGGCGTTGCCGCTTTTCCGAGCTTGCACGTTGGCGTAACCGCGTTAAGTGTGTGCTTCCTATGGAAACTCAAACGCTTACGTTGGGTTCTGCTTGGGTATTGGGCATTGATCCAATATGGATCGGCTTATTTGGGTTGGCACTACGCCGTCGACGGCTATGTCAGTAGCCTCATCGCGGTTGCTCTCTACTTTATTGTTAAATGGTTGGTTGACTTGATATACGGAAATCAGGCGAAAGCCCGCGTGATTTCTTGATCAATTTACCTACCAAGCCCCGATTTTTTTGTTGAGATCCGCTTGTACACAGTTTTTAACAATTCTTTTTTTGCAGTTGAAGGCCGTTACGATTAGACTAGTTCGACTAATCAACCCGAAGTCGGCCACTTAACCGACCTACCCACATAGACCAGGGTTCCTAACCTTGCCCACGGACTATCGTTGGATTCGGAAACCATGAGGAGCCTTTTAAATGGAGCAAAAAGAACCTACGTTTCTAGGACATCCCGTCGGACTATATGTCTGCGCAGGAACAGAGCTTTGGGAACGATTCAGTTTTTACGGCATGAAATTTCTCTTGCTGTTGTATCTGACCAAATACCATCTGTTCACCGACAACGCAGGTTTAGAAGTACTGGGCAACTACGCAGGTCTCGTCTATGCAATGCCAGTCATTGGCGGCTTGTTAGCTGACCGTTACCTAGGTATGCGCAAAGCCGTAGTTTTTGGCGGCATCTTACTTTGCTTGGGTCACTTAGGCATGGCCTTTGAGGGACATGCGGCGGCCGACCAAGCAGGAGAAATCGTACGAGACGATTTTGCCATCCAAGTCTTTTACTTTTCGCTTGCGCTGATCATTACGGGCGTCGGCTTCTTGAAGCCCAACATCTCTACCATTGTTGGACGTTTATATGGCGAAGACGACCCGCGAAGAGATTCTGGCTTTACCATCTTCTATATGGGCATCAACATCGGTTCCTTCTTAGCCACCATGATTTGTGGCTATTTAGGTGAGACCTATGGCTGGAAGTACGGTTTTGGTATGGCAGGAATCGGCATGATCGCTGGATTGATCTTATTCATTTGGGGTCAAAAGTATCTTTACGGCCACGCTGAACCCTCCAATCCAGCCATTTTGAAAGAAAAGAGTTTCGGACCCATAAACAAAGAAAACGCCATTTACATTGGGAGCCTCGGGGCAACCTTCTTTATTTGGCAGCTTGTTCAATCCCATACCTGGGTGCAATGGACCCTGATCGTGACATCGGCCCTTTTCCTAGTCTGGCTCGTCTTTTTCCTAGTTAAGGAATGTGACAAGGTACAGGCGCAACGCATGATCGTATTGACCATTCTCACCATGTCAACCGTCGTGTTCTGGGCGCTCTTTGAGCAATCAGCGGCTTCCATGACCTTATTCGCCGATCGCGTGGTTGATCGCGTCACGGTGTTTGGTGAAGTGACCGCCTCTCAATTGGGATCACTTAACGCCTTATTCATCTTCACGCTGGCCCCATTCTTCGCCGTCCTTTGGGTGTTCCTGGCCAAACGAAAATGGGAACCATCAACCCCAGTCAAATTTGGGCTCGGTATCATTCAGGCTGGCTTAGGTTTTGGCGCCTTGGTTGTAGGTGCACAAATGGCCGCTGAAGGAGACACCAAAGTAAGCATTATCTTCATCGTTTTGGCTTACCTATTCCACACGACAGGCGAGTTGTGTTTGTCACCGGTAGGTTTGTCAGCCGTGACCAAACTGTCGGTTGGGAAAGTGGTTGGCATTATGATGGGTGCCTGGTTCCTAGCAACCGCCGCATCCGAAAAAGTGGCCGCAGAACTTTCGAAAATCGCTTCGGTTGATACGGATGGCGGTGCTATAGCCGACGTCGGCGCAGCCATCGCCATCTACTCCGACTACTTTCTGAAGTTGTTTTGGGTAGGTGTGATTATTGGTGTGGCTTTACTCATCATTTCTCCGCTGCTCAAGAAAGGCATGCACGGCGTCCATTAAACGACGTTACTAAACAAGAAAGGGCGCCTCACGGGCGCCCTTTTTTATTGTGCGATTTGCATTTTACTCGCCGTATGGCACCCAGATATTCTTCACTTCGGTTGCACGTCGCAGGAAACGCGGGTAATTGTCGATTTGTGACCAATCGATATTGGAACCGCTTTCGACCCAGGTCCGCTTCATGGTCTCGGCCGAAGCATATTCGATCTTGCGAGCCATAGCTGCCTCGCCGAAGTACCAGATTCCGTCGACATCGTCATGATTGGCCAGCACCTCAGTCAATTCATCACGATGACCAGTTACGATGTTAACGACGCCGCCTGGCACGTCTGATGTCTCCAGTACTTGATAAAAATCTGTGATAACTAAAGGGTGCGCTTCCGATGGAATGACCACGACGCGGTTACCCATGGAAATAGCTGCCGAAACAGTGGTTACAAAGGCCAACAAAGGGGATTCATCCGGACAAATGACACCAATCACACCAACCGCTTCGTTCATGGCCAAAGTTACATTCCTAAACGGCGTCTGATGAACGCGGCCGTCGTATTTGTCGGCGTATGCTGCGAAGCTAAAGATCCGTTGAATCGACAAATCCACTTCGAGTTCAGCTTCGACCTGACCCAAACCACAAAGAGCTGATAATCGGCGAGCAAATTCGTCTCGACGTGTTTCTAGATTTTCAGCAACATAATAGAGAACCTGAGCGCGATGGTGTGAGGTGGTTTTTGTCCATGCTTTTGCTGCATGAGCTTTTTCAACCGCATTCCGAATGTCCTTGCGATTACCTCTGCCTACCTCTCCACAGTCTCTGCCCCAAGCGTCTTTAACGATCAAACTATTCGCGCCATCTGGTCGGACCTGTTTACCACCAATATAGAGTTTGGCGGTACGATCGATACCCATTCGCATGGGTGGCTTGCTTGGCTTTGATTTAGACGCCTTTTTTGCTGGGCCAGGTTTTCTTTGATGAGGTTTTACGTACTCCCAAAGTCCCTCTATCCCACCTTCACGTCCAAAACCTGATTCGCGGTATCCCCCAAATCCAGAGGCTGCATCAAACGCGTTGGTGCAATTAATCCAAACGGTACCGGCGATCACTTTGGGGGCTATGTCCAAGGCGAGATTGATATTTTCTGTCCAAATACTCGCCGCTAATCCGTAACGGGTGTTGTTGGCCAAAGCCACCGCTTCAGACGGTGTCCTAAACGTCATGGCAACCAACACAGGTCCAAATATTTCTTCTTGAGCAATTGTCGATGATGGAGATACACCCGTAAATAGTGATGGTGGATAAAAGCAACCTTCCGTTGGACAGGGCGTTGATGGCTGCCAAAGCTGAGAACCTTCTGCGACGCCTAAATCGACCAATTCGCGGATGCGGGCAAGCTGGATTGGGTCCACGATGGCACCGATATCAACGGCTTTATCTAACGGATCCCCAATGCGTAGATTCTCCATTCGTGCCTTGATACGTTCATAAAGTGTCTCTGCGATATTTTCTTGGACTAAGAGTCGCGATCCAGCACAGCAAACTTGGCCTTGATTGAACCAAATGGCATCGACGACACCTTCAACGACGCTATCCAGGTCAGCATCATCAAAAACAATGAATGGCGATTTACCGCCTAGTTCAAGAGATAACTTTTTTCCAGTCCCAGCGGTCGCTCGCCTAATAATACGACCCACGTCTGTGGATCCAGTAAAGGCGATCTTATTGACATCCTCATGGTTAACCAACGCAGCGCCAGTCTCACCCGCGCCCGTTACGATATTAACGACACCCGGCGGTAAACCAACCGCTTGGCATAACTCGGCAAAAGCCAACGCCGTTAGTGATGTAAATTCAGCTGGCTTCATGACCACTGTATTGCCCATGGCTAGTGCTGGCGCTATCTTCCACGACAACATTAGTAAGGGGAAATTCCAGGGGATGATTTGTCCAACCACACCCACGGCCTCATATCCGGCCAATTCCGAATCCATCAGCTGAGCCCAACCCGTATGATGGTAAAAGTGACGTGCTGCAAGCGGTATGTCGATGTCGCGTGTTTCACGGATAGGCTTGCCATTGTCCATCGATTCAAGAACAGCAAAAAAGCGGCTCTTCTTTTGGATGTGTCGCGCTATCGCGTACAAGTACCTAGCGCGACCATGACAGCCAAGCTTCTGCCATGCTGGCAGCGCCTTGCGCGCGGCTTTCACGGCATCGTCCACATCAGACTTGCCAGCTTCTGACAGCTGAGCTAAGAGCTCACCATTGGCAGGACTATGAGAGGGAAACTTGTTGCCACTCTTCGCAGCAATCCAAGATCCGTCAATAAACAAGTCAAATGAAGCCTTGTGATCGGCCAACCAGCGGTCCACATCACTACGACTCTCTGGGGCAGGCCCGTATTCCATGGTGGAGAGAATCCTCTTGATATCCATTCAGCACTCTTATATTCGTTACGCCATTGGATGGCGATGGTGAGCCGAATAACGGCCCGTTAAGTTGTGTTCGAGTTGTCGTTCAATGTCGGCCAGCAAACTGCTCGCACCAAAGCGGAACAGATGGGGCTCACACCATTCACGGCCAAGCTCCTCTTTCATTAGACTCAACCAGACCAAAGACTCCTTGGCCGTCCTGATACCGCCAGCCGGTTTGAATCCAACTTTATAGCCCGTCGCTTGATAGAAATCACGGATAGCCCGTACCATGACAAGTCCCACGGGTAGAACGGCATTTTCCGCCTCTTTCCCCGTACTCGTCTTGATGAAATCGGAACCAGCCATCATGCACACGTGACTCGCTCTAGCCACATTACGCAAGGTGGCCAATTCACCTGTTGCAAGAATCGATTTCATATGAGCATCACCGCAAGCTTCTCGGTAGGCTTTCACCTCATCGTAGAGCGCCTGCCACTGGCCAGTAAGCACAAGATTCCGGCTAATGACGATATCAATTTCTGTGGCACCCAAGGCAACCGCATCCCGGATTTGACGAACTTTATGCTCAAAAGGTACGCTACCTGCGGGAAACCCTGTTGAGACGGCTGCGACCTGAATAGACGTACCTTGGACGGCGCGAACCGCGGTTTCAATAAAATTGTGATAGACGCACACGGCTGCGGTCTGTAACTGCAGATCGTGAAGTCCCAAGCCCTGCATCACATCTGCGCGAACCGGGTTCCGAGCCTTGGCGCATAAACGGGCCACATTGCCCGGCGTATCGTCGCCCGCCAAAGTGGTTAAGTCGATACACTGGATCGCCTTAATCAACCATGCCGCTTGCCACGTCTTCTTAATGGAACGGCGTGTACCCAGTGTTGAGGTCCGGCGCTCGACCGCGCTCCGGTTGACTCTGACATCGCGGACCCAATCAAGTTCAAGAGGGACGCCTGGATTACGCTCAAAATCGGACATTGGTTGTGATTGTTCAACCAATTTAATGTTTTTTTGATCGGCCATTTTCTATTCTCGTTGGCACTTATTGGGTGCATATCTCGCTGTTTTCTATGAAACGCAAGCGCTTAACTCGCTCTATTCGGGGGAGTATCAAAACAACGGTTCACGATTCTACCATCGATCGCCATTGAGCATAAGTCAAAGCAAATCCCGGTAACCTAATCACCAGATGCAGACCTCGCCAACAAATCGTAGAATAGAACATGCAATCCACACAGCTACACGTCCAGCCTCCATCAGAATGCTTGCTTAGGACACCGCCACCAGATCCAGTGGCCGAATAACCAGCAGACGGGGTTTGCAAAGGATTAGAATCACTAACTTGATGACCACACAAAGGAAAATCATATGATTCTGCTGTACTTCGGTCTAATCACCGGCGAATTCGGCCTGGAATTTCAAAGCATCCTACCAGCCGGCAGTTTGATAAATCCAGTGGGAATCGTACATGCCGATGATGCTAGGCTGTTCTTGATCGAACAAACTGGGACTATGCGTATTTTGAAAGACAACATTCTCTTGGAAGCGCCCTTCCTAGACGTAAGCGATCGAGTCGTCGTTGGCGTCGAGCAGGGTTTGTTAGGTTTAGCTTTTGCTCCAGACTATGCAACTTCAGGTCAGTTCTTCGTAACCTACACGCAACTGTCAGACGGCGCGGCTGTTCTTGCCCGCTTCAGCGTATCAGCAGATCCTGATTTGGCTGATCCGGCTTCGGAAGTGATCTTGTTAACCATTCCCCAGCCTTCGCCAATCCATCAAATGCACGCATTGCAATTCGGGCTGGACAGCACACTCTTCATCAGTGTTGGAGATGGCGGACCACGCTGGGATCCCGATTGTCGTGGCCAAGACACAAGTAGCCTATTGGGTAAAATCCTCAGAATCGAAGTCATCAATCAAAGCAATCCCCCCTTCTACCAGATTCCTGCCGACAACCCTTTTGTCGCTATCCCCACATATCGGCCGGAGATATACGCAATCGGGCTTCGCAACTCCTGGCGCATCGGCTATGACGCCTCGTCGGGATCCATGGTCATTGGTGATGTGGGTCAGGATGACCAAGAAGAATTGAATCTATTATTGCCCGGCGAGAATTATGGATGGAGCGTGATGGAAGGGACGTCCTGTTTCGGTCTTTCGTCCTGCAGCGCGCCAACCTGTCTTGACCCCGGACTGACTATGCCCGTCTTCACATATGCGCATGATCCCGAATGCGCCGTCATCGCTGGCCCCCGCATAAGCGCGGCCAGTATCCTAGGTTCTTGGGGTCTCTGGATCACAGCTGATTTCTGTTCTGGCAAGGCCTGGTTGCTGCAATCAGCAGAGCCAACTTGGATTGAGGTTTGGAGCGGCCTGCTACCACCCCTTGTCACTAGTTTTGGAACCGACGCAAGGCACAACATATTTAGTGTGCACCTAGATGGGTCGATGAACCGTCTGCTTTCACCTTGGTCAACCTATTGGCCAAATTGGCATCAGTTCCAAATGGTCCTAGGTGAGAAATTGGATATCCTACACCTCAGCGAACGAGCTGGCCACTAATGAACCCAGTTAGATATTCGCACCTCCAATCGTTTTAGGAACAGCTTTTGGGGTCCATCATGAGGTCCTGCAAAGCGGACAAAAATTCTCCGACATGGTATCCATCCACCAGGGCGTGGTGAACTTCCACCGAAATCGGGATTTGATAACGCATTCCGTGTTCCGTATTTTTACCGAACGTGATTTTTGGCACCGTGTCTTCTGTTTTCCAATTGCGAGCATGAGAAATAGATGTGAATGCGAACCAAGGGATCATTGAGAAATGGATAAGATCTTGTCGCTCATCATGAGGCTCGAATGTGTTGGAGATGTGTTTAGTTTGCTCAAACTGTGAACGCGTCTTTTCAGAGAACAACGCAAAGTCGTCTACGAAATCGAAATAACTAAAGGTGAAGGATTGGTCGGACAAAAGAAGGGTTGATCCGCCATGAACAACGTCGTATTCAACCGCCTTTTTACCGAGAATGCGTTGCCTAAAGACGGGCAATGAATTAGCGGCTTTGAGCGCTAAAAAGAGTAAGGGGATTGAAAAGCCAGTATCGGCTTGCTTGAGCTCACGGGTCAGCACGGTCGAGTCGAGCGTTCCGCAAAGATTGAAGTAAGGATTATCAAAATCTTTGAAGTAACGGAACGTTGCTGTCCTAGGCCCTAAATCGATCTGTTTCACGGAAACAGACTACACTAAATTTGGTGTGAATCACTAGATCCAATCCACACACCAAATTCTTTCTTAAAGGAAACAAATGACGCCGTCTGTTCAGAACTGGAACAGATAGGAGATTTTGAAGAAGACCTGGCGGCCGTCGCGATTGAGGCCATTGTCATAAACGACTTGCGTTTCACCGTCTTCATTGTCCACTAAGCGGACATTAGATTGGTTGTTGTTGTAGCCCAAATAGGCAGCCGTCCATGGATTTATTACATAACGGACCAGCACGTCCAAGTTCAAGTTACGCGAACGCGTTAACGAAGTCAGCGATGAATTGGGCGCAACCGATTCGTAATTGGCGATGACACGAGCTGAAAAAGCGCGGCTGAATTGCCAATTCCATTTGCTTTGTGCAATTCGATTACGAAAAACGGAAGCGGAAGAGGCTTCGTCTTCCAACTCAGTAAAAATCCAAGCAATATCCGCTCGCAATGGTGATATCGGCCGCCAAGTCAATTCGACAACCGCGGTCTCGAAACGGCCATCGCTTGGTGCAAGTCCATCGGCTGGAACGAGGTTCGTCGTTTTTCCCGTCGAAGCTTCAACTGAAAACTGTAAACTAGACAATGCTTTACTTTGGATTTGCACAGCTAATCCGTGGTTATGAAAATCTGTTGGTTCTTGCAGAGCGTCAAATTGGCCCGGTAAAAGACGATCTCGAGTCATTAGCCATTCGACTGAAAGTTCTGTTCCACCTCGCCACTCAAACTCCGACTCAATCTCCACAATATCGTCTAATTGGTCGCCTTTGGGTGTCCAGAAACGCTGTAAGAGAATACTTGGTCGCCAATACAGAAAAGAGCCCGAACCGCCATAAAAAGTGGTTTCTATGAATTGGTGAAAATTCTGTTGACCGGGCCTATCGGTTCGTCCAAGGAAGCCCAAGTCTGTCTCAAAGTCTGAACTGGTATAAATGTAGTGAGAGTGGGTATTGAATCGCCGGTTATTAAAATTGACATATGCGCTGACTAACGACCCATCACTATTTTGGTTATCGAAATCCGACGAATCTGACCAAGCCGATTGCATAACGGCAGTCCAGTTATCATGAAACTTATAGCGCCCATCAACGGCGAGCACTTGGTTGCTGCGATCGGAGAAGTCCCTTCTTGTAGCAAGCAAGCCAATCTGTGATTGGTCGCCGATATCTTGAGTCAGTCGCAACACACCAATTTTGGCGCGTTCACCTCGAAGCACGTCATCAGCTGCGCGACCACTGCCTGGCGACTCATCGTCAATAACTAACGCTCCCACGCCAAGATTTCCGGCTTTACCTGTCAATCGTAGCCCGGCTGATGGATCGGCAATACGACGCGTAAACACCAAATTGGTAGGCGTTTGCAAGAAATCCGCATTCTCTAAGAAAAAAGGGCGGCGCTCAGGAAAAAAGACTTCGAATCTTTGGTTTACGGTCGCTTGCGGTTCGTCGGACTCGACCTGCGAAAAATCGGGGTTGAGTGTCGCATCTAAAACAAAGCGATCTTTGATGATCATTTTGGCGTCGACCCCTAGGTCGTTTTCTTCTCCGCCACCGTAGCTTGCCGTCTCCGTGTCGAGTACAGAAAAATCGCGAAAAAATCCGAAGGGCACAATCTGTATATTACGACCGGGTTTAATGCCTCGAATACCTTTTACGACAGCGGCTTGATTCAATCGACCTTCGATACACTGACTGTACTCGGGGAAGAAGCAATCTTCACTCAAGCGCGCAATGTAACGGTTCAGCATGATACGCCAGGTTTGATCGGACCCCGATTCAAAACGCAGTGTGGTGAATGGAACTTTGATCAACGCCACGTAACCAAAATCGGTCAGCTGGGCATCGCTATGCCAAAGCGCTTCATAGTTAGAATCAAAATCACTACCTTCTGTCCAACGTGCGTCCCATTGGATGCCACGAGCCGTACACAAGAACGTCGTACCCCGACGCTGATCGTTAAACGTATCTAGCGTGAAAGACACAAAATCATCGTCGGTGACCGTTTCACGGGGAGCTAGATTGGCGCGAATCAACTCAGGTTGAGGGTCATAAGCCACAAAACCCACGTACAAGAATGAACGGTCGTAGGTGATATACGCTTTGGTCTCAAAACTTGCTGGCTCCCCATCCACGGGAACACGTTGCACAAACCGGCCTACTTCACACAGGACTTGTGACCAGTCTTCAGAAGGTTTTCCAGTCACCAGATCCGCTAACGTCAACGGCTGAGGAGACTCGGTGAGTTTAAGAACTGGTAACTCAAACACCAGCAAACTATTGAGTGCGAAAATTATTTCTAGCATTTATTAAATTCCCATTAATCCTATTTCATACTGCAAAACGTGGAGAGAAGTTTCGATCCTTGCTCACAAACCCAATAGAGCAAAGCGTTTTGGCCCGCGTGAATTCGAAATGAATCTAATAGCTAATGCATCACTTCGATTACTTGCAGCTGCGAACGCGCGTCGCGTATTCACTCCCGCCCCCTTATTTTACGATTAGCTCGCAATGATTCGTCGCTCATGTAGTACTTATTTCAAGCTGTACGGAGGCAATTCCTAAATGCTCAGCGTACTGAGTACGACGGCGCGGCCAAGATTTGGTTTTTGTCATTAAGTGATAGTGAATAATATCGGATTCCGCGGTCGTCTTTGGCACGGTAAAAACAGACTCGATCCACCCCTGCGTTCTGACGCAGTTGTTGAGAGGCACTTGAACAAGCAACAAACTCGAATGACTCCATTGCTCGATATTGACGCATTACTCGCTCTTTGATTTGAGGTGGAAAGCCAATTAGGGTTTGCCAATAGTCCGAGGACACTAGTTCTGATTGCTTCTCGAAGGTAAAGTTTTTGAACATTTGCTGAAGATTGGCTGTCAAACCAGGGTCGGGGTCGGTTTGCGCGCTTTGCAAATGAGGTAAGAGATAGTGTTCATCCACATAACCAGCGATGCCGCGAGAGATGATACGCGGGTCACTTCCTGACGCCGCATCAAGATTGCAAAGCACAATAACCGTAAGGCCACTATCCACGAACCTCACCATATGGGTTCCTGAAAAACCGCCGTGCTCCATCAATCGCTGCCCATTGTAGTCGCCGATGAACCAACCGAAACCGTACGGGACACCATAAACCAAGGCGTCCTGCCCGCTGTTCAGCTGTGCCTTTTGCGACATGTTCTGTAAGCCTGGCCTATCAATCTGAGTAGCCGACGACAAGCCCTTCTCCCACTTGATCATATCTTCTAAAGAAGCATAGACGCCGAAGTGAGGGTTGAGCTCAAGTTGCCAATCACGACGACCACGCATCAATTTTCCGGCTCGCACTCGATATGGATCGACCCGACCTTTTACGATTCGCCATTGGTCTTGCACGTGCGCCGTTGTCATATTCAGCGGTGCAAAGAATGCTTCCTGCAAGTAACTGTCATAGCTGTTTCCCGTTACCGATTCGATGATTACACCAAGTAAAAAGTAGCCGGGATCGCTGTATGAGGCTGCTTGGCCTGGAGCGAACATCAATGGCATTTCAGATATCTTCGAAAAGAGGTAGTCGCGACTCATGTCATGGAGTGGCATACCTTCGCACATGCCTATCGCCTCTTCAGGTAGGCCCGAAGTATGAGTCAGCAAATGGTAAATCGAGATTTCTTGCCACGACTCGGGTGCCTGCTCAATGTGGAGCCTTATTGAGTCCTGCAAATCAATCTTACCGGCACGCAGCAATCTCATTATCGCCGTCGCCGTGAATTGTTTCGTAAGCGAAGCCAATTCAAACACACTAGAACTAGTGACAGGGGTTTCGGTCTCGATATTAGCTAGCCCATAAACACGTTTCTCAATTAGGCTGCCCTCTCGCATAACAGCAAACGCCAGCCCGGGAATTTGCCTTTGAGACATCTCTAGATGTATGTATTCATCTAAAGAGTCGGCTTGCACAAATGAAGCTAAAACGAGACTCGATATCAGCATATAGCGCGCAGATCTTTCACACATTGAACCCTCTTTACTCACCAGGATTTGGATTAGGTTTACATTAGGCTTAAATGAATTGGATAACTCATGTCAAGCCTGCCCGAATTTTGGATCATGATCCGATCGGTTCAGAAACTCAAGTTTGGTCTAGCATTGTCATATTCACCCTCACCCAGGTATGTTAGTCAAACTAATATTCAGCTTGAATTTGAGGAAAAATGTCGAAATATCGCAATAAGGACGAAGTCCCACAGGTCCAGGTAACCGCTTTGCCAATAGCAATCGCTGCAATTTTCTGCGTCGGTCTGCCAGCCTTCATTACGGCCATTGCACCGATTTCCTACGTGCACCTTTCAAGACATGAAGGGCTTATTGAAGTAAAAACTAAACGGTGTCTATTCTTTTGGATTCCCTATAAACGCGATCAATTACGCGGGGTTACTAAAGTCGAAGATCGATTCAATGCGGGCTCTTTCAACCCTAACCAACGAACACAGACACGCACTCGGTCCGAGGACCAATCCTTCATTCTGATCAAGACAGAAACGAGCGAAATTGAAATTCCTGTCTCACCGGTAAATGTAAGCGACAAGATCGACCAGATGCAGGCGTTCATTGACGGCAAAGACGTTGAGACCTTGAACTTGGCATGCGTTTCGAACTGGAAGTTTTCCGTGATCATCGCCATTCCCTTATGCATGCTCACCCTGATATATGTGATTGGTTTAGGAATAGGACTGTTGCGTTGGCTTAAAGTCATCAAACGATGAGTTAGCCTCGCGACAGCACAGTGGGTATGGCTAACTTAACGACTCAGCTGTTTAGGGCATGCAAGGGAGTGAATCGTCCGTGTTGATGAACAGGAAGTCACGGATATCGATCAAGCCATCGCCGTTGGGGTCGTCGGCCACTGACATTCGCCAATTGGTCGCCAAACACCAAATATCCGCAATCGTATTGCAACCATCGCCGTCACAATCCAGATAAGCCGGGTTCTCCGACACGAGTACGCGCACCACAAAATCATCCATTTCGCCCAGGTCATCTTCAACCGTCACCTGATAGTCAGTGGTTTCATTAGGCGCTGGCGAAAGCAATATCGGATTGACGCCTAACCCAAAACTGGTTGCTTGGTTGAGGTCTAGCCACTCGAACACATAGGCAGGTGTCCCACAAAACGCTGATGCCGATAAGGTCAGTGGGCTTAGCCCTTGCGCAACCGGCGACATAGGCGAGGACTCTAAAGCGAGCTCGGAATAAACATTTAGGAGCACGGGCTCCGTCGCCACGTCTGGGCAAGGATGGGTCAATCCACGACCGGACGAGTTGTAGGTTATGACACAGTGATACAACCCCGTGTCGCTGACCGTCAGCGAGGCAATCATGAAGTTACTAAACACCTCACCGACAAGCGGCAGACCATCCTTAAACCATTGATAGTTAAGAGGATCCCCTCCGCTGGCAGTCACGATAAACTCCACCATTTCGCCCGAACAGAGAGATTGGTTGCTCGGTGATTGTGATATTTCTATCGGCTGAAGCACGGTCATTTCAGCTAAACCAGTGTTATTGGTGGTATTGATATCGACCAAACTCATCATCAAGTCGCTTGTCGTCACGGTTAAAGGTTGCGACATAGCACTAGCCCCGCTATCAAGAGTGACCTCAAGCTGAAGCTGCGCTGTTTGGGGATTGTTTAAAGTTCCAATATCCCAAAGACCCGATTGTTCGTTGTAGGCTCCTTGACTCACTGAGGGTGCCGTTGCCGTGCGCGTCAGCCCTGAAGGTAAATGCGTCATCAAACTGATATTGTCGAGATCATTTCCCACCTGGTGAGCTACGGTAAACGACAAAAGTACGCTGTCGCCTTCACAAAAAGTATCCATTGCAGGAGTGATCATGACATTCAGATCTCCCGCATACGCCGACGGCAGCAGCGTCAATCCAGCGGGACCAATACCGCCCTCTCCTCGTTTTGCTGCCACATCCACACGTCCTTCCGGTATCAGGACATTCATGTCGAACAGGTAACTATAGATATTTCCGAGATCGACAAAAGTAGCGCCTATTACTGTTCCTCCGTCACTGAAAAATTCACTTGCATTGACGCCGTCCCATTCGAATCCAGCCAAATTCATCGTGAAAGGTGCACCTTCCACCTTACCGCCAAACGCCGATTTCACGACTTGGAATTCGTTAGTAGAAAACCGAAAGCCTTCAGACACCAAATCCAGTGAACCATCGGTTGCCAAGGTTCCCAATTCACTTGCAAAGGACCAAACCCAGTCAGTCGTAAAGGGTCCATCAATTGGAATTAACTGCAGAGCCGTCTCTGCGATGACGGGTGTCAAGTTATCCGTCAAAGTTCCGACAGGTCCTCCATTGAGGGCAAACCGATAGGCCAAGAATGACATGTCGTGATAGAAATTACTGCCATTGGTTAGGGCACCGCTGTCTCGAAAGAATTGTGTTGGCGTTGAGCCATCCCACATGAAACCTTGGGTCGGCTGCGATTCCGTGTAAGTTGCCCCGATCAATGACACATCGTGCGACGAAAGAGAAACCTGAAAGTCCGTGATAGTAAAGGAAAACGAACCTTGTGCATCCGCAATAGTGCCATCGGTGGTAAATGTCCCTTTTTCGCTACCAAAACGCCAGACCCAGTTGACGTCCGCCAGCAAAACCAGAGCATTGCACATAAGAAAAACAACAACCAGCAGTCGTTTTGACAATTGATTCCTCCCGCGTACCTACAGCTAATTACAGTCTACTCTAGTGGCGGCGTGAAGGTTACCTTTGTGATTTGATCCAATCATTAATGAGATCTTCAAGAACGGCAATGGGGAGTGAGCCACTACCAATAACAACGTCATGAAAATCACGTAGATCAAAATCTTGGCCCAAAGCCGCTTCGGCCTTTGCCCTTAGCGCGCGAATCCTCAATTCACCAATTTTATAGGCTAATGCCTGGCCTGGCCACGTTATGTAGCGATCGATTTCCGCCGTCACTTCATCTTGTGTAAGCGCAGTATTCTCCATCAAATAATCGATCGCTTGTTGGCGAGACCACCCAAAAGCATGCATGCCGGTATCCACAACCAGACGGCAGGAGCGCCACATTTCGTAGGTCAAGCGCCCAAAATCATTGGTTGGCTCCTGATAAAACCCAACTTCTTTACCCAATCGTTCGGCGTAAAGGCCCCAGCCCTCGCCAAAGGCAGCGTGGTAGAGCGTTTTTCTAAACTCTGGCATGTCGAGTTCCATGGCCAGCGCCGTTTGCAAATGATGGCCCGGAACGGCTTCGTGAAGACTGAGTGCTTCTAATGTGTAGACAGGTTGGGATTTGAGGTTGGTTCCAATGAAATAGGTGCCAGATGTGGTGCCATCGCTCGTGGCTGCCATATAGAATGCGCCTCGAAAGGGCGTGGGTTTGATGCTGTAGGTGTTACGCGGTAAAAGGCCAAACAGAGTGGGCAAAAGACCATCCATACGCTTACAAATGAAAGACACTTTCTCTAGCAGATCTTGTTCATTTTGTGCGTATGACTTTGGATCATTTCGCAGGTGATCAAGGAAGGCTGCAAAATCGCCGTCAAAGTTAAGTTGCTTAATGATGAGATCCATTTCTCCACGTATGCGCGCCACTTCAGCCAGACCAGTGTCGTGAATCTCACGGGCGGACAACCTGACAGTCGTATAGAAATAGATAAGAAAATTGTAATAGGCTTCGCCGCCTTTGAGGCTCGATATGCCGACGGACGTTCGGCAATTTGGCATATATGACTGCATAAAAAATTCGTGAAGCTCACGAAATGCTGGGATGATTTTTTCGTTGATCACTTTGATGCCACGAGCTTTCAGCTCATCCTGTTGTGATGTGGAAATGGAATTGGGGAACGATTTGAATGGGATGTAGAGTGCACTGTCTTCCGCTTTCTCTACGATGTGCGATTTGATGGTGATCTCATAGCCTTCCATAGAGGGACCGTAGTGGGTGTACCCCAACTCAATGGCTTGCTTGAGTAATTCGATGTGCTCACGATTGAAACGCGGAAAGTCATTGAGGCTGATCAGATATTCTTCGTAGTCAGAATACGAGCGAAACGACATGCTAGCCGGTGCATCGGCGAAATAGGTATGAAAGCCAAATAACTTATTGATCGGGAACAAATGATCGAAGTATTGGTTGCCTTCTTTTTCTGTTTCCCGTTCGAACTTGAAGACACGGTAATTTATTTGATCAGCCTGATCCAGTTTGGCGATATCTATCTTTGCTAGTTGATCCAGCACATGGTGGTTAAATTTTGCGCGCCGTTCACGAGCTTGTGGCGTGACTTCAGCCAGCTTCCCATGGGGTCGCCAAGCATCGGAATCCATGCGATAGTAAACCTGTTCTTTGACCGTCTGTGCCCAATGATCATCCATCAGCTGATGAAAGCTCTGAGTATCCGTAGATTGACCAAAAATAGCTATACCAACCACAAAACTTACCAAGACCGACGCCATAATCTTCACAGAACCCACCCTCATAATCTAATCCCCGTATTGTGCCAGGATGTAGGGTCACAATCTACGTTCCATGGAAAAAAGTCGATTCTAGTGGTTTAATATCGGCCAGTTTCGACTTGTTTGGAGCTGGACTCCAGTAGTCAACTAGTAATCAAAAGGAGACAACCATTTGGACGACCCAAAACCATCGATTGCCCTAAAAGCCAGCGACGTAGAGCCAAGAGCACGAATTTCGAGCTATCCAGAACCTTTCGCCACCATGATGGGCGGTCGCAGTAAAAGACAACTTGGCGATTTTTTTGGTCTGGTCAACTTTGGCGTCAACCTAACCAGACTTGAGCCCGGTGCAATGTCGGCGTTGCGCCACACGCATTCTAAGCAAGATGAATTTATTTACGTATTAGCCGGGTGCCCGACCTTAATCACAGATGAAGGCACAACCATTCTAGAGCCAGGTATGTGCGCCGGATTTAGAGCGGGGTCTAACAATGCGCATCACTTACATAATCGTTCAGACCAGACGGTGTCTTTTCTCGAGATTGGCGATCGTAGTGCAAAAGATAGCGCTACTTATCCCGACGACGACATCCAAGCGCAGCTGGGAGTGGATGGACGTTGGTGCTTTTCCCACAAAGACGGAAGCCCGTACTGAAAAACTCTGGAGGGCAGACTCGTCACAAGTTCAACCGCAAAATCCTATCAAAAACGAATACGAATGAATTAAGTGGTTCACAGGTGCTAAGAGTCCTTGAATAAATCAGATTGCGGTGCCATGTTTATGAAAGACAACAAACTTTCTGGCGGGTGTTCTTATGCGATCTTGGATGTGTTTTGGTCTTCTCATAACGCCATTTGCGCTTGGGCAAGACGGCAGTACGCTCGTTTTTCCATGGGTGTCAAAAAACACGCAATTCGAATCCATTATTTTCCTCAACAATGTGGGTCCAGACAACGCACAGGTGCGACTTCAGGCCCATCGAGGCCAGAACCGTCAGGGCGCAGCAGATTCTCCGTTGGTAACTATCGAAGTACCCGCATTTGCCTTATTTGAATCCACCGCAAGTCAACTATTCCCGAGTTTCGGTGACGGCAGTGGCTACACGCTCATCGCGCGATCGGATTCGGTAGACCTTCATGGCGGTTGGGTAACCAATAATCTAACCGCGGGATCAGGGAAGTCACCGTCACAAGGGAAAGCCATTCGAATCGACGAAATATCAGCCACTGGCTCGCCCTTCTTAGGCGAATCACTCTTGTATTCATACCTTCCGGTTACCGACGGACTGACATCGGCTCCGGTGATTGTTAACGTGGGCGACTTGGCCGCCGATGTCACGCTGGAATTTGTCGGTCCAGATGGTGAGGTTGCTTCTACTACGACCATCGAAGACCTCGCGCCCCTACGGCCATTCGCCGCAGTCGTTAACACCCTCGTTCCAAACGCTCAAACTAACCTCATGCTGCGCGCCACCTCAGATACCACGCTCACTGGGGTAGCTTTTGTTTTCAACGATGCATCCGAACCCTCCATCGGCAATGCTGTCACACAGGACGCTCAATCCAGCGGCGCTCTTGTATTTCCGTGGGTCTCAAACAATAGCCAATTTGAATCGATCGTTGTCGTCAACAATTTACGCCAGGAAGATATCGAGATTGTATTAACGGCGCGACGAGGAAATGGTGAGCAATCCTCCGTGACACGGAGTGTGGCCAGTGAAGGATTCTTGGAATCTCTGGCTTCAGAACTCTTTCCAGACCTAGGTTCAGGCAGCGGCTTTGCCATCGAAGTGGAAACCCCAGATTCGAGCGTCTTTGGGGCTTGGGTCACCAATAACCTGGAAACCATTTCTGGACGCTCGCCGTCCCAGGGTAACGCCATCCTTTTACCTAAAGTCATCGGACAACAAACCCAGTTGGTGGGACCCACGTTACTATTGTCCTATTTACCCGTCGTCGACGGACTAACGTCAGCTCCCGTCATACTCAATGTCGGCAATGAAGCAGCCGATGTACAACTCTACTTCTATACCCAGGACGGTGCCTTAGTCGCCTCAGAGACATTGTCAGGCACTAAACCTTTTCAACCTTTTGCCGCCGTTGCAAACACTTGGGTAGAAACTAATAGCTACGTGATCGCCCAATCCCAACAACCCTTGACTGGCGTCTCCTTCGTATTCAATTCTGACTCGGAGCCGTCCATCGGCAACGGTAGCCAAATCGTGCCGCAGTTGCCGCTTGGCTCGAGCGTCAAAGCCAGCGCTACGATCGGCGTTGATGGCGGCGTATTGACCGATGGCGCCTTTAAACTAACCGTGCCTCGTAATGCCTTTGATGGAAGCTACGACTTAAAACTTCATAGCGAACCAGCTTCGAAACAGGCCCGCTTCTCCGGTTCCTTTTACATCTCTGGATTACCAACGGTGCTCCTAAAAGCACTCACCATAGAAGCCCCCGTTGAAGACGGTATCGATCAGATTTCCTTGCTGATTGATTCACAGGGCTGGGCCAACGAAGTGGAAGCCGAGGTCGTTTCAACCTCCGTCTTTAATGCCATCGTCAATAACGGCGTCGCCCGTGGGCTTATGCCGCCTTCTGAATCGGGCGACGTTAAATCGAAAGCGCTTCGTAGGATTGCAACAGCGGGTGCCAAGTTCTCGGTTACCAAGGTTTACGAAAGTCAGGCGGGCCATTTCCGCATTAGCGATTTGTTGGGCAATTCGAATGCGGACGATCTCGAATCGCTAGGCGACGCGCTAGAAGAAGCTTATGACGACTTTGAAGGGCTCGGCTTCTCGTATGCCCGACGCACTTTTCCCATAACGGTTTCCCTTCTGCCGCTCACCGATGGTCTCTTTGGTTACCACGACACCAGCCTTTTTGGGCTCAATTACCATAAACTGGTGCTCAACTCTAACGGTCTGAGTGACCGGCTAGAAACGGCCAACACCGCTTATCATGAGTTCTTTCATTTTGTGCAGTACCTCTACGACCCACGCGGAAACTGGGACCGAGCCAAGAAACCGCCGCCCCATCATTGGGTCAACGAAGCTAGCGCCGCATGGATAGAAGGTCTCTATTCGATGAACCCCCCAGAGCACCAAAGCACGGTCTTCGCCGACAATGCCGACGCCATCCGTTGGGGTGCAGAATACGGCGCAAACGCACGCAAGCCTGGAGGAAATCACGGCTATGGCATGGCTAGTTTTTTCAAATTCGGGTCTACTAATCTCTTTAGCAACCAGGCAAAATCTGTGGTCGATATTTACGAAGAAATCTACGCAGGGAAAAACCACGTTGATGCCATTCTTGAACAAATTCCTCAAGCCAAACGTGACGGTTCCTGGTGGCAGGATTATGCGAAGTCGTTCTCCAGTAGCGAGATCTACCAAGTGGAGGCGTTTCGCATTTTAGACGCCAGCTCACAACACGCCAATGTACACGTACTCCTAGATTCAACCAATTTTGTATCAAGAACTTTTCAACACTTCAAATTGGGAGCCTTCCAACTCTTCCCTGACCTCTCTAATGACTATTTTCAGCTGCGGCCACGTCCCGGCCCGCACATGAAAGACAGTCATATCGCCTTTTTCAACGTCGTCAACTTGAATGGTGATCCCATGCTCAATATGTACACCTGTCCACAGCGTTTCTTTAACACGTCAGACACGTTAGCCCACGTGATCAGTAGCGAGGAGCAGGTGGTGGTTAGCAACTTAAAGGCCCAAGCGACCTCGCAAACCAATATCGTGGCAGAGGTTTCTAACGCGGCCTACGATGCACCCTATCGTCACTTAAGTATCACGGCCTTGGATCTAGATTTTCGGCTCGTCATTTTCAGGTTCGTGAATAATTCCAACCAGTTCATCCATATTCTTCTGCCAGAAGAGCCCTTTGTGCGTGAGGTTAACCGGCTGGACACTGGCGGCGGTTGTCGTTGTACCTATCTGCAAAATGGAGGCGATGACTTCTTTACCAATGCAAATATACCCATTCGTGCGGGTTTCAACGGCCAAGTTCTGTTAACGGCCAACGTGGATATCACCTATTCGGACTCGTTCATCACGAAGAGTGAACCCCTGGTAGCGACGGTGGTCTTTGAGAACAACACCTTGAAGGTTTCCTATGCCGCCTATAACTCGCGTTTCCCGCCCTGCACGGGCTGCGACGTTCAAGGCGATCTCTTCCCACCAGCCGATCCTTAAAAGAACCTTGCTATTGGTTCTGGGCTAAAGTCTATATTTTTCCGACGGAGTGCCGGTGTCGACGGGAGCCTAAGCGACTGAGGCACCGCTTTCGCCAAAGAGAACGTGAGTCCGAGCTTCCTCGGCGCGGCGTAGCTCATGGAGCCGGCCAGCCGGAGGTTCGGCTGTCAGCCCTATCCGAAAGCGCCAAAGCGCGACAGGCTATCGCCCCGACCGTCAGGTCGGGGTAGGAAAAAAAGAGATCCCGAGCCCCTTCGGGCGGCACATCAAGCTCCGATGTGGAGTGCGCGCAGCTTACTGCCGCTGCAGCTTGCTGCCGCTTTTGATAAGTGCGCCGCAGGAGATGAAGAAACGACATCGATGAGCTTGCTCATCGAGCGCAAGGCTTCAGAGTCCTAACCTGTCCGATACACGAAAACATGTCTCCATAAACCAATGTGCGTGAACCGAATGATTGCAAAGCCGGTCCCATTTTTCAGACGGAGTGCCGGTGTCGACAGGAGCCCAAGCGACTGAGGCACCGCTTTCGCCGAAGCGATGGCGTGAGTCGAAGCATCCCGGTCTGTGAATCGAGCGCAGCGAGGTTCGCAAGCGCCGAAGTGGGGCAGTTGCGAGTGACTTCAAGGTTACGTTCCCAAGCACCTCACTGCGTTCGATGCCCGGTGCGAGCTCTTGAGTGTGGCTAGCACTACGTCCAAAGCGGTACCTCAATCGCTTAGGCTCTTGTCGATACGCGCACTCCGCCTGAGGTGGCAGTCTCATGCGAGGTTTTCCTAGTAAATCCACTCCTTGGTGATGTCACCGTAAAAAGGAAAAACCGGATGCACGGCGCGATTCATGACGTTGCAGGCTTGACCATCTAAATGTGACTTCAAACGTGAAACCCGAGACATAACTACCTAACCGGATGAGCTTCCGATATTCTCAATAATCAAGCTGAGAACAGTAATCCAGTCTCAGTCATGAACTTAAGAATGGGTAGCAGACCGCCTTCACGACAACATGTCCCCATTAATCGATTCACTGGTGGTGCCCCACTAAATCGTCCTGCGCATCTGAGGAACACATGTAGGTGTCGAACGTTCGACACCCACTATTCGGTTCATTCCCACTGTGGGGGGAACACGATGACTGCTCTAACTGTTGACACGCAGAATGACAAGAATGGGTAATAGACTGCCTTCACGGCAACGTGTCCCCGTAAATTTTAAGGGAAAAGTCAATCGGGCGATCAGATTGAAGATGTATTTGGGTAGGGGGGAGAAGCGGAGAAACGGAGAAACTTACGGGGACAGCATCAGTAATAAGCCTATCACTACTTGACTCTTGCGCTGACACTTAGCGGAAGCGTGCCCACGAGCACGTCGACGTGGAGGTTGGGCCAGGAGAGGGTGAGGGTCCAGAGGGGACCCGGGCGTTGGTGAAGCTCTCCGCGGCACAGGCGTTCAAGCACCACCTGTAGGGTTCCAACGAGCCGGATATCGCCACCCCGACCAACAAGCCATCCCGATTTACATCGCCCAACGCGCCGCCACCGGTCGAAGCGCCTTGCAGACCGGGGATCTTAAGAGAAAGTCTCCGAAAAAAGGCTAACACCATGAATCTCAACACGCCTACCTCCTTGAATGGGACGAAATTTGTGGTATGTTTTGGCTATGCGTTTCCTCGGTATCTTGGTGCTTCTCCACCTGTTTTCTGATCCGCTTTTCGGCCAGAGTATCCGGTTGTTGGATATTGTTCAGAAGCCGGGCGAAAAAACCAAGGTGGACGTACAGATTGGTCCGCAAGGCGGCTATGCCAGCTTTGACCGTGTTTATCGCAGTGGCTGTGTGGGTGGCTATAAAGTCAAGGTGACGTTTTCCAAGTCCCTCGAACTGATTCAGCCAGGTGAAACGTTCCAGCTCACCTTAAATTGTGAAACCTGTCATACGCCTTGTGGTTACAAGTGGAGGAACGCTACGTTCAATGACTCCAACAACGTTCGCAGCATCGATCAGTACCCCAACTACGTGTATAACGGCAACCTATTAAAAATCGAAAGCTCGAACGGTGCAAACGACGTGAATGACTTTCAGCCAGGCAAACGGACCAATGTCATCACGCTGAAGTATGAGCCCAAAAAGGATGTGCCTTTGACCGCATTCCAGTTGGAATTTGCGGGCGAACACCAAGTATTTTTTGTTTTTTCCACCAATCGCGGGGTCGAGCCTCCGCCTAATCACGCGGTGACGGGCAAACCTAATCTGACCTGTAAATGGCAATCAACCTACGGTGACATTGATTGGCAGGGCGGGTATTACGGTGGCAAGAGTAAAACCATCCAGGGCGAACTGAAGGTACGAGGCGGGAAATGGGTTTACGAAGGGACTTGGGGCAGGACCAGCGGTAGCCGATGGGGAAAAGTCTTATTCGAATTTACCGGCCCCAATGAGTTCGTGGGTTATTGGACCGAAAAAGATGGCTCCAAACAAAACAAATGGATCGGTTCCGGAACCTGTCTGCTGATTAAGGAATAGATCACCCGCAGTTACGATTCTTAAAAGATCGTACCGTTTTCGTGTGACCTTAGTGCGGCGCTCTCAACATGGAGGGCGTGCCCGCATAGGATTCGCTTCACTAATTCCCGGGTCAACTGAGATAAGATTGTTTTCGAATGATCACTTGGGGATTCGGCGGATGGCAATTTATTCGCACAGTACACAAACGGCAAGGTTAGGTGAAAAATGGAAGCTTTTCTTGAAGCAATAGAAACGTATGGCACTCAATTGTCTGCCCTTGCCGCAGCTTGTGCGTTCATGTTTGGTGCGTACAAGTTCCAGGTTGAACGCAAGGCAGTACACTTTTGGAAAGAATTTGAGGCCTACCATAAGCTGGTAAAAGAACTCGTTGACTCGACGAAACAGAATGGAGCCATGTATGTGGATCGACAAACAGCTGCTATGTACGAATTGCGGTTTTATCGCCGTTACTATTCTCATTCACTCAGGATGTTGAAAGGTCTTCGGGAAAAATGGGTAAATGTCGCGGATCAATTTCCTAGGCTAATCGATGAGCTGGACTTGACGATTCAATATATCAATACGAAGACGTAGGTAACTTGGTCTGCGGTCGACAAAACTTAAGGAGCGGTAACGGACACCCCGGGTAAATATCCCTTTCGGAACCAACCAATTAAACGACTTATGGGGACATTTAGCGTAAGTATTAAACTACGACACATTCTAGAGATGTCCATATGAAAGAGATGCCATTAGCTCATTTCACATTTCGATAAGATCGTCAGTTCACTTCGTTTTTAGCCGGTTTGACAGGTCGTATCCCGTATTCAAAGCCTGAAAAAGATCTCATGACTCTGCAGAGGGCCCAATCGTCGTAGAATCTCCGTAACCTGAGTCAGCGAGGCGGGATTTCTCCGTCGTCGAACCGAGTTAATCGACATCACGGACGCAGTTATCTCTTTAGATGTTAGACCGGCTCTTTAGTTTTGGATTCCGTCTTGTCAGGCCTTACTGGCTCGAATGCGGACCTGCTCGCACATGCTTGTTGCATAACCCCAGCACTGGCGATTGTAACTTGAAACCCTGGATCACGTCTCGACAATACGATTCAGATCCGAGCGGCAAGCTCTGCGAGGCCTATTCGGTTCTGCGCAATACCCCAATCAGCCAATTCATCGAGCTTCCAAGCAGAAATTACTTTCTGAAGCTCAGCCATATCAACTTCCAACTTGCTATCTAAGTCATGCAGCGCAGGAACCCGTCGCCATCGTCGAGGAGCGTAAACTTGAAGACCGAACTGATTTACGAATTTTGCTGATTTCGTTGCGCACAAATCGCAGAACGGGTTACTTCGAGGATGAGGGCTAACAGCCGAACCTCCGGCTGGCCGGCTTCACATTCTTGAGGATTGGCGCTGGATGCTTGACGCTTGATGTGCCGCCCGATGGGGCTCAGGATCCTTTTTTGCCCTACCCCGACCTCTCGGTCGGGCCTATATCCTGTCGCGCTTTGGCGCTTTGGGAGGTCGCAGATTTGATTGTACGGAGCTTTTTGACATCACAAGCGGGACGGGGCTGTCGCATAAGTCCATTAGTTTGCTCGAATTGGCATGTTAGTACTATTGGATCATTGCTAAGTATATAAATACAAAAGACTTCGAACCTCCGGCTGGCCGGCTTCACTAGTTACGCCGCGCCAAGGAAGCTCGGACTCACATTAGATACGCGTGAGGCAACTTATGAGACAGCCTCGGGACGCCTGTGCCACGGTTAAAACGAAACCCGTAAATTGCCAAATACTTTTTACCGAATTTATTGGAACCTCCGGCTGGCCGGCTTCACGCGTTACGCCGCGCCAAGGAAGCTCGGACTCACATTGGACAATAATCTTATGGGGACCTGCCACAGAAGCATTGCTGCAGAACATTCTAGAGCTACACTTATGAAATACGTGCCAACAGCTCAGACGTCAGCTAGCTTGCAGGGGCGGGGACGTTGGGTTTAAGATGAACGTTCCCACTCGTTTACCTATTGAATCTCCGCCAGGCGGACACGAGGGCTCTCTATGACCAACCTTAATCCAGGCCCAGCTCCGGGCGTCGATCTCGATGGTGACGGGCCCGGTCTGAACGCCCCCGCCCAGGCTTTGCTGCGTCGCTACTGGCGCCGTAACCTCATGCTCATGGCGGGCCTGCTGCTGGTCTGGGCAGCCGTTGGGCTGGGGTGTGGCGTGCTGTTTGCCGATGTGCTCAACCAATTTCACCTGTATGGTTACCCGCTGGGATTCTGGTTTGCCCAACAGGGCAGCATCATCGTCTTTGTGCTCCTGATCTTGATCTATTGCTTGGCGATGAATGTGATGGATGCCCGTCACCACCGGGAACTCGAACAACTGAAGCGCGGGGACTGAGCCATCATGAATGTCCAAGGCTGGACCTACCTCTTTGTGGGACTGACATTTGCTTTGTACCTGACCATCGCTTGGCTCAGCCGAGTTCGGGATACCAAGGGCTTTTACGTCGCCGGGCAAGGTGTGCCGGCCGCGGCCAACGGCATGGCCACCGCCTCGGATTGGATGAGTGCCGCGTCCTTCATTTCCATGGCCGGTTTGATTTCCACCATGGGTTATGCAGGAGGCGTCTATCTGATGGGCTGGACGGGCGGGTTCGTGCTACTGGCCCTGCTGCTGGCGCCTTACCTGCGCAAGTTTGGCCACTACACCGTGCCCGACTTCGTGGGCGACCGCTACGACTCCAACGTGGCCCGCATCGTGGCCGTGTTCTGCGCCATCTTCATCAGCTTCACCTATGTGGCCGGCCAAATGCGCGGCGTGGGCATCGTCTTCAGCCGCTTTCTGGAAGTGGACATCAACGTGGGCGTGATCATTGGCATGGCCATTGTCTTCATTTACGCCACCTTGGGGGGCATGAAGGGCATTACCTGGACCCAAGTGGCTCAATACTGGGTGCTGATTACCGCCTTTCTCATTCCCGCCATTGCCATCAGCATCAAATTGACCGGCCATTCGATTCCTCAATTGGGACTGGGCGCCACCCTGCGCGATGGTGGCGCGGGATCGATACACCTGCTGGAAAAACTCAATCAAATCCATGCGGACCTGGGTTTTGCGTCCTACACCCAAGCCTTCGTGGGCTCTTGGGACAAGGTCAACGTGTTCTGCGTGGCGCTTGCCCTGATGATCGGGACCGCCGGATTGCCCCACGTGATTGTCCGCTTCTACACGGTGAAATCGGTGAAGGCCGCGCGTTGGAGCGCCTTTTGGGCCCTCTTCTTTATCTCCATGCTCTATTTGACGGCGCCGGCCACCGCGGCCTTTGCCCGTTACTATATGATCCAAAGCCTCAATGGCACCTCCGTCGAAGCCCTGCCGCAATGGTTCGTCAACTGGGAGAAGACGGGGCTGGTGCTTTGGTTGGACGATGGCGACGGTAGGGTGCGTTACAGCGCGGGCGATGACAACGAAATCTTTCGTGCCGGCACCCTTACTGTTTCCGAATTGAGTCATCTCCGCGAACAACACCAGCTGTGGCTGGTCACAGGTGGCACATCCGGCGCCGATGGACGCTCGGTACTTCGCGCCAAGGGATTCTCAGGCCCTGACCGCGACATCATTGTGCTGGCCACTCCGGAAATGGCGGAGCTGGCAGATTGGATCATCGCCTTGATTGCGGCCGGAGGCTTGGCGGCGGCGCTTTCCACCGCCAGCGGGTTGTTGCTGGTGATCTCATCGAGTGTCGCCCACGACTTATACTTCCGCGTACTGAACCCTGAAGCCGAAGAGCACAAACGGCTGTTTGTGGGTCGGGCGGTAATAGGCGTAGCGGTGGTGATCGCAGGTCTGTTCGGCGTGTATCCGCCCGGGTTTGTCAGCCAGGTAGTGGCCTTCGCCTTTGGGCTGGCCGCGGCGAGCTTCTTCCCGGCGATCGTGCTGGGGATCTTCACCAAACGGGTGGGCACCGTGCCTGCCGTGTGCGGCATGATTGCCGGCATCGTCTTCACCGCGTTCTACATTCTGGCCACCGTGTATGGCGGAATGACCACCTGGACCTTTGGTATTTTCGACCATGGCATCAGCCCCCAGGGCATTGGCGTGTTCGGGATGCTGCTCAACTTGATTGTGGCCCTTTCGCTAACGCCATTTTGCAAGAAACCCAGCGATCGGGTATTGGCTATGATTGACCGGATGCGGGAACCCGAAGGAGCGGGCCCCGCGCTGAACATCGAGCTAAGAACCTAGTCGCCCGCAGTCATATTGGAGTTTGATGTGTCGTGGAGAGCCGAACCTCCGGCTGGAAGAGGCTGTCTCATAAGTGCCGATTCTTGACGTGACGGTTAAAGTGACCATCCGAGGTTGGCGTAATTAACTAAAAACAAAATGCATATAACCTCTGGCTGGAAGAGGCTGTCTCATAAGTCCTAAAGCAGAAGCCAATAG
>JAJCXM010000005.1 GCA_029263455.1 Holophagae bacterium
CCGGTGGAGGGGCGATCTTCACCGTCTGCGCGTCTCCGTCTTCCACCCCTTCACAAGCCTTACAGGTGTATTTCGGTCGCACATCGACGATCACTTTGAACTGGCGGGGGATCACTTCCAAACGTTCGGCCGACTCGCGACCGAACTCGCTCATCTCGGCACCGCAGGCACAGACCTTATCCGCTTCCGGGATGTCGTGAACCCGCTCTTCACGGGGCAACTTGTCCGAGAAAGGACGTGTGGGCTTGGATCGCGGCTTCCTGGGCTTGTGTTCCTCTTCTGGCTTCTCTTCGCAAGGGCACTCCAACTCACCCTCGAACAAGCCCAGCTGTTCATCCGTCAGCTTGTCGGCTTTGGGACCGAACTTGCCGAATCGGAGAAAGCGATTTTCCTCGCGCAGCAGGCGTAGTTCCGCTTCCTGTGCCATGTTCTGTTCCTCCAACTCGATAACCATCGTTTGAAGTAACGCGGGGTCGTCGGGGAGGGCTTTTCGCTTGCTTGATTGCATGTGTATTTATACCATAAATAACTGGTAATAAACAAGATGAATGCATCTACCTGTTAACTTTTTTCGCTTACCCAAGCATCTCGTAATGCAGGCGTTTATGCGCATGCCGGATATCCAAGCCCGCTAGCAGCCACTCCAACTGCCTGGGCTTAATTTCCAGCACCTCCTCCGCGTTCTGCGGCCACTTGAAACGTTGCTCTTCCAGCCGTTTCTGCCACAAACAAAACCCTGTGCTGTCCCAGTACAACACTTTGATCAAGTTGCTGCGTCGGTTACAAAACACAAACAAGTCGCCGCGAAAGACATCGAAACCCAAACGCTCATGCACTTGCAGGGATAGACTGTTGATGGCCTTGCGCATATCCGTCGCACCCAATGCCAAAAACACGCGCCGCCATCGGCCCCACCTCAACGAACCGCTCCAATCGCTTGCAGCACGTGCCTCAAGAGAGGAACCTCATCACTTTGGGAGAGCTCAAAGGCGAAGTCACGCCACTCGACTCGAAGACCAGCCATAGCTCCTAAGGGCCCATTCGGCACTGAAACAAACTCAACGGCTTTGCTTGAACTCGATTCAATCATCTTCTTTTTCCAGTATTTAAACTGCCATTGGGCCAGTCCCCACTCTCGACAAAACACGGCTACACCCTGGCCGGACTTCTGCCAGGCGTCAATCACTTCTTGCCAAAACACTCGCTTTTCAGCTCGGGACGCACCCTTTAATAACAGCTTTGGTCGACTAACCTCTCGCTCCACCATCTGATCCAACATGGGACACCTCCATGCCGATCAGCTTGCCCCATCTCCAAACCAACCGCCAGATGCACTTCCTCTCCCGCTTACGACTCCAGCGCTGTATTCAGCGAAGATCTGCGTAAGTTCGCCTTCCTGGATCATTTGATTAGAGTTGTAGAACGAATAATGTGGTCGTTTTTGATAGTCGACACTTGCGCCAATCGTCAGGCGTAGCTCATTTGATTTAGGGCGTAAACTTGACTTGAACAAACTATGAGACAGCGAACTTCTTAAGTTCATGTCGACGCGGTCCAGATCCGTCGAATTACCGGACGCTAAGATATCAGTGCTTACAGGACCACTTGAGTTGGAATGATAGGGCCAGTAGCTAACGCCGCCGCCAATTGAAAACGAGCGGTTATTTGCCAACAGCCAAGCTTCTTCAGCTTCAATTTCAAGCCAACCCTGTTGACTCGAATCTTCCCCTAACTCACTCTCAGAATTCGATTTAACGTTCCGGAAATTCGCACTGATCGCCAACGAACGACCGCTCGTCGGCTCCAAGGCATCGTCCATCGTGTTGTATTCCCACTTCAACCCAATGCGCGAGCTAATTTCGCTAGGGAACTCTAAGACAAACACACTGTCATCAATATTTAGTTCGGACATTCCCCCTTCGTTTTGATGCCACTGATAGCTGAATTTGAACCACTGATTCGTTTTCAAAGGCTTTGATAACAACAGACTTGCCGTTTGGTGGCTTGGTCTGAGGCCATCTTCAGGTGAATAGGCAAATATTAAACTAGCAAATAGCCGTTGTTGAAAAAGATCGTAGTGGTTTAGTCCGATACTATAAAATTGACTGACATGATCTTCGAATGTCTGAACGCCAGCTGAAGCAAACGCCAACATATACTTTGTCGAAAATAATCGGTAATTAAGATGTAACGACGAATCCGTTTGTTCTCGATCGTTCGACAACGTATTCCTGCTGTTTCCAAACAACCCGAAACTCAATCGTTGGGTAGCTTCAATATCAATGTTCAGTACAAAAGCATGGCGGCGGCTGCCTTTTGCCAGCGAAAACTGACAATCGTATACAAAAGGCAATCGCTTGATTCGATGGAGGGCATCACCCAGATCGTCTTCTTCATAGGCTGCACCCTGGACCAGAAGAGAAGTGGCAATGATGATTTCAGCACGATCAAAATTGAGGACATTGATTTGTTCCAAAAAGAACATCGGCTTAACCGGTTCCGAACCTTGACTCATACAAAAAGTTGTCAATAAGAAAATAGACCAATACATAGGATGTTTCCTTTTTGAGGGTAGTTAGGCTGACATTAGTCAGCAGGCCACCTTGTCGGGCTGCGCAACAACAAAGTTCGTCTGTTGAATAAGCTAATTCAATGCCCCAAAAAGCAATCGTTATGCCAGCAAAAACAACGCACACACAAAAACATTTAATGGATTGGTAATAAATAACTTAGGCGCATGTCTGATGTTGGCATCCAAGCAAAAAAAACAAGCACAAGCACTTTTGCAAGCGCATTTGTATGATTAATCATACGAACTTGTCAGATAATTCCGACAAATCGACAGTCACTAAAATTCCTGTCAGTGCAACAAACGGCAAACTTTTTCACGTCGGCCTGATATTGGCCAAAATGCCCTCGACCCATTATCAACGTCGACCGTTGACCAGCAGCCAAGGCTCATGAAGGGTGCGCCTTTCTTCTCATCCACCAGAAAACGATAAAACCGACACCACCAATAACATCTAGGACATGCATTGAAAGGGCCGAGATCAATACCGGTCCTAAAGGTGCAAAAAAGCACCAAGCGATTCCCCCCAAAACTAGTCGATCCGGCCATTTAAGATTTTGATTCCAATAGCCCGCCAATGACGAACTCAACGCCAAGGTGCCCATCGCTGTCCAGGCAAAAGCGCCAATAATGGCAAGAGGTCGAGCGAGTGCGCCACTTTGGTCAATCATCAGAAGTTCAGGTTGGTAGATGAACAGATAGGGTAAGACAAAGCCCACTAACGCGAAGCGGAAGGCCAGCAGTCCCGTTCGCATGAGGCTACTGCCCGCAATAGAAGCGGCGGCATAGGCAGCCAATGCGACAGGCGGTGTCACCATGGACATTAGGCCGAAATAAAAGATAAATAGGTGACCTGCAAGAGGAGGCACACCTAGTGTCTTGATGACAGAACCAATAAAGGTTGCCAATAGCAAATAACATACAGCCGAAGGCAAGCCCATGCCCAATACCAGCGAAGTAATCATAATCAGAAATAACGCCAGAAAAAGGCTGTCTTGACCCAGCGGTATCAGCATTTGCGGAAGTTTGGTTCCAAGACCGGTTAAGGTCACAACCCCGATGATGATGCCCACGCACGCTGCGGCCGTGATAAGTGGAATCGAGTTAACCGCACACCGATGAAGACTCACCAAGAGCCGTGATGGCGTCAAACGGGTGGCAGCCTTGACCAAGGACAAGATAAACAAGGCCAACATCGCCAACGACACCGCTCGGAAAGGCGAAAAGCCTAAGAGTAGCAGCGTCACTAACACCAACAATGAACAAGCAAAGATAACCATATGAAGGTTTCGGTTCAAAGTTGGCGCGCTATCTTTGGCCTCATCCATAGCGGCATTCACTTTGCCCGACCAAAAGTGAACGGTCATTAAGATCGCAAAATAGTAAAGAATGGCCGGCAATATTGCGGCACGAATTATCTCGACGAATGTAACTGGAGGGTCAATGATTTCAAGCATCATATAGGCACCAGCGCCCATGACTGGAGGAACCAATGCACCGCCTGAACTTGCCGCCGCCTCGATGGCCGCTGCCGTTTCAGCTTTGAACCCGGAGCTCTGCATAAGCGGGATCGTGAATGTGCCTGTCGTCGCGGTATTGGCTACAGCACTGCCAGACAAGGACCCCATTAATCCGCTACTAACGACGGCCACTTTGGCTGCGCCACCACGGGAACCGGCAAACAAGCGACGTGTAAAGCGAATAATGGCTGACGTAGTCCCCGTTGCTTCAAGCAAGGCACCAAACAAGATGAAGAGAAAGACATACTTGAACATAACGGCCAAGGCTATCCCAAACACGCCTTGACTATGTAAGAACGTTTGACTAGTGACCCGTGCCAAACCATAACCGCGATGGGCGAAGAGCCAGGATGGTAAGTATGGTCCCAAAAATGAATATGCCAGAAATAATGAAGCCAGAATGGGCAGCGCCAAACCGACACTACGACGTGCCGCTTCAAGCACCAACAGCATGCCTAAGACCGCCATAACGACATCCATTTGGCTCTCTGAGCCAGCGCGATTACCAAGGCTTTGGCTGCCCGTCCACAGACTTTCAAACATGGGCTCTGACTGCACAAAAATGTAACTGAACACGACTATCGTTAATAGCGCCAAAACGGCATCTAGACCGTGGGTCCAGCGCGGTGCTTCGCGTTTAATTCGCACCTGGATGAAACACAAGAGCAGGCCGAGACCCGCAAATCCCGAAAGCTGACCGTGTGGGGTCAAGAACGGATAGTTAACCTCGACCAGGGTGAAAACGGTTAGGCATACCGCAATGATTGATATGAGGTTTTTCATGGGTAATGAAATTTCAGATTGTGATTAATTCGTTTCAGGCCATATCCCGGCTTCTCGATAGTAGCGAATTGCCCCGGGATGGAAAGGCACGCCGACCGATCGCGCGGCATTCTTTGGGTTTATCGCCCTGCCAGCAGGATGACGCTCAACGACTGCGGCCCGATTCTCATAGAGACGCTTCGTGAATTGGTAAATAGTCTCTTCGTCCTGACTACTGGCAGTTATCAACTGCATGCTGCCCACGTTCAGGCCTGCGTAATCTTGATCTTGACCGCGATAGGTATTGGCTGGAATGGTGGCCGCAGAAAAGAACGGGTAATCGGCAATCAACTTTTCTTTTGCCGCTTCATCAAACGGAATGAAGGTGATGTCGTGAGAAGTCGCCGCTTGTGTAATTGATGCTGTCGGTACGGCGCCACCCAGAAAGGCGGCATCGGCTGATCCGTCGCCTAAAAGTGCTACTGCTGCATCTTGCGTTGCATAAAGCGGAGTGAAATCTTCGTAGCTCAGACCGTGACCAGCTAAAAGTGGTTCGATGAAGAACTCGAACCCTGCGCCGGCCGGGCCAACCGTCACGCGTTTACCCTTCAAATCGGCGATGGTATTAATACCGCTCCCTTTTGAGGTAATAAAAAGCGCGATATTGGGGGCCAATGTCATGATCGATTGGATCTGGTAGGCTTTGTCCCAGCCGCCCTCGCCACGGACAGCAAAATAACTAATGGACGCGTTAGCCATGGCGAACTCTAATTCACCAGTCGCTAATCTTCGAATATTCTCTTGCGTCCCTTTTGTAGCTTCAGCGGTGATACTCCATTCACCTGCAGACGCCTCTGTGACGGTGGTTGTAATTGCCCCACCTACAACAAAAAATGCACCGCCCGACGGCGCTGTTCCAAGACTTAGATAACGTGTTTTTGGGCCCGACGACGAGCCACATGCTAAAGTCAACACTAGCGCGGTCAGGAGTGAAGTTCGTATCATGGGTCCACCTTTTTGTGAAGATCCTAGCACGGGTAAAGTAAACAGATCGGCAATTCCTACGTTTAATGAGATGAGCTTGTTGCAGGAGATGATGTGGCGAAACAGCGTGGATCGTGTTTAAGGAAATTAGTCATTGGTTGCGGGTCCATTGTGGCCCTCTTCATTCTTGGTGGGCTAGTACTGGCTTTGACGGTGATTTTCACCCAGCCAACCACCCCTCAATTTGAAGATGTCAGCCAAGAGTCCGCGTTTTCGGAGCAGGCCCTTGATCTGGGCTCGGAAGCATTAGGGTCCAAACCTATCCTGCTCGAGATTAATGCATCCAAATGTAGATTAATCGTCGTACCCGATGGGAAAAATGGTCAAGTCCAAGTTGACGGCAGTTTCGACACGGCCAACTATCGCCTAAAAACGAACGTAGAGAACAAAAAAGATCACATCCATTACAGCGTGGATTTTGACACGACCCGTACGGTGGCGTCACTACTCTTTGGCGGCATGCTAGAGAACACGGAAAATACCATAACCGTACATGTTCCGTCGGACCGGGTTTTAGCTCTTGAAGTCAAGGCAAGTATGGGCGAATCGTCCCTAGACTTAACAGGTCTTCAAGTTGAAAGTATGGACTTACGCCAAAGCATGGGCGAATTCAAACTTGAGTGTCTTGAGCCCAACCCTATTGAAATGGATCACTTTTACGGTGACCTTGATATGGGTCAATACACCGTCGTTGATCTACAAAACCTGCGCGTCAAAAAAGTAAAATTTGAAGGCGCTCGCGGTGAAGCACTTTTTGCTGCATCCGGGCCGCTACTTAATGATCTGGACGCCAAAGTAAGGTTCACCATGGGCGAAGCCAGTTTTCAAGTAGACGAGGATACCGTGATAGACGATCAAGTCACCGCATTCATGGGTGCATATCAAGGCATTCGCAAAAAAACAGGGACAGGGAAGAGTCTGAAGTTACGCGGTTCGGTGACCATGGGCGAAATAAGTGTCCGACAGGGAACCTATAAACGATCTCTGCGTGATGCAATTTTGAGAGTAGCCCTGTATGAAGGCAGCCAATCCGCGCGTGATCTTTACTTCGAACTTAAGACCAATCAAGAGAAGGACTTTGATTTTCGCGAATCCGAACTAAATCGTTTGGGTTATGACCTACTTCGGCGTGAACGAACCGAAGATGCGATTGACATTTTTAAGCTCAATCTTGAAGAACACCCCGAATACGCAAACGGATATGACAGCTTAGGCGAAGCCTATTACGAAGCAAAGCAATGGGCATTGTCGGAAGAGAGCTATCGCAAGGCTCTAGAGTTAGATCCAGATTTTCATAACGCTCAGGTAATGCTGCGTAAGCTCCAGGAAAAACAAAGACAGAGCGAATAAACCCGCTATGCCTGAAAGAGCTCGTCCAGTTGTTGATATTCAGCTCGTCTTGGCCTGAAATATACAAATCCTGCCACCGCTAAGCCGAGAAACACATAAAACATGAAGCGACTGGCACCGCTGAAAACAATGACCACGGCTAGCAGCGCAATGGACTCAAGAACAATCCACGTGAATATGCAAGCCGCTCGGTAAGTGCGTAAAACATTAAATTCCGAGTGGTCCATTGAAGCAGCCATTCGTTTCATGATGGTTCGGCGCAAAAACGCCACCGCGATCACGATAAAAGCTGCCACCAACCCTAATGGCATGACCAAACCATCGCCCAGCGAGCCCGGCCGTGAAGGACCCGCCATCATCTGTACGATCAAGGTATAAGGAACGAGCGAAAAGAAAACAGCCAACCACACAACTTGCAACACGCGCCACTGAGTACTAAACGATGGCGTTGAGGTCATGACGGATCTTTGCTTTGGCCCTCGTCTACCTTTTCATCTTTGCCAGTGATCGACTCTTTGAAGTTACGGATCCCTTTACCGAGACCAGCGCCTATGAGCGGCAACCGTTTGGCACCAAAAAGCACAACAACCAAAACGACCAGTAATAATATTTCCGGTAAACCAAGTGACGGGATAAGCAGCGGCATACAACCTCCGCATCTAATGATTGTCGAAGTTTACCACGATTACGAGGTAACCTGTGCCACAACGCTCGACGCCAAGATAGACTTCTACGCCTATTGCCAAGCGATTTCGGTAGAATGGGTTATGCGACAACGATTGATCAATATAATCCTGCTTTTATCAGCCTTTTCATTGCAATGTTCGCGCAAGGATGTAGACCGTGGTGGCAACATAAAGTTGCGCGGTGAAAAGCCGGTTGTGATTTCTAGCTCAAAAAAGGGAGATCTTCTCCAATCAGGAACCGCTTCATGGTACGGCCCCCAATTTAACGGTCGCCAGACTGCTTCCGGGGAGCGATTCGACATGAATGCCATGACCGCAGCCCACAAAACATTGCCCTTTGGCACGGTGCTGCGCGTGGTAAATCGAGACAACGGCAAGGAAGCCATCGTTCGTATCAACGACCGTGGACCCTTTATTAAAGGTCGCATTATTGATCTTTCGAAAGGAGCCGCCAAGACGCTTGGCGTAATTGGACCGGGCACAGCACATGTATCTCTGTATTTGTACGAGGCCAACGAAACGCGCTCAATTCGTCCCTCCACAAAAGGTCATTGGACCATTCAAGTGGGTAGCTATCAAGAATTTGAACGCGCGCGGTCGGTCTATGTCCGGCTCGAAGGATATGGAATGAACGTTGAACTCATGCGTCATGACGGCTTCTATCGCATTCGTACGGGGAGGTTCCGCACAGAGAAAGAGGCCGAAAGATTCTGTCAGCAACTTAAGGATGACGACTTGGGTTGCTGGATCCTATTTGTGCCGACATGAGATTAGTCTTTTTGTTCATCTTCTTGGCCCATTCGCTTTCGGCCCAGCAGCCCATCTCGCTTTGCGATTCGCGGCTTATGAGCCCAACTGGAGTCGGTGTCCTATCCATGGCGCTTAAGGGCAATCATCTTTATCTGGGCTTAGAGACTTCTATACATCAAGTTGATCTTGTTACTAGAACCCCACTACAATCTGGACTCGAAGAACATCGTATTACGGCGTTAGCCAGTGAAGGGCCCGATTTGTGGGCCGCCACGGTTTCGATATATAACCTAAATACACCCATTCTGTACAAGACCTCGCTGGATCATTTGGATCAGGTGCAAGTAGAGCACATATTCCCACCGGGCATCGGTCACGTTGAACGAATAAATCCACTAGACTCAACGCTCTCAATCGTCACGGCGTTGGGTGTTTGGTACCGAGACGGATCAGACTGGCGCGATATTACGCCGCCAACAGGCCAATTCGTGGACTGTCAAATCGTGGGAAACCAGCTCACTGCGCTTCTTATCGTCGACCAAAAAGCGCTTATCGTTTCGCGCGTCGACGGCCAATGGCAAGACTGGCCATGGGAAGTTGACATTCTGGAACCCACTTGTATGGCCACGCTAGGCAATGCCCTACTATGTGCCAACGCCTCCGGTTCGATTTACCAGGTCACAGAATCGAGCAGCTCAATCTGGGGTGCCAGTATGGAACCCGACCCTTATGCCATGGTCTCTAATGGTCAACAAACTTGGATCGCCTACCGAGACAAATTGGTACTCGCCGAAAGGGATGGCAACCTTGTGAATCTGGTCCCAAGTTCAAACAACCTGGAGCCGGTGCATGTTTTCCTAGCTGAAAGCAACTTTTTCTATATTTGTCGAGCCAGTCGACCTTTCACGCCTGTGCCTTGCAATGGGCTTTACCACTGGAACTCACTAGGCAAACTCGACGTTGACGACAATGGCGTCATCGAAGCCCAGGATATTTCCGCTCTGATTGAGAGTTGGGGCGCCGCATTGAACGACCTCGACGACGATGGCGTTTTCTCAGCGGGCGATCTCGCTCTCGTTATGTCGGTCGTTGATTTTAATGATGTTAAGGACGCACCGGAATGAGATAAGGATCACAAATAGTGATCGTTCGCCGTGATGGGTCTTTTCAAGCAACCCACGAATTGCGATGATAGGTTAGATACGGCAAATTGCGCCGTCGATAAGGAGAGGAAAAGCATGACAAAAACCATTGATCGCACCGTTTTGGAGAATGCCATTATCCGGTTCTGCGGTGATTCAGGTGATGGGATGCAGCTGACCGGTTCGCAATTTACAACCACATCAGCAAATCTGGGCAATGACATTGCAACCTTTCCCGATTTTCCAGCCGAGATTCGCGCACCGGCCGGGACCGTCCCGGGCGTTAGTGGCTTCCAAATCCATTTTTCGAGTCGTGACATACACACGCCTGGCGACCAACCGTCCGTCTTAGTTGCCATGAACCCTGCCGCACTCAAGGCTAACCTGAGTGATCTTGAACAGGGCGGACTATTAATCGTCAATACCGACGCATTCAGCAAAGTTAACCTCAAGAAGGCTGAATATGAGAGTAACCCACTGGAGGACGGCTCCGTAGAACGGTTTCGCGTGATCAGAATTCCAATTACAGAGTTAACGCATCGAGCCGTTGCCGAAACTGGGCTCGCCAAAAAAGAAGCAGACCGTTGTAAGAACTTCTTTGCCTTAGGTATTGTTTATTACCTATTCGATCGCGACATGAACCTGACGCTTGAGTGGATCGAAAAGAAGTTCAAGAAGCGGGCCGACATCGCGGCGGCGAACCGCCTATCTCTGATAGCTGGCTATAACTATGCAGACACAACCGAAATTTTTACGACCTCGTACTCCGTTCCTGCAGCCGCCTTACCCAAAGGCAAATATCGCAGTATCACAGGTAACCAGGCCATTGCCATGGGCTTTGTGGCTGCCTCAAAACTATCTGATCGGACACTTTTTTACGGATCCTATCCGATCACGCCTGCATCAGATGTTCTTCACGAGTTGGCGGCTCTTCGCCACTTCGGCGTCAAGACTTTTCAGGCAGAAGACGAAATAGCTGCGGTCTGCGCAGCAATTGGTGCCTCATTCGCAGGCTGCCTGGCTTTGACAGGCACCTCGGGGCCGGGAATTTGTTTGAAATCAGAGGCTATTAACTTGGCAATCATGACCGAACTGCCACTGGTGATCCTCAACGTGCAAAGAGCGGGCCCCTCAACCGGGATGCCCACCAAAACCGAGCAATCCGACCTACTCCAGGCGATGTATGGCCGTAACGGAGACTCGCCCCTTGTCGTGATGGCACCAGCCACACCATCCGAATGCTTTCACTATGGAATTGAGGCGTTTCGAATCGCAACCAAATTCATGGTCCCGGTGATCTTGTTGAGTGACGGCTTCTTAGCCAACGGTGCGGAACCATGGGCGATTCCTAGCTCGGACAGTCTGCCCACCTTCAATGTGCAAAATATTGCCGCTCACGCGCCGTATCAACCGTTCGAGCGTGACCCAGAAACCCTCGCTCGCGGCTGGGCCGTTCCAGGAACCGCAGGTTTGGAACACCGAATCGGAGGCTTAGAGAAAGCCGATATAACCGGCAACGTAAGCTACGATCCCATCAATCACGAAAAGATGACCTATTACCGAGCAGAGAAAGTTGCACGCGTCGCCCATGACATCCCGCAACTGGAAGTCTACGGCGATCAAGACGCGGACACACTAGTTGTCGGTTGGGGTAGTACCTACGGCTCGTTACTAACCGCAATCAACGCACTCAACAGTAATGGCAAATCGGTTGCTGGCGCCCACTTCAGATACCTCAACCCTTTCCCTGTTAATACAGAAGCGGTGCTTCGCCAATATAAACGCGTCATCGTGGCAGAAATCAATACCGGTCAACTGGATTTCATGATCAAAGGAAAATACAACATCGCTACGACACCTTTCCAGTGTGTCCAGGGCAAACCGCTCTACGTCTCAGACCTAGACAAATTCATTCGCCTTCACCTTTAAGGAGCAAGCCATGACCGAATCGACGACACTCAAGAAGAAAGATTTTCAATCGGATCAAATTGTCCGATGGTGTCCCGGCTGCGGTGATTACGCCATCTTGTCAGCTATCCAGAGTGTTATGCCCGATCTGGGCGTTGCCAAAGAGAACATTGTATTTGTGTCAGGAATTGGGTGTTCGAGCCGGTTCCCCTACTACATGGACACCTTTGGATTTCACACCATTCATGGGCGCGCTCCAGCGTTGGCAACCGGTGTCAAGTTAGCTAACCCTGATTTAAGTGTTTGGATGATTACAGGTGACGGCGACGGCTTATCCATTGGCGGAAACCACCTCATCCACATCCTCAGACGTAATGTCGACATAAACATACTGCTCTTTAATAACAAGGTTTATGGCTTAACCAAAGGACAGTACAGTCCGACCTCAGATCAAGGTATGAAAACAAAATCTAGTCCAGATGGTTCGCTTGAGTACCCAATTAATCCCATTCGTATCGCGTTGGCATCAGAAGCGTCGTTTGTGGCGCGCACATATGACACCAACATCAAACATATGAACGAAACTTTTAAAGCGGCAGCAGAACACAAAGGTACCTCCTTTGTAGAGATCCTTCAGAACTGCGTTATTTTTAACAAGGACATCTTCAACGAAGTCTACGACAAGGATGTACGCCAAGATCACATGATCCATTTAGAAGACGGTGAACCGTTGGTATTTGGGTCCGAGAAAAAACAGGGCGTTTTCTTTGACGGCGTCAGCATGGTCACCAGAGCATTAGAAGAAGAGAATTCTCCAGCAGGACTTATGGTTCATGATTCCCGAAAACATGCTCCTTTTTATCCCAACTTGTTGGCATCCATGGAGTTTCCACAATTCCCAGTCCCAGTTGGCGTGTTTAAACGTGTAGAGCGACCGACTTACGAATCGATGCTTTGCAAGCAAATCGACGTTGCCAAGCAGAAAAAGGGCACGCCAACCTTGGACTCACTGTTCCAAGCTGGAGAGACTTGGAACATTGTCTGATCAAACGAGCTGGAAAGAACCGCTTACCTTAGCTGCTATTGCATTCATTGCTTTATGTATATCAGGGATCAACCCATTCGATCGTCTCACTTGGTGGTTGGAGGTAGCGCCGGTATTGATTGCAATGCCTATCCTCTTCATGACAGCGAAACAATTTAGGCTGAGCCCACTGCTGTATAGACTCATTTTGATCCACGCATTGATTTTGATCGTAGGTGGACATTACACCTACGCCAACGTGCCAATCGGTCACTGGTTCCAAGAGGCATTTGGTTTGGCAAGAAACCATTACGATCGCTTGGGGCATTTGGCTCAGGGTTTCATACCGGCAATCTTGGCTAGAGAATTGATCATCCGACATCTGGGTAGACTTCCGAAGAAATGGCTCACCCTTTTTGTCGTTAGTATTTGTCTCGCCTTCAGCGCATTCTATGAGATGTTGGAGTGGTGGACTGCTGTCGCTGGAGGCGGCTCGGCCGAAGCCTTTCTGGGCACACAAGGCGATGTCTGGGATACCCAGTGGGATATGTTCCTAGCTGCAATTGGTGCCTGTTCTGCGCTATTACTATTGTCGCGCACACATGACCGGTCACTATCGCAGGTGCAATGACGCCTGTTTCCAGCAACGCAATTTGGAGTCGATGAATCCATGTCAAGAAGACGCAGTGGCCCTCCCAAAATAGTCGTTGTAATCGGTGTCCTAGTTGGACTCGCCATCGTTGCTGTAACCTTCAAGGACCAGATGCCTGTAATCGAGTCTCTATTCGGCGGCACCGATGAATTAGCTCTTGAGAAACATATCTACCAAATCTCACTGGACGCTTTGAAACAACGCATCAATAAGCCATCAAAAGCCAAGTTCCTATCCTTGAACCAAGGCGCAAAAGACGTACAGTACGACGCCAAAGACGGCATATACGTCGTTGATTCCTGGTTTCGTATGGCCAATCACTTTGATGCACTTGAAGAGACAAGGTTCATTAGTCACGTCGCGCTATCAGGAGACGAGCCTTATGTATTGACGATCAACGTCCATCAAGGTGGCTACGGTCGAGATCGCGTTGACTGACAAGCCATTTGTCTTTGATCAATAAAAAGGGAAACAGACTCATTGCGACACAATAGTCTGGCTTGTTCAAAAGACGCCTGAACATCGGCGCTTGCGCCCTGGGTCCGGTACAACAACTCGGCTTTCACCAAGTAGAAATAGTCGTAATCGTGTAGGTTTGTTTCAAGGGCGTTAAGCTCCGCCAAGCCTTGGCCAAACGATCGTCCGAATGCGATCGCTACCGCACGATTCAATTGCGCGATTGGACTTGGGAATCGCGTAATCAGCTGATCATACAGGTCGATGATGCGCCGCCAATCCGTCGCTTCAAAACAGTCAGCTAAGGTGTGAAGTGAGGCGATTTCGGCTTCGATATGGTATCGGCTCCGATGAGAACCTCGTGCAGATCGGCCTAGGTAAACAACGCCGCGACCAATTCGCTGTTTGTCCCACTTAGATCGATCTTGCTGCAATAGGGTCAAATGCCCCAATCTCGCGGGAAAACGTGCTGCTGAAAAATGCATAAGCGCTGCGAGCGCATCCGTTGCGGGCGATGCCGTTCGCTTGTGCTCAGCAAGTGTCTCCAATAGGTACAGGCACTCAAGAGCCATGTCTTCGCGCATCAATTCATCGCCAGCTAGCGCATGATGCGCTTCATTGAACATCGCGTAAAAAACCTCTAGTACAGATTCTAGACGCGCATCTAAGTCGCTCGGATCCGGCAACTTAATGCCTATGTCACCCGACCTAAATTTGCGCTTACAACGTACAATCCGCTGCGCAACCGTCGATTCGTTCATTCTCAAAGCACGACCTATTTCCGACGTACTGAATCCAAAAACTAGCTTCAGGGTCAATGCTATTCGGCTCTCCGCAGAGAAGCTAGGATGACAGGTAGCGAAAGCCATCGAAATGCGGTCATCGTCGATTTCGCCCTGGAAACAAGCTTCATCCGGCTGTTTTGCCTGGTTCTGATCATCAAAATCAGCCTGTTTCTTGAGACGCCTCAGATTATCAATACATCGATTATTGGCGACATGAGAAAGCCACGCCACGGGTTCACGAGGAACGCCGTGGAATGGCCATAATTTCAGGGCTCGAACCAGCGCGTCGTGTACGGCGTCTTCGGCCAGATCAATATTCTGCTGGCCGTAGCGAGCAGTCAGGCGAGCAATCAGGCGGCCTGATTCACGGCGAAACACTTGATCTACCAGCTCATTTACCTGATGGCTCGACATGGTTACGGCTTTACTCTTTGCCCATCTGATCCACTAGTCGGACTTCAATACGCCCAAACTCAAGGTGTGGGCAGCTAGAACTTATCTTTACTGCCTCCTGATAATCCTTTGCCTGGACGATGAAATAGCCGCCAATCAATTCCTTGGCTTCTGCATAGGGACCGTCCATCACGTGCAATCCTTGGTCGTCACGGTGCACGTGTCGACCGCCTTCGTCACTAAGCTTAATGCTAGAAATAAGCTGTTCCTGTTTCTCGAGCTGCATGCTCCAGTCCTGGTATTTGCCGATGATCGCTTGCATCTCTTGTGGCGAAATTGTCGCAAATGCAGAAGGGTTCTCGTGTAGTAACAACATGTATTGGTTCATAGGGGCTCTCCTCATTGGTTATTGACGCCTGATGTGCGTTTGTAAGGAGTGACGAACGACGCGCGTCTTTTTCGACATCGAGTCGCGAATAATTGACATTAACAAGTTCGCCTAATCTTACGACTGGCGTTCGTAGCTCAGTACGCCCTTTGTTTTTCGCAATGCTACAAACACTTTCTCTAGATGATCAAGCGTATGGATCTCTATCACTAGGTCAAAAATGCCCATGCTTCGCCCTGTATCTACAGACGCCTTGAATTGCTTGACATTGGTTTTCGACGAGGCAATTGCTTGGGATATATCAGCGATCATTCCCGGTCGATCCTCCGTGTAAACGCGGACCCGGACACTGAAGATCTGTTTTTCCGACGATTTGTCCCAGTCCACATCAATGCGGCGCTCATGGCTAACACCCATCTGCGTCAGTGTCTTGCAGTCGGCTTTATGGACCGCAACACCGCGCCCCCTGGTGATGTAGCCCACCACCGGATCGCCAATGATCGGTTTACAACACTTAGCCAAATAAACCAACACATCACTTTGTCCACGGACCGTTACTTGCTGGTTCGAGCGTTTGGTAATTCTGTTAATTGCCCGTTTAATACGGCTCTCGCGAATATCTTTTGCACTGCGTTTGTCTTTTGATTCTTCAGGTAAAAAGGGCTCGATCGCCTTTGTAGGCGTAATCCGTCCAAATCCAATTGACGAATAAAAGTCCTCCAACTTCTTGACCTGAAATGCGCTCAGATGCTTTTGAATGGCTTCTTTCGTCACTGTTTTGATAGGTATCTTTTTGCGACGTAGCTCGCGATCAAATATTTTCTTGCCAAGGTCGATCGATTGCTTCTTCTCTTCCGTTCTCAACCACTGACGAATCTTATTGCGGGCAGACGCCGTTTTTACAATCTTAAGCCACTCTTGTGAGGGCTTCTGCGAATTCGAGGTTAGGATCTCGACGATATTGCCACTCTGCAAGGGGCTTTTCAGGCTAATCATTTTGCCATCCACCTTAGCGCCCGTGGTGCGATGACCAAGTTCGGTATGGATCATATAGGCAAAATCAAGAGGCGTAGCCTCTTTGGGTAGGGTCTTTATTTCACCTGCCGGCGTAAAGACAAGGATTTCGTCTCTCTGCAGTTCGCCCTTAATGGTCTCGAGAAACTCGTGAGCATCCTTGACCTCCATTTGTTCGTCGGCTAGTTTCTTGAGCCATTTCGTGTAGTCCACTTTGCCAAGTGACATCAAGCGACCGTTCTTATAGGTCCAATGAGCGGCGACCCCTTCTTCGGCAATGCGATGCATCATGACCGTTCGGATCTGGACTTCAAACGGCGTTCCGGTTTCACTAATTAAGGTGGTGTGAAGAGACTGATAGAGATTGGGTTTTGGCGTCGCAATAAAATCCTTGAAGCGACCTGGGATAGGCCGCCATCGTTCGTGGAGGATACCCAGCATGGCGTAGCAGTCTTGGACAGAATGAACGAGGATCCTGAATGCGTAGTAGTCGTAAATGCCTTCAATGGTCGTTTTTTTGTTTACCAATTTGTTGTAGATCGAATAGTGAGACTTGATACGACTAGCCACGTTGCCTTCGATCTGATTGGAAGCCAACAAATCCTGCACCAGACCAGTCACATGGTCGACCATATGCCGGTTCTTCTTGTTTCGACTCAATAATTGGTCGTTCAGTTGCTTGAAGGCTTCCGGTTTCAGGTTCTGAAACGACAACTCTTCTAATTCCGCTTTAAAATGGCTCATACCTATGCGATGAGCCAATGGGGCATAGATCTCCAATGTCTCCTGGCTTATTCGTTGCCGCTTGTCTTCCCTGAGAAACGAGAGCGTGCGCATATTGTGCAAACGGTCAGCCAATTTGACAATCAGCACCCGGATGTCTTTTGACATGGCCAAAATCATCTTGCGGTAGTTCTCGGCTTGCGCAACATGCTGGTCGCGAAACTTCATCTTACTGATTTTGCTTACGCCATCCACGATGATGGAAAGGGATCCGCCAAAATCACGCGCCAAATCTTCAACCGTGATCGCACTATCTTCCAGCACATCATGTAGGAAGCCAGCCGCAACGGTTTCCAGGTCCAATTTGCTCTTGGCAAGGATCAGTGCGACTTCTGTGGGGTGCGTAAAATAAGCTTCCCCCGACTGCCTTACTTGACCATCGTGCGCTTTAGAGCCAATCTCAAATGCTTTTTCTAGATAGGCTGTTGCCGCGTCGGGATGATGATTCAATACTTCGCTAGCGACGTCCTCGAGACCAACCGCAGAACGGCTATTGATCAGGCTCGCCATAGACGACATTGCTTTTTTGAGAACCATTGGGGTTAACCCCTACCGCAGATACACGAACGGGACTCCGAAGAGTCCCGATGCGATGTGTCTAATATGGCCGGTTCGGGCTATATTTTCAAGTCGAGATCGATCGAAAGCGGTCGTTCCACAACAAGAGACAAGGGCTTGCAACGAAAATCGACGAGTATGTTCCCACAATGATTCCGATCAACAGCGGAAACGCAAAGTCACTCAAAGTCACATTAGCACCCACGAAAATGACCAGTACCACAAATAAAGTAGTTAACGAAGTCACCAGCGTACGGCTTAACGTTTCGTTGATAGATCGATTCAGTAACGAAGCCATATCTGGCTTCTTAACACCGTTTAAGTTGTCTCGGATGCGATCAAACACCACAATTGTATCGTTGAGTGAATAACCAATGATGGTCAGGAATGCCGCAACAACGGGATTCGAAAGCTCTAATCCCACCAACGAAAACGCGCCCAAGGCAATGGTGACATCGTGGGCCAGTGCAATGATCGACGCCAACGCGTAGCCCAGCGTAAACCGAATCGTGATATAGAACAGGATGCCTGCCATGGCAAGTAGGATCGCCTCCCAAGCATGGGTTAATAACTCCGATGCGATCGACGGCGAGAAGGTCTCGTTGGCGGTCACATTGAATTGACCCATGCGGAAATGATTGCCGATAAAACTTGCCAGGACGACTTTGTCTTCCCCGTCTTGAACATTTAATGACGCAATCATGGCGGACATATCTTGAACAAAATCATTATTCTGCTCACGGTATGCCATGATCTGAGTCGCAATATCTTGATAGTGAGCGTCCAGTGCCCGACCCAGCGGGTTCTGTTTGGTTAGCATCGCGTCAAGCAGTTCGCTGGTGGATCGGTTAATCGCCGGGAAAGCGAGCTCTAGGCCGGCGATCAGGTTGTCCTTATGAGTCGCATCGACCGACTCAACCAATGCTTCGAGATCGGCTGCGCCAGACACGCCCGCTGCCAACTTGTCGGCAACGCCCTGATAAGTTTCCGCAATTACTGCATCGGTATCGTTCAATGCAAACGGGTTCTCAAGGATGAGCGCCCTCTTCAGCGACTCGGCATCCAACGTACCAATCAAGGTAAGTAGCTCGTTTTTCTCCGCACCGAGCTCGGCAAAGGCCGCTTCTAGCTTACGTCTTCTCGTTCGTGACGCTTCCGTCTCTTTGCCTTCCTCAACATCCGGATTCTTGATCTTAACCGTAAATGAGGAACCAGAACTTACGCCATTACGTACGATCTGCGCCTTGCTGTCGATGTGATTGACAGATGCTCGCACTAAGCCCGTATCCAAGTCGGGGTTAGGGAATTGAACGGTTACCTGCGAGCCACCTGCGAAGTCTACGCTCTTGTTCACGCCTTTGACCGCGATCAAGATGATCGAGGCAGTAACGAGGACGACAGAGAGCGCTCCAAATTGTCTACGTTTTCCAATAAAATTAATGTTGGCCATAACTGATACGCTCCATTAACCGTTTTGTCGACCGAACATCGGCCAAATACTGAGTTTGTCAGGATTATCTTTCTCCAAATGATGAAGGAAAAAGGTGTGTGAACAGAACACCGCGGTGAAAATACTACAGACGATGCCGATCATTAACATAACGGCAAAACCTTTCACCGGACCCTCGCCCATGAGCAGCAAACAAAAGGCTGCAATGAACGTGGTTACGTTGGCGTCCATAATGGTCACAAACGCTGTCTTGAAGCCTACTGCAACGGCCTGTTTCGGGATTTGACCCTTGCATAGTTCCTCGCGGATACGCTCAAAAACAAGCACATTGGCGTCCACCGCCATACCGATGGTTAAGATGAAACCAGCAATACCGGGAAGCGTTAGCACGGCCTCTAAGGCCGCCAACATGCCCGAAATCAACGCCAAATTCATAACCAACGCCACAACTGAATAGACACCGGCCCGCGAATACCAGTACATCATGAAGAAAATGACCAGCACGAGTCCGATCGCCGCTGAAATGGCACCTTGATTACGCGCATCACGGCCCAAGGTGGGTCCAATAACGCGTTCTTCAAGAATCCTGATTTCGGCCGGCAAACTGCCCGACTTGATCTTAATCACCATGTCGACCACTTCTTGCTGATCGAAGGCACCGCGAATGATGAAGCGATCACGAAGGACCGACTCAATTTGCGGCGATGACAGTACTTTCTTATCCAAGACAATGGCAAGAAAACGGCCAACACTGTTTTGGGTGGTTTGCTCAAAAAGGTTACCGCCTTCGCGGTTCAGGGTGACGCCAACCGAAGGCAATCCGCGCTCGTCCCGGCTTGGGTAGACATCCAAAATGTGTCGTGAGGTCAGGCGTACTTCTTCAAGCAACAAGTAGCTTGATTGACCGCCACGTCCAATCGAGGGGAATATCTTACTGTTGGGTGGCAAGGTACCGCCATAAGGTGCCAGCAGTTCCTGTTCCGTCGTCGCGCCAAGAGGCGAGTCCTTCAATACCAAGCGCCACTCTAATTTGCCCGGCTCCTTCACAATATTGTGAACGCGCTCGACGTCATCTGCGCCTGCCAGTTCCAGAATAATACGATTAGTGTTCAAGGCCCGTGAGATGACGGGTTCGGTCACACCTAATTCATCAATCCGGTTCTGAATCTTATATACCGCTTGGGTGACGGCGTCGTCCATCACTTGGGTTTGCGCGCGATCACGCAATCTCAACACGTAGTTGTCACCCGTTTTTGTGATAGCCCAGTTATTGCCTAAGCGATTTTTCAGCTCATCTTCAATATCAGGGAACTTTGTCGAAGTGACACCCGTTAGCGTGACCTGGTGGATGGCTTCATCAAAGGACGAAGACGCGATAGTAAAATCGTCGCTTTCCAGACTCGACTTGATCGTGCCTGACTGTTCTTCTATATGCTGATTCAATGCGTCGACGGTGTCGACCTCGAGCTGCATAAAAATGCCGCCCCTCAAATCGAGTCCTAACTTGATGTTCGGAGTCTTCCAACTATCGTCGTCACTCTCGGGTTTGAAGAGTACGAATAGACTCACGATGATCGTGAGCGCCATGATTGTCCAACGAAACCTCATGATTCTCTCCTAAACGAATCCTTGCCCTGACTGCCGGTCGTCCGGGCGCTATTTCTTTTCTCCCTCGTCCTTGGCGGTTTGAGCCGCCTGATGGCCGGCAATCGCCGAACGAGAAACAATAATCTTCACTTTGTCTGCGATCTTTATTTTGACGCGATTCTGTTCCACGCTCTCTATTTCTCCCCAAACGCCGCCAGTTGTGATCACCTTGTCACCAGCTTTGAGAGCTTCGATCATGGATTTTTGTTCTTTCTGCTGCTTCATCTGTGGTCTTAGCAAGATGAAATACATGATGGCAAACAAGCCAATAATCATGATGAAGCTATAGCTGCCGGTGGGCTGCCGTTGTGTCTGCTGTAACAGCATTAAAACAGAGTCAAAAGTCATGATGTCTCCAACGGGGAAGGTTGCTTTTGGCCATAGAGGCCAATAATGTGATCGGCGTAATCTTGAAAGGATCCTGCTTCAATGGCTTTACGCGCCTGATCCATTACGGACTGATAGTAACTCAAATTGTGTAACGTCATCAAAATACCGGATATCATTTCATTGGCGCGATAGACATGATGCAGATAGGCACGCGAAAAAGTCAAACAGGTATAACAGGGGCAGTCGGGATCGAGGGCGGCCGCATCATCGCGATACTGGGCTTGTTTGATCACCACTTTCCCTTGCGACGTAAAGGCACATCCGTTGCGGGCGTTGCGGGTTGGCATAACACAATCGAACATGTCTACGCCCTGAGCAACACCTGCCATGAGATCAGCTGGCGTTCCAACACCCATCACATAACGGGGCTTTTCTGCCGGTAATAAAGGCGTGATCTCGCTTAGGATGTTCAACATTTCGGCTTTCGGTTCGCCGACACTCAAACCACCCAGCGCAAAACCATCAAAAGGCATATCTGCTAATGCAGCGACACTCTCTCTTCTTAAGTCGGCAAAAAGGCCACCTTGCACGATGCCAAATAGAGCTTGATGGTCGGGCCTTGAAACTTCTAAACAGCGTTGAGCCCATGCGTGGGTACGAGCCATCGCGTCTTCCACTTCTTGCCGTGAAGCTGGGTATGGCGCGCAATCATCAAAGGCCATGGCAATATCCGAACCCAACTCGGCTTGGATCTGCATGGAAGATTCGGGGGTCAACTCAATCATGGCCCCATCGATGTGTGATTTGAAGGTGACGCCTTCATCGGTGGTCTTTCTTAGCTCTGCCAGCGAAAAAACCTGGAACCCGCCGCTGTCCGTTAGAATCGGGCCGTCCCAAGCCATAAACTTGTGTAAACCGCCCAGTGCCGCAATACGGTCCGAACCGGGCCTTAATGTCAGGTGGTAGGTATTACCCAAAACCACTTGCGTTTTGGTATCAGAAATCTGCGCCGGGGTCAGACCTTTAACGGTTGCTTGCGTTCCTACGGCCATAAACGCAGGGGTCTCGAACTCGCCATGAGCTGTCGAGACGCGGCCGCGCCGTGCGCGTCCATCTGTGACCTGAACATCGAATTGGATTTGATTCATTAAGTTACGTATCCGACCTGTGCGCGTAATGTGGGTAAAGCCCACTGACTTCACACACGAATGGGCCACCTTGCCTCACCTAAGCTCTGTTATCAAAACGCTAACGGCAACGCAAACCCCAGAGGGCTTATTAACCCAGTTTTGCAAGCTGAACAATATACCACAGCGACTCTGGAGCGTGAAGCAAAGATTGGCTGGAAGGTTAATGTGCTCCAAGCAAAGAAAAAGACGACCAACACAGGTGGCTCTTCGTCATATACACATGCGTATTGCAAGGTACACACAAAACCCCAATACACATGCGCATGTGCGCTTGCGCGGTCTGTGATACATTAATCGGTTTGGACGCTTTGTCGAGGAAGGACCCCAGATAAGTGGAAGAAAGTAACGAAACAACCCAAGAAGCCGTCGTTGAACGACCGCTCATCCGATTAGCCAGAAAGCGGTTCGGTCAATACCTCATTGAACGAAACAGAATTTCAGCCAAAGACCTCGAGCGTGCTTTGAATCTGCAAAAAGAATCGGGCACCAAAATTGGAAAGATACTGGTAGACATGGGATTCCTAACGGAACGCGACGCCTGCCTAATCCTATGCGAGCAATTGGGTTATGAGTTTCTGGATCCAGAACAATACCCCGATGCACCACCCGAGCTTGAGGGTGTTTCCGTTAAATTCTTAAAAGCTAATCACATTCTTCCGATTAACTTTGATACAGAAAAATTGCATCTTTCGCTGGCCGTTGAGGATCCGGGCAATCGGGCGGCGTTCCGGTCGCTGGAAACACAACTAGATTGCACCATCGAACTCAAGATGAGCACGCCCGCTGATATTCAAGATGCACTAGAACGTGTCTATGGTGAAGGCGCAACGCAGTTTGAGAAAATTGTCGATGGCGTGGATAACTTTGACGAAGACTACGACGATGTAGAACACCTTAAGGATCTGGCATCCGAAGCGCCGGTCATTCGCTTGGTCAATCTCATCATTAACCGCGCAGTTGAGAACCGAGCTAGTGACATACACATCGAACCATTCGAAAAATCACTCAAAGTTCGCTACCGCATTGACGGTGTACTCAAAGAAGCCGAGTCACCGCCCAAGGCCTTGGCGCCTGCTGTCATCTCTCGTATCAAGATTATTTCCAAATTGGATATCGCCGAGAAACGTGTGCCTCAAGACGGACGCCTGAAAATGAGGGTTTTGGGCCGCGAAATTGATTTTCGTGTTTCCACCGTGCCCACGCTCTATGGCGAATCGGTGGTTATGCGTTTGTTAGACAAAGAGACCATTGCCTTAATTGACTTGAGCAAATTGGGTTTGGGCAAAGAAGTGGAACGCGATTTCCGCGAATTGATCGAACATCCTCACGGCATCGTTCTGGTCTCCGGTCCCACTGGTAGTGGTAAGACAACCACGCTTTACGCCGCTTTGAACATCCTCAACGACGCCAGAAAAAAGATTATTACCATTGAGAATCCAGTTGAATATCAACTAGAGGGCGTCAACCAGATTCACGTCAACGAAAAGGTTGGACTCACGTTTTCAAACGGATTACGTACCATGATGCGCCAAGACCCTGACATCATCATGGTAGGTGAGATCCGCGATGCGCCGACAGCCGAAGTGGCTATCCAGGCCAGTCTTACGGGACACGTGGTCTTTTCTACCGTCCACACCAACGATGCGGCCGGCGCCATAAATCGGCTCTTGGATATGGGGATCGAAGATTATTTGCTGGTCTCCACTTTGCTAGGCGTACTCGGCCAAAGACTTGTACGCGTCATTTGTCCAGAATGCAAAGAAGCCTATCAACCCGACTTCGGTTTCCATAAACATATCTATAAATTGGTCGATGATCCAACCAAGGTGAATTTTTACCGCGGAAAGGGCTGCAAATCCTGTGGCGAAACCGGTTATACCGGCCGAATGGGTATCTATGAGTTGTTCAAAATGGATGACGAAATGCGCCATCTCATCATGCAGAAACCAGATATCAGTAAACTGCGGTCGTTGGCACGTAAAAAGGGCATGCGCTTCTTGCGAGAAGACGGCTGGACCAAAGTACTCAGTGGTGTCACTTCAGTCGAAGAACTCTTCCGCGTCACTCAGGAAGATTTCTAATGGCGACCTACTACTTCAAGGCCACGAACAGCCAAGGCAAAGTCGAGGCTGGCCAATTAGATGTCGGCAGTAAACAGATCGCCCTAGAGAAACTTGAGAAGCTAGGTCTTTTCCCCATCTCCGTATCCGAACGCCAACAAAGACGCGAATTTAGTTTACAGAACATTGAGCTCGAACGATTCCTGCCTGCCAACCGCATTTCGGGTCAACATTTACTGGACTTCACCGACAAACTATCCACGTTATTACGCTCTGGTTTGCCATTGGCGCGTGCCTTGAGTTTACTGATCGAAACGACCGCTCACACCGCCATGCAAGAAGTCATTAAGCAAATCCTAAAAGACGTGTCGGCAGGCAAATCGTTATCAGAAGCGCTTGGCAACCATCCACATGTTTTTGAACGCCTGTACGTGAATATGGTGCGCGCCGGTGAAGCGGCTGGCGTGCTTGAGCAGATCCTCGAGAACTTACGTGATTTCTTGCAGAAACGCCAAGAACTCAAATCCTTCCTCATTTCGTCCATGATTTATCCGGCCATCCTCATGTTCACTGGCTTAGGCACGGTGTTGGTCTTGGTCCTATTCGTCTTACCTCGCTTTCAAGAGGTATTCGACAAAGTGGGGATCGAATTACCATTCATCACGCTCTTGTTGGTTGATATCACTAGTTTCATCGCGGACTTCAAATGGCCCTTAATTATCGCGGTTGCGACTAGTTGGTATGCTTTCAAAGTATGGACAGGCAAAGAAGAGGGACGCCTTAAATGGGATCAGCTCAAGATGCGCATGCCCATGGTGGGTAACCTCATCACCCAAGTCGAAGTGACGCGCTTCGCCAATGCACTTGGCATCTTGCTCCAAAGCTCCGTATCGTTACTGGAAGCGATGAATATCGTGAAGGATCTAACCGAGAATCGGGTTTATCAAAGGGCCATGGACCCGGTCATCAAAGGCATCAAAAAAGGCGATGGCATGGCCATGCCCATGGTGCAAACCGGTGTTTTCCCCAAGATAGCCGTACATTTGGTCACCGTAGGAGAAGAGACAGGTAGATTAGGCGACATGTTTCAAAAAATAGCCATTATGTATCAGGCAAGCTTAGAGAAGACGATGAAACGATTTATCGCGCTCTTTGAGCCAGTCATGATTTTGTGCATGTTTGTGGTCGTGGGCATGATTGTTGCCGCCATGTTATTGGCCGTGACCAGTTTGAGCCAGTCAGCCATGTAACAGGTCTGACGACCAGCTGGCTGGCCTTGTAAAGTATCTAAATGACGAGTAGTGACAGAGAGGTGAGTAAGATGACAAACAAACGCGATCGCGCATTTACCCTAATCGAAATGATGGCCGTTGTCGTCATAATCGGCATCCTAGCAGCGATCATTGCACCCAAATTCTTTAAGCAAGTCGGCGGTGCAGAAATTACCGCAGCCAGACAGGACATCCGTACCATAGAGCAAGCCATTAGCTTTTACCGTATGGATACGGGCGCTTTCCCCGACTCTTTGCGCGACCTAACGCGTGAGCCAGACAACGCACGCCGCTGGAATGGTCCCTACCTTCCTAGTGAACCCAGAGATCCGTGGGGCAATCGCTACGAATACATTGTTCCTGGCAATGACGGGCGTCCGTTCGATGTTTGGTCATTGGGAGGCGATGGACAGGAAGGTGGCGAAGACGACGCGGCCGACATCACGTCGTGGACAACTGACGAAGATTTTTAATAAAAGACATTCGTCTGGACCTGTAAGCGAGGTTTAAATGCATCCGATACAGCGCAGAACCGAAGCATTCACACTGATCGAAATGATGGCTGTTGTCATTATCATCGGTATCCTGGCGGCGATCATAGCTCCGCCGATCATCAACCGTATTACCGTGGCCGAAGATGTTGCCGCAAGACAAGACATACGCACCATTGAACAGGCCATTGCCTTTTATCGAATGGATACAGGTACCTATCCTGATTCAATACGTGACTTGACGAACGCTCCCGCTTCGGTCCCTTTCTGGCGGGGTCCTTACTTGCCACGCATACCCACAGATCCTTGGAATCAAACCTATCACTATCTGATGCCTGGAAATGATGGGCGACCATTCGATGTCTGGTCATGGGGAAGCGATCAAAAGGAAGGCGGCATCGAACAAGCAGCTGATTTAACTTCTTGGGAAGCCGACGAACAGCCATAAGACTCATATGATGTTTACTTACAGCAAACAAACGGGCCCTGCCCATCGCGAGGGATTCACCCTCGTCGAAATGATGGTGGTTGTGGTCATTATTTTGGTGCTTACTGGCGCAACCGCACTCATGTTTGCCAACAGTAGTGACTCGGTCCGTTTACGTCGCGACAGCACCTCATGTGTCGCCTTCTTACGAAATATGTGGGATAGCTCAAAGGCCAGTGGTGAGCCCATTGTTTTGATTCCCGATTTTGAAAGCGGCCAGCTGTCTTACCTCGAGCCACGTTCAGGTATCACCGAAAAAGCGAACTTCGTTTCTAAAGCGCGTGTTCTAGCCATTGTCGTTAACGACCGCCTCATCCACGCCAACAGTGAGCAACCTGATATTCCCGCTGACCAAGATGACATTGAAGATCCCATCCTCAGCGGTGTCTACCTGTCCGAAGGACGCGGTCTTTCGCGTGTGGGCGTTGTGTTGGGAATCCCAGTCAGTAAGGAGTTAGAGGACGGCTATAAGTGGATCACCTTAGCGCGCATTAACTTGATCACCGGGCGAAGCGAGTTGCTCGACCTTGAACCCGAAGAGTTTGACGACATGATGAACGCTGCGGATGAATTAGCCGAAGAGAGACTCTTACCGTGAGGGCCAAGGCATTCACCCTATTGGAAGTGATGGCGGCCGTCATGATCTTAGGGATCGCCATGGTTGTACTCATTCGTGCCCAAACAGATTCCCTCAACGCCGTTATCCGCGTGCAGAACTATGAACGCGCCGTTTTCATCACTGAAAACCAACTTCACTGGACATACGTCGATCTAAATGAAGCTGAGGACTGGACAGAATACTCTGAAATATCTGGCGAAGATGGCGACTACCTTTGGTCCGTCTTTATCGAACCGGAAGAGATGGAGATATCCGCGGACACCAAGACTGTCATGTTACGAATCTCGGCGGTCACGCAGTGGCCCGAAGGCCGAGGCCAGGGCCTAGTGGAAATGCAGACCCATTATTTGTGGGGAGAGGAGAATTGAAAAGAGCTTTCACCCTACTAGAACTCATGGTCGCCGTCCTGTTAGGCGCGCTAGTCGTGCTTATGATTGCAGGATCAATGCAAAATAGTATCCGCGCTTGGGAGGCCGCCCAAACTCGGATTGCAGAGAATTACGAACATCGAACAGTTCTCGACCTCATCAAACGCCAATCTTCAAGTATTTTTTATCGACGCGATGCGGACTCCATCATTCGACAAGATACGGACAATGCCATTCCAAATCGTCAACAGCCCAATCGCCAGCAGCCCGGTCAAGCAAATCAACCGACGCCCCGTAGAAACGACATGAGTACAGGGCGAGTCGCCCGCGGTGACCCCAACGAAGCAATCAACAAACCCAACAACCGCAGTAACGTCAAACCTAACAATACAAGCCAGCAATTCGAATTGCCCGGTGGCGCCCATTTCTTCAAGGGTTCTATCCAGGCTTTGAGTTTTATGTCGACGGTTTCATTTTTGTCCGACTTTCCGGGCCAATGCGCCGTCAAATATTATGTGTTCCAGACGGAAGAAGATTCGGAGAACGACGGTGCAACACCTGGTGTTTCTACACCGCCGGAAGGTTACTTAGATGAAGAGTATGAAGCCCTGGAGAGTGGACTTTGGCTAGTCTTGGAAGAACGCAACTTGTTTGTCAGCGAAACACAGCAAGATGAGGCAAATGACCCTTTGTTGAACGACGACCCCGAAGATCCCAACCAGATCAAAGAAGAACAAGAAGAAACAATAGAAGATGAATCATTTGAAGACCTGGGCGACATCGAATCAACGCAGAGCATGGTGTTATTGGGACCCTTACGCAAGTTCTCTATCCGCTATAGGACACCCAAAAAGCCGGACAACGAAGACGATGAAGAAGACGACAAATGGGCAGAGTATTGGGATTACAATGCAAACAACGGGTATCCAAGCGCCATTGAATTCATACTCGTCTACGAAAAGCCCGGCATAGACGATGAAACCGAAACAGACGACTTGCCCGGTGTGCGTATGGTGATTCCTGTTTATGATTTGCAGAATCTTAGAAGGGATCGCTCCAATGTACCCTTCTAAACATAGAGCCAGTATTCTGGTAACCGTTCTCTGGACCATCATTGTCATGTCAATCATTGCCCTGGGGATGGCTTATGAATCTCGCAGCGACGTGGATCGCACGATTCTTATGCGTGACCGCGCAGATGCCTACTGGATCGCTCGATCAGGCGTTGAATACAGCAAACACGCTTACGCCATATCTCGCCAACGTTTAGACGAGGAATACGAGCAGAAAGGTAAGATGACCTTTGAATTCGAGCGAGGCTATGCCGTTTGTGTCATGGAGAGTGAGACATCTAGGATGCCCATCAACTCTCAAAACGTCGACCTTTGGAGGCAAGCCTTTAAGATATTCGCGCAAGACGATCAGAAGATTGACGAGTTAGTGGACGCCGTTTTTGATTGGCGTGACAAGGACGAAGAAACACGCACCAACGGTGCAGAGGCAGAATATTACCAAAGTCTCACACCTCCATACCAACCGCGCAATGGCACCTTTATGAGTGTGGAGGAGATTTTGTTGGTTAAAGGAATAACGGAAGACATGTATTATGGAGGCTTCCGCGACGGCCAGAAAAGGCCCGGCCTCAAAGAATTACTGTCAATCGACAATCCTAATATGGGTAGATTTGATATCAACACATGCCCAAAAGAGATACTGATAGCTTTCTTAGAGATCACGCCGGAAGATGCCGAATCACTGATAGCGGCGCGGGAAGAGAAGGTATTCGAGAATGTTAACGAAGCTGGTGAACACATATCGATTGAGGCTGCGGAAAACTTAAACAAGTTTTTCATCGCATATCGAGGCAACCAGTTTCGGGTCCGATCAACCGGCCATCTGTACAATTCGCCAATCAAGTACACCGTTGAGGACGACGTTCGATATGTTGGCGGTAGCCAGCTATTTATGACCATTGCCCACAAAGATTTCACCTTGGAACACGTCGATGGAACGTTTTCCGCAGATGACGAAAACGAAGAGGAATGATGCAGAAGCCAGATCTACAAATGGAAATCAACTTGCGCACCAAGGGCTGGGGTATCTCCGTTCACAGTGACCGCTTGGTGTTAACTGCCATTCGCAACCGCTTTAAGCAAATTCGTTTGGCGGCAACCGCAGAACTTGAAAATCTATCTCAAAAAAGCGATGACGAAGTGCGCGAATTCATCGATGACTTCATTGATGAACATCGACTCAAACGTGGCGAAGCATTCTTAGGCTTGCCGCGACGCCAGGTACAATTACAGCTAGTCGAATTCCCGCTTGAAGCCGCCGAATCATTAGACGAAGTGCTCAGTTACCAAATCGAGAATCTGTTCCCGGGAAACTACGATCAATTCGACTTTTTTCATCAAATATTAGGGCGCTACGATCAATTGATTGTCTTAGTCATTGCCATTCGCAAAGAGGATATGGGCCGTATATTCGCCGAAATCCGCCGTTGGAATTTAGGTCTAGCTGGCGTCGCATTAGAGGCGTGTGCATGGTTGAACGCCATGGCGCGACTCAAAGGCGATCAATTCCTCAATCAGAAATACGCTCTCTTTCACTTTGATCAGGATTCGCTTGAATTGGTCATCATTCGCGATGGACGCCTCGTATTGGACGAATGGATAGAATACCGTGATGATCACTTGGAAGATGACATAACCGCTGGACTCGAACGGGCATTTAGCTCGGGGCGCGTGGATCCCAATGAATTGGACCTATTCCTGCTAAGTGGCGCTGCGCCAGATCGCGCGCTTGATTTCTTACGTGATCAGGTGGGTATACAGTTCAATACACTTGAAGACTCGATGGGAAAATCAATCCCACCTTCATCCATCTATGGGACAGGTCTAGCCATTACGGCTGTGTATGACAAAGTGCCGCTACAACTCAATCTGTTACCCCAGAACCTGCGTAAGCGACACCGGCACTTACCACTGTTGATTGCTTCGTTTGTGGTCTTTGTATTTATGGCTTACTTTTTTTACGGCGAGTTTCGCGACTTCAAAAAGATCAAGCGTGAATTGGCTTTTGCCAAGACACAAAGTCAAAGGCTGCAAGAACGCGTCGAAGAATTGAGCGCTGTGCAACTGGACTTCTTCACCAAGGAAGAGCAAGTCAAGACGTTCTACAAGTTCAGGCATTCCGACGGCGTCGCCTTGAAATTACTTTATGAAATAACCCAAGCGCTTCCTGACCACACCTACCTAACTAGTTTCTCCGTTCGCAGCGGTGATCAATTAACCATTCAGGGCGAATCCGAAGAGCCTTTCGCCGTACGTTCGAAACTGCAGTCACTGCCCTTCCTCAGCGATGTCGACACCAAGAACGCCATTACGCCAGGACGAGATCCGAGTAAAAAGAAGTTCACCTTTGGCGCGCGTATTGTCTTGGAGGCCCTGAAATGAAGAAATACAGTTCGCGCGAAAAGAGATTGTTAAACATGATGATCTTCGTGGTCGTCGTGGGCGTCATAGCCGAAGTCTATGACCGTTTCTCGGTTCGAAAGCAAGAAATGCTGGTTCTGATTGACACCGAGAAATCAGCTCAAGATGTCTATTGGCAAAAGCTCGACGTCGATGAAGATAAGATGCATAGCCAAATCGAGCAGTTTGATAAGGTGTTAAATGAAGCCGAAGAACGCTTATTACAGATTCCGGTTGAGTCCGACGCCATATTTAAAGTTCAGGAACTCTTATCCGATCTAGGCGAAAAGGCGAAGATCGGCATGAACAGCCAAAACAAACGCAAATCCAATGTGCTTTCAGAAGAAAAGAATATTTTGGAGTTACGAACCTATTTTGGATACGACTGTTCCCTAGAGGATATGCTGGTGTTCTTTGACATGTTAAAAGAACAACCCTACTATTTTGCAGTCGACACGTTAAATATCAACTCATATAGTCGTCGTCGCAGTCGACGTCCGAGTAAAAAAGAAGATCCAAATATCGACCGCATCCGAGGCTCGATGGTCATCTCAACATTATTTACGCCGGGTGAAGGTGAGTTTATTGCAAACGTGGTTGAGCCGAGACCAAGGATATCCGATGAGGAACCGCTGGATTCTGAAGATACAATAGATGAACCCGATTCAGATAAATCGATCGCTAAGGTTGAAGACGATTTGGAAGATGAAGAAACCCATGAAGACAACACAAGCTCGAACCAAGATTCGGAAACCAACGTCGAGCCCGAGCAACTCGCTAACGAAGGTCCACCGCCAATCTCCGACGTTGGCAAATTACCGCCCCCCAAAACCCGACCACTCACATCACACGCGCAAAGGCTAAACAAAATTAAGGCTTTGGACCAGCCCTCGCCGTCCAAATCAGAGCAAAAGGAGGATTGACGTGCGCTTTATACTTATTCTATTAGGCATGACGAGCATACTGTCTGCCCAAGACTATGTGGATACGATCGTCAAGCGGAACCCTTTTGATCCTGCCCGAGGACAAATGGAATTGGTCGAAGAAGTTGTCGAACCCATTGTGCAGAACATTGGAATGCCGGTTTTAGACGGCACCATAATCATTGGGGAAATGAAAGTGGCTCTGTTCACGTACACTGCAGAAGGCAGACCTAAATCAACGCGCGTAAAAGTGAATGAATCCGTTCAAGGCTATGTGGTAACGGAAGTCACCCGTAATGCGGTTCAATTAAGTGGCGGCGGTGACCGTCCCATTCTTGTCACCATGTACGCCGATAAGAATAAGAGTAGAGGTGGTACAAAAGCACCTGCTGGCGGTAATGCAACTGCGCGCGAACGCAGCGCCAAGATGAACACCGAACCGGAAATCATTACGACTCGCGATACAAACGAAAAGAATGCCGAAGAGAGCAAAAAGCAGCGATTCAAACGACGCGACCCTCCTCCGACTCGCAAAACAGATCCAGAAACCGCCAAAAAGTCGTCAATGGACAACAAAATCTAGTTCAATTTAAAGGTCAAGATACATGATGAACAAGCGTATATGGATGTGTGCCGCATTGCTTTATGTGCTCGGCATTTCAGCCTGCCAAAAAAAAACCAACCTGGTGGACAAAGCGTTCGAGGGTAAGAAATTCGATCACCGCATCGGCGACCAAGACCAAGCGCCCGATTTACCCGACGAAGTCAAAGAGCCTGAAGGCGAAAAGTCAGAAGTATTGGTCGATAATCTGCCCGAACCTAGTGGCAAATCCGAGTTCTTAACTACCGACAAGGAAGACCGAACTGCATTTCCTGGTGAGCGACCGGTAACTGTCAACCCGCCATCGCCTATCCTAAATTTTGAAGATGCAAAACTCTACGACATCATTCACACCCTTTGCGAAGTAATGGAAGTCAATTTCATCATTGATCCTAGTGTAAAGGACCAAACGATCACGATCGGCATGATCGAGGGCGATCACAAAATGACGACCCTTGAGTTGTTTGATCTCATCCTTAAACTTCACAACCTCACCTATGTCGCGAATCAGAGTTTCTTGCGTATCGTCCCCATCGAATCTCCCGATGTCATGCCTGGCATTCGTCTACTTCACGGAGCGATTCCGAACCCGAATTTGATGATTGAAGAGTTGGCCATCCAGATCGTGCCACTGAGGTACACCACGCCTTCCGATATTAGTGCCGTCGTCAAAGAGTTCCTGAGTCCGACGGCTCGCATCATGGAAGAACCCATCAACAATCTCTTGATTATCATGGACAAATACAATTTCATTGCCAAAGCGATGGAAGTAATCCCCATATTTGATATCAACGTACTGCAAAACAAAAAGATGGTCCTATACAACTTAAGCCATGTGGACGCAGTAGATACGGCAACGGAACTTCAGGAAATTTTGGCCGCCTATGGGCTGGAAGGCGATGAACGCGTCAAGTTTTTTCCCATCCTGTCGCTCAACGCGGTAATGGTAGTATCCAGCGTCGCTGAAGTCTTTGACGAAATTAAGTTTTGGATCGAGAAGTTGGACAAAGAGGCCCAATTTGAAGAGCCTCAAGTCTTCGTTTATCAAATACAAAATACAACCGCCGATGTACTTTCCAGCATGTTAAGTCAAATCTACGGATTCGCAGCAGGCGGAGCCGGTCAGGGTCGCACAAATACTGCCGCATCGCAACGACGAACAACAAGCCCAACCGGCAACCCCAACGATCAGAATAATCGCACCCAAGATCAGCGCCAAACCGCTGCAGGAGCTGAGAATCCAGAGTTACAGTCGCTACCCGGAGCTGACGCCGCACGGAACATGATCATCGATACCGACAACAACGCGTTGCTCTTCAATACCACACCCAGGGAGTACTACAAAATCCTGAAGACACTGGTCAAGTTGGATATCCTACCGCGCCAAGTTTTTATGGAAGTAACGGTGCTCAACGTGTCGCTGAAGGATGGCTATAACCTAGGCGTCAACTGGAACGCGAGCAGCGGCAACCAAGATACAGATCCATCCAGATCACGATCATTTTCTTTTACACCTGATGGAACTGCCTTCTCGTATAGCTACACTGCTCTAACCAAGAGTATCGTCGCTGCCGTAAGCGCCGCGAAGAACAAAGGCTACGCAAACGTGTTACAACAGCCTCATATCATGGCGTTAGATAACAAACAGGCTTCCATTTCGATCGGCGACGATATCCCCATTGTCACCTCCAACATCAATATACCTGGTGTCGGAAGCGGTACGGATCAGGTAGTGACCTCCAACAATGTCCAGTATCGTAAGACCGGTGTTGACCTCCAGTTCACACCTCATATCAACGCCAACGGCGTGATTCGCCTTGAAATTAACCTTTCGATTTCTTCGGTAGGTGCTGAAGTCTCCAGCGGAAATGGTCAACCCTCAATTAGCAATAACGAACTATCTACGGAGATCATCGTACGCGACAATCAAACCATCGTTATGGGCGGCATGATTTCAGACAGTGAGCAATGGGGTAAGGACACCATTCCTTTCCTAGGCAGAATCCCCCTGATCAAACATTTATTTACACGCCGGGACTCGTCGTCTAGTAAAGCGGAGCTCATTGTTCTAATCACGCCTCGTCTAATCGACAACGAAGAAAAGTCTATTGAGATCTCAACCGAATTTAAAGAGAAGATTCTAAAAGAATTTGAGAACTTTAAGGAAGAGCGCGAGTAATGTATTTGCTCAACCAACAGCGTTATGGCAAGCCCGTCATTGCACGGGCTGTCAACGCTTGGATCGACATTGAAGCACCTGCCCCATTGATTTTCAGGTACCTCACAGAAGACGAGTTCTTAATCACATGGTGGTCCAAGAAATGTCAATCTGAGCCGCGAGTTGGCGGCAAAGTCGTATTTGAATGGGATGGCGAGCAGGCCGTGACGGGTGAAGCCATCTTCCGTGAAATGCTACACCCACAACGGTTGGTTCTGCAGTGGACCCAGGCTAACGGCGAAGAAATAGCCAGTGACGGCAGCGACCAGCGAGGCATGCGTTGGCTTCCCTTGAATATTTATGAGCTTTGGCAGATGGATAACTCGTTTACCCGCATCCACTTACACGACTACGGTGTAGGTCTGCAGGATAAGTACACGCCCATGTTCGATGCGACTTGTGAAGGATGGGCGCAGGCGCTCACGCGTTTGAAGAAGTCGATTGAACGAGGGCGAAAATAGCGTAAAGGCTATCATTGGGATCCCGAATTCTAAAGTTGATCAAACGTTCGCGAATCCACCTCGTCGGCTGGGACGGTTGGTTTACGCTGATCCTATCGATCCTATTGTTAACCCTAACCGCGGGACTAAGCTTGGCCTGGGCATTTCGTTATGTTTGGCGAGTGGCACGACAAACCGGTTATCAGCCGGGTCCCGCAGATTTTATTTGGGTCTTGGGCCGCCAGCTAAAAGACAACCACATTTCATCGCGTTTTCAACAACGCCTAGACCGGGCAGCAACGCTAAAACGCCCGGGCCAAGTCATCATGATCCTTGGGGGTCGCACGGGGACAAACACGCTTTCGGAAGCGGCCGCCGGCAAAGCCTATTTGGTGGCACAAGGTATTCCCGAAAATGAAATCGGGGTAGAGGACAAGTCGCGCCACACGCTAGAGAACCTTAGAAATGCGCGTTCAAGGATGGCGGAAACAGACACCGGTCGTATCTTGGTCATCACGAACCGTTACCACCTTGCCCGTAGCTACATTATGGGTAGGGGTTTAGGGCTGAACTTGGATACATGTGCCGCCGAATCCATGTTTAAACCCTCCCGCAGCGACCGCCTATTAATTCTTCGCGAAGCTTTTTTCTTGCATTGGTACCATGTCGGTCGAATTTGGTCAGAATGGACTGGTAACCAAAAGAGTCTTGCCCATATACGTTAAAAGGATGGTTTATGTCGTTATCTATGTTGTGTGTTTTGTTAACCGGCCTTTTGCCCATCCTGCTCACCGGGGCTGCAAAATTTGCCGCAAATGGGTTTGACAATCGTGAACCACGCCCGTTCCTGGATTCACAGACCGGCTGGCGAAAACGCGCGCATTGGGCTCATTTAAATGCCTTTGAAGCCTTCCCCCTATTTGCGTTTGCGGTCATTATGGCCCATTTGAATCAGGCCAACAGCGCAGCAGTCGACAGCATATGTTTGCTGTTCTTACTTTTTAGAGTCCTGCATGCGTTTTTCTACATCGCTAATTGGGCGACGTTAAGAACCATGGCTTGGGTGGGTGGACTGGCATGTGTGTTTGCACTGTTCACTGTCACATAAACAAGGCCCCACCTTTTCGCTCGACAGCAAGACTGACACAAGAGAAGATAGGTCATATTCGAGGAGGGTGATGTGAGAACGATCGGTTTGTTTCTTTTATTCGTGGGGGCTAGTTGTGCGGTTAAACAGCAAACTGAGACGCCCAAGCAAGTAGATGCCTCCTTTGAGATTCGCTACACAAATTACTCCAAAGGTTTTAAGTGGCGCGGAATATGGGTCGACAAGATGGGTCAAGTTTATCAATACGACGCAACCGAGTTGGGGCTGGAAGGACAAAAGAAAGCTAAATCTGCGGCCTCAACGTTTGAGGTATTACAGCCTTATTTGAATCGTGTTTCTCAAGCGGACATGCATGTCGTTGCCCAATGTGCGGAGGGCCTATCCGTTGCGGCTACGGCCAAATTCAGTGAACGCCGCCTTGTCTGCTTTGATTACGGTCAAGTTCTTTTTCTGGGTTACCAAGGCGACCAAGAAGCCGTCACGCTCTTAGAGTCAGGTGATCACATTCACGAGAACCTGACCAAAGAAGCCCAAGATACAGTCAAATGGATGAAGACCTTGGATGCAGCTTACGCTGATATTCCTTGTAAGTAGCCTTCTCTTCCAGTTCTGAATCGGTAATTCTTTCGCCTTTTCTTGTGGTCATTAGACACAAACGCTTTCGCTCCCGTATCGGTAAGTGGAGGACGAAATTGCGCGATTGGTCCCAACTATCCGAGACGGTACTTGCTGAAATCGATGCTCGTCAAAAGCGAGTCAGAGTTCGGAAATTCGTTATTTCGTGCGTGCTCTTGATCTGGATTCTGGCCATGGTCTGGCCCGTTAACCAACCCCTTATTTACGACACGCCGGCCTTTACTGCTCAGTTAAGCGATGGTTCCACATTCATTATGTTCGAGGTTGAACCACGTCATGAATGATGGTTTTCCGATCAACCTAGTCGTTGATCGTCATCCTCCCCAAGACGCCTGTTTTGAGAATTGGAGTGTAACCACGGTTGGCTACAAAAGCGAAGGAATAGGTGAAATCGATTGCCTTCTTGACGTCACCAATCGCATGTCAACTGCCACAATCGAATGGCGCTTGATCCGTGCAAGTATGGAGGAACGACAAGATAACCTGTATCCAAAAACCCAATTAACGGCGCAAATGCAGAACATGTTGCGCTTTGAACACTATTACGTGCAAGCCTTGACACTGGTGGTATTAGGTGGATTCGTCCCTAAAACAGTGCCCCTGGGGCCACTTGAATTGCAAGGCTTACCCATGAGTCCCAAGCAAAGTGACGAGCTGCTCATCTTTGACCCATTCATCATTCGCGACCGCGAACAGTCATTAGTGCTTGTAAGAACAAGGGTTCAATTACGTGCAAATCGCGATTTCTTTCTGGGATTAGGTCGACAGGGCGAACGTGAATTGAGTATGCTCTCGGCGAGGTTCAATCGGGTGGGCAATGGCTAACTTTCGCGTAAAGGTAGGTTCGGGCAACGGTGAAGTTGTGATCAAAGAGGCTGTCGGCCCAACCGCGGCTGTGGTGCGGGAGAAATTCTTGGACGACGGCTATTTCGTTTTCAACATAAGCAGAAACTGGTCGATTAACGACATTAGCCAACTAGGACGCAAGCTTTCGACACGTCAGTTCATCCTTTTCAATCGCGAGTTCAGAGGGTTGGTCAAAGCAGGGGTACCCGTCGTCGAGGGTCTAAAAATGGTCGTCGAGCGCCAGAAACCGGGCGCTTTACGCGCCATGTTAGGTCAGGTACACGACCGTCTAATTCAAGGCGATCCCCTGTCACAAGCCTTTGCTGGCTTCGAAGGACTTATCCCTGCGTATTATCCAGCGTTGCTTGTCGCTGGAGAACAGTCTGGTCGCCTACCGGAAGTACTTGAACGATTCATTAGCCAAGAAACGCGCATGCAAAAGATGCGGAGCAAATTCCGTAACGCGTTAACTTATCCGCTCTTTTTATTAGTGGTGGGCATGGCCGCGCTATATGTGATCCTTGGTCGCGCAATGCCCCAATTCGCAGGACTCTATCGAGATTCAGCTCAGGATCTGCCATTAGCCACAGAAATCGTGATGGCGCTAGGCGATATTGTGTCGCAACACGCGGGCACCATTGGCCTAGCCATGTTAGGCCTGTTTGCCTTGTTGATTTATGTGTTTAAGAGCGGTTGGGGCCAGCAACTGATAGAGAGGGTTATTTGGCGTATTCCCATCATTGGCAGTCTTTGGCGCCTGCAAAACCAAAATGCATTTGCCTGGACCATGAATATGTTGCTGGCTGGAGGCGTACCTGTCCCTGAAGCGATGTTGGTAGCCGCTCGTTCGGCCGCATCGCCCAAAGTCCGTGCCCAAATTCTGGCAGCACAAGCAGCCGTGGTAACAGGCTCAAGTCTAGTCCAAGCGATCGATGATCACGTCGAGTTTGAAGACGTTCTGGGCGACATGGTCAAGATCGGTGAATCTACAGGGACCCTGGACGAGATGCTGGCATACGTCGCCGAAAACGGTGAAGAACACGCGGGTGATCAACTGGAACTCATCAGCAATGTCTTCGCCCCTTTCTTATTGCTGCTAGTCGGTGTCACGATTGCGGCTTTGGTGATGGCAATGTACCTGCCGATGTTTGGTGTCGCGGATCTGATTTCAGGACCTTGAGGAGACGATGGTGAATACACAGCAGGATGCCAAAAGCTTAGCCACCCAACATGGGTTGCCTTTTCGTGATCTCGCCCATTTTGTCTTAAGCGGCGATTTGCTGGCGTTAATGCCTGTCGATTACATGATTAGGTACACATGCCTGCCCTTGGGTGTCGAAGGCAACCAGCTGCTTGTGGCTCTGGCCGATCCAACCCTGCTGGATCATCTAGACGAACTCGAAGTCTTGGTGGGCCGCCGTGTCACACCCGTCATGGCACCTAAGGAACATATCCAAAAAGTACTGAAAGAGTCGCAAAGCTCAAGGCGGGTACTGCAAGAAGCCACCTCCGATTTCCGCATGAAATTCAGTGATGTTAGCGAAGAAAACGACGAGGTGCTTGACGCTTCGCGTTTAGTAAACGACGGATCACCGTTGGTTCGTCTAGTAGACACCACTATTTACAATGCCTTGGAACGACGCGCCTCCGACATACACATCGAGACCGCCGCAGAACAGGTATGCATCAAATTCCGCATCGACGGTGTTCTGTATCAAGCGATGGAACCCATCGACAAGCGTCATCATGTCACCATCATCTCGCGCATTAAAGTCATGTCCCAGTTAGACATTGCCGAAAAACGTGTTCCGCAGGATGGACGTTTCAAACTACGGATCAAGGGTCGCGTGATTGATTTCCGCGTATCCATAATGCCTACCATTCACGGTGAAGACGCCGTCATCAGAATCCTGGACAAGGAATCAACCACCGATCATTTCACCGCACTCGATTTGGCCGTACTCGGTTTTGACGGCAATCTGCTACGTGATCTTCGTCGTGTCATACGCGAGCCCTATGGCATGGTACTGGTTACGGGCCCAACCGGAAGCGGAAAAACAACCACCTTATATGCTTGTCTCACCGAGATCCAAAACAGTGAAGACAAGATTATCACCATCGAGGATCCTGTCGAGTACCAACTAGGTGGCGTCACTCAGATCCCAATCAACGAAAAGAAAGGGCTCACCTTTGCGCGCGGGTTACGGTCGATTCTGAGACACGATCCTGACAAGATCATGGTAGGTGAAATACGCGATACCGATACCGCCCAAATCGCCATTCAATCAGCCCTAACCGGGCATCTAGTGTTCACCACCGTCCATGCCAACAATGTGATCGATGTGATAGGGCGTTTTGTGAATATGGGCGTGGATCTGTATAACTTCGTTTCTGCACTCAACGGCGTAGTCGCCCAACGTTTGGTGCGCTTGATTTGCAGTAAGTGCAAAGAGCCAACCACCTTAACCACCGAACAATTAGAATCATCTGGGTTACCCGCTGATCTGGGTCGAGAAGTCATTTTTTATCAGGGCCGTGGTTGTTTGGCATGTCACGGTACAGGCTACCGCGGTCGTACGGTCATCGCAGAAATGTTACAGGTCAATGACGATGTGCGTCAGGCGATTGTTGAGCGACGTCGTATCTCGGAGTTGAAGTCTTTGGCAGTTAAGTCCGGAATGCGATTCCTGCGCCAAGCGGCTGTAGCCAAATTACGGGAAGGTGTCACCACGTTGCATGAAATCAATAAAGTTACATTCATTGAATAAGGTGAAGTTATGGCTGTAAAGACGTCACAGTGGATCTACGTAAGTCGCAATAGCATTCAGTCAAATGTGCCTACCCCTTGGCGAAAAGATTGGACGCAACCCGAATTACCTGAGCCGCAAAAAATCGTCGACTGTTTGGACGAACACCAAATGGACAGCGGCAAAGCTGCCCTGTTATTAGATGAATCCTGGCAACGCCCGCTCCGCCTTGAACGCGAATCGAACATCGCCAAGAAGGACTTGGATGCATTCGTGCGTTGGCGCCTAAAACGCTACTTACCTTATGCCATCGAACAAGCGTTGGTTCGTTATGTGGCTTTAGGAGTTAGCGAACAAATCTTAGTTACTAGCCTGCCAAAACCTTGGGTCGACGGCGTCTACGAGGCATGTGCCAAACGTGGCACCCAGCTCGGCTTCATAGGGGGACTTTCAAGTCTCTTCCTAGGACTAAAATCCTATGCCAATACCTGCGTTGTCGCTATCTATGCGGATAGTTACGTGGTGATTGAATTTGATCGCAAAGCCAGGTTCTTAGATTACACCCATCGGCATTTGCCTGAAACAGATCAGGCCAGCATTGATATTGATACTTTGGTTGACCGTGACTTGTCTGGCCTCAACGCGCCACGTCTCCAGCTCTTGAATTTCGAAGCCAAACACACGCATGACTGCCAACTCATTGCCCAGCGGCTAACGGACCTGAATAAACAAACATCGATCGTGTCCGCCCGCGCTAGCTTGATTGAGATGGTCACAGAGCATCTGGCCGCCGAGGTGTCTTTCGCATGAACCATCCACTTAATTTTTCGCCACATCCTTTCCGAGGACACAACCCCAAGCTCTATGGCATTTGGGCACTCAACTTGGGTCTCTTAGTTGCCGGCATTTGGGCAGCATCAGTTTGGTTGCAATTGCGCGGCGACAATAGTCAATCCCACGCTCAGCTTTCGCTCCTGCAAACAGAGGAACAGCAAATCGCTCAAGACATGAGCCATGCGCTGACTAAGCTAGGTACGATTAACCTGAAAAGTTACAACAAAGAGATGGAACAGTATGGCTCAATCCAACAATCGTTAGACAGCAACTGGGTACAGCTTCTGGATGACCTTGCCAGTCTCGTCAACGAAGATGTGCGGATTATGCGTATCCAGTCCGGCGAGGCCAGCGGCCAACAGGACATGCCACTCACCCTTCGAGGCGAATCCAGAAATAAAGACGCTCAACTGCAATTCATTCGCGCCATTCAAGCCCATCCGTCATTTCGCGATGTACGTTTTGACTTAGAGTCCTACGACCAATCCAGAATACGTTTTGAACTGCGTTTTGCCTACCGAGGAGGTGCCGTTTGAGCCGTTTCCTATGGTCGTGGCCCATACAGTTGACGATCACGATTTTGCTCTTTGTCACGTTGGCACTGATCTGGTTTTTAGCTGTGGGTTCTGAGCAAAACCTTAAGTCAGATTCAGCCGGCCACTTGGACCTAGCGCGTCTAGAAATGAGGCAAGCTCGTCGGGATGCGGCGCGCCTCAAGCAAGCGTTAGATCGTTATGACAATAACCGAGACCAGATACGTTACCTCAAGGACCAGTTCCTGACTCGAAAAGATGAACGGGTCGTAGAGATTTCCAAGGCATTGAACGACCTTGCAAAAACCTATCAAATTGGCATCGACGAGGTTCGTTACACCTCAGCAAATAGCCAAAACAAGGATTTGGAGCTCTACCGAGTCGAATTCCCTATGCAGGGTCGTTACCGAGACTTACGCAATTTTGTACATGACATTGAGGGCTCAGATTTGCAACTGATGGTCAAGCAAATTGAAGTCGAAGAATCGACGGAATATCAAGGCGCCGTGCGCGCCCGCTTGAGCTTAGCCACCTATTTCGAACGGAGCCAGCCATGAATTCGAAACGCATACGATGGCTCGCAATGCTCGCAGCTCTCTTGCTCATCGCCAACATTGCCACTCGCTTTGGCGGCGACGAACAACGCGAGTTCGGCTGGTCAGCTGATAACCGGCCCTCGCTCAAGGAGCCAAAAGTCGCACGCACTTTGGACCAACTTACGAATCACACCTTGCTGCAATTTAAAGACGCACAAGTTGAGCAGACCCACGAACAGCAAGGAAGAAACCCATTCGAATTTGGCGTTGACCGCAAACTAGCTCAACAAAGAGCACAACAACAGGAATCCATGCGTCAGTTAGCGGCCATGGAAGCGATTATCCAGGACGCTTCTCAGGCGGATGAATCGGTTGAAGAGAGAGCCGTATTTGACGGTATCGTTCTAGGCGTTTTTCAAGACACTGAAGACGGCTCTCGTCGTGTCGCTTTGAAACATGACGACATCGTTTGGGTTTTGGGAAGTGGCGAACGAATCAAGAATCTATATGAGGTGCGCGCGATTAGCGATCGCCAGGTGATTATGATCCACCTTGCACAAGACGAAGAAATAACCATTTCTTACGCTGAAGAATCACCAGCAGGGCGCTGGTAAGGAGCAAACATGCGATGCATCATGATTGGAATAGTGGCGATTTTTTTCTGGCAATGTAGCGGCAGGAAAATCACCCGAGACGCGCAACAGGCTATGGACACAGCCCACTGGGACCGCGCGTACCAGCTTTGGGATCAAGTCCTCAAAGAAGATCCCAAGAATACCAGCGCCAAAATGCAGCGAGATCGATCACGGATTAATGCATCACTAGAGCACCTACAACGTGGCCTGCACTACGCAAAAGGGCAACAGCTAGACGAGGCGTTGTTCGAGTTGAGTCTGTCCTTGAGCTACGACCCCTACAATCAGACAGCCATCGATATGCATGAAAGTGTAGTTAGCCAGCAAAAACAACAACTGGCTATGAAGTCCGATGAGTATGTGGAACCCGAATCACCTTATTCCTCTTTCCCTGCCCTAGAACCAACAACTTGGAACCCCATCAATCTTCATTTCCCACAGCCCAAAGATATACGTGACATCTACGTTGCCATGGGGCGCGCTTACGGTATTAATATCCTCGTAGACAGCAAAATTCGTTCGGACAAAATGGCTATAGATCTTCGCAATTTAGACTTTTTGAAGGCGCTCGACACCTTAATGGTCTTGAACCGCCATTTCTTCAAAGTGGTGGACCGCAACACCCTCATCATCCTTGAAGACAACAAACAAAACAAAGAACAATACACCAACCAAGTCATACGCACATTCTACCTATCCAACATCACGCCCAACGACCTCAAAAGCCATCTACGCACACTTGGCGACATGAAAGAATACGCGACTAACGATGAACTCAACGCGATCACGATTAAGGGCACGCCCGAACAGATAGCGCTCGCAGAACGCATCATTACCACCAACGACAAACCTCAACCGGAAGTCATCATTGAAGTAGAACTTCTTGAAGTCAATAAAACAGCCATGCGACAAGTGGGTCTACTGCCCATCTCGACAATTGACGGTCAGAACGGCTACTCGGTTGGTATCCTTGCCGACCCCCTAGACCAAAGTGATAACGATAATGGTCTCCGTGGCTTTTTCCCCAATCTCAATTCCGAAGATTTTCTGACAGTGGTTCCTGCTCTGGCGCTTAACTTCCTCAAAGAGACCGGCGACTCTAAACAAGTCGCTAACCCCCATTTACGCGTGACCGCTGGCAAGGAAGCATCGATATTGATCGGTCAGAAAATACCCATCGCGTCGACTTCATTCACACCGATTGGTCTGACAGGCAGTGGCAGCAATTCCAATAGCAATCAGTTCGGCGGACAGCCTCTCACCACCTTCAACTACAACGATGTCGGCATCAAACTGTCCATCACGCCACGCGTTCACCACAACGATGAAGTCACCCTGACTCTGGACCTTGAGGTCTCTTCAGTGATCTCCCAATCGCTACAACCCATACTGGGTCAACGCAAAGTCAATACCACCATTCGCTTGAAGAACAGCGAAACCAATGTATTGTTTGGGCTCTTACAAAACGATGAGCGGAAGTCCTTGACCGGCATTGCTGGCTTATCTGATATTCCCGTACTGGGTCGACTCTTCTCAAACAAAGACAGTGTCATCACACAGACCGATATCATTTTGACGCTTAAGCCAATCATTGTACGCGGCCACAATATCCGAGACAGTGATCGCGATACCTATGAATTGTCTGCCCTGTCTTTAACATCTCTTTACGGCGATAGACGCCTGAAACAAGGGAAAGACTTGTCACCCATGGATCTCCAGATTCCCGATTCAGATGATGAATCCGCAAGCGACGCGTTCGTCCCCGAACACTCAAGGCCTGCACGCGCAAACGACACATCGCCCACAACAGACGAAACAGAAGAGGAGTTGCCCTTTGATGAAGCCGAAGAAGGTCCCGCTCCGGCCGTTTTGTCTTTCACGCCACTTCAGGTCTCGGCTCGCCAAGATGATTTTTTTGACCTGCAACTCTTCATCACCAATGTTCAACAACTCAAACGTGGGGAGATCGTCATCGAATACGATCCCAACATCATTCAAGTCGAATCCGTTGACGTCGGTAACTTCATGGCCGGCCAGAAGAAGCCACTTCTCACACCAGCCTGGAATCACAATGAGGGTCGAGTCAGTTTAGTCATTTTTCAACGTGACCAAGAAGAGGGCTTCAGCGGCTCCGGTATCCTAGCTAACCTCAAATTCAAGTCTATAGCCCCTGGCGATGGCAACCTTACGTTCACCCGCACGCTATTAGAAAATTTGGCCGGGCAAACGATTCCTGTGGAATCTTTACAAGCCATTTATGAGGTCGCTCCTTGAAACGAGGTTTCACGTATCTGGAACTGATTGTCGCGTTGGCACTATTGTCACTGCTGGCGGCCGCAGCCTTACCCAGTAGCCGCAAGATTGTGAAACGGCAAAAAGAAAACCAACTCAGGCACCAATTGACGCAAATACGGTCGGCCATCGACCGCTTCAAACGCATGGCTGACGCCTCCGAGATTCAAGTGGACGATCTTGATCAACTTGGTTACCCGGCTGATTTTGACGAGCTCGAACAAGGCGTTCCATTGACAGGTAAACCGGGTCAACATATGCGTTTCTTACGTCGCATACCCGTCGATCCAATGACGGGTGAAGCCAAGTGGGGTATGCGTTCTGTTCAGGATGATTTTGACGCCAGTAATTGGGGTGGAGAAAATTTATTCGATGTTTATTCACTGAGTGACGGCAGGGGCCTAGACGGGACGGAGTACGCCACATGGTAATAAAACGTGCATTCACACTGCTCGAGATGATGGTTGTACTGGCCCTCATCGCATTGATCGCAGGTTTGGCAGCATCAACCCATCGCCATCGCGTACGCAAAGCAAAGGAAAACGTGTTAAGACATAACCTCGCTCAAATTCGTCTCACATTGGATTCATATAATGCCGACAAGAGCCGTTACCCTGATAGCCTGCAAGACCTTGTTGATGAAGGATATTTTAGGGGCTTGCCCGACGACCCGGTTTCAGGACGCAACGACACCTGGATCGAAGTCTATTTAGACGATTACGATGATGAAGACTCCGACTATGAACCCGGCGTCTTTGACGTCCATAGCGGAAGCGACGGAGTGGCACTAGATGGGACTCAATACAGTGAATGGTGAAAAGGGGCATATACTCATTGTCGCTATCATTTTAATCACGACGATGAGCCTTATCTTAGCCATGGTCATTGCGCCTATACGTACGCAGAAGCAAAGGCTCAAAGAACAAGATCTTATCTATCGAGGCGAACACTTAGCAGAAGGCATTCGCCGCTTCTATTTCAAATATAGAAGGTTTCCATTTGAGCTAGAAGAGCTAATCGAATCAGATCCCCGTTTAGTTAGACAACTCTATGCTGATCCCATGGCCGAAGACGGCGAATGGGAACTCATCTATCTAGTACCGCAGGACCAAGGAGTCTTACGCGTCATGCGTCGACTAATCGAACCACAGACACCGGACGACCAGGATCAAGACAATCCGTCGGACGGTAGCGGCCAAGACGAAGATTCGGTGTTTAATATCAAGACGCAACAGATCACTGGCATTCGTTCCAAATCGTCAGAAACAGGTTTGACCAAGTACCAGGAAAGCCAAATCTATTCAGATTGGGAATTCACCGCATTGCCCAAAGAAGCAGCTATTTCGAAAGCCCTAGGATCAGCAACCGTTACCCCATAATCGATTCGGATCAAGTAGAATAGATTATGGGGACAATCACATGGCTTTGAGTCAAGCATTACGCATTCTACAAACAGGCGAACCCTTAGAACCGGAGCATCTTAAGCGCGTAATTGATGCGTTCCTACAAGGGCAAGTCAACGATGTAGAGGCGGGCGCGATTCTAGCGCTGCTGACACGAAACGGCCTGTCTGCCGCAGACATCCTCCTATTTGCCCGTGTTTTCGGAGGATCGCTAAACTCTTTTGATCCCGGAAAACGAGTCTTAGCTATAACCGATCTGGGCTGGTCGGAACGACACTCGTTCCACGTTTACACTGCCACCTGTTTTGTCGTGGCGGCCTGCGGAATACCTGTGGTGAATCAAGTCCTGCGGGTTGATGAGCATAACTGCTCAAAGTTCAATTTGCTGCAGGCTTTGCAAATACCCATTTCATCTACCGTAGAATCCTTGCAAGACCAACTTGGCAAGTATGGTTTAGCCTACTTCGACCCTGAACTCGCTGCGCCACAACTGGCATCCATGATCAAATGGTCACGTAGCCTCGGTCAATCAAACGTCATAAGCATGGTGCTACCCCTACTTCACCCCGTCAAAGACGTTGCCCATTTGATTGCCGTCGCTCGCGAGGAGGACACAGATCTGTACGCCGAAGCCTTTTCTTTTCTTGGCCTGAACGGTTCCTTCGTTTTTGGTGAGGACGGCACGGCAGAAGTTAGCTTAACCACACGTACGAAAATCACACAAATACACGGCCAACAAGTGGACTCTTACATTTTCGATCCTAGGAGGCACGGCTTCAATTGGACTTCTGTCGATGCCCTAAAAGCGGGCAGTGTTCCAGAAAACATCAAAATCATTGATGATGTGCTCAAACACAAAAAACCAAGTGTTTATTATGACTTAGTCCTGCTCAATGCAGCCTTTGCGCTGAAGACTTATCAAGAAACTGCTCAACTGGATCAATGCATAGATCAGGCGCGTCAGGCGATGGAAACCGGCGCCGCATGGCAGCTCTTGCAGCGTCTACAGGTGTCATGACATAAACGACTTGATGATTTGGCGGACTTGCTTGGCCGACCGGGTAAGACACGCACTTGGCGTCTCGCCCGGCCATACACTACAGGCAAAAACCGAGACCTTCGGCGGTGGTTTAAAGCCATGCCATTGGCCGCACAGAACCACCACTGGCACACCCGCGCTTATCGCGCGATCAATGGCCACCATAACCGGTTTCCCAAATGAGGTCTGAACATCCAGGCTACCTTCGCCAGTTATGAGGAGATCCGCATCCTCCAATAGCTCATCCAGTTGCGCGACATCGGCAAAGAAGGGACCACCCTGAATGATCTGAGCCCCCAAGAAATCGAAGGCCATACCCAATCCTCCCGCTGCACCCGCACCTTGCTGATCTCGTAATCGTCGACCAGTCTGTCTTTCAAATACGCGAGCAACACCCCGCAGCCATTGATCAAGTTCCGTTGTCTGCGATTTAGACGCGCCTTTTTGGGCCATATACATTTGGGCGCCCTGCTCGCCTAACAGCAGGTTCTTGACGTCAACAAGCGCAAGCATCTTGACATTCTTTAGCGGTCGAATTGGCACGTCTATATTTACTGGGACCCCGTGTTCTGCGGTTAGGACCGCTTGATTTGCTTGATTAGAAAACGAGAAACCTAGTTCACTCATCATGCCTAGACCGGCATCAACCACACCGCTACCGCCAAGACCGACCCAAATCTCTCGCGCGCCACGTTGCATGGCATCTTTAATGAGCAAGCCGAGCCCACGAGAATGCGCACGCATGACATCAGGGGAACCAGTAATTTGAGTCAACCCAATGGTGCGGGCGCTTTCAATCACGGCGATGCCATCGGCGGACAGCCCATAACAGGCCTTTATGGGCACGCCCAACGCATTCACGGTGTCTGTTTCTTGCAGCTGACAATTGAATCTCTGCATTAGAGGATGCAAACTGCCCTCGCCTCCATCTGCAAGCGGCAACAAATGCGTTTGCTGATCAGCAAATGCCGCGGCAATCGCTGTAGCCGCTTGATCGGGTTCTAGTGTGCCCTTAAAGGACGCTGGTGCAATGATCACGTTAAGCTTTTTAGTCAAGGAAACTCCTATCAAAACGAATGGTCGTTTGTCGCCAATGCTTCTTTGTTGGAAGTTAGTCATTAACAATGTAATGATAGGTGTTTACATGGCAATAGACATCTTTTTTGAGCTATGAATTTAGCAATTACGCTCTCGGGGTATATATGGAGAAACGAGCGATCGAATTACCCTCGTTAACTGACGAGGACTTGGCAGGCTTAATGCCAGCCAATATGGCATACCCGGGTCTTTCCAGACTCTTTGGCCATCTTGCCCCTAACTACGTGAAATACATAGCCACCGCCATGGATAGCTACACATGGTTCCGGTATGTGGAGTCTGAATCTAAGAGCTTCATTTTAAAGAGCTTAGCAACCAGAGCTCTATACACTATGTTAAAACGTGGCGAGCGAGCTCATATTTGCGCCGGAAACGAGAATGGTTCGATACATGGTCCCAGGGCCGTAGGTCTCACATCACGAGGCGTTAACTACAAAGCGATCAACGAAGACGGCATCGGTATATTCGAGCAGGGCGACAGCCTAACCTTGGTGGGTTGCGACGGCGTCGGAGACTGCCTTGTCGGTGAAGTCGCGTCCTTTGTGATTCTTGATCTATTCGACCGTTTTCCCGAGAAATCGTTACATGCCTGCATGACAGACAGCTGCCGTGTATTGACTGAACTAGCGAAGGACTTGGCTAAAGAGATTCCCGAGTTCATCACTTTTCCTAATGAGATAAGCCAAGCGGCAGTCACAGCCCTGCGCATACAAGGTAATGAATGCCAAGTTGCCCAAGTTGGGGATGTCATCCTTTACACTTACCGTGACGGCCACTTAAATATGTTGGACCCACACGGAGATTGGCTAAACTTACGACAACTTAGCGACCTTTTTGCGAACGAGAAGTACCTGTCTCAACGACACATTATTAATAACGCCATTGGCCGCAACTACGATTCCGACTGGGAGCCATGGAAGTTTGATTTGATGCCGGGCGACATCTTAGTTCTGGCCTCTGATGGCCTAGAAACACTACACCCCAAGACAGTTTTGGAGTTGGTGTCCTCCAGTAGCGGCATGGAACAGAAACTCACAGAGATGTATCAGGAAGTCTTGCGTGCGAATCTGAGTTGGCAAACACCTGGCTCGCCTATCTACACGAAACCAGACAATATCTCGATGATTATTTACCAGCATCCTTCATGAGGGTTTCTTCTCACTCGGCGGCGTATTAAAGCGCATTAGAGTCGTATTCAGTTGGTGACGGTTAGATTTGTTATCAAACATAAGCACCATCAGAATAGAAATAACAGCACCTATCACGGCTGAAGACACCAGATTCAAACCGGTCAATTGTGATGTCACCGTGGTGACGACAGCTAGCAAGGTTACCAGTCCAACGGTCAATTTTAACCATCTCATTAACATAAAAGTCCTCGCTGCAATAAACGCCAAGTCAGCAAAAAAGTTTGATCATTGATTCTGCAGCAATTTCTAGGCCATGAGAAACGCGTTCGTTCGGCTAAAGAGGTTCTTGTTTGACAAATGGAATCGAAACGTCTAATATCGCGATTCTGTCGGGGAGTAGCGCAGCCTGGTAGCGCACCTGCTTTGGGAGCAGGGAGTCGCAGGTTCAAATCCTGTCTCCCCGACCAAGACATCGCCACAAGATCTCAATGATGAAGCGTCGCCTTTTTTCAGCAGAAGACGCGGGTACAAATTTGGATCGTTGGCTTTTAGGATAAGGTAGACTGGTTCAGCATGACTGAATTCAGGGGGAACCTTGTTCAAAGCGATCTCAAACATAGGCCGCACCTACCAGCACGTTCAACGATACTCGCAAATCCTGACTATCCTCTTTAAGTACGGATTTGATGATCTTGTTCATCGGATGAGCCTAGAGCATGTTGTGCATTTGGGATTGAGCTTAGTTTCAAAAAAACGGGCGCGTGAAATGGACGCCCTATCTCGAGGGCAACGTTTACGTGCCATGATTCAAGAACTTGGGCCAACATTTATTAAACTTGGCCAAATCCTGTCCACCCGGCCTGATCTCGTACCCCCAGACATTCTTGAGGAGTTGGAATCACTGCAGGATCAAATTGATCCCATTCCCTTTGATCAAATTGATTCGATTCTTCGTCATGAGTTGGGCGATACCGATCTCCTTTTTAAAAAGATAAACCGTAAACCCCTTGCTGCTGCATCGATTGGTCAGGTCCATCGCGCACAACTCATGAACGGGACCGAGGTGGTGATTAAAGTTCAACGCCCCAACCTAAACAAACGTATTCATGTTGATCTGCAAATATTGCAGGATGTGGCTGTTTTTGTTGAAAAGCGGGTCGAGGAGTTCCAGTCGTTAAAGCCCAGTGAATTCGTGGCTGAGTTTGCCATCGCCATCGAAAAGGAAGTTCACTACGGTCTTGAAGCAGCAAATATTGAGCGCTTCAAACGTCTATTTGCAGATGATGAACGCATTCATGTCCATCAGGTGTTTAAGGAACTAAGTAGCCAACGAGTTATTACGATTGAATACGTCGACGGTGTGAAACCCCGTGACGCAGAATGTCTCATTGCCGCGGGACTCGATCCAGTTGTCGTTGCTGATCGTGGATCAACACTTATCCTAGAACAGGTATTTGTCCATCGCTTCTTTCACGCTGATCCTCATCCTGGTAATTTGATGATCTTGCCAGGAAACGTCATATCTTATCTCGATTTCGGCATGATGGGCAGGCTGAACCGCAATAGCCGAGAACAGGTAGCTGATTTACTTATCGCTATTGTCGAGCAGGACGAAGTACGTGCGACGGACGTCTTGCTGCGCCTGGTTAACGCACCAGACGATCTACCAATGACACGGGTTCAGAACGATGTGGCTGACATTATGGACCGCTACTTGATTTCTACTTCACTTGAAGAGATGCAGTTAGGTGATCTCATAAGTCAGCTACTTAAATTGGCGGCGCGCTATCGTCTTTCCATGCCTGCTGACCTTTTCCTCCTGCTTAAGACCCTGGCAATGGTCGAAGGCGTTGGCTTGAACCTCAACCCAAAACTACAAATGGTCGAGAAAGTTGCACCTTTTATACGCGAGATAAAATTCAACCGCTGGCACCCATCCCGGGTAGCGCGTGAGTTTATGGATACAGGCGGCGAACTCATTCATCTGCTGCGCGAAATACCAGGCGAGTTCAGGCAATTATTGCGGCAGGCTCGACGCGGCAAAGCAAAAATCGAATTTGAGCACATAGGCTTAGGACCATTCATTCATTCCAATGAAAGAATCGCAAATCGAATTGCGTCAGCAATTGTCTTGGGATCTCTCATTGTGGGCTCATCCTTGATCATTCTTTCAGGGATTCCGCCTACTTGGCATGAGATCCCGATTATTGGCTTAGCAGGCTATCTGGTCTCGGGAATCATGGCGTTCTCGATGCTTTTATCCATTCGTAAAGACAGTTAGAGCTAAATCACCGGCGAAGCGATCTCATCCATGATGTAGTTCAAATCTTCCTGCAGGTCGCGCCCAATTTGTCCCCAACCTGCTTCGTATTTGAAAAGCTCACGAGGGTCACGACCGCCGTACAATCCGTCCATGATTTCGAATTTGTCCAACGACACCAATGCCGGGTGCGCCACGCCAGTTGCCCAACTCAGACGCATGACTTCTTTGCGTAAGGTACCAATGTAATTAGCCACGCGATGCGCCTTATCGGTGGGATCCAATCCTCTGGTCAGCCATTTGTTTTGCGTAGCAACTCCGGTTGGGCAGTGATTGGTGTGGCATCGTTGGGCCTGTATACAACCCACAGCTAACATCGCCTCACGGGCAACCATCACCATATCTACACCCAACCCAAAAGCAAAAAGCGCGGTCTCTGGGAAACCGAGTTTACCGGCACCCAGAAAGACCACCTTGTCACACATCTCTCGACGCGCGAAGATGGAATATACCCTGGAGAAACCTAGTTTAAAAGGCAATGCGACGTGATCGCTGAAAGTAAGTGGGGCGGCACCTGTTCCGCCTTCTCCGCCATCCAAATGAATGAAGTCGACACCGCGATCGCCGCGCTCCATCAATTTGGCCAGATCTTCAAAGAACTCCAATTGACCCACCGCCGATTTGACACCGACCGGTAAGCCACTGGTATCCGCCAATAGCTCTACAAAATCGAGCAGTTCATCGGCATCGCGAAACGAGGTGTGATAAGCAGGGCTAATACAGGTTTGTCCCAACTTAACGCCACGAGCCGCGGCAATTTCCACCGTAACCTTACTTCCGGGGAGCACGCCACCTAGTCCTGGCTTTGCTCCCTGACTTATCTTGACTTCAACGGCGCGTACCGGGCCTTTTTCGACGGTTTCCTTAAACCGATCAAGGCTGAAATGACCATTCTCTCGGCGGCAACCAAAGTAGCCGGTCCCTATTTGATAAATGAGGTCACCACCTTTAAGGTGATGGCTGGATACGCCGCCTTCTCCAGTGTTCTGTAAACAGTTGGCAATTTTACAACCGCGGTTCATTGCCTCAACCGCTGGCCCGCTCAAGGATCCAAAACTCATGGCTGAAATGTTGACCACGGAACTAGGTCTGAACGCCTTCTTACGACCGCGATGGCCGCCAAGCACCTTAGCGCATGGAACCGGGTAGTGTCGTTTGGTAAGCGCGTGGATCTCGGGTGCTCGAAACGGTTCGTTTGACTGTTTGATGATCAGGTAATTACTGGCCATTTCTGGATCATTGTCCGTACCAAAGCCAAAATATTCGTTTTGTTTTTTTGACGAGGCATAAACCCAGCGACGTTGGTCACGCGAAAACGGTCGTTCTTCATCATTGCCTGTCACTATGTATTGGCGCAACTCAGGCCCAATGGTCTCAAGTAGATAGCGGAAATGACCGATAATCGGAAAGTTCCGCAAAATGGCATGCTTTTTTTGCGTCAAGTCATAGACGATTATGCCGAGCAACAGGAGTCCAACCAGCGCCAGAACCCACCACATACACCACCTCGATGGTTCGTAAATTTTGAGATCAAGCCTAGCACGGTTGCCGGTGTCCGCACATATAGCCAGAGCGAACCTTTTGAGTAGAGCCTAACTAGTCCACGCAAAAAGTGACTCAGCCCCACAGGCACTGTTCCGGGCCCCAAGAAATCACCGATGGCTGCCCGTCCAACACTAGAAAATACCTGAGCAGTCATTATCACTTACAGCACTACCTTTAGGTCAGTCACCAAGGAAATGCGAGCTACGTTGCGGATTCACAATTGCTAGGTTACAATGTCGACCGCGTTTGACAGGTTCTGAGTCAACGTATTTATGCGCCCGTAGCTCAGCTGGATAGAGCAACGGCCTTCTAAGCCGTGGGTCGAGGGTTCAAGTCCTTCCGGGCGTACCATAATCACGTTTCACTTATCTAGCAAAGATATCACCACCGAAGGGGAGCGGAGTAAAACCCCAACTCCCACATCTCGGAGCGTTCTGCTTAGAAAGCGTATTGCCAGCCTGCTGTAACCACAAGGTCGGTTTCCAGCTGTGGCCCATCTAAGTCCTGTGAAATGGGTGATTCAATCTCAAGTGCCCAGCGATTGCCGGACCGTGTCTTGAAATTGACGCTAAGCGACCCACTCCACAATGTGCCTGATCTTAAGCTGGGGTCAGCTGTTGGCACCATGTTCACATTTAGTCGAGCATCTGCTCCTCGGATTGAGTCTGTATCGTTAAACTTGAGCCGACCAGCCACGCTCCAGCGCGGTGAGACCAAGCGGCTAAGCCAACTACTAAACTGCGTTTGATTGCCCAATTTATACTGCGCATCATTCTCATCGAGACGTCTCGTGAACATAGCCTGTGAGCCCCATGACCAATGATCTGACTGGCCTAGATAGGTTCCACCAAACAAGGCTGACCAACTACCTGACCCCACTTGCATGGGATAAGGTAACGGCGCATCTGCCCGGACCGGTATGTCGCCTCTTTCATTAATCGATCCAGTTGGGGCCTGTAACCCTAGGTTCAGATGCACATGATGCCTCTTTTGATCCCAGGTATTGACCAAAGCTGAGACCGATACGTCGCCGATGCCACTTGTAGCGGTGTTGAATTCGATCCCAGTACGGGTTTCGTGGTCCATATCTTGATCGATAAACGGCACCATAGCCATAAAGGTGACACGATCGGTGGGCGCGTACATTGCCCCCAACATGTGCATCTGCATGGTCATTGATTTAGGGGCGACTGGGTATGTCACCAGGACGTCTTCCTGAGTGATCCGCTGTTTTTGATCACGGTTACCGTCCATGGACATGGTCATGAACCGATACGACAGCATCCATTCACCGGTACGATGACTATGATCGCCCATGACACCAATCGGGGCGTGACTGTCGGGGCGCGACAAATCCCAGCTACCTTCTGAGTCATGAGCCACGAGTTCGATTGAGGCCAATAAACAAATAAATGCGAGCGCACACTGGCGCACGCGTCTTTCTATACGCATAACTACCTCCAAAAAATTTGTATTTACGAATGAATTGAAGGGTTTTTTCGTGGCACTTTGTCCCGCGTAATAGGAAAACCTAACAAGGGTCGATAAACATCATCCAAATAATCGGATCCCGTTTCCACCGCTGCTTCAACATGGTTGTGCATCATCAGATGTGGATCCAGTTGGCATTGCGAAGCGCCATTCGTAGTCGGCTTTGGTGGCGCGCACGAGAACATCAACTTTGATGTTTTCTTATTCTCACCCTCGTGCGAGCAACAGGCGTCTCCACAGTGGCAAACATCGATGCAACAGCAGGCCAGAGGCGGTACAGGTGAGGGCTGAAATCCCATCAAACCAGCTGCCATCACCGCATAGGGTAAACAAACAAGCAATGTGCGCCAATTCATTTTCAGATAACGATCCTACTGTCCATCGCGGTCATTCTATCAGGCATCCTGAATGGCTCAAATACGTAAACACAACCCAATCTATCCCCATCCGTAGAAATGTTACTCCGCTCTAAGTTCTCGATTCCGGTTCATTGACACCATGCCAACCAAGACACAGCTGTAAAAAATTGAAAGATGTGCTCCTTTTTTCAACAAGTTCCGTATACAGAAAAGATGGAGATTGCATTGGATCAAACGAAAACAACGCATTGGGTTTTTAATCCCAAGCAGATTTCAGCTCTTACCTCGGCCACTCGGCAACGCATTATGGACCGCATTGAGGCCAACGGAACCATGTCCGTACGCCAATTGGCCGCGTCGCTTGGTTTCGCTGCCGACGCCCTCTACTACCATATTCGCGTTCTTTTGAAGGCGGAACTCGTGCGTTGTGTCGGGACGCAACATCGGCCTCGTCGCGACGAAGCAATCTACGAAGTCATTAATCCCAATTGGCAAATTGGTTACGCACTTCATGATCCAAAAAATGTCAAAGCCATTCGCGACGTCGCGCGCTCGATGATGAAACAAGCTTATCGAGATTTTGAGCAAGGATGCGAACATCCCAGTGCCAATCCATCTGGACCGACTCGCAATCTATGGACGTTACGTCTGGAAGCCCATTTAACCGATGCCAATCTCGCCGAGATCCAACAGCATTTGCAAAGCATATTCAAAATTTTGAGGCAAGGTGCCAACCAGTTACAGGCACCCTTGCACGCCGTGAGCTGGGCCATGGCCCCGATTCACGATGACCAAGCATAAAACACCAGGAGTTTGTATCATGAACCTTCGAAAACACGCGCTTGCTTTGATTTGCGCCACTAGCTTTTTGGCTTTCGCCTCAAATCCAGACCCAGCAACAGCTGGCATCTATTTCGATAACATGGACCACGATGTCCGACCCCAAGACGACTTCTTTCAGTTCGTGAACGGTAACTGGATTAATCACGCCGAAATACCTGGTGACAGACCTGCCACAGGAGCGTTTTTTCAACTACTCGACGATAGTGAAGCCAATCAGCTCAACATCTTGAAATCGCTGGAAAAAGAGTCTCGTGCCCAAAACAGCCCAGAACAACGCCTGCACGATCTCTTCACCAGCTTCATGAATGTCGAAACCATCGAGAAAGTAGGAGCTAGCGCCGTTAAAGACACCCTCAAACGCATCGATCAAATTAAGACAAAAAAGGACCTAATTGATACATTCTCTTGGTTTTCTCGCATAGGCATTGGCCACCCATCAGCCGTCTTCGTGATGGCTGACGTCAATGATACGGAAAAGAACATCATGTACCTAACCCAATCAGGCCTGACTCTGCCCGACAGGGACTACTACATTAAGGATGATGGAAAGTTAGTTGAGACACGCAATAAGATGCCCGCCTACGCGGACAGCTTGTTTTCGTTAGCTGAAGTAGCAGAAAAACCGGGGCGTGGCGCACGCATTCTCGATTTCGAGACAAAGTTGGCGCACATACAATGGCCCGCTTCCGATGTACAGAACATAGATAAAACCAACAATCCAACCAAAGTATCTGAACTCAAGTCTTATGGTGATCACCTTAGGCTAGGTCAATACGTCAAGGGACTAAAGGCCCCTACCATCAGCAGTATCAATATTGGGCAACCAAGTTATTTCCGCGCGCTCGATCAATTGATCAGTGAGACGCCCATCGATACGATTAAGGAGTACCTGTATTTCCGAGTACTAGACGATGCGGCCCCCCACCTTTCCAAAGCTTTTGTCGACGTCGAATTCGACTTCAATAGTCGTGTACTTTCAGGTCTCTCTCAACAGGCCGACCGCTGGAAACGGGCCGTTCGTGTTGTAAACGGTTCCGTTGGTGAATCCATGGGGCAATTGTACGTCGCACAATATTTCCCGCCAGAATCGAAACGGCGCATGGAGGAACTCGTCGATAACCTCTTGTTGGCGATGAAAGGCAGTATCAACGAATTGGATTGGATGAGTGCAGACACGAAAGAACGGGCTCAAGAAAAACTAGCCAAAGTGACTACGCACATCGGTTATCCCGACAAGTGGAAATCCTACGATGGTCTTGTTATCAAAGCCGGCGATCATTATGGAAACGTCATGCGCAGCCGGGCTTGGCACATCAATGACGGCTTTCAGAAACTAAACAAGCCAGTCGACCGCACCGAATGGGGCATGACGCCTCAAACCGTTAATGCCTATTACAGTCCTGTCCACAATAAAGTCGTGTTCCCGGCCGCGATTCTGCAACCGCCCTTTTTTGATCCCAACGCAGGTGATGAAGTCAATTACGGAGCCATTGGAGCTGTCATCGGTCACGAGATCAGCCACGGATTCGACGACCAGGGTCGCAAATTCGACGGTCAAGGCAATGTCAACGACTGGTGGACCAAAGACGACAACGAAGCCTTTGAGAAAAGAGCCAATGTGTTGATCGAGCATTTCAACGGCTTTGAGGCCTTAACAGGCCTGCACTTGAATGGCGAATTAACGCTGGGAGAGAACATAGGCGACTTAAGCGGCTTGACCATCGCTTATCGAGCCTACCGTGCCTCGATTAATGATAAAGAATTGCCCGTCCTCAACGATTACAGCGGCGATCAACGTTTCTTTATTGGTTTTGGTCAAATATGGCGAGTGAAATTGCGGGAACAGTTCCTGCGCATGCTTGTCATTTCAGATGAACACGCACCGCCCATGTTTCGCGTCAACGGCACCCTAGCAAACATGCCGGAATTCCACCAAGCATTCAAAGTAGGTCCTGGCGATAAGTTGTATCGCGCGCCTAAAGACGTCGTAAAGATCTGGTGATCACTATGAAAAAAACTAAGCTCGTACTTATCATCCTGCTATCCAGTACCTTTTTGGCTGCATCCAGCCTAGAGGCTCTACTTGATCAGGTTAGCGGAGACCGGATTGCCAAACATGTGGCAACACTCGCATCTGACGCTTTTGAAGGACGCTTTCCTGGCACAAAAGGTGAGTTACGAACCACTAACTATTTGGCTGGCCAAATGAAATCTATGGGTCTGGAGGCGCCGTATTCAGGCAGCTACTTACAGAAAGTACCTCTACAAGGCGCGTACACAAGAACGCTCGCTGACTTAGAAGTAAAGGGTTCTCAATCTAGCTTGGCACTGAAAGCCAAAACCGACTACATCGCGTCAGCCCCACACCAAGCGGGCCAAAACCAATGGGTTGACGTCGGTTTTGTTTATGTAGGTTATGGCATTGTCGCCCCAGAATATGGTTGGGACGACTACGGCGGGCTAAATGTTAGAGGGAAAGTGGTGATCATGCGTCGCCAAGAACCACTGGTGGAAGGATTGTTTTTGGACCGCGCACTCTCGCCCTACGCCCTAAACGACGCGAAATGGGAGGAAGCGGCTAGGCGAGGTGCTATAGGCGTCTTAATGATCCACGAAAACGAATCAGCTGGCTACGACTGGCTTGTTTTGGCCGAAGGGGCCGGCAAGATTAAATACAGCCTTCCGAGCCAATCCGATAAACCCGTCCTTGATCTGTTAATGACCATCGACGAACCTGCTGTTGCCCGTATCTTCGAGTCGGCAGGTAAGGATTGGGAGCAACACAAAGCGGCGTCGTCGGTCAAAGGATTCAAGGCAGCAGTTTTGGAAGCAAGCATGTCAACGAAACTAGACATGGAGATCACGCGCATTGAGTCGAATAACGTGATTGGCGTTATCCGCGGAAGCAGCCGCGCTCACGAAGCCGTTGTTTACACCGCCCATTGGGATCATGTAGGCATGTCAGAATCGGGCGACGATCGCATATTCAATGGTGCCATTGACAACGCCACAGGCACATCAGCGCTCTTGGAGTTGGCCTGGGCATTTTCGAACTTAGAACCGGCGCCCGAGCGCTCCATCGTCTTTATTGCCACCACAGCCGAAGAACAGGGATTGTTAGGCGCTCACTACTACGCAGACCATCCTTTGTTCCCACTCAGGGAAACGGCCGGTGTATTCAATTTGGATGCTCTCTTCCCGTTCGGTTCGTTCAACGGTATGACCATCGTCGCCATGGGCAGTTCAGAATTGGAAATCTATCTGACAAATGCGGCACCTTTAGTCAATCGAACGGTACACAGCGATTCAAGCCCTGAGTTCGGCGTCTTTTACCGCTCGGACCACTACCCCTTCGCCAAGCGTGGTGTTCCAGCCATATTTGCGGTTGGAGGTCCTAGTCCTGACAGCGAAATAGACGAGGAAATGATCGCAAGGTTTACCGACTACGGCACAAACGGTTACCACAAACCGGCTGACGAGTATGATGTGAAGACATGGGACATGGCCGGCATCGTTCAGGATGTGAAGATGTTCTTGCACGCCGGTGCCCATCTGGCCAACGACACACGCTTCCCCAACTGGTATTGGGGCAACCCCTTCCGAGCCATCCGCGACGCCATGCGTTAAAAACGTTTTTTGGCTTTGGAACCCTGTAACGAATTCGACGGCATTTCGCGCTGCATATTAAAGATTAACAAACCTAGTGAATAAAGAGGCAAAGCGACAACATAGAAACAATGCATACTTATTCTCAAATTTCTGAGCTCAAATGATTTTTCGTCTAACTTCGGGTAAGTACGATATCTTTAAAATTATCGCCAAGAAAACGAAATTTGTGTCGAAATAACCCAGCTAATTTTGTGTCGGCGGTAGCGAAGAAAATCTGCCGTGAACCGCTAATTGCTATACGACGGAGGTGATCTAAGAACGAAAGCACGTTTATATCGTCGACATGAGCAACAGGATCGTCGAAAAGGATCACACAAGGTCCCGACTGAAGGCGGTCGTTCATAGCCAAGAATAAGGAGAGGGCAAACGCTGCACGCTGCCCACTACTCATTTCATCAAGCTGAACCTCTGTTCCTGTTCTGCGCCTAAGGATAGATAGAGCGTCTTCATCAATCTTGATTTCAAACTCATTTGGCATATGAATACTGCCAAAAATACGTGAAATCTCCTCTGCATTCTCGGCAAGCATCGCATCGATTATCTTTTTTCCAGAGCTCCGGATGGAGACGCTTGAAAATACTGACTCTGCGGCAATCAGGTTCGCAATTTCCTTGTCACGCTTTTGGATCTTTTCTGAAAGAATTTGGGTTGCTTTGATTTCCTTTTCAAGTATGCCAGAATTCGAGTCTTCCTGCGCTATTGCCGTTGTCACTTGCGCAACTTGTTGCTGAGCTGACGAGAGATTAAACGAAATATCCGATGCGGTTTGATCTTTAGATATTCGTAGAAACGACATAAGAGTGTGGCGAGCATCTAGCGCAGCGTCCACCTCGGTAATCTTTAACCTAATTGTTCTTAACAATTCGCCACCGCTAACATCTGTATGGATCGAATGCCCTTCGGCCAAGATTCGGTACGCGGCTTTCACATCCAAAATCTTCATTTTTGCCGCTTCGATGGTATCTTTGGCACATTTTAGATCTTCCTGGTGTACCTTTTTCGAAATTATTAACTGCTCTATGGGTGGTAAAGTCGTCAAGCCAAATTTTAACAGTTGAGAAAAAAGCTCTTCTGAAGATAGGCCGCCAGCTTGTAATTGCCGAATTTGTCTTTTTGCGACCTCGAGTTCTGAGGACAAGCGGTCGAAACGACTTTGTTCTTGACGTAGCAATAGAATCGCTTCGCCAACCGATACCGTGTTGGCGTCAGTTGGCAAGAAATTCTTCAATGAACACATCGTTTTCAGCGCGAGACGCGCACTGTCTAATGCTTTATTTGCTGTTGAAATTTCTGATCGGAGCCTACCTGCTTTCTCAGATGTGGTGTCTTGAAAATCAACCACAATACGCGTAAGCAATTGACCACTGTCAAACTCTGTGCGACAGAGCGGGCAGTTATCGGGATTGGGACTGTTCTTAAGGATATCTTCAGCTGTGGAAATGAGTCGCTGTCTTAGAACGATCAGGTTATTTTGGGTTTTCTCGATCATCCGAAGCGATGATTGCGCATTTAAGGAATTGCCCTCATGCACCAAGATCTGTTGTTCGACGATTGAGATGGCTGTATCCACTAAATCGTCGTGATATGGTTCGATTGAGGCCTCATCAAAAGTGCTAACGATCAGCGCGAGACTTTTGCCCAGTACAAGAACACTCTCTTTAATTGTTCGCGCATCTAAAACGAGCCTTTCAAAGTCATTCTGTGCATATGGAATTAAAGCTTCTGAGGCGGAGAACAAATCCTCTGAATTGTGTGCATTCTGTCGTGCCTCGGATTCTTTACGTCTTGCCTCTTGGTACCGCACTTCCAGAGTAGATACTTTCGTTTCTTCTTCTTTCATCGTCGTCAGGAACTGTTTTGCACTATTAACTTGACCACTTTGCAACACATCCACGTTCGAGAGTCGCACGTATTCAATGGCAGACATTGCCTTCTGGAGATCTCTTCTCAAAGTGTCCATTTGGAATTTGTCTTTAGGCATCTTTATCCAATGCTGGTGTTCTAGTGCTGTTACCAATTGCAAGAAAAGGCTGTCAGAGAGTTTCGAAGCCGCCTTAATCGCATCAATGTGGTCTTGAGATTCCTGTCTCTGCGTTTTGTGAGTCTCGTAATCGCGACGCAAGTGTTTTATCTCATCTTGGGTTTTGTCTAAAACACGTCGCAATCTATCTACAAATCCCTCCGCAGCTGGGCCAAGCATAAGTCTGGCTACCTCTTGTCCAATTTGCTCCGTGCCTGTCGATACGCTGAGGCGTACGGCAGCGTCCGTATCCAAGAAGTTAAATTTGCTAAAGCTATTTTGAATATTAACTCTTTTGGGCTCCGTTACAGCGTACCAATTTGCATGCCTAGCTCGAAGCCTTCTCGTATCTGTAGTTGACAATAGTTTTTGGTCGGCTCCAAGAAGATCAAATGTAATCAATGTAGGATCGATCACCGAGGTCTGTCTGCGGGTTTTTCCGCAGTATCCGTATTCAATAGCTTCTAATAGTGAGGTCTTGCCGACTCCATTGCTTCCGGCAATAAGATTGACCCGGCCCAGAGTGTATTCTTTTTGCTCAGGATAGAGACGAAAGCCCTTAATTTTAAGACGATGGATGAAGTGTTGAGTCGCGGCCAACTCAGCAGCATTCAAAGTTTTCGGAGTGACGTGGGTCGCATTGTCCTTGAAGCCTTGAGAAACACGTTTTACTACCTTAGGTACTGAATTGGTATCATCCAGTATGAAACCCAAAGAGTGCATTTCTAGTTCCCTTTTCCAGGTCGAAACCAAATCCACGGGAATACTGGAATGGATATTATGTCCATCATCATCAAATAATCTTGCAACGTCTTCTTCAGAAATAACATGTTTTCGGGCATATTCTCGGTCCGACTCTATTCTTGCCTTGAGGTGGTAAAAGTCGTTGCCGCTTTCCACTTCTTTGCTTGTAATAAAGTACAAATAATGATTCCAGCGAAGATCAGTCGAGCCTTCCTTTGAGAAGTACGTCTGCGATAGAATATTTTCCTGGTAGTTTCTAAGCTTTAGTGCTGTTTCTGCCAGATCGTCATTAAGATCGAAGTAACGAATAGCATAATCACGTCCGCCCAATCGGTCTATTCCACGAAAGATGCCGTTTTCTACTTTCTCCAGGTCATCATAACGCTGAATCAGCGACGCCTTAACCCGAGCCACGTCAATCATGACATGCCTCAGCAATGTCTACCGGCGACGGGCCTGAGGGTATGTCTATATTATTTGTACCTTTTGGCTCGTGAACGCAATATTCATCGTCTCTACGGAATACAATACAGACTCGATCTGACGCTCTAATCTGTTCATTCATCGTTTCTTGCAGATTCTTACTGTTCTTTTCTGCATTTTCACCTACGTGACTACGTATTGCTGCCATTATTTTTGTACTCACGGCTAAAATCTCTTTATCATCCGCTTGGTCTGCAAGATAAACCAAGGTCGCCGCATCGATGTTGCTTTTGACGTTATGGTGTGGCGACTGGAGGCGCCACGAGAATTCGAAACCGTTACCCAAATCCATTACTCGAGCAGGCCAGCTTACAGCGCAACTGGAAAGCCGTTTTGCATCACAAGTTCTCTGAAGTCGTTGCCTACGGTAAGCCACTCCTGGGCGGTTAATATCTTTCTCCTGATGAACTGTTACTCGGCAAATCGATTCTTCAGTTGGATGAAGTCCAAATGCGTTGAGTTCTTTTGCAGTATACCAATTAGTGGGATTTCCACTTGGGCCCATTATTAATTCGATTGCACGTTCCACTGCTAGTGGGCTTTTTTTAGCTAACTCGCTGAGCGGGCCTGCTATGTTAGTGTAGCTTTCCAACACCTCAGCAAAGCCATCGTTTGGATTATCTTGCTGATTCCACTTGCTCGTTGCCGTGTCCCATATTAATCGTTTCTCTACTGCAATGAAGCTTATCGGGGCAAGTGCTTGTTGCCCAATGAAAAACAACTTTTGCTTCTTCACCACGGCAATATGACCCTCGTAATTAAGGATAAACGCGTGCCATCGCTTGTCTAAAATGTTGTAGTAGATTCCGTTATGATGTAGTTCGTCGACAAGTTCATCCGCAGCTCTGAACTTTGACTGAGGTGCATACCACGCAGACCCGGCCACGTTTTTCCAGTTTTCTAATTTCCCCTCGCCTTTGTCCTCTTTTATGTTCTCCGCCCAGTTCAAGCAGAGTAGCTCGACGTGGCTGTTGCTACCCACCGAGCAGAGGCGCCTTCGGTAGGCCGAAAAGTTGACATGTGCTGGTTTCGGATTTAACTGTATATGAATCAACAAACAATTAGGATGGAATTTATCTACGTGTTTTTCGAACTCGAATGCGTCGGAGCAGATAATTGACAAAAGACTTATCTGGGCATTACCGCGATTAAATGCGTACACTTTTCGGCCAACACAGAGGGAGGTCTGCTCGATATCGAGATAATCCCTGCATGGTTCAGTCTTGAACTGGACTAAAAAACACATCACCGCCCGATCAGTTTGGTCCCGCGTCCAAAAAACGTAAACGAGCGGGTCAACATATGACTTTTGTGCCACCTGCCTAGGGTCGAGTTGCTCATAACAAAAGACATGTTCGCTATCGTCGCGACAGCTTTCTGCAATTTCCGCCAAATTCTTGGGGCTGATGCTCTCACATCCTAGAACCCAGATGGATCCCACATTTGGTTTAATTTGTCCTCCGATGATTTCCTTTACAACCGACCATGGCACGCAGTATTCTGGGGCAACTGCTAAATCAGCGTATTCCATTTCAGCCGATAATAGAAAGTCGCGGCAGATCTGAGAACCTAGATTTTGATTCGAATGTCCTACACGTTCATTGTTGGCGATAATCATCCCTTGAGGCTGCAATAGCATAGCTCGATATGTGTCACGATCTGGTTTAAGCGCTCTTAAACAGGTGAGCGTAAGCGGAAGTTGTTGCTCGGCTAGCATCGTTTCGACATCAACGATTTTCATCATGAACCATTCTTCTCGCTGTTATATTTTTGTAAATATAGTCCCTTTTGCCAGAATATAAAATCAAATTCAAATGCATTTTGGTCTGCGTGCGAAAAAATGAGCATCATGAGAATGTATGACAACGAGAAAATTCGAGAATAGGGGGGGGGGGTTGCCCTGCACGTTCTCTTCTTTCCGGGGAAGCGCATATCCATTTGTCATTTGTAGGCTGATGATTTCTTCAGATCTTTCCGGGCGATGGTAGCGACGCAATGCTTAGTAGCCGCTCACAACAATTGATTTTTAATCTAGTTTTTTCCGTCTGCGATCAATCACCGCTGCAGCAACCCCAGAAAGTGATCTTTGTAACGGCGGCTCAGCTTGACTTCCGTGCCACATTGAAGCTTTAGCATCATATCGCCACGGAAATGTGGCTGTATCTCTCGTATTCGGCGTAGGTTTACGATGTGTTGGCGGTGGACGCGCACAAAGTGATGGGGGTCCAATCGCGATTCGATCTCGGTCATCGTTGAACGCATCACGTGTTGGTTTTTACCAACATGCAATAGTATGTAATTCGAAGCAGACTCTATCCAGTCAATCTCATCGACGGCCACCACTTGATAACGAGCTCGGTCTTGAACCAGCAGCTGCGACGGATATTCTGGTGGCGTAACCAAACTACTGAGCAATGCGGCCAGGCCCTGGTCGGACCCACGCGCCTTGCGTTCACTGACCCGTTTCAGGGCCTCATCAAAGCGAGCACGGTCAAAGGGTTTGAGTAGGTAATCGATGGCGTTATGGTCGAATGCATGGACGGCAAATCGATCGTAAGCGGTGGCAAAAATGACGTCTGGCCGATTCTTGGCTGGCAACTTATTCAAGACTTGGAAGCCGTCCAGTCCGGGTAGGTTAATGTCGAGAAATATCAAGTCTGGATTGTGTTCGACGATCATAGACACAGCCTCAGGACCATGGCTGGCTTCTCCTAACAGTTGGCAATACGGATGGGCGAGCAAAAAATGTTTGATCTTTCTGCGTGCTGGCAACTCGTCATCGACAATCAGAATTCGCATGTGCTGTCCTACATCAGTTCTTCTTGGGTCAGAAAAGGGATTTCAATTCTCACGTCTAATCCGCCTTGATGACCAGGAAGCAATTCAAGGACATGATCACCGGCATAAAGCAATTCGAGCGTCTGTTTCACTTGACCTAAACCAAAGCCCTTGTTGAGGGCGTCGTCTACCGGCACCGTCAATCCACGGCCATTATCCTTGACCGACAGCAACAGCCGGCTCCCTTGCTTATGCGCCTTAATCAGGATCTCGCCCTGATTTATCTGTTTGTCAAAGCCATGTTTGACGGCGTTCTCAACCAATGGCTGCAGCAGATAGCGCGGAATAACGGCTGATTCACAGCCCGGTTCTATGTCGATTCGAGTATGCAGACACCCAGAGAACCGTTCGTTATAGATGTGACTGTACAACTTCAAAAATTCAATTTCATCGCGTAACGTGACCGTATGCGAATTGCTTTCATTGAGTGAGTGTCGCAAGAGTTGACCTAAATCAGCCAAAAGTTTGTCCGCCTTTTCCACATCCTCATACATAGTCGAGGAGATTAAGTTCAGGCTATTGAACAGGAAATGGGGCCGCAATTGTTCACGCAATCGGCTCAAGGACAATTCAGCAACTTTAGCTTCCAATGCGAGGGCATTCATTTGCGCGTTGCGGGTCTCTTGTAGGTAATAAAATGCCATGCCCGCGAATGCCAGACTGGCGAACGAGGGGATGTCTTTGCTCAATTCGTATGGAAATTCACCCATGAGCCCCCAAAACGAGTAACTGTCACCCATCAAATGCGCAATCGATGTGCGTAAGAAACCCATACTCACCACATGCATAAGCGAATAGACGACTGACGCGAATAGATACAAAGGCACGAGTTGTTTCCAGCTCGACTTCGTCATTGGGAACGATTTCACAAACATGAAAACCAAAGGAATTAGGGCACCCATAACATAAATGCTAGTCGCTTCCCAAACAAAGGCTTGCCACAAGCGGTCGTTTGCCATGCCCATTTGGCGGTAATCCGAAAGCGCATTTCCCATTCGCAACGAAAGCACGAGACTTGCAATCACAAAGATAATCAGGAACGAGTGCGTCCATTTCAACTTAGGTGCTTCGTAGATCGATGGCACTGTTTCAGTCATTGCGCTTCCTTGTTGGATAGGGAGCCCTAATTCTACATAGGTCTATTGTGCAGGAGCCAGCCCTGACTGGGCCACCGGCGCCTTTACTTTTTGGCATGTCTTCAATCCAAAGAAAGGTCGCAAGAACCGAATCCGTCGAATGATCAGCTCATATAAGCCAGCCGAGATCGCGAACATCCCAATCAACACAACCATAAACTTAACCCATGGGTTCCAGGAATGCGGCACCACAAAATAGACCAGTACCATCATGACGGACTGGTGCAGGATGTAAAAGGGATAGACGGCTTCGTTTGCATAGGCAATAAAACGGTTTTGACGTTCTAGGTAACGACAGGCTAGACCCGTAATCGCCAGAATGGCGCTCCAACAATAGACGACGCGTGAGGCGGCCACCACTTCCGCGTAATAGGCGTAGTGATTGCCGATATCGTCGCAAATGTAATACAGAACATAAGTCAGCAGGGCCCAAACGGCTAAAGCGGGTGCCATCTGTGTCAGCCGGTTCCTAATTTCTATCGAACCGAGAAATAGGAGGCCTAACCAAAACACGATCAGGTAGTTAGCGTGATTTGCCCAATCGCCCACCAAATCGTGGGTGGAGGGGAATAATGGATAAAGGAAGGCGTGTACCGGCCACAAAGCGAGGACAGGAAGCCACAACCTTAAGCCACCCTTAGCCAACCAAACTCTTAATTGAGTAATCCGCATGTTTCCAGGTGCTGTTCTCAGGTAAGCAAAAAGGGGAATAGAAATTAGAGAATACACAAGTAGATAGAGAACGAACCACAAATGGTGCCACGAGAGCGCACCTCCTTCTGGATACGGGACAAACGCAAAGACTTGGCCCTGGAAGGTCAAGTAATCGACGCTTGTCATTCCTTTTATCAAGTACTCCACGTAAATCTGTGGAGGAACAATGAACAACATGCCAAACACAAGCGGCAAAAAGAGTCTTTTGCAGCGTTCACCAGAGAACGTCATAAGATTGCGGTTCTTGAGCGCATACCAAGTACCGGCTCCGGAAATGGCAAACAAAAGAGCTAAGCGCCAACGGTTCACAAAAACCATGACTTCCCCAATAGGTAAGGTTTCGTCGTTCATGACGTGAAAGTGCCAGCCGACAAAAACCATGCCCGTGTGGTACAGCATCAATAGGGCAAACGCGATAACGCGCATCCAGTCCAATGCATAAACTCGATTTGATTGAGTCATCGAATCCTCCTGTTACAGGACCCAACTTAACCGAGCCTAACCTCACCGCCATCGTCAATGGGATGAAAGCTCCGTCCACCGTGACAAGCGGGACTAACTTGGTCACCTGCCCCTGGCTGCACCATTGCCGACAACGATTCTCCGGTCACAAGTGTTACGTGCGGACGCAAGCTATCCAGATTCGCTAAACCTGTTCAATAGCCAAATATCTCACGGAATAGTTTTGGCTATTTGACTATTTGCTTGAGCCAATCGGGCGTCCAATCTTCATTCTCCGTTTGGGCCTCAAGGTGATCGGCAAACCATTCGTCGGTTTGCCGTTCTGGCAACGTCAATTGGTGATAACCAAAAACCGGACCTACGTAAGCGCGGCTACCGCAACCCTGATCGATGGTGATGATCATGAGGCGCGGCTGGCCTGCCCCCACATGCAGATACTGAGGCTGAGTCCATTCATCGCCCGGATCTGTATGCACGTCAGCGAGTGTGGGCTCAAAATTTTCGGCTTCTGCTAGTTGAAAACCGTAGAGCATGTTAGTAAGCCACCCTCGATAATCGTCAGATACGCAGCCTTCGAGCGTTAGCATGCCGTTAAAAAAGGCTAGCGCCTCTTCGCTAAGGGGTTCTGCATTTTGCATCGATTCAGCGATCAACGCTAGTTGCTCCATTGACGTCGAGAAAGACTCAAGGAAACGCTTCACGCGAGAGCCGTCAAAAGCTGGCAGCCCTCCCTGTTCGGGCAATTTAATGTTAAAGACCGCGGGCCCCAATCGATCATGCGCAAGATCGACAAGCGTCTGAAGTTGGCGGTAAAAATCAGGGTACGGATCAACCCACGCGTCCGGATACTCGCATCCATAAGAGCTGTATGATTGTTTAACGTACAAAAGTGAATCGTGACGCAACTGAGCCCAGCTCCCACATTGACTATTCATAGTCTTTTGTTCCCAAGCTTGTGTTCGCATGGTATCCGGGTATCCAGATGACGTTGTGTCTCTATTTAAGGTACGTAACGCGTTAAGCCATCCGTGGTACCAATTGGCATCCCAAAACGAATCAGAAATGCCCGCAATGATCCAATCCATAGCAGCCAGGTTCTTTTGATATTCATAAAGAACGACGTCCTGACTCAATGAGTTCAAAGTGAATCGGTTTCCCAATGCAAACCAGGCATCCAAGGGGTCTGGCATGGTGCGTTTGGTGCCGTCATCAAGTGCCGGAACACGATCCCAAACCACATTGGACAGTACGTGGCTATCTACTGCGTAACGCTGCCCGAGTACGCTGAATAATTTGGGTAGAGGCGTAAAATCAGTACTATTGGGATTATGATCAAGGATATGGCTGAGAATCTGTTGGCGACCCAGGTCGCGTTTTTCAAGATCTAAGCGGAAAGCCAGGTAGTTAGTTTCATCTACGAACCAATCGGCTTTTTGTATATTTAGCGAGCCCGCTAACATATTCATCTGGGCAGCGTCCATTGAATCTGGGTCACCAAAAAAGAGTGACAACCATTGATCTAGGCTCGTTAATCCGTCAGCAGTCAAGTTAGAGATGGCCCAAGCAACAGCTGCATGACGGGGCGACTCGTCGACATAGAATGGCAAGCGTTGGATGAAGGTCATGCATTGGAAATAACGTATCAAATCAGGTGACCTTGTGTAGTGGCCGCGCGCTTTGTATTGACTAAAATCCAACTTATAATTTGAGCCAAAATAATCGAATTCTTGTAATGACCCCGACTCAACTGCTTGCAAGAATAGTGTGACGCGACTGAGCTGTGACGGTGGAACCTGTGTTGTGGATCCAGAAAGCAAGGACTGAGCGGTATATAGCCACCACACCACATCGTCAACAAGCCAATCGCTCTGCGGTCCACTCAAGGCTCTTAGATCACTTCCCTGCCACAAGACCGTTTGCAACATGTTCTGTAACTGCAACACAAATACACGGCGTTCAAGCTCGATTAGGATACGATCAAACGAAACATGAAGCGTATCCATGATTGAGTCGGCGGACACATAAACCGGCAAGTGACGCATAAAGATTTCGCGATACAAAGTGTACATATTGGGAAAACGGGGTTCTTTTAAGATCACAAATCCGCTTTCCTCTAGCTGTTGCCACGCTGGATCATTAAGTGGAAAGTGTTCGAGAATCTGTTCCATGCCAGCCGAACCGTGCGGGTCATGTTCTACATAATTCAAATACGGCCGATCAGAAGCATAACTATCAAGAAATGTAGCTGGAACAAGCGTATCGAAGCGTTGAAGGACCTCTCGAAAATCACGTAACGCCGATCGAGCTTCAACGTTAAGATCTGACGGTCCTGAAACGTGAGTTACGACGTCGCTTGCCTGAATATCCACGGCGAACAACGGTCGAGTTTCTGTTTGTAATGGCCCACTCAAGGCATAGACCAAGATCGGTTGATTAGAAGCTAGCCGTAAGCGCTTCGCGCCCTCAACCTTGGAACGATCGACTATCCACAATCGCTTTTCGAACGGCGCCATTTCGATTAACGCGCCCGGGTAAAAGACAGTAATTTGTGAGTCGGTTTCGTCAAAAACAGTCAGGCGAATATCGGCGTCGTTATCGCCCACCTGAACGATGGCTAAACCCGTATAGAACTGATCCGTGTCGGGCAAATCGAGCACCCAGTCGTGTGCCGGGATTAGCGCGGGCAAGTTGGCAGCCGCTTCAAGTTGATGAGACTGGTAGCTCGCCTGTAAACCAACAACCCCTTGGCTTAAGCGGACATGGCTCGCACCAACCGGAAAATCATCAACGACAAGAACCGTCTCGCCTGCTACTTGATGTGATGTCTGCTCAATCAGTTGACCCGCACGGTCATACCAATCGAGAACCACCGATTCAGAGCCGCTGTTTTGGTTATGAAGGGTTATTTGGGTCGTGTAATGGCCATTTGGCGCGGTGATGTGGGGAACCCAATGGCTGCCCTCCTCAGAAAGCAGAAAACAACTGAGCCCAAGCAACACAACAAGCACAATACCCCCAGCAAACCGACGTTTTGCTCTTGATATCGCAAGATCGAAACCAGTTGCTTAAGCTTCTGGTTATCAAACAGTTAGATTCCGCTCCTGTCTTTGAGCGGCCCTTTTTTGCTGATCGGTCACAGCGAACTGAGACTAGCTCCCCAAGTCAGCTTGAACAGGAAGCGCCACCCAATACACAGAATTTCGCACAGTGCGGATGGTTCAATTTGACCTCGCTCTTCATGCTCTTAAGGTCATTGCCCATTTCGAATTGATCGTCGTAGGCCAATAGAGTACAGGCCAGTACCACTGGTTTAAGGGCACCTTTACGCTTGACCACCATCCGCGAACTTGCGCACATCACATCACTTGGACGTTTATTGAGAATTCCCCAACATGCCGTCGTAATCTCAGGCACATCCAACCCGCCATCCATTTCCGGGAATAGGACAAAGTGTCTGGTCGATGACGTATCTATTTCAATGCCCAGTTCTCGAAAGAGTTGTTCATATCCTACTTGCTCATCCTGCAGCGATTCACCCCAACGCGAGCGCCCCGCCACAGCCACATGGAAACCCTCATCTGCAAGCCACTTAAGCGACCGGGTGGTGACCTCAAAGGCACGAGGACCGCGTTCCATATCGTGGTATTCGGCGCTGTAATGGTCCAGCGACACTCGCAGCAACAATTGATCACCATAGCGATCCCTTAGGCGCGTTAACTTCGTTTTGTGTCGGCCGATCACGTGAAAGGCGTTGGTCAAAACAATGACGTCGAAACCGCGCGCCAACGTGACCTCCAAAATCGCCATCATGTGCGGATTGATTAGCGGCTCACCGCCCGTAAAGCCGATCTCCTTGGTCGTCAGACCAAGCTCTCGAATTTCGTCTAGGTACTGCACCACATCGGGCACGGTCAGAAAACTTAAGCGGTCATTTTTCGGGGATGATTCGATGTAGCAGTGTTCGCAGGTTAAATTACATACAGTACCTATGTTGAACCACAGCGTTTGCAATTCATCGAGTTTGACCCAAGCGCGTTGTTCGCCCTTTGCTGTGATGTCAGGGTCTGAAAATTTGATTGAATTGCCATGTAAGACTTGATCCATGCATACTCCCTTTCAGACGAGCCGAATTCTATCACGTCGGTAAAACGTTAAGGATGCGGCCAACATTCCAATCGTTAGAGGGTGTTTACATGTTCAACATAATATTCTCGCCGTTGACGAGCCCAGCTTCTCGAGTTACCAAATCAAGCGCAGATTAGGACTCAGTCAACGATGACATTTCGTCAGTGATCAGGAATCTAAGCCGTCTTAATTGGGTGATCTCCTTCACGGACGCCTTCGCATCAGGGATAATAAAGCGAAACACTATTTAATCGGAGTCCTTCATGACCTCAGAATCGATACAAGACGCGGTTTATAGCCAAAACGTTACTTTTATCGAAGGCATGTATGCCCAGTTCTTAGCCGACCCCTCTTCCGTGGACATCAGCTTACGCACACTTTTTGCCCAATGGTCGCAGGAGAGCGACATGCCCATTCAGCTGGCCACAGACGCGACCAGCGTGGCTGCATTCTTGAGGCGGCTGCCCCTTTTTGAAGGGATGAGCCACGATGACCTTGACGGTTTAGCTCAAATAACCGAGCGCAAGACATACGTAGCCGATCGTCCTCTTGCTCGAGCTGGCCAGGTCGGAAGTGATCTTTTTGTAATTCTAAGCGGCTCTGTATCGATCATGCGACATGGCGACTTGATTTCACAATTAGGCCAAGGCGAGGTTGTCGGCGAACTGGCCGTGCTCGATTCTCGTCCACGATCTGCAGACATCATCGCAGCGACAGACCTTGAAGTCATTCGCATCCGCAAAATAGATTTTGAGCGCTTGATAGATCAACGGCAAGGACTTGCCAAAGCCATGTTAATGACGCTGGCACAACGATTACGCGTCGCCGGTTCCCGCCAAGAACGGGTCGATAACCTAATGAGGGCGTACCGTGAACGCGGGCACGTGATTGCTAAACTGGACCCGCTAAAACGCAACCGTCGCCATCATCCTGAACTGACACTTGAGTTTTACGGATTCTCCGAGGACGATTTAGATCAACGTTTCACGGCTTCGTTAGGGAGCGAGAATACAGGACGATCCTTGCGCCAGATTGTCGATCATATGCAAAAGACCTACGGTCGCGCCATCGGTGTTCAGTACATGCATATCGATAACCTGGAAATCCAAGAATGGCTACGCTGCCGCATGGAAGATTCTCAGAACGAAAGACCAATGAGCCGTGACGAACAGCTCCACATCCTGCGTAAGCTGACCGATGCTGAAGTATTCGAGAACTTCTTGCACCGTAAATTTGTGGGCTCAAAACGTTTTTCGCTGGAAGGCGGCGAGAGCCTCATACCCTTATTGGATTGGGCCATCGAGGAGGCGGGAAAAAACGGAATCGAGGAGATCGTTGTCGGCATGGCCCACCGTGGTCGTCTGAACGTGCTCGCCAATATTATGGGCAAACCGCCCCATCAAATTTTTCGCGAATTCCAAGACTTGGACCCTGAGCTCCACACAGGTCGCGGCGACGTAAAATACCACTTGGGCTACAGCAGCAACCGCACCACAGCCAGCGGACAGAACATTCATTTGTCCCTGTGCTTTAACCCCAGTCATTTGGAGTTTGTGACACCCGTTGCCTTGGGTCGGGTTCGCGCCAAACAGGATCGATTTGGCGATAAGCGCCATGAACGTGCCTTAACTTTGGTCATCCACGGCGATGCGGCTTTCGCAGGTCAGGGCGTCACCCAAGAAAGTCTGAATATGAGCGGACTAGAGGGTTACGAAACCGGCGGTGCCATCCACGTGATTCTCAATAACCAAATCGGATTTACGACCTTGCCCGAAGAAGGGCGGTCGTCGCAGTATTGTACGGATGTAGCCCGCATGCTCCAGATCCCTATTTTCCACGTCAATGGCGAGAATCCTGAAGCTGTTGCCCAGGTCATCATGTTGGCCATGGACTTCAGACAGAAGTTCAAAATGGACGTTGTTATTGACATGTATTGTTACCGTAAATACGGTCATAACGAAGGCGATGACCCCAGTTTCACACAGCCTGAAATGTATAAAGTCGTGCATCAAATGCCGACAGTACGAGAAGCCTACGTCAAGAACGTTCTCAAAATGGGTGAGATAACGCCTCAAGAAGCGGATCAAATCGCCTTGAAGTCTCGAGACAGACTGGAAGCTGACCTAACGGAGTCACGGGAACAAGATTACACGTACACACCCTTTCGCGAGGGGATGGATATCTGGGGTAAATACGCGGGTGGACCGGACAAGGACCATGCTGATGTAGCGACCAACGTCCCAAGAGAACGGTTGGAACAGTTATTTGCACGGATGACGCATGTCCCCGATCACATCACCCCCAACCCTAAAGTCGCTAAATTTGTCGATCAACAGCGAAGAATGGGCGAGGGCGAGTTACCACTCAACTGGGGTGCGGCTGAACTGATAACCTACGCAACTTTGGTCTCTGAAGGAAGCCGAGTCAGACTGAGCGGCCAAGACTGCGGACGCGGCACCTTTAGCCACCGCCACGCTGTCTTACACGACAGTGAAAGCGGCGCAACCTACACACCCTTACAACATGTGCAGGTCGGGCAAGCCCCATTCCGCGTATTCAATAGTCCGTTGAGCGAGATCGGCGTATTGGGCTTTGAGTACGGATACAGCCTGGACTACCCTGACGGCTTGGTCGTGTGGGAAGCTCAATTCGGCGATTTCTGTAATGTGGCTCAAGTCATCATTGACCAATTCATCTCAAGTTCTGAGGACAAATGGAACCGCCTTAGTGGTCTTGTCATGTTGTTACCTCACGGCTTTGAGGGTCAAGGTCCTGAACATTCCAGCGCACGTTTGGAACGTTTCCTGGCTCTGTCTGCAGATGACAACATGCAGGTTGTGAATCTCACGACACCGGCCCAACTCTTTCACTGTCTAAGACGACAAGTGCTGCGTCCCGTTCGCAAACCGCTCATCGTCATGTCACCCAAGAGCTTATTACGTCATGCCAAAGTCGTTTCCGAGCTGGATGAATTTGCAACTGGCCGCTTTCAGCGGGTCATCGGCGACGCGGATGTTCAAGCAGACAAAGTCACGCGAATCATGCTGTGTAGCGGCAAGATCTATTACGAGTTACTCGAAGAACGAGAATCGCGTGGTGCAATGGATGTGGCGATTCTGCGAATGGAACAATATTATCCAATCCCTTACCAGGAGCTTAATGATGCTCTAGAACCCTTCGCCAAAACGGCGCCAATCATTTGGGTCCAGGAAGAGCCCGTCAACATGGGTGCATGGCCCTTTATCCACTTCCATTTTGGCACCCATATGCAAGACAAACACGCTCTACATTTTGTCGGACGACCCGAGTCTTCTAGTCCAGCCACAGGTTCATCGGCCAGTCACAAGCGTGAACAGGCCAATGTTCTGGAACGCGCCTTCAAATTAGACGTCCATACAGCTGTCTAAATCGCTACTTACATTTATTTGACTCTAAAGAAATTCCAAATCTCTTTTCTTTCATCCGAGTCGGCACCGTATCAGTTGTTCTCTGCCAAAGCGCCGCCAGCTTCCGCAAGTGCACGCACCAATTGACTTAATGACTCGACCCATTCGGGTTCGGCATTCAAGGCCGGCACAAGCGTCAACGATGTTCCGCCAGCTTCGACAAAAGAGTCCCTTCCTCGAATCTGAATTTCTTCAAGTGTCTCCAAGCAGTCGGCCGTAAATGAAAGGCTAAAAACTACAACGTTCTTAACACCCGCTTCAGCCAGTCTCGGTAATTCTTTATCCGTAAAGGGCTGGATCCATTTGCTACCCACCCGCGACTGAAATGAACTTGAGTGGTCGGCGATCGATAATCGTTTAACAATTGCTCGTGTGGTTGCCATACATTGGGCGCGATAACAGAACGAATTGACTTGCGTGAGTTGGTCACAGCAATCTTCCGACTGCAAACAGTGAACCTTCGTTTTTTCACGGGTTACGTGATCTTCGGGTAAACCATGATAACTAAACAAGACATGGTCAATTGAACCTGCGGAATTCAAGATTGGCTCGGCTATTTTGGCGACGGCGTCAAGATAGGCCGTCTGTCCATGAAATGCAGGAAGGACTTGAATGGAGGGCACATTCCACCATCGACTGGTCAGCCGATAAACCTGTTCGAGGCTGCTCCCAAAAGAAGAGGATGCATAATGTGGGTACATAGGAACCACGATTAAGCGATCAATATGATCCTCTTTAAACGCATGCAAGACACGCTTAATTGAGGGCTCACCATAACGCATTCCAAAACGGACGATAAAGTTGTCGCCGAGCACAGAGGCCATTCCCTCAGCAAGGTCTTGGGTGTGGTAAAAAAGCGGTGAACCCCGATCTGACCAGATTAACTTGTATGCGTGAGAGACGCGCCTCGGCCGAAATGGCAAAATGCCTAAGAATAAAATCACGGCACGCAATGGAGCCCAAACACTCAGAACCCGCCGATCCCACAGAAACTGGCGCAGGTAGCTGCGAATGGGACCCGGCTCTGGAGCACTCGGTGTTCCAAGTTGAATAAGAAAAACGCCTGTCTTCACTCCAACCTCCCTTAGACTCCCTGTAAGATATAGACTTCGACGTCTTAGATCAATACGGAGGTTATGTGCGCGATTGGCATGTGGCAATAAGTGGTGGTAGTCAAGGGATAGGGTTTGCGACAGCACAAGCCCTTGCAACCGACGGAATGAACGTTCATCTAATGGCAAGACGCGAGTTGCCATTACGCTCAGCAGCTGAAGCGGTAGGCGGCAATGCTTATGCTTGTGACATCAGTAAAATCGACCAAATCCAAACCGTCTTCGAGGACATATCGCTAAACACCTCAGGTCGTTTAGACGGCTTGGTTGTGAACGCGGCGAAATACGGAATGGGCGCAGCGCTTGACACATCGCCTGCAACCTTTCGCGCCTATTTAGAACTAAACCTTGTGGCCAGCTTAGAACTCGTCAAACATGCGCTTCCCTTGCTCAGAAACGGGCAAGGCAAGAGTATTGTGATGGTCTCATCGACGTTGGCCCTGAAACCGGTTCCAGGTACCGCGATTTATGCCGCCAGTAAAGCCGCACTGGATAGTCTAACCATGAGCCTCGCCCTAGAGCTTGCAAGCGAAGGTATTCGCGTCAATGCGGTGCTTCCTGGCGTCGTCAACACCCCGATCCATGAACCTCAGAATGAAAACGAGCCTAGTCGTGCAGAAAAAATGAAGATCCTTTCGCCATTGCACCCATTAGGTCGAGTGGGTTCACCGGACGACATTGCTGCGGCCATCAAATTCCTAATTTCGCCAGCCTCCTCTTGGATGACTGGTGTTCGGGTACCGGTTGATGGAGGTATCTCGATTGCCTAAACGTGGTGGGAGAACCTGTCTCATTAGATCGATCAGTTTTCGTGCCTCGCATCGATATCAGTTAGCTGGATTAAGCCCAATCGAGAACCGCGCCATGTTTGGTGAGGTCGCGGAAAGCCATTGGCACGATTGGAAAGTCACCGTTTGGGTGACCGCACAAGTGGATCCCGAAACAGGTATGTTATGTGATTTGCCGTCGCTTGACAGGATACTTCAGGAACATATCTTGATACCCTTCGCCGATAAGGACTTTAGCCAAGGTGACCCCTTTTTTTTTGATCATCCAGCCACAACGGAACGCTTAGCAGGTTACTTTTTTGAACGGCTGACTTCTCACATTGAAGGTGAATTGATTCGCGTACGAGTTAGTGAAGATGATTCGTTAGCTGCCGAGTATGAAAAATGAAGCCACTCGTTCTAGCCAGTACATCGCGCTATAAGTCGCGAATCCTCGAACAGCTTGGTGTGACTTTCCAGTGCTGCGCGCCAAAATTCGACGAGCTGGCATGTGATGGCGTGTCGCCCGCCCAATGCGCATTAGACTTTGCGTGCGCAAAAGCTCGCAGTGTACGGAAGAGTTGGCCAGGTCACGTAATTATTGGAGCGGATCAGACTTTGGAATTCGAAGGTGAGATTCTTGGTAAGCCCGGTTCTATTAAAAATGCTGTTGCTCAGCTGCAAAGGTTAAGTGGCCGGACCCATCAACTACATACAGCGTTTGCATTACTGGATACGGATAGTGGCCGAGAAATGGAAAGGCTTGTGACCTCAAATCTACGCATGCGGTCTGATCTCGATCACCATTATCTAGAAGACATGGTCCGATCCGATCAATCCCATGACTGTTGTGGTGGGTACAAGTGGGAATCGAAAGGCGTTTTTTTATTTGAGCAAATCGAGACATCAGACCCGAACGCTATTGTCGGTTTACCATTGATAGCCTTGGCCACAGGCCTCCGTGATTGGGGCTATTTTGGGGATCGATTTACGCAAATATCGAATGAACATTAATTCATTTTTGCATTTTGGCGTGCTCGACCATATATTCATGTGGATGAGTGTGCGGCGCGGATAAGCTTTCACTGTTAAAAAGACCTAAAAATGACGTGAGTGTGAATATCGAATGAGGTTGATTAACCTTCATTGCATGCATCAATTACGTAAAACGTTGGTTGCAATTTTAACTGTGGCGACTCCTAACCCGTATACAAATTTATCGAGGATTAAGCCCGATCAGATGACATTGTCTTGATTGGAAGCCCGATTTTCGATAGAATCCAAGATTCTGCACGTTTTTGCGTTGAGGTGACCATTTGAAGTCCGAGGAAACCCCTAAAGAAATCCACGAATTACTCGAGCTCGGTAAAGAGCGCGGGTACCTCACCTATGAAGAGATCAACGAAGGTCTCCCAGAAGACATGGTAACTCCAGAAGAGTTAGAAGAACTTTATCAGTCGATGGCGAATTTCGGCATCGAATTGATTGACGAAGAAGGCAAACCTCGCATGGTCGAGGATGAAGGCGATCAGTCAAGCGAGGCAAAATCCTCGCCGAAAGCACTGCCAGCGGATTCCGTCTTCAACATCCCGTCAGTCAACAAACGCGAAGAGAGCGGTTACGAGATAGATCTCACCCCAAGCTTGTTAGATCGCACCAACGATCCGGTACGTATGTACCTTAAAGAAATGGGTAATGTCCCGCTGTTAACGCGCGAAAAGGAAGTTTTTCTTTCCAAGAAAATTGAACGTGGCAAAAAGATCACATTTAAAGCTGTTTCTCGATTCCGATTCCTGGTGCCTGAGATCATGGAAATGGGTCGCTTACTCAGAATGTCTCCTGACGAAGTTAAGGGTAACCTTGATCTTCGAGGCGAAGACGACGAGGACACGGCAAAAACTCGTAAAATTATGATTAAGTGCTTTGAAGCGCTCGACGCCAACGAGGAAGCCGTATTGGTCGTAGAGCGTAAGCGCTCTGCCACACGCTCCAAAGGTAAGAAGCTGCATCAAATTCAACGAGAACTCGTTCGTGCTCGCGTTCAGACATCACGTCTCATCCGCGAGATCCCTTTCAGCCAAAAGGAACTCACTCATCTGGTCGAAATGGCCAGCCAGTACTACAACAAAATCATGACCTATGAGCATAAGATCAAGCGAATAGGACAAAAGATCGATAAGCCAGCATTCAAGAGTCAGCGCACGCAACTTGAAAAAGAACGTCACGACTCAAAAATGGCACTTAACCTTTTAGAAGGCGAAATTGGCGCATCGATCGAACGTTTCAAATTGAACTTCGCCAAGTTAAGACGAGGTGAATTTGAAACGGAAGATGCCAAACGACAATTGATCGAAGCTAACTTGCGATTGGTGGTCTCAATTGCCAAGAAGTACACGAACCGTGGACTTCAATTCCTGGACCTGATCCAAGAAGGCAATATTGGTCTAATGAAAGCCGTTGATAAATTCGAGTATCGCCGTGGCTATAAGTTCTCTACTTATGCCACTTGGTGGATCCGACAAGCCATCACACGTGCGATCGCCGACCAAGCGCGCACCATTCGCATCCCTGTCCACATGATCGAAACCATCAATAAGTTGATCCGCACATCTCGCGCGTTAGTGCAGGAAATGGGTCACGAACCGACATGTGAGGAGATCGCCGAGAAAATGGAGATCCCGGTGTCTAAGGTTCGTAAAATCATGAAGATCGCTCAGGAGCCTATATCTTTGGAAACGCCCATCGGCGAAGAAGAGGATTCACATCTGGGAGACTTCATCGAAGACAGCAAGATCATTTCACCCGTTGACGCTGTCATCTCCATCAACCTAAAAGAACAAACTGAAGACGTCCTTGAATCCTTGACTCCACGAGAGGAAAAGGTTCTTCGGTTACGATTTGGGGTAGGTGAAGAAAGCGAACATACGCTGGAAGAAGTGGGTCAGAAGTTTGCGGTAACTCGCGAACGGATCCGACAAATTGAATCCAAAGCATTACGCAAATTGCGTCACCCGTCCAGAAGCCGAAAACTGAAGGCGTTCTTGGAAGGCAGCCGCTACCACAACTAACCAACTATTTGGGCCCCAGTCTCACTGGGGCCTTTTTTTATTATGATCTATCTCATTGCTGCGTCTCTCTTGTGGGCAACCGTCTTTGGACTCATTAAGGCAATCCTTGTCGATGTGGATGCCACGACCGTTGCTCTTCTACGGATCGGCATGTCGTTCCTGGCCTTTTCCGTATTCTTGCGGCCTGCTTCGTTCAGACAAGCCTCTACATGGATGAGCCTGGGCGCTATTCAAGTAGGCCTAATGTATGTGTTATACATTCGCGCTTATGGGTATTTGCAAGGACACGAAGTAGCGCTGCTCACCATCACAACACCGTTGTTCGTAACGATGTTGGCGTCTTGGCGTCGAGGACTGAGCTTGAACGCCTTGGCCGCAGCCGTTCTAGCCGTTTCAGCAGCCGCGGTTTTGGTGAGGAGTGGCGACCTATTCGCAGCTCGGTTCATGGGCGTATGGCTTATGCAAGCTTCAAACTTCTGTTTCGCTCTTGGTCAAGTCGCCTATACGCGTTTATTTAAGTTAGATGATAGCGACCCTCAGGTGACGGCTTGGCTTTATCTGGGCGCACTAATCGTCCCGGCCATATGCCTCTCTGTGGGTATAGGTGAGTTTTCATTACCCAGCCAGCGAGAACAGTGGATCTCGATTGTATATCTAGGACTGGTGCCAACCGCGCTTGGCTTCTTTTTGTGGAATCGTGGCGCAAGGGCCGTCTCAAAAACTTCGCTTGCTGTTACCAATAACCTAAAGATTCCACTAGGCACAGCCATCGCTTGGCTGTTGTTTGGCGAGCAGATCGCCTTGTTACCTTTCCTATTGAGCGCTGTTCTGTTTGCGGCAGCCTATCGATTGGCATTGAAACCGCTAAAAGCCTTATCTTGAGCTTTGCCAATAGTCGCTGAATTCTACTTCCCATGTACGTGGCGCGGCGGCCCTAGCCAAGTTACGTTGAGCTAGCGACTTTTGATCGTCACCCAGGGCATCGGCGATTCGAGCAGAAATTTCAAAGGTCAAAATATGATCGCGTTGCCACATTTCCATCCAACTTAGCACTTCAAGTGCTTGGCCCGTACGGCCTTGTTCTTGGTGAATATTAGCCATCCTAAACGCGGCGTGCATCGTTCCCTCAAGTTCATCGGTTTCACAGAATATATTCAGCGCCTGCTCATACAAGGCCAGGACCTGTTGACCCTGTTGTTCACCCAGTTCGGCTCGCAGGAACACGGACCGTCCCAAACCAGATTGGTCTAGCAGTGTCTCGAACGTCCATTCAGCATGTCGCAACATCCATTCGGCCTCCTGCCATCGTGCTAGTTTCATATTCAACTGGCAGCAACTTATGAGAACCGATGCAATTCGACCCTGATCACCTAGATCAGAATAGATAGCCAACGACTCACCGAGTGCAGGTTCTGCTTCATCCGTACGATTCAACTGTAGAGCAGCCCAGCCTATATTGTGTAATGTCATGGCACGGTCGGCCGGCTCATTTGTGGCCTTGTAAATAGCATTGGCCTGCTCAAAAAGTGCAAGCGCCTTTTCGTAATCGTAACGGCGTACCGCAATACCGCCTAAATAATTGATGGCGGTTGCCTGGCCCTCCATGTCTTGAGATTCTATGTGAAGTGCCATCGCTCGATCGTAACAAGCTTCCGCAGCGTCCAGGTCACCCGTCAATCGGTTCACCGAGCCCAGACTCATTAACGTCCGAGCCAAACCCTTCAGGTGGCCACCGGCACGGTACAAATGCAACGCTTCTTCATAGGATTTCAGCGACAATGGATAGTGTCCTTGAGTGCGCTCCAAATAGCCCAGACGGTAAGCGGCACGAGCACGTCCAATTGCATCATCCAAGGTATCAAACAAGCTATAAGCTTTGTTTAAGAGCTGGCGAGCTGTGGCAACATCACCGCTCCGCCTAATCAAACTTGATTGGCTCAACCAGGTAGAAGCCAGTTGACGCTGATCACTTGCCGTAGTGGCATGTTTCTCAGCTTGCTGAAAGGCGTCAAGCGCCTCGCGTGTATGACCCTTCTTTTGCAACACCTTACCCAAGGCTAAATAGGATTTTGCCAAACGCACGGAATCACTATCTTCTTCCTGTAGCAATTGACGTACTAAACGTTCCGCTTGGTCCGGCTGAGAAAGGGCCAAGTGGCACTCGGCCAACTGTAAACGAGCGCGATAAAAGTTGGGATCAAGTTGCGTGCAGATCTCGAAATACGGAACCGCAACCGAATGGCCCTTTGAGATAACCATCTGCGAACCCAACGCATAAATCTCGTTCAACAAAGGGTCTGTACTATGGGATTCGCCCTGGTAAGAGCCACCCGCCCCGATTTGAAAGGCAATGCGCCGAACAGCTTCGAAGATGGCTGGCAATGGTTCTGGTGCACTGATTTGTTCCGTGACCCGTTTACCGCCTGCAAATATAGTCAACTGCAGACGAATCCCCTTTTCTGTCGGCGTCAGTTGGGTTTCGACGACAAAATCTGCAGGCGAAGTTTCTTCATCAGCCACGGCATCGATCATGCGGTAATTCGACAGTGACTCCAACATGAGTTGGTTCCAGCCATTTGAGGCTCGGTCTGGCGTCTGAATCGGCTTCACTTGCACTCTTCGTGTTTGATCAGGAGGCAATACCCAGGTTGGGTTTTTAGCGCGTAACGACGTCGCGACCAATAAAGTCAGTAACAAGATAAACGTTGCCAGCAAGGAAGCAACAACGCGCTTGCGCTTACGTCGATCTGCTCGTGAGCGTAACAGCTGAAGCCGCTGCACCACATCGTCGGCGGATGGTCGGTCGTCAGGATGAGGTGCCACCAACTCATCGACCAGAGCCCTGATTTCAGGGTCGATAATTTCGCGCTCGTAGGGCAGCAGCTTGCCAAACGCCACGCGACCCAACAATGCGGCAGTAGGTATGTCATCCGGATAGGCACGCCGACCGGTCAACATCTCGATCATGATGACACCCAACGCATAGATATCGGTTGCCGGCTCGATGGCGTCACCACGAGCTTGTTCTGGTGACATGTATGCCAAGGTCCCGACCAAAGAACCTACTGTTGTCTTGGTATTCGACATGCCAGACTCTGAGCTTGCGTCCTCTACCAGACCCTTATCCAACATTTGATCATCAATCCAAGTCTGCAATTCACGATCATCAGAGCGTGCTAAGCCAAAATCCAGAACTTTCACTGTTTTGTCGCGCAGAATCATGACGTTGTCAGGTTTCAGGTCGCGGTGAACAATCTGTGATTGGTGCGCAGCAGCGAGTGCCGATGCCACCTGAAACGCAATGCTCAGCGTATCCTCGACCGTTATTGGGCAAAGTCGAATGGCCGCTTTAAGAGTCGCTCCTTCAAGGTACTCCAACACCAGGACATCGCGTTCGTCACTCTCAATAAAATCATGGATACGACATATGTTGGGGTGCTCTAGCTTGGAAAGAAGACGTGCCTCGCGCATGAAGCGCACCTTTGCCAATGTGCTCAAGCGTCTTTGGTCCTGCATGACCTTTAAGGCTACCGTTCGATCTAATAGCGGATCATGACCACGATACACGTCGCCCATGCCGCCAGAAACCGCTTCAGCTTGTACCACGAAGCGCCCAAACCGCTTCGCTTCTTGCAACGTCAATTTGCCCACCTTCAGGTTCATCATAACGTGGACGCTGCAAATGCAGTAACATGGATGCGTTCGCAGGGGTGAAGCTAGGTGCAGATTATTGATCAAGACGTCAATCGAATAGGCCGTTTCCGAATAGACGGTCTAATCGGTCGTGGCGGCATGGGTCATGTTTACAAGGGTTTCGACGAAATGCTCGAACGGCCCGTTGCTCTTAAAGCGTTGTCACCCGAACGCCGCCTGTCCGCCTTAGATATGACGCGTTTTCTGCGCGAAGCTCGCATATTATCGCAACTAGATCACCCACATATTTGTCGAATCCATGATTTTATTGAGTGGCGCGACCACGAGTTCCTGGTACTTGAGTTCATCGAAGGAAGTACCCTCAAAGAGGCCTTGATTGAAGGCTTAAGTGACGAACTGAAGATCCGTATCGCCCAAACTGTCGCTGACGTATTGGAAGTCGCCCACAAAGCCGAAATCATTCATCGCGACATCAAGCCGGACAATGTGATGATCGACGCCCGTGGGCTCATCAAAGTGCTTGATTTTGGACTGGGCCGCAAAGCACAGGAAGACGATCTGAGCGAACTTGAGCGCCTACAGGCAGAAGACTCGCTCGGTTCGTTGGATGACGATGAAGACACCGGCTCCAGCCGCACCACAGTGGGCTCGATTGTAGGAACGCTGCGCTACATGAGCCCGGAGGCCGCCCAAGGTGAAGAAGTCTCCATCGCAAGTGATGTCTTTTCGTACGGCATGTTGCTCTATGAAATGTTTAGCGGGCATTCTGCTTATCCCGATGATTTTCCTCAGCCAGCCTTGCTATTGAGGGTGATGCAAGCGCAATTCAGGCCTCTGGACGAAGACACCGTGCCCCAACCCATCGCGGCACTCATCAAGGATTGTCTTCAACTCGATCCATCTAAACGACCAGACGCTTGGGAAATCGGCCGACGATTAAGGACAATTCAACAACGGCCGGTCGAAAAAGCTAAAACGAAACGTACCTTAATTGCCTCTCTAATTTCTGTTTTTGTGCTTGCAAGTACCATTGCTCTTACCTGGGGTCTGGTAAAACCAAAGTCTCTGTTGACTAGCGACCATGAGACCCGTGTTGTTCTTTTGCCCTTGGTCAACCTCACATCTAATGATCAAAATCAGTGGTTCTCGCTAGGTTTACGCGATTTGGCGGCCCTCCATTTGCACGATATTGGTGGACTCGCATTAGTACCTGACGATCAGTTCATGCCCATGCTGCAAGCCGAAGAGGTTGCCACGGACCGACTGATGGAGCCAGATCAAATCGAGTCGTTCCGAAAAACATTAGAAGCGGACATGGTGGTTATGGCTTGGATTGACCGAAGTAGCGGCGGCTATAATATTAATTATCAGCTCATTGCCGACCGTGGTGAGATCGCTTCAGGTGGCGTGGTTGCTCAAGATGCCGGGGAAGCCGGCTCCATGCTAGGCATGGAGTTGTTCGAGCAGTTCACTGGGATCCAGGCTCAACACAAGGCGGCCTCAGAGAACCAATTTGTGAATCAAATCTACGCGGTCGGCATGCACCGATTAAGCGTGATGGGTGCTGCCCAGGCCCACGAGTTCTTCCGCATTTGTCTGCAGTTGGACCCCACTTTTCATGAAGCGCAGCTGCAGCTGGCTATTTGTTTAGAGAAACTCGGCGAGTGGGACCAGTCGGTTACTTTGTTCCACGAACTCTTAACGCTCTTGGCAGATAAGAGCCCAGCAATTAGAGCAGAATGTCACCGCATGTTGGCGTCCATTGCGCAAAGGCGCGGATACAGCGAAGAGGCCTTGCAAGAACTTACCCTCGCTATGGACCTATTTGTAAAGAGCGGTCATCAAATAGGCATTGCTCAAGTCAATCGACAGATCGGCGTCATGGCCTATTATGCTGGCGATTTCGATGAAGCAAATCTTCGCTGGCAAGAAGCACTCCAAGCCTACCGAGCGGCCCGCGACGCACTTGGTGAAGCGAAAGTGCTTAATAATTTGGGTGCCATGGCCTCTAATTTTGGGCAAATGAGCGAATCGGATGCATTCCATCAGCGAGCATTGGTCATCCGCAACAAATTACGTGATCGTGAAGGCCTCGCTGACACGTACAACAACTTAGGAAGTAATGCATGGCATCAATCTAATTATGAAGCCGGCGAACGCTACTTTCGAGCTGCGCTCAAGCTATATTCAGACCAGGGCAACCAAACACGAAAAGCACAAGTCATGTCCAATCTAGCAGAGTGTCTTAAGGGTTCTGGGGACGTTGCCGGCGCAATCCAATTCACACGAACCGCCATTGATCTGTATCAGCAAGTTGGGAATCGCACACAGATGGCACTATCGCTGAATAACCTCGGCGACAGCTATCGCATGTTGGGCAACTTCCCGTTAGCCGAACAGTATTCTTTTGATTCTTTCAGCATGCATCTAGATATTAACGATGTACCAGGTTCCCTGTGGGGTTTACATTCGCTAGCCTTGGTGGCCTATGAACGCGGCGAGACCAAGCAAGCCATTGAAATTGCCGAATATGCATTCGCCAGCCTAAGCGAATACAAACACCTGGATAAAGAAGCAGCACTGCTCAACGATCTGGGTGAATTTCACATTCAGGCCGGTCAATACACACAGGCGGAGGACTATTTGAAACAGGCGAGAGATCGTTTTGAGCGCCTTGAGTCATCCCATCACATCGCCTTAGTCAATTACAATTTGGCCAACCTAGCATTACAATCTGGCGATCCAAGCAAGGCCTGGCAGCTATGGTACAAAGCCGAGGCTTGGTATGGAGAGAACAGGCTCATGTACAAATTGGCAGGTCAGATCTATTTGGCGGAACACAAATTTCGCGAATCTGTGGATGCATTTCAGTGCGCTCAATTTGAGGATCCTCAACAATGGACTTGGGATCAGCAGCGTGACCTGGACCTTAGCTTGGCTAAAGCAAATGCCTCGCTTTAACTTCCAAGTAGGAGTTGATAAGTGCAGCAGAGAGACCTTGCGGAGGCGTTTCTAGCACCAAAACACCCTTCGACTTAAGGTCCGCAAGCACCTTACGTTTCCATTCTCCGATCTGAGCAGCTGCCGCCAACTCGTAAAAGGATTTCTCTGTGTCCACCGGCTGTGAAATGACTTGCTGTAAAGCCGGATCTTCGTAACTCACACATAGAGGCAAATGCTTTCCGGTGAGTTGCGTCAAGTGGGTACTGACGCGATCGGCATTCACTTCATCAAGAATATGGGTAATAAGAATCAGCAAGGCTCTTTTCTTAAATGTACCGGCAACTTTTAGAAAGGCTTGGTCAAAATGAGTCTCTTCATGGCGAGGGAAAAGGTCATAGCTCGCATGAATCAAATGTTTAAGGTGGTTCATGCCACCCTTGACTGGCACCTGCGCCATTAAGTTACTGGCAAAAGCCAACATACCCACACGGTCACCTTGCTTTAAAGCGATGTGACTCATCAATAAACTCGCATTAATACTGTGATCCAAGAGCGATAGGTCATCTTCTACAGAAGTCATCATGCGCCCACAATCCAGCATGATAATGATGTTCTGGTTTTCTTCTTGTCGATATGACCTGACGGTTAAGGATCTTCGTTTGGCGGTTGCTTTCCAGTCGATGTCTCGATACTCATCGCCCTTGATGTAATCACGCAAGCGGTCAAATTCTTGGTCGCCTCCCAGTCGCTTCACTTTCTTGACGCCCATCATGCCTTCACGATTTGCTCGTGCCAATAGGCGGAACGATTCGAGGCGGCGCAGATTAGGATAGACTTTTACGTGCGTCTCGTTAGCGAGCCAAATCGAGCGGCGCCAGAAACCACGAGCTGTTCCCGCCAGTAAACATGTACCTGTCACTTCATGGCTACCTCGACGCAATGGTTTCACTTGGTAGGGCAACACCACGCGTTCACGACCGATGACATCAAATTCATGGGGTAGATCTTTGACCTCAAAACTAACCGGCAACTTCTCCCAAATCGACAGAACCATAGGTTTTGGTGAACTGATATCCAATCTCAGTTCCGCATCATGCCAATGGTCATGTGACATGACTTTGGGCATGGTGCGCTGACTGCTAAACCAGTGGACTCTTGGCATAGAGGCGAGGTCCCATATCCAGATCAAAAGGATCAGGCCATCAATAGCCAGAATGGCCGGTAGCAAAGATGGCCATCCAACCAACAGTAAGCTCAGTACTGCGGGAAAGGCGGCACTCAACACCAGTCGCCTGGTGGGATAAATCATCGTGGAATATCGACTTCGTTCATGACTTTACGCAGGACCTGATCAACCGTTTGACCTTCGATTTCTGCTTCGGGTGACAAAACCACGCGATGTCTAAAAGTTGGCAACGCCAAGTCAACGACGTCGTCAGGCACTACATAACTGCGATTGCGGATGGCGGCTAAGGTTCTGGACCCTTGGATCAACGTAATGCCAGCTCGAGGTGATGCACCTTGATATATGTCGTCCCATTCACGCGTCTTCCTAACCAGGCGCGCAATGTAATCAATCATGGTTTGATCGATTCTGACCTTGCTCGTCATTTGACGTATGGAGGCCAGTTTTTCTTTGCTGACAACCGGCTTTAAGTCCGTTTCAAGCCGCTCTATTGGGCCCTTCGACGTTAGAAAATGACGCAGGATGTCTATTTCATCGGTTAAGTCAGGGTACGGTATCAGGAATTTGAACATGAAACGGTCTAACTGCGCCTCAGGCAATGCATAGGTGCCTTCCGTTTCCAAGGGGTTCTGAGTTGCGATAACCAAGAAGGGTTCCGGCAATTTGTAACGCTTGCCATCTACGGTCACCTGGCGTTCCTGCATGACCTCCAATAACGACGCATGTGTCTTGGCAGGTGATCGATTAATCTCATCCGCCAAAACGATATGGCTGAATACAGGGCCCGGATGAAACTTGAATTCACTGGACCGCTCATCAAATACATGGGTTCCCGTAATATCGGACGGCATCAAATCAGGCGTGAACTGAATACGTTTGAACGTACACCCCAACACCTTCCCCAGAGCCCTTGCAAGTAACGTTTTACCTAAGCCTGGAACCCCTTCCACAAGTACATGACCACCTGAAAGCAGGGCAACCAACACCCCTTCGAAAATTTCTTCCTGCCCAACAAACACTTTACGTACTTCACCTGATACGGCATCGAATAGTTGCTTAATGGGATTGCCAGGCTGCGGGGCCGCCGGTATTTGGATGTCGTTCATGTATGGTCCTCTCTTTTGCGAATTTCATTTAGAGCTTCATTAAGGCCATGTGGATGGGATGGGTTTTCACGCCACAGGAATCGAGAAATGACAGCAAAGGCCACGTCTGCCCGTCCCGTGTCTTTCAACAGACGCGCGAAGGCATCAACATGTCTTCGAAACGAGATACTCTCTTGCACACGTTCACGTTTGCCGTAACCGATGACGGGCGACATACGCCAAAAGAATAGCGCCAAAAGTATTAACCCTTGCAATGCGATCACACTAATCGGGAACACGGCTAGAAAATGGCTAATGCCCAAATCGTCGGCGCTCTGAGATCCATGGGTGAATGGGAAGTCAATGATCGTGGCCTCATCACCAAATGGAAAGGAACTCAATAGCTCATTCAAGGAATCGCGCCCGTCCTCACGTACCAGAGCATAGTTCATGAACAAGTATGGATTGGCCACCAATACGACGCCTTCCGGTTGATCCGTTTCCTTGCTTGAATATTGGACCAGAGCGTAGTCGCTCGAATCCGTGTACAAGACACTTTCGAAGTCGGCTTCGGTACGCCAGAAAGCGTCAATAGGCACGGCCGCGAGCGAGTAGTCACCGTAGGCAACATTCAATATCTCGAAACGGCGCTCGGTGATCGGTTCCCGTTCAAAAGGGTAAACCTCAATATTTTGATTAGTGCGCGAAAACTGACGAGCCAAGAAGGCTTTCTGTTGATCGGGGTCCATATTTCGATCGCTGAAAAGTTCAAATTGACGTTGCCAAAACTCGGCATTATTCAGGTAGGTTGGGCAGATATAGAAAACCGCCGTTGGTTTCGTACTTTCGTCGACGTAAGTCATGAACTCATCAAAAACCGATTCACTCAAGCCCTGGCCATACTTATCAAAACAAAAGATTAGGTTAGCGTCTTCGTCACTTCTGAGAATGCTGGCATGTTTGACATCATAACCACTGGATTCCAGCACTGACTTGAACAGACCTATACCGTTAATACTCTTGCCGTCAATCTCCGCATATGGGTGATCCGTCGGGTCGCTACATGCCACTACCATCACCAGCACCACCAACGCGAACCTATACATGGCTTTGCTCGCGGTGGATCAGGTTATATTCACCTAGCAACGTGTCCCACGCCTCTCCATCTTGTGGGTTTGGTCCAAAAAAGTGATCCTCAAATCCGTGAACCAGCTTCTTGAAAAACGATTGGTTGGCATGATTGCCCAACTCTCGAATATAGGTGTAATTGGTCTTACTACGATCAAGCACCAATAGGTGACTGGCGTCAAAGGTCAAGAGAACATGCCCAAACAAAAAAGCAAAGGCCTCGCGAATATGACCCCCTTTGCGTGCTTGTTTCGCCAACATCAGTAAATCACCTTGTGTATCGCGCAATTCATCGGGTAATAGATGGCGTCGCAATTTCACAAACTCTTGCTGCGTTTGTTCTTCAACATCGAATTCTACTAAGCGGCGTGCTCTGATAATGGTTAGCACGATCACAGCAAACAGACCAATGATCACAAGGACAGCAACCACCTTGGCCAGAAATATGGCCGTCTCCGCTATCAGGGGAAAAGATGTGAATCCATCTTGTCTGTCCCGCTTCTTTTTGGGCAGGTCAACGCGCTTGATGTCGTTATTCTTGTTGTCCCACCAAGTATCACTGTGGCGTTTAAGTGCTGACTCGACTTGGGCCTGATCGGGTATTTCGGGCTGAGGATCTTGCCAAAAGACCAGGCATAACAAAGGCCAAATCATGACTGACCCGCCATACGTAGCTCGAGACTTAAGTCCCAACCCTCACGTGTAGTCCGAACGTCGATGTAATCGAAAAAGAACACCACATACCAGTAGGAAATCAACATCGTGGCGACTAAGTGAATCAGTACAAGGTTGGGCATGGGTAAATCTAGTTGGCCAAAGGCAAAATCACCTAATATCGTACCTAGCATCCAGGCATAGGTGTACATGGCACCGAGCGCGGAGACAAACGCGACAAAGTAGAGCGTCACCGTGAGACCCGTACCGTGCAAATCATGCGCTTGCAAGAAGCGCATGCGCTCGCGCTTCTTTCGACTCTTGAGTTGTTCTAATAAACCCGTTTCAATTGAGAAGCGATAGCGGAATTGATAAATCAAGAAACCCAAGGGAATTACATATAGGATGGGCCGTATGATGAAGAACTCGAGAAAGAGTTGCGGGTAGGCACGCCATGCCCGTTTCAGGGCTGAAACCGCTTGCGGGTCTACTTCAAAAACCAGGTCAGCGGTATATATAACCAACGGTACACTCAGGATCGGCGCTTCTAAGATTAATAGTAGAACTGATACGACGACGTCCCATTCGAGCAGCGTCACCAAGGCCCAATTGATAATCATCAATGGAACGCCCAAAGAGACACAAATTAACCCATAGCTCATGAGTTGCTGTCTGATGGCGAGCAACGCCAAATCCATGACTTCAAACATAGATCGTGGTCTTAAGCGAAAGCGGATCTCCTCAATCTGCATGCGGCTTAATCCTTAACCGCGGTAACTGAAAGTAAATCACAATTAGAATCGTGAAAAAGATCATCACCAGTGCTTTGACACCTAGAGGCAGACTAGAGGGAGAAACAAAGCCCTCAATAAAGGCTGCTCCAGAGATCATGACGGCGGCCAATAACACCATCGCTAAAACCTCAGGCATCGAGTTTTGCAGCGAACGAATACGACTTTCTCCGTTCGTCTCGATAAGTCCATAGCCCATTCGCAAACCTGCTGCGCCAGAAACACATATGCCCGTCAGTTCCAATGGCCCATGCGCCAAGACAAATTCGCCAAAGTTACCCGCGTAGGGGCCACTCAACATGTAGCCAAACACACTACCCAATAGGACGCCATTATAGAGAAGCGTATACACGCTACCTATGCCCAATAACAAACCTGACGCGAAACATTGCAGCGCGATAGAGACATTGTGGTAGACGTAAAAACTGGTGCCTGCACCACCCTCGAAAATCGAGCGTTGTTCAAAACCAGTAGCATACATTTCGTCCATATGGGCCATCATCATGGGTCCGAGAACCGATTCAGCAAATTCACGATTTACAAAAGCCAAAAGGCCACACAGCAGAAAAGGCAACCAGAAAAGGGCAGCGGCAATGCGAAAGAAACGGTTGCGAAACATGAGTTGGGGCAGGTGCTGAAAAAAGTAATATCGCCAGTTGATCCATGACCATTTGAGCTTGCCATAAAATTTGGCGTGAGCCCGACCGACAAGTTCGTGAAGGTACTGAAGCGTCGCTTCCGGCACATGATAGGCGCTAGCCAGCGACAGATCCGTGCAAACTGAACGGTAGAGTTGCGCAAAGGCAATGGCGTCACTGGCACTGAATTGCGACCTTTTCTTTGCCAACAAATTTTCCAGTCGCTGCCACTCTTTTTTTCGTTCAGCCAGCTTGTATAAACTCATCGTTGTTTCCCAAAGAGCCGCGCGTGAACCAGACATAAGAGTTCATCGTGGGACGCTATTCCCTCAATCGCAAACCGTTTGCGTATAGCGCTGGCTAACGGTTTGGCCAGCTCCTCCTGACGCATATCACCGAAAGTGGTACGGCGCTGAACATAAGCGACCAAAGCGGCTGCTTGCTGACGAGATAAAGCCAAGCCCTTGGGAAGAGAACTTACTTTTGCGGCATCCAAGTCAGCAGCGGCGGCAATGTCATGTTGTCGCGCGAAACGTTCTTTAACAACCAGCGTATTGGCCGCCAAATCACCCAAGCGCTGGTTACGGCGGGACAGAAATACGCTGGCGAAACCCAAGGCGTAGAACGGAAATATCGAGAAACTACCGATTCCGCCAACACTAGGCATCATATCTACGACTCGCAATAAGTTACGTACTACCGCTTGCTTCATATGGACAGGCGTACCTTCGGCTGAAACCACGCGCAACTTCAAAAAAGCCTTACCCGGTGTCCGTCCATGCCACAGACCTTCAAATAACATGAAATAGGTCCAAGCCATGAAGACGCCAATCAGTATTGAGCTAGAAATGAGAAACGAGAAAAAACCTTCACCGCCAATTGCGCCGACGAAACCTGAGCCTAGTACGATCACAAACATGGTCAAAACAATGATGACATGGTCAATGGCACAGGCAATCATGCGCTCAAACGAGCCCGCCAAATAGAAGCGAAATTCGGTGTGTTCTGGTGTATGGACCATGAACACGGTGTCCAAGGTTTCGGATCTCATAATCGACGTCAATAAAACGCAATGATACGCGGGCAATAATTCAATTTGAGCTCATCGGAAAGCGTCATGACATCCAACAAGACTTCATTCAATGTGTTGGCGTCCACCACTTCAAAGCGAGACCAACGACCATCCAATCTATCCATCAGATCCATGGCGGGTCCATAGGGGCTTTGGCCCGGGTCAGGGATTCGGAAAACAAATTCTAACTTGGCAGAGTGACCACGATCCTGCGCTGATCCTACGATCTCAACTGACTTGAGTCGCTTAGCTCGTCGGCTATCGCCTACTTTCCAGGCATTGAGCATGGGTATCTCGTTTCGTTTTTTGAACACCTGACCATTACCGCGGTCGGCATCCCACCAGCCATTGTGCGTTACCGATGCACCATCATGGAAATGTAATGTTACAGAACGTAAACGTATGGTTCGACTAGCTTTAAACTGCAAACCGAAAATGAACATATTGGGACTGGCCACATCAAAACGGACCGTTTTAAAGTTCCAGCGTCCTTGTGTCTTGTTCTCCTTAGGCAAATGAGGATCCATGCCAAAAATAGAGCGATTGTCCACATCAAGATCAAATGTGTGGCGCGTCGTCGGGTCGACTCGTGCACCGGCATTGTTTTCCACGGTTGCCCTAAGATGTCGCAGATCATCAATCAATTCGTTCAAGTGAGACAAACGAAGACCCCGGTTGTGATCGCTTATGCCGCGTTCGAGCCGACTACACAGTTGTTCAAAATCGCGATCAACATCGCGGTTGGTACGCACGACGTTTCTTTGCCCAATCCCGTACTGGCTGACGATACCGATCAGACATAATATCCAGGCTCTCATGGTCCCCTCCTTAGTAAATAGCAAGTCCCTTTTTGACCATACATAGCCCGTAAAGTCAACCTTCCCCTATCTTCGGCCATGTTTGGTCACACCTTCAGGAAAAACCGATTCTCAGGATTAAACGGGTTACTAGGTCTGCTCAATCACGGTGGGCATGTAGACACGCGCCATAGACAAATCTTCAAGCCGTCTCGATTAAGGTCAATCGTGTCTATCAATTCGAAACAAGCAGTCGACCCCATGTTAAGGCGCTGATTGAGTGTCAAGGTACTTGAGATATCGGCGATCCATGTGATCTTCTCTTCAAGTAAATAGCGATCCAAGTTTTTGCCTTGCTGAGCCCTAATCGCAGAATGATTCACGAGACCATCTATATTCACCACACGATTACGTGGCCAGCACGCAGCGCCTAAGTATCCCGAATTGAAGGCCGCAACCACGTCTCCTTCAGGAACCAAACGCTGAACCAGTCTGGTGCTACCCGTAATCCAGGCTAAGTCTCGAAGTTTAGGTTTAGCATATTCGAGCTGGGCCAAGGACAAGCAAACAACCAGCCACGCGCCAGCGACGATACGGGACTTGGACTCAAATGTATTGCTGGCATCGACGATAAGGCCTGCAGCAAATAAGGTCTGCGCCAGTACGATAGGCATCAAATACCATGGCTGCACAAAAATAATCGTCATCAAATAGACGGGAAGCAATAGCAGCCCAGAAACCCACAACGGCCACATCGCCTTTAAGACAAGAACCGTCGACAAACTAGCTATGCGCACACGACGTGTCAAGATCAATCCGGCAGCCAGTGCGGCCAAAATGAGCGACACGGGAAAGACCTTGGCGCGCGAACCAATGAGAAACCAGGTCGCTGATCTCAGCGACCGACCACGCGCCAGCCATATGCCTAATTCACCTTCCCCCATGTCTTCGACAATGCGCCTTGCCTGCGTGTGTTTCGCTTTGCCGGAATCGGGCACGATTGATCCCGTGGCGTGCTGACAGGCAAGAAACCAAGGGGCCGTCACCATGATGACCACCAGGCTCATGGCAGCCAGTCCTTTAACGGCAGCCAGTCGATATCGTAGTAGAAGCGAGATGCCGAACATCGCGCCCAGACTGAAATGATCGATTCGAGCTAGCACGCCAATGCCAATAAAGAGACCTAACCACACGTAGCCCTTATTGGCCGCATACACTCGTCGCCAAGCTATTAGTGACCAGATCCAGCACAATGCCGCCAACGATGCCTCAGTGCCCAGCCACTCTAGAATGAGGATTTTCGGGTGCAATACCCATATAACAGCTGAACACATGGCCAAACGTCTAGCGTTCTTGTGGGGGACTAAGCTGTGAACAAAGGGAATGAGACTAGCGCCAACAACCATGGACATCAGGGACGAAATACCGAAAACGATACGTACGGTCACGTCCGGAGCACCAGCCATTAAGCCGCCAAAAGGGGCCAGTATCAACATCCACAAAGGCTGGAATCCCGTGGTCGGGTGGACCCCGTCAAAACTCATCAGTTGATCGTTAAAAAAATGGACAGCTATTTGGGTGTAATAGAACATGTCGTCCGACCCAAATCGCTGCAACAACCAATCGGTCGAGTGAGAAATCAAGAAGATACGCATCAACAGCGCTAGCAAGAATGCCAGCAAACAAATTGTGCTTTCGCCATCGATGCCTTTACGGTTTAGGTTCTGAAAAATCTACCTACTCCCTGTCCCTATGATGGCGATCCTACCGTAAGCACATGAGCTTGTGATAGCAAACGTGTGTTGTAAGATGAAGAACATGAACAAGGGGGTCTTAAACCGACCATTCACATCAAGGCTTTCCTGTTCAACTTGCGCTTAATGTTCGCAGGGCTTAAGGGGTACATCATGATTATGATTCTTTTTTTGATGCTGGGTTCAACAGAAGTCGAGAGTCCCCGCACTTGGCGATTGGATTATTTTGTTACTTATGGGCCAAACACAGCCATCTATGCACTGGATCGTGTGTTGGAAGAACCCCTTTCGTGGCCTAGTGCTGAAAAAAGTTATCTCGATGGCCTTGCCTACGGTTCAGATGGCTATATCGTCAAGACGGAAACAGGCGAACCCTGGTTCTCGCGAGGCTGCTCTCGTGTTTCTACCGAATGGACGATAACTGGCGACGCGCGCCTCAAACACCGTACATTTCACGAATCGATACGGTTCCCTGAACCCTCTTCCAAAGTCACCATTGATGTCCTGCGCCGTAACGAAGAGAACCAATTTGTGACCGCACACACTTTTCATGTCGATCCAAGCGACCCACTCATTGATCGAAGTCAATCGCAGACCCATGAAGCCATCGCTTTTCAAGTTAATGGTCCGCCTCGCGAAAAAGTCGATTTGCTGTTGATGGCAGACGGGTACTCCAAAAACGAAGAAGCAAAGTTTAGGGCCGACGCTAAACGAATCATCAAAGGTTTTTTTTCTTATGAACCCTTTAAATCGCAACAAACGCGCTTCAACGTTTGGGGCATTTTTGAGCCGTCCCAACATTCCGGGATTTCTCGTCCCTCGACGGGTATACATCACGACACGGCACTCGGATGTAGTTATGACGCCTTTGGCTCGGAACGATACGTATTAACTTTTGAGAATCGGGCCTGGCGAAATTTGGCGGCCCAAGCGCCCTATGAATTTGTGGTCATGTTGGTCAATAACGAAACCTACGGAGGCGGAGGCATGTTCTCCGTTTACGCAACCCTATCCGTTGACAACAGTGAAGCCGACTATTTGATGATCCACGAGTTCGGACACCATTTCGCAGGCTTGGCCGACGAATACTACACATCGCCCGTGTCTTATGAAGCTCCGGCAGTCATCATCGAACCCTGGGAAGCCAATGCCACCGCTTTATTGGACAGCAAGAACGTCAAATGGCGCGACAAGGTCGATACGTCAACACCCATCCCCACGCCCTGGCCCAAATCGGAATTCGAAACGCATGCTCGAGAAATACAGGGAGAACGTCAGGCAATCAGGTCCGCCAACGGAGCCGAGCACTTAATGAGTTCGCTTTTTCAAAAACAGCGACTGTTCGAAATGGATCTATTGAGCAATTCTCCTTTCTCGAGCAAAGTAGGCGCTTTTCAGGGCGCCAACTATGATTCACAGTCGTTTTACAGACCACAAGTGGATTGCATTATGTTCACCCGTGACCCCGTCCCATTTTGCCGTGTCTGTGCGCACACACTGCAAGGCGTGATTGATTGGCTTTCTACCCCAGCACAACAACCGCCCCAATGACCACTAAGTAGCAGCCTAATGCTTTTCTTGGGTTTAATTAAATTCCAAAATAACGTTCCCACCTTGCAGGATATTGTGACTGACGTAGAGCGGCTAAGCTCGTTGAAAGTAATCGTTCTGAATGATGAAGACGAACGGTTGGGCATATCGGGAGCACGGATAGCTTTTGCTTGCGCTAAAGAAGAAACCGTCGTCGAATTAGATATCCAATGTGACAGGCATAACATTTATCCAGGAACAGAGTCGGCTATCAGCGACTTACCCACATCGCCAGGCTCCGACCGCAGTGAGCCAAGAGTCAAAACCCTGATCATAAGATCTACAATGAGCCAAGATTACACACTTTCGGACTATATCTGCGCTGCATGCCGTAATTTTGGAGGCTCCTGCCGTGAAGAGATTGACGAAATGCTCCCTATTAACGCGCAGACTTTGCACAAACGACTAGCCAAGAACCGACCTAACAGCTGGTTGATATTTTTACAGAGCTCGATTGCGATACTTGGCATCTTAATTTTTGTATTCTCCCTGCTTTTGGTTGCCGTGCCATTACTTATGCTAGGTCTATGTCTACGATTCGGGCAAGCGCTTCACGGGATTTTTCGCAAGACAAAAGCCTAAGTAAAGACGCGGCTTAGACAGCCAATAATTTCAGGTGAACGTCGGCTATTTCGCGACTCTCATGAGGTGCAACTGAATCGCCGAACGTAACGTCATGCTTCAGAATTGTAAAAACTTTTGAAATGCCACATGGTTTTCACTTGTTACACCTACAAATCGATGAGGCTGAATCATGAGAGTCGAGACGTTATTGTGCCTGTTAGTTTGCCCTGTGATGGCGTCCGGTTTTGTGATTAGCAAAGGTCAGTGGCGTATTTACTTAGAATCACGCTGGGACCAAGCTGATGAGGTCTTTGATCATCAAGGTCAGCGCAATGATCATCCTGAACAATCTGGTATCGAGAACGGGCTTGATAGTTGGTCATCGCTCATATTCATTCGTTATGGTTTGACATCACGATGGACCGTGGAAGCATCTACTCAATACAAACAGACAACCTTTGCGCCCTTATTCGGGCCAGACCAATCGCGCTCGGGTATTTCTGATATCTGGCTAAATGCGGTATATGACCTGTGGCCAGCTGCGACTTGGTCATGGGTTCTAAACGCGGGAAGCAAAACCCCCATGGAAAAGAACCGCCCGCGATTTCCGCAGATAACGTCAGGTGAACCGGAGTACAACTTATCGCTTGGATTAGGTAGAGGCTGGGATTCCGCATTTCTGGAAACCGAATTGGGTTATCGGTTTCGAAGCGGCACCGTTAATAACGTCGGCGATGGCGGCATCCCCTACGAAAACGAATGGTACGGTTCTGCGAAGGCGGGATACCGGTGGCAACGACTGCTTTTGGAGGCGTCCCTGGATCATCGGGATAGTATTTCTAACCTGCAAGCCCAGTACATCCCCGGCGTATACATGAATGGGGATGAAAGCAAATTGCGTGTCGGCGTAGATGTGAAGATCAACGCATCCACTGCTGTAGGTTGTGCTTATCAACAAACACTTGAGGGTAAGAATACAACGCTTAATCAATCTTATGCGATCCGCTTATCTTTCACCTTATGAGGTTCTTATGAAATTTCTCCACCTATTTTTGGCTGCCTTGCTGGTCCTACTCACATGGCAATGTTCTGGCGGAAAAGACGATAGCGGCACGATCAATATTCATACGGATCCGTACAAGGGGTTCGATGTTTCGGATTGCGGCATCGATATAGACAACTTATTCAACGGCGGACCCAACCGAGATGGCATTCCCGCCGTGATTAACCCTGTCATCATGGATCTGTCCAATATTCGGGGTTCAGACTTCCCGATCGTCGAAGTCGACAAAGTCATCATTCTTGAGATCAATGGAGAGACGCGCGCTTACCCCGAACGCCTCTTGTGGCGCCATGAAATCGTGAATGATGTGGTCGGAAACGTCCCCGTCGTGGTGAGCTATTGTCCGTTAACGGGATCAACCGTCGCTTTCAAACGCCACGCAGACGAAACCTTTCGCGTTTCGGGTCTGCTGTACGAGACCAACTTGGTCATGTATGACTCGACAACATTATCTCTTTGGCCACAAATGGATTTTCAATGTCAGTGTGGCCCACGTCGCGACGAACAACTTGACGTCTTCAGCGTTAAGGAAATGACATGGCGTTACATGACGCAACTCTATCCAGACACAACCGTAGTTGTGAACTCGAACCGCTCGTCATTTGATTATTTGACTTACCCTTACGGCACATACGATCAGCTTGACAACAGCTCATTACTCTTCAGTGTTTCCAATTTGGATCGCAGTTTTCCAATCAAATCGCTAACCCTGATGGTCTTTGTCGAACAAGAAGTCAAAGCTTACCCACACCTCGTTTTAGTCGGCAATAACAGAGTCATCAACGACCAGGTAGGGACAACACCCATCATCGTTTTTAATGATCAAGCTGGTCAATTCGCTAATGCCTTTATTCGTGTCGTGGATGAGCAAACGCTATATTTTGAAGCCGCAGAAGAAGGCCACGGCCAGCCAACCTCATTCGCGTTACGTGACATTGAAAGCGGAAGCCTTTGGAATCTGAAGGGTCGTGCGATAGAAGGGCCCTTGGCCGGGCGCCAACTAACCCAGGCATTGAACATGAACGCCATGTGGTTTAGCTTCAAAGTCTCATTCCCATCCGCCGCCGTTTTTCAGCCCTAACTCGTTTGCAGCGTCACTCATTTAGATCGACCCAAGAAACTTGAACAGAAAGCAATCGCGGAGAAACCTTGACGGTGACGGATATTCACGAGAAGAGCCATGAGCATCCAACTTAATTAATCAATATAGCTCTTGTGCCGTATAGAGTTATATTGAGCGGCGGAGAATCAAAATGTGCGCCTTATTAATGTGCCTTTTTATGTTTCAAGACGCCAGTCAGGACAACGGCGATTTTGTCGTCTATCGGGCACAACATTGGCAATACACTGGTTTGGCCAATCACCTCCACGATATCCAATACCTAGAGTCATTCGTGGCTGAATGGAATAGCGTTTTGAATTTGCCGATGGACATCGCAGTGCGATTCGCTGAATGTGGACAAGCAAACGCGTTTTATAATCCCGAAGAAGTATCTATCGTTATGTGTTTGGAACTACTTGACTATTTTATCGGTGTCTTTACGGAACATTCCTCAACGGCAGAAGAGGCCTTTGCCAAGGCACTAGGCGCATACACTTTTACCTTACACCACGAGTTGGGTCATGCACTGGTGGACGTACTTGACCTACCTGTTACCGGGAAAGAGGAAGATGCCGTCGACCAATTATCGGCCACCATTTTCTTGGACGATGCTGACCCAGCCTCGGCGCTACCCGTGCTTGATGCGGCCTTTTGGTTCTTAAGCGAAGCAGAGAAACAAGAAGAGGCTGGCGTGCCCTTGTCCGACCTACCTTTTTATGGTGAACATTCGCTCAGTCCTGCCCGCTTCTATAACCTGCTTTGTTGGGTTTACGGAAGCAACCCTGAGGAATATCAGTTTTTCGTGACCGATGGACTGTTGCCCGAATCACGTGCTGTAAGGTGCCCTAACGAGTACGATAAGTTCAGTGACGCTTGGTATCGCTTACTCGATTACCATTGGAAAAGCGAATACGAGTAAGCCAATTCAATCTCTCAGGAACGAGCCGCTTTCGACAGTAACCGTTTAATTGCCTGCGCCTTTTCCGTCTTGTAACTGATACACACAGACCCAGAACAGCCAGGCATGAAATCCGCTGCTTCAAAGGCGATTTCAAGGCGGGCACCAAGATGCTGGGTTACTTTGAGCTTAGTGATATGTTCAGGTTCGAGGGTAATATTGACGATAGGACGCCACAGAGAGAAAGCCACAAATCTCTTTTTCGTAACCACCACGGCCCCGATTATGATGCTCTTTCGATACCTCGACCTGCGTCCATGCCCTTTGAATTTGCGCAATGTCACACTTCCGCGAAGACCCTCTTCCAAGAGCACGATTTGCTCCGATTCAAGCTGTTCACGCTCCCGTTTTGGAATACCGCCTAACTTGAACCATCTATGCCAAAAATGACTTGTCATGATTTCCCCCTCTAAAACAACATACAACCTAGCGCTCATCACCGTCAATTTCGCGAAAAGGGCTCAAGTCGATCAAATATTGGATACCAACCCACTTTGCAATGATTTGGTGTCGCCAATGTAAAGGTCGCACTTGCCAAAGATTGCGTTGTTTCTCAATAAGATCCGCATTTGAATAGAGTCACAGCACAACCGAAATGAGGTGACCCATGATGAGTCAACGCTTCGCGCTCAGTCGCCGATGCAATCAGTCCTGGGAACAAATGAAGGGCAACGATGTCGCTCGTTTCTGTTCCCATTGCCAAAAGAATGTTCACCAAGCTGACCATTTAAACGGTCAACAAGTCCAAGAACTTGTACGCGAAAACGGTCGTTTCTGCGTCCGCTACAGCCTTAACCTTGAACCACCGTGGGCCTTTCCTAAAGCAAAAACAGAAAAGGGGAAAATGGTCTGGTGGAAACGTTCGGGTCTTTTGTTAGGCTTAAGTTTATCGGCCTTGACGCTTTCGGCCCAAACCCCAAGCGCCAGTATACACGGCCTGGTTCGTTCGCTTTCCGATCGCAAGTCAAATCAAAAGGCACACATATCATTGGTCATGACGAACGGACTCCGTTTGGAAACCAACAGTGACCCCGATGGGCGATTCTCGTTAAATGTCAAGGACCCGGGCCCTTTCCGACTTGACGTCGAAATGAAGAACCATGAGCCGTTTTCCATGAGCGGTGTCTTACGGGAGGGCCAGGACCTGACAGTCGAATGGATAGTCCAAAGAGAAATGGAAATTGTCCGCATGGGCGTTGCCGCCATCGCTCACCCGGCCACGGATTACGTTTATCACTATGCTGAACGTCGCGGTTGTCCCAGTATTACCAACGACATTCAGCGCGCCGCTTTAATTGGAGACTTGGATCTTCTGCATGACCTCCAGGAACGCGGTCATGACATTCACGAGACCAACAACTTCCGAGAAAACGCGCTTTTTTTTGCCTTGCGAGAGCCAGAAATCGCTCGCTACTTGATGGATGAAGGTGTGGATATTCAGTCCCAGTCCTCATTCGGAGTGCCACTGCTGAGTTATGCCCTGTTGACCGGACAGCCAATTTACCTTGATCTCTTGCATCGGGGCGCCGATCCCAACAAGGCCGATAACGATGGTCGAACACCCATGCACATCGCCGCCATGGGAGGACTGAAAAGTTTAATTGACCTTGTTGACCATGGCGGTGACGTTTTGGTGAATGACAACCAGGGCATGGGACTGCTTCACTATGCAGCGATCGCGCCGTTTCCGATCCGCTCTGACGTGATGACTTATCTGATCAATCGCTACAGTTTCGATATTAACGCCACAGATCAATGGGGCGAGACACCACTAATGAAGGCCGCTCTTCACGGTTCCAAAACCTCTGTCCAAATTCTGTTAGAGGCCGGAGCTGATATATACCCGCGTAATAAGTGGAACCAGAATGCCCTGCTCTTGGCCGGATTCAGCGGAGAACCTGATGTCATTCGACTCCTTGTGCAACATCACGCGGATATCTTAGCCGTGGATTCAGAAGGGCACGCCATTTGGGACCATATGAGTCCCGATCTCGCGCGCCGCGTCAAACATGCTCTGCAGGACGTAACCGACATCGCAGCACAACCTTAAACAAAACACGCTACACGCATGCTGATAGCCAATTCGCATTGGAACAAGCTCTCTAGCGTCCGGCGAATATGATCGGCCGTAACCATGCCACCCCAGCGCCTGGTTAGACGCCAGGGTGACAGTCACTTTCAGATATCCACCAAAACGGGTTCCGCTAAATCTTCGAACAACACGGTGCTTAAATAGCGTTCGCCATTACTAGGCACGATTGCAACCACACGGAGACCTACGCCTGTTTGGTTTTTCTTGGCCAACCGGCGTGCAACCTCGCGCGCAGCATGCACAATCGCTCCCGAACTAATGCCAACCAAGAGACCCTTATCCGTCGCCAAAGATCGAGCCGTACTTAGAGCATCCTGCAACGCGACCTTTTCCACCGAATCGATAAGACCCACATCCAAAATGGAAGGCACAAATCCGGCGCCAATACCTTGGATCTTGTGCGGGCCAGGTCCACCGCCACTCAAAACAGGTGAATCGACCGGTTCGACGGCCACTAGTTCAATGTCACTGGACCTCTCTCGCAGGTACTTGCCAGCACCGGCAAATGTACCGCCCGTACCGACACCGGCCACAAACCCATTGAGCTGGCCGTCAACGTCACGCCAGATTTCAGGCCCAGTCGTGCGGTAGTGGACCTCCACATTGGCGGGATTATCGAATTGAAGGCTGCGAAAGCCATTTTCTTCAGCCGCGATTCGGTTTGCTTCAGCAATAGCTCCATTCATGCCTTTAGCACCGGGGGTCAGAATAAGTTCAGCGCCATACGCGATCAGGATCTTGCGGCGTTCAAGACTCATCGTATCCGGCATGGTCAGCTTTAGACGATAACCCTTCGCTGCAGCTATCATGGCTAACCCAATCCCCGTATTTCCGCTGGTTGCTTCGACGATCAAGTCGCCTGGCTTGATCTTCCCACGACGCTCAGCATCTTCGATGACACCTAAGGCGAGCCTATCCTTTACACTGCCGCCGGGGTTCTGGTACTCCAGTTTCACTACCACTTCAGCTGTGTCCGTGGTTGCACCATCTACTCTAATCAATGGCGTATTGCCAATTACCTGATCGATGCGTTCATAAATTTTCATTCTTTTGCTCCTTACGAAATGTTTAATTGTTGAACTGCTTCTCGCAGTACGGTCACAGTTGGGCCAACGACCATGGTGGAAGGGGCCTCAAACCTATGGTCTTGTTCAAGGTCACCAAGGGTGCCAATCCACGTCTTGGCGTCGGGTAAGGTGGCACGGCTAATGACAGCAACGGGCGTATGGCGCGCTCTGCCGTGTGTTCGTAAGTCACGTGCAATTTGACTAAGACGACTAGCACCCATGAGTATAACCGCCGTATCCACCTGCGCTGCAGCTCTTAGGTCCGCGCTCGGCATGCCTTCTCCAGTTCTCGCTGTAAAAACGCCAAAGGACATGGCTAATCCGCGATAGGTCAATGGGATGTCCGCAGAAGCGGGCGCCGCTAACACAGAGCTCACGCCGGGGACCACCGAGTAAGCAATGCCGGCAGCTTTTAGGACAGCGATTTCTTCTCCACCACGACCAAAAACGAAGGGGTCTCCGCCTTTGAGCCGAACCACATGTTGTCCTTTTCGCGCGCACCGAATGAGCAAATCCATGATCGAACCTTGAGCGATGCTCTGATTTCGCCCAACCCGTTTACCGACGTCAATGCGTTTGCAGTTGATACGGCAAATGTCCAGTATGGCGGGATCAATCAGACGATCATGCAAAACCACGTCTGCATCTTCCAAGGCATTAACCGCTCTCAAAGTAAGCAGGTCAGGAGCACCTGGACCCGCACCTACCAAGGTCACTTTTCCGCTCATGAGTGCACCTCCAACCCGCGAACTCGCAGTTGTAAATCCGTTAATATGGTTTCAAGGTCAACGCCCGACTCAAGTCGATCTAGGCTATTGCCCACGACAGACCGCCAAAACACACGACGCTGGTCAAAACTAGACAAGCGTTGCGCTACTGTTGGTCTGGCTGCACCCAGAGCTTCGGCCAATCTCGCCATCGGTTCAGAGATCATTTGACCCGCTTTGTCCCTAAGCCATTGAGCCATTCCTGGACTCTTGCCGTTAGACGACACAGCCACAGACAATGCGCCCCGTCGAGCCACAGCTGGGAAATAGAAATCGCACCGCTGAGGAACATCTGCGACGTTGACCAGCACACCAGCTTCCCGACTAATCCGCTCTGCATGTTCATTTTCGCTAGCCAACTCCGAAGCTGCGATGACGAAACAAACAAGCTTAAGGTCGTCGATTTGAAGACGGCGCGAATCAGGACCATAACTAAAACGAAAGACATCAAAGCCGGAGCCCTTTAATAAAGCCGTTTTCTCGCGTGCCATGGCTCCGCCACCGACGACGGCCGCAAGCTTACCGCGCGCCTGCAAGACGATGTGCAAACTCATCGTGATACTCCTTAAAGGGAACGGATTTCGCCATCAAATCGGCTGTTTCTTGATGGCTGCTAAATAATTCGACAAGGCCTTCAGTTCCCAGTCGACGATTGAAGCCGCCTAGCGTCTCTTGCTCTAAAGCATGTTGTTGGTACGTGCGAAACAACACGTCAAGCAAGGGTGCGACGCGTTCTCTAGGAACAGAACGTAAATACTCTCTGCCCTCAAGTCGCAGAGGTACACCTTGGTGACGGGCGTCTTCGGTTCCACCAAACTTGAATTGATAACGATTGAGACCTGAGCCCACCAAGCCGATGACTTTGGTAGCTGGTCTGAAACACTGGCGTTCACATCCAGTGATGCCAATACTTGTGGACAAGTCAGCCCAACCTAAGGCTTCGAGTTGGTCTATTAGTTCAGGCTCAAATTTTTCGCTATCGGTATAAGCCAATCGGCATGTATCGCGACCAACACAGGATCCTGATTGCAATCGAATAGCCGAATAGGGGCGACCACGGCGTAACCCGTAACCAAACGAAGCCAAACTTTGTTCCCAATTATTCTTGTCAGCAGGAGAAAGACCGTGAAATATCAGGTCCTGATTAGCAGTCACCGACAATCTCACAGGAAACGTCTCCAGCAGGTGACGAACCAAGCTCAGCAGCCTGCCATTAGGGCCGTTATCTACCAGTCGTCCATTTTCAACGAATAACCCATAACTTAGGGATGACCCCTCCAGCCATCCATGATGTAAGTGGCGCGGACCCGAGTCGAGCTCAATTTTGATCGGCTCCAACGTCACACCTGTTCGCGCCGAAACATGTTGCCTGAGCCAGTCAAGACCTTTGTCGCGAACCAGGTACTTCAATCGTGCGTGATGCCGGTTTTCGCGGTCACCCCAATCACGATGCACAGAAACTATGCCATCTGCAACAGCTTGTAGTTGATCGATAGGCACGATGCTTAAGGGTTGAGCCAACAACGAAGCCGTAGCTTTACCGAACTTTTCGCCCTGTCCTCCGCCAACCCAAACCGCCACCCGTTCAACTTTACCTGCCTCCAGCAAAGGCGTGAAGCCCAAGTCATGAGTACGCACCTCCACACAGTTATCTAGTTGCCAGCGGCCTTCATGTTCAATTAATGAACCCACCGAAATTTTGAATTTTCTGTTCAAGAGCCGTGGTCCATATTCGAATTTGGCGTCCTGCGTTTCCAACGCATTTGGGTCAATGGCAAAGACTTGAATGAAGGGATCTGTGGGCAACTGAAACCAACCCGCTAGCTGTTGCGCAAACTTCTGCGCATCAAAAAGTGGATGGCGTCCTAGGGGACAGGCCATCACGTTTCGGACATTATCGCCACAAGCATTGAGGCTCAGCAGCCCGATCTCTGCCGCTGTCCTCACTATTTCAAGTACAGCCGGTTTCTTTACCCAGTGAAACTGCACGGCCTGTCGCGTGGTTAACCGCAACGAGGCAATACCCTCGGGGTTGACGCTATGTTGTCGGGCTAAATCATCCAGTACTTTCCAATGCGAAAAATCTAGCGGGCCGCCTCCTGGGATCGCCAATCGGATCATGTACATCCAATCCTTTTCACGACCACTTTGGGCACGATTGAATTGCACATAAATGCCATGTGACTTGGATATCTGCTCCAACTGCTCGTCTATTCCAGTTTGGCTGTAATCTCTTAAGGCATCGTCAAGACCGCCGTTTAATCCCAAATTCTCTTTGACTTGTTCTACATCGATACGGCTCATCGCTCACCTCCAATTTGCCAATGACGGGCAACCAAGAGCGCCGCCTCTTCGGGACCCACTAGAGTCTGGTTAATGATAATTTTTCGTTGAATTACTTGGATTTTCTCGGCTCCCTCTTGGGCTTCAAAGCGGATTTCCCAATTTGAATCACGGCTAATTGACGGCGGCGCTTTTACCCAAAGTGGCGTGACACTCACTTGTCGAACAGCAGCGTCTAGGCTTTCCGGGTGTTCATCCGCATTGAGGATCAAACTCGCTCGGCCAGCACGGTTCAAATAGTTGCTGAGCGTGGTGGCAAACGCCAATCGGTTGAATTCCCCCACAATCACTACCGAGTTTGTTTCAATATCTACCAACCCGTCCTCGGCTGTGACCTGAAGGATCATGCCGGCAGCCAAGGTGTGATTGTCCAATGGGTCGATAAGAATAAAGCTTCCCGTCGTTCGATTATTGGCATAGAGATCAAGCGCAAGTCGTCGATTGAGATCCAAGCTAACTTTGCCCAGTTCATTGAGGGCCAGGGTTTGGGATTGCTTGCTTTGCAGAGTCTCGACATCTAGCACGTGATCGATGGCTTGGATTCTGGCTGGAATTAACGAGGTTGCCTGTTTGAGCAATACTTCGCGCCCTTGGCGTAAGGGCTCGGTGTGGAACCAAACGATACTGGCACTGATTTGTCGTCCCATTTGCGGACGAGCTGACGGATGCACTAGCAGATCGCCTCGACCTACATCAAGCTCGCGATCCAGGGTGACCGTAACCGCTGTATCTGCCTGCACACTCGACCTGTTGCCACGTGCCGTATGAATGCTTGCGACTCGCGCCGATACGTCAGCTGGCAAAACAACCACATCATCGCCTACAGCCAATTGGCCAGAAGCTACGGTTCCACTAATGCCACGGAATTTTTGGGTTCTGGCGACCAACTGAATAGGCAGTCTCATGGCCTGAGTCTTTTCTTTCACCCTCACCGGCGTGCTCTGCAAAGCTTCCAGCAGGGTCGGTCCGCGATACCAAGTCATATGCTTTGACGGCGTCACCACACTGTCGCCTCGTAAGGCCGAGACCGGAATGAAGCGGGCATGCGGCGTACCTAACTCCGACAAGTATCGTTGGAATTGAGCTTCAATACCTGCGAATACAGATTGGCTGAAGTCAACTAGATCCATCTTATTTATGACCACGATCAGATGAGGTGTAGCCATGGTTATCGCGATTAAGGCGTGCCGTTTAGACTGTTCTCGAATACCACGGACAGCATCAATAAGAATGACCGCACAATCCGACCCAGACGCTGCCGTGGCCATGTTTCGGGTGTATTCAGCATGGCCTGGCGAGTCCGCTAAAACGATACGGCGTTCAGGCGTATTCAAATACCTAAACGCCACATCAATGGTGATGCCCTGTTCGCGCTCCGCTTTTAGTCCGTCGGTCACACGCGCATAGTCACGTTCGCCGCCAGGTCCTGTTTCCAACTGCTGCAGTTGGTCAGTGGGGATATTGTGGGTTTCAAATAAGAGACGTCCAATGAGCGTGCTCTTGCCGTCGTCAACACTTCCAGCTGTTGATACATTTAATACATCTCGCATACGTTCTCCTAAAAATAACCTTCTCGTTTTTTGCGCTCCATAGCGTCATCAGAGCCTTGGTCGATGAGCCTCTGTCCGCGCTCTGAGGTTTTGGCTTGCACGACCTCTTCAACAACTTCACTAAGCGTTTTTGCATTCGAAAGACTGGCTCCAGTGCAGGGCACACAGCCCAACGTGCGGAAACGGCAAGTCGCCGTCTTTTTGGCCCCGGTCAAACGCTGGCCAATCGCATGTTCGTCAACGGGTAGCCATTGGCCATTCTTTTCCACCACCTGACGCTGTTTGGCGTAGTACAGCGGAACGAGTGGGATGTCTTCACGTTGGATGTAGCTCCAAACATCGCGTTCCGTCCAATTCGATAACGGGAAAACACGCACCGATTCGCCTTCTTTGAGACGGCCATTCCACAATTTCCAAAGCTCTGGTCTTTGATTGCGGGGGTCCCATTGACCATGGACGTCACGAAACGAAAACAACCGTTCCTTGGCACGAGACTTCTCTTCGTCTCGACGGGCGCCACCGATTGCCGCATCAAATTTATGGCTCTTCAGGGTGTCCAGCAGCGGACGTGTTTTCAAAGCGCCGCAACAGGCATCGGTTCCCCAGTCCAAGGGATTCATGCCCTCCGCAATGGCTTTTTCATTGCGAGCAACAATTAACTCCATCTTGTAGTGTTGCGCCATCTGATCGCGGAACTTGATCATTAAAGGGAACTTATAGCCGGTGTCCACGTGTAACATCGGAAACGGGATCGGCGCTGGTGCAAAGGCTTTGCTTGCCAAATGCAGCAGCACTGACGAGTCCTTACCTATCGAGTAGAGCAATACCGGTTTCTGATACTCCGCAGCCACTTCTCTGAAAATGTGAATGCTCTCATCCTCAAGTACATCAAGGTGAGATTGTGTCTGTGGAAACATGTCCATTTACCTCATAACCATTTTTTGTTTTTAGTCGTAGCCAGGCTTGTTCGTGCAACATGAACAAGCCGATTTTGACAAGAGCCTCGGCGCCACCGATCGAGATAGAAACACCTAGGTCTCCCGTCACAAGATAGGCAATAAGCGCTGTGGTTAGGGTGGCGACGATGCGCCAGCTAATAGCCTTTATGGCAAGATGAAACACGGCTTAGACCACCAACGGATTGGCAGCAGGACGTCCGTTATGCCAATGCAATCCACATTCACTGACCGACGTCTGTTCCCACCACCAACGGCCAGCCCGCTCCGATTCACCAGGTTGAATAGCGCGTGTGCAGGGTTCACAGCCAATCGAGGGGTAGCCTTGATCGTGTAAGCGGTTAATGGGCGTCCCACGATCGTCCAGAAAAGCGCGAACCATGCGAGACTCCCAATCCCACAATGGGCTGATCTTGACGAGACCCAACGAGTCGTCCCAGCTGATCGGCTCTATTCCTCCGCGGGCTTCACTTTGTGATTGGCGAAGCCCCACAACCCATGCTTTGGCACCATGCAATGCACGTCGCAAGGGCAACACCTTACGAATGAAGCAGCACTCGCGGCGGGCGGCGACGCTCTCTCTAAAAGCGAACGGGCCCGATGCATGTAAATAGGGCTCAAGGTGATCGGGATCCGGAGAAAGGGTTCTGACCGACAGTCCCAGTTCCTTGCGGGTTCGATCAAGCACCTCAAGCGTTTGCTCATGAAGCCGTCCCGTATCCAATGTAATCACATCAATAGGCAGGCCTAAATCGCTAATAACTTGGGCAATGACTTGGTCTTCTAAGCCTAACGAACTAGCGAAGGTGAGCTGGTTAGCAAAACGCTCGGACGCCCAACCCAGCAACGTACCTATGTCAGAGTGGCGGTGTTCATGGTTCCATTTTGAAATCTCATTTTGAGACATTGTGTCCTCCTTGCCGCAAAGCAAATCGATTAGTTCCACGTCGTACGACGCGGTAGACCACGGGCAAACACCCCATGATTGGGGTGAATCGATAGAGGACGATTGGTCTAGCGGGAGTGGTTAACTCTTTACAAGGAAGGCCAAATACAAAAAACGCCTTCCTCGGCTAGGACCGTGGAAGGCGCGTATTCTTTGCAGAAAGGCGGTCTAAGCCGCGCCAACCTCGTCCATAGTACAAGGACAACAACAGCAACAACACATCTGCAACGCGTTCGCGCTCGTCAAAGGAAAAGGGATGTGTTTGTTCATGTTCATCAGGTCACTCCGTAATGGATCAAAAGATACGTTTATGAATTCAAGTTGTCAAGTAGAGGCGGCCAAGGCCTCGTGAAAAGACTCTGTATATCGGGAGCGGCTCTCCATAATGCCCCGCCTGGCCGCTATTTTTATCAGGTCAGACAGCACACCGGAGGCCGCAGCATCGGGACCTATCCCAGGTCCCGCCAATACTAACGGTCTGGTCAATTTGTGGGTACCCACTTCCAAGTACATGTCACCAGGTTCCACTCCGGTCAATGGGTCTCCCGGCTTTAGCGATTCCAGCCGCAAGAGGATCGAACCATTTGCGCTCATCGTTCCAACATAGGCCAATGAACGGCCACGTTCCACCGCGTGCGTCACACGGCGTTCAATAAAGTCGTCTAACGTATGTATCACATCCAGAAATTCATCAAAATCAAGGTCAAGCATCCATGCAGGAATAATCGATTCCGAACTGCAACGTTCCATTTCTGCTTGAAACCCACACTCACGAGCTAGCAAGATCCAGCGTTGAACAGCGTGCGTTCCCGCCAGATCAATTCTCGGGTCAGGCTGCGCAATCCCGGTATCAATGGCTTCAGCAATCAAATCAGAAAAACGCTGACCCTTCGCGAGTCGTGCCCAAAGCCACGATTGAAAACCGCACAAGATACCCCGGATAGAAACCACCGAATCGCCCGTTTCCATCACGTGACGGATGCGATCGATGGCCCAAACCGCACCATTAACGGCGCCCTCACACATTAAGTAGGTGCCGTGACGTTCTTGGGCCTGTTGGATGGCCTCGTAAATAGACCAATCACCGCTAAGCAGGGCACGATTTGCCGTAATGACATCAAAGCCTTGTTCCAGCCAAATCGGATAGTCCGCATTCTCGTGTCCTTCACGAACATCGACAATCACTTTGTGACGTCCGGGTGCCACTTGGCTTTGACGTAACAGAGAACTAATTGAGGTAGATTGTGCATGTGATTGAAACCAAGGCTCCCAGTCACTGCCAATCCATCCATCTGGGTTCCATATCATCTGGGCTGCACCGACCACCGCTTGTAACGAAAAAAGAGGGCCCGCTTGGCGATCACGTGCTTCAGCCAGCGACTCAACCAGCGATGCCGCCGTAGGACCATCGCCTAAGAGCAGAATTTGTAATCCATCTTCATTAGACAAGTGATCATGGACGCGACGAACCACCTCACTCAAATCTGATGCGCCTATGACGGCTGCAATACAAGAGTCGCTTGCAAGCCAGCGCACAGGCTGAGCATTTAGTCCTTCAATGAACGCCTTTGTCCTTGCTGAGACTTCTTTTGCTGGTGACACCAGAAACAAGCCCAGCTGTTCCGTATCCACATCAATGAGTTGTGTTGTTTCGCAATCGCGGAGCAGACTAAGCGTTTCCGCTAAGTCTTTATCGTGGACCAAGAGTTCGATTTGTGTATTCACAATTGACCAAGCTAGCAGCTGTCTATTGCCAAACAAATTTATCAATTTCTCTGGCGCATCATGTTGGACATGTATAAGCGCCAGATGTTTGGATGCCGTTACAACGGCATGGTTTTGGGAAACGTCGTTTCGTACTTCAGTGCCGGGCACATGTGGACGAAAACTATTGGCTAAATACAAAGGCAGGCCCAAGCGCATCACAGGACCAACCGCATCAGGATGAACGACACCGGTTCCCAATCGAGCGAGTGTGTCTAAACCCCGATAACTGATTTGCGTTACCGGCCGAGCGCTCGGAATTAGGTCGGGATCTGCCGTCAATACACCATCAGTATCCGACCAAATGGTTAGCTGTTTGGCTTCGATCGCTGCCGCAACGATGGAGGCAGTATAGTCACTGCCGTTACGGCCTAACGTGACCGCTTCGCCAGCTTCATTACCAGCGACGAATCCTTGCACAAGCACCATGGACTCAGCTGCCGCGTAAATATTGCGTTGAATGGCAGCATAGGTCTCAGACTCAATAACATCCGAATACTGATCCACAAGAATCATGTGCCTAGCGTCTAGACAAACAGCATCATGACCGTCACGACGAAGGGCAGCATGCAATAGCCAAGACGACCAATATTCTCCCCTGGAGATCCAACCACTGCTCGCAGCTCTTTCTTCTAGCGCGGCACCCAACTGGGCGAATTCCAGCTGCCATTCTGCACTTACAGGCACATCAAGGGCCGCCATCAAACCCTTTATACGGCTTATCAATCCCTGGTAACGCTTACGCCATGGTTGCTCTGTGCTAGCTAATGCGAAGAGATCAATAAGTGTGTCTGTGACCCCGCCTGGCGCTGAAACCACGACAATTCTCTGTTCCGATTTGGGGACAGATAGTGCGGCAACAACACGCAGGAAGCCGTCAGCCTCAGCGAGGCTAGATCCACCATACTTGTGCACAATTCGAAGGCGTTGACTGTTCATTGGTCTATCTGCTTCCGACAGCAACGGCATGTGGAACATCTAGCGCGCGAGTTATGTCAGAGAGAAGATCACGCACATCTTCAATACCCACCGACAATCGAATCAACGAATCGCCAATGCCAGCGCGAATACGACTTTCCGGGTCCATGGCTGCATGGGTCATCGTGGCGGGATGCGCAACCAAGCTTTCTACTCCACCCAATGATTCAGCTAACGAGAAATGAGACAGGCGTTTAACAAAATGCGCTACGTCACGTACATCGCCGTCTAGTTCGAAACTGATCATGCCACCGAATCCTGACTGCTGTCGGACGGCAACTTCATGACCGGGATGATCAAAGAAACCAGGGAAGTGGACTTTGCGAACTCGTCCATGGCTTCGCAATGCCTGCGAAACCATCAATGCGTTTTCGCAATGGATTCGCATACGCGCTGAAAGCGTGCGTAATCCGCGTAATGTCAGGAAACTGTCAAAGGGCGCGCCTGTGATACCCAGGCAGTTAGCCCACCAAATCAGCTCTTCATGTAGTTCGGGCGTCGCAGCAATCACAGCTCCGCCAACAACGTCACTGTGACCATTGATGTATTTTGTGGTCGAGTGGACCACGATATCAGCACCCAACGGGATCGGCTGCTGAAGTTCAGGCGACAAGAACGTATTGTCGACAACCACCAAAGAGCCGTTTTCGTGTGCGATTTCGCTTACGAGGCGGATGTCCGTAACTCGAAGTAGAGGGTTGCTTGGCGTCTCCACCCATACAAGCTTCACGTCGTCATTGAGTTCTGATCGCAAAATTGCTTCGTTTGTCAAATCAACAAACTTAACCTTGAAATGACTCTTCTTGGCCAAATGAGTAAACAGCCTATGGGTTCCACCATAACAATCATGGGAAGCGAGAATATGTTCTCCTGGCTGTAACAGATGGACGCAGAGTGTAATGGCCGCCATCCCCGTTGCCGTTATAACCGCGCCATAACCCGCTTCAAGTTCAGCCAGCGTTTCGGCTAACACGTCTCTTGTGGGATTGCCGGATCGGGTGTAGTCATAAGTTCGCTTTTGATCGAAGCCTGCGAAGGTGTAGTTGCTCGACAGGAATATCGGAGGGATAACGGCGCCATGCTGACTATCCGTTTCAATTCCGTGACGTACAGCAATAGTAGAACGTCTAGCAGTCATGTTGCCTCCAATGACGTATGCCCCGGAAAACCGTATTCGGATTCGGGCATATGATGTGTTTCAAAATGGCGTTTAGGGTCTCAGGTTCTTTAAGGAAAGCATCATGACCGTACATCGATGAGAATTCGTACATATCAGCTTCTGCATTGATTTCATTGATCAAACTACGCAACTGTTGGATCGGAACTAATTGATCTTCTTCCACGCCAATAAAACTGACGGGCACACGAATAGATTGAGGATCCACAAAGTGACGGTCGATGGCATCCGACAATTGCGTAAATTGTTCGACTGAAAACCTTTTGCTAAATTGCTGCCCACAATAGTTTAAGTAAGAGGTTATGGCTTGGCGATCATGTTCAACCGAATCCGACGAGAATCGACGATTTAACTCTGATGGGGTTCGATAGGTTGTCATGGCCAATGCGCGAGCCAGTGAGAGAGGTAGAGCTGTTTCATTGGCTGAAGTTTCACGCGCAATCGTTTGCTGAATCCAACGCAGTGCCATCGCGTGCGGTGTACTACGATGAGCGGCTGATACTGCCACGACCCGCTTCACTGCATGTGGGAACAGGCTGGCAAAAGACAATCCAACCATGCCACCAAACGAGCAACCTACCCAAGTGTCAATTTGACTAACACCCAACGCTTTAATGACAGCGTAAACGGCACGAGCTTGGTCTTGTGTGGTCAAGAAAGGCGAGTCGAAATCTGGGGCCAGGTCGCCGAAAGCTGTAGATCCGCCCAATCCGCCAAGGAAATCGATTCCCAGTAATCGATATCGTTGGGGATTAAGCGTACCCTCAGTTCCGGCGACCGATGACCACCAGCCCCGTTCGGCATAGGAGGTCGCCGAACGGTGCGAGGAGATACCGCCCATCACTAAAATTAATGGTGCCGATTTGGGGCCAACACATTCATAAGCAACTTCGATTTGATGCGCAATCGGACCACATGCGAGCTTGATGGAGGCTGCTACTTTATCTTGCTCGAAGACAATCGATGGTTGGTTTTGAGGCACTGTAGTCATTGTCGAATCCCTTAAGCAGAAACGCGTTGCCGTTTAACGGGTCGAATACCCAAAGCGTGGCAAATGGCATAGGTCATATCGAAGCGGTTGAGGGTGTAAAAATGAAAGGCCTCAACACCTTCTCGTTTTAGATCTCGCACTTGCTCGATCGCGTAGTTGGCTGCAAGTAGGCGGAAGGTCTCGGGATCGTCGTTAAGACCCTCAAAGGTTTGTTCCACAATCAAAGGGACACTGGCCCCGCAGCGACTGGCAAAGGCACGCAATTTGTCGAGACGCGTAATCGGTAAGATTCCTGGGATGATTTCGGATTGGATCCCGGCGCGAACGCAGCGATCACGGAAACGCAGGAAGGCATCGTTTTCAAAGAAAAACTGTGTGATCGCACGTTTCGCGCCGGAATTCAGTTTGCGTTTGAGATTGTCTATATCAAACGCAGAGCTAGGAGCTTCAGGATGTGTTTCAGGATAGGCGGCGACGGTGATATCAAAATCAGCGACATCGCGCGCTAGCCGCACCAAATCCGAAGCATAAGTAAGTTCAGGGTGAATCTTGAGACCGTCATGCTGATCGCCACGCACCGCAACCAGCTTCCGTATGCCCTGTGCCCAGTAACGGCGCAGCGTATGACGCACCGAATCGGGCGTTTCACCGACACAAGTCAAATGGGGAGCGGCAGGTAAGGTCGTTAGTTGGTGGACGCGTTCGATAACGGCATGTGTTCGTGCCCGAGTCATAGGATCAGCGCCGTAGGTAACAGACACAAATTGGGGTTGCACTTGGGCGAGCGTAAAGACAGAGCGCCACAGGGTTGCTTCCATACGTGCATTCTTGGGTGGAAAAAACTCAAAAGACACACGGCACTGGCTCACGCTTCACCTCCTACAGGATGACCGCATCCTACAGAAAGACATACGCACATGTCAACATAAAGATATCGTTATTTATTAAAACACATCGAGATTGCTGTCATCCTTGCTATTCGTGAATCACCCACCGATGACAACACCGAGAAATGGATGGTCTGATCATCAAACCACCGTTCATCTGGTCCGGCATTCTATCCTTCGCATTATCGTTGTAGCTTGTTCCAATCCCTCATCGGGTCGGGCTGTTTATGAGGCTGTCTGCCAGGCTTCGAAAGCCCATCCCCGGTTTATCTAGATCATTGGTTAGGTCAATCAAGCCTTCAACGTTTCAGCCAAGTCGATCGAGTTTCTACACAACTAGCGTGTCCCTTTTCTTTAAATGGGATAACGCGGCATTGAGACATGGGCGATCGCGACGCGCTCCTAATGCTTCATCGTTGAAGACCCCCGTGCATCCCGCCCCATCAAGGGCGTATTTATGGAGTTTTAGATATTGATCATCGATTGAAACGCGAACATATCTGATTAGCATAGACTCTCCATTCTCAAAACTCATGTCCAGGAGCCTTGATGAGAACAACATAACGAGAATGGTTTTTGAGAAGCGGAAAGTGAGTGTTTGCGTGACGGATTGTCGGTTGGCCGGGTCGTTCTCGAAAACGGCCGTTATTGAGAGGAAACCGATCAAAGCTTTTGTCCAAGCCTTTCAGCATCTCTTTCAGTTCAATTCACAACCAGATTAAGTCTGGAACGTCCTATCCAATGCCATTTTCGATCCCCTCTGATCTTTTCCCGGACACCGTTGTTATAGCTTTATGGGGACATGTCGTCGTGAAACCAGTCTTGAATACGGGATGTGACGTGTCAAATCGGCGAAAGAGGCAGTGAAATCGCGATCTTGGCGAAGCACGACATCTAAATTTTTGGGACATCTTTCAAATGCGAGACTCTAGAATGCTTTGTAGCCTCCGTTTTACACGATACGTCCCCATAATTTACAAAGAAGCAAGAGGGTTAACTATACTGTTAACAATTTGGTTATTTATTCGTCAGTAAATCGCACGCCTTGGCGCTCAACCTTTACCAATCCGTATCTTTCCTACTCCCATTTATATGAATCAATCCCGACAAGTGCTCGGTCTCCCAGATTCCAACTGTGCTTTAGACTCGCCAACGAAATCTGTCTAACCCTATTCCACCATTGTTGATACAATCCTTGAATATCCTGCATGTGTTTTACCGTAAGTTCAGGCAAGAGCGTATCTCTCTTTGCTGGAATGATCACGTTCATGTAGTAGGGTGACATGATAACGCCGCACTGCCCGTTTTGCGCCAAGATACATTCGATCACAAAAGCCGCAAATACCCCATCATTGACGCACAAATATGGGTCGTATGAACTTGTTTGGGCGATCTTTGTTTTGTAATACGGAGCGACAGCCCAAAGATAATGTGTTCTCGCGCTGTTCCTGTTTTCTATATTGGGAATGTGGATAATTAACTTATCAATAGCTTGCCGAAAATTATTTTCATTGATCGATTTCACCCAAGATTCCAGTCCAAGTGACATGATCTGCGCAAAAGGGTCGGGTACATCCTTAGAAACCTCGACCTGATGCCCGATCACCGAAAGTGTGGCTAAAGAAAGCATGATTTGTAACATTCAGTTCTCCTGTCCACTAGTCGTTTGCTCGTTCTTTCTCTTGTTCAGCTTTCGCTTTTGCGCGTTTTTTTGCTTCTCTTTCCTCTTGTCTTTTTTGGCGCTTCAATGCCTTGGCAGTCTCTTTCTCCCTCAAATATTGTCGCTTCGTTGGCGACACGAGCCCTTTCACTATTTGGCCATCAGGACTTATCGATGTAACATCAGTCTCGTAATATCCTGGCGCAACCAGATGGTTGAATGATATGCTGTAGGCTCCGAGTTTTCCAGCAACTTCTACTGTGTTGCCATCTTCGTCCACCTTTGTGACTATTGCGCTGTGCGAAATAAATTCTCCTTCATCAAATTCATTATTGCCATTACTATCAATGTAGTAAATAACGCGGTCGCCTGGATAATTTGCTTCACTGAAGTCAAGACTAACATAGTCTCTTCTTATCTGTTTAAAAGGCTGGACTACAAACCTAGGAGCGCCCAATTTTACCGCAATCCGATTGTTAACGTCTGAGGGGTCGCCCATAGAGTTACAAAATGCGTATGAGTGACAGTTATATTGATTCGGGTTGGTCACTAAAACACCAAACCCTTTCGGGAACATTAGCCCATGTCCAAAATCAAGCGGGATCCAAATATCTCGTGGCGTTTCTGTTCCGCTAATAGGAGATATTTCTTTATCGATCCCCTCACGAAAGGGTTGGTCGCCAAATCCTGATGGGTCCCAATAGTTTATGGGGTCATTGCCGACGTATTCATACAGGTTAATCGTATGAGGCAAGAGCCAGTTCCAGTCCCTTTGGGGGTCGGGTCTGTTGAACTTGGCTTGGTCGGGTAGTTGGAATCGGCCTTCCATACAACTTAACGTTTCCGCCCCACGCGAGAGCCTTAACTCATATAGATCATGCGTGTTAGGAGATGGGCGAATAACGTTGGATTTTGATACATCCCCCATGTACGTTTCCAGGGATGTGACAGCCAGAGGAGCGAAGCCAATGGTGAGCCAAAGCAAGGTTGAGAGCATGGCTCATTCTACCTGCTTTTTCTCTTTAGCTGCCCAGCGTTGCCCTGGTTCTTGACGGGTGATCACCTAAGTACCAGCCCCATTAGCTGCTAAAGGAAGCAGCTAAAGAAGAAGCATCTTGGGACCCACGAACGTTCGATAATCGCACGCGTTATTTGATTGTGACGCCCGAAGGGACCACGTTCACATAATGTCGGATTATCGCTGACGTTCGCTCTCCCTGGGTCCGAACACTCACACTCACTTGCCGGGTGACCCATGTCGTTGTCACCGCAAACAGATCGAGATTCATTCGTTGGGAGGCCAAGATTGCGCGTGATGGAGCACAGCGACGATTTCGACGTCTCCCTCGCCCACTGAATAAACCAATACGAAAGGCAATCCGGTCAGCACCCATTCGCGGGTGCCGGGATAGCGCCCTTTGCGTCCCGCCAAGGGATGGTCATCTAAGGTTTGCGCTCGATCAGTAATATCCAGGGCGATCCTTATGGCTGCTGCTTCATTGTCCTGAGCGATGTACGTCTGAATATCGAGCAGATCGGCTTCAGCTTCTTGCGACCACCTGATCAAGCCGATCCTCCAGTTTACGTTTAAGGTCTTCCTGGGTAATGAAGCGCCCTTCGCGGAGATCTTTCAGGCCACGCTCGATTTTTTCGACTTCCCTGCTCTTGAGCCCAAAGTGTTCGGCCAAGGCCTCCTGAATAAGTGTCTGAGTCGGTTTACCCATCTCACCAGCGATCATCTCAATCGTTTCGGCGATTGGGTCTGGGATCGTCACGTTAAAAGTCGCCATACGGATCTCCTAACTCCATTATGCGTGTTCTTGCTTCAGAGGTCTACCCTGCAGGGTGTGTTCGCTGATGGACGTCTTTCAGCGCTTTAAAATAGATGACAAATTTAGGAGGACACGTTGTCATTAACCCAGTCTGATACTCACCTTGGGTACCTTGACCAATTATTCTCGGTCGGCTTCAGCTTGATCCCTGTGTTCTCAGGACCCAACACCATCTACCAAATTTCTCTGAGGGGGAAGTTATGGTAGGCATGCAATTCATCTTCGTACGAAGCCGCTAACCAATCGCACAGTGCTTTGGTGGCGAAAACCACGTGAACGTAATTCAGAACGAGGCTTTGGCTCATGCGATATCCAATCGGATTCCGATCGTCCATCTGGGCTTCGGGGTTTGTTCTTTTTGTCCCAGGGATTCTCGCGGACTCGGCACCTTGGGCTGGGCCAGATCGTCCTGCCGGGCTTAAAACGGGGCTGCAACTATCTTACTCCGACTGCGACCTATTATAGTTTCTACGCTAAGTGTCCCCATAAGCTATTTCTTGCCGGCCTTCTGGCAGCGGCGCAAAGCGCAGGATCGGGTGTAGGGGAACAGTTTGCCGCCAGCTTTGAGTTCGCGAAGCCGGATATAGTCCTGGAGCTTGATGCCCAACTCCAGCTGAATGGGCAGAAGATCTTTAAAGGGTATCTTGCGTTTCAGGCGGGTGATTTGAAGGGCGAATGTGTGCTCCTCGCGGACGAGATCCTTGGCGGTCAGGGCCAGGACTTCCGAGATGCGGGCGCCGGTGGTCCACAGCAGCTGGAAGAGGATGCGCCAATTGAGCTCATTCTCGTGGGCCACGAGGGCGTGCACTTCTTCGCGCGTGATATGGTCATAAGGACCGCTCGCCAGGAAGTGGCCTGCATCAGATGGAACGTAGGGTGTCATTGAGGGACAATATAGGTCAGCGGTTGCGGGTTTTCCAGGAGGAGGGCAGGGCGAAGAAGCCCATGCCGCTGTCCGGGCCGCCGCCCGCAACTTTACCGATGATCTGATCTGGATTCACCATTCAATGGGCGAGCAAACATGAAATCCGCCATTTCCTTTTCTTGACCACCCCAATCAAAAGGCGTCTACGACCACCTTTAGGAAGGATTCTCCGAGTGGAGTAATCGTGTCAGATTCAGCTAATCCTAACAATGTTTCCTGCGTTCCCGTTTTTTGGACTAAACCGAGGTTTCTGGCAAGATGACTTTGGTGATTGCTCAGAGAAACACCGCCACCATCAGCTGCTCGCATTGCCGCTACAATATCTTTTAGATCCATGAGGATACAGGAATCGACAATGTGCGCGAATCGGATGAAATCGCTAGGGTCCATTTCGCCGTCTATCAGGTAGTTCTTGAAGACTATCCCAAAGACCTCCGCTCTTTCTGGTGTCAAACGATCCACGATATCGAGAACATACCCACCTACGACTAAGGTTTCCGTCTGATCCTCCTTGAGCTTTCGCACTTGCTCGTCAATAACACTTTGTGGATGCTCACTGGTTGGCAACTTCAACGCGAATGCGTACAATTTTTCAACCAATCGGCAATTACGATAACTTGTTAAATCGCTTTGAATCTCTTGGGGGAGTTTGATGACAGAGACAAACGTTTCGATAGATAGAAGCGCTGTGATCATCGAGGTGATTTCCATAAGTGACGTCATTGATCTACTCTGAAACTGCCGGCGACAAGTAGTTCTCCCGGTTGTGGTTCGCAAACCTGTCTGATTTCGTTGAACTCGTCGAAAAGAATTCTGTTCGCCGCCGCCCATTTTTCGACAAAAGGGGTCATCTGCTCCTTAAGAATACGTGGATATTCATCTAAGTCAGACTTCATTGCTTCTATAAGACTAGCAAACAGGCGTTGCCTGTCGGCAACTGGATCCTCGAGGAGGTTTGTGTATAGCTGATCCATTTTTCTGAGGTAGCTACGGTAAGCGTCAAATCTCCACTGGAGTCGGATGTCTGCTTTCTTTTGATTCTTCTCCCAAAAATGCTTTGCGACGGCCCAACCTATTGTGCAGCCTACTGAAAGTGTCGCAATAATGACTTCGATCACTGGGCTAATTGCCGCCACCCAAGAATCTTAAGGCCTCCTCAGGGTCTTGGACGGCCTTTTCGGCTAAAGCACGGAATATGAACCTTCCTGTTGGAACAACGAGCTTGCTTTTAATGTTGTCTAATATATTCTCAACATCTCCAGCGATCGAAGCACTTTTGAACTCATCACGATGAACAATCAGTTTGGATGCGACAATGTCTTCAGTGTCGAACAGAATTCTTGGGCCAACTACTTCATAAATCTTGAGATCTTTAATCAAGGTGGATATGGTGTATCGAAAGCGCGCCCAGAATTTGAATTCTTTTTCGTATTTTGGCTCGTTGCTCAGTTGTTCGATCCGTGTTTGAACTTTTGAAAGCACAGACTTTAGCTGCTCCACAAGGGCCTGTGGCAGTTCAGGATCGTATTCTATTGCGTCAACTTCTTTCTCGATCGAATCAGCTGCTAGCCGTATGACTGTAATGATACCCTCGTTAAGATACCGCCTCGTTACATCAGTCCAGGTCAAAGCCATCCTGTCTATAGAACCAAACACATACCGGAGAGGACTCACCGGCTCTAATAGTGACTCCTTGATCAAGCTCTGCATGACGGAGGTTTCATAATCATCTATCAACCTGTTCAAACCCAATAATCCGAGGTACACATCAGGCTTCAGCAATTGTCCGAGGATTAAGCTTAAGGTCGCTCCCTTGTTTTCATAGTCAGCGCATTTCCCAATAAAGTTCTGTAATCTCCGAGCCGGGTTTTCCTTGATTAACACATGACCATCCTCGGATCTATTTTACTCTAATTTTCGGGTTTTCGGGAATGCATGAATTATTCTATTGAAAAGTCAAAGATGAGTGGGAAGCATCGACACGTACTGTCTCGGTTTATAATTTCAGATTGGTCAAGAATGACCTGGCTCCGGCCGAGTTAGTCCTATACAGGGTCCCACGAAAATCCGTGCATATATCCTGGGGATACGTTTATTCGGTTTGTAGGCCCAATGAAGCACCACGTTGCTAACTACAGCCAGAGACATGAGTGCTTAACATCAAATCCAGATATTTACGACTATGTTAGCTTGGGTGTTCATTTCTTTTTTACATATCTTAGAAGCTGTTTACCCAAATCAGTTTTGAACTCGGCCTCATCCAGTATTCTGCCACAATTGCGTTCTGAGAAATCATAGTGATCCACAAATTGCACATGTCGTTTGGAGACAGAAAGATACACTAAATCCGGGGACATTCTCTTGCAAATTCTCGAGCGTCTCGACCGTTAGGTTGGCATGGAAATCATTGTGCTGTGTGTTTGCACGGGCAAGGAAGAAGGATCTATTCGGCAACCCCACAGGTAAGCGTAGTACCCCGTTTGTTGAGCCGACGTACGTTAAGAAGAACTCGGACATTTGTCACGCGTTGGGATCTAACTCTATCCCTGCCAATGAGCAGGCGGGACACCAACTATTGTGACATTCGGAATGATGGCGGCCAACCTTTCGAGCACAAGCATCGACACACGATCAATAACGAGATAAACTGCATCTGCGGATTTGAACCTTGCCACTATAGACGCCACAGATCCAACGTCGCTTGGTGAGATGTAGTCTGGAAGCGCTATGACCACACGTCGACACCCCTGGCTAGGTGGGGACGTTGATAACTCTAGACGCCTAAAGTCAGCAAACCTCGCTTCGACGCCGCAGGGGTACATCGACAATACATCACGCTTGCTTCTAATGAAGCTAATCTTCAGGATGTTTTGCCCACCCTCAAATAGGTACTCGCACACAATGGAACCGCCGAACTTATTGACCAGACAACCGAGAGCTGCAGCACCACCATTAGCAACCGGGATGTCGATACATGCGAAGGGATCAAACTCTTGTCCATCATCGATCATACGGATCTGTGAACTCGTGACCTGCAGAGAGAATCTCGTCGCGGAACCGTGTTCGAAGGCATTACGCGCTACCTCGATAGCCACATCCCTTATCGCATCTTCTACGGCCTCACCCCAAACATCGCTGACACAAGAATCATGTAACACGTCCCCGAACTGCTTGTTTTCGCCTACAAGGGCGAAAATCGTACAATCGGTCTTGCAGAGATCGACATCTTTCAGTTTAACCGGGCTCCATTCGGTCCGGGAAATCCGGCAGCTCGCTTTGCGAACCGCTATTTCACGCCATTGTTTGAGCATTGGACCAGTGAATCGCACCTCATCGTCGTCGATGAGCTTTCCGTGAATCGCACACATCCAGATACCGTTGCCTGGGGACTTCTTCTCTTCTGCAGTGAGCTGAGCCTGGAATCGTGGAGATTGTGGCCCGCCCGCGCCGTAGATGTGGCACGCAATACCGATGTTTGAGGAACTCGTCTCGGACTCTGTACTTGGCCCGACAGTGATCGCCCGACACCCAGGATACGAGCATTGGTACCCAACACGTTTGGCAAGGGCATCCTTCGTTGCCTGCTTGAATTCATCTCGACGTCTCATCGTCATCGGTCGCCCCCGCTCCAATCATAAAGGGTATCTGCTCACGAATCGCCTCCCTTCTCAAAAAATAGTGCCTCTGCCTTTTGCTGATCTTCTCCAGTAGAGATTTCCTGAATCCATATTTTCAGCGAAACCAAAGATCATTTCGAGAAGCTATGGGGAGGTGTTTCATGACATCAGGCGCAAAGTGCCATACATCTTCAAGTGTGTGTTTTCATTGTGTGATAACGGGATTCGATCTGTACAACGTGACCAGGGTGATCTAGAGCCGTCAATTGTTGGCTTTGCTTACGTTGGCGTTTGCCAAACAAGACTGATTGAGATACTGTATCTCAACGAAAAGGGGTCATTGTGGCAACTACAACAATAGTGCATGTCCGAGTTAAAGAAACTATCAAAAATGACGCTTCTTTGGCCCTGGAAGAAATGGGTCTAACCGTGTCTGATGCGGTACGCGCATTCTTAACCCGTATTGCAGTTGAAAAGAAAATCCCATTTACCCTGGAAGTACCCAATAAAGTAACCCGAAACGCGATGGTGCGGGCTAGAAAAATCACAAAGCCTCGATTCAAAACAGTCCAAGAACTGTTTGAAAGTCTTGAAGCCGATAACGAAGAGTAAGTCAACCGAATAGCTCGGAGTGGGTTCCGACGGGAACAAAGGTAATAGACTCTTCTTTTCCCCGTTTTGAGAGCCGGTAGGTCAGTAAGAAATCACCACCTATATGGCACTCACGGTGATCTTGCCATTCTCCTTCTAGACCATGGTCTTTCCATTCCGGTGGCAATGAGCCCTCATTCGCGATGAGCAGCAACATCACTTTCTTCAGCATTGCCATGTCCGGAATGGCTCATCTTTTATCCGTTTGATAATGTCAGTTATCACGCGGATAGTGTGTAACCACCACAAGGAGAAATCGTATCGTATCACTCAATATGAACGGGCCTTTCAGAATGGACAAATCAACGATCATGGACGAAAGCACATCCACATCTTATGGGAATCATACCCTTGGCTAGTTTAAGTCGGACAAAAGCTACTGGTCATATGCGCTAAATCGCCGTTTTGCTGCGAGTATGTTCAATTCTGATCGAGGATCCCGGCTTGAGCCGGTGAGGGATTTTAACTCTTGTGGAATTGGCAAAATATCACAACGTAACAAATTTCTAAATTTTCTAGGTTAAGAGTGTATACTTAGAAAACAGAAAATTGCCAACAAACTGTGAATATGGCGAAAATGGTGGAAAGCTGTTGGTTTTCAGCTTGTTAGGTGGTTTTCCGGCAAAGACTAACTTATTTCCAGAAGTTAGTATAAAGGTGGGATGGCGTTTTTGAGTGTTCATCAACTATTAGTTGGATATGGCATACCTAATGCACTTTTAGTTGGTCTCTATTTCATTCTACTGGCGTTGATTCTTAGCCTTTTGTTTGGTGGACTTAAGATTTGGAACGTAACAATACCCAAAGTTTCGTGGGCTTATTCGGTGATTGCTGCATTTGTATTGGCCGGGTTTTTCATCAAAATACCGAACGCCATTGACCATCGGTGGCTAAACCACCCGCCCACAAATATTTCTCCAGGAGATGATTTATGAAAGCTGTAATTGCCGTAGTAGCCTTGTTTTTGTCCTATCCAGTGATGGCTCAGGAATCCAAAGAAGTAGTACGTGTCGAAGTCCCTAATAAATACAGTTCGGGCGACACAAGTGACCTTACGAGGAGTCAGTTAAACGAAAATTTCGAGTTTATACACCGGAATAGCGTACCAGTCGGCTCTATTATCTCGTCAGTTCTCGAACCCATCGTATTTGCTACGCTCGCCGGTGACGATGGCAGATTTGATCCCACAACCAGCAAGTGGTATCCAGCAAACGGAGATAAAGTCAATGGTTCTATTTATGCAAGAGCCACTGGCGGAAAGGACGTCCCAAACCTTAGCGGAATGTTCCTCAGAGGATTGAATTACTCTTTTAGCAGAGATAAGCAGAGAAAAGACGGCCATGAAGACCCTGATGGAAAAGAACGAAGCCCAGGTAGTATTCAACCGGACACGGTGGCAAAACACAAACATCACATAGCTGGTTACCTTGGCCTTCTTGGTGGTATCGGCGGGGAATCAGGTGCTACGCCACTTAGAAATGATGGTGTCGATCCCGCTTCTACGACGGACAATTTGGAAGCGGGTAAGGAAACAAGACCAAGAAACATCGCGGTCTTCTACTACATCAAAATCAACTAAAACTCTACTAACAAGTAGGGACAAATCAGAGCTCCTATTGCCCTTCCGTTCACGAATGGTTGCAGTACCCCAGATAGCACTCCGAACGGCTCAACAATTGGCAAATGTATGGATCCCATTGACAATGAGCGTCGTTGTCCGAACCGCAGCATCTCTCAACGTTGAGTTTTGAGCACATCAACTTGACTGCTGATTACACCTGGCGACAGAGCAAACAGGTCGTACGCGGCAAATTTCGGCCTCTTCGACCGATCTCGAGGTCATAGCGTACGATTTTTTCCGTTTCGTGAGGTGACCCCTATTAAGACTCTTCAAATACGTGGGAAAGAAATTAGTACGCGACGAGGCCTCTCGATGGTCCAAGGAGCGTGGGAAATACTGGCCCTCTGCTCACGGGTCCTATTTCTACTTAGTCTTTTTCGATGGCTCGAAGTCCTGGTTCAAAATGAAAATCCTCAAGTTAACATAATGTCTATCATGAGATGGCTGGTTGAAAGGGGGAGTGCTACAGCAGGACTCCAGGTAATTCTTCTCATGTCCCTGAAAACGAGGTAACGTCCACAGCTTGCTTATTAGTTATCGTTGGACATTTCATTCCTGACACAAAACTCCCATTGTGGCGGGACTAGAATCACTTGCCGACCGATGAAAAATATTCGATAGTTGATCAAATCTTTTATCTCCGCATATTTCTCTATTCTCGACAGATGCCCAATATGATTCGTCATTGTAGGGTAAGCGAGCGATAAACCGCATCTGGTGTGAACGAAGTACGTCCGCCAGAATGGCGAGATGCTGGATTTGGGTGATCGCTTAGATGTTTTGAGGGGTGCAGTTGGGAGCCAGGATCAGGATTTCCTGATCGCTTTTGGCGTCGATCAACCCGTTCAACAAGAACGTCAAGTAAGCGAATGGTTCCCACCCATTGGCTTTAGCTGTTTCGATCAAAGTGTAGATAGCTGCACTGGCCTTTGCGCCGTCGGGATTGCCTGCAAACAACCAGTTCTTACGCCCAACCACAAAGGGTCTAATGGCGTTTTCGACCAAGTTGTTGTCAAGCGTGAGTTCCGCGTGGTCCAAAAAAACATTCAGGCAAGGCCAGAGATTCATTGTGTAAGACAAGGCTTTGCCCAAAGTACTTTTGGGAGGCACTTTTCCTATGACTCGCCTCAGCTCATGGTTCATGGCCTTCAACACCGGTTTGGAATGTTGATTGCGCCAGGCGATCAAGTCAGAACCTGTGATGCGTGCATTACGCGCGTCCTTTTCGAAGCGGTACAACTGCTGAATACGTTTCACCATGTCTTGGGCTACCCCCGAGATCGCGCGATCACCGGCCAACGCCTTCAAGACCTGGGTGTACTTGCGTCGCACATGAGCCCAGCATGCGGCATGCTTGATGCCAGGAAAGGAATCGAGATATGTGTAGGCGGCATAACCGTCCGATTGCACGATGCCTCGATAATCACCCAAACATGCCCGAGCTTTCGATTGCGACCGCGAAGGATCATAATCGAAGTAAATGATGGGGTTTTCTTGTTGCCCACCACGCATCACCCACATGTACGAGGTCGTGGCGGCTTTACGATTGGGTTCTTTGAGGACTTGCAAGGTTGTTTCGTCAATGCCTATCAACGGCCCGGCGCGACAGGCATCCAGCAGGTAATCCAAGATGGGCGCCGCACGCGCCGCGATCTGTCGCGTCCAGGCACACATGG
>JAJCXM010000006.1 GCA_029263455.1 Holophagae bacterium
CCTTCGCAGTATCGCTGGTGCTCCATCGGCCGATTCCATCGCGGCGGTAAGAAGGCGGCTGGCGTTAACTTCCCTAAAATCAAGGGCTTTGATTTCGCCAAGACCCAAACCAAACGTCAAAAGGCGTTTCGCTTATTTGTCGATCACCTGGCCGATCGCGAGCATGATTTGGAGACTAAATTACCGATAGAATCTGCTGACCTTCAAAAAGCGCTATCGTCATTCAACCTCGAAGAGATCGCCGATTTGGTTTTGCGTCGTAGCGAATGGATGATGCAGAGTTTGGTGTTGGGTTCCGAGTCCTTCTGTCGAGATATGATTGATCGTTATGGCTTGCAGACGGCTGGCTACAATCAACCCTATCAGCTCTCGCCAAGGGTGTGTAATAGCCACTTAAGGGCGGGTCCACATTCCAGCGCTTGACGGCGATCTAGTACGAGTCCTTTGACTCAAGGTCGTCTGGACGATCATCGCGGAAATCTGTCCAAAAACAGAGGTGAGTTCATCTATTTGCCAAAGACACCCTGAAAGCTGATCTCTTTCACTTACAGATGGGAAACGGGCGACAAAATAAGCCGAAGAACAGTTTTTAGATCGTCTCTTAGGCCGATTAAACGTTTAGCCCGCGGTCAAAAGCAGATGAAGTCACTGCTTTTTCACCAAGAGATCCCAAGATGGCCCAAATAGGGGGCAATTCGCCGATCGAAATGAATCTCCTATCTACTGTGTCTCCAATATATATTACCTTATACCTGCACTGTCCCACTCTGTCTCTTCTTTCAAGAATTAGACTTTACCCATCCCAAAAAAATCCGGATAAGTTCCTGTAGCTTCTCGGGCCCACCATACCCGACATACTGATTGCCTTCTACTTTGGTATGAAGCCAGTTATTGCCGCTAGAATCAGCCTTAATACCAACCCCATATGAATATTCAGTGTATTCAACATTTTGCATTTCGGTGTCAATAAGATCTATTTTCAAAAGCCAACCAGGATTATCGAGCGTTTCCACCTTAACTCCACAAGAATGTTCCCAGTCATCCACACATTGGGACAGGTACCAGCTTTGCAATTCTGTGATTGTGTTCATGTCGATGCTCAACTTGGGTGCGGTCTATTGGTGCTCGTAACTATAGAATTCAAAGACTAAAATATCAAAATCGGCATGAATCAGAAACGTAAAGCAGCTGCAAGAGGGCAATAAACTACATATTCTCAAGCGCCATCCTTATGATCGGTGAGTCGTTTGTCTGCTTTCAAACACGCATTCCCAGGCGGGTTACTTCAGCCTAATGGGTTTTCCAAAGGTAAAAGGCTGCGTATCCGATCAGGAACCAAAAGGCAAACCCAGTAATCACCACGACGTAACCTTCGGGATCTGGCTCATAGGATGTTCGAGAGCTTAAGGTCCCGACAATCAGATAACCCGTACCCTTGATTAATATTTCCGTGCAAATATCTACCAGTAGATAAGCTAATATTCTCGAGATCAACCCGACCAATCCCTCAGCGGAAACGCCTAGCGGCATGAAGGTCTCCGGACGGTCTGTTCAGGTTCTGAGCTATAGCGAATGCTAAAAACATTCCTCCTAAGTCTTACGTTTGAATATTGAAAGGCAATACAAATATCTTAAACGGGATTAATGATTGCTCAAAGCCTGTGTTCCGCCAGACTACTTGCGTCTTCGCTAATGTGAATCCAGCAAGCCGGACTCGCTTTGTTATCCTCCTTCACGGTGGTGAGCATGATACCAATTTGCACAGGTCTCGTATGTCAATGTCGCCGGCCGGAGCCGTTAGATCGTATAGCGCATTGGATTGCAGCCAACTGGCCACGCCAGTTAATAAGTCTAAGTTGAACGATCCTGGGATGGTAACGACCAATGCGTTCGGTAACTGATAGGCAATCACGTCGGGACGATTGGTTGGGCTGACCAGGCGGGAAGCCAATGAGCTCGTGCCCTCCACAGCGACCGTCACGGGACCTGGATCACCGGCGAAGAGTAAGGTGGCCAAGTGATAGGAGCCATTGGGCGCGCTGGGCTCAGGCCACCAGCCCACCAGAGTGACCTCATCGAAAATGACAGTTTCGTGGGTGGTGATCAAGCTCCAATGCACCTGGGCGGGTTGGTTTCCTGGCGTCGCAGATGTGAAGCTGCCGTCGGGATCGAACGAGACTGCGAGCACATAGCCGTTGAGTCCAGCCAGTTCATTGCCGTCTCCGATGAGGCCGGTCAGGTCGGCATGGATCTCGACCCGTCGCGCCAGGCCATTGCAGTCGGTTCCGCCGTCAAGGACGGTGATGGTGGCAGTACCCTGTACGCTTGATTGGGCCAGCCCGACCGATGCTGCCACCATGCACATAATAAACACGTTAAAGTTTTTCATGGCCCCTCTCTTCTTTCTGAATGCCCGGCCCCGACAACGGGGCACGGAAATAGGCGTCAGGCTGGTAGCCGTAAAGTAGCGCATCATGACCCATCGCGCAGCGCATGCAGTTCGGCCTTCAATTGATCGATTTCGGCCTGCTGCTCTTGAATTGCGCGTGTAAGCGGGACCACGAACATGGCGTAACGCAGGGCGAAAGGGGTCTGAGTGTTGCTTGGCTCATCAATGCCATTGAAATTGAACCCCAAGGATTGAGCCGCGCGTTGAACATCTTGAGCGATGAAGCCGGTTTCAACGTTCATTGACCGTGATTTCGACTGGGGAAATTCGTCTTTAACACCCAGGAACCGGTTAAGGCCTTCAGTGTCTACTTGATAGGTCACAGGTCGCAGGCCGAGGATAAAAGACAAGCCGGGTACGTTTTCGCTGATTTCCGTTTTGAAGCGACCATCTGAAAGCGTGGACCAAGCTACCTGACCACCTATGGAATTCACCGAGGCGTTCCCGATTCGGACCTGATCGTCAGCTGTGGTTCTCGCGAAGTAGCCCAGTGCTGTCGTGTTGCTGAGATCGTCGGTCTGGGTACCGGAGTTGGTGCCAAGGGCTGAATTGCGGTGGCCCGTGATGTTATCTTCAAGGGCATTCTTGCCAAAAGCTGAGTTGGAAACACCTGTCGTAGTGAATTGCGACGCACCATCACCAGCAGCAGTGTTGTGAGAGCCAGTGGTGTTGTTGTACATAGCGCCGCGACCCACTGCCGTGTTGTAGCTGCCGGTCATATTGAGCAGCAGTGAATAGGTTCCAAGTGCGGTATTGTCTTGCCCTGTGGTGGAGTTTTTCAATGCGTTGAGACCGAAAGCCACATTGGTACTTCCGGATATATTCTCCTTGAGAGCGGAGCTGCCCACGGCGGTGCAATTGTTCAATGTGCCATCATCGTTGAGCCCCGCATCCTTCCCCACAAAAACACTATTGCCGGGAATATTAGGAATCAGCCGACCTCCGACCCAGTCACCGTTGGCGTTAATCACTGTGCCGTTTCCGGTTACCGAATAGCTATCGCCCAGCACGTCCAGACTGGCCAGGTTTCCAGCCAGATAATGAGCGACCTGGGTCAGGTAGACGGCGTCCAATCCGGGTACTCCCGCTTTGAGTTGGGATGTGATTTCGTCGGCCTGGGAGGTTAGCGTGAGGGTGTCGCGACGCGGGTAAATCGAGATCGGCCCCCAACGGCCCTGGTCGTTCTCTATCCAGACGAAAGCGACAGCTCGTGTGGTCACGCTACGGGGCAGAGGACTCCCGGTGGCGCCTAGCATCAGAACCATGTCGTCCTGAACTTGCCATACACGCTCACCGGGTTCCACGTGGATGGCTTCGCCGTTTGGTTGAGCGGTGTAGATAACTTCGACCCATTGGCCTTCGATAAACTTGTCGGCTTCTATGGGTAAGACCAGAGGCAACACCTTAGGTGGATCCAGCTTTTGATGGATCTGTAGTTGACCCAAAAAGCTAATCAGGGTCATTAAGCAAGCATTCATGGACATTCTCCTAATCACTGTAATGAATTGAGAGCCGGATACGACGTCACCTGCCGCGAAATATGCCTCAGCAGATGGCGCGTTCCGTTTCTTTATCCTTGCAAGCGAGAAAACCCTGCCATGACCCTAACTCTTTCTTCGGGTTTTTGTGTGTCGTCGCTCAATCCGGGTGGTTATTGAACGGCAGCAATTCAAATTCGCACAGCCACTCACGTGACGTGTTCGAAGGGGTAAAAGCGAAACTGAACGACTACAAAAGAAATGGGTGACAGGCAACGCAAAACGAGGCCATGAAATTTATGGGGAGATGTTGTGGCAAGGCTTGTTGGACATTTATGTTATGTCGGCTTGTTTAAACGTACACGCTCCCGGTTTGGTGGATTTATGAAGCTGTTGCTCTCTTACGAGCCTGAGTCATTAAGCGATGATCTTGACTAGCGATGGTCTGACTGCCACACCCTGTGAATCGAACAGTGCGACCCACTTGAGTTAGCCTTAATGGGATGGCGAAATCATGGTACAGTATTCAATGGTAATACCTTTTGATATGTAGGGTGACAAGATGGCGACATCGGTGAAACTAGACGATGAATTGAAAAGCCGTATCCAACATTTAGCCGATGTGCGGCAGCGTTCCGCGCACTGGATCATGCGTGAAGCGATCCGTGATTACGTCGAACGCGAAGAGAAACGTGAGCTTATCAAAGAGGATGCCTTACGTGCCTGGCAAACTTACCAGGAAAACGGACTGCATATGACGCTTGAAGAAGCAGATACGTGGTTGGCAAGGCTTGAAGCAGGTGAAGATGTGGAGCTGCCTGATTGCCACGCCTGATCTGGGCACCGCCAGCACTGGCTGACGTTCAGCGCATTTATCGGTTCTTGGCTCCTAAGGATTAAGCCGCTGCTCGCCGCGCCATCAAGTCGATCAGAGTAGGCGTTAGAATACTGGCACACCAACCGGCATCAGGACGCCCGCTTGAAAATATGGGGCCCGAGTTTCGGGAATGGTTGATCGATTTCGGCAGTAGTGGTTATATCGCGCTGTATCGCTTTGATGGGGAAACAGCAACCATTCTCGCCGTCCGACATCAAAAAGAGACCGGAGACTAGACGGTCCAGGATCAGGCGAAAGATGGGTTGAAGTCCGTGGCAAGGGCGGTTCTCAAACCGCCCCTGCAATATTTTTGATCGGAGACGGGTTGCTGACCACATAAAAGAGTAGCACTGGTTCGCTGAGACTGGAGGGCCGGTCGCCCGCACCGACATGGATGCCACGACGGGCACCGGCACGTGGTTCTAACTTGTCACTCCCATACTCGGCGCTTGCGAACCTCGCTGCGCTCGATTCACAGACCCGGTCACTTCGGCTCATTCTAAGTCTTCGTCCAAAGCGGTGCCTCAGTCGCTTAGGCTCCTGTCGACTCCGCACTCCGACTGGCAGTTCGTTCCAACCCGCGCCCCGAGGTGCACCGGCACCTGGTACTAACTTGTCACTCCCCTACTCGGCGCTTGCGAACCTCGCTGCGCTCGATTCACAGACCCGGTCACTTCGGCTCATTTTAAGTCTTCGTCCAAAGCGGTGCCTCAGTCGCTTAGGCTCCTGTCGACTCCGCACTCCGCCTGGCAGTTCGTTCCAACCTACTTAAGTATTTCATAATGAGGTTGTTACGGATGAGGAATCTTATGTCGCTTAGCGCGCAAATCAGGGCAAGTACAAAAAAGGGGCGAGCTAGGCTCGCCCCAATTGGGTTCACGGTTTCAGAGGACCGCTCAAGGTTGGTAGGTCATGGTCACATGGTAGGTTGTACTACTACTTGAATAGTTGTACACACGTACTTGGTACGTGCCCGAAGCGCCATTGGTATTGTAGGTTAATGTCTCAGGCTCCGAAGTACTGGTGGCACTCGCAACGCGAGTACCGCTGGGGTTGTAGATATAGAGATCAATATCACGATTATTCTGATCCCAAATACACGACAGATCGATGGTGCCACTGGCTACATCAATCGAGTAGTACTTGCTTGCTTTGCCAGAAAGCGTACCGTTTTCGGTTACAGTGACAGGTCCGCCGCCACCGCCTTCGGTGTAACTGGCTGTTAGGCTAGCACCCGAATAAGCTGCATAACCGTAGACAAGCACGTGATAGGTTCCCGCACTTGCACTGCCAACGCTGATCGACTCATTGTTGGAACCGTTCCATGAACGGAAGTCAAAGGTGGAAGTGGTTGGCTGGCTACCAAATCGAACGTAGAGGTCCGCATCGCCCGATCCGCCACTCAGCGTAAAGCTAAGATTAGTTGCACCTGCCGGTACACTGATTGTGTAATAAGTGGACGACGCTTGCGCACCACTTAGATTGTTTACAGATACGCCGTTCTGCAACACATTTCCGCCAGGAGGAGGCGGTGCGCTAACAGATAGTGACTTACTGGTTGTATTGGAGAGTCCGCCGTTGTCGGTCACGGTTAGGCTCACGGTGTAACTACCAGATGATGAATAAGTGTGACTGGGATTTATGCTGCTACTGGTTGATCCATCGCCAAAATTCCACGCATAAGCGGTAATAGTGCCGTCGCTGTCGGTACTAGTACTGGTGAAACTAATGGTCAAATTGCTGATGGATTGATTGAAGCTTGCAGTCGGAGCCACATTTGGCGCCGTCAGGCTAAATGTTTGTGAGGTCGAATCAGTGAGGCCACCATTGTCAGTAACGGTCAAGTTTACGGTGTAACTGCCACCACTTGAGTAGGTGTGGGAAGGATTGCTTTGTGAAGAACTCGATCCATCACCAAAACTCCAAGAGCGCGACACAATCGTTCCGTCGTCGGTACTGGTGTCGTTGAAATTGACCGTCAAACCGTTGATGCTTCGTGTAAACGAGGCATTGGGAGCTTGGTTGGAATTAGATTGATAGCTTCCGGTTAAGGTCGCCCCAGAATAGGCAGCATATCCGTAAATGAGTACATGGTACGTTCCCGCGCTCGGCGAGCTAACCGAAATCGACTCATTGTTTGAGCTATTCCAAGATCGATGATCGTAGCTCGATGTCGACGGTTGACTACCTAATTTCACGTACAGATCGGCATCGCCTGAACCACCGCTTAAGGTAAACGACAGGTTCGACGCGTTACTGGGTACAGCAAGCGTAAATCGAGTGGATGAATTTTTGGCACCGCTTAGATTGGGTACCGGAACGCCGTTGGTCAGGGTGTTGCTCGGTGGTGGAGGCGGTGGTGCGCCGTCCAGAATGTTCTGATCTTCAAATTTTTGTTGGAACACGGCCGCATGTGTTCCGCTGGGGTACAGGGTTTGAGCTGTAGAGACGATGGCAGCGGCCATGTCTCGCATCTTCAGTCCTGAACCTAAACCAAAATGGGCCTGTAATACGATTCGGTCGATCTCACCACGTGCGACGCCTTGTCCGCGCAGGCTGATCATGGCTTGAAAAAGCGGCGTTGACCATAACTCATCGCCATACACACCACCAACCGTTGCATGAGCACCGTAAGTGGCATTGGGGTTGTACTGAAAATCGGTACGGTTCATATTGCGTCCGCCCCAGCAATTGTTGTGACCATCCCAAGGGAACGCCCATTCTGGGTGGAAACTGCCGTTGGCCGTACTATAGCGATACGATCCACCCCAGTAGTCACCAAAACCCTCACCCATGGCGCCTGTGTCACCACCGGACCAGTTGTTATTAATACTGTGGTGAATGGCGTGGCCATATTCATGCAAGATGACAAAAGCGTCTTCATTGTCGTCGACACAACCATGACCAAAAGCCATGCGGTTGGTTGAGGGAATGAAGTGTGAGTTATCGTCACCGCTTACGCCATCAGAGTCCACACTGATCGAAGTGTACTGAATGCCTGTCGAGCCTGAGAAACCTAGAGACTGCATGTAACGCTGACTTTGGTCGACATGAAAATAAGTCATGACATCATTAAATGCGTTGTTACCGCGTGTCTGAGTCCAGTTTCCTGTTGAAGATGTGGAAGGTGCCGTGTTTGGCGACTCAAAGTTACTAATGGTCACCCATGGTCCCTGCAAACGGTAAGTGCCACTACTTAAACTAATGTCCAACAGACTTCGCGTCAGGTAAGCGGCCGTAAATGACGATGCCGAGCTACCGTCTTCCAAGTTGTCATTCTGTAAGGTGGTTACTGGATCGGGATCAAAAACTTTGGCGGTTCCACCTGCTTTTTGGGCAGCCACTTTATGGCTCTCTTGCATACGTTCTTGATAACGCTGCAAGCTGGCCAATCGATCTGCCACAGGACCTTCATAGGCTCTGAAATCTACCTGTTCCTGAGTCTCACGATCAATCGACGTCTCGCGAACGTCCAAAACATCACCGTAGATTGCGTCAACTGTATGTTCCCAATACCCAAAAGGCGCTTCCACCGCGTAGCGCACTAAATACACTAAGCGGAAGCTTTCACCTTCAGGAACATAAACCAGGTCCGCTTGCGGATAGGCCATCAATTCATCGTGAACTTTCAGGTCATGCCACGCCACATCATAGGCGTCGTCCCAATCCAAGAACACTTCAGGAGCAGTGATCGCCTTTTGTTGACGAACACGATAAGTATTGTTGTAAACCTGATAGACCTGGCCATCGCGGTTCAGCGAAACAACAATTTCGGCTTGATGAATGGGGTAGCCATTCAACTTCTGCGCTAAATGCACATGAAAACCGATCAGGCTCTCTTGAACCCGAACTATTTCGAAATCATTGAGAGAGTCAAGACTGTAGCGATCTAGATGTGCGTCTAAGAAGTTAAGCGCGATTTCACGTGGCTCTACATCCTTGGCGGCCTCAATGGCAGTTGGTTGAATAATATCTAGTTTGATTCGCTGAGAACGATAAGCGTCCTCATGGAAAGTGGTGATGCGATACGAATCAGCTGCCATCACAAAAGCTGTTGTTAAGACTAAAAGCGCGGAAAAACGATGCACTGGTCGGGTCCCTCCTGAAGGTTGCGACGATCGTCTCCCTGCTCTGGCCAGAAAAATTCAGCCATCTAAAGAAGGCACACGTCGCTTAATTGTCTAGTTGGATCTTAGGCACTTTAATCCAGTGTAAAGTTTATGTAAAGAGTTTTTTACACAACCTTATTCAGGGCTAAGGCGATTTCCGAGACTAGGCCTCAACGATCCCAATAACAAACTCAGAGTTATTTGCTGAACACCACACAAAGGTTGTTGGCCGGCATTTGATGTAGTGATTCTTGCCGCAAGCCCACCTTCTCACATTCGCTTTGCAATGACTCTAAATCACGAATCGCACGATGGGCGGATGCCTCTCGCAAAGACGAATCAAATTGGCGATTACTAGCTGAAGTGAATTCGCCATCTATCTTGAAGGGTCCATAAATAATAAAACGTCCACCTGCAAGTAAGCTACGAGCCGTGCCTTGAACCATACAAATAACCTCAGGCCAAGCCATGATATGAGCGGTATTGGCAGTGAAAATGGCGTCGAAAGATCGATCTGGCCAGCTGCCAGCAACATCAAGTAGGATCGGAGCATGGACGTTTTTTAGATGAGTCTCGGTGAGGCGAGCCATGATGCCGGTGTGATTTACCAATAAATCGCTAGTGTGCCAATGCAAATGCTTAAAGTGCTTGGCAAAAAAGACAGCATGTTGCGCCGTACCACTCCCAATCTCAAGGACATCTCGGACTGGATCTGCAAGGTAACTCTGCAATACTTCGAGAATGGGTTGCTTGTTTCTTTCCGATGCTGGCGAAAACGGAACGTGCATCTTTCACCTCATGTTTTGACAATAGACTAACCTGTCAACGAGAATGGGTCGAGTAGACAATGACGAGGATTATGTGTCGATCGTTTGGATCATTGCAGCAACGGCGCTTTTGACGAGCGCGCTCACCTTAGGCGGAGCCATACTCGTTTTTCGCTATTTGATGCGCGTTCATTTGGGTAGATTACGTAAGATGCTAGACGAGGAGTTGACGGAAATCGCTGATACCATTGAAGATCGCGTTCGAAAAGGCGTAGACGAAGGGGCTCGAGAAGTTTTGCCTGAATTCAGGGTTGAAGTCCGCGAGGGCTTCAAAGAAGCGATGGTTTCCACCGTGAGCGGCGACGTGCTGACACAAACCACACAGAACGTGGCAAAAAAAGGCTCACAAATGTTACGTGCCATTCTGTTTGGAGACGAAGGTAAATAGTTCCTACATCCCACAAAACCGACACTTTTGCCGGTGAGATAATAGAAATAACAAAAAATCCTACTTGGTCGAAGGCCCAAGTAGGTCTATGTTAGATTGCAGGATGGTTAAGGAGTCACCATGCCCCTGGTTTCTGTACTGATCGCGCTCTTCTTTTCAGGGATACAAATCGAAGACAAGATGTACGATTTACACCCTCGTTATCAACTGGGAGATGTATTCACCTCAGAGGAAAAGCAGACAGTCGTTGTCAGTGCTCCCTATTTTCCTGGCGGATCCTTGCAGTACCAACTGACTACGCGCATGCGCGAGACGGTCGTCGAACTTGAGGACGACGGGGCCATGGAAATCGAAGTCATTATCCTTGAATGCAATCGAATCCCAGAGTCAGAGTTAACGACGCCCTTCGATTACACGAAGGTAGAAGGTCTACCTATACGAATCAGATACAATTCTCAATGCGTCGTGACGGAAGTCCTGCCCCCTGACAACCTTCCGGAAGCATCGGTAAAAGCGTTCAGATCATTAAAACAAATGTACCTCAACTACGGGAATCTGGCCCTCTACCCAGTAAACAACGTTGCCATAAATGAGGTCTGGAAAAACGACGCACCGATGTCTATTGAAATGCCCGATGGCGAGATCGATCAAATCTACACTATCCGACAAAGCGTCATTGGTGACGAACAATATGAAGGCCAACCGGTTATTAGCATCGCTATGGAAGGCGAATTCACTGGCACGATCGAGAAAGGCAGCAACGGTACGCTCAAAGGCAACGTTATTGGTAAACGATATTTGGCGAAATCGACGTCAATCGATTGTTTTATTTCGTTAAATATCGACCAGCAACAAACCATTATCACGGCTGATGGCGAATCCACCGTTGACCTCACAATCGCATACGAACGCAGAACAACCACAGAGCAACCTGTCAGATAGGCTCTTATTCAGCGGATAAACAATTTTGTGAGGCAACAAGATCCAACATATTCGTTGTCACTGGCCAATTGCTCCACAAATTTGCCAAAACACCACACTGACTCGGCCAAATCTCATAATAGACCTCTAGTCTAACGCCAGAAAATGCGCTCCAGGCGTGTACAAGGATATGCCAGGTGCCTTCAGCCGGAGCCCCAACGACAACCGATTCGTTGCTATTAGGTCCTGTTGAGCTGGCATCAGAAATTGACGTGGTTGGTGGTGACCCATATCTCACGTAAAGATCTGCATCTCCGTTTGAGCCAGTCGTAATTACTCTCAAAGACACAACATCTTGCGGCACCTCAACTTGATAAAACAATTGCTGACCCGTGGTTGCCGAAAGCGGTTCCACTTCCAGTAAGGTAACGGTATCTGGAACGGGTGCCTTAATGATGACGAGGGCAAAGGGTTGTGGACCTTGCGGCACCGTTTCAGCCATGATTGATATGTCGTAATGCCCTGCATTCATGGCGGGTAGTTTGATCATCTCCACGTTGTTGAGCATGTCGGACGAGCCGCCAGTCGCCGAATAACCATCAACAAAGTTATTGCCCCAATAGTCGTCAACAGCGCCATCAACAAATAGATTCAGATCATTCACCAGATTTACATCTGCCAGTGGTGTCGATGGGTAATCGGTCCACACGAGAACGACCTTTAGCGTCTCGTCGTCGTTGATATCAACGGGATAGGTTGCAGATTGACCTTGGTTCAAACCCACATGATCAATTACCGTCACCTGCTCAGAGTCACCGTCAAAAAAAAGGGCGCCATCCAGCTCAACTCTGCCAAATCCCTGAATGTTATTGGGATACGTCGTTTGGCTTGATAAAGGAACGGCGGATGCGATCATGGTCGCTTTTACAAGGGCCGCACTTGGGGAAAAGGCATCACCGACCTGCGCTAATCCTGACGGATAAAATCCGTCAAAATAGTATTGTCGTACTAAAGCTGCTAAACCAGCCGCAGTTGGACAGGCCATCGACGTGCCGGACAGGGTTGCTTGCCCGCAATTGTTAAACGTGGCGCTGTTGCCTGCGGAATTGATACCTGCGCCGGGCGTGACCAAGTCTGGTTTCATGCGGCCATCTACAACCGGTCCTGATGACGAGAATGAAGCCATCGAATCGGCCGCTGTTCCCCCTTGAGTCGCGCCAACCGCAATCACGTTTTTTGCCGTTGCTGGATCTGAGATTGTAGGCCCGCCAGAGTGACCTGCATTTCCTGCCGCAAAAAAGATGAGGAAATCTGGATTGTCCCACATGAATTCGTCAGTCATGACACATTCAGCGGTATAGTCATTGACGCCAAAATCTTCATGGGCGCCCCAACTATTGGAATGAATACGGGCGCCTAAATCAAAGGCCGGTTGGTATAAATCATTGTAATAATCCGCAGGTAGAAACGGCAGATCTGCAAATGGATCGACCGCGTAGCCACCGTCTTGAACGACTAATTTTGCTTGTGGAGCCATGCCATCAAATCCGTTATGGGTGCCGTAGCCAACATCGTCACCGGCGATTGATCCACCCACGTGTGTACCATGCCCCTGACTATCCAAATTACCTTCGTTACCTAAATCGAGATAGGCCAAAACCTTACGTTGATCCGGGTTCGCTATTTCGTTGGGGAGCCCTTCCACTGCGTCATAAAAAGAGCAATGGTCCGCGTCTAAACCCGTATCCATGAAAGCCACGATTTGATTAGCGCCTAAAAGCCCTCGATCATGCACCGTTTTTTGCTGTCCTCCAGCGAGTCCAGATTGACCGATCCACACGCTACGGTCATTCATCAGGCTCTTTGGCGTTTGAGCCTCGACCCATATGACAGCTGGATCAAGCAGAACGTCAGCCAAACGGGGGTCAAGCTCGCTGTGCTTAAGCTCAAGCAAGACGAAAAACTTGCTCATTGCCGTTGTTCTGAATCTTAATTCGGGCCACTTGGCAAACCAAGCGGCAAGATTTGTATGCGGCGACACCATGACGTGAACCTTTGAATCACGACCGTGCTCACCAAAGGTCGGGCTTAGCTTCAAGTGACCGGGTAGCTTTCCCTGCCAGTCAACCAATGAATGTTTTCTAATCTCAACACCATCACCAAAATCAACAAGGAACGCGCGCTCGGAAAGTACGCCGAGCAGTCGATAGGCAGAGCGTATCTGAATGAGCTGTGCCATCGAGGGTTTGTCCCTCAACACGACAACACCAACGCCTGAAAGTGCCTTGTCCTGAGCTTGTTGGTGCTCGATGTTCAAGCTACCCGACCTCAGCTGAATAGAATCACCACTTCCCCAAATAATCAATACAAACAGAATCATCAATGTTCCGGTCCCCCAGGTTACGCGTTGCGGTTCAAACTACGAGCAAAGACAAATGTCGCAGCCAAAGATATACCAGCTGAGAGCAAAAACGAAGTTTCAGCTGAATAAGATTGCCAAACCCAAGCAAAAAGTACGGCGCCAGGAAGTGCCGACAGCCCGTTGATCATGTGAAACCAGCCAAACGACGTTCCTTTAAGATCTGCTTTTGCCCAATCACCTACAATCGCGCGCTCCACACTTTCAGCCGAACCGGCTGCTGCTGCAAAACCAATGAAGGCACACCAAACCCAGACGAGCGATTGCGGTGCCCATGCCAATACCAGCGTGCCAGCTATTCGTAAAAGCCAGCAGGACACCAAAACCGGCCTACGTCCCAATCGATCGGATAGTCTGCCGGTAAACGACACCACAAATGAACGCGCCAAGTGAGCAACAGCCCAAAGAATGGCGATCCAACGAACTTCTAATCCTGCGCTCTGCGCCCATAAGACCAGAAACGCATCTGGCACGGCGCCAAACGCCAGCAGCCCAACGGCCCACAACACAGATTTCAGCCTGGCTGTGAGTTCCTTTGACGCCAATTCTGGTTTCTGTTTTTGACCTAATTTAGGCGCGCCCAAGCGCAGCAGTGACAGCGCTAAGAAAACAAGCAAAATGCTTCCTGGAATCACCGACAACAGAAAAACCTGCTTGATTCCAAAGCCCCATGACAACAAAGCAAACGCAAGCACCGGACCGACAAATGCGCCAAGGTGGTCCATTGAGCGGTGGAACCCGAACGCTTTCCCTCTCGTACTTTGGTCCGTCACACTTGCAATCCATGCGTCTCGTGGCGCTGTTCGCAACCCCTTCCCTATCCGATCACCAAACCTCAGCCCAAATGCCAGCGACCAGACCGAGACCAAACCAAATAATGGTCTCAATATGTTCGATAATCCATAGCCAGCAAAAATGAGCTTACGCGCTGAAGCGCCACGATCGACCCAACGCCCCGCCAACAGTTTCAGGAGACTGGCTGTCGCTTCGGCTGTTCCCTCAATGAGTCCTAAAACCACCGGGCTAGCCGCCAGAACTGTTGTGATCAGAATCGGGATGAGCGGTGTCACCATTTCACTGGCGGCATCGTTCAAAAACGAAACAACGCCAAACACCCAAACGGCTTTAGGAAGGTGGTTCTTATGTGTCACGAATTAGCACTCATATTCTGTCCGACCAGATCATATTGACGATACAAACTCGGCAATAGCTTACACCCTTCACTCCCATGTAAAACTAACCAATTTGTCAGGCTATGGGCTAATGCAAGCTATGTTAGGATTATTCATATTTGAGAGCGGAATACATGAGATGAAAATGAAGACTTGGGGATATCTAGCCGCCTTTAGCTTGCCACTTTTAGTTGTCATGTCTGCGCAACGCGGATGGCAATGGTTTGTAGCACCCGCTTTCGTTTTTGTTGGTATTCCATTGCTGGATCTTCTGTTTGGACAGGACGACTCAAACGTTTCTGAAGTTGACTATAAAAAGGTAAAAACTTTCTGGGCCTTCACTCTTATCCCAAGAGTTTATGCGCTTGGTCAGTTTGCTTTCTTAATTTGGGCCGTTCATATGTCCGCCACCATGGACATGACAACATGGTTGACTTTTGCCTTGGCGGTTGGACTTGTAACTGGCGCTGTCGGCATTAACCTCGCCCACGAATTGGGCCACAAAACGAACAGAACAGATCAACGGCTAAGCCAATTCCTTCTCTTCCAAGTCAATTACATGCACTTTTTTATCGAGCACAACAAAGGTCACCACGCCCACGTGGCGACCCCTTCAGACCCGGCCTCCTCAAGACTTGGTGAATCCGTTTACCACTTTCTGCCGCGGACACTCATAGGCAGTTGGCGTAGTGCTTGGCAAATCGAGTCGAAACGGCTCAAACGCAGCGGAAAATCACAATGGGGCACTCACAACGCCATGCTTTGGTACGCGGTTTTGCCTCAATTGCTCGCTCTGATGTTGGGCTTCGTATTTGGACCGCGAGCAGTGATGTTCTTTTACCTGCAATCGCTTATCGCTGTCCTTTTACTTGAAGTCATCAACTACGTGGAACATTACGGGCTCAGCCGTCGCAGACTTGAGGATGGCTCATATGAAAAGGTAACGCCAAAACATAGCTGGAATGCAACACCGTTGATAAGTGGTCTATTTCTGTTCCAACTTCAACGCCATGCAGATCATCATGCCAACCCGCTTAGACCCTATCAAACGTTACGACATATGCCCGACAGTCCGCAGTTACCAGCAGGTTATGCCACCATGGTTCCCATTGCCCTCTTACCACCCTTGTGGCGTCGAATCATGAATCCCCGAGTCAAAAAATATGGACCCTGACCCCAATCGTAAATCTTAAACACGCGAGGCCACAATGACCCAACCTAACCTCACTTGTATCGACGACCTAAACTCGGCCTGCAGCGCCATTTCCCCTTGGGATGCGGTTATTCTGGTGAGTAGCCATATCGCTGAAACAGGGATTGAGGCCATTGATCGCGCCCTCCATCAAGCCAGTTCGACCGACATGAGTTTGGGCAAAGAGACCCAGTTACTCATCGAGCCAGATTTAGCTGGCGGTCGCTTGATCCTGGCTCCAACAGGACCACTTGATCGAGATTTTGACGACGTCAGGCGCTTCGCTGACGCAGCGGGTTCAGGCATCTTAAGGGCAAAGCGGGCCGGTGCAAAAGCACCCATCATCTTGGTGCGCGGGGTGCCTCATCATTTAGCCTTTGCGCATGCCCATGAAGTAAGTGTCCTTGGGGCACTTCAAGCCCTTTGGCAGCCACTCGAGGCGCGTGAAGACTTGGGAGATGACACGAGTGAACCCATTGCCCGAATAGCCATTGAGGCACCAGAAAATGGTGAGCCAGACGTTTTTTGCGATTGGTTGTGGGCAGTGGAAAGCGGTCGACGCGTCACCCGAGATGTGGCCGGTGCAAATCCAGAACGCATGAGCCCGCCCAATATGGCCACCTATTGCGAAGCCTTGTTTTCAGATTCATGTATCCAGCTGGAAATCATCGCGGACGTCGAAACCATCGCCCAGCAATATCCATTAGCTTACGCCGTTTCGCGAGCCTCGCTCGCGGTTCCCCGACACCATCCTCGTATCGTACGCATGAAATACGTCGCTGACGGCATCATCAATCACAGTTATTTTCTTGCAGGCAAGGGCCTCAGCTATGACACAGGTGGAGCCGACCTCAAAGTTGGCGGTCACATGGCCGGCATGAGTCGAGACAAAGGCGGCGGGGCAGCCGTCATCGGCTTTATGAAATTCCTAAATGAAGTGAGACCGCCAGGCATTCAAGTCATCGCTGAAGTGGGCTGTGTGCGTAATAGTGTTGGCGCCGATAGCTTCGTGAGCGATGAAATCATCCGTTCCCACGCAGGCGTAAGGGTGCGAATCGGAAACACCGATGCTGAAGGCCGACTTGTCTTGGCAGACTTATTGTCTCATTTACGCACACAAACCGTTGAAGCACCCAACGCACATATTATGTCGATCGCTACTTTGACTGGCCACTCAGGCCGAGCTGCTGGTCCTTACACAATAGCCATGGACAATGGTCCCGCATGCGATGCAGGTTTTTCGGCTCGCCTTTCCGAAATCGGAGATCTGTGGGGGGACCCTTTTGAAATATCGCGTTTGCGACGTGAAGACTGGGCGTTTGTCGCGCCAAGATCAGCTGCTGATGACGTACTTAGCGCCAATAATTTGCCTTCCACGGCAACGGACCGCGGGCACCAATACCCGATGGCCTTCTTATCTCGTGCATCTGGTTTAGACCAACACGGTCGCACAAGCGGGGTACCGATTCCTTATACACATATAGACATCGGCGGTAGTGCCTATGAATCGGGTGACTGGCAACACGGCCGTCCAACGGCAGCGCCCTTAACCGCTTTGATTGCGGCTCTACTGCGTGCTTAGGCTGATTCGATCCGGTAATTTGTTGCTCTTAAGCTGTATTATGTGATTATGTTTGCGCAACCTTTTTCGAATCTGAGGGTTATAGATAATAACGCATTCGATTATTTTAAATACTCAAGGAGACATCCATGAAACTCATCATCTTATTGCTAGCGGCAACACCTTTGATGGCCGAACTGGTCACTGCAGAAGTCGCTTACGAAAGCGATGGCCTGACGATGAAGGGTTACCTCGCTTATAACGATCAATTTGAGGGCCCGCGCCCAGGTGTCTTGGTTGTCCACGAATGGTGGGGACACAACGATTATTCGCGCAAACGTGCGGAAATGTTAGCCGATCTAGGCTACACCGCCTTAGCCGTCGATATGTATGGCGACGGCAAACAGGCAGACCACCCAGAGGATGCGGGCAAATTTGTGCAGGAAGTCTTCAGTAATTTTGGAGCTGCTCTCAAGCGTTTCAACGTCGCCATGGAACTGTTAAAAAGCCACCCGACAACGGATGCCAATCGCATCGCTGCCATCGGTTATTGCTTTGGTGGTGCCACCGTACTATCCGTCGCACGTGAAGGTTATGACCTTAAGGGTGTTGTCAGTTTTCATGGCTCATTAGGGACGCCAAGACCTGCAGAGAAAGGTAAAGTAAAAGCACGCGTGCTTGTTTGCCATGGTTCCGATGATCCATTCGTTACGCCTGAACAAATGGCCGCATTTAAAGCCGAAATGGAGTCCGCCGAAGTGAACTACGAAGTGAAAATTTACGAGGGCGCTAAACACAGCTTCACCAATCCTGACGCGGATGCCAACGGCAAAAAATTCGGTATGCCGCTTGAGTACAACAAAGCAGCTGATGAAGCATCGTGGGCCGACATGAAAGCCATGTTCAAGGAAATCTTCAAATAACGTTCGACTTATCGTGAACTAACGAAGCGTTCGACAGTGATGAATTCCAGGGCTGTCATCGACACACATCTATTTATTTCCTAAGTTATGACTATGGGTTCATAACTTACTGGAGGACAAGATGACGACTGACCTGTATTACCTGACGCTTACGTGCCTGCTATGCATGTTCCTGTGGCTACCCTATATCGGAGCACGAGCGCTTAAATATGGCCTTTTAAGCGCGTCCGACTACAAAAAATTGAGCGAACGTAAATTGCCCATTTGGGTTGCGCGAGCTCATCGCTCTCATATGAATCTACTTGAGAACCTGCCTCATTTTGCCGCATTAGTCTTGGTGGCTCATGCAGCAGGCATGGCTAATTCAGTTACTGCGACAGCCTGTATGGTCTTTTTCTGGGCACGTATCGCCCATGCCGTTGTGTTTGTGGCAGGGACAGCCTACGTCAGAACACTTGCCTTCTTTGCAGGATTCGTCGCCGAGCTTGTCATCGCCTATCAAATCCTAGCCTGACACGTTCTGAGCCATCGCCGTCACTATTGACCACCCACTATTGATTTCGAGAACGAGCGCGCGAATATGAAAGATATTCACGTGTAGGCTTGTGACACAACTCTGACCCAGATATGAATTTATGCAAAACCTCGGGTGACTGACGAACTGCATCGCTGAACAGCCGTATAATCAATATTACAAATGTGTTCAGTGATCCAACGGAGGTACCTATGTTTTTGATTCTTTGTTTGTCTTGGTTTGCAGCCGATATGGAAGCCAATCAACCCATCCAGTCGATTTCAGTATTGGAATTTATGGATGATGGCACCCTGCTCATTGGGGATTCGATTGGCGGTCAAGTTATTGCCGTCGACCTTGGTGAGCAAAACGATGGCAGTGAGGTGAATCGATTATCGGTGCCTGATCTCGAATCCAAGTTGGCGCAAATGTTGGGAACACAACCAGCCGACGTGTTGATCCACGACATGGCCGTACACCCGGGTTCCCGTGAGGTCTACCTAGCCGTGTCTCGTTCACGCGCAAAGTGGAATAGTCGCTGGGAGTTACCTAACCATTTGGCCAATAGTACGACGCTGCTGAAAATGACGCCTGAAGGTGAGTTTTCTGAAGTTAATCTAAAGACGCTTAAGCAAAGTAGCGTTTCCTTGAAGAGCCCCATCGATGCTGCCAAGGAACATCGCTGGATGAAGGGTCTCAGTCAACGGGTGGAGGCCATCACCGACATTACCTTTAGTGAGGGCAATATTTATGTCGCTGGTCTTTCCAACGAAGAGTTTTCCTCGTCGATTTGGAAAGTAGGCTATCCGCTTAAAGAAAGCGCAGCCGCGACCTCCATTGAAATCTTTCACGGCGCGCACGGTAAATACGAGACTCATTCACCCATTCGCACCTTTGTTCCTTACACACTCAACAACAAAGAACATCTGCTTGCCGCCTACTTATGCACCCCATTTGTCACCATCGAAGTAGATGACTTGAAGCCAGCTGCCAAGATTAAAGGTCGAACCGTGGCTGAATTTGGCTCAGGTAATTATCCACTGGACATGGTAGTTATTGATTCCAGTGACGGCCCTCAGATTATGATTTCGAACAGCAATTTACCCATTATGTTCGTCAACCCCAAAGACATCGAGTCTTTTAAAGGCGAAATTACGGAGCAGCCCAAAACCTATGCGGCCGGCGTCAAAACCGAATACCACTCTGGTACTGGCATCTTGCATCTTGACAACCTGTCGCCCAAAAGTGTCGTCATGATTCAGCGATTACCTAGCGGTAAGCTTGATTTGGTCTCTATCGCCTTTCAATAAGTATGGCGCTCATATGGCTCTTGCTCTTCAGCCAAAGTGACGGATCGCTAAAGGCTGAATGGGCTACGACAGGAAAAACGGGTGTACGTATCACTGGATGGCGTGCACCCGACCTGATCAGGACCTCGGAATTTGATCAGGCTCAGCTGAACCGGTTCCTAAAAGTCTATGTCGGAGAAACACCGCCTGTTGCCAGCCCGTCGGTGCTGGGACAGGTGAATGTCATCCCTGATGGGCTGGCGTTTGAGCCGCGTTATCCACTTATCGCCGGTGAACAATACGTTGCCGTTCTCGCGCTAGATATGCTTGAAGGCGAGCGCTTGCCATGGACCGACAGCTATGTCATTCCAAAATCGCCAGGCTCATCACCGACCGTCACGGCCGTTTATCCGATGGTTGAGGTTGTGCCCGCCAACTTATTGCGTTTCTATATCCAATTCTCTCAACCGATGTCCGAGAACGATCCACATGCAAAGGTTCATCTCAATGTGAATGGCGAAACGGTCGATCTACCCTTTGTTGAGGTGCCAAACGGCCTTTGGAACAAACACCGGACACGATTGACATTAATCCTGCACCCGGGACGCATCAAACGCGAGGTTGGCCCAAACATAGCGCTTGGGCCAATCATATCAAGCGGTGATCAAATCGAATTGGTGGTTGACGCCGCTTTTGCGGGCGGTGAGTTGCAACCCATGCCCGCTACATTTAGGCAGTCGTACATGGTCGGAGAACCCATACGCACGGGATTTGATCCCATGTCATGGCAATTCGAAATCCCCTCAGCTGGATCGAAAGACGCTTTGACGATCAAATTCGATCGCGCCCTTGATCAAATCCTGCTAGACCGTATGGTCACCATTGAGACGAAGCAACCGACCTCGATTAAATCAAGTGCCTTTCAATTGAGCTTCTTGCCTGTCGAAGCTTGGCAACGCGGAGCATTCAATTTAGTTTTCGATCCAGCCTTAGAAGACCTAGCCGGCAACCGACCTGGCCGCGCATTTGATCACGATTCAGAAATCTACTCAAAAAATGTTGAGCTGACCCATGTGATCCACATTCAATAGATCAGAAGCAAGCAGCAAGCGGCAAGCTTCAAGCAGCGCCATAGCGCGACAGGATATAGCCCCGACCGTCAGGTCGGGGATAGGTCATAAAAAAGATCCTGAGCCCTCGTAGGACGGCACATCCGGCCTCCGATGTTAGGGCTAGATCTTGCGTATTAAAGATCTCTCTTTGGATACAAAAGGTTTAATCCCAACAACGTACGTCAAAACCGACCGCATAATGCTCTCCAAACTTCTGCCGCCCGAAGGGGCTCTGTGAGGATTGTTACGCTCGACCCCGGCCTTACGACCGGGGCTAAAACCTGCCGCCTCGGTGAGGCTTAAAACAAGGCACACAAGGTGATCCACGCCCGACTCAAGTGTGAAGATTCAAGCCTCCGATATGGAGTGCGCGCAGCTTACTGCCGCTGTCGCTTGCTGCCGCTTTTGATCACAGCCTCAATGACGATGAAGAGCCCACATCGATGAACACGCTCGTCGAGCGTCTTACTTCATGCAAGGCCTCTAGCGCTGCCGCAATGAAACGTTGTATACGACCACCTGCATGTCGCCAGACTCTAAAGTCTGCAGACTGAACACTTTGTCACCTAACGTCGTCATCTTCGGCATGTAGCCTGCCGGAGTCAATCGCGTCATAGCATGATTAGAAAGCGTCCATTGTGCCAGTAACTGCCCCTTGCGATTGATCAGATCAGCGCGATTAATGCCACGAGCGTGGTGCACATCGCGGACGACAAAAATGCTGCCATCGGATCGAGGCACCAAGGAGTAAATGAGTGGTTGGACTGGCGCCAATTCAGCCTCCACAACCGCTTGTCTAACAACAGAAGGCGTCACGATTTCAGCTATCTCTGGATCGGCAGCGATGGCTTCCAAGAGCGAGTCGAGCATGGCGGCTCTGGATTCTTCGCTCTCCAAAAGGATCTTCCCAGGACCCGCGATCGTGGTTATGACCTGGCCTTTCGCATCGATTACCGTGATCGAGTATTGATCGCCTAAGGCGATTAAACCGTGACCTTGATGGTCAAACGTAAACACGGGCAGCCGCTGATACAAGAGCTTGAGCTGCTGGGCAATTCTCGAAACCCAATACTCAGGGTCTTGAAAACGTGATTGATCGGCCTTGCGACCGACCGTTTGATTGAATTCCGCCAGGACATCCATATTGGAATTCGAAAGCCGCGTTTCATACAGCATAGTGTTCTTAGCCTTATTGGCTTGCACCTCGAAGCTCAACCAAGTGCCATCCATGGGCGAAGCTGAAGCTGACAAAACAATCGCTTGTCGTTCGTTTGCATAAGATGATTGGTACTCCAGTTCAGCATCAAACGTCATCACCACCGGTTTGATGCCACCGCGTAAATCGAGCACACAAAGCGAGCCATCACCCAAAATCTGCACTGCCATCAACCCTTGGCTTTCCGCAGGTCCCTGACCTTCACGCACAAGTTGTCGCAGGAAGTTGCCTTGATGATCGAAGGCCAATAGCCGGTTGTCCCTAGGATCACAAATCAGAATATGTTGATCATTGACGGCCAACGAGACGCGAACATCGTTCCAAATGAAGTGTTCATCGTCGTTGGCGCCGAATCGCAGCAGCTCCTGTGAGTCTAATTCAGGTACGTCCCCCAAAAGACATAGTAGACTCATGAACATCATCACTTTGTCACCTCCAGGCAGACCTAGAACATACGTTAATCAACTCAGTGTCGTTTAGATTAATAGTACCTGGGGACGTGTCACGGTAACATGCTTCAAGCAACAAGCATGTGAGTCGGAGTTCCCTCGGCCCGTCAACTAGTGAAGCCGGCTAGCCGGAGGTTCGACTGTTAGCCTTCATCCAATCGTGGCACATGCGTACCGCTTGTGATGTTAAGGAGTTCCGTTCAACATAGCTGCAGCCTTCCTGACGTCCCCACTCACCTCCCCCGAAGCGCCAAAGCGCGGCAGGATATAGCCCCGACCGTCAGGTTGGGGAAAGGTCATAAAACGAGTCCCGAGCCCCTTAGGGCGACACATCAAGCACCCACCGCCCAAGCCCTGCCCCGATTAGCGCCCGCGAAGCAAGCATCGCGATGTGTAACTTATCGTGCCTGGCGAGGCTGTTCGAAAAAGCGGAGGCAAGCCTCCGCAATCCACAGCGGATAACTTTTTGCAATACTTGCTTTGTTTCTCAAAAACGATAGATTGACAGTAATCTCAACATTCGGAGAGGACCATGTCGCTGATCATCGCCTTAATGCTCATCCAGCCAAGAGCGATCACTTGCGCGCAGCCATTGGCATTGACTTCGACCCAATGTACGGGCACCACCCAAAAAGGTAATCGCTGTAAGAACAAAGTTGCCAGTGGCACACGCTGCCATCTACACCGTGAATCAACCGCCAAGAAACCAGAACCAACCAGCACGAACACCAGCTCAGTTCAATGTTCGGGTACCACCAAAAAGGGACAACGTTGTAAGAACCGAGTCAAAAACGGCACACGCTGTCACCTCCACGATTGATGGAGAATCTGCGCCGTATCCTACGTGGCGAGCATCGGCACAGCCGTCGCTTCGATCTCTTCATCCAGGCCCTCATCCTGCTTTCCGTCGTTACGTTTTCCATTGAGACGCTGCCCAACCTCTCTGACCGCGCACGAAGCGCGCTTCAAATTATGGAAACCGTTACAGTGATGGTGTTCTCGGCCGAATACGTGTTGCGGCTGTGGGCGTCCGACCACAAGAAAGGCTACGCTTTCAGCTTCTTCGGCATCGTGGACTTGATGGCCATCCTGCCCTTCTATTTGGCTTCAGGACTCGATCTGCGCTCAATACGAGCCTTTCGCCTGTTACGCCTCTTCCGAGCCTTCAAGTTGGTGCGTTACAGTCAGGCCATTGCGCGTTTCCACCTCGCATTCCGGATCGCTAAGGAAGAAGTCGTGCTCTTCATGAGCGTGACGGGTCTCTTACTCTTCCTGGCCGCGACCGGCATTTACTATTTCGAGAACGAAGCTCAACCGCAAATCTTCTCATCGGTGTTCGCAAGCCTCTGGTGGGCAATCTCAACGCTAACCACGGTTGGCTATGGCGACGTCTTCCCTGTCACCACGGGTGGCCGTGTCTTCACGGGCATCATCCTCTTGATCGGGCTAGGCATCGTCTCGGTGCCAGCTGGCCTAGTCGCTTCAGCCCTCTCCAAAGCCCGCGAAATGACACCCGACCCAAGGATAAAACAGGCGGATACCGCCAATAAAACAGAGGAAACGCCCGCCCACGAAGCGACCGAATAACGACCAACAATTAATGAACTATGCGCCGCCATTGACTCTAAGTTACCAAATTGGTAATATGATTCTGCCAGATTGCTGTGGAGGGACCTCATATGGTTCGCGGAGCGATCCAAATTGGAACTAACTTTTGCCACCAACAAACTACGCAAGTTGTGTGAAACGCAATCGTTAGCGGTCAAGAAGCTGGGGGACGTTGGCGCGCGCAAACTACGCGCTCGACTCTCGGACCTTCAAGTAGCAGCAACACCTCTTGAGCTGGTAGCGGGTCGCCCACACCAACTGAAAGGATCGGATTACGGCAGCATTGCGCTCGATCTCGACGGAGGTCGACGAATTGTCTTTGAACCAACCCACAAACCCATCCCCATGAAACCGGACCAGTCCATCGATTGGAAAAAAGTTACGGAGGTACGTATCCTCTACATTGGTGACTATCATGACTAGACCAACAACTAAAGCGTTTACGCCTGACTGGATTTCCCCACCAGGCGAAACGATCGTCGATTTGCTAGAAGAGCGCAGTTGGTCACAGAGTGAGCTAGCTGACAGGCTAGGCGTCACACCTAAACACGTTAGCTGTGTGATTAGTGGTCAGGCTTCAATCTCAGAATCGTTGGCGATTAAACTAGAGCGCGTACTCGGTAGTTCGGCCGATTTTTGGATGCGACGAGAGCATCAATTTCGCATTGCGCAACAACGAATAGAAACGACAAAGAACTTGGCCAGTTGGACTGATTGGCTCAATGAATTGCCCGTTAAAGAATTAATGCACAACGGCCACATTCAAAAGGTACGACTTACAGAAAAGAACAAGCCCGCTATCGTTGAGGAGTTATTGAATTTCTTTCGGATTGCAAGTCCAGACGAATGGCGGTCGCGGTATATCGACATTGAAGCCAGGTATAGACGAGTCACGCACAAATCAAGTCTTCCATGTATTTCCGCCTGGCTTCGGCTTGGTGAAATCGAAGCTGAGAAAATGAGAGTTGGGAATTTTGACCGCCGTCTCTTTGAGCAAAACCTAAGTATTGCACGAACACTTACCTCGAAGCCTGCTGAGTCATTCCAGAGCCAACTCAAACGATTATGCAGCGAAGCCGGAGTGAGGCTGGTGTTTGTTCCTGCTTTGAAGGGAGCCCGAGTCAGCGGCGTTGCTCGGTGGTTGGGCCGAAATTCACCGCTCATTCAGCTATCGTTGTATGGGAAATCGAACGATCTGTTTTGGTTCACGTTCTTTCACGAATGCGCGCACATCTTATTGCATGAACGGAAGAGCCTCTTCATTGACGATTTTGACGACACAAATGATGCGACCAGTTGTGAGCAAGAGGCGGACGAATGGGCCAAGAATTTGCTTATCGCGCCCCAATACCGATCAATCTTGCCATCGCTCCAATCCAAGTCTGAGGTCCAGGAATTCGCAAATCGTATCGGAATCCATCCTGGTATCGTGGTTGGCAGGCTCCAACATGACGGCCACATTCCATTCAGCTGGATGAACGGACTCAAAGAGAGAACTTAAACATCGTGCACGGAAGGCGTTCGAGCATCAAGCAACAAGCTTCAAGCATCAAGCATCAAGAATGTGAGTCGGAGTTCCCTCGGCGCGTCAACTAGTGAAGCCGGCTAGCCGGAGGTTTGGCTGTTGGCCCTCATCCTTGTCGACACAGCAAGCAGCAAGCTTCAAGCTCCGATATGGAATGCGTGCAGCTCGCTGCCGCTGTAGCTTGCAGCCGCTGCTGCTTGCAGCCGCTGCTGCTTGCTGCCGCTTTTGATCAGTGCGACGCAGGAGACGAAGAAACGACATCGATGAGCTTGCTCGTCGAGCTCAATGCTTCGAATACTCGCTTCATTTTCCTGAGTGGCACATGCGTCCCGCTTGTGATGTTAAGGAGTCCGGTTCAATCAAACGTTCGGCCTCACCTGCCTCCCAAAGCGCCCTAGCGCGACAGAATATAGCCCGGCCTAATGGTCGGGATGAGCGCAGCCCCAGACGGAATGCGGTGTCGACAGGAGCCTAAGCGACTGAGGCACCGCTTTCGCCGAAGACATCGAATGCGTCGAAGACACCCGGTCTAAGAATCAAGCGCAGCGAGGTTCGCAAGCGTTGCGTATAGGAGTTACGAGGAAGTCCGTACACACCAGCCCGACCACCTAACTGGCATTTCGAAAGGCAAATAGATACGTTATTAAACGATCGAAACCAAGTGACGGAAACAGTTGTACCGTGTGTCTCGATAATTTCTCAAATTCCTATTTCATGTTCATAGTCAGTTTGTTGACAATAACAACGAGTTGGCCATCCTCTTCCATTGGGCTATAGAGACGTCCATCAAACCACACAGCTGAAGGGGCTAGATCATCCCAAAACAAAGTTGACGCAGTCCCTTCCCATGCCTTCACGAAAGCACCATCGAGCCTATACATTTTCATCCCTTGGCGATTTACCGCCCATTGGTCGACTACCCCAACCCCATCATCTCCTAACGTGATCAGCTGCCATGCCATCTTGACAACAGGAAACTTTTGTTTCAATTCGTCAGTTAGGTTTCGCAAATCGTTTGCCGAAACGACTTCATCAAAAACGACAGGATCTCGAAACCGAAATCGATCCGCCCACAACTGAACTAATGGTTCCCAAGGTTCGGACTTAGCCATATTGACGTCAGCAACAAAGGATTCTTGCTCAGTGGATGGATCATAAATGACCAATCTAGATCCACGTACCAGGGCTAGTCGACCGTCCCTCAGGAAGGTCGCTGCGACTCTCGGTTGAAGGCTTGAAATGCAAGATGTGCGTAAGAACGCGATCCATTGATCTCGGTTAGGTCTTGAGCCATAAAAATACTCAGCTCCCTGCTCACCAAGCACAATAGACCCTGGATAGTCTTTTCTGAACAAACGTTGTGTATAGATTCTGTGCTCGTTCTCAACGTCAAAAACCGTGTAGCGCGGACAAAGGTACGACCCGTCTGGCGACAATACGAATAACTGGCAAAGTTGTGGCATTTCGTCGTCCATCATAGGTAAAGCCCGTACAGTGCTTTCAAATGTGTTCGTATCCAGCAAGACGATTTCAGGGGTTTCCAAAATGTGTTTACGGGCCAAAGCAAGCCGGGTATCCGGCAAGAGACACATTCCCAATATCTCGGAAGGCTCTTTCTCGAATAGCGCATGTTGCCATTTCACCTCCATGGACATATCGAGTCCATAGAGAATGCCGGATTTTGTATCGGCAACAATCAATTCATGCTCACCAACGGCAATCCAGTAGCCATTGGTCTTGATGTGGAGACCTGTTTCATATCGTGACATCTCACCGCCACTCAAATATAGACATGACCAAAATAGACAGAAAAAAAGCATAGGCTTCATAGCCCTAAAACCTGACAAAGTGCTTGGCCGTGTCGTCGTATATAAATGGATACTGCAGGCTTAGAGCGTCAAATCGATCCCACGTCGTTCTGATAATCATCGCCGGATCGTCGCCATTATCTTCATCGATAGAACAAAACACCACCTCGTCTTCTGTCCATCCAGACACCCTAGTGATTAGAGCGGGGTCAAAATTGAGCCCTACCGGCTTGCCGTTTAAGTTAATAACTGCAAACTTGCGATCCTTGTCAGGAAACCCGGTCCATAACTCCACAATCACATGGTCGCCAGGTGCAAACCACGCTTGCTTTATTGCAGGGAATATTTCTGGAGGTGTGTACGTCACATCAATGCCCGCGCTACCCTGCTTAAACAGTTTGAGTTGTGCTTCACCCCATTCCTCATTAAAGGGTATCTTGGAGAATTCAGGGCAGATGACAGGTTCCACTGCACCGGTTAGCATGTCCATTTGCCATATCCTGGCCTGATCACCGATCCCAACCAAAATGACCTTATTCCCGTGCGGGTGGAATACAATCATTGGAGATTGATAGGTTGGATCAAAACGATAACGACCACTCACAGTTGGGCTTTCAACCCTCCAAGTATCATTCAAAACCGATCGATCTAGCCATTCGTTACCTTGGCGTTCCAGAAACAACCACTCAAACGGTTTAGGATCAAGATGAGTCCAATTTAGTATGGTGCGCTGTGAATTGAGATAGAACCCAGGCTTAAAAAAATCGGCATCCTTCGTCTGGTTCACAAAATGTCCGTCTAGGTCGAAAACCGAACACTTCACGCCATCATGCCGGAGGTAAAGAAGACTGTTGTGAATATAGAGGTAGTGCGGCCGAATAAAGCTTCCAGGACCTTCTCCTTTACTTCCAAATCTCAGTCGTTTCTGCCCCGACTGTGACCAGACGTCAATACAATGGTTTTCTCGGTTTAGGTAAAACAAATCTCCGTTTTCACTGATCGCAATCTGATAGCCCACAACAGGTTTAAACGAGTCAGTTGGGGCCGTCCAATCGGCAACCCACAACATCACTAAAGCAAGAATCATTGAAGAACCTCGATTATCTTAAAGAGGGCGCCAACAATCACCGGCGAAACAGGTGGTACCTGAGCCTGGTTCTCCGCAATCGGAACAAATGAAGCCATAAACACCACTGGTCCATACACAATTGCAACGCGGGCCAACGGTCTGCCTGGCAAATATAGCTGATGCCGACGCGATTAAAAGAAAAGATATCAATAGTTTTTTCATAAAACACCTCTTCATACGGAATATGGTAGTTGTAACAACAATGTGAAAATTTGTAAACAACAAGAATTCTTCACTTCTTGTATAGGCGCATCTGCCATGAGGTTACAGTAAGCTTCAAGCTCCGATGTGGAATGCGTGCAGCTGGCTGCCGCTGTAGCTTGCAGCCGCTGCTGCTTGCTGCCGCTCTTGATCAGTGCGTCTCAGGAGACGAAGAAGAGACATCGATGAGCTTGCTCGTCGATCGCAATGCTTCAAATGTTTGTCTTATGCTCCTAAGTGGCACATGCGTCCCGCTTGTGATGTTAAAAGAGTTCCGTTCAACATAGCTGCAGCCCTTCCTGACGTCCTGCCTTCGTAACGAAGAAAAGCCCCCAACAGGCAAGATGAGGCTGTCTCATAAGTCGCTTCAATCGTCTTCAATGTGAGTCCGAGCTTCCTTGGCGCGGCGTAACTAGTGAAGCCGGCTAGCCGGAGGTTCGAAGTCTTTTGTTTTTATGTACTTAGCGATGATCCAATTGAACCAACAAACTGTTTCGAGCTAATTAGAAGACTTATGCGACAGCCACAAGATGCCTGTTCCACCCTTGAACTCCACTCACCTCCCAAAGCGCCAAAGCGCGGCAGAATATAGCCCCGACCGTCAGGTTGGGGTGAATGCAGCCCCAGACGGAATGCGGTGTCGACAGGAGCCTAAGCGACTGAGGCACCGCTTTCGACGAAGACTTCGAATGAGTCGAAGTAACCCGGTCTGCGAATCAAGCGCAGCGAGGTTCGCAAGCGCCGAATGCAGGAATTACGAGAAAACTCAAACTCACCTGCCCGAGCACCTCACTGGCTGATTTGGGCGGGAGAATGGTGTTCTGAATGCCAAACCATCGAGTGTTTGCAATGGATTTACCGGCGATGTCCATGTAAGCCGCTTTCCTCCTCATGTTGGATTTGAGTTGAACCACCCGATAGATCCAAAGCACGCCGCCAGCCGTTCACCGAACCGCCGACCGAGTGCCAGGGATCGCCGACTTGCAGTCGGCATTTACTTAGCCACACCAAAGAACGGAGAATGAAGCGGTTAAGCGCCAAGCGGCACCCATGGCGAGACCAGGTGCGTTGCCAAAAAATCGAAGCCATCCAGTCTCAGTTATGATCTCACAATTGGCTCATAGACTTACTTCACGACAACATGTCCCCGTAAACTACCCCTTTGGGTGGATTCCCCGCCTTTTCGATCTAGGTTTGTTGGGATTGATGCAGCGGGCAACGAATTTCACGCACCACCAGAAGTCTTTGCGCCATTGTTTCGACAAGCCAGTTATGATGGCATGACCAATCGAACCTATCATGTTGGCGAGGACTTTCCTCATCTGATTTCAGGAATACGTGCAGTCGACGAGGCTGTGGCCTTCTTAGAATTGAGGCACGGTGACCGTATTGGACATGCGACAGCAATCGGTATCAATCCAGAATATTGGCTAAATAGAATGCCTGACAGATGCTACTTAGAAGTAGGTTGTCTGTTAGATGACTTAGTCTTTTCTCTAACAATCCTTGACCGGAATGGTTACGAAAAATCTATACTGTCTGTGATCCAAAGGAAGATACTTGAACTTAGTCGATTGGTTTATGGATACGACGTCCCTACTGAAGTTTTGGAACGATCCCGTTTGATGCGCCATCTCGACGCGAGGTATCTCGATGAAATTGACTCCATGTGCCTGGGTCTTCAGAAAGAAATGGAATTGGCTAAACTGAGGGAAACTAAAAATATGGATCCCGAGGCATTCAAGCTATTCGAGTTGTACCACGCCAAAGAAACCGTCATTCGCTACAAAGCTATCACACCCTTTGAAACGAAATTCCTGCCTGCCGATGTGCTCCGATCTCTTCAACGATTTGTCATGAGTACAGTGATGAGTCAACAAATCTTTATTGAAGTTATGTTGACCAGCAACGTCAGAATCTCAATGTACGATGATTATGATAAACATCATTTATGGGAGTGGCTCTCATCAACAGGCGACGGATGTCTGCGCGAATCTAAGCCCACGGTTGTCCTGTGTTCAGATGACCCCGGTATCTTTTCATGCAGCATGCGCATCGAAGCGGAGTTGGTTTACCAAATGTTGACGAAAAATAAAACCAACAATTCCTATGCTGAACAAACCGTCAGAGAAATCCTCGAGCGGGCAAACGAAAAGTCATTCGGACCTTGTCAACTTCGTCAAGACTAAAGGCGAATGATCCTATCTTTCAAAAGCAAATCACATCGTAGGTTATCTAGAAACGGCTAGATATTGAATCGCCCTTTTGCCTCGCCCAAATTGCAAGAATGCTACTTGGCTCGTTTCCTATTGTTAAGCAATAACTATGATTTTGCACTCTCGCAACTTTTCAATCGTTTCGGAGCAATCGTATCTCGCTTCAAAGCAGCGCCTTAGCAGTGCAGGAGGCACACACTCCCGGAATTTAATGCCTTGTCCTATTAGTCGATCGGTAACGGGTGACCAGGATTCGTTGTTCCGATTAAGGACCGTTCGGAATGCCTTGCTTGCGCTCACAGGCGACGTATCCTGAATCTCCACACACCAGTTGGTTGGGGTTGCTTTCAGGCCCTCCGCTTCAAGTCTTTCTGCCAAACAGAGATTAGCTAGCCAACCTGCAAAGGTCCATATGGCAGATTTAGCGCCAAACTGCGTAACCGCAATCTGACCAGGTTCGAGCCATTCATAGGTCTGACACGTCTCATTAACCAGTTTCTGAGCGCGCTGCGACATCGCACATGGAACCGAATTACCCATTAGTACCGACATACATGCTTGAGCCAATTCGAAGCCCACCCCATTGCTGCCACCGCGCCAAAGCGACCGCCCGCGTGCAGGCGCAGGAACAACTTGTGCCTCTTTGCGCTCCCAATCGACATTGGTGACCCTCCAAGCACGGCCACCCAGCGAAAGAATTGGCGTGTGACGCTGCCCGACGAAATTAGCTGGGTCCACCTCGCCAATTTCTCTGCGTCCCTGCAGCACTTTGATCATGGGCGGAGCAAGGAAGACTGAATAGAGTTCGCTAAAATAGCGGAATCCATAGCGTCGCTCACCTTCGGTTCCAAAGAACAACACACCGCCATCTTCTGCGAGAATTGATTCGTCGAGGAGATGCTTTTCGATCGCGTAAGCACCTTTTGGCATGTCGGGCAATATGGGCCAGTTCGCTAGCCAAGCGATCCAGTCTCCCCTAACCAAGGTATCTTCTTGAAGCGCAAGGGCCATCAATTGGTGCGCCAACAAATGGTAAGGCAACGGCGGTGGAGAGCAGGGTTCCACAAATCCGTCTGCCCAAAGCCGCGTTAATCCAGCCGCTTGCATAAATCTATCCTCGTCTGTAGCAAGAAATAGGCAATTAGGGACTGTATTTTGCCGACGTCCGGTTCGGCCTAACCGCTGGAGAAAACTGGATACCTGAGTAGGCGCATCTATCTGGATGACTCGATCCAAATCCCCTACATCGATGCCCAATTCCAAGGTACTGGTAGCCACAATCACACAGTTTCGATCGTTTGCAAATGCCTGTTCTGATCGCGCTCTCTCGTCAGCACTCAAAGAGCTATGAGAAACATGAGTGGCAATTTCCAGATCACGTAAATGTCCAGCAAGTCGCTCAACTCCGTTACGGCTGTCCACAAAAACCAATCGCTTCTCGCCGCGATGAAGTTGAGCAATTACCTGTGCTGCGTTACGGTAGGATCCGACAAAGTCGAGAGTTACGTCCGGAGTTGTTTTCTCCGCAACAGGTGATATTACAGATCCAGGTTTGGCATCATTTCCTTGAAACCATCGTAGTAACCCTGCGGGGTTACCAACCGTAGCGGAAAGACCGATCCGCTGCAGTCGTCGGCCATTGAGATGTTCGATACGGGACAACACAGCCAACAAGTGCCAGCCCCTATCATCGCCAGCAAACGCGTGAATCTCGTCAACCACGACAGTACGGACGTTGGCGAACCAAGCTCGATGTTGAGTCGACCTGGAGGAGACTGTCTCATAAGTAAACTTTTTAACTGCTTATGGCTGAATCGTACGTGATGGATTCTCGTCATTCACTAGCATTGTTGGGTTTTCGATTCTCAGTGCCATAACTCGGGGTTGCGTGAGGATTCTTTAAAATGCCCTCTATTTCCCGTTTTTTGAGATTCTATTAATAATGGCCACATAAGGCGTTTAAAACAAGCATGTTATGTGGATGAATCATGTGTTTTCATTTGGAAGCATTAGCCCATTGCGCTTATGAGTGTTCTCACTCCTAATAGCTTGATGGCGCGTTTTAGGTTGAATGATAGAGCTGCTAGACACATCTCCGCTCCCACATTGTCCAACCCGCGACTTAAGAACTCGCGCATGCCCATG
>JAJCXM010000007.1 GCA_029263455.1 Holophagae bacterium
CCAGTTCTCGTTCTTGAGGCGGTTCGCGTAGTCGTAATCCAAAACCGCCTGGCCGGTGTCGCGGGACAGGCTGATTTGATTGTCGTTGCCGTCATAGCCAAACGAGCTACTCCCGTTTCCGGGCCTGGTGACCGAGGTTAAACGTAAAGCTGAATCGTAAGACCAGGTGGTGGTCTCGTTTTCGGCATCGGTGACGGACAGTGTCTTCCATTGGTTGGCGTAGTGATAGCTGGTGAGCGCGTCATTGGGCTCGGTGACGGAAATGAGCTGGTTAAGGATGTCATAGCTGTAATGGGTGCTGACCAAAGCGCCTGAGGGCGAGGTGCGGCGATGCTCGATGGTGTTGTGGCTGGCGTCGTACTCGAATTCGCTGCGGGTGCCGACATCGTTCTCTTGGAAGATGGGGCGATCGTAGAAATCAAAGGCGCTGGTTGAACCACGACCCAAGGCGTCCTGCACCCGTGTGGCACGACCCAAGGCATCAAACCCCGAGTAAGTCGTAGTGGTCGCTTCGTCAAGTTCACCGACTGTGTTCGAGCTAAGCAAACCACGCAGGTTGTAGGTGTAGCGTTGAAGGCGAGCGGTGGCATCCAGGGTCTCGATTACGCGATTCTGTTGGTCGTAATGGTTCTCAATAAGTCGAATCTGTGCTCGATCTTGGGCGATTAAGTTACCCAATTGATCGAAGAACTCCTGGGTTTCGATGCCTTTGGCGTCGACCGTAATCACTTGGCGTTCGTCGTCGATGTAGGCCTTGGAGACCGTTTCGCCGCCCAAACCATCAGACGTGATGATTTGCTTATGGACGCGATTGAGCGCGTCATATTCGAGGGTGGTGGTGATGCCGCGGAAATCGACGGCGCCCACCATGTTCTCACCGTCCCAGCCTTGGGTGGCGGTACCTCGTAAGCTGTCGACGACACGTGTCAGTCGACCACGCGCGTCCATATGACGGGTGGTCACATGTCCGTGAAGATTGGTGTAGGTTTCAGCGACGTTCCCCTGGTTTTGCGTGTAGGCGAATGATTCTTGGACCGTAAGCCCATCCAGCAGTCTTTGCGTGGTGAGCGGGCGGTTATAGACATCGTAATTAGTGGATGTTTGAATGCCACGTGCGTCGGTGCTTGATAGGGTGTTGCCGAACACGTCATAGGACCAAGTTGTGGTGTAACCAAGTGGCGCGTTTTCTGTAATCGGGCGGCCAAGAGCGTCACGCTGAGTTAACGTCACAGAGCCATCGGCATGGTCGCTGCGATCCACATGACCGTTTTCGTTGTAATGCCAACTGGTTCCGAATCCCTCTTGAGATTCGCTGGTCAGTTGACCCAGCTCATTGATGTGTCGCGTGATCGCGCCGTCTAATGGCGGATGTTCCACAACCTCACGATCATGTTGATTGTATGACCAGATCGTGACCTGGTTGTCGGGCTGGTTGAAGCGGATCTCGTGCGTAAGGCGATTGCGGGAATCGTAATTACGTTCAAAACCGGCACCCGTCAAAGTGTTGGTTTGCGAGACCAGGTTTCCATTGGGGTCATATGTATGAAGGATGCTATGTCCCAAGGGTTGATCGATTGTGTCTAGACGTCTGGCAGCATCATAGCTGTAACGTGTCTCATTGCCGTTGGCATCCGATTCACTTCGTTTCAAGCCAACGGCATCGAAGCTGTAGTGAAGGGTGTGATTGGTTGGTAACACTAGTCTTTTGAGATTTAGACGGGCGTCATACGTGTATTGTGTGGTGGCCCCACGCCAATCCGTTTCAGATTCAATCAGTTCGGTGCCCGTCAAATAGGAGCGAGACTCGAAAAAGAATCCATTCAGCGTTGTGAATTCAAGCCGGTCCGCATCGTCGTATTGGTAGATGTAAGTGCGATTGCCTGTCTGTTCGAAGGTTTTATTGCCATGAATATCGTAACGATAGGTCGTCTCTATGTTTGGGCTTTCAATAAATGGGCCCGTGTCAACATCGATGGAAAGTGGGCGATTCAAAAAATCATATAGGGTTACGGTTGTCAGCGAGCCATTGATTTCAAGGGTGATCTGACCAAGCGGCTTGTAACCGAAACCACGATTTATGCCCTGTGACGCATCAGCGCTGGCGGTCACAGCTACGAGCTGATCGATCCCATTGTAATCAAATCGTTTAACAAGTCCGTTGGATTCGCTCTGTTGCCGCACCCTTCCCCGAGAATCATGGACGGTGGTGATGGTGTAGTTGTCGGGCAGCGTTTTGGTGGCCGGCATGCCATAACGATCGTAGCTCATGTGCGTGCGGTTGCCATTAGGGTCAGTGATCTCGATCAAATCGCCATTGCGCGCATACTCGAATCTGGTGGTGATTTGGCTGCCTAATCGCTGAGAGCTAATCGAGCCATTGCTTGGATCAATTTGCCAAGTGGTGGTCGTACCAATCGCATCGACGTGTAGCTGCGGCTTATTCCATTCTTGATCATAAACCCAGGTTTCGGTGGAGCCAGCAAGTGATTTAAAGGTTAGGTTCCCTTTTTCATCGTAGCCGTAGCTGATGAACTGGCCTGCTTCGTTGGTTTCTGACATAAGTAAGACGTCATTTACCGCCCAGTCCATGGACTTGATGCCTAGAGGTCCTTCGATTCTGGTTGCCTGACCGTGGAAATTGAATTCATAGTATGTCGTGGCAATCGCGTCCCAAACGGTGGACGCGTCATCCGTGAAGTCAAAATGAGTGACGATGGGAGGTTGTCCAAACTCTGGATGTTCTGTCAGTGTCCGTACAAAATCGCCTGGTCCAGGGTCCGGTGCATTGGGGAAACTTACGACGCTGTGATAGTCGATGTTCAGTACGAGTCCGTTGGCGTTCTCGTGGGATGCCATGTTGTTGGCATAGGGTTCTGGCAGACAAGGATCGAGGTAGGTATAGTTATCCTCCCGAGCATCGCGCTGTACCTTTAACAGCCGACCCCACTCATCGTGCGTGAAAAGGATTTCATCGCTCGGTGTCACGCCCAAAGTGGTGACAGCCGTAATCATATAGGTCTGCATTTTCGTGTGAAACTCGTAGTGGAAAACGAGAGAACGTCCAGACGAATCGGTGACGCGAGATATGTGGCCTTCGGTGTTGTAATAGCAGGTAAGTCGGTTACCGAAAGGGTCAACGATGGCTTTGAAGTTCTGAAAATAAGTAAAAGGGTGTTCCCTTTGCTGTTCGGGATGGATTAAGGGGCCATATTCGTAGCGCATGCCGGACTTCAGGCGCAAGGTCAGTACGTGAGTTGTAGGATCTTCAAAAAGTTGAGCGTGATTACCTGGGCCTTCGGGTTCATATCCGTTTCCGCCGCGTGTAAACACCAGACCCGAACCATCGCCGCCGAGCACTTTAACGCGTGTTGCGTCTAACTTGACAATGCGGGTCAGATAGTTATGTGTCCACCCAATCCCCATTGGATTGTAGTTGATTCCTACGGCTGAGTTGTAGCTGCGATTGAATTCAAGTGTCGGCCCGCGACCCGGGTAAGCGATATCGGTGAAACCAGTGGAAAAGCTGCCATTAGTGAGACTGACGTTCTTGACCTGAGTATCGCCAACGCGTAGTCCCGATCGGAATTTTTGCACAATCTCCACTTTACCGGTGCGATGGATGGGCACTTCCATACCCGATTGCGTGGTGAATACGGCATCAAAGTTCCATGTACGTTTGCCAGGCGTCATATCCAAATCGAAGATGTAATTGCCCGGTTCTAGATACTCATTGAATACATAAGTGGTCCCGTCCCCAAGAGCAAAAGTAATAACGCCGGGCATGAGAGTTTCAAAACCGATTTTGCGGCCAGAAGGTGGGGTTGGCGGGTTGATTGATGTGGGATCGATTTCCATGTGATAGACGTAGTTGGGATCAAAATCGAAGCCCAACCCATCTTCGTCTATCGCCGCGACTCCGATATCCTCAATGGTTCTTGCATTTATGGCAATACGATTGCTCAGTGTGCGATCGCCTTGCTTGATCCCAACCAATTCGAACTCGTATTCTTCTCGTCGTTTCATCTCGAAATCGGCGGGCAACGACAGGTAACGTAGATTCTGGCCGGTGACGTAGCTCGGATCGACCGGATGGATTAGGAACGGCTCAAGTCCCGCATAATCGTAAACGTGAATCTCCAGTTGATCGTATTCCTGAGCCTGGTTGACGGCTAACTGTTGTTCGAAGGCCGTAAACACGTCGCGGTCTGTGTCCATTTCGCAATCGAGTCGTTTATCTTTCGCGGCCGCGCTATCGGTGTTGAGTTTGTAAATCCAGGCATCGTTTTCGATGGCACGAATGATCAAGTCTTTGTCGCGCACGACTTTGATAGGGATGCGCCCTGATTGGTAGGATTGTCCAGGGTTCCGGTTTTCGTCGACGTTGAAGAATAGCTGGACGGCATAGCTCTTGGTGGGGTCGAAATAGCTGTTCTTGGCAATTTTGATGGCTGGTGAAAGCGCCGCAAATGTTTGGATACGTCGCCCGTCTTCATAGATTTCCCAAGTATGATTTGCGGCACCGATGAAGTTGGTTGGCGTGATTAAGGGGTCTAGAGTGACATCGTCCGTTAGTTGATTTTGTACATTGACCATAAATTCGGGGATGTTAGATTCGGCAAGTCCTACGGCGTAACTCATGACCGCAAAACGGTGTGGCGGACTGTAATGATGGTCTGTAGGTTCAACTCTCTTGAAATCAGACATGAAGGCGGCCGTCCAGATGCCCGGACAAGTCAGGTTATAAACCAGGCTGCCTTCGCCTTGGTTTTCTGTATAAATATCGATGTATGATTGGTCAGGAAACCGCTCTGAAGGCCATTTCTTCGAGTAGGAACGGATGAATTGGAACTCAAGCGTTTGGTTCTCTGTCGGCACCAATTCACATTCGGTGGTGATGCCACAGATGGTTTCAGGATCACCGCAAGGGGCTCCGGAGTAGGGCGGCCCAAAGATTTGATTTTCGAAACTAACTTTTCTTGTAATCGTAAGTGGGTGAGCCCGAGTAACCGTGGGTTGTTCGTCGGTTAATAGGAACTGATAGGCGGGCCATGTTTGCAGGGCCGGATCGATTTCGACGCTCAAATCATTGAATTCGATATCTGAACTGATCTTGATACAAGGATCCACTTCGCGTTCAAGCAACGTGGTACAGGCATCTTCAAAGACAAATTCATCGGTGTTGTCTTCGCAGCCAGAAGGACCAAGTACACTATTTGGCCAGATAATATTGGCGCATGGACTGTATTCGAGACCCTCGGGCAGTTCGTCAGCGGGAATTTCGAAAGGGATGATGGGAATGGACCATTCACTAACGGAACTTGAACTTACCACTAGATAACTAACGGCTTCCCCGGGCCCATCCACAGGTTGCTGTTGATTTAGCATGCCTCTTTCTATGTTGATCCAGCGATCTAAAGGGCCTCCATCTAGACTGTAACTCTTAAGCTTTGAATCTCGTTCATCGGCGTCGCGATAAAGGAACGGGGTCAAATCATCCTGTTCATAGCCCAGCACATCAAGCAGGTCGGTCAGTTCTTGTTGGCAGATATCATAAGGTCCATGTTCCACTTCAAGGTTGATGGCTTGGTTGGCGATAGGGTTTTGTTTGGCATCAACCAACTCGAAGACAATCTTGTATTTATCGTTGGGTCCCATTTCTATGATTGAAGGGTCAACCCCAAAGTCTGTTGGTCGATAGTAGCGACCGCGAAAATGAGATGGTTCGCCTGGCACGACCCGGACCGTAACAGGAACACCGGCAAACGCAAATGGACCCAAATTTTCAGGTGGATCCGTACTTACGAAGTAGTAGTGATAGGCAACCACATCTTGGTTTGGTTCTTCTAATAATTCGTAACTGGGGTTGTCCGCTAGGATCTCTGTAGGTGGCGTGAATGTGAATGAAACCACGCCGGAATCATCACTAATAGACTCAACATAAAAATCCAACTTAATAGGATCTAAAAGATAACTTGCTCGATTGCGAATGAGTTTACCGAAATAGTCGTAAGCTTCGAATTTCAGGATAAGTTCGCCACTATCGGCTGGATAGTCTTGGAAGGTTCGATCTAGTGCAACAAAGTAGGCCAGGTTGTAGGCAGACTCGAAATAGTGGACAGGTTGCTGGATGGGCTCTTCAGATTCAGGCGGGAAATCACTCATAGCTGACGAGGTGCTGCCACCTGACTCCGAATGGTTAAGCAACCAAATGGATTGGCCCGTTTGTGGAAATAGAGCGCGCGCACCTTCCCAAACAAATGCGTCAATACTCACGGGCTGCTGCGGCAATCGGACGTGAGAACCGGCCACTAGAAGATCACGAATCTGATCCAAAAACGGGGTGCTGAAAGGGAGAAAGGGGATCTGATCGATATCGGCGGATGTCAAATCAAGTATCGCGACTCCGCTTGAATTGGCCTCTTTCAATAGGTCAGGCACCGACAAAGTGTTAACCGACTCACCAAGGTGATCGATTTTTGTGGCTTCATTCTGAGCAGCTACCAGGCCGGCCAGTAATTGGAAAGTACCGGTCCGGGAGTCCGGAATATTTGCGTGTTCGGGAACGGCGCGGGTGGGTCGGGCGTCCGCATCCAACACAATGCGACTTGGTTGCAAAAAAAGATCGTCGCCCATAGTCATCGTCGGCACATGGTCGATAGAAAGCATAGCGAAATGAGGCGTTGCATGAACGGGTCTGATGCCTAAGGCAGCGCCAATCTGGTGTTCTGTCAACATGCTGTCCTGCAAATAGCCGGTTAGCATTTGACGCATATAGTTGCCGAAGGGATAGAAGTCTTCCGGTATCGTGACCGAATCTGGCGCTAGAACGCCGACCGCACTTTGAAAGCCAAAAACAGTGTATCCGCCCACTCTTAGAGGATTCTTGCTGATCCATTGCGGTTGCTGTCCTGGAAGTGCAACGCCAACCTCTAGCGTCAGCAAGGCGCCTGGCTCGAACCCGTGAGCAGCTCGAGTTAAAGGGAAATCACCCAACCTGATAGCGGGGCTGAGGCGCAAAAGCTGGGCAGGCACGCGCCACCTATTGCCGTATTGAGTAACCAGATCGCGGTCCACCTCGTCATAAGGGACTGCATCCCAAATCAGAGCTTGTCGATACGCTTGCACCATTGAAGTTTCGTACTGATGTACTTCGAGTCCGGTCTCATCGGTCACGCGGAAAAGGACTTTTTGGTGGAATGATGCAGGTATGGTCGCCCAAGTATCTCTGAGTTCAATCACCTCATAGGGCAAGCTTAGAGGTAGGATATTTGGTAAATCGGGGTTGTTTTGCCAGCGATCGGCCATCGTTGAAAGATCACTGCCTGCGACGTCCAACATCTGCTGGTTTAACCAAGACGCGGCGTCCCGATTCTCTTGATCTTGAAACTGATTGAGCCAGGCAACCGCATCTATCGATAAGCCTTCAAGCGGATCGATCCATTGAGGGTCAGCATGCCAAGTCCCGCTGGCTGGATCAATGGCAAGCCAGGCTCGGTCGCCAGCGCCCACCTGATTGCCGCGATAATTGGTGATGGGAAGGTAGAGTTCCAGCCAAACACGTTCTATTTGTATGTGAGATCTGACTGCCTGATTGTCGAAAACCCATTCGAACGGGATCTCGGCTGCGCGTAACGTATTATCTACAGCCGCTAAATCACCCAGCCTAAGCCAATTGAGCATGGTTTCAATAGGCACATTAACTAGGCCGTAATTGAGACGACCTGTCGCGCCCCAAGCCTCGGCCAGCTCAAGGAAGGCGGCGGCGATGTCGGCATCGTTGCCACAACCGTCTGCTAACACGGCTTGAGTTGATTTCCGTCGCCCGTAATAGGGTTCGTAACTTATGTTCTGTTCAAAGTAGCTCAGTAAGGCTGGTGCGCTGTCAGGTAGCGCTTTGTTCAATGGAGACGATTCTCTTGGAATTTCAATTTGAGCTGCTGGGCCAGACCAATCTATGGACGGCAAGCTATTCGCCTTTAACGGGATGGTATCGCCCCACCTGGGCGTGATGGATTGGCCGTTTAATCTTTGGGGGGACGAAAGGACCGCTGCGAGCTGTTGGCGGAGCGATTCAGTCTTACCTTGGAGCGTTAGGGCCTGGGCAAGCGACTGGCATTTTTGGCGAGCTGATCCCACGGCCGGTGACTGCTGATTTGGGTCAGATTTCTGTAGCAGATAGTCCCATAACACCAAGGCGTCCAGAAGTTCGTCTTTCACCGCGGTCTGTGGTTGTTTGTTTTTCTTTAACCCTTCAAGCAAATGACTTGCGTTTTGATGGATGGTGCTAGCCAACTTCTCGTGCGTTGCGCGACGCGCAAGGCTCGGGTCAAACGCCGGTTCCTGTGCCAACGTCAGAAATCCTGTGCAAAGCAGGAAGAGAACAGAGCGCCCCATGTTACTGATCACGAGACAACTCCTGCATAGACTCATAGACAGGTTTATTTTGAACCGGCTGGATCATTCGCCAAACGGTCCCGTTTGGTTGGCGTACCAGAGCCGAAATCTGCGCTTGTATGCGCAAAATGATGCGGTCCTCGCCGACGGCAAGTATCAACGCACTTTCGCGCCCAACTAAATCACCAATCTCGGCTGCAAAACGCCCTTCAGTTGACTTGAGAACCGCAAATCGGTCCAGTGTGAGTCCTAGCTGAAGCGCATTTAATGAAACATTTTGTGCAAGGTGGCGTCCGGTTTCGGCTACGCTAATCGAAGGCCTTTTCTCCACCATATAGATAGAGTCTTGAGCGAAAAAGGACGCAATAATAATCCAAATCATGGTTGGGTACTACCTGGCAGTTGGAGGTCGATGAGGGCGCGTGTCGTTGAGATGACCCAATCCAGCACATTGATCTGACCGTTGTTATCTATGTCCCACTGGCTGGGGCCTGTGTCACGCCAGTTTTCGAATCCGCTATTGGCAGGAAGCAAATCGAAAAGGGTATGGGCTTGATGGTCGATTAGCCAAGCGAGGTCGTCTTGGGTTGGTGATTTGATGAGGCTTCCTTTTTGAGAGGGAAAGGGGCCCAAAATGAGTTGCTCAGAGAAAGCATCAAATACGAAGCCGTTTGAGGTCACCCAGAGGGTTGCGTCAGGAAAAGTGGCGATCGAATCTGGAATGAACGTGAGCGATTTTGCGGAGGTACTTGTCACCAGATTCAAGTCAACCTCCCAAATCGTCTGATTGGCGCTGTCAGCGACCCAGTAGATTCGGTTCGCTCCGGGTACAGGCACCATATCAACAGGGTTGCCTGCTAGTGAGATCAAGGGTGTGGGTTGCGGAAGAGTCAACTCAAAAATCTGATTGCCCTGCAGGACGAGCGGAGGTTCGCCAATGACTAAAGCCAGAGGTTGGTTAAGGTTGGTGCTTTGCACAAGTTGAATGCTTGGCGTCAATGAGTTGATGGAAAATAGATCACCTGCGCTGTCCATGGCCAAGTAGGTGTTGGGCTGCTGGTAAGTCATTAATATGATCGATTGCAGGTCGGGATGGGTCATGATCCACTGAGGAACTGATCCGTTGGTTTGTTTGTACAGAGAGCCATCGCTTTGATCAACGAATACCAGGTCGTTTGTTTCTTGGTCAATGGCAGCCGTATGGACAAGCGGCGTCGTCCGTTGCCATACCGTTTCACTGGTTGGCGAGCCGTCCGACAGGAATTGAATGGCGTCCTGTTTTTCAGTGCTCCAATAAATGCCTTCAAGCGTGCGTGCCAAGTTTGTGATTTGAATGGGACTACTAACAACCTCGGTGGGAATACCTAGCGACCAACGTTGAATGCTTGTGCCGTGGTTTGTCCAATGTTCATCCGCTCCAGCCACTAACTGGGTTGCGAACCCAAGCAAGGCGTGACTTTGCCAATTGGTGACTTGGCCTGTTTGAATGTCCAACCGGCGAATCTCGTTTTGGTTGGGAATGAGCAGTAACAGGTCTTGATTGACGGCGTCCCAGCAGATGTCAACCACTTCGGTTAGACTTTGATCTGCCTCAATTTGTCGCAGACCGTCCTGATACTGGAATAACAGGTTGTCATTGGTTAAGAAGTACCCGGCGTCAATGAGTGTGGCCCACGTCCAGCTCTTGATTTCGTCAAAACAAGCCACTTGCGCCATGCCGGACATATTGCCGGAAAAAAGTCCGACTGGGTGACCGAACCATAACGCTTGAGCTGGATCAAGCGTGAGGTTATGTCCCGATATCTGGTCGTTCTCGCCGGCCTCCAGCAAAGGTATGAGGCTATTCGATTGCAAGTGCGACAACTTTGGACCGCGACTTACAAAAAGATCACTGCTGTCTGGATTGCCCCAAATTTTCAATTCATCATCGTTTACGAATCTCGGTTTGGCACTCCAGGCCGTCTGCATGGCACCTAGGCCACATAGCGTTGACTCGACATAGGGCAACACGGGATCATCGATAGCCCAAGTGAGCTTAGCGCTGTAGGGACCTGTTTGTGGTGGTAAGAAATAGGCGGTCACGTTTTGACTAGCATTTGCAGGAATTTGTTCAGGCGTGTCGAGGTCGGTAGAGAAGATGCTTAAACCATCGATCAATTCATCAAGGATGAACTGGTCTTGATTGGAAAGATTCTGCAATAAAAACTGGGTGGTAGCACTTTGGTTCATCGTACGGCGACCGAAAGGGATGAACTCTGGGATCTTGACGACGGAAGCAGAGCGCAAGCCTAACAATTCAATACTGATGTCTTGAATAATGGATTGGGTTGATCCGATGGCTAAAAGAGCCTGGTGCACGCCTAACTCGCTTGGTTGGTAACGCAGCCAAATAGAGCCGCTTTGGTAAGGCCCTAAGTTGAGTGGCGTGCCGCTGAGGATTGAGAAAAATGCTGCCTGTGACCCATCAATCTGCCATTCATCCAATACAAGAGGCTGAGGGCTTTGGTTAATGATGAAGAGCTGGCGATCTTCGAATCCCGCCACGAAAGCGTTGCCAAAATCAACCGGGTTGGGGAATACGCCGATGGTAGAAGGTGCGTTTATTTGGAATGTGATGATCGATTCGCTGGCATTACCAGCAAGGTCCGTTGCATGCGCTGTGAGTATGTAAGATCCCTGCTGCGAGAGAGGGGTTCCACTGATAAAAGGCAAGCCGTTGAGCGTTAGCTCATGTGTGGATAGATACGTGTCGCTGATGTCGACGTAAGGTGTGACGGTGCCTAGGTATTGAGCTTGGTGAACAACGCCGTAAACCTGAATCGCGGGCGGCGTTTGGTCGATGACAAAATCGGCGAACTTGATGACGGTGCCGAACTTGTTGCTCGCTTCCACGTTGAACAAATAGTTGCCTTCATTACTTACTGGGCTTCCGCCGACAAAGGGTTGCTGGTTAAGACGAACCATGGTCGTGTTTGGATCCGCCAATTGTACGCTGTAATCTGGAAACACGGTTTGATTGTAGAAAGCACTGTTTTGCACACCAAGAATCTGAATGATGGGCGCACCTTCGCCTTCAATGGTGAAGTTCACTTGCGTTTTGGATAAGTTACCTGCAAGATCCTCTGCTCGCAATGTCAACGTGTGATTGCCCAGAGCGCTAACAGAGGTTCCGGAGCTGAATGGAACGCGGTCCAACATGAATTGGAACGAACCAGGATGAGCATCATTGATTTGAATGACAGGGGTCACTGGGTTGTTGTAGGTGGCGCCATCAACCACGCCCTGCACCTGAATTTGAGGCGGGACGGTGTCGATACTGAATTGCAGAGTGCGAATGACGATGTTCCCAGTGGCATCATGCGCTTCAACAATTAACGTGTAGTCATTGTCCGCGGTTAACAAGTCGCCGGAGGTGAAGGGAACGCCATTAAGTAAAACTGAGCTAAAGGTGAGGTCGTCATCCAAAATATCGACGATAGGGGTTAATGATGTTGCGGTTACTTGGCCATCAAAAACACCGCTAATCAGAATCAACGGGGCGTCACGATCAAGTGTAAAGGCACGCTTTTCACTGGCCGAGTTGCCGGCCAGATCTGTCCCCAAGATCTCGACGATGTAATACCCGGAAGTCCGCACGACAAAGGGTGATTGTATAAGCGCACCGTTGAGCCGTGCTTCTTGTCGATCAAGCCAGGGATCAGATAGATTCCAAGTAAGATTGACATCGGTTTGATAAGTAAGGCCGTGTTGAACACCGGCAAGAAAAATTACTGGGGCCGTTTTATCAATCACAAAATCACGACTCGCTTGAGCCACATTGCCTGCTTCATCAATGGCTATAACTTGAAGCTGATAGGAACCCTCAATGCTAATGGGTGTGCCGCTTTGAAACGGCTGGCCATTTAATTGTAATTGCGTCATGGAGGCCGGCGCGCCGTCTACGAAGACGATTGGCGTTACATCGTTTCGATAGTGCTGGTTGGCGACACCTTGGACTTCGATGACCGGTGCGGTGTAGTCCATGATAACCTGAGCAAATATATGCTGTGTCCAGGAACCATCAACAGCTTCGGCCCATGCGTGTAACCAATTGGGTCCTGGCTGGTCAATCAGTAGCGGGGCAGAAACCGGTTGATCCAGCCACTCAAATCCCCGCAGGTTGGCCCCGTTGAATAAGTCAATATTAACGATTACCGGTACGTTATAGAGCCCATTTGGTTGAATGCCGTTGAAAGCAAGTAAGGTGGAAGGGCTGCTGATGATCTCGAATTCGATCGTTTGCTGTGATTGATGTCCTAATACGTCAATGGCCGTGACGGCTAGAAGATGCATGCCTAATGTCTCGATTGGCGTGCCCAACGAGTAGGGCATGTCATCAAGTAAAACCGTATGATCAAAAAGGTGAGGGTCCGAGATGATGACCCACGGTAATACCATGTCGGTATAGATTCCCTGGTCGACAATTCCTAAGACGTCAATTTGGGGCGCTTGACTATCAATACTAAAGAACTCGCGTTTAGCGGCAAAGTGTCCCGATTGGTCGGTGACCTCCACTTCCAATAGATAGGCTCCGTCTTGGGAAAGCGACGTACCAGATGTATACGGCTGCTGATTCAGCCAGATCTGAGCGATCGGCATCGGCGTTTCGTTGTCCACGACCGTTATCTCAGGTGTAATATCAGGTTCACCAACGCCTAATTGCGGTATACCTGTTATCACAATTCGCGGAACAAGATCTTCGAGGAAATCGAACTCAACCGAGCGGTCCGAGATAAATCCTTGATCACTAGATAGTAGCAGTCGGTGGCGGCCGGCTGTATAAGACTGGCTATCCAATTGCCAAGCTTGCTGCGCCGCTTGCGTCGGTGCCAAATCAGACACCTGCCAGTTCTCGCTAGTTAGGGTTACAAAGTCCGGGGCTTGCCAACGTTGAAGTTCCATCGTTAATTCGGTGGTTAGGTTTTGGTTACCTGTATTTGAAATGCGTGCGCTGACCTCCAGCGGTGTGCCGACTAAGGGCCGTAAACTGCCCGGGTATATTCCGAGATTTGCGGATTGAATAATCGAGGGATCCACCGTTCGGATCTCTGTCCAAACGGCTGCTAACTGCCCATCCTGAAAAACGGAAACGCGCACTTCGACATCAGGAACCACGACCAAATCACTCAGTACCGCATCCACGTTACTAAATCCGCCCGGTAATAGGTTAGGCAGAAGCCCTTGATCTTGACTGAGCAGTTCACCCGTCAGCCGACATACTTTAAGGGTCCACGACAATTGTGTCATGTAAACATGTGATGCTTTGTTGCTTACCTTAAATTGCACGTCGAATGCTTGTGCTGTTGGCAGTGGTTGGGGTATCGCGAGCAGATTAATGCGTAAATCGGGCTCCTGGAAAAGATCAAAGGATTGCGTTGATTCCAATATAGTCATCGCGCTCTGGTCGAGCCGCGCCCGTACACGGTAAATGCCTGCAAAACTTTGCTGCGGGTCCCAAGTCCAATTTGAAATTTGGTGCTGGTTTTGAGGCAGATCAAAAGTCACGGGTTCAAACGAGTGTACGACTTGTCCCTGTTCGTTTTCTATACCAACGGATAGATGAAGTTCTGAAAGCAACGTGCTGGTATTTGCAATTGTGGTCGTAAACGAAACCGGGTCACCGGCTCTGGCATCGATTATCTCGGCGATTTCCATGCTCGTTTGACCGGCTTGCTGCAAATAGAACTCGCGATGGGCGATATTGTTGTCTTCAGATTGTTCTTGAATATCATTGTCAGGATCAATTTGCGCGCTCATTCGGTAGGTTCCCGGGTTCAATGGTGAGGTATTCAGCAACTGTCCGGATTGAACCGATGTGCGAGCATCAATTTTTGCAACGTAGGTTGGACTAAAAGGCGTGCTTATATTGGAATTGGAATCTGTTAACCACCATTGCATCCAAACATCTTGTGCTTGGTCAGCGCCTTGGTTGCTGGCCGTAATCAGGAAACTGATTGCATCTCCAGGGACCGCCAAAGTCGGCAACGCTAAGAAAAACTGGGCATCCAATCGCAAGTCGGGTAAATGGGTCAGGCTCGTAAATAGATTCAACGAGGAAGGCTCAGATTTGGTTAGGTCAAATGGATTGGTAGATCTAGCCGTCAGCAAGTGATGTCCTGCTGACAATGGCGGGAGTTCATATTTGAAATAGCCAGCAGGTGTCCAGTGCCTAATATGCGTTTGTGGCCCGTCAAGTTGCGCAATTAGGATCGAGGCAGGCAAAATTTCAAATGCAAGGTTGGTTTGAGCCCAGCCAATCTCATCAAATGGGTCGTTGCTCAACCTGTCACCCGCAAACAAGGTCGATTGAGGATTCTGAGTAAATATCAATCCAGCGTCAGCAAAGGTGCCCACCAGTTGATGGTCCATTGGCAAATCCAGTGCCTGAGAGCCGGTGATCTGATGATTCTCGTCCAACGACCAGATTTCAGCCTGACCAGTCGTGGCTTGTACGATGAGCTGTGCTGAAAGAGGCACGGCAAAGACACGGCTGTTCAAGTCGATATCCATCACGTGGATGGCTTCACCTTGGAAAGATAGCGACCAGAACTCAGACGGGTCTGTACTCGTAACTACAAATATTCGCTGTCTTAATGAATCCAGTAGTATTTGCCTAATGACCGAGGCTGAAATCCATAGCAATGCCTGAGTTCCCGCCGATACATCAAGAATCATCACATGGGTTCCTGTCGCGAAAACCACGTGATTCAAGTCTACCCACAAAAATGAAGAGACCGCCGAGACACTCGCTATCTGCCATTCCTGGCCAGTATCCAAGCGAAATCCGCGCAGTGTTCCTGGCATTTGGTCCGGCCCATCAATCAAAGTCAAAAAACGAGACAGCGGATCAAATTTAAGTGAATGCGCGTTCTGTGTGACGGATAGGTTGGTGGTTTGTTGATTAATCAGATCCGTGATTTCAACGGTCGAAGCGTCTGCAGCAGCCAGCCATTGGCCTGAAGATGAAAGGCTAAGGTGATCAGGTACGATGGCTGTCGTCCTTAAATCGCGTATTCGGTGCTCTGCTGATGAAGTGACTGTGCCTTGTATCTGGCGATCTACATCCATCGATATGTAGTGATTGGCCTTTGCAATACCTTCAACGTCAGTCGGCGCTGGAGCGATTATGGCCGTAGAGCGATTCACATTTGGGCTGAGAATGAGCGGACCAAAATTGGGAAATTCGATTGAAACCTGATTCGAAACGATACTGGTTCCGTTTTGGTAGCTAGCAATGACTTGATAATCGAAATTTCCTCCAGACGGGCGATCTATCCAAGTTTTGGCGATAAAGGGTGGACCAGAATTCACGCGTTCAAATGCGTTTGGCGCTTGTGAAGAAGCCTTGCGCAATAGTTCATAGTCCTGAATGAGCGGGTTGAGGTCAATCCAATCCAAGACCACACGCTTGGCAATCGTGTCGATGTTGGCCGCAAGGATAGGCGCGTTGACCGCACTGTTTGTGATCACGATTTCAACGGGCCCGATTGCCGTGCTCTCGTTGCCGGAGTTGTCCACAGCCGTCACCGTGTAGGCATAACTGCCAACCGGTAAGCCCGTATCTTGGAATGAGTTTATGGGCACAGTAAGGTCTGTACGTATGATCTGATTTCGGCGGATCCGATGAAATGCTACGTCGGGCGATGCTGAGCTTGTAAATCCAATGTTCACTTCATCGCCTGTGACCGTCGCACTCAGGTTGCTAGGCGGCAAAGGTGGATCCGCGTCACCTAGCATGATAGTGAGCTGTTTTGAAGCTTGCTTACCCCAATGACTTACGGTCTTTACTTCATATGTATGGATTCCAAAACGATCATCTGGATCTGTCCACTGGTCAAGTGGCGCCGCTCTTGTGGTCGGTTGCCGCCATTCGAATTCCCAAATGCCAAAAGCGCTGCTGGCATTCAACGTCAACCGGAAATCGGTCGAAAAAACGCCGGGGAGAGGATCGAAATATTGGCTGTCATAGCGCGCCGTGTTTGCGATCGGCACATCGGAGATTACAAACCATTCCCCGTCCAGCCAGGCTTCGATGCGAAGTGTATGGGGAAAAGCGCCGTTGGCATCCCAGTCGAAGACCAAATGGCCAAGTTGAACGGACTCATTGAACGTCATCATGAAGACTTCAGAATCACCAGTCGACTGCCATAAGGTGAGGTCACTGCCGTCAATCATATTCGCTAGCGAAAGCGGCTGAAAGGTGGATGTAAATTGCGAAATTAACGGGGTCACCAATTCGTTGCCATCGACATGCTCACCGTTCTTGCAGATCCGGTAGCCTTCTATTGGGCTAATGGGTTCTACCCAAGTTAATTCGACATGAGGGGGGATATCCGCATTGATTGTCGCTTCTAATTGAGTGACAGGATCTGGATCACCACTGATCTGTACAGAATGATCAAGGGGATATGTTGCGCTTGTGGTTCCTTGCTTGGCTTGGAAAGATAAAACATGAAGCCCTTGTTGCAGCCCTCCAACCGCGATTGAAAATGAACGATCTGCTTCGACGTTGACGGTCTGAATCGGAGTGCTTTCATCAGACACGGTGACCGTTAAATAACCGGCAGGCGCAACTCCGACTAATTCGAAAGGTTGTTGCACATAAAGACTTGGTGGTGTTTCAACGGTTACAGCTTGAATGCGAACTTCAATGGGTGCTGTTAATGGCGAAAGGTTACCGCTGTTATCCTTAGATTGCAGTTGATAACTGTAGATCTCACCCAGCTGAATAGCTGAATCAGCGTAAGTGTCTTGTGGTATCGGCAAAGCGGCAATTTGAAGCTGGTCTCTGAATATGAGCGTCTCAGCCAAATCCAAATCGCTAGCTAAATCCCAGTTCAATTGAACTTCGTCACCCATAAGAACTGCGGTGACGCCAGACGGAGGTTGTGGTGGGTCAATATCGCCCTTTTCAACTTGAATGACGGTTGGCGCTGGATCGGTATTGGCGGTCAAGTCAGTTGCCAAACAACGTAACTCGATCAACCCGTCGGCTAGGCTTGTGGCGTCCCAAATTGTGTTCCAAGGAGGATCCAGGATTGTGGTAATCGTTGTCCACGATTGGCTGGCTTCTCGATATTGGAACTCGGCGGTATCGATGTCCTGTGCATCAAAGCGAACAAAGAGATTGAGGGTCGAGTCAAAGCGAGTGTCTGGGACTGGTTGGACCCAAATGGCGTGTGGCGCGTTGCGATCCAATATGTAAGGGTCGGAAGGCACGCTGAGCGCGCTCTTATTTCCAGCCAGATCTTCACTGGCCACTTCAAAAACGTAGGTGCCATCGGGTGGATTGACGTATTCGAAAGGTGGGTCACTGATTTGGCCGTTTCTTCCACCGTTAGCGTAAACAATATACTGCATCACATCTGGCGATACCGACCACGTCCAATTTACGTAGAGGCTATTGCCAATTAAGATGACAGTGGGTTTGCCGGGTGGTTCCGGTGCCAAAGAATCGAGACTCACCTGTGTTCGGCTTTCAGCTTGGTTACCAAAAAGATCTTCGGCAAACAGACGTAATTGATAGATACCGCTTGTTAATGAAATCGGGTTCCAGGTTCCCAAAGAGCCGAACGGTAAGGACTGTGTGCTCGTTTGAATCGTTGACCAATTCGTTGGGTTAGATCCAGCACCCGCCATGAGTGTCCATTGCGCTAAATGAAGATCAATAACAGACCCCTGAATAGTCACTTGAGTGCCCACAAGCGCGTCGTATTCCGGAACGAAAATAGCCAGGTTTGGTGGCAAAATATCAACAATCGCTGTGAGTGGGGTCGTCGGCAGACTTTGATTTCCAGCCAGATCAATAGCTTGAATTTGATAAGTCCAAGAGCCGTTGCTCAAATTCTCATCACTATAGAAAGGCGCCTCCAGCAGTGTGCTGACAAGGATCCCGTTCCGGCTAACGATGTAGCCTTGTAAATCGGATTCGCTGTTTGCAACCCAATTAAGGGTGACGACGCCTCGCCGATTACTGCCCTGACCCACAATAAGCGTCTGAATGCTGGCACCAACGGGAGTGATTGGCGGTGTTCTGTCGACGCTGAAATCTAAGATGGTTGAAGCATGGCGTCCCTGTCGATCCCAAGCAATCAGCCGTAAGCGATATTCACCGTCAGGTGGGAGTACCGCCAGACGATAGAGTTCAGCCTGGGTGATTGGCTGAGAACGAGTCACCAAGCGCTGAAACGGGCCAGGAATACCGCCGCTAATCAGAGCTAGCTCGAGTTCAAAACGATCAAGATTGGAGTCCCAAGCTGTACCGATAATAGGCCATTCACTGCGGATAGGATTATTGGCAGGCGGTAAAAGGGAAACTTGTGGCGGCTGAATATCGACTGCAACCGTGAAGTTACGTTCTGTGACGTGCCCCAAAGAGTCGGAACATCTAACCAAAAATGGGTAGTGGTCCTCAGGCAGATAGGGTACGTCAAAGGGCATGTTCAAGCTACCGCTCGTTTGTGGCCCCAAAGACTGCACAAAAACCAATTGTGAATCTAAGACTATCTCCATGGATTCAGGATGCTCATCAGACCATTCTGCGGTGAGAGTTACGCTTTCACCTGGTTCAAAAACTGTTGTTGTCAGGGGTTCCACCGTTAATATTGGGGGCAGTGTGTCTAACTCGACGGTGCGTGTTTCTTGGCGCCAGTTCCCAACCGTGTCTTGGGCGTGGAGCATGAATGACGTGGGACCATCAACCATTAAATCAACAGGAATAATCAGTGCGTTTGCTTCGTTGGAAGACTGGTATATTGGCGCAATATGGCCATTGGCAAACGTTCCAGTTAACAGCCAAGACTGCAGTTGTGGATCTGATACATTGATTTCAAGTTCTATATTTGGGACTTCAAAGAGTTGGTCTGGAGTGGGCGCAGCGAAGGAAACTTGTGGTCGATTGACGTCTACCTTGAACGTGAGTAATGCGCTTGAGACACCGGTTGTTTGGGCTGACAACGTCATCGAGTAGCTGCCAGTCATCAGGGCTTGAGCGCCAATCGTCCCATCAAAACTGATTTGGCTTTGACCTACTGGCATGGGTTGATTGACCAGGATATTACCGCTGGTGCTGCCGGCAACAGAAAGAGTTACCGTCGCTGGCTCTTCTAGATAAAAAGAGACGCTTACTTGATCCGCTATGCCGTCGTTATTGGGTGAAAAGACCCGCGGAATGCATTCAAAGCTACGAATGACATCGTTGGGGAAGAGCTCTATCTGAACAAGGTCGTTGCTCGTGTTGCCAGCTTTATCCAATGCTTCGAGCAAAAGGTCATAAAGTCCCGGTTGAGTTGAGCTTAGGCTGACAACTGATGCCTGATCGAGCGACTGATTCTGCGATGTCCAGATTAGAGTTGACTGGCTTGGGTCTGCAACGGAGGTCAATCGCAGGTTAGATTCAGCAATACCGCTTTCGTCGTTTACACTGACAACTGCATCGTTTGGTAGTAGAACCGCTCCTGATAAGGGTTGATGAATCAGGACCGCAGGGGGTTGGGTATCCAAGATGATTGGAGATTGAAGCTCGCTTTGCCTACCGCCGCAACCTTCGCTAATGACATGTAGTCGGTAACTGCCGTCGGCGAGGACCTGGTCTAACTCGTTCTTGCCATCCCAGGCGAGCACAAGCGTACCCGACGTTACCGGTAACCAAGGCCGAATGAGTCTGACGGGCTGACCTGCTTGAGTCGCAATAAAAGCTCTTAGGGTCGCATTTGAGCCTATGTTTAGCGTCCAATTGAGCTGATCCTGTTGTCCATCATCGTTAGGCGAGAATCGCTTTACAGGAGTTGGGGGCGTGGAAGGTGCGAATGTAACGGGCAACGTCGAATCTTGAGAACAGGCGGCTGATTGATCGAATGAGATGGTTTGAATATGAGATGCACATGTGCCATTTGGTAATTGGAAATCGAATACAAGATCCCAGTCCAGTTCGTCGCGAAGTTGGATGATATTGATGATGAGCAAATCGTTCTGGTCGTCATCCCACTCGAAAGTCAGGTTACGGGTGACCGTGCTGCTGGCATTGACCGCAGTGATGGCGGTGAGTTGATGGCAGGACGCTGACTCAGCAATACAATCGGCGCCATGGAGCTGGTAACCAGCCGGTAAAGTAGGTAGAAACGACTGCTGAATAGTGAGCGGTCGTTGCGCCTTGCCTGTCAGTACTTCACATGCGCTGGGAACGCACCAAATCGGGTCATCCATATCAACTTGGATTTCAGCCGTCGGAGCGATGATGTTCTTAACGATCTGGCTGCGGTTGTCATCAACAAGGGCAAAGGGTGTCATGGAGAAAAAAGATGGATCGCGCGTATTTATGAGCCAGCGCACGGATTGCGCGCCGCTAGTACTGCGCAAAAACACAGACCGCGACTGGCTACCAGTAAATGGGATGACTAAGCGAGTTATTTCTGCGACCGTCATCAGTGGCGAAATGGGATTGAGGCTGTTGGCATCCGAGAAGAATTGTAGTTCGACCTGATTAAAACTTTCATTAGCTGTGGGTTTGAACACTTCAAAGGCTAATTCAGGTAATGAACGGCATTCGGCAATCGGTTTGAATGTCAATTCATCGCACCTGCTAGTCGCCATGATGTCGCTGAACTCCAAAACACCAAAATCTGTTTCGAGCCGTAGATCAGCGAATTGAAAAGACACCAATCCAATCGCCGGCGGTAATTCATTCAGCCAATTCGGTGTATCGATTGGAAAGCTAATGGTCGCTGCAGTGAAGCTTTCACCCACATTGCCACATTGACCGCCCTGATTGGTGTTATAAGCCAATTCAAAGGGCGCTTCTAAAGCATACGTCTGAGTTTGTGAATCTTGATAGGATTTTGCCCCCAAGAAGATACCTTCAACGCGACGGATTGGTTCTCTTGAAATAACCGATAACTGCAATTGCCCATTCTTGTTGTGTGCCTCGAATTGCACATCAGATTCAGTCAACCATTCTGTCAAATAGGTCGACCCGTTCGCGTCTTCGAATTCAAGTCGATAGCGATCTTGCTGGCTATCGAAGGGGATAACTGTCGGATCAATTCTAGGTTGCATGATGGCCGACTCAAATTGACGCGAATCGGCATAGAAATCAGTAATTCGGGAACTATTCAAATGGATTGCTGTCAAGTCGATGGGAAATCGATCGGCAGGTAACGTGGCAACAAACACCAGCTGTTGAAGTGCTGTATAAGGTTGATCGCCCAGGTCACTTCCGGCCGCATCAAACGTTGTTTGGTGGCTGGTCCCGTCTAAGGTCCAAACGACTTGTGGGTACATTGGCGTTTGATATAGAACCGTTTGGTTTCCAGCAGCATCGGTAGCGATGAGGCGCAAATTTTGATTTAAGGAGTCTTCCAACCATAGTTGCGGGCGATAACACCCCCGCAAAATATTTCCTAGGTTGTCGGTCTGGAAATTGGCATGGGTTTGACTTCCAGATTGCAAAGATTGCCAAAGTCCAGCTGCCGTTTCTTTCTCCAAATGCCAACTGGTCAAGTTCTGGTCGTCAATCGATAGATCATAGGGGACACCCAAGCTCTGTATACCAATGCATCTTCCCTGAGTATCAGCACGCTGACGTATGGGGTCGTCGATTTGAAACGAGATATTGGGCGCTAAGGTATCAACCAAGATTTCAAAAGGAATGCCGTTCAGCTCAATCTGGTAAGTTCCATCGGGCGCGACACCGTTGAGGCCACTGCCATCCCAAACCCACTGGGCGGGGCCCAATGACGCGATCGTTTGATTTGATGCGTACACAACGGAACCCGCATCATCTTTCACGCGAAATTGAGCCTCAAACGGGAGCTGGAAGACCTCAAACTGTAAGTGAAGTTCATCCTGTACCCCGTCCAAATTCGGTGAAATCGCCCAGCTTGAAGGTGAAACGTTACCAAAAAGCGGTTGACTGGCTACTTGGACAGCTTGGGCCTTGCGAATTCGATTACCAGCTAGATCCGTTGCCGTGATCCGTAGAAAGTACGAGCCAGCTTGGGGCGGAATCCAAGTGGCGATGTAAGCATTTCGAATGTTCCTTGTTCCCAATAATGCGGTAGGAATCCACATATCTGGCATACCGCCGTCGGCATATTCAAGCTGCCATGACTTGAGATAGCGGTCAGATACCGTTCCTTGCAACCGGACTGCATATTGTGCAGACACGGTCGCTTCAAAATCGAGCACCATGTTCGAGCTTGGCTGAGCCATCACAGCTGAATGTTCTGGCTGTTCGGGATCAAAGCCCGTCTGGACAATGTTAGCGACATGCAAATTGTCAGGTGAAAAGAGGCCCTTGAGATATTCAGCTTGTGACGTGGGTATATGAAAACGGTCTAACGTTTTCCAGTTGGTTATCTGCTGGATAGGTGGGTAGTTCCAAGGATTATCGGTTAGAACATGTAAGCCATCTGTCAACAGACGCGCATCATCTGGCGGCTCGCTGAAGATATCGGTCCAACCTGTAGCTATTTCTGCACTAGGATCAAAAAAGTATAGGTCAGATATTGAATTCGTTGTGTCTTTGGCGGCAAGTATCCAGCTGGAGTCTGCCTTTAGGACGCTGACCATGCTGTTTTCAAATTCAGATTTAGACCAATCCACGAGCGAGCGGATGGTCAATGTGTTGAGATCAATCGCAGCTAACACGAATTCGGTTTGCAATTCGATGAGGAAATACAGCTCATCCCCAAATTGTTTTTGGTCAACAAATCCATCATGCCATGGGGTAGCCATGGGCAATGGTGAAAAGGCACTTGCGCCTGTATCTACAAGCCCAACTGATCCACCTGATTTAACAAGTAACTTGTCCGTCTGAACCCAAGCCAATACTTCATCGGCAACAGGCCGCGTGAATGTCGCAACCGGTGGTCCACTAGGAAAGGAAATATGGGGATAGAGCAAATACTCCATATCCCCAGATAGATCATCGCTTTGAAACCAAACAAATCCTGGGTTGGCATGATTGCTTAGGTCTAAGCGGGGCCCAACAATAGGATCGTTAGAGAAGGGGGTTTCCTCGACCCAAAGCGATCCCTTTAAACTTTGGTCAGGCGATTGGTATTGATAGGTATATTCTGGGCCTGATCCGGAATCGTCATGTGATCGTGAGTAAAGAAAGGCACCGACCGGTCCCCATTGAAACCAAGTATCACCGGGCATGACGTATTCTTGCTGCGTTGATAAGTTCCAACTGAGATCTTGATAAGCCAGTGCTTCAGATATCTTCGTGCGGTTGGTGTCGATGATAAAGGTCAGCTCTCGAAGTGGCAGCTGGCTATTTGGGCCGAAGAGGCGGGCGAAATAGGCACCGTCAGGCAAGGCCTCGCCATCTGGATCTTTGCCGTCAACCGTGATAGATCCTTGACCAAGCTGAGTCGAGAACGAAAACTGTTCTTCGTTCTTGCGATCAAAAACAGCCAAGCGCAAAGGTGAAATCGGCAAATCCCAATAGAGCGTTAACTGGTCTTGTACTCCGTCGTTGTTAGGCGATATGTAGGGTTGGCTTGCACCAAAATCACCGTTCCTAATCGAAAAACCAATCGATGCAAGGTTATCTGATTCGTTCGATTCGGCGATTTCGTTTGCGGGATCAACCGTCAGGACCAAAGATGATATATCTGGGGCTGCAGTGAATGTGAAATTGATGGTGAGGGTGCCAGGACCAATGGTGTGAACGGAACTATCTAGCAAAGGTCCATCGATTTGGTTTGCTCTCAACTCAATGGTTGCGTTAGATGCCGTAGTCGCCCCTGTATTTGCGACATCCACCGTCAAGGTTGTGGATTCGCCATCTCCTGGCCAATAGGGTTCCAAGGAAATGGTCTGATCTGAAATACTTAGATTTGCAGCGCCTTGCACCAAGATAGGTATAAAAGCAATGTTGTCGTCTAGCCTCAGTTCAGGGTCGGTCGTTTCCGCGACAAAAACAAGATAGTGACTTCCTGAAAATGTAACTGGATCCACCGTAAAGTCAAACGTGTGTGCGGCGCCCGCCGACAATGACGCGAGATTGACGCTGTTTGATAATTCAAGACCATCTTGATGATCCAAGCGCAAGTGCACCATGATGTCATTTAAGGCGCTATTGCCGTTATTAGAAACATCAATCGAAACCTCTAATGGCTCACCTTGTAGGTGGGGAGGAGGGTCGAGTAACACCGTTGTCGGGTTGATGTGAAGGTTGCCCAGCAAATTCGCGTTGACTTGAAACGGCAAGGACTGGCCTTGATCGTCTTCGTCTATTTCGTCAAGAACCTGATCGGGATCAAGACTTACAACCATATTCCCAGTAAAGATCTGGTTGGGTTCGATGACGGATGAAAAACTTGTTGTGCTCTTGCCAGGAAGACTGATCGGAACATTTTGAATGGGAATCGAGGTGCCATCGTCCAAGCTAATACGAACGGTCGTATTGCGACTGGCTACGTGCCGATTCACTATGGAGCCTTCTACCTGTACCGGCTGGCCCACGACTGAAGGGTTTGGCGTAATCGTAAGGCTATTGTTCACCCATTCGAGGTCTTCATGTGATCTTAAATCGATTAGGTGGTTTTCGAGGTTGTTTAGAAGTCGTCCATCTGGTGCCCCTACAGGCGTTATTTCCGCCCACAAATCAAGTTGCGTCAGCCAGTCAATAACAACCGATATCTGACGGGGATTGCTTGTGGGCAAGACGATGGTTTGTGTGGTCAGGACGATCCCACCCTGGCTCGGGTGACCGCTGTAAATGGTTAGGTCTGCTTCTGGGGGTGTAGTTGTTCCTAATGAGAAGATATTAAACTGCAGATCGATCGATTTGGGGATGGTGTCGAAAAGCGTGAAGACATCACCCGTGGATTGATTGGCGAGAATTGCCAGGTCCACACCCGCATATGCCGGTTGCACATTGACTGGAAACAGGACGAGATTGTTCTCCAGATTTACATCGCCTGTTGCCGTCACCGAAAATGTGACCTGATGAAGGCCAATCTCGCTAGGAATCCAGGACAATTGGATAGGTAAGGTTGAGCCCGGAATGAGAGCTGCGTGATTTTGATCGTAAATGGTGATTGCTGGCCCAGATGGTGGATCTACTGCAATTTGTACATTGAAGCTACTCGCTTCCACCGTGCCTATATTAACGACCTCACAAACAAGGATAGCGGATTCGTTGGGTACAGGGTTAATGGGCTGAATGGCGGTTGCTTCAAAACCAAGATCAGGACCTTGAGCTTGGTGAATGTAGGGACGAACCCATTGATTATTGAACGAATTTGATTCTGGTGTAGTTGTGGTCAATTGAATGACCAAGTCGTAGGCTGATAAATCGGTAGGGTGATTGAATTGAAATGAAAAGATTTGTTGCGTTGCGGGCGCTAAAGTCGGCCAATTCTGACTCTCTAGAGGCAAGGTAGATTGGTCGGGCAGTCGCAGGAAAGCATCCAAAACAACATTGTCGGCAGCCACGGAGCCAATATTTTCGAAGACACCATTAACGGTTTGCATGTCTCCCAAACCTGCGTTTTCTGGCATGAGGATGATTGAATTTGAATCAATCGACAGGTCAGGAAACTGAGCATTTGCAAGCACTTCTAGGGCCATAGCAGTTGAATAACAACCTGCATTCCATGATCCATTGTCGGATTGTGTCGTTTCCAGCAGTTGCAGAAAAACATTGTTGGGTCGATTCGCCAATTGGCTAACTTTGGCGTATTGGGCCGTGCTAACCAGTTCATTTGCATTGATTGCAAGCATGCCATCGGCGCGAACCATCGTATCTAAGGCTGAAAAAGCGAGGTCAGTTTGAACTTCTAAACCCGAAACCAGGTTCTGCCGCAAAAAGAATTCGAGTACCAAGCCCGACTCGTAAATGGTGCCGTTGTCTTGTCCCCAGAGTCCTGATTGCGACTGTTGGGCTAAAACCCAGCTAACCGACGCTTGAATCGCATCTTGAAATTGAGGAAGGTCAGCCTCGTGTAGCGCCAAACCCGCTAACACCGTATCGAATAGGTTTCCGAGATACGGCGATCTCAATGCGAATGAACCATCGGCACGTTGATTTGCAATCAAGTTAGAGATGCGGCTGATGTCGTTTTGACCGACCTCCGAGAGCAAGCGCGATACATATGCAGTCTCCTCGAGTGACTGATCTGACCTAGCCTGAAGAACTTGTAAATAGGGTGATATGTTTAGACCAACCGAACGCAACGCTCTAAGTACCTGGGTCGTATCGCGAACCTTGGATGATTCATGATCAGAGAAAAGACCGTTTGTCTCGCGTGAGAGTAAAAAGATCCGAGCCAAGTCGAGGTCGGCCTGATTGGTTCTTCCTTTCAAATGAGGAACGTGAAAGTCAAGTAGGCCTCGACCTGATGTTGTTCTTTGAAACTTCCGAGAAACAGCTTCGATGAATGTTGAAAAAACGGGAAAAACGCTTGGCCCAAATACCGACTCTCCCTCAAGGACGACAAAAATCGCTTTAAGTTCTTGCCTAGATGCTGATGGTACTCGTATCCCCTCGGCATCGATTACTTGTTGTAGCGTCACAAACTGTTGCGTGGCACTTAGGTTCTGGCCTGCAGAAGGATAAAGACCATTGTCTGTTTGGATCTCAAGACTAGACAACAATACGAACGGGTCTACTTCATCTGCTTCATAAAATCCCATCAAATACAGATCCAGGGGTGAATAAGTTTGAAATGGCTGCGCACTGACGAATTGATCTAAACCCGTTTCAATCCAACTGTTTCCATACATGAATGAACCGGAACTATCCAATAGGAAATTCCAATGGCCCGGATCCGTTCCGTGTAATAAAGCGTTTGACGGGATCCCAGCATCCAAAAACTGAATGTGAGCGAGCCAACGATGGCCTAACTCGTGAAGAAGAATAGTCTCAAATTGGCGATATGCGTCGGGATTTACTGACAGGAATCGCACCGCCTCACCTAACTCTGAGAAACCGCTTAAACGACCGCTGGACCCAAAGAATTCGGCTGAATCAAAGAGGTCGCGCCCTATACCTGTAACTGAATTTTTGATGGGCGTTCTGAATCCTGCTGCGAAGTTAAAGTATTCGAATCCACTGACCATGAAAACTTCATCAAATACATCACCAAAATCTTGAACGATCTTTTGGTAAAGGGCTGCCCGTAAAAAGGGGTTAACGTCCTGTGGTGACTGAGCGTTAAATAGGTCTTCATCTTTGGAGAAGCGGTAGACGACGAAGCGATCGCCGACATGTCGCAGGACGAAGTCTGCAGGACTGACCGCCGATGTTTTGTGACTTTCGATCAGGTTGACAAGGTCCTTTTCGTCAACCGTTAAACATCGATCCACATGAGTCGAACAAAAAAGACAAAATAGGAAAAGTCCCATTACAACTCGATCCCCCCCAGAATAGACATTTTTACTCAATCCAACGAGAATTTCGAGTCATTAATTTATCCATTCGCGTCTGGATCAGGTAATTGTTTGGTGATAAACAACTTTTGGTCTAATAAATAAAGCCAAAAAACCTAAATCCACCAAGCATGTCCAAAAAAATCGTCGATAAACAGGATCCGGAATATACTTAAATTCAATAAGGTGACGTCCCGTATTCTCGACTACGACGCCACAAAAAGAAGGTGAAACCTCATGGATGAGACCGGGCTCTCCATTAATTGAAACGTGCCAATTTGGATGATACGTCCATTTGGCTATCAAAAGTCCTGGTTCTTCAACCAGTGCAACCACAGCCTGATGTTCAGGCGATATGTCACTTATATCCAAGATACTCCCTTTTCCGTTCATGGTTGAATCGATCCCGATCACCATGTATTTGGCGTCAGATCGATATGTTCGAATCCAGGACAAAATGGTGTCCTTCTTTTCTTGTGAGTTGGCCGGTGAAAATGGTTGGTGATTCACAATCTCATACCTACTGGTTTGGTGATGATTTCGGTATAAACCGGAATCTAAGTTAACTAGCCAGGGAAATGTCCATTGACTAGGAGGTCCGATCGCCCAGCCTATATCCCAGAGTTGCCATATGTGTGGATTGCGGTAATCTGACTCATAAAGAAAATCTGAGTTCCATGACATGCTGTGCCACAAGAAACCTAGGTGTTCGACATGATTAACCAATCCGATATTGTGCCAAGCAATGCCTGTATATGCTACTTGGTCTGAGAATGGCAGTAGTGTGCGCGAGGGAATAGCCCCAGACTGAAAATCATCGCTTTGGTACTGTGCTGCCAGTGTGCTAAATTGATGAGATTTCTTATGCAAAACGGGCACATCAACCCACGCCAACGTCAAAACGGACACCAGAGTTGGAAAGAGTCCGGCGAATGCTGCCGAACCAGTTAATTTGGGCCACTTTTTGAATAATCTCTCCGCAGCAAGTCCCGCAATGCAGAAGGAAAACCACTGAACCGGAAACAAAAACCTTTCGAACGGGATGTTCTCCGAAAAAGGCAGGACCCAGGTAACCGGGTTAAGGCCAGAGCGGCCAAGAAAAGCGATGCTCCAGAACGCAAATAACAAAATGAAGAATCGATACTGATTCTTAGCTACCAGCCACGCAAATCCGGCTAACGCACACCCAGTGATTAAAGGGAACGAATTGGTTGTATCCAGCAGGTTTCCGGTGATTAGAGCGCCGAAAATTTCGTTTACAGGATAGCTATCCCAATAAGCTTGGTGTTCAAAAATGGATCTATTGATCGTTGCGGAATCTTTCACAAGCGGTAGGATAAAAAAGAGCGACTTCAACAGGACCAGAGCCCCCCAAACAGTTCCGCGTTTTAAGGGTTGCCAGGATCTAAGATCTTTGGCGTTAAATAAGCCATCGATGACTAAGGTCAGAACCAAGACATAGCCAACAACCCAATGGCTCCACAGGCACAGCCAACACCCGAAAACGGCGGGGTATAGAAGACGCCCATAACGTAGCCACTGGCGACCGAGTCCCAGTGCCAACGGAAACAGGACTATCGCCATGCAATAAGGACCTAGGCCCGGACCAACCCAGGCTTGGTTAAGCCATTCAAAGCCAAATCGGAATTGGGTCGACGCAAAACAAGAAAACAGGGTAATCCAGCTTGCTTGGCTCCTCTCCAAGTCTAACCAGCGTAAGCCCACATACATCGATACGGGCCATAGAGTCCACGCACACAGCAGAATCAAAGCATAGGTAAGAGAAATCGGGATTGATGTCACACGCGAAGCGAACCAGGTAAGCGTGTGTAGTAAATGTGGGTAGGTTCGAAAGAAGGGGTAGCCGCACGCCATACTTGGATCCCAGAAATCCCAGATCGGCAAACCTCGCTGATAAGCGGCATCCATCGCCTGGATTTCGGTGATATGAAGCAGGTGGTCGTTTGTCGGCAATTGGTAGCTTACAAGCGACGACAGATTAGACAAAAAGTGGAAGAGGCACAAAGAAAATATGAGGTGTTTGTAGCCGAGCCCGTTGAATCGAAAGATGCTATTCAATGGCAGGTCCCGGTCTGCTGGCTCTTGCCATTCAATTTAACTCCGTCATTCCACCGTCTTTACGTACCCATCCATCAAACTGACTCTTAGCAATCGTAATCCTTCCGCGAAAAAAGAAGCCTTGCTGCGTCCAAACTTACGTTTTGAATAGACAATCGGAACTTCTATGATCTTTTTTCCTTGAGCGATGGCGTTCTGAAGGATTTCAACTTGGATATCGAATCCCGTCGATTTTAAGGTTATGCCGTGAAAAAGCTGCTTTTGGTACATCCTGTAACCACTAGTCAAATCAGTGATACCTACATCAGAACGCAGCGCTAGGTACCAATTCAACCATTTACTTGAGATTGCCCGAACCCAATTCCCATCGTGTGAATGGCCAAACATGTACCTGGACCCAATTACGACATCGGCACTAACCATCGCCTCCAGCATGCTTGCGACGTGTCTGGGATTGTGAGACCCATCGGCGTCGATAGTCATTACCAAAGAATACTTTGATATGTGAATCCCTTGGATAAGTGCTTGCCCATAGGATTTTCTTGTCTTCAGATAGGTCACGTGGTCTGTTTGGTTGCACAGGGCCTCGGTCCCGTCGCCGCTAGGCCAGTCGACTACAATACACTCAAAGCCAGGGACATTCGCTGGTATCGCCTGTTGAATCGATTCAAATAACCAAGGAAGATTCAACACCTCGTTCTTGGTTGGAATGACAATAGACAGCCCAGGTTGCATAAGAATCCTCGAGCCAATTATTTTCAGAATCTGAGTTTAGCACGGCAACTACATCACAAACATGAATGCCATCAATGTTCGAGAACCCAATCCAGTTTTCTGAATTGTTTGAACATTAGGCATGGTTGGTTGTTGGGTCCGGGGATTGGGGACCGTTAGTCTGATATCAAATTGCTGGCTATTGAGAATCGGTTAGCGGGCGGCGAGGCCTGCGGCTAGGGCCTCAATTTGGGTTATCCAGTGGAATGCGGTTTGGCGATCGAGATTGAGGTCTAGTGGTGACCTCACATGGTCTCCGATGAACATTTCACGACGGGTAACTTGAAGGATAAATGGCAAATCACTAACGTCGATCACATCCAATACCTTCTGCCATGAATGTTGGATATCAGTTTGAATCATCATTGGAAACCGCCTTAAGTCACCGAAAATTTTGGTTCGTTATTAACTAAGACGTTTCTTGATCGCGTTTTTGGTTAGTTATGATGAAAACTATTTGTAAAAAGAATTGAGCAATTGCCATTAGACCAACTCCTCTTTAGGAATTCGCTGCCTGCAAGCCCTAGGGAGCGAGACGTGGCATTGCGCTTATCGCCGCGATCTATTCGGTAATGAGGTCTCTTAGGTGCGTGACTAGTTTGGAGGGACGAAGTCGATAGCACTGGCGTTTCCGATAGCGGGTTCACCGTCATCATTGAAAACAAAAACGACACCGCTCAAGGGTTGATCTGGACTATGGGCGACCATACTGACGTTTCCTAATCGACCGCCCACTAAATCAAGCGTTAAGCGCGCAAATGGCCTAAAAGGCTGTAGCTGGCGCGCAGACTCGAAGTCCGAAGCAATTACACGTCCTTGCTGATCATAGAAGTAGAGCGTCACGTCGGTTGGCGCGTCACCGACATTAACGATGACCGGTGCCGAAACGAAATCGTTATTCAAAGGCAAGTACCCAAATAATAACGAATTGCCAATATCGGCATTGGCTGGTAGGGGATTAAGTAGCGTGTCAGGAACTTGGATGGCGACGCCCTGAGAAGGCGAGTTGGTGGTGATGTTATTGGTAACCCAGCGGCCGCGGATACCGGATGTAGGCGTGTTAACCTCAACGGCGTAACCGGGCCCCACCCCTAAGTCGGGAAAGAGATCGGCGGCCTTTGTCTCTAAGAATCCCAAAGCTGGCACGGTGCGTGTGATGGTTTGTATATCGCCGTTTTCTCGCTTCGCCTGCATTGAGACGTCAGCGGGCAGGCAGTTGATGTTATTGATAATCAATGTGCTTTCGTATTGTTCGCTATTGGAGATCCAGGGGAATAGGAGCGCCTGGTCAACGGCTTCGTCTAGGAAGCTGTCGATCCCGTAACCTGCTTGGCCTTCATGGTTTAGGTATGTCTTGACAATGCCAGACAGCGTGTCGGTGACTTTAAGTGAGTAGTTTGCCCCAGTGAGCGAAGTGTATGCCAACCAGTAATGGCCGTTAATCGAACGTGCATCAGTGATTTGAACGTAAACGTTTAGGTCTGAGCGATCCAAAAACCAGAATGCACCTGCTACCGGTGTAGCCACACCAACTTGTCCTTTGCCGGAACCTTGGCCAGGAATCGTCCAGTCGATCTCGAGCAGAAAACGATCGTCGATGAGGGAGAGGCTATCGACTCGTTGGTCGGCTTGGCTTTGCATCGATGTATGTTTGGTTTTAGACGATGGGCAAGTCGCAAAAGCGACCGTATCCTGAATGGGCGGAGCTAATTTGCTCGGCCCAGACACATAGGTTGCTTCGTCAGATGTCAAGGTGTCGACAACGGTTAATTCGTACTCGACATTGGTTAACGAAGCGGCAAAAACCCAAAACCGATCATTTAACGCGCAGCCATCTAGTACGCGAACTACAAGATCCAATTGATCTGGATCATTCACCCAGAAATAGCCAGTCTCATCGAAACCGGTGGCTTCGTCCAGTCGCATAGAGCCGCTTGTTAGTGACTGACCGTTGCTGTCCATAAATTCGGCGTGTACTTGAAAACGCTCGTGGTTCAACAAAAGGTCGTCTGCTGCAAACGTCGTCCAGTTGACAAGGCAAAAAACTGCCGCTATCCATCGTGCCATGATCATGTAGACCCCCGATATTGATTGTGAACACTTAGTGGTTTGTTGAATATATCACTCGTGGAAGGCTATATGTCTGTCAATGCTTGCCATTTTTTGCTTCATCGCTTACGGCCAGAGCGGGGTCAGAAAAGTGAAGATGAACGCATAATTAGTGATTACAGGGCGTGCACCCGGATTGTTTACATTTGTGAACAGATTGTTTCAGAAGCGTAAATTCAGTGGTGGCGGGTCTTTTTTCCTTCTCAATTGTTAAAACTCCTAACCTAGATGTGCGTAGAATAGTAACAGGCTCAGGGTACGTAAAAAAATAATGAACGAATCTGAACGATGGTGGATTCACGAGTGGAGGCATTCATGTTGAGGAAGAAGAATGGGGTGGCGTGGTGTGTGTTCTTAACGCTGATGGTAGGGTTGTTGCCTGCGTTTGCATGGGGTGATGGCGACTGGACTCGTTGGCGAGGAAATCAGTTAAACGGAGCTACAAGTGTGAGCGAGAGTCTCCACGTTGGCGAAGAAGGTTATGGGCTAAAGCTGACATGGAAAAAGGAACTAGGCTCTGCCTATTCCAGTATTTCTGTTAAAGACAACCGAGCCATCACGATGTTTTCGGATGGTACGGAAGATTTTGTTGTTTCCATGAAAGAAGATACCGGAGAAGAGCAGTGGCGCTACAAGATAGGTGAAGCCTATAAAGGCCACAATGGATCTCACGATGGCCCCAACTCGACCCCCATCATAGATGGCGATCGGGTTTATGGTTTAGGTGCGTTTGGCGAACTTTTTGCCTTGCAGCTGGATACAGGAAAAGTCATCTGGCAGACACACCTTGTCAACGATCATCAAGGCGTCATCCCAGGTCACGGATTCACAACCGTCCCTGTCGTTTTTGACGATATGTTAATCGTGGAGACAGGTGCGGAGCAAAAGGCAATCAGTGCTTTTTCGGCCAGTGACGGGAAATTAGTTTGGTCGGCTGGCAACGATCAGATCAATTACGAATCGCCTATCACCGCCACTTTAGCTGGTGTCCCACACGTGATTTGTGCAGGTGGACAGTTTGTTTTTGGTCTTAACCCAAAGACGGGCGCCAAATATTGGGAATATGAACACAATACCCAAGGTGGTGGTATGAACCCCTTGGCAATTGGTAAAGATCGTTTGTTCTTAGCCAGTAATGGCCGGGAATCGACCATGATCCAAATCACGGGTGAAGCCGATGCATTACAAGTTAAAGAGCTTTGGCGATCTCCCAACATGACCCGTTCCTTCAACGTGCCAGTCGAGCACAAGGGGTTCTTGTTTGGATACACAGGTCGATTTTTGACCTGTCTCAACGCTGAAACGGGGGAAATAGCATGGAAGTCGCGTCCGCCAGGAGATGGTTTCTTGATTGTGGTCGACGACTTCTTGGTGATTCAAACAAAGAATGGAACGATGCATGTCGCTAAGGCGGCAGGCGACGATTATCACGAGCTGGCAAGCACAGAAATATTCGACAGTATTGTTTGGACGCCACCAAGTTTTGCGTCCGGCAAGATATTCACTCGCAGTCTCGAAGATATTGCGGCCGTCGAAGTTGCGAAGGTTGACCAGGTACTCGTTGAAACGGAACCTCCAGCAGCAGCCATGTTGGCAAATAGCAAATTTCAAATGTTCATCAATGAAGTCTCAAAGTCGACTGACAAGAAAGAAAAAATTGAAGCTTTCATTAATCAACAAAAACAATTCCCAATTATTGAAGGTGATACATACGCTCACTTTCTCTATTACGGCGAAGCGAGAGATATTGCTCTGATAGGCGACATGATTGATACCAATACGGAAATGCCTTTGGTTAACGTGCCTGGTACTAATCTCTTCTACGCCTCTTTCGAGTTACCTGCAGATACGCGTCTCAACTACCGCTTTAATAAGGATTTTGGTCAGGCGACACTAGATCCACGTAATGACCAAACAGTGCCAAGCTTTTTTGGTGATATATCGCAAATTGCCATGCCTAAGTGGCACCAACCAGATCACTTCAAGGCGCCCGAGGGCGGACTCAAGGGAACCTTGGACACTTTTGGTTTTGACAGTAAGGTGCTAGAGAACAACCGCAATATCACCGTCTATCTGCCACCCGGATATGAGAAAGCGACAACTAAGTATCCAACCGTCTACGTGAATAATGGCGCGATGGCTATTTCGGCGGCGCAAGTTCCCAACTCCATTGAGAATTTGATTCGCGCAAACAAAATACCACCTGTCGTGGCTGTTTTCATTGATGCACCTAATAGTGGTCAAGAGTATGCTCGAGGTCAACGCGACGGCTTTGCGCAGATGATCGCGGAAGAAATCGTACCAGCGATTGACGCCAAATATCGTACCCAGGCGAATGCGGCATCACGCGCCTTCATGGGTTGCGATGAAGGCGGCTACGCGGCCATTTATACGGCGTTCAAACACCCTGGCGTTTTCAGCATGCTGGGTGGGCAATCAACTCACCTGCTGAATGGCAACGGTGGCGAGGAGATCCTTGCCATTGTGAACGATTCTGAGAAGCAACCGGTCCGTTTCTATCTGGATTGGGGTAAGTACGAGTACCGAAACGAGCAAGGTAACTATAATTGGGCGACGCTAAACCGTTCATTTGTTGAGTTGCTCAAAGGGAAAGGTTACCAAGTTGATGGAGGAGAGCATCCTGAAGGTTGGGGTTGGGCCAGCTGGCGTAATTACACCGACAAGGTATTGCTCAATTTCTTTGCGACACCCCCAACCGGAAGTGGCGCTAAATAAGCAAGTTACATTCGCCATGAATGTGGAGAAGGACCTCGCGGTGCGAGGTCCTTTTTTTATGCGATTGCAGCTTGCGGTTAAAGCCCAATATCACCCCACTTGCGCAGCCAAATTTGTGACTCCAATTCGTCTGTGTACGGGAAGGACGAGACGCAAGAACATGTCAAAATCTTTACAAATCGCAACGATTTTCAGTGCGTTGGGTCTGTCATAATCTTTGTCTGAACGATTCCGTTCCCTAAGATTGGTCCCTAGACGTCAGTTCGGTTCGTTGAAATCGACATTTGGATAAGTAATTATGATGAGAACCTGCATAGCTATCTTCGTGCTAACTATTTTGTTCTTGACCCAACCCGGACCAGAGAGCGGAACGTTTGATTTAGTATTACCAAAAATTGAAAAGAGTTTGGCAGACAAACATGCGCCAAATCCTTGGTTCTATCGCCAACGATCTTATCCCTATGATGAAGTTAAAGTTGACCTTTACCATCAAGAACTGGGCAAAGTGGCTCGCCTGCAGAGTATGGCTCAAGAGAAACGTTCAACTTCGTGGGTGCAGGAAGGTCCTTATAATATAGGCGGGCGCATTACCGATATTGAAGTGACAGCAACGGGAGCTCTTTATGTGGGTTCTGCTTCCGGGGGTGTCTTCCACTCTCAAGATCAAGGCCAAAGTTGGACGCCATTGCTGGATGCGTTTGGAGCTCAGCCCATCGGTGACATTGCCCTTGCACTTAGCAATCCAGATATCATCTATGTTGGCACAGGAGAGCCCAACGGCGGTGGCGGCTCGCAAACCTATCCTGGCATGGGCGTGCTTAAATCTGTTGATGCAGGCCAATCGTGGTTGCCAGTGGGGCTTAGTCAATCCCGTTACATTGGGCGAATCCAGGTGGACCCAAATGATGCGGACCTGCTTTATGTAGCTGTCTTGGGAGGCTTGTTCTCCAGCGGTGAGGCGCGCGGCATCTATCGTAGTAAGGATGGCGGCCTGAATTGGGAGCAGGTGCTATTTGTGTCAGAAACGGCTGGCGCGATTGATGTGATCGTTAATCCTGAGCAACCAAACATTTTGTATGCTTCGTTTTGGGATCGCATACGCAATGAGAACGATCTTTTTTATTCGGGCCCGGGCAGTGGGCTATATCGTTCGCAAGACAAGGGCGATACGTGGGAAAAAATGACGCAGGGCTTACCGGTAAATTCTGGGAACCATTCTCGGATTGGTCTGGCTCTGTCCAAGAGTCACTCGAACATTCTTTATGCCTATTACAGTCAAAATAATGGCGAATTCTTGGGTATCTATCGGAGTGATGACGGCGGACTCAATTGGCAAGTATTCACGACGGCTGGCATTGATCCAAATGAAGTCCCGCTTGGCGATTGGTGCGGCAAAATCTATATCCATCCCACCGACCCAGACTATGTGTATCTGCCGAATCTTCAGTTCTATGTCAAGCGACCGAACTCGGTTTGGACGGAATATCATGACTATGTAACAGAGATATTTGGGTTTGATCAGGCACATAGTAGCTTTCCATGGGTTCATGTGGACCACCACGCCATGGCTTTTCATCCTGAAGACCCCACACTCATATATTTAGGTAATGACGGCGGTCTCTACCGATCGCAAGGTGCGTTTCTTTTTGAGCCGCTCAAAAATATGCCTAACAACCAGCTCTATGCGGCTACTATTTCGCCAGGAAATGGGGAGACACTTTTTGCGGGCATGCAGGATAATGGGACCTGGTCTCGATTTCCGCAAAATAGTGACTGGACAGAATGGCTGGGCGGAGACGGCTTTCATACGGCGATAGATCCTCGCGATGAATCCCACATCATCATGGAAGCCCAATTTGGCAACATATTTGAGTTCATCAACTATGCGCAGATCTGGCATCATTTAGCCGCTGACTTTCCTGGCAGTGACCGTCGTAACTGGAATACGCCCATTAGCTTCGACCCAAACGATGGCAACATTTTTTATTATGGTGCCCAGAGACTATATCGCCGAACTGGTCCGTACCCGACAATTTTTGAAGCCATCAGCCCAGACTTAAGTAAGCAAAATGGAACGGGGCAGGAGCGCTACCCTTGGGGCACCATCACTACCTTCGATGTCGCTGAAAGTGATAGTCGTGTGATATATGCGGGCACCGATGACGGCAATGTTTGGGTCACTCAAAACGGGGGCGAAGCGTGGCAACTAATCAACCAGGGACTTCCTAATCGCTGGGTCACACGTGTCGTTGCCGATCCAATTGATGCCGCGATCGTGTATGTGACTCTGTCTGGGTTTCGTTATGAGGACTATCAGCCTCATGTGCTCAGGTCAGATAGTTTTGGCAGTAATTGGGTGGATATTTCAGGCAATTTACCGGAGGTTCCTTGTAATGACTTGGTCGTTCATTCGCTAGACACTCAGGTCTTGGTCGTCGCCACCGATCTGGGTGTTTTTGTGTCAAAACAAGGTGGTCACGTATGGTCTTTGCTTGGACGAGACCTGCCAAGTTGTCCAGTTAATGATTTGGACTATCATGCGCCCAGCGGAAAAATGATTGCGGCAACCTATGGCCGCTCGCTCTTTTCAATCAACCTCGATGAGGCTCTGCTTGACGAGCAAAGCAATAACTCATTAAGCGAGCTGGCAGTGGTTGCCGCTATCAATGATCGAGACGGTGGAACGACCCTCATTAAAATAATCAATAACCATGATCGCGATTCCCAACTCGTTGTCGAAGCCTTCGATGCCAAAGGCGGCTATTTGGGCCAAATAACGACTCCGCCCCAGGTTCCTGCCATGGGTAGCCACACCATAAAGTTCCAAGACGTACCAGCGGCGATTGCAGCGGAAACGGCGTCGGTTCAGGTTAAGAGCAGTGAGCGACTTGACGTCTTGAGCGAATGGCTGGATCCACTTAATTGGGCTGCGGCATGGGCTGGCACTTCACTGGCCGATCAACACTATGTCCCACACGTAGCTAAGAGGACGGAACAGTTTCAGACCTTTATCGCCAGCGTTAATGCGGGCACGACGGGTGCTAATGCTCAATTAATTGACCCAGATGGCAGCAACCATCAGCTGCTGGATCACTTTTTGCCCAACGGGCAGAGCCACGAAGACGTACGCCACTTTTTGGGTACTAACCTCGCCAACGTCAACTTTTTGAGCATCTCAAGTAGTATGCCTCAACTCGCATCTTTGGAATATTTTGTCAGACTACCGGGCGAGAACCAATTGGCCATGATCGATCTTGTGGGTGAAACATCTCAGCAGCTTCAATTCCTACACATTGCCACCGACCTGGATCAGTTTTGGAGTGGTTTGGTCTACATCAATGTGGGCAGTGAATCCGACATGGTCATGGAACGCTATTACGCTGCCAGCGGTGAATTGCTGCTGGAACGCGCGGTTGATGTTACCGCAAATGGCAAAATAACTCGGCTTTTTGACCTACACTCCATGGCAGAGTTTCCGGTTGGCAGCGCCTGGCTTGATGTCACATCAAGTCAACCACTGATAGGCTACGAGTTATTTGGAGCCTCGACTCAAAGTGAACATACATTCTTCGCTGGGCTGAATGCCAATAATCAATTCAAAGCAAACTTGCTCATGCCACTGAATAGCGCTGGGCCCAATCAGTGGACGGGCTTGGCATTCCTAAACGGTGGCTCGGAGACGATTGATGTTCAAATAGAATTGATTGATGACCAAGGCCAGATTGTTGCGACCGCCTCTCTGTCTGATCTGGCACCTAAGGCAAAAGTGGTTCGCTTGCTAAGTGATTTGTTTCCAAGTGGTGAAACGGGGTCCTGGATCAAAACGACGACATCTCAAGCAAGCCTAGCTGGATTTGTCCTATGGGGCGATTTAGCGGGACCACGCCAACACCTTGCGGGATTACGCGCACGTTAGCGTCAAGCGTTAGACATTGAAAACCTGGCCGATTTTGTCTCTGGTGTCGTCCATGTGCCGCAGCATGATTTGGCTCGCATGTTATATTCTGCGCTGCAAGTAAGCGAGAATGCAGGGTAGGGGAGTTCATGTACGGTTTGATTGGTAAGATTATTTCGGTTGCAGGTCAGCGTGCGCAACTCATTTCGATCCTTGTGGATGGCGTCACTGGCATGCCAGGCTGTTTGAGTTATATCGTTGCGGAAGACCAAGTAGATGGAAATGGGATCTGGGTAACGGAAGTCTGGGAAAGCAAGGAAAAACACCAAGCATCATTGTCGTTGCCCAGCGTCCAAGCGGCTATATCAAAAGGCCGTCCATTAATGGCGAGCTTCGGCGAACGATTTGAAACTCATCCCATCGGTGGGCAAGGTATCTAGAGGCCAGTCTTGGCTTTGAAGATCAGCGCCCAGATATGAACGTCAGCGAGGTTTTTTGTTGGTTTGAAGGTGTCGGCGCGAGACCGCTAACACCGACCGAATTTGATTGTCATCGACAGGTACTGGCCAGAATTTGCAATCATTGATTTAATGCGGGGGCATTCAGGTAAGGCGGATTCAAATTGATGGTTGCCTGGCGTCACTCTTGTTATGACGTGGACAGTGTTCAAACTCTTAAAGATCGAAAAGGGGATTAGAAATGAACGAGTTTCTCGAAAAAACTTATTACGGCAATACGGTCATGGAATGGTTAGTAACCTTCCTGATCATTGCGGGCGCATTCTTTGTGTCCAAGATAATGTATTGGGCCCTAAGCCGAATTGTGCGCGGGCTTACCAAAAAAACGAAAACCAAATTTGATGACATTGTCGTGGACATGGTTGAAGAGCCGGCGGTATTCATTGTTACGGTGCTTGGCATTCTGTATGCGCTTTTACGTCTGAACACGAGTGATTCAGTAAGAGTTTGGATTCAAGCTGGTGCCACCATGTTGATCACGCTGGCAGTCGCTTGGTTACTGGCGAGATTGCTCGACGCTATCTATGAGAATTACCTCGTCCCCATCGTTGAAGCGTCAGATAACAAGCTCGATGATCAACTATTACCCATCCTCAGACGCATGACTCGCATCATCGTGTGGTCGGTAGGCATCATCGTCGCCCTGAACAATTCAGGCTATGACGTGGGTGCTCTGATTGCTGGATTAGGCATCGGTGGACTGGCTTTAGCGATGGCGGCGAAAGATACGGTTTCCAACTTTTTTGGCGGCTTCACGATCTTTATCGACAAACCATTTACGCTTCACGAACGCATCAAAGTGGGCGGCTTCGACGGCACGGTGGTGGAAATTGGTATGAGGAGCACGCGCCTTAAGACCTTGGAAGGTCGCATAGTTACCATCCCCAATGCCAAATTCGCCGATAGCTCCGTTGAAAACGTGACTGCCGAACCATCACGAAAAGTGGTTTTGAACTTGGGTCTAACCTATGACACCAGCCCAAGCAAAATCCGCGAGGCGATGGAAACGCTAAGGGAGATCGCGGGCAAACAGGAAGCGCTTGACGAGAACGTGGTGATCGCAATGAGCGGATTTGGCGATTTTTCGCTCAACATCCTGTTCATTTACTACATATTAAAAGAAGCCGACATTATGGCCACCCAAACGGCCGTGAATTTGGAGATTCTAGAAGAATTCAACCATCGCCAGTTGGAATTCGCCTTTCCAACGCAGACTATCTATCGCATCGAACAAGCCAGCTAAACGCGAGGGAGAGGACAACTCGTCCTCTCCGTCGTCTATCTCGAAAGTAACTTCTGCGAAGTTACGTCGAGAACCGGAGATCTTTTCGGCAATAATTTTTGCATATCCCAATAGATAATGTCAGGAATGGATACCATTTTTATTTAGAAAGGCTTTAAGACAGTATGAGGGTTAGACGACGAATCTGGGCAAACTTTATTTTGACCAGTGAACGTAGTAACGTGGAGTCCCACATAGTGATAGCTAGGGAACAGGTTCCTTTTCCAATTAAAATTGGACATAACCTAAACTTTGGCAGGTTGGACGAGATTTTCGATGATCCCAGCCATACTGAAGTGCTCTCAAATCGATTCACAGATACAGACCTATTCATTAAGACAAATTGGGAAGTGAGACTCTATTATTTCGTGACCATGTGTGCCCGTGACATTTTGAATTATTCAGCACGAGAGTAATCGAAAGCGACCTCTTTGCTGTTTGATTCATGCATACCACCGTATCGTTTGAAGGCGCTAATTTGGTGTGGCCATCTGAGGTTCATAAAGTAGGGTTGCAATTTGATTGCAAGTCGATCACAGTCAGGGCAGCTTATAAAAAGGCGAGCAGCGCCGCTATTCAAATCCCGCCCTTCGTAGGATCCAAAATAGAATGTGTCGATGTTAATTGTCTGCAGAAACGAATCGAGCTCATTCTCAATCGTATTGATCCGTTTTAACTCACTCGCAGTTAGCTGATCTCCAGATATATCAAGCGTGATGACGAATGAATTTCGTTTAAGATCACGACAGTCAACACCGACCTGGGAAAGCTTTTTGTTGTAATCTCTCCAGTTTACATCGATGGGAAGCGGCCAGATCTTGCGAAATCTCATGCCAGCTAACCCGTAAATGGACACACGTTCTACGAATGCGCTCGACACGATGGTGACTGTGGGTTCCTCGTAGATTCTGAAAATCGGCTGGTCTTCGATTACCTTTTCATGAAACGCGAAGTAATCTATGTCGATGGCCGTTGTTGGCGGATCGCACCAGAACTCACATCTTGATCGTTCGTGGTCAAGTGCATCCAACACGGTTGTTATGTTGTAGAAATAGTATTCCCCTACATCTGAACGAAGAGGAAGGAGTTCGCCATTCGGTTCGAGTAAATCCCTGAGGGCGTCGCATGCCTTGCGGCTGAATGCTGGAAAGATTAAGTTGATTCCGGGAAAATCATTGTAGGTTCCTACACGTCCAATGACTTTTGGAGCCTTCCACACTTTTCTTAGGACCGTCGGTTTCCAGAGCCTGGTTTCCTCCGACCCAAATCCTGGAGTGATGTCGGATTCTAGGTCATCGCGGTCCAACAGGGATGGCGAATCCTCAAGTCCGAATCCTTCGAATCTCGGATCATCAGTAATGACATCAAGGGTATGAAGTTCCATTGTCAAAGAAAGTCCCCGCTAAGAATTCTGTGTCTCAGGCGATCCAGAACCAGCTCCGCATGGCGCGTGGAGTTAACCTTACTGAATGCCCGTCCTAGCTCCAAGAAATACTCGTCTTTGTGCGTACCCAAGTGTCCTGACTTCGCCCAAAAACCGTTGATTAATGTATCACGTTGATGCTCCCCAAGGAATTTGTTGAACTTCTTTTGCGCTGTGCGAATTGACTGGCGCACAGGTGCCGAACGATTAACGAATTCGTTCGTTGGAACAATATGCGCCGCTTGATGTTTTCTTGTTGGCCTCGGGGACCCGTCCGCGCGTAAACTCGTGCCGAGTTTTTTAGAATGCTTGCTGGTCCGCTTGAGCGGTTTTTGGCGTAAACGGGGTTTAGCGTTGTGGGTGAGGAGGTCGCCTTCTACGTAATAGGAATGGGTGGTGTCTACTTCCAAGTTATGGATCGCAAAGTGACCCTTACGCCATTGCACGCCAGCTACGCACGCAGAGCCTTCTTGGGTTTGGATGCACTCACCCGGTAACAGCTCATCTGCCGCGACCCAATCGGCGCGATCGTCTGAATAGAGCAGGTGCTCATCGGTCAGGTAAATCGGTTCGTCGGATTCTGCGAGTGTTAACTCCAGTAAGTCGTCGGCGTGTGTGGTGAAGGTGGTAAACACCAAGCGGCCCGGGCCTTCCTCGACAGGCGGGCAGTCTTCCACCGCCATCACTAGCGCATCCGACTGAATGCCCAATTCGTCGAGCACCATGAAGACAGGCTTGCCGGCCTCAACGCCTAACGCGGCCAGCCACTCCAGCGGCCGGATCATCTGGATCTCGATGTATGCTGCTGCGTCGCCCGCAGGATCGCCACGGGTCGGCATCCACAGCGTCACTTTGCGCCAGTGCTCGGCATCCACTTGCGGTGAGGGCTTAGCCTCATCGGCCTCACTCATCACGCGGTCACCTACCTGAACCGACTCGATGGGCACGTAGTTACCGTCACCGGTTTGCACTTCCGTGCCTTCCAGGAAACAGGTCGCCTGGCCTCTGACCAACGCTTGAGCCTCGAGGATTGAGCTTTCGATGCCGTAGCCCTCAAGGAGGGCCGAATCCAAGTCACCGCCGCCCACCAACACGTCATAGGCCGCATCGGCCATGTCCAAGAGCTCCATGGTGGTAACGATGGCCCGCGCAGCGCGCAGCACTTTGATGGTCTTGAAAATGCGCAAAAGCTTGGGCAGTGCCGCAACACGTACGCCCGAGAAGAAGGTAACGATGCCTGAGCCCGCAGATAGGGCGGCACCCTTCAAATCACCTTGGAACAAGCTGTTGAGGGTACTGAATCCGTCGGCGAAAACGGCAAGTTTATTGTAAGGAAGAATGGCGGATCCGGCATCGAGGATGGCGGCCGCTACGTTGAATTTAAATCCGTACTCGCCCTTTAATCGATCCAATTGGGCCTTGAACCATTCACCGCGGGATTGGGCGTATTGAATATCGCCGATGTCGCCCACCATATTGGTATAGCCCATGGCTAACTTGAGCGAGCTCAAGCGACCATCAGCATCCCAGTTCATGACCGGGTTGGCGTTGGCGTACAGGTAGCGATCGGCCGTGAAGTGGTCGCGGTTGACCTGGAACATCGACCAAGTGTCTGGCTGTGTAAAGCGCTGGCTCAACGGACTGTATAGACGTGCTCCCAAATCGTGGAGCGCACCCAGCGGCGTAGTCGCCAGACCAGATGGCGCTTGGCGCGCCTCGTCCGGCGGATCCAACAAACCGCCCACGCGCATCTTGCCGCTATAGCCGGGAATTAACTTGTGTTTGGCCTGGGCGGCCCAGGCGGCACCAGTTGCTGGATCCAGTTCATTGCCGTAACCGGAAAGACCTAACTCTTCAGGGGCGATTTCCCAGGTCTGACCCAACACATTAGCTAGCGAACCATCAAATGGAAGGGTACCTAATTGATCCAACAGATTCACCGGATCCAGCGAAACGCCGCTACCCCAGACATCCCAATGGCTGGCCATGGCCAGGGTCGCCACAGCGGGCGACTGGTTCATGACGTGGGGTTCCAGCATGCCAATCACGTTCTGGAAGGGATCGGACAGTTGCGGACTAATCGAGCCGGCAGTCCAACTGCCAGTTGGAAAGGAGGAAACGTGATTCAGTCCTGCGGGACCGTAGCTGTATCCCATCACTTGAGGTTGACCGCGACCTGCGCGGGTGGTCATCAGGACCTCTTGGGTTAGGGTGCCTTGGGCGGCCGCGATGGGAAGTGTCTGTTCATTGCCGCGGATGGCTGGTGAAAGGGTGTAGAAGTTCCAGCCGATGGATTCAGAGCTACCGTTGCGCTGGCCGCGCATGCGGCCGAATTGGTCGAACTCAAAGACTTGGGTGAGTTCGTCGTCTGGGGGCCCACGTTCGGTGAGGCTGGACAACATGCCTGTGGCATCATAGCTAAAGTTGCGTTCGTAACCGGTGGTGCCCACGCCGTCGCTTTCGGTCTCCAACATCAATCGACCGGCCTGATCGTAGGCGTAGTCTGTGGTCTTGCCTTGGAAGCTCTGACTGGTGAGTTGGTCCAGGTTGTTGTATTGGTAGCTCATGTCACCGTAAGGTGTTTGCATAGCTTCAATCTGACCAAAGATTCCGTGTTGGATCTGAGTGACGCCCACCTGAATGCCGGGAATCCCGCTAGCCGCAGTCACTTCGTGCTGGGTCATCATGCCCATGGCGTGGTAGCCGAAGGACTCGCTGAGGCTCACATCACCCCATTGTAGGCGGTGACCGGTCATATCGTCGGGGTGCGGCGAACCCACGCCGTAGCTAAAGGTTTCGTGGCGAGTGGATTGTTGGGCGGTTCCCGGAGCCACGGCCAGTAAATGGTCTACGATGCGGCCATAGTCGTCGTAGCCGTAGATGGCTTCCGAGCCCGCTTGGAACACGCGACTCAGGTCGCCGAATTGGTTGTACTGGAAGCTGGCCTGTTGGTGGCCGCCCTCGGAAATGGCGGTCAAGCGGCCGGCCGCGTTGAAGTTGCGCTGCACGCGGCGCCCCGAGGGGAAGGTGACCCCAGTATTATTGCCTGAGCGATCGTATTGGTAGCTGGTAGTCAGCGGCTGGTTATGGTTGGCGAGTTGCCAGGTCTCGCTGGCCAACTGACCCAATTGGTCGAACTGGAACGAGGCCGACTGGCCGTTGGAGGCGTCGTAGCCGATTAGACGGTCCTGACCATCGAATAATTGGGCTACATCCAACACTTGAACGCCGTCGCTGTAGCTGACGGAGACCGGGTTACCGAAGCCGTCGAACTGACGGGTCACGGTGCGGCCGTCGGGATGGGTTTCGGTTTCGGGTGCTTTGGCACCTTCCAGGTAGGTGTAGGTCCAGGTTTGGGTGTCGTTGACCGTGTGTTCCAGGATGTTGCCGTGATCGTCGTGGCGAATACGCACACTCATGCCACCGCGTTGATAAAGCACGTTGCGGCCGCCGTCGCGGTATGTCCAGTTCTCTAGTTGACCTTCCGAATTGCTGCGTTCGGCTAGTTCGCCGGTCACGGAGTCGTAAATCATGGTCCAGGTCACACCGCGGTCGTCGATGCGTTCGGTCACCAAATTCGAGTTGGCGACAAAGGTTAGTTGTTCCCAGAGTTGGGGTACGCCCTGGTCGTCCAGTCGATAGCTGTGTGTACGACGACCCATGCTGTCGTAGGCGTAGGTCCAAATGATGCCGCCAACGAAATTGCCTTCTTCATCGCGTTCCACGCGGTTCCGTCGTTCGATGAGGCGTTGATTCCTGTCGTAAGTGTAGAGCGTGATGTGCTCTTCATCGCCTGCTCGCATAATTTCGAGCCACGGGAGCCGCAGGTCGCCCACATAATTGAGCGTGCGCTCGCGGCCCAGCACATCAACTTCGCGCGCCAAACGGCCCTCACCATCGTATTCTTGGTCAATGATCACCACGTCGTTTTGCTCGATGGTCCTCAGACGCCCTTCATCATCGAATTTCTGGACGAAGGCGAAACCCTCGGGCCCCGTGTTTTTGACCGTGATCCAGGTTTGCTCGCCATGTTCCTCGGTTCCGTGTTCTGTGTACCACGATCGGGCTACCGCTTTGGCGCGTTTATTTTCGGGTTCCGGAATCTCGTCGGCCCGGAGCAATTCGCCCAGGGCACTGTAATAGAAGTTCGTACTGCCTGCACCGTCGATCTCTTCGAAAATCTTGTTGTCGCCGGGACCACTGTAATTGCCGCCTTCCACGCCGTTACCAAAGCGCGCTTTCCAGGTGTAGGAGGTTAAGCGACTATCGTCGCCGCGTTCTTCCGGCGTTCGCAGATCGCGAATGGTGTGTTCTACCATTCGGCCCAAGCCATCGTAATACTTGGCCGAGTTAATCTTCTTGGCCGTGCGTATCACGTTCTCGTAACCGGGTGCACGATCAACAGTGAAATCTTCGCCTTGTAGGTTAAACGACGAGGGTCGACCCAAGGGATCCCATTCTTGCACCTGTAAGTTGGTGTGGTCTCCCACCTGTTGCGAGCTCAGCAGAGCGCCCTGGTAGGACTCTTGCCCATGTTCGCCACCGGAAATGAAACTCGCCCTTTGGTTGTGACCCGTTAAGCCCTGCAACCGATAGATCAAAGTGTCGCCGGACTTGGTTTCAAGTACTTGGCCGTAACCGGTGAATGTTTGGTTTAGGGTCTTGCCGTTGGACGTGATTGAAAGCGCACGCCCATCGCCGCTGATCTTTTTGCTGACGTTTTTAGGTACTGACGACTGGAACACGTATTCCTGATCTCCAGTTAGCGTGACCTGACGGGAAACACTGCGACCCTTAACTGTCCCGTTTACGGCATGCAGCCGCCCACCGGATCCGCTTTCGAATAAGGAGACACCGGGACCTGTAATGGAGCGTCGCCAAGTGGCGCCAGGGACGAAGTTCAAATTGTATGTGGATGAATTTCGGGTAATGGTTTGCGCCGTTAACGAGCTGTAGTCCAGTTGCACGTCTTCCAACAATTCGCTGCGATCAAGGCTAAATTTCTTGATCGACGTCATCTGACCGAGGTTGTTGTAGGTGATGTCCTGGAGCAGACCACGATCGAAATCGCGAGTGACGGCATAGCGTCCGTAGTTGTCAGGGTCGCCACTCCAGAGGAGGTTGTCCCCTACCCAAATGGCGTCGGCTACATCGCCCGCCCAGGTTGTGGTGTAAGTAGTGCGACGCACCGAGCCGTTGAGCTCCCAGTGCAGGGTTTCGGATCCGGGCCCGCCTAGCTTGTATTCGCGAGCTTCGTAGAGCATGGCTCCATTACGTGTGGATCGGGTGAGTTGACCCCAGGCATCGAATTCCTGCACGGTGCGCATGCTGGGCGAAATACCGTCGCCAGCGGAAAGGTCACTGGTCACATTGAATCCGGAACCGGTGACCTGGTAGTTGAGTTTCTCGTTGTAGTCTAGGCCGCCATCGCCTTTGTGACTGGAGGAGTAACCGCTGGCCGTGTAATTGGTGGTTACCTGGTAGTCACGGGTATTGGACTTGGTAAGGCGTCCAAGCACATCGTAGGTGAATGAGGTGGAGTTGCCGGTCTCATCGGTCTGTTCAGCTACTAGGTTCGTTTTGCCCTTGTACGAGCCTATTTGGATGACGCCGCCCAGGCCATCATCGATCTTGGTGGGTCGACCAAAGGAGTCGTAGCTGTTTCTCTGAACGCGGTTATCAGTGTGAGTGATCTTCGTAATCAAGCTACTGTTGCCGCGGTACTCATAGTCTGGGTTATCGGTGGGGCTACCGTCCTGGCTGGTGACAGTGCGTTTACTGAGGCGATGGAAATCATCAAAGTCCAACTTCTCCGTAATCCCCGTGGGGAAATCCATGGAGAAGCTCGCTGGCCATTGGGAGAAATCAGCAAAGGTGAAAAAGCCGTTTCTCAGAATGTTCGATTGGAAACCTTGCGCGTTGTATCCCCAAACCAGGGATTGGGCAGAACCGTTAAGCGATTCGTCGAGGGTGGTCTCAAGCGTTCGACCGGTGAGGTCTGTCTGCCAGGTGTAGCTCCAACTTTGCTGGGTGTGGCTTTGGTGATTGACCGACGCCACGTAGGGCCAACTCATACCCGGAGGCAGGCCCTCTTGCTCGTTTTGCAGCGCAAAGGTGAAGGTGGTTACCGCCTTGAAGGGCGAGGTGACGGTCTCCGGCAGGCGCGTTTGCACTTCTAAAGAACCACTCAACCCAATAGACCGCTCTTTGTACTTATAGACCCAATCGCCGAATCCGCGTTGTTCACTGCTGGCCTTTTGCAGCAGCAGAAAATCCTCTTCTTTTTCGTCTTGAGCGTATTCTGCACGGGCCCGACCGGGCAGGTCTGAACTGGTGATTTCAAGTACGCGTAACCCTTGTTGCCGGGTATAGGCTTGGCGTTTGTATTCCAACTTGATCATGTAAGTGTCGAAGTCCGAGGTGATCTGGCTGATGCGTTGGCCTTTGTCGTCCTCGTGTCCGAACACCCATCCAGCTGGCGTGCCGCCGGTGTTGCGGCGCCAAGTTTGGATGCGGTATCTACCTTGGCGCAGGCGGTCGCTATTGTCCACCTTGCCGTCTTCGTTGAGGCTGTACTTGATGTCATCCATGACACCGGTGAAGTCACCGGCCGTGAACTGGCGAACGTACTGGAAGATGAACTCGTCTGTACCCCACTGGATCGTTATCAGTTCGGGAAAGGGTTCGCTGTCGCCCATGCCGTCGAGTTGTGCGTCGATACTGTAGTTCTCATTATCGCGGTAGCGGTCGTTGTCGATGGTCCAGTCACCATTGGCGTATTGGGCGGCGACTACCTCGCCGTTGGGCAAACGGATCTGAATCCACTGGTCGGTCTCATTAGCTAAGACGGACCAATTAAGCTTAGAGTCCCAGGGTACGAACCAACCGCGGCCCAATGACCCATCCCAGAAACCCTGGCTACTGTAACGACGGTCGAAGTCGAGTTCGACACCGGGGAAAGCCAACGGATCAAATTCGGCGTGATTCAGGATCGCGCGACCAGACCAGGGTTCCACCTCGTCGAAAGCGTTCAGATGTGCGTCACCCACTCCCCAGGGATCCACCTGCAGGTCGACCCACAGATTGGCATCCTCGTCGTCCGACGGATCGCGAACCGGTTGGCCTTTGAGTCGGATCTTGCGTTTGATCGCGACGGGGATCCCGGCCTCAGCGGCGTCGGCCTCATAGAGCTCGATTTTCGAGAGCGGGAAGGTGAGGCGATGGATGTTGGCACCCTTGGCGGATTTCAGGGGCTCTGAGCCCATCCAGATTTCGGTTTCCTGATCGTTTTTGTCCACCGTCACCAGTTTCACAATGGCGTCTTCGCGTAGGCTGAACTCGAGATTGAGCATCAGGCCTTCGTCGCTGCCCTCGTGGGCTGCTTGTGGGATGACGTCGATTTGGGCCACCCGGGAGCGGGTTCCGGTGGCATCATCGGGGTAAAAACCCGGATTGATGAAAAGCTCGCTACGCAAGCGCACTTCAAACTGCTCACTGTCCTCGCCGTCCTGGTGACCGACAATCAGTCGATCATCCATGAAGGCCAGTGGGTAGTTGGCGTCCTCCACATCGATGTCCAGCAGCATGCCTGGCAAGAAGTCGCCTGGTTCAATGGGCTCGGCCTGGTTGGACAGCCGTTGATCCAGTTCTTGCAGATCCGCGTTCATGGGATCTTCCTTGAACTTGAGGCCCAGATCAATCCAGGTAGGGATATCGATGACCATCAGGCGGCCGTCTTCGCAGATAGCGGCCACGCGCTGACGTTCCTTATCGACTTTGATGTTACGGATGGGTCGACTGAAGCGTAGGTACGCGTAGTAAGTGACACTGGTTCGCGAATCGAGGCCAGCGAACATGAGTCCACCGTGTTTGGACTCGCGCGGATTGGCGCGCATGACGGCGATATCCAGCGGCTTGTCCATTTCGGCGCTTTGTACCTGAGGCACAATCTTGATGAAAATGGGGCGGAACTTCTCACCTATGGCACCGCGACCCAAGAGCGGGGGTCCGCCTTGGAGGTTGCTGTCAGACGCGGACCAATAGGTGATGCGGTCGTCGTACTTGTCGTCGTCGATATCCCAGATGGCTATGCGTTCAGCGTTTGTGTCGTAACGATCCACGCCGTAGGGGTCGAAGGGACTGTACGAGGCGTCCAAACCCATCAGCAGGAACTCTTCGGGCGGGTCGCCGCCGTATTGATCAAGGGCCAGTCCGCCAGTGCCCCAAAGGACGGATTCCAAACCCTGGCGTTCTTGCGGATCAGCGGGAACGCGTCCGATTTCGGTTTGGAAGGGAGACAGGAAGCCCCCGGACACTACGAAATCTTCGTCCAAGTGATAGGGCATGAAGCGTTCGAGGATGGCGTTATTGGGGATAAACAGACCGTGTAAGGTGGCATGGGGTGGACGGTCGCGGTTCTGTTCGAGCCAGGTCTGCAAATCGCGGCTATTGTCGTAGTACTTCAAGACCGTTTTCAAGTCTATGGCGTAGACGCCGCCCCACAGGGTATTGACCCACAGAATGCCGTCGGAAACCGAGAGGTGACCGATGCGGTCGGCGTCTTCGGTGCTGATGGCCATGCCGCCGACTCGGGCGGCATCTACTTTGGTGGGGTTGAGCACCGTGATGTCTTGCTCGATGTTGGGGTTATAGATCTTGAAACGGGTTGCGCGGCCGACAGCTAAACCGCCGTCATATGATGTGACCGTTCCTCCGAACCCAACGATGATGTAACCGGGTATCTCGCCGGCTTCGGGATTTGGCCAGAAGGCCAGACTGCGGGCACCTGAATTCAAATAGGCAAAGATGGCCGCGCGGGTGTCCCAAACGTAGGTCTCGCGGACCATCTGTAGGCTATAAGCTGCATTGATTTTGTATGTCACCACTTTCGGGTAGAACCCGTCATATTGGAGTTCGAACAGGTATTTGCCAAAGACGGCGTAGTCGACAACGTTATTTTCGGTGAACGGTTTGTAGGAGCCCGATTCGGGGTGTGTCAGGTACTCTGCTTGGTAGTGGATGCCGGCGCCGAAATCGGGATCGGTTTCTAAGCCCATGGGCGATGCGGTGCCAATATCTTGTATGGCACCGGCAGCGTTGACGGTGAGACGGAAGATAAAGTTATTGGGTAATGTACCCAGCGGCTGGATGTAGAACGACTTGGCTTGGATGGTTGACGAAATGGGTTCGAGGTCGGTCTCGTCGAGGAATTCAATCGGCCAAGGCTTCCACTGCCCACCGGCTGAACCCACCTGACGCACTTCGGCGATGACCTGTTGGCGCAAGGCTTCCCTTTCACCGGTCATGATGGGTTCGCTGAACGGTAGGAAGATGAGTTGGTTACCAGTGAGTTCGCCTTGGTCGTCTTGATTCGCTGCGTTGCGGTCTAAGGGCTGCGGAGTGACTGCTTGTAACAACACGAATGGTCGACCGGGGACGGGCTCAATGCCATCGCCGCCACCCGCTGGCAGCACCACGAAGCCGAAGCTGGCGTACATCTCCAGTCCGTGCTGGTTGCGAACCGTGATCTTCACCTGGTGAGCGCCTACCGAGGGTGGTGGGATGTGAACGACCACGGTTTTGCCGGCCGACTCGGACGATTCCACGCGGCCGGGCGCCGCAACGCCATCAAAGAGTGCCATCACACTGTGGGTGAGACTGGCCTCGTCACCTATTTTCCATACGAATTCCAGGTCGTGGCCGAGTTCCACACGAGCATTTGATTTGAACACTTCGCTTAGCTGGGTATCGATTGTGCCGTCTGTCTTGAAGACTTTAGCGGCCACCAAATCCAACCCGATGCCCGGTGGACGGGCGTTGCCGATGCCACCATCGGGATCGACGTACCAGAATCCGAAATCACGGCGGGTATAGGAATCAGGTGCCAATAGACCTAATATTTGAGTAGGTGGAAAGCCCTCGTGAACGGTCTTGACGAAGATTAACTTGGCCAAGCCAATGAACGCCGGATGGGTCGAATAGGTGGGTAGACCGAAGGTCTGCGTGTCTCCCGGTAGCCACCATTGCGAGGATCCCCAATAGCCGCCTTCACTGTCGGTACGTGCGATTCGGGTAGGTAACTGGCGGCCTGTGGATCCAAGCTCCAATTGGCCCATGACCCAGGCGCCACTTACGGGGTCGCCGTCGCTGCCCATCAAGGTGCCAACCCCGTCAATCACGGTTTGTTTGTAATCAAAAGCACCCACGCGGCCGTACTTGATTCCGCCACGGCCTTCCCAGCCGCCGCCTTGCAAGATGCTGTTAACGGTCAACGTCATCTGCGTCTCAAGAAAGGGGATGGCCCAGACGAAGCGTTTCCCGGCGGGCGGTTCACCGAGCAAGTAGTCAGGAATGAACTCGATATCGATGTCCGTGTAAGCCTGATTGATGATGGGCGATGCCAACTCAACCAAAGGGCGCTCCGGAATACCCAGTTCCTCGGCTTCCAGTTGGGCGCGTAGCCACTCTGGTGTATAGGGCAGGGCCTGACAGATTTGTTGCATGCGGTCGGGCAACCCGTTTTCATCCACCACAATTTCAGGTTTCCAGGTGAGTTTGGGGACGCCTTGCTCGTTCTGCAGGCCGTTGATGGTCCAGAAATGGGTGGTAACGTCTTCGGCGGCACCAAAATCGGGTTCGGTACCTAACCAGCGGTCAAAGACAATCTCGCGGGTGTCGTCAATGGCGTCGGGTTTCAGAGTGAAGGAGCCGACCGACGGTACCTCAAAAGTACCACCATTGGGCCCCAACACCACTTCCACGTGGGTGTTGGTGGGTTCTGCGCGGTAGTAAACCTGGAGCACGACACGGCGCGTTTGTCCGTTGGGAGCAGTGAGCGTTATGTCGATGGGATCAAGCAACTCGGCATTGACGGTAAGCGTGTATTGCTGGCCTAGTACGGCCTGGACCAAGTTGCGATAGGAGCTATTCTGAGCGTTAAACGCTTCGATCAACGTCCCTTTCGGGCCGATGGGGCCGGTGGTATGGATGACCGCTTCACGTGTGGCCTGATGGTAGACCAGCATCAAGTTGTCGGGGTCCAAGGGCAACGAAACCGGGTTTGCCGGGACGGAGTAATTGAGGGTAAAGGGCGTCAAGGCAAGCCCGTTAACCGCCTTTACGGCAGCGTGCCCGCCAATTTGAATCTGGTCGCCGCCCTGCAAGAGATGGTTGTTGGGTTGGTCGATCAGACTTTTCAGTTTGCCCAAGACACGCAAGCCACCGTCTTCCCAACGCCAGTCCATCTGGCGACGAACGCCGTTGACCAGGAACTCGAGGTTATTTGGCGTGATGGAGGTGAGGTCGACCGGGTAGTTGAATTCCATGTAGAACTCGGGCGTCACGGAGACAGTTGAACCTGGTTCAGGCAAGCTATTGACCAGCTCCAATGATGACGGTTCGGTGGGGATTACCCAACTAGGGGAAGTCTCCTGACCGTTGAGGGCGATGGTCAGTGTGCCGTCGCCACGGTTGGAAGAACGGCCTTGCAGGGCGTAAGATCCTGCGTTTAACGCCAGCCATCCGGGCGTTTCATCGCCGAGCGGGTTCTGCCTTACCTTGGCGAAACCACTGGCCGGTGGGTCCAAAGCGACGCTGCCGATTACCGGTGCAATCGGAGCTTCCATCAGGTAGTAGACACTTTCTTCCAAGTTGCGATTAGGGAACAGCTGCATTTGGCCTGTGCCATTTAGCCGTGCCACTACACGGAAGCGGGCTCCAAGTGGGTTGGATCGTTCTTGTACTAGCAGAACCCGTCCGGCCAAACTTGAGTCCGCGGCTAACTGGCTGAAATCAAAAGTTAAACTCCCAACGGGTGCGGCGAAGGCCAGCGAGAAAGCGCCTAAGGTGTCCCAGTCAAAGATGTCAATTGATGCCGATGGTAACTGGTCGGCACGGACCCAAAAGCGATCCGTGGAACTGGCGGTTAGCACCCAGCCAGGCAGAACATCAAGTTGAATGGGGTCTTGGGCCGACCATTGGCCCGGATCTTGTGTGGCCGCACGTGCGGGACCGCCGATGCGCGCGAAGCGCACATTAGGCAGCAATTCATCGTGGCGGGGAACCAAAGGTAGATAGCCGCGTGCGCCGCCGTCAGGGCTACGATAAAGAATCACTTGTTGGGGAATCGGCGTTTCGACGCGATTTCCAGTGATAGGGTTCCAGCCGACGTAGGATTCCTCACGCAGGATCACCGCACGCGAACCGCTCGGGTGGTCCAAGTTGCCCTGTGCGACACGTACTGCGGAAGTGGCGCCGCCGCGTGCAATGGAAACAGGTGGATTGGTGGTGACTTGCAGTTCGCTAGCAGCCGCAGAGTCGGCTTGAGCGGGTAACGCTTCTGTCAGCGTAAGACTCTCGGGTCCATCACCGTCGGCCATCACCCAGGCGTAGCTGCGATCGGCGGAGAGGGTCAGGTTCCAGGCCAAAGCAGCGTCGCGTTCCACGCGCCAAGTCTCTTCATTCGTCGACGTGCTGACCAGCCAGGACGAGGCAAGTGCGGGCCCAGACCAGGTTCCGCTGCCGCTTCCTGAGCCGAAGTCTAGGGCAACAAGCGGGGTCCAACCCAAGGGTAGGTGGAGGGGCAAAGCCTGATTGGAGAGTTCAGCAAAGGCGACTGAACCACTCCATGTGACGCTGGTCTCGGTGGCGGGGTGCTCGCTTGCTTTGTGCCAGGGTTCACTGGAAACGACTGCTAAGCGTTCGGCACCTTCAGTGGTGTGGCTGCCGTTCAAAGAGCCCATGGGTGTCAAACGCGCGTCGGGTAATTGGGAAACGGTGCCCGGATTGAACGGACCTTGCAAGCGCACCTGAATGGTGCCGGCAGCACTGACCAGGACGTGGTCAACGGATTCAAGTCGCCAGGAACGGTAGTAGCCGCGGTCATCAACAGCCAGGACTTGATTGGAGGGCATCAAGACCACTTGGGCGGAGGGAAGCGGGTGGCCTGTATCGGCATCAAACACGTAGCCTTCGAGCAAGAGGTTTCCGTTGACGGGCACTTGCAAAATCGCGCTGGCGCGGCTACCGTCCTCGGTTTGGGCAACGGCTTCGAAGTGAAGGGCGCCTACTTCTGGTTGGAAGGGGATGGCCAGGCTACTGTTGAGCACGGAACTGTCGCCGGTGGCGAAGAGTTTGGGGGTCCCGCTTTCCATGCGGAAGAGATCGATATGACGGATGGGGCTATCGCCCAAGGGCGTGGCAACGGCTTGCAACCAAACGGTTTCACCGGTGGCTGCGGTGGCGGGATTGGCGGTCAGGGTAACCTGCACGCCGCCGCTGGCTTGTGGTTGCCACTGCACGCTGACTTGGGCGGTGTTGCCAACGTGATCGGACGCTTCTAGCGTCAGTGGGTAGGCGATTTCGGAGAATGGGCCAAAGGCAAATGCTAGCGTGGCAACATTGACTTGGGGGTGATCAGGCAGCTGAATGGTGGGGGCCGGATCCCATTGATCGGTCAGGCTACCGCGCACGCGTAACGTATCGCCAGTGCCGCGCTGAACCAGTCCGCCTTCCACGTTGATGGTGGGCGGTGTGCGATCGACGATGATCTGACGTCGTTCACGCAGGGTACCGCCCTGTGTGTCAATGGCGATCAGGTTCAACCAAGTAATGCCCTCGTCAATCAGGTCTAGGTTGACAGTGAAGGCCGTGCCATTGAGGCTGGCGTTCACGCCGTTTATGGTCAGAGATTGCAATGCACCGCTCTGAATCACGCCATCGCAGGTTTGGATGCTGGCATTGGTCACGTGACCGCTGGGCGGTGTATTCCAGAGAATGACCAGATCACTGGGGACTCCGCTTTCCACCGTGATCGTGGCGCTATCGATCGTTTCATTTCCGGCCTGGTCGTGCACCAATACGTCGATCATCCAGTTGGGCGAGGCCAGTGGGCTGGTCCAGCTCCAAGTGATCTGAGCGGAACCGGCGTAACCGATGGTGGGATTCTGACCGTCGCTGATGGCCATATCCGCCACCCCGCTGAGTGGGTCGGTCACCATGGCACTGAAGGGCACCACGTCACCGGGGTTCACTTGAGCGGGAGGCGTCCAAGTGAAGTCAGGGGCGGTGCGATCAATGCGCAGCGATAATACATGATGGCCTTCGTTCTGCTGGGCGTCGCGGTAAACGAATTCCACCGTGTGATCGCCCTCGTCAAGCTGGGCGGTCCACGGAGCGATCTGGTTGTTGAGATCGAGTGGGACGGGCAGGTCCTGATCGATGATAACGTCAACTTCCGTGACGTCCACACCCACATTCGCTTCGTAGGATTGTGTCTCGGTGTTGACCCATTCGCCCATGAGCGGTGCGCCGTCGATGGCGATCAGTTCCAGGTAGAAGTCGGATGAGAGTTGAATGGTTCGCGAGTCTTGCGCGCTGTTGCCGGCAAGATCCTGGGCTTGGGCGTCAATGACCCATTCGTCGCCCGACGGCGGCGAGGTCCAGGTCCAAATTACGGGTGACTGGTCTATATAATCGGCGCTGTTGCCATGACTGTCATTGAAGCTGGCGCTGTCGATGCCACTCAGCGGGTCGTCCACTCCCGCGCTCAGTTCCACGTCTATCTGGTAGCGGGCGAATTCGGGGAAGCTGGAAAGGTCAATCACGGGCGCAGTACGGTCCAAATTGAGGGTCAACGTTTCCTGGCCGGATTGGCCGAAATCGCCCGCATAGGCGAAGACCACGTCGAAACTGCCTTCGGGTAAGTTGGCGGTCCATTGAATGGGCGTGGCACTTAGATCGAGGGGCTCGTCGGGGAAGCTGTCAATCTGGACAATGACTGAAGTGACATCGGCGCCAATGGTGACTTCGTAGGTCTGACTGACCGTGTTGACCCAGCTCCCGTCCGTGGGAGCACCGTCGATCGAGTTGAGTGAAAGGAAGAAGTCCTCGGCCAATTGGATGGTCCAGTCCTGCGAGTCTTGGTTACCTGCCAAATCCTCGAACGTGGCATGGATCAGCCACTCGGTTCCGGTGGCGGGTGCGTCCCAGGTCCAAGCGGCTTGAATCTCGCTGGCGAACGCGACTGCATTACCGAAATCGTCGCTGAAGTCGCTGGCCACGACGCCGCTTAGCGAATCGTTTAGGATGACGCTGAGTGGCGTGCTGCGTCCCAAACCCGCGTTTTGCGGCATGGACGACCAATCGATGGTGGGCGCACTACGGTCGATGTTCAGCGGTAACGGATGCTGGCCGGTCTGACTACCCACATCACTGTATTCGAAGACTACCGCATACCCGTTTTCCGGAAGCTGGGCGGTCCAAAAGGCGACTTGGTTATCGAGGGTCAAGGACTCGTCCGGGTAGCCCGGCACCCTGACGGTTACCGAAACCACATCCGCACCCACATTGACCTGATAATCCTGGCTCGCGCTATTGACCCATTCACCGCCTATGGGTGCTCCATTGAGCGAGATCAATTGCAAATAGAAGTCATTGGTCAAGTTAATGGATGTTGTTTCAAGCAGATGGTTGCCAGCTAAGTCGGTAGCTTCTGCAGTAAGAATCCAAAGATTACCTGTGTCAGGTGAGATCCAATTCCATTGCATCTGATTTGTGCCGCTATAGTCGATGGATTGGCTCAAGTCGTCACGTATTTGACCAACTTCGATACCGCTTAGATTGTCATTGAGCATCGCAGAAAGGGTTGTGATGGTATTGAACGGCGCGTTTTCAGGGATTCCAGTCCAAGCGATGGTAGGTGCGCTGCGGTCGATGTTCAGACCCATGACATGGGTATCCTGCATCTGGTTCGCACCGCTGTAGTGAAAAATCACAGTGTAGGCACCGTCCGTGAGGACAGGGTCCCATATCGCTTCACTTTGAGTCAGCGTTAGCGGCTGGCTGAGAACACCGGGAATCTCAACGGTGACTTGATCCACATTTTGGCCGACGCTGATTAGGTAGGACAGGGCGGTGGCGTTTGTCCAGGTTCCATCGCTGGGCGCACCGTTGATACCTTCAACTGAAAGGTTAAAGTCATACGTCAAGTCAACAGATGTACTTCCATTAAAGGTGTTGCCGGCTTCGTCAGTTGTATTTGCCGTTATCACCCACTGTGTGCCATCCAGAGGCGCGTTCCAGCTCCAGTTATGCTGCGGAGAGCCGAGAAAAGGCTCCGTGAGTCCGTGATCGTCTGAGAATGATGCGTTTTGAATACCACTCAAATCATCGGTGATGCTGGCTTGTAACGCGACGAGTTCACCCGCAAGTGCGGTGGACGGCATGCCGCTCCAGTCTACCAACGGTGGGGTACGGTCTATGTTTAATGGCAGAGATACGTTTTCGGTTCGGGTTCCGTCGGAATAGACAAAGGTCGCAATATAGGACCCTTCGGGCAGGTCTGCGGTCCAGGGAGATTGTCCTGAGGTTATGTCGAGCGTCGTGTCTGGAAACCCCATAATCTGAACAATAGTGGACGTAACAGCGGAGCCTGTGGTCACAAGGTATTCCTGAGTCAATGTATTGACCCAAGCTCCCTCGAGCGGTGCCCCATTCAAGGCATCTAGCGTCAGGTAGAATGCATCTTCTGTCAGGTTAATGACCGTATCTTGAGCGGCCAGATTGCCAGCAAAATCGGTGGCAGTTCCGTGAATAATCCATTCAGTTCCACTCGCTGGCGCGGTCCACGACCAGGTGGCATTGGTCTCTTCACCAAAGACGACAGCGTTGCCATAATCATCGCTATATTCGCTAGCCGATATGCCACTTAGATTGTCGGTGAGGGTGACACCCAGGCTGGATGATTGACCCATTCCTGTTTCAAGCGGCATGGGTGTCCAGTCGAAGGTAGGTGCGCTGCGATCGATGTTTAGCTGTAGCGGATGCGTTCCCACTTGACTGCCCGCATCGCGATACTCAAAGACCACGGCATAGGCACTCTCTGGTAATTGAGCAGTCCAATACCCGGTCTGATTGTCTAAGTCCAATGGCTCGTCTGCGAAACCGGGTACCTGAACGGTTACCGTAACCACATCAGGACCTACATTGACTTGATACTCTTGATCGGTTGAATTGACCCATTCCCCGGTGATTGGTGCCCCATTGAGTGCGACTAATTCTAGGTAAAACTCCGGAATCAAGCTGATTGACGTGTCGTAGGTGCCTTGGTTGCCGGCCAAATCGCTTGCGTTTCCGTGTATCGTCCAAATAGTTCCGCTAGCTGGGGACGTCCAATTCCAAGTAAGGCTGGTTTCTTGATTGAATGACAAGGATTGCCCGAAATCATCGCTGAAATCACTCATAGCTACGCCACTGAGGCTGTCGTTTACCAAGGCGCCCAGATCGGTAGCCTGGCCCAGGCCAGCACTCGGAGGCATGGGTGTCCAGTCAATGGTTGGTGCACTTCGGTCGATGTTTAGAGCTAATGGATAGGTGCCCGTTTGGCTGCCAACGTCATGGTATTCGAAGATGACCGCATAGGCGTTTTCGGCTAAGTTTGCTGTCCAGGACCCCGTCTGATTGACTAAGACCAGCTCTTCGTCGGCATAGCCAGGCACCTGAACGGTGACCCCAGCCACGTCGGCACCCACGTTGACTTGATACTCCTGCGTGGCGCTATTGACCCATTCACCGCCAATCGGTGCACCGTTCAATGGGACCAATTCCAGATAGAAATCTGGGGTGAGGTTGATGATGGTGGTGGTGAGCAGTTGGTTCCCCGCTATGTCAGTGGCATCTGCAGTTAGGATCCAGTCGCTCCCACTGGCTGGCGAGATCCAGTTCCATTGCATCTGAGTCGCGCCGCTGTAGTCGATGGTCTGACCAAAATCATCGCGCACTTGCCCGAATTCGATCCCACTCAGGCTGTCGCTGAGCTCGGCGGAAAGGGCTGTGTTCGTGTTGAAGGGCGCATTTTGGGGGATCCCAGTCCAACTAATGGTTGGTGCGGTACGGTCGATATTGAGCACCATGGTCTGTGTGTCAGACATCTGGTTGGCGCCGCTGTAGTGAAATTCAGCCGTGTAGGCGCCGTCTGGGAGTACAGGGTCCCATGTTGCTTCGCCTCCGGTCAGTGTCAGTGGCTGGTTGATAACACCCGGTATTACGACGGTGACTTGATCCACGTGTCGACCGACGCTGATCAGGTATGACAGGGATGTTGCGTTCGTCCAAGATCCATCCGTGGGAGACCCGTTCAGTCCGACCACGGTTAGATTGAATTCGTAGATGAGGTCGACTGACGTGCTTCCACTGAAGGTGTTGCCAGCGACGTCTGTTGTGTCTGCTGAAATCAACCATTGAAGGCCATCCAGGGGCGCATTCCACGTCCAGCTATGCAGGGGCGCCCCTGTGAAAGGTTCCAAGAGGCCATGATCGTCGGAGAACGAAGCGCTTTCAATGCCGCTCAAGTCATCCGTGATACTGGCTAATAATGAGGCAGGGTCTCCGGCTGCGGCGCTGGCAGGCATGGCACTCCAGTCCACCAAGGGCGGCGTGCGGTCTATGTTTAAAGCAAGCGAAACGTTTTCGGTTTGGGTCCCGTCGGAATACACAAACAGGGCCGTGTGACTGCCTTCATCCAGCGTTGCTGTCCAAGGTGATTGGCCGGAACTAACGTCCAAAGTCTCGTCAGGGTAACCGGCAACCTGGACCGTAGCCTCAGTGACCGCTGAACCGACGCTGACCATATATTCCTGGGTCGCAGTGTTCACCCAAGACCCGTCCATCGGCGCTCCGTTGAGCGGTGCTAGTGTCAGGTAGAATGCGTCCGCTTGCACTTCGATGGTGACGGTTGCGGGTGCTGAGCTGGTTACGCCGTCGTTGGCTATGTAGGTAAAACTGTCGGGACCTAGGTAGCCTGGATTAGGTGTGTAGGTGACATCCGGTTCTACGCCAGATAGGCCTCCGTTTGAGGGCTGCGAGTCGACCACAAAAGTAAGCGGATCGTCTTCCGGATCGGCACCGGTTAGGGTGATCGTGACTGCTTGGTCCTGTTGGGTACTTACTTGCAGCTCATCGGCAGTGGGCGGGTCGTTGATCGGCGCAATGTCGATGGTCAGGGTGGCGATATTTGAGTCAAATTCACCGTCATTGGCCAAAAAGGTAACCGCCTCTTGACCGAACACATCGGGATCGGGCATGTAGGTGAGGTTGGGAGGCGTCCCCTGGAAGGTGCCAAGGCTGGGCGATGTTTGCAGGACATAGGTCAGCGGATCGTCATCGGGATCGGTGGCCTGCAAAGTTACGGCAACTGAAGTGTCTTCGTCAGTCTGTGCGGCGACATCACTGGCGATGGGAGGCCGGTTACCCAAAACCTCGACAACCACCTCGTCGGTGGCGCTTCTGCCTGCAGTGTCGATCACGGTACATGAAACCGTGTAACCGCCTGGCTCGGTATATGAGTGGGACGGTTGTGGGTCGGCGGACGACGTACCGTCGCCGAAGTCCCATGCATAGCTGGCGATAGTGGCGTCGCAACCGGTTTGTACCTGAGCCGTAAAGGAAACCGTTTGGTTGAATTGCGCCGGGTTGGGGGTCGCGTCGATGGTGATCAGCGGATCAGCAACAGAGATCCCGTAAACGCCGGCTAGGTAGTTCTGTTCGATCTCGCTGGCAGTCAGTGCGCGATCGAAGACGGCCACCATGTGGTAGTCGCCAATAAACGATCGTTCTTGGGGGTTAACCTCGTTGGCCAATGCAAACGCATAGGTCGGGTCCCAGTTGGAAATATTAGACCCGATCGATTCGGTACCACTCAGTGCACTGTCCACGTAGAGTTTGGTAACGCCGCTGGAGTCCCAGGTGAAAACCACATGAGCAAGCTCTGTGGTGGCCAATGATCCAGTCGTGGTCGTAGAGGGATTGTTTCCGTTGATACCTGTTTGGGTAGTGCGGAACCGTACGTCCCATTCGGAGGCCTTTTGGCCCAGGGTGAAGTTGCGTTGGTTGGGCGTGTCAGAAAGCGTGACCACGCGTGCCGGACTTGATGGACCTTGAGTGGTGTTTTCCGGCTGAATCCAAGCTTCAATAGTGATGGCCTGGCTGGCCTGGACTGCATTGTTGAATTTTGATCCCGAAATAGGGCCCAGGATGGTGTCGTCGATGATCGAGAGTCCGCCGCAACTGAGCCATACAGTATGGCTGAGGTCTTGTACACGTAAATCTTGCGGGCTGGATCCGCCAACAAGGTCAAAGACATCGTCGCCTTGCCCTTCGCGGAAGGCGTAAAGGCTCAAGACACCTTCGTTGACGCGGTGAACTTGGCCGGGCTCTACCACCACGATTAAGAGGGAGCGCGTGTCGGTTGCTGCACCGTCATCGGTGACAGTGAGTTGAACCTCGTAAATGCCGGGCTCGATGTAATTGTGGGTGACCGACGAACCGGAATCGGACGAACCATCGCCGAACAACCATTCGTAGCTGGCAATGGTACCGTCAAGATCACGAGACCCGATTGAGTCGAATTCTACTAGCAGAGGTGCTTCACCAAACATTACATCGGACTGGGCACGAGCGATGGGGGGACGATTACAGTCTGGGTTGGATCCCTGACCGGGCAGACCGGCAAGGTAATTCTGCTGAATTTCTGATGGCAAAAGGGCGCGATCGTAGGCTGCAATTAGGTATATTTCTCCCAGCCACGGCCTTGCGCCGCCAATTTCGTTGGCCAAGGCAAATACGAAAGTCGGGTCCCAATTAGAAAGATCTCCATCGACCGTGTTTTGGATGGCCGTGTCGCCATTGATACTAATGGTTGCAACACCTTCGGCGGTGCGGGTGTAGACGACGTGGGTCAGCTCACCGACGGCAGCAGAGCTGCTGGTTTGCGTGACTACGTTTGTGCCGTTAATGCCGTTGGTGGTGGTTCGAAGCCGAACCACGAACTCGGCGCCCTCTTGACCTAGGGTGACATTGCGATTGGAGGTCCCGTCCGATAGGGTGACCACTCGTGCTGGTCCTGTTTGGTTGATGTCGGCCGTCTGGAGCCATGCTTCAATGGTCAGCGCATTACTCGTATTAATGCCATTGAAGAGCTTCTCCGTGGAGCCTGTGCTTTGCGCGATGGTGGCTGCATCAAAGGAAAGCCCACCACACTCCAACCAAGATATTTTAGCGGTGTCCTCAATGGTCAGGTCCAGGCTGGGTGCGACGCCTGAAACGTCAGTCACCTGGTTCCCAGAGCTGGCGTCGAGGTGATATTCAACCAGGAGACCGGCAAAAACACGAGCACCTTCTTCATAGACAGTGAGGTTTTCTTGGTAGGACGCCTGGTTACCGCCGTCATCGGTGACGGTCAAAGTGATGGTGTAGGTTCCAGGTTCAGTAAAGACGTGAGACACACTGGTGCCCTGACCGATTTGACTGTCGCCGAAGTCCCAGTCGTAAATGGCAATCGTGCCATCGCAGTCACTCGACGATGAGGCGTCGAAGTCGACGGTTACCGGAGCGGTGGGTCCTGATGGGTTCATCTCAAATTGGGCTATCGGTAAGCCGTTACATGGATTCGCCAACTCGATAATCTCTGACATGTCCAAAGCGCGGTCGTAAATGCGGATATCATCGATGGTGCCGTCGAATGGGCGCGATCCCGCGCCTGTAGGTTGATTGCCTATGGCTACTCCGAGACCGTTTCGCTCGTCGATGTCACCCGACTTAGCAGCAACGCCTACTTCGGTGCCATCCTGATAGATCCGTATGTTGCTGCCGTCGTATACCATAGCGGCGTGGATCCATCGATTCGGCAGCAAGAAATCTGAGTCACCGACAACCGTAGTGGTATTGCCTTGAGTACGTAACCGAGCTCTCAGGCGTATGGCGCTTCCAGAGGAAACGGTGGAGATCATCCAGTCGTGGTCGTTGCTGGACGAACCCAGTGCGCGACTGATGAGACGCGCATCATTGGTGTCAAAATCATCGGCGTTGAACCAGAGCGAGATCGTCATCGCATCGCCGCTCACACCTGGTCCGCTCATGCTGACTCGATCATTGCTTCCGTCGAACTCGAGGGCGCCGCCGAATAGTCCGTTCGTCCAAGACGCACCGTCAACAAACCCATCAAAGGTGCCTAACACATCAGATGCCGTGTTACCGGACCCATCGTCGAAGGGCCAATGGGATATGGGTGAACCGTCTGAGACCGCGATGGATTGGCTGGTTGTGGCAGTGTTGCCCTGATTATCGGTGATGGTCAGAACGATGTCGAAGGTGCCGGCCACTGAATATGTGTGACTGGAGTTCAAACCCTGTGCCGTGACCCCGTCGCCGAAGTCCCAATCGAACAAGCTGATCGTTCCGTCGCAATCGCTGGAATCGCTGGCGTCAAGATCCACGGTGACGGGAACGATTTCGCTAGACAGATTCATAGAAAACGCAGCACTAGGGAGACCATTGCAAGGGTTAGCCAAGTCGGCGATTTCAGTGATCCCGAGGGCGCGGTCGTAGATGCGAACTTCGTCGATCAAGCCGTCAAAGGGGCGTGAACCCGCACCGTTAGGCTGGTTACCAAACGCCACACTTAGTCCACTACCTTCATCAATCTCACCGGTAAGGGTTGTTGAACCAACTTCACTACCATTCTGATAGATGCGCAGGGTATTGCCGTCGTAGACCCAAGCAGCATGGGTCCATTCGCCTGTGGAGAGTACGCCACTAGAACCGACGACGGTAGTGGTCGTTCCGTTAACTCGCAAGCGCGCTCGCAAACGGGTCTCGCCGTTGGAAGAAACGGTTGACAGCATCCAGTCATGGTCATTTGCGTTTGTGCCGGAGGCGCGGCTGATCAGCCTTGCGTCTGCGACCCCGAAATCATCGGCATTGAACCATGCGGATAACGTCATCTGCTCGCCGGTCACTCCGGGTCCTGGTAACGAGACACGGTTATTCACGCCATCGAACTCAAGGGCTGACCCAAATAATCCGGGTGCCCAACTTGCTCCTTCTAAGGTGCCGTTGTTGGGGCCAGTCGAATCCGTGGCCACGGTGCCCGAGCCATCGTCCAATGCCCAATGTGCAAGTGGCGATCCGTCACTTAACTCGACGCCTTGAGTTGTGGTGTCGGTATTACCGACATCGTCGGTAACGGTGAGCGTAATGGCATAGCTGCCAGGACTGTTGTAATCATGGCTGACGGAAACGCCTTGTGCGGATTGACCATCGCCAAAGTCCCAATCGTAGCTACTAATGACACCATCACAGTCACTGGACTCGGTGGCGTCGAGGTTAACGGTGACCGGCACGACCAGACTTGAAGCGTCCAACGTGAATAACGCAACGGGCAGTCCGTTGCAAGGATCGGCAAGCTCTCCGAGTTCGGAAGCTGAGAGTGCACGGTCATAAATACGGACGTCATCGATGATGCCGTCAAATGGTCGGCTACCTGCACCTGCCGGTTGATTGCCAATAGCCACTAGCAGCCCAGCGCGCTCATCGATCGCACCAGATAGGGCCGTAGAACCCACTTCAATGCCATTTAGGAACAGGCGCAGTTGCGTACCGTCATAGGTACTTGCAGTGTGGGTCCATGTATCTGACTGTAGGGCTCCGGACGCCGCGACCAGCGTGGTGGTGGACCCATTCACTCGTAGTCGAACTCTAAGGCGGCTTTCACCACCGGACGAAACGCTGGAGATCATCCAGTCATGGTCATTGGCGTTGGAGCCAGAGGCGCGACTGATCATGCGGGCATCGGCGGTACCAAAATCGTCCGCTTTGAACCAGAGTGACAAGGTGAGTGCATCACCAGACAGACCTGGACCTGACATGGTTATGCGGTCATTGCTGCCATCGAATTCCAGCGCAGCGCCGAACAGTCCGGCGGTCCATGATGCTCCGTCAATAGCTCCGTGATGGGAACCTTGCGAATCGCTAGCGGTAGCGCCAGCCCCTTCGTCGAGTGGCCAATGGGAGATCGGTGAGCCGTCGGCTGTCTCAATGGTCTGAAGTGAGGTGGCTGTGTTCCCGTTGTTATCGGTCACGGTAAGTGTCAGAGTGTACGAGCCTGGGTTGGTATAGGTGTGGCTTGTGGTCATGCCTGAACCGGTTTCGCCGTCACCGAAATCCCAGTCGTAGGCCGTGATGGTGCCGTCGCAGTCGGAGGATATGGAGGCATCCAGACTGATCACGACGGGCACCACCAGGTCGGAAGGGTCGATGGTGAAGGCGGCAACAGGCTCGCCGTTACAGGGATCTGCCAATTCTGCCAATTCGGCGACGTTCAAGTGACGGTCGTAAATGCGTACGTCGTCCAGCTCACCGTCGAAGGGTCGGGAACCTGCGCCATCGGGCTGGTTGCCCAATGCCACGCTCAAACCACTGCGCTCATCGAGATCGCCGGATTTGGAGGTCGAGCCCACTTCGATGCCGTCTTGATAGAGGCGCATTTGTGAGCCGTCATAGACTAATGCAGCGTGTGTCCAAGTATCAGTGGAGAGAGATCCTCCGTCACCGACAAGCGTTGTGGTTGACCCGTTGGTTCGAAGTCTGGCACGGAGCCGGTACTGACCACCCGAGGACACGGTTGAAATCATCCAGTCGTGATCGCCCGCAGACGTGCCCTGAGCTCGACTAATCAGACGCGCATCACCCACGTCGAAATCATCGGCCTTGAACCAGCAAGCGAAGGTTGCCTCGCTCCCGGACAAGCCTGGTCCGGGCATGGCCACGCGGTCGTCGTTGCCGTCGAAGTCAAGGGCACCGCCGGAAACGCCGGTCGTCCAAGTAGCACCATCAATGGCACCGTCATAGGTACCGACTATGTCGCTGGCAACTGTTCCGGTACCCTCGTCTAGTGTCCAGTGGGAAATGGGTCCCTGTGACCAACCCAAAATAGCAATCTGCGTTAATGAAAGGAGCGCGAGCGATTTGGTGAGTTTGATCATGATTGACTCCTTGTTCATGGCAGTTGCCAGTTCTGGGCTGCATCGCGCCATTCTTGTGGAAGCTCCAGCCAGAATGGATCGGTCAGATTGGGGAATGCGGTTTTCCAGTCTTGGAATTCCTGGTTAAACTGGGTCGCGCTAGTATTGATGGGGCCAACCATCGCCGGGAAGACCAAGTCCCATTCGTTCTGCATTTCGAAAGGAAGTGTGAACACCATGTGCATATTGAAGGTCCCTTCGAAGTTGTTTCCCTCGACCGGGTTGGTAAGCGTCGGCTCGACAGCGGCACCACTAAGCCCCGTCAGCATGCCAAGGTGAAAATCGGTGGTGGCCATGGACTGAGTCGGATCATAGGTGGTGCCGAATTGGCCGCTGAAAGAGAGCGGGATTGAGAGTTCCGTGCCGCCCAAACGCCCACTAAAATCGATCAGATGGGTGCGGAAGGCTAATTTGTCGTCGGTTGAACTGCTGTGTGTGTCGACGAACCCTATCCATCCGAGCGGATTGAGGAAGAACCGATTGGGTATGAAGTAGTAGGGACTGCCAAAACAGAAGCGCGGGAAATTCTCTTCGTAGCCGCCGCCATAGTCCACTCGATCGGTGATGAATCCGGGACCGAGTCCTATGCTGTGCTCCGAATCCCAAACATAGGGTTCATAGGCTTGAAATGGCAGATCGATTCCATTGTCCACATGGTCCTGAGTGATTTGCACCTCATAGACGCGAGCAATGGCTTGGCTCGTGCCAAGATCTTTTCCGGATTTGTAGGCATTGCCGATGTCGGCTTCATAGGTCACAAAGATCCACGCGCGATTCCCGACCGGGACATCGAACAAGTAGAACGAGTCGATGTCGCGTCGCTTGGCAGTCTGCGACTTGTAGTAGGGATCATAATCCGAAGCCCCGGTAGCCTCGGAGATGTAGGTTAGATCCCAATCATATGTCCAGAGCTGGTAACCAAAATAGGTATCAGTCAGCTGCATGATCCAATTGGTGTCCAGTCGGACCTCAATATCTGCCGTTTGCAATTCATTTCCCGGTAACCAATCCAAGATTTCCTGCTCGCCGACACTTCCTGCGGTCCCATAGCGAGTTGGGAAACGGCTGGCATAGGCGGCCCAGAGCCGGCCCGGACTTAGATAGAACGGAATTTCGTTGTCGATAATCTCGGTGTCATCCCAGAGTTGGTAGGTATCGACGTGCGCCTGGCCGTCGTGTTCTTTTTCGCCACCTATATCGGAGACCATATTAGCAATCCAGGACAAGGCTTCGGAATTGCCAACGTTAAGGTCAACGGTGGTTGCTGTGACCTGTTGGGGTGCGATTAGTTTGAAATGTGGGCCTAGATTGGCTGTGCCTGTGTCAACTAATGCAGAAGTGGTTAGAGTCCCGGGCTCAACCCAGATATCGTCGTAACGGATGGAGTAGTCGAAATCGTAGTTGTAGGGGTAACCATTGACCAGGATGAAGTGGTGATGGTTTTCGTAGTCAGGTGTCACGCCGACTGTCTCTGAAAATGACTCTGAGTAGTACTTAAAGTCGGGCAGAGGATTACCCAGGTCATCCAGCACAAGTAGATCTGCCACGGGGAAGGGTAGGGTTACCGGGAAGGAGCCGTCGACCGCTTGGGCCAAACCCTGGGCAATAACGGCTTCGGACGTGGGAGCGGCTAGCCGGTAACGCAGGGCGACCGATCCGTCGGTCGGACAGCGCAAATTGTAGTAGAGCGACCCGCCACTGGCGGCGATGTAGGTGTAGTAGGAGGGTACCGCAGCGGGGTATTCCGCACCCGTGACTTGGTCTACGTAAAGTAGTTCCTGGAGATAGGTAGCCACGTCGTTACGGTAGGGAATGTACGACGTGCCATCAGCGGCGTAGGTTCTTAGTGCGGTCGATGGCCATGTCGCTGGGCCCACCGTGTTGCTGGCGTTACAGTCGAGGAATAGTGTCTGGCTGAAGATTGGGTTGGAGAAGCCGGGTAAGTAGGCTTCCACCAAGGTGTGCAGACCGGCGATGGGTGCCAACAGGATGTAGCGGTCGTAGCTGGAACTATCAGTATGAACCGAGTAGATGTAGGTCGCTTGGCCGTCTATGAACCACTCCAGTTCTTTTCCACGCAGGTCATAGCGAGCGTGGATGTAGACAATGTCGTTCATGCAGATGTTTAAGTACGAACGCAGGTATTCCCGTTGACCAACGGAAAGATCGCCGACCAAGTACCAGTTGGTCCCGTCCATGCTGAACTGAATCTCCCATACATCGCCCACGCGAATACCGCTAAACGCAACATCGCCGTTTTGGTCGGTGATCTCGGTCAGTTCGCGACCGTCGGTGTGGTTGAGGCGGATATAGCGACCTGCCGTATTGGGCTCTCCGGTAATCAGTTTGTAAATCAAGGTAGTGGGTGCTGTGTGAAAGCCGCCATTGATGACAATGCTGCCTGATTGGCTGTCACCGTCGATTCCGTTGCGGGTCGAGACACGGTCGATGTCGAAGGTCGACAGCGCTTCGTCGTAGGTGAGCGCTACGCGCCCGCCACCGCCGCCGTTAGTACCCGAGTCTGTGACCCAATCGGCGTAGTTACCGTCGCCTCCGTGGGCTGATATGTGGCCCGTCCCAAGAATGCGTTCGGCGTGGATGTTGACGCTGCCGCCGGATCCGGACGCATCGCTACTCCGTCCGTGCTGGCCATTTGCTTCAATGGCGCCATTAAGTGTCAGTGATCCAGTGATGTCGAGTATAACGACGCCACCGCCTGTACCGCCGCCCTGAGACGAAATGGTGTCTCCTCCTGACCCGAGATCTCGCGGGTCATAAGGATCGCCATAGGTCGGGCCGGCAAAGGTACCACCCGATCCCCGACCACCGTAACCGGCGGCATAGCCGTTAGTGCTGCGACCGGGTCCAGTGCCTTTGACGTAGCCGCGTTCCGAGGCGTCAAACCGTGAACTATGATCGATGAGAACGTCACCGCTGATTGTCAGGTCAATACCCGGTATTTCTTGAGTTCGGTGCGTAACCACGGCGCCATTGATAACTGTCATGCTGGCAAAGTCATGAGGTCCGATACAAGTCAGTTCCGTGCCGGAAACATAAATGTCCATGCCCTCCACGTCCTGCCCAGTGGTCCCGACGGCCCATATCGTGTCGTTGGGTTGAGCCAGGTAGGCATTAGCCCCTAAGTCTCGGATCAGGTAGGTGGCGCTGGCGATTTTACCCGGCGACTTATTGGGAATATACAGACGTGCCCGCAACAGGGTATCGGCTGTGATAGAAAGTGTTCCGCCCGGGACAACGAAAGGATCGGTCTCGTCGGGCTCGCTTCCGTCAAGTGTGTAGTGGATGGCGCCGAGCGAAACGAGGGCATTTAGAGTGATCGTTTGTGCAGTCGGGTAAATTCCGCCCGCTGGATCGAAATGAGGTTCGGGTACCGCGACGTCCAGGGCATAGCGTTCGGCCAGATAATACTCGACCTGCTCAATTTCATCGCTGCTTAGGGTGCGATCATAAACGATGACTTCAGCTATTTCTCCAGTGAAATTGCTTGAACCATCGCCGCCAATATTTAGTTGGGCCGTGTCCGGGTCAGGGGTGAGCGACAGCCCGTCTAGTCCGGGCTCTCCATTGACCCGCGTGTACGTGTTGCCATTAGCCTGTTGACCGAAGGCCACAATCGACCAACGATCGAGCAAGGGCGCCTCGTGAATCAATTCGTAGTTAAGCTCCAGGTGTCCGGTTGCGTAGACCGACAAGCGTTGACGCACGTATCTGGTCTCGTCCGCAACGGACCATAAGCTCAAGCGGCTGGAGTACCCGATGCGTGTGGGGTACGCCACGGTAAAAATAGTGGCGTCCAGGCTAAGGGTTGGCGCTATATCATGGATCTGGAAGAAGTGGCTACCGTCGAAATGCCAAGCGTCCTTACCGTTGATCAGGTTGGGCGAGGTTTCCGGGAAGCTGGGGACATAGAATTGGTTGTTCCAGATTTCGCCCGGCCGAGCTGGATGTTGCCGGTAGGACTGGTCCTGCCAGCCGACCGTTTCGCCTTCAACTGTAATGGCACCTTGGTCCGCATCTGCCCAGAAGGCCATACCGCGGGTAGGCAATTCAGGATGCGCGGCCACAAAGCCTGCGTAGCGCTGAGCTTCGTCACGTGAAAGTTGGAGTCGGTGGGTCTCGTCTTGGGCCTCTTGTGGCAGACTTGCGATCCAAGCGGCGGTGGGTGTGTAAGTGCCATAGGTGTCGGAGAGATAGGCGTGGACCGTATCCAATTCAGCGGGCGTCAGCGCGCGGTTGAAAATCATCACTTCTACTAATTCGCCGAAGAAGGTGGAATTTCCAGTCGCTGAAGCGCCGATCCGGTTGAGATCGCGTGGAACACCTGTTGGGACGTGTACCGTGCCTACGCCTTCTTGCACGTTGTCTGTCAGCATCTTGACCGCGGTCCCCTGTTGGTGGACGGTGTAAGCGGAAGTGCGGTAATAGTCAATCACTTCGGGTTCGTTGATTGTTTGGGCTGAAGGTGCCTCAACTTTGTAGTAAAGGTTACGACTGCCGCCGAGTTTAAGCAGTTCGACTTGATAGGATCCATTCTGTTGACCCAACTCCAGCCAGGTAGCGGATTGACTTTGGGTTTTCTGGCCAATGTTGGCCACAAAAATTGCGGTCAAACCGAAGTTGAAGTTATCGAAGCCAGCTGGCATATCAAAGAAATCATTTTCGCCATCAAATACAACGGTCTGATGGGTCCCGTAGTCGCTGGTTCGAGTGATGGGCCGATTTTCTTTTTGGTTTTGAATGCCGTCATTGTTTTGGCCGGACAGATCAACCCATTGCGCTATAGCGCCTTCGTCGACATAAAGCGTACCTGGGTCCGCCTTGAACCAGACGAGGTTATTGGCGATCGATTGAGCGGAGAATTCGCTTGTTGTCAGTGTCACGGTCTGAGCCTCGCCAGCCGAAAGCGTGACATTTTGCGAGATGCTGCCCTGTACTGCAGCCGTCACGAAGCGGTAAGTGGTGGGGAACATGCTGAGGTTTAAATCGCCGTTGGTATCGGTGGTGCCGAGACTTACGCCATCAGCAACGACTATGGCGTTGGCGATAGCGGTGCCGCTGGTATCCTGAACATGGACGGCTGCTGTTGCGGTTTGAGAGGCAGGAGGGCCGTTGAGGGTTAGCGCAGCGGTTTGATTTCGCGCGATATCGACCGGTACGGAAAACCATACGTCGCCCCACCGGGAGGTCACTTCGATCTCGTAGTGGCCTTCTTGCACTGGTAAGGATTGGGTTCCAGTAAACGGAAAGCTGAGGCTGTAGCGTTCGAATTCGAGGGTTCCTTGTAGTCCTTCAAAGCCAGACCCTAAGCTCAGGTCGAGTTGTCCTTCGTAGTAGGGTTCTAAAAGCAAGTTGACGTCTAGGCGATCCTGAATGGCGGTAATCGTCTCGTCGTAGAACACGTCGCCTCCGGTCGAAGTGGTACCCTGCACGCGTAAGTCAAGCTGCGTGCCCAAAATGTAGGTGTCGTCGGAAGCCCACTCTCCTTGAAGGTCGGTTGTTCCGACCCATTCGTCATCCAAATAGATTTCCAGTCCAGGTATCGGTTCGAGGTTGGTGAAGCTGTCGAGCGCGCGGACGAGAATGTCGCCGCCACCTGGGTCTTGAACGGTTTGATCGGTCGGGGCGTGTGTTGAGGTAACTTGGTAGTTACCGTAGTCTACGGTCACTTTGTAGTACTGAGTTGAGTAAGAGTAGAGCCGTAACGGAAGATCAACCCAAGTTACCTGACCGTTACTGTTGGTGGTCTTAGTACCGTGGTCCCAGATTTTTGGCTCGCTTCCATTGGTGACGACATGAACTTCCACACCAGGGTACGGCTGTCCGAAGCGATTGAGCACGGTGTAGGTCATCGAATTCGCTTGCAGAGGCGGGTTGTTGAACTGTATTCCGGTCGGGCTATCTAGGAGCCCGAAATGGTGGATGGCCCCGCTTCCTTGAGCGTGGTGGTTGACGACGTGGAACTTCCAGTCTCCATAGGCGAGTCCCGAAAGGGTGTAGCTCTGTTGGCCGAGAACGTCGTAACTACTCGGTGTGCCGTCAGGCGCAATGGCATGGATGGTCACATCCATTTCCGGGTCATTGCCGTAGCGTAGGTCGGGAAAGTGAACGATGCCGTCTTCGGGCAGATTTTGGAAAAGGATCTCATCGCTCAGGCCGGCTGGGTTTCCATCAAGGTCGAAGAACAAGATGTCGATGTTGTTGACACCAAGTTGCCAAGGATAGACCAGCACAACCACTTCTACGGATGCGCCATCCGAGCTTGGAAGCAGGGTATATGGGACGTCACGGTAGTTGATACGTACATGGTGAGACTCGGGTCCATTGTATACGTAGACCGTGCGATCGGGATCCAAGACGAAACCCGGATCACTCACAGTGAATTCGAGGTGCTGCGGCAATGAATCAAAAGGACCGCTGTCACTGATAACAATCTGTGTGGCGGATGGCCATTCCACAAAGTGAGAGGTCGTCGTGCGGGCGCTGGAAAGACCCGTTACCTCGACTCTAATCTCGTTGGTGCCTACTTTCCATGGGTTGATGAAATCCGCTACATGGAATGTCCAGTTGTCCAAGGATTGGTTATAGGTGAAGTTCATCCAGCTTCTGCCCGGGAATCCAGCGCGAAGTTGGGCAGCGGGTTTGTCGGTCGTCGCGACGAGATCGGCTTCTCCCGTCCCGGTTAGCGTCATGGTCAGGTTTGCTGATGGCGGCACGACATCCAAGACAATATCTTGCAGCTCTTGGTAGCCGGGTTGCAACATGAGATCGCTAACCATGCGAGCTCCAGAACCGTTGTAGTACTGAGCGACGGTTAGACTAGTCGTGTCCCAGGTTGGGAGGTAGTCCCAGGTGAGGAAGGGATTGGCCGTACGGTATTTGGGCGATGTCCAGCCCAAAGCGGAGACACGCACATAAGAGTTGAGGAACGCACCCTCGGTGTTGTGAGCCGATAGACGCACAGACGCGGTCTCTTGCGGGATCTTTTCGCGCAGTTCAAAGACCTGATCGGGAGTGGACACGGTGATTGGGTCACTCCAGTGAAAGACAGGTGAGTTTTCTGGGTTGAATTGAAGGCGCCAAGTACCAGGGGGAAGGCTCATCACGCCAAGCCCCCCCGTGTAGTAGCGCGTTTCGTAGTAGTTGTTTCCAGATGCGGGATACCGCCGGACCGTGAACTTGGGAATAGGGACGTCCCAGAAATCGGCGAAGAATACATTGGCACGCACCCAAAATGGTAGAGCTTGCGCGCCGAGCGCTTCGTAGCGGTTCACGGTGCCGAACAGAATGTCGATGCTCGGGTTCCATTGATTCTTTGGGATCGTAGACGTCGAGAGACGCCACTGTCCTTCGGGAAGAAGCGGAAAATAGGCTTGCTGCTGGCCTTGCATGTTCTCGCCGACTGCAGCCGTGAAGGTTTTCAAGGTGGTTGCGACTTCGATGACCTGACCCTCAATCAAGGGCGTGCCGCCGTCGAACTCACCAATGAACACCAAGGGCGAACTACCTGGCACTTCGATGGTCTCGGAAACACGGTTGCCGGGCACCACGCTGATCTGACCATTGACTAGGACTCCGGATACGGGATCGACGTAGCGATAGCTATAGGAACCCTGAATGACAAAACGAAATCCCACCTGATCATTGCCGTCCAGAACGCGCACAAAGTTAACGCCCTGACCCTGGAGCTCGATCAGGCCAAAGCGGTGCGGGAACCCACGTTGTGTGAAGTGGAAGTCCAGATCGCCGACGTTCGAGTTGACGGGAACGGTGACTCGGGTGACTTGGTCCTCGCCGATGATGACATTAGCCGCGCCGTAGTATTGCTGGTCTAGGGTCACAATGTGGACTTCGATATTCTCACCTTTAGTAATGTTTTTGATCCGAGCCAGTCCCGATCCGTCGGTGTACGCGCGAGAACGGCCACTGACGATCGCGCCTTCGATGGGCGCCATCGTGGCCTGATCTACGACCGTGACCTCCAGAATACGCGGGAGTTCCACCGTGAATAGGTAGTCTGCTTCAGGGTCGTCGAGCTGAATGTCGTATTCGCGCACGACGTAGCTATGGCTTTGGCTTGCGTCGATGGTTATACGCAAATGCACGCGTCCTTCCAGGAAATCGAATTGGATAGGAGTCCCATCGGGGTAAATAACGGAACCTTGACGATGGGCTAATCCGCCCAGAGCGGTCCATTCCCATTGCACAAGAATGCGTTCTTCAATGTTTTCATTGGTGTCCCATTGGAATCCAATCAGAGGTCGGAACTCGGGGATATCTAGGTAGGCTTGGGCCTCTGTAGTGGCATCGCTGACGATCTCGGTGTGGACCATAGTGACCAGCGTGTTGTCGGGTGTCTCCACCAGGAACGTAATGGGACCGGCCGGTAGAAATGGGGTCAGAAAATCGGCGTTTGCGCCGTCCAGATGACCACCGAAGAGTTGGTTTACACCGCGGAAAACTGTGAGTTTGGCGCCAACTGCCAAGTCGCCTGTTGACAGGTAGCCCGTCAAATGGAGCTTGCCCACGGGCTGCATCACCACCCTAAGATCCTCGGTTTCCGGTACTGAGAAACTCACGGTGCTATGGCGATTGGTGAAGGGGTCGTAGACGGAAAGGGAGTAGTTACCGCGAGTAAGCGAGGGAAAACTAAAAAGACCGTCGATGTCGCTGGTGCCTAGTAACACCTGTTTGCTCACACCGGTGGCTCTGCTCCCCGAGTAGGCTAAAGTCCCTGACTGACGAGCCAAGGTGAGTTGGGCATCTGGGACTGGAGTTCCGGTGTCGTTCACGATACTGCCGATGAAGTCCTGTCCCGGTTGGATGGTGAGCTGGATACGTTCGTTGTTTTCACCGACGGTGCCATACCATCCATCGGCAACACCGGTCGAGATTTGCATGGCCAAAACTGACCAGCGTCCCAGGGGCAGGTCCGGCAGTGTCATGACGCCGCTTTGCGAATCGGGTTCGTAGCGCTGTTCCTGCCAAAGCTTGTTGTCCTTGAAAATCTGGAGGAAGATGCCGTCGTTAAGGGGTTCCCCGGTGCCGTCTTGGACCGCGATCTGCAATTCACTCAACGGGCGGATGACGATGTCGATGGGACGTCCATCATCGGCCAATTCGACAACCGTGCGTTCGCAGAAACCGTTATAAGGTGCAGAAGGCCCTTCGTAGATGATGCAAAAAGGAATGGTCGTTCGCACTTGGAAACTAGGTTCAAAGTTCTCTTCGGACAGGGTCACAAGTTCCTCAAGCGTAACTTCCTGCATTGAGTTGTCGATGACTTGGGCTTGGGTAAAGTGCACCGAACCGACGCTCACACGCCGTCCCAAGGTGTCCCAGATACGTACGGGGACGTGGATATTGCCATTTAAGCTGATCGGAAGAAACGGGACCGCCAATCGCTGGTCCCAGAGCCATTTTCCCTGTCCAAAACGGCCAGTATCGTTGTCAAACACTTGGGCGCTGAATGTGTAGCTCACTGCGCCATCAGGAATCTCGATGTTGTGAAGGTCGATGGCCCCGGCTTCGGTGGTGAAGAAATCACCTAAGAAGATGTCGCCTTGAGGCATTTCGGGACCATGGGCCTCAACGGATAGGCGGTACTTAATTTGGGACTCCACATGTTCGTTCATGGCGTCGAACACTTGACCAGCGATGCTGATAAATTTCGGAACGATGACGCGTTTCTTACGCAATAGCAGATCGCCCTCGAATGTTTGACCTGATGTGACCACGACGGTGGCCTCGGTTTTGACGTAGTTGGCCCGCAGTCCCTGCGAGGGCAACATGACAACATCAGCGGTACCCGGATTGAGTCCGGTCAAGACGACTTCGCCTTGCGCATCGGTGACATTGGCGTAGGTGGATCCAGCACTGTCTTTAAGCTCAACCCAGACATTCTCAAGACGTTCGAGCGTGTCCTCGGAATAAATGGTTAGATGAGCGGAGCCGCTCTCGGGAAACGTGACGGTGGTTTGACCCTGAAACACGTCGAGCGGACGGGTGTAGATCTTCCCCGTGGTACGAAAGTTAATCGGATGTTGGGTCTCGATGAACATGGCGTACTCGAATTCCGGCACGAAGCCGACCCATTCAAATGTGATATGCCCGTCAGCGCCGCTGAGCGCCGCTTGAGCGGGAAACCGCGGAAGTTCGGGTCGTTGGTAGTCGCTGACTTGGACCCATGCATTTGGCAAGGGAGAACCGTTCTCGTCAATCACCTGAACGTCCAGCGTAAATGGCGAATCGAGTATGAAGCTGATTTGGGTTTCGAGCTGATTGGGCGAGGCCAAGGTGAATCCTTGCGTGTGAATGACGCCGTACTTGCGAACGGTTGCCGTTCCAAAGCCCACCATCACGCCCTCAAAGACGACAATTCCAGTCTCGTCGGACTCTTGGATGGTTCGCGAAAGACCATCGCGAACCTCGACCGCTATCCCTGCAACCGGGGTGCCCATGCTGTCCTCGACGTGGACGGTCAAAGTGCCAGTCTCAGATGGCGTGTACAAGAACGTTCCCAAATCGACCGTCTCGCCTGCGTGGGCCTCCACGGTTCGCCAATCTACCTGTGAGAAACTAAACCAATCGCGTATGTACAAGATGTCCATGGTCCCTTCGGGAACTTCAAACGTGATGTTCCCGTTATCAAATCCCTTCAAACCGACCCCGGCAAAAATGTTGGGAACGGTGCTCGGCGGAATGCCACCGAAAACGGTGCCGTAATGACGAATGAGAATAGCGCCATCGGTAAGTGGAACCGTGTCCCCGTTCTCGTCAAGCGTGCGCATTTGGGCTGTTAGAGTGGCGGGCACTGTAGCTGGGTCAAGGGTGATCACCGTTCCCAGGTTATTGGGCCTTAGAGTGAAGGATTGGGCGTCGAAGCCCCCGACGCCTTGGGCCAAGATGCTAATCGGACCCAAACGCATATTCGTGAACTGGATAGACTCGCCGGGAAGCAGCGCGTGACTGACTCGAAACTCGTCTTGGTCAAGCGCTTGAACGTAGACAATGTCTTCGGGCAGCGCTTCTTCACCGCTGGCGAGCGAGGGGATCTGTACTTGGAAATGACCACGCGGAGTAAACACAAAGTCATAACGAACGGCCTGTCCTGCATAGCGTCCGTAAATGAGTCGATCAACTTGACGCCCGTTCCAACGTACGCTCCAAAGTAGATCGGGCGTTCTTGTCGAACAGGGATAAGGAGGGTTGGCAGGGCATTGGCCGCAGCATGGATAGCGAGGGTCATCGTGATTGCGGTAGAACGGCCAATAATCCACGTGATAAGAGCCGTCGAGTCCGGTTAGCACGCCAAACTCTTGGATGTAGCTTTGGCCGTGTTGGCGGGTTTGTGCCTGTTGCTCGGCCAGTAACTCAAGGGATTGTTTGATCTGCATTGCCAAATCTTGGTTGCCGCTAGCCGCCAGCTCGTCGTAACCGTCGAACTCAATGGCAGGTGCGTTATTGAGCCGCGTCGCGGTCTGAATCAAGCGCACTTCCGCGGCCGGAACAGGCTCACCGCTGGGGCCGAGCACGATCCCGTCTAGGGTGGTGCCGTGCAGGTACTCAGACATTTGGATAGCCCGAGTAGCGGGCTCAAGTGGCGTACCGCCGACGGACTGAACGCCGTCGTCCATGTGGATGTCGCGTTCGATCAAGCCCATGGGGTTACGTGCCCAGACTTGAATAACGTGATCGGTTAGGCGATCGGCTCGCAGGACTTGGTTGTTGTCTATCTTGAAGCGGCTGGCAAAGGCCTCATCCAACAGGACCGGTGCACTGAAATAGAGCAGCACCTGGCGTCCGTAAAGGTCGGGGTCGATGGTCAGGAGTTCTAGGCCAACTTGGCGGGCAGCTAGTAACGTCGGCGATTGGGGCTCGCCCCAGACCCACTGTGGATAGACACGCGTACCATCTTCGATGAACTCGAGGTTGAATCCGTTCCAGATAACGGTCACTTCGCCACCTTGGGTTGTGAAGGTGAATCGACCCCAACGTCGACCATCGAAGAACCAGCCGGCAGTACTGGTGGTTGTCGGTTGCCACGTGATGTGTTCGAAATCGTCGCGGAAGAAGGTGCCTGTCACATCGGAGCCACTGCCAAAGGGTCCAAAGGAGAGTGCCCCTCTGGCTCCGCTCAGTGGATCGTTCTCAACCAAGAAAGCCAGGCAGGGGGCCATGACATCGGCCGTCATCAGGTCTTCGATGCCATTGACTTCGTTAGCCAGGTTTTGAGCCCATTCCGCGTACTTACTGTCTTGTTGGAGAAAATCCAACAAGGATTTCGGTTGAGCTAGGGTTGCAAAGAAGAAGTCCAGAACCAGGTCGCGTTTCTGCTCCTCAATCGTCCCTGAACGGGGTTTCAAGTAGGCGAATGTGAGTGCCTGGATCCAGTCCTTAATGGCATCTTCGGGGATGTAGCGCAGGCCGTTTTCTTCGGTGCCGGGCGGGATCTGAGCCAAGCTAAGTGCCCGACCAGCTACGGTTTTTAGGTCTGCTTCTACGCTGTTTGGGAAGAAAAAGGGAGCTTCAGAAAGGCGACTCAACGCACGTGGCATGATCAGCGTCATGGCGGAAAGCGGAAGGCCGTGTTCGCCCACCGCAACATGAATGGAATAGGTTAGTGGGCCGCCTAGATCTTCTCCACCACTGAGCTGCGTCACGGCAACTTTGCCGGTGCTCAGGCTAATTAGGTTCATGCGGAATATAGCTTCATCACCTTCGTTTTCCAGGTCCACAACTGAGACCGGGGTGCCGTTGACGAGTGGCGTGATGTCGTTGAGCTGAGCTCCCTGAATAGCATTCGAGTCGATCTCAAAACGCAAGTCGTACACTGGAACGCCATTACGGTTGGTGAAAATGGCGTCGATATCGAATTCCTCGCCTTCGCGGACGACCGAAGGGATATCGAAGTGCAGGCTCATCTCAGGGCGACGAATGTACAGATACCCGCGTGCATCGCCAGTGATGGGATACGAGGCGCCGTCATCGGCCAGAATCGTGCCGCGAAAATGAAAATCGAGTGTTTGTTCGCCTGGTTTAAGCGCTTCTATGACCCAAGAGGCGAAACCTCGCTGTTGTGGACCAATTTCATTGGTATCGTCAGCGTTTCCAGCAACGCCGTCCGGGCCCGGACCGGTAACATAGATATCGGAGTACTGTGGGCTGCCACCGAGATCCGGCAGGCTTAGGGAATCGCTATTAAATGACATCTCCGCGCTGAGGTTGCGGACGGTGTAGCTAGTGTCCTCAGGAGCCACGTTGAGCAATATCAAAGTGGGCTTGAAAAAGCTATTGAGGTAGCCGATGTTGGCTGGCAAGACGATCAGCGCATCTAGTTGAGGTAGGGTCCGTCGTGGACGAGGAATAGACTGGGTGGTTGCCTGAAAGACATCGGGTGACGATTTAACTTTGACCCGCGGTGGGCGTTCCCAGACCAGGTGGACTGGATAGAATTTCAGCGAATGGTTCTGTGTCTTAATGGCTTCGTATTCACCACTGATCTCGTTCTTGATTAAGACAATTTCAGTGTCAATGGTTTCGCCGGGCTGGATCTCTAACTCAAGGTCAACTTGAATTCCAACGTATGAGTCGTCGTTGATGGAGACGCCTAGCTCTTCCATTTCCTGTCGCGAAAGTCGATTGATCTCGACCTCGGGGATCAGGATCTCGCCAAGCACTTCCACAGTCAGGTTTTGGCTAAACACGCGTATCACCTGGCCACTTTGGTTAAGGATGCGCCAGCCACTTACTGATCCCACACCTTCTCCGCCGCCCGCCTGGAAAACAACAGATCCAGACCAGGTTAAAGGAATTGTCTTTAAGGTCGGAGCAGCTCCGCCAGGAGGTTGATATTCCATGGCGAGTTGCCAGCCCTGAGGTATGGCTTGCGGGTTATCGCTGAAGTCGTTTTGATTGAATCGAAACCCAACTTTAAAAGGGATGTCCTTGATGGCGACGACATAAGCGGGTTCTGCGGTTAACTCGAGACCAATTAAGTCCCATGTTTCGTCAGCTTGCACGAATCCCGAGCCAACGACCCACGTCATCAGAATGGCAATAGGTTTGAATAGCAAACCTGATAGCGCAAAACGCTTCTCGGCAGACACCAATCCTGAAGCCATGATCATCCTCCGCACCCATCAACCCGAAGCCAAAATTCAGAGAAAGCGACGCCCAATCAACCAGAGGTGGTTGCTGCCGCTCCTGTCATTTATTGGTTCTTTGTGTATTTAGGCGAGAAAAACGCGCGAAAAGTGTCAAAAAATTTGTATTTGTTGCAGGTTCTTTATTTAAACCTGAGGTTTAGTGTCCCCGCTCGTTTCCAATCTCCTGTAAAGCCAGGCCTTTGCCAATCTCCAGTTGCGAATGACGGTGGATCGAGAACAGTTCAGTAATTCGGCGGACTCGTCAATAGACAGCCCGCCAAAGAAGCGCAGTTCTACCAATCGGGCTTTCTCGGGATCTATTTCGGTCAGTGCATCCAATGCGTAGTGAACGGCTAATATATGATCGGGTCGCTGGACCGATATCTCACTCGAATGATTCAAAGAGACCATGGCTATATGGCCGCCCCTCTTCTCGCTCAAGTGGGCGCGAGCATGGTCAGTCAAAATTCGTCGCATGGTTGTGGCCGCGACGGCAAAAAAATGAGTTCGATTCTTCCAAGAAATCTCCTGATGCCCAATTAACCGGAAATAGGCTTCATGGACAAGTGCCGTGGGCTCGAGTGTGTGATCTGCACGTTCGCTTTGCAAGCATTGTCGTGCCATTTGGCGCAGCGTGTCATAGACCAACACGATTAACTGTTCAGGAGCTTCTTGGCTCCCTTGCTGCCACTCGTTCAATAACTGGGTGATATCGTTTGGTTCCTGTACAGACATGATCGCCATTTTTGTTTAGTGAGTGTCTTAATTGGAACCCGGCTGGCGAGTTGCGTCAAGTGAGACATAGAGTTGATTGAGGTCTGGATCGCTCAGACCACTCTGCTTCAACTGAGGGATTAAGGCTTTGGCTTGTTGGCTATGTCCTAGAAGAAAGTGGACTTTAGCGCCTAAGGCAATTTCCTGTATTGATAAGGGACGGTCTGTTGGGAGCCTCGATGCAACGATTTCCCACTGGCGTGTTGCGAATTGAGAATCACCTCGACTTTGGGCCAGTCGACCCTTCAAAAAGTGCCATTCTTGTGAAAGTTGAAGAGCAAGAGCCGGCACCTGTGTTTGCATGGCGTTAAGTGTAGAATCGCATTCTAACAAACGATTCTGGCTGAGATAGAGTTCAGCCAAGGCTATTGAGATTTGAGGCCAAATATTTGCATCCGTCAAAGTCCAACGGTGCTCGTAAAGCTCGCAAAGCACTGATTCAGCTCGTTCCACGTCACCCCAGCAAAAGAGTGTCTTGGCCCATGCCAGTTTTGTTTGATCTGCCTTGATTTGCATATTTATGCGGGCTCGAATTTCAAGAGCACGGTCAAATAACTCGAGTGCGCGGCCATAATGACCGAGTGAGTGTTCGTTGATCGCTTGCTCATGTATGGCATCTGCCAAATATTCATGGTCAATGCCAAACGAACGTTCGACAATCTGGACTACTTGGTCAAGTAGGGGGGCAGCGGATTCAAAGTGACCTTGAACCTGCTTGACTTCGGCTAAACGAGAAAGAGTACGAGCCGTGTACGGATGATCCCAGCCGATGGTGTTTTCGTAAATGGATAGAGCCTGTAAAAAGTAGTCGGTCGCTTTAGCGGGATCGGAATTTGAGTGAACTAAACCCAGATTGTTTAAGCTGAAGGCAACCGAAGAGTTTTGCTTACCATGAAGTTTTGTCCGGATGATTAATGACTGCTCGTAATAGTGTTTTGCCAATTGGGACTCACCCTGATAGTGGTAGTTTCCAGCCAGAGCGTCCATGCAGTGGGCGATGTTGGGATTGTTGGGGTCTAATGTGGCCTGAACGATGGCCAAGGCCTTTTCCAAATAGGGCTGCGCCTCAGCATGCCGTTTCTGGAACAAAAACAGGGTACCAATATTCATCGTTACGGAAGCTACGTCTTCATCAAAAGGATCTAGTATCCGCTGGCGAATTTCTAAACATTCCTTATAAAGGTCCTCTGCTTGCTCGAATTCGCCCTTGAATTGATGCGTGACGGCTAGCATTTCGAGGGTGTTGGAAAGATCAGCGGCAGAGTCTGAGCTTAACTTCCTCCGTTTCGTTAGAGAACGCTTCAGCGTTTCTGATGATTTATCGTATTCTCCGAGCGTGAAATAGACCTTGCCAATGGTGTGCTGAAGTGCCGCTTGCACCTCTGGCTGATTGTCTAATTCGGTGGTCAATCGTTGTGCACCCTGGTCCAGAACCTCGCGAACGGTGAGGTCGCCACCTTTGGATTGGTCTGGATCGGCATTTTCGAAAAGATTGACCAAGAATTCTGAGATTGTGTGTGCTTTGTCTCGTTCGATCAGAATTCGTCGGTTTTGCAAGACAGTCGACACCGCGAATATCGACAACATAACGACAAGCGCCGATAAGCTAGAAACCGCAAGCGTATTGCGCCTGACAAATTTTCGTAGCACGTACCAAAATGTGACTGGACGGGCTTTTACGGGCATGCCCGTCAAATATCGTCCCAAGTCTTCAGACAATGCATTAACTGAACCGTAGCGTTGGTCTGGGTCAATTCTCAATGCCATCATAACGATATTGTCGAGGTCACCTTTGATGGCTCTATGTCTGGTTTCTGCAAATTTACCCAACTCAGTATCAGGTGAGTTGAGTCGTTCCTTGTAAGCGTCGCTTGGCGGCGTTGATGTCGTGTTGTCGGCGAGGGATCCATCCAGTGAAGGCGTATCACCAGTAAGCAATTTATACAGAAGGATGCCAAGGGAGTATACGTCGCTCGCGGTTGTGATGGGTCGCCCATTTCGTTGCTCAGGACTCGAATATCTCAAAGTCATAGGGTGAAAGCTTGTTTGTGTTTGATCCTTGTCGTTGGGCTCGAGCAGTTTGGCAATCCCAAAATCCAAGAGTTTGGGTTCCCGTTCAGGGGTAACAAGGATGTTCGCCGGCTTGATGTCTCGATGCACGATCAGATTACGGTGCGCATGATCTACCGCCACACAGACTTTCTGGAATAACCTAACCGTATCGCTGACTGACATAAGATTGGCCACATATTGGTCTATAGGAACGCCATCCACACACTCCATGACGAAATAGGGATCACCACTTGGGGTGGAGCCTCCGTCGTATAGGCGTGCGATGTTCGGATGATCCAAACCCGCTAAAATTTTGGCTTCACTTTGGAAACGCTGAATGGAATCTTTAGACTGGACTCCAGGATTCAGTACTTTTATGGCAACATTGCGTTCAAAGGACCCATCAGTTCGCTGACCAAGATAAACACTGCCCATACCGCCGTGGCCCAAGAGTGAGCGAACCTCATAGGCGCCAAGCATTTGGCCCGGTTGTAGGGATCCATGTTCACCGTTGCTGTTACGGGACGCAGCAGGACTTTCGAGAAAACTTTCCGAATTTGACCAGGCCGCAAGTAGATTCTCAACCGATTTGCGGACCTCCGTCTGCTCGCACGAATCCCTGAGGAGTTGGGCTCGGTTTTGCTCGGGAGCCTCTAGCAGTCGTTTTAAGAGTAGTTGCTCTCTTTGCCAATGAGTTTTCTCACCCATACATCCATCGCCTTTTTGGTCAGATCAAATAGACGCCCCGAAACCATTATAGTAATCGAGGCAAAAACATTTTAGCAGGCAATTTGGGCCATGATGGACCCATTTCCAAATCGAATGGTGGGCGTGCCTGGTTCTATGCTCAGCTTTGGATAGGTAAATGCGTTTTTTTAACAAACGACGATCGCATGGTTTCACCAAGTTTTATTCACTTGGACTTGATTGAACCCCGGTGCAACAATCCGCGTACAATAGGATGGGTGCGAACGGAACGGGGGAATGATGTCTAAAGGCAAGGGCTGGACAGGCCAGGGCGGTGATCTCGTAAAAGGCGTGTCAAATCACTTGGCCCAGTCAACCTTTTCTCGCGAAATGAAGCGCGACTTTCATGAATCTATTGAGTACTACCTGGATAAACAACAGAAAGCCAAATTAGCGACTTTAGGCAAGGCCAAACAGAGCATTTTCCTTACGCTGTGGCTTTTCAAGATCTTGTTCCTGCGGCTGTCGTTGGTGCGTCGCACACTATTCGTATTTGGGGTTGTTTTTGTCTTTATGGGCAAAGGCTATTACCGCGGTAGCCCTGTCTTCCTGGGTGGCTTGATTCTGGTTTGGCTTCTGCTGATTGAACTCAAAGATAAGTTATTTGCTAAGGAAGAGTTAGCGGAAGGTCATGCGGTTCAAGCTGCGCTCATGCCATCGTCCACGCCTGACGTTCCGGGATGGTCGGTTTGGTTATATACCGCTCCGGCCAATGATGTTGGCGGCGATCTAGTAGATCATATTTGTTTGGGTGAAGGCCGACACGGGATCGCTTTGGGCGATGTGGCTGGCAAAGGATTAAGTGCGGCTCTTTACATGGCTAAATTGCAATCCACACTTCGAGCTGTGGTAACCGACATGGCTGACCTTAAAGAGCTTGGTGAGAAAGTGAATCGTATTTTTTGTCGTGATACGCAAGCAAATCGTTTCGCGTCCATGATTTACGTCGAGCTAGATGAATCTAGCTCGGAGATCGCCTGGCTGAACGCGGGTCATTTGCCACCCTTGGTCATGAGAAACGGTCAACTGCAGGAAATGGACAATGGTGGTGCGGCCTTGGGGTTGTCGAAAGAGATGACCTATCAGGCTCAATCTTTGACGTTGAGGAAGGGCGAATGGGCCATTTTCTATTCCGATGGCGTCACGGAGAGTTGCAATGAAGTCGGCGATTTTTTGGGTGATGAGCGTTTTAAGTCGCTACTGAGAGAGATTCCTCCCGGCAGCAGCCCACAGCTGGGAGCACATATCCTGGATCATTTGGCGAAATTCATCGGTCAAGCGCGTCTAAATGACGATATTTCACTAGCCATCATCCAACCAACCTAAAACCAAATGCAGTACGAAGGGACGAAACGGTTGAGGTGATTAAATCTTCGGTCGATCACAAAGGTGCTTGTAATACAAACAATGTCAGTGGCGAAATTTGGCAAACCCGCAGGCAAACTATTCTCTCTTGATCTCCGTCTGAATAGAAAACAGCGGAGCTAAATTCATGATTGTTTATGCATTTGCGTGCATGTTCCTATTCCAACAGGTGCCATCCACTGAAGAGACCATCCTTGTGGACGGCCGGCTTGATGAGCCTATTTGGGCAACGGCCAAACAAATATCTGTCACCCACGAATGGTTTCCTGGCGATAACCTGCCTGCTCCTGTGGAAACCATATGTTTGATCACCTATAATGAACGTTTCTTGTATGTCGCTTTTCGCGCTTTTGATCCTAACCCCGCGCAGATCCGCGCTCACTTGGCAGATAGAGACGTACCTATCAGCGATGACAATGTGGGCATACAAATCGATACGTTTAATGACCGCAGACGAGCATACCAGTTTCGAGTGAATGCGCTGGGTGTACAAATGGATGCCTTTAACGACGACATCACGGGCAGTGAAGATTGGTCGTGGGATGCTATCTGGGATGCGGCAGGCGCCATATGGGATTGGGGTTATTCGGTTGAAATGGCGATCCCATTCAAACAGTTACGATTTCCCAGAGGTGAGAGCGAACTTACTTGGGGCGTGATGGCCATCCGTGATTATCCGCGTAACGTGGAACATCGTTTACGTTCTTTTGCCAATGACCGCGATCGTGAATGCGTGGTATGTCAGTTTCCCGAGGTTGGGGGATTCCATAATATTAAACCGGGTCGCAATTTGGAAATCACGCCCACGGCCACGACGGGTCGAACCGAGATACGCAATGAATTACCTGATGGCGGATTCCAGACGGGTGATGAAGAAACGGAATTCGGCCTCTCGGCGCGCTGGGGCATATCACCCAACACGTCGATGCAGGGCACCCTTAATCCTGATTTTGCCCAGGTAGAGGCCGATGCCGCCCAGTTGAATGTCAACGAGCGATTTGCACTCTATTTCCCGGAAAAGCGACCCTTTTTTCAGGAAGGTTCTGAGTTTTTTGATACGCCAGTACCCGCCGTTTTCACACGATCCATTATTCAACCTCGATACGGCCTCAAATTTACCGGTAAAGAAGGAAAACAAGCCTATGGTGTGCTTTTTGCCGAGGACCGCTTCAATCAAATTATTCGACCTGGTTATGAATCTTCGTCCACGCATTTTAGTGAGGAAAAGGCGACAACCGGTGTCGTTCGTTGGCGAACGGACCTTGGAGAGCAATCGAGCCTTGGTTTGTTGGCCACTTACCGCGACGCCGACGACTATCACAATATGACCTATGGAGTTGACGGTTCATGGCAGGTGAGCGAAGCAGACACGATTCGTTATCAATTGATTGCATCAAGTACGGATGATGGACTTGGCATTGACACACAGAGTGGCAGTGCTAGTGATGTGTCTTACCGACATCGAAGTCGGAATTGGGTCTGGTCGGCATCCACGGAACACCGCGACCGCGGATTCAGGGCTGATGCCGGATTCATATCTCAGGTAGATTATCGTTTTGCAAGGGCAGGAATCAGTCGTGTCTTGTGGGGTGGAAGCCAAACTTGGTTTCGCAAACTCTGGTTCAACTTTGGGGCCGACTACACGCAGAATACGGATGGCAGTATTCAAGAGAATGGCCAGGATATTGGATTAGAGTATGAGGGCCCGATGCAGTCCTATGTGAGTGTTAATTTGGCCCCGAACCGTGAGCACTATGAGGGTGTCGACTATAAACATTTCCGGCAGAGCCTGTATGTTTCCATGCGGCCAAGTGGCGCGCTCTCGTGGGGTATGTCAATGAATAGAGGCGAAACTATTGATGTGGTCAACGCTCAATCAGCCGACTTCTTGACCCTAAACCCTTCGCTTCAATGGAGTATCGGTCGTCATGTGAGGTGGGACTTGGAGTACGTGCGCCAAAAATTCGAAGTCGATGCGGGACGCTTATTTCGTGTCCAATTGGTAGAGAGTCATTTTTTGGTTCATCTAAATTTACGCACGCTCGTTCGCGCTATAGTTCAATACCGAGAAGTTAACCGCGATCAGGATCTTTATACAGGTGATGTAAACGCTAACAGCCAAGACCTATTCACGCAGCTATTGTTTTCGTACAAGATCAATGCTCAAACCTTATTGTTAGCAGGCTATTCGGACAATTATGAAGGCAACGATCGCTATGATTTAACTCAAGCTCAGCGCTCTTACTATTTGAAGATCGGCTACGCTTGGATTCCTTAACTACCTCTAAACACCAAATTTATTAACGCTGCTGGACGCCAATCAATTGACTGATGCGAACTCATTTTACAATTCCCTTGTTGCTCGCTTTGGGTTCACCTAGGATTGGAGAGCAAATTTGGAAATATGCTCTCCTTTTTCTGCATTGATAAATGTGCATTAGAGCGTGATTCAGCTTTCAGAGGTGATTCGTGGATTTCTTAATAGGACTAAGGGTTTCATTTGTTTATCTATTGGGCTTCGGTGTTTTTGCTCAGTCTTGGTACGATGGCCCACAAGTACTGACAAATCCTGAGGTGAGTGATCCGGTAATACCGTTCGTTTTGGACGTGGACCTGTCACAAATTGCGCTCGCACCAGCCTGGAAACCAGGTGATCCAATAAAAGAAATTCCAAGACGTTCCTATGGTGAACCAAATGATGACTATGTAGAGCCGCATCAGTTGGATCCCTTGTTAGAGCTTCAATCTGCTGTTACGACACGGGGTGGAACGGCCTTCAGCACACCCATTCTCAACATCGATGGACAGGGCTTTTCTGGCGTTAATCCTCCAGACACGACCGGAGACGTAGGTCTCAATTATTTTATTCAAGCCATTAACGACTCATTGGCTACAAAATACATTATTTACAACAAAGCCGATGGCTCCATAGCAGTCGGCCCGATTTCGTTTAATAGCATATCCGGATTTTGCGGTGGGGGCGGAGATCCCATCGTCATGTACGATGAAGCGGCCGATCGTTGGTTCTTAGCCGAGTTTGGAATAGGAAATGCCGTTTGTGTTTTGATTTCGCAAACGGCGGATCCCATTGCTGGTGGTTGGTTCGCTTACAGCTTCTCTGCACCGAGTCTTCCTGACTACCCCAAATTCGGGGTTTGGAATAATGCGTACGTGATGACGTCTAACGAAAGTGGGCCATCACCTATCTATGCGTTTGATAGGACAGCCATGCTCGCTGGCGCGGCAGCTACGTCACAAAGATTCACCGTACCCGACATGGATGGCTTCACCGTGTTCCAAGCGCTGACCCCCGCAGATTCAGATGGGGACGCGCCACCTCCCGGAACACCTGCCTACATCATGCGTCACCGTGATGATGAAGCACATAATTCTGGATCTAACGATCCCAGTCAGGATTTCTTAGAACTTTACGAATTCAGCATTGACTGGGTGACACCAGCCAACTCGACACTGGTCGGCCCCATGAATATTGCCGTGACCGAATTTGATTCGTCACTTTGCGGACTCACATCGTTTTCGTGTTTCCAGCAGCCTTCGGGTCCCTTACTTGACCCTCTACGTGAGATCATTATGTTCCGATTGGTGTACCGCAATTTCGGAACGCATGAAGTCCTGCTTGGAAACTTCGTGACCGATGTGGATGGTAACAACACGGGTGGCGTACGTTGGTTCGAATTACGCAAGACTGTCGCAAGAGGGCCCGGCGCTTGGTCTTTGTACCAGGAAGGCACATACGCGCCCGATAGTGAAAATCGCTGGATGGGCAGCATCGCCATGGACGAAAGTGGCAATATCGCTTTGGGATACAACGTAACCAGCAGTACCGTCAATCCTGGTTTGCGCTACGTGGGTCGCTTAGCAAGTGACCCCTTGGGAACCATGCCGCAAGGCGAGAACCCCATGATCGAGGGCACGGCATCAAACGGCTCAAATCGTTACGGCGACTACGCACAGATGAATATTGACCCTGCAGATGGCTGTACGTTTTGGTTCACGGGCGAATACAACTCGAGTTCCACATGGTCGACCCGCATTGCTTCATTTCGGTTCGATGCATGTGAATCAACAGGATGCCCGGCTGACTTCAGCGGTTGGCCTATCACTTCCTTACTTGATCTGGTGAATTGCGTCACTTCAGGCGATTTGTAGGTCAGCGCTCAAGCTTGCGTCAACGGCAAGCTTGAGCGACCACTTTACATCGTCATACAGTCCTGAACCTTATTTGTAATAAAAATGTAAATTGTCATGTCAGGGTGCTAATTGCCATTCTAAAATGGCTTGATTGTCCCTATAATGCGACTGCGTCTCATCCTCATACCCGAGGTGTTTGGGGCAAAATGAGATTAGCGGGGATCCGTATGTCACCAACATCAACAAGAATAGCTAGCTTTGCCATCGCTTTTTTTGGCTGTGGTCTTATTTATGCTGGCGGTTGCATAACGGCCAGATCCATGGGTAATCTCTCGTGTTCCATGGAAAGTGCCCATACGCCTAAAAAAGGTACCTTTGAGTTTTCACTAGGGTACCGAGACTTATATTCGGATCGTCATTTCCGAGGTACCCACGAAGAGACAGAACGTCAAGAGTTAGAGAATGACGTGCGCAATGACGTTCAATCCTACGACATGAACCTTTCATACTGGTTGACCGACCGCTGGAAAATATCGGCAGGTCTTCCATATATTACTGCCGATCGATCTTCGCTATACGAACATGACTTCCAGAATCGATACACCATGAAGGCTGATGGCATTGGTGATCTGCGCTTGATGGGCTTTTACGAATCTCTATTTACTAAAGGTAAACACCCCAAGGGCTTAACGCTAGGTTTTGGTCTTAAGCTTCCCACGGGTTCTGATCACGTTCGTGACATTGCCTATCGCCCAACCGGTCCAGAAGAACGCAATATAGATCAGTCCATACAGCCGAGTGATGGCGGCACCGGTATCTATCTGGAAATATTGACATTCACTCAAATATTTAGCGAACGAAATTTTCTCTACTTTTCGGGTTCATACCTTGTCAACCCTGAAGAAACCAATGGCGTTGAAACCCATCGTCGTAGTGAAGCAGAAGCCATCATGTCCGTGCCGGATGCCTATCAAATGCGGTTAGGTTATACGCGTAGCCTAATCCCGCGTCATGGACTAAACATGGACGTCGGTCTGCGTAATGAAGGGATTCCGCGTGAAGACCTCATCGGAGGCAGTAATGGGTTTAGACGCCCAGGTTACGCTGTCTATGCGGAATTCGGTGTCAGCATGGACGTTGGTGCTCATCGTGTAGGTATCAATATCCCTTACGCGATCCAACGCAACCGCGTAAAGAGCGTCGCTGACATCCAAAACGGTACCCATGGCGACGCCGCTTTTGCCGATTATTTGGTTCTAGCCACTTATGGTTATCGTTGGTAAGTAAGGACTAAAAAGCCATAGCTATTGGGCTATGGCTCAGGCCATTTGTCCGCTGACCTAACCCATGCCCGTGATGTCTTGGGCTTCCTGGCTAACGTCAATCTCTCCAGGCTTGCGTAACATCTTATCGATTTCACCGATGTGCAAAGATTCCTGAACAATCGCCTGCCTGGCGTATTCTTCCAGAATGACGGACTCACCTTGTACTAACTTAAGCAGGTTCTCATACAGCTCAAGCGTTTTTTGTTCTGATTCCAAGGCTTCAAGCAGGATTTGGCGTATATCGTGTTGATGCGTCTCTAAAAGTGGTCCGATGCTTAGTGACGGGTGCGCCCCAAAATGGGTGATCAATTCCCCAGCTTTATGCGCATGGTCCATCCCTTCAGCCGCCTGGCTGCGCAGCCAGGAAACGATGGGGATACGGTTGTAGCCAAATACCATGAATGAGTAGTGGGTGTACTTCATGGCACCGGCTAGTTCGGACTCCAATATGCGGTTAAGCGTGTCAATGACGGCGTTTCTTTCGACATTCATAATGACTCCTTTTCTGACTCATTCAGGTCATGATTTTAGCTAATTAGCCGTTGTTTGTGGTGGCACAAGATGGAATGACAATTGATATATTTGGTCGTTCCCCGCAAGGTGGATTTTGTTTGCGGGGACCGGCCATTGAAAATGGAAGCAGTCAGGATGAACTGTCATGTTGTGTTTTTACTGCCGCGGACGGAGCAGGAATTAAGAACGAATGAATGATTTCTTTCGCTTGCGCGTAGGCCAATCCCTTGGTCTCGGTTTGCATGTCCGAAGCCAGTTGGAAAAGATGATGATAAAGTCGTTTCCCATCTTTTTCTTTTAATAACTTGATGTGTTGTTCGCTTGTATAGAGATCACGCCATGCGGCGCGAATCTCTGCCCACACGGACTCACGTGCTTGCCACCAAAGCAACACGTCTTTGAGGCTGTCGTCGCGGATGATTTGGTATTGGTTTAGGCCCGCTTCGCGAACGAGGCTGCGCGATTCGCTAACGATGAACTTGGTGTTGTCTTGTTCATGAACCCAGCCAGTTGGTGTTACCAGGTGGCGGTTTGTGGCGACTAATACGTCATAGTCACTACGCTTGGTGTATTCGCGTCGCGGTAAGGGTCGATTGGTCCGTTGGGATTGCCACAGCGAGTGCTCTTTGGCGTGTTCCCATGTACCAATGGACTCGTAACGAGGACTGTCGTCAACTTGGAAGACCCTTTGAATCCATTGACCCTTGACGTCTTTCGTTTCCAATGTGCGTTTTGACCACGTCAGGTCAGTTTGGTATTCCCACAACCACTCGCCCTCATACTGCCAGTCTTGGCGCCAATGTTTGATGGCGCCGTTTGACGTTTTTAATAAATGCTGCAGCGAAATAAAGTGGGACGTTTGTTCAAGGACGACGACGATTTCCCTGGCTGCAGCCTTATAGGCAGGGCGCAGCTCATAGCCAACTTCCAGAGGCACGGTTTCTTCGAAATTGAAACTCACCGAATAGGTGCCTGCCATCGCCAAGATAGCTTGCCGGTCCTTTTCGAACTTGCTCTCGTTTATTGTTTCGGGACTATTCAATAACATGATGGCTGTAAGTATCGCGTTCATCTCTTCTCCTACCAATCTATTTTTATGAAAAAGTTGTGGGCCACTATAGTCGTCGATGGTTTCTGATGGCGCACGAAGGTTAAGGGGTTTTGCGTTTCAGGCTGCAAATGAAGCTGCAAATCCCCAAGAATTGGCTACGAACTTTTCGTCTTTTTGGGGCATGTATCTAGCTGATTGCGTATAATGGCCGCTTATGTTGGAACTAAACTCGGTTGTCAAAAGGTTCGGCCGCAATTGTGCCGTGAATGATGTGTCTTTTCGTGTACCGGCTGGCAGAATTAGCGGGTTGTTGGGTCCCAATGGAGCCGGTAAAACAACCATTATTCGTATGATCATGGACATTTTGAGGCCTGATGAAGGCCTAATCCAGCTGCACGGTGAATGGTCACAAAGCAAACGCAAGAATGCGATTGGTTATTTGCCTGAAGAGCGGGGCCTTTATACCCGAGAACGGGTGGACGATACGCTGCTTTATTTTGCGATGCTTAAGGGTTTGTCGCGGCATACGGCGCAGAAAAACGTGGCGACTTTTTTAGAGCGTCTGGGTATGCAGGATGTGGCTCGTGAGCGCATCAAGAAATTGAGCAAAGGCAATCAACAAAAGATTCAGTTCATAGCCACCGTTGTTTCCAGGCCACCACTACTGATACTTGATGAGCCTTTCTCCGGTTTGGACCCCGTCAATGTCAAGCTAATCAGCGAAATCATTCGCGAGTTACACGACGACGGCATGACGATTATTTTCTCCACTCATCAGATGAATCAAGTGGAAGCTTTCTGTGAAAACATGTTCCTCATTAATCATGGACGTTTGATTTTAGAAGGTGAAGTGGAACCCATCATCTCCAGTCGTTCCGGATCATTTGTGGTCATTGAAGGCCCGTCTGAGCTGGATGACAGCGACATGTTCACGGTGACGGGGCAGGTGAAGAACGGGTTCCAAATCAAACTTCGAGATGGGCAAACATATCGGGATCTGCTTGCTTGGTTGGCAAAGAGTCCAGTGGATGTCACCTCTGTGCAACCTTTCCGACTTCCTCTATCGGATATATTCATCAGTGAGGTGCAAAGCCAAGATGGATAAGATAAGGGTCGTTACCTTTCGTGAATTCATAACGCAATTAAAGCGACCTTCATTTTGGTGGCTCACTTTTGGCATGCCGTTGTTAATCGCCTTAGGCGTGCTGCTCATGTTTGGCATCATGGCCGTGGTGATAGCAACAAGGGACAGTAAAGAGACCGTTGGAAGTAAGGTTATTGGCATTGTTGACCATGCCGGTGTTGTGCACATTGATGCGCTAAACCACGGCGAGGCTAGACAGCCGTTTGATGCGGCCGAGTTCAAACAGAAACTTAGTGGCTTCAAGATACATCCCAGCCTCGTTGACACCATCGTGAAATTCTCAGAGAAGCGAAACGGTCCAACAGACCGCGAGGATGGCTATCGCCTCTATGCTGATCGTGAAACGGCCGTATTGGCTCTAGAAGCAGAAGCCATTAATTCGTTCCTGATTGTACCCGAAGATTTTCGTGAGTGTTTTGTTGCCGAATTTGTGCAAAAAAATGAATCGGAAGACCGTATTTCCGTGCGCTCAGTTGAAAGACATATTCGAAATATGTTGATCGATGAGGTGGCAGAGGAACCGCTCGCCAGTCATCTAATCTACCCACTCGAAGAACTAAATCGAACTTATTTGGAACCTAAAACTGTGGACGATGAGGAGTCTGAGTGGACGGAAAAGATACGCAACTACTTAATGCCCATTATGCTTCTTGTCCTGATGGTGATGGTCATATTTGGTAGTACGGATCGCCTGATCCGCGGCATGGTTGAAGAAAAGCAGAACCGTGTCATTGAAGTACTGTTGTCGTCCGTTACCGCCAATCAATTAATGGCAGGTAAAGTGTTTGGCTTAGGCTTGGTTGGGTTAGTTCAGCTCATTATTTGGAGTTTGGGCTTTATCTGGCCATTGAGTTTTGCGGTTGGCATACTCAAGATAGGGCCAGCAACCTTGCTCGTCTTTTTGATCTTTTTTCTGCTGGGCTACTTTCTGCTGGCCACCTTCATCCTTTCGTTTGGATCGTTAGGAAACAATATTCAGGAAGCTGGCCAGTGGTCCATGGTTTGGATTCTCCTGGCTTTGTCACCTATGTTTGTTCTTCCTAACATTATTGAGAGTCCAGAAGGTGTGTTAGCTCAGATAGCGACATACTTCCCGTTGACTGCACCGCTGGGCGTGGTTGCGCGAATGGGGGCCAATGCCATCAGTTTTGGCGAAATATGTCTGAGTTTATTAGTACTTATTGTTTCGCTAGCTCTGAGTATTCGCATAGGTGCCAAAGTATTCCGGATCGGAATCTTAATGACTGGAAAATCCCCCAATCCCATTGAGTTATGGCGCGCTTGGCGACAGAGTAATTGAGGTTTTACGTATGATCTTAGACATGTACCAGTTAGACGCTTTTACCGACGTCGTTTTTGCCGGTAATCCTGCAGCGATTTGTCCCTTGAACCGTTGGATCGCCGATGATCAAATGCAATCGATCGCTACGGAAAACAATCTATCGGAAACGGCTTTTTATGTGCCCATCGCTGGTGGCTTCCATTTGCGTTGGTTTACGCCAACGGCCGAAGTGGATTTATGTGGACATGCGACCCTTGCTGCCGCCGCTCTGCTGTTTGATCACTTACATTACGAACAACCGATCGTGCGATTCAAGACACGCAGCGGATGGCTGTCGGTGATGCGCAAGAATGGCGGCTTCGAAATGGATTTTCCAATAGACGTGGCAGAAGCTTGCCAGACGCCCGCGTTGTTGGCAGAGGCAATTCCGGCTGAGACTGAGTTTGTCGGCCGCAGTAAGGATGACTATTTAGTGGTACTAGCCGATGAAATGCAGCTTCGCTCGCTGCAGCCCGATTATCGTATGTTGAAAGCTTTGGGTGGACGCGGCGTTTTAGTAACTGCAAAAGGAAACGATGTTGACTTCGTTTCTCGCTGTTTTTTCCCCTTCCATGGCATTGATGAAGATCCGGTTACGGGATCTGCGCATTGCACTCTGGCCCCTTACTGGTCGCATCGATTGGGGCGCAATAAATTGAGCGCTCGCCAAATTTCCGCTCGTGGAGGCGACTTGCTCTGTGAGGTGGACGGCGATCGAGTACGGATAATGGGTCAAGCCAAACTGTTCATGAAAGGACAGATCTTTCTTGCCTGAAAATGACTTGAGTGTCTTGTGGTGTAGAGGCTCATTAGCGGCCGTCAATCCGTGATCATACAAGTTGCCGGTGTTCATGGCATTGATGAGATAGATATGTTGGCTAGCCATGGCGTGGATTGGGTGGGTTTTCCATTGCGCCTGGACATTCACAAGCCTGACGTATCTGAAAGCAACGCCAAATGTTTGATGCACGAGGTTCTGCAGCGAGCTATGACGCCTGTTCTGATCACCTATGTCCAGGAGGCTAACGAACTTCTTGATCTTGCAGATGAGCTGGGTGTGGACCATATTCAGCTTCACGGTCCAGTGTCGGTTGAAAACTGTAGACTGATTAAACAGAATAGGCCGAAGTGGACGATCATCAAGAGTCTTGTTGTTGGCCATCCACTTGAGCCGGATCCCTTGGTACTGGCTGATTCTTTACAACCCTATGTCGATTGGTTCATTACCGATACATATGATCCCGCCACAGGCGCGAGCGGTGCCACGGGCAAGGTTCACGACTGGAATCTGGCCGCAGCGCTAGTGAAGTCTGTCAACAAGCCAGTCATGCTAGCTGGCGGATTAAGCGGTCACAACGTGGCGGCAGCCATCGGAAAAACAAATTGTGCAGGTGTTGATGCACATAGCAAGCTGGAAGACCGATATGGAAAGAAGCAGTCCAACAAGGTGTCGGCATTCGTACGTAAAGCACGGCAAGCAGCCTTGAAAAGCTGATGTTTGTTGCACCGTGCCACGGAGTCGCTACAATAGCCGTCAGGGACTGATTGTTATTTGGGGGTTGTTCATGATTCGATCGTTATTGATTTGTTTGTCGTTTTTGGCGTTGATGGCCAAAGATCCGCTGACGCTGGAAGACATCACTAAATTGCAGAGCGTGACGGATGTTTGTATTGCGCCGTCTGGGCAATGGGCCGCGTACACTGTTTCTGTGCCGCGCAATCTATTTGTTGATGAAGATGGCCCCGCCTATAACCACCTTTACGTTTGGGACGCAAAGCGAGGTTCGCGCGCTTTTGTCACCGGCTCACATTCCGTATCTAGAATTCAAGTGACAGGCGATAGCAAAAACATTACCTTTCTCTCCAAACGCGATAACGATGAATTTGCGGCTTTATATGCGTTGCCTGTTGATGGCGGCGAGGCGCAGCGCTGGATCAAACATGAGACTTCAATTGGCAACTATGATTTGAGTCCTGACGGTAAACGTGTCGCTTTTACCGCATTGACCAAAGGTAAAGATCGGAAAAAGCTGGCAGAGAAGGGTTTTAAGGCCGAGCTATATGAAGAGGAAACCCCAATGGGTCAACTCTTTGTTTGGGATCACGATACAAAGTCGGCTGAACCCATGAACATCGACGGCTCGGTTGATCGCGTCGTTTGGAGCCCCAACAGCCAACAGATGGCCATAACGGTTGCGCCAACGGGTCTCATCGACGACAACTATATGTTCCGCCAACTTCAAGTGATTGACCAAGCCGGAGCTGTGGTTCAGAAGTTCAAGAACGCAGGAAAATCCGGATCTTTTGTGTGGGCACCAGACGGCCAAACGATTGCCATTATTGCCGGTCAAGATATCCATGATCCTAAAGAGAGCACCTTAACTCTTGCTTCCATGTCTGATGGCCGTTTGCGAACGTTATTAAGCGACTACCAGGGCCACGCCCATCAACTGCACTGGAAGAAAGCGGACAAAATATTGGCTCTTTATGATGTGGGCACCCAATCGACCCTCTTATCAATCAATGTCGTTGATGCCAAAGCCAGCGTGCTCATTCCGCCAACAGGACCTTATTTCTCGAATTTTGAGGTTGCTGGCGATCAGGTTTTCCTGGAAGGTGAATCCTCCAAACATCCGGGCGAACTGTTCGGTTGGAAGTTGACCAGTAAAGAAAAGCCCAAGAGGCTCACGAATTCCAATGAATTTCTTGACCAAGCGGCGATTGGCAAACAAGAAGTCGTTCAAGTTAAAGCTCGAGATGGAGTGATGTTTGAAGGCATTCTCATTCGTCCGGTCGATGAACAACCCAATACACGTTACCCCTTAATCATGTGTGTGCATGGCGGACCAGAATCTCACATCAGCAACGGATGGCTCACGCGTTACAGTTATCCTGGCCATTTGGCAGCAGCACAAGGTTATGCCGTTTTTTATCCCAATTACCGTGGTAGTACAGGCCGTGGCGTTGCCTTTTCTAAACTGAGTCAAGGTGATCCCGCTGGAAAAGAATTTGATGACTTGGTCGATGCTGTGGACCATTTGGTAGCCATGGGACTTGTTGATCGTGACAAGGTCGGCATCACCGGAGGGTCTTACGGTGGTTATGCTACGGCATGGGCGTCGACCAAGTTTTCAGATCGCTTTGCGGCTGGCGTCATGTTTGTCGGTATCAGTGACAAACTCTCGAAAGTAGGCACCACCGATATCGCCAATGAAGAGTTTTATGTGCATGCCATGCATCGAATCTGGGACAACGATGATACTTGGAGATTCTTTTTAGAACGTAGTCCCATTTTTCACGCAGGAAACAGCAAGACACCGCTTTTGATCATGCACGGTAAAGAAGACCCACGTGTTCATCCAAGTCAGTCGATGGAAATGTTCAGGCATCTGAAGCTAAGAGGCGAAGCGCCGGTTCGTTTGGTCTTTTATCCAGGTGAAGGTCACGGAAATCGCAAAGGCGCTGCCCGCTACGATTATTCTCTTCGTTTGATGAGGTGGATGGACCATTACCTCAAGGGTGCTGGGGGTGCAATGCCTGAGTTTGATTTGGAATACCCTGCTAAAGATTCGTCTGATTCGAGCACAAAGGTTGATACCGAGGTAGAAGTTGAGGAGGCTTTTTGAAGCGAACGGACAGTCGTCTTCAATACGGCGGCAGGTTCCTTGAATTCTGGGAAACCGGCGACGGTTATGAATATATAAAACGCAGCCAAGGTAGCGTCGTCGTCGGTATCATTGCGCTGACTGCGCAGGGCGAACTGGTTTTGGTAGATCAATATCGGCCGCCTGTAGACAATTGTGTGATTGGCCTGCCAGCTGGTTTAGTGGCTGACGAAGTGGTAACCGAAACTGAGTTAGCCGCAGCGCAACGCGAATTATTTGAAGAAACCGGATTCTGGAGTCCCGAATGGGAGTTGTGGATTAAGGGGCCGCTGAGTTCTGGTTCTTCGTCAGAGACAATGAGTTTGTTTGTTGCTCGAGATGCTGAAAAGAGAGGGGCAGGAGGGGGCGACCAATCAGAAACGATTGATGTTCACGTCGTGCCGGTCACTCAATTGGAGGTTTGGTTGAAGTCACAAGAGTCGTTGGGAAAGTGGGTTGACCCCAAGGTTCTGCTCGGTGCTTATGTTGCGCGTTGCATGCATTAGCGAGTGATTAAGCAAAATGGGACCAGGGTGACCGTTTAAAACCATAAGGCTTACCTTTTAAGTGGTAACGAACCTTGTCTTCGCTTTCCATGACGCCGATACAGTTTAGGTCCTGACCGACACGGGCAGCTATTTCGTTGACCTTTGCGAAGTCTTTTGGATTGATGGTAAAGAGCAATTCAAAATCTTCCCCACCAATCCAGCTAATCTCTTGTTCTTTTGAGTCGAGGCCGCTTGGTGTTGGCACCTGACGTAAGTCGACTGAAGCGCCCAAGTCTGAGGCTTCACAAAGTCTGCACAGATCCTGTACTAGACCGTCTGAAAGATCCATCATGGCTGTGATCGTGTGTGTTGGGACAATGGCTTCAACAAAATCACGCGCCAGCGGACGCAAGCAATGTTGTCGAAGGTCTCGGCCAGGTTTGGCTGATCTTAGGTTGTCTTGCAAGGCAAGTGCGGATTCGCCTAAGACACCCGTCACTAAGATCATGTCTCCGGCTCTTGCACCACACCTGAGCACGGGCGCTTGGCCGATTAGAGGCCCGAGAACCGTGGCGTTGATAAAGATGCGATCCATCGAACTGGTTGTATCGCCGCCCACCCAATGCACGTCAAAATCACGTGTCGCGTCGGCTACTCCGCATGTGAAGCCTTGTAACCAATCACTTTCAGTGTTCTTGGGAAAGCTGGCTGCGAGCGTCAGCCATTTTGGTTTTCCGCCACTGGCATAAATATCAGAGATGGTGGCTCTGACCACTTTTTGACCTACCAAGTGGCTAGGCATTTGTCGGTTGAAGTGAACATCTTCCACAAAAGAGTCTGTTGAAATTAAGAGCTTATCGGCTACTAGTGCGCAGTCGTCGCCAATACCTGTAACGTGAGCGGCAATCAACTGTTCAATGATCTGATCTTCGCTTGACTGATCGATAGTTTTCTTCATTCAACTTTGCGGATGAGGGTCATTCCGTCTCGGACTGGTAGTTGTACACATTCACATTGAGGATGTTCAACAACGGTTTGATTGAATAGGTGAATTGCTGCTGTGGATTCATCATGTTGAGTTGCAGGATCTGTAACGCGGCCACTCCATAATGTGTTATCCGCGACGATCAAACCGTTGACTCGGAGCAAAGGCAGAACCGCATGAAAATAATTCAGATAGTTCGTTTTATCGGCATCAATGAATACCAAATCAAAAGGTCCATTCAATGACTGAATAGTGTCCAACGCTGGTCCAACGGCGATACGGATTTTGGAACCGTGACTAGAGCGCGCATGGAATCCCTTGGCGACTGCGACGGCCTTGGGGTCAATATCGCAGGTGATGACTTCGCCATCGTCGGGCAGAGCAGCAGCCATGGCCAGGGAGCTGTAGCCTGTATATGTACCCACTTCCAGAATACGTTTTGCGTTTGTCGAGGCAACCAAGAGGCGTAGAAAGGCCGCCTCAAGGGGGCCGACCAACATTTGTGACATGGGAATATTTGCACTGGTATAGCGTTCCAATTCACCCATCACATCGTCCATCTTAGATGAATGTTTGCGGGCATAATCTTCAATGTGCTTGGCAACCAATGGAATCATCTTGTGACCTTTCTAATGTTCGTGTTTGTAATAAACAACAGATTCATCTTCGTCTAAGTATTGGGTGCGGGTCAACAAATTGACAACATCCGATAACGTCTCGTGTTTCTCTAGGGCAATCGCAGTGCCCATGGTTTGATGGAGAATGGCGGCCAAGCTGCTCAAAGGGCAGCGAATCGCGTGATCTGGAGTGGACGGAGCCGATCGACCTTCGAATACTTGGCAAACTGCATCAAGCGGTCTGTATTGCACCAAAACGGGACGCGTTTTGTGTTGCATGCCCCAGCTTTTTGCTCGCTCTACTGCTAGCCCAAAGGCAAGCAGAGACTCAGCTTTACTGTCCTCGAGAATGATGACATCTGTCGACGACTGGGAAATCACGAGCAGGAATATCAAGGCAAGCGCTTCGATGCGGTATGGGTTTCCGTAAGGACGATGATCGACGGGCGTTCCGGTATTTTCAGCGGAATCTGCCAGCGACTGCAGCAGTTCGGGATGGATCGTGAGTAGCCGGCACGCTTGTCGCTCGCCGTGACTCTTTAATTCGTACATGGCATCAATTTTTGGGTCACGAGAAAGAGGCGGAAGCCATGGGAAATAGTCGGCCAGACGACGTGAGTGTGCTTGGAAGGGCGGGTCAGTCAGATAAACCGCGACGCAGCAACTTACTGGGTTAGGAGCTTTCCAGGGATCAGAAACGACCTGGTCGTCACCTACCCATTCGAAATGGGAAAAGGCGGAAGGCGCCATCAGCCAAAAGATGCCAACGCATTGCTTTCATCATTGAAATACTCGAATACACTTAGCAATTGCGTTATTTGCAGTAAGTCCTTGATTTTGGTCGATATGTTGAGAAGTTTTAAAGTACCGCCTTGTTCATTAACGGCCTGGAAACAGGCTAGCAATTCCCCAACCCCGGAGCTATCCATGTAGGCAACGCGAGCCATGTTCAAGAGAATCTTGGGATCAGATTGGCTGGTCAGCTCATGGATCGCTTCGCGCAGAAGAACGTCGCCTTCGCCAATGGTGATTTTTCCTTCTAAATCAACGATTGTGACCTCGCCCTCATTGCGTATGTTTATTTTCATGGCGTTTGTTCCTGAAGACGTTTAATCATTGTTACCGTTGTCCCGTTCTCTGTAGTGTATTCAACTTGGTCCATAAAACTCTTCATATAAAAAAGTCCGCGCCCGCTGGTTTTGAGTATATTTTCGGGTTTGGTAGGATCAGGCACTTTGCTTAAGTCAAACCCGTCGCCTTCATCTTTGACAGTAATGCGAAATTCGCCAGCGTCAACGGTGACTTTCAACTGTACCTTCTTGTTGGTGTCCATCTTGTTGCCGTGCTCGATGGCGTTATTTAGCGCTTCTTGTGTCGCCAGCCATATCCAGTACTGGGCATCACTGTCGTAGCCAAGTTGCTCACAGATCCGGTTAGTGATCGGCTGGATAAGGTCGAGTATGGCCAGGCTAGTGCTGAACTGCATCTCAACGTAAACGATGTCGGAGTGAGGCGTTGTCATTGGCTTTGGCGTTTACTCATGGTTGGAATTTTCTTCGTGTTCACGATCTGGAAACCGAAATACTATTTCTCCAGGTCTGCCAAATCCGAATTCGGCTCGTCCAATGGCTTCTAACTTGCGAGGATTGGTCTGCAACTGTCGAATTTCTTGGGCTAAGGCGTGATTCTGTTCACTTAAAGCGGCGTTTCGTAGTGTTTGTTTTTCATATTCAGACTTCACTTGCAGGCCTACAAGAATGCCGGAGTCCCCAAAAAAGGCACGAGCCATATAAGTCAGGAACACCAAAGCCCCAGCCAGCGACAGGACAAAATGCCTGCGGCGTCGGCGTTTGATTCGGCGTTCGGTGGCATTCACGATTATGCGCCCAATACCCGCTTCTTGTGTGCAGCAAAACCGTATTTGGCACGATCGCCTAGTTCTTCCTCGATGCGTAACAGCTGATTATATTTGGCAACCCGATCTGTACGAGATGCTGAACCGGTTTTGATTTGGCCAGCATTGCAGGCGACGGCGAGGTCCGCGATCGTGGTGTCTTCGGTTTCGCCACTTCGGTGGGAAATAACGCACGTGTATCCATGTCGGTGGGCCAATTCAATGGCGTCGAGCGTCTCAGATAAGGTCCCTATTTGGTTGACCTTGATCAGGATTGAATTTGCGATTTTTTGATCAATGCCGCGCTGCAGAATTTTGGCGTTGGTGACGAATAGATCGTCGCCTACCAATTGGATGCGGTCGCCTAATGCGTCGGTCAACAGACGCCAACCGTCCCAGTCATTCTCGCCCATGCCATCTTCAATGGAAACGATTGGGAAATCATCAACCAGTTTTTGGTAGTAGTCGACCAACTCACTGGATGTCAATGTCCTTGCTTCGCCTGCAAATTCGTATTTGTCATCGCGCCGAAACTCGCTGGCTGCCGCATCTAATGCCAAGAACATGTCACGGCCAGCTACGTAGCCAGCTTTATGGATCGCTTCCATGATGCATTCGAGCGCTTGCCGATTCGACTTGAGGTTAGGGGCGAATCCGCCCTCGTCGCCAACCGTCGTCGATAAGCCGCTGGCTGTAAACACTTTCTTAAGGTGATGAAATACTTCTGTGCCCGCCCGTAATCCTTCACTGAAGCTGGGGGCACCGTATGGCATGACCATGAACTCTTGAATATCAACGTTGTTGTCTGCATGAGCGCCACCATTGATGATATTCATCATTGGTACTGGTAGCGTACGCGCGTGAAAACCGCCTAAGTATTGGTAGAGCGGTAGGTCGACTTCTTGAGCAGCAGCACGAGCGCAGGCCATGGACACCGCCAGAATTGCATTGGCGCCTAAGCGTGACTTACTTTCGGTGCCATCTAGATCAATCATTTCTTGGTCGATTTGCAGTTGGGCACGAACATCGATGCCGACTAAGTGCGGTGCGATCTCGTTATGCACGTTAGCGATCGCCTTATCGACGGACTTTCCCATGTAGCGGGTCATATCACCGTCTCGTAACTCGATGGCCTCGCGTTCACCGGTCGACGCTCCAGATGGAACGGCTGCACGTCCTCTCACTCCGGAACTCAAATAAACATCCACTTCAATGGTGGGATTACCGCGGGAGTCAAGGATCGAGCGGGCAACGATGTCTTCAATGTAACTCATGCATAGCCTCGCAGACAGAACTCTAATTCCATCTTATCGTGCGATGGGCCCGCAATCAAGACGCCGAAGGCTGATATCTATTCTGAATCCGGCGAATTCTGTCGGTTACGTCTACTTTTTGAGGTGCTTTTGCTTGATGTTTTGCGAGATTTCGTGGGCGTAGATGCTTTGGTTTTAGAGGTGCGAGATGGCTTGGACTTCACACTGCTTCTTTGCTTAACTGGGGCTGTGGTTCGGGTTGGCCGTTGAGCTTGCGGTCGCGAGGTTCTCGTTTGGGCCTTACGCGGAGGGGGAGAGGCTTGGCGGCTGCTTGAGCTACGTTGGACCGTGGATCTAGGTTTGCTAGTTGTTTGCGATTTAACTCTCGATTGACGGCTAGAAGAAGAGACGCGAGCACGTGGCTCGCGTCCATTGGATTGAGATAGTCGTGATGGAGCGCGATCACGGTCGCGCTCCGTTGTTTCTGTGTCAGTGGTTGTTTTGGGTGGTGCTGTGCGCTTAACGGGCTTGCGCGTCGTAGGTTTCGGCGCTGGTTTTTCCACTGTTCGTGGCGTGGGTGTAGCCGTTCTTGGCGGTGCAGTTGTTTTTGGAGGCGTGGCCTGTCGGGTTGGTTGCCGGTCCGTTGACGACCTTGTTGAATCCGTACTGCGAGGTGTGGCCGGCGACCGAGTGGTTGATCTAGGTTCCGGGGTCGTTCTCGTGTTGCGTGATGGGGTGTCAACCGTTCGCGGCTGTTTGGGATCGCTTGTACCTCGAGGCGTGATGGTTCGCGTTGTTTCCTGACGTTCACTAGGTGCTCGTTCGCTTGTGCGCGTATTAACCGTTCGTTCCGTTCTGGTTGAGGAATTGGTTCTGCTCGTTTGCGTGTCGTATCTTGAGACGGCCCGTGTGCCTGTATCTCGAGTAACGACTGCTTGACGATTTTCTTTGCCTTCTGTTGAACGCAAGACCCGCGTACCTTCATTTCGCTGGCTCGCGTAACGGCGATTGCTTTCTACATCACGAATGGCGGTTTGAACGGCGCGAGGTTTCTGGACGTCGCTGCGAGATACATGAATCGGGCGTGTCGTAATTTCGCGGCGACCATTCAAATGATCACGGCTTTCGCGACGAATATTGACTCGTCTATGATGCACTTCACGCACATTCACGTAGTTCCAATGGTGGTTGTAGTTATTGACGATAAGGGTGTTATGTCGGTAGTGACGATCGTAATAAAACGGTGTTCTCCAGTATCCTAATGGGCACCAGCCGACGTAGTTGTCATAACTGTTCCAGGCGACCCATGCGGGTGAATAGAAACGACCAGGGATCCAATACCAACCCCAACGAAGGTTCCAGCCCCAATTCCCATAATGGTGGGTGACCCATCCAAATTGGTCATAGGAAACCCATGTAAGGGAACGGTTTGCTGAAGTCCAATAGCCATTGTGATAGGGGCTCCAGCCAGTGTTCACGGACGGAACCCAGACGTGGACGTTGATATCTGATTCATAACGCCAGTCGCCACTATCGTCGAGGTCGGCCGCGTAGTAACGCAGATTCTGGTCGACGTATTTTGAGCTGGCATTGGCCGCTCGAGGTGCGCGTCCGTAGGCCCATCGTTCAAAACGATTACCTTGGAACGCGTTAAATGAGCGAACTCGACTAGGTCTGGTCATCCCCAAGATGGTTGCGTATTCGCCGGAACGCATCAAGGTGGAGCCCTCGCTACCTGACAACTCTGCCATGCCTCGATAGACCTTGAGCTTCATGTGCCTGACACGGAACTCGACGAAATAGACGCCTGGGGTGTCGAAGTAGGCGCTTCCGGCTTCCGTATCTACTCGGAATACGCGGCGACCAACATCAATTTGCGAATCGGTGATATGAAATAACACCGCTCCTTCGTACATGTTGATGACGGTTAGCGCTTCATCGTCTAGTATCTGTGATATCGCTTGAAACTCTACTCTAGAATTGCCATCGACCTGTAAAAGCGTACCGTCGATGAATTCTAATTCTGTGTAAGCACCTGTGGCTGACTCGATTTGGTCACCATAGGTAATTGGGTAATTAATAAGTGCGTCTTCCACTTCACCTTCGCGTTTGACGACCACGTTGCGGTCAACAAAGGTAAGACGTGCATAGTCTAATCCTTGCCCGTACTCTTCTAGTTCGGGCTCGTCGATGATGCGGTCCGTCTGCCACGCAAAAGCGCTCGGGATAAATGTAAATAAGAGAATAAGGATCGTTTTCATGTCGAACCCTCCTTTCGAATAACTATAAAAGCAAGCTCCGTACCACTCTTTAGTGTTCCTTTAAGTAGCTCGTAAAAAACATGTTAACGGTTATGTTTGCTCAGGTTGTTGTGCTCTTTCTAGCTCAACAAGATCACGAACGTCGAGTTTAGAGAACAGTTTAGGAACGTCCTCTACCTTGGTTATTGCCTTGAGATGGTTGATTCGATGGCGAATTGCAGCGGCTGTTCGTGGATGTCGGAATTCAGGCGCGACGTCAGCCAAGGGCAGGAGGACAAATAATCGGTCCCAAAGTCTCGGATGCGGGAGTGTCAGTAAATCGCTGTCGAGAGTGACTGAGCCAAAAGCGAGGAGATCCAAATCCAGCGTTCTCGGTGCATTGAGGTCCGTTCTCACGCGTCCAAACTGTTTTTCGATGTCCAAAAGCAAGTGCATGACTTGGTGGGGATTGAATTTTGTCTGGAAACGGAGAACCGCATTCAGGAAATCGGGCCCATCAGGCCAACCGAAGGATGGGCTTTGATAATAGGGACTGACGCCCACTACATTCACGCTCATACCTATGCGCTCAATCGCGTGATTAAGATTTGTTTGCCGGTTGCCCAGATTTGAGCCTAAAGCAATATAGTTTCCGTCCATGATCGTCAAGATAACATGAAAAATTATGGTGGTATTGAAGCACGTCAATGTCGAGGTTGATAGAATACTCGATCTTAAGCGAGGTGCTTGTTGATGTTGAAACTGGACCAAGATGGACAACCGCTTTTTGACAGTCATCGAGAAGAGGCCATCAAAGAGGCATTTTTTGACGCGGTGTGTCTCATGCGGCATTTACGGGAGCGCTGCCCATGGGATGCAAAACAGACGCCCGAGTCGCTGAAGAGATATGTCATCGAAGAGGCCTATGAAGTGGTCGACGCCATTGATGAGCAAGATTGGCAAGAGCTGGAAAAGGAACTTGGTGATTTTGTTTTTCAAGTGCTTTTTCAAGCTCAGATCCAGGAGGAAAAAGGTCGTTTTCAAATTGAGACGGTGATAACGGCCTTGATCGAAAAAATGGTTAGGCGACACCCACATGTATTTGCCGATCAACAGGGGATTGGCATCGACCAGATCTGGAAAAATTGGCACGACATCAAACGTCAAGAAAAAGGTGAACAAAGTTCATTGTTCGCTGGATTCCCTAACGCGTTACCGGCTCTTCAAGCTGCCTATAAGATTGGTAAGAAGACGGAATCTGTCGCTTTCGATTGGCAAGATGCGCATCAAGTTATGTTGAAAGTTCGCGAGGAAATGCAAGAGATGGAAGCCGAACTTGAAATCGGAAATGAAGAACACTTAAAGGAAGAAATGGGTGACTTGCTATTTACCCTGTCACAACTGTGCCGCAAGTTGAACATCGAACCGGAAGAAACATTGCGCCAAGCTAATCAAAAATTTCTGCGCCGATTTGAAGCCATGGAATTACTCGCCAAGCAGCGACACCTCGAATTCTCCAAGCTTGCCAGTGAAGCGAAGGAGGACTTATGGCAGGAAATAAAAAGTCAGGAACTCTAGCCGTCTAAAGCGCTGTCGTTGGCTTTAGCAATCATTGCCAATCTCCCACTAAATGGCCGAATCAAGCCCCCATAAACAGAAGCCTCGTCAAATTCACCGTTACCAAACCATCTGCGATTGCGAGAAACTTGAGGTCTATCGATCGGAAAACGAAGGATTTCTGTCCGGTCTATACTCCTACTTTATAAACCAGATTGAATTTTTGTCTTGTTTGAGCTATCCATAAAACGGTCTGTGGTTAGCAACGTCCTGTGGCTAATCGTAGCCTTTGCCTGCTCTGGCTTTGATGCCAATTTCTCAGCTCACCAGATTTTGGCGCCATTGGCATTCTGATTGGGCTGCTTGTAGACAAAAGAAGGGAGCTTTCTTGTGAATTATTTTCTTATCCTCATTTCCATTTCTTGGGCTCAAACGGATCTTGTTTTCCCGTGGATCACAAATAACGCTCAATTCCAAGGTACCATCATTGTCAACAATCTCAGTGCCGAACAGGTGGAAGTCGAACTCGTTGCGACAAGGCCAAGTGGAGACCAGCAAATCGCACATATTTCTTTGCCTGCATTTGGGCAGTATGTTGCTAAAGCGAGTCAGGTTTTTGAGCAGTTAGGTTCTGGCAGTGGCTTTTCGGTACGTCTTCGAAGCAGTAGCGATCTTATTTCGGGCGGATTTGTTAATGAAGGAACGGGTAGTGATTCAGGCTCGTCACCTGCTCAAGCCAACCCCATCCCCTTTGGCACGGCAAGCAACGACCTTATTTTTAATTTCATGCCTACCACTTCAACTAGATTCTCCGCGCCCGTAATCTACAACGCGAGCGATGAGTCACTTCGCGTCACGGTTAGAGCTTTCCGCTCTGGATATAGAAGTAGGTCGCGTAGAACGAAACATTGAAACCCAAAGACCCTTCGCTGCGACCACGCAATCCCTGTTTCCGGGCCTCTTGGGCAATACAAGATTGGTTGCTGAGAGCGATGGTCCAATCCTCGGTACGGCGTTTAATTTCAATTCGGCCTTGGAACCATCCATGGCGGATTCCATAGTCATTGATCCGTTGATTGAGGCGGTCGCGGTACAGTCTGACGTTATGCTGGAAAATTGGCGCCAAGATTTGGCTTTCATGGTGAATGCCATGAAAACAATACATCCCAATCTCTTCCACGACATATCAGAGGAATCGTTCGACCAATCAGTGTCTGAATTGCATGCCCTCATTCCTGGTTTTGATGATTATCAGATCCTGGCGGGACTCATGCGCATTGCCGCCTTGCCCGCCATCAGGGGTCGTGAAAGTCATATGGGTCTTGATTTTAGATCCAATCCGGGTTCAATCTTCCCATGGCAGCCATACTTTTTTGAGGGCGAGCTATATTTGGTAGATGCCCATCCAGATTTTCAAGAATATGTGGGCATGAAAATCACTCATGTCGGAGCATTTAGCATTGCCGATATTTTGATTGCCATTGATCCTCTACTTGGTCACGACAGTGAAATGAATTTAGTCGCCGTGCGTCCCTTTGCCACCGTATTTCCATATTTAATGCACGCTGTGGGAATTGTTGAGGATCCAGATCGGGTTACGTTTCGACTGGAGTCTCATGACGGGGAAACCTTGACACGTGAATTGGTGCCGTTGCCTTTTGAGGTAGGCGGTCCGTGGCTGGCTGAGTCATACGCAATGGCCAATTTCATTCTGCCCCAGGATCCATCGGTCCTTTACTTAAGAAACATCGAAGAACGTTTCTGGGACACTTACCTCGATGATTCCAAAACTCTTTATCTTCAGTACAATGCCGTTCAGGACACCACTCAATCTGGTGAGACATTGTCCCAATTCACGACACGCCTCACGTCATTCATTGATCAATCCGCGGTTGATAGGGTTGTTGTGGACATGCGCCTTAATGGTGGCGGAAACAATACGATCTTCGAGCCGCTGATCCGTTTTGTAGAGTCCGCCGTTGATTTACTGCCAAATCACGTTTTTGTTGTTATCGGACGGGCGAATCTTTCGGCTGCCGGCAATCTTGCAGCGGAGTTACAACGTAGGACCAATGCTTTGTTGATCGGCGAACCAACCGGGGGTAGCGCCAACCAATATGGCGATGCGCAAGTACAACAATTACCCAATAGTGGATATGAATTGTATGTACCCACTATCTATCATCAATTCTCTGATCCCGATGACCCAAATTTGTCGGTACTCCCGGACATAGGGGTCAGCCTAACTTTTGATGACTACATGAAGCGTCGTGATCCTGTTATGGCAGCGATTTTAGCCAAGTGAGCTTTTTTGCAGAAGCTACCAATGGTGCATTGAATACACGTTTAGTGGAAGCTGGTGACCAGCAATTGCCTGAGATCAGTTTGTGCAAGTTTACTAGTTTGTTTATTGAAGAACTTATGGGTCGGAGCGTTGCCAATCGCCACTGCGCCCGCCGCTCTTTGTTAAGAGCTTAATGCCTTCGATCTGCATGTCCTTACTCTGCGATTTGGTCATGTCATAAAGCGTTAATAAGGCGACTGAAACGGCTGTCAATGCCTCCATTTCAACGCCTGTGCGTCCATGGCATCTACTTTCAGCACGGACGATGACACGATCCGCCAAGGCTTCAAACGTCACTTGCACTGAGTCAATCACAATCCCGTGGCACAACGGAATAAGCTCGGCTGTCTTCTTGGCTGCCATGATGCCAGCTAGTCGTGCAACTTCGTAGGCATTACCCTTGGGCAGAGACGTTAACGCGTCGATAACGGAAGCTGACATGGTGATCCAGCCTTCTGCCGATGCCGCACGTTGACTCTCGACCTTTTCGCCGATATCGACCATGCGTGCAGAGCCTTGCTCATCGAAATGGCTGAATGCGGCCGTCATATGTCTTCCTAAATCTGTGGGAATTCAGAATCTTCATGTCGTTTGCGGAAAACCGTCCAAACATTGCCTACCTTCTGGATGAAGATCGCGTCCGCTTGTTCGATGGCTGATTTGATGGCATCCGCTTCTTCAAGGCAATTGTTTAGAACTCTGAACTTGAGTAGTTCGTGAATTTTGAGCTGCGAGTCCAGCTCTTTGACAAAACCTTGCGAAGCACCATCCTTGCCCATTTGAACCAAGGCCTTAAGATGATGCGCATTTGATTTTAGGTTGCGCTTTTGAGCGCCAGAGAGTTGTAAGTCGTTCATTCGTCTACCTTTAACATGGCCAGGAAGGCTTCTTGTGGAATTGAAACTCTACCAACAGACTTCATTCGTTTCTTGCCTTCTTTTTGTTTTTCTAACAGTTTACGTTTACGGGAAATGTCGCCCCCGTAACATTTGGCGAGCACGTTCTTGCGCAGTGCTTTGACATTGGTTCGGGCTACGATACGACTACCTATCGATGCTTGGATAGCGATATCAAACATTTGGCGGGGGATGAGTTCCTTCATTTTGACTGTCAGTGCCTGGGCCTTCGTGTGTGATTTCTCGCGATGCACAATCAACGACAAGGCATCTACTAGATCACCGTTTACCAGAATATCCAATTTAACCAAGTTCGAAACCCAATAACCGGCTAAGTGGTAGTCAAAGGACGAGTAGCCCTTGGATACCGATTTGAGGCGGTCGTAAAAGTCCATTACGACCTCATTCAGCGGCAGATCATATTCAATTAAGACGCGATCCTGAGACACGTATTCAAGTTTCTTTTGCATCCCGCGTCGGTCCTCGCACAATTTCAAGACGGCGCCGACGAATTCCTTTTGAGTAAGTATAGTGCCAGAAATATAGGGCTCTTCAAAGATTTGTATATCGCCTACATCAGGGAGTTTACTTGGTGCATCGACGTATACGATCTCATTCGCCCTCGTTGTAACCCGATATTCAACACCAGGTGCGGTGGTGATGAGGTCCAGATTGAACTCGCGTTCTAGCCGTTCCTGGATGATCTCCATGTGCAGCAATCCCAAGAACCCGCAGCGAAACCCGAATCCGAGAGCAACCGATGTCTCAGGCTCAAACACGAAAGATGTGTCATTTATTTGTAGTTTCTCCATGGCATCGCGCAGATCGGAATAGTCCTTCGATTCAACCGGGTAGAGCCCGGAAAAGACCATGGGCTTGGATTCCTTAAAACCTGGTAGAGGCTTGTCAGACCCGCGTTTGGCGTTGGTGATGGTGTCGCCAACACGTGCTTCATCTAAGGTTTTGATGGTGGCAATCACATAGCCAACTTGGCCAAAAGATAACTCGTCGCTCTTCACCATCTTAGGTGTGAAGATGCCTACTTCATCGACTTGGTACTCGCTCAATGTCGCCATGAACTGTACTTTATCGCGAGGTTTGATGCTGCCGTCGAAAACACGCACAAGGATGATCAGTCCGCGGTAAGCATCAAACCAGGCATCGAAAATAAGGGCGCGCAATGGTCCTTCTGGTGCCCCGCTAGGTGGCGGGAATTCAGTAATAACCGCTTCGAGTACACCGGGTACACCCTCTCCGGTTTTGGCGGAGATGAGCTGGGCGTTGTCGGTGTCGAGCCCAATCACGTTTTCGATTTGTTCCAAAATGGCTTCAGGTTGGGCAGACGGAAGATCAATCTTATTAAGCACAGGCAGGAGATGTAAGTCGTTTTCGAGGGCTAAATAGACATTGGCTAAAGTTTGCGCTTCCACCCCTTGAGCTGCGTCAACGACTAAGATGGCGCCTTCGCATGCCGCTAAACTACGGGAGACTTCATAACTGAAATCGACGTGGCCCGGTGTGTCAATTAGATTGAATAGATATGTTTCGCCACTATTGGACTTATACAACATTGAAACCGCATGCGCCTTAATCGTAATGCCGCGTTCGCGTTCCAAATCCATGTCATCAAGTATCTGCTCACGCATATCACGGTCAGTAACTGAACCAGTGGATTGCAGAAAGCGATCGGCCAAAGTCGATTTACCATGGTCGATGTGGGCGATGATCGAGAAGTTCCGAATATATTTGGGGTCGATTTTCAAGACGCGGCTCCTTAGGGCGCAACCGCTGATCCTAACACAACCCGCTTCGTCTTTCGAGTGTGCAGTGGTCGTCCGATATCCTTTATGTCAATGGAAGATATGACTGGTATGGTTTGGCCCGTATGGCCGGCGATAGTTCCAGTGAAGCGTGCGCACCTTGTTCTAATTGTATCCAGCCTTCCGCGCCAATCATGGCTGCGTTGTCCGTGCAAAGTGCAGGCGCGGATACAAAGTAGGGCAGGTTATTTTCGTCGGCCAGATGTTGAGCTTTTGACCGCAATGTGGAATTGCAGGCGACACCACCACCTAATAGAAAGCTTTTAACACTGTGCTGTCGTAAGGCTCTGCTTACGCGATCCAATAGATGAGTGACAACGGCGTCCTGAAACGATGCACACAAATTTTGTCGTGTATGCAAATGACAAAATGATTCGGGGTCTTTTTCGATATGTCTCAGGGCGGCCGTTTTGAAACCGCTGAAACTGAAGTCGAAAGAGCCATCACTAAGTTTTGGCTGGCTAAAGGGAAAACTCGTACTGTCCCCTTGCTGGGCTAAACGATCCACCGCCGGTCCGCCCGGAAAACCCAATCCCAACATCTTACTCAACTTATCAAAAGCCTCACCGATGGCGTCATCGCGCGTTTTAACAAGCAAAGAGGTTTGTCGGACGTCATGAACTAGGAACAAGTGGCTGTGGCCCCCAGAGGCAATAAGCGCCAATGCCGGATATTCGATGCCCGGATTCTCCAAAAAGCAGGCGCGAACGTGGCCACGAATATGATTGACGGCTACCAGAGGTAATGAGCTCGCCATGCTTAGGCCCTTGGCAAAATTGAGACCGACCAGCAGAGAACCGACTAAGCCTGGTCCATAGGTCACGGCGATGGCATGCATGTCCGAAAGGCGTAAACCGGCTTTGAGCAAGGCTTGCCCAAAAACGCTCTCAATCACGCGGATGTGGGCGCGGCTTGCAATTTCGGGAACAACGCCCGCGTAGGGTTGGTGGTCAAAGTCTTGGTTGGCGACCAGATTGGCGAGGATAGTGCCCTTATCGCCAACGACGGCAACCGACGTATCGTCACATGATGATTCTATGGCCAGCAAAAACCGCTCGTTCATGGTTTAGGGACGATATCGCTGACTAAGAGTTAGCAGCAGGGGGACGCGGTTGAGTACAAAAATGCCCACAGGAATACCAATTAGCGTAAGGCAAAACACATAACCGACAAGCAATGCAAAAATGCCTAACTCCCAACCTAATACAAAAAACCAAATGATGCGGATCAGTAAGGGTAGTTCGTGGGAGTGCTGCAATCCCAGCGAATCAGATTCCAGCTCCTGACTCCGTTCGAGTAAAAAGATAAACGCTGGAAGTCGGTTTAATAGCATCACGCCAATTGGCAAGCCAATGACGCTAACGCACAGTAGGTAACCCACCACGGCGACCAGCGCGCCAAACCACCAGCCAAAGACGATGAAATAAATAAGCTGAAGCAACATTTTGTTTTGTCCTGTTCTATTCCGTTTCGATGGCGTATCGGGCGTAGTCCACGTGGACGGCCTTTAACTCTTGGCCTGTTGCCAGCTCTAAGAAAGTGGTTGTTTCGAATTTGTTCTTATCGAAGATGTAGAATTCGATGCGAACTTTCAATGGAAGAGCGGTCAAGGGATCCATCACCTCACCCCGTAACACAATCGTGCGACCTGTTTTGTTGAGTTGCCCAGTGAAGTGGTTCTGACTGGTTGAAGTTGTATCCATAACTGAGGCCGAATAGACTTCCCTCAGGCTATCAAAGCCCAAGATCAGGATACTCCTGAATTCGACCGTATTAATGACAGCGTCCATTTCGATTTCAATGAAGCGTCCGCCAAGTAGGGATTCGATCTTGGCGTTTCCGGAGGCTTCCGTAGCTGGCAGGGCCGGGTTGGTCCATAAAGTCAGGTCAGCGCGCCATTGTCCAGCCAATTCGGTCAGGTCATGATGACGCTGATCAGGTCTAGCCGTTTCTTGCCACGACTTTGTGGCTTGTAACTCGCGGCGTGCGTCCTGTTGGTCCTGGCACTCGGTCAGCAAAATCAGTGCGTGGCTGACTAAAAAATAGGCAAGCATAGGTTCGAATGACTCCAATCCCACGATCGTCGTACGTGACTCGTTAACAACCCATTATGATCGTGATCAAATACGGGCAACAATTCATAACGACTCTACGCGCCAGGAGATAACGCAGCAAGAAGTTTTTAGTTGAAGAGAGGGGCAGGAGTCATTGTTTAGAAGTGGTCCTTTGCCTGTCTAAGTACCCTAAACACCTCAGCTGGGTTTGTATTGATGGCTCCGCTTTTCAGGGCGTAAGCCGTCACGTCAGGAAGATGGCAGCGTAAAAAGGGGTTGATGAGTCGTTCATGCCTAAGCTCACATGGCGTCGTAGCTGTGTTCGGAGCTGACAATACCTTGCTCAAGGCTGCTTCAATGTGCGCATTGTTGGGTTCGACTTGTTGAGCAAAACGTAGATTTTGGGCCGTGTATTCGTGGCCGAAATACAGCTGGGTGTCATCGCTCAAAGCACCAATTACATGGTTTAGTGAATGCTGCATTTGATCAGCATTTCCTTCGAAAATACGACCACAGCCTGCTGAGAACAGGGTGTCACCTGTGAAAGCACAGCCGCTAAAGACGTAAGTTATGGCCCCTCGTGTATGGCCAGGATTGTGGAGTACCGTGCCCGAAATGTCGGAGAATGTGAACGCGTCACCGTGTTGGAGGGGCCGGTTGAGGCCCGGAATTCTGTCGTGATCAGTTGTATGGCCATAAACTTGTAGGTCAGGTATTTTGGCCAACAACTCTTTGTTGCCACCTACGTGATCCCAATGATGATGCGTATTAAGAATGGCAATCAAGTTGACTTGTAATTTAGAAACGGCTTCAAGGACTGGCGTGCATTCCGATGGGTCAATGACGGCCGCATGGCCGCTTTTTCTGGAAACGATCAGGTACGCGTAGTTATCCGACAGGCAAGGGATGGGATGTACGTCAAAGTTGTATGCTTGGGTCACAGTTTACTGCGCAAAAACTTTTCGATTTCACTTTGACCGGCTGCCGCTGCTAGTTCCACGGCCGTGGATCCGTCACTTGCACGCAGGCTGACATCTGCGCCTGCCTTGACCAATTCATTGACAATATGAACGTAGCCTTTTTTTGCTGCCCACATCAGGGCCGTCTCACCTAAGGCGGTCTGCTTATCTAAAACGGCACCATTTTCTAGCAGCACTTCGACCGCTGGCAACTGATTATTCATGCATGCGTGAATCAATGCATTTCCTCCGTAGTGATTGGTCATGTTAACCGATGATCCGGCGCGAATGAGGACATTGACACAATCCGATTTACCATTTGATGCAGCGTACATTAAGGCCGTCCAACCATGTTCATAGTCCTTAAAGTCCAAGATAGCGCGATGAGTGATCAATGTTTCGACGATTTCCGTGAAGCCTTCTCGTGCCGCCATGATTAGAGGTGTGTGTCCCACGTGATTGACAGAATGGGCATTGGCACCTCGGTCAAGGAGTAGCTTAACCACATCAAGATGCCCCTTCCAAGCTGCAAACATGAGAGGGGTGAAGTCGCCCGATTTCGAGTGATTGACGTCGGCACCTTGGTCGATCATCAAAACAGCCTTTTTGGCGTCGCCCAAAATGACGGACTTCATCAATTCATGGTTGAGGTCCTGAGACCACAGTTGAGGGCAACAAAAGAGCGCGATAACTAGAAGTTGAAATTCATTAACACGATTCATGAGCCCGTTCACCGCCTTCCTGCTGCAGTTGGGGACACGCATACTATTTGCTTTCAAGCATCTACTTGATATCAATCTAGGTCATGTGAAGATTTTTGTCGATGCCGCACGGCCTAGATTCCGATAAAAACGCAATCGTCGTTAAGCAAAGTTCGACGATGTATCTGCTTAATATAAAGTTCATTCCTATGCTAGGCTTTGCCTTCAATGAAAAACCTCAGTAGGACAAGCAACCTAGAAAGGCGAGAAAGCGAGCCCTTGTTCGCGATCAGCATCGCTTGCGGCATTTGCGCGGCTTTGTTCGTCGTCATACTCTCACTTGACTTGGTTCCTGGCGAAACGCACTACCAAGTTTGGGGCAATGCGTCACGCCGCTATAAGGGCGTTTGGATGCTTACTTGGTTGATCGCCTTGGGCATCTTACTTGGTCGAAACCAAAGAATAAGAAACTCTACATGGCGTGATGTTATCGATTGGTTAGAGAAATTGAATTGGTGCTTCCCCGTCTTTTTATGGGCGCTCGTCGTTTCGCTGCTTAATATTTCTGCGGGTAAAACATTGATCCTCATGGGTCTAAGAGCTTCGGTTACTAACCCTCCGCTTGCGATGTTGGTTGTACCCTTTCTGGCGCTGTTAGGCATGTTACCGGCTTTACTGCTTATCGCTTGGGACAATCGCCGTCGACGCTATGTTCAAAATCATAGCGTTGGAATCTTGTTCGCCGCCATTGCCATCGGGTTAGATTGCTTGATCATAGCGATTTTCGCTAAGTAGATAGCTGGTTGAGCGATGAAAATGAAGGTGGTGCCGCCACGCAGAGTCGAACTGCGGACCTACGGGTTACGAATCCGTCGCTCTACCAACTGAGCTATAGCGGCACACGGCTGGCTATTATAGTGAAATCCCACATAAGTGCAAGGATCGGGCTAGCTGATCATTAATGACTGGATGGTGAGTCTAGCGCTTGAAATATGGGTATGAATGTTCTAGAGAGTGGTCGATGTTTATTTCCGCTCAGCTAAATAACTGTCGTTAACAAGCATAACTTACAAGGCTTTGGAGCTTGCGTAATCAGGGTCGACTTCTTTAAGATCATGGAGAGCTAAATCTGTTTAAAGGCGATAAATGAGAGATCCGTCAGGACGTGAAGACATCCCCATGGAAAGACAGGGTACTGGTACTCAATTTGTCCTGATGTTCGCCATGTGCATGGTGACTTGGTTCGTTTTTTCGGGCCGCTACGACGTCTTTCATCTGGTGCTCGGAATGATCTCTTCGTTGATCGTAACTTGGGCCAGCGGCGATTTGTTGTCACCTAACCGTAAAATTTCTATGCGCTGTGCCATGACCATTTCATGGCGCATGGCTGTTTACTTAATCTGGCTCGTCATTGAGGTGGTTAAAGCGAATATCCATGTATTTAAGTTGGCACTTAGTCCCAATGTACGCGACCGCATAGAACCTTCGATCGTGACCTTCAAAACTGTCTTGAAGACGGATTTAGCGAAGTTTGTTTTGGCCAATTCCATCACGCTGACGCCAGGAACGGTCACAATAAAGATTGAGGATGGCGTTTTTGTGGTGCATGCCATTGACACAAGCGCTGCCGAAGGACTGCAAGAACAAATGGAACGACGTGTGGCACATATCTTTTCGGAGATCGAGTCATGAATATGTTCTTGATTGTGATCGGATTGTTATTGTTCGTACTGATGACGGCCATTTTGTATCGTGTCGCAAAGGGTCCGACAGTCATTGACCGTATTGTTGCCGCTAACATGATGGGCACTAAAACGACCGTGTTGCTGGTGATCATTGGCACTATTTTTGGCCGCGTTGATATGTTTGTGGATTTTGCACTTACATATGCTCTTTTGAATTTCATTGGTTCCATCGCCGCGTCACGGTTCTTTCAATGGAAACGCCTTAAGAGTCATGGCGAAAAGGACATCATTTGATGAATATCTTGGCCATGATTACGATTTCGCTGGGTGTTGTTTTCTTTTTTGGTGCAACATTGGGCTTACTGAGGTTTCCAGACTTTTATAGCCGTGTTCATGCTGCTGGCAAAGGAGACACCCTTTCTTCGTTGTTGATGCTGTTTGGCTTGGGGATCTTGGTTTTGGAGAACGCACATTTTATTGATGTATTGACTTTCATAAAGATCATGATGATTTGTGTCTTCATTTTTGTGACAAGTCCAACCACGACGCATGCGTTGACGGATGCGGGCTATTCGGCCGGCGTTAAACCGTGGCAAAAGGATGATGAGGAGACCGAATCTTGATTTGGCAATTTGATCTCTTCATTTTGGTGTTGCTGGTGATCACAGCCCTGGTCGCGTTGAAGGTACGTGACTTGTTGAGCGCTGCGATGATTTTCAGCATCTATAGCTTACTGATGTGTCTTTTGTGGGCCGAAATGGGCGCTGTCGATGTGGCGTTCACCGAAGCTGCGGTTGGCGCTGGACTCAGTACCGTTTTCTTAATTGCGACGATTCTCAGAACAACTAGGAGGACGACAGATTGAAAGTATTCGCGTTTGTTCTAGTTATTGTCACAGGCATTATGTTGGTCGTTACGGCCGCCGATTTTCCTGCGTGGGGTGATGCCCACTCGCCACCAAACCAATACCTATCAACGCATTACATAACCCAGGCCGAACACGAAACGGCGGTACCGAATATGGTGACAGCTGTGTTGGCGGACTATCGAGGGTTCGACACCATGTTCGAAACGGCTGTTGTTTTTTGTGCTGGTTTGGCAATCGCTGCCATTCTGGGCCACGAGAAAAAGAAGCGTTATGTGGTGAGACGTAAGGCACTTCCAAAAACGGAAGAGGGCGATATCATTATTCGCATGGCGACTCGATTTCTGGTACCAGTTACGCAATTGTTTGCCATGTATGTGATAGCCCACGGACATCACAGTCCGGGTGGCGGATTTCAGGGCGGTGTTATTTTGGCCGCTACCTTCATTCTCATGACGCTGGCCTTTGATCTAAAAACCATTCTTGGCCGCTTCAGCGAGAAGATGACATTGATATGGGCTAATGTGGGGCTTTTCATTTACGCGGGTATTGGTGTCTTATGTGTTTTGCTGGGATCAAGATTCCTCGAATACAGTGCATTGCACAAGATCTTGCCTGGCACAGATGAGATCATGGCCCGGTCGCACAGTATGTTGGGTGTTGAGATTGGTGTTGCACTCACGGTCATGAGCATGCTGTTCGCCATCTATGCGCATTTGGTATCGAAAGGTCGATTGGAGGACGGGCTGTGAGCGATGTCCTAACCTTCATCATCTCGCGATTTAATTATTGGATCTATATCGTGTTGATGATGATTGGTCTATACGCCATGATCGCCAAACGCAATTACGTCAAGAAGTTCATCGGCATGTCAATTTTCCAGACGGCGATTATTCTTTTTTACGTCTCTACAGGCGTTAAGTCAGGCGCCACAATCCCTATTCTCGAACACGGTCATGACATCGGCCATGCGGCGGCCGCAATCAACCCGGACCATTACGCTAATCCATTGCCTCATGTATTGATGTTGACAGCCATTGTTGTAGGTGTTGCTACGTTGGGTGTCGCATTGGCAGTTGTTCAAAAAGTACACGATCAGTACGAGACGATCGAGGAGCCTGAAATTCTGTTCAAATTGGGCCAGGAATGAGCGAGAATCTGCCATTTCTTGTGATCGCTGCGCCTCTTTTTGGTGCCTTAGTTGCCAGCCTCGTTGGCTGGGCCCGACCTCGATATTGTTACGCCATCGCCATGGTCTCTTTGGCCGCAGGCTTGACAGCGGCTATCGCTTTACTGGTTAAAGTATCAGGCACAGTTAGCGGTTATGAGTATCGGTTAGGTGGCTGGCCGCCTCCCATCGGAATACAGCACTGGGTAGACCCATTAAGCGCGTTGATTTTGGTCGTGATAACGGCGGTTGCCTTTTTGGCTGTCATGTCGGCACGAGCGAACTTGCAGCTGGAGCTACCTGGAAAAGAACGGTTTGTTTACCCACTCATGCTCTTAATGGTGACCGGTCTATCAGGCATGACGCTCACCGGCGATGCATTCAATCTTTATGTTTTACTCGAAATCACGTCATTGTCGTCCTACGCGCTGGTGGCCATAGGTAGAGGTCGAGCTGCAGCTAGCTGCCTCAATTACATCATTATGGGCACCATTGGGGCCTCATTTTATTTGTTGGGTGTGGGTTATCTGTACCTGAAAACGGGCAGCCTAAACATGATTGACCTGCGTCAGATCATGATTGCTGGAGACATGCATGGCTCGCAGACGGTAATTACGGGTTTCATCCTGATCACCGTTGGTTTTTGGATCAAAATGGGACTTTACCCCTTACATGGTTGGTTGCCGAACGCCTATTCATTTGCACCCCATGCTGCATCAAACTTGATGGCTCCATTAATGACTAAAGTTTCGGTCTACGTGAGTCTGCGCATGATGCTGAGCGTATTTACGCCAGACTTTCTTGCTGTGCATGCTTTGTGGGCGCAAACGGCATTACTAGTTGCCACGATAGCAATCATCGCGGGCTCATTGATTGCCTATTCGCAAACGGATGTTAAGAAGTTGCTGTGCTATTTAGTCGTGGCCGAAGTCGGTTATATGGCTGGAGGCATGTGGTTGATGAATCGGGCGGGGATTACCGGCACGATTTATCACATTGCTGCCGATGCTTTTATGACCTGTTGTCTGTTTCTAGGGGCATCGGGACTGATTGCTTCGACAGGGAGCCGCCACATACGTAGTTTCCGAGGAGCGACTCGTCGTATGCCTTGGACTTTTGCGGCCTTTCTGGTGGGCGGACTTTCTATGATTGGTGTGCCACCCACCTGTGGTTTCTTCAGTAAGTGGTTCCTGATTCAAGGCGCTATAGAAGGCGGCGCCTGGCACTTTGTGGCAGCTCTTATCTTCTCGTCACTTATCAATGCACTCATCTTTTTTAGAATCATTGAACTTGCCTATTTTAAGGATGTTGAGCATGAGGATGACGTGTCGCATCCGCCACAAGTTCAACGAAATGAAGCGCCCTGGGGAATACGTATCCCGCTGTTTATCACGAGTGTGGTTATTGTCCTATTGGGAGTCTTTTCGCCTAGAGTCATCAACTGGATCGAACGTTTTGTTGATTCGGTAGGCGTCACATGAATATCCAATATTTACCGGTCGTCGCCGTGTCCATATCGTTGTTGGCCGTTCCGTTGATCATCTTGCTGAACAAGAAACCTAATCTTCGCGAAGCGGTTAGTCTGCTCGCTGGTGTCGTCAAATTGGGATGTGTCATTGCATTGGTGCCACACGTTTTGAACGGAGAACAAATTGAAATAGTGCTGTGGGAGTTCGAAGCCGGATTGCCGATTGCTTTTCGTGTCGATGGGCTAGGTCTTCTTTTTGCCTTTGTGGCGGCGAGCCTGTGGATTGTGACGACCGCCTATTCAATCGGCTACATGCGCACGACGAAGAGTAAGAATCTAACCCGCTTCTACAGCTATTTTGCCATTTCTTTGGCGGCCACATTAGGCGTGGCTTTCTCAGCTAACTTATTAACCCTCTATCTTTTTTACGAAGCTCTTTCATTAGCTACCTTTCCGCTGGTGACCCATAACGGAGATGGAGAAGCGCGGAGCGGTGGAAGACGCTACCTTTATTTCCTGCTAACGACATCGATCGGACTGGTGCTACCGGCAATGCTGTATATCTATGGCCAAGTTGGTGACCTGAATTTCCAGCCAGGCGGCGTTCTGGTTGATTCCGGGATGTCGCAAACCACGCTGCTTGTGCTGTTGTTAGCATTTGTCTTCGGTTTCGCCAAAGCGGCACTCATGCCCTTTCATGGCTGGCTGCCAGGGGCCATGGTCGCACCTACGCCGGTGAGTGCGCTGTTACATGCGGTGGCCGTTGTTAAAGTGGGCGTTTTTTCTATTTTGAGAATTATCACAGGCATTTTTGGGACTGATTTCATGGCGCAAGTGAATTGGCATGAGATCGTTACTTGGGTAGCGGCTGGCACGGTGGTGATCAGTTCTTTGATTGCCTTGAGCCAAGACAATTTGAAACGTCGATTGGCCTATTCCACCATTGGCCAACTTGCATACATTATCTTAGGGGCCAGCTTACTAACCGATCGAGCTGTGACCGGTAGCAGCTTGCATATTCTGATGCATGCGTTTGGAAAGATTACATTGTTCTTTTGTGCTGGTGCAATTTACGTTGCTTCAGGCAAAAAGTACATTTCACAGATGGTCGGATTGGGTCGCATTATGCCGTGGACGATGGCGGCGTTCTTAATTGGGTCGATGAGCGTTATTGGTTTACCGCCTACCGGTGGTTTTGTGTCTAAGTGGCTGCTCTTGATGGGTGCCCTTGATGCGCGCATGAATGCGGTAGTGGTTGTCTATTTAGTCAGTTCCCTGTTGAATGCGGCTTATTTTCTGCCCATCGTATTTCGCGGATTCTACGTTCCAGGTGACGACCCAACTAAGCCCGTTAAGATGAAGGAAGCACCATTGTGGTGTCTAATCCCACTTTGGATTACAGCTTTGATTTCAATTGCTTTATTCTTCCTTTCAGATACCGCGATTCGGCTGATCGAAGTCTTTCTTGGGGTGGGCGTGTGAAAGATAAACGTGACCAACTGAGAACTCCGCATGAGTGGGATTGGTTTGATAAACCCAAGAATCGACGTTTGCTTTGGATCCTGTTATGGTCAGCCTGTGTCTTGTCTGTTGTGGCCGAATTATTCATTGAGCGTGAACCTCACTTTCCGGCTGACGAATACTTTGGTTCCTACGCCCTCATTGGATTTGCGGCGTGCGCGTTATTCATTCTTTTCGCGAAAGGGATCGGTTACCTACTAAAAGTTAAGAGTGATTACTATGATGAGTAATCTTCCTCCTTTCGTCATCTTCTTCGTTGGGGCAGTGCTTCCTTTTCTGTTCAAGGGTCGTGTGCGCAATTGGTTAATGATCGGTGTTGGTGCGGTCGGTTTATGGCAAGTACTCAGTTTAGACGTAGGTAGTACGTTTGATGTGCAGTGGCTCGGATACAACCTTGAATTGATGCGCGTGGACGGTATGAGTCGTCCGTTTGGAATCATCTTCACGTTGAGCATTACTGCGGTATTCATCTATGCCATGTATATGGACGAATCGACGCCGTATGTGGCCTCGTGCCTATATGTGGGCAGCGCTCTGGGCGCCGTGTTTGCCGGCGATCTAATCACCCTGTACCTGTTTTGGGAAATAATGGCGATTGCGTCAACTTTCTTAGTGTTACTTCGTCGTCGCAAACAAACCTATGGGTCTGCTTACCGGTATGTATTAGTCCATATATTTGGTGGGCTGATCCTGCTGTTTGGCATTCTGTTGACCATTTCTGCCACGGGCTCAACCACTTTTGATGCCTCCGTCTTCCATACACAATCAGTGGGGAGTTGGCTTGTCTTGGTTGGCTTCTTAATCAATGCGGCGGTACCGCCAATGTCAGCCTGGTTATCGGATGCGTACCCCGAAGCAACGGTGTTTGGTGGCATCGTTCTCAGTGCTTACACCACCAAAACAGCCGTCTATACCTTGTTACGCGGATTCGCCGGTTGGGAAATTTTGATCGTCATTGGCTGCATCATGTCCATTTACGGCATCGTTTACGCCTTACTCGAAAACGATATGCGACGCATTTTGGCCTATTCCATCATTAACCAAGTTGGGTTCATGATATGTGGCGCCGGCATTGGTACAGAGTTAGCCATTAACGGTGCCATTGCACATGCCTTCTGCCACATCATCTACAAGGCGTTGTTGTGGATGTCGGCAGGCGCAGTTCTGTACCGCACAGGAACCGCTAAGTGCACGGAGTTAGGTGGTCTCTACAAGAGTATGCCGACGACCATGATCCTGGGCACCATCGGAGCCTTGGCCATTTCGTCTGTGCCCGGCACAAGTGGTTTCACTAGCAAGACATTGATTTTGATGGCCGCCTCAGAACAACACCTGATGTGGCCATGGTTAATATTGGAAATGGCCTCTGCGGGTGTTTTCCTGCATGCGGGAATTAAGTTCCCGTATTTTGTCTTTTTTGACAAGGACCGTGGATTGAGACCCAAAAAGGCATTGCCTTGCATGACCGTTGGCATGATGGTCTTGGCGTTCTTCTGCCTGTTTCTTGGCATATTCCCTAATGTTTTGTACTCAATCTTGCCGTATCAGGACATGTTCGCCGATGGAAGTTTCACCGTGTTTAAGGCCGAAAAGGTCGTTACACAGATGCAGTTGCTGCTGTTCTCCGGACTCGTCTTTTTCTTGTTCCTAAAACTCCTGAAACGCACGGATACGATCTCATTGGATACGGATTGGTTCTATCGCAAGGCGGGAAAATGGTTTTTTGCACGCTGCGCTAACTTGCTCAATGGCATCAACGAATGGGCCTATCAAACGTTTGCGCAACGGTTGCCCGATTCTTTATATCAACTTTTTAATCAAGGACCGGCGCGGCTAACGGTCGTTCTGTTGACTCCGTTCTGGAAGTTTCGTGGCCATGAAAAAGAACGTATGGAAATAGGGCGGACGGAAATATATCGAAGGGCGTTACTGGGTATTTACCCGGTGGGCATCGCTGCTGCATTTGTAGCGATCTTCTTTGTTATTCTCTATTTGACGTAGCGGTTCAATAAGCGCTCATCGGAATCAGTGTAGGCGCGTGAAGAGTCTGATGAAAAAAGCGTTAGAGCCGATGTTTGCGGACCCGTTACTACATCATTGCTCGTTCAGATATTGCGGGTTGAATTCGTGTGGAAAAAAGATTGCCAGCGAGCTTCACTCATGAACGAATCGCCTTGTTGCCGCCATTTCTGGAGTCATTGGGCTATCTGTGTGACTCGCTTTGGGCCGTCTAGCTCTAAGCCCAACTGCCGGGTGTGATTGATCAGGAGATCGTCATTTCCAGCTCGCATGTTCAGCATGGTGTACAATTTCGAGCTACTAACCGTATCGGAGGTTTCGTTTGCGAGTGATTTTGATGTTGGTTTCAAGTGTCGTGGGCTCATTTATGGCCTACAGCAGCGAATTGCCGCCTAATGTAAGAGCGGCCATGGATTTGATTAAGGCAGATGACATATTGGCAGGCGTCAAGGTCTTGTCGGCCGATGACATGGAGGGGCGTGGTGCTGGTACTGCTGGTGAAAAACGGGCGGCTGACTGGATTGCGCGCCAGTTTAAGAGTTTGGGTTTACAGACGGTAGGTGATTCATATTTTCAAGAAATTGAAATGGTCGGCTATCGCAAAACAGCTTCAAGTTTGACGTTGCAGGGTGCGAATGGCGCTATCCCGTATGGCAGCGAAAAGACATTGACCTATTGGTCTAGTTCGCAGAAGGAACAGATAGCACTTGCCGACATTCCCCTCGTTTTTGTGGGTTACGGTGTCGAAGCGCCAGAATACAAATGGGACGACTTTAAAGGGCACGATATTGCGGGCAAGATATTAGTCTTCCTGAATAGTGATCCGCCCGTGAGTGAAAACGGTCAAGATCTCTTTGGTGGCGAGTCTCGCACTTATTATGGTCGTTGGACGTATAAGTTTGAACAGGCGATGAAACATGGGGCGGCCGGGGCAATGGTGATTCACACGACGCCGTCAGCTGGTTATGGATGGTCCGTCATTGGTCATGCAGGCATCGAAGAAGGATTTGCGCTTCCGCTTCCCAACACCGGCTTTCAACTTGATTTTCTTGCGTGGGTCCATCAGGACCTGGCTCAGGAACTGGCAAAAACGGCTGGATCCAGTCTTGAAGAATGGTTTGAGAGTGCTAAATCCCGCTCGTTTCAACCGGTTGATTTACCCATCAAGTTAAGCACAACCATGCAGGTTGAAATGCGAAAGACCAAAACACAAAATGTTATGGCCGTCTGGCCCGGTTCCCATGAAAAGAAGAAGTCGGAATACGTCGTTTTCTCTGCTCATTATGACCATTTGGGCATTGTCGAGCATGATGGGCAGGAAGATAAGATCTTTAACGGCGCCTGGGACAATGCATTGGGCACGTCTTCAATCATCTCGATTGCTCGGGGTTTTGCCAAGGGTAAAGTCGAGACAGATAGATCCATACTCTTCTTGGCCTGCGCTGCCGAAGAGTCTGGTTCATTGGGGAGCCATTGGTTTGTGGCTAGGCCTCCAATGCCCATTGAATCATTAGTTGGAAACATCAATATTGATATGCCTCAAGTTCTGGGCTTGACTCATGACATGGCTGCAATTGGCTATCAGACCAATAGTCTTGGCGATGCCTTGGTAAAGGTTGCCGAATCGTTCCCTGGTGGAAAAGTTATTGTTCGCGGCGACTTGGACCCTAATGCCGGTAGCTTCTATCGGTCAGATCAGGTCAATTTCGCAAAAGCCGGTATACCTGCGGTTTTTCTCAACCCTGGCACCGAATTCGTGGTGACGCCACCCATGTCCTTGGTTGATTATGAGTCGCTTAAGTATCACCAGGCGGCAGATGAAGTTGATGAGTATTGGAATTTGAGTGGCTGTGAACGCGATATGAAAGTTGCTTTTCTATTGGCCTATCGTGTTGCTAATGCTGAGCTTCTGCCGCGTTGGAAGCCAGGAAACGAATTTGAGGCCAAATGGCTGAAACTACACGGTCCCAAAGCGAAGAAGTGAAGGTCGGGTTTCACCCGAATATCTCAGAGCTTAGTGCCGCTGACTGGAATCAATTGGCCGGAGACTCGTATCCCTTCATTCGATACGAGTTTCTGGCCGCACTTGAGTCTTCTGGAGCCGTGGGGCCCGGCACAGGCTGGCAGCCCTTTCATGTTTCGATCGTCGATTCAAATGGCGACTACCTAGCGCTAATGCCCCTTTACCTAAAGACTGACTCATGGGGCGAGTTCGTTTTTGATTTTAGTTGGGCGAATGCCTATGCGGAACACGGACGTAACTACTATCCAAAGTTGGTGAACAGTATTCCGTTTACGCCAACGACAGGACCCCGCTTGTTGGTGCGTGAAGAGGTAAACCGGGCAGCCATCACGAAGTTGATTGCACAAGCGATCCGTCAGGTAGCCGCAGAAGTTGGCGCCTCGTCGGTACACTCACTATTCTTCTCTGATCACCAATTGGACCATTGGCTCGGGGCAGGCTTTGTTAGACGAACAGGTTGCCAATTCCATTGGTACAACAGGGGCTACAACAATTACGAAGATTTCTTAGCCGACTTCACCTCTAAACGCCGACGAGCTCATAAACGCGATCGTCATCGTATTGTGCAACAGGGTATTCAGTTACGGCGTTGCCGAGGTGACGAAATGGATGACCTGGATTGGCAAAATCTCTACCAGTTCTATCGAATCACTTTTGAGCGGAAGAGCGGTTATGTTCCATTTCCGCTCATCTTGTTTGATCATCTACGACAAACAATGCCGAAATCGATTTTGGGCGTGTTTGCTGATTTTGAAGGGGAAACGATCGCGGGTGCCCTATTTGTGATAGGGAAAGACTGTCTTTACGGAAGGTACTGGGGCGCGACAGCCCATAAGGATTGCCTTCATTTTGAAGTTTGTTATCACCAAGGAATAGAGTTCTGCATTGAACAAGGATTGTCTCGTTTTGAACCGGGCGCACAGGGTGAATTCAAGATACTGCGAGGCTTTACGCCCGTACTGACATGGTCAGCGCATATGATCCTTGATCCTGGGTTTTCGGCTGCGATCGAAGATTTCCTGGTTCGCGAGGACAGACACATCAGAGCCTATAGACAGGCACAAATGGAACTATTGCCGTTTAGAGATGGCGTTGAACCTATCCCACTAAAGTGAGTTAAACAGCCGGTTCTTGATAGGCTTTAGTAATGACAATTGCCGTCACGGGAACATCGCCTCTGCCGGTTTCGCAGGCGGCAATTGCGTCAACGACATCGAGGCCCTCGGTGACTTTGGCAAAAACGGCGTAGCCGTAATCGCGTGTGCCGTGATCAAGAAAGTCGTTATCTTTCACATTGATAAAGAACTGCGATGTGGCGCTGTTGATGTCTGATGTCCTAGCCATCGACAAGTTACCGCGTAGGTTCTTCAGTCCATTTTTGGCTTCGTTTTCAATAGGGTCTCGTGTTTTTTTGCGCGACATATCGGGTAACATTCCCCCGCCTTGGACCATGAATCCAGAAATGACGCGGTGAAAAATAGTGCCCTCATAATAACCGTCATCTACATACTTCAAAAAATTGGCCACCGTGATTGGTGCTTCGTCAGTGAAAACCTCAATTTTTATCGTTCCCTTATTTGTTTCGAAAACAACCATGACTAATCTCCTTGTTTAAATAGGTTTGAAGCATCCTGGAAAGATTTGAATTCAAGGCAGTTGCCCGACGGGTCGCGCACAAACATAGTCGCTTGTTCGCCCGCTTCACCTCGAAACCGAATGCGTGGTTTGATGATGAAATCAACGTCTTTTTGTTCCAATTGCTCGGCTAATTTGTGCCAAGCTGACCAATCCAAGATGAGTCCAAAATGGGGTATCGGTACTAAGTCTGTGTCCACAGGATTGTGAACGTGAACTTGATCTGAGTCGCTCAAATGAGCCGTGATTTGGTGTCCGCTAAAGTCAAAGTCGATCCAGCGTGAATCACGACGTCCGATTCGACAGCCTAATATGCCGTGATAGAAAGCTTCTGCCTTGGCCAGATCGTGCACGGCAAAGGCAAAGTGAAATAGAGGCGTTTGTGTCATTGACACGCACCTAGACCGACAACTCGATCGCCAATACGGATTAATCCGCCCTCAACGACTCGTGCCGTGAAACCGCCATGACCTCGACAAGCCTGATAGCCGCCAAGGCCAAGATTCTCTTCCATGCGCGAGCAGGGTGGACAATTCCCCGTAATTTCAATGACAGCATCGCCAATTTGTACATGCATCTCTTTAAGCGCAGTGAGGTTGATACCCTCGATGACTAAATTTCGGCGCAATGACTCGGGCAGCACATCTTGTTTAAGAAAAGAGGAAATGGCATCGATTTGTTCGCGAAGTACGAGCGTCACTTCTCTAAGTCCTCCAGAACCGCCGTAGTGGTCGCCTTCGAGACCTTTTCCGGGGATAGCTTGCACTGATTCAAGAACTTTGACGGGCGCTTTTCTTTCGGGACGGATAGATAACCAAGTGACGATGCCCGGTTCCGGAATATGGCGGCGAAGCGATGTTGTCGTTAACATGAGTGGATCATACTATTTTTCTAAGTTCTTTTTAGGGATGTATGTTGCGCGGTTCTCAATTAGGTCGGCGGCGCACTTATACCTACGTGTATGAGCGCTTCACCGCGATGGACCACGCATCGATAATTAACGCCGATAACAAGCCCTTTGGACTTTGCCTTGACGGAGATTTCACGCTCACCAAAGGGGTCTGCGACGACACCTAGCAAATGTGAACGCTTGACGATTTGTCCTGGCTCAATCATAGGGGTGAAGATTCCAGTATATGGTGCACGAATCCAGCTTGTATGGAGGTACTCTGGGCAAGGTCCATGCTCGTCTTCCGCCTCTTCCACCAACCCCATGTGGCGCATCACGCGGCGGACACCTTGCGATCCTACATGGATGGCGTCCTCGTCGAGTCGCATCGATTCACCACCTTCAAAAGTCATACAGGGAATCTTTCGTTTGCTGACCTCTTTACGAAATGATTGATCGGGAGGCTTTGAGTGGACAATACATCGCGGTGCAAATGCGCGCGCGATCTTCATAGTTGCTTCAGTGTTGAAATCGCAACGTAACTGAGGATAGTTGAACTTGGATCCGCCTCCGGTATGGAGATCAACGACGGCGTTACACAAGGGCAGCACCCGATTCATCAGTACATGGGCTACCTGACTAGATAGTGACCCTCTTTGAGTGCCAGGGAAACTGCGGTTCAGATCTTTGCCTTCTGGCAGTCGGCGGGACCCATGTATGAAGCCAAAGATGTTGACGACGGGAATAACAATCAATGTCCCTACTTTGGGCTGTAATCGTCCAGACCGAATCATACGCCTTAAGATTTCGATACCGTTTATCTCGTCACCGTGTAAGCCAGCGGTCACTAGTAGACAAGGACCGGGCTCAAGGCCGCGGTAAACGAATATAGGCAGTTCAATCGCCGTGTGCGTCGGCAAGCGCGCGATCTGTAGCTCAAATAGGTCGCGTCCTCCTGGCTCAATACGTTCGATATCTAGCTGTTGTGAATTTGAATTTGACATGCTCCATCATGACATTCTTTAGGGGTTGATGTGAATAGCATCACTTTACCGGGATGTAACAAGGTGCTAGGTTTGTGACTATCCCATTATCAAAATTCAACTTGGAGGCCGCTATGCGCCTGGTCTTGCTACTAGGAATAACAGTGTTTTCATGGAGCCAGAACGTAGAAATAAGTGATCCTTTCCTAAAGTCATGTTTGTTGTCTTCCTACGACCAAGATTCAGATGGTGAAATAAGCATGAGTGAGGCTGCTCTGGTAACCGATATTCGTTGCGCTGCCCGTGGCATAGAAACATTAGACGGCATAGAAGCTTTCATCAATTTGAAGGTCCTAGACGTGGATCAGAACGATTTGACCGCACTGCCCTCACTAACCACACTAGGCCAAATCGAAACATTGGAGTTTGGCGAAAATCGAGTTGCTCAACTTGGGGATTTGAGTGGGTTACAAAACCTCAAGGACATGTATTGTGGTAGTAACGGGATGACATCGATGGGAGCGCTTCCAGCTAGTCTTCGGGAATTGCGTTGTGGCGGCAACTTGATGACGGAACTACCTCCGTTGCCTATCGGTTTGGAGATTCTCTCTTGCGGCTGGAACCAACTGGACGAAGTACCAGATTTAAGTCAGTTGGTGTCATTAAGGTCCCTAAGCATGGGCCACAACCCGTTCAGTCAGCTACCCAGTTTAAGTCACTTATCCGCTTTGGAGTTCTTAACGATTGGCGGCTTGCAGTTGACTGAGATCCCTAGCCTGGCTGGATTCGATCAACTTACCGGCTTGGATTTTTCGGATAATCCTTTAACTAGCTTGCCCGATCTTGCGTCTCTGCAATTGACCTATTTAGGCATTGCCGAACTTGGACTCACGGATTTATCGATACTAAACGGTCAGGTCGAGTTACAGACCCTCTATGCGCAGCGAAACGAGCTAACTGATGCCAGCGCATTAGCGCTGCTGCCAGATCTTTCGTTTGTGAATGTGAGTTCTAACCAACTGCAAACCTTTCCAGATATGACCGGTAAGGACAAGCTGTCTGGCCTTTTCTTGCAAGACAACCAATTGACCGATATCCCAAATGGGGTCAGCGGTTTGGATCGTTTGAATCTTTTCTTCATCCAAGAAAACATGTTGGATCTGAGCGATTGTGCCGATATCTATGAACTCAGCCAGAAAGAAGGCTTGTCATTCATTTACAGCCCCCAGTTGGTTGGTGAGTTGGATTGTCAATCCATCGGGGAGTTACAGTCCGTGGTTCCTTGGGTCGTTCAGAATAGCCAATGGAACAGTCGCGTCAGTTTGTTCAATGCGGGAACGGAAACTGTCGCGGTTCAGATAAAGGCCGTACCTCGAAGTGGTGAGACACAGGAGAAGATAATTGAGATAGGCGCCAATTCTGTTTTTGCGGCAAGCAGTGAACAGCTGTTTGGATCGTTGACCGGATACGCACTCTATGTCTATGCAGAAGAAGCCACTGTTTACCCTTCTTTCCTTACATTCAATCTGGACGCTGCATCCAAAAACTCACCGGCTCAAACAGTAGGGTTGCCGCCGTCCCAATGGGGCGAACACCTTTTGTTTGGATACCTACCTGAAGATATGGTACCCGCATTAGTGTTTCTTGCACCTCAAACACAAGCGGCCGAAACAACGGTGACCTGTACACTATTTGATGAAATGGGCGCAACTGGCCTATCGGTTGAGGTTGATTTGCGCGAGAATCGGCCCCTAGCGCTGTTGGTGACCGATCTATTTGATCTAGAGACATTGCCGTCAGGTTCCGCAGTCAAGATTCGTAGCCAGGATGGAACGCAGTTAGCTGGTACCACTTTTGTGTTTAATACGTTTCTGGAACCCGTGATGACCATTCCGTTCAAACTCTCACCTGAAAATTGAGGCTTCGCTATTTTCGCTCGGTGATTAGCTTAGCGGTGAAGCGTTATCTGGGATGGGATAAATGAATCATTATTTTCGATGCCTATGGCTGATTTGTGCCTGTTTGTCCTCATTTGCCCAAGACCGTGAGTCCAAATACCTATTCTACTTGCACGGTAAGATCGTCGAAGATCAGGGTCCGCTGGCGGTTAGCGAGAAGTATGGTGCTTACCAATATGAGGCCATAGTTTCGAGTTTAGAAGCGCGTGGGTTCAGGGTTATGGGCGAAGTCAGACCAAGAGACACTCGCCCCGCAGAGTATGCAGCGATCATTGTGAAGCAAATTAGTGACTTGATTGAGGTTGGCGTTCCGCCAACGAAAATAACGGTTGTGGGTGCCTCCAAGGGGGCGGGGATAGCCGTCCTAATCTCACACCTGCTTCGTCATCAAGATGTGAATTTTGTGGTGATGGCCGTGTGTAACGATCAAATGCATGAATTTTGGCGGGCTAACCAAATACGGCTCTGGGGCCGTGTCCTGTACCTATATGACCATGCCGATGTTATTGCCGGGAGTTGTCGGCCTTACCTCGAGGATCTGCGCAGTGAGGGCTTGACGGCTTACGATGAAATTGAGTTACAAGTGGGAGCCGGTCACGGGATTCTTTATCGTCCACTCGAAGAATGGATTGAGCCGGTTGTCTCATGGAGTGACCCTTGATGTGGGCACAAATAATCTGGCGATCAATTCAAGTTCTTAGGTTTATCTGACGAATAAATAGGCATATGAATACGTACGCGATTAACGGAGATGTGCCTTCGGTAAGCTTACTTATGGGTCCTGAAACCTATCGCTTCCGATTCAACGATGAACCATTTATTTAATGCTAAAGTTGGCAAAAAGACACACCGAAATGGAGCGAAGCCTTGCTGATGCTGGTAGTTGTATTTTTATGTCTAGGCGGAGATATTCCTGAGCGTACCCCCGACGGCGGCGCTGGCCCAATGGCGACCACGATTTGTTTAGACGATGCCAATAGGCAGCGGATCGAGGCTCAATTGGCCGAGAACCGATCCGTATTGCGGGCCCAAGGCTTACTGAGCAAAATACGCGGCGCGTCGCCTTTGTTTATTTGGCCTGTGGTGCAGGCTCCTGGTTTTTATGACCGTTCCTTTTGGGGCGTTACCAACTTCGTGGACCAGGATCCCAATTTCCCCAATATGCTGCTTGATTACCATGGCGGCACGCGGACATATGACACGACCGGCGGATACAATCACCGCGGTATTGATATTAAGCTCTGGCCGCTGAGTTGGGAAATGATGGATCGCGATCAAGTCCAGGTGGTGGCAGCAGCCGCAGGCACCATTATTGGCAAAGACGATGGCTATTTTGACCGCAACTGCCAACTCCCCTCACCCAACCCGGATTGGAACGCCGTTTACGTTGAGCACACCGACGGTTCGGTGACGTGGTACGGCCACCTCAAGAACGGCAGTTTGACAGCGGTTCCCGTCGGTGGTTCTGTGGCCGAGGGCGAATATCTTGGATTGGTGGGCAGTTCGGGTAACTCTAGCGGCCCACACCTCCATTTTGAAGTCTACGACGCCATGGATAACTTGATTGACCCTTACGCGGGACCTTTCAACTCACTCAATGTCGAGAGTTGGTGGCAGGATCAGCCGAATTATTATGAACCCATGCTAATTCGTCTGGAAACCCATCACACGCCACCGTCAATATCTGGCTTTTGTCCCGAGGATGAAGTGATCAATCGTGAGATTCAATTTCATCCGGAGGAAATGATCTTCCTTTCAGCTTGGTACCGAGATCAACTAATGGATGTAAATACGGACTTCAAGTTAATACAACCGGACGGCCAGATGTATAGTGAATGGTCGTTCGCGTCGTCTTACGATCACCTGTCAACCTCGTGGTGGTATTGGTTTTTTACGCTAGCTAGCTGGGCCCCATCCGGCGTTTGGACCTTCCAAGCCGACTTCGATGGCGACATCGTGCGTCGCGAGTTTTTGGTTGGATCCTGTCGCGCGGAGTACGAAGCCTTGTTAGCGGGGTGGCCCGATAATTCTGTCCTAGAAATCGTGCCCCAAGTATTGTGCGCCTCCAGCATCTGACAGGTGTTTTTCCTGAGAAATGCGCAATCCTGTAGGCCAAAAAGGCGCTCCTGCTATACGAAGGGGCAGGTAACTTTCTAATCTATGGATCGGTTAGTTACGACGAATAGGGGGAGTTTGTGCGACTTATTGTGAGGTCGTAATGCGGTTGTATTGGCCAACGGTCGGATTCTTGATTTCCAGAACCCTGCCATCTGGCCATGTGACTTTCACTGATTGCACCTGCGTGGCTTGGCCTAGACCAAACAGGACTCTGGCGTCATGCGAGGCTAAATAGCTGCCGTCGCGTCGTACCCAGCGATGTTGTTCTGAACCATCGACTTTAAGGACGACGTGCGCGCCGACCGCATCGGTTCCCCGTTCATCCATTATTTGGAAGCCTATCCAATTGGCTTGGGCATTGAATGTGTTCACCAGCAGCTGAGTGGGTGCATTGAGGTTGGAGATCAGAATATCCATGTCGCCATCGTTGTCTAAATCTCCAAACGCGGCGCAACGACTGATGTCCCGACGATTGAACGAGGCACCAGCTAAGTGAGTAGACTCCGTAAATTTTTTCCCCTCTTTGTTCATGAAGACTTGGTTGGGTTGCTTCAGTTCGTTATTGGTGCCCGAGATTCCCGTTTGACTGTGAACGGCCCCGTTTACGACGATCAGGTCTAGCCAACCATCACGGTCAATGTCGATCCAGCCCGTACCAAAGCCAGTGAAGGGAATGCTTGGGGCGGCGAGCCCATAAATCGCAGTTCGGTCATCAAAATAGCCGTTGCCACTATTGCAATACAATGTGTTTGTCTCACCATCTAAGTGAGTGACGAAAAGATCTTCGTCTCCGTCGCCATCAAAATCGGCGATGGCAATGCCCATACTGGCTTCGGCGTTACCACTCGCATTTAAGGCAACACCCGCAAGTAGTGCGGCATTCTCGAATTGACCTGCCTGTGACTCCCATAATTCGTTGGCATCACCATCGTTAGCGACAAAAAGGTCCAGCAAACCGTTCTGGTCATAGTCGATGGCAACTACGCCTAACCCGGCACCACGACTGGGTAGCCCTTTCAATAACGCACTTACGTTTTCAAAAGAGCCGAGGCCTTTGTTGAGATAAAGACTGTCGGCCGAAGCCGGACAGCAGTCTGGCCCACAATAGTCCAGCGCGCTGTTGGGCGCATAACAGGTGGGGTTTGAGGCCACGGAATAATCGACATAATGACAAACGTAGAGGTCTGGCAAACGGTCTCCGTTGTAGTCAAAAAAGGTGGCGCTTGTGCTCCAGCCTGAATCAGCTAGTGCGGACGAAAGGGTGTTATCTACAAACGTACCGTCTTTTTGATTTACCCACAGCTGGTTTTGACCGAACTGCGTGATATAGATGTCTAACCAGCCGTCAGAATTGATGTCTGCGACGGCAACCCCTTGACCGTAACCATGTGTGATCAGCCTCGACTGGCGCGTGACATCTTCGAACTTTAGTGTTCCAGAGGGGATGAGTTGATTACGGAATAATCGGCCACCATCTTTGGCGATTTCAAAATTCGCGTCTTTGCGTTTGGACTCAGGTCCTAGCCACGAAGCTTGTACGCAATAGACGTCTAGATCGCCATCCCTGTCGTAGTCCAGTAACGCGATTCCGCCCCCGGTAATTTCTGGAAACAAATAGCTACCATGTGCACCATTGAGGTAACTGAAATCAAGTCCAGTATCGTGCGCCACGTCATTAAAGAAAGGAACAGGCGGTGTTCCGAGCCAAAACAGAACTATAAAATGGAACAATAGGAACTCCCCGCTGTGTCGCATCTGATTCGACCTATTCTAACTGTTCGAAAAACTTGCGTCAGCGTGGAATCAAGAGCGGGCCTGCATGTTATGCTTTCGAACATTGTTTTTGAGGGTTGATTCATGCATTTTTTGTTCGTGATTATCAGTATCATTCAGGTCGAAAATATTGAAGCAACACCTTTAAATCAAGTTGTTAACTTGAATATGGAAGGGCTTTTGGCTGTTCCTCGTCCCGATACTACGCATCTTGAAACCGTTGTCCAGGGACAAATTGAGGCAGCCGTCAAGCAGCTTGAATCGGCGACTGATCCTATGTCGATGATAGATGCCATGGCCCAAGCAGCCATGCTATTTCACGCCTATAACTTAGCGGCGTCGGCGCGAGCCTGTTACCTTAATGCGATTCTATTAAATCCTTCTCGGTTCGATTGGATACATCTATTAGCTAGGCTGTACAAGAGTGAGGGCGAATTTACCCTAGCCAAACATTATTTCGTGCAGGCTTACATCATTAACAAAGAGCACGCCCCGTTATTTGTTGAATTGGGACATGTTTTTTTGGAGCTCGGTGAGTTAGACCATGCCAAACAATCCTTTGAGACTGCGCTGGCATTGCGTCCGGAATCTGGTGCAGCCCACTTTGGCTTGGGACAGGTCAATCTCCAAAATGAAGATTTTGAATTAGCCGTCACATCCTTTACGAAGGCACTGGAGTTGGTGCCCTCGGCAAACCGGGTCCATTATGGGTTGGGTCTTGCCTTACGCGGTTTAGGGGATCTGGAAAAGGCCAAGACTCATCTCGGCCTAGCCGGTAAAGTTGGAATCTTGGAGCCTGACTTCCTCATGCAGGCTGTCTCTGCTCTAGCTGTTAGTGAAAGTGGTTATCTTGCACAGGGAAAGAAGGCCTATGCCGCAGGTCGTTATCTGGAAGCCGCGCAAGCCTTCGCCACGCTTCTGGAGGACAATCCAGAACATACCGACGCTCGCGTGAACCTGGGTACGGCGCTTGCCGCAGCCGGACGTGTGGATGACGCCATGAACCAGTTTCAAATGGTTCTGGACGCGAATCCGAATATGCCGGTCGTTCGATTCAATATGGGAAGCATGCTGGCACATCAAGGCAAATTCGAAGAAGCAGAACGGCAACTAATTGAAGTGATTTCCCTAGATGAAAATGACCGACAAGCGTATTTGTTGTTAGGCGAAGTACAGGAGGCTCTGGGAAAGGATCAAGACGCATTTACGCAGTACCAGACCGGCTTTCAGAAGTTCCCACGTGATTTGAATATGATGTTTCGATATGAGCGTTTGCTCATCAAACAGAAGATGTACGCTCAGGTCGATGCAGACTTCAACGCCCTTCCAGCCGAAGTGATTAAGGCCCATGCCAACCTAGCTCACCTCTACGCCCGCTTTTTAGCATCATGCCCGGTTGCGAAATATCGCGATGGTCAGCGCTCTGTTGAGCTGATGACCGTCGTTCTGGCACAATCTGAGAATGTGTCGACATTGGAAACGATGGCGTTGGCCCACGCGGAATTGGGTGATTGTGATCAAGCTGCCGCCTGGCTATCGAAAGCGGTCCAGGCAGCTGCCGGTCAAGAGGAATTGGTGACGCGACTTACGAGAAAAATGGACAATTACCGACAAGCGGACTCCTGTCGACCGCCACTTGATTGAACGGTTTTGAGGGTCAGTGTTGCGTGGCAGCGGACATGGACTGAACGAATCCATTGATCTTGGCTAGGGTGTCTTTTCCCTGCCAGTTCTCAATCATCGAAACAATCGCAGAGCCAGAAATAGCACCGTCTGCACCGGCTTTAATGGCCTGTCTCACTGCGTCAGGTGTAGAAATACCAAATCCCATCAAGCTTGGAGCCGCGTTACGAGCTTTGAGTTCTCGTAGCAGGTCGTCATGAACCAAATTGAGCGATCGCCGTGCGCCAGTGACGCCAAAGCGTGTGACCACATAGGTGTAACCTCGTCCGAATTGGGCAATAAGGTCGAGTTGTCGACTGTCAGCATTTGGTGGGGCAATCATGATGGGGTCGACGCCAGCTCCAGCAGCCGCTTTGGCGTAAGGCGCCACTTCCAGCGTCGGTACATCTGCCATCAACACAGAATCAACACCGGCCTTGCCAGCCCGCCCATAAAAATGATCGAGGCCAGTGCCTGCGGCTAAGTTTGCATAGGTCAGCAAACCTATGGGGACTTGTGCCGCATACTGTCGTATTTCGCTTAACAGCGACCAGCACACGTCGGGTGTGGTTCCGGCGGCCAAAGCTCTTTGAGCGGCGGCCTGAATGGTAGGACCGTCGGCAATGGGATCCGAAAACGGAATGCCTAATTCCAATGCGTCTGCCCCTGAATCAATAAGGGTCTTAATGATCTGAAGGCTAATTTCAGGCGTGGGATCACCTAATATGACGAATGGAACAAAGGCGGCCCGCTTCTTTTCTTTGAGGTCAGCAAAAAGAGATTCATATCGAGTCATGAATGTTCTCCTAAATCCTGGCTAAATGCACGAACCGTGGCCAGGTCTTTGTCGCCGCGTCCTGATAAATTTACCAATAGGCAGCTTGGCTTCTGCTCCACCATCTTGAGCGCGTGAGCAATGGCGTGCGATGACTCTAATGCTGGAATGATGCCTTCGTTGCGGCTCAGCGTATGAAAGGCGTCGAGGGCTTCTTGGTCTGTGATGCCGACATATTGCGCGCGACCAATGGATTTGAGATGAGCGTGTTCCGGGCCAATACCCGGATAATCGAGGCCAGCTGAAACAGAATGACTTTCAATAATTTGTCCAAATTCGTCTTGCAAAACCAACGTCTTTGATCCGTGAAGCACGCCTTCGCGGCCTTTGATTAGGGTTGCTCCGTGTTTAGCGGTGTCGAGCCCTTCGCCGGCTGGCTCTACGCCAACTAGTCGTACGTATCTGTCATCGACAAAATCGGTGAACACGCCGATGGCGTTGGAGCCGCCTCCAACACAAGCAACGACCGCATCTGGGAGGCGTCCGATTTGGTCCAAGATCTGTTGCCTAGCCTCATGTCCTATGATGCGTTGAAATTGTCGGACCATTAATGGAAACGGATGTGGTCCAGCCACAGTCCCTAACATGTAGTGTGTGTGTGGAAAGCTACCTGCCCAATCGCGCATGGCCTCGTTGATAGCATCTTTTAGTGTGGCCGAACCCGATGTGACCGGAATGACTTTCGCCCCAAGTAACTCCATGCGGAATACATTTTGTTGCTGTCGAGCAACGTCGACCGCACCCATATATATGATGGTTTCCATCTGTAATAAGGACCCGATGAGCGCAGTTGCCACTCCGTGTTGACCTGCCCCGGTCTCGGCAATAATCCTGGTTTTCCCCATGCGTTTTGCTAACAAACCTTGGCCCAACACTTGGTTTGTCTTATGCGCGCCACCATGAACTAAATCTTCTCGTTTCAGAAAAATTTGTGAACCCTGTTTCTTTCCTAAGTTGCGGCATAGATAGAGAGGCGTAGGTCTACCGGCGAATTGGGTTAACAGGTCACCGAGTTCCTTTTGGAAGGATTCGTCCTTTTCGGCATCTAAAAAGGCCGATTCCAGTTGTTCCAAAGCGGGAACTAATATTTCGGGCACAAATACGCCGCCGTATTGGCCAAAATAGCCAGCTTGTTTCATAAATGACTCCCTCTGCTCTTACCTCGTAACGCTTTAAAAAATGATGCAACTAGTTCGGGCGATTTAACGCCAGGACTACTTTCAACCCCTGAATTGACGTCGAGTGCCCACACGGACAGAAGGTCGGCAGCGGCCGCATTTTCGGGACTCAATCCGCCAGCAATAATTAGGTGATCGCGCTTGTGTAAAGGCTTAAGGACATTCCAGTCGAATCTGATACCGGTTCCGCCTAATCGGGTTTTCGATTTTGGGTCACAGATCAACTTGTCTACTGATTCCGGACATTTCGATGGCGGTGAAGTACCGGGTTCAGGAGCCCACCGTGACCATATGGCGCAATTAGTATCGATCTGCGCGTGAATGCGTCCAATATCAATCTTGTTGTAATCACCATGCAACTGAACGGCGTTGAGATTGAGATCACGGCTTATCTTAACGATTTGGTCAGGCGTGTGATCCACGAATACGCCTGCCCAGTGAAGCTGCGGCACTTTTTGCATGACGTCGAAGGCGATATCAGGTTGGATCGCCCGTTCTGATCCGGGATAAAAAATCAAGCCACCCCAGCACGCGCCCGCGTTCCAGACCGTATTGGCTGCGTGGACCGATGTCATACCACACACTTTGCTACGGCCGAATATCAACTCGCGAACCGCGTGGTCAATATCAGGTCGCGCCATCAGTGAACTGCCGACCAGGAATCCATCGACGCGATCCCGGTTTCTGATCACATCTTCGTGTGTTCGAATTCCCGACTCACAGACAATCAGGCGATCGGCAGGGACCCGTCGTGCCAAATGCTGCATGGTATCCATATCTATTCTCAGTGTGTGTAGATCGCGATTATTGATGCCGATAATGGGGGCTTTGAGCTGAATGGCCCGTTGCAATTCGTGCTCAGTATGGACCTCGGTTAGGGTGTCGAGTTGAAGCTCGCTGGCGAGTTTGGCGCACGAATCGTAGGTTTCGTCGTCGAGAACAGACAGCATGAGTAAGATGGCGTCGGCCCCGTGCGCACGAGCCTCAATGACCTGGTACGGGTCCACAACGAAGTCCTTACAAAGGACGGGTTGTGTGACGCGTTCGCGCACCTGTCTCAAATAATCAAGCCGTCCCTGGAAAAAAGGTTCGTCAGTAATCACGGAAACGGCGTCGGCAAAGGGCGCATAAGCGTTCGCGATTTCTTCGATATCAAAAGACGGACGAATCAGTCCCTTGGATGGCGATGATTTTTTGAATTCTAATATAAAGCTAGGGTGTGGCTTTTGAAGGGCGGCCTTGAGGCTTCTATCTGAAGGGCCTAGTCCTTGACGCAAGACGCCCGCGGACGTGATAGTTTTGCGTCTTTCGACGTCGATTCGCTTCTGGGCGACAATATCATTTAGCGCCATGACTCACCTCACTCCAACGTTGAATCAGTGTTTCTGCGTCATTTGAGCCCAGTACCTTGAGCGCCAGTTGCACGCCCAATCGCCAGGATTCAGATTTGCCCGCCAGCCAAATGATGGCCCCAGCATTGAGGGCGACGGCGTGTTGCTGGGCAAGCGTACCTTGGCCTGCAAATAATTGTCTTAGGGTGTTGGCATTAAATGCTGGTTCGCCACCCTTGAGCAAATCACGACTGTAACTTTCTAGTCCTAACGACGAAGCGTCGATGGTCTTTTCTGTGACTTGCCCGTTTTCGACAAGCCAAATCTGGTTTGGTCCATCAAGGCAGAGTTCGTCCATGCCAGATCCGTGAACAACCATCGCCTTTTTCGTGCCTAACTCTAGTAACGCAAGTGCGATCGCCTTGCCAAATGCCGGGTCATAAATGCCCAGAAGCTGGAACTGAGGACGAGCGGGATTAACTAATGGTCCCAGCAAATTGAAAACAGTGCGTGTCTGTAATGACCGTCGTACGGGCATGGCATGTTTAATCCCTTGGTGGTACAAGGGTGCGAAAAGAAAACAAATCCCAACCTGATCGAGGCAAGCCTTGCTGCCAGCCGGACTCGTATTTATGTTGATGCCAAGTGATTCGAGCACGTCCGCTGAGCCGCATTTCGATGAAACACTGCGGTTACCGTGTTTGACCATCTTGACACCCGCACAAGCTGCGATGACCGCCGCTGCCGTAGATATATTGATCGTGTGTAGGCCATCACCGCCCGTCCCACAATTGTCTGCCAATGCCTCTCCGTCAATAGGAAATGGTCGGGCGCTACTTATCAATGCAGATGCGGCACCAGCGATTTCGTGGTGAGTTTCACCTCTAAACTTGAGTGCTATGAGGCCAGCGGTCAATTCAACATCACTCAATTCCCCAGCGATGATGCCGCAGAAGAGTTCTTTGCTTTCTTGACTACTAAGTTTATGCGAGTCCAGTAGTTTCTTGACCAAGGGGTTCATATGCGCTCCGGTTCCTTAGCGTTGTGGGCGGTTAGGTCGAGCATGTGGTCGATTAGTATCCCTCCACGCGGTGTGAGAATGGATTCTGGGTGGAATTGCAGGCCGACGATAGGCCTTTCGTGATGCGATACGGCCATCACGATGTCGTCGAAACGGGCCGTCACGTTTAATACGTCCGGAACTGTTTGAGCGGCCAATGAATGATAACGACCCACGAGTAGAGGGTTCGGCAAACCTTCAAATATGCCATCTTCTTGGTGGTTCACTCGTGAAGCTTTGCCGTGAATAACGGTGCCTGCTGAGCCAACTCTGCCACCAAAAGCTTCGACGATGGCTTGGTGACCCAAACAAACACCCAAAATGGGTATTCCGGCAGGACATTGTTTAATGAGCTCGATGCAGCATCCTGCTTGTTGCGGGTGCCCCGGACCGGGCGAGATGACAAGTAGCTTTGGACCGACCATTTGTTCAAGCATATGGATGGCCTTATCAACTGCGAGTGTGTTGCGCCATACTTCTACATGACAATCACGCCTCTTAAATTCGTCGACCAGGTTGAAACCAAAAGAGTCAAAGTTATCAATGAACAGAACATTCATAGGTCGCCTCCTAGCGACTTAATAACCGCAATCGCTTTGCGCCGAGTTTCCAGAGTTTCCTCTTTTGGATTTGAATCAAAAACGATGCCTGCACCTGCACGTACATAGGCCGTGCCGTCCTTGACAAAAGCAGATCGAATCACAATGGCGGTGTCCATGTCGCCCTGGTTAGTTACGTATCCGACGGCGCCTCCGTAAGGGCCTCTTTTGTCGCGTTCAAGCTGTCTCAGGAGTTGAGCCGCGCGAATTTTTGGTGCTCCGGTGAGCGTGCCCATATTCATGCAGGCGACATAGGCGTGCAAAGCGTCGAGGTCCGGTCGCAGCTTTCCTTCCACATAAGAAACCAAATGCATCACGTGGGCATATCGATCAACGGTCAAAATTTTAGGGACGTAACGACTGCCCGGAACACTAACGCGGGCGATGTCATTGCGTGCAAGATCAATTAACATGAGGTGCTCTGAGAGTTCTTTTTCGTCAAGTCGCAATTCCGCTTCTAAGCGCGTATCTAAATCTAAATCAATCTTTCCTGATCGGTCGAAACCCCGTGGTTTGGTACCAGCTATGGGACGAATCTCAACTTTGGCGGGTGAACCAGACACCTTAATCGCCGTTTCTGGGGATGCTCCGAACAGCATGCCGTCAGAAGTGTCAAAAACAAACATATACGGGCTTGGGTTCATTTTCTTGAGACGTGCGTAAGCCTCTAAGGGTCGAGCACAGGGCAGGCTAAAAGTGCGCGACGCAACGGCTTGAAATATGTCGCCTTCGACAATGTGTTCCTTCAATTGCTCTACCCATTGAGCAAATTCTTGGTCCGATACGTCTTCGCTTACTTTGATGCCTGAAATCGGTTCGGCCACCAGTGGGCCAGCATCACGGGCGCGGCGGCAGAGATCTTCAATATCTCCCAATATTTCTTGCAGATTACCGACCGGGTTTAGATGAGATAACTTTGTTTCTTGGGTTTGATGGTTAATCTCGACCGTGATTTCGGGTAGCAGGAAGAGGAAATCAGGGAATTCGAAGTGATCCTTAGCTGCTGCCGGCAGCTGTTCGTAAACATCCAAGAAATCGTATGCGAAGACACCTGCCATCAAGAATGGATCGTGTGCCTCGGTCGCCAATGCTTGCCTAATCACGTCAATAGGCGAGGGCGCTTTCATGCGTTCGTCTTCGGATGCGATTTGATTGATGACAGGAAACTGGAACCCTGAACCGTGGCTGAAGTGAGCAAGCCGCTTGTGTAATTCAGCGCATAGTTCCTTGCCAAAATCATTGGCAGCTTCAATTTCGACTCGGTTGCCATAGGCATTCAACTTGAGGCAACTGCGAATGCCAATCAAACTGAGTTGGCCCTGTTTGGTTGTGACATCTGCAGATTCGAGTAAAAAACTGTTCTGAGGCCCATATGTGTGACGCAACGACTCAAATAGACGCAGTGGGTCTGGACAATACGGGATGTTTCTTTTTTGAGTTTGAATTCGGATCATGGCCTTGTTCCTAAAATAAAAAAGCCCACCAAGTGGGTGGGCTTTTTGTGTTTAATCGATGTTACGAAAACTAGACGGATGCCCACCCCAAAAAATGAGTATGCCACCAACACTTATGATTCACCGAACGAAATTCCATGGGCGCAGCATAATGATAAGGCGTTATGACTGTCAAGCATTGATTCCACCAAAACGCCTCTGTTTGAGATATCGATCGCGGTTACAGCTATGTAATTACAGGGGTTAAGCCAACGTATTCTGCGCTCGGCACATCATGCACTACGCCCCTGAAAAGCGGTTGAGAATGCATGGTTGAATGCTAATATTCAGACATTGTTTTGGAGTATTTATGCGACCACAGACCGTCGTTGTCGGCGACGTGCATGGGTGTATCAACGAGCTTGAACGATTAATCACACGAATCGACTTGCCACAAGCGAAGTGGATTTTTGTGGGTGACCTAATTAACAAGGGTCCGGATTCTGTCGCGGTACTTGAAAAGGCGCAACAACTGAATGCGGAAGTCATTTTAGGAAATCATGAATTGGGCTTTTTGGACTATGTTTCCGGCACGCGTAAGTCGGCTAGCAAGGAATTTGATGATGTCCGGCGGCAAATGGGGAAAACACAAGATTCCTGGGTGCAATGGCTAAAATCATTACCCCTATTCCTGGAATCGCCAGAGTTTTTAGTTGTACATGCAGGCCTCGTTCCTGGCCTGCATCCTTCACAGACAAGCGCTAGATTGTTGACCAAAATCAGGACATGGGACGGGACTGGAAAAGACTTGAATAACGATTCAGACCCGGCGTGGTTTGACTTGTATTCAGGCCAAAAGTTAGTGGTATTTGGTCATTGGGCCATGCGTGGTTTGCTTGTGCGCCAGAATTGTATTGGTTTAGATACGGGCTGTGTATACGGTGGCAAGCTCAGTGCGGTGGTGTTACCCGAACGTCGTATCGTTCAAGTCGAGGCAAAAAAGACGTATTGTGCGGTTAACTACGGTGGATAAAGGACCAGTACGCCCCGTTTCTTTCATGTTATGATGCTGCCGATTTGCGAAATCCAACAGAAGGTTCGACTGATGCAAGAGACTTGAGATTTTCAAGTGTTGGCGATTGGCCTGTTTGTGGAATGGAACTTGCCAATATTTTTGTATTTAGATGTATGACCCCGCGATCTTAACGGACTGACTCGTACTAAGGAGACCGAAATGAAGCTGCTTCAAACCTCTGTTCTAACCCTCTTTGTAGCTGCAATATGTCTTGGAGCAGATGGACAGCGACTAGCTCAAAGCATACTTAATCAAAAACGTGTGCCCATGCCTCTTGAAGCCATTGAAGGAACAGGTTTTCTGATTAATAAGGAGACGCTGAAGTCCGTTCGGTTACAACATCCCAAGAATCTGATGTTACCCACCCTTGAAGGTGAACTCAGCTTTGAACGACTTGATGTCCGTGAACGCGAACACACTACAACCTGGCGAGGCGTCCATGCAGAGACAGGGACTAAAGTAATACTAACCGTTTCAGACCATGGACTTTTCGCGACTTATTATCGGGGTCTTGAAAAACAAATTACAGTGCCAGGTGAGGCAAGTGGCGCTTATTACACTTATCGTTTGGATGCATCAAAACAGGTACCCATGATGGGTTGCAGTGCCAAACCACAAGATCTTGTCTTTGAAGATGACCTAGAAATAGAAGCGATCGAAAACAAAGCTCTAGCCGAGTGTGATGCCAGTGTTCAGGTGGACGTAATGGTGTTGTATACAGAAGGCTTGGCGACTCGTCTGGGTGACAATATGCAAGGCCGAGTACAGCATCTGATTGATCTAACTAATAACGCTTACCAGAATAGTCAGGTCGATTTGGAATTGAGATTGGTTTACAGCGCGCCGGTCAGTTATGACGATAGTATCGATATCGGTGATGCCTTGAACGCGGTCACCAATGGTGACGACGTGTTTGCGGAAGTCGAAGCTCTGCGAACCCAATACGGGGCCGATCAGGTCACGTTGCTGCGAAATTTGAGCACAGGCGGCCAATTCATCACATGTGGCATTGCATGGATTTTGACGACTAATAGCATCCAAGGCGGTTCCCGTAGCTCATATGCGGTTGTGGATGATCACTTCTCGCGCTGCTTTGATTTAGCCTATGCTCACGAGGTGGGACACAATATGGGCTTAGCTCACGACAGAGCCACCCAAACAGAGAACCAGGGTGGTGGCGGAAAATATTCCTATTCGAACGGCCACCAAGAACCCAGCGCGCAATTTGTGACGGTCATGGGTTACGACTTTACTGGTGTCTGCCCGTGCGGTTACGTCCCCAACTATTCCAACCCCGACGTGACCATCGACGGCTTACCAACGGGCTTACCCGAAGAGAATGCTGCCTCGGCCGATAATGCGCGCACATTGCGAGATACCCGACTCTTAACTAGCCGTTACCGAAGCCAAGTAAAAGGAACCAATTTTTCTCAGGTCTATTACGTCCCTGAAGTTCAGTTACAAGACGGACTAAATACACAGACAACACTTGTCAATAGCGGAGTGTCTACAGCTACAGTGGACGTCTATGCTTTTTCGGCGCGCGGCGATTTATTAGCCAAACTCATGTCGGTCACACAGTTACTGGCTAGTCAGCGCGTCAAGATAGACGTTAATGAATCATTTCCTGATATGTCTGAGCAAATTGCTTGGATCCAGGTTGGCAGTAACATGCCGATTGAGGTTTTTGCCGAAATCCAGAGCTCAACGGTTCGGTCGGCGTATTGGGCAAGTCAAGGACTGACATCGGAACTTTACGTACCACACGTCGCCAAGAATATCGCGCAGTTTGAAACCATCATATCCACCGTAAATGGCGCCGGCTTGGATGCGGCGGTGGAAATCATACCTGAGCCTTTCGGGTCTTCATACGACTTTACCGACCTGGAATGTGGCTACGCTCAAACCTCTGGTAACGCGGTGGATTATTTTGGCTCGGATCTTATCGAGATTGTCGATTGGGCAACCATTATCAGTGCCACTGGGGCTTCGGCTGCCATGGAGTTTTTCTCCTACTTGCCTGATCGTTCTCGTGTTGCGTCGTTGGGATTGAGTGATCAACGAGGCAGCCACTTACGGTTCCTGCATGTGGCGGCTGATGTGTCTCAGTTTTGGACAGGTCTCGTGTATATCAATACTGGCAACTCTTCTGCCCAGGTCAGCGAAACTTACTACGATGGATCTGGAAATGTGCTGAAGAATGAGAGCTTGTCGTTGATAAGGGGACAAAAGAGGACGCTGCTGTTTGATCAAGCGAATACCGAACCGGTCGGGACGGTTTGGGTTGATGTTCAGACGTCCAGTCCCAATCTAGTTGGTTATGAGTTGTTTGGCTCAGCGACGGGTTCGCCACACGATTTCTTTGCGGGTCTCCAGGGTAACTTGAGTGAAGGTCGGAGCCTCACGTACCCTCACGTGCAGAGTACAAATGGTGCCTGGACCGGATTGGTGGCCTTGAACGTGGGTGGCGAAGTTGCCGATATTACCTTTGAGGCCATGAACGATTCGGGTGCTGTAGTGGAATCTGTCACCATCAGTGCAATTGCGCCCAACGTGAAATTTGCGCAAACTAGCGACGGATTGTTCTCGGCTGGCACCTTGTCTCAGGCGACATGGGTGCGTGCCAGTTCTACAGCCTCTCAATGGGCAGGATTCCTGTTATGGGGTGATTTGGGCGAAGTCAGAAATCATCTCTCAGGCATTGTCGCCTCAGTTCAGCCCTAGCCAGAACGATCAACTCTGACGATGGCCGAAGCTGCGGTCAGACTTGGATTACGGTTCTATTGATCGATCCTTGGGCTAGCTCAAGATTGCAAAGGGGCCGCAATTGGCCCGCAAGTTGTGTCTGGCCTAACAGGGGTAGCGCAGGGACTTTTATGCTTCTTAGTCACGCACGAATACCACGCTCTGGATAAGGCCCTTTCTGACTTCGTAGATTGAGATGTATTCCGTCTCGCGCCCATCGTCATCCACCGTTTCATGATTGACCACGTAGCCGTCCTTGTTAATCTGGGAATGCAGAGTGACCTGCACCATTCCCTGCTTGAACATCGGCTCAAATATCTTACGTAGATGGTCCTTGCCTTTGCCTAATGACTTGTTGGGAAAGGTGAAGATCTCGATCTTGTCCGAATACGTGGCGAGGAAAGCTTCAATATTGTGTTCGTTGTATGCATTCATACGCATGTTGACCACATCTAATGGGGCAGGGCCTTTGTCGCCGCCAACGCATTGGCTGGCTATGAACAATATGAATAGGCCTGCGCCATATGAAATTTTCATTGAAATTCTCCCATTATTTATCGGAATTCATGCTTGTTGGATCTTCTGTTGGTAACGGCGAGCCTTCATCAATCGTTTATTGACATAGGCATAAGTTTACATTTGGCTAGCCGAATACGAGTAAAACGGACCCCGATAATAAGTTGAACATGATTGGGATTTACCTAGACATATTCGATGCGCGGCATGTCAGGAATTCAGACAAGCATTAATTATCAGAGTACCGAATAACGTCAAAGGTACCCAGTGATTGATCCAGTCAAACACTGGAATGCTCGCAATCTCTGTACAATTGATTAAACATCCGCTCGCGGAACGTGCTCAACAATGAACCTACTTATGGCTTGATGCTCCAATGGCTGTGGCGAAATTATGTTGCGCATATTCGTAAGAGCCTTGAGTCATTCATTCCAAAAACTAGTGGATTGCATTGGTATATTCTGGCTATCTGCGTAAGAATATCTGCTATTAGATCGAACACAATCTGACAACATTCAAAATGACTTGATGGATGTTTTAAATCCGAGCATGGGTGTTTGACGGCTCAAGCTGTCGCGGTCGAATGAATTCTCGACTTGAGGGTGCGTTATGAAACGATTATTTAAGTATCTGGCGTTAGCAAGCATCGCAATCGTCGTTAGCACCGGCGTTGCTCAAACGGTGGAGTTCCGTATCCCGCTTGATTTAGACGATGACCCTAATACGGGTTGTTCGGTTGTCACCGTAGATGGCACGTTTTTGGGTGCAGAACAGATCCTGATCACCACCGTCGATCAAGGCAGCATGCTGGTGACCGATGTCTCGATTGCCGACTGCACCGGTGCGGTTTTTGGCGCACCTGTTTCCATTAACCCAGGTGGTTGGCCGGTGGGTCAAGGCACCGGCGTGGCTGGCTCTGACGTCATCGAGACCCTCTACCCGATGACCGTTTTCAATACACCCACAGGATATGTGCCTGTCGCGTTAACCGCCAATGAACCGGGCGGTGGCGAGGACGCCCTGCTTCTGAACAACGGCAATCCTATCCGACTCTTGCTCTTCGTTCCAGTGCCCACGCTGTCGCAATGGGTTCTTATCTCGTTCGCGCTGCTACTCATGCTGGCGGCTTTGGTCTGGATGCGACGTCACCCCAATCAACAGGGTCTGGCAGTGCTATTTTTGGCCGTCGCCTCTTTGGCCTTACTTGGCTTTGGTAACGGCATTGTCTTAGACGGTGACCCAACTGATTGGACCACGCCAGCGATTGCTAGCGATCCCGCCGGTGACAATACTAGCGCGCCTGATATCTTGGCTTTTTATAGCTGCGTGCAAGGCATTCACCCCAACGCCCAAAGCATCTACTTCCGCATCGATGCGGTCCTCAATCAAGCGCCAAGCGCCGATCCACAGATGCAGACCCTACTCGAAGATGATCCTGCTTTGACCATCACGCTCACGGGCATGGACCCCGAAGGACAAAGCTTAAACTTCTCCATTGATTCAGGTCCAGCCAACGGAACATTGAGCGCCATTACGCCACTGACACCGACATCTGCGTCTGTAGATTACACACCTAACGCCGACTATTTTGGGGCCGACAGTTTCGACTTCATCGTCAATGACGGTTTAGCCAACTCCATCCCAGCCACCGTGACGCTCGACATCACACCTGTCAATGACGCACCGCTCTTCACCGCTGGCGCCGATGTCATGGTCATTAAAGATATTGGTCCCCAGACCATCAGTGCTTGGGCGACCGGTATCGCCGCCGGTCCAGCCAATGAGTCATCTCAGGTATTGACCTTTAATATTACGGGTAACTCCAACCCGGGTCTATTTGCGGCCAGTGGTGCGCCTGCCGTAGATCCGATCACGGGTGATCTGACCTTCGAGAACGAGCCTGACATCAATGGTATCGCCATCATCACGCTCGAACTGATGGACGATGGCGGCACGGCCAACGGCGGGATGGATACCTCCGCGCCGCAAATGTTCACCATCGATATTGGGGCCGTCAATGACCCACCCAGCTTCACGGCTGGCAGTGATCCGACCGTGCTCGAAGACGCGGGCCCACAGACCATCGCCGCTTGGGCCACAGCCATGAGTCCAGGTCCCCCGGACGAAGCGGGCCAAACATTGACATTTAATGTGACCGGAAATAGCAATCCAAGCCTGTTCATGACGGGCCCAGCCGTTGATGGTACGACCGGTGACCTGACCTTTGAAACGGCACTCGACGCCAACGGT
>JAJCXM010000008.1 GCA_029263455.1 Holophagae bacterium
GCCGCTTCAACGCCGCAAGGGCTTTTTTGCGTTTTGGCTGACGCGCTGCCCGGCGTCAGCTTGATCTCTCCCTTGTGCGGCGTACGATGAGTACGCCTCCGCGGGTGAGAACAAACTTCCTTGTGCAGCACGCCATCCAAAGCGCAAAACAAGATCCTGCTGGGCTTGCTGCTGCGGATCTACATGCGCGCCTTGAATGAGATACTGCTCCGACCCCCGATTCCTCAAGTCTTGCTGCTGGTCTCTGGCATCTTGACGCTGGTCTCACTCTCCTCCGCGGGTGAGAACAAACTTCCTTGTGCAGCACGCCATCCAAAGCGCAAAACAAGATCCTGCTGGGCTTGCTGCGTCCGATCGAGATACTCACCATGGATGAGATGCTTTATTGACCCGCGATTTCTCAAGTCTTGCTGCTGGTCTCTGGCATCTTGACGCTTGTCTCTCTCTCCTCCGCGGGCGAGACCAAATTTCCTTGTGCAGCACGCCATCCAAAGCGCAAAACAAGATCCTGCTGGGCTTGCTGCTGCGGATCGAGATACGCACCATGGATGAGACGCTGTACTGACCCGCGATTTCTCAAGTCTTGCTGCTGGTCTCTGGTATCTTGACGCTGGTCTCTCTTTCGCCTCCGCGGGCGAGACCAAATTTTCTTGTGTAGCACGCCATCTAAAACGCAAAACAAGATCCTGCTGGGCTTTCTGCGGCCGATCGACATGCGCACCGTGAAAGGGACCGCCTAGTCAAACACGCGACACCTCAAGTCTTGCTGCTGGTCTCTGGCATCTTGACGCTGGTCTCTCTCTCGCCTCCGCGGGCGAGAACAAGTTTCCTTGTGCAGCACGCCATCCATCGCAAAATCACTTCGCATGAAAAGTAGGATTCTTACTGCTCAGAGGCGCCTAGGACTGAGATTGCTCCTCATCAGCGTTGTGGGCGGCTTACAATGATCCCCGCCGCCTCTCTGTGTTGGTCATATCGTGGAGCTCCCACCGTTTTCCATACGAACACCGCCGTATCGAGCTCGCGCTGGCAAGCCCCGTTGACACGCTGATTGGCTCAGCTCGCATACCAAATTGCATAACCAGGTTGGATGCCGGATAGAGCCGATGAAACTGGATCGGTGTCTTCAAAAGGGTTGTTCGCGAGAGTTATATACAAATAGTCATATATAGAAACCCTTTGGCTATATAACGCCTAATTAGATGCTGGGATTAGATATGTACTCGGGTCTAATTACACTAATAGACGTCCTCCATACGACTAAAGGAGTTTCACTTTATACAGGTTGGCCAATTCGCGACGGCCGCCCTGTAATGAAGGCAAGTTCTTAAGGTTGGCCAACAAAGCTTGTATGAGGATTGGATTGGGTGCCGGCGCGTTGATGGCATCCGCCAATAAATCTAGCGTCGCTCGAAGGTCCGCGATGATTTCTTCGTCATTGAAATCGTTGGCCTTATTCCTTAAGTGCTCCAACTGGAGGAGTGCGCGATCTTTTAGCTGTTGCTCCATTTGGGTCTCTAGTTGCTCCGGCGTAGGGATATGGGAGATATCCAAGAAGGGCGTTCTGCGAGCTAAAAATTCCTGGGCTAAATCATCTGCCAAATCGGTGATGAATTTGCCTGCGTCCTGTCCCTCTATAGCCAACCCATGCAGCAACATTTGAGAGTAGAGTTCGTTGATAGTTCCCATCACAATCAGCGTCAAATCTGGCAGGCGTGGTCGAAAAGATTGACCGTACAAATCGATCACAAATTTTTCAAATAGATTGACCCAGTCCGCATGGAGCTTTTGCGCCATGAGCATGGTTGCTTCATCCAGCTTGTAGCCAGCGTCATTCAATAACATCAGCGTTAGAGACTGTTGCTTGCCCATCTCGTCAAATTGATAAGCGACATGAGCCTGAAACTTCTGTCGAGGCGTTAAGTCTTTGCGACTGCGTATTGCTTCTAAGCTTTGAACCATTGTGTCGGATTGGTATTCAAATATCGCTCTGACGATTTCTTGCTTGGATACGAAATACAGGTAAAAGGCGCCTTTACTCATTTCGCAGGCGTCAGCGATCTGCTGTACGGTCGTATTTTGAAATCCTTGTGCTCGAAACAAGTCCATCGCTTGGCAAATAATTCGTGTACGTTTTGCTTCTGATCGCGACATGTTAGGCATCCTATCACTTAAGACCCGCTTTAAACCAGCCTCCCTGCAATTTGTTGACCGTTAAGTCATTTTTCTTTTGCCTTAGGCTGACCGGCGGTGTAGGTTTATGAGTGACCAAAGGGTCAATAGCGATTGTGTGAGGTGGTCAATGGATGTTGCAGTTATGAAAGTGATACTCAAGAGTGCGCCTTTGGATAAGTCATCCCTGTGGATTGGCGGCGTTTTGACCCTGATCGAAACCCTTGCCGTCTTGACCACACCCTTGTTGACTAAATTATTGGTTGATGGAATGACTGAAGGGTCAAATCCGCACCTGTTGGCTTTGCTCATCGCTACATTGATGCTTCAGGCTGTGACCGGAGCGGCTGCTTATGATCGCTTCGGGCGACAAGGACACCGGTTTGTAGCCAGATTGCGTTCGGTGCTGACAAGACACTGCTTGCACCAACCAATAGGCTTTCATGCTGAGAACCCTGCTGGAAGTGTGACAAGTCGAATCATGGACGATGCGGAATCGCTGCGATCGCTTTTTTCGGAACATGTTCAGAGTCTGTTGTCAGGCATTTTGCAAATAGTGGGCTCTATCGCCATATTAGCTTGGTTGGATTGGAAATTGACGGTCGTACTTTTTGGCAGCATCGCCTTTACCACCCTCGTGATCGTGCCCTTGTCGTCCCGATTACGGAAATTAGCGACCCAAATCCAAGATCAATCCGCCGTAGTTTGCAATCGGCTCACGACGTGCTTTGAAGAGGTAGAATTAGTGAAAAGCCTCGTTTGTGAGCAGCAGCAAGTTGAATATATCCGCCTGGAAATAGAACGATTACGGAATTACGGTATGCAGGAAGTGCGGTGGACGGCTTGGGTAGCGCCCTTCATTTCCGTCGCATTGATGGGTGCACTTGTCGCCATCTTGGGATACGGGGGTATGCGTGCTGAATCAGGAGAAATGGCCACAGGCACGCTCGTCGCCTTCGTTCTCTATCTATTCAATGTGGCAATTCCCGTGGTGCAAATCACGATGTTCTATCTGCAGCTTCAACGCGGACTAGGTGGCGCTGAACGCATTTCGCGAATTTTGAACGAGGAGCAGGAGGATCTAGGACTGGGTCTCAGGCTTCCGCCCAAGCCAGTATCGCTACGTCTCGATGCGGTTGTGTTTGCTTATCCTGGCAGTCCAGCCAAAGTTTTGAATGGCCTTGATTTTGAAATGCATACCGGAGACATGATTGCCCTCGTTGGCCTGAGTGGCGCCGGGAAATCAACGATATTTACGTTGTTAGAACGTTTTTATCATCCGGATTCGGGACAAATATTGTGGAATGGCGAATTGATCGACGACTTCTCACTGCAGGCCTGGCGTCAAAAGATTGCCTATGTCGCACAGGATTCGCCGGTCTTTCCAGGCTCGATCCGAGATAATTTGTGTTTCGGATTGGCACATCAGCCAGGAGAAATGGAGTTGATGTCGGCACTGAAGGCTGCCCATGCGGATGAGTTTGTCAGCCACTTACCACGGGGCCTTGATACTGAGCTGGGGGCTCGAGGACAAAGCGTATCCGGCGGCCAACGGCAGCGAATTGCTTTGGCACGGTTATGGTTGCGTGAACCCAATCTGATTCTACTGGATGAGGCAACTGCTCATTTAGACAATCATTCTGAATCTCATATCCTATCGGCTTTGCAGCGGATGCGCAGGGACTGCATGATCTTAGTAGCTACTCACCGTGTGACAACGGCCGTCAGCGCGGACAAAGTGGCCTTCATTGAACACGGACGGGTTGCAGGATTGGCGCCGCACCCGCAACTGCTCAGAGAGAACGCAAGCTATGCCGACTTTTTGAAGAGGCAACAAAAGCAAGTCGGAGACCATGACAGCGAGCTTGCTGCCGAATCATGTTTAGTGCGCGGCCTGCAAGAAAGGTAAGCAAGCTGAATCTGTGGCGACACCCGTTGGCTTGAACATGTTTTCGAGCAGCCAGGTAATGAGATACGGCCATGTATGCATCAAGCATTTTGGGATGCATATGCCAGATGTTACAATCGTGCCAATTCGATCCACATTTGGAATGGGACAAAAATCATGCAGACCAAAGCATTGGGACTGTTGTTTGTAGTATGTGTATTGCCGCTGCTAGCGCAGCGTCTACCGTTTCGTTCTATCTCCATTGAACAGGGTTTGGCCCAGTCTGTCGTTTATGCCATGGCCCAGGACCTGGATGGCTTTTTATGGTTTGGGACACAGACTGGATTGAGTCGCTATGACGGCCTAGAATTTGTGAATTACGGACAAAACGATGGTCTTCGAAGCGACATGATTCGGTGCATCATGGTCGGCCATGATGGCCGTGTTTGGATTGGAACGGATCGAGGGCTTGGCTGCATACACGCGGGAAAAATTGCCTGGTTCGACAATGGCTTGCATGATGTGTCTGTCAGGTCGTTGACACAGGGACCAAATGGAGACATTTGGATTGGTACTTATGGGGGCGGGGTAGCTCGTTTGCAAGGTGAGCGTTTTGAAATGTTTACGACCCAGCAAGGTTTGCCGAGTAATCGTATTCGAGCGGTGCTTGCACTGCGAGATGGTTCTTTGGCCGTAGGCACTTATGGAAAGGGTTTGGCTATTATTCAGAACGATAAAGTTGTCGAACTTGGGTCAGCGTCGGGAGCCACCAACGACTATATTCGTTCTTTTATGGAAGACTCGTCCGGTGCCTTGTGGGTGGGCACAAACGAAGGCGTTTATGTCGTTAAAGATCGAAAAATCCAACCTGCCGATTTACCTGAATTAGCACATATGTCGATCACGGCCATTGTCCAAGATCGTCAAAAACGAATGTGGTTTGCCACCAGAGAAAGCGGCGCGTATGCCTATTCAGCGCAGGGACTGCGGCATTATGATGCGAACCTGGGGCTTGCCAATAATAGCGTCTATTCCATTACCGAGGATCACGAAGGAAATATGTGGTTTGGAACCTATGGCGGCGGTGTATCTCAGCTGAGTCACGAAGACTTTATTATTTTTGATGAAAAACACGGATTGGCAAATGCCAGTGTTTATGCGTTTGTTGAAGATCAAGATGGGCATATTTGGTTCGCCACCAATGGGGGTGGGCTATCGGTTTATGACGGCACTGACATTCGTTCCTACTCCAAAAAAGATGGCCTCATAGATAACACCGTGCTCTCAGCCGAATTGGATTCCAACGGCGATATCTGGCTTGGCACCTTAAACGGCGTTTGCATAAGGTCGGGTGACGAATTCATTGCCGTGGAAATGACTGAAGCCTTTCGTTCGCCTATTGTTTACGACATTACCCAAGCGCCAGATGGCCGTATGTGGTTTGCCACCTACGACGGTGTTGTTCGACTAAATAACGGTGAGTTTGAATCGGTCTCGGCGTTGGCTGAACTTCCAAACCAACGCGTTAATACGATCAACTTTGACCAGTCAGGTGTTGCCTGGTTAGGGACGGCTGGCGGTCTTGTTCGCTTAGATGGCGAGCAAGTCACCATCTTTGGGGTTGAAGATGGCCTTCCCAGTGAATTTGTAAATGACTTGTATATAGATAAAGAAGATCATTTGTGGGTTGCCACGACAAACGGTTGTGTTCGTATTAGTGACGAGCAGACATTTGAGCAACTGCCTGGTTTGCCGAGCCAATTTTGTACCTACGTCAACGGCGGTCCCGATCTAGGCGTGTGGGTTGGTACCAATCGTGGCGTAGTGAAAATCAGTACTATGCAAAGTCAAATCTATTCGGCAAGTGACGGCTTGCCGTCAAACGAAGTGAATAGAGGCGCCGGCTTCGTTGATAGTGGTGGAAGAGTTTGGGTTGGAACTGTCCGTGGTGTTGCTTGTTTTTTGAAGAGCGAGCAACGTGATCCGTTGCCAGCGCCTCGTATCCATTTATCGAAGGTCTCAACGCTCGATCGGCAGTTGGATCTCAGTACCAACACTCGTCTGGGGCATAATGATAATTTTTTGGTCTTCGATTTCTTGGGGATATCCCTGTCGCATGGCGACCGCGTTTGGTATCGCGTAAAACTCGAGGGGTTACAAGAAAAGTGGAGAGATGTTCACGCCCGCGAAGTTCAATACACCTCGATTCGGCCAGGAGATTACCGATTCTTAGTGAAAGCACGAAATGCTGGCGGTTTGTGGAGTGAACCTGCCGAATTTAGTTTCTCTATTGTCCCACCGCTGTGGCAAAGGCCCTGGTTTCTCGGCCTTTTGGCGTCAGCAATTGCCTTGGCTATTGCTGCATGGGTCATGAGGCTCAAGCGTTCGAATGCCATCCTTGAGGAGCGTGTGATCGAACGAACGGCCGAAGTTCAAAAAATGTACGATGAAATTCAACATTTGGCTGTGACCGATGATTTGACTGGGCTGCGAAATAGGCGCTACCTCGATTTAATGATGCCCATGGAACTCAAACGTCTCAATCGCAGGCGTGTAGATCTTGGCTTGCACGAAAAAGAAAATGAGGACGCCGAATGGTCGGGCATGTTACTGATCGACCTCGACTATTTCAAACAAATTAACGATACCTTTGGCCACGCCACTGGCGACGATGTTCTGCAGCAGTTAGCGGAACTATTAAAGGATACGTTGCGCGAAACGGACATTGTGTCGCGTTTGGGCGGTGAAGAATTTTTTGTTTTTCTGCCAGAGGTAGGATTTAAACGCATCGCAACCATTGCCGAAAAAGTGTTGGCAGTCATTCGCAGCCATGATTTCGATATTCCATCCCGAAAACCGATTCATGTTACTTGTTCGATTGGTTTCGCCATGCTTCCTTTCCATGTTGATTCAAGGCGTCTGGACTGGCACGACTTGGCCATGATTGTGGATGCGGCCATGTATAGAGCAAAAAAGACGGGCCGAGATAAGGCAGCAGGCTTAGAAGTGAACCGAGAAATCCCATTTGATGAAGCCGTTTCCCACTTAAGGCGCGACCCTGTTGAAGCCATCGAATCTGGTACATTCCGCAGCCTTCTTTGAGAACACAACCTTTACATAGCGCGTGTGTAAAAAAGTAGAGCAGTTCGGTTGTTTGTATAAGTTACATTGAACAAGCACTTTAGGTCTTACTTCAGTTAATGAATAGCTGTTCAATTGTAAATATTAGATAAAAAATGCTTGACCTTGCCGGGGCTTGATTCATATACTGGCGCTGTTCCCACACCACAATCTAAATTTGTCTGCGCGGGCCAAGTGTTTTTCTGCTGGTTTGCGTCCCGGAGGGGTAAAAGTGTCTGTAAAATCCTTTCTCATAATGTCTCTTTGTGCGTTCGCAGCTCCTGCGTTCGCTGGCAATCATGCTAATGATCTCGTTGCAATTTCAGCAACGAATAACCGCGCCCCTCATTTGCGCAAGATCGATCCGGCCATCACGCAGGCGTTCACGAGCAATGAAATGAATTCAAAGAATGGTAGCGCCGTGCGCGTCATCATTCACATCGCTGCCCAAGGCGACCGTGTCAACTTTACTGATTACCGTGCAGCGGATGCTGTTGAAGTTATTGCAGCAGCTGTAGCCAACGAGCAGGCCCAGTTTTTGTCTGCCTTTAGCGCTTATTCTGATTCGCTGGGCCAAGGCGTTGAAATCATTGATGCCTTAACATTGCAATACGCAGTGGTAGCTAACTTGGCTAGCGCCGAGTGGACAGTCAAGCTGGCGGCCTTAGATATCGTTGAATCGATTGAGTTTGATAATCTCAACGAGCTATTTACAGATGAAGGACGGGCTTTAACGGGTTCTGACTTAGCTGGTCAAAACAGCTTTACTGGGGCAGGCGTAGGCGTGGCCGTCATTGACTCACACTATGACTTGCTACACCCTGAACTTGGCGGCAGCACGTCACTACCCAACAGCATTGTTAAGGGTGGCTCTAACTTCTCTGATCCCGGTACCAGCATTCACTCACAGAGTTTTAATGATTGTTATCACGGGACGGGTACGGCATCGATCGTACGTCGTTACGCTACCGACTCGAGTCTTTATTGCTTGACGGTTTTTCCCAATGCCTATGATTCGGTCATTGCCAATGCGATTAACTGGTGTATTACGAATAAGAATGGGACCGGTGGTGGTTCTCCAATTAAAGTAATCAGCATGTCTTTAGGCGGCAGCCGCCATTATAGCGAATGTAACTCTGGCACGATGCACACGGCGGCATCTGATGCGTTGAGCAATGACATTATCGTATTTGCAGCCTCTGGAAACGATGGTTGGACCGATTCAATGGGTTCGCCAGCTTGTTCAAATGCGGTCATTTCTGTTGGCTCTGTATGGGACGAAGATGGCGCGGCCTATTCACCTTTCCCTCCAGCCAACTGTAGTGATTTTAGTCGTCAAGTAAACGAGCGTACCTGTTACTCGGATACGGCCTCTTTCCTAGACATCTACACGCCGTCAGAAGAAGTTATCTGTGCGCAGTGTGGCGGTGGAACTTGGGCCCTGGGTGGAACCTCTTCGGCCTGCCCTGCAGCCGCTGGATTAACTGCGCAGTTCCTTGAAGGTCAACCTAGTTACGCTGGAAATAAGTCAGGCCTCGTGTCTGTATATCAAAACACTGGTGTAACCGTAGTCGGAGACAGCAGCAAACGACGGATCGACCTGGCTGCCGCGCTCAATTTGGGCACAACGCCGCCTCCGACGGCAAGTTTATCTGCCAATCCGACCACTATCACAGAAGGACAATCGGCAACCTTGAGTTGGAGCACGACAAATGCCACCTCGGCATCGATTAATAATGGCGTAGGATCAGTTTCTGTGTCTGGAGGATCCACATCCGTATCGCCCGCCGTAACGACAACCTACACACTAACGGCTTCAGGCGATGGTGGAACGACAACTGCTTCAGCAACGATCGTTGTCAACTCAGCCGGCGGCGGTACCTCGGAACTCACCAACGGCGTTTCGAAGAACTTTAGTATTTCCACGGGCGCCATCGCGGAATACACCATCGATATACCAGCCAACGCATCAAACTTGACGGTTACCATGACAGGCAGTGGCGACGCTGATCTGTATGTGAAAAGGGCCACCATCAACTGGCCAGCAGACCAAGGAAGCCACAATGACGCCGAGTTTAAAGCGCCCTATGCGTCTGGGTCATCTGAGTCCGTAAGCTTCCCTAGCCCAGCTCAGGCCACCTGGCATGTGTTGATTCATGGATACAGCGGTAACCCATCAGGGACTATTGTGGCTTCATGGGAAGTCTCAACAGGCGGTGGCGGATCTCAACTTCAGGACGGAGTTGTGCAAAACTACAGCGTTTCCACTGGTTCCGTAACTGAATACACCATTGCAGTGCCAGCCAATACGACAGAGCTGACCGTAACCATGACCGGTAGTGGTGATGCAGATCTATATGTTAAGCGGGCCACGATTAACTGGCCAGCTGACCAAGGTCAACACAACGCTGCTGAATTTAAAGCACCTTATCAAAGTGGTTCAGCTGAAGCCGTGACCTTTAGTAATCCTGCCCAAGATACCTGGCATGTGTTGATTCACGGGTATAGTGGAAATCCGTCCGGCACCATCGTGGCCAACTGGGAAACGAGTACTGGCGGAGGTGGCGGAACACCAGAATGGCATTATGATGCCTTGGTCGAGCAAACGCCTCACAATTATGCTAATAACAAAACCTACACATTCACCTATAGCAACCCCAATGCGACTCAGGTGGGCATCCACTTTGTAACCCTAAACACTGAAGCTAATTACGACTTCCTATACGTCTACGATGAAAACAATACGCAGGTATATAAAGTATCCGGTAATAAGATTTCATCTGGTGCGGGAAATGTGTTTGGGCGAACGGACGGCTGGGTTGTCGTTCCTGGAAATTCCATTCGGATTACTCTTGTCACTGACTATAGTGTGACCAAATACGGTTACCTAACGGATTGGGCAGGCGCATTCTATTAGACTACGTTTCCCGATTTCATACAAAAAAGGCGCCCTTCTGGGCGCCTTTTTTGTGCTACCTACTTATCTACGATACTAGAAATTATAGACTTGGCCTTTGCTGATCAATGTCTTTTTGTCCATGCGACCTTCGCGACATGCGACTAAGTCGGTTTTATCGAATACGTAAATACGGTCCTGTTCATCGCCGTCCTCATCGCGGGCACCTTCAGAGAAGATAATAGATACGTGCTCGTTGTCGGGAAGTGAACGAAGTGCAGAGCCATAATCGCACAATATGTCAACAATACGAATTTCAAATTCTGATTGATTTTTTTCCCATTCCTGTCGCTGTTTAGTTTGAAGTTCGGCCAATTCTTCAGAGTACTTTTTGGAAGCCACTTGTAACTTAGTCTGATGTTCCTTGATCTGCTGAACAATGGCCTCTCTCTGCGTATCATCAAGGTCACGACTGCTTTCTAAGTCACGGCGGAGCTGACGTGTTGCCTGCTTTTGTTCCTTCAAGGTTTTGCGTTGTGCATCTCTTAGGGCGCGCATCGCATCGCGGACTGCGACGGAACTTTGTGTCTCGCGGGTAATTTCATCAACATCCACATAGACGTCTTGTAACTCTTCCAAGGCTTCCTCATAGGCTTCCCAGGTTACTTCAACGTCTTCGGGTGCGAAATGCATTGGAGCGGCAATTTCGGCCATATGTATTTCGGGCATGAAATTGAAGTCAAATTCGAAATGGTTAGAACCGCCTGCTTGAATATTCAACACGATGCCTTGACCCCGAAGGTATGTTCCCTCGACGCCAATATGTCTTGAATCTCTTGATCGATGATGGTCAGTGTCATTAAAGGCAGTTTCCAACATGTTAGAGATAATGTGAATATCTTTGCGAATATCTTGTAGCGCAGACGGCTGAGCCAGAAGGGGAAGGCTAAGTATGATGAGTGTGATAGTGGTTTTCATTTTATCTCCTATTTCTTCACGTATTGAGCTAGTGTGATCAGTCCATTGCGGGTCTCCAGCGATGCGTCATATAGATCATGGTAGCGATTGGAAATGACTTGTAGATCCAAGTCTCGTTGTTTACGCCAGCCGGCCAACAATTCGTTGTATTCGCTACGCCGCAGTGTCCGTGATTGGTTGTCATAATCGAGAATGGCTTGCTCAATGCTTGCGTCTTGCTCAGCCGCAAAATCATTGAGCGCATAAGTCAGCTGTTGACTATGTTCTTTCTTTATCAGTTTGACTTGATCGTTGAATTTGGCTTCGATGGCATCAAGTTGTTCTTGTTTAATGCCAGCATTACCAAACGTGAAAGTGAAGCCATCTGTTGTCCTCGAAACTTGCACGTTAAAAAGAACCGCTAACATCAAGGCTGTGCCCATGGCAAGAGGCAACCAGTTCAGCCAAGTTCGCCAAAGAGATGGTGGTTTTAGCGAATGTGGCATTCGGTTCCAGTTAGGGACTTCAATATCACGCCACTGGTTAGCCATATTCTTTAGCCGCTCCGCTGTATGGAATTCTGCCGCCCATTCTGAATTCTCGCGCAACATCTTTTCAAAGGTTGCGCGTTCATTTTTGGAAAGCTCTTGATCCAAATACTTCTCCAGCATGTTCTGAAATTCAATTTGCGACATCAGCCACCTCCATGTGCGATTTTAGATGGCGAATCGCGGCATAAAACCTCGATTTCACCGTGTTCGATGATATGGACAAATCGCGCGCTATATCATCGAATGTCATTTGCTGAAAGAACTTGAGTTCAATCACGATGCGTTGATCATGATTCAAGATTTCCAGTAGACGCATGACTAAACGTCTGGTTTCGTTTCGGTTGAGTGCCTCGTCTGGCCTTGGCATATTGTCGACAACAATTTCTAACGCTTCGTCGTTTGCATCCTGGTCAGGTCGTTTCCTTCGATGGAAATCGATGGATCGATTACTGGCAATACGCAATAGCCATGACTTGAAGTTTCCGTCCGCCCTAAATTGATGGAGGTTACGAAAAACGGCAAAAAAGACTTCTTGCATCAAGTCTGCAGCATCGTCGGCATGACCAGTCATGCGATAGGTGTAGTTGTAGACTAGGCGTTCGTGTCGTTTCACAAGTCGCTCCCACGCACTCATTGAGCCATCCATGGCCTTACCGATGAGTGCGGCATTACTATCCATCCCTAGCATCCCGTTCCTCCTGTCACCTAGAAGTCGTAATCGGGTTAAAAAAAGTTTGCTTTGTCGTCAAATGGATTGATGTAACTTGTGAATTTGGCTCAGTAACTAGCTAGGATACTCCTTGAATGTTGGTCTCTTAGTTCAAGTGAATGGTTTGTTGGTAGTTTTTCAAGTTGATCTTTAATTTTTTGATCAAAAGATTCTCTCGCGAAGGGTGGCATCGCTTCTATCGGGAAATCATGCATATAGACGGTGATCTGATCGCCAGACACCTCCAAACTAGTAAATTTAGGTCCTAGAATTGGATGCTGACGGAAATACGACTCAAGTTCCTGATAGGCTGGCGTTGTGGTTGGGCGTGGAGAGCCGTCGAACGAACGTTTTAGTTCCACAACTGGACCCATTATTTTTCCGTACGCTTCTTCGATTTGGGCTGCTTTTTGGAGATGTTCCTGTGCCTTACCCTCATCCTTCAACCTGGTATAGACCAGATACAGATTGAAATGCGCGTGGTAGTGGTTTGGAAACTTCGAGACGGCTTCTGTGTAGGTCACGAGCGCGTCTTGCGTGCGGTCGGCATAAAAATATTGAGTACCTAGGTCGGTCAATACATTCACATCCTCAGGTTGCAAACGTAAATACTCTTCATAAACCTTAATGGCTTGGTCGGGTAAGTTTGCATCGAAGAGGACATTACCGAGTGTGCGAAGCGTAAGTGCGTGCGCGGGGAATTGTTGCGAGAGTGACGACAGGGGAGCAATGGCTTCATGCAGTAATTCGGGATGTTGATGGGATAGCTCAATCAGGTGTTCGGCGTAGGCCAGCATCGATTCAGGTTTACCGGTCGCGGCTTCTGTTTTGAGTTGTGCGAGATGCTTTACTTCATGGTCTGGCATAGTGGCGTGACTTGGCTGCGTCACTTCGACTTCTTCTGCGACGCTAGGCTCCGTTGTGAATTGACTTCTCACCGCAAGAAACACCAGGCAGGCCACCAGCGCGGCAATACCGTAAACACCGAGGTAAATTCGGTCATTCGTAGCCAAAGCCCCGCCGCAACGAGTGCAAAAGCGTGCTTGGTCGCGATTCTCCGTGTCACATGATTGACAGCGCAATCGGCTTGAATCCATCTGAGTCCATCCTTCAATCTTTCAATCGCGCGATCATGCTATCACATCTATATAGAGGGTGTTTGGTAGGCCGCTTTTTTGCAGATCGGTTAAACTGTAGTTGGAAACTATTGCTGAAAAAGTAGGATGCGCATGGCCCTCGTTGCGTTAACAATTTTGGTTTTGGCCCTATTTGGCTATTTCAACGAGAAAATCTCTCGATTTTCTGTAACCTTCTTTGTACTTGCCGCGCTTGTGTTTACTGGTCTTCAGGATGTGAAGGAAGTATTGGCTGGTTTTTCCAATCCTGCCATCGTCACCATTGCGGCCATGTTCATGCTGAGTCAAGCTCTCATAAATACGGGTGCGTTACAGCCGATTACGGTTCATTTGGCAGAGTGGTCGAAGGGTCGGCCTGTTCGATTATTATTGGTCGTCGGCGTAACTGTTTCTTTGGCCAGTGCCTTTATCAACAACACGCCCATCGTTATTATGATGGTGCCGGTCTTAATGGCGCTGACGCGTGAATTTGACGTCGCACCCTCAAAGCTATTTCTACCTCTAAGTTACTTCGCCATTTTAGGCGGCACCTGCACGTTGATGGGAACCAGCACCAATTTGCTTATCGATGGCTTGTCCAGAGAGGCTGGGGGGCCAGGTTTCGCCGTTTTTGAATTTGGCAAATTGGGCATTGTTTTTCTGTTGGTCGGCATCGCTTATATGACATTGATAGGGCACCGGCTCCTGCCGGAGCGAGAATCTCTCAGCTCATTGTTGCCGGTTGAACAACGATCGACTTTTGTCAGCGAAGTGGTTATATCAACTGGATCACGAATATTGGGGTCTGGCGTTCGGGAGGCATTTCCTGGGTACGGTCCTATTCGATTTCTGGAATTGGTACGTGATGAAGAGGTGTTCATGGGCGAAGAAGCCTATGACCTGGCGCTAATGGAGAAGGACGCGTTGATATTGGAAGGCGACCCTGAAGAGATAGCCGCCTTCTTGGACAAGGGCCACGCGACCCTAGCGACCGTCATTGAAGATGACTCAAGGGTTCCATTAAAGACAACCTCGGCAGTCGTTTATGAAATGGTGATCTTGCCGGACTCCAACTTTGTGGGTCGTCGCGTTCGTGATCTCGGCTTAAATCGCCAGTTTGGTATCAAGGTCATGGCGGTTCAACGCAGTGGCCGTCACCATCGGATGGACTTGCGTATGATGAGAATGAAAGTTGGGGACGCCTTGTTGGTTCAGGCAGACCCAACCAGTATTGATCGGCTCAAGGACTCCGGCGATGTTTTGGTCGTTGAGGAATACAAAAAGGGCGAGCGCGCCAAGCGAGCAAAGCGTTCGTTAATCACATTGGTCGCCGTTGTTGTGCTCGCCACTTTGGGCATTGCGCCTTTGGTGATCCTGGCGCTTGCGGGCTGCGCGCTCATGGTCGCTATGGGCTGTTTACGAAGCGAAGAGGCGCTTAGATCCATCGATGCCAACGTCATGCTGATCATGATTGGTACGATTCCCATTGGTCAAGCCCTAGTGGAAACCGGGCTAATTGGCAAGTTAGTCGACGGGCTAATAATGGTATTTGGAACGGGTCATCCCGTACTCATGTTGGCCTCGCTGTATTTGTTAAGCAATGTCTTAACCGCAGGGCTCTCCAACGCAACTGTGGCCGTATTATTGACGCCCTTCGCTTTTGCGCTGTCTGAATCGATGGCGGTGGACGTTAAGCCGTTCCTGATGGCGATTGCCTTTGGCGCCTGTACTTGCTTCATGTCTCCGATCGGGTATCAAGCCAATCTAATTGTGATGGCGCCCGGTGGTTACACCGTGCGTGACTATATAAGGGTGGGACTACCGCTGAGCGTCCTGTTATGGGGTGTGGCGACATGGTTGATTCCCGTTTTTTGGCCGTTCTAAAGACCCGGTGAATCACAGGGGAGCTGCGTGATACAATTCCGTCCTGATTCACTTCAAGGGGTATAAACGATGGCGATGGCGTTGCTGATATTGAATTTATGGGCTTCAACGGACGTCGAAAGTCTTTTTCGCGGTCCCCTAGATACCCAAATTCCAACCCTAAAGCAGGTCGTCGGGTTTGGGTTTGGCGAAGATGTCACCTCAACATCAGAAGCGCAGAAATACGCGGAAACACTTGCAAATAGTTCTAAGTATGTGAGTCTGGAAGAGACAGGCAAAAGTTGGGAAGGCAGACCGCTTAGTCTTTTGGTCGTAACATCAACGGCCAATCAAGACAATTTAGATAAAATTAAATTGAGCTATCAATCTTGGGCCCGCGCTACCGAAATGGAATCTGATATGCGACGGGCTCAAATGCAGAGGCTTCCAATTTGTATTTGGCTAGCTCAAAGTGTGCACGGCAATGAGACAAGCGGTACCGATTCGGGCCTAGCGCTTGCCTATTATTTGGCTGCATCACAGTCCCCTGAAGCCGAGACAATTCGCCGAAATTCGGTGGTACTGATTTACCTCATGCAGAACCCCGATGGTCGCGAACGTTTTGTCCAAAACTATCGACAAAGCCGAGGCATTACACCTGACCCTTACCCACATGCTGCGGAACATTATGAACCGTGGCCAAGCGGACGACCCAACCACTACCTATTCGACCTCAACCGTGACTGGTTTGCTCTAACTCAAGCAGAAACAAAGGCTAAGGTAGCTACTTTCCTTGAATGGTACCCACAAGTTGCCATTGATCTTCACGAAATGGGCAGTGATGAAAGCTTTTTTGTGGCCACGCCAGCAGCCCCTGCAAACCCTTTACTCCCCCCCGCTATGATTCAGATGTACCGGATGTTTGGCCAAGCAATCGCCGAGGACTTCGACGACCACGGAACCGACTATTTCCACTCTGAAGTGTTTGACAGTTTTTATCCTGGCTATGGCGAATCATGGCCCAGCCTACACGGATCGGTTGGCCTTTTATTTGAACAAGCACGTTCGTTGGGGGTCGAAATATCGAGGCAAGATGGTAGTTTGCTCAAACATAGCGATGCCGTTAGCCATCAGCTAATGGCATCCTTGGCCGTAATCCGACATGCGGTAACAAATCGCGTAGATATTCTTGATTTTTTCTATTTCTATCGTAAGGAAGCGGTACTTGAGGGTAAAGAGTTAGACCATAAACAATTGTTCCTGTTACCGGGTCAAGACCCTCTGAAAGCCCATCGTTTAGCAGAACTACTTGGTAGTCAGGGCGTCGAAGTAAAAAGAATAGCGGATCGAATTCGCGGTTTAACGGTTGAATCTTTTTCGACCAATCAAGCCATGAAAGTTGAAATTCCCGCTGGCAGTTATGTTGTGAGATTTAGTCAGCCCGCAGGTAGGTTGGCTCGAACGCTTCTCTTACCGCGCCTGGACATGAGTTCAGAGTTTATTGAAGAACAAGATCGCCGTTATGAGAAGCGTCAAGGTGAGCAATTCTATGACGTTACCGGTTGGTCACTGCCGCTGATGCACGGTGTGCCGGCAGTTTTCAGCACTGGATCAGGTTGGAAGGGCGAAGGAACATCGCTGACGAGCTACAAAACAGAGGTACCTTCAAAACCGGCTTTGTCGTGTTATTTGATCCCCTACGGGCAAGGGGCCATTCAAGCGCTCTCTGCGATGAAGGATATCGACATTTCATTTTCTTTAAAGCCCATTGTCCACAACGGTGTTGAGTTCCCAGAAGGGAGTTTTGCGGTTCGATCTCAGAAAGCGGACCCAAATTTATTCGCGCAACTCACTGCATGGTCGCGCAAATTTGGCTTTAGTTTTTATGCCGCCGATAAAACATGGTTCGATAGCGGTCCTAGTTTGGGTTCAAGCGATGTGGTTCCGCTTGCTCTTCCTCGAATCGCGTTGCTGTGGGGGCCGCCATGCTCAAGTCTTTCGGCAGGATGGCTTCGCTACGCATTGGAACAGATGCTGTCATTGAATGTCACCGTTATCCCGGTCGGCCAACTAGAAAAAGTGAAATTGAGCGAGTTTCAAGTGGTATTCATGCCCAGTGGCGATGGATCTGCATGGAAGGAAGTGCTTAAAGAGCGGGGAAAAGAGCAACTAGAAGCTTGGGTGAAACAAGGGGGAGTCTTAGTGGCTGTCGGTGAGACGGTTGATTGGCTGTGTTTAGACGTAGTAGGGCTTCTGCAGACCAAACGTGAATATCGCGGTGGTATGGTCATGGGACCGGATCTGGAGATTCGACCTGAACATCCAGAAAAACCGATCTTAGATCCGCTTTCCATGATTGAGCCGGTTAGTGAATTTCCACGACCTGTTCGCGGTGCCATGGTACGAACGCTTTTTGATAGTCAACATTGGTTAGCCTTTGGTATGCAAGATCAACAGGTGACTCTGGTGGACTCCAATCGCATCTACCGGCCATTGCGGTTAGATAAAGGCCAAAATGTGGCTCGTTATGCCGCCGATGAAATCGTGGTTTCTGGAACTGTATCAGATGAAACGGCAGCCCAGCTGGCCCATAAGGCCGCCATCATGGAGCAATCCGTCGGCTTAGGTCGCATCATTGCTTTTGTCGAGGAACCTGTTTATCGAGGCATGGTCACCGGTTGTTTACCCCTAATCGCCAATGCGGTCTATTTCGGCTCTTCGATGGCTCGACAAGCTAACTACTGACGTGTCTGGATTCAAGGGTTGACATCCGCGTTATCTATTGGCTTGATAGAGTCAAGAGATGCGGCATCGGAGGCAGTGTGAGTAAACAACGTTCGCCATGGGTGTATGTAGGCATTGGATGTACGGTTGTGGTTGTGTTGGGCGTATTGGGTGTTTTAGGCGGAGGTCTGTACCTTTACCAAACGATGCAACAAACGGTTGCCGACATGAAGGACCCGGTCGCAAGAGACGAAAAAGTTCGGGAATTGCTTGGAGCTGAGTCGCTACCCCCGGGCTATCACGCCATGATGGCGTTGAAAATTCCTTTTGCGCTGGAAATGGCGATGTTATCTGATAAAGAAGCCGATGATGAAGGCAACATCGAAGATTTTGACACATATGGTTTCCTTTACTTTCGCATGCCAACAAAGACCGATAGCGAACTGAAAGACTATTTTGAAGGAAAAAGCAGTGATGCATCTGTATTCAAACGGAAGAAACTCAATCTCGATATTGATTCCGATGAGGTTCTGGGGCGTGGCTTACTTAGCGTGAATGGCCAGAATCTTTTGTATATTTCACAGTTGGGATCGATGAATAGCGATCACGGTCGGAACTCAGGGATTCAGACCCTGATTCTGATTGAATGTGAACAGGATAGACGCATGCGTCTGGCTATCTGGTTTGGGCCTTTACCGGAAAAGAACGAGATTGGCGATTGGTTACTGGAAGGCACGCAAGCGGACGAATCTGAGCTTGAAACATTCATGAGTTACTTCACCATTTGCAAGGAAACGAAAAAGAACTAGTTGCTGACATGTGATTCAACTCACGGACTATTGGCGAACGAGTCACCTATATTTTCATCAGACAATTTCTTCCTTATGAGCTAATTTGGGCCCCAGTCTTGGGGCCCACTTTTTTTGTCGACCGGCCGCCATTGTTGATAAGAATCGATGTGCACGCCGGCCATTATCCAGCTATTGCCTCCTGAATTCTGTTCGTGTAGGCTGGAATAGTTTCCATGCCCTTGCGCCACTATTTCGGGGCGTAGCGCAGCCTGGTAGCGCGCCTGCTTCGGGAGCAGGAAGTCGGAGGTTCAAATCCTCTCGCCCCGACCAGATACACGGCAATTGTGATGAGATCGATTTGGCTTGTCATGATTTCATGGGTTGATTTCCACCAGGTACGCGCGATCTTTTAGCCAAAAACAAACCTTGCCTAATGCCAACAGAGAACGAAGCTCGGGATGCTCAGCTAGCAATTTGAAATAAGCTTCGCTAGCGAAAGTTAACTTTCGTGCTGTTTTCAAATCAATCGAGTCGCCCGATACCTGCGTCCACACACCGTTGATTTCGGTCATCATGCGGCCAGCGATCCAACGCGTAGGTGTGCTCATGCCTAACATACCGACGTCTTTGTGGGTCATTTCGGAACGAGAATCAGCCAGGACTTGAGCCGCCTCACTGGCTTGCACGCTGCCGCGGCCGCTGGTGGCTTTGAGTTCACGATAGTTTTCTTCCATTTCTCGCAATCGTTGTGGCGCTGGCGCGTTTGGCATTGCGTCGCGTCGCCCACTAGCGACTGCTTCGGCGTCGTCTTCCAGGATCAAATAACTTGTATACGGAGTTATCACACCCCACGCCTTTGATATTTGCGTGATTTCCTGAATGACTTCATCACTCTCTCCATTAAGCCGTATCTGGTCTAACAGCCAACCACATCGACGTTGCGCCCATATTTTCGGGATGTAGTTTGCTTTGGTGGTCTGTTTTGGGATGTCACATTTGACGGTTTTACTAACGGTCTTGCCTTGCAGCTTCCCGACCAACTTAATTGTCGCATTGCCTTGACCCGTATAGCGGGCCAATACGTCTATTTCGCTGCCGTGAAAAAGGTCTGGCAGGTCTGGGGGTGTGATAGCTGTTAGCCTCAAACCATGGGTCTCCAATTTAAGCTCAGTCATAGCTGGTGATTGAACTTTCCGGTAAAGATGGGATAGTTTTACTTCGATGTCTTCTTCGGGTCGTACGTAGGTCCTTGCGCCTCGGCTGACCTCGCTCATACCATCCAGCAAATGTGTGTTGACATCAAAACCTACACCCAAGGTGAAGAATCGACGCTTATTTCCCTGTATCAAAGAAAGCAAATGGGCTTCGTCACGTGAGCCTATGGTGGGTTTACCGTCGGTGATGAAGAAGATCATTTGCACGCGTTCGCTGGATTCCGAGAGTCCTTGAACATGTTTGAGTGCTTCTTCGATGTTGGTACCGCCGATGGCTTCAAATCCGTCCACGAAGGCCAGTCCATTTTGTCTTGTTTCCTGATTCAATGAGACCCAGTCATCATGAAGTGGTTCGGCTTCAGTCGAGAATCGGATGATTTGGTAGCGGTCGTGTTTTTTTAAAGAGTTTAAGCAAAAATTCAGCGCCTTTTTTGCTTGCTCGAGTTTCTCTCCAGCCATGCTACCAGAGCTATCAACGACAAATGCGACGTCTTTGGCTTGCAGCTGGGCTGTTGCCATTTCTGATGGCGGTGTAATACGCAACATGACCCAGCCACTCTTCTCGTCTTGAGTATGGAATTGCGCGCTTAATTCGGTGGCTACGGATTGTGAGCGATAAATTAACTCGAAATCACCTTCACCCGATCTCGTCGAAAAAGAAGTGCGGGTGGGCGACTCAACTTTGGTTGTCAGCGTGTGAGTAGCGGATTCTATCGACGCGATCTCGCTTGTCATCTCCAGCGAGCCTTGGATATTAACATCGATGTTGTGCCGAATCGGCAGGATGTAGCGAGAGAAGTGGTGGTCGCTTTCTAATAAGGTCCGATAGGAGACGGTCAAAGTTCGTGAGGAGTTTGCTTCAAAGGGAAAGATGCGCGCTCTTAACAAATCTGAGCCCACGTACTCTATGAGTGCCGGATCTTTCATGCGCCGCACGATATCTTCATAGATGGTCTTTGCTTTTTGGGCATCAAGTAATTCGGCTGGCGTAGGTTTTCCGTTGATATCCAATGTCACCTTGTCCACCTGCGCGCCAGACGGGATCGGTAACATAAATGTACCCTCAAGACGTTGTGGATTCGCGTTGAAAAACAGCATTCTCAGTTCGGTTAATGCCCAATTGCCTTGAATAGAAATGTTGGCATCGTATTGTGTTAACTGGATGGGTTGAAAAATTTGCGGCTGAGGGATGTGACGTGGCTCTACGATAATATTTTGGCCAAGTACATAAGGTAAGCAGAAGGTTATGCAGATGAAAGTGAATCGGTTGAACATGGGTGCTCCCTTATTTGTCCCAAACAAAATCTTTTTGAGCCATTTGTGATCGGACTGTTTTGATCAAGGCGGATTCTAAACTCTCATCTTTGGATGTGGTCGCGTGGGCTGCCACGTATTCGTCTCTTTTTTTGGCGAGTCCATTTAGTTGAGACTGTACTTCGGCCCGTTTTTTCGTCATTTCTTCAACCGTTTGCTTTATTTCTGCTTTTGTCTTTGATTGTAGCGGCTCTGGTAGCGTCTCCTCTTCTATGTTTTCTAAGTCGACAGAACCGGATGCGACGGCATCAACTAGGTCCCAATCATCGTTGCGATAGTGAGTTGATGCTTTGCTGACGGTTCGTTGTACGGCACTGGCAGGAGCTGCTGCCGCTGCGTTCTCATCTTGCTCCCTTTGTCGTTCCAATGCGACTTCTGCTTTGCGGCCATAGGCCAAATATGTTTGATTGAGCTCTTTGTTTAAGGCCAAAATTTTGTCGTCAAATGGGGTTGCAACGGCCACTGGTACTTGATCTTGGTTAATACATGCATACTTGCCGTCCGCTAAATCAGCCCCTTCTTTCCAAAAGGTCTGAACGCCCTCTTGAAATGAGCCGCAATGAATCGTATTGATGATAATGCCATGCGCGATCGCGTTTCTGCATGCCGTTCTGAAGTCCGCTTGGCCTTGATTGAAGGGTTCGTTGCCTGCTATGAAAATTGCTTTGTAGTCGCGGGTGTCGCGGCTCCATTGTAATTGGGAACAGGCTGCTGAGATAACTTGCGCGCAATATTCATCACCTCCGTTTGTGGTTAGGGCAAATAGTGCTTCGGAAACACGGTCCAAATCTGAACTAAGCTCAAGAACCTGCCGAATATAGCCACTTTGGCTCGATAATGAACTCTTACCATATTCATAAAGTCCCACTTCAAGACGTGGAACCAATCCTTGTCGTTTTGCCGTGGCTAGATCATTAACGATCGTCCACAGTTGTGTTTTTGCTTGGTTAATTAGGCCATCCATACTGTTGGACGTGTCCAACAATAGGGCTATCTGTACTTTGGGTTGGTCCTGATGCGTGTGCGCAAATAGGGGAATAAAACAAAGAGTTATTAAGATACTTTTGAACATGGCGCTTCTCCTTGGCTTGGTCTGCATTCACAAGGGGAGACCAAAACCAACGAGAAAAGTTTCAGGACAGCCGATATCTATGTTGCAAAGAAGCATGCCCGGGTCGAAACCCGGGCATGGGAGGGGTCATCTCTTGGCCTTAGAGGCCGAAGATGAATACTTAAGGTGCTGTCAGTGGGACAGGCACAGTTTGATACAGATAACCAGGGCTCACGCCGGGCGGAGTACCGCGCAGAAAGATCACCATGGCGGGCTGGGATGAAGTGAGATAGATCTGCTTGTTGGCCGCATTGGGGAAGAACGAATCAAAGACCAACAGGTGCTTAGCGTTCGGAGCTAAGCTTGGGTGTACCTGTTGAGCAAAGGATTGATTGCCTTGGGCATCGAATTGGTATCCGGCAATTTCGGCCGAACTACTGCCTAAGTTGACAATGGCCATACCATCAAAAATGGTGTCCCACTCGCCCTGATAAAGGATGAAGTTCTGTGAGCTAGCGTCTGTTGTCGCCTGTGTCTCGTTGACGTGAGCCGTTGCGCCCGCGCCCTGCGCGATCTTATAGCCAATGGTGGCAACGCAAGTATTTGGGCCTTCAATTTTGCAGTGGCTAACATTGGCACCGGCGAACAGGTCCGTTGCCTTCATGGATTGAAAACTGCTGCCCGTTATCGTGACCTGTTTACTTGATCCTACATTCCCACTGCTGTCATACGGACGTAAGGTCAAAGTAGCCGACGAAGAGGCAAGATTTGTAAAGAAGAGGGTCGATGAAAAGGCGGCCGTGGGTGGTGTGATATGGGTCAACCAGCGACTAGCACTTGTCGCCTTTTCGAGAACAGGTACCGTTTGATACAAATAGGCCTTCGGCGCGCCCGGATAAGAGCCCCGTAAGAAGGTTACGGCGGCGGGTTGGCTGGACGTAATTTGCACGATTGAGCCTGGAATACTTGGGAATTGTGACCCAAACACGGATAACGTTTTCGCATAAGGCGCTAGTCCCTGCTTTAGCGATGCTTCAGAGATAACCTTCCCGTTTTTTGTGTAGTGGACAGCATTTACATCGGAGGCCGAGGTACTTAGGTTCACGAGCGCCATGCCGTCAAAAATGGTTTCCCATTCGCCTGGGTAGATCGTGAAAACGTTGCCGTATTGCGAGGTTTCATTGACGTGAGCCGTGGCACCTGGGCCAGAAGCGATTCTGTATCCTGCCGTGACGACGATGGTCTTATCGCCTGCAATCGAGAAGTGGCTTACATCTTGGCCCGGAAACTGAGAGCTGGTGGTGAATGTCTGGAATGCCCAAGCGCTAAGTTGATATGTTTTTTCCGCCAGTCGACCTCCTTGACTGTCGTAGGCTTTAAGAATGATTTGGCCCGCAGAATCAGCGTTATTGGTTAGCGTGATAGATGTTTGGAATAGGCCGCCTAATTTGGTGACGTGAGGGATCCAGCGAGTATTTGGATCTGGCGTAACGCTAGTCGAACCTCCAGCTACCGGTGTTTCCCAGAGTCCGCGACCATAAGTTGCCGCTCGCAGTACCCTTGACGAGCGTTGAATTTCGAGGTCTTTGACGATCAGAGCGGGCATGCCGTCGTTGAATGGTTGCCAATCAGACCCTGCTGTGGAAAGAAACACACCTAAGTCAGTGCCAACATAAACATCGTCTGGGCGGTCTGGATCGACGGTGATGCAATTGACAGGCATATTGGGCAGCGAGCCAGAAATATTGCTCCAGTTCTGGCCACCATCGTCTGAGCGAAACACTTTTTCGCCGGCCGTGAAGCTGCCCTTTGTTGTGAATACCGTTAAATGTTGGGTGGGATGTACAGCTATAGCGGTAACGCCGCCTGGCGAAGTGACCGCTTCCCAATTTTGACCATCGAGCGTGCGTGCAAATATTTGGGAATTTTGGTTGTAACTGAGGTCAGCAACATACACGACGTTGGAATTGGAAGGTGCAATGGCCATTGATCCGAGCGGGAACTCCGAGATTTGAGGGCTTGCTTCAAACCAGTTCTCGCCTCGATCTGGCGAGTAAGCTACAAATTTGGAAGCCCGAAAGAGACCGGCGGGATCGTTAGGGTCTTGCATGAAAGGGGTGGCCCAAGCACCGTCGGCCGGTAGGTTCAAGGCTTTGAAGGTAAGACCGCCATCGTCGGAACGATTGTGTGCCCCATTGTAGGTTGATGCATAGATGACATTCTCATTTGAATAATCAACCACTGTTTCTAAGCCGTCTCCACCAATCATTTGGCGCCATTGCCCGGCCAGGAGACGTGCGCTGCCATTGTCTTGAGCGCCGATGGTTGTCATGTCCGTTCTGGTCTGCGAAACACTCAAACGATCGATCTGGTGAATATTCAAACCTTCGCTAAGATCATTCCATACTTGATCTTGCAGCTTGTAGATACCACCGTCGTTTCCCATATAGAGATTTTCATCGGGAGCGAACACCATGGCGTGATGGTCCGAATGGATATAAGGTTGCGAAAAATTATTGTCTTCATCGAGCCAATAAGAGGCAAGCTGCCATGATTCGCCCGCATCATCGGATCGCCAGATATTAACGCCACCCACATAAACGATGTTCGGATTACTGGGGTGCACGGCAATGGTGAGGTCGTAACTGCCTTGGCCAGATATGTCAGGTTCTCCACCGAAATTGAGGCCGTCATACCAGCCCAAGAGGTTGGGTTGGCCGTTTTCAAGGTTCTGTTGATGAACAAGTTCCCAGTTAAAACCGCCATCGGTAGATCGATAAACGCCATAAAGCCCGTTATTGTATGCGGACTCGTCTTCGACGGCGGCTACTGCATAAAGGATATAGGTGTCGGCAGGGCAGATAGTCAATTCAACGCGACCGTATCCTGATCCAGCCGCTGGCAGTCCCGCAGCTAAACTCCAACTATCACCTAGATCGTTGGTCCAGGCAATCCCTTGACCATAAATGGCCGCGTACCAATAGTCGGGGAAGCTGGGATCTACTTCGATGTCGCTGATAACGGCCTCGTCCAATACAACTTGCCATGTAGCGGCACCGTCAACAGTTCGCCATAAGCCGAAGTTCGTAGCGGCCATGAGGATGTTGGAATTGTTTGGATGCATGACCAGCTTCCATACCCTTAGTTGTTGGTTTTCGGTAAGACTGAGGCCTGTTGTTAGCCATGATTGCCCGCCGTCGGTCGACTTTAGGACCCCAATCGAATAGGTACCCTGTTGGCCATTTGAGTCTGCGTCGCCTGTCGCCATGTAGAGCGTGTTGGTTTGCCTAGGATCAACCACCACAGATGACACACCTAGATTTGGGAGCGAGTCAGAGAGTGATGTCCAGGACGTGCCGCCATTTACTGTTTTCCAAAGACCACCTGCAGGTGATCCAATCCATAATCTATCTGGGTCGTTAGGGTGGAAAGCGATGCAATTGACACGGCCTGCTCCACCCAATACTTTGTAACCGTGTCCAGATCCAGCGCTTGCAAGTTGAGGACCTGGGCCTAACGCTGTCCATTCAGTTTTGAGCGCTTTGTTGTTGGAATCGGGATAGTTACGTTGATATTCGAGCCAAGCAAGCCAAAGGCCGTCAGCATCGATTTGTCCGTGCTCGTCAAGTCTATTGACGGCCATTTGCTCCCAGCGTTTGAATGGCTTCCAGCCAACGCCTTTTGTTTTGTGGTCGCGGTCCTTCCAATAGGCATCAAACGCCGATTGGATTTCGTAAAAGGTAGGTTCGCGTTTGCCCGAATTCTTTTTGGCGTCTTTGATCCAGGTTTGTGCGATGAGTTGAGGTGCAAGGCATATTAATAAGATAGTCAGTCGTAATGTGTAGATCATCAGGTGGCCCCTCCAAAGGCATTTCACAACTCTTTGAGATGAATTGTGTTAGGCCTAAGTTAATGGGAGGGCGCGCTAAAGTCCTGAAATCGAACTGATATTCTGCTGATATGGCGCTGATATGAAGTGAACGTCACGTGCGCTAATGGAATAGTGAGGGTCATGCTGAGCTTTAACGCCCCGACATGACCCTCGTGATGGATTTAGGGACATTGACTCATCAGCGATGTCAAATCGCCAACGTCTATTTGACCGCTTAAGTCAAAGTCATAAACAGCGTTGGCCTCGGCCCATAAAGCCATGACTTCAGCAAAAGTCAGGAATGTGCATGGATCAATCAGCTCACATACATACCCAGACAAGTCTTCGATTGCCCAGGAGTTGACTGTACCCGTGTTTCCGCCAGCGCCGTCAGCTACAGTTAGAATCCAGGTCCCATCAAGGGTGTCGCCAAGAAAGCCCGAAAGCGGTTCTGCGGGTGTTAGGGTGCCTGGATAATTGCCAATGATGTCATTGGTAGTGCCGCCCGTCCCGTCGTGTAAACGGACGATCGTGCCATCAGGGGACTCCAGTTCAACCGTCAATTCGCCAATGGATGTGTGGGAAATGTTGACATCGACATTGAAATTTGCAGTTACGTTGGCGCTTGTACCGGTCACGGTCATCATCGAGGTGGTGGTTTGATTGTCCATAATGGGTAAGTTTGGTGAAATACCCTGATCGGCGCCAAGTGGTTCTCCGACATGAATACTGAAATTGAGATTGGTAGCTGGCCGGCGCGTATCATCGACAAATCCCACGCTTAACGTGAAGTCAATTGGGTCACCGCAAGGAAAGGCAGGATCGATCTGAATGGTGAAGTCAGTTAGGTTTGAGGCGGACCCGCCACTTCCAATATCTGGATATGCGGAAGTAGCGGCCGTGACCGTCACCATGGGTGCTGAAGTGCTTAAGGTGGCCGTTACTGTATTAGCGCCCAATGTGCCATTGTTGTCGATGCGAATGGCAGCATTGACCATTTCGCCTGGATCAGGCACGCCATTGGGACCCGTGTTGGTGAAGGTTGCGTCACCAAATGCGAGTTGTACTGCTTGAATATCAACAATATTGTGGACTAAGAATTTACTAATGAATATTTGCCGGTGGACACCATCGGGGAATAGCGTTTCGGCTGTGGCGATAATACGGTTGGCCATATCGCGCATTTTTGGTCCAGGGGCGATGCCAAAATGAGCTTCAAGAATGATCATGTCTGATTCTTCGCGAGTCCCGCCTTGTATAAGTATCTCTAACAAGGATTGGAACAAAGGTGTAGACCAGAGCTCGTCGGACACGAAACCGCCCGGAATTCCAGTATGAGCACCATAAGTTGTTGTGTGCACATACTGAGCGCCGAAGGCATTAAGTATGCGACCGGCCCAGCACATGTTTCCGGTGCCGTGCGCGTCCCATGGGAATGCCCATTCAGGGTGGTAGGCAGGGCCATTTGGCGTGGAGTTACGATAGGAAGCAGCCCAGTAATCGCCAAACCCTTCGCCCATGGCACCCGTGTCACCACCACCCCAGTTATTATTGATGGAATAGTGGATAGCGTGACCATATTCATGCAGAATCACGAATTGATCTTCGTTGTCGTCTACACAACCATGTCCAAATGCCATGCGGTTTGAGCCTGATAGGTAATGTGAGTTGTCGGAGCCATTGAAACCATCGCTGTCGGTGCCGATTGAAACTTCCTGGATACCATTGGTGCCCGAGAAGCCTAGCGATTGGATATAGCGTTGATTCTGGTCAATATGAAAATAGGTCATTGAGTCATTGAACGCATTATCGCCCCGTATAGCCGTCCAGTTACCATCGTTTGTCGTGGAGGGAGGTGTGTTGGGTGGTTCAAAATCAATGATTTCGATCCAGGGGCCAACTAGGCTGTATGTGCCGGCGTTCTCTGTGATGTCTAATAGGTTGCGGGTGAAATAGGCCGCCGTGAATGCAGCTGCAGCCGATTCATCTTGCAGATCATCATCTAATAGAGTCGTGCGTGGGTCTGGGTCAAATGTCACGCCTGTTCCATTGGCAAGCAGCGCATTCTTGTTGCGTTGAGCTCGGATCTGAGCTTGGTAGTCAAGACGCGATTGCATGCGAGCAGACGAGGACTGCCGGTTATCGATGGGACCGTTGTAAGCCTCATGTTCGGTGTGCGGTCGCCGAGCTAAATCGTAGTGCGACCTGGAACGTATTTCCCCCGTTACCGCGTCAAGTTCTATTTGCCAATAGCCATAAGGCGCCTCGGTGGCAATTTGCGTCCTATAGACCAAACGCACTGTTTCTTTTTCGGGAATCAACAATAGTGAGGCGGTGGGCATTTCAATCAGCTCACCGTGCACTTTCAATTCTTGCCACGCTAGGTCATAGGCATCGTCAACACTCAAAATAATCTTTGCAACCTGTGTTTGTGCTACAGGAAAGGTGTTGTTTGAAACTCTATAGACTTGATCTCCTGCAGCGTCTATCGAAACGACAATTTGTCCGCCATCGATGGGGAGTCCTTCAATGAATTGCTGAAAATAGTAGTGTTTCCCCAACAGGCTGGTGCGAACCTCATCCAGTTCCAGTGCATTGAGATTTAAGTCAAAAAGACCGCTGTGTTTTTCAAGGTAGAGCCAGGCTAGCGACTGTTGGTCGCGACCGTCGGGATTGACGAAGTTCGGCTGGGTCACTTCACGTGGCGTTGACCGATGGTCCTGATGGTAGGTTGTACCCTGCCCGGCAACAAGTGAAAGCGTTGCGAACAAAGTCATGGCTACTATTTTGATAGTTTTAGTCATTATTTTCTCCCCCTGCAGATTTTTCAGAAGCTGAATTCTGCGATTAACTAACACGCGCAAAATGTCGACTGACGGGCACTCAACCTATGGTTAAGTGCGCGGCAAAAAAGACTAAATAGTCATAATCTCTTTTTCTTTGCTTGCCACCAGTTCGTCAATTTTTCCGATACGAGCATCTGTCATCTTTTGGATTTCATCCAAGCCTGTGTGCATTTCGTCTTGCGAGATATCCTTATTCTTTTCTAGTTTCTTTAATTCGTCGTTGGCGTCGCGTCGAACGTTGCGAACGGCCGTTTTGGCGTGTTCCCCGTATTTGTGGCACAGCTTGCCATATTCTTTTCTGCGTTCTTCGGTCAACGACGGCACGTGAATGCGAATCACCGTTCCATCGCTGCTTGGCGTCAATCCGATATTGGCGGCCAGGATCGCCTTCTCAATGGCACCAATTAGCGTGCTTTCCCATGGCTGGATAGTAATCAGCGAAGGTTCGGGATTGGCCAATCCGGCCACCTGATTAATGGGTGTAGGTGAACCATAATAGTCGACCTTTATTCCGTCGAAGATGGAAAGTGATGCGCGTCCCGTTCGAACCGTTGTCAGCTCGGATTGTAACTTCTTAACAGCGCTATCCATTTTCGATTTGTTTTCTTTAAAGACTGAATCCATCACGTCATTTCTCCTTGACTAAGGTTCCTATCTTATCACCCATGACAGCACAGCGAATGCTGCCCCGGCGATTCAAATTAAATACAAGGATGGGTAATTTGTTTTCCATACACAGGGAAATGGCGGTTGCGTCCATCACCCGCAAGCCTTTTTGTAAAACATCCATGTAGGTCACCGTTTTCAACATGATTGCGTCGGGGTTTGTCGCCGGATCGTCAGTATAGATACCGTCGACTTTGGTGGCTTTCATGATCACTTCGGCCTGCATTTCAACCGCACGCAAGGCGGCAGCCGTGTCTGTGGTAAAAAATGGGTTGCCAGTACCAGCGGCAAATATGACGACGCGCTTTCGGTCTAAGTGCCTCAATGCACGACGTGGAATAAAGGGTTCGGCAATTTGACGCATTTCAATAGCAGAAAGAACCCGTGTTTCGAGTCCCTTGCGTTCCAAAGCATCTTGTAGAGCCAAACAGTTCATGACTGTTGCCAACATACCCATATAGTCGGCGGTGGCACGATTCATCCCAGCCGCTGCCTTTGATACACCGCGGAAAATATTACCGCCGCCAACCACAATCGCCAGTTCGACGCCTAGGTCATGAACTTCTCTAATTTCGTCAGCAATACCATTAATTGTGTCAAGGTCGACGCCGTATTGACCAGGCCCCATAAGGGCTTCTCCCGATAGCTTCAGTAAGATGCGCTGATAGGTCGGTTTTTCGTTGTCCACCAGGTCTCCTTGTGTTGTCGCCCTATTCTAGGCGCTCTGGCCTTGTGAAACAATGAAATTGCCGGAGGTGAGTCCCTACAAGCGTCTGTCATTCAAGGTCGCGTGTGTGTGTTATACTCCTGTGCATTTTGCGGCCCCGCTGGGGCTTTTTTTGATGAGGAGGGCAACCCTATGGCTCAGGGATATCAGCACTATATCGACGAGTGGAATGAACGAGAAAAAATAGCCTTTCGTGCAGTCTCGATCGTCAATCAATTGTGGTTGAACCGCTCGGTCGAACTGTTACTTTTCCGCCGTAGTCTGTTTAATGAGGGGCCAATCGAAATCCTTAAACACCATCGTTACGCACGCGAAATTTCTCAGCGTGATGTTGGCATCAGAGACTCAATTAATATTATGGAGGCGCTTAACAAGCTTCCTCTGCGTCCGTCTAGAATTGATCTTGGTCGCCTGATGGTGGAATGGCTTGATGACGCTGACCATTCCGATATTGAAGCCTTCCTGAGGAAACGGCTAGACCCTTTCTTAACCAACGGTGAAGTGTCGATGCCCAAACGAGATGTCGTGCTTTACGGGTTCGGTCGTATTGGCCGTTTATTGGCTAGGTTCCTTATTGACTCACAGGGACGAGGTAACGGGTTACGGCTGCGCGCTGTGGTTTGTCGCGGCCCTATGGATTTGGTCAAACGAGCGCAGTTATTGAGGCGTGACTCGGTGCACGGTTCTTTTAAGGGAAACCTTACGATCCTCGAGAAAGAAAATGCGATTCTCGCCAATGGCTGTTTTGTCCCATTTATTGAGGCCAACCACCCCTCTCAGGTCGATCTGTCCAAGTACGACATACACGACGCATTAGTCATCGACAATACCGGTGTCTGGCGTGATCGAGAAAACCTCACCAGACATCTTGAAGGAGTTGGTGTGAGCCGTGTCCTTTTGACTGCGCCTGGCAAAGGCGATATTCCAAACTTGGTGTATGGCGTCAATACCTATGCCTTCAAAGATGACGAGAGGATTTTTAGTGCCGCATCTTGTACGACAAACGCCATTGTCCCCGTCCTCAAAGTTCTCAATGACGCTTATGGAATCGTTCATGGCCATATCGAAACCGTGCATTCTTATACCAATGACCAGAACCTCCTAGATAACTTCCACAGCAAGCCCCGTCGAGGACGCGCTGCTCCCATTAATATGGTGATTACCTCAACAGGAGCGGCTAGCGCCGTGGCCAAGGCTATTCCCGAGTTGACGGGCCGTATTTCAGGCAATGCGGTTCGTGTACCTACCGCCAACGTTTCTCTGGCAATCCTTAATCTGGAACTTGAGAATGAAGCATCGCGCGAGCAAATCAATGACCTCTTGAGGCAAGCATCGTTGTTTGGGGATCTTGTATCTCAGATCGATCATACTCGCGATGAAGAGTTGGTCAGCACGGACATGGTAGGTAACCGCCACCCTGCTGTTGTCGATTCGTTAGCGACCATCGCCGAAGGCAAACGTATTGTCTTGTACGTTTGGTACGATAACGAGTACGGCTACTCAGTGCAGGTGCTGCGCTTAGCGCGCGTAATTGGGGAAGTAGAAAAACCGACCTACTTCTAATATCAGATAAGATTTACATTTTCTTGTTCCGCTTAAGGCAAACAGGCTTGCACGATTCTTGGATTCACTGCCTTGAAAAACGAAAAGAGCTCTCACATCCGACTAAGCCGGGAAAGAGAGCTCGAATTCGTTGAAGATTTGCCTAAAGTGTAATAACACTCTAATTTGCGGCATGTAGATCAGCCGCTACGAGGAACTTAGTTATCATCTCTATGTCTGGTGGGCCGATGAATCCTCCTTGGCTATGTTTAATAACAATATGTGTGCTGAAAATGCCATAGTCAAGTACGTTTTCTTGGCAATGATTGCAAGCTACTGTGTCGCCTCATGTTGTGGATGAAAATATTTTTTTGCGCTTTGGATTGCGGCTCAAGTAATTTGCTCAAAACGGGCTGTCGAGTTTGCGCACAAGTCACTAACTGACTTAAAACCAAACAGTTGTGCATATATCTGATACTCGTTGTAAAGATCCGTTTGAAAGTAGAATGGGTCGTCTGTACTCAAAGTGTACGGAACGTTGTGGATTTCGAATTGGCAGACTGGATGTTTACTTGCGTCTGGCACTACGCCGGTGACTCGATTACTGCTTAAACAGACTTCGATAGCAATATCTCGCTGAGACAGACGCTTGAGTAATGAGGGGTCTTCGACAGCTCTGCATCCGTGCGCGATGCGTTTCGTATCCGTGTTATCTAATAGCGTATGTATGTTTAGGGGACCGTCAACTTCACCTGCGTGAGCTAGGCAGAATAGACCTGCGTGCTGAGCTCTTTCAAATAGGCAAAGGAACGGCTCCATTGACAGTGCTGGGCTACCTCCACCGACACTGAAGCCACGTAAGAAATGACGTCGATCAGCAAGAACCCGGTCGAGTGTGTTGGCCATGAACGTTGGCCCGAGATTGAGCACGGTGTCCAAAACGAAGCGGACATTGACTCGACTATGAGCGAGCGCTGCTTCGATGCCATCGTGGATGTCTGTCAAACAAACACCCATGTTTTGAATGGCCACACCTGGAGAATAAAGAACGTCCGCTGAGACGACGCCCTCTGATTCGAAACGCTGCAAGAGGTCCTCTGTCAATTGTTGATAGTGACGAGCCGAGGTCAATAGTTGATAACCCTGCATGAACGTTTGGATAAATTCAGGGAACCCCGTGATGTTTTTTAGTTCACCCAATATGGCAGATTCTTTCATGAGATGCCAAGCATGATTAGGCTGTGAGGCTGCAAATTCGAGCACGCGTTCTATTTGAAGTGAGCCTTCTAAATGCACATGTAATTCGGCCTTTTCAAGCTGCTTAAATTCATGATGGCCGATCATGACAACCTCATATCAGGTACCACGTAATCGTCAAAATCATACGTCACTCGGTGTCGGCTTGAGTCAAAATTTGCTTCTTCGAAATAGCGATAAAAAGGCTGGCTAGGATGCCAGAGTTGATGTTCATGGGTTAAGCGATTGACACAAATAAACGCTTGTATTTCAGGCACATAGGCAAGCGCCTGCCAGGCCACTGCGCGGTCGTTGGGTGTTTGCGCTGTGAATTGCCAAAGCGCATTCTCGAATGCATTTTGTCCGTTAGATACGTCGTCACCGTCACCCTGACCGCCCTTGTCGGCAAGGGAAAACTGATTACGCCCCAGTATCCATGAACCCTGGTTGTTGGCACGCTGCCTAATGATCGGTAATCCCGTGCCAATGGCGTGAATCCAACAGTCTGCTGGGATCATCAATGATTTAGGCCGTGGCTGTGCAATTATGTCTGGCAACTGAAGAATGCGATCGATCCATGAGCGTAACAGGCGACCGGGAAACATGCGGGCATGATAGGTGCGAGACATGGTCACGCTGCCTAAGATATGGCTGGTCATAGACCAAGAGACGGTCCACCAGCAGTCTTGGCGACGACTAAGCCCGCCATCATAATAGTGAGTCAGATCTTGAGTTGTAAAACTCATGTCTACACTGTCGACCGGCCGCGCTTTCATCCAATAATGCCAACGTTTAGATTCGGCTTCGAAAGCGGGAACGATTAGTTGCGGTCGATTCGAGCCGAAACAGCTCGATCGATTCCAGTTGGACGGTCCATTACTTGCTAGGTCCACAACGTCACATGCATAAACGCGTCCAGATTTTGACGATGAAACGCAGGTCTGATGTCTGCGAGTGACAATATGGACGAGCTCGGCTACTGATGCGCTACAAAGCACGATCGCCCTCAACCCACAATGAGGGACTAGCCAGGCTGATGGGTACGGCCTGATTTTGCTTTACACACCAATGGACGTGAGGGTCCACGGTGAAATCCGAACCGACCGCGCGGATCCTAGATAATAAATCCAATGAGTCAAATTCCAACATCAACCAATCTCGTCGTGCGATCGGCAGCGCCCGTTCCAGGGCGAAAGTAGGTCCACACATGATTCTCATGCGTTTGGTGCCGGGAGTCCAGAAGCCCTTGTCAATGGTCGTCACGTAATAGCCTTTTTCCTGTAGCCAATCATGGGGGTTTGAAGGCCCTTCTCTCACGATAAAGTTACTGGCTCTGATTAATGGCAGGTCGCGAAAATCACCACGCCGCCAAACGCCCTTGTCTTGGGCCAAGTCGCCTACAAGAACCCCGCGATGAATCAAAGTCGTGCTCGACGAAGGGATACCGCAGTCGTCGTGCGTCATTGAACCCGGCAGATATTTAATGTCGGGGCAGTCCATCACGCTTAGTTCAGGATGGCTGATTTGTGTGCCTACGGTCGCAGTCAATGGACTGCGTGCCAAATAATCATCCTCGGTGGCGTGTCCAACCGCTTCGTGAAGTAGGGTCGCGCAGTAGGGGGAAAAAATAATAGGTAAACGAGGGTCGTATGAGAATTCGGGTAAATCGAGAGGCCAATTCTCCCAGGCACCTCTGCGAAACACGAGTTTACCCTGAGGCATCGTTCCAAAAAAAGCATCAGGCTGACCGACAACCTTTAAAGTCCCCCAAAATCCATCGAATATTTGTTCTTGGTCAATCAGGTCGGTTCCGCGTTGCCTAACCAGCGCACGAAGCTCGATGATGGCATCGATTCCTTGGAATCGAACCAGTGACTCCTTGATGTGACGTTCAAGATTGTTAACCGCGGTCAAATGTTCGTCTGTCGCTGAAACACTGTGGCTAGATTGCCGGGCCTGGCCATGTCGAAACTTAAAGCCAGCCACTCCACAACGTGTGGTTTGCTGGGAGGTCATGGCGGCGGGATGACCGGACATCCATATCGACGTCTGACATTCAGTCATGCGGTGCGGTGGCAACGCGCCAGATCTCAAAACTTGGACCACCTTCTAGCCGTGATAAGATGAACGCCTATGAGCTTAAAGCAGGGTAAGTTTATCACATTCGAAGGGGTCGAGGGCGGCGGCAAGTCGACTCAGGTCAAGCGCTTGTGCAAGTTCTTGCAGGCAAATGGGACTCCGGTTTTACTGACCAAACAGCCGGGAGGCACGGATATTGGTCATCGAATTCGTCAGATACTTTTGCACGTCGATCATGCCGGTATGAACCCTTGGTGTGAAGCCCTTTTGTATCTTGCAGATCGGGCCCAACACGTCAGTGAAGTCATCCGGCCAGCTCTCGCAAATGGTCAGTGGGTTATATGCGATCGTTATCAAGACTCGACGGCTGTTTATCAAGGTATCGCTCGCGCCGTTAACGCGGACCTGCTTGATCAAGTTTTTTGTCAAGCAACAGATGGTTTGATTCCCGATCTCACATTTGTGCTCGATGTACCTACAGATATTGGTCTATTGCGGGCACGAACGCGAAACGATGCCATGGAAATGGCTGAAACTGAAGGCCGATTTGAGCAAGAAGCGGTCGCATTTCATGAAGCCGTTCGCCGCGGTTTTCAAGAACGATGCTTACAGGAACCTGAACGCATGAAAATGATCGATGCTCGCCAAAACGTAGATGAGGTGGCTCGGCACATTTCGCAACTGTGCATGGCCCATTTTGCCCTACATGTTTGAGTCAGTATTTGGCCATGGTCGCGTAAAAAAGGTGCTTGGTAAAATGATTGAACGTGACAGCCTGTCACGTTCGATGGCATTTGTTGGGCCGGACGGCATTGGTAAACGCATGATGGCATTGGAACTGGCACAAGCTCTTTTGTGCGCGACTCGCAACCAGTGTGGAACCTGTCTTCACTGCCAAAAATGCAAAAAGAACCTGCACCCTGATATAGAAATCATCGAGCCTGACGGTCTGCAAATCAAAGTGGACCAAGTGAGGCAAGTCGCGGAAAAATTGCACTTTAGGCCTTTTGAAGGAGCTGTGCGGGTGCTGATTGTGGATCGGGCAGATAGCTTGCGCGATGAAGCGGCCAATGCGTTCTTGAAGTCATTGGAAGAACCCCCTGAATATGTGCATTTTGTGCTCGTGACGTCAGACTGGAATAGTCTTTTACCTACCATCAGGTCAAGGTGCCAACGCATCGCGTTTCAAGGATTACGCATCGACGACAAAATACAGATATTGGAGAGTCGAGGCATCGAATCTGATTTGGCAACTCGACTCGCGAGTATCTCGTTGCGGCGTTTAGAAACCGATGAAGAAGCCTGGCTCCTGTTTGAGAAGCATGCAGACATGGTGCTTTCGTTTATGGAACGTTCCGCTGAAGAGAAGGGTGTGCCGGGCCAGCTTGCTAACCTAGCTCGTGACAAAGCAGAACTCCCGGGCTTTCTGGATGTCATGTTATTGGTCTTACGTGAAGGTGCACGGGTGTCTTATAAAATGGAGTTGGAACCGCCGCTAACAGGCTTTGGAGAGCGTATTCAGTCACTATGTCAGGTAGTCGACGCCAAGCATTGGCGCCAAGCTTGGGAGGCCTGCGGATCTTTTTGCGCAAAACGCAGGACGAATCCAAACACAGCTTTGTGGTTTGACTTCTTTAGCACCAACGAATTAGGTAACTTGGAAGGCGCAAAAGCAGAGTTTAAGGCACGTGTACAAAGAGGTCAGTAAACGAGGTCAGTAAACAAAAGGACTGGCGAAACGTAGATTAAGTAGACGTTTAAGGAAGTTCGACGGCGTCCTACCATCTGTAGCCTACCTAACTTGGCCTACCACAGACAATCCTACCTCTTGATTTTTCCAACCTTTTTTGGCTTACCAAAATGTCCGTCGAGCTTCCTGAAATGTCTAAATAGCGAGCGACGAAGTGTTAGATAATTGCTTTTTTAAGTAAGCGCCCGTGTACGAGTTTGTACACTCGGCAACCTCTTCAGGGGTCCCTATTGCTAAGACGGTGCCTCCTTTGTCGCCACCTTCTGGACCCATATCGATAAGATAGTCTGCCGACCTAATGACATCAAGGTTGTGCTCGATGATAATCATGGTGTTGTTTTGGTCGACCAAGCGATGAATAACGTCCAATAACTTTTTGACATCGGCGAAATGAAGACCTGTCGTAGGTTCATCCAGGATGTACAGGGTTTGTCCTGTATCGCGCTTGGATAGCTCCTTGGCTAATTTAACGCGTTGCGCTTCGCCGCCAGACAGGGTCGTTGCCGATTGTCCTAGCCGAATATACGAAAGGCCTACATCCATTAGGGTTTTGAGCTTTCGATAGATGACGGGAATGTTCTTAAAGAAGGTAGTTGCTTCCTCAACCGTCATGCTCAATACGTGATTAATGGACTTCCCTTTGTAGTGTATTTCCAACGTCTCCGTGTTGTATCGTTTGCCTTTGCATTGTTCGCAGGTCACATAAATGTCGGGCAGGAAGTGCATCTCAATTTTGATCATGCCTCCGCCTTCACAGGTTTCGCAGCGGCCACCTTTGACATTGAAACTGAAGCGTCCCGGTTTGTATCCTCGAGCTCTTGACTCCGGCAACATGGCAAAAACATCGCGCAATGGGCCAAATAGACCCACGTAAGTGGCGGGATTAGAGCGAGGCGTTCGACCTATGGGTGACTGATCTATTTCAATGACCTTGTCGATATGATGAAGGCCCTTAAGCTCTCGATGTGCGCCTGTTTTTTGGCGGGTCCTGTTGACTGCATTATGTGCGGCTTTAAAGAGAATCTGATGTACAAGTGTCGATTTTCCGGAGCCAGAAACGCCAGTGACGCATGTGAATACGCCAGTCGGGAAAGCAACGTCAATGTGTTTTAGATTATTCTCCTGCGCGCCTAAGATTTCGATCATTTTCTTTTTGTTGAAGCGTCGTCTTTTTGCTGGTGTTTTGATGGATTCAAGGCCAGCCAAGTAGCGTCCGGTAATCGAAGATGCGCAGTCCATGATTAATTCAGGTAAACCCGCATAAACAAGTTCGCCGCCATGTTCGCCGGCGCCCGGACCCAAATCAATCAGAAAATCCGCTTCACGAATGGTTTCTTCGTCGTGCTCAACCACAAGGACCGTATTTCCCAGGTCGCGCATACCTTTAAGGGTGTCCAGCAATTTGCGGTTGTCGCGTTGATGTAATCCAATTGAAGGTTCATCGAGTACGTATAAAACGCCCATCAGTTTGGACCCTAGTTGCGTGGCCAAGCGGATGCGTTGACTTTCGCCTCCAGACAGGGTCCCAGCATTTCGATTCAAAGTCAGATAGCCTAGCCCAACCGAGTTCAAGAAATTGAGGCGTTCAACGACTTCCTTGAGGATCTTGTCGGCTATTAACGCGTCATTGCCTTTCAAATCAAGATCTGCGAAGCGTTGGTAGGCGTCAATGACTGAGAGTTGAGTATATTCAGCGATATTCATGGATTGAATTTTAACTGCCAGAGGTAACGGCTTCAGTCGTCTACCCAGACAGGATTCGCATGCGTTCATTGACATGTACTGCTGCAATTGTTCGCGCACCTTGGCCGATGACGTCTCTTTGTATCTGCGTTTCAGATTGGGCAGTAGGCCTTCGTACTTTGATTTGAATTGAAATTTGCTATCGCCTTTTTCGTAAACAAAGAGTAGTTCAACATCACTGCCAAAAAGAATGATCTCCTGAGCTTTTGCGGAAAGCTTGATAAATGGTTTGGATAAATTGAACTTGTGATGGTCGGCGACTTTCTTGATTTGGGTCAAGAGCCAGCTGCCATCACGGTCGCCAAGCGGAGCAAGAGCACCGTCTAGCACTGACTTTTTGACATCTGTGATAACCAAGGATTCATCAAACGTACGTGATTCACCCAAGCCATCACATTGTGGGCAGGCCCCATGAGGCGAGTTGAACGAAAAATTTCGTGGTTGTAATTCTGGGAAGGAGACCTGGCATGATAGACACACGAGGTGTTCACTCATGACTCGAGCCGTGCGATCGTCCCTTGGGAAATCGATTTTTAGAATACCTTCAGCTAGTAGAAGCGCATTCTCAACAGCGTCAGCGACGCGATCTCTTTTGTTGGGATCTACCTTAATGCGATCTACGACAACGTCGATGCTGTGTTTGAATTTCTTATCGAGGGTGGGTGGTTGATCAAGGCGAACCGTTTCACCATCGACGACCGCTCGCGTATAGCCTTTTGCCTTTAGCTCAATGAATAGTTTGCGGTATTCGCCCTTGCGGTCGCGCACAACCGGAGCCAGGACTGCGATGGCTGTTCCTTTTTCGAGACTGAGAATTTCATCGATGATCTGACTCGCGTTTTGACCAAAAATGGGTTCGCCACAATCGGGGCAATGCGGTCTGCCGATACGCGCAAAGAGTAAGCGTAAATAGTCGTAAATTTCGGTGACAGTGGCCACGGTCGAACGCGGATTGCGGCTTGTTGTTTTTTGTTCTATCGAGATAGCTGGACTCAAACCATCGATTGATTCAACGTCGGGTTTGTCCATTTGATCCAAAAACTGTCGTGCGTAAGACGATAGAGACTCGACGTAACGCCTTTGACCTTCGGCGTAAATCGTGTCAAATGCTAACGAAGACTTGCCTGAGCCGGACAGACCCGTGATGACCACCAGCTGGTCTCGTGGGATGGAGACGTCAATATTTTTGAGGTTGTGTTCCTTGGCACCCTTCACATGCAAGTGAGTTTGGCTCATTTATCGCTCCCTAGTTACGCGTCAACGGTGTCCAGGATGTTTTTATTCCGTGACGGCTGCTTCAGCTTCTAAGGATTCTGCGCTCTCTTTATAGCCACAATCACGACTTGCGCAACTGATTTGATTGCCACCGCGTTTTCGTTCCTTCAGGTACGTGGTCTTTTCGTTACATTGCGGGCAGGGTTTCCCCGTGGGACGGTCCCAGGAAACAAAATCACATTTTGGATAGGCAGAACAGCCATAAAAGACACGTCCACGTTTGGACTTCTTGACGATAATATCGCCTTGACAGTTTTCGCGAGGGCAATCCATGCCGACTTTTTCTTTATGAATATAGGTGCAGGATGGGTAATTAGAACAGGCAATAAATTCACCGTATTTACCCTTCTTCCGCACTAACTGGCCAGCGCATTCTGGACACTCAATGTCGACTGGCGCTTGTTCGACCTGCACATGACTAATCAGGGCTTTCAAAACTGGCACGGTGGTCGTCGAGGCGTCAAGGTCGCGCAGCCGTTTTGCAGATGTGCAGTCGGGATAGGCAGAACAGGAAAGGAATGGGCCGTACTTGCCATTCTTGATGACCATCATCTTGCCACATTCCTCACAAATCAAATCTGTCTTTAAACCTGCCCGTTTAATATCAGGCATATGTTCTTCGGCCTGCTTGAGATACTCCGTAAATGAACCATAAAAATTACTCAATAGAGATTGCCAGGTTCGCGTGCCTTGTTCGACTTCATCCAATAGACCTTCCATTTTTGCGGTGTAATGGATGTCCATAAGTTCGGGAAATGAGTTTGTTAACAGGTCGGTCACTAGTAATCCCAGCTCGGTGGCCACGAACTTGCCTTGATCCTTCTCCACGTAGGTACGGTTTTGAATGGTGGCAATAATGGAGGCATAGGTAGACGGACGACCTATACCGTTTTCTTCCAGTGCTTTGACCAGTGATGCTTCGTTATATCGCGCCGGTGGTTTTGTAAAGTTCTGGGTTTTTGATAGTTTCAGCAGCTTCAGAATCTCGCCCACACTAACGTTGGGTAGTTCTGAATCATCGTCTGCCGACTTTTCCCCAAATACGGCTGAAAAACCAGGGAAAGTAACGACGACGCCCTTGGTCTCAAAAGTGCCAGCATCCGCCTGCGTGATGAGCACGGTCTCGTCCATTTCTTTGGCCGCCATTTGGGAGGCGACAAATCGACGCCAAATAAGGGTGTAAAGGCGCAGCTCGTCTCGGTCAAGGTAAGGAGCCACATCGTCCGGTGCTAAGTTGACTCGGGTTGGTCGAATGGCTTCGTGGCCGTCTTGAGCGTTCTTCTTCTGTTTATAGAAACGTGGATTCTCTGGCAGGTAGCGTTCGTCAAACTTTTCACCAATGTAAGTACGTACATCTTGGATGGCGTCATCGCTGACACGAGTTGAATCGGTACGCATATAAGTGATTAAGCCGCTGGTCTCACCATCAATCTCTTTTCCTTCATAGAGACGTTGTGCCAACGTCATGGTTTTCTTCACTGTAAATGAAAGCATTCGAGAGGCGTCTTGTTGTAGTTTCGAAGTTGTGAACGGTGGCGCTGGATTTTGTTTTTTGGCCTTGCGTTTGATTTCCGCAACGACAAAGTCGGCCTTCTTAAGGATGGCTTCGATCTCGTCTGCTTCGCTCGCATTGGCAATAGTACGTTTAGCTGCTTTGATACCCATGCGCAGCGTTTGGTCATCCCATTTGACAAGCTTTGATGTGAGTTGAGGTGGCGAGTCACCCTCTAAATCTGCGCTGAACGACCAGAACTCTTCTGCAACGAATGCCAGAATTTCGTACTCGCGATCGACGATCATACGAAGGGCCACAGACTGAACCCGTCCGGCGGAGATGCCCGCTTTAATTTTGCCCCATAAGATGGGACTAATCTTATAGCCCACCAGGCGATCAAGAATGCGCCGTGCTTGTTGGGCATCAACGAGGTTCATGTTGACGGTGCCAGGTTTCTTGATGGCTTCTTGAATGGCTTTCTTAGTGATTTCGTTGAAGAGGACACGAAAAACAGGTTTGCCTTTTGGCACGATAGCTTCCTGCAAATGCCAACAAATGGCTTCCCCTTCACGATCAGGGTCAGGTGCAAGATACACAGCATCTGCGTCCTTGGCGGCACCTCTGAGTTCTGCGACAATCTTTTTCTTCGACGGAAGAGTGACGTAGTTTGGGTGAAACTCCGTATCAATTTCCACACCTAACTTTTTGGTGGGAAGATCTCGAATGTGGCCCATGGAAGCAAGGACCTTAAAATCTTTGCCGAGATATTTATTGATCGTTTTGGCTTTGGCTGGCGACTCAACGATGACGAGGGATTTACCCATGCGCATGTGCTCCTGACGGTTCTGAGTTAATGGGATGGCGTAACCAGCGCTGGCCCGGGAGGGCTGCTACAAGACAAAGCTGTTCAAGTTGAATCAAAGCGCTCGATGTACTGCCTGGTGCAATGTTTAGATCGGAGACGATTTCGTCAAAGGACGTCGGCTCAAAGGCATCAAGCCTAGCATAAATCTGTCGTGCAAGGGGATCATGTATTTTTTCTTGAATCGTCGCCGCCTGTTTAATGGCGCTGATTAATAGCGGGTTTAAAGACTGCAAAACATCTTTTGTGCCCGTAATGAGTTGGGCCTCACCAGCCTGAATCAAATGGTGTGTTCCTTCTGATGTTTCGTGGTGAATCGGTCCTGGAACCGCGAATAATTCCCGCCCTTGATCGAGGCAGTGGCGGGCCGTCGATAAGGAACCGCTACGGGCTTTGGCTTCGATAATCACGGTCGCACGAGCTAGACCACTTATGATCCGGTTCCGGATCGGGAAATGATGGCTCTTGGGTGGCGTACCTGGCGGGAATTCCGTGATTACTGTGCCACCATCGCGAACAATGGTTCGGGCGAGTTCGGTATGGCATTTGGGGTAAATATGATCAATTCCGCTGCCCATAACAGCTATGGTTGGGATCTTGTTCTGAACGCAAGCCTCGTGGGCTTGGGCATCGATGCCAAGTGCTAATCCGGAGACAATGGCAAATCCGACGGATCCCAACTCAACTGCAAGTTGACGAGCGACCTGTCTACCATACAAAGTGCATGCGCGGGCGCCGACAATTGCGATCGCAGGGCGCTGTAGGTTACGTATTGGGCCACTTATGAAAAAACAAACAGGAGGCGAGTCGATTGCCTTCAACAAAAAAGGGTAGGCCGGGTCAATAATGGTTAAGAATTCAATACCTTTTTGTTCGTACTGGGATACAAGGTCCTTTCCTTCATCTACCGAGCGCGTTACTAACCTTCCTAAACCCTGCTCGATATCGAGGTCAGGCTCTTGCCGTTGTAGCTTGGCTAGGTTTCGACATAAGTCGATAGCGCCGCGACCTTTAACGGTTTCCGCTAAAATCGCGAATCTAAAATCGCATTTTTCACTGGTCATATGGATGCAACATATGGGAATTCGGGGAGGGCGTCAAGGTGCGCGCGCTGTCCGTTTAAGTGGTCACTCGCGTCTAGAGCGTGTCCGCTCTATGGGTTATCATGATAATCTGGCCGCAGAACAAAAATTTGAAAACAGAGTGATGGACTGCAGTTACGCGCCAAAGTACCTGCAGCACGATTGAACGTAAGTTGGCATAAACTTTTCTAAGAGCGTGTTAAGGCTGAGAGGAGAAGAAATGGGTCGTTACCCCTTTATGGCTTGTGTGAGCTTGGTAATGTTGTTGTCAATGGCCTGTACATTGTCGACCCCAAAAACCAAAAAATTGAATCGGAGCATCCTTGGCGCTGAATTGGAGTTCGGACGGCGCGCAGCAGAGTTCGACCTTTGGAACGAGGCCATCTTTCGTTGGGAGAAAGTTGTTTTAGTCGATCCAGACAATTCTGATGCAGTCAACAATTTGGCAGTCGCTTACGAATCGGTTGGTAATTACGACCGAGCTCGTGATCTCTACCAAAATGCGTTGGAACTAGACGAGGACAATAGTTCCATCAGGCAAAACTACAAGCGTTTCTTGAACTTTTACAAGAAACACCAACGACAAATAAACCGTGAGCGCGCCAAAAAAGAACGTGATGAGTTGGCGGCGGCCAACGAGACGCCCGACGATGAAGTCGACGAGGGCACCGACAAGGAACAAGACGAGGGAGAACATCCATGAGGGTCGCACTGGCTTTTACTCTGATTTGCATGTTGGCTTGTCAAGGCAATAAACGTGCTGTTCGTATCGATTTACCTTTGCCGCCTAAACTGGACCTGTCTGAATTTGATCAGCTCTTTTTTCCGGGCTTTATCTGCACAGACAAGAACGATTATTTTGACACCGTTACCGAAACCGTGAATTTCTTCAAGAATGAGTTTTCACGACGTGATGTCATTGATATTTTTGATCACGAAGTGATTGACCTCGATGATCAAGAAGCGCGTGAATTTTTTGAAGGCGATCAACCCTATTTTGCGGAATTAGAAATTGACGGTGGCGACCGCATGCTGGCCATAACAGGTGTGGTCAATTACGAGACCGTCGACCGATCAGGATTCCGCCAAGTGCAATCGCAGGATATATCTGGTCAGTCATATTACCGAACCCAATTTGTTGAGATGACGGGTTATATCTTGAGAATGCGAGTCTATGTGTACGAGTTGGGTGCTGGAAAATTGATGTTTAAAGAACTCGTACAAGATGAGATTGATGTAGAAGGACCGCCAGGAGATACACGTCTGGCTTTTTATTCATTACTTGAACGATCTTCGGATCGCGTGGTTGGCCTGTTCGCAAATACTAAAGTTAGAGCAGAACGTAAGCTGCTCTGAAAAACCGTAGGAGGACTCTTGTGAGTAAGACGATTTGGATCCACGCGATTTTGTTGGCTGCTGCGCCATTGCTAGCCAGCGGAAAGAACAAGATTCCCTACGATAACTTTGAATGGAAAATTTATCGTTCAGCTCATTTCAATGTGTTCTTTTACGAATCGGAAGAACACTTGTTGGAGCAAGTGGTAGACATGGCGGAAGCGGCCTACGCGAACAACTCCGAACTGCTTCAACATCAGATTAACTTTAAGATCCCTTTGGTTATTTACAAGACCCATGAAGAGTTTGAGCAGACCAACGTTTTTTCTGGTTTTGTGCCTAGGTATGTAGGCGCTTTCGCGGAACCCTTCCAGTCGCGCATGGTGCTGCCCATCGATTTGCCAGACGAGGAGCTATACGAGCTCATCGCACATGAGCTGACCCACATATTTCAATACGACATGCTTTTCAATAACAAAATATCAACCATTATTCGCGCAAATGCGCCAACGTGGTTCCTTGAAGGCATGGCTTCATACGTCGCCAATGACGAAAGTAATTTGGACCGCATGGTCTTGCGTGACTCCGCCATTAATTCCAATTTTGCTAGTTTGTCGCAGTTATCCGGCCTCTCGTTCTTGGCTTATCGTGTAGGGCACTCGGCGTTCGAATTCATCGAGAAAGAATATGGCATTGAAGGCGTAAGAAATTTGCTTTGGGAATACCGCAAGAACGTGGGCGGCTCTGTAGAAAACGCCATTCGCAAGGCCCTTGAAATCGAGCCTGAAGATTTCGACCGCCAATTCAAGAAATATTTACGCAAAAAATACATCGCACTGTTGCCTATCAAAGAAGAACCGGATGACTATGCGCGAGAAGTTCGTACGCGTAAGGTGTTCACGACGCTTTCGCCTGAATTATCGCCTAGCGGTGATCTTTTTGCCGCATTTGTGCCGATTAAGAACAGTACCGATCTTGTGCTGATCTCGACCAAAGATGGTCGCTTGTTTAAGAACCTTACGCCTGGGTACACTAATCGATATACGGAACTATCGGTTAATCCTTACAACGGCACCAACGATTTGGCTTGGAGCGTTGATGGCAATGAAATAGCCTTCATGGCGCGACGCGAAGGTACGAATATTCTATTGGTAGTTAATGTATTAACGGCGCAAATGGTCGAGGATGTGACATTCCCAGATATCAAGAGTATTGAGTCACCTTGTTTCTCCAAAGACGGGAAGAGACTGATATTTGTTGGCAACAGGAATGGCTTGGATGATGTCTTCATCATGGACCGCCAAACTAAGATGATCACGAACTTGACCAACGACCCTGATGACGACAAGAACCCACGGCTTTCGCCTGATGGCACGGAGCTGGTCTATTCCTCCAAACGCGACGGTTTCTTTAAAGTATTTGCGCTTAATATTGAGACCATGGAAAAAACGCAGCTCACCTCGGGCTTAGGTAATGATATCCAACCCTCGTACAGCCAGGATATGAGTCGTGTGTATTTTAGCTCTGACCGCTTCGAAGACATTTACAATGTCTATTCGTTGGTTTCGGATACAGGCGAAATGTTTCAGTACACAGACGTGTTGACGGGCGCTTTCGCGCCGCAAGAACGCACGGTATTTGATCATCGAGAAGGCGAGGAGTCCAAGCAGTTGGTCTTCACGTCGTATTACGAAGGCCGATTCCGTATTTACCGCATGGACGAAATCGAAAAACGGGAACGCGCCTACGAAATTTCCAGTGATTCTTATGCCAATGTCAAAGATCACAAAATGAGTTCTAACCACACCTTGGATATGGACAATTTTACGCCTTATCGCGCCAAGAAGAACTTCACGGTTAGTGGTGTCGATGTGACTGCGGGTGTGACAGACGATGGTCGATTCGTCGGAGACACGCGCGTTGAATTTAGCGATGTATTAGGCAACCACAATTTGTCGGTTAACGCCTACTCGGTTTCAAGTTACGAGAGCTATTATGCCAACTACATCAATCGTAGTCGACGTCTACAATGGGGTGTCCAATTCAACTCGCTCCAGTACTTTCTTGTGGATCGATTCTTCCGAGTTGGTGAACGTGTTGATCGAGTGTATAAGAATCAGTCTTTGACTAGCTATATGCGTTATCCCGTGTCGCTTTTCTCGCGTATCGAGTTTGGGGTGGGTATTACTGACCAGGACACCTTCCGTTGGAATCCTACCATTCAGAATTATGAACCATCCGACTTTACGACGCCTTTTGCCTATATAGGGCTGTCTAGGGACACGCTGCGATATCATTATTTTGGACCCATCCAGGGTATGGGCTTCGACCTTAGTTATACCGAAGCCTTTGGTGAGTACAATGCGGCCGCTGCCGAGTTCCGAGCTTACAAAGAACTTACTAGACGTTCGCTTTTTGCTTTTCGAGTGCGTGCAGACATGAGCGATGGTGACACCCCGCAACTCTATTATTTGGGCGGCAACAATAACCTCCGCGGCGACTATTTTTATAATGAATTCGCCGGTTCTCGACGTGTGTTATCGCAATTTGAATGGCGATTCCCGTTACTAGATGCGATTGTCTTTCCTGGCTTTGCCTTCCAGAATATCCGCGGCAGTATCTTTACCGATGTCGGTGGTGCCTGGTTTGACGACTCAGATTTCGAATTTGAGTTCGAAGGCGATAGTTTTGATCAAGACGATCCAAGCCCCAACTATTTGCTGGGCACATACGGCATGGATGTCAGTATGTATTTCTTAGGTTTGGAGCTCCACTGGACTTGGTCGAGGCGTACTAACTTTGAGGAATTCCCTTCCAGCAGCCGATTCAGCTTTTGGATAGGACGCACATTCTAAATAACTAGAATCCCCAACTGGGTGATGAACTCTATATATAGCGATTGTTGACGTAAAGCTTTCGTCACCCCGTTGACCCTAGGCGCTGGTTGTGGTTAGTTGGAAGGTGCTAAACCCTGCTATCGCGAGGTGATCTATGCCGGATACACCGTTTCCATTGCAAGAGCTCGTTTCCTGTCCTGCGACAGGCCAAGCTGTTAGCTTGCGGGAAGATTGGCAATACGAGACCGATGACGGCGAACTCATGTATCCCGTTATTTGCGGCACGCCCATTTTTCAGCCCAATCTGGCTGATTTCCTTGCGGACGAGCAAATAGCGATTGTGCGAGCGATGGCGCGTTGGGGCGAAAGCGATGAAGTGCGAGATTGGTTCCACGAGAATTTCAAACGTTTAGAACCTGTGCCTTCAACCGCAACGGATAGTGAACTTGAAGGCGAAGGCTATCCAGGCATGTGGAGCGTCCTGCCGAAGCCCGCTTTCCTTGAGTTTGAAGACGACTGCTCGGACGACCTGATTAATGAAGTTTTTGCGGAACGCTATCAAAAACTGGCGCTTGACCTGGCTTGTGGCCAGGGGGGGATGATCCAACGGATGGCTTCCACCTGCGTGCAGGTGATTGGCATCGAGAACAATTTTTACTTAGCGGCCTTAGCCAATAAACTTTTGCGCAGTAGCGTGATCGAGACGGATGTGTTTGACCCAAGCCAAGGCTGGCAATGTATTGAGCTGAGCAAGCCGGCAATATCCAACGCTCATGTTATTTGTGGCAATCTGTTGCAGCTTCCTTTTCATGAACCGATGTTCGATTGGATCCATTGTGGCCACGTACTTGATTTAGTTGACGAGCCGGACGAAGTGATTCATCGCATCTTACGCATCCTCAAACCAGGCGGTAGATTGTCTATTTCTTCTCCTTGGGATTTGGACCGCGCAGGTCATTTTGCTGATATGATGGAGTTGTTGGACCATCAATTCACGACATTGAAGCAGCAGGATAGCGTGCCTTGGATCCGATGGAATCATGCACGCCGATTTGTGGTCCACGAAGATTGGTATTGGATTGGTAAATTGGAATAGGGCATCAAGCCCAGTTGCCCATCTATTAAGTGCTCAATGTGTTATAATCCGCCGCGTTTTTGGTACCAATTCTAGATTCAAGTAAATCAGTGGAGTGTTCGCTTGAAGCCAGAACATGTGTTTGTAACGGGCGGAACTCGAGGCATTGGCGAAGCAATCGTTCGTGAACTAGTGCAGGGTGGGTACAAGGTAACTTTTACCTTTAAGGAAGACCAACACTCAGCGAGCAACTTAACGTCAGAGTTTGGAGATAACGCGGTTGGTTACGAATTGGATCAGGGTGATCACGGTCAAATAGAGGCCTCATTAGAGCGTATTATCGATGAACGGGGTGAACCTGATCATCTGGTCAATAACGCGGGTATCACGCGTGATGGGCACTTTGTGCTGCAGTCACTGGAGGCGTGGAACGAAGTGATTGGTGTGAATCTAACGGGTGCCGTTCTGATCACCCGTCAATTGGTTCGCCATATGATGCACCGTCGCTCTGGCAGAATTGTGAATATGATTTCTAGCTCGGCAATTACAGGTTTACCGGGACAAACTGCCTATTCGGCTTCAAAAGGCGCGATTATGAGTTTTACCAAAGCTTTGGCGCTTGAAGTTGCACGTTACGGTATTTTAGTTAACGCCGTTGCGCCTGGTTTGATTGAAACAGAAATGACGCGCGACCTACCGCCTGCCAGGATAGAAAAATTCATGGCAAATATCCCATTAAATAGAGTAGGGCTTCCCGAGGAAGTAGCCAAACTGGTACACTTCCTCCTTTCGCCGCAATGCCAGTACATGACCGGCCAGGTCCTGCGCTTAGATGGTGGAATGATAATGGCTTAATGAGGAGGGCTGCTCGTGGAGCAACTAAAGCAGGAAATTAAGGAAATGATCGTGGAGAGACTGGGGCTTGAAGGCATGAAACCCAGCGAAATAGATAGCGATGCCCCACTGTTTGGTGACGGATTGGGGCTGGATTCGATTGACTCGTTGGAACTGGTTCTGGGTATCGAAAAGAAATATGGTGTGAAAATTCAGGATGAAGAGCTTGGGCGTCAAGTCTTGGCGTCAGTCACAAGTCTAGCTGCCTTTGTGGCTCAGAAAAAAAGCTAAAGGAGACTTGGTTGGATCTGCAAGGGATCTTAGACCACTTTAAACATCGCTATCCCTTCTTGTTGATTGACCGGGTCCTTGAAGTGGAACCGGGCAAGTCTTGCCGCGCGCTCAAAAACATTTCCATCAATGAAAAGATTTTTGTTGGTCATTTCCCTGACCGCCCTCTGTTACCTGGTGTGTTCTATATTGAGATGATGGCTCAAGCGTCGATTATGGTATTCGCCGACGAACACCGTAATCTGGCGGCAGAATTAGGCGTTCTAGCTCAGATCAACAAAGTCAAGTTTTTGCGTACGGCCATGCCTGGCGATCAACTGATCATCAGTGTCTCTTTAGCTGGAAGATTTGGGAAATTGGCGAAGTTTGATGGCTTGATTACCTGTGATGGTGAGCCTATGGCCCGAGGTTCGTTTACCGTAGCCTTACCTCGCGTTCCTGATGACAACGCTGCCTCTTGACCTGTTAGAATACATAAGGAGGCCGTGTGAAGTCGATTGCAGTAACGGGTGTTGGTGCGGTATCAGCACTTGGCCCTAACATCGAAGAAGGATGGCAGAATGCACTGAATGCGGCTGATGACACCATCCAGCCGATTGTCTATTTTGACGCCAGTGGCGAACGCAGTAATTTGGCCGCTCAGGCCAAGCTAGAATCGATCGCTTTAGATCTTCCTCACGCCCACTCTAGAAGTGATCTGATGAGTATCTGCGCTGTTCAAGAGGCGCTAGATATGAGTGGTCTCAGCAGACGAGACTATCATAAAGCGGGCGTTTTTGTCGGTGCCGGCACGGGCGGATTGCACCTTAGTGAACAGGTATACAAGCGTTGTTACGGATCTAAGTCGGTGATCGATTTTGACGAGTTCCTTGCCCATAACGGCGACGCTTCTGCTCAATGGGTGGCATCATATTTTGGGCTAAAAGGGCCCTGCCGTGCAGTCATGACCGCTTGTTCTTCTTCGGTGCTAGCCATTGGAGAAGCTCTGGACCAGTTGCGGCTGGGGCTTCTGGATGTCGCGGTGGTTGGAGGCGCAGATTCGATTACCCAATTAACTCATGCAGGTTTTAATAGCCTGCAAGCAGTTGATGCCGCGCCCTGTCGACCTTTTGATGCCGATCGGGCGGGCATGAACCTGGGCGAATGCGCTGCTTTTCTTGTCTTGGAAAGCCATGAACATGCACTGGAGCGTGGCGCGAAGCCCATTGCTTTTTTACGCGGCTATGGATTGTCATGCGATGCACATCATATGACTGCACCGCCAGATGATGGCGACGGCGCAGTTCGAGCCATGAATGCGGCACTGGCCAATGCGGAAATAGCTGCCGATCAAATACAGGTGGTAAATGCACACGCCACAGCGACACCACTCAACGATAGTGCTGAAACCTGCGCTTTGACCACCGTCTTTGGGTCACGCAATGAACCGCTCTATGTGACAGGCACGAAATCGATGACCGGCCACTGCTTGGGTGCGGCTGGGGCAATGGAAGCCGTATTGACCGTCCTTTCATTGCGAGACCAAATGATTCCGCGAACATTACGCAATCAAACCAGTATTTTACAAGAGCCTTTCCATTTAGTAACCAAGCCGCGCTTTAAAGCCAAGCTACAATTTGCATTAAGCAATTCATTTGCGTTTGGAGGCAACAATGGCGTTCTCGTGTTTGAACAAGCGGGCTAGTTTATGGCTGGTTGTCATGCTTGCGGTCGGCTGCCAACAGGGTAATTTAGAACTCAAGCGTGAGCTGCAAAAGACACTGAATACCTTGACCAAAGCGGTCGAAGAAGTCGATGGCGAAGGCTTGATTCAAAGCGTCTATTTCCCAGAATTAGAGCAGGATCAGTATCGTGAACACGTGAAACAGCTGCTGGTTGACTATTTGTTGGCATTAAAAAATGGGCGCTTTGGTTTCGATTCTCAAGGTATCTTGTTAATCCGTTTCCTTGGCATTGGTCACCATCGTTATAAAGTGGTCTCAGTCTCTGAAAACCCAGGTCAACCAACAACAGCAAACATGAGAATAGGTATTCGTTTCGCCTATGACGCCAACATCCGTTTTTCAGATTTGGAAGCAGGCACGATTCTCTATATTCCTAAGAAACCGTGGCCGGAATTTTATGAAATCCGTATTGGCGGTGAAAATGAAGCACCTAGAGAGCAGCTCGCCTATTTAGAGATTGATATTTCTTTTGTAGATCACGGTGCGGGTTGGCGGGTGGCCAAGAGTTCGGTTGTAGATGCGTCTATTGAATACGAAATTTCACTCGAATCACATTGACATAACTCGTTTTCTTGGAGCCAATTGTGGCGCCAACTAATCACTCTGAAACGACCTCCAACGTCACGTCACCCGCGTTGATATTGACTTGGAACATCGTCCCGTTGCCAAGCGACTGATTTAGAACAGTTGTGAAGTTGCCAGAGACTGAATTGCCGGTGGCTATCACAAACGTATCGTTTAGGTTAGGTATGTAGCCGCCTTCGAGTTGGATGTCCAGCGTACCGTCCAGCGTTATCACTGAGTCAACTGCGTCGCCGGTTAGGCATCCGAAACTGGCTAAGGATGCAATATGTGTCCTTAGCGTTGCTGACGCCGAACAGGTGAGGTCATCTTCAAGCACGAAGCATTGACCCGCGTAAACGTCGATAACACCGTCATTGCTTATGGGGTGGTCCGCCTGCAGAGCCCCCGCTTTCAGGCAAATACTACCCTGGTTATTAAAACCAAGATCGCCCTTCAACACCATAACACCGCCGCCAAAACTCTTTTCTATCAGACCCTGATTGGTGACCTGAGTGTAAGCGCCAACGATGGCTCCGTTTGCGGTTACTTTGATGCCCGGTCCAATAACGATGTGGTTGCCAGCGTTTCCTTGTAGAACCGCATTGGCGTTGAATGTTAGTGCTTGGATAGTGCCGGTACCATGAATCTCTTGCAAGCCAGCGGCGTTTGTCGATAAATTCGACCCACGTAAGTACACAGGTGAGCCCGTTAACGAAATGGTGGCACCAGTTAAGGTCAAACCGCTATCGAATATCAATCGTGATTTCTCGCCTATGAGTAGATTCGTCCTCACTTCCATGTTACGAAATGTGGCAGGGTCATTGTCCGGTTGCTCTAACAAAATTAGCTGAGCCCCATCGAAAGTCTCAATGAATCCATTGGATACTAAAGCATCAACCGCGCCAGATAGCTCCCAGTCACCGGTTGCGCTATTCAAAATAATGCCTGGAGCTGCGTCCATGTGACCCTGAACGACTATGTGGGTCGTGCCGTTTCTGGTGTAACTTCCAACCCGGCTCTGGGGATAAGGACCCGTCATATTTAGAACCAATGTTGTATCGGTCAAAGTCAATGAGCCGTTGTTTTGAAATGATCCGACCAAGCTAAGCATGCCATTGGTGGCAGATAACGAGCCTGTATTTGTTCCGCCACTATAGACGCCGCTTGTGTTTGCAAACGAGACGGTATTGAAGTTGTCAAGATAACTGAGCGAACATTGTATGCCGCCGACCATTTGGATGATTCCATAATTCTGTGGCTGCCCATGTATGGAAGCGCTATTACCAACGACAGTAATGCCAGCACCGATGGTATAGACACTGCCATTGGTGGTGATATTGGTGTTGGTGACGTTGATGGTGCCATTGCCAAATATTCCCGATCCATTGACGACGAGGCTGTGAGTAACTACCTGAAGCGTGCCTTCTAGATTAAAGGTTCCATACAAAACGACACTTCGACCTGCACAGTTCATGTTGCCGACTACCGTCGAATTAGACAGGCCACATGTCAAGACGCCTATTTGAGTCGTTCCGCCCAATAAAGTTCCGCCGAACGTATTGTCCAAAATAGTATTCTGAACTTGGCCATGTTTGAAGTCAAAGAGTCCGTAAATGTCCACTTGACCAGCAGTCAGGTTTCCGCCTTCAATCCGTAACGTATCATGAACCTCAAGCGATTGAATCGTCCGCGCTGGGGCTGTATTTAAGGTTACGATCGCGGAGCCAGGCACATCGATGATGACGTGATCGGAAGCGCCTGGTACAACACCCTCGCTCCAATTGAGACCGGCTTGAAAATCACCGTCGCCCGCGATCCAAAAAACAGCATCTGCGACGCGAAACGTCCAACTGAAATCGGTCGCTAGCGCATTCCCGGCCAAATCTGTGACACCCGTACCGATCGTCGCCTGATAGAGACCGTCAGCCAAAGATGTGGCCGGAACGAAGTCGACTCGATTGGCAAATGCTTGGTAACTTACGTTTTGGGCCGAGATTGGGATATCGTCCGCAGTAGCGAACATTTTGTCTGCACCTGCCTCAACTAAGGTGAAATTAGTTGCTGTTGCGGTGCTGGAATCGAGTGGTTCGTCAAAAAAGGCGGATACCAAGTTCACATTGCGTTTGCCAATGATGGGTTGTTGATTGAGCACCGAGGGTGCGGTGGTATCTGCCAGCAGGTCGACTGACTGTATCGATGACCAGCCGATGTTTCCACCCGTGTCTGTTGCTTTCACCTGTAACGTGAATGACGTCTGTTGGGATAATAACGGGGTTATGAAACGATAATTAAAGGGATACGATCCGTCGCGGTGAACCTCGTTCCCATCCAAATAGAAGGCGACGTTTCGGACCTGAACATCGTCCGTCACCTCAGCGCTTGCATAAGTTTGCGTGCCTTCCTCTACCTGCCAAGTACCTTTAGAGAATGGTGCATCTAGGGCGATGACAGGTGCCATACCTGACGAATCATAGTTTTGATAGTTGATAACTAATAGTCCAGTGTCGGCTGCTACGTAGGCTAGTCCATTCGTGATTTCAACTGCCCTTGTGCTGGGAGCAAAAACATAAGCCTGAATCGCTGCGGTCGTTGTTTGGCTAGGGTCACTTACATCAAAGACCTCAATCCCGCCGCCGCCAAGTGAATTTACACCACTAACACCAAGGCCTGATCCGTTTAGCGCCATATCCGACCAATACTGGCCTGTGTAGGCCGCCGAAACGAGAACGGGCATGGTTGGGTCCAACAGATCAAGCGTCGCATAACCACCATCGTGGATGACGAAGAGGGTATCGTTAGCTACGGCAAGATTCTTGGCCGCTGGAATGCCAAGAGCGGCTGTTGTGTGCCAGATGAATTGGGCATAAGGCGATACAGCCGAAACGCGGTCGATGTGCAGCACATAAATCGAGTCCAAGCCAACGGCTACGTCAACGACAGGAAGTGGCATATTGAGCCGCTGGATGACCGAACCCGATTGTAAGTCCACGACGACGAGTAAACTGGCGTTCATGCCAACATAGGCCAGCCCCAGGTCTGTATCGACGGTTTGAGCGTCGCCTCCAAGTGGAACCGTGAACAAGATATTCGCGGCTGGTGGATCCGTAATATCGATGACCGTTAAACCGGCTGTCCCGTCAGCGACAGCCAATACGCCCTCACCGATGGCAATGCCCTTGGCATTTCCAGGCGTATTCACTTGAGCGATGATGCGGGGGTCCATGCCATTGAACGCGTTGAACAAGCTCACGCCTGTTGTGCCCTGAGCGAGTCCGATGAGTTGGGAGTTGACGTCTATGTCAAACGCGTAACTCGAAGCCACCTGGAATACTAAACCAAGATTGAGCAGTAATCCGTCTAATGGGTTGAGGCCAAATTCCACTTCGGCGCCGTCTTCGATGCCGTCGCCGTCAGTATCTGGATCGAGTTCATTGGTGCCAATCACGGACTCTGCCGTGTTGTGAAGACGATCGCCGTCAAGATCGTCGGCAGACACGCTGCCGTCGAGCTCAGGTAGGTCAATTAGAAGCGTTTCTGGTAATAGTGTTTCGATGCCATTGGCGTTCGATTGAAAAAAACGGCTATTGGTTGAGGAACGGACCGGGTCGTAATATTGAATATTGAATGGCGTACCTGGAGGTAACGTCACCAACGACGACGTGCCTCCTGCGCCAAGCTGTCCAAATCGTGTGGGTGGTGTGATGACATTGTCTTGCGGTCTCGCGTCCAGCCGATAATAGACGCCTTTGGGATCAAGTGTCTCGGAATCAGCCAAGCTCTCATTCGCATAGGCGGCAAATGTCTCAGCAGGTTCGTTAAGGTCAAATTCCTCAATGCCCATGGACTGCAAGTCGAATATGGCGCTGTCAATAGCGTCTAGAGCCGCGTTGAACTGATCGCGGTCCAAGAAATCGGTTTGTCCAGCTTGAGCATGCGTGAATAGGCCTTGGCCCCAAAAGGTAAGTGTATTGTTAAAGCGGTCAATCAGGTCCTGCACGTTCTGAGCACTCAGCTCAGATGGGCGGTCAAGAGCAAGAATCGAGGCTGCTTCGCTGGCGTTGATACTGCCGTTAGCTGCGCTCAACAAGGTCTCAATGATTTCAGTTACCTGATCGCGCTTCAAAAAGTGGTCTGGGTCTTCTGGATCCAGGCTGGTCCACACGCCATCACCCAGAACGAGTAAAGCCAGGTCGTGGTATGACTCTAGAAAAGCGAGTTCGGCGTTGATTCTCGGTTCCCAAGGTTCGCCACCCTTGTCGGCCAGGCATGAACATGCTGCTATGGCACCCAGTGCGCCGCCTCCGCAGGCCAAAATTTGACCAAGCCCAGGGATGTTGTTCGCAATCGAGCTGGCACAGCTGCTGGTTGCGGCCGATAGCAAATTTCCAACCACTGAGATAACACAACCGGCAGAGTCTGGGTCATTCACGCAATCACGAGCGATTTGAACCGTTGTCAGGGTCAGGCTGAGTGCGCACCGAGCAAGGCCACTGACAGGTATGAAGCTAAGCGCGCAATCAATAATTCCCCACATGATGCCGACGACACAGTCTTGTCGGCATTGATATTTGGGGTTGTGAAAGTGGGAAGGGCTGCATGGCACTGACAAATGCCAACCGGGCGCTATTATTCCACTTCCCGGGTCCGTACAGACCATACTTCCATCAGTGTTAACAGTGGCTTCGCCTACATGTTCCCATCGTCCAGCATCGTGGTTGAAACTAAGCAACGCGAGAGCTGTCCCGGGTGGTGGTATTAAGCCGGACATTGGATCCGGTAAGTTCGGAAAACAGATGGGGGCAGGCGTGCTGAAATTGCTGGCTCCGTCTGTTTGTACGGTCAAGACAATGGCTGGATCTAAGCCAGCGGGGAGTTGGCCGGGCAGTCTGGCAGGGTCTACCGGGGCGATGCCAACCATCCCTCCTGGCGTGCCGTCGTTGGCAAACAGAGAATCCGCAGGAACCCTAATCGCGACGTCGGCCCATTCTGGATGCGCGTCAATGACACTTTGTGGAAAATGGATGGTCGTTTCTTGTCCTGGATTTAGCGCTTGTAACGTACCAGGAAGGACGAGAGGTAAGAAGATATCGCCCGCGCTGGTATCGTCATTTGCGCGGCCTTGCCAAGCTTTGCCGACAAATGGGTAGTAGGGTCCGGCGGGATAACTGGTGGCTGTAGGAATACCGCCAATGACGGCAGATATGACCGTTCGGCCGTCGATGTGAACAAAAAAGCGACCGGCTGGTACCGGTTCTAATGTGAAGTTACCGGTTGCGTCCGTGATGGTGAAATGCGTGGCTTCTAGACCATCGATGCTAATGCGTACGCCTTCAAGCGGCACGTCCATGACTGGACCTCCGTCGACCATGGACGGTTCAGAAGCGAATACGCGACCTGACACTGAAGTTCCAGCAAGCGGTGTAAGCGATAAGGTGTCGAAATCACTGCTCAACAGTCCTCCGGGTACATCATTGCCATCTACGTCCGGATTAATGCCCTCACTATCCAAGAGCGTGTTGCCATCGATCATGATTCGGATACGCGCACTCGGTGGTAAAGGATTGTTGTAGAAAAGCGTGATCGTTTTCCCATCGTCAGATAAATGGCGCCACCCGGCCAGTTCCTGGCTTCCAAACATAGCCTTTACGTTTTGGTCAGTAATGGTTGTTCCGTCAATTGGATAGTCAAATTTTATCCGAGACTCTCGTGTGACAGCGACTTCTTCCTCCATATGAAATGGCGACATCTGCTTAATCGTCGTTAGCCCCTTAACCATCAACTGAATGGTCTCGGAGACGCGATAGAAGCCGTCATCAACCCAAAACTCTATCTGGTACGTACCTAGGTCATTGGCTGTAGGTGTGTATTGGAATAGATGTGTCTGAGGGTCGAAGCTTGACCCATTGGGTAGTCCTTCAGCTCCGTAGGTGAGCTGATCACCGTTGGGATCGGAGGCATCCACCGTCAAATTAATAGCGTAATTACGTGTAACGAGTTGATTACCTATGGGCAGGATTTGGGGAGGATCTAGTCCAGGAATCTCAGATATCAAACAAACCATATCAAGCACTGTAGACGCTGCATCACCGTTACAATCCAAATGCACCGGCCATGTCGAAATAAACGCTCGAAGTGACGACGGGTTAATGCTACCGCAGCCATTTAAGTTACATTGACCCTTCGCGGTCTGAGCGAAAATGAAGAGACACAGCCAAAGATAGCGCATGGTTACTCCCTAATTTTTTGACAACTTATCCACTGAATTTAGTAGCTATAGCGTCATTGGTCTTCAGGAAATCGTCAAAAAAAGCATAGAATTTAACAAATTCAGGCTTATTGACATGAAACGGCCAGGAACTGTCTCTTGATCGGTGATGCAGGAATCCAAAGAGATAAATAGGTGATCTTATGCGACTACTGATTCAGCGAGTTGATCGAGCCGAAGTGAAGGTGGCAGATATGCGTATTGCCGCGATCGACGTTGGGTTGTTGATCTTGGCCGCCATTGCTCCGGACGACACGTTGCAGGCGGTCAACAAACTAGCTTACAAGGCAGCACATTTACGAATCTTTTCAGACGATAACGGTCGATTTGCACATAGTCTTCTGGATGTTTCAGGCTCTGCATTGGTCGTTTCACAATTCACTTTATTTGCCGATACACGGAAAGGCAGGCGTCCCTCTTTTTCTGGGTCGGCAGCGCCTGACTTTGCGAAATCAATGATTGATCAATTTGTAAACGCCTTGCGACAACAAGGCGTGTCTCGTGTCTTAGAAGGTGAGTTTGGGGCGTCTATGGATGTAGAACTCGTCAATCACGGTCCCGTTACAATTTGGCTAGATTCAACTGATTTCTTGGAATAGATCCAGTTTCTGTTAAGATTCTGCCGATGCCACACACGTTACTCGTTCATCATTCCGATTGTTTAGATCATGAAACTGGTTTTGGACACCCAGAGTCACCTGATCGACTGCGGGCAATTGCAAACAGGATCAAAGAAACTGGTTTGGGAGATGATTTGACTTGGGTTGAACCCGCTCCGGCTGAACCGCAGCTGGTTGGGTTGGTCCATTCGCTGAACTACCTAGAACATGTTCGTGATCGAATCGGAAGTGGCGCAAGCATGTTGGATGCTGGTGACACGTCTATTTGCCCACTCTCCATGCGGGCCGCCGAACTAGCGGCAGGCGCCGCCAAATGTGCGCTCGATGCTATGGCGACTGAGAAGACGCGCCGCGCATTCTTATTAGTTCGTCCGCCCGGTCATCATGCGGAACGGGCACGAGCCATGGGTTTCTGTATATTTAATAATGTGGCTATCGCCGCCCGCTATGCCCAGAGCATTGGCCTGGCAAAACGTGTACTGATTGTTGATTGGGATGTTCACCATGGCAATGGCACCCAACATATCTTTGAGCGTGATCCAGACGTTTATTACTACAGTATCCATCAATTCCCTTTCTATCCTGGAACGGGAGCGTCAGGTGATCGTGGGATTGGGGCAGGAGAAGGAACAACGCGAAATAGTCCGCTGCCGCCAGGAACACGGGCGTCCGACTTTGTCGGTCGATTCGAAAGAGATTTGAACGCTATAGAAAATGAATTTAGTCCCGAACTCGTGTTGGTTTCCGCTGGATTCGACGCCCATCGAGATGATCCTTTAGGCGGGCAAATGCTGGACCATAATGACTTTGGCCGGATGACAGAAATGGTTGTGGATCTCGCCAACCGAAAGGCGCAGGGACGACTCGTTTCTGTTCTAGAAGGTGGATATGATCTTGACGCGCTTGGCATGTCGGCTCACGAGCACATATCTAAATTGATCGAATAATGGAGCCTGATTCCGGCGCGTTATTCGAATACGAACGAGATGTCATGGTGTCTCAGCAAATCGAAGCGCGTGGCGTTAACGACGCTCGTGTGTTGCGAGCTATGCGCTCTGTGCCCCGACACGCCTTTGTTCCAGAGTCACTTACCCATCATGCCTATGACGATTCTCCCTTGCCAATAGGCCACCATCAAACCATTTCCCAACCCTACATCGTTGCTTACATGGCGCAACAGCTCCATCTTAAGCACACGGACCGGGTCCTTGAACTTGGTACCGGGTCGGGCTACCAAACCGCAGTTTTGGCGGCTCTGGCGGGATCCGTTTATTCCATCGAAATCGTCTCCGAATTGGCCTTGATCGCCAAGGACAGAATTCGGCAGTTGGGATTGGATAGTGTGCAAATACAGCTCGGGGATGGAGGCCACGGCTGGCCCGAAGAAGCGCCGTTTGACGCGATTATCTTGTCTGCAGCGGCTCGCACAATCCCGCCGCCGCTACTTGAGCAGATGAGCTTAGGCGGCCGTCTTCTTGCTCCTCTTGGCGATGTATCACAGCAGCTGGTGCGTATCACGAGATCAGAAGACGGATGGCAGACGGAAAACCTATTGGCCGTCCGATTTGTACCCTTCACCGGTTATTGGCAATAAATCAATTGCCAGACTTAGATTTGATGGCGGCCTTGTCGTCCTTAACGACAATCTCGTAGACCACTTCGCGAGTCCCTTTTTTCTTTTGCACCGATTGTGTCTGCTGCTGGATAAATGACTGAAACTTAGAGAAACTGACTTGTTTCGTCACACCCAATGACAAGTTAGTGCGCGTATAGTCGTCGTACAACGCCACGACCTGATCACGCTGATTTTGCGCGTCCGAAATCGATATCTTGGTGGGCTGTTTCCTGGCTGGCTTCTCGGCTTCTTCTTTTTTCTCAGCTTCTTCAGTTCGCCGCTTTCTACGTGTCCCCATCTTTGCCTGTAGTTGCCGCTCCCAAAGACTAATATGCGCGTTTACTTTAGAAATGAGATTGTCGGAACGAAAAATCTCGCTTGACTTCATCTTGGTCAGATTAAGCAGTTCTCTTACTTTCTTCGTCAATTTGTCGCGACTATCTGTCGGCTCAACCAACGTGATGCCGCCCAGGAATTGAATGTATTCCTTCTTTACACGGGCAAGATCGCCTTCGATCTCTTTAATTAGCTGCGATGCGCGAGACATTCGGTTTCCCTATCTTCCGAAAAGTCGAGCGAAAAACCCCTTTTTCTTGGGGGAACTGCTTTCTGATCGGCTATCGCCGTAGTATTTATTGAAGATTCCAACCAATTCAGGATATTGATCTGCCCTTTGATACGCGTCGGAACCGTGGGCTGAGACCTGATCACTTTCCAATAATCGGCCTTCTTTTATCCAACGTTCGACGACGTCGAGGGGCAAGTTTGGATAAGGTGTGTTCTCAATGAGAGCTTGAAATGTTTTGACGGCGGGTTTCTGAGGGGGCTGAGCAACCGGCACTGGACTTTGCCCATTAAATGGATCAGCCGTTTCACCAATGGCCGGAAAACCTTGAGGTTCGTTAGTCATTGCCGGCATCGCCTGCGTTGCGTGGGACTCAGGCGCTGGTGGCTCACTTAATTCGTCTTCAAAACTCATATCCGGTTTGTTTTCTAAATCGAATTGGAATTGATTGGCTTCGCTTTGATGGTCATCGTCCTGCGAATCAAATGAAAGGCTATCGAATTCAGATGCCAATGGAGAGTCTGGCGTTTTTGGCCGCTCAGCAGCCAGATTATCTGAAACGCGCATTTGAACGGTACCAAATCGGTCACCGGGACCGTCGTCATCAAAGGGGTCCGGATCAGCGCTATTAGGTGCGAATGGATCTATCAACGGCTCGTCAGGCGCCTTGTGGACCGGTTCATCAAAAACGGGGCCAGGGGGCACTGGTGGAGCTGGCTCTGCCGGCGCTGGCGAAGTAGCAGGCTGATTAAGTCCGCCTGCAGCTCGCTGCAAATCAACCATTTTTTGGATCTGATCCGCGTCTATGCGTACGGTTGTCGCCGGAATTTCGGATGCTGGGCTGGGCGCGGGAGCCGGGGCCTTGGCGGCTTCCGTAACACGTTCCGAAATCATGCGTCCGTCTACAAATGCTCTAAATACGGTCTCACATTTTTTGCAACGTACTTTTTTGCCTTGACTTGGGATCAACTCGTCGCGAACTTTGTATTTGGCCGAGCAATCAGGGCAGGTAATGATCATTTGAACTCCGAAAAGCCATTTTCACTTGTTATACCATAAAATATCCTCTGACTTTGTGCCTCTAGTTGGAAGCGAAAGGGTTAATAATGATCAGTACTGATGATGCCTATCAAAGACTAAGTATTTTAGCGCAGCAACAGCGGGGTTATCCTTCACATTGGTGCGAGACGACGAAAGCTGCTGAGCAATACCTCGCAGAAGTTCAACTCGCCAAATTTGATCACCCTCAATTTGATCAATCAGCGATGGATGGCTTTGCCTTCAAATTCGACGAGCAGCTATCATCCTATCTCTGTGTGGGTACAGTGGCTGCCGGCGACGTGCCCAATCAGGTTTCAGTTGGACCCGGCCAATGTGTGCGCATCATGACGGGCGCACCCGTACCGATCGGCTTGAACACTGTCGTTATGGTAGAGCAGGCTGTATTGGATGGTGACCATGTGTCTATGCCAAGCAACACGCAAGTGGGACAACACGTTCGTTGTCAAGGGTCTAATATTCAAGCGGGTGCCGAATGTTTGGCGGCTCATACGCGGATAACAGCCGCCGCAATGGCTTCACTATTGGCCCAAGGCATTTCCATGGTTCCTGTGGCTGGTCGCTGCAGAGTTGGTGTTGCTGCAACCGGCAGCGAAATATGCCCGCCACACTGGCCCTTGCCTGACGGCGCAATTTATAATTCAAACGGTCCGGTCGTGACGTCCCTGCTGCAACCTTGGTCTGATGTAGTTGACTTAGGCGTCGTGCGCGATGACCCTGTACAGTTAACGAAAGCATTGAAGCGAATGACGCAATTTGATGTGCTAGTTCTATCTGGCGGAGTCTCTGCCGGAGATTTTGATTATGTACCTGCTTGCGCCCAGGAGGCTGGTTTCAAAGAGGTCTTTCACAAAATTCGTATGAAACCAGGAAAACCAATGTGGCTCGGGGCTCATCAAGATGGGCGAGTGCTGTTTGGTTTGCCTGGAAATCCATTGTCCGCATGGGTGGGGACAACCCTGTTTATTGCGCCATTTGTGCGCCGTTGGCTGACCGGGTCCTTTCAGCGACCTCAATGGTTGCGGCTCCCAATCTCAAGTGCCCGGCAAAACCGAGGCGATCGTGTCTGTTTCTTGGGAGCCACCTTGACCGGTGATCCGTTGGTAGCCAATCCGGTGACGACGACAGGCTCTGGTGATTTGGTTGGTTTTTCTCAAACACAAACCTTGTTGCGGATCGATGCGCACTGCGAACTTAAGGCGGGCGATGAAGTTGATGTAATGTGGCCATTTTGAGGGTCGTTAATCACAGGTTAAAACGTGGTACTCTATATGGCACCAGAGGCCGCGACTACCGTAAGTACTGAGGTCAGTATGAATCAAGACTTCTTAAAGCAAACACTCTTATTCCAAGATTTGACGGAAGAAGAACTGGTCGAGATTATCCTGATTGGCCAGGTATTTGGCTTTAAGAAGGACCAGGTCATTTTTCGTGAAGGTGAGCCAGGTGATACGCTTTATCTGATCATCGATGGTTCTGTCCGCATATCAAAAATGAGCAACAACAGCGAGGAGGCCCTTACGATTCTAGAGGGGCGATCTTTCTTTGGTGAAATGACACTATTTGATAAAGAACCACGTTCGGCATGGGCCATTGCCCATGAAGAATGCCATGTGTTTGCGATTCAGGCCGATGCGTTATTCACGGTTTTCGAGAAGAACCGCAGCATTGGGTACAAGTTCATGTGGGCATTTTGTCTTACCCTGGCCAAACGCTTACGAATGACCAACGAGAAATTCAACATAATGATGAGCTTGGCCAATGTAGGTTTTTGAAAACCTAAGCTTACTGGAACCTATAGATACCACTTAGTGTGACGATTTCGCCAACGTCGCTGCTCTCAATGGCTGCATCTATTTGGTAGTGATTTCCGATTGTTAGGCCAAAACCCAGGGAAAAATGTTGCACATCGTCTGCAAATTGGTGCAGAAAAAAGATATCTCGGATACCAGGATCGACGGAGCTGCCTCGTAATATTTGGCTGTCTTCAATGTCGTTGGTCGCCGCATGATACGGGTCTAACCAATAACCTATGCGTAAGAACCAGGGGTAGGTTGAATTTAAGAATGCTCTCTCAATGCCGACATGGATTTCCGTAACATCGGGCATCGATTGGCGGACTTCAGGGATATTGGCGAAATCGACAAGCTGATCGGTGATCTGAGAGTAGTACACGCGATTGATGTCGGCATTGATTGTCGTTTGATCTGAAGGCCGCACGCTCATGCCGAGGCCCCAGGAATCGGGCACTTTAAACACGCCTTCTCGACTAAAGTTGGGGTTGTCTTCGTTGAATCTTGTTGCCGTTAGCTCTGCCTGATAAGTGAATTCCGGCTGTCTTTTGAACGTCGTCCCAAAAGAAAAAATCTCATTAATTGGTAGTAGCAAGCCAATAATGAATCCCAGGTCTTGGTCATCGCCACTAGCCGTTTGGAAAACAGGCAATGGTGTACCAATCTGATCACTAAGATGAATGGTGGAATCGGCTTGGTATTGGAAAAGGCTATAAAACGTTGATAGACCCCACATCAAGTGCGGTCCGATTTGAGAGCCAACGGAAAATCCCACATTAACGATGTCCAACTCCAAGGTATCGGTAGACGGCGCGTACGAGTCGATGGACGAGGTTGGCGATAACAAATCGACCTGAATGCGATCCGTCGTATAGTTTCGCTTCAAATCTGCTTGTTGGTGCATGAAGACAGCCCAGCGCCATGAGCCGTGTGGCGAAACGATGGCCGCGAATGGGACTCTGAATTGACTGTGACTGGATTCCTGCTTCTGGAATGCAAAGTCAAATTCAAAAAGGTTCGTTTGCGTAATCTGGCCTCCGCCGAAAGGGATGTCATCGGTGCGAGATTCGAACTGTGTCTCAAGTGAAATGGACAAATGATAGGTCCTTGACATGCCAGCTGGATTGGCAATTGGGGCTGTGGCGTCGTCTGCAAGCCCAAGAAAGGCACCACCAAAGGCGAGTGATCTTGCACCCGGATTCCCGAATCGAAACTGTAAGTCCCTGGCAGAACGGTTGTTATGCTGAGCACAAATAGAGGGGCTGACTGCTAAAATCCATAAAAGAGACGCGCGCATATTAACCTCGCTCAAAACCTGTAAACACCCGATAGACTAGAAATCTGACCAATGTGTGACCAATCAAAGGCCGCATCAAATGCGATATGATTAGTGAGCGACCAACCTAAGCCAAAACTGATGTGGTCGGTGTCCTGTTCGAATTGGCGCAGGAATACGGCATTTCGAATTTGTTGAAAGCCGTTTTCATCCGCGTACAGGATTTGATTGTCTAAATAAGTGTTTTGTAGCGCGTGATAAGGCTCGAACCAATAACCGCATCGCACGGCAAAAGGCCTCGCATAACGTGTAATGAACAGTTCCGTACCTATTCGGTATTCGGTTGCGTTATCAATGGTTTGGGTTTCGCCGCCGGAGTCAAAAAATGAGTGGTAAGTGTCACTTAGTTCCGCATACTGCACGCGATTAACTTCTAAACTCACAACTAGGGTTTCGCTAGGTTTGATGGCAAAGCCAGCGCCGAAGCTATCTGGGCTCTCAAATGAGGCCTGACCTTGGTCGTCGATTTCATAGACATTATTGGCAAAATCGAGGATTTCCACGACAAAATCATATCGGTAGGCAGGCTGGCTCCGATAGGCTGCGCCGAAACTAAAGATTTCGTTGGGGTGGAATAGGATCCCAACGGCGCCACCAATAGCTTGGTCGTCGCCATCGACTGCAATCGTCGCAAAATTTTGACCCACAAAATCTTGCAGTGGATGGCCGCTAGGGAATATATCGGGCAGAATCAGGTCCGTTTGTCCTTTATAAGCAAAGTCGGCATACATCAAGGTCAGCCCTACTGACCATTTTTCGCCCATCGAAATACCGCCACTCAAGCCGACAGTTCGGATTTGTAGATCGATCTGGTTGTCGCTAGGGAAGAAGTAGAAGTCGGTGAAATCATTGACGGGGCGATCGTCGTCCGCTTCGTGAGGCAAATAGATTTCTTGGGTCTGAAACTGGCGCTCGAAGCGGGCCTGCTCGGCATAAAAAACACCCCATTTTAGGCGACTAGAAGTGTTTAGGTAGGCAGCAAATGGTACGGAAAATGTTTGTTCAGGAAAAGATTTTGTCTGCAGATCGTATTCAAAATCTTGCAGACCTACTTGCCGAATGGTGCCCCCATAAAAAGGGATGTCATTGTCGCGGTCAACCGATTGCAATTCGAAAACCAGCATGTCACTGCTTAGGCTGGCCATGCCCGCGGGGTTGGACAAGACCGCGGTAGCGTCGTCGGCCAGGCCTACAAACGCGCCAGCCATCGCCAAAGATCGTGCTCCTGGATTCGAAAGTTGAAATTGCAGGTCAATATTGGCGATCATATCGTTTTGAGACCATGCTAAACAGTGAATGAACAGCACGCAGGCGCAATGTGCTGGTCGCATAGTGAACCTCTGTTTTGAGAATTGCTACCATCATAGCGGGTCGCGGCCTGCTGGGGCAATTCAAGCCTTATGGCGCCATCATCGAACACGAAATAACTTTGCCACTGTGATACAATGCGCCCCATTTGACAGGGCGTCAGTGCGAGCGATGGCAGGAATTCATTGGGAGCACTTTTTGCGCGGAGGACCAGCCATGCGGCGATCCAAATATCTATTGAATACCCTGAAAGAAACACCAAAAGAAGCCGTGGTGATTTCTCATCAACTCATGCTGCGAACATGCATGATTAAGCAACTCGCTTCAGGGATATATACCTATATGCCTTTCGCGGTTCGTTCAATTAGAAAAATTGAACGCATCATCCGACAAGAGTTGGATCGCGTCGGTTGCATAGAACTACTGATGCCATCGGTTCAACCAGCAGATTTATGGAATGAGAGTGGGCGCTGGAAAAATTACGGCAAAGAACTGTTACGTATGAAAGATCGCAAAGAGAATGAGTTCTGTTATGGACCGACCCACGAAGAGGTCGTAACAGACGTCGTTCGACGTGAACTCAGGTCTTATAAAGAGCTTCCGCTTAATCTGTACCAGATCCAAACCAAGTTTCGCGATGAAGTGCGACCTCGGTTCGGGCTAATGCGTGGCCGTGAGTTCATCATGAAGGACGCCTATAGCTTTGATGTAGACGAGGAAACCTGCGATGCGTCTTATTGGTTAATGTACGAAGCTTATAAGCGTATTTTCAGTCGCTGCGGTCTGAATTTTCGACCAGTTGAGGCCGACTCAGGCCTTATTGGTGGGGACTACACCCATGAATTCCATGTTTTGGCCAATAGCGGCGAAGACGAAATTTTGAGCTGTAACCAATGTGACTACGCGGCTAATGTTGAGCGTTGTGAAGTTCGCCAGCCAGCCGCCTTTTCTGGGCCTGAACTTGACAAACCACGACGGGTGGCTACGCCAGACGCGAAAACGATCGAAGAGGTTTCAAACCTTTTGGGTGTACAGCCGTCTCAGTGCGTGAAGGCGCTCTTGTATAAAACCGAAAACGAACCAGTCCTGGCCTTTATCCGTGGTGATCGCACGCTTAACGAAACGGCTTTACGCAATGCACTTGGCGTTCCCGAACTCGAGTTACTAAACGAGGGTGACGCCCGCGAAGTAGGCTTGGTACCGGGGTTTGTAGGTCCCATCAATGCGCCTGACGGCTTAAGTCTTTGGGTTGACCCAGAAGTTTTGGCAATTGAAGCCTCTGTGGTAGGCGCAAATGCCCCTGATGCACATTTCACCCATGTCCATCCTAGCCACTTTGCTAACTATCAAGTGACGTCCTTGCGACAAGCCTTTGCCGGTGATCCATGCCCACGTTGTGATGAAGGTGTCCTAGCTTCATGGCGCGGGATCGAAGTTGGTCAAGTATTTAAGCTCAAAACAAAGTATTCTGAATCAATGAATGCGTCTTACCTTGATGAACAAGGTCACAGTAAGCCGATGGTGATGGGATGTTATGGCATTGGTGTGACCCGAACCATGGCAGCCGCGATCGAGCAAAACCATGACGATGCTGGAATTATTTGGCCGGTTCAAATAGCGCCATTCCACGTGACCTTACTGAGTCTGGATGTCGGTAGCGACGAAGTAGATGGCGCGGCAGAGACCGTTTACCAAGCATTAACGGATCGTGGTGTGGAAGTTCTTTACGATGATACAAAGGGGCGCCCTGGCTTCAAATTCAAAGATGCAGATCTTTTAGGCATACCAATTCAATTGGTCTTTGGTAAGCGCTCATTGAATCAAGGTCTCGTTGACCTTAAAATGAGGGGAACGGGTGAGAAACGATCCGTCGCGTTGGCTGAGTGCGTCGATGAAACCATTGCGGCACTTCGTCAGCAAGGCTGGGAACATCACTAGGAAGGGTTAACTTTGACGAAACAGCGGCGCCACCGCGTGAGCGTCTATATTTTGGACCCGGACCGTCGGCGCGTTCTCCTCCATAAAGCAGTAGAAGGGCCGTTTAAGGATAAGTACGCCGCATTGTCCACCGACTTCGTGACGCAAGAATTGCCCCACGAAACGATTAAACGTCTGGTTCAAAATGAAACGGGCCTAGCCGTTGATTTGGTTTCTTATGGTTCCTCAAGTCCTGTGGTACTGGATTCACGGACCGTAAAACTTAACGCGCCTCTACTCGTTCAAGTTACCCATGTGGACGATAAGTGGGATTATGTTGAGCATGTGTTTCTGGCTCGCGCACGTCAGTTTTCAAAAAACACGCCTGGCTTATCTTGGTTTAATACCGAAGAGCTCATTGGCAGTACGGCACCCAAGCACGTGAAAATACTGGTTCGAGAAATTTTGACGCTCGTTAACGCATAAATCGAATTTGGGAGTGAATATGGATGCAATCAAAGCGACCACCATTCTGGCGGTTCGCCGGGACGGAATGACTGCCTTAGCTGGTGACGGACAGGTTACCTTGGGCAATGTCGTCATGAAGCGAACGGCTTCGAAGGTTAGGACCTTGTATAACGGCACCATCCTAGCTGGGTTCGCAGGCTCGGCAGCGGATGCATTTACCTTGTTCAGTCGCTTTGAATCTAAGCTGGAAGCCCACAAAGGCAAGCTACTGCGATCTGTCGTTGAGTTGGCCAAGGATTGGAGAACGGACAAAGTGTTACGTCAACTGGAAGCCATGTTGGTTGTTGCGGACACGGAGCAGATGTTCGTCGTCAGTGGCAATGGTGACCTCATCGAACCTGATGAAGGTGTTGTGGCCATTGGATCCGGCGGTAGTTTTGCCTACGCCGCAGCGCGTGCGCTTTTACAGCACACAAAACTTAGCGCGGAAGAATTAGCGCTCGAAGCCATGAAAACTGCAGCCGATATTTGTATTTACACCAATCAGCACATATCTGTGGAGGTGTTACGCCGTGACGTCTGAAATCGTTGATCTTACCCGTTCATTGCCCAACCTAACGCCAAAAGAGATCGTCGCCCAGTTAGATCGATACATCATCGGTCAGAAGCGTGCAAAACGAGCGGTAGCAATTGCCTTACGCAATCGACGTCGTAGACAGCAAGTGGAAGGTGATCTTAAAGACGAGATCCTGCCAAAGAACATCCTGATGGTAGGGCCAACGGGCGTCGGTAAAACGGAAATCGCCCGACGGTTAGCAAAGCTGGCCCATGCACCTTTCGTGAAAGTGGAGGCCAGTAAATTCACTGAGGTCGGTTACGTTGGCCGTGATGTGGAGTCCATGATCCGTGATTTGGCAGAAATCGCCATTTCCATGGTGAAAGATGAACAAGCAGCCATTGTCCACGATCTGGCTCGTAACAACGCTATTGAGCGTGTCCTTGATCTCTACCACCCACCGTTGAAAAAGGCCGCTAACCTGAGCGAAACTGATCAAGCAGAAATTGATGCTCGCCACGAGCGACAACGGGATAAGTTGAGGTCAGAATTTGCCGAAGGTAAGCTCGATGACATGCCTGTGGAAATGGACATCAACGATACGCAAATGCCGACGGTCTCCATGTTCAATGCAACCGGCGTCGAGGAAATAGGTTTCCAGATTAAGGACATGATGCCCAACCTATTTGGAGGCGGTCAAAAGAAACGCAAGCAAATGCCCGTAAATGAGGCATTTGATCGTTTATTAAATGAAGAACAACAGAAGATGATTGATATGGACTCCGTCACGAAGGTGGCCATCGATCGAGTGGAGAATTCAGGCATCGTTTTCTTGGATGAGCTAGACAAGGTCGCGTCGTCTGGCGGCCGCTCTGGAGGGCCAGATGTCAGCCGCGAAGGGGTACAGCGGGATTTGCTACCCATCGTTGAAGGCAGTACCGTTAATACGAAATACGGTATGGTTCGCACGGATCACATCTTGTTTATTGCGGCAGGTGCGTTTCACGTCGCCAAACCCTCGGATCTTATCCCTGAACTTCAAGGCCGATTCCCTATTCAAGTTGAACTGGATTCGCTGACGGAGAACGATTTTTACCGCATATTGGTCGAACCAAAGAACTCATTAATCAAGCAGTATCAGGCGTTAATGACCACTGAAAAGCTGGTGTTGGAGTTCGATGACGGCGGTGTTCGTGCGTTGGCGCGAATTGCATACGCGGCCAACGAACAGACTGAAAATATTGGCGCTCGCCGTTTGCATACGGTCATGGAATCGGTGATGGACGACATATCATTTCATGCCGACGAGATGGCGGGTCAAACGATCAATATAGATGAATCCTATGTCGTTAATGCGACCAGCGACGCGCTACGCCGTGATGATTTCAGGAAGTACGTCTTATGACTCAAACAAATAAAATCCTTTTTTCTTCCTTGATGGGCAACAGCCAGAAATTAGATGGTGGTGCCATGTATGGGAACGCACCAAAGGCTTTATGGTCCCGTTGGTCGCAAGCCGACGAATCCAATCGCATTGATTTGGCTTGTCGGGCACTTTTGATTGAAACCGAAGGGCACAAGGTCTTGCTTGAGACTGGCATTGGCTGTTATATGAACCCCAAACTAAGGGAGCGCTATGGCGTCGTTGAGACCGAGCATGTATTGCTTTCGTCGTTGTCTGCACTAGGATTGACGCCTGATGACATTGATATGATTGTCCTATCGCACCTGCATTTTGATCACGCAGGTGGCCTACTTAGTCCGTGGTCTGAGCAACAAGCCCCTGAGCTCTTGTTCAAGAATGCGCATATTTACGTGGGGCGTGAAGCTTATCAGCGTGCCTGTAATCCTCATCCACGCGACCGAGCATCGTTTATTCCCGAATTGATGGCGCTCTTAAAAGACAATCATCGTTTGCACTTATTTGAAGCTGACGAAGTGATTTATTTAGACGGGCTGCAAATACAATTTGTGCGCAGTGATGGCCATACGCCCGCCATGATGTGTGCCGATCTGCGTTGGCAAAACGGTCGTATGGTATTTGCGGCAGACTTAATTCCCGGTCGCAATTGGGTTCATGTCCCAATCACCATGGGGTATGATCGGTTTCCAGAGCATCTGATTGACGAAAAACGCGCCTTGCTAACCCAGCTTTCTGGGGATAAAGGGTTCTTGTTCTACACACACGACCCAAGTGTAGCCGTCTCGAAAGTGATGCACTTGCCGGAAAAAGATCGTTTTGTGGTTTGTCAGGAGGTCGATCACCTCGTGCGGCAGTCGCTCTAAAAGAGCATACGCACGTGACCCTCATAATAAGTAGAGGCCGCACTTGGATCCCAAGGCGTCTCATTTAGCAACCACCACATGGGAACTCTCGGCTGGCGAGCGGCGCTTAATTCGAAGGCAAAGTGAACTTGATTTCGTCCAAAGGGTAAAAGATTCTGACGGTAGCTCAGGGTTTGCTGTCTGAACGACATGTCGCTGCCTTCCAAATCAGAAAACTCTAACTTGAGTTCGCGATCTAAGTGAGGCTCCGCGATCGAACACTGCCAAGTTTGTGATTTGATACTAGCGGCTTGGTCATATTCCAGCACATCGCCGGAGATCAGCATACTTTGCTCATCGCGATGGCTCCATGACACCTGTGATCGCCAACTGCTTACCAACGGTAATTCGAGGCCTGCTGTCGTTTCTTTAACTGAGCGATCAATTAGACTCTCTACCTGGAAGGGCGTAAGGTTGTTCTCTAAATAATCGCCATAAATGTCTTGCTCTGTGACCGCCGTTAAATGTTGCTGATCTGCGAAGCCGCCAAAAAATGAAATCGATCCGAGCCGAGCGGCTGCTTGGTAGTCATGTTGAAAATCCGCCCGATCAGTTACGCCCAATTGGGCGGAAAGGGTCCAGCGGTCGCCCAAAGCGGATTGATGTCGTACATGCAATTGCGAGCGTGAAACCTGTTGATTCACGGAGTCTGCATATTCAACGCCTGCCTTCATCGATAGCGAAGGTTCCCGTTGGGACTTCCAATCAGCGCCATACTGCAACATCCACAAATCATCATGGGCTTGGTCCCAACTGCGGGCCTCAAACTGATGGTTCATTTCCGAGTCGCTGATTCGATGACGGACAGACTGACTCAGTGCATAAGCTTGTTCTTTCTGCTCCGCGGTTCGGCTCTCTTGAAAACTGTATTCGGTGGTTAGGTCAACCAATCCTGTGTGTTGGGTGACGACACGTAGCGATTGGGTGCCTGCATCCAAAGACTTATTGGCCGATTCGATGTTGCCTGCGCCGACCATGAGCGACCAATTCCTTACCGGCACGGTTACATCGGTGTTCACTTCTAATGATTCCTGAAGTTGGCGACCACTTTGCCGCGTAACGGCGGTATTGATGCGCACGCCTTTGACCTCAGTCGTCATGGCAAACTCCGAGACGTAACCGGCAGAGCCAGAAAAGCCCGGAAGTGTTCTCGTCGCTAACGAACCTTGTAGACTTGTGTCTTGCGGCGTCAGCGAGGCTAATAATTCCCTTGCAGGGATCGGTGACATGAGATCTTTGTGAGGTTCGCGATTTGAATTGCGCAAGATGTGTTTGATCTCGGTTAGATCGCGATTGTTTCCTAGCGTCATTTCGCTTTCTAAAACGTGTTTTAAATCGATGACTGAGCGTTCTGCAGCCAGAATCACACTTTCAATAGCTGGCAAATAACCCTTCTTGAGTACGATCACTCGATAGGGTCCCGGAGGTAATGAAGTCTGGTAAATACCGTTGCGGTCACTGGTGACACGCTGTACCAATACCATGGACAGCTCATGGGTGACCACTATCTTGGCACCGCTCAATGAACGTTCGCTTTCGCCCTCGACGTGTCCGCGGAGGGTGGCGCCGTATGTGAACCCACTCGCTAAAGCGAGAAGCAACCACTTCACGATCTTCCTCCCTTGTCGTACTCTAAATATAGATGAAGACAGGGCTCAGCGCAAATATCCTTCATAGTCCCCCGAAAAGATTTACGTATTTAACATCTCATGTGTTGCATTTACTCGATCTTCTTTAAGGGTACGCGATCCAGATAAAATAGTTTGGTGCCCTTGCCGGCAAAATGGATGCTAACTTTGGTGCCAGTTCCTCGGCCCAAAAAGCCTACAATACGGCCGGCGCCAAAGGTCGCGTGTTCCACGGAATCGCCCGGTCGGTACCGGGGTTGCTTGAGTGCCGGTCTGAATTCAACGGACACATCTTTGCTCGCTAGTTGCTGCTCAATGAGACTGAGTTGCAGGCCCAAATCGCCAATTCGTGATTTTTTTGGGCTGTCAGTCGACGGCCCTGGAGCGATGGCTTGACGTTTGGCTTCGCGAACGAATCTTGACGGGAACGTTCGCGCACGGGTACCAAAGGTTTGTCGATATTGTGCATGACTCAAAACTAAACGCCGTTTCGCGCGGGTCGCCGCTACATAGAACAGCCTGCGTTCCTCTTCTAAAGCGTTGGGGCTATCTTCCATAGCTCTTTGATTCGGAAAAACGCCTTCCTCAAGACCCACGACAAAGACATGATCGAATTCAAGGCCTTTGGCAGCATGGACGGTCATTAAACTTATCTTGTCACAATCATCGTCAAGTTCGTCTTGGTCGGAAACTAAGGCCGTGTAATCCATAAAATGGGCCATGGTCTCGACACCCTGTTGTTCCAGCTCAGACATGGCAGACATTAGCTCGTCAATATTTTGAACTCTGAACTCGGCTGAACCTTCGTCTTCCCGTTCCAAATAGGCGCGGTAGTCTAATGCGTCAATCAAGCCTTGCAACCAAACTGACGGTCGCTCGCTTGTGGCCTTCTCGCTGAACTTTTCTAGTAGCGGCACGAAGGTTTTGATGGCATTCAACTGTTTGGGGCGCAAAGCCTTGTCGGCGAGCGCCTTTTTTAGCGCAAGTAACGATTGGCCTTCGGTCTTGAAATACGGCGTTAGCAGTTCCAATGATCGCGCACCGATAGAACGTGACGGCACACCCAGCGCCCTACAGCAACTTGTCCAATCACGCGGATTGACCACGGCGCGTGCGTAAGCCAGAAGGTCTTTGATCTCTTTACGATCGTAGAACTTGAGACCGCCAACTAATTGGTAGGGAATACCTAGGCGTCGAAAGGCGTCCTCAAAGCTGCGGCTCAAATAATTGGCGCGGAATAAAATGGCACATTCTCGATATTGCGGCGGCGTTAGTTGACGTGAAATGACGTTTCCAATTAACGAGGCCTCGTCGCGCTCGTTTTGCGCTGGTAGAATCTGAACCGATTCACCCTCTTTGACTTCAGTCCACAGTTTCTTTTCATGGCGATTGAGGTTCTTAGCAATGACCGCGTTAGCAAAATCAAGGATTGGCTGCGTGGATCGATAGTTCCTCTCCAGTTTGAAGGTCTTGACCCCAGAATAAGAGTGCCGGAAATCGAGGATGTTGTTAATGTCCGCTCCGCGCCAGCCATAGATACTTTGATCCTCGTCGCCCACCACACATAAATCACCATCGGCTACCGTCAGCAACTGGATCAACTTGAATTGAGCCTTATTTGTGTCCTGAAACTCATCCACCAACATATGACGAAAGCGGTTTTGGTAACGGTTCCGACAGTCTTCAAATTCTGTCAGGATGTGACAGGTCAGCATGATCAGATCATCAAAATCCAGTGCGTTTTGACGTTTGAGGTTGTCGTTATAGGCTCTGTAGAGGCTGGCGTGGAACTCGTTTCCTGGCTCTGCCGTCACATCGCCTGAATTTTTGGTATTGGAGAAAATGGTGCGCAGTCGGTTTGGCGGTTCCCGCTTTTCAACGATGCCTTTCTCTTTTAGCAACCGCTTGATGACGCCCATTTGGTCTTGCGAATCGAAAATGGCGAAGTTGGTTTCACGATCTAAATACGCCATCTCACGTCTAAGGAAACGAGCACAAAATGAGTGAAAGGTAGTTATTGATAGATCTAGCCGGTCGCCCCCAAAATACTGCTCGATGCGGCTCTTCATTTCGCGGGCGGCCTTGTTGGTGAATGTCATGGCAAGAATTTCATAGGGTGAGGCGATGTCGCTCTCAATTTGATGAACGATGCGCGTGGTGATGACGCGGGTTTTACCAGATCCGGCACCTGCCAAGATCAATAGTGGTCCACCCTGGTACAAAACGGCAGCTTCCTGCTCTTCGTTAAGGCCCTCTAAATAATTCATTTGTTCACAAATACCGTTGCATAATCGGCTGGCGATATATTGCCGCCTGTCAGAATTATGACAACACGCCTGCCTTCGAATTTTTTGCGGTTGGCCAACAAACAACCGAAGGCTAACGCACCACGTGGCTCAACAACCAACTTGAGGTAACGATGAATAAGAGACATTGCCCTAGCAAGCTCGTCTTCAGTACAGGTGAGTCCTTCGTCCACCCGATCATGAATGACTGGCCAGGTGATCTCACCTAACTGGCGATGCTGCACGCTATCTTCGTTGTTGTCTTTCTGCTCAAGGCGCTTCCGCTTTCCTTGAACCAGACTCAGTTGCGCGACGTTGCTCTTTTCAGGTTCGGCCGTGAACACACGCGTATATGGGCGTAGTGTCTTCACAACCGTAGCAATACCTGCGACTAAGCTACCACCGCCGGTGGGCACCACGACATCGTCCATCAAGGGCACGTCTTCTAGGACTTCAAGCATGACTGTACCTTGACCGCAGATGACGGTTACCTCATCAAAGGGCGGAACAAAAAGCGCCTTTTCCCGTTCGGCAAACTGCAAACAGGCTTCTTTTTGTTGCTCCGTCGACTTGCCCACCAGCACAACCTCACCGCCATATCCGCGTATGGCGTCTAAGCTATCGATGGGCGTTTGTTCTGGCGCGAAAATGACCGCCCGAAGATGTTGCGTGGAGGCAGCAAAAGCCAACGCTTGACCTTGGTTACCCGTTGAGTATGTACATACACAGGTCACGGCAGCTGTCTGGCTTTTTAGAAAATTAAACACACCTCGAAGCCTGAAAGAGCCCGTCTTTTGTAGTGGCTCGCATTTGAAATATATGTCACAGCCCAATTCGTGATTGAGCTGCGTTGATCGCCAAATAGGCGTTTTGTGGACAAGCTGGGATATCCTAGCCTTGGCCGCAAGAATGTCGATCAGGTGCACCATATAGGGTCTCTCCATACCGGATGACGACCCAACACCATATCACAATGAGATGCGCCTGTTGGCCCCTGGCAAGTAGCCAATGATGACTTGTTGGGGCCGAGTCTCTAAACCGCGTCCTCTTGGCGGTCTTCCGCAATGAGCTCGGCTCTTTCAGGAACGCTTCCGATTGCCTGCCACACCCGCGCCGCTGATAGGGGCTTTCGCAAAACAGCAACCACTCCGGGCCATGATTCAAATTCAAATTGACTGGTTTTGGTGATTCGTGTCGTCAGGATGATGGGGATATCGCGCGTTTGAGGACGGCGATGCAGGTATTCGCAAATACGGTAACCCTTGCCACCTGCGATTTCTGCCTGCAGGAAAATGACATCAGGTGAAAGTGACTGCGCTTGATGGACAAAGTCACGAGGATGCTTCGTGTAGAAAACACGATAGCCTTCTTTTCCCAATATTCTTTCCAGGATGAATTGAATAATTGACGCTGAATCAGCGACTAAAACGGTTCGCATAGGATCCCCTATCGATAGATCACAAAAACCTACATATTGTGTTACAAGTTGCCACGACTACTATATATGAGATAGAAGCAAATTTCAATTCGTGTTTTCGCAAATATGCATTTTCCGATAGTTGTTTGTTCTAGTTAGGCAATTTCAAGCATTGACGTCTGTGGGGTGAAATTCCATTTTCACGTCAGCTTTGGCGCGCTTTTTACATCTCGATGTCGACCATAGCGCTATGGTTGAATGAATAACTTAAAGTGGTAAAGCGTTCGTACCTAAATTGAACGTTCATCATGTTGCGACAGGAGTGACCCGTGAAGTTTCTAATATTTGTTTTTTGTCTGGAACCAGTGCTTGCTCAAGAGGGTTGGCCAAAACTATGGCAGCTTCAGAATATGCCAAAAAGCCATCGTGCTAATCCGGTAGGTCATCTAATGGAACGTGGCGATTATTTGCAGGCCGTGGATGAAGCCTGGGGTGAAGGCGGCGATGCGACCGAAGACCTGCGCATTTTTGATTTGTTCTGGCAAACAATAGATGCTGAATTCGCTTGTTTTCAAGATCTAGACATTGATTGGGACAGCTTCAGAGACCAATACCGCGACGAAGTAGCTCAGGGCGTCAGCCGTGGCCGCTTGGCTTTCATCCTCTCGAGGATGGCGATTGAGCTTCGAGAGAATCATACGGTTGTGCTCGATTTCACTGTTTTCTTGACCCAGGTTGTTAAAGATACGCCCGTTTTTCGTGTGCTCATTTCGGGGACAACGCCTTTTGGGGCCGCTGTCACGTCTCAACCTGATGGCTCCGGATTAGTCTACCGAGCAGATGAGCAGCACCCGTTGGGTTTAGAGGCTGGCGACCTGTTGTTGGGCTACGATGGCACACCCTGGTCTCAGCTTTGGCCAGATCTCCTAGATGCAGGTTTACCAATCTTTGCTGTTTGGGGTTCTGCTCCGCAAGCGTTTGAACATGGTATGGCTGCCTCGATAGGCGTGAATTGGCATTTATTTGATGAGTTAGATGTGCTGAAGCGTGATGGCTCAATTGAGCACGTTTCGACGTCGTTGATGACCAATTACGAGGCACCGTTACAGTTTCATAATGATCAGTTAGCCGTTGCCAACATGACACCGTTGACTTGGGAAGAATCCATGAACGGTGCCGACAACGTTCGTTGGGGTATTTTGGACGGAACAAGTATTGGTTATGTCTATGTATATGCTTGGCTGGGTAATGTGGATGTTCTGTTTGATCAAGCCATCACCGAATTGACTCAGGAAAACGAACTTTCAGGTTTGATCATAGATTTCAGAACCAATTTTGGCGGTAATCTTTTTCTGTCTAACCCAGGTCTCAATAAGCTCTTCAGTGATCGTGTCGAAACAGTGGGCTTCGCGAAACGTGACTTAACTCAACCTAATAATCGCTTGGCAATGGTTGCCTCTGATGCACCGTCAGCTTACGTGATCGAAGGCGGCGGCCCAGGTTTCGATCGGCCCATTGCTGTCTTGGTGGGTCCAGGTGCCGCCAGCTCGGGTGATCAGGTAGCCTATCGAATGAGTCTCCATCCTTCTGCAAAATTATTTGGCATGACAACCAATGGTGCGTTCAATGCTCCCTCGGATCTGGTTCTGGGCGACAGCTGGTATGCAAGATATGCGAGCGCAGACGCCTATGCGGTCGCCGACCCAAATCACTATTTGACCCACGATCCCCTAAATGTGGACGTGCCGGTTTGGCTCAAGCCTGACGATGTTGGTGTGGGCACTGACACGGTGGTCAAAGCAGCTTTGGCTTGGATAAATGCTAAGAATGCGGCGTGTGAGACGCCGTCGTCGTGGCTGACCCATGTCACCCAGTCTGGCGGCTTCTTTGAAAGCGAAATCGGCATTACCAACGGTTCCGATCAAGACGCTGAGGTTGTGTTGATGCCTTATGATGTCGCGGGCAATGCCTTACCTCCAACGGCGATAACGGTTGCGTCAAAAAGTACCTTTACAGAAAACGTGGAGACGTTTTTTAACTTGACCAACGTCAGTCATGTAGCCGTCTGTAAAGACGACAAGGTGAGCGTTTCGGTAGGTTACCGAGCAGCCAGTGGCATCGGCGCGACAGCTTGGGTCTCGACGGAGTCAGAAGCGGCCGTGGAGCATGCGACCTATCCTGTTGAATGGGAATTCGCTTCTGACGGATTGGCTGTGCTAAACACCAGTGACGTTGCTACGCCAATCACGGTCTCTGTCTTAGACGAGACGGGTGAGGTGATTGCGAGCCATCTGTTGTCGGCATCTCTGGCACCAAATGCCAAGGTTTTGCTCGTGATCAATTCGGTTTTCGAAAGGCCAGGAAGCTTAATTCGTGTAACGGCGGAACAGCCGGTACAGAGCTTGTTCCTCAAAATCACGCATGTGGAATTAGGCCCTACATATCTTTATCAGGGCCAAAGCGTGCGCTAGTTAAACGAGGCATTTTGTCATTGTCGAGAGTCTTAGTGATTGGTATAGGTGAGTTCAGTGTTCTGGATTGAGATTCTCAATAATGAACTCAAAAATACGGCGGTGTAAATCCCGCCATTGCGATTCGTACTCATTGTATCTTTCCAATTTGCTTGCACCGACATAGGAAATGCGAAGTGTTTGGCCTTGGAACTGAACTTCAAGGTAGACCGTCGCTTGGTGGAATTGCGTGGCGTTGTCGATTGTGCCTGAGTCGCTGATTTGTCTTAGGGCATCAAAGAAGATCTTGATTTGTTTGTTCTTATGATGGGAGGCGACCTGAGCTTCCATTTTAGTGTAGGGCTCACCTTTGAACACGGCGCCACGTGCGGGGATGTAGCCAATTTTCACATAGTCGTTTTCAGTCTTGCTTGTTGATTGGTTTGAGCTCAGTGCATCGCTACACAGACACAAGCATAAGAGTAGCCACATTTTCTCCTCCAATATTTGATGAAACGGGAGACACGCAAGCGGGCGAAAAGTTTCAATTCATGCATCCGACAAAACGCTTCTTTCGCGGTTTGTTTAGCTACAGCAGAAGTAAATAGCGTAACCGATGGCGATTGCAACAGAACCTGTGAGCAAGACATATAGGAACAATGCAAGAACGGTCTGCACGGTTCCTAGCAAAGGCTTCTTTTGATAAAAGACGACCGATCCACAGATCAAGAACCCAAAGCGCAGCAAGAAGCCGAGAATAATTAGTCCCTCTGATGCGAAGCGCGCAAAGGGCGTAATCAAAACTTGGAGAATGTAACCGACGCCAGTGACGTACAGCAAAAACACGAAAGTCTCAGCGAAATTGTATTTTGACTTACGAAAGACCAAACGAAAGACAATCGCCATGAGAGGTAAGGTGACGACCACAACATAGTCGAGTTGCGAAGTCAGGAATTGGGACATCTCGTTGGCAGCCTGCGCTAGTCGAGATGACGGAGCAAGCGAGATGTCAATTCGGTATTTGACCTGAAGTAGGCGCGTTATTAGAAAGAAGAGCGCGCTGACGGTAACATAAAACTTAAAAGGGCTCAGGTAGCTTTGACGTTTGCCTTGCACATATTCAAGGGAAATTCGGCCGGGATTACGCATCAGTCCTGATACTGTTCTGAACACCTTGGAGTCGAAGGTAAGGAAATGTCCAGCAACATCTTTGAGCACGTCTTTGGTATGCAGCCTTTGGTGCGTATTGTCTTGTCCGCATTGGCTACAAAATGGACCCGCTAAATCGGAGCCGCACTGAGGGCAAGTTCGTAAATTGTCTAGGTTCTTCATTGAACTGACATGGTTTAGCCGTAGTGATGTTGCCTGCAATCTTAACAGAGATGAAGTTAAGGGCCGCCATTTCACGATTGGAATTGAACATTGTTCGTGGCGCATGAGTCGTTAACTTGCGTGGGCGGTGACCGATGCTATCCTCAAAGTGCAGATTTCTTTGCTACTTCCTCAAGTACGCGCTCCAGCACTAGGTCACGACCAGCCGAGACACTCTCAAAGGTGTTGACCACGGCGATATCTACCGGAACCGTTGGTGAATCACCCAATTCCGGCATGTGGTCCTTGAGTCGATTTGTATAATCGACGCGCAGATTTGAGTGGGGCAAGAAAAACCATTCATAGTTTTCAGCACCATTGGGGCGACTGCGCGAAGGTTCTCCAACTAGCAAAGCATTGGACTTGACCTTAAGGTGGATGGCGGTAACTGTGGCTGCAGAAAATGTCTCGCGTCCGGTAATGACGATCAGTTTGCCGTCTAAGTTTGCGCGCTTCCTGATCTCCTTTTCGAGTTGTTTGCTGCGGTTGTAATTGCCACCACGGTTATTGCGTAAATCTACAATCAACCATTGCGCATCTTGTTTGTCGAAGAATTTGAACAAATCTTTCGTGAATCGTTTGACTGATTTCTCGCCATCTTGGTTGGCACAGCGGTTGTACTTAAAATAGACTGCTTGATAGTCGCTTAGGTATTCGTACCAGTAATATTTACTGCGCTTTTGCCGATAAAACGGCGCGTCAGTGTGGTCACCTGCAATCTTCCAATTGGTTTCGTTGAGCGTTTCCCAGTCGAGCGGCACGATTTCAATCGTTTTTTCGCCGTCGGGTCCAACAAGCGTCCATTGCATCTTTGTCCCCTCAGGAACGATATTGAGCGCTTCAAGCACCTCTGGGATAACGATATATTCCTGCAGCGATAAACAAAGTTCCATCATGTTATCGCCCGCGATTAGGGGTGCGACTAGACGAGTAACCTCAGAGATAGGCATTTGATTGATGGCTAATAAGCGTGTTCCTAGCCATGATTCAAGGTCCGGAGGCGTGGCGTATACGAAATAATCGTCCTCGAACTGATCAATCTGAAGCGGCGAATAGTGGAATCCGATACCTTCCCGAGGTAGCCACAACTCGGTGTGGCCGTCCTTGAGCATGGCCACCAAGCGACCGAACTCAACTTGAATAGCAGCGTCACTAAGCTCAGGAATGCGGCTTCTTAACTTCTGAACGGCCGCTTCAAATTCAACTTGGGAGACGTATTTGAAGGGTTCTATATGACGCTTCAGTAATTGGCTGCTTAGTGTGTCCAAATCAGCTGTCCATTTTTGGCTGGTCATCGACTCGCTAGCCTCGTTGCTGCAAGCGGCTAATATCAAAAAGAACGGCCAAATAATCTGATTCATTGTCTACCTCCATCAAGTGCTTCAATCGATGGTACGGGAGCAATCTCTCCAAGGCTCGGCATAATGCACCAACGACCCCAGAGCCTTATCCAACGTCGCAAAGTACTCGAAAGGGTTGTGTCTGGACTGGCGCGACAACGCTACAGAATTAAGCGTGACACCTGTAGGCGGTTTACCGCTTTTCTTATTAGGCGAATTTGTGTCGTCATCGTTCGTTTACATCGATGGCTCTCGCTGCTGCGGCCACAGCCGACAACAAACGGGCAATTAAGTGTACAAACGCGGAATTCCATACCAAGAACCTAGCGTGCTATTCACTACCTCCAGGCGGTGGACTTTCTGGCTGAGCCTTTTCTGTTGAGGTCACACAATCGATTTTCCACTCGCTGCCAACCTTTTTGTAAATTGCCGTCCAGGCGAAATGAGTTTCGCCTTCGACGTTTTGGCCGTATTCGTCTTGATGAGAAATCCTGACTAATTTGTCAACGACGGTGTAAGCCATGGACCCGTCGTCAGAAAAGCGTACGATAGGTTCGCTGACGTCATCCCACATCAAGAATTCCACCGAAGAAAAATAGTTGCGATACCTTGATACCGTTTCCTCGAGTTGCGGTTGATGGATCAGGCCTCGGTTTACGGAAATAAAGTCAGAAGACAGTTGATTGGCAAAGGCCGCCGCATCCTTGCCGAAATGGTAGTCACGTTGCGCGTTGTGCAGTTCTAATATTTTGGCTTTGTCGCTTTGAATGTTGATTTGGCGTCTATCGAGTCCTTGATTGCAAGCTACAAATAACAGAATTAGGAACATTGAGAAACAGAGATTTCGCCATAATTTAGATCGCATTGCATAGGCCTCACAAATAATGCCAGAGCGGGCAAATAAGTTACTAGCTTCCGAAAAAGTTCATTAATTATATGCGATGGTATGTGTGGTTACGTCTACAGAGGCCAGCCGCTCTCAATCGCATCTAAGAGGCGATTTACCGTCGTCTGGTCCGTGTCTGGATTCATGACCGCCAATCTCAAGTACCTAACACCCGCTACGATCGCAGAGCTAATGTGAAACTTACCTTCTTGCATGAGTGATTCGCGTATTTGGATCTGCAAGTCGTCGTCATCGCCGTAGCGAAAGCACAGGATGTTTGATTCCGGTTTGAAAGGGCAACTGAAGTTGGGTCGACTCCTGATTTGATGGTAGAAATCACTCGTCGCGTCGTAACGGCTTTCGATGTATTGGGCCAACCCAGATTCGCCTCGCCAAGCGAGGTTGAAAAATAGCTTGCTGGCCATGGGTGCTTTGGTGCATTCAATGGTGCGATGGATTAGGTCCACGCCAGCTGACTTGCTGCCGTAAAAAATGTAGCTGGCCTGTTGTTGCATCGCGTTTTGTAGCTGATGGGCTTGCCTAAAAAGGACGGCTGTACTCAAGCCCGAGACGCGTAACATCTTGTGGGCATCCCAAACCAATGAATCGGCCCTTTCGACACCTTTCATCAGTGTCGCAAGCCGAGGACTGAGCAGGGCCGAAGCACCGTGCGCGCCGTCAACATGTAACCAAATGCGCCTTTCACGGCAAACGTCGGCGATCTCGTTCAGCGGATCATAGAGTCCACTTCCCGTGGCACACGCATTGGCAACAAGAGCCATGACGCGTTTCCCTTCCGCGTTGAGTTGCTTCACTTGCGCGTAGATTTGATCTGGAGCAATCACTTCCCGATGGTCAATCGCAAGTTCGACCATGGCGCATTTACCTAAACCCATAATTGACGCTGCTCGCGCAATCGAATAGTGCGAGCTTGGTGGAACCAATATCACTAGATCGCTTGGATTTCCGCGTTCCCAGGCGTCGGGCGCGATGGCTGCTCGCGCACCAAGCATGGCTGTTAAGTTAGCCAATGAGCCGCCGTGTGTAAAAACACCCGACGCATGATCCTTGCCTTGTCCTTGCAATGGCTCCGGCACCCAACCAATTTTGGCAATCATCCAGTTCAAGACTGCAAATTCAACGGCCGCTGCGCTGGGTCCCATTTCATAGATGGCGAGTGGATTGTTGATGGCACCGTGAACTAACTCAGCAACGGCTGACGGAAAATCTGGAACGGCCACCTGATGGGCCATATAAGCAGGATTATGCATGCGCGTACTTGCAGCCAAATAGGTTTTTAGGAATTGCTGAAGGCTGTTGTGGTCCATGCCGCCCTCTGCTATCCAACGCGCCACGTCCAGGCTTTCCAACAGTTCGTCAAGTGGCTGAATGTTTGATGCCACGTCGTCATGGCGGCTCTGTTTTCGATAGTCGCTCAACTGTTTCGCCACAACTTCAACTGCTTCAAGAAAGCCTTGATCTGAAGTAACTGCTTGAGAATGTTGTCTATCCATTTTGCCCCGCCGTTGATGTCTAAGTGCAATATAATGCCTAAATACGCGCAAGGTGTTGCTAAATAGAGCTCAAACAGGGGTATTTATTGGCATAATCTACCAAGATCTTGGAGGATGCATGCATGGCTTGGACGGAACAGACAAAAAAATCCTAAATGAACTGCAAAATGCGGGTAGGTTGAGTAATCAGGATTTGGCTGATCGAATTCATTTAACCGCCTCTCCCTGCTTGAGACGGGTCAAACATCTTGAAGACGAAGGCTTTATTGAAGGATATCGCGCTGTTTTGAGTCGGCGCAAAATCGGATTGGGCCTCACCGTTTTTCTGGAAATCAAAGTAGACGCCCATGGTATGGAAGGAATCAGCAATGAGTTGCAAGAAGCACTGCACGCCATGCCGGAGATCGTTTCGTTACATATCGTTTCCGGTAAAGCGGATTTCCTAGCCGAGGTCGTGGTTCCCGACCTGCGTGCATATGAACAATTCTTGATGGGCAAGTTGCTTAAACATAAATCGATTAAGGAAGTTCAGAGCAATGTCGCCATACGTAGTGTCAAAGGTCATTCACCGCTGCCATTAGATCATTTGAACCAATAATCAGGGGGAGCCCTTGAACTTGATGGTGACTTTAGTCCCTTTACCGGGCGCCGTGTCGATGCGAATGGCGCCACCCTGATCTTGAATCGTTTTCCGTGAGGCGCTGATTCTTAAACCGATCTTGTCCTCTTCGTCGTCTAATGTAGAGAAAGTTCGTTGCAGATCCTTTTGGTTAGTGCCAGAACCGTTATCAATGATTTGAAGTAAAATATCGGCGCCGGTTTGATGAGTACCTACGGTTATTTTCGGTTTTTCTTGGTCGGCAATGCTTTCAAGTGCATTCAAGAATAGGTTAAGTAAGGCGTGAGTAATGGCACTGCGACTGACATGGACGCGATTAATCTCTGGTTTCAATTGCGCGATCCACTCGAATTCCCGTGGTTGGCAAAAATTCTGAATGACAGCATGAATCGACTCTACTACTTCGTTTAGATCGACCTCGCCAGCTTCGTCTTCTTGGTTCAAATAGGTCAAAGCGTGAATCGCTTGTGCAAACGACGGCTGATCGTCTTCATTGGCCGTAACCCGTTCGAGTAGTTCGGGAAGAATAGCCCCCATCGGTTCGTATTTTTGCAGTCGCACTAGTTTATTCTGGATCGTATTCATGAACGAGAGATCCCGAATAATGGCCGTAAAGGCGATGATGGTATCGTTTTGGTTTTTTATGGGCGAGAAGGTGATATTAACCGGTATTTGGCGATTCTCTTTGGTTAACAGCTGACTCTCGAATCCTTTGACCACCTTACCGCTCACCACAAAGGCTAAGACCTTATTCAAATCGGCCATCTGATCTTGTGGGAAGAGGACATTGATGTTCTGGCTGATGATTTCGTCGCGTTTGTATTGGAACATTTCTTCGGCAGCTTGATTCCAGTTCTGGACTACCCAAAGATCGTTAAAGGTGACAATCGCTTCACCGGCAAAATTGACTAGGCTTTCTAAGAAACGACGGATCTTAAGGTTATCCGAGTTGGATTTTTCGAGTTGCTTATAAAGAATCGCCAGCTCTTCGTTTTTCTTTAATAATGCCGATTGGCTGTTTTTTAGGTCCGTGTACAGCCTGGCCGTTTCCATGTTGGATGTGAGAGCTTTTTGAAGTAACTGGTCTTGCGATGAACGGTCATCGTCTTGAACGGAATGAGTATATTTAAGGACCGTACGACCACCGCGAGCTACTTTGGGACTGAAGGTTTCATCAACCGCGCCGTCGATGTCAGCACTGGGAGCCGCCGCTTCTTTTGCTCGCTGTGACGTTGCCATGATGGATTCTTCGAGTTTCTCAATCACGCCGTCCACGTTCTTAACGTTCTTAGAAAGCTGGTACTTGTTGAAGATGTAACGGACTGTCTGTTTGATAGCTTCGATGAAGGTCTCAAGGACACCATCGCCATTGATGGCGACTGCTTCAAAAAAGGGTACGTGACGAAAATTTAGTTTTTGGTTCAGCACGTCTAAAGGTAGCGCGGTTGATAGGTCGCGCTTGTTGTACTGCATTACCAATGGCACTTCTTTGATGTTCAAGCGATTAGCCTGTAAGTTGTGGTACAGGTTATTGATACTCTGTACATTCTCGTGCAGTTTGTTTTTTTCCGAGTCAGCGACAAAAATGACGCCATCGGCTCCGCTCAATACGATGCGACGGGTGGAGTCGTAATGGACTTGTCCTGGCACGGTGTAAATCTGAAGTTTGATCGAGTTTCCATACACGTAACCCAGATCAACGGGCAACAGATCGAAGAACAGGGTTCGGTCCTCCATGGTGTTGACGCTAAATAGATCCGTTTTTTGCGACGGATCGGTCATTTCATGGAGTTTCTGTAAGTTAGTTGTCTTTCCGGAAAGGCCTGGCCCATAAAAGACGAGCTTAACTAATATTTCATTATCTTTTGTATTGAATTGGACCATGCACGCTTCCTGGCTCGAAATCAGGTTCTTCGTCGGATGTCATATAAACGATGTAGAGCCATTGTAGAGCAGTGATTTAGGCTTTGTCGAGACTCGCGCGGTATTTGCGTTCCGTACAACTAATAAGATCGGGCTTGATTCGCCGTTATTGCACTTACAAGCACAATATCTTCACTGCTGCAGCCGCGCGACAAATCATTCATTGGTTTGCATAGTCCTTGCAAGATCGGCCCCAAAGCGGTGGCGTTGGCTAAGCGTTCGGTGAGTTTGTAGGCGATGTTACCGGCGTGAAGGTTAGGGAAAATCAGGATATCGGCCTTGCCGGCCACTGACGAAAGTGGCGCTTTGCGCTGCGCAATTTCCGGCACGAGTGCCGCGTCGGCTTGTAACTCACCGTCAATATGGAGATCGGGATGCTGCGATTTAACACGTTGTGTTGCCGCTCGTATGCGACTTAAGCTTTCGTGTTCTGCACTGCCATGTGTCGAGAACGCCAGGAAGGCAACGCGTGGATCGCGTCCGGTCAATTGGCGCCAACTCCCAATCGATGCGTTGGCAATGGCGACCAACTGGTCTTCTGTAGGCTCGACAATCACACCGCAGTCGGCATAGATCAGAGGTCGTTCTTGCTCGGCTTGCCTGTGCAGCATGACAAAAAAGCTCGAGAGCCATGGCATATCATCAGCCATCCCTACTAATTGAATGGCAGTGCGCACGGTTTCGGCGGTTGTGCGAACGGCTCCAGCGACCACGCCATCCACCTGGCCCGTGCGCAGCATGACGGCAGCCTGGACCAAGGGATCTAAAGCCAGCGCCTGCGCTTGTTGTTCGCTTAACCCTTTGTGCTGACGGATCTGAAAGACCTCGCTCGCAATCTGGGCTTGCATCTTAGCCGAGTCAATAACAGTGAATGCGGGTTCAGGAAAGCCGAGGCTAATCCGAATCGATTCAAAGGCTTGCTTGTCGGCGATTAATAGCGGCTTGGCAATCTTTTGCTTGGCGAGTTGGTAAGCGGCCTCAATAACTCTTGGATCGTCGCCTTCAGGCAGTGCGATCGTGCATGCCTTTTTTTTGGCATACTCGATCAGTCGCTTACTGAATTGGCTCATGCCCCGTTCCGGTGGTCTCTTAACACTTCGCTGACTTGGAACGCGATCTCCAGGCTCTGTTTCGCATTGAGTCGAGGGTCACAAGCCGTGCTGTAACGATAGGGAAGTTCTTCGTCTTTGATTTCTTCGGTTCCACCCATGCACTCAGTGACGTGATCACCAGTCAACTCTAAATGGATGCCTCCAGCCACTGTACCTTCCGAGCGGTGGACGGCGAAAAATTGCCGAATCTCTTGGATGATCTGATCGAAGTGACGTGTTTTGTAACCGCTGGATGAGAGGAAGGTGTTGCCGTGCATGGGATCGCAACTCCAAACCACTTCCGAACCCATATCCTTAACCCGCTGAACAAGCGCGGGTAAGTGATCGTTGATCTTACCTGCGCCAAATCGTGTGATTAGGACTAAACGCCCCGGCTCGTTTTGAGGGTTCAGAATCTCGATGAGTCGAGTCAGTTCGTCCGCATCACAAGTGGGACCCACTTTGAGTCCGATTGGGTTGCGAACACCACGGAAATATTCGAGATGAGCGCCGTCGATCTGACGCGTGCGGTCACCGATCCATAACATGTGCGCCGAACAGTTGTACCAGTCTTGGGTCAATGAATCGACGCGCGTCAGCGCTGATTCGTAGTCGAGCAATAATCCTTCGTGGGATGTGTAGAGGTCCACCTGATGCAGTTGCGGAAACTTACTTGAATCCAGACCACAAGCGCGCATGAACTCTAGCGTTTGATAAATAGCTTCGGCAACGGCTTCGTATTTGTGAACCAAGGGACCGTTTTTGACAAAATCCAAATTCCAGGAGTGGACGCGTGAAAGGTCAGCGAATCCACCGTGTGTGAAGGCGCGTAATAAATTTAGGGTTGAGGCGGACTGATGATAGGCCCTTAACAATCGATTCGAGTCAGGTAACCGTCCTTGAACAGTTGGTTCCAAGCTGTTAACGCAATCACCGCGGAAAGTCATTAGTTCCTGGCCGTCGATGATCTCCGTTGATTTGGAGCGTGGTTTTGCGTATTGGCCCGCGATACGGCCAACTTTAACCACAGGTTTTAGGCCACCATAGGTGAGTACAATCGCCATTTGCAGGATGATCTTGAGCTTTTCTTTGATGATCTTGGCGTGTGATTGGCGGAACTCTTCGGCGCAATCTCCGGCCTGCAATAAGAACGCGTTACCGCGAGCGACTTGGGCTAAATGGTCCTTAAGTTGGCGCACCTCGCCAGCAAAAACGAGTGGCGGCTGTTGCTTAAGCTCGTCAATGACGGTCGCGTGCTGTTCCAGATCGTGCCAAGCAGGCTGCTGCGCCGCTTGACGTTCTCTCCAGGAATATAGATGCCAGCTTGTATTCATTACGCCCTCAAGGTCACTAACTAAAATTCGCCCATTATAGCGATAAGGTTTCACAAACCAATGACCTAATCTCGTTATCCGTTGCTTTTGTGACGAATACTATGGCTCATATTTGGATCTGTAGTAAAGATCAGTCGTAGCTTAACACCTCCGAACCGCTAATTTGCGGTTAATCAGCCGAAAGACGAATACAAGAGCAGATCCAGCTTTCATATCTTGGGTGTAACCGACATTTTTGTCGTCATCAAAGGATTAACGCACGCTGATTTCCTCCAATTAATCTCACCTAATCCAAACTTTTACATGGTTCTGGCGGCTCATCACGTATGTATTTATTAACGACATGCTCGCGATTATCCACGGAGGCAATATATGTCCGAATTCGTTCTCGTCCATGGTTCTGGTCAAAACGCTGAAAGCTGGTCGCCAGTGGCCGAGCTGCTGCGACAAAGTGGTCATCAGGTCCACACCCCCGAGTTACCCAAGCACGCAATGGGCTTGAAGATCGAAGATTATGCCGCTCAGATAGCAAAAACAGTGACTCAACCCGGCGCCGTTATTGTCGCTCATTCTCAGAATGGTATTTTGCTGCCCGTTGTTGCCGGTTTATGCGATTGCGCATTACTCGTTTTTGTCGCAGCCGTTATTCCAAAACCTGGCAGATGTGTCAGAGATCAGTTCACCGCCGACCCGTCGATGTTTTCAGAGGCTTGGATTAAGGCCGGTTCGCGTTGGTCTGACCCAACCCAGGTCGATGATCTTGCCAGTGAGTTTCTGTTCCATGACTGCGATGAGCCGACACGTTTGTGGGCTTTGAAGACAATGGACGTAATGAGTTCTCGAGATCTGATTACAGAACTCTCTCCGCTCGACGTTTGGCCTGACATCCCGAGCCAATGTCTCGTGGCTAGCCAAGATCGGACACTCTCACCCGATTGGATCCGTCGAGCCAGTTTGGAGAGACTTGGTAGGGAGGCGGTTGAAATTGAAGCTGGCCATTGCCCACACATGTCTAGACCCGCTGAGGTGGCCGCTCACCTTGAGTCAATGGTTGCCAACGAAAGGAACTGACCAAACTGGTGGGAGAACCCAAGAAAGCAGAGCCTGTGCAGGCAATTGCTTCATCGGTCTGACTAAGGCGTAAATTGTCGACGACGTCGGGCTTCGCTTTCAATGGTCGCCTTCAACTGCGGGAAAGCGTCTAAGAGCTTTTCGAAGTGACGTTTACTGAGAGTTAGCATTAAGGTGGGCATGCGCGTTTTGATGGATGCCGAACGAGAGACCCCATCCAATAGCGCCAATTCGCCAAAAAAGTCGCCACTATCCAAGGTGGTTAAAGGGCTGGGATGTGTTTCCTCTGGCATGTCTCGCACGTCCACTTGGCCGTTTACAATGATGTAGAACTTATCGCCGTAGTCGCCTTTCATGAACACAAAACGGTCGATAGGGTAGTACTCGGACACCAGCATCTCCGCGATTTGGTCGAGGTGCTCTTTTTCCAGATCTTTGAATAGAGGAATCATTTTGAGCCGATCGGACTCGCATTCCGCCCGAAAGCCGTCGACACTGACCGTGAATCCGGCCTGTTTGCGCCACAGATCCGCGTATAGACCCTCTTGATTGACCAATGTCTCGTGGCGACCTTGTTGAACCAACTGGCCGCGATTGAGCACCAAGATGCAATCAGCATCGATGACGGTATGCAGTCGGTGCGTGACCGAGATCAAGGTCCGATCTTGAGCGATCTTGCGCAAGGTTTCATTCACGGCTGTTTCTGTCACTGGGTCTAGTGCGGAGGTGGCCTCATCCAGGATGAGCAACGACGGATTACGTAATAGGGCGCGTGCGATGGCTACTCGCTGCCGCTGACCGCCAGAGAGCTGGCTTCCGCGTTCGCCTACCAAGGTTTCAATGCCTGCAGGCATGGCCATGATCGAACGATGGATTTCGGCTTTTCTGGCTGCAGCGTCAATGTCGTCGTCGCTGGCTTCCAAGCGACCCATACGAATATTGTCACGCAGACTGGAGCTGAACAGAACGGAATCCTGTGGGACCACACTCACTTGGTCGCGAAGTGACTCCTTAGAGTATTCCCGCAAATCGGTGCCATCCCATTGAATGGACCCGGAGTCTGGGTCGAAATACCTCAAAATCAATTTCAATAATGAGCTCTTGCCTGATCCGCTGGGTCCTACGATGGCAAGCCATTGACCCGCTTCGATGTGGAAGGAGAGTTGGTTAATGACCGCCTTGCCGTTTTGATATTGAAAGTCCACTTTATCGAATGCCAGCGATTGGGTAAGTTTAGGAAGCACTTTTTGCGATTCGTTTTCTTGGCTTATTCCGTCCATAGCTAAGAACTCTCGAACACGCTGCATGGCGCCGACCCCTTGAAACATGTCCGGAAGAACAGACGCCAGGTGGCTGGTACCGCCGACCATGTTTTGCAGTAAGGCGAGAAAAGCTACCAGCGTGCCGATGGTCAGGTCGCCTTCAATGACCAAATAGCCGCCAAGCGCGATAATCGCCACTTGCAGAACATAAGCACCTTGACTTCCCAAACGTTGAACGACCGCCGACAGGGTGTTGGCTCGGTGGGCTTTGGCATCCAAAACATCGATCTTCTTTGCGAATTTCTTTTGCTGAAGACGCCACAAGTTAAAGGCGTGGATGACGTCTAGTGTGCCCAGGGTCTCCTGAATGAACGCGCTGATTTTTCCGTCTTGACCTTTGCGTTCGTAACTTGCCTTTTCGGCTCGCTTTGAGAACCTTTTTGGCGCAAAGGCAGTGAGCATCATGCCGCACAAGGTGAAAAGGGCTAAGCGCCACTCGATGTAGAAGAGCAGAAACAGGCTCGCCAGAACGTTGAATAGGCTGAAGGCAAACACATAGAAGGAGTGGATAACGACTTTCTCAACCGCTACTAAGTCCACCGAGAACCGCGACATCAGGTCACCGGACCGGTTCTGAGCTCCATGATCGGTGGGCAGGAAATGGATGCTGCGAAACATATTCATGCGCAACCGATTAACGGCCTTCATACCCACTTTCGATGCTTGGATGTCTTGGGCCAAGGAAAAGAAGGCTTGAACCAACCACCACAGCGCCAACACGGACATCAGCGTCAAAAAATATCTAATATCATGCTGTGGAATCGCGCGATCGAAGATGAGCTGGAACGAAAAGGGCAACGCCAGGCGGAAACTCATTTGAACCGCGATCGCAAAAAAGACAAACAAGGCCGAGGGCCAGTAGGGGCGAAGCAAGAAGAGGATGTTCTGAATCAGCAGTTTCACGATTGCGTCTCAGTCAGGTGCTTTAATCTGAAGGAGAATGTATTCATAGCTGATCTTGTCCTGAGGATGAAGATTTCCCCGCTGACCAACGAAATTCGGGCCTACGCCGTCATTCGTGCACTGAAGCAGTTTATCGGAGCAATTGCCTAGACGAGCGGGATGTAATCGTATTCGCCGACACCTTGCAAAACAAGGAATGTGGCAGAGACATCTCCACTATTGATCACGAGATGTGGTCGGCCCGCTTCGACAACAAAGGTTTCGGAAGGACGTAACACGTGAGATTGTTTAGGGTCCCGCAGATGAACGGTGATTTGACCCTCAAGCACATAAAACGTATCGCGGATATGCGAATGGTAATGCCAGGGAACTTGCTGGCTTGTAGATATGGTCAGTTCATTGATTCTAAAACCTTCGCGCTCCGCGTGTCTGACTCGTCGTTCTACCTCGTACAGATGACTCGCATCCTTATATACATCAGCCATGTGCCTCTCCATACCGTTGAGATTTTTTGTTAAGCATCAAACTCGTGCAACCCACAATTCCAATTGTAACGATTGGTTGGTTGTGCCTATACATAGTCTAGACCAATTATTAATCGAAGAGCCGTCGACTAGGCTTAATATTCCGCCTCGTAGAGGCAAGAACATCCCATTCGCAATTATGTGCCACTCAAAGAAACACAAAGTTCTGGTTTCCCCCGGTCGCTCAAACATCCCTAGCGCCATAGCGCGACAGGATATAGCCCCGACCGCGAGGCCGGGGTCAGGTTGCAAGAAATCCTGAGCCCCATCGGGCGGCACATCAAGCTTCAAGAATGTGAGTCCGAGCATCCGTTCCGTAGGTTATAAATCGTTTATGTTCAGATAGATAATGTGAGGCGCACCAAACGCGGCAACCTGAAAATGTTACCCAGCTTCCTGCCGCCCAATAAGGCTCTTTTCGGATTTTGGACGTTAACCCAGGCATTCCGACCGGGGCTATATTCTGCCGCCTCTTTGAGGCTGAAAACCGGGGCCTCACTGGCCTCGTTCCAGCGCAAGCCAGTGTGGCACAGACGTCCAGAGGCTGTCGCAAAAGTAGACTCAAGCGTCTTTAATGTGAGTCCGAGCTTCCTCGGCGCGGCGTAACTCGTGAAGCCGGCCAGCCGGAGGTTCGGCTGTTAGCCCTCTGGCAAGTGTGGCATAGACGTCCCGCCTGTGTTGTCAAAACGCTCCGTTCAACCAATTCCTTGTCGCACTCGCGCTTGTCCAACGGCAGCGCGACAGGATACTGCGCAGGCCGGGAGGTCGGGGTCCGGTTGCATTAATATCCCGTGTCCGAGCGAGAGACTCTTTTCAAGCTCCGAGCTCAAATGATCGGTGCGCACCAAATTTACAACTCGCATTGAAATGGCCTTACTTGGAAAGTGCTGAAAAGGCCTGTTTGAAGGAATTAACAGCAAGGCGTTTATTGTCTATTTATGTTAAATAAGTGGCGCGCTGCGCCCGATTCGGTTAAGTATGGGAAGAGTCTTTTGATTTGTCCTTCATGGGTTGCAGCGTTTGTGGATCACGATGACGTAGAAATAGAGGGGTCTTTATGAGCAGGAAATGTTTGGCTAGCGTCGCCTTGATACTTATGGTGGCGGGAGCTTTTGGCCAGGAGCAGAGCGCACAAGAAAAGACGGCGCTGAAATCGTTTAAGGTCGCACCGAGCTATTTCATTCCCAACCAGGTCAATCACAAGACCGGGAAACGCGTGGTAGACCAAGACGAGGTGGTTGCCTTCGTACAGACCCCCAAAGGCCGCGTCATGTTTACGCCCAGCGGCGCCTACATCGGCATGCCTGTTCTCACGGACCCACGTAGGCCGGTCGCCATGGAAACTTTTGCACACAAAGGAATGGTTACCGAGCACGACGATGGACTGAAGACGCGCATGGTTGTGCTCAAAGCCGGGTTTTCCAAAGGACACGCGACAAAGCGAAACTTAGTTCCGCGTCTAGAAGAGCCATCTGGTGCCACCGTTAACTTTTTTACGGGCCCAGAAGAAAACTGGCAGACTGGGATCCCCAGCTACCAAAAACTGGTGTACGACGATGTCTGGGATGGCGTGACCCTGGAATACGTTGGTTTCATCGATCGCTTGGAGTTTCGACTATTGCTTGAACCGGGCAGTGATCCCACCCAGATTGCGCTTGAGATGGGAACGGAACACTTAAGCATCCTGGATGGCGGTTCGTTGTCCGTGCAATTAGAAGGTGCCGAAATGCGTGTTAGTGCGCCGTACGCGTATCAGATTCAGGATAGGCTTTCGGTCCCTGTGACCGTGCAGTATCGGCTCTTAGGCAAAGGCCGCGTCGGATTTGATCTCGGCACGTACGTCGCGGAACTTCCGCTGATCATTGACCCGGAACTCACCTGGAGCACGTATCTTGGCGGGGGTGGGGGCGATGGGTTAGAAGAGGGTAAGGCAATCGCCGTTGACAGCGATGGCAATGCCTATGTTGTGGGTCGCACTCCTGCAGGGGACTATCCCACCACCACCGGCGCGATTGATGAAAGCTGGAATGGTGACCATGATGTGTTCGTAAGCAAGCTGAACGCAAGCGGCACAGGCCTTGTCTATTCCACTTTTCTAGGTGGTGCGGCTGGTGACATTGGCAATGGGGTTGCGGTGGATAGCAGCAGTAATGTCTACGTTATCGGATACACCCTTTCTCTGACGTTTCCGACAACCGACGGAGCGTTTTCCGAATCACACAGCGGTGGCGATGGCTATGATGTTTTCGTAAGCAAGCTGGATAGTAGTGGCGCTAACCTGAGCTATTCCACTTTTCTTGGCAGTACGTCATATGGCTATGGCAACGGGATTGCGGTGGACAGCAGCGGTAGTGCTTATGTCATCGGATCGACTAGATCGTCAGAATTTCCGACGACGAGCGGTGCTTACGATGAGTCGCAAAACGGTAATTCTGATGTTTTTGTAAGTAAATTGAATGAGAACGGAACGAGCCTGATCTATTCTACGTTTCTCGGTGGTGGGACTGAAGACTACGGAAATGGGATCGCTGTGGACAGCGACGGAAATGCATATGTCACAGGTAGATCCTCGTCATTTCCTACGACAAGTGGTGCCTACAACGAGACTTCCAACGGCGAACTTGATTTGTTCGTGACCAAGTTGAATCAGGACGCCACGAGCTTGATCTATTCCACTTTTATTGGCGGCACAAATAATGACATTGGTTTCGCGATTGCGGTGGACAGCGACGGCAACGCTTATGTCACGGGCTACACAGGCTCCGCGACTTATCCGACGACAAGCGGTGCCTACGACGAGTCCTACAATAGTGGACATAGCGACGTGTTCGTGAGCAAGCTAAACGCAGGCGGATCCAACCTAATTTATTCGACCTTCCTTGGCGGATCGAGCGACGAGGTAGGTTTCGCGATTGCGGTGGACAGCGACGGCAACGCTTATGTCACGGGCTACACAGGCTCCGCGACTTATCCGACGATAAGCGGTGCCTACGACGAGTCCTACAATAGTGGATATAGCGACGTGTTCGTGAGCAAGCTAAACGCAGATGGAACGAACCTAATTTATTCCACTTTCCTAGGCGGCACAGATGACGACCAAGGGAACGGGATCGCTGTGGATAGCAATGGCAATGCCTTCGTTTGCGGCACGACCAAATCGCCGACTTATCCAACGACGAGTGGTGCCTACGACGAGTCCTACAATAGTGGTCTTAGCGACGTGTTCGTAAGTAAGTTAAACGAGGCCGGAACAAACTTAGTCTATTCTACTTTCCTTGCAGGCTCGGGTTCGGATTTCGGAGGTGGGATCGCAGTGGATGGCAGCAACAGCACATATATTGTCGGCGGAACCCAATCCTCGAATTTCCCGACAACGAGTGGCGCCTACGACGAGCCCTACAACGGGGATTCTGACGTATACGTGAGTAAGATGAACCTTGATGGGACAAACCTGGTTTATTCCAGTTTCCTTGGAGGTTCGGATTACGATGCGGGACTGGATATCGCGGTCGACAGCTTCGGTAATGCCTATATTACGGGCTTGACGGTGTCGTTAACGTATCCGACGACAAACGGTGCCTATGATGAATCTCATAACGGCTATGGTGACGTGTTCGTGAGCAAGCTAAATGCTAGTGGAACGAACTTGATATATTCAACTTTGCTTGGTGGATCAAGTACCGACTCTGGATATGGGATCGCGGTTGACAGTAGCGGAAGCGCCTACCTAACCGGCCGAACCTACTCCACGACATATCCAACTACGATTGGTGCATACGATGAGTCATACAACGGGAACATTGATGTGTTCGTGAGTAAACTTAACGGAAGCGGAACGAGCTTGGTCTATTCGACTTTCCTTGGCGGTTCGAGTTGGGACTACGGACAGGCGATTGCAGTGGACGGTAGTAATAACGCTTACGTGACCGGTTATACTGACTATGGTTACGTCACGAATTTTCCCTCGACAAGCGGTGCCTTCGACGAATCTCACAACGGTGGCCGCGACGTGTTTGTGTGCAAGCTGAATTCAAGTGGAGGTTTGAGCTATTCTTCCTATTTAGGTGGAACGGATGATGATCACGCTTATGGGATTGCGGTGAATGACAGCGGAAATGCTTACGTTACCGGCTATACAGAGTCTTCATACCAAACGAATTTTCCCTCGACAAGTGGTGCATTCGACGTGATACTCGAAGGAAGAAACGTGTTCGTGAGCAAGCTGAATGGAAACGGAACGGGCCTGATCTATTCGACCTTTCTCAACGGATACGTTGGATATGGGATCGCATTGGACAGCGGCGGAAATGCATACATGACGGGCTTTGCCTACTCCGAAACTTTCCCCACGACTAGTTGTGCATATGATCAATCTCACAATGGCACTGCTGATGTGTTTGTGAGTAAACTAAATGCAAATGGAACAACCCTGCTCTATTCCAGCTTCCTTGGCAGTACGTCATATGAATATGGCAACGGGATTGCTGTGGACAACGTCGGCAACGCGTACGTCACCGGACGTACCGTCTCCTTGGGGTTTCCTACGACAAACGGTGCCTACGACGAGTCACTAGGTGGTCGCGGCGATGCATTTGTTTTAAAACTCGATTTAAGCGTAGGCCATGTGATGGCACACATCGCGCCCGGATCCCAGGCGTTGGGATTAGATCCGCCGGTATACGATCTCGGCATGGTTTGCGATCTGCCCCTTGTGCAGGTAGATTGGATGGCAATGCCACCCACTGCGCTTGTTATCACTGGGACCCAAGTGACATTAGATCCGCCACCAAATGTGACCACTGTTATTGAGGTCATGGTAGAGGTCGCGCAGACTAAAACTATGGTCACAGATCAAGCCATCTTGTTGGTGGCGGTTAACACGGGCTATGAAGACCTCAATGGCGATGGCTGTAACAATCTGCTTGACCTTTGGGATCTTGCCCAGTTCTGGGGTCAACCATTTGCTGGCGATCCCGACGACGACGGTTTCATTACCGTCATGGATTTGCTCTACATTAACCTTAATGATCCCATTCCCTGTCCATTGTAGTCGCAGCTTTGATAGCTGCATGCATGTCGGACGTATTAAGTCGTTTTTTTTCAGATAGATAAATGGAAGTACGCCAATCGTCTGAACCCGAAGATGTTACCCAGCTTCCTGCCGCCCAATGGGGCTCATTGCGGATTATGGACGTTTACCCCAGCCTTACGACCGGGGCCATAATCTGCCGCCTCTTTGAGGCTGAAAACCGGGGCCTCACTGGCCTCGTTCCAGCGCAAACAAGTGTGGCACGGACATCTCAAGGCTGTCGCAAAAGTAGACTCAAGCGTCTTTAATGTGAGTCCGAGCTTCCAGCCGGAGGTTCGGCTGTTAGCCCTCTGGCAAGTGTGGCATAGACGTCCCGTCTGTGTTGTCAAAACGATCCGTTCAACAAAATCCTCGTTTCACTCACGCCTCCAACGGTAAAGCGCGAAAGGGTGTTGAGTTTGGATTCTCTTGAGACTGCGTCGAGTTGGGCGTCGATCTACTTGTAACTTCAGACATTTCAATTGCGAACCTCGCGCGCTCGATTCGCAGACCCGGTCACTTCTGTTTTGCAGGCTCTTCGTCCAAAGCGGTGCCTCAATCGCCGCGCTCATGTCGACACCGACACTCCGACTGAGATGCGCCATGCGGAAGATGCAAGACGAAGTGAATGTTGGATTGGTTGGGGAGGCGATTTCATGACTCGCTCCAAGACTCAAGAATGTGAGTCAGGCTTCCGGCTATTGGTTCGAAATCGTTTTTTTCAGATAGATAGTGAGGTACGCCAATTATCCCAACCCGAAGATGTTACCCAGCTTCCTGCCGCCCAATGGGGCTCTTTGCGGATTATGGACGTTTACCCCGGCCTTACGACCGGGGCTATAATCTGCCGCCTCTTTGAGGCTGAAAACCACGGCCTCACTGGCCTCCGCGCCTTTGTGCGGGGAGATGGCTAGCTCGGATTCTCATGAGAATGTGAGTGATTTGGTCGTCGATCTACTTGTAACTTCAGACATGGCGCTTGCGAACCTCGCTTGCTCGATTCGCAGACCCGGTCACTTCAGTTTCGCCAGCTCTTCGTCCAAAGCGGTGCCTCAATCGCTGCGCTCGTGTCGACACCGACACTCCGACTGAGAGGCTTCATGCGGAAGATGTTAAAGCCTAGTGAATGTTGGAAGAGGCGGTCTCATAAGTGCCACGTAGTTCAGCCGAAACATCTGGCAACCAATTTTTGCAGTAGTAGCTGGAAAAAAAGGACGTAGAACCCTGGTCTGGTCGGCCTCGCCTGTTCCAATGCTTGCTGCTTGCTGCTTGCTGCTTGTTGCTTGTTGCTTGCTGCGTCAGCCTCTGGAAACCTGTTTCACTGATAATGGCCATGCAACGATAGCTGTCCCCAAGAAGAAAAGAGGCCCGAACCGAAGTTCGGGCCTTTCGACAGACAAGGAGCGAAAGAAAGTTTTTTCAGCTACAGCCCGTGGTGGCGCCGCAGGTGTCGCATTTGAGGCAGGTGCCGTTACGCACGAGCGTCAAATTACCGCAGTCAGGGCAGGGGTCACCTTCGTAACCCTTGAGACGTGCAATTTTTTGGTGTGACAAGGTCTGTGACGATCCCCTGGTTGTCTTGCTCTTGGTTTGTACTTCCACTTTGGTAAGCTTCATGACTTCCGAAAACTCCAGATCGGTATCGTCAAAACCAGGTTCATCGACGACAGGTGGTGTGACCGGGATATGGGCGTATTCATTGCGAGACAAGTACTGTAAACCCAGTTCCCTGAATACGAAATCAATGACTGAGTCGCTAAACTTGATGTTGTCATGTCCAACCACAGGTCCGCTGGGCTCGAATTTAGTAAATACGAAGGCGTCCAAATACTCTTCTAAAGGCACGCCATATTGCAGACCCAGTGAAACGGCGATGGCAAAACAGTTCATCAGACTGCGAAAGGCGGCGCCTTCACGATGCATGTCTAAGAAGATCTCGCCCAAACGACCATCCGGATATTCGCCCGTTCGTAGGTAGAGTTTGTGGCCGCCGATGACGACTTTTTGCGTGTAACCATCGCGGCGGTTAGGCAGCGATTCACGTCTTGCTTTCACCATCTGCGTGAGTGATTTAGCGGTCGCAACCACACGGTCATGACTGCTTGTTTCTTCATCGAATTCACCGATAAGGTCGTCCGAGAAGGACGAAAGCGGTTGGCTCAACTTGGAACCATCTCGATAAAGTGCGATCGCCTTAACGCCTAGTTCCCAAGCACGGTGATAGACCTTACCGATCTGATCGACCGTTGCTTCGTTAGGCATGTTGATGGTCTTGGAGATGGCGCCTGATAAGAACGGCTGCGCCGCTGCCATGATGTTGAGGTGACCTTCATAAGCGATGAATCGTTTGCCTTTAGCGCCACACTTGTTGGCACAATCAAAGACAGGATAATGCTCTTCTTTTAGGAAGGGCGCCCCTTCAATGGTCATGGTGCCGCAGCAATAGTCGTTGGCGGCTTGAATCTCTTCGCGGCCAAAACCCATTTCGCTGAGCAAATCGAAATTGAAATCATCGATGCGATCACGGGCAATACCTAATGATTGGATGAGGAAGTCTTCCCCTAGGGTGTATTTATTGAAGGCGAACTTGATGTCAAAGACGGAGCTTAATGATGACTCCAACTTTTCGAGTACCGAGCTGGTAAACCCTTTACTGCGTAATGACTCGTGATTGACTGATGGCGCACCTTTAAGGGTACCCGTGCCGCGACAATACTCGGTGATGCGTTGAATTTGATCAGCCGTGTAGCCTAAGTTCCGCAACGCCGAAGGCACGGAACTGTTGATGATCTTGAAATAGCCGCCGCCTGCAAGTTTCTTGAACTTGACCAAGGCGAAATCGGGTTCGATACCGGTGGTATCACAATCCATCACTAAGCCGATGGTGCCTGTGGGTGCTAACACACTGACCTGAGCGTTGCGATAGCCGTCATGCTCACCCATTTCGAGCGCTTCGTCCCACGCCTGTTTAGCGGCGTCCAACAAATAGCCCGGACAATGACTGGAATCAATGCCCATGGGTTTGACTTCCAGTTGCTCGTATTCGCGTTCATCGGTGTTGTAGGCAGCGCGGCGATGGTTTCGAATGACGCGTAACATGTGGTCTTTGTTGCGTTTATAGCCCGGGAAGGGTCCCAGTTCTGCAGCCATTTCCGCAGATGTGCGGTAACAGATGCCGGTCATCAGTGATGTGATGGCGCCTGTTATCGCGTTGGCGCGATGTGAATGGTAGGGAATGCCACAAACCATGAGCATGGCGCCCAGATTGGCGTATCCCAATCCTAATGTGCGGAACTCATAAGATCGTTCGGCGATCTCTTTGCTTGGGAATTGCGCCATCAATACTGAGATCTCTAATACGACGGTCCACATGCGGGTGACATAGGTGAATTTCTCGACGTCAAAATGATTGTCCTCGGTGTCGAAAAAGCGTAGCAGGTTCATGGAGGCCAGGTTACATGCGGTGTCATCAAGGAACATGTATTCACTGCATGGGTTGGATGCATTGATGCGACCATCGTTGGGGCAGGTATGCCATTCGTTGATGGTGGTATCAAACTGAAGGCCAGGATCGGCACTACTCCACGCGGCGAATCCGATCTTTTGCCATAACTGTTCTGACGGCACTTCGCGTAGCGTTTCGCCATTTCTTCTAGAGGTCAGGTTCCAATTATCACCGTTATGTAGGGCGTGCAGAAAGTCATTTGTGATTCGCACGCTGTTGTTTGAGTTTTGACCACTCACGGTGCTGTAGGCTTCAGACTCCCAGTTCACGTCATATTCTGGAACGGCGAAATCTTTGTAGCCTTGTTGCGCCAGTTGCAGAACACGGTGGATATAGGACTGAGGAATGTGATTGTCGACCGCTTTGCGAATGGCCGTCATAAGCTTGCTGTTCTCTTTTGGGTCGTTCTTGAGTTCGCCCTCTTCGCTCCAGCAAGCACTGAGGATATCGCGTAGCGCCAGTTTGGTGGCTCGGCTACCTGCCACTAGGGCGGCAACTTTTTGCTCTTCAACCATCTTCCAATCGATGTATTCTTCGATATCGGGATGGTCGATATCCAGGGTTACCATCTTGGCTGCGCGTCGTGTCGTGCCGCCGGATTTGATGGCACCTGCAGCGCGGTCGCCTATCTTAAGGAAGCTCATTAGTCCAGATGAACGGCCACCGCCCGAAAGTGATTCGCCGGCGGCGCGGATCCGGCTGAAATTAGAGCCGGTGCCGGAACCGTATTTAAAGAGACGCGCTTCACGGGTCCAGAGATCCATGATGCCGCCCTCATTCACCAGGTCATCGGAAACACTTTGAATGAAACAGGCATGGGGTTGAGGATGAGTGTATGAGTCTTTTGAACGACATAGTTTGGTTGTCGATGGATCTACGTAAAAGTGACCTTGAGCAGGTCCATTAACACCATACGCCCACTCTAAACCTGTGTTAAACCATTGTGGAGAGTTGGGCGCCACCATTTGTCGGGCTAACATGAAGCTAAGCTCGTCGTAGAAAATGCGGGCATCTTCTTCGCTGGAAAAATAGTCGTGTTTCCAACCCCAATAAGTCCAGCAGCCAGCTAGCCGGCCAAAAACTTGGCGGGCATCGGTTTCCATCCCATAACGGGTGTCTTCGGGTATTTGTTCTAAGGATTTTTCGTCTGCCTGGCTGCGTTGCAACCAGCTAGGGACGTTTTTTTCGTTTATTTTGCGTACACAAGCCGGTACGCCAGCTTTTCTAAAGTATTTCTGGGCCAATACGTCAACGGCCACTTGTGACCAATCTGCCGGAACCGTGATGTTCTCCGCCGAAAAAACTAAGGTCCCATCAGGATTACGTATTTCAGATGATTTTTTAACAAACTTGATGGAATCAAATGGAGTCTGACCGGCAACGGTAAAACAGCGCGTAAATTTCATGCCTACTCCCCCGCATTAACTACGATGCTATGTATATATAAAAACCAGCCGTCGACAAACCGTGCTGTGAAGGCAGCATAATGCAGCCTCCTACAGTTTCAACCGGAATACTGATGTCTGGTTTTCTCGCATCTTATGCCCATATTTTGTGGGTGTCAATAGGTAAATACACCATATGTAGTGTGTATGGCTAAATCAACCCGTGTTCCGCAAAACCGTGATTTTGTGCGCCCAGGTGCGTGACCTGGCTCTATAATGAGCTTCAAAATCCATGTTCATAAAACACTTGTTTAGCCCTTTTGACGCAGCCAAAGCCCTGAGTTTTGTGTGTGTTGCATGTTGTTTGCTTGGCTTGTTATGGGGTGTAGTTGAAGACTCATATCTGACGTTGACGCAGGCTTTTGCCGTTTGGACCCTCTGTATTACCCTTTGTGGGCTTTTGCTGCGTAAAAAATTGATGATCGCGTTATGGTTCTGCCCGTTACTGTCCCTGTTTAGCGGTCTGCTTATGGCGTGGACCTGGTCCGAGATTCATAAGGACGACTGGTCAGATTTAGTCATCGAGGATCCAATCCACGTGACCGGTCGCATTTTTGACCATAAAGCGACGAAACATGGATCTGCCGTCACTCTTTCGACTATTCATCTAGACCGTTTAGAGAAAGGGTTCCCGGCCGATCAGATCCGTGTCTATCTGCCAGAGAGTGACGGCAAGATTCCCAATGGCAGTTCATTTAGTGGATGGCTCAAACTCAAATACCAAGCCCCGGTGGCCACGATTCGATTGCCTAGCCAAGATTTACGAACTCGGCTCAAACCCTATGTTTACGGCTCTGTTAAGGATTGGCGCTTGGTTGATGAGGTGACTCAGGTTGTTGAGGAAGGGAATGGTCTGAACCCCTTAAGCAATGAACTATTAGGTGTGTTTTTACGGGGTGAACCGGCCTACGAGTGGCGGGAGTTACTGGCACCGTTGGGTGTAGGTCACTTGCTAGCGATTTCGGGCCTGCACTGTATGTTGGTCTTTTTTGCCATCAGGTTGTGCGTTTTTTGGATCCGTAGACCCACTTTGCGCTTACTTTTGGTAACTGCAGGCTTGCTCGCTTTTGCCACCTGGATGAGATGGACACCTTCAGTCACACGAGCTACCCTGATGCTGATCTTATGGCAGCTGATTCCTCTCATTAATGCGCCACGATCCTGGCTGCGTGGCTGGGCGGCGGTTGTCGTTTGTTTATTGGTATTGGATCCTTCACTATGGGCGTCTCGAGGGTTTTGGTATACCTTCGCGGCGAGCTTGGGACTGGTTCTCGGCATTAGGCCTAAGTTACGCAGCCCGCTGATCCACCCGTTAGAGAAATATGTGCGTTGGGGTTTACCTATTGTTTCCGCACAGTTATTTGTTTTGCCCATCAACCTCATGTTCATGGGAGCGACTGACCTCATATCTTTGATATGGAATATCTGCGGCCTCGTCTTTTTGCTCGCGCTACTAGCTACGGCGGCGTTAGGTTGTGTTGCCATTTGGATACCTGTTCTTGTGCCCATCGCCAATGGAACATCAAACTTGCTTGCGTCCGCCTGTCAATGGCTCGCTAACCAGCAGTGGCAATGGGAAGTCGTACGCCAGCCAGGCTATCCGTTGTTCATATTGCTGTTCTTGTCACTGATGGCAGCCATTTTATTGTTTGGTCGCCGTGAAATGCGCTGGTACCTGGTGCTCTCGGTGACACTTTGCTTTTTGCTGTTGGGCAAGCCGACCACTCGGGCGGGTGTCGTCATGTTGGATGTGGGACAAGGTCAATGTTGTCTGTTGTTGGATGATCAAGGGCGCGGTTTGTTATTTGATGTTGGCGGTCGACTTCCAATTGGTGTGACATTAACAACGGCGTTGCGCTTGCATGGCTTGAAAAAGTTGGAAGCGATCGTGATATCGCATCACAATACCGATCATTTCGAGCTCATCGAGCAACTAGCAGACGCCATTGCGGTCACCATCCCCGAGTGTCAAATCCAAAGCTTTCAAGCCAATCCACTTTTCAAAGATAGGCGGCTAATTGCGTTGGGTCGCGATGATTTCATTGAAGGACCTCGTGACATGCAACTTGAGCTTTTATGGCCAGACTGCTCAGCCAATGCGCCTAATAACAACGAATCGGGTATCGTACTTGGCGCGCAAATCGATGGCGTTGACTTTTGTTTTATGGGCGACGCTGGTCATTTTGTGGAACGGTCCTTGGCTCAGACGGCCGACGTTTTACAAGTTGGTCATCATGGAAGTCGTAGTGCGACCTCAAGTTCGTTCCTGGCTCAGCTACGTCCCAAGTTGGCATTGATATCATGCGGGGCAAATAACCGTTTTGGCCATCCACATGCTGACGTGTTGGGACGATTGGACGTCATTGAAGCCGAGACCATGGCTACGCAACGTTTCGGAAGCATTTCTGTGTTTGTCGACAGGGGCTCATTTCAAATACAGACAATACGACCTCGTTTGCCGGGAAGCTCGGATTAACGGTAGAATGGCGGCCAATTTGTCGTTGCGGACAGACTCGTCGTGTTAATTGTTAGGAGTACAGGTGCCTTCCATTTCACCCTACCCATTTTGTCTTGATGTGCCCGCAGGAAAAGTCATTCCACGTCGAAGTCGTTTTTCCGGTTGGTACTTGGCGCCTCAGGAGCACAAGCCACAACTGGTCCTTCATTTGAACGACGAACCCTACGTGGCTTTAGACCACGGCTTGCCGCGTCCAGACGTTGCGGTCGTATACCCGGATCATGAGACTAGTGATACAAGTGGTTTTGTTGGCGATCTGTGGATCTATGATGGCTTAGTTTCAAGCGATACATTTGATGTGTCTATTTGGGATCATGGATTTAAGGACCCGAGACACCTAATCAAACGAACCATGACGGTTAATGAAAAAACCGGTGGCGCTTGGCGTCGACGGAATTACGATCTGGCCGACCTACTTCAATGTACAGGCTGTTCGGGTTCGTTAGCTGTGGTTAAGCGTCATTGGGAATGTAAGTATTGCGGCAATTCGGGATTGGTCAGAGGACCCGCTTTCTTTTTTCTCGATAAAGGTCTTTATCCAAGTCAGACTGTTTTTGAGACGACAAAAACGGCTCAATATGGCGAAGGTGCGCTTGACTTGCTTGAGCGAGCAGGTAACGGGTTGGTACTTGATTTTGGCGCGGGCAATTCACCCGACTCGGCTTTACGTGCCAATATTTGCTACCTAGATATCCAACAATACGCGCATACCGACGTTATCTCGCCAGGAATCGAGATCCCATTTAAGGACAATTGTTTCGATGCCGTGGTTAGTCAAAGTGTTTTCGAGCACATTCCAGATCCGTTTATGACGGCGCGTGAACTCTATCGTGTCCTAAAGCCAGGCGGCGAAATTTTTGTTGATACCGCGTTTATGCAACCTTTTCATGCCGGTCCGAGCCACTACTTTAATATGTCAAAATATGGGTTAAGGCGTGTCTTTCATATGTTCGAAGAGAAAGAAGTTGGCATTGCGCCCTATCACTTGCCTTCATTTGGGTTAATGATGCAGCTCGACATGGTTTTGCCGGACATGGTTGCTGGTGAATGGAAAACACATTTGCAGGAATTCCGCGAACATTTAGGTCGTGATAATCAGGGGCTCGATCGTGATCTAGGTCCTATCGGTCGTGAACGTTTAGCGGCAGGGTGGTTCTTTCGCGGCTTCAAACCTCGATGAACTCAAGGTACCTATTTTGGGAAAAGCCACTTAGATTTGTGCGAAAGTCTCATAGCTAAACAAGCCATTCGCTCGATAGTTGTCATGGCGTTGGATTACCTTAGCGCCTCAAATGGGGCCTACTTAGGCTATGCGCTGCAATCGTAGATTTATCGTTGATCAAAAGTACGGCCTCGTTTGCCGGGAAGCTCGGATTAACGGTAGAATGGCACGCGAATTTGAGGGCATAGCCTTGGACCATCCAAACGACAAGCAAAGATCCAGAAAGCCACGTTCAGCTGAACACATTGATCGTCTCAATGAGTTTCACCGTCATGCCGCTTTGTTTGATGGCACAAAAGATCAGGAACCTAGTTTAGATTTTGACCGATTGGCGGCATTGCTGGGTCAAGATTTCGATATCCCTTATCACGAAGTACATGATGTGTTGCGATACGTGCGTGGCCATGTCAGCGATTTGGGTTTTGCAAAGCCACCAGCTTCGTTGGTAGTCACGTGGGTTGCTGGACTGCTACGCCAACGCGGCTATGACATCGGTGACCTACCGGTGGATGCCGTTGAAATGCCCCTTGAACACGTCGAGCTGAATATTTTCCATCCTACTGGCGCATTTGCCGGCTCTGATCAAAACCCTGAAGCCACTTCTCGGCGCTTGGCTGAGCGCATAAAAACGCAGTTTGCCGTGCAGCGGGTGTATCAACCAGAAGTGGTTGAAGCCCATGAAAAAGGCATCATCGGACTGATGGACTTGGGTGCGGTAGATCGCCCTCACGATATGTTCCTGACCCCCGACTACATCAAGGCCAATGGTTTGCCTGCATCCAGTTGGTCACCAAATGCAGGTCCTGCCAAACGCCCGGAGGTCCTGCTCGCCCATCTGGTGAGATTCACAAGGGAACTGCAGAACCAATTTGCAGGCGAGGTTCATTGGGGCTTCGTCAATACCTTGCTGATGCCGTTCTTAGCGCCCTTGAATGACAAGGAACTTGAGCAGTTCTGTCAACAAATGGTGTTCGAGTTCGCTCAGCTCAATGCCGGCCGTGGCGGTTCGGGTCCCAGAGTCACACTTGATTTCGATTTCGATCTGCCGCGACCTTTGCGAGCCGTACATGCGGTTGCGCCCGGTGGTGGATTAGACGTTAGGCCGCTAGAGAGCTATGCCTCAGACTTGCAGCGCTTCAACCGCATTCTGCTAGATGTTTTGGCACGAGGAGATCAGCGTGCGGCACCCTTCTTGCGCCCGCAATTCGTATTCCACTTGAACAACCGCGATACGGCCTGGTCTGAACTTCACCAAAAACTATATCGTGTGGCTGTTAGTCAAGGAAACCCAGTCATCGCCATTAGTGACGGTCATCGTGGCTTTGGCGCCATGGGCCGATGGCCACTCAATCATCCAGATTTATTGGCTAATATGGCGCATCCGGCTCGTTTACGTGGCTTTTCCATTAGTGCTGTGGCCATTAATGTCGCCCACCTTTGGATGAAGGATGAAGGCCAAGATTTCGAACGAGGCTTAAGAGAGGCATTAGAGTTAACCGTTTCCGCCCACCGCCAGAAACGGATGTTTGTTTCGCGACTGATGGCTTATGGCGCTCGTGGACCGCTTCGCTTCTTAAGACATCGTTTTAATGGACAGCCGTTCTTGAAGTTGGACGATTCGACGCAAGCGATCCACCTCATTGGTCTGGCTGAAATGGCAAGGTTGGCGATAGGAACGCCGTTGGCAACCCCAGACGCGGTCACACGTAAGGCCAGTCAGCTATTGTCGGAAATTCAGGCGGTCATGAATGAACTCAACCAACTGCACAAATTAAAGATGATCCTGTCTGAACCTGCAGATGATGATGTCGCCTATCGCTTCGCCAAGTTAGATATGAAGGCTTTTGGGCAAAAATTCAGTCCCTACATGCTGCACCAGCCTCGTCAAGCGGAGCCGATTTATAGTACGGGCACCTCGCTATTCACCTGCGATCCGCTTTCTTGGAAGGCGCGTCTGCGGCTCGAAGGCCAGTTACACACAGCCGTTAACGGTAACTGCGACGTGACCCTGTTCTCACGAGACCGTGAGTCTAGTGATGATCGGCTACAACAGTTGCATCATGTCCTGTTAGAGAGTGGCGCACACCGCTTACGCTTGGCGCCTGACTATCGCTTATGCCTAAATTGTTATTTTGTTTTTGTAGATGCCGACCGTACAGAACCTTGCCCACGTTGCCGTGGTGGCTTGGTTTCGGACTATGGTTTTGCGCAGAGCGGATATGCTCCGGTATCTACTCTGTGTCGCGGGAAACGTGCCGAGTGGGAGCTGCGCACCCGTTGGAACGATGGCGAAGAACAACCGCAACCCTCCTTACCGCTTGGCTAATTCTTAGTTTTGGCAGCTTTCATAGGATCTTTGTTCACGCTGAAGGGACACCGCCTTTTGATCCAATTCGTTGTGGTTGGCGTCTGGGCTGCTAAACGAACGCTTCATCAGTTGAGATAGCTGAATGGCTTCTCTAAGGAAGCTATCCAGCTCAGCAAAACAAGCGGTGAATTTCATGGCGGCCCTTTTCTGATCGGCGGTCAGTGTTTGCTTGTCGACTCGGCCTAGACTCTGTTCAACGCGATGTGAGTAGTTCTTGAAATCGTTCAAAGAGGCTGTTACCGAACTCAATGTCGAGGATACGCCATCGGGTCGTGCGCCCTTCATATAGGTTTGATAGAGCCGGTTCAACTGATCATAAGCCTGGCGGAATTGCTGCATACGGCCCGGTTGTTCTTCTACTAACCGATTTAGGGCTTCTATCTGCGATGCTTGAGAGGGCATTGGTGTTATGCCGTGAGGCGTCAGCGCCATCGTCTTGGCGACCGAATCAAGTTCCATTCGGTAACGGCCCAAAAAATCCTGGCCGAGTAGTCCAATCACGCCGAGTACTTTGGTCGCCTCAATAGCGTGAGCCGCGACCATAAACTCCTTTTGGATGGCGCCACCGATTGAAATCTCATCGAGTTTGACCTGTTCACTTTGGATGCCTCCACCAACACCACTCAGGTTGAGTAGGCGACCGCCTCTTGTGCCAAGTCTCAAGGCTAAGTCTGGCTCGATAACCGTAATTGACGCGCCGGTATCGACAAGTATTTGGTAGGGACCTTGTCCATTGATGGTGATATCAACGATAACCGTGTTGCCGATGGACGTGAAGGGGACGCGAATCGTTTCTAGCGTTGGTGAACTCGATTTGAAATTGTCATTGGTCAGAACGATTGGGGCGCGATCGGCCTTTGGTTTTGGGACTGCTGGCTTTACTTTGGGTTTAGGTTTGGTCGGCTCAGCCTGTTTCTGTTGTTCTTGTTCCGTTTTTGGCCAGTCGATGGATTTATCCGGTAACCTAAATACCTGACCGTCTCGATAAATGGTGACTTGTCCATTGGCACGTTCGTACTTCGTGCAAACGATAAATTGGCCATTGCTTAATACCAGGACCTGCGAATCTTGTAGGCCAAGTAATAACAAACACATGAACAGGACCATATCGCTACAGTTGGCTCATTTGGTTTAGTCGTGCAGAGCCTTCCTTGACGGCTGCTAACACCATGGATTGAGTGATGACTTCCGGCAAAACGATAGGTTCACCTGAGCCCGGATAGATGACATATAGAGGCACGCCGGCGCGTTCAAATTCGTTAAGCATGCGGGTGATTTCTTGATCGTAATGCGTGTAATCTACTTTTACGGTGGCGACCTCGTTTTGGGCGAACGCGTTTCTGACAGCTTGAGTGTCAATGACCAGTTTCTCATTGAATTTACAGGTTGTGCACCATTCGGCCGTGAAATCGAGAAAAACTAGGCGATCAGCGCCGCGTAATGAGGCTAATTGTTCGGCCGTATAGGGTGTCCACTCAATATTGGATGGCGCATTAATGCGTAACCCTAGCCAGCCTCCCAAAAAGGCCAACAGGAGCGCGAACGAAAGACCAAGTACCTTTTTCTTTCCATACAGAGATTTGCCTACCAACCACAAACTAATGGCCAAAAATACAAGTAAGGTAAGCGTCGCGATAATGGCTTTGCTGCCTTCAAGTGTACCTAAGACCCATAACAACCAAACACAGGTTGCCAGTAGTGGGAAGCCCATGAAAACTTTAAAGTCATCCATCCATGGCCCGGGCTTGGGTAAGAACTTCAACAAATAGGGTGCGCTACAAAGCAGTAAGTAAGGTGCGGCTAATCCTATAGCGACCGCTTGAAAAACCACTAACAGCTGCCAGTATTCAGCGCTCATTGCCCAACCGTAGGCTGCGCCTAGCAAAGGGGCCGTGCATGGTGTGGAGAGTAAGGTCATGAGGATGCCGTTGAAGAAAGCACCCGAAAGGCCTTGCTTAGTGGTGAGTCCGGTCAAGCCGCTGACTTGTGGGGGATTGAGGGTGAAAACGCCAAAAAAACTAAGGCCCATCACAAATAACAGAACGATCATAAAGACAACAAAAGACGCATTTTGAAACTGGAAGCCGATGCCCACCCGTTCACCGGTCATCTTGAGGGCAATGATGGCAGCGGAAAGCAGTAAGAAACTAACCATAATGCCGAGGGTATAAACCCAGCCGAATTGCATACGACGCGCCCGAGATTCGCCAGCTTCTTGAATAAAGGACAGGATCTTTAGGGAAAGGACGGGCAAAACGCAAGGCATCAGATTCAATATGATGCCGCCGATAAAGGCCATAAACAGAATCAGCAACATACCTTTTCGATTTGAATTGGAAGCTTTAGCGACGGCGCTTATCTCGCCTTTATTGGGGTAGACAGGAATCTTGTAGCTTTCGCCATCGTCAAAGATCAATACGCCGAACATCTCTAAGTCATCGGCAACGTTCTCTTCCCAGATATTGTAGTCCAGCTCGACGATCCAATGATCATCCTGGCGACGAGTTGCATGGTTCTTTAGTTCACCATTGGGGTTAGGCCCAGGAAAATATTCGATCTGGCTGGGTGACCAGTCGGCCGTTTTTGCAGTCAGCTGGATCGTACCTGTCCATGTGTCACCCACCATTTCGGTTTTGGATGCATATGAGAACGGTGCTTCGTCGCCATAAACAGTAGGAATCTTAGATCGAGCATCCTGAATTGACTTGGCTAAGGAGGTTGGCGATGGGTCGCCAACATTCAAAGTAAGACTGACATCTTGTTGGCCCGGGATACATATTTCTTTACATTCAAGCCACTCAACTACGCCTTTGATGGAGATTGATGGATCGGACCCTGTGTATTTAGCATCAACAATCAGATAAGTCGTTTTGTCATAACCGTAGGTGACGAAACCAGCCGCATCGACAAACCTTGTGGGGTTGGGAAATAGCAGCGCGGAGAGCTCTAAACCCTCTGGTAGCGTCCAATTAACTGTCGTTGGCAGGCCGGATGAGCCAGGATTCTCCCAATAGGTGTGCCAGTGATCTTTCATGTCCATGCGGATGGCGAGACTAAATGATTGTTGGGCCGCAATCGTCTCGTGATCGGCAACGAGCTTGACGCTCACATGTTCGCTGGCGGCGATGGCCAAAGGCGATAGCCACATGACCGCATATATCAAATATCTCAAAGGGAGCTCCTTACGACGTCAAACGACAACCTAGAGTTGATACGTAATTGAGTGGCGACGTATTCCTGATCAGCTGTTTTCGGTGGTTTTTTTGTCCACATCAGCTAGTTTAGCCGATTCTTCGCTGGATTCGTCAGCGGCGTCATTGTCGAACATTTCCATAACGCCTTCGTGGTAGAGCTCAGAGGCCAAGTAAGATCGATAGGTGCGCTTCAATAACACCATCAGCACCGCAGAGACGGGTAGGGCGAGAATCATGCCTGATATCCCAAAATAGGAGCCGCCGATCATCAGTGCAACCATGACGACCACAGGATGTAATCCGACTGATTCGCCAACTACTTTAGGCGTAATGAGCATGCCTTCGAGCATTTGGCCGACGATGAAGGTCATTGCGGCGATGGATGTGTAGGCGATTGAGTGTGTTGACAAATAAGTCAAGGCAACAGCGGGCAGCATCCCTAAAGCGATGCCCAAATAGGGCACTAAGTTTGCAAATCCTGCAATGACTGCGATCAACAGGAAGGCGGGACATTTCGCGAAGAAAAGACCAAATGAATAGATGATCGAGAGAATTACCGCCACGGTCAGTTGGCCTTTTAGGAAACTACCCAAAGCGCCGTCTATATCGCGAAAAAGGCTAACCACGTTCTCTCGTCGGCCTAATGGAATTAATTCAGCGGCTTTCGCTTTCATGACGTCGAAGTCGCGTAACAAATAAAAAGCCAGTACAGGAACGACGATGAACCCTAAGATACCAGCCAAGAACGAGCCCATAGATACAAAAGATGCCGCGAGGCTAGAACTTATGCCCTTGAATAGGATCGTGCCGTTCTGTTTTGCTTGCTGCTCAAGCCAAGCCATAGCCTGTTCGAACTCGTCTGGATGTTGCGCTCGGAACTCCTTAAACTCAGGCATGAATTGGTCGCGAAAGCGATCGATATAAACGGGGAACAGGCTAGCTAATTCATTGAGTTGTCGGATTAGCTTTGGAATGACATAAAGCGCGAAACCCGTGAAAATTAATAGCAATGCGCCGATAAGTATCACAATGCCCCATGTCCTGGGGATACGCCAAGCTTCCAAACGGTCGATGACCGGATCGAATATGTAGGCGATGATCAATGCGATAAGGACTGGCGCTATCACGTCTCTTGCCCGCAACAATAAGAATAGCGCCCCGATCGTGATCAACGAATAGATCAAACTACGAACCCAGGGTTTGGCAATCAATTTGGCAGCTGAGAAACCACTCATTTCGCACGCATTGTAACCGAACACGACCCGCTGTTCTATGGTAAAACCCCTTTTTGGCGTAACTTGGGAGGAATCATGAGTGTTTGGTTGGCGATAATTCTGGGGATCGTGCAGGGGTTGACCGAGTTCTTTCCTGTTTCTTCCTCTGGCCACCTTGCGCTTGCAGGCGTAATGGGCGGTCTACATGAAGCCGATCTTGTTTTTGATATCCTGCTGCATTTGGCCACGTTAGCGGCCATCCTTGTTTACTTTCGGCACGACTGGTTGCAGTTATTCCGCCTCGTCTTTAAAAACGAGCCCGGCGATTTGCCGCGTTGGATACCGGGCTATCTCGTGCTGGCCACGTTACCAGCTGTTGTTGTCGGCTTCAGCATGCAAGATATCATTGCTTCGTTACATAACAATGTGGCCGTTGTTGGGGCCATGTTGATTATTACTGGCGTCGTTTTATTGGCCGGCCTACTCATACGAAAGCAAGGCGTGGCCTATGCAGAGATGACATGGCTGATGGCGATCGCGATGGGTGTCGCCCAAGCCTTTGCCATTCTTCCAGGTATTTCGCGTTCCGGGTCTACGATTATGTTAGGTGTCTTTTTGGGTCTCAGCCGGCAAGCGTCCGCTCGTTTTTCGTTTTTAATGGCCGTGCCTGTCATCGCCGGAGCGGGCGTATTGGCGGTCAAGGACTTGATGGAGGTGCCGCTAGCGGATAGCGTCAATCTGGTGGTGCCTTATTCGGCAGGTTGTGTTGCGGCATTCTTGTCGGGTTTCTTAGCGCTAAAATTCCTCATGCGCTTGTTGAATGGCAGTCGCTTCTTTTATTTTGGTTTTTACTGTTTAGCGGTCGGTGTCAGTGCCTTCGTTTGGGGGTTGTTGCGCAGTTAGTGACCTTCGTATTTGGGTGGTCTTTTCTCGCGGAAGGCCTGCAGCCCCTCTAATCGATCCTGTGTCGGAATGATTTCTGCGTAACACGACTGCTCAATCTTCAGGCCTTCTTCGAGGGTGCCCTGTATACCCATGTCGATGGCTTTTTTTGCCTGGGCCAAAGCAATAGGGCCGTTAGCAGCGATGGCGTTGACGCGTTGCATGGTGAATGATTCTAATTCAGCTAATGGCACCGATGCGTGTACAAGACCTGTTTGCGCAGCCTCGGTGCCGTTTACGACACGTGCGCTGTAGATCATTTCTTTGGCTTTCGCGACGCCAATAAGGCGTGGTAAGAGTTGGGTGCCGCCAGCGCCAGGAATGATCGCTAGGCGCGTCTCGGTCAGACCCAGTTTAGCTTGATTGGCCGCGTAACGGAGGTCGCAGGCAAGGGCTAGCTCCAAGCCGCCGCCTAGCGCCGCTCCCTGAATCATGGCCACGGTTATCTTATTGTGCTGATAAAGCGTGGCGAAAGTCGATCTCAGTTTAGACACAAATTGGGCCACTTGGGGCTCGGACATTTGCGCCCGCTCTTTGAGGTCGGCCCCTGCGCAAAAGGCTCTGCCATTGGCCTTGATGATCAGAATACGCACTTCAGGATCTCTATTCAATTCAGCCAGATGGCCAGCAAATTCAGCGATCAATTGCTGACCTAAGGCGTTCATACGGTCCGGTCGATTCAGCGTGAGCGCAACGATGCCACTGTCTAATCGTGTCGATTCGATATCTGCCATAGCGCCTCACATCAGGTTCAGGAGTTGGCGGGCCGGTTTCCCGACCCGCTGATGGTGCGTCTAAACTACATCAGGAATAGCAGTTCGTGATAGGTGGGAAGCATCCAGTGGTCCGAATCGACCATTGATTCAAGTGCATCACAATCTGATCGAACGCGGTCCATGACCGGGATCACTTGGTTACGGTAATAGAATGCGCTCTCTTTTGAGTGCTCAAAATCCGGTGCGCCATCGATGACCGCGTCAAGCTCGTCGCGAGAAACGAGTAAGCGCGAGAGGTGTGAGGAGACCTTGTCGAGATATGCCGCTTGCGCGCCAACCGCCGTCGAACCGTCAATACCGGCGGCTTTGTTGGCCGATAACAGGTTTTGCAGGGATTGCGCGATCACTGATTGATAACGGAAACTTGAAGCAAGAACTTGGCTATCAACCATGCGTAACAAGGTGGTCGACTCGATATCGATTTCCTTGGCATAGCTTTCGAGTTTGATGTTCATGCGGGCGTCAATCTCAGGGCCAGCTAAAACGCCGGAGTGGGTGAGAAATTCGCGCACATCGTCGCGCTCCCAGACTACCAAAGCCTCGGGTGTCGTTTTCAAGTTGGGCAAGCCGCGTTGCATGGCTTCGTCGACCCAACTCTGAGCGTAGTTGTTACCTTCGAATCGGATGGCCTTCGATCGTTTGATGAAGTGCTTGAGTACGTGCAGAACTGATTTTTCGGAGCGGTCCTTTTGAGCTTCGAGCATGGCGTTCATTTCGCTAAGACTTTCCGCAACTGCCATGTTCAATACCACGATGGGTAGCGAAATGGATTGGCTGGAGCCGACAGCGCGGAACTCAAACTTGTTGCCGGTAAAGGCAAAGGGCGAGGTTCGGTTGCGATCGGTTGTATCGCGGATCACGTTGGGTAACTCCGCCAATCCGAGATCGATCTCGGATATCTCTGAGGCGGTTAGGTCCAATGAGTTCTCAATCATGTCCATGATCCCGGTCAGATGCGAACCGAGAAAAACCGACATGATCGCTGGCGGAGCCTCGTTGGCACCCAGGCGGTGATCGTTACCCGATGAGGCGATTGTCGAACGCAACACATCGCCACGTTTGTGGATTGCATTGACGACGGCCACCAAGAAGTAAAGGAAGCGGATGTTCTTGTGGGGCGTTGAGCCGGGTTCTAATAAGTTGGAGCCTTCTTCCGTTTCCATGCTCCAGTTTAGGTGTTTGCCCGATCCATTGACGCCAGCAAAAGGTTTCTCATTGAGAAGAGCTTCAAGTCCATGTTCTTTCGCTATCTTCTGAAGCATGTCCATGGTGATTTGATTGTTATCTGCTGCGAGGTTTGCTCGCTGAAAAATTGGCGCCATCTCGAATTGGTGCGGCGCAACTTCGTTATGTCGTGTTTTGCAAGGTACGCCAATACGGTAAAGTTCGCTTTCCACATCTTCCATGAATGCTAAGACACGATCCTTGATGGTGCCAAAATAATGGTCTTCCATTTGCTGACCTTTTGGAGGCTGACACCCAATTAAGGTGCGTCCGGCCATGATCAGGTCCTGGCGTTGATTGTAGTATTCGGAGTCAACCAAGAAGTACTCTTGCTCGGCACCTACAGTTGAAAAGATCTTAGGCTTGCGTCCGGTCAGCAGTTCAATTGCTTCTGAGGCCGACTTGCTGAGGACCCGTTCGGAGCGCAGTAGGGGCGTCTTTTTGTCTAACGCGTGTCCAGTATAGGAGAAGAAAACACTGGGAATGCATAGGACGCCAACACTGCCTCGAGTCAGAACAAAAACGGGGCTTGAAGGGTCCCAGGCCGTGTATCCGCGAGCCTCGAATGTACTTCGCATGCCGCCGGAGGGGAAGCTAGACGCATCTGGCTCACTTTGTATTAGTTGAGAACCTGAGAATCGCTCGATGGCCGTCATATCCTCATCAAAGGTTAAGAAAGCATCGTGTTTTTGTGCGGTTCTTCCAGTCAAGGGCTGAAACCAATGTGTGTAATGAGTCGCATTTAGACCTACAGCCCATTCCATCATGGCGTGCGCAATCTCATTCGCTTCTTCCATGGTTAGGCGTGCAGCACCGTCGATGGCGCGCTTGAGTGCCGTGTAGGTGGGTTTTGAGAGACATGCTTTCATGGTCCTTAAGTCAAAAACGTGACTACCAAAAATCTTTGTCAAACTCGGCATGAGACCTTCCTTGTAGTTGTTTCCGGGATTGAGGTACTAGATAGACGAATAGCGACCAAAGCTCAGCATCCCGCGTTAGCGGCAAACAAAGACCTTGTAGGTTTCGTGCGACCTACCGATTTTGGGCTATCGAAGAGCACCCTTCTCTCGGCTAAATCGAGCACGTTCGCGATTCGTGATCGACCTGTTGTAATTCAGGCAAAAAGATCGAAGTATAGGGATTATGGGCGCGTTGGTCAAGAACTTTTGTGATAATCGGGCCGAAAAATATAAGTTAGTTGTGGCCGGGATTTGCACCAATTTGCTGGAATTGCGTGTCTTGGACATGGGTTTGCTTGGAAACAATATCGAAATCGGTTAAGATGCGTCATCGCCTGCATGTTCGATCGTTCCGTGAATTTAGCCCCCTTGGAAGGCTGGGATGGAAAAGGCACTATCCAAACAATTAGAGCGGATACGCAAGGTGGCCGACAAAGGGGCTTACGAAAAAGCATTGTCTGCGGCTGAAGAAGCGCTCTTGCAGTTCCCGCAATCTGTCGAAGTTATGCGCGAGCAATTGCGGGCTACGCTACATGCGAGACCGTGGTCGGACGTATTGCATTTGCTAAAACGTCTAATGGCTCGGCAAGAATTGTCAGAATTGCTGTTAACCGATTCGCGCACCATGCTGATGCATGTATTTGTTGATAATGCCCCCTTTCGAGGTGCACTGCTCGATTACCTTCTAAATATTCAGGCCTTTGGGCAGATCGCATATATTCTTAAAGAAATTGACGACGCCGATCGAGTACGTTTGATTGAAGGCTGGTCCGCGCTTTCAAGTGAGATCCAGGATGAGGTTGTGGCCATTTCTTGGATGGTCGCTACGGGTTTGGGCGCGTTTGTGATGAACGATTACGAGGTCGCTTGGGAGTCTTGGCAAAATGCCCTTAAACGGGATCCAAGATACCTCAAGAAGATCATGTCTATTTGTAACCGTGAGCCCGAATTTGACTTAACCAAACTGCACAATCGCCTGCGAGTCATCCGTTTGATCGTCGCTGCTGGAAAACGTGACGAATCGCTTAATTTGTTGCAGGTCTTAGGTTTGGAAAGCCGCGAAAATGCGTTAGGCGTGCTGATTGAGATTCCGGAAATACTGGCCGATTCCATCCAAGAGCGCGATGTTTGCCAATTGCGATTTAACCTCGCAAGCCAACTCGAAGATCAAGAAGTGATGGGCAATGTATTAGCCGACATGTTGCTCTTAACGGAGGACGAACTATTCTCGTTCCAAAAGCAAGCTCTGGTCAATCTCGAGAACCGCGAACTCAAACGATACGCGCTGACGCAGATCAGTGAACTGTATATTAAACGTGGCTTGTGGGAACCCGCGGCTATGTTGTTAGAGAGCTTACATCAAGAGGACGAACACCCTGAAGTCGTTGCCTTAATGGAGTATGTGCTCGACAGTTACCCCATTCTGCCTCACCTACATTTGACGGTCGCTAATTATCAAGTTCGCAATGGCTATAAGGAAAATGCTCTACGCCACCTGACGCTAATCAAGCAAGTCAGTGAGTTTTCAAGCCGTATCCGCACACTGTTGGAGACCACCCTAATTGAGAAGTTTGACCCAGATTATGGGCAATTTTTATTTGATATTTTGCCGCAAGAATCAGCCTATGCCGCTGTCATCGCGTTACGTTTGTGTGTTGATTGTGACCAATTTGAGGAAGGCTTTTATGAGCGGTTGTTAGTCAAAGCACCACAATCGGAACGTGGTCCTCTTTGGTTGTTGGCGTTAGCTCAATGCAGCCGTATCTGTGGTCGACGGGAGCAGGCCATTGATTTACTCGCGGAACTAATCGACCGCTACCCAGAATTAGCACCAGAAGTGATACAGCTCGCAGAACAGCTCAGCGAATCGCCCGGCCACTTGCAGGCCTTGGCAAAGGCGATCACAGAGCATAAGGATGAGTTGGAACCGCGTGATCTTTGGGTGATTGTTAAGAAACAATGCGAGCGCGCCTTCCCTGCAATTGAAACCCAACCTGTTGCCGAGAAACCAGATCGGGACACGACCGTTACTGACGCGAAAGCGGACAAGTCAGATAAATCGCCTTTTAGTAAAGGGCTTAATGACATCACGGCTTTTGTGGCAGACGGTGAGTTTCAAGCTGCCGCTCAGTTGGCCGAACGATTGGCCGAGAAATTCCCCGATCGCTTTCGTATCGTTTTGGCCTGTCTTGACAGGTTTAGGGAAAACGAAGGTCAGCAGCTACTTTGGGACAAGTGCCGCCTGAACATCCTTATTCGGGCTGAAGCCTATGATGAGGCCGCTGAGTTTGGCAAATCCATCTTGCACGGGCCAGTACCACAGAAACAATTGGCTGCGGTTCAGCAGCTCGTTGCCTTTGCTCACGAAGGTCGAGGCGAAGACGGCGAAGCTTTGAAGTTCTTTTGCTTGAGCTCAAAGAATCAACGATTTTATGCTGCCAATCGCAGCCATATCATCCGTCTTCTTTTTCCTAAACACCAAGAAATGATCCAAGAAGTCTTACATGTGATTATGCTGCACAAAGACTCGGAAGCTTGGCAGCAGGTTATGGCGGACTGGTCTCGCAACGAGTCGGGCGCGACGGATGAAATGATGCGATGGCAAATGAGGTTTGCGCAGCACACGCGTGATCCACATGCCTTAATCGATGTGGCGAAGTGGGCTTTTGAAGAAGGGCGCAAGAAAGAGGCACACCAGGCTCTAGGTCAGTTGAGCCTGAAGCAAGATGGCATCGAAAACGCCCTACTTTCCCTGGTGGAGGTTGCTAAAAATAAACACCCTAAAGATGCTCATTCGGGCTTTTTACTGGGTCGCCACTACCTTGTGCGCAATGAAGTGGCGAAGTCGGTTTCGGCTTTTCGTGACCTGGTGGCTCGGGTCCCTGAATCGGCACCCAAAATCTATGATTACCTGCATAAGTTCATCGAAGTGCATCCAGAACATGATGGCAACTTACGACTGTACGGGTTGCTGATTCGCGTGGGACTAGATGTCGGTTATTACAAAGCCTGCGTTGAGGCCTTGGCTACCTTTGGGGAAAAGGACAGAGTAGGCGCTTTAACGTTGTCTGACGGCATTTCCCGCGTGTTATTAGATCAGTCGACCAATGCTGAATCATTGATTCTTCTGATGGAGGTATTTTCATCTTGGCGCGAACATAATCGCGTAGTCGATCTAGCCATGCGCGGTGATTTTGCACGCGTTGGCCTAGACCAAAGAGTGTCTTTACTTCAAAAGGCGGCCGAGGCCTCCGACTTAGAAGATTCGGTACAGTTAGCCCTTGCTCGCTTGTTCTTCTCGGTGCAAGAGTTCGACCGTTGTCGCGCCTCACTGGGATTAATTCAAGACGACGATATACGCGGCCAAGCGCTGGACATATACGACAAGTTAGTCGAGAGATTTCCTCACGACCTGGCTTTGGTACGAGAGGCTGGCTGGGCTTCTTGGCTCAATGGCCGCTATGACGAAGCAGTCCGTCACTTCTCTTTGCTGGTATCAGAAAATGATCCGACGGCTGCCATTGAAGCCTTTGCCATCTTAAGTGAACGCGATGTGCCTGTTAGTCTTTCTGAACTATTGGAAAACACCGGTCTCAAACGCAACGATGCCTTGATCCAAGTTAATTCAATTCATGGTCGCATTCAAGAAATGGATTTGCTTCGCTGGGAACGCTCGGGCGGTCCTATCCCTTATGATGCGATGGAGTGGCTATTAGCCAATGGCGATATTCAGCGTTTTGCCCACCTTTTTGACAAGATGAGGTCTTTCGTGGATCGTCAACGGGGCGAAAGATTACACGCGCTTTACCTGTGTGCACAAGGTCGACCCTACTTTGGGGCCATGCGTCTTGCCCAAGGCGCCAATGACACAGATCTTAAGCGCAGTATGTTGGCGTCTTGTGGGCTGCATGAAACGGCACTTCTAATTCGTGACGAAACACGAATAACGCCCCTGTGGCTGAAACGTTCATTTTTGGCTCAATACGGATCGCCTAAGAGAATCGTTTTGCGTGCGCAACATGCTCGGGCAGCTCGTGTTGACTATGCAGCGCGTCTTAAGGCAAGTGCTGAAGCAGATCGGGAGCAGTCATGAATGATGCGTATTTGAATCGAATGATTCAATTGGAACAGGCCGTGAAGGTTCTGAAAGAGGAGTTTGGTAAAGATTTGCCGCTTCAACATGTGATCCAATCAGTCAACCGCCTTGAGCAACGACTTGATAGCCTGGAAAACTTAACCCATGTGGAAGGGGCAACCCAGCCGCACGCCCAAGATCGTGAACTGAGACAGACGAACGATTATGCCGTCCAACTCTTCTATATGAACGAGCTAGAGCAGGCCGCACAAATGCTGAGCGAACTATCGCAAAAGTATCCGTCAGAAGCGGTCGTGTGGAGTAACCTGGGCGCCGTTTACACGGCCATGGGAAAAGGTGATTTGGCTCAATCGGCTTTACGAAAGGCCCTTGAATGTGACTCAAAAGCGGTTTTCGCGATGAATAATCAAGGCGTTTTGACACTTCTTGATGAGCATCCTGAAAATGCTCTTGAAGTATTTGAAGAAGCCCAGCGATGCGACCAGCAGAATGTCGAGATCCTGCTCAATTTAGCGCAGTCATTCATGGCTCTTGAGCAAATCGATAGAGCGGTTGAGATTTGGCGCCGTGTTCTGACCATGGACGAGGGCCAAATAGAGGCGCAACAATTCCTTAAGCAGTACTGCCAACTATGAATATTCCTAAACTTTATGAACAGATCATTGAGCAGGTGGTCGACCAAGACCAAAGGGAATTAATGCCCGATCGCGCAACCCGCATTGAACGGCTTCGTGCCTATTTGATCCTGGCCCAAGGCACCGCAGACAATAACGAAGACAAGCTCATTGTTGACGAGACAGTAGATGATTAATGTTTCGGGTAATGCCAGCGTGTTTACTTCTCTTGATTGGGGATTTGCGAAACAAATTTCGAAATGTGTCGACGGTTAAGTCTTTCAACTCCCGTTGACTCAACTCACGGTAACTGGGGCGCGGCAAGAATTGATCAAATAGAACTGGCTGAGCGAATTTATGTGTCCATGGACAAACTTCTTGGCAAATGTCACAGCCAAAAACCCAGTCGTGTAGTTCACTTCCTCCTGGCAAGGGCCCGCGAACCTCAATCGACCAATAGCTGATGCATCGATTGGAATCAACGAGGCCAGGTTCTGGAAAGGCATCCGTAGGGCATGCATCCAGGCAAGCTCGACAACTTCCGCAGAACGGCGCATGTGGCACGCCATAGGGCACAACGATGTCGGTGATAATGGCTGACAAGAAGACTGTGCTGCCAAATGTTCTTGAAATTAAGTTTCCGTTCTTTCCGATCCATCCCAACCCGGCTTGTTCCGCCCAATACCGTTCTAGGACAGGGCCTGTGTCGACATAGGCGCGCGCGTTAGATCCTGGAACCAGCTGCGAAAGCCGATCACAGAGTTGACGCAGGGGGCGGATCAATACGTCGTGGTAGTCGTCACCTGCTGCATAACGCGCGAGCTTGAACGGACCTAAGCGAACCTCGTTCGCGGTGTAGGGCGTCAAGGTGACGATGACACTCTTTGCATTAGGTACTACCAGCCTGGGATCCAGTCGCTTTTCTAGGTTATTTGCGAACCACCGCATGTCGGCATGGTACCCGCTTTCAACCCACTGACGGATACGACGTTCGTTGACAATAGGCGCCACGGGAGCCGCCGCCATTTGCGGGAAACCAAGTTCGACTGCTTGCTCACGGAATCGCTGATAGGCCGGTTCGCTAAGCTGTAAATTCATACTTGCTCAAACATTATGGTGAATTTTCTCGATAAGTTATGATGGGCATCTGATTCATCTGAATATTCGCAAGACCTCAGGACGGTGATAGATTGACTGGTAAACAAAGCATACATGATCGGCTCGATGAGATCCTGTCGGATCAAAGTTATTTGGACGCTTCCCATGATTTAGCTAGGCCTACGCCGGAATGCCGTATCTTTACCAATCGTAACCTTAAGTTATCACGGGTACGGGCCGTTGGTTTTGATCTTGATTACACGCTGGCCCAGTATCGCCAGGAGGCGTTAGATGCCCTGGTCTTTTCGATGACGGTCGAGCATTTGGTCAAGGCAAAGGGTTACTCAGAGTCAATTCTCGACTTGAACTACGATCAACAATTTGGGGTTCGCGGTTTAGTGATTGATATTCAGTTCGGTCATATTCTGAAAATGGACAAGTTTCGTTACGTGAGTCTGGCATTTCATGGCCTCCAGAAGTTACCGAGTCAGGATCGACGAGATTTATACAATCAGCAGCGAGTCACCTTCAGCTCAGAGCGATTTCGCGTAGTTGACACGCTCTTCGAATTGGTAGAAACCTATCTGTTTGCAGCGCTCATTCAGCGCCTTGAGGACCAAGGTGAGACCCTCGATTACGGCACGCTGTTCACAGATATCCGTCAAACTGTCGATCTCAAACATCGGGATCACAGCATGAAGCGAAAGATCATGGAATCGCCTCAATCCTACATTGAGCGCGACCCCTTGTTGATTCCGGCGCTATATCGCTTTTTCCGCAGTGGCAAACGCCTGTTTGTCGTCACCAATTCAGAGGCCGACTACTCGCAGTTCGTATTGGACCACTTGTTCCGCAACGCCGATGCCTATTTCTCAGGTTGGCGTGAATGTTTCGAGTTGGTGTGCGCCGAGTCCAGAAAGCCGTCCTTTTTTGGGCAGGGAAAACCGTGGGAAGTCCTAGAGGATTCGAGTTGTTTGGTTGTGCGTGGCGGTTCTTTGGCTCAACTTGAAGCGAAGTTGGGTATACCGGGCGACGAGATCCTCTACGTTGGCGACCATATCTATGGCGACATTTTGCGTAGCAAACGCAGTTCTAGTTGGCGAACTTGTATGGTGGTTCCGGAATTGAAAAGCCAGATTCGCATTGAAGCTGAAATCAGACCATTGATTCGAGAATTGATGCGTTGTGAGGCGATCCGTAAAGAATTGGCCATGGATTTTCATTTACATGGCAATCAGGTCAAACTGCTTTACCAATTTAAGGATGCCGAATCTGATGATCTCGCCAATGGTGACTTGGCGCGTATTGACGACAAAATTGCAGAGATCAATCGTAAGCTTGAGAAAAATAACCGTGAGTTATCGCGAGTCCTTTTTCAGTCGCACCAATTACGCAGCAAGATTAGTAGTGCCTTTAATCCCTATTGGGGACGACTGTTTCAGACAGGTGGACAACTAAGCGCATTCGCAGAGCAAATCCGAGACTATGCCTGCATCTACACCTCTTCTGTCAGTAACTTTAACTTCTATTCAAGCCAAGCTTATCTACAAAGTAACGTCACACCGATGCCCCACGAGCTGGATACGCACTCGGCTGAACTAGATTTTGACGAGTCATTGGATGCTGACTGAGTGTGGTCATTCTATCGGGACGCGGGTTGGGCTGATATAATCAACTTAGCTATCGGGTTCAACTCGATTTGCACGTGTAAGGCAAGGCCAACGGCCTAATAAATGCCTTCACACCCGTGTTCCCCCCCCAACCTGTTCCTTTGAAAATGAGTGTTTTGCGGATGGAGTCGCGTTAGCGATCACTCGCATGCGACGTTCATTTCGCAGGTCTATAGATCGAACTAGGAGAACCCATACATGTCGAATGCTTTTTTTCGTGTTCCACACCCACATAACGAACCTGTGCGTAATTATGCGCCTGGCTCGCCTGAAACCATGTCGATCCAGAGTCGATTAGACAAAATGGCGTCAGAAGTTGTGGATATTCCCATCATTATTGGGGGCAAAGAAATAAGAACGGGCAAAACAAAGCCCTGCGTCATGCCGCACGACCATCAACACGTATTAGGCCACTATCATCAAGCAGGTGCTGCCGAAATTGATGCCGCTGTCAAAAGCGGGCAAGAGGCATGGCACGAATGGTCGGAAATGCCTTGGCAAGAACGGGCGGCGGTTTTTTTGAGAGCGGCTGAGTTATTGGCAGGCCCTCACCGTGACACGCTTAATGCGGCCACCATGCTTGGTCAATCCAAGACAGTGATTCAAGCCGAAATCGATTCGGCCTGCGAATTAATCGATTTCTATCGCTTTAATCCCTATTTCATGACGCAAATATACAATGAACAACCCGCATCTTCACCCGGCGTTTGGAACCGTAGCGAGTACCGCGCTTTGGAGGGATTCGTCTTTGCTGTAACGCCTTTCAACTTTACCTCGATTGCCGGTAACTTACCCACCGCACCAGCGATGATGGGTAATGTTGCTATTTGGAAACCTGCTTCTAGTTCGGTATTTTCTGGGTATTACATTATGAAGTTACTTGAGGAGGCGGGCCTACCCGCTGGCGTGATTAACTTCGTGCCCGGATCTGGTGCGACGATTGGCAATGCCATGATGGCACGTCCGGAACTTGCTGGGGTCCATTTTACGGGCAGTACAGGCGTATTTCAGGGTATGTGGCGTACGGTTGGCGAACATATCCAGCGCTATTCAAGCTATCCACGAATCGTTGGCGAAACGGGCGGCAAAGATTTTATTTTTGCGCACGAAAGCGCTGACTTGGACGCGCTAGCCATTGCCATTATTCGCGGTGCCTTTGAGTTCCAAGGCCAAAAGTGTTCTGCAGCGTCTCGAGCATATGTGCCAGATCACTTGTGGCCTGAACTACGTGATCGGCTCGTGTCCCAGTTGGAAACGGTCGAGCAGGGTGATGTACGCGATTTCCGAAACTTCATGAGTGCCGTAATCGACCAATCCTCCTTTGACAATATCTCAAAATATATTGACCATGCTCGTCAGGCCAATGATGCGAAGATCATATTTGGTGGCAAGTGTGACGACAGCAAAGGATTCTTTGTAGAACCCACCTTGATCGAAACTTCTAACCCGGCGTTTAAGACCATGTGCGAAGAAATATTTGGGCCGGTTATGACGATTCACCCATATGCCGCAGATCAGTATGAGGCCGTTCTGAAACAGTGTGATCAGACCTCTCCATACGCGTTAACGGGAGCCATTTTCGCGCGTGACCGCAAAGCAGTTGTGACAGCAACACGTGCTCTGAGGCATGCAGCTGGTAATTTTTATATCAATGACAAACCTACAGGCGCCGTTGTCGGACAGCAACCTTTCGGGGGCGGTCGTGCGAGTGGTACCAACGACAAAGCGGGTAGTAAACTGAACTTATTGAAGTGGTGTAATAGTCGCAGTATTAAAGAGACTTTCTGCGCTGCAAAAAACTATGACTACCCTCACATGCGTGAAAGCTGAGTTAGAGCGGGGTCGGACCCATGGGTCTTACAGGTAATCTATCGACCATGTCCCTGGCTGAGATCTTTCAGTGGTTAGCCATTGGAAGTAAGACAGGGACGTTGAAGGTTGATGGCACTGGCGTTACCAAGCGGGTGTTCTTCAAGCAAGGGACCATTGCCTCCGCTACCTCAAGTGATCCAAAAGAGCTGATGGGTCAGTTCCTCATCAGCTCAAATAAGTTGACGGAACGACAACTACGTGTGGCGCTTGAAATGCAAACCAGAGATCAGGTCATGCTGGGTGATATCCTCTTAAAACAGAATATTCTCAGCAAAGACGAGCTGATGCTGATATTGAGGACAGCATCCGAGGAGGTTATTTTCGATCTCTTTATCTGGACGGAGGGAGATTTCGAGTTCCTTGACTCGGATCTACCTGAACGGGAACTGGTTAACTTTAATCTAGATATAACACATGTGATTTTGGAAGGGGTGCGTCGTGCCGACGAATGGGCGCGAATCAAAGAGGTATTTCCAGATTCATCAACCGTTATTAGGCCAAGAATAGAAAATATTGTTCTACGATTACCACTCAATCGCAGCGATGAACGATTGTTGAGATTAGTCAATGGAGAACGACTAATCGAGTCCATCGCCATGGATATGCGCGCGACTAGATTTGACGTTTTTAAAGGCTTGCTTGACCTTTTTGAGTCCGATCTGATTGAAGTCGGTTCTTATGAAGAAGTCACCATACCTACCGGCGGTGACGGTTCCAAGCAAGATCCGATTGTCGCCATGATGACCACCACCAAGAACCTGATTGAACGTGGTCAAACCGATCAAGCTGAGGAAATGTTGGCGCGGCTCAATAAAGTTTCTCCCAATAATCCGCAAGCCAATCTGCTCAGCGAAGCGCTTCAGGAAAAAAGATTTGAGACAACCGCCAAACAAATGATTCGTGTGGATGCGGTGCCAGAACTGGCCATGACGGTGGACGAAATTACCCGTTTACCACTTTCACCGGAAGAGGGTTTTGTGGTTTCGCGTGTTAATGGTATCTGGGATGTGCAGTCGATTATTAAGATCGCGCCATTTGATGAAAATGTCTCCCTGAAAATATTCAAGAAGTTCCTAGACGAAGGAGTTGTAAGGTTCAAGTGATGATGAGCATGCCCCCAGACACAGGATTCGATCTAGATGAGATGGAACTAAAATCAGATGTGGGTATTCACCGCGGTACTGATCCTCCTAGTAATCAACCTGAACCGCGAATTCGAACGGGTAAGCGCCCATGGTTGTGGGTTTCCTTAATTGCGAATATTGGTTTGGCGGCCACGCTCGCCTATTTTTTTGTCGAGCAACAATCATTGAAAGAACAGTTGCTTGCGACGTCAACACGTTCAGAGGATCTCGCGCGGGACAGCCAAAGCGTTCAAGAAACTTTGGCCGCCGTGCAATTGGACCTTAAGAAAATAACAACTGAGAATACAGATCTACGTCGCGAGATTGATCGCCGCAAGGATAGTCAGTCCGACCTTAGAGGGAGCCTCGGAGAGCGCGAGAAGAAACTTTCAGACATAGAGAATGAGCGGGACCTTATTGCTCAAGACAAGACACGTCTGGAAAAAGAACGCGACGTTCTACTGAAACAGATTGAGGATTGGACCAAAAAACAGGCCAAGACCGTGAATGAACTTAACCAGGTCAAAAAGGAAAGCGTCCGTGTAGTGACCGAGTTGAGCGACCAAGTTGCTCTGCTTGAGACGAAGACGACAGAATTAAATACCGCTTACAAGAAAGAGGCTGCCAACGCCAAATCATTCGAACGGCAGTTGAGTGATATCCGTAAGCAGTTTAATGAAGAAGCGCAGGCGAGCTTAGATCTAATCCAAGAACGTGCCAACCTGCAACGTGAGAATCGCGAATACAAAGAACAGGTGCTGAAGTTAAAGCAGTCGGGCCAGGAAAAAGATAGTCGGATTAATGAGCTCAAGAACACGCAAGAGGGAGATTTGGTTCCTTTCTCTACGGAAATCACGCCAGCCGAGATCACGTATCGTGAGCCGTTCCCGGAAGATAAAAATCTGTCACGCAGGTTTGGGCCCTATGTCATCCAAGCCTTGATTAACGAGTTCGGCGCGGTGGAACGTGCCTTTTTCGTGAATGGACAAAATGTACCCGCAGAACAGTCACGACTTGTATTGGAAACCATCTTCAAATTCAAATTCTCTCCTGCCTCACTTGATGGGGTTCGGGTGAAGACCTGGCAGCCGATTATTGTTGAAAGATGAGCGATGCAGTAGCACTCCTCAAACAAAGCCTCACCTTATCGTCGCTTGTCGGCCGCTATACAGACCTTAAGGCCAAGGGCGCACGCCTAGCCGGGCGTTGTCCATTCCATACGGAAAAAACCGCTTCCTTTTATGTGGACGACAATAAGGGTCTTTTTTACTGTTTCGGATGTAAGAAGGGCGGTGACTTATTGAAGTTCGCCCAGGACATTGAGCATCTGGAATTTACGGAGTCATTAGATTTCTTGGCAGAACTGGCTGGCGTAGAACTACCCAAACACAAGGGCCGTGGGCCAGGGCGCGATGTCATTGAACAATTAAGGGCTTTGAATGAAAGCGCAGCTGAGGTTTTTGTTAAGCAGTTCCGCAGTTCCGAACTGGCGAAGGACTATGTTAAACAACGCGGGTTGAGCGATATGACGTTGCGATTGTTCGCGGTCGGTTACGCGGATGAAACCTGGGACAGCCTTTATATTTTGTTGAAAGAACAAAATGAAGCGGCCATTTTGCGCCAGTCGGGCCTGTTCAAGGAGGGCCAAGGTGGTCGTGTATACGATCTCTTTCGCGATCGACTCATGTTTCCGATCCGTGACAGCTATGGTCATTTGATCGCCTTTGGTGGGCGCCTGATCGAAGGCGAGGGTCCTAAATACGTCAACTCACCTGAAACCCCATTGTTCACCAAAGGCCAGCACGTTTATAACTTGAATCACGCCAAGCTCTATCTTAAGAAACAGCCCTACTTGATCGTCGTCGAGGGTTACACCGATGTGCTGCAGCTCTGTCAGGCTGGCATCAATCATGTCGTAGCCAGCCTGGGCACAGCTTTTACGCCTGCACAAGCCAAACTACTTAAACGCTATACAAACCAAGTCATTTTGAATTTCGATGGTGACCAGGCTGGATTCAAAGCCGCACGGACCAGTATCGAACGGCTCTTGTCTGTGGGCATGGAAATATCGATTGTGAGTCTACCTGACGGTGCGGACCCCGACAGTTTTGTGCGCGAACAGGGGATCGAGGCCTACAACAATCAAATCGATCAAGCGCTTAATTTTTTTGACTTTTTGCTGCGTTATTTTTCACAGGACCAAGCCCAAGATGACCCTCATGTACGGTCAGCTTTGATTCACGAGATGGTGCATACGCTCAAGGAAATAGACGATCCCGTCGTTCGTGAACATTATGAAAACAGGCTGTGTGGTGAACTAGGCGTGACGCGAGATGCGCTAAATATGGTTTGGAAAAAAGGCAGCGCTGCCGTTACGCGGAAGCCCTCGGACAAGCGACCTGAAGAAAATATTAAAGAGGTCCATTTTAGTAAGTTGGAATCAGAGTTCCTCTTTCAAATACTCCATGACGCCGCATGTTATTCCAGACTCGTTGAAGAACATCCCGAATTGCCTGACGTTTTGACGCATGTTTTTGCAGAGCACCCAACCCTTTTTGAAGTCTTCGAATCACTCGTATCGGACGATCTACATGGTCTTTTAGACGCGCAACCGATTGCCTTGCAGAAAACGCTAAGGGAGATCTATTTTTCGGCTGAATTCGAAGTGTCTGCGGACCGTAACCAAGTGCTTCTCCCTGATCTAGTGATATCCATGATCCATAGGACCATCGACCTGAACAGTAAACGATTGAGAGCGCTCGATGCCTTGGACCATGAAGGGAAGCGCGCTTTGATGCTTCAAAACCAAGCCTTGACCCGTCAACTACATCAACTTTGAGTAACCCTGGTGGCGATACAGAATTAGGCTAACCTTCTACTCTTTATGCATTTTGATGGTGTCTTCGATCAAGCACAGGTAGTCGCCAGTTTTGAGAGATTGCTTGCTGTCTGTCTTTATTCCTTTGATGCGAACCCAGTGCTGTCCGACACGCGTCGTGCACGTGTTTTTACTTACTTCGCGTAGGTAGCCCTGCGGCGAATCGTCCAGATTAGCGCGACCAATGATGACAAGTTGGTTGAAGTGGAATAAACATTTTTCCGTGGCAGCGATCATTGAGTGGTGAGAGAAGCATGCGCGAATACGTCGTTCCATGGCGCGTGCGTCGTTGGTCACATCCAAAAATCGATGGCGTTGGCGGAATGGTTTACAGTAGCTTGGCGAACCCTTCTGGGGACTTCCCTTTGGGTTTCTTATGAAACGCTGAATGGCGCTCAAAAGATGCTGGTTTACTTGCCGTCTTATGCGTAGATAGACATCATCGTAGGTATCGTTGGGCATTAGCGTCGTGTGCTTCTGCACCACAATTCCGCCAGCATCTAATTCAGACGTCATGGCGTGGAAAGTGACCCCCAAGTTTGTCAGTCCCTGATCAACGGCGTGAAAAATGGGATCGGCACCGCGTAGATTAGGCAACAAAGACGGATGGATGTTTAAGCCACCGTGACGAAACAACGACAAAGTACTCTGTTCGATCCTGCGGGGCCAACCAACGACAACTAACAGGTCGGGCGCTACGGCACGCATGCGTTCGTGAAAAGCGCCGTCTTGTAGATAGGCTTCACAACGAACAGGAATTGAATGCTTCCGGCACACGCCCTGAATGTCTTTGTTCCGTAAGCGCTCTGCTCGCAACCGCCAGTGAATAGGCTCCTGTCGGAGTATGTCGTTTGTGGGGACTACGACGTCAGTTACATGGTTATGTTGGGCGAGTTGCTTAAGAACGATACCGTAATGTCTTTCGCTGGTCGCAAAGACGACCTGGAGCGGACCGCCGACGGATTGGCGATCAGAACCGGTCGCCTCGTGATTCACAGTAAATTGCTAGCCAACTCAGCCAACTCGGAGCGCTCGCCCTTTACTAATGTCATATGGCCGTAAATCCGTTGGCCGCGGAAGCGGTTAACCAGGTAGGTAATGCCATTTGTTGAGGCATCTAAGAACGGATTGTCAATTTGGTGTGGATCCCCGGTGAGGACTATTTTGGTTCCATGTCCTGCGCGTGTGATCACGCTCTTAATTTCATGAGGCGTCAAGTTTTGTGCTTCATCAATTATGAGATATTGGTTGGGAATACTGCGGCCACGCATGTATGTGAGCGGTTCTACGGACATCCAACCTTTGTCGAACAGGTACTGGAACGAAGGCTGTCCCTTGGACCCTTCATTGGCGTTACAGCTCAATATGTATTCAAGATTGTCAAAGATCGGCTGCATCCAAGGCTTCAGTTTTTCATCCATATCGCCTGGTAAATAACCGATGTCACGGCCTAGGGGTAAAACGGGTCTAGAAACGAGTAAGCGATGATAGTCACCTTCGTCGATGACTTGATGCAGTCCTGCGGCAATAGCAAGCAAGGTCTTTCCGGTTCCTGCTTTGCCGATCAACGTCACCAATTTGATGACAGGGTCCAGCAATAATTCCAACGCTAAGCGTTGCTCCAAATTAAGGGGTTTTATGCCCCAAACATCGTGCAGCGTGGCGATCGGTTGAAGGGCATCGCCGCTGGCGTTGACTCTGGCAACCGATGTGTGAGTGCTGTTATCACTGCTTTGCAAAATCATGAACTGATTAGCGAACCGATTTTCTAAAGGTATATCGATAAATCCGCGCTCATGTAGTTCATCAATTTGACTGCTAGTAACCTGGATTTCACCGCGACCTGTGTAGAGTTCATCGAACTCTACTTTATCGTTACGAAAGTCTTGGGCAGGGATTCCCAAGGCATCCGCCTTGATGCGCAGGTTGGTGTCCTTACTGACAAGGATACAATTCGTCTTTTTGACGTTTGAAAAATGTAAGGCACAACCTAGGATGTAGTTGTCGGCGGTTTGATTGGGGACATTGCCAATTTCGATTGGGTCTGACTTGATCACAACTTTTAGCGTGCCGCCACTTTCTAGCAGCACGCCTTTATTGAGCGCACCTTTTTCGCGTTCACGATCAAGGAAACGTGAAACCGCGCGCGCGTTGCGGCCGACTTCAGACTGATCACGTTTGAATTTGTCGATCTCCTCAACTACAACTAAGGGGATCAGTACATTATTGTCTTGGAACTTGTACAATGCGTATGGGTCATGGAGAAGCACATTGGTATCAAGCACATAATTCTTCTTCATTCACCGCTCCGGATTATGGGTGTAGGGTCGTCGGGGCGTGGAATGATGCGCGCGATTCAAAATCTCGGCTTGTCTTTTATTCACTGGGAACAAACGCTGTCCCATCCCACAATCAATTTTAAAACTTCGATAGTATAGCATAGCGGGAGCCGTCAACGTGCAGCCGACAACCATACAAAATAAGAGCTCCCTAGCGGTTTATGTGCATGTTCCTTTTTGCGGTCAGCGCTGCCATTATTGCCACTTCGATATCAAGGTCTTGCATCCCCGTAGTGACCCTACTCTATGGCTGGCTAACTACATGAAAACAGTCACTAATGAATTGAAACACTACGCTCGCCAACTCGGTAAGCCGCCGGTACATTCCGTCTTTTTGGGAGGGGGCACACCGTCCAGATTGCCCGATTCGCTGGTAGCTGAAATAGTTCGATGTATCAGGGATGAGTATGATTTGATCGATGGTGCTGAACTAACCATCGAAGTTAATCCGGAAGATCTGGTTCCCGACTGGGTCGACCACATCATGGCGTTGGGAATCAACCGTATATCCGCTGGTGTACAGACGTTTCATGATCCATCATTGAAAGCAGTACGACGACCTCACACCGGCGAACAGGCACTAGCAGCCCTGAGCCGATTACCCAAGTTTGAACGCGGTAGGTCCATTGATCTGATGCTGGGTTTGCCCTTTCAAAACGCGCAATCGATTGCAAGAGATCTAGATCTATTTAAGCAACTCGATGTGGAACACGTGTCCGTGTACATGCTCGAAACCGATTTACCCACTCCGTTAGACAAGTCACACCCTCAAAGATGGACGGACGATGAAATGGTTGACATGTATCACTGGGTGGCATATGAACTCGCAGGAGCCGGTATGCAGCATTACGAGATTTCTAATTTCGGGAAACCCGGCTACCGGAGCCGCCACAATATGACCTATTGGAATGGAGAGTCCTACATTGGCGTCGGGCCCGCAGCCCATGGCCGCTTGGGCCATGTCTACTATGGCAATCATCCCCAATTAAGTGACTGGCAAGAAGCCGTCGCGAAACAGGGCGCGGGCCAAAAATTTAGCGAGACTTGGAGTCCAGATCGTCTGGCCTATGAAAGCCTCATCCAGGGATTGAGATTGGCAGACGGCGTTAATGTTGATCAATTTTCATCCTCGCAAACAGCAGCCATGCTTGCGTTTCAAGGGCAGGGATTTTGCGCCTTGAAGAACAAATACTGGCACTTAACGAGAGCCGGATGGCTAGTTTCAAATGAGATTTTTATCGAATTAGCCGGTGCTCAGCTCTAGGGTTAACTGGCTGACCAGAACCTGGTTTTTCGAGTGAACCACGCTTTATTCGTACCAAAACGAGTCAAGATCACAATTCCTGTACCCAGCACGAGAATCAGCGACTGGATCAGAATACCCAAGATCGGCAGCTCTGAAGCAATGGACACAAGCATGACGACCACAAAAACGGCGCTCACGGTCGAAATCTTCTGAGCTGTCATCGCTAACACGCCTCGACTCAACCAAACATAGACAATTACCTGACCGAACAGCGCACACAATGTGACCATGCAACCGAACAGGATAAAGAGCGGAACGCCAATAGCGACCACCATCAATAAGAAACTCAAGAAAAGCGACGTACCGAAAGCTGCCAAGGCGACAATGCCCATCAACGTTGCCCTAGGTATGTCTTGAGCCAAGTCGAAACTTGCTTGTCGAACCTGAGTCGGAAATAGGTAGAAGAGACCGATAACAACCATGAAAACTAGTAAGGTACGTGCAAAGAATAGGGCGGCCTGTGCCTTATTACCTAAACGAGGAGTCAACAGGCTACCTTCTTTGGAACTCAATAAACGAATCGTTTGGCCACTTACTTGGGCTTCCGGGTGCAATATGATCGTGCCGCCGACCGAAACAATATCTCCCTGTACGACCGCTGTTTGTGTCAACTCAATCGTTCCGCGTAACACGCTGACACTGCCATTCACTTGTCCGTCGATTCGTACATTGGCAAATATCGCGCCTACGTCCGAATCAACTTGTCCTTCCACCACAATATCGCGACCAAAGCCAAATAGCTGACCGGAGAAGGTTTTGTTGGATTTCACGATAATGGGCAGTTCATCGGCAGTAGTCTGTGCCCGAAGTAAGAAACTCCATTGGCAAAGCACGATGGCAAACAATATTTTAGCTAGATGTTTCAAAGGGTCACCGGTCCATGATGTGCAGTGATGAGATCCACTTCTTAAGCGCAAAAGCGATAATCCCAACAATCACAACGACAAGAATCAGATAGGGCAGATTTGCACCCGTAAAGGCGACTGATAAAAGACCTGTCACCATTTGCCAGCTGGCGGACAAAATTCCTGTGACACTGGAGAATGAGGTGTTGGCATCGCCGATAAGGGACTGTAATTTGTCCATGAAAGCAACTCCGGGGCTTTCAAGACCAAGCGCTTTTTGAGCGGCAAGCAGGTCCCACATCAAAAATCCGATGCTTAAGACGAAGAGGCTTAAGGCGTATGCCAGCACATGACGTAACTTAATATTGGCCCGTGCATGATGTGTGTAAACCTTTGACATAACACGAGGTAGAAACTCGGATGAGACTTGAACCGCGGGCAGCTTTTGAAAGGCGTCGGCGAAAAACGCGTCATCTTGATCCCAGTTTTCTGGCAACACAAGATCATCTGCGTCAGTTAACGGGGTTGTCAGAGGGTCGTCGGCGGGTAAGCGAGTTTCTTCAGCCACGGCGAACCTCCCTTGTTGAATCGTCGGCCAAGGTTACTTTTAACATTTCACGACCTCGGAATATCCGGTTCTTAACCGTACCCAGAGGTAAATCCACGGCCGCTGCTATTTCTTCGTAACTCAACTCGTTCAGGTGCCGCAAGACAATGAGTTGGCGGTAAATATATGGCAGCTTATTGATGGCTCCCTCAATGCGATCTCCCAACTGGCTCATCTCAAGCTCTCGCAACGGACCTAATTCATCCGAAGGTACTTGCTGGCCGATAGTAGGGGAATCTTCGCTTGCCGATGACTCAAGTGAGTAAGTGTCAATTTTCTTTTTGCGCAAGAAGTCGATGGTCGCGTTGGATGCAATACGGTGCACCCATGTCGTGAATTTGTATTCCGGATTATATTTGTCTAAGGATGTGTAGACTTTTAGAAACACGTCCTGACACAACTCCATCGCTTCCTCGTAGTTGTTGATCATGCGATAGATGTAGTTGACCAATTTGCGATTGTAACGCGAAACGATGAGCTCAAAGAGATCAACTTCACCGCCTTGTATGCGGTCGATCAACTCTTCGTCTGTTAATGCGCTTTCGCCGTTTGATTGGTTTTTGCCTGAGGCCATTCGTGGTTGTAGTTTCTCGTTTAGCTGGTTTTGGGTTGCCATCGTAAGATGGGCTGTCTTGCAGCGATCGTTTCGTCGGCTCGTTGGATCTGAGTCGTATGAGGCGCGCTGGTGACGGATTGAGGGTCGCTGGCGGCTCTATTTGATATGTCCATTAATGCGCGCGCGAATCGGTTTAACTCACCGCGACTCTCGGTCTCGGTCGGCTCTACCATTAAGGCGCCAGGAACTACCAATGGAAAGTATACCGTAGGCGGGTGAAATCCGTAGTCAAGTAAACTTTTTGCGATGTCCATGGTACTCACGCCATGTGCCTGTTGGCGTTTGTCTGTGAAGACGGTTTCATGGAGTGTTTCCGCAGGGTAAGGAATATCAAAATGCGGTGCCAGCATTTTTCGAAGGTAGTTATTATTTAAGACGGCATGTTCTGTATGGCGGACAAGCCCTTCTTTACCCAAGGTTAGGATCCAGGTTAGCGCACGCACTAAGACACCAAATTGTCCATACCAACCATGTACTTTTCCAATGGAGTCAGGAAAATCGTTGGACCAAGCGTATATGTCGTTGCCATCTTTTGTTACCCGAGGTGTCGGCAAGAAGGGTGCTAATTCTTCGGTACAGCAAATAGGACCTGAACCTGGACCACCGCCCCCGTGAGGCGTCGAAAAGGTTTTGTGGAGATTTAGATGTATGACGTCTACGCCCATGTCGCCCGGTCTCGTTTTGCCAACCAAGGCATTCATGTTGGCGCCGTCCATGTATAAGAGAGCGCCTTTTGCGTGCAATATCTCGGCAATTTCTGCGATATTGGTTTCGAAAATGCCCAACGTGTTTGGATTTGTGATCATCATGCCAGCGGTCTGATCGTTGACCATCGAAGCTAAATGTTCCATATCAACACGACCGTGTTTATCGGATTTGACTTCCTTGACGTCGAATCCACATAAAGATGCCGTTGCCGGATTCGTGCCGTGGGCTGAATCTGGAACAATGACAATTGATCTTTTAGAGCCACGTTTGTCTAAAAGCGCTTTGATGAGCAAGATCCCAGTAAATTCACCGTGGGCACCCGCGGCTGGCTGTGTTGAGCAATAGGGGAGCCCTGTGATCTCACATAGGTAGGACTGCAGTTCGTGGATAACGCCAAGACAACCTTGTACTTGGCTGTCCTCGGCTAAAGGGTGAGCGTTTGCCAAGCCTGCAAGTGCTGCCATGGCCTCGTTGATGCGGGGGTTGTGTTTCATGGTGCAGGAGCCTAAGGGGTACATACCTTGATCAATGCCGAAGTTCCATTGGCTGAGGCGCGTGAAATGGCGTACTACCTCAACCTCGGAAATTTCTGGAAATACATCGAGCTCGGCACGCGTCATCTCCGGCAGACTCGACTCGAGTTCCACTTCGGGAACGTCGAGTGCCGGCATCGGGCAACCCACCTTGCCTTGACGAGAGCGTTCAAAAAGCAAAAATTCGCGAAAGTCGTTCACAGCAGACCCTCCAACGCGGTGACATAAGCATCTAGCTGCTTACGGGTGTTCAATTCAGTGACTGCCACTAATATCTCGTGGTCCCGACGTTCGTCGAATCGACCTAAGTCAACACCTGCCTGAACGCCGTGTTCGGCCATACCTTTTAGAACGGATTTTGCCGGTCTAGGTAAGCGCACCACAAATTCATTGAAGAAAGCAGCGTTGGTTACCGTAACCCCATCAATGGCGCCGAGGCACTTGTGTAAATATACGGCTTTTGAGTGATTGGCTATGGCCAGTTTGCGTAGTCCAACTTTGCCCATCGCCGACAAGTAAATAGTTGCTCGCAATGCGCACAACCCTTCATTTGAACAAATGTTAGATGTCGCTTTTGCGCGTCTAATATGTTGCTCTCGTGCATTGAGCGTAAGCACAAAGGCTCGTTTGCCTTGTCGGTCAACCGTTTGCCCGCAAATTCGGCCCGGCATCTGACGCTTGTCTGCATCCAGGCAGGTGAAGAATCCGAGATGGGGACCGCCATATTGGGGAGCGTTGCCAAAACTCTGCGCCTCACCGACACTCAAATCGGCGTTGCATGACCCAGGCGACTTGAGCAACGCCAAACTTAATGCCTCTGTGGTGACGGCAATGGTCATGGCTCCGGACGCGCGAACAGCCTCAGAAATTTGCTCAAGGGGTTCGACAATCCCATTAAAGTTTGGATAGCCAACCACAAAAGCGCAGACGTCATTATCGAGATTCTCTTTGAGCTCGGATACGTTGGTAACGCCATCTGCCTGGCCAACCATCTGGATGTGCAACTCCAGATTAGACAAGTAGGTTTCAATGACTTTGATGTAATTGGGATGCAGTGCGCGTGATAACAGAACTCGCGGGCGCCGTTTCCTGAGTCTTGACGCCATCAGCACCGCTTCGGCAGCGGCAGTAGCTCCGTCATACATGGATGCATTACTGACATCCAGCCCAGTCAACGTCGTGATCATGGTTTGGAATTCGAATAAATACTGCAGTGTTCCTTGCGATATTTCAGGTTGATAAGGCGTGTAGGAGGTCAGGAACTCCTGGCGTTGCGACAGGGCGTCCACAATGACCGGATAAAAGTGAGCATAAACGCCGGCTCCCAAGAAACGCGCGGCAAGTAATTTGTTCTTACCGGCTAAATTCTCAAAATGTTCGCGGATTTCCATTTCTGAGTACGCGCTGGGCACGTTCAAACTTCCACGGAATTTCAAGTCACTGGGAATGCTCGCGAAAAGATCATCGATGGTCTTTGCGCCAACGAATTCCAACATTTCAGTTTTGTCTTTGGGGCTTAATGGCAGGTACTTCACTTACTTAGATTCCTCTTCAACATAGGCTTCATATGCCTCGTGGTCCATAAGGTCTTCCAGTTCAGACGGGTCAGAATAACGGATTCGTACCATCCAACCGTCGTCATGGGGACGTTCATTGACCAATTCAGGGTTCTCTTCTAACGCTTCATTGATTGAATCGATTTCGCCAGTGATGGGCATAAATATTTCGGCGACTGCTTTGACCGACTCAACGGTTCCAAACTCATCACCTATGGTGAAGGTTGAACCCCCTTCAGGTAACTCGACAAAAACAATATCGCCCAACTGGTTCTGGGCGTGATCCGTAATGCCGACAATAGCGAAGTTGCCTTCGATATTGATCCACTCATGGTCTTTCGTATAGCGATACTCACTTGGATACATGATGTCCTCCTCCAGGCGCAGGTCTATGAGCTTGTACGTTGATAAAATGGGCCTTTTACGACGATGGCAGAAACGCTTTTCTTACGTACTTGAATCGCCAGTTCAGTACCAGGTTCACTATATTCGATGGGGACGTAACCCATTCCGATGGCTTTCTCTAGCGTAGGTGAATGGCTACCACTAGTGACTTCGCCAATTAAATCGCCTGCACCATTGACGATTGGGTAACCGTGTCTGGCGATGCCGCGATCTGTTAACTCAAAACCAATTAGCCTTCGCTTGCAACCCTCTTTTTTCTGTTGAGCCAAGGCTTGCTGGCCGACAAAAGTGAATGGCTTCTTTAACTTGACCACCCATCCCAAGCCGGCCTCTAAAGCCGTGGTTGTTTGGTCGATATCGTTTCCGTATAGGGCTAGTCTTGCTTCGAGACGTAATGTGTCACGCGCACCCAGGCCAGCCGGTTTAAGACCGTGCGGTGTGCCTGCTACCAATAAAGCTTTCCAAACGGAAGCTGCGTCCTTGTTGTCCACGTAAATCTCAAATCCATCTTCGCCGGTATAACCCGTTCTAGAAATGAGAGCTCGTGTGCTGGCAACTCGGCCTTCTGTGAAGTGGTAATAAATGAGGCCGCTCAAGTCTGAGTCCACTAGCGTCTGCAATATCTTTTCGGCAAGTGGACCTTGCAGTGCAATTTGTGAGGTTTGATCACTTTCGTTGCTTACCTGAACGTCAAACGCCTGAGCTTTTTGCTCAACCCAATCCCAGTCCTTGTCAATATTTCCCGCATTAACAACCAATAAATAGTGGTCGTCAGCGAATCTATAGATAAGTAGGTCGTCAACGATTGTCCCTTCGGGATAAGTCAGGAGCGTGTAGTGAATTCGACCGTCTGTCAGTTTCTGCACATGATTCGTGGTGATCGATTCGAGAAACTCGCATGCCTGTGGACCGCGGACACGAAATTCGCCCATGTGACTGACGTCAAATAGACCTGCCGCGTTACGAACTGCGTGATGTTCGTCCATAAGTCCTGAATATTGTACGGGCATATACCAACCCGCAAATGGAACCATCCTGCCGCCAAGCTGCTCGTGTTCTTGGCATAAGGCCGTTTTTTTTAAGCCGTCGCTCATGCTGCTCACTTTCCTGACTTTGTCGCGCCATCTCTTGCCCATCGCATTCTAATCACTGTTGATAGGGTTGTCAAAAGCTACCTCCAGGAATCTTCGCTCAACGTGGAATGAAGGACTGGACTGGATTTCCGTCTCTTGAAATTAATGCCACACGTTCTATAATCCCCAGGTTTGATTGAACGTGTCCCCGACGCCTTGCGCTCGGGAGTTGGAGGAAAAATATGCAAGACTTTTTGAAGCGATTAGGCATTCAAGATGTCAACCAAGGAGCGTTTGCTGGTTCTTGGGTTCCGTGTTCAGGCGATATGCTTGAGAGTTATTCGCCGGCAGATGGGTCGTTGATTGCCAAGGTCAAAATGGCCACGGCCAAGGAATATGAAACCGTCATGAGTTCGAGCGTCGAGACCTTTAAGGCTTGGCGTAATGTGCCAGCGCCGGAGCGGGGCAACCTGGTCCGTGAATTGGCCGATACGTTGCGAAAGCACAAAGCGGATTTGGGTCGCCTAGTTAGTTTGGAAATGGGCAAGATTTATCAGGAAGGACTGGGCGAAGTTCAAGAAATGATTGATATCGCTGATTTCTCCGTCGGTCTTTCTCGCCAATTATATGGTTTGACGATGCATTCGGAACGGCCCGGTCATCGTATGTACGAACAGTACCATCCGCTTGGTGTTGTCGGCGTGATTAGTGCCTTCAACTTTCCGGTTGCTGTGTATGCGTGGAATGCAATTGTGGCCGCTGCCTGCGGTGATTCCGTCGTTTGGAAGCCATCTTGGAAAACGCCCTTGTGCGGCGTGGCAGTGATTAATCTGTTCGAGAAAGTAGCCGCTAAACATGGCCATCCTGGCCTGTTTAATCTGGTCATCGGCACCGATCAGGAGATAGGTGAACGACTGGTTGAAGATGAACGTGTGCCGCTTGTCTCGGCCACTGGCTCGGTTCGTATGGGCAAAATCGTGGGCGCTAAAGTGGCTGCCCGCTTAGGACGTAGCTTACTCGAGCTGGGCGGCAACAACGCCATCATCCTTTCCCCAGAAGCCGATGTCGAATTGGCCATTCCTGGCATTGTGTTCGGGTCAGTAGGCACAGCCGGCCAACGCTGCACCACGACACGCCGCCTAATCATCCATGAAAGTTTAGTGGATTCTGTTGTCGAACGACTAAAGAAGGCGTTTGGTCAAATCCGAATTGGCGATCCATTAGACGAAAACACACTAATGGGTCCACTCATTGACGAACAGGCCGTAGATCAGATGATGAGTGCCATTGAGAAATTGAAATCAGAAGGTGGCAGCGTTATTTGTGGGGGCGAGCGGCTTGATCGGCCCGGCCACTATGTAACGCCGTGCATTGCGCGAGCGGAAAATGCCTATCAGATCGTGCAAGACGAAACCTTTGCACCCATTCTGTATGTGATTCCTTATTCTGATCTAGAAGAAGCTATCGGATACCAAAATGGCGTGCGTCAGGGCCTATCTTCGGCAATATTCACGCGTAATCTGTTAGAAGGCGAGCGTTTCCTGAGTCAGGCAGGATCTGACTGTGGCATTGCTAATGTCAATATCGGCACATCTGGTGCCGAAATTGGTGGCGCTTTTGGTGGAGAGAAAGAAACCGGCGGTGGACGAGAATCAGGATCGGATTCTTGGAAATGTTACATGCGTAGACAGACAAATACCATCAACTACACAAGTGAGCTGCCATTGGCTCAAGGTATTAAGTTCGATTTGTAAACAGGTCTAAAGTGAGGGCCCTCGGGCCCTCACCATGTTCTCTTCGATGAGTTAAGGCACCGCCTTGGTATAATCCGCTAAGCGACAGAACGTACAATCGCTAAAGGCGACTCAATGCTTTACCGCGAATACCAGCCAGTCACACGTCTTGGAAACCTTATCCAATGCTATTGGTTCTTAGCGGACCATTCAAACGAGCGCCAGCTCTCTAGGATCTTGCCTGATGCTTGCGTAGAAGTGATTCTACGAGGGCAGGGCACAACGCGACGTCGCAGCAATCGTGGTTTTGTCAATCAAGAGCGTGCGATCGCCGTAGGTCAGCTCACCGAGCACTTAGAGCTCGAATCCGACGGACCTCACGAAATCATAGGCATTCGCTTTAAGCCCCATGGACTTAGTGCTTTTACGCGCCTGCCCATGTGTGACATCACGGACAGCGAACTTGCGCTGGACAATCTGTGGGCTGCTTTCCCTTTTGATCGGCTTTGGGAAGCACAGTCTGACTGCGATAGGAGATTCATCCTGGACCAGTTCTTCTGCGCCCAATTACTTGCTGACGACTTTGACCAGTTGCGACATGGTCAGCTGCTGATGGCTGCAAGTTTGTTGACGGTGGAACAGGTGGCAAAGCAAATCAATCTGAGTTGCCGACAATTGCAGCGTAAGTTTAAAAAGCAGATAGGTCTTAGCCCGTACCAATATAGGCGAATTTGCCGCCTGCGTGTCCTGGCCAGCCAGTTGAAACAGAAAGCTATGCCACGCCTAACTGACCTTGCCTATCAGTTAGGGTTTAGTGATCAAGCCCATATGAATCGAGACTTTAAGAGCTATTCTGGATTATCGCCTTTGAATTTCCGCCATCAGCAACTTTGGATGGGAGATGTCTTTCTGGGTGAGGATCCGTCAATCACGAATTAATGATGTCGTTTTTGTTCAATCATTTATCGGGATCTTGTATTAGGTTTTAAGAGGATTATGGATGATCATCCAGAGATGAAGACCCGCAAAGGAGCCTCAAATGTTAACGGCCGTTCTAGTAACCTGTTTGTGTGCAGATCCCGTTTTAGCAGACCTCTCGTTTGTGCGTGGCCACTGGCGCAATGAACAGCAAGGTAGCGTGCAGGAGGAGTGGTGGACGGACGACCGTGGCAACATGATGTTGGGCATCAGTCGTGTTGCTAAGCCAGGTAAATCAGCATTCTTTGAATATCTTCGGATTGAGCTCAAGCAAGGGAAACTCTTTTATGTGGCTTCTCCTATGGGTGGCCAGCCGGTAAGTTTTGCGCTAGTCGAACTGACGGGCAAACGTGCCGTCTTCGAGAATAAGCAGCATGACTTCCCTCAACGTATCATTTATGAATTGGTAAGTGATGAAATCCTAAATGCTCGAATTGAGGGTGAGATCGATGGGCAACTGAAGTCATCGAGTTGGCAGTGGCACAAAGTCGGCGCTTTATGATGAATGACTAGCACTAACCGGCACAATTGTAGTTGGTGGTCCGCTATGAAAACGAAAGACAGAGTCCTCCGTTAGGATGAGTTCTTGCTCTTTCGCCCTGAAGAAATCGATGCGCTCTTCAATCGAGGTTTTGGTGATTTCTTCCGCAAAACGCAGGTAGACCTTAAAGTGGCGCGCCTCTGAACGCAAGAGCGATTGGTAAAAGTCGGCTAACTGAGCGTCCAACAGCGGGATCAGAGCTGAGAATCTTTCACATGAGCGGGCCTCGATAAATGCACCGACAATCAAGATATCTATCAAACGCTCAGGATCCTTTTTGCGGCAGTAGCTTCGCAAAGATTCGGCATACCTAGATGCCGTCAAATGACGATATTCAATATGGCGTTGCTCCAACAATTTGAGAACTTGTTCAAAATGCCTTAATTCTTCGCGCGCCAACCGTGACATTCGGTGCAAGAGGGGCCCATATTCGACATATCTAAACATCATGTGTAACGCCGTCGCGGCGGCTTTCTTTTCGCAGTGGGCGTGATCGATTAGCAAGGTTTCCTGATCGGTGATCGCATGTTCAAGCCAACGCTCAGGTGTTGCACATCCCAGGAATAATTGGACTTCCGATATAAAACTAGCTGTCATTGCGGGTCTCCTGCGCGAAATGGGATTATAACTTAGCTTTTTGGATCATAGGCTGTTGTCGAGCAAGTAAGATGTGACATGTGTGAGGTGTATCGCAAAACAACAGTTTATGGCGCTAAATCAGCTTGACATCGGCATTGGCCATGCCTAAACTCCAATATTCCGTAAGGGTTTTCCTACTTTTTAATGTTCCCCAGGAGGATATCGAATGAATAAAGCTGATTTGGTAAGCATCATTGCAAATGGTGCATCCGTTTCTAAAGCTCAAGCTGCTAAAGCCTTGGACACAGCGTTAGAAGCGATTGTTGGTGCTCTGAAAAAGGGTGAAAAGGTTACTTTGGTGAATTTCGGGACGTTTTCTGTTGCAGAACGCAAAGCGCGTACGGGTCGTAACCCACGCACCAACGCGGTGCTAGAAATTCCTGGCAAAAAGGTGCCTAAATTCAAGCCTGGTAAGACTTTCATGGATGCAGTTAAGTAAAATCAATTGCCTTCAATAGAACATCGGAGTGCCCATTAAGGCACTCCTTTTTTTGTCTAAAATCGGGCTTTAGGGTGTGATTTTGGATTTTGGGAAAAATCGTAACTAAAAGGATCCGAAAGGACGGCTGGCTAGGCTTCTCGCATGAAGATCTCATGATGACGGAAGTACTTGCCATCCGCTTTCATGACGTATTTGGTGGCATTGGCGTTAACCATGAGCACGCTCTCGAAATCGCCCAGTTGCACGTCTTGTATTTCGTCCCGCCGCATTCGGGCCGCACGTTTGAGGATGCTCCTCAGGTCGCCAGCGGTCATACCGTCCTTGCGACCTAAACCAACATAAATCTTCTTGGCAGCTTCCTTGTTTGGGCGCGGCCTTTCCGTGCGATCGCGTTTGTTGGGCCGTTCGCTTGTGCGGGCGCGGTCTTCATGGCTTGGTCTCTCGGGCAACGGCGCTACAACCGCACCGATGTCGCCGACGACTTGGCTGCGAAGAAACTTTTCTAGCAAGAAAGGCAAAAGTGATGTGGCTTGCTCTGCGGTGAGACGTTTAGCAAGCTGCATGTAGTCTTCGTGGATATCTGCATCACTGGCGTAATCGATAGCTTCTAGTGCGCGGTGCTCAGCCACGACGCGCGCTTCAATGATTTCATCATCGGTCGGAATCTGTAATTCCGTTGCTTTGATGCCGTGGGTCTTGAGCGCTTGGTTGAAACTGGCGATATCGGTTCCGCCAACTAAGGACAACGCGCGGCCCAATTTACCAGCCCGGCCCGTGCGTCCTGTGCGGTGGATGTATGTCTCTAGGTCGTCGCTAGTCGAATAGATAAAGACATGAGATAAGTTCGGCACATCGATTCCGCGTGCGGCGAGATCTGTGCAAACCATAATTTGTACAAGGCCCTGACGAAATAGGTTGAGGTTGCGCTCGCGTTGTCCTTGTGACAGGTCTGATGATAAGTAAACGGCGTTGGCGCCAGCTCCATTGAGAAAGTGAGCGACCGAACGAACTTCTACTTTGGTGTTGCAGAAAACAAGGCTCAGCCCTGGGTCTTCTTTTTCAACAAAACGCAACAGAACTTGATCCTTTTCTTGCAAGGTGGTGATGCAGTAACAATGATCAATTTCTTCGGGGGCACGTGAACTAGATTCCATCTGTAAACGAACCGGATCGGTCATATAGCCTTGAATCAGGTGTTCGATGGCTGGTGGAAAGGTGGCTGATGACATCACGGTTTGATGCCGTTTGGGTAAATGTTGGAATATGCGACGCATTTCGGGCAAGAATCCCATCGACAACATCTTGTCAGCTTCGTCCAAGACAAGGCCTCTAACCACTGAGACAGACATTGTCCGGCGTTTAAGGTGATCCAAAATACGGCCCGGCGTACCTACGACAATGTGCGGACTATTACGTAAGGCTTCGACTTGTGTCGACATCGAAGAGCCACCATAAACTGCGACAACATTGACGCCACTGTTTTCGGCTAATCGGGCCAATTCACGTTGTACCTGTAACGCCAATTCGCGGGCAGGAACTAAGACTAGAAATTGGACTGCGGGCACCCCGATTGAAACCGAATGGACCAGGGGAATTCCGAAAGCGGCAGTTTTGCCGCTGCCCGTCTGCGACTCAATGACGGTATCTCTTTTTTGAATGACTTCGGGGATCGCATTAACTTGGACCTCCGTAGCCTCCGTGTAACCCATGTTGGCTAAGTTCTCTAATAAAAAATCCTTGATACCGAATTCTTTGAATTCCATGCACGCTCCGATCTTTAAATGGCATTTACTGCCCTTTGGCTCGCTTCCGCCCCCTCTAAATGGGCCCATTATCTGGTACCCCCGGATGGAATCGAACCATCGCACCTAGCTCCGGAGGCCAGTGCTCTATCCACTGAGCTACGGGGGCGCCGTTGCGACCCTACATTTAACTCTGATCGCGGCTAAATGGCAAGCTTCGGGCTTACTTGACTTTTGATGTAGGCTTCCGTATAGTTCGTCTGACGCCGTCTGACGGCATCACCGAACTTGTCGTGACGGGAAGTGGGTTTAGCCCACTTTTTTTTATGCCTATATATGAAGTTAAGTAAAACCGAACATCTAACCAACCTTGTCGATCAGACACTTAATGAAACGCCCTTTGAGCTTGTGCACCTTGAGTACAAGAAGGAAGGCGCGGAATGGGTATTGCGAGTCTATGTGGATCACGCCGAAGGCGTCAATTTGGATCGATGTGCGGAAGCGACCAGGCTAATTTCTGAAATGCTCGACGAGCAAGACCCCATTGAGCAGGGTTTCCAAATGGAAGTCTCCTCCCCCGGCATTGACCGCCCTTTAGTTAAGTTGACTCATTTTCAACGTTTCTTGGGCCACCGAGTCAAAATTAAACTAGTTAAGAGTCATGAGGGTGTAAAGCAAGTTGAAGGTCTTTTGCGATCGGCTGACGAAAAACAAATTCAAGTCGAATCAGAAACTGATAACAAAATGTTACTCATACCCATGGAACTTATCTCCAAAGCAAACTTAAAACCGATTCTGGAATTTAAATAAGAGGGTTACCCATGACTTCTCAAATACTCAGCGCCATTGAACAAGTGAGCCGCGAAAAGAATATCGAATCCGATGTCATTATCACGGCTGTCGAAGAAGCGATCGTTGCAGCTTCAAAAAAGATCTTCAAAACGGACGAAAGCTTTGGCGCTCGTTTCAATCGTTCCACAGGTGATATCGAAGTATGGGCGATCAAAGAGGTAGCCGATGAGGTTACAAATCCTCGCCGGCAAATCACCATGGACGAGGCCGCTCTTTATTACGAGAATCCAGAGGTTGGTGACACCATTGAATTCACCAAAGATACAAGTAAGTTAGGCCGAATCGCAGCACATACGGCTAAGCAAGTCATCATGCAAAAAGTGCGTGACGCGGAAAAAGAGAATGTTTATCAGGAATATAGCCAGCGCATAGGCGAGGTGGTAACTGCCGTCGTACGTCGCTTCGAGCGCGGCAGCGTGATTTTCGATCTGGGAAACAACGTAGAAGCGATCATGTATCGTGAAGAGCAGTCCCGTGCCGAACGTTATAACCAGAACGACCGCGTCCGTGTGGTCATCGTCGGTGCGGATAAGTCATCACGAGAACCGCAGGTCAAAGTTTCTCGTGCTGATGAACGTCTCCTGATGAAACTCTTCGAAATCGAAGTGCCTGAGATTTACGACGCGACGGTTGTGCTTAAGGTGGCGGCTCGAGAAGCCGGTGACCGCTCAAAAATTGCGGTTTATTCCACCGACCCGGACGTGGATCCCATTGGCGCTTGCGTTGGCATGGGTGGATCGCGTGTCAAGAGTGTGATTCGTGAACTGAAAGGCGAACGGCTCGATATTGTTCGTTACTCTGATGAAGTTGCCTTATTCGCCTGTAACGCACTTTCACCGGCAAAAATTAACCGCGTCATCATCAGTGACCCGGAGAATCGCCGTCTAGAAGTTATTGTTGATGAAGATCAGCTGTCCCTGGCCATCGGCAAAAAAGGTCAAAACGTTCGTTTAGCTTCCAAACTAGTTGGTTGGTCATTAGAAGTTAAGACCGAAGAGCAGAAAAGAGCCGAAGCGGACGCAGAGATGCAACGTATGGCTGATGAGACCGCGAAAGCGAAGGCCGATAAAGCCGAGGGCAAGGAAGTAGAAGATGTGGCAGCTGAAGCTGGCACCGACGTCGCCGCAACCGATAAGGAAGCTGCTAGCACCGAAACGGCAGTCGAGGGCGCAACCGACGTAGCGAGCACCGTAGCGGCTGCCGAGGCTGAACCAGAAGGCGTACCGTTGAAGTTCCTTGAAGGACTGACGGACGAAGATAAACGCATACTCGAGGTTTACAATATCCTCTATATTGAAGATATACTGTACACGCCTCGAGAAGTGCTCGCGGAGATCCCTGAACTCACGGATCACATCGACCGCATCATCAATTTGGCGAAAAAATACGCAAGTGAGTTTGGCGAATAAGGGTCGTAAGAGCGAGATTATTGAGTTAAGTGGAGGATCATCTATGGCGATACGCGTATACCAAATCGCAAAAGAATACTCGAGGTCATCTGAAGAGGTGCTGGGCATTCTTATGGAGGCGGGTTGCCCGGTATCGTCCCATACCGCGGAGCTGGACCAGCACGCTGTTTTGACGGTTCGAGCTAAACTCGGCAAGTTCAATTTAACGGTTATTGACGGCGAAGAAGAGAAGAGCCTTGTCAATGAACCGGCCCCTGCGATCGAACCCGAGCCTACCGGCAAACGTCGAAAGCGCAAGTCCAAGAAGACACCTGAAGTGGTGGCGCCTTCCATGAAGGTTCGCGTTATCAAGACAAAGCACGAGGAAGAAGAGCCAGCTGCTCCGGAAGTGGAAGCTGATAAAGTAGAAACACCAGCTGAACCCGCCAAGCCTGCTGCTCCACCACGTCCAAAATTACGTACGCCAGCCGCGCGTATGCGCAATGTAAACGTCAAACAACGTTTGGATCAGATTCATCGCATTGCGGAGAAACGTTCCGAACCTGCACCCGCGCCTCAAGCCCAGAATGCGAATACGTCGCGACCTGATCCACGAGGACGACGCCCTTCGGGCCCGCCAACACGACAGCGGCCAGGCGGATCTTCTGCTCCGGGCCGACCGAGACCAGGCGCCAAACCGGACCGCCCAGCTATTCCGGGTAAAGGTACTGTTATTACGGCTGCCGATCTTTCACGCGCCTTTGGGGCTCCAGCAGCCGGTTCATCAAGTCCAGGTGCCCGTGGCCCAGGTGGCGGCGGTAGTCGTTTTAAAGGTGGACCCGCGACAGCTGGCCTACACGGCAAGAAAAAGAAAAAGAAGAAGCGCCGGTCCGAGAAGCTTATGAAGGTGGGACCTGTTCTGCCTTCGGCCAGTAAGGTGAATTTGCCAGATGAGGATCTTGGCATCATCATGCTTTCTGAAGGGGTAACCGTAAAAGAGCTCGCCGATAAAGTGAGTCGACTATCGAAAGATGTTATCAAACGTTTGTTTGAGAAAGGCATGATGGCGACTATAAACGATGTGTTAGATCGCGATCTGGCCGTCGAGTTGGCGAAAGACTTTGGCTATCTTGCCGATGTCGTTAGCTTCGAAGAAGATATGCAAATCCGTGAAGAAGAAGAAATTGCGACCCTGCAAGACGGATCGAGCGATGACGTCATGGAGAGCCGCGCGCCCATCGTCACGATTATGGGTCACGTGGATCATGGTAAGACTTCTTTGCTGGATCGTATTAGATCCGCACGTGTTGCAACCGGTGAGGCGGGTGGCATCACTCAGCACATTGGTGCATATGCCGTGTCATGTAATGATCGAGATATCGTTTTCTTAGACACACCTGGTCACGAAGCATTCACGAAAATGCGTGCCCGCGGTACGTCGGTCACTGATCTGGTAATTTTGGTCGTTGCTGCCGACGACGGTGTTAAACCTCAAACCATTGAGGCAATCCATCATGCGCAGGCAGCTAAAGTGCCTATCATTATTGCAATCAATAAGATAGATAAGCCCGAAGCCAATCCTGATCGCGTCAAAATGATGTTAACGGAACACTCTTTGGTGGTTGAAGATTTTGGTGGAGACAGTCCCTGTGTCATGGTTTCGGCCAAAACAGGTGATGGCATTCAAGATCTGTTAGAAATGATCTTGCTTGTTTCTGAGATGCTGCAGTTGAAGTCTAGTCCTAGCCGCAAGGGTAAGGGCACGGTTATCGAAGCTCAGCTTGATCGGGGTCGTGGCGCCGTCGCGACGATTCTAATCCAAGATGGTTCCGTTGCCGTGGGCGACTATTTCATTACTGGTTCAACCTACGGAAAAATCCGTGCAATGAATTCCGATATTGGTAAGTCTGTCAAGAACGCTGGACCGGCAACGCCGGTTGAGATTTTGGGCTTAAACGAAGTGCCCATGGCAGGTGATTCGTTCCAGGTCGTGGACGATGAAGCGACCGCTCGCCAAATATCAAGTTTCCGTAAGGAAAAAGTACGGGAAGAGCAGTTAAGACAACGCAAGCATATGTCGCTTGATCAGCTCTTTAACAAAATGACTCATGGTGAGGTCAAGGAACTTCCGCTCATCGTGAAAGCCGATGTTCAGGGTAGTGTCGAGGGCATTAGTCATGCGCTTGAGAAAATCGTTAGCGAGAAAGTCCATTTACGTGTCATCCATCAGGGTGTAGGTAATATTACCGAGAATGACGTTTTGTTAGCGATGGCATCAGATGCGATTATCATTGGCTTCCACATTAAGTCTGAACCCAAGGCAAACGATCTGGCGGATCGTGAAGATATAGATATTCGCCTTTACGACGTCATCTATGAGATTTCGAAAGAAATCGAAGAAGCTATGATTGGCATGTTGGCACCCGAGTACCACGAGAAGATCGTTGGCAAAGTGGTCGTTCGTCAAATCTTCCAGGTTCCACGTATGGGTCGCGTAGCGGGCTCCTATGTTGAAGATGGATTCGTAAAACGAGATGCCAAGGTTAGGGTCATACGTAATGGTGAGATGCTGCACGAAAGTACCATTGTGGCTTTGAAACGCTTCAAAGACGACGTTAACGAAGTTAAGTCGGGTTACGAGTGCGGTATTAAGGTTGCCGGTTTCGAGGAAATCGAAGTGGCAGATCAACTTGAAGTCTTTGTTATGGAGGCAGTTCGCGCGACTGAACTGTAAGGATTCCGTATGAACATGCGTTTGGAACATATTTGCGAGCAAATACGCGAAGTGTTGAGCACCGCCCTCGCGTTTGAGATGCGTGACCCCGCCTTTGAAGGGGTCACGATTACGCGCGTCCGTGTCAGCCCTGACTATCAATACGCAGATGTTCGGTTCAGTACATATGACGAGAAAGATCGCTCGCGTGTCGAAGCTGGTTTTGCGCGTGCCAAGGGCGCATTGCGCAGTCTAGTGGCGAAACGGGTTCTGATGAAGAGCGTTCCTCAACTGCGTTTTCACTATGATGATGATGTGGCCGCCGAACGTCGTATCGGCAGAATCCTGGAAGAATTGCACGTGGATGGCGAACCTCTTGAAACGTGATCAGGTACCGTTTGCCTTCCTACCTATTAACAAACCTGCAGGGCCTACTTCACACGATGTCGTTGCAGCGGTTCGCCGCTTATTGCCCCGCAAGTTAAAGGTAGGCCATACAGGCACACTTGACCCCTTTGCTGAGGGCTTAATGTTGCTTGCCATCGGCAAAGCCACCCGCTTCTCCGATGAAGTGCATCTGTTGGACAAACGCTATGAGGGCATCATCAAGCTTGGTCAAGAAACCAATACGCTTGACCCCACTGGCGATGTGGTTTTGGAAAAAGAAGTTCCACAAATCAGAATGGAACAATTAGCAGAAATAGCGAAACGTTGGACGGGTGAAATCGAACAGGTACCACCAGCGTTTTCGTCAAAGAAAGTTGCTGGAGTTCGTAGTTACAAGCTGGCGCGTAAAGATCAGGCCGTTGAACTACCGCCACAAAAAGTATCCATTCACGAATTAATCCTTAGTCATGTTGATGATCAGCGAATCCACATCAACGTAAGATGTTCTACCGGCACCTATGTAAGGTCGTTGGCGCGTGACCTTGCCGTTGAACTAGGCACCTGTGGTCACCTTGAAACGCTAGTCCGTCAAGCAGTGGGTCACGTTGAATTGAATAGGAGTTTGCAATTGTCGGCATTGAGCAGCGAAAGCCTGATAGCTCATCACTGGAAAGTCGGAGATGTGTTATCTCAGTACCCCGAAATCCCCTTGCCGCTGGAAGCTTACTCAGATCTCGCCAACGGGCGCATTTATGCCACACGTGAACCCTTACCAGCTTCCTTTATTGGATCTATTTCGCGAAATGATGACGTACGTGCTCTGTTCAAGTGCACGTTTCAGGCAGGAATCGGTATTACGTCAAAGCTGGTCTGTTATCAATCGGTCCCAGACTCTGTTTGAGCCATCGTTAGCCATCGAGGGTATATTAGGCGTCCTTTTCGGCTCTTGAGTTTGAGTTTTATCCGACCCTTTCCTAATTGAGTTGGTTCGTCAAAGAGCAATTGATAACCCGGTAGGCTCATGGTTAAAAAGCGACCGATCTCGCGCTGCCCAAATTCGTTCAACCGCGCATAGTCGCCCCCGCTGTCAGTTGCCAATAGTTTCAGTCCTTCTTCTAATGAATGATAATCTGCTTGACTGTAATCAAGCATAAAAACGCTTATCTGCGACCGAATTAAGAGGTCCCGGGCGGCGTAATAGTCTGGGCTGTAGCGGATGCCTGCTGGCGTGAATTCGCCGACGCCCCAGCCGATAAACAGAATCACTTTATCGCCCTCAATGGTGGCTAATGACGTCGCAAGTGCCTTTAGCGCTTGTTCAATCGTGGCACTGTCTTTCCAATTCTCAAGGTCCTCCTTGGTATGTCGCGGTTCGCTAGCAGGGGGCATTTCGGCTTGCCCAAGCATATGCAGTAATGCTTGCTGGAGTTGATTTATGTCGCTGGTGAAGTCTGTGTGTTGCTTCAAATGAGAGCGAAATGAGAAGACAGCAACGGATGCATCGCGCACCAAGTCTTGTATGTGAGGTTGTAGTTGTTGATAGCTCTTCATAAGAGATGCAGATCTCGCACCCGTTAGATCCTTCTGAAAGAGTAGGACAACGCGGAACCGATGACGCGCATCTTTGTCTGATGAAACAGGGTAATCGCTTGGCGACAGTAAAACGTCAATGGACGATTCATGTCCGTCGATCGTTAAATTTAAATCCGAGGCCGTTAGGTCGCGAATGACGTCGCCATGTTCGTCAAAGGCGCGAAATTCTAATTGTCGCTTCGATACCGTTACCTTGAGCTCAAGCTCCTGTGCCCATGTAAGGGCAACGAATAGGCCGACAATTAGGTTCACCCGGTTTTAGTCTTACGCGATTCGGCAAATAGCGGAATTTCGAGAATAAAAACCGCTCCCAAGCCAGGACCGGCGCTTGTCACGCTAACTTTACCGCCCATTTCGGTCATGGCGTTGGCGCAGAAGTGAAGACCGAACCCGTGGCCGTGCTCCTTGTTGGTGTAACCGTGACTGAATACGCGCTGTAAGTCAGCCTCATCAATGCCGTGGCCGGAATCGCGAAATTGCAGATGCACAACTTGATCTACGTTTGATGCCGCTATACGTAACAACCGATCTTCGGATAATGGTTTCTCTGCCATCGCTTCACAGGCGTTCTTGATGATATTGATGATTACCTGAAGCAGTCGCGATTTCTGTGCGTAAATCATCCATTCGTCGCCGACCTCTATTTCTGTCTTAATGTTCCACTTTTGAATTGTTTGACTCATGATGGTTATCGCATCCGCTACGAGCACACGTAGCGATAATTGATCAAATAGCGGTCCCATAAGCGCGTAATCTTGCTGAGCACTGATTATTTCCTTGATGTGATTGACGCGTATTTGGATTTGCATGGATTCGTTGTGTAAAAGTTTCCGTTCATTGTCGGAGGCGTCGGCAATGCGCAGCAAAGAATCGGCGATATGGTCACTTTCTTTTTCCTGCTTGCGAATGCGATCTGATAGCCGCTTACATAAGGATCCCAAACGGTCAGTCGACAGATGGTTTTGAATCATTTCTGCCGAGATATAGACACTATTAAGAGCATTGCCAATGTTGTGCAGGATATCAACAGCCATTTCCGCCATGCCGGCTCGATGCGCCGTATCCACCAGTTGTTGCTGAGCAGCGACTAAATCCTCATTCGCAGTCTTTAAGTCGAAGGTTCTAGATGCTACGTGTGATTCCAAAGATGTATTTTGCCGGCTAAGGTCCCAAAAACGCCAATAAATGATGGCCGCAAATAACAGAATTGCAAGTGCAATAAACCAGATTCTCTCCCAGAACGGCGGTATCACGGTTATCGGCAAGGCAATCCCGGCATGATTCCAAACACCGTCATGATTGGAGCCCTGCACGCGGAATACGTAATTTCCACCAGCAAGATTCGAATAGCTTATGTAGCGCCGATCGTTACTTGTCCAATCGCTGTCAAACCCTTCCAACTTGAAACGGTAAAGGTTCTTGGCTGGATAGGTGTAGTCGAGCGCTGCAAATTCGAAAGAAATGAATTTGTCGCTATGGCTCAAGATGACGGTGTCGAAGCCGTCCGCTTGGCGATTAATAACCCTTTTTTCGTCAAAGACACGAAAGGAAGTGATTGCAATGGGCGGAATGTATGGGCTCTCCTGTATTTGGTCGGGGAAAAAGACATTGAACCCATTCGCTCCACCAAACATCAATAATCCATCGTCGCCCTGATGTGCGCTACCGGAAAGGAATTCGTTTCCTTGTAAGCCGTCGGCTTCATCGTAGTTTCGGAATGTATAGTCGCCTTGTTCTTTCCGTAAACGCACCAAGCCGCGATTGGTACTGAACCATATGTCACCGCCGCTTCCATGTGTAATGGCATGTATGACTGCGTTTGGTAAACCGGATTTGGTATCAAAGACACGAAAAGTGCTTTGGTCAGGCATCATCAAATTGAGTCCAGAGAAAGTTCCCACCCAGTACTGACCATCGTCGGCTTCTAAGATGGAGGTCACATAATCGCTGCTTAAGCTGTCTCGTCGGCTAGATTGATGCATGTAACGCGTAGTGATGCGAGTTGTAGGGTCAAATTTGACCAAACCGCTGCCATACATGCCAATCCACAAAACGCCCTTGCTGTCCTCAATGATTTTCAAAATTGAATCGTGGGTTCCTGGAAGCGGGGCGGTGACAAAGCGGTTTTCTTCTTTGACGTAATATTGCAATCCGTCGCGTGTTCCAATCCACATGACCCCGGTTCGATCGCGAAGTATGTCGTGGATGTAATCGTCACAAATCGTTTTTCCATCTGTTCGATCGCTGGCAAAATAGTCGAATTTGTGGGTTTCTGGGTCGATGATGTTCAGGCCCGCGCCATATGTCCCAACCCAAATTCTATTTTCGGAGTCTTCCCTCAGGCTCAAGACCTGATATTCGGACAAGCCGCCTGGCTTGTCGGGGTCATGCAAATAAGTATGTAATACAGACATGTTTTTATCCAAGACATTGAGCCCGTCAATCGTTCCTACCCATGTCCTCTTTTGGGAATCACGAAAAAGTGCTCGAACGTTATTGTCCGATAATGACTTTTCCGCACCCATATATCCTCGGACCAACATAAATGGCTTACTGTATATTGAGAATTTACTCAGGCCAGCCAAATAGGATCCAATCCAAAAAACGCCTGACCTATCTAAGAACGTACAAAGGACGTTGTCACTGGTGATGGATGTGCCGATGATTGAATTAGCTCGATACGATTGAAAGCTGTCGGTTTCACGGTCGTAACAGGCTAGCCCACCGTTCCGTGTCCCTACCCATATCGTTTGACGAATTGGGTCCTGAAAGACGGCATTCACCCAATCGTCTGCGAGTGCATCTGTCCTTTCCGGGTCCCTTAGCCACTGGCGTATACGACGTGACGAACGGTCTAGACGGTTCAAACCCCGGGTTGTTCCTATCCATATGAATCCAAGATCGTCCTCGCAAATGGAACGAACCTCAGGATGGCTGATGGTGGTTTCCGTGGCTTGATTCAGGTGAGTACGGTATCGGAGTGTTTCCGGGTCAATTTCGTGTAGTCCATTCTTGGTACCCACCCACAAGAATCCATCTCTCGAAAACATGACCGAGCGCACGCGTAAATCGGTCAGTTCTTGTGGTGCAATTTCAGCAAAAGCCACGCTTTCTCCGGTCGCAGGATTGAAACGTGTTAAACCGCCAGCAAATGAACCGATCCACAAAAACCCGTTCGGACCCTGGACAATACGCGAAATGCCTTCACGAATATTATTCGAGAGGTGCTCTTCGGAATGGAGGAAATGCGTAAAATCATCGCTGGCGGCGTTATATCGATTGAGCCCCGTTCTTGTCCCAATCCAAAGCGTTCCTTCTCGATCGACGAGCACGGCTTTCACCCAGTTGTCTAATAACGAGTTGGGCCTATCCATATCGTTCTGATAAACCGTAAACCGGTAGCCATCAAATTTGTTTAGGCCATCTTCGGTGGCAAACCATAGATAGCCTACCGTGTCTTGTTGGATATCAAAAACAGAGCTTTGCGATAATCCGTCTTTGATACCGAGCGTCGTAAAGACGATCTGTTGGTCAAATTGATTATTTGCTTGGCCAATGGCAGTTGTCGCCCAGAAGCAAAACCACAAGAAATAAAGCTGGTTGGAACTGATGTTCCTAGTCTTGGTGTTCAATAAACTCATATGGCTATATTTTCGGCAGATCATAGCATGGACTTTTGCAGTATTTTCCAAAGTTGCCGATTTCCAAATGGATGGTTCGTCATTGGGACCCTGTTTTCAGTCTGTCTAGAACGTGACCTTGGTCATTTACTGAACTTGACCTCCAGTCTTTAGTAAATCAATGGTTTGGAGCAACAACAGCCGTAAAAGGATCGAGATTCTTACCCGGCAACAGGTTCTCAAGATAGACGAGCGCTGAAAATCAGGCACCAATTGGCTGCTAAACTGATATTTAGGCATCAAATAGCGGTAAAAGATGTTAATTTAAGAAGTTTCCGCCTGCTGGAGTAAACATCGCTTTGCCAATCGGGTTTCTACCAGTACAATAGGCGCTTCCACACTATTATCGAAAGGTTAACCATGAATAAACAAGAATTGATTGCTGCTATTGCAAAGAAAGCGAACGTGAGCAAGGCGGTCGCTGCTGACACGCTTGATGGTTTTATGGCTTCTGTAAAAGATTCCTTACAAGCTGGCGAGTCGGTTCAATTGACAGGCTTCGGCTCCTTTCAAGTTTCCGATCGGGCCGCACGTCAAGGACGCAATCCCCGCACGGGAGCGACCATTGACATTCCTGCCAAGAAAATTGCCAAATTTAAGCCGGGCAAAGCATTAGACTTAGGCTGATTGAAATGAGCTCAGGGTCTGGGGACCCTGAGCTTTTTCCTATCTTCTTTGTTACAAAACCTAAGGCTCCATAGCTTAAGCTAGCTTTTCTGCAGATCCCTTTACAGGGTTTGAACAGGATCGTTAGCCGCTGGACTGGCTTTAGCGGTTAAATGCTGACCGTTTAATGACGTCGTCAGTCGATATTTTTGCGCCCACGTTCACAAAGTCGGGCGCGTCTATTGCGATCGTGGTGTCGCTGACTGACGTTCCTTGTATGAAAGCTTCGACTAACGGATAGATTCCGGGATGAGATGCGAGCAGATCGTTATGTCCGCCGCCTTCGATGGTTAGCTGGATGCCGTTCTCGAATCCTTCGATGACTTCAAGTGCATTGTTGATGGGTGTGCGTCCATCCAATGACCCACTGATGAATAGGGTGGGGACCTGTGTTTGAACGGCCGCGCGAAAAGACATACCTAAATCCACCGCTGAGAAGCCAGCTGCCAATTCAGGAAGCGGAAAATTGATGGCGCTGTCGAGCAATGTCTTGGTTCGCTCGGCTTGAATTCTCAACTGTCTCGCCACCGATATGCCTGAGGCAATATCGGTTGCCGATGGCATTAAGGCGATCGACACGGCTCTGCGTGCCTCCAGAAAGAAGGGCGCCATATCTGAATAGTTGCCTGCCGCCATATGGGCGAAAAAAGCAGGCAAGAAACGACTCAATTCAGGGCCTCTAAGAAAGGCGGTTGCCACTTGCTGAACGTCAAAGGGCCCAATGGTTAATGAAACTTGTTGGTTGCTCAAGGGGTCCATCGTTTGAACGATGGCTGGAGTGAGTTCTAGATTCGACAGAGTGGTTTGTACGGAGCCCAAGAAATCCGGGTAAAGGGCGCGCGCGTTCTCGTCCTCTTGAATATAATTGTCGATGCGCTGCAATAGCGCCTGAGTGTCACTTGGCAATTTGTAGGTGTGATCTGGACCCTCAACACCAGCCAGGATCGCTTTGTGGATCGTATCCCCGTGTAGTCGCAAAGCGGTAAGAGCAAGATGGGTACCGTAGCTGTAGCCCAAGAGCACCATTTTTTTTGCGCCTAGAGCTTGCCTTAAGGCATCAATATCATGGGCGCTTCGGATTGTATTGTAGTCAGCTTCATCGTGGCCCAACTCGTTCCAGAAATGGAGAGCCTGGGAGGACCATTCGCCGATGAGAACGCCGATCTCTTCACGTTCTAATGCGCGATCGTGTGGCCATTCAAAAGTGAACGAATAGTTAGGGGCTTTATCCGAAAGGCCTGTTCCACGTTGGTCTAGTGCAATAACGTCGCTGTATGCGCGCAGAGTTTGGAAAAGCTCAAAAAGGGCATTTTCTGCGGCTTCAATGCCAGATCCACCGGGTCCACCAGCTAAATACACGATAGGCGGGCCTGGGTTTGTGTTTGTGCTCTTGAGCCGGACAAACTTTAAGTTTATTTGTTTGCCATTCAAATCTTCCCGTTTGGCCGGAACCCAGAAACTGCCCCATTCTGCCTCAACGCTTTGGTTGCCAGGTCCATGAAGAGGTCTTATTTCCCATTCAAGTCTAAAATCAACGCTGGGACGTAGTGTGGCTGCCAGATTCTGCCAAAGGAATCGACTGGAAACCACATCTCCTCGTAAGGCGGTTAACGCCAATGGTTGATTTGCCATGATTTCAACTCTTGTGTTTGAAACACTTGCTGGAAGAACGTAAAGGCCCTTTTGATTAGGACCTAAGTTCTGAAGTTCGGCAGGATAAAAGGCGTCTATTTCCATGTTGTTCTCGTCGAGGAGCCGCACTTGGATTTGGGCGTGCTCGCGACCCGTATTAATGACGGCGAGCCCGTCCCAAGAAATAGTGTTATCGCCCATATATAGCTGCCAACGAAGTGCTTGACGATAGCTTTCACCTACATGTGCAGGTCCCCCTCCTTCAAAGTTTGACTGATAAACGGCGCTCAAGTGAAAACCATCACCCTCGACCATGAGGTGGGATATCCCATCGGACTCAAACAACGATGACACTGGCGAAAAAATCGTCTGTCCTGCAGGCACGACCCCTTCTACAATTTCAAGGGTCTGGCCGCGGCTGTCAAAGGCCGTTAGTAGGTAGCAGGCGTCAATGGAGTCCGTACTGGCTAGAATCAAGTCGGTCTTGAAACCACCGTCCGCGCGCGTGATATGGGGAATCAAGCGAACCTGAGCCCAACCACAAATGGCGAAATTCCAAATAATTACCAGAACATAAATCTTCTTCATCTCTTTCTCCTTGCCGTCAATTAGGCAATACTGACTTCCCCTCAGCCAGCGTTCTCGCGACTTGATCACGGGCCTCTTCGCTTAAGGAGTCGTTGTTAAGTAGGAGTGGTAAAGAGATGAAAATCCTTCGAATCTTTGTTACGGTAAAAGGCGGTGGATTGCAAGTCACGTAGGTAACATCCGAAGATAAACGGCTCTTTACTTCATTGGTTGCATAGCCGTTAAGCGCTAAGGATGGGATCCTGAATTTAGGCTATGTTTTTCTTGGCTTTATTACTCGTCGCCTAATACGTTCAAGTGCGACTGCAAAACGTATTCACGTAGCGGAGAGGCAGAAAACAGCGTGCCCTCCATTGTTTGAGAGGCGGCTAAGATCCAGGTCGCGCAAAGATCTTCTCCAGACAAGGCTCGGGCATGTTCCACCAGTAACTCAGCTTCGTCTTCGAAGCCAAGCTCCTGTTTTGCGACGGCTGCGTCTAATAAGGCGGTGAACGTGTTTGGCGTTTTTGACAAGTTAAGCTCAAAAAAGGCAAGTGCTTGTTCAGGGCGATGGCACATCATTTCTAACCAGCCCATAACGCGGTTACGGGACGCTTCTTTGAAGAAGATCGGCATCGGATAGGGTGATTCTAGTGTACTTTCGGGACAGCTGCCCTGAGATCTCAGTAGTGCCTGTAACTCAACCCAGTAGGGGAATCGAGCTCCTTCGGGCACGCTTTGCGCCAATAAGGTCATGGCAGCCTGCGCTTTTGGGTTGTCTCGGTTCATTAGTAAACCGACGAGTTTGGTCAGGACCAAGGTGCGATCGTCTGGCGTTAGCCTGAGATCTGTGCGCGCTAGAGCTGCGTCATAACTTTCCTGTGCCTCATCGGGCCGGTCTAGCTTTATTAAGAGCTCGGCGCGACCGATCAAAACTTCGCCTAGCCAATCTGGGCGACTAATCGCAAGTTCGATCAAGACTTCTGCTTCTTCAAGCCCATGCTCTGGATCCTGTAAAGCGAGTAAGGCCAGCCTAGCTTCGATTTCGCCGTCTAGGTCCTCGGTATCGATGGCAATATCGCGTGCATATTCGTACATCATGCGCTGCGCATCCTGATCGCCGAGATCCTCGTTTGCAGCCATCCAAAGTGCTTCTTCCACCCTTTGATCTTGAGGCAGTAATTCCAGCTGCTCAAATCGATCTTCGAGCGAAAGGGGTACATATTCTGTGAGTTCACCCGCCGCCCACAGGGCAAGAACGGGCAGGACGGGCAAGCTGACGACCATGTAACTTAACAAGGCAACGATAAAGGTGGATAGGCTAGATTTCGCGCTGTTGAGACGTTGAACGGTGGGAGTTATCCACTGCGCTCGCTGTCCTATTGGAACCTTGCTGTACGTAAACTCCAGTGCACCTACAATGCGTTTCACTTTTTCTCGCAGTGAAAGTCGCGTGCCGCGCAGCTTTTGGCCTAAAGACTGCTCCATGAACGTCATGACACGAATCATTTTGAGCTGCATCAAATTGATGACGGCTAAAAATACGAAGATGGCGCTGCGTAAAAAGAAAGCCATCACAACCAATGCCACAATGCCGATCACCGAAAACAGGATCTGAGCTTTTGGGTAACGTTGAAAAACGGCTAAGTTAGCAATATGACCCCCATCGAGTGGGACGATGGGAACCAAGTTCAAATAGTTCACCAGCAAGAAAATAATGCCCAAGCTGAATAGGTCCCATCCCGTCACTGCACCTGCGATTAGGCATGCGTACCCAAGAAATATGCCTGGGATAGGGCCCAATAAATAGACAATAAGTTCTTTGGTGGCGGAAATGTGGTCCGGAGCGTGTCCGATGGTAGCGGCGCCTAATAAAGGTAGGAATAGGATCCTTGTGTCGCGATAGCCGAATACCAACATGCCTAACAGGTGACCCGCTTCATGGATTAGGACAACCACCGTCAATTGCCAGGCGAATCGCCAATCAAATGAGAGCCCAAAGGCGAGCGCGAAAAGCAGAATGCTGCCCAGGAAGAGGAAAGCTTTCATCCAGCCTGAGTCTTGTGCCTTTAAGCTGTTGCGCTCCCAGTCAAGGGTCAGTGCAAAGATACGTGACGGCTTTGGCGCGCCAATGTCCATTTGACCGAGTGCCTTGACCTGTTTTTTTAAGACGTCTGTGATTCTTTTAGCGCCCTTATTTGTTGCGTGTCCTTGGCCGGCTCGTGTCTCGCGGATCAAGCCACTTTGAACGGCTTTTTGCCAGCGGTCCTCTTCCATTTTTGTGCAGACCAACAAGCCGTAGTTGGCGTCCTTGATGTCGATGGTGTCTTTCATCAGCATCTGATGGCGTTCCCACTGTTCGATTAACGTGTCTGCCTCGGCATCAACGGCAACAACCCAATCAGGCCATACCAGTTCGTAGTCGCTTGACATGTTAGAGGTGGCCAACCATTGGTCACTTCTGTTCTGCGAGAAAAAAGTGATTTCATAGCCAAACTCAGATTCATAAGTCCTGGAATTACTGACGCGTGCGATTGTCTTTTGACTTCGGTGTAGCAGCAGCGCGCCAAACAGAGCTTCCCCTTTAAAGCGTGACCAGCGAAAATAGAGCGGCTTGTCGAATCCAAACGCGGCCAGGTCATGGATGGCCTCATCGATCAAGATACGGAAATCCTCGTCTAGTGCGTCGTAAGTGACTTCGATCGGGACAGGTTTAAGCAGCGTGTAACGTTTCATGTTACGCAGCACGATGAATTTCGAGCCTAAAGAGATGACTGCAACGAGTACGATGAACTCTATCCAACCCATGCTATGACCCCTCGAGATTGTGATCTTGATTGATTGACGCATTTGGTGTCGCGTATCGGCCTTGGATTGTGAGCGCCATCCAAGTGCTTGAGCTGGTGGCTGCTTTTTCGAGAAGGCGTTTCATTTTTTGGAGGAATGCTATGAACCGTACTGGCGTTGCCATAATCCTGAAAACGAATAGATTTTATCCGATGGGCTTTCATGTTTATGTCTCGATTAACTAGGCCGTCATTGATTGGTCGGCACAGTCAGAATACTACTTATCGATTCGAAAATGGGTTCGATTGTGTTGGCCTTTTTCTCGAATGCTGTTCGACCGGCTACGAGCAGCTACGTGGTCGAAATCCGGTGCTTAATATTGGATCGGCCATTTATGCGTTTCCAATACCCTAACCTGTGCTTTAACTTCGCTTCGCGCACAGCAAAGTATTAACCATCAGACTGCGTTCACGCAACGAGAGGCGTTTTCTTGGGCGGGAAGGGCCCCGCCCCAAGGCTTTAACCTGTGATCTGACTAGGGATAGGTGTACGAGGACTGCAGTCCCAGCGGGATACCCAGCCACCAATACGCCATCAGGAATAATGTCCAACTTATGAGGAACGTAATGCTGTATGGGAGCATCATTGAGACCAACGTTCCAATACCTGTTTTTTTTGTATAACGCTGACAAAACACCACGACTAATGGGAAGTAGGGCATCAAGGGAGTCACGATGTTGGAGGCAGAGTCACCCACTCTGTAGGCGGCTTGGGTTAGGTCGGGCGATATGCCTAGTGGCATCAACATCGGCACAAAAATTGGGGCAATCAGTGCCCATTTTGCCGAGGCTGAGCCAACCAATAGATTCACCGCGGCAGATAGGAAGATGATGCCAGCAATGGTTACCTGAGGCGCTAAGTTCAGTTCTCGGAGAAAATTGGCGCCCTTTACTGCCAATAAAGCGCCAATGTTGGAGTCCCCAAAGGCAGCGATGAACTGAGCACAGAAGAATGCCATGACAATGTAGTAGCCCATGGCGCGCATACTCTCGCTCATATGATCAATCATGTTTTTGCTGGATGTATAAACGCCAGCGACGAATCCGTATACGACGCCAGGGATTAGGAAGAGCAAGAATATGAGCGGTACGATCGATCTCATGATGGGTGCTTTGAAATCTGCGATCGCTCCTGTAGATGAGCGCATAGGAGAGTCTTCTGGCCATACGACGAAAAACAAGACCGCAAGCCCCAAGATCATGGCAAAGGTGGCCCACTTGAATGCACCCTTCTCCACCGCACTTAACTCGTGCATGGTTGGAATTTCGTCCGGATCGCCGTCCACCGGCGTGTGCTTTAAGTGGGGTTCAACAACCCTGTCCGTCAAGTACCATCCCACTAAGATGATCAAGATGCTAGAGATACCCGTGAAATAAATGTTACAGAGCGGATTGACTTGAAGCTGTGGATCCAATATTTGGGCAGCCGATTGCGTGAATGACTGCAACAAAGGATCGATTCCTGAAGGAATGAAATTAGCGCTAAACCCGCCAGAAACCCCAGCAAAGGCAGCCGCTATTCCAGCTAATGGATGGCGGCCAGCCGCGTAGAAAATAACACCGCCCAAAGGTATGACAAGTACGTAACCTGCATCTGTGGCTGTATGACTCACGATGGCGACCAAGATCAGCATGGGTGTGAGCAGGCGTTTAGGCGTAAAACTCATTAGGTACTTCAGTCCAGCACTAATGTAGCCAGAATGTTCGGCGACGCCGACACCCAGCATGGCGACCAATACAATGCCTAACGGTGCAAATCCCGTAAAGGTCGTTACCATATTGGAAAGGAAACCCGCCAAGGCAGAGCCTGAAAGTTGATTAACAACCTTGATGGTTGAGCCGTCGGGGTTGTCCACACCAACCGTTCTCGGATCAATCTCGGTGAAGTCCATGGGTGCCATGATCAACGACAAAATCCAAACGATGACCATGGCGATCAGAAACAATACCGCCGGATCCGGTAGCTTGTTACCGATCCTTTCAATCCAGTCAAGCGCGCGAATCAGCCATCCATTTTTTTCTGGCGACGCTTCGTTCTCGTCTTTAGGTTCGGGTTTTTGGTCATCGGGCGATTCCGTTTTGTCGGTCATCGATCATCTCCTCCAAATGAACACAGATCATTGGCTAGGGGTAATTGAAAAATTGAGCGTTAGCATACCACTAAGGTTTAGCGCTAGATAGACGATTCAACGGTGGCTAACGCAGACATATTCGATCGGTCGGATTATTGATACGCGCCGCATCAATGGTGAGCTTGAGGCACGGCTGTATTCTGCGCCACTGATTCAAATGGCGAAATGCTTCACTGCGTGTATTGCAGCTCGTAGGTATGACTTCCGTCAACTTTGTCAATACGCATGGAGCCGCTAATATTTTCAAGCTCACCCTTACCGGATCCTGCCAGAATTATAACTTCCAATGATTGCGAATCTTTGTTCATGACACCATGATGAAGGAGCGTAAATGCGCCCTTTTTTCCGCCTAGTGTCCCGCTGAACTCTTCGATAGCGTAATAAACAGCCGCGCCATCGTCAGTCCTTTTGCTAATCATTTGGCCAAGGCCAGAGCCTTCGAGTACGCCGCTGTAGGATTTATTGATGATCATCCTACCTGCAGGAGCGACTTCATCTTTTTGTGGCTCCAGATTGACCTCAAATTTTCCTTTGGCAGTCATCGTTTTTTCCTGTTCGGTCGATTCATTGGCACCTGATGAGCTAAGAAATCCAGCTAATAGCGACATGAAAACCACTTGGATTATTATCTTCATGAGATTCCTCACCCAGTTAGACACATAACGCGCATTATAGGTCGGTCGTACCGATAATCCTAAGGGCATATGGTGGATTGAGATAGTAGGTGGGTAACTTTGAAAGTTTGACCGCCATCTTGATATGAGTGTTTTTCGTTTTGGTAGTGTGATTCGCACCACACTTAAGTGCTTAAGGACGTCGCATGACCTGGTCAACTTGATTTTTCTGCAAGAACCTATAAATTAAAACCTTATACGCAGTTCTCACATCTATGAATTCACGGGGTTGGGTCAATGCCTAAATCGATTGTTGTTATCGTGTGCCTATCTTTGACGAACCTTATCGCACAAGATACAAAGTCTCCGCTGCGGGTTCATACGCCTAGCTATTTCATAGACATTGGAAACCCAGCGGGCAACAAAGTCGATCGAGGTTCCTCAAACACCGTTGCCGTGACACGTTTGTCGGGAGCCTCGTTCGAGTTTCGCCGAGACGGTTTTGACATTCATCCTCCCATTAACAAAACCATGGCAGAGAAAAACTTAAAGGACAAAGTGGTAAGTCTTGGTTTTGTAGGCCAGCTGCATGGAAAAGACAACCAGGCGGTCAAACTATCTCATCCCGAAGGCAGTATTAATTACTTTATCGGTGAACCGTCACGCTGGAAAACGGACCTTCCCGCTTACAAGCAGTTAACTTATGCACAAGTGTGGCGTGACATCGACTTTGAGTTCTTGGGCTTCCTCGATCGCCTGGAATACCGCGTCGTTGTTGGGCCAGGCGGTGACCCGTCCGATATTTTTGTGGCGACCCACGGCAAAAGTCACCAGGTCGTCAACCGAGCGTTACAGGTCGAGTACGACACGGGTGTCCTTAGCTTCGGAGCTCCCATCGCTTATCAAACAATCGATGGCACTCGGGTTGCTGTCGACATTGAATACACCTTCTCCAATCTCGGTTTTTCATTCGAAATTGCACCTTATTCACCAGATCACGCGCTGGTCATAGACCCGGTTATCGCATGGAGCGGTTTTTTCGGAGGCAGTGACAGCGATACCTCTAAGTCAATCGCCACGGACGTATCGGGGAATGTGTATTTTGCTGGCAATACAAGTTCAAGCGACTTTAATGTTAATGGCTATGACGTGACTGCAAATGGATTTAGCGATATTTTTGTAACCAAGCTTGACCCGACTGCGACTAACTTGATCTATTCGACTTACTTGGGAGGCACCTCTTCTGACCAACTTGGCGAGATGGTCCTTGATACTTCGGGAAACGTCTACCTAGTCGGAACGTCTTCATCGAGCAGCTACCCTGTGACAACGGGCGCTTATGACCTAACCTACAACGGCGGCGACCATGATATCTTTGTGACGAAGTTAGATGCGAGCGGTAGCAGTCTTGGGTTCTCCACCTATGTTGGAGGATCTCTAAGTGATTGGGGTTTAGGGTTGGCGTTAAATGATCGAGCCTCTGGTATGTATGTCGTTGGATACTCTGAATCTGTCAATTTTCCCACCACGGCGGGTGCATTTGATCAAACGCACAACGGCGATGATGATGTCGTTGTTTTTCGGCTATCAAGTAGCGGGGCATCATTAACTTCATCGACCTACATCGGTGGCAGTTTGAACGATCAGGGTCATGCTATTTACGTGGATGCCCCCGATATAATTGTCGGCGGTTGGACATCGTCGGCCAATTTCCCTACATCACCTGGTGCCTATGCGACCATGGCTTACGGAAATGTTAGGGACGGTTTTGTCCTCCGAATGGAAAGTTTGTCGGCATTGGAGGCCTCAACCTATGTGTACAGCGAGGTTACCGACGTCAAAAGGGCGCCAGATCAGACGATTTATGCCGTTGGCGTGACGGCGGATGGTCAGTTTCCCACAACTGTCGGCGCATACGATCGCAGCCATAACGGCGCCGATGACATGTTCGTGGTTGGCTTCGGTTATGACTGTGACACGTTCCTCTACGGGACCTTTGTGGGTGGCACTGGAGTCGAGCATTCGGATGTCAAACTAGCACTCGATGAGGACGGCGATGTGTATATTGGTGGAGGGACGTTTTCAACCGATTTTCCCGTCACCGCCAACGCGATAGACCCCACTGCCAATGGACTCGGTGATGGTGTCGTCGTGAAGCTGGCTGCGGATGGCAGTAGTCTCGATTTTTCGTCCTATATTGGAGGGACAGCTGCTGAACGACTCTATAGCATAGCGCTCAATGATTGCGGTGACGTTTATGTGACTGGCAGAACCAGGTCGGCTGACTTTCCGGCGACGTTTGGAAGTTACAACGCAGACTGGGATCCATTTGTGGCTTTGATCGAATTAACCTACAAAGCCAATCTGGCGCCTAAGATCCAAGCAAGAGGCTTGAACGACCCCGTCTTCACGCTTGAAACCACTGGAGCGGCAGGTCCTCTGACCATCAACTGGAGCGCCATGCCAGCGACGCCATTGACGGTTGGCGCGCAGCAGGTGACGATGACGCCACCGCCATCAGTGACGACTGCGCTTGAAGCTTCGGTCCTAGATACCGATAGCGGCGACACATTGGTCCCTAACGCCTTATTGCTGGTGTCCCAAAACCCACTCTTCTTTGACTACAACGTCGATGGTTGCAACAACCTCATCGATTTATGGATGCTGTTTGACGACTGGCACTTGCCATTCCCCAACGATCCGGATGGCTCTGGCGTCATTGACATCAAAGATTTTCTCTACATCAATCTCGATGATTCGCTTCTTTTTTGTCCCTGACGCGTTTTGATGCGTGCCATTGTTGGGTTTCACATGAATCAGTATTGCCTGAGTGGGTGCCTTTTCTGAAGACACGTCGGGCGTCGTTGTTATTTCGAAGCAGGCTCCGAATTCACGTCCGTCGCGCTGGTTTCCGTTAACGGTAGCAAGGTTTGAAGCACGAGATCCAGTTGACTCCTCCACGCCAACCAACCTGGACTTGCATGGATCTCACGTTCCATGACCTTGTGTCCGGCCCGCTTAAGTTCGTTGACCAAGTTCTGATGATCACGTGGGTAGTCGTTATCTTGGTCAGGCGCATCTCGATGGTACGTGCAACGGTCGATCGATAACGCGAGTGGTTTTTTGTTCTCTTTGATCGCCGCCGAGATTAACTTGCGTAGATGGACCTGAAGTTCAATCGACTGAACCGCCACCGTCCCGATGCTGCCACGGCTGCGTAACGCGGCTAGAAGACTTACGTGCGCGCCCGCGCCCGAACCCATCACACTGCGTAAATCGGACCCTTCGCTTAGCCGGTATCGTCGCTCCAGTTCCGGGATGAGCTCGTCAAGTAACATGTCAACATATTGACCCGTTTTTTGACCGCCACTTTCGTCATAGATTCCGAATCGACCTTCTGTGAAAGGCACAAAGGCAACCACAGCGGGGCGAATACTTTGCTGCATGAGTTTGTCTAACGTCTCTTGCATCTCGAAATGTTTGAACGTCGAGGTGCCATGGTTGACGACCAAGAGCGGAAACGCCGACTGCGCTTCCTCGTAGCCATGCGGTAAATAGACGGTCACCGATCGGGCAGTCTCGCTTCGGTCCTTAACGTCAAAAGACTCAATTTTGCCGGCATGCTCAGGCTGTGCTTGAGCAAAAAATGCAGGTGTCCTCCATCCGCGCATCTTGACCTCTGAGCCAGGCCCACTGCTATCAGTGTTACGTGGATCCTTGATCGGTGATTGGTAGTCGACCATGAATCCATAATCCCAACGTGCATCGGCCTCGATCGGGTAACCCCGATAGAAAAAACTGCTTCCTGAAACTCGATACATGGTCTCACCTTCAGGGGCCATTGTGCCCATCACGGCCACATCGTCGCCCTCGCCAACGTACACGAAGTGGACATACCCTTCATCCTCAATTACGGGCATGCTGGGATGCTCGTCCAAGAATCTCGTGATCAGGTCGGCTTTGTTCTTGGATTGCTGAAGGCGTACGATAAATGAACGGAACGCTGTGCTTTTCCCGAGATTCGGCATTTCGGAAGTTGAGGCGGACGTTTGTTTTTCAGCCACCACATCAACCGCTGCAATTTCCCACAGGTTGCGCAGGAAGAAACCACGTGGACCCACCGAAGGCAAGTTGAAGCTCCCTACGTCAAAGACTTGGATTTGGCGCTCATTTTCGTAGCCAGAAGCGGTGACGTGTCCAACCCGAAGCGAACCGTCCCGACACCAGGTCACCAGCCGCCCATTAACCATAATGGCTTGACCCTTTCCTGGCTTGCGCGACGTCCAAAGTTTATTGCCAGATTTAGGATCCACGCCAATCAGAAATTGGTTACTGTTGCCGATGATCACGTCGCCGTGCAGGATGGGGACTTGGTAGGTTTGTTTTAGATCTTTTTGAGCCCAAGCTTCAGAAATCTGCCAGCCGCCCTCGTCATGATTGAGTTCGTAGGTGGCGTAGTTTCCAAAAAAACCGCCACGGCATATGAGGAATTGCTTGGCATTCAACTGGGTCAATGCCCCTGTGGCACTGAACCCCTTTTCGTTAACCAGTTGTTTCCATAAGGTCTGTCCGCTTTTTGGATCGATGCCCATCACATGGCTGGTAGACGAAGCGACGATCATGGGCTGGCCCGCGAAACTCATCAAACGCGGCGATTGATAAAAGACAGCGCCATCGCCGGCGCACCAAACCTGTCGGCCAGTGTTGGCATCAAAGGCACAAACCATCGATTCGCCCTCACCGCCAACGCCGAGGATGATCTTGTCGTCCAGCGCCATTGGCGAGCTGGTAAAACCCCAAGGCGGAGGTTCGATGTTATAGGTCGCGCGCAAGTCTATGCGCCACAGTTCGCGGCCGCTTTTCTTGTCGAGAGCAAAGAACTGACCCCTGGGACCCAGTGCAAAGAGGCGATCGCCATAACTTAAAGGCGTTGAGAGTGGGCCATCGGCGGAACCTCCGTGACCGACATAGGTATCACCAATTCGGTAGCGCCAAATCGATTTCCCAGTCTCTTGCGCCATAGCAACCACATAGTCGTCCTTGCCATCGGAATACATCGTGAACAATTCATCACCGGCAACGACGATATCCGAATATCCTGAACCCAGCTTCTTGCGCCAGCGGACTTCCAATCCGTAGTCGGACTTTTCGAAAAAGTGGGTGCCCAGCGTCGTGCCATCCCTGTTCGGCCCCAAATAGCCTGACCACGAGCTGGCTTGAATGGTTTCTTGGCCAAGAACAGCGGCACCGATAAGTAGCAATGAAATGAGGGCCAAATTAGGTGTTTTCATAGGTGCTCCGCAGGCTTCGGCTAATGGATAGGGGATATGCGCGAAAAGATTGGTGAGGTTCTTAATAAATACGGGCAACAGCAAGCACACCGTCAAAAGGTTACAAGTGTAAACATTTGCAACCCCACACATGGAACTGGCTCGTTTCATTCGGGACATATGTCAGACGGTTCGATTTGATCAACAAACTAGCGACATAGGTTTTTGTCCCTCCTAAGTAAAAATTCAATGTAGACGTGTCTATGAGTAACGTGCGGCAAACCCCAATCGCAAAAAGGTGGTCGTGTTCACGTGATCGGTCGCGTGGATAGTTATATTGGGATGTTGGTAATATAAGCGGCTAGATTATGTGTAACGGGTGGACTCAATGATTATTGCCGGTGATATTGGTGTTATTGCGGACACTCATGGACTAGTCCGTGCAGAAGTGGCGAACGCTTTTGAAGGCTGTGAACTCATTATCCATCTCGGTGATATTGGTAGTCTGGATGTCATTACCGAGCTAAGAAAAATGGCTCCCGTGGTTGCCGTTAGAGGCAATGTGGACAAAGGTTTGTGGGTAAACGAGTTTCCCGAGTTCGAAGCAATGGAAATAAACGGTAAGTTCATTTATCTTGTCCACAACATAGCCGATCTGGATTTTGAGCCGAAGGGCAATTTTGATGCTGTTCTATTCGGTCATTCACACGTTCCCTGCAACGAGAGGCGCGACGGTGTTCTCTACTTCAATCCTGCCAGCGCGGGTCCACGCCGCTTCAGTTTACCAATCTCGGTCGGCAGGCTCCGTATCACCGAAATAGGCATCGAAGCTGAGATCAACCAACTCATCCCAGATTCTGTCTAGCTTGACCATCAAACACGTTTCCAATAAACAAGGTTACGACGAATGGTTACATAATTACATTAGATGTGAGTTCACCGCGCACCTGGAAAAGTTTAATGAGAATTAACCAAATGGCACGCACACTTGACCAAATATTTGCATCCGAGAAGCCCGAAGTTCTTGCTCAAGCTAGGGCTAAAGCGGACGAAATACTGTTCACACTCAACCTCGCGGAATTGCGTGAACGTGTTCAGAAAACACAGGAGGAGATGGCCCAGGCTTTATGGATTAAGCAACCTACAGTGGCTGGTATGGAAGAGTCGGGGGCGGGATCTGAAATTATCATCGCTTAAGCGATTTGTTGAAGCGACAGGAGGCAAACTTCGTCTTGATATTGAGCTGCCCGATCATTGGGCCTTATTGAACAATTACTAGCGGTTTTGGCCCAGCCCCCACAAAAATTACTTGAGAATTCATCGCCTGGCGCGCTTTCTTAGGCTTTCATCCATGCACAAATCGTCACCGCATGTACAACAAGACGATAATTCGATATGCGGGAACGGCTGAAGTGTTCCCCACGGGCGTGGGGGTGAATCGGTGTCCGCCCGGGCGAACATGCTTCTTTGGGCGTGCTCCCCACAACGTGGGCATGAATCGACTGCGCGACTGTTGTTGGAGAGAAAGCACGAACCCGCACGTAATTTTTTGCGTTGGTTGATGGCAAGTTACGGAGCATCGTCTTGTCTGCGGTCACGGGCCACGCTTTCCATGGTTTCTTTTTTACTCCGGGAACGCGTCCAAGAGCCTTTCGAAATTAAAAGAATGATATTAGTGGGATATGCTGCCGTGAGGCCACCCTGTCACAGGACCTGCCACGTATATTGGGGCGGACTGGCAATTTTCAATCCCCTATTTGTAGGTGGACTAACGACATTGGGAGTTTCTCGCTCGACAAAATTTGTAAAGGTTGGGGAGTATATGCGGCTGTAGGTAAAAAAGGAGGGAAATCACTATCTCGTTGAAGCTAACGTCTAGGCGGGTTCGACATCTTTCATATGTGAAAATCGAGAATGTCTTGTAGCCTAGGATTTACGCAACATGTCCCGTTAATTTTACTAAGAGCCTGAACACATCGATCTCCCAACGGAAAAGAGAGCTGCAGAAGATCATAAAAAAGCGCAACAGGAACAAGAGGATGGTTTCCAATGCTGCGCAGCAGTAGCGCCCGCAGTATTCGGATGGTAAAAGCGTCCTCTTCGTATGCGGGGATGTAACTCGTAAGTGCAACCAGCTCCCTTGTTCGTTCGACTCGACCGGAACGTCTCATTCTCGGGAAGTCTGATAGTTTTTCGGCCTTTGCGTTGATGTCATCCTTGATGCGTTGTGCTGCATCCGGATTATCGTCAGATATGTAATCTACTATCGCCAAAACGTCGGCGCGAGCCAGCTCCAGCCACACCAATTCAGGCACGGCGGTGCTTTTTGTCGATGATGGCTTGAGCCTCATCCATTACTTGTTTATGCGATACGGTAGGTCGCATGTCCGCCAATGCCTCTTTCACCTTTTCACGGAACCAAGCGTCATGAGCTTCTGGATTGGCTGTCAGTCCGATAGGCAAACCGCCTTCTTTAGTTATGCGAGTCAACAAAATACGGACTGCGTCTGATACTGTCAGGCCGAAGCTCGCGAGCTTTTCTGTTGCATCCGCCTTCAGTTCGTCGTCGACGCGAACGTGCAGCATTGATGTGTGAGCCATGTTTGGTTCTCCTGTTTTCTTTTACTGACCCAATATGTATCTCAATTGAGATACAGTCATGTTGTTAGCGCTTCGCAGACCGTTGAACGGCCTATTTTTTGACTGCTTGGCAATCTCTGTAGCGCCGACGTAAGTTGAAAAGTGATTGAAGACCGCCGATTGCAAGGCATAACGAGCATCCATGTTTCGACAGAAGGACAGGAAATCCCAAACCAAAGTCAGCATCATCCATTCAGTCAGTCAGGCGCAACACCAAATCGGCGACCTCGTCGAGATCAAACGACGTAAACGTACATCGTCATCAAACAAGAAAGCCTGCTTACGACGACATAGCTTAAGCGGAGGCGGGACGAATGGTGCGGTTCATGACTTGTTACGCCTGCCCGACCAGATGTGACTTAAGACGACAAATTCGTGCCATATGTGCCTCCTCAAAGAATTATGATGATTAGTGTTACTTGAACCAAGGGATCTATGAACCCATAAATCAAGATGAAGCTGGTCGCCTTTTTATGGTCACGGCAGTAAAAAATGGGCGACAGACTCGTCTCACGACAGCGTGTCCCTAAAAAACCGTGACAGGTTAGCTATAGATTTAGCCCAGGCATGTAATATGGATATCGAAACGGATTATTGTTGTGCAATAAAGGTGTCTTCCAGCGATTTGATCCCACGATTTCGTTTGATCTCTTTGATAGCAAGATTTAGATGATGATGAAGTTGATGTTCTTTTGTAGCCACAGCAATTGCATAATTCTCCGATTTTGGGCCCTGAAAATTTAGGGGGTAGTCATCTTCTCTAATCTGAAGCACTCGATAAATGTTTCCCTGGTCGCGGTTGCGTTTTCTCAGATAGGGGCTGTCTGCTAGTATCACCTTAATCGTGCCGCTGTTTAGGTCGACGAACATTTTGTCAAGCACACCCTTGCCAGAATACGCTTCGACATTACCTGGCACCAAGAACTGCGCGACGTCAAAATTTGTTGTATTTTCTTGGGCACCGACTCTTAGATTGCTGTGCGTCAATTCTGCGATAGAGTTCAGTTCGGTGCTGGGGAGGAATAGAACTGCCTGTGTGGTGGATAAGTAGGGTTCTGTGAATTTTATTCCATAAAGACGTTCGCGTTCTCTTGTGCTTGAAATACCGGAGATAATGAAATCGACGCACTGACCCTCGTCGCTTGCCGTCAAGCTCAGTAGGTCGCTCCACTGACGTTTTTCAATGATGGGCTCGCTATTAATGGTCACCCCAAAACTCTCACTCCAGTAGTGGCAAATTCCCCTAACTAATTCGACATCAAGCCCTGTCCATCGATCCGTTGCATCATCGAAAAAAGCAAAAATCCCTTCCGATTGCGTCCCAGATATTCCAATCCGCACGACCCTCTCGCGTTTTATGCGCTCGAGACGATCTCGGTAGAGTTTGAAATTAGACCAATTACTCCAACGCGTTTTTCGATTCTTGGGGCTAATACCGCGCACCCTCCAGTTGATTTTGCATTCGTCGTCGCGCAGTTCAATGAGTTGCTTAAGGTCATCGCCAGAATACCGGAGAAAATCGTGTCCGGCTGATTTAATCAAAGATTTATCGCCACTCTCAAATTGAATTTCATAGTGATCAGATGATTCAATTTGGGTTTTCCACTTGAGAACAACGTTGCTGGAAATGATCGTTTCTTTGTTTTTGGGCGTTGTCAATTCGGGCGGCGGAGCGCCGCGAAAAAACAAGAAATAAAGTAAACCAACTGTGCATGCAGCAATAGCTGTTGATATATGAGCGATTCGGAATGGACGGAAACGGTCAGTTCGTCTGCGGTTGTGATTAAATTCCTTTTCGGACTGATCGCTGTTTTTGGTTGGTGTATTTAGCTCGCGGTAGCGTTTGTCCCGACGGGCCAGCTCGTTTGAGGCCTTCTGGCTCATTTCAACGCTATCTGATTCACGGAGTTCGATAAGCTTTAGAAAAGCCGCTTTTTCCTTAGCCGCACTTGTACTTTCTAGGTGGCTGACAAGGCTTTCAAATGCAGCTGATCGGAGTTCAGAAATACTAGATACCAATCCTGTTAGAAGCGCTGGATCAAGTTTAGCTGGTCGGACATTAGGGTTTTTAGAAACAATTAGTTCCGTCTCTGAATTCAAACCACTGTATTGCGGGTTCTGTTCTCTAAGCTCGCTTTGTAAGTAAGCCGCAAGCTCATGGATTGTGACATGTCCATCGTTATCTCGATCCGCAAGTCCTAGCTTAATCCCGGAAACGAGTTTGTGCGTGAATATACCCATTACTTCGCCGTCGTCAACTTTGTGTTCTCTTGACGTTGAAGTCTCGGTTGTCGAAGTGAGAAGGTGGAAACCACCAGAATGGGCAGCTAATTCATCTCCGAATGTTCCTCGTAGGCCCAGTCCAGACATTCCAGCTGCGCCACTGTAGCAACAGTCCAAAATCACGACGTGATTATCACACCGTGAGTTGCGGATCATGGTGTGTATGGAACGATAGTCAAGCGCCGTGCCTGCTAGTAACCCTGGGTCCGTCTCAATAGTGGCAAGAAACAAATGACCATCTATGTCCAATTTGCCGTGGCCAGAATAGTAAACAAGAGATACGTCGCCCGGAACTAGATCTCTGAAATGACGAGCCAGTTTGTGACGGACCTCAGAAGCGTCTTCGTCAATTAATTCAACTATTTTTGTAAAATGCCCATATTTTTTGTCTCGTAATAAATTCCCAAATTGACGAACATCATTCTTGGTACCCTTAAGCAACGGGAGAGACGAACCAAAAATCCCGTTTCCAATAAGAAGTGCATGGCGTTTCATGTTAGGTCTGGTCTAACGAATGACTCGAGAAGCTTAACTGTGGTTTGGATCTCGTTCGGGCTTAGATTTTTCGAACTTATGGAAACCCGGTCTCCGCGGCTGGAAACAACTTCAAACGATATCTCCTTGGATCTCGCGAAGAAGTTGCCCAATACGTTGACTAGGGCGACAACAGCACCGCTGGACAGAACACTCACGATGATCTGGCCCATGATGGCTGGGTCGCCTCGTTCGCCTGGGTTTACTGGGTTTTCAGGTTGGATTATTTCAAGGCCCGAAATGCGATTCAACATCAGCGACCCGTCGGTTTTGAATTGATTTTGAAGTTGTGGATGGGCAGGAGAGATAGCTGTGAGTTTTAACATCTTGCCTACTCTTTATGTGTTTGCGGATTTTTTAATAGCTCCCACCTTACTCCTCATGATTTGTATTAAGGAGTTACAATTATCTCGAAAAATTGTGATTTTTGTCACAGAATGAGCTAAGTGACCAGATTTAGGCATCATCAAACGTAGCAATTCAGGTTAGGTTGTATAGCTGAATTGAGACGAATAATGCAATGCGAACTGTGTCTTCAATCATAAATTAAAGTAAGACGCATGGCCTTTCGCTTTGTGACGATTGACGTGACGGGCGATAGAGAAATTGAGATCTTGCATAAAACGCGACAGATCACTCTGTCTCTGCGCCCATTCAAGCGACTTTTTTGGGATGCCGTAAGCGACGTTGCTAGACGTCTAAGCGTTCTTTCATGTCCATCTCACTAAAGGTTTGCTTATCCACGTTTTTATAGGCAGGTTCTGAGACTTGACGCCTCTATTTCCACCCAATATATTGTGGCATTTCAAAATAGCCGCCCTACGGAAAAATGTGAATGGTCAAATAATAAATGCAATATGTTGATAATATATCTATTTAATTTGGTAAAATGATATATTGAGCATCTATTATTTGGTTGTGATGTGGCCTAGGATGGATTTGGTTTTGAATTTGGGAGGCATCCATGAAAACATTTGACCCTTGTGCCGAAATGGCCTCAGTTCGCCATGAGTTTGGTGAACATGGTGGCGTAAATATGTCCATTGAAGCATCGACGACCTTTACCGTCATGCACGCGGACACCATGCCCGAAATATTCAGGGGACAATTCGGCCCAGAAACTGGTGGCTGTTACCTGTATGGGCGACACTTTAACCCCACCGTTTTCACCCTTGGCCGCCAGTTGGCTGCCATGGAAGGGGCAGAATCGGGCTACTGCAGCTCCAGTGGCATGAGTGCCATTGCAGGGGCGCTGCTGCAAATTTGTTCACACGCTGAACATATCGTTGCCTCCCATACCCTGTACGGCGGCACCTATGCCTTGCTCAAAGACTATTTGCCGCGCGTGACGGACATACGAACCACCTTTGTGGATGTCTCTGACCCTGACAAGATTGAAGCGGCTATTACCACCAGAACCAAGGTCATCTATGTTGAGTCGTTGGCGAACCCAACCTTGGTATGTGCCGATATCCCAAAACTGAGCCAAATTGCCAAGAAACACGGACTGATGTTGGTTGTCGACAATACTTTTACCCCCATGATCTTTTCACCGCTCAAAATGGGTGCTGATGTGGTGGTTCACAGCTTGACTAAATATATTAATGGCGCCTCCGACATTATTGGTGGTGCCATCCTGGGAAGTAAGGAATTTATTTCCAGTCTGATGGACCTTCACCAAGGAAGTCTGATGCTGCTGGGACCGACCATGGACCCAGAAGTGGCATTTAGGGTCCACATGCGCTTGCCCCATCTGGCTATTCGTATGAAGGAGCATTCCGCGCGCGCGAAATTCTTTGCAGAACGATTGGCTCAACGGGGTCTTGATGTCATTTATCCTGGATTGCCAGGACATCGCCAATTTGATTTGTTTTCCTCACTTTGCCATCCCGAATATGGGTATGGAGGTATATTTGCCTTAGATGCCGGAACCGAGGAGCGCGCCAATCAGCTTATGGAACATTTGCAGATTCAGTGCAATTTTGGGTTTATCGCCGTCAGCCTTGGCTATTTTGAAACGCTTATGTCGTGTTCTGGATCCTCCACTTCCTCTGAATTGAGTGACGAGGAAAAACGAGAGAGTGGCATTACGCCAGGCCTAATCCGTTTCTCGATCGGTTTGACCGGTGACCTGGAGCAGCGTTGGCAACAAATGGAACGCGGCTTAAGATCGGTAGGCATGTAAGATAGGCTGTGCTGGCACCTTGCAGAGGAGATGGCTTTGACGCTTGATAAAACCAACCGCAAAATTTTGACCCTGCTTCAGCAAAGCGGGCGTATGACCAACCAGGAATTAGCCGAAAAAGTTGGATTGAGTCCCGCTACGACTTTGGAACGCGTCAAAAAGTTAGAGAAAAACGGATTTATCGAAGGTTTTCGCGCCCTACTCAATGCGGACAAGGTTGGCAAACACCTTTTGGCATTTGTGGCTGTCAGCATGTCGAGTCATACCAGTGCGTCCATGGCGCAATTCAAAGTGGTCATGGACGAAATACCCGAAGTTATGGAGTGTCACCACGTAGCCGGCAATGACGACTATCTGCTGAAAATCGCGGTGAAAGACGTGGCATCCTATGAGCATTTGCTGGTGACTCGAATCACCCCATTGCCCTTCATTGCCCGAGTCCGTACCACCTTTATTCTTTCGACATTAAAATATGGAACTGCATTTACATTGGACTAAGTCATGCTTGTAGGGTTCAGCCTATTTTGGTTGGTGCCAGAAGTTATGGGATGATTAGGATGTCCTTGTCGATTAGTTCCTCGAAATCGGCAAAGGGACGCAGCCTGAACGGGGTTGCTGAGGCTTGGGCCTGCTCAATGCGATCGCTGCGAAAAGTGCGAACCGTGGATCTTAAATGGTCCCAAGCCAGGACATACCAGACCGGGTAGTTCAAATACATATAATGCGGTTCAACAGCTCGGTCCGTGAGCTTGTTTTTGCCGTCTCGATACTGAATATTCAAAACCAAACTGAACAAAAAAGCCCGGTTGATGGCTTCGACACCCCGTTTTTGACTTTTTTCAAAGCTGGATAACACGGTCGGCGAAGCCCAACCCCCAATTCGGATGCGTTCACGCAGTAATTCCATTTTCTGTTTTTGAGGTAAAGACATGAGAGCAAGCAACTTATGACGGATCGAAGTCAGGTTCTCCATCAAAACCGGTGAATTCATTTTCTCGGCGATGGCAAGACTAATAAACAGGTCAATGGCCTCTGAATTACTCAAAGTGAGTTTCCCTATCCCCCAACTTTGCTGCAGCCTGACCCCGCCTCCGCGGCCTCGATCGGAGTCAATGGGCAGTCCGCGCTCGCGCAATAGATCGAGATCTCGATGCAACGTGCGGGAACTTATCCCCAACGTATTGGCCAGTGCCTGCACGGTTTGGAATTCGTCTGCTTTGAGTAGGGTGACAAGGTAATCAAGCCTAGCAATGTGATGGATGGTGTCACTTCGCGCCATTATCAAATATGACATTAAATGGCAGCTATGTCGATAAGATGGCTTATCAACCTCTGCAGGCCGGCGCTTGAACAGGTTGATAGTCATCAGCCAAGGAGAAAAAGAAATGCAAAGTTTACGGCAGTCAGCGCCTCATTCACCCAGCGATTTTGATTTTGAAATTGGCGACTGGAGCGTCCAACACCGGCGACGAAAAGATCTGTTAAACACTTCGGATGAATGGATTGAGTTTGACGGCTTTTCTTCTACCCGCAAAATTCTAGGCGGATTTGGCAACCTAGAAGAAAACCTGCTTCACTTTCCTGGCCAATCCTACCGAGCGATTGCCCTTCGCTCCTATCATGCAGAAACCCAAACCTGGTCCATTTGGTGGTTGGATGGCCGAAACCCACATGCCTTGGACAGCCCAGTGATTGGGCGCTTCGCAAAGGGTATTGGCCTCTTCTGCGCGGATGAGGTGTTCTTGGGTGTACCCACACGAGTAAGGTTCATTTGGGATACCACCGACCCCGGTCAGCCATGCTGGGAACAAGCTTTTTCGCAAGATAGTGGTGAAACCTGGGACACCAATTGGCACATGACCTTCACAAAGAAATCGCGCATTTAAGGGGGAGTCTGATTCAGATTTGAAGCGATCGCGCTAATGTCGCCCTCTTCGTCCGGTCGCGGCCATGGACGTACATTGCAATAGATCGGTTCAGGTCCTACATAAAGCGCGATAAATCGGTCTAGCGTTTTGACTATTCGTTGAGTCGCCATTCGAACCATTTGCGGATGACGTAATCGACGCTGACATCGTCATCAAATAGGAAAGCCTGCTTGCTGTGCCATGGCTTAAACGAAGGTGGGATGCACAGTGCGATTCATGACGTGATAGGCCTGACCATCTAAATGAGAATTCAAACTTGAAACCCTCGACGTAAGTACCCCACTGGCTGAGTTGACTGGCTGAACATAGGTTCCTAAATAGAATAATCAAGTATCTATGGGATATTAACCGATGGTGTCGAGCTAAATACAGGATGAGTTTTGACTAGAGAAACCCGCCTCGTTTTCAGGTTCTTAGTCACGCAGAAGTCAAAGAGTTATACGGGGTCACGGAATTGAATGCCATAGTCATTGATGTTAGCAAGTTTGAATTTCTGTTTCTCTAAGCTCACTACTTCGGCCAGTCCCGCCAGGTCGAGCGATGTCCTAACGTTTTCGTACCACTTTTCTCTTCCGCCTATAAATTGTGCATGCATTCCGGCCGATCTTTTGAATCCTCGTAGAATGTTTCAAGTTCAATTAATGCATGATCCCTGGCACCTAAATGACATGACAAAAGAATGGTGTCTCGGTAAATCAATGGCCAGCTTCTGCCACGACCCGCACCACATTTTCCAGACAGGGCAATTGGTACAGGTCTTACATAGGGCAAACTGAAACGCTGAGCATTACCGTGTGATCGTATCGTTTTTCCGCTGTCGCGTAGGTCGATCATCACACCTATCCGTTTCGTAGGGGGTCCAGGCCTCATCGGTGTTGATTTGAACTATTTTCAAGATGGTCATGGGATGTGCGAGCCTGTTCAGGATTCTGCCACCGCTCGTAAAGACGAACAAGACGATCAATACATGATTGCGTTGGATTAGTATCTGGGCCACGAGTCTGTACTAGTCCCTCGTAGCACTTCATTAGTTCGCGTTCTGCTTCTTCGAATAATCCCTTTTCGGTCTTAACTGAAGCAAGAATGCTCCGTGCGTCAAAGATACGCCAATGGCCAACGGGCATGCATTCTACGGTAATCGCTAAAGCAAGCTGAGCGGCGCTCTCGGCCTCATCGAGACGACTTTGGACAACCAAAACCTCCGCGAGCCTGGCCCAGGCCAATCCAACCAACCAATGTCGTTCACCGCGTTGTCGTTGAAATATGTCCAAGGCTTTGCGATTGAGAACTTCGGCTTCTGGGTAGCGGCTCTGCTTGCGATAGGCCAAAGCTAACACCATCATGACTTCTGCTGTCGAGGAATGGAGCCCGCCCCAACATCGAAGGCGCTTGTCGAGAGCGCGGCAAAGGTAACTCTCCGAGGATTCGTAGTCCTCTAGCAAATACCTTATCGATCCGATGCGAAATTCGTAATCGGCAAGCTGTGCCAGATTCTCGGGATGAACATCCATATTAATATCCAGCGCCTGCATGAAAAGGGTTTCTGCCTCACTGAATTCTCCAATTCCGATGAGTTGCTGTGCCAATCCCGACATTCTTCTTGCGGTCTCTGGGTGGCATGGCCCCAGCCGATCATAGGTTAAAGCTAAGCTTTGGCGTAGCAATTGAACGCCACCATTGATATCACCTAATGAAGACTTGAGCTGGCCAATCCAACTGATTAGGGCTTCAGCAAGAGGGTGTTTTGGGCCGACGGTCTTAAGGACAATATTTAGTGAATCCGTGTACAAGGCTTCAGCCTCAGCAAATCGACCTTGCAACCAATTGACCTCGGCGAGAAAGCAAACATCTGCAATGACCTCGGGATGCTCAGGGCCGAGGAGATCTCGGTCAATGTCAAGCGCTTCATGCAATGTGGATTCCGCACGCCACAACTGGTCTCGGTCCCTGTAAATCTTTGCCTTCTCCTTCAATATCTGCCCAATGAGATAACTATGTGGTGATTCCGGGCGACGTGTTAAGTCATCGGCTCGTTGCAAAAGTGACATGGCCTTGTCCTGATTGCCGTGCGCGAGAAATGCGGCAGCACAGTCCAAGAGAGCCGGAATGATGGAAGGGTGATCGGCGCCGCGCAATCGTCGAATAATATGTACAACATTTTCGTACGTCTGACTTGCCTCGCGGTACGCTCCTGCATGCATGTATACGTCTGCGATCAACTGGAGGCTCACAGGGTCGGCAGCCTCACCCATATGTGGCAGTACTGGTAGACTGACGGGATTTTGTGACGGATCATGGCCCATTGATCTAAGAATACGGTGATATACGACCAAATCGCGGAGTTGTTCGCTTTCCTCATTGATCTGCACATGATGTTTAATGGCTATTTCGATTGAATCTAAGGCTTCGCCATAATCAGCCATCAGTTCTTGGATTGAGGCGAGCTGTCGATACGACTCGGCAATATCTCTCAGCCGCTTGTCGGGCTGGTTCATTCGGGCATTGAGTGCATTCCGCGATAAATCAAGCGCATGGGCCAAATCACCGAGGTGAACCAGTACCGTTGCAAGTTGGAACTGGGTTGAAGCCGTATTTGCGTCATCATATCCCAACATTTGGATCCGCATGGCTAAAGCACGCTCAAGAATGTTTTGGGCGCGCGGTGCGAATCCGATCCCCGAGTAAGCTGATCCCAGGTTGTGCCAAAGTGTTGCTTGAATTTGTGGCTGGTCCCCGAGTTCGCTTTCGACGCGTTGGGTCATCAGGTCAAGAATCTCGAGGGTAGGGACGGCGGCCCCACGTCCCCATTTGGAATCGGCTTGGCTGATGCCCTCGACCAGGAATCGAGCTACGGTTTCAGCTTGCTCCTTTGCGTACTTGGCTTCGCCGTGTTGTATTTGAGCGTAATCCCGTTGCTTCTTGACATGTTGGGACTGAATTCCGACAACGGTTGCAAATGTGACCAAAAGTAAGAAGAATGTCGTCAGATACGCAGTTGCCCAGGAATGCCGCCGAATGAATTTTGTGAAGTAGTATGTTCTTGACGGTGGTCGGGCGGAGATAGGGTGACCATTCAGGTGATATTGGATGTCATCTGCCATCTTTTGCACGGACGAATATCGGTACCGCGGTTCGTATTGCAGGGATTTCTGGATGATGTTATCCAGGTCGCCGTCCAGGCGGCGGACCATCGCAGCACGGGTCAAGCCGATACTCCGAAACCGATTGTCATAATACGCGTTGTCGGGGTCAATTGAAGAGAGGACCTTGCTGGCCAATGGAACAGACTTATGCTCCCAGTCTTCTTGAATGTCTCGGAGCGTTTTGCCATCCCAATGAAATGGACGTGTTCCTGTCAAGAGTTCAAACAGCAATACCCCAAGCGAATACACGTCTGTCGCAGTCGAGATGTGCTCTCCTTTGAATTGCTCGGGAGCAGCATAACCTGGTGTCATCACGCGCGAATGAGTACTTGTGCGATCGCGATAAAACTCGTCAAGCCTTCTAGCTATGCCGAAATCCAGCACCTTGGGCGTACCACACTCATCCACGAGAACATTCCCGGGCTTTATGTCTCGATGGACAATGAGATTACTGTGGGCATAGAACACGACATCACATATGCGAATAAACAATCGCAGACGCTGTTCCAAGTTACACTCGGACCGATGGCAATAGTCCGTCACGGGAATACCAGCTACGAAGTCCATTGCAAAGAAGGGTCGACCGTCTCGAGTGATACCGCTTTCATGTAGGTCAACCAAGCTGGGATGATGTAGTTGAGCCAAGATTCGGATCTCATCGTCGAATCGCGCAGCACGACGAGATCCAGCCATCGTATAGTCTAGAACCTTAAGCGCGACTCTTCCGTGGTCAGGATGGTGAGCTAAGTAAACAGAACTTGAACCTCCACGTCCTATTAAACTCAACACCTCGTATCCAGGAACTGAATTACGACTCGTCGTTAGGGCACCAAGGTCATCAAAAGCGAATCGGGGACGCATCAATGGTTCTTCCATAAAACGAGACTTACTTTCCTCGAAACGCAAAAGTGTTAACACAGCATCTCGAAGTTCCTTTTCGCCTTTGCAGGTAGATTCAACGAAGTTGATCCGCAGGTCGGCTTCAAGCGTAATCGCCTCGTTGAAAATCGTCTCGATCCGTTTCAGGCTTATCACGTCTGTGAATGACCTGTCTCTCGCAGCGACGTCGCTAGCCAGGCCCGAGCGAACCTCCAGTGCCTTTTGACGGTCGCCGTGCCTATTTCGAGAATGGCAGCAGTTTCTTCAACACTCATGCCAGCGAAATAGCGAAGTTCAACGACTTTCGCCGCTGCCGGATGCAACTTATCCAATCGTCTAAGGAGTAATTCAATATCCAGAGCAAGATCTAGCTTGGCATATTCAGCGTCAGAATGAATGTGGTTTTCATTCGACGGATGTGTATATGCCTGACGTTTTTGACTACTTCGCTTTCGCTGAAGGTCCCACACGATCCGTCGGATGAGCCGACCGGCGGTTGCAAAGAAATGACCGCGGTTGGCCCAGATTCGTGTTTCTTGTCCAGCCAATCTTAATAATAACTCTTGTGCTAGGTCAGACACAGGCTCTGTCAAATCTCCTCTGCGACCAAAGTGCGCGGACATACGGTAAAGCTCAGGATATATGAGTCGCAGGAGTTGATCAGCAGCGGTTTGTGAGCCATTGGCCCATTCATTTAATAGTGAAGTAATTTCTTCCGAGTCGATAATCATTCTTGGCGTAGTACGGAAAAATTGATCCCAATTGTTGCCTTTTTGCGCGTACTCATTGTGTAGGTCCTAATGGGATCCAGAATGCCTAGTATAACGACCGTGTTCGGGCAACTCAACGTCTTTCCCAACTGTTCAAAAATACTGGCAGATTGGGCGCGCATCTGAATAAACGGACGCCGAGAGGAATATTTATCGCACATTCGACAGCATTCATATGTGAGGTCTTGAAGAAGTGAGTACAGTTGAAATTTTTAATGGTATTTCTCCAACCAGTCACTTGGCCTGCAACATATTGAAAAGGTCTCTGTTGATTCGACTAACGAGCGCCAACGCTTCAAATGAGAAACGTTATGGTGGTTGGCTCGAATTACGTCTACTTGCGATGCAACCGGATTTGTCATGCGAATTGCCATAGACATCTCGCACCCTGCACACGTCCACTTTTTTAGGAATCCAATCTCCATTTGGAGCAGCAAGGGACATTCGATCCAGGTCTTTTCAAGAGATAAAGACATTACTTTGCGCCTTCTGGACGACTTTTCGATACCCCATAAATGCCTGAGTCGGTCCAGCAAGGGGATTGCGGGTATGGCGCGGGAACTCATCGTTCACCAAGCCAGGCTGTTTTCGCGAACCCGAAACCCGAAACCCGACTTATTCCTCCAGGTTGGCGGTACTTTCGTTGTACATGTAGCTAAATTGCTACGACGTCCATCAATCGTATTTTACGATACTGAGAACGCCAAAATCTCTAACGTTATTACGTATCCATTCGCCTCGGCAATTTGCACCCCATCCTGTTACCAGGGTGATCTAGGTAAGAAGCATGTTCGATATCCAGGTTTCCACGAACTTGGATATCTGCATCCGAGTAAATTTTCCCCGAACAAGGATGTCGTGCGTTCCGTAGGGATCGACCCCGATCAGCCATATGTAGTATTGCGCTTCGTTGGCTGGGAATCGAGTCACGACTTACTCGAAAATGGACTGACATCTAAAGCGAAGATCGATGTTGTTCGGCAGATCGAAAGATATTGTAAGGTCATGATATCTTCTGAAGCCCCAATCCCAACGGAATTGGAGCGCTATCAAATTGATGTTCCCGGTGACGTCATTCATCACGTACTGGCTTATGCGATGCTATGTTTTGGAGAGAGTGCAACGATGGCGTCTGAGGCTTCAGTTCTTGGTGTCCCTTCAGTGTTCATATCACCTTGTTCAAGAGGATACATCGACGAATTGCAGAATGAATATGAGATGAGTCGACATTTCATTGACTGGCGCCTGGCCTTGAAGCATGCGCTGCAAGTGATTGCCACGCCAAAGGATGAATACATGTGGGATAGACGTTGGCGCCGTATGATTACGGACAAGGCCGACGTTTCAGAGTGGGTTGTCAATTTCGTGGAAAGGTTTCATGCGCAACAAAACCCCACTGGACAAGCGCAATAGCTGGAGAGAGTGTGGCACAAATTTTTAGTGTTAAACGACGTTTGCTACTGACACTTATTTCCGCATGTCTGGTCATCGTCTTTTTGGAATTAGCTGCGAGGTGTATCGCTTGGCTTCCCTATTTGGCTCGAACAAAAGATATGATCCCATGTCATGAACTTGGATGGAAGACCGTTGCCAACGCTCAACTTGAAGACAGGTTCGATGTATACGGCAAGGTTAAGTACTCGACGAGCAAATATGGATTTCGTGTTTTTGGAGACATCTCATCTAAAAAGCCTAAGGTATTTGTTATTGGCGATTCCCAAACGCAGGCTAGGAAGGTCACCGACGGAAAAACGTACTATGAGGTACTCGGCAAGATTGCTGACTGCGAAATATTTGCGTATGGTGCCGGCGGATACGGGACACTTCAAGAATACCTAGTACTTGAGAAGTATCTCGAAGATATCCAGCCTGATTTGATACTGTGGCAGTTTTCGCGCAATGACATTCACAATAACTCGTGGATCCTCGAATCGAGTGGATTCGCCAGCAGTAACCATATGATGCGGCCTTATCTCGAAGATAATCGCGTGGTTTTACGTTATCCCCACAGATCTTGGGTTTATAGAAATTTCTGGAGACATTCATACCTTATCAAGATGTTTCACATTAAACTTGGCTTGCTACTGTCAACAAATAAGGGTCGTATCCCCAATCGAATCTTCAGCCTAGAAAACCCGGACTTTTTAGAAGCTGTCATGACGACACGGGAAGTAATCAGCATGGCTCGCGACCGAGCCAACCCGGTTCCGCTCGTAGCTTTCTGCTCGTCTCGGTTTCCGAATTCAGTTCAAGCAAAAGCGATAAAGAGACTCTGCTCAGCGGCAGAGATACCATTCATCGATGGGGTGGCCGAGGCCATTGGCGAGGCTGAATCAAAAGGGATCGCGGTAAATGGATTACCTTATGACGCGCACTGGAATGATACAGCGCATCAAATCGCGGGCCGGCTTCTTGCCGCGTATTTGATCGACAATAAATTGATGGCTCTAACTAAAGATCATGTTGACGGTCGATCTAAAGAGACGACAAAATGGCTTCCTTGATCATGTTGGCACAGAATAAAATCCTAACCGGAATACCCAGATCTGGAACCAGTTTATCTTGTAAGCTTCTTAACTCGCTCCCAGATACGGTTGCTTTGGTTGAGCCACTATCAGATAACGATCTCGTTTCGATTGGTCGGGAATCCGATATACACGACTTAGTAACTCGCTGTTTTGACCGTACGCGAGCAACGTTGCACGCGAATGGGACCGCAATATCTCAAAATATTCGTGGCAATGTCACGGGCAATACGGTAGCTGAGAAGGGGCCCTCGGAGAAAACCTTAATGGCGATAGTGACTCATTCGAAAAGAACGATAAGACCGAGAAGTTCTAGGCGTAGCAGAATAAAAGTAGAGAAACCACTATCTCCTTGCTTTTCACTTTATATCAAGCACACCATCGCATTTACAACTTTTCTCGGGTCGCTCACTAATTCGTATTCATGCTACGCGCAGATTCGCAACCCTTTGGCGACGTTGGCATCCTGGAATACCGTTCCGTTTCCGATTGCTGAAGGCAGAGCATTCTTTGCTGAGCGACATGATGCTGCATTGGCTGAGCGTATATGCCGGACCAAGTGTCGAATCGACAAGCAAATCGAACTGATTTCTTGGATGTTCGGGAAGTACTCGCAATATCTTGCAGCTTCACAGATCATCAGGTACGAGGACGTAGTGTCTTCTAATGGTCGAACCCTTGCAAAGGTGTGCCCCAATGCCGATCAACTTAATTCGCCCCTTGCCTGCAAAAATCGAAGCGAGATTTACAACCGCGCGTTGATGAGAAGAATCGCCAGTCGATTGTTAACATACCAAGGCCCAATATGGGATTTCTATTCACGTCAAGACGTAATCGATTTGGTCGACGAGGCAGCCAATGACGCTACCTAACTTTCTTCTGATTGGAGCTACAAAAAGTGGAACTTCGTCCCTGCACGATTACTTAAGACAGCACCCCGACATATATATGCCTGCGACCAGAGAACAGAAGTTTTTTGCGATAGCGGGGCAAGAAATTAGCAGACCTCAATCTGTTCGCGATACAAATCTTGGTGCAAACATTACAACGCGGCTGCGAGATTATGAAGCACTATTTCACCGAGTCGATGACGAGGTCGCTATCGGAGAGAATTCCAATGCCTATCTTTGGAGCGTAAAAGCTCCAGAACGGATCAAACATCACATTCCAAATGTGAAAATTTTAGCGATCCTTCGGCATCCAGCTGATCGAGCCTACTCGGACTTTCTCATGAACCATCGGAATGGTCTCTGCCAATTTGCAACGTTTGAAGATGCCATTGATGCAGAACGGACCAAACTAACAGAACACTGGGCGTTATGGTTGCCTTTCTTTGTCCGCGGGGGAAATTATTTTGACCATTTGAGTCGTTACTACCAGCATTTCCCGCAATCGAGAATAGGGGTCTTCTTACTGGATGACCTCCGTCGTAACCCGCAAGTCATAATGCAGAAGGTTTATTCATTTTTGGGGGTCGAATCCAGCTTTGTTCCCGACTTCCGGCGACGGAATGCGGGATGGGTCGCACGAAACGATCAGGTTGATTTGATGATGAGCCGACTCATTGGTGGCTGGCAAGGCATTCAACGAGGATTAGAACCGGTCCGGAGCCACATTCCAGATCGCTGGAAAGGAAAGTTATGTATTGGCAAAGCGCTCAATCGCGTGCGAACTTGGAATCATAAACGCCCGCCACAGATGTCGCACGAGACAAGATACAGGCTCGTTGAATACTATCGCGATGACATTTTGCGGTTACAGTGCCTTATTGATCGAGACCTGTCGATGTGGATGACCACATGATCCAATCGCGTATTTTTGTTGTTGGCTGTCCCAGGTCGGGGACGACGTTGCTTCAAAGCTTGATCGGCGCCCACCCATCGGTGTTTGCGTTCCCCGAAACTCATTTTCTCTTTCCGATCATAAGGAAATGGGGATTTACGCTTCCCTTCGTGCGATCACGGCGACACCTGAAGTCATTTGTACAGTTGGAACAGGTGGGGATAGATCCGAAGGTTGCCAAATGGATGAGCGTAAAGGACTACGTTCAGGCGTTTATTCAAGCCTTTGACGAGATCACCTTGCAACAAGATCGGGCTATCTGGTCCGAAAAGACTCCCCGACACCTTCTCTATATTGACACGATCGAGAGGAATGTAGCGGCCGCGAAATTCATCCACATCATTCGTGACGGTCGCGACGTGGTGGCGTCGCTTTTCAAGGTCACGTCCGAGCATCCAAAGGAGTGGGGGGGAGCACGCACATTAGACCAATGCATCGCCATGTGGAATGGCGACATTAGTTTATCCTTGAGACACAAGGTCAAACCAAATCACCACTACGTATTGTATTCGGACCTGGTGGCTAAGCCGATCGACACGTTAAGTAGTGTTTGTGAGTCGATTCGTATCAAATACAGCGAAAAAATGCTTGCCAATTATCCAATGGTCGCAGAGCGATTGATTGGGTCAAACGAGTCGTGGAAAATTGAGACTCTATCTTCGATTTCGCCGTCTCATAGTCGAAACTTCCTGACTTACTTGACGCAAGATCAGCAAGACTACGTATGCCGCCGCCTGAAGAATCATGACACCTCGAGCTTGACGTGATGCGTCGAGTTCTATTTGTTACGGCGGTATTACCGACGCCTCCACATGGTGGCGAGAGACTTCGGATACGGAATTTGATCGCAATCATGGTGGCGAATTATGACGTAGCTCTATTGTGCCCACCCGGGGAATTGGACGAGAGTTTAAGTGACGAATTACACAGTAGATATCAACTTCCTGTCGCCGATTCAGCATTTGTCGAAAAATGTTTGGCCTTAAGCTTCTTGCTCTGGCCGAGACGGAGCTGGAGTTTGAGTTTGAAAAGAGCCTGTCAGCAGTTTGACCCTGATCTTGTTTGGTTCGATTACCGCCATTGGGCGCAATACGTTCCAATCGTGAAGTCATTAGATCGTGCTTGCGTGATGGGGACACACAATGCTCAGGCGTCGCTTTCGTTGAAAAAGGCAAAGTTGCTTGCACCTCGACTTCGATGTTTGCCTGTGGTGATTCGATACATCCAGGAATGCCTACATGAGCAATTCCTGTTCAGACGATTCGATCGAATCGTCAGCGTGTCTGCAGCCGATGAATCCTATCATGCAGGAATTGTTGGTCATTCCACAAAGTGCGTTACAATCCCCAATTTCGTGGATGAACGTATCTACCGTCCTGGTTGCGAGGTTCCGAGACGACATGACTACGTCGTTATGACTGGCAATTTTCGATCGTTTCAAAATTACTATGGCGCGACCTGGTTCGTTGACGAAGTTGTTCACCGCCTGACGGCTAAATACCCGGACATCTGCGTGGGATTCCTGGGAATCGGGGCATCTGGATTGTTCCCTTACCACACGCCACCAAACACTAAAGTGCTTGATCCCGTCGATGACATGGCGTACGAGCTTAGATCGGCGACCATTGCGGTCGTACCCATATTTCAAGGAGAGGGCTCGCGACTCAAGATCTTAGAGGCGTTCGCTTGTGAGACACCAGTAATTTCTACTTCTGTTGGAGCTAAAGGACTCTTGGTCACAGACGATCATCTATTGTTCGCCAATTCCGCGCCCGACTTCGTAGAAGCGATTCATGTCATGCTATCGCGGCCTTCGCTTCGCAGTCGTCTCACAAGCAACGCGACTCGGTTGCTGAAGAAAAACTACACTCTGGCTGCCAACACCGAGCACGTCAAGCGGCAAGTCGAAGAATTGACTGGCCAGACGGGCCCATTGCGTGTCGATTCTGATATACCTAGGAACCATCGGCGGGGGGAGATTTGAATCGCTTGAGACAATCGACTGCATGGATCAAAAGACATTTGTCGAAGAGTAATCGTCGCTCCACTTCCTTTGAATTCCGTTCAGACGATGTATTCATAGTGTCTTACCCCAAGTCGGGAAGCACTTGGATCCGTATGATGCTTGCCAGCTATCTGACCGGTAAGCCGTGCGATTTTACGAATTTTCACTCTGTTGTTCCTGAGGTCCACGAGAGGTGCTCGAACGCGACCAAAATTCAACCGCGTGTATTCAAGAGCCACTCTGAACCTGACCGACGATTTAGACGAGTCGTATATTTAGTAAGGGACGGACGTGATGTCGCCGTTTCATTTTACTATCACGCACTTCGCCAGAAATTGATCGACGAAAGCGTCACATTTGAACAATTCTTGACGTCCTTCAACACCGGACATGTGGGACGGTTTTCCAGCTGGAATGATCATGTTTGCGGGTGGCTCCAAAAAAGAAATGAGCAATTCTTTTTGTTTCACTACGAAGATATCCTGACGGACCCAGAAGAGGAGTTTACTCGATTAATTGCTGCTATTGGCTTGGAGGTCAATCCCGATGCGATTCACATGGCGGTGGCAGCGGGGCGTTTTGCCCGAATGCAGCGGCTCGAATCAGAACAGCACGATCTCTACGACGCATGGATGCTAGCCGACAAACGATATCCGTTCGTTCGATCCGGGAGAGCAGGTACCTGGCGCAGGTATTTTACTGAGTCAATGGAGCGTGAATTCACCAAGGCGAATAAAGAGGCGATGGAGCTATTGTCGTATGTCTGACCTTCGGCACAAGTATGTATAGAGTTGCGATCATAAGTACAGATGATACGGGCGGCGGAGCGGCGATCGCAGCATATCGCCTTTATTCTCAACTTAGGGCACGCGGCAACCCTGTCAATATGTTCGTATCCAACAGACGAGGTCAAGACTCGTCGGTCGTTGCCATCGGCGCGAAAGGAATTCGTGACAAACTGGTTCGAATGTCCTCGATGTGGAAGGCCAGAGTTAGCTTGATGCCGTATCGGAAGCGCGCCGACGCGAAGTTTAGCGACCATCGAGGCATATACTCGAAAGAACTCATGAAGGCTGTGAGATCATTTGAGGTCGTGCATCTGTATTGGGTCTCTGATTTCATTGATTACAGATATTTTTTCCGCGCAGTCCAGGGTCCCCAGCACATTGTCTGGTCCCTTGCAGACATGAACCCTTTCACCGGTGGATGCCACTACGATGGCGGATGTGGTCGATTTGGTGTTACTTGCGGACAGTGCCCGGCGTTGGGCTCGTCAAGGCCACAGGACAGATCAAACGCGGTTCTCAAAGCGAAACGCCTTGTGTTTGACGGTCTTGAACCTCATCGGATGACAATAGTCTCGCCGAGTCATTGGTTAGCCGCGAAAGTCGGTCAGTCCTTGCTCAGCAAGTTCCAAATTAAGGTTATTCCGAATGCTGTCGATTTGAAGGTCTTCAGGCCACGGAGCCGAGATGGGGCGAGACATGTTCTTGACTTACCGCAAGACCGATTCGTTATTTTATTTGTGGCGGCTTGGACGATGGTTCGGAGAAAGGGTCTTGATGTGTTGCGACGGGCATGTGCCAGTCTAGAAGATAAACACAATTGTTTGGTTTTGACCGTTGGACACCAGAAGCCAACGTTTGAATTCCCGGTGCTGCACCGTCATTATTCTTATTCAACCAAGAACATACTGTCACTTGCCTACAATGCAGCAGATCTATTTGTGTTGCCCTCACTTGAGGAGGTATTTGGTCAAACGGCAGCTGAAGCACTTGCTTGTGGTACACCAGTAATCGGCAGTCGGGTGGGTGGCATTCCTGAAGTCGTTGAGGATGGTCACACGGGACTCCTTGTTAAAGGTAACGATGCGAAAGAACTAGGGTCCGCAGTCGAGGTGCTTCGCAACAATTCGTCACTTCGCAAACAGATGTCCGAAAATGCCCGCTCTTCGGCCGTCTCAATGTTTGGCCAGGACCTCGAGGTTCAGCGTTATTTGGCGTTGTATGAAGAGTCCTCGTTGCGATCGAAATGAATGGCACAATCGGCGTGCAAATGCAGCAAGTGTTAGAACTGTTCGCCAGTTTCAGGATTCCATAAATGCAACCAGTTAAGCTAGCCGTGCTGATGACGTGTCACAATCGATGTACCCTGACTTGTAGATGCCTCGAATCTGTTCGATATCAACATTTTGATCTGAAAGTGCAAGTCGAGGTTTTTTTGGTTGACGACGGAAGCACGGACGGAACAGCAAAACAAGTTTCGTCTCGGTTTCCCGAGGTCACGGTTATCAAAGGAGATGGAAATTTGTATTGGGGCGGAGGCATGAGAACATGCTTTGACGTTGCGGCCAAGAAAGAATTCGACTATTTCGTTTGGCTCAACGACGATGTCACGCTTGAACGCAACGCGCTCAATACGTTGGTCGCTACACATCGTATGATGCTCACGTCTCGGGGCCAACATTTCATCGTCGCGGGTAAATGCCTGGATCAAGAAGATAGGCCGTTCACCGGGGGCCTTATGCGAATGGGTTTTCTGCCGTATTTCTCGCGCGTCGGCATCAGTCCAGACGTGCGGGAGTGCCACACGATGAATGGTAACTGCGTACTAATCCCGAAGACTGTTGCAGCCGAGGTGGGCAACATTGATGCACAGTTTAAGCATATGCGCGGTGATCTTGACTATGGACTTCGCGCATCACGAATGGGCTTCCGAGTCTGTCAGGCGCCGGGAACGGTTGGTACTTGTCTACGCCATCCCAAGGCAAGAGATGGTTGGAGAAACAGCGATTTGCCGATTAGTAAGCGACTCCAGTTACTGCACCAACCAAAGTATGATCTTTTGGGGAAGCGCGAGTTCAATCGGCGTTTTTTTGGTCTGTGGGCGTTTCTGCCCATACTAGCTGTCTATTTATTTCAGATCCCGGTTGAATTTCGACGATTGATCAAGCTTTACTTTCGATAGGCTGGCAGTTCATTTTGTTTTAGGTAATTTAATTGTTGGTAGAACGCGAGAGAAACTTTTTGACCCGACGTCTAACATTCATAACTACTTTTCGATACCATTCTGTCTTCACGCTAACAACCTTCCGCTGCATTCGTCGAATATGAGGTTTGAACAGAGGGTCTTTTTTGAGTGATTGGGTGTCGTATTCTCTTAAGAGAGTTTGAAGTTCGCGTTCATTGTGTAGTGCCGCCCCTTCATATTGTCGTGACTTCCAGACTTGATCGTCGCCTAAGTGGAATGTGAGATGCAGGTTTTTGAAGACAGCAAAATTTTCAGCAATTGAATTGAAATTAAGGATTAACGCTTTCCCAATACCGCTGGCTCCAATGCAAATCTTTCCCAGTTTAAGCTGAGGTACCATCTGTCGACTAAAGACAAAACAATCGAATCCTGGGTGGGGTTTTCCTACCTGGGCACAAAGTATAGGAATGTCCTTTTCAGCGTAGGCGCTCTCTATAGTGCGGCGCGTGATTGTAAAAGCGTCGAAACCGCGTTCAATCAATGATTGAACCGCAATATAGAATATCGGGACAAGAGCAATGTCAACATTGCTATAGACAAAGAAGTCTGATTGCGAAGAATGAAAAAGGTTACCAATTATGTCCTGGATTAGTGGGAGTCGCCTGGAGTCAGGGATTCCAAAATCCTGGACTGATCTGGATAGCGGAGGTGCCGTTATGAATCCACTGGGAGTTAATTGGCATTCGTCTTCAAAGGTTGTCGCGTACAATTGGACATCCACTAGATTCGACGCAAGCCGTTGCGCAATCCTCATCGTTTCAAACGTGATCGGTTGCGCTACAAATAGATCGGATGAGGGTCTAACGTCGACGGGGTTGATGATATGAGCAATTGACATTGTCAGTTGATTAAGTGCGATTCTTGGTTGAGTCGCCAATAGAGGCCTTTGGTTTGCATTAATATCTGATGCTTTCCTGATTCTATGACTTCGCCTTGATCCATGACAAGAATCTGATCAGCATTTCTAACCGTCGAAAGTCGATGCGCGACTACGATTAGAGTCTTGGCTATCTTTGAATTGACGATTGCATGAAGCAACTTCTGTTCGGTTTCCGCATCGAGTTCACTCGTGGATTCATCCAGAATCAATATTTGAGGATGGGTCAATAGGGCTCTTGCGATGGCGATTCGTTGGCGTTGCCCACCAGAGAGCAACACGCCTCGATCTCCGAGTCCTGTTTCATAGGACTCGGATAAGTGCTCAATAAAAGATGATGCTTGGGCAATTTTCGCCACCGCTTCTACGTCGCTTAGGGTAGCAAAAGGGTTACCGTATCTGATGTTGTTCAAAACGCTTTCATTGAACAGAAACGTATCCTGATTCACCACGGATACGCATCGATGCCAATGTTCAATGCGTATTTCGGCAAGATCTTTGCCATCAATCCATATATGTCCGCTGGAACAATCATAGAGGCGAGCCAGTAGATCCACAACCGTGCTCTTTCCAGATCCTGAAGGACCCACAATGGCCGAAACGCGGCCGACAGTGAGCTCAAGGTTGAAATTTTTGAGAATCAGTGGTCCTTGATCGTTGTAACGAAAGTTCACGTCTTCAAACTTGATGCTATTTCTAACCTCGGCGATCGGCAGAGTCCCAATTCGCATTCCAGGTGCATTGAGCTCAAGGAATTGCAAGATGGAATCAAGCGCAGGATGCAACCGGGTCACCGCCGCGTGGGTTTCACTGAGAGACGATGCCGTAGGCAGCAATCTGAATGTGACGACTACAAATAGGGTGATCTCAGAAACCAATTCATTGCCGCCGGTCGCGGTCAAATAGGTCCCAACATAGATAATCGTACTCAATGCAAATACCATGAGCATGGCAAACGCAAGCTTAGAGAGGTACACAAGATTTTGTCCGTTTTCTGCCTTTTGATGATATTCATCAAGTAATCGGTCAAGCTGATGGATGCTATTTGCCTCTTGCGAGAAAAGTCTTATGACTTTCATCCCTGCAAGGTTTTCGCTTCCTTTCGAGCGAACACTCTTCATGAGTGCTTTGTGGTTTACTCCGTTCTCACTCAATTTGGCACCAAAGAAAATGACAACAATGGAGGCGACTAGGATCGACAAACCTATGGCAAGGACGGTCATCTTCCAGGAGAGGAAGAACAACAAGAGCAAATAGACAATGATTACGGCAATGCTTGCAATGCCACCCGATATGGATGTGATCAATCTCGCGCTTTGCACAGAGAAGGCTCCAAACAAGATCACCAACCCTTCGTGATCGTTATTCTCAATGAAACGTAGATCAACTTGATGGAGCTTTCTGAAAATTTTCTGCTGCAAACGTTTGACAATGTCAACTTGGAGGCGAACAGCGCACCTCCGCATCGAGTAAAGTAAGAGACTTCGGCCCATCATGAAAATGACCAGCACTAACGCTACGAGCCTAAACCGGTCGATCATATCTGCAGTTCGGAGGAAATCGCCGAAAGGCTTACCTATTGGAATTTGAGATAGCCACCCTGAGCTTTTTGTTGGGTCTTGAGCGATTGAGAGTATTGCTCCGACACCTAGTGTTTCTGTGAAAGCAGCGCCAAACGAACATATTAGCAATATTGCGAAGAGACACCGATGACGGGTAAACAACACAAGTAATTTTGTATACGGGGTCCAGTATTTGGTTGGCCGGTTCCGAACCTGATGACTTGGCATTTTTCCAATCCCGTAGGTCTATTTTTGGCGTCCGCAACGACAACTCGGCCATATTTTAACAGGTGGTCATGCATGCTCTGTTATGTTGTGTCTTCTATTCTAGCAATATCAGCAACTATCTAAAACTCGGAAGGGATGGCTATACACTGTTTAGGTGAGATTTTGGAGGCAATCTCGATAACCTCTGCGATGCCATCAGATTAGCTGACTTTCGGGCTCCACTCCAGGGCTTTTATCTTTGGGACGTCCAGCCGTTACCTTATGGGTGCCATCTAGCATAGTGAGGTCATTCCAAATCTCACCATGGTAACCTATAACTTTGCTCACAAGCTGAGCCAACTCAAGGATCGTGGTGTCATTGCCCGTTCCCACATTCACCCGATCGATTTTGACAGACTTGCTTGATGACAACATGTCCCCGAAAATATACTCTCTGGGATCGAAATCGCATATCGATTCCATGACCAATACCGGGTTGGAGTCGCTTTTTTTCATTTATCAAACGGTGGTATTTTTAGACCAAAACCCGGGGACCGAAGCCTTAGTACTGTCGGTTTTCATCCTGATAATGTGACTAGGAATAGAAACCGGACAGCAGTTGATCGGGACAGTGCACGTCTAAGATAGTCGCTTAGGCGAATGCGGGACGCAACATTCGGTTCATAACGTGATAAGCCTGACCATCTAAGTGAGGCTCCAAAGTTGAATCCCCAGATCTAAGCACCGCACTGGCTGAGTTGATGAGGTAAACACGGGTTCTCATATAGAAAAATCAGGTATTTTCCGTAGGCATACATGCAGTGTGCAGTTGAATTTTTTAGGCCTCCGGCTCGTGGTAGACGACCTCGATGTTATGGCCATTTGGGCTGAGGACGAAGGCTGCATAATAATTTCCTGTGTAGTTCGGGCGTAGCCCTGGCGCGCCATTGTCTTTGCCGCCCGCTGCCAGTGCTGCCCGATGAAAGCGCTCAACTTGCGCACGACTTTCGGCTGTGAAGGCTAGATGGAGATGCCCTGATTTTTCTCCGGCCCTTCGGATACACAATGAAGATTTGCCGTCAGCGCTGAGTTCAACGCCGAGAGGACCTTCCGAGACAATAGCCATGCCGATGGGTGCCAGCGCCTTAAGGAAGAAGACCTTACACGCTGCATAGTCGCTTACTCCGAATACGACGTGATCAAACATAATTTCTCCAAATACTTACCTCTGTGGGGCTTAACCACTGATTATCCAGTCGATCTGACTTGATACATTAATATTCGACACATATTAACTCATCACGATATGAACCGGGGGTGTCCCGCTAAATCAGTGTTGCGTCATAGACCAGCTTCGCAACAACTTGTGTCCATAAAATTGTCTTCCGACGGTGAGACTGTGCGACTTGATTGGGGACAGGTTACGCGTAACGTTGCGGCACATGACCGATCCAAAGGCTTTGATGAGGCTCGGAGAGCAAGGAGGATGTCATTGCAAGTATGAATATCAAAACTCTATCTCCGGTTCTGTCGATATTAGAGGTGGAACTGGTCGTATCCAGCCAATACCGTTGCCAGCGTCATGATGTTGAACGACGCTGGAGTAAATCGGGCGGAGACTCTTAATGCTGGCCAGGACAGGGTCGCGGCTGAGGTAGGAGTCGAGCGGCACTTCTGTTCTTTCACGAGGACCCAGTTCCAAGGCGACAATCTGGTAGCTGTTCCCGTCAGTGTCCACGGTGTCGATCCCAACCAGCACGTTGACTGTGTCTGGGTTGCACAATTGGAGGGTCGTTTCCCCGGGTTCCGCAGCTTGCACGAGGTATTTCTGCATGCTTCCTAGGTGGGCTTCCGCCGCGCTGAAGACATGACCGGAATGATTTCGGAAACCGAATTGAACAGTGACTAAATCTTCTTCCTCGACGACCCAAGATGTCTGATTCCAGTCACCCTCCAACGAGAAATAGTTCGTTCCAGGCTCGGCGACGAAAACGAGCGCTGTTTCTCCGTCGCTGCGTAAGATCACCGGTTGCTGTTCTTGGGTTGGGTTGCGTACGTTCAAGGTTGGCGTTAAAGAGGAAGGGGGCCGCATAAAGGTTTGGGGCGTTCCCTCGATTCCGAAACCAAGGATGTCGTCGCCACTGAAGTTGGCTGTAACGCCGTCACCGAAGAGGATTCCAGAGCTGTGTTCCTCTGTCAGAACGCCCGAAGTCTGAGAGTCAAAACCAATCGCATCGAATTCCATCATCGAGTTGACATTGGGATGGGGTTCCAGGATCGAAAAGGCGGTATGCAGCAACAGAAATGTGGGAACAGGGATCAGCGACCGTACGTTGTTTCTCAGGTTGGCCTTTCCCATTGCAAACAGGGGTTCGTTATAGGCCCGGTCGGCTTCAATCGATCGGCCAATGGTCCACTGAATACGGTGATTGATGTCGGGCGGGTAAAGGTTGCCAGAATCCTCCAGCCAAAAGGACGATGTGGTCTGCACTCTAAGCCAAAACTCAATTTCACCCTGTTTCCAGCGCACGATGCTGACGGTGTGAGCGGGAGCCCGAAGTATCGAATCATCGTCTGCCAGCAATGACATGGCCAAGAAGATGGGTTCGTTACGCCACAGCGCCGTTTCCACGTCCACCAGGGTCTCGGCGAGTCTGGCGCCTTTATTCAGTCGAATCCGAACGAACACAGGCGTCTGCGGGCTGGCTTCGAAGAATTCGTGACCGTTGACGGTCATGGTCATCGTGCCGGCGCGTTGGCCATAAGAGCGATAATCGATGTTAGGGCGGGTCGTGGTGATGTCGACATTGACAATTAGTATAAAAGGGAGCCACATCATGGTTTACCTCCGACTATTTGGGCGCTACAAGTGAGGCTGTATGTACCTTGCCTCCGGTAAGTGACCTCCACACCCCGATCAACTAGCTCAATGAGTACCGGACACATGTTTTCTCGCAATTGGTTATGGGTCAGATCGACGGTCTTCAAATGGGAAAGTAAGAGAAGATCGTCGATGCGGATGAGGTCTCCACCTCTCAGCGATAACTCTTCAAGCTGAGTTAGTTGGATGACCTGGCCAGAAATTCTGTGATCGCCCCTCGGATTGAATGCCAACTGAGTAATTGCGGGATAATTAGCGGCAATTAGCTCGGCATCGGTAGACCGCATGTCCAGACTTTTGAGGTTGGGTAGTTTTAGATCCAGAATGCTGATAGTGCACCCCTGTAGGGTGAGAACTTGAAGCGATTCCGAATGGAATACGAACGAATCGCTGATGCTCTTGTTGTAGCTCAGGTCAAGCTCCATAAGGTTGGTCAAGTCGTAATCGAATGCGGAAAATTTACAGTACCTGGCCAACAAGGTTTGAATGGATGCCGGAAGTGTCAGATTGCGATCTGTTAGACTTGAATTCCAAGATAGATCGACCCATTCAATGAATGAGTCTGAAAGACTGACTACCGTCAATCGGTTGGATCGTAAATTGACAGATTTCAGTGACTTGGGTAGAGACGGTGGATCAAAGACAGCGATTCGGTTGTAGTAAAGTGACAACTCCGTAAGCGTTGGCACGAGCCACGATTCAGGAACCTCTTCAAGTCCCAATCGTTCCGCTACCAACGTATGGAGATCACTGAATTCTTCAAGTTTGGGCGGTTCCTTCAATGGATTTTCACTCAGATCGAGAACTTCGAGCTGAGTCATGTGTTCGATTGGGCTAGCATCAACAATCTGATTGTCGTTGCAGAAAAGTTCCTTCAGATTTGAGGCATACTGAAGTCCTGCTAGAGACCGAATGCCACGACCACTGCAATCAAGCGTTCTTAGTTGCTGCATCTCACCGAGGCTGAGCAGGCCGTCTTGAGGGTGGCGATCGACCAGAGCAGACAAAACCTGCCGAAGTACTTTATCGGGGACGACGACCAAATCCTGCGACCTGATCGTCAATTCGGAAACACGACTTCGCGGAAAGAAGTTACTGACTGAGCCGGACCATGAGCGTTGCGCGCCTAGTATCGCCAGGGTTTGGTCCGATTGGATTCCAAGCTCAACCTGCTCAAACTCGTTGAACGCGTCTTGCTCAACCAACGCCTTGGCCCATGGACCTAATGTGATTCGCTCGCGCCGTAGGACCTTGTTTTGACTTTGAAAAAGCAAATCCACGGCCGCCTGCTGGTTGGTGGTATTCACCAATGCCAAACCAAACGCGCCCTCAACACCGTGGTTCCAGTCGTAACTTGCGGCGTAAGTCCCACCATGGTGTAGAGCAAACAGGGGTTGGCCTGGTCCTTGGTTTTCAAGGTCGTACGACCATTGGACTGAACAGCTATAGCATTCAACCCGCACGTGACTAGTCAGGGGCCCCAGAAACGTGGCGGCGGCCTGCACTTGAAGAGTTTGAGCCGTGAGTTCCACAGCGAAGCGGCTTAGCTCCACACCCTCTGCGTCATAGGGAAAGAAGCGAACCATTTGAGCGTGGTCGGACTCATTCACCAGCGACAGTGTCATTTCGTATGGAGACTCAGGCGGTGGAACATGGGGAATCCAGCCACCCGCAAGGACTTGCAGCCCTGTCGCAAGAAGCCATGACAATCCAACTCGGTGCCTCAATCTAATCCTCCTGATTCATGTTTTGCTTTTCATAGGGCAATGCCAATGCCAAGACGACGCAAAGAACTATGGGAGAACTCAATGAATCCATCCCCCACGAACCGAGTTGTGGTAAGAAATTCTAAGGTGATGAAGGGGATCCGTGGAAGGGGTAGGGCGCATGGTCCAGGTATATGTTTCTGATGATGCAAATCTTGACACCAAATATGAGTTTTCCCAAGAACCTCGTTGCCCAGATATTCGCCGACGAGGGCATAGCTGAGGATCGCCGCGGCTGTTTTATTGAAGTAATTGACAACTGTGGGAATATGGCGTTTGGACAAGGCCCGTTACCCGGTTGAAGACCTAGGTTGTGAGCCCGATTTGTAAACGACTGTTTCGTACCATTGAGAATTGTGGTGAAAGCGGAAAATGGGAGCGGAAGATGGGGACATATCACGTGAAAGGTCGACTGTAAGCCAGTCTAGTGGTGCGTATATTAAGATGCCGCACTCGTCTACAAAATAAAACTGGACTTAAAGATGTAGTGTCCCGCTTTAGCTCTGGCATAGAGGGCAGTGACCGAAGGGAACGAGTGGCGCGTTTTGTCAGGCAGTCGTGTGCGCATCCACATTGCTTCGGTGAAACAAAATAAATGAAAACACGATTTCAATGGTGCTTCCGATAAATGCCCCCGCAATAAACGGCAAATCGAACATTAAAGCCATGGCACCTGCCAGTATGAGCACACCGCCCAAAAACCAGTAGGTCTTTAAACCATAAAGTGTTTGGAACGTGAGGTAGCGAGTTCCAATGACTAGCAGCATGATGGGATAGAAAAACGCCAACTTTAGTTGCGCAACAACAAAGGCTAAGAACAAACCAACAAACAAAATACCAAGGCCTTCGATTGCTAGATGTTTGAGCGCATTGTTTGGGGCATGTTGACCAGATCGCTTTAATAATTTTGAGAAAAAAATGGCTAACGGAAATATAAACATGCCGCCAATAAAAAGTGCCCCCATGCTCGCGCTACTTGAGATGGCAATGCCGAATATACCAGCAACGCCCCAAGCCAAGCCAGAAGCCAAAACGCCAGTAGCGCCACCCATGTATGACCTATTCATGTCCTTTTGAAACTCTCTAAAATCCATGAGTGCTTCCTGTTTTTTCTGACGCATCACGTTTTCAAGTTGGTGACAATAGTCGTTTCGACGCACGAGGTCAAGGGACATGACTCCGAATCGAATAATGCTGTGGTGTCCCGCTATAAGCAGCATAGTCGCTTACGCCGAATACGACGTGGTCAAACATAATTTCTCCCCTACTTACCTCTGTGGGGCCCAACCACCGATTGTCGTGTCGATCTGACTTGTACATAGATATTCGACATATATTAACTCATCACGATTTTAACCGATGGTGTCCCGCTAAATCAGTTACCAACTACCGAATGGTTTAAAAGCAACCGCGATCGCGCCCATACACAGTTGAGTGAAAACACAACTAATGCCAGCGAATAAATACCTCCATCTAGCATGCAATAAACGGTAAGATCTTTACTGCGATGCGGTTTCTATGGGGGGTGAAATGTTCTTGTCCTTGTTTCTGTTGGCTTGCCCTTGGTGTGGTGATTCCGGCCTAGATTTGTCATTTATCAGTTACCAGGAAATGGATTACACCAAAAAGTCTGGTCGCAAGACATCGCACAATCTGGTGATGTGCAGGGTGTCGGCTGACGGAGAGACGCCTCTTTTGTCGTGGATCAACCCCGAAAATGGTGATTCCATTAGCCACTTCTCCAAATTTCACCACGTGGCGTTTCATCCAAATTCAGGTCGACTGGCATTTTGGGGTGTACACCACAGCTTGAACAACAAAAAAGTAGCCTTGTTTGTTCGAGACCCAGATGGAAAAGTTAGCGTAGTCGGCAGGATGGACAATAAACGCGCTAAGCCGAAAGTAAAAATACCTTTTAGACAACAGTCAAAGGATCATGCGAATGGCATTACTTCTCGTTTTGTAGTCGAAATGTCAAGAACACATTATGACGATCGCCCGTTACCTTTGATTCCTACAGAACTAACTGAACAACTCTGGGAGCGAATGCGGTTGTCCGTATCAAAACAGCTTTTGTGGGGTGAGAATTCGGATATTCTGATGGCTTTTGGCGATGATATGTATGTCGTTTTTGATTTAAGAGCGGAAAGAGCGGTCGTTGTTTTCATTCCAAGATACCAGCGCCAGATTCCCTATTTGTCCGGACAGAAAGCATTAGTCAGCAATCGATATAAAGCTTATCAAGTGAATTGGGATAGCCGTGTTTCGGGTCCTCATGCCGACGACCCTAGGGGTTTTTTCTCGTTGGGATCGCAAGTCTTCAATGCTCAATTCGAACCTGTCATTGATTTGCACAAGAAAATACGCGGGTTTTGGCAGATGGACATAGCTTCAAACCGGGGTGTTTGTGTTTATACGTCTAAATACAACGTTGTCAATTGGCTCGATCTGAGCACCCAGGAAGAGCGACCAGAACCGCTTGAAGTAAGAGATCGCATACACCAAGTTGCGATCTCGCTGGACGCATCAAGGTTGGTGTTGGTGACACGAGACTATGAAGACAAACAACGCGCTGCTCATCTCTTTCGGGTCACAGATGATGACTTCCAACGCATTCAACTAAGGCTCAACATCTCTGAAGTTTTCATGACACCCAAAGGGGTGATCTATGTGGGCGAAGACGGATTAACCTATTGTGATTATGAGGGAAAGAAGATGGCCCAGTTTGAAGGCATTAAAAGCGAAAGTAAGTTCATTGCGATCTTGAATAATGAAGTTGTTGCTTCAAACATGCCGATCATAGATGAAGATCGTCAAAAACAAACTCAGCCTCCTAATCCATTTTTGCCCAAGATAGGCGTTCATATCGACCTGTAAACCCGCTTTTAACTCGCTCTGTTCGAACCAAGAACCGTGTTCAACTTGAGGTAACAAAAAGTTTCGTTCAAGAGCGTTATTATTGGGACATTGCAGGATATTAACCAAGGGTGTCCCGCTAATTCCAACGATGCTCGATTAATACAGGTTATTCAATGCTCTTGGCCACTCGAAACCCGTTGGCATCGTGGCGTTCGTCTGGTTTCATCCCGAATCGATAGGGTAAACCTGAACCTCGCGGGGCGTTGCCGAATCCACCACCTCTCAAGGTTCGTAATCCACCCTTCTTTTCCCAAGGGTCCACTGCACCATTGGAAAAGGATGAATAGGCGTCTTCAAGGAAAGCATCTGCTGTGTATTCCCATGCATTTCCCACCATGTCATAAAAACCCCAAGCGTTGGGCAAGAAGCGACCCATCGGCGAGGTCACCGAATAACCGTCTTCGAACGGAAATGCATCCCAGTCCATGTCAAACACTGTTTTCATCGATAGGTTAAATAGGTTTCCCCAACCTTGACCTTGGGCAATTTCGTTACCCCAAGGATAACGAGTGTTCACACCTGCACGCGCCGCGTATTCCCATTCCGCTTCCGTCGGTAAACGAAACGCAAAGTGATCTGCGTACGCTTTGGCTTCGAGCCAGGTTAGGTTGACGGCTGGTTGAAGATCGCCGTTTAAAGAGAAGGATTGATCGCGATAGAAGTTTCCGCTATCAAAATCCTTACGGAAACGTCTCATTTGCTGGTTGCTGACTTCGAACCGTCCCAAATAGAATGCATGGCTGATTCTTACCTGATGGCACGGTCGTTCATTGGCCCTATCAAACGGATCGTCTCCCGCCGCACCACGGTGATAGGTACCTGGCGGGACCAGGAGAAGCTCAACGCCACTCTTGCGGTCGCGAACACGCCAAGGCAAGCCGGTCGCCTCGATAGCGGCTCTCATAACTTCATCGGTTACCCTGTCAGGATTAGGCAAGGCTTCCAAGACGATGGCCCATGGCACCCGAGTATGAACGGCTAGGGCAGAGATACGCGACAGATGAAAACTCGCATGATCATTGCCTGGTTGCAACTCAAGTGATGCTTCGAAATGTGAGACGGCGTTTTGATAATCGCCATACATCATGAAGGCTTCCGCTAGACTGTCTTGATAAACCCAATGCTTGGGATTGGATTCGACCAGTTTAGCGAGCAAAAGCACGGCCATTCGAGGCTGACCCCAAGCCATCAATCGATAAGCAAGATTGTTCAAGTCATCTGAGCATTCGACCCAAAAAGCAGGTATTTTGTTCGCCACTCGGAAGTAGTCTTTAGGCCCCAATTGTATGAACGCGTGAAGGTTATTGGGCTGTTTCGCAATCGCGACACGATAGTCGTCGAGTGCTTGAGGATCATCCAGTTGTTGACGCACAAAAGCGCGTGACGCAAACGCGTAGGCAGATTCAGGGTAATAGTTCACGTAGAGGTCAGCTAGTTCACGGGCGAGATTTGATTGGTCTCTAGCGACAAGAACGTCAATGGTCATCTGCGCCGCTCTTTCACTAAAGGGTATCCTTTTAGGCGGTGCCTGACTCAATTCAGTCAATAAATGCTGACCCTTCATTGCATCCAATGCACGCAGTTGTTGCGTTAATTCATCTTCAGGCTGGAAAGTGAGCTGACGTAGATTAAGACCCTTTTTGTCCATTAAGTAGAGTTCGCAGTAACCCGACCGATTAGACGCGAATGCCATGTATTTACGATCCGGTGAGAAACGTTGTCGATCGTCGGAACCCCAGGCCCAAGTCAACCTTCGTGGTCTCTGATCAAAGGAATCAGCGCTTAGCAATTCATAGTTGAACCAACGCGAATAAGCTGACCTCTCCATACCCTGGGAAAAGAGAAGCGAACCAGGTTGTTCCGCCCTGGCCAAATTTCCGCAAGCCGAATAAGTGTCGGTGACTGAATTGTGGGTGAGGTTGCGAACAAATCCGCTGGGTACATCTATCAGCAAGACATCGTTATACTGGCCTTCCTCTATGGAATAAAAGTAGATTCCCGCGTCTGACCATGAAAGATGATTCAGACCAAAAGGAGAGCGATGCAGGATGCGATCATGGCTTCCATCCTTGTCCATGACTCTTAATGTTCTGATGTTGTTTTCAGCGTCCTTTTCTTCCATCACATAAGCGATCTGGCTGCCATCTGGTGAAAATACAGGGAACATTTGCGCCATTTCATCGGCGCGCACCAAATGAACCTGACCATGACCGAGCTCAATTGTGTAAATTTGAGCAAGACCATTGCGCTCCGAAGAGAAAACGATATGGTCGCCTGTCGGTGACCAATCCGGGTGGCGGTCGTTGGTTTCCATCAAGGTAAGACATGTTGTGATTCCGGTCGTCAGCTCGAGAATTCTGAGTTGACGACGCGTCCCATCGCCGCGTGCGAAAACGATTGCATTGCCATCAGGAGACCAGGCGAATTCACCGCTCATCGTTTGGAAGATCTCAACTGATGGTTCCGTTAGCTCGCAAAAACATGCGTTATTCAACTCGTAGGCTGTAAGTAGAGCTATCGCGTAAAGTGTTGACATCACTATTAATGGCACTCCGTAATGGGAGAGTGCCTATACTATAGCCTTGGTTTATAGGCCAATCGGAGACAAACATAGGACAAATGCAGCCAACAGGCCAACCTCGACGTCGCTATAGCTTAAGCGAAGGTGGGGCGCACTTTTTGGATCGTTCCTGACGTGATAGGCCAGCCCATCGAGATGAAACTTCAACCATGAAACCCGAGACCTAAGCACCTCACTGGCTGAGTTGATAGGGTAATCATGGGTTCCAGAATTATGAAAATCGAGTGTTTGCGAGATGTTTACCGAGGGTGTCTCGCTAAATTCCCGCTACGCAACGAGTCCCTATAAAACTTTATTTAGTCGACGTGGATGCCTGTTAGTGTCCAAAATGCTGGTTCAGCCAAGATACGAGTCCCGTACCGACGAGCTATGGTAGCTTTCGTCGACTGCGAATCAGGGTCGGCCATGACCAACACATCGAGATTCTTGGTAACACCGCCTACCGCCAACATGCCAATACTCTCGGCCATCCTCTGGGCCATATCGCGAGTAATGGCCTGACCATTAAGGGTCGACTGAAGTTGGCCAGTAAAACAGACCCTTTTACCCGAAAATCCGTCGTGAAACCCGTGAGTGATCGTAGCGCCTCGAATGAGTTTTAACTGGGCCGCAGCATCATCCAATAAGCGTTCAATTTGCGACGTATCTTGGCCCAGTAGCAGGGCAACCCGTTGCAAATCGCGACGTTCAGCTTCGGTAACAATCCCATCATCCAGGGCATGTACGGCTAACGCCCGCAAATACTCACGATGAACCGCATCTAACTGGACTTGAGAAATGTTCCATCGGATCGCGGCGTCCACCAATATTTGTTCTTCTTCGGCATCTATCTGCCGATCCTCAAGTACCCTATCGATTAGTGTTAGGTATGCCAACAGGGATGGTTCTTTCGCTTCCACATCGTGACGCATCTTGCTCGCGATTCGCTGCAGAAACCGGGGCTCTTTCTGCTCTCGCCGCTCAAGGTCTATGCGCCGTAGCGGTTGGGTCCGCAAGGCGGGAAGATTAGGCCAATCAACTCCGTCTAACTGACACTCCGCCACAATATTGAGATCACATTGAGAAAGCATCAGCATTACTTGACTGGCAGCTCGCGCATCGTCCAGTGCACTGTGAAGCCGTCCAGATGCCGTGATACCCAGCTCCTGACAACATACTTGGAGATTTTGGCGGCCCATTAGGGTACACGTACACACAAAAGGAATCTGGGGAAATTGAATGTTCAGACGAGCAAATTCACTGAAAAGAAAATTGATATCGAATTGAAGGTTGTGGCCTGCAATCACATCTGCCTGACGTAAGAACGACAACAGGTCGCCCGCGACATCCTCAAAAACTGGCGCATTCAACACATCGCCACTCATGATGCCGTGAATCGAAGTTGGCCCAATATCGCGGCGAGGATTCACAAGTGTCTCGTACTCGGCGTGGACTGTCCCGTCCAATCCCAAAACAACTATTCCGATTTCTACGATGCGATCGTGTTTTCTGGGATTAAGACCCGTGGTTTCCAAATCAAGTACCGCAATTTTCTGGTCATTCATTTTGGACTCCAACGTAAATGTAGCGCCGAAATTTCCCCTATGTTTTGTGCTGTGCGTTCAGGACGTTGCGAATTTTTCGGAATCGGGCGTAAATGTAACAATCATACCCGTTTTTGCGCAGGTCAACGTGACTTCGGCGTCCAGATCTATATCCAGATCCTCCCCGCGCAAGCCCCGCCAGGTTGCCAGATAACGCAAGGTTCCGTAACGATGTTTCTTCTTGATTTCCTTGTCCACGCCACCTTTCCAACCCAAAATAGGCAGCTCACCTTGCAATGCTCTCTGTGCGGTTTCCGGCTCTTGGGCACGCAATGCGCGTCCATTCTCCCATGCGCAGATGAGTCCCTTATCGGGTGATCGCCAACGTTGATCCCAAGACTCAAATTTGATGGGTTTTGAATCCGCTTTTCGTTGAATCCTTTGAGTCACAGTAATACTCCTGGACCTAAATCTAGGTCCTCGGAGGACAAATGGCACGTTTTGAGCGAGATATCGTGAGAACCCGCCTGGGGAGTTTATCGGGACGGTGCACGTCTAAGCTAGTCTTTTGTGAAGGCGCGGCGGACTGGACGAGTGGTTCCGTGATAGGCCTGACCATCTAAATGAGACTTCAAACGTGAAACCCGAGACATAAGCACCCCACCTAGCTGAGTTGATGGGGTAAATGCGGGTTCCCAAGTAGGAAAAATCAAGTGTTTATTGGATCTAAACCTGTAGTGTCCCGCTGTAGCGATCATATCTCGACAGAAGGATTCGGAACCCATCACCAGACTCTGCATCATCCATTCGGTTCGACGCAATACCAAAACGGCGATCTCGTCGAGGTTGAATGACGCCATTGCCTTTTGCAGGTCGACAGATTCTATCGGTAACTTACTGTCCAAGACATGCTCGCGATTGGCCAGATGATCCACAAACAAGCGAAACGCCTTTTGAAAACATCCCTTCTCCCAATATCGCAGCATTGACAAAGGCACCACTTTGACGTACGTTTGGCAATAGGTTGCGGAGGATGCCATGAGTACAGCAACAGACACCAAACAGGAACGTATCAACCTTAGGCTGCAGCACCGTGCAAAAAGAACGCTGGAGCGCGCTGCCAGTTTAGAAGGTAAAACCGTTAGCCATTTTATTCTGACGAGTGCCTTGGCACACGCCGAAAAGACCATCCATGAACACGAAGTGATGGAATTGAACAAACGGGACTCTGAAGCTTTCTTCGATTCGCTGGTGAAACCAGTCCGTTTCAATAAAAAACTGACAGCGGCCATCGAAGAACATGAACAGCGCGTCACTGTTAAGTGACCGATGTTTCCAATCTAATCATCCGGCCCCTAGATCGTGAGCATGACCGACCAGGATTTCATTGTGGTGTTGTCTCACTGGATGACTACATTCGAAAGCAAGCCAGCCAGGATGTAAAGCGCCGTGTCAGCCGAGTGTTTGTAGCGACCGCTGTCGCCCACCCTAATGTCATTGTGGGTTACTACACGCTCTCCTCGCTGTCGATTGAACTTTGTCAGTTGCCAAAAACCCTCGCCCGAAAACTACCTCGACATCCAGTGCCCGCTGCATTGATTGGGAGGCTTGCTGTCAACCAGTCTGTTCAAGGTCATGGCATAGGAAGAATGTTGCTGGTTGACGCCATCAAGAGAACTCTCGCGGTCAGCGATGACATTGCCATTTATGCGATGGTGGTCGATGCCATTGATGAAGGTGCCCAGCGTTTCTATGAACAATTTGGCTTCTCGTTGCTTTCTTCAGAAAGCCGTCGGTTATTTCTACCACTCAAACCCATCTAAATCTATCAACCGACAATACCCTTAGCGTACGTTTCGTTCCGTTGGACTTCAGACTCCTACCCCCTTAAATCTAAACATGTGGTGTCCCGCTGTAGCTGTTATTCAGGGTTTCCTTAGATAGAAACGCTTGTCGAATGCAGTTAAAGATTAAATCGATTTGTCCCGCTCTATTTGCCGCAAAACATGGCACATTTGTGCCCACTTACGGCTAAAGGTTACGAAGGTGTGAATAGGTCCCAAAATTAAAACGCTTCTGTTCATGTGGGCGTAGAATAAACAAGGCATCATGATGAGATGATCTTGGAGGAAGTAAATGATGAGACCACTGTGTGCTTTGTTATCCCTGATTTCCAGTTTCGCTTTGGCTGCGGACTGGCCACAGTTCCGAGGCCCCGAACTCACCGGTTCCATTCGTGGTGAAAACATAATCCCGGGCGAAAAGTTTGGACTAGAAATTGTCTGGAAGAAATCTTTGGGCTCTGGGTACGCGGGCGTATCTATTGCTGGTGAATTGGCCGTCACCATGTTTTCCGACGCCGAGTCAGACATATTGGTCGCCTTAAATGCACAATCCGGCGAAGAGATCTGGCGTTACGTTTTAGGTCCTGTCTACAAAGGACATTCCGGGTCGGACGATGGTCCATCGAGTACTCCAACCATTCACGACAGCACCGTTTATGCCCTGGACACACATGGCATTCTTGTTGCCGTAACCTTGGACAAAGGTGAGAAGATCTGGCAGCGAAAATTGGGCGAAGATTTGGTCGCACATGTTCCTCATTACGGTTTCAATACGGTACCCACAATAGCTGGTTCATCATTAATCATCATGACCGGTGACAAGGAGGGGCGTGCCGCCACAGCGCTTGACTTAAAGACAGGTGAAACAAAGTGGAGTGTGGGCAATGACACCAACACCTATCAATCACCGTACCTTTGGAAACATAAAGGGGGTTCTACCTTACTAGCAATGACAGACAATCACCTGTTGGGCATCAATCCCGACGACGGATCATTGCGCTGGCAGCATGATCATACCCTTCAAGACGCTGAGTCTTTCGGGTTCCCTCTACCTGTGGACGATCATTCATTCTTGTTAACAAGCTTACGCGGGTCCATGGTCTTGGAGCTTGAAAACAAAGGCGCAGAAGCAAAAACGCGCTGGAATGACAACGTATTTATGAATACCTATGCCATTCCGGTCATCCATGGTGGATATCTTTACGGCTATAACGCTCAATTCTTGAGCTGTGTTAATCCGGCTGACGGTAATGTCATGTGGCGATCGAGACCACCCGGTGGCCGTGGTTTGAGCCTGATTCAGAACATGATCTTTTCAGTAAGTAACCAAGGTGACTTGGTCGCTGTCGCCGCGAAACCTGACCAATACGAGGAAGCCGCTCGTTTACCGGTCTTTGACCAGGCTTCCTACACCCCTGTCAGCTACGGAGCGGGTCTCATTTTCACGCGGAACCTGAAAGAAATCGCGGCTGTCCGCTTCACAGACAAACCGACCCTTGTCACAGCGACGGCTGGTGACAACACAAACGAGCAGTTCAATGCCATTCGATATGTTGAAGGTCCATGGAATGTCGTGACCACGTTCTTCGAAGACGGTAAGTGGGGCACGCCCAGTCCTGCTACGCGCACGCTTGCCGAAAGCGCTATGGGTGGCGCCTTCATTCGCCTAAATACGCCCGTCCCCTTCGCAGGTGCGACATTTCAGTTTGAAATGTTTCGGTTTGAAATGACGTTGTCCTACGACCGTTTCAATCACGTCTACCGTGTCGCGTTCCTTGACGACCTCAATGGCTATATGGATATCTATACAGGGCAAATAAAAGACGGCATCCTAACGATCGAAAATACGAACACCGGTACCGCCTTCCCTGACGGCAATGGGGGGTTTGTTTATGGGAAACTGGAAATACAGCCAACTGAGGATGGTTTTTCGCTTCATGCCTATACGAGTGGTAGCGTTGAAGGGCCTTTCGTGGCGCATATGAAACTGGAATTCACCGCTGTGGCCGACAATACGGCTGACCGGAAATAATCATTTATCTCGCAACAAAATGTCCCAACAATCTAATACAACGGGGGGAGACAGATTGGGGACACATCACGTGAAATGTAGTCTATAAAACAATGCGGGCGTCACTTTTGAAAGCCGTGCCGCATTTGCCTAGACATCAATTACGGGTTTCTACTCTACAAGAGCGCAGTTTACCCGTCTTTCTCTAATTCCCTCGCAAAGAAATATGGGTGATGGTGATGTCTAAAACACGGGTTGTGTGAACCAAGATATCAAGCTGAAATCTAACATCCAGTCTCAAGCAAACTCGCTTAATGGCGACGTGTCCCCAATCAGTTGCTCTTTTACCCCGAATCGAAGGACAGTGTAAGTTTAAGGCGGCGGACCGTATGATTGCTTTTTCATATTCATTGTTAACTTCGTCATCAAACAAAAAGGCCTGCTTGCCGCTCCATAGCGTTAGCGAAGTCGGGGCGCACCGTTCGGTTCATGACGTGATAAGCCTGACCATCCAGATGCGACTCAAACGACAAATTCGCGCCAAAAGTTCCCCCTCAAAGAAATATGGTTGATGGTGATGTCTAAGACTTGGGTCCTGAGAACGCAGGAATCAAGTAGAAACTGGTCATCTATTCATTGGCACTATCTCAAGAATGGGTATTAGACCGGCTTTACGACAACATGTCCCCATAGGACCTTGCCCTTAGGTGGCTATCACACACCCCTGGCGAGAGTTGAAAGGGTTGATTGAAGCCAGCCGTATCACAAGAATTAATGGTGGTTTTCACCCGACCAATCTAAGCTAAATTTGTGACCCACAACGGTCGTGTTCTTTTGTTAAACTAAATCAATGTGGTTGGAACTTATTAAGTACTTAGGTGGATCTGCAGTTACTCTTGCTGCGGTAGCTTGGCTATGCCAAGCGCTGGTGAAACATTGGCTAAGTATTGCATCTAAGAATGCGGTCGAGACCGTTCGACACGAGATGGAACGGCAGCTTGAAGTTATTCACCACAAACATCAGATTGACCTTGAACGTCAGAAATCACGCTACGCAAGGCTACAGGATGAACGAATACCTCCTCTACTTCATCTTTATTCTGAAGTAGTTAAGCTGACGTCAGGTGCGTTCAGAATTGAGTATATTCTCGAGTACTGCACGATCGATGCCGATGTGGAAATAGACATTAGAGAACTGCGTGATCATGTGTCGCAAGCGAAAGAAGCATTAGCCCATGTAATGTTGTTCCTTCCTTCAACGGTCGCAAACTCAATATCTGAATTGATATCGACAATAAACCAAGCGGAAACAAATTATTACGTCACAACAACTCAAGGTGGTAACGGTAATGCAACAGCCTTATGTGCGTTGAGGGACGAACTAAACCTTGATTATGAAACGATCGAACGAGATATTGCCAATCAATTCCGCGAAATCCTTGGAGTGGAGGGAAGTGACGCTTCTCCGAGTTAGTAGCCCTCGTCAACGACGTTGGTGGCGGGTTCACCACCCCAATTGGCAGTTATGAGGAGAACGACCCCGAGACCGCGCTCTTACCGTGTAGCAATTCCTACATTGTCGATCGCTTAATACACTTCGGCAGCAGTACGATCTTGCTGAGGTTCGCGTTTTCACATTTGATTCTTTTGCACACAACCATGATCGCGTTCCTCTCAATGTGAGTGATAATTGGTACCATGACTGCTGTTGATGGGATGGCCTGAAGGATGTAATAGAGGCTTATGTCCAGTTCTGAATTCGACTTTTTACGCAGCAAAATATGTGAGCTGGACACCCAGAAGATCTTACAAGTCCAAATCGACCCGGACGAAGATGCCGACGGCGATTCGATCATTAGGGTGTGGGTTATTCTTAGACAAGAAATCAATCAACTGAGTGCTACGGATAAAATTCGATGGCAGATTCGGAAACTCTTTCGCGAATTTGGCTCGACTCAATGGGTACATGTTCGGTTTCTGGATGCAAAGGAAGCCTCTATTGAATCAGGCTTAGATGTCACTACATGTTGATCTTTTAAAGCTCGCTTCACTTCTCGTAAACCGTGAACCGAAAAAACCAAAACAGGCTTCTTTGAGACGAGCCGTCTCAACCGCATATTGTGGGAAATTCCATATGTTAATTGATTCTGCCTCGAAGCACTTTATTGGAGTTGGAAACGGCAAGGCTACGCACCGGAACGTTCTAAAGAGAGCCTTTCAGCACGGCACAATGAAGCAAGCGTCTAAGGCATTTTTTTCAGGTTCTCCCCCGACTGTCATACACCCAAAACTTAGGAGCGTTACTTTAGATGATTTGAAGTACGTCGCAGAAGCCTTCGTTGATCTGATGGACGCGCGCCATGATGCTGACTATAATCTCGGCCGGCGATTTGTTAAATCAGACGCAAATAAATTAGTAGAACGGGCGCATGAGGCTCGACGGCGCTGGGAGAATGTGTGGAAAACAAATGAAGGTGCCGCCTATATGATTGCGCTGCTTCATCTGCGTAATTTTCCAAAATGACGTCTGGGCTTGCCCCGGTTTGGTGCATGGACACCTTATTGGCTTGGGATATTTCTGCCACTTTGGGTTGTCGCATGTCTTGAGGGACCTTTAGTTGAAGCGGGCTTCGATGGTGGCGCCATCGATTAGGTTTTCGGGTGGGTGTAAGACCACGCTGTCGCCTTTGCTGAGGCCTTCGATGACTTGGCAGTTGCGGCCATCGTTCTGGCCAATCTCGACCACGACGATTTGGGCTTTGTCTTCCACCACTTTGAAGACGGCCCAGTTCCCGTTTTGGCGGAAGAGGCTGCCGGTTGGCGCCAACAGAACATCGTCGGCCTCCCAAATGACGACCTTGACGTCGACGCGAAAGCCTTCGCCCAGACTCTGCCATTTCGGTCTCTGTTCGTTGATATCGATCACCACATTGACCCGTTGTTCTTCCACACCCAAGGCGCTTATTTTGGTGAAACCTGCTGGATCGATGCGTCTCACTTCGCCCGCCAACAGCTCACCGCCCCAGCCGCCAATAGTGGCTTTCAGGCCCGGGCGCATTTGGGCGGCATCGGAAGACAAGAAATCGGCTATGATCTCCAGGTCATGGGCAAGACCGACCTCGACAATGGGTTCACCGGCCAGTATGCTGCCTGCACTGTGACGTATCCGACGCAGGACAATGCCCGAAATGGGTGCCATCATGTCGACGGTCTCGTCGGTTTGTGTGGTGAGCGACGGATCCAACGCGTGGGCCTGCGCTCTTGCCAGTTCAAAGCGCGCAGACTCACTGGCAGCCATCGCCATCTTGACGGCGTCTTGGGACGTTTTTGCTTCTGTTTGGGCCAATTGCAGGTCACGGTCGGCAATGGCTTTATCAGCGTGTAGCTTTTCGGATCTTTGCAGATCTTCTTGTGCTTGGGAAAGGCGGGATTTGGCCATGTTTACCTCGGCCAGCGATTGCGTGACGCGTGCCTGAGCCGATTCAACCATGGCTTTAGATTCAGATCGCGCTCGACTGTCGAGCGGGTTGGCGAGGCTGGGTTGGATGCGCGCAATCAGGGTTTCACCTTGGACCACTCTATCACCTGGTTCCAGCGCGACCCGTTCCAAGGTCCCTGAAACCGGAGCGGATATGACAAACGGCTCTCTGACACGTGTTTTGCCTTCGTGATCTAAAGTCACCGTCAGGGTGGACTTAACAAGCTTGCTGGTTTCAACCAGTATGGGCTTTGCAGATAGTGACTGAATGAGTAGCACCAGGATCACGACCGTGACGGTCGACCAAATCAGCAAGCGCTTTTTTGTAGCCTTTTTCATCTTTACTCCCGGGTTTTAAGAACAGCAATCAAATCTAAGTGATCCAACCTTCTACGAACAATGAGTCCTGATATGGTTGTTGCGATCATGATCGTCACAGCACCGAATGCATAGGTACGCGGAGAAACAACCAATGGTATGCGAAAAACTTCGGTATTCATGGCGCTTACTGTGGCTGATGCAAGCACATAGCCCATGAACATACTGAGGGGAATCGCCACCAGCGTAAGTATGGCTATTTCGCCAAGCAGAATGTATGAGATCTCCGTACGACGGAATCCAATGACTCGCAGCGTAGCCAGTTCGCGACTACGTTCCGCTAACGTGATGCGCGCCCCGTTGTACACGACCCCAAAGGCGATGATCAGCGCGAACATGACATTAAAAGTTCTCACAGTGCCCACCGATTCGTCCATCGTCTTTTGTAGACTTTCACGGGCTGCACCTTTCCTCATGACGCCTGCCACACGGGGCGTTTTTTTGAGCTGGCTATACAGCTCGTCTGTTTTTAGTGGGTTAACGCTCAAATAGGCGCCTGAGACCGAAGCACTCTCTTCCATTAAGAGATGCAGGGTCTGCGATTCCATATAAGCGTTGGTGCCCATCAAATCATCAATGATTTGAGTCACACGGACTTGGTGGTGACGTCTTCTGCCTTCAAGAACCTGCAGTTCGATCTCATCACCGACGTCAATATCAAGCAGATCCGCGAGTGTGGCGGACAGGATGAGGCCGCTATTTCTCGGTTGAATAATTCGACCCTGTGCGTCGACTAATCTGTTCAGTTGGGCATCGAACATGAGGCTTGTGATTCCCAACTGACGAGACATGTGTTTGTGTTTGATTTCGACCGGGACAACACGAAATGCTTCAACCTGCTGCACGCCAGGCATAGACGCGAAATCTTGACGAGCACTCTGGGATGCGGCTTGGTTGAGAGTGACCATGACGTCGAATCTTTGGGCGACCTCAAACTGTAATTTGGTCATCAGATCCACCGAGTCCAGACTGAAGCTACCGACAATGAGAAGCGCGCCACCAGCCGCAATGCCAAATAGTGAAATCAATGACCTACCCAAGTTACGTTGCAGGTTACGGAAGATGATGCGCGTGGGCTGCGAAAAGAACCGCTGCATGCCTAGCTGTTCGATAAGGCTCTTTGTGTATCTGGCTGGAGGCTCGGGCCGCATGGCCTCAGCGGGCGGTAAAGTCACCGCCTTCCTAACCGACGATAATGCGCCAAACAAGGCGGCCACAATAGCAACCAATAAGGCTTTGGCGACCACATCGCCTGGCAACTCGAAAACCAGATAAGGGAAGTCAAAAAAAGTGGTGTACATGGCGGTCATGCCGCGACCCAAGAGCGCGCCACACAGGACGCCGATACCGCCACCCAGCAGTGAAATCGCTAAACTCCACTTCACGAAATGAAAGGCGATGGCCGAGTTGGCGTAGCCGACGGCTTTAATAGCCGCGATCTCTTCGCGCTGAACGGCGACGATCCTTGAAAGCACAACGTTGAGTAAAAAGGCGGCCACTGCCAAGAAGATCATGGGGATGGCTGTGGCCATGGTTTTGAGTTGGGTAAGTTCGTTTTCGAGGAACCAATGTGATGTTTGTTGAGCTCTGGGAATCGCACCCAGTGCTCCATAGGGTGCCAGAAGGCGATCTAGCTCCTCAATCACCAAGGCTCGGTTGGCTTGGGGTTGGAGTTTAATGAGGACATCGTTAAAGCCGCCTTCCATGTCAAGCGACGCGGCCAGCGATCGTCGTCCCATCCAAATGACGCCAGACCGTTTGTCGTCCGGTAATAGCTCGCCAGGTCGCATGTGATAAACGAATTCAGGTGATGAAGCGATGCCGACAATTTCCAACTTCCGTTTACGGCCATTGATGACCGCAGTCACAGAGCTTCCTGGCTTGAACCCGTTGGCGTGAGCGAAGCGTGTGTTGACCAGCACTTCATTCTCGCGGTTGGCATCCAGGTAGCGTCCCTCGATCAATTCGATACCACATAACCTAGGCGCTTCTTCGGGAAGGGACACGAGGCGGCCCGATGCCGGTTCAGTGAGACCTTCGATATCGAGGGCAACATTGGTAACCACTCGAGTTCGCGAAAACGCTACGCCTTCGATGGCGTTCATGTGCGTTTCCAGCTGCAATGGGGCACGAATCAATGACGCAAATATGTCTGGGAACTGGTTCTGTTGATAATAACGTTCGCGGGTCAGTTCCAAGGAATGCTGGGTAGAAAGCATTAATACAAAGAGGGCGACACCTGCGGCGATGACGCCTGCGATGGCCAGGGCCTGGCTCTTTATTTGCCATAGCTCGCGAACGAGCTTGCGGTCGAGGACCGATAAGAACAAGCCAAGACGCCTCACCAAGATATCTCCTTGGGTCGCAGTCGGACGCTGTTTTGGCGGCGTTCGGAAATGCGCCCGTCTGCCATGGTCAACACCGTGTCTGCCGTGGCGCCGATGGCGGCATTATGTGTGATGACTAAGAGTGTGGTTCCCAGCTCTTTGTTCACTTTGTCTAACGCTTCCAGAACCAAAATGCCGGTTGTGATGTCCAAAGCACCTGTCGGCTCGTCACATAACAAGACATCTGGACGTTTGGCGATGGCGCGCGCGATGGCGACCCGTTGCTGTTCGCCACCTGAAAGTTGAGCGGGAAAGTGGTCCATGCGTTCACGCATGCCCACCAACGAAAGCGCTTCTTCTGGGCTTAAGGGATCGTCCGAGATCTCAGTCACTAATTCGACATTCTCGCGAGCAGTTAGACTTGGAATCAGATTATAGAATTGAAAAACAAAACCGACGGAATGGCGCCGGTACTGGGTCAGTTCACGTTCATTAACCTGTGTCATTTCCCGGCCGCGGTAGTAGAAGTGGCCGGTCGAAGGTTTGTCGAGCCCCCCGATGATGTTTAGCAGGGTTGATTTTCCGCTGCCGGAATGTCCCAACAGGACCAATGATTGCCCTTGTTTGACGTCGAGGCTGATGCCCCGCAGTGCGTGTACGTCTACCTCGCCCATGTGGTAGACCTTGGTGAGGTCTTCCACCTTGATGATCGTCGCCGACGAGCTGTCTGGTTCCGGCGTTGAATGAGTCAAATTAAAGCTACGCTCATCTATATCTGTTGACCAAGAGAAAAGGGATTTAAGGTGATGCGCGCCAGTGTGTTGGAACGATCACTAGAAAAGCCCCATCAGAAGTCTAGTTGATACGGAACGAACAAACAAGGGTGAACGGGTTTGGCTGAGTTGGCCTAATCCGTCAAAGTAGATGCCGCGAGAACTTCTCCTGTATCGACTACAGGTATGCGTGCAGATACTTGAACGAAGGGGTCAATTGGCCGCGGAAAACGATAATGGCACCTCGAACAACGGGGTCGAGCTCGTCGAGTTCTTGTATATGCGGGATTTTCGCCACGTCGGGCATGAGGCTTTCAAGCTGGGCTGAAAAATGTTTTGACGCATCCCAAGGTAATTCACAGGGCAGATTATCTACGGCGAGGATGGTGGGACCTTTGAGGCTTATGCCGTCTTCTACTTCGCCGGACTTCAAATCGTATGTCATTGCCGGATGGTCAATGGTGGTGATGCGTTGCGTGCATGACAACGAGCCATCAACGTCACAGCTAATGTCGCCAATAACGAGCGGTAATTTGTCTGCGAACTGTTGTAGTCGCTCGCTGTCTAGGTGTTTGGGATAGTCATTGTTCCAGAAAGCTGTCTGGATCAGGGCATCAAAATGGCCTAGGTAGCGATCAAAACAGCTACGGTACTGTTTGCTGCCGTGAGTTTTATAGCTATCCATTTCATAGGGTTTACCGTCGAGGCGTTCCATGACGTCGGTCGTTCGTAACATCGCGTACCACGGGCCTGGCAGGTTTTTGGTGACGTCTGAGGCGTCTATCTTACGGATGCCGAGCCAATCCATAACTTCAGCTGCGCCGCGGCCGGAATTACCCATGCCGACAATGATGAAGCGTAGCGGTGTGCCTCCGAGGGGGCGTAACACTTCAATTGCGGAACGCAGCTCTTCAATTGATCCATAGGTAATGGTTTGGTTTAGGCTGGCCAGACCGGATGTCTGGCCCATCATGTCGAGTTTTTGACCTAACAACCAAAGCGTGTCGGCAGCGCCAGCAATGCCGGCGAATCGTCCAAAAGCGATAACGCGCTTGTCGTTTTGGTCGGTCATGGTTTCGTAGTCGACTAGGGTTGCACCTTGATCAATGAAGCATTGCAAAAGCGGCATATTGTAGGATTGGCCCTTAATGGTGTGTGAAAAGGCCAGGTGGACTTGCCCGCGTTGGACGGTGCTGATTTCAGGCTCTTTGATGCCAACGACTATTTTGTAAGTGGTTGAGTCTTGTGTACTTTGTGCACCAGCTCGTAAGAAAGAGCTTTCGTCGAAGATTCTTTTGGAACTCGACTCGACGTCAATTTCGATGCCTAAACGGCGTAAACGACCCACGGTTGCTGGATCAAACGGACTTCGCCGCTCCCAGCGATTCTTTGTCTCGCGGCGAATGCAAATATTGGCCGACACGAATCCTCCTCAGGAAAACAGGCCGCCCTTGCAGGCGGCCTTCCTATTACTCAGATAAAGTGACGATCAGATCTTTGGCTTCTTCAACCTTTTCGTGGTTGGGATCGTTTTTGAGGAACTGTTTTAGATACTTAACAGCGTCCTCAAATTCACCCTCACGGACTTTGATATGGCCAAGATAAAAATAAGCGATACCAAAATCAGGCTTCATGGTGATGATCTCGTTGAGCTTTTTGGTGGCCACCTCGTCGTCATTCTTATTCAACGCATCAACGGCTTCGGCGTAAAGGGTCTCAGGTGTGACGCCCTCAATTTCTTTAACGGCTTCGCTGAACTTGGTTTCAGCGACCATATCGCCGACCATGCGTGCCGATTCCAACGCTAGTTTGCTCATATTCAGGTCTTCAGGCTCCAACGCAAGTGAGCGTTCTGCGTAGGTCAAGCTATCGGCCCATTTCTCCGTTTTCACGGCGCAATAGGCGGCCAATTTTAATGAATGATTGAGTTCGGGATCTTTCTCAAGCGACTTTGAGAGCATATCCATGGCTTCGGCAAACTTTTCTGCTTTGAATAATGGCACTGCTAAGTTGTAAAAATCTTTGGCTTCCTCTTTAGGATCGATGACTTCCTCTTCAATCAATCCCTTGGCGAGGGCGTCGGCGTATGCTTCGTCCATGGTCATCATGGTGAGGTCAAGTTCTTGTTTACCAATGCCTTGCTTGTAGCGATGGATTTGGTCGTTATAGCCTTCTTTTTTGGCGTACACGTCGAAAAGGATGGGTTTAAGACCTGCCAAAGTAAATCGCCCGTATTCATCGCAAGTAATCGTTCTTTCGAATGGAGGATCGACTTCGATGCCGGTGAATTTGAGTTCCACATTGGGGATGCCTTCGCCGGCGGTGTCGATGACTCTACCTTGAACAACGCCAACCATTTGCGCAAATAGTGCGGTCGAACCCAAACATAGCAATGTCGTGATTAATTTTTTCATACTTCAATTCCTCCAATTACGCGGCCAGCCACGTCATATTCAAATGACTCTTCAATGGTGATTGGGATGATGTCGCCAGCAGAATATCGACCCTCGGTGATAAGTACTTCACCGTCCACTTCAGGTGCTTGACCCATATGTCGCCCTTTAAGGAGCAGGTCTGTTTCGGGATGGGCGCCTTCAACCAGCACCTCAAGGGTGCGGCCAATTAAGGCATTAAGTTTTTGCTTGGAAATGTCCTTTTGAACGGCCAGTATTTCGGCCTTGCGTGCCTCTTTGACGTCTTCACTATGGGTGTCGCCCAGGCTTTCTGCGCCCGTTTCTTCTTCATGGCTATAAGTGAAAACGCCCAGGTAATCGAATGCTTGATCTTCGACAAAGCCCTTGAGCTCTGCGAAGGCGGCTTTGTCCTCGGTGGGGTAGCCGACAATGAATGAAGAGCGAATGAAAACGCCAGGAATAGCCGCGCGAATGCGGTCTAGGTAGGCGCTCAGCTGCTTTCGCCCGCTGCCGCGACGCATGGACGCGAGTACGCGGTTATCGGCATGCTGGAGTGGGATGTCAACATAGGGACAAATCTTTGGGTTTTCTTGAATAGTTGATAGCAATTTACGCGTCACCTGATGGGGATACATGTAGTGAACACGTATCCACGAAATCGTTTGTACACCAGATAAAGAAGTCAAGAGTTGTGCCAGACCTTCTTTGAGGCCCAAATCTCGGCCGTAATAAGTGGAATCTTGAGCGATCAAGTTAATTTCACGAACGCCAGCACGGCCCAGTTGTTCTACTTCTCGACGAATATCTTCAATCGTACGACTGCGATGCTTGCCTCGTAGCTTAGGGATGATGCAAAAGGAACAGGTGTGGTCGCAACCTTCAGATATCTTTACGTAAGCTGTGTGCTTGGGGGTGGTGAGTTTGCGGTGTGACTCGCCGCTATACAAAAACGAAGGTGACCATTGATGGTCGCGCTTATCGTCTTGATCCACAAATTGCGAGATATCTAAAGCGGCATTGGTACCCAAGAAAACATCAACTTCTGGCATTTCCTCGCGCATGGTCTCGTGATAGCGCTGCGAGAGGCAACCGGTGACAATGAGTTTCTTTATTTGACCAGATTTCTTTAGTGCGGCCATGTCTAAGATCGCTTCAATCGATTCCTCTTTGGCTTGCTCAATGAAGCCACAAGTGTTGACGATAACCACGTCGGCATTTTCAGCATCGGCCGTAATGCTATAGCCTTTATGCTGGAGTTCACCCAACATGACTTCTGAGTCGACCAAATTCTTGGCACAACCCAAACTCAATAATCCAATGCGTTTCATAGGTCCCCTAAGGTTTAAGGCGATTAAGCATGCGCGGATAAGGGATGGTTTCGCGGACGTGTGGTAACTTGCATATCCAGGCGACAGCCCGTTCAAGACCTAGGCCGAAGCCAGCGTGAGGAAAGGAACCGTAACGGCGGACATCCAGGTACCAGGAGTAAGGCTCCTCTGGCAGCCCGTGTTTTGCGATTTGATCTAATAGGAATTGAATAGAAGAGGCGCGTTCTCCTCCACCAATGACTTCACCATAACCTTCAGGGGCCAAAACGTCCATGCCGAGCACGAGCCGGTCGTCGTCGGGATCGGGTTCCATGTAAAAAGCTTTAAATTCTTTAGGGAAGCGATGCACGATAAGCGGCTGTTGATATTGTTGGGTGAGTAAGGTTTCGTCGTCGCCGCCAAAATCTGATCCCCATTCAATATCACTTCCCAGTGCCTTTAATTGATCAACTGCCTCGCTGTAAGTCATGCGAATAAATGGTTGAAGCGACTGTTTGAGGGGTTCTAGGTCTCGTTCCAGGACTTCTAATTCGGGTATGTGATGTTCAAGCACTTGATTGATGAGGTAGTGAACAAATTCTTGGGCGAGCACCATCACGTCTTCGAGGTGAGCAAAAGCCACTTCGGGTTCAACCATCCAGAACTCAGTTAGATGTCGTCGTGTCTTCGACTTTTCGGCTCGAAAGGTAGGGCCAAAACAGTAGACTTTCCCAAAAGCGGCAACGGCTGGTTCTAAATAGAGCTGACCACTTTGAGATAGATAGGCCGGCTCACCGAAATAATCAACACCGAACAAAGTGCTCGTGCCTTCAGCCGCCGTCGGCGTCAGGATAGGGCTGTCAATATTCGTAAAGCCACGATCATCAAAAAAATCGCGGATCGATTTGATGAGTCGGTGCCTGATGCGCAGGATGGCCCATTGACGTTTGCTGCGGAACCAGAGGTGACGGTTATCCATCAAGAATTCGGTGCCGTGGTCTTTTGGCGTAATGGGAAATGGCTCAGCTATATGTATGATGGTTAATTGGCTTACAAGTAACTCGTATCGTTGGTTACGAGGGTTCTGTTGAACTTTGCCAACAACTTGGAAACAGCTCTCTTGGGTTAGGGTTTTAGCCAGATCAAAAGTCGCTTCATCAATTTCGTTCTTGACCAATACGACCTGAGCGAAGCCGCTGCCGTCGCGCATGACGATGAACTGGATTTTGCCGCTCTTACGATGATGGCGAACCCAGCCACGTAAACTGACTTCTTGATCGACATAGCTGCTCAGATCGCTGATAGATACTACTTGGACCAATCCCTGCCCCCGACCACAAAACAACAGATTCTAATGGCTGGGAAGGGGATTCGTCAAGCAAGCGAGGCCATGTTTGCTGGTTATCTTTGGGCCAAAGTGTGGAACCTGAACCGCTTATACCCACATGTGGCAGGCAAGTCCGTGAAGCTTTCTTGATTGATGGCATGCTTAATCAATGAGGTCGAAGGGGCCAGACTTGTGCGCAAACGGGTTAGAATAATGCGCGGAGGATGCGCATGATTGTTGTTACGGGTGGGGCAGGCTTTATTGGGAGTTGTATTGCGGCGGAGCTTAATCGCCGTGGTCAGCTTGATCTGGTATTGGTGGACTCGCTTGGAAGCTCGGAAAAGTGGAAGAACTTACGTGGACTCGACTATTTGGAGTATCTAGATAAACACAAACTTTTTGGCTTCTTGAAACGCCATACAGACATTAAGGCCGTTGTTCACATGGGCGCATGCAGTTCTACCACTGAGCTAGATGCCAATTACCTCATGAACAACAACACGCGTTACACAGCACGGCTCGCGAAATGGTGCGTCGACAATCAGGTACGCTTCGTTTATGCCAGCTCAGCCGCCACTTATGGTGATGGCGGATTGGGGTTCAAGGATGATGAGGATCAATTGGACCAGTTAAAACCCCTGAACATGTATGGCTACTCCAAGCATGCATTTGATCTAATCGCCAAGCGGCGAGGCTGGCTTCCACACATGGCGGGCCTCAAATTTTTCAATGTGTTTGGCCCTAACGAGTATCACAAACAGAATATGGTTTCGGTCGTGTACCAAGCGTTCCACCAAATAAAACATCACGGGGAAGTTCGCCTGTTTAAGTCCTATCGTTCCGACTACGCCGATGGTGAACAGAGACGTGATTTCGTTTATGTGAAGGATGTGGTTAAGCAAACGATGCAATTGCTGGAATCCAAGGTAGGCGGGATTTACAACGCAGGATCAGGTACGGCTCATTCATTCAACCAACTGGTAACGGCTGTATTTGCGGCGATGGATCAGCCCGTCAAAATTAATTATGTGGATATGCCGGACTCTTTGCGTGACCGCTACCAATACTTTACTGAGGCAGACATGCGCAAGGCCCGAGAAGCAGGGTTAGCCAGTCAGCCATATGAACTGAACGACAGCGTTCGCGATTACGTCGTGAATTATTTAATGCCGGACGAAAAACATGAAGCCGGTCGGCATGAGCCTTTTTAGCGCTTTTGTTCCATTCCATCCCATTTAGGGTTGGCAGGTGGTAGTCGGACGTGGAATGCGCAGCCGAATCCCGGTTCACTTTCCACCCAAATACGGCCGTCATGGGCGGTAACAAACTTGCGACACAAGTAGAGACCAATTCCCTGTTCGGTGATGCTTGTGTGACTGGATTGCACCGGTCGTTCGAATATGCTTGTTTCTTGCCCAGGTACTAAGCCTGGTCCCTGGTCGGATACAGAAACTCGAATCCAATCGTCTTCCTCCGTTTGGATCTTTATGGTGATACAACTACCTTCCGGCGAGAATCGCGCTGCGTTTGTAAGTAGATTTGAAAAGACACGGGCTAGCTTTTGAGGGTCACCAACTGTTGCTAAATCACTCTGTTCAGTCATCTCAAAGGCGACGCGCAGATTCTTTTCGCTGAAGAGGATGTCTAACTGACGGACCGTTTTGCGCAGAAAACTGGGTATCGCGATTTTTTCGGGGTGAATGACCAGCATACCGTCGTCAATGCGGCCTAATTCGATGACGTCTTCGAGCATGTCGGTCGCCATTTTAGCGTTGTGGGCCATGCGCGAGGTGAGTTCCTTTATCGTGGGATCACTGTCGATCATCATCAATAACTCGCTCGTTCCTTGCAGGTTCGCCATGGGCTGCCGGATCCGTTCAGAGAGGATCGACATGTATTCAGATTTAGATTTTTTTGCTCGTTGCAGCGCCTCATGGGTGCGCGTGTGTTCGAGCATAAATTTGATACCGTCTGCAATGGTTGTGTATTGGCCAGCCAGGACTGGATCCATGGATTCATCACCGACTTCAGGTGCGAAAAAGACAAGCAGGCCTTCCCAACCACGTGATGTGCTGATGGGGAACATGTATCGTGGGGACTCGGCCGTCTCAAAGACCATGCGTTGCTTTTTGAGGATAGGCTCAATGCGTTGCCATGCTTCATCGCATAAATCGTCCAACCATATTTGGTCCATCGCCTCCAAGTTCTTGCCCATTTGCACGATTGGATCATTGACGATGGCGGTGTAGCTAATAAAGGCAATGGCGCGGACCGTTAGGCGATCCTGTATTTGGTTCAGTGCCACGTCGATCGCTGCCAATGGATCGGAGGAATGGGCCGGTCGCTCCAGAATGTCTGCTTTTAAGCGAAATGTGGCACCCAGCGCGACGGTCTGCTGCAACAAATCTAATCGTTGCTTGGCGAATTGGATGGGCGTGTCTTCAGGGATACAATCGATCAAACCTAACAAACGCAGGTCGCCATCGGTAAGTGTCTGAGGCTGAGAGATGAGCACCAACGGCAGAAAAGGGTCCTGGTTACGCCAATAGGTGATCAGTTCACGGGTGTCAGATTTGTTCTGTGAATGGTGCAGAACGATGAGTTCGTAAGGCGAACTTACCGCTAATCCAGTAAGGATTAGGTCGTTGGCCTCAATGCCGTTTTGTGCGCGATCCACATGGTGGCCCTCGCGTTGAAGCAATTGAGCGTATGGGTCAAGTTCATTGACCGGTTCAGAAATAAGCAGCATCTTCAATGCGGAGACACCTGGAATCGCGAGAGTTCCTACGAATAGACGTCAATTAAAGCACGAATCACGGTAGCCACCAATGCTGTGCATGTTATGGCCGGGACCGTTAGAATAGAAGCTGAAACTTTTGATGGGTGATCGCGTCTCCTCTGTGGGCACCCAAGGAGCTGGCGTTGTCCTCGACTGAAATCTCCCACAAGCTAGTGCTGGAAGCCATGTCTGGACAGACCGGGGCACTGAATGCCTTGATAGAACAGGTACAGAGTGATTTGTGGGGCTTCTTGCGCGGGCGGCTACGTCGTACAGAGGACGCCGAAGATGTGTATCAGGAAACATGGATGAAGGTCACCAAAGAAATAAGGAATTTACGAGACCCGTCTCGATTTAGGTCGTGGCTATTTGCGATTGCGATCAATGCTGTTCGCAGTAGTACGCGCCGGCCGCGTGGGCTCAATTTTTCGATCGACGCGACCGATGATGTCGACTCATTTGGCGAGATCCAGTCCCATGATCCATCGCCTCAACAACAGACCTTGGCTAAAGAACGTTTTGAGAAAGTGACGCGGGCGCTACATACGCTCAGTGACAAACAGCGAGAGACGTTGTTATTAGAAGCGGTGGGCGATTTACCGCAAAAAGACATCGCCGAGTTGGTTGGCGACAATCTCAACACCGTGAAGACAAATATTCGCCGCGCGCGCATTCGATTAGCTCGAAAACTGGTGGAGGTGGGGCTTGACTAAAAAAATGAACCTAGACCGCCTTGAAGAGCTCCTGGAAGAAATGGAGCCAGCAGAAATTCGAGAACAATTCGCTGACGAACTTGCTTCAGCCCCTGATTGCCTGAAGCTATTGAGCCATTTTGAGAATATGGACAACAATCTCAGTGAATACGCACAGCATGAAACTCCTCCAAGCGTTCAACTGAGGGTTCGCCGTTCAGCCTGGTCGGCCATGAAGTGGGCTTTGCCCCTAGCGGCCGTGTTGATGATCTCCTTTTTGCTTTGGGTGCCAAGTGTGAATAGATCCATTGACGCCGAAATGGAAAGCGCGGCCTCTGATGTGTTGGAAAACGACTCGGTTGCAACTGAACCAACTGAAACGCCCGAAACGGTCATGGCCGAGCTGGAGGAGGAAATTTCACCGGTACCTAAACTCCTAGAACGCAAACAAGAATCCAACCTGGCCGCGGAATTGCCAGCCTCCGAGAAAGTGCAAGAGCCCGAACCGCCACCATTAAGATCCAGGACGAGCTCTGCGACAGAAGACAAACCGACGACAAAAGAAGTATTCGATTATGAGCCTGCGCTGGAAGATAGTGCCGCTGGCCTCGCAGCCGAAGGGCGAGTTGAAGATCTTAGAGATGCGGCGCGACCTAGCGCCAGTAAACCTAAGAAAGACGTCGCGCAGGCACAAGCGATCGTTGAACCAGCTAAGATCCAGATGGCCCAAGCGCCGATGCCCGCCGAAGCCGATGCGACATTGGACGAGAGCTATCGCAGTGAGGCACGTAGTTCAGTTAGTCGTCAACTAAATGACACGGCACCTAGTATCGCTACCTGGTTAGAGCGAGTCTTGGGGCTGATGGTTCAGCGTCAATACGAAGTACTTCGCCAGCACTTCGCCCCCCAAAGTCGGATCAGTTGGCCACAAGTGACTCAGCACCAGCAGCTAGGGGGCTTGATTGAGGATTTACAATCAAGTGCGGTAACCCTCAACTCATATAGGCTTGTTGAGACGGATGTTGGCGCGGAACTGGAATTGACCTTTACGCGCAATAGCCGTCAACAAACCCTTACCTTTGACGTTTATGTGACTTTTAATGCTCAAGGTCAGTGTGCCAGCCTGTCGGCTAAGGCTCAGGCCGTGGTTGAGCGTTGAGTGAGCGGTACCAATAGGCGAACATCAGTCCGGAAAAGAACAGAATACAACCAAGGATGAGTGGCAAGCTTGTCAGTGCCAAACCGCGATCATGTAGACCCCCGATAACCCAAGTTGAGAGAGAAATAAGCAAGGTGGCCATGCCGATTTCACTGGCAAAGACGCGCCCGCGAAATTCGTTATCAACGTTCCACTGCAATAGGACGGTCGAAAAAACCCAAATGGTACTTCCGCCCATGTGAGCGATAAAAACGAAGGCGAACGCCAAGTAGACATGGGAGACTTGGGCAAAGGCAATATAGGCTGCCGCCGACGCAAAAAACGAGATGATGATGGCCAGGGTCATCTTTCGAGGATCTTCGCCGCAAATACGGCGGGCGACAAGCGGACCTGCGGCTGTGCCCAATGCTCTGCATACGAATAGGGACGCCATGCCCAAATCAGGTCGTCCTCCAAAATGGTAAATATGGGTGCCGTACAAGGTTAGTACCAACTGGATTGCGCCTGCCAAACACCAGCCCGACTTGATGAGCGCACAAAAGAGTATCTGTCGGCGCTGTCTCATGTAAACAAAGCCAGCCAGCATGTCTTTGAAACCGAGCAGCTCGAGCCATGTCCTTGAAACGACTCGTTTTATCTGCGCTGGCAGGTCAATTCGCGCGACGATAAAGGCGGAAACGGCAAAAGTGGATGCGTCCAATGCAAGCGTAATTTGCCACCCCAACCACTGATTGACAAGGCCTCCGAGACCAGCACCTAACGCGTATATGGCGCTCCATGTCATAGCGCCCAACGCGTTGGCCCGTACGATTGCGTGGCTGGGAAGGATGCTGGGCAACATGGCGGTCCGAGCGGGTTCAAAGAAAGCGGAGGCACTCGCATGCAGAATCGTGAGGCCATAAATGGCCCACAGGTGTCCATGCTCAAGTAAAGGAATGGCTAGGTAACAAAGCGTTAAGAAAAAGCGAGTGAGGTCGCTATAAACCATGACTCTTACGCGAGAGAATCGATCTGCAATTACGCCAGCTATTGGGCCCATAAAAAAGGTCGGTAGCAGTTTGACGATAAAAAGTGCGCCGACAATCTGGCCCGAGTTCTCTGTCGTCTCACGTAGCAGCGTTAAGAGGGCGAGCAGGTTGAACCAATCACCTAACAACGAAATCGAACGGGCAGCATACAGGCGTCTGTAGTTGGGGAATTCGAACAGCAAACGCAGGTAACTGTCGTGACTGGCTGGGCGCATTTAGAAAATTCCTTACCTAGTTATGGGTGAATTGGATATGAAATGTTAGTATGATTGTGCACCTGACGCGACCATTGTGGCTTTGTCGAGGGCTAGGTCGTGTTAAAATACCTTTAACAGTAGGTGTTTAGAAAACAAATAGATTTGTAATTGGTGCTTGAGGGAGGCGAAGTGGTTAGAGCGTTGCTCGTCACGTTATTGGTTCATTCTGCTGGTTGGGCCCAAGGGCAGTTGCAGGCTAAGGTTGAAGCGATCCAAGGATTAATGCCTGCTGCGACTTCATGCGTTATTCTCTGGAGCCCGCAATCTAGTCCCGAACTACAAGATGAATTTGGTCTTGCTTCGTCCGAAACGGGACTTCGAATAATTCAAACTCCTATTAACAGTCTTCGAGAGATGTCCGGTGTGCTCAAAGCGTTATCGCCATACTCACCTGACTTCATCTTAATGCTCAGTGACCGCATGGTTACCGGCAAGAACGCGGTCAAATTTGTTGTTAGAGCCTATCATCGTCAGTCGATACCCGTCTTCGTTGAGAGTGATGATGCTATTTCGGGTGGCGCATATGGCGCTTTGGTCTTAAGTGGCAGCCAATGGAAGATCAAAATAAACGGCGAGGTAAGGGCCGATTTCCCCATTACGCCGCCTGAAGGCGATGATCGCTACACCGTAAGTAATTAATCGCGCTTAGGATTTAGCAGAAGCAATTCTTTCGCGCACGTCAGCCATTAACTTACTGCGTGTGGATTCACTGTATTGACTGGCTTCGACTCGAGGGTGAATGACCACGTGTAAGGTGCCCGGTTTCGCCATCAGCGAGTTGCGCGGGCAAAGCTGTTGGGAATTGACCAAGGTAATGGGGACGATATCGAGCTTGTTGGCTAGGGCAAGCCGGAACCCGCCCTTCTTGAATGGCAAAATACCCGATTTCGCACGTGTTCCTTCGGGAAAGACCAAGACGGGCAGTCCAGATTTCACCCGCTGACCAGCTTTACGCAAACTCACCATCGCGCGACTACGGTTTGCTCGGTCGATTGGCACCATGCCCATCGCCCAGATAGCCCAGCCTACAAAAGGGACCCAACCCAGTGACCGCTTGTATACGAAGCGAAGGTCCACGGGTAGAGCGGCGATTAGGACCGGGATATCGATCGTACTTTCGTGATTGGACATATAAATACAAGGCCTGGCCGGGTCAACGTGTTCGATACCTTCAATGGCCAGTCGTATGCCACATATCCTAAGCAGCGTCTTGCCCCATGCCTGCATAAAATAGGTGGGTAATTTGATACGTGAAATGGGAATGGCGCATAAGCACAGAACGGCACCAATGACGATGGATATGACAAAGGCGATGCCGTTAAAACTGCGTCTTAGCCATCCCATCACCAGCGCTTACATATGACACAAGAGTTAATGCCGCCTACGCCCATATTGATCTTGCCTGAATATTCGCCTTCGATCTGGCGTTCTTCAGTGACGATCACATCCTCAAATGGCTTAATTTGGGGGTGAAGTTCGTGGTGTTCAACATGTACCGGCAACAAAACGCCACGACTGAAGCCTAAGTGTTGTGCCGTCAATTCCCAGCCGCCACATACAGACATTCCGTGTCCAAAGGAGCCCTTGCGAGCTGTTAAGGCGGTGCCATGCGGAAAAAACGAGAGGACGTTTTGCAGTTCTGTCCAGTCACCTGGCGTTGCGGTTGCATGCATGTCCCAGGTGGCTATTTGCTCTGGGGCTAGGCCTGCTTGTTCAAGTGCTTGCTGGATGGCCGCACGAGGGCCCTCGTCTGAAGGAGTGATGATGTGGTCGGCGTCGGCTGTCAAAGCGACACTGACGATTTCAAGCCCCAAGGGCTTCATCCCCAGGCCGGTGAAGTAGTCGTAATCTCCGACGATCCAAATACATGAGCCACCTGCCACGTGCGTGCCTCGTAACCCTGTGAAGGGCTTGCTGACGTCGCCATCTTGGGAAACGACACGGGCGCCGTAGAACGCGCCCACAGACAATGGATGAGGCGGCGGGTCGGTCATTCCGATGATGGCCGCTTTGGCTTGGCCAAGCTGTATCGCGTTGTCGGCTAGCTTAAGGGCTGTCCCAAATCCACTACAGGCGGCCACCGGAGCCATGGTTGGCCCAGTGATCTTACCTAACATGGAGATTTGAGCAGCAGGGATGTTGGCAATATTCCATAGTAACTTCGGATCAACTGAATTCCATGGTTCGGTTGGACAGCCGTACTTGCTGTTGAGCTTTTTTCGTGCTGCCAGCTTGCGTCTTATCAAGTGACCCTTTGTGCTGTCGATATCGCCTTCAAGGGACAGGCTTTCAAATTCGCGCATCTCATTTAGATAAGCCTTCAGCTGATCTGAATGAGGTAGCCAAAACTCGTGCCACGCAATGCGAGCCATATCGCGTTCGTCCGAATCAGAGGGATGGTTTTCCGGGTCTTCCGGCGCCTCATATTCAAGGCGCATCTTTTCTTTGGCGACCGAATCGCTAGAAGCGTATTCCTGCAGAATCCGGTGGCGGCTAGGCTGACACCAAAAACGGTTCCAGCGACGTTGTGCACGATCGTAATCGACAGAAACTGTATGTTGAGCTTGGTAATCGCCTAACCCGGTCCCCACGTAAATGTGCGTTTGGTGACCTAACTGTTGCAGCGCTTTTTCGAGGCCTTCGTTTTGACCGAGTGCCTGTACAAAAGCCCCGATCGCATATTTCACCATTTGCCCCATCTTGGCATCGATTTGAGCAAACTTCCTCGGTTCAAACCGCTCGTCAACCCAAGCCTTGTACGCATCAAAGTCGAATTCGGGTTTACCAGTCATAAAGAGATTAGGACCGAATCCGTCTTCGAATGATGAGAGCCACGTGTTTGCGTTGCTTAAGTTTGATTCAAACTGATCGATGTCTGGGGATTTCGGTGCCACGATGCCCCATCCAAATATACCGATTCTCTTCCGTTTGACATGTTTCAATGTTTTGTTACCCCTCGCCCAATCCCATGTTCCATTGTAGGCAACTCGGCTTCGGGAATCAATTTTGGGTATACCAAAATCACCCGCTTGTCGTTGAATTGCTTTGTTCGTCCAGCAAAAAGTCTAAGCTGTGTCGTGCGTGGCGTAAATGAGGTATCACAATGGAACCCCCAACCACGAGTGCCACATTGAGGGCGTCTTCGATTTCATCATTTCCGTAGCCGACGTTGACACATTGTTCAAGGTGGTAGTCGATACAGTCGTTGCATCTGAGTACGGCTGATGCGACTAAACCTAATAGCTCCTTGGTCTTGCCTGATAAAGCACCGTCTCGGTAACATTGGGAATCGAGTGAAAAGAATCGCTTGATGCCTAAATGATCGGTCTCCAAAACACGAGATTGTTCTTTGGAACGTCTTTCCCTAAAGGCCTCAAATGGATGCTGACCAGTCATCAATCACCGTCCAATATGTTCCCTAACGCGCCTAAAACGCTACCTTCGCCTTTGCGTTTACCGCCAGTTTGTGGCGCCGCAGCATAGATGCGATCGGCCAAGCGCGAAAAGGGCAATGATTGTAGCCAAATACGGCCAGGTCCCGTCAGCGATGCTAAGAATAAGCCCTCGCCACCGAAGAAAATGGACTTCATGCCCTTCACCATTTGTACGTCGAAATTGACGTCTTTGGTGTAAGCGACAATACAACCTGTATCAATTTTAAGTGATTCACCCGCTTTGAGCTCTTTGCTGACAATGGTTCCGCCCGCATGCACGAAAGCTTTTCCATCCCCATTCAAACGCTGCATGATGAATCCTTCACCGCCAAATAGACCGGCTCCAATCTTTCGATTAACCGCAATTCCTATTTGAGTACCCATAGCGGCACATAAGAACGCGTCCTTTTGGCAAATAAGCTCTCCGCCTAGCTCTTTCAGATCTACGGGGATAATTTTGCCCGGGTAGGGTGCGCCAAAGGCGACTCGTTGTTTGCCGTGCCCGCGATTGGTGAACCAGGTAAGGAAGAGCGATTCACCCGTAAATTTACGCTTAACGCCTTCCCAGAGCTTGCCGCCAAATCCTTGGTCTGGCTTGGATCCGTCGCCAAAGCGGGTCTCCATCTCGATGCCGTTCTCCATGAACATCATGCCGCCTGCTTCTGCGATTACGGTTTCGTTTGGGTCCAATTCGATCTCAACGAACTGCATTTCTTCGCCAAAAACTTCATAGTCAATTTCGTGAGAAGTTTGAGGGCCAGGAGTCGGGTCTGGAGGCGGCGGTGGTGTAGGCATGCTTAGTCCAGGGATTTGGCCGATGGGTATCCAGTCGCTCATGCCAGTCTCAAATGCGGGCGTGTCCATGTTCACCTCGCCTGTTCGCACCTTGTTCAGTAGGTCATCTTTACTCATTGGACCTACCTGCTGGCCAGCAATAGCCAGATACCAAACCTGATCAGACATGAAGTACCTCCTGGAAAATTGTTCACGCATTGTAGCGCGAAAACGGGAAGCAGGCAAAACAGTTTGAATTCTGTATTCGTCCCTTAATATTCTGTAAATAAACGAGTTATTTTAGTTTTTTGCCGAAAAATCCAAACCCAATTCGCCCTTGGTGACGTGTATGTTGCCACCCTCGGGTGTGGTTTTGCTGAGCAGTGCCGTGGCTAAGGGGTTGAGAACTTGTTTCTGTATGGTCCTTCTTACAGGCCTTGCGCCAAAGGCGGGATCATAGCCCAATTCGCTCAGGTAATCGATGGCGTCATCTGCGAAAGACAGTTGAATGCCTTTGTCACGCACACGTTCGATCACTTGGTCTAGTTGTAAGCGGACAATTTCACGGATCATATCTTCCGTTAGACTATCGAAGGCGATGATTTCGTCGATGCGGTTGATGAACTCAGGCCGGAAGTGATCTTTTAGCCGTGCTAAGAGTTGGCGTTGTTTGCTTTCCGTCTCTAAATCGGTGCGATTAGCGATGTCAGAACCGATATTGCTTGTCATGATGATCACGCAGTTAAGGAAACTTACCGTTCGGCCCTTGCCGTCCGTGAGTCTGCCGTCATCCAAGATTTGCAGCAGGATATTGAAGACATCGGGATGCGCCTTTTCTATTTCGTCCAGCAAAATCACCGAATAAGGAGCGCGCCTTATGCGCTCTGTTAGTTGACCACCTTCTTCGTGACCGATATATCCGGGTGGCGACCCGATGAGCCGGGCTACGGCGTGTCGCTCCATGTATTCGGACATATCGAGGCGTATCAATTTGTGTTCGTCGTTAAAGAGGATCGTTGCCAAGCTTTTCGCGAGTTCGGTTTTGCCAACGCCTGTCGGGCCGAGAAAGAGAAAACTGCCCAGGGGTTGGTTTGGGTCACCTAATCCACTTCGAGAACGTCTGATGGAGTCAGCGACGGCTGTCACCGCACGGTCTTGCCCAATCACGCGCTCATGTAGACGTTCGTCTAAATTCAACATTTTCTCAACGTCAGATTCCAGCATGCGTGCCAATGGAATGCCGGTCCAAAGGCTCACTACCCGGGCGACGTCGGCCTCTGTGACTTCTTCGCGCAATAGACTGCCTTCTTTTTGCAGTTCCTGAAGTTGAGATTCAACCTCGCGGCTCGTCTTTTCGAGCTCAACCAGTTCACCGTATTGGATTTCTGCGGCCCGCGACAGATCACCGCTCTTTTCAGCTTCGCTTGAGGCTAACTTCAGTTGCTCGGCTCGTTCTTTTTGTTCACGTAACTTCTGGATCAATGCCTTTTCATGTTGCCAGCGATGTTTTAGGGATGAGAGTTTCTCTTCCAGGTCAGCAATTTCCCGAGACACATCCTGGGTTCGCTGTTGGTTCAAAGGACTAGGGTCCATATTTAGAGCTGCAAGCTCCACTTCGAGCTTGGTTCGCTGCCGCATGGCGGAATCTATTTCAAAGGGCATCGAATCGATTTGGGTACGAAGCGTTGAGGCTGCTTCGTCGATCAAGTCAATGGCCTTGTCTGGCAGGAAGCGGTCTGAAATGTAACGTTGTGATAGTTGAACAGCGGCAACAATAGCTCTGTCGCGGATCGAAATACCGTGAAAGACTTCAAATCGTTCGCGCAGGCCACGCAAGATAGCTATGGCCGATGCTTCGTCCGGTTCGCTCACCAGAACGGGCTGGAATCGACGTTCAAGCGCGGCGTCCTTTTCGATGTGTTTTTTGTATTCACTTAGAGTGGTAGCGCCAATGCAATGAAGCTCACCGCGTGCTAAGGCAGGTTTGAGCATGTTGGATGCGTCCATGGCGCCTTCTGCCGCCCCTGCACCCACAATGGTATGAAGTTCATCAATGAAAAGGATGATTTCGCCCATGGAGTCGACGACTTCTTTCAGCAATGCTTTAAGGCGATTCTCGAATTCACCGCGAAACTTAGTGCCTGCGATGAGAGAACCAAGGTCAAGTGCATGGACCCGCTTATGTTTGAGCCCTTCAGGCACATCGCCATCTGCGATTCGTAGTGCCAAACCTTCAGCGATGGCCGTTTTTCCCACCCCGGGCTCGCCTATCAAGACCGGGTTATTTTTGGTTTTGCGAGATAGCACCTGAATGACCCGCCTTATCTCATCATCACGGCCGATGATGGGCTCTAGTTTGTTGGCGCGTGCTCGTTGCGTGAGATCAACGGTGTACTTTTCCACCACCTGGTATTTGTCTTCAGGTGATTGATCGGTTACCGATGCGCCGCCGCGTACCTCTTTAAGGGCCAAAAGGATTGTTTGTTCGCTAGTGCCTTGGCTAGTTAGCCATTTAGCCATTTCGCTGCGGTTACGTTTAACGATGGCCAAAACGATATGTTCGGTGGAGGTGTATTGGTCCTGCATGTCTGCGGCGATGCGCGAGGCCTCATTAAAATGTTGGTCGAGCTCACGATCGACGCGTGGTTCGTGGCCACCGCTTACCTTTGGGCGCTGCTGCAGAGCCGTTTTTAGCTGTGTTGCCAGCGCGGCAGGTTCTAGTCCGATCCTTTTCAGGAGCGGTCGTGTCGTTCCATCTTGTTGATTAGCTAGGGCGAGCGCCATGTGGTCGATGTCGACCTCTGCATGTTGCCACTCTTGAGCGAGTTGAACGGCGTCGGCAAAAGCGTCTCGTGTCTTTAGGGTCAGATTCTCAAAACGGATCATGGTCAACCTCCTCATGCATCCAGCGCCATTATACACGACATAATAAAACAATACTCATAAAATATGATGGGTTAACACTCAAATTTATCCATCCAGTCGACTCGCTTTGCCATGGTCCTGGCCTGAAGTTTTTGATACATTGGGCAACGTTGCTCTTTATGAAGGGGGATTCATGACGCAAATAGCAGGGAAACGGGTGCTGGTGACCGGCTCGGCGCAAGGGATTGGGCTGGAGATGGCCATTGATTTCGCCAGGGCGGGCGCGGAGATCATCTTGACGGATGTTAATGAGCAGGCGTTAACGCAAGCGCGTGAAAAAGTAGCAGCAGTAGGTATTTGCGCCATGACTTGCAAAATGGATGTCACGGACCGAGATCAGATTCAAGCGGCCAAAGTGGCCATCCACCAAGCCTGTGGCCCAATCGACGTGCTGGTGAACAACGCAGGCATCGTCTTTGGGGGCGCTTTTCTTGATGTTCCACTTGAAAAACACGAGCTGACATACCGCATCAATACGCTGGGTTTAGTCGCGGTGACCCATTGTTTTTTGCCTGATTTGATCGCTTCTGACCAAGGTCACTTAGTCAATATTGCGTCGGCGTCCGGCTTCTTGGGGTTACCGTATGGTGCATGTTACGCTTCAAGTAAATGGTCGGTGATTGGTTTTGGTGAGAGTATTCGCTTGGAGTTGAAGCAGCTAAAGCATCGGCATGTGCACGTCACAACCGTTTGTCCTAGTTACATCAGTACTGGCCTTTTTGACGGTGTCAAAGCGCCACTGCTGACGCCCATCTTGAAGCCGGCGGCCTTTGCAAAGAAAGTAACCAAGTCGATTCAAAAGAATCATGCGTTTTTGCGAACGCCCTTTATGGTGAAGACTATTCCCCTACTGCATGGCCTATTTCCGCGGAGGCTCGTCGATTGGATTCAGGCGAAGTTTGGCGTCACGGCTAGCATGAGTTTCTGGCAAGGTAGAAGCAAGCCGTAAACAAACATCAATCCTTCATGATGAATGTAACGCTGAAATAGGGCGGCAAATGTTCGCTTTCCTCGGTCGTAATACTGTGTTTATGAGCTCGAACGGGAAGTTGATAGTTGGTGTCCTTATCAACGCCTACGCGAGGGCCTTCGGCTTCTGACGAAGTAGCCTTGTGAATGTGACTCAAAGATCCGCCCTCTTGATGTTCGTCCAGTGATCCACTGCCCATAATGAAGCGGTCCCTTAGGTCTGGCGTAGTTATGCCCGTTGAGGTGATCGAACCATCGCAAATTGTCCAGCCCATTGGAACTTCACTACCTGCAAACGCGATGATGCTGCCGCTGGGAAGCTGGTTATGGCTGGTGTCAGAACTGTTGCCATCAGGCAGGCAGCTGCCAAGCATGAGGGTAATGAAGGATAACGTCCAAAGATTTTTCGACATGGCTATCTCCGACTGACGGGTTGTGTTTTGGGAATGGGTAGCGTTAGTATAACACCGACCAATTTTGTCGGAGTTGCCAACCTTGATGGGACGGCGCTCTCTGGATGGAGCTAAGAGTTATGCAAGTTTTGTTATTGATCGCAATGTCAATGATGGCTCCGCAGCACACGGGACCGCGGACAATTTCTGGTAAAGTTTCTGAAGTCATAACCGGCTCTAAAATTGTCGTTTCCTCAAAAGGAAAGAGCTATTTGGTGACTCTTCGTGAGGCTGTTTGTCCCGAAGAGAGGCAGGCCGGATACGATATGGCATTGAGTTTTACCGAAGATAAACTCTATGGCCAGTTTGTCATTGTTACGGTTGACCGTATCAACGACCAGATGGTGCTAGGAGAAATTCAATACGTTAATAATGGCAATATTTCATACGATCTGCTTGCCTCTGGCATGGCGTTCTGGAACGAGCCAGAGGCGAAACTTACCGCCTACCGCGAGCTAGGTAAGAAAGCCAAGAAAGCGAAGACAGGTATCTTTGCTAATGGCGATGCTATTCCGCCATGGGATATTGCTGAGCACAATAATGCAGAACGTAAGAAAATCATGGAAGAAAAGAAGAAGAAAAACTAATCAAGCAGCGCAAATGCCCTGACCGGGAATGACCCCATCCCATGAATTTTGGGTGGGGTCGCGAAAAAGCGGAAATGTTTTTCAGGCAGTTCGTCTAAACCACGTAGGTGTTCGACTATAGGGATGCCAGCACTCAATAGCGCCGTATGTACGGGTCGATCGGGGTTTCGGGTGTCATCGATATTTAGCGAGTCAATGCCGACAAGTATGGCTCCCTGATTGATAAGCACCTGTGCCGTTTCTTCTGTCAAGAATGGGTGTCCCTGACCGTAGGCTTGTGTTCCAAAATGCTCACTCCAGCCAGTGTGAAAAAGTACGGCCTTGCCAGCGATAGATATACCGGTTAAATGCAAAGGCTCAATTCCCTTAATGTCGTTGGGAATACGCACCACATGACCAGGTAAGTTTGCGATTGATCCCAGGGGCAGCCCGGATACATCAATACCGTCAGGATGACGATGGAAGGGCGTATCCAAATACGTACCCGTGTTTGCAATCATCTCGATACGAGCGATGTGAAAAGCCGTCCCCTGTGAATAATTTGATGCGGAATCTTCGTGATTCATCCAAGCACCAATTTTGGGGGCAGGCAGGCCCGGGTAGGTAATCAAGCCATCGTGGATTTCGTGGCTTAGGTCAATCAACATGGGCGACTCCTAGGTAAGTTGATATAGGCTAGACTAGCATTTATGATGTCGGTGGAGTCAGCGATGGAACAAATTTTACCTACAACCTGTCCTATGGACTGCCCAGATACCTGTTCATTGAACGTTACCGTGCGTGACGATGAAGTGATTAAGATTGCCAGTCGTACGCAGGGAAACCCCATTACGACTGGGTTCATTTGTTCGAAAGTCGCTAAATTTAATCGCCGAGTAACGCATAAAAAGCGACTCACTAAACCTCTACGTCGTATTGGACCGAAAGGGTCTGGCCAATTCGAGGTTACAAGCTGGTCAAGCGCCATCTCCGAGATCGCCGACCGCTTTTCCCAGTGTCGAGCAAATTTTGGCGGTGAATCTATCCTGCCGTATCACTATGGCGGTTCTAACGGTTTTCTCACCGATGATTTTCTAGATGCCGTTTTCTTTTCAAGGCTGGGTGCCTCGCGCTTGGACAAGACCATCTGTGCCGTTCCGACATCTATGGTATCCGCTGATATGTATGGCAAGATGCCTGGCGTTGCGTTTCAGGACTACCCACACGCGCAACTGATCGTTATTTGGGGCGCAAACCCAAAGGCCTCGAACATTCACTTGGTTCCTTACCTAAAACAAGCTCGCAAGAACGGTGCTTTTATTATGGTGGTCGATCCAATTAATCATTTTTCAGATCGTGAGATTGATTTACATGTTCCGATTCAACCGGGTGCCGATGCTCCATTTGCCTTGGCGCTGATTAATCACTGGCGACAGTCAGGCAAGATCAAGCAATCGTTCTTAGATCAGTGGACAGAGGGCCAGGATCAATTGTGGCAGGCATCTGAATCGTGGAGCGTGGCTGACGCCTGTGCGGTTTCCGGTGTCTCAAGGGACGTTTTTGAGCAGGTATCTGAAGTGATGACGAAGTTGAGTCCAGCGGTTTTGCGCTGTGGTTGGGGCTTGGAGCGCAACCGGTACGGCGGCGTTGGCGTAGCTTCTGTGCTTGCTATTCCTGCCGTTCTGGGCTGGTTTGGTCAAAAAGCCGGTGGTTACACGATGAGTAACAGTGGCGCCACGCCATTTAATTTCGAAGCGGTGGTCGGACCTATCGACAAGCGTCCTCGCTTACTGAATATGACTCAGCTAGCAAGGCATCTGAATGGTCCATTGGACCCGCCCATTAAGGCACTCTATGTCTATAACGCCAATCCAGTTGCGACCGTACCAGACCAACGTGGCATTATTAGGGGATTGGCTAGAGATGACTTGTTCACGGTGGTACACGAACAAGTACAAACCGATACCGCGGATTGGGCAGACATTGTTCTGCCTGCCACGACGTTTCTGGAACAGTGGGACATTAGGCGAGCTTACGGTGCCTATGTCATTGGCGGCGTCAAACCGGTCATTACCCCCCGCGGGGAAGCGCGTTGTAACAATGACGTGTTTGCGGCTCTGGCTAAAGCCATGTCGTTTGACGATCCCTGTTTCAGTTGGAGTGAAAAGCAACGTATGGAGGCCATCATAAGTGGCGTCCAATTGCCCGAAGGTCAGGAGCTTGATCCGGACCTCATGCATGGTGGCCAGATGCAATCAATCCTCTTCAACGAAAAGACGCCAACGCAGTTTGTTGACCAGTTTCCCCGTACAGCGAACCAAAAGATCAATTTGTTTCCGGCCTGTCTTGGGCCCAGCGGTTACCAGTGGCAAGCGCCAAAGAAAAAGAATGGTCAACTGAGCATGATCACACCGGCCTCAGGCAAATTGATCTCAAGTACTATGGGCGAGCTCCATCTAAAGCGACTCGAGGTTTCGATACACACGCGGGACGCTGGTGAAAGAGGAATCGAGCATGGTGATGCGGTCAAAGTATGGAATGAATTAGGCGAAGTTCATTGCTATGCACGTGTCCATAACCGTGTCTCTGTTGGCGTTGTCTCGATGCCCAAAGGCGCCTGGCTCGCTTCATCGTTGAACGGCTCAACTTCCACGGCACTTTGTCCAGACGATGTGGGGAATACGGGTGGTAATGCCTGTTTTAACGATGCAAGAGTTTGGCTTGAATTAAGCCAAGAACCCAAGCAAGATCCTACGGATCTTTGATCCCTAAATCATTTCGATGGTAGGCATCGTCCACACCGTTTAGGTTCCAATAAGCCAAGCGTTTTGTATGAGTAAGCACGGCACGTGTTTTCAATATTTGTGGGTTTGCGCCAAAGCCGCTAGGTCCTTCAGCGGACCATTCGCGGACGATGTGCGGGAACGCTTGATCGAAGTGAAAACTCAGCTTTCGCATCAGGTCGGGATAATCAAGCGTGTATAGAAATAGTGATCCTTCCTGACTGAGCTTGCCTGTTGCTTTTACGACCTTAAAAGACTGATGCCTCAAGCGTATGAATTGTGTGCCAGGGAAGATGGTGAATTCGCCGACGGGGAGCTGTTGGGGATCAAGACGAATCACATTCCATAAACCATCTTCAGTGTATTTAGCCTTGATGGTGGCTTGTTGATCGCCTTCCGCCTGAAAATATGAATGACTGACTATCTGCCATGCGGAGTTTCGACGATTCATTTGCAGATAGGTTTGGCCGCACCACTCTTGCACGGAAGTGGATATTTTTAGGGGTTGGGTCAAGTTGTCGATCGGCGTAAAGATAGATGACATCAGCGTATAGGGATAGATACCTGTCAGATAGCTGCGCGTGAAATTGAGTTTAAGTACGGAAACAGATTGATCTTTTGGGCCATATTCGTGTTTGACTTGCGGATCTGTTAAGAAGTCCTCGGTGACAAAAATGAGCATGGCATCGCCGCGGTGGATTTCTCCATAACGTGCTTGTTCCAATTGGTAATGGTTGAGTTCAGCTAATCCTGTATACCAGTAATCGGCGAAGTTTTCTTTGCTGCTCTGGGCGTGTAGTAGGGTGCAAGCTATTGTTATTACAATGGTTTTCCACATGATGGTCCTCTTTATCCACAATCTACTTCTATCTCAAAACCGGCGTGTTTCCTGATGTTGATAACGCCGTCCTCAAACATAAGGTATTGGCCTTTAATTCCAACTAACTGAGATGTGAGGCAGGGCTGCTTTAGCAGATCCCATGACTTTAATTTAAATGCCTGCTGGTTATTTGGGTAGTCAATGACCAAAGGATCGAAGTCAACGGCTTCGATGGCGCCTTCAAGTTGCAGATCCGCTTGTGTTTCCATTAACCAAGTTTGCATGGCTGCGTGGCTGCCCTCAATATCTGCATCGCAATGGTCGCCCCGCAACATAGCGCGCCAATCGGTTCGATCGGCGACTCTTTGTTTACACGCCACTTCTAAGAGACCCGAATCACGACGACTCTGTACCCGAAACAGGGCCGCAGCGACGCGGGCTCCTTGATCGATCCAGCGAGTAGGTACCTGGGTAGATCTTGTGATGCCAACTTTCAATCCAGAGGAAATAGCTAAATAGACGATATGTGGTTTCAAGCAATGGTCTTGTGCCCAGGTCGGTTCGCGGCAGGTTCCCAGGTGAAAATGACACAGTTCAGGCCGAACAATGCATTGATCGCACTGGGCTAGTTTCCTAAGACAGGGGAAGCAATAGCCTTGGTTATAGGTTTTTTTGATCTTTCTTGCGCAGTGAATACAAGCGATACGTCCGGTGAAGCGCAATTGCACGGTTTTTCCAATCATCGAATTCATCGGCAATAAAACATCGTCTAACGGTAATTGATAGCTGACGGGACTCTCCAGCTGTGTGCGCATTTTGCGGGCGAATCCGGATAAGGTCTTGGCCATTAAATACTCGTTAGTTTCTTGTTACTGTGACGCATTAAATCGAGTAGCTGTTGGCAATCATCTGCGACTTGAAGTTGATTGCGTGACGCCTGTGGCATGAAACCATGGGCGACCACCTGGTCTAAGAAGGCAACTAGTTGGTCGAAGTATCCTGCTGTATTAAGCAGCCCTAGGGGTTTCTGGTGAAGTTTTAGCTGACTCCAGGTCCACATCTCGCACAGTTCATCTAGGGTTCCAATGCCACCTGGCATAGCAATAAAGCCGTCAACTAACTTGGCAATGGTGGCCTTTCGTTCATGCATGGTTTCCACTTGGATTAATTGTGTGAGCCCTAAGTGCGCGACCTCACGCTCCATTAAGAAATTAGGTATGACGCCAATCACTTTGCCGTGTCTTGCCAGCATGGCGTCTGCAATGGTTCCCATCAGGCCCACGTTGCCGCCGCCGTAGACCAGTTCAATATGGTTATCCGCCAAATAGCGGCCTAGAGCTTGGGCAGCCAATTCGTATTGCGGGTGGTTGCCTTTTCGAGCGCCACAAAAAACAGCGATCCGCTTAAAGCCCATTATCGATCCGTTGGCTGCGATTGCTGTATTTCAACGATGAGTGGCCGGTGATCAGACACGGTAAAGTGATCTCGCACTTTAAAATGTTCTGTATCCCATAAAGGAATGACTCGTGTTCGAATGCAGTCCTCATTTTTGGGGCAGTGCCCGACGAGTGAATTGGAAACAAGGATATGGTCGATGACGTTGTATTCCCCGCGGAAGTTGTAGGTCCAACGCGAACTCCAGTCATCTGAATCAATGTAGCGCCTGTCTGCTGTTTGGATGAGGGCTTCGAAGATGTCGTGGCGGCCTCGAATTCGTTTTATGGCGGGCTGACCGATGTCGTCATTGAGGTCACCCAAAACGATCACGTGTTCTCCGCTCTGCAGAAGTGGTAGATAGGCACGGCGTACGATTGTCGCTTGTGCTATACGTCGCTCGTCTTTGTCGTGCCCGCCCATTTCGCTGGTCAGATGAACACCAAACAGATGAATTAATTGACCGTTGGCGTCCGCCGTTACGTGCAACCCTTTTTGAACAAAGGCCTCGTGTTCGGTGTAAGGGTCATCCATCTCAGCGTCATAAAAGGCGCGACCTTCTATGCTATCCGATACCATTTCTAGCGGAAATCGGGACATGATGGCCACGTATTGACCGGTAAAAGTATCTTTACTGTTACAAACCTTGAGGAAGGGAAAATCGTGCCCAAACTTCTTAAACGCCTTTTGTAAAGCGATCGACTCTGTTTGGTTACCAATTTCCGTGAAACACCAAATATCGACCTTTAGGTCTGATAATGAGCGGGCGACGGCCTCTGTCGCTTCCAAAAACTTCTGCTGTCGAAAACTGGCATCCCACTTTTGTATCTCGTTTGCATCTTCGAGTTCAAAACGATAGCCATACTTAATTTGGATTCGTGAGACATTGAGGAACTCGCAATTGAAAGTCCCGACCCGTAAAGGCTCGCTTGCTCCCAGAGGAATAGCGATAAGCAGGGACAACGTTATAAATAGCCGTGACATAAAACCTCGTCAGTCAATTGATGGAAGATCATTATAGCGGCATGCGTTGAATCAAACGCGCTTGCCGTCGAATTTAATAACGTGATTTGGCCGCCATAAGTTAACGAAAATCTAGTAGCCGGTAGTGCGGCTATGTCGTCTCAGGCTCGCGGTCATGCTTAACTGGGAACAACGGCACTGTGTCACCTTTCTTGTAAAGCCGGCGCTCGCCTAAGTTTGCTACCATACCTGCTTGAAGCTGATAACGAATGCGGGACACGATATAGTCGAAATTTTGTCTTACGTTTGAGTTGGTGGCGTCACCGTAGAGTTTCTCGATCGAATCCAATTGGGATAACAAGGCGTCTGAAGTATCGAAGTCGACGGCTTTTGTCTTTTCGACCACCTTATTCTGTCGCGCTTCTGTCTTGCGTTTCAAGCCGCTAAGTACGTATAACTCATTTAACTTATCATCCAAAACCGACCCTTCGTCGATCTTCTTTTCCTTCATTTTGGGCGGCCGTAGCAGGTATGGCATTCGGTCAACATTGGACTGGTTGTAAGCCTGGGATTCAATAATCCAACCGAGGTTTTGGATATTCATTTTTGGCGACAGTGATCGCGAGATGTTCTCAACAAAAGGTTGAATAATCTTGTGAAACGAATCTTCAATGCCATCGAAACGGTTGAGTACGTAAAAAACATCGAAATGGCGAATCATACTGTGGAGTAGATGGGCGACGGGGTGACCTGGATATTCGTTTCGGATATTGTCGAAAAACGCGTCTAAATTATCGATTTTGTCACTGTAAGCGTCCTCGGTTTCATCAATTAGGCCCTTGATCTTGTGGTAATTCAATTTTCCTTGTGGAAACGACTGAAAGAGGGGCGAGTTTGGATAAAAAAGCGAGCGCAGACGTCTAAATATTAAGGTCTTGACGATATTTGAGGCCGCCAGTGTGGCTGCCGGATGAGTAGGTGTAAATACCAGCACGCCACTATTGGTGTGTGGCAAAAAGTCTAGCACCCCTGGATCGATACCTGCCTTCAAGTCCAGTATGATGAATTCACCAGGTAGGTGGTTGATGGCGTCGATGAGCTGGCCCCGCGCGGAGTCATTCATGTTCGCGATATCGTCAACAAGATGCAGGGGCGAAGCAATGAAACCGAAGTTTTTATAGTGGCCTTGCGTGTCTAGCGCGGGCGTCAACGGTGTGATGCATTGTTCCAGCGATATACGTTTGCGAAAGAAGTGATATAAGTCATATGCGACAGGCGATTCTATGACGCTGCGTACCGAAGAGGTACCCGTATCTAGATCAACCAATATCGTCCGTCCAAAGCGCGACAACGATAGGGCGAGGTTAATGGCGAATGTCGTTTTGCCGACACCGCCTTTTCCTGAAGATATCGGAATGATCCGCTTCTGCATTCGTCGGTCGCCTCAAACCTCTCAGAGATAGGGCTTTGCATGACTGTTAAGGCCCAAATCTTAACATGATGTTATCTGTGAACGTGAAGTTTGAAGCCAGATTTTGCTTGAAATGACGCATGTGCTGGCGTGTCAAACATTCAATGCATAGAATATGAGAGCCGCTTAGCGGTAGAATTAGGCGTGAGCTATGAATATTCTACGAAGCCTTAAAACCATGGTAACGCGTATGGGCTCTGAGAAGAGTGCTGCTGGCGTCCCAGAAACCCAGGTCTTTCACTCCATTGCCGGTGATGGCCTCGTCATTGATGGTGAAGGATGTTTGTCGTTAAAGGCGATGACCTATCAATTCCAATTTGGTGATGGACTAGCTGTTGGCGCTGCAGCGACTGATTTGGGCATGGGCAAATCGCCTAGTGAAGACGCGGTGGTCGTCGTTCCTAATGCGTCATTTGCAGCCGTCATTGATGGCGTTGGTGGCTATTGGGGCGGTTATCAGGCGGCCCGTTTTTTTGGCGAAGGGTTTCGACGTTTTCCTGCCGATTTTGACAAAGCCATTAATCATGCTCAATCACGGCTAAAAGATATGCGCTTCGAAGATAGCCTAAAGCTGTATGGAAGTAGTGCCTGTTTCATTTCGGCTCGGGTTTATGAGCAGGGACAGTCGCAGATGTTAGAGGTTGGGCAATGTGGCGATTGCCGTATCATTCTGTTTAGAAAGAACGGCGATGTGATTGAGTCAGAGGATGAATCTTACGTAAATGACTTGGTGCAGAAAGAGCTTATTTCACCTGACCAGGCCACGTATCACGAAATGCGTAATCGCATCACTAATTCCCTGCGCTTGGCGTTCAAGAATGAGGTCACTATCAACCCTGGTTTTCGGGTGAATGGTGAACCGAATAAACTGACGCTTCCGTTTGAAGTCTACTCCGGCGATCGACTGTGTTTACTATCTGACGGTGTAGGCGACAATCTAACGCCCTTAGAGATTCGCAAAGCGATCGCAGATAAGACACCAGCCGAGGCCGTTGCAGAAATTTCAGACATTACTTCGAAACGGATGGCTGACGGTTCCTCTATCGTTGAAAACTTGATTCGAAACTATTTGCGTGCTCACGAGAAACTGGAAAGCGAATCCAGCTTAACGAAAGCCATGACCAAGATTCGCGATAACTCTAGTCAATACCACTGGCTTTTTAACGCAATCTTCCAACGCGCGCGCCATGCATTTGGGCGTTTTCCAGATGGCTACGTCAGCAAACCTAGTCGAGACAATCGCGCTTTAGTCATCATTGATTTTCTTTAGATCAGGCGATCACTAGTTTTTTCGATGAGTTGTAGATTGTCTGGGATCTGAATGTTCCCAATCAGCAAGGACAGCTCGCAAAGCCGCAATGAATGCCAAGGGTTGATCTAAGATGAGGTGGTGATGGGCTTGCGGGATTTCGATGAGTGGCGCCGAACGGTTGAGGTTCTCGTACATGAATCGCCCTGTTTCTGGCGGTACGACGGTGGAGAATTCGCCACGCATCATAGCGATTCGACAGGTGACACGAGGTAGGAATTCGGCCAAGGGTTCACGCGTATAGTTAACGAAAATATTGGGGTCGAATTTCCAAGTCCAGCCATTTTCGACCTGTTTGAGTGAGGTTTTCGCGATGTGGTCGATAATGTATGAGTTTTCGCATGGCTGATTAGGCACCAACCGAAAACGTTTCAAGGCTTCCTCGAGTGTTGGATAAACCTTAGCACTGCGAAAACTACGGCCATATTGGCCTTCACGCGATTCTGGATCTTGTTTTCTGACTGGTGAATCAACAATGATTGCGCCTTTGAGTAGCTCGCCATGTGTGGCTGCCGCGGCTAGACTTACCAATCCGCCCATGCTGTGTCCTACGAAAATGGGAGCGCTCTTGAACCCGGCGTTTTGGCTGACAGCTAAAGCATCCGTAGCAAAGGTTGATATCGCATAGTGTGGCCGGTGGTCAGACTCGCCGTGACCAGAAAGATCTAACGCTACAACGTAGTATTGCTGCATCAACAGGGGAGCTAGAAATGTCCACCAGTGCGCATGCGCGCCGCCACCGTGGACTAGCAATAGACCGGGTAGATTTGGGTTTCCCCAGGTTCGGTAATGAAGGCGAATGCCTTGGTGATCTAACTGGTGAGATTCGAAGGGCGTCGCGATTGCGGTTTGAAACCAGGCTGGGCAAGATTGCGTCAAGTCTGAGCACCTCCTAAATGAGCAAGCATTCATTTAAACATAAGCGCTAGTCGTGAGCGTAACTTTCCTGTCCTAAGAACCCCATTTGTAACGCTGGTGTATGCTTGATTGCCATGAACTATTTGGCCCATGCTTTTTTGGCTTCGTTTGACGACGAACTCATGGTCGGTGGCCTACTGGCCGACTTTGTTACCGGGTTGCAAGCAAGGAGCCTGAAGCCCAATGTTCAATTGGGTGTGAAACTGCATCATCATTTAGATCGCTTTACCGATTGTCATTCCGTTACCAAAATAGTTACGTCATGGTTTCGACCGCAATTTGCTCGCTATGCTGTGGTTCTTAGCGATGTCGCTTATGACTATGCGCTTGCGAATCAATTCTCGGCATGGACATCCACGCCTTTGAGCGATTTTGCGCGCCAAGTATATGCAAGTCTCGAAGCATCCCAGCCGCTGCCTGAGAGAATGGCGCGCGTTTTCCCTTATATGAAGAATCAGGATTGGCTCAGCAGTTATGCAGACATCCGAGGCATCGAAAGCGCCCTAAACCGCATGCAACGTCGGGTGTCGAAACCTGTACGTCTTGTGAATGCGGCACCGATCATGTTGCAGCGCAGCGCTGAGCTGACCGATCTGTTCGAAACCTTTTTCACCGATGTACAAGCCGAAACACGTCGCTTCTTGCAAATTGATTGATGCGAATGCTGCTAGCGTCTAATCTAATTCTATGAATGAATATGTGGTTCTCTTCAAAGATGCCTTCTTGGGCTATGCTCGTTATTTAGGTCACGAAATCAGCCACCCTCATATCAAGAATTATGTCTATTGGCTTATTGCCATATCTGTCGTTGTTTATATGCTTGAGGTCTTCCGACCCTGGCGAAAAGAGCAGTCGCGTATTCGGCGTGATTTTTGGCTTGACGCCTTCTACATGTTCTTCAATTTCTTCTTGTTTTCTTTAATTGGCTATCACGCACTCAGTCAGGTAGTGGGACACGCCTTTCAGCAGCTTTACGAACAGCTTGGATTTGATCCGGTCGTCATTTTGGATGTCTCGGCATGGTCACCCGCCGCACAATTGATCGTCTTATTCATATTACGCGATTTCATACATTGGAATGTGCATCGCTTACTACATCGTGTGCCTCTATTTTGGCAGTTTCATAAAGTCCATCACTCGGTCCGTGAAATGGGATTCGCCGCTCATTTACGCTACCATTGGATGGAGACAATCTTATACCGAACGTTGGAATTCATCCCTCTGGCTTTGATAGGGTTTGGTCTTCGAGAATTCATCCTGGTGCACTTATTTGCGCTTACTATTGGCCACTTGAATCATGCCAATTTTGTGTTGCCAATGGGTCCCTTCAAGTATCTATTCAACTCAGCACAGATGCATATTTGGCATCATGCTAAGGAATTACCGCCGGATAAGCCCTATGGAATTAACTACGGCATTAGCTTGTCCTGTTGGGACTATATGTTTGGATCTGCCGTCATTCCCCATGTTGGCCGTGATATCGAACTGGGCTTTGCAGAAGTTGAAACATTCCCCAAACCTATTTGGCGCCAATGGTTGTGGCCGTGGTGGAAAAAAGACTGAGTTAGGGCGAGTAAGTCAACCAGGTGTCCACAAACATGGCGATCATCAATAGGGGAAGGTAGGCGGACAAAGACACGAAAAACCGCCGAGCATGACGATCGTTTTCGTGCAGAAGATAGGCAATCGCGCCCACCAATAACCAAATACCTAGTACGGCGGCCGCAATCGAATATGTCCAACCAGTCAAACGAAACAAGGTTGGCATTAACGATGTCGGCACAAGAATCACGACATGGACCAACATCTGCCTGGCGGCCGCAAAATTGGAGGCAATAACGGGCAACTGCCGCATGCCCGCGCGCGCATAATCTTCTCTGTAACGAATGGCAATGATCAGCGCGTGTGGAATCTGCCACAGGAATAGGATGGTGAAGAGCAACCAAGCCCCAAGTTCCATGCGTCCTTGGCTGCCGATCCATCCCATGATCGGTAACAACGCGCCGGGTATGGCGCCCACAAAACTAGACAAGCTCGTCGTGTACTTCAACGGCGTGTAGAGGTAGAGATATGAGAACCCGCACAACATAGTGGCAACGCTGCAGCTGGGATTGACCAACAACCACAAAGCTCCGTACCCCGACAGCATTAAGAGCCAACCGAAAATTAAGGCTTGTTTGGACGTGATTCGTCCCGATGGGATAGGTCGAAATTTTGTTCGCTCCATCAAGGCGTCACGTTTTCGCTCCAGGTGTTGGTTCAACGCCAGTGATCCGGCTGCAGCTACAGCGGTACCCAACGCCAAATAGGCAAAACTCAACCAATGAATTGACCGAGTTTCGGCGATCAAGAATCCCAGACAGGTCGTAAATACGATCACAACCAGTGCTCGAGGTTTGGTTAGCTCAAAGTAAGCCTTCAATTTGATCATCATGAATGTGTGCCCATTGGCTGCGGTATTCTAGCTTAAAGAGAGCCTGTCTGGGCGTGCGAGTTCAGTGTTTTCCTTTGACGAGCTAGCTGGCTAGGTGCGTTTCTTTTGATTCTAGCTAGAAGAACGGACTGATTTAAGAGCGAAAAAAGCTAAGCAAGAATCGACGATGCCCGACAAAAAAAGGGGCGCATTGCGCCCCCTTCAATAAACAAGACGTCATATCGACATCTGTTTGCCACGATTTTATTGTAACTTAAATGTGAAGAATTGAAACAATATGTCAATCACATTGTAGGACCAGGTGAGAAGTTGGAATTTAGCGCTCTTGAGTTATGCTATGACAATGATTTATACCCTGACCCTCAATCCTTGTTTGGACCGACATCTAGAAGTTGAAGACCTTAAGGTAGACGATGCCAACCGCGTGGCTGAAGAGACGCGCTATCCGGCAGGTAAAGGGATCGACGTGTCAGTGGTGATCGCCGAGCTTGGCGGTAAGTCAACGGCGCTAGGATTTGTGGGTGGATTTGCTGGATTAGAGCTTGAGGGCATGCTCGTTAATCGCGGTGTGCACTGTGAGTTCACCCGAATTTCGGGCGAAACCCGCACCAATGTACATATCTATAACCGACTAAACAAACACCAAACCTCGTTAAATGCTGCGGGACCCATCATTAAGGATGCAGAACTAGGCGCTCTGTGTTTCGCGGTTCGTAATCTTGATCCGAAAGCTCGATTCATGGCATTGAGTGGGAGTGTTCCCCGTGGCGTTACGCCTGCAATCTATCAGCAAGTGATTACTTGGGCGCGGGAGAATGGGACACAAGTAGCATTAGATTCTGATCGCGACCCATTCAAATTGGGAATCGCCGCTCAGCCATACCTGATCAAACCTAACCTGCACGAGCTATCTCGGTATTTTGATGAGGACGTGCGCTTGTTGGATGAATCGGCGCTGTACGAACGGTGCGCGCGCTTCTTGGACTTAGGCGTTCAAGTCGTTGTGCTTTCGATGGGAAAACAAGGACTGCTTGTTCGGTCAAAAGAACATGGTTTTCGCGTTAGAGTGCCAGAGGTCAACGTTCGCTCTACCATCGGCTCGGGTGATTCCGTGATCGCGGGTATTCTGTATCGTTTGGACAAGCAATCGGACTTGGTCGAAGCCGCCCGTTGGGGCGCTGCATGTGGAACAGCCACGGCCATGACGCCAGGCACGGCTTTGTGCCGTAAAGAGGACGTCAGCGAACTCTTGAACCAGATAACGGTAGACAGGCTTTGATAGCATTTAGGTCCATCCATCAGTGAGGCTTAGGCACATAACAGTGAGTGAAGATGCGAATCCTATTGGTTGAAGATGATCGAATGATTGGTGAGAGTTTGCAAAAAGGTCTCGCTCACAACGGCTATGCGATCGATTGGGTCAGGGACGCAGAGTCGGCTGAATTAGGGCTGTCGGCGCATAGCTACGACTTAATGTTGCTCGATATTGGGCTACCCGGGAAAAATGGGATTGTGCTCCTGAAAGAGCTGAGACAGAAAAAGTTCACCCTGCCGGTGTTAATGCTTACGGCACGCGATAGTGTGACCGATAAGGTTGTTGGTTTGGATGCCGGTGCTGATGATTACCTAGTAAAACCGTTTGATTTGGGCGAGCTAGAGGCCCGCATACGAGCGCTCATTAGGCGACACAATGGCCGAAGTGAACCATTGATGGTGGCGGGCAACATTTCGCTCAACCCATCTACACGAGAAATTTCTGTGGGTGATTGCAAGGCCTTACTCTCAACACGCGAATATGTGCTCATGGAGGCACTTATGGCTCGCCCTGGCGCTGTTCTTTCCACTAGTCAACTAGAAGACAGGCTATATGGCTGGCGTGACGAGGTGGAAAGCAACACGATTGCTGTCCATGTTTATCAGTTACGCAAAAAACTCGGTAAGAGATGCATCATGAATGTCCGCGGTACCGGCTATAAGATCGGAGAAGCATGAAACATTCTATACGTCGTCATTTGCTTACTTACCTGGCCTTGGCTTTGACGGTAAGTTCTGTGTTGATTGGTACCTTAACCTACAAGGTTGTGAGTGACGAAATCGAGGAATGGTTTGATGAGAACATGCGACAAGTGGCTCAGGCTTTGTCGGCTAAATGGGACCAGAACGCCATTTCCCAGACCTTGGTAGATGATCACAGAACCATAACTCAGGAAGAAGTGTTTTTGATCCAAATTTGGGGAAAAGGCCAGTTGCCGATATACACGTCTCATCCTTCTTTAAGTGTCTCTCGTCACTTGGCTTCCGGTTTCGGGCAAACAAACCTGCAAGGGTCTACATGGCGCTACTACAGCCAAACAACCGATGGCGTCACAGTTCAGGTATCGCATCCATTATCCGAGCGTGAAGTAGCCAAGTGGGAGGTCGCCTCCAGGTTCCTTATTCCGCTGTTGTTACAGTTTCCTTTGCTTGGATTATTTATATGGATCACAGTCAGAAAAGGTTTAAAGCCGCTTGATGTGGTTTCAGCCGACATCGAAAAGCGGGGCTCAGACGCGATGCATCCATTGCCGTTTGAAGACATCCCTTCGGAAATCAGGCCACTGGTCAATGCCCTAAATGATCTTTTACAGCGGCTAGATGAAGCGCTACAGGCTCAACGCCGCTTTACCGCAGATGCAGCCCATGAGCTTCGCACACCTTTGACGGCTGTTCAGTTACAACTTGATGTACTGAAGCGATGCCGATCTGAAGAGGAAACCGCGGATGCCATGGATAAGCTGAGCCGCGGGGTAAAGAGAAGCGTAGAGTTGGTGCGCCAATTATTGACGCTGGCCCGCCAGGATCCTGGATCAAACAAACAGGTAGATATCCAGGTTGATCTTGTGTCATTGGTCGAGGATCAATTGAATCAATGTCGCGAAAGGGCGACCCAAAAAGGCATTGTAATGAGCTTCATGCATGCCAAATCACACGTTTCAATCATGGGAAACCCAAAGCCCCTAGGGATTATGCTAGAGAACCTTTTGGATAATTGTTTGCGCTACACGCCCGAACAGGGGCGTGTCGAAGTTAATCTATCAGAGCAAAAGGGCACGGTTGTTATACAGATTAGAGATAATGGACCAGGTATCCCTGAAAACGAAATGGCGCACGTCTTTGAGCGTTTCTATCGGGTCAATGGGACTGACGAACCGGGCAACGGCTTGGGCTTGGCGATTGTTAAGCAGGTTGCGGAACAACATGGAGCGACGATTATCTTAAGTGATGGTTTGGATGGACGAGGTTTAGCCGTAACCGTGACTTTTGAGGCCGTCAACTGAAATGACCGGTGGCTATGATTCAAAACCATATGCTGTTTGACGTCCTGTCGGACGCGATGGTTGTATTCTAAAGGTTCGCCGATTTGAGTAAGGCTTGCACACGAAGGGCGTGTGTATTGGCCTGTGAATCTGGGCCACAACAATCCCGTAACTGACCAAAATATTTGCTAAACAGCATAGTCGCATCGACTTCGTTGCCCGACTCTGCCTTCAGTTCAGCCAAGACGATGGCGGCGTAAGCGATTCTCCAACTGGAGGGTGGATAAATCTTTTGAGCATGCTCAAACGCTTCTACGGCATATTCGAGTGCGTTTTCAAGATGACCGGCGGCTACTAGAACTTGGGCTGCTTCAAGTAAGGCGCGAACGTGGTATCGATCGCGCGATGTTAATGACCGCAGGCTGTGAATGGCTTGATTGACTGACACCACCGCCTCTTCGAGTTGATTAGCACGTAGGTGACTCTTGGCGATTTGAATACGTGAGTGAGCCAAATCACAGTGTTGTTGATCGAGGATAGTCTGGCGCAATTTCAATGCGGTTCGAGCGTGCGTGTCCGCCTGTTCCATCTTTCCCATGCCCATCAGTGTGTTTGCCAGGTCGAAGTGGGCCTGTGCTTGGCTGGTGGCGGAATCCGCTTTTTCAGCGATTCGAATAGCCCGTCGTTGGTAGGTTTGGGCTTGCTCGAAAAGACCCTTATCAAAGGCAATTAAACCAAGATTGTTGGAAAGGGTGCCTGCATACGGATGATGCTCACCCAGAGTTTGATGTACGATCGTTAAACTACGTTGTAATAAAGGTTCTGATTCGTTTAATTCACCCCGCATCCAATATAACGATCCCAAGTTATTGCAGACCATGGCTACCAACGGGTGGTTGGCACCGTGTAATGTTTCGAACTCATTTAAGGCTTGATCATATAGGGTTAAGGGGGTGTTGAAATCGCCACAGCGAACCATGACGGCAGCAAGGTTATTGCGCGACATGGCCACGTCTTGGTGACCCGGCCCAAAGTGCAAAAGCAATGCATTTAGGTTCTCACGATGAAAAGCGATGGCACCTTGAAAATCGCCCGTACGTTCCAGTAATATGCCCAAATTGTTTCGTAATGACAAAGTATCAGGATGTTGACTGCCAAGAATTAAGCTCGTGGTTTCGATGGCGTCGTGATACGCAGTGGTTGCTTCCTCGAAGCGGTCAAGTTTATCGAGTACCTGTGCCAGACCACCGGTAGCCCTAGCAACCAAAGGATGATTAGCACCATAAAGTTGGAAAAATCCTTCCAAGGCCCGTCTTGCATGAGGCTCGGCTTCGCGATAATTTCCGGCGGCCCAAAGCACGTCCACATAGTTTGAAAGCGCTTCGATGTGGTTCGCATGGTCTTCTCCGTAGATTTCGGCGCTTTGCTCAACGGCTTTTTCCACCAATTGCAGGCTTTCCTTCAGCTCTCCAGCCTGTGAAAGCGCGTGCGCAAGAGCTTGTGTGATAGAAGTGTTTACCAGGCCGCTTTGATCGACTGTTTCGTATGCATGACGTAGTTCCCTGATCGCGTCGCCACTCTTGCCTTGTCTGTCGAGGGCTGTTCCCAAGAGTTTACGGGCCAACGCTTCCGTAAGTGGGTCAGAAGCCAATTGAATCGTCGTCTGAGCGTGTTGAATAGCTTTATCGTGTTCGCCCTGATAAACAAAGATACGACCCAGTTCAAGTCTTGCCCGCATGCTTAGATCAGAGGCATCATTGGCGTCCAATAAGACGATGGCTTTTTCGAGTACGGCTTGACCATCGTGGTAAAGACCGAGATTGCGGTAAGCGGTTCCAATGGAAATCAGTAATTCCGCGCTAGCGAGTGGGTTTTCATGTAATTGTGGCAGGATATCATTGACCGCTTCATCTACGATATTCTGGTACGAGCCAATGTTGTAACCGGGCGTTACTGGCGTCATCATTTCAAAAGAGCGCACCAAGAGATTTGAGACAGCGGAGGCTCGATCTCGCTCCAACTCCAACTGCTTCCGTTTGGCAACGCTCACCATCAGCGAAGTCACCCAAACAAGGGCGACCAGAACGAATGCAGATAACGACCATTTGTGTCGTTGCATGCCTTTTAGGCAGCGATAGGTGAAATTACCAGATCGCGCTTTAACTGGTAAGCCATCTAGATAACGTCGAAGATCATCTGCCAGCCCAGAAGCGGAAGAGTAACGGTGGCGCGCATCAAAACGCAGACATTTGGCGGTGATTGCGTCTAAGTCACCCGTCAATTGACGCTTTAGAGAGTTTGCTGAAGTTGATCGCTGATGGGCGATTGCAGCAAGTTGACTCATGGGAATAGCCGCAAGTTTTTTGCTTGGCTCAAGCACTGGATGGTTTTTGAGTCGAAGAACGGTTTCTGCTGGCACTTCGCCTTGGTGATGGTCCACATGGCTTCGCGTCAAGAGATCATAAAGTATCAGCCCTAATGAATAAACATCGGTGGCTGCAGATGTTCTTAAACCGGCCAATTGCTCGGGACTGGCCCATTTTCGAGTGAGTTGTCTCGCGCCCGTGGTTGTGACCTGTTCATCAGATTCCATTAGTTTTGCGATGCCGAAATCCAACACTTTGGTGACACCCTCAGGTGTAACCATGATATTGGACGGTTTCAAGTCTCGGTGTGCGATGAGTTGTTCGTGGGCGTGCTGAACACCGTCGCATACGTCGGCCATGAGCTGGATGCGCTGACGAATGGACAATTTAGCGGCATCACAATGTTCGGTTATCGGCTTGCCTTCAATGAGGTCCATAACCAGATAGGGTGTTCCGTCCTGGGTCTGTCCCGCATCAAGTAAGCGACAAACGCTAGGATGATCAAGGTCGTGGAGGATTGTGCGTTCCTGTTCAAATCGCTTGAGTGAATGAGGCGCGTACAAAGCACCTCGTAACAACTTGACTGCGACGCGCTTTCCGTCTTGATTTGAGATGCCCATGAAAACGAGGCCAGAACCGCCGCTTCCAATCAATCGTAGCAGCCTAAACTCGCCCAGATCGCGGCCAATCCAGCGTTCAACTTCCATGCTTTCGCCCGTCAGAAATCGATCATCGTTTGCATCTTGGTTGAGTAAGAACTGCACCAGACGAGCGAGGCTAGGTGATGTTTTTGTCAAGCTCTCAAGTCGCTCGCTTCGTTGATCCGCACTAAGTTCAATGAGCTCCACAAAATGGGTTCTTGCTTGTAGAAAAACTTCACGGTTATGGACTAGCTGCCGAAGATCGTCTTGGCTGGGGCGTTCGCTCATGGCTTGCTCAACATGAAACTGCTTTGCAGCCAGGCTCTGGCCCATCGCCATCGTCGAACGACGGTCGCACTCCCCAATCCCATCGCTTCTGCGGTTTCTTCGACCGTGAAACCTGCGAAATAACGTAATGAAACGATTAGTGCGGCTTCAGAGTCCAACAATTCTAATTTTGTAAGCCCGTCATTCAGCAAGATCAGGTCGTTCGCTTCGATCTCGGACATCTCAAGGCGTTGAGGTTTAATCGTGCGTTTATGGGCGCCTTTCAACCGAGCCCTGTCGATAAGTACGCGTCGCATGATGCCCGTAGCTAATGCCAGAAAGTGGCGTCGATCATTGACGTCGGGAATGGCTCCGCCGCTCATCCGCAGATACGCTTCGTGAACGATTTCAGTGGCTTGCATCGTACACGCGTATTCGCCGATTCGTTCGTGAATGGCGATTCTCTTTAAGTCACCGTACAGGAATTCAAAGACACGCCCCTCAGCATCACGGTCACCTTGTCGCCAAGCACGTAGCAAATCAGTGACTGCTTCTTCTTTTTGCGGGGCGCTGATCATGTTTCTTGCCCTTTTGCGCATTAAGGATCACGTGGGAAATCTCGTTGCCGTCTCTGGCTTTCAGTGACTGCTACGAACCTATGGCTTTGCGCTCACGTTGTCAAGGTCCTGAGCTCGACTGGAAACGTGCTTTCAGTATTGGGCGCTGTTTTATTGTCGACGCCCTCAGGGTGTTGGAAACAAATAGATTAAGGAGATCAAATGATTCGATTAATGACATGGATGGCCATTTTCGTGGTTGGGAGTTTTGGCATGACTCAAAACTTACTTGCGTTGTTTAGTGTGGCTGGTGATCGGCAGGTGGGCTCCATTGACCCAACAAACGGCAGTATTGCTCTTTTTGCGTCACCCATCAACGGGGCCTCGTTATCAAGCAGTGGTGGTAGCGCTTATGATGCGACTGGCAACCTACTCTACTTTGTGGGCAGTCCCATGGCGGGCACATCAATTTACACTGTCAGCATGCCCGGCGGTACGGCGACTTCACAGCTCTTGAGTCCATCCCAAAGTGTGCTCGGATTAGAATATGACGCTGGTGAAGGTGTGAGCTACGGCTTCTTTTCCGTGAGCGGTGATAGACAAATCGGAACCGTCAATCCTGTTAACGGCACCACTGTTTTGTTGGGAAGTCCAATTAATGGCGCAAGCTTGTCGAGCTCAGCTAATTCGACTCTGAATGAAACGGGCAACAGACTCTACTTTGTGGGCACGCCAAGTATGGGTGTCCCGAGTATCTACAGCGTGAATACGGCTACGGGTGCGGCAACAGCGCAAGCGCTTAGCCCTAATACCCCTGTTTCGATGTTGGCTTTTAACCAATCCGCGGGAACCCTTTACGCCCTATTCAGTATCAGTGGTGGTCGACAGCTAGGTACGATTAATCCGGGGACCGGGGCTGTAACCTTGATCGGGTCTCCACTGAATGGAGGCGCATCCATTTCGACAGGCAGCGACTCGGTTGCCATTAACGAAGCTTCGGATGATCTCTATTTTGTTGGCGATTCGGTGAATATCTATACGGTTGATTTAGCGACAGGTGTGGGTAGTTCACAAGCAATGCCAGCTGGAACGACGGTGGTCTCGTTGGAATACGATCCGAACGCATTACCAGTAGAACTGATCATGTATATGGTGGATTAGCATCTAGCACCAAGCATCAAGCAACAAGCATCAAGCATCAAGCACCAAGCTTCAAGATCGTGAGTCCCGACACCAGTTGTCCCAACCCCAAAATGTTACCGACATCCTGCCGGCCGAAGGGCCTCGATGCGGATGTTGAACGAAACCCCGACCGCGCGGTCGGGGCTAAATTCTGTCGCCTCTGTAAGGCTCAAAACATCGGCGCACACGTTAATCGCTTCATGTTTCGTTGTCGTCGACATGATGTAGGTAGACGTCCCTCTTGGGGTATGGGATCTCAATTTGGCTGGCTTGAAAGTCCTTGTATATTGCAGATAACAAGACGTCTACCATGGAGCCGCGCATTTCTGGCTTGGCAACCCAAACGAGTAGATTGAAATCAAGTCCGGAGTCCCCTAGCCGACGAAAACGAACTCGAGGGAATGGGTCTTTTTCGACCTCTTCTGTGGATTCGGCGATGCGCATCAAATGTGTACGTACTTTATCGATATCAGAACCATAGGCAACCGACACTTCGATACGTACACGGAACTTTTCATACGGGCCGCCACTTTCATTGATGATTTTGCTGTTGCTAATGACCGCATTGGGCACAATGATTTCTACGTCTTCGCGGGTTAGCAGGCGTGTACTACGTAAACCGATGTGGGTTACGCGGCCGCGTTCCTGACCGTCCAAGACAATGTAGTCGCCAATCTGATAGGGGGCATCGGCCATGATGAAGACACCAGAGAATAAATTTGCGAGCGTGTCTTTAGCCGCAAAACCGACCGCGATGCCGATGATGCCGGCCGACGCGAGCCAGCCAGAAATGTCAGCATTCCATGCCTTAAAAATAAAATACGTGGTTGCACCCACGACAAGCATTTTCAATAACATCAACATGATGGGCTGAATACGGGGTTTGAAGAAACTATAAGGATCCTGGCTTGTACCCATCTGGACGATGACCATGTTGCCGATACGTAACGTCGTCAAAGCCCAAATCGCAATCAGCAACGTTTTGATAAAGCGTCCTGAAATTAAGGCAAGATTATCCGGCAATGAACTCTGATTGGCCGCGTAGATTGCGCCTATGAGGATGACCGTGATACCCACCGGACCGCGAATGCCAGCGACGATGCGATCGTCTAAATCGTTTTTTGTGTGTCGCACCAATCTCAGTAGAGTTTTTGATGTTAAGAGCCTGATTAATAACGAGGCTGCGACAAAGATGGCGAACCATATCAGCGCTCTTAAATCTGGGTGAATAGACTGAAGGTCAAAGGACCCGTTCATATGACCTCGCAATGTGACATAGGGTTTTGCGGTATTGTAACCGACCCGTGACCGTACGTTGGCTTCAATCTATGCGGGGTTCACCGCGACGTCTGGATTTGGCAAGATCGCCCGCGATACGAGGTAAGGTTACTTTGACGCTACAACCACCACGGGGACGCGCGCCTATTTGTATGGAGCCGTCCAACTCATTGACGATGTTGGCCACGTTGTGGAGTCCGAACCCTGCGTGGCCAGGCTTTCGGCTAAATCCGTAACGAAAAACGTCTTGAATGTCAGATTCTGGGATTCCAGGTCCGCGATCGGCTATTTTGAGTACAAATTCATGCTCTTGCGGAATCACAATCAATTTAAGTTCGCGAGCTTCAGCCTCGACGCCTTCCATGGCCTCAATCGCATTCTTTAGCAGTTCCGAAAGCAGTTGGTTCAGTTTTATCTTTGACATGGTGCAATTTTCTTCAGCTGGGCATTGTATTTTTATTCGGATTTGATGGCTGTCAAGTTCGTTACGTAACAAGCTCACCGTGTCTTCGATCACATTCAAGAGGTTGATCGGCTCCAGATGTAAGGGAACCATGCCGTAATGATGTTGAATACGAATCGTCTCTTGCAGGTCGCGCAGCCTCTCCAGCAGATCCTTGATTTCATGGCCAATGAGTTCTTGGTTCAAGCTGAAATCGGTTCGAATGGAATCCAACTCTTCAAGGACCCAATCGTCGCTATTATTGCCCGGTCGGTTGATCCAGTTCCCCAAGCGGATCAGGTAGGACTCCAGGCGTAATAAGGGTGCATCATCAATCCTCTCATTGATTTTGAGCGCATGAATCGAGAATGCTTGCAGTTGTCGATTGACCTGTTTGAGAACACCATTGGCGATGTGCAGGATGCCTGCACGATGAGCGGCGTCGACAACTTTCCGGTTGGTTACCTCCAGCTCGTCGGTCTTGTCCTGCACTAATAAGGCCATCAACTGGTTACGGCGCCTTAGTTTTCTAACGCGCAGGGCATGGATGGCTGGAATGGACATAATCACAATGAGCGCCATGAGTCCACGGAACCATTTGGTTTCGAAGAAGGGTGGGCGAATGCGAACCGGTACAGAAAGTTGTTTCTCTGACCAAATGCCATCGTTATTGGTCGCACGGACGTGAAATACGTAGTTTTTATACGGTAAATGGCTGTAGGTAGCGAAACCTTCGTCTCGATGGTGCCACTGCTTGTCATAACCTTCCAATTGGTATTGATAACGCAGATTCTTAGGGTGGCGATAATCGAGTGCCGCAAACTCCATCGTGAATTGATTGGTTAAGTGATCAAGATCGAAGGATATATCGTCTGTCATTCCCAACAAGCGCTCGTTTCCCAAGACTGTAAAAGACGTGAGCACGAGTGGTGGTGACCAGCTGCGTTTGATAACTTGATTGGGCAGAAAGCCATTTAGTCCGTTGATGCCGCCAAACAAAAATTCACCGTTGTTGCGGATGAACGCCGCGTTGTCATAAAAATCGTTGCCTTGTAGGCCGTCAAAATAGTCGTAAGACTCGATCACTATGTGACCGTCGTTGAGGTCTAATCGCTCCAAGCCAGCATTGGTAGAAAGCCAGAAAACTTGACCCTCTTCATGTTGGATGCTGTAGATCGTGTCGCCAACTAATCCCTGCTCGATCCCAATGGTGTAAAGAGGTTCATCTACACGATATCGTGCTAGCCCGTGAACAGTTCCAATCCATATGCCTTCAACTGGATCTTCAGCAAGGCATATGACCTTGTTTGGAGATAATTCTGTGGCCACCTTGATGGGCTCAGGTGTCAGCCGGTACACGCCTTGCTCTGTTCCAACCCATAACTTGGAATCCTGCGTCATCAGCATGCAATTGGTTAAGCGAGCTACGTCTCCTAATCCCTTTTCGACTGGAAATGCAACCTGACGAATGGATTGTAAGGAGGGGCTTACGAGATCGACACCAGCGCGGGTGCCCAGCAGCATGTCACCACTTGAGGTCGCTAAGATGGAATGGATGTAATCGCTTGAAATGGAAATTTGATCTGCGTGAAACCGATAATGACGTACAGATTGCTTGTCAAAGTTAACGATATTGAGTCCGCCACTATAAGTGCCCACCCAGATATCACCAGAACTTGAACTTGCAATACTCAATATTTGGTTTTCGCTTAATGCTGGTTGACTGCCTTCGTGGAGGTGAACGTGTTTTCCATCATGTGAGAAACGATGTAGACCGGTTTGCGTGCCGACATATAGATTGCGCTGAAGATCTTCGTGAATGGCTTGGACACCTCGTATCTCGCCTGAATTTGGTGTGCCGTAAATCACAAATTTGGGTGGATTAAGATCTAGTTTATTGATGCCATGGGTGAAGGTACCTATCCAAAGCAAGTTTGAGCGATCCGTGAATAACGAGGTAATGTCCGTATCGGATGGGCCATTGTTAGGTGAAGGTGTCCGCGGGAAATGCTTCACGGCATAGGTTTTACTGTCTAATTTCAGCAGGCCGCCCCGAAAAGTCCCTACCCATATCGAAGGTCCCGAATGGGTGATCGCATTTATCCAATCATCAGACATGTTTTCGTAACCCGTTAAGAAACGCCGGAAACCATCGCTTTCTAGCAAATTGAGCCCTTGAGTCGTGCCAACCCACAGTTGACCCTGAGCATCGGCATGGAGCGCGCGTACCTGGTTGTGACTTAGTGAACGTTCGTTGTCGGCATCATGCCTGTAAACGACAAACGAGTCGCTTTCAGGGATATACCGGTTTAACCCGTCAAGCGTCGCAATCCATAATTGGCCTTTACCGTCGATCGTGATGTCTCTAATCGTATTATTGCTAATGCTAGATGGGTCGAGGGGATCGTTGAGGTATCGTTCGAACTCAGTGTGCGTTTGGTTCAAGCGGTTCAGGCCCTCTCGTGTTCCGACCCAAATCGAGCCACTCACATCCTCGGCCGTGCAGTAGACATACGAAAAACTAAGGGACTTCGGATTTGACGGATCGTGAAAAAAGCGTCTATTGGTTCCAGTCATAGGGTCAATACGGTTGAGACCATTAGCCGAGCTTGCCCATAGGTAGCCGGCCGAATCCACGTATAAGGATCTCACCTGATTGTCAGAAAGCGACTCGGGATCATCCGCTAATCGTTGAATGACTTTGAAACCCAATCCATCGTATCGGTTGACGCCTCGATTAGTGGCAATCCAAATCACGCCCATCGCGTCTTGGGCGATGGACCAAATAGTGCTCTGTGATAAACCTTGTTCTGGACCGATGCGGTCAAACCGAGTGACGGCGGTTTGAGCCAAAACGTTCAGGGACATCAAGCAACACAAGAACTTATACATCGTTGCTCGATTCTTGTTCGAATACTGGCGCTCTAATTTCAAAAATAGAGCCTTTGCCAACGCCGTCGCTATGAACGTCTATAGAGCCGCCCATCTCGGTCATCGAGATGCGGCACGAATAGAGCCCAAACCCGTGACCAGAAGATTTTGTGGAGAACCCATAGCTGTAAATTTCTTCGAGCAGATGGGGCGATATACCGCAGCCATTATCGTAGATGGCGATGACAACTTCGTTGTTCTCCTGTTCGATGACAATCCGAATGCAACCGCCCCCCTGCGGGTGTTGGATATGAATTGCATCAGCCGCGTTCTTGATTAAGTTCGCAAGAATGTGGATCATTTTGTAAGGGTTCAAACGGCAGGTTGTGACCGGCGAGAATTCACGGATGACGTCCAAACCACGTTTGTTGAAGCTGTACTCAAACATCTGTAACGTATCCTCAACCAGTTTACCTATTTCAACAGCCTCCACGTATTCGTATTCTTGAGCATAATCTTGCTCGGTCTGAATGGCTTTCAGCATAAGGGCTACGCGCTCTTCAATATCCTTGCCCTCCACTCGTAAGCGATCATTTTCTAGTCGGATAATTTTGGCTGATTCCGATAAGAAGACCGGCAATCTGGAACCTTTTGTGTCTTTTGTGAGGAAATCGTGCAAATTTGTGCGGTTCTTTTCAGCTAATTCACTGACGCGAGTGATCATGGTTGATTTGGAAGTTTGAATAATGCGCACCATTTCTTCGGCAGAAATAATGACGCTGGTCATGATGTTTCCCAAGTTGTGCAAAAGGCCCGTTACCATTTCTCCGATGCCTGCCTTTTGGGCCTCTTCGATGAGCTGCTGATGGCTTTCTGTTAAGGATTCGCTGCGCTCGGCGATAGCCATACTTAGACGACGATGTTGGCTACTTTCGGCACGTACATGCCATGCATGCAGTGACAAGATAGAGGCAATCAAGAAGAGCAGCGCAACAACGGCGACCCAGGCTGCTTGCCACCAAGGCGGTAACACCCGAATCCGAAGTTCAGCAGGCACTTCGCCCCAAAGACCGTCGTTATTGGTTGCGCGTACCCTCAAGGTATAGAGCCCGCCCTGTAAGTTAGTAAAGACAGCGTGTCTATGTTTACCGACACGCTGCCAGGCTTCATCCATCGATCCTACCAGCTGATACTCGTAGAGGTTCTTGCCCGGCGCCGTGTGCTCGAGTGCCGAGAACTCAAACGATATGTATGTTTCTCGATGTGAAATAACAAGTTCACCTAGATCGTTTAGACGTTGACCAATGGGTTGTAAGTTCTCAAAAATACGAAAAGAGGTAAACCTCACTTTTGGACGGTTCGGATTAAGATTCAATAGGTTCGGGTCGAATTTTGAATATCCGTTTGTGCCTCCAAAATAGACGAATTGTTCGTCCTGAGTGACGGAACTTTGTAAGAATTCGTTGCTCTGTAGACCGTCTCGATAGTCGTAGTGCAGGTTTTGACCGTCTTTTCTCAATCTGGTTAATCCGCGATTTGAGCTCACCCAGATATCACCACCTGCACCCTTTGCTAGACCGTGAACAGTGGAGTCCCGTAGCCGGGAACCTTCAAAGAGATGTTCAAAAGGAGGTACCTTCTTGCGTAATATGTTCAAACCAAAACTAGTCCCTACCCAGAGATGCCCGTCGTCGTCCTCCAGGATAGCGGTTACTTCATTGTGCGAAATGGATGCTGAATTCGCGTTGGGCCGGAAGATTTGCACTGATTCATTGTTGGGGTCATAACGGTAAAGACCGCCATTGGTACCAACCCAAAATATGCCCGCCGAATCTATACGAAAAGCGAGGATACGTCGTTCAGAAACGCTTTGCTGTGGCGTGAAGATAGGAACTTCTGTGGCAATGCCGGTAAGTTCATCAAACAGGTGGAGGCCCGCTCGCGAACCAACGTAGATTTGGCCTTGCGCGTCTTTAACGAGCACTTTTACGATATCATGTGGTAGTCCGCCCACCTTGTCTGGCTCTTTTTGATAGTGGCGAATCTGACGGCTTCCCTCACTGTAAATATTGAGGCCTGAAGCATAGGTTCCAATCCAGATTTGACCCTTGTCGTCTTCTAGTAAAGACAGTATCTGATTCCCGCTCAAACGCTCGGAAAGTGTTGCCTTGTCATGGAAATGAGTTATCGTGCCTGAATGCGTTTGGTGGATGACGCCGTTTTGCGTGCCTAACCAAAGTCCGTCTCGCGAATCGCGTAACAGGGCTGTCGTTGAATCAGCATTGACGCCAGCGACAGGATGCATAAAGTAACTCTTGAATTTCCGCGGTTTCAGGTCCAGTTTTGCAAGGCCGGCTTTGTAAGTGCCGATCCATAGCAAATCGGATTGCCCAAGTTTTAGACTTAACAAATTGTTAGACGGCAATCCCCCGTGAATGATGTCTTGCCGATAGCCGTGAATTTCACCGCTTCGTCGGTTTAAGCATCGGATACCATCTTCGCGTGTCGCAACCCAAAGGTTTCCCTTCCGGTCTCGCGCTAAAGCGTTGACCCAATAAGGGGAAGCTAATAGGTCATCTTCCGACATCGGTATGCGCGTAAATCGCTGTTGGCCTTTCTCAAAACGATATAGACCTGTTGAACTGCCAACGTAGATACCCAAATTGTCGCCGTGTAATGATTTGATTTCGCCTGGTCCAAGCGAATCCGAGTTGTTTACGTCGTGTTTGAACAAATCGAGCTGGTCATTTCTTGCGTCCCAGCGGTGAACGCCCGAGTCTGTTCCAATCCACACGTGACCTGATGGCGCAACGAAAATAGCCCGAACTTGGTCATCTAGTAAGGAATTGGGAGGCTTGTCCGTTTGCATGACGGTCTGGACATGGCCCTGCTGATCTACTTTGGCGACGCCAGAGCGCGTACCAACCCATACCTGCCCCTCGTCGTCGGCTTCCAGACAAGTGATGTAATTTCCTGGCAGTGAGTCGTCGTTGCCCGCTTGGTAGCGAAAATTGGTGCATGTCTCAGTTTCAGTATTGAATTTGCTCAAACCATTGGATGTGCCAACCCATAGAGTCCGAGGCGCTCGAAACAGGAGCGCTCTTACCACGTTGCCGGCTATTGAAGTAGGGCCCCCGTCGGCACGAAAGACTTTGAATTGATAGCCGTCAAATCGATTCAAACCGTGAGATGTGGCCACCCAGACAAACCCAGATTGGTCCTGTTCAATCGCCCAAATCGTACCTTCCGAAAGTCCCGACTCTATTTGAATTGCTTCGATTGGGGCGCGTTCAATCTGAGCCAACGTGTAGGAACCCGCAAACACGAGCAGGGTTAGTAGTGCAATTGAACGATATGTGCGATGCAAACGTAATTCCATCCGGTTCACACTAAATGTGGGGAATCCGGGCATGACGGACCTTTCTAGATTTGTGTAGCAGGAGATATTAGGCAACGGGATGTTGTTGTCAATTATATCGACCAATTTCGCACAGCAGGTTAAACAAACTTGCCCGTCTGACCTTTCTTGTGTGAGGTTTTTTCTCACATGTTGCCAAAAATTCTCGCATTGATTTTCAGCCACGAACAATTAAATAGTTTAAAACTAGTTGTTTAGGTAGACCGTTCATTTGGCTTGAAAATTGGACTATAGATAGTCAACGCGTCAATGACGCAAAGGAGGAAGGATGCTTATGATTTTGTTGTGGCTCAGCTTTAGTCGAGTCTCTGAGATCACTAGTACTGATTCAATCAGCACTGTGCATCCAGTCCAAGTAGCCACCAACCAGCGTATGGCTCAACCGTTCAAATTGGTACGTGTATCTCCACCTGCAAGTACGCATCAGGCTGAGCCTGCCAGGGAGACACGATTGTCTGATGAGTCGATGCTGATACTTAAGATGGGTTTAATTGCTTTGACATTGATTGCCAGAGTTCCTATGACAGGCGACTAGCGCTGAGCCTGTTTAGGAAAAGTAGGGGGAGAGGAACAGGGGAGCTTAGGCTCCCCTTTTTCCGTTTGTTGGCTAGCGAATAACTAACTCAAAAGGCATTTTTGCTTGCACGCCTTGCTGTGATTGTAGTGATTGAAGATCATGCCAAAGGCGTGTCAGATCGGCGGTTACAGATTGATCCAATTGCGTCTGGTCCATCCCCGCCATGCTCATCAATTCGTCGGCAAAACTCTTGCTCTTTTGATAGTCAACAATTGAGTATTTGCCGGTAAGATTGGCGCGTTTTGCCGCATCTGCGACGGCTTCATCTAAGCCGCCTAGTTGGTCAACCAGTCCAAGATTTAACGCTTGCACGCCGGACCATACACGTCCTTCAGCTATTTCAGCAACGTGGGCGCGTTCCAACTTACGGCCTTCCATTACTTTGCTTAAGAAGATCTCGTAAATTTCGTCAACAAACGTTTGAAAAACCGCAAGTTCTGCTTCGGTCTTGGGACGATAGCTACTGTTCGAGTCTGCCATCGTTGATGTCTTGGCGACGTCCACGACAACGCCGTGCTCGTTCATGATCTTCTGAAAGTTTGGAAACATTCCAAAAACGCCAATTGAGCCTGTCACCGTATTGGGTTGTGCAAATATTTGATCTGCATAGGTAGAGATCCAATAACCGCCAGATGCAGCAACCGTTCCCATGCTGACCACAAAAGGTTTAGATTCTTTGATTAAGCGCGTTTCGCGTTGGATGACGTCGGAAGCTAGCGCGCTGCCGCCCGGGCTGTTGACACGCAAAACGACGGCTTTAACATTTTCGTCTTCACGAGCCTTTCGCAATAATTGTGCGACATGGTCGCCGCCCACTTCTTTTTCACTACCGCCGTCGACAATCGTGCCTTCCGCATAAATGATCGCGATGCGGTCGTCTTTTTGTTTTGTGTCTTTTATAGCAGTGTAATAGGAGGTGACATCGATCTGTCTTTCTATCTTCTCACCGTCCTTGGTTCCCGTTAATTCCCGCAACCGAGCAATGACATCATCGTAGAAAACGGCTTCATCGATGAGTGAATGCGACATGGCAACTTTTGCAGTAAGGAAACCTTGGGTATCAGACAAATTTCGCAGTAGATCGGAGTCGCAACCTCGAGCGTTTGCGATTCCATTAACGGTCTCGTCAAAAAAATCATTTAACAAGAGTTCAAGCTGTTCGCGGTTTGGCTGGCTCATGCCTTCAAGCAAGAAAGGTTCGACGGCTGACTTGTACTTGCCTACTTTGGTCACCTGAACATCGACGCCATATTTGTCGAAGGCTTTTTTGAAGAACATGATCTGTGCGGCGAATCCGTTGAACTCGATATAGCCCATGGGGTTTAGGTAGAATTCATCGGCAATCGACATCATGTAAAGGCCTGCTTCGTCTAAGGCGGTCTCGTATGCAATAACCGGTTTGCCAGACTCTTTAAATTGTTCAATGGCTTGTCGTACTTCTTTAAGTGCCGCCCAACCCGAGTAATAACCCGCTCGCGCAGTAGCGCCGTGAATATAGAGGGCTGTAATCCGAGAGTCACTGCTGGCATGGTTAATGGCTTGTGTCACACTTCGCAGGGTATTGGTCTTTTCGATACCATTGCCCATTGCACTCTGGACGGCATCTCCGATGCCCTGATTAAGCGGTTTGTCGGAAATGGGAATGCCCAGATTTAAGGTCAGGATAGAGTCTTTTTTGACTTCAGGGCGATCGTCGCCTCCAACTATCCCGGCAATAACTAAGACAACTAATAAGCTGACAAATATCAGCCCACTACAAACTGCAAAAAACGTTTTCATAAACTGTTTCATAGACAAAGCTCCCTCTAAAATGTTTCTTCTCTAGTTGTTGATCATACGCGTCTACAGAGTTACTAGTTTAGTCGTATGACTGAGCTTATTGTGAGCTTTACGTTCATCTTAGCGCTGCAACTCGCTATGCTTGCATCATGGTTGGTCACAAAGTGAAACAACAAAAAGTGGTCATGGTAACTGGCGCCAGTACCGGGCTCGGCTTGGCGATCGTATCTAGATTACTTGATATGGGTTATTTAGTTGTGGTGACCGCGAGATCGTCATCACTTGCTCGTTTCGATGAGTTACCTTTTGGGAAATCCAAGCAATGCCTGGTTATTGGCCTCGATGTCACGGATGAAAATCAACGCCAGCAAGCAGTCAAACAAGTATTAGATAAATGGGGCCGCATCGATGTGTTAATCAATAACGCTGGGGTCTGTTATCGGGGTGTTGTCGAACATCTCACTGAAGACGACGAACACAGGCAATTTGAAGTCAATTACCAAGCACCCATGGCCATGACTCGTCTGGTTTTGCCCACCATGAGGGCAAGGCGCTGTGGTCACATCATTAATATTTCATCCACTGCCGGAATGGTTGCCATGCCTACCATGAGCACTTACAGTGCATCGAAGTTTGCCTTGGAAGGTGCCTCTGAGTCGCTGTGGTACGAAATGCGTCCTTGGCAGGTGAATGTCACTTTGATCCAACCGGGATTTGTGCATTCGCCATCGTTTCGTCATGCGATTGTCGTTGATAAAGCAAACGATTCCATCAAGAACGAATCAGACCCCTATCACCGCTATTATGTGAATATGTTGCGACTCATTGAACGGCTGATGTTTAAGTCGCCTACCACACCTGACGATATCGCCTTGCGGGTGTTGCGCGAGATTCGCAAACCCGGGCGTTTGCGGGTTTATGTAACATGGGATGCTCGGGTTTTTAATGTCCTGAGGCGTATTCTGCCGCAGCGCTTATATCACTGGGTTCTGTACCGAGGCTTGCCAAAGATTAAAGAGTGGGTGCAGCCATGAAGTATGACCAATCGGAATTCGTGTTTAGGGTTTTGTTTAGCCTCATTTTTATTGGCCTTGGTCTCGAACATATGTTCTCCGATGCCACCATCCGCTCGATGATGCCCTCCTGGATTGTCTTTCCGAGGTTTTGGTCGTTTATGTCGGGATGCGTACTTTTGGCCGGTGGCTTGTCGATAATGGTGGGTTGGCGCGTGAGACTAGGCGCCGTAGCACTCGGTATATTTCTCGTTTTGGTGACGGCCGTCATCCATGCGCCCAATCTCTTTGTTAAACCCGTCGGGCTAAGTCCAGACTGGGTGTGGCTTTGGGATGTTTACCAACGTAGCAATTTTGTAAAGAATCTGTGCCTTCTAGGCGGCTGTTTCTATTTCTATAACCATCAACCCGGCCGATATAGCATCGATCACCGCAAAAACCTATCGTTGTAACCTGCTGTCTGTATAATGTAAAAATCTTTAGTATTGGTTATTGAATAAGGAGGGAACAATGCGTTTTGCCCTTTGTTTGGTCGTGTTTACGCTTTTTGCGCAAGACAATGTACAAAAAATTGAGCGACCTAGTGAGGCTGTACTTCGATCCTGGTCCGATTGGGTCGATGTCAACGGAACCCACGAGATGGGACGAATCGAATATGTTTTTGACTACGATCGCGGAATTCCATTGGAGCGCCAGTATTCCGAAAGTGGTCTCTTAGTTCGAGAATCGATCCACGAACGTCACGAAATCAGGGCCTCATCGCTTGAGATTACACTGGCTAAAGATTTGGTCAGAAGCGATTCAGAGCTGGCTCGTTTTCTTGATGAAGAAGGCCGTGTTTTGGACGGTGGCTTCATCCTCAATGAAAAAGACCCCGCGCCCTGCGGACCTGGGTCCAGGTGTATCCATGTGGTGGCTTTTGATGATGATGAGACACATCCGGTTTTTCAGGCGGTAGTTGATTTGGTGTCCATGCGGGTGATCTATCGAAATTACACGCGAAATGGGAAGGTGCAGCCATGAAATACCTCGTTGTGATGCTCTTGGGGTTTATGTCTCTGGCTGCCTTGTCACAAGTAACTTGCCCCCCCGGCGCCTACCACGTTTCTTTTCCTAGTGTCGATCCCGTCTGGGAATTCTGTGTGTTGAGGCCGTCGGCTTCCAGTGGACCTGATGGCTCTGGTCTAGAAATAAGAGATGCATTTTACAAAGGGCTACGCGTTTTTAAACGTGCACATGCGCCGATATTAAACGTGCAATATGATGCGGGTGGATGTGGCTGCTACCGCGATTGGTCCGACCAGGAACGATCTTTTGCGATGGATGGAACACCTTCACCCCCAGGCTTTTACAAGACATCATTTGCTGCCGAAACGGTGTGTGATCATGCACAAGATCGCAGTAATCCGCCCGGTGACTGTCCCTGGGGAGGACCTCACCCATGTAACACGGGCGTTGCCGTCGAAGAGTATCCCGATCACATCAGGTTAACCTCTCAGTTCCAGGCTGGTTGGTATCGTTACACCATGCGCTGGGAGTTTTACGTGGATGGCACCATCCTGCCTACGTTTGGCTTTGGTATCTATAACAACTCCTGTTCTAGTGCCAGCCACAGACATCACAATTATTGGCGCCTTGATTTTGATATCGACGATGCTGGCAATGATTTTGTTCAAGAAGTCGAGGCTGGTTCACCCACCGTGCTGCCTTCTGAAACAACCCGTGCCTGGCAAGGTAACACGACATCGTGGGAAGTGATGGATGCGACATCAGGACGAGGTTATCGCGTCACACCTGGCGTTCAAGATTTGCTTCTGCCCGTTGATGGCTTTTCGAAACTTGATTTCATGGCATCCGCTTACAAGGCTAGCGAGATCTCAGATAGTGGGGGCGGTTGTGCCATCAATGAAGGATCATTAGCCAACGGTGAATCCATTGCCAATACAGATGTTGTCCTATGGTATCGCGCTGGCGTTCACGATGTCGTAGGTGAAGATATCTACTACTGCAAGACTGGCGGTCCGATCCTCGAACCGATTGGTGATTGGGAACCTTGCGGTCCCAATCCAAATAACTTCGTCGAATATTGGCAACTGGATAATCTAGACTACGACGCCAACATGAACGGGGTCGTTGATGTGGCAGACCTAGCCGCTCTCGTCGATCAAGGGTGCTTCGACTAAGCTTTGATTCCCCAAGAATGGAGGTCCTTGATCAAGGACCTCCTTTTGCTCGGGCTTAAAATTGAAGGGTGAAGCCGCCAAAGAAGCGCCGACCTTGGTTCTTGTAGCCGACGACTCGTACTTGATCGTCATCTAGAACGTTATCGGCGCGTATGTGGGTTGACCATCGTGGGTTGAAACGGAAACGTACACCTAAATCCACCAGATCAATGACGGCCAATTGCACGCGGATCTGTTCAAAAGTGGTCGAGTCAAAGGTAATGTCGTCCCGTTCTCCCTCATGGCGCCAACGTGCAAAGTAGTGCAAGCGATCCAGGATTTGTCCATTAAGGCTCAAGCCAAATTGGCGTTCTGGACGACGCAGCAACTTCTCGTCAAGACCGTTGTGAGCATCCAAATCCTCGACAAAGGCCTTGATTTTGAGGTGCCTGCCTTGATATTCCAGGCTAGCTTCCAATCCTGAGATTTGCGCCCGGTCTTCGTTGATGTAATAGCTGGCAAAAGTATTGGCATCAAAGAAAAACGTAATCAATTGTTTGTAACGCGCTTGGTGGTAACGCACATCGGCCGTCAATTTTTGTGCTTCCCAATGCTGCTGTACGCCTAACTCCCACGACGTGCTCTTCTCCGCCTCCAACTCCTGATTCCCGTATTGTGAATACAGGTTGTAAAGGGAAGGGGCGCGAAATCCGGTCCCCAGGTGAGCTGAAACTCGAGTGCCGATGACGGGCAAAACAGCTGAAGCGCCTGCTTGATAGGTTAATGCCTCGCCGAACTGATCGTGGTCGGCCCAACGCACGCCTGCCAAATATGAGCCCTGCTTTGACTCACCGCCCAACTGGGCAAAGCTAGCGAAGGTTTCGGCTTCGCCATCAAGGGCGGAGGTGAAGGGCGTCTCACCAAAATAGAATAGATCATTGCCGGTCGCTGCTTCTCTCTCCCACTCAAGCCCTGCCAATAGGCGGTGGGTATCATCAATCTGGATCACGTTACGCCAGCCTATTTCGCTATTGGTACCGGAATACTCGTTGTGGGATTCCAGTGTAGGCTCAAAACTATCTGGGTTTCGTGTTCGCCGGCGAGTTTCTCCTAAATTCGCTTGAACGTGTGAGTTTATGCGATCAGACCACTGGTATTCGACAAATCCAGCCGCGCTCAATTCCCGTATGGCGCCGCGAAAATCGGGATCGTCACCGAAACTACCGCCAAAACTGTCCAAGTCCATGCGGCCTTCCAACCAGTTAAGATCGAGTCCCAATTTTACGCGGTCGCGACTGTGGCCAACGCCAACCTGAATGTGGGAACGGTCGTAGCCATCGTCTTCTAATGGATCTGAGAAATTGTCGTTTGCCGCTGAAACGCCGTCCGTTTGCCACTGATCGACCGAAAATGACAAGCTGTTTTGCTCGCTGGCGGCCATCCAATCGGTACTAGCGCGCCAAGCGCCCTCGTCACTTGCTTCAAGGGCAAAATGACCCTGGGCTTGTTCATGGCCATGGCGACTGATGATGTGGATCACGCCCGATACAGCGTCAGATCCGTAAAGCACCGATTGTGGACCGTAGAGCACCTCTATGCGTTCGATTCCGGCGGTCGATTGATGGGCAAAATCATAGGCCCGTGATACGCCAGATGCGTCGTTTCGTTTGGCGCCGTCTACCAGCACCAACACATGTTCAGATGGCGCGCCGCGCAAGAAAACACGCGACAGCGAACCGTCTCCGCCATTACTCACGATAGTGATACCAGCTTGATACTCAAGCACCTCTTGCACGGTTTTCCATTGATGACGTTCAATTTCGTCTGCTGTGATGACCTTGATTTGACTGACGGCCGATTCATGAGAACGGTCAGCCTTACTTGAAATCACAGTTATCTGTTCTTTGATAAGGATGTCGCCCTGCCCAAACACGGGCATGGCGGTAACTAGCCATATGGCCATAACGCTTAACTTCATTTGTCTTCTCCCTCGAAAAGTTGTTGCCAATTTATCGAACTCGCGTCTCCTGGCTCACAGTTCATCCTCAGCCCCGGCCTTCCCATCGTCTTGACAGTGGCTTGGTTGGGGCTTTGTCCCTGCATACAGTCGCGGGGCGGCACGTGCGTCTCACACGTTTCCACTCGTTCCATACGCCGGTTACCCGGTCTGGCTGCGTCGGTTGTTTTACCCGAACTTTCAACGCATTTCAGGGTGCTCTGACTTTCGTATTACACGATGACAGTGGCGGGTACCGCGCCGGAATTCCACCGGACTTCCCCCTGACTTGTAATTGTGAGTATGGATCTTCAAGTCAAGCTAAGTCAAGTCACACACTCACAACCTGTCGCTGTATTTGTAAAAAAATAGATTCATGGAGATTTGACCTCTTTTGAACTATAGTGGCTTTGTTTAACATTAGATTGAGGGGGACGAGTATGAATGACGTGACTATGCCAGATGCAGAGCATGATGAAACAGGCGCGCTTCAAGATGAAGCGGGCGCGCAACAAGTCGAAATCGAGTTGGCTGTGGAGCAGCTTCGTCGCGGCGGAAATTGGTTCTACTGGCTAGCGGGCCTTTCGATGGTCAATTCCTTGGTCGCCGTGTTTGGCGGCGAATGGCGTTTGCTTTTTGGACTGGGAATCACGCAGTTTGTTGATGGCTTTGGCTTGGCCTTCATCGCCGAGGAACCCGGCTCAACTACCATCATTCGGTCCGTTGTATTTGTGATCAACCTATCTATCGCCTGTGCGGTTGCCTCGTTCGGATTGTTAGCCAATAAAGCCAGATCATGGGTTTTTATGCTTGGCATGGTGATCTATGTGGTGGACGCCCTATTGCTCGTATTGATTGCGGATTGGTTGTCGGTGGCGTTTCATGTCTGGGTCTTGTTTGCCCTTTTTGGCGGCCTAAAAGCCAGCCTACTCATTAACAAGATGAGGGCAAACGTAAGCTGAATAGTCGACTAAATGTTATTGATTCTCGGTTGAGGGTTGCTGAGTAAAGGCTAATAGTTAATGGACGGCTAACTCTTTATTGTTGGTGACGCTTTGGTTATGATTTGGCTACGCCCTTTTTGCGAGGTTCGACGTGATTCTATTTTTTTGCTTGATCACGCACGTTTCGGTTTCTGCGCCAAACGTGACTGGTTTTTGTCCAAACGACAGTCACGAGTTAATGGACGCGCTGCAATTCACTGTGAATTCAGATGATTTCGCCAATGCCAGCCCAGAGAATCCTATGTTTTTACGGCTGAAATTGCCTTCAGGTGTAGTTTTGGGTAATTCAGTTGGCAGTGTTGATCCGTCTTTTCCTAACGCCGTCCATTTGGCCTTAAGATTAAGGGCCAGTTCGCAACGCGAGCTTGATTTAGCTGAAGACGCCATTTCCATCGTGCGTTGGCGACGGGGTGAAAGAGCCATTTGGTTTAAAGTCATCGTGCCTTCTAGTCTATGGTTAAGAGACGGCGATACGCACCTGCCACCTCAAGCGGATGATCCGGTCTCATTTACCATTGGCGTCGACGCACCGTCATCCGCTTCAGGGAATAGTCACTTGATTGAACAACATTTAAGCAATGCGCGTTTTAATCGTTACGCCGATAACTTTCCCGCAGATACTAGGCTCTTTTTGGACTTTAGCCACAGTGAATTCGCTGACATAGAAAGTGATGAAACTCTGGGATTATTGATGTTAGAAGCGCCCGAAATCTTATCCAATGTGATAGGCGTCAATTCCGAGGCGGACGAAAACGAGATTAGCTTTGATTTGGTCGATCAGCATACAAATGAAGTGATATATAACGTCGCCCATCAACGTGGCTGTTTGCGTCAGGTTTTTCCTTGGGTCAGTAATAACCAGCAGTATCAGAGTCAGCTATGGTTGAGTAATGGTTGGGATCGCGATGGCATGGTTCGCTTGCAAGCAACGAGCGGCAATGGTTCAAGTGCGCAAGTGGAGATCGAACTAGCTGCTAAACAAATGATTTCGCTCGATTTAGATCAACTCTTTGATTTGACGCCTAGTTTCAGTTTACTGGTGTACGCTTCGAGTGATCTGATCCAAAGCCAATTGCATGTGACTCTACAATCCTATGGTCTGGCGGCCGTTGACGGTATTCGTGTGCCACCTCTTTCTTTTGACGGTGGCGCTTTTGGTTTGACGTTTAATGTCTTGCCAAATCAGGACGCGGTTTCAGCCATAACGCTGGTTAATATTAGTGATGAGATTGCCCAACTAACCGTCCGCGCTTTCAGTCGTGATGGATCGTTACTTCATCAATCAAACCTCGAATTGGAGCCGCGGATTCCTTACGCCAGGCTAACTGACACCTTTGCACCTAATCAGGATGTACGTATCGAAGTTGGCAGTTTTGATGAAATTGTGGGCGCCTCGTTTCTGTTTAATGCCAAGGGCTACCCATCCATCGTGCCAGCCATTCAATCGGATTAGAAAGGCATGGGTAGTTGCGGGACTGTATCGCAGGTGGTGACTATCACTTACTGCGTAAGAACCAGGACGCAATGATCGTCATCAATGCGCCTATCAAGAAAACAGTAATGGACATTAACAAGGCTTGGAAGATGGGACTGAACATGAATTCGCTCATCGAATTTAGTTGGGCTAACTGGGCTTCAATCGCCTCCTGCGAGGCGCCGCTGTCGCGCACCATTTGCTTGTAATGAGCGTAATACTCGTGCACGAACTCGGTATCGATAAAGCGGTAAAGAATATAGGTGAACAGCCCAAAGATAGCTGAACTGATGCCCGTGATCTGTGTACCCACCCAAACGCCTTGCTTAAAACTCAACTGACCAAGCTGTTCTCGTTGTGCCCGGATGCCCACAAAGACCAAGCTCATACACAAGACCATGGTGGTGTAACCGATAACTTCAGATGTTTTGTAGTTTTCTGGAATGGTTGGCACCAAGACCATGCCTATAGCAATGACGGTGACCATTGTCGTGCCGGCTATCAGACCATATTTGTAAATCGTTTTCATTGCGTGCTCCTCTGTTGTTCGATGGATGGCCTAACCATAATTCGGTTTAGGTCATTTAAGCCATCACCTGAACGGGTGATTTTGAGCGAACTCATGCGAATGGGTGAGTTCAAATGCCAACGAAGAGACGCTTGCTGCCTGCTGCTTGCAGCTTGACTAAACTCGCCACCACAACCTAAGTTCGCGTATGCTATCCGCATGCGTCGTTGGATTCCCCTGACCGTAGGATTGGCATTGGCTGCTCTGTTGGCGGCTATGAAACTGCTGGAATTCGCCTTTTTTTCCTATCGCTTAAACCTAGAGACCTATCTAGGCTTGGTCGCCTTGGTATTTATGAGTCTAGGCATAGGCATCACCGCGTGGATTAAACGCCGTCCTGGCAAACGCCAGGCCCATTTTGAGGACGACGGTATTTTGAGCCGGCGGGAACGCGAAATTCTGGAGCGGATAGCTATGGGGTTCACCAATTCCGAGATCGCAGAATCGTTATGTGTCTCGGTTAATACGATTAAGACCCACACGCGAAACATTTACGCCAAGCTCGGCGTCTCCAATCGGGCAGAGGCCGTTTTTCGTGCCAAACAAAAAGAAGAACTTGGTTAAGCGCCTCGAAGAAAGCTCTCCGGCACATATGTCTTCGCCAAGAAAAGCCAGGAAACAATTTTTTGAATCTTGTGGATCCATGAAAACGGATGAAAAGAGTTGTAGATGTCAACAATCGTAAACATGAGAACGGCTGTTTGCTAAAGAATCGTGGCACCGTAACAGATAAGGGTCTGTTTCAGGATTTTTACATATGTGATCTTTGATTTGGATCAGTCTTTGCTGTGTTACCAAAACGTGAATCTTTTGTTGTAAAAGTTCATGACGACGATGTCATAACGCGAATATCTGTTTGCCACACAAACGTCTCGCGCATCGTCGAAGATCCAAGCACTTAGAATAATAGGAGACACGATGAGCATAGACCTGCACAAACGCGGGATTTCATGGATCTCGCTCATTTTGCTGAGCTTATCAGCATTTTCGTTTGACGATACTTCTGGCCATTTGGCCGGTAGTGTCACTGACAATAATGACTCGGCACTGCCCGGCGCGGTGGTGTCCTTAGAGAATGTAACCACTGGGCTGAATCGCAGCGCGGTCACTGAAGAGAGTGGCGAGTTTAGATTCCCTAGTTTGCCAGTTGGTAATTATGACATTACGGTTACCATGCCCGGTTTTCAGACTGCAAAACAGTCTGGTATTGCCGTGGGTATTGGTGACAAGACGACCTTGAAGATTCAACTGCAAGCGGGCGCTGTTTCAGAAACCTTAACGGTGACCAATAGTCGCGTTTTGGTGGACAAATCAAGTACAACCTCGGGTTTGAACGTCAATTTGGACGACTTGATTTCGCGCATCCCCGTAGCCCGTGACCAGACATCTGTCGCTTTATTAGCGCCAGGATCGCTTGAGGGCGATGACGCCTTTAACGAAGCTGAGGAGCAAGGCTTGACACTGGCATCCATTGGTGGCACGTCGGTGGCTGAGAACTCTTATTTGGTTAATGGCCTAAACACAACCAACTTCAGAAACGGACTTGGTGGAAGTCAGGTACCATTTGAGTTCCTGCAAGAAATGCAAGTCAAAACAGGCGGTTATCAAGCTGAGTTTGGACGCTCAACCGGTGGCGTTATTAACTCAGTAACCAAGAGTGGCGCCAATCAATTCCATTATGGCGTTAGCCTGTTCTGGGAACCAAATAGTTTGTCTTCCGACGAGAAAGATACCTTTGAACGGCTCAATTCTGGTGAGTCAAGCGATATCTTGGACGCCAACTTCTACGCAAGTGGGCCCATCGTCAAAGACAAAGCTTTTTTCTATGTTCTCTATAATCCACGTGATCGCGAAACAAGTGATGTTCGCTTAACGCGCGACAGTGGTTTTACATCCGAAGATTCGTTTTGGGGCGGCAAGTTAGATTGGTATCTAACCGAGAACCACCAACTTGAATTAACGGCTTTTACAGATGAACAAGAATCAATTGAAGCTGTCTACGACTATGACGCCGTATCTGGACGTGGTAACGCCAGTGGCAGTGGCACCCATTTCCGCGGTGGCTCCAACTTCATTCTCAAATATACAGGCATCATTTCGCCTAACTTCATCGTTTCAGCTCAAGCTGGTACCAACGATTTTGATCGTACCGATAGCTCGACCGCTGATATTCATCCTTATGTGATCGACAGCCGACAAGGTTCCTTTAGCCCAGCCGGTATATTCGTGAACGAGCAGCCCGCCGTTTCTATTGATGAACGTCAAGCTGCGCGTATCGACTTTGATTACTTCCTCGGGAATCACAGTTTCCGAGCTGGTTTTGACGTCGAACAGAACACGTCGAAAGAGCAAAGCACTTATTCTGGTGGTTTCTACTACCGCTATTTCATAGCGGATGGTAGCGAAACTTTTGATAACGGTGCACCGAATGCTGGTGATCTGCTAGTTCGTGAACGAATCTTTAGTGGCGGTGGCGAATTTGAAACAGATACCACAGCTATTTACGTTCAAGACAGCTGGGCCGTGAACGATCACCTGACCCTGAACCTCGGCTTACGCAACGAATCTTTCAACAACAAAAACGCGGTTGGCGAAAGCTTCATCAAAGTCGATAACCAATTGGCTCCTCGATTGGGTTTCACTTGGGACCCTCATGGTGATGGCGACTCCAAAGTTTACGGCAGCTACGGCCGCTACTACCTGCCCATCGCATCCAACACCAATATCCGTATGTCGGGTGCAGAATTCTTTACCGAAGAGTGGTATGTCGCTCAAGGTATCAACGAAGACAGCGATTGGAGCCCCATCGGTGGTGGCGAATCCTTAGAATTGACTGTATTTGGTGACGGCGAAGTCCCCGATGCGCGCGAGATTCGTGATACCTCCATCGAACCTATGTTCCAAGACGAAATTGTCTTGGGTTACCAAACCACTTTGGCGGATAACTGGTCTGTCGGTGCAAGATTCGTTAACCGTACACTCGGCCGTACCATTGAAGACATCGCGGTTGACGCAGCATTGAACCGTTACGCTGCAGCCAACTACGCTGACGCTGGTTTTGAAGCACACGGTTTTGACTACTATGTCTTAACCAACCCTGGCACTGACCTGAACTTCTTTGTAGATATGGACGGTGATGGCGTATTAGATGAAGTCACGCTAGCTGCTGATGATCTGGGTTACCCAGAAGCTCAGCGTGAGTACTACGCGGCCGAGCTGACCTTTGAAAGACGTTGGGTCGACAACTGGATGGTCCAAGGTTCTTACACCTGGTCACACAGCTACGGTAACTACGAAGGTTGGGTACGTAGTGATAACGGTCAAGATGATGCCGGTATCACCACGCTATTCGATCAGCCTGGTCTGTTAGACAATGGCTACGGTAACTTGCCTAACGATCGGCGCCACAACTTTAAAGTTTTTGGCGCTTATGAAATGGCCAACCGTCTGCAATTGGGTGCCACGCTGCGCTATCGTTCAGGTCGTCCAGTCAACGCATTCGGCGTTCATCCCACCGATGAATTCGCCGGCGACTACGGTGTTGAATCCTTCTTTGCGGGCGGCGTAGCTGCACCACGGGGATCGTTTGGTACCACCGACAGCGTTTCAACCTTTGATCTGTCTGCACAGTATCCGCTGCGTTTAGGACGCGCTGATTTTGTGCTTCGTTTCGATGCCTTTAACGCATTTGACATGGATGCGGTCACCGAAGTTGAAGAAGGCTACGACCTGGAATCAGGCTCTCGTAACCCCAACTACGGTCTTCCAACCCACTACCAACAACCTCGACGCGTGCGTATCAGTGCCTCCTATCGCTTCTGAGTGCGCGTAACCGAGCGTGGGCAAATTGCCCACGCTCATTACCTAAAGAGGCGGGCTTGCCCGCCTCTTTTACGTTGGTATCAAGCAGCAAGCAGCAAGTTACAAGCGACAAGCAGTAAGCTGCAAGAATGTGAGTCCGACATCCGGGTGGGAGGTTTGCTGTTAGCCTTCAATCAAGGCGCAGAATATAAGCCATTTATTTTCAAATAGTTATTTGAAATTTGTTTATTTGTTTTAGCCATCGCAGCAAGTAGTTGGTACTTATGCGACAGGGTCATCCGTGTCGGAGATTCTGAGGTATTGCTCTCACTTCCCTGCCTAATGCTTGAGGTACGTCAACAACCGGGACCGTTTCATCTCAGACGCAGCTCACGTCTCCCCCCGTGTCAAAGCGCGACATGATACTACTCGGACCGACAGGTTGGGGTTGGGCCACAAAATATATCTCCAGCCTCTGAGGGCGGCAAATCCGGCCCCCGATTGCGCATCGAGATCTCAGCTGCAAGCAAGTGTGAATGCGACTCGAGGCTGTTTCATGACCACTTTGAACATCATAAAGGCAAGCCTTGTGTTGTCAGATAAATACAGTAAATCACGGTGTCCGTTTGGACCGTCACAACAAGGAATTAATACTAAAGAGACTGTCTTGATATGACACAAGACTGAGTGCAGCTTGAAGGGTTGGAAGCCTAGGGTTATCCATTGGGACGTGCCTCGCCTTTTTTAACGATTAGACAGCGATCTCGGTTGGCTTAGAAGCTTGGGCAAATGTGCCGCTCGATAAAAGTGGACGCAGGGGCCCTTGGTTCCCAGTTAACTTGATCTACATCACATTACCTGCCGTTACGTGGCGGGTATGGCTGCCTTTTTTCGGGATTGTTTGTTGAGGTCGAGCCCCTAAGGGGAAACCCAAATTTCAAGCTGGAGTTAATTCATGAAAAACCTTTACTTAGTCCTAAGTGCCATCATGGGCGTCATGCCTTTAGTGGCGCAGGACAATCCCCCGCCGGTGTTAATGGTGGTCGCCAACCAAGATTTCTATTATCCCGATTACATTGAACCACTCGTGAGCTTGCAAGCCCAAGGACTGGACGTGATAGTGGCAGCCCCGACGCGGGATCGCGCTATTCCCCATGGTGGTTCACCTAGCATTCAACCCGATTTTTCACTTGCCGAGGTGGACGCTTCTTCCTATTCGGCGATTGTTTTGGTAGGTGGCTACGGCGCCGCGTCTTATCAATATGCCTTTGAGGGCACCTATGACAACAGCCTTTATGGGGGTGATGTCTTAACCAAACTGCGCGTCAATCAACTGATCAACGACTTTTTGGCCCAGGACAAGAAGGTGGCGGCCATTTGTCACGGGGTTTCCGTATTGGCGTGGGCTCGGGTGGATGGCGTGTCTCCGCTTGCAGGACGTACCGTGTCTGCCTATGCTGGGACGTCACCTAGCTTCAGCCTACAAGGCAACACCTTTACGAACCCTCTGACGCGTTGGCACATCGAGGCCAATGCCTCCACGATGGTCGCTGATGGGTCCATCGGTGACCCCAGTCGCGTTGAAGATGATGTGTATGTCGACGGCAACCTCGTTACTGCGCAGGACTATCGAGCGGGCGCATTCATGGGCGAGGTCCTCGCGCATGAGATTCGCAACTGGTGGAGCCAGCAGCCAGAACCAACTCAGCCCGTCCTTATGGTCGTCGCCAACCAGGACTTCTACTATCAAGAGTACGGTGATACTCGGTATGCTCTGGAGTTGGCTGGTTATTCCGTCGAAGTAGCCGCCGAACATGTGATCTTGAGTCATCCTCATCGCGGCACGGGCGAGCCGGCAAACTTTGAAGGACTTATGCCGGATTTGAGCATAGCGGATGCCGTGCCAGCAAGCTATTCAGCCATTGTTTTCGTCGGTGGTTGGGGATCGAGCCAATACCAATATGACTATCCTGGCACTTACCTAAATCCAACTTATGTGGGTAACAGTGCTTCGAAAGCTGTGGTGAACGACTTGATCAACGATTTTGTGGATCAAGACAAGTGGGTCGCCGCCATTTGTCATGGTGTCTCTGTCTTGGCGTGGGCGCGTGTAGACGGAGCCAGCCCTCTGGATGGGAAAGAGGTCTGCACGTATCAAGGAGGCTCGCCGGCATCCACCATTGACGGCATCACCTATGCCAACCATACGATTCCTACTTCCTGGCACATGTCGCAAAACGGTTCGCAGACTCTCGCTCCGAACTCGGTGGGCGCCACTTGGACTGCTGTGGACGATGTTTGGGTTGATAGCTCCTTCGGGATCAAAGTTATTACGGCTCAGAATTGGGATTCAGCCACCATGTTCGGTCAGACATTGGCTCTCATGTTGTCGGACGAATAAAACTGGATGCGTCCGCTATGGGAAATCATCGTGCTAACATTTCCGGAACCTGTCTTGAGGATCCTGTGAACCCAGAACCGGACGCTTCTTCCCACCCACTTACCGACCTAACTGACGGCATCTATCAAGAGCTGCGCCGTAAGGCGCGTCGACTCTTGAAGCACTCGTCATTCAACACACTGGATGTCACAGGTTTGGTCCATGAAACCTATTTGAACTTGGCCAACAAACCAGGGTTGGACATCCAGGACAGGCAGCAGTTTATGGCGGTTTGCGTCTCGGCGATGCGCGATGTTCTGGTGGAACATGCCCGCAAGCGATGCGCCTACAAGCGAGGATCCGGTCAACGATCAGCTACGTTAGAACCCCATATGGCCACCCAAGCCAATCAACCTGAACACATCTTGGCAGTTAACGATGCCTTAAAGGTGCTCGACAGTTTTAATCCGCGCCTCACCCAAATTGTGGAGTGCCGCTTCTTTGCGGGGCTGAGCGAAGAGGAAACGGCCACCTATCTTGAGCTATCCCTACGCACAGTCCAGCGCGACTGGCAGCGCGCAAAAGCTTGGCTGAGGCGGGAGATGGAGAAGTGACCAGCGAGCAAGAAATAACGCCAGAACGCCGAGCGCTCATTGACCAAGTATTCAACGAAGCACTCGACCAAGATTCGATCGAGATGGATGTCTGGTTGCGTCAGAGATGTGGACAAGACCTAGATTTGATTCGCGAAGTGCAAGCATTGATGCGCTACTGCCACGCCGGTGAAGACTTTCTGGGGATCACGACCTCTCTTGAGCCTGCAGAGTCTTTGGCATTGGCGGCCCAAGACTCCGTAGTTGGTAACTACCGACTGCTGAGACCGGTAGGTCGAGGTGGGATGGCAAGCGTGTTTCTATCAGAACGCGTCGATGGCCAATTCAGCCAAAATGTCGCCGTGAAAATCGCGCATGCCGCCTTTTCGTTTGAAGACAGCCGACGTCGTTTCGAACGAGAAAAACGCATCTTGGCGGGTTTGGAGCACCCTCATATTGCCCGCATTCTCGATGGCGGAACGCACACCAATGGTTGTCCCTTTATCGTGATGGAATTTGTTGAAGGACTTAACATCGTAGATTACTGCCAGTCCCGCAATTTGAGCTACCCACAACGTATTATGTTGTTCTTGGATGTGTGTGACGCGTTGCAATTCGCGCATCAGAACTTGGTGATTCATCGCGATCTGAAACCGTCGAACATCATGGTTGACCAACACGGGAACGTGAAGCTACTGGACTTCGGGATTGCCAAACTTTTGGATTCCAACCGCGTCGACGATGGCAGCCTCACGCTCAAACACGTGCTAACGCCGCGCTATGCAAGTCCCGAACAGGTACGCGGAGGCACCATAACCACGGCGTCGGATGTCTATCAACTTGGCCTATTGTTGTTTGAATTAATCTGTCGTCGGCCAGCTCAAGACTTTGTTTCGGGTGACTTCGTGGCCATGGAACGCGTCATCTGCATCGAGCAGCCTCCATCTCCTAGGTCGATTGCCGGGAAAACGATTCCCATTGATCTGGAACACATTGTTTTGATGTGTTTGCGTAAAGAGCCTGACCGACGTTACCAGTCACCGCGTGGCCTCGCCGAGGATTTGATGCGCTTCCAGTCCAAACAACCAGTTCTGGCATGTGGCGATGCCATGAGCTACCGCATTTCGAAGTTCTTTGACCGCTATCGTTTCAGTGTTATGGGCGTATGCCTTTTGATGTTCATGTTGGCGGGATACCTCTACACACTGGCCAATAACAATCGGCGAGTGGCTACCGAGCGCAACAGGGCACACCTACAGGCAAAAAAGGCTACCGATATTAAAGACTATTTGAACCGGCTCTTGTGGGATTTTACCAACTCGGCCCAATCAACGGACGAACGCCAAAAAGTCCTAGACCTCTTGCAGCGTAACGAAACTTTGATGGAACAAGATTTTGGCGTTGACCCGGCCATGCGCGCCGAGATGTATAAGATATTTGGAGATATCTACCGTGCACAAGGGTGGTATCCGCAGGCGATAGCTTCATTTCAACGTGCTGTTCCATTGTTTTCTAAATGTGCAGATGCTAGTGACCCCGCCGCTTTGGAGAATATGCGACTGCTTGCGAGAACCTTACATTTTGTCGGCCACTACCATGCTGCCGAGCCGCTATTAGTGCAGGTGCTCGAACAGCGAATAATGACATTGGGGTTCGGCCACGCGCAAGTGGCCGAAAGCTTGAATAACTTAGGCAGTTTGCTCCATGCCATGGGCCGATTTGACGAGGCAGAGGACTTGTTGTTGCAGGCTTTGCAGATGCGACGAGAATTTTCAGGGCCTTCGGATTTGCGCGTTGGCAACATTCTTCTCAATTTGGGTGATCTGTACACAAGCAGGGGAGAGTTAGATCGTGCAGAGTCTGCTTACCAGGCGAGTACGGACGTTGTTTCGAGCCACTTTGAAGTCGAAGTTTGGCAATTGACGCTTAGTACAGACGCTTTGGCATACGTCTATTTGCAACGCGGCGAGATGGCCAAGGCACAGCCCATTATTGAGCGTAATATGAGAATTCGCATGGAAGTCTTCGGGGATTGGCACCCGTTAATCGCGGAAAGCTTAAAGAATCGAGCCCTGTTGTATCGTTTGCAGGGATTCACCGACTTGGCATTCGAAGATGATGAGTGCGCCATCATCATGTATTCGAGCCTTCTTTCTGAGTTCCATCCCTTTCTGGCAAGAACCTACATGGAACTCGGCGCTTTGTTAAGCGAGATGGGACTCAAAGATGAGGCCGAGGCTGCGTTCCATGAAGGGCAGATACGGCTCCAATGTAATGACCTTGCCGACCACACCTTTGGCTTTCGACCTCGATGACATCATTGAAAGTTTATGGTCAGCTATTGCGAACCTCGCTGCGCTTGATTCGCAGACCGGGATCCTTCGACTCTGCCATTTCTTCGTCGAAAGCGGTGCCTCGGTCGCTTAAGCCCCTGTCGATACTCGCGTGCCTCCAAAGGGTAGGATTCGTTACGGTTAAGTAATTTATTATGAGGTTGGTACGCCTGTTTAATCTAAGCGCAATTTAGGGCGCGGATGTGCCGCCCGATGGGGCTTGGGATCTTAATTTATCTTGGCACTCTTGTTTGAATAGTTCCCAAAACTGTTTAACGTCCCTTGTGTTTGGAAACACGAATCGCACACTCGACATAAGACCTCTAGCTGATATGATATTGAGATTCAATCTCATTAACGAAGCGCTGTCAAGGGTTTTCGCTTGGGGGAGCCAACGCTTTCGCGCTAGGCTCATGGCTATGCGATTTCTACGCCTACTGACTTGCCTTTGCCTGGCTTTCTGGAACTTCGCACAAGATGTTCCACTACGTGTTCAGCGGCTGAGTCTCGAAGATGGACTATCACAGAGCTCCGTATTTTGCGCCATCGAAGACCATCTCGGCTTCCTGTGGTTTGGGACCGCCAACGGCTTGAACCGCTACGACGGTTACGGCTTTAAGACCTTCACCCATGAACCGCGTGACGCCCATTCATTATCCAACGACTGGATTTTTACCGTTTGTGAAGACAATGAAGGCAATATTTGGGTGGGTCATCGAAATGGAGTCGATCGCATGGAGCGCGGTAGCGAAGCATTCAGCCATTATTTGCAGGTGTCCATTACCAAGTTACTTTGCGATAGTCGTGGCGGTATCTGGGCTGGCGGTAACGAAGGCCTTTGGTATATGCCAAAAGACGCTAAATCCTTCCAGCCGATTGCCCAATATGCTCAAGATGACTTGTTTATCATGCACCCACGAATCACTGCATTAACAGAAACCGACGGCTTAATTTGGGTGGGTACGGTAGGTGGACTGGTGCGCTTTGATTTAGATCGCCGCCATACACAGATATTTGTGCGTGTGCCATATCCATTGGTGATGGAGTACGGACATTCACTACAGGAATTCTGCGAAATCGCTGACATGAAGAAGCTCATCCACTTAGATGGAGCCGGAGCGATAAACAAACCGTTTGTATTGGACAAGCCCCAGAGAATAGCTGTACTAGGTGTGGGTGAAGGTCTAGGTGAATGGTTTGATTGGGGCAGGCTTGTCCGAGAGGACGGATCTGTCGCCTGGCAAATGGACCTAAAGCAAAGTCGCTACGCTGGAGGACACGGTAAGAATCGTGTGCAACTCGACTTGCTCGACCTGCCTGCTGGAGCCTATCAACTCGTTTGGAGTCAAGATGATAGTCACCATGTTGGTTCCTATAACCGGGCTCCGCCAGACGCGCAATGGTTACCCCAATGGGGCCTTTCACTTTGGGCGATGGACGCTTCCAAAGGCTCGGATTTGGTAGCGGCTCTGGCATTGACTCAAGTGCCGGAACAAATTCCTGCCAACTATATTTCGTGCCTTTATCCCGATCCCCTTTCTGACCGGCTATGGGTTGGGACGCAGGGTAATGGTGCTTTCTCCATTTCTCGCGACGGTTCCAAAATCGATAGTTTGTATGGGCCTAGCAGTGGCTTTCGCACACGTTATTCCGTTCCTGTGATGCAACGATTGCAAGAGCTTAAGCAGCAACGAAGGCCCCTCGTTGAAATGCCACTAAGCGAGCCTTCACAGCAGCTTCGCGACAATTTTGAATTGTCGGAAACCACGCAGGTCTTGATTGTGGCCCATGGAGAAGGCATCACTCAACTCGGCGATACGGCTCGCATTACACAAGGAAAGCGTTCCGTTTGGAGCATGCAAGCACATCAAACGCGTCATGCTGGCGGCGCGCTTAAGAATCGTCTGCAAATGACGGCTGTGGAGCTGCCAGCGGGTCAATATCAGGCGTTTGTCGAATCCGATGAGAATCATGACCCAAGCGCTTGGAACGCCGAACCTGCGAACATCTTCTATGGTTTGCGCCTATTCGTCTTGTCGGGGCACGAGCTGGAAGAGTGGCAACGTCTCACGCAAACTATTTCATCGGAACCTGAGCTTGCCAGCCCCGTGGTTAGGTCTTTTGCGCGTGATTCGAGCGGCCGTTTATGGATAGGAACGTCGCTAGGTGTGTCAGTCATAGACGGGAAACGTGTGAGCCACCACATGCACAATCCCAGTGACCCCAAGAGCCTAAACTCAGATGACGTACAGGCAATGGTTTGTGATCGTGCTGGCAATATGTGGATTGGAACGGTGCTTGGTGGCATCAACAAGTTGACGCAACTCAAGAGTACCTTTCATACCGTAACGCCCACGCAAGCAGACATGCCGACGCCCTTGGTTTATTCGTTCGCAGACCGACCCGACGGCAGCATTTGGATCGGGTCGAACCGAGGATTATCGCTTTACGACCCCAAGCAATTTGCGTTTATTCCACTTGATTGGCCGTGTGAAAAAGGACCCTGTATTGAACAGCGCGTTGCGGCCCTATTAGAACCCTTCGACGATTATCTTTTGGTCGGTAGTCAAAATGGGTTTTTTCAACTTGATGTCTCTGAACAAGGATCCCGAAGACAAATCACCAACGTTCTGCCCATTAAACTTTCGCAACGCGAATCTGGCTACGTCGTCAGCTGTCTGCTGGCAACGGAGAATCATATTTATGCGGGCACGCTGGGGCTTGGTCTACATCGACGAACGCGAGACGATGACACTTGGCATCGGATACTGCCAGAGGTCAATTTTGTTTCTGCCATTGCGGTAGGTAATTCTAATGACCTCTGGATTGGTACCTCAAGACATGGCGTTGTTCACGTTAAAGGCTCCGGCCAGATACAGACAATCACCACGGCTGAAGGACTCAGTGGCGACATTATCAGCTGCCTAGCCAGTGACGAGTTAGGCGTCTGGGTTGGCACCTATGGTGCCGGACTGAATTTCATTGATCATGAGAGCCATCAAATCAAGGTGATCACGGCGCAAGACGGTCTGGCAAACAATGTGGTTTATGGGTTAATCGTCGATTCCGGCTACCTATGGATGAGTACCAATCGAGGATTGTCGCGCTTGCATAAAGATCAACAACAGTGGGTCCATTACCAAGTGACAGACGGACTGCAAAGTAACGAATTCAATACGGGCGCTTACCATCGACTACGCAGCGGCTCATTGATTTTTGGCGGCATATCGGGTTTCACGTTTTTTGATCCAGCCAAGATTAAACGCAATGATGTACCGCCGCGTACGGTGCTAACTGCTTTGTCAGTGGGCGGTAAGCCGTGGTCAAATTTGCAGCCATTGGAAAACGTCAGCGAGATCAAGATTCCGTATAAGGACAATTTTCTGGGTATCGAATTTGCCGCCATGGATTTCACCAACACTGCGCTGAACCAATTCAAGTTCCGCATGTCAGGGCCAAGCTCGGATTGGCAGGAAACAGGTACACGCCGTTTTGCCAGCTTCTCGCACTTAGCGCCAGGAGATTATCGGTTAGATGTCACGTCTTGCAATAGTGATGGTGTTTGGGATGTGCATGGCCGTCACTTGACCATAAAAATCCTACCGCCTTTCTGGGCAACCTGGTGGTTTCGTCTGGCCGTCGTTCTTACCCTTTTGGCCTTCATCTTATTGTGGCTGCGCCATCGTTTTTCGCGCCTTAAACAAGAACAATTGATGCGTGACGAGTTTTCCCGCGACTTGATTACCTCACGAGAGCGGGAGCGACGTAGGTTGGCGATCGAGTTGCACGATGGCTTGGGTCAAAGCCTGACGGCCATTCGTACGGAACTAATCGGTTTCTTGGCCAAGCGACCTGACGCTCAAGCCGAACTGGGTGATCTTCCTGAATACGTGCTGCAGTCAATAGACGAGACACGAACCATTTCGCATCAATTGCATCCGCACATCCTTGATCGTCTAGGCTTTGAGCAAGCTGTGCAGGCGGTGGTCAAAACATCGCAACATGCGTCGCGAACTGAGATAGCGTGTGACTTGTCGAATTGGGCCCCGCAACCCAAGGAGCTGGAGATTCACCTCTATCGTATTGTGCAGGAATCTCTTAATAACATCATCCGACATGCTGGGGCCAAGAACGCAAAGGTAAAGTCGTTTCGTAGCGACTCCGACCTTGTTCTTGAAGTAACGGATGATGGCTGTGGTTTTGACCCTGCGGCTGTGGAGCGAGGATTGGGTCTAACGGGTATGGCGGAGCGCACGCGACTCTTAGGCGGGCAATTCACACTTGAAAGTTCGATTGACAACGGGACCCGTATTCGAATCAAGATAAAGAATGAGGTTGGCGACATACCACGCCATAGATCGGAACTTAGCGATGAATCATAGCGAGCCTAATCAGACGATTCGTATTGTCATTGCTGACGATCACCCTATTGTTCGCAAAGGTTTCGTGAATGTGATTGAGTCGAGCCCGGGCTTATTGATTGTCGGCGAGGCTGCCGACGGTACGGAAGCGGTCCAACTCGTGCACGAAAAAGATCCTGATATTTTGGTGATGGACGTGTCCATGCCTTATCTCAATGGCATCGAGGCGCTGGATTACCTTAAAGATGATCGCGTACGAGTGATTATTCTCACCATGTATGAGGACGAAGCGTTCTTTCGTGAAGCGATGAATGCTGGGGTATGGGGCTATTTATTGAAGGATTGTGCGGTTGAAGATCTGGTGAAATGTATCCGCTCGGTGGCTGCCGGTAAACGCTACGTGAGCCCGGTGTTAACGGATCTCTTAGTTGGGCAGAAAGACACAAAAAACGTACAGCTGGGAATCGATTTGACCGCCGGGGAATGGCGTGTCTTACGCCTAATTGCGGAGAACATGACAAGCCGAGAAATAGCGGACGATTTGTGCTTGAGTCTTCGTACCGTCCAGAATCACCGCGCAAATATTTGCCGAAAACTAAACATCAGAGGCTACAACAAGCTGCTTGAATTTGCGCTTCAACACAAACGCGAATTGATGGATTAAGTAAAAACTTTACTACGCCATTGCGCCACACCCTGTTCAGCCGATAGATTGCTTAAGTGAACTTGGTCTTAATTGAATGGCATTCGACGCTTGAGTATAAATACTCAGCGCAATGAGTAGGCCGTGTCATAGCAATCGTGGCTCGGTCCCTCTAAATTAAGCTCATGTGAACGCCAACACATCGTGTCTCTGATTCACAAGATTAGGGCACGAGCTATCCTTTGGGGCGGGTCCTGCTCGCCCCACCTTTTTTGAGGTGATTGCGTGGGAAAACGAATTTCAGTATTTGTCGTAGCTAGCCTTTCTGCGCTGATTCTCCTTTGGCCTGACAGCGTTCCACGATCGTTGCCCTATGACGCGTCACCTGCGGCGCTATTAAGTGAATTGGCGCTTGCATTTCAAGCCGCTGAACCAGGAACAGTGGCAGCGTTTGAAATTGAGCAGTCAATGCGTAAGGTACGTGCAAAGAGTACCCAACCAAGGCAAGACTTTCCTGACGAATTGCAACGCGCTTTTGCGGAGATCAAGCAAACGGCCGACGGCTCAAGCTACCCGCGCAACTACCTTGTTCGTGAATTTGACCGGGCCTTGAAACGAAAAACCTCTCCCTCGAAGTCATTGGATTGGAAGTGGAGAGGTCCGGGCAACGTGAGCGGACGTGTGCGTTGTGTCGTCGTTGATGCCGCTGACCCAAGCCAAAACACCTGGTTTGCAGCCAGTATTGGTGGCGGGATCTGGAAGAGCGCAGATGCCGGTAGCAGTTGGCAACTGAAGTCACCTGAACTCACGGCCTTATCCACCACATGGCTAGCCCAAGCGGCCTCGAATACAGATGTCTTTTATGCAGCAACGGGTATGGGCTACGGTCGCGTCGTTGATCTTGCTGGGGCTGGGCTATGGAAGAGTATTGATCACGGCGAATCGTGGCAGCAGTTGGCAAGCACGGCCAACGGAGAATTACTGGAGGCCATTAACCGAGTCGTTGTTGACCCTCAAGATGAGAATACTTTGTTGGTTTGTAGCAATGACGGCTTTAGCCATTTAGGCACGAAAGGTGGCGAACGTAAGTCGGCGATTTTCAGATCAACAGATGGCGGACAGTCTTGGACAAAAGTATTTGATGCCGATGCCTTTTTTGGCACCACCACCGATAACCGCGTGCAACAACTCATTCACCATCCCGACTCTTTTTCGAATATCTATGCGTCTGTTAACGAAGTGGGAGTGATTCGGTCTACAGACGGCGGTCTCAATTGGGTAGTCTCAGCCAACAACTTCGCATTGCCTTCAGATGTGGGCAACCCTTCTGGTAACGGATTTGGATTGGCGGGTATTTCTGTTCGAACGGAGCTCGCCATAGCACCTACCGATGCCAATCGACTGTACGCGGCGGTTGAGAGACCGAGAGGGATAGCTGATCTATATATGTCCGTCAATGGCGGAACCAGTTGGACGCTGCTGCCCGATACCGGAACGGATCCCAACTGGTTCAATGCCTTTAGTGCTTCGGGCGCCGTTAGTTACACGGCAGGCTGGTTTGACAATACAATCGCTGTTCACCCCTATGATGAAAACATAGTTTTTGTAGGCGGCGTGAACCTATTTCGCATCAATATTAACGCTGGCGCGAATACCAGACAGGCGACACAGATTTCTAATTGGATCCAGGGTCTGAACTTACCCCTCGTTCACGCCGACCATCATGCGCTTGTGTGCGTTCCCCGTGATCCAGCAACCCAATCATTTTGGATTCTGGATGGCAACGATGGAGGCATTGGCTATTCAACAGACGGCGGCCAGTCGTGGCTGCAGTTGACGGGTATGCAGACGACCCAGTTTTATGGCGTCGATAAAAAGCCCGGTGAAGATGTGTATATAGGCGGAACACAGGACAATGGCACTTGGCTTTCGCAAGACCAACCTGGAGCCGCATCCACCTGGCGCCATGTCATAGGTGGCGATGGTTTTGAAGTCGCTTGGAATGACAATAACAAGGACTGGCTGCTCGGTGGTTCGCAAGCAGGTGGATTCGCGCGCTCAACCGATGGAGGAATCACTTGGAATGCGTTTAGTATTCCGCAATTGGGCGCTCAGCCATTTATCACAAAAATCGCGTCACGCAGTCCAGATCCCGATTTAGTTTTTGCTGTTGGACAATTTGGCATTGCCCGGTCTGATAATTTCGGCCGTGACTGGACAATGACACCGCTTAGTAATTGGGTGGGGTATCGTCCCTTTACCAATGTAGAAATCTCTTCCAGGAGACCGCAGATCGTTTGGGCGACATCACGTCGTTCAGTTGATCCGCCGAGTGGGCTGCGTGGTGGAGTTCATGTTTCATCAGATTCTGGTCTTACGTACCAACATGTGACCAATCTGCCATCTTATCTTGATGAATCCTCTGGACTTGCCACGCATCCGCTGGAAGCGAATACCGCCTATTTACTCTTTTCAGCACCGGGCCAGGCAAAAGTATGGATGACCACGGATTTGGGCCAAAATTGGCAAGACCTATCGGGTTTTCATGGCAATAGTGGCGAGAGCCTTAACGGATTTCCAGATGTGGCCGTTTTCTCGTTCTTAGTGATGCCGCACAATCCTAATGAATATTGGGCTGGTACTGAGATTGGGCTATTTGTGTCCGACGATGCGGGGTCAACATGGCGTTTTGCGGATAACGGCTTACCAAGTGTCGCCATATTTGAAATGTCCATTGTTGATGACCAGATTCTCCTGGCAACCCAGGGCTTAGGTATATGGACACTAGAGGTTCCTGAGCTTCTTGAAGTGGAGAAGCCGGATCCCATTTTGAATCCCCGGGTCTCGCGATTCGCCATGCATCCCAGTGGTCAATTGCTATTAGAAATTGAGCTGCGCTCTGCTTATGAAAGGACACAGGTCTTTTTGAATGGCGCAGTTGCGATCGATTTACCGGCAAATGAAGCGGATACGCTGCGGCAATTTTGGATTCCAGCAGATTCTGACAACATGGTTACTTTGTCATTGGCATCGCATAAACAGGGTCTACTTTTGAAGACGGCCGTGCATACGGCAAACGTCTTTGCGGCTATTCCAGCGATGGAATTTGATTCGGATTTTAATAACGACCTGGAAATGAACAACTTTGTGACAACCGCCTTTTCAAGGCAAGTCCCTTTGGGTTTTGGCGACGGCGCTGCCCATACACCGCACCCATATGCCGCAGGCCAAGACAATATTCTGTGGCTAAAAACACCGATTGTCGTCCAGGATGGCGAAACGCTCATAAGTTACGACGACATCGCTTTGGTTGAGCCGGGCTCCGGGAGTGGTGTCTTCGGTGATCCGCAATTTTGGGATTATGTGATTGTTGAAGGCAGTAACAATGGCACCGATTGGCTAGCATTGGCACCCGGTTACGATTCGCGGTTCGATGCCAATTGGTTGGCTACCTACAATCAGGGAAGCCCCGTTAACGAGACATTGTTTGTGCCCCATGAGATCAATGTCAACGACACCTTTATGCCGGGCGATCAAATTTTTGTCCGCTTCCGCTTGGTATCAGATCCCGCAGTCACAGGTTGGGGTTGGTGTATTGACAATGTTCGAGTGACGGGCAGTGGTGCGCTGTCGGCTCCGGAGCGTCAACTTATTTATCCATGGATATCTAATAACGATCAATTCGAGAGTTTACTCATCGCCAACAATCTTGGTGATCGTGAAGCCTTAGTAGACATGACTGCTAGGCGCCAGGATGGTGCATCGCAATCTGTTCAAAGGGTGATCAAGGCGGGCGGCTTCTTGCGCGAACAGGCGTCCACTTTGTTTTCGGAGCTTGGCAGCGGTTCTGGATATACGGTCGTATTGGAGACCAACAATTTGGCCGTGCGAGGGAATTGGGTCACCAACAATCTTTTTGCGGCCTCGGGTCGATCGCCCTCACAGGGCGTGGCCATTGCAACAGATGGATCAAATGCAAGCGATCTGGCCCAGGTAGGTCATTCTATTATGTTTGGTTACTTACCAAAGAATGACGGCTGGACTTCAGCTCCCGTAATCGTAAACGTCGGCGATCAGGACGCGAACATTACGATGGACTTTTATGATAGCGCTGGACAGTTGGTGTTGAGCGATGATCAGACGCTAAGCGGCGTTGCCCCGTTTAGGCCGTTTGCGGCGGTGGTCAATCAGCTAGTGAATGAGAGCGGAAATCTGATGATGATTGCTCGTGCAGACGTGCCATTAACGGGCGTTTCATTCACGTTTAATCAAGGTGCAGAGCCCGCAATCGGTAATGCGCTTGATGTGACCAGCGGTGACAGCAAACTATTATTCCCATGGATCTCGAAGAATACTCAATTCGAAAGCATTCTCTTTGTTAATAACCCCAATTCACAGCCAGCTAATATCACGTTGACTGCGCGACGCGGAAATGGTGATGCGACCGTTGTTAGCCGAACGGTTCCAGCCAATGGTTTTTTGGAAGAATTTGCTGGTACGCTCTTTGCTGAATTGGGTGACGGTTCTGGCTATGCCGTGGAAGTGGACTCCGACAATGTGGTGACAGGTGGTTGGGTAACTTATAATCTGTGGGCCGCGTCAGGTCGGTCTCCGTCACAAGGCGTCGCGGTAAATATCGGCTCGAATCCGCATAGTTCAACCCAGTTGCTATTTCCCTTTTTGGCGACCACCGGCGGACTAACATCAGCGCCAGTCATTGTTAATACTGGAGTGCAATCAGCTGCCGTGCAGCTTTCCTTTTATGATCGACAAGGTAAATTGATATTGAAAGATGTGACGAGTCTCGCCTCTCTGCAGCCCTTCCAGCCCTTTGCTTCCGTGGCAAACGCCATTCTGGGTGTACAGTCTGGTGACGTCTATGCCATCGCGGATTCGCTTCAGCCTCTAGCGGGTGTTGCCTTTGTATTTAATGAATTTGCTGAGCCAGCCATTGGTAATGCGGTCGTACCTTAAGTGCGCTGTTTAGTTTTGTGGGTATTGTGCGGGCCAGGTTTGGCAGGCTCGGGGTTAATAGATCAAACCACCTCTCGACTGGGTATTGATGAAATACAAGCTCAAGTTGGTATCGGTGTGATCGTGAGTTGGACCCAAAACCGAGTGTCGAATAATGACTTTTTAGTGTTGGCAAGAGCATTGCCAAATTGGGATCGATATTTGGGCGAATTGCAGTCTCGTGAAATGCGGAGTTTAAGTGGAATTCATGACTTGGCATTTTGTTTTGAGCATCTGGGACTGGACCCAGATTGGATCCAAGAATACATCAATGCAATTACACTTTTCTTGCAGGCTCGCGGCGAGATGAGCGCGATCTTAGTCTTGCAGCGGGCCATAAAGAAAGGGTAACCGGTTCGGAAGTCAAACAAGCCAAACAATGTGCACAAATAGCTAAAGATTTGGTGAAGACATCCGAATAGTTAATTAAGAACCAAAAACCGGAGAACCCATGACAAGCAGTAAGTTGGATGTTTCATTCCAATTAGCCTACTCATATGAAGAGGACTATCTGAATGTTCACGTTGGCGGTGTGAGCTCTGTTGAAGTCGTTGTTGGTTACGTTGAGGCTGTCTATCAGGAGTGCCATGATAGAGGCGTTAAGAAAGTGCTAATTCGGGAAGAATTAAAGGGATCGTTAAGCATGGGGATGATTTTTGATGCGATTAGTGAAGTGTCCCGAAGTTTACATTCACCTTTAAAAAAAATAGCTTGGGTTGATATGTTGATGAGAGATGCCAAGAAACTCGACTTTGCTCAAACGATGGCTAGGTCAAGGGGCATACCGATTAACTTCTTTACGTCGGTTTCGGACGCGAAGACGTGGCTATCGTCCGCTCAGAACCCCTATTAAATTAGATAGGTTAGCAGCTGGTCGCAGCGCTTCCGCCTTCGTGAAAGATGAATTTATCAACGATCGCTTTTCTTCTCAGTTAACGAATTAGTCGTGATCTTGAGAAATGTGCGATGATGGATCGTAGTGAGGGAAAATTTGGCTCATACTTTTGAACTTTGTACAAATTGCTACAGTACGATTGATGTCCATATCCAGGACGACACGAAATGGGACCGTTGCCCGCTGTGTGATGGCATCCGCTGTGGATCGTGCTTAGAAGACCCTTGCTTAGGCTGTACGGCAACCAAAATTAAAGTCGTGCCTAAGGTCAAGAAACACATATCCAGCTAACTTGGCCCATTCAAGAACAGATCAACACGACAAAGCCAACAGCGACATTGGGGTTAAAAGCTAGGGCCGAAGAAAGGTTCACCTTCTCCGACCCTGATTTGTTAGGCCACCCTAACTTGTTAGGCCACCCTAACTTGGTAGGCCACCCTAACTTGTTAGGCCAATGGTGGATTTGTGGGTGCTGGCCTTGGCTGATGAGTAATCATTTGGTTGGCGAACTAGACTGATCCTTGCATGGCGTTGTGTTGAAACGTAGATCTTGTTCGCCTTGCCTATAACTGAGTGGGAATTAGATTCGACAGGCGACTACGCCACTGGCGATAATAGGGCCATGTTTTTCAACTTGATTGCCGCATCGCTTTTGTGGATTTCGCCGCCTGACGAAGTGATTCAGCTCAATAAGATCGAGCCAGACTATCTCTTCCAGCTAGGTCCGCGTTGGGATCTGCCTCATAGGCCGAAAATCGCGTTGGCGCTAAGTGGCGGAGGTGCAAAGGGATTTGTGCATGTTGGTGTCTTGCAAGTGATGGAAGAATTGGGTCTGCGAGTGGATGAACTTGCAGGGACGAGTATCGGCGCATTAGTTGGTGGCCTCTATGCCATCGGCCTGGACCCGCAAACGATAGAGCAACATCTCAAAGATACAGATATCACACGGCTTTTCTATAACCACAGAGCACGCGACTACACGTTGAGTCTTCCCGAGCAGTTAACAGATGCCGAGGGTATGTGGCGAGTTCGCTTTAGGAGCGGCAAAGTGGTTCCAAACACGGGATTATTGCGCGCAGACCGGTTAAAGGATGCGTTAGAAGGTTGGTTTGCTCGTGCCAACTACTTTTGTCAGGGCGACAATAGTAAGCTGCCTATTTCATTTACCCCTGTTGCCGTCGATTTGCAATCTGCCAAAGCCGTCTATTTACGTCATCACAATTTGGCGACTTCCATTTTGGGTTCGATGGCGGTGCCGACCGGGTTTGATCCGGTGGAACTGGACGGCATGTTATTGGTTGACGGCGGGATTTTGGAGAACATTCCGACGGCTGCATTGCAGGACCGCGACTATGATCTCTTGATAGCCGTCGATATCTCCGAAACATTAGGGTCGGCCAAATCGGGTTATTCACTGTTGTCACTCATGAACCGCTTGCAGTTAGTCTATTTCGAAGCACAAAAAAACGATTTACTCGAGTTAGCGGACCATGTCGTAAGCCCTGACGTGGCAGGCCTTTCCTTCACCGATTTTGAACAAGACGCCAACGATTTGATTGCGCGTGGCCGCATCGCCTTTGAGAAGAGCTGGCCTGCCATAGAACTTGACCTGGACAAAATCGTGAAATACCGGGATCGGTTATTCGTGATTACGGACTTCAAAATCACGGGCGATTCGGATCCCGCTCGGCTTGCCTATGCAAAGAGCCAATTCAATGTTGCCGATCAAAAGGCATTATTAACTGAATTGGAATCTGGTTTGTTACGCGTGCTCGAGACAGGTTGGTACCAAGACGCTATTATTAGGCGACGTGGCAGTGAGCTCTTGCTGGAGTTGATCCCCTATGGCATCGTCAACAATACCGTGTTTGAACAGGCCCACCTATTGTTTGCAGGTGAAGTTGATGCGATTCAACAACGGTTCTTAGGTCACCCCTTTAATGCGATGGAATTTGAACGTATTCTACAGGAACGCATGCCCGACTATTTGTCTGCTGGAAACGTGTTTACTGATCTAAGGGGGAGCGGTTTTGACGCGCACAATGGCGTTTTGACTGTACGTTTCAACGCGCCCGTCGTTCGCGCGATTGCCATTCACGGTGATGATTTGGCCACCAGCAAACTTCTCAAACACGAATTGGTTTCTCGCTTCATTGGTAAAACTATTACGGTCAGTCAACTGCAACAATTTCTCGACCGCTTACAACGTGTGTATGCACTTAGGCATATGGACTTTTTCCCCACGGTCGATGAGCAGCGCCAAGTTCATTTAGAAGTAACCTTTAGTAGCCAAAGAGAACATTTGATGGATTTGAGTTATGCCTTTGAAACCAATATCGACCACGATGTTTCTGTTGCCTACGAAACGCAAATCAAGCCACCTTCGGCGCTGTACCTGCGGGCAAAGGCACACTTTAATCGCCTGATCAGTGAATTCGAGTTTCAGGCCCATAGTGAAAGGCGTGCAGGTGGTCAGTTTGGCTTGATGCTACGTGGTAAATATCAGGATTTGGATCTACGTGATTTAGACAGTGAGCCATTCCCTAACCCAGTGAATCGGACGCACGGAGGAAGCGCAGCAATTGGTATTTTTAAGCGCTTTGCCCACACCGGTATGGCAGAGGTATCCTATTCGTTTCGGCGCTTAGAAACAGAGTTGAAAACAGCAACCCAACCCATACTCAAAGACGATATCCATGGCTTGAACCTTGAGCTGAGTTGGGATGATTTGGACAATTTCGTGATTCCTACCCGCGGCCAGCTTTTCCGTCTACGCCAGGAAGTCACACGCGATCACCAAAAACACCTTCGTGTCCTGCTGGAGTATAGAAAATTCCAACCTATCACCGCCAAACAAATCCTTGAGTTCAGGCTGATTGCTGGCGGAAATGACGATGAAGTGCGCCCCGAATATCGTTTTCTCGCTGGTGGACCTGATTTTTTCAGCGGCACACAGTCCATGGAGTTCGTAGTGAATAACTTTGCGACTCTGCGATTCGCCCACCACGTTCGCTTAACGTCCGTATTGGGCTATGATATTTACTTGGACACCATCGCCGATTACGGTCTTTATGCGGATCAAGTTGACGCTCTTTTTGACGAGGGTGATGCCTATGGTGGATCACTGGCGCTGCGTACCTTTGGTAATTTTAGGAACCTCGCGTTTAGTTATGGCTGGAATTCGATCGAGGGCAATCACCTTTCAATTCTGTTTGGGCCCAAACCCTTTTCTTTATGGCGCCGCGATTAAGATAGACATGTTTTTTACGTCAACGTTCCAACAATGTACTGGAGGATTGAGATGACAGATGTCATAGGCTACGCAGCCATGGAAGCGGGTGCAGAGCTGCAACCCGTTAACTATCAATTTGGTGCATTAGGGGCTGACGAAGTTCACATCCGCGTGGAAACCTGTGGTATTTGTCATTCTGACCTCTCGATGCTTGATAACCAGTGGGGACTGAGTCAATACCCGCTAGTTGCGGGCCATGAGGTCGTTGGCAGAATTGATGCCTTAGGTTCCCAGGTAAGCCATTTGAAGATTGGACAGCGGGTAGGGTTGGGTTGGTATGCGGGCAGTTGCTCTACCTGCCGCCAATGTGTAGCAGGCGATCATCACCTCTGTGACAGCAGTGAACAAACCATCGTCAAACGTGCTGGCGGTTTTGCCAATTATGTTCGCTGTAAATCTGTGTGGGCGATTCCGTTACCCGAATCACTGGACCCAGCCACATCCGGCCCTCTCTTTTGTGGCGGGATAACCGTCTTTAATCCTTTGTACATTAGCGGTGTTAAGGCCACAGATCGAGTTGGTGTCATTGGGATCGGTGGCTTAGGTCACTTAGCGGTTCAATTCCTTAACAAATGGGGTTGTCATGTCACGGCCTTTACAACAAGCCCAGACAAAAAGAATGAGATTATCCATTTGGGCGCTCACCAAGTGGTGGAGACCACCGATGTCGACGCCATCAAGTCGTTGACGAGATCATTCGATTTTCTGCTCGTAACGGTTAACGTGACCCTGAATTGGGCACAGCTGTTGGACACGCTCGCCCCCAATGGTCGCCTCCATGTCGTCGGTGCTGTGTTGGAACCCATGGCTATTCCTGCGTTTTCTCTCATCGGCGGCCAGAAATCGTTGGCTGGTTCACCGCTTGGGAGTCCAGCGACGACGGCACTGATGTTGGACTTCTGTCAACGCCATGACATTGCACCTTTGATTGAAAGTTACCCCATGTCTGATGTCAATCGGGCGCTTGATCGTTTGCGCTCCGGAAAAGCTCGTTATCGTGTCGTGTTGACCGCTGACTAAGGAGGGGTCATGAAAAACGCACCGTGTAACTGTGGATCTGGATTGCTTGGTCCGAGTTGTTGTGACCCGTTCTTGGCTGGAGCCCGCGCTCCAAATTCACCGTTAGCGTTAATGCGGTCCCGCTACTGTGCGTTTTCAAAAGGCCTAAATCGTTATTTGCTCGACACGACCCTACCGAAATTACGCGCAGAAATAGACGAAATGGAATTGCAACGGTCGATCGAAGATTCAGTTTGGTTCGGACTTGAAATTCACGATTATCAACAAAATGGCGACCAAGGCGAAGTGACGTTCAGTGCGCGCTATGCACAAAAGAACTGTCTCTATGACCACCACGAATGTTCGACCTTCCACCTACACGAAGGGCGTTGGTATTACGTTTCGGGAAAAGCCCACTTCAGGCAACAAAAACTACGCGGCGCACACCCTTGCCCTTGCGGTTCGGGCTGCAAATACAAGTCCTGCTGCGCCTCCAAGCGTTAAACAAGCCTATTCGCTCGCCCTTTCTTGATCCATGACGGCAGGAATAAGTAGATTCACGATCAGGTGGTCTGCGTGCCATTGTTTGTCGGTGTTGTAGTTACCCATAGTGGTAACGATTACGGCATCTAGCGCCGGAACCAGGTAGATTCTCTGACCGCCATTTCCGCCTGCAGAAACGATATCAACAGTCTGATCTCTAATCTCTTCCTGGTGGATGTACCAGCCATAACTATAATTTTTATGGAATAAATTGCCTTCAGCCGCTGGCACTTTGACTTTTTCTATCCAACTCTGCGGCACGATTTGCTGACCCTGATAGGCGCCATTTTTCAAAACTAGTCTTCCAAGTTTAGCCATGTCACGCGGCGTTAAGGCGATGCCTCCGGCTGCATAGGCATTGTTCTTGGGGTCACGGAACCATTGAAAATCGTGGATCGATAGTGGAGAAAAGAGCCGTTTTTGAGCAAACTGATGCAACGGGATTTGAGTGGCTCGCTGAATGATGGCACCGACCAGCAAATAGTTAGCAGAGGCATAGACAAGTTGGCTGCCCGGTTCAAAAGAATAAGGCAATTGCAAACCGTAATCGATCCAATCCGATTGACGTTGTTGGTACGTATTTTCGTTGCCTGGCGAGGGTCGATCGTCGAATGCGTCCAATCCCGAACTCATGCCCAAAAGGTGTTTAAAGAGAATGCCGTCCTTTCTGGCATCCCACGTTGGCTTTTCGCGGTATTCAGGGAAAAAGTCATATAGCTTGCTGTTCAATGTTAATCGACTCTTGTCCATGGCAATGCCCGCAATAAGGGCACTGATACTCTTGCCCGCTGAGCGTGTGTCGTGGGGCCGATACCTGGTGTAACCCTCAAAGTAGCCTTCAAAGAGGATTTTCGGCCCTTGCGCCACCACGACGCCATGTAAGTTCTCGTATTGTTGGTCAGCTAAGGCTGCTTTGAGCTGGCCTTGAATAAGCGCGTGCACTTCAGGTGCTCCCTGCTGCCAGCCATCTTGTAAATCTTCGACCTCATGTGCGCGGTCGTTAAGCGCGTCTCTGGACCGCCAAAACCCGTGTTTGGGATTAGCTTTCTGTAGTTGTTTGAACTCGGTGATGGGGTCTGCCAATGCTTCGAATTCAAGTTGCATAACAAAGGCAACATCATAGGCTTCGGAATCCTTAAATTGGGTAATTCCCCGCTGGGCATATTGCAAAGCTTTATCGCGATTACCAGATGCTTTGATTGCCGTTGCTAAACGCCTCCAAATAGATCGATCACCGCTCTTATCGAAGGCAATCTGATAGTGATTGACCGCCAAATCGTATTCACCGGTCAACAGATAGGCTTCAGCCAAGCTATCTTGTGGGTTGGCTTTGTCGGGGAACACGGCGGTGGCCAGCTTGAAGACCACGATCGCGTTGCGCCCAGAGCCTTGGTTAAGGAGTGCGTAACCCAAATCGTTTAACTCGTTTTCGTCGTTCGCATCAGGGCCATCCGCCCTTAATGTACGGTACGCCGTTAACAATTGGTCATCTTGGCCTTTGGCTAACTCGGCAGTAATCTGATCTGTCAATGACGTTTGTAGCAGCAAAAGGAAAAGGCAAATCATGCGAAGGCTCCTTGTGTCCTGTTAATGGTTCAGTCTAGGGTGAAACTGCTTGGCTGTCTCTTTAAGATTCCACAACATTCTGTCGATTCTCTTTGTTTGATTGAACCAACAGCTTGCCTAGCATGATTTGGTCCAATCGATAGGGATGCAAATCTTACAAATGATTGTGGCCATAACAAGTGGCAGGTTATTCTGTTGCTAATCTTAGAGTCTGAGGCGGGATGGAACGTGGAAGCTGAAGAACGGGCCAAGGTCAAACAACACATTATCAATGAAATGGATCATTTACGTGCGGAAGTGGACCGTTTACGAGAACATACCAGTCCCATTGAGCCGGACAATGCCATTGGCCGCTTAACACGCATGGAAGCCATTAACTCACGCAGTATCCACGAGAAAAACATGGGCAGGGCGCTGGCGAGATTGAAACGCCTAGCTGCCACCCTCGTACGCGTCGACGACGAGGATTACGGTTACTGCAGAACCTGTGATGAAGAAATAGCGCCTAAACGTATCTGGCTAGTGCCAGAGGGAACCCATTGTATGAAGTGTCTTTCCTAATTGGTCGGCGATTTGAGGTCGACGTCATCGACGCTCCGTTCGTTTCGATCGAAGGCCAAAGGCTCAGAGGTCGCCCGATAGCAAGTTCGAACGACCTCTGTTAGGTTTAGTTAGCGACGCGACATGAAGATTCGTAATACGTACCAAAACATCAGCGCGACAGATGCAAACAATTGTAAGGCAGCACCCACATAGGCATCTTCAGGGTAGTGCTTTAACACCTTTGAGGTGTCGTACAAGATGGCAGCTCCGGCCAAGCCGACCATGGCAACCGAGAATATGGTTCCTAAGTTGAAGCCAAAGATGACACCTGCGCCAATCAATAACAAAGCGACGATGAAGCCCCATTTTAGGAAAACACCTAAGAACGAAAAGTCTTTGCCAGACATAAAGGCCACGGCAGTTAAAGCGGCAAAACCCAGGACAGTTACTTGCGCCGCACTATTAATCATTTCCGCACCACCTTTGATCATGGCGATGAAGAGCAGGGGCACAAATATGATGGACTGGGCGACGACAAACAATGCTAATCCCAGATACTGTTTACCTAGGCTGCGTGCACTCTGAGCGAAATGAGTGGCCAGCCAGCTGACAACCATGAATCCACCAAGAACTAGCAACCAATTGGTCGATAGCATGGCTCGCGCCATGGTTTCAGCCATACCTGACTGAAAATAAAAGACTTCTAAGATTGTGAAGGCAATAGACGCACCTAGCAGATGCAGATAGGTGCGTTTGATAAATGTCACCCGTGTTTGATCGCTGGCGTAGGCGACGGCCTGCCTATTGCCAATGGATTGGCTTGCGTACATGGTTCCCCCTAGTCATATCTGTAGCAACTATCAAATCAAGTTGCTTCGTCTATATCATACGATATTTTTAGGCTCAGGTATGATGATCGAACGTGGACACGCGTTTGCTTGAAAGAGTGTTATGACAAATTTTTTACAATCATTTTAGTAACGGATGACCCATTGATTTCGCGGAACCGTTAGATTGTGGTTAGATCGATTGAATTCCGGAAGTCAGCGATTGGAAAAATTAACCAGGAGCTGAAAATGATTGCTAAGAAAGTCCTACCACTAATTTGTTTGTCTTTGTTTGGGTTTGGCCTGTTTGCACAAACCCATCACGTGAATTGTCGCATGGAGTTGGATCGTGACGTGTTGCTTGCGGGTGACAATCATACGGCCATCCTGCGGCTGAGCCTTGAGACGCAGCAGCCCAAAATAAGTATTGATCGCCCGCCCGTAAATTTGGCCATTGCGTTGGACCGTTCAGGATCCATGCAGGGAGACAAGCTCGAGAAAGCCAAAGAAGCTGCCATAGCGGCATTTCAGCGCCTATCCAGCCAAGACCGATTCGCCTTGGTTATTTATGATGACCGTGTTGAGACACTGATACCCATGCAGCCCGTTAGCCAGATCCAACATGCGGAGCAAATGATTCGCGGCATCACTGCCGGAAGTTCCACCGCGTTGTTTGGTGGCGTCAGTCAAGCTGCGGCTGAGGTGCGCAAGAGCTTGGGAAATGCTTTTATCCATCGCATTATCTTATTAAGTGATGGTCTTGCAAACGTGGGTCCTTCCAGTCCCGAAGATTTGGGTAGACTTGGAACAGCGCTAGCCAAAGAGCGAATCACAGTCTCCACCGTGGGCGTGGGCAACGACTACAATGAAGACTTGATGACCCGCCTCTCACAAGGAAGCGATGGCAATACCTACTACGTAGAATCAAGCGCTGATTTACCACGCATATTCAAAGCAGAATTAGGCGATATCTTTACCATCGTCGCCCGTGACGTTCGCGTTAAGGTAAGTTTTCCGCCTGGTATTAGGCCCATTGAGTTGATCGGGCGTGAAGGCAAATTGGGCGCACAAGACGTTGAAGTCGTCTTCAATGAATTGTATGGCAGCCAAGAAAAATACGCGTTGGTGCGTATTGCTATCGACCGCGCTTACCCTAACCAAGATGTGAATGTGGCACAGGCCGGCGTTCACTACTTAGATGCGGTAACCCAAGAAAAACGTGCGCTTCAACAGTCATTAATCGCCAAGGTTTCCGCCGACGAGCAAGTGGTGGCAGCATCGTCCAATCACGCGGTTCAACGCGGTTATTATCTTAACCAAAATGCGGTAGCCCAAGATCGAGCCATTTCGTTGGCCGACCAGGGGAATGTCGACGACGCAGTTAAAGAATTGCAAGTGGCAAGTCAAGAGCTCCAACAAATAGGCGCGCAAAACAAAGATGTTGTCTTGTTAGAGAAAGCGAAGCAGATGGACGAGTTAGCCAATGAGGTCAAATCGAAAGGAATGACCAAGAAGAACCGTAAAGTCTTGCGTACTGATAACTACCAAACGATCAAACAACAAAAACAGATCGATCTGAAACAAGACGACGATCAGGACTAAGGATTATCTCTAACATGCGCGATGTAAGAATAGGATTTTGGATCTTATTAGCCGCGACCTTCGTTATTGGGGTCGCGGCAATCATCGCCATGCGTGATTTGCGCCTGACGAGTCAGCGAAAATTGGTCGATAGTTTGAATCTTCATGCTCAAGTCATGATTAACGATATCAACGGACAGGTAAATACGCTAAAGGCTGAGGCCTTGAAACAGATAGATGGTGATTGGTTTGAAGTTGAAAATAAGGCCAGCAATCACCCTCTGGTACGCAATGTGTTTCATTGGCAAGAAGGGCGTGGACTGATCTACCCAATCCAGCCGATGAGTTCCGAGCAACACCGTTTCTTGACGCGCTTCGACCGCTTGTTTTCGTCCTCGGACTTGGTGGGTCGACTCAATCAAAGTGAGACAGTAACGCCCGATAGCAGCCATTGGTTGACTTGGTTTTGGGAAGATAAACTCTACGTTTTGGGCTGCCAAGTGAAAGACGGTAAGGTGATTGGCGTAGAGCTTGAACTAGCTATGGTGATGGCGCGTTTGCTTCCTCAACTTGAAGCGCCCACCAAATACGCCATTTTTCGTATTCTCGATGACAAAGGCCAGGTGGTGGGTATTTGGGGTTCAACTCAGGCGTCTACGTCGTCCGCGGTTGTGCAGCTACCATTAACCTCAACTTTGCCTCATTGGACCCTGGAAGTCCTGGATCCTCTTGGCTTGACGTCCTGGTCGATTTGGGCTCAATTGGCTACTGGATTTTGGGTGTTCTTGACGCTCACTGCCATTGTCGCCAGTGGCTGGCATCTTAGTGTGAGAGCCCGCGTGGCCTTGGTTGAAGCCAGTCAACGTTCCAACTTTGTGTCCAACGTGTCACATGAACTCAAGACGCCATTGACGTCTATACGTATGTACGCCGAGCTATTGAGTGAGAACCGCGTGAAAGATGAAGCTCAACAGAAGAAGTATCTGGGAGTCATTGTTGACGAAGCACACAGATTAACCCGTTTGGTCAACAACGTGCTCACCTTTTCGCGACTGGATAAGGGTAAGCAGCCGGTGAACAAAACGTCCGTAAGCCTGTCCGACTTGATAGCGCGCATCCAATTGCATGCCCAGCCTCTCCTTGAGGATCAGGCCTGCGAGTTACAGGTCGTTATGGATGTGATTTTAGAAGACGATGAGATTGAAAGTGATGCTGACGCCTTGGAGCAAGTGCTTTGGAACTTGATCGATAACGCGATCAAGTATGGCCGACCAGAACGTCCAAAACCTCACCTCGTCAAGTTATATGTCAACCTTCAGCCAACCATGCTAGAGATGCGAGTTGAAGACCAGGGCCCTGGCTTGTCTGCCGAGATAGCCAAGCACGTATTTGATGCATTCTACCGGGCCGACAACCAACTTGCTTCACCCTTTGCTGGCACGGGCATCGGCTTGGCTATTGCGCGAGGTTTAATGCGCGAGTTAGGCGGCGAACTTTCTTACAAAGAACTCGACATCGGTGGGTGTTTTGTCTTAAGCCTGCCGCTTGGAACTAGGGTAGCCAAATGATAGCTAAGATCTTAATTGCAGAAGACGATCGACGAATTCGTGAAGGTCTCGTAGCCACCTTGGAATCCGAAAAATACGAAGTGCTAGCGTGTCAAGATGGTGCTGAGGCCTTGAGTCGCTGGAAACAAGATCAATTTGATCTTTTGGTACTCGATGTCATGATGCCAGAACTCAGTGGCTACGATGTGTGCCGTGAAATACGTAAAACAGATCAGACAACGCCGATCCTCATGTTAACGGCAAAGAGTGAAGAAATTGACAAAGTTGTGGGCCTCAAGTTGGGTGCAGACGATTACCTGACTAAACCCTTTGGGTTACATGAGTTACTGGCCAGGGTCGAAGCATTATTACGCCGCTGTCGGGCTCAAATGAATGTTGAGATGGGGTTGCTGTCATTTCGTTTTGGCGTATTGGATGTGGATCCAAAAGCACTCAAAGCGATGCGCCACGGCACGAGTCTAGCCATTAGCGAACGTGAATTGAAGCTTATGCAGTGTTTTAGACAACATGCAGGCCAAGTCCTCACACGTATCCAACTTTTGGATCAATGTTGGGGGCTTACCTATATGGGAACGACACGTACCTTAGATCAACACATCGCGCAACTGCGTAAGAAGGTCGAGCCTGCGCCCAATGCTCCTGTTCATGTGGTCACGGTGCATGGCGTCGGCTATCGCTACGAAGAGTGATTCAGGCTCCCTTAAGAATGGCTAGATATTAAACGCACGCATAGTCGCATGGCCTGGTTTTTTCTACTTGATAGTTCAGTGAGCAAAAAAAGATAAGAGATTTTGAATGCCGTTTGCACTTTAACGATATGAGGCGAATAGGTCGCCACTAACCATATCGTGGAGTGTCTGAATGAAACTTAAAGCGTGCAGGAATGTGTTCCTAGTCATATGTCTCTTGATTGGATTTTTGCAGCCAGTCAGGTCCTGTGAGGGACCAGTGGAAACGTTTGCAGAATATATCGGTGTGGTTGCGATCAGCAATTTGATCGCCTTTGGGTTTTCTGACGCCAGCCAGCCTCAGTTAGGTGTGGCTTGTACGGGTATGGGCGTTGAAGTGACGGTGGATCCAACCCAGCCATTGATGATGAGTTTCTTTAGTACAGGACTGCAAACAGGCTACTTCGAACCGGGCGACTTCAACGAATGCCCAAACATGAGTTTCGGGCCCTTTCCCGGCAACGCTTACTCAGATTACGGCCTATCAGGAGTGGTTGATTTTGTTCTTGAACCCGCGGATCTGCAGAATTTAATTGATCAAACGGCTCAATTCGGTGCCGTGCTATTTGGTGTCGAATCGGTGGCATGCGATGTGAACGCGACCGTCATACCCATGTTCTTTTTTCCTCCGCCTTCGCCACCAACGATTGAGATCACAAAAACTTGTTTGAGCGGCGATGAGGTTTTCATCGGCCAGCCCGTGAGGTTCGAAATCGATATTTCGCACACAGGTGGTGATACCGCTCAGCAAGTGGTCATAACGGATACTTTGCCAGTGGAGTTAGATGAGAATGATTTAGCCATCCACTCAAATATTGTTGGCGCCATGTGTACCAGGTCTGGACGAACGATTACCTGTCAACTAGGAGATCTTGCATCCGGTTTCTCAGGAAAAGTGTGGATTACCACGCGTACGATGGCCGAAGGGGTGATCATTAATAGCGTCCAAGCGACAGGCGAAATGTCGGTGGTTTTCAATATGCAAAATGCGAGTTGCGGATTCGAAATTCTTGATCTGAATGTGAGGCAATGTAACGAATTCGTTTTACTGGAGCCACGACACTCGCTTCGTTGCTCCACAGATCTGCAACCTGTGGTCTTGAATGCCATTGCTGTGGGCGGTACACCACCATACAGCTATTTATGGCTGCCTCCCATTGATGGCGGCACATCAAACACGATTTCGGTGACCCCTGCTCAATCGGCCGCTTACAAGGTGACGGTGACCGATTCATTAGGTTGTCAGGTGAGCAAAGAGGTAGCAGTCCTCGTCAAGACCGTTCAAGAAGCGATTGCGTTGTGGAACCTTACTGGCCCCGAGTTCCTGCCTGACCAAAACCAGGACGGAAAGAGTGACATAGGTGATCTGGTCCTGTTTGTGTCCCAATGCAACTAATCACTTTACTGACGAGTAGTTGGCTTTTGTACGGATTAATCAACCGTAAACATAAGCAAATCGACGGGTAATCCGCTCATGCCTGTATTTGATTCTAAGATTATGAGCTCGCCGTTCTGAGTCGTAACCGCGACGTCGCCAAATGAATCTCCGTCAAGACTGCCCTGGGCGTAGGTCACTGCCCGTGGGTCGTTTGAGCCAACGCCGGAACCAATATCAGTTACTAAAAACTGCGCACTCCCAAAATTACCGGCGCCAAACCCGCCCACGGTGCCGTCGTGCTCGAAATAGGTGACATAAGCCGAAGTGCCGGTATCGTCGTCAACAGGCAAGTAAAGTTCGAGAAACCCATCCGCGTCACGGTCGCCGACGCTGAAGGCAAAAATATTTACACCCGGAGTGATGACGCCTGCTGTACCAGCGTCAGCCGCGTAGGTATTTGCGGCCGTTGATTCGTATATATACAAGCGATCTGTGACGCTTTCTGTCAAAACAATTTCCGGGCTGCCTGCACCGTCAATATCATAGACTAAGACATTATTGATCCCGGTCAAACTTGCGGTCGTCGCAATCGCTAACTGTGATTCTTCGGTGAAAGTAGCGCCATCCCAACTGAAAACATAAAAGGCGTCGTTGATACGAGCTTCACGGTCTGGAGCAAGTACGATTTCCATCGTCGTGTCGCCATCTAGATCTGCAACGACGCTTAAGCTCGCTGCGCCGCCATCGTCGTTCATATTATCGACGTCACCAACGGCAGTGGAAACGGCAGCAGCATAAGTGTCATCACCAGTTGTTTCAAAAATGACAAATCCTGCCGTTTCTGACCGTGACGAAATCAGGAGTTCAAATCGGCCGTCCCCATCTAGGTCTCCAATTTGTACAGCCGTAGGATCGGTCACCGCTGTTGAGAATGAGGGTGTATACGACGGGTTCATACCATCAACGATTTGGCCGGCGGCCATTTCGAACACATTAACTGCATCGCTGTTACCATTCACGTGAACGATCTCAAGCAGGCCATCTCCATCGGAGTCTCCCACAGCCACGCCTTGTGGGATTAAAGATGCGGTATCCGAATTAATATCGAAACCCCACACGAAGGAGTAACTGTTGTCGGCGGTAGCTTCATAGACGTGGATATCGTCAGCTGCATTTTTGCTGAGGACAATCACTTCAAATAGGCCGTCCCCGTCCAGATCTATACGTTCATTATTATCTGAACGGTTGGTGATCAGGTGAATACCCGCCGCATTGTCGTCGTTGTTAAACCCGCTGCCTCCAAGGGCTGTGTCCAGCCGAATGTCAAAACCTGTCCCAGCCGTTTGGGCAATTAAGAAGGTCGCAAAACTAAGGCACGCAATAAGACGAATTTTCATTGTTTGTTCCTCGAACTAAAGTTGAAATGGCTGACTCAATTATTCACATGTTGACCGTTGTTGTCGATGAAACCTACATGAAGACCTGAATCTCGCTTTAGAAAACGGAAGATTCAACTTTGTTGACTCATGACGCGCTAGAATAGTGACGTATCGTTTTCATCATCACAATAGAACGGTTCTTTATACCTCTTTAGGATGTGGGTTTCGTGTTTGAATTGAAGAACCATACGCCATACGCCGCCGAGTTGGGTGTTTACACCGATCACGAGAGCCATCAACACGTCTTACTGACATTTAAGGCCTCGTTCGAGATTCCCACAAAAATGGGCCAGCCGTTACGTCAAATAGACGTTCCCATCTACATCGAGCCTCAGCTTAATGATCCTGAAAATGAGAGTAGTCTGAAATATGACACTGAGATGGGTGCCGCGAATCCTGGTACAGATGTCGCTGTTTTAGCCCAAGCATGGAATCCCAAAGGCGCGCCTTTTGTGGACAGCGGCATTCAAATAGCTGGCCGCCCGCACGTCGCGCGTGTCTATGGCGAACGACGGTGGCAACGCTCTATCAGCGGTATGTCGGTCAGTCAACCGCTGCCTTTTGAAAGTAGCCCTTTACAATTTGAAGAGGCTTTTGGTGGTTGGGATAAACGGCACGAAGATAGTCAGTTTCATGGGTATGAGGCGCGCAATCCCGTTGGCAGAGGCTATTTTGCACCCCGTTCTCCGGGACCGGGAGAGGGTGAACTCTTGCCCAGTATCGAATCTTCGGCCCAGGCGATCCGCAGTTGGCGAGACGCCATTGAACCCATTGGCTTTGGTTTTGTGGCGCCGCATTGGCAATCACGTCGCGACTATGCAGGAACTTATGATGATGATTGGCAAAAAACACGTAACCCATTGTTGCCCCATGATTTTGACCCCCGCTTCTATCACTCAGCGGTGCCACAGCTATGTTTTGAGCAGCCTTTTCAGGGCGGCGAAACCGTGCAACTTTGGAACCTCAAGCCATTTGAGTACACAGAATTCAAGTTGCCGCGCTGGCAAGTGGCGGTGGAGTTCTTAATAGCCGAACAATGCAAATCCGCAGTGCCCAAACTGGATTGCGTTGTGGTTGAACCTGGAGAGAACCGCTTTAGCCTCCTGTTCAAGGCGAGTCAACCCTGTACAAGAATGATGCACCGTGTGCGTCGTGTGAATGTGGAGGGATCCTTTGAGCCTTAACCATGTATGGCTGATATTCATTGTTGCTTTAATGCGATTGTGGATGACTGAGGCGAGCTGGAAATGCTGAGTAAACACGCTTTCCAGTTAGGGCTCGTTCAAGAGCACCTAGAAGAATGCGGCTTTCTAATGGAGCAGGTCGAGTATCTGAGAAACGAACCTTGGGGTTTTTATGCAGATGGGAATCCTTTTGAGGCGCGGTTTCTTAGTCACTTTGATGGTCTGATTGCTGTTGGTCGCTTAGCGGTTGAACCCTGCTTGCAGGGTACCCAATCGAGCGATTGGGGAGAAATTGCAACTGCCATCATGGTTTTGGAGTCACTGAAAGATAGTGAGATCATCCACAAACTCTTGATCGAGCTATCCGAGGATGAGGACTGTCTGAAAGCTCTGTTTTTTGCTTGGTTGCATCAGCAACCCTGTGAGGGCTGGCTCGCACGCTGGGATTTTCTGCAAAAATCGAGACCTGCCCTGCTTGCTGCTCTGGTTAAGGCCGGCTGTTGGCGACGCGAACCGACCGTCATGAATCGCTTATTTAGCTTGCAAGCAAGCTCCGATGAACACGATTACTGGATCGAGGCTCGAGGACGGGCCAAAGCTCATTTGATCAAGCCGATCGATGAAGAAAGAAGTGCGATTCATGGTGAAGCGTCGCTATTGAAGGGCGATCGTGCAACGCTCAACTGGTTAAGAGAGGAACCATCTCATCTGCTCTTGCTGGCATTGGCGGGAAATAGGAACGATGTTGAAGCCTATATGCAACTTGCCGATAATCACGAAACCTCCATATGGGGAATTTTGGGCGTGGGATTCATGGGACTGCCCCAGTCTGTTCCTTGGCTCATCAAGCGGCTCGAATCCGCGGAACAGTCAGCAATTGCGGATTTAGCTTTGCAATTGATAGCTGGGCCGCGAACAGATGAACCAGTCAGTGATCAGTCACTGTCTGAGTTTTGGCAAATGCGGCTGAATAATTCGAAGGAACAGCTTGACGGACAGGTACGCTTGCGGTGTGGCACGGCATGGGGTTTTGAGGCAATTGTCGATCAACTGGCGCAACCGGTGTTTCCTAACCTCATCGACCGTTGGTTTAGCTTGGAGATGTCGATTCGTTTTGGGGTCGATACCGGTATTGAATGGGAACTGTGGTCACAAGCTCACAATTTGCAATTTAATCGTTGGCATGCTTCCCAAAATCAGCCTCAGACCTGCGGACTCTTCCCTTTAGCGGGGCGATCTAACCAATAAGGAGACTCAAATGGTATCCATAAAGCACAATGTGGCCGACGTAATATGGCGTAGCCCCTCGGCTCCGATGGAGGTTGAGGAGTTTAGGTTTGAGCACACCATTTCAGATATTCCTTTGTTGCGTGTTTTGTTGAAGTCTGAAGACCATAGTCTGCTACCTAAGGATCTTGTCAATCAACAAGCTCATTTAGATTTGATGTGCGGCGAGATGCTTACCACGCCGCGCAATTTCAAAGGCATCATTACGCGTTTCGCTCAGAAGCGAACGACGTATGGCAACATCAAAAAAGCTAGCAGACCCAAGGTCTTATACGAATGTGACATCCGCCCCAAGTTTTGGTTGCTCACCAAACGTGTCAATACACGTGTATTCCGCCAACTCAACGTTAAGGATATCGTCAGTAGTGTTCTTGATGAACATGGCGTAACTTTTCAGTGGAAGCTCAACGATACTCACATAGTCAGGGACCACTGTGTTCAGTACCAAGAAAGTGACTACCAGTTTGTTTCCAGATTAATCGAAGATGAGGGCATCTATTTCCATTTTGACTACCCAATGGATACGGTCATTTTTGTCGACAATATGAGTGCTCACACGGATTGCACGCCCACGGCCAAGTTAGATTATTCTGAAGAGAAAACCATGCATCAAGCGTTTGGGAGCTTCGAGCGCGTGCACGACGTGACCTATGAAGAGGTGATTGGTACCGGTAAATTCACGGTAGATCATTACAATTATGAAAGCTCTCAAATGGCTTTAAAAAAAGATGATAGCGAAGGGTCTCCGCCTCAATTCCCCAGTCTTGAACGTTACGAACATACGCTGGACTATCTGGATTTGGGCCGAGGAACCTTCTACGCCAAAGTACGAAAAGAAGAAGAAACGGCGGGTATCAAGGTCATTCATGGACTTTCTTCGGGCAGATCCATCCACGTGGGATTCTTAATGACGATGGCTAAACACTTCCACGGTGCCTTGAATCGCGCCTGGCTTATCACTCGAGTGGTGATTGAGTTCAATCAAGGTAGAGCCATGACTTGGTTTGATGGCTTTGAAACCGAAAAACCTTTTCGGCCAGCTCGCAAGACGGAACGACCGCAAGTATTTGGCGTGCAAACGGCGGTAGTTACGGGCCCCAGTGGCGCGAAGGTCTACTTGGATAACCTAGGACGCTGTAAGTTGCAATTCCATTGGGATCGCGAGGGCATGAAAGATGAAAAATCGTCGATGTGGGTTCGCGTGTCAAATAATTACGCCGGCAAAGATTATGGCATTCAGTGGATCCCTCGAATTGGCCATGAAGTGCTTGTCTCATTTGTAGATGGGAACCCTGATCTTCCGGTTGTGACCGGTCGCGTTTATAACGATCTAAACAAACCACCCTTGGGGCCAGGGGAAAAATGGCAGAACATTATTAAGACGATTAAGGACAATCACATCTTGTTTGATGATGTGGATGACGGCGAACGGATAGATATCCGCGCTCAAAAAGATATGTCGACAACCGTGCTTAATAATGAGTCCTACTCGATTGGTAACGATAAGAGTATTAATGTTAAACATGATCATGGCGAAACGATTGGCAATGATATGACCTTAGATGTTGGTAGGGATCTAACTGAATCAGTGGGCCGTAACCAAGTCTTGAACGTTGCCGGCGACCGCACGACCTCGATTGGGAAGAGCCATACGCTCACGATTGGCAAAGGATCGAGTGTAGAAATTAGCGATAATTATTCGACACAGGTCGGCAAAGCCTACGACCTAAGTGTATCCAAGGCGGGCGCTATGGATATTGGCAAGAACCTCACCTTACAAGTCGGTGACAATTATTCGATGAAAGTCAGCAAAAAGACGTCAATGGATTCCGGCGATCAAATAAAGATAACATCTGGTTCAGCCACTGTTACGATCAAGAAAAGTGGGGATATTACAATTAAGGGCACAAAAATAACCGTCAAAGGTAGTGGTAAAGTCACGCTTAAAGGTTCTTCGATATCGGTTAATTGATATTAACGTGACCGCCCTTTATGCGATTTCCACCCGACGATCGACTCAGCAAATCGGTGCCTTTGATGCGCACTTTACCGTCACTTGTGAGTTGAATACTGGCTTTTCCACAACGGATCAGGACCTCGCGTTCGGCAGCAAAGACTAGTTTAGCAGCGTCCATGTCGATGTTCTCGACCTTCTCGTCGCTGTTCTTAATGGCGGCATGAGCAACGACGCCGATAATGACAGGCCATGCGCTGTTCATGGGAATGCTCACCAAGAGATCGCATTCATGTTTAGGTAGCGTGATGTGGTCGAGAAGAACCGCCTTGCAGGCTGTCTCCTCACCATGAATATGGACCAACGGCTGTTCACCGGACCATGCTCCGCGCCATGAAGCCAATACTGTACCGCTCTGTCTTGCAAGCGTGTTGAATTCAACCAATGACTTTAATGACGATTGTGTGTCAGTGGGTGGATCTGGGTTCGTTTCTAATTCGTGTTCCATGTGTTTATTATACGACGATGGGCCGCCGTGGGTGATGGCACAAACGAAAAGCGGTTATGATGATCTAGGAGGATCTTGCATCAATGTGGTTTGTCTTATGCCTTTGGATGGTTGACTATACAGTGGCTCCAATTGGAGGAGATTATGCACTGATCCAAGACGCTTTGGATATCGCTGTTGCTGGTGATTCTATTTATGTAGAGAGCGGAATTTATGCGGAACAAATCCATTTTCCACGCAGCGGTTCCCAAGGGGCAGGTTCCATACGCCTTCTCTCTGCCGCAGGACATGCTCCTGTGATAGATGGCGCTAGCTTTTCAGGCGGCAACATGGTTTTGATCGAGAATCGCTCATACATTGAGCTGGGTGGATTTGAGATTCGCAATTTGTCGGGAATCAACGACGGTTCTGGCATACGCATTATTGGAAGCGGCACGCAGTTGTCTATCCACGACAATCACATTCATCATATGTGTGGCGACGATGCCATGGGCATTACGGTGTATGGCACCGAGCCCGTCGCCATTTCGATGTTATCGATCTCGAATAATTGGATCCACGATTGCGAAGCCGCTCGCAGTGAAGCCCTAACCCTGAATGGCAATATTGACGGCTTTGAAGTGATTGAGAATCTGGTCACCGATATTAATAACATCGGCATCGATTTCATTGGCGGAGAAACCAGCATCAATCCCAATTCAGCCTTGGTGGCACGCAACGGCATCTGTAAGGGCAATACGGTGATGCGAGCTCGCTCAATTTATGAAGGTGGGTATGCAGCTGGCATTTATGTAGATGGTGGTAGGGATATTTTGATCGAAGGCAATAGGGTTACCGAATGTGATCTCGGCATCGAGATAGGTGCCGAGAATGCGGCCGTGACGACCACAGGCGTCATTGTTCGCAATAATTGGATTTATCTTAATGATAAGGTTGGCCTCGTTTTTGGTGGCTACGAAGCCGCCGTGGGCCGCACCGAGGATTGCCTATTCTTGAACAACACCTGTTATCTAAACGACACCTTAGGTGAAGGGCTAGGGGAGCTGTGGATCCAATATGCTAGTTCGAACATGGTTGCGAACAATATTTTTGTCGGTCGACCTGGCGCAGCCATCCACTATTCGGAATTAGGCAACAGCTCAAATAACCTCGACTACAATCTATGGTTTGCGTCGTCCGGATCACCTGAATGGGTGTGGCAGGGCCAATTCTACCCTAACTTCGCGAGTTTTCAGGTCGGATCAGGACAAGACAGCAATGGACTGTTCACGGACCCATTATTAATTGATCCGTCAGCGGGTGATGGACATTTGAGTGAAGCTTCGCCAGCCGTTGACCGCGGTGATCCTGCAGCCCTGGTGACTGAGGTGGGAGATCTGGATTTTGATGGGCAGCTTCGAATCGTAACCCGAGTCGACATAGGCATGGACGAGCTACCTTCACCTTTAACGTGTTTACCTAGCTTGTTTAATGAGTGGCGTGCTCTGCAGTCGCTTTGTGGGAGTTCGGTGATATCGGTCCTTGAGCTCGTCGGACTTGTGAGCGGCACGTGCCTTTGTCCGACAATTTAAGCTCAGATCTGTTGTCGTTGATTAATCTTCTTCTTTGAAGCTTGTGTTTGGTTCGCCAATGGGTGAAACCTCAAAGAGATAGCCAGGAACGATATCGGGTCGGGTACCGCGCAGCAGTGTAACGCCAATGGGTTCGCTGGATTTGATGGCGATCGATGCTGTGTTTTCATCCACGAAATCGTTGAGCAACCATAATCCTTTGTGGCGCGGCTCTAAGCCGTCATGTAGGAGTAGTTCTTGCAGGGTCGCGCCACTGGCGTCGCGGACGATGGCCGTAATGCGGGTTGGGAAAAACCCGTAGTTGACCGCTGCCATACCGTCAAAAATGTATTCCGGTTCGCCTGGATAGATGATGAAGTCTGTGTAGCGATCCGGTGACTCTGCGACATGAGCTGTGGCGCCTTGCCCTTCGTATAGCTGGTATCCGATGGTGACATGACAAAAGGAACTGCCCACGATTTGGAAATGGCTAACAGCGTCGGCGCCAAATACATCATCTGATTTTTGCTTGATGGTTTGGAAGGGTTCCAGCGCAAAAGGGACGTCCTGCAACTGATGCCCGGTACGGTCATATGGCTTAAAGGTAATTTCACAAGGTGAGCCTAAGAAGTTGGTAATGATTACGTAGGTTTCGAATGGCTCGAACGTGGGTGTAACATGGTCAATCCAACGCGTGGCATCTTGTGCGCCGAGCGTGCTAGCGATCAACAGAGAAAGCAGGGTTCTTTTCAAGGTGTGGTCTCCCAGATAACGTCGATGGACAGGGTTCAAAGGAACGATACATGAAATTAGGGCGTCAAGCCAGCTACAAGCTTAGACATATTGTCATCAGCTTCAGCCAGCTGCTGCCAACGGCATGACCGTTTGCTTAATGACGAGCATATCTAGCCACCCAAACGTGGGAATAATGAACGATTGGAGCTTGTAAACGCCATTACATGAACGTCAAAAGCTGCTATGCTTGCGGCGTCGGAATTGAAGCTCTGGGGGCTAAAAAGATGCATGCGATGAATCACCTTGCACCACACGCGATTGGAAAAATTGAAGAAGACAATATCTTCAAGGTAGGCGGAAAAGCACGCCAAGCTAAGGAGCAGTTTGGTGCTGAAAATGTGGTCGATGGCAGTATTGGTATTTTGCTGGACGACCAGGGTCAATTGGCCTTGATGAGTGCAGTGGATACGGCGACCAACCAATTGAAACGCGAAGAGTATGCGCCCTATGCGCCCATTGGCGGCTTGCCTAACTTTAACGAAGACGTGGTTTCTTATCTTTTTGGAGATCATCCGACGCCAAAACGCGCAATTGCGACTGCAGGCGCTACAGGCGCTGTTTATCAAACCGTTTGGAACCTTCTCTCTGTGGGCGATGCATTTATTACCCATGACTATTATTGGTCGCCCTATCGGGCAATCGCCCGTAACGCATTACGGAAGCTAGCCACGTTTCCTACCTTCACATCTGAAGGTGGATTCAATGTGGCGGGGGCTTTAGATGAGGTTCGACGCTCACTGGCAATCCAGGAAAGAGCGCTACTGATCATTAATGTCCCTTGCCATAACCCCACCGGCATGAACTTGACGGCTCAAGAAGCACAGGCATTACGCGATGGCCTTGTCGATTTGGCAAAGGCGGAACCTAACAAGCCAATCACACTTTTGATTGATGGTGCCTATTGGGAATTTGAGGATGCCCAAAAGAATAAGAAATTACTTGATACTTTCGTGGGCCTTCCCGAAAATCTTTTGTTTTGTGTGGCTTATTCCATCTCTAAGAGCCTGACCCGTTATGGTTTTCGAGTTGGATCTCTGATTGTCAGTAGTGACAACCGTGTCATTGTCGATGAATTGATCGGGACACTAACGTCATCCATCCGCGCGACCTGGTCCAATTCGCCTCGTATCGGACAAGCTGTTTTCTCAAAAATCTATCGGTCGCCTGAGTTGAGTGAGCAACTACTCAAAGAACAGCAAGCTTTTGCGAAACTCTGTAATCAACGTGGCGCTAGCTTTGTCGCACAAGCTGATGCGGCAGGTCTCCCTCATACGCCATACCAAAACGGATTTTTCACTATCTTACCTACGACGGAACCCCAGCGGATCGCCGATAAATTGGCCGCCGATGAACGCATATTCTTAGTGCCCATGAAGAAAGGCATACGAATCGCTTTTTGTGCGCTGCCGACGCACCAAATTGATGGGCTCGCGAAGCGTATTGCAGCTTACTTTTAGATCGAGGAATCGATGACCGAAGAGGTCAAAAACCCAGAGAGAAAGCAGTTTTTTCGGGAATCATTGGATGCCTTAAAAGCCGGTGTATCCCTTCACATTGATCGATCACTGGCGAAGCGGCTGGATGGGCCATTGCGGCCGCCCGGCGCCTTGGACGAAGTTGAGTTTTTGGCCACATGTACACGATGTGAGGCCTGCGTAACAGCTTGTCCTTACCAGGCAATACAGATACTGCCGCAATCGTCTGGTCTGGCTGCAAAAACGCCATTCATCGACCCTCAAATTCAACCCTGTTTCTTGTGTCCTGATACACCCTGCATAAGCGCGTGCGAACCAAGGGCTTTAGTGGAGGTGAACCCGCTAGAGATCCATATGGGCCGAGCATTTGTTGACGAAAAACATTGCCTTACCTACAAAGATCGCGTGTGTACGTTGTGTTACGATGCGTGTCCCTACCCTGAGCGGGCGATCGTCATAGATTCAGACTTTCATCCTCAGGTTTTAGACGCGTGCGTAGGATGCGGACAGTGCCAGTACCATTGCCCAACCGCACCTGTTTCAATCGAATCATTGAGCCCGGTACGTATACGCAAACGTGAATTAATCGATTGGCCATAGCCAAACGCCGTCGCCATAGAAGATGGTGAATGAAATTAGACAGTTAGAATTGAAACCACAGATCATTAATATCGGACGGAAATTATGACGCAAGCAACCCAATCGAAGATGAAAGACCAAAAGCCAAGTAGTCCGGCCTTCAAACACAAGATTCGCTTTGTGACGGCAGCTTCGTTGTTTGATGGTCACGATGCATCGATCAACATTATGCGACGCATCTTGCAATCACTTGGTGCCGAAGTGATCCACTTAGGCCATAACCGTTCGGTTGGGGAAGTCGTGGATGCAGCTATCCATGAAGATGTCCAAGGCATTGCCATTAGCTCCTATCAAGGTGGCCATGTTGAGTACTTTAAGTACATGGTCGATTTGTTGAGACAACGCGGGTGTGGGCATATCAAAGTGTTTGGCGGTGGCGGCGGAGTTATCTCACCTCAGGAAATCGAGGAACTTGAGTCATATGGGGTCGCGAAAATATTCTCACCTGAAGATGGCGCTCAGCTCGGTTTGACCGGCATGATCCAAATGATGCTTGAATCATGCGATTTTTCTCCTATCGAGGTGGCGGGCTCGTCCGATGAGATCAAACAAAACCCTAACCGTATTGCTCGCCTAATAACGGAAATCGAGCTGGGCCTCAAGTCGGTGGAACCAAACCTGACGGGAACCCCGGTTTTGGGTATCACAGGCACAGGTGGCGCGGGAAAATCAAGTTTGACAGACGAGATCGTGCGTCGCTTCTTAACCCACTATCCCGACAAGAAGTTAGCCATTATTTCGGTAGATCCGTCGAAACGGCGCACCGGTGGTGCCTTGTTGGGGGACCGCATCCGTATGAATGCGATCGCTTGGCCTGAGGCTGAAGGTCATCCACGAATTTTTATGCGCTCGTTAGCGACTCGAAGTTCGAATCGTGCCACGAGCAAAGCGTTAACCGAGGTGATTGCGGCCGTAAAAGACGCAGATTTTGATCTGGTGATCGTGGAAACGGCCGGCATTGGTCAATCGGACTCGGAAATAGTCGATCTAGCAGATTTTTCGGTGTATGTCATGACTTCGGAGTATGGCGCTGCCACTCAACTCGAGAAAATTGACATGCTCGACCTAGCAGATATGGTGGTGCTCAATAAGTTTGAGAAACGGGGAGCTGAGGATGCCCTGCGCGACGTATGCAAACAGGTCAAGCGCAATCGCGGGTGGTTTGACCGTGCGGACGATGAGCTGCCCGTCTATCCGACCATTGCCTCGCAATTTAATGACAAAGGAACCAACCGCTTTTTTCGCGAATTGATTGGACAACTTAACCAAAGCTGTTCCCTCGATTGGCCATTGCCTGAGTACGCGCTAGCCGGTCGTCCAAATAAAGCGCCAATCATTCCCGGTGAGCGTCAAAGGTATTTGGCCGAAATTTCGGATTGTGTTGAGCAACATGTAGATTTCGCCCGCTCGCAAGCGGCGATTGCGCGCACTTTGTATCAGTTACGCGGTTCAATTGACGCGCTTACTGGCCGTGCTCAAGAGAAACGCATACGCTTTAGTAGTGATGAGGGACAAGCTGAATTAGACTTGACCCCCAAAGATCACGCCCACGTGTGTGATGAATTGGAGCGTGAATTCAATCACATTGCTCGACTCCTCGATCCTGAATGTAAACAGTTACTTGAAGCATGGCCTGGCGCAAAAAAGGCTTATCAACAAGACGAATTGGTCACAAAAACTAGGGATCGCGAAATTCGCAATACGCTCTATACACAGTCCTTGTCAGGTACACGAATTCCCAAAGTCGCGTTACCTGAATTTGCGGACTGGGGTGACCAGTTGTTTTGGTTACTGACCGAAAATGTACCGGGCGCTTTTCCGTTTGCGGCAGGTGTATTCCCCTTTAAGCGATCAGGTGAAGATCCAACCAGGATGTTTGCAGGCGAGGGAACACCTGAACGCACCAATCGGCGTTTCCACTACGTATCTCAGGGCCAGCCAGCTGCGAGGCTTTCGACGGCTTTTGATTCAGTGACGCTTTATGGGGAAGACCCAGATCGCCGTCCGGATATATACGGGAAGATCGGTAATTCTGGTGTGTCCATTTGCACCCTTGATGACATGAAGAAACTGTATAGCGGGTTCGACTTAGCGGCCGCGACCACCTCCGTCTCTATGACGATCAACGGACCTGCGCCCATCATCTTAGGCTTTTTCCTTAACACGGCGATTGATCAGCAAGTGGAACGATATCTAAGGGAACAGGGCAAATTGGAGCAAGTGCGCAAGTCTTTTGCGCTGAAGAACGGTCAAGACCGGGCTATGCCAGAATATTCGGGTATGTCGTTTGATGCCGCCGATGAACGTTCATTTGGTTTGGGTCTATTGGGTATGAATGGGATCGACGTGGTCGATGGTGAAACTTACGCGCGTATCAAAGCCGATACCCTAAATCGTGTCCGTGGAACCGTGCAAGCCGATATCTTAAAAGAAGATCAAGCTCAAAACACGTGTATATTTTCAACGGAGTTTGCTTTGCGCATGATGGGTGATGTGCAGGAATACTTCACCCATAATAAGGTTAGGAATTATTACAGCGTTTCCATTAGTGGCTATCACATCGCAGAGGCAGGAGCGAACCCCGTCACGCAAGCGGCACTTACTTTGGCGAATGGCTTCACCTATGTTGAATACTATCTTTCTCGTGGGCTCAAAATCGATGATTTTGCGCCTAATCTTTCTTTTTTCTTTAGCAACGGCCTTGATCCAGAATATGCCGTAATTGGGCGCGTGGCTCGCCGAATTTGGGCCGTAACCATGAAGAAACGCTACGGCGCCAACGCTAGGAGCCAAAAACTCAAGTATCATATTCAGACATCTGGACGCTCGCTGCATGCTCAGGAGATCGATTTCAACGATATCAGAACAACGCTGCAGGCGCTGTACGCGATCTACGACAATTGCAATTCACTTCATACCAACGCGTTTGATGAGGCAATTACAACACCCACCGAGGACAGCGTACGTCGCGCATTGGCGATTCAGCTCATTGTCAATCGCGAACTGGGTATGACCCAGAATGAGAACCCGTTACAGGGCTCATTTATTATTCGCGAACTGTCGGATTTGCTTGAGTCAGCGATCCTTAGCGAGTTCCGCAGCATTTCTGAGCGTGGCGGCGTATTGTCAGCAATGGAGTCCATGTATCAACGAGGAAAGATCCAAGACGAATCGATGCTTTATGAGACCCTTAAACATGAAGGCAAAATCCCGATTATTGGCGTCAATACATTCATTAATCCACGGGCCTCCGATCGCTCCGAAAGCGCGTCCGAACTCATTCGCTCGACGACGGATGAAAAAGAGCAACAAATCCATAACCTTGAAGCCTATAAAGCTGTCAATGACACAAAGAGCCCTGCGCAGTTGCAGATCGTGAATAAGGCGGCCGAGCGTGGAGAAAACATCTTCGACGCATTAATGTCGGCCACGCAAGTATGCTCATTAGGTCAACTTTCTCGGGTGTTATACGCCGTTGGTGGTCAGTATCGACGTAGCATGTAAGCTTTGGCTATCAGGAGTGCCTCAATATAAGGGTATGCTGCTTGCGTGATTTGCCCTTTTATCTTGGCTCGGCATCTTTTATGATGAGGAGCAAGTATTTTCATAAAAGCCTTTTCATGGCACTGAATTTGATTGAGTTGCGAGGGTAAAGATGATCGAAGAAATGCCGAATATCGACCTGTCTGGCATCGAATCATTGCGAGACGTTCGAGACGAACAATCAACGTTGCATGATCGCGTCGAAAAGATGGAAGCGAAAAAGGGGAAAGTTTCCAAGGCGGTTTTTCAGAAAGTCTTCTCAGACTATCAGACACGTTTACATGAGCTCGAAGAGATTGCTGCGCCGCTTAAGAATTCCGTTCGTGCCGAATACGCCAAGCTATCTGAACTCATTGAGTCGCTGACGGGTGCCATGGAGTCCGTGCAATTTGAAAAAGAGGAATTAGAGTTTCGTCATGAATTGGGTGAATATGAAGGCGACGATTTCTCTGAAGCGCATGCAGAGTGCGAGAAACGATTAACCGAGCGCCAAGCGGATTTAGACGAAGCGGACCAGTTAAAGGCCAAATTTCTTGAAGTTTTTGATTCAGAAGAAGACTTGAATGCTGGCTTTGAAGAGCCTGAGCCTGAGCCTGAGCCAGAACCTGAACCTGAACCAGAGCCAGAGCCGGAGCCAGAGCCTGAACCTGAGCCGGAGCCAGAACCGGAAGACGAGCTAGAAGACGAGCCGGAACCAGAGCCAGAACCAGAGCCAGAAGAAGCTCCTGAACTCGAGCCCGAACCGGAAGAAGAGTCGTTTGCGGTGCCACCTCCTCTGGAAAGCACGCCGGCGGCCAGTGATTATGAACTCGATGCGGAACCTGAGCGCGATTTTACGGAAGAGGATCTTGAGGACCTCGATGGCGAGGACGAAGGCATCGAAGAACTCGGCGAGGACGAACTCGTCGAAGAAGAGAGCGATGATGTCCCTATATCGCCGGACGATGAAACTATGGCTGGCGTGCCTGCTAGCTCATTTCTCAATGCCGATGTGGGATCCGATACGATAGAACCTACGCCTCCTTTGCCGCCGCCGGTCCCTTCTTTGGGTGAACCTGCCACCATGAAACTGGACAAGTCACAATTTGATTGGAGTTCGCCGCCTGAAGATGAAGTCGATGGCACGATGATCATTACCAATCCAAAAATTGTTTCCATGGTGGATGGTAGGGAATCGCAAGTTTATGCGTTAGGCATGGGCACCACCTCCATTGGGCGTTCGCCTGACAACGATATTCATATTCCCGAAGAACGAGTTTCACGTAAGCACGCTCAAATTGCATTTGGGCCCGGCGGTTATGCGATATACGATCTCAACTCCGAGAATGGGACGTACGTGAATGGGAATCGAGTGCGGGAACATTTTCTGATGGATGGCGATGTTTTACTGATTGGAACCAATCAGTTCACATACCGCGAAAGGTAGGTCCATCCATTCGCAACCTTCGTCTCTTTGTTGACGCATTAGAACGAGAAGGCGAACTCGTCGTCATTGACGAAGCCTTAGATAGTAAATGGGTGATCCCTGAGATTCAACGACGAACGGTCGCCCAAAATGGACCAGCGCTGTTGTTCCGTAATGTCATAGGGTCATCTTTTCCCGTTGCCTGTAATCTGTTCGGATCTGCTAAGCGTTTGGAAATCGCCTTTTCAGGAAAACCGGAGCAATTCATTAGGAACCTGGTGAGCTTGGTCGAGACGATGCCTCCAAAACCAAGAGACCTTTGGCACAAACGTGGCTTTGTGAGAGATGCATTACGGATAGGGCTGAAAAAGAAGCGGCGTGGTCCGGTCAATGATCTAACTTTAGAAAACCTTGAGGCGCTTCCAGCGCTGACGTGTTGGCCAAAGGACGGCGGTCCCTTCATTACGCTACCGTTGGTTTATACCCAAGATCCATTAAGCGGCCAGGGAAATTTGGGCATGTATCGGATTCAGATTCAGGGACCGCGCCAAACAGGCATGCACATTCAAATCCATCGTGGTGGCGGAAATCACTATGCGAAGGCAGAATCGATGGGTCAAGGATTGCCGGCGGCCGTCTTTGTTGGTGGTCCTCCTGCATTGATTATTGCTGCAGTTGCTCCATTACCTGAGGATGTACCAGAACTGGTGTTTGCTTCGATGTTGCAGGGTCAGAAATTAGATATGGTGCGCCCGCGTGGATCGATCAAGTTACCCTTGGTTGCAGAAGCTGATTTCTGCATTTACGGCACTATTCCGCCCACGAGACGGGAAGATGAGGGGCCATTTGGCGACCATTACGGTTACTACTCTCTGAAACACCCATTCCCGGTCCTGGAGGTTGAACATATATCGCATCGTAAGGATGCAATCTTTCCTGCCACCGTTGTGGGGAGACCGCCCCAGGAAGACCACTTCATCGCTATCTATTTGCAGGACCTTTTGCGACCGCTTTTCCCCTTGGTGCTCAAGGGAATCAAAGATGTTTTTGCTTTCGAAGAATCGGGCGTGCATTCGGCTGCAGCTGCCATTGTGCAAGAACGATATTATCGAGAGTCATTTACGGCTGTAATGCGTGTATTAGGGGAAGGCCAACTGTCATTGACCAAGGTCCTCTTCGCCACCGATCAGGCGATCGATATACGCGACATCCGTGAGGTGATGACAACAGTACTCCAGCGCTGCCGATTTGAAAGCGATCTCTTTGTCTTTTCGAATATCTCGTTAGACACCTTGGACTACACGGGTCCCGAAATTAATCGCGGCTCCAAGGCCGTATTTTTAGGGACGGGCGAGATTAGATACGAATTGTGTCAGCATGTGCCCGAGCGCTTTGACTCGACTGATTTTGGAGAGGCCCATCTATTTGTGCCGGGCTGCCTAGTGGTCAAAGGGCCCGCTTACCAAAGAGCAGACGGCGTGCCACAAAGACTACTGGAAATGGAAGAAATACAGCCTTTTAGGCTTGTATTTCTGCATGACGATCCTGCTGATGCGGTGCACAGCGCCGCGTCCTTCTTGTGGCATATTTTCACCAGGTTTGAACCCGCCTCCGACATATACGCGCAGCAACGAATCGAGCGCAATCATATTGCCTATACGGCCCCATTAGTGATTGATTGCCGCATGAAGCCTGGCTATCCGGATGTTTTGGAACCAGACCCGCAAACCGTGGCCACAGTCGATGCGCTTTGGGACGGATTGGGCATTGATGAATGGTGCACTCAACACGCATGATGACTTGGCTCATGAGGGTCCTGTTGCCACTCACTTGGGTTTTTGCATGCGCCGTTGCCATACGTAATTGGCTATTTGATATAGGTTGGTGTAGGCAGCACAAATTGGACAAACCCGTTATATCGATAGGGAATTTGTCGATGGGCGGAACGGGCAAAACGCCTATTTCAATTGCACTCTTACAGTGGTTGGTTGACTCGGGTTTACGTCCAGCATTGCTCAGTAGGGGCTATGGCCGACGACAATCGCAGCGTTGCTTGATCGTCTCGCCGACTTCCGATTGGCGAGATAGCGGCGATGAACCCCTCATGATTGCCAAACGTGTACCTCGGGCCTTAGTTATCGTGGGTCCAAGTCGTGCAAAGGCCGCAGCCTTAGCTCGATCTGAACAGGTAGACGTATTTGTCCTTGATGACGGCTTCCAGCATCGACAACTCAAAAGGGACTTGGATGTGGTACTGCTTGATGTCACCCAAGAGCGACCGGTGCTGCCGCCGCTTGGCAAGTTCAGAGAAGGCTTTGAGGCACTCCGCCGCGCTGATGTCATTGTTTTGACGCGCAGCCATGACCTGGAAAAGACACAAGCGATGCAGCAGATGATCACCTCGAAATTTCCAGATTTACCCATCTTAAAGGTGAAATTTAGGTCGCAACACCCGTTATCGCTAGATGGTGTGCCCTTACAACTTGAGCCACGCTCAAAGGTGGCAGCTTATGCCGGTATCGCCTTTCCTGAAAAATTTTTTCGAGAAATAGGCCGATTAGGATTTGAACTAGTTGACCAACTCAGTTTGAGCGATCATGGTGTACTCGACAAGGGCAGGTTGAAGTCATTCTGGCAACATGCTCAGCGCGCGGACGCCTGCATCCTGTTGACAACCCACAAGGATGCGGTGAAGCTTGAAACCCCGATGGATTCTGATATACTAATAGGCTTTCTGCCACTGGCTGCCCTTTGGGAAGATGAGTCCCGCGCACGCCAAGTCTTACTCAAACAATCGAGGAAACCCATCACCCATGACCAAAAAGTTACTTGAACGGCTCACCGCAAGTTGCAGAGAAATGGAGCACGAGCTTAAAGCCGTGTTGCCCGATGAGATTGGCAAGGCAGCTGCGCTTGGTGATCTTTCTGAAAACGCTGAGTATGAAGCAGCCTTAGATCGACAGCGCTTACTACAGTCAAAACTGCGTCAACTAAAATCAAGAATATCGGATATTTCGGTCATCGACTTGCACCGCTTACCAGTAGACAAAATCGGCTATGGCTCCATTGTCACGATCTTTGACCTGGACAACGATAAGGAGATCACTTATCAATTGGTCCTGCCAGAAGATGCGGAAGCATCTCGGAACTGTATCTCGATAAGTTCGCCGATTGGCCGAGCGTTGGTTGGTCGAACCGAAGGCGACGAAGTGACTGTCCCAATCCCCAGTGGCATTAAGAACTTTGAAATTTTATCGATGACGCCTTACTCAAAAACTGAACAAAACCTGTAATGCAGCGATCTGATCTAGATCTGCTCCTGCGACAGAAGGTTCAGGTAGTCGAGGGCAGTCTAGGTTCAGAACTGGCTCGAAGGCGAGCCTCAAGTGATGTTCTTTTGGCTCGTGTGCTATTGGAGTCGATGGATGCAGTGGGTGATATCCATCGTGACTTCGCCAATGCGGGCGCCACGCTCCACGTTTCAGGTAGTTCTGACTGCAACCGATTGGCGCTTAAGCGCGTAAAGTTGGCGGCCCAGTTCGCAGAGATCAATCAACGTTCTGTTTCAGTTTGTCGGGACGCGGTTGGCACCCACCATCTCGTATTTGGCGGACTTGGGAGCACGGGCGCATTGCTTAAGCCTTATGGACCGTTTGTTGAAAGTGACTATAGAGAGGTTTATGCGGAACAGGGTGAGATACTCTTGGACGCCGGTGTCGATGGCTTTTTTCTAGAAGGATTTAGCAGCTTAATCGAAGCAGAACAATGCTTGCTGGCTTTGCGCAAGTTGAGTTCTGTACCCGTCATTGCAACGATGACATTCTTGGAAGATGCCTGTACCAAGTTTGGCGATACCATGATCGACTGTTTTCGGTCACTTAAAGATAAGGGCGCCGATGTGGTAGGTGTGCAGGGGACGTTGGGTCCGCTGGAAATAGATACCTTTTTACATCAACTGGATCGACCTTTCCCTCTCTGTGTACGGCCTAATGCTGGCTACCCAGTTCGGGTTGGCGGTGTCATGACCTATTTGTCGTCGCCCGAATATGTGGCGGAATTCGCCGATCACTTCTTACAGAAGGGCGCCGTGGTTATCGGCGGAGCGGCGGGATTTACGCCAGAACATATTGCAGCGGTCGCAAATCGGGTACGAGGCCGCAAGGTTCCTTCACTCAGTCCACAGCATCGCGTCTCGTTCACGCAGACTGCTCAAGGATCAGATCAACGAGAAAAGAGCAAGAATACGTCGGAATTGAGTCAAAACCTTGGTCGCAAGCCGCTTTTGACTGTGGAGTTGGAACCTCCTAGAGGCTTGGATGTGGCCGAGATCTTAACACTCATTAAACGTCTCATTCCGCTTGGTGTTGAGGCCGTCAATATTCCCGAGAATCCATTGGCTCGTGCACGTATTTCATCGATCGCTTTGGCGCGTGTGATACGCGATGAAACCGGGCTGGACTCGATTGCGCATGTAACTTGTCGTGATCGCAACCTTATCAGCCTACAAGCCGAACTCTTGGGTGCTCATGTCTTAGGTGTGCATAACGTGCTTGCGTTGACCGGCGATCCGGCCGGTATCGGCGACTATCCTGCGGCGACCTCAATCTTCGATCTTGATAGCCTTGGTCTAGTAGAAATGATGACACGCATGAACATGGGCAAAGATTTCGGCATGAATGAACTTGGTGATGCCACCCAATTTAATATCGGCGTCGTGTGTAATCCCTTAGCTGAGGACCTTGACGATGAGATCGCGCGACTTGAGCGTAAAGTCGCTCGCGGGGCTAGCTTTGTGCAAACGCAACCCATCTTTGACGTCCAAGCCGTGATGCCGTTTGTGCGCGCTTGTGAAGCTTTACAAGTTCCCGTCCTATTTGGAGTCATGCCTATTCGAGACTACCGTCATGCTCGATATTTGGTTAACGAGTATCCCGGGATCCTGGTTCCTGACGAAGATATGGAACGTTTCCGCACGACTTCTGAAAGCGCGCAGAAAAAGTTGAGCTTGGATTTTGCCAGGCGTCTGATTTCCGAATTGAAGCCCATTTCCGGAGGTGTCTATTTATTGCCGCCCTTTGGCTTGGGTGATCAATTAATTGAAATCCTGGAAATTTAGGTTTTACGACAACAGAGCGTCAACAAATTGTTCGGCATCGAATGGCAACAAATCTTCCATTTTTTCGCCAACCCCGACGAACTGGATGGGCAATTGCAACTCGTTAGCAATTGCCACGGCCACACCGCCTTTAGCGGTTCCGTCAAGTTTAGTGACGATAAGGTCACTGACCCCAATTTTTTCAACGAACTGTTTGGCTTGATGTAATCCGTTTTGTCCTGTCACCGCATCAAGGATGAGGACAACATGGTGAGGTGCACCTGCGATTTCGCGTTCGGTAATACGACGAATCTTTGCTAATTCATTCATTAAATTTGGGTTGTTATGTAAGCGACCAGCTGTGTCTATCAGCAATATATCTGCGGACGCCTGTTTGACGGTGTTTAAAGCGTCAAAGACAACGGCAGCCGGATCATTGGAATCATCTTTCTTGACGAGGATTACGCCGGCGCGTTGAGCCCAAATCTCTAATTGTTCCGTGGCCGCGGCTCGGAATGTATCTGCTGCGCACAACACAACCTTCTTGCCCTCGCTCGTGAATCGGTGGGCTAGCTTACCAATGGTGGTCGTTTTGCCAACGCCATTCACGCCTGTCACCAAGACGACCATAGGTTTATTTTCAAGCTGCCAGGGGCGAGCTTTGATGCTCGTTAGAATGCTTTGAAGTTCATCATGGAGTAGTTCACGCAAAGCGGCAACATCTTGCAATCGTTGTTTCTTGGCCTGTTCGCGAATGCGATCCATCAGGGTCATCGTTGTTTGAACGCCTAAATCAGCGCCAATTAATAGCTCTTCTAATTCTTCTAGAACCGCGTCATCGATGTTTCGGCCGCCAACCAAGCTTTGAAGACGATCGCTTAGCTGTGTGCGCGTCTTTTTTAACCCTTCTTTTAGTTGGGTGAAAAAACGTCGTTTTGGCACATCGGCTTCAGGTTTTTCGACCGTATCATCTTGAATAAGCGGTGTTTCGGGCGTTTGCTCGACCGTTTCAGCTTGATCGGCTGTTTCGTTTTGACGCTTAAACAACTTCTTGGCTTTTTCAAACATGTCGTTTATAGGATTTCCTTGTTGAATTGTACGGCGAGTTCGTGCAGGTGATGACAGATCAGGCGTTTCTCAAACATGCTGTTACCCATGGCTGTTAGAGAATACTGCTGAATGAGTCGGACATGCACGAAATAACGGTTGTCGCACTCAAGCACGATCATTTCAGGTAAATCGTCCCCGTCAATTTCCTCAAAACCACGAAGCAGAATAGGCAACTTTGCCCCAGTTAAGCGAACTTCGAATGAGCCCATGTTAGGCGCTTCATAAATAATCATTTCGCCATCTGGATCGACGAAAATAATGCCTTCAAGCCCTTTGAATTTGGACACGCTGTCTTCAAGCGCCTTGTGGAAATCCATTTATCTATACTGCTCCGAGATGATACTGAGCATTTCTTGGGTCGGCCGATCGATTTCCTGGGGGGGAAAAAGAATAGATACTTGAGTCAGGTACTTCTTGGCGTTGTCATAATCACGGGTACGAAAATAGGCGTATCCAATTTTGAAAAGCACCTCCACTTCGTTCGTGAATCCGGCCTCTGCTTTGAGGAAATATTCTAGGGCCTTTTTGTAGTTGTCCTGACCGGAGTATATTTCAGCGATATATAAGAAGGCGCGATGAAATTTAGCGTCGAAACGGGCAGCTTGTTCAAAGGCTGCGATCGCCTGTTCTGCCTGGTTCTTGTTCATCAGGCACACGCCTAAATTAAAGTAGGCGAGTTGCGGTTGGCCATAATCCTTGTCTTTGATCACTTTCTTTAGGTACTCATAAGCTTCGTCGTAGTTTCCACGATCAATAGCCATAATAGCGAGGTTATTGAGGCTGTCGGAGGACTCGGGGTTCAGCTCAACAGCCGTTTTGAAAGAAGTCACGGCTTCGTTAAACTGGCCATTTAACATATAGGCAAGACCGAGCCAATGGTGGTATCGGTAGTTGTGGTCTTCGATTTCTATCGCCTTATTGAGGTAGCGGATCGCCTCAATATAGTTATTGTCGTTTATGTAAGTGCAGCCGATTTTGAAATGGTTTAACCCAATCTCGTAATTTGCTTCGGCGTCTGTTTGGGTCTTGGTCTTTTTTGTACTGGATTGACATCCGGCGAGGATTATCAAAAGGATCAACCCGATCCGTTGATGCATACCATCACCTCCGATATAAATTCGTCATAAACAAAATCTTACCATTTAACGGTCGTCAGGGAAACGCCGCTGCCTTTGATTACCGGCGTATGTAAGGTCCATTATTTGGGATTCAAGCGACCTGCATAATAAGCCTCGGCTAACGACCTCACAATGTCCGGGTCAAAACGTTTGCCGGCCAGCTCCTGCAGTCGGCTAACTGCCTGGTCATAGCTCATGGCGATTTGGTAAGGGCGATTAGTAGTCATGGCGTCGAAGGCGTCAGCCACCGCAACGATACGGGCCTGTAGCGGAATATCTGCGCCTTTTAGTCCTTGTGGATAACCCTTGCCGTCCCAATTCTCATGGTGGAAATGCATGCCGTCAGTTATCTCTCTAAGTTCGTCAATCGTACCAAGAATGGCCATGCCTTTGTCTGGGTGCTTCTTCATAATATTGTATTCGGCGGCCGTCAGCGGGGCGGGTTTCTTCAATATTTTATCGTCGATGCCGATCTTGCCGACGTCGTGGAGCAAGGCGCTCAATTCCGTTTTTTCCAAATCTTCCTGGGCTTGTCCTATTTCGCGGGCAATGATGCCGGCGTATCGACTTACCCTCTGTGAATGGCCCTTTGTATACGGATCCTTCGCGTCAATGGCGTTGACTAGCGCCTGCAGGGCGCGCATGAACGTTTCTTTGTTTTTTCGCGCAGCTGCCTGAATTTGGATGAGATACGAGAGTATAGAAACACGCATTTCGTCGAAAGTTAGGGCCAAGCGTCCAAATTCGTTGGTCGCATTGACCTCGATCTTATGTTCAAAATCGCGCTCAGAAATGTGGTGGGTTGCGTCAAGTAACTGCAACAATGGCAACCGCAATCCAAACAACATCAAGAGGGTCAAAATGAGCGAGCATACGAAGGTAATCACGACCCAGAATTTCAATTGACGTTGCATGCTGAATATCGAAGCAAAGGCGTCTTTGTGGGGTATTTCGGCACCCACAAGCCACGGGAGACGGTCACATAGGGCATAGGTGCCCAAGTGATCTATGTTTCCGTGTCGTTGATATGAGATGACTTCGTGGATACGGCCACCGGACGTCATGAAATTACGCACCAATGGATGAAAGGTGTAGTCGGAGCCCGGAAAGAGATCCGCTGTGGCGTCAGAGTCGCCCGACATCGAATGGGTGATCAAATAACCGCGATCATCGCAAAGGAACAAATTGTGTTTTGTTGGATTCAGTTTCAATAGGTAATCCAACATTTCGCCCAATGAAATAACCACACTAATTGAGGCCACGTGTGTACCGCCATTGTCGGTAACTGGGTCTGTTACAACCACGAATGGTGCAGGTTGGCCGACGATTCGGATAATAGATGAAAGCGCGTGTTGGCCTTGGAATGCGGACCGCGCCCCTTGCTCAAAATATGACTGAAAATCTTCAGCGGTGACATCCACTAATTGTTGGTCGACCAGTTGGCGGCCTAAGCCATCGATAATGGAAACGGCCACAATTTCCGAATTCACGCTCATGTAGCGGTTGAGCGTTCCTTGGTTGAGGTAGTAGCGGTATGCGCCCTCAAGTCCGGTGAGCTGCATCGCTGTAGCCGTGAAGACGGTGAAATTATGGACCTTGGTCAAATAGTTCCCAAAAACGGTATCCACTTCACGGGTCAGGCGTTCTACCATTCTTAATTGGGTTTCTTCTTCTTGAGTCCGTAATACGCGATAGCTTTGCCTTATGTTGGCGTATGAAAAGTAATAACCAGCACCAAGCAATAATGAGGTGAAGATAAAGAGACTTAATGCAATAGGCAGATGTCGAAACGGCCAGGATAAGATGTTGAGCAGATGTCGCATGGATATGACTCCATCTAGGCTTTGGAGATGACCCGGTAAACGTGGGACTCTTCAGTAATGCCCTTAAGACGCATGGGTCCCAAATCTTCAAGCACGAAGCTGTCCCCGATACGCTGTTGCGTGACGGCACCAACGCAAACCTGATTTGCCTTACAAGCCATTGATTCAATGCGGGAAGCAATATTGACGGTATTGCCAAGCACGGTGTAGTCCATACGTTTGATTGATCCGATGTCGCCCGCTACAGCACGGCCTGTGTTTATACCGATACGAATTGCGAATTTCTCGCTCTCGGAACGTCTTTGATTGATGCTCTGTAATCGATCAATCATTTCAAGTGCGGTCTCAACGGCACGCGAGGGGTGGTCCTTCATACGTGTAGGAGCGCCAAAAATTGCCATGATGGCGTCACCAATATATTTGTCTAGTGTGCCTTCAAAGCGGAAAATGATATCCGTCATTTCGGAAAAATAATCGTTTAGCAATAACGCTACACGGCTCGCAGACATCTTTTCAGCCATGGATGTGAAGCCAACAATGTCCGCAAATAGTACGGTCACATCGCGTTCTTGCACCGTTAAGGTGAATTCATTAGAAGCACCTGCATCTGTGCTGTTAATGATTCGATTCACGATGGCTGGCGAGTGGTAGCGCTCAAGTCGATGGCGGATCCGGCTCTCTCGTTGAACCTTTTCACCTAATTGCGCTTGTTCAATGCCAACAGCGGCGAAGTTACCCATCGCCGTCAATAGATCTAGGTCGGATGGTCCGAAGACGGCCGCTGAGGTAGGCGAGTCTAAGTAAATGATGCCGATGGTCTTTTCTTTATGAAAGAGCGGGACGCACATGGCAGATTTGATACCCAGGAAACGAATCGATTCTCCGGCCGAAAATCGTGGATCAACCTGGGCGTCGGTCGTGAGGATGGCGACATCTTCAAAAAAGACCTTTTCTGCAATGGTTTTTGAGATTTCTATATTGTCCGCTTTGCTGGGGTCTTTGTGTTTGATTACGCGTGGTTCTAACTGGTTGAGTTCATTGGCTAACATTAAGAAACCGCGGTCGGCTGGTAGGTGTTCGAATATTAGATCCATCACGCGTTGAATAATTTCGTTTAGCGATTTGACGGCGATAAGCGCTTTGGCGACTTCAATAAGTACCGTCATGATTTTTTTCGAACGATCATGAGCGTCTGCCACGTCAGTAGGCACAACTTGTTCATTCTCGTACTGTGCAATGATGTCTTTAAGTTCGTTGACGCGCCGAATAATGGTGCCAGCCTCTTCGTAGAGGCCTTTATCTTCGGAAAGCACAACTTTTTGTTCGCCTGTCCCGTCAGAGACTGGCGAAAACTTGATGTCGTATTCGCCTAGCTGAATAAGGTCGCCCGCTTCAAGGTTCACGGTTTTGATATAAATCCCGTTGACGCGGGTACCATTTTTAGAGTTTAGGTCTTCAACGGTGAAACGATGACCGTTGGCCACCAACTTACAGTGGTGTCTGGATATACCTGCCTGTGCAAGCACGAGGTTACAATCTGGGGCGCGACCCATGATCAACTCAAGCTCGACGACTTCCACTCGTTTGTCGATGCCATTTTCCTGGTACTGAAGGATATATGGCAATTTCTTGGACCTCTCGTGAATTCAAAATCATGCTATCACAAATGGGAAATGCTTGTCAGGATACGGATGGTGAGATATCGCACAGTGTATGATAGTCGATCGATTGAGGGAGCCGATGTGAGCGACGTTTGGGAACGGTGTGGAGACATTTTACGTTGCGTGGGTTGTGACCAAGTTCTGGTGAAGAGTTGGTTGGGTCGCCGCTGTGAAGCCTGTGGTCTTCGTCTCTCAATGCGCGGCGAGGCGCTGGTTCTTCTTGACGATTCCGAGGCCATTAAGCCCCTTATGTCGTCGAGCGACGCCCAATCTATGGCTCAAGCCTACCGACACCCCGTCCGTTGGCAAAAGGCGTTACGCAGATGGGTGACTTCCGAATATTTTCCTGGCCGCCAGTGGCGTCAACGTAAGGATGCCGTTCTTAACTCAGGTCGCCTATTAGTTATTGGCAGCGGCACCACCTGTTACGCAAATGCAATTCACCTTGATCTCGACAACTTTCCTGGTGTCGATATCGTGGCTGATGCTCAAAAACTACCCTTCATTAACGATTCGTTTGATGGGGTTGTTTGTGAAGTCGTGCTTGAACATGTGGCTCAACCACTGGCAGTTATCGATGAGATCAACCGTGTGTTGAAGCCTGGCGGTTGTGCTTTTTTGCTGGTCCCTTTCTTGTTTCCCTTTCACGGTCATCCCGCCGATTACAGACGCTGGTCCAAGCAAGGGTTGCAAGAAGAATTCAATTCTTTTTCAGAGACCGAGGTCGGCCTACATGCTGGGCCAACTTCAGCCTTAATAAACATCCTTACGGAATGGTTGTATGTTGCTAGCGGGCTGACGTTTCCGCGTGGATATACACTTATTAAAGGCGCCGCCACGGCTCTTAGTTTTCCGGCCAAGTTTCTCGACTACTGGATAAACCGCATGCCGGAGGCACACCGGCTGGCGGCGACATTTTATGTTTACGCCAAAAAGTGAACGCTACGCATTCGAGTCTTAGTGGGCTAAAAATCGCTCGGCTTCTATGGCTGCCATACAGCCAGTTCCTGCGGCAGTGACGGCCTGACGGTAAACGGCATCTTGTACATCGCCGCAGGCAAACACGCCTTCAACGTCTGTCGCGGTTATGTCGGGCTGCGTTATGAGGTAGCCTTGCTGGTTCATGGCAAGCTGATCGACGAACATTTCGCTGTTGGGACGATGCCCTATGGCAATGAACAGCCCTTCGATGGGCATTTCACGTTGTTCTTTGGACTGAGTGTCTTGAACCATTAGCCCCTGTATGCCTGTTTGTGAGGAACCAAGTACGTCGGTTACCACCGTATTCCACACGAATTCAATTTTTGGGTGATCTAAGGCGCGCTGTTGCATGATTTGTGATGCTCTTAATTCTTGGCGGCGGTGGAGGACAGAAACCTTCTTGGCAAACTTGGTTAGGAAAAGCGCTTCTTCCATGGCCGTGTCCCCACCACCAACGATGGCAACGTGTTTGTCGCGGAAGAAAAATCCGTCGCATGTGGCGCAAGCAGAAACACCGTAGCCCATTAATTTGCTTTCGTTTTCCAAGCCCAGTAACCGAGCGCTGGCGCCAGTGGCAATAATTAGCGAGTCCGCACGATACTCGTCATCCCCAATCCAGACGCCAAATGGGCGACTGCTTAAGTCGACACGATCCACGTGTTCAAATTCGCATTGTGCACCAAACCGGGTAGCCTGCTTGCGGAAGAGCTCCATCATTTCTGGGCCCATGATGCCGTCTGGAAACCCTGGGTAATTTTCCACATCGGTGGTAATCGTCAATTGGCCTCCGGGCTGAATGCCTTCAAAAACCAATGGCTTAAGATCCGCTCGGGCTGCATAGATAGCGGCGGTGAGGCCTGCGGGTCCACTACCGATGATAATTACTTTATGATGGTTCAAAGAGTCCTCCTGAATGGGGCGTCGACAAAGGGGTCATTTTAGAGAACTGCCTGCAAATCGGCAACTGTTGCCTGCTTGGCTTCCCACAAAAGTTGAGAGATTGAGGCGGTCTGGAAACATAGGCTTTTGATTTAGCGTTTGTATGGTGTAGGTTGAAGCAACGAAGGGAATCAATATGATACGTGGCTCATTCATCATTCTTTTACTCTTGAGTGTCTCGTGCGCCAAGAAAACGGATGCGGATCTATTTTCGGAAGGTGCCGTAACCATCGATCTCACGGTCAATCCCAAAGTCGGCTATCGGCCGTTGGCGGTAGACGTATCAGGATACTTGCAAACCGAAGAGAGAAGCGTGGAACGCGTCATCGAAGAGGCAAAATGGCTCATTAAAGGGCCACGCGGGTATGAACGGGAAATCATTGAAGGTTCGTCCAATTTCCAAAATAAAGACGAGAACCATGAAGGTTTTTTCTATTTGGAATATGAATTCAATATTCCAGGTCGCTACACGATTCAGTTGCTATTGAATAATGGCGAATATGCATCACGAAAAATGCGGGTTAACGTTCTTGATCGACAGGACGAAAATACAGGGCGCTTTTAATGCCGAATCGAAAACACAATTCTGCAGTCGTTGTCCGACAAACGCTCGTTCAAGCAGAAAGCTTTTCGTAGCAAACCATTGAAAGACTGAACATTGGGCCATTGGTGGTGCTGTATTTGCTGTGGTATTCTTAAGCCTACCTGCCTTGACGGGAGAGACTGATGGTCTTCTTCAATTATTCGACCATGCAGATGGTGGCCAAAGTTGTTTACTACGGCCCTGGTCTGTGCGGAAAAACCACCAATTTAAACCATATCTACGAAAAGACTTCGCCGAAGTCTCGTGGTGAAATGGTTAGTTTGGCGACCGAGACCGATCGAACCTTGTTTTTCGATTTGTTGCCCTTGGATGTTGGGTTGGTGGGTGGCTTTAAGACAAAATTTCAGCTTTATACGGTGCCCGGTCAAGTTTTTTACAATATGACGCGGAAACTCGTGCTTAAGGGCGTAGATGGAATTGTGTTTGTCGCCGATTCTCAAGTGCCAATGTTGGATGCCAACGTGGATAGCTTTGAAAATTTGAGAGAGAACTTAGAAGATTTAGGGCTGGGTTTCGACACGATCCCCCTGGTGTTTCAGTACAACAAACGCGATTTGCCCAACATCACAGCACTAAACAAAATGAATGCCGCTATGAATCCCCTTGGCAAACCTTTTGTTGAAGCCTCGGCGCTGAATGGGGAAGGCGTCTTTGAGACACTAAAGGAAATATCAAAGCTGACTTTGGTAAAGCTAAAAGCCAAAGTGGTTGGTGACGAACTTAAACAGAGTAAGGCTTCTGTTGAGTTCAAAGTTCAAGGCAGCAATATCAAAAAGCAAATAGAAGAAGAGACACAACATAGCGAAGAGACTGGCTCACTTGAAAAAACCGTGGTCGGTGAAGGCGATGAAGCGGCGCTGCCAGTGGCCGCAGACGAGAGCCTACCCGGTCTTAATGCCCCCGTTCCTGAGGTGGTTAGTTTTGAGGATTACACGGCCCCTGCTGAACATGAACGCGATCTAGACTCATCTCTGTCATCGATTAACTTTGACATGATCGAATTGGATGAGTTTGAAGATGAAATCGATAAACTCGATCAGATGCCGGATGTACCTCAAATGGACGATTCAGAGTCCATGGACGAGATCGCCTTTGAAGAAGAACCTGAAGTCGTTGCCAAAGCTCCCTCCCCTGATGGGGACGATGCATTGAAGTCGCTAGATTCAATTGCGTCCATGTCGCGTTCTACCAGTACTACCTCGAATGTGAAGACACAATCGGTTGATGCCATGTTGGGGGATCTGTTTTCCAATGTTGGAGCAAAGAAAAAGAAGAAGGGTGACCGCTTCCAGATACAGGTACCCGAATTTAGTCAAGCGCAAGTCAACTGCATCTTTTTAGACGACGCGGGAAATGTAGTCCATTCCAAACTCTTCAAAGTGACACCGATCAGTGCCGACAAGGGCCGCGAAATTCGTCTGGTCCTGGAGATAGACGAGGGCTAATTTGATTTGGGTTTGGTTATATTTATGGCAACTGGACCCTGCCGTTCGCATGCAAGTACTGGATTCGATCGCTTCATTGAGTTCGTTTCAAGTCGAATTTGAACAAGAAACCTACAGTGACTATTTCGACCCAACCCAAGCCGCAGGTAGCTTAATCGTTCAGCGGCCTGGAAAAATGAGGATGGAATACACGATGGGTGAACGCCGTCTTGCGATCAGTGATGGTGATGTCTTTAAAGAGTACGACTACGACGCCGAAACACTGAACGAAATGGATCAAGCCGATTTACAAGAAGAGCCGCTTGTTCGCATCTTCCTGTACGGCGATTCCATCGAGGAATTCTTTTTGATTGATAGGTTTCAGGATGAGCAGGGTGAGGATATTTTCAGGTTGAGACCACGCAACGCGACGTCCTATACAGTGGAATTACAGTTTGACAAGACATGGCAGCCACGAGTGATGCATGTGCTGGGCGAGGACGGAGACGGCACGCGATTCATTTTCTCAACATTTAGGCTACATCCACCGTTGAATGCCGACACCTTTATCATGCCTGCAGATCTGAAGTCTTTGGAGTAGCCGAAACCATCTGCATAGCTTCAATCATGGCCTGCATTTTGTGCAGCGTTTCTTCGTATTCGCAGATGGGGTCAGAATCGGCGACGATTCCACCTCCACCATGAAGGCAGACACGATTCTGGTGGTAAATGATCGTGCGGATCAGAATGTTGAAGTCCATGTCGCCGTGTGGGCGGATGATTCCTATTGAGCCTGTGTAGGGCCCCCTTGCTTCTTGTTCAAGCTTTACCAAGGCTTGCATGCACGCGATCTTAGGAGCGCCCGTGATGGTACCGCAGGGGAACATGGCGCGCAGGATCTCCAGATTCTGCACGCCCTTGCGTCGTTGGGCTAATACATGAGAAACCAAATGATGCACGTGCGAGTAGCTTTCAACGGTGCGGAACTCATCCACCCGGACACTGCCGGAAGTTGCGATTCGTCCTAGGTCATTTCTTGCGAGGTCGACCAACATCAAATGCTCGGCTTGTTCTTTTTCGCTGGTTTCTAGCTCATTGATCGAGTTCTGGTCCTCGGTAAGATCGTCAAATCGAGGACGAGTGCCCGCTATAGGACGGGTAGCCAGTTCGTCGCCGCGTCGTGAGACCAATAATTCGGGCGACCCCGATAGAATCCAATGGTCGTCCCAGCGAAATACGCCCATATAGGGGCTGGGATTGAGCTGGCGCAGTTTCATATAAAGATCAAGCGGCAAAATGTCACATTCACCCACAAACCTTTGACTGAGATTCGCTTGATAATAGGCACCTTCATAAATGTCAGCTTTAATTAGTTCTATCTTTTCGATATAAGAATCACGATTGTCACGCCAGCCCGTGTGCTTGACCGGGACAGCTTTGGTGACGCATGCGAGTCCGTTATTCGAGTGTTCTGGGCCCGAACATTTAGCTGATGTGCGATCGTAGGTCCAGAAAGATTCGGCAACGAACCACAAAACTAATGGACCGTTCCAGAGTGGGTGTGCCTGGCTGGGTTTGACCCAAGAGTTCAGCCCTTCGTAGGTAAGTAGCGAAAAGACAGCCGCCTTCTTGGCATGGCACTCAACCGCTACCAGAATCTCGGTGACGTTATCTATTTCGTAGCTTGAGTCTTCCATTACCAATGTCTGTCGATCGCCCCAATCTTCAATGATTGCGACGACAGGCCCACTCAGGTAACTTTTTCCTGCTTGGGCGCTGATGGGTCCCGCGGAATCCAGCCACACGGCATGCTGGTGTTGCTGCAAGGTACGCAGAGCGAACTCGTTGAATTCGGACTCAGTGCAATGGCTATTTGTGTTGGGCGTGTCGTTTTTTGAAAGGGCGACCAGTAGGCGATCGATGACCTCAGACGGCATTTTACTTGACGCGATTTAGCATGAGTTGAGGGACCTGCATCAAGATATCGCGAAAATGATTGTCAGGCATCGCCGCTAAAAAGCCTTGGGCTTTTTGTGCGTAACTCTGTCCAAGCTCCCAAGTTTCGTGCAGCGTTTCTTGCTCCGTAACTGCGGCTCGCAATTGTTCAATAATGGCATCGTCGTGTTGCTGCCAAACTTGTTCGATCATGGGTTTAGTGATGTCTCGACTACGTTCCAGCAGGCGAATGATGGGCAGCGTTACTTTTCCTTCGCGTAGGTCACTCAAGACAGGTTTCCCAAGCGTTCGCTCGTCACCTGCATAATCAAGATAATCATCAATGAGTTGAAAAGAGACGCCCAAATGATATCCATATTCGTAGAGTTGGTGACGGTGCTCTTTATCCAGACCTGCCATATAACCGGCCGTTTCCATCGTGGCAGCGAATAAGAGCGCTGTTTTTGATATCAATATTTCGAAATAATCTTGTTCTTGGATGTCCAAATCGAAATTCCAGCGCTCTTGCAGAATCTCGCCTTCAATCATCCGTTGCGTCACTTGGCATATTTGGGCCAGGACCTCAAAATTACCCGCTTCGACCGCCAATGAATTGGCCTTGGTGTAAAGCAAGTCTCCATAGAGTACGCTGATCGTATTACCTTTGTTGTGGTTAAGAGAATCTAGGCCTCGCCTTTTGACCGCTTCGTCAATGACATCGTCGTGAATGAGCGTCGCGGTGTGGATCAATTCGTAAACCATCGCGTAGGTTACGGACGTTTCTTGATTGCACGCTAGCATGCGACTAGACAAAAAGAGTAAAGCCGGCCGCAAACGCTTGCCTGGGTTTGAGAATACGTATCGGTTTAATTTGCTGAAGTAAGGATGTTCTGTTTGCAAAGCTTCGTCGAGCGCCTGATCAAGCGATCTCAAGTCGCCCTCAATTGCCGCGTAAATCGTGCCTGTGCTGATCTTTTCCATATCGAAAGTCATGGCGGCTAGGGCGAACATCCTTCTTTGATCTGAAACCTATACCGGCGACAAAGAGTCCCGCGGCAATCGGCTCGCCATCTTATCATAGGAACCAAGGGAGACCGCCGTGGCTTGATAAATAATCAGATTCAGATGGTCATTAAGCACATGACCTAAAAATGCCAACCTACGGTGACCATGTAACCTTGAATATCGCTGTCATCTAAGCCTTCAATGGTTTCAACGGCGCCGTCTTTGACCGCGTTGGGTGTATAAAGAATCTTGCCTTGAACGAGTAGCTTGTCAAAAAGGCTAAGTCCAGCTCCGATCTCAAATCCCAATTCGTTGTCTAGCACTTCTTGATCAATATCATGAACGTCATAATTGATTAAATTCACGCCCCCTTGGGCGAAAAACGTGGTTCCAATAGGAAACCACATGAAATCAGCGTTGAACATGCTATCGACGTCAATTTGGGCTTCTCCAAAACTGGACCCCAACTGGTCTTCTAATGCGCCTGAACTATCGACATAGAAACCTTCAATCTTAAGACCGACAACCGTGAATTTGAACCAGATGTCACCGCCAATGATTAGCCCATTATCATTGTCTTCAATACCTTTTGTTGGAGAATATGCGCCAGCTTGGATGCCAAAACGTAAGCCAGCCTGAGCGGAGGAGGCTAACACGATTGCCATGGCGATCAATATGATGAAACGTTTCATTAAGGGCTCCTTAGGAAGGGTCAGATAGAACGCCCAAGTCTAACAATTGCTGATTGGTCCGGGCAAGGGCACCTTGTTGGGCGGTGATGAAACCCATTGTTTTTGTTGCTATATTTGCCAATTTCTCTGGACTTGACAAGAGCCGATCCAATACGCTCCATAAGTGACGTACGCTTTTGACTTGGATGACCGCTCCAGCCTTTACTGCTTCGGCTACATCAATTCTAAAATTGTCTGTGGAAGGTCCAACAATGACAGGTGTACCTTGCATTAAGGATTCCAAGAAATTTTGGCCGCCCCTGCGATTGAAAGACCCTCCTACGACCGCCAACCTTGCTTGCTTGTAACAAGCCGCTAATTCCCCATAGCTGTCCAAAACAACGCATGGCGCCGTGTCACCAGTCTCTAAGAGGCTGCGAACACGGGGTCGCAGATCAGATAGTACTTGGAGATGTGTATCAAGACGATCAAGATGTCTGGGGACCCAAAGGATTCGGTGTCCACGGTCAATTAAATATTCGGCGCATTTTGCCAATAGGACCACTTCGTCAGCCGAGATCGAAGCAAAGATAACTAGACTCTGGTCGCGCTCAAGCCACTCAGTTAGCTCTTTCGGCAATATCGAGGGCAATGGGTAGTCATACTTGATGTTTCCGGTAACCAGAATCTTTTCTTTTGCCACACCCATAGCTTGAAACAGCGTCCCATCAGCCTGGCTGCGTGCGCATATGCGGTCGACCCTCTCCAGTGACCTTCTCAACAATGGCAACCATCGCCAGCGCGTGGTTTTTACACTCAATCTTGCGTTGATGATCACGATCCCTTGGCCTACCTCATCGGCGAAGCGAAACATTTCTGGCCATATTTCGGTTTCGATGACCACCAGACGCGGTACCTGGAATTCTGCAAATAGGGTTCGATAGGCGTCCAAGCGATCGAAGGGCAGAGGACGAACCTGATCGCTTTCAAAATGCTTGCAAAGAACCTCGTATCCGCTATGCGTGGATGTGGTTATTAATGTTCTTGATTGCAGGTTTTTGGCCCATGAATTGATGACAACTTGGGCCAGCCGTGCTTCACCGACACTGACCGCATGCACCCAAACAAGCGGTTCTTGACTGATGGGATGAGCAGTCAACCTGGCGCGTAACCACGTCTTGCTGTCGCTCTTGCGACGAGGAGAGAGCCAGAGTGCCATTCGCAGCAAGGTCGTAATCGAACGAACCACTATGCGATAAAGCATTTGAAATAAACTCTTTGTGTATTTGTAAACGCGATTTTGATTAGGGAGTCACTTGCTGTACGGGCTTTGGTATAATGCCTGCTCTTGTGGGCTAACTCGTGGAGGATCCTGTGGCAAAAAAGAAGAAGAATCGCGACGATGATGTTTCGTCTATTCAAAGCTCTGAAGGTGAATCCAAAAAAGGTGCCGAAAACTCGGGTGAGGGGCCTGTGCCAAACAGTAAACGCCCGTTCAGGAAGAGTCAGGTCAGGGACTGGTTTGAAGTCTTGATGTATGGACTTGGCCTGTTGATGTTTCTCAAGAGCTTTGTTTTTCAAAATTTCCAAATACCCACCTCATCGATGGAGAACAGTTTGTTGATTGGCGACCATTTAATGGCCAACAAATTTGTTTTTGGCCATACACAATGGGATTGGGAGCGCAATATAATGCCGTTTCGCGATGTGAAGCGCGGTGACGTTTTGGTGTTCAAATATCCCGACGACATTCGCCAAGACTATATTAAACGTTGTATCGGTCTACCTGGCGAGAGAATAAATATTTATGATGATGTTGTTTACATCGATGGGCTTCCGCTTGATGAAACTTATACGTTCTACAAGACTCCGGGATTGTCAGGTAATCGGGACCCCGACAACAAGAATCGTCCAATGGACTATGACCAATTAAAGCCAGGTCTTGGGCACGGCTATCACGTAGATGGCGAACAATTGGCGAACTATGTGAAGGCAGAGAAGTCAAGAGGTAATTCTGGACCGCAGAAGCCTGTTAATTTCGTACGCGTGACAACAGATGAATTGGTGAGCCGAACCAAGGGAACCTTTGCTTACAGTGCTGCGGGTCGCACGAAAGCGGAACAAGAATTTTGGCAATCATTGTCCAAAGCCGAGCCGACGGTTGTTCCCGACGGTTTTTACTTCATGATGGGCGATAACCGTAACAATTCTCTTGATTCGAGGTTTTGGGGACTTGTGCCTCAGGCCTATGTGGAAGGTCGCGCATATACAGTTTGGTGGTCGTATGGAGAAGACGAGGGCAGCCATCAATTGCGAGGCAAGGAATTGCTTTGGAGTTATGCGAGAGTCCCGCTCAGATTCCTAACCCATACACGTTGGAACCAGAGTATGTCGCTTATCAAATAGCTAATTTTGTGGCCTTTGCGTGGCGATCAGGTAAGCTTGACGCCTTTCTAGAGCCTCCTGTAGACTATCCCCTATTAAGGTATGTGTGACGCACCGAAATGAGCCGAATCGCTAATGCATTTGAAGAGCCAATTCTAGAAGTCAAAGCGGCTATAGAAGGTTTAAGGGCGCAGCCCCATAACCCAAGAGTCGTGAAGGACATTCAGAAGCTTGAATTGAAGTTAGCTAAACTTCAGCGCGATATCTTTGCCAACTTAACAGATTGGCAGCGATGCCTTGTGGCCCGTCACCCCAGTCGTCCGTTCACCCGCGACTATGCGGAGCAGTTATTTGAGGATTTCGAAGAACTGCACGGAGACAGGAGGTTTGCCGATGATCCGGCTATTATGGCGGGATTTGCCACCTTCAAAGGCAAGACGCTGGCTTTGATTGGTCATCAAAAAGGCCGCGACATGAAAGCCAAGTTATACCGCAACTTTGGCATGCCGAGGCCTGAAGGCTATCGTAAAGCAATCCGTATTATGAAACTGGCTGAGAAGTTTGGTCGCCCAATCGTTTGTTTTATCGATACGCCGGGTGCTTATCCGGGCATTGACGCTGAGGAACGTGGGCAAGCCGAAGCCATTGCAAATAATTTGGCCGTCATGGCACGCATTCGTGTTCCTATCATGGTGTATGTCATCGGTGAAGGCGGGTCAGGTGGTGCCTTGGCTCTAGGTGTCGGTGATCATGTGGCTATGTTGGAGAACGCGATTTATTCGGTGATTTCTCCAGAGGGTTGCGCATCGATATTGTGGAAAGACGCAGGGCAAATGGAGCAAGCTGCTGAGGCACTTCATTTAACTTCGCGTAAGTTGATCAAGCTCGGTGTGATTGATAGTGTCATCGAGGAACCGCCCGGCGGGGCCCACGATGATCCTGAAGAGATGATTCGCCGTTTGGGCACTCATTTGGAGAATTGGTTAAACAACTGCTTCGGGGTAACCGAATCGGAACGAATCGCGACACGCTACCAGAAGTTCCGATCAATGGGGATCTACTCCGAAGTGAGTTGAGATGGGAAAACCCTGGCTCGTATGCGCTGAACATCAAGACATAGTAGAAAAGATATCCCAGCAATTTGGCATGGCGGATATTGTTTCGCGCTGCTTGGTGAACCGCGGGTTACAAGATTTAGACGATCTAGATGGCTTTCTGTTACTCGAGGAATACGTGCCTCCTAGCCCTTTCCTCATGCCCGACATGGATATTGCTGTTGAGCGCGTTTCGAAGGCTATCGAGAACAATGAACGTATTTGTATTTACGGGGATTATGACGCCGACGGCGTATCCTCAATCGCTATCCTTTCACAAGCGATCCGTTCTTTAGAGGGCGATGTATTTCACTATATCCCAGACCGCTTTTTTGAGGGCGTAGGGCTGAACTGTGATCGCTTGAAGCTGCTCAAAGAAGAGGATGCCGTAGACTTAGTGATTACGGTTGATACTGGGAGCCGTGCCTTCGCCGAAATGGATTTCGCCAAAGAAATAGGATTGGACATCATCGTCACCGATCATCACACACCTGATGATCAACGACCCAATGCGCTAGCCGTGCTCAATCCCAAACTCAAGTATTCAGCTTATCCGGGACCATCTCTAGCCGGAGCAGGGGTTGCTTACAAGTTAGCTGCTGGTTTGGCTACACGTTATCCAGGGCAAATAAACCTGAACGAGCTGATCAAAATAGCCGCCATTGGCACCGTTGCCGACATGGTGCCTCTGCGGGGCGAGAACCGCTGGATTGTACACCGTGGTCTGCAGGAAATCGATCGTGAAGAACGCGGCCCAATTCGTAGTCTTCTGCGGAAGGTGGGCGTTCGCGGTCGGGCGCATTCGCTGGATATCAGTTTTCGCGTGGCACCGAGGATCAACGCGCCCGGTCGCTTAGGTGATCCGGACACGGCCATCCGATTCTTTGAGACCGAGTCACCACGAGACATTCACCGCATCATCGATATTATGGAAGGCATGAATCGTGTCCGCCAAACCATCGAGAAGGACATGACCGATCGCTTGGAGTCTCAGATCCAGGCGGTCCTGGCAAATGAACTGCCGACCTTTGTATTAATGGCAGGACGCAACTGGCATCGCGGTATTCTTGGCATTATGGCGTGTAAAATGCTAAGGCGTTTGTCGAGGCCTGTTTGCATTCTCTCTTATGGCGAGGAAGAAGCTCACGGGTCGATACGGGCACTTCCCGGTATGGATGTCATGAAAGCACTTAACGAATTAGGCTCGCTCATGCGAAGTTTCGGTGGACACGCTGAGGCTGCTGGCGTTTGTCTGCCCATCACAAATATCCCTCTTTTCCGTGATCGTATGAATGAGTTATTGGCTGACCAAGTACGCGAACAGATTCCCCATATTTCTCAGTTTGTCGATGCTGAGGTCGAATGGAAAGACGTTAATCAACGCATGTTTGAAGGGATTTACAAACTAGCTCCATTTGGTGTGGGCAACCCGATTCCGGTTTTCTTGTCGAGAAACCTGATCCTGGAATCCAACCTAAGCCGCAAGGGCCCCTGGTACCATTTTGAAGTCTCAGACGGAGCTACGTCCCGCAGATGTACGTTTTACCAGCCGCTTGAGCTGGAGGAACCATTTGAACGATTCGATTCGATTGATTTGTTATTTTCGGTGACTCCATTCAAAGATGATTTTCAGATCCAGGTCGTGGAAATCCGATTGAGCCGCTAAGGCTGAATGAGGGCCACATGCTTGCCATATTGGATGAATTTTGAGATCTAGATGGGCTTTTCGCGCATTTTTGTTTGTTGGGGTGGTGGGCGTGTTGTGGTTGGCGGCTTGGCTGACACAATCGCCCCAGCTAGTCATTTCGGAAAGGGATCGCGACGCGGACGAACGCGCCGATGAGAGTATGGCTGGCGAGAACGTCGTTTATCGTGAATATGATTTGCAAGGCAACCAAAAGATAGCGGTTGATGCCAGTCGCGGCCGGCAATTGCTCAATGAAGGATGGCAGCTTGAGGGCTCGAAGGCGCAACTGACCACCTCAAATGGCCGAGTGATTTCGTTCTATTCTGATCGCTTTCGCGAGGAAGCTGACGGAAGCCGTGTGATCGAGTCCACCAGTGAAAAACCGATTCGGGTGGAGGAAGAACAGGGGATGGCCTTTCGCACGATGGGGCCCATGTTCTTGGATCATGATGAATTTCGTACGCATGTTCGTACCGACTTCGAATGGGGTCTGTCGTTTGGTCATGCTGCAGCCATGATTTACCGTCCTGGAGCGTTGCTGGAGTTGCGCCACGATGTCCTGTTTCAGGTACAGTTGGATCGTCAAGAGTTAAGGATTCTAGCCAACACCATTATCATCGATTTGAAATTGGGCTTGGCGGAAATCCAAAATGGCGTCATGACCGTTCTCTCTGAATCGGGGGCAGACGTTAGTCTACGGGCAGACCGCATGCTCTTCTTATTTAAAGGCGATGAACGTGGCTCACCCAAGCAGATCCAAGAATTTCACGGATTGGGCGCCGACAGCCTATTAGATTGGCGTTCGGGGTCCATGCGATCCAATCGCTTTGTATTGTGTTTCGGCCCCCAAGGTCGTTGGGTCGAGTGGGCAGAGTCGACGGGAGCTACTCAGTTTTCTGTCATGACCGAAGATAAATACCGCTTGCAGGGTAGAACCGGCTCCATTGAGTTGGAATTCCAATTCGGTGAACCCGATACCATGACCAGTCATGACGTTGTTGAGGCTCAGGGCATTGACGCCCAAGGTTCCATTTTTCAATTAGACGGCCAAGGCGGCTTGGTATCTATCTTCAGGCAAGGTCGCGCCGTTGACACCTTAATTTTGGGTGATCCCAACTTTTCTTATTTGGACCTTAAGGGAAAGGCGGGGCTCATTCGATTGCTACATCAAGAAGCCCGCATCTTATTGAGTGCAGGTGCCTCGTTAAGGCAGGGAGAAGGCACTTTAATTGAAGGTGAAGACATTCTCATAGCCAACTGGAACTTAGAGCAGAAAGAGGTGTTTGCGCGTCGTTTTGTACGGTTTACGGTGCAGGATGAGAATGGCCTTGATGTCGTCGGTGAGGGCGATCAAGTGACATTACTCTTGCCTGGGCGAGATGTGACGCTTTTAGGTACTCCTGCCGAATTTAGGCAGGGCTCCGATATCTTACGTGCCCAACGTGTTGATGTAACGCAAAATGCCGAAGGTGGTCGTGTCTTGAAAGCCAGCCACGAGTTGGTATTTGAAGTTGAGGTAGGTGGCCAAATGGCTCGCGCGGAAGCCAATGATTTAGTTTTCGATGAAGGACTAGGTACCGCGATTTTCAAACAGGTGCGTAAAGCCGAGCTACCGGGAATGGGTGAAGTTGCGGCGCGCGAGATGACGCTGGTTCTGTCGGAATCTCGGGAATTGATGGAGGTAAGAGGACAGGGTGAAATTGTGATCCAGGGCCAATTTGAACGCAACGGCAAGTTACAGCCATTTTCATGTCAGGCGGATAGTTTTGTTTATTTTGATGAAACAGGCATTGTTAACCTAAATGGCAGTGATGGCGAGGTTGTACTGCACTTTGATGAGGGCCAAACCCATCGTAGCCGTCAATTGACCTTCAATCTGCTCGATGGTAGTATGCACGCCGGTTCTGACACCCACGAATTCAGTAAAACTATCCTCAATATTAAAGATAAAAACCAAGGCGACAAGGATCGCCGTTCACCTTTATGACCCTGCAACTATCTACCACGCTGCGAGCGCATTCACTCACCAAGAGCTACAAAGGCCGTAAAGTCGTCCGTGGTGTGAGCATGCATGTGACGGCTGGAGAGGTCGTTGGATTGTTGGGGCCAAATGGGGCTGGGAAAACGACCTCTTTTTATATGGTAGTGGGTTTGATCAAACCTGATTTCGGTTCCATTCTTTTGGGTAACCAAGAAATCAGCCACCTGCCCATGTACAAAAGGGCGCGCATGGGTATCGCTTACTTGCCGCAAGAGCCAAGCATCTTTAAGCGCATGTCGGTGGAAGAGAATTTGCTAGCGGTACTGGAGATTATGAACCTAACGCGCGAAGAGCGGGTTGATCGCATGGAAGAACTGTTGGTTGAATTTAATCTTGAGCATATTCGCCGTGGCAAGGGATATGCGTTGAGTGGTGGTGAGCGAAGACGTGTCGAAATCGCCCGTGCCTTGACCTCTAACCCCAGCTTCATTCTACTGGATGAACCCTTTGCTGGAATTGACCCTAAAGCCGTCGGTGACATACAATTGATCATTGAGAAGCTCAAGGCCAAGAATATCGGAGTTTTGATTACCGACCATAGCGTTCGCGAAACGTTAAGGATCACAGAACGCGCTTATATCTTGAACAACGGGGAGATTCTTCGCGAAGGAACACCGGAAGAGCTTGCGGGAGATGAAACCGTACGTGAAATTTATCTTGGAGACCAATTCAAACTTGATTGATCGGTTCTTATGGCACTTGAACAACGTCTCAACTTAAGACTATCCCAAAAGCTAGTCATGACGCAGAGTCTGCAGCAAGCTATCAAGCTATTGCAGATGTCGCGCCTTGAATTGGTCGATTCGGTTCAGCAAGAACTGCTTGAGAACCCCATGCTCGAGGAAGCTGAATACGACGATGACGGCTCTAAGGACGAAGAACCCAAGAAAGAAAAGTCGGATGATCCATTAGAGAATGCAATGGACCAGATCGACGTCGACGAGTACTTTCAAGACTACTTGGGCGACTATCAACCCCAGTATCAAAAAGGGACATACGACTTTGCTGACCAGCCTCCATTCGAAAACATCGTTACCAAAGCGGAGACGTTACACGAACACCTTGAGAAACAGCTGGGCCTTTTACCGCTGAATGACATTGGCTACGGCATTGGTTTTGAGATCATTGGTAATATCAATGACGACGGCTATTTGATCTCTGAGTTAGAGGAAATTGCCGAAGATACCAAAGTCAGTCTCGATCTGGTGACTGAAGTTTGGACTGCCATTCGTGAGTTTGATCCAACGGGCGTGGCTTCTCGTAATTTGCGCGAGTGCATGGAAATGCAACTTGCCTATTCGGAATGGTCGGGCTCGGATGTAGAAACAATCTTACTCGAGCACTTTGAGCTGTTGGCGAAAGAAAAATACAAAGAATTGATGGCCAAACTGTCGATCGATCGAGAGCAGCTGATTGCGTACTTAGAGGTGATCAAGACATTTGAGCCTAAACCGGGCCGAGCGTTCGCTCCCACGCCAACCCGCTATATTGAGCCCGATGTTTATATTCAAAAAGTAGATGACGAATACGTGATCCAACTCAACGATGAGGGCACACCTAAATTACGTGTTTCATCACGTTACGCCAAGATGGCCGGAAAAGCGCGTAAAGACGATAAGGAAGCTGCCGCTTACATCAAAGACAAGTTCAAGTCGGCCATGTGGCTTATTAAGAGTCTTGACCAAAGAAATCGCACTATTTACAAGGTGGCAGAATCGTTGGTACGCCACCAGCGAGACTTTTTCGAGTATGGTGTTGAGTACATGAAGCCTCTTGTTCTTCGAGAAATTGCCGATGATATTGGTATGCACGAATCCACGGTATCCCGTGTCGTCAACAATAAATATGTTCATACGCCTCGTGGTGTTTTTGAACTGAAGTATTTTTTCCGCTCTGGAATTAGCTCGGCGTACGGAGACGACGTTTCGTCACTTGCGGTGAAGGAGAAGATCCGCAAACTGACCGCCGATGAGTCACCTACAAAACCATTTAGCGACGCGACAATCGTCAAGATCCTGACACGAGAAGGGATCGAAATTGCTCGTCGCACCGTTGCCAAGTATCGCGAAGAATTAGGCATACCTTCTTCGTCAAAAAGGAAACGGAAACTTTGATTTGAATTGTGGAGGAACACATGAAGATTGATTTTACCGGACGTGGTGTCGAATTAACTCACAACATCAAAGAACATACCGAGTCGAAGTTAGATCGTTTGAACAAACATCTAGATGACATTCAGGACGTGGCCGTAGTGCTTTCCACCGAAAAGTACAGACACAGGGCTGAAATCAACTTCCTCTCACATAAACATTCATTTCACGGTCATGAAGAGACCGCTGATATGCTGGCTTCCATTGATCGCGTCGTCGAGAAGCTTGAGAAGCAAGCCCGTCGCTTCAAGCAGAAGCGCCTGAAAATCAAACGCAAATCCAATGAGTCCATTCGTATTAATGTGATAAGCCTCGACGATGAGTCAAACGATAACCCTGAGCCCGAGGTGAAAATTATTCGCACCGAAAACGTGGTGGTAAAACCGATGGGTCTTGAGGAAGCTGTTGAGGAACTCAAGAAAATGGACAATGAATTCTTGATTTTCCAGAACTCTGAAAGTGAAAGCATGAATGTGATTTACAAGCGTAAGGACGGTCATTATGGATACATTGAGCCGGTCTACTAGACAAAAAGATGGGTAAAGAAGCCGACAAGCCCGGTGCCTATTTAGAACATCTTCACAAAGCCTTTGCTCGGGCCGATGCCGTTTCTCCTCGAAGCGTCACCGTGGCCGAGTTCATTGAAGATAGTCATGGGCTCGATTTACGTGTCGTCAGTGGACGCGGGGGTTTGGGTAATAAACTGACCTCAACGAAGATTCAGAAGCCCGGTCTGGCTTTGGCCGGTTACCTGGATTATTTGGAGTACGGTCGCTTTCAAGTGTTGGGTCGAGCGGAGATTAGCTTCATAAGTCAAACCGATCCAGCTCAACTAGAACCAGCATTGCAGGGCATATTTGAGAAGGGCATTGCCTGTGTTTTGGTGACACGCGGACAGGAAGCGCCAGCGTTGTTAGTAGAGTTTTCTGAACGATTTGATGTGCCAATTGTCGTTTCCGACCTCGAGGGTGGCGATCTGGTTGAGGGCGTGGTCGCCGCACTGGAACGTCGCCTTGCACCACAAGTTAGTTTTCACGGCAATTTTATTGCCGTTTACGGCCTGGGCGTCCTTGTTTTGGGGGATTCGGGCGTCGGCAAGAGTGAATGTGCATTGGATCTGATTTTACGCGGTCACCAGTTGGTTGCAGACGATGTGGTTTACGTGTGGCGCAATAGTTCCGGACAACTTTGGGGTAAAGGCGACGAACTGTTACGCGACCATATGGAAATCCGTGGGCTTGGGATCCTTAATGCCAAGGATTTATTTAGTATTCGTGCCGTCATGGACGAGCATCAGATTGACTTCGGCATCTATCTAGAAGGCTGGGACCCGCACAAAAATTATCAATGTTTAGACGTGGATGTGGAGCACCTAAAAATCTTAGGCGTCAAGATACCGATCATTCGTCTACCTGTAGCGCCAGGCCGTAACATCGCCAATTTGATTGAGGTTGCCGTTCGTAATCAACTTCTACGCCGCAAGGGACAACGGACCGCCGAAGAGATGAGCCAGAAACTCGACGAACTTTTGGCGCAGCGCCGGGCGACTGACCTTGGGCTTGGCGTTTAAAGGCAGCGATCGTCTTTTTTTGAGGCGGTCTCGAATCGGGCCCGTGATCCTGATAGGCCTGCTCATTTGGTCCCTTTGTTGTCGCCAGAACTTGTCGAATTTCGCTGCGGTTATCGATGGCCATATTGCCTTGGATGCGGCAGAGCAGGAGGCGCTCTCAAGGCTGACAGAGCAATTGGGATTGGATCCCCGCGATTTAGATGTCAGCGGCGATCTGTTTGCGCCGCAATCGGCATGGATTCTCGATGGACACGTGATTGCCATAAAGTTTTCGGGTCTACCATTGGAGAGCCTGCAAGGATTCCCGCAATTTTCAAAACTGGAAAAATTAGAGATCAAATCGGCCAAGCTGATTTCTTTGCAGGGGTTGCAACCCAAGAATGCGATCTCACAAATTTCTATACAGGACTCCGGATTGCAGCAAGTGGATGGCCTGGATGGCTGTCTCTTGTTGCGGGACTTGAATTTACGCAATAACCGCATCGAATCGCTGGAATCATTGGCTTCGCTGCCCAAGCTGCAATCGTTGGACGTTGCGCATAATCTCATTCAGGAAGCGGTAGGTTTGACGGCCGTTATGAGCCTAGAGTCTTTAGACATTAGTGACAATCATCTCAAGACCCTGGAGCACATCGCCTACTTGCCTAAACTTAAGCACCTAAACGTGGCTCGTAACCAATTGTCGACTTTACAAGGTCTGGAACAACTGTCGTCAATAAATGCGGTTTTTGCGGATCAAAATAAGTTACAAAATGCATCGGCCTTGGATCAATTAAGCCAGCTGCAACAATTAAACTTGAACGATAATCAACTCATGAACTTTCCCGTCTGCGTGAGCAGGTTTGAGAATATTTGGTGGAGCAGTAATCCGGGTTATGCAAATCGTCTAGCTAGTGACTTTGACGAACATCGCAAAGCGTTACTGGAAAAGGGCTGGTCGCAGCAATTGCCAGAGGCGAAGACGAATGAGGGCGACTGGAGTCTTGGGTCCGTGACATGGTCGGGTAATCGTCCAAGCTCAGAATCACGATTGGCACTTCTGGAATCACCGAAAAAGATCTACTTGGCACGCTACAAGAGCAACCCTTTGAAGACAGATAAGCGCCGCTTTGGTGTTTCAGGTGTTGTCGTTCAACTGAGTTGTGACACAGGGCAGGTGCGTATTTATTTGGCGCAACAAGCGATTGTTGAGGACGGACAGACGCGGATCGCTTATCCCTATATTGAAGCAAATGCGAGTCAGGACAAAGCCATGGCAGGTCAGCTATTTAATGATGGCTTAGGTGTCTGGTTCATAATCGAACCTGTAAATGGGCCTGCGGCCGGAGTCCGTTACCGTATCACCCCAGGATACACGCCGTAGACGAATGCAATCGATAACTGACGATGCCTGTTAGGAAAGATACGTTGAAAGTAAGGTTAGGCGTTGGTCTTGGCTACGTAGCGCTCACTTAGATACTCATCGAAGGTCTTAACGTAGTCGTGGGTTCGTCCGTCCTCGGTTATTTCAATCACTCGATCGGCTACGGTCTGTGCCAGTTCATGGTCATGAGTGGTGAAAAGGATCGTTCCAGGAAAGGTTTGCAAGCCTTTGTTGAGCGCCGTGATTGACTCTAAATCGAGGTGGTTAGTAGGCTCATCAAAGATCAAAACATTGGCTTCCATCATCATCATGCGCGAAAACATGCAGCGCACCTTTTCGCCACCACTGAGAACGGACGCCTTTTTGGTCGCTTCTTCACCTGAAAACAGCATGCGTCCTAAGAAACCACGTAAGTAGTTTTCATCTTCAAAGCCTTCTTTTGCCCATTGTCGTAACCATTCGACCAAGTTCATATCAACATCAAAAAAGTGATCGTATTCACTAGGGAAGTAGGCTTGAGTTATGGTTTGGCCCCAATTCACGCTGCCCGAAGTAGCGGTCGATTCACCAGCTAGAATATCGAAGAGATGGGTAATCGCAGATCCGTTTTGACCCACAAATGCGATTTTTTCGCCTTTATGAATGCGAAAATTAATATCTGTAAGTAGTGCTTGGCCATCTTGTTCGTAGTTCAAATCCTCAACGTGCAAGATATCTTTACCAGCTTCTCTTTCTGGTTTGAAATTGATGTACGGGTATTTACGAGAGCTTGGTGTCAAATCGTCTAACGTAATCTTGTCCAGCATTTTCTTGCGTGCAGTCGCTTGTCTTGCCTTGGAAGCATTGGAGCTAAAGCGCTGGATAAATGCTTTCAAATCGTTGATCTTTTCTTCCTTTTTCTTGTTGGAATCCCGGGACTGGTTCAAAGCCAACTGGCTAGACTGGTACCAGAAATCGTAGTTACCCACATAAAGCCTAATCTGTTTATGATCAATGTCAGCGGTATAACTGCAAACGCGATTTAAGAAATGGCGATCGTGTGAAACTACCAGCACGGTATTGTTGAAATTGAGAAGAAACTCTTCTAACCAATCGATGGACTGGATGTCTAAGTGGTTAGTAGGCTCGTCGAGCAAGAGTATGTCGGGATTGCCGAATAGAGCTTGTGCCAACAGAACACGAACTTTTACCGTGTCCTCTAGATCTGTCATGGGTTTCATGTGCCATTCTGTGTCGATCCCCAAACCGTTTAACAGTGTGCCGGCTTCGGATTCAGCTTCCCAGCCGTTGAGATCCGCAAATTCGCCCTCTAGCACCGAGACTCGCATGCCGTCGTCGTCATTGAAGTCGGGCTTCTCGTACAAGGCATCTTTCTCAACCATGATGTCGTACAAGCGCTTGTGGCCCATGATCACCGTTTCAAGCACTTTGAATTCGTCGTATAAATTATGATCCTGCTTCAGCACGGCCATTCGCTCGCCTGGCGTGATAAATACGTCGCCTGTTTGAGGTTCGATGTGGCCCGACAATATCTTTAGGAATGTGGATTTTCCGGCACCGTTGGCACCTATCACGCCATAACAGTGGCCTGGCGAAAAAGTGATATTGACGTCCTCAAATAGCGTTCTTCCTCCGTATCGGAGACTTACATTGTTGGCTGAAATCAAAGTTGTTTCCTTTTCGAATACTACAGTTACATCGTAAGCAAGGGTCGCAGTGACCCGTTTTCGGCTTGCGATTAGGTTCGGTGCAAATGAGCGAAACCCGCAAAAGCTCGGATGATAGCATGATCAGAGTCAATGGCCAAACAGTTCGTTGGCAATGGTTGATTAGCGCCGAATTGGCGAGAGCAGCCTACTACTTTCAGGTGCTGATCTACCTATCGGGCCCGATCGCGGTTCCAGGGTCCGAGACCGCCTGATAATCGCTGTTGCCAACCATCGCAATTCATCAGAGAGAGACTGGCTGTCTCTTTTAGCGCTGATAGGCGTAAGACAATTTAAGGAACCAATTGCGCGCTTCCGTTTGCCATTCGCTGAAGTTATCTAAGGATTGGGCATCTCCGTAGCCGACAAACATGACTGATTGCCAATTGAGTTTGTATGCCCAAAGTAACGATCCGCTCCAAGCACCTGTGCGATCATTAACCACCGAGCTGTATAGTTTTGGGTCGCGCTTCGTATTTGAGTATTGCGTGATGGCTCTAATAAACATACGAGCTGTGAAGTTGTAATTGAGTCGAGCGCGACCGATGGTGGCGGTGAAAAGACGTTGATTGCCCTGACCAATATCAACGTCCAACCATCTCTGAGCTGCGGCTAGTTGCAAATCTAGATGGTCTGACAACAAGAAGGTCGCATCGGATGACGCCGAAAAGGCATCGCCCAGACGACCGTTAGCGAAATCCACCTCTTCACCCACATAACCATCAAGCCTCAAAAACCCAACACGCCGGCCCGGATTGGCCTGTGCGGTGAAATAGAAACGGTCTCGGTCAAATGTGTCGGCCTCTACGCGCACCGTATCTCGGGCGTATCGAAATCGAAAGAAACTATTCTTTTTGCCACTCATACCAGCGCCGTAACTGAACAACCGATACAATACTTCGTGTTGCTCATTGGTTGTGTATTCACTAAAGAAGAAACTGCGTAAGCGGTGCAAAAACCGATTCTCGTAACGCCAGGTTCGTCCTACCTCTGAGGTAGCAGTCGTGTAGCCGACTTGAGGTATGAAGCCATTATCAGCGCGGAACTCATTGCCCATACGCTCGCCACGTGCATAAAAGTCAAATGTGGACGTTTGGTATTGGTAAGCAAGATGGCCGGCCCAGTCTTCCAACGATCTGCCGTCCCATGTTTCATGTGCTTCTGGTCGCATGGGCGTTTCACTTTGGCTGAACAATACTTGACCAATTACGTGGTGCGCTTTGCTGGGTCGCCAATCGAAATCAGGACCCAAAACGCGATTATATCCACCGCCCTCCAACTCGCGGTCTGATACCAAGAAACTGCCGAATCCAGTTCCCATGTCGCGTCGCAGTCTGGCGAGCCAAACTTGCGAGCGGCCGTCCTGGTCTGCAAAACTGGAATTTTGCGGACCCGGGATGATGATGGATCCGCCGCCTTCGTCAAGCGCGCCTAATACGGTGTAAGAGGTCTTACCTATTTTTCCTGTAGCACGAGCGCCGATAGAAGGGTCCGTGATTGAACGCGTATGTACGGCATTGAAAGGCGTTGAAAACAGGTCGGCTCCTTCAAGGAAAAAGGGCCTCTTTTCTTGAAAAAACAAGGCGAATCGTTCGTTGGTGGTTATTTGTGCCGTGTCGGATTCAATTTGAGAAAAGTCGGGGTTTGCCGCCAAATCTAGAATAAGAGAAGGCGTTGGCGTCCATTTGAGGTCGAATCCTGGCTCGCCGTCAGGTGATTCCGTGGCAAGGTCATTATCGCGAAACTGCGATTGGCTACCAAAAACGTAAGGGGCGAATGTGAGATGTCCGCCTTGCGGAAGATCTCTAAGTCCCGTAAAAGGAGTTAGGTTGCAAATGAAGCAGCCCAGGTCTCGAGGCAATGGGTTAGAAAACATCTGAAATCGGTAGTCGCGTGGATAGTTTCGGTAGAGCATGAAGCGCCAAGTTTGGACCTCGCTATCTTTGTACCGCAGCGACGAGAATGGGATGCGTATTTCTGCGCTCCAGCCTTGATCGGAAATGTCTGTTTCGACTTCCCAAAAATAATCCGGTGAAGGATCCTCGCCAGATGCGTCTCCACTTACAGCGTCGTATTGCACGCCTCGAGGATTGGTCAGGAACATTTGCGCAACGCGACCTTCGTTGGCTGTGTCGAGGAAAATACCTGCGTAGTCCGTAAAGCTGGGAACTTGATCACGATCAGCCAGCGGCGCAACGATTTTTTTGGGATCCGGATCTTCGAGCACTAATGCCACGTAAAAGTATTGATCGTCATAAGTGATGTAACCCGTGCTCTTGACGCTAGGCGTGATGTTATCGCCCGGGTTGGTCTCATACCAGTTGTCGATGACGAGCGCACTGGCCCATTCGTTGCTCCCCACTTTGCCGTCAATCTTGATGTGAGTTTGGGTAGGAGCAACCTCCAGCGGCACTGGTGTTGGGTTAAGTAAAACTAAACAGGCGGATGCAAGAGCGCTCAAAAAGGGTGCCCCTTTCAATAATCAGCAGTTTTTTTAACGAACGTAAAAAAATCGTGATTGTTGACCAGAGATACTACAGGAGACTTTGTGTTTTCTTCATAAATGGCTTTCGACAAACGGTTTACCGATAGAATTGACGAAGTAGATTATTTACAGCAATTCACACTCTGAAACCAATGCCTCAAGCCAGGCGTCTTTATTGAGAGCAATATGCTTGCGACAATACGCAGTGAAATCGACTGAAGTCGTGGTTAGATAGGACAAGGAATTTGGAGGACATTATGGATCACCGGAAGCTATGGTTTTGGTTATTGGTCACCTCAACTGGCTGGAGTTTAGGACAAGCTAATTATCAATCAATTTTAGAGGCGGCTTATCCGGCGGTTGGTCCTGGTGCCGTGGCAATAGTTGCCCGCGGTGATCAAGTCTTGTTTCAAGGTGCAAGAGGGATGGCCAATGTTGAGTTAGGTGTGCCATTGGAAGTGGACAGTGTCTTTCGCTTGGGTTCCATCACCAAGCAATTCACGGCTGCCGCCATCATGAAACTTGTCGACCAAGGCAAATTAGCTCTATCTGATCCGCTGACAAAGTTCCTTCCAGACTACCCTGGTGGCGATAGCGTTCATGTCGAACATTTATTGACACATACATCCGGAATCGTCAGTTACACCGGTATTCCTGGGTATATGGCTACTGAGATAACTAAGGACCTAAGTGTCGACCAATTGATTGCTGTGTTTAAAAATTTGACGGTTGAATTTCAACCAGGCAGTCAATTTAGATACAACAATTCAGGGTATATCTTACTTGGCGCCATCATCGAAAAAGTCTCTGGCAAGACGTACGCCGAGTATGTTGAGGATACGTTTTTTAAGCCTTTGGAAATGAATCAATCATATTATGGCAGTCACTCGATGATCATTCCAAAGCGGGTCCAGGGCTACCAGGTAAATGATAACGAAATCACGAATGCGCCCTACTTAAGCATGAGCCAGCCTTATGCCGCTGGTTCGCTGCTGTCGACCGTTGGCGACTTAAACAAATGGAATCGCGCCCTTTTCGTTAACGGCTTGTTGAAAAAACCTTCACTTATCCGTATGACGAGCCCTTACCGCTTAACGGATGGCAGTGAGACAAGTTACGGCTATGGTTTAGCTTTTGGTGACATAAAAGGCCACAAGGTCATTAGCCATGGAGGCGGCATACACGGATTTACAACACAAGCCACCTATCTGCCAAATGATGATGTGTTTGTTGCGCTCTTAAGTAATGGACCGGGCGGGGCTCGACCACAGGTTGTTGCTACTGAGTTGGCTGCTTTGGCGGTCGGTGATCCATTTGAAAAACGAGTTGCAGTCGACTTATCTAGTGAAACCTTGAGCAAGTATGTTGGCGTTTACCAGATTAGTGAAAACGATCAGCGCAAGGTGATATTGGTCGAAAATCAATTGTTTACCCAGCGAGCAGGGGGCCCCAAATCTGCGATCTTACCCTTCTCCGACATTGGCTTCTTTTATCCCGACTCACATACCTACCTTGAATTTGCCTTCGACGATCAGGGCCAAGTCAGTGGCATGAACATGCACCACGGCGGCAGTGCTAAGGCCGAATATGCGGCACGCTCCGACGAGCAGGTTATGGAAGCGGTTGAAATCGAACTTGCCGTGGAAGTGCTGCAACGCCATGTGGGCGTCTATGAGTTAGCACCCGGGTTTCAATTGACAGTGAGCCTACAGGACAAGCAATTAATGACGCAGGCGACTGGGCAACCGGCCGTGCCGGCATTTGCGACCTCAGAGGACGAGTTCTTCTTGAAAGTGGTTGATGCTCAATTGAGCTTTCACCAGGGCGAAGACGGTCGCAGCGAAAAAGTTGTGTTACACCAGGGTGGGCAGGATATGAGTGCCAGCCGCGTGAAATAGGGTACTCGACTCAGGATTTAGCCATCGTTTTTGTTGGCAGGTTCTATTTGTTTGCTGGCATCGAAGGCTAAGGTGAAGGTAGCTCCCCTTTGGGGTCCATCACTTTGAGCTTCAATTTCGCCGTCCATTTCAGCGATGGCGTTGGCACACGAATGCAGTCCCAGCCCGCGACCTCGCGGCTTGGTGGTAAAGCCATATTGAAATATCTTCTGTCCTTGGTCTTTGGCAAACCCGGAACCACTGTCTCGAATTTGTATTTTGATGAGATCCGATTGGTCTTCAAAAACACTTATGTGTATGGTTCGGTCTGCATTTGCAGATGTAATGATTGAATCGATAGCGTTGACTAAGATGTTGGCTATCACGTGAGCGAGCTTAAACCTTTGAATCCAAAGTTGGGGAACTGGTTGAAAGTCGGTTACCACGGTGATTTGGTTCTGCTCGAGTTTGGTGCGCTGTAGGGAAATCATGTCTTGGACAATAGTTTGAATATCAACTTGTTCCCTAAAAGCATAACTGCGGTTGGCATAGTCTTGTTGCATTTGCACGGTTTCGCGCATCATGTCGATGGCCTTTATCATTTGGTCCAGGTCCTCATGTGATTGCGTCGTTTCCATCTGTAGTTTTTCACTTAACATTTTCAAATAGGGAATCAGTTTTTTTCCACGCTCATCATGTTCAATGAACTGGGTTAAGTCGCTTTGGTTGTCATCCAATAGCCTAAAAACTTTTTTGACAGCGTTGGTATGCGATTTTCCAAGACTCGATTTCATTGTCTCTGCTGTGATCCCAAGGCCATTCAAAACATTGCCAATATTGTGGACGACTTCAATGGCGACCTCCGCCATACCTGCTTCATGGGCACGGTGCACTAGTTGGTCTTGAGCGTCTTTCAGTGCGACATTGGCGTGTTCTAGATCATGATTGGATACAACTAAGGACTCCGTTCGCTGGGTTATGACCTCTTCCAATGCTTGTTTTTGCCGACTCAAGACCCGCATCCGGCCATAAATGAACGAAGCACCTAAACCAAATAGCAATACTGCAAACCAGCCTGTTTGATAAAAATGGGGTCTGAGATAAAGGTCAACAGTCGCAGCTCCAGAGCTCCATACACCTTCGCTGTTGGCAGCCCGCACCTGGAATTGGTATGAGCCTGGAGCTAGGTCTGGATAGTTGACGTAACGTCTGCCTGACGGCGTACTCCAGCTATCATCGACTCCTTCCATGCGATATTGGTAGAGGTTCCTTGACGGGTTACTGAAATCTAGGGCGGCAAACTCGAAAGAAAAGAAGTTTTGTTTTGGCGAAAACTCGAGAGAAGGTGATTGCCCCATGCCAACGTGGATGGGGAATACTTCGTCTAAAACTTTGATTTCGTTAATGGCAACAAGGGGTTCCTGGACGTGAGGTTCGAAGGACAGAGGGTGGAAATAACTAATGCCATTCGTCCCACCGAAGAACAGTTGGTTGTCGTCTAGGGCAAATGCTGCACCCGAATTGAATTCGCTCCCCTGTAGGCCATCGTCCACATAAAAATTGAGAAATGTTTGTTTTTCGGGGTCAAACCTTGAGAGTCCGGCATTGGTGCTGACCCACAGCCGCCCGGTTGCTACCTCTTCTAAGATGCCGTAGATGACGTCGTTGGCTAGACCCTGTTTTTCACCAAACACCTTAAAACTTCTGCCATCGAACAGGTCCAGACCTGCTGACGTGCCAACCCAAACGCGTTCCCGTGAATCGACGAAAATGGCTCGGACCGTATTGTTACTGAGACTGCCTTTCTTCTGGCGCTCGGTTTGGTAAAGTTTGTATTCAAACGTCTTTGAATCGATCATCGTAAAACCATCATGGCTCGCCACATAAATCGTCGACCCTAGTCCTGGCTCGATGGCACGAATGCGCGACCTACCGGTAGTCTCGATTCCTATGTCGATTCGCTGATAGCTCTTGTCTCCAGTATTCAGTAGGAGCAGGCCCCCAACTGTACCAAGCCATAGTCTTTGCTGGTCATCTAGGTAGCCTGCATCAATCCACAGGTAAGGTTCTGGCCATTCATCGGATAGGCGTTCGAATTGCCCGTTTCTTGTCATTTTGTTTAGGCCGTTGCCGAAAGTGCCTACCCACAAATGACCTAGCGCATCGTCCTCGATGAAACGCACATAATCTGAACTAATGCTTTGTAGGTCATTAGGGTCGTGGTCAAAACATGTGAATGTGCGGTTCGTCATGTCATAACGCGTCAAGCCGCTGTTGCCCCCGATCCACATGATGCCTTGCTTATCCATATGGATACCTTTAACAAAGTTACTGCATAAGCCGCCCGGTTCTGTGTTCTGATCGACTACTTGAAAGACAGGTGTATTGACGTCGAACTTGCTGACACCCCCACTCAGAGTGCCTATCCAAACGATCCCACCACGGTCTTGAAAGATTGAGCGTACATAACTGTGGGCTAGCCCGCCTGGTTTGCCAGGCTTAACCGCGCAATACCTAAACTCACCGTCTTGATAAACGCAAACACCATAGCGACGTGTGCCAATCCAGACACGCCCGTTTTGGTCCCGTAATAGGCGCGTAACCATGACCCGATAGTCAATTTCATCGCGAAACCTGTCTGGCACCTTGAATTCCACCTTTTCAGTGTTCAAGTCGTAAACATAAATGCCATGACTGGTGCCAAACCACAGTGTTTCGTCTACTTGAATCCCACACCAAACCTGACGATCATCGTAGCGTTCGTCTATGACAGGAAAATCGATGTGTTTGGTACAGCCCTGCATGGGATCAACACGGCAGATGCCGCCGCCGCCGTCTCCCGCCCAAATCTGACCGTGTGAATCCTCGATCACACTCAGTGTAATGTTGTTGTGAACTTCTTGAGCACGGTGCCTGAACCAAGTGAAACGAAGACTTTTACGGTCGAACTTGGCGAGTCCACGTTCACATCCCAACCATATGTTGCCGCTTCGGTCTTGCAACATGGATTCTATACGTACGCCAGTTGGCTCCATAGGGTAATGGGTAAAGCTGCCTTTTTCCGGGTCAAGAACGCTTAATATCCCTTCTCGACTAGCAACCCACAGCATGTGGTCTTCGTCTTCAGCCAAGCCTTTCACCCAATTTCCTGCGAGACTCGATGGATCGTCTATGTCGTTACGATAACCAACCAGTTGATAACCGTCGTAGCGCCACAAGCCGTCTTGAGATCCAAACCACAAATAGCCGATGTGATCTTGTAAAACGGTGCTCACATTTAGGAGACGTGAATTTACGACCGACGGGGGCGTCGCAAAACGCATGTGATCCAGTGGCACGGATGTATAGATATACAGCAGAATAATAAACATAGTTAAGGAGTTGGTTTGGTCGTCGGAGTTTCTAACGAGTCCAAGTCTATCAAGATGAAGTGAAAACACCCACAACCATTCATTCAGTCGTGCTCATACCAAGGACGGTTTTATCCGTAAGATGAGGATAATGACCGCAACGAGACGTCAATTCATCGCACAAATTGCGTAAGGTTTAAGCGCCATCAATGGCATCTTTTCGCTGTCGCAATCGACAGCTTCGGCAACTGAGGTACTCGCTTGTCAATTGGCCAAGAGCGCAGGATGACGGGCGATGTCGGCAACTATTGCTGCAATTCGGTCCTGTTTTTTAGCTAACAACATTTTTGCTTCCGATTTTTAGCTGGTGTCGCCGTGGCACATTTTTTTGTGAGTGTTTGGGTGCCGTTGCGTTATGACTATAGGCTCGTCGATGGGGGACAAGATTGTATTTTCTAATCGTGTTATTGCTGCATGATTTTCGTTTGATTGATGATGTGAGATTGCAAGTTCCGGGAACTTCTGGTGCCCAAATTGTCAATCCCAATTCATTTGATCTGGATGAGTCATTTGTTTACTTGCTTGACCTCAGCGAGCGCGTTGTTCTTGTATGGCGTCACGATGGTCAGTATCACGGCATCATTGGTACTCCTGGAAATGGGCCGGGCGAATTGAATTTGCAAGGGCATAGCGGTCCCCTGGGATTTGTGATGGCTAACAACCAACATGTTTATGTATACGACGGTGGCAAGAACGCGATTTTGCAGTACGATCAGAGCGGCAATTTTAAAGGAGACTTTCCGTTTAACTTTTCAGGCGGGGTGGTCGACCGAATGTGTATAACCAATGAGGGCGCTTTCTTGACCTTGTATAAGAAGTTCATGTCGTCTCAGCCTAGTTATGAGTTAGCGCTCTGGGAACCTGAAGCTAGCGATTTGAAGATCCTTGCCAGTGAACCGGATCGAACCTTCAAGCGAGTGGGAAGCGGTGGTGCTCGATTCGACTACTTCCCTTATGTGCCGAAACTAACCATGAGTTATGACTGGACAACAGGTGACCTTGCCTTCGGGTCCGGGGAACAACCGATTGTTGAACTGCTCACCAATAAACTGAGCCAATCAAGCTCTTTTCGGTTTGCGCTGATTCAACGTGATGTCACGTCGGCTGATAAACACGAATTTGGCGATCAAAAGTGGGTGCAAGACATGCCATTTAATTTCATTTATCCAAAACAAATGCCCTACTACAATCGACTATTGGTGCTGAAAGACTATTTGCTGGCTTTTCAGCAGTCACCGGTTGCGGCCAGAATATCAGGCCACGTCATACGTCGCTCAGACGGTGCAGGGGCCCACTGGAAGACCCAATTCGGAGAAGGCGGTGGCTTGTACCAGGCGAAAGACAAGTTGTTATTGATTGAACTCGACGACGAGGGCTCATTCTTGCTGCGATTAGTGCGACCAAGTTTTCAATGAGGGTCGCTGTCCGATGATGTGTCTTGTGTTTTTTGCACAAGCGGCGAAAGGTATGTCAGATAAACGACTAGCGGCATGGTGACCAAGATAAGTCGCGGGATGGTGAAGTCCATTAAACGTTTGCAAACATCATCGTCTAATTGCCCCCACCATGCTGACAACATGAACGTTAAGCTGTAGAAACAAAAAAAGCCAACAAGGGTAATGAGCAAGAACCACTGGGTCCAACCCAATCGGCGTCGAATGCCCAGCGCAATCAGGCCTGCATAGAACAGGATCCAGCTGATGTGATAGCGGGTATAGTCAAGCCCTTCTAACAAGAGTCTCGGTAACACAAAAATCAAACGCGGTATTTTTGCTAGGACATAGGAAAGAGTCAATTGATGCGGAAAATTGGCGTGTTCAAACTCAATATTTAGCTGTTTGAATGCGAGCCATGGCGCCAAAGCGATGCTGCCAACCAAGGAGACAACTAGTAGCCTCTTAATGTAGTTCCGCATCCTAGACCGGTCCGCCAGCAAGCAGGCTGATACAAAGGCGATCAACATGATAAATGCATAATGCAAACCCTCTGCTTTAGTGAAGCCACAAGATGCCAAACACAAACCAAGCACTATCGCTTGCCCTACTCGCTGATTCCTTTTCAGCGCAATAAATAAGATACAGGTCAAGAGGACAAAAAATGCCAAGGGTACATCTGCCATCATCGAATTTGCGCTGCCTTCGTCGAATGTATAGCGTGGAATGGTTGCAAGCATGGCAGTGAAAAGCCAGGCATGAAAGTCAGGTCCGGAATGGCGTAAGAGATCGAAAAAGGCCATCAACATGAAAATGAAAAAGATCGCGCCCAGGGGTCTAACAGCGCTTTCATTGAAATCACCATCAAGGACCGTGATGTGTGCCATTTGCAGCGGAATCATTAACGGATAATAAGGGTGGCTGTGGGAAAAGTGAGGGTCGATGAAATAGTCCGACTTCAGGCTTCGCTCGTGGCTCAAGACCTTGGCCTTTAATCCCCAACGAGCTAATCCGTCATCACTGTTTTCAGGCATATAAGTGACCGCTACTATTAAGGCGACCACTTGTACCAAAATAATCAATTGACAAAAGAGCGTCATGGATTTGATTAGCTTCGTATCTTTGTCCAGTCCCAGAGTTGCTGGCGGTCGCAATAAACGCCAAGTGGAACGACGAGGACAAAGGGCTCGAATAATCAGCCAGGACAATATCGTCGGTAGTGCAGCTAGCAGCGAAGTGGTGATAGTAAGTTCAAAACCGAGAATCAAATAGATGAACAGGATAAGTGAGTGGCATCCGACTCCTAGCCCAAATACAAGATAAGGACGCTTGACCATGTCTTTGAATTCGTAATTGGTGCTCAAGAGCAGTGTGCATCCAACCAGGAACCAAACGCATGTCGCCCACAAGAGCGAAAGGTAACCGTCGATCAACGTTCGATCCTCGTTAATGTAGGTTTACCCGATGAGTTGTAACGGATTATTAAATCGAATTCTTGATATGGGTTGGTATTCAGCGGCTCGTCGCCGCTGGGTTGGAAGCTTAATCTCCTTGGATAGGCGAAGTAGTCCAGCCTAAATGTCTTTTCGAATGGGCAATCAAGCAACAAAATGCGCGCGTCTTCATGTGATTCGCAAATCAATGCGACCGTAGAACTCAGCTCTCCGAAAAGCAAGTGCCGCTTCTGTGCTTCACTCTTATCTGTGAAAAGCTTGGTAACGGTCAAAGAGCGTTTCGTTGTTTGTGATAGTTGCAAAAGAGCGAAGACCATCCAAACGCCAACAGTCAAGTATGTTAAAGGCTTAGTGAAAAAAGCTTTGAATTTCTCCATGCTTTTGTGGGTGTCCCTTGGGTCTGTTAATGACGCAGTCTAACACTGGCAGGCTGTATTTTATGAATGTTGAGGTCAGGTAACCGGGCGCGCATCGGGCATAGTTCCAGCCGCTTGTTTTTGATTCGTTCTGCTAATTAAGCGCCTGGCGATGCGGACTGGTGTCAATGTGAATTGATTGGATGCAAATCTATTTGCCCGCCATGATTAAGGTGAGGGCATGATTGGGCAACGTCGATAGCGGCCTTTTCGTTCTTCGCCTCAATAAGGAAAAATCCCGTTACCCGGTTTTTGCTTTCGAGATTGGAAACGGAAGACCATACCGACATGTCCAACTCTTCGCCCATGAGCACATTTTCACGTCGGTCTTTCGCCCAACTGGCATATTCCTGAACGACTTCGGCCTGAGTTTGGCCGTGGTAGGTGAATGACTCGTCTTCCATGAGCAACATCAAATATTTCTCTGCAGAATTAGTTGATTGCGGTGCCAACGATACGACCCAGCCAAGTGCAAATCCTCCGATGAAGATGGCTGCCCAGGAGACCAAACGCAGTCGTGCGGGCGACTTTCGCAGCAAGTGGGCCCGATTTAGTGCCTTCAAGGTCGATGCCTCCAGATGGTCTGGTGGTTTGAGCTCTGTGGGTAAATCGCGAAGCAGATATGATCTCTTCTTTTCGTCGTTCATGAGGAACTCTCCTGGGAGCAAGCAGATCGATTCGTTGGTTCGAGCCATTGGCGTGCGCGCGCTAGACGGCTCTTTGATGTCCCGATGCTTATGTCTAACAACGCAGAGATTTGTTTGTGATCCATGCCCTCAAGCTCAAAAAGCAACAAGACTGCGCGGTAGTGGACGGGAACCTCAGCCAACTTACGTTCGAGGTCGATGAAAGACTGTGAGGGCTTGGCTTTGGGTTGTTTTGAGGAAGGGATCGATTCTAAAGTCGAGGTAGACGGGTTCTTTCGCATCAATTCGCGATACACATTAATCAAGATGCCCATAATCCAAGTCTCGAACTTACTCTGCTGTTGATAGCTCTCGATGCCGCGAACAGCACGTAGCCAAGTCTCCTGGACCATATCTTCCGCATCATGCTGGCTGTTTGCCAGCAAACGAACGGACATGGCATAGAGGCGGGGCGTACATTGACGATATAGAGCCTGGAAGCTAGTGTCGTCACGCGCCCGCCTAAAATTTTCGAGAAGTGTTTGGTTTTCCAAGTTCAATCGCTTAGTTTTGTGACTTTTGATTGGGATTTTGGTTTTCGTCGCAGCTCAATTTCTTCCATCCAACTTTCCTGGCCGTTTTGATACCAACTCCATTTGGCCTTGACGAGATCGTCAGACACAAATTCATAAATTACGTGGTCCATATGGCCCTTGTCTCGAACTGCGATGTTACTACCTCCGGCATACTTGAACTCCATGATTCGCATATCCTCTGAAATGGATTCTATTTCTAATCGAGGTTGGTTACGAGCCGCGCAGTAATGGATGAGAACCAAATTGTCGCCATCTAGATGGTATGTCGTCATCATAGCTGAATCGTGGTGGTCGTCGAATGTCGTTTCAATGACGACCGAGTTTCGGGCGATGGTTCGAAACCCAATGTCCGAGGTCCAACCTGCGGTGCTGGTGCCAACCCACTCACCGGCAAGCGATGCTAATTGATTAAAGGCTTGCACATATAGTTCACGTGGTTTCTCTGGGTTGAGCGCTTTAGCATTGAGCCACTTGACGTCAAGTCCGCCCAGGGACAGCCAGGGTCCGCAGTTTACGCCGCGTGTCTCAACCGTCATAGAACCGAAGAGGCGTTCCAGATTGACTTGGCAGGATTTAATGTCGTCTGTATCAAATAGCAGGAAAGCATTGGGCAAGCCGTCAAATGTGCGATTTGATGGGTGAAATACAAGCGAATAAGCGCCAGCACTCTTAAACGGGAGCGCACTGGGTAGATATTCATGACTATAAACTTCAAATCCCAATTGCGTCATGTGTTTTTCTGCTTGTGTCATGTGTTTGACGTTAACGCTAACGTTAAACAGGGAGATCTGTTTTGCGTCCAGATCGTCGCCGTCTATTTGCATAAGGTGTATTTGTTGACTGCTGCCTGGTATTTCAAACGTATTGAATGGACCGATAGCGCTCATTAATGGTTCGTCGTTGAGGGGTTTAGCGCCCTTTTCACGAACAAATTCAGACGCCCAACCGAGATCGCCAACCCGCATGTTGATAGAGAACTGAGACGAGCTGCCCTTTGTCGTAGCAGGCGTTATCAGCAAGCGAAACTCATCCAAGGTTAGGATCTGTGACTTTGAAGCCTGCCAGCTGGCCAACTCAAATCCGAGGCCGTCTACAAGGAACGGAACACTTTTTGCCGGTTCGTCGACGAGTAACTCCAGACCCCATAACTGAGAATTTGCCGGCACGTCTTGGCTCAGACAGAAAAATAAGCAAAAGATAACCATTTTCATCTCCTTTATGTCATGCCAATTGAGTGCTTGAAACCATGGAAAGGTTCCAAAAAAGATTAATTAATTTGGCTAACCGTCGCTGTTACCTGAAAAATCCGAAAATCTTTTTAGTATTTCGAGGGAATTAATACCCAGCTTGGAGGCCTGTCTCGGGTGTACTGTGTAACCTAAGTGCCTGTAAATATAAATCTTAATATCGAATGGTGATGTTAGCTTGGGCGGGATTATGCTTTTTTTGCGTGTCTACCGGTGGCATGTTATTTTATTAATATTGACGGATCATGTACTTGTGATATGATCCGGCCCCCCTCGATCAATATCGAGGGATCTTTGTTTAGAAAAGGAAATAACATGACCCAAAAAACAAGCCTATTGCTGGTTTTGTGGTCGACCCTGGCATTCGGCCAAATCACCAAGGAGCAAATTTACGAATTGGTTGATAAACGCGTAGATGCGTCGATTATCGTCACAATGATTCAGCAGAATTGCATCAGTTTTGAGGCCGACGGTGCGACAGTCGTCGAATTATCTACACGGGTACCTGGCGAGGTACTAAAAGCTGTGGTGGATTGCAATTCAGTTGCAATTGATTCATCAGAAGTACAGAGTCCTGCTGCGGCAAAGGCGGCTGCTGAAACCACGACGACAGCTTCAAGCACTGAGCGTTTCTCGCTAGACGCGTTCCGTGTACATCCCTACATTACATTTGTAATGAGCTCAAATAAATCGTCCTACAATGCGTTGGAAGTGGAATTGAGACTGATCGATTCTTCTCGACCAAACTCCGAGCCCATCATTTTTCGCCATAAAGGACAGGCGAACGAAGACGGCGAGATTCGCGGATACAAAGCATCTGGAGTCGAGTTTGTGGAGCCAGGAAACTATGTGGGCTACCTTTATGTGGTTAGTGAGCGGAATCGAGGGATGTTGGCACGTAAGACTTTACGCACCGATATCCATCACATGATGGTTGAATACCAAGGATCTGGACCCATTAAATTCACCTATGAATCTAAAGAAGAACGAACGTTCAAAAGCAAGAAAGAAATCGAAATCATCACCTCAGGACCTATGGTCATTCATTCTGAGGAACAGGCAGGCTTTGAAGGGCTGCGTTCGTTTGATGAAGTGATTCGACTGTTCTCTTCTAAATAGACGATTCTTCAACGATCTTGAGAGGCGGTGCGAAAGCGCCGCCTTTTTCTTTTTATGACGTGAGATTAGTTCTTATGGAGGATTCTTTTGAACGTCAACGCGCAATGGTTTATCCACAAATAGATGAACGTCTCGTTGCGGGAAGGCAATGACGATCTTAGCCTCACTCATCTTTTGGTCGATGGTGAATCGTATGTCACTTTGGATACGTTGCCCATCGGTGAATGTAGACATCATGATCCAAAAATAGACCGTAAATACTAATGCGTTGTCGCCAAAATCTTCGAAGAAGACGAAAGGCTCGTTTTTCTTGAGAACGCGCTCATGGGCGCAGGCACATTGGGTCAGGATGGCCGCAACTTGCTCTGGCTTAGAGCCATAGGCAACGCCTACTTTTATGCCTAAGCGCACCCGATTGTGAGAAAGTGTCCAATTGATCACGTTCTGTTGTACAAACGCACTGTTTGGGACAATGATCTCGACACCGTCTGCAGTTTGTATACGTGTACTTCTTCCGCCGATTTGAGCGATTCGTCCTCGCAAGCCTCCTACTTCGATAAGATCCCCAATACGAACGGTGCGTTCGGCCAAAAGGATAAGACCGCCAAAAAAGTTGTTCATCAAGTTTTGGCTACCAAAACCCACACCAATGGCGATCGCACCGCCTAAAAAGGTGAAAACAGTTAGCGGGATATTGATGACGTGTAAAGCCAACATCGTGAAGATGAGGATGGCGACATAGTAGATGATGATCCGAACCGTGCCGGCCACACCTTCACTGACACCAAATTTTCCTAGAATACGTTCCGCGAATGCTTGGCTGGCTCTTTTCGCTAGCCAAACACCAATGATGAAAAGTAAAAGGCCAGCGATCACTTTAGAAACCGTAACGGGACGGTCATCAATGGCAACCAACTCATAATGCCATAGCCGCTTAGCGCTTCCCCAGAATTGTGAGACTTGATTGGATACATCAAGTGCAGGGAGTGGTTTGGCTTCGCGTTTTGCTCGGCTCAAAAGGCGATTATACACCTGCCGTGAAGCCAATTCGTCATCCAGAGCAACGGACAGGTTCTCAAAATACTCTGGCGTTGCTGGCCAGACTGATCCTTGTGATTTCAAGGTAAACAGACGTCGTCTAACGTCATGTGCGCGTGTGGAGATATGTGCGTTACTAAGGATTTCCATGGCGCCCAGTTCGTCGCGGTTCGATTGCTTGCTCAACTTCAGCAACATATCGCGGCGCACGGTCCAAATTTGCTTACTCAATTGCAACCGTTCGATTTGCTGGTTTCTTAGCCGACTCTCGTCTTGCGCCAACAAGTAGCACTCGCGTAGCTCGGCAGCCTGCGAGCCGTCTGGTGCTGAAGGCCCGAACCCTTGTAGCTGTGATTCTGCCTTAGAACGACGAGATTCGGATTGGTCACGCAACTGTTGGAAAGCCTTTATTTGTTCATCAATTGTCGAGATTAATTGATTGAATTCAGACTCTTCGAATATCAAGGTTTGACGTGAGACACGTGCAAGCGCTTCTTCCACTGTTTTTAATGACCACTCATCAATCTGGACTTGACGCTGGTCTGTGCTTAACTCAAGCCTGATCAATTCCGTTTTACTGTTAGCTAATCTCTGTTCTAATTCTGCCAAGCGGACTTCATAGGGGTCTGCTTGTTGATCCAATAGCCGGCGTCGACGACGATCAATATCGTTGGCTCGCAAAGACACCTGATCCAATCGAGCCAGCCACTCTTTGATGGCACCATGTCTCACTTCCAGTATGGACTGCAGCTCTAACTGTTTATCTTCTAACCTGTCCAAGTCAAGGAGTGATACGACGGCTTCTAATTCGCTTGTTGGTTCTAGTTTGCTTGTTTGAAGGCTTAGAATATGGTCTTTTTGTTGATTGAGAACAAATAGGCATTGATCAACGACTTCCGTAAGCTTGTGTTCTTTAGGGGTGACGCCAAGGGCGGATCGAGTCCGTTCGAGTTCTGCCACCTGATTCTCGATTTCGTTTATGGAGGCGACGGGTTGCTCAACTTGAATGATAAGGAAAAAAAGGAAAATGAACACAAAACACTCTTTCGGCATGGCCATGCGTCTAATGGATATTCAACTGTAGATCATGGTATCAGTGAATGCCAGCGATAGGAAATTTGGCCAGCCATTCTCGTTATTGTGGGAGATGGAGTATTGTTTCCGGCACCTGGAATAGAGGGCCTGTTTGTACTGTAAGCTAGCTGAGGAGATCTGATGACGTTTGATCAACTACTCCATGACGTTCGTGCCTGTACGCTTTGTGCTGACGTTCTGCCCCATCATCCGCGACCTGTTGTTCAGTTGCAGGCGAGTGCAAAAATCCTCATTGCCGGTCAGGCGCCCGGTCGAATTGTGCACGAGACGGGTATTCCCTTTGACGACAAGAGTGGCGACCGGTTACGTGACTGGATGGGCGTAAGCCGAGAGACATTCTACGACTCGGCTAAGGTCGCGATTCTGCCCATGGGATTCTGTTTTCCAGGCACTGGCAAGTCAGGCGATTTGCCCCCTCGACCTGAATGTGCACCAGCATGGCGTGAACAGTTGTTGGCCCAATTGACTCAACTCGAAGTGACGCTTGTTATTGGTGCCTACGCTCAAGCCTATCACATAGGCAAATCGGGCAAGAACCTAACCCAACTGGTCAAATCCTGGGAAACATATTGGCCGTGTCTGGTCCCGTTGCCTCACCCCAGCCCAAGGAACAACATTTGGCTAAAACGAAATCCCTGGTTTACGGAAGACCTTTTGCCGCGACTCAAGACGCGTATATCGCAAGTCTTGTAGTGAGACGTTAGTGTGACTTGCCCTCTTCGCCTGAGCGCACGATGGCCAGTCGGAAAAGCGGCGGACCGATTAACTGATTAATCGCGATCACGGTTACCGCGAAAAGCTCAACTTTGGGACCCCACGATGGAAATGTTCGTGCGATGGTAGATGCCATCGCCAGCGCGATTCCGGCTTGACTCACGAAAGCTAACCAAGCATATCGACCAACAGCTGGTTCGCACTGACTCCATTTCGCCCCTAATGCCCCAGCAGCATAGAGTGCAACAAATCTGACAATCACCAAACCCATCGCCCAAATCCCTAATTCTTGTAAGGCGTCAAGTCGCAGTGTCATGCCCGCTAGCGCGAAGAAAATACAGTAGACGGGCAGATTCAGGCGCTCCAATCCATGCACCAACGTATCGGCGGATCCGCGCCAAATATTGCGCAAAAAGAAACCTGCCGTCATGCCCATTAACAAGGGTTCCATATGCAGTAAGGAACCAATTTGGGCAATGATGTAACAAACGATCACAAGCACCAGTGGAATCTCTTTACCTATAAAGTGAAGGTAAAAAGCCATCACAACACCAATGACAATGCCGACGCCCATACTGCCAAACGTCTCGCGGGCGAGATCAAGCGCAATTTCAGGTGAAATACCCTCGCCACCTAATAAGGTCTTTCCGAATACGACTGCCAAGGTGAAAATGACCACAACCATCACGTCCTGTAGAACGGACACACCGAGTGAGGTCTGTGACACGGGTCCCGTCGCTCGAAGTTCCCCAATCATGGCAACGACCACGGCAGGTGAAAGAGCGACCGCGAATGCGGCCAGCACCAGCGCGATCACCAAGTCAGTTTGCAGGTCACCGGTGGTGAAAGGCAGCCACTGACGTAGCAACATGACCCCAGCGACCGATGCCACCAATAAAATGGCATTAATCGAGATGATCATTTTGGAGATGGTTGCGGCGCGAGCCTTTAGCCAGCTCATCTGGATTTCAGCCCCTGCTGTCAAAGCGATCAGACTAATGGCTAAGTCGTTTACTATACGTAGTTTCTCGATGGTTACGCTTTGAAAAACACCGGTCAATGAGGGTCCTAGGATGATGCCGACGATGAGGTAGCCGCTTATCATCGGCAATTTGGCGAGACGTCCGACTTTACCTGCTAGATAAGAAAAAATGACCAGCGCACCTGCGCCCAGGAGTAGGTCGCCATGTGGCACGTGTTGGCCCCAACGCTGTGCCGCGATCATGACGATCAAGACAAGAAGGAAACCTAATGACCTATGCAACTCGGACTCTCTTCATGCGGCGTCTTGTTTCTAGTGAGACCACGGCCAGTTCTGTGGCAAACCAACCACACAAGGTAGCTTGTAATAGCAGTTGGTCTAAGCTGTTCTTTGTGAGTAGCTCAAAGGCAACGACGACAATCGGAGCCGCAGCACCAATTGATAACGTCTGAAACGCCAAGTTGTTAGGAGCTTTGAAGCGTTTTACCGCCCAAAAGCGACCCACGATCCGCAGCGCGGCCCATGCCAATCCAAGCAGTAGTCCAACAATCTCGATATGCGTTATGAGCGTTCCGGCGTAGAGTAAAACAAACAAGCCGATGGGACGTTCGGCATCAATGATCATTTCGTAAATTAATTCTTTAGCTGGGAAATTGGTATTTATGAACACTAATCCCGCAAAGCCTGCCACGACAAATGGTGCCAGTCCCATCTCTGCGGAGGCACCAGCAAGCATGGCGACGATACCAAGGCAAATGGTTAACCTTTCGTCAATATGAGCGCGAACCGAAACCAACAACACGAGCGCAAGCCCAAGAATGATTCCTCCGACCGCAATCAAACCAAGGTTGCGGGCGATTTGATCGATGCTATGTGCCGTACCGGCCGGGCTCATTAAGCTGAATGGCAGACACGCCAACAGCAAGCAAGCAAAATCGTCCAGGCTTGAGCAAGCTTTTGAGAGGCTTGTGACGCGGCCCGTTCGGATTTTCGTCAACGCGCTGACCGATCCAGCCGCCGCCATCACCAAGGTAGCAGCTATCCAAGTGGTTGTGGGTGTTCCGCTGACGATTAGAAAGGCTAGGATGGGAATCGAAGAGATCAATCCACTGACGACACCAATGCCGATGGATAATCTTGGGATGTGAAACCCAATTCGACGCCACAACCGTAAATCAGCCTGAGCACCAATAATCAGACCGATCCATGCAACACAAAATAAGGCGAGTGGACGCAATGAAATGGATTGGTCACGGCTAAAAAAACTGAAGCCAAACGGCCCCATCAGCGTACCAATTGCAAAGAAGGCCAGCGGCGGTAACGATTTACCGAATCTGTGGCGTCCGCCAAGGTAGGCTAACCCACCTAAACTCAACGCCAATAAAATGAGTTTCAACGCTTCCAAGCGAACCTCAAAACTCGTCGCGATTTAAACCGATGGCTCCGGATATGGGAACACTGAAAGCCACACCCCCAGATTCCGATTCCTTGCGCCAGGTACGAAAACGTTCCATTACTTGTTCCGTCATGGTTGCATCCATGGCCGATATGACAAGACGGGCCGAGCCGACGGCCCCAAATAACTCCCTAAACCCCGCAAATAGACTTGGGCCACTTGACAAAATTTCGGCCATACCGCGTGCGGTAATTGCCGTCGCCCCTTGGACGCCCATCCTTGCCAGCATATTCAGAAAATCATGTACGGCTTCATCATCAGTGAGAACGACAAGAAGTAATTCATAAAAACGTGGTCCCGGTTCGCCTTCTCGTGAAAGCAGGTGCACCACTTCGCCGACAGAGGTCGCCTCGCGCAGTGCTTTGCGACAGCTATCTTTGTGAAGGATGCGAGCTAGCGATGATAGGAGATTGAGATGTCCTTCAGGGTGACCGGGGTCGGTTACCGTGGCAACGATGAGGTTAATGTCTTCGCCATCGCTATTGGCGATCGGTACTTTAGGGCGAATCACCGCCAGTAGCTCTTTTCCTGGTGGAGCAACACGGGCGTGTGGCAGCGCGATGCCGTCGCCGACATAGGTACCACCCAAAACTTCGCGATCTAGAAAACCCTGTTTAATAAAGTCACGTTCGAGGCTAGGCATAGCGCTGGCCATGAGATCGGCGACAAAATCGATCATCTGCGAAGTATCTTTGATTTCGGCATCAAGGATAATGAGCTCTGGTTGGATAAGTTCTTTAAGGCGCATGCGACTCCCTTCGCTAGTGACGGAGATTATAGCTGACCTGCGAAGTTAATCTAGGGTCGTTAATATTGGGGAGTTATAGTATGAGGAGAACGAACTCACTTGCTTAAGACGCAAAAAAGCGACGTTTATCTTCGAACCTTGCGTGGCAGCTTCATTCTTGTCGATTTCAATTAAGGAGTTCGACTAGACGCTCGCAACTCTCTTTAAGGCGTTCGAATCCTGTCGGGTAAGTCAATTGATAGGTAGGTGTCTTTGTCGCTAGTTCAGCCAGGAACCGCAGGCGTTCTTTGCGTTTGGGCAATAGGTTTTCGAATTCGGCTACGTGGGCGACGCCTATGAGGGTCGTAAGTGCCTTTTCAGGCGCGATCGGAGTGAGCTCTGGGGCTGATTGCTGTGCGACACGGTCGAGCAGGATGAGTGCTTTTAGTTTGCATGGCTGATGGTGCACCTGCTCGCGAACCAACCATTTTTTGTCGCTGCCCGGGACGACTTGAGGCGCGTTTAAGCTTTCTGGCATGTAGCGTTGGCAACTGTCTGGCCAAAGCTTAGAGATTCCTGGCCCTGCGTGAACGGTTAAGCTTGGCATGCCAGGGTCTAGCGCAATGACATCATCCGATAGGATGGTGAGACCTCGCTCTTGTAAGGCCATCGACATGGTGGACTTACCGGCGCTGGAGTGACCCATCATGCCAATTGCTTGACCGGATAGGGAACAGCATGTTGCATGGATGACAATTCGTCCCATCAATTCCATCGCCAAACTCAAGGGTTTCGCCAATAAGTAGGGGATAGGATTAACGGCACCAGACGAGGTGGCAACTTCTAAGCTTCCGGCTTGCACCCATATGTCGGTTGTATTGGGAAAAGAAAAGAGATAGCCTTCATCACTTTGCTTGATTTCAAAATTCGGCTTTAGTTCGCTTGTGAGTCTTGGACTCTTATAGATGCTGTTCGGATTGACGCTAAAGGGGCCACCACGCCTCATGATCTTTATATTGGCTTCGTCGTCGATGGCTTTGGATTCGGGCAGCCCAAGGTCAATTTCGCTGGTCACCATTAGATCGTGAAACCTGTAGTGATAGCAGGGCTTCATAATTGTGGATGCGTGTTCGACGGGTTTATCGTTGCTTTTTCGTCGTTGTGGCTAATGATTAATTCATGATTGAGCAGGTCAACGATAAGTGCGTTCATGTCAGATTGGGCTATCAATCGATCGATGCCAAACTTACCAACAACTTGATTGAGGATCTCTGCTTCGGTTTTACCGGCTGCCAGCTGTTCAAATATGAAGCGGCCGGTCGCGTTTAGTTCGAAATAGATTTCGTTTTGGAGGTCAACGATGATGGCGCTATCGCCTATTTTCTGACAGATCACGTCGGTGGGTATCTCGTACATCATTCTCCTCTGACTGCTGATGGGTATTCTACTAAGGAAACTGCGTTTTGGCTCCACACCAAGTGCCAGCCTTTTGATGATTCTCTATCCAATAAACATAGGCATGACTGATCCAAAACGCGAAGCCGTGTTCCTGACGAAGGTCTCCCTTGCACCATTCATCGAGCAAGCGGGACTTTATCCAAGGCTGAAGTGCCTTTCGAAATTGCGAAATTCTTCGCGCCATGCTCCCTTTTGAGAATTGGATCCTGTCATCAAACCAAGGTTCAAGCGTCGTACGCCTCGTGCGTTTGGTGACTGAGTCGGGTAGGCGGTTCGCCATCAGAGTTCTCAGCAGCGGCTTTGAATAGCCGTGAGATGGCAGTGTCTTGGGTACACTTAGTGCGAATTCCACCAGACTGCGGTCCCGTAATGGTGAAACTAGAGGAAACGCATGTGGAAGAAATAGGTTCTCCCATGAATCGTTTTGGCTGGCGCGGCTGCCCAAGTTCGCTTGTGCCTGATCAGGTCGCCTAAATGGTTTGTAATTAACGGATTGAAGTGATTTTTTGGCATTGGTAGTGAGCCAATTTGATTGCCGGAATCGGGCGCGCCATTGTCTCAATTTTCGTCGTGACAGCAGGCGGCTCTTGAAAAGTGGCCGAAAGAGTTCATCGCCCCAAACCCCGTTCAGTAATAGGTCGACGCCTTCTTGACTGGCTCGATGATAGAGCCGTTGTTTGATCTCAACAAACGAATGCATATCCGGCGTGAACGGGTGAGGCGCAGTTAGTTCATGGTTATTTAGGCTAGCGAAATTGCCGTCTATCTTTATTAGTGGCAAACCTAAGTATTTGGCGGTTTCCTGGATCTCAAACGATTCGTCAATTTTTGGATCTTCGAATGTCCATGAGAATGCCGTCAGGGTGCCGAACTCGCGCGCATAAGCAGCAACGGTAGGCGAATCCATGCCGCCGCTCAGCATAATACCCATCTTCTTTGGCCGAAAGGCTTGATGGATGTTATCGAATGATTGCTTCATCAGTCGGTCTAACTCTTGGATCTGAGTTGTTGCGTCTAGTCTGGAATAGAGATCGTTGTCCAGTATCCTGTTTCTGCGGCTATGTATGCCATCTCTTGAAATAGTGACTGTTGTGCCTGCGGCAACTTCGGTGACTTTCTCTAAGAAAGTTTCCTGGTCAGGATGATCTACCTGGCCTAAATACGAGGCGAGCCTTGTGCGACTTGGGTTAGCGTTCAGAGGAAACGCATTCGGTCGATTGCTTATGATGAGTTGTTCGTTGTTTCGATAATAGAAAAGGCTACGTCGGCCAAGCGGATCTCGAGTGAGGGTGACAGTGCCTTGTCTGGCGTCCATGACAACGGCCACAAACAGACCGTCTATTTGATTGACAATGTCAGGATTACCGCCAACGATCTTGTTGAAAATGGATTGGCTGTTGATGCCAAAAACGACGCCATCAAGCAGGAGGCAGAATTCACTGGACGCGTGCCACTTTACCTGTCCACAGTCTTTCTCCAGGACATAATCATGAGTCGGTAACGAAATTGGAAGAGACAGGTCGAGCGTGAATGCCAAATATCTTAGGAAGGGAAAGCAGTATTAAAGTTACCAGAATCTCCTTGTCCGACATCGCCACCTTTGGTGAGATCTTGGATCCGACCAAGTTTAGTTAGTTTAGGAGGTACATAGGCTTCGGCTGGGTACTGATTTACTGATTTTTCGTTTTCTTTATTCACTTATTAGTCCTGCTTTTTGTTGCTCGAATTGAAACGGGTGCTGTAACTTCTAATGATTGTCGGGTTGTCGATACATAACCTAAGGCGAATGTTTTGTTTTTCAAATGCGATATTATTAACGTAATGGCATCTTTGTACCGAATAAATGTATCATAAGGTGTGCAGGTTAGCACTGTCACGTGAAAAAACCGTTGTTATAGACGTAACTGGAGTACTTGCAATGAATCTTTGCTGGAAATTAACGAGGCCCTTTATTTTTGTGTTGGCTTGTACCATCGGTTACAGCGGCTACGACAGCTACACGGGTAATGTGACAGGTATTTACCATACACAACAGGGCACAGATCCAGCTGGACCGCTTGATTTTACGGATTTTGACCAGGGTCTGATTGAAAGTGCTGACAACGTTACGGTCTATCTTTTTGCAGAGCGACAACAATTCACACTTACGTCTAACTTAACCATCGACACCGTAACGCCGGGAACCTATACCTCCACGAATGAACCGTCGGGCGCAACTATCAGTAGTGGCACCGAAGTTGATAGTTTTCTTCTACATTTTGATCCGGTAACCGACAATTTCACTCTTAGAGAAGCGTCGGGAAGTATAACCTTCGACGTGCCTATCCTGGGTGTTATTTGCGGACAGGCGAATCTGATAGCTAGCGACGGTCTTGGAATCGCTGGAACAAGCTTTCAGTCGGGCGATAACTACCGCGGCACAGTGAGTGGCAACGAACCCGCCGGCGATAGCTTCACCTTGTCTTCCGACTTGAGGACGGTTACCTTTACATTTCAAACGCGTCTTCAGTACATGGAAGAACTTCGTATCATTACGGAGGGTACTTCCACGGTTCCTGTGACGCCCGCATTTTTTAAAGCAACGCCGTCAGGTCGTGGGACGCAGATTGAATGGGCGACTGCCACCGAAGCAGGCAATGCCGGTTTCCACCTTTACCAATTCACCGAAAAGGGATGGCAGCGCGTCAATGACAAGTTAATTGCCAGTCAAAGCGTAGACGGACTTACCCCAAGCACTTATTTTTATCAAGGTGCAAAATCGGAAAGCAAAGCGTTTCGCCTTGGCGAAGTTGATATATTTGGTCAGGAACGTTTCCATGGTCCTTATCAAACAGGCAAAGCTTATGGTAGGCCGGTTAATCTTGAACCCATTAATTGGCAGATGATTAATCAGCAACACGATTCGTTACAGCGCGCTCGGCTCCTTCAACGAAGCCAGAATGTCAATTCGGTCCTGAACAGCATTCGCGGTGGTGCAGATGTCTCGGCATTTACGGTGGCCGAAATCCAAGTTCAAACCGATGGCATTCAACGGGTTACGTTTGGCGATTTGTTGACGGCAGGTATCGATCTTTCGGGCGTTCAAGGTGATGACATCGCCCTGACCGAACGTGCTAGACCGCTTGCAATCCGTTTGGGCGGCCTCAGTAAAGGCATATTTGGACCAAACAGTTTCGTGGAGTTCTTGGGTGTAGCTAGCAACAGCATGTACTCAAATATCAACGTCTATGAATTGCAATTGGATGCGAGCTTGGCTCAGCGGATCATTGAAGACGATTCTCCTTTGGTCATCGACCAAGCGCCTTTGGATCACTACTGGGCTTCATCTGAAGTCTATGAAGATGCCAAATATAGTTTTTCATCGCCAACAGGCGATCCTTGGTACCAAGAGTCATTGCTGGCGTATACCATCAATGAGAGTTTTGATTTCGAAATCTACTTAGATCATGTAACGAGTGAGCAAGCAACCTTGTTCGTTGACCTTTGGGGCGTAACCACTTGGGAAACAACTCCGGACCACCATGTCGTGACCTACGTCAATGGTGTCATGGTTGATAATGCCTTTTTTGACGGCTTAACAGAATATGGGATTCAGGTGGACTTACCAGCCGGACTCGTTCATGAAGGTGCCAACCAAATTACACTTTCATTGCCTGGTGATACCGGCGTTGATTACGACTTGATTTACCTTGAGGGCTATGCGGTTCAGTACGAGCGCTCTACAGAAGCAAAAGATGGCGTGCTTGATTTTGAAGCGGCAGGCCGTGTGGTTGGAGTCAGCGGGTTAAACAACACGGACGTGGTTATTTACCGTATCCTTGACGGCAACGTTGTACATATCAGTGAGCCAATCGTGCAACAAGATGGAGCATCAGTTTCCGTAAGCTTTAATGGACACGATAACAACGCTCGCTATGTGGTCGCATCTTCGGATGCCCTGCAGAAGCCAGTTGTCCAGGCTCCAAGACCCTTCACCGATATCACTTCGGGACAGGCAGATTTGCTCATCATCAGTCATCCTGATTTCATCGGCGGCTTAGCCAGCCTTGTGAGCGCCCGCCAGAGTCAAGGATATGTGACTCGTGTTGTGGACGTTGAGGATATCTACAGCCAGTTCGGTCAAGGAACCCCAGATGCACAATCGATTCGCGACTATATCGCAGTTGCGGCTGGTAGCCTGAATATGAGTTACGTATTGTTGGTCGGCGGCGATACCTATGACTATTTCGACCGTCTTAATTTGGGCTCGATCAGCTTCATCCCTTCACTTTATGCAAAAACCCATCATGTGGTCTATTTTGCGCCCGTCGATCCGCTATACACGGATTTGAATGGCGACAACGCCCCTGATTTGCCAATTGGGCGATTCCCAGTACGCACGTTAGCGGAATTGGATTTTGTCATCCAAAAAACCTTGCAGTTCCCTAATGCTGGTCATCAGCGCAGTGCCATCCTGGCATCGGATACGGGCTTTTCGGATGTCAGTTCCACACTCTCAATGATCCTACCCGCTAACTGGCAGGTTAATTACGCGGACATCGACATTTCAGGGGTCGCGAACGCAAGAGTATCGCTGCTGAATGCGCTGAATCAAGGTACGGCTCTAACAAGTTTCTTTGGTCATTCGGCCCCAACCCTTTGGACGTTTGACGGCCTATTCCATGCGAATGATAGTGTCGGACTGACTAACTATGGGAAACCGACCATCGTTACGCAATGGGGTTGTTGGAATACATACCACGTAGATCCACGCTATAACACTTTGGGCCATAAATTCCTGTTGAGTGGCAATCAAGGTGCCGCCGCTGTACTTGGTGGTGTGTCGTTAACCGATGAGAGTTCTGATCGTTTACTTGGTGAAGTGATCTTTGCCAATATGATTCAGGGTGGTTATTCAATAGGCGACGCCATACAAGATGCAAAGGCCGAGTTGCAAAATACGCATGCGGGTATGGATGTGATTCTGGGTTGGACATTATTGGGTGATCCCACGTTGGCGCTTGTCAACGAAGGCGTTCCCAACGACGGTGATGGCGGCCCTCGGGATGACGGCGAGGACACAGGCGATGTTGGTGATGGCGACGGTGGTGACGGTGGCTCCGGGAACGGTGGTGACACTGGCGATGGTGGCACTGAAGATGACGGCGGCGGAAAATAGATAACTAATTTCCGCCAGACCGGCCATTTAGCTTCAAATTAAGCATTTAGGCCTTATCGGCACTCGTGTACAAACTTTTTGCGCGGCTCGGTCGTCTATCTAATAGTTGCGCCGATTCTGCTTGAAGGTCATGTATGCTTTTCACACGCTCTATCCGTTTCCTGCTATTAGCCTGCCTCGTTATTTGGGTTCCAGACAGAATTGTGGCGATGCCGCCGTTGTCGGATACCGAACTAGACACGAAAATACAAACGTGGATGGAAGAAGCGGGTATCCCTGCTATCTCGATTGCGATCCTTCGCAACGGCAAATTGGACTATGTGGGCGCGTTTGGCACCCCTAAGTCGGGATCTGGTGACTCGATCGGTCAAGCAACGCTCTTTCAAGCTGCCAGCTTAAGTAAGCCGGTAGTCGCCTACGCTGTATTACGGTTGGTGGACCGTCATGTCTTGGATTTAGATACGCCCCTGGTTGAGTATCTTGACTGGCAACAGCCAGTTCGAGATGGCATTAATAACGAACACTACGGGCAGTTGATACAGAATCCAAATTTTGTTTTGTTGACCGCTCGTCATGTGCTTTCACATACGGGCGGACTCCCCAATTGGGCCCGTAATGATGCGTTGGATATGCATAGCCGGCCAGGTTCGCGTTTTAGTTACAGTGGTGAAGGTTATGTGCTGTTACAGAAAGTGATATGTGACATTCGTAAACAAGACTTAACGTCCATTACTGCTGAAGAAGTCTTCAAGCCTTTGGGCATGAAGCATAGTCATTTTCGTTTTAAAGAGAACATACGGAATGACTACGCTTATGGTCATAACTCACTAGGCAACGCAAATGATCGCCTACCTTCGCCCCATGCCAATGCGGCCGCTAGCTTGCTAACGACTGCGGGTGATTACGCTCGGTTTTTGTTGGCTGTCTCAAAAGGACAGGGCTTAAGTGCCCAGAGTGCTCAAGCATACTTCGAAGCTCAAATATGGTTGGATGAAGATTGTGTTCAATGCCTTGATCGAGCGCTTCCCGATCAATTCTCAAAACAGTTAGCTTGGGGTTTGGGCTGGGGGCTCCAATTCACCAAAGCGGGCAAGACGATTTGGCATTGGGGTGACCAAGGTGATTACAAGAATTGGGTCGAATTCAATCTTGATGAAGGGACCGGGCTGGTCTATTTAACAAACTCCGAAAACGGTCTCGCCATTCGAAACCAATTAGTAGCTGATGTTGTTGGAGGCGAGCACCCGGTTTTTGAATGGCAACGCGAAACACAAACCAGCGAGCCCTCATTTCAATTTTGCCGTATGGTCTTGACAGGTAACATGGATGAAGCTCTTGATTTGTATTCCGCATACCAGAAGAAACAGAGTCAATCTGCCGTCATCGACGAAGCCACGCTGAATCGCTTAGGGTATCAACTAATGGATCAGCGATTGGCAGATGCCATACGAGTCTTTCGGCTCAACGTAAGCGCCTTTCCCGACTCCTTCAATACCTACGACAGCCTTGGCGAAAGCTTAATGAAGCAGGGAAACATTGCAGAAGCCATTGCCAACTATGAAAAATCGCTGCAGTTGAATGCAAACAATAACAACGCGGTCGAGATGATCAAGAAGATGAAAGCCGAATCAGGCCCCTAGTTTTTAGGAACCGCGGCCGAGGTAATTACCAACCTAGCAGCTAATTCGGTTGCTAAGTTGAAGAGCACCTTTGCGGCTATCAGGGGTTGCTGCTTTAGGAATCGGGTAAGGAATGCCCCTGTCAAAACCATCACTTCACACGCCGTTTGAGCTATCACAAAGGCGCTGCGATTTGAGGTAGTTAAAAACCCTATTTCTCCAAACGTATCTCCTGCGCCCAAAGAAGCTAGTGGGATCTGGTCATCAAGCTCAGTTTTCACATGTGCGAGTCCCTTCAGTAGCAGGTAAACGCTAGAGTCCGTGTCGCCTTTTCGGATAATCAGATCATTGGGGTTAGTTGGGAATAGAGTTGCTTCAGCAAGGAACGCATTCGCTTCATGCTCGTCCAGCCCCCGTAAGAGCGATAAATAGTGTGTTGGGTTCTGGGCCAATCGCTCAGATAAAAGAGCTAAGAATGCGCCGTCATCCAAGAATAGGGCGCTCTTGGTTTCGACGAATCCAGGGTAAGTTTGCTCAAACCAGCGTCTGGCTTCTTCGTCGTCGCTGCAATCTTTGGCAAGGCGCAACAGAATCGAGCGCACATCTCCCATGAAAGCCAGATCGCGAAGGAGCATGAGGATGGGTATTTTGTATCCAAAATGCGAATCGTTAAATCCTGACGTGTAACGCCGATAACCCATGTGCTCGTAAAACGGGATCATATGTGGACTGCAATCGCCAAAATTTAAACGCGCTCCGTTTTCGAGTGCATGGGAATATGCGGCACGAATCAGTTTGAATACAACCTTCCCGTTGCGCAGACTCCGATCGACCATAAAACGGCTTGTGGTGCATATGGAATCTAAACCTATGTGCTCGACAGCTTGTTCCATTTCGAACTTATTGATTAACGCACTTGGGTCCGCAACATCTTTAAGGTAGATCAATCTCAGCGATCCCAAAATTCGGTCGTCGTCAAAAATGGCCAATGAATAGGCGATATCGTCGTATTCGTCTTTGAGCCAGCCCCGTTCATGATCCGCGTGTTGGGTGAACTGGACTTCGTTGACGTATACACTGTATCGAAATCGATAGAGCTGAGCCTTTTCCTCTTCGCCAGTGACAAGCCTTATTTCAAGCGCCAAGAGAACCTCCGTGCCTATAGCTCATGGAACATATTTACATAAAGATTTTTGACCACTCGAGCAACATGAATGACCTCTTGTTCGTCCTCACCCTTAATATATGTGGAGATCATCTTGGTCAGGTCAGCCGTATGTTCTTCGTCGGCGACACCGTGACCTGCGACAAATTTCACCGAGTTCTTGGTCGCCGGGTGACTTGCTATCTTATTGGCGATTTCGGAGCCCAAATCGTCGCCGATAGCTTCCAATATGTACAACCACCCAAATAGAGCGATGGGGTTACAAATGCCTGCGATATAGAATTCGTAGGCAATCATGGATTCACATGAAAGGGTTGCGCGGCTACTAATGATTTGCTTGCGGTTCCAACCCAGATTAATAAGGTCTTCGATGACCCACTCATCGTGGCCCATTTCCTCTTGAGCGTGATGAAACAAGTAGTTGGCCAACTGTGGGTGGGTCTCGACCGCGCGACTGCCTGCCAACGCGATCACGCGTGAAGAAAAACGCGCATAATGCCACACGTTCAATAGGTATTTGGCATAGGTATCGGTATTAAGCTGATCACTTAACAAAGCCTTCGTGATCGGTGCCTGCAGAATTCCCGTACCCGTCTCCTGGCGTAATTGCAGCAACGTCTCCATAAAAAACCTCCTAGTATTTCTTAATCTGGCTTTTCAGTTATGTTCAATTCGGCGGTGTAGTTAAGCAAGGGGCGTCCTGCTTGAGTCCAGATAATACGGTCGGATTCATTCTTTATGTCTATGGTAACCCGATCAGTGCTACCTGAATCTGTTTGTGCGACAAGGCTCGATCTTAAGTCGGCAGCGCCTGCGAAACGCACTAGACCCGTGTCCATCTGATTATCGAGCACAGCAACTTCTAGCTGTTTTGCCTCAACGTTAAAGCTGATATGGCGAAACTCTCGCCAAGTGGAATCCTGTAATTGAAGGGTTACAAACTGAATGACCGCGCATTTGCCAACCATGAAACTGCCTAAAACCTCAACAGCACCGTCGCCTAACGGCGATTGGAATTCACCCTCCCATTTACCGACAAAGCTCTGCAGCACCTTAAAGCCTGGGTCAGGACATCGGTCACCAGCTCCATATGTGTGTGCGTTGAGGCCTTCGATGGGTGGTGGCAGCGCCGATTTGCGACTGAATTCCATGATCCAGTTGTTGGACCAGTTTTTACCACGATCTGATGAATAGGCGTCATCCCAGCGCAGACTATTCGGCGAAATGTCGCAAAACGTATAACGGGCTAGAATTTCTTTGCCATCCTTGTTAGTGAAGGAAGTTGTGAAGTCGCCACGACGGTGTCGGAAAGAACCACTCAAATGAGACAGTTTTGAACGGTCTTTGCCAGGCCAATTGAGCCAAAGCTGCCATTGATTGCTCTTGGTGTCGAAATACCTGATGCTGAATCCGGTGACTGACGCGGAATGCCAAAGTTCAAGAATCGCTTTACCGTCTAATACTTGGTGAATATGGGCTTCCGCTTGGATAGAGTCCTTCCAAGTAAGATCTTCTTGTATGGTTCTTAGATTCACGTCCCAGGATCCTATCCAGAAATCAAACTCACGAGCTTGCGCGAATTCAAATCGATCGGCTACCGGTCCTGTTTGCGCCCACAAATTAAGACAAATGAGCCACATAATTGCTTCCTCTTTGTGTTTTAAAGTCGCAGACAATAATGACAAGCGATGCGTTTAGTGCCTACAATATTCAGTTGTAACGATTGGCGATCTCACCCATTCTGACATAGGCAAACAGACTCAGGCGAGTCGGATTGCAAGGAAAGAGCACGTGCGAGAAATCATAGGTCACTATAAAGTATTGGGAGAATTGGGACGAGGAGGCATGGGCTGCGTTTATAAAGCCCATGAAATGTCGCTTAATCGTACCGTTGCAATTAAGGTTTTGGCTGAGCCACTTTCGCGGGATCCCATTTATGTCACGCGTTTTGTTCGCGAAGCTCAAAGCGCCGCTGCCTTGAATCATGCAAACGTCGTCAATATCTATTTTATTGGCGAAGATCAGGGGCTGCACTACTTTACGATGGAGTATGTGGACGGAGAATCCGTCAAAGACTTGATTCGTCGGCAAGGGGCTTTGCCCCCAAATCAAGCTCTACGTCTGATCAGGCAGGCGCTTTGTGGATTGATCGCAGCTCATCAGATCGGATTGGTCCATCGCGATATTAAGCCTGCCAACATCATGATAACCAACGATGGCGTAGTGAAATTGGCAGACTTTGGACTAGCGACCCGTCCAGAAACGGACAGTAAACTAACGGCCACAGGCATGTTTGTGGGCACACCTGGCTATCTGGCCCCTGAACAGGCCGTTGGCGACGATGCAGATGCTCGAACTGATATATATTCGTTGGGCGCTACTCTTTATGAAATGTTGACTGGCCGACCTGCGTTCGACGGCGATTCGGTATTAGCGATTCTTCATAAAGTGACACAGATGGAACCGACCGATGCTCGCCAGTTGAACGCGCAAATAGATGGCGGCTGTTTTCAACTGCTGAACCGCATGATGGCCAAAAAGCCGGAAGAACGATTCCAAAATGGTGGAGATGTGGCCGATGCCATTGATGGCTATCTAGATAACATCGCCACCGGCGTTCAAGCACCGCCACCGATTGCCATACCAGCGCCGACAATCGACTTGCATGGACCCACTTTAGCGATGCAACCACCGGTTACGCCGCCTACCAAGCTGGTGAGTCCTCGTAAGTCATCGGGTTTGAATATGGGCGCGATGATGGCCTTTATGGTCGCGATTCTTGGCGTTATTGCCGCCGCCGGTTATCTTGCCTGGATATTTTGGCCGCGTTCTGAACAAGAAATTACGACCCAGATGCTAGGTCAGGCTGAAACACGTGAGCCGGATCAACGCGAAATCAATACAAGCGAGTCAGACGATCTCATGGCCGGAATTGAAGGTGAGCCTGAAGGTGCCGATTTCCAGCCGACCGACATTGATTCGCAAGATTCGATTGTAGGTCAGGATGCCGCCTTACAACAAACGGACAATCGGCTGAAGGCACAAGTTCCGAATCAAGAAGCCGACGAGTTATCAGCCGTTCATTTACTTGGCTCAACTGACGACCAGCAATCCTCTAGCGAACAAAGAAACAAGAAATTGTCGGAATCCAGGCCCAACGAATCAGGTGAAAAAAGGCACATTAAGCCGTCCGACGAGACGACTGCTCGTTCCGACGAGACGACTGCTCGTTCCAACGACGTGGCTGCACTTGAACAGAAGCTGTTGGTTGTCTATCGCGGCGACCGCCTTTTGGCAGAGCCCCTGCGCGATAACATCTTCTCCGCGCTTGAGCATCAAGCTACCCTAATTGATGAGCGCTTAAATCCTGAGATGGAAGACGCGGTCCGTAATCATACAAATACGGCTGATCTCGTTCGACAGCTTCAAGACTGGAAAGTTACAGGTGTCGTCTATATTAACGTTGAGTTGTTAAGCGAACGGACTTTGCAATACATGAATCGCAGTCAACCAGCATGGACATCGCAAGTAACGGTGCGTTACCTGAACCCAAACGACTTGGGCCGTAACCAGTTGATTTGGTCAGATCGTTCCGAGTACACCCAGCTTTCTGCAATACGTGTGGCGACCAAAATTGAACGCAGAGCTCGCCGAAAAATCCTGCAAGCGATCGATCCTTAGCGTTCCCGATTTGTAGATTTGAAATTGCTCGGATCTATTGCACGTAACCTAATGCTCGTAATTGTTCGAGCTCTTCTTCACTGATTGCATCCGCATTGGATTCTGGCGGCCTCTTAATAACGCTTTTTTCCCACGTCTGCAGCCAGGCAGAATAGGTGTCGCTAGTTTGAACGTGGTAAAGGATTTGGTTGTTGACCGATCCGTTTTCGCGCATCGAACGGGGGTAGTACTCGATGGCGTCAACACCGGGCCATTGGTCCCGATGCTCAAAATACTTTCCTTCTTTTGTGAAAACTGCGATCTTGTTGCACTCTCTAAAATAAGATTCGGTTATCTCGAAAGCGCGTGGTTTGGGGGATTGACCCCCTCGTACCGCTGAAGCCCACGACTGGCCGTCCAGATCCTGGGGTAACTCTAATCCCACAAGCTCTAGAAGGGTTGGTGTTAGATCGACTAACGACACCGTTTCTTTGAGGACCTTTGTCGGAATCGATCCAGTGGACGAAAAGATGAGCCACGGAACGCGAACTTGTGATTCATAAATCTGATAACCGTGAAAATGGGAATGTGTGACATCTGGGTGATCGGTCAATCCCTCTCCGTGGTCGCTGGTCACAATGAAGAGGGTATTCTCCCAACCTTTCAACACACGCATTTGTTCAACAAATGTCGCGATATCGTCAGTTACTTGGTGCGTCGATTGAAGGTATGCCGCATGTTTGTGATCGCGATGAAAACGGCGGTAGTCGCGCCGAACCATCGAGTTATAAAGCTTTTCACGATGTTCATGGACCTCCATCAGGGTTAGCTGCATGAATCCGGGCCGCTCTCGACTCCCTTTTGCCCAGTCTAATGCGAGCTCAAAGACTTTATTGGCTGGTAGTACGTTATGGGTGTCGTCAGCGTTGTCTGTCTGCCAAGGAAACTTATTTAATGAGTCAATGTAGTCATCAAACCCTTGATCGAACTGAAAGACTCTATTGGTGTTTGTATTGGTAGTAACTCCAAAAGTAGCGTAACCAGCCTCCTTCAAATATTCGGCTAAGGTTTTGAATTCAAATGGCAGGGTATCGCCGAGTTCGCGATAAAGGCCCAAACGGCGCGGATAAAGGCCGGTCATGATTGAGCCCATTGAGGGTCGTGTCCAGCTAGACGGCGCAATCACGTCGTCAAAACGCACGCCGGTCGAGGCGAGTTTATCTAGTTCAGGACTCGGATCAGCTGAGCTGCCATAACAACCTAAACTGTCTGCTCGCAAAGTGTCGATAATAATCAACACCACGTTAGGCTGGGAGCTTCGTTTTACACCGCACGAATGAAACAAGACAAGCGTAAGAACACATAGCAAATACGTGGCTAATCGCTTCATGCGGCTGCCTGGTCTTGAGCGAGCTTGGCTTTAGGGCTTAAGGACAAATGCATCATGACTTCATTCTATCTAAATCAAAATGGTTATGGCAGTATTTGAAGCAACGCATCGAGGCGCCCGCTGCCAGGCTACCCGGATGTGGAAAGTGAGACCGTTAACCAGGCTGATGGAGCTTATCATGTTCAGTGGATGCGAGGAGTTGATGATCTATGAGCAAGCCATTTCTCGTGCACCGACGCGTTCGCTTTGGTGATTGTGACCCAGGTGGAGTTATCTACACGCCACGCTTGAGTTATTTTGTTGTGGAAGCCATTCTTGATTTTGTGTCTCACCGACTTGGAGGGCCCGCCGAAAAACGGTTGATGGATCTAGGCATCTTTCCGCCAGCTAGATCCTTCACGCTCGAATTCTTGAGTCCGCTCGAATGGGATGCCGAGATTGAGATGCAGGTTCGAGTTGCTGAAATGAGAACCCACGCCATTAAATTTGTTGTGGATGGCTATTTGGAATCAGGCGAGAAGACTTTCGCGGCAGAGTTGACTCAGGTATGTGTAGATGTTGATGACCGAAAACCAGTTCCTATTCCCAACATCCTACGAGCCGCATTATCGGAGTCTTAATCGCCTTACTTGGAAGAAAAATCGATTTAGAATGACAACATGCTGAGGCTAATCACAATTACGGTTTTTTGAAGGCTTATGACGGAGAAGGATATGAAGTTGAAGATAGCTTTGTTGGGCGATTACGATCACAGCATTGTTGCCCATCAAGCGATTCCGCGCGCCTTGCAACTCGCCGCCGTGACCGAAGGCGTGACGATCGAAGAGACCTGGATCCATACTTCTGAGTTAGGCACGACCGAGTTGAAGGATTATGGCGGGGTCTGGTGTGCGCCAGGAAGCCCGTACTCAGATACGCAGGCGGTGTTGGCGACTATTGGGTGGGTACGTGAAACGGGCAAACCCTTCTTGGGGACCTGTGGTGGCTTTCAACATGCGGTGCTTGAAGCGGCCGGCTCTATATGGGGAATACAGGATCCATCCCACGCGGAATTGGATCCAGACTCTTCGAATCAGGTGATTGTGCCATTGATTTGTTCGTTGGTAGAGAAACGCGGCGAAGTGACCTTTTTGGCGGATTCTCGCATCCAAGACGCCTATCAAAGTGGGCGTGCAAACGAAGGCTATCACTGTAGCTTTGGATTGGGACCCTTGTGCCAATCCCATTTGCAGCGTGGGCCCTTACGCGCAACAGCTTGGGACCTGGAGGGTGACGTTCGCGCGTTGGAATTAGATGATCATCCATTTTTTGTGTGCACGCTCTTCCAGCCTGAACGGCTGGCATTGAAAGAGGAAGTGCCGCCGTTGGTGCGCGCATTTGTCGCTGCCGTAAAGGATTATGTTAAGTGCGTGAGTTAGCGTGTATTGAAATGAGCTTGAGTCCAATATCTCCGAGTCAGTTTCTTGCTCTAGTGCGCGCGCCGGTTACTCGTTTTCTGCCTTAATAAGGGACTTATTGCCCGATCATTCGTTCGGGATCCAGGAGTACTTCCAATTCGTTTTCGTCGAGATTGGTTTCCTCAAGCGCGATGTCCATGACGGTTCGTCCTTCACTTTGAGCTCGTTTGGCAATGTGCGCACTCAATTCATAGCCCACTAATGGGCTCAACACCGTCGCAAGCATCGGGTTATGTTTGATTTTTTCGCCCAGCGCTATTTCCTGAACTTCCAGCTCCTGGATGCTCAATTCAGCCAATGAGTGAGCGCTGTTGGCTAGCAATTGGATCATTTGCACGAGATTGGTCGCCAACAGTGGCAACATCACGTTTAACTGGAAATTTCCCGACTGGCCGGCAACCGTGTTAGCGACGTCCAGGCCGATAACTTGGGCACAGACCATACAAACGGCTTCAGGGATGACAGGATTCACTTTGCCTGGCATGATACTGCTGCCCTGTTGGAGTACAGCCAACCGTATTTCCGCTAGTCCTTCATTGGGGCCACTATTCATCCAGCGTAGATCATTGCCTATCTTCATCAGTGAGACAGCTAAAGTCTTCAGTTGCCCCGAGAGTTCCACTAAATGATCTTGGGCACTTTGCTGTGCAAAATGGTTGTTTGTCGTTGTGAATGGAAGTCCCGTTTCTTCGTTCAGCCAATCAATTACCCGTTCCGCAAATAGTGGGTGTGTATTAACGCCTGTTCCAACGGCTGTGCCGCCAATGGTCAAAGAGTAAACGCGGTGCAGGGTTGCCTCAATTCGTTCGCTTCCCGAACGTACCTGTGCTGCCCAAGCACCAAATTCCTGGCCGATGCTCAATGGCATCGCATCCATCAAATGAGTGCGGCCCGTCTTGATGACATGAGCAAACTCACGTGCTTTGTTTTCGATACAACTAGCCAATTCGTCCAAGGCGGGAATCAGCTCGTCTGTAATCATTTGCGTACAACAGAGGTGGATGGCCGATGGCATGATGTCATTGCTGCTTTGTCCAAGATTGACGTGATCATTGGCCCGAACGGGTAACCCTGATTGTTGGCTAGCCAAGCGCGCGACTACTTCGTTGACATTCATGTGGGTGCTGGTTCCAGAACCCGTTTGGAATACGTCCAACGGGAATTGATCCATGTAATCGCCCGTTGCTATTTGCAATGCAACAGCGGTAATCGCTTCAGCTCGATCTGGATCTAACAAACCCAGCTCCATGTTGACCTGAGCGGCGCCTGCTTTGATCAAAGCGATAGCTTGGATGAAGGGTTCAGGCAACGTTTGGTCACTGATTTGAAAATGATCAAAGGCACGCTGAGTCTGTGGACCCCACAAGGCCCCAGCCGGTATTTCAATGTCGCCCATACCGTCGTGTTCTGTCCTGGCCTTCATAAAAGCCTCCGTTTCAGAGCGTGCACTCGTGCTAACGACACGGCAACTCGTGGCAAGGAGCCTATCACTGATTGCAACTCAAGCATATAGGGTCAATTTTGGAATTAAGTGATCAATTCGGATCGAGACTTGATGGATACGAGTTCGCTTTGTGAAGCATCAGCTACCAGCATCGTGGTTCTAGGAAATCTTAAGTGGATTTAGGGAGTCGACCAAAAGTCGGATTGATAAAGTGTGCGGTGGGCAAGGTGCAATTGGTACAAGTGCTGGAGGTGGTTTTTCAAGGGTTCAAGGTCATGAGGCCTGTTTATTAGCCTCTGCAAAAAGGGTGCGACGTCCCCATTAACGGGGACGTCGCGGTTGGTATGAAGGAAGACATTCGTTTTAGCGAATGTCGCAGCCTATGATGACTTGTAAAACGATTGCTGCCCTTCAAATAGATCGCAAATTAGCTGAAACTCTCGTGAATGGACAAATCAGGCCATTGGTTTTGATCAGTTTATCCGTCGTGACTGAGTTTGCGTCTGCATTGCGAACGGCCATCAATTTTGTTGGCGAGACAAGCTATAACTCGAGTTCGCCAGATTCTTGGTGATATTAGTCGTTTGAAGAATAGCTGAAGATAGGCTTAAAGTTATTGATTTGCATCAACGATCGCCCCGATTTATCCGTACTTCAGATTGTGACCATTTGTAAAAATGGTGCAAACGGGACTTGAAACGGCTTAGTAAAAAGTAAGTTCTCTAGGTCGTAAGGTCGATTGATTTCTTGGCGAAGGGCGTATTATTGATTTGAATTCTGAGGGTAAAAGCGAGACTAGATATGGAAAGTGATCAAACGACATTCAGCAAGGAAGTTTATCTATTTGATGCAGTACGCTTTGTTCCTAGCCGCAACGAAGTTGAGGTCAATGGGATAAAGATCACGCTAGAACCCAGGTTGAGTAAACTACTCCACGTACTCTGCCAAGCATCAGGCGAGACCATAACACGCGACGAAATTATGGATCAAGTTTGGGGCGACGTGATCGTTTCCGACGTTTCCCTGACCCGAGGGATTTCCGACCTACGCAAAATTTTGAGGGATGACATACAAGACCCTCGCATCATAAAGACAGTGCGAAAAATTGGGTATCGGATGCTAGTACAGGCTACCTTGACCGAATTACCTAGTCCTTCCGTAAGCATAAAGGCGGCAAGAAGGATCTATGGTTGGAGTGCAGTGGCGTTATTAATTGCCGTTGCTCTGATATGGCAACTATGGCCAAAGCCAGTGCCTCAAAGGCCTCAGGAATTGGAACCCGTGGCCGTTACTACAGCAAATGAAGGCGGTGCATCGGTATCAAGGCAAGGCGATGTTGCTTATGTCATCGCGCATGCAGATCGAACTGACCTAGTCGTTTGGGCTGCAAAATCAAAGCAAAAAATAACCATCTTTTCTTGGCGAGCAAAGATATGGGCGACGCAATGGGATCGATCGGCTTCTAGTATTTATGTTTGTGCGGATCACGATGCAGGTTTGGCTATCTATAAAGTATTTCCGGTTTCGGGAGCTGAACCCGTTTTGTTTATGACATTGCCTTACACGATTACCATGGGAATGGCTGCCTTGGACAACGACAATTTGATTATTTCGGTTGGATCCGCCAGTGAACCTTTCCGGCTCTTGAAACTGGGTCTGCGTGACAAAGGTTCCGAGCCATTTGTTGATGCACCGGTTGGTTGTGTGGGCGCGGTATACCCATGTGTATCCCCAAATGGCCAGAGAATCCTGTATTCAATTGCGGAAAGCTATCACCGGTTTACGGTCTTTGTTTGTGATGTTGATGGCCGTAATCGAGTATCAGTCTCGGCGCCTAACGTGTCAATTTACGATCTCGAATGGTTATCGGATACAGACATCGGCTATATTGCGACCATAGAGCACAAACCCTACCTTTATACCAAATCATTTGAAGCTGCCGCACTTTTTGAGTCAGTGATTGATTTAGGCTCTTTCGCAAGCAGTCTATCCGTCTTTGATCCTTACTTAGTTGTCGAAAATACACATACCGATTCGGACATCGTCCTTTTTAATAAGCAATCAGGACAGCGACGAGTAACCGACTCTGTGCTTGTTGAAACAGATGGTCACTACGCGCCTAAACGACGGGAAGTTACCTATGTTTCCAATGAAAATAACCATTACCAAGTCTTCATATGCGGCATAGACGGAACAAATAAACGTGTCATTTCCCCCCAAACAGGAAGACATGGCAGCCCTAGGTGGTCTCACGCCGAGGATCAAGTGGCGTTCATTGATCGCTTAGGCGGACCAACCAAAGTGTATGTATACAACTTAGAACAGGAATCCACACAAGAAATCGTTTCCAATTTGGCCATCGACAATATATCGGGATTTTCGTTGGACGATCGTGAATTGTTCGTTCGAATGCGTGACGGTGACTGGAGTGGCGTCGTAGGTATGGACATGAATGGTGTGGTAACAAGGCGCATCAAAGACGCTTGGAAGTGCGTTCAACTTCCTGACCAATCTATCGTTTACAATCGACTAGACGAATTTTCGATTTGGCTCTTGGATGAAGGCGAGCCGCTAAGGATAGCTGAAACCTCGGCCCATGTCGGATCATCATGGGATGTTATTGGAAATCACCTCTTCTACATTGGTGTTGACTATCAATTGAACGAATTAGATTTGCTGAGCGGTGAAATCCTATTTAGCCAGGCGCTGAGTCAGTCACCCTTTGCGATTGGCAATCTCAGCGTCGTAGATGAACAAACCGTGTGCTTTGATCATGTAAAGAGTTTCCATGGCGACATCTATTTTGGCCAATTAAAGTCACGTCTGACTTCGAAATGAACCTGATCATGAGCGCGGCAGTTATCATTGCTGAGCGGCTCATGAACAATCTACCAATTAAGCTCAGTAAGATAGCTAGGAGTCGATAAACGGGATTGTGCTAATTTATGGTGCTTGACCCATAGATAAACACGATGAATGCTGATGATTTGAATCTAGAAGAGCTGACTCATATTGAGTTGCTTGTCCAATTGGGCGAGACGGCCTTGTCGCGGGTGTATAAAGGCTTTGATGATCGTCTCAAACGTACCGTGGCCGTCAAATTATTAGATCCTCGACTGGTGCCGGATCCTGACCAAGTTGAGCGATTCATCCGCGAAGCGCAGGTTGCTGCCGGGTTACGTCACCCGAACATCGTCGCTGTACATGAGATTGGTGTCATCCAAGGAGAGTACGCCATTGTCATGGAGTATTTGGAGGGCGGCGATCTCAGCGTTCGGCTGGGATTATTGAATCTAGAATCAAGATTGAGCGTGGTTAGGCAAATGGCCTTAGCGTTGAGTTATGCCCATCAAAAGGGTGTGGTTCACCGTGACTTGAAACCACAAAACGTCATGTTCGATGCCTTTGGCACTGCGAAAATGGTGGATTTTGGTATTGCTAAGGCCTTTGGCCAATCCAAGTTAACCCAGGACAAAACCTTTCTTGGCACACCCCATTACGCCAGCCCTGAACAAGCGCGTGGTGACGAAGTGGATGGACGCTCTGATCTTTACAGTCTGGGCGTCTTGTTGTTCCATTTGGTTTGTGGCCGACTACCCTACACCGCTGATGAACCACTTGCTTTGCTGTACCAACACGTCAACCATCCTATTCCTGCCATTTCGTCGGTGGATTGGGCGATTCCCGATTATGTCGTTCGGTTGATACGTAGATTGATGCAAAAGGATGCGCAGGCCCGATTGCAAACTGCTCAGGAAGTAGTAGATGTTTTGGATCATGCCTTGCTCGACGAAGACGAGATGCTGCCAGCATCGCCCTACAAGAAATACTGGCTGGTAGGCGGCATCGTATTCGCCTTGCTCGTGGTTCTAGGGTGGATAATTTCGCGACCGAAAACACCCTCGCTCAAACCACCCGCTCCAACGGTTGAATTAGCGACGCCTACCGTCGAAATTCCTGTTGTCGCCGACGAGTCAGCCAAGGATCGGCAGCTGGTCAAAGAGCATCTTGACGAGTTAGGCTTTGTGGCTATTCCTGTGGGTATCTACAAAATGGGCACCAAAATACATCGTCAAAACGATGCGCGGCATGTTCATGAAGTGTACGTTTCCAGTTTTGAGCTAGGGCGAACGGAAGTCACCCAAGCTTTGTGGCTCGCTGTCATGGGCACGCAACCAGCTTGCTCGCCTCAGTGGGCTGATCATCCTGTCGAAAATGTTAGTTACCAAGATGTTACGACATTTTTGCTGCGCCTTAATGCCCTGGCTTTAGGCCACTACCGGTTGCCAACGGAAGCAGAGTGGGAGTACGCGGCCCGTGCTGGACAAAAGGGACGAAGTGACGTTTTTCAGTCGGATCGCGCGCTTGGCGACGAAGCTTGGTTTGCCGACAATAGCAACGATCAAAGTCAGCCTGTTGGTCGCAAGAAACCCAATGATTGGGGCCTTTATGACATGAAAGGCAACGTCTGGGAGTGGTGTGCGGACTGGTATGCGGAAAACTACTATGAACACTCTCCCTATGATGATCCGCAAGGACCCGCCAGCGGCCAGTTCCGGGTTGTGCGTGGTGGTGCCTACAACAGTCCTGGCTCGGACTGTCGATCCACTAATCGATTCAAATGGGAACCTGGAAAATCGAGTTGCCGGATAGGGTTCCGCCTTCTCCGTTTCGTTCCAGAAGACAAATGAAGCAGGGTCGATTTATTGTCAGCGCAGTTTAGTTAGCTACGTACGCTGTAGGTGGTGTTGCGTGGCATGGGCACGTCCGACAGCGCATATTCTCTTGGGTTGTGGGTGGTTTCTGTAAGCGATGAGCTACCATTGGCATATTGACTTTTACAGCTCAGACACTTGACCCCGCGGAAATGCACTTTCTCTTCAAATTTTTGTGCCCACCCTTGAAATATAAAAAACGCTAGCACTGAAATGACCAGCCAAAGGATCAGTTCAAGTGACACGAAGACTGTTTTTGTTTGTATCCAGTTCATGAGCAAGCTGAGTACGCAAACCACCAGCGCTAGACAACCCGAGATTATGGCCGCAAACACAAAACGTTCGATGTGCCCCGCTACCTTAGTTAACTCTGCATGGTTGTTAGGCTCGATCCAAGGCTTGATATCAAAAGAACCACAGCGGTCACAGTACATATAATGAAGGTTATACTCGGTAGGGAACAATTCTGGATCGTTGTCCCCAGTCGTAGCCTTTTCTGTTACGAAACCCATGTTTTCGGTCCAGTTTTGAGATACTTAAAGCCAGTCGAACCCATTGTCGGTCGCATGAAAGTCACTGTCAACCACCTTGCAACGGGATTAGAGCTAATGTTCTTACCCTAAGGTCATGGCCCACCAACTAGAATGGATCCCATGCTAAGCCAAGACCGTGATGAACAAGTTTTGGGACAAGAAGTCGCGCTTATATACAAGCAGCATTCGGCCCAGCTATTGGCGGCCTTAGTTCGTTTCTTTGGGCCACAGAACTTTCAGTTGGCGGAAGATAGTTTACAAGATGCTTTTACCAAAGCTCTACTGCAATGGGCGCAAGCGATGCCTCAGAATCCAGTCGCCTGGCTGATGATAACTGCCAAGAATCAGGCCATTGATGTTTTGCGCGCCCAAAAAAAGTTGCAGCAGGTTGAGTCGTTTTCGGATTTTGGCGAACAAGGCATAGATGTTAACCAAAGATTAAACAATGAGTGCCTTAAAGATGACCAATTGCGCATGATCTTTATGTGTTGTCACCCGTCAATCAAAGCAGAGAATCGCATACCGCTCATTCTGAAGACATTATGTGGATTTACCATTGCCGCTATTTCACGTGCCTTGGTGGTGCCTGAAACAACGATCAAAAAGAGACTGTTTAGAACGCGCGAAAGTCTAAATAGCCATGTTTTTGACTTGCCGCCGCCTGACAAGATGTCACTTGCGATGGATAGCGTGCACACGGTCCTTTATTTACTCTTTAATGAAGGCTTTCACAGTTCGGACAATGAAGAGGCGTTGAACAGAGAGCTCTGCCGTGATGCCCTGGGATTGGTGAACCTGCTTTTAGATGAAGTTCGTTTAGTCAATCAAGACACCGTTGGGCTATACGCGCTAATGCATTTTCATATGGCGAGGATCGATGCCAAAGTGGATCAGGAGGGCCGGCGTATCCCTATTAATCTGCAGGATCGGCGCTTATGGGATCCTTCCTTGTTCGATAGAGCCGTTGCCTTGTTGGACAAGGCACCGTCGCTGAGGCTGGGTGCGTCGGGTCGCTTTGTGCTTGAAGCTCAGATCGCCAAACACCATGGTTTGGCGCTGAGATTTACAGATACGGATTGGCAGTCGATCGTTTCTTTGTATCGAGAACTGGTTTGGGTGACGCGGTCACCCGTGGCGGAACTCAACCTAGCAATTGCTTTGGCCTATGCGGGCGATACGCAGAAGGCAATCCAGAATCTACATGTCTTGTGTGGGCATAGATCATTGAAGAAATCGTTTATGGTTTGGGCCGCTTTGGCCCATGTGTACGCGTTAACCGGTCAACGTGCTTTGGCATACGAAAACGCATACAAAGCGAAGCAACTGGGAGGCACCCCACATGAACATCACTTGATGATGCAGCAATTGGAGCGCCTCTTGGGAAATTCGCAAGGCAATCAGCCCATTTGAATAATCTCTCTCACGTCGAGCCTAATCTGCTGTGCTTGGGCCATCGGGCTCTCCAGAGCAATTTTGGTGGCCTCTTCTAGGTCTGTTGCTTTGATAATCATGTACCCGGTGACCAGTTCTTTCATTTCGATAGTTGATAGATCAGTTACGACGCCGTCCTGACCAATCCGTCTGCCATCGGATGCTAAGGGAGCGCCCGACGAGACCAATTGATCGTTTTCCTGCAGTTTTTTCATCCACGCGCCCATGATTTGGCCGGCCGCTGCACGTTCTTCGGCCGTCATGGAAGTCTTTTGCTTCGCCTCACCTTGTAGGGCCATTAACATGAATTTTTTCATCATCTTCTCCTTGGTCATTTAATGAATTTATCGATGTCTCTATATGACATCCTACGTGTGTAACGAAGGAAGACCAAGAAAGGAGACAATTGTTTTGCTATGTCAATCTGGGTAACTTTTTAGTTATTTCAGGCCAAATGGCATTGAACTTATTAATCCGCCTTCTGCGAGCCGATATTCCTACAACACACATGTTATCAGTTGTTTGTATCGATTAATACTTGGCCTTTTCTGTCATCATCCCTCGAAATTTTGGCCCGCATACATTGAATGTGATTAGCGTCACGCCCCTTTTTTCGAAGCACGTCGCGTTGCCTCATGACATGACAAATGGAGGCAACCATGAACTTTTTGAATCTGATCATCTTCGCGTTATTAACGTCGCCCGTGTGGGCACAATTTGAGGACATGGCACTGGAAACCGTCGCTCAGCGCAACGGCTTAGCCATCGAACAACTCACCATCGTCAATCAGGCGGAACTAACGCTCAACAATATTGACCAAACCCTATTCACCTACAAAGTTGTGGACTTGGAAGTCGGGACGGCTTTCGACATCCATTTCGATCAATTCGGACAGGAACGCAATAAATCCGAAGCACTGGATTCAGACCGGGAAGAAGCGCGCCATATTTACGGTAACCTTGATCCTCTTCTGTACGACACCCTGCAAGAATTGCCAGGCGATCAACCTGTCCGCATCGCGATTTGGATGGTGGATAGTGATGAGGGATACCCAATCCATGAACTCCCCAATGGAGAAGCCAATGAGGACGAAATCAATGCGATCATGGCCGATGTCGCCGCACGTCGGGCCGACTACGTCGCTCAAGCCTGTGCCAATACGCTGGAGCAATTACAAGGTATGGGCTTTGATCCCACGGCCGCAACCTACGCACCGGTAATCTTCGCCGAGTTGCCCGCCGATATGGTGTGGTTGATAGCCGACCTTGAGAGCGTAGAACGCGTTTATCAACAACGCCGCTACCATAACAACATGAGCAAAGCGCGCCGTTCGCTATATGCGCACAACGTCAATGGTCGCAATGCAAGCGGATCGTTTTGGGGGAATACGGGAAGCAACATCAAGGTCGCCGTCATCGAAGCAGGCGGACGCGTGCCTACAAGCCATACAAAGCTAGGTTCGTACACATATGATTTTGCTAATGTCTGTAACCAAAACAGCAGCCATGCGACCCACGTGATGGGCATTATTCACGGGCGCGATGCCACCGACTACGGGATCTCGCCCCACGCTTATGTCCGCATTGCTGGCGGTTGCGATGAGACCAAGGCCAATCACAATCATGGCCTTTGGGACAAAGACTTGGTTTCAGCCACGGATCGCGCTGTGAATTGGGGAGCGACTGTCTTTAACTATAGTTTGGGCGACGACCGCAAAGGTGTCTATGGCAGCCTTGCTCGCTACTTCGACAACCTGTCTAAGAACATCTGGCGCACCTTCGTTTGTGCTGCTGGAAATGACGGCGACAAATCAACTCACCATGTAGACAGTCCTGGCGTTGCTTATAACGTGATTACGGTTGGTAACTACGACGATAAACGCACACAGTCGCGATCAGATGATGTTATGTCCTCGGATTCCAGCTACATCAATCCCGTAACCAACCACAAGGATCATCAGAAACCCGAAATCTCGGCCCCTGGCTCGAGGATCCGGTCCGCCTACGTCACGGGCATGGGCAACATGTCCGGAACCAGCATGGCCACGCCAATGGTGACGGCTACGATTGCGCTCATGCAGAAAGCGAACTACTGGATTTCGCTGCAGCCTGAATCCAGCAAAGCTATCCTAATGGCCACCTGCAATCAACAACATAGAGGGCGCCGCAGCCCGAAGCAATAAAGATGGTGCTGGTGGTATGGATACGGAAGAAGCGGTCGAGATCGCCAAAGATCACGACTATTATCCGCGCGCCAAGTCATGGCATACACGATCATACGCCTGCTGGGCACAGGGTCAGTTCCCCTTAACTTACACCGAACAATTGACGGCTGGTAGGAAGACTCGGATCGCCATAGCTTGGAGCGTTGAAGGGCACCGCGGCCAACCGTCTATGGACTATGATTTGCAAATCTTGCGTCCCGACGGCCGCTACCTGACTGGTTCTTACAGTTGGGATAGTGCCTCAGAGATCGTGGAATTCACGGCACCAGTCAGTGGTGAATATGTCATTAGAATCAGCAACTATCGCTGCGATGAGTACACCAAAGCCGTGAGCATGGCCTACGCGATGTGGCAGCCCTAGTTGCGTCGTCAGCAAAATCTAGGGCTCGGTCAAATGACCGAGCCCTCTTTTCGTTTGTCTGGGCAATGCACAGCGCGCGTGCGGCTGCCAGCCGACGGTGCTGTCCGAATGAGACGTCTTGGTTGATCCGAATCATGGTCGACTACTCTTGTTCGGTGCCGGCCCAAAAGGGCGTCAATTCCGAAGCACTTGTTGTCGTGATGCGTCTTATCCCTGAACCATCGGCCCCAATAACATGAAGTTCGTAATTACCATCGACCGGCGATATAAAAACAAGCTCCTTGCCGTCGGGCGACCACCCGCATTTCAAGACCCAGTAACTCCTATCGCTGAATGCATATTCCGTATCTGGTCCACGCAGCCCTTGTGTCAGGTTCATTGGCAAGCTGCCGTCGGCATGCATGACAAACAGGTCGGCGTGGCCATCGCGGTCGGAGTAGAAGGCGATATGCTCTCCACTTGGAGAAACGGCCGGTGCGAAATCGTTACCAGAACTCTGGCTCAATCGTTTGAGCGTGCCCGTTTTTAGTTCAACTCGATAGAGTTGATTTGCACCCTCATGATCACTGAAAAAGACAATATATTTACCGTCAGGCGTCCAAACCGGAACTCGTTGATTGCTCTGCTTAAGGGATGTAAGCAAAGGCCGATTATTGGAACCGTCACGCTTGACGAGATGAAGGCCAACTCCAGCTCGGGTACTCTTCTCATAGACAATAAATTGCCCATCCGCCGAGATTGAGGCGTTGGTATCGTAACCACTGCCTAGATCGAGGCGCGCAGCTTCCTTGCTGCCAAGGCTGAGGCTGGCAAGCTTCCAACCACCATAGCGGTATGTATTGAATAACAAGGTTCGGCCATCAAGGGCGACCGTCGGGTTGTATTCACCTTGACCTGAAACATAGGCCACTTCCGTTCGTTCGTTCATTCCCCTTGGGTCAATGCTTAAGATGGACCAGCCCTGGTCATTGCCCACCTTGCGGGCAAAGAATATACGAGATTTGCTGTCTGACTCAGTGCCACCGTTTTGGCCAAACACACTGCAGCTCAGCGTCATAAGAATTAATTGGAATCCGAGTCGTATGGTTAGGGCCAGTCGGCTCGATTCGTTTTTGTAACCTGGATTAGCATTGGCTTGGATCATGGGGGCACCTCATGGGCCGAAAGACTTAAACGATGAACATCATGTTTATTATATTTAACGTTAAACTTCACCTTGATCGGATCATGGCTGGGAATTATTCTTAAATAAAATTTTTGATGGGTCCTTGATACGTGGACAGCCACAAAGATACTTTTCGTAAGTTAGCCGAATGACCGTTGAGTTCATGGCCGTCTCAGAACACAGTTCAACGGTCGGATGATCAAGGTGCGTTACACCGCGGACAAGCTCCGTCTTGGAAGAGTGTGATCTAATGCAGAGACTAGGCTAGGTCGATAAGCAATAGGTTAAGGGAGGGATCATGGCAAAGACTACGAGGCGTTTATTTTTGGGCTTTCTGGGGTTGGCCGGATTCGGCGGTGTGATTGGTTGGTTCAAGAAGAATGATCTGATCCGTTGGATGCTGCGCCGTACGAATAATGAAGGACTCAACCTCACCGCAGCACCGCAACTTAGTGAGGATTTATGCGTGGTGACTTCGTCTCAAGTTGAAGGTCCCTTTTTCATTGCATCACCGCTGCGTTCGGATATCCGTGAAGATCGCGTTGGCCGTAACCTGGGCTTGAATATTCAACTTGTGTCGGCGCCCGATTGTTTACCCATCGAAGGCGCGCTGATCGAGATCTGGCATTGCGATGCGGTAGGAATTTACAGCGGTTATCCCGAGGACTTGGCCCACAACCCCTGGAAGACGTTGATGTTGGCAGGCACCGGTGGTGAGAACGTACCACCCAAGAATGAATCGCGCTTTTTGCGGGGTGCCCAGCGCACCGACGCCAACGGCATGGTGGAATTCCAAACCATCGTGCCAGGATGGTACGATCCGCGGTCTCCGCACATTCATCTAAAAGCGTTGCTGGCAGAGAGAGAGCTATTGACGACCCAATTCTATTTCCAACCAGACTTTTGTCGTGAGGTTTTCATCAACGACGAACCCTACAAAGTCTTCGGCGACAGTCCTTATTCACCTGCCAACGATATCGCCATGAGCCAAGCTTTGCAGGCCGAGGGTTTGGTATTGAAACCGCAGCTATTGGATCAGCAGGGCTGGGTGGTGCACGCCAAGGTGGGTGTTATACGTTCAAGCTAGGGGTCGTGGTATTCGTCTACTGACTCCATTTATGGAGGGGATCGTGTTGGAACCTCTCAAGCATTGCGCTTGATGTTGTCAGGGTCATGCCAATCCATCCCACACTTTAAACATTGCCTGGCTGTTGCCGTCTTTAGTGGGTAATTGCAATAAGGACAAGGTGGACCTGGTGTCACGACCGCAGGACGACCATTGTGAATCACCCACAACTTTGCCCAGGTTGGAGAGCAACCAGTGGCGGCCATAAGCTCAGCAATTGCTAAGTGTCTTTGCCCGCCACACTCAAGACTCTTAACGCGGTAGCGCATCGCATCGTCTAAGTCACTGAAACCGGGAATGTGAACGTGGCATTTTGGGCAAAGGGCGCCTCGCTCGGGCAATTTTTCTCCCAGGGCACTCATTTCATCCCGCGTGTACGGTTTCTTCTCGTTTGGTGAATACATGAATTCTAACCGATCGGAATCGCTTCGCTCAAAGGAAATGCCTTGTTCCGCTACAACCCAACTGTGAACCTGGGACCCTAATCCTACGCCCGGCCTTAGCGTTTTCACATGGGTCGACGGCACGAACGCCGCAAGAGATAGATAGATCCAAAAGGCGCTGTGCGCGCGTATTGATTAGGAAAGCGCGCATCTATTTATTTTCTTGAGAAGTGGGGTTTAGTTTGATGGAGCAAAAGGTTTTTTGTGTTATCGGTCTGTTCGCGGCTCTATTAGGGTTGCCTGCAGGCCAGTGGGTTCAGGCTCAAAGTGTTGATCGAGGCTTGCAAGAGCTTTATTCGCCGGATAAGGCGCAGTTCTGCCAAACGGTGGGCAATCAACTGTGCCTCAGCGCGGGGAATGACATTGTGCTCACTCTTTTGGGTTGTGCAACGGGATTGGAAGACCCCTTGGGTTTTCCACCTTTTGAGATCAATGTGCCGCCGGGAGAGGATCTGGCATTCACCATTTTTCGTAACCCCGATGCTATCCATAACAGCTTCCTGATTATTTCTGAAGAGGCGGCCAACAATCGCTTCCTCGATTTGTGCGTGGACACCGACCCGGGCATCTTTACAGAGGTTTTCCCCATTCAGCCCAGCAATGATCCCAACCCAATCATCCAAGTCATCCCCAGTGCTGCGGTCGATGCAATGAAGGCGGCGTCTGATGTCGATGGGTTTGTGGTGATGATCTCGCAGGCTTGCCCCGACACGTTGGCTACCTTTGCTGGAGTGAGGATTACCCGGAACCCGTCCTCGGTGTCTCCGTTAGAGATCCGCAATATTCCAGAGCTTGTGTTGGATCCGATCGAAGTGGGACAACCGACGTTTGTGGAATTTGAGGTTGAAAACTCCAGCACGCAACCCATACAGGGCATTAGTTTCGATGTGAGGGGTATTTTCGGTAACCCGATCTTCACGCAATTGACAATCGACGGAATACCCTGCCAGACTCCACAGAATTGCGTATTCGATATCGGTCCGCTTCAAATAGTCACCATTGTCTTGGACTTAACATTCACGGAGCCTGGCCTAAATTATTTGACGGGGTTTGCGCAGGGTGACGGATGTGGCGTTTCAACCTTAGCTAAGATCAAGGTTCGCCCATCAACCTCGCTTTTCAGCCTGATCGGAAAGGCTCGGGCAGGCTTGCAAGCGTCATCGATATTGTTTGTCAGCAATCCTGGTACCCAACCTGCGGACGTCAGTATTTCCGCAACCGATGATCAGGGTCGAGCGACCTCGTTGGATACCGAGGCGCGCAGGTTAGGTCGAACTGGACCGATTGAATTGACGGTCCAACCCGGCCAAACCCAATACGTCGACATCTCCCAATCCGGTAGCTCGGTACAGCGATTTATGGTCCATCTGAGTTCGACGCAATTTGTGTTCGGTCAGGTTCGCCAACAATACCGCGGCACTCAGCCAGGCGATGTCAAAGTGTTGGGGACCACTGCCGCCATGCAGAACTACTATGAACAGGTGGATGCTTCTGGGTCCGGTTTGGTTCCGGTCAAAGTGGTGGAGACCGACAATAAGAAGTTTGTGATCAGTAATTACAACTTAGATCCGACCATGGTGACCATCACTATCCGTGATGCCAGCAGTGGTGCCGTTAAACGCCAACTCAGTGGCGTGGTGACCGAAACCCTCGGGATCAACGTTGTACCTCTGGTTGCAGGCCTGGATGAGAACGCCATCATCGAAGTGGACGGTGGTCCGGGCATATTGGTGGAGTTGGAGTACTGTGGACCCGAAGTATTTCAAATTGTCACCATGCGGCGTCCACCCTCGGCTTCGAGTAAAATGGCTGGTCTGGTTGGGACAGGTGACCTGCTCGCCCAACCGTTCTACCAACCGGATGTGAATGACACTCGCTATGAACCGTCCACCTATTCGCAAGTCATTATGTCGACCATGGGTCTGGCGGTCCCGGCGGGTCAGATCGATCTGTCCTTTGACGAGGACTGTGGCGTCGGAACGGTAAACGATCTTACGATACCCACTCTGGGTTCTCCGGCAGGATTGCCGACGGAAGAGGCAATTAGCCAACAAGGCCCATTGGTGGGTGGCTTTGGCCTGTTCGATGAAAGTGATCTGATGTCAAGTATCCGTTGGCAAGAAGGAGCACGGGCCATTTGGATTTTGGACACGTCGCCCGTCACCGAAGGCCGTATCTTTATTCCTGAGGTCACCCCCTTTAATGATCCGAATCCTGAGGTTTCTGACATGGCCTTTCAAGTGATGTCGGATGATCCGCTGATGCTGACGGTGGGTGTGTTTAATGCTGATGGCCAACTGCTCAGCTTCCAAGGCATATCGCTACCTGCGGGTGGTCACTTGCTGTGCGCCAGCGACTTCGATATTGACAACCAAGCAGCCTTCCTCGAGTTCCAAGTTCCGGAATACCACCTATCGCCCGTTTGGATCAGCGCGTTGGCGGATCAACCCGAAGTGTTTTACAGGGATCAACTGCCGATCATGCCGTTGGTGGGCGGGTCCATTCTGAGCCAGATCGGGGATGTCTTTGCCGCCTGGAACGGTAGCGCTCCCAGTTGCCTGGGTCTGGCGCCCAGCATGGCGGATCTGGTTGACTTCGTGAACAACAACTTTATGTGCCCGGCTGCTCCCTAGCTTGAAGCCGACCCAATGTGGGGACTGCCAATCTAAGGCGTGTTGGACATCATGCTTCGGTTGCCAGACCCAACTTTGATTGAGGTTGAAGTTCGAACTCGGTAAGGACTTCAACCTCATTCAGTTCCCCGATGGCAATCACCCCTTGATGCAATGTAAGTTAGGGGGCAACGCGGAGCGAATCCTGCTCTCCAAGTTCGTGGCAGGCCAGTTCACCGCCATCGAATCTTGGCTTGAAGACAAGGGCTTCATGTCATAAACCCCATGTTCTGCTTTAGCCTAAAGCCCAGAGCGGAGCGCCGGGCGACTGATTCAATCGACTTAATGTGAGTCCGAGCTTCCTTGGCGCTGCGTAAATCGTGAAGCCGCGAAGCCGGAGGTTTTGGCACAGCAAAAGGACTCATGCGCCACCTCCCTTCAGCCAGTTTAGAATTAAGCGTGCATCATCATCTGCATTATGCGCTGGCGTGTTGAAGCGCTCGCACGCAAAAAATAAAAGAGCAATTTAGTGAGGGGTCAAATGCAGTTTATGAGTCATTTAAGAGATACACCCTTGAACGATGCTGCACTCGCGTAGACCACAAAACGGGCTACGATTCGACTCAATAATCAAACTGAAACGGGCCACTTTTTCCAGAGCTTAATATTAAGAAACGGTCATAGACCGGCTTCAAGATAACCTGTCCTCATGAATGGTGCTTGTGGGCAGATGCTGCTAAAAGGTCTCGTGAAATGAGTAATGGGTCCAGGTCACCCAATAGCCCTCTGACTCGCCGTACCCGCTGACGTCGGACAACGTGAACTTCACCTTATAAACGCCTGGGACGTCGGGATTGATGGAGATGGCCTCGCATTTTTTGAAGCCAAGAAAGGGCGTCTGCATAACCCGACATTGAGATTTTTGAAACACGCCGGTGCTGCCAGCAGGCTTGGAGACTTCAACCAGACGCCACACCGTGGGCTGGGGATTGAGATAGGGAGCCAGTCCCCCACCCAGGCGCACATACCGGACATGATCCGTGACGACCTGGGTGAACAGAGGTGCTCCGGCGGTGCCATAGGTTACTATGTCGTCCGCCGTCACCACAACAGGATTGCCGCTGTAGAAGTAATAGGTTCGTTCACCCTGGCTTTGCGGGTTTCGAGCGTCTTGAATGCGTACCCGAATCACCACAACCGCCGTTTGGGCGTACTTCGGCAGATACACCTTGATCCTCTGCGCCGCCAGGATCACGTTTGCCATCCCGAGTTCCCCGACATACTCAATGTAGTTACAGAATACTGAAGGAATGCCGGCGTTTTCTGCTGGATTGAATTCAATGGTCCATGAGCCCCCGATGTTGGGGGTGAGACGGACCGGGGCCGAGCGACTCGCCCAATTCTGATTGGCGGGTCCCAAGGGGAACTGCGCCATGGAAGATGCACTACATGTGAATATCAGGACAACAAGGCACATCCGACGTGCGGAGCTAGAAGGATTCAGGCTTTTGAGTTGTGTCATTGGAGGACTCCTGTTCTCGTAGTGTCCTCCTAATACGCACCTTAGGCACCAATTGGATCACCGTCGGGGTTCAGTTTTGTTGCGATCACGCTTATTGACCACCGGGATTGCCTGGTCCCCGATAGGTATACTTTGGCATTATTGAGCCATATCCCTTGGCTGAGCGAGCTTGCGAAAGGTCTCTTCGTGGTTATCCATGGCGCGATGAGCGGCGTCTTCAATGCGTTTTGCACGGCTTTCACGGACGGGTCGAATGCTGAGACCATCACCGTCGGTGGTGATTTCGAGTTCGGTTTCCCTGTCGATGTTAAGCAATTCCAGAATCGGCTCTTCGATGACCAGCCCAAGGCTGTTTCCAATGGCAGTAAGTTTCTTGCGCATCATGTGCCTCACAGTAGTTGGCAAAAGTTTATATAACGAATGTATTACATGTGTGCAACGCGAGGGCGTCGGGATCGGAGTGCGCTGCCGGGTCAGTCGGCCTGCGGCCCACAGGAGCGCGGGTTTTCCAACCCGCGAAATTAGTCGATTGAGCGAAAAGACGGACTACCTTATTCACACTAAGTGTGATTTGATGGCTAGTCTCGAGCGCTCATTTAACACCTCCGGTTAGCCTGCTTCACAAGTTACGCCGCGCCGAGGAAGCACGGACTCACATTAGGGCGGTTAGAAATCAGTCGCCCGTCGCTGCGCTGTGGGCTCTGCTTGATGGTGGCGTAACCCACCCCTCACCCGACTGCGCCGGGATCGGGGTGGGCTGCCAGGTCTGTCGGCCTGCGGCCTCTTTGGGAGAAAGGCTGCATTTAAGTTGATCGGAGCTCTTTGAGATCATTTGGGTCAGGAGCAAATGCGCTCGACGAGCAAGCTCATCGATGTCGTGTCTTCATCACCTGCGACACGCTGATCAAAAGCACTCCAAATCGGAGCTTGATGCTTGAAGCCTGATGCTTGATGCGTGCCCCATGACGTCCGTGCCACAAGAGACCATAGGTCTCAACTGTAGAACAGGCATCGAATATTGAAACGCTTGAGGCGACTTCCTACAGCGTGAGCACCATGTCGATGCGATCCATGGCCGGTCCCCAACCGTCCTTCTTTGAAGAGATGACGGTTGCGCCGATTTTGGCAAAGAAGGGCGCGGATTTGTGGCTTGCGCCAATCATCAGCTCACTTACATTCGACCGACGTCCCAAATCAATCACGCGCGCCATGATCTTTGTGCCCAAACCAAGCCCTTGGTTTTGAGGATCGAGTAATATCCATCGCAGGCTATGTTGGTCTCCTTCGGCAATCAAACCGAAGGCACCGACGATTTGACCATCCAGCTCACAAACTTCGTAGTCCTGGTTTACCTCATCAAGAAAGGCGTCGTAAGCTGGACGTTCGTTAGCGGCGAAATAGTCCGGGTAATTAGCATCGAACAGCCCTAAACAGGCCGACTTATCTGCGTGCCGGTAGGGTCTAAATCGCAGTTTCGTCATGAGACTTGTCCTTTGATGTAATTAGACTGATGGATGCACGCCGCGCGGCGTTTAATGTCAACTGCAACGGGCTTGCAGTGTGACCTTGATGCCATTCTTGGGGCGCAAAGTAATAAAAGCTTCGGGCGTAACTTCGTGTTCAGGGTCTAGTTCAAAGCGCCATTTCTGCACCACCAAGGCCATCAACAGGATGCCTTCCAGCATGGCGAATCGCTCGCCAATACATTGGTGTTTTCCGGCTCCAAAGGGCAAATAGCTGTATTTTGGCTGCTCGCTATGTTGACCATTTATCCAGCGCTTTGGCATGAAACGTTCGGGTTGCGGCCACCAACGCGCATCGCGGTGCACTAAGTACGGCGACACGTAGATCATGGAGCCCGCAGGCACCTTGACATTCGCTAGGGTTATGTCGTTGATTGCGCAGCGCCCGACCGACCAGGCCGGCGGATATAAGCGCATCGACTCTTTGAAAACGGCTGTGCAATAGGTGAGACGTTCAAGGTCGGCCACGGTTGGCGGCTTACCGGCCAGCTCTCGGTCCACTTCCTCTTCCACTTGTGCGGCCATTTCGGGGTGAGACGCCAATAGGTACCAGCTCCACGACAGGGCGTTGGCCGTGGTTTCATGTCCGGCAATGGTGATGGTGACCAACTCCTCGACAACCTCTTTGTTGGAGAGCGCTGCGCCGCCTTCGTCATCCTGCGCCAAGAGCAGCATGGACAGAAAATCGCCTTCGTCCGTGCCTTGTTCACGATGGTTTTGAACGATGGCTTCCATGCGCTGATAGAACATGGTTTTGGCTTCATTGAATTCGCGGTTCAAACGCAGTGGCAACGCATGCATGAGCTTGGCAATGGGCGAGAAGTTCGATTGCCAGTAACGCATGAAGACGTCTACCGCTTCGCCGATTTCAACCACCAGCTTGGACAGGTTCTCGTGGAACATGGCTTGACCGATGATGGTGAGCGCCAGGCGCATCATTTCTTGGTGGATGTCTAGTTTGTCACCGTGCTGCCAGGTAGCAATCCATTTTTGCGTTGTGGTTAACATGTTAGGTGCATAGGCGTCGATGCGGCTGTTGCGAAAGGCAGGTTGAGCCAAACGTCGACGTCGTTGATGGGTTTCGCCCGAACTGGTTAGTAAACCAGAGCCTAGGAAAGTCTTCATCCACTCATAGCCCATGCTGCGTCCCAAGTGTTTGGCTTGAGTCACCAGAATCTCGCGGATGGCGTCTGGATGAGAGAACAAGTAACAAGGATTGCGACCTAGCTGGAAACGACACACATCTCCATAGGTGCTGGCCAAGTGTTGCAGATAGAGGGGCGGATTCTTCTTGTATTCAAGTGAATTGCCGACAATGGGCCAAGCTGTGGGTGATGGGACCGGCATCATGAACTCCACGGTTTTGGACTACAGCTTACCCCATACCTCGGGAGTCGAGCAAAGCCAGACGCTAAGTCAAAACGATTGTATGTTCATCCTGGGGTCGCTCGCACGCGAGTCGGACGGCTGAAGTCAGCAGCGAACTGTCTCGAACACGAACGCGGAATTAGCAACATAGACTTGAGGAATCCATTCACTGAATAGCGCGATGAAACAGGGAACGGCATGGTCTGGCGCAGGCAGCGAGGAATTCTCTGGTGGCGGTGACGCCGTTGATAACGTTTTCCTGCGAAGTTTTGACGAAGCGACCGCCCATCAGTTTGAAAGGTAAGAACCTAAGAATACCAGTTAGGTGGACTGGCGCGCCTAAGCGAGAACAGGGGCGTTGGACTTGGCTCCACCTGCACGCATCTGTGTTATAGACAAATTAAGTCTTTAACTTTTTTGTGTTGTTTTTCGGTGGCTGGTCGTTCTTGCTTGTGAGGAGCACGGAAGGAAAACGATATGGAATTCTATCGCTGGCCCGGTCGAACTTTATGGGTGTGGCTCGTCGTTATCACGACGGCTGCGGCGGCTCAAAACGACATCATGACACTGAATTTCAACAAAACAGACTTTAGTCATCGTTGGAGTAAAGGCAATCAGCATGAATTCACACCTTCTGGTCAAGAGGAGCTGGTCAGTTGGACCGAGATGATGACGTTGGTGGTGTATCCGGAGGTGATTGACGGTGACGATTTATCGGTGGTCGCCAATAATGTTCTTGGATTCTATAAACAGCGCGGAAAAATTGTGAGAACCGATTCCAAACGCCGCACGTTTCGCAAGCCAGCTGAACATCTGATTGTGGCGATTCTCGGTGACCCGGGCTTCTTGGAGGCGGCATTCGCTCGTTTGATCATCGCCGATGAATTAGGAATAGCAATCGTATACTCGTATCGCATTTATGGCTCCGATGTTGGAGACGCGATGAGTGCTTGGCTTAAAGAGAAGGGACCTGGAGTCGAAAGTGCCTTGATGGAATGGGACGGTCTGCCTCCTGTGACAGCGATTAGGCTACTTCAAACCCCGCCGCCTAAATCACCAGCCTGGATAGAATCGATTCGAAACCATCTAAGTCGGGTCCGATCTTCAGAGAAGCCTCTGTCGAGCGAACCTGAACCCTTGCCCGACGTGGCCAAAATCGTTGGACAATCCATGAATGAAGTGGTGTCAGCATTCGGGAACCCTGACATAACAACCACCACCAAGCATGGCTTCACCGTCGAGCTGCCGAGTAACCAAGGTCTTGATTGGGTCTATAACTTCTATAAGTTGCAACCTAATGCGCGCGGTGGCGGCTTGGAACTAATGATCAATTTTAATTCGTCTGGACGATGTACTGCCGCAAATTGGCGCCGCACACAATAGCTTAGCTTGGCGTCCAGATATGGATCAGAAGCAATCCCTGCAATCGCTCATCGCAGGTCTGCTTAGTTGACATTGGTGTTGGCCCTCACAATTTGTTGAATTGGGAGGCGCGATAGTCAAAGCCGATGACCCCTTAGATCAAAATATGAGGTTTAATAAGGTGACCCACCTTGTTCAGGAGTATTCATGTCCTTTTATCGTCCGATTATCTTGATCATTATCCTGGTTGCTCCTTTGGCGATTGCCCAGAATCGCGGATTGGCGCTAGCGCGGTTTGATGCCTACGCCAAACGGCAGATAGAACAGGACGATATGCCCGGTTTGACGATTGGCTATGTACTCGGCGATGAGGTTTGGGTGAAGGCGTATGGTTATGCCGATCTTGAGAATCAAGTAGCGATGAAGAGCGAATCTGCCTTTCGCTTGGCGTCGGTCACTAAGACCATGACCGCCATTGGCGTCTTGAAGTTGGTTGAAGCAGGTAAGATCGATTTGGATGCCGAAGTACAAACCTACGTGCCCGACTTCCCACGTAAAAAATGGCCAGTGACGGTGCGTCAACTTCTGGGTCACCTTGGTGGTATCAGCCATTATCGTGATTACAATGCCGAAGGTCATTTTAAAGTCCCCATGAACACAGTCGAGTCTTTAGCTGTCTTTCAGGATTTCGATTTGGTGGCAGAGCCAGGAACGCGTTACGCCTACACAAGTTATGGATACAACTTATTAGGCGCGGTGATTGAAGGCGCATCGGGTGATTCCTTTGGCGAATACATGCAGCGCGAAATATGGGCGCCGTCGGGGATGGTGGCCACGCGAATGGACAACCCCGAGGCATTGATCCCCAACCGTGTGCGTGGCTATCAGCTGGATAATGCCGGTCAACTGATTAATTCGGAGTTTGTGGATATCAGTTCACGTTTTGCGGCGGGCGGCACGCGTTCTACGGTTCCTGATCTGCTGAGTTATGCCAGCGCCATCATGAGTGGTAGGTTACTTGGCCAAGCTACCCAGCAAATGATGTTCACCAGTATGACGACTCAAGCTGGTGAGAATACTGATTATGGGATGGGTTGGAGTATTCGTCCCGTAAATGGACGTTTATCGGTAGCTCACGGAGGCGCACAAGCAGAAACGCGCACGTTCTTGGTACTTTTCCCCAGTGACAAATTCGCGATGGCCGTTGCCTGCAATTTTGAAGGTGGTGATCGCATGCCCTACCTTCGAGGTTTGTTCCACGCGGTGCTTGGAGAGGTCTGGGATCCCCCTATGGTGGCCGATAACGCAAAAGACGAAGCACTCTTGGATGCGTTGGTCACTTGTTTTCAACACGGTAATGCCGCATTTGAGTTGTTGGGGCCAAACCAAGCTAGTAAGGACGAGGTCCGCTCGGCTTTTTCTTATCTCGACAAAATTGTAAGCGCCAAAGATTCAGACGAGGCCCAGGTGTTGGTGGATCAGGGCCGGCACCCGCTGGCGGACCAGGCATTGGTAACTGTCGGTCATATCATGGCCCAATACCTTGCCGCCAACCGAGACGATGCTTGGCGTGACCAAGTCCATGCCAATGGACCTTTGGCCTTCTTCCAGGATTATCATGATCTGGTAAAGAGTCATCGCGATATTCCGCGCTCCTTTCGTCTTCCAAAGCGATTAGGCAAAATCTTGCCTGACATGTTGGAAGGTTGGAATCGTGCTTGGAATGCGGATGTCCAAGCATGGGTTCTGGGCGATAAAGTACCGGACGAAGCCGCCCTGAAAGCACTCAATGAACAGATGGCGGATATTGCCATCAAACCCGACGTGTCTGTGATGTTCGAAACCGAAGCTCAAACACTCTTCAATCAAGGTGATGTGGCCGCAGCCGTTGCCTTACTTGAATCGTGCCTTAAGCTTTACCCAAATGATGACGCTTGCCGCGTCCAAGCTGCTATCGCTCACTTGGTTTTAGGCGATCATGACCGGGCGCGCGATTATTTGGAGCGTGCCTATAAACTTCGCCCAGACAGACACGCGGGACCCAATCGCTTGAACGCGTATGCCTACATGCTCAAAGGGGCAGGCCAACTTGAAGCCGGATCGTCTCTATTAAAGATCGCTATCGATTTGCATCCTGAAAAGGCTAATCTGTACGATTCCTACGCCGAGTTCCAACTCGAGGCTGGCAACAAAGAGCAAGCCATTCGTTGGTACAAAAACGCCTTAAAAGTGGATCCTGAACTCTCAAGCTCAAAATCGGCGCTTGAGCGTATCTTGGCCGAGTGATCTCGACAATTTTGAGATCATCTAGCGAGAATCCTTAGTCTCACTTGTGCCCGAAGCGGTGGTTCCTGAGACGCTATCAAGGCAATCGCGCGCCTGCTTCCCATTTTTTTTAGTCAATTAAGCGCTTTAAAACCAGTATCTTAAGCTACTTGACGCGAGCCCTATGGCTGACCTGATGTTAAGCGACCCAGTCGCTGCGAACTTTTTATCGCATGCTACCTTGCATTGCAGGGTAGCATGCGATATAGTGACGCCATGGAAGCCAAGAACACCATCACACAAATGAGGCGCGGGATCCTGGAGTTCTGTATTTTGAGCCTGCTGGCAGAACAAGAGATCTATACCGCTGAACTGATTGACCGCCTTAAACAAGCTGAGCTGATTGTCACCGATGGCACGCTCTATCCGCTGCTTAACCGGCTGCAAAAAGCGTTGCTACTTCAATATCGCTGGGCGGAATCAGAATCAGGGCCGCCGCGAAAATACTACTCACTTACGGAGGCCGGCGTGTCTTATTTGAATGAATTGGATAGCGCTTGGCAGGCCATGACCGAGTCAGTTGAATCTATTCGTAGAGGGAACCACGATGAATAAAGTTGTCAGCATCCAAGTCGCTGGCCAGGTTTTTTGGACCGACGAAAACGCCTATGAAGTTTTGAAGGCTTACTTGCAAAAGATCCGTCATCAATTGGCCGATGATGAGTGTGCCACCGAAATTTATAACGACATTGAATTGCGCATCGCCGAGCTGTTATTCGCGCTCACAGGCGACGAAAAGAAAGCTATCTCGGCTAGCCAATGCGAGGAAGTCGTGGAGCAGGTTGGCTTTATCGATGATGACGACATCGAAAGCGCTTCCGCGCGCAAAAGCTACCTGGATCCCCAAAACAAGATACTTGGCGGTGTGTGCGCTGGTCTGGCCATTCGCCTAGGTGTGCCCGCCTTTATCCTGAGACTCGTTTTTATCGCATTAACCGGAGCTCTTGGTTTAGGGTTCGTTCTGTACTTGATCTTTTGGATCTCGCTTGAGAAGAAGACAAGCCGTAATGCGGCTTTGGCAGCTCAGGGCAAAATCCCAACAGCCCGCAGTATCGCAAGCTTCGAAACGCCAAAGGCATCGCGATTAGCGCAACTGCAACGCATCCTGTTTATGCCAGTCAGTCTGGTCGGTTCTTTATTAGGGGTGATGGCCAATCATTTCAGAAATCGTCGTAGAGGATATTCGCTAATCGTCAAGAACGTGTGCGCATTGGTAATTCTTATATGCTCACTCTTCTTATGTGCCGGCCTGCTGGAGTTCACGTTTAGCCGGCTATTCCCAATGCCGATCACTTTACTGCTCGGCATAGCGACTATGTATCTGATTGTATTGGGTTTAGCAGTTTATTTTCGCCGGTTTTATTTACAGCATCCGAATTTCAAAATTCATAAACGGCTGAAACAGGGAGCACTGATTCCTATTGCCATGATTGCGCTGGCGAGCTTGTACCTAAACGAAGTTCACGCGGAATTTCAATCAGAAGTAGTAGAAAAGAATTTTGCCTTGTCGAGCTCACAATTGAACCTGAAGATTAATGACGAAAGGCCCGCTAGTATATATTCGGAACCGGTAAATTTTCGAATCGAAACGGGCCCATCACAAAACGCGCAAATTAGTCTAAGCATTGACTATGAAAGTTACGGGCAAAATATTCAGCGCGCCAGTGATCACATCCGAGACATCAACTATTTCTACACTTTTGAAAACGACACATTAACCTGTAATAGCTTCTGGACGCTGCCAAAAGGTGCGTTGCGACGTGGGCAGGCGATCCACATCCTAATCGTGGTACCGCAAGACGCGACCTTAAGAAGTCCAATGGCTCTGACTGTCAATCGTGACGACAAGACCTCGTATCGATTGGCACGGGGCCAAAAGAATCAAGGCGGTGACTATATTGCTGGCGGTCCGTATCTGCACGAATACAGCGCAGAATTCAGCCAGAAATTAAGTGAAAATGAACGTCATGTACTGGTAGATATGTTCTGTAGCGCCTTTTTCATCAGCGAATCATGGCATTGCCTATTCAATATTGACACCCCCGTGGCGGAGAACAATCGCTTCGATCGCGCTTTTCAGAACGACAGCCAAGCCATTGAACAGCTGCGTGAATATTTATTGCCAGGACGCAGCCTCTTAGTCGTCAACCTAGTTGAAATAAACGAGTTGGCAAAAGGGTTGCGCCAGGTCTACCCGGTCATGAGTCCGTTCCAGGACTACATTGAACGGCTTGTGATCATTAAATCAAAGCTCGAATCGGATATACGCACAAACTCAGGATGATTCGGTACCGATTTAGCAAACGAATAACCTACTAAAACCAGTCAACGAAACCACGCGCCACGGCGGTCGGACGTACTTCGTACGCATCGAGAGTTTGGCTCATCTAGTTAATCATTTGCCAACGTGAACGTGGTTAACAGCCGCAGCGATTACACCGGTTAGGAGAGTTGCGTTGGCAGCCTTCCTGGAGCTAAAGGAGTACAAAATGCTATCCATCAGTAACTTAAGTCATACCTATGCAAATGGGGTTAGTGCCTTGAAGCGCGTCAATCTCGATATTCCCAAGGGCATGTTTGGATTACTTGGACCTAACGGCGCGGGTAAATCATCCCTGATGCGTACCATTGCAACGCTGCAGCAAGCGTCATCGGGCTGCATCAAATTTGGAGACATTGATGTTGGTGCGGATCCTCGTTCCATTCGACGGACACTTGGCTACCTGCCGCAAGATTTTGGTGTTTATCCCCGAGGTTGTGCCCTTGGTTTACTTGACCACTTGGCGATGCTCAAAGGCATCACCAACCGTAAACAGCGTAAACTGTTAGTCAAGAGTTTACTGATGCAAACCAATCTTTTTGACGTGCGCAAAAAGAGATTGGCGACCTATTCGGGAGGCATGCTCCAGCGCTTCGGCATCGCGCAGGCGCTTATTGGCCAACCTCAACTCATCATTGTTGATGAACCCACTGCAGGTCTAGACCCGGAAGAACGCAACCGCTTCCACAACCTGCTATCAGAGATAGGCGAAGAAGTCGTGGTTATTCTCTCAACTCACATCGTCGATGATGTGGCGGACTTGTGTACACGGATGGCGGTCATGTCAGATGGTTCAATTGTCGCCCAGGGTATGCCGTCCGCGCTAATCGGAGAATTAAGAGGCCGCATTTGGCAAAAGAGCATCAATAAATCAGAACTGGTCGCATACCAAGCTAAACATGATGTGATTTCTAATCACTTGTCGGGCGGTAAACTGACGGTAAGAGTAGAGAGTGGTTCGCCGCCAGATAACGGGTTTGAATCCGCGCAGCCCAATTTGGAAGATGTCTATTTTCTGGCTGTTGGGAGGGGCCTACAAAAGGGCAATTCGGCTGTGCCAACAAATGGTCAACCGCTCCGGGTAAGCGGAGCCGCAGAATGATGACCATTAAGATTGCAACCCACGAATTCTGCTACATGTTTTGCTCGCTACAATCGTTGATAGTGGGGGGATTATTTTTCGGATTGGCCTTCTTGTTCACAGCAAACGGGGTTGAATTCCAGTTTGCCGCACGCGGAGGGCTTGTCTTTATCAATTCACCCTATGCGATCACCACTTTTCTGGTTTCCATGTGTTTGCTCGCCATTTTCGCCACACCAGCCTATATGGCGAATACGGTATTGAAGGATTTTGAAAGTGGTTTTGACGCTATTCTCTTTTCGGCGCCTATCACGAAAAGTAGATACTTAATCGGGCGTTTCTTGGGCGCATATTCGGCATTGTCATTGGCTTTGTTGGCTGCGCCGGTCGGGTTGTGGCTGGGCACTCTTTGGCCTTGGGCCGTGCCGGAAACGCTTACGACAAACAACATAAGCCATTACGCGATCATATACTTTGGCTTTGTGTTGCCATCCATGTTCACCGTTTCTTGTGTGATATTTGCTGTGGCGGCCTGGAGTCGCAGCATGATTGCCAGCTATATAGCAGCGCTATCGATGTTGGTATTGTATTTGACTGTGGTCCATTCGGGCACAGTGTCTGATCTATTTGATCCATTTATGGTTGAGCTCTTTTACGAACAGACCCGTTACTGGACTGCGTTTGAGCGTAACAATCGCCTCATCGGTTATTCGGGCGTCATTCTTGCCAACCGCGCACTTTGGCTAGGGATTGCAGTCTCTTTTCTAGCGGCTGCGATCAGAATATTTTCATTCAGGACCTCTTCAAGTGTTGCCAAACAAAGCACCCAAGCTTCAACGACAAGTGAAATCGATGACGCAGGCTACCAAGAACACCTTTGTGCATCCGACTGGCGTTCTGGTACTCACCTCAAACAGTGCTGGTACCGAACTAAATTTGAAATATTGGCGGTGCTGAAGAGTAGGCCGTTTGTGGTGTTGATGTCGTTCTGTTTCGTGCTCTTGTTTTTTGCCATCACGGGCCGCGAAACGCTGTATGACGTGAAGTCATACCCATTGACTCGATTGTTATTGGTTGCGATTATGGAGTCACTGACCGTGGCATTGATGGCCGTGCTCGCGTTTTATAGTGCCGACGTTGTTTGGCGGGAAAGAAGTTGTAGCTTCGATGAAATCATGGATGCCCTGCCTGCGCCAAATTGGGTCTTTGTGGTCAGTAAAATTGTGGCGCTGGCGATAGTCATGCACGCGATTGTTTTGATGGGGATTCTAATCGCCATCTCATTGCAAATTTTTAGCGGCTATCATGACCTACAAATTGGACTATATGTGGGCCGGGGGCTGATCTATTACCCCATTGCCTATGTCTTTCTGGCGGTCTTGACGGTTTTCTTTCAGGTTTTGGCTAAGAACCGCATGCTGGGTATCTTCTGTTTCGTCGTGTTTATGTCGTTATTGGCCCTGTCACGCGATGTGTTTGGCTTTGAACATATTCTCATTAGTTATGGGCTACCCGGTATCGCGGCACCGCTTTCGGACATGAATGCCGACAGTCGCTTTGCTGCGGTAGGTATTTGGGCACGCGTCTATTGGGGCTCCATTGCGGGTCTAATCTTGTTGCTAATTTACGTGTTGTGGAACCGTGGCGTTTTGCAACCTTTAAGGCTCCGCTTAAGGAACCTGCGTATATTTAGAACACGTGGCTACGCATTGTCCGTTCTTGCTCTGTTTGCCCTATTCGTAACATCCGGACTGACGATTTACACCAATACAAATGTACTGAATAAGTACCGTACCAAACGCGACATAGAAGACATCAAATTCACGTACGAGCACAAATACCGCCAGTTCGAGAGCTTGCCGATGCCACGAATCGTGGACGTGAATATGGATGTCGATATTTTTCCCTATCGTCGCAGGATAGATGTTCAAGGCACTCATATACTGGAGAATAAAAGTGGTCAAGAAATTCACACGGTGCACATCACCTTTCCCATCAACGCCGCAGTGGTGATGGTGGAACTTGAAGGTGCGGTACAGATTTCGGTGGACGAGGAATGCGCCTACTATATATTCAACTTTGACCGGGCCATGCTACCCGGAGAGCAACGTCGCCTTGCGTTTGTGACACGAATCCAGCAGCGAGGGTTCCCTAACTCTGAACCGGACGTGACGCTGGTGCGCAAAGGCACATTCATTCGCAATACGCAGATTACTCCCTATATTGGATTCTGTCCCAGCATCATGCTCGACGACAACAAGACGCGCCGCCGCTACGGGTTGCAGCCCTTAGCGCGATTGCCAAAGTTGGAAGATATCGCCAGTCACGACACCAACATGATCCGCCAGGACAGCGATTATGTGGACTTTGAGGTGACGGTCTCAACAGTCGTAGGTCAGACGGCTGTCTCGCCGGGGTACTTGGTAAACGATTGGAAGGAAGGCGGTCGGCATTATTTCACTTACAAAATGGACGCGCCGATGATGAATTCTTACGGTTTCTTGTCGGCCGAGTACGAAATTGTCCGTGACTCTTGGCATGACGTACAGATTGAAGTGTTTCATCATGCGCCTCACTCATTTAATGTGCCGCGTATGATTGCGGCCGTTAAGGACAGTCTCAGCTATTATTCCGATGCCTTCAGTCACTACCAATATCGTCAATTACGTATTTTAGAGTTCCCGGCCTATCGAAAATTCGCGCAGTCGTTCCCTAATACGATTCCATTTTCTGAAGACATCGGCTTCGTTGCAGATGTGAGCGACCCTCGTGAGCTTGACTTACCCTATTTCGTCACGGCGCATGAGGTGGCGCACCAGTGGTGGGCACATCAAGTGATGGCGGCAAACGTACAGGGTGGTTCGATGTTGATAGAAACCTTGGCGCAGTACAGTGCGTTGATGGTTTTGCAGCAAAAGCTTGGCAAACATCAGGTTCGCAGGTTTCTGAAACACGAATTGGACCGCTATTTGAGTGGTCGGGCTGTTGACGCAGTAGGAGAACAACCACTCTTCTTGGTTGAAGATCAAGACTACATTTACTATCGAAAAGGCTCCTTGATCATGTACGCGCTACAGGATTATGTCGGCGAGGAAGTGATCAACCGGGCACTGAATCGGATGCTTGAGGCTCATGCCTATAGGTCAAAGCCTTATGCGATTTCGACGGACCTGATCGCGTACTTGAAGCAGGAGGCGGGTGTAGAGTTTCATGCACTGATCAAAGATTTATTTCAGGAAATCACCATATATGACCTGAGTCTAAAGCAGGCAACCGTCGCAGAAATGGTCGATGGCCGATTCAAAGTCACACTTAGGGTCGATGCGGCTAAGTATTACGCCGACAAACAGGGCAATGAAACAAAAACGCCCTTTGATGTGGCGGTCGACATCGGCCTGTTTCTTAGGAGTCCGGCAGATAGTAGCTTTACGGATAGCGACGTTATCTGGCTGAAAAAACACCCGATAGATCAAGATCATTCGGTTATCGAGATAATGGTGGACCAGGTTCCTGAATTTTCGGGAATCGATCCGTATCACAAACTCATTGACCGTAATTCTGACGATAATCTTGCGGCAGTTGAAAACGAGGTGAGTCTGGCCGGCTTTAGAAACTTGCTGGGCTCAGCCGACGATCTGTCGTTATCAGGCATTGACGTTAGTATTGAGTAGGCGTTTGTTCGGGGGGGCGGTCGACAGTTCTGCGATCAAATGCGCCGACGTGTCGTGAGCTCGGACCTAATTGGAGTGACTGATCACTGGAGTTTGTAACGGTAGCGCACGACCTGAAAGTCGCCATCCACAAGCTCCATGGTATAGGCGGACTCGCCCCTGAACACCATGTTCGGAATGGAATCCGCCCCTACAAAGCCGAGGTGGGGCATTTTTTGTATACCGATATATTGTCCATCGCTGGAAAAGAGATCGGCGATCTGCGTTCCGTCGCTCTCGGTTTCACGCACGGCGATGATGGTTCCGTCTGCCGTGATCAGAAGACCGGCCAATGGATCCAAAAGTGGTGTAATGGCGCTCAGCTCGAAAGACTGTTCGATCAAGTGGCGGGTAACTCGGTCAGCGATTGGGGGAATATCAGCTTTGAATCGAGCGACATAGTCGTCGATCATTTCGTCTACTTTTGAAGCGTTTCGGTACTTTGGCTCGAACCTTTTTTCGATCAAGCGCGTTTTTGTCATGTCTGGCAGCCACTGGGTGATTTGGTAGCGATCCGATATCGCCGTCACTAGCTGTCCTTGTAAACCAAAAGCAGCCAATCCACGAGCCCTATGTTGAGAGGCGATCACCTCGGCAAAACGTGTCTTGAGATAGTTTTGGTCGTTCATCTTCTTGGCGTCAAAGGGCGTCATCGAGGCCTTGGTCAATTCGATTTCAAAGGCTAGCTCTAGACTCATGACGCCTTGCTTAACGTCAAAGGATTTGGCGTAGGGACCTATGTAGTGAACCCACATTTGTTTACCATCGGCACTAAAGTGAGCTAGTCGAACAGATCCCTTGGTCACCTTTTTTTCTTCGATGAACTCAAATGCGTCGTCGAAATAAAAAAAGCGCCCAGTGTCGTTCAGCGCCTCCAATGCGATGGCGGTGCCGTCCAAACACACCGTGAAATTGATAAGCCGTTGGAATTCTCCTGGACCTCGGCCCTCGCCGTATAGTTCGCGTATGAACTGGCCGTGTTCGTCAAAGCACAAAACACGATTGGCGCCACTATCGGCGACGAATATGCGTCCGTCGGGAGCAGCGGTCACTTTTGGGTATAAGCCACTCCAAAGATAGGCATCACCTTGATGTGTGTCACCTCCGAATCGAAGATCCTCGTCGAAAACTAGCGTCTTGGGCATGCCAGTGGGTTTGATTCCGTTGACCACGACCGGGACTTCGAGCATGATTCCAATCAGAAACGCGATCATGAGTTCCGCCTTTGGTTTTAAGGTGGGTACGCAACCTAATTCTGGATTGTTTCTAATCGCCCAATACGCAGTTTTCGATTTGGTTTTCTTGTGTCTATTCGATGGTGATTTCTGCGATCAGGATTTGATCATTAATTTCATTGTGCTCGTCAAAGCGCAAGAAACGGGTCGTTTGTTTCTGATTATCCCGTCCATAGTCTCGAAAGATATCGGCTTGAACACTGATAGGTCCAAAAAGAGATGTCCGAGCATCGCCGTAAAGATTGGCTTCAATGCGGTACACTCCTGGAATCGCTTTCTTCACAAGGATCACTTGCGGGCCGTAACTTTGCCAAATGTCATATAGGTAGCGCGCGCCCGATTTGGTTTGCACGTTGCCGTAATAGCATTTTTCTCCCCGGGGATCGGTCACCCACAAGTCGACAGTCGAGTTTGGCGTGTCCCAAGTAAGACAAAAACGAAGATCAAAATGCATAGGCTCATCACCTAAATTTGGATTTGCCGCCTGCAAATTCTTTCGCGCGGCGACCAAAGCATTCTTTTCCTCAAGTGAGATAAACCCAATGCCTACAGGATCTTGCGGCCAAGATCCCGTGATGACATGATCGAATAGATCAAGGGCGAGCTGATATTCATTTGTGCTCAGATAGGCCAAGGCCAATTGGCGCCAAGCTTGGGGTAGATCGGGCCTTAACATGGTCACTTTGGCCAATGCCCAAATGGCGTCCCAATTGTATCCGTGGGCACGATAATGCATTGCCAGTAGTGTCAGCGTATTGTGCGTGTCAGGTGTCAATTCCGCCAGATTTGACAAGACACGGTGGCCCATCTCACCGAGCTGCTTTTCGAAGAGGAGGGAGGCTACATCAAGATAAAATGAAGGGCTTTCGGCATATTTGGCTCGTTGAAATGCGTATTGTTCTTGTATCTGTTGGTCGTTCAGATTCAACAGAGCATTAATATAGTGCGTATCGGTATCGTAGGGTTTCACCTTCAAGAGGATAGTAGCAGGGCTTGCGGTTACGACTAGGCACTCCTCAACAGAGGCGTAACGCATCACAACCGTTACGAGGGTTTGTAAATCAGCGTTGATTTTGAGATCGTTGAAGGTGACAGAGTTGAATCCAGGCATGAATGCGCCCATGGAATAAACGCCAGCATCTGGATTGATGAATGCTTCACCGTTGATGTCCGTTACAGCTGACCGATTCCCTTGTTGGTTGTCAATTTGAATAGAAACGCCGGGGAGGGCATCGCCTTGTTCGCAAATGACTTTTATTCTAAGACCAGAATTCTTAGGGTCTGAACTTAAGTAGTAATTGACACTTGTGTACCACTCATGTGTTTTGATCGCTTTTTCAGCCACTTTTTGACTTGGTCGTAGTGGCGGGATTGTAAATTCCTCAGCGTACCATTCACGCAGATCGTCATACTCTGATTGAATAGCTTCTCTATTTTCCTTGCTGTCCTGGATTTGGTCTGCCTCCCAGTCAGCCATATCCTCTAGTGCCTCTTCAAAATCTTCTAATAACTCGGGCGGCGGCTCAATGCCATATAAGGCATATTGCCATGCATCTTCGAGCACGATGAGTGATGTGAAGGCTGTTACGAGGCCAAACTCGATGGCTATATCACGTAGAGAGTCTGCGTGATCAGCATGCATGAAACGAGCGCGCGCGATTTCGGCATTAGCCCATAGCACGGCGACCCACGGCGATTCGGTTCCCGCGAGGCTAATAGGACCGAAGCGATGTTCTTGTAAGCGCACGGCAATCGTCTCAGCCTGTGTCTTTCCGATCACCTCAATAGAATCAGTGTACCGACGAATATGAGGTACACCATCAAGCGGATGGATTTGAAAATCGCTAACGGAAGAAACGTGATTTAGCTGGTCAGCAATCTGAGAAACGGACGAGGCGGTGAGGTCTATAACGCGACCGCCAGATAGTGAGACAATTTGCCACAAAGCCTGTGTATCTACATTTGGAACGCTGGCCAACGCATGCATTGGAAAACTTGGAATCACTGGAATGTCTTCGCAAAATGTGTCCACGGCGTCGGTCACTAATAGGCCCAGGTCGGCATGGTAGTTATTGAAATTGACGGCTCCTAAACATGACGCCCCGTCAATTAACAGGCCCATGAGAAAGGCTTCAAGGTCTCGGGTCTTCCCGTCTTGAATGGTAAAGAACGCGACCTCCTCAACATGATAGCTGAAGGGTACAACAGTGACTTCGACTTCATCTTCTTGTTTCAGGTATGACTCGATGAGTTGCCATTCTTTTTGTCGGTTGCGGTTCATGGCGGATCCTGAAACGTCCCAAAAAAGACTGATGTGAGTAGGCTTAATTACCTTAGTCAGGCGATCGTTTGTGGGAATTACGAATCTGAAATAGTGACTACCGTTAACGTCACAGTCATTCCTCCATAACTTCGCAATGCTACTGATTTCTATCTCTAGGTCGTTGGGGAATTGCTCTAAATGCGTTGTCATGCTCAATCCGTTTCCTGTCTTGGTGAAACGTAAATTGCTGTATGAACCAAGGATCTTTTGTTGCGTGATTGAACCCTTGAGATTTATGGTGAGTTGGCCTTGTTTTATCAATTCTGACAGGCGAACAGGAGGCCGATATAACCAGGAGCGATGGTCACGCGGAAGAACCTCTAGAATCTCGATAACCAATCGTTTGCTGTCACGAGCGGGAACCGGATAGACGTCAGCACGAAAATCACGTCCCTGAACCTGTTCAACAAGACCTGGGTCCACTTTCATACTAACTATCTCATCGTAGGCTTGCCGACCCTTCGCTTTGTCTACCACGACACCTTCACGTAATTGGCCGTCAACCTCCATCGCGAAACGGGTGACGAAGGCGTCACCTGGCAATGGAAACTCCAGTCTGGCTTCGAGGTCACGGTCGTTGGCGTTGAAGTAGGTGAGGTCGTAGGTAGTCACGGCCGCATCGTTATCGATGTCGACATTCAACGCCAGTGATTGGATAAACAGTGCTTGTTCAGTTGGTTGAATCACTTTTAGTTTGGCGACGGGCGTACCACTACCTGCTAACATAAGTAAACACAGTACGATGCACATAATCTGCTCCTTTGAGTTAAGGTGCAGGCCCGCGATTCTGTAAGTTGCATTGATAATGCCAGATTTCTTTTCGAATTTGTAACCAGTTGTAAAATAAGGGTTTTTCTGGGTGCTGTGCTTCGCTACGATTGGCATCAAAGACCGACGAATCCATTGAGTTGAACCGTGAAATTTATATAGATGGCGGCTAGCATTGACTTGTACATTTTGGAGACTTAGGCTTGCAGTTGCGGTAGCAGTTGGGGAAAGCAATTAATCGACTATAAGTAAGTATATGAAGAAGATCATTTATTGGTCGTGAGGGGAATCGCCTTGAATGCAAAGCTTGGCCTATACGTCATAATTTCTGTGGTGATGAGTTACGCCGGTCCAGGGCCGACGGTTGCTCGTCAGTGGAATGAATTGTTGCTTGAAGCCATTCGAAACGATTATGCGAGGCCCACGGTCCATGCTCGTAATCTGTATCATGTGTCCATTGCGATGTGGGACGCCTGGGCTGTCTATGACAACACAGCCAACAAAATATTGACGCGAGAAACACATATAGCTGGCGACATTTTGGCTGCTCGCCAAGAAGCCTTAAGTTTTGCTGCTTATCGTGTTTTGGTAGCGCGATTCACCGATTCACCAGGGGCCGCTGAAATGCTGCCTCTCTTTGATGCCAAGATGGATACGCTTGGTTACGACAAAATGAATGTTGGCGTGGTTGGCGATACGCCAGCAGCCATCGGAAACAGAATTGCCGCCAATGTGATCACGTTTGGGCTTAGCGATGGCTCCAACGAAGCGAATGAATATGAAGCGACCAATGGCTACATGCCCGTTAATCCACCGCTTGTTGTGGGGCTCCCGGGCAATCCGGACCTTGTAGAACCCAACAATTGGCAACCCTTGGTCCTGGATTTTTATATTGATCAGTCAGGTAATGTGATCATCGGTGGCTATCCTGACTTTCTTGGCCCGCATTGGGGCGGTGTGACGCCTTTCTCGTTGACTGCTGATCTACTAACACCAGGGAAACCAGGCGTTTATCTCGATCCGGGTTATCCGCCCTACTACGATGGCCCTCATGCAGATCCCGCCACGTACCGCGAAATATTTGCGGAAGTGGTGGTGATGTCCAGCCAATTAGACCCCGATCAAGGTCCCATGATCGATATTTCGCCGGCCAGCCTTGGTAATAATCCGATAGGCACCTATGACGGTCAGGGTTATGCCGTGAATCCCGTTACAGGACAACCCTATCAGCCCCAAATAGTGCCACTTGGCGATTACTCAAGGGTTCTGGCAGAGTTCTGGGCTGATGGACCTGCCTCAGAAACGCCACCGGGCCACTGGAACGTGCTGGCCAATGATGTGACAGACATTTTGGCAGCGAGTAAACGAACGGTCCGAGGTGCCGCGGTAGGTGATCTGGAATGGGACGTAAAGCTTTATCTTGCGCTCAATGGGGCCGTTCACGATGCGGCAGTCGCGGCATGGGGTGCGAAGGGTTATTACGATTTTATTAGACCTATTTCTGCGATTAGGTACATGGCTGGGCTGGGCCAGAGTTCAGATCCAGGTGGGCCGTCCTACCATCCAGATGGTATTCCACTTGTCGAAGATGTGATTGCTGTGATTACAGTCGAAAGCACCGCAATGGGAGGAATCCACGAACACTTACTTGGCGACGGCGGTGAAAACATAGGTAAGTTGGCCTTCTATGCTTGGGCTGGTCAGGTAGAGGACCCTATTAACGAATTTGGTGGGGTGGAATGGATATTGGCGGATAATTGGGTGCCATATCAGCGCGATACGTTCGTGACGCCTCCTTTTGCTGGTTATTTGTCTGGCCACTCTACGTTTAGCAGGGCAGCAGCCGAAGTGATGACGGCGGTAACCGGAAGTCCCTATTTCCCAGGCGGGCTTGGAAGCTACCAGATGACGGCTCACGAGTTCCTCGTCTTCGAGGATGGACCTTCGATGGACATCACCTTACAGTGGTGTTCTTATTACGATGCTGCTGATGAGGCTGGCTTATCGAGACTTTGGGGAGGCATCCACCCGCGGGCAGATGATCTGCCCGGTCGCATATTGGGTCAAACGATCGGATCGCTTGCCTTGGACAGGGCACAGCTGATTTTCGCGGGCTTAGTGCCGTGTCCGGAAGATTTAACCGGTGATCAGCTAATCAGTGTGAGTGATGTGACCGCGATGTCCCCATATTGGCGTGGCACCGAAGAGATTGCTGATTTTGACGGTAATGGCCTCGTTAATATATTGGACTGTTTTGCAGTTATCGAATTGTACGGTGAATGTCTATAGGGCACGGACGAGCGATGTGAACGATGGCCTCGCCATATTGCCCTCATTTGTGGGCGAAATAAATAGGGTTCCTAGTTTTTTTCTTATTGCGGTATAAAGGTAATATCGAGGTCGTAGTTTGTTTGACGTGAGTTGTAGTTGTAGGCAAGCAGGGTGTAAGAGCCAGCACTTACATTAGTAACATTTAACAATTCGGGGTTAGCTATACTTTCGGAATAGGCGACCAATGATCCTGCTGAATTGTATAAATACAGGTCCAAATCTCGATTACTCTGGCTCCAGGCTGCACTCATATCGACGGGTCCACCCGTTGTCGTGAAGTCATAAGTTTGAGAACCATAGCCTGAAATACTGTTGGTGTATGAGTCGGTAATGGGTTGGCTGTTGAGAACGGAAATAGACTGTGTGATTTGACCCGTCGCACTCTGATTATCTGTCACCGTTAGTGTTACTGCGTAACTACCAGCGCTGCCAAATGTGTGATTTGGGTGTTGTGCTGCCGAACTATTGCCATCGCCAAATTGCCATAACCAGCTGACCACAGTACCGTCGCTATCAAGGCTCGTATCACTGAATGTGCACGAAAGATTCTGAGCGCTGAAATCGAAGGAGGCGTCTGGTGACGCATTCTGGCCAGTAGCCGTCGCACGAACCCAGATTGGTGCTGTCCAAGCCTGATCCCCGTCTGGTTGCGAGATACGCGCAAAAAAGTAGCGTAGTTGGCCTTCTGACGTGGGACTGAATGGATGGCTTAGACTGCCAGTGAATGAATTAACGACTGTCGTTGCTGTCGCACCACCCACGTCGCCAGCGAGTAACTCTATTTCACCCAGTGCTTCACCGTCTGGATCATTCATCATCAAATTGAGCGTGATGGTTTGACCGACTGGAATATCAATGACGGATGCAAGGGCATAGTCTTGACTCCCAAACTGAGCCCAAAAATCGATTTGTACGTTGTAGTCTTCGGTAGCGTAAACACGGCCGGCTTTCAATGCTTCCATGATGGCGGCTTGAGTCAAATCCGTTGCCAAGACGGCGGTTCGTTGTTCATTGGCCAGACCCCAATTATCGTAATGGGTGTCCTGATCACTGGCTGGCCCTACTCGGTAGCCCTTTTGCAACAAGTTAAGGTAGTAACTTTGATAATTCGATGCACTCGGATCCGAGTAATCAAGGGCTAAGGCAAAAGCGGGTCCCGATTTGACCGAAACAGTTGAAACAGATTCGTCCCAGGCTGCGTCATAGCTGAGGTTGAAGATGTTGTTGAAATGGCTTGAAGCCGGATGACACAGTTGGCCAAAAGTAGCCACGCTACGAATCTGCGCAAATAAGGCTGTGTAGTCGCCTTTATCAATGAAGACATCGTAGTTTCCGGGCTCCCAACCCCAGAGTTGTGAATGACTATAAATAACGTGGCCGCCAGTTGAAATCGTGCCCCATTCCGTTCCAAAGATAGCGACGAAATCGTTGGATTCGCTATTTACAGATGCGGCTTCGTTCACTCCTAAAGCGTAATCGGGATAATTCATGCCCGCGGTGGCGTGGTTATGGTCGGAGATCACTAACCAGTCCAGTCCGCCTAAGTCACGTGCATAGCGGAATCCCGCAGCGGCTCCGTTTGAGAGCGGGTCGTTAGATTTGTTGCCATCGGAATAAGACGAGTGAGCGTGCACATTGCCAAAATATATCTGGTATGTGGCGGTTGATGTGGGACGAGTGATGGCATTTATGGTCACGCTATCTGCCGTGCTGGTTGTGCCATCTGAACTGGCTAGTTGAAAGGTGAACAGACCGCTCGCCGTGAAGGTTGCAATTGGCCGTAACGATTGGCTATTAGACAAGGTCGCAGCGGATGGAGAACCAGAAAGCAGTGTCCAGCTATGGTTTAAGGGGTCATTGTCGGCGTCGCTGGCCATGCCAAATAGAGTTGTTGAGGCGCTTATCGTATCCAAATAGACAGTCTCATCTGGTCCTGCCCAAACTACGGGTGCCTCATTGTTGCCACCACTGGTGCCTGGCCCAGTGCCCGGTGTGGCGCGATCGCCGCTGGCGATTAGGTTGGTAGACAATGTCCAATTTGAACCGATGTTATTGTCAGCGGAAAGCGAACTGAGTGCCATTGAAGCGCCGTTTGGATTTGGCCAAATGGGCCCACCGTCAAAGTCGATCTCGTCAACGACATTGTTTCCAGCATCCACAAGTAATACTTCATCGGCGCTATTGGTTAAGTAGAAGCCTGAGTAGACGTAATCCACGGTAATCCCGCCATTGGTAGAGGCGTTGTTATTGCGGCCGAGAACGAAAAAGACGCCGGCGGGAACGATGACGTCTTGGCTAATCAGATGGCTGTCACTGCCATTGTCACGCAGTGTCCAGCCGTTGAGATTGACTTGCGTAGGGCCTGGATTGTAAACCTCGAACCATTCGCCATTTGAATCTGAGACGGCACTTGGGTTCTGCATTACTTCGGTGATGATCAAGCTCGCCTGGCTGACCGTGTCGGGACCTGACCCCGGCGTTCCGTAGTCACCACTTGGCATGATGTCTTGAGACGTTGCCCAATTTGAACCGAGGCTGTTGTCGAGTGCCGCAGACGAAAGCACCATGGATTTGCCAGTTGGGTCTGGAAAATTGCTTCCGCCGTCATACCAAACCTCATCGGCTAATGTTTGGTCTGGTCGCAAGAGAATGATCTCGTCGGCTCCATTACTCAAAGTGAAACCTTGATATTGATATTGGACGGTGATGCCGCCATTGGTTGTGCTGTTAGCATTTCGGCCCATGACCACATAAGCACCCGATGCGATTACAACGTCGGTATTGATCAAATGACTCTCGCTGCCATCATCGCGAATAGTCCAGCCATTAAGGTTGACGGGCGTGCTGCTTGGGTTGAAGAGCTCAAACCATTCACCATTAGAGTCAGAAACGGCATTGGGGTTTTGCATGATCTCAGTGATGACGATGACTTCGTTGCCTTTGGTGAAGACGCGCAAGTCCGCAGCGCATTCGCAGCTGTGGCTATCTAGGTGCACGAGTGCAAACCAGCCCATTAATAAACAAACCATGTTCCGACTCCTTGGGTTGAGTAGGCGAGATACTTTAAGTTGTGAGAGGAATTTGTCTTAGTCTGCCCCAAAACCCACCCAAAAAGCCAGATTAGATTGTGCAAAACCTCTAAAAGTTACGCTTATTGTACTTTTCATCACAGTTGTAGTGACATAAAATAGACCTGCTATTGAAGCTCTAGGGCCCGTTTGAGTTGGTTAAGCACGCTTGAGTTTCGGGTAACGCGTAGTCCCACTGCCAGGTAACGTTTCGCTTCCGGCAGCTGGTTTTGATTGATGAGCTAGCGGATCAAATCTGAATAGGGGCCGAGATGACTGGGTTCCATCTCTAAGGCGTGAATGAACGCCAAGCGTTCCTCGTCAAGTCGACATAAATGGGCACAGATGCTGCCCTTTTGGATCCATGCGAGATTGAGGTTAGGTCTAAGGTGGATGGCTTCTTCAAAATGGCGTAAGTTTTGAGGATGCTACGTACAGGAATCTGCCGGGGAAGAACGCCTAGTTGTAGCGGTATTTCACCATTTGATTATCGCCATCCTGATTGACTTCCATCGCGTATAGGTGCGTATCAGTGGCTTTTATGCGTGTGCCAAACAAAGTCCAGACACCTGTACCCGGAAACGGGGTTTGGCCCTTGTTTTGGCCAGTTTTGTCAAACAGGTGGATTGACACGCCCTTGGTTTCGTAATTGATGTTGGTTACCAAGACAAAACCACCGTTTGGCGTTGGGATAACGTCCTGGACGGGGTAATCTAACTTTGGCAGTTCGGCTTTTTCGATCGACTCGCGTAGTACTTGAGGGGTAACGATATTCATAAGAGCTTGCCCACCTTGATTAAAGAGATGGTCTTCAAGCGAACGCACTAGAGCCTGCCGCTGTTTCTCTTCAAAGGGCTGTCTTTTGATCGTGTGGTTTATCTTCATTAAGGTCTTCTTGTTGTCGGAACTCTTAATTTCGATGGTGTTTGACTGGTTGTTGACGAACAAAAGGCGGTCATCGCTTAGGTAAACCGCGATACGTGCGTTGAGCTGCCAAATTCCTTTGAATTGCAAAGCGAGCGCTGCAATCATGAGATTTCGGTCATTGAGAACGGTACCGTTAACGACGGGCCAAGGCGTTTGATTGATGATCTCGATCGGTTTGAGATCGTCGTTGGTGATGACGCTCAACGATTGCAGACTCTGATCAGCGGCATTGAATTTGATAAACCAAGCGTATCCGAACCTTCCAGAGGGTGAAAATCTGACCTTGGGTGCGAATCCAACAAGCTCGGTCATGGTCTCTGCACGCTGAAAGACTATATTCTGATCGTAATATTGGCGACGAAGGGTGCCTTGCAGCGACTCCAAGCCTATGGCCGAGCCGTCTTTCATGATTTGAAAGTGGCTAATTTGTTGGTACTCGCCTGGCCCTTGCCCTCGCGTAGCGAGCACATCGATCAATTGGCCGTGATCGTCAAAGTGCAAGATGCGGACGTTCTTAGCGTCAACGACGTAAATGTGCCCGCGTTGATCGATATCAAAGCTGCACGGAGTGTTAGATCCAAGCCATTGGTCGGTTTCGAGACCGGAATCTACGCCGCCAAATCGAAGTTCTTCTTTTAGTTGAAGAGGTTGAATTTGCAGATTAATCGTCAATAACGCCATCAAAGCCAGCATGAATGGACTCCTTTAAGGGGGGTTATTAGCGTAACGTTGGTAAATAATGATTCGTTTATCGTTAGGAACATTGATTCATATGAAACCCAAGAAAAAGTTGGGTGCCGAATCTAAACAGACTCTGTGAGTGTGCACGAAGAGTGAACGCCTCAGAGACGATTTGTAACCGACTTGTTTCTTTTCGCTAAACAAGCTTAATCAACCATTAAAAAAGATTAACGTCCGCTAAATAGCTGAATTTAAGCCGTATAAGAATGTCGAGGCGATCACCTTGGTCTCATGAACGTGTCGCCTCGACCTGTCTCCTTGGATCGGAAGCAGTAACGCCCAACGGTATACACGTACCGTTGGGCAACCCCACACACATTTTAACACAGGGGTTAGCGTCGATCATTGAGGAAACAAACAAAGCTGAGCGACGACTTAATGTTAATTAAGGTCTGCTTACATTTTTGCTAAGTTCGAATATTGACCTTCGAAGTTGTAGCCAGCGCTCAAGCTAATGGATTCATGATCTTGGATTTAAACGCCAAGTCTAAAATGACAACTCACCTAAGTGTTTGATTTTATTGGAATAACTAAGGTGTTTTGCTGTTGGCACGGGACTTGATTTTAGAGAGAGCGTGACGATGCGTGAGACCCATCGTCGCAACTTCCATACTGCAATTGATTACGGAACCTCCTTAGTCACTGATCCAAGACAGACGCCTAATTTTACGAGCGTTAATCCCTTCGTGACTCGACCCTTGTGGGTCAAACGCGATTGGATCAAGGAGTTCCTAGCAATGAAACGACATTTTTTAAGCAAGTTTGCTTTTCTGACCTTGTTGACCTTCTCTATGAGTGGTCTTTTGTGGGCACAGCAAACATCAAGCATTCATGGCACCGTCATGGATGGCAATGGCGAATCTCTGCCAGGCGTCGTCGTTACGATCGAATCACCCAACATGCAGGGTTCGCGATCGGCAACAACAACCGCCAATGGCGAGTTCTTATTCCGGCTATTGGTTCCCGGTGACTACACCGTGACTGGCACCATGCCCGGAATGCAAACAAGCAAAACAACCATAGGACTGGGATTAGGTCAAACTTCTAAACCCCGCCTGACCTTGCAACCGGAAGCAACCTCTGAAGAGTTGGTTGTGACCGCAAGTGTGGATCCCGTTCTCGACACCACCGACGTGGTAGCTAACTTTGATGCTAAATTCGTTGATAGCATCGCATCCGGTCGTACGATCCGGGCGCGCGCATTATTGGCTCCGGGTACGACTCAAAGTGGACCAAACGGTTATGTGTCCATTTCTGGTGCCCAAACCTTTGAAAACGCCTATCTCCTGGATGGCGGTAATATTACGTCTGATAACGTCCGCGGAAATGCAAGTTTCATCGTCATCCCTGACGCGATTCAAGAAACTAGTATTTCTTCTGCCTCTGTATCTGCAGAGTTCGGTCAGTTCACAGGTGGTTTGGTCAACAGCATCACCAAATCTGGTGGTAACTCATTCTCAGGTGTCATTCGTTCCGCACTGCGCAATGACGACTGGGTAGGTACAACCCCACTAGAAGACCAAAACACAGTCGTTCATGCGGACGATATTGTTCGAACCGATTCCGTCACTTTCGGTGGCCCGATCATGAAAGATCGTATCTGGTTCCACCTTAGTGCCTCACGTTTACGAAGCTCTCAGCCCGGCCAATTGATCGCATCAGTGCCATTGACAGATGCTGAAGCCTCGGAGCTTGGCTTGCCTACGGGTCAAACAGGTCCTGGCGTTCGTGCCGTTGACGCTTCTCGCGACAATGACAAGATTAACTTCAAATTGACCGGTAAGGTTGCCGATGGTCATGAGTTAGTCCTGTCTTATGCGGACGAAAAAGATGACTCGCTTAACGATACCTCTCGCGGTCCTCTAGGTGTCAATGCCGCCTTAACGAACAATGTTCCTGAAGAAGCGTTGTCTATCAACTACCGCGGTATCATTACGCCAGCCTTTACCTTAGAAGCTTTGTACACCGAAAAGAAGACGACGTTCGAAGGTTCCGGCGCGAACATTGACTCCGATCTTCGTTTGACCAATACGGTATTGCGCGATCGCAATCTCGGTGGTCGTTATGGTTCTGAAGTTCTGGCTTCTCCAACCGATGAGCATCGCGATACTGAATCCGTCATGCTTAAAGCATCCTACTTTTTGACCACCAACAACATGGGCTCTCATGACATCGTGTTCGGTGTTCAAGACCAAACTGATTCACGCATGGGTAACAATCACCAGTCGGCGTCAGGTTGGGAAGTTTGGGATACCTATCCAATCTGGGATAATCCTAATCAAGTAGAACCAACAGCTGTATACAGCGGCGGTACCGCTAATACGTTGCCGGCCCAATTCCTTTGGTGGCCAGTCGTTAATGAATCCATTGGTAGCGATTTCAACACCAAATCTGCGTTCGTCAACGACCGTTGGTCTTTCAATAACAACTTCTCATTCAACCTTGGTCTGCGTTACGACGAGAACAAAGCAACCGCCGAAGATGGCAAACCTGTATCTAACTCAGATGCACTTAGCCCGCGCGTTGCCGCGGAATACGACCTACGCGGCGATGGCAAACATCGCTTCACCTTTAGCTATGCTGAATATGTGGCTCGTCTAAACGATGCCGGTCAGCAAGCTTCTACCGCCGGTAGCCCAAGCTATGCCGTTTGGTATTACTACGGACCAACCACAACTAGTCTTGCAGAAGTCTTCGCTTGGATCGGTGAGAATAATGGTGGAAACGCCAACTCCACGCTTGATCCGTACGCCAACGACTTCTGGCAGACGGCGCCATTCACCAACATCAACCTTTCGCCAGATCCGGCAAACGTCATCACAACGGTTGATCCTGGCTTGAGCTCACCCAACTCTGAAGAGTTCCGCGTTGGCTACAGCACGCGCTTCAACAAGGGCTATTTGAAGGCCGACATCATCCAACGCGATTATGGCGATTTCTATGCCACTCACTTGTTCCAAGAAGGTGCGGACCCGTCTATCTTTGGTGTGACGCCCGCTGGAACTGACCGACGTTTGTTAACGAACGATAGTTCTAACTACGAACGTACGTACAACGCAGTTCAAATCCAAGGTAACTATAAAGTATCTGATAGCTTTAACCTGGTAGGCAACTACACATGGTCACAGGCTATTGGTAACTTTATCGGTGAAACTGAAGGTCAAGCTGCTGTTTCTGCTTCAGTTTCCACCTTCTATCCCGAGTACAATAACTTTGCAGCTCGAAACCCGCGCGGTTACCTCGACGGTGATCAACGACACGTCGGTCGCCTCTTCGCGATTTACGATGTCAGTACGCGTTTTGGTGACTTCAACTTCAGCGCGACGGAACGTTTTGAATCAGGTGCTGCTTACAGTGCCGCATTCACCGTAAACTTCCGTAGCGATCCTGCTGCGTGGGGCCTGCCAACTAATAGCGAACTGTCCTATGCCAGCCCTGGGACCACGACTACTTACTTCGTAGATGGGAAGCGTGGCCAGTTCCATGGCGAAGACATGACTCAAACTGATCTCGGCGTTAACTACTCGTTGAAGCTCTGGAAGATTGAGTTATTTGCTGAATTGAACCTGTACAACATCTTCGACGAAGATGCGGCTGTATATCCCAATAATGGTTGGGTAAACAACACGGTTCGTTCTACCGGCACACCATTCAACGTGTTTACCGAGACTCCTGTCGAAGGCGTCCACTACACCTTCGACCCAGGCTTCGGTACACCGCTTGAAGGTAACGGTGTAACTGGCAACAGTGCTTACCAAAACCCTTTCACTTACACACTCGACGTAGGCATTCGCTTCTAAGCGAAGACCTCTTCATTATCTAAGAAGGCCCGCGGTGACGCGGGCCTTTTTTTGTTGAGGATTGATTGTTAGTTCTGATTGGATAACTAAGCCTGTTGTTGGTCTATCTGTGGCCGAGGGCTTTGTTGGACGTGTGTGGGATTCCATACACGTGTCCATCTGGTGCCCAAGTTGTCGTGTTTTGAGGCGTGTGCGGCCTATGACAATTCAAGCCATAACCAGTATGCGTTTTGCTCCGCTATGAAGGACCTGCTGGTAAGCCGATCTCATTGAGAATATGTTGAAACCGGGGTTGATTTCGATAGCTGGAAAATGCCGGAAAGAGGCCAATAAATAGGGTTCGCAGTTGTCGAGTCGCCAGCGCTTTCTCTAAACTCGTATACATGGCGTCTTCGTTGCCTGCATAAGCATAGTAGGTGGCATCAAGGACTGGATCGCGTTGCCCATAGTTGTTGCTGGCGTTGCCTAACAAACAGTCGGTGAAGACAACCAAGCGGTCCCGCTTATTGCTGGCTTGGTCATATGATAGTAATTCGGATTTGGTAGCCCCTTGTAACTCCATGAGTCTACGCTCGATACGTGTCAAATGAGAATCATCATCGCGTTCACGCCAAAGTGGGTATTCGCCCCAGAGTTGCGTTCGCTCATCCATCTCTCGTTTTGCACGTTCGAGGCGCTCCATTGCCACGTCCACGTCAAGCCGAAAAAAGGCGAGATAAAAATGATGGAGGTCCCAACCTGCAGCGTTGGGTGCCAATTGACGTGCCTGCTCTAATAACGATTCGGCTTCAGCAAAATCACCCTGCATGGCTGCGAATTGGATAGGTCCTACCCACAATGGCGATATTTGTATTTCTTGTTCACGAGCCTCTCTGAAGTGATGGCGTGCTAGGGCGAAATCCCATTCGTAAAAGAGCGCAATATTCCCTTTCAACAGCGACACATCACTTGGTTCGGCTCCTTTGGCCTCGGCTGCTTCGAGGTGTTGACGGGTCAAAAAATAACCTTCCAGGCGATCAACCAAACCGTAAAGGGTCATATCGAGGTGCAAACGCGCGAGGGTGACATGGATGGGCGCAAAGTGGGTGAATCTCTCTGTAAGTATGTCTAGTTGGCCCACCGCCTCACGATACCCTTCAGGCGTATTTGGTACGTAATAGGCCCATTTGGAGTATTCGCGCCAGGCTTCGTTTTCTTCATCAGCAGAGCTGCCTGACGGTTCGCTTGTCAAGTTAGGTCGTGATGTATAGGCAAGGTACCCGAACAGCAACATAACGACCAATGTCAAAAGCAAACCCGTGCGCCAGTTTCTTGGCGGGCTTTCTGTGTGTTGCGGTGAAGCTTCTTCGGTTGGCGAATCACCAATCCACATGAGGCCTCTACGAGGAATAGTCTTGATGAACTGAGGCCTTTTGGCGTCGTCATTGAGGGCTTTACGAATTTGATGAACAGCTACCGAAATGACTTGATCACTGATGAATTCCTGTCCCCAAACATCTTCGGCCAGCGCCGATTTTTCGATTAGCTGGCCCGGTCGCTGCACCATATATACGAGTAATGCCATTGGTAATGGCTTTAGCCTGGTTTCGCTATTTTGACCGGTTAGCAATTGGGTTCTCGGATTCACGGTCCAGTCTTGGATCTGGAACTCGTGATCCGTCAATGAAGGCATAGCTATCCCTTTACATACAAATATTATCCTCTTTAATCTACGTCACGTTTTTTGCTTTGTTATTGGGTCATGGAGATGCAAAGTATTGTTAATTTGATAATTAGACCCACATTATTCGCGAGCAGCTAAGCTGAGCAGGCTTTTACTGGGGTGCGGTTCACGGTTGTTAACTTTGGGACGAAGAACCTGTTGAAATATTTTACGTGTTTGTCAGGGCAACTATAGGAAAACCTATTTTTTTGGCGTCACCCTATTGCCTAGCCATCGATCTCGTCGATTAAGGCCCAGTTGGTTAGCTTGTATTTGGCACCATGCACGATGCCTTCGCCCGAAGCGATGGTTCGTTTTCGGCTGCGTACGTCTTCGATATATTTTCGATTGCTGTTTTCGGCGATGACATCAGCCACTAGCAGTCTTTTTTCCAAGCGATTGGCTGGCGGAAATTGCGCGATTCGCCTACGAATAGAATTTTCTTCGAATCGGAAATCAATTCCACCGTTTTGAACGGCAATGTCGAAACACATGGAGAATCCTAGCTCGGATTTGAGTTCAAAGCGATCTACGTCACGAACGGCTATCTGCCAATACTTGTCGACACCACGTTGCTGGACCTCTTGAACTTCGGAAAACGAGCCGAGAGTCTCAAATGCCTGGGCCCAATCTGGTAATACTTTATAACGTTGTCGGCCAAGCGATATTCGGTCTGCGAACGCTCTTTGCAGCTCGCGACTGCCGTCAAAAACGTCCGCTAATTCGTCCTCAAGTGGACCAAACGCCTCGCGAATCAATTGAGGAAACTTCAAACGCACCTCATTGATGATGCGTTGCATCTCGCCGTGTTTTAGGGTGAAGCCGATGATGCCCCAGGTTAGCCAAGCGCCATCAAAGTTGCCTGCAATTCTGCCAAAACCATGCTGCTCGAAGTCGGCAGTGAGCTGTAAACATCGATCTCGTAAGCTGGGTACGGGCTCCTGTGTTAGCAGGCTCCAGCCATCAAAATCGATTTCACCCGTCTCTGGCTGTTGCCGGGCCGATTGCCAACGCTTCACGGCCTTTTCCGTATCGCCGCCGAAAATTCCGTCTACCATGCCGGGTGAATGGTCTGCATCTGCTAAGGCCACTTGTGCACATTTGACCAATTCACCACGCACCAAGCGCTCGCCTGGAGATGCGCGCCGAAATAGTGTTCTTGCCATCTGAATCCACCTCAATATCACTTCGTTCGCTTAAGTTATACACAGGGTGTTTGTCGTATCTTAGGTCATTTCAACTCGTAATAATTGCCTTCCGGTCTGAAAGAGAGATGGGATTCCGCGGATTCACCATGAAAAACACACTCAAAGAAATCTCGTAAATCAGCGTTCTGGGCAATGGCTGAACCCTTGAAGTAGGAATGTTCGTTCTTGACCCAACTCGCCTGCGTGACATTGACGTAATAGGCGTTGCGAGCCACCAGATTGAGCAAGTAGTGGCCGAGCCGTGCCTTTTGTTCTGTTCCTGGTTTTCGGCGGGACCAGCCAAGTGCGTGGTCATTCTCATTGATCACCACATATAGCCGACGGCGTTGAGGGAGTTGTTCCATCCATTGCTCATGTGCCGGATTGTTGGCATCGGCCGCAACCAAGGCAATATTATCAAAAACCAACTGCCGCAATGGCGACGCACTCGGTGTTAAGGCGTGCTTAAGTAGGTAATTGCCCATACTGTGACACATTAAGTTGACGCTTGATGCACATGCTTTTTCCATCAATTTCGTGAATAACTCATAGCTGGCCTGAGGATTGTCTGGGTGCTTCTTCTGCGCGGCCGCCATCCATCTCTTTTGGGTGCCAGCTGTGAGTAGTTGATGATAATGGGCTAGTTTGCCAACGCTACGGTTGAGGGCATCGGCCGAGGCTCGGGCATCCGATTTATCGCTTAAGTAAGCGGCTGTCCCAGACACGCCGCCGCCGTTGGCAGGCCACGAGAATGCAATCACAACCAATCCATAGGCTTGCTCCAGAGCTTGACAGGTTGCAATAACGTCGGCCATGTCATTGTTGTAGCCATGTACGAAGAGCAGGATGTGTTTGGGCGGTGAAGCTTGTGTGGCTTGTTCGTATAACTCGCAAGCAACACGCAGACTTGCGTACCAAGTTTGATTTGGGTCTATGTCTAAGTCGAACTTTTGTTTTAGTTGCTTGACTTCGTTTAAATCGAGCTTGTCGTTAAGGACGTTCACGACATGTTTAGAGGCTTTTTGGGTGATGCTCACTAGCCTGAGCTCGTTGGGCCCCTTCGGGTTCGGTGACTTTCCAAACTTATCCAAACCCCTTGCATCTTTGTTTAGACTGCGATTGGTAATGACATACATATTGACCTCATGTTTATGAACTGGATTTGTATGTCTCTATTGATGGAACTCGAGCCTCCAGACATCAAGTTTTCTAGTCACAACTATTCATGACAATTGTCATGGCCAAACTCCAATGGCTTGATCACAAATGGCCCAGTTAGTTAATTCAAGAAGGGCAGGCCATTGATCGCGCCTTTGTTGATGATGTTGGCGTGAATGCGTGGAGTATGATGGTCAGCGCTTAATCTTTGTTGTTGACCAAAATGTTGAACAAAATTGGCGCCAGTGACGAAGTCTAATTGGGATTCTTCTTTGATGTTAGCAGCGCCATTAAGTAAATGACCAAAATCACTAGCCAAAGGCTGCGCATGCCGATGATCATGGACAAGTACTCTACAAAACCACCAGACATGGCGCCGATCAGGTTGAGGCCCAAGGCGAAACCAGTCGTGGCCTGCCGTTTGAACAGATGGCTGAAACAGAACGAAGCGAACAGAATTGGTAGCCCGATCATGGTGCCAGAAATAAGAGATCGCATTAGCCAAGGCAACTCAAGAATGTGTTGCAGCGGGACGGCGTAATTGATGAGGATAGCAACGAAAAGGCCGGACCAAGCAAGGCTTGGTTTGAGGGCGCGCTCCTTTATCACTAACAAGTTACCGATAAAAATCGTTACCAACACACTTGTGAATACGATGGCGCTGACAACCCATGTACTGCCGAAAATGAGAGCCATGCGTACAATGGCGGCCGACTCGACCAAAGTGAAGCCAACGCCCAGGAAAAAGAAATTAACGAACATTCCCTGACCGCGATGTGTGACACGCAGGAGGTGAAAAATAAAAAGAATAAGCACACCAAATACGCCGATTAACTGAAGATAAGTAGTTGATATCATTGGCTTTTCTAAATAAAGAAATGGCCAGTCGTCGGTTGTCGGTCGTATGGCCGTGTTAGCGTTAAATGGCTGTAACCCGTTAAGTTTGTCCAACGATCCAATAATGATCGTATTGAAGAGTTGCTGATCATTGAACTGAATGAGCGCGAGATGATCGCCAAATGCGCGATTCATGGTTGCGTAAAGACGATCATAGAGCCACGGCGATCTGTGCTTATAAACAGAGTAATAGGTGGCCATCAGCCCGTCTGGCTTGAGTAGCTTCTTCATGTCCACAAAAGATTCAGCGGTATAAACATAATTCTCTAAACGAACATTCGAGTTACCTGACAGCAAGGTCTGGGAATCCAAGGTTCCCAGAACGATTAAATCAAACGATTCTTTGCTTGTGCGTAAGTAGTGACGGGCGTCGTCGATAACGGTTGTCACGCGAGGGTCTTGATAAGGCTTTGATGTGTTATGGGCGTGACCAAGGGCGAGAATGACTGGATCAATTTCAATAGCGGTCACGGATTCAGCCATGTTGATGAGTGCGATATTGACATCGTTTCCAGTACCGGCGCCGAGAATCAACACAGACTTCGGGTTCTGCTGCCCGTGGTTATCTCTATAAATCTGGTAGGGGGTTGAAAACTTGGTTTTCATGTCTGATTGGAATTTCTGTAGCTCGGGATCATCGTTCTCATAGTCAATGGCAAATTGGTGGAAGGAGGAATTCACATAGACACTCAAACCATGATTGCTAGGGACGTTCTTGATGAAGTAGTAAGGGCTCCAAGTCCAATCGTGCGGTGAATATGCGAGGAAGGAGAACAGTAAGCTTGCCAGCATTGTGCAAATCTGATGGGCGCGAGATTTGGCAAATAACAACGCCCAGGCGATGCCAACAACAATCGTCCAAATCCATGGTGGGGTGCTCAATAGCGAGGACAACGAGAACAGAACAATGCCGATGATGCTGCCTGCGATATCCCACGAATAAGCAGCCAAGCGGGGATATTCGTTCATGGAACGAGCAAGTTGTTGCCCTAACGCTGTGAATGGAACGGCGGCGGCGACAAAAGCGAGCATAATCGACAGGAACAGCGGTACTTGCATGGCGATCCCGTCCCTGCTGGAATTGTTGATCCAAAAGTGGACGGAGGCCGCGTCCTCGTAAACGACAATGCCGCGAAAGACCAATATGAATATCAGGTTTAGTAATAAGCCAGCGGGAAGCATCCAGGCAAATGAACGTCTTGATTCACTGATACATCCAAAACCCAAACCGAAGAAACTGGCGATAAGGATTAGATTCGTGAAATAAGAAACGGAATGGACCTCAGCAGGAACAACGCGGATCAAGGCCAGCTCTAGGACGAGAATGGAAGCAGAAATCACACCAATCTTCCAAATCGGACTCTTAGCCCCCGTCGAGCGCTCAGCTATCGATGAATTTTTCAATGAATATCTTTCTTCGTGAGGATCTGGCCATTCTAGGAGGCGGACCGTTGACCTGTCAATTTTGGCTAGTAGAGTATTGGCCCAGGCTCGAACTGAGTCTAGAGATTGACCGTTTCTAGTGAATTGTGTGTTGGGAAGTGTTCGGAATTTTTCGACTATGGCTCTTGAACGTTTAGCGCATTGTTAACCTGCTTGAAATAAATCGCTTGTACAGTGTTTTTTGATAGCCAAAATAACGATATACAATTGTCCAAAAATGACATATATAGTGTGTTCGCCACTCGCAAGGTGGAGTCGACAAGTGAAGGAGAACGTATACAATAAATGGACGCCAGTCGTGGAACCAAAGGTTCTACCGCCCCAAGGCAGCCTGTTGCTGACCGCAAGGAGGAATCTGCAAATTCTGAACCTCCCAATCTACCCGTGGACTACCTGAGTCTGTTTGAAAGACCTGCAAAGTCAACCCCTTGGGTTCGTCAATCACCGCCAAAGAAAGTTCCTGATAACGTAACTCCAACTTCGTTCACCATAAGTGAACAGAGCCGTGCTTTCTTAAGCAAACATTTTCCGGAAGCTAATGAAAACCAGTGGTGCGATTGGAAATGGCAAGTCCGCAATCGCATTAGGCGTGTAGAGCAGCTGTCGGATATTCTCCTGCTTACCGACGATGAACGGGCGTCAGTGGTACAACGGTCGGAGAATTTGCCGATGGCAATCACACCTTACTACCTATCGCTTCTTAGTCCAGATAACCCAAACCAGCCTTTAAGGCGAACACACATTCCGTTAAGTGGCGAATATGTGAAATCGCCAGGCGAAGATCCTGACCCCTTGGGGGAAGATCACGATACTGCGGTGCCTGGTCTGGTCCATCGTTATCCAGACCGGGTTTTGTTTTTGACAACCGGTTTTTGTTCCACTTATTGCCGCTATTGCACGCGTTCACGAATGGTCGGTGAAACCAATGGGGAATACAGTTTTTCGACGACAAATTGGGAAAAGGCCGTTCAGTACATTGAGGCACATCCCGAAATACGCGATTGCCTATTATCAGGCGGTGATCCGCTCAGTATTGGCGACGATAAATTAGCTTGGCTATTGGAGCGCTTGCGTTCTATCAAACACTTAGAGTTCATTCGTATCGGAACAAAGATTCCGGTCGTTATGCCACAGCGTATTACCGATCAACTATGCCAAATTCTCAAGAAATACCATCCGTTATGGATGAGCATTCACTTCACCCACCCAGATGAGTTGACACCCGAAACCATCGAAGCCTGTGGGCGTCTCGCCGATGCTGGTATTCCGCTGGGTAGTCAGACCGTTTTGTTGAAAAACATAAACGACGATGCTCAGGTGCTTAAGCAACTTTTTCAGGGACTGCTGAAAACACGGGTAAAGCCTTATTATTTGTACCAATGTGACCCTGTTACGGGTTCAGCGCACTTCAGAACACCTGTCGAAAAGGGTCTTGAAATTATTCGTCAATTACGTGGCCATACGACGGGTTATGCCATTCCACAGTTCGTGGTCGATGCACCTGGTGGTGGAGGTAAGATCCCCATCCTGCCGGATTACATTGTGGGACGGGATGGCGATGATCTATTGCTTACTAATTTTGAGGGCGGCGTCTACCGATATCCTGACCCGGGCGGAAAAACAGGCCAAGCACAGGCGGCTTTGCGTGCGCAAGGTGCTGAATATGATGAGCAGAACGGATTGTATTCACTATGAAGAAGATCGGCTTTACTTATGACTTACGCGACGAATACCTCGCTCAAGGATTTAGTCTTGAAGAGTCAGGTGAGTTTGACTCACGTGAAACCATTGACGCGATAGAGAGCGCCTTACAGGCCAATGGCTACAATGTTGAACGCATTGGTGGTCTGCGGAATCTGGTTGTGGCGTTAGCGGCCGGTCAAAGATGGGACATGGTTTTTAATATCTGCGAAGGGGTTTCAGGGGTAGGGCGAGAGGCGCAAGTCCCATGTTTATTGGAAGGTTACGGCATTCCTGTCGTTTTTTCAGCATCGGAAACGATGGTGATCACGATGGATAAATCTTTGTCGAAACTTATCGTGCAATCCCATGGAATCCCAACGGCACCCTTCGCCGTAATTAGTCACCTGAGTGACTTAGCACGTGTTCGTCTCCGTTATCCACTATTTGCGAAACCATTGGCCGAAGGAACAGGCAAAGGTATCGATAGCCGCTCATGCGTGGCCAACGCCGAGTCATTAGCCATTGTTTGTGATTCTCTTCTTGACCGCTACCGCCAACCCGTTCTTGTAGAAGAATACCTTAGTGGTAGAGACTTGACGGTTGGTATCCTGGGTACGGGCGTCGGTGCGAGAGTAATCGGTGTATTAGAAGCTTGTGAGAAAGAAGGTGCCGAGGCGGGTGGGCAGTCTTTCTATAATAAAGAGAATTGTGAGGAAGTCCTCGAGTACGTCCTTGTCGAAGATCATATTGCCCAAAAAGCCGCAGAAGTCGCGCTGCGTTGTTGGCAAGTCTTAAATTGTCGTGATGGAGGTCGTGTTGATCTGCGTTGTGACGCTAACGGCACACCTCATTTTCTTGAGGTAAACCCTTTGTCGGGGCTTCATCCCCATCACTCAGATTTACCCATACTCGCCGCAAAAACGGGCATGGATCATGTCACTTTGATCGGTGAAATTATGAATGAGGCCGTTGCGCGACAGGTTTATGACTGGAAGAATCATGATTGTCGCGCTGGTATATAGTGGCAGTTTGTCCGAGCGGGCCGATGACCGCGACACCTTAGTACAAGTCGACGAAATACATTCCATTCTGAGGGAATTGGGGCATGAGGTGCGCTTATTAGCTTTTGTCGATTCGTTAACTGACCTGGAATATCAACTGAAGATGCAGGGGCCTGATTTCGTATTTAACTTAGTTGAGGCGGCTGCTGGCAGTGACGAGTTACTTTACACGGCCGCGGCCTTATTTGAGTTTTTAGACATCCCTTATTCTGGCTGCCTGGCCCCCAGTTTAGCTTTGCTTGGGCGTAAGACGCGGCAAAAACAGCTCATGTCCATGTGCGGATTGTCAACTCCCGCGTACCTAATGGCCCAAGAACAATTAGGACCGCAAATACATGACCAGACACGACTGATTGTGAAGTCTGACACTGAACATGCATCATTGGGAATGGATGGCCGAAGTTTGGTTTTGGGACCTGATCAAGCGCGCACCTTGATCGAACAAAAGAAAGCTGTGTATGGCGGGCAGTGGTTTGCCGAAGTCTATATCGAAGGGCGCGAATTTAATGTGGCGTTACTGGATTCGGGCAACGGAATTGCCCAGGTACTTCCTATGGCTGAGATGACCTTTCAGAACTTCGGAGCAACCACACCTAAGATTGTTGATTACGCAGCTAAATGGGACGAGACCAGCCTGGGCTACGCATCGACGGTTCGTGTTTTTGTAGATCAGAACGACCCGTTACTAGACCAACTCGCCAGAATCAGTCTGCAATGCTGGCTGCTGTTTGATTTGCGGGGCGCAGCGAGGGTGGATTTTCGAATTGATGAAGATGGTTCACCTTGGATCCTTGAGATAAATGCCAATCCTTGCCTTTCGTCTGATGCTGGATTTATGGCTGCTGCTACACAGGCAGGCCTGTCTGGCAGTGATGTTGTTCAAAGACTCATACATTGTGGAGTTCACTAATTATGTTTCGAATTCGACGCATTCTCGATGCTGGGGCACCTGCAAATCAGGCGGCGATTGCTCAAGTACAAGCTATCCTGCGTAGCCAGTTTGGAGCGCTTCGCGAGGATGAGATCTCAAGTTTGCCGGATAAACTAAACAATCCGCTCAAGTTTCGCTTTCAAAGCCGTCTGTTGGTCGCCGAAAAAAGGAACGACACCGTTCAAGGGTTTGCCTTAATTCTTCATGTTCCCGACATCGAATTTTGCATCTTAGATTTCATTGCTGCCGGAGAAGGAAAAACGGGGCAAGGACTGGGTGGCGCTATCTATGAAAGGGTACGCGAAGAAGCGGCGGGTCTAAAATCCCGCGCCGTTTTGTTGGAGTGTTTACCGGACGACCCTAAGCTCTCGCCGGATTCGTCGATTCGAAAGCAGAATGCGCAACGCCTGGCGTTCTATGAACGATTCGGGGCGTTTCCGGTTGTCGGTACGCTCTATGAAACGCCCGTAGATCCAGCCGATCATGATCCACCCTATCTCGTAGTAGATGCTTTGGGCCAGCCGCTTCCAAGTGGTCGATTCATGAAAAAGGCGGTACGAGCCTTTCTGGAGCGCAAGTATGGGGGCCTATGTGATCCGGACTATACCGACCGGGTTGTAAACTCATTTCCAGATGAAGCGTTAAGCGTGCGCCAACCTCGCTATGCGATTAAATCGATGGCTCATTCAGAACTTACCCATGGCAGCCACGATAACTTAGTACTCGTTGCCAACGAGTTACACGAGATACATCACGTCAATGAACGCGGGTACGTAGAGAGTCCTGTCAGAGTAAAGATCATCACGCGTGAATTGGATAAACTTTCTTTTGTAAAGCGCGAGCCTGCTGAACCATTTGCTGACAAGCATATTCTTGCCGTTCATGATGCGGACTACGTGGCTTTTCTGAAAAAGGCTTGTGCCGCTGTACCCAATAACAAATCGGTCTATCCATATGTATTCCCCATTCGAAATCAATCACGGAGACCACAAGATACTGCTCTACGGGCTGGCTACTATTGTATTGATACTTTTACGCCACTCAATCAGAACGCTTATTTGGCGGCGCGGTCTGCGGTGGATTGCGCGTTGACGGCCGCCGAATGGGTCCTTCGAGGAGAGCCGGTTGCCTATGCATTAGTCCGTCCGCCTGGGCATCATGCTGAACGTAAGGCATTTGGAGGCTTTTGTTACTTTTCGAATACCGCTATCGCAGCCAATTATTTAAGTCGCTTTGGCCGCGTGGCGATTTTGGATATCGACTACCACCATGGTAATGGTCAGCAGGATATCTTCTATCAGCGTAGTGACGTGTTTACCGTCTCACTGCATGGTCACCCAAAGTTCGCCTATCCCTACTTTACGGGCTTCAAGGACGAACAAGGTGAGCGAGCCGGGATGGGATACAATTTGAATATGCCTTTGGGCGAACACATCACGGCCCAAGATTATCTAGGCCACGTCCATAAGGCGTTGCACAAGATCCAAGAATTTCGGCCCGCGTACCTGGTTATTGCGCTGGGGTTGGATACGGCGAAATCGGATCCCACGGGAACTTGGTCACTCAAGGCTCGAGATTTTGACAAACTCGGTGCCTTGATTGGAACGATGTCGTTGCCAACGCTGGTGGTACAAGAGGGCGGTTACCGCACACAGACTTTGGGCATCAATGCACGCCATTTCTTTAACAGCCTCTTTCGGGCTGTGATTGTGCCCCAATCAAAGCCGGTACGCTTCCATGCAGCCGGTAAAATGCCTAAACGGCTTGTCCGCAGAACCGTTCGCATGAGCGATATTGCAGCAGTACGCGATCTGGTTGTCAAAACGAAGGTCTTCAGTGAAGAAGAGGTAGACGTAGCTGGTGAGTTAGTGGCAGAAGCTGGCGCAAAAGGGGAAAAGGCATCCGGTTATTCCTTTCTGTTCTTGGAAGAGGCCGGCAACGTGTTGGGTTACGCATGTTATGGCCGAGTGCCGCTAACCGAATCCAGTTATGATCTCTATTGGCTGGTGGTTGATCCTGAATTGCAAAGGCAAGGCATCGCATCGCGATTGCTGTCGGCTGTTGAAGACGGCGTACGAGCGCTAAGTGGTCATGCTATTTACGCCGAAACCTCATCCACGGACAAATATCAGGCTGCAAGAACTTGTTATTTAAAAGCTGGTTACGTCAAATCATCTGAGTTCGATAATTTTTATAGTGACGGCGATGGCAAAGTGACCTTCACTCGCTATCTGACTAAAGAGCCAAGCATCTCTTGAATTCAATGTGCAGGTGACCAAGGGTGCAGCCCTCGGTTTGGGCTTCGTTAGAATTTGTAAAAACACATAAACAGTCACCAACGCGCGTCGACACCCTAAACTGATTTAGCTATGATCGCTTAGATCAAAAGATTGCTTGGTCAAGCCACTCCATGGCGGAAGTGAGGTCGTAATGTCGTTGTTTTTATTGCTCTTCCCGGTGTTATGGGATGGTGACAAGGAAGCTGATGTCTTGGAAGCCATGACGGTGGAATATGTGATGTTGGATGTATTTGCCCACGATAAAGATGGCCATCCGATAACGGATCTAAGTAAAGATGACTTTGTCGTCAAAGAGGGGCGCAAAGAAGTAAAGATCGGCTTATTTGATACGGTCGATTACCGCTTTGCACCGTCACCGGCCGAGTTCGAAAAAATGAAAGAAGAGGCCAAAGATAAACCCGAAGACGAGCAACCGATGGTTTACCCGCAGACGTTTATCATCGTTTTGGCGTTTGCGACTGCCGAAGTCAATCAAATTAGATTGGCCATGACCGAACTAAAGGATTTCTTTCGCGATTTGGAGGTGCGGCCCAATGTCAACTTCTTGGTCATAAGTTTGGATCACGGACAAGTAACGCCTTCGTTCATGAACAACCCGAAAGATGTCTTAGCTTACGTCGAAGCTTACGAAGAACAAGTGATGAAGAGTCCGGGCGGAAACCTTATGTTTACGCGTCAAACGAAATTGAGTTATTTGGAAGCCGAACTCAATGACTGCCTAAAATTCATCACTGGCGATTTCGATAACAGTGGTGGCTTTCAAGCGGCTAACGACAATTCCAAGGTGGCAGAATACTATACCTGTATTACGTCGGCACACGATCAGTTCATCAATATCCAAACGGCAAATACAGACGGTGTTTTGAAGAGCCTAGAAGGGCTCATCGCAGGTTTTGCTAAGGTTCCCGGTCTAAAGAGCATGTACTTTGTGTCGCCCGGATTCTCCATGCGACCGGGCGAAGAAGCGGCTGCATTGTCGCGTAGCTATGCTGATCGATTTAAGTCTGGATCGTATCAATCGTCCAACAATGATGGCGGAGCCCCTCCGTCACCCCCAAGTATTGGTCGAAACAACATGACCAACGAATTTCGGCGAGTTGTCCACGCTGCAACGTCGAACCGTATCGTATTTCATACGTTTCGTTTTGGTGGTCAATCATCCTTTGATCGTATGGGCGCTGACGGCGGTGTGGGCGGTCTAAATGAAGATACATCAATCCATTTTGATACTTTCAGTGAAGGCATGAATCAAGGTCTTGGCCATCTGTCAGACACGACGGGTGGACGATTCACGCCCGCAACAACCTTAGGTCCCGCCTTTCAACGTGTCTTTGATGATCATAGTTTTCACTACATTTTGGGCTATGACAAACCCAGCGGTAGCAAGCGTTATCGAACGATTAAGGTCGAATGCATACGAGACGGCGTGCGACTAAGTCATCGCGGTGGTTATTACCCCGACCCCAAAAAGGCGAAATAGTTCCCACCTTCCTGGCAACGAACTCATTTGTTTGTTCCCTGGCGATAACCATAACCTTTCCCGATGCGCCATGCGTACTAGGCAGATGTCGAAAGAGCGGACGTGGTTGCCCGCTCCCTCGTCATCTCAATGCCTGACTGTCACCGACTTTTATCTAGCTTTTGTGCCCTTTTGACCAGCGAGATAAAACCTGCTCGGTCACCATAAGGGTCGGGGCCCAATCCTTCTTGGGCCAGCTCAAGAATGTGTTCCCACGATGACGCTTGGTCATTGATTTCACCGCGTAGTCGAAGCCCGAAACTGGCTACCGCAATCGCAAACTTGGTTTCTTGATCGCTGTTTTCTAGCTTGGCACCTTCGTCATAGGCTATGAATTCAAGCAGTTGACTGCTGTTTTGCTCTGGCTCCTTATAACGTACTTTCATGGTAAATAGCTCGCCGCTTTTGGCGCTAGCGGAAGGCGTTGATTGGGATTGGTACTTGAGCTTGTCCGTCGCTGGCACGTCATGCTCGATATTTATGGGTACCAACTCATAAATAGCAGTGACACTGTGACCAGCGCCAATATCGCCGGCGTCCTTTTTGTCATTGTTAAAATCTTGGTGCGCCAAGACTCGATTCTCATAGCCCACCAGGCGATAGGATGCGACCTCAAGCGGGTTAAATTCGATTTGAATTTTTACGTCTTTGGCGATCGTCATCAATGTGCCGGTGAGCTCGCGGACCATTACCTTTTCAGCTTCTTCTAGCGAATCGATGTATGCGTAAAATCCGTTGCCGTGGTCAGCTAACTGTTCGAGTGTATCGTCCTTAAGGTTACCCATTCCGAAGCCCAAAACCGTGAGAAAAACTTGTTCTTTGGCTTTGGCTTCGATCAATTGGATCAATGAACCACGATCACTTGTGCCGACGTTGAAATCGCCATCTGTGGCAAGGATGACACGATTTATGCCGCCCTTAACAAAGGCTTGTTTTGCGAGTTGATAGGCAGCTTCAATACCGGCACCACCGTTGGTGGAACCGCCAGCATTTAGGCGATCGAGACTTTCTAAGATCGCACTGCGTTTGGAACCCATAGTGGCATCAAGTACGACACCCGAAGCACCAGCGTAGACAACGATGGCCACCGAATCATCGGCTCGCAGTTGTTTGGTCAAAAGGGACATCGCCTTTTTAACCAAAGGTAACTTGTGACGGTTGTTCATCGATCCAGATACATCGAGTAGGAAAACAAGGTTGCAAGGCGGGCGTTGCTCGTTGTCGACCTCGTATCCTTTCAAACCGATGCGGGCCAGACGGTGACCTTCATGCCAAGGTGATGAAGTAACCTCAATTTGCGCGCTAAAAGATTGATTGCGATTGGGTATGGCATAAGCGTAGTCAAAATAGTTGATCAGTTCTTCAATACGGACTGCGCTTGGCGGAGGCATTTTTCCCTGTTCTAGGAAGCGCCTAACATTGGCGTAAGCGGCTTTATCGACATCGATAGAAAAGGTCGACAAAGGATCAGTGTCAGTCTTAAAAAAAGGATTGGGGTTGATGACATCGTAAGACTCATTCTGGAGCCCGACGAATAAGTCATCGCCGTCATTCTCTTTTTCTTCTGTCAACATCACTGAGCTGGGTGTGTTTCGTGGGATGAAATCTCGATTGATTGCTTCTGGTTCGCTCGTCATAGGGACTGCGAGACTGGGCTCAACTTGAGTGATTCCATCGCTGCCCGTTTTCTTATCGAATACGCGTGAGAGTCCGATGGCACCAGCAACGTTTTTCCCCGTATTTACTTCCCCCTGGCCAATGAATCTCTTTTCTTCGTCGCTGTACAACTTGGATTCAAATTTTACGTCAAAGCTAGCTACGACATCAGTGGTGTCTAATGTTGTTGGCACATCGGAAACGTCGCTCATGCTTTCATCAATTTGAATCTCGGGCTCTTGTTTCGACGCGGGCATGTTCTTGTTCCCTCGCACTTGGTTCCCTATAGCTGCTTTATTGGAATTCTTTGGCAATTCCCGATTCGAGATAGGTTGATTCGTCGAAGACTGCGTCATCGATTCGTTGTTCATGTCCCCTTTGCCGCCTGAAAGTGCAGCGTCTTCAACTATAGGAGTCGCAACACTTTCCTTATTCTCAGGTGCCGGTTCAGGGTCCTGGACTGGATTTCGTTTCCTGGCCCGTCGTTTGTCGGCTAGGTGCGCTTGTTTGAGTTCTTCGGGTACTTCTTCCCAAGGAACCATCTCAAGGCCTTCAATCGATTGTGACAAGGGCTTGTAGGAAACGTTACCTTCTTCGTCGACATATGCCACTTCACCAGCGACTGACGGAGGGACATAGGTTTCGTCGACACCGCCATCAAAAACGATGCTGTGTTCTGACTTTTGCAGAGAAATTGCAAGCGCCACGATAGCTGCGGCGGCTAAGGGCGACCACAGTAGCCAGCTTCGCTTCGATTTACCTATTGATGCGCGTTGGGAAGGATTAAGTTCGGGTAACGCTTCTTGACTTAAACCCTGTTGCAAGAGGCCAGCAAGCTCTTTTATTTCAGCGATTTCACTATTTTCTTCCGGGTGTTCCTTTAGCCATGCTTCAAAAGCCAAGCGCTCGTCAGCTGTCATTTCATTTAGAGCGTATGCTGTGATCTGTTCTTTTTTGTTCATGACGACACCTCCATCTTCTTTCGGATTCGGCGTATGCCGGTATGAATCAAAAATCCGATGTTACTTTCTGTTAGCTGAGTGATTTCGGCGATTTCTTTGTAACTCAGTTCCTCTTGGAATTTGAGCCGAATAACTTCTTGCTGGTTACCGGGAAGTTGGGTCAAGTGGCGCATGACCTGCGCAACTTTATCGTTCATTTCTAATTGGTCATGGGGAGAGGCTTTTGGCGAGAAGAGTTGCTCGCTACTTGGCGCATCCAATGTTTGGTTCATCATGCGTTGCTCCTTGCGTTGAAGATCGATGATGAGGTTGCGACATACACGAAACAGCCAGGGCGTAAGATAGCCGTCTATCTGTTTTGGTTGCTGATGAGCTAGTTTGAGAAATGTGTCCTGCACCACGTCTCGTGCGCGGTCTAGGTCACCCATCAACGACTGCGCGTAGCGCAGTAAACGTCCTTCATGGTCTTGTAAAGCTTGCGCTAGCCAGCTTCGTGTTTTGGGATGCATCCTAAGTCGTCCTCTAATCAAATAACGAACCCTTGCGGGGTTTCTTAGAAAAAAAGATGCCAATTGGGCTAGAAAGTTTCAGGTCGGACTGGTTTTCACGACGAAAGTGATGGTTAGGCCTGTTGGCGAAACAAAAGTTAGGCCCGTGGATTCACTAAAAAACGAGCGTCTAAGAGACGTGCTGAGACTCATCCGGCGGTAGATCATTAAATGGGATCTCGATGATGAAACGTGCCCCTTTGCCAGCTGATGGGACATCGACCTTAATTCTTGCTTTCATTTCGGCCAGCGCATTGGCGGCATGATGTAAGCCAAAGCCGCGGTGGTCTTTTTTAGTGGTGAAGCCGTGCTGAAAGATACGAGTGAGATTTTCGCGTTGAACACCAACGCCGTTGTCTTCGATGATCACGAAGACGGCATCAGGTTTGCCGCTGCTAGACACGCGCAGCTGACGTTCGGCCGAGTCGTCGCTTTGCAGGGCATCAATGGCGTTGGTGAAGAGCTCGGCTAATACGCGCAGGAATTTCATTTTCGGAAGACTTACCGCAGGCAATGACGAGATGTCGTGAATAACTTTGATTTGGGCGCCCTCAAAGGAGGAGGCGTGCATGTTCAGTGATTCCATGATCAGCTCGGTCAGCAGTTCTTTGTTTTCAAGAAAGTCGCTATCGGTTTTTGATTGTTGAGATTCAATTAAGCTTTGAATCTGTTGAACACTGGCTGTCACTTGTTGCAACTGGCTCAAGAGTTCGCTGTGTTCATGGACCAAGGGTGGCTCGAGTTTGAGATAGAATTCCAACAGCTTTTTGCCTCGTGGGTCTTGGGTCAGGAATTCAGGTAAATGGTCGATATGGTCGCGCAGGATATCGTTGGCACGACTCAACGACGGGATTCTTGAAGATTTGGCCGTTTCCCAAAGCAGACCGGTGGCCACGGTGATGCTATTAAGTGCGTTTCCCACGTTATGAAGCGTGGATCTAGCCACGTCGGCCATGCCTGACTTGTGGGCGTTTTCAATGAGTTGTTTACGTGTTGCGTCAAGATCCTTTTCGGCTTGCTTAAATTCGATTGCCAAAGCAACTTGTTCGGCGACAGTGTTGAACAAGTGAACGTTTTCTCCCGTCTGATATGCCGCGCCCTGGCTTGATTGAATTAAGAGTGTGCCCAATAACCGGTGTTTGCCCAGAAGCGGGATGCCGATCCATGTCTGATCGGCATCGGTGAAGCTTACTTGTTCATGTTCATGCAACAGTCCGTCTGCGGTCTTTTGAAAAATAAGCGTGCGCCTACTGTCGGCGACGCTTTGCGCAAATCTCGCAGTGGGTATGGTCTTGTCAATGAATTTGTCGTTGCCTGCGCGATAAACCTCTTCGATGTGGCCGTCGACGCGCCGGACTAGGGCGATGATCAAATCTTCGATGTGGGCCGATTTCTTTAGAGATTGGTGGATGGAATGATAGAGCTCACCATGGTTCAACGTGGTATGCACGGTGTTGGAAATTTCGAAGAGCGTGGTTATCAAGACCTCGCGCTGTTTCAGTTGTTGTTCGGCGTTTTTCCGTTCCTGAATGTCGGTAATAATGCCTTCCATTTGGATTTCGCCTTCTTCCGTCTCAAAAAAATGCCCTCTCTCATAGACCCAACTAGGCTCGTTCCTCACATTGACGATTCGATACTCCAGTTGGAAAGCTTGGCGACTTAAGACCGCTTCTTGAATCACACGATCTGCCTGATCACGATCTGGCTCGTAAATCACGCTGGAGAATAGCTGCGCGTTGGGCTCCGATTTTGGCGAGAAACGGCGCCAATCCTCTTCGTCCATGACCCTTTTTGGCGCTATGCCGGTCAACATTTCAAGGGGTGAACTAATGAAATTTATTCGGCCCTCGAGATTGGTTGTGTAGATGATATCGGTAATATTCTCTACTAAGTTTCGGTATCGATTTTCGCTTTCTATGAGTCGGTCCTCATTACGTTTGCGTTCGATGGAAAGCGCGACTTGTTCCGAAATGAGACTCATGATCTTGATGTCGGTTTGATCATACTGATCTTCGCGTTCGTAGCTTTGAACCGCCATGACGCCTATCAACTGGCCACGCACATTTAGCGGTACACCTAACCACACCTCGGGCGGCTTTCCGGAAGGTGGTGTACCCACTTTTTCACAGTGAATGAGCAAATCCGACTTAGTCATCAAGAGCGGTTTCCCTGTACTGATAACAAGGCCTGTCATCGAGCCTTTGGTGTCCGGCAAATGGTAACTGAATTCATGGCCTAAGTGATTTGCTCGATCAACGTAATACTTGTGATCGACCGGATCAATGTAATAGGGGAACGAGACGGTTTTGGTACGGGAATCGTAAGTGGCGATAAGAAAGATACTTGCGTCAATAATTTCGTTTAAGGAATGGTGAATTTTAACGAACAGGTCATTGATATTGAAAGTAGTGTTGACCGCATTTGAAATGTCAAACATGGCCTGATTGATCTTCTCGATCTTCGAACGCGCTATTTTTGGCATGAGTCCATCCAAACAGGATTGGTCTGCTGCGTGCTTAGTTGGTCTTTAGCGCTAGCCTAGCTCTAATTGAAAAGACGAATCAACCCTTGTCGAGGATTAAGGTGTCGCCTAGCTTATTTCGCCTGGCTCAATCCTCGTTTCGTAAGTGCGTAAATGGCAAAACTGCCTTTCCAGTGGCTACCTTCATAGTGTTCGTCCGTCACCGATGCTAGGCCAGATTGAAGGTGTTTCTTGGCGCTGCTCTCAAGCGCTGGAATTCGTGGGTCTTGGACAGGTAATCCTGAAGCGATGCCTTCGAGCATCCAGGCGCGACTCAGGTTAAGTCCGTCTAAATGAGCTAATTTCCCGTCACTTGGATCCGTGACCACAGCCAATTCCAACCAGTCAGCTTGATCTGTAAACGGTATTTCGGGCATGAAGCGACCTAACCACGCCGCATATGTTGGCGGTGCCATGACGCGCCTCATTAGGTCTGCAACGGCCAAACATGGTGACAGGAAATCTTGCCCTGAGGGCTCAAACCGCATGCCACAGCCCCAGTCGTTTTGATGGAATTGCAGTGCTCTTTGATGGATGAATTCTTGCATTTCGTGGTCACCAGCACTCAATGACCAGTCATAGACTAGTCCTAAAGCAAAAGCACTTTGAGAATGTTCGCCAGTGCGAATTGGAAACGACAGTTTGGGTAGCCAGTCCTTAAAAGTTTGGGCCGCTCGTAATTCCAATGGTTTTAGCGTCTCAGACCACTCCCTTGCCCGTACGTCATCCCACTCGCGTAGTTCGGCGCAAAGTTGTAACAGCCAGGCAAGTCCATAGGGTCTTTCGAAGCTGGCGCGGTCGGGTAGGCTCAGGTAATCGACTTCGGCACGGACGTGGTCGGCGGTGAAACTAAGTTTAAGCGCCTGTTCTATGGCCTCGGACTCTGAGCCATTAGGGTATTCTCGCAATAGCCGAACAAGCAACCAATGACCGTGAACGGCGGAATGCCAATCAAAACATCCAAAAAACATGGGTGTCAGATTCTGCGGAGTCTGCGCGTCCGCATCGGACAACATCACGTGGGCGATCTTGTTTGGGTAAGGACGGTGGATACAGTCCAAGGCCAATCTGGCAAAGCGATTTGCGGTCGCCTCGTCAATTGGGCCGCCACCTTGATCAGCCATAATGGCCAAACAACTTAAAGCCAATATTGCAGTTCTTATCACTTAGACCTCCGTGAATCATTTGTTAACTTTTTTCGCTATCGTAAAACTGTCGCGCAACCTGGGATGAAATGCAACGCCTAAGGCGAGGCTGCGTAAGCTTAATGCAAACGATTTGGCGGAGATGAAATTGATTCTGAATTGCATGCTGTTGCTTTTTGTCCAAGACCTCAACGCAGGGGTTGATGATTTTTGGGCCGCCAAGGATCAACGAACTCGATCACGCATTGCCAAAAAGATAATCAAGTCGGACCCCCAGTTTGATGCGCTTTTGCATGCCCTTAAAGACGAACGAATTTACTCCGATCAAGTACCTGTAGGACGAACGGTCGAGCATCATGTCATGCGCGCGGTTACTTATCCCTATGCCTTGCATGTACCTGAAAACTATCAGGCAAATAAAGCCTATCCGCTAATCTTTTTTCTTCATGGTGGCGTAGCCAGACCCAAGTTAGATGACGACGAGATTTGGTGGCGAAATGAAGAGGCCGCGACCAGCGACGAGCATATTTCAGTATTTCCCGCAGGTTGGGATCGCGCTATGTGGTGGCGCTACAATCAAATTGAGAATCTGACTGGGATTATTAATGTTCTAAAGAGCAAATATCACGTCGACAGTAATCGCGTTCATGTGGTGGGTGTGTCAGACGGCGGAACAGGCGTTTACTATCAGGCTTTTAAGAGTCCAACTAAGTGGGCTTCATTCTCTTCGCTAATCGGACATAGCGCGGTGCTGGTCAATCCCAGTAACTTTGCCGAAGGTCAAATCCATCCGGCCAACCTGATAGGAAGCCAAATGTTTATTCTTAACGGGGCCCATGATCGATTGTATCCCCTGCAAAACGTCATCCCCTATGTGAGTCTTTTCCAGTCACTAGGCAGCCAAATCGAATTCCATGGACTGCCTTTTTCGGGCCACAGCCTAGCCTGGTGGAAACGATCGGACTATGGTTTGACCGACTTCCTTAAACGATCGGTTCGAGACCCGCTTCCAGACGAACTTACTTGGGAGACAGAGGAAGCAAAACGCTTCGGCCGCCGCTCGTGGCTAATCATTGAAAAGCTTATTAAGTCAGAATCCAAGCCTCCCATCTATGAGTTGCCAGTTGTTGAGCTAGATCCGGTGATTGGATTGGATTTCGACTTCCGCGTTGAAGACACGTTGCTTGTCTATCGTGTCATTGAATCGTCATGTGCTTGGCAGGCCGGTATTGAAAAGGGCGATATCATCACACACGTGCAGGACCAGCCAGTAATCAATGAATCCGAGCTTTATGATCTCCTAATGCAGCATGCGGGCACCCAGGTTGATCTGATCGTCAAACGAGGAGAAAAACATCTGGGTGGAGTCATTTCTGTCCCAGCGCGACAGCCCTCACAAACCCAGTCACCGTTCGCTCGCCGTCAGGAATCGGGTCGAGTTGACCTTAAGAAGGTAGGCAATAAGGTATACGTAAAGTGTCAAGGGGTGGGCGCATTCAAGCTTCTCTTATCGCCTGATAGATTTGATTTCAAACAGCCGATTGTGATTGATGTTAATGGTGAGACGGTCCATGACGACGTGGTCCAGGCTGACGTCGAGACGTTGATGAGGTGGGCTAGCCTAGACGCAGATCGCGAAATGCTGTTTGCCGCAGAAATTAGTCTCAAAGTACCAAGAGACTGACGCAACGACGCTTCTGCCTAATATGCGCCAACCAGAAACAGCGTTATGATCCTGCTAGCGTCAAGCAGCTAGTGGGGTGATCATGTGGCTCGTGTTTATGCTTTTTGCCGGTGGAGATGTTTGGGATTTTGGTTCGATACCAAAAAAATGCTCGATTCGTGGCATATCAGTTGTCGATTCAAAGACTCTGTGGATCAGCGGTAGCGAAAGCACGATTGCGCTGACCGAGGACGGTGCTCAGACTTGGCGTCTGTTTGATATGCCTGAAGGACTTGATTTTCGAGATATCGAATGTGTTTCAGCACGTGAAACTTACGCCATGAGCGCAGGTCCGGGCCGTCAATCACAGATCTTCAAGACATCAGATGGCGGCAAATCTTGGCAATGCCAATTTGTGAATCAATTTGAAGCAGGTTTTTTTAACGCGATCGCGTTTTGGGATCCCCAACGAGGCGTAGCCTTATCGGACCCGCTAGATGGGACCCACTACTTGCTTGGGACCGTGGATGGTGGTGCGCATTGGACAAGGGTCGATTACACAAAAATCCCTGCGACCTTGGAAGGCGAGTATGGTTTCGCTGCTAGTGGAACAAACCTCATCGTAAGCGGAGATTCACAACTGTGGATCGCCACGGGCGGGTTACATGCTCGATTATTCCAATCACCCGATTTTGGCGATACATGGTCGGCGCAAACGACCGAGGTACAAAGTGGGTTGGCGTCTTCTGGTCTATTCTCAGTTGCCTTCATGAATGAAGTGCATGGCGTCGCGGTAGGTGGTGATTATGAAAAGCCGGAGCTTGTTGCGCTCAACGCCATTTACACAGCAGACGGTGGCAAGTCTTGGCAGCCAGCAGTGAATCAAACAAGCTATCGATCCTGTGTCCGCTTTTTCCCCGGCACTAAGCACGTGCTGGCGGTGGGCCGGTCTGGATGTAGCTACTCAAAAGATGCTGGTGTCCATTGGCAAGATATGGGTTCCCAAGGCTTTTACAGCTTGGATATATCTGAGGATGGCAGCGCTTGGGCAGCGGGAGCTGAAGGCGTCGTAGCGAGGTTCAAGCAGCCGTGAACAGGGCTGCATAGTGACGCATTAAGTTACCTGCTTGAATCAAGGCCAAACAAAATTGGGTGTGCTCGTGTAGAATCCCCGCATGACATTACTTATGAACGGGCGCAAGCTTAGTAAATCTTATGGAACCGACCCATTATTTGAGTCGCTAGACCTATCCATTTTTGAATCCGATAAGCTGGCAATCATCGGTCCCAACGGCGTTGGCAAATCGACCTTGCTCAAGATTATGGCCGGTGTGGAAAGTCCAGACGAAGGCGAAGTGGTCGTCAAGAAATCTGTGCGTGTCGTTTACGTTCCTCAACATCGCGTCTTCGAGGAATCGGATACCGTGATTGGTGTGATTCGAGCTGCGACTGAAATAGCGCGCTTACCGGACCAGGATGCAGTCGCTAATCGCATTTTGGGATTAGCCGGATTTGAGCAATCGGATGCTCAAGCAACTTCACTTTCGGGCGGCTGGCAAAAACGGCTTATGTTGGCGTGGGGGCTCGCACAGGAACCTGACGTGCTGCTCTTAGATGAGCCAACTAACCATTTGGATATTCACGGCGTTTTGTGGTTGGAATCGCTCTTAGGTCAGGCAAGTTTTACCTGGGCGTTGATCAGTCATGACCGTACTTTCATTGAACGGACGGCCAAAAAAACCGCCGAGTTGAGTCCCATTTATGGCGGTAACATTTTTGTCGTACCTGGTGGCTACAATAAGTTTCTTGAAGAAAAGAAAGCCTATGTCGAGGCGCGAACCCAATACAAAGAATCATTAACCAATAAAGTTGTTAGGGAAACGGCTTGGTTGCAACGTGGTCCAAAAGCGCGGACCACCAAAGCCAAATCAAGAATTAAGTCAGCCTTGAAACTGACTGAGGAACTGGATCAGGTCAAACAAAGCTTGCATCAAGCTGATGTGCAAGTTGACTTCACGGCTTCTGGTCGCAAAACCAAAAGATTGATGGAATTCAAGTCCGTATCGATGTCGTTCGATGAGCGTCCCATCATCAAGAATCTAGACCTTTTACTCACCCCTCGACTGAGATTAGGTTTGTTAGGTGACAACGGATCAGGCAAATCGACACTCTTGAATATGATGATTGGAAAACTGACGCCTCAGGACGGCGAGATTCGTCAGGCACCTGATCTAAGGTGCGTGATGTTTGACCAGCAACGCGATCAACTCGATATGTCGTGGACCTTGAAGCAGGCGTTAAGCGAAACAGGTGATGCCGTCATTTATCGTGAGCGTTCTGTTCATGTTGCCAGTTGGGCCAAGAAGTTCCGCTTCGAGGCGGATCAACTTATGTTGCCCATAAGTCAGTTGTCTGGTGGTGAACAAGCTCGCGTTTTGATCGCGAGACTCATGTTAAGGCCCGCAGATGTGTTGATGTTGGATGAGCCCACCAACGATCTCGATTTGCCCACCCTTGATGTGCTTGAAGAAAGTCTTATGGATTTTCCTGGCGCTCTAGTTGTGGTTAGCCATGATCGCTATCTCTTACAGCGCGTGTGTCAACGCTACCTTGCCTTGGATGGATTAGGGGGATGGTTGCCTTGTTCTAATTATGTTCAATGGGAACGGTCACTTGGCAAGAAGGACAAATCAAAAGATAAGGTTGTCGCAGCAGGGGGCAAGGAAAAGGCGACCTCGAAACTTTCATATAAGTTTCAACGTGAATGGGATGCCATGGAATCACAAATAATGAAAGCTGAAGCCACACTGGAACAGTGTCAGAGCGCGGCTCAGGATCCAGATATCGTTTCTAACGGCGCCAAGCTTACTGCTGCATTTGATCGTTTGAAACAGGCCGAAAAGGCGGTCGAAAAACTTTATGAACGCTGGAGTGAACTAGAGGCCATGCAGCAATAATTCACTCCGAGCGTCAATGAATAGGTTGCCGCAGTAGGGCCGTTTTTCGAATGGGTTGGCGCAGCCCGTTGGGCACTTCTTCGGCGCTTGCAAAGTTCAAACGGATTTGGATGTTCATAACGCCCCCGAAACTTTCTGTAACGAATGATGGGACCATCACCAGTAACTGATCTCCCGTGTCCTGAATGAACGCGTTGGCGGGGTAAGGGTCAAACGCGTATCGATCTTTGACACCGTTAACGGAGGTCACTTCGAAAGACTCAAGAGGTCTGTCGTAGTCGATGTGGAAGAAACCAACGCCAATGCCTTGAACCGCTACCTGGTTACCTTCGTAGCGCACCTTGGCATAGTAAAAACCGTTGCTCAGGTCACGGCCGTCACGAACGAATTGCAAATCTACTTCTACATCTAGAGTGTCTTTTGTTTGCGTTTCCTGCTTGTTGAGAATGCAATTTATGGGTTGATGTAGCGTATCGGTTAGCCGTGTTTGTGGGTCACCAAACAAAACCCAGTTGCGTGTTTGGAAAGCTAACCAATCATGCGTGAAATCATCGTCATTGATGGGACCTCCGGGCATGGAGACCTGATATGACTCTGACATTAATATGTGACGGTTCTTCCAATGCTTTAGGGCCTTACCGAGCGATTCTCCCTGAAGAATGGCTTGTTCGATGAGGGTGTTGTGGGGCGTGACAGTTGAAACTGCCAGGTGGGTTGCGGCCAAGAAGTTAAGGCTGCCTGATTGCAAAAAACTCAAAACGACAGATTCATCGATGTGGCCTTCGCTCATATCATCGAATCGATGATCGACTTGTGTGGGACCTCCATTGATGCGCCCGGTTAAGCATGATTCGGCGAAGGTCAAAATGCTTTGATGAGTCAATTGATAATCTTGTCCATCGTATCCTTGCAGTCCGAATGACGAACCATATATTTGAGCGCCATTGTCTAGTGCCAATAGCGATGGCGAGCCATGGGTACCAAAAATAAGAACGTCAGCGTCAACCATGCCTTCTTGAATACGTTCTAAAGTAGCTCGCTGACTATCGTCACAGACACTGAGAAAAGCGCCAGCGTTGCTTAAGCAGTGATGCTGCACATCTATTCCGTAGTCAGGAGCTAAATTGCGGTAGTGATATGAGGGCGCAACGCCGTAAATTTTCAGGTTGGCGACAGGTTGATGAGCCAATAGCCTGTCGATATACGAGGAGATTTGATCGGGTCGAGACGTGATGATTCCAAAGGCCGTATCCACATAAACATCATCATCAAGACGACGACACATATCGTCAATTTCATCGACTAAATCAGGGACAACGATTTCTGGCTCCAACACAAAGGCTGTGAATTCTGGGTTAGCAAGTGCCAGGGCAGGGAGCGTTTGATCAACTGAGGGAGATCCAATGAAGACAGCCCCTTTCATGGTTGCAAATCGCCATGCTTCTTGGAAAAAGGGTGAATTCGTTTCGCTTGCAACCGCATAAAGCTGGCGCTTCATCGTGATCGGGTCAGGCCCCTCTTGGTCAAAGACATGACTAGTCAGATAGTTACTGCCGCCATTGAGTGCAAGCGCATAAAGGGGATGTTCACTGTGAACTCGGACTTGATGAGTTTCCGTTTGCGGAAAGAGCGTAGAAGCCAGAATAACTTCTCTATTTCCTGATGTGATCTGTGTCTCAACCGTGGCAATAATCTGACCTGAACTGTCGAGTGCCTGGTAGATGAGGGTGGCGGGTTCTTGGTTCGGGTTTAAGACAACTATTCCGGTCCATCCTGTGGCTGAGGTTGGAAATACGTGAGAGTGCAAAGGCTGGCTCAATCCTGGATGAGCAGTGAAGGCGCCTTGGTTGTGGGCGAAGGATAGTGAGCTTTGTATTTCGTGTTCCGATTCAATTTCGAGCCACTCCACTTGACCTGTCGTGTCATGCCATTGGTTGGGATCCAATTGCGTAAAACTATTGGCCTCCATTTCTAGGTTCTTGATCACATGGCCACTGGCCGTATGTAGCTTCAAGTTAAGCGTGTGTATTTCGTTGTGAATGTTGGCAATCGCCAATATTGATTTAAAGCCGGACTGAGACTTTGCCACGTGCGGAAAGCACACATACTGGCTCTTTATCTGATCAGAACCCTGAGCAAAATTTGTATATAAAGCGATGAATATAAATAGCTTAACTGGCATTTTTGATTCCTTTTATTCGTGTCTCCGATACTTGAGACGCTTCCGAATTATCGAGGATAATTGACAACATGAGAGGATATAGAGCAACCTGGATGCCAACAGGTTTGCCTTTTCTTTTGAAGTCCCCGAGCCATGTGCTATTGCTGGTATTGACCTCGTGTTTGTGGGTAGCCACAAAGTTGCAGATTAGCTGGTCGGCTCCCACTCGAAATGAATAAGCTTTGCTGTGACTTATATGCCCGTTGTTTTACCCTCTATGCCATTCGTTTTGATACGTGTGACTGACGCAGCGTCCCTCGCGAACTTCAACGCCATCTGCCAGGCGTGTTTGGAACCAGCCTCGTTTAAGGCGTCGAGGTTCATGGCTCGGACCTCCCACGCTAGGCTGTAATTGGGTCGTAAGTCTAGGGCACGTTGTGCCAATCGGTTCGATTCCACATAGTCGCCCTGGTCATGGCGTATGACGGCCAAATTAAGCAAAGCTGGCGCGTAATAGGGCTGCTCAATGAGGAGTTGGCTGAATTGATGGTCGGCTGCCTGGGCTTCTCCTAGACGGTAGAGCAAGGTTGCGTAACCGTTGGCGGCAACGGTTTGGTCGGGCGACGATTCAAGAAGTTGCTCATACACCAGACGAGCGTCTTGGTATTGGCCGGAATCTTCTAGGAAACGAGCCAGGAACAATTGAGTGGCCTGGTTCTTGGGATCGAGCTCTAAGGACCGCTTTAGGGCGTTGATGGCGCCATCGCTATCACCTTGCTGCAATAAATAGTCAATGGTCAACAGATGGGCAGCTACGTGATCGGGTGCTATATCGAGCAACTCTTTTAGCGTGCTCCCAAATTGCTCCCACTGGCCAAGGTTCTGGTATGCGATTGCCAAAAACATGAGTAGGTATGTGTCTTTTTTGTCTAATTCTTTGGCATGCAGTAAGACAGGGACCGCCATCGCTGAGTTACCGGCCTCAATCAGTTGTTTGCCTTCATTCAACTCGCGGAAGGCATTAATCGCATGATAGGGGTCTGTGAGCTCTTTTTTGACGCCGCGCTGGACGTCTGATTGACCGAAATTCCCTACATAACCCAAAGAGGCAAGGCGGGCCAATTTTTCGGGAGAAATAACGCCCTCTTCGGCTTCAATATTGCCCTGATACTGGCTCCATGACTGCTTCAGCCTCGACTGCATAGCTTGGCTCTGCTGCGGTTCTTGTTTAATCAAATCTGATTGCTCGGCTGGGTCGGTCAAGGTGTGATAGAGCTTTGATGAGGGTGCATCTAAGTACATCCAGTCATCTTCGGTAAGCCTTTCGATGGGACTCCAGCCGTGCATCATAGCGCCATATAGAGACTCGGTTGGGATTGATCTACCGGCAACATAATCATCGTCGGTTGTGGGGAGCATCAATCCTTGCACCGCGTCAGGAACGCGGATGCCCAAGCGCTCCAGTACTGTAGGCATCACGTCCACAGAGCACACGGGTTTAGTAACCCTCTTTGCTTTATTCTGGCGTGGGTCACGTACAATCAATGGAACACGGACGGTGGATGAGTAGAGCAACAAGGCATGGGTTAATTCACCGTGGTCGCCAAGTCCTTCTCCATGGTCCGCCATCATCACCACCAGCGTATTCTCCCAAAGACCTTGTTGCTTAAGTTGCTGGACCAATTGTCCAATCGCTTCATCCATTAGCGCGATTTCTCCATCGTATGGCTGATTCTGATAAATCTCGCGATAGGGAGACGGCGGGTTGTAGGGTTGGTGCGGATCAAAAAAATGTGTCCATGCGAAGAAAGGGCGGCGTCTGTCTCTCTGATTCAACCAGTTTAAGGCCGGGCTAACCACGTCAGGTGCTGAACGTTCATCATAGAATCCTCGCAAGAGCGGGTGCTTGCCTTCTTCCAAACTGGACGGGTACGAGTCATCATAATGCTGGAAACCCTGATCAATTCCGGTTTGCGAATCGAGCGGGAAGGCGGCCACAAAGGCGGCTGTATCGTAACCGTTGTCGGCCAAGACTTCAGCGAGCGTCTCCAATTGGGCTGCGACATAAAACCCGTTGTTCTCGTGTACCCCGTGATAGTTAGGGTAGGTGCCGGTCATAATTGAAGTGTGTGCCGGTAAGGTGATCGGTACAGGGGTGTAGCAACGGTCGTATACCGTGCCTTCTTGCGCAATGCGGTCGATATTAGGCGTGGAAATAGCCTCGTATCCATAACAGCCCAAATGGTCTGCCCGTGTGGTGTCCATCGTTATCAGCAGTATGTTAAGCGCTGGTTGACTACGACAGGTTCCCGTTACGATTAGAACCAGCAATAACAAAATGGCTTGCGCCCATTTCATTGAGCCAACTCGCTCGCTTGTGGAACCCTAACTAGTTTAAAGCCAGACTGCGCCAAAAAAGTTTGCTGAAATTCCTCTTCCAGCGATCTGATGTTGGCTTGCAGGTACGCCTGGCGGACTTTATCGACAACGTCCTCGAATGGCAAAACGGATGCTGCCGATTTTGAGACGACCTTGATGATCGCGAATCCGCCACGTAGCAGGCGCTCGTCGGCCGAAATCACTTTGTCCGTACAGAAAACGGGATCACTTGTTTCACCTTCGTTTAAGTTCAGAATGGCTTTATAGATTTCTGGATGAAGGCGCGACCATTCTCGTGGCGTGAGCGATCCCAAGTTGCCTCCAGATTCGGCATTGGGTCCGATGGATATTTGCTGGGCTAACTCGGCGAAGGATGCGCCAGCACGCAAGTCCGAAACACGGGGTTCTAATGACTGTTGGGTGGCGAAACTGTCCGTGCCCTTGGCGACAAAAATAAGCTGGATTTCAGCTGATTCCGGTTTGCCAAAACCTGAGGGGCTGGCGTCATAGAAAGAGCGGAAGCGTTCAGGTTTGATGCCCTCCATGAAGGTGTTGAATTTTTCAGAGAAGGCTTCGGTAAGGATTTCGTTTTCGACCGCGCGTTCAACTTGTTGCTGTAATGCATCTGTTAGCTGGCCTAGTGATTTACCCTCTTCGGCTAGGATCAGTTGTTGGACAATCCAAACGTCCATGTCATTTGCCGCCATTGCAGGTGCGCGCTTTATGACGAAATTTCGATCCAGAGACCAGGTTTCAGATGACCATGAGTTTTCGTCCGTCACTATTTGAAAAGTGGCGTGACGGTTTTCAAAAAAGGCCTGAAGGATTTGGCTTCGTTGCTGCGTGTCCCATTCTTGTTGTATGCGTTTTAAAGCTGCCGGTTGATCAAATTCGGGAGATATCTTTCGTTCCAATTTGAAGATGTGAAGACCGGTCCTGGTGGTCACCACATCGCTAACTGCGCCTTCTGATAAGCGATCCAGTATTTCGAAAAGGTTGGGGTCCAGATCGATTCTGCGATTGTTTTCAACTAGACCACCGGACGCCGCATCAGCTGATTGTGAATGGGTCTTTACCAGTTGCACAAAGTCTTCACCGTTTCTAGCCTGACTGACTATGTCTTCAGCCTGAGCTTTAGCTTCTGCGACGGTCTTGAATTTCAGTTTTTTGTCGGTTCTAAGAAGAATATGTCGAAAATTATAGAAAGTGACCTTCTCGTTCTGGGCGCTCATGAAAGCCAGCCTCTCGGCTTGCCATGCTTCGTCAATAGGTTCTGTGGTCGCACCAATTTGTGCGCGCACAGTTTGAGCCAAACGAAGAACAATCGCCCAGGTCTGCCGATTTCTTGCGTCAATACTCTGAAGTTTCTCCATGACGACGGGGTCTGCTTTAAGCGCATGGCTGACGGCCAGATTCTTGATTTGTTTCTCAAGCCAAACTGGGTGAGATTCATTGCTTGGGCGCACACGATTTGCTTCTGGCAACAAGCGAATGTAGCTATCCAGATCGCTAACCTCGATCGTGCCCGCTTGATGGACGGCAATCGTCTGGGAGTCGAAGCCACCGCAGGCTGACAATAATGTCAAACAAGACACCGCAAAAATACGCATGGGACTCCGTGAATCTACTTTTTGTTCATGTCATCAATGCGTTTAAGTATAGGCAAATTCTCTCGACCTTGAAACTAAGATCGTTTCGATCTAGCTTGAAAACGGGCTCGCTAATCCATATGTTAGACTGTGAACACTAAATAAAACCTTTGTTTGCTGAGGATGCCATTATGTTGAATAAAACCCTCGTTGCTTGTTGTGCCTTATTTGCTTTGAGCTTCTTTGTTTGGGGTCAGAGCGCGGTTCAGGTCAAGGGCAAGGCCGCCACCGGCAAACACAGTGTAGAACTCATGGACCGAGGTGCACCTGCTAAGCAGGCCGCTCAGCCTGGCGGCGGTCCGACGGGCCCGATCCCCATATTCGTAGCCGGAGGCTCGCCCACCGCAATAGCTGCTGGAGCTCCAGCTGCAGGCGCATTCCCGGGCACAGGACTGGGCGGATTCTTTGGGAATCTTTTCCCACCAGGGCCGGGTTACCCACCTAGTTTCCTAACAGGTGGTACGGCATCTGGTTTCGTCATTACCGGTGCCTATGCTTGGCATTCTCCCTTCACAGCGGCAGGTGCCCCCGGTGGTTCATTGTCTCGTAACTTGGTTGCCGCTGCGGCTGCGATCCCTACTTCTCCGTTCGCCCCGGCAGCTACGGGTGGCTTTGTGGCGGTTACCGTTTCAGCGGGAGCCCCTGGACCAGCTGGTATTGTGGGCGGACCCGGTGTGATCGTTCCGACGCCAGGACTTGCGATTGGATTAGCTTTCCCGGCTTGCTTCTGCGGCATGGCGGCAGGGGGACCTGGGTTCGTAACCGGCTGGCCTGGCAATGGACTTGGTGCCTCTTTGCCTCCAGCCTCGGGTAATCCGCCATTGAGAGTTGGTTTTTTCCCACCCTTCTTTGCGCCCGGTAGCCCACTTTTTACGACAGCTGCACCACCTCAGAATTTCATTGCAGGCTGTTTTGCGGCCGGAGCCACCACGCCGGTTGAATTGCAAAATTTCAGTATTGAGTGATCTGAATAGTCATCTCTGAAGATTAGTCAGCGCCATCGTTTAGGTTGGCGTCGATACATACCTCTTTGCCACCAACTTGGCTTCGACGTTTCGAGAAGCTGTTACATAGCACGCTTCAAGCATCATGCTGCAAGCTTCAAGAGTGTGAGTCTGGCTTCCAGCCAGAGGTTCTAAACCTTTTGTTTTCAGACTACAACAAAAACGAGCGGATTTCGAGTGGACAGGAGTAACGAATAAAGTTACCTATGAGACAACCCCTACCAGCCAGAGATTTTAAACCGATTATTTTAGATGGCCACAGCAATGCACGTTTGAGCGTTGGCTCAACTGGTCATTTGAACGTTCAAGGAACCATGCAATTGACATGAGCGATCAAAGCCAAAACGTCAGGGGACGGCCAAGCCGCCAGGTCGGATTGATAGGCTGCGCCGAGGCAGTCACCGTCAGGGATGCGACCGATTCTTAATCCGTTACCGAAACTGGTCACCCATATCTCGTTGTTGTCATAGGGATTGAAAAAGACACGTTCCGGCTGGCGGAACGGATAATTGAGAACTGGTTCAAAGATTGGCGCTGGGTCGGTGAAGTTAGCGCTTGTCCACAATCCTTCCGTTTCAGAAGTCACGTAAACACGAGCTCCATCTAATGGGTCGATTGTGGCGCTGCTAATGCGGTCCGAATCAAGGATACGCTGCCAGGTCTGACCACGATCGCTGGTCTTGTACAAGCCGCCCTTGTTGTTGGGCGGCCCACCCCAACCGCTCCAAACGCCCGCATACCAAGTATTCTGCGTCACATCGTGCGGATCGATGATGATGTCTTTGGTGTAATACACCATATCCGGATCTGTGCGATCTAACCATGAAGCGCCACCGTCTGTGCTGACAAAAACACCGGAACTCGCCGTAAACGCACCCCCTGCGCTCCGGCGTGCGCAGTAACTGGCAACAAGCGTCCCGTCATTTAAGACACAAATATTGAAAGGGTGACCTTCCGTTCGTGGTGGACTCGCTAACCGTGACCAACCCGCCCCTGGATTATTGATGTTGTACTGGTAAATATCACCGTCAGTGCCATGTACGACAGCCGCAAATAATAGGGCTGGTTGGCTTGGATCACTAGTCACCCAAATGACCGGGTGATTGAAATCGTGCAACGTCGTCCAAGTAGCGCCATTGTCTTGAGATTGCAGAACGGAGCCATCACCGCCGTCGATGCGGCTATCTTGGAGATAGGGTGTTTGATATAGGTCGTGGACGGATGATGTGGCAGCATATATGAATCCGTTGCCAGCGTTGCGTTCGGCTCGGTACATGGTATTGAGTGTGTGACCGCTGTAGTCGAACGACCAACTGTCGCCGCCATCCTGCGATCTAATACCGCGAATATCGGTAAACGACGCGAAAATGTCGTCGGCCGAAGACCAACACAAGCCCCAAACGGAAGTGTTTTCAAGGCCATTGCCTTGATAGTACTGTCCGGGCGGCGTCGACGATCCTGCAGGGTTGGCGCTGGATGGATCCACATAGGTTTGCCGCCAGCTTACACCGCCGTCATCGGACAAATGGAGGAAACCAAAATCGCTGAAGGCTAAGAGGTTGGCGTCCTGATCAGCGACATCAAACCCAAAAACGATTTCTGCGTATCCCCATCCGCGATCACCGCCATCCCCGCACCAACCAGTGCTGATGTTGTTGTTGTCTTGGGTTTGCAGCATCTGCGTCCAGTTTTGTCCACCATCAAGCGTTCGATAGATGATGGGCACACCGGACGCGTTGCCGCCAGCCAAGTAAGCGATATCGATATCAGCAAGGGGGCCGCGTACAAAAAAGGGATGATCGCCCGCAATTATTCCGGTGGTTGAAACGGTCCACGCAGTGGTGACACCCACGTCTAAACGATAAACAGACGCGTAGCCCCAATGATCATCGCCAGCCACACCGGCGTAGACGTCGCCGCGTGCCATAGTCACGGCAAACAGGCGCACTTGACCGCCTTCTTTAGCGGCGCTGAAGGATACGATGGCTTCACTACCAGGGATGCCGGTGAATCCAGCGGCGGCAAAACTAAGACCGCCATCATTGCTAACCAGCACGCCTTGATTGCTACCTACGTAGATATCGTCTCCATCAAAGAAAGCGCCACCCACGTGTAAACCTGCACCGTCGCCTGTGGTGAATCGGTTGTTGAAGCTAGTGCCGCCATCGTTCGAAAAATAAAGGCTCACGTAGTCAGTCACGAAAAGACGATCCGTCCTGCTGGGATCAGCCTTTAGGCTAAAGGCCTCGCCTGAAGTTGGATCAGCCGCCAGCAAAGACCATGTAGTTCCACCGTCCGTGCTTTGTGAGGGTCGTGTTAGATCAGCTCTTGTATCTAGGCTAAAAAGGAGATTAGGGTTACTGGTGAAAGCAACTTCGGTGGGTCTATTACCTTGGATTTGCGAGAATGGAATCATCTCCCAAGTTAATCCGAGATTATCCGTTTTAAATAACTCAGACATGTCACAAGCCAGGAAGAGTTCTGACGAATTGTGGGGACTGAAACTAGGCGAAAATAGGGAGCCACCGCCGCCAACACCAACGGACCGCCACTCTGTGGGCACTTGCGCCATTGAGCAGCATGCTAAGAAACACATAAAGAAACGCATTTTCACCTTCGAACGACAAATGGCATAGCCGAGGGACCAGCTTTGTTATATGAAGTCTAGTCCTCTAGTCAAAGGCTTTCCAGCCAGGCCTCCGGTTTTTTTGGTGACTTGACGCACATAGTCGAGAGTTTCTTGTCGGTTCGACCACATTTCCTGTGTATGTTAGAGGTTAGGCGTCGATTCGTGGGAGGGGCCAATCAATGAAGATCTTTAGAACCGTTTTGTTTTTCGGAACTTTTGGGGCAATTATGTTGTGCCCCACGGTATCGGCTCAAGATGTATTGACTGGTTGGTTCAGCGCTGTTCATGGCGATATGCAGCCTGGCGCCGAGCCCGAGCATCATATGAAGTATTTTTTGACCCTTGAAACAGGTGATGTTGTTCAACTTCACATACCTGAGGGTCTGTTATCGATTCTAGGGGATATTGAGGAGATACAAGGACAGTACAGTGAAGTGGCGGGCCAAATCCATGCAGGAGTCCCCCAAGCAAGCTTGGATGTGGAAAGCCTGTTTTACGAGATGCCGAGGTTAAGAGGAGGTACGGTACAAGGTTCGAAGCCTTGGATATCGATCCTAGTTAAATATTCAGATATCGCCTCCGAACCCGAGAACCTTGCCTTTTTCAATGGTATGTACGGCAGCTCCGTAGGCCAACTCAACCATTACTGGCAAGAAGTTTCATATCAAAACATAGATGTCCTTGGAAGTAGCTCCTCGGATTGGAGAGACTTGCCGCAACCGCAGACGTTTTATGCGCCCACGCCCGGTTCTGGCACCAGCGCGAATTTAACGGCTGTGTTCAACGATGCTATTGCCGCCCATGACCCTTTTGTGGATTTCACCAATGGTGGGACCGGCGGCTACGAAGGCATCAACATCATGATCAATGGCGTCTTGGACTGTTGCGCGTGGGGTGGCGGACGTTTTGCCACCATCGACGGCATTTCGAAATCGTGGCGTGTGACGTGGGACCCGCCTTGGGCCTTTGGCGACGAAGCCGTCATTGCTCACGAAATGGGTCATGGCTTTGGTCTGCCTCATTCCAATAATTCCGATGGCGATGGTAATCCCTACGATAGCCCATGGGATGTGATGAGTTCAGCGACGGGCTATACCATGACCGACCCTACTTACGGAAAACTAGGCAAACACACCATTGCCTATCATAAGGACCGATTGGGCTGGATCGAGCCTGGCGAGAAGTTATTGATCGATACGCAAGGAATCTTCACCGTGGTTGTCGATCATTTGGCGCTGGCTAGTACGCCCAATCTGCGTATGGTTCAAATCCCGATTGGCGGTAGCAGCAGCCATTACTACACCGTAGAAGTACGGGATCAAGCTGGAAATTATGACGGGAACCTGCCCGGTTTCGCCGTCATTATTCATGAAGTTTTGTCCGGTCGCAGTGAACCTGCATGGGTGGTAGATGGCGACGCCGTCCCAGCCAATTACGCGGATACGGAAGGCGTCATGTGGCGTGTTGGTGAGAAGTTCTCAGATCCCGCCAACGAAATTTCGGTTCGTGTCGATGCCGAAACTAGCAACGGTTTTGAAATTACTGTAAGTACAATTTCTTGTGCCGACGCATTCTTGGCTGCCTTAAGCGACTGGCCAGGTAGTGAAGATGTGATTACGCTTTTGGAGCAACTCTTCTGCGATTAGAACATGCCCCTTTCGATCTGCGGTTGCTATGCCAGTCAGAGTACGTGTTAAATTGCGGCTCTTGTCATGTGCCTGCGATGAAATATGGAAGCAAACACTCAGCTTATAAGTAGAAAGATCCGTAATTTGGCTTTTATCGGATTAGTGACCGTTCTAGTGGATGTTTTTTGGTTTTCTTCGTTCGCGAAACAGCTTATCGAGCAGGTGTCACATCTGCGAGGTTTCAATCCGGGTTCGCTGGTTTATTACATTCCGTATTTCGCACGCCTATTCTTCTATGCGCTGGCTTGGATATCGGTTTTGGGTGCCATGTTATTTGGCATCGTTAAACGCAATCTCAAACTGAGTGAGAAAACCTGGTTAATGCTCGTGGCGATTCTCATGGTCTCAACGCTAAAACTTGTTTCGTTTTTCACTTTGTAAAGATCTTTGGTAGGGCAAGTTGCAACTCTATTGATTCTGCGGGCTTAAGACAACGCGATAGCCGTCGCAATCTTCAAAAGTGTTACCGTTCTCGTCCCAATAAGGATTGTATGAGGGCACAAGCTCAAAACCCGCTTCCACCATCTGGTTGCTGAATTCTTCCAGCCGTTCGGGATCTATGTAAAAAACGAGCAAGTGGTCTTCGGTTGGACATCGGCCTACCTGGTGACCCGTTTGCTGAGTGAACTCGAGGTGCGTTCTCATGCCCTTTTTGCCCAACATCACACCATCAAAACCTTGATGATTCTCGAAAGAACCCAGCAATTCTAATCCCAGACCTTTCATATACATGGCCTTGATAGCCTGCAGGTTGTCGGTGGGTCTGGCAATGCGTAAATTATGACTGACCGTCATCATATTTTTGGCTGGCATATTTAAAGTATAAAACGAATACGGCATAATTGGGTTGGCAATAGGCGCGAATCCACTTCCATTGAAAGGGACGATATGGCACAGAACTTAATTGTTGTCGCGGTTTTGATGATCAGTGGGTTGGCGGTGGCCCAGTCAATCTATTACAAGGGGTCGCAAATTGGTCAGATCGAACAAGATGGCGACGTTTATCTGCATGGCTCCAGGGTTGGCCAATTTGAGGCTGATGGCGATGTCTATCGCGGTGGATCCAGAATCGGTGAAATCGAAGAGGATGGCGACGTCTACTTGGGTGGAAGCAGAGTGGGAACGATCGAAGCCGATGGCGACGTATATAAATCGGGTTCAAGGATTGCGCAGGTGGAAGACGACGGCGATGTCTATTATCATGGGAGCCGCATTGGCGAAGCCAAAGGCGTCAAACGTGAATGGGCCGCCGGCTTCTTCTTTTTCTTTTTTCTCGAGTTAGATTGAATTTGCCGCTGATGTGAAACCGGAGGGAATCGTGTCTGAAGCACATAAAATAAAATGGATTCTGGCCGCGATCACGCTTAATGTCGTCGCCTTCCATTTGGCAGCACAATGGCCCAAGGCATCATCTGCCGTCGTCATGCTCCCATTCGCGTTGATTTGTCTAGTGCTTGTCATTTTTTATGTTCTTCAACTGAGAAAAGTATTGCTGCTAAGCCAGGAATCCCATCGGTCCCTTTTCACTAATGCCTTGTATTTACTGTTGGTTATGCAGCTGGCCGTGCTCACCTCCCGGCTTGCATTCGCGCCGGCCGTTAGCCAGTCGGCTGTCCGTACCTGTATGAGTTTGATCTTCTTCTTCGTGTCCGCGGCCGTGGCCGCCACCATCGTGCTGAAGATGGAACATAGCCGACGGATCACACAGAGCTCTAAATAGGGCGCTGGCTGCGGGTTTACCTAAGACAAATTGAGCGCGGATTTCCAGTCTTGCACGACCGGTCGTTTGGACTCGAAACGCAACCAACCTCCACCTTCAGGATCGGTGAAGGCTAGTTTTTGGGCATGCAAAGCATGGCGCCTTAAATGCACCTTTTGACAGTAGGAATCATCGTCCCTTTCGGTAAGCCACTGGATGAATGCTTGTCCATCACCGTGGTATTTGAGGTCACCTACCAATGGGTGTCCTATTTCGGTGAGATGAGCGCGGATCTGATTGGTGCGTCCGGTTATTGGCCTTAGTGTAAGTAAGCTGTATGGCCCCAAATGAGTCACGTCAACAATGTCTGTCACTGCTTCACGACCGTTAGGATCAGCCGCAACCCGAGTCGCAATAGGACGATGAGGAAAACGTCCTAGGGGAATGTCAATGGTTTGAGTCTCAACGTGGCCAAAGGCCAATGCCAAATATTCTTTCTCCACTTCCTGTCTATCAAAGAGCTGACTTAAGGGTCGACGCGAGTGATGCGCTTTCGAGAACAGGATCAAGCCGGAAGTATCGATGTCCAAACGATGGATGGGAGCCATATCTTCGTTAGCGAACAAGGTTCGTAACTTATGCACCAGACAATTTTCGTAATAGAGCCCACTGGGTGCCACTGGTATGCCCGCCGGTTTATCAATAACCACCCAGTCCGCGTGTTCCTCAACGATGAGTATATCGTTGGGAACCTCAGGCTCGTTCCAGGGCGGCCTGTCATAAGTGAGTCGTTCACCTTTAGTTAGGTTGTCTAAGCAGCTCACGATGGACTGGTCTGCGCGAGTCACGAGACCAGCTTTAAGGTCCGCTTTCAATCCCACTTGCGCTTCGCCACGTGTGTATCGCGATAAACAATCAAGCGCCGTCATGCCGTCTTCATGAGCCTTAACCGTTAAATGCACTTTTTGTCCATGATTCAGCAAGCCAACCCTCCGTGCTGGCAAGCCTATCACGTTGCATTGTCGATGGCTTTCGACCTGAAGTTTTTAGTCGCTTGACTCAAGAAAGCTGTTGATGGCGTCCGCGACGCGCTTGGCAGCATCGATATGGCTTGCGTGGCCAGAACCCTCTAAAACGACTAGCTTGGATTCTGGGATCAGTGCCGCGAGTTTACGCGCGTTATCCACTGGAACAACTTGGTCTTGGGCACCGTGAATAATCAGTGTAGGTGTGTGAATCGTGCCTGCCTGCTGCGAAAAATCGAACATGGTTCCGATCATGATTTGCTTGGACAGCGTGACTGGATCTTGCGGGTTCTGTAGTGAATATTCCGCGTACCTCGCCACAATCGTCTCGTTGGCTGCCGCCCAATCTGGGTGTAGAGCCAGTTTTAGACCAAGCGCCACTCGTTGATCTGGCGGCATGCTGCCCATGGTCATAAAGAAGGAGATAACTTCATTGCTTGGCGCGACGTGTTGCGGACCGCCCATGGTTGAACCAATGAGCGTTAATGAAGACAAACGCTCCGGCGCCATAACCGCCACGTTCTGGGCCACAAAACTCCCCAAAGACAATCCCACTAAATGGAACTTTTCATGGCCGAGCGAAGTCATCACTTCAAGGGCATCGCTTGCTAAACCAGCTAGGCTGTATACTGCCTCACTCATGCTGCTGGACCCGCTGCCACGTAAATCGAAAAGGACCAAACGATAGTCATCTTTCATCACTTCAGCTAATTGAGACCAGGTATCGTGGGTCGTACCTAATCCGGGTAGAAAGAGCAGTGGCTCTCCAGACCCGACTTGTTCCACATAGATTTCGGCACCGTGACTGACTTTAATCAGCTCGCCCTGCCATACAAATAAGAACATGATCGAAAGAACCATAATAGATCTCCTGGATGACGGTGACTGGGTACATTGTCACGGCTGTTGAGTTCGGTTTTTGACGTGCAGGAACCACAGTAAAGCAGTCGTTATTGAGCTAACGAGCAACGCATAAGTGGCTGATACACTGGGATTCTCGATACCCGCGAAAGCCATCAAACCAAAGTGGGTGAGTAAACCAACACACGCGCAGATGCCCATCAGCCAGGCGGGAACGACTTGACGACTGAAAACGCCGATGCCGATGGGGATGGCTGTTGCCACGACCAGTCCGTAAACACCTGTCTGCGCAAATATGCCCACAAGTTTAGGCGGGTCCCAGGCCAACGCGAACGCAAACAATCCCACCATGACCAACACCCAACGTGATACTTGCAGGCCGCGTTCCGCTTTGTCAGCGCCCGCCCAGGGCAGGTACAAGTCGTGCACAATCATGGACGAGATAGCCACCAAGATGCCGTCTAATGTCGACATGCCCGCCGCCAAGAGGGCCACGGTAATCAGTGCTTTGACTAAGGCAGCCAAGCTACCGCTACTAAATGTTGCGGCCACGTAAGTAGCCACCACTTTGTCCTGGCCAACGATTTCGAGCCCATCTAAACGTGCGTAAAAACCTACAAACAAGACGCCAGTGAAGATGAAGCCCACCACTAAGGTCGTGATCAGGAAGCGCTTAACATCTTTGTCGCCTTTCAAATAGAGTGCTTTAGTCAATATATGCGGCTGCACCATCAATGCCGCTGTGATCACAAAACTCGAAAGGAAAACCGACATGAAGTCGTAATACAGATTACTCGATGGATTAAACGCCGCCGCAAAGTCACTTGAAACGGAGGCTAGACGATCACCAAAACCGTTGAATAGATGTTCGGCACCTGAGAAGAAGAGGATCAGGGCAATGACCAGCATCAGGACAGCTTGAAACGCATTGGTGTAGGCATGCGCGTATGTCCCGCCCATCAATACGTAACTGAACACAAAGAGCAGAACAGCCGCCAAGGCGACGTGATAACTAACGGGGAATAACGATGAGGCTAGGATGGCGCAGCCAACTAAGATCAGCACCACGAAGGTCAAACTCAACAAATTGGTGATCGCATAAAAGACAGAAAGCGAGCGGCTATTGAAGCGACAGAAGATCCAATGAGGTACGGTAAGTGCTTTGTATTTTGCGCCAAACTTGAGGAATCCTCGTGTCAGCGCAATGAGTGCGAAAGCAATCCCACCAAAGGCCGCGACGCCAAAATGGAGATAAGCCGACAGTCCATGCGTGTAGACAAAGCCCGGGTTAATCACAAAAGTGGCAGTCGAGGCAATGGAGGCCGCCATGGTGAGGCCCACTAAATAGGGGCTCATATCTTTGGCCCCCACAGAAAACGTAGACAAGTCGTGGGTCTTGCGCATGCCGCGAATGGAAAGGGCATAGGTGATCAAGACATAAATTCCCATGAAAATGGACGCGAACCATATGCTCATCTTGCCACCTGTTCTTGGGCCTTCAAGGTTAAGGCGGCCCGATCTAATTTGCCATTGGCCAGTACCGGAAATTCTGCCAAACAGCAGACATGATGGGGATGTTTGTAACGCGACAAAAGAGGGTTGAGGAATTCACGTAGCGCAATTAATTCGAGATCGATTTCAGTGCGTAAGAACGCAAAACCGACTTCGCCCCAATGTTGATCTGGTACGGCGAATACTAGCGCGTCTCCTATATCTGGATGTAAGAGTAATTTCCTTTGTACTTCGCCCGGGTAGACGTTTTCGCCGCCTGAAATGTACATGTCCTTTTTTCGTCCCACCACATAATAGAAACCTTGTTCGTCACGGCGCATGAGGTCACCGGTATGAAAGAAACCACCCGCACATAGCGACTGAAAGAGCGCGTCCTGTTTCCAATAGCCTTTACAGAGGTGAGGGCCGCGGATACATAACTCTCCAATCACGCCCGGGGTTACTTCCCTATCCGATTCATCCACTAATTTGACTTCGCTATGTAAGACAGGGCGACCGACCGACTCCGGTCTCAAGCTCGCCTCTTCACACGTCATCGAAAAACAGTTGGGTCCCACTTCCGTCATACCAAAGCCCTGTTTGAAAGGCACATTTTGTTCTTCGTAGGCTTTGATGACGGAGACTGGAAGCGGCGCGCCTCCGGAAATGCACCACTTCAACTTTGAGAAATCCGTGTTGGCGAAGTCTGGACATGCCATCATGGACTGAAACATGGTGGGCACGGCGAAGAAGACAGACACCCGTTCCCGTTCGATGATGCGTAACATGGATTGTGCTTCAAATCGGTCAACTAAGATTAAATGCCCGCCCAAACGCAGTAAGGGCAAACCCGTCACGTTATAACCGCCCGTATGGAAGAAAGGGGTGTGGATGACCGAAATGTCGTCCGCGTTCAGGTCCCAGCCTGTTTGTGTATTGATCATGTTCCACAACAACATGCCAGCGTGCAGTATGACGCCTTTGGCCATGCCCGTTGAACCTGACGTAAATAACATCAAGACGGGATCCTGCATCTCCAAATTGACTGTCGGAAATGGTGCCGTTTGCTCGAGTGGTTGATCTTGGATACGTTGCCAAGGGACGCCATCTGGTAGATCGCGATCACCATCGGTCAAAGCCAGTTTAGGTTCAATGTTGGCTAATTGCTCTTTAAGCTCGGCTAACGCGAGCCGCGTATTCAAAGGCACAAAAATGGCCCCTAAGCGCGAACAGGCGAACAGCAAAGTGATATGTTCGAGGCAGTTGTTGGCCAGTAAACACACGGGATCGCCGAACTTGACCCCGTGTTTGTGAAGGCAATGGGCCCACTGATCGGACTGACGGTGTAACTCTCCATAGCTGACTCGTTTTTGCTCGGCCACCACAAAGAGTGCTTCCCGGTCTGCATGCCGTTGCGCATGGAACGCGATGAAATCACGCCACATGAGTCGTTTTCCTCAAGAACGGAACAATCTTCTGCTCAAAAAGATCGGGATGCTCTAGGAGACTTGCATGAGCGCCGATCACTTGTTCCAAACGAGCCTTTTTCATCAGCGGTAACATCAATGACATTTCCCATTTTGGAGTCAAGATGTCTTGATCGCCGGCCAATAATAGACAGGGTGCCGTAATAGGGGAGACATCGATTTCGTGTTGCAGCGCGCCCAAGATGAGATGCTCGACGGCTAGGACATTGCGCTCACCAGCATTTGATCGGTAATGATTGATCAGGTCGGGCTGACTCTCAATTAGGGCATTACTCCAAATCCAAGGCGTCGCCACATCAAAGCGGTGTTGGGCGCCGCCGATCCGGTGCGCTTGAAGCCAGGTCTGTAGTTTCAGCCGTAAAAGCGGTGAAACCCCCATGGTGCATCCGGCTACTGCAAGCGCACTGACGCGCTCTGGGTAGCGAGCTGCGAGCGCTAAAGCTAGGCATCCGCCATTACTGATGCCAACCACGTTTGTCTCTGGCCAGTCCAGACGATTCAAGAGGTTTGTGAGGTCCTCTAATTGCTCAGCAAGAACATAGGGTTGTTGCGGGTCGGGACTTTTACCTTGACCCTTGCCATCAAATCTCAAAATACGAAACTCGGCTAAGTATTTGAGCGCCGGGTCCCAACTCTCCAAGGACGCGAACAGGCCGTTGATAAGCAGTAATGGCTTGCCGGAAGTCGGGCCATCGATTTGATAATGCAAAGTCATCCTAAAATGATGCCTCCGTCCACATTCAAGGTAGTACCCGTGATGTAACGGGCATCGTCTGACGCCAGAAAAGCGTATGCGGCGGCTATCTCTTCAGGTTGGCCCATGCGTTTGAGCGCAGGTTTGTCGCGCAGTACGTCCAACACCTTCTCGGGGATAGCGGAAACCATGGATGTTTCGATGAATCCGGGCGCGACCGCATTGACGCGAACATTAAAGCGACCTAACTCTTTGGCCAGCGTTTGTGTAAATGCAATGACAGCAGCTTTGGTGGCCGCATAATTGGCTTGGCCGAAATTGCCATAATGGGCGACGACAGACGAAGCACTTAAAATGACGCCGTCGTTCTGTTCTTTCATGATCAGAGCGGCCGCTTTCGAGAGCTCAAAAATAGCGGTTAAATTGACCGCCAACACTTGGTCCCACTGCTCGCGGGTCATCTTGAGAATTTGTGCATCGCGGGTGATGCCGGCGTTGTTGATCAAGACATGAATTCCCTTTTGGGTCATGGCATCAGCGCAGCTCTTGACGCCTTGATCGCTGGCTACATCCGCGTCGATTAGCGTCGCGTTTGAGAATTCGTCCTTGAGGTTGGCGGTAGCTAGATCGACCAATATCAGTTGAGCGCCTTCTTGCTGGAAACGCCGTGCGGTCGCTAAGCCAATACCGGCAGCAGCGCCCGTGATCATGACCGATTTGCCTTGCATGCCTTTCATGGCTGCTCCTTAACTAATGAAAACGTTTTGCTCTGCCACTCTAGCGCCACCGCCGACCATGTATAACCAATGCCAGCACTCGCGAGCACCACCAACGATCCTGGCTTTAACAAACCGGCCTGTTCGGCGAGTCCCATGGAGAGCACTTGGTCTGGAGCCCCAAAATGACCGTATTCGTCCAAATAGGTACTTTGCGATTGATTGAGGTTTAGGCTGTCTAGGATCATGTCATGGGCCGACCGTTTGAGGTGGACCAAGGCCAGATAATCGATAGCTCGGCCCTTGGCGGCGTCATTGATGACACGAATGAAGTTTTTAATCGAGCGATCACCTAGTCGATCGCGCATGCCAGCCACGTCAGGCACGGTGAGATAGGTATCATCGGATGTAAACGAGCCGCGCATAGGCTTTTGTGTGCCACCGGCTGGGATAATTACATCCAGACTAAAGGAACCATCCGTAATCACGGCCGAATCTAGAATTTCATTGCCGGCGTCTCGCTCTAAGAGCATGGCCGAACCGCCATCGGCAAGGTTGTACATGAAGCGTGCGTTGGCATCTTGGTAATTCACAAGATCACCGGTTCGGTGGCCGCCACAAAGTAACACGCGTTTCAGTTCTGGCCGCGCCATCATCATGTCCTTGGCGACACGTAAGGCCACCACATTGGACGAACACCTAGCCGCCAAATCAAAAGCCCATGCGTTCGTCAGTCCCAACTGATGCTGGACATAAATTCCGGCCGACCAGACCGGATGATCTTTGTACTCGGAACCCGTCCAAATCAACATGTCAATCGAGCCTGGGTCGACTTGCTTCAGAACCGCTTTGGCTGCCTCAATGGCCATGAACGAAGGTTGTTGGTCGGCGCGTGCACGACATTTTGAACGCAAGCCCATCTTCTCTGAAATAACCGAGGCTGGAATACCGGTTTGCTGCGCTACGTAGTCTGCATCTTCGCGGCCGGCGGGCAACCATACCGCCGATTTCGACAAGCCAATCACGGCAATGACTCAATAAAGGATTCGATGGCCGCAACCGTAGCATCGGGTTTCTCTAAGAAGAAGAGGTGATCGGTGTCTGGAATAGCAACCACCCGGGAACTGGGTATCTTTTGTGCTAAGAGATGGGCGTTGATGGGATCGACCAAACGGTCTTGATCGCCCGTCAAAATGAGACAGGGACATTTAATCTCATGAATCGGCTGCGCGTGTTTAAGAAAGTGCTGCACGGCATCGTACTGGTGAGTCACCTGACGCCAGTCCGCACTATTCTTGACTCGATCACTAAGGACACGAGCATATAGTTCAGGTTCGATGGACGCAAAGCTGGGGTGTGTGGTTGTGGCCATGGCCTGCTTGGCGCGTACTAAAGGGTCTAATTGATAGTATTTTTGGATATCGTCTCGTGAAGAGTCCGGTAGCGACGTGAAGTCGGGTCCTGAACCCAAGGTGCACATGAGAACTAGTGCTCGCACGCGGTTTGGCGCCAACAACGCCAAAGATTGCGCGATGAATCCGCCCATGCTGATGCCAATGACGATGGCGGGATCTGAATCGAGTCTTTCCAGGACCTTGCTGGCATCGGTCGCCAGATCATGGATTTCATAGGCGCTGTCGACTTTGTCAGATTGGCCCATACCGCGATTGTCCGGCAGGATCAGTTGGTGATGCTGCTGTAAGCGTTCAGTCCAATGGTCAAACACCCAATGAGAGCAGCCAAAACCTGCAAGTCCAAGAATAGGTGACCCTTGTCCACGTAATGTGACGTGGATTTGGCTCTCGTCAACTGATGTCATTTTTCTGGCCTGTTTGAAGCCAGCAGGCCATGAAGAATCAGGTCCTGCGTTTTTTCAATGACCGCGTCACTAGAGAAGCCAAAGTGATCGGCCACACCGAACGAGGTCTCAACCAAGAAATAGTGAAAAAAGAAGCGATAAGTCAGCATAACCGCGAATAGGGGATCGGCCCCTTTGCGCAGCTTTTGGTCGGCGGAAAGTTCGTCGAAGCGACTTTGGTAGGCCTGTCTGAAGTTGGCCGCCATATTGGCGTAAACGCGGTTGATGTGCTCACCGTGGAACTCAATCACATCAATATAGATCAGCATGATGTACTGTTTGTTGTCCTCAACAATGGCTTTGATCGCTAATGCTAATTCAGCAATGTCATCGGGGAAATTGGCTTCATTCACGAGTCGGTTCAGTTTGGAGTCGGGGTCCTCAAGTACCGACCAATAAGTGTTCAGAAGTTCACTAAAGATGTCTGACTTTGAGCGGAAATGATGGTATACGCGTCCAATTGAAATATCGGCCTGCTGCGCGATATCTTTCATCGACGTCCCTTTGAATCCACTCTTGGAGAAACAAAGCAGACCCGCTTGCAGGATCAATTCTCGTGATCGTTGTGACTTCAATTGCTGTTTCATGAAAACAGAACACCTATTTTTGTTTGTCAGAACATTGTGTTGGACGGTAGCTTGCTGTCAAGGCAATTGCAAGCGTAGGCCAGGGATATGGCTGGCAGTGAGGAAGCTGATGCAGGACGACGATTCGCGAGATTCAGGAACCAACCTGCAGTCAGGTTGGTTCCCGGACCCGTTCAAAAGGTGAATACGGCGCCCAGCGTGACGGTTTGCGGATCGCCGTAAAAGGCGAGCGTTGATCCGCCTGCAGGTCCCAACGTTGGGAAGTTATAGCCACCCACCTTGTAGGTTTCATCACCCAAGTTCTTGCCTTGTAAGCTCAAAGTCAAGCGGCCTTCAAGGATGGTCCACAAGAGGCCTGCATTGATGAGGGTGGTGCTTTCAGGATCAAGCAACGGCAGTGGGTCTTCAAAAATTTGATATTCGCTACGGTAGCCGAGATTGAAATGAGCAGTAAGCAAGCTGTTGTTGCTCGTATGTTTGGCATAGCTGAAACCAATGTTAGCGGTCCAATCTGGCGTATGTGGCACATCCTTTAGATCCGAGAAATCGACAGGCTGACCATTGGCGTCAAAGCCAGGAAAAGAAACGAATTTGGCATCGACGTAGCCAACCGACATGAACATGCCGAACGCGGCTGAGGCTTTGGCGTTCAGTTCCACTTCTAATCCCTTAATTTCGGCATTACCCGCGTTGCGCAGCAAAGATTGGAAGCTGTCATCGACGCCATCATTATCGGTATCAATACCAAATTGAGTGGTCACCTGCATATCGGTGTAGTCCGAATAGAAGGCGGATGTATTGAGTTGTACTTTGCCGCCTGACAAGGTCGATTTGAGACCTATCTCATAGGCGTCAACGATCTCTGAACCATAGCCATTGACTGTCTCAGGTGCAGCTGCCGCGTTTCCACGCATGTCAAAACCACCACTCTTAAATCCACGGTTGTAGCTGAAATAGCTCATGACCCGGTCGTTTGGCGAGAAGTTGAAGCCAAGTCGAGGCGTGAATTCAGAGAAGCTTCGGTCGTTGGTGTAGTCAGTCACTGCGCCTATGCTGATGGCCGAGTCGTTGCCAAAGGTTGGGCTGCGCAGGCCTAAAAAGTTCTCGCGTAGCACATCGACATCTTTATCGTCATTGGTGTAACGGCCACCCATGTTGAGGCCCCATTCGTCCGTGATGTCCCAAGACAGATCGGCGAAGACCGCATAGCTCTTTGTGTCCACTTTGCCCGCTTGCAGGATGGTGAAGCCACCCGCGATTTCTGACAAAACGACGTCGAATGCGCCACTGGCTTCTCCGTCGAAATAGTAAACGCCAGCTACGCTATGGAAGCGATCTCCTTCATAGGTGAGCTGAAACTCCTGGCTTGTTTGATCATCTTTATAAAAGGCAGGTACATCAAAGTAGGGCCGTGACAGACCGTCAAAGTCAATGGGCGTCTCGGTTTCACCGTCACGGTGGGCGGTCACTGATTTGACGGACACGCGTTCGTTGATGAGCCAACGCATCATCAGTGATTGGCCATTGGTTTCGACCTTGTTTTCGGATCCAATGCCAGCGCGCGTGTCGTAGATATCATTGTTCACTTGTTGGCTATTGGGGTCAGCCGGATCTTCGGCGGTAAGACGATGGCCTTGCTTGGAATTGGAATCATCGATTAGGGCGTCAAGTGATAGACGCAGGTGGAAACGGTCATGGGGGCGAAAGTCCAAACTCGCGCGACCGGCAAGCATATCCTTGGCGTAATTCTCGTCGCCACTACCCACGTAGGTGCCGTAGCCGTCGCGTTTGAATAAGGCAAGTGCGCCGCCAACAACCAGTTTCTCAGAGCCTAGAGGCGAATGGCCGCTGACCTGAAAATCGGTTTGGCCATAGTTACCTAGGGCGGCCTTAATACTGCCACCGGGATCGGAACCATAAGACTTGGTTACATATTTGAGTGCGCCACCAATGGTGTTGCGGCCATAGAGTGTGCCTTGTGGGCCGCGTAAGATTTCAATGCGATCAATGTCATACACTTCCAGCATCGCACCTTGAGGTCGCGCCACATAAACGTCGTCAATGTAGACACCTACGCCCGGCTCAAAGCCCCACAACGGATCGGCTTGTCCGATGCCGCGCACGTAAGCGGTCAAGGTGTTGTTGGTTGCGCGACTGGGGACCAGGGTCACGTTTGGCACCTGCATCTGCAACTCGTTAATGGTCTGAGTGCCCATTTCCTCGAGTTTGGCGGCCGAAAAGGCGCTGACCGCGATTGGAACGTCCTGGATACTCTGTTCGCGCCTCTGAGCCGTCACGACCATTTCCTCGACGTAGGTTTGGTCTTTCTCTGCCGTTTCTGTTTTCTCCTCATCGGTTTGAGCGAAAAGGGGAGTGGCAGTTAGGGTCAGCATCAGAATGACAAGATATTTACAGCAGAGATAAAGCTTCACGGGCGGCCTCCTGGCGGTGATCGAGTTGACGCATGGCGTTGGCTCGCGGTCAAATTAAAAAACCAAACGTTCGTTTTGTTTTTGTCAAAGTAGCGCCGAAAGAAAACGATGTCAACCTAAAAAAATAGGATGGGCGGCTGGGCTGCTTTCTGGCATTACGCTGATCTGATCTGATAACAGGCCACCGGATTAGCTACCGATCACGTAAACAGTTGCGTTCTATTTCTTTAAGCCGCCAGTTGTATTTATCAGAAGTCCAGAAAGCGGCTGACCAAATGACAATAGGCTCCTAAATCCGTAGACTAACCAATCGGGGGTAGCCAATCCAAATTATGAAACCCATAGACGCAAACGAACTAGAAAACCGCCTGTTTGGGTGTTTGTTAGGTGGTGCTATTGGTGACGCTTTGGGTCTTCCGTACGAAGGATCGAAAGCAGTTTTAGATGTGGATTACCCATCTGAATGGAGCGTGTCCGATGATACGCAGTTGACGCTGGCAACCTGTGAATCGTTAATTGAATGTGGGCAGCCATCGCCGGAGCACATTGCGGCGACTTATGTGCATTGGTATCAGGCTAGCAAGTTGACAGGTTTGGGGGCTTCGACATTAAAAGCGCTTACGGAATTATCGGCAGGCGGTCATTGGGCGCTGGTCGGTCGTAAAGGCGAATTTGCCAGCGGCAATGGCGCAGCTATGCGCATCGCTCCATTGTCTTTCATGAATTACAACGGCGAGCGAGCCTTTAAAAAGTCTATCCGCGATGTTTGTTGGATTACCCATCAAAACGACGAAGCATACATCGGCGCATTGGCAGTCGTGCTTGCAATCAGAATCGCAATGAACGGGGACAAGCCAACACTTGATGGAATTGCGCAGCGGCTGCCCGATTCCTGCGTTCGTGACCGTATGATCGATTTATCAACCTGCGATTCAACATCGTCACTGAAAACAATAGCTGATCAATACGGTAGCTCGGGGTATGTGGTGGAATCTGTGCCGCTGGCCGCGCTCACTGCTGAGCGAATCATCGAAAGTAGCCAATTCGAAACACATCTCGTCGACCTTATTCAAGCAGGTGGTGATACGGACACCAATGCCTCAATGGCAGGACAAATAGCTGGCACCTACGTCGGGGCCGACCGCCTACCGCAACACCTAGTGCAGCACGTACCTTTAAGGCAAGAAATCATAGAAGCAGCCCGAAAATTAGCTGAGATCATCAATTATTTTACGATTGACCGTTAATAACTTCATTCATACTCCTAGTTCCCTTTTAAGGCCTAAGCACTGCTAGCGATCGGATAACCATGCCATGAACTCGGTTGCGATTTCAGGATCGATTTCTTGCACTGCTTCGGCCACCGCTGGAAATCCTTTTGCCGCTGCAATGGCTGCCAGTGCTGAACGCAGAAACTCAGCATCCCACTCTCGTCCGGCCACCGCTGCAACCAAAGAAGGCAATTCAGACAAGGCCTCGGAATAGGGTTTCTCTAGCGTATCGGGTATCTTGACCCCATTCTTATGCCTACAAATTTCAACCCAGGTTGGGAATTGGAAAAAGGACGTATCAGCTTCAAGAGGAGCCGTTTTTAGCATTCTGATAATGTGAGGAACGGCCGCAAATGACGCCGAATATACGTCTCCCTGATGGGCTAATGCGCTCCAAATCGTGAACCACGGTTCCTTTTCTGCGTCACATGATGGTTGCTCTTCGAGCCGACGTAAAAGTGCTGGGATGTCTGCAGCGTCTCCATAGGCGTGCTCAAGCTCTGACCACGCTGGACTGTCAAGACTTAGCAAAGTTGTCTCCCGTCCTTTGCCAGATTCGTTGGAGCCTAGTGCGAATTGGGTCGTGGCCGGACATTGAGTTCCTCCGTGGCTTAAGGCTAAATCATAAATGATTTCGATAATGGACATGTCAAAAGAGCGGCTCAAATTGGTGTTACGATAGAATTAATAAATCATACGGCAATGCCGTATGCGTTGGGTCTTAATTCATTGAGCATGTGAACTTCACAAAGTTCAATGCAAAGGCGGGTTGGTTGATGTCTGAACGTGAAATTGAACGACGTGATGCGCAGCGTGACCTAAACCAAGAGCTCCTGGATGATCTTCATGTAATGCAGGACGGAGTCAAAGACTTACGGACTTTTGTAGTCGACCAACCCACAATCGTCACCGCAAGACATGCCATGGGTATGACGCAAGCTGAGTTTTCCAGAGTGTTGAATGTATCGCTGCGAACGCTTCAAGATTGGGAACAAGGGCGTCGTACACCAACTGGGGCAGCACAATCCCTGATTAAGTTGGCCGTCCGGCGTCCTGATGTACTCAAGGAGGTGTTTTCCTCGTAGAGATGGCGAAAGGCTCTGACAACATCTACGGCGGAGCTGAGCCCAAAAACCTGTGAGACTAATGGACATTAACAGACCAGTACCATGGCGACTAGGACGCGCCCGTAGAAACCTCAAAGATAAACCGATGTGATTGCTCGAGCGTTGCAGCATTAGAGGTAACGATGGAAGCTTTAGTCCTTATTGTTGGCGAAATGTTTGCCGTGTTGGCTTGGCCGTTTGTTGTCCTGTTTGTTGACCTGATTGGCGCCATCATTGGTGGAGTATTCTGTGTTAGCCAGAGTAAGCGAGCCGCTAAGAGCCGATTCGGTGCTTGGTTTGCGGGGTTGAGTGAAGCTCGAAAGAAACGTTTTCGTCGCATCGCGCGCTGGTCGTTGGGCTTGACGCTCACGACGACAGCGGCATTGATCAGCGGCATGATCGTCGTCGACCGAACCCAGTTGCCTGCTATGACGCAATGGAGCTTAGCGCAAGTGGAAAAGCGAACCAGCTTCAAGGTGACTTTCGATCAGGTCACGGGCAGTGTGATTGCCGGCAACTTGCAGCTCCAAGGTGTGCGCGTGACTAAAAGCAACGAAGTTGATTTGCACGTTGACACCATTGAGGTTAAATGGGGTTTACTGGACCTGCTTTATGGCGACGTGGATGTCAGCCGACTCAATCTCGATGGACTCCACGGGCGGATCGTAAAATCGCCTTCTGATCGCAAACGAATCCGACCACCTAAGAAGGCGTTTGTCGTGGAAAACTTTAGTATCCAAAACGTCGAAGTAGTGTTCATTGATGACGAAGGGGCCATGAAGGTGACGGCATCACTACAAGCGAAACCGCTGCACAGTCGTCGTCCACTCTGGACCATCTTGTTCCGATCCAACGGCTTTGTTACTTTCGACGGACGACGCTTAGAAGTGGAGACCAAGAAACTGAGTCATGCGATGCAAACCTCATGGTCGGCTCGCAACCTACCGGTTTCTTTCGTTTCCAAGTGGATCAAGATCCCATTTTCGCTGTTTGACCAAGGGACTTTGGACATTGACGTACGCGATCGCTGGACCCATCAAGACTACTGGGATGTGAACCTAAACATCAGCCTTCAAGTGAATGATGGACATATCGTGCTGCCTGAAGACACGTCGTTCTTTGATTTAGTCCCGCTGAAGCCAGCCGTGTCCTATCTCAATACCCAGAACCCCATCGAACTGACGTTCTCGTTGGTCATGAATCCCGATGCCTTTGAACTGGATGCTTCCGACAATATGAATGTACTGTGGAATGCGTTAGGTGTCTCTATGGTGTCAGCTGTCATTGAACAAGCCGGCACAGAAAAAGAACCTGAGGAGATGTGGCAAAAGGTAAAGGGCGTAGCAGTTGATGTGCTCGATAAGAAGCGCAAGAAGAAAAACTAAGGTGACGTCGTTTAGCTGGATAGAAGGAAGTTTTTTCGCCGCTACCAGACCTTGAGACGAACGGCTTGCGTGATTCGAGCGAGTCTAACCACCGTGATATGATCGATTTTGACTTGAGTATTACGTCTATAGGCCGTGTGAAGCAGGAAACGATCTGACATGAACGAAGTGTTTTTATCCCGCATTTTGCCTGCGCATGATTTGAAACTTCGGTTCAGCGAATTTTATGGCCTGCCAGCGGATGCCATCACCTTTGTGCCGAATTTCGAGGCCTTGAGCGATATCAGCGCGGGCAAGTTTGCGTTGCTGGAAACCTTGGGTGGCGAATTTCCCCAACAGATAAGCATCTATTGGCAATCCGCAGCCAGTCATGAGGAGCTGGCGACTTTCCTAGCCCGTGTTTTCGCCGTCGACGTCTTGTACAGCGACGACACCGTCAATCCGTTTCGCTGGCTCGTACATGCCAATGGCCAAACGCGCGCCGTCATAGTGGACTCCGACGCATTGGATGAGGGTTATTTTGTGGTTAGTGCAATCGCCGATTGAGTGAAGACTGATTAATAGCCGGTTTCTGGAAGGCGAGTTAGGATTTACGTCTGTAGAGTCGAAGAGCTCCAATCAACTTGCAGCCCCGTTCCCTTTTTCCAGACACCTCAACAATCAGAAGACCCAACGGGCAAGATGCCTGTTCCACGGTTGAGATCAAAGGCCCTAGTGGCACAGGCGTCCCGCCTGTGATCTCAAAAAGCTCCGATCAACTTAAATGCAGCCCTTTTTGCCCATTCCTGTCTCACCAACAAACACTAGCCTAAACAGGCAAGATGCCTGTTCCACACGCGAAAACCTCATCCTTCCCAAAGCGCCAAAGCGCCAAAGCGCGACAGGATATAGCCCCGACCGTCAGGTCGGGGTAGGTCTGCGGATTAACGAATATACGTGGATTCAAAATATTTAATGCCAACAACTTGCGTCAAACTCGAATCAAAAAGATATCGGCCAAACCTCCTGCCGCCCATTGGGGCTCGTTAAGGATTTTGGACGTTTGACCCCGGCCTTACGACCGGGGCTAGATTCTGCCGCCTCCGTGAGGCTAAAAACCAGGTGATCGACGCCGACGTTAGCGTAAAGCTTAAGAAAGTGAGTCCGAGCTTCCTTGGCGCGGCGCAAGATGTGATGCCGGCCAGACGGACGTTAAGAGTCCTTTTTCATATACTCCGCAATGCTCCCATTTCATCAATATCTGATTCGAGCAAATTAGAGGGCTTATACAACAGTCTCGGCCCGACCGTGGGTTCAACATATGTAATACCAACTATTTATGCAAATTTAGTCGGCGCAAATTAGTGACTAGTCCCCCCACCGCTTTTGGGGGCTCTGTGAGCTTGATTCGATCTGTGTCTTTCGACCGGGGCTATTTTCTGTCGCTATTTGAATGCAGACCAAAGTCGAAAAAATTGGCCGTAAATACCCGAATCGGGGGATTGTGAACATGAATCAATATGTCAAGAATAACAGTTGTATTCAGGCCCTAATCCTTTGTTATGGGAGTATTTATGTATCGGACTGCATTCTTGTTGCTTAGTGTATCTTGCCTCGCGGCCCCGATTCGATTTGACTTTACGTTTCTGAGTGCGCAAACAGGCGCATCGGCTGTTGGTTTCATTGTTTTTGAGGAAACCCTCCTAACCAACCCAGGTACCGCGACCTTCGCTTTGCCGCACCCTGGGGTTCTTGACTTGCAGGTGACGGTTACTGGCGCAGGAGCCGGAAATGGAACCTTTGTTATCGATGATTTTGACTTAGTTGAATGGGACACGAATGGTGGTCTGTTAGATTTTGGCCAGGAACTAGTTGGCCAACCGACTTCGCAGCAACCTTGGGGACCCACTGTTCCTATAAGCGGCGAAGGAGGTGAATTCAACTTATTCGCAGGCTTTGTGACTGACTACGAGTCAGGGACGGTTTTGGATGGTGTTGAAGCCCCTTCAGGGGTTTTTTGGTTCGCCGTGGGCGCAAATGGTGGCGCAGCCGATATCATGCAATTGGTATCGATGCGTGCCGGAGGGTCGGTGCCTACTTTGGGGACCTGGGGATTAGGCGCCCTACTGATTGGCTTAGCTGTCATGGCTATGGCAATGCGACGCGTGAGGGCGGCAGCTTGAATTCAAAGGTCGTGGGGCTTGCATATTCACAAGCCCCCGATCATGGTGCAGTCATTTATAGTCATAGCCCGATAGTGCAGCCAGCGGACGCGCAAGCAGCCGACGCTTGTCTATTTGGTCGTGAACGTCATGACAAAGGGGACATAGCCGGGACTATCTAGATTGTTTTTAACAAAGTAGTTTTTGCGATCAGCTCAATCTGGCTTTTTGCGAGGGAGGGCCTTGTATTTTTGCATCCAGCAGGATTGGTTCCCCAAATACACCGGCATATCCGCTTACAAGTTTTCAGCCGAATAAGACACCCGGTGAAGGTCGACGGCGACGAGTTACGCTTTCGCCTTAACCCGTTTGCTATACTTTCGTGATCTCAATTAATTGGCTATTGGCGATACCTGGTCTTAGTGTTTTAGAATCAGGGGATAACGAAAGAGGTTTGCTAAGATTAGGGGTGGTTTGATGAAACGCGCTTTATGTCTGTTTGTGGTCGTTTCGCTCGCCTTTTGCGGAGATGAAACGGAATTGATCGTCATCGGTACCATGCACAGCGATGGACCTCAATTCACCACCGATCATTTGCATCGAATCCTGACGGAGCTGAAGCCAGACGTGATTCTTTTCGAACGCGACGCTTCGATGCTGACAGAAGACAATTGGTTTCCTGCTATCGAAAAACCAGAGTTGGAGGAGCGAGCGGTCACGCGTTTGCGAGATCATCATTCCTTTGAGCTGCGGCCCTACGACCTCGATGGTAGACGTCAATTCAAGATAGACCATGAATTCAAACAGAACAATAAAGCGTTAGGGGAAGCGATTGATGGTCTGTATCAGTCGGGTAAACTCTCCGCGATTAACGTATTGAAAGTCGACACCATCGCAGCGATCACCCGTGCGTTGCTTGAGCTTGGTAAAGAGCCGGCCTACGTCTTTAATGCGCCCTCGTCGTCTGCCCTCGTTTTGTTGCGCAAGGAGACCTTGTATGAGCACTACACAGAGATCATCGCTTCCACACCCGAGTTGGCGCCATTTGCAGAACATTGGGAGCGCGTGAAGACGTTTTGGGTCAAACGAAACAAAGCCATGGTAGCCAATATTGCAGCTCACACTGAGACGTATGCTGGCAAGCGTCTGGTTGTTTTGTCGGGTTTTTCGCACAAATACTTCCTGATGGACGGTCTGCGCCATCACCAGGGATTCAAGCTGGTGGAATACTGGGACGTGATTGGCCTTCCCCAGCCGTCTAATACAACTCAACCATAGCTCAAACAAACGGGTAGAATCGTTCCGCGTAACAAAATGCGCTATGTTTCCCTTGTTGTGCAGACGTGGCTGACACATGTGCCGTTCCAGTGGCGCAATATCTTGTGGAAGATGGGAGGATCCATGCTGTGCTTGCTTTGCGTTATTTTGGTTTTCGGTGAGCACGCCATTCCAGACGGAACTCATGCGGTGACGTTAGATAGAAAGGGAATCGTTCGAATATCTCGCGATGGCGTGTTGCATCCAATCATTGCATCACCAAATGAACGCGGGAGGCTAAAAAGCGAAGTAGTCGGGATTCATCACATCATTCTGCGCCCCAGTGCCGGCATACCAAGGACCACATGCGATTTCGTGTTCTTGGGCTTTCCTGGCTTCAGATTGACTGGAAAAAAGGAACTGTATCTGTGGGTGGCTGAGCCTAGCCCAAATCAAAGTGTTGCGACATCCGGTGTGGGGCAATGTATTTCAATTACACAACGTCTCAAAGGTCGCGTGGATGAAAAAAGCTTGAAAGCACTTAGCAGAGCCATAAAAGACACCAATGGCCGATATTATGATTTGTTTTGGTCGCCCAACGGTGACAAGGTAATTGTTTGGGGTCAGAAGGTTGCCTTCCAAATTGATGTCATTGATTACACGCTGCAGCAAGTGAGTATCAGAAATCTTCCGGTTCGCGGGTTATGGGATGATGGCCATTTGATGTGCCCCGATGAATTGGGTAGCTGCGCCTATATTAGGGAAGAAAGGGGTCTGTTTCGGATTTGCAATTTGCAGCAAATCTCACGAGTCTTTGAATGGCCTTTATTGTATGAGGCAAGGTCGGTTTTTGGAGATGAGATTCTGACCGAGAGGGCAATGTCTCAAGATTTTGCAAAATTCCTGAATGATAAGCACTTTTTGCTTCGGCATCGCATCGTCGACGAGTCGGGTTCGGTTGTCATCACGGTCGGCAAAGCAGATGTGAGTCTCTCTGGAGACGGCACTAGTGTTCTGGCAACTCAGGAAGGTCATATTGGACTATTTCGCTTCCCAACTGGCGAGCTATTGGCTGAAATAGAACATGAGAGTGAGATCGAATCGGCGGTGATCTCTAAGGACGGCCAGAGCATCGGCATTTCAGCACGAATATGGCAGCAGGACGCACCAAGCATTCCAAAGACAACGGTCTATGATTTTGTTGACGGGGAGCTGGTGCGGGGGCATACTTTCCATAACGTAGACCGAGCATTTTATTTGTCGAATGAGCTGGCGTTCATCCGAAACGATAAGCTTTGTGTGACACGCAGTGCGGGTGTCCAAGAGTATGAGCTGAATATAAGCGACTACAGTTATTGCGCATTAATTCATGATGGTCGTGTATTGACAAATTTCTTCAGCCATTAGTCAAACCTATGTCATCGATGGAATCAGACATTTTTCTATTTGTTTGATCAAGCGAATTATTTGATGTCGGGTGCGGACTTCGGCCGCCTGTCTCGTTTGATTGTGACAGCGGTAGCAACTAGACCCACGATGAGAAAAAGCAATGGCGTGGTGGTTAACGTGGGGACGGTAGCTAGGATGGGAGCGTCCGATAGGGCAAAGGATAAATCCCAATCCAGGTCTGGGTTAAATGACGAACAGGACGGTTGTCCCCCACATGGTGTCCAGGGTCCCATGGTTGTGGTCGCATAGGCAGCTCCGTTTTGGGTAGCCTGGGTTCGCCAAAGCCAAACACAATTGCCCAATGTTTCAAATGACACTTCGAGCCAGTAAGTGCCAGCATTCAGGCTCCATGGTTGAGGAAGCGAAAGCCCTAGTTCGGTTCCCAACTGGACAGGCATGATATTCTCGGCTTCAAATACAACCACATCAGGTAGGCCTGCAATGTCTGTAAATAGACAAACACGCGCTGGGGTTAAGGCAGCCTTCGTTCGGCAATCGGATGCGTGTCTACCGCGTACGACGATGGAGCGAATCGTCCAGGTCGACCCAATCGGAACGGTGAAATCGTCTGCTGAGTACACATCACTAAATACGGGGTTGGTGGATGAAAGCCCGAAACCTGTGCCAGGCTGGTCCAACTGTTCGTAAAGCACCCCAAAACTCCATAGGCAACACATGATGACCAAGAAAGAACCTCCGCTAGGCGACGATTAATTAGAGCAGCGCAAGAAGAGTGCCTAAAGGCATGCCCATGTCTGTGGCGTGAAAGGGGAGTGCAAACATTACCTTATTTGTCGTCAGTTTTTGATAACAGAGCGGCTAGTACATGGTGGCTCTGAGCGCGCCATGTGCCCCAGGTAGATCCTGCCGGAACTTTGCGGGCCGCAACTCTATGACCCGCTTCTTGAAGTGCCGTCACCAATTCGGCGTGGTCACGTTGGTAAAAGTAGTCCTGTTCCGGTGAGCCCTGCTCATAGCCAGACCATTCCATGTAGATGTCGAGTGCCAGGTTCTCTGTCGCAGCCCGAAGCAGATCGCGCCTTAAGTGAATGTGCAAATCGATTCCTTGGCTGGCAACACGGGCGAAAGAATTCGAATACTGCAAGGCAGTCATCATGCTGGCGTAAGCGCCGGCACCTGTACCGGTTATCGCCCTCGCGTCCCGCGCTGAGATGAGCCTGTAACGTTGCTCAAGGAATGGAATCAATTCTTTGCCGAGCATATCAATATAGTCACCACGCTGTTTGCCGGCACTTTCACCATAAATACCAAATTGACCTTTGTTGAAAGCAACGAATACGACAACGGCAGCCGCGACCGGATCGGGCATCTGGCTATCCAGCGCCTGGCCCATCAAACCAAACTCAAGTGCCTGATCACCGTTGCATACGACAAGTAATGGATATGATTGTTCACCCTTGCCATAGCCTGAAGGGAGATAGACGCTGAGCGTTCGCGTTCCAGTTAGTTGGCTTTCAATAGTGATTACGTCGAGGACGCCCGCATCCGTTGCATCATGATCCATTAAATAGGCCGCTTCTTCCCATTTAGGCATCACTAGCTCAGAAAACGAGCCCTTGCTGCCAATAACGATCTTTTTGTTTCGAGGATCGGATTGCGGCTTTTCAAAATCCTCGATGAAGCGGTACTCCAAGCGTGCATTTGGTTCAACCGTGTAGCTCCTGTAATGAAAGTCAGAGCCGGGAACGTTGAACATTGATGCGCCTCTGGGAGCCAAGTCACTAGCCATGACAAGGTCGGTCGCCTCCGTTTGATAAATGAAGTGGACCAGCCGATCTCCTTCGAGCAATGGCATCGTAGGGTGCTTTTCAAAGAAGTCAGCGATTTGGGACTTTTTGTCCTCTGCCCCGGATAACTGCCGCACGAATTTCCCGAACTCGGAGTTGGCCGTCAGCGAGGGCAAGTCGACAGTTGACGCTTTCAGAGACGCCGATGCGACCACATTAATGGCGGCGATTTCTAGGTAATTGCGCACGTAAAAACGTTTGCCATCACAGGCGGGCATATTGAATCCGCCCGTATCCAAGGCGTGTATTTGTGCCTCAGTCTCATAGCCGCTTGGCGATGCTCGACCCACATACAAGTCGCCATCCGCCCCCCATGTGACTAGCCGATCGTTGACGAGAATCATGCGCCCAATTCCTGGCTCTCTTGATCGCCAAACTCGTTCCCCTGAATCCATCGCAACGCAAACAAGTATGCGCCCATTGATTCCGTAGAGATGATCTTGATAGACCAGAGGGCCCTGGTAGGTGTTCTTGAAATCCGCGTAGACTAATGCTTCTGTAATATGCCATGCCTGTTCTGTTTGTTGGATATCGTAGGCGGCGAAATCTCCGTAATAGCCACTGCGGCTAAGCAAGAATCGGTTTGAATTGAGGCGCTGAGCTCGCGCAATGGCACTGAACTCTTTGTCGCTTGTTAGCTGCGTCCACAATATTTTGCCGTCGGTCGGATCCAGCCCCATAACGTGGCTATTGGTATTGCATAGGATCTGTTCAACGCCCGCCAGCTCAATGAGGATTGGCGATTGATAAAAGACGGTACCTGTGCCGGAGCACCATATCTGTTCGCCGGTTTCCACGTTAAAAGCGCAAAAACTATTGCCCTGCTCGCCGCCCACTTCAATCACCACATGTCCGGCTGCCATGATTGGGGAACTGGTGAATCCCCAAGGCGGAGATTTGGCGCCCTGTGTTTCAACCAAATTGAAACGCCAGATCTGTTTGCCGCTGCGCTGATCGAGCGCGAAGAAATCTCCGTGAGGACCTAATCCAAATACTTGACCGTCATCACACAGTGGCGTTGATGTTGGTCCATCAACAGAGCCGCCATGTCCTTTGTAAGTCGGGCCAATTTTGTAACGCCAAAGCGTTTCACCTGAGTCGGTACTGAGCGCCACAAGGTAGTCGTCCGTTGCATCTGAAAACATAGTGAAGAGCTGGGTACCGTCGACGATGATGTCTGAATAACCTGAGCCCAGCGGTTGACGCCATCCCAGTTCGAGGCTGAAAGCCGAAGATTCTTCAAAGAGTTTGTCCACCTCGATGCGCCCATTACCGCTTGGCCCCATGAATTGATTCCAAAGCGCTTCGTCTGCGTTTACTGTTGGCACGCCCGAGAGCAGCATGCACAGAACCGGTAAGGAAAAACATCGCATCAGAACCCTCCGTTTGGCAAAAAGACGAAGTCATTATCTGGTTTGCGTGCAAAAGATTGCAATGATGGGCAAGACTTTTTATCAAGTTTTTACTTTTCAATAACACCTCCAAATAGAAAGAACTTAAAGGAGCAATGTTTTTCATGGGCTGATCCATAAATGAGTCGTTTTGCGATCATTCTTGGGCTACAACGTTGCCGGAATTGGGATTGTTGTCTCGAAGCAACCGATTTGGTTACAAGCATAGAGCTGCGGGTTAACACTCTGGACTAGTCACGCTGCGTATAAATGTTACGCAGGTCACGTTATTTCCGTAGTCTCCATCACAACTAATGCTTTATGGGGGCGGTTTCTCGGCCTGAGCTTGACGCTTAATTTCGCAGCACCCTAAGTTTGATTTACGGAATAGGCAACTCAACACCGTGACCAGCGGCAAGTTTTTCCCACAAGGAAACGAAATTTTGCGCCGCGTAGCTTGAGGCACCCTGAAGGAGGTCCACCATGAATCTTGAAGTTCTTCGATGTCAAAGGATGTTTGTGATTGGCCTCTGGATTGGAATGGTGAACATGGTGACGTTTGGCCAATCCACCTTCACCGATACGGGACAGACCTTGGGGAATAGCACAAGCAAACGCGTTGCGTTGGGCGACCTCAATGGTGACGGTCGTCCGGATGCGTTTGTCGCCAATTCTAGCGGGGCGAACAAAGTTTGGTTCAACAACGGGGTTGGTACGTTTTCAGATAGTGGCCAATTCCTGGGTAGTGCTAACAGTGAGGGCGTTGTCTTAGTCGATTTGGATGGACTGAATGGCTTGGACGTGGTGGTCGCCAATGCGTTCGCCGACAATCAGGTTTGGGTGAACGATGGCACTGGTTTATTCACCGCAGGCCAGGCATTTGAGCCTATGCAAAGTAACGACGTTGCCATGGGTGATTTGAATGGAGATAACTTTGTGGATTTCTTCTTCGCCAACCATATGGAGAATAGTGTGTGGTTCAACGACGGAAGCGGAATGCTAATCAATAGCGGGCAGAGCCTGGGTAGCTCGACTAGTTACTCGGTCGCTTTGGGAGATTTGGACGGCGATGGTGATTTGGATGCGTTTCTTGCCAACGGTGGTAGCGGCGTCATGGACCGTATATGGGTAAACCAAGGCGGAGCGCAGTTAGGAACGGAGGGTCAGTTCGCCGACAGCGGTCAAACACTCGGAACAGCTTGGGCTTACGATGTGGATCTCGGTGACCTCGACGGCGATGGCGACCTGGATGCGTTTTTGGCCAATTGGTTCCCTAATGCGAACACCGTCTGGATCAACCAAGGTGGTATTCAGGGCGGTATACAGGGAGTCTTCAACGACAGTGGCCAGAGCTTGGGCAGTGCCGCATCACTTGGCGTGAGTTTAAGCGATGTGGACGGTGACAGCGACCTCGACGCCTTCGTCGCGAACAATTTTCCGGAAGGTAATCGAGTATGGCTCAACAATGGCAGCGCTTCCTTTGTTGACAGTGGCCAAACACTGGGTGCGGCCAGCACACATTACGACGCTGCGTTGACGGATCTTGATGGCGACGGCGACATTGACGCCTTTAGCGCCGCCTTTGAACCCAATTTCGTGTTCCGCAACGATTCACCGCCACCCGTTAACCCTGAAGGCTGGCAAATACAAGGTGTTGCGACGCGTGCCAACGTAGGCTTGGGCTGCGCAATCGCACTTGACAGCAATGGTCGCCCGCATATGGCATACGTGCGGCGCGTTTCGAAGCGGTCCGGAAACGACGCCCAACTGTTTTATGTTCGCTGGGACGGTATTCAATGGCAATCGATGTTTGTCGACGAGGCGCCGTATATGGTAGGGGATGGGGGATTCGTCTCTCTTTGCCTTGATAGCAACGACCTACCACATATTGCATACAGCGCGGGAAGTTTCGGTACTCGTACACCCCGATACGCCCATTGGAATGGAAGTTGGGACCTTCAAGACATCGGTTTACCCGACGAGGCCATCAACCCGCAAGTCAGCTTGCAGCTTGATTCGATGGATCGTCCTCACATTGTCTATTTTGACCAGGGTAGTCGAGAAATTCGCTATCGCATGTTTGACGGCACTTGGACTGTTGAAACTATTTACAATCTCCCAGTGGGTCTTTCACAACCGATCCCTAGGCTCGCTTTGGATTCATTGGGAGTACCGCATGTGAGTTTTATGGTAGAAGGCATGGTCGATTATGACGTTTATCATGCGACACGAACTGGGATGATGTGGCAGCTCGAGGTCATCTCCGTTACAGACGGGACATTCAATGATTATTCGGCTATCGCAATTGACTCCATGGACCGACCACTCGTCGCCTATGCTGATGGCATTTTCGCAGATCAGCTGAAGCTGGCCGCTTGGGATGGCGTGAATTGGCAAATAGAAACGGCATATGATGGCGAATCGTTTTTCAATAAACGTGTGAACCTAATGCTTGCAAGTGACGATACCCGACACCTGACCCTCGTCGTTGATGATTTTGTCGACGCATTACTGCACCTCCAAAAGAATGGCGCAAGCTGGGAGATTGACGTCATCGACAATAGCGCCCCCTTCGGATCAAATTCGCATGCCGTCCTCGACGGATCCGGATCCGTCATGGTGTGTTACTACACCACGCGCTACGCTACGTTACGTTACGCGAGCTGGGGGCCAAATTGGCAGGTACAATCGCTTCCGGATCCAGGACAGACGACGGCGGTCTCGATTAGTGTGTACAACAATAAGCCGAATATCGCCTACGCAAACCAATCCACGGGCCAGATACTTTCATCCCAATGGGAAGAACCATGGATGACCGAGCCCGTCGACTTCATCATCAATCCGGTATTGGAACTAGATAGCTCGAGCTCCGACACCTTGCGGCACATAAGTTACTATGACGCCGACAATCAAACTCTGCTTTTTACTTATTTTAAAGATGGAATATGGGGTACCGTGACCGTAGACGATACTGCCGATGTAGGTCGCTACAATCGTTTGGTGGGGAACCGTGTTGACAACATCCGCATTGCCTATTGGAACGCGACCAGTCAGAGGATCAGGTTGGCGATATCAACCTCACCGAGTGCCACGTTCGACCGTTATACGAATGCCGTCGGACCAGCGCTCGATTCAACCAGCGGTTCGCTGTCCATTTCGTCCGACGCGGACCGAAACATCTTTATCGCATATCACGATGGGGTGAACGATGACCTTCGCCTGGCCACCTGGAACAATATGGCCTCACAATTTACGGACGTACAGGTGTATGGCGCCGGTGTTGTTGCGGGGCGGGTGAACAGCATTCAGTGCGATGGCAGTACGGGTTTCCCGACGATTGCAACCATCGATGAAAGCAGTAATAGGCTTGTATACGGCTGGTTCGACGGCGGCGGCTGGAATTTCGATGACGCCATTACTCTAAGTGAGAACGTGACGTCGTTGGCGTTAACCCTTGGTTTGGACTCCTACGACAGGCCAAGAATCCTGTACACGATTGATAGCGGCGTCATCCGAATCGCCGCCAAGCGAAATGGCGTTTGGTTCCAAGAAACTATTACCGATTCCGCTGTCAATTCGATCATCGATGCGGCACTCGATGCGCGACCTCACGTTGCCTTTATCAATCCGTCCAATCAGGTGGCTTACGCCTTCCGTAATGCCACCTTGGATGTCGATGTCAGCGATCCTGCGGCTCCTCCATACTCAACGGGCGGCTACTACAACCCACTGGCTGCTTGCAGCGCGGTTCAAGATCTGTTCTTGCCCAAGCTTGGCGCCCGACATGCTAAAAGTTCAAAGCGAAACCAACTTGTCCCCAGCTTACTAGATGATCTGTCTGTGTTTGGAGCCATGACCGCGCTGTTCGATGCCACCCCGGGCGGCCAACATTTCTTGAACTTCTACGATACCCATGCTTCGGAAATGGGGCAATTGGGCATCGCCAATCCATTCCTGCTTTGGGATAGCTATGGCACCCTGCAAAACTTCATACCCGGAATCGAAGCAATGGTCTCCGGCAACGGTGATGAATTCATTGTGGATCAGCAAATGGTCGACGACGCGCTCGATATTTGGCAACGACTGGCTACTGCTGGCTCGACGGAACTCGCGGACGCGATCAACGTCGAGCTGACCGCATCAAATAACCTCCAGGACTGGGTCGGGCTGTCGTTTGACGAATGGGCCGAAGCCATTGGCGTTGCCCCCCATTTCCTAGAATCGCTGTGGCCTTATTGGCGGGTGGGTGGCGACACGTTTTGTGGCAATGTAGCGCCACCCTCGATCCTGACATATGTATGCCTCATTAATAGCGGCGAAACCTGCGCCAATCTCTCTGCTTGCCCATTGTGAAGAAGACTTCCTAGTGGATCGTGCGTTGACAAGGCCTTTGCGCCCTCATAGACTCGGGAGTAATCTAATAGTTACGATTTCTAAAACCGAAGGATTCAATCTAGCGAAGGACTCAATAGGTGACGACCATGAACACATTCAAATGATGAAGACAAAGTTCAATTGGATATGGCTCATTGCGATGCCCGCGTGTGCCCAGGTCTATCAATACACGGGCGAATTCTTTACCGATGTTGTTCCGCCTTATACGTTAACCGACAGGGTTGTCGGGAGCATTGAGTTTTCACCGCCCTTACCGGCATTCGCATCTAACTTGGACTCGATCTGTTACATTACAGACTTTAATTTCTCCGATGGTGTTCAAACGCTCAATCCATCCAATGCAGTCGTCTGCTCCTTAGATGTGGACACCGATGGTGAGGGTAGGATCGTCAAGTGGGTTGGCTATATTCGCGAGGCTAATGTCATGCCTGGCGATCCCATCTCAACGATCGACATTTCAGAGTTCGGTGATAATGTCGGTTCGGGACCCGCCGGCAGCGACGCCTGTGCCGGGTTTTCACTCACCGAGTACGCCTTTAATTCGACTCCAGCCACGTGGACGGCAACATTACCAACGGGCACACCCGCGTCCTATGCTTTTACGGGCAGTCCTTTTACTGCAATCGAACCGCCCTATTCTCTGGGTGGTGTTTTGACGGGGTCATTCCAAGTGTCCAACCCGCTTCCAGCTGGCCAGTCGCTCACAGACATAGGGCACGCCATTACCAGCTTCAGTTTTGACGATAGTATTGCCATTCGCACGGAACTCAATAGCGAAATTTGTCAATTTGATCTGAAGATTGACATGGCAGGTCACATCAAAGAATGGCATATCACCGTGCGCGAAGTTCCATCAACCATGGGCGTCTCTCAACACAGCATTTCGACATCGTTCTTGGGTGATTTTGTGGGATCGGGCGTAGCAGGCAATTTTGATTGTGGTCCTCTTACCTTGAGCCCATTCGCTAGCGTGAATGTGGCTGGGACTTGGGACGACCCACTACCCATGGGTGTTCCAACGACGTATCAATACGAAGGAGCATTGTTCACCAGTGTCCAGGCTCCCTATACCACCAGCCAAAACGTATCGGGCTTCGTGCAGTTCAATAATCCATTGCTGCCGTTTCTCAGCAACGTTAACATGGAAGATTGCTTGCTGGATTACACGTTTGACGACGGATTGCAGATACGCAGCCCATTGGATAGCGAGGTGTGTGGGTTTTACCTATCGACAGATCTAAACGGTCATATGACGAGCTGGTCCGCGACGTTACGCGCCTTAAATTTTGTAACCGGCCAACCCCAGCATACGATTCAATTTGCCAATAATGGCGATGCGGCAGGGTCGGTAACGGCTGGAGCCGAGGCTTGTTCGCCGGCAAGTTTCGTGGTCGTGGGCTCAAACGAAGTGCCGGGTACGTGGAGCGATCCATTACCACCGTCAACTCCGGCGGTCTATTTTTATTTGGGTGATTTTTACGAAACCGCTAGTCTACCTTTCTCACGACGCCACCGAGTACGGGGCCGTATTTCGCTTGCGAGCCCTTTAGCGCCGAACATGAACAATCCTTCTTTAGATCGTCATATTTCAAACTACCAGTTTCATGACGGACTGGTGAAATTGAACAAACAGAATTCGTTCTATTGCACGGCCAGTTTAGCTACTGACGATAACGGCGACATTATCCATTGGGATTTCAGTCTGAATCAATTTGCAGGTCTTGAGCATCAAGTTAGAATCCAAAATAAGGGGTTACAGCTAGGCGATTTCGCGGCCGCTGTTTTGTCCGGATCCTGTAGTGACGCTATGGTTGATTACACGGCTTCCACGGACCAAACCGGAACATGGATACGCATGTGTCCTATTTTATTAACCTCATTAGAAGATTGGCCTCAACCGAGCAATATTTTGGATTTATTAGGCCTCAATTGCGGCTGGTGAATAGAGTCCTGGCCGCTAAGTAGGTTTCTCAGTTGTTTGGGTACAAAGACGGCACTATAGGAAAACGATGGCGGAAATCGGCCAGGCTGGGAACTGGCTATTGATACGTTCTTGATCAAATGACTTCATTATCTGATTTGAGCAATTGCTCCTGTCTTGGTTCGGACACCCCAAGTAAGCGCAAATAGGATTGATTATCCACGGTTCGCCAGCGTGCATTAAAGCCTCAGAGCGTTGAGGCCGAAAATACGGTTAACCACCTATCGGAGCGAGCTTGAAGTACAGGCAACGAATGATTCGCCGTCGCTATAGAACCGTTTCCACAGACGACTCACTAAGAATCAAAGGCACACCTGATGTGGTGATGGTTGTTCGCGAGATCTTGGTATTCGTATTGAGTGTGTTGGTTTTGTGGCTTGCGTTCACCTATCTGCCTTATCCAGGCGCTGCATCCTTTGCCATCCGAGCGTTGGTGGTCATTTTGGTGATTCTAATTGTCATCAGCCTTGTTTACCGCAACCTGAGAAAATGGCAGTTGGACCTTGATGGAAACGGACAAGCCATCAAACTTAATGGTCAGCTACTGGCCTATTTCTCGGAAATTCGTGCCATAGGTTGCACTCAAGTCGAGGAGGCTGGCAAACGCGTATGGCAAGGGTTTGCTTTGGTAGAACGGTTGGGCCGTATTGATCTTATGCGTCATCCCCAACGCAGTCCTGTCGACGCACTATTAGATCGTGTTCAAGTACTAACGTCGGCGGCGAAATTACGTTATGTGGCTGCTGATTTGCTGCCCGAGACGACCTTTGCCGCCGGCAAAATAGATCGACCAATGGAAGCGTTGGCACGTAAGTTCTGGCTGCACGCTGATGCACACTGGCTTCTGCCCCGTGAGATTGTGCGGACGGAGGTTCCAAATCCGGCCCGTGTGTTTCTGGACGACCACCAAAGGCAGCTGCAAGCAATGGGGTTCAAGTGGTTACGTGATTATGTAGACCGCAACTCCTTTCTTGATCCAATGATGCGACCACCAATCACGCGCTTGATGCAATCCGAGGATCAAACCACATTCGCGTCGGTCATCTATTTGCCGTTTGGTGGTTTTATCAGGGCCGTTATGTGGGTCACACGGCAAAAAAATGCTTGTTCCATAACGCTATGGAGTCAGTTGGACGATGCCATCATTTGCAGTAGCAACGGTGCCGCCCAGCAAGCGGGAGACAGTATTCTTAGTCAAGCTTGGCCAGGCTTGTCTGTTGAGGAACTTCTGGACAGTCATCAAGATAGGTGTCGTGAATCTGGCTACGTATTTGAGGGTGCTGAAGATTACGTAGCCATGCTTCAACAGGTTGCAGATGCGGCCAAGGAACAGCACCAATGGGACGACGATTGTCCTGACGAAAACCTGAAAAGACTATTGAAAGGGACGGCATCACAGCGCCAACAACTTAAGCGTGAATTGATTCTCTTTGCTGAAGCGAGGCGTAGCACTAAAGCGTTCGTGATGGAGGAATCGGCCGATCCAGAATTGTCGGCAACGGCGAGTCAACCTGCCTGGACCCGTTGGACTCTCTTATTCTATTCTTTAGCTCTATTGGCCGTTCTGGTTGTGTGGTTTCAAAAACCCTGGCGCAAAGAATTGATCCTTGGTTCGGGAGACAAGATCGCCTATGCGGAGTATCTTTTGGGCGGAGCACATGAAGGCGAGTCGGTTCCCATAATCATGGCGCTCCACGGGCTGGGCGATTATCCTGAGTCGTTTGCGGCCCTTTTTGATGGTTGGGATGTGAAGGCACGTTTGATTGTTCCAGCCGGTCCTCGTTCCTACATCATGGGTACTGGATGGTATGGCATAGAGAACGACTATGAGATCCTGGAAGGAATTCAAGCGAGTGCCGACCTAATGCGTGAATTCATGCAGGACTATCAAAAGCAAAATCCTGGAAATGATTCTTGGACATTGGTCGGCTTTTCACAAGGCGCATACGTGGCCACGGGTCTTGCCATATATTATCCAGACTCGATCGCAGCGGTTTATGCACTATCTGGCGGTGTATATCTAGATTTGCCTGAAGACTATCGACTAACCAATGTCGCGCCCATTTATGCCTTTCATGGGATGGGCGATGATGTTATTCCCGTTGAATGGGATGCTTGGTCGGCCGCCTACGTACAGGAAATAGGCGGTCACTATTCACTCTATGTGGATCCCGTGTCAAAACACGGGCCGAGTCGTTCGACACAAGATGCCCTAAAGCAAATGATAGTCAAGCAATGGGCCTTAAGATGATTGAAGTGCGAGCAGTCCTGAAATATCCACGATTTCACAGTCTGGGTCGTTGGCTGACGTCGCTTACAGCTTCATTTGTAATCATGGTTTTGTGGGGGCGAGGCTTTGGTTTCCACTTGGCGCCATTTAAGCCCATTGACTCTTGGAGCTTGATCGCGTTTGTCGCACTTGCTGCTGGGATTGCGTTCGCTTCTTGGCTGATCACGGTTCGGGATCATCGTACCGTTGCCGTCGGCAAGAACGCTGTCACGATTCACACCTTTGTCTACTACACGTTTTCACGTAATAAGGATTTGGCTGCGGCGATTGTTGCGAAACCCTGGTCGGATGAATTCCTGATGATGAGTAGGTACGCGTCACTTCGTATTCCGTTGTCGGAATTTGAAGATCCGCGTGACGCAATGCGATTGGTGACAACTCTTCATGGCGAGGCAAGAACGGAATATTGGCGACCATCGCTGCTGGCGTTGTCTTTGGCTACCGTCGTATTCGTCATGTCCTCGATTCCGAGTCTCTTGGCGTACAGTCCTCCTGCCAGTTTTGGACCCATGATCGCAGGAGGCGAATGGTTTAGGATCTTTACAGGGTCTCTAACGAACCCTCCACTCTTCATGGGGACCATTGCTGGAATTTGGTTATTAGTCATTGCTGGGAACGCTCATCGTGCCTTAGGGCTACTCAACGTGATTAATATTTTGATTCTGGGTATCTTTCTTGGCGGCCTATTTGAAAGTTGGGTCCATCCTTCGCTTACGGCTAATGGCCTGGCCTACGGCATTACGTTTCTGGCGGTTAACGCCTGCTTTGCGGCTAACGAAACAAGTTTGCCGTTGATGCACCGAATATCGAAAGCCTGGTGGGTGTCCGCTTTTGGCATCATGGTGGTTCATTGGATATTTGGCAGCCAGTCTCAAAGTTTTTATTGGGGTTATGGTGGAATCCATCTCGGATTATTTGCGGTCGGCATGTTGATAGGCCCACGAATCAAGCGTTGGCGCTGGTTTCGATACGCTTGGTTGTTGGCTGTGGTGCTCCTAGTAGGTTCTTGCTTTCTACGCTTAGATCCGAAGGCGAGTGTGCAGCGCATGGCGACTGGCTTTGAGGATCACGATCACGGATTTAATCTTTGGTTATGGCGTGAAGCAACCCTAGCTTCCGCTTCAGAAGAGCAGTTGCTGTGGGTTGCGGAAATTGCCAGAGCGCGTCAAGGACAACATGCGGATCTAGCCTCAGCGGCTCGTGGATTTAGCCTGCGACGGCTAGGATCAGCTGAATGTGTGGATGCCTATTGGGATGCCTTTATGCAACAACCCCAATCTACTTACGCGACGTTGCTGGCCGAGTCGCTAATGTTCAGTTTTGGGCCGGGCGAGTTAGTGGATGGCCTTTTGACGTTGGGCGCAGCAGGCCATGTGAATCTTGTGTTGGAAAGAGCGATCAAAGGGACTCAGCTATTTACGATTAAGGATGGCGATGAAACGGTTTGTTGGGTCCTTGTTCGGTGCGGTGATTGCGAGACTCGTGCGATTGAGCTACCGGAAATTTTGGTGCGGTCGCTAATAAACCTAAGTATTTACTGTTATATGGGGCCTGATGATTGGGTGGACAGGTGCTCATTCTCAATCCATCAGCCTGACCACAGAGCCAAGAGCTGGATAACGGTCGATCGCTGACTTCATCACAAGTGGATCTTCAGCTCTCGGGGTGCACTGGATGCCCGAGCACGGAAGCATGGGGTTTTGGCCCATGTCCTGTTAGTCTGCAGTCAGGGTTGGATGAGCAATATCAATCCTGGCTCAGATTCTGTTATGGTTGTCTTTGATTATTCGGTTGCCTTCGTGCTTGGATCCTGTGCAATCAGTGATTTGAGCCGAGCTAGCTCATACTCAAGCTCCTCGATTCGTTTTTGATGACTGGGCGTGTCACTATTTGTCGGCCTAGATTCGGGTTTCATGTAAACCAGCTTCTCACCGCTGACACGCTCCAAGATCCGCATGGCACGCAACATATCCACATTGATGACGCGTCCTTCCCGTTGAGAATAGAATGACCATGCCATCGGCTCAGACTTGTCCATAAGCGTGAAATTGTGAGGTGACAGGGTGGTAATGTTGCCCGCCTCGTCGCGCACCTTAAGTTCGGAACTGGCCGCCACATCTTCAGCATACAATTGAACCAGATTTGTAGGTGATGAATTGGGAGCTATGTCATTGGCAAGCGCCAGCGTCCCGGATACGCCTACATTGCCGTCAGAATACAGACCGCCGGACCCGATATTGACCCCGCCGGCTACACTAACCTGGCCTTGCGCATTGAGATCTTGCTTAATATTTATACGCCCTACCTCGGCGGAATGTGCAGTCAATGACGAGACCAGAGTGCCTGTGAGATCAATCACGCGGAGCTCGTCTGAGAGGCTATCCACTACATAGGCAAATTGACCATTCACGGCGATGCCCGAGGAACTATCGCCTAAATCTAAAAATCCTGCGACAACAGGATCACTGGGTCGAGAAACGTTCACACTCCACAACGCATCCAGCGATACATCCAACACATAGGCCATTCCACCCGAAACGAACAAACGATTAGGGCTACCAGGGACTGCCAGGGTTGATGCTAGTGACGGCAAGCTGGGGTCCGAAACATCGATTACTCTCAACTCGCCCGGCCTCGTGATGTAAGCATATCGTCCCACCATGGCGACGTTCCGTGACTGTGACCCTATGTTTAAGGTGCCCACCACGATCGGCGTTGTCGAATCTGATACATCAACAACGCGCAACAAGGAGTTTGTCGGATCCACTACATAGGCAAAAGCACCCTGAATTATCAATGCGTAGGGTTCGGATCCCAATGGGACGCTACTTGTGACAGATGGTGAAGATGGATCTGAAATGTCGATTATTTTCAGGTCATCGGAGGATGTGTCTGTGACGTAGGCATATCGACCCACCACATCTAGTCCAATAGGAATACCTACCAAGGATATGCTACCTGCTATTTGAGGTGCATTAGGATTGATAATGTCTATCACTTTGAGATCGTCGGATAATACGTCGGTTACATACAGGTAACGTCCTCGAACTATCGCCGTTCTAGGCGAGCCGCCAATCATTAAGCTGCCGACCTGTTCCGGACTATACGGATCAGTTAGGTCAACTACTCTTAACTCCCCGGATCCCGTGCCTATAACATAAGCATAGGGCCCAGACACCGCAATCTCACTCGGACTGAATCCCGAGCCCAAATCAAGAATGGCTACTACAGCTGGGGTGCCTGGCATTTGCATCAATCGGGTGCTATTGAGCGTGCCCAGGACTGAGGCATTTCCGTCCACACGAAGGCTATTCCCAATCAGTAAGTTTTTTTCCACTGACGCGCTTTGCTTTACCTCCATGGTTCCCGTCTTGAAGGACTGCGTGTTGACAGTCGGCACTGTTATTCCAGTGAGATTGAGAACTTCAAAGCCAGAATCTGTGTTGCCTACTGCGTAAGCGAAGTTACCCGCCACCACCACGTCGTAGGCTCCAGCGAGTTCGGTGGTCGCGTCATCTGCAATGGAGGCAACTTCAACTGGCGCTGTTGGGTCAGAAACGTCAATGACACTGATACCGTTGTCGCCGTCTGACGCCACGAAGACGAGGTTTCCTACTAAGGTGATTCCACGTGGCGAATCGAGCAGACGCGTGCCATCATCGATTAATGTTCCAACCTGCATGGGTGCGGTGGGATCTGAAACGTCCAACACCGTCAAGGCGTCTTCTGTCGTAGACGAAACATACGCAAATGGTCCAGAGACGACAATTTCTCGACAGCGGTCCAAGTTTGTGGTGCCATCATCGAATAGGGCACCGACGTGAACAGGATTACGTGGATCTGAAATGTCCAAAATCTCAACGCCTTCGAATGGGCCGGTGACATAAGCATATGAACCGCAAACATCAAGGTTAATAGCACCGGAAAGCGCGGTGGTGCCATCATCAAAAATGGCACCTAGTGGCTTTGGATGCCGTGGGTTGGAAACATCAATTATTTGTAGGCCAGATTCACCATTTGAGGTGACATAGGCATAAGAACCTACTACTTTTAGTGCCGATGCTCCGCCAAGGGCCGTGGTCGGCGTATCAGACAGCGAACTCAGATGCACGGGTTGACTGGGATCAGATACATCCACTATTTCAAAACCCTCGCTAGAGGAGGTTAGGTAGGCCAAATTGCCATGAACTACTACGTCGGTGGGTGAAGCTAAGGCGGTTGTGGCGTCATCTACGAGGGTGCCTACGATGGTGGGTGCCGACGGATTTTGAAGGTCAATAATGTTCAGGGCGTTACCACCCCAAACCCCCACATAAGCATAGTTGCCCTGAACATAAACAGAACGCGGGAACGTACCGGAAGTGGCGACCGCACCTTCATGTCGAAGGTCGCCAAATGTTTGCAGCATACGGCCGCCATTAAGGGTCAACGCTTCACTAGGGCTGGTAGTGCCCACTCCGATGTTGCCAGATGTTATTAGGTGATCGTCATCGAAATCTAGGGTGCCACTACCTGCGGTAATTCGGTCGTTGCTGCCGTTAATCGTTACCGAACCGTCGCTGATGACCGTTCCCATGGCATTCAGGTTGCCGCCTACCCAGTCACCTGCGTTGTCAATTACGGTGCCAAACCCGCTAACGGAGTAGCTGGTGCCTGTCACGGCGAGGCTGGCCAGGTTGCCGGCTAAGAAATTAGCCACCTGGGCCAAATAACTTCCGTCCACGCCGGGTAAGCCCAGGGAAAGCTTGTGTTGTAGTGCTTGGCTGTCTGGATCCAATCGAATTTGCTTTGCACGCGGGAAAATGGCGATAGGTTTATCTGCGATCAATTGCCCATCCACCTGCACCTCAATCCAGGCAGTCCCTCGCCGAAGAATTGAAGCGGGCACGGGGCCGCCTGTCGCACCCAACAACAAGACTGGCTCACCGCCCAACCACCAGATTCTTTCGGCAGGCTCATAAGCCACGACCTCGCCGTTGGGGCTAACCTGGTAGGCTATTTCAGCCCATATGTCTTGACCCGGTTGGTAGTCAAAGTCTAGCTCTAATATCACTGGCACAACTACTGGACCTCGATAATCTTGTGCATAGACCGTCCAAACGACAAAAAAGAACATAGCGCAGCGTTTCATCCACATACTATTCCTCCAATTTGCGTAACACGATACGGGTGCTTTTGTTACCTTATCGTCAAAACACGCTGAGAGCTGCAGTCTTGATTGACTTAGGTTCAATATAGGTTTTGCGGCGCTGCGTTTGATAATCGGCGACGAAGGCAGGACGCCCATAGTGTTGAGGAGAATGATGCTCAAGTGCGCATGGAGGCATTCATAAAGCGGTCAAGTATCTGTATGTTCGAACTTTGACAGGTGCGTGCTTTGCGGAGAAAGCCGGATTCTAGAATGTATCTTTAGGTATTTCACCCGATTGTGGCACTACTTCCATGTTATTCGTTGATTGCACAAGGCCGAGGCCGCTTTCCAGTCTGCAAATACCTAGTGACCTGTTACTACATCGGTTTGCTCCGCAATGTGGTAGAACGAAATTGGCATCACATTACGTCCTATATCACTCGGGAGATTGCCATGAATAGCCGTCGTTTCTTTTTGATTTCAACTGCCTTAACAGCTTTGACCATGGTGCTCCACACGATTGGCCACTTTTCTCCGCCGCCTGGCGACGAAGCATCGATGGCGCTGATCCAGACGATGCAGGCCTTTCACTTTGATATGCCCTTTGGTATGCGCCCAAACATGTTTGGTATTGTTAAGAGCCTCAGTTTAACCATGACTCTTTTGTTGGTGGCTTTGGTCCTCATCAATCTCATGGCTTGGAAACGCTTAGGGCGACATCTCTTCCTTAAGGACTTGGCGGCAATTAACGCACTGGTGCAGGTTGCCTTGACCATCATGTATGGGTTCTATCAAGTGGCGCCGCCTTTCGTCTTGTTTTCTGCCTGTAGTGTTATGTGGATTGCGACATGGTTGAAAAGGGGAAAACCTGAGCCATGATTGTCGCCTCATAGCCGTTCATTTAACCAAGCTATCCTGAGGCAAGTTATAGATCGAAATTGTAGTCGGCTGTACTCATCGATAGCGGCATGAAGCCACGAAAATCACCGGGCATGTTTCCGCTAAGCGGATGGCCAGGGGCCTGTGATGGCGATGGTCATGCCCGGGTGATAGACGTTGATGAAGAGGGTGGAACCGTCAGGTGACCAGCAACAACCGGCCAGTTCGCTACGGTTGGCGATATGATCAGCAACCACGTAGATCGTGCCATCTGGTCTCACAGCCAAGATCCTTTGTGTCTTTTCCTTGCCGTCCTCGCAAACGATGACGTCTCCAAAGGGTGAAATACACAAGTTATCGCACATGGACATGGACTTGACGTGATGGGACTCAACGAAGAGTTCGATGGTGGCTGGATCATTTTTCTCTTCGTTTGTGCCTTCGTTTTTGCTCGGCGTATAGCGCCAGATTTGGCCAAGCCGTTTTGGTCCGCCTTCCGTGCAGGTAAATAGATAAGAATGGCCGTCGAAGACGATGTCCTCGCCACGACAGAAGATGGCTGCGCCTCTATTTGCACCACGGCTACGGATGACGTCTTCTTCAGGATCAGGATCGTCTATATCGATCCAACTGACCTGGTACTTTTGTCCTGCTTTGTAATCGCTATGCCGATGATTGGCGGTGCGTTGATTTGGGGCATGGGTAATGACAGCTGTTTGTAACTTGCCGCCAGCGTGTAGATCCGTTGGGTCGTGCATCAGAAAGCGATAAAACAGGCCTTCTATTCGATCCTCGGTTAAATAGGCGACGCCTCCTGAAGGATGAAAACAGACAGCCTCATGGCGAAAAAGACCCATGTCTTTAATGGGCTGAGGGTTGCCATCATGCGTTGGGCTGACCTCAAAACAGTAGCCGTGTTTTTTTAAGGGTCCACCGCTGGGAATGAAGGCTTCTTCGCAACTGATCCACGTTCCCCAAGGCGTTATGCCACCTGCGCAATTCAAAATGGTTCCCGTGATGCTTAAGCGTTGATCGACGACCTTCTGCGCCTTGGGATCGTAGATTAATGTCGTGGTTCCACCGCAGGGAACAACACCTTGTTTTCCTGGGTCGTAACAAATCTCACTTGGCATGTGCCGCGGTGCTTGTTTGCCAAAGTGGGTTAATCTTGAATCGTTGGACTTGAGCTCATGGTTACGAATGAAAGCTAGGTTTCCGTCATTCATGGGAATCAAACCCATGCCATCAAATGCGCTAGGTACCACCCAGCCATCCGCCATCGCGTCGCCCGCTCTTGACAGGATTCGGTAACTGAAATCCTTGGCCAGATTGAGTATTCCGGCGGGATCGGGCATTAAGGGACCTAGCGGTGATGGGTACAGATGATCGGCTTTATTGTTGCCTGAGGCACACGAGAATGGTAGCAAGGCCGCGGAGCCCAAGAATTGTCGTCTTGAGATCCGTGTCATGGATCAACCTTTGGCAAACTGTCTCAAGACCATGTTGAGAATGCCGCCATTGCGGTAATAGTCGACTTCAACGGGTGTGTCGATGCGAACATCCACTTGGAATTTATGGCTTGTTCCGTCGCTGGCTTTGGCCAAAACAGTTAGCTCTTGCTTGGCCTCCAGAGTGTTGTCCAAGCCGATAATATCGAATGTCTCATGACCGGATAGACCCAGTGAATCAGCCGTATCACCGGCCTGGAATTGTAAGGGCAGAACACCCATGCCAACCAAGTTTGAACGGTGGATTCGTTCATAGCTTTCGGCAATTACGGCCCTTACTCCCAAGAGCATGGTGCCTTTGGCTGCCCAGTCCCGTGAAGATCCCGTGCCATACTCTTTGCCTGCTAATACAATCAAAGCTGTGTTTTCTTTTTTGTAAGCCATGGCTGCCGTATGAATATCGGTCACTTCACCATTGAGCAAGTTAGTCGTGTAGCCGCCTTCAGTTCCTGGCGCTAATAGGTTGCGCAGGCGAATGTTGGCAAATGTGCCCCGTGTCATGACGCGGTCATTTCCTCGTCGTGAACCATAACTGTTGAAGTCTTTCACCGACACGCCGTTTTCCCGCAAGTAATCGGCAGCTGGTGATTTTTGTGAGATTGAACCTGCAGGTGAAATGTGATCCGTGGTCACGGAATCACTTAATTTTGCCAGCACTCGAGCGCCTTCAATAGCAGTAATGTCGGGCACGTCGAGCGTCATGCCATCAAAAAATGGTGGCTCTTGAATGTAGGTGCTTTGACTGTCCCAATCGTACAAGTCTGAAGCCTTACTTTCGATGGCGTTCCAAAGCTCGTTGGCCTCGTAAGCGTGTCCGTACTTTTCACGGAACATATCGGGCGTTAACGCCCATGCTAAGGATTCCTGGACCTCGTCAACGCTTGGCCAAATCTCATGGAGGTATACCGGTTTGCCATCTTTGTCCGTGCCGAGTGCGTCTTTGCTGAGGTCGATGTCCACTGTGCCCGCCAAAGCATAAGCGACGACTAGTGGAGGGCTGGCAAGATAGTTCGCTTTGACGTGTGCGTTGACTCGGCCTTCAAAGTTACGGTTACCGGAAAGTACCGACGCGGCCACCAAGCTTTCGGTTTGAACTGCTTCAAGCACTTCCTCGGGTAGAGGACCGGAGTTGCCAATACAGGTCGTGCATCCGTATCCAACCGTAAAGAAACCGAGCGCCTCCAGATCCTTGTCGAGTCCCAGTTTTTCCAGGTAAGAGGTCACAACACGGGAGCCAGGAGCAAGGGATGTTTTGACATAACTTGCCATTTTGAGTCCGCGGGCGACGGCTTTTCGGGCCAATAAACCGGCACCGATCATCACGGACGGGTTCGATGTATTGGTGCAGCTCGTGATTGCAGCGATGACCACGGAACCGTGGCTAATCGTTTCATCGCTATTAGCGACCTTCGCCCTACTCTTCATCGCGTTGTCGGATAGCGCAAAGCCGCGTTCAGTGACCGGTTTCTCCAGCGAAGACTTGAATTCCTTTTTCATATCGGACATCGCAACCCGGTCCTGCGGACGTTTTGGGCCGGCCAACGACGGTACGACCGTGCTGATGTCCAATTCAAGTCGAGACGTATAGTTGGGTTCAGGGTTCGATTCGTTATGAAAAAGCATGTTCTCTTTGCTGTAGCGTTCAACGAGATCAACCAAATCATCGCTTCGACCCGTGAGTCTCAGGTATTTGAGGGTTTGTTCATCAATGGGAAAGAACCCCATTGTTGCGCCATACTCAGGTGCCATATTGGCGATAGTTGCTCGATCCGCCAGTGAAAGTCGCTTCATGCCGTCGCCATAAAACTCGACAAACTTGCCGACAACGCCGTGGCTTCTCAAGATCTGCGTAACGGTCAGAACTAAGTCCGTGGCTGTGGCTCCAGCAGCGAGGTCTCCGACCAGCTTAAAGCCAACGACATCAGGCGTTAACATGTAAATGGGTTGGCCTAACATAACCGCTTCGGCCTCAATACCACCGACGCCCCAACCAACGACACCCAATCCGTTGATCATGGTTGTGTGACTATCTGTACCTACCAAGCTGTCAGGAAACGCACAGCCGTTTTCGGTCATCACAACGGAGGCCAGGAACTCTAAGTTGACCTGATGCACAATGCCGGTTCCTGGAGGAACAGCTTTGAAATTATCAAAGGCTTTCTGACCCCAGCTCAAGAACTGGTAACGCTCAGCATTGCGTTGGAATTCAATGGCCTCGTTTTTCAGTAATGCACCTGAATTTCCAAATACGTCAACTTGCACCGAGTGGTCAATGACCAGGTCAACGGGTACTTGAGGGTTAATCTTTTTAGGGTCGCCGCCCATGCGCGCTAAGGCTGAACGCAAAGCCGCGAGGTCCACAACTGCCGGCACACCAGTGAAGTCTTGCAGGACGACACGTGCAGGTTTGAAGGGGATCTCGCCGCGTTCTTGGGTCGTCGGTTGCCACTTCGCCAATCCGATCACGTCTTCTTCGCGAATAGCGAAGCCATCTACGTTGCGTAAGCAACTTTCAAGCAAGACACGAATGGAATAAGGCAAACGGTCAATGGCCGCAAATTGGGACAGGGCGTCCAGGCGAAAGATGTCGAAGGACCCTGACTTACAACTTAGTGGTTTACGACTTCCGAAGAGATGATTTTGCGACATGGGCGAACTCCTAAAAGAAAAGGCTCTGTTGAAGTTTTATCTTAGCAAAAGGTAGGGCAAGGGTGCCCTAATCACTTTACTTCGAGTAGCTCTACGTCGAATATGAGCATGGTGTTAGGGCCAATTTTTGCACCAGCACCACGCTCACCGTACGCCAAACCGGGTGGAATGAAGAGGCGCCATTTGTCGCCTTCTTTCATTAACTGAAGTGCTTCGGTCCAACCCTTGATTACGCCGTTGACAGGAAACTCGGCAGGCGTGCCGCGGTCAACGGAACTGTCAAATACGGTGCCGTCTTTGAGGGTGCCGTGGTAGTGGACGCTGACGCGATCAGTTGCTGAAGGCGTTTTGCCTGCACCGGTCGTAATCACCTGGTACTGGAGCCCTGATGCGGTCGTTTTGATGCCCTCTTTAGATTTGTTAGCTGCCAAAAAAGCATCTGCGTCGGCTTGATTCTTGCCCCCGCTTTCCGCACGTTCTTTGGTTTGCTTTTCGCGTAATTCTGTTTGGAACTGTGTCATCAATTGTGCGATCTGATCGTTTGTCATGCTGGATGTGCCAGCTAGACCTTCTGTCAGGCCCTTCACAAATGAATCGACGTCAATTTCAATGTTTTGCTGAGAGAAGTTTGTCGCCATTTGGGCTCCGATGGCGTAACTGATCTTTTTCATATCAGCTTGTGCCATGGCGAGCGTGCTTAAAGCGCACATCAAGATTATCTGTTTCATTCTGTCTCCTTTGCGGCCATTCAAGACCTTGATGTTGACCGCGCCTGCTCCTGAAAACAAACGGGAGGGGAACTTCGGCGTGTTGGGCCAATCAACCTCGAAGCATAAACGAATTGAAAAGAATTGGGAATGGCCGACTATCAAAATGAAGGCTTTACCGTTTCAAAATGATGTTATTTGCAAGGAATCCTGGTTGAAAACCTGAAAGTAGTCTAAAGGTCAGCGCTTGGGTTGAATGGGCTGCCGGATGTCCAGTAGGCAAGTTCCGGCGGTTCAACGGGAGGTACAAAGAACCAAACAAAACCCAAACCTGCATAACAACTAAGCATCACGATTAGCGAAACCCAACCGGGCATGGGACCAATGGACATGGCGTGGAGCCAAGAATCGTAGGTGTTGGCTGTCTCGGGTTGGATCTTAATAAACCAAGCCGCAAACAAGATACAAAAGAGAAACCAGTAATTGCGCTTCAAACGCGCTCGGAAGGCCTGCAAAAACGTGATCTTAAAGCGTGGACGGAGCAAATCGCTGGCCACTAAGTTGCCCCAGTGTGAGGTTGGGCTAGAAAGGTCACGGGTCAGAATGGGTCCGTAGAAATTTTCTTCAATCATACGGACACGATTACGCCAAACATCAAAAAAGCGATAACGGCGCGCTTCTAGTGTTAGGAATTGCAAAGTAATAAAGACGCCAAGCAAAACGGTCCCATGTGTGTGGTCGTCTCTGGAAAAGGTGAATGACAAGAGTCCCATGACGCAAATAATCGACCAGTTGGTGGTAGTGTCGAGACGTGTTCGCCAAATATTTGACCGTGAAAGTTCGCCACGGTACAAGTGAACTAGTGCTGAAATGTATTCCGCTCTAGTCAGTGGAACGTCTTCAAAAGAGGGTCGTTTTTGGCTCATGAAATTTTCCGTCTCTATCTTATCAGGAGCTTAGCCTTCTGTCATGGCGGCCAAACGCTTTCGCAGTAACCAAAAAATCCCAAGTACCAGGCCCCATTGCCACAAACACTGCAGAGCCAGTCCGGGGTATGCAAATAACCACCAACCCATCAGTACGATGGCTTCCAGGACAACAATGACAATCATGATGGGGAACCATGTGGCCTTCTTGTGGGGTCGGTGGCTGAAGAGAAAGTCGGCGGCGAATTTCTGGATGCCATAAAACACAACAAAAAGGGCTAAGAACAAACCAGAAACAATAAGACCAACACCCCAAACGAAATCTTGGTTGTCGAAGAAAGGGTCACTCAGCGCACTGGGGATGCCCAGTACCACGCAAAGTCCTACGGTGATAAAGAGGCCGGTGCGACGTGAGAGTCGATAATCTTGGAAAAACCGAGTACTCAATTCGATCATGGAAATCAGGGACGTCAAAGCGGCTGACGCCAAGCCCAGGAAAAACAATAATCCGATAATCCGTCCACCTGGCATTTGATTGAAAAGAACAGGCGCGACCTGGAAAGCAATGCCACCCTGTGATCGAGCGGCGGTGATGTCGGCCAGGAACTGGGGTCCAACTAAGGCAAATACCGCAGGGAAGATCATCAAACCTACGAAAATCTCGATCATGTTATTGCCGAATCCGGTGGCAATAGGCGTCGTGACCGGGTTGTCCTGGTCACGGGCATAAACAGAGTAGGCCAACATGAGCCCCCAACCTGCGCCTGTTGACCAGGCGGATTGGGATAGACCGGCGATCCAGTGCGACGGTTGGGCCAACCGTTCCCATTCCACATGGAAAAGAAAAGCTAAGCCTTCGCCTGCACCAGGTAACGTTAATGAACGAATCGCACCCAGCGCAAGGATTGCAATCAAGGTTGGGATCAGAATCTTGTTGACGCGCTCAATGCTGCGGGCGCCACGCGCAACGAGCAAGGCTGCTAAGCCAATAGCGGCTAGATGGCAGACGACCGCGCCACCCGTTCCGCGTAAACCATCAAATAACGACAATGCTGCTGCACCGTCGACGTCGGTTAAGGCGCCTGAAAACGCATAGCCTAAATAGCGAATGGTCCAGCCAGTGATGACCGCGTAATAGCACATGATCATCATGGCGCAGATACTTATGAAGCCGCCCATCCATGAGCCTTTTTCACCAAGCACCTTTTGAAATGCTCCTGCTGGACCACGCCGCGTCTTTTTCCCAATCGAAAACTCGACCATCAAAAGCGGAATAGACCACAAAAAGAGGAAGATGAACCAAGGGATGAGAAAAGTTCCACCGCCGTGGGAGGCAACTTCTCGCGGGAAACGCCAAATGTTACCTGTGCCTACAGCCATACCCATGCAGGTCAGTATCATGGCCCAGCGAGAGGAAAATCTTTGTGGAGCGGACATGCACGGCAGTATACATCAGGGGACACTAATTGTGGATTTGTTAAGTCGTTGGGCCGGTCCGCAACCGTGTTCAACGGTCGCCGAAGCTAAGCTGAATCCCGATTTTGCGGCTATCCTATGGACAATGGCATTGATCTTGCCTTTTTGAGTCATTGACGAAACGCAAGGAGACAGCGATGAATAAATATATCCTTTTTAGTGTGTGCTTTAGTTTTTTGGCGACCTTTTTGAGTGCAGGCGATGTACCTCGTATCGAAGTGAAGCGCAGTGCATCGATTGATTGGCAGGCGGTGCCTACACGTGGACTACAGCTACAAAAAGACAAGTCCTCAAAGGCGACCGTTCAAAAGGTAATACCCCATATGTCGGCCAATAATATTTGGAAGTCGTCGCTGCTTATTCGTAATGATGCGACCTATAGTATTCAGGTGTTTCTTGAGTTTATCGCACCTGACGGCCTGCCCGTTGATGTCCTGTTTGTGGACTCTGACGGCAACGAGTTTGAATCTAACGGCTTTGCGCCAACCCTGTCTGGTTATGAGATTTACGGGTTGGACTTTGATCTTGCGGCTGACGACTTTCAGAGCTTCCAAGTGTTCGCTTATACGGAAGAAATTGATCGGTTCTATGGCTTAGAAGCGGTCTACCACCGATACAACGGCAACCAAAAAGAGGCAACGGTAGGCTCACCCTATTTACCAGCTTTCCCACGTTTCTTATTGAATATGGACGAACGTTTTGACCTATTTTCAGGACAGCAAAAGTTCAGGGGTTTGGCAATTACCAATACCGAAAATAATGACTGCGATTGCACGGCCTATCTATACGACAACGGCCTTGAAGGCGCCAACCTGGACGGCTTCTTGGATTCGGTTAGGATCGAGTTGGGGCCCCAACAGAAGTATGTGGGTCTGGTTATAGATCTATTTCCAGACGTCGACACGCTACTAGCGCAAGGATTCGGATACATTGACGTGGACTGTGAAGGACGATTGGTTACAGCCATGGGCCTGGCTTTTGAAACAGACAGCCCGTTGGCGGGTTCCGTCCCTGTGGATCCAATCTACGAAGGTAAAACTTCAGGCCGTGGCAAGACCGTTAAAGTCCTGCGATAAGTTGACCAAAGACTAGGGCGGGCTGACTGTAAGGTCTGCTCGCCCTTATGTCTAGAGCCACTCTTATTTACGGCCGTCATCACCGGCGCATAACGTCTATTTGCCATCTCAATATTCAGCTCTCCTTTTGGTGATTCGATTCTTTTTGAGCCATCGTCACACTATCAATTTGATAGATTATTGTTTTTGTCAATCAGCCGACGGTTTGTAATTGACTGGACGAGGCGATTCAATTGAATATATGAACAGTATTTAGTGACCTTGAGAGGAATGATGTTCTTTTTGCTGGCATTACCTGTGATGGCTCTTGCCTTAGGCCCCCAAGAAAGCCCTGTTCCAATAGAACTTGAACAAACGCAGTGGGTTAGCGTGCCTAACTTGAGTGGGCTACAAGTGGCTTGGGCGATTGGGTCTGAAGAAGGCGCAGGTCTTTATGTGTTGCGCGTCAAACTTGAAGCAGATGCGCGCATTCCTGTTCACACTCATCCTGACGAACGAATTTCAACTGTCTTGTCCGGGACCTTGTACGTGGGCTTTGGTGACCAGTTTGACGAGAAATCGCTAGTCAAGATTGTTGAAGGTGCTTGCTACGTAGCACCGGCAGGTGTGGCTCATTTCGTGTGGGCCAAGGATGGCGAGGTGGTTTATCAAGAAATGGGCTCAGGCCCAACAGCAACCAAAGTCAACGTAAAGCCAAAAAAATGAATATGGTGTGTGCTAGTCTTTGCGCAACTTTGTTGCTTTAGAAGGGGAGTTCCATGAGCGTGTCGCGTGAGGTTTTGCAACAGTCCTATAAGAAGATGCCAGATGACGAATTATTGGATTTAGTCGCATCCGATTCATTAACCGAATTGGCCCGCTCGGTGGCTGATTCAGAAATGAAGCAACGCGGCCTTTCGTTGCCTGAGCCGGAACCTATGGACGAGCAAGAGCATGATGAATTAGCAGAAGAACCCTTGGATATTTCCGATTTTGAAACGGCAGCATCATTTTCGGATTCAGCCGAGGCCTATCTGGTCAGTCATCAGTTGGAGCAGGCTGGTTTGTTGGCGATTGTGGTTGAGGATCAAGCCTTGGCTAATAGCGGAGGTTCGGCGCGCATTCAAGTACCCAAAGATCAAGTGGATCAGGCAAAAGAGATTCTGGATACCGTTAACCAAAGCACGGCAGAGCAAGACGAGGAGACCGACGATGATCACCCGTGCCCCAAATGTGCAAGTAAACGAACCATGTTCGCATCGCGAGGCTTATTTAAATCGCTCTTCTCGTTATTCTCAAGCCAGGAAACGCAAATACAATGCACCGAGTGTGGGCATGTTTGGTCGTTAGATTGATGTGGTTTGGCGCTTAACTTTCAGGGGTTTCAGGGCTGATTTCGCCGCCTGACGGTGCCGTGGAAACGGAAATGAAACCGTCAAATTCACCTCGACGTTGGCTGCGAATGGCGCCAATGGTGGTCTTGAGCTGGCTTTTTAGCGCCCGTGATGGCTTACTCTTTTCAAGCCTCATAAGCGGTTCAAGAGCCTTGCTCGTTCCGCAGGTTGCCAGAGCTTTAATAACGGCAAGGTACAGGTGTTCATCCAAATGGGGTGTTGTCAGTATTTGCGTCAGCACGCCATTGGCTTTTTTGGTTCCCCAGTAACCCAAAGCGTCAATGAGCGGTGGGCAATTGTTCTTGGGTTCGGACATAGCCAAGATACCGACAATCTTTGCCAAGGATGGTTGATGTTTCAAACGCGCCAGCTCAACGGCGGCTAAAAAACCGGTGTCATGGCGATCGAGCAGGGGCAGAAGGCTATCTATTGCTGCAGGACCGCCGTAACGGGCAAGGGTAGCCACGATAAACGGAAATTCGTGATTGGCCGCGCTTGCAATGGCCCGCACTAATGGCGCTACGACGCGATGCTGCAACCTTTCGGCGGCGCAAGTTGCAATGCGAATGTCGCCACAACATAACAGGTCTTCTAAAGCGCGCCATCCAAATTCAGAAAGCTCTTTCACCGCCACAAGTTTGCGGGTATTCAAATAACGTACTTCGGCGACCGTTTCCTCTAAGGCATTACGCGCATAACGTGTCTCCAAAGAATCCACCGATAACAGGGAACGGTGAATCTGGTCGATGGCTTCGTGTGCTTGAAGAAATGAAATGAATTTGGTCGAAGGAAACTCGATGCGAGAGCCTGTCAACTCAAATTTCCCCTTCAATTTGCGCAAGATAATCCGTAGATGGGGATTGAGGTGAGCCAGTATCAGGCTCTTATCTCCCCGGAAACTGTATTGTCTACCAAGCTCTGGATCGTCTGAGTTTGGTGCAAGAAGTTCCCATAACCCTTTGTTTTGGGGTGACTTTATCGTAATGGGGTAACGAAATCTCGACGGGGTCATTCGAAGTTGGCCTGTGATCAAGTCAAATACGGCTTCGCCCTGATCGGACCTTAATTTCATGGTCAGAAAGGGCGGCCGCATGGAATAGCCTAACTGAGAAGCCTCATCCACAAAGCGACTCGCATGATGTCCAAAACGTATCGCATGATATGTACTCGCAATGCCCGAGATACCAGCTTCTAAAAAGTTGCCCATGGAAACCATCATAAAATAGGCAGATCAAATCATGAAATGCTTTCACCAACTACTTAACGTTCGCGGACTATAATGCGCTATGGTTTCGATCGATCCGTTTTCCATTGAACCGGCTCAGGTTGCGCGTATTCGCGATGGAAATGAAGCGGCCTTCCAAGCGCTATATTTAGAGCTTTCGCCCTCTATATTCCACTTTCTGCTGCGCAAAGTGCGAGACAGGCAGCTTGCCGAAGACTTGGTTCAGGACCTGTTCGTTCGGATTTGGAAAAAAAGAAAAACACTTGATCCTAAACAATCCCTCAAGGCCTATATGTATACAACGGCTACACGATTAGCCATCGACCACTTGAGGAAGTCATCAAGTCAGCGAGAAACACAGGACGAGGAGCTAGTTGATCTGGCAAGTGTTTCTTCGCATGAGATTCAAGTTGTCCAGAGGCAGGAGATTCGCAATGCGCTTGAAATTCTGTCGGCCACTCAACGTACCGTTTTCTGCTTGAGCCGATTTGAAGGACTGACGTATGTCGAAATCGCCGAATACCTCAACGTTTCGGCAAAGACAGTAGAGACACATATGTCGCGCGCTTTGGCCAAGATACGCGAATTAATAAACCCATTCGTGATTATTTTGCTTACTTTGTCAGGGTTAAGCTTGTGACCAGCCGTATGTATGGATTAGGAGACGGGTGATGAAGCCAGAAAACGAGCTGTTGATACGCATACTGCTAGACCGGGCAAAAAGCTCCGATTTGGAGGAGCTAGATCGGTGGTTAACGCAAGATTCAAGCGCGCGTGAAGAATGGGCGCAGATACAAGAAGTCTGGCGCGAGTCTGAACCTGTTGAGGCAGCCAAGTTTGATGCACAGCAAGGCTGGCGTGACCTGTCGGCGAGACTCAATTTAGGCGTCCCAAGACCGAGCTGGCGACGGCGCCTAACTTGGATCACGGCCATGGCTGTTTGTATGTTTGCCATCGCTTTTTATGTTGATGTGGACGGCCCTTCAAATGGTTGGGATGTTCAGGCTAAAACAGGTCAAGAGCGTCAATTTCTTCACCTTGCCGATGGATCGCGTGTGATTTTGGAGCCCGGTTCAGAATTGAGATTCCGCATGGGAGATTTACGCGAAGTTGAATTACAGGGTCGGGCCGTTTTTGATGTCAGCCACGATGATTCGACTTTTGTCGTCACGACAGCCGAAGCAAGAGTCGAGGTATTGGGAACTAACTTCGATGTTTGGTCTCGATCCCAACGCACGGAAGTCGCTTTGGCTGAAGGTCGTGTGCGAATTACCGACCAGCGTAACCAACAAAAAATACTTGAGCCAAATCAACACATTGTCTGTGATGAAGTGGGTTTTGTGGGCGACAGCCAAGATAGCGATCACGATCTCTTGTTAGGCTGGCCCCAAGGCGAACTGGTATTTGTTAGGCAGCCGTTAAGTAGAATCACGGATGAGTTGTCGGCCCAATTTCAGGTCCCTATCAGGTTTGAAGCGGGTATTGACGTGTCACGATCGGTGACGGCGCGCTTCCAAAATGAAGATCTTGCTGGAATTCTAGGTCAGTTGGGACTTACGTTAGACTTAGAACACCGCGTCGACGGACGTGGTTACCTGTTAGTTAAAAAGGGTGCTGCCCGTTAGTGACTTGCCTAATAAGTCTCCTTATTTTGATGAGCGGAATAGATGATGGTGCCTATCCGTTCGCTTCCTCTATGGTTGTTCTGCCGCAAGGCCAGGTAGATTTACGTTCAGCTGTGGAGTCGGTATCCCGGCAGGCAAATGTAAGACTCATTTTTGCTGACGATTTGTTGGACGGCATTTGGCTTTCGTGCGAATCCCAACGTGTCACTTTAACGAAGGCGCTTGAGCTGCTCTTGGCTGGTACCTCCATTGAAACAAGTTGGTCAGGCGATGGCGGTCTGATTCTGAAATCGCCAAATCCATCGTGGCTTTGCCTAGGACAGGTCATCGATCAGCTATCGCAGCGCCCTATTCCAAAAGCAAGGATCCGTTTGTTCCCAGGATTAAGATCGGTTTCTAGCAATGAGTTAGGCCAATTTGAGCTGCCACAGCTCGATCAATCCCAGCACCATGAGATCCAGGTTCAGGCTACAGGCTTCAACGTTGCAACCCAGCAAATCGGTCCTAACCAAGACCCGCTTGTTGTGGAGCTGGCGGTATCTGCGCAGTTAGTGCAAAGCATGCAAGTGTATTCGAGTCACGATGATCAAAGGGAAGTGGATCTGGGTCATGCCTACGTCATTCGCCCAAATCGTATGGTCGTCGCCAGCGGTGGCGATGATCTATTTGACATTCTGAGGACACTTCCTGGTGTGAGCCCTAACCGTCTCGGCGAATCTGGTGTCAGCTTTCGGGGCAGTGAGCCAGCTGAGAACCTCGTTTTATTAGATGACATCAAACTCTACCAAATGGACCATGCATTAGGTTATTACAGTGCTATTAGCTCGGATGCCGTAGATGAGATTCGCATCTATAAAGGTGGTTATCCTGCCAATTATGGGGAACGGACGTCGGGTGTATTAGATATCCGAACGTTGTCGGATCGGCCTGAGCGTGCTGAGGGGTCGCTGGGCATTGACCGCGACATGGCGAAGCTGACCTTTGCTTTTCCAATCATGGAAGCAGGTGATTTTTGGTTCTCCATGCGTAAGACCATCGATTCTCGCACCACCGATGTGGTTTATGGCCGTGTGTTTGAACAAACATTCAACGAGCAACCGAATGATTTCAGTGAGACCGAGGGCATCTTTGCCGACCAAGCCTTCGATTTTCGCGACTTCATCGGCAAATTAAGCTTGTATCACCCCAACGGGCTACGTTTCACTGCAACCGTATTTGAGGGACGTGATGACAGTTCCGAAGAGATCGGATTTGACCTGGTACCTGAACCCTTTACGGTATACGAGAAAACAGGTTCATGGGGCAACCGAGGGGTGAGCGTAAGCTTAAGCGGTGAGCTCAATAGTGATGTTAGCTATAGGCTCACCAGCGTTTGGTCAGAATATTTCTCTAACTTCGACTTCACCGAAGTCAGGTTTAGTGAACGTGACGAGTCATTTGATGTGAGGCGCGCTGAAACAGAGAATCGCATGGTGGATCGCCATACAGGTATCGTCTTCGCTTGGCGCGTTAATGACCACGTGAACATAGATATGGGTATGAATTTTGGTGATATCAACACGGAGTTCTTTGAGCGCCAAGCGCAAAGGAATATAGATAGGCTTGCGGACACTAAACAAAGGAGCCTCTATGCGCAATCTCGCTGGCGGCCCATCGAAAAACTGAACGTAGTTCTGGGCCTAAGGACAATCCATAATGAGCTGACCGATTCCAGCCAAACCGAACCTAGACTTTTCTTCGATCTGAGAATCCACGATCCTTGGTCGGTCCGAGCAGGATATGGCGAATACAGTCAACATGTGCTGAGATCACCCGATACCCTTAACTATTTTTCCGGACTTAAAACCTGGTTTTTGGCTCAAGAAAATATTCAACCGGGCCTGTCTGAACATCGGTTCGTGGGCTTGAGGCTCGAAAAAGCAGGGTTCTTGGTTGACGTTGAGGCATTTGAACGTGAATCCAGCGGGCACCTGTCGAAACTATTCGACCCAAGCCAACCGGACAGCGGCGCTTTTCAATATGCAAGTCAGGCAAGTGGATTAGATATGCATCTAGAGCGTTCGTTCGGTGCACATCGCATGCAATTTGCCTACGCTTACCTGCGCTCGAGAGCCACCAAGAACATATCGCGAGGCTTTGAGCTAGATTACCCAACTGATACGGAACGTCCTCACACCTATAAGCTTTTCAGCGAGTTTCACTGGGGTGCATGGCTTGGAATCCTTTCTTGGAATTACGCTTCGGGACTTCCTTACGGTATTCCTTCGGTGGATATCAGCGTCGACGATCAAGGCCATCGATTTTTTGCTTTAGGACCTTCATTGCAGCCAAATTCAGAACGACTACGAACCACTCATCAGCTGGATGTGAATGGGCGCTATCGTTTCGCGTTTGATAATATTCAAGGTGAACTAGGTGTATCAATCACCAATATTTATGAACAAGACAACGTCATCTACCGATATTACGTATTAGAGCGCGACGAAGTTGTTCCTGTGGATGTTCGCGGCTTGGATAGCACGGTTCAAATGACGATTAGGCTAAATTTTTAATTAATCTTGTGACCCTTGTGGGGGTAAAGAGTCTGGACGATCGTACCAGTCATCAGAAGCCAATTTGGAGGTCCATGCATGTACCGAAGAGATTTTGTGAAGAACCTATCCGTTGGGCTGTCTGGTTTGTGGGCCTCTTCAGGGTTGGCTGGTCAGTCATGGCAGGTCGTAACTCAGCGCAAGGATAGTATCGAAACGCTCAACAGTGCCCGTAACTTGGTATTCGTCTTTTTGGACGGTGGCCCTAGTCACATTGATACTTTTGATATGAAGCAAACCATTAATACGCCATCGTTCATGGATGCACAAAACTTAGCCAATGGTCTTATGTGGCCAACCGGGATCATGCCTGAACTGGCGACCATGAGCGATAAATATACGCTGCTGCGCTCCATCAGTGCCATCGAAGCTGTCCATGAGCGCGCCACATATCACATGCTCACGTCTCACCGCCAAAACGCGGCTCGCATAGCCGATGTACCGCATTTCAGTTCGGTGCTTTCATACTTTTTTGATGCGGCGCGCCAGGCAACTGACAGCCTGCCGACCTCCATATGGATTGGTCCCAATCCGGGCAAGAATGGTCTGTTCCCGATTGAATACTTGGGATTGCAGCTGAGCCAGAACGGTCAGGTACGCAATTTGACCCATCAACAAGATGGTTTAGATGCGCGTTTGCAACTCATGGACCAGATGCGTTTAGCGCAAGGACCCGTGACTGATAAACGCGACTATTTAATTCAGTTTCAAGATCAAGCACGCAGCATGATGAGCGATCCCATCCTAAATTCACTCATCCAGGCTGAAGGCGATCAAGATCCCTACGGGGACGATCGCGCCGGTGGCTTTATGAGCCAAGTTGATATGGCCATTCGCGTATTAGATGCGGATCGAGGCACGCGTGTCTTTCAGCTTCAATTGGGCGGATGGGACCACCACGACCAGATTTACAATTCTCTGCCTTCCTTGGCTGGCGCCTTTGATGCCGGCATGGCTCATTTACTTCGAGAACTTGACAGTCTTCCCGCTAAACACCGACCCGAGGGCACGCTATTAGATGAAACATTAGTGGTTGCCGTTGGAGAATTTGGACGCACCACAGGTCGCCTTAACAATTCTCAAGGACGCGATCACTACCCATATGTCGTTCCTGCCTTAGTAGCGGGAGGCGGCGTGATTGGCAATAGAGCTATTGGGAGCACAACAAGCGACGGCAGTAGCATCGTCGATCCGGGCTGGTCGCTCAATCGATACATGACCATAAGCGATTTGTTCGCAACTATCTACAGCGCATTGGGCGTTGACTACACCACTACTTTTCAAGACACACCGTCAGGGCGAACCTTTGAATTGACTCCCGCCGAGAGTTTCGGCGAAGTTGATGAAATTGGAACGTTGTTCGCGTGAGGAGGCCAGAAATGAAGATGCTAATTACAGTTATGCTGGCCCTATTCACTTTTATTAGTGTGCAAGCAGAGAATCCTAATCAAAGCTCCATCGGTATTGAACGGGAAAATGAATGTGTCAATGACCCGGCCAACCTAGTTGACGATCGCGCCTTCATGCGCCGAGTATGGCTCGATTTGACGGGCGTGTACCCCGATGAAAGCTTGATTGAGCAGTTCGTAGCCAGCCAAGACCCAAATAAGCGATCAAATATGATCAACCTAGTGGCCAACTCCGATGGTTACGTTGATCGATGGACCAACTTTTTTGAAGAACTATTTCGTAATCGCTATGTGCTTTTCAGGACTCCAATGTTCCGCAACAAGTTCCACGAGAGCTTGAACCAAATGGTGCGTGAGAATCGACCATGGAACGAGATGGCGCAGGACATCATTCGCTTTGCGGGCTTAGGCGTTGAAGAAGGCTCAGCTATGACTTTTTGGTTAACTGGGATGATTGAAACGGACTATCGGTTGGACTATTTAGACGACCAAACAACCATGATAACCGAGACCATGCTTGGCTTAAAAACGGACTGTATTTCTTGTCACGATGGTGCTTACCACTTAGAAGAAGTCAATAAAGGCCTGTCTGTTATGACACGCCAACAGTTCTGGGAATTATCCTCCTTTTTAGCTTCGTCCTATTTACACGTTCCCTATGAAGCATTCGATGACCGAGATGATGACGAACGCTTCTTTGCGCAAGTTCATCTAGTGGAGTTGGATGACACCAATTTCGTACAGAATGGTTATCTTGTTGCTGAAGAGCCATTTAATACCGGCGAATACTTGGCCCAGTCAGAAGCAGGCGACGGCATGCGTAAACCTCGCGACGGCGGTATTGTCGAACCTAAGTTCTGGCGAACAGGTGAGAGCCCTCAGGAGGGCGAAACTCGTCGTCAAGCATTGGCGCGCATGATAACTTCCGATCGCCAATTTGCACGTAATATGGTGAATCGTGTCTGGGCACATTTAATCGGCGAAGGTTTTGTAGAACCATTAGATGGTTGGGATCTCGGACGCCTCGACGAAATATCCGCCAATGATTTTGATACAACCGTGCAGGCAAAGACGCCTGACCTGATGGAGGTATTGACCGATCAATTCATCGCCACGAACTATGATTTGCGTGCCTTGATCATCGATATAGCCAATAGCTCTCTTTACCAATGGGACTACGCGAAAAGTAAACCATGTCACGATGCCTACAAATACTGGCGCGGAAATCAGCGCGTACGTCGCATGGAAGCGGAGTCAATTTATGAAGCCTATCTGCGGTTTCTGGAGCTAGATTTCAAATACGTGGTAACCGGATATCCCGACCGCACCTTTCAGTCTACCTGGCAAATGCCCGGAACGATTGAACCTAATCCTGGCGCACTTTTAAAGGACACAGATCGACGTGATTTGATCTTTATCACGGACCCTCGTACTTTGGGATATCAAAACCAAGACGATTATTTCTTACAGCAGGGTGTTGCATTACGCATGATGCGCGACTTAGGCCGCGACAACCGCCTTGAACGTATTCCAAGAATCAACGAAACCAGCATCCAGTTGGCATTAATGATGATGAATAACGAGCTAATGACTTTCTATATTGAAAACATGCGGGCTTCACCGTTCTTAACAAGAATGACGGAAAAAGCCATGCGCGGAGATGTCGCGGAAACTCAGGAAGTGGTTGAGTCGATGTTTAAGCGAGCGCTTCTTCGGTTACCTAATGAAACAGAAATGGATGTGGCCGTGTCATCTATCGACTCAGCCGACGCTCGTCAGTCCATTGCAAACTTGGCTTGGGTGCTGATTAACCATCCCGACTTTCTGCACAAGTGATCGGAGTCTACATCCCCAGAATAGCAGCGAGATCAATTACAGAGTAGGGGCTTGGCCACATAGGAGAAAAAAAGGACATCGCTACCCCGCGACCGACGATATCGTCGCCGCTAAAGACAATGGGTGTCTGGAGTCCCACAACGATATTTGTCGCATCGATCTCAGTTGTTACTCCTAAACAATCGGTAAACGAAATGATGTCGAAATGTATGAACGAGCTTGGGTCCGGGTAGGGCAAATCAGTACTGATTGACAAATCAATCAATAACAATGTTTTCTCTGCATCTTCGATCATTTCAGGAACCGGCAAACGCGAGTTGGCTTGCATGTTGGCCGTTTCCTGGAGGTACAATGGCCGGCTGATAAACCAACTTTGAGATGCGCTGATGCCTAGCGTGAAACTGACGCCCAAGCCAGGGGCTGGCGCGAGAAATGTGGCGCTTGGAATATGTTCGATCCATGTCTCAGTTGGTTGGCTAACACGAACCCAAATATCGCTTTCACCGGCGATCCATCGGATGATTGAAACCGATTCTGGATTCAGGACGATGCGATGATCGGTTGACACACCCTCAAGTCGGGCAGCTAGGTAGATAGGCATATTGCCTGCGATGGAACCCTCTACGTCAACGAGTGTTTCTTGCAAACTGGCACCCAGTTCCAGTCGGATGCGTAGGTATTCAGGTTGCGCTTGTGACGCGGTAAGAAGGTCGTTGCCTCGCACGTTCAATGTCACTGCGCCCAATTGCTGGTCTACTCCGCGGTAAAAGACATCCTTGATGTTTGCTCTTAGATCGATTCCAGCATGCCCAAGCGTGACCAAGTTTGCCAGGACCATCAAAACACGCCATTCAAATACATTCATGATACCCTCCGATTGTTGCTAGGTAGGCGTAATTGCAAGCTGTATTCCAGTTAGGTATCACGCTTGAATCAATACAGTTGAAGGTACACAGGTGTAAACATTATTTGGCTGTTTCTGATGCAAGATACATGCGATTTGATGTGGTCAGGTAGCGAGAGATGGCTCTGTGGCTGTAAGCATAAATGGGCGTCATTCAGTTCGTGATGATAGTAGCCAAGCACGATCCGGCTCCATTGACGTGAGCACTGAACATGCCTTAACTGTCGAAAATAAAGAAAGTTGATAGCCTCAGCTAATCAAGGATGAATAATAGCCTATTCACTCTTTGAGTTGTTTGTTAGGCTACCTGTCTCAATAGGTCTAGACGTAGGAGCCAATCATGGCCGGGACGGCGCAATCAGATACAGGACGATTAAAGCGAGTCATGCTGCGACATGTTCGTGACGCGTTTCATTCACAGGCGGCCGTAGACGCTCAATGGGAGATGCTTAACTATACAAGTCGACCCGACTTTGCCGCAGCCTGCGAGGAATACGACTGGTTCGCAGGTCTGCTGATGGATCGTGGCGTAGAGATAGATTATTTGCCGGCTGACGACGCATTATCGCTAGATGCGCTCTACCCCCGTGATACGGCCATAGCGACTGATCAGGGAATCATCTCATGTAGCATGGGCAAAGAAGCGCGCATGGATGAACCGAACTCCACCAAGGGCGCCTGCGTCACCCTTGGGTTTTCAGTTTTTGGTGCCCTTTCTTTTCCAGCTAAACTAGAAGGCGGCGACGTCGCTTGGTTAGATTCACGGACTTTAGCGGTTGGCCACGGCTACCGGACCAACGACACAGGAATCCGGCAACTTCGTACACATCTCGATGACAAGGTGGAATTGATCGAGGTGCCTTTGCCACATTTTCGTGGCCCAAATGATGTCTTCCATTTGATGTCCATCTTCAGCCCGATCTCGCCGGATGTCGCCCTGGTTTATTCGCCCTTGATGCCCGTTCCGTTTCGAAACCTACTCATGGATCGTGGCTTTAAGCTAGTTGAGGTGCCAGAGTCAGAATTTGATACGCTAGGCTGCAATGTTTTGGCGGTAGGACCAAAAACCTGCATCGCCGTCGACGGCAATCCGATTACTCGTAAGCGATTGGAAAAAAACGGGATCGAGGTTTTAGTCTTTCCTGGCCATGAAATTTGCATAAAGGGTCAGGGCGGACCGACGTGTCTGACGAGGCCGTTGAATTGGGGCGACGTTCAACGCTGATTTCGGTATGCGTCACGTAGCTTTTCTTGAAAGTCCCAAACAGCTTTTTCTTGGCTAGGGCAAAGTCGCCCCGGTGTGTAGTATCCGGATCCTAACCCTTTTTGCACCTTGCTGCAGATATCGATATCTTCCTGTTGAACTTGCTCGGAAAAATCCAAATCGGCCTTTTTTGACTCGGCAGTAGCCGTATTCGGATAGTAGTAATCAAATATGACACGACAGTGATTGGGTGCGGTCGGGACCACGAGATTCGTTTGTAAGCGGCCCGGAAGCAGATTCAGCATCATATTCGGATATATGAACACATAGTGCGCGGTCCCATCGGCGTAGGTCTCACCACTTATGGGGCTTGATTGGTAGGAATACCATTTTTGAGTGTCAACCTTGTAATCAGCGTAGCTCAGTTCTTTATTAAGGCCTGGGTGCACATAAGGTAGGTGATAACCTTCCAAATAGTTCTCGACATACACTTTCCAATTGCATGGGATCTCGTAAGTGACTTGTTGATGATGTTGGTAAGTTCCAAGATCAGAACCCAACCGTTCAGTAAGTCCTGCTATGCGTTCGTCAATGCTAATCTCTGCTTCATCTAGAGAAGCAAAGATGAGCCCATTCCATGTCTTCACATGGATCTGCTTTAGTGCGACCTGCTGAGGGTCAAAAGTTAACGCCTTTTCCATTTCAGGGGCGTTCTTTAAGCGTCCGTCGAGGTGGTAAGTCCAGCCATGGTAGCGGCACTGAAGGGTCTTGATACGCGTGCAGGCCGTCACCAAGGGGCCGCCGCGGTGACGACAAACGTTGTGAAAACCGCGGATGTCATTCTGGTCGCGAACAAGGAAAGTGGGTGCATCGTGGAAGGTGAATGGCAACACCGTTCCCGGTTCCTGTAACTGATTCTGATGAGCCATTAACTGCCAGGATCGCGTCAGGAGTCCTCGCTCAAAATCGTGGCATTGAGGATCGCTGTAAAGTTGAGCTGGGAGTGCAATCGCTGTTTCGAGCCGCTGTGATTGCATGGCAGACACAGCCCAATCAGGGAATGCTGAAGGGAAATTCATGTCGAGAATTCTATCACGTGACTTAAGCCGGGTGGACGCTGAGTCATCGAGAAGTTCATGCGTCATGACGTTTGTTTATAGTGACATGCAGATGATGGCTTGCCATCTGGTATGGTATCGAAATAGAGAACGTGATTTAGTGAGACAAAGAAGGTAGGTGATGCGATGTGGTTCGTGATGATGATGTTCTGGCTGAATGATGGAGTCGCAGATCAGTTGTGGGACGCCGCACGTGCCGGCGATTTGGTGAAAGTGAAAGCTTTGATAACTGCTGGAACTGACGTCAATGTGAAGACAAAATATGGGGCCACCGCATTGACCTATGCTTGCGATAAGGGGCACTTAGACTTGGTTCGCTATTTGGTCGAATCAGGCGCAGAGATTAATATCAAAGATACGTTTTACGAAGCGGCACCTATTTCTTGGGCCCTATTTAATGAGCATGATGATGTCGTGGTTTACCTCGTCGAAGCGGGTTCAGAGGACGTGGCTCAGGTTTTCTCGTTCGGACTGCAACGAAACAATGTCGTGTTGGCCAAAGCGGCTATCGATTCTAAGCGATTGGACTTGTCATTGGTGGGCGCTGCCAAAGCTAAGCTCAACGAGGAATCACCTGCTGAATTAGTAGCCCTGCTTGAAGCTGTCGAACTACCTGCCGTTGAAGATCAGCATCAGGTCTCGCCAGAACGCTTGGCGGTGCTGTCGGGTACATTCCACCAGTTGGACCTAGGCATGACGGTGGAGTTGAAGGTTGAGAACGGACTATTGGCGGGCGTCATCTTACCTGATCGGACTTTCACCCTGATGGCCAAGAGCGATTCGACTTTTGACGTGATCGAACAACCTGGACAAAGCATCGAGTTTAAGCAAAACGCTGAGGGCGCGATGGTCTTTGACTTTAAGGTCGGCGACAATGCTTATTCATTTAATCGAGGCCCCTTTCCTAACGAAGAGCCAGCCGAACAAGCTGTTATTGAGCCAGAGCCACAACCTGTGCGTTCGAACCCTCGTCCGTGGCCGATGTTTCGTGGCACAAATGCGGATGGCAATGCCGACGGTCAAGCCGTTCCGACCCGCTGGGATGTGGAAAAAGGCGAGAACATAGCCTGGCGGACAGCAGTGGCGGGTTTAGCCAATGCGAGTCCGGTTGTTTGGGGCGACAAGGTTTTCGTGCTTACGGCCATCAGTGGCTCTGGCGACCATTCATTTAAGCCTGGATTGTATGGTGACGTCGATTCCGTCGAAGACGTGTCGAAACATTCGTTTCGAGTTATAGCCGTCAATTTGTTTGATGGTAAAGTTATTTGGGATAAGGAAGTTGTTAATGCCGCTCCGGCGGTTAAACGGCACCTGAAAGCGACCCACGCTAATTCGACACCGGCAACAGATGGTCAGCATTTGGTTGTCCTCTTTGGTTCCGTTGGCCTCTTGTCAAGTTATGACTTTGACGGCAACAAAGAATGGTCGGTGGACTTGGGTCCGCTTGACGCAGGTTGGTTTTACGACAAAACCTATCAATGGGGTCATGCAAGTTCTCCGGTCATCTATCGCGACACGGTAGTGGTCCAAGCTGACATTCAAGGTCAATCATTTATCGCTGCTTACCATCTCAAGGATGGCTCTTTGGCTTGGAAGACAAATCGCGATGAGATCCCAACCTGGGGAACGCCGACCGTTGTGCGAGGGGCTATTGATGAAATCGTTACCAATGGTCCCCGGATCCGCAGTTATAAGGCAGATTCAGGTGAACTCTTGTGGGAAATGAGTCCCAATTCCGAGGTCACGGTCGCTACGCCAATTTACGCCAATAACCTCGTTTATGTGACCGGCGGATATCCGCCTGCACGTCCCGTTTATGCCTTTCGTCCAGGTGGCAAGGGTGATCTCAGCCAGGCGGATAACCAAACCCACCTAGCCTGGTCCAAGAGTAAAGGCGGCACCTATATGCCGACACCTATTGCTTATGGCAAATATCTCTTTACCGTGGCTAACGACGGTCGCGTAACCACCTATGATGCGGTGAGTGGCGAGCAACTTGGGCGCTACCGATTAGGTGCAGGTGTATCGCTATGTTCGTCGCCGATTGCGGCCGACGGGCGACTCTTCTTTGCCGCAGACTCGGGAGAAGTGATTGTGGTAACAGCCTCTGAAAACATGAGGGAACTGGCACGCAATGATATGGGTGAGATTCTTATGGCCACGCCTGCGGCCTCAGATGGCGTCTTGTTGGTGCGCGGTTTGCAAAACTTGTATGCGATCCGTCAGGGTGAGAACGGTTTGAAAGCGCCTTCAAAGGACCCGTGAATTGAACGCCGCCAATATGAATTAGCGGTCCAACTGGACCGCTTTTTGAAAGCGAACTATAATCAAAAACCTATTTCGATAGATACACATAAAGCGTGCGCAAGATTGAACACGTGTCCACAGCTAGGAAGGTGACGCTATGACCACGAACCTAATGAACAACTGGATTGGTGGCCAACTGACACCTTCTAGCTCGCCTTCAACATTGTATGTCAACTGCCCGCTAGACGGTAGGATTTTGGCCCAAGTCCCCTTGTCAAATGCGGCCGATGTCGATTCAGCTGTGCGAGCTGCTGAGTTAGCCTTTACTGGCTGGTCAAAGTTACCGATCAAAGAGCGTGCGCAGATTTTCTTTGAGTACCGAAAACTGTTAATTGAACATCAGGACGAGCTTGCCCAGCTGGTTCATGAAGAGAATGGCAAGACCATCGATGAAGCCTTGGCTGAGGTCAAGAAGTCGATTGAAGTGACCGAGTTTGCCTGCGCGCTACCTCAACTTACAGCCGGCGAGATCATGGAAGTGAGTCGTGGCGTTGAATGCCGTACCGAATTTTGTCCACTGGGTGTGGTGGCCTGCATTACGCCCTTCAATTTCCCCAATATGGTGCCTAATTGGACTATTCCCAATGCCCTGTGTCTAGGAAATACGATGGTCTTGAAGCCATCGGAACTGGTTCCGATGAGTGCGATGCGACTTGCGGAATTACTCAAACAAGCAGGGTTGCCTGACGGTGTATTTAACGTGGTCCATGGCGGCAAAGATGTGGTTGAAGGTCTTTGTGACCATCCCCAAATCCAAGCCATTTCCTTTGTTGGGTCGACCAAAGTTGCCAAGCTCGTTTATGTGCGAGCAAGCGCTCATTTGAAGCGTGCATTGGCGCTTGGCGGTGCCAAGAATCATTTGATTGTGTTACCGGATGCACATTTGGAAATGACGGCCAACAATGTCACGGCATCCATGGCAGGTTGTGCGGGTCAACGATGCATGGCGGCTTCGGCCATGGTCGGCGTTGGCGACGTGGATCCTGTCGTAAATCGCCTCGTTGAAGAGGCGCGTAAGATTGTGCCCGGCATGAACCTGGGCGCGGTTATTTCGCAAGCAGCTAAAGAGCGTATCGAGCGCTATATCGATGAAGCGGAAGCTGAAGGAGCCGTGGTCAAATTAGATGGTCGCGGCGTGAAGGTTCCTGGTTTCGAAAACGGCTATTATGTCGGTCCAACGGTCATTGACCACGTGAAACCCGAAATGAAAATTGCCCGTGAAGAGGTGTTTGGACCCGTATTGTCGATCATGCGAACAAAAACACTAGATGAAGCCATCGATATTGAAAACAAAAATCCATATGGCAATGCAGCTGCCGTATTTACGCAGTCGGGCGGTGCCGCAGATTATGTGAGAGAGCGCGCCAGTGCCGGTATGTTTGGCGTGAATATTGGCGTGCCCGTGCCTCGAGAGCCTTTCGCTTTTGGCGGTTGGAACGACTCTAAGTTTGGCGTAGGCGATATCACGGGTAAGAGTTCAATCGAGTTCTGGACCAAGGCTAAGAAGACGACGCGAAAATGGAACGCTGAGGCACGCAGCAACTGGATGAGTTGAGATGAGCCAAAACGACATCACGCAGTCGCCGCTTTACAGCGAAGATCTAGCACCTGTTCCAGCCGAGAAACGGACATGGAACACGTGGAGTATGGCGGCAATCTGGGTTGGAATGGCCGTCTGTATTCCGACCTACATTCTTGCCTCGTACATGATCAAGAGCGGGTTGGGCTGGATCGAATCACTGGTGATCATTTTCGTGGCCAATCTGGTGGTCGCCTTACCGATGGTGCTCAATGGTCATGCGGGTGTTAAGTATGGGATTCCGTTTCCAGTCATGGCCCGTGCAGCCTTTGGAACGGTGGGTGTGCACATCCCAGCCATCGTTCGCGGCGTTGTCGCATGTGGTTGGTTTGGCATCCAAACTTGGATCGGCGGGCTTGCCATTTATGCGATTGGGTGCGTGATCGTAGGCCAAACGATGGTCCCTGAACTAACGGTTGGCAAGTTTGCTGGCTTCGGCATCTTTTGGCTCATTAACATGTATTTTGTATGGAAAGGGACCGAGAGCATTAAATGGCTTGAAAGCTACGCGGCGCCAATTCTATTGTTAATTGGTGTCTTTTTGATTGGTTGGGGCGCCTCGCAAGCCGGCGGAATTGGTCAAGTACTGAAACAAGCCGAACAGATGCGAGGCCAAACAGCACACATCGAAACGAGCGCTAACGGCCCTGTCTTGGTGATTGAGCCTGTCGTCGATTTACAGGGACAGCCCAAAGCAGAAGCATTCAATTTGCAATACACTGATGGCCATAGCTCGGTGGACTTTCCGATCACATCAACGACGACAAGACTCAATCTGGCAGAACTTGACGAAGTTAGTCAGTTAGCTCCGGGCACCCCCTTGCAGGTTCAATTCACCAAAGGCAATTTCACATCGTCTAGCGTAACGGCGAACTGGAGTGAGGCCACTGAATCGAAGGGCCCTGGATTTTGGGTCTACCTCTTATGGTTAAACGCCATGGTTGGCTTTTGGGCAACGATGGCAATCTCCATCTCTGACATTACACGCTATGTAAAGACACAGAAGGAACAGGTTCTTGGCCAACTTATCGGCTTACCAGGGACGATGGTCCTCTATTCGTTTGTGGGCGTGTTTGTCACCTGCGCCGCACTGGTTCTGTTTGATGACGTACTGGTTGCGGAAGATGCGCCTTGGGACCCCGTGACGCTATTAGGAAAGTTCCAACAACCCGTTGTCGTCATAGTGGCTCAGATTTTCATGTTGATCGCCACCTTAAGTACCAATATTGCCGCCAATGTCATTGCGCCTGCTAATGCATTTTCGAACGCATTTCCAAAGCGTATAAGTTTCTTGGGCGGTGGGATAATTACCGGCGTTATGGGCATCCTTATCGCCCCTTGGTGGCTTCTAGACCGTATTAGCGGATTATTGATTTTTGTTAGTGGTTTCCTGGGACCTGTACTCGGTGTTCTCATTGCCGATTATTTTTTTGTACGACGCATGGACCTTGATGTGGACGGGCTTTTTGATCCAAATGGACCCTATCGATATAAGGCAGGCATGAATCCAATTGGCTTGACGGCTTTGCTGGCTGGTGTGCTTACGGCAATGACAGGACTGTGGGTTCCGTCCTTGAGTGGTCTTTACACTCTGTCTTGGTTTAGTGGGTTCGGGGTTGCTTGTGTCCTGTATGTCGTTGGCACAAAGTGGTTTGGTTCATCGAACTCGGTTTCTAGCGAACAAGGAGGCGATTGATGTCACTGTTAATTAAGAACGGACGAATTATTACCGCGGTTGATGACTACATGGCGGACGTCTACATAGAAAAGGACAAAGTCACCTTGATCGGACGTTCAATGGAAATGGAAGCCGATCAGGTTATCGACGCTACAGGTAAATATGTGATTCCAGGTGGCATTGATCCTCATACCCATTTGGACATGCCTTTCGGTGGCACGGTTTCGGCCGATGATTTTGAAACCGGTACCCGGGCTGCGGCTTTTGGTGGAACCACGACGCTAATCGATTTCGCCATCCAAACCAAAGGACATTCGACGTTAGAAGCGCTGGACACGTGGCATGCAAAAGCCGACGGCAAGACGGCAATCGACTACGGATTTCATATGATTGTCACCGATATGGACGACGATAGGCTCCACGAGATGAGGGCCCTCGCTGATGCAGGTGTCACCTCCTACAAGATGTTCATGGCCTATCCTGGCGTTCTCTATGTGGACGACGGCACCATCTTTAGAGCCATGCGTAAAGCTGGCGAAGATGGCACGGTTGTCTGTATGCACGCTGAAAATGGGATTGTTATCGATGAAATCGTGAAAAGAGCCGTTGCCGAAGGAAAAACAGCCCCCAAATATCATGCTTTGACCCGTCCTACACGTATGGAAGCCGAAGGTGTGCACCGTGCAATTTCTATTGCTGAAGTGGCTGGTGTGCCGGTCTACATCGTGCATTTGTCTTCGTCCGATGCGCTAGAGCAAGTAACGCAAGCCAGAAACCGTGGCGTACATGCATTTGCTGAGACATGTCCTCAATATTTGTTCCTGGATTATTCCTATTACGAGAAGGAAGGATTTGAAGGGGCTAAATATGTCATGACGCCTGCTTTACGTGATAAATGGAATCAGGACAAATTGTGGCGTGGACTCCAGTTTGGGGATTTATGTTCGGTGGCAACCGACCATTGCCCATTCTGTTTTAAAGACCAAAAAGAACTTGGCCGCAATAACTTTGCCCAGATCCCCAATGGCGCACCCGGCGTGGAAAACCGAATGTCATTGGTATTCAATGGCGGTGTGGTCCAGGAACGTATTAGCGTGAACAAATTTGTGCAGCTGACATCGACGGCTGCAGCCAAGATGTTTGGCCTCTTCCCTAAAAAAGGGACGATTGCAGTGGGTAGCGATGCGGACATCGTTGTTTTTGACCCCAATCGTAAAGAGACCATATCTGTCAATAACCCCTGCACACACCATATGAATGTGGACTACAACACCTACGAGGGCTTCGAGGTCACAGGATTTAGTGACACGGTTATCTCGAGGGGTAAAGTTATCGTTAAGGACAATACTTATTTGGGACGTAAGGGCGATGGCGCTTTCTTGAAGCGCGGCCTTTACAACGGATTCCCTTAAACACAAGGAGCTTCATTATGCCTCGCATTATTAAGTCAGGTCTTATTCAAACCGGTCTTGCCATGACGGAAGGCCAAGGAACGATTGACGAAATCAAGGCGTCGATGGTTGCTCGGCACATACCCTTTATTGAGAAGGCTGGTCAGCAAGGTGTGCAAATCCTCTGCCTTCAAGAGATTTTCAATACGCCCTATTTTTGCCCAGGCCAAGATTCGGCGTGGTACGCCTCAGCGGAATCGGTACCCGGACCGACAACAGATCTTATCGCTGAATACGCCAAGAAATACAAAATGGTTATTGTGGTACCGATTTATGAAAGAGAACAAGCCGGGGTCTTATACAACACGGCGGCCGTTATTGATGCGGATGGATCTTATCTCGGTAAGTACCGCAAAACCCATATTCCGCACACATCAGGCTTCTGGGAGAAGTACTTCTTTAAACCGGGTAACTTAGGCTATCCCGTTTTTGAAACCAGCTATGCAAAGGTTGGCGTATATATTTGTTACGATCGGCACTTTCCAGAAGGCGCTCGCGCATTAGGTCTAAATGGCGCTGAAATTGTTTTTAATCCATCGGCGACTGTGGCTGGCCTTTCTCAGTATTTGTGGAAACTAGAGCAACCGGCCCATGCGGCGGCAAACGGCTATTTTATGGGTTGTATTAATCGAGTAGGGACGGAAGCGCCTTGGAACGTGGGCCGATTCTATGGTTCCTCATATTTTGTGGATCCCAGAGGCCAAATATTTGCCCAAGCATCTGAGGACAAGGATGAACTCTTGGTTGCCGATTTTGATCTCGACCTAATTGATGAAGTGCGTTCAACGTGGCAGTTCTTCCGCGATAGACGACCTGACGCTTACAACGATTTGGTGGCACCATGAGTGAACACAAAACACTGACCTCAGAAGAAGTCCGCCAAAAACACAAGCAATACCTCTTTCCCTCAGTTAAGAATTACTACAAAGAGTCTGCGGTGATTACGGATGCTAAGGGTTGCCGAGTCAGAGACTTAGACGGCAACGAATATCTGGACTTTTTTGGTGGTATCCTTACCATTTCAGTAGGCCACGGTCAGGAAGATGTGAATGAAGCGGTCATTGCTCAGGTTAAGCGGCTCAATCACATCACCACGCTTTACCCGTCATTACCGATGGTGGAATTAGCGGAGCGCTTGTCTAACATCACACCAGGTCAGCTTCAAAAGTGTTTTTTTACGGCATCTGGGACAGAGGCCGATGAAACGGCCGTGATGATTGCGCAAACTTATACTGGCAACAGCGAAATTATTGCCTTGCGGCACGGTTACTCTGGACGCTCGTTGCTCTGCCAAAGTCTCACGGCGCACAGTTCTTGGAGATCCGTTTCCACTCAGGTGGCTGCGGTGAAGCACGCATTATCGCCCTATTGCTATCGCTGTCCTTTAAAACTGAGCTATCCCTCGTGTGGCGTTGCCTGTGCTCAGGACATTGAAGAGTTAATTGTGACAACAACAACCGGGCAGGTGGCAGGTATGCTTGCCGAACCGATCCAAGGTGTGGGTGGATTTATTACGCCACCTAAAGAGTATTTTCAGATTGCGGCAGAAATCGTGCGTAAGTATGGCGGGATCTTTATTTCCGATGAAGTTCAAACCGGGTTTGGACGGACAGGGACCATGTGGGGCATCGAACAATACGGTGTTGAGCCCGACGTTATGACGATGGCGAAAGGGATCGCTAACGGTTATCCGTTAGGGGCGGTCGTTGCCACATCCGCAGTGGCTGATTCACTGACAAAAAATACATTATCGACCTTTGGTGGCAATCCAATTAGTTCAGCGGCTGCTTGTGCAACCTTGGACGTGATTGAACGCGACGAGTTGGTCAAGAACGCAGGCGAGGTGGGCCAGCATTTCCGCAACGGGTTGGAAGCCATACAAAAGAAATACCCCAAGTTAATCGGAGACGTACGCGGCATGGGCCTCATGCAAGGGCTCGAGTTGGTGGTAGACGAATCCATCAAAGATAGAACGCCGAACGTGCAGGCTGCGGTTGATTTGATGGAAGCGACACGTGATCGAGGTTTACTGATTGGTCGCGGCGGTTTGTACTCGAATGTTCTGCGACTCGCGCCCGCACTTAACATCACGCGCAGTGAAATCGATGAAGGCCTGGCCCTACTCGACGAATCCTTTACTGCAATAACACAAAGGGGTTAATACATGTCTTGGTCCCCTCTTCCCACTGATCGTCTCGAACAAGGATTTAAAGATAAACGTCCTTTATATACTCGCGCAGAGGCCTTGGTTGAAGCCAATCGTTGCCTCTATTGCCATGACGCACCATGCATTAAGGCGTGTGCAACCGGCATTGATATTCCTCATTTCATCAAGCAGATCGCGCACGATAATTTGCCGGGCGCGGCCAAGACCATATTGAGTGTCAATATGTTAGGTGCCTCTTGTGCGCAGGTGTGTCCGGTCGAAGTGATGTGCGTGGGTGATTGTGTCTTTAACGACCTGAATGAAACGCCCATAAATATCGGAAGACTACAGCGATATGCCACCACAGAGGGGCTCAAGTACGAAAATACTAGTGGGCGACGTTTGTTTACCGCCAAACCTGCAAACGGGAAAAAAGTGGCGCTTATTGGCGCCGGTCCAGCCTCGCTTGCTTGCGCTGCATATCTTGCGCTAGCGGGCGTCAAAGCTAGCATTTTCGAACGCGACCCGTTGCCAGGCGGCTTAAACACAACCGGTGTGGCACCTTACAAACTCAAAGCTGACGAGTCGTTGGACGAGGTGCAGTGGATTCTTGATCACGGGGTCGAGCTTCACGGTGGGAAGGCATTAGGTCGCGACTTCAATATGTCTGACTTGCTGGATGAATATGACGCCGTATTTTTGGGCCTTGGATTGGGTGCCGACCATCATCTGGGTATTCCTGGCGAGCAAACACCAGGCGTTTGGGGTGCAACCGCTTTGATCAGGGCAATCAAGAATGAAGCAGGTTTCAAGGTTCCAGCCGAAATCAAGCAGGTGGCCATTGTGGGGGCCGGCAATACGGCGATTGACATCGCGCATGAACTCGCCGAGATAACCTCCGCCCAAATCTCGATGGTCTATCGCCGAAGTGAATCGGATATGAGCGGGTATGCGCATGAAATGGCTCATGCACGTCAGGTTGATGTTCGTTTGGTCGAAAATGCGCGCCCACTTGCGATCGAAGTGTCTGCCGGAAAAGTTACTGGTTTACGAGTGGCTCTTAGGAGTGGTGAGGAAGTTCTGCCATGTCAATGGGTGGTACAGGCTATAGGCCAGGAGCGAATTGCGACACAGCTAGATTTGAGTGTGGATTTGGATGAGAAGGGACGTGTCAAAGTCAATGAGTTTGGATTGACGTCACACGATCGTATTTACGCAGGCGGCGATTGCATCAATGGCGGCAAAGAAGTGGTCAACGCGGCGGCGGACGGCCGAGAGTCGGCCTTTGCTATGCTCAAATCATGGGGTCTTGAAGCCTAAAGGATAGGGAGTTTATATGGCTGACTTAAGCGTTAATATGTGTGGGATCCAGAGTCCAAATCCTTTTTGGTTAGCCTCTGCTCCACCTGCGAATACAGGGGAACAAATTATGCGCGCCTTCGATGCTGGCTGGGGCGGCGCCGTGTGGAAAACACTTGGGACCCCCATCGTAAACGTATCTTCTCGTTTTGGTTCTATTGATTATGACGGTGCAAAAGTTGTGGGTTTCAATAACATCGAACTGATCACCGATCGGCCATTGGATGTCAATTTTAAGGAGATCGCTGAAGTTAAGAAACGCTACCCAAAGCATGCTGTGATTGTTTCCTTGATGGTAGAGACAAAAGAGGAATGGCGCGACATTATTAAGCGATCCGAGGACGCAGGCGCTGATGGTCTCGAGCTTAATTTCGGTTGTCCCCATGGCATGTGCGAACGTGGAATGGGGAGTTCTGTAGGCCAAGAGCCCGCTGTTCTAGAACGCATCACTTCTTGGGTGATGGAATACGCAAACATACCTGTTTTGGTGAAATTGACCCCAAATATTGGTGATATTTTGGATCCGGGCCGTGCTGCTGTGCGCGGCGGCGCATCAGGGCTTTCGCTGATAAATACGATTAAGTCGGTCATGGGCGTTGATCTGGATCGCATGGTACCGCTACCACGTGTGGGAGATGCTTCGACAAATGGCGGATATTGTGGTCCGGCTGTCAAACCGATCGCCATGCATATGGTGGCGGCTCTGGCGCGTGACAAAGAGGTGGGCATTCCCATATCAGGCATCGGAGGCATTTCAAACTGGCGTGATGCGGCAGAGTTTATCGCTTTGGGGTCCACAACGGTGCAAGTCTGTACAGCAGTGATGCATCATGGATATCGAATTGTGGAAGATATGATTGACGGACTGAGCCAGTTCCTTGATGAAAAAGGGATGACTTCTGTCGAGCAATTGATTGGCCATGCAATTCCCAACTACAAGGAGTGGGGACAGCTTGATCTAAATTATCGGGTGATTGCGGAAATCAATCCCGAAACATGTATCGGTTGCCAATTATGCTATGTGGCATGTCAGGACGGTGCTCATCAATGCATCCATTTGGCATCGACTGACTGCGATGCTTATCACGGCGTACATGATCATGCTCAGAGCGTACGTACAAAATGGCCTTCGGTTAGACATGATGAATTACATGATGGCAAACCACGGGTTCCTTGGGTCGATATCGATGAATGTGTAGGGTGTAATCTCTGTGAGTTGGTGTGTCCCGTTCCGGGTTGTATCACCATGAAAGAGATCGCGAATCCTGCTGGTCCTGAAAGTTGGAACGACCGTGTCGCCAAAGGACTGGCTTAAAGGCTAAGTCTGTAGTCGCCTAGGCAAATGGAACATGGGGGTCTGAGATTCGCGAGGCGTCTTGCCGCGGTAACACAAATGCGCTGTCCCCTGTCTTATATCGATGCTCAGGTCATCGTTCGGTTTATCAGGTTCAACATGCAGCCAGGCTCCGCGCATAGGCTCGCGAAACATGAATTGTCCATCGATAGTTTGTTCTGAAATGGTCAGGGAAAATAGATATTCGGATGGAACGATGGAACGAAAGTCGGGTTGCAAATAGTTTATTTCGAACGGCGCTCGATACTCCAATCTCATTTCCAAATTGAATTGCTTGCGGGCTCGAAAGTCGGCATGGATGAAAAGGCCGTCCCACTGAGCGGGCACCACAGCTCCGTTTTCCCCTTTGAGACTTAGCTTGGCTTGTACCAATTCGCCCAATGGAGCTACTTCAAATGGCAATGAAGGTGCTGACCAGGAAAATCCACGAAAGGCCAAGAACTTAATGGCTGACGTGACGAGGTCGATTGATGTATGGGCAGATTCACAAATGATCACCGAAACTCCTGCCCTGAGAATTTTCAGCGCCATCATAACACCAACTCGCTGGCTTGTTTGATGAGAATGAAAACAGGTGACTAAATGTAGGCTAAAGACCGCAATTTATGTCTATCCAATTTTCGAATGTGAATCCATATGGTGGCGTCTGGAAGATACCTTCGTTCGGCCAGGCAACTCCATTTACGAGAACAGGCACGGGTTCCGGCCCAATGTGTTTATCGCTGGTCTGATAAATTGAGTTCTTTAGCGTTCTAGTAAGTTTATTGTAGACTATGTAAAAAGTGGGATAGGCGAATGCACGCCATAGACAGGTGAATCAAATGCTTGCAGGGGAACGAGCTAGGCGACGAGCTGTGATGCGCAATATGAGTCTTGCGGCTGGATTTGTACTTGTGCCATTCACATTGGTTAACCTCCAAAACGATTTTAGAATGGGCATGGCCAATGTTCTGATAGTGGTCGGCTTCTTCATTATTGGATTAATGTTAACTCGCGGTAAGCCGCTTCCGTTTGATGGTGCGGAAATTCTTGTTCTGGCAGCGTGTGTAACGGCCATGTCGATTATCCGGCAACACCAAATTGGTGTTTACTGGTCCTTTGTTCTCATTCCTGCCATCCATTTCGCGTTGCCAAGAAAGACGGCCACGCCCGCTAATATTATTTACATCATCGTTATTTCAGGGCTATCTGCTCAAGCGGTGGGCGTGAGTGACGCTATAAGAATCTTTTGTGCATTAGGTTTGTCGTCCTGGATTTCGGGCTTTTTTGCCGCCAAAGTTGAAAAACACCAGAATATGCTGTCGGCTCTCGCAATCATCGACCCGTTGACCGAAACCTACAATCGCCGACACTTGGAACAGATGATGGATGATGCCGCCCAGCAACATACACGTTATGGCGTTCCATTCTCAGTGATCGTTTATGATCTTGACCATTTCAAGAAAGTGAACGATGAATTGGGCCATGAAACAGGGGATTTGGCGTTACAAGAACTCTGCCGCATCGTTTGTGCACGTGTCAGGAAAACGGATGTTGTTTTTCGCTACGGCGGTGAGGAATTTGTCATTTTGCTGCGTCACACAAAGGCCGACAAAGCTTTAGAAGTCGCTAAAGACTTGATTGAGATTATTTCCAAGTCCGAGATAATCCCGAACCGGAAACTCACGATGAGCTGTGGTGTCAGCGAATATCGAGCGAAAGAAGCATCAAATGACCTGATACGTCGAGCAGATGAGGCTCTGTACGAGGCCAAGAGGTTGGGTCGAAACCGCGCCCATTTAGCGGCCCGGGACCGACGCTCCACATCAGTCACATCGTGAGCCTACGGGAATAGGTTGCCCTCCACAGAGCACTCTCGACATGGGTCGAATCCTGGCGTTAACCTGCTGTGCATGATTTCCATAGTCGAACCGTTCCAAGTCGCCGTGACGACAACCGGGTCACTTATAGAAACGAATGAGTCGGTGTAAAGGATGTTGACCGCGGTGGTGTTAATCGTCTGGCCGTCACGTCCTGCGCGCAAGTTAAAGCGATAGTCGTTAATAAACCCGCCGTTTAGATCTGTGTCATTAAGATAGGTGCAGCGACATCCACCTGGTTCTAGCTGATTCACTTCATCAATGAATTCTTCTCCAGGTTTTAGGATATGTATGATTTCTGGTGTGTCGTTCTGGAATCTGAGAATTAAGGGCCTGAACTTTACATCGATGTAGACATTTCTTAAGTTGGTGTAGGGATTCAAGTAGGTCGCATTTGAAATGCTGGGGACTATCAACTGGTCGTTTTCCTGAAATCTCCGGATGTGAGATACCATCGCGAAACTCTCTGTAGTTACTCTGTACTTCAGTTTTTCACCGGAAAGTACGTAGTTGCGATTGACCTCAAAAAGGTCCATCAGGGCGTCGCCTTCAATATTGAGCAATTGGAGAATCGCGACATGAGAGTCCAATGGCTCTGTGCCGACGAATTTAATCAGATGATGGTTAATTGATAGGTCTGGGTATAGGAATTCATTGAGAATACGGGCGTGATGGAGTTCCGTTGCCTCAGTCAACTGTTCTGGATGGAATGCAACCGTCTCCTTGCTATCCAACAATTCACGTGCGGTTAAGTCATAGATGTCGCCACGCATATTGCTGAGAGCGTAGTCTAACCACCAGTCGCCTTCCTCTTCTGAATCGGGGACTTGATCAATGAAAGCGTCGAGATGGTTTCGGCGTAAAGAAATGTCGGTATAGATCGTAACTAAACTTTCGTTGGGATCTTCGAATAAATGATCCATCGCGTATTTGAAGAGACTGGCCATGCCTTGGCCATGAGGACCTGCGTTGCCTTCGCCCAGACTGCCCGTTTCGGCTCCGAAGTTGGGCGCTTGGGCGTGTAAGACCAACGCATCGCTACGATGATTTTCTGGATTCTCTGAATATAGACCCTCAGCCCAATTAGCCGTAGCTTGGTTGAACCAGTGGTGGTCAGGTGCTTGCGAGCCGCGCACACGGGAGATTCTGTAATCGTAATACGATTGGACAAGGTGGAAATATTCGTGGAATGCTGCGTTACCTGCAGGAATAAAGTCATCCAGTTTTGTGCGATTCATTTCAATACAGTCATACTGATACCCGAACTGGCTTGATGCGAACGAGCCGCCTCTTTCGTGATCCATCAACGTGAGACTAACGTCAATAGGGTAGCGACTGCGAGCCGCGTATGTGAACCCCAAATCCAGGAAACGATCATAGGCTTCTTCGAAGGATTGTTCCAAGTTAGACAAGGCTTGCTCACTGACTGTTCCCGGTGGATAAAGGAATCGAAAATGTCCGGCTGACGTTGTGTGAATGGACTGGTCTCGGCCGCTAATGACAACGATGTTGTTTATATTCGGTGTTGTTTGACCCTGTCCATTTGAGACAGAAGCGAATATTGATGTGCGTACTTTCCCGCCGCCGTAAACACCATTCAATGGCAAAAGGTGTGGCTCTACACGACCGCTGCTAGCGACAAAGGCTGGTTGTTGGACAAAAACAATCGGTTGCTGACTGGGTGCATCTCCGTCAATCGCAATCGATAGCGATTTGGAGTACTCCAGTGGAAAGCCTTCCACTGTAAAAGTATCGGTCAAGTTTTGCTTTCTAGGTCCCACCCTTCTCCAAACACGCATCGTTTGATTCGCTGAAAGCGCGTTTCTTGGAATGGTGAGTTCGAATCCGGAGGTTGACAAAGTCCCGCCATCCGGCCCAATGATTTGCGTCGTTTCAAGCATGGAACCTGGCGGCACAATGGGATCGATGGTCGTGCCATTGCCGATTGCTGGTTCCGCTCCCTCATTAAAAACGAAAGCTACGCCAGCTAAAGGTGCGCTTGCTTGGGCAATCATATAAGCGTTGGCGGAGTCACCTATGAGGGTGTTTGCCACCGCAGCGAATGGACGCATTGGAGAAACAGACTCCAGCGTATGTGTGCCCAATAATGAACCGGTCGCGTCATAGAAAAAGAGCTCTACTTCAACGGCGTGTTGACTGGTATTCACAATAACGGGAGCAGAGGTGAGGCCGTTCCTTGTTGGTAGGTAACGCAAAAGGACAGTCGATCCTAAATCGGTTGTCGAAGTGCGATCGGCCATCATTGGGATCGCACTACCCTGTGCCGGCGAGCGTCCTGACTCGGTGTCAAGATTGTTGGTTACCCACGCGCCTCTCATGGCCCGGTGGTTACCTTCGACGAGCACGCTGAAGCCAGGCCCATCGCCAAGTGTGCGAAACAATGTAGACGCAAATTCTTCCATGAATCCGAAAGGGGGGATGCTACGTTCAACAATGGCACGTTCACCATTGGCTCTAAATGCAGTCATCCTGACCAGCAAGAGACTGTCAGAAACGTTGTTTACAACAAGGATCGACTCGAACTGAGCGTTATTGGAAATCCACGGCATGAGCAAATCTTTATAGGGAACATGGGTATCCAAACCCACGGCGCTGCCAATGGCTGGCTCTGCTTGTTGATTGAAAACAAACGCTGAACCCACCAAGGGTTCGTTGGACTCCGCTGTCATCATCACATTTTCGGCGTTTTCAAGTAGATTGTTTGCGACGGCGGCGAAGGGGCGGAAGGGAAGCGTTTGCGTCAGCGTCTTACTGGTAATTTCTACACCGGCATGATTGTAAAACCTCAAGAGAATGTCGGCTGCTTGGTTACCGATGTTTACGATCACCGGTGCAGATGTCAAACCTTCGGTTGTTGGTAGATATGAAAACAATAATTTCCTGCCGCTATACCTTTTGTTTCGAGTCATATCGTCAGGTTTAAGCTTGATGGCCGTCCCTTGTGACGGTGACCGCCCACTGGCAGCTTCCAAATTGTTGGTTACCCATCCACCCGTGAGCGTGGAGCTAAGCGACTTGGCTACGATGCAAAAGCCAGAACCGTCACCCAAGTCTGGGAACATCTCGCCAGCCTCTTCTTCAAAGAGTGCAAAAGCTGGTACTTGTCGCACTACCTTACTTGAGGTGTGTGGCAGCGGAGATCCAGTTGCTCGAAAGGCTTGAAACTCGACCTCGGCTGCTTCAACGCCAAAATTATTAATGGTGACAATCGACTCGAATTGCGTGTTTTTAGACACCCAGGGAAATACAAGCGTTGTCTCTTGAATCCAAATACAGGGCGCTAACAACGCCAACAGGGCTGTGCACAAAGAACTGGCCTCCGGTTTTTAGGTTGAATCTTGGTTGGTTTTGGTAGAACGTATTTTTTGGCTTTTTAAACGGTGCTCTCAAAATGGTGTTTCATGTCGGCTAAGAGGGCAACATAAATGGGATTGCATAACGCTCCAACATCACCAACACTGGACTGCCAAGCCGATGACCAGACGATAAAACAACTGTCATCGTTGGATACCGAGTGAACGCAAACCTGACCAATATATCCCGAGACTTGATCCTTGGATACGGCACCGGGCCCGTCATCAATGGAATAGCGGAATGTTTGACTTATGTTGTCAATCGCCTGCAGGGTTTCGTGAAACGCACCATTGAGGATTCGTTGTGCACCGATTTCTGTGCCTTTCTTTTTGCCGACAACTTCACACGAAGAAACGACATTATTAGCCCATGACGCATTGTGGAAGTCTTTGATTCCGTCCCAAACTCTTCTTGCAGGTGCCTGGATGACGATCGAGTGATAACAACTCATGATTCACCTTCTTTATCTCTATTGCTACAGGTCGACTGCCGCCAAATGCGTCAGTGTTCTGACAAATAATTTGCGGTTAGCATAACTAGCATACGTCAATGAACCTTTTTCCACTACTTTGACATGTTGCTGCATGACATATCCTTTGTCATTCACTTTGCCTATCTGTACTTTGCCTGAAGCAAGCCAAAGGACGAGCTGGTCTCCCAACAATAACGTAGACCCTTTGCCTGTCCGCTCTTTCCAAAGACGTTCGCCTGTTGTTCGGTCGAGTGCTGTCAGGAAATCACCCTTATAACCAATTAACAAATCGTCTATGACGACAGGAACGTCAAAACCCAATTCTAATAGTTCGTTTTGCCACAGCTCCTGCGCCCGATATTGTGCTTTCTCGCTCACGAGCTTGAAGGCCACGAAACCGCCGCCACGGTCGATTAGAAAGGTGTCTTCGGACAATGGCAACGTTTGAATTCCGTTGGCATTTTCATGGCGCCACAACAGCGATCCGTTTGTGGCATCAAATCCACTAATGTGGGTAGAGGATGGGACCATCAAATGTGTACGCCCCGCCAAATTCAGGAGCGATGGACTTTGGTAGTCCATGGCATCATTGCCAGCCGTCCACTTTATGGCGCCAGTGTTCTTTTCAAAAGCAGCGATACTCTTGCCATCAGGGTTGCCAACGACTACCACAAGAGAATCCCCTACGACGAGCGGCGAGCAACTAAATCCATGCAGCGGCTTTTTTCCGCCCAAATCGTTCGCTAAGTGATGTTGCCACTTTACAGCGCCACTCTTTGCCTCAACGGCAAGAAGTTCACCGGCTGTACCCAAACAATAGAGCATCCCCCCGTACAATGCGGGTGTGCTGATCGGTCCGTCCTGGCTACCTCCGACGTGTATGTAGCGAGCGGCATAGTCTGTCTTCCATTGTCGGGTGCCTGAAGCAATATCGAAAGCGGCAATGACATCGCAGTCGCCATCAGAATACATGGTGTAAAGGTGCTCATTGCCGACCGCAATACCAGAGTAACCAGAGCCTAATTCAATCCGCCACGCGAGTGCCAACGAAGATTCGCTGGTTTCAAATGATGAAACGGAGCCTGTACGATTTGGCCCTAAGAATTGAGGCCAATTCTCCGAAGCGAGTGCACCGAGCGAAATCAAAAGAAGACTTACAAAGCCAAATCGTTTCACCTTGAACTCCTTGCTGTTCGTGAATCGAATATGGCATGTCTGATCTTAACTTGAAAGGTAATTCATGTGGCTAGTCAGCGTTCTCCCAACCTATGCGGCAACAGAAACAAGGTGCAACTCGAATCGACTAATCAAATAGCGTGACTTAGATTTGTCCAGTTTGGACTATGATCTTAGTCTGTAATAAGGGTGGGAGGCGTAGATCGATTTGGCTGGATATTCTGGAACACCTCTAATCAAGAAGTTAGGCATTAAGAGCCAAATGCGGGTTCTAACAATCCAAGATCCGGGCATCTTGCTCGATTTGCTCGGACCGTTGCCGCTCGGATGTAGCACGACCGAAGACCCAGCACTTGGATTTGATGTGGCGGTCGTGTTCGGCACCCAACGCGAACAACTTCAGCAATCATTCTCACTAGCCGTCAGCCACTTGGCACCGACGTCTTGTATTTGGTGTGCTTGGCCAAAAAAGGCGAGCAAATTGCCGACTGATGTTAATTTTGGTGTCGTGCAACGCATGGGACTTGACGTAGGTCTGGTGGATATTAAGAACTGCGCAGTTGATGAAGTGTGGTCTGGCCTGAAATTTGTCGTACGTAAAACGAATCGTGAGAATTGGAATCCAGGAGCCGTTTCTTGAAGCCGCAAAAATGGGCCAGTCAGAGTTTAGGTGGTGTCACTATACCTATGGCGTTGATTATGACGTGGATGCCAATAGGTGTCGCTTCGAACATGACACACCTTGAAATAGATAAATGTTTCTGGTGTTTGCCAGTCGTCTTTGTACTCATTTCAATCTGGCTGATCGGTGCTTTAGGCGGAAAGATTGATATTCATGCCGTTCGAATGCGTGATTTGGTCACTCTTTCATTGATCCTGTCAATCGCGACAGGGCTGGGATGGTTTTCGCCGATTGGCATTTGGCAAGTCATCTTTGCGGTGGGCGCTTCAGCTTTGTGTGTGGCATTGGCTGGTTATTGGTTTGGAAGTTGGTCGTTGCTGGCACTTGCTGTCGCTCTATTTGTTTTGAGTGGCGTTGCTAAAGTGGGTTTTTGGCCGCCCAGATCGGTGGTCCCATGGCTTGTTTTGATTTCGTTCGTCGCCCTTTTTGTCGTTTGGCTGGAATCAAGTCGTCGCCCTAAGCGACAAGACCTCTGAAGTTTATGGTCGAACGAGAGATGCTTGTTACGAACTAAGAGATCCGATCTGCACGTGCCACACAAATGAATGGAAATTCTCTGAGTCACGACGATCTGGCAGCTAGTCTATTTCTAACTATTGAAAAATGCTGGGCCAGTTCAGGCCAATTACATGTGAGCATGTTAAGGTGTCCGATTGACCCTCGAAGTGTGTGTATAATTCTTGAGTTTCGCGAACCGTATCAGGAGGTAGCTTGTGTTTCGAATTATCTGTGTGAGTCTATTTGTCAGTCTTGTTTGGGGTGCTGAACCGCGTGCGATGACCTTTGAAGATATGTTCACCATGAATAGGATCTCTCAAGTTGCGCTCTCGCCCGTAAGCCACAAGGTACTTTTTCGTGTGCAAAAAGCTGATATTGAAGCGAATAAACTAAATAGCCAAGTCTACCTATTGGACTTGGAAAGCAGAAAAATGAAATCCATGACACCTATTGGAGAATCACATAGTTCACCGGTCTGGCGTCCCGATGGCCAAGGTTATGTTTATAGTTCGGCAGGCCTTTTCTACATCAATGAATTGGATGGTAGCCCCCCGTATTTAGTGTGCCAAACGAGAGGTGGCGGCCCCGTTTTTTCACCTGACGGCAAGAAACTCTTATTTACGGCTTCAGTTACGGTGGCCGACTATGGTGATCACAGTGGAAAATTAATTGAGTCGCTGATGTTTCGACATTGGAACGAATGGACTGATCACGAACGGACACACTTGTTTCTGGTTGATGCGGCTCCTAATTCTGTAGCAAAGGACATCACGCCACACGCTAGTTGGGTGCCACCTATTTCCTTGGGCACCAACCACGACTATTCATTTTCGCCTGACGGCAAAGAAGTGGTTTATGTCACCAATGCAGAAGAGATGGTGGCCGCTAGTACAAACAACGACCTTTTTGTGGTCGATCTGCAATCCGGGGAGCATCGTCAGATAACGACAAGTAAAGGTGGCGATGCGGGACCTGTTTATTCACCTGATGGGCGCTATATCGCCTTTGAATCCATGGAACGCGCCGGGTTTGAAGCCGACCAATCGGTCATCTCACTTTATGACCGCCAATCTAAACAAGTGACCAAACTCAGTACAAGTTTCGATTATTCGTGCCATAACTTAACCTGGTCACCAAATAGTAAGAACCTATACTTCACCGCACAAGTTAAAGGAGCTAGGTCGATTTATCAAATCGATTTGGCCGGTAAAAGTAAACGGCTGACGGAGGTTTTTGGGGACGGCGCACCTTCTGTTAGCAAAGACGGTAAGTCGCTGGTATTCACGCGAGAAGCGACCCACATGCCTGCTGAATTGATGTGGATGAACCTCAAAACGCTTAAAACAGAGCAGGTGACGAGCATTAATGCAGCCTTATTAGCAGAGCTGGATATGCAACCTTGGGAAGAGTTCTGGTTTGATTCTCCGAACGGAGACAAAGTGCAGGGATTCGTGGTTAAACCACCCGGATTTGATGAGCAGCAACGTTATCCGCTGATCTATCTGATTCACGGTGGGCCTCAGGGTATGTGGAGTAATATTTTTCACTATCGATGGAATGCTCAAATGTTTGCCGCACCTGGCTATGTTGCCGTGATGGTTAACCCCCACGGATCAAAAGGCTACGGTCAACCGTTCTGTGATGCCGTTACGACGGATTGGGGTGGCCTGCCTTACGAAGACCTGATGAAGGGTTTTGATGTGGCGCTCCAACGTTTCCCCTATATTGATCCTGACCGAGCCGGCGCTGCTGGCGCTTCTTATGGTGGTTATATGGTCGATTGGATTGCCGTCCATGATAACCCTTTCAAAGCTCTGGTATCTCATAATGGCGTGTACAACTTGCCGTCCATGTACGGAGCCACCGAAGAGTTATGGTTTCCAGAGTGGGAGTTTGGCGGAACCTATTACGAGAATCCTGAACTCTATGAGAAGTGGTCACCTCATCGCTACGCGAATAAACTCGATACGCCCATGCTCGTGATCCATAGTGAACTGGACTATCGTGTTCCTCTCAACCAAGGCATGGAACTCTTTACGGCTCTTCAACGTCAGGGCGTTCCGTCGCAGTGGCTATATTTTCCTGACGAGGACCACTTTGTCGCGGCGCCAAAAAACGCTCGCATGTGGTGGTCAACTGTAAATAGTTGGTTTGAAAAGTATTTAGGGACCGGTTCGCAAACATTCTGACACTTAGATCATGTGTTTTTCTGACGACAGGGGATGGTCTACAAAGGGCATGCGCTAGAATAGACGACGTGGCAAACGCCACGTCGAATCGAATATTTTAGTTGGATTGACTCATGATCAAAGCTGCTGTTGTAACCGGGGCCCCAGACATACTCCCAGAGGATTTTGCGGACCTAAATAATCCACGCCTATATTTGAATCGAGAATTGACCTGGCTCAATTTCAATCGCCGTGTCTTGCATGAAGCAGAAAATGAAGAAACCCTCTTACTTGAACGTTTGAAGTTTGTTGCCATTGTTTGTTCAAATATGGACGAATTCTTTATGAAGAGGATGGGTGGTTTAAAGCAACAAGTGGGTGCTGGCGTCATGGAACTGTCGATTGACGGCCGTACGCCTTTGGAACAGATTAGGGAATGTCATAATGTGATTCGAGAGATTGATCATGTGAAGAGCGAACTTTACGAGCGACTGATTGAGGGGCTCGCGCAGTTTGGCATTCAAATGCTCAGTCCCAGTGAATTAACAGAAACTGAACTTCAAGATCTTCGCAGCTATTATTTCGACAATATATTCCCGCTGGTGACGCCCCAGGGCATTGATCCTGCCCACCCATTCCCGTTCATCAGCAACTTGTCACTAAACTTGTTGGTCGCCCTGAGACATCCGCGCAGCCAGGATGTGTCGCTGGCCCGCGTAAAAGTACCCGTGGGCCCCGATGTACCTCGTTTTTTGAAAGTAGGTGATACGTTCCGTTTTGTGAAGATCGAAGATGTAATGGCTCAGAATTTGGATTTACTATTTCCAAAGATGGAAGTTCTAAGCTGCGAGACCTTTCGTGTGACACGCAACGCGGTTACAGAGTTGGATGAGGATCAAGCTGACGACCTCTTATCCATGATTGAAACGGAGTTACGGTATCGTAAATTTGCTTCCGTGGTGCGCCTTCAAGTTGAACCCCACATGCTGCCAAATCATCGCGGTATGTTAGCGGCAGAGTTGGGTTTAGATGAAAACCTTGACGTGTTTGAAGTCGAAGGGATGATAGGGAAATCAGGTCTAATGGAGATCTGGGGCTTGGATATTCCGGAGCTAAAAGACCCACCACACCATCCCATCGACCATCCGAGAACGCAATACACGACAAATATCTTCCACAATATCCGCCGTAACGGCGATATTCTGCTGGTTCACCCTTATGAGTCCTTTTCTACATCCGTAGAGAAATTCCTCGAGCAGGCTTCTGAAGATCCAAAGGTTCGCGCCATCAAGATGACGCTATACCGAACGGCAAAGCGTTCCAAGGTTATTTCGAACCTCATCAATGCTGCGCGCAACGGTAAGCAGGTTGCGGTGGTCGTTGAACTTAAAGCACGTTTTGATGAAGCCGCCAATATTCGTTGGGCGTCCCAGCTTGAAGAGGCCGGTATCCATGTCACCTACGGGGTTGTGGGACTAAAGACCCACACTAAAGTGGTACTGGTTGTACGCCGGGACTACGACGGCATTCGCCGTTACGCACATATTGGTACCGGAAACTACAATTCGGTCACGGCACGAATTTACACGGATTTCGGCATGCTGACCTGTGATGATGCTATTGGCGAAGATCTTACCGAGCTATTTAACTACCTAACCACCGGCTACACTCCGAGTCGCAATTACAAACGTGTCGTTGTAGCGCCTGGCGACATGAAATCTCACCTTATTAACCTGATTCAGCGTGAAATTAAGATGCACACGCCCGAACAGCCAGGATTGATAAGGATCAAGATGAATGCTCTGGAAGATCCTGATATTACTCGGCATCTGTATCGCGCGGGTCAGGCTGGTGTTAGAGTCGACCTCATTGTGCGAGACACCTGTCGCTTAAGACCAAGCATTAAGGGGCTTTCGGAGTCGATTCGCGTTATCAGTATCATCGGCAGATTCTTGGAGCATTCGCGCGTTATTCATTTTCAGTTAGGCGGCGAGAATCTCTATTTCATCGGCTCGGCGGACTGCATGAAACGCAATTTGGAGAGTCGTGTTGAGGTGTTTACGCCGATTGCCGACCTACGCCTGAAGAAAGAACTAGATAGAATCCTGACTTGGCAACTCCAGGCGGAGGTTGGTGTCTGGGAGATGCAGTCGGATGGTAGTTACCTAAAGAGAGAGCCGTCATCGGATCAAGCTGTTCACAGTCAAAAAACGATGATTGAAGTCGCACGTAAACGCGCGCTAGCCGTTACGCGACCCAAGCGATTGAAATCAAAAGGAAAAACACGCCGGGCTTTTTGGTCGGCTTACTAAATACTTTTTGATGGCTAGAACCTACACTTTGTTGCTGACTCGACACGCGAAGTCATCGTGGTCGCATGTGGATTTGCCAGATTTTGAAAGACCTCTCAACGATCGGGGTCGGCGCGCCGCAAAACGTATGGGCACCCATCTTCGCACAAAAAACTTAGCGCCAGATTTGGTAGTGTCATCACCATCGGTACGCACACGTGAGACGCTGGCGTTGTTTGAATCCGGTATGGCTGCGGAACTCAAGGTCGAGTTTGACGACCGTCTCTACTTCGGCACGTTTGAAGATCTTAAGATAGTTGTCGAATCGGCTCTAAAAAGGAACTGCTCAAACGTCTTAATACTGGGACACAACCCCGGCCTGGAGTGGCTGCTGAGAAGCATCTGCCCTGATTCGATAGCCGAATTGAATTACAAGAAATTACTACCAACTTGTTCAGTCGCTCAAATTCAGTTTTCAGGTCAGTTGGGCAGTTCCGTATTTGGATCGGGAGACTTAATAGCAATTCATCGTGCAAAACTTATTTAAAAGATTAGTCCGATGTTTGAACTGGCGTTTCCGTTTGTGGGGTAGGGCGGGTTACCTTGCGCAATAGAGCTCGACCATACATGGCGACCAGGTAATAAAGTGCCACGGCTGTCATGTAAATGATGAAATGAAACAGGATCAACGCATGGAAGAAGGCGAAGACGGTGAAATTTGTGGACTTATTTTGATATTTGCGAAACCAAAATTGATCAAATGTGTCGAATTTGAGTGCCGAGATCATCGACAAACTTAATATGACAAGAAAAACCACGCTGACTGGAAAGGCGTTTTCGAAAGCGAACATGCTCTCGATTCGATCGCTATTGAAAAATTGCTGACCAGCAAACCAACGCTCTAACGGCACCCAAATGGCGATTACCACAGCGGCTGCAGGGACCGGCATGCCGGTAAAAAATGACTTTCCGTAGATCGAGGCGGTTATGTTGAAGCGAGCCAAGCGGATTGCTCCGCATAAGAGGAACATGATTGGAAGCAGGACAAATAGCTGATCAACTTGCTGGTCATGAATGAAATATCGGTAATAGATAACCGCAGGAGCAACGCCAAAGGCTACTAAATCTGACATTGAGTCGTACTGAATACCAAACTCACTAGCTGTATTTGTGAGTCGGGCAACTTTACCGTCCAATCCATCTAGTATCGAAGCCACCAGAACCAAATAACTGGAAATCCATAAGCGATCATCAAGCGCAAACAAAATCGCAGCGAAACCGCTGATCATTGAAAAACTTGTGATCAAACTCGGGAAAATGATTTTGACGTTTCGACGCGGGCGCTTTACCATTTCGACTCCTATTGCAATCAAGTGCCATCTTAGCGCGGAACGTAGCCCACTGTCATGCTCCGCTGCATGACTGGACGAGAACCTGTGGTTTTGCTACATTCTTGCGTTCGGTCTAGCAGCTGCATGACATAAGGAGTCCGTATGCAATACGATCACGAATTTGGCGATTTGCTTCATCAAGCCCTAGTCAAATTGCAGCATGCGGATGCGTTGTCTTTGGACGATGTGCGCATGACCATTGAAGAACCCAAAGACGCATCACTTGGTGATCTCGCTTTTCCTTGCTTTCGCTTAGCACGTGTTTTTCGCAAGGCGCCTCAGGCGATTGCGGAAAATCTGGTTGGGGTAATAAGTGATTTAATGGTTGATCACTCTCTTTTTGAACGGATTCAGGCTGTCGGTCCCTATATTAATGTGAATATTAATAAATCAAATCTTGCCGCATCGTTGATTCCCACTATTTTGGACGGAAGTCTTTTGGCACCCATACCGTCGCAAAACGTTCGGGTTATGATTGAGTATTCTCAACCCAATACACACAAGGCATTTCACGTCGGACATACCCGCAATGCAGCATTAGGTGACGCGTTGATACGGATCCACCGTTGGTGCGGCTTCGACGTTGTCGCCGCTAATTACATAGGCGATGTTGGCGCCCATATTGCCAAATGCTTGTGGTATCTGGAAACACAATATCAAGGCCCTATTCCGGCTAGCCACCGTGGAGAGTTCCTTGGAGATATGTATACAAAGGCGATCGAGCTCTTGGACTTCTCGCTGCTTAGCGATTGTCCCATGCTCAAGGTATTTTCCGCCACCGTGACCAGCAAGACACAGCATCCAATCCGTGAAGATTGGTGTGTGGTCAAAGTGCGGTTTGGGCAACAGAATAAACAAGTCGTGTGCGCCGGATCTGGTTTTGAAGTAGGGTACGTGGTTGCTTACGCCAGCGTCGGAGCACGAGTTGGTTCGCGACGAATGGCCATGGTTGATAAAGAAGGTGTGCAAAGCGAAGGTATGATCTTGAGCTTTGCCGAAATGGGCATTTCCGAAGACCGCCAGGCAATTTATTGTTTTGACAAAAATACCCAAGATGGCGTTGCTGTTGCCGATCTATTTGCGATTCAGGGCGCGGTGCCAGATGGCGAGTCGGTTTCCGGAATAATGACCCAACGCCTCGATGGCGTATCGCATACGCTTAAGAAACTCGAGTCAGGAGACCCAAAAACACACAAACTCTGGGAAGAAACACGTGAGTGGTCTATGGCAGAGTTTCATGCAATTTATGCCTGGCTGGATTGTCAGTTCGATCACTTTTTTTATGAATCCGATGTGGGTGACGAAGGCAAAAAGATCGTGCAAGAGTACTTGGAGAAAGGCGTGTTTGTTCACTCTCAAGGGGCCGTTGGTGCGGATTTGGAGCGCTTTGGGTTGCCATTTCTGTTGCTACGCAAATCGGATGGGACTGGCTTATATGCGACTAAAGATTTAGCGCTGGCTCGCCGCAAATTTGATGATTTTCATGTTGATGAGTCCATTTATGTGGTCGACGCGTCTCAATCTCTTCATTTTCAACAGGTCTTTAAGACACTTGAGTTGATGGGCTTTGAAAAAGCTAAGTTGTGTTATCACTTGGCTTATGGCCTGGTCGTTCTACCTGATGGCAAAATGAGCTCGCGAAAAGGCAACGTCATTCTTTTCTCGCAGTTAAAGGCGAAATTGGACCAAGAGATTCGCAATGACTTCTTAAACAAGTACGTTGATGATTGGTCAAGTGAGGAAATCGAGGCCGCTTCTCGTGCCATCTCAATCGCTACCGTTAAATACGGAATGTTAAGCCAAGACCACGGTAAAAACATCGTGTTTGACCTTAAGGAATGGACATCACAATCCGGCAACACGGGTCCTTATCTGATGTATGCATATGCCAGAACACAATCCATAGCGCGGAAATTGAATGAACACGACGTTGCTGCGGTTGATTTTTCATTGCTGACCCATGAATCCGAGGGTGCTCTTATCCATCATCTGGCCAAGTTTAATGACACGGTTGAGTTGGCTAGGAAAGAACATAAACCGCGAGAAATATGCGCTTATTTGTATGACTTGGCTAGAGCCTTCAGTCGCATGTTCGACCATTGCTCTGTCTTACATGCTGAAACATCAAGCTTACGAACAACACGCGCTCAACTGGTCGCCGCGACTGGCGAAGTCCTCAAAACCGGTTTGGGCCTGCTGGGCATTTCAACCCTCGACCGCATGTAAGTGCATGTTTTTGCACTAATACGCCTTTTAGGTGGGTATTGGGCCCGTGTCTTTAGTCTTTTGATTCTATAAGTTCTTTGTTTTAAGCATGATACGCTTTGGTATTGAATTTGCTGTTGAGCAGACGGAGGTGACTGCCCATGAAACGTGCATTTAGCTTAATAGAGCTGGCCATTGTTTTGCTGCTGATTGCCATTTTGCTCGTAGTTGGCTACAGGCTGTCAACTTCAGTGCTGCGCCAATCTAATCTGACGTCTGAGTTAGTGGCGCTCAAAGGTGCCATCCAACAGGCGCGTGGCAACGCGATCGCGAATTCGGTACCCGTACGAGTTAGTTTTGTCAACGATACGATTCTGGCCGAGGCTGACTTCGATCGTGATGGCTCGTTTGGTGATCGGATAGAGGAGTTAGTGGTTGGTGAAGACGTCGGTGTAGGCGTGGTGTTTAATTACCGCGGTGTAAATCACACGACGGTGGCATCGGGCGATGTCGGTGCGATTTCGCACTGGAGTGGCCATGCAGACGATATAGACGACTTTCCTAATGGAACTTTTATTGTGTCGCCGACGGGTTTGATCCGATCGGCAGCGGGGAATCCTATTCAGGGAGCCTATTATTTAATTACGGATGACCAATTTGCTGGTGCCTTATACGTTTCCACTTTAGGCGACGTGAAAATGGGTATTAAGGAAGCGACCGGGGTTTGGGAGTGGACAGACTAATGCGAAACCGAGGATTTTCTCTAATCGAAGTAATGATTTCAATGGCCATTCTATTGGTTGGCTTAGTTGGCTTGGCGGTGGCCTTTCAACGATCCATCGCACAGACGACAAGTTCGCGTAGCGACACGTCGGCGATGTTGATTGCGCAGTCGATTCTAGACGAACTAGATGGCCACTCATTTCAAGATATTCCCACGATTGTCGATACCATTGGCGACGAATATCAAGCTGACTTTCATGGCAGGTTCATGTCGGACCCGTCAAGTACTGACTTGTACTTCACGCCAACCGTTGTGGTGACAGAAGCAAACCAGAACCTAATTAGGTTGGAAATCAGGGTTAATTGGGTTGGCTGGCGAGATGAATTTGACCGTGGTGGGTATGGAAAGGACACGGATGCGACAGCAAACGCGTTCGTTCTGAATGCCACCATTTCTAGAAATTACGGCGAACAGGCAATTGGGGCAGGTAGCTGATGGAGATTAACGTGAAACAAAAAGCATTCTCTCTACTTGAGGTTCTCTTGGGCCTAGCCTTGTCCTTAATCGTTATTGCAGGTGTTGCGGCGCTTTTCTCTGGCATCAATTCCGGCGTGCGTAATTCCGCGCGTAGTTCCGACTTGACGAATAACGTTCGTGGCGTGTTCCAGATACTTCAACACGATGTATACATGGCAAGCCGAGGTATCGGCGACCTGAACCTGTACCAATTTCATTTCAACAATCCCAACGTCAGCAACGAGAACCTCTTTTATGGGTTAGCCAATTTGCACGACGATGACGGCGACTCCGAGCTAGAAGTCCAGTATTTTGACTACGACTTTTCGTCCGGAGCTGGAAACCCAACCTTTGCAGTGGACTGGCCCGGGTCAACGGGCGGTGAACTGTGGCCTTCGGATATTCCGGAAGTTAACTTGATGAGCACCATTGACGGCGACCCCGCAATAGGATCTATCGCGGTTGGCGATGTCTTCGTTTTTTATCGCTCCAATGCTCTATTTGAACTTGGCATTGAGCAGTTAGTCGAAAACTTGCAAGCTGGCCCTTATTTCGATGAACGCACGCCAGAAGATGGCGGCTTAGGCAATGGTGGATTTATTGTCCAAGTATCCAGTGTCGAAGCGACTGCCCCCGAGAGCCCTTACAATTGTGACGGTGCACCTGGCGGTTACCTCTCAGCGGCGCGTGTTCAATTTGGTGGTCCCAGCTTTTCGAGTGATCTATCGGCGAATCCCGTATTAACAAATTACACGGAACCCATTAACGATCAAAAATGCCCGGTTTCCTTCTTCCGCGATGATCTTGCTGCCTCCGGGTGGGTAAGACCTGCCAGTGGACTGTGGCTGGCTCGCAAAGTGGGCAGTGGCGCGAATTATCATCGCATTACGTATTCCGTACAAAACGAAACCCTGATTCGAACAGAAAATGGTCAACCCGTCATTCTGGCCTCTAATGTGAAAGAGTTCATAATTGAGGCAGGCATGGATATTCGCCCTTTGCAGGGTGACGACTGGGACGGCGCCGTTTCTGTCTTGGAACCGGATTTTTGGATTACAAACATGGACACATTGGCTGGCGACCGAGAGCAATCTAGAGCTTATCTGGGCAGACACGCTTTGGCAGTTCGCACCTCGATCACCTTCGAGTCACTTTTTGATGATCTGACCGATAGCGCAGCCGGTGGAACTGGAAGAACAAAAACACGCACGCTATCGAATCAGTTTCGAATAAAAAATCAACACTTGCCGTTGCGCAACCGCTAAGAAAGGAGACGACATGCCTTCACGCTACTACGAACGAGGTGCAACATTAGTTGTCGTCCTCTTATGCCTCTTAATTTTTATGGTAATGATTATGGGCTTCACCTTTGATGCTCGCTCCCAATCCGTCCTTAATGCGGGCGTCAAGCTTCACAATTATTATCGGGTTTCTGGCGAGCAGGTGCTTAATGACGTGCGAGCAAACTTAGCCGATTACTGGGTGCAAACGACTACTGCCGGCGGCATTGTTGATAAGGACACGGCAGATAAATGGCGATTTGGTTCGCTGTTACAAGGTGACTTTAGCTTAGGCGGTGCTCCGTCAGAGTACGGTATCTTATTCTCTGAGGGGTCCTTGCAGCAAAATGCCGGAATCCTAGATTTGGACTATAAAGTCTACGTGGCTAACAACGCCGATGACGCATCTTTTTATCTGACAGGTGTACAGCCTGTTGACGGTCTCGACTTAACCATCGACCAGAATTGGGACACGGATGGCAAAATTGTCATGACCGTGCAAATTTTCCAAAGCGGCGATGCTATGCCCTTGTCCACCGTTTCACATCTGATCGCAGTAAGTGGCTGGGACTTTATCCAGAGTGCCGGCAACGTGGGCTCTGAAGGCAGTAACTATGAACAAGACAATACCGGGCGCGGCAGCATGGGTCAAAACGATACGCTTGATCTGTTTGAAGATGTTAATCAAGACATGACCGCGTGGCTACCGTGAACAACAAGGAGTTCATCATGAAAAACATTTTAGGCGTAATCACGATTCTACTAGCGACTTCTTGTTTGTTGGCCCAGGACGCCACGCCGCGATGCGCAGCTGATTCGGTTAGTTATAACGATGGCGGATTCTCAGATGCTGATTTCGTGGGCGGCGGACAGGGTCTGCTTTTTGGCGACTCATTGACACCCGACGCTGGCGGAGCCGTAAACACAGAGCAAGTTGTCTTCCCTACAGATCAACCTTTTGTGGTTGATTACCTGAGTGAGGGTGCTGGCGCAAACCATCTGCTTGGCTTTTTCTTTTTTGACATTGATACCAACAAGAATGGTTTCCCCGATTTCTACGAAGTTGGGCCCAATGACGATTTAGATGGGGATGGCCTCATTAACTCCGAGGATGATGACATTGACGGTGACGGCATCTTGAATGCGGCCGATGATGCTAGCGCTGCTGGCGTTACAATATCTTCAGATCCTGCACTTTTTCGCAATGGCCCCGCCGCTGCAGCTGCGGGCTCTACGCCAGGTGACTATTGGGAGTTTGTACCCAGTAACCGCAATGCGGCGCTTGAATTTGAACATCCTGGTGCCTATCTCTATGTCGATGACGACAACAACGGCACGCCTGATGTTATGCAGTACACAACCGGAGGCAATCGCGTTCCACCTATGGCCTTAAATAAGACCTATTCAGCTCGTCATGCCGTAAAAAATGACAATGATTTTCCTGGCCTGTTGGGTCGCTGGTTCTATTCAGGGACAGGTGCCGGCGGCGATATCCACTGGACTGGTTCAACTATATTTAAGTTGGCTGACGACGATGGCGGCACGGGTGTGAGGGGCGAGTATACGGCCGGAGCGCCTTACGGAATCACTGATATTTACGACAGTGCTAACGCTGAACCGGACTACAACATTTACAACACAACCAATCCGGCCTCGACGCTCATTCCAAACGAAGCCAAATTCACTGATAATCGTGGACGACCGGCATGGCGCTATCGCTGGTACGAAGGCAATGTATCAGGCGGACGCGAATATGTGTTCTTCCTGGTTGTCTTTTATCCCAGTGGCTCTTCAAACGTTAACGTCTACTACTCAAAATCAGGCTTTAACCAAGACACCTATGACGGACATACGGGCTTAGCGCCAGATGGCGATGCCTATGGCGGCAGTAGTTTCACGAATTGGATGCCACGGCATCAAAACGTGGGCGACCACAACCTATTGGCTCAAGATGTTTTTGGCTTGGATTGGAATCAAGTGGTTGATACGACACAAGGTACGCCACCGGTAGCCTTTAACGCCGCCAATCAAGACTGGGTTGATAAGTGGGAAAACTACACGACATCAAGACGTGTGGTTCAGTACCGCTCCCTTTCTAACTGGTTTAACGCCACGCCAGTTGATGCAAATACGATTATCAATGGCCGCTATAACATTGACATGTCGGCTGAAACCAGCGGCGGTTTGGTTCGTGTAATCAATGGCAACATGGCCCATATGCTGGTGGGCGCACCTGAAGGAGATCCAGAGGCCTGGTTGCTAGGTTGGGAGGATTTGTTCGGCGGTGGTGACATTGACTATGAAGATGTCGTTTTCTATGTGAAACGTGAAGCATCGGGTATAGCTCAGTCACTTAATGTCGCCAGCTCACTTGACCAATATGAGGATGTTTCCATCACCTCAATAGAATTCACATACGTAGATAATTTCACGGACGATCTATGGGGCACCGAAGGTACCTATATTAATTACGCTTACCGTTTAGCAAGTAACCAAGACTGGATTTATCTACTTGGTGGCGAACATCTCCGAACACCTGACGTTTTTACAACAACACTAGATAACGGCCAGGTCACAAGACATGTGGTCATTAACCTAGATCAAGAAGGTGCACGTGAGCTTTACTGGAAAGTGGAAATGAAGACGGCCGACACCGACTCCTTCGTTCCCGAAGTACACGTGGCAGATGTAGGTTTCGAAGCCCTTGTTCACGACATGTTCTTTAACTCCGCTGTCATTGCCAGCTCCAATGTCGACTACTTTGGTGCCTATGAATCTCCTCGCTTGAGTTGGCGCGAAAGAGGGAAAAATCGCGGCCACGTTTATGGCATGCTTGCCTTTAATCATGGTGTGGTACCTACTACAAATAGTTTACCTGGCGGTTTCGATTTTCTGGCTGAGTCTGAAAATGACCCCAGTTCAACCGGTGTTCTGACTTGGGATGCTGGTATTGCTATGCGAGATCAGACGAACCGCAGAATCTATGCGTTTACGAATTCTGGCATTGGCGGCATAACCCGTCGTGATTTTGTGCCAATACTGGACTCTGCCGTCATCAATGAAATGGAACTTTCATCTGATATTTTGGATGGCAAAATGGTTGACAACTTCCACAATCCCGCATCCAGCACGTTAGAGCCGGTTCAAGCAGCAGCCTGGTTGGTTGCTTGGGTGCACGGTTTCCACGGAGCTGTTACTGATGGCGTTAATGTCATACCCGGATATCCACGCGAATGGAAATTGGGCGGCATAAGCCGGTCGACGATCGCCGTAATGCGCGCACCTGGTATTGCCACAACTTGGCTTCAAGGCTCGGCTGTGCCCACCGCAATAAAACAAGACTACTCAGACTGGATCAACGAACCTGCCCAAAAGACGACGCCGACGCGACTATTAGTGGGTAGTGAAGCAGGTATGATCCATGCCCTTGATGCAGGTCGATGGGTGGGCAGAAAATGCGACCCACTCCATATATTTGGTGATGGTTGTTATTTGGACTACGGAACGGGCGAAGAAGTCTGGGGTATGGTTCCAAGTAACTTGCTAGAGGATATGAAGTTCAACAAAACAGGGCGCCAGTCCGTCACCGCCAAAATTGACACCACACCGATCGTGGGTGTGATCAGAGAAGGCAATGAATGGCGCCGGCTGGCCGTGATCGCTCAAGGCGAAAACGGCGGTAGCGAGAATGGTCGTGTTGGCAACATGGTTTGGGCAATGGATGTGACATCCGTCGATAACCCTGTTCCGTTGTGGGAATACACCCATGCTGCAATGAATAATATTATTCACCCGCTTGCCATGGGTTGGGCTGAACTGAGTGGCGGACCGGAGTGGATTGTGGCCGTTAACTCTGGCGTATCACCTATTACTAACGCGACACCACATATGTATGTTCTTAATGCGTATGAAGGTACAGAAATTTTCACCAAGGCGGTAGGATCAGATGGCCACTCAATGGCAGGCGCACCTGCATTGATTGATGCCGATGACAACGGCTATATCGATTGGGCCTATGCGTCCACATCTGAAGGCATCTTGGTCGCTCAATCACTCAAGAATCCGAGCGTTACTCATACAGTAAGCGTGCCCAACGCACGCTTCTTCTTAACGCCAAACACGGAACCATTGGGCAACGGAAAAGTGTTGGTGGTGGCTGTAAGCGGCGACAGTCCTCTTGTCGACGATGAGACATCAACCAGAAATAGATTGGTCGCCTATCGCCATGACACATCAGACGCTGCGCCCCTGGTTTGGGAATACTTAGGTGATTTTGAGTTTCCTGCCGGACATAAGGCGTTTGCAAGACCTAGACTGGTTGACGGTCAATTGGTACTCGCAACCACAACGGGCGAGACTTTCAGTTTCTGTGACCCGGATCCCAGTGATCCAGGCAACCTCTATCTGTTCAGAAATGTGTTTGCTCTAGATGATATTGATCCTGGTGATCCAGACGGAACGGGACTGCAATACATTGAAGGATTTGGATCGGTTCTGGCCCCAATTACGGTGACCAACGGTGTTATCCGAACCCATCAAAGTAGTCGCGCTGCCTTCAGACCGGATGGTAAATTCGGTCAACCTGACGAATACATTATTAGTATCGGTAATGTGTTTGGTGTTGTGGGATGGTCTGAACCTTTCCTCGACGGTAACTTCTAACGATTGTGACTCCTCGGGTTCAGGGTTAGGTGATATTTAGGTATCACCTACCCTGCCCCTTTTTTTGCTAGGATTAAATTCATGACCTGTATCGCTGCTTGTTTTTTTGGTCTCTTACTTCAAGTACGACCCAAAGTTTATGCCGTTCCCAAATACGCCGTTAAATCCGAAGTGAAAACCCTTCAGGAAGGTGTTTGGCCCGGTTCACCAGTTGGAGAAAATGGTGAGTCACAAGCGGAATTTGTCAGACACGAATATGTGCCAACGGCACTGAGATTATTGGTAAGAGCGGACTGTAGTACCGATATCAACAATCTGGATCTAATTGAGCGCGCCAAAAGTACGACGACAGATAACTCGCCAGTTGGGCAAATTGACTGGGGACGTATTTCTAACGATCAAGTTGTTTTTTATGGCGTTTTTTGCACCGTCACTCGCACTACGCGAGTTAACATGACGGCCAATGAAGGTAAGTACATGATTGATCGACATACGATTGATGAAGTTCCGAAGTGGGAAGTGCGCCGAATAAATATGGCAAAGTTGGGAGGGACTTGCGTCGACGAGCGTAAGTTGGTCCAGCGAGACTTGGCTGCCGGTGTCATGAATATGTTGAATCAGATATCCGGCGACACCATTAGGTCGCGCAATTTTAATTAGTCTCTTACACGCCCGATTCGATTCTCTAAGGGCTTCCTAGGTTTGCAGTTATCGATGGTGTAGGATGTTATAAATTTTTGCCGCGGCGGTGCCATGCGATTACTTAGTGTCGTCATTCCTGTTTATAACGAATGCGAAACGGTTGCTGATCTTACTTCCAAGGTGCGGGCAATCGACCTGCGCGATATTGGGTTTGAGATAGAGATCATCATCGTCGATGACGGATCAACAGATGGTACTCGAGATATCTTGCCCAACCTGGAATCGCCCGGCACAAGTATCGTTTTTCATGAAGTCAATCAAGGTAAGGGTGCTGCCTTGAGGACAGGATTCCAAAGAGCGAGCGGTGATTTTGTTGTTGTTCAAGACGCTGACCTTGAATACGATCCTTCCGAATTTCGGATACTCTTAGAACCGGTTATAGAGAATGGCGCTGATGTGGTGTTTGGAAGTCGATTTCAAACCGGCAACAGACATCGCGTTCTATATTTTTGGCACTCGATTGGCAATAGATTCTTGACGCTTGTTTCCAATATGTTCACCAACATTAATCTGAGTGATATGGAAACCTGTTACAAACTTATGCGCCGGTCTTTAGTTGCTAAGTTGGACCTCAAAGAGAATCGGTTTGGGTTTGAGCCGGAAATAACAGCCAAGTTGGCGAGAATCAAAGGCATCAAAATTTATGAGGTCGGTGTTTCCTACGCCGGTCGCACCTATGATGAAGGCAAGAAAATTGGTTGGAGAGACGGCGTAAGGGCACTCTATTGCATTCTTAAATACAATATCTGGTCGCGGTAGACGGTCTTTAGAATGCCTCGATAACCCTCAAGTAAGCCGGAGGTAGTCCCGGGGTCTGATTCAGGACGCCGGACCAGTTATTGGCCTCGTATGGATCTATGGCTGACCACAAGTGCGCGAGGGCATGCTGTATTTGCGGACTAGGGCTAGCCATTTCGAAGTCTTCAATCCATTGCCATCGTTCATTAAGGTCCATACTTTTGATCTCAGCTGCAATGGCTTTTGCAACGTGGTTTGAAACGGGCTCGTTGATCAAGTCGCTGAGGTCACAATTTGCCAGTTGGTTTGCATTAAGCCACCATTTCTCGTATTCCAGATTAGGCCTAACGCTTAAGAGAATTGAGAGCGAGAGCTTCACATCTTGATAATTTAGTTGATTCACCATCAGGCCAATTCCCTGCTCAACTATTTCTGGCTGACGCTCTCCTAAGTAAATAGCTTGAGCATATGCATTGGCCGCCTCCGCGTTATTGCCCATCATAGCCTCGGCCAGTCCGGCTATAGACCACAGTTCACTCCACGCCGAAGTAATATGGATGCCTTTATGTGAGGCAGCTAAACAATCGTGCCACTGCTGTTTATCTCGATGATAGAGGGCCACACGTTTCCACGTGCGAGCGCTATCCGGGGCATATTGAACGTGTTTCGCTAGAAAAACTTCATAGTCTGACCAAATCAAATTACGCGAGAAAGTGCGCAACGGTAACATCGCAACCCAGACAACACAAAGGGCACCCAGAATTCTATTGAACTTCGTTATTTTGAGCCGCTGAGAGAATAACAAGGTTATGCCTAACGACATGAATACGAGCGGCATGTAAAGGGTTCGCTCACCAAATATTGTTCCTATGACGACCACGTAATTTGAGGTGACAAAATAGCTTGAGGCGAGCGCTGTTATGGTGAAAAAGGCGGACTTCTTTTTGTGAACCCATATCCAGCCGACTAGCAATGTGCTGAATATGAAAAAAAGAACGACAAGGTACGATCGAAAATCCGAAGCGCCGACGACAAGAGGGATTTGATCATAGGAATAGTCGACTGATTGGGGGTAGGGGAGAATAAATAGAGCCAACGCCTTGATGTTCACCCAACCAGCCGTCAACAACTGTTGCGAGCCGTTAGCCTGAATAATGGGATTGTCAATAAATGAAGGCGGTTCACCGAACACGACGCCACCTCTCATTAGGAGCCTTATGAGCAGTGCCAAAGGCAGGGCAAGCCAGTTGACTAACTGTTGCCTGAACGCCTCCCGAAATTGGTAGTTTGTGTTTGAGCCTCGCAAACACAAGTCGCATAGGAAAAGAGCCGCTAGGATACTAATACCGCTTTCCTTACATAGCGATGCCGCCACACAAGACAGGATGCATAAACATCTAAATTGCCACTTAGTCCTAACGTTGGCGTCACGTCGATTGAGGTCGGCCTGCCAAGCCAACAAGGCAAAGAGCAGAGCGAGCAGATCGGCCCGGCCAGTGACGTTTGCAACAGACTCAGTGGCCAACGGATGCACGCAGAAAATGAAGGCGGTGATTTGAGCGATTCTCAAATTGAATAGCCGCCTAAAAATTAGATAGACCATCATTCCATTGCATAAGTGCAATAGTAAGTTCAGGCCTTTCAAGGGAAGGATTCGATTACCAGTCGTTTGGACTTGTGCCCAATAACTCAAGTAAGTTAAGGGACGATATTCGCTTGTTTCTGCAAATGGATATGCGTGACCCATCAAGAAGAGCTGCGACCAGCCATTGGGGTGTTGGACCGCATCGTTGTTCAAGACAAAGCCGAAATCTAATCCAGGGTGACCTGAAAGCGCACGGACATATATCGCAACGACGATTCCAGCTGCTAGCGCAAGGACAATTGTGTTCTTAATGTTTTACCTAGATAATGCTGCCAGTTAAATTGGTGGTACGCACGTATTTTGTGTTTGCACTATCTGTAATTTGAAATAACAAGCCATGCCCAGAACGATTGGCTAACAAGGTAAAGTTAAAGCCGCTTAGGCATGATGGGCTAGTTGCCTGGTAAGTCACGACGACGGTCAAGTCATTTGGTGATGCGGAGCCCGCATAGGACCATCGACCAGCACCGGGCAAAACAATAGCTAACTCGCCCTCGATATCTGTCGTGTCTGTCCAGTTTTTGCCTGGCGCGTTGTAGTCGTTAGCAGAAATATCTCCGCCCATAGATGTTTTTATGTCCGCCAATGCCTTAAGTGGCTCGCTCGCTTTGGTCTTGCAAGTGAAATCCTGATATAAAGGCAATGCAATTGCTGCGAGAATGGCAATGATCGCAATCACGACCATGAGCTCGATCAGCGAAAATGCTTTATTGTGTTTCATTTTTCCCGTCCCCTTTTGCCCCATTCTTTCAGTGCTGCGTCCTATAATGAAAAAACCGCCGCCCCCCACCGTGGTGAGAGACAGCGGTTCCCCGTATGAATCCTTATAATCCTAAGATTAGGTTTACAGAATCGCACCTGTGAGGTTGGTGGTTCTAACATACTTCGTGTTTGCGGTTTGTGTAACTTGGAATCTTAGGCCGTCATTGCCTTTGTTGGCAAGTAGGTCAAAGCTGAAGCCACTCAAGCAAGCAGGGCTAGACGCTGAGTAAGTTGCAGTCAAAGTTACATCGTTTGGTGCGGCGGTACCGGACCAAGACCAGCGGCCTGCGCCTGGCAGTACAGCTGAAGTTGTTGATGCGATATTTGTTTGGGTAGTCCAATCAAAAATGGTGTTGTCATAGTCGATACCTTGGAAAGGACCGGCTAATGCGGCTTTAATGTCGGCCAATGCCTTCAGCGGCTCACTTGCTTTTGTTTTGCAGGTAAAGTCTTGATAGAGAGGCAATGCAATTGCAGCCAAAATAGCGATGATCGCGATAACAACCATCAATTCGATTAACGAGAATGCGCGGTTTCTCATAATATAAGTTTCCTCCTGGAAGATTCGTCCCGACTGCGCTTTAAGGTTTAAGCCCGTCTGCACGTCAGTTGGCTACTTATAAAGCAAGATGGAGGCCATTCGTTGGATGTTTGGGTTTTTGTTGTCAACACGCTGGAAACAAACGTTATATGAAAGTGACAAGCTCCTGGTCGTGCCAGCGAAATCAGGTGGGCTGACAAAAAACGTCGGCAGCCTGTCGATGCCCAGCATGACAGTGACAAAGGTTGTCAGTCATGGTCGGTGCTCAGTACAATGTCTAATTTAGTACCAGAAATGACGTCTTCAACCATTACTAGTACTGTGGCGACTGAATGATCACACGCAAACTGATAGGGTTCGGTGACTTTTAGTGAATCAATAAGGTAAGGTGCTGGTAGATCCGTGGCCCAACGCCATTGATGGTCTACAACATCCAGTAAGTGATTAATACGTCGCTTAGAGAAAAGGGTTTCTAGCGAGTACGTCACACGCACCTGATCACAGTCGCAAGCGAGATTGCCTACGATCACAGCACTTTGGACTCGCTTGTATAAGCTTACCTTGGGCAATAGTCGCATCGCTCTTGATTGACCTTGCACGACAGTCACCTTGCGAGGTTCGTTCGAGACGAATATGGGCATCAGACCGCAAGCGGCCTCGTCAGGATTAGCCGTGTTCCAATTGAGGTTAAAGAGTAGGGAGCTTTGAAGATCGGTACTTAATAGCAGGCCATCAGGGTTGGCTCCAACGATCGGGTTTTTCGAAAAGGGTGGCTTTTGTTTGAACGCGCAAATCAGGTACTCGGGTCTAAATATTGCGACATGACCCACTTGAAAGCGATCGAGAGTCTGACTTAATTCATTTGCGGATTCGGCCCACCAGGCGTCTTTAACGATTTGGTCAACGGGATCGGGAAAATTAAAAGGATCAATGACGACTGGTTGCTTGGCCAAAATACGAATTTGGTGGCTGCTTCCCCAAGAAGCCAGAACCGTCGGAGTGGCGTTGCTTGGTGCGGTGACGTGTTCGGCCATCCATTGAGACAATTGCACCCTTGGATAGGCCATGGTCGCGATATTGCGCCGTGCTTGTCGGTCAAAGAAGCCTTGATTGATAATCCAAGGTGCCAAAGCGATGGACACCAAAACCCCGATCAAGATTCGGCTTTTGCGGTGTTTGACCCATTTATGAAATGTTTGGCTTGAGCCCATGCGCCAAATCGCAAAACAGAGTCCAGCTAGAACAACAAAGCTTGCAGCGCGAAAATGTCGACTCTCTGTCATGGCGAATAGCGAAAAGAATGCGAAATAGGCTTGTATGATGCTCTGTTTTTTTGCGATAAAACGATGCTGGAGCCACAAGATGGTGAGTAACAACGATAGCAAAACAAGCAGTCTAATCATCGGCGTTGAAGCCAATAGCTCGACATTTAGAAGTGAAGATTCCTCTGCAACACTGACGCGGCCATTGTGAAAAAGTCGCATCGACAAAGTCGACCAGCGGTCAATTAGCGTAATACCTAAGACAGCGATGCCACACAAAATCGATCCCAGCATCTGCCAGCGACAATCTTTTTGGCAGCCGTATAAGAACCAACCGGCCGCTGCCCAAACTAATATATGGAAGAGCGACAAGAGTAAAGGGTCCAGATGGAAAGCCAACGGCTGTGTTTCGAGCAGAAAACGCCAGATATGGCCGATTACGGCAATAGCTGCAGGCCCGACAAACCAAAGCCAAGGTAGCTGACCGGCTTGACTCGTCTTCCATGACATAGCCTGGTCAATACAGAGTAGAACCAATACGAAGCTCATATAGAGCGAGCCCTCGGGGGCAAGCCAAGTTGCCAAAGCAAAACCTGTGCACCAGGAAAAACTTGATCGCGAAACAAAGGCATGGAGGATGAATGCCATTGCTAGCGCTACGATGCCGTGGTGGTCAACATTACCGAAGTAACTGACGTACGTGGTGCCAGCTCCGAGCATACATAACAATGCTGCCAAGAACGCGATTGCATCATTCCTGGTCAGAATCATCATTGAACGATAAATTAGGATCACACTGAGGCAAGCGACCAGCAACGGAATCCAACCCAGGCGGAGATAGAGTGCTGATAAGTCGGTTGTAGACGAGCTGATCTTGGCTGCAGTTGCATATACCAACGTCAACAATGGTGGCCAATGCACGCGCAGTCCAAGGGGCGCGTGCTCGAAGGGATCGATCGAAGAGACCTTGGGATAGCTACTTTCAACACATTGTTGGACACGAAACAAATGATATAGAACATCGTTATCGCTGGCGGCCATCAGCAATGGATCTGAGTCCGATGGTAAGCGCCACATGACGGACCCTAGCAGCAGGACCAGTAGCGTGACCCCATGCCTGATTTCTGTTCGACCCATGTTTGTCACTTAACTCGTAATTCCGACAAAAATCCTGTAAGCGAATGAGCAAATGACTTGAGTGACTTATGCCAAACGACTTGTATCAATAACAGCACAAAATTGACGGCGTAAATGCTAAGACAGACGATGCAAAAACTACCGATGATCCACGCAGAAACGGCTGCCAGATAAATTGAGAACAAACACATCATGACCATTAGTGGGGCGCTGTATTTTAGAACATCAGGATCAGGTTTCCGTCGACCGTTAGCTATTAATGCCATCAATGCAAGGTAAGATGCCATGCCGTAAGCGGCAACGGGCACGCCCATAACTTCGCTTGCTGGATGAAGCGCGACAGCATCGCAATTGAAAGATTCATTGAGATTGCAGAAACTCTTGAAATCTGGATCGAATCGCAAGGCATAGTGATGAAATAGCGAGTAAGCCGAAGCCAGCAACCCAATCATCGCCAATGCGAGGGTGATTCGCGCGCACAACGACATGGCTAACCTCCTAGCGAATGTATTCTATCCTGCCTTTCGAAGCGCTGCTAATATTGTCGGTTATGAAACGGCCAAGTCGGTTTTTTGTGTACGTGTTGCTAAGTGTTGCCATTGTTGCACCCCTTTCATGGTGGTCTATTGGCCATCAAAAGGGGTTACACAGCAATATTCCAAAAATGCGCAATGCAGTCACCGCTTCAGCACCGACCATCCTCTATTTCCATCGCCATGGTTGCCCACATTGTGCGGTTGCCAATCCGATTATGGCCGAACTACAGCAGCGCTATGAAACGACAGGATGGGTAGTCGTCGAAGTCACCTCGTCCATGCCCGAGGACATCAAACAAATGTACCGTTCGTGGTTAACAGCCGTGAATTATAAGGTGCACGTCACCCCGTTGATTGTTGTGGGCGCGGGCTCTCAGTCAGCGGCTATATTTCCTGGATTTGGTGAGGAAGTGGCCGGCCGAGAAATGGTGGAGAACGCCATCAGAGCGCGCTTAGGGTTAGCGCCCGTCGATCTTGGGTTGAGTTCAATCAAGATACCGCTTCTTGGTACCTGGATTGCCGATGATGAAACGCCTTCAGCGGTGGCCCGGGTCTGTGGCGTCTTAAGCGGGTTTCATGTTTTGGCATTGGTCTGGTTCTTGATTGCCTTGATCAGCTTCGGCGCGGATAAACGTCAACAGACTATTTTAGTGATTGCATACGTCGGGTCAGCCATGTGGGCAGAATACATGGGTTGGTTGATTTATCCGTGGCGGGGAGATCATCTTACGGGGCTCAGTGTCATCAGGCTTGTTTTTGGAATTCTTTTGGCCATTGTTTCTTGTTCGTGTCTTTACCGATTCGTCAATAACCAAACTCAGTTTCAGCGCCACTCGTGGTGGCTGGTTGTGATTGGCTTGCTGTTATTTCATTCAATTGACCAAATAATGACAAATTGGACGATGCATATTCAGCGCTCATTTGCGGATGGTCAGCTTGTGACTTACTTTGGCACCGCGGGCCTAGTGCATATTTTGTTGGCTGGGATTCCCATAATCTATGTGATGACTCTTAAATTGACTACCCGCGATGTGCGGCTCGTATGCCTCTTAATTGGTTTGTTCGTAGGGCAAGCTGCCATGATTTTGCTGTTCGCTCGTCAATTTTCAGGATATGGGCCGTTCTGGAACTGATGGCTAAGCTATTTAGTTCGCGTTTACACCTGAGCTCTGGGTAAGAATTGAGCTTGAGGGTACAATCATGCAAACGAGTTAAATCGTAAGCTGATTGCTTTACTCTGTTAAAGGACCGTGGCGTGCGTATACAACCGATACATATTTTGGTTTTGGGATTGATATTCGCTGTCATTTTTGTCGCATCGATAGCGGGTCTCAGGTTAGTCAAGATCTTCTTTAGACGCTGGAATAAGGGTGAAGAACTGCCGACGAGTGACCATTTGTTAGTGGGCGCTTTGAGAGAGCAAGTTGCTCATGTTAGAGCGACTGAGAATCAGCTCAATGAGAGTAGGCAAGCATACAGGGATCTTTTTACGTTATATCAGACAATTATGGAGCAAATGCCACTCGGACTGATTGAGATGGACGAATCATGGCGCATCAACTATGCAAACCCGGCGGCGACGCACCTGCTGGCCACGCTCAAAGAATCGTCTAACCTTCGTGAGGCCTCACCTGAACTATTTGAAAGACTCAATTCTCTTCGTAGCGAAGGTAAAGTACATGCTCAGATTGAGCTGTCATGTCCTAACCTGTTAAATCGAGTTCTGATGGTTTCATTGACTGAATTGCCCAACAGCCGCTGGCTGAGTACGATGTCCGATCAAACAGAATTGAACCATCTTGAGCAAAGGTTACAGGCCAACCGCGAACTGACCCTGATGGGTGAAATGGCCTCGGGCATTGCACATGAGGTCAAGAATGTTTTAGGCGTGATCTTGGCTCGAACTCAAATGATGAGGCTCGAAAGCGACGAAGAGAGCGAGCACCTAACGGCTATTACCGACGAATCTGAGCGGCTCGTAAAAGTTGCACGCCAGTTTATGAATAGTTCGCGCGATGAGCAGCCTGAATGTGTCAGGGTTAAGCTCTCGCAATGGTTTGACGAAATGGCTGCCACCTGGGCGACACGTGGTCACGGCGATGGCCTTGTTTTCGAGAATAACTGTCCTCACATCGATGTCGTATTTTGGGACCCGGTAATGCTGTCACTTGCCATAAACAACCTGATTGACAATGCCATTGACGCCAACGCTCTTGTGGCCCAAAACGATAAGGTGGTGGTAAATCTTAGGGCTATCCAAGGAGATGTTTGTATACAGGTCGTCGATTCTGGGCCAGGATTCACGCAGAATGTGCAAGAGAAGTTATTTGTGCCGTTTGTGACGAGCAAAGCTCAGGGTACGGGTTTGGGCTTGTTCCATTCAAGGAACATCGTGCTGGCCCACGGTGGACGAATCGAAGTCAGCCAAAAGCCAACCAGAGTGTCTTGCTACCTACCCGTTGACAATGAGATCGGAGTCGATTTCCACCATGGGAATGAAGATGCATAGCATATTACTCGTTGAAGATCGTGCAGGACTGCGCGAAGCATATTTGTCATTTCTACGGAAAAATGCATTCATGGTCACGGCTGTCGCTAGTGCAGAGGAAGCGGAGCGCCTACTTAACGAACGTGAATTCGATATTCTATTGCTTGATTACATGTTGCCTGGCATGAATGGCATGGAATTTTTGCAGCGGGTCAAGTCTCAAGAGAAAGAATTGATTGTCATTTTGATGACTGCATTTGGAGAGGTCAAGCTAGCCGTCAAAGCGATGCAGTCTGGTGCATTTGACTTCCTGGAGAAACCTATTGATCTTGAATATCTCTTGATCGTTTTGGAGCGCGCTAAGTCGATTCATTCACAAGGCCAGCGAGTGGCCCTTCAAGAACATGTCGAATCGAGAAAAGATCGCTCCATTATTGGTGACTCTGCCGTTATGAAAGAGGTTTTGGGCTTAGTCGATCAGGTGGCTGTTTCTCACGCAACTTGCCTGGTATTAGGTGAATCCGGAACCGGAAAAGAGCTGTTCGCACGCCGTATACATGACAAAAGCAAACGGATGCAGGGCCCATTTCTGGCGGTGAACTGTTCCGCCTTGCCTCGTGACTTGATTGAAAGCGAATTGTTCGGATACGAGAAGGGTGCATTTACCGGTGCACACGGCCGCAAGCCTGGACTGATTGAGCTTGCAGATGGTGGGACGCTGTTCCTTGACGAAATCGGCGATATGCCAACGGATTTGCAACCCAAATTGTTGCGTTTCATCCAAGAAGGGGAGTTTCGTCGTGTTGGTGGTCAAAAAGTCGTCAAAGCCGATGTACGACTAGTGTGTGCGACGAACCGCAATCTGGCTGTGGCATTGCGAGAGGGTTCATTTCGAGAGGACCTCTACTTCAGGATTTCTGTCTTTCCAATTGAGCTTCCGCCGTTAAGAGATCGTATCGAAGATATACCTTTGTTGGCTCAACATTTTGTCAACAAAGCGGGACCTGCTAGTGAAATACCGGCACCAGTTATCAGATTGTTGCGTAGTTATTCTTGGCCTGGAAATGTGCGTGAATTACAAAATATTATGGAACGAGCTGCTATTTTGAGTCGTGGCCGCAATCTTAAGCCGACTGATTTCCCAACGAATCTGACTGACGAACGAGTGGCTGCTGCCTTTCATATCGATTTGTCAGTGACCTATAAGGAGAACTTTGCAAGGCTCTCTTCTGAAATGGAACGCCAAATGATCCAACTTTTGATGCGAGAACTGAATGGTAAGAAATCTGCGGTTGCGGCGCGTTTGGGGTTGTCATCAAAAACGTTAACGCACAAATTGAAAATCTATGGAATCACGGACTGACTTTTCTCTTAAAGTTCAATAGCAACAGACCACCACATTGTAGCCCCAGCATCCAGATCATTGGCCAGGATATGCCAGCCTCAATGAGGATACTATCGGCCAGTTGTTGTGATGCCAAAATGGGCGGGACAATCCAGCTTAGATGCGAAACCCATTGAATGACGACCGAATCGAGGTAACTGGCCACATAATCTCGTAAATAAGGTAAGAAGCCACCCAGGATCCAGCTGATCGCCCAAACCATGCAGGCCATGGCTGGGCCGCTAACGCGAACGAGCAGCGCCGCCCAGAGCAACAAAGTAAATTCCAATAAACACAAGAGCAGCATGAATATCAGGACCGAGCTGGAAAACCCGGCCCCGCGAATTAACGCCGCAAGAATAATAGGTAGGATCAATAAGCTCGGCATCAAACTGGTGGATATTCGATCTGATAACGTGATTTTTTCACTTACCATGGCCACGCCAAGGGGAAGCAAGGCTATTAAAGGTACATACAGACTGGTGATTGCCGCAAGTAGATCTGGTAAGCCAAATTGGGGGGTCAGCTCGGTGCCGAGAACGGTCAATCCCCCTGACGAAAAATCCATCACAGTGAACACGACAATGGTTGGCAGCAAACTGGAAATGGCGCAAACGCTCCAGACCCAAATCAATCTATGGCGCTTCATGATGATCCTCCCACTTTCTTTGGCGAAAGACGATGATGACAACAATTGCTACCGAGATAAGGGCGTAGCTCAATACGTGTCTGGACGGACCGCGAAGTAGAGCAAACACGGGTGGCGGAGTCACGATTAACATGATGACCCACCAAGGAATTAGCCTGCGTGGCGCATTGAGGTAAGCCCAGAGCCCGCTTGCCAACAAGATCATGGTTAAGGATTGTCCTAGGAGCTGAATCTCCTGATCGTTGAAACGGGGTGCAGCATTATGATATTCCGCCCAGCCTGTTAATAGGAGACTAAGAACAGTGAGTGCACATGCGTTGATTAAGATTTTTTTCTTGATGGCCATGGCTGCCCATTTTACGAAAGTCACAAGCAACAAGCCATAGAAGCTTATCTTGTTAGTCAAATGGGCGCAGACTGGCTTCAACGCGTGCGCAGATCGAATTGGCTTGGCGGCGATTGACGGCACTTGGGCAGTCAGTTAGCATGGGGGGCCATGAATCATCAGGCGGGACAGCTCCGCGACAAACCCATGACAGTCAGCCAATTGACGTCCATGATTAAGAGCCATTTAGAACCCGAATTTCCTCAATTGTGGATGATGGGTGAAATTTCTAACTTTTCGAGGGCTAGTTCCGGTCACCTCTACTTTAGCCTTAAAGATAAGGGTGCTCAGATTAGGGCCACCATGTGGCGCTCTCAAGCTCAGGCCCTGAGTATCAACCCCAAAGATGGCCTGGAAGTGATCGTTCAGGGTGGCGTCAATGTTTACGCACCACGTGGTGAATATTCGCTGATGGTAACCAAAATGGAAGAAGTGGGATTAGGTCGTCTACGACAGGCTTTTGACGAATTGAAGTTAAAGCTACATAAAGAAGGCCTGTTTGATGTCGATCGCAAGAAAACGCTGCCTATGATGCCAAAACGCGTTGGCGTTGTTACGTCGCCTACGGGTGCCGCCTTCCGAGATATTGTCCGTGTAATGCGAAAACGTTATGCGGGTGTCCATATCCTTCTTTATCCGGTTCGGGTGCAAGGGGAGAGCGCTGCTGGCGAAATTGCCAATGCCATCGCAATATTGGATCAACAATATTCCTGCGATGTGTTGATTGTTGGGCGTGGAGGGGGTTCAGAAGAAGACTTGTGGGCATTCAACGAGGAAGTCGTTGCCCGCGCCATCGCTGCCTGTCAGACACCCATAATTAGCGCTGTTGGGCACGAAGTGGATATTACGATAGCGGATTTTACGGCTGATGTGAGAGCTGCTACTCCTTCTCACGCAGCTGAATTGGTCGTCAAGAGCCTCACAGAGTACAGCCAGATGATACGCATCCAAGTCAAGAATTTGGATCAGTTAATGGCCCGTAGTTTGACGCGGCTGCGAATGAAAATACATCGCCTTGAAACTCATCCTAGTTTCGAGCGCCTGAGGTCCAAGATTAACGACTCGCAAAGGCGATTATTGGACTTGGAGTTTCGGCTTGATAAGGGACTTAAGACATGGTTGAGCGAACGAGTACGGCGTCTCGAACAGGCCAGTCATGGGTTACGACCCGACCGGCTCAAGCATCTCGGAATCCAATTAGGCGATCGACTGCTTAATTCAGGCGTCAATTTGGAGCGTAACATCGAGCGCATTCAGGCAGGCTACCAGCAACGAGTGAGCATCGCCAATTCAAGGCTGCACGACTTATCGCCACAACGTATACTGGACCGTGGCTACGCTGTCGTTTACGACCATAAAGGCGAGCTTGTCAAAGCTAGGACTGAAGTGAAACCTGGAGAGGTGATTCGGGTCCAGCTAGCTCATGACCATTTGCATGCACGCGTGGTTGAACAAGATCGCGCCGAACAGACCAACCTATTTGAAGGGGAAGGCTAATAACTATGTCGCAACGCAAGTCTAATAAACAACCTACGTTCGAAGAAAAGTTAGTTAAGTTGGAAGCCATCGTGCTGGAGATGGACAACGAGGACATCCCCCTTGAGAAAGCTATGGCTCTGTATGAAGAGGGCATTAAGTTACGAAGCGACCTGGTCAAATGGTTAGGTGAGGCGCAGGAAAAGATCGAGATCCTATCACGCCAAGCAAACGGAGAAATGCAAGCCCAACCCTTTGAGGAAAACACGCCATGAAACATCCGTTGATAGATCAACTTGTCGATCGAGTTGATGATGCGCTGGTTAACTATTTTCGAGATAAGGACTTAACTTGTCACCCGCTTGATCGGGCCATGGAGTATTCGGTATTGGCGGGCGGAAAACGGATGCGGCCACTTCTAACGTTGGTTGCTTGTTATGAATTAGGTGGCTCGCTAGATGAGGCGATCGCGTTTTCGCTTGCCCCTGAACTTCTCCATACTTACTCCCTGATACATGACGACCTGCCTTCCATGGACGATGATGACATGCGACGTGGGAAGCCCACCAACCATAAAGTGTTTGGCGAAGCTAATGCCATCCTGGCTGGAGACGCATTACAAACAGAAGCCATACAAATCATTGCGAGCGCACCGCATTCCCATTTAGATGACGAAAAGCGAATTACGATGATTAAGGAGCTGTGTCTCGCTAGCGGTCGACGAGGAATGGTAGCCGGTCAAGTGATGGATATGGAGGCGGCCGGAAAAGAAATGGACGTCGATCGTCTGGTCAAACTTCATCAACGCAAAACCGGTGCGCTTATTCGATATAGCGTGAGATTGGGTGCAATGCTTGGCAACGCGGACGAAAGTCAGCTCTTAGACTTAACCGCCTATGGACAATCGTTGGGATTATTGTTTCAGGTGGTCGACGATTTGTTGGATGTAGAAGGCGATTCGGGGTTATTGGGAAAAACGGCCGGTAAGGATGTCGATCAAAACAAAGCTACCTTTCCTAAGCTCATAGGCCTCGAAGCATCGCGAAAATTCGCTGATGGCTTGCTGGACGAAGCGCTTCAAGCCTTGACAAGATTGCCACAACAAGAGAAGTTATTGGGGTCGCTGGCAAATTATGTCCGCCACAGGGAGTATTAAGTATGGCTGAATCGGTTCTAGACTTTTTTGAAAGAAACGTTTTTGGTGAAGGTGAAGCGAAGGCGTTCCCGCTTTTGCACCGTATTGACTCGCCTCGAGACGTCAAAGATGTACCTTTTGAGTCGCTCCCGCAATTGAGCCGCGAAGTTCGCGACTATATTATTCAAACGCTTTCTCGGACAGGGGGCCATCTTGGTTCAAATCTGGGCACGGTTGAATTGGCTATTGCTCTCAATTACGTGTTCAATTTCTTGAATGATCGTGTGGTTTGGGATGTTGGCCACCAAGCGTATCCTCACAAGATCCTCACGGGCAGAAGACAAAGATTTGATCGCTTAAGGCAATATGGTGGGATCTCTGGATTCTTGAAGATCGATGAAAGTCCTTACGATCATTTTGGCGCGGGTCACGCTTCAACGTCGATCTCGGCGGCCTTAGGCATGGCTGTTGCTCGCGATTTGAATAATGAAGACCATGCATGCATTGCCGTCATTGGTGACGGGGCGATGACCGGTGGGATGGCATTCGAAGCTTTGAATCAGCTGGGATACCTTAAGAAGCGCATGATTGTTATTCTTAACGATAACGACATGTCCATTTCGGCGAATGTCGGTGCCATGAGCGGCTACCTGAATCAAATTATTTCTGGTCAGTTTTATACGCGGACTCGGGAACGTATTGAAAAATCGATCAAGGCGATTCCCGGAATTGGCGACAGTATTGCCAAACGTGCTCACCAACTCGAACACATCGTAAAGACAATGCTCGTACCAGGGTCTCTGTTTCAAGAACTGGGCTACCATTATGTGGGGCCAATTAACGGACATCATGTCGACCAATTGGTGCGCGTTTTTGAGCAATATAAGAACTTTGATGGTCCGGTTCTTATCCATGTGCGAACGGTGAAGGGCAAAGGATTGCCCGGCGCCGAAGAGATGTCCGAAACCTATCACGGTGTAAAAGTAGGTTATCTGCCTAAGCGCGACTGCGTGGAGCCGGCAGATAAACCCAAGTCGAAGCCAAGTCCACCGTCATATACGTCGGTATTCTCCAAGTCTCTCATTCAACTAGCACAAACAGACAAGCGAATTATTGGGATTACGGCTGCCATGCCAACTGGGACGGGATTGGACGCCTTTGGCAAACAGTTCCCAGACCGTTATTTTGATGTGGGGATCGCGGAGCAGCATGCAGTGACTTTTGCTGCGGGCATGGCGACACGTGGATTAAAGCCTGTTGCTGCGATCTATTCGACCTTTCTCCAAAGGGCCTACGATCAAGTCATCCATGACGTTTGTATTCAGCATCTTGATGTCACCTTCTGTATTGATCGAGGCGGACTTGTGGGGGCAGACGGGCCTACGCACCACGGGGTCTTTGATATCGCTTATTTGCGATTGATTCCCAATATGATTGTTATGTCACCTAAGGACGAAAATGAACTTCGTCACATGGTGGCAACGGCTATTGCCCATGATGGTCCAGCTGCAGTGCGCTACCCGCGAGGGTCTGGAATTGGAACCTCCATGGACGAGCCAATGGCGCATCTGCCGATAGGTCGTGCGGAGGTCGTACGACAGGGTTCAGATGTTTTGTTGATAGGTTTGGGATCTATGGTTAACTACATGCTGACGGCAGCAGAGCGCCTCGCAGAAGAAGGCGTTGAAGCAACGGTTATAAATGCACGATTTGTTAAGCCACTTGATTTGGCGACGATTGCCAACCATTTACCTGAAAATGGCGCGGTTTTGACGTTGGAAGATGGCTGCTTAATGGGAGGCTTTGGGTCCGCCGTTCTTGAGGAACTACATAGTGCCGGTTATCATGACGTGCGCATTAAGAGGTTAGGTATTCAGGATCAGTTTGTGACGCACGGCGATAACAAAACGCTTCATCGTATACAGCGGCTGGATGCAGATGCTGTTTACCGTGGGGTGCAAGAATTGTTAGACTTAAGATAGCATCAAGTTATTCAAAACAGTCATCGGGACGAAGATGACAGGGACGCATCGCGAGTTGGGAGAGGGACGTGCCACTTAAAGTCGAAATAAGGTGCCCAAGTTGCGGGAACGCAACTAATATGGAATATGGCAAAGTCCCTGATGCCAAACTTAAAGTGACTTGTAAGAAATGTGCTGAAAAATTTGCGATGCATAAATCTGATGGAATGAATTGTCGGGTTTATTCCGAAAGAAGTAGCGAAACTGAGGACATAGAAGCCACCATTCGTGAGGATAGCGATGGCTGGACCGTCGATCATCCTGCTTGCGAAGGCATTAAATACAAGATGTCGACAATTGGTGGTCTCATTAGGTCCGGTCTGGTAAGTGCCAGGACCCCAATCCTTCCTCCCGATTCTACCAAATACTACGACGCCAAAGATTTGGTTCAATTACGCAAATACTTTGAGCAGCGTCAGCGCATTAATAAACAATTCCGAGAATGAATGTGCTTAGTTGAAGAAGTCTTTCACTTTCTGAAACACGCTCTTATGTTCCGTAATGTGGTCTCCCTCGATTTCGGCTAATTCTTCCAAAAGCTCACGTTCGCGCTTATTGATCTTGGTTGGTGTCACGACCACGGCTTCCAAGAATAAGTCACCGAAGCGATGAGGGCGACCGACAATGGAGAAACCGGCGCGTTTCATGCGGAACTGTTTGCCGGTTTGTGTGCCGGCCGGAACTTTCAGCGTTTCTACGCCATGCAATGTTGGAATCTCAATCTCGGTTGATAATGCGGCTTGGCTAAATGATATCGGTATGCGGGCAAAAAGATTTTCGCCTTCACGTTTGAAAAATTCGTGATCTTCCACTTTGATCACTAAGTACAAGTCACCTGCAGGGCCGCCTAGGGCGCCAGGTTCCCCTTGTCCGCGCACTTTTAGTTTCATGCCGGTGTCGACGCCTGCGGTTACTGTAACGTCCAATGGCCGTGTCTTTTCTATGTGTTTTGCGCCATGACAAGTTCCGCAGCGATCACTCGGGCTGATTGTCTGCCCTCGTCCTCCGCAGGCATGGCATGTACGGCTGATGGCAAAAAAGCCACTTTGTACTTGGACTTGACCCATCCCTCCGCAGGTCGAGCATGTGTGGCTCTTTGCGCCCGTTTTGAGGCCGCTTCCTGTGCATGTTTCGCAAGGTTCTGCACGATGGACTTCAACGCTCTTTTCACATCCTTCAAAGGCTTCCTGGAACGTTAATGTCAATAGCTGTTCTAGGCTGCGGCCCTGTTGTGGACGGTTTCTGGCAGATCGCCGTCTGCCGCCCGATCCAAAGCCAAAGAAATCACCAAGAATGTCTTCAAAGCCGGAGAATACGCTCTCATCAAAACCGCCAGCACCACTTCCCGCCGCGACACCTGCATGTCCGAACTGGTCATACATGCCGCGCTTCTCCGTGTCAGAAAGGATGGAGTAGGCTTCGGCAGCCTCCTTGAATAGATCCTCCGATTCCTTGTTATCAGGATTCTTGTCAGGATGATATTTAAGGGCCAATGCACGATAAGCTTTTTTGATTTCCTGTGCGCTCGCGTTGCGCTCTACACCCAAAACGGCGTAGTAATCACGTTTGGACATGACTCAACCTATATAAATTGGAGTTTCGATCCCTACTGGCGTCTATCCGGGTTGGGATTGAACATAATGAGTTCGGATAGAACGGTGCTGATTTTGGTCACACTATCCAAGGCCTCAATGATTTGATGGTCTTCTTCCGAAGTCAGCGCTTTTTTTGCGTTCCCTAGAGTGTCGCGCACGCGTTGCGATTCGGCCTCATTGAGGTAATTCCCGTATTGGGAAAAGGTACGTTCAATGGTGTACACCATTCCCTCAAGTTTGTTGCGTTTTTTGATCGTTTCCTTGCGGCGAAGATCATCGACAGAGTGTCGTTCGGCGTTTTTGATGATTTTTTCGATTTCATCCCCAGATAAACCACTAGACGGCATGATCTTAATCGATTGTTTCTTGTTCGAAAGCTTGTCGATCGCTGATACGTGCACGATGCCGTTTGAATCTATTTCGAAGGTGACCTCGATTTGGGGTACGCCTTTTGGAGCCGGTGGCACATCCACCAAATCGAATCGTGCCAGAGACTTGTTGTTTTCGGAAATTTCACTTTCACCTTGCAAAATATGAACACTCACCGTCGTTTGATTGTCGGCAACGGTGGTGAATACCTGCGTGCAAGAGGTTGGAATATTTGAATTCTTCTCGATCATTTTGTAGGTCAGGCCACCTTGGGTTTCGATACCTAGGGACAACGGCGTGACGTCAAGTAAGACGATGTCCTTAACATCGCCTTTCAAAATGGCACCTTGAATCGATGCGCCAATACCTACCACTTCGTCTGGATTCACATCCACGGTAGGTGTTGTCTTGAAGATTTCCTCAACAATGGTGTGAATAAGGGGTGTTCGCGTTTGTCCACCTACCAAGATCACTTTGTCTAACTCCTCAACGCTGAGGTGAGCCGATGTCAACGCATCTGCGATAGGTATGCGTGCGCGTTCAACGATGGGCATGATCAGTTCGTTAAATTTTTCTCGAGTTAGTTTTAGGTTCAGATGTTTGGCGCCAGTAGCGTCGGCTGAAATAAAGGGAAGCGTGATTTCTGTTTCTTCAACACTGGATAATTCGCACTTTGCTTTTTCAGCAGCCTCTTTGAGGCGTTGCAATGCCATCTTGTCGAATTTGAGATTGATGCCCGTTTCTTCCTGAAAACTTTCAACCATCCATTCCAAAATGGCGCGATCAAAGTCCTCACCGCCCAAGAATGTATCACCTGCGGTTGACTTAACTTCAAATACACCTTCAACCATTTCCAATACCGAGATGTCGAAGGTACCTCCACCCAAGTCAAAGACAGCAACTTTGCCGGTGAAACTCCGTTCGAGTCCATAAGCCAAGGCCGCAGCAGTCGGCTCGTTAATGATGCGTTTTACGTCGAGGCCTGCGATGGTGCCTGCATCACGAGTCGCCTGTCTCTGGGTGTCATCAAAATAGGCGGGAACCGTAATGATCGCTTCGTCAATTTCTTCGCCTAAATAGTGCTCAGCGGCTTCTTTGAGATGCTTTAGAATCATCGCGGATATTTCTTGCGGTGAGTATGTCTGGTCGTGGACCTTAACCCAAGCGTCGCCATTTGTCGCCGCTACAATTTCGTAAGGCAAATGTTCGCGCGCCTTGACTGTTTGTTCGTGGTCAAATTTGTGACCAATCAACCTCTTAACGGCAAAAACCGTATTTTTTGGGTTGGTGATTGCCTGACGTCGAGCAATGTGACCTATTAATCGTTCGCCGGTCTCGGTGAAGCCTACAACCGATGGTGTCGTTCGACTGCCTTCGCGGTTGGGAATGACACTTGGTGTGCCGCCTTCTAGGACACAAACACAACAGTTGGTGGTGCCTAAATCGATCCCGATGATTTTGCTCATTCGAAGCTCCTCAGGATTCCGATGCCGGTGATTCTGGGTTGGTGTTAGTTGCTGTCGTTTCGTCGACGAGCGGAACGGCAACTTTTACCTGCGCGGCTCGCAACAGTTTTTCTTTGTAAAGGTAACCTTTTTGGAATACCGCGGTTATCGTGTTCTCAGCGACCGCATTGGTGGGCTGCTTAGCTAGCGCTTCGTGTAAGTAGGGATCAAACAGTTGATCTGTCGTGTCGATTTCTCGGACTAAACTTGTTGATAAAAAATCTATGAACTGTTTATGAATCATCTTTACGCCCACAGCAAACGGACTCGAGGGATCGTCGATCGCTTCCAAGGCGCGGTCAAAATTATCTACTATCTCGAGACAGTTCCTCAAAATGGACATCCGTGAGTCGTCCACACGGGTGGCCATATCGCGCTCCATCCGCCTTTTGAAATTCTCAAAGTCGGCATGGCTGCGGATATATTTGTCACGCATGACTCGATTGCCCTCTCGTAGCTGAGCGATCAATTCCACTGCGTCAGCCAAGGTCAGGTCCGATTCTCCGCCCTTGGACTCGTTTCTGTCGGGTTCAGCGGGTTCTAGTGTGACAACCGGCGCTTGTTCGTCACTTAATTCGATAGCCGACGGCTCTTCCCCACCTTCGACGTCGGAGGCAGTGTTTGTAGCACTTCCTTCAACATTGGAATCCATTTTTTGCTCCTCCAAACTCATTCCAATCTCCTGCAATTAAATCAAACCAAGATTATAGCAGAATGATGAGTATACATCCCAATTCTTGGTCGTTATGAAACTTCAAACTCCTTGGAAAATTTGAATTTCGTGTATGACAGCAATTGATAGGAGGCCAAATAAGGCATTCTTCTTGGGCCCAACACGCCGATAAAACCCAAATGTTTATTTGCTGAGCCGACGCGTGTTATGCAAATTGAAAGATCGTGATAGATAGGGTCCGTGATTTCCTGGCCGATGAAAATCCGAATGCGATCGTCATTATTAGCCAGGGCACGAGAGGCGACAGTTTGGAATCGTGACTCGTCATCAATTAGCGAGTAAATGCGGCGCATGGCGTCGATATTCTGAAACTCCGGGGCGTCCAATATTTTTTTGAATCCAACAAAATGTATTTCGTCCCGTTTCTGGATCTCTGCCTCCAGCGCGCGCATGATCCTAGAAGCATGCTTGAGAATTAGATCTTGTCTTTGCTCTCCCACATCTTGAGTTTGTGTTAGGGAACGACAGATATCGACTAGGCTCGAATCTGTATAGTGCGAATTGACGTAATTCTCGATCGATTTTAGAAATGACTCTGCGTATTCGTGCTCGGGGACCGCCAAGATTTGTTTGATTGCATGGCCTCGCTGGGTAATTGCCAATGCCAAGATATGATTGACGCCGATTGGTTCAAGGACAAGGTGGCGTAATCGCCAAACGACATGCCTTGCTGGCGCATAGAAACTCAAGAGACGAGTGCGGTCATGGATGAGTTCGGCGAGTGACTTGAGGACGTCTGTGATGTCACCGATGTCTTCAAATCGCCGATCAAAAGATTGCGTATCCCATCCGCCAATAGGTGTAAATCGAGTGGTGATCTCGTTGACATAGGTTCGATACCCTAAGTCGGTTGGCACTCGGCCGGCAGATGTGTGGGGCTGAACCAATAGACCTTGGTCGTCAAGGTCACCCAGAATGTTACGGATGGTTGCAGGCGAAAATGGAAGGACTCGAGTGCGGCTAAGCCGTGTCGATCCCACCGGTTCGCAAGTGCGATAATACACATCAACAACCTGCGACAAAACGCGTTGTGCTCGTGGATTGATAGTCATTTGAACAATCACCGTGACTCTGCCGCAATATGCGGCGTTCGGCTGATTATCAGGAGACTTGTTATGAATTGTCAACAGCTTCGACTCGTGCCGGTCGCTTGAATTTGGGGCTTGCTCATAGGAGAATGCTTGAGCCTGGACGGGAGAAGGGGCGGTAATAAGGTTGTCAACCTGGATTAATGGCAAAAGAATATTGATTATTCGGTTATCTGCGCTCGGCGATGTAATCCGTACCATTCCTGCCGTGTCCCCGATGGTTGAAGCTAATCCCGATGCTTCTTTTACGTGGTTAGTCGAAGATACGTCTGCCGGACTACTTCGACGAATAAAAGGGTTGGATTTAATCGAATTGAGCCGTCGTGAAATGAAATCAGGATCTGTGCTTAGGATGACGCGCGAATGGCGGCGCGTGCTTAGCCGGGTCAGAGAGCGACAGTTTGATCTTTCCATTGACTACCATGGCGTATTCAAGAGTGGCATCCAGGGATTTCTTGCGCGCATTCCTTTGCGTTATGGCTATCGGCGAGGTGGCAGTAAAGAGGGCAATCATTGGCTTACCAACCGTCAATTGCATTTGGGCCACCGACGTATTTCCCGTTATCAAAGAGCGTTAGCGTTGAGTCAATTTGTTGTGGCAACGGAATTTGACCCTCACATGCCTGAAATTGAACTTACGACCGAAGAACAAATGAGGGTGAACCCTATCTTGGAAGTTCGGCCTTTGATATTGTTTCCCGGTACTTCGCATCATGGCCGTAACAAGAGGTGGCCTGCATCGTATTGGGCTCAGGTGTACAGGCGATTTTCCGAATTGGGGGCTCAATTTTCGTTTGGGCCTCAAGATCATGAACTTAGGGTTGATATTGAAGCGTGTTTGGGAAATGAGATCCGCTGTTTGCCGCCACTTTCGTTGGTGGAGTTGTCCCACGTGTTAAAGCACGCTAAGGGTCTAGTTTCCTGCGATACCGGACCCATGCATTTGGCGTCGGTTTACGGAACGCCCATTGTCGCTCTAATGGGTCCCTCAGACCCTGTACTTAATGCACCCATGCAGTCTCAGGGAATGCTTCTGCCCTCAGTACCTTGCGCGCCTTGCAGACGTAGAGACTGTCAGCTCTTGATCTGCCAGAACACAACAACACCATATCAAGTCATTAGGAAAACCGAGGAAATGTTGGCGGGCTTCCAATGAAGATCTTGGTTAGATTGAATAACTGGATCGGAGATGTGGTGATGAGTATGCCGGCTGTAGCTGCGATAAGAGCCGCCTACCCGCATGCAGAGTTGACGGCCGTCGCGAGGCCATGGGTACAAGACTTAGTTGACTTTTGCCCGCAGTATTTTGACCGTATGGTGGTTTTCGACGATCAAGGTCACTTCACGGGGGCACGTGATGTTTGGATGATGGGTCAAAAACTCCGTCAAGAGCGTTTTGATCGTGGCTACGTGTTTACACGCCACCTCAAGGGTCGGCTCTTGTTGGCCATTGCTGGTGTACCAAATCGATTTTCCATGCCACTTTCACATCATTTTCTTAGTCGCATCACACAAAAGAAACACCGCTCATCTGAACACCAAAGTCACCGTTATTTGGACCTCATTCGCACGACCGGAATTGAAGTGGAAGGTGTGCCCAACTGGACGTTGAAGACCCCGCCTGATTTGTTAGATATCGCGGATCGCTGGCTCCAGGATCTTCCTCGGCCATGGGTATTCCTGCATGCGGGATCAGCTTATGGAGGAGCGAAACGCTGGCCTGCAGAACGTTACGCCGCAACCGTTCAGCGTGTGCTTGGTCGTCAAGGGGGAACGGCGGTCTTACTTGGCGTCGAGTCGGAGCGGGAGGTGAATGCCAGCATTAGCCAAGCGTTGAGCGGCCAGGTGGTGGACTTATGCGGGAAAACTAGTCTGCGCGAGACGGTGGCACTCATTGGACTGGCCGACTTGGTCCTCTCTAACGACTCTGGGCTGATGCATGTCGCGGCCGCATGGGGTCGACCACAGATCGCCATTTTTGGTCCTACCGATGAACATGCGACTCACCCTCAAAACTCGAACGCTCAAGTCTTGGTTGGTCAAGCCTATTGCCGACCATGTTTTAGACGCGAATGCCCGATTGATCACCGCTGTATGAATAGCATCCAGGTGGATGATGCGACTAATGCCCTTTTGGCTCTAAATCCAATAAATAAACATACTAATGTTTGATAGTCAAAATGTTAAATACTTGTGCCTTGATAAATGATTATGTAGAGTTATGCCAAGTAGGTCCGTGTCCATAGGGAATAAGTAATGAATTTGATGCCTAGACAAGCACTGCGTGGGTTCGCTTTTTTGGCGATCATGGCAGCGACGCCTTGTCTCGCAAACAAACAGGCCCTACGCCGCATCGATGACACTTCATTTGCGGCACTCGAGGACGGACGTGGCCTTCATTTAGATGTTCGGGTTACAGCGAGCACCGAAATGGAACAGGCCCTCAGGTTTTATACCGGTACATTTCAGGGAAAGCCGTTACCCCTTGCAATTAAACGTGTCTCAAAAACGCGTGCCTATATCCCGTTTGAAAATTTATCGCCCGTTTATCGGCGTCAAGTCATATCCGTCCTTTGGCCTAAGAACAAACAAACCAAGAATCATTACCGCCATGTGGTTAGTTATTCTGGACACGAGACATTATGGTCAATTTCTGCCTGGCTGACAGGCAAAGGTCAAAATCACAAGGCCATTAGTCGTGCAACTGGAATCAACGGTTCCCGCATCCGTAAAGGCGTTGTGATTGAAATTCCTTTATCGCTCTTGGACGACGCCTTGATCTTCAAAACGATTGAAGATGAACAGGTGTCGGTTGATCCGGTCATAGCAAATCGTACGCCGATTCATACCACCACAGAGATCAAGGCTGATCGCCCAATACCGAGTGCGACGAGACCGGGTAAGGTTGAACCAAAAGCACCCGCCAAGCAGCCTGTACCGCAGGTAGAATCGACGCCTATACCTGAACTTTCGGCCGAGCTGGTCGACATGCGACGGGGTTTGCGCTTTGGGACAGATGAAAAAGGCAAATATGCTGAATATCGATTGCGACGAGGTGAGGCTATCTATTCGGCCGTTGTCGTTCGTTTCTGTGGACTAGTGAGCGGTGAGGACGTCAACAGGGTTGCTGGCTTGGTTATTAAGAGAAACGGGATTCGCGACGAGACCGATTTGCCCATCGGATACCCAATCCGCATTCCGTATGAATATCTGGAGCCTGAATTTCGCGAAGCGGATGACCCAGACTATTTGGCCTACTTTAAGAATATGCAGGAAGTTTCTCAGCTGACGACCAAGGTCGTTTCGAGAAATCTTCAGGGTGTTTATGTGATTTTGGATTCGGGTCATGGAGGTCGTGACACCGGCGCCAAATTTGGTGATGTATGGGAAGACGATTTTGTATATGACATCGTGTGCCGGGTGAAACAACGTCTTGAGAATGAAACCCAAGCGGTTGTGTTGACGACAACATTCGACCCTTCGGTTCAGTATCGGGTGCAAGATGTACCCAAGTTTAGATTGGACCACGATGAAGTTTTGCTTACTAATCCCAAGTATCCCCTCAACCATCGGCGTGTTACGACGGATGGTGTTAACTTGCGATGGATGTTTGCCAATCATAAGTTTCAGCAATTAAAAAAGCAGGGTATCAAGCCTGAGAATGTCGTTTTTGCTAGTTTTCATGCGGATTCACTGCATCACTCCATTCGTGGCGCTATGATTTATATCCCTGACGCTCTGTATTACCCAAAAAAAGTTGGGCCTCCAAGCTCGCGTTTTTCCGGTTACCAAGAGTACTCAGGCAATTCATTTTCGTTCGGCAAGGACAGTATGCAGGATGCTCAGGCACGAAGTTTAGCCTTTGCTCAGGTGTTCATTCAACAGGCTAAGCTCAGTGATATCAATGTGCATCGCTCAAAACCCATTCGTTCAGTCATTCGCAGGCATGCTCATTCTCGACCCTTCGTACCGGCCGTCTTACGTTACAACCGTATTCCTACACGTTGTTTGATTGAGGTATGCAATTTGGCGAACAAATCAGATCGAGCCCTGCTGCGGCAGCATGACTTCCGTCAAGCGATCGCAGATACCTTCGTGTCGGGACTGTATACGACCTATGGTCTTGATGTGCCACAGCTCGCTCAGAAATCGACTCAAACTAGGGCCTCAAAATAGGCTAAGCGAGCTCAAGAATTTCGCGATATCGAAATTCACTTGAAGCCAAAACAAAAATACACGTAGGTAAGGGCGCCGTTATTTCCTGCAGCTTTTGGTAGTAGTCTTCGAAATCGTCAGAAGGTCGCGCTAGCCCCATAAAGACAATATCTGCTTCACTAGATGATTCGCGTAGTATCTCGGGAAATGGCCTGCCGTCAGCTACGATCACATGTGGCTCTGCTGCAACCCTTAAATCTGTCAGCAGATCCGATAGATTCGATTTGGCAGAGGCTGCCGCGGCTTCGGTGGGGACTACCAGTTTTAGACGAATCACGGAATCACGCCATTCAAAGGATGTGCGCATCAAATAGGCGAGAATGAGCATTAAGCCACCGTTGGCTTGCAGTCCTCCCCACCAGACGTCAATGAAATGCCGGTTCCCGAGCTCCTTCTTACTTTCTCGCAAGATCAAAACATTGCGGTTGGCATTGTGGATATGACTGATAAGTTGACAATACCTTGGACGTAACTCGGCTTGCTCGCTGGCTCCAACAAGAATCGTATCGGGAATAAGTGGGCCTAAGCCATAGGCCTCCACCAATTTTTCCGCACCTTCAAAGATGTCAGAAGCGGTAACGAAACGCACCATGCCTTCAACGCCACGTTTCTCTAGATGTTCTTGTACCTTCTTTTCTAGTTTCGTCTGTTGGGCTGCATCTCGTGAACCACTTGGTAAGACACTTGAAATGGTCATAAACCCACGATTATGTGTCAGCGTAACGGCGATCTCGATCATCGACCAGCGCCGTGTAGGTGCCCCAGAAAGGACAAGCATGTGGGGCCGCCAGTTACGGTAGTCTTGAGAACGGCCAAAACGCATAATGCCAGCGCGTACCATGGCCATCCAAATGCCCTGCCTGACATCGCCCCAAGTACTTTGAAGCTGTTGTCTTTCAAGCCAAAAGAAGATGGCCAAAACGACCGCTGCTGCAATTAAGGTCGCAAGGGAATTAATCAGGAACATGACGCAGATACAGCCTAATGCACCTAGTAACGACAGAGACCAGTGGACTTTGAACGCTGGCCTGAATGACGGGCTTCGCAGGAAACTTTCGATACCGGCGGCAACGTTTAAGACAAGGTATGTGGTTAAGAAAAACATGGTCAGTACCGGTGCAATCGCATCTAAATCGCCCAGCGACACGGCCGCCAAAGCCACGAAAAGCGTTAGGATGGTGCCCATTCTCGGTTCGTTGTCTGGCCCACTACCGCGACCTAAGAAACTAAGCCATCTAGGAAGCACGCCGTCCAAGGCGAGCGCCTGTAGTACTCGAGGTGCTCCCAAAATGCTACCAATGGCGCTCGATAAGGTCGCGCCCCAAACCCCTAATAAGATAGCAGGACCCCAAACGGAAATGCGCATCATGACAAGCGGTTCTGTGGTTAAGGTGTGTGCGTCAACTCGCGTTGCTAACAGCACGGGTAAAGTCATATAGATGATGAAACCTACAATGACGGCGGCAAGCGTGCCTTTAGGGATAGATTTAGCTGGATTCTCAAGGTCACCTGACATATTGACACCGGCCATGATGCCGGTGACAGCCGGAAAGAAGACCGCAAATACGGTCCAGAAACCCGCACTTGACTCAAGGCTCGGCCACCATGCGATATCCACGGCGCTACCATCGATGGGTTTGCCAAACGCCAAGCTCAGGAGCGATAGAACGATGGCGGCCATGATGAAGTATTGGGCGCGAATCGCTGAACGTGCTGAACGAATCGCTAATACGGCCACCGCGATTGTCGTCACAATGGCTGTCATGCGCTGATTTAGCATGGGAAATGTGAGCGCGACACTCTCAGCGAATCCGACAGTGTAAAGCGCTATGGAGAGCGTCTGTGCAATATACAGAGGGATACCGACGGCTCCCCCTGATTCAATGCCCAGCGAACGGCTGATCATGTAGTAGGCGCCACCTACTCGAACGACGCGATCCGTGGCAATTTCGGACACCGAGAGCGCCGTTAATAAAGTGATGGCTGTTGATAACGCGACGATAAAGAGCGTTCCGATAAGGCCAACATTGCCTAGCACCCAGCCGAAACGCAAATACATGATGACGCCAAGAATGGTGAGGATCGAAGGCGTAAATACGCCATCAAAGGCGCCTAATCCGGATGATTTTGGCGTCACAACCGCTTGCGGTTCAGTGGGCGTAGCTTGGCTCATGGATACCCTTTGATGGTCAGCAATATCTTCCACGTCTTGGCTCAAAGATGCCTATCATAGCAACCAAGCACGCCATATTCGAACCCATTAACGCCAACACCACTCGGCGGCGTCTGCGACGGTGCTTACGTTTTGAATATCTTTGCCCTCGAGCTTGTCATCTTGTGGGCAAAGCATGTGCTTAAAACCTAGGCGGCGACATTCCTTGATGCGAACATCCGCCTGCCGGACCGCTCGCACTTCTCCAACCAAGCCAACTTCGCCAAAGCAAACAAGCCCTGTAGGTAAAGACTGGCCGCGAATCGAGGAAACCAAGGCCATGATGATTCCCAAGTCGAGTGCTGGTTCACGCACGTTGAGTCCGCCGACGACATTGGCAAAAACATCCAAACCAGCGCTGTGAATGCCCAAGTGTTTCTCCATGACGGCCATGAGCATAGCCAATCGGTTTGAATCGATGCCGTTAGTCAGTCGCCGCGACGTGCCATAAGCTGACTGACTGGTTAGCACCTGAATTTCGATTAATAACGGCCTGCTTCCCTCGATACAAGGGACGACAACACTACCTGGCGCGTTGTCTGGTCGGTGAGCAAGTAAGACGGTGCTGGGGTTCTCGACCTCTTCGAGGCCTTTACCCGTCATGCGCCAAATCCCCATTTCGCCCGTGGGCCCAAAGCGATTCTTTTGAGCCCGAATAAGCCGAAGATCCATGTGGGTGTCGCCTTCAAAATAGAAGACACCATCGACCATATGTTCCAGCGACTTAGGGCCCGCGATGGATCCGTCTTTGGTAATGTGACCAACCAACACCACCGTCATGTTGCGAGGCTTGCAAAGCTGCAATAGACGGGCGGTCACTTCCTTTATTTGGCTCAATGACCCGACCACATTGTCGACGTCCATCATGCCAATCGTTTGAACACTATCAATGATGACGACGTCTGGTAAACGCTTAAGGAGGATTTCTTCAATAATTTCAAAACGTGTTTCAACGAGCACCTGAAATGCCTGATCCAACTGCAAGCGATTTCCACGCATCTTCAATTGCGCCGCAGACTCTTCCGCCGACACGTAAAGAACTTGGTATTTGCGTGCAAGGGCGTTAGCAACTTGCAGCAAAATGGTGCTTTTGCCGATGCCCGGTTCGCCACCAAGCAGAACCATCGATCCCTGCATGAGACCGCCACCCATGACGCGGTCAAATTCTGCAATACCACATGAAATTCGTTGACCGGTTGTCGTTGTGATCGCTTGAAAGGCTAAGGTCTCTGGCAGTTTTTCAAGGTTTGCCCGTTTTTTGGATGTTTTATGTTGCTCATTGAGACTTTCCCATGAACCGCACTCTGGGCATTGACCTAGCCATTTTGCTGTCTGATAACTGCATTGTGCACAAACATATGTAGTCTTTTGTTTTGCCATGAAATGTCCGATAAGGTGATTAGGTCATTCTTGACTTGCAATCCGTTGTGTTAAATAAGCGACGGCACATCAAGCTAATAATCGAGTTATAGTATAATGATTTTGTGGTTAGGGTATGTCATTTGAGGGAGGACGGCGATTGAAGAACGTGTTTTGTGTGATGATGGCAGGATTGATGTTGCTGGGTTGTGGAGATGGCGACCGACTTGCTGAGATCAATAAACTGCAAGCCGCAGGTGAAGTAAGAGAAGCCATTCAGGTCTATCGTGAATGGGTCGAATCCTCTAAAAATCCAAACGTGGAACGTGAGTATCTCAAGTTCTTATTTGAAAACAAACAGTACTTGGATTTCAGTAAAGATGTACGCAGCTATGTCGCACGATTCCCCCAAGATGGCGAGATCATGGAATTACAATTTGAGTACTATGCTCGTCTAGCCCGAGATGCAGAGCGAACTGAACAATACGAAACGGCCATTGACTATATTGTTTCGTACTTGTTGAGTCCGGACTATTCTGATTACCGAAAATGGGAATCAAGGCAGACAACCATCTTACGTAAATGGCTGCAGGAAGCCATCGATGAAGGCGACGTCACCGAACAAAAAAACGTGGTAGCCAAAATGATGGTTATGAACTTTGGAAATCTGGCCGAATCTGTGGCACCTGAAATCTATCAGGAGTTGGCTTCACAGGTGTCAACTGAAGAAGAAGTTAGCCCCGCTAACTAGCTTGCAATTGCCCTTTTTGCTTCTCGTGAGTGATGGCTAGATCTTCAAAAAACGGGTAGAAGGCATACCACTGGTCTGGATATTTCTTGATCACATCTTCTAGGCAACGTAAGTATTGATCGAGTAATAACTTGACTCGCTGCGGTCTGGCCCCTTTTGTAGGTACATCAAGCGCAGGATAAGAGACGATTCGATAGCAGCCCGGACGTTCGTCAAAAATAAAAAATACCGGGATAACGGGCGCTTTAGCAACAAGCGCAAGTTGATATGGACCAGCCGGAAAGGCACATGTCCGGCCAAAAAAAGTCGCCTCAATGCCCTTGTCATTAAAATCGCGGTCGCCTTGTAGAGCGATTAATTCGCCTTCTTCAATGGCGCGTAAGGCTGGCAGAGCTGAAAAGAGACTGCGGTCAACGGCAATTTCTTTGACACGGCCGTATCCCCGGAATTTGGATCGGAACTTCTCGACGACGTCAAAACGGTCACGCAAATACACAATATTGGTTGGTCGGCCTATTTGACTAACAAATAATCCCCCTAACTCCCAGTTGCCCATGTGGCCAGTAATAAGAATCGCTCCACGCCGTCCTATCTGTTCAAAAACGCGGTAGTATTCACTGTGATTGACGATGTGATCCCAAATCTTTTCGGGTTTAGTGCGCGCATAGCGGAAAAATTCAATCCAGTATCGACTGTGATAATCCATCATTCGTAAAGCCATTTTGCGATATTCGCGTTCACTTAGGCCCGGTTTGATGACTTTGTAATTCGAAGCGACTGCTTTGAAGTAGTTGGGTTTTAGCAACGAAAACAAGCGCATAAACATTTTTGCGATCCAGCCTGTCATTCGCGGAAATCTGACAAGCAATAAAAAACCCGGAAACCACATATCAAAAAAGATCTGATACAGACGGGTCATTTTGGGGCCAGCACTGGCCATTTTGGATTGCAAAGAAACTTACTCCTCGAACGCGTTACACACCTAACGACGGATTATAGCCCAGGCCTTAAACCATTTGAGCCGAACAACTGTCTTTCCTGTAACGTCGCTTAAACGGCGTAACTCAATCATAAGGAGGCCACAATGAAAATCTTATTAGGGTTGTTTTGTGGCTCGGTCATCATCACATCATCTTTCTCGTTTGCCAACGAAAGGTTGGGCGCAGACTTGAGTAAAAACGAGGACATCCAATTTATTCATGACTGGAAAATGCAAGAAAAAGCCAAACAGGTCGCGCAACATTTGCAGCTAAGTGAATCCCAGGTTGTTTTGCTTAGACAAGTGAAAGCCAAAGTTGACGAGGTGAAGTTGGCCCATAGCAACCGCGTCGAAAGTCTGAAAACAAGTGTAGAATCGGCAGCGTCAATTGCGCGCGCTCAAATCGAAAAGGAAGGCCAATTGCTTCCCGAACGCGAGCAGGAGCTCAAGAGCTTTCGTGGCGAGATTCGCAAACTGCGACGCACCTTGCGACTGGAACTAGAATTGGCCGTCCAGGACCTGGATGGTTTGCTCACATCCGAACAGCGAGATTGGCTAAAAACAAATAACCAATCTACTCGGGATCGCCCGGACCGGCACCGCCAGCGATCTGATCGTAACGCGCGACGACAGGGAAGTCACAAGTTGGTTAAGTTACTGCTCAGTGATGCCTTTATGTCGCAATTATGAATGTCTACTAATTGATGCTTAGTCGTCTCGATGAGGCGCAAGCTCGGGGAATAGAGAACGCACTAATCCTTGCAGTTTGCGCCTCGCAATCATCCAGTGGTTTCTTAACGTCGAGGGGTTCATGCCAATTGTATCTGCAGCTTCAGATGGGGTAAGACCTTCCACGGCGCATAGATAGAAGACGAGGCGCTGCTGATGAGGTAATGCGTCCATGCAGGCAACTTTGAGCTGTTCGTAATCAAGATTACAGATTGCCGTTTGAGTCAGCTCAATATCTCCCAAAGGCTCTTCTTTCTTTTTTCGCCTCAAATAGTCAATCACCATGCGGGTGGCGATGGTATATAGCCAGCGTATACAGCCTTTCTCGGCGCAGTAACGGTGCCTCGCTAGCCAGACTTTGACCCAGAAATCTTGCAAGAGATCTTCGCCATTAGTTTCACCAATTTGATTGGCAAAAAAACGAAAAAAACGGCTGGACTCACTGTGAATCAGAGTCGCTAACGCTTGCCGGTCGTCGCGCGACACAGCAGACATCAGGTCACGAACGCTCGGCGTACTATTCATTTAATGCACGGATGAGCTGAGGTAGCACTTGATTTGAAGGTCCTTGATGAAGAAGTTCGCCCGCTTCATTATAGATGATTAAGTAAGGCAAGTCTTTTACCTGAAGGTCCACGGCAAGGGCCGACTCAAAGGAAACGATATCGAGCTTGAGGATAGCAAGCCGAGATCCATAGGTGCGTTTCAAATCTACTAGACTGAGATCCAAGACCTTGCAGGGCGGACACCAATCAGCAAAGACGTCGAAAACCGTGTATTGTCCTTTACTTATGTGCTGGCTCAAATCGATGGGTTCGCCATGAGTGAGCACGGGAAAACTGATCGGCTTGTCGTCACGGATATTTGGCCCAGAACAACTGATAGAAGCGCCAAGCAAAAGTGAAAGGGTTAAGACGATTTTTAGTTTCGTGCCCATTGGTAAACCTTTCAGGTTGAATCAACGACGTAGGTTATGCCCGCAATAACGTGCATTTCGCAAAAAAGAGACGCGAATCACTTTATAATAAACTAGGTAGGTAGTCTGCACCAATGCCGGTCGATGGAGTAGCTTTTTCGTATGGGTGATATTTACGTCTCAAAGAAAGTGATGATTCAAATGATCATCGCTTCCGTAATCATCAACATCTTGTTCTTACTTTTAGGCATGGTCATCGGTAAAGACGATAACCAATGGCAGGAGCCTACCGGTGCCAACTCAACGGAGCAAATAAGCAGCAGCATACAAACGATCGACAGTGAAGATCCCATCGAAATGGAAATGACTATTTTCGAACGGGATCGTGAGAGTCGGCGTAGTGATCCCATCGACGTTGATTATCTCGAAGATAAACAAACATCCAAGCCTGATGAAAAGCCTAAAGAGCCGCTTGTGGTGGAGACGAAGAAAACCCCAGTTCCTGTGCAGAACAACTCACCGCAACAACGAGTTTCTAATCCGGTTGGCTCAGCTCAGGGTGGCTACTATATTCAGGTCGTCGCTTCCAAAGATCGTGACAAGGTCGAGAGTATGCGGGATCAGCTGGCGCGCTCTGGCTATCGCGTTTTTATCACGCAACAAGATAATTGGGTGAAACTGCTGGTGGGCTACTTCCCGGATTCCAATGCGGCTAACGTACAAAAGAAAGAAATTGATCGGGAACTGAAGAAGGCGAAAGTCAATAGTTGGGTACGTAAACGCTAGAAACGTTAAAGGATGCGTTAGAATGGGTGCGTTTTTCATCAATGGAGGCCGCCCATGTTTGCTCTTGTACCTGTCATTCTCATTGCCGTATTAAAACCGCCTTTCGATACGTGTCCAGAACCAAAGCAAGCTGATAAATTCGACGGATTAGCGTGGCGAGGTATAGGCCCTGCCCTGATGAGTGGCCGAATTTCTGATGTCGTGATCCATCCAACTCGCACCTCCACCTGGTACGTGGCAGTTGGTTCAGGCGGTATTTTCAAGACTGAAAATGCAGGAACCACCTGGCAGCCTATTTTCGATGATCAAGGCGCCTATTCCATCGGCTGCCTTACGTTAGATCCGCAAAACCACGAAACGGTTTGGGTAGGCACGGGCGAAAATGTAGGTGGCCGTCACGTTGGATTCGGCGATGGTGTGTATCGCAGTCAGGACGGCGGTAAATCATGGAAGAACATGGGTTTAAAGCGTTCTGAACATATCGGTATGATCAGAGTGGACCCTCGCGACTCGAATAGGATTTATGTGGCCGCACAGGGTCCTCTGTGGTCGGCTGGCGGTGATCGTGGCTTGTTCATGAGTCAAGATGGTGGCCAAACGTGGGAAAAGATACTGGGGCAGGGTGAATATGTAGGTTGCAACGAAGTTCATTTGGATCCGCGAAACCCTGATGTGATCTACGCTGCGATGCACCAGCGGTATCGGAATGTCGCTGTTTTAATGGACGGTGGTCCAGGCTCTGGTATCTTCAAATCGACGGATGCAGGTTCAACTTGGGTTCAGCTTAAGAGCGGTCTTCCCGAAGGCTCGCTGGGAAAAATAGGCATGGCGATATCACCCATGCAACCTGATGTTGTGTATGCAACGATTGAGGTCGGCGCGCGCAAAGGCGGCTTTTTCCGATCTCAAAATGGCGGTCACTCTTGGGAAAAGCGCAACGATTATTTGTCTGGCGGCACGGGTCCGCACTACTACCAAGAGATCTTCGCTAGTCCATATCAATTCGATCGTGTCTATCAGATGGACGTTTGGATGCACGTAACCCACGACGGTGGTAAGACCTTTACCAAGTTGGGCGAAAAGAACAAACACAGTGACAATCACGCTCTGGCCTTTTCCAGCGTGAATCCTGACTATTTGCTTTCCGGTTGTGACGGTGGTCTTTACGAATCGTTCGATCAAGGCGCAACCTGGAAGTTCTTTGCCAACCTACCAATCACACAATTCTATAAAGTGGCCGTTGACTACGATTTGCCTTTTTACAATTTGTATGGCGGAACCCAGGACAACAATACGCAGGGCGGCCCATCGCAGACCGACAATATCAGCGGGATTCGCAATAGCGATTGGTTTGTGACCCTTTTTGGCGATGGACATCAACCAGCCGTAGATCCCGAAAACCCTGACATTGTCTATTCGGAATGGCAGCAAGGGAATCTAGTTCGCTATGATCGTAAGAATGGTGAGATTACCTATATTCGCCCGCAACCTGCGCCCGATGAACCAGCTGAACGCTGGAACTGGGATGCGCCTATTCTTATTAGTCCGCATAATTCTGCCCGTCTCTACTATGCAAGCCACAGATTGTGGTGCAGCGAGGACCGAGGCGATTCTTGGCGTGTCTTATCGACAGACTTGTCGCGTGGCGAAGAGCGCCTGCAACAACCGGTCATGGGTCAGACTTGGGGATTTGAGGCGAACTGGGACCTTTACGCAATGTCTAATTACGGCAGCATCACCTCGCTGGCTGAATCGCCATTGCTAGAGGGCCTGCTTTATGCCGGAACAGATGATGGTCTGATTCAAGTCTCCGAGGATACTGGCAGCAATTGGAAGAAAATAGACGTTAAGAACATCCCAGGCGTTCCCGCCAATGCGTTTGTGAATGACATCAAAGCGGATTTACATGATACCAATCGCGTTTATGTTGCCCTAGACAATCACAAGAATGGTGATTTTAGACCCATGCTCGCGGTTTCAGACGATCGCGGTAAAAAATGGAAATCCATGGTTGGTGATCTTCCCGATAATCACTTGGTGTGGCGGATCGTTCAAGATCATGTAGATCCGAAGCTTATATTCGTTGGTACCGAATTTGGTGTGTTTTTTACGCGTAGTGATGGTGTGAATTGGAACGAGCTGAAAGGCAGCATGCCGCAGATCCCGGTGAGAGACATAACGATTCAAAAGAATGAAGATGATTTGGTGGCTGCCACTTTTGGGCGAGGCTTTTTTATCCTCGACAATATTGCGCCTCTCCGCCAAATTGACCAGAAAGTATTAGACCAAGAAGCGGTGCTGTTTTCTGTTCCAAAAGCATGGTGGTATGTGCCTCAACGTCCCCTGGCAATGGCTCCACAGGCCTATCAAGGAAGCGCATTTTTTGTGGCGCCTAATCCCGCCTTCGGAGCGGTTATCACCTATCATCTAGCAAAAGGATTCGTTTCTGCACGCGATCAAAGAATTGAAGCTGAAAAAAAGGACGGTAAGGGCAAGGTACCGAGTTGGGAAGTACTTAAGCTGGAGGAACAAGAGGATGCCCCGGCGGTCCTACTCCAGATACGCGACGATCAAGGCCAGCTAGTACGGGTACTGGAAGGTCCAGCCAAAGCCGGTTTCCATCGGGTAGCTTGGGACTTGAGGTACCCGAAGTTAGATGCCTGGAAACCTACTTCAGATGAGGACTATTTCTTGGGAGACCAGGGTTGGCTGGCCGCTCCGGGTCAATACGAAGTGCAGTTGTTTAAACGTATGAACGGGCAAACCGTGGCACTCTCAGAGCCTCAAACATTTGAGGTAAAACCCTTGCCAGGTTATGAACATCACCTTCCGGCGGACAGTCCGATTGAGGTCGCTGCCTTTTATCGCAAGATCGAAAGTCTGCAGCGTAGCTCAACCGCATTGCGAGCCCGCGTCGAAGAGACACGACTCCAGCTTACTGCGATGAAGGATGTCATTATGCGGTCAACCGCCGATCCAGCTTTACGCCAACACGTTTTGGCTATCGAAAAGGAGATTTATGAAATCGAGGAACGGGTGGCTGGCGATCGCATCAAGAATCGTATCGGTGAACCCGTAGCCACATCCCTAAGTGATCGTGTATTTGCTCTGTCGCTTGGTAACCTTTTTTCGACTAAGGGCCCTACAGCTAGTCACATGCAATTATACGAATTTGCAAAACAGGGGATTTCGGATGTAACGTCACAACTCAACCATGTGAATGATGTCCTGATTCAGAAATTAGCCAGTGACATGGATGCGGCTGGGGTTCCCTGGTCTCCAGGTCGAAAAGTTGTGATGCCGTAAGCATGATTAAGCTCCTAATTGGCTTTTATCGAAGTCCAAGTAAGGCTGTGGGAAGCTTGTTGGATGGAACAAACCCTCTGCTCGCCTTAGGTGGTTTATGTGTTGCTGTGTGTTTTGTCTTTTTGGCTTTTGCCCTGCCTCTTTCTCAGTTTCAATTTGTCGTTAACCCGCAATATGAATCGGCGTTGCGCCAGTATGAACGGGAGCTTATTGAGTTAGGTGAGGATCCTAATTATGCCGCTGAATGGCTAGATGTTTCGTACTATTTACATGAACCGTTGCCGGTTGTTGGTCAATGGGGTTGGCTATTTTTTGACTTTTCTTTTCGAGCCAGCTTCTCGAAAGTCGTCACCGTCCCCTTTTGCTGGGCACCGTTCGTCATGCTCTTACTCTTCGCAAGGCGTAAATTGGGCGCGGCAGGAGAGCCCGTTTCGTTTGTCTCATTTGCCTCAAGTTCCGCAGTTGTATGGACGGCAGCCCATTTGCCATTCGCGCTAATTGGGCTCACGCTCTTGGTGATGTGGCCGAATGAATCACTCATCATGGTTTTGTTACTAGGCGCAAAGGCGGCTTTTGCAATTTTTGCCACATATCTGGTTCGCGTCGTTGGCGATTTGAGTTGGCGAGTTGCGGCAATCACCGTGACGCTCAGCATTTTGAGTGTGTTTCCTGCCATGCTGATGGATCGATCCACTTTCTTACTTTTTTTGCCGGTAGTTTTTACTGCTTTTATGCTTTATCTCGGTGGCGGATTGAGCGATCTCAAAGGTAACGCCGGGGTAGGCGGTGATCTTAAGAAACACTTGGCTGCGGTCAACGTGAATCCCCGCGATATCGATGCCCAACTGCAATTGGGTTCCATCTATTTACGCCGTCACCAATATGAAGATGCTGATCGTCATTTTACGGTGGCCCTTCAAATCGACCCAACGGATCTTGATGCGTTATTCCATTTAGGTGGATTGAAACGTGCACAAGAAGAATACAGCGATGCGATCAAACTCTACGAGCAAATACTTGAGGTCAATCCACGTCACCATCAGTGGGAGGCCTATCGTGAACTCGGAAGAACACTGTTTATGTTGGAGAATTATGCAGAAGCCAAAGAATCATTATCCAGTTATTGTAATCAACGTGGTTTTGATCCCATAGGCTTGACCTACTTAGCAGATGTTGAATTTGCATTGGGCCAAACGGCCGAAGCACAGGATCTCTACACACAGGCGATAGAAGCTGTGCACACGGCGCCCAGCTATCGAAAACATCAACTTAAGCAATGGGAACGAGAAGCCAAAAAGAAACTAAAATCTTTGACTTCATCACAACCCAGCAAACAGTGATTTAGGAGTGATCGGCATGGTCGCAGCTACCGCCGTAATAGCCAAGCAATGAAAAAAAGAGACTTGGTCCTTGCCCTATGTATCACCACCGTTTTTGCGGTATTAGCTGCCTGGCAGCGACAACATGTATATTTGATTCTAAGCGCCGATTTGCTGGTCGTGCTTGGCTGGATCGTATTTTGCCTACAGCGAAATCGACAACACTCTATTGCCTCGGTCAAGTTGCTAGATGAGGGGCACATAAATAACTTTGTTGAGAGGATGGACGTGGAAATTCGCCAATTCATCCCCAGCCCCTACCGGAATATGCTCATCGTCAATCGCATGGCTGGCCTTTGTTATCTCGACCGCTGCAAAGAGGTTGTCGAAGTTCTGGAGCATACGTCAACCTGGCTATTTCACCCTATGTTTAAGCTAATTTATCTAAACAATATGCTATTCGCCCTGTGCATGAGTGATGCGGAAAGGGCGCGTGCATTCATAACTGAGCATGGCGAGACACTAAGAAACCATGGAAAGAAAGCAGTGGAGCGCTTCATATCCGGGACGCTGCGCATGTATTCTGTATTGGTTGAAGATGACAATACGCTCAAGCATGAATTGGCTAACACAGCACAGGATTCCGAGTCATTGCCGGCGAAATCCACCAACCTCTATTTACAGGCCAGGTGTGCTTGGCTTGAAGGTGACGCGGATTCGGCTGCTAACTTAATGCGACAAGCCAATGAGCTTTCACCTGAATGCCTATTTCAAGATCATCCTGAAAACAAATTCGCAATTAGATTAAGTTAGTTTTCGAGCGGGCACATTTAACGATTTGTGCGAGTCGCACCAAAAAACCTTGGCCTATGCGCACTCAACGAGTGCAGATGTCATACAAGTTATTGGGACACGCCTAGTTCTTTAAGCATGTTCACGGCATTGTTGTTGGCGGGATTCAGTTGCAATGATTTTTGGTAATACTCGATTGCTTCTTTTTTATCACCTTTAACTTTGAATCCTTCAGCCAAGCTGTCCCAGGTGTTGAACGAATTCGGATAGTCTTCTGTATTTCGAGTGAATACTTGAATGGCATCGTCTGTCCGTCCCTGTTGTAGCAAGCTGTAGCCAATGATGTTGGTTTCGATTTGGGTGAATTTTCCTGGCCGTGATTCTTTATATGTACGATGGGCTTCGATGGCCTTCTCAATTCCGTGTGCTTTATCTGCTGCCATAAATGTTTCTGTCAAAGTCGGGAAAACGACGCGTCTTAAGGCACTTTTTGGTTGGGCTCGACTCCGCTGTATGAATGGAACGAGGTAATCGTTGATATAGAGTTCATCGCGCTTGGGGCTATAAGCAATCCCGTTTGGTGAGGAAAAAGAGGCCTCTTGACCATGACCGTCAACTGATTTGAATTGACCGTTTCCGGCAACAACCTGGACGTTGCCACTTTTCTGAACTCTATAGAGTTGATTAGATCGAAACCCAGTCACAAAAAGTTCACTGCCGACGATTACTAGATGACCAAGGCCGCTAGTTTGAATAGTCGCTAGAACACTTGCTTTTCCTTCTGGGTCTATCTTTATGACGCGGCCGTCACTGAAATTCGCGACATAGAGAGATTCATCGCTGCCTTTTACCAAGCCATTGGGACAATTGAAAAGGTCGCTCTTAGCAATAATCGTTAACTCCCTTTTTTGGTCCAAACGCACCACTTCGTTACCCGAACAATTACATATGGCGATATCGCGATTACTCAACTCAACGATGCCCACCGGTCCATTGAGTTCGGCCGTTAGTTGCTCGGCTGTGCCATCACGAGAAATCCTTATGGCGTTGTTGCCAAAGAAGTTGGATTGCAACAATCGTCCTTGTGAGTCGATGCTGTTACCTGATGCTCCGTAGAGGTCATCGGCGAAGACTTCAACTTGTCCTTGTGGGTCAACGCGCCATACTTTGTTGCCAAAGTCAGCGACGTAGATATATCCAACTTGGTCGACAGCAACGCCGCCAACAGCACCGTCCAACTCGACTGCCAATGTGTCGACGTTCACCGTGTCGGACCCGATGACGGTCATTGGCAGCATGCAAATCAAAGCAAGAATCAGCAACTCGCGAACATTAATCATTACGACGTCCTTATGAGGTTTTGATAGTGTACGGCCGTCAATGTGGAATGTTCTCTTACCGGATCCTATGCTTGACCTCGCAAACAATAACCTATTTTTGATAGGATGAATCTTGAGCCTAATAGTCAACTCAAATGTGGTGTCGGATGATTAAAAAACTATTGATAGGTTGCGGCATTATGGCTGCGCTTTTGGTCGCAATAGTGGGTGGTTTTGTTACCTATTTGGCTATACAGATCGAACGCGGCGAAACACCCGATAATATGGTTTTGTTTGCCAATGAACTAAAACCTCCTGTCAAGTTAGCGATCGAACTAGCCATAACGCTCGATGTCGGTGAATCGGTTGAATTCTACTATTCTTCTGCTCTTCTTGATCACCACGCGGATATGAATATTGTGACCAATAAACGGGTTATTTCGTATCAAGACGTGGAGGGTGATATTCAGCTCACCCAAGCGCGGTATCAAGACATCAAAGAAGTAGAAATTGTCGTTGAAGGATCATTCTCTATGGATACCGTTGTGTATATTACGTTGCACGAAGGCACGCCTTCATCTTTTCGCTTACTGCTTTCAGTAGAAGGGAATCGTGACCAAAGGGCATATGAATACTTGCGCAATCGTGTTGCCGAATTTCGCTAATTAGTGGCTATGGACGACCGCGCCCTCTCGTGTGAGCCATCCTTGAATATCCTCTAGTACTTCATCAAGCTGATCTTGCGTGCCGGCTTCTACGACGAGCCTCAGCAAGGGTTCCGTATTTGATTTTCGTAGACAGAACCACCAGTCTGCAAAATCGATTCTCAAGCCATCAATCGTTAGAGCCTTGCCTTTGGCATATCGGACCTGGGCTTGAGCAATGAGTTCGTCGGCTTTATCGGTAACAAAATTGATTTCACCAGATGGGACGTACTTTTTATAGGGCGCAATGAGTTCGGATAATGTTTTGTTTCGCTCATCCAAAATGTTCATGACCGTGATCATGGTTAAAAGGGCACTGTCTGCGTACGAAAACTCACGAAAGTAAAAATGACCAGCTAATTCGCCTCCAAACCAGCCTTTGTGTCGGCGTAACATGGCCTTCATATAGGAATGACCAACGCGACACAAGATTGGATCACCGCCGTAAGATTCAATTACTTCTTTGACCACACGTGAACTACGAACGTCATAGACAACCGCACTGGCTCCCCGTTTCATAAGAAAATCTTCGGCAATCAGCGTCGTCAAGATATCGGCAGGCACGACTTCGCCTGTATCATCCACGAAGAAACAGCGGTCGGCGTCGCCATCAAAAGCAACACCAAAGTCGAGATTCTGCTCGCGAACGCATTTGACAAGATCCTGTAACGTCTTGAAGTCGAGAGGGTTAGCTAGATGATTTGGGAAACTAAAATCCAAATCCCAATACAGGGCCTCAGCTTGTTGGCCAACTAACTCTAGGAAGTCACCTATTAAATAACCACCCATGCCATTGCCACAATCGACGGCAAACTTGAATGGCCGTTTACTTACCAAGCGTTCGGCTAGAAAAGCCAGGTAACCTTCTTTGTAATCGGCATGTGAGAAACTTCCAACGACGTCGGATTTGGTCAACTCATTCGCTTCAATACGACGTTCAACTTCGTTTAAGCCATCGTCATAACCAACAGGGATGGCGTTGTCGCGGCAAAACTTGAAACCGTTGTATTCGCCTGGATTGTGTGATGCAGTCACCATGATTGAGGCGTCGTAACCGTATGTGAATCCCGCGTAGTAAGTCATGGGCGTGGTGCACAAGCCAATATCAACGACGTCCATGCCACCCTCACGGAGACCTAAAGTGAGCGCATCCCTTAATGGAACTGAATGGGGTCGCGCATCGCGTCCAACCACCACTTTTTTGCCAGCTCCGATCATGTTTGCGAAGGCTAAGCCGATACGTTCAGCCAAATGTTCCGTTAATATTTCGCCATAAATACCGCGAACGTCGTATGCTTTAAATATACCGGCCATTGATTCCGCCCTTGATTGATTTGATTCGATCGTGATTAACTAACCGGCCCAAGTATAGCGACCTGGATTTTGTTCAGGCAAGTCCGGAAGGACAAATGAAAGCCCATATCGAATTGCCTCAGGCCTTTGGCGCTACAACCGACCGCGATGTTTTACAAGCTTATAGCGCTGATCCGTTACATGTTGCAATGCCTGATGCGGTCGTACGGCCCAAAAACGTAGAAGAGGTCAGTCGTATCTTGGCCTATTGCAACGAAAAACGCATTCCTGTAACAGCGTGCGGCAACCAAACATCGCTGACCGCAGCGGCGATTACTGATCAAGGTATTCTGATGAGCAGCGAGAGGCTAGACGCGTCTTGGCGAATCGAGGAAGACACACAAATGCCTGGCCGTTGGTTGGCCTTTGTGGGTGTGGCAGCCAATTTAGCGGCATTTCAAGATGATCTAGCTGCTCAAGGTTTCTTTTACCCGCCAGATCCAACCAGCCGGGCTGAGGTTATGGTTGGAGCGACGGTGGCGACCAATGCTTCGGGTGAAGATTCATTTAAATATGGCTCCACGCGACGATGGGTGAGGGGTTTACAGTACGTCCGTGCCGATGGCGAAGTAAGAAACGTGATGCGTGATGCTAAGCAAGTGGCCAACGGTAGCAAGAATTCATGTGGGCTTCCTATTCGCGACTCTGAAGTTGATCTTTTGATCGGTAGCGAAGGTACGCTGGGTATTCTTACGCAGGTGATTGTGGAGGTGCTTCCGAAGGTACCCGATTATGTGTCCATGCTTGTTTTTCTGAATAGCGAACAGTCTGTCTTAAGTGCGGTACAGCAAATTGTCGCTGAAGCAGGGCCCGAGCTGCGCTGCTGTGAATACATGGATAATGCGGCGCTCGATATTCTCAGAGAACACGCCGACGATTTTTCTTGTCCCGACGAAACCAATGCCGTCTTATATCTCAAAGCCGAATTTGAGGGGGATAGCAGTCTTGTGGTGGAATCTTGGTATACGCGATTTGAATCTTTGTTCTCGAAAATGGGGACCCCTCATTTAGCAGACGCCATTCAGGTATTTGAAGATCCGCCCGGGCAACGACGGCTACGCGAATGGAGACATTTAGTGCCTGCTACCATTAATGAACGGGCCGCTCGTTTCCGTGATTTTGGCGGGGGCAAGGTGAGTTCCGACTGGTATGTTCCTGTTGATCAAATCGCTGAAATGATGGCTGAGGTACGCCGCGACCAAGGTTCAAGCAAGTGGATCGTTTTTGGGCATATTGGCAACGGTCATCCGCATTTCAATTTCATTGCAGAGGATTTGCGTCAATATCAGCACGATCGCATGTTGTTATTCAAACATTGTGAGGCAGCAGTCAGGCGTGGAGGTGGCGTAAGCGCTGAACACGGCATTGGCAAAAAGAAAGCGAAGTTATTGGAGACACAATATAGCGCAAGCGAAGTTCAAGAGATGCTAGCGGTCAAGAAATCTTTTGATCCTAACCGTATCTTGGCGCCCGGTAACATCTTCGCGGCTCATTTGTGGCACCGTTGACTTAGCAAGACCTATTTCAAATCGACGCGCCTCAATACGGCCAACAGCACATCCACCTTAGCTTCCAGTGTAGCCATAGAACCATCATTTACGATTTCGTGGTCGGCATGAAGTCGTTTTTCTTCATCTGTCCATTGTCGAGCCATGAGTTTGGTAGCCAAATCCTTGCTCATGCCGTCTCGGGAGACGAGCCTCTTTAGTCTTTCCTCTTTTGGGGCGGTAACCAGAATAATGCGATCGTATCGAGAAGCCGATCCAGCTTCAAGCAATAAAGCTGCCTCAACAAAGGCAAAAGGAGTTCCGGCACGAGCCAATTCGGCGAGTTGGTTGGCTATACGCTGCCTGATCAGAGGGTGGATGATTCGATTGAGTAACGCTTGGGCTTCGGCGTCCTGAGCGATCCGGATTCTTAGTTCTTTTCGATTTAAGCTGCCGTCCGCAAGGAGAATGTCGGGACCAAATGCGGCCGCTACTCGGCCAAGTCCGTCTTCGCCCGGCCGCACCACGTCACGAGCGATCTGATCGGCGTCAATAACCTTAATTCCGCGGTTATTTAAGAATTTGGCGACGGCAGACTTTCCGCTAGCGATGCCACCGGTCAATCCGTAAACGTTCACCTTTTGCTTAATGCCCTGCGTCGGTCTGCTTTTTGAGTTCGCGTGCGATCACTAATTTCTGTACTTCGGAGGTACCTTCACCGATCGTACACAATTTTGAATCGCGCCAGAACTTCTCGGCAGGATAATCGCGCAGATAGCCATAACCACCATGAATTTGCACGCATTCTTCGGAAGCCCAAACAGCTACTTCCGAGGCGTAGTATTTGGCCATCGCCGAGTCGATCGTTTTGCCGTGACCAGCATCTTTGGAAGCAGCTGCCTTCAGCGTTAATAACCGCGACGCTTCAATGCGAGTCGCCATATCGGCTAATTTGAATTGGATTCCTTGAAAACTATCGATTGAGCGATCAAACTGATTTCGTTGTGCCGCATATCTACGAGCTGCATCGAAGGCTCCTCGAGCAATCCCTAACGACAAGGCCGCAATTGATATGCGCCCTCCGTCCAACACTTTCATCGCTTGTTTGAAGCCTTCATTCACATTTCCAATTAGGTTCTCATCAGGTACGAAACATTGGTCCATGACCAATTGTGCCGTTTCTGAACAACGCATTCCTACCTTGTTTTCTTTTTTAGCGCCATACCAACCTGGCATGGTCTTGTCCAAAATAAAGGCGCTGATGCCACGGGTCTTTTTCGCTGGTTCGGTATTAACCAAGACGACGGCAACGTCGCCACTGATCGCATGGGTAATAAAATTCTTGGTGCCGTTAAGGATCCAGCCACCATCCGTTTTTTTGGCTGTAGAAATCATTCCGCCTGAGTCCGAACCGGATCCTGGTTCAGTCAATCCCCAAGCACCCAAGTATTCACCAGTCGCTAACTTAGGGATGTATTTTTGTTTTTGTAGCTCGTTGCCGTGATTCAGGATATGTCCCGTGCACAATGAGTTGTGAGCAGCAACGCCAAGAGCGACACCGCCACAAACGGAAGCTATTTCCTCCAGAACGGCAACATAGTCGACGTATTTATAACCTGAACCGCCGTAAGTCTCAGGAACCAAAACGCCCAACAGCCCGAGCTGGCCCATCTCCTTAAAGACGTCGACGGGAAAGGATTCCTTTTCGTCCCAAACATTAATGTGGGGACGAATGCGCTCGTCAGCAAATTTGGCAATCGACTGGATGAGCATTTCCTGGTCTTCGGAATATCCTACGGCCATGGGTTCTCCTTTAATGGCATAAATAATTGACCTTTTGTTTGTTCGCCGCCTCGATGTTTGGCAAAACATTCCATTATAGCGATTCGTTGTAAACCCGCAATAGCACTGGGTTTGGGTGAATGGTCATTCATTTATCGCGCAAGCTTGTGGCGAGTTCAGCAACCGCGAATTGCAACTGGTTGGTGTCGTTGTGGATATGGGCGGAGAAACGGATATGACCGTCTGGAGAACCGAGAATCACACCGCGTTTGGCCAGAGAGCGGATGATGGGTCTTGGGTCAAGTGATGGCATCGGGATAGACACGATGCCGGCTTCTGGTTTAGAGGCAGGCGATAATCCTGCCTGTTCTAAATCAAGCCAACAGCTTTCAGCGAGTGAACGAATACGCTGGGAGACGGTTTCAGGACCAAGTTCGTTGATCATCTGTACAGATTCTGCCAGACCTGCGATGCCTAAATTATTGGAAGTGCCAAACTCGATACGATCTGCCGTTTCTCTATACGGCTTGTCGTAATTAACGAGGTTGCCGCCGCGGGTGAGGAAGTCGATCGGGTCGATTTGACTCAACCAATTTGCGAATTCAGGCCTCATGCGACCTTTCCATTTGGGATGTACATACAAGAACCCTGTGCCCTCAGGTCCTAGCAACCATTTGTGGCCGCCCGCTGTCACGAAATCGATGTCGTGCTGACTAAGATCTAGAGTCAGGGGAACAATTCCCTGAATGGCATCAACACAAATAGCCACTTGAAATTCTTGGCGTAGTTGGGCTAATTGCGAGATCGCAATGACTTGGCCTGTCTGATATTGCACCCAGGACACGGCCAACAACCGAGGTTTCTTTTTCATGACCTCGTGAAAGGCGCTGCTCTGTAAGATGATGTCATTCACGTCGAGCCATTCGACATTGAGGCGGTAGCGTTTTGCCGCCATCAACCAGGTCACGGTATTAGCTGGGAACTCACCGCGTACTAAAACAATGGTGTCGCCTTCTTGCCAGGGAAACTCTTGTGCGACGACCATTAGGCCGTGAGATGTGTTGTGGGTGATGCCAAAACATTCGCTGGGTGCATGCATAAGTTGGCCTAGTCCCTTACGTAACTTGGCTTTTACATCTAACCCGCTGCTCCAAGAAAACGAGCCTTTTTCCATGAAGGCGGTGATGTAGTTATTAATCGCACAAGCGACCCGCACACACGTTGGGCCCGCCCCTGCGTGATTTAGATAGGCTGGCACGGATATGTGATGAAACTGCTCGTCGCGAATTTTTTCCCATGAATGCATATTTTCTCCTTGGAATGGTCCCTGTGCCGCGATTGAGTGGTTCTTGATAGGCAGGATTTATTGAAGCTTGTTTGCCTGAATCAAGGCATCAAGCTAGAATGTAAAAAGTCTATTTAGACAATTTATCCGGGCCAAGAGGCTGCTCAGTGACCGCAACGCTCTCGAAACTTGGAAAGTACCAGATTCTAGGTGTATTGGGCAAAGGTTCGATGGGTGTGGTCTACAAAGGTGTTGATCCCCGCATCGGGAAACTGGTCGCGATTAAGACCATGAACCAAAAGAACCTTTCTGATCCCAACATGCAAGAACGTTTTTATCGCGAAGGTAATATCCTTGGTCAACTCAATCACCGGAATATTATAAGCGTCTACAACGTAGGTGAGGACCAAGAAACCTGTTACATCGCCATGGAGTATCTCGATGGCACGACGCTCGAGAAAATTGTCCGCGGCAAGAAAAGGAATCTGCCACTGCAGATGCGATTGGAAATCGTCAAGCAAGTGTGTGAAGGGGTGCATGCAGCCCACCAGCAAGGGATTATTCACCGCGATCTCAAGCCCGCAAACATTTTTTTACTGAATGATGACCATGTCAAAGTGCTCGACTTTGGCGTCGCACACTTCAAGAATAGTCAATTGACGACTTCAGGTGTGGTCATCGGGACCATTAACTACATAGCTCCAGAACAAATCACCGGTCTCAAGATTGATCTTCGAGCCGATATTTTTAGCATAGGCGTCATTTTGTTTGAATTACTTGCCAACAAACATCCATTTGTTGGCAAGAACCTATCGCAAACAATGGTCAGAATTATTAATGAAGACACGCCACGAGTTCCCGATATACCAGATTCGTTGAACCAAGTTGTACGCAAATCTCTGCAAAAGGACCGTGATCAACGTTACTCAAGCGCCATGGAATTGGCGAACGACTTGGAAAACGTGATGCGTACACAAGCCTTCGTGGACACACTCAACGACGAAACCATTGTTGATGCAGATCTGCAGAAGGCGCAAAAATCCTACGTTCGAAAACTCGTCGAGGAACGGATCGGCTCCATTGAAGAGGCCTTAAAAAACGAGGAAGTGGATCAAGCCAAAGATCTGATTGAACAACTATCTAGTTTTGTAGATAACACGGCAGTCATCGAACCCCTGATGGCGCGTCTAAAAGAAGCGCAGAGCCAGCGCAAGAAACGCATTAGTTTTGTGACCCAGTTAACCCACGAAACGCTGCTCAAAGCCAACCGCGAAATGGACCAAAAACACTACGTAATGGCGATTGAATACTGTCAAAAAGTATTAAAAGTGGATCCAAATAATCAAGACGCGCGCATTATCAAAGCAAATTGCCTAAAGAAACTACAAAGCTTTATCGATCGCATCAAGAAATCCAGTTTGGCTTAAGCGAAATGAAACAGCATATTTGAAGAAATATTGTGCACTCACAATACTTTGAATAGGAAAGCGACGTTTGCGATCGGCACAATGCGAGACAGCTTCATGCTAAGTCAAGCTGTGGACACTCGATTTGGTGTCATCAATTTGAGTTAAGTTTTTTCTGGGGATTACTAAAGGCCAGGATCGTAGCCTGTGCACCTGAGTCATTCGAAGACTCGATTATCGTTTCGACGCAAATGCGATTGCGACCATTGTGTTTAGCCTGGTAAAGGCCCTTGTCGGCAAGGCGAATCAAGTCATAAGTAGAATGTCCTAACTGGGGGACAAAAGCGGCTACACCGACACTCACCGTCACTTTTCCAACTGGTGATTGGTAATGGGGCAACGCAAGGTTCTCGATCTCCTGGCGTATCCTTATGGCGATTTGACTAGCCCCGTCGATATCGGTGTGGGGCAGTATGACCGCGAATTCCTCACCGCCGTAGCGGCTGACGAGATCGGCTGATCGTTTAGTAACTGCTTTTGCCGTCTGTGCAACGGTCCGCAAGCACTGGTCACCCTCTAAGTGACCGTAATGGTCGTTGTACTGCTTAAAGTAGTCGATGTCGATCATGAGCAAGGCGAGCGATTGTGTTTGTCTTATGTGACGGTCTAGCTCCAGTTGCAGCGTTTGGTCAAAGGCTCGTCGATTGGCAAGTCCTGTTAAACCATCGACGCGTGATAGTTCTTCTAGCTTCGTGTATAGGCGTTTTGTTTCGGTAATGTCCAGGCTAAGTCCGATTAAGTGTCGGTTGCCGTTTTCTGCCTCAAACGAAGACGTGACCATCGATGCCCAGCGTTCCTGGCCATCTCGATGGCGGAAGCGATGTTCGATTTTGAAGGCAATGCCTGAACACATCTTTTTGATCACGTCACCTGTTATTTTCCGGTCTTCCTCAAAGGTAATTGCCCTGATGACATCGTTGGGTTTTTCTAGCCATTTCTCGGGGGTGTGGCCCGTCAGTTGCAAGATAGCGTTATTAATGTAAAGAATTTTCTGCTCGTTGACGTCGAAAAGCCAAAAAGCTTCTTTCAGGTTCTCCGCCAGCGAACGGAATCGCCTCTCGTTGGCTTTGAGTTGACGCACTGCCTTCTCTCGTTCTGAACGGTTGACGTAGATGCCTTGTAGGACGGTTGCTCCATCGGCTTGACGAACTAAATGTGCCGCCCCTTCGACATATACTATTTCACCGGACTTGGTGACGAATTCACTTTGAAGCTGAGGAACCTGTTCTCCCGATGTAACCGCCCGAATCACCAGATGGTGCTTTTTGCGCATCTCCTTAGAGATAATATCGTTAACGGTCAGACCGCCAATTTCGTCGCGTGAATATCCTAAGGTTTGTAACCAATAGGCGTTAACAAACAAGAAGCGACCGTCGCTATCCACATGATGAATAAAACATTGAGCTAGCTCTAAAAAAGCGCGCGAGTTTATGTCGTTTGTCTTCAGCTCAATTCGGTTTAATAGGGCCTGACGCAGATGATTAAGGTTTACGGAAAACAGAACCGCCCCACCCACTAGTGTAGGAACGAACGAGGGTTCCAAGAACGGATTGATGTTTAGTGACAATAAAGAAGCTGCCCATAGCGCGGCCGTAGCCAGAAAGTTGATGACGTAGTGAATATGGCTCATGGTCAAAAACGAGACAATGATGTGCATCGCGATGTAAATCTGTGCAATAGCTAGCTCGTGAGTCACATCGATTAGTGTCCATATCTTGATCAAGAAAGTGAGGTAGATAGCCACGCCCCAGTGATGACTTTGGTGGCTTGGAATCCGCTTAGTCTTGATTAGATAAGCCACGCTATATGCCATCAATAGCAAGACTATATTGCCTGCATGCGCCGCCATAGATCGGTGCAGTAGGATGTCCCGAATGACGAAAACAGGTACTGCCATCATCATGGAGATGGCGAGATACCTTAAGACCGTTAGATAACTGCTATCTAGCTTCGATCGAAGTTGCGTTTCCTTGTTCATGGTCGCTCCTCTGAGAAATGCTTATCTCTCCAAAGAGCTCTGTCTCAACTATCGTGCCACTAAATAAGTCTTTTGTTTTGTTGCATTTATGTCTTTTAGGTGATGGGGCGTGTGATGAATTTTAGACGATGTTGTCTAAAATTCTACAATGCAGCCTTACTCGTCTTCACGTTTAAGCGCATAGGTGAGTTGTGCTCGAGTTAATCCCAACAGCTTGGCCGCTTTTGTTTGATTACCTGCTGTACGTCTCAGGGCTTCTTCCACCATTCTTTGCTTCGTGCTTTCAATGTTCAAATCGGAAAAATTTGATGGTTGCGTTACGGGAGCCAACCAACGATCTAATTCGTTCTTGTCGATGAAGTCACTTTGGTTGAAGATGAGACAGCGCTCGATCACATTGCTCAATTCGCGCAGATTACCAGGCCAGGGATATTCCTTTAACCGGGCGACAGCGGAGTCGCGAAATGTGATTACTTTGCGATTGAGTTTGTGGGCGATTCGAGCAGCAAACATATCAGCCAGAACAGGGATATCCTCTGTTCGTTCCCGTAGATTTGGCAATTTAAATTGCACGACATTTAGACGGTAAAAGAGGTCGGATCTAAATGTTTTCTCCTGGACCATCGTTTCAAGATCACGATTGGTTGCGGCGACAAATCGAACATTGACTTCGATTTCCTTCATGCCGCCGACGCGCCTAAACCGAGACGTATCCAAAAGGCCCAGCAATTTTGCTTGAGTCGACTGGCTCATGTCCCCGATTTCATCAAGAAACAATGTGCCTCCGTGCGCGACTTCGGCCAAGCCAACCTTGGTCGCTCGAGCGTCGGTGAAAGCGCCTTTCTCATGACCAAATAGTTCACTCTCCAAAAGTTCGGCCGATAACGTGGTGCAAGTAACGTGAATGAAAGGGCTGGCCCGTCTTTGACTATTATAGTGAATAAGCTCAGCCAAGAAGCTTTTACCCACGCCACTTTCTCCGGTAATCAACAAAGTGTTTGATTCCGTGGCCGAGTATGTCTTGGCCAGCTCGAATACATCTTCCATGGCTTTGGACTTAAATCGGACTTGATCGAAACTATAGAAGCTGTCTCGTTTCTGGTGGACCTGCTTGAGTTCGTTTTCCACTTCCTGGAGTCGTAGCGCGATTTCAACTTTCAAGCGCATGACGTTGGGCTGAAAGGGTTTTTCAAGAAAATCGATAGCCCCCAACTGCATCGCTTTCACGCCTAAATCCGTTGATCCATATCCGGTAACAAACATGAACACAGGTAGTTGGTCCGGAGGGAGAGACTGAATAAGCTCTATCCCATTGCCATCGCCGAGCTGGTAGTCAAGGATCATTAAGGACCATTTTTGTTGTGCCAGGGCGATGCGAGCTTCTTTGATTGACATGACATGATGAAAATTAACGCCTAGTTGCATTACGATCTGGCGCATCATCAAGCCAATGTTACGGTCGTCATCCACCAATAATATAGTTTTTGTCATACCATCTCACTCGCAAAAAACAAATATTTTGAGAATTCAGTCACTTTTCTTGTATGTGACTCAAAGAAGTGTATCGGCAAATATTCTCAATTTCATGAACATCGCCGGTGTTTATTTTTCTGCAGTCGTTGTCGAATATCCTTCAATATTTTTCAACATGTAAACATAAGTAACATTGAATCAAGTAGATACGTGTTGGCACGGCACGTGCAAAATAGAGGCCTGTTGAGAGTATGGTTTGGAGGATCGACCCCATGATTGAATTAAGCCTGAAACAAGAAAACAAACAACCGATGCTGGGAAATTGCGTGCCAGTGGATCTTTCGTTAACAGACGGAAGCACCCAGTGTGTTGGCCTGATAGGCTTTTCACCGCGCGATACGGAAATCACATTTGTGGATCCCACTAAAGAAGGCTATTCCTTGCAACGAATATCTTGCCGCAAGGTGTCGTATTTGGCTTTTGGCCACAAAAAAAATGACTTACCCATAATACTTGAAGAAAAGAGCATGGTTCCCCACCAAGTGAACTGTTCTAATAATCGTCATTTTTCGGTGCTCATTCGCCCCGATAACCTAGTCGCCAACCAAGGGTTTTTTGGCTACAGTCAAAGTGAAAACGATGAGAATGCCTACATATTCTTTTACCCATGGGGTGTCGAAAAGGTCACACAACTTGCGGAACTTCTGGTCACTGAAACCGTCAACGCAAAACAGGAACAAATGAGTCATGTTTGGTCGGAAGACGGTGCCTGGGATTTTCTGGCCTGGGATCAACCAGAGAGACTGGGAGAACGAGGTCGAATTCGGTGGAGCAATATCAAGATTCCAGCTGTGGCCATGCTCTTACAACGTGAACTCAATGGCAAACGCGCTGTTGACAGGAGTGATGTAGACACCCATCAACATGTGAGCCTAATGATGATGTTTAACGCGATCATTGATGCTATTCATGCGCTTGGAGAAGTGGAATTTCAGATTGATCCTATCCAAGGTGATCGTGACTGTTGGATCCGGTTCATGTCCGAAGGCCAGTCCGTTTGGTCGTTTCCGTTAAGAGTAGAAGTTCGTCGCGAATTGGTAGGCATGCTGCGTGTCCTATCTTGCCTTGGAAGTGCCACCGAAGAAATTCAGGAAAGCGAACTTCGCTGGCGTGCCAATGATGAAGATGTTCAGGTGCACATTTCCTTAATCCCACAAGGCTTGTCGGAGTCACTTAGACTCACACTGCAAGCGAACGATTGAAAATGGAGAATATGATGAATAATTCAAAATTTTATGCAGTCGACAGCGAACGAGGTTTGCATTCTGTCGCTATCATGATCGCTGAAAACTCCCAATCGTTTCAAAGCATCTGTGAGGCACTTGATGAAATGAATGTTTCCTGCGTGTTTTGTTCGCCAGTCGAGTTAAAGGCACTTGTCACAGCCCACGATCCCATTTTGGTACTTGTCGATCACGAGGTCATTGATGGTGACGGCATTGACTTTTGTAGTGAGTTACGAAACTCGTTGTTAGATATGCAGGTTCCTTTGGTTTATCTAACCAATAACGAAGACCCTTCTGAAATGGTCAGAGCCTTTGAAGCCGGCGTCTCAAATATATTTGTAAACAGTCGATGTAGTGAACTCATTGATTATTTGCGACAAATATTAGAGTCGCCAAACGTGCCTTTGGCGGAGTCTGTTTGGGACCGAGGCAATATCCTGATGGTTGAAGATGAAGATTTTGTGGCAGACGCACTCAAGATCGCTCTGATTCAACAAGGGCATGAAGTGAATCGGCTGGCAGACGGAAGTCGTATGCTGTCTGAAGTGGATCGCCTGCAACCTGACATCCTGCTCTTGGATCTTAATCTTCCTGGACGAAGTGGCTTTGAGTTGATTGCCGAACTGAAAAGTTCTCGACGCCATCGCCATATTCCGATCATCGTTACATCGGGGCAAACAGATCGAGACTGTGTGCTGAAGGCGCTTCGTTTAGGGGCAGAAGATTATGTCCGTAAGCCTTTTGACATGGCAGAATTGTCGGCCCGAATTCGCAACTTAGTGCGAATCAAGTCGATGCATGATTTGATGAAACGTTCACGTATCTTTTGGCACGATCACGATGAACTAACAGGTCTTGTGAACAAGTCTGCAATGGCATCACAGATCAGACAACGTCTGGTAGCTGGCCAAAGTCTTGCCCTCTTGATTGTCGATATTGATGACTTCCATCGCATCGATCACGGCATCGGCGATAAAGCTGGTGAAGTGGCACTGATTCGAGTCGCCGACTGTCTTAACAAAACCCTGCCCATGGCCTCAATCATCGCGCGTATTGAAGGCGCCAAATTTGCCGTGGTTATGAAAACGACATCACGAGGTCGCGTCGAACTTGCTGCCGACTTAATTGCAAAATCGCTAGCTCGACCTCTGTACCTGGGTGGGCAAGAGGTTTACCTACGTGCAAGCATCGGCGTATGCATGGCACCAAGCCAGGCGACCTCTTTTTCAGGCGCCTTTCGCTGCGCCTCGCTGGCAGTACAAGAAGCTGCGATAAGTGGTGGTCGAGCATGTTTCTTCGACAACGCCATGGATGAAAACCGTAGGATCGAAATGACCCTAGAAAAAGATATCCTTCACGCCATCGAACGTAACGAGATGCGTGTCGTTTTTCAGCCTAAAGTGGATCTGGAATCCCAAATGATAACCGGTGCCGAAGCTTTGTTGCGCTGGCAACATCCCAAATATGGCTGGATATCGCCTCTGAAAATGATTCCCATAGCTGAGCGTAACCTGGCCATTATCCCCATTGGTAAGTGGGTTGTAAGACAGGCATGTAAGTTCTGGTTGGCTTGTGATGCCATCGGCCGAGCAGACATGACAGTCGCAATCAATCTATCTGCAAAACAGTTTCGAGATCGTAACTTGGTCAACGACATTATGGCTATTTTACGTCAAGAAGATGTGCCCACATCGGCAATAGAATTAGAAATAACCGAGAGCTGTTCGATGGAAAACGTTGACGCCACTCAAAAGACATTAACCGAACTCAAACAGCTTGGCTTTCGACTTGCCGTCGATGATTTTGGAACGGGCTATTCATCGCTCTCCTACCTGACAAGATTCCCTATTGACACGCTTAAGATTGATCGTTCGTTTGTCATGAACGTTCCTTGCGATACAGCCGCGTCAGCTGTGGCAGCGGGTATCGTATCTTTGGCAAAATCACTAAGTTTGACGTGTGTCGCAGAAGGTGTCGAAACCGAGCAGCAACTAGAGTTTCTGCGCAGTCTCGGCTGTACCACGGGACAAGGCTATCTGTTCAGCAAACCTTTGGAAATGGCCCAAGTCTTGGAAAAATTAAGAAAGGATGTGTCATACCAAAGAATGTCCGCCTGATCTACTCTCAACAAAGGACCTCAGGCAAAGGGGGCGCCATTCGGCGCCCCTTTTTTTGTCTAAATTTACGTAAATTGATTTTGTTCTTTGTTATGGCGCCACAGCTGCAATCGTAGAATAGTCTTCAATGGCTGCTGGATATTCCGCTGATTTTTAACCGGGATATATCTAAATAGCTAGAAATAAATCAGTTAAAAGTTGGCATGAGTACTGCATTGTTCATGAATGTCAAGGATGATTCGCAGCATTTCTAGCCACAAATTTGGCGCTTCGTTTCAAGCTTGAACAAAAAATAAACAATAAATCACGAATATCCGTCCTGGTCGAATTCAGGAAATAGTTGATTTATTTACTAGGAGTCTTTCCATGTTGTTCTTGGCCGTCCTATTTGTGTCTACTCAAGTGCAAGCGTCCGACTTAGTGTTTTACGGCGCTCAATTCAAACAATCAACCGCGCAGGTCTTGACCGGGTATCATGTTGAATTGGATGTGACGCTCATTGAAGATGGCGTGGAAAGTCTTTCTCTTACTCTCCCTGACAGCGTGACTGGATTCCTGCATAAAGATGCTTATAAGGTTGCTGAAGATGGCAGCGTCAGCTGGATCGGACAATGGCAAGACGACCGTGGTCGTTCGCCAGTCTTTATTACAGCTGTTAATGGTCAAGTTTCAGCTCTGATCTACGCCGACGATCGCGTCTTTCAAATCCGACCGACCGATGATGGCCACCTGTTTGAAGAAATTGATCAGGCTTCCTTCCCTGAATGCGGCGGAACCCTCGAGCCTCAATCCTGGCAGATGAAGGACGATCGAATCATTAATGAAGCTGTGTCAATGGACATGCTGACGGTGGACGCAATGGTTATGTATTCGTTGGCTTCTGAGAACGCAGTAGGTGGACCAGACGGCATGACTGCCCTGATTCGTAATGCCATCGACATCACCAATTTCGCTTTCACGCAAAGCCAAATAGAAGCGCGTGTACGACTGGTGCATCATCAAGTTGTGGCTTATTCTGAAACCGCTGATTTAAACAAAGACCTCAAATGGCTGAAAGATAACCGTGACGTCGCCCGTTTGCGAGATTTATATGGCGCAGATGTCGTCGGCATGATCGTAGAGAATGGTGGAAACAGCTGTGGAACCGCTTACCTTCAACGTCAAATAAAGAATAGCTTTTCAACGGATGCCTTTCACGTGACTGCTCGAGCCTGTACGGCAAGCAATCTTTCCTTAGCCCATGAATTGGCGCACAACCTTGGTTGCGAACATGATCCAGGCAATACCGATGCGATTGCTAGCAAGGCTTCCAATCCTTGGTCTTTTGGCCATTATGTTAATGGCAGTTTTCGAACCGTTATGTCCTATGCGGCCCATTGTTCATCAGGTTGCAAGCGCATGCCTTATTTCTCCAACTCTAATGTCCTTGTCAACGGCTTTCCGGCAGGCATTGCTAACCAACGTGAAAACTATCGCACCATCAAACAAGTGACCCAGTTGGCAGCCAATTTCCGACCTTCAAAAACCAAGTCATTAGCCGTCCGTCAGTAAATTAATCGATCCAAACCTAAAGGGACGTGTGAATTCTATTCCACGTCCTTTTTTTTTGCTCGTTGCGGTAAGGTATATCATCTATATAATAACCTTTCTCAGGTTAGGCCAGGACTCAAACAAAACCTGTTTCTTGTGAATCTGGTGTTGTGTGACGTGATAGTTGTCACAGAGATTCGTGACAAATGTACGTGGCTTCGGCCTCGAATTGACGCAAGATAACGAATGTTAGGCTGGTGTCCGCCGCGTAATACGTGATTAACAACCGGCCGCAATCCGTAACATAACCCCTTTTCAATGCCAAGTGGCATCTCCAATTTTGTCAAATTGGCACCAAGGACTGGATAAGATTATGAATGACGGCAAGGCGTCGCGGCCGTCCGAACCGACACCTGTGAGCCATTCGCATCTCGATGCGGAACGGAGTCACATTCGCTATTCTGTTTTCGATGAGCTCATTGAAGGCGTGCAAGTGATCGATTACGAATGGCGGTATCTGTACCTTAATCCGGCAGCCATAAAACATGGCAAACTAGACGCTGTTTCGTATAGCGGCCGAAAGATAAGTGATTTGTATCCCGGTATCTGTGACACCGAAGTGTTTGATCATATGGCCACCTGCATGAAGGGTCGAAAACCTCACACGATGGTCAATCGATTTAGCTATCCAAATGGGGAGAATGCTTGGTTTGAACTGAGAATGAATCCAGTTCCTGATGGTATCTTGGTTTTCTCGGTAGACATTACCGCGCGTGTCGAGGCCATTGAACAGGCCCGCCAAGCTAAAGAGGATTTGGCCACGACCTTGGATTGCATGGTTGTCTCGGTCTTTAGTTGCGATATTAAAGGACACGTAACCAGAATAAATCCAGCTGCAGAATTACTGACCAATCGGCCCAGTGATCAAGCCATTGGGATTCCCTTAAACAAACTTGTCCGTTTCATTGTCGGTGAGGATGAGGTCGTTGACCCTTTAGAACGAGTGTTAAGAAATGGCGGCCAGAAATGGATGGCCAGTCGTGCTGAGGTTGAAAACGCGGACGGGGTTTCATTGGCAGTCGCATGCAGCGCTGCTCCCATTCGTTACGCGGATAACAGCATCCGAGGCGTTGTTATTTCTGTTCGCGACATGAGCGAAGAACGCCGTTTGAGTGAATTGTTGAAGCAGGCTGATCGTTTGAGCTCAATCGGACGCCTTGCTGGCGGCGTCGCCCATGATTTCAATAATCTGTTGACCGTCATTCAGGGCTATAGCGAATTGTTACTGGCTAAAAAGCTCCCTGCCGAACACGAAGAGTGTGTGGAACAAATTAATCAGGCTTCTATTCGGGCTAGCGCGTTGACACGCCAACTGCTTGCCTTTTCCAGAAAACAAGTACTATCGCCCAAGGTAGTTGACCTCAACTTGGTCGTTGAAAATTTCAGTAAACTTGTTCAACGTCTAATTGGTGAGGACATTCACTTCTCCACCAAACTCAAACCTGATCTTGGCACGGTGTGGTTTGACCCAAACCAACTAGAGCAAGTGATCATGAATTTGGTCGTAAATGCTCGCGACGCCATGCCGCAGGGCGGGCGTCTCACCATTGAAACCGCCAACGTCGAACTATCGTCTGAATATGCGGCCATGCATCCTGGCTCAATGACTGGACCACACGTGATGCTTGCGGTTACTGACACCGGCTGCGGCATTTCACACGAAATTCAATCTCGTGTATTCGAACCCTTTTTTACAACTAAGATTGCAGGGTCTGGGACTGGACTCGGATTGGCCACAGTCTACGGCATTGTCAAACAAAGCGGTGGCAACATTTGGCTCTACAGTGAACCCAATAAAGGGACAACCATCAAGGTATACATCCCCTGGCACGAGCAGGATCAGCGACAAATCTTGATCGAGGAACCCAAGCACGTTATCCCAGACAATGTTAACGCGACCATTTTGTTGGTCGAGGATGAAGAATCCGTACGTACGCTTGTGTCCCGGGTGTTGCGCTCTGCCGGATACCATGTCTTTGATTTTGACAATGCGGATGATGCAGTCAAACTATTTACCAACCACCATTCGCCTGTCCATATGCTATTGACTGATGTGGTTCTTCCTTGTTCTAGCGGTCGTAGTTTGGCCGACCAACTAATCGCCTTAGATCCAGATCTTATGGTGGTGTTTATGTCAGGCTACACGGATGACGCCATCGTCCGTCACGGCATCCTAGATGAGGGGACCCGATTTATTGAAAAACCCATTACGCCTCGTGCGTTGTTAGAGAAGATACGAGGTTTTTTGAAACCTAAATCCAATGCTTCCAATTTAAGTATGGACATTCGTTGACTCTTGGCGTCGATAAGCATAGATTGAATAGTGTAAAAAATTGCAAAAAGCGGATGGTTGGATAACCGAAAAATAATATGTAACTGTAACAATCGTCGTTTTATGAAAAGTGGTTTGTATGCATCAGTCGAGCCATGCTTAAGAGCACCATGATTTCAGATCGAGAGCTGCTTCACTACTCAGCTTTGGCCGAATATTCCGCGGACGCCATTGTTACGAAACAGCTGGACGGAACCATATTGAGTTGGAACGCAGGGGCCGTTTCTCTATATGGCTATGAAGCCAATGAAGCGATAGGCCAGAACATCGAGATCATTGTTCCCGACGACAGGCGTGACGAACTGGCCTGGATCGACCAAAACCTGGTTGAGAAAAAGATCGTCGACCAGCTGGAAACGGTTCGCTGTCGAAAAGATGGCAGCTTGGTCAACGTATCAATTTCGGCGGCCCCTGTTAAAGAAAGAGACGGTACCGTCATTGGTGCAAGCACCATAACCCGTAACATCACGAAACGGGTGCGCGAAGAACAGTACTTCAGGTTGGCATTTCGAGCGTCGCAAATCGCCATGTTCTTTGTCGACAAAGCGGGTCTGATTTGTTTAGCCAACCGACAAGCTGGTCTCTATTTTGGTCTTTCTGAAAGCGAAATGGTTGGCAAGAAAATAGAAGATTTTGTGCCGATTTCAATGCAAGATCGACATGCCACCATGCGTGAATCCTACATGCGTGACCCCACGGAACGGGTCATGGGCGCGGGACGCGACTTGCAAGCTATTCGACATGACGGCCGGGCGTTTCCCGTTGAAATAGCGCTTTCCCATATTGAAACTGAGGAAGGGCTACGAGTCCTTGCTGCTGTCGTCGATATCACCAGACGTAAAAATGCCGAAGACGAGATTCGTCGCATTAATGCCACGCTGGAGCAACGCATTGTGAAGCGCACGGCGCTATTGGAGGAAAGTAACGCCAAACTCACAGATGAAATAACGAAACGTCGGCATTCGGAAGCCAAAGTGCGTGAGCTTGCAAACAAGGCGCACGCTCAAGCTATGATGCTGCACGCCGTTATTTCGGCCTCGCCAGACCCTATCTACCGTTTTTCCAGAGACATGAAGTACCTGTATGCCAGCCCGTCCGGATTGGAATTCATAGGCAAGACATCCGAGGAAGTGATAGGCAAAACATGGCGAGAAGTCGGTCAGCCGGCTAGCATCATGCAGGCTTATGAGAAGAATGTGAAACGTGTGTTTGAGACCTCAATCCCCTGTTCACATACGACCGAATGGACCCTAGGTGGTCGGACGCAATATTTTGACTGTTACTTGAATCCCATCTTAGATCGGGATGGCGTGGAATCCGTTGTATGCACAACAAGAAACGTCACGGAACGTGTCGCCAAAGAGAGGGTCATTATTGACTTGAATCGAGAGCTGGCTCGCCAGGCGGCAGCTTTGAGCAATACCAATGCTGAGCTTGAAACCTTTGCTTACTCGGTATCGCACGATTTGCGCGCCCCTCTTCGGTATATCGATGGTTATGTGGGCATGCTGATCGAAGATGCCTCTGATCGGCTAACAACTGAAGATCGGCGCCAACTTGACGTGGTTTCACAATCGGCTCGAGAAATGAGTGAATTGATCAATGATTTATTGGCCTTTTCAAAAATTGGTCGCGACGAATTGGCAATGGCGGAAGTGGATATGAATCGTCTCGTTTGTGAAGCCCGTAACTTATTGCGTGGATTCACAAAGGGCTGCGGTATCAAATGGAAGATATCCTCGCTACCGTGCGCGTTCGGCGACGAAAGCATGCTGCGCCTAGTGTGGCAAAACCTAATTGAAAATGCCACTAAATACACGAAGAACAAGAAGGAGCCGGTAATTGAGATTAGTGGTTGGTCAACTGACGTCGAGACAATTTATCGCATTCGCGATAACGGCATAGGATTTGACAACGCCTTTTCGAAAAAGATGTTTGGCGTGTTCGAACGCTTGCATACGAAGAAGGAATTCAAAGGAACGGGTATCGGTTTAAGTAATGTCGACCGTATCGTGCAGCGTCATCGAGGCAAGATAGTAGCTGATGGCAGATTAGGCAAATACGCCGAATTCACCTTCCATATCCCACAAAAGGAAATGGACCCATGACTCAACTCCTTAATATCTTTCTTGTCGAAGATGACGATCGTGACATTGAGTTGATTACTCGAGCGCTTAAGAAAACGGATCTCGTTACCCATATCGATTCAGCCAGGGATGGGCAAGAGGCTCTGGACTATGTGCACTGTGAAGGTCGCTTTCGGGACCGTCACCCAAGCAATCCGGCATTGATCATCCTCGATATCAAAATGCCAAAAGTAGATGGACTGCAGGTATTGGGTGAAATCCGGCGTTCCGAAAAGATGAAGTACGTGCCGGTCGTTTTATTGACCTCTTCGAATCATCCATCGGACAAGAAGGTCGCCTATCAGAAGGGTGCCAACGCATTTGTGGTTAAGCCCTTTAACTACCAATCATTCGCAGAAGCCGCGAGGAGATTGGGCGAGTTTTGGCTGTTGGTCAATGAACAACCGGACGAGTTCTGATGATCAATCCACTTCACATTCTTCTTGTAGAAGACGATCAACGTGATGTTGAGCTGCTCATTAGGCATTTGCGCCGAGAGGGCATTCAATTCGAATTTGTAAGCGTTGATTCGCCGGAGCGATTGCAGGAAGAACTCTTGGGCAATCGATTTGACCTGATTTTGTCTGACTACCATTTACCTCTTTTTGGCCAATCATCGGTATTGAAATCGGTGTTAGCCATTACCCAGGATATACCGATCATTTTTGTTTCAGGAACCGTTGGCGAGGACCTCGCCGTAGAGCTGCTGCGCCAAGGAGCTACCGATTACATCCTCAAGAACAGGCTGGGGCGACTAAAACTAGCCATCGAACGCGCGTTTGCGGAAAGAGAAGAGCGGCAAAAAAGGCAATTGGCCGAACAGGCCCTGCATTTGAAATCGACCCGTCAGGCTGCCGCGGCAAACTTTGGGCTCAGGGCCATGGCTGCTGGCAATATTGAAGCATTGTTGGCTGGCGCGGTCGACCTATGCAATCGGAATTTTGATGTGAAGTTCAGTCACGTGCTGCAATGGAACCGAGGAACCGAACAGTATGAGTGCCCAAAGATGAATGATGGTGGTGCGATCGAATGGGTCACTAATCCATATGGAGTTTTTTGGCAACATGACGAATGGGTTTCTCGCACGATCACATACTATGGCGTCTCGGACCGTCTTGGAGACATGCCTGCCGCAATCGTGGAGTTGGGTATTCAAAGCGCACTGGCTGCACGAATTCCTGGATCAGCGGATTCCTGCCTGCAATACGTCTTGTGCGTCTATGACACGGAGGTGCGGGAATTCACTGTAGATGACGTGCATTTCATTGAGATGATCGCTCATTTCTTGACAGGAGCACTGCTGCGTTTGCAGGCAAGTGATGCCCTAGCTAAGAGTGAATCTAAGTTCCGCACACTTACAGAGACGAGTCCAGCTGGCATATGGCAAATGAATCATCTCGGTGACATAGAATACGCCAACCCTGCTATGTGCCGGCTATTGGAGATCGAAAAAGTTGATAGTAAGCTCCCTGTCAAACTATTTGACTTTGTGGATCCCGCTGAACGTGAACGAGTCATAGGCCAGCTAAATGATTCGCTCAGAGGTGTCCAATGCGAATTTATGATGGTTCTTCAAGGCTCTCGATCTTCTCAACATCCCGTGTGGGTTGCGCTTTCGAGCATTCAAGTTGAAACAGAGCATTCGATCACCATGGGTACTTGTGTTGACTTGACCTCGCAAAAACGGGTAGAAGCCGAATTGAAAATGGTTTTAGAACGCTACGATCGCGCGCTTCGCGGATCGATGGATGGCATTTGGGAATGGAACCTGCCTACGCATGAGTTCTATTTTTCGCCTGGCTTTTTTGACCTGCTGGGATATGGCGACCATGAAGACACGTCAAGATCTGACTGGCTTGTTGAACGCTTGCATCCTAGTGATGTTGATCGTGTCAATGCAGCCTTAAGACAACATTTCAGAGACAAACAACCATTCGATATCGAATACCGTTTGCAAAGCCAAGACGGTAGTTATCGTTGGTTTAGCTCGCGCGCTGATACGATGAAACGGGACGATAGAGGTCGATCCATTCTCATGTCTGGTTCCATTCGTGACGTCGATGAGCGAAAGCACCTTGAAGAACAGTTGATTCAGGCTCAAAAAATGGAAGCTGTTGGTCGCCTTTCTGGAGGGGTGGCCCACGATTTCAACAATCTTCTGACCGTTATTTCCGGGTACGCGAATCTAATTAAAGAAAAACAACCTGAAACGCCCATCGAACTTCAGGCCATTATTGATGCGGCCGACCGTGCATCGTCGTTGACGCGCCAACTCTTGGCCTTTTCACGTAAGCAAGTGATTGAACCACGTGTCATACATCTGAATGAGCTTTTGCGAAACTTGGAAAGTATGCTCAGACGTCTTATTGGTGAAGATATTCGATTGAAAGTGCGAGCTGCTCGTGGCCTGGGACCGATCCATGCAGATCCAGGTCAGATTGAACAAATCATCATGAACCTATCCGTCAATGCGCGAGATGCCATGCCGGACGGAGGTAGTCTTGAATTGGTTACCAGCATGGTGACCGTTGATGAGTCATTTGCAAAAAGCCACTTTGAAGTAAAGCCAGGTCAATACGTTTTACTAAGGGTGAGTGACAGCGGATCAGGTATGACTCAAGACACGATACAACGCGCATTTGAACCCTTTTTCACCACAAAACTGGATGGACGGGGCACAGGGCTAGGGCTTTCAACCGTTTATGGCATCGTCAAACAAAATGGAGGCATGGTTAGCATTTATTCAGAGGAAGGCCACGGATGCACATTTAAAGTCTATTTCCCTATGTTCGAGGGAGTGGACGTGAAAGTCCCCATCTTGCCAAAACGTCGTTTATCGGTCGGTTCCGAGTCCATATTGTTAGTGGAAGATGACGACTCTTTGCGGAAACTCATCACTATAATGCTGGAAAAGATGGGCTACCAGGTGATTGCCGCCGCCAACGCAGACAGGGCTGAGGAGCTCGTGTCGAATTTAGACCGATCGATCGATTTGTTATTAACCGATGTGGTCATGCCTGGGCGCAACGGTCGTATTTTGGCCGAAATGTTAATAGCTCAACTTCCCCACTTAAGGGTGATATTTATGTCAGGATACACGGCCGACGCCATGATCGACCGCGGTGTCCTTAACGACAAAGTTCATTTCATAGAAAAGCCATTTTCATCAGCGCAGTTAGCCCAGAGCATCCGTGACGCCTTAGACCGCTGACAATTAATATCCAAAACATGCTCAATCACGGATCGGTGATTCGATCCAAACGACCAGTCGCGCGTGTCCTTCATGCGTGGGTTTCGCCATAACTTTGATGTGGCTCTCGCGATTATTGACATTCCAACGAATGGAACGTTCGGTTTCGTCCATGAGAGAGTCCATATTGGACATCACTTTAAACATAGAGATCATTTCGTTAGAGATCGCGTCAGGGACTGGTAACGACCAGAAGGTTCTACCTTCAACGACGTAACGTAGGCTGCCATAAGCACAACCCATCGCGGAGTTGAGATGTAGTTCTGCATTTTGAATTTCGTGAAGTTCATTGACGATGGCTTTCACCATAGACATCAAGTTCACGCGGTGCATGGTGTCGACACCGTCAGCGTGGCGCGTTGCCTTGGATTCGTATTCCCGTCTCATCATGCGCACAAGGCTAGGAATGTCACTCCCTTTCCAGGTGATCTTTGGCGAGGATTCGGAAGAGCCGATCACCGGAATCCGTGTCCCTTTGGCGGGGCGAACAACGGGCGCGCTTATTTTCAGGTTTGATTCCCTGAGTGCTATGTCAAGTCGTTCGGTTACTGATAAATGGCTCATTTTTGGCTTCTCCCTAACTAGCGTGTTAACGTGGCTGGCCGCGTTGTCGAACACAGATAGAGCATAGCTTGTGCCAATATGTAAGATGCTTGTTTTAAACGTTTTGATGAATTCGACCGACGGCAGTTGCAGAAAATCCTACAAGCGTTGTCGACTATTCAACAGGGCTGAGCAGAGCAAGTATGGATCGCCGATTAATTTGCAGAAAGCGCATTGATGCCGCCAAGGTGGGTGCGTGGTGAGCCGTTGTTGCCATAAAGCTGAAATCCATTAATGGCATGGTTGTCGGCCAGGACTTCGACCCAACCACCTTGAGCATAGCTGTTTGGAAATAGATCACGCATTAAGAGGCTGCGTTTGGCTTTGGCCGCCAAGTTTGCGGATTGTTCAGCTATGCGAGTCCCGTTGTCGGCATAGTGGACAAACATCAGGTCGCTGGCGGCACTGCTCAGGTTAACAACGACCAATCCAACCCAATCGTCCGCGGAATGCACACTCATGCCGAACTGCAACTTGTCGTGGGTTTGCAGGCTCCCCTGCAAACCTGCAAACACGCTATGTGGCGATTCAATTGGAGAACCAAATAGCTCATATCCGATGATGGGGCTAGAGGTTTGGATCAGACACCAGTCACTACCGACTGGTACCAGAGGGTCCGATGAGGTTTGTGTTTGAGCATCAACTAACAAGATCCTTTTTTCGTTCTTTTGTAGGGTTGCGGATCGTGATAGCAATAATTCTCCCTGATCGGAATAAAATAACTCTTGTGCCGATATCGGTTCAGGATTGATGTTGATATAAACCATGCCCGTCCAAAACAGAGATGTATCTTTTGCGATGTGAAGAAAAGCCAGCTCTGTGGCGGACTCACCGCTTAGTGCCAAACCCGCTACTTCGTTTTTGCCAGTTAGACGACTAAAAGTCTCGATCGCAGAGAAAGGTTGACTGGCACTGATCGTTGCCCAGTCAATATCTTGCAAATCATTACCCAACCAGAGGCGAATGTCTGCGCGTTCTTGAAAGAAACTCCGTTTTGTTCGACCTAAATCTGTTTGACGATTGTCGGCCAAAAGCTCCAAGCGGTCTATCACTCCACCTGGATTCGCAAGGCCAAGCTCTGTCAGGAACTGGTTGGTATCCTTGGCCACATGTGGCACATAGGCAATTGTTGTGGCCGCTTGGGCGCTGTAACCGTAGCGATGCTCGCTGCGTAAGACATCAACCCAAACGTTCAACGGTTGATTACTGCGTATTTGAACCCAGCGCAAGGCTTCGGGATTGGAAAGCAAATCGGAAGCCGCTATCGAGTGGCGTTGTTTGGGACCGATTGTGATGTCGGAAGTGCCGGCCTGCTTTCCGCCTGCGGTCATGGCCAGCATTGTGACCTCCGCATTGGTTAATGACGAAGAGTTCACGAGTATGATTTGGCTTTGATCGGTGCCCCTTACCTGGATATCGGATAGGGAATAGACATAAGCTGAGTCGGCGATCGTAGGCTCGGGAAGAGATGACAGTCGTTCCATCGAAAACGCACCATTGCCGTGACTCGCCAAAATGACCTGGTCTACTTCGGCGTTGAGCGCAAAATCAGACACTTGCAATGCTTCTGGTAGCCCATCTGGGATTGCGAACCATGTGTAACCCGCATCTTGACTCGCGTAGGCCGTAAGGTCGTTTCCTAGATAAAGAATATCCGCGTCGACGGGGTCCATGGCGACCGCGTTGCAAGGAAGCTTTGGAAGTTCACCACGCGCTAAATCCTGCCAAGTTTCGCCAGCGTCACGTGTCTCTAGGAGATGTTGGTCTTGGAAGCCAGAGAATAGGAGCAGCAGATGCCGGTCATCAGCCTCATCGATGAATAAATCGCTGGGCATGAGGTCGGGCAAATTCTGCGTGATATCTTGCCAGCTTTCACCGCCATCAGATGTGCGAAAAGCATGCATTCGGGTCGATTTTGGAGTGGTCACTGCATAGGCGGTATCGACATCTTGAGAGGATGCCACCAGATAGCCAATTGGATTACCGTCCAATACTTGGCCTCCGTTCATGAGTACCCAATTGTCACCGCCAGTGTCCGATCGATAGACATAATCACGGCCTGCAAATATCCGATTGGTATCGACAGTACTCATGACAAAAGGGGCAACGAAATTAGTGGAATCTTGCGTGTCGACAATGGTGCAGTTTCCATTAGGGCAGAATGGGACCGGTTTTGTATTCTCACCAGATCGGTGAAACGACCAATGATGAGGACCGTTGGTGTAGATCTTGGTTGAATCGTTGGCGTCTATAAAAAATAGTCCGGCCTCTGATCCATTGACCATCGACCACATGCCAAACGCATTCATCGTACGTGCGCCAATATCCTGCGCCGATGCGTAGAAACTCGCTTCCTTCGTCAACGCGGTACCGTTGTAAAACTGCAAAAGCTGAAAACCATCATTCCAACCTTGATAACTCTGGCCTCCATCTGTTGAACGGGTGACCCCAAAATCGCTAGCCACGTAATAAACCTGAGGATTAGAAGGCGCGAAAGTCAGGGCATGATTGTCTACTCCTGGGTAGACATCGGCCAGGGTGCGCGTATAGAAATCCAATGTTTGGCCTGCGTTTTGAGAAGAATAAAAGTAGACGCCACCCACATACAAGTGGTCTGAATTTACGGGGTCGACCGCGGGGTAATGGGAGTACCACCCCTGAAATTCGGCAAAGTTTTGGCGGCTGACGACAATCCAGCTTTGGCCATTATCATCCGATCTCACGAGCCACGATCGCCTAGGATTTTCGGGATGCAAAAAGCCATCGTCGCCAATCGATGCGTAAAGACGATCTGGCTGCGAAGGTGCACGGTCCAAGATGATTTTTCCCATGAAGTCTGTTGGAACCGGGCTGCCGGCTTTCTGCCAGGTCAATCCGCCGTCAGATGTGTTGTATATGCCTCGTTTGTCACTGCCGAGTCCGCCACACGCAACCGCCACCGATTGCGGATTCTGCGGATGAACGGAAACACTGGTTGCCATTACCACATCCAGCTTTCGTGACCATGTGAAACCCCGGTCACGGGAAACATACACGCCCTCCGTCGTAGCAGACCAAATTGTTTGAGAGTCGTTCGGGTCAAATTCAAGGTCTTGGACGCCAGTCGTTTGTTGCAACCGCCAGTCAAGTGACATGGTCCAACTGGAACCACCATCCTCGCTTTTTAGGATACCGATACCGTAACTCCCTCTACTGACCCTGGCTCCTGTGCCGCCAACTGCGCTTTCATAACCGTAAACTTCTCCAGTACCTATGAGTAGGAAATTAGAGTCGTTGGGATCAATGGCGATACTAGCCACACCCGTCACAGGGTAGCCGGTTGTTAGGCGTCGCCAATTTGCCTTGCTTTCCCCATCACTAAACCAAATTCCGCCACTAGCGGAGCCAGCAAAAACTCTATTTGAATCTTGAGGATCAACCGCTATTGCAAGCGTTCTTGAGCCTTCATTGGGGCCTAAAGCGATCCAGGCTCCATTCAATTTTTTGTTTTTTGACTTTCGACGTTTGGCTAGCCTTTCACTTGCTTCAACTAAACCCGTTCTCGCCATATGTTGAGCCGGATAAGCCCTTGATTCTTGCCAGGCGAGTAATGCCCTAAACGACTTATGTGGGCCAACGCTTAATGTAACTTCGTTCGTGGGCGGTTTGTGATCACGAGTACCAGCGATCCCCAAGGCGATCAAAACAACCATCACGCCAGCTAGAACTCTTAGGACTGATTTCTTGAGCGGGCCTATTGCTGACCGGTCCATGTTTCATGCTCCTATTTTGGTTATACTTCTTTGACCTTTGAATCAAAAGCAGCGTTTTCCAAATGTCACTGAATATCATTATTCTTGATAAATTGATGAAATAGGCTTAAAGCAAAACGTGGGCCATGTCATAGGTACCCTCCGGGATTCGCAATAATGTTGCATGGGGCGTTCAACACTTTCCCGCGAGCAACATCCTAGAAAATACCTGCAATGGCTCTTTTCGAATTGGTCATTCAATTGCATGAAGGGATATCTAAGCGAGCGTTTCCCTAGGCTTTTGGATGATTTCCAATGAATTCTTTATAGAATGATCAGACGTTAATGTCATGCGAACGGGACTATGTCTGCCTTTCCACTAACCGATCATTTGATTGATTGTCGATCTGCTCCGATGATCATTTTTGGATCGCGGGAACCTGCCGCTCCAGATTCTGTAAAGAAGATCGCAGACGAGCTTGTGTGTCGAAACTGGTATTTGAATTGATCAAGTGTTCCTCGATCGCAACGCGTAAGTTGATCGTGCTGTCCGGCTCAAGGTTTGCCAATTCGGCAGCGCGGGCCCAGTTCAGCAGATCATCTGTCGATAACGGCGTCTGCTCTTGGGCAGATGAGTAGGCTTCATAACTGAGTGCCGGTTGTTCAAATTCCAATAAGTGTTCGCCTAGTTCGCAGTAGGATTTACTAGGGTTTTGTGAATCAATGAATGCAGCGACCAATTCTTTGTAGCCGTCTTCTAAGTGGCCCATATTAATAAGCGTAACCCCGTGTGAGTAGAGAACAGGCTTGTCGTCAGGTCTCCACTGAAGCGCCAAATCGAACTGCTCCAAGGCGCGATTGAATTCACGTTTCTTGAGGTAAACGGAACCCAAGTTAAAGGCGATTGTCGCATTTTGGTGGGTGTTTTTTAGGCTGGCTCTATATAGATCTTCGGGATTTTCCCATAGACGAACCTGAATGATGGCTAACCCCATCCACCAAAGAACTAAAGCCAGGGCGATCGTTCGAGCCGGTAAACGCCACTTTTTGTGTGCTTCGCTGAAAATTAATCCACTACCGAATGTGGCGATGAAGAGGCCGATCATCGGAAAATAAGCGTAACGGTTTGCAACGTGCAATCCACCAATGCGCACCAGTCCAATGATTGGCAATAAGGCACCAACGAACCATAGCGCGCCAAGCGGGATGATTGGGGTTGTGGTTCGAATTCTAATAAGCAAATAGATAAGAACAAATAAAAAACAGGCGCCAACTGCCAGCCACAAGACAGGTGGTTGTTCTAGATACGGGTAGAGGAACGCGAGCGATGTGGGAAAAATCGTTTTGCTGACATAAAAACCAATGCCAGCTACTACATGGGCGACTGAAGTTTGGCCTTCGTCTATAGCTTGGGTCTGAGCGATCAAAGTGATCCAACATATGCCCAACACCATGAGCCACATTAACCATTTTTCGGAAACCAGATGAATGCCCATCTTCCAGTTACTGAGTTCCAATTTGATACGGCTGAGATGACTGTAGTCCAGGAGCAACAATATGAAGGGCAATGTGACGGCGATCGGTTTGCTTAACAAGGCGAGCATTAGGGTCAAATGGTACGGAATTCGATCGTTGATGCTTTGATGATTGGACTTGAGATAAAGGTGTAGCGTGTAAAGGGAAAAAAATTGGCAAAGCAAGCTCTTGCGTTCTGAGATCCAGACAACATTCTCAACATTGAGTGGATGGATGGCAAAGCCGAGCGATATCAGTAGCGCAATGGCTCGATTTCCGACGAGGCGTAAACATACAAAGTAGGCAGCGAAAGCAGCAAATGTGTGGATGATCAGGTTGTTCAAGTGAAAAATGCTGGTTCTTAAGCCAAAAACCTCGTATTCCACCATCATGCTTAGCGATGTGAGTGGATGCCAGTTGCCGAGGTGGAATTGAGTTAGCCATGCAAATTGGGTCCAGTGGTTGAGCCCACCTTGGACAAGCGAATCTTTAAGGTAGAGTCGATCGTCGATATCGAATAACCCATATTGGACGACTGGAAAATAGACTAAACAGATCGCAACGGCAATGAAGACGAGCGGGTATTGCCGAATAAGTTTAGTCATGGCTCATTCTGCCATATCGCCATACCGCTGGGTTGCTTTGCATTTATGGTTTAGTCGTGTTTACTGGCTTAGCTTATGGCTGTCATCGGCTGAGTCTTGATCCTTTGGTTTTGGCTGTTTTGGCTTACTAAATGCCGCCAAAATAGCCAGTAGGCCTGCTAAACAAAGCACGTAAGAAATAGGGTGGAGAGGTGCGACGTAAACGGCACCTACGCCTAAACCCAATACGTATAACGCGCTTGCGATAAGGGTTGTTGATGCTTGTATTGAACGTGGACCGCGACGCCATAACCACTGGATAACACCACAAAGGACAACGGCTGAACAGGACGCCAAATACAATAATATGAAGATACTGAATTGAATACTTGCAAGCGAATCAAATCGTTTTGAGACCCAAGGCATGGCGGCGATATTGGCAACGCCTAGGACAATTAGAATAGGGCCAACCCAGTGGATAAATCTTTTGAGTTTGCTTGTAGACATAAGGCCTCCGTTAGGCGACACCTGATTAGAGCCGCCGTGTCTAATGTTACCTCAAGTTGGTATAAGTCGATCTATGCAAACGTATTAGCCATAGTTAACCAAGGACTTATCCATGTGTAAAAATACTTGGGAATAATTGGCTCATCAATGTACAAAAATAGCGGGTCTTCGCGTGTAAGCTTGCCAAGTGGACTTTGGGGTTCTGTGTTACGGAGTGGCGATGAATATCGTTTTTTGCCTTATGCTCTTGGATTCGCCGTGCGGGCCGCTGTGTAGCGAACCTGATTGCATCCATGAAGTGCCTAGTGAGTGGATGCCGCTCTCGTTTGTTATGTTGGCTACCTTTGAGAACAACGAGAAAAATCGTGCAGGCCGACGAAATAGCGCTTGGAGTTTATGTGAATTTAGTGTCAGAGTTCGGTTTCGACGTCATCCAAGTCGACTGTCGTGAAGCGAACGCGTTTGGGGGTGCGCTGCATGGCTCAGCACGCGAGATTTCAACCCAGGCAATGGAAGTCCAGATTCCGCATCAATAGCATAGTCATCAGCAAAATTTGACCCAGGCGATGATAGGATGGGGTGAGCGTAAACCTGCTGGCGGAGCAGCGATATTTAGATTCAAAAAGGCCACTAAATGCACTCTAGCTACATACAAGATCTGGCCATCGTATTGGGTGTCGCTGCACTCGTAGGTATCCTATTTCGATATTTACGGCAACCTTCGATCTTAGGCTATTTGATTGCCGGTTTGATCGTGGGTCCTTACATTCCTATTCCCATCTTTGCTGACCCGGAACGTATTCACTCGCTGTCAGAACTTGGTGTGGTACTTGTCATGTTCGTCATAGGACTCGAGTTCCAATTGAGTCGACTCTTTCGTGTCTTGCCAACGGCCGGTTTAGCTGCCTTATTCCAGATTGGCGCCATGATTTGGATCGGGTATTTGGTGGGGCTTTCTCTAGACTGGACGCCTATACAAGCCTTGTTCTTGGGCTGTGGAATAGGGATTTCCAGCACCATGGTTATCAGTAAAGTGTTTGAAGAGAAAGACGTTTCACCTCAGGTACGAGAATTTGTGTTTGGCATTCTGGTTATTCAGGATGTGGTTGCCATTGCGATCCTGGCGTTACTCACGGCTGTAGCCGACAGCGGAAACGTATCGGCTTCGGACCTGTTTCGGACAACCGCAGAATTGGCGCTGACGCTAGTCGCATTCCTCGTCGGCGGATTATTGGTGGTTCCACGCTTAGTCAAAACGGTTAGAGGAAAAACAAGTCAAGAAGCTTTGGTTGTTACCTCGGTTGGACTTTGTTTCGGTTTTGCTTATTTGGCTGAGAGCCAGGGTTATTCTGTGGCATTGGGCGCTTTTGTGGCTGGCTTATTGGTTGCGGAATCGGGACGTGGCCACGACGTAGAACAACAAATTCATCCGATCAAACATATGTATGCGGCAATCTTCTTTGTCTCCATCGGCATGACGGTCGATCCCGTACTTGCATACACCAATATGGGACCCGCGATCATCATATTCCTGGTGATTCTTTTTGGTCAGTTCGTGTTTGTATCCATTGGCGGCATGTTGTCAGGTCGAGGCTTGCGTAGCTCGTTGGTTGCAGGGTTGGCTTTAGGCCAAATCGGTGAATTTTCTTTCATTATCGCTGGCGTAGGTCAAGCTGTTGTTCCTGATTCACTTCGTCCTATCCTGATTACGGCCGCCATTTTGACCACCTTCACCACACCACTTTTCTTGAGTCAGTCGGGTCGGGTCGTCGATTTTGTTGACCGGAACCTTCCAACTCGAATCAAAAATATGCTGATTGTCTACGGATCATGGCTAGAAGGTTTGGCTGCAACCCCCAGATCCAACCCACTTTCTGGCGGGAAATTAGCGTTGCGGGCGATTATTTTTGACCTACTCTCTTGGTTGAGCCTCTTGGCGGTCGCGGTTGTATGGGCTGATGAAATCAAAGCCTGGATTGCAACGAAAGCCCACCTCACAGATGCTTGGACGATGATCGTCTTTTATGTATGTCTCTTGATCGGATCGATACCACCGCTCTGGGGTATTGCTCGAAATACCAATCATCTAAGCGTTAGTATGATCACCAATTTGTCACGTGGATCTCATCGCTCCGACTTTGAAATGACTGAGTTTGGCAAATCGTTCTTACGAGCGACGCTTAGATTGATCGTGGTGGTGGTTGTTGGCTTACCCGTTGCATTGCTGCTTGACCCGCTCTTGGGTGTGGGACCTGTCGCCATCACATTAGTCACTTTATTAGTGATTGCAGCTACATTTTTCTGGCGTAGCGCGGGTCGTTACGATGCAACAATTCGTTCTGAAGCGGAACGTTTGGTGAACTATCTTGATGATCAAAGGTCTGAGCCTGAAAAGGCCCTCAATCCAGCTAAGTTTTTTCCTGATTTCGAAAATATGGAAGGCATTTTCATTGATAGTTCAGCGCCTGCCGTTGGGCAAAAGCTCGCCGATCTAAACCTTCGGGCCACCACAGGCGTGCTAGTCGTTTTGATCCACAGAGACGGCGGTGACCTTGCCATGCCCAAAGGCACTGCCTTGGTGGAAGCGGACGATCTATTATTCGTTACCGGCACGACGGAGTCTATTGAACGCGCTCGTATCTTGTTGACCCAGATTGAGAAAGAAGAAGCCTAGCGCAAGGCTTGAATGATGGATTCGGCTGCTTTTAACCCGTCGACGGCCGCACTAACGATACCGCCTGCATAGCCTGCGCCTTCGCCTACAGGATAAAGACCTGTAAAACTGCTCGACTGCAAGTCATCATTGCGTGGGATCCTGATAGGTGAACTGCTTCGACTCTCAATAGCAAAAAGATTTCCATCATTGCTGTCATAACCACGTATCTGTTGTCCGAACTTCTTTATTCCTTGTGAGATAGGCTCAATTAACCACTGCGGAAATAGATCGTGTAAGTCGTGTGCTTCGACGGCAGGTCGAAAATCCGATGGCGCCAATTTGGCGGTCGCTTTTTTCCTTAAAAAGTCGCCAATGCGCATGGCGGGTGCGGCATATGGGCTCGAAACTGCATTGAAGCAAATAGATTCTAGTTCACGTTGAAATTGGATACCCATTAACGGGTTTGCTGGGATGCCGTGGCGTTTCATGTCCTGGGGTTCAACCTGTACGACGATGCCTGAATTGGCAAAACGAGCCGAGCGGTTCGCGTTGCTCATGCCATTGACAACCATATGACCTGGCTCGGTGGGCGTGGGCACGATAAATCCGCCCGGGCACATACAAAATGAGTAAACACCGCGAGTACCCGAGCCCGTATGAGCTTGGAAAGACAACCGATAATCCGCGGCGCCCAAAGAGGCTTCCTGCGCGTACTTACCGAATTGTGATTGGTTAATAAGGGCTTGTGGATGTTCGGCTCGGAAACCTACTGCAAATGGTTTTGCCTCCATTCGCAAGCCAGCCTTAAAAAGGGATGTCAACGTATCTCGAGCCGAATGGCCAATCGCTAGTACCACGTGCGTGGCATTGATTTCACGATCGTCATGCAGCCGAACGCCAACAACCTGATCTTGGTGGATAAGTAGGTCGTCTACTTTCGTTTCAAACAGAATATCGACATCCACTTCGATCAAGCGTGCTCGCAGGTTTTGGATGATACGCATTAACTTGTCAGTACCGAGATGAGGGTGGGCGTCAACGAGAATATCGGTTGGGGCACCGAAACGAACAAATTGCTGCATAACCCACCTTAGAAATGGATGTTTGATGCGCGTATACAGTTTTCCATCTGTGTAGGTACCAGCCCCTCCTTCACCAAAGCAAACGTTACTTTCCGGGTCCAGCGAACCTTTAGAGCGTAACTGTCCGATATCGCGCATCCTTGTTTCTACCGGTTTGCCGCGCTCAATTAAAGTCGTTTTGATTCCGGCTTCGGCTAGGGCTAGGGTGGCGAATAATCCAGCGGGACCTGATCCTACGACGACTATATGCGCTGCCTGACTAACTGAATGCTTTAAGGGTTCGGGCTTGTCGATCAAAAACGTCGAACAAGTTAGGCGTTTAGTGTCGCTGGGCAGGGGTTCTGCGAGCGGAGATACCAATTCGACTTCTAATTGATACAGATATCGGATTTGATCGCGTTTTCTCGCGTCGAGTGAACGCTTGGCAATTTTAACCGAAACGATCTGTTCAACCGTACAGCTCAAGTGCTGTGCCGCGATGAGAACTAGACTGGGTTCGGCGGAACCAACTGGGACGCGTATATCGCGAATAAGGTAGTATGCGTTCATGTAGGTATGTCGAGCAAAAAGTCGGATGCTAATCATGCCTGAAACCACGGAATCGAGCAAGGAGACCTCGTGCAAATCCCAGCTTGGATGCAAGAGAATGTATCGATCGCACCTTATACCAGTATGCAGGTTGGGGGTCCCGTTAGGTTCTTAGTCAAAATCGAATCCACGGAACGCTTGGTGCAAGCCCTTGCCTTTGCGGAAGAACGGAAATTGAAATCACTTATTCTTGGCGGTGGTAGCAACTTGGTGATCGCCGATGATGGATTCGCAGGCGTCGTGATGCATATGCAGACGAAAGGGATTCAAAACGAGGACACAGGTGAAGACGTATTGGTTTTGGTCCATGCGGGCGAAGTTATGGACGATGTCTGTGCGGCTGCCTGCCGATCTGGTCTGAGCGGTATTGAGTGTCTGTCCGGCATCCCGGGATTGGCGGGAGCGGGACCCATTCAGAATATTGGTGCTTACGGGCAGGAATTGGCCGATGTGATTGATTGGGTGGAGGTTTGGGACCGTGAAGATAGAGCATGTATCACCTTAGCGCGTGATGCCTGTCGCTTCTCATATCGAGATAGTCTCTTTAAACAGTCACAAAGATATGTAGTGCTACGGTTTCAATTGAGGTTATGTCGAAAAAATAGGGGCTGTTTGTCTTATCGCGATGTGAAACGCTATTTTGACGACCAAAAAAATGAGTCTCCAACCCCTGTTCAAGTGCGCAACGCAGTTCTCACAATTCGGCGCCAAAAATCTATGGTACTGGACGTGACGGATCCATATAGTCGCGGTTGTGGATCATTTTTCACGAATCCGATCGTTGAGACACAGATAGCGGATCAAGTGGATTCTAATCATAGTGATCAGATGCCACGTTATCTTCAGAAAGACGGCCGCGTAAAACTTTCTGCCGCCTGGTTGATAGAACACGCTGGTTTTCCGCGAGGTACGGAATTTGGCAACGTAGGACTGTCACCCAAACACGCGTTGGCGATCATTAATTACGGTAGCGCAAAGACCGTTGACGTCCTCAATGCGGCAGCAAAAATACGAAATGGTGTCCATCAACACTTTGGAATTGTTTTAGAGCCGGAGCCTGTATTAGTCGGCTGCAGGTTGCCCGACTAATGGGTGTCCGTCCGTTACTCGGCATTTCTTCTTGTTTGCTGGGAGAAAATGTACGTTATGACCAGGTTCTTAAACGCCATTCATGGTTGGTTGAGGTTGTCGGTAATCATGTGGAATGGTTGCCTTTCTGTCCAGAAGTTGCCCTTGGATTAAGTACACCGAGGCCGGCAATGCGGCTCGAAAGGGATGCCCACGGAAAAACACAGATGGTTGTCATCGACAATGGTCGGGTCGTTAATGCTGATCAATCTTGGCCGAACCATTTAGCCCGATGCCTAGGTCGTTTGAACGGCTATATATTCAAAGCCAAATCCCCATCCTGTGGGTTGCAGGTCCCGGTTTTTGATCGGGACGGTCATCAATCTGGTAAATCAGATGGAGAATTTGCCAAAAGAGTTCAAAGCCAGCTGGGTCACATCCCTATTTGTGATGAAATTATGCTTGGAGATGAACTTCACCGTTTCCATTTCTTCGAGTCAGTATTTATGCTGTCAAGCCTCCATGAACACGTCAAAGGAGGTCAAGCTCTTGCGCATTGGGTTTCCGAATATCGATGGTCGTTGCTCTTGCGCTGTGAAGACGCATGCCAGCAAATAGAAGCTGCCGGTGAAGCGCTTGCTGGTGATGAAGTGGTTGCTATAGTTGAACAAATCATTTGTATGCCTTTGCGCCCTGACGGTTGTGATGTGATGAAAAAAGCATGTCTACAACAAGGTTTGGCTGTTGACTATGAGGTAACGAGCTATTTGGAGTTAAGATCGATTCTCAGCTCTGGCGTTATCAAAACGAACGAACACGCGCTTTCAAAACCATTCCCATTTGAGTTTAGGAGAAATCAATGACGTATCTGGAATTACCGCACATAAACCGCGAACCGCGTATTCCCGATCAGTGTTACGTGGACGCAAGCGCCCGAATCAACGGCGATGTTGAATTGGGGCATGGTTGTTCCGTATGGTTCAACGTCTCCATTAGAGGTGATGTACACGAAATCCGTATTGGAAAGCGAACCAATATTCAGGATAACTGCATTTTTCACACGTCTTACCAAGCCCACCCACTCCATGTAGGAGACGATGTGACTTTTGGGCATGGCGTCATCGCTCATGGCTGCCAAATTGGCCACCGTGTCCTGATAGGAATGGGTTCAATCGTTATGGACGGCGCGGTTATCGGGGATGATGTCATCATTGGCGCCGGCTCTTTGGTGACGGAAGGAACACAGATACCATCGGGCAATTTAGCCTTTGGGCGGCCTGCCAAAGTGGTAAGAGAACTTAAGCCCGAAGAGCGTAGTTTATTAGTAGAACGGGCTCAGCACTATCAGGCATATGCAGAAGCATATCGACGCGCTGGGAAATTTAGCAGTTGGTCTGACAATTTGTATCGCTGATCGATGGCTGGTAATAACACATTCGTGGCGAAGGATTCGTCGCCATAATCGCAAACCTTTGGTACATTAGTTGCGTACGATGGTTCCATTGAGTGTTCAATTCGTTGGGAGGTCACATGCGTTTTCGCACTGCCGCAATCTTATTGATAAGTACGGTTGGATGGGTCCATGCTGACTCCGGTCCGTTGTCGGCGGAAAGCTATCAGCCTGAGTTGGCCAAGTTGGTGTCCTCTTTTTTGACCTATTACCATTACTCGAAAGAAATGGTTGACGATAAGGTGGCTGAACGCGCATTTGACAATTACCTGGAATCGCTTGACTACAATCACATGTATCTGCTGGCGTCAGACGTTAAAGATTTCCAAACTTTTGTGCCATCCATGGACGATGATTTACGTGGCAAGACGGTGAAAATCGATAAACCGTTCTTGATGTTTAACCGATTTCGAAACCGAGTATATGAACGGATACCTGCGATATTAGACATGATTGACAAAGGGTTTGATTTCACGCTTGACGAATATTTGACCATCGACCGCTCTAAGGAGCCTTGGGCTGACACCGTCGATGATCTAAACGAGAGATGGCGACTAGCTGTGAAGGAACAAAGTTTAAGGTTCCGTATGAATGGAAAGTCGGATGAGGATACACGTAAATTGATGAAAGTCCGTTATGAACGTCTACTTAAAGACTATCAGGACTTCGATTCCGTTGACGTGCTAGAGCAGTATTTATCGGCAATTGCTCATGCTTTTGATCCCCATTCCACCTACCTTAAACCAGCTACCAAAGACAATTTCGACATCGATATGGGACACTCCCTTGAAGGCATAGGTGCCACCTTACGCAGGGAAAACGAATACACGATCGTGGTCGATTTGATTCCCGGCGGCCCTGCCGCAATGAGTGGAGAAGTAAAACCAAACGACAAGATATTTGCCGTTGCACAAGGCGATGAGGAACCGGTTGATGTCGTTGACATGCGAATCGATAGAGTCGTCAAATATATTCGGGGTACAAAGGGCACGGAAGTCCGACTACACCTTATTCCGGCCGACGCCATGGGTGACGAGACCAAACTGGTTAGTTTGATTCGCGATAAGGTCATGATCACTGCCGAAGATGTTTCGAAGGAGATCCGGGAAGTAGAAGACAAAGACGGCAACAAACATCGCTATGGGGTCATTACTGTTCCTTCCTTCTATCTCGATTCGCAAGCCAAAATGAAAGAAGACCCCAACTATAAGAGCACCACGCGTGACGTACGTAAACTTATCAAAGAGCTGGAACAAGAATCAGTCGATGGCCTTGTGATTGATCTGAGGAATAATGGCGGCGGCTCTTTGGATGAGGCGGTCGAATTGACAGGCCTCTTTATTAAAGATGGGCCGGTGGTTCAAGTGCGTGGTCGTAAAGGGCAATACCGTGTGCTAGATGACCCGGACCACGACATCGTCTACGAAGGGCCGTTGGTTGTTTTGACCAATGTGTTCAGTGCTTCGGCTTCTGAGATATTTGCTGGCGCTATTCAAGACTATGACCGTGGTTTGGTCGTCGGAGACTCTGCGACCCATGGCAAAGGAACGGTGCAAAATGTCATTGGACTCGATTCTTCTTTGGAGCGTGTTCTAAACCGGCAGTTTGAAGATGGCGTCGCTGGCGCGCTTAAACTTACAACACACAAATTCTATCGTGTGTCAGGAAGTTCAACTCAATTAAAGGGTGTTGAGCCCGATCTGATCTTGCCTTCGCCTTCTGATGTGTACGAGCTTGGTGAGCAATATTTGGATAACGCGTTGGAGTGGGATGTCATTGATCGCGTGAACTATACGAACTACGGCTTAGCCAATTCGTTCGTCGAAGTCATTAAGGAAAACTCTAAAAAAAGGGTAGATCAAAACCGTGAGTTTCAGTACCTCCGGGAGGACAACGAAGCTTGGCGAAAACGGAAACTTGAAAATCGCGTTAGCCTCAATGAAGCTGTACGTGCGAAAGAAAAGGCTGATCTAGAAAGCTTGGATAAGATCCGTAAACAGGCGCGTCTAGCAGCGATGTCAAAGACTCCACAAGACGTCGAAGGTGGACTTGATGAGGTCACCATCACGGACTTTGTTCTTGATGAGGCGGTTAATATTCTCTATGACTACGATCGTGCGACACGGGGTAAGTTTGTTGCCTCAAACAATCTGAAAAAGGCGGGTTAAAAAGCATCTAGCTAATTGGCATGCTGTGTCTGGATCCGATTGCGACACCTACATTTGCGTACCGCGAAAACAAAGCACGCGAATTCCACAGCCAAATCCTGCGAACTTTCGTCGTGATTCTTGTCGACACCGTTAAGGGGTAGAACCATGCGATGGCAGCAAATAACCACGGACGACGGAACCCTGTTGTCTGCATGTATTTTTGAAGCACGAGAAGATCAGCGCGGCTGGGTTGTGATTGTGCCCGCAATGGGAATCCCGCAAAAGTATTACCACGGCTTTGCTGCCTGGCTCAGCATTCAGGGTTATGGAGTCACGACGTTCGATTACCGGGGTTCTGGTAAAACGGGCGCGCATCGTGTGCGGCAAGAGAAAGGCAATTTGATGGATTGGGCTCGCCAAGATGCGTCGGCAGCTCTAAACGATGCATTGAGTCGAAAGGGCTCTGGAAAATTGATATGGATAGGCCACAGCTTGGGGGGCCAAATCGTACCCTTCGTGCAAAATCATCAGGCCATCGATGAAATCATCACGGTCGCTGCAGGCAGTGGTTATTGGCGCGAAAATACGGAGTCACTTAGAAAAAGAGTATGGTTCCTCTGGTTCTTTTTAGTCCCAATGTTGATTCCTCTATTTGGTTACTTTCCTGGTAAACGGTTGGGCCTGATCGGTAATCTGCCGCGTAATGTTATGCGGCAATGGCGGAAATGGTGCTTGCATCCCCATTATGCGGCGGGCGCTGAAGATTGCTACGAAGACTATGCTCAAATAGGCCAACCTATTCTTTCTCTGTCGTTTACGGACGATGAGTTCATGTCACAAATTAACATCGAATCTCTGCATGGTTTTTATCGGTCAGCCAAGGTGGATCTACGACGTATCGAACCGGCTGATGTAGGTCTAGATCGGATCGGCCATTTTGGTTTCTTTCGGTCGGCAATTGGTGTTCCTCTGTGGAATGAATTCTTGTTGCCGATATTAGAGCGTGATTCATAGCCCAACCACTTTTCGAACTTCGGTGATGTTCTGAATGCGCGGTTTGAGACGAATTTGGGAGCTTAAACAGGTTCGTATCTACCCGTGTTACACTTGCCAGTTGTTCGCGATAGGAGGGCCCATTGTTGACGATTGCTTTTTTGATCTTGACGAGCCTTGCACAAGGACTCGACTACCCGGTGGCCGGTGCTCATGGCGCCGTTGCTTCCAGTTCGACGCTTGCTTCACAGGTGGGCATCGATATCATGAAGCAGGGTGGAAATGCGATTGATGCGGCCGTGGCCGTTGGTTTTGCGCTTGCGGTTACTCATCCTACAGCCGGGAATATTGGTGGCGGCGGATTTGCCGTGATCAGAACCTCAAAAGGGACCATCATCACGCTCGATTTTCGTGAGACCGCACCCGCAAAATCTCATCGCGATATGTATATCGATGAAAGTGGCCAGGTGATTGAAGACCTTTCCACTAAGGGTCATTTGTCGACTGGCGTTCCAGGAACGGTTGACGGTTTATTGGTGTTGTTGGAGAAGCATGGCAGTCTCAGTCGCGAACAGGTTTTGCAGCCCGCAATTATGTTGGCGGAAAAGGGTTTCCCCTTGTCTCGTGTTCTAGTCTCAGAATTCAAGAATCTGCACGGCTCAATGTCTAGCTATCCTCAATCAATGAAAATTTTCAGCAATAGTGGCAAACCCTATGAAGCTGGTGATGTTTGGATTCAGCGTGATCTAGCTGCAACGCTTAAGCGTATTGCTGCCAACGGACGCGATGGATTCTATACGGGGGAAACAGCGGACTTGATCGTGGCTGAAATGGAGCGCGGTGGTGGGATCGTTTCTCGAGAAGATCTAACCAACTACAAATCAATGTGGCGAGAACCTGTTAAAGGAAGTTATCGCGGATATGAAATTTGGAGTATGTCTCCACCATCATCGGGGGGCGTATTACTGGTTAATATGCTCAATATGTTGGAGCCATTTGATGTGTCTGGCATGGGCTGGGGAAGCAGCGCACTGATTCACATGATGATTGAAGCTGAACGAAGAGCTTACGCTGACCGAGCCCAATACTTAGGTGACCCTGAATTTTCGGATATACCAGTCGCAGAACTGACTTCCAAGGCATATGCAGCGCAACGCTTCTCGGATTTCGACGCCCAAAAGGCTTCAAAAAGTGCTGAAATTGGTCATGGCAGCTTGCCCGCTGAAAGTACTGAAACCACCCATTTTTCGGTGGCTGATAAAGCAGGCAACGCGGTTGCGATCACGACAACCCTGAATTGGGGCTACGGAAACCGTATCGTGGTTACTGGGGCCGGTTTCCTGTTAAACAATGAAATGGACGATTTTTCTGCCAAAGCAAATACGCCTAACACCTACGGTTTGATTGGCCGCAAGGCGAATGAGATTCAGCCAGGAAAACGGATGTTAAGTTCCATGACGCCCACCATTGTTACGAAAGATGGTAAGCCAGTATTGGTGACGGGCTCTCCTGGAGGTTCAACTATTATTACCACCGTGTTGCAGGTGGTCATGAATACGATTGATTTTGGCTATAACGTCTCGCATTCGGTATCAGTGCCGCGATTCCATCATCAATGGTTACCGGATCGTGTGGTTTTCGAAACGAGATGTATTTCTGCGGATGGCTTGAAGGCGCTTGAAGCTAGGGGACATAAAGAGCTTCAGATAAGTACTTGGCGCATCGGTGCGGCAAACTCCGTGTCCTATCGTGACGGGCTCATTGAAGCCGCATCAGACCCGAGACGGGACGCCCAAGGCGTGGCGTATTGATGGGGGTGACCATATGAGCAAACCTGACATAACAACGGATTCCGATTTACACGCTCTTTGCGAAATCTTGGCGTCCCAAGACAGCGTGGCTTTGGACACAGAGTTTCTGAGAGAGAAGACGTTTTATCCCGTCCTCGCTTTGGTTCAAATAGCCTATCCTGGCTCCGATCCCATTTTGCTTGACCCACTTACTATCACCGATTGGGGTCCCTTTCACGCCATCCTTAAGGACAAGAAGATTTTAAAGATCATGCATGCTGGTCGACAGGATTTGGAGATCTTCGCCTTTCAGATGGGTGAAATTCCAGAGCCCGTTTTTGATACGCAAATAGCAGCTTCGATGTGTGGGTTGGGTGATCAGCTTGGCTATGCTGCCTTAGTTCAAAAAATTTGTAAGGAGCATCTGCAGAAGAGTGATGGTTATACGGATTGGTTGCAGCGCCCGTTAACCGAAAGACAAGCCGCCTACGCCCGTAACGATGTTCGCTACTTGATCGAAATACATCAGAAACTCAACGAAATGTCACAAGTGATGGGGCGAACGCGCTGGGTGGACGAAGAAATACAGGAGACATACCCCAAGGATCTATTTGATGCAAACCCGGACGATGCCTGGATGCGAGTCAAAAAATGGTCCAGCCTAGTTGACCGCGATTTGATCGTTCTGCAAGCATTGGCGCGTTGGAGAGAGCTACGTGCACGTGAATTAGACAAACCCGTCCGCTTTGTTGTCTCAGATGAAGGTTTGATCGGCATATGTCGCATGAAACAGGTGAATTTGGAAGATATCAGAGCCAGACGTTCCTTAACACGGCTGCCTTTGACCGAAATCGCCTCGAGAATCATGGAAGTCCATCAGCAGGCACGCTTGATCCCTAGTGATAGCTGGCCAAGGTTCCGCAATAAGAAGCGCAGTCCTTCAGAAGACTCTGAATTGATTGCCGAATTAAGCTGGGCACTCCTGCATATGGTGGCTCGCGATTCGAAAATTTCAGCTTCACGATTGGTCTCTAAAAAAGAGCTGCCTTTGCTGATCGATCGATTACTCGCCGGCAATGACGTAAGCGATCACACCTTGTTCCACGGATGGCGCTTGGAAATGGCCGGTCATTTAATTATTAAGATGGTCTCAGGTAAATTGGGACTGACTGTTGACGAAGGAAAAGTCGCCATGGTTCAGGCTGGTGATGCCTCCTAAGTCGTTGCAACCGTTCACTTTTCTGAGATAAAAAGGAACATGTTAAAAGTAGGTGTCGGCACGAACGGTTTGCTATACTCTGGCGCCGGTGTTGAATTTGAGGTGGACCATGAGTGAGACACAGGAAGCAGTGATCCACGCCATCGGACGTCTTCGCGACGAGCTTCCTAACCTACTAGAACGTGACGATCGCGTACAGCTGTTACGGGTTATTAGCGGTGAACATCCGTCTGACGTTGCTGAAGCGCTGGACACGTTTGAAGAGCACCAAATCGCGCAGATATTTAGGATCGTGCTCTTGGCTGACGCGGACCTGTGCAGCGAGATACTGATTGAGCTTGATCCCGCCATCATTTCGCATCTCTATCCCGCACTAAATCAACAAGAATGGGCCTGGATCTTCAAAGAGCTTAGCGACGACGATGCCGTATTCGTATTAGACCTGTTCCCTCCTGAAGCCAGAGACTTATTGGTCGCGCGCATGGCGCGTAAAGACAAACAAGAAGTCTTAGAACTCCTGACTTACCCAGAAGAGACCGCAGGTCGAATGATGACCAACGAATTTCTGGAAGTGGATCAAGAGTTGACGGTGGGCGATGTCACGCGCCTTATTCGAAGCTCGTTGGACTTTGATCAAACCAACTTGTTCTTTGTTTATGTGACCCACGAGCAGAAATTGGTTGGCATGGTGAGTCTGCGCCAACTGCTTTTGAATAAGCCCCGAACAAAACTAAAGTCGTTTATGCGTCGGGACTTCAATTCCGTCCTTGTTGACACGGACCAAGAACAAGTTGCCGACATGGTGTCTAGATATGACGAAGTGAACGTGCCGGTGGTGGATGCTCAAGGTCACATTCTCGGAATCATAACGGTGGATGACGTTATTGACGTGATCAACGAGGAGTCGGAAGAAGATTTTTTTAAGGGTATCGGGTCGTCTGACGAAGAACTTGTATTCAAAGATAGTGTTAGCAAAATTGTGCGTTTACGACTGCCCTGGATATTGGCTTCGTTTTTTGGCAGTTTACTGGTGGTGATGGTTATGCGATTCACCGAAGCTGGCTTTGGCGATAAGGCTGCATTCTTTTTTATCTTTGTACCGATGATCTCCGCGATGGGTGGCAATGTGGGTGTTCAATCTGCAACCATCATGGCTCGCTATCTGTCAAACTCGCATGTACCTTGGCACGAAGCACGAAAATCGACGATACGCGAAATGCGTGTGGGACTTTCACTGGGAATTATTTGTGGCAGTTTGATCGGTTTAGTAGCTTGGTACTGGGGCGGCCCATATCTATTGATCACGATCCTTTTGGCCATGATCTGCACCATGACCGTGTCTGCGACTACTGGCACCATCATTCCGGTGGCGCTAAAGAAGCTTGGCTTTGACCCCGCGATTTCCACCGGACCATTTGTCACTTCACTTAATGATCTGGTTGCGATTTGTGTCTATTTCTCGATTATCTATTCGTTCCGTGGGGTCTTGGGCGTGTGATCTGAAATGCTTGCGCCGCTTGCTATCGGTTTTAGAGTTGGGGTTTGACTCCCATGCGTTGCTTTGAGAAGGTAACCTCAATATGCGAGAAGTAACAGGTCGAGGTTTTTGTCTTCTCAGCACGGCAATCTCTGACCACAAATATCTTGTAACCTTTTACACCCGCGAAATTGGGCTGGTCAAAGGCGTCATTCGGCTAGGCTCCGGTAAGAAGTTTAGTCGCACTTTATTAACCCCACTGGTTGAAGTGGACCTCGTGTTACGTGGACGGGAGCACCAGGAACTAAATCAAGTGGTGTCTATAGAACCCATATCCAACCCAATGCCAACTACTGCGTCGTACGTCAGACTCGCCCTCTTTCAGACCTGGTGTCAATTGCTAGCTGGATCCCAAGCGCCCGAACAACCAGACGACCATGTTTATCGATTGGTGGCCAGTTGCACACAAGCTGTCGCCCAATCACAGGACGTAGGGCAGTTGATTTTGGCTGAATTGTACTTTGAGTATTGGTTGTTGCGGCTTAATGGATGGCTGCCTTCGGTCCACACCCCAAATCTATGGACGTTTGATGTTGCAAGCGGTCACATCTCCTATGCCGACACGCCATTAGCGAAAATTGATAGTCCGATTGAACCTTCTGAGTTCAAGAAATTGGCTGTAGCTGCCAAAGTTAACGTTGAGCATTTCTTGGCGCTTGCACTAGAATGGCAGGGTTTAACCCGAGTGTTCGTTCTTTTTGGCGAGCTTTGGCAGCAACATCTCACCCTAAACATCAAGGCGAGGCGAACACTAATGGATTTGTTTTCGGAGCATTTAAAATCGTGAATTTTCAACAGCTGATACTTTCCCTACAAGACTTCTGGGCACAGCAGGACTGCATAATCTCGCAGCCTTATGACATTGAGACGGGTGCAGGCACCATGAACCCGCATACGTTCTTGAGGGCATTGGGACCTCAACCCTGGCGTGTTGCCTATGTTGAGCCGAGCCGAAGACCGGCCGATGGTCGCTACGGTGAGAACCCTTTTCGGGTCCATAAACATTACCAATTTCAAGTGCTCCTGAAGCCATCTCCAGATAACGTTCAAGAACTCTATTTGGATAGTCTGCGTTCATTTGGGATTGAACCTGCTGAACATGACATCCGTTTTGAAGAGGATAATTGGGAGGCGCCAACATTAGGTGCTTGGGGTGTTGGCTGGCAAGTTCTTTTAGACGGCATGGAAATCACCCAGTTCACTTACTTCCAACAGGTTGGAGGTATTGATACGCACCCTGTTTCCGTCGAAATCACGTACGGCATAGAGCGGCTGTGTATGTTCTTGGGCGGTTACGACAATATGTTCGATCTGCCTTGGGTCGGTGATGTGCGTTATGGGGACGTTCGCAAACGTGAAGAATATGAATTTTCCAAGTACTGCTTTGAAGTGGCGGATATTGAACTACATCAGAATCTCTTTGATATGTACGAAAAAGAGGCCTTTGCAACTTTGGAGCAGGAACTACCCATGGCCGCCTACGACTATGCGCTTAAATGCTCTCATGCATTTAACGTGCTTGATGCCCGTGGCGCGATCAGTGTGACCCAACGACCAGGCTATATTGCCCGTGTCCGCAAAATGGCCTGTGCTGTTGCCGAACAGGTTGTAGCCCAATCGGAGGTGCAGCCATGAAAGAGTTTGTATTCGAAATTGGCACAGAAGAAATCCCGGCGAGAATGCTCAATCGTGCAGCAAAGGATATTGCCAACGGAATCTCCACAGCGCTTGCAGAGGCGCATTTGCAATCGGAGCCGCTACACAGTCTTGCTGCCCCCAGACAGATCATTGTCTATTCGGCGGCCGTTCAGGCCATGCAAGAAGATCGTGAAGAAATTCTCATGGGGCCACCGGTGAGAATTGCTTATGCTGCTGACGGCGCGCCAACCAAGGCGTTAAAAGGGTTCCTGCGTAAGAATGCAGATATCAAAATGGATGATCTTTATCGCGTAGAACAGCCGAAAGGGGAAGTGGTCGCCGCCAAACGATTCGTGCGCGGTGATTCGGCAGAGTCCATTCTGGCGCAAGCTATCCCCAACGTTTTGGCGTCTTTACACTTCGCCAAAAGCATGAGGTGGGGCGCTGGGGACACGCTTTTTGTCCGTCCAGTTCGCTCACTTGCTGCGCTTTTCGGCACCGATGTCATCTCATTCCATTTTGCGGGTGTCGATTCCTCGAACACAAGTTTCGGGCATCGTTTCCACGGCTCAAAGAGCTTTGAATTCAAAAGCTTGCATGAGCTACTGCAAAAAAAATCTGACAATCATATCGTGTCGTCTCACCAGGATCGGAAAAAGACGATTAGCGAACAAATAGATCGTCATCTAGCTGAGATTAAAGGCGAATTGGTTTCAGACGATGCGCTACTCTCTGAAGTCGCTGATTTGGTTGAGTGCCCTTATGTTGTTTTGGGTGAATTCGATCGCGAATTTCTTGCGATTCCCCGAGAAGTATTGGTTTCGAGCTTACGCGTCCATCAGAAATCGTTCTGCGTTGAGGACGAGTCTGGCCAACTAATGCCTTTCTTCTTGTCCATTGCTTCAGTTCCAAGCGACCCTGCTGGTTTGATAAAAAAGGGTAATGAGTGGGTGCTTCGGGCACGGCTTTGGGACGCCAAGTTCTTTTGGCAATCAGACCTAAAGAAAGAGCTTTCACAGCTACGATTGAAGCTGGAGCACTTGATGTTTCAGAACGAGTTGGGTTCCTATTTGGCTAAAACAGAGCGCATGGTGGCTTTAGCCCAACTGGAAGCTGACGATATGAGTTGGTCGGCCGAACGGATTGAATGTCTAAAATTCGCCGTTAGCCATGCGAAAACAGATCTTGTGAGTGAGTTAGTGTTTGAGTTTCCCGAGCTGCAAGGTGTCATTGGCGGTCTTCTATTACGTGAGCAGGGTCAGCCGGAACCAGTCTGGAAGGCGGTCTATGATCATTATTTGCCGCTCTCAACAGATGACGATCTACCTCAATTGCAAGAGGGTGGACTGCTTGCCTTAGTCGACAAGATAGACACGTTGGTAGGCTGTTTTTCGATTGGGCTGATTCCCACAGGCACCAAAGATCCTTATGCACTCAGGCGAGCGGCCCAAGGCGCTATAAGAATTTTGATGGAAATGGATTTACCCTTGTCACTTGATACCTTGGTTAGCCGATCAATCAAGATTTATGGAGCAGATCAAAGCCCGTTACACAGACAGATAATGGACTTTTTTTGTGATCGCATCCGTCACTTACTCAAACGGCGTGGTTTTGACCATGACCTGGTGGAGGCGACGCTGGTCGTTGGCTATGATCGCGTTGATCAGGTGTTGGCTCGAGCGCAGGCCATCAAAGCGCAGCAAAGTCGCGCGGACTTTAGGTCGCTGTCACTTAATCTGAAAAGAATGAGAAATGTGATTGCCGATGAGCAGTCTGATCTACCTGTTTTTGATAGCGCCAAATTGGTAGAAGCTGCGGAGCTTGAACTGTGGCGTGAATTCTCCACGTTGCAACCTGAAATCGAAAGCTCTTGTCTATCGGCGGACTACAGTAAGGCTATGAACCTGATGACACAATTGGCTGCGCCCGTGGATGTCTACTTTAGTCCAGGTGGTGTTTATGTAAACGTCGATGATATTGCCATCAGACGCAATCGAAAAGCTATGATGCGTGATATGTTGTTGACGTTAGGGCTTGTTGGAGATTTATCCCAACTGGAGGCCAAATAGCACACCTCAGGAAGGAACCTTAATGCAATCTCTTGTCTATCGTTTTTCAAAAGAATTGACTGATGGTCGGGGGGACATGAAAGATGTCCTGGGCGGTAAGGGTGCTGGATTGGCCGAAATGTGTCGCATTGGTGTACCGGTCCCACCCGGATTCACGATTACGACTGCTGGATATCGAAACTATATTCAAGCCGGTAATCAAGTAGAGGAAGAATTACGTAGCCAGGTCAATCAAGCCTTGAAGTGGTTGCAGACCTATTTGAGCAAAGATTTTGGAGGTGTTGGCTCCCCGCTTTTGTTGTCAGTGCGTTCCGGTGCCCCCGTTTCCATGCCAGGCATGATGGATACGATTCTCAATCTGGGGCTTAATTCCGATACGGTCAAAGCATTAGCCGACGTTTCCGATAATCCAAGATTCGCGTACGACTCCTATCGCCGCTTCATTCAAATGTACTCGCAAGTGGTACTTGGTGTTGATCATGATGAGTTTGAACGTCTACTCGAAGAGACCCGCGACGCTGAGTCGGCAAAGATTGACGCGGAGATTAGTGCTGCTGGATTGATTGATTTGGTCGAGCGTTATAAGGATGTTGTTTTAGAGCACACAGGACTCCCGTTTCCCGAAGATCCAGCAGAGCAATTATGGGGCTCAATTGAGTCGGTGTTTCGTTCGTGGGAAAATCCGCGCGCCAAGTTTTACCGCAAGATCAATCATATCCCTGGTGAAACAGGAACAGCTGTCAGCGTTCAAAGCATGGTGTTCGGAAATAGTGGTAACGACTCCGGTACGGGTGTTTGTTTCAGCCGCAACCCATCTGACGGTAGCCCTGGCTTATACGGCGAATATCTCGTTAATGCGCAAGGCGAAGACGTCGTTGCCGGCATCCGGACGCCCCATGAGATTCGGGGCGAAGATGCCCAGGCCATGCAGCAGGTGATGCCCGAACCTTACAAGCAATTAGTTAAAACGGTTGAGATACTTGAGTCCCATTTCAGAGACATGCAGGACATTGAGTTCACTGTTGAGCACGGAACACTTTATCTTCTGCAGACACGTACGGGCAAACGGACGAGCCACGCTAGCCTGCGGATTGCCGTCGATTTATGTGATGAAGGATTAATTGATTCGAATGAAGTCGTTAGGCGGGTTGATCCAAACTCGCTAAGCCAGCTTCTGGCCTCGGAATTCGACTATGAGGCCAAGAAACGCGTGCTCGAAGATGGCGCGCTGCTGGCTCGAGGTCTCAATGCTGGTCCAGGCGCCGCAACAGGCATGATTGCTCTATCAGCTGAACGGGCGGTGGAATGGTGTGACCAAGGACATGCCGTTATTTTAGTGCGTGAAGAAACGTCACCGGAGGACATTGCCGGGATGCACAGTTCGGCTGGCATCCTAACGCAGAGAGGTGGCATGACCTCCCATGCGGCAGTCGTGGCTAGAGGGATGGGGAAACCTTGTATTGTGGGTTGCTCCGAAATCATCGTTGATCTCAAATCACGTACTTTAAGGTTCAACGAAACCGTTTTGCGTGAAGGTGACGCAATTTCGATTGATGGTTCAACGGGTGAAGTGATTCGCGGAATGATTTCTACACAACCGTCCTCCCTAGTGCGTGGCTTGGTAGAGGGTGATGCTGACAAAGGCAGCTTGACCTCCTATTTCAATCGCTTAATGGCATGGGCCAATCAGGTTCGTAAGTTGGGTGTTCGCGCCAATGCAGACACCCCTGAGGATGCTCAACTCGCTCGTGCGTTGGGCGCTGAAGGCATTGGTCTGTGTCGCACGGAACACATGTTTTTCGGAGACCATCGCATCTTTTGGGTGAGGCGTATGATCCTCGCGTCCAACCCTAGCGAACGACGGGAAGCGCTGGGTCACTTACTGCCGTTTCAGACCGATGACTTTTATGAATTGCTCGTTGCGATGGATGGATTACCGGTCACTATCCGCTTACTCGACCCGCCTCTACATGAATTCCTACCGGGAACGGACGAGCTAATAAGTGGGCTTGCTCGTGAAATGAACTGTGACGAAGAGGGCATAAGGCGACGGGTTGTTGAATTGCACGAGTCAAACCCCATGTTAGGTCATCGCGGTTGTCGCCTAGGGATCTCACATCCCGAGATTTATCAGATGCAGGTACGCGCCGTGGTCGAAGCGATGAAACGCGCTCGAGCCGAAGGTGTTGACGCTAAGCCGGAAATTATGGTCCCGTTAATCGGCACAAAAAAAGAGTTGGAAATTGTGTCGCAATCAGTGGCAGCCATCATTGCTGACGGTGGCTTTGAAATTCCAGTGGGCACCATGATCGAGACACCTCGTGCAGCACTGACTGCAGCTTCGGTGGCAGAATCAGCAGACTTCTTCTCTTTTGGCACCAACGATTTGACCCAGTGCTGTTTGGGCTTGTCTCGAGACGACAGTGGCAGTTTTTTGCCCTTGTATATCGAGATGGGTATCTATGCACGAGACCCTTTTAAGACAATCGATGTTGAAGGCGTTGGACAGCTCTTGAAGTTAGCGGCCCAAGCTGGGAAAGACACGAAACCCGACTTGAAGATTGGTGTTTGTGGTGAACATGGTGGAGATCCTTTGAGCATTATGTTCATTGCAACTACCGCGGTGGATTATGTGTCTTGTTCCCCATATCGAGTGCCCGTCGCACGCTTGGCGACTGCCCAAGCTGCGATAACGAGTGAAGCTTGAGCACGTTACGGCCGCACTCATTTAGGGACCGACCACCTAATGCAGCCACGTCGAGTTATTTCATTGCCGAACTCTGCTATCAACGTGGTGACTATCAAAGGGCCATGGTGATGGCCGCGAAACGGGTCAAACAAAACCCCAGGGAATTGCGTGCCTTGAATCTGCATGCCGCCTGTTTAGCGATGCTGGAACGATACGAAGAAGCCGAACAAGAATTCGTCCGCTTGTCACGACAAAGTAAAGCCAGTCCGTACAAAGAGCGCGTGCTTTTTAATTTAGGGCTGGTGCGTCTGTATATTGATCTTGGCATTACCGGCGATTGCTCGGTGGCAAAAAACGCCTTCGCGCCGCCTTCGGCCTCATTCCGCCTCCACGTTTCCGCCACATTACCCTTTTCTCGACCGATTGAAACGTGGACCAAGATCATTTCGCGGCGTAACCGCAACGAAAACGTCGTCCGTACCTACTTATCGTTTGCCCTACTGCAATTTGGCCGCATTGATGGGGCACTTGCCCACATAATTCAGGCATTGGGATTAAGTGAAAGCTACTTTGTTTCTAACTTTGTGCTGGGCCGCATATTTTTGGATCTGTATATGTTGGGCGCCGAGGATAACCATTTTTACCTGTCCAATAACTTGCTGACTTTTTTTGAAATCGAAGACGCTGAAATACGAGATAGGAAAGATAATCTAGCGGCCATTTACCACGAAATCTATTTGGATTTTGCGCTCCAGGCCTTCACCGATGCACGGGCGCTCAATCCCTATTCGGTTGAGGTACTGTTGGGTCTTTTTCATACCTACATGCTGGGAGGCATGTTTGAGGAAGCCCAACAAGTGTTATTCCAAGCGGAGAACCTTGCCCCTGACGCATTACCCATTCTCGACGCCCATTTCCGTCTCAACGAGCTGACTCAAAAAGGGGTTGAACACATCAGGCCGCTGGTGGCGCGACTACATCGTCTGAAACAGAAGAATGGCCGTTACCTTGGTCAATTCCTGATTCCCGCCAATTACCTCGTTTAGCTAGCCAAGTGAGTACGCCCGAACAGGCATTAACGCCAGTCACGTTCCCGCTACCTACTCTAGAGGATGACGTGAAGACTGAATTACGCCGAATCTGGGCGCGGATTGATTTGCAAAAGTACCTGCTGCGTTGGGAAAACACGAATCTGGTCGAAATACCTCATTCTTTCTTCGATTTCGAGCAACGCTCGATTGACGTTGGCTGCGGATTAGGCGCCTATATCATTCGCGAATCAGCCATTCGTCCTAAAATGGCGTTTCTTGGCGTGGACAAGAGTTCACACCGAGCTTCTATGATCGAAAATAGAATCGACCAGACACGACACAAGAATCTCTTTTTTGCGCATACCAATATCGTGCCTTTCTTGTGTCAATTCCCCGACCAATCTTTAGATGAGATAACCATCTTTTACCCGAACCCGTGGTGGCCGCGTAAACATCGCAAGAAACGCTGGTCGTACCATCCGTTATTAACGAAGTTAGCGTCGGTATTGAAGCCCAACGGACGTATCTTGGTGTGTAGCAATGAATGTTTTTATTTGGCCGAGTGGCTTGAGGCCATGAACCATCACCCTTCTTTCAGTAACTACCAGATAAGCTATGTCGGTCCGGCCCGTTTTGAACAGCCAAGAAGTCATTTTGAGAAACAGTTTGTGAGTAGGGATATGATATTGGGTGAGATTGAATGCGTGAGGCGTGATTTAACATGAAGGTAGTGATAGCAGGTGGTTCAGGGTTTGTGGGACGAGGTCTCATTGATGCGTTACTCGATGAAGGCAATCAAGTTGTCTTACTGTCACGAAGCGCGACCTCAAGCTTGAATGTATCGCAAGTTATTAAGTGGGATCCTGCTGCTTCGTTAATCGAAGGGGATTTGAATGGCACCGACGTACTGATTAATTTGGCGGGTGAAAATATAGCTTCTGGAAGGTGGACAAAAGCGCGCAAAAAGCGCTTCTGGCATTCGCGTATCAATTCTGTGAAGCTGCTCAATCAGGTGCTGGCAAAAACTGAACGCAAACCGCGATTAGTCATACAGGCGTCGGCGACTGGCTTTTACGGAGATCAGCGGGACCGAGAATGTGATGAAAGCGCACCCGCCGGTTCTGGCTTCTTAGCGGATCTTTGTCAGGCTTGGGAGAAGGAGGCCGAGTCGTTTGAGGCACATCAGATTCCCCTGGTAATTTTGCGGTTGGGCATGGTCCTAGGACGCGATGGTGGTGCGTTAGCGAAGATGCTGCCTTTGTTCAAAATGGGGTTGGGATCGCGATTGGGAGACGGTAAACAGTGGATGAGTTGGATACATAAAGACGATGTCGTGCGTCTGATCATGTTTCTTATGGATGAAAAGTCTCCTCGCGGCGCGATCAACGCAGTCTCACCCAATCCAGTCACCAACCGTGAATTCACGCGTACGTTAGCTAAGTCGGTTCGTCGGCCGAGCTTTCTGCCAGTACCCGCAATGGCATTAAGGATGGTTCTGGGCGAACTCTCCCATATTGCACTCGACAGTCAACGCGTCAAACCGCAGGTATGTTTGGAACATTCCTTTGAGTTTAGATTCCCCAAACTGTCAGATGCGCTTAGCGATCTTGTGTAAGTTATATAGTTTGCTTGGCGCGACTATCATTTACGGGTAGATTGCCTGGCCTTCGATCGGAGGTGTACCGCTTACCAAATCGCAAATAGAGATCTTTTCCTTAACATCAATCACTCGAATGACGGCTAGTTCGGTTATATCTGTGTACAGAAGTTCACCTGTGTCTGGATCTCGAATCTCTTCCGACTCACCTACTTTAAATGTCATGCCCGCCGTTACGCCTTCACGTGTGCCACGGTTGACAATAATTTTGCTACCAGACTTCACCACGGTGCCTGTCCATTGGACCTGATCCAGTTGTTGCTGGATAAATGTAACAGCATCCTGGCAAGCATCGCTCATGAGTTCACCCGCCGGGGTCTTCTTGAATCCGCCTACATCACCATGGAATCCATGTTTGGAAAGGCTAAGCCCAAGACCTCTGACCTTTAATTCTTTGTTGAACTCTTCAGAGGCCACAACTGTTCCAGTGGTGCTATCGACGACATAGATTACTCCGGAAATGAGTGCCGTTCCTGATTTCACTTTAATGCCAACGCCTTTGTATCTCGCCCCTGCGCCGCCCTTGGATGTTCCGTCATCAAATTGATGAATGACGCCGCGCACTAAGAGCTGAGAAGGTGTCATCTCGCCGGTTTTGGGCGCTTTGTTGCCGCCAGCCGTGCGACCCGAAGCAGCGAAGTCCTGTTCATCCATGGCAGCGCCGCGCATACCTGGATCTGCAACCACAATGAAATTCCCAGATTGAGTAAGGGCGTCAGTTAATAGAGCATCCCACGCATGACCCAGTTGCCATTGCCCGTGCCATCCACTACGATTCTCGAACTCGATGACCTGAATTGAATAACGCAGCCCGCCTTGGCCCAAGGCTAAGGTGGAAACAAGAATGCCTGCAAAGAATCGCTTCATTTTTTCACCATTTCCTTGTGCACGCCGATGATTTGGTCAACGACAGAAGGGTCTGCTAGGGTCGTTACGTTGCCCAAATTGCCATATTCACCGACCGAAATTTTCCGCAAAATACGTCGCATAATCTTGCCTGATCTCGTTTTTGGGAGACCTGGACAAACAAGGATTAGGTCGGGGCGAGCAAATTTGCCGATGTCTGTTGCGACTTGTTCGCGAACAGCTTGCACAATCTCCTCTTTTGCCTGATCACCGATGTTGGCATTGAGAATCACGAAACCTAATATGCCAGTTCCCTTAATCTCGTGTGGATAACCGACCACAGCAGACTCAGCAACCCAAGGATGGGCGTTGATTGAGCTTTCAATTTCAGCGGTGCCAAGTCGGTGCCCGGAAACGTTGATGACATCGTCGACACGGCCTGTAATCCAATAATCACCATCTTTATCACGATTACAGCCGTCGCCTGTGAAATAGAGGCCAGGATACTGTGAAAAGTAGGTTTGCTTAAAGCGCTCGTGATCGCCATATACGGTTCGTGCAAGACCGGGCCAAGCTGCTTGCATACATAAATATCCTTTAGCTTCAGTTGCCTCTATCTTTTTACCTTCCTCGTCAACCAAGCAGGGATGAACTCCGAAAAAAGGTAATGTGGCTGCGCCCGGTTTGAGTTCATTCACACCCGGCAGGGGCGTGATCATAATGCCGCCTGTCTCTGTTTGCCACCATGTGTCCACGATGGCGCACTTTTGTTCGCCAACCACATCGTAATACCATTCCCATGCCTCAGGGTTGATAGGTTCACCAACCGTACCCAGGATACGGAGACTTGAGCGGTCGTATTTCTTAACCCATTGGTCTCCTTCCCTTGCGATCGCGCGTATCGCGGTTGGCGCGGTATAGAAGATATTGACCTTATGGCGCTCGACAATGTCCCAATAACGGCCTGGATCGGGATAGGTGGGCACCGATTCGAACATGATTGTGGTGGCCCCGTTAGCCAACGGGCCGTAAATGATATATGTGTGGCCGGTGACCCAGCCGATATCGGCCGCACAGCAATACACATCACCGGGATGTACGTCAAAAACGTACTTATGCGTGAGTGAAGCGTAGGTTAAATATCCTCCTGTTGTATGCAAGAGTCCCTTTGGCCTGCCTGTTGATCCACTTGTGTAGAGAATGAATAATGGGTCTTCTGCGTCCATCCATTCGGCCGGGCAGGTGGGTCGTTGTTTGCTGCAGGCTTCTTCAAACGAAAAGTCTCGGCCTGACTTCATGGGCACATCCGTGTCGGTTCGCCGGCAAACAAGAACCGACTCAACCACTTCAAGCCCTTCAACGGCTTTGTCCACAATTGACTTTAGAGCGATTCTTTTCCCACCTCGCACACCCTCATTGGCTGTAATCACCATTTTAGCTTCGCAATCAAGGATTCGGTCACGAATAGATTCAGCCGAAAATCCAGCAAATACAATTGAATGGATAGCGCCAATGCGGGCGCAGGCCAACATGGTGTAGGCAAGTTCCGGAATCATGGGTAAATAGATACAGACGCGATCGCCTCTTTTTACACCCATTGATTTAAGCACGTTGGCCGTTTTACAGACCTCTGCATGCAGCTCGCGATAACTAATGTGACGCCCGTCTTTCGCTTCATCAGCTTCCCAAATGATTGCTGTCTGGTCGCCCCGTTCACTCAAGTGCCGATCCAGGCAGTTATGGGCCACGTTTAGCTTGCCGCCTTCGTACCAGCGAATGCTGGCATTGGCTAGATCGCAATCTGATACTTTTTGAAAAGGGTGAAACCAATCCAAGCGATTGGCTTGCTCGCGCCAAAACTCGTCCGGTTCGTCAATGGACTTTTTGTACATCGCCGTATATTCGTCCCGGGACTTCAAATAGGAACGCTTGCGGATGTGTTCCAGGACGGGATAGGTAACGTGGGCTTCTGTCATGGATTGCTCCCTTTTCAGCGACAAGATGTCTGTATGGTTTAGGTATTCTATCGGTTCTCGTGGAACAGCGTCAGTAAAATCCTGACCCTAAGTGTCACTTTCGGACATTAACTGAGCTTTTCGACTTGCGTTCATTCCTCATTCCGGCTATGATCCACGCTTGCGGCTAGGTCCGCCTGTTAGTTTTAAGAGTTAAGGAAGGTCACTGTGGCAAAGAAAGGCAATCGAATCAATATCATTCTCCAATGCACCGAGGCCAAAGAAGCGGGAAGACCTCCTTCAAGGTATGTGACTTCCAAGAACCGTAAAAATACACCGGGACGCATCGATTTGAAGAAATACAACCCGTTCATGCAAAAACACACGGTGCATCGCGAAATCAAATAGATTTCACGTCAATCAATTGAACAAAAAGCCTCGCAGTTGCGAGGCTTTTTTTGTGCGCGAAGCGCTAAGGCTCCAGCAGACTCAGCAAGTAGCGGCCATATTCGTTCTTCGACATAGCTTCACCGTATGTGCGTAGCATTTTTTCGTCAATGAACCCCATTTCGTAGGCAATTTCTTCGAGACAAGCGACCTTAAGGCCTTGACGATGTTCGATAGCCTGAATGAAGGTATTGGCCTCTAACAAAGATTCGTAGGTGCCCGTGTCTAGCCAGGCGATACCTCGACCCAGTTTCTCAACTTGAAGTTCTTTCATTTCTAAGTAGGCCTTGTTGATATCTGTGATCTCATATTCGCCCCGGGCCGAAGGTGCCAAGTTACGTGCGATATCTACGACCCGGTTATCGTAAAAATAGAGTCCTGGGACTGCATAGTGTGATTCAGGATGTTCGGGTTTTTCGACGATTTTTGTGGCGCGTCCCGTTTCATCGAAGGAAACCACACCATATCGTTCAGGGTCGTGCACCCGGTACGCGAAAATGGTTGCGCCATGATTGTTGGCCGCCGCTGCGCGCAATGAATGCGTAAGGTCATGGCCGTAAAAAACGTTGTCGCCCAAGATGAGGCTCACAGAGTCGGAACCAATAAAGTCAGCTCCGATCGTGAAAGCCTGTGCCAGGCCTTTCGGTTCTGGTTGAATGGCGTAGGTAAACTTAACGCCAAACCTCTCGCCGTCGCCCAAGAGTCTCTGAAATGAGGGTGTATCCTCAGGTGTCGAGATAATCAGGATTTCACGGATTCCCGAGTACATCAGTACGGATAGCGGATAATAAATCATCGGCTTGTTGTAGATGGGGATTAACTGTTTGCTGATCGCCATCGTTATTGGATATAGTCTTGTACCTGAACCGCCTGCTAAAACAATGCCTTTCATTCCGCCTCCCTTAAAACAGCTGGCAGTTTAACGAGCGAGGACGCAGCCCGCAAGATAAACGTTGCCGAGTGAAGGTCAGTTTTCTATGGTGGAGGGTTGAAATACAAAGAGGAGGTCGATTTTGGAATGGTTCGCTGACCCTAATGCTTGGATAGGATTGTTTACGCTCACGGTTTTGGAAATTGTGTTGGGCATTGACAATATCGTCTTTATTTCCATCATTTCCGAAAAACTGCCGTTGGCTCAGCAGCCTCGTGCGCGCCGGTTGGGCTTAGCTGCTGCCCTTATTACGCGTGTACTTTTATTGTTCAGTCTTTCGTGGCTGGTTAAATTAACTAATCCTCTTTTCGAATTACTTGGGCACGGATATTCAGGGCGCGACATTATTCTCATCATAGGGGGCCTGTTCTTACTGGCTAAAGCAACCCATGAAATTCACGGAAACCTAGAAGCCGAGGATGGCAGCAAATCAAAGAAACTGGCTTCCAGTTTTGCGGGTGTTATTTTTCAAATCATGATCTTGGATATCGTTTTTTCGCTGGATTCTGTAATCACAGCTGTGGGCATGGTTGATGAGGTATCTATCATGATTACGGCCGTCATCATTTCGGTGATTGTCATGATGTTGAGTGTGAACAAAATCGCAGCTTACATTGCTCGTCATCCTAGTATCAAAATTCTGGCCCTGAGCTTTTTGTTACTTATCGGAGTTTCGCTGATTGGCGATGGCACCGGGCACCATATTCCTAAAGGATATATCTATTTCGCCATGGCATTTTCGGTCATTGTTGAGCTCCTAAACCAAGCAAACACACCAAAAGCTGAGCCAGTCGAAATGCATCAAAAGTTTCGGTGATAATGACATGGTCGATCGTTCGCTCGTATTTGAAACTGAACGTTTAAGCGTAAGGCGAAGCGCTCAACCGGACTATTTCCATACGGATCAAACGAACGATCAATGGCCTATGGACCTGACGTCACAAGAAATTCCTGACTCGCTGCTCGACGACAGTTTCATTGCCGCAATAGAAGCCTGGCTCATTGCGCGAGGGCAACGAACCAGTTGCATTAATGGGGAACTCAGAAAGATTGACGTACGCCAGCTCGATAATCTACCAGTCACGGAACCACAGCGAATCGTTAGTATTTGTCCATCCAACACAGAATGTGTGGCGGCGCTTGGGTGCGCCGATAGGCTAGTAGCTTTGGACTCTAGCTCGGATTTTCCAGAAAACATCCGCGGATTGCCAAGGCTAGGTATGGATCTGGACGTGGACTTAAATCAGTTAGCCAAATTTTCTCCCGACCTTGTGGTCGCTTCGTTGAGCGTTCCGGGTATGGAAAAAAATGTGGTTGCGCTAAAGCGCTTGGGTTTTTCGGTCGTTGTCTTGGCGCCCAAGAGCTTAGATGACGTATTCGACGATATGCTATATCTAGGCTCAATTCTTGGTGTCAAAAACAAAGCTCAGCAGGAGGTTTCAAATTTACGTGATAGGCGCTCCCGTATTAAACGGGCTTGCTCAACGTCGCGTCCCGTTCGGACCTACTTGGAATGGTGGCCCAAACCCTACTACGCGCCGGGCCAATCCTGTTGGACAAATGACCTTGCCGAACTCGTATCAGCCAAATGGATATTTTCGGACCGACTGGGCCAATCCGTTGCGGTCAACGCTGACGAAATTATCCATGCCGACCCTGAGCTTATTTTGGTGTCATGGTGTGGTGTTCCTTATCATCAGCTTAAGCCAGACAAGGTTTCACAGCGAAAGGGTTGGGGCGGGATTAACGCCATCGTCAACGGGCACGTTTATGCGGTTGATGAAGATTTATTGGGTCGGCCCGGCCCGCGTTTGTTGGATGGCGCACTGATTATTGCTGAACATTGTGCTTCGGTCAGACAGGGACTGAATTAATGGTGAATTCATTGGGCCTAATCGTTGTTCTCGTTTTCGTCTATTCAGGATATCGGAAGGGTTTGGCGGCCGTCATCATTGGCCTTGCTGGTCTCGTTTTTGCCTACGTCGCATCGCTAAAACTAGCTTTTCCGTTCGGGGACATCTTGCGGCTGATGGGGTTAGCACAGGGACTGAGTGCGTATTTTATGGCGGCGACGATCATTTTTATGGGCGTGGGTTTCTGTTTTTTTATACCCGGACTCTTGCTTAAGCGGCGTGCGCGAAAACAGGTCGAGCGAGGTGAGGCTCGATCCTGGACCTTCATACTTGCGGCCATTCTAAATGGCACTGTTGGATTGGTTTATTCGTTGGTGGTCGTGTGGATGGCTATGTTTGTTCGTGACGCACTCATGCCAGAGCAACTAGAGTATTCAACCCGTCGTCCCGTATTTGAACGGATGAGCATAGCGGCGGCTAAGTTCATTGCGAGACGTGTGGTGCCAGATTCAGAAAAGAATCAAGCCATGGTCGAATTTGCGGCTGATCCTGGTCAAGTTGCTCGTCACGCAAAGACAGTTATGAATCACCCGCTTCTAAATCAATGTTTACAGGATAATGCTATACGGGATGCAATGACGCGCGGAGACACGGCTGCAATTCTTGAATCAAACGCGTTTAAGAATCTTGCTCAAGATCCTGCGTTTAGTGAGGCTGGCCAAGCACTTAGGCTAATTAACGATGAAGGGGAAGCTAAAGGTTTGGCAGAATTGTTGGCCAGGGTTGGTTCCGCATTTGATCAGCTTCAACAGGATCCTGAAGTGCGTGCGATATTGGAGGACCCAGAATTCAATGAACAACTGCGTCAGTCATCTCCATGGAAGCTATTGAACGACGAGCGTATGCTGACATTGATTCGGCGGCTAAATGAGGTGTCTCCCTCAAGCGCTGAGCTGCCTCATGTGGAACCCAATCGGGTTCAACCCGTTCCAGTCGAAACTCAAAAAGAAAAAACACCACGCAAGCTGTACCGCTGGCGAGACGCGCAGGGAGGGCTCCACCTAACCAACGACCCGCCGCCGGAAGGGGCAGAAGAACTTTGACGCTTTAGGCTAATCTGTGAATCTAGCAATGCTAGAATGAACAAAATAAGGAGGCATCACTTGTGGAACCCATTTCGTAAGAAAAAAGATGTCTCTGAATTGATCAAAGATGGTTCTTTCATAGACGCGCGGGCACAACTACTTGATGAGCTTGACGAGAGCCGCGATTTATCAAGCGATACCCATTCTAAATTCCATGTGTTGCTCGGCCAGATCGCTGATTTATGCCTTAAACAGGATCAGCCATTAGAGGCCAAGAAATATTATGCTGAATTGGTCGACCACCATGTGGAGCGGGGTTTTTATACCAAAGCTGTCGCTATTCTGAAGAAGATGCATCGCCTCGATCCCGAAGACCCGGAGGTCTTGACAAGAATTGCTGATTTCAATCGCAGGGTACCCAAATATATGGTGAATACCAAGATGGCCGAGGAACTGGTAGAGAAGTCAAAAGAGATCGAGTCCAATCAGCGAGCTCCACGCGCACGTCGACGGTCATAAAGCCCGCTTTTGCTTGTCAATGCTTATTGCAACAGTGTAGAGTGAGGGCAAGGTTTGCCTTCTATTACTATGAGAATTCGGTGAACCCAAATCGAAAGTTTGGCGGCGGATCGAAGTATGGGTTTAAGCGATCTTTGGAAAAAAGAGGAATTTGCCAAGCGTGGCGATGAGCTTGATGACAAAGACGTGAACCGTGAAGTTCTAGAAAGCGGCAATGACATGATTGGCCATGTCATTGGTGGCAAATATGTTATCGAAGAAGTGCTTGGTTATGGCGGCATGGGCGTCCTCTATTTAGCCAAACACAAAGTCTTGGGCCGTAAATACGTGATCAAAATTATTCGGCTCCATTTAGTGGATCAACACGCAAATGTAGCGATTAAGAGATTTAGGCGAGAAGCTCAAGCGCTTGCAAAAGTGCCCCATCGCAATATTGTCGAAGTGGTTGACTACGATACCATCGACGAGCGGACACCTTATTTCGTGATGGAATACGTCGAAGGCGACACCTTGGCTGCGCTACTTGAGAACAACCCAATGGGTGTGCCCCACGAGATGTTTCTCACGATCATGCAGCAACTGTGTGAAGCGATGGCGGTTGTTCACGCAAAAGGCATCGTGCATCGCGATTTGAAGCCGACCAATATCATGATCCAAACCACCGATGATGACGTCAGCATTAAAGTGTTGGATTTTGGTCTCGTCCATGTGGACGCAAAAGAGTTTGAATCGGCCATCCTTAAACTGACCGGTACAGGCCAGGTAATAGGAACTCCGGCTTATATGTCGCCGGAACAGTGTCGCGGGAACGCCGTAGACCAACTTTCTGATATCTATGCCATTGGTCTCCTGGCATATGAGATGTTGGCAGGTGTGCCAGCTGTTGATGGTGAAAGTTTTATTGAGATTATCGAAAAGCAATTGAGCGAGAGACCGGACCCCTTGCTCAAGATCCGTTCGGACGTGCCGAGCCATATTGTTCGTGCCATTGATCGAGCCCTCAGCAAAGAGCCCGCTGATCGCTACCAATCGACAACCGACTTTTTCCGAGCTATTTCTGGTGAACCTCTTGAAGATGAAGTCGAGAGTAATGCGACCGAAAAGCCCGCTAAGGTTTCACAAAAAGATGCAGCCGAGAAATCGTCTAAATCAGCAACTGGTATTTATGTGATGATCGGTGGAATTGCCTTAGCTGTCGCACTTGCCCTTTGGATTTGGGTGTTTTGATTGCTGACTAGGAAAGTCCTGGATAAGGCGATCGAAAGCCAAGTTTCCGATTCTCGCGCCTAACGTTCCACCAGAAAAAGGATGTCCATAAACGGGTCATCCGCGATGGCGTAAAAACGTTACCTGCTAAGTTTGAGGCCACAGCGCGCCGAAACGCGTGAAACGGGGGATCACTATAAAAGACCTTCTGAAATCCTGGCGTGTAGTATCCGTAAATATAAGACTTAAATCGCCTTAGACCTTGGTCTAGCCATTTTTGGTAGATATCAAACTTCTCCAAAGTAGGCGTTATGCCCGCTTTCAGTTGGTCCTCAACTAAATCGAATGCCCGCTCAGCCGAAACGGTGGACAACATCACGCCCGATGAAAAAACAGGGTCTACAAAAACCGCGGCATCTCCAATACAGAGCCAGCCATGGCCCCATGCCGGTTGCACGCAATAAGAAAAATCAGCAACTGACGTGACATCACCTATCTGTTCAGCTCCAGCCAGTCGCTCTCGCAAAACCCGAGACTCAGCTAAGCCCTTGTGGTACATAGCGGTCAGTGAATTTGCTTGCGCCTTGATGGCTTCTTTCGTCCAAACCATGCCCACACTTACGTGATTAGCTGACAATGGGATAAGCCATGACCAAGCGCCTTCGGTTTGTATGATTTCAATATCGCCCGGTTCAGCGATAGGGCTTGCGGTGAAGCGATTGAAATAAGCATACGCGCTACTTTGATTAAGTATGGGATCGCGCTCAACGTGACTGAGCGACTTTGCCAGAAAAATGGCTCGACCAGAGGCATCAATGGTTAACGTTGCGTGGATACTGTGTTTTTCGCCCTCTGCATCTTTGTAAATAAATCCATGTACCTTGTCTTTGTCACCAACAACTTCAACCACATTGGCAGGCTGTCTGACGTCGACGCCCACTTCTTTTGCTCTTTCAACAAAGAGACAATCAAACGCCGCCCGCTCTACTTGGTAGGAATAATTTGCTTTGCATTCGAACGCGTCGCGAAAACGAATTTCTCGCGAAAATTTACTTTCTTCATGCGTAAAAACGGCACCTGGTTTCTTTTGAAAAGGGCCGTTGTCGATGCGATCAAAGAGACCGAGACGTTTGAAAAGCGGCGTGTTGTTGGGCAATAGCGATTCGCCTATTTTTTGTCTAGGGAATGTCTCGCGCTCAACAACGACCACCTTTAAGCCGGCTTGAGCTGCGAGAATCGCAAACGTACAGCCACCTGGTCCAGCGCCAATAATCGCGACGTCAACTTTTTCGACCATGGATCAACCTCATCGCGACATTATAGGCGAACAGGCATTGACAAGCATCAGTCAGAGGAATGTTGGAGGTCGGTTGAGGTTGATTCTCGAATGGTTGACGCCGACTCCTGTATTGTCTTTGGCTTGTTCATTGCATAAAATGTGGTCTTGCATGATCTAAGATATGCGTTTCGTAACCTAATGCATCGATTGGCAAAGAACGGAAACATTTTTTCAACCATGAAATCTTGATATCCAATATTCGTGCTCCTAGGCGTTCATGGGGTCAGCGAAGTGAAGTAATGCTAAGGAGACCTATATGTATTTCAAAAACTGTGTGCTAATGGCATTAATGGCGACCGGCCTAGTCGGTTTGAGCCAATCCGATCGAACTAATCTCTATTATTTACCTGAAGTTCAGTTGGGTAATGAGTCTGATACAGCCTTCTATTTGGTTAACCCTGGTGACATGGCCACAGGCATCGATATCTATGGATTTTCGATGGACGGCACTTCAGTCAATCAATCGACGCTGCTAACTGAGGTTGCTGGCAAGTCAAAAGTGCTGGTCATGGCATCTGCGTTGTGGCCTGAAGTGATAGATATTCATTGGGTTCAAGTCGGTTCTGACAGTGAACTTTACATCGTCGCTGAATTATTGAGTGATGGTACCAAATCCGCTTATTGGGCGGCATCTTCGCTCACCGAGTCCGCCTTTATGCCTCATGTCGCTAAGAACACAACCACGTTTTCAACCACTCTTTCTGCATTGAATGGATCTAGCGAAGGCATCTTCACGGGTCTGCTACCTAGACCCTCAGGAGGTATCAAGACGGTTCCCGAGCACAGTATGCCATATGGTCTTGCGAAACATGATGTCCTTGATTATTGGTCAGACCTCGATCCCATTAACTGGGTGCTTCTAGAGTCAAACGCCAAAGGTTTGGCCGCGATGGAGTATTTTGATTACATCGACGGTAATAAGCGACGCGCATCTTTGGGGCTCACCAACCAATCGGGTCGTGTATTGCGTTTTTTGCACGTCGCCACGGATACCGTGAACTTCTGGACAGGTATGGTGTACATCAACGTGGGCGACGCCAGCGCTAGCGTGACCGAAACTTACTACAACTCGGCGGGTACGGTTCTCAATAGCCGACAGTTAACGCTTGGTTCTAACGACAAAGTCACGTTGCTCTTTGACGCGAATACAATGGATCCCGTTCCTGCGGGTACGGCCTGGGTCAACGTGGCTGCCGATCAAAATTTAGTAGGTTACGAGTTGTTTGGTTCGGTTGGCGGCAACGATTTTTTTGCCGGCCTACAGGGCAGTTATACGTCTAACGACGTATTAGATTATCCGCATTACCAGGACTCGGCTCTCGAGTGGGTCGGCTATGTAGCCGTTAATCTCGGCACCAGCAGCGCAGATGTCACTTTTAAGCTGTACGACGCGAGTGGTAACCAGGTGACTGAAACCACCATCAGCGACGTCCAACCCAATCAGAAAGTCACCCGTGTAGGTGGAGACTTGTTTGGCAACGCTCAAGGTGCCTGGGTGCGCGCTGAAACCACTGGATCAAAATGGGCTGGATTTGTGCTTTGGGGCGACCTCAACGAGCCACGGGTAAATCTGTCAGGTGTTAATGCAGTTCAGCGTGCAAGCGAATCTGGTGGTTCTGGAGCCCCTCCTCGAGTATTCATAAACGAAGTCGAAGAGAACAATTCATATGCAACCGCTCAAGTCTTGTTACCAGCTTCTGGCGGGTTCAATATCAATGTCATCGGATCGCTCGAACAGAGCGACGTCGGCCAGCAGTTAAATATACATGGTGGCCCTGGTTCTCCTGATGACGTAGAAGACGTATATTCATTTACCATTTCAGAACCCACAGCATTGCTGATCGCCACTGCTCCAGACGTTTCAATCACCGACATAGACATGTTTGTCTTCTCCACACAGGAAGCTGATGGCAATTGGTTTTCGGCTGACCCCGATTTCGATCCTGAAGTTGATTATGCCGCATCAGCAGGCGGCCATGAATCCATTGCCCGTGTGTTTCAGCCAGGTACCTATTACATTATGGTTTCCTTGTTTGAGGGTGATACCGTGTCGCGCACGGATTATGGTTTACTGGTCACTCAGTTTCCTATGGAATTGGAAACGTTTGAAGATCAGGCAGCAGTTGACGAATATGTCGATTTTTATCTCGTAGGTGTCAGTGACTCCGACGGTGCCGCAGGCTGGGCTTGGACGCAGGGTCCGGTGGGCGGAAAGAATGGGGCTGCAATGTCCCAGTTGGGGACAACAGGTGGTATGAACGAAGTTTCGTGGTTTGTTGGTTCGGAATTGACCGCTCCAGATACTGGGATCACACTTATCGACTACCAGGTGGCAATCGTCTTTAATGGCTCATTTGATGGCAACAACACATCGCAAGGCCTCTACCTGTATGACTCAGCAACCATGGAAAACACACTTGTTAACGCCTACAACTGGAACGCAAACGCCGCCACCACTCAAGTCAGTTTTGAAGGGCAGAATCTCTCGTTGCTCGGTTATCTACGTTGGGTAGATGCCACTTCGGATGTCTTTTCCTATTCACTTGAGGCCGGTAGCGCTTTGCGCTTAGCGATACATGCAACCACGAGTGATGCAACGCGTCACATTTTTGATAACGTGCGAGTCTTCAATGTGCAAACAAGTAGCAGCACTAAAAAGGACGGCAAGGCCGATGTCATGGTACTGCCATCAACTCGACGTCCCAAACTGGATCAGAATCGTGTCATCATTGAATACGATAAGGACCAATGATCATGTAAAGGCCCGGAAATCTACTTTTTCCGGGCCGTACTTGGGTTGGTAAGAACGTGATCTGCGCTAATTTATTGGGGCGTTCGTTGGTGTCGTGTTGTGAGCGTCGTTTATGAGTATTCAAACGTTTCTATGGACAACGCTGGCCATGGTGGCGTTTGCTGCAAATTCGATCTTGTGTAGATTAGCGCTGCGAGATCAGGTCATTGACGCAGGCTCGTTCACGCAAATTAGACTTGCCTCAGGGGCAGTTGCACTGGTGGCTATTGTCTCTTTTCGCAAGGTGGCTTGGGCGCAGATCAATAGGCAATCTCTAAAGGCGGCAGCCATGTTGGTTCTTTATGCGGCAGCCTTTTCGTTGTCATACGAAAGTCTGCCAGCAGCCGTCGGCGCTTTGGTCTTGTTTGGAAGTGTACAAATAACCATGGTCACTGTTGGCTTCTTGCGCGGAGAAAGACTGATGGGATTGCAAGTCTTTGGTTATGCCGCTGCTATATCTGGTTTCTTGGTTTTGCTTTGGCCCGGTATTTCAGCCCCCTCGTTGCTTGGCTGTCTTTTTATGGCAGCGGCAGGTACAGGCTGGGGTTTTTATTCACTGTTTGGTCAAGGGTCCGCTGACCCCACGTCGACGACAACCTGCAATTTTGTTTTAGCAACGTTAATGATGCTTCCACTTTGGTTACTGAACTATCAGGATTGGAATATTACGAGCGCCGGAATGGTGATTGCCGTCATATCAGGCGCCATCACTTCAGGACTCGGCTATGTGGTTTGGTACGTGGCTGTAAAACGATTGGAAACCATGCACGCTGCGGTGGTTCAACTCTCCGTACCAGTGATAGCTGCTCTGGGAGGCGTTTTTTTGTTAAACGAATCCATCCAAATGAGGTTAATATTTGCGAGTCTCTTAGTCTTGGGAGGAATTGCTGTCGTGACAGGCAACAAATTTCGATAACTTTAGGTTAAGATGCACACTAATCCTAGGCTGGAGGCCAACTAGATGCGTGAACAGATGCATAAACAGGGTTATAACAAAGAAGAAGAGTACTTTAAGAAGCAAGAACGAGAACAGCTAGAAAAGTTAAAAAAGAAACGTGTTGAAGAAGAAAAGGCACGCAGAAAAGGTCGTAAAGAGGTCGATTAACTGGTCTTAGGTGAAGGCGGTGCAGGTAACTCTGTCCAATACTCTGAGGGTTCGTCTCCGGTAGGGTCTTTCATTAACCATAATGTCCCGTCGTCACAAAGCGCAAACAGGCAGCATTGATTGAGTTTTACTTTGCTGTCTGGATCAAAGTGCGAATAGGAACCGACGGTAATTTGAGAGATTGATCTGGCCACGTAAATGCCTCCTGAATGCCAGGTTATCGAATAAGTAGGCTCGACACGAGTCCTATGAGGCCGCCAAAGACACCACCCCAGACGACCAACCAGCCCAGATGGCTTCGAATCATTTCCTGCACGATTTGCTTGACGTCGTTCGGGGTCAATTGATCAAGTCGTTGGCGGACGAGTTCGGCGACCTTGTCTTGCAGATGTTCATCTAATTGAAGTGGATGTTGACTCTTAAGCGCTTCCTTGAATTCGGGACGTGAAGATAGTTCCTTTAGCCTACGTTTCATAACTTCAGCGAATGGCTCGCGCATGGGCTCAATCATTTTTGCGCCGCCTAACATCGCCAACATACTACCCAATTTTGAGGCATTGATCGCTTCTACTAATCCTTCAAACATGTGGTTGTAGTCGATTTGCTCAATAACAGGATCTAGGTTGAATTCTTGGATGGCTTCCTTGGCTGCAAATTGTTTGATGTTCTCGAGCGAAAAGAACTCGGTCATCACCATTTTGTAAATCGCGCTTTTGAAGGCTTCAAATTTAAGCGGGATGATACCCGAACCATAAAGTCCTGGTACCTTCTCGAATAGCATATGGATGGCAAGCCAGTTGGTGATCGCACCCGAAAAGGCAAAATAACCCATGTTAATCACGTGATGTTTTAGGGGTTCTGGTACCGCTGTGTGACCAACCACTATGATGACCACGCAAATCGTATTAACCAGTAGACTCTTATTCATTGATGTTTCCTTCTTATCGACATCCTCGTCAGATTTATCAAACCCGCTTGAATCAATGACATTAAAACATATAGGCGATTAAGCAACTAGGCAACTCTAAGCACCATGCTCTTTATCAGGCAGTGGACATCATCTCCACGCTCTAGTCTTAACTGACTAAGTGCTCTGGGCGTGATTTCTGCATAGATCGGTTGTCCTGCGTCAAGATGGATTAACACGCGCCCATCTATCTGGTGGATCTGAGTGATTTTGGCTACCAGCCGATTTTGGGCCGAAGTCATCGAACAAGCTTCTTTGGCTATAACAACGTCTTCTGCCCGAAACTTTAAGACTACTTGTTCGCCCACTTTAGCGTGGCCAGCGACATAAAGTTGGGTCGCGCTCAGTTGGGCAACAATGAAGTCGCACTCATTGGCAATAACCTGACAAGCCAGGCTGTTTTCGATACCAATTTGCATCAGTTGCTTGAGGCTGGACTCTTGCTGCACTAACTCATGTAGCGGCCCAAGAAATGTCGGGCCTAGCCCATTGATCACCATGAATTCGTCACTTATGTGGCTGCATTCTCCCATTAAATGGGTGGTGATTAAGACCTGTTCTACTTGGTCCCGGCACCAAAGATCGACGAAATCCATGATTTGGCCTTTCAATTCTCGATTCAGGCCTTGATAGGGCTCATCTAAGAATAGGTAACGTCGTCCTGCCACTAAGGCTCTTGCCAACGCCACACGTTTCAACTGGCCGCCTGAAAGTTGACGGGGCATTAAATGACCAAATGCATCTAATTCCAATGCTTCGATAACTTGCCGAATCTGTAATGTCGTCACCTTTGCTCCGCGTGCGAAGTGCATGTTTTCAAAGGCCGTCAAATGTGGAAACAGGCGTGAATCCTGAAAAACGATGGCGATATCGCGTTGATGTGTCGGAAGGTATATTCGTTTGTCGGAATCAGACCAAACCTGGTCACCCACATGGATTTGACCCGCCGTGGGTCTCTTGATGCCGGCTAAGGCCATCAAGAATGTCGTTTTCCCGGCTCCAGATGGCCCCAGGATCGCTGTTCTTGCTGCGCCCAGTCGGTGATCTACACGTAACGTGAACGCCTGTTCTTGCAGCTTGAACGCACAATCAATCATGTGGACGGCTTTCGATTGAGCCATTCGCTAAGGGCGACCGCGGTTAAAGCTATGAGCGTACACAGAAGCGCTAGCCGCATTGCTCGCTCATCGCCATCAGGCTGCTGCATCGCATTATAGATGGCTAATGGGATCGTCTGGGTTTGGCCCGGGATGCTGGCACAGAGCGCGATAGTGGCTCCGAACTCACCAAACCCGCGCGTAAAGGCGAGCACACTACCCGCTAATATTCCAGGTGTTAATAGCGGCAAAGTTATTTTTCTGAAGGTGACTGACGGCGAAATGCCTAAACCATAAGATGCTTGTTCCAGGCGCCAGTCGTGCTGCTCCATGGCCACCATAACCGAACGCACCATAAGCGGTAGGCTCATAAGCCAGCTAGCCAAAACAGCACCTTTCCAATCAAATGCGACTTGGATGCCCCATTTACCCAATTGCGTGCCGAGCGCTTGGTTGGGGGCGAAGATCATGAGTAATACATAACCGGTGACGATAGGAGGTACAACTAGAGGGATTAGCGTCAATGTGCGAACCAAATGACGAAGGGGATTGCGGCTTCGGGTCAGCCACCAAGCCAGTGTAAATCCAACGGGGACATTAAGTAAGGTGGCCCAAAGCGCGACTTTGAGTGACAACCACACGGCTTGCCATTCGACCTCAGTTAACATCCAATGCTTTTCCTTCACATGGCGTAAACCCGGCTGCCCTTAAATACGGCCCGTTATTAAAGAAATGTAAGAACTGAATGGCTTGCGGGTGGATAGACGTCAGAGTTATCGCCGCGTATTGGATCGGGTCGTGAAGTGCCGGGTCAATGCGATACATAACAAAGAGTCCGTCGGTCTGAGCCAACTCGCTTTCGTAGACAAGTGCGTAATCTACGGCGCCTGATTTTAGATAGCTAAGTGCGGCGGCTGCATCTTTGGTCGGTAAGATCAGATCTTCTATTTGATTCCAAAGCTCAAGTCGATTTAAGGCTTGCTTTGCATAAACACCCTGCGGCACATGGGCTGGGTCGCCAACCGCAATTCTTGCGACCTTCGCTGAACCGATTGTTGTCAGTTCAAAAGGGCTTAAGGCGTGCGCATTAAGACTGGCGATGACTAGTTGATTGCTCGCAATGCAGGGTTGGACATGGGCGGCAAGTTTGTGTTCTTCCAACATGGCGATCCACTGTGGATGAGCGGTAAAAAAAATGTGGGCTGGGGCACCTAACGCAATCTGCCGGGCAAGTGTGGACGATCCTGCAAAAACGAACTGTACAGTTTGTTGCGTTAGTTTGTGATAGTCGCGGTAAGCCGATTCAAGTGGGATTTGCATACTCGACGCGGCGAAGACGACGAGGTCATGAGATTCTGGCTTTTTACAGCTGATTAGCAAGCTCAGCCAAATGACAGCAATCAGGCGGACCATGAATTATGGCTGACGACGAATGTGATATCCAGAAGGAATCGCCATGAGTGTGAGTTCATCTTCTGAAAAAGGCTCAATTTGAGTAATCGTCGATTTGGTTGTGATCTGATGACCCTCTAGCGAAATAGTTGTTTCGATTTGAATCGGAATGCCTCTTACTTCGCGGAGAATAGAGTTCAATACATGTTTGACATCCCCTGGCGGGGTCGTCCCAATGGCGGAATACCATACCTTACGCACATAACTCTTGGTCATGAACCGGTGATAAGTGGTCCAGATAGTGGTTTCAATTCCGTACTCTTCAGGATATGTCAGTTTATATTCGTCACAAATGTATGAGCCTATTTTGCGGCGGTTGCCGGTGCTCTCGGCGAAAGGACTGCGTCGTTCAAGGGTGCCGTCACGAATAGGCGCGAGCCCCGTGAGGCTTAATCGACTATCTTGCTTGGATATACTGGCGCGAGAGATTTGATAGGTCTCATCGTTGTGGTCGATGAGATAGACAATATGGAGATCCAGATCATAAATAATGGTTGTATTCATATCCAAGCGATCAGACCGAACGCGATTTTGGCCTACCCATGTATGGTTCTGGTACCTAGTCGTTTCGCCGCCCGGGTAAGAAACCTCAACTATCTCTTTGAGCAGAAAGCCTTCAGCTTTAGTAGTTTGGGCCAAATAGGAGTAGAAAATCAGTAAAAGCATTGTGTTTAATCTTTAGTGAGCACGAGTTCTGTTTCAGTAATAAGAATATCACCATCAGGTAATTCAATTTCAGCGCGTAGCTGATAAACACCTTGTTTTAACTTAGAAGTACTGATTTCTGGATGGCAAATAACGGCTCCAGTTCCCAGCGCTGTCATTTCTTCTGGATACAAATTCCAACTTTTAACGATTTGGTCTCCGGCTACGATCATGATGCGTATGTCTTTCAATTGAGGCTCGTTATCCAGGTGCACGAATTCGAACATCGGATAGATCCGATCACCAATGAGAACCCGATGATTTAGCTTGGGTGAATAGGCGCGGTCTCTAAGTTTAAGGTTCGCTTCCTTCGGGTCAACATCAGGGACCATCAATACCACTGGCGTAATGCCAGGACGTTCTGTCGGCAAGCCATCGATTCGGATTGGAAGCTCCCAATACGAGACGCTGCCCTGACCGCTCTTGATTTGAACCTGAGCGACGTAGTTACCGGGTTCGATGAGTTTCGCTACCTCGTGGGCAAAATGTTTTTGTCGATCTAAGGCGCCTTGGTTGGGAAATACAAGTTCTTGATTGCGTGTATCTGCGACAATTTGTTGCCCTTTGTCATTGGTAATGGCGTATCGCATCTCAAATGTTGCGTTAATCGTCTTCTCTTTAGTAGTGGTCATTCCAGTTAATGGAAAGCCAAAACGCATGATGACCAGTGATTTTCCGGCCGCACTGAAGAATTGAGCACTGTTGCCTTCAATGTTAAGCGGATTTCCGATGTCGTTATTGAAGACAGTACGGCTACTGGTGGCCATTGCTTTAGCGACGGGAACAGGTAATGGTTTGCTTTCAATGACGTTCTTGGTCGACGACGATTCGCCTTCATCGTCAATCATATCGTCCATGTCTTCGTCACCAGTAAGAGGCTGAAGATCGGTAACTTCTACCGATTTGCTAGGTGCCTGTTCGAGTTCTGGGTGGATAACGAAATCGTATTTGATGCGTCGCAGCAACCGGTCTAGTTGAGCGTCTACCAAGGCAACATAGTCACCAAATGAATTTTTGGGGATCATTTGCACAATAGCGCGTCGACGCCCATTGCCAAAATCAATATCGTTGTAGACCCACAGTTCTGGTGGGTATTGAGGAAAAGAGTTGCGGTAGTTAAATCCCACCAACATAGGATCCGCGCGAAACTCGACTTTGTCGGGTTGGCCTAACAACATATAAACAAATCCGCGATCTGTTCTGGGTGGTCGACCGACGAATTCGCGGTAGTGGGTGGCCACGTAATCCATGCGCGCGAAATATTCATCCTTAAAGGGATTGATCCCGTCAGTTAGGTCTGGGTCGCGTTTGGCCCAGAACAGATCGATGAAGTCTTGACGGTCAATGTGGGTACTGCACTTCTTTTTGAAATACTTGCGTTCGTCAGCAGTGATGATGAGCTCGACTGTTTTTAACCATGCCTTCTCGTCGTCATTGAGTGGCAATCGTCCGGCCAAAATGGGTGCTGTGAAAAAGGCCAGTACAATCATAATTTTAATGGTGGTTTTCATGAGGACCTCCCGATGGGATCATTACGAAACATCACCAAGCATATGCTTTGCCAAGTTTCGATTTGTACCGCTCAGGTGAGTGTAGCTTAAAAATAGCGCGCATAGGATACCGATTTTGTCCTTCTTTGTGGACGCATCTGTCGCGTGATGATAAATGACTCGTACACGACAAATCTTCGACAACGTTGAATCAACATAGCACCTTAGGCGAAGCTACTGGTAGAATGGCCCACGGATTCAACATGAATGCATTAACCGACGAGCACAAATCGATTCGGGTGTTGTTATTGCAACCCGATCTCGACCTGGCACAGGTCGCCACCGATAATCTGCGCCTTCTGGGCGTTTCAGATATGGAGTGTGTTGCCAACGGCATTGAATGTATTGCCTGTTTTGAATCGTATCGCCCACATTTGGTCATCTTAGATGCAGATGGCGATGATATGCCCGCTCGTTTCATCCTCCAGGCGATGAAACAATTAGACCCGACGTCGCGGGCCGTACTTTGGGCTGTTTCAAGTGCTAAAGGCGCCATTGCTGAGGCACGCACCATCGGCGCAGTTGGAACCGTTTCCTTCCCGCTCGACCATAAATCCTTGACCCAATTATTGGAGTCTGACCCCATCGATCAACCTCTGAGCAATGACGAGACAATTCAGGGTTTTGTAGATGATTCAGCTTCGTTGTGGAACTACCAAGGAGAAGCAGGGGACTCGCTGGCGATTGAAGCCGCCGAAATCAATCAGCGCCGTAAATTCCAGCATTCTGGGGACCTGAAAGTGGTGGGTAACTTACGCAGCGTTGAGTTACTCGAGGTTACAGGACGGTTAGAGGTACAAGGTAATGTCGTCGACTCACACGTTAGGTGCCGAGGCGATATGTTTGTCTTCGGAGGCATTATTGGCTGTAACAAAATGGGCGTTTTCGCGCGGCGCATGCTTGAGGTTGTGCGCATTAAGGAATCAACCATTGTCTGCGGCGGCACGCTCTTGTTAGGAGAGACTTGCGAAAACTCAGTGGTCAATGTGGCAGGGCGCATGATCGGCAAATCAAGATCAAGTGTCTTGGCCGGCGGTAAGGCTCGTGTCGGTGAACACATGATGATGGGCATCATGGGCGATGAAGATGCCTGCAGCACCGAAGTTGAATTGGCGGCCAACATCTTTTTTCAGCATTGGGCTGAGTCCCGTCGCAAATTGTTTGTGGAAGGCCAAGCAAGGTGTGAAATCAAAGCGGACCGTGTCCAATGGTTTGAACAACAAGTTGCCAGTCGAAAGTTTTTTATTGAACAGGCCGACCTCTTTGCTCAATGGATCTATCCAGGCGTGAAGGTTCGCATTGCCGATGAAGAGGAGCTCGTCATACAGCCTTGCTCCTCGCCGGTTAGAGTGCACAATAGAATTGATAGCGATGGAGAAAGCGGCATCGCTTTTGAACGACGCGCTCAACCTTTCGTCATTACTACTCTATAATAGGGTCTGTAGCGATGGAGGTATTGTGCCTATGGGCTTTATAGATGAATTGTGTCAACTGCAAGAAGACGAAAGCTTGGATCTATGTCAAGTAAAGGAAATTGTGAGTCGGGCAACCTTTTGCCCTGAGGATTTACGCGAGTCGGCCCCCCAACAGCCTGAGCCCGACCATTACTCAAGAACATCGATCTATTCTTGTGATGCATTTGAGGTTCTTGTCATTAGGTGGGCGCCGGAGGCTCAAACTACCCCACACAACCACGGCTGTGATAAGAGCTGCGGCGTGGCCGCAATTATTGAGGGCGGCATCACCAATCGCGTCTTCTGTATGCAAGAAAATGGCGTTAAGGAATTGGAATGTGAGCAATTTGAGGCGGGTTCGCTGATGGCCTTTGAAGAGGGCATCATTCACCAGATGGAAAACTCAAAAGCTAATCAAGAGACTTTGAGCGTGCATGTCTATTTCCCAAAACTAAGTGATGTGACCCATTTTTGACCAATTGAAAACTTCGGCATTGGCAAGCTCACGTGAATCGAGTAGAATACGTCCCTTCGCGACTTTATGCGGTCTTTAGCGCACGGAGTCGCGAAGTTGTTGACAGTGTGTAGGCCCCATGCTAGGATCGCCGGGTTTGCGCGCACGTTTTGTGCCCTGTCGCAACATTGAACGAATGAGGAGATCATCGTGCCGACCATTAATCAGCTGATTCGCAAAGGCAGAGTCAAGCAAACCGCTAAAACGAAGTCTCCCGCGCTGCAATCGTGCCCGCAGCGTCGTGGGGTATGCACTCGTGTGTATACGACGACGCCCAAGAAGCCTAATTCGGCTTTACGTAAAGTGGCCCGTGTTCGACTAACCAACGGAATTGAAGTTACTAGCTATATTCCTGGCGTAGGTCACAACTTGCAGGAGCACTCGATTGTATTGATTCGCGGTGGCCGTGTAAAAGATTTGCCGGGTGTGCGATACCACATTGTTCGTGGTTCGTTGGATTCGGTTGGCGTTGACGGTCGCAATCAGGCCCGCTCGAAATACGGTGCCAAGCGTCCTAAGGTTAAGAAGTAAGGCGGGGAGTAGAAGTCATGCCAAGAAGACGTAAAGTCGCGCCGCGCGAAGTAATTCCCGATCCCGTTTATAATTCGACGTTGTTGGCCAAGTTCATCAATTGCTTGATGAAGCAAGGCAAAAAATCAACGGCAGAGTCTATTCTTTACGGTGCGTTTGATATCGTAAAGACGAAAACGGGTGAAGATCCATTAAAAATATTCAAGAAAGGGCTTGATAACATTAGGCCAGCTCTTGAAGTTAAGTCTCGTCGTGTGGGTGGGGCAACCTATCAGGTTCCCATTGAAGTAAGCCCGCGCCGTCAACTATCACTTTCAATTCGATGGCTCATTGATTATTCCGTCTCTAGGGGCGAAAAAACCATGAGAGAAAAACTTGCTGCAGAGATACTCGAAGCAGCAAACAACCGCGGCAATGCCGTGAAGAAGAAGGAAGATACGCACCGAATGGCCGACGCTAACAAAGCGTTTGCTCATTATCGTTGGTAAGGAAGGTCAGTTAGGTCGTCCCTCGTTGGACAACCGCTGATACCGCCTCATCACGGCCTTTTTCGCATAGGCACAGGCAAGCAATGGTGCTGCGCTAACTTGCCTGGATAAAAATTTGTAAGAAAACCAAATTCCGACCGGTCCCTTGGGGCTGGAATGATTTTGTGAGGATTTGTCCTGTGGCTCGAACTATGTCACTAGACCACATCCGTAACATCGGGATTATGGCGCACATCGATGCAGGGAAAACGACCGTAACCGAGCGTATTCTCTACTTCACAGGTGTGAATCATAAGATCGGTGAAGTTCATCATGGCACCGCCACGATGGATTGGATGGAGCAGGAGCAAGAGCGAGGCATCACAATTACCAGTGCTGCCACCACTTGTCATTGGTCCAACGTGCGGATAAATATTATTGATACCCCTGGTCACGTGGACTTCACGGCCGAGGTCGAGCGCTCGTTGCGAGTGCTGGATGGTGCTGTAGCTGTTTTTGACTCGGTAGCTGGTGTTGAGCCGCAATCTGAGACGGTTTGGCGGCAAGCCAATCGTTATAGTGTTCCGCGCATCGCTTTTGTGAATAAGATCGATCGTGTCGGCACCGACTTTGAGCGCACGGTTGAAATGATGCGTGAGCGGTTGGGTGCGAATCCGGTGCCTGTGCAATTGCCGCTCGGTATGGAAGATGAGCATGTTGGTGTCATTGATTTAGTTCGAATGAAGGCGCTCGTCTGGGAAAGCGATAGTCAAGATGCTCGCATCGAGACGATCGAGATTCCAGAGGAACACCTTGAGCGTGCCATAAAGGCACGCGAGTTTATGGTGGAACACGTAGCTGAAAAGAATGATGCCTTGTTAGCTGTTTATCTGGAGCAAGGTGATTTGAGCGAAGCGGAGCTGGTGTCTGGATTAAGGTCTGCGACGCTTAAGCTGCAGTTAACGCCCGTTTTGTGTGGCTCAGCACTTAAGAATAAGGGTATTCAGCCCTTGTTAGATGCGGTTGAGGCTTATTTGCCTAGCCCTAGTGACATTGTGGCCATTACTGGCCATGCAGAGGATTCCGACGCTGAATTGCAGCGCCACCCAGTTGACGAGGAGCCGTTTTCGGCTCTTGTTTTTAAGATCGTAAGTGATCCCTACGTCGGAAGTTTGGCGTTTGTTCGCGTGTATTCAGGTGTTGCTCGTGTCGGTGAAACTGTTTATTTAGTGAATGGTAAGAAGAAAGAACGACTAGGTCGTCTTTTGCAGTTACATGCAAATAAACGCGAAGATATACAGGAAATTCGTACCGGTGATATTGCCGCTGTCTCGGGTTTCAAGTTTGTCGTCACCGGTGACACAGTTACTGACCCCAAGGCACCTATCATCTTGGAGCGCATGGACTTTCCAGATCCGGTCATTCATATTGCTATTGAGCCTAAGACGAAGGCGGATGAAGAAAAGCTCAATGCGACTCTGAAGCGGCTCGCTCAAGAGGATCCTACTTTTTTGGTTCGTGTCGATTCAGATTCTGGTCAAACGATCATATCGGGTATGGGCGAACTGCATTTGGAAGTTTTGGTTGATCGTATGGTCCGTGAGTTTAACGTCGAAGCCAATGTGGGCAAACCCCAGGTGGCTTATCGAGAGACGATTTCCAAAAAGGCGGTCGTTGAAGAACAATACGAGCGTCACATGGCGGGCAAGAATTTGTTTGCGTCGATTCGCTTGCAGATCGAACCGGCCGAGCGCGGCGTAGGTACAAGTTTTGTTAGCCGTTTGCAGGCCGAGCAGCTACCAGCCAGTTTTGTAAAGGCCGTCGAAGAGGGCGTCCTTCAGTCGTCAAGATCCGGTGTTTTGGCTGGTTATGAGTTGATGGATGTGAAGGCGACGATGTTGGATGCTCATTTTCGAGTCGAAGAATCCAACGAAATATCATTTAAAACGGCTGCAGCGATCGCTCTCAAGCGTGCGTTGCGAGAGGCCGGTCCGGTCATTTTAGAACCGGTCATGGACGTGGATGTTGTCACGCCAGAAGACTACACCGGTGCGGTAGTTAATGATTTAAATGCGCGAAAAGGCCGCATTCAGAGCATTGAATCGCGCCAAAATGCACAATTGGTAACGGCAGAGGTTGCGTTAGCGCAGATGTTCGGTTACTCTACTGCGCTGCGCTCTTTATCGCAAGGGCGTGCGAGTTACTCCATGGAGTTCGCTCGTTACGAGGAAGCGCCCAAAGACGTTCAAGAACGATTCGCCCCGCAACAGCTGTTGATGGAATAGTGTGAGGAGACCCCATGATCAATGAAACGATACGGATTAGGCTCAAAGCCTACGATCACCGCATTTTGGATCAGTCCACAAAGCAAATTGTGGATACGGCCAAGCGGACCGGTGCTGTGATTGCAGGACCCATTCCCCTGCCAACACGAATCCGGAAGTACACCGTTCTGCGTTCGCCGCACGTCGATAAGAAGTCGCGCGAACAATTCGAGATGCGGACCCACAAGCGTCTGCTCGATATTCTGGAACCCACTCCGCAAACCGTGGAAGCGCTGATGAAGCTCGACCTACCAGCGGGTGTTGATGTTGAAATCAAAGCGTTTGGGAAAGAAAAATAGGCTCCCGGTAACGAGAGTGCGTGAGGTAACGAAGCATGATTAAGGGACTCATCGGTAAAAAAATAGGTATGACTCAAGTCTACGACGAACTAGGTCGGGTCATTCCTGTCACCGTTCTAGAGGCGGGACCGTGTGTTATCACTCAAGTGAAAACATCGGATCGCGATGGCTACAATGCCATTCAAGTTGGATTAGTTGAAAGCAATGTGCCTAAAGACTTCTCGAAAGGGGAGCGCGGACATTTGGACAAAAACGGGATTGCGCCCATGCGGCACCTGAGTGAATTTCGGTTAACGGAAGCATCGCAAGTAAAAGTAGGTGATCAAGTTTTGGCCACCGTTTTTGAAAAAAGCGACATGCTTACGGTAACGGGTACTTCAAAGGGTAAAGGCTTCCAAGGGGTAGTTCGACGGTACGGCTTCGGCGGTGGTCGCATGACTCACGGTAGTCACCATCACCGTGCTCCGGGATCCATCGGGCAGTGTGCCACGCCTTCGCGCGTCTTTCCGGGTAAAAAAATGCCCGGCCAAATGGGAAATAAGCGCGTGACGGTTAAAAACCTCGAGGTTGTTCAGATTATCGAGGAAAAGAATTTGATTTTGGTCAAGGGTGCAGTGCCAGGCTCCAAGGGCGGCATCGTGACCATTCGCACGAGTTAAGGAGCGGTCGACATGGCTACTGCGGCAGTATTTACATTACAAAATAAAGAGGCTGGTGAAATCGAGTTACTCGATACCGTTTTTGCGGCACCCGTCAACCGTCACCTCATGTGGGAAGCGGTCAATCACTATCTGGCTTGTGGCCGTGCTGGCACAGCTTCCACTAAGACCCGCGGCGAAGTTGCTGGTTCGGGGCGTAAGTTGTGGAAGCAAAAAGGTACTGGTCGGGCTCGTGTTGGCGATATTCGCACGCCCAAGTGGCGCGGCGGTGGTATCGTTCACGGACCCAAACCAAGGGATTTTAGCTACGCTTTTCCTAAGAAAAAGAGACGTGGCGCCTTGCGTTCCGCTTTAAGCATGAAGCTGAACGATGGTCAGATCAAGATCATCGATAAGATGGAACTTGAATCGCACAAAACCAAGGCCTTCGCTCAAGTCATTGGAAGCTTGTCAGAACATCCGCGTGCATTGATTGTGGATTCGCTCGAGAATCGCAATTTGATGTTGGCGTCGCGCAATTTGCCGACTACCAAATATAGCTCGCCGAGTGCGTTGAACATTCATGACCTTCTGAAGTATGAGGCATTGATCATCTCTGCCGAAGCGGTCAAGGAACTGCAGGAGGTATTGTCCAAATGAGTGAAAGACTATTTCAAATCCTACTCGCACCGCATTTGTCGGAAAAGGGTATGGACCAAAAAGCGCGCCACAATGTACATGTTTTTCGTGTACGAACCGACGCGACCAAACTAGAAATCAAAAAAGCTGTCGAAAAGGCATTCGAGGTTAAAGTCGAAGCAGTTCGCACGGCCAATGTTGAGGGCAAGAAGCGCCGCGTAGGCCGCACCCAGGGGAAACGACCCAACTGGAAAAAAGCCTACGTCACCGTGAAACCCGGATCAGGAGAGATCGAGTACTTCGAAGGTACTTGATCTAACAGGCTCAACGAGGAGTATGGATATGGTTATGAAATCGTTTAAACCGACCTCACCTGGCGTTCGCCAGTTGAAACTGCCGGTCAACGAAGGTCTGGCAAAAAATGGACCTCACAGATCGCTGACAGAAGGCCTGTCTCAACATGCCGGTCGTGACAATAAGGGTCGAATCCGAATCCGCTTTCGCGGAGGACGCCACAAACGTCGTTATCGAGTCATCGATTTTAGACGTAATAAGTTGAATGTTCCCGGTACGGTCGCGCAAATTGAGTATGATCCGAATAGATCATCACATATTGCTTTGATCAAATATGCCGACGGCGAATATGCCTACATACTTGCGGCACAAGGCCTTAAGGTTGGCGCGACAGTGATAGCGGGTCCTGAATCCGATATTTTGCCCGGCAATTCCATGCCTTTGCGCAATATTCCTGTAGGTACCCTGGTTCATAATATTGAGCTAAAACCTGGCAAAGGCGGTCAGATGGCTCGCAGTGCCGGATCCTATGCTCAGTTGTTGGCCAAAGAGAACAATTACGCTACGTTGCGATTACCTTCGGGTGAAATGCGACTTGTGTTACTGGACTGTGTGGCCACGATCGGTCAGGTCGGTAACTCCGAACATGAGAACCGAAGCCTTGGTAAAGCCGGCCGTAAACGTTGGATGGGTTTCCGACCCCACAACCGCGGCGTCGTAATGAACCCTGTTGATCACCCCATGGGTGGTGGTGAAGGGCGTTCGTCGGGTGGCCGTCACCCTTGTACACCTTGGGGTAAACCCACCAAGGGCTATCGCACACGCCGCAACAAACCGAGCGACAAGATGATCGTTCGGCGCCGCAAGAAATAGGGTAGGGAAGGAGATACTATGCCTCGTTCGTTGAAAAAAGGGCCTTTTATTGACTTGCATTTGGAAAAGAAAATAGAAGTCGCCCGAGAGAAACAAGACAATCGCGTGATCAAAACATGGTCTCGCCGATCGACGATCCTTCCCGAAATGGTCGGTTTGACGATTGCAGTTCACAATGGCCATAAGTTCATTCCGGTATATGTATCGGAAAATATGGTCGGCCATAAGTTAGGCGAGTTTTCGCCAACGCGCTCATGGCGCGGTCATGCTGGCCAAAAAGACCAAAAAGGTTCTAGGCGGCGTTAGGAGGAGATGAAAATGATTGCCACTGCGAAGACAAAATATATCCGCGGCTCGGCTCAGAAGTCTCGTCTCGTCGTTGACCAGATCCGAGGCTGCCGAGTAGAAGAAGCGTTTGCGATACTTAAATTCTCGCCAAAACGCTCTGCTCATACAATTGAAGAATGTCTCAAATCTGCTGTTGCCAATGCTCAACAAAAAGACAGCATGGTAGATGTTGACGACTTGCGTGTCTCGAAGGCTGTTATTGATGGCGGCCCGATCATGAAACGAATTCGCCCGGCCGCAATGGGGCGCGCGTTCCGCATCATGAAACGCTTCCACCACATCACTATTGAAGTTTCCAACGAAGGATAAGGGGAGGAACACTTGGGTCAGAAAGTACATCCTACCGGCTACCGCTTAGTCGTCAATCACGATTGGTCGTCGAAATGGATTGCCAACCACGAGTATGCTGATTTTTTGCACATGGACATTCGTCTACGTACAGAACTCAAGAGTCGTCTTCGCCACGCTGCCATATCGTCGATCCATATCGAGCGCGCTGCTAACAAGATGAAAGTCAATATTGTTACAGCTCGTCCAGGTATCATCATCGGTAAAAAGGGTTCAGAGGTTGAGAAACTGAAGAAATGGGTTGCTGGCCAGACGGCGCAAGAAGTGACCATCAACATTAAAGAAGTTAAGAAACCGGAAATTGAAGCTCAACTGATCGCGGAATCTATCTGCAATCAACTCGAGCGTCGCATTTCTTTCCGACGTGCCATGAGAAAAGCGCAAGAAAATGCTTTGAGATTTGGCGCAAAAGGAATTAAAATAAAAGTTTCGGGCCGACTCAACGGCGCAGAGATCGCACGATCCGAAGAATATTTGTCGGGTCAGATGCCGTTGCAGACGCTTCGTGCCAATATTGATTACGGATTTGCCGAAGCGTTAACCACCTACGGCATCATCGGGGTCAAAGTCTGGGTCAACAAGCCCTGATCCTCGGATCGGGTTAGGACAAGACTGGCAACCGATAGGTCGAAATAAGGAGCACACACCATGTTAATGCCAAATCGCACAAAGTACCGGAAAGTACAAAAGAAAGCTAAGAACCGCGTCGCAACGCGGGGAACTGATCTTTCCTTTGGTGAGTATGGGCTAAAGGCGTTGGAGTGCGGCTGGTTAACGAATCGCCAAATTGAAGCTGCTCGTATTGCAATGACGCGTCATATCCGACGTGGCGGCAAGATTTGGATTCGCATGTTCCCCGACAAACCGATTACGGCCAAGCCCGCGGAAACCCGCATGGGTAAAGGAAAAGGTTCGGTTGAGAAGTGGGTGTGCGTGGTTCAAGCTGGTCGTATCCTCTTTGAAATGGAGGGCGTCAGTGCAGAACTGGCAAAAGAAGCCTTTGACATTGCCGCCCAGAAACTTCCCATCAAATGTAGATTCGTTACCCGACATGGGGAGGAGTAAGTCATGAATGCCGAACAAATCCGCGATATTAGTGATCGCGACCTTCGAGCGCAATTGCTCGAACTCCAGCAAGAAGCCATGCATTTGCGCATGGGTAATGCGATAGGTACCTCGGAATCACCTGTGGTGATCCGTCAAAAACGGCGTGACATTGCGCGTATCAAAACGATTTTGCGCGAACGTCAGCTGGTAAAGCAGTAAGGGGCAACAATGGAAAATCAAGCAGGACAACGGGCAAAACGTATCGGAACCGTCGTAAGTGACAAGATGGACAAAACCATTGTTGTTTACGTGGAGCGTCGTATGTCGCACCCGCTTTACCAACGCACGATGAAAAAATCACGCAAACTTGTCGCTCATGATGAGCGCAACGAAGCAAAAGCCGGCGATCGCGTCGAAATCGCCGAAGCGCGACCCTACTCCAAACGGAAACGTTGGTGCTTGGTGCGTGTTGTCGAGCAGGCTAGCGCCTGATCAGCGGAAGTAAAGGAAGGGTTCAGCCATGATTCAAATGGGAACAATGCTTAGTGTGGCCGATAATTCGGGTGCTAAGAAAATCATGTGTATCCGCCCCTATGGCGGCAGTGTAGGCAAGTACGCTCAACTCGGCGACGTGATAACGGCGACAGTCAAGGAAGCGCAACCCGGCGGCACGGTTAAAAAGAAAAAAGTAGTCAAGGCTGTCATTGTTAGGCAAGCGAAAGAGTATCGTCGTAAAGATGGTTCCTATATTCGCTTTGATGAGAATGCAGCCGTCATCGTCAAGGACGATGGCGAACCGATTGGGACTCGCGTGTTTGGTCCGGTCGCTCGTGAACTTCGCGATAAGAAGTACATGAAGATCGTCTCGTTAGCACCAGAAGTTCTGTAAGGATAAGGGAGCTCCATCATGGCGATGAAGATCAAAAAAGGCGATACCGTTCAGATTATGGCCGGTAAAGACCGCGGCGAAAAGGGCAAGGTCCTTGACGTTTTGGTAAACAAGAATCGGGTTCTTGTAGAAGGCTTGAATATGGTGAAGAAACACCAAAAGGCAGGCAATAATCAGGAAGCCGGAATCATTGAAAAAGAAGCAGCTCTGCACCTGTCGAACGTGATGATCGTCGATCCAAGTGACGGCAAACCAACACGAGTCGGCTTCATGGTGGAACAGGGTAAAAAGCACCGCGTTGGAAAGCGGACCGGGCACAAGCTCGATTAAGCTGGAGAGAAACCATGGATCGTCTAGATAAGACTTATTTAAATGAAGTAACGGGTAAGCTCAAAGAAGAATTGAAGCTTGACAACGTTATGGAAGTTCCACGACTGCAGAAGATCGTTCTAAACATGGGTGTTGGCGATGCCATTGGCAACATCAAGACGTTAGACGCTGCCGTTGAAGACCTGTCCAATATCACTGGCCAAAAAGCGGTTATTACGCGTGCCAAGAAGTCGATTGCGAACTTCAAGCTGCGCGAAGAGATGCCGATTGGGTGCCGTGTGACTTTGCGCGGTCAACGCATGTACGCGTTCGTTGAACGTTTGTTCAATATCGCGTTACCGCGTGTCCGTGACTTCCGCGGTGTACCTACTAAGTCCTTTGATGGACGAGGTAACTATACCCTTGGCCTGAAGGACCAGGTTATTTTCCCAGAAATCGACTATGGCAAGATTGACAAAGTCCGTGGAATGAACGTTTGTTTCGTCACAACGGCGAAAACCGATGATCAAGCGCGCGCCCTTCTCACGCATTTGGGCATGCCTTTCCGTAAGGCTTAAAGGAGCGAAACAATGATGGTCACAGATCCTATTGCTGATCTTCTGACGCGAATCCGTAACGGTCACATGGCGAATCACGACAAGGTGGACATTCCATCTTCGCGTGTGAAACAAGAGATTGTTCGGATCCTCAAAGATGAAGGATTCATCAAAAATTTTAAAGTGGTTGAGCCTCGCGGCTCGTTCCCTTCTATTCGTGTGTACCTCAAGTACGGTCACGAAGGTAAACCCGTTATCCACGGACTCAAACGAGTTTCTAAACCGGGACGTCGAATCTATCGGGGCAAGCATCAGATGCCCAAGGTACTTGGCGGAATGGGGATATCTATTATTACGACCTCACAAGGGATCATGACCGATCGAAAGGCTCTTGAGCTTGGCGTCGGCGGCGAAATCTTGTGTAGTGTGTGGTAGGGGGTATAGCATGTCACGAATAGGGAAAATGCCCATTGTGATTCCGGCTAACGTCAAAGCATCGGTGAAAAATGACCGATTCTTCGTTGAAGGACCCAAAGGTAAACTTGATGCACCGATACCAAGCGGTATCTCAGCTACGTTGGAAGATGGAACCCTAAGTTTCTCTCGCCAAAGCGAACTCGGACCGGTTCGTGCCAGTCACGGCTTAGCCCGTGCCTTGGCTGCCAACTGTGTTTTGGGTGTGACTGAAGGCTATGAGCGAAAGCTACATGTCATTGGTGTTGGTTACCGTGCCGCGGTACAAGGGAACTCTATTGAGTTTCACCTCGGTTACTCTCACCCCATCAATTTTGAACTGCCAAAGGGCATCTCGGCTGAAGCCGTTGCTGACAAAGCGACCAAGGCGACAATCGTTACCCTACAAGGCATTGACAAACAGCTGATCGGACAAGTAGCCGCCAATATACGCGCGTTACGTAAACCGGAACCTTATAAAGGTAAAGGGATTCGATACGCCGATGAACATATCCGAATTAAAGCCGGTAAAGCTGGTAAATAGGCGAGGAGTCGTACGCTATGAAAATGACCAAAGAAATGAAACGTCAGCGTGTACACTACCGCGTGCGCAAGATCGTCAGCGGTACCGCTGAAAGACCGCGCTTAGCGATTTACCGCAGTGGTAAACAAATCTACGTTCAGGCCATTGATGATCAAGCCGGAACCACCTTAGCTGCCGCTTCGAGTATTGAAAAAGAATTTCGTAGTTCGGACCAAACTGGCGCAACAGTGGACGGAGCCAAAATCATCGGTGCTCACATCGCCCAGCGTCTCTTGGATAAGGGCATTACTAACGCGGTTTTTGACCGCGGAGGCTACCGCTACCACGGACGCGTTAAGGCTTTAGCTGATGCGGCGCGTGAAGCCGGCCTCAAAATATGATGGGTGATTCAAGGAGCCAACCGTGAACAAACGTCCTGTAAACGTGAATGAGATTAATCTCAAAGACAGAGTGATCCATATTAACCGCGTAACCAAGGTGGTCAAAGGCGGAAAGAACTTTTCTTTCTCGGCTTTGGTTGTCGTTGGCGATGGTGAAGGCCATGTCGGCTATGGGCATGGTAAAGCTTTGGAAGTGCCTGCTGCGATCAAAAAAGCAGTCGAAGCAGCCAAGCGTTCCATGATCCGTGTGCCCGTCATCAACAACACCATTCCCCATGCCATTACCGAACGCTTTGGTGGTGCTTCCGTTCTGTTGAAGCCAGCACAAGAAGGTAAAGGCGTTATCGCAGGTGGTGCCGTGCGCGCCGTCGTCGAGGCCGCTGGTATTCGCGACATTGTCACAAAGTCATTGGGTTCCGATAACAAAACCAATATCGTAAAAGCGACGTTTAAGTGCCTTGAGAATCTTAATGATCCTTTTGAGTATGCAACGGCACTTGGTCGTGACACCCAGGAGATGACCTCATGAGCACGGTTAAAGTTCAGCTAGTACGATCACCGATCGGTCGCCTTTCTAAACATCGACGAATCGTTAAGTCGCTTGGATTAAGGAAGATGAATCAAATCCGCGAACTTAAAGATTGCCCAGAAGTACGCGGTCAGATCAAGAAAATTGAGTACCTACTTAAGGTGCTTGAAGCCTAAGGAGTGGCGCAATGAAACTCAATGACTTAAAACCCAATGTAGGTGCCACTCGCAATCGCAAGCGCGTGGGTCGAGGACCGGGCTCCGGTGTCGGCAAGACTTCGGGCCGCGGTGAAAACGGCCAAAAGTCACGCAGTGGCTACTCGGCAAAACGCGGTTTTGAAGGCGGTCAAATGCCTTTGCAACGTCGCGTGCCGAAACGCGGTTTCACAAACATCTTCCGTAAAGAAATTGTCGCAATTAACTTGCGCTATTTATCAAACGTGGATGCCAGTGAAATCACCATTGAAGATTACCGTAAACTGGGAATCATAAAGAATCTTCGCGATGGCGTTAAGATTCTCGGCATGGGCGAAATCGATAAAGCCATGACCATTCACGCCCATAAATTCAGTCAGTCGGCCCGCGAGAAAATCGAGAAGGCCGGGGGAACGTGCGTCGTCGTTGACGCCTGATTGAAGACCACCACAAGAGTGAGCTGATGGAAAAATTTCTTGAGAGTCTAAAGAATATTTTTGAAATTCCGGAACTGAGGAAGAGGATCTATATGACCTTCTTCATCCTGTTCCTATATCGCTTGGGTTGCCAAGTGCTGGTTCCCGGAATTAACAAAGACGCCTTGGCGAGTATGTTCAATTTTGAATCTGGGCTATTGAATATGGTTAACCTATTCAGTGGTGGCGCCCTCGGGAACGCGGCTGTTTTTGCCTTGGGCATTATGCCCTACATCACCGCTTCCATCATTCTGCAGATCTTGCAAAAATCGGTGCCCTACCTTGAACGCCTTTCCAAAGAAGGGGAACAAGGCCGTAATAAGATCAACCGCTATACACGCTATTTGACCGTTGGTTTCGCCTTATTGCATTCCTACGGCATTACCACCTTATTACTTTCCATGAATCAGCAAGGACAAGAAATTGTCAATATTGGCAACTCTTTCTTTTTCCGATTCACTGTCATGCTTACGCTTACAACTGGCGCGATTGTGATTATGTGGTTAGGCGAGAAGATCACCGAACGTGGCATTGGCAACGGCATATCGTTGATCATTTTTGCAAGTATCGTCGTGCAGGTGCCCTCTGCCATTATGGCCCTGTATCAGGCGCTAGTAAATCACCAACTTTCAGGGCCTGTCATGTTATTGATCGTCGCCATGATCATTGGTATATGCATATTTGTGGTCTTTTTTGAGTTGGGTGTCCGGCGCATCACGATCCAATACGCAAAGCGCGTATCTGCTCAGGGTCAAGTGGCTGGCGGAAACAGTTTCCTGCCTTTCAAAGTGAATTCAGCAGGCGTGATTCCCGTCATCTTCTCAGCTTCCGTCATTCAGATACCTTCCATGGTTCAGGGATTCCTTAATCCAGCACCTGAGACGCTTGCATACACGATTCTTTATTATCTGGGCCCTGGTCGCCCTGCGGCAGTCATCTTGTTCTTTGTGGCCACCATGTTTTTCACCTTCTTTTATGTGGAAATGTTGTTTAACCCCAAAGACACAGCTGAGAATCTTAAGAAACACGGTGGCTTCATTCCAGGCATCCGACCAGGAAAAGAGACACAAGAATACATTGAAGGCGTTCTGAAACGCCTCACCTTCTGGGGTGGCCTCTACCTTTCAGTTGTAAGCATTGTGCCAACATGGATCATGTCGGGCTTGCAGCTAAACACTTTGCCATCTTGGCTGGGTGGCGATTTCTTTGATCGCGTCCTACCCACCTTGTTCAATTCAGGAACAGGACTAACCTTGGCCTACGTATTAGGCGGAACGAGCTTGTTGATCATTATCAGTGTGGCTTTAGATTTCGTTAATCAAGTAGAGAACCAATTGATCATGCGAAAGTATGACGGATTCACGAACAAATCATCAGGAACTGGCTCGCGGACAAGACGATACGCTTAGTTGTAAGTGGATCATTGCGTACGCTGCGCTATAAGTGATAGAATACGCGGGTTTGACCCTGGCCTCAGGCCAGTAAATCTCGCTGGAGGCTGAATGGCGAAAGAAGATGCGATTGAAATGCAGGCAGTGGTCCTTGAAACGTTGCCAAATGCGACATTCAAGGTGGAACTCGAGAATAAGCATCAAGTGCTGGCCCACATTTCAGGCAAAATGCGAAAGAACTTTATTCGCATCTTACCAGGTGACCGGGTCCTAGTGGAACTATCACCGTACGACCTGAATCGGGGTCGCATCGTCTATCGGTACAAATAATTCGTCTGAAATCGTCAACGGGATTTGACACGGAGGTACATTGTGGCTCGTATTGCTGGGGTGGATTTACCAGCCAAAAAAAGAGTAGAAATTGGTTTGACCTATATTTTTGGTATTGGTCGGAGCCGTTCGCGTTCGATTCTCGAAAAAGCGGAAATTCAATGGGATACTAAGGTCCAAGAATTGACCGAAGAAGAGGTATCGAGAATACGCCGAATCGTGCAAGAAGAAGGCGAAGTCGAAGGCGACCTTCGCAAGCGCGTTGGGCTAGATATTAAGCGATTAATGGAGATCGGTTGCTATCGAGGTAATCGTCACAAACGCAACTTACCGGTTCGCGGACAGCGGACTCATACCAATGCACGTACCCGTCGTGGTCGTCGTATTGCGATTCCTGGTAAGAAAAAATAAGGTTGGAGCAGTAATTCATGGCTAAGGGTAAGAGCAACACCAAAAAGGCGGTCCGAAAAAAGGATCGTCGCACCGTGCTTCACGGCGTGGCGCACATTCAAGCGACGTTTAACAATACAATCGTGTCCATTTCCGATCAGGAAGGGAACATGTTGTGCTGGGCATCGTCAGGCGCAGAAGGGTTCCGCGGTTCACGTAAAGGAACTCCATTTGCAGCACAAGTTGCGGCCACAAATGCCGGCAACAAAGCGCGTGACTATGGTATGAAAGCGGTTGCCGTTGAAGTCAACGGTCCGGGTGCTGGGCGTGAGTCTACCATTCGTGCACTTCATGCTTGTGGATTTGAAATCACGAGCATCAAAGACGTTACCCCGATCCCACACAATGGTTGCCGGCCGCCGAAACGGCGCCGCGTATAACGCGGTTTTCGCGTTTCTTTTTTCGTTACGAATATCTACGGAGGGCAAGGCATGCTTCAAGTAAAGACGTTTCAACGGCCTCGGCGCGTTGAGTTCATTCAAAGTGAATCCACTGAGCGCTATGGTAAATTTGTTGCTCAACCATTCGAGCGTGGATTTGGCACAACGATTGGCAATGCGCTAAGACGTACGCTTCTATCCTCAGTTGAAGGCGCAGCCATTACAGCTGTGAAAATCGAAACCGTGCTTCACGAATTTACGGCCGTTCCGGGTATCACCGAGGACGTGACCGACATTATTCTCAGTTTGAAAACGATCCCCATAAAAATGCATTCGCCCGAGCCTAAGCGTATTTTTATCGATGTGCAACGTTCTGGCATCGTGACTTCAGCCGACATCAAAACAGATGCTCAAGTGGATATCCTCGATAAAGATGTTCAAATAGCCACGCTTGGTGACGGTGCTAGCTTTAAGGCAGAAATGATCGTGCGTATGAACCGCGGCTATGTTGTTGCTGAAGACAACTATGACGATGACTACGAAATTGGGTTCATTCCGTTGGACAGCAACCATAGTCCCATCAAACTCGTCAATTACGAGGTGGGCGCTGCTCGAGTGGGTCAGTCAACTAACTTTGACAAATTGACCATGGAAATTCATACCAATGGGTCTATCCAACCGAAAGACGCCTTGGGCTACGCATCAAGTGTTCTGCGCGACCATTTGGCCATATTCATTCACTTTGAAAAAATGCCAGCTGTTCCACAAGCAGAAGAGATTGATGAGGAACAAGAAAAGTTGGTAGAACAACTCGAACGTTCTGTTGATGAGCTGGAGTTATCAGTTCGCAGTCATAACTGCCTGAAGAACGCCAATATTCGGACCATAAGCGAACTCGTGCAGAAGACGGAATCTGAGATTCTCAAAACCAAGAACTTTGGGCGCAAGTCGTTAAACGAAATTAAGGAAATCTTGCAGCAAATGGGCCTTACACTAGGCATGCAAATCGACCATTTGCTTTCTTGAGAGGTAAATAATTATGCGACATAGAAAAGGCTACCGCCACCTGAGCCGGACGACGAATCAGCGCAAGGCTCTGCTCAAAGGGTTAGCGATCTCTTTGATTGAACATGGTCGGATTACGACGACTGTTCCTAAGGCAAAAGAACTAAGACGTTATGTTGAACGTTTGATCACGATTGCCAAGCGTCAAAGTCCCCATGCGCACCGACTGGTGTTCGCTAAGCTGCAGAATAAGGAAGCGACCAAGAAGGTCCTGGACGAATACGGCCCACGTTTCGAGACACGCAATGGCGGCTATACCCGAATTCTCAGAAAAGGACGCCGGTTAGGCGACGCCGCTGAAATGGCCTACATCGAACTTGTAGATGCCTTGGAGACCCCTAGCGCTGCCGCTAGCAACTAACAGTTCCTTATCCATAAAATACAAAGGGCCAAGCATATGCTTGGCCCTTTGTGTATTTATCAGCGTTTGAAGCGCGTTATTCGGTTGCTGCTGGCTGGTACTTGGGTGGTATTTTGAAGAGGCTAGGGTCGAATGCGACTTTGTCTTGGCCTAAGAAGGCCAGCTCCATTGCCTCTTCTAGCTGCTTCTCAATTGTCACAGCTACACGCACGCGAACGGGAAATCCTTGTGGCGTATCGTCCCTGAAGACCGATGATCTTGCCATTCCTAGCGCATAGTCAATTAGTGGCTTCCACGCCTCATCGCCAACTTCACCAAACCAGATTTCAACCTGATATGGGACCTCACCTGCTGGCTGTACATACTGGTAAACCGTGCACGGGATTCCGTTCCACTCCCGTTCAAAGGGCTCGGCTTTGTTGAATTGCATCAAATCTTCCTCATCTTGAGCGGCAGCACCTTTTACGTATGTCTGTGCCAAATGATCGAGGAGGGTTTCTTCTCCTGACTGCAAGTCCAAAATCTTCGAAGTATCCGAACCAAAATCTATCCTAAGTTTGTGACCGGCCAACCAGAATTCTTGATAGTGGACAGATCCCAATCGACCAGGTAGATTAGCCTGTGATTCCTTGAACTCAAGATGAATCATCGGTTCATTTAGCCACACCGTTAACGCCATCACTAAGAACATCAGCCAAGTTCCTCACCTTCATTTTTAATAAGATAACACAGGCAGTCTGAGGCATGAGTATGACATCAAAACCCCATTTCTTGACCTTAGTTACGGGCGATGCCTCAAGCTATACTCAGTCTAATTACGGCGATTATGCCGATTTGTTTGAGAGGCTTCTGCAAAGGGACGGTGACCGCTGGAGCAGACGAGACGTAGTGCGTGGAGGGGTGAAGGATTTACCCCCGCATGTTGACGCAGTTTTGGTCACCGGTAGCGCAGCTACAGCCCATGAACGGATGCCTTGGATGAGAGCATTGGAATCGACACTATTAGATTTCTTGGACCGTTCGGTTCCGGTGCTAGGCGTGTGTTTTGGACATCAGATCCTGGCTTTGGCGTTAGGCGGACGAACCGAACGGAACCCTTTAGGCTGGGAGATCGGCTCAGCAGCATTGACGATTCAGTCATCCGGGCCCTGGCTTCCCGAAAGAATAGAGGCGTTGCCGCCTTTACTGCAAATTCATCGAGACCATGTAGCTGAGGCTCCCAAAACGGCACTTATCCACGCTAGCTCAAGTCAAACAGCTGTTCAAATGTACAGTGTTGATGGCTTAGCTTTAGGGGTTCAGGGTCATCCCGAATTTACGATGGATATTTTGCAGGACTTGGTGAAGTCACGTGTCACGGCAGGGACGATGTCTGCTCAACATCTACAAGATGTTCAACAGTCGAAGCAGTCGCAACCGGAGTTCTGGCGGACGCATTTGCGATCTTTTATCGAACAGCGGTCATTAAAGTCCCAGCAAGGTCCTAAGTAGCATCGAGAAGAACCAAATGAGTAGGGCGCCTGAAAAGATGGATCCCATGGATTTCGCTTTGAAATCTTCGACCAAGAGATCGGTAATGAACAGTATGAAGCTATTAACTAACCAGCCAATTAAGCCTAGTGTGACCCATGAGATGATTGCCAAGAATGCGCCCAAAAGGCCCCAGATGATCGCATGGATAAGTCCGTAGACTAGAGCTACCCAAATGTAGGTACTGTTTTTCTTTGCGTCAAGACCAGGTATCAGTTTGAAGGTAATGAAGACAACAAATGTAAGAATAAGCCAATGTACTATGAGTGCAATCATTCAAAATCTCCCCAATTTGAAATTCCTTTATTCTAATCGCAAAACTGCCATTGTTGGCAACGGACATTCAAGCTATATGATGTTCATCATTTTCTTTTTGTTGGACTTGCGCTAATTTATGCATGATTAAGCCTGCGCACAAGAGAGCGTTGGCCGCTGTTGGAGTATGCTTACGTGACTATGACCATTGAAGAGTGCGAAGTGGGTATTGAAAACAATTTACATGACCGTTTTTTGCGACGGTTCTTGCGAGACTACTTGAATAGGTATGTGTTATTGCCGCTCGCCTTTTCGATTGATAAAGGACGCTTCCAAGTTGCCGGACGCGCCCAAAACAACAATTGTTTTTTTGACCGAGGCACGGAATACGACCTCACTCGTCTTCTTGCTGAACTCGAGGTGCCCTCGTCAATTACCGTTGGCGGTGATTTTGTGATTGGTCATGACTATGGACAGTTGCGTGACTACGGTGAAGTTGAACTGGATATCGGAATCACGATCTTTGATACGGCCAACCACGGTTATGATTCTTTATTCTTATCAAGCCATATTCGTAGTTATGTCCTCAATATGGTCGACAGTCACTTAAGGCGCTTTGGAAATGTGGAATCTTCTCTGTTTGAAGAACTTAATGACATGATGAGAGGGCCTATCACGCACGACCTTTTGGTCAACACATTGCCCTTGCGACAACGCTCCCACGGGGCGGCGGGCATTCACGGCCAACTGCACACAGATAGCAACGATTTCAACTTTTTCTGTGCCGGACTACCGCTTTTTTATTATCAATCGGCCCGCAATCAGTTTTTCTATCTGGAGCCCGACAAGGGACCACCGCTGGGCTATTTTGCGAACAAGGAGCCTTTGCGAAAACGCTATGTGCCACATAATGTACAAATTCAACCCGGTGATTACTTGATCATGGCTACTGACGGGTGTTTCGAATCTGAACTTGCTGACGAAGAACTGGATCCCATTGCGGTGCCTTCCAATCCAGTTAAGCATTATCAGTTCCAATCAAATTCGTCCCTGCGCGTTATGTCAAGTTTCAACGAAATCCACCTCGAATTAAGCGACGACTATCCGCCCTTTAATGATGCGGCAGTCACGTCATTTTGCGCGATCTTGGAACCTTATCTCAAACGTGGCGCTTCACCTGAGCGGACGGTGGATGAAGCCCTTTTTGAGATTGAACATGATCGCTTTTTTCCCCGAGACGACCGCTCACTCATTCTGGTGCGAGCTAAATAGTTATTTCGCTTCCTGTTGGGTCAGGAAAAACTGAGCTTGTCTCACGTCTGCGCTACTGCCTATAAACAGTGGCTCTCGTTGATGCAATCGTTTGGGCTCTATCTCCATAATTCGTTGGTGACCGTCAATGGCCATGCCACCCGATTGTTCAATGATGAATGCCATGGGATTACATTCATACATGAGACGCAATTTGCCGCTGGGATTGGTTTTGGTGCGGGGATAAAAGAAAACGCCACCGTAGAACAAGGTGCGGTGGATATCTGCGACTAAAGTACCGATATAACGAAGACTGTAAGGACGTCCTGTTGCCGGATCATCTTCGATCAAATAGCGCATGTAATTTTTGAGGCCTTCGTCCCACAGATGATAATAGCCTTGATTAGTACTGTAATATTTGCCACGAGCAGGGATTTGGATGTTGGGATGGGAAAGCAGGAACTCGCCGATACCTGGATCCAAGGTGAATCCGTTGACACCATGTCCTGTGGTATAGACCAACATCGTACTAGAACCGTATAGAACGTATCCGGCAGCAACTTGACTGTCACCGCGTTGCAGCGCTTCTTTTCGTAAACCTTCGACCGTGCCTTCTTGATGTTGACGACGGTAAATTGAGAATATCGTTCCAATTGATACATTGACGTCGATATTGGAAGAACCGTCCAGCGGGTCGAACAAAACGATGTATTCACCGCTGTCTTCTTCGCGAATGGGGATAATATCTTCTTCTTCCTCGGATCCTAGGACACAACATTGACCGCCCAAACTGAGTGACTTGATGATCTCGCGGTGGGCAAAATCATCCAGCTTCTTGACTTCTTCGCCGTGGACATTAGTCGCATTGGTCAGTCCAAGGATGTCTACTAAACCGGCCTTGTTGACTTCCCTGTTAATGACCTTGGCGGCTAGCGAGATGTCGTACAGAATCCGAGACAATTCGCCCGATGAATATCGGAATTCAATTTGGCGGTCCAAGATGAAACGATCTAGAGTCACAATCGAGGATTTTGGCAAAGAATTCTCCTTAATTTATGCTTTCAACCATCTTAACAGCATGTAGCCTAATAGGTGATGCTAGCTCATTATTAATTGATTCCACGGGCCCCTATGTTCATTTATTTACCTCCAACCTGAAGTCTCAAGTTCCTCGGCTCAGAAGCGAAAATCATAGGTGAGACGGATGTTACGTCCCGGTAACGGCGCACGGTCTTTGATGAATGAAGTGTGAATCACGACCTGTTCGTTGCTAAGGTTTTGGGCGTGTAAACTTACTTCATGGACCGTCGCGGCCCAAAAAAACTGAAAACCAGCAGACCAATCAATAGTCACAAACTCAGGGGTGTGCGTTTCAAAGGGGGCCAAGTTATGTTGTGCGGAAACATGTAATATCTCCAACACACTCCAGGTTTGTTGTCCCTCGTAGCGAATCCTTGATCCTAGACGCCAGGGAGGGATACGAGGCAGTGGCTCAGAGTCCAATTCCAGCTGGGCGCGTACAAGATCTGAAAAAAGTTCGAATTCAATGTGGTGAGGATCGCGGTGTAATAAATTGAAGTCCAGGTGAACTTCGCCGCCCCAAAACACGGCATCTGCTTGGTCATAGACATATTCTGGCAGTCCTTCAATATGGCGCCCACTGCGACGTTCATAAATGAAATCGCCAATTTCGTTGCGGAAAACCGTGAATTCGCCTTTCCAACTACCGATGTGTTTACGCAAACCAAACTCAAGCCCAAGCGCGCTCTCCATATCAAGTTCAGGATTGCCGACTTCGAATGAATCAGTCGCCAAGTGGGCTCCAAATGCATATAACTCTTCGGGAGCAGGTGCGCGCACAGATTTTGCCACATTGAGTGTGTACAACAGGCTCGAATCTCTATTCATGACCATACCCGCAGCCCACGATAGACCGGAATAGGTAACGGATTCGTTAAGATCAGTGTCGATGCGCTGCGACTCGAATCTCGCTCCCAATTGAAGCGCCCAGGCCTCCCGTTCAAGATCTTCAACGGCAAACACACCCCAATTAAGTGTCTCATTAGCAGGTACAAAGGCTTCGTCTCCGATGGCCTCAAAATTGCGCGTCCGCAGATGTCCACCAATCGATCCGCGGAAACCCGCTAATACTTGATGATGGGATTCCAATCGACCCTCAAAAAATTGGTTCTTGAACAGCGTGCCCGCGACGTCCGATTCAATTTCGATATGTTCGTAATCAGTAAATGCAGATTGAAAGGTGACCTGTTCAATAATGCCCGTACGTTCTAAGGCACCACGTAAATCGATCCTTTCTTGTGACTGGTCGATGCGCACAAAATCCTGCGCAGAATCGCCACCACTTCCTGGTAATCCATACTGGTAGTCCAATTGCGTTAGGGCTAGGCCGATGTAGGCCGATTCAGAGATCCAGGACGCGCCCACTGTACCCTTGAATTTGTTGGTTGATGAGTTAGCTAGTTCGTCATGGCCAAATTCGTCGCGATCTGAGAGTTCATAATCATCGCTTTGTCGGTCAACAAGATCTAGGTGCCAAGCCATTTGGCGTATGGCACCGTCAATATCCATGCTTACTATTTGTTCATTTGCGACGCTGTCTAGTCCTATGTTTGCGCGTCCGGTGATGATTTGATCGGGCAGGAATTCGGGAATGCGGTCGTCCAAGACATTGATCACGCCGCCCATGCCATTTGCGCCGAACCTTAGTGTAGCGGGCCCGCGCAATACCTCGATACGGTCAGCTGCTTGGGTGTCCAAGGTGATGGCGTGGTCTGCACTGACCGCGGAAACGACACCCGATTCAATGCCACCTTCCAAGACGCGCACGCGATTGCCCGTAAGGCCACGTATGATTGGCCTACTGGCTGCAACGCCATAAGATGAGGCGCTAATACCCGCTTCCATGTTTAAGGTCGCACCTAAGCTTGCTTGTCTTTGGATGTCCAAATCATGACCCGAAAGAACACTTATCGTTTGTGAAGAATCATGTGCGTTCATTCTTGAGGAATGACCTGAAACGGTCTGTTCTTGGTGGATGCTAAAATCCAAGACAATATCGATGTTGACTGAGACTTGGTCAACTACGATCCCACGATCCGAAGAACCGTAGCGCGTTGACTCTGTTACCAGTTTGTATTGACCGAATGGCACTTCGTCAAAACTGAATTGGCCATTCTGATCGGTCTTTGTTTGTCGCCGCAAATCAGTCAACTTGACGATGACCGAACCTTGAATCTGCCCCTCGATAGACACAACACGACCATGAATACTGCCCATTGTGGGATTTCCTGTCGCGGCAAAGACAAAAAAGAAAATCAGCATCTTATGCTCCTACTTGATAACGAATTTCGATTGATAGAAGACGTTATTTAGGTGGAGCACGTGACTTTTTACCCTGCACCAGCAGCACCGTCAGTGCTGTTGGAGATTGGCTGACATTGATCTCGTCAATCGGAATGTTGCGCTGAATAAATCCGAAGCTCGAAAGATAAGGACAGGGCAGGTTACACATCAGACATGGACCATCATGTCCGTGATCTAATGGGATGGCGAAGTTTTGTTCGCTTTGGGTCGCTTGCCCATTGGCTTGCCATACAGTCGCGTGGTGGCCTTCGACGCGGTGTGCCAGTGGCACCATCATCATCAGCAAGGCTGTAATAGCGGGTATGACTTTAAGCATGCACTATTCTAAGCGAAAGTCGCGACGTACGGTTAAACGACCTTCGTCATCGTGTTGAGATTGCAAAATATCTGCAAAGGCGCCTTTCTTCAATTGGCGCTCAACTCGCCATTTGCTTACGTGGGGGTCATCGGCAAACTGGATGGTCGCTCCTGCTGCGGAATAGCCATCAGCCGTTACCCTGAAATGGACATGGGCGGCCATATCTTCGCCTGCATAACCTCCAGGCATGATAGTGGAGAAGGCATAATATCCTTGTTTATCAGAGGTCGCGGTTGCCTCTAACCTAGGGTCGCCTTGATTACCTTCCGAGTAATAGCCTTTGGCATCTGTGTGCCATGCAGTAACTTGCGCGCCCTCAATGGGCGCTCCATCACCATTGACGATTTGACCAGTAATCATTAAACGCGAGCCAGGTTCCTCGTCACTAGCGATGGCCACAGGATCGCCTAAGAAACCTAATAATGAGAAGGCCATAAGAAAAATGCTCATGAGTGTTCTACTCCTTGTTAGCATGTTTACGTAAAAGCGGCTACGGAGTTCTTGGGGGCGTCAATGGTTGGGATCTATCCTAAAGAATATGAGCTGAATGCGAAAATAGAGAAACCCATCGATGACATCTACCGAGATCTTGATGCATTTACTTGGGAGCGTCTCGTCAACGAAGGTCCTGACGAGGTACTGTCGCTTGTGGTGCAACCTCCGCTCAAATGGGATGGACGGCTCGTGAAGGGGATCCTGTTTACCTATGGGGCTGACTACCTGATCGACCGTTTCCCTCAAATTCAAGAGCTATTCAGACTGGTTGTGACCAGTAGATGGTGCTCACTGCCGTGGAGTAAACATGCGGATGGAATATTTGGACTATATGATAATCCCAGGCGCTTCGAATGGTTTCGCAGCCAATATCCTCAAAGGAATAGCCAAGTCATCCTTCCCTTTCAAGAAGCCGATTGGACCAATGAAGCGCTGATTAGACCGATCGCAGATTGCGAAAAGGATGTGGATCTGATTTGTATGTCGCGCTTGACATCTTTCAAAAATCTACCTTTCTTGTCGTCGGCGGCGGCCGTCTACAAAAGGAAATATGGCCCACTGAGAGTTTTGCTCTTAAATGGATATAGGACTCCGTTTGCAGAATTAGCGCACTCGGAGCAGCAGATCCTGAAATCCATGAGACAGGCTAATCCCTGGTTTGATGAGACATTTGAGCTGCATGAATTTGTCGAATGGGGTCAGCTTTCAAAGGTGTTTTCACGTGCTAAGGCCAGCGTAATGACCTCGCTGATTGAAGGCAAAAATCGCGCTATCCACGAAGCAATGTGTGCCGATCTGCCGCTCTTATGTTTAGCCGACTTCAATCGTTATGCGCGGGGTGATGCTGCGCTCTTTCCTGAAAAAGCTGGCGTGCTTGCACCTTTTGACCAGGAACAATTCGCGGATGCCGCCTATCATCTCCTGAATCATTTACCCGAATTTAAGGCACGAGAGTCTTATCTTGATGGATTTTCGGGCCTTAAGCACGTGTATCGGGAAACGCTCGCGTCCTTTTCCGGCCTTGAACCGATCTATCGGGAATATATTCAATCTCCTGATGAGCTGAACCATCATATGTTCAAGACATATGGCCAAAAACTTGAAAACTATTTGTATGGTCGTGATCCGCAATTGTGGAATCGAGTTTCAGGCGACCGGCAGCACAAACTTATGTTGGAGTATCACTTTGGTTGTCTAGTTCGGGGTCCTCACCTTGGCGGCGGTCAATGAACTCCGAGAGTGACAGGCTTCTTTGATGATCTGCTACATTCGTCTCGCCTAATGGGGTGAGTCCTTGATGGTATTTTTTGTCCCAGGTGATGACATCCGCGTTCAATGTGCTCTTACGTGATTTGCTCCAAGCCTCGTACTCGCTCTTTGTCTTGAGGTCTGAGTCGAGATCACAGATCTGTGCTTCAAACTGACTATTCAAGCCTCTTTGGATGGGCACGATTTGGCAAAAGGCCTCGCCTTGAGCGAAAGTGACTTGTGTCCCGACCTCCGTCATCACCCAATTCATCGAAAACGAATAGCTGGCCCAGTCGCTCTCGATCAAAGCTGTCAACGGGCTAATACCGTGTTTAGGTCGGTTGGAGGGGCCCGTGATCAAGAGATCCCAACCTGGTGGCGTGCGGAATAGAAAGCCTGGATAAAACGACAATATATTGCCGCCGAAATGATTGTCGACGAGTTGTTGTTTATCATCGTCAACATCGATTTCAATGCCGCTCTCTGTAAGCGTAGCGGTGACGTGGTGAGAGCAGTTGATTTCCCACCCCAATTGATTCCCCATGGTTAAGGGTAGACAGCGATAGCCAAATTTTTGCGGTAAGCGGTCAAGCCAAGCCCGCTTAAGCGGCGCTGGGGCAATAGTTGTTTTTCCGTAAAGATGAAAAGAAGTTAATTTAAGCAATTATTCCCTATCTGTTATGGAGTCTGTTCTGTTAGGATTTGTCATATATCAAATTAATACATCAATTATTGCACTTGAATCAATCAGCTAATCATGAGGAGGAAGATAATTATGTCATTTTTGTATGAAACGACTGCTGACCCACGTCCACCTACCCCGGAACCGGCACCGACTACGCCGAGGCCGCCTACACCCGAACCTTCAACCCCCAAACCACCTCCAAGCTAAGTCTGGTGAATCTAGTAATGTGGAAGCCGGAGTCGGTTAAACTCGGGTTTCCACGCTTTTTCTCTACGCTCATCATTTGGCTATGGGTGGGGTTCGCTTTTTCGCAGACCCGTATTCTGCATTGTCGTGATCTCGGCACCGAACAGGGTCTATCTCAAAGTACGGTTTATTCAATCGCACGCGATGAATTTGGTTTTTTATGGATAGGCACGTACGACGGGTTGAATCGTTTTGATGGTAGTGAAATTACCATCTTTTCACGTGCCAACTCCGACCTTCCGGACAATGTGGTTAAGTGTCTGTTTGCCGACGGCAAGGGTCAACTTTGGATAGGAACGGGCTCTTATGGTTTAGTCAAACTGGACATATCAAAAGGTCTGTTCCAACGAATCGAAAGCGTAGGTGATGTGAACGCTGGCTTGTCCAAATCGGACCCCGATGACATTCAGAATATTTTTGCAATAGCTGGCTCAATCACGGTTCAAATAAATCATGAGCTGTATTCATACAAAGATTCTCTAGAACGGATTGACGGCGATTGGCAAGAGGTTGTTGTTTCCTTGGGAACCGAATCCGGACTATGGCTGAGTGATGAAACGAATAAACTTCATTATCATAAGTATTCGAGCCTGGCCGTTCACCTGAATTGCGTCACCACACAATTACCTATTAACGATGAAATAACAGACATATCCCAGGCTGGTGATCAGCATTGTTTAGTCTCTACGTCGGAGGGCAGGCTCTTTAAGGTCCGGCGAGATGGTCATGTAGTCAAGGAATATACCGAAGAAATTAGCTCGAGAACCGGGCATGAACGATTGCGAAAAGTGGCACAAGATAGTCAGGGCCGAATATGGCTAGGTTTGCAAAGTCAGAAAAGCTTGGTATTTGATCCTGACACCAAAGGGTTTCGTGAACTGTCGGATATGAATAACAATGCAAACGGAAGTAATGAATGGGTCTTTAGCTTTTTTGAAGACAGTCAAAATATTATGTGGGTGGGAACTTACGGGTCTGGAGCGAGGGGATATAAGACGAATAACGATGGAGTTGCCCATTACGATGATTTCCTAAAAACAGGAACGCCAAACATTGTCACCGCGGTTTTACATGATGACCAGCGACGGGTCTGGATAGGTACGCACAATCAAGGAATTATTGTTGCAAATGAGTCTATGAAAACCATGGATCATTATGATGACAGCGAATTCTTGGCGTCCGCGTTTATGCAGCATCGCGATGGTAGCGTTTGGATTGGCTCTGTCAATCAAGGTATTAAGATCTTTAACAATGGCAGTCTAAAAGAACACAGCCATTCCTCTGGTCAAGTCGATGTTAATTCACTGGCAATTTCCAATATCGTTCACGATGGCGAGTTCGTTGTATTAGCAACCAACGGCGCTGGCGTTTACGTTTATGACGGTGAGCAATTGATTCGACGATACAACAAGAATAGCGAGGTATTGAGCCTAACAAATGACAAAGTTTGGGAAGTTTTTGTTGATCGCTCCGGACGCTACTGGGTTGGTACCGTAAGTGGTCTCAACGTGATTGACAAGAAGAAGAATCAAGTTGCAGTGTTCCTCTCCGATTCAACGAAGGCGGGGTCATTGTTACACAACACGGTCGACGCCTTGTTTGAGGATTCGGAAGGCGATATGTGGATAGGAACGTCCGCAGGGTTATGCCGACTCGAGCATGATCAGGTTGAAGCGTCCCTACTTCATCCTGAACAAGCGGTATTCAAAAACTATACAGTGCAAAATGGCATGCCGAACGACGTGATGTATGCCATTGTCGAGGATGATGAAGGTTTTCTCTGGTGTTCCACAAACAGGGGATTGGCGCGACTCGATAAGCGTAATGGAACGATTCGCGTATTTGATAAAGACGATGGCTTGCAATCTGATGAGTTTAACAGCGGCGCGGCTATTAAATTGGGTGACGGTCGTCTGTTGTTTGGTGGTATTAATGGACTCAATGTCATTAAACCAAACGTTTTAATGGGAGATTATTCCCAAAAGCCCGTTCTACTCACGAGTGGTACTTATGCTACTGGAAGCAAGTCATTTCAACTGGACGAGTTCAAATTAAATAATCTGGAAATGAAATCGAAGGATGCTGTTGGAGTCGAAATAGATTTTGCAGTACCAGATTTGTATCGTCCTGACAGATACACATTCTTTTGGCAGTTACAGGGGCTACATACCGATTGGATCTCTTTGGGTAATTTGTCGAAAATAGAAATAACATCCTTGAACCCAGGCGATTACGAACTTAGGTTGCGTTCATGTTATGAATCAATATGTGTCGATGACAGCTTTGTTTTGCCAATCAAGGTCATTCCCGCGTTTTGGCAAAGTACCTGGTTTCGGACCCTGATGGTGATCTTTGCAGCGATCATTTTGAATTTCATCTATTTTGGTGGACGTAAGATTATCACCGCTCTCATTCACTGGAAACGTTCCATGTTTGTTGGGCCATATCGCATTATCGATGAAATTGGGAAAGGCGGCATGGCCACGGTCTATCGTGCTGTGGACCTAACCTCCAAATCCCATAATGTGGTGGCCGTTAAGGTGTTAGACCAGTTCACGCCCGACGAAACCCGCAAGAAGCGTTTCCTACAGGAGTCCACCATATGTGAGTCATTGGACCATCCCAATGTGATCCGAATATTTACCAAGGGAGAACATGCGGGCAAGGTCTATTTCGCTATGGAGTATGTTGAAGGAAAAACGTTACGCGCGGTCATCAAACAGGGCAGCGTTAACCCATTGGCGGCCTTGTTAATTGGCATGGTCATCCTTCGCATATTGAAATACTTACACAATCGAGGAATCTTTCACCGTGACTTGAAACCCGAGAACATCATGTTGACACGTACCAAGGGGCTGTGGAGCTCGTGTGCTAATGAAGGCGAGTTGGGTGCAATCGGTCGTAGTATTCGTTTACTCGATTTTGGCTTAGCGAAAGTGGTTGGTTTCGAGTCGATAACGCGCTCTGGGGTCCTCGCCGGAACCATCAGTTATTTACCACCTGAATGTATATCAGGCACGAGTAACATTGACTCGAGTGTCGACTATTATGCGCTAGGCATCATATTGTACGAATTGGTGACCGGTGTTAACCCTTATGAGGGGTCCGATTACATGTCGGTGGTGTATGCCATAGTTAAACAAAAGCCCAAGTCGCCGAGACAACTAGATCCGTTGATCCCAGACGAGATATCTAGTTTCATTATGCAATTGATAAACAAGAACAAGCAGACGCGTTTGGTGGATTATGACCTCATTCATCAGGCTTTATGGAAACTTGTAACCGATGAATTGGAGCAAACCAACGTCGTTAATCACAATGATTCCAGCGATTTTATCGACAAGATCGTTTCATGAACCACCCGTTGCAGGCCTGGCCAATGCGACCTAGGCGTCATCGCCTATTTTTCTAGTTTCTTGTACTTGATACGCGTGGGGCCCACATCACCAAAACGCTTTTTGTGGTCTTGTTCGTATTCGCTGTAGGTGCCTTCAAAGAAAACCGTCTTGGAGTCACCTTCAAAGGCGAGTATGTGGGTGGCGATACGGTCTAAAAACCAGCGATCGTGCGAGATGACCACGGCCGATCCAGCAAAATGGTCCAGGGCATCTTCTAAGGCACGAAGGGTGTTGATGTCCAAATCGTTGGTAGGTTCGTCCAATAACAAGACATTTGCACCTGATTTGAGCATGCGCGCTAAATGTAAACGGTTGCGTTCACCGCCTGATAGGGATCCGACCAATTTGGACTGGTCAGTGCCGCTGAAATTGAAACGAGAACAATAGGCTCTGCTATTCATTTCAATATTTCCCAGCCGTATCAGTTCCTCGCCGCCGGTTATGGATTTGAAGACGCTGTCTTCGTTGTTGAGATCCTCTTTTTCTTGGTCAACATAGGCCAATTTCACGGTTGAACCGGTTACAAATGAACCCGCATCGGGTGTGTCTTTGCCAGTAATCATGCGAAAGAGCGTCGTTTTTCCGGCGCCGTTGGGACCAATGACGCCCAAGATCGCACCTTTGGGTAAGTTGAAATCAAGCGATTCCAAAAGTAGTTTGTCGTCAAATGCTTTGCGGACACCTTCTGCACGGATAACCACATCACCCAGACGAGGTCCAGATGGGATGAAGATTTCCAACTCTTGCTCTTTGATTTTACTCTCCTCGTTGAGCAGATTCTCATAGGCCTTGACGCGTGCTTTGTTCTTCGCATGTCTTGCTTTAGGTGCCATTGAAACCCATTGCAGCTCGCGTTCCAACGTTTTTTGGCGTTTAGATGATTGCTTATCTTCCTGGGCCATGCGTGTGCTTTTCTGTTTTAACCACGAAGAATAATTGCCCTTCCAAGGGATGCCCTGGCCTCGGTCTAATTCCATAATCCAGCCGGCCACGTTATCGAGAAAGTAGCGGTCGTGGGTAACGGCAATAACGGTGCCTTTGTATTCCTTAAGGTGTTGTTCAAGCCAAGCCACCGATTCTGCGTCCAAGTGATTGGTAGGTTCATCCAGAAGCAAAATTTCGGGTTGTTGAATGAGCAGTCGACACAGAGCAACACGACGCTTTTCGCCCCCTGAAAGGATAGCAACTGAGGCTTCGGCTGGAGGACAACGTAGCGCATCCATGGCCATATTGAGACGTGTGTCTAAGTTCCAACCATCTGCGGCTTCGATTTGATCTTGAACCGTTCCCTGTTGTTGAATTAGCTTGTCCATTTCGTCCGCTTCCATGGGCTCAGCAAACTTTTCATTAATACGGTCAAATTCGCGTAAAAGGGAAACAACTTCAATAGCGCCTTCTTCCACGATCTCTCGAACGGTTTTTTCTTGGTCCAATTTGGGCTCTTGTTCGAGGTAACCGATTTGGTATCCGGGTGCGAGAATACGTTGGCCATTAAAATCTTCTTCGACACCGGCCATGATGCGCAAGACGGTACTTTTCCCCGCACCATTTAGCCCCAATAGGCCAATCTTGGCACCATAGTAATAGGAAAGACTAATATCTTTGATGACGGTCTTATTAGGCGGAAATACCTTACTGACACCTATCATTGAAAAGATTATTTTTTGATCGTTCAAAAGCAGATCCTCCGTGTTTTTGGCGCATCTATGGATGGGTGCGCATCTTAACAGACAGGGCGGCTTGCTGGCTAGGTTGACACTTGTTGTGGCGCTTCTCTTGCATTCCGGTTAATAATTTCCTAGGTTTGCTATGTAATAGTCTTGTAAAACTCAAAGTTTGAAAACCACCTATGGTTCTACTCAATTACCGACTTGGCCGCCCGCAACATCATTTCGCTCTGCTAGCGTCACGATGGATGCTAGGTCTTGTCTTGATGTTCATATGTGGCTACACGTATGGTCTGGACCCTGAAAAACACTTGAGCCAATACGTTCACCGAGTGTGGCAGGATCGAGAAGGGCTACCGCAAAACTCGGTACAGGCCATATGTCAGGGTCCGCAAGGCTATATTTGGGTCGCTACCCAAGAGGGTTTGGTTCGGTTTGACGGCGTCCACTTTCGTGTGTTTGATAAATTGACCCACCCAGAAATGAAGAATCATGACATTCAAGCCCTGATTGTGGGCGTGGATGGGGAATTATGGTTTGGTAATCGCGCAGGCGGGGTGTTCCGTTTTGATGAAGAAGGTATCCAGGCGATCGATATCCCAAATCCTGGATCGCCTGTCATAGCTTTAGTAGCAACCAGCTCCGATTTGTGGATTGGGACGCTTGGTGGAGGGCTCTTTCATTGGGACCGTAACACACAAAAGGGCAGTCACGTCAGTCATGTCCAATCCAAAGTGATTTCTTCTCTGTTATTAGATCGGGCGGGTTATTTGTGGCTAGGCACCCGCGATCATGTCCTGTTGAGAATGAATCCAGACGGCGCCATTGAGCGTTTCATTCATGCAGCCCATTCTGCGTTTGAAGTAAGCAGAATTTTTGAAGATCGCCAAGGTGTGATTTGGGTCGGGACCGAAACCAATGGCTTGTTCAGTCTCAGTGGTGGCGAATTACGTTCGGTGGAGTTAGGGCTCACACAGGCTGAACGTTCAATCTCAGCCTTGTTAGAAGATGACGACGGCAGTTTATGGATTGCCACGACTGGAGCTGGACTATTACGTTTGGTCAATGGTCAGTTGAGCCGTTTCCCCGCAGGTCAGAGTCTTTCCCACGAGATCGTGGGTTCGTTATTTGAAGACCATGAGGGGAATATATGGGTAGGAACCCTTGGTGGTGGGCTCAATCAGTATTCTGACTGTTCGTTTGTGCCGTTCACGGCCGATCTGGGGTTGACCAACGAGGTAGGTTGGACTTTTTTTCCAGATCAGGACGATCAGGGATGGGTTGGCACCGATGGCGGCGGAATTTTCTTTTTTGATGGTAAAAGTTTTATCGAATATGAGAACGATCTTAAACTTACGGCACAAACGGTCGTTTTGGGTGTAGTCCGCGATCAGCAGCAAACTTTATGGGTGGCGACTGATCGACAAGGTTTGTTCGGAATTCGACCAGACGAGCTGCTGGAATTTGGCCAGACCGAACTCGATGCTCGTTTCCTTGGAGTCATCCACCGGGACTCGGACCAACGCATTTGGGTTGGCACGGCCGACGGTGGCGTATTTTATATCTCAGCCAATGCCTTGGTTAGGGCCGCGGATTTGGGCGAAGCGTCGATTTTGGCCATGGTTGACGCGCCGCAAGGTGGTATTTATGTGGGTAGCAGTGGCGGTGTTCATCACGTGGATGTGTCTGGTTCTGCGGATTTGGTGGAAGGGACAGCCGACTTACAGATCAATTCAATGGCGACTGATTCTCGCGGAATCTTGTGGCTAGGAACATTTTCCCGAGGTCTTTATGGTATTGGAGATGGAACCCTAAGCCATCTCACTGTTGCCGATGGTCTCCATGATAATTCCCTATTCCAAATATTGATTGATGGCCGTGATGGTTTCTGGTTTACCTCCAACCGCGGTGTCTATCATATTACCCGCGACCAAATTGAATCTCACTTGCTTGGCCTTAAGGAACGCGTTGAAGTTCAGCACTTTACCGTGGTTGATGGCATGAAATCGATGGAATGTAACTTCCTGGGCGGTAACTCAGGTTATGTCACCGACAAAGGCTTAATTTGGGTACCGACCATGAAAGGTATGGTACGCATCGATCCGTCGGTTCGACACGTGAATCGTTTTCCGCCCAAGACACTCATTGAAGAGATTATTTTCGGAGAAGACCGCGTTGTCTTGGAGCCTGGTCAGGGTATTTCATCGGACAGTCGCAACTTCGAGTTTCATTTCACATGTTTAAGCTTTCGTGCCCCAAACGATATTCGATTCCGCTACCGTTTATTGGGCTACAGCGATCAGTGGATAGAAGCTGGTTCAGAGCGGGTTGCATATTTCTCTAGCTTGCCACATGGTGACTTTACCTTTGAGGTCGAAGCGGTTAACGAAGACGGCGTCCGTTCGTCGGCACCGGAACGGCGTACCGTAAAAATTGTACCGCCGCTCTACCTTCAAGGCTGGTTCTTGGCATTGAGTCTGGTGGCTTTAGTGGCGGCGTTACTGTTCGCCGACAGGCTGAGGGCCAAACACCACAAGCGTCGTAGCCAGGAAATGGAAAGCGAAGTCTTGGAGAAGACCAAGGAGTTGGATGCGATACGTGAAGAAATCGTACACATAAACCAGCAATTAGCTGAAAACGCGCGCATTGCAGGTATGGCCGAGATGGCGACCGAAGTGCTGCACAACATTGGCAATGCACTTAACACGGCGACCACGTCGGCGACGTTGCTGCACCAGATGCTGATCGATCCCACTTCGGTGCGTGTGGTCACCCGTATCGTCAAGTTGATCAATGACCATAAAGAGGACTTAGCTGAATTCATTTCCCTTCATGAGCAGGGGGCCAAACTGCCCGATGTTCTTGCTCGATTGGCGCCCATCCTAGAAAACAAAGAAGCAGAATTCCTCCACGAAGTTCAACTACTGCAGAAACAGATAAATCATATTAACGAGATCATTGAGAATCAGCAGGATGTTGAGTGGACGGGCCGTGCACTTGAGAATACGGATCTTACCTTACTGGTCGAAAACGCCGTGCAGATGTTCTCCGGTCAATTCGGGTCGCAAGGTATAGATATTGTTCAAGACCTCAAGCCGGTTCCTCTCATTCGAGTCTATCGTTCTGATTTCTTGCAAATCTTGACCAACTTAATCAAGAACGCAGGCGAAGCCATGATGGACTCATCTAACGAGAAAGCTAGCAAATTGACGGTCAAAACCTATTCGAAGAACGAGATCTGTGTCGTGGAGGTCAAAGACAACGGGCGTGGCATTGCGGCCGCCGATATCCCACGAATATTCGAATTCGGTTTTTCCACCAAAGTGGATGGTCATGGATTCGGCTTACACTATTGTGCCCGAGTCATAGAGCGTGTTGGAGGGAATTTAAGAGTGGAGAGTGCGGGCGTTGGACAAGGCGCATGTTTTACGATTGAAATGCCGCAAACTGGCAGCCTGGAGGCGACCAGTAGCCAGGAAGAAACGGCAGATGTGGGTGCCTAACAAGAACGCATTTGCGTGTTTGCTCGTCGGCTTGATGCCAGCAATGATTTGGGCGCTAGATCCAAGTAAACAGGTCACTCAATTCGTATTTGATGTTTGGACGACAGCCGATGGCTTGCCCCAAAACTCCATCCAAGCCATCAACCAATCGGAGCGTGGGTACTTGTGGTTTGGCACCCAAGAGGGTTTGGTTCGGTTTGACGGCGTCGATTTTGATGTCTACGACAAGTTTCGAATCGAACCGATGTCTAGTAATTTTGTCAATGCGATCGCCCTCGACAAAAAGGGCTGGTTATGGTTCGTGAATGAAAGTGGTGGATTGATTAAATTACGTGAATCGGATGCACGGCAAAGTGAGTTCGTTCGTCAGTTTGGTCAGTCTGCCGTCGTTTTTATGGCCGCCATCGATGATGATATCTGGGTTAGTACGGTTGAAGACGGTCTGTTTTGCCTTGGCGAAGGTAAAGAGAGAGTCTATACGGTCGAAAGCGGGTTGCCACATAACTCAGTGTGGTGGATTTCACAGGCCAGTAATGGTGATGTCTTGGCGGGTACTAGCCGTGGGCTCGCACGAATATCTGGTCAGTCGGTCAAGAAACAGGGGCCAGAACGCGGGTGTTGGACGCAAACAAACCGCTCGTTGGGCGGAACCTGGGTCGGATCGCCCGAGGGCCTTTTTGTGTACGAGGGTGATGAAAGTCGCGCCATATCGTTGAATCCGAATCGAGAACCCGCCGTTTATTCGTTATGTGAAGATCGGGATGGTTGCCTTTGGGTTGGCACCCAGCGGGACGGTTTATATCGAGTATTTGGGGACCGTGTTGAGCATTTTAATGAACGTCGTGGCCTGCCCTACAGTTTTGTGTCCAGTGTGTTTGAGGATCACGAAGGTAGCATTTGGGTAGGCACAGATGGCGGCGGTCTGGGACGTTTTCGGGACGCCAGTGTAACCACGATATCAACGGTAGAGGGCCTGCCCAATGACATGGTGCGTTCGGTCCTGTCCGACCGCTTAGGTAGATTATGGGTCGCGACCGATGGCGGCGGTGTTGTTTGTTTTGACGGCGACGAGATGAAGCAATATTCCACTCAGCAAGGCTTAAGTGACAATCGAGTATTGTGTATTAATGAAGATCGTCATGGTGGAATTTGGATATCCACCTATGGTGGTGGACTCAATTATTTTGATGGAAAAGAGATCGTCACTTACGGGACCGAAGACGGATTGCCGACAAGGCGAATAGGCACGACTCATCAAAGTCGTGATGGCACGGTATGGATTGGCACGCAGCTGGGTCTGGTCTCCCTTAAGAACGAGACAATGAAGACCTACACCACGTCGGATGGTCTAACCTCCAACCTGATCAGGAATATTTATGAGTCGACGGATGGCGTCTTGTGGATCGCAACCCGCGGTGGCGGGCTAAATAGCTACCAGGATGGAAAATTCACAGCTTTAACGACCGACGATGGTCTTTCGAGCAATCAGGTTCTATCAATTTATGAACACTCCAATGGCGACTTATGGGTTGGTACTTCTGATCACGGACTCAACTTGATTCGCGGTCAAGAAATATGGAACGTGAACCGCACGCATGGCCTTTTTGACGACAAAATCCTCGAGATACTATATGACGGACAAGGCCGTTTTTGGATGAGTTCAAATAAGGGTATCTTCTCGGCAGCCGTCTCAGACTTATACGCATTAGTTGCGGGGAAAATTCAACGCATCCAATGCCAAGTCTTTCGGTCAACAGATGGGATGAAGAGTTCTGAGTGCAATGGTGGCAGTGCGCCAGCAGGAGCCGTTGATCGAGATGGCGTTGTGTGGTTCCCCACGATTAAAGGCGTTGTCCGATTGGATCCCAAAAAGATGGTGCACAACGAAAACAAACCTAACACCCTAATTAAGGAAGTATTGGTCGACGGAGTAGCTATCGAATTAACTGATGTCATTGAACTGCCAGCCACGGTGTCCAAGTTGGAAATTCGCTATGCGGCGCTTAGCTTGCGTGTCCCTGAGCGCGTTACCTATCGCTATCGGATGCGAGGGATTGATCGTGAATGGACGCCTGTAGGAAATCGCCGTAGTGCGGTGTATACCAATCTTGATCCGGGCCTATTTACCTTTGAAGTGTTTGGTGCCAACGATGATGGAAAATGGAGCGAGGACTGCGCCGCCGTATCATTCAAGTTCATTGCGCCCTGGTACCGCTCCGGTTGGTTTAAATTCCTGCTGGCTGCTGGCATTGCTGGACTGATGTGGACTGGGAATTGGATTAGATTGCGCAGCATGGGTCGTCGTGAAGTGCAATTGACCAATTTGATTGAGCAGCGCGCATCTGGATTGCGTGAGAGTAGTCGCCGCTTAATCGACGCTCAGGATCAAATGGTGGATGCTGCCCACCGGGCTGGGATGGCGGAGTTGGCCAAGAGCGTCTTAGGTCAAGTCCAAGACACACTCCATCATGTGGAGTTAGCGTCGACGGATCTAAAGCTTGGAATCGCCGAATTTCCTATTCCTGCCCAATTACAATCGTTGTCGGTGAGACTAGGTTCGCTTGAAAACGACCGTTTGGATGTTTTGAGGACGACTGAGGGTGGCCAGTCCATCTTGGTGGAACTCAAATCATTGGCTGAGTTGATTCCTACCCAACGGCGCCGTCTACTGGGCGCTGTTCAGACCATCACCAAACGGTTCCAGCAATTGAATCGCTTGATTTCGGCACAGCAAGATTTTGCCAAACTGGAACGAGCCAAAGATCAGATAGACATTAACCAGATAATTCTGGATGCCTTAAAACTCAAGAACGATCAGTTACATGCCCTCAATGTGGAAGTCGTTCAAGACTTAGCCGCATTGCCGCCTCTACATGGCCGCAGGTCACTCATGCTTCGCGCCTTGGTCAATCTGATTCAGAATAGCTGTGAGGCTCTTGAGGAAAGCGGAGGGAATCGCCGAATTATTCGTGTCAGCAGTTTCAAGGATCGATTTGGAATGCACATTGAGATCGGAGACTCCGGTCCAGGAATTCCACAAGGCGATCACGGTCAAGTATTCAATCAGGGATTCTCTACAAAATCCGGGCACGCAGGCCTTGGACTCCACACAACAGCCAACGCGGTGGCTCAATTAGGGGGCGTCATACGCGTCGTTGAACACACCCAACAAGGCACGCGTATCCTGGTCTCATTTTTCGATTCAGCCGATACGCATTGATTGTTTTACCCTGGAAAGACTGGTGATTTAGGGCGAAGCCTGTTTTAATGGCCCGTTTAAGCGGGGGCTTTCGTGTCGGTTGCTGCCTCTTACTTCTTCTTTTTCGCTATTTTCGGGCTGTTTTTACCCTATTTGACTCCGGTATTGGTTGATTTAGGTTTTGCCAAGCACCAGATCGGGCTATTACACGGGAGTTTCAGTTTGATTTCTGTCTTAATGCCCGCCCTTATTGGACGGGCATCGGACAAGTGGCTGTCGGTTGATCGTGTCATCCGCATTGCGGCCCTACTGATTCTGATTTCTGCGGTTGGGCAGTTGATTACGGCTGGCAAGAATGTCGAGTTGTTTATTGTCTTTATGCTTTTGTTTGCGGTCGCTCGTGCCCCGATCGTACCCTTAATTGATACATTGGCCATGCAAAAGGCGGCCGCGGAACCAGGTGCCTACGCCAGGCTGCGTGTCATGGGTTCACTTGGCTTCATTTGTTCCGCTGTTCTTTTTAGTGCCTTGACTTTACAGTCCTTGGTCCAGACGTATTTCATCGGCATTTTAGCCCTGGCCATCTTGTTCTTCTTGACAACGGTTCGGTTGCCGCAAGAAAAGAAACCGCTTGATCACGTTCATACGACAAAATTCTGGTCCACCTTGGACCGAACGTGGTGGGTTTGGTTATTAGCCATGGTTCTACATTGGATGTGTTTTGGGCCGTATCACTACGGGTTCAGCCTATTGCTAGAGGAACAAAATATCGACGCCAAATGGATTGGCCCCATTTGGAGCATCGGCGTGGCGTCGGAAATTGTTGTTTTCTTGGCCTCCCGATGGTTCTTTGCTCGTTGGCAAACGAGAACATTGTTATTTGTCGCTTTGCTATCCAGTCTCTTACGCTGGTCACTGTTGGCAATTTGGCCAACTCCTGGGGTAATCGTTTTTAGCCAATTGCTTCATGGGACAGGGTTTGCGCTTTTTTATGCGGCTGCAGTCGATGCCATTCATCGTTATTGCCGCGGTATTCAACATGCCAGCTATCAGTCTCTTTTTTCAACCTGTTTGGCTGGAGGCGGCAATGTTATTGGCATGAGTCTGTCTGGTTTCTTACACGAAACGATGGATTTTCACCAAATGTTAGCCTATTTTGTTCCCATCCAAATCCTTGCGATTGCGGTGTTGACAAGAGTCCGTCTGGCCGATTCCAGGCCACCTAAAATTGTTGAAGAAAGTCCTGAGGAGAGTCCGTGAAATTTATCATTTTTGATTGGGATGGCACCATCGTTGACTCGGTGGGGAAAATCACAGCCTGTGCGCAATGGACCTGTCGAGATTTGGGCGTCGATGTGCCCAGTGCAGAGGCTGTTCGAGATCTTATTGGTCTCGACCTACACTCATTTATGCGACAGATGGCGAGTTCTTTCTCGAGTACGGTGCATCAGGCCTTGGCTGACGGATATCGAGACCGTTGGCGATCTGGCCAATTGAGCGAAAGTGAATTGTTCCCCAAAACACGTGAAATGTTGGCAGATCTGCGTCAAAAGGGATTTCAATTAGCCGTTGCCACGGGTAAGTCACGGGCAGGTTTGAACCGTGAATTAGAGGTTCACGGACTAAACGACCAATTTGAACTCACACGTTGTGCCGACGAGACGAAAGCGAAACCTCATCCGCAAATGTTGTTTGACTTACTAGTCGAAGGACAAATAGATGCAAGCCAAACGCTCATGATTGGCGACACAGAAATGGACATGGAAATGGCGCAACGCGCAGGTGTAGCTCGGTTTGGCGTTACCAGCGGTTGTCACGATGAGTCGAGGCTGTCTAAATGGAAGCCTGTCGAATGTGCTCCTTACGCCCATCATGTGGTGGACTGGCTAGCCGCATTACAGTCCTAAAAGAGTTTCAACTGTAGGGACTCACCTGGGAATCTGCAAAGTGGTTCTAGCCCAGGTAGCCTTGCTTGCAGTAAGTCCCAAAGCAGTTTTGCGATCTGAGGAGAATCCAAATCTGCGGGTGCTTGGTGCATGAAGACAAACGGTTGATAACCTTGGTCGCAAAATGACGCCACGCCATCTGCCAGATGCTTAAGACCAGGTTCATCCAAACCCGGGCTGGGGTGGCCAATGTAACGGATGAAGGGTGTATTTGAGGTCCGTAACCATCTTGTCGTGACACGAGGTTTCTCGCGCTTGCATTCTTCAAGTGCCGGGTCTTGGTAGGTTTGCGACATGAAATCTTGGGTGAAGAACAATACCCGAGTGATGTTTAGGTCAGTTAAGATTTGATTGAAGTCGTTCTCAAAGGCGTTTTGGGCGAAGAATTGGGGGTGTCTGACTTCGACCGCCAAATTGTTTCCTGAGCTCACGGCCACCAGAAAACGAGTGAGATCCACTAAATCGTCATATCCGGGCGGAAGCTGAAGATAGCAAGGTCCAAGATTGTTCCCAAAAGGTCTTATGACGTCCCAGAAACGATTCATTTCTTGGATTTTGGAGGTTAAGTTACCTCCGTGAGAAATGCTACGTGGTACTTTGAAACAGAATTTGAAGTGAGATGGCACGGACTCTTTCCATGTGGACAGCCGTTCCTGATCAGGTACGCCATAAAAAGTTGTGTTGCCTTCAACGCTTGAAAAACAGTGTGAGTATTGCGACAAAAAATCAGCCGCTTTGGCCCGTTTATCAAATAAACTGCCTTTCCACTTGTGGTTCGCCCACATGGGTAGGCCTAAATAGGGCCGTAAAGTGCTCAATTAGCTCAATTCATAACGACTTGGGACCAACACCGAGGACTCAATAAGAAGTTCTCGGATAAGCCCGTCAGGCGTCTCTCCGCGAATTAGACCGGCTGCCCATTCAGGGTCAATCAACTTGACGTCGACTTCGCCTTGTCCATTGGGTTGGATGGCTACCAGCGATTCAGTGCCGTCGCCTATGCCCAGGATCTGTGAAGCCGCGACCGATAAATGGACCAAGCGGCAGTCCGCCGCCAATTCGAGCGCTGCTTTCGAGGTAGGCTCAACAGCGAGCGATAATCGTTCTTGATCGACAGGCAGGCTTTGGCCAATGGTTGCCTCGAACAAGGCAAGTTCATGGGCCACGTTGTCGTCTTTGTGCTTAAGCCAATTTGCGAATCGATGGGCTAAGCTGCGTCGCTCTGGTTCGTCACCGTCCATGAATGCGTTGATGGTTTTGTCCAATCGGCCCTCTTTTTGATCAATCTGTTCCATGGCCGTTGGGCAAGCAGACCAGAGACCTGCCAGTATCTGCGTTCTTGACTTGCCCCAACCCTCTAACAGGGGATAGCCAACGGCAAAAACGTCTTCGGCTGCAGGAACAACATATTCTTGCGACAAGGCTTCATAGTCGGCGACGGTCTTTTTGATAGCTTGTGGGTTGCAGGCCAAATGCTCAATGATGTGATCGATTTCATCAGCAGAGTCGCCTTCGCATTCCATCCAGATCTGAATAAGACGATTACCGAGATCTTGTGCAATCCAGGTTGTCGGATCCGATTGCCATGGTGAAGCGTTCTTTGGCTCAAGAATCGCCTGTGAGACATCAAGGATGCGTGCTTCTAAGGCTTCAAGCGAATTATGACGACCCTGATTTTTATGGACAAATTGAGCCACGTAGCGCTCAAAGGCTGACGATTGTAAGCGAGTCAAGTTTGCGGCTGCATAGGCTAGACCGTCAGAAGCCAGGTCCAAAGTGCCCCAATGGTTGGGCACCATGCGACCCAACTTTTTTGATTTTTCAATGGCGGCCAATTCCCGATCCAGGAAACGTTGTCCTGCCGCGATTCGTTCGGGGTCCAACGGACGCTGCTTCGTCATTGATTCGCGCTCACATCTTGGACACGGGCTGCCAAACAAGGGCCGAGCAAATTCGTGCATCCAGCATCTGGCTGAGCTTGCATCGTCATAAAAATAAAATAGAGTCACCGGCAGTAATTCAGCCAATCTAGCGGCTAATGCGTGAAACAGGGAACCGGCATTGGGCTGCCAAGCGTAGCCGACTAGTCCATGACAAAGCTCGTGTGTTGACCAAGCTGATTGGTGATGCGGGTGGAAGCTGCCCAACAATTGATCATTGCGGAAATAGTGATATTTTTGTTCCGCCAAAATACCATTCTGCCATGAACTGGCGGCACCTAAGTCTGTTCGACCTTCGGGTAGCCAGACTTCTGGGACGTCTAGGGCAACACGGTACTCATAATGACTCAAGAATAGACCCGATTCGATGGCCATTTCGGCTACTCGTGTGGCTGCGAGAGAGCGTTTGAACTCCCAACTTGGTGCACGTAATTTGTTGTTCAGATTCATGGTTGAGTACTTTCTGAAGGGTGAAATAGATCTCTCAAACGCACACGATGATGATTTTCGTAGGCTTGCCATTGGAGTTGCTGTAATTGTGACTCGACAGGTCCGAGCGTCCAACAATGTGACTCAGGTAATGTCTCGAGGTCTAGGTGTTCGTCGTTAAGCGGACAAATGTCGCGATATTCGTTTTCGGAATCGTCGTCTAACCACCTCAATGGAAGCCCTTGCGTACGACAACAGTAGGGCCTATAGGCGTAAATTCGGCAGGCGCCTTCTTGATCTAGGAACGCACATTTACCGACAGGGTGCGGCGTTCGCGTTAGAATCTCAGCGGCTTGTTGGCGGATGCGATCGGCTTCGGCTTCAAACACCGTAATGTTATCGACACAACAGGCGTGGCAGCCTTTTCCGCATTGAAGCTTATTGCCCAACTCCTGCAGCAGTGGTGCCACTGCTTGATCGATTTCTTCGTGAAACCGGTGAATCTCTTTTTTGGGATTATGATTCGGGTCCATGACCTGCTCCGTGAAGGATCTAGTTTGCCAATCAGGTGTCGACTTTGATCTTAGTCAATTGAAACCGCTTTTGTCTCGCTTCAAAAAAAGTGTGAGATTTGTCGCAAGCTTACGTTTATTAGGTGTAGCGAGGATTATTCGATTGCGCGCTCCCTAATAACGCCTCTACAAGGAGTATCTACTTTGAGTGGATCTGAGCCTCAGAAGGAGGAATTTGGAGAATTATATGACGCCTACGTGGACCAGATTTATGGGTACATCTATCGACGGATAGGGAATACCGCTGACGCCGAGGATATCACCTCAATCGTCTTCTTCAAGGCGTTGAATGCATTTAAGAGGTTCCGTTGGCAAGGTCTTGCTCCAAGTGCATGGCTGTATCGAATCGCCTCAAATGAGGTCGTCACCTTTTTCAGGCGCCACCGACATCGGGAGCAAAGTTTAGATGACGGTTATGAACTCGTAACCAATGCTGCCGATCCGCAGGCAGAAATGGAAAGGCAAGAAAATGCGCAGATGGCCAGCCCCTTCTTTCGCCAAGTTAGTCTTTCTCTACAAAACTTAAAGCCGTTGGACCAAACGCTACTGTCTCTGCGGTTCTTTGAAAATAAATCTTACGCACAGATCGCTGAAATCGTCGGCAAGCGTGAAGGTGCTGTGACGATGCGAACACGACGCGCGCTGGAAAAGATGCGCGCTCAATTAAAAGCTCAGGGGTACGATGATGAAAGCGTTCAAAGATGCCTTGAACAAGATGGAGAAACCCAATCCATCGACCGATCACTTCAAAAGCGAGTTGCGCTCCCGCCTTCTGGCTGAATGGGAGCGACCGGCTCTACCCGATTACCGCCCAGCATTTGTTTGGGCGTTGACGGCGTGTCTCGCGCTTTTTGGCGTCATCTTTATGTTGGTATTGAACCCTGTTTACGCCGCGTCATTGAATGCCAGCTTGGGTTTGTCGCAACAGTCGGGCTTTGAACTTAGAGAGGGTTCAGCGCCGCTAGATCAATTGATTGAGGCCGCCGCAAATGATGAACAGCTGCTGGCCGATTGGTTACATCCAAACGAATCGACGAAGAACGTCGGTTTGGCCAGTCAACTTCAGGATGAAGAAGTGTATGCCGTGCGCCGTTACGATGACGGCCGTGGCCGAAAAGTAGTCGTCTACTCACAGGTAGTTGGCGAACAAGAATTAGTACCAGTTATTTATTAAAAGGAGGTATCCCATGAAAATTTCTCTTATGGCAATAGCCCTTTGCAGCGTGGCTGCATGGGCGGGAAATGGCTATTTGGGTGTCATGTTACAGTCACTGGACGACGATCTGAAAGTCAGCTACGCCTATGAAGGCGAAGGTGTTCTCATTAATCACATCGTTCCCAGTTCGGGGGCAGATCGAGCCGGTCTCCTGGTTGGCGATATCATCACGCGCATTAATTCAGAAGAAGTGACTAAAGTACACGATGTCACAAAGCGTATGGCAGAAACAAGAAGTGGCGATGAAGTGCAGATTGCGGTAGTTCGCAGCGGTGAACCTCTCGAATTTGTCGTCCAAGTATCCGACGATCTGGCATTGGGTCGTCAACCCCATGTCGTGCGAAAGTGGGCGATGGCTACCGATGAACGCCCATACATGGGCATCAACTTCGAACCCTTAAACACCCAGTTGGCGTCGTTTTTTGAAGTACCACACGGCATTCTTGTCACGCAGGTCTTCGAAGAGTCGGCCGCCGAGAAAGCCGGGATTTTGGCTGGCGACGTGTTAACGGCCATTGATGGTCTGCCGCTCAATGAGGAACATGACTTACTGAAGCAGCTGCATGAACATCAGGCTGGTGATTTGGTCAATTTTGACATTGTGCGCAAAGGCAAATCCCTGTCGTTGCCTCTCACCTTGGAGAAACATAGCCAAGACCGTGGCATGCGTTGGCTCGACGAAAGCGGCAAAGTATTTAGGGTTGGTCCCGACCAACGGCTAGATCTTCATCGCTCACTTATGAGCAGTGGCGCCCATGCAATGCGCATTAACGACGATGTGCTAACAAGTATCAAAGAACAGCTGGGACAACTGAAGACCGAACTAGAAGAATTGAGAAAGGAATTAAAAGAAAGACGCTGAAAACTATTTTTTGAATCATCGCGTCTTCTGTTGTGGAGGACGCGATGATCACATTCTTTATGGCGCTACTGAGCGCAGGATCCCTGAAAGCTGACCTTGTTCTACAAGCGAATCTCAGCGAATACGAAATATACGAGATGGTGCCCTGTGTGATCTTTGAAAGTGGCGCTATGGCTGTCGCTGGTGAACAAGAGATCGTTTTGCTGGGCGAAGATGGTCGACTATTGAAACGGCTTGGCCGAAAGGGTCAAGGTCCCGGGGAATTCCAACGCATCAGCAACTTGATTTTTGACCAAAGCAAGAATCAGCTGGTCGCCATCGATAATATGAATCGACGTTTCTCTGTTTGGTCTGAGGCTGGTGAATTAGTTTCCGATCGTCAGTTCCCCACCGGATTGGCCTTTGACTTCCGTATGTTAGACGGGTCGGTTTATGGATTGATCGATTTGGCCGGTCACTTTGACGGCAATCCCCGACTGGTGCGTTACGGTGACGGCGGAGAGACTGAATTATGGGGTAAGAAACTATCGGGCCCCTTGCCGGTGACGGCCTCAACCTTTCCTGATGGCGGTGAAATTGCCATACTCTTGGAGTGGGACCCTCGCATCGTTTATGCCGTTTGTAGAGATTTCGCAGCGGTGACCTGGGCGGCTGATAACAAGATCTATTTGGTGGATTTACAGACTCACAAAGTCATAAACTCGTTTGTTTGCAAGCTGCCACGCTACGAGTTAACCGACGAAGATGTCAATCGACAAGTTATGAAGTTCGATCCTTCGTACCGGGACATCCTGGCGCCAAAAGTGATTCGATCCGAATTCTGGCCATCTACCAGTTCGATATTTATCGATCCGAAACAGCGCATTTGGGTGTTTAGTTATCGCCGATCCGAAACAGAACCGGTGGCTGTGCGTGTTTTTGACAAAGAGGGCGTTGAATTGGGCCGAGGTGAGCTCAGCGAAGTGCCTTCTCACATCGACGGGCAAACCATTTTAATGACCGTCATGCTCGATGATGAAGTCTGGCTGCAAAAACGCCATTTTCAGCTTTAGTGATTATCATAGACTTGAACGTTCGCTCAAACGTTTTCGAGTCAAGCAAAAACTACGGGTTCTGTTGGTACGACTGCCAGATTGCCATGATGAAATAGATGGAACAGGTGATCAAGGCAGCGCCCCAGAAACGGGTGCGCCAAGGTCGAGCTGATGCCAAAGCAGCAATGGCTAGAGCACCTGATGTGACCAAAGTGATAATGGCCCACATGGTATTGGCTGCGACGAATAACCTGATAAAAAAATACATTGTCAGGCTACTAATCAACAAATCAAAGATTCGGATGGAAGATTCTGAGGACGAGCTCATTGGTTTTTGTCCATTCTGCGTTGTCGTGGTCTGTTGTTCATGCGTTTTTCTTGTAAATTCCGGATACGACGAAACACTTCTTTTTGGAACTGATCGTAGAATACAAACACATCAATCACCTGTTGGCCATTCAAAACTTTCGACATGTCGTTCCAGAGCTGCATTTCCAGGTCATGTAATTGCTGACGCACCTTAAGAAAATCGGCAAACGTCGTCTCCGCTTCTTCAACCGAAATACTTCGACTTGAGCCACGTCGTTTGAACATTTGTTCCTGGCGAATAAGCGTGAAACGCTTGTGTTCGTAGTCGTCAAATATCTCATTGACCTTTAGCAAGAGGTCATCGCTTAGATCAAGATTCTTTTTGGTTTCAGCCAATCGAATAAAGCGGATCGTTTCTACAGCTTCTTCGCGGGCCTGATTAGGCTGCGCAAAGGCTAATGCAGTAAGTGCCCAAAGACTGGTAACAAAAATCCATCGCATGAATTTACCCTTCCTGATCTTCATTTCCCGATAATAACAAGAGATCTTCTGTACTTAGGTCCTCAATCGCGTCAAACAACTCGTCATCGTTCTGATAAGCGTCCCAAATCACGTCCGACCCTTCGCCTAACTCCCAAACCAATGTTTCTTCGCTTGATTGCATGTACGCGCTGTGCAAGAAAGCGAGGCTGTCATCGCTGAGCTGGTCGAGTTCAGTTGCCGGAGACGGTGTAACCCAAAAGACGAGCGCCATAGCCGCAGCAGCCACTAATCCAATACCGGATAGCCACCAACGTCGCCGCCCGCTTTGCCGTTGTATTTTCTGCGACAGACGCTGATTGAAATTAGCCCAATACAGAGGACCCGGTTCTGGATCTTCTAAGGCCCGCACTTCTTCAAAAAGATCTGCGAGCTGTCGCTCTTCTTTAGCTAGAGTTTTCTTGTCTTCGCCGTCCAAGAAATCATTGAATCGATTTTGGTTCATGATTCTCCTCCGAGCATCTGCTTGAGTTTCTTCATGGCGTGAAAAATGTTCGCCTTCACAGTACCCACCGAACAATCCATGATGCTTGAAACTTCCTCATAGGTCAGGTCTTTATACGTTTTTAATAGCAAGGCTTCTTTTTGTCGTTCGGGTAAGCGTTGGATTGCGCGACGTAACTGATCCTTGTCGTCTTTGGAGATGAGCCCATGAAGGCTATCTTTTTGTTGGTGACTGAATTCCGCAGGCTCTTCGCCAATGTCTTTGGCTATGCGGCTACTCTTTTTGACATTAATACTGAGGTTGGTTGTAATGCGCAACAACCAGGTTTTTAACGACGCTTCGCCCCTAAACCCAGATAGGTTCTCGTAAGCTTTGATGAATGTTTCCTGGGCCAAGTCGTCTGCCTCTTCGTGGTTGTGCGTGTATCGATAAGCTACCGCATAAACCAGTTGGCGATATTTGTTGACCAACTGATCAAAAGCGATAGGGTCGCCATTGCATGCCGCCTGGACTAAAAGATCGTCCTCACCCACGGTGTTGGCTAACTTCATCACTGAGGTCTTGACTTGATTGGCTAACACCATGGGTAAGGTCTCTCGGTCCATCATCATGGGTAATGACAATTGATCTCGCAAATGGTTTAACCGCAGGCACAAAAAACCTACACAGGGGTGCGGATCGCTGTCAGTTTTTGGCCAGATTTGAGGGGATGTCCGTTGAGGAAAGCTTGTATCGGCATGACCGATTTCCCTGCTGGCTGTACTTGTAAGAGGTCAATGATGGTGTTTTGGCCACATGCCACCCTGCAGGTACGCTTGTCGCTATGGATAATCGTGCCAGGCGATTCTTGATGGGGATGGGCTAGAGCCACGACTTCAACCAGCTTAAGAGGTAAATCGTCGAGGGTACACATAACCCCTGGCCATTCGTGAAAAGCACGTGTCATGCGTTCGATGTGTTGGCCAGATTGCGTGAAGGATACGAAGCCCATCTCCTTTGAAATTATGGGAGCGTAAGTTACTTGTTCTTCGTCTTGAGGCACAGGGACCGTGCTGGCAATCGTCGGCAATGTGTCTATTAGAAGCTGTGCACCTTTAAGCGACAATTCGCGCTCTAGTTCGGTTTTGAGGGCGGTTACCCCAATGGCAAGTTCTGTTTGTGCATAAACCGGTCCTGCATCAAGGCCGCGGCTCATACGCATAATTGACACACCCGTATTGTCATCGCCAGCAAGAATAGCGTGGTGGATAGGCGAAGCACCGCGCCACCGGGGTAACAAGGACGCGTGCACATTGATACAACCATAAGCGGGCATTTCAAGCAGGGACTTACGCAAAATTCGTCCAAAAGCGGCTACGACAATGCAATGTAAGTCCATGGCTCGGAGCGTCTGAAGAAAGTCAGGATCTCTTAAGTTTTGCGGTTGAAATACAGGGATTCCGTGTGTCTGGGCACTTAGCTTGACTGGACATGGCTGCGGCTTACGCGATCTGCCTTTGGGCCTGTCGGGCTGGCACACGACACCTAGAACATGGTGTCGACCCCTAATAAGTGCTTCGAGTGAGGGCACCGCAAATTGTGGCGTGCCCATAAACACCAAGTTCAGGGCTGCCAAGTGCCCGCCTTAACGCGCTTCTGCACTTTCTTTTTGATTAGGTCACGTTTTAAGCGCGAGATGCGATCGGTCATTAGCACGCCCTTTAGGTGATCAATCTCGTGGCAGAACGCACGTGCAAGGAAACCTTCGGCTTGCAGCTCAAATGGGTTTCCTGCGAGGTCTTGCGCTTGGATTAATACGCGGTAGGGGCGTTCAACGACGGTGGTGATATCTGGAAAACTGAGACATCCTTCTTCACCTTTTTGTGAACCTTCCGTTTCGCAAATCGTTGGGTTAATCAGGATGTGGAGCTGATCTGGATCTTCGCCAACGGATACATCAACAATCGCCATCTGAATGGCAGCCCCAACTTGCGGTGCAGCCAATCCGACGCCGGGCGCGCTGATCATGATGCGGTGCATTTCCGCAGCTAAGCGAGTTAACTCTTCGTCAAATACCTCAACCTTTTCGGCTACGCGATTGAGGATAGGGTCACCAAAAACGACAATTTCACGCATGGAATAGCCTGTCTACCTGAATCTCGAAGCATTCTGTTGCAGACGCGCCAAGTTGACGGACTGGATGGCTTCAAGGACACTGGGATGTTGTTTCACCAGATCAATGAACTGGCTCTTCCCCAATACTAGAACTTCGATGGCTGTTGTGGCAACTACGGTTGCATTGCGGGGTCGCTTGGTTAGCAAGGACGCTTCTCCAAAAAAGTCACCTGATTCCAGTTTGGCAACGGGTGTCTCTACACCTTTGGCTTCCACCACGACGTCCACCTTACCGTCCGTCATCAGGAACATCTCATGCCCTTGCTCCCCTTGCTTGACGATGGTTGTACCAGTGGCATAGGTACGCTCGTCCAAGGCCACGATGAGGTCCATGAATACGTCACGTGGCAAAGTTCTAAAGACAGGCCAATGGCGTTTGTTCTCCTCGCGTGTAGGTGCTTTCTCTTCTTTCGACGCAGGCTGGAAAATGGAGTCAATGGCATCTTCGAAACTGGCAAAGGCCATCTCGTCATCGTCGTTGTTGTTTAAGCTCTTTGACGCATTCTCAGATATTTTGAAAACGGCACTTTCTTTACCCGAGAATGCTGGCTCTGCTGCAGGTGTCGCTTCCTCTTTTTCGGCTTCAGGTAAGGCATTACTCGTAAGGGGCTCTTCATCAAAAATGTCTTTGCCCCAAATGCTGGATTCAACGTCTACGTGCTGTTTGGGTTCTGGCGTAGTCAAGGGCACGGCGCCTTGCACCCTGGGTTTCATGGTCTCATCTTCGAACTTAATTGATTCGTCCCAAAGGTCAGTGGGCTTAATTTCCACTTCAGACTCATCCAGATCATCGCTTGTGAGGTCCATGCCTGAATGGGAAACGAAGGCTGGCTCATCATCGATGGATTCGATGGCGGCTGCTTGCGGCTCTGGATCGACGGCTTCAGGTTCAACTTCAGCAACCTCTTCTTTGACCTCTGCGACCTCTTCAGCGGCCTCTTCAGGTAGCGGTGCGGCGGGGAACGGTAACGCCTCAGCTTCGGTGGGGTCTGGGGCCATCAGGATCTCTTCCACCGATTCCAAAGCCTTGGCATCTAAAGTTAAATCTATGGCTTCGATTGCATCCGCTGGCGCATCACTACCATTCTCGCTCTTTAGATTCCGAATTTGGGCTAATATTCGTTCGTCGATCATGTACTTCGGAACTTGATCGTTATACTCAGCAAGCTTGGTTAAGACCTCAACGCTGTCTGGTGCGATGCTCAGCGCTTTCTTGAAAGCAGCGACCGATTTATTAAAGAAGCCACGCTCACCATAGTGCTCGCCCATTCTGACGTAGAACTCGAGCGCCTGCGGGATTTTGTCTAGCCGTTTATATTGATCAGCAATATTATTCATTAAACGCGGGTCGTTAGGTTTCTTTTTGAATAGCTTAAGAAAACCGTCCAACGCCTGTTTATGATTCCCTGCTGTTAAATGTTCCTGAGGTGTCTTGTTCTTGCCACCAAAGAGATCCAAAAAGCCCAAATTGTGCCTCGCTCGTTTCGTTCGTATCTGGCGGAATCTAAGCGCATTATATCAAGTTCGCAATTTTAATGAGTGCTCTTGAGTTTGCCGCGTCAATGGGGCCCCACAAAATCCGTTATTTCAGCCACGAATTGATCGGGTTCTTCAAGCGGTAACGTATGCCCACATTCAGCAAAAGTGCTGATACGACAGTCTTGAATCCAGTCTTCAAAATCATCACAATCGGCTTCGCTGACCAAGGGATCCAAGGCTCCTCGAAAAATGAGCGTTGGACATTGCAGCTTTTTTGCGTCATCCACAATATCTGGGTAACCGGACATGCCTTCGAACATGGCCGTAAGGCCTTCTTTGCTATTGCGGGTCGCCATTCCTTTGACCAACATCCCGAGATCATCAAATTTGCGTAAAATGTTGACGCCGATGATGGTTGGTAATGAAGCCCAGGCCAAGGCGTCCACGCCTCCCAGTTCAAGGCACTTCGCCCATGCAGTGACATGGGCTCGTCGCAGCGGTGTGGTTCTGGCGGCACAATTCACCAGGATCAGGCGACTAAAACGTTCTGGGAAACGAGACGCTGCACGAATGGCCACCCGACCGCCGTGTGAGAAGCCCACCAAGGTCGGCTTTTCATTGGCCAAATGCGTGTCCATAACAAACTTCAAGTCATCGACATGATCGTCAAGTTGATAAGGCCGAACGCCTAAATGGCTCTTGCCTTGTCCGCGTGGATCAAACAGAGTCCATTTCAAGTGGCTATTCTGGCGTGCAATGCCCCGCCAGTTGGCAGTCGTTTGCGTCAAGCCAGCACACAGTACGAGACTTGGACCCTGTCCGTAAGTCTCGACGTGGATGTTAGGTGAATACATGACTGGCTTACGCCTAACGATTCTCCAGGGTTTTGACGCGCTGCTCGATTTGACTAAGTTCACGTAGCAATCGTCTGTTCTTTAAGAGCAGGCTGGTAATGAAATAGGCCAAGATCAACCAAACCGCTGAATAGGCCGCTGTCAAATATCCTAAACCGTTCATGCCTCATCCTCCAACGCGCTTAAGCGCAGTCTTAAATCTGATAGGTCCGCGTCCGCTTCGGCTAATTCAGTTCCACGTCGCCAAAGTACAACATAAAGAACCGTGAATGCCGCCAAGGCCAGCATCAATGCCCAAATCATATTCGGGTCTTTGATGCCGCTATCCGCGTCACCCATAACCACTGGTTTGGGGTGTTGAACTTCAAACCAACGGGTTGAGAAATAGACAAAGGGAACCATCGACGCGCCGATGATACCTAGCACGGCGCTGAGCCGTTCTCGTTTGGCTTGGTCATCGATGTAATCGCGCAGCATGATATAGCCCAAAAAGATCAGCCACATAAGTAACGTTGATGTGAGACGCGCATCCCACGCCCACCAAACGCCCCAGGTCGGCTTTGCCCAAATGGGTCCAGTTACCAAAACAATCGTGCAAAACGCCAATCCTACTTGGCCCGACGCATATGAACGCCGATCCCACTTGGCGTCGCGTGACATCAAATAACGAATCGATCCGTAGAGCACGTAAAAGAAGGCGACAAAACCGGGCCAAATACTGCCGAGATGAAAATAGAATATACGTTGAACGTCACCTTGGGTGGCGTCCGCCGGCGCAACGACAAGCGCCCAAATTAGGGCAACCTGCATGAGCGCGATCAAAACGACCATTAAGAATCCGTCGAAACCTAACGAAGGTTGCTTCATGAACTATTCCTCAAGTAAGAACTCATACAACAAATAACCTAACGACAAGAAAACCAGGTTCAAAATACATAAGATCTGGATCCCGGTCCAAGAGAACTTACCCTGAAAGGCTATCTGGGTGCAATTCACGGCCGCAATCAAGACGGGCACAACCAGGGGCAGGTGGATGACCGGAAAGAGAATATCACTTATGCGCGTGTTGGCCGTGATCACGACCGTCAATGTGCCGATAGCAACAAATCCAGAAACACCCAACAACAGGCCCGGAACTGCCATCGCGATCTGAGTGTCGAATTTCAAATTAAAGAACAAACTAATCAAAGGTAATAGCAGTAAGGACATCAAACCCAGCAAACTGAAGTTAGCCACGTATTTCGCCAAATAAAGATTACCAGCGGCGCGAGGTGCAAGCATGAGCGCTTTGTAACAACCGTTTACGAGCTCGGCTTGGTGCGTGCGATGCAATCCGATCGTGCCCGAAAAGGCGATACATATCCATAATGCAGTATTGGGCAATTTGGCAAAATCAACGTTACTTGAGGTCGCAGCGAAATAGAAAATACACAGAATAATGAGCGAGAAAAGGAACGAGGACAAGAAGATCTCTTTAGATCTCAATTCCCGTTTTAGGTCCTTGGCTAGTAGTAGGCTTATCAGATTGCTATTCACAGCAGAACCTCGTCGGGAAGGTTCGTCTCACACAAGGACACGTATTGCTTAAAGCTGACATCACTCTTTTTGAGGTCCTGTGCAAGGCGTCCGCGCTTGAAGATCCAAAAGCGGTCTGCCAACTCATAACCTTGACTCATATCGTGCGTTACCAGTAACCAACCGCCTTCGTAATCGTCGATCAAGATGGATTTCAAGCGCTGAATACCTTTGTGGTCGAGTCCCGAGAAGGGCTCGTCTAATAACAAGAGCTGCGGCTTTGCTAATAGTGCTCGTACAAAACTGAGTCGCTGTTGCATGCCTCGTGAACAGGCCCTGAATAGGATGTTCTCGGCATGCCGCATGCCTACTTTTTCCAACTGAGCCTGGTAGTCAACGCCTTTAACGTCATACAGACCGGCAAAAAACTGGAGGTTCTCCAGAGCAGTCAAGTCCGGATACATCATGGCGGCATGCGACAGAAAAGACATGCGACGACGAATCTCGATGCGATCGCTAACCACCCCTTCCTGATTAGAAAAGGAAACGGAGCCCCTTGTTGGGTTCATGATCGTTGCTACGATGCTGAGAATCGTGGATTTACCGGCACCATTATGGCCAACGATAGTTATGCGTTCCGACATGTTAAATTGTGATGAGACTTGCTTGAGAGCCCAGGTCTCATCAAAAACTTTGTCGATGTGGTCTAGGCTGACCTGTAGCGGCATTAACCTTGAGCCTCTACCCCGCAGTGAGGACAAAACTTGAATTGCAGGTCAATCGGCTTGCCGCAGCCGCCACAGCCGTCAATAGGCGCTTCCACCGATGTGACAGCCTCAGGGTTGACAGCCGTTTTTCTGGGGCCACCCTTGTGTCCGCATTGGTCGCAGAATTCGTCGCTCGGCTCGAGACCATTCCCACAGATAAGACAGCTTTGCTCGACCGCATCAGGATCAATACCCTGGGCATGGTAGGTCTTGGCAATTTCCAAAATGAGCCGACGCTCGATATTTGAATAATCGTCTTCGGCCATTCTCTTTTTGCCGGAACCTAATTCACGTAATGAGCGATAGAGTGAATGCATACGCTCGGCATCCAGTCCTTGTCCCACCTGCACAGCACGACGTTGAACTAAAGGGTGTCCTACCCAGGCAATCGCTAAGCAGGTTATCAAGATCAATATGAACAGGGTCATGCAGATTCCAAACCTTCGTCATTTGCCAAGACCGGTGCTCTGACTTTAACCGCTAATGGCCGTGCGTACATGCATAAGAGTGTGCCGATCACCATCATCGCGGTGCCAACCCATAGCCATATGACGAGTGGATTGACATACACGTGGAAAACGCCCACTGGATGTTCGGCCGTGTGATTGTCACCCGTACCCGCTAACACGACATAATAATCACGTAACCAGGTGACGGCGATACTGACTTCTGAAGCATTCATTTCGGAAGCTCGATAGACGCGTTGTTCAGGGTTAAAACGTTGGGTGACGCGACCGTCCTTGATTAAGTTAACCCGTGCCGTCAGCGCGTAATAGTTGTCTAAACTTTGTTGACCGATATCTTCGACCTGGAAAGAGAAACCGCCAACTTGCATGGTCTCTCCTACTCCCAATTCGCGTTTGTCTTCCGCCTTGAAGGCACTACCGGTCAATCCAATACCGATGATCAAGACACCTAAGTGAACCGTGTAGCCTCCATAACGACGACGGTTCATGCGGACGAGGGAAATCAAGGCTGCTAGCCAGCCTTCTTTGGCGCGTTCGTGACGCCGTTTCGTCGCCGAATAAAATTCCTGCACGATAGTGACGCCCAGGAAGGACAGAACGGCAAACGAAATCGTGGCCATGTGACTGGTGTCATTAATGATGAAGCCTATAGTCGCCACGGTCACTAAGACGATGACTGGCCAAATAAAGCGTTTAATGAGCGATGAGCGGTTGGTCCTTTTCCACGTCAGAATGGGGCCAAAAGCCATCACAACCATGAGTCCGATGAATATCGGTAACTCGACGGTGTTATAAAAACCATGTCTGAGTTCGCGTTTGGTGCCGTAGATCCATTCGGTGAGCATCGGGTAAATGGTGGCTAACAGCATCGTAATGCAGATAGTCACGAACAAGACGTTATTGAATATGAGGCTGACTTCTCTCGAAGTTACCGAGACATACGTATTGTCGTCCTTCAATTCCGCCCGTCGATACCAGACAATGATCAAGGCCAAAATCAAATTAACGAACAGGTAAACGATGAAATAGGTACCAATGTCGCTTTCAGCAAATGCGTGAACACTGGAAATGAGACCTGACCGTGTGATGAAGGTTCCAAAGATGCACATCAAATAGGTGCCAATAATGAGCAGCATATTCCATAGCTTGAACATGCCTCGGGTTTCTTGCGCCATCACTGAATGCAAAAAGGCTGTGCCTAATAGCCAAGGCATAAACGATGCATTTTCGACGGGGTCCCATGCCCAATATCCGCCCCAACCGAGCTCCATATAGGCCCATGCTCCGCCTAAAACGATACCCACGGTGAGAATTAGCCATGCCCACAAGGTCCAACGTCTAATAATGCGAATCCACTCCCTGCCTTCCATTTTTGTAATGAGGGCACCCAACGCAATCGCGTATGGGAAAAGGAAGCCAATATAGCCTGTGTAGAGCAGGGGAGGATGGATGACCATCGCCCAATGCTGAAGTTGCGGATTTAGGCCTGTCCCGTCTTTTGGCGTAAAGGGAATCGGATCACCGTTGGGAACCACTTGTGCCCAAATATCAAATGGGTTGGCAACCACGTTGTTGATGATCAAAAAGAAAACCAGCGTTAAGCCCACAAAAACGTAGGCCCAACTCATCATCCACTTGGAGACCTTTTTGGTGTGCCATATAACCAAGCAGGTATAAACGCACAGTATCAGCGTCCACCAAAGTAATGAACCTTCGTGTCCGCCCCATACCGCCGTGAATTTGAAGATGTCAGGCAGGGTTCGATTTGAGAAGCGGTACACGTAGGCCAACGTGAATTCATCGGTATGTAGCACGTAGGCCAAGCAGGCGACGGCCACGGCCACAAAGATGGAAGCGACCACAAATGATCTGACGGCGCTTAGCCGGTAACGCTCTTTGGCATAAAACGCGGCTAGCACGGCTGAAAGCGTGCCCACCAATGCCATTGCAAGCGCTAACATAAGCGCGTAATTGCCTATAGTTGCCATATTAGTTTGAATCCGGTTCGAATCTTATCTGAAATTTGTGCAAGCCAGGATCGATGACACGCATCTGGAATCCCACCTGATTGGCTGGCATATTGGTGAAACGTGCTTCGCGATCATAGTGACGGCGAGCGCGTAAAGGCTTCACTTTTAATCGCGAAGGTGATTTTGTACTGAGAATGAAGGTGAAACTGTAGATAAACATGATTTTCCTTCAGTTCACAGGCACTGATTCGATAGCTATCGAGTCCGGGTGTTCTGCTTCCGGACCAGCCGCTTCGTATTTAGAGGCGCATTTGGCCTGCAAATGTGAGGCTTCAAATTCACCATCGGCGCGCATGTTTCCTTCAACCACCGTTTCCGCATGGTCCTTGAACATATCGGGAAGAGGTTCATCGCTCACATAGTGGACGCGGAGATTCTTGCCCTTATCTTCGATGGTGAAACTTAAGGGAACGCTCGTTTTATCGATGCTGCCAGCAACGATGCGGCCTTTTACTTTGATGGCGTTATCAAAAACAGGATTACCAAGCGGCGGCAGCTCTTCGACAGTATAGAAATAATTAGCTTTGTCGAAATTGGTGGCTGCGAGCCATCCGATAGAACCGATAATAACCAACAAAGGAACCCATATTTTTACTTGCATTGAGTTCGCGCTCCTTGATCTAGATTCCACCCCCAACTTACACTTTTCTCTGCCTCAGGTCAATTGCCTCAGGTTGCAAAACCAGGACTGATTTCGTGGTTTGGCTCGATATACCAATCTTGGCGTTAAGGCAAAGGCTTTGCTATGATGTGGCGCTTTGGTCCAGCTCGATTCGTTCGGGGGTAATGTGTCTAAGAACATTGTATGTCTGTGTATTTTCGCGTTCACTTCATGGCTTTTTCCCGCTGAAGTCAATGGGCGCTTAATCAATGGTACAACTGGCGAGCCTGGCTCAGCCGAACAAGTTATGCTTATCGATTTACAAGCGGGTTTTACGGTTGTCAGTGCGACTTCAGATGTCGTTGACACCTTTGCCTTAGAAATACCCACTGAGAACAAATCAAACTCGTTTCTCATTCAGGCAAGGAAAGGGAACACGCTTTACTCCGCTAAATGGGATGGCGCGAGTGACGATGAAGTGGCACTAATCGTATTCGACGCAGCCGTTGACGTTCCTATCCAGGCTTCGCTGGGCAGTTTAGCTATTTTTGCCTATGAGAGCAGCGTGGATATTGGCTGTTTCTACAATTTAGACAACGCATCGGATCCGCCCCTAGTTTTGGATAATCCGCAAGGCAACTACGCATATCAAGTGATTCCTGGCTACAAGCAAGTGGATGTAAGTACCAGATTTGGCAACAATATGCCTTTACGACAAGCGGCTCCTGAAGGAAGTGGTGCGGCTGTTTTGAGCTATTCCTTGAAGCCCGGGCGTACGCAATTGATTGTGACCACCACTCATGAGTACACCGAAGCAAGTGGGCTTGAGGTGGAGGTCCCAATTGCTGAGGGCCAAACGACTTTACGCATGCTAGTCCTGCCTTCGGACCTACACTTGCTGGGCGAAGGCGTTGAGTTCATCGATCGCGATAGCGACGAAGATGTGGCCCTCTACGAATGGACAGCCAGCCCTACTTCATTGAAGCCGCGTATCAAAATTACCGGTAAACCTGCCCCTAGTCGCCAAATGCAGACTGGCAATGAACAAAAGACGGAGACCAAATCAGCGACGACCTTGAAGAATCCGGAACGCATCCCCGACCGATTGGGTCGCTATCGTTGGTGGATTATTGGCCTCGTCATCGGGATTTGTAGCCTTATGGCAATTGGTGGAAGTAGACGCCACTAAATTAAACAGAATTTTTTTATTTTTGAAGGAGTGACACATTATGGAGTTTCGTGTTTACGATGGTCCGTTTTCGGGTATCGACAGCTGGGCAGTCATTATTTTCTGCGATCAGTCAGGCAAACCTTTTGGCGATGCCTCAGGATTAGCATCTGAATTAGCAGCATTCGTTGAAAGCGGCGAATTTTCGAAAAAGGCTGGTGCCCTTCATTTCGCGGTGGCTCCAGACGGTATGTCCGCCAAACGCATCCTTTTTTATGGCATTGGCGAGAATGCGAAGCCTGAAACCTACCGCAAAGGTGCGGCAACCGCTTTGAAAGCACTTCGCGATCGAGGAATCACGCAGGTAGCGCTGTCACTTTCAGGCATCGAATCGGCATCTGATCAGCGTGCTGCTGTTGAAGGCATGGTACTCAGTAACTACCACTTCACTGTTTTGCGTAGTCAACGAGATGATCTGCCAAAACTACTGGACAAATTAACGATCTATCGCGATGCCAACAATGAAGGCGCAGAGCAAATCCAACGTTGGCAGGCAATTGCGCAAGGGACACTAAAAGCGCGCGATCTATGCCAATATCCAGCCAATATTATGGACCCCACCAAAATGGCTGAGCAGTCGGTACAATGGGGTGAGAGTTGCGGCTACAGCACGCAGATCCTTGAGCAAACCGAATTGGAAAAGCTCAAAATGGGTTCGCTGCTTTCTGTTTCACAGGGCAGTGTCAAACCGCCAAAACTCATCGTTATGGACTATCAACCTGCCAAGCCTTCTGGAAAGACATTCGTGTTTGTGGGTAAAGCGGTGACGTTTGATTCCGGTGGATTGTCGCTCAAACCCGCCAACTCGATGGCAGAAATGAAAGGCGATATGGGCGGTGGTGCTGCCGTTATCGGAGTAATGACCGTGTTACGCGATGCGGGTTGTCCTCATCGTGTGGTGGGCCTGGTGCCAGCCGTTGAGAACATGCCTTCAGGCTCAGCCACACGACCAAGCGATGTCGTGACCTCTATGTCTGGACTAACCATTGAGATCAATAATACCGACGCCGAAGGGCGCCTCATCCTCGCTGATGCGCTGACCTACGCAGCCCGCTACAAGCCCGATTACGTGGTGGATTTTGCCACCTTGACTGGCGCATGTTTGGTGGCGTTAGGGCCCAAAGTATTTGCGGTGATGGGCAACCACCAACCGCTGGTTGATCACATTCTTGAAGCTGGCAAAGAAGTTGACGAAATATTCTGGCAACTGCCGTTGGTGGATGAGTACAACGAAATGCTTAAGAGTAATGTCGCCGATTTTGCCAACGTGGCGGGTTCGCGATGGGGTGGTTCCATCACAGCCGGTCTCTTCCTACAAAAGTTCGCGGCTGAATATCAATGGGCGCATTGCGATATTGCGGCAACCATATTTGATAAGCCTGACGCCTACCGTCCGGCCGGCGGCACCGGAGCCGGCGTTCGCATGGCGATGGCCATGTTAGATCGTTTTTCATGAAGCCACGAGGTTCTCGCAGAGAACGTAAATGGCAAGGCCCGCAAGCAACACCTCAGTCAGGGTTCTACATTACGGGATTGAACGGCTTACGTGAATGCATCTTGTCAAAGTCAGTGTATGTGTCGAGAATCTGGATCGACGGAGAGCCCAAATCGTGGCTCTCCAGGAATCTCCCTGAAATTCCGAGCTGGCCGATTGAACCCGAGCAAGCACAAGAGGGTGCTTCGCCCTTTGGCCCGCTCTCGCAAGGTTGTGGCATTCTGGTGAAGCCTCCCATCTGGGGTGATTGGGACGATTTAGCCCGTACACAACGCAGCAGTTTCGTGGTGGTTCTTGATCAGATTGAAGATCCCATGAACCTTGGTCAAATTATTCGCACCTGTGAAGGCGCTGGCGTCGATGCTTTGTTACTGCCAGACCGCCGATCTGTACAACTCAATCAAACAGCTGCCCAGGTGTCGCAGGGTGCCTTCGCCTGGTTACCCGTCTTAAATGTGGGCAACCTTCGGCGCGCTTTGGATTTAGCAAAGGATCAGGGGTTCTGGATCGTGGGGGCCGAATCGGTGGAAGAATCTGTCCCATGGAATAAAGTCGATTACCGCGAGCGAGTGTGCTTAGTGCTAGGTAGCGAGGGACGTGGATTACGTCGACTGACACGCGAAATCTGCGATCATCTGGTGAACTTACCCATGAAAGGGCATGTCAATTCGTTAAACGTTAGTGCCGCCTCGGCTGCGCTCATTTATGAAGTGATGCGCCAAAGGTCTGGGGAATGACTCGCCGCTGTTACACGTTCCTGATACACGGAGGTGAAGCTTGTTGCTTCTGAGTATCATTCTATTAATTGAATCGCCCTTTGACGAAATGCCCTTGACCTTGGAACACCGAGCCCTGCAGCAGGTCTTTGATGCCGTGGTTCAGGAAGATGGCCAAGTCAACTATCGGTTCCTACATGAAAACGCCGAATTGCGGGCAAAATTGAACCAATACGTCATCGCCCTGGACCAAGTCAATCCGCTCGACCTAAAAGATCAGGCGACCAAAATTGCTTTCTTCTCCAATGTATATAACGCCTGCACGCTGCTAGGTGTTATCAATGCCTGGCCTGTTGATTCCGTTAGAGACATCAAACGCTTCTTTGGTTTCTTCACTCAGGATATTTGGAGAATTGGCGGTAGAACTTATTCGCTTAACGATATTGAAAAAGAGTGGTTGAGGCCATTGGATGTGCGCATCCATTTCACCATTAACTGCGCTTCAACGTCGTGCCCGAGACTCGACAAGACTTTGTTTACGGCCAGCAATGTTCAGGCGGCCATGGAAAACCTGGCCCGCTCTTTTGTACTCGATGAAAGTAAGAACAGCTTCAGGAAAGACGGTGTTTGGCAACTATCCAAAATATTTGATTGGTACGAGGGTGATTTTGGGGGCAAGGACAAAGTGATTGCCTTCATACGCGAAATCAAACCGGATCTAGAACAACCTCGTCGTATTCAATATCAAGAATACGACTGGTCTCTCAACGGACCTGTGTCTCTTTAGAAGATTCCCTTTGGAATAGTTAGCCTGAAGGGTCGTTAGTGTTCGGCTCCAGCAAGGCGAGCTTCGCCTAGTGTCCAAACCTGTTGGATCAGTTCGGGTCCGCCCAGCATTAAGCTACAAAAAAGATCATCCTCGACGCGATCGGTGATGGCTAGTTGGGTGGCTAACAGCGGATCCTGCGTCGGACACAAATGAATGAAGTCAGCGTCTTTTCCAACCTCAAAATTGCCCACTCGATTGGCTAGGCCCAACGCTTCCGCTCCAGCCAAGGTAGCCAAATAAAGTAAATGCGACGCGTCAAGGGTTTGGCCCGCCAGTTTTTGCAGCAAAAAGGCCGATTGCATTTCGCGCAGCATGGAAAAGTGGAGACCGGCACCAACATCGGTTCCCAAACATACATCGACACCATGACTTTGGTGGTTCGCTAAGGAATGGATACCGCTACCCAGATAGGCATTGCTGGTGGGGCAGTGGACCACTTTCGCGCCCAAACTCGCCATGACCTCCAGCTCCTCCTCTGTGGAATGGATGGAATGAGCCAAAAGCGTTCGTTCGCTGACCAAACCCTGCTGAACATATACATCAAGATAGTTACGAGCGTCCGGGAACGTCTCAGCGACAGCGCTAATCTCGCCTCCGCTCTCGTTGATGTGGGTTTGGATGATGGAGCTAGGGAAATGCTCAATAAGGGTTCTGCATGCCTTGATTAGGTCTGCGCTGCACGACAAGGCAAATCTTGGCGTGATCGCGAACCGGTGCCTGGAATCACCAAACGCCTCACGTAATTGATAAGCATCCTCAAGTACTTTCGCGGCAGGGGTCGTCAATATGTTCGGTGCGCCTTGGTCCATCAGGCTTGGACCTAGACACATTTGCAAGCCACGTGACTTGGCGGCATCTGCCAGGGCCATATTTGCTTCGACAAATTGCGAACCATAAACGGCGGCACTGGTTGTCCCAGATCTGATCAGTGCCTGACAGAAGAGTTCGGCAACCTTCTCGGCCCATGCGGTCTCGCTCAAAGCGGATTCGGCAGGGAAAATACTTTTTTCTAACCAATCCATGAGTTGATGGCCAGGCCTTGCGCGCGCAAATGTCTGCGGGAAATGGATGTGGTTGTCGATAAAGCCAGGTAAGAGCCAGCCTTGCTTGCAATGGACAATTTCCAGTTGCTGGTCTTGCAGTCTATCGTCAAATCGAGTGATCGCTTGGATCTTACCGTCGCAGACAGTCAATGCCCCATCATCAATGATTTTTAGGCAATCTGAATTGCGGAACGGGTTACCGCTCAGCCAAGCCAATCTTCCGCGATAGATAATCGCTTTTTTTGAAATGGGTTTAGTGTTCATAACGAAAGCCTATGATAGCCTAACCACAGAATGATTGATCTATATTACGCACCCACACCTAACGGTCAAAAGATCAGCATTATGCTTGAGGAAATCGGTTTTGACTATCGCATAATCGCGGTCAATTTACTGGAAGGCGAACAGCATGAGGCTGAATTTCTGAAGATAAGCCCTTACGGCAAGATCCCAGCCATTCGCGACCACAACGGACCGGGCGCTGAACCGCTTTGCCTATTTGAGTCGGGTTGCATTCTCTGGTACCTGGCCGACAAGGCAAAAAAGTTTGCTGGGTCAGATGAATGCAGTCGAGCGTTAGTCATGCAATGGCTGATGTTCCAGATGGGCAATTTTGGACCAATGCTTGGGCAAGCACATCACTTCTATAATTATGCGCCAGAATCTATCGAGTACGCGCAGAAACGATATGCGCGAGAAACTGAGCGCTTGTACGGTATCCTCAACGATCGCTTAGCCTTGGTCCCCTACCTTGCGGAATCCTATAGTATCGCCGACATGGCGGTGTACCCGTGGGTTGCTGCGCGACGCGCACATCGCATTGATCTCAGCGACTACGGCCACGTGCGAGCCTGGGTTGATCGCGTCAAACAACGACCCGCCGTTCAACGTGGATTTTCCATCCATCGAGACCAAATACCCGCTTCCATGAACGCGCAGCATAAGAAAAATTTGTTTGGTATTGAACATACGCCTTGATATTTCGCGTTCCTGGAGTAAGATGATCGTTTGCTTTGCATCAAGAGGGGCGGAGTGTGTCCGTAAGGTCTGACAATCAACATAACGGTAAAGTGGTTCTCACCATTGATTGGGAAGACTGGTTCCATATTTGTGACGTCGAACCCTTTGCGGATCCCGACAAGTGGGATCAGTTCGAGTCAAGAATCGAACGCAACACCCAGCGCCTTTTGGAGCTTCTAAAACGCTACGATGCGCGAGCGACCTTTTTTGTCATTGGCGAGTTAGCCAGGCGGTTCCCTCACGTCGTAAAACAAGTGGCCGAAGCAGGTCACGAAATCGCTTGGCACGGTGAAACCCACCATACTTGGAAGACGCTCGACGAACCGAACATGCGCCGCGAATGGATTGTAGGGCTGACGTCTTTTATGCAAGAAACGGGATACCGAGTACATGGATTCCGCGCGCCGATGTGGAGTCTGACCGCGGACCTATTGCGCAGCCATCATGATGAATTAGTCGACTTAGGTCTGCGCTATGACTCGTCATTGGTGCCGTTGGCGGTGGTGGGAAATCCAGCCTATCCGCGAACGCCTACGCGTATTGGATCGTTAATGGAATTGCCGCCAACCATCGTCAGCTTCTTTGGCATTGCGGCACCGATATCGATGAGTTGGGGCTTTCGCTGGCTGCCCGGCTGGTACGTGCGCTGGCAGCTGCAACGATTCGCGAGGCACAACAACTATTTGATGGTAGCCATTCACCCTTGGGAATTAGATCCAGATCACGGGAAACTGGATCTTTCGAGGGGAGTGCGATTCACCCACTATGCGGGATTGAAGAACACCTACGGCCGACTTGAATGGTTATTGCAAAAAAAGCAGGCGATATCATGTGTGGATTACGTAAATACCATGGAAAAGAGCCACGATTTGCTCGAATTTGGGCTATGATCGGGCGCATGTTGGGAGGTCTTCGCTTGTACAGGTTTGTTTTTTTAGCGATGTCCATCAGTGGGCTGTTTGCTGCTGAATTGGATCCGGTCGTCCTCTACAAAGGCACAGACCCCTTTCCGCTAAACACGTACGATCAGCCAGGCATCCCGTTTGTGAGCCTGTCCGATTTTTGCAGAGCAATGGAATACGAATTGACGGTAACCGAAGAATTACAACAGGTTGCGGTGTTCAATCGCTTAATTACTTTTGAACCGCACCGCCAGATTGCTAATCTGGGTTGGAAGACGGTGCCCGTACAAATTCGCCTTGAAGCAGGAACAGCATTTATTCGGGTCGACTCCATGATCAACGCCTTTTCAGAGGTGATAGGCAAAGACCTGATTTACGAACCTACATCAAGAACCATCCACCTTCCAGACGATCGAGATTTGTTGGTCACCATTCGGAACCGCTGGAACGAAGGCCACCTCAGAGTGTCTGTTGCCTTTAATAAACGAGTTGAGAAACCAACTTTGCACCAATCTGGCCGGTTCCTAGTGCTTTCAGTTAAGTATCCGCATGTACAAATCGATTCGACTAGGTTTGCTACCAACGAGGCGGTTGAAGCCGTGTCGGTGTTTGGCAACTTGCCGGACAAAACAAGCGAGATCCATTTCAAGTTGGGCGAGACAGTGACGTCTTTTGCGGCTGAACCTTTTGTGGCCACGAATTCAGAACTTGTGATTAAGGTTGCAGGTGACTTTCAGCAAAACGAAGAGAAGTCGGCTGAGCTGTTTCCCGATCAGGTAGAGAGCGAACAAGCAGGCGTGAGACGAATCGTGATTGATCCAGGCCATGGCGGCAAGGATATCGGCGCTAAAGGACCGACGGGTCTGGAAGAGAAAATGACAACGCTGGATATCGCACGAAAACTGCAACGGTACCTGGAAACTAGTGGCGAATATGAGGTGTTACTCACGCGTAACGATGATTTCAATTTGCCACTGAAAGTACGTACCGGCGTTGCTAATAATTTCAAGGCCGATTTGTTCCTGTCGATCCATGTAAATGCGATAGTGAGACCTGATGCTTGGGGCAGTGAGACTTATTATTTGAGCTTAGATGAACAGGACGACTTTGTAGGAAACGGAACGGTAGAATTTGAGAATCGAGAGACCGAAGCCGACGAAACAGTGGAAGAGGACGAATTCGGATCGGACCTGGATTTACTGCTTTGGGATTTGGCTCAATCTGAACATGTAGATGACAGTTTCCGTGTCGCCCGCTACATACAAGAAGAACTCAACATCCTGGCTGGAATCCGTAATCGTGGTGTTAAGCAAGCACCTTTGAAGGTTTTAAAGGGCGCCGCCATGCCTGCGGTGCTTATTGAAGTTGCCTTTATTTCTAACCCCAGCGAAGAACGTAAACTTAAGAGTTATGAGTTCAAAACGAAAGTGGTGACCGCGTTGGGTCGTGCCATTAAGCGTTATGACCGAGACGTGAAACGTCGTTCGATGGCGCAGCAAGCAGTGATGAGCGAGGACAATCCTTGAAAAGACCCTTTCCCATACTTTTGTTGTGGTTGATTGGGTGTGCAGGAAACGAAATTCAGCCTTCCGCAGCGGACACCGCGCCCAACGAAAATACGCCACCTGTGCAGGTGGATGCCGGGATTCGCGCTGAACTTGAAATTACAGCCTATTACCTGCACCCCGAGCTCGATTATTTGGTTCCCGTCAAGCGAACCATTTTCAGCACGGATAACCCCATCGTCCGCATCAAACAGATCGTTGAGGTGCTATCCATTCCTCCCGATCCCGATGAGGGCTTGGTACTTTGGCCAAGCGCGATCTATTTACGCGAAGTCTACATGGTTGAAGGCCATGTTTTGATTGATTTTGATAGCGCCACCTTTGAGCGTATGAGTTCAGGGACGTCGCGCGAGCTATTCATGGTTTATAGCCTTGTCGATACCCTGTATAAGAACATTGAAACCTGCACGGGCGTGCGAATCCTAGTAGACGGTAGACCCCGTGATACATTGCTCGGCCAGGTGGATATTGAAAACGTCTTGCACCAACGAGTAAGCATCATATTGCAAGACGAAGAGCCAGAAATAGATATACAAGACCTTTAATAGAAACAACGAATAGGTCTCAAAAGGAGTTTTTGTGAGCGGAAAAACCGTGAACAATGATATTAGAAATATTGCCATTATTGCCCACGTTGACCATGGGAAAACAACCTTGGTTGATCAAATGTTCCGACAGTGCGGCACTTTCCGTCCCGGTCAAGCGTTCGATGAACGGTTGATGGACAGCATGGACTTGGAAAAGGAACGCGGGATTACGATTGCGGCTAAGAACTGCTCGGTAACTTTCGAAGGAACGCGTATCAATATCCTGGACACACCGGGCCACGCTGATTTTGGCGGTGAAGTGGAACGTGCACTGAGCATGGTAGAAGGAGCGATTCTGCTGGTGGACGCGTCCGAAGGGCCGCTGCCGCAAACCCGATTCGTTCTAAGTAAAGCGATGGCTTCCGGATTAACGATTGTTGTCGTGATTAACAAGGTAGACCGCGCCGATGCCCGCATCAGCGATGTCCTTAACGAAGTCTACGACCTCTTTATTGATTTGGATGCCACCGAAGAACAACTCGAGTTCCCCGTCTTTTATGCGATTGGCCGTGATGGCGTCGTATTTGAAGAAGTGGGTGGGGAACCGAAAAAACTGGACTTCTTGTTGCGCCAATTGATTGAACACATTCCGGCACCGTCTCATGATCCCGATGAACCCTTCCAGATGCTGGTTTCTGATATTGATTATTCCGACTATTTGGGTCGCTTAGCGGTTGGTAAGGTACGTCATGGTGTCATCCGTCGTAACGAACAGATGGTGTGTATTGGCCTAGACAAGTCTATTCCGCTGAAGGTGACCAAGCTTCAGGTATACGAGGGGCCGACCCTTAAAGAAGTCGACCAAACAGTGGCAGGCGATATCGTTATTCTTGCCGGTGCCGACGGGTTCCGCATTGGCGATACCATTTGTACGGCTGCCAATCCAAAAGTTCTGCCTCGCATTACCGTGGATGAACCGACGGTTGCTATCGCCTTCACGGTGAACACCTCGCCATTGGCGGGACGTGACGGTTCCCATGTGCAATCGGCCCGTATTCGCGAACGATTGATCAAAGAGACATTGAAGAACGTGGCTATCCAAGTCGAAGAGACTGACGAAAAAGAGACGATGTTGGTCAAAGGACGTGGCGAGTTACAGATGGCGATCCTGATTGAGACCCTACGTCGGGAAGATTTCGAATTTGCCGTCGGCCGCCCTCAAGTGATTGAAAAATTGATTGATGGTGTGCGCCATGAACCGATCGAACATGTGTTTGTAGATGTGGATGAGGCCTTTGTTGGGGTGGTGACAGAAAAGTTATCACAACGAAAAGGGCGCATGGTCAATCTGGTCAATCACGGATCGGGACGCGTACGCATGGAGTTCTCGATCCCGTCTCGGGGATTGATTGGCTTCCGCAGTGAGTTCCTTACGGACACCAAAGGTACCGGCATTTTGAATGCCTATTTGGAGGGGTTTGAGCCCTATCGAGGTGATATTCCATCACGGCATACGGGTAGTTTGGTGGCTGACCGTACCGGTCAAGCGGTTGCTTACGCATTATTCAACCTCGACCCTCGCGGCACCCTATTCATTCGTCCTGGCGATGACGTTTACGAAGGTATGTTGATCGGTGAGCATAACCGTGACAACGATCTGGACGTGAACGCCTGCAAGGAAAAGAAGCTGACCAATATGCGCGCATCAGGACGTGACGAAGGTGTGGTGTTAACGCCGGTCCTGCCAATCACCTTGGAGCATGCTCTTGAGTTCATCCGTGAAGATGAACTGATTGAAGTGACGCCCACGAAACTGAGGTTACGCAAAAAGATATTGGCGGCCAATCAGCGCACGAAAAAAACCAAAACCAAATAGAGAGTGTTCACGCCAGTCTGGGTCCACCGGGACCCAGACGAGGCTTAACTAATAACCTCAGACGCCTCAGACGGAGTGCTGTGCCGACATGAGCGCAGCGATTGAGGTACAGCTTTCGACGAAGTGTGGCTAATGTCGAAGAGACCCGGTCTGCGAATCAAGCGCAGCGAGGTTCGCTAGCACAAAGGGTGAGAGTCACAAGTTGCTTCAAGTAAACGTTGTCCAGACGTCTTCACGACTTCCAACTCTACGGCCTTGCTATATTCAGAAACTTGCCTGTTCCACACTAAGCATCGCCATAACGCGACAAAATATTGCGTTTGATGCAGCGCTGCCTTACCTGGGATCGCCGAGTTGCACTCGGCATGGACCTATCTCCCTCAAAGCATGACATTTACCCTTGCCGGTCTCATGAAAAATTAGCCAGTTCCTCGTCCTATAGATCCAGGACGGGCTTGATCCGGCGCTATGTCATATGGTGCCGCCACGCACGTCAAAACCAAACCCCAATTATTACCCAACCTTCAGCCGCCCGAAGGGGCTCAAGGCGAATTTTGGACTTACCCCGGCCTTACGACCGGGGCTAAGGTCTGCCGCCTCCGTGAGGCTCAAAACGTCGGCACACGTTCATTCACGTTGGCCCATGCCTCAAGAGTGAAGTTCGAAAACCGTGGCTAGATTGTGCCTAGCTGATTCTCGTTATTTTTCCCACCTCGTCATATGTACATCACGTACAGCTTGTTGCTATCTTTCAGAGCGGTATCCGCCTTTGATTGCTGGGATTCGATCGGAAAAGGAACATGATTTTCATAATCGATCTGTTGCGCGAGCTTCGAAAAGGCAAACCGGAAGCGTCACGAGTTGCCAGTAACCTGCGTCGCTTCGGTGGCACCTACGTGGTTGTGATCGTCGCCTCGGTATCACTCAATCCGGATCAACTCTTCGCCGCCGACAGGGCTGTGATCTTTGCCATCATCAGCGTGCTAGCCATCGGCGCGCTTGCCTGGCTGGTGGGAACCGGAATACGTCAGGGTCGTGGCTGGACGAAGCTGGCTGCTTGGGTCTGGGTCCTCAACAGCTTCGGGTACATATGCTATTGCACGGTGCACAGCTTCATTGATTTTATACCTATGTGGCTCGTATCTCTTTCAACCGGAGCACCATTTTTCATAATGATAGCGTCCTTGTTCGCCTTAACACCCGTCGCTGTTACCCTATTTGCGGGATGCATCGCCTTCTTAGCCATTAATTACCTGATGAGGATGGAAGTCTCGAGCCCCTGCAATGTTAACGAACTGCAATACATCGATGCGCCAATCCCAATTGGGCGCAGGGCTTTGGTTGTGTTGATCGTTGTGATCATCATGAGAGTGGGTGCCTTCGTCACCACTGCCATACCTCTAGGTTGGATTCTGATTCCTGTTTTGGTTGTTGGCTGCATTTGGGCGATGGTCCGTCATAACCACAAAGCGACACGTTTTGAGCGAGAGTATACGCTTCTGAAAGTTGTCCGCAACGAGTTACGGCTTTCACGAGTCTTAATTTATAAGGAAGGCTTGGAGGTCCGCTGGTGGTGGCACGCTACCTTCGTGCCCTATATCCATATGCGATGCCCATCTCAAAGGACGCTGGGTAAGCCCATCCTGCGTATCGAGGTTGACGCGCCAGGGCTGCCAAGGCACATAGATTTATCGCCCTCACCGTTTGAATCGAGCTGGGCAACAATCGGCAACACCTGGAGCCAAGCAACCGGTTTTAAGAACACCCCTAAAGAGCCTCAACCGTTTAAGGATAGATCTTGGCATTTTTTCAATGGCTTCATTGTGTTTGCACTCGCCTCGCTTTGGTCTGGTTACTTGGGTGACGCTGGCACAAGTATTCTTTGGACCTTGTTTGGATCATTGGCGGTATTGGTTTTGACCATCGTTTGTTCGAAGTCGGTGCCGATGCTGCGTCGAACGTCGATTCGCTATTTGGTGGTTTATGCGGCTACGATAATCATCCTGGTCTCTTATACATTGGCTCACACACACTACCTGTTGCATGGCGCCGTCTTCAACAACCATAAGTCTGTGGCGAAATTCGCCTTGTGGTTGGGTGCCGATCCAAACAGATCGGATCGATACGGAGCGAGGCCAATTCAGCTTGCTGTCATGTTGGGTGAACTCGCCATGGTAGATCTCTTGATCGACAACGGTGCCGATCCGTATCAGGTGAATAGAGAATGGGACGGCCACCCTTGGACATTAATGGACTATGCGTGTCGTTCCAAAAACGAAGAGGTCATTGCCCGTGTTCAACACCTAGGCATCGAGCATGCAGACCCCGAAAACGAATGTAACCAACCACATTGAGACAAAAAGTCTCATGTCAAAACGCTCCGTATGGCTTGCTTGTGAATATGGTGGCACCTCCGGACCTATGGCGCGAAAGAAACTAACACTTATATGCTTTCTCGGAGGGTAAAAGGACACAGCCCAGGTTAACAAGCAAAGCGCGGTGCCGTCAGATATCTCGATTTTGGCGCCTTATCTATGGCAGGTTCCAAGTGAGAGTCGATAGATTGTGCTATGTCGTGCAGGGGCCGCCCTATCTGTATTTAACAACGAAAAGCTACTTTGGGATCGCTTTCCCATTTTCATGCCACCATATGATCCAAAGCTCTGAAATGCCATGCTCATCGATAACATCGATCCTATAGTGATTTTCAATATTAATGCCTGTGATGGCTTCCATCGCACCGTTCAAGTCGATGTCATGTCTTTCAATCCTTTCTATGATGAAAGGCAGGAACGGCTTTCCTCCGGCAATGATCTCGTTAAAGGCGTGACAATCTGTAGCGGAAACGACTTTCTTTGACCTAAGATTTCTCATTCCGCGAAAGTGCATAAATTCCGAGTAATGAATCAAAAATTGGGTCTTGGTATCGTCAGCGAAATCACTGTCGAGTTGGATTGATCTTTCATACCACCATCTGATCCAAAGCTCAGAAACACTCTGCTCTCCTGATACATACATTTCATAATGTTCATGTAGGGCAATGCCTGTGATCGCCTTCATGGCACTATTCAAAAAGAAGTCACCCTCTTCAATCTTCCCCATAATAAAAGGTAAGAAGGGCTTGCCTCCTGCAACGATCGCTCGGAAGGCTCGACAATCATTGATGATGTCGGTGCTTGATGAAAAGTATATCTCTGGCTTTTCTCGATGCTGCAGATACGCCGCGTAATGAGTCAAGAACTGGGTCTTGGTATTATCGGCTGTGTCTTCTTGGACTTGCTTAGGTCTTTCATGCCACCATCTGATCCATAACTTTGAAACGTTTCTCTCTTCGGCTGATTTGTCCACCTTATAGTGATCTCGAATGTTGATGCCTGTAATTGCCTCCATGGCACGATTCAAGTAGAAGTCGCCTTCTTTGATCATTTCCATGATGAAAGGCAAGAAGGATATACCGCCTGCAATGATTTCTTTGAAGGCATGACAATCAGTAATTGTATCCACGCTTGATAAGCTCATGATGCCTATATATCGATGTTGCAGAAATGCGACGTAGTGAGACAAGAACTGGGTTTTGGCATTGTCGGCCAAATCACCGTCGACTTGGGTTGGTATGAACACCAACAGAGTGATAAATAGCATCGTTGCCTTCCCGTATTTGCGGAGCGTAAGTAGTGTCGCAAAAATCGACACGTTTAGCGTAACGAATTCGTCATTGATGCGACAGCCTGTTCCTGATTTGCTGCCAAAAAGAAATCGACCGTATATCAAAGGACAAATCTCATGAATTTTTCGGCTCAATCCCCATCCCGAATGCAAGTCTGAAGACGGCCTTGTCGAAAAGCGAGTCTGACACTCAGTAGTGATTGTTTCGAAATCCATTCGCGCGTTAAACGAGCTAGTTGATCAAATTGACCCCGTCGTGTATTTAAAATGTAATTGAGTCATCACGCCCGTTCTATTTGTCCGCCTAGTTGCGAATAGGCTCCGGTAAATATGAAATAATTGTGAGATTCGATCGTTGGGTCGAATTTCAGGGGGTGCGATGGGTCATATCGAAACGTTTGTCGGCACTTGCCGTGCATTCACAGATTGGTGCGTCCAGGTACCGGACACACCGGAACAAGACGCGCAAACGGTCCACCAGTTGCTTTTGCGTTTGTGTGAACAAGCCGGATGGCTCACCTATCCCTCGAATGTGGACTACGCCTTGAAAGGCAATCACGTCGACGATGAAACCTGGAGGCGTGTGTTTAAGCGCGCAGGTAATTTGCCCTTTAATTTTTACGGTATGTTGTTCAACCCCCATGTGATTCCCCCCGAAGAAGCGGGCATCGGGGACTTAGCCGGCGACATCGCTGACATTTTCCGAGATATTTCCAAAGGAATTTCGCTGTTTGACCAAGGGCACAAGAATGAAGCGGAATACAATCTACTGTCGTCTTTTTGTACCCACTGGGGACACCACGCCGCATCCGCCATTTACGCCTTAAACACCTGGCTGTGTGAGCACTCCCGCGCGCCCTGGAATTCGCACGATTGACCGTTAATATGTGATGTCTGCGGAGAATCTAAGTAAATGCCTTTGAATGCTCAATTTGCGTGAAGTTACTCGAAAACAGCTAGGCCACATAGTCGGTTTCGCTCAACGGAGCCAAGGGTTCGTATGGTGTAAATATCTAGCTTACTTGCATAATTCACCTGCATGCCCCATTTTGAACATCATGGTCAATTTTTGTTGTCGTATTTTATCGCGAACTTTGCAATCGTTGTTGGCTTAATCCAGTGAGTATTACTTAATTCAATCCAGATATGCATCCGTTACATAAACAACTTCAAAATTCACTTACAGAAAGTCGTGATGCTCGTAATCGAGACCGCCTCATTGAGGCGTTTCCTGCACTTCAGTCATGTTCCGATCCACACTTTCTTGCTATTCGCCGTTATCTGAGCAGTCTACCTGAGCGGCTTTTTGACAAGTCCGCTTACGAAATTTACCTATGTTGGCTGCAAAATAGAAGTAAAACCGCAGGTGCGGAGTTGAAGGAATACTTAATTCAATATGAGAACGAGATCAATCGTGCATTGTTATTCATCCGAGAGATAAATTCCGAGGATTGGCACGACTGGACGTTTGGCAATAGCGACGAGTACGACTTGGTCCGATTTATAGACAAAAGAGTTCACCCGACCTATTTGCGTCTAATTGAAGCAGTACTTATACCCCTTTCGATGCCCATCGCTTATTTCTCTCGACTTGATCGGGGCAAGGGAACAGATCGACTTGACGTTTGGTCAGTGGTTAAAGAACTGGAAATGGGATCAGCCAAATATTTCGTTCAGCCATACGAACACATCATCCGTAATGGGATCGCTCATGGCGGAATCATGTTTCTTGAGCGTGAAATCCGTTATCGAGATAAGAAGGGAAACGAGGATAAATTCGTCACCTCATCTGTAGTGCGCATTTTCGATGACCTTTTGGACATTTGTAACGGATTGGCGGCGGCACTCAAAGTCTTCTTCCTAATTTCTCGCAATTGTGGGTACATACCACCACAAGAGTTGCTGGTCGAGGAACTACAAGAAGAGACACGCACGCCGTGGTGGAAAATCGAGGGTTGTGTGGAGTCAGATATTAAGGGCAGGTCGCAACTGACGGTGTATGCACGTCCGGAAACCCGGTTCTATTCAAAAGTGCACTGGTCGACTATTCAGTCTGGGATTTTGGCTGAGTATTTTGCGCCGGGCTACGATAGATATTTCTTTTCCCTTCACTCGCAGACATCGTTGCCTGGCTGGGCAGCTTTCGACGGACAAAAACTACGCAAGCTGCGTGATGCTGGAGTTAATCACATTTCGCAGTACAAAGGCATAGTCGAAAACGATACTGTCTTCTATATCGCTCGACCGTCTATGCCTTCGTTGTTCGCTAAGCTCGACACTATTGCCATGAGCTTCCGAATAAACATGCCTATAGTCATTCAGAATCTGAAGGACGGGTTCGGGATTCCACGAATAGACTGCAGAAACGCGGCCGTCCACCGCAATGCTTGGCGCGCGGTGCTGAGAGCAGAGGTTGTAATACAAGGCCTTAACGACAAGTCAGCATTCAGTACCATTTGTAAATATCGGCGTCGAATTACGATGACGGCGATGAAGCATGCACGTAGGGTGAATGGGGTGTGCGGCGCCTCATATTTGCCTCTTGGCTATGCTTATATCGCTGTGTTTAGGCGAGACTATCGTCGTCGACGCCTTTTGAGGTATGGCTTGGATAGTGATTTAGTGTGTACCATCCGGCTTCAGCGAATACGTCGTATCAAATCTCCTGACATTCTTGGCTCGTCGGTTCAGACGATAGGCAACTGGCGAATAGCTTGGAACAAAGCGTGGCTGGATACGATCGGTGTTCAATTTGATTGATGTTATTTAATTGACACGAATGTCCAGGTTATCAAGAATGGCATTTCCGTCACTTATTCTGTCGCGGAAAGTGAAAACACATCACGGCGAACTGGACACCGCGCGATGAATCGTCTCTTAGGTGAAAATCAAAAATATACGACCCATCGCCCTGACTATTGCGAGTCTTCACAAAACAAGAATGTTGACTGGCGGCGGTTTCGATTTTCATTAATGCGGTATTTAATTCTTTGGTTCTGGCAAAAGAAAGGATTGCTGCTTTCGAGTCACGCCATGTAAGGTATCCCAAAATTTGATCAATCGTTTTGTGAAAACCCTTGGGACCATTCCAGAATTTACATTCTGCAACAAATACGTTCGACATTTCATGCCTGATCAATATATCGGTTTTGCCAGATCTATTGAACGTCTCGCCAGGGACGCTGTCAAAATGTGGGGAAAGTACCATGATGAAGTGGTCTCGCAACGTTTCTTCGTCTTTGCCCTGATAAATGCTGGGATGTTTTTCCATTTCGACGCCAGTGTGGTGGCATATTTTCATTATTTCTCTATAGATCACTACGTCAAGCGTTGGTTCTGGTTTGAAAGCCGAGCCCGGTGCAGACGGTTTAACAGCGATTGATTTGATTGCTGTAGGCACAGCAAAAGTCGAAGGAACGCATTTCGATCTTTTAAACGGGACACCCAGCTGTTCAAGGAGCCCTGTTTGCTTCATGAGTTCTTGTTTGCGGTCGCGCACGATTGATGTAATTTCTGCCTCAAATCGCGCTATGAATGCTTCAACTTCTTTGGCAAGGTATCCAAATTGTTGCCGTATTCTCGATACGTTAATATCCGCTTCGCGTTTTATTTCGTCTACGTCGTTCCGCCGATTAACAACCTCGAAAGAGATGAAGTTGTGGGTAACGTCAACCTCCATCGACCAAAGTTGCTTAGTTGAAGGGGCGCATTTAAGCAAATCCCGTTCACCTGTGAAAGGAATGTGGTAAGTGACGATCTGCTTAGGGTACCTTTTGCCGTGGATTACGTGATGGCTATGGGAAAATCTTTCGGCCGTAATCATTTCCTCGCGGTCGGAAACGGAAACATCATTCCAGTGGAATTCTAGTGGTTCCAAGCTGTGCCTTTGTTTGAGATATTCGATGTACTCGGCCTCGTTTATGTTGAGGAGTTTATTCCTGCTTTCAGTTCGTACTTCTTTTCGAACAGTTTCGATTTGAGTCTCAAGTGTGCTTCTCAATTCAACTTCCGCAAAAAGTCTCATGTGTTTATGTGCCTCCGTGTCGTGGCCTGCGGCTGCGAATAATCGCTGTACCTAAGGGTTAACTGACATGCTGATTAAACATGATTGCTGAAGTTGGCTAAGCTTGCTCTTTTTCTGTCAACGCGGATTTGACATTAGCACGAAAGAAAATGGTGATGACCATGCAATATCGAGATGAATCAATAATTGAACTTTCGGGGCCAGGCTGCCTATGGGTGAGCGTCGCGCTCTTTTGGACTTCAATCTCTGGTGAAACTTGCTAGTATCTGATGAAGGATGACCTATCTTGTGGCATTTTTGGCTGGACCGTTCTTTGTTTGTGCGGGTTCCAACTTCGTGGACAGTTGGCCCTTGCCAGAAAGGACCAGCTTCTTTTCGCAGAACAAACAATTTAGATTCGATGTCATCCCTACCGTCATTGAAGACCAACTCAGTTATTGGACTGACAAACGGGATGGCGCAGAGCGTCCGGGTGTCCGGGAGATACGTGAATCGAATCGTGCGCGAGGTGTTCTATTGGCCCTTAAGGGCCGAAGCCGCTATCGAGTCATTGCGTCATTTGACCTTCTCAATGAGGTCGCTCCGGTAACGGTGCTCGTCACTAACGACGGCCAGCACGTTGTCACCTTTGATGACTGGCACCATGTCGGCTATGGCCCCAACGTCGTCGTAATCTATCGGTCAGACGGAACGGTCATCAGGAACTTCGCATTAACGGATCTTGCAACGCAGCAAGATATTGACCTGTATTCTCATTCGATTAGCTCCATCGTTTGGCGCTTGAATCAATCACTAATGCGCGAACCCGGGTTCTTAATATTGAATTTGCCCCGTTGTCGCGTGCAGAGCCGAAACTCTAAGCAACCGTCCGCCAAACTCCAAATTCGATTAAGCGACGGTCATCTGATAGAGGAGGTCGTCGACCGAATTGCCTTCGTCGGGGTTGTCCGCATTTCAGACGCTTCATACGATGAACACTACCCATTTCGGAATAAACACGGTACCGAGTGTGTCGTCGACGGGGATCAAGATGATCCGTTGCAAATGGTCACTACCGATGAACTTGTTGCCCGCATACTCGATGCGCCTTTGCCCCCTTTTCCGATGAAATGGGCGCGAATCAGGTTACGAGGTGAGATGACATTAGACATTGGCGTATCCGCAACGGGCAACGTTATGTGCATCGGCTGGGTTAGTCCCATTAACATTGCTGGAGCGATGCAAGAAATCGAAGCGTGTGTGAGGGCGTTGTGCTTCGAACCCAAGGTGATCGATGGTATTGCAGTGCCCTTTATGGGGAGATTGTCCATTGAATACCAACTTAAGGGTTGTGATTCCTAATTTCTTGCTAGACAAACCGAGCCAATTCATCGGTGGTACGCCTGGCATTTTTTCGGCCTGTGTTTTCCTGATTGACATGGAGCGATCATGAGCGACAACTCTTTTGAGTTTGGATACACCCAGAAGTGGTTTGATTATGGAGTGTTGGATCGTGCGTTCTATGAACGTCAGGTGGAAGCTTTCAACATTGACAGCGAGATGACGTCGGAGCATTACCGATATGCGGCGTTCGTGCGTTGGATGAGGGGACGCACTTCAGCGACCGAACTCGAATTAGTTCAGTTTGTAAATCTCGCACTGGAAGATGAAGATTCGAGGATAGCTGGCAGTGTCATTGGATTAAGACCGATTAGCCACCTAATTAGAAATATGAGTCTAGCGACGAGATAGATGTCGAAAATCAATCAGGTGTAGATCGTCTGTGAGGCTTAACGGGCACCGACTTGCGTTCACCGCCCGGTTTTGTTCGTTTGTGCTGTTTCACGGGAACAATCTTTTTGTCACTTTTTGTTTTGGCCATGGAATGGCCTCCTTTGTGATTGTGCTGGGACAATCCCTTATTCCTACACAACATGTGGCGGCTAACCGCATTTTGTCAAGCTCATATAGGGTATATGAGAATTGAAATGGTGTTTTCAAGACGTCCGTTCGTCAAAAATTGTTCTGACACGACGAGAGTCGATTAATTAGTAACCAATATTGGTCGCTCCATGCCTTCCATTGATTACAACCCTAAACCCTTTAATTTCCGGACTGTCTGCCGAAGACGCGATATATAACGCGGACCGACAATGAGGCGGGCCAAACAACTAAGATTTGTGTTTCACACGAGCGTCACGTGGAAAAAATATGGTTTAGGTAAATGTGTTAATATTAACAATGGCGACCAAGGAGTAAAATGATTGCAATTAGGGCTGGTCTCCTTTTCATAAGAAAATCCGCCACAATGATTGATTTGCCTGCGTCGGGAAATAGCCTAGCTACGATCAAGAAAGGATGATGATATGTACGAATACCCTTTTACTTTGAAGAACGATCGGACAGTTGACGCAGACAGGGTCACTGAAGATTATGCAAAACGTATGGGTAGAGGTGTGAAATTCACGGCGCAGATAATGGCGCCAGAAAACCTAAAAGACCCCAACAAGATTCTGCTGATGAATTTACAAAACGTACGAAACGTTCATGGCATGGGATTTCGATGTAATGACCTAAGGAACGATTTGGACACACGTGACCTTGAGGCTTTATCCGAGATACCGCCAGACGCAGACATTCTCGAATCCATTGAGTGGGATGAACCAGCTACCCAATTAATTGATTCCATCTGTGCTGCAAAAGGGGTCCAACTTGCCAATGCTACAAAGATTTTATGTCAAAAACGTCCTCGTTTTTTTCCGATGATTGACAGCAGAATGCAAAAATACCTGGAAATATCTGGTCGGGCGTCCGCTTTTAAGATTGCTCTGAGTATGATACGCGAGGAATGTAACCGAGAGAGTAATTTCGAAACACTTAGTAGCCTTGAAAGCAAAACATACAGTAGAGAATTTATTGCCAACTCTAAGATTAGGTTGTTTGATGTGATTGTTTGGATGAGCGGTGGATTGACTTAATAATTAACGTTTTGACACGACGCGTACCTAATCTGCACGCAGTTGCTTGGTGAACCACTCGGTGGGAATGGTTATGTCGAAGTAAAACGTCACCTCTTCTCCACTCTCTGGGTCAGTTACGGTTAGGATGCCGCATGGGCAGTCGGCGCAAGTGTCTAACCCCTGGAATTGGGGAAACAACAAAACGGGCTAGGCCTTCGCTTTCTGGATCAATTCCTGGCGTCGCTCGATCGGATCCGAGAGAGCGCCGCGAGCTATCCAATCGTATATCGTGACATTCGACGCGCCATGCTGCAGGTCTTTCCGTTTGGGGTGTTCTATATCATTCGCGATGATGTCATCTTGATCGTTGCCGTTATGCATGCGAGCCGTCACCCAATTCGATGGAGAGATAGGGATTGAGCTCGTCGACTCGGGATAAGTTTATCGGGGATCAATCCACGGACCGAATCCAAACAAATCGCGGCGGTTTAATATGAGCACGTTTAAGGCGTCCCCCAAGAATTCGTCGCTGCCGAATCTCAATGCACACGATCCGAGATCCGAATAACGACGTAAGGTTGGCCCACAAGGGTGAATCCTGTCTGATCGGTGGCAGGTGGAATTTGTCGTGGTTTAAAATGTCGCTAGACAGAGCTCACCTCACTAACGAATATCATCCTGAATTTGGAAAGGTTAAATCTATGCGTGCACTACACGAGCTGGTTGATCAAAATGAACCTGGCATTCGGTTGATGAGACAATGGGTCGAGGAGTCGGATCTATCCTGTACGATTCTGCAACCGTCAGAAGCGCGTGAACAAGTGCTGACGTCGCTACAGATAACGACAAGGTCTCCCTTAGGCGCGATTGCATACGAAACAGGCGGTATTCTTGTCGATGGCGGCTGGCTTCGTTTCTTAGGGTCGGGACATCCTCAATTGAGGCGCACGTTGCCTGGCTGGAATGATCGCCGATCAAGCAAATTCATGCTCGTTGCTGACGATGTGGTCGGTGGTTTTTTCGCGATCAATGGTGGCTTCTTTGGCAGCAAATTAGGCAATGTACATTATTGGCCTCCAGATGACTTGGAGTGGGAGGATATGGGGCTTGGTTTCACTGATTTTCTCATCTGGTCGCTTTCCGCACAGCTACATGAGTTTTATGCTTCATTGCGCTGGCCACTATGGGAAAGTGAAGTCGAGCGCATCCATGGTGACCAATGCTTGTCTTTCTATCCGTTCCTATGGGCCGCCGAGGGGTCGCTCGCTGAGAGTTCGCGTAGAGCCGTTCCTGCCGAGGAAGCCTATGATTCCAAAGTCGAAATCGTTCGCCAATTGAATCGGTAAATCCGACGTTGACATTGTGCGACAACATGCGATCCATGCTCAATTCGGTTTAGCTGCCGTGTATTCGGGACTGTTACTCCCCTCGTTCCAGCTCCGATCCGTTTCATAAATTGACTAGCCCAAGTAGATTCCGTTGCGGTGAAATTCAAGCTGCTGTGGATCGGGGTGGTTTGCGGTGTTGCGAGGAAGTACCAGCGACTGTCCGTGATAGGGATAATAGGCTTTGCCATTTTGGAACTCGTCTCTGAGACGCTGGCTTACTTCAATGCGATGATCTTCTGCGATGGTCATATAGCCTTTATCGAACAAGCGATGTACGTCGCTGCGCAAGAGCAAACCGTTGCTTACCTCGTGAGCGCCGCCTTTCGCGTAGGGTCTGATGTGCGCCGCTTCCAAGACCGGCAACGAATGCTCCGTGGTGATGGCACATGTGCGTTCATAAGCGTCAGTCACAAGAACCCGAAAAGATCCCTGGCCGAGTCTATGGCGCACGGTGGATTCGTCTCCGTAGCGAGCGACCATTTCTCCAGCCCACTCGCTACGCAGACCCTTGCCTTGTGCCCGTTCCATACATTCGGTCCAAATGCGTTGTCCCTCACCGGCCGTAAGATCGTAAGTCTTGCCCTGCACAATTGCACGTTTCCAGTCACGCGGTTGGTGTATCCACATGTCCTTCGAGAAGAAAACTGGATTTGCGATCATGATGCAACCTACATTCAAACTTAGGCGATCATCAGCCCGCAATCCACGATACTTTCGCACGCGCATTTTCATGTGCTCAAATGTGGGCGTTCCATTGTGAATTCCAAACGATTCCCATGCGAGCCATTCAGGAAGAATACTGTGACGCACAAAGGTGCCGAACCCGCCAATGGCGTTGTAGGGGCTCTTGAGTTTGAAGAAAAATGGTTCATTTGGAGAAATGGCCCTAAAAGCATGGCGCCCCGAAGGCTGCCAAAAGTTCACCTCTTCCGGATGATCGATTTCAGCCAAAAATCGAAACCAGTCAATGTCAGTATTGGCAACATAACCCTTCATTGAACTACCTAGGTCGAATCGATGTGTCCATCATAACGCCGTTGATCGAAGTTAACCTGTGCAATTGTATGCAGTAAAATAATTCTCAATAAGAATGGCACTGATGTTTTGGGCGCAAGATCCAGGTTAATACGCTGATGCCAGTGGGTCGCTACGGGAAAACGGTTCGTCGAACGGATCTCTATTATCTTAGAGCAAACGTTATCGCTCCTCTTAGCGGGATTTGTAGACTCTCTTCAGATCGGCGTTCATAATGTTGAATAGGAGTCATGATGAGTTCGGCTAAAATTAATGTCCCCGATCCGATGAAAGATGCGTTTGAGAATTGGGCTTCTCGATCAGAAAAGACCGTTGAAGAAGCAGTCTGAGGTCCGAACGGGAATAGCTGAGGCTCAGCGGGGCGAATTTGCGACCGACGAAGAGATGGCAGAAACATTTAGCGCCTGGGATTGAGCTCTCAACCCAGAGCTCATCTATGTCGCGCCTTTGGCCGGGCGTGCTCCATTGCTGATCGGGTTGGATCCTTTTCCACTTACAGCTTGGGTGTTGTAGGATCTTGCTCTATAAGGCAAACCACGAGGGATAGGGCGACAAATTGGCCGTCTTTGCTACAATCAGCCATTCAACTTGTGCAACCAAGAAAGAGAAATGAGCTATGTCTGACCAGCCGCAATTCAAGAAGGCGTTTCCGTATAAAAAAGACGTCTTGGCGCTACCTACTAAAGATCTTGAGACCAGCTGCCTCTGGTACTGCGAACATTTTGGCATGACCGAAGTGGAGCGATTCGACCAGCCCGTTGCCACTGTGATCCTAGAACGTGATGGCACGAAGTTGGGACTTGCAGTCAATGGCGGCGACCCGGAACAGGACGGAGCTGCCATTCTAGTGTCAAATATCCGTGCGCTCAAAGACGAATTCAATGGCAACGGACTAGACATCGGCGAGCTGCGTATCGACGAGCAAGATGGCCAAAAGTTCAAGGTCTTTTTTGTCGTGGCAGCGGACGGCTTATGCTTCTACTTTCACGAACCCATTAATAAGGAATCTTGAGGGTCACACGTAGCCCTTTTCCTAACTCTTCAGAACAAGCGTGGAAAGAGCGCGGGTGTTGATTTGCGGTAATTGCGGTATGAGTCCCCAAAGGTGAGCACTAGTTCGCGTTCCTCGAAATACATGCCAGCCACCAAATAGCCACTGAATCCTGCTGCCAGTACTAGATGCGACCACGTCATGTTGGGTGTCGCCCAGAAGGCGATCAGAGTTCCGGTCATCATAGGGTGTCGAACCATGCGGTAAAGGAAGGGTACAAAAAAGGGTTTGCGCCAACGCGGCTTGTCAAATACGTATTCGCGCAACTGGCGTAGGCCAAATAGCTCGAAGTGATCTATCTGAAATGAAGATACCAACACAAGAACAAAGCCAAATGCGCTTAGCCCATAGAGAAACCAAACGCCCCACATGGATTGCACGGTCCATAATGAGCCCGCAATGGGTTGCCAATAGAACATCATCAAGCCAAGGCAAATGCTGGCCAACCAAACAAAGGTACTGCGTTCTAGACACTCAGGCAGACGCGAAAACAGCCGTTTCTTGAATGCTGGTCGCGCCATGATCGTATGCTGGACGGCAAAAAGAGCCACTAACGCAAGATCAATCCACCAGGCAGCATCGTGTGCATCGCCGTGATCAATGCCTTTGGGAACAAGGAAGTTATGCACAAAACCCATTAGGTAAACGAAGCTGGCCAAGAATACAAGATACGCACCTAACCCATACAATCCAACAGCCAAACGCTTCATCGTCACCTCGGTTCTGGCTTTCATATTAGCGTTCTCAGCTTGAAAGCGTAACGGTCAATTGGGTACGCGTTGATTAGTTGACGATCCCTAATCAGCCTAGGGATTTAGGTAAGAGACCTCCACGACTCCTGACGGCACGTAACCGAGCCTTCGAGCCAGTCGTTTTGAGACAGGGTTCGATGCGTGCCAGTGCGGAGTGATGTTAGCTTCAAGGCAAGTCAAAACCCAGGTCGCAGCCACAAGGGTCGCTAGGCCCATGCCGCGGTAATTGGCGTGTGTGGCGATGGCAAGTTCAATGTCCTTGCTAGTGAAGGCATAGTTTGTGGCCGCACAAATAATGCCTTCGGAATCTAACGCGCAGACACCGCCACTGCGTTGCGCGAAATCGACGGGATCAACCATGACCTGCATGCCATGAGGTTGTAGCTCGGAGCCTAATCGACTAGCGAGTTCGGCATCAATACGACGTAATTCGAATTGTTTGGGACCTTGGGCGATGATCTCGCGAAGATCTTGGAGCTGTATTAGGTGGGGCGAAAATGATTCCATGGGACGATCGCAAAGGCGGTCTCCGTGGATGTTCTGCAGCAGCGTTCGCCACTCTTCGTTTTCAGGCACAATGATTTCGATGGGCGAGGGCAGGTCGCGAACCATGGATTCTGTCCATGAGGAGATTTGACCCGCAAATATGGCGTAACATCCCAGTTGTATTAGTGCCGCTTGGGGGAGATCCGCGTTGTCGGTGGTGATCTCGCCTAAGTTACCTTCAAGTACGCACTCAACGACGGCGCGAAGACGTCGCTCTGAGGCGAATAATTTTCTAACTGGGCTTGAGGCCCTTTCTGGTGGCATAGAAATACGATTATCTCCATTCGTGTGACCATTTAGGAATTCTTAGAGTGCGTTTAGGCAATCAACCACGGGGATCAGACCCGTTACCGAGCTGACCAGCGGCCAACCGGGGAGCCGTAACACCAGATCCGTTATGTCTAACCCATTACCGTTAAGGTCATAGACCGCACAGCCCAACTCACAGGTGATTTCGTAATCAGCCACCAAATCTTGCAAGATCTGCCTCGCCGTGACGGGCTCATTCACAATCAACGTACTAAAACTAAATCCCGTGAAGAGCGTGTTCTGGAAGCGGATGGCGGCACCGCGTCCGTTCGTGCCTTGCAAGACCAGCTCAGCCGTCGGCGTGGGTGTTAGGTCATCGAAAAACTCATTGCCTAGACTTGGCTCCAAGGAGAGCGTGCCATAGCCAGAAAAGCTTCCAAGTCCCACCACTTGTTCGTAGTTACCTGTATCTGAACCTGCGGCTTGCAGGCCCAGTTGTTGCCCCATGAATGGGGTTATGCCGCGATCGTGTACGTAATCCTGTGAGCTGAGAAAAAGTGCGCCGCCACCAGCCAGGAAGTCGGTAAGACGCGCTTCATCAACTGCTGTGGGTCCGGCCTCTTCGGCTTCAACACCGTACTGGTCGCCACTGAACCAAATAATCCAGCTGTAATTCTCCATTTCGAGCAAGGGCGGACCGTCATCGCTGCCTCCGCCGATGTCCCAAGTCTTATGCGCGATGCCTAGATCATCTAGCGCATCGCGGTAGGTTTGGCCGACATCGGGATTATTGTCGTCATCGTCCACCAGCAGAACCGGAGTCAAGGTGGTGAAGAACGATCGGGACGGACTAAATGGGCTGGCACCGCATGGGTTGATGCTATTGACGCGCCAGTGATAGGCAGCATTTGCTGATAACTGTTGCGAGAGCATGAAAACAGCTTCTGTCACCACCTCATCCACCACAACCTGGGTGAAAGCGGCATCCGCGCTGATCTGAACACGATAGCTGCGATCGGGACCCGCAGCACCCCAACTGTACGAGATGCCGGACCGGCCCACACAGTCCGCATCCATTTCGGGCATGAGCGCTTGCGGCGCCTCGTCGGGCCCGTCGACCACCTCCAATAAGAGCTCTCTCTGTACGGTGTCAGCACCCGCAGCCGTGGCCTGAATGGTTAATAAATAGCTGCCTGGCCCAGCACCGGCCACTAAGTTCAAAGTGGTTGAGGTGCCTGGTGTCACGGGGTGCGGCGTAAACTGGGCTGTCATGCCGGCCGGTAAATCGAGAACCTGGAATTGGATTGGTTCACTAAAGCCCAGGATCGAAGTGGTTTGAATGGTCAGATCGCCGTTGCCGCCCTCACAAAGTAGTTGCGTGGCGTCATTCATGATCACCCGAAAGCCAGGCGCAATATCGGGAATCAACAGGAACAGTCCGCTGTCCTTATCGGTGACGGCCACGGTCCCGCTGTCGTAAAAAGGGTAGACGCCAAAGGCACCATCAAATGGAGAATCGTCGTCTGCTGGATAGGTATCATAATAACCGTGGTGAGTTACTGCGAGCGGGTTGGAAATATCAAGTAACGTGTATCCGCGACGATAATTCGACAGGTGCAGGAAGTTACCTTTCACAAAGCCGTTGTGGTCGACCGCCTGCGTGGGTCCAATCCATTCATGCACCACTACTGGATTATCCAGATCGATCAGATCAATGACACGCACGGTGGTGTTGTTGCCTTGGTGTTCATCAAGTTCATCAAAAGCAAACAAGTAGCGGCCATCGTCAGACATCCAACCGGAATGAGTGACGAAGAGACCCGGATAAGCGTAACTAGTTATGGTTTGGGGCGAGGTTTTGTCGCTGATGTTAATCAGGGTGATGTCCAAGAACGCGCAAAAGGCGATGGCAATGTCTGTGCCGTCATATTCGGGGTCCGCCCAATGGTTACTGACGAAAATGTCGTGCACGTACTTGTCTGTCCAGGCACCCACTTGGACGGGATTGGGCGGGTGAGCCAAATCCAAAACCGTCACGCCACCGCCATCAATGTTAGCGCCCAGCACAAAGGCATAGGGATCATTGGTTAACGGTGAAATGAACACATTATGGGCGGTATCCAGCCCATTCCCTCGGTAGGTCTGCAACAGGGATACGCTTGTGGGCACATCAGAGAGATCCAAGACCTGCATGCCACCGGTATCGCCCTCGGTAACGACATATGCGTAGGCTTCGAAATTTATCGCGCTGTCATCGACGATCAGGGTCTTGATGTCACGTAAGGTATCGCCGACGCCAGGAATGGTGGCGACCTCTTGGGGGTTCATGGGATCGCTGATCCAGAACACGGTGGTGCCGTTGTAGGTTCCAACGATGGCATATTCGTTTCCCAGTCCGTCGGAAAAGCCCCAAACATCGCTACAGGAGATGGGGTCTAAGCTAAAAGCATCGAGTGGAACCTGGGACAACAGATTAACGTTCTGTTGTTGTGCTAAGGCGCTAAACGCCACTAGCAGTGGCATCACACCTCGAGTTCTCGAAAAAAGTAGACTAAACATCTATCCCGATTCTGAGCGATGCGTGCCACCACATCAAGTATTTCTCTGCGAATAGTTACGCTCAATGTACTGGAATTGCTCATTAGAGCTCGTATTCAGTGGCGCCCGACGAGGACCGGTCGCATGGCTCTTTCGTTTTGATTCGACCGAACCAGGGTAGATCAGGTTTCAGTGACCGAGGTATTCGATAGCAGCCTCTAGCACCGAATCGCGACCGATTTGGCGTTCGTCATGGGACCAACATGGCAGGTTGATGTGGGGCGGTACGCCGGTTAATTCGTGGTCTACGCCTGCAGCCGATATGAATAGTTCGTTGGGCATGCTGGCTTCCCAGCCATTGGGAAGGATCCTTCCCAAAACGTCTGAAAACACGCCAAAAGTCGGTTCACCCATGCGAATGAAATTGTCTAACGGCATGGTGTCCACGGCAAAGACTTCACCGGCGCTGATCGTTAACATACTGGTTAACAAGACCACCGGTCCCTGGAAGGTTGTGAGCCCTTCGGGTTCCAGAAAATGGGACTCATAGGCGGTGAATCCGTCCACTGTCTTCGCTTTCTTGCTGAATGCCAATCGTCGTTGATCGGCAAATCGGCTTGCCACCATGAGTCCCAGACCATCATCACCTCCTAGGTTCACGCGCACATCCACGATGACGGCATCTACGTTTTGAAAAAGATCCATGGCGCGATCGAGCACGTCGGTCAGAATGGCTTGCTGAATAGCTGGGTCGCCGGAGTCGGAGGGATCGTAATCGTCGAACGCATATAGGTTCAGGTAGCCGATGGAACCGTCAATAGTGCCCCAGAAAATCATGCCGTTAGCGCCCTGCTGGTAGTCGTCATCCAGGTAATTTTGTTTGACATGGCGCTGCTGCAACTCAACTTGGCTGAAGGTGTAGTCCAGCATGTCTGTATATTCGGATTGGTGGTTGAATCCATCTTCGAAACGGCTGGTCACCCGTGCAATTCCGGGCGAATACTCTCTATCCACTGCTTCGATGCCCGTATGCAGGCACCTTAGCGGTGCCATCATGTGACTTAATGTGTCAAAGAGCTCCGCATCGCTAGTATTTGGACCGACTTGTGGGCGGTACAGGTCGTAGGCATCCGCCCAGTCCACTCCGCGAGCGGCTAAATACGGATGGTGTTCGTGGAGTGTGGCCCAAAAGAACTCAAAGTTAACTTCTGGGTCTCGGCCCGTTAATGGGGTCAGGCATGGACTCTCCAGTTCCTGAACGCGGTCGAAGTACATGGTGGTGATGCTGCCTTTGGTTTGGAAACCCAGCAGCTTCGACGAATCCGCCGGTTCCAGTATGCGCAGCTCAACATCGTTGGCAATGGCTTGGCGACTGATATTGGCGTGGGCCGCCACACAACCAAACTGATTATGTTGATAGAGTGTTAATACCTCTGCGGTGGCATCCAGGTAGAAGCCGTATCCCCTCGATTTCCACACCCCTTCGAGTTCGGAAAAGGTGATGTCCTGTTGTGGCTGATAGTGGAATGGGCGAGCTGGTACCGCGACTATCTGAGAAAGACCATCCTTAAACGATAAGGCAAAACCTGCCAGGTCCTGGGTGCTCGTGGCTCGAACAATCGATTCGCCGGGGAGATCGCCACTAAATAGATCATCGGCCATAGTGACAAGTTTTGAGTAGGCGGAAAGGGTTAGCTGCTCGGTGGCCAAAACACGTCCGTCAGAATGCATCAACTCCAGTGTCAAAGTCGTTTCCTTATCGCTGGTATTAACCAACGCGAAACCACTGCGCCATTGGCTATTGTTCTCGATGAGCGGAAAGAGCAGTCCGGTATCGCGTTCACTAGAAATCGGTAGGCTTGATGAACCTGAACCGTCAAAAGCGAATTTGATGATGCCAGTCAGTTGATCGGTGTCGGCGTTGATGCGCAGCCAGCCAGCTTCAGTGTGACCGTCGCTCAGTAGCTGCTCAATGGCACCTACTAATGTGGCGTTGGGGGCGAGTTCGTGATGCGTGGAGCCTGTGGCCTGGCCGTCGTTATCGTAGGCTGTCACTTGCAAATGCTGGGTTGTGGATGTGCCGTTGTGGAGGCTAATCGAGGTCGACCACAAACCGTCTTTCAGGGTGTAGTGAGGCAAGGTGTATTCATGGTTTTTACCCTGTGGGTTACTTAAGGCCAGGCAAAAGAGGATCAGCATCGTCGCGCTCCCAATCGAATGATTCGGTCGCTTATGGAAACGGGCGAAGCGTTTGTTATCCCTAATTCTTTTTTTGAGAGTTCAACAATACCTAATATTGAATGGCTTTTAAGTAATCTTACAGAATGTTCCCGGCATGTTCTGACTGTTTCCCGGGCCTCCTATTGCAACAGACGCATGCCTGCCGCCGATTAGAGTACATAGCTTCAATTGGATTGCTAGGGCAAGAAGCCGTCCGTTCTTGGTGAGGCTAGGAGTTCGTACCGCCAATTCGGTGCGGTTATTCACTTTGCCGATTCTAAGTGTTGGTGTGTCCCAAATCGTCCTGCTCTAGATCATTCCACCGAAAATTTCATTAGAGTAACCGGTACCTGATCGGCTTCGTAGGACCCACTATCGCAAGTCCCGCTGGTTTGTGGACGATCAATGCCACGGGCGTCCAGTGACAAGACTGGGCCTGCCAGGATGTCGCCGCACACGGTGTTAACGCCCGCGCCAGCCGCCGCCGAGGGGTCCATTAATGGCATCACCCAGACGAGAGGATTAAGCGAGCCTAGATCCGGCGCGGCCGTATCCAAGTTTGGATCTCCGAGAGGGAACCCACATTGACTGCTAGGCCATTCCACGTTGAAGCCGCCATCCTGGATGGCAGCTCCTGCACAGTTCTCGGCCATGCCGTTAGCCAAATTGTCCGAAATGATGGAGGTCGTCACGTTAAATTCGCTGGCAGTTCCGTTGTTGTTGAAAATACCACCACCGCCCAGTGTCCCTCCGGTTTCATCGGCCGTATTGTTGGCAATAGTGCTGTTGATGATATTGACTATCCCACTAGAGGCGTGGAGGTTAGCGATGGCGCCGCCATCCGTGTCGGCCGTATTCTGGGTCATGGTTACATTCGCCAGGGTTAGCACGAGATCGGAGGTGCTTGGATTATGAGATATTGCGCCCCCAGAGCTGTTAGCAGAATCGTTTTGCACAAAGCTACTGGAAACCACTGACATGGTCCCGCGGTTATATATCGCGCCGCCAGAGCCATCCGCTGTGGCGGGACCCTCAGCGCTATTGAAATGGAAATGCGACCTGGAAATACCGGAATTGAAAGGCAACAATGGATCAAGGTAAGCGATTCGGGAGTTGTTGGTGGCCAGAATGGCACCGCCTGAACCCGCGGTTGCTGAGTTGTTAAGGAACTGACCTTGAGTAATGAGAAAAACGAAGGTGGTGTCTTCCGGCGTATCTGCCCAAATCGCACCGCCCCCTTTTTCAGCCCCACTGCCGTCCGCGGAATTATCAAAGAAAATCACGTTATTGAGTTGAATCACGTCTAACGCCGATGAGATGGATATGTTAATCGCGCCACCATCTTCGCCAGCCGAGTTGCCGGTCATACTTAATAGGGGTGGGATACCGAAGAAGCTGTCGGTGATACTCAGGTTTGCTCCGGTCAAATTGATCGCTCCGCCATCTCCGCCAGCTGAATTGTTGGTGAAGTTTGCGTTGTTGATGATCAGATCGCCGGCGCTATTGATCGCGCCCCCACTTCCCGAGGCTGCGGAAGCTGAATTATTGTCAAATGTTGACAGGTTCACAGCCAAAGTCCCGTCGCCTGAGACATTGACAGCGCCGCCAGAACCGCTGGTCAATGCAAAGTTCTGAACGGTCATATTATCGATGGATAAACGCGAAGTGGCGAGAGGCAACACAAAGGCTCTTTGATTTAGGTTGTTACCATCGAGTATCACGGTCATGGGCATAACGGCGTTGAGCGTGATGTCGGAATTCACGAACATCTCGCCTGCGCTAATAACAATAGTGTAGTTGCCCATGAACTGAATCTGATCGGCGCCACCTGCGCCTGTACAACCATCCACTGTCATATCCGTATTGGCGGCTTGAATGGCTTCGCGGCAGGTGCAATTACCATTGTTCGTCATGGGTTCGTCCACGTCGGTGTCTACTTGAATGGTGCCGGCCGTAAGCATAGCTGGAAGACATAGCGCAAGAGTCATCAGAAATCGCACGGATTTTGATTTTCGATTTGTGTTCATAGGAAATCTCCTGATTTGGATTGCCAGACGTGCGAGGGTGTGTGTCGCCTCGCGTCCAGATTCATCACGGCGGTTTTATTCGTCATGTAGTTCTGTATAGGTTGTAACGAACGAGTACACTAAATGCACACAAAAGTCCTAAAGTTGAAGTTTCACAGAATTGTGAATTGGCGTGTGATTGATTCACGATTGGTATGATCAGTCTGTAGAATAGAATCAGGAATGGACACTATGACGACGATGCTATTCAGCGTGGAAATGACTCAGATCGGTTCATGGACGATTATCCATTTGCCGAAAGCTGCCAGCGCGAAGTTGCCGTCACGAGGGATGTGCATAGCTGAGGCGGTGCTGAATGGCGTTTCTTTCCAAGCCGCGCTCGAACCTGACGGCGAGCGTGGTCACTGGTTCAATGTCGATCAGACACTTCTCGAAGCCGCTGGCGCTGAGCCAGGCGCCACCGTTATGCTAACCCTGGAGCCGGCTCAAGAATGGCAGGAACCTCAGCTGCCAGAAGATATGAGACAAGCGCTTGCTGCCAATCCAGGTGCGAATGAGCCTTGGTTGGATATCACAACCAAAGCGCGTTGGGACTGGATCCGTTGGATGCGCGCAACCAAAAATCCAGTGACGCGAAAGACCCGCATCGAGACGGCGTGCTCCATGCTCGGTTCGGATAAACGAAGACCTTGTTGTTTTAACCGCAGCCAATGTACGGAACCTTCGGTTTCGAAAAACGGGGTTCTGTTGCGACCGACCACCACGAAGGGGTAGAGGCGTGCGAAGAAGACTCATGATCAGCTAGGTCAGTTGGGCTCATGAGCTTGATGCAGACAGGCCACGTCCAAGCTAAAGCTGAGCTTTTCTATTCCTTGCGCTGTGTGCCATCGCTTTTCTTCACTAAATCCGTGTTTTTGGTACAAAGCGATGGCTGGACTGTTGGCCACCGCAGTTTCGACCATTATGCGGCCTTTTGTGATGGACCCCAGAACATGACGCAGTAGGCGACTGGCGACGCCCATTCTGAAGGATTTTGGATCCACTACCAAGCTGCAGATCTCCACCTGTGTGTCGGTTGCGATGATTTCGACCACACCGGCAAGACGGTTTTCTTCAGACCAACCCCAGAACTCAGTCGTTGCGTTGTGTACGTTTGCGATGGTGCGTTTGAGTGGTGGGAAATCGGTCACGCCGATGAGGGTGGCTTCAACCCGGTACGACGATTGAAGCAGGGCATGGATCTTGTCAGCGGTGCCCAGGTCTTGGTGATCCAGTTTAGTGATCTTTGGTTGTGTGTTTTGTGGCGCCATAGCCCATTGTAAGCGATATGTGGAGCCCACTCTCGATCATGGGCTCGTGCAATTCGTGCTATTCTTGAGGGAGTAATAGTCGCACCTTGCTCACGAACCGATCGATTGGCAAACCCATCCATCTCACCGGACACCTAGTGAGAAGTAGCCAGTGGAATACCTCGGTAGATTCGCGAATAAGCGATTTCGTTTTTAGCGGTCGTTAGGCATCCACAGCCCAACCCTGAATCGAGGCAGAAAACTCGACCCGGGCTAGGCAGAAGAGGGCAACTTCCTGGCTGAATCGATTCGACTCAAAATCCGACTCGGAGCACAAGCCACTCCAGATTAAGGAGAAAAAATATGACCGCACCCAAGGGTGTACCCGGCAACGGAGCCGGCAAACCGCCTAATGCACAAGACCTAGAGGACATGATGCGACAGACCATGGACCGCCTGCGACACGGCGCCGAAGGTTCACGCAAGATGTTCGTTATACTAGCCATCGTCATAGCTGCGATGGGCATATGGTCCGCTTTCTACACAGTGCCCAGCGACTCTGTTGCCGTGATTCAACGCTTCGGCAAGTACCTTAAGGACGTTCCACCAGGTTTGCACCTAAAATTGCCGATGGGCATTGATGAAGCCACCATCGTACCTGTCAAACGACAGCTCAAACAGGAATTCGGCTTCTCCACGCCAGGCGCCACAGACCCCTATCAAAGTCCCGAACATGGTGACCAGAAGATGGAAACCCAAATGGTGACCGGTGACCTAAACGCCGCCTTGGTGGAATGGGTGGTTCAGTATCGCATAGCCGACCCAGCCAAATTCCTATTCGAGGTACGTATGCCGGCAGAAACGCTGCGTTACGTCTCTGAATCGGTGATGAGAGAGGTCGTTGGTGACCGCACAGTTGATGAAGTTATCACCATTGGTCGCCAAGAAATCGAATCGGAAGCACTTGCCAAAATGCAGGAGCTATCCACGAAATACGAAATGGGCATCAGCATTGACCAAGTGCAGCTGAAGAACATTAATCCCCCGCAACCGGTGCAGGAATCCTTTAACGAGGTTAACCAGGCGCAGCAGGAAAAAGAGAAACTCATTAATGAAGCGCGCCGAGAGTACAACAAAGTGGTTCCTTTGGCTGAAGGTGAAAAAGACCAACGTATTCGCGAGGCGGATGGATATCGACTCAAACGCATCAATGAAGCAGAAGGCGACGTAGCCCGCTTCAATGCACTATTCGAGGAGTACACTAAGGCTCCAGAAGTCACCAGGCGCCGTATTTACGTGGAAACATTGCAAGATGTCCTGCCGCGCGTCGGAGCTAAAGTCATCGTCGATGGTGAAGCAAGTAACCTTCTGCCGTTATTGAATCTAGATGCCAAGAAAGGAAGCCAACCATGAGCGTCAAAAACATCGCGTTAACTGTTGTGTTGGCGATTGGTCTTTACGTTGCCTTCAGTTCCGTTTATGTAGTCAGCGAAGTGCAACAGATGATCATCACCCAATTTGGTAAACCCGTAGGAGAACCGATCACTAGCGCTGGCTTAAAAGTCAAAGTGCCCTTTATTCAAGAGGTTAACCCCATCGACAAACGTGTCTTGGAGTGGGACGGCAGTCCATCAGACATGCCGACCAAAGACAAACTCTACATTTCAGTCGATATCTTTGCCCGCTGGCGAATTGTTGATCCTCTGCAGTACTTTCTGCGGCTCAGGGACGAACGCAGTGCCCAGTCGCGTTTGGACGATATCTTAGGCAGCGAGACCCGCAATGCGGTGGCTAAACACGAACTGATCGAGATCATTCGCACCACCAAAGATCGTGTGCCAATACGGGAAGGCGTCCTTCAAGAGGAAACGGCCAATAAAGAGTTCGGTTTCCTGGTGCCCATTCAAAAGGGGCGCAAATTAGTGGAACGCGAGATCTTCGAAGCCGCTGCTGAGAAAGTTGGCGTCTTTGGTATTGAGCTACTTGATATTCGCTTCAAGCGTATTAACTACAATGCATCCGTCCGGCCCAAAATCTACGATCGCATGATCAGTGAGCGACGCCAAATTGCTGAGCGGTTCCTCTCGGAAGGACACGGCGAAGCCGCCCGTATTCGCGGTAACCGCGTTCGCGAACTCAACAAAATCCAATCCGAGGCATATCGGGAAGTGGAAGAAATCCGTGGCTTGGCTGATGCTAAGGCCACCGAGGTCTATGCCAGTGCCTATAATCAAAGTCGAGAATCAGTGGAATTCTATGAGTTCACTCGCACCATGCAGGCGTACAAGGTGATGATTGACGGTCAAACCACACTGGTCCTCTCTACTGAAAGCGACCTTTTCAAGTTCTTGAAGGGCATGGGTCCCAACTAAATTCAGGGAATAAAGCCAATTCTTGAAGGGCGTTGGCCCTTGATTAATCGGCGGACTCAAGACCTTTAATGGTCAATTGAAATTGGGTACCTGAGCAAATATTTCTGAATCCCAAGTGATGCCACGCGGTGCTTTGCGCCGCGTGGCAGCGCTCCGTGTTAATTGTTTCGTCAGTGATTTTTGTGTTTGAAATAAGGGCCTCTAAGACAAGTTCTATCAGCGGTTTGACAATAGAGACGAGGTCAGCAGAGAACTTAGGTAAACGTTTTCGATCTCAGATTCGTCGTCGCAAACCGAGTCTGTGATCAAGGGTTCAACCGCTTTTTGCACGCGTTATCGAAACCTTAGAAGCCTATTACTCATAATCTGGACTAAATAACCACTTATTGTGTTGCGCATTGATGGGTTGAAGATTTATCTTATAGGTAAGACGGAATAGAGAGTCAGGTAATCGGCTATTATGTCTCAGTTGCTCGCCGCCATGCTCGTACTTGGGGGGATCACCCTGATCCTAGGGGTACTGCTCGCCTGGGCTAGTCGCGCATTTTATGTCTACGAAGATCCCAGACTCGATGTGATTGACGGCATGTTGCCGCAAGCAAATTGCGGTGCATGCGGTCAGCCCGGATGCCGGGCGTTTGCCGAAGCTTTGTTAGCCCATACAACGGTTCCAGCTAAATGTACGGTGAGTGATGAAGCAGGTCATCTCAGGATCGCGTCGTTTCTCAATATTGACGCTGGTCAGGCAGATCGCCATGTGGCCCGTCTCGCTTGTGCTGGCGGACTGAACGCCGCCTTTCAACATGCGGTTTACAAGGGATTGTCGACTTGCCGGGCGGCTGCAGCGGTTGGAGCCGGAGGAAAATCTTGTGCATGGGGCTGCCTGGGCGTCGGTGACTGCCAAGTCGCTTGCGATTTTGATGCGATTAAACTGAGTCAGTTCCGATTACCGATTGTTGATGAAAGTACTTGTACCGCGTGTGGGGATTGCGTCGAGATCTGCCCCAAAGATCTGTTTTCTTTGCAGCCTGTGGATGACAAGTTGTGGGTGGCCTGCAAGAGCCAAGAATCGGGTGACGCAGTATTGGCGGTCTGTGAGGTCGGCTGCACGGCCTGCGGACGTTGCGCCATGGACGCACCACACGGACTCATCCGCATGGAGCAAGAACTGCCCGTTGTTCAAAGTCGGAACCATGTGCGCCAACCCATTGAACGTTGCCCTACGGGGTCAATCGTCTGGATTGGACGCAATGGTCCCGAAACAGGACTTGATGCACCGAAACATAGCCGGAAGGAAGCCCTTCCGTTGGCACCTCTTTAGATCGAAAGGAACCAGCACCATGAAGTCGAAACATGACGCGAAATATCCGGGGACCCGAGCTGCCGTTGATGGCAACACCGCGGTCATAATGTGTGAGCGTGAGTCTACCGATGCCGCCGGCGCATATCCGATTACGCCATCGACTCAGATGGGTGAGTACTTCGCCGAGGCAGCGGCCCAGGGCCACTTGAACATTTCGCAGCGACCCTTGATCTTCATCGAACCAGAAGGCGAACACGCCGCAGCCGCTGTCACTGCAGGCTTGTCAATGACGGGACTGCGCGCTTCCAACTTCTCGTCAGGCCAGGGCATCGCCTATATGCATGAGTCGCTTTATGCAGCGGTGGGGAAACGCTTAACCTATGTGCTCAACATCGGCGCTCGCGCAATGACGAAATCCACCCTAAACGTTCATGCCGGACACGACGATTACCATTGTGTGGACGACACAGGTTTCTTTCAGCTGTTTGCCAAGAATGCGCAACACGCTTGTGATTTGAACATCATTGCCCATCGCATTGCTGAATTGTCATTGACGCCGGGTATCGTGGCTCAGGACGGTTTTTTGACAACTCACTTGATCGAATCAGTCATGTTACCTGAGCGCGACATGATTTTAGAGTACTTAGGTAAGCCCGATGACCTGATCGACTGCCCAACACCCGCACAACGAATCATATACGGTGCAAAGCGTCGTCGTATTCCTGAGCTTTGGAGTGTGGATAACCCAGTAATGGCGGGTGTCGTTCAAAACCAAGATGCCTATATGCAAAGTGTGGCGTCGCAGCGTCCCTTCTTTTTTGATCATATTCGTGAGTTAACCGAATCCAGTTTTGCTGAATTCTCGCGCTTGACGGGACGCCAATACGAACGCGTTGAGACCTATCGCTGTGACGACGCCGATTATTTGATTCTCGGTCAAGGAAGTCTGATTCCGTCGGCCGAAGAGGTTGCCGATTACTTGCGTGCAACACGCAAGATCAAGGTGGGTGTGGTCAATATGGTGATGTTCCGCCCATTCCCAGGCGACTTAATCACTCACTTCCTCAAAGGTCGCAAAGGTGTGGCGGTATTGGAACGTCTCGACCAGCCACTGGCCGAAGATCTGCCCCTCATTCGCGAAATTCGCGCAGCCATATCTAAGTCATTGGAAAACGGGCGCGCGGAAAAGGCACAGTTGCCTTACCCAAATTATGAAAGCTACAAGAAGATGACGGACATGCCCGCCCTTTACTCCGGTTCGTTTGGACTAGGCAGTCGTGACTTGCAGCCTGAAGGCATCATTGCTGCTATCGAGAACATGTTGCCCGATGGCGCACATCGTAAGCATTTTTATCTTTCCATTGATTTCATCCGCCCCAAGTCGTTTACGCCGAAACAAGAAATACATCAGCAGTCCATTATTGATGCCTACCCGAAGATAAGTGAACTCGCCATTCGTGGCAGTGAAAATCCGAATCTTATGCCCAATGGCAGCATCACCGTTCGCTTCCATTCCATTGGAGGTTGGGGCGCCATTACGACTGGTAAGAACCTCGCGATGACACTCTTTGAATTATTGGGTTACCACGTCAAAGCTAATCCGAAATATGGTTCCGAAAAGAAGGGCCAACCCACCACCTACTATCTATCCGCGTCACCGCAACCCATCAAAATAAACTGCGAATACTTTTTCGTGGATGCGGTCTTGTCGCCAGACCCCAATGTCTTCAAACACACCAATGCGGTGGCTGGCCTCAAGAAGGGTGGCGTCTTCATCATTCAAAGTGATTTGGGATCACCCGAAGCGGTTTGGCGATCGATTCCTAGCCACTATCAAAAATTGATCAAAGACCAGCAAATCAAACTCCATTACATCGACGCCTTTAAAGTAGCCCGTGAAGAGGCCACCGACTCCGATTTGCAATTACGTATGCAAGGCAATGTCTTCCAAGGTGCGTTTTTTGCGGTAAGTGATGTCTGCGAGCGAGCAGGCCTCAATGAATCCAGTCTATTCCAAGCGATCCGCCAACAGCTCGATCATAAATTCGGGTCTAAAGGTGCTCGCGTGGTTGAGGACAACATGAGAGTGGTACGCAGAGGATTCGATGAGGTTCGCGCCATTGGCGAATTAGATGTGTCAGCTGTGACAGAAATCTCACACCCTCCATTACCTGAGATGGTAAGGCTATTGCCAGCCAGCGCTGATGCCTCCACCGACGTCCACCGCTTTTGGGAGCAAACCGGCTCTTTCTACATTTCAGGCAAGGGCTCAGACAATCTGGCAGATCCGTTCATCAGCATGAGTTTGATACCAGCCTCCACCGGCCTGTTCCGCGACATGACTGGCATTCGCTTTCAACATCCGGAATGGATACCCGAGAATTGTACGGCTTGCGGCAAGTGTTACACCGTATGCCCCGACACCGCTATTCCAGGTCTGGTCAGTGAGGTCAGTGGCATCATGGATACCGTTTTGAAACGCACAAAGAAACGGGGTGTTGCGCTTCCAGAACTGCAGAAAACAGCGCGCTCCGTCGAGCGACGAATACGAATTCTGACTGCGGAAGCGGGCAATGGAGTCGACGCCCGGTCGCTCATCCTTGAAGCGGTCGATGTTGAGGGCAGGGAAGGTGGATGCAAACAATCGCTTCAAGAAATTAAAAGCGAGTTAGCCCATTTCAAATTTGCCTTGACGCGCCCCTACTTCAGTATCCCTGAAAAGCGGGAGCCTGGCTCTGGCGGACTATTGAGCATCACCGTCAATCCCTATACATGCAAGGGCTGTATGGAATGCGTTCAGGTTTGTGACGATGACGCCCTGCGTCCGATGCCACAGACCGAGGCTTCGGTCGCGCGGTTACGGGAAGACTGGTCGTTCTGGTTAGATTTGCCGACCACGCCGAAACACCTCATCCGAGTGGATGACTTGGAGAAGGGCATTGGCGCTTTGGAAACCATCTTGTTGGACAAGAAAAACTACTTAGCGCTGAGTAGTGGAGACGGGGCCTGTCTTGGATGTTCAGAAAAGACGGCCGTCCACCTATTCGTGGCTACGGTTGAGGCGCTCATGCAACCCCGTGTGGCCAAGCATGTTAGCTATCTGAACGATCTCATCGAGAGACTGGAACGGCATGTCCAACTCAAGCTCACTAGTACTTTGGATCTCTCTGATCCAGATGCTATTGCCAGAGTCGCCGATGGAGCTAGCGACCACGACCTGACACTCGCCGAAATTGCGGCATCCACGCAACAAACTGCCAAAACACCGCCAGTCGATCCGCAATGGTTAAAACGCTGCAGTCGTTGGATCGCTGATCTCAAAGCATTGCGAACAAAGTACACCCAAGGCACTACCGGTCAAGGCCGAAGTTCCATGGGTATTATCAATGCCACCGGGTGTAGTTCGGTGTGGGGTAGTACCTATCCCTTCAATCCATACCCTTTCCCTTGGGCCAACCACCTGTTTCAAGACAGCGCCTCCATGGCCATGGGTGTGTTCGAGGGTCATATGGCAAAAATGGCCGGCGGCTTTACGCTGATCCGCAAGGTGGAGCTCGAACTCAAAGAAGGTTTCCGGCCAGAACGTCACCAGGACGCGTTGACCTATTTCACATGGCGTGACTTCAGCGACGATGAATTCTCGCTTTGTCCGCCAGTGGTAGCGATTGGAGGCGACGGTGCCATGTACGATATCGGTTTCCAAAACCTCAGTCGGGCACTCATGTCCGGTAAACCCATCAAAATTTTGGTGCTGGATACGCAGGTCTACTCCAATACGGGCGGTCAAGCCTGTACCTCCGGATTCCATGGTCAGGTCTCTGATATGGCCCAATTCGGGAAGGCCATTAAAGGCAAGCAGGAGATACGTAAGGAGATTGGTTTGATTGCCATGGCCCATCGCACAGCGTACGTGCTGCAGAGCACCATCGCTCATTCCAACCACATGATTGAGGGCTTCATCCACGGGTTGAACACCAAACGACCGGCACTATTCAATATCTACACATCCTGCCAGCCGGAACACGGGATTGGTGACGATGTAGGGGCGCTCCAAGCAAAGCTTGCTGTGCAGTCTAGAGCTTACCCATTGTTCAGTTATGACCCGGACAAGGGGCCTCGACCCGAAGAAGGACTCGATCTAGAAGGAAACCCTGAGATGGGCGAAGACTGGCCGCAATTCGAGTTGAGCTTTCGTGAACACGGACGAGAGAAGAAGATGTCGATTGCCATGACATTCGCCGATTTCGCCGTCACCGAGGGTCGGTTCCGCAAGCATTTCAGATTTGCGCCACGGGACACATGGACTGAAGCAATGGTTCCGCTGCACGTGTTTCTTGTCGACGATGATCGAACCGGAAAGTTCCCGTTCATCTGGGCGGTCGACCCCAACGGCAATCTGCAACGAGTGTTGGTGTCGCTGGTGATGGTCACGGCCTGCGAAGAGCGCCGAGATTTCTGGACCATGCTGCGAGCGATTGCTAAGGAAGGGGAACCCGAAGATTCGACTGAAAACGTGGTTGATCGCGTGCGGCGAGACACGTTCAAACAGCTCACTGACGGGCTTTGGCGCTTACTAGACGGCGACAACCCTGCGCCGGCTGCGAGCCCGTCGGAACAATCGGCCAATAGCGCGGAGCCTGCTGATTCAAGTGAGGACTACCTCGCACCCTGGTTAGAAACGGCGGAGTGCACGTCGTGCGATGAATGCATCAATATCAATCCCCAGATCTTCGCGTACAACGAGGCCGGCAAGGCCTACATCATCAATCCGAAAGGCGGTCCTTACAAGGATATAGTCAAGGCCGCTGAGAAGTGTACCGCGCAGGTGATCCATCCCGGACTACCCGTCGATGGTCATAAGCCTGAGATCAAGGCACTGATCGCCCGTGCCAGTAAATACAACTGAGGCGTTATGCTTGCTACTTTTCGTCACGGAATCCATCCTCCAAGCCATAAGACCGCAGCGGGCTCTGCCATCAAACGCATGGCTTTTGCGGAAGAATTATCGGTACCCTTGGGACAGCATATTGGGTCGCCGGCTCGTCCACTGGTCCGTGAAGGAGAGCAGGTGGTACGCGGGCAAATGATCGCAGAGGCCGATTCATTTGTATCGGCCTGCATTCATGCACCCGTCACCGGAACCGTGTCCAGCATTGGTTGGCTGCCCACGCCACAAGGAAACCGGGTCCGCGGAATTCGAATCAAATCAGAGCGCGGGGCAAGCCAGGATCAAATGGCTTTTGAACCGCATCCAATTTTGGATTCCGGCGAAGATTGGATGCGTGCGGTATCTCGTAGCGGAATTGTCGGGCTCGGCGGAGCCGCATTCCCCACCCACGTCAAATTGAAGGTGCCAAAAGGCCGCCAAATCGACACGCTCGTGGTGAACGGAGCAGAATGCGAACCCTATCTCACCGCCGATCACCGCGTCATGTTGGAATGGACCCAAGATATATTGAACGGTGCCAAGCGGATTGCGACTGTAATAGGAGCCAAAAAGATCTTGGTTGGGATCGAGGCCAATAAATTCGACGCATTTCAGCACCTGAAAGAATCGGCTGATGGTGATGTTGCGATTGAGTTGGTGAAAGTGAAATACCCGCAGGGTGCGGAGAAGATGCTGATCCACGCACTTTTAGATCGAAAAGTACCGGCAGGTGGTTTACCGATGGATGTGGGTGTGGTGGTATCCAATGTTCAGACCGCAGCCATGATTGAACGTCTGGTAGTCAAGGGACTGGGACTTGTAGAACGGGTGCTTACCATCGCCGGTGATGCGGTTGAACGGCCCGGAAACTATTTGGTTCCAATTGGTACCACCATCCGCGACGCACTCGACTTTGTGGGGCTCAAATCAACCTGTGATCGAGTGGTACTCGGTGGCCCAATGATGGGTCAGGCGATTGCCGACCTTTCGCTTCCTGTCACTAAAGGAACGGGCGGAATACTTGCCCTGAGTCAGAGCCATCACCGCTCTGTGCAAGCGTGTATACGTTGTGGCCATTGCATAGAGGTCTGCCCCATGTCACTCAACCCGGCCTTGCTGGGTCGGTTAGCTAGGGTAGGAGCTCACAAAGAGTTAGCCCAGAACAACCTCAAAGATTGCTTTGAATGCGGATGCTGCGCCTTCGTCTGCCCGTCCCATATCCCGCTCGTTCAACTCTATCGTCAAGCCAAACTGAATGCGCGAAAAAGGGCAGTTGTAGGATGAAGTTCACTGCCGCACTCACACTGGAAGGGTCGCCTCACATGCGATCGGGCGCAACGGCGTCCGCAATCATGTGGCAAGTAAATCTCGCGCTGGTTCCGGCCTTGGGTTGGGGGATCTGGAGTTTTGGTATTTCGGCGCTGGGTTTGGTGCTGGTCACGGTAACTGCATCGGTTGCAACTGAATGGCTGATTACCAAGTGGCAGGGTAAGAGCCCCTGCATCAGCGACGGTTCGGTCGTCCTGACCGGACTCTTATTGGCGATGTGCTTGCCGCCCGCCTTACCTTATTGGATGGCAGTATGCGGTGCGGTATTCGCGGTAGGCATTGGCAAGCACGCTTTTGGTGGGCTGGGTCAAAACGTGTTCAACCCTGCGTTGGTGGGTCGAGCGATGTTGCAAGCGGCATTTCCATCCGCATTAACCACATGGACGATGCCCTTTCAGTTGGATCGCTTCACGCAATTCCACCAAGCTTCCATGACTCGGCCGCTGGCCTCCGCCATAGTCGACGGCGTTTCTAGTGCGACACCTCTGGGCGCAATGAAATTCGACGGTGTAACTACCGACGCTATGCAGCTACTAGTGGGATCGGTCTCCGGCAGTCTCGGCGAAACCTCGAGTTGGTTGATTGTGGTGGGAGGTATCTATCTCGCGTTGCGCCATATGCTCAATTGGAGAATTCCTGTCTCGATCCTGCTTGTGGTCGCTCTCTTAACCACTGTCTTTCACATCTGGCAGCCCGATTCGTACCCCACGGCTGGTTTTATGGTCGGGTCGGGTGGGTTGATGTTGGGCGCCTGGTTCATGGCGACCGACATGGTGACATCACCGGTAACAGCCAACGGTGTGTGGTTATTCGGCGCAATCATCGCGTGTCTGGTGGTTGCCATTCGTTTTTGGGGCGGTCTACCCGAGGGTGTCATGTATGCCATCCTGCTGGCCAACGCCATGGTTCCACTGATCGATCGCTTTACCCAACCACGTGTGTTTGGGAGGCGTTCATGAAAACGGCAAGCGGCGTTCGGCTAGTAACCACGCTGGCAACACTAGGCGCTGCATGCGCCCTCATCCTGTCGTCGGTGTCTTGGGCGACCTCATCACGCATCGAAGAAAACCAAGCCGCTTACCTAAGGAAATCCGTACTCAGAGTAATTCCCGGCGCGGTCAGCGAAACGCCTCTTAAATTGGCAGATACATCCATCTTCGCCACGTACAATGATCGCGGTGATTTCGTGGCATACGCGATTGTGGCTGTGGGGCAAGGCTTCCAGGACACGATCACGCTTGTTTATGGATACAACCCCAACACCCAGAAGTTAACCGGTTTCCGGGTGTTGGCGAGCCGCGAAACGCCCGGACTTGGTGACAAAATTGAGAAGGACGACCATTTTCAGCAGGCCTTTGCCGGGCAGCCAGTGAATGTAGCCGATGGTGCGCTCGAACACCCATTAGTGCTGGTTAAGCCAGGTAGCGGCTCAAGTAATTGGGAAGTCGACGCGATTTCTGGCGCAACCATTAGTTCACGAGCGGTGACTGCGGCCATTAGTGATAGTGCACAACTATGGATACCCCTTTTGCATCGGAGGTACCTTGATGAGCGTTGACTCCGGCCAAGTGTTTACGAAAGGGATTTGGCAGGAAAACCCTGTGTTCGTGCAGGTTTTGGGTATGTGTCCTGTATTGGCGGTCTCCAATACCGCGACCAATAGTTTGGCCATGGGATTAGCAACTGCATTTGTCTTGGTGATGTCGTCCACGTTGGTGTCATGGCTTCGCCCGGTCATCCCTCGCCAGATTCGCATTGCGAGTTACATCTTGATTATTGCCACTTTTGTGACAGCGGTGGACTATGGGATACAGGCCGTAAGCGTCGAACTTCACAAGGCTCTAGGTGCCTTCATCTCATTGATCGTGGTGAATTGCATCATTCTCGGACGGGCTGAGGCGTTTGCCTCCAAGCACGGTGTTTGGGATGCCATCAAGGACGCGGCCGGCATGGGTCTCGGGTTTACGATTGGCCTCTTCTGTCTTGGTGGCGTAAGGGAATTGTTAGGGGCAGGCTCCTTGTTTGGCTACGCGGTTTTCGGCGATCGCTTCGAGCCGTGGATCTTAATGATCCTTCCTCCAGGTGGCTTCTTCACTATGGCCGCATGGCTTTTTGTGATCAACCTCAGGAAGGAAGCTCGAATCGCGTCCCTGAAGGCTCGCAAGACTTTGGAGGAGACTCGCCATGCCACATGATTCATTAAGCGGCGTCTTCATCGACGCCTGTCTTATCAACAATTTCATCCTGGCCTACTTCCTGGGGATCTGCCCCTTTATCGGCGTAACCAAAGAAGTTAAGACCAGTGCTCGCATGGGCTTGGCTGTCATGTTCGTCATGTTGGTCAGTTCTATGTGTGCGTATGGCGTCAATGGCCTTTTGCTATGGCTTGGCGTTCCCTTCCTGCAACTGATCTCGTTCATTGTTGTAATTGCCTCGTCAGTCCAATTGGTTGAGATGGTGATAAAAAGATACAGTCCGGCTTTGTTTCGAAGTCTTGGCATCTTTCTTCCTCTGATCACCACCAACTGCGCGATCTTGGCCGTGGCTCTGTTTCAGACACAACGTGGCTACGGTTTTTTGCAATGTCTGGCTTACGCGTTGGGCGCGGGAACTGGGTTCCTCTTAGTGCTTGTACTGATGGCCAGTGTCCGCCAGAACCTCGACTACGCCGATGTCCCATCATCGATCAAAGGAACCGTGATGGCGTTCATTGTGGCAGGAATCTTGTCGGTTGCCTTCATGGGTTTCGCCGGCATGGGAGGTGCCCGGTGACCACCGTGATTGGGGTCTTTGCAACCGCTCTGTTGGCGGTGATATATGGTCTTTTGCTTTGCGAATCAGGATTTGAGTCTAAAGGGGGCGGGTGCGGCGCATGCGCGCCAACGTGCGATCGAAAGGATGTGTGTTATGAATCTGAAGGCTGAAGAGTTCTATCAGTTCGCCATCAAGATCGAGACCGAAGGTCGCGAGTTCTACGAACGCTTGGCCGACCGTTTTCCTGGCGAAATGGCAACTCTTTTTCGAGATTTAGCCGCCCAGGAAGGTGAACACCAACACCTTTTTGAGAAAATGGCTAAGAGTATCAATCGCTATACACCCAGTGAATTTTTTTCGGACGAATATTTCTCTTACCTTCATGCGCTTACCGAATCAGATATCTTCCATAAAGACAGAGTTAAAGAAGAAATTACGGAACTGCACGACGCCTTGGGTGCCGTGGACTTTGCGATACGGCGCGAATGTGAATCCATCTTTTACTACGATGCGTTGGCAATATTGGTTAATCCGACCGACATGCATCTATTGGAATCCGTCATTGACGAGGAGCGAGGGCACGTGGCGCAGCTAGAAGCCATCAAAAATAACATCGAATCTAAAAGGAGGGAGCCATGAAGTTACAGCGGGACTACGATACACAAAATCCGACTCCAGCAATCGTAACTATGAACGTGCGACTGACACCTGCTGAATCAGTTGAGGACGTGAGGGAATTGACACTCAGAATCGACCGGTTGCCATACCCTTGCGCCGCTGGGCAGTCCATTGGGGTTTTAGTTAGTGGACCCCACGATTTTGGCAATGAGCACCATATGCGGCTTTACACGATTGCTGAATGTCGGATTGCTGGCGGACGCAGCTTTATCGATATTTGCGTACGTCGTTGTGACTATTTGGATCCAATCAACGGGGAACGTTATCCAGGTATCGCGTCTCACTATCTCTGTGACCAAACGGTCGGTGGAACAGTGACACTGGTTGGTCCCTACCCCATGCCATTTGATGTTCCCGACGATGTTACGTCAAACATAATTATGATTGGGGTGGGTACAGGGATTGCGCCTTTTCGTGCCTTCATCAAACGCATCTACGACGAAATAGGTGGCTGGAAAGGCCAGGTGCGGCTGTTTTACGGGGCCCAGACTGGGCTTGAAATGCTGTATATGAATGACAAGAAATGCGACCTTACTAACTACTTTGACCAGGACACTTTTCGCGCGTTTGAGGCAGTTAGTCCGAGGCCCCACATGGGCGACGAAATATCACTGGATAAAAGCATCGAAGAACGAGGTGAGGAAGTGTGGTCGTTGCTCAATCAGCCGAATACTTATGTCTACGTTGCGGGTCTGAGTCGTATCAAGGAAGTGTTGGAGCGCGCTATGACAAAAATCGCAGGTGGTGAAAAGAAATGGCGACTCAAGAAACGAGAGTTAATTGCCGGGGAACGATGGTCAGAGCTCCTTTACTGACGGCATTGATGAAGTTGGTAAATTATCCCCATTCAGTTTGATCATTCATCGCTTTGCATAAGGTTGAGAGCCTGGCGCGTTAAAAAGAAATAAGGCTTTTGTTGTCGTCTATGTGCCAAACGCTTTGGTCTGCTGTACCTCATAGGCAGCTTTTGTGAGCTGATAAACTAGACTTTCTCGGCCGCTGGCATCGGCTCTGGTGCCAATGCGAATGCCGCCGATCTTTTCGACAGCACGCTGAGAGCGAACGTTCTGTGGCCCAACTAGAAAGACCACACGATCTACGAATTTAAAGGCGTGGGTTAGCATGAGCCGCTTCATCTCGGCGTTATAGACACCGCCCCAATAGGATCGCGCCAAGAAGGTCCAGCCAATCTCAACTTCGCTCTTTGCTTCCGAGTAGCCGTGATATCGCGATGAGCCGATGATGCGTTGGCTCGTTATGTCGATGGCAATCAGCGCGCCCCCAGATTCAAGCGACTCTTTGAAGAGCGATTGAAAAACGGCCTCTTCATGGCGGTCTGTATTGGGGTGTTGCTGCCAGATAAGCGGATCGGCAGCTACCGCGTAAAGTCCATCATTGTCTTGCGCGCAAATGGGCCTGAGTTCTATGAGCTGACCCTTCAGGATTGGTTGATAATCGAACGGCATGTTTGATCCTTTGAATATGTTGATACCAGATCTGACTATAGCGTGTGGTCAGTTGATCGAGTACCGGTTAGTGTCGAATGCGCGATTAGTCTAGTCATCCACGTGCAAGACAATGGTGTGGGCATGACGCAGGAACATTTGGATCAACTTTTCCATGTGGACTTCTACGATGATGAAGGTCGTTATGGCCTACATTATGTAGCCAACTCTGCCGTTGCACTAGAAGGTGTCGTCCTCGCTGAAAGTGACGGGCCTGGCCAGTGAAGTCGAGTGACACTCAAACTGCCTTTAGACGAGACCAACTGAAAATGGGTTGGCGGATAGCGGAATAACCAGCCAGCTTAGATGGTTCATATGACAATGCACTTTTTGTGGAGGAACCCTTGAAATATACCGTCATTGCAGCCCGAGTCCTGATGGGATTGATCTTTTTTGTCTTTGGATTGAACGGCTTCTTCAATTTCATCGAAGCGCCGCCCATGGAAGGCGATGCCGGCGTGTTTATTAATTTGCTGGTCAGTTCGGGTTTCTTATATGTGGTGAAGGTCCTTGAAGTAACGGGCGGTTTGTTGCTGCTCATTGGTAAGAAGATTCCGGTTGCCTTATCCCTCCTGGGGCCCGTGGTGGTTAATATTTTCCTGTTCCATTCGTTCTTTGCACCAAGTGGCTTGCCTATGGCGGTCGTGGTTCTGGTACTGGAAGTCTTCTTGATTTGGAGTCATCGATCAAGTTTCTCAGCTATTTTTGCCGATTAGCCTTGGACATGACCAAAATACGCGGAGTTAGTTCGCCGTGGTCGGACTGATGGCGACGAAGCTCTGAGACCTTATCGGCTGCGCTGAGATTCGTCCAAGTTATTTCGCGACAGGAATGACATAGCCGATACGTACTGCATTGTGCGGCAGAAATAATTCGTGACCTGGTGTAGGAAGTTGATCTCCCAAAACGATACCTAGATCCGAGTCTGCATTGGTAACGCCGATCGGATTCATAAACGGATCAGGGTGACTGGGTCAGCAGTTCATGATGGTTGGGCGTATCCTCGTCAACCAAGCTAAAGAAAGGTTTGAAATGGGCGACTGACCCGATTCTAGTCACTTTTAGACGCACGGATGTCGGATCAAATTTAACTTGATTGGTATAAAAATCAAGCAGATAAAATGACTTTAATGCCTTATAGATCAAGGTGAAGGTTTCATCCAAACGCTCGATGTCTTCAACGGCCATAAAAACCGAACCCGTTGCCGTTGACATGTTTTCCATGAACTGTTTGCCAGCGTTCCCGCTGCCAGAATAATACTCACCAGAAGGCAAATAGACGCTATACACCTGCACAGGCGAAGCGTCTAACAGGCTCATGATGTCCTTAGACTGCACGTTTGAGCCGTTATCTTCACCGTCGGAAATGACAATCATGACCTTAGTGCCGCGTTGCTTCATGAGTTCATGATGCGCTACATAGATGGCGTCGGTTAGCGAAGTCCGTGAGCGAGGCATGATTGTCTGTATGGTGGGGATGAGGTGTTTTGTGTCTTGGGAAAACGGAGCTAAGCGGGTGACTTGATTGTCTACGGTATAAAGGCTGACTCGATCTTCAGCTTCGAGCTTATTGAGGAAGTGGCGTAGTGCATATTGGGCATGGTGAATCTTTTGACCCAACATCGACGAAGACGTATCTAGGAGGATGGCGATACGCAAGGGTGCTTTGCTTTGCTCAAACGAACGGATAGGCCGTTTTTCGTCGTGCTCAAAAATACGAAAGTCGTCGAGGTCAAGGTTCGTCATGATTTGACTTGAGTTGCGGGTAACAACAGCCCGTACTTTGGCTAAATGGACTAGGTTCTGATCGGCATGTCTCAACTGTTTAACCCAAATACGTTGTTTATCCATGCTTCGGTCTTCGAAATAAGCGATGAGTTCGATATCCAAGCGGTGGCGCTTGGAGTCTGGTCGGAACGGAATTCGGTATGGCTCTTGCGAACAGTGGCCAACCAGTTGGCCGTTTAGGAGTAGATCTACTTGCAACAGATTTGGCGCATCATCCGCGAGCGCAAATGCCACCTCCGAGCGACCTGCCACCAGATCGCCCTGCGCGGGTGTCAGGATTCGAATGCTTCCTTTGGGCGCTTTATCTTCAAAAGTAAATCTTTCATCCAAACGTTTCTTGTGTTGCAGGTCCATTTTCGCCTGAAGTCGATTGTGTAATTTTACAAACTGAGGATAGTGATGAAGAATCAATTCGTACTGATCCATAATCTGTAGTGCATTTTGAAATTGACCTTGATAGATCATGGACTCAACCAGCAAGATCACTGCGAAGTCGTGGGTCGGAGATTGTTCAAGGTACGCTGTTGTTTTGTCAATCAGTGCCTGATCTCGGTTGTCTTGTTGTTCGATTAGCTCTTTGGCTGCTTCAAATCGCTCGGTAGCGGACTGAATCTGCTGTGATGGATGCTGCCTTAAAGTGGAGAATAGCTGCGAGCAGAAAGTGATCCCTAATTGGGTTGGCGTGTGTTTCCGGTCTTGTGTTTCCAGTCGCAAGCTGGGCATCAATCGCATGACCCATTCTCGGACAGAGTTCGATTTTGGGATGGGTCGCTCGTAGCTTAACTCCAGCGTGAATTCGTCTTCGCGTAGCGCTTTGATGGGCTCTTCAGTTGCTGATAGAGCCAGCAAAGAGAGAACCTTTTGATACTGGTTTTCTTCAAACACACGCTCCAGGTCAAATACGTGGTGCGCGTCCTTATGATCGACAAAAAACTTGCCCACTGTTTTTGAAAGGCCGATGGTCACCCGTGCCTGGTTGCGGTCGAGTTCCTCGCCTTTCATATTGCGTACAACCAAATCTGAGCGAATGACGATTAGGGGTAAATCCTTATCGATCGGCTCTTCAAAAAATACTTTGCGGCGGCGATCCAATGCGTGGGTAAATGCTAGGCAGAGCTGTAAGGGACCATCAAAAGAAATAATGGCTGAGCCAAGGTCCATAGGGAAACGTGCATCACCCAATGATCGCACATCTACCAGCGGCTGGATGCTGGCCTTAATTGGCCATTTTTTTGCCCCCGAATCATCAACAAGTAAATTGACGAAGTGAAGTTGGCGCCTTGCTGCATGGTTTTCTGGCGACTGGCAAAGAGTTGAGAGCAATAAGAATGTAATCACGCTGTACTCGCGAGTAGATGATGGACGGATTCTATTCCAACCATCAAAACACAAAAGACTGGTTAATTCAGAAGTGGTTCATCACTTTTTACGTCTGTAACACGATGAAGTATGACATTCAATGGGGTGTTTGCTATCGATTTATTATGCATTCACAGCCGAATTATTAATTTTACATCGAATTGAAAAACCAATCTCAGTCGATCGTCGTATGGTTTCAAATACGACACTATTATGAAGAGGTCCACATGCAGGCTGTTCGTCTAATTGCCATCGTCATTTCATTGATTACTCCTGGCCTTTTATTCGGTCAGGCATTGGATGATGAGAGTAAACAGAAAACTGTTACGGAGCTTGGACAATTATTGGAAGCTCAATATGTGTTCCCTGACATGGGTCTCGCATTGAAAAACCATTTGAGTAAGCAATTAGAATCGGGCGTCTACGCCGATATCGTCCATCCGACCGAGTTTGCAAAGGCACTAACTGACGACTTACAAAGCGTATGCAACGATTTGCACTTGCGCGTTCGATTCCAACAGGGCCCGCAAGCACAAAGACCGCAACCCACTGATGCCGAAATCAAGCAGAGATTATCCAATCACAATTTTGGCTTTAACCAAGTGAAGCGTCTGCCAGGAAATGTAGGTTACCTAGACTTAAGGGGTTTTGTGGATGCGGAATTTGCCGCGGATACGGCGGTCGCTGCCATGAATTTTCTTGCCTACAGCGACGCTTTGATCATTGATTTGCGCAAAAATGGTGGTGGCTCTCCCTCCATGATTCAACTTATTTGTAGTTACTTCTTTGACGAAAAAGTGCATCTGAATAATTTCTATATTCGAGAAGGTGATCGGACGCAGGAGTTTTGGACACATGAAACGGTGTCAGGACCGCGCATGAGCGACACCGAAATTTTCGTATTGACTAGTTCAAGAACCTTTTCTGCAGCTGAAGAGTTTAGTTATGACCTGAAACATCTAAAACGAGCGAGACTGGTTGGTGAAACCACGGGTGGTGGCGCACATCCGGTCAATGGCCATCAGCTTGAGGGCTCACCTTTTATGGTGACGATTCCATTTGGACGAGCTATCAATCCCATCACAGGAACGAATTGGGAAGGGACAGGTGTAACGCCTCACGTTGCCTGTCAGGCGTCGGAGGCTTTTGACAAGGCGTACGATTTGGCTATCAAACGATTATTGGCCAAGGGTGATGAGCGTCTCGCTCGTGTCATTGAGACGGACTTTAATCGTCAGGGTTATGAATACCTGGCCGAAGGACACTTGCTACAGGCAATCGATGTCTTTAAGAAGAACGTCGTCTTTTTTCCAGCGTCGGCTAACGTTTATGACAGTCTCGGCGAGGCCTATATGAAACATGATCAAATCGATTTGGCCATTCTCAACTACAAGAAGTCGCTCGAACTAGACCCTGCAAACAACAATGCAGAAATGATGCTTGATCAAATTAAGCAGCGAGAAAACTAGGCGACAGCTTTAGTACTTACTGTTAACCGCTGCCTCATATTCCTGGATGGATGGAAAAACTGGCAGTGTTTGTGGGGTTAATTCACCGATTGGGATCATGACAGCCCGTGGTGCGTTCTTCTGAATGTCCATGGCGATGGCGAAGAAGCCATCTAATTGGTTTTTGGCCGACGGAATAATGTGAAGCGGATTGAGTTTGGTACTGTCCACGCGAAATACACGCCGTTCCGTGTTCATAACATTCTCGTCGTCCAGAAAGAGATCCAATACCAAATAGGGCTTTTCCTTTTCAGGTCGAATCCCGGCGACCACGATGAGCCGAATCTCGTCATATGAGATGAGTCGCCTTTCGCCGATTCCGGTAGATGTGTTTAGTCCCCAAGCTACCACCGATTCGAGCCGTACGTTTGAGGTGTCAAAGAGCGATTCCGATTCTTCGTCAAGTTCTTCTTCGTCATATTCGCTGGCTTCGATCTGAGTGCCATGTTGGTTACGCATGGCGCGTGCGGCATAGGATTGAATAGCCTCCCGCTCGACGGGTGACAGTTGCGGTAGAGACAACAGGTGTGGAACCGACTCAAGCAATAAGTTTGGTGCACTCTTTGCCGCCAGTTGGGCTAATTTTTGAAGATGTAAAGGCACGTCACTGGCATTGACGTGTTTAAGGGCTAACCCGACCACGTGGCCGGCTTCGTCTAGCATGTTCGCTTTGATTAATATTTCGGTGATTTTGAGCTCTGCCATCAATGGAAATCGTTTTCGAAGTTTTTCGACACAGTCATGCCAGCAGAGGAACGCACGGCGCGCGTCTTGTTTTGATATGTACCTGCGCAACAGTCTGCTGGCCGTTTGGAATCCCAGCTCAACGTCTTTTTGTTTTTTTGCCAAATTCCAATGTGCTTCGAGGATATCGAATTCGCAATCTGCTTTGGCAACTGCTTTACACAGCAGTTCATAGGCTTGTGCGTCTCGACCCGTGCGTGTCAATTCTTCTATCTGTTCAAGGAACTCCTGTGTAGTTTGAGGAGTACTCTGCGTAAGGCGTGAAAAAAGATTCATCAAATCCCCCCGGACTTGGTTATTTATTAACTAATAACGATTTGTAGCGAAAAAAGCGAACATTCCGTGACCTGGCTCATGTCAAAGGCATTTTGACCAATAGAGATTGCTCTACGTGATCTAGGTCATGTAATCGGGCTTTAGGCATCTCAATCGACGACAGTCTTTGAGTAGATGTTCTCAGTTGGTTACTTGATATTAAGCACCACTCACTATGGTGCTGCAAGGAATGAATGGATACCGTTAATCATAAATACAAATGATCAGCATAGGAGCCTATTCATGTCGAGCATTAGATTCCATTATCTATTGGTACTTATTACGGTAACAGTCCAATGCAAAGCTCAATCATTCACAAGAGTTACGGATGCGGGTCCATTGGTGAATCGCAATCGTGTCTCGATCGGTTGCAGTTGGGGTGACGTCAATAACGACGGTTGGATGGACTTGTTTTCTGTCGATCGACCAACCTCGTCGTTGTACATCAATCGTGGAGACGGTACCTTTGAAGAGGTGACGGATGGTCATTTGGTAACTTTTGCAGGCTTTCAAAATAGCGCCATCTGGGGTGACTACAACAACGACGGTTACAACGATCTCTACGTGAATCAACTGGGACCCGGCACGCCCATCCCTGCAGGGCAACCACTCAATCCACGTGTCAATTTCTTGTACCGCAATATTGGGCCGCCCACCTACGAGCTTGTCAGAGACAGTGCAGGTGTGCTCGAGGACTCACTCAATATGACTTGGACCAGTGAATGGGCGGACTTAGACAATGACGGTGATATCGATCTATTGGTTCCTGGCGATCAACGAGACTTGGACTTTTACTTTGAGAATTTGGGTGACGGCACTTTCAGTAGGAACGAGAGTCTGCCTTTCCTAATTGCAGGCTCGTTTAGCGCCGCCGCCAATATGATCGATATGGATACCGACGGTGATTTGGATGTCCTGGTCGTCAATTTTCAAAGAGTCAATAATGAACTGTACCGAAATCTACTTTCCGAATCCGGAGAGTTGGCTTTTGAGTCCGTTAACGCTAACGCAAGCGATATTGTTGCCGACCGCGACGAGGACCTATCGCCCAGCTGGGGCGATTATGACAATGACGGCGATCTTGATGCCTTCCTATGTGTTTGGAGCAACAGAGACAATGAGCTGTATCGCAATGATGGCGACCTAGTTTTCACAGATGTCGTCGACGATGTGGTTGTTAATGACGCGGGTTGGTCATTGGGCAATGCATGGCTTGACTACGATAATGATGGCGACCTTGACCTATTCGTTCCCGACACGCAAGGTGCAGATCGTATGTACAGAAATGACGGTCAAGGTCACTTTGAACGAGTGCCTGCCTCCGAATTAGGCGACCTAGCCATATCGCCCGGCTTTGCAGGTGGTTGCGCCGTTGCCGACTACGACAATGACGGTGATTTAGATATTTATGTGCCTACCTCTGATGTGGCTAATTCACTCTTTCGCAATGAGAACGACAACCAAAACCACTGGCTAAACATTAACTGTCGAGGGTCCGATTCCAATAGGACTGCGATCGGAGCACGCGTAACTGTGTCTACAGTTATCCAAGGACAATCGTTACAACAGATGAGATATGTGTTGGGCGGGCCAACGGGTGACCGCGGACAAAGTAGCCAGCGACTCCATTTCGGATTGGGAGATGCTGCAGAGACACGAACAATCACGGCTTATTGGCCATCGGGACGCATCCAACACGAGTATGGGGTTAAGAGTAATCAGTTCATTCAGTGGGTAGAAGGTACGCCTCTGCGATCGGTGGCCGAGCCTCTGAGTCGTTTGCTATACGCGTGGCTTTCCAATAACGCCCAGTTCTCAAGTTTATTGATTGTCAATAATCCTAACGCGAGTGCCGCTGACTTGATTCTCACTGCCCGTCGCGGCAATGGCGACATCGCGTCTACTGAACGCAGCGTTCAGGCGGGTGGCTTTTTACGTGCGTCCATTGCGGAACTCTTTCCCACACTTGGTGATGGCAGTGGCGTGACCGTACTGGTAGAAAGTGAAAACTTAGGCCTTAAGGGACGCTGGGTCACCAATAACCTTGCCGCTGGATCTGGACAGTCCCCTTCGCAAGGCGTGGCTGTGGATGTGAGCGCAGATTCCACGGATGATGAACGTTTTGGAGAGCAAATCCTGTATGGATTCTTGCCCGTCTCTGAGGGCTTGACCTCAGCGCCAGTAGTGGTAAACACAGGCGATAGCCCCATCGATGTCAGTCTTGAATTCATCAACGAAGCTGGCGAGACCGTTTTGCTCGACGAGACGACACTCGTCCAGTTAGCGCCATTGAGGCCCTTTGCGGTGGTCGCCAATACTTTGCTGCCGCCAGAGTCAGGCGATGTCATGATGATCGCGCGCTCAGATTCCGGAAAACTGACCGGTTGTTCGTTTGTCTTCAATCATTTGGCCGAACCAGCCATAGGAAATGTGTCTTCTTTACGCGAAGCCGCAGCCACAAGAACCCTTATCTATCCTTGGTTGTCTAGTAACAATCAATTTGAAAGCATTCTCATTGCCAATAATTTGGGCACTGACCCCGTGGAGGTGACGCTCACGGCTAGACGAGCTGAAGGTGACGCTGTGGTGGCGACGAGAACGATTGCAGGCCGCGGGTTTCTTAAAGAACTTGCCAGTGATCTGTTTCCAGAACTTGGCTCAGGCTCTGGTTTTTCGGTCGTGTTAGAGAGTCAATCCAATCAGGTTCGCGGTCGTTGGGTGACCAATAATTTACAGGCTCCGTCGGGCCGATCACCGTCACAAGGCGTGGCGGTAGCCATAGAAGAGGTCGCCAATTCAAGGATTGGGGAAACCCTATTATTCGGATTCATGCCGGTCACCTCTGGGCTCACTTCCGCTCCCGTGGTGGTCAATATGGGCGAGCAGGCGACCGACGTCGCCCTGTACGTCTACAATCAGGAAGGTGCTCTTATTGCCGCTGATTTTGATTCGCTACAAGGCTTGCAACCGCTTCGACCCTTTGCGGCAGTCATCAATCAAATTGTTGAAACAGACGAAGATGTCATGGTCATTGCGCAATCAAGTGATGGCTCTCTATTAACTGGCGTTGGCTTTGTATTCAATCAGTTTTCTGAACCAGCTATAGGCAATGTATCAGGCATTTCGTTCTCGGCCCCTGTTGCGGTAGGTGATATTGATGATCTGACTGTCCTCGATCAGGCCGATCAAGGCGATGCTTCCGACCTATTGGTGAGTTTCGCGCCTGACGAGAGCGAACTGGGAATTTTGGAGTACCGCGTCTTTTTTGCGCCGACAGATCAATTAATCCAACTAAACGAGGCAAGAAACTTACCCGCTGAACGCTATATGTCACGCAATCCAACGGGTGCAACGCAGTCATTCTCAATGGACGCGAACCTGCTAGATGCCTTCGGACAGCCACTAACCCAAGACGTCAGTGTCCGTGTCTACGCCTTGTCTGTCGCCAACCAAGTGGACGCGCATATTGATCGTTTGGCGGTCTCGGATCCAATTACAGCCAGTATCATGTCAACGCCAGTGACCATCACCTATATCTCTAATGAAGGTGTCATGGTGGCGGATGGTACGCACAAGGTACTAATTGATGCGGTGCATCGGACCGCCCCAGGAAACGGTTGGATTGTGCCACCGTTGGCGCAAATGACACCCGTCGAAGTGGGACAAGCTCCCTACGATAACGTCGATGTCATTATGGTCACCCACAATCATGGTGACCATTATTCGCCAACTGCCATTGGCAATTACTTGGCGGCTAACCCTAATACGAAGTTATTGGCTCCGCCGCAAGTTCGTCAAAACTTTACAGGCTCACCTCAAGTCTTGACACCAACCCCTGCTCTTGGGCAAAGCGAAACCGTTGAAGTCAATGGAATGACCATCGAAGTGCTGCACGCGCGTCACTTCAATATATTCGGTAACGATTTTTCGGGTGTCGAGAACTATGTCTATTTGGTTCATATGGGTGGCAAGAAGTTAATGCACTTTGGCGATGTGGATATGGTGCCAGACAATATTTCGGTCTTTGGACTTGCCAGTCAGGATATCGATTTGATTGTCATTCCCACCTTTTCAACCTTGGTTAGCGCCATACAGCGCGACACGATTTCCATGTGGATTAATCCGCGTCAGATTGTGGCCGCTCACTTGCTAAGTGGGTCGATAGACTCAATCATGGCCAGCGTATTGAACTTCTATCCCGATGCCTGGATATTTACTATTCCCTTTGAACAACTGATATTCGAATGATCGTCTCCAACATGATAGCCTTGAACCTTGCGGCCAATCGATCGCCACAAGGTTCAAGGAGTGCTGATGAGAAATCGTAAATGGACAACCTGGCTTTTGACGGGGCTACTTGTTGTGGCGGCTTACTTCATCAACGTTGAAGTGCAAAGTTATCTTGGAAAAAAGGCTTTGGAGAAGACGGGATTGATATCTGTTTCTCTGGCGGAAGCTATTGCCACATCTGAGCAATCACCGATTCTTGTGGATGTCTCAGCTATTTGGTGCCCTAGTTGTAGGCGTTTGGATGAGGTTATTTTCTCTGATGATTTAATCAAACACGAATTGAGCCACTGGAAGTTCGTGCGTTTGGAATACGAGAGTGCCGAAGGTGAAGCCTTCTTAGAAGCTCAGAGGGCTACCGGGTTCCCCAATCTATTTGCGCTTTCTCCTGAGGGAGAAGTTGTACGTCATTTACAGGTGACCTATTTAGTAAATGAGATGTTTGATCAATTGAAGGACGTAAGAGAATCGTTAGAGCTTAAACAAAAAGTTGCCTTGAACTAACTGGCGGAAGGTTCTTTTGGTGCACTGTATTGGTTGTTAAGGGCACTTGTCGTCGATTCCGTGTATCTATTTAAACAATGTCTGTATGGCTGGGGACGCGGCGACCCGGGGATGAAAATAGGTGCGTTGCCGTTGCTTGAAAGCGACGTTTTCACTACGTGATCCCAGTCCCGGCTTATGTTATTCTGGCCTCCATTCGCGCTTTGGAGGCTTAAGTGTCATCAGGATCCATAGTTACGGGCGTATTGGCGCCACATCCACCCCATCTCATATATGCCGAGAACCCTGAACAAAACGAGCCCCAAGCTGAATGCGGTTGGGAAGGCTTACGATGGGGCTATGAGCGCTTGAGACGTAATCTGTCGAAGAAAGATTTTGACGTTTTAGTGGTCTATTCACCACATTGGGCGACCATGGTCGGAACCCATTTTTTGGGTGTGCCTCACTTTAAATCAGTGTCTGTTGATCCTATTTTTCCTAACTTGTTTCGCTTTCATTATGAGTTAGATGTGGATGTCGAACTTTCTCAAGCGATTCACGATGAAGCCGCGAGCCAAGGCATGGTCACTAAAATGATGACTAACCCTGATTTTCGAGTGGATTATGGAACCATCATCTCGTGTCACTTGAGCCATCCAGCTTGGGACAAACCGATCGTCGCCATTTCCTCGAACCGAGCCGCTCGCATGTTCAATAACGACTACATGCAAGTGAACGCCATTAAATTAGGTCAGGCCACCCGAAAGGCCATTGAGAAGAGCGGCAAACGCGCCATTTTGTTGGCAAGCAATTCATTGTCGCATCGACATTTCGTGACTGAACCGCCCCTGCCTGAAGACATGAGCAAAGAACATATCAGCCACCACGGACAATATTTGTGGGATATGAGGATGTTAGAGCTCATGCGCGCTGGCCGCAGCAAAGAGATGCTTGATATTCTGCCTGATTTTACCGAGCAAACGGTGGCGGAAACCGATTCGGGCGCTTTGAGCTGGCTGATGTCGGCCATGGACTATCCAGATTATGCGGCCGAAGTACATGCTTATGGCACGGTCATCGGAACCGGCAATGCCGTTGTTGAATGGGACGCTCAGTCGCAAGGAGTCACACCATGAGTCATGTTGCTGGCGGTTGGCTAGTTCCTGGTATGCCACATCCCTTGATGTGTCCTGAACGCAACGCAGGATGGAATAAGATTCGCCAGGCTTTTGATCAAGCACGAAAAGAGATCGAGCAGTCCGACGCGGATTTGCTGGTTATTTATTCAACCTTTTGGCCAAGCATCATAGGACATCAAATCCAAGCGTTGGCTGAACCAAAATGGACCCATGTTGATGAGGAATGGCATGAATTGGGCTCGATCGACTACGAGTTTAAGATAGATGCGCACTTCGCAGAGTCGATTCGCGCTGCTTGTCAAAAACGCGGTCTCCACGCGCGTACGGTGGCTTATCAAGGGTTCCCAATTGATACAGGCAGCATCGTCGCCTTGAAGTTACTTAATCCTGACAACAAGATACCCGCCGTCATTTTGTCGAGTAATGTCTATTCAGATCGCGCGGAAACGATTGTTTTCGGGAAAGCGTGTCATGACGCGGTCAAGGAAGAAGGTCGCAAGGCTGTCGGCATCGCGGTTTCAGCATTGTCTAATCGATTATTTACGGAAATCGTCGCTGATGATCAAGACCACATTCATTCATTGAAAGATGATGAATGGAATCAGAAGTATCTTGAATTTCTTAACTTGGGTCGGTTAGAGGACGTGAGCCAGCTTTCGCGACAATTCCACCGCGAGGCACGTGTACACAAAGTAAGTAACTTCAAGCCGTTTTGGTGGCTTTCCGCCTTCATGGGACAGCACAACCGTTATCAGGGAAAAACACTAGCGTACGAGCCTATCTATGGGACAGGGGCAGCGGTGGTCGGGCTTTGGCCCGCCGAATCTGCGGCAAGAGATCTTGAGTACGACGAAAACGATCCAGAACAGTACGAAGGTGATCGCAATGTTTTGAGTTCCAGTCAACAGAACTCCGATTTTGGGGGCCCGGACGTCGCCGACGGTTATCCAAATGGCAAGGACGGTATTTGATGGCTGTAAACGACGTTTCTGATCTTTACCCTCATTCGCCATTTGGAGAGCAAATAGAAAATATTCCCACCGGCCGAGATGTGGAATGGGAGCCATTAGTTGACTACCGTCGCAATGGTGTCAGCGAAAACACCATCCACGGCGCAGTAGCCTGGTATAGCGGCGACACTTGCATCCATTCATTTGGTGGCAATGTCCTTTGTTATGGCCGCAGCATGATGAAACTCTTGTATTTAAAGGTATTTGCCGATGATCTCAAGGATGTAACTACTTGGCATCAGAAAGCGATTAGTGTAGCGAGTCACAATGGTACGGCCCAGCACGTTGATGCGGCACAGTCACTTTTGAGTGAAGGGGAGTGGGGTCTAATGCAGACGCCGCTGGACATTCCACTGGTTCAATTTGGGCGGCAAGTACGTCGACCACGACGCTGGTATAACAATTCGTCAGGTCACCATGCAGCGATTCTAAAAGGATGTCGTATTCGAGGTTGGAACCGCTCTGGCTATACATTGCCTTCGCATCCCGTATTTAAGGCTTATTTGAATGTGGTGAGAAGTTACCTTGGGTCTGAATGGAAACCTTTACGGGTTGCTCGCGACGGCGATGGGTTACCTACGTTATCGATGACGGTCAATGAATTGGGCCGCTGTTATGCGGGAATAGCGCGTCAACGCGATGACGATTGGATCTGGGAGTCAATGGTCCGCGAACCAGACTTGGTGGGCGGCTATAACCGACTCGATACCACCATTATCAAGTCATGTGCGGGCAAGGTTATCGCCAAAGAAGGCGCCGACGGACTGTTGGGTCTTGCCGTGGATCATCCTGATTTCCCTGATGGTCTAGGCATCGTTATCAAAATTGCTCATGGCTGGAACCCACAAGCTACTTGGTATATTGCTCGAGGTATTCTTGGTGTTCTGGGACACGAACTTCGAAATCCGTACCCGCTCCAACGCCAAAAAGCTTTCTTGGTGCCCGGTATCGTACCTCCAAATTTAGTGCCCAAACTAGAGAAGATTCCTACATGGGATGAATGGGACCCTGACCGTGACCGCTGGTATTTTGATCCGAAAGATATCGACATCGATTAAAGTAAAACCGCTTAGCCAACGATTCTCTATGTAGAGGTGCACCAAGGACTAAAGGAGTCGTGCATGTGGGTTTTGCTGTGTATTTTCGTTTGGCCGTTTGATGAAGGTGAAACCGATGCTCGCGCAGTTCTTGCCGCCATGGGACGAACCTATCGGTCACTGCAGTCCTATCACGACAAAGGTAAAGTGGAGATTAAGGGAAGTGAGAGCCTTAAGGTTACCTTCCTAATCAAATACGAATCGCCCAATAAGCTACGCGTCGAATGGGTGGCGCCTGGTTCTTTTGAAGGCGCGCGTGTGCTTGTTCGTCGAGGTGCCGTTGTAACAGACGGTACACAAACCCTTTGGTATGATTCGCGGCGTGACAACCAAGAGAGTGATCAATCGTTGTCAAGTGCCATTGAGCTGTCGACAGGTGATTCATTTGGGAGTAGCCAAACAATTCCTAGTCTTCTGATGAAAGACATTGGTGGCTTCAACTTATTGGACCTGGTGGATGCGAAGATTGATTCCCAAGTTACGGTCGACGACAAGAACATCTATGTCATTCAAGGCAAGCACGCAGATGGAATAACTCCGTACGTGTTGTGGATCGGTGTAGACGATCATTTGTTATATCGCGTCGAACACTCATTGGCCGTAGAAACCCATGAGTACATCGTCATCAACCAAGCAATCGATCCAGATTCGTTTCAGCCGCAAGGCGCCAAGTCCAAGAACTAGTTAGCCAAATGCCATTGAAGCTTTAGGATACGGCCGCTAAACGAACATACTAGGATCTCGCCGTTGGGATCCTCCGCAAACGAGGCCAGACTGTTAGGGGCAATTTGAGCGATTTGGCTACGCGTAGTCTCGCCGTTTTCGGCCAAATGCAGTGCCCATATTCGACCGCTAATAAAATCACCAAATATGTATCTTCCCGCTAAAGATGGCACCTGCGACCCACGATACACGAATCCACCCGTGACCGAGCGGTCACCCTGACTGCGGTCGTAGCTGTAGACAGGCAGTGTTATGCCGTCGAGGGAGCAATTTACAGGCTCGAAACAGGCATAGGCTTCACTTATGTTCCATCCTAAGTTGTCGCCGATTGAAACCAGATTGATTTCTTCAAATCGATCTTGTCCAACGTCTGCGACCCACAAGTTCGGACTGTCACTTGCCCGATCAAAACTGATCCGCCATGGATTCCTTACGCCGTAAGCAAAGATTTCGAATCTGCTGCCGTCGTCCAGAGGCAAGAACGGGTTGTCGGATGGAATGCCGTAGGGCAGTTCGGGATCGGGCTTATCGATGTCAATCCTGAGAATGGAACCCAAAAGAGTGGTTCGGTTTTGGCCATGTCCAAAAGGATCGCCGCCGCTGCCGCCATCACCCAGTGCGATGTAGAGATAACCGTCGGGCCCAAAAACGATTTGACCACCATTGTGGTTAGAGAAGGGTTGATCTACTTCTAACAATACTTCCTGGGTACCGCTGTCCACGGATCCCTCGAGTTCGCGGAAACGCGCGATGATGCTGCGTCGCGGCCCGTTATTCTCGCTGACATAATTAACAAATATTTGCCCATTCGATGCGAAATTTGGATGCAGGGCTAAACCTAAGAGACCCATTTCACCTTGATGAGTGACCCTGCTGGATAGATTCAAATAGGAACTTGAACTCGATTGTTCAGTGAGATCAACTCGGCGTATGTCACCATTCTGTTGAGCAACATAAGCGAGATTTGGAAGGCCGGCCGCGAATTGGACGTCGATGGGCGCATCAAAAGTAGCGTTTTCGAAATAGTCGACCAATTCGTATGTCACCGAAGCGATTGGCGGGGCGTAGGCCGCCACCGGGTTTGACCAAAGCAAGCGGTTGCCGTGGTCACCACTTAGCCCGATAACAACGACGGGTTGATCGGCAACAATGTCAACGATCGATCCCGGATTGACGCCGTCAATCACATGTAGAGTCTTCGCTAGTGGGGCAAGAGCCGAAGAGATTTGTCGCTGCATTACGATGTCGCCATGATCATTAAATTCACGCAGTAATAGGGGGGTTGAGTGGGCGCCAAGATTTAGGATTGCTATGCCATCCCAATTGGCCGTGTTATCCCCCACAATCATGCGCCAAGCCTGGACTGGATGCGATGTTGCCTGAACTAGTGCTGCCGGACCACCACTCTTGGCTTGGTAGGCAAGATAAACTTGGCAATCACCCTCTTGGGAGACGCTTAGGTGGGATAGGTTTTCGGCCGCCAATTGGGGCTGCAAGATTCGTTGGGTTTCAAAGGGGGCCAAAACATAAGCCAATTGCTTGATTTCTTGTCCAGCTGGGTCGTAAAGGTTCACTGAAAGACTTGTTTCTGTCTCGCCAGGATTACTTAGGATAAGTTGTGAGGTGAATAGACCATCACTGGCGGGCACATGTGTTACCCAGTTTTGAGACAGTGCTTGGCTGGCTACCAAGAGGCAAAAGGTCGCTAGGCTAATTAAGTTCATGGATCCAACGGGAATACCGTCGATGTTCGGCCGGTAAGTTCTTGAGCAACGTAGAATAACTGCTGGATAAGGGTCTGGGTGGCATCGGCATCGGGGGATTTGTCGTTCAGATCAAAATCACTGTAGAAAACGGCGTTTCCTTTGCCTGCCTCGATCAGTTCGGCCGAGTAAAAACGCATATCACAGCAAGGGTCCTTGATGCCTGTGACGCGGAAGTTAATGAAACTCGCGTTCATCCAATCAGCGATGGGGTCGTTGTCTGTAGGCAAAGCTGCAGAAACACCCTGAAATTCAATCATGCCATTTGAAACGATCACGGTTTCGGTGATTGGAGCAAAGCCGCCAGATATTTGAACAAGCAAACGGTCACTCCAAACACTCGCAGGCGCAAACGATGTAAGCCGAGACTGTGTCTCATCATTGATGCCACCTAAAACGGTGGGAGCCAATCTCCCTGTTGATTGGATTTCAACTTGTTGTGCGTCCTGTAAAAATTCGGGAGCTAGGGTAAGTGTCACTTTGGATCCTGTGGCCATGGACTCCGAGATAGATATTTGGCGGATCACTTTACCTTCTGAGTCGATAGCAGACGCCGAGACAACAGCTGACGTCGCGCCGACGTTTAACAAAGCTATGCCAACCCAGGCGTTGTGGTCCTGGTCAACGAAATAGCGAAAGACAGTCCCTACAGGTGCAGGAAGAGGGACAGTAACTTGGTTGGCGTATAGTTGGCCTTGATAGCGAACGCTTACGTCCAAAAGTGACGTTGATGTCTCGAAGTAGAGGGAACCTGAAAGGTCTCCAATTTCGTAGCTTGGCACAACGATCTGGTTTCCTGCAGCAACATCAATCTGCCTAACTATTTGTCCTTTGTCAAAGAAGGTTATGCTGGCTTCGTTGCCGGAATGATTGGCCAAGATGAGGTCGGACTGGAAGCTACGGGAAGCCCCAACCAGATGTGGGATCCATCCTTCGTTTGCAGTGCTGGATAACGAGAGCAACAGAAAAAGCATGAGCCGTATCATATGATCACCTCTCAAGTGGCCGCCTTCTTAGGCAAATCACTTGATCTAAACCTTGTTATCGACATTGTAGCATTTTCCGTACCAGTCACTGTGGCCGAGCATTCTTAGCCGGGACGTGTTTTCTGGATAGCCGTTGTCCCTTCTACATTGGCTTGGTCGGGCTATACTGACCGATATTTGTGTATGGCCATGTCACGGCCCTTGATCGGTTAGGACCGTGACTCTTGGTCAATGATGAGGCATATGGTTGACGAATGAAGCGCTTGTTTTTCTGATAGGAATGAATGAAGAGAAGACATTGGACGGTCATCCGCTTTTGGCTAACCTTTTGTGGTCGAACATAAAGGAGACGATCTCTTTTCATGACTGTTTGGATGGCAGAATAGCTCATCGTAATTACATCATTAGATGGAGCCGAGCGCAGGGCGCGCCGGAAGCGCACGTCTTTTGGCAATCACTTGTAAGTAGCAAGAAATACCGTTCGATGCGGATCGTGGGAGAGATGCCTCGTTTTGCAAGGGAGCTACCGGCTGGTAGTTTTCGTACGGAATTAATGGCAGTCATTAAGAATCGATCGATATTAAGAAAACTACGTGTTGAATCCAACACCAAATCGGCCGCATACATTAATGCCGATGGCGGGCAAGTGGCTCAACTTTTATGGCAAACCTGGACAATGGCTGAATCGCAAAAGCAGATACAACATTTGATCGTGAAACCCATCATGTGTGACGACATTGCTTACTTGGCGTTACTTCAGTCGCTTCGAGCAGTGACAAACAAAGTACTGCCTTACAAGAAGGCCTTTCACAAGTGGCTAGGCATGGCGAGTCAGGACCTGATTGCTTGCCCGCCGGAAACGACGACTAACTTTGGTCGTTCTACACCGACATCTGAGGCACTCAATCAAATATTTAATAACCTGTCGAAATTGATGAATGCACTTTTTAGACCTGTCGTTGATGACGTGGATGTCGAGTGTCTACATGATTTTCGAATAGCGTTGCGACGTACGCGAACGCTGTTGAGAGTAAGCGCTCATTTGTGGCCAAACGCAATAGAGGTGCAACGTCAGTTCGCAAATATAGGAAGTATTACTGGGCATGTGCGTGACTTAGATGTCTACGTAGATAAGATAGATACGCTTGCTGTCCGTTTTGATCTAATCACAGCATCAAGAATCAATATGGTTCGGCAATTGCTCGTTCGGCGGCGTGTGGCTGCGCAGCGCAAACTAGTCGAAAATCTTCATGCTCACCATGTGTCCGCTTTCTTAAACGATTGGGTAATGCAATTAACGAGTGGTGACGAAAATTCGTCCGGGCTATTAGATCGAGCTATCAGCGAGAACGCTTCTTTATGGATAGAAAAAGCTTACGGGCATGTTCGGGTCCGTTCAAGATCGTTAGGCAAAGCCAGTCCCTTGGCGAACTTTCACGACTTACGGCTGCGTGCCAAGCGCCTGCGCTATTTGTTGGAGTCATTTGAACAAATATGGCGAAGGCCAGCGATTGTGGCGGCTTTGCGGCAGCTCAAACAGATGCTCAAAGTGTTTGGCGATCTCAATGATGTTTGTACGCAGCGAGAAAACCTTGAAGCAGACAGCAAGTCGATGATCGCGAGTCCAGACGGGCATTTGCTGGTAATGGCCGTGGGTCACCTAGATGCTTTTTTACTCAAACGACAACTTCGGCTTTGTCGTCAATCCGTCATTGAAAGCAAGGTTCTGGCTGGAAAAGAATTTCGCCGTCTCATAAGAAACGCCATCAGTTAAAGTCTCCCCGTTGGCAGCGCTTGACTTTACATCTGGTGTACCTGCTTTTAGACTGACGCAACATCAACGAGGCGGATTCAACGTGATTTTGGCTGTTTATAACTTGAAAGGTGGCGTAGGAAAGACAACCTCGATTGTCAATCTTGCCTATGTATCTGCTTGTCGGGGCGCACGCACTTTGGTTTGGGACCTGGATCCACAAGCTGCCAGCACCTATTACTTACGAACTAAAGCCAAACTGAAGAAGGGCACTAAATCGTTGCTTAAGAAGAAGGGTGCGCTGGCCGAGGTGCGTGAAACCGTGTTTGAGCAACTATTTGTGATTCCAGCTGATTTTTCCACCCGTAAGTTGGACGCTCAATTAGACGGAGGCCGTCACTTCAAACCGGCCCTGAAGCATTTGAGCAAGTCGTTTGATGTGATCTTGCTGGATTGTGCTCCGGCAGCTGGATCGGCCATTCAAACGTTGCTCCCGCTTGTGGACGGCTTAGTTGTTCCGCTCATCCCAACGGTGCTTTCGCTTCGCAGTTATCAACAGATGTGCGACAAATTGATGGCTGACGTGAATCAAGTCATGCCGTTTTTTAACTTACTTGATCGACGGAAGAATTTGCACCGCATGATCTCTGAAGAGGCTCGCCTTAAGGACAGCAACTTTCTGGAGACCATCGTTCCAAGCGCTTCCGAAATCGAAAAGATGGGTATAGAGCAAGCTCCGCTAGGCAGTTTTGCACCACGCACACGCTTGGGCGATTGCTATGAACAGCTGTGGGATGAAGTATTAGAGCGACTTAGAAGAACATAGCCCATTTTGCTGAAACAGGATGCTCAACCTCGCGTATGATCATGCAATTGGTTGAATTACAAAGGAGATCCTTTTATGTCTAGAATTCGCATTATCTGCGTAGCCATTCTTGTGGCCATGCCGATATTCTCGCAGCAGCCTGAATCATCCGAAACGGATAAAGTAGATGAAGAAATCACCGTCATGGGTGAAACACAAGTTGAACCTCCGGTGAGAGGAGCGATTGCGACCAAATTGGATGTTCCCATCAAGAACACGCCAGCAAGCGTGAGTGTTGTTACCAGCAAACTGATTAGACGTCAGGATGGAGAAGTTCTAGGCGACGCCTTGAGAAACATAAGTGGCGTCAACGTTCAGAACGGATCAGGCGTGTATGATTTCTTTTTGATACGAGGATTCGATTCTTTATCGAACGGACTTGTCTTGACCGATGGCACGCTAGAACCTGAAGTCACCTTTTATAATCTCTACAATGTGGATCGTGTTGAAGTTCTCAAAGGACCGGGCGCCTTTTTGTACGGCGGCAACCCTTTATCTGGCACGGTCAACATCATGCGTAAGAAACCTCAATTCGATAATTTTGGTAAGGCAGGAGTCAGTTACGGTAGCTTCAATCAGTGGCGTGGAACGATCGACTACGGCGTTTCAAACCGCGATAAAGGCATCGCCTTCAGACTTAATGGTATGTGGCGCGAATCCGATGGTTACCGAGATGACAAGGCCAACGAAACGGGCGCTATCAACCCCTCATTCACTTATAAAGTGAACGACCGCCATAGCTTGACCTTTGATGCCGAATACGTGGATTTGAAGTATCGATCAGATGCCGGGCTGCCACTCTTGAACAATCAGATACCTGATGTTCCCCGTGAACGCTCCTATCAATCGCCATTTGATATTTCAGATCAAAACGTCAATCGATATCAGTTGGAGTGGCGTTACGACGTTAACCCCAATGTGACCATTATTGATCGCGCTTATCACACCGAACTAGACTGGTTGTCCGCAGGAACATTGTTTATCGGCGTGTTCCCCTCGCAAACATCGCTCAATGATGTATACCGTGTGCTGACTAGGCTTGACGATAAGCAAAAGTTCAGCGGTAACCAGTTGGAAGTTAAAGTGGACTTCACCACCGGCATCGTTGGCCACCAGCTCTTAGCCGGTGTCGAATACATTCAACAACGCGATTTATTTGATCTCAACGTGGGTTATTTACCCAATGTCGATCTTTACAATCCAGTCGAAACGGCAGGGCAGGACTTTATCCCGTTGCCAGGACAACATCAGACCGGTGACACGCAGGCGGACGTGATTGCCCCGTATGTCATTGACCATCTGACATTGGGCCCCAAGTGTCACGTCTTCCTTGGTGCTCGCTATGACACGATTAACTTTGATGACAACAATACCGGATTCGAGTCTGAATTCCAGAAATTGAGTCCCATGTTCGGATTCTTATGGAGTGCAACAGAGGATCAAAGTGTATATGGAAATTATGGTCAAGCCTTTGCCCCTCCTTCATCACTTGTCGTAGCTCAGGATCGCAAACCTGAAGAGAGTGAACAAGTAGAAATCGGCTGGAAAAAACAATGGTTGGGTGGTCGTCTCAATTCGACATTTGCCGTCTTTGACTTAGAGAAGCAGAACATTGCTATTCCTGACCCTAACGGTGTTACCAAGCAAACGGGCACTCAGCAATCTCGCGGCGCGGAAGTAGAGATCGCGGCTAACTTAGAGAACCGTGTCCATGCCTATTTCTCATATGCATACACAGACGCCGAGCTCACTGAATTCACGGAATCATTATTCTTCCTGATCGACGGACAGCCTTTCTTACAGGTACTTGACCATACAGGAAACACACCTGCCTTTGCGCCCGATCAGTTAGTTAATTTGTGGGTTGGTAAGGACTTCGATTCTGGATTGGGCGTTGCTGGCGGCGTTAGATACGTAGGAGCCCAATACATTGACGAAGACAATGCTTATGAAATAGGCAACGCGTTGACCGTTGATGCAGCTGTTTCTTACACAACTAAGAAATGGCGCGTGTCGGCCAATCTCAAGAACCTAACCGACGAAGAGTACGAAACCAGCGGCTTCGGTGGCACCTCCGTTATTCCTGGCGATTCGATGTCCATCGTTGGAAAATTCGAAATTAATTTCTAGCAACTGAGCCCAAGTTCGTGTTCGCGAACTTGGGCGATTTGCTGGTATTAGACTTCACGGCGCCAATATTTATTGATGGCCTCTGCTTTAGAGTTGATTTCTAGCTTTCGATAGATATTGCGGACGTGGTGTCGAACGGTGTCGACGGCGATGAACAAGCGATCTGCCACTTCTTGGTAGGAGAGTCCATCTACGAGTGCTTTTAGGACGTCAAACTCACGATCAGTGAGGTGTTTATGGGTTTTACGGCGCGTTTTTGGAAAGAGTCGCGAAAGCACTTTACGCGCAATGCGCGGGCTTAACGGCGCACCTTTTTGTTCGATTAAAGCGATTGCCGATCGTATTTCTGCCAAAGGCGTGTTCTTTAGCAAATAGCCACAGGCACCGGCACAAAGCGAATCAAAAATGCGATCGTGATCTTCAAAAATCGTTAACATGATCACATCGGTTTGCGGAAATTGTTCTCTTACAATGCCAATACCTTCGATGCCACTAACGCCTGGCAATTCGATATCCATGAGAATCACTTCAGGGAAGTCCTGGATGTCACATTGCGACATGAGTGCTTCGACCGAGTCTACGGCAGTTGGGCAGCGGAAATGACGACCTAGGTAGTCATGGAGCACGCGCCTGTATGCGTCGTTATCTTCAACGATCGCGACATGGCAGAATTGGGTCAACGCCTGCTGACTGTGACTTAAAGCGCGGTTGTTAGCGTTCATGGGACACCTGCAAAAAGGGGACTGTTATTATCGACCACCGCTATTGGCGGCCACCGCTATTAGCGGCCACTGCTCTCAGCAGCCACTGCTCTCAGCGGCCACTGCCTGTTTTGATAGCCAAAAGAGAATCACGCAGTCGGTTAAAGTTCTTGGGGATCCAACCCCCGTTGATCGTTGAATTTGCCATGTTGTAGCAGACCCTCCAAGTTCGCCGTATGAGCCCGGGTCGAAGTGGAAGGGGTACTTGAATTTGAACTCTGACACCATTCTCGTTTGTGATTTGAGCGTTTCCATCTAATATGTGTGCGCGCCACTTCATATTCTTGATTCCATTTCCTGAATCCAGTTCAGATTCTCGCAGTCCAGTGCCGTTATCGTGGATGGAGAGCACAAGTGTTTGCGACCGTCGCTGCATATGGATTTTAATGATGCTGGCACCGGAATGTTTAAGGCTATTTGAAATGGCTTCTTTAAAAATCAAAAAGAGATTCTGTTTTGTATTGGGCGGTACTTTGAGTTCCATATCGAGGTCTTGACAGCTAAAGCGACAGTCAATATTGGTCAAGATACTGTCCGTGCTGGCTTTCATGCGCGCCAAGAGATCAGTCAGTGAGTCGTAACGACTATCCATTGACCAAACCAAATCGCGCATGCTGCCTACTAAATTGCGGCTACTCTCTTCTATGTGAGAAAGGTAGCTTCCATCTTGATCATGTCCTTCGCGAACCATATTGGCCATCACGGAAATGTTGGTTAAGGCTGCGCCAACATCATCGTGAAGGTCTCTCGCTATTCGCGTCCTTAAACGTTCGATACGCAACAGACCTTGAACGCGTCGTCGATAGCTATAGGCTAGCAGGCAAATAAAGAGCATCACTGCAATTAGACGCACCCAAGCCTTTTGCCACCAAAATGGCAGGATCGTAATTCGCACGTTCGCTGTCTTGGAACTCCAGACCCCGTCGCGATTTGTACCTTTGACTTGAAACACATAGTGGCCTGGCGACAGGTTTGTGTATGTGGCCCGTCTGTTTTGTGCATCGGTCAAAATCCATTGATCGTTGTAACCAGTGAGCCGATAAGCGTATTCATTTTTGGCGGGGTCGACGAAATCCAAAGCGGAAAAGCTGAGCGAAAACATATTCTGTTTAGGACTTAGTTTCAGATTCTTGACCAAAGGAATGGGTTTTGGTAACGGTGAACTTGCTTCGAATCGTTGAAGCAGAACGTGCTGATTGGCTAACAAGAGGTCGGTTACATAAATGGGTGGCTCAAATTCACTGGTTTCAATGTGGTCGGGATCGAAAACACTGATGCCCTGGATGCCACCAAAATACATAAGCCCATCTGAGCCTTGGCAATAGGATGCAAAATTGAATTCGTCGCCCTGTAAGCCATCGTGAAAGTCGTAGGTTTCAAAGAGACCACTTTCCAGCTCAAAGACCGCCAACCCACGATTAGTACTCATCCATAATCTGTGATTACGATCTTCTAAGATGCCGTAAATGACATCATTAGGCAGACCCTGATCGGTTGTCCAATGCTGAAATGTACCTGTTGCCACATCCATTAAGTTAAGGCCGTAGCTGGTTCCCACCCAAAGCCTACCAAGCTGATCTTCAGACATGCATAAGACGACATCGTGACTGATGCTTGCAGGGTCCGTAGGACTATTTCGGAATCGAGAAAACTGGCCTTCACCTTCATAGCGGCACAATCCGCTGCCATTGGTGCCCACCCAGACAGTCTCGTGTTTGTCGACAAAGATCGAAAAAATGCGGTCGTCGCTTAAGGACGATGAATGATTGACATCAAAGCGAAACCGTTCAAATTCCTGGGTACTCAAATCATAGCGATTGAGACCCTTACCATTGGTTCCAATCCATAAATTACCCTGTCTATCTGGGGCGATGATTGATATTTGATCGCCACTGATGCTTTTTGGGTTGTCGGGGTCATGAAGATAGCTACGGAAATTCTTGGTACGGCGATCGAATCGTTGCAGCCCGGCCTTTGTTGTGCCAATCCAAATAAAACCATGCTTGTCTTCGGCTAGGGCGAAAATATCTTCTTGGGCTAGGCTGTTGGGATCGCTCGCGACCGGTAGATAATGCTCAAATTTTTGCTTCTTTGATGACCAATGGTTCAGTCCGCCACCTTTACTACCAATCCACAGATCGCCAAGACTGTCTTCAATGATGGGAAAGACCATGTTGGAAGTAAGGGAATTTGCTGAATCTGGGTCGTGTTGCACGAGGTGAAACGGCTGAGCGCCACCATCTAGGCGATTGACCCCGCCTCCTTCTGTGCCAACCCAAATATTTCCCGACCCGTCCTCAAAAGCGGAATAGATGAGGTCTGAAGATAGACAGTTCTTGTGGGTAGCGCGCTTTTGATGTTTTAGAAATGTCTGGCGATCTAGGTCTAGTTCGTTGAGCCCTCCGCCGTCCGTACCAATCCAAACTCTTGATTTCGTGTCCTTGTAAATGACGGTCACGTCTTGGTGACTTAGGCTTTTTGAGTCAGGCCGATTGAAAGGATAGCGGCTGAATTTGCCGTTACGGAAATAATTGAGTCCGCCGCCCGAGGTGCCGACCCAAAGGCCAGTCTCATCCTTTTCTATGGCATAGACTTGATTGTGGCTAAGACTAGTGACATCGTCTGGGTTGTGTCGATAGTGTGTAAAACCCTCACATTCAGGGTCGAAACGATTGAGTCCATCTTTCGTGCCCACCCACACGATCCCTTTTTGGTCGACCTCGATGGCGCGTACATGATCACTACTCAAACTGAAACGATCATTGGCATCATGTATATAGGAACTCAGGTGGCGACTGGCAATATGCAGTCTTACCAGCCCGGCAGCGTGCGTGCCAACCCACAGATTGCCTGCGCGATCAATTGCCATGGAACGAACAGTATTGAGACCTGCGCAATTAGTGCCGTCCGGATCGTATAGTTGATGATCGAAGCCTTCACTTTCAGCGATAAATCGACCTACGCCGCCGCCCCAGGTGCCCACCCAAAGTGTGCCTGTTTGATCAACAAGTAAACAGGTGATTCGATTATCGGCAATTGAAAGAGGGTCTTTTGCATGATGGCGGAAATAAGTGAACTCGTAACCGTCATAGCGATTGAGCCCATCCTCGGTGCCAAACCATAGGAATCCCAAATGATCTTGCTCAATCGCCAATACGCTGTTTTGAGTTAACCCGTCCTCCAGTGTAAAGGATTGGAAACGAACGTTCTTCGCCGCAAGCGTGGCGTTGGATGCAAATAACCATCCGGCCGCGCTGACACAACAGAAAATAACTGTGTGCAGTAGCTGCATGAACTCCCCACCCGCTCTAATCCCTAAAACCCCGACGAATAAGCGTGAATGTAAAAGTTTTGCAAACTTGGAGCAAGAATGCCAGTACATTTGTCACGCTCGCGAGCTTTTCTTGCATCGCATGATCATGCGGTTGTGCTGGTTTGCGCGCAAAGGCTACACTAAAGTTTTGTGCTTCATCATGACGGACTGGGACCTGTGTGAAAACGGCATGATCATGCGGTTGATTCAATAACTGCGACAGCATAATCTCGCTGTAACCGAAGTCCTAGAAAAAATAGACAACCTCATCTGGAAGTTGTTTGCTCGCGTTTACAGATCGGGCCCAGAGTCCGTTCAGTGACAACGAGATGTGTTGCGTATCTTTGATGGACAAGCAGTGAAGGCTGCTCAAGGGGAAGTTTGAACCTGTTGTGACCTCACAAATTCTCCAAGTCGGTTGATGTTCTTTAACGAGGAAAGTGGAGGAAAAGATTATGAAAGAACTATTCAGAATGCGGCCGCAGCGTTGGATCACCTATATGTTGATCCCGTTATTGGCGAGTTTCGCCTTGGCTGGCGACTTGGTAGAACTAAGAGGTAAGAAACTAAATATTACGGACGGCGATTCGCGCACAGCCGATCGTTTAGTAGAGAGTTTGGGGCTCTCGGACTCATACGATCTGCAGATCATGAAGGACGTGCTCGAAGCTGACGGTAACTTACATCGGCGCTACCGACAGCGTTTTCAAGGAGTTCCCATTTGGGGCGAACAAATTGTCGTCTCAACTGATAAGAACGGAGCCGTTCTTAGTCTCCATGGCCGCATGGTGCAAGGTCTCGAACGCGATCTTGAAGACGTAACTCGTGGTATTGCCATGACCGAGTCCAAAGCGTTGGCATACGCGAAAGACATCCATCTCTATGACAACGCCGAAGCTGAGAAAAGGGTTTGGACTTTTGAGAGTGAAAGTTCGGAGTTGGTGATTTACCCTCATTTAGACAGCGCAAGAGTTGCCTATGCGGTGAGCTTCTTTGCCGATATCGAAGAGGGTGGCCTGCCAACGAGACCCACTTACATCATGGACGCTCGAACGGGTGAGATCCTGTTCTTCTTTGATAATTTGATGACCGCTGACGGAACAGGTCCGGGCGGAAACCAGAAAACCGGCATTTACCATTACGGCACCGATTTTGGACCACTTCAGGTGAGTTCTAGTGGTGGCAATTGCACCATGAACAATTCAAGCGTCAAGTCGGTCAACTTGAATCACGGTACAAGTGGCAGTAGCGCCTTTAGTTTCTCGTGTTATGAAAACACCTTTAAGCAAATCAATGGCGCTTACAGCCCTATCAATGACGCTCACTTTTTTGGTGGTGTCATTTTTGGTATGTACAGTGACTGGTACAATACCGCTCCGCTATCCTTCCAGCTCACCATGCGCGTTCATTACAGTAGCAATTATGAAAATGCATTCTGGAATGGCACTTCCATGACCTTCGGAGACGGAGCAACCACCTTCTATCCATTGGTTAGCTTGGATGTTTCGGCCCACGAGGTCAGTCACGGATTTACTGAGCAAAACTCGAATCTTACTTATTCCGGCCAGTCGGGCGGTATAAATGAAGCCTTTTCCGATATGGCAGGCGAAGCGGCTCAATATTACATGACGGGTTCCAGCGACTACCTGGTTGGAGCGGAAATCATGAAGTCAGGTACCGCTTTACGCATCATGTACGATCCGCCACAAGACGGCAGCTCAATTGGTTGCGCCAATGACTATACCTCTGGCATGGATGTCCATCACAGCAGTGGCGTATTCAACAAGGCTTATTACACGTTGGCGACGACCTCTGGTTGGAACCCGCGCAAAGCATTTGATGTCTTCGTACGTGCAAACCAAAACTATTGGACCCCTAGCACTAATTACCAAGCGGGAGCGGACGCTGTGGTTGATGCGGCATCGGACTTGGGATACGACACGACCGATGTGGCAGCTGCCTTTGCGGCGGTCTGCATCACTGTCGATGGCGGAACCGGCGGTGGCGGCATCACCGATCTGGACAATGGCGATTCAGTCACCTTTAGTGCAGCATCACAGGCTTGGAACCATTTCCGAGTCACTTTACCGGCTGGCGCCAGCAATCTTGTTGTGACCACATCTGGTTCCAACGGTGATGCCGATCTCTATACTCGGGCCGGACAACAACCAACTACCAGCAGCTATTCATGCCGCTCAATTAGTAGCAATAGCAACGAATCTTGTACCCATGCCAGCCCAACGGCAGGGGAGTGGTACATCGGTGTTTACGCCTACTCTTCCTTCTCTAACCTGACGGTTACCGTGTCATGGACTGAGCCAGGCGGTGGCGGCGGTGGAGACTGCGGATCCGGAATGAATGAATACACGGGCTCACTTTCTGGTGCAGGCGATTCCGACGTTCATCCAAATGGAACCTACTTCTACTGGAATGGCGGCTCATTGAGTGCACATCTTGAAGGCCCTGCCGGAACTGACTTTGACCTTTACCTGTATCGCTGGAATGGCAGTTGGCGTGAAGTAGCCAACGGCACCTCGGCTAGCTCGGTAGAGAACATCAACTATTCAGCCTCTGCAGGCTATTACTACTACCGGGTTAAATCCTACTCGGGAAGTGGTGCTTATCAGCTCTGTAGCAACAATTAATCTCTCATTATCCAGGGGGTCTGGCTTCGGCCAGGCCCCTATATTTTGCGATTCGAAAATGACCGATAGGTGAATTGACGAATCGCTTTTGAATGTCTATCCTGACGACATGATCTTACAGACCTTGCGCCAGCTCTTTTCTTCGGATAGCTCAAGCAAAAATAACGAAATCGATCTTTCAGTCGCCACCGCTGTATTGCTGTTGGAAGCTGCGACATACGACGATGAATTCGTCGCCAGCGAACGAGAGGAAATAGCCAAAATCCTTAGTAAACGATTCGATTTGAGCGAGTCTCAGGTTGTTGAACTCATCGAAACTGCGCGCGGTCATCGCCAAGATAATGCTGACTTTTTCCATTACACACGTCAGATTGCCGAACACAACACGCCCGACCAGAGGTTTCAGTTCTTGGTCGAGGTTTTTCGTGTTGTATTGGCGGACGATGTCGTTACCCACGAAGAGGACATGTTTACCCGAAAACTTGTCAATCTGTTACGCCTTGATCGAACGACCTGGATTAAGGCGCGTGATGAAGCGCAGCGGCTCAAGACGCTAGAGAAGAGTCAATGAAACGGTGGCGGCAAGAGCGCCGGTTTTGGCGAGATCAGGATTGAATCCTTGTGGCCGCTATGAGGTCTTCAGTTGCTGAAAATATTTGCCGGCTTTGCATTGGCTATTGTGGCCATACTTGCATTGAAGGCGCTGAACAAGAACTCTGATCGCCGCAATATCAGAGCGAGACTCGAACAGATCTGTGAAGGAAATGTTGCTTGCAATAAAGCGCTCAATAGCTATTTAGACCCATGTTTTGATCAGGTTTATAGGCGTAGTGGTCGCGTGCGTAGCACAGGCTTAAACATCGGTGCGATTATCCTGTGTATCAATTCGCAAGCCGGTGAAAGCATCATCGTGGTTGATCAGAGGGAATGGTAAATGGAAGAGGCCGCTTTTCTCTGCATAACTATGGCGTAATTCCAAAAGTGATTAGGTCAAGATTTTTTCAGTAAACCACTTCAATTAGGAATATTCAGGGGCGTTGTGGACGATTGGGAAAGCCATTGCGGAATTTGCTTGGTCCCCCAAGAACAGGGTCGGAGACTGAGATGGGGACCAATTTTGAGCTGGCAAAGACGCCTATCAATCAACTTTTTCTAAAAAGTTATTGCTAAATGTGGTTTTAATGGACTTTCCCTAAGCTTCATCTTATACTTTCAGCTGTGAGTTGGGTCGATAGCGGCCCGATCGCTGGCTCTAATCTGCAATTCAAGATTCGTGTTTCCAAAAAGAGAATCCAGGGTTTGCGCTCTGGGAGTAACAATTTGAAGCGAGTTCTGAGTGTCTTAGTGTCCTGCGTCTTCCCTACTCCCGCTCGCGCATTAAGATCGCAGCAGCGATCGCAAATTATGGAGAATCTTGAATATGAAGAAGTTATTTGTTGGCAACTTGCCGTTTACCGTTCACAGCGACCAAATTGAAGCTCTGTTTCAACAACACGGCGAAGTTTTGTCTGTCAACCTGATCAACGATCGTGAAACGGGCCGTCCCCGTGGATTCGGTTTCGTTGAAATGGAAGCAGATGCTGCGCAAAAAGCAATCCAACAACTTGACGGTGTGATGTTTGAAGGTCGTAACCTTCGCGTAAGCGAAGCCTTGGAACGTCGTCCGCAACGCAACCGTTGGTAAGCCAACATTACAATTTATGAAAGAGGCCCCGAGCAATCGGGGCCTTTTTTGTTTTCTAGCTTAACGAGGTCTATGTCACTCGAATATTTCGAGTAAAGGTTGACCGACTGCTGGTTCTAAGTCGCCTGACCAATTAAATGGCGGGTTGAGTCCAAAGTCGCCTTTATGTCTATAGCTAGTCAATCGGTAGAGTGGATTCTCGACTTCAAATTCGGAAAGCGGAACGGCAAGCGTCAGTACGTTGTCTCTAATCACGACTCGTGCAGCGCTATTTACTCGTGAAATGCTCCCGCGTGCCCGACTTACGATAAGTTGCCAGCCCGAAATGGGGCTGTATTCCAACGAATACCAGCGATCGGTATTTTGATATAGATCAAAAGGGAAGTTGGGGTGGGGGTCAAAGTTATTGATTTCATTGCGGTCGGCGTCAAACACGAACCCGAACTGATAATAGTTCTCGGGATCGTTTAAGGGGATCGACCCTCGGGTCACATTACTTACTACCAAATATTCGGCCGTTTCTGGTATTGGCGACGAGGGCTCGGCACAGACCACCAGCCCTAGATCAGTCATGCCGCAGGATCTGCGTTTGAATCGATCGGCAAGTCGAGTTATGTTTTTCTTAATGGCGTGAACATAATCAATTTCGACATCATAATCGGGCACGCCTACGTCACCAACTGAGTTTATGGAGCTGATGCCTACCAGAGGAAAGAACGATTGGCCTGTTATGGCTTCGGCAATGCTGCTCGGTCCTTCTTCTGGGCACATAGCTTGAATGATGTCAGGATGATCGGCGTCACTGCCGGCCCGAACATCTACGTCGAAGGAATCTGTATGAATCTGCGAGGTGGATTGGCGCCACGAATCGACCTCGATCGTGGCCATTCGGGCGTCAGTCTCGGCTTCTGGCGTACTAATAAAGACACACACGTCTACTTTTCCGCCGGGCGGGATTTTGCCATCTGCTGGTTGAAAGAAGAGGCTTGGGTGGTCACTGTAAACGGCAAAGTTAATTTCAACGTCGATTCTCGGGTTCTCGATAGTGAATGTCTCGATCTTTTGCGCGTCTGGAAAGCATTGGCGGCTAAAGAACATGTGGGACAGCGCCTCTTCGTTTGGAAAATCCAAAAAAGGATCGTCAATTGGCGGACAGGGCGCACCTTCACCGAATCGCGTCAAGAAACCGTGGCTATTAAAGTGTAGAGGGCCATCAACGAAGTCGATCGGGCCAATTAAATCGCCCATTTCGTTGGTCAGTCCGGTTATGTCGCCATCGTCAACCACTAAATGATCGAGTAAAGTCTGTGTGAAGTAGCTAATCGGCTGGTCACCAAATATGCCGCGTGGACCATAGGCTGACTCGTCAGTTAGGCTGGCGCCGATGCCGGCAAAGTCAGAGAGATGGGCATCAGAATCGCTGATTAGTCGTTCGTTCAGGTCGCTAAGGATGGTCTCCGAACTACAGGTCTGTAGGATGACGCGCACCTTACAGGCAAATGACTCTTCCAAACACATCCTAGAAGCCGTCAAACCCAAAGTTAATGCTGGGGTCTGTGCACTCGTATGACACTCCATCAACATGGTCCCTGTAAAAGAGTTATCTGTGTCGATGGAATGATGAGCGGCCACGTAAATGATCAGAGTGGGTTCTTTTCCTTCCAGTCGTAGCTGGCGCATTTGCTTGTTGTACTGTTCAAATTGCTGCTTATAGATATTGGTCCCGTCAATGAGCAGTGATTGATGATGCTCAGCCGTATATAAGTCGTAGTCAACGAAAGCTACTTGGCCAGCTGGAATTGACGATTCAAACAGTTTGAGCATGTTTGAGGCGTTGGCGTAGAAACGAGGCTCAATGCCGCCGTTAACGACAATCGCGAACGTATCCTCATTGGTCTTCTTTGAAAAATAGAATGACGATGCTTTGGTTGTATCTTTAAGGTCAACTGGTTGGACAACCTCAGGTGACCAATTGGGCGCAGTTAAAGGTGTGGTTTGTTGGTTTGCGTAGGCCGACGACTCTTTCTCCCAAATAAGCAAAGGACCCTGATCAAACCACAATGGCGAATAATTGAGACTGAGCGTGCTGTTAGTTGACCAGGAACTGATGGCGCCAGTCTGGGCACCGACAAAATGGTAGGTAATTGGTTTGCCAAAATCGGCATTGAAGTCTTTGTCCTGTAATAAGACCCAAACAGCCTCCTGGAAAACGCGACTGTTCTGTCCATAAGCGATTTCGTCTCGAAGTGTAAATAGAGTGCCAGCTGGTATGGGCTGCATCGTGCAGACCAACAGGTCGGATTCTGCAACATCTACTGACGAAAAGGCATCTTCTCGTTTGATGGCGTAAGAAGTAGTAGGGTCAATCAACGCAGCTTGTACATTTGTGAATGGGACCCGAATCCATGTCGACTCATAAAGGATTTCTAAGTAGAGCAAACCGGACGGTAAATCCAAGATTTCGAATCGTCCAGCTGTGTCCGATGTTGATGTGGCAATAACGTGATCTCGGCTGTGACCGCCATGAGGAAAGGGATCGAGAATGCGGATGGACAGTCCACTGACCTCGGACTCGATAGGCACAAAAGGTGTTACAAATCCAGATACGCGGTTTCCGCTTATGTCGACCGGAATTGCAAATCGAGATTGATCGATCGTTTCTCGTAAATCGAGCGTGGAAACAGGGTTGGCCCAAAGGTAGTTTGGTCCAGCCTGTGGAGGGCTTCCTCGTAGTCCCAAAACCAAAACCGGCGTACTAGAAGTTATTTCGATAAAGGCAGCATTTTCGTCGAACAGACCGTCAGCTGGACCGCCCAAAACCAATAGCGACTTGGCCAGAGGTTCTAACGCTCTTACGCCAAAAACGGTCTTTAAAGTCTGTCCATCTTGACCTATCAGTGACACAGCCACATCGGTTTTGAGTGGTCCGCCATTAATGATCGCGATGCCGTCGAAAATCTCTGTCCATTGTCCTGATGTCAATCGCCAATGTTGGGAGAACTGGTCACTTTCCCAACTGATCGCCGGCGAACTCAGTCCCGAGACGGCGCGATAACGCATACCAAAAACTACATTTGGCGACGTGTTGAGTACCTCAACATGCGACAGTCCACCCACCGCTGGCCAGATTGACTGAGGTTGGAGAGCTAAAGTCGCCTGCCCGTTGATCGAACTGGTGAACTGTCCAACAACTTGGCCACGAGCATCGTAAGCATTGAGCTGGAAGGTCCGGACGGAGTTGGTCGTGTTAACGGCCAATATTTCACTTTGGAATCCGCCATTCGGAGAAGTGATATGGGGCAACCAACGTTGCAGGCCCTCGACGGTGGGAAGCAAATCGTTCTGCCAAAGATAGCCGACTTCGGAACCAGGGGGTGTTCCCTGCAAGGCAATAAATGCGACGTCACCATCTGATTGCAATCGAAACCGCTCGCCAGCAGAACGGTCGAAGGGGCCACCTTGAGGGCCGCCGAGCACAAATAATGTCTTGGCATTGGCGGCCAGCGATTGCGAAATCATGATCTGGTTGGTTGTTTGTCCCTGGCGGTTGATCTGAGACAAGGTGACGGATGTTGGGCTAGTGCTCGTATTGACAATGGCTATCCCGTCAAAGACGTTTTGCCAATCTCCTGCAAAGAACCGGACCTCGCGATTCGAGCCTGTTGTTTGAATCGTGGCTGGACTACCTCGACCAGAGGCGACCCGGTAGTCAACTGAAAAAGTCAGATCGGCGTCGCTAGACACAATGCGCGCGTGACTAGCGCTTGATCCTAAATAGTCAGATACATTCATAAGGACGGTTTGCTGGCCAGCGACCTGTCCAGTGACTTGAGGAAGAGGCAATCCGTCAATTTGGTAGGGTTGTATCACGTAGGATCGGTCACTACCCCCGTCGTTTACGATTCTCAGTTCGGAAACAAAACCGCCATTGGATGATGTTAAATGAACGAGCCACCGTGACTGAGCGAATAGTGGATGCACGACGAATGTGATGATCAAGGCTAGGCCGATTCTTTTCATGATGTACCTCATCCGGATTGATAGCATATGTCTAACCTACACAGCAAAAGGAGACGGCGCCTCTGATCTCTTCTGACTTCTTCTGACTTTTTTCTAAGTGATTGTTTTTAAACCGGATAGGAGCTGCTGTCTACGCAGCAGACAGAACATTTACGGTACCTAAGAGACAAACTCCCAATAGCTCGGCTTAGCGATATTGGGCTGGGAACATGCAATTTGTGGGAAGTCGTTATTTTGCAAATAGCTACTTTGAGGGGTTGGCGGGTCTCATCCAGAGGGTCTATGTAACAATTTAAGACACCGTATTTTGATCTAGTTGGATCGAAGAACGCGCCCTTTATGTACCTTCAGCCTCTTGAACAAAATGCTGTTTATGGCTGAGTCAGACCGACGATAATCGACGTCATCGATAGCGAGCTATGGACCTGTCGATTTAGAATCTGCTTGCTGTCTTTTGATTCGATCAGAGCCAAACAATAGAGTAGGGGAATATAGTGCTCGGGCGTGGGAATAGCTAATTGAGCGTGCGGTCCCATTCGATCGTAGTTAATAAGCGTTTCGTGGTTATTGGCGAGGACATTAGTGACCATAAACTCATCGGCCTCTAAGGCCCAATCGGCGGGTGTTTGATCACGAAAACTAAATAGGCGTAGATTGTGGACCATATTGCCACTTGCAAGAACAAGCACACCCTGATGTCGTAGCGGAGCCAATTTCTTGGCAAGCTGATAGTGATAGCTACCTGGTTTGTGCGTATCGATGCTTAATTGAACCACCGGAATGTTTGCCTTTGGGTACATAGCCTTCAGGACGCTCCATGTGCCGTGGTCGAGTCCACGTTTTTCATCCAGTTGCGCTTCTACGTCCTTTAGTAAGTCGACAACATGTTGGGCAAGAGCCGGGTCGCCAGGAGCTGGATACTGTACGTCGAATAGAGCTTGGGGAAAGCCGAAGAAATCATGAATTGTAGAAGGCTTGTCGGTCGAGGTTACCCATACACCGTCGGTTTCCCAATGTGCGGAAATGCACAGGATCGACTCAGGCGTGGGAATCTGTTGTGCCAAATCTTCCCAACTAAGGTGAAACGAGTTGCGCTCAATGGCATTCATCGGGTTGCCGTGGCCCAAGAATAAGCAGGGCATCGGTATTTTATCGGAATCAATAGTCATCTTGGCAGCCTGTTTGGGCTTGAATCTGAAAGTTAGATAATCCTAGTCTCAATACACCATGCAACGCAAACTGAATGCGGGCCACATTATTTTAGGCAACGAATCGTGAGCGGGCTCACTTCGAAAAGACTGTTGTTAGCCATAATATATCGACATGCGCCCATTCGTTTGGTTTCAATTCAGTCTAGCTAGCCTTTGTGTCTTCGCTCAGCCCGCTATGTCCTTGTATGGTAACTATCAAACTGTTGGGATCACGATTGAGATCTCGGCGTCCGACGATCCAAACGGGAATGCGACATCCGACGTTCGCGTGCGTAACTTAGCTGGCGCTTTTGCCGATGCTTTTATGCTGACACGGGTCTCGACGACTCGCTTCGTCGGCAGCCTGTTTGGGCTACAAGCCGGCCAAACCTACGAAGTTGAAGTCGTATTTAACGATGCGGATCTCGACCCGATCGATGGTGTTTCCTTAATCGATCAGGTTTCGACACGGGCCGAATTTGAGATGCCTAATTTCAGTCGCAGCCTTCAAGTTAGTCCAGCCGGAAGTGGCAGTGAATGTTCGGCAGCCAATCCATGTAGTTTCCAAGAGGCGTTGACTCAAGTACAGGCGGGTGAAGAGATTCTACTCACAGACGGTGTCTATTTTACGGGCGATCATGCATTGCCAAGGTCTGGTATTCCCGGTCAGCGTATCGCCATTCGTGCCGCTCCTGGAGCTGCGCCAATTTTGGATGGTGCCCACGATCTGGTCTTCTCTTGGACAGCCGCAGGTTCAGGTACGTATACAACTATACTCCCCGTGGCAGGCCCGCACTTGGTGCTGGCTAATGGTCAAAGGCTCTACCCATACCAATCTCTTGCTGATCTGGAGAATCAAATTTGGGGACTGGCCGGATTTTATGCCGCAGGAACCAACCTCACCGTCAAGTTGGATGGGGGTGCATATCCAAACCTAGCCAACATGGTTGTGGCCCAATACAATTCAGCCATCTTCGCTGGCCAAAGCTATTGGATTATTGATGGAATTGGCTTTCGACATTACGGCGGAGGTTCTTATGCCAAAGCTATCTACTTGGATGGCGGCTCAAATAACGTCATCCAAAACTGCGTCTTTGCCATCAATGATGCAGGCATCGGGCTCAAGCGTGAATCTCATCAGAACCTTATCCAAGACAACGAGTTTTATGACACCGTGTTTTTGTGGCCCTGGGACGCCGTCAAGGCGGGCAGTCAACTGGAAAGCGGCGGAGTGGTTGTCTATGACCCCATGAGCGGACGTGGAAATGTGATTCGCCGCAACCAATTCCATGACTTCTTTGATGGCTTTCAATCCTGTCCTGGCTCCGATAACGGGTCTTTTACCAACGAAATGGATATACACGACAACGAGGTCTATCGGGTCGGCGACGACGGACTTTCCGCCGATGGCGTGTGCAGCAATGTTCGTATCTGGAACAATAGCTTTCATGATGTGCTGGTGGGTATTTCGTTAGCGCCGATCCTCGAGGGTCCGGTCTATGCCGTCAGAAACCTTGTTTATAAAACGGGAGCAGGAGACAATAACTACACCGGTTACCCATTCAAGTTCAATGTGGGGTCTCAGCCGACTTCTGGAATGATGTATCTGTTTCACAACACGTCAGACGCTTTCTATCCTGGTCAGCATGGTTTTGACATCAAATCACCCGGTACTTGGCAAGGCATTGTGTCGCGCAACAATATCTGGATTGGAACCGATTATGGCTTGCGTAATAGCAATCTAAGTCAACAGCTAGATATGGACTTTGATTTACTCTGGAACGCTGGTTTGAATCACATCGTGAGATGGGGGGCTACTAATTACAACACTTTGGCTGATTTTCAACTAGGGACAGGTCAAAACACAAACGGATTGGAGTTGGACCCTGGCTTTTCTGATCGAAACAATGCTGACTATCAACTTACGGGAACGAGCTTGGCCATAGACCAAGGCGTTTTGATTCCAGGCATCAACGATCATTTCTCTGCTGGCGCACCCGATTTGGGTGCATTTGAGTTTGCTGCTATGTCCTATTCGGCTTGGCGTCTCGGATTTGGTGACATCGGGTACATGAACTCCTATGATCTTAATGGCGACGATTTCGTGGATATCCGAGACTTTATTGTGCAATTTGGTCCCTAATATACGTTGTCTTTGACGATGGCGGGAAAATCGTGCCTGCGGTGCAAGCCATGATTTGACGTCCATTCTTGTGGATATTTGGGCTTGAGTACTTTTTTCTTCTGCGACTCAGGCGCTAGAATAATAGTGTTCCAAAAAGGAACGAGCATGTTGAGACCAGGTGAATCAATAGAACATTTCTCGGTTACTCATTCATTGGGTAGAGGAGGGATGGGTGAAGTGTACGCGGCTCGCGATACGCGCCTTGGGCGCAGTGTAGCCCTCAAAGTCATTCACAGGAACCGCACCCAATCGCCTGATTGGAAAGCACGATTTCTTCGGGAAGCACGAATCCTTTCAAGTTTGGACCATCCCCATATTTGCCGTGTCTTTGAATACCTTGAGCGTGAAGAATCTGATTTATTGGTCTTAGAACTGATAAAAGGCCAATCCTTGGGTAGTCTGTGTCGAGACAATAAGCTCAAGCTCAAACAAGCTTTTGCGATAGCGAAACAGGTATCTAGTGCGTTAGCCACAGCCCATGAACGGGGCATCGTGCATAGGGACATGAAGCCCGACAATATTATGGTTAGCGATCGCGGTTCCGTGAAAGTCTTGGATTTTGGGATCTCGCGTACTTCGGAGCAGGAGCCAGAAGCCGGTCCTAATCTAAAAGAAACGGGACCTGCTTATTGTGAGTCCATGACCATAACTGGCCAGATGATGGGAACACCAGCCTACATGAGTCCGGAGCAGGCTAATGGCGATTTCTTGACCACGGCCAGCGATATCTTCTCTTTGGGATTGATTTTCCACGAACTTTTTACGGGTGAACGCGCCTGGAAAAGCGAAGATAATTTGGCGGATCTGGTCGAAAAGCGGCAAAGGGGTGAAGTGGACGCTGTTCTAGGATTGTCCGCCGACTTAACGCAATTAATCGAGTCCATGAAGGCGAAAGATACGAGTCAGCGACCGACTGCTTCGGAGGCTCTGCGCCAACTCGAACTTATCGAATCAAAGCCAGCACGTCGCGTTCGGTACCTTCTCCGTACAGCCGCCATTGGCCTACTTAGCATCTTTGCTTTCGGTGCGGCGCTACTAGCTTGGAAGCTAAATACGGAAGTTAAACGCGCTAACCGGGAAGCTGAAACGGCTCACGAGATCTCCTATTTCATGCGCGACATTTTTCGGTTTGCCTCACCTAACCGCAATATTGATCGTGCTATGACAGCCAAAGAAATGCTTGATATTGGATCAAAGCAAATCACTGAAACGCTGCCAAACGATCCTATTGCTCGCGCTCGATTGATGGTGAATATCGGAACGGTCTATAGATTGCTGGGTGATTACGATAGAGCCGACGAATTGCTGCGTAATGCTTTGTCTATTCATCAACGAGATCTGGGGGTTCAGGATCCTGAAACGGCCGATGTTTTGTTCCAGCTTGGTATGACGGCTAAAGCAAAGAGGTCATTCCTTGAGTCAGAGAAGTATTTTGTTGCTTATCTAGCATTTTGTGAAAGCAATCTCGCCAAGGCAGATGTGAGGACGATTAGTGCATTATCTAGTTTGGCGGATCTTAATCACGACCTGAATAGAGATGAAACCGCGATGGCCCTAGTTGAAAGAGCTGAATCAATCATTGCGATGGTTACAAGTGACGAACGAATTAGTACACGTTTTGCTGACTCACTTTGTAATTTAGCTATGGTTCGCTCTTATCACGTGAATTATGAAAAATCGATTGCATTGCTTGAGCATGCCCTGAGCATAAATAAATCGCTACCGCAGGTAGATTTAGTGGCTAGATCAATCTATCTGAGTGAACTGGCGCGTATCCATTACGAATTGGGTCAATTTGATCGTGCCTTTGAACTCTACGATGCTTCAACTGGCTTAAAAGAAAAGACATTAGGAACACAGCACATCGAATCGCTTGTTGAACAGTTGCGTATTGCGTTGCTGTTAAAACAAGCTGGCCGTTACCAAGAAAGCATGCAGCGCTTCAAGCACACCTTGCAACTCTTAGAAGATACAGGCCGCTTGGAATCAGAGACATACACAAAAGGGCTGATGAATCTGAGTACTACTTATCGTGCTCTGGGTACCTACGATGAAGCTGAGCGCATCCTTCTCGGCATATTAGCCAACCCCGTCAGAATGGGTCATTTGGGCAACCAAACGCATATCGTCAAAGGTAATTTGGCCAATATCTACAGTGAGAATGGTCGTCTAGAAGATGCCGAAACGATGTACGGCGAGATATGGAAAACCATTAGCGACGAACCAGCCTCCGTAGAACGAGCGTTGAACCGTAACAACTTGGCCGAGGTGTACCGCAGGACAGGACGATACAAGGAAGCTTTGGACCTTTACCAGGACGCGCTAAGTGAGACACAAGCACTTTTGGGTGATGATCATTATTTGGCGGGTGAGATGCGACGCGGAATAGCTATTTCCCTATATCGGCTAAATGATATTCCAGCGGCTCTGGAGCATGCCGATCGAGCGCTAGAGATTCAGGAGCAATCACTTGGTCTAAGACATGCCATGACATTAGATTGTCGGTTGCTCAAAATGGAACTTCAAATCAGCCAAGATCCTAGCCTTGAGTTCGAAGACGATTTTGCACAAATACTGCAACATTTGGACATGCTGGGTGCCGAAGTTGTCCAAGTGAATCAATCCATCGAATCACTAGCCTCGTTGCTCTCGCAACATGGACATGATGAGCGATCTAAGCAATTGAGACAGATTGCCGCTAAAGCTGTTGCTAGTCTTTAGGTTTATTGGCTTTGATTATTGCTCGAAATTTCCCATCCTTAATCGATGAATCCCCGCGTTTAAACGAGAATGTCCCGCGGATCTCTTTGCCGTTATCCGATTCGATGACAATCTCGGCGCCCGTAAGCAGCATATGTTTCGCTTTAGTCAAACTTTCAAGGACCTCCTTTTCCATTTCCGTTTCCGATTGGGTATTGAGTCCGACTACCAGGAAAATTGATGATCCCATGGGTGTCATGCTGGCTTCATAGGTTCCTGGTCCTGCATAGTCTCTGATACTGAGCTCTAATGACTGTCGAACAACTTTAGTTTCGTAACTGCCTTCAGACTTGCTGCCAGATATTTTGAGTATATTTTCTCTAATCCTGGCGCGCGCTGAAAACGCTTGCCATTCAACCCCATTGAGCAACATGGTGAGTTCGCCACGGTCCTTATCCTTTCGGTTCTTTTCTTTTGGCTTATCGTCTTGGGCACAACTGGTCAAAGCGAAGAGCAAACTAAGCAAAGCGATTGGTGTTGTCACTGACATAATTCATAGCCTCCCGAATCGCTAAGTATTACATGGCCTGGATTTCGACGCGGCAAAATAGGACTACGCGATAATGTCAGCTGGATAAATGTTTAGGCCTTTCGTTTAGTAGAGAGTCGGTCGCAATGGTTAAGCTTATTTGGGACGCCGAGATCATTGCTAGAATTCAGTGTGTTTGACGTAGCGCATGCTTGTGATGAGTTTCCCGTTGCCTAGCAAACGATAATCCCAGCCAAGGAAATAGGGAGCTGATTGTGAGATGTAGAATCTGCAAAGAATCGAGCGTTCGGGGTTCGTCAATTGAACCTCCCATACCTGGTGGTCGACGCCAGATGTGTCTTTGAAGATAGTCTTGCCCTTTACATAAATCGCTGGTTCTACTTGAGTCGAGTCTTGATAACGGAACCCGCGGTAGCGGAATTGAAGCCCGTCTCGTAATTCAAGCCGCGGTAGATAGAAGGGAAGCGCTGCGAAGTCTAGGAATTTGACCTGCGTATCCATTTTTTTCGTTTTTGATTCGCCATCTTCTTGGATGTCTACCTGAACAACTTGGTCCGGCTTGAATTGCACCCATTGGTGAGAGCCCATCCATGTTCTTTCGCCCGGTTGTCCTGCAAATCGGGAGACGATTTGATGGTTATCCTGCAGAACGATGAGGTAGTCGATGGCTGGCGCGCCATCTGCAACGTGGGCGTTGGATACGGAACTCCATTGAATCCAGAACGCCGGTTTGCTGTGGAAGAAGACTTTAAAGACATCCAGATTCATGGTGGTGTCTACATATTTACCAGAAGCCAACGAACCGTCAGGAAAACGGGCTTCGTATTGCACTCGTATGTCGGTGGAATCTAGTTTACGAAGATTCAAGTCTCCAGCTTGGTAAAGAGGCCATGATTCCATGTCGGCGAATGCCTCGATATCCTGTGCGCCTTCGTCACAGCAAAGTGCAAAGCCAAAGCTTAGTAATATGGTTAATAGTTTCATCGTTCACCTTCCATTGGTTGTGTTATCGACATCATGGTTGCCGAAAGACATTTCGTTCAATCGACGGCTGGTGAATTATGTGTGAACTATCGCTGAACTCGTCAGGCTCAAAGCCGTAGACTTAATACATGTGGAAAAAACGACCGAACTTGGTGGCGTTCGACAGTTTTGTACTCGATCCCGAGTCACGAGAAATCTATCGCCTAGGTAAAAAGATAGATCTGCAAGCGAAGCCGTTCCTGTTGTTGATGGCACTCGCGCGCCGGCCCGGCCACGTCATAACGCGCCAAGCATTGCAGTTGGAGTTGTGGGGTGAATCAGCGGTAGATGCACGTTCGGGCTTGAACACCGCGGTGAGAAAAGTCCGCGAAGCTCTGGCTGACAATGCCGACCAACCTCGATACATCGAGACGATCCCGCGCTTGGGCTATCGATTCATGAGTACTGTGCGAGTTCACAAGAAGGCGAGGTCACCTCGCTTCCTAAGCCAGGACGTCAAACGAGCAGCTTGGGTAGCTATGCTTGTATGCTTGATCCTAGTTGTCGCGGCATTGACAATGACCGCTGATAAGCAGCTTCACGCCGATTCGTCTGCTTCTCGCATGGGCCAATATCTTTTGGAAAAGCATGACATACCAAGCTTGGAGCGCGCAGTCGATTATTTTCAGCTAGCCATTCAACACAATAATGCTTCGCATCAGGACTGGCTCGGTTTAGCGCGCTGTCGATATCAATTGTCATGGCAAAAACGTGATCCTGTCGAAGCGGATTCTGCTTTTCAAGCGGCGAATCGAGTACTTGACATTGATCCCACGAATGCTTTCGCCTTGCTCTTGGCGAGTGAATATCGATTCTATTTCTTGCGCCAAGAATGGCCACTTAATTTGGAAGATGTGCTTGATTATGGGGGCAACGACCCTGAGATTGTTAATCGTGTTGCCAATTTGTGTGCGCTTAGCGGACAAGACACGCGCGCCATTGACCTAAAAAAACGGGTCACTTCTATGGATCCTGGCGCATATGCCGTAAACGCTGAATTAGGCTATTACCTGTATAAAGTAAATCGCTATTCGGAGGCCATTGAGGCATGTCGCGAAGCATTGCAACTTGAGCCACAATACGTGCCGGCAAGATTTGTTCTTGTTCGTTCACTTTTTGCTAGTCATGCCCTTGAGGAAGCCAAATCAGAAGCGTCACCCTTAATGTCGTCTTTTGGCTGCGACGAAGCAGAGTTGGCGATTTTTCGAGATGCTGAGCCAGGTAACGTATTGGACATGGTTTATGCGGCACAGTTGCGGTTCTTGTTAGGCCAGGATCATGGGGTGCCAGCAACCCGGCTGGCGGCTGTTTATGCACAGAACGGCGATGCTCAGGCCGCTATGCAGCAGTTAATACTCGCTTTTGACAAAAGCGAACCTCATTTGATCTATGCCTTTAGCGATCCCGATTTTGCGCCTTTGATAGGTTTGAATTCCTTTCAACAACTGAAGGAGCGCTTCTACTCTGGTTTGGAAAGCTAACCTAAACCAATGTTGTTAAAAGAATGGCCAAGCGGGGTTACTTGGTCATTCACTAGTCGAACACCGTACAATATAGTCAACAATTGAGTTGGGAGGAAGTTTGGCTTTTGAAGCGGCGGTTTTGTTACTAATCATCTTTCAATGCTGCATTTTTGTCACATTTCTGATTATTGAACCCAATCGTCGGACGCTTGCTAACCGCTTCTTGGCGGCTCTTTTAACTGTGCTTGCGGCTCACATGAGCCTAAATCTTTTGGGCCCGATGTATGAGCAGTGGGTCAATGATACGGGCTCAGTTGATTTTCGACGCTCGCTTGCCTTTGCCTACGGTCCGCTCTTCTACTTTTACCTTAAAGCTTTGATCATACGTGGATTCAAAGTTGTGGGTATGGTCTGGCTGCATTTAGTTGCGCCAGTCGCTGTATGTGGAATGTCTTTTGTGTACGACATTCCTGTTGGGGTCATGGCGCCAGCCATATTTATTTCCGTCGGGCTCTACTTAGGGTCTGGAATCATGCTGGTTCGATATTACCATCGCGTGCTTTTCCAGCATTACAGCCAGGCTGATAGCGTCATGTTGCGTTGGGTCTATATCACGGTGAGTTTGCTGTTAATTGTTTTTGTATTGGACGTGTCGCAGTTCTTCACTTCATCAAGTCTCATCTCCGAAATGGTGTTTTTGACGTTACTAGTCTTTGTTAGCGCTTTCGTGTTCCAGGCCATGAAGCATCCTTTAACCTTCGCTGGAATTAGTGGCCGCGAGGAAGATCTGAGTGACGTCATACCTGCTAGTTTCGATATCGATGTACAGGAAAAATTGACTCAGCTTATGCGTGAACAACAACCCTATTTGGACGCCAACCTCACCTTATCTGATTTGGCTAGCCAGGTGAACTTGTCTGCCCGTGAGCTGTCGCGTTTCATAAACAATCAGATCGGTTGTAATTTTCCCGAATACATCAACGGTTTCCGAATTGAAGAAGCAAAAAGGCGATTGAAGGAAGAACGAGAAACGGTCCTGGAGACATTATACGCCGTGGGATTCAACTCGAAATCCTCGTTCAATACGCTTTTCAAACGCAAGACTGGACTGACGCCTAGCCAGTTTAAAGAGCAAGAAAAATCAGGAGCCTGATTTAGCGATCACGCGCAAATTAGGCGTTCGGAATCATGCTAATGCGTTCGGATTCATGGATATTTGGTTCTGATTTACGTATACGAACGACAGCATCACTCGTTGATGGCTAAGTTATGGACCACAAGGTAGCGGTGCCTAACCGCTTCATTTTTTTTGGAGGTCCCATGTCAATGAGAATTCTTTTTATGTCTTTCGTGTTTATGGCGACGGGCATTTTGTATGCGGCACAGAATGTCGTCATTAAGGTGACGGCAAATGAGGCCGACATCGAAATTACCGAGTACGATTTTAAATCGGCGAATTACCAACCATTCCTGAAGAAATCTGTCACTATGGAACAGGTCCTCTTGGATAAAAAGTTCGTTGAACCGCGCGTCATGCGCTTATCGGTCAATGATGAGTCTCAGGGGCGACTATTTGTTGATGGGCCAGGTTTGATTCATATCGAGGTTTCCGACGACGGCAAAACCAAAGTGTCAGGTTGTGTCGGCCGCGAGAAACTAGACAAATTCAACAATCTTGTGGGCGAATGGCAACAAAAGTTTGAGCCGCTCAAAGTCCAAGCAGAAGCACTGTTGGACAAGGGCGCATTTGACGAAATTAAAAGGGTAAGAGCGCAAGCAGACGATATGTTGATTGAGTTTTTTGCAGTGATGGAAACCGCGTTAATGGATATGGGTTCCTCGTCTGCTGCATTTGTGGCTTTACAGTATCTGGATGTCTACAAACAATCAGACATGTTCAAAATGGTTCTGGAGAACAACCGTTCCAACTACCCTAACGCGGGCATCACGACACGATTAGCTGAGATTATTGAACGCGCATCAATCCTGGCTCCGGGCCGCCGTCTCGATAACATCACCTTAGCCAATGCGGCTGGCAAAAACGTTTCCTTGAAGGACTACAAGAGCAAACTTGTGTTGGTCGATTTTTGGGCTTCATGGTGTCCGAACTGTCGCATCGAATTCCCAAATTTGCAGGCGCTGTATAAGCAATACAACGATCGTGGTTTTGAGATCCTGGGCGTGACGTCCAAAGACAGTGAATCAGCTTGGCGACGTATCCTAAAACAAGCCGACATGCCTTGGGCCAACGTTTTTGATGCCAGTGGTGATGTCTTTGATCACCTATCCATTACCCAGTTGCCTGCAAACGTCCTGATCGACGAACAGGGCATCATCATCAAGTCTCATCTGACGACGGAGGAGTTAGGTCGTTATTTAGCAGATAAATACGACCATATCAGATGACCTGCGAAGGTTATTCCGCAACCCAGGTCGTCGACTAATGTGTGCGGGTGTCGTCAGTATAAATGCGACTGCGACACCGCACTACTCCAATAATTGGCAATCTCAACAAACATGTTCGAAATGAATGGGTCAGTGTTCAACGGTGCAATAGCATAGAATGAATAGCAGTTACCCATTCATCCAGTGGGCATTTCCATTTCACGTTGGAGAGAGCTATGACTGACTCGTCGCTTGAAGCCTATCGGCAAACTGTACGTTCGCTAAGCGACCGAGTTGTTGAAGCGCAACGGCCCATTCGCATACTTGATGCCATAAAGTGGGATTCAAGCGTCCAAGAACAATTCTTCAATTCAGGATTCAAGGAACAACCCAAAGTCGATCAAACCTATTACCAATCGCGAGAATTAGGCTTCGATCTCACGGCTAAACGTGAACAGTTCTATGAGATTGCTCGTGATGCCCAGCGCCAACTCGGACAGTTCAATCCCATATGCATTATCTTGCGTCGTATTTGTCGGGAATATCGGGTTGTTCTGAGGATGCTTGAATCGAGAGGCACATCTGAGTTCTCCCTCCTTAGCCAGGAACTTTATGGCTCCGCTGGCGATGCGCTTCATCCTGGCGATCCTACCCTGGCAGATCTTGGCTCGCTCATGATTGATACGCTTGATAATCTGGACAAATCTGAGCTAGCCAAAGGGGAAGTCAAGAATATTAATGGCGAGCAAGCTGCTGCTATTTTGCAAGAACGTCTCAGCAATCACTTTAAGGACAGCGAGTTACCTATTCGCGTGGTCATCAGTGATGGCATCGTGGCTGATGCCGCAGCAGGCTCCGACTATCTGAAAATTCGCAAAGAGGGCCAATTTAATTTGCGCGACCTGCGTCTTCTTGAGATTCATGAGGGTTGGGTGCATCTGGGTACGACAATCAATGGTCTAAGCCAGCCCTACTGCACTTTTTTGGGTAAGGGACCGCCCTCGTCCACGGTCACCCAGGAAGGGCTTGCCATGTTGATGGAGGTGATTGGTTTTGCGTCACACCCGGGTCGGTTGAGACGTCTAACTAACCGAATCCAAGGTATCAATATGGCGGAACAGGGTGCAACTTTTCTGGATGTATTCGAATATTTTCGTGAACAGGGTTTCTCGGATGAGGACAGCTACAAGAATACGGTGCGCGTGTACCGTGGTAGTACACCAACAATGGGTCCATTCACTAAAGATATCTCATATTCGAAGGGCTTCATTTTGATCTATAACTTCATCCGTTTGGCAGTGAAACGCGGCTTACTCGAACGTATCCCGCTCTTGTTTTGCGGCAAAACGACCTTAGAGGATATTAAGGTTCTGGCCAATTTGGTTGATGAAGGCCTGGTGGTGCCACCTAAATTCTTGCCACCGCAGTTCTCCGATATTTCGGCGCTGGCCGCATGGATGTGTTATTCCAATTTCCTAAACAAACTGAACCTTAAACAAATCGAAGCCGACTACGCCAGTATCTTGTAGGGATGTCAGCACATCGCTTTTCTTGAGAGCTTTAGTTCGCTTGACGTGTTCTAGAAATAGAGAATTTGATCCGATTTCACCTGTTTGACTAAGCAGACCAGTGGCTTGAAATCATCTTTGTTCCAGTCGACAAGGGTGTAATAGAAAGGGACCAAGCTTAAGAAGTATTAGAGTTTTTCCGATGATGAAGGTACATACATTCATTCCAGGAAAATCTATCTAAATGTCTATTGAACCAACGCTTACAGACCCTAGCTCTGTTCCAGAACCCCACGAAAACCTCTCCTATCCCAAGAGAATAGGCAATTACCGTATTCTCAACGTCTTGGGTTCAGGCGGTATGGGTGATGTTTATCTCGCCCAACAGGCAGGACCGTTGCAACGACAGGTTGCGTTAAAGATTATCCGCATGGGGCGTGAGTCTAAGGACGTGCTGACCCGTTTTGAGACTGAACGCCGAGCGTTGGCCTTGATGAATCACCCTTTTATTGCGCAAATATATGAGGCTGGTGCGACAGAGGATGCACGACCTTATTTCGTGATGGAGTTAGTGGAAGGGCAACCGATTACCGAGTTTTGTAAACTCAATAATTTGGCTTTGGAAGATCGACTTTGGCTGTTTAGAAGAGTTTGCGAAGCCGTGCACTACGCGCACCAACGCGGCATCATTCACCGCGACCTAAAACCTGGAAACATCCTTGTTTGCCAAGGAAAAGATGGCTTTGCGATTCCCAAAGTAATCGATTTTGGCGTCGCTAAAGCGATGGGCCAACTAAGCGAAGATTTGAGTCTACAAACCTTGCCTGAACGTGTTGTGGGTACGCTCTACTACATGAGTCCTGAGCAAATGGAGGGGGTCGATGATATAGACATACGCACCGACGTATATGCGCTGGGTGTTTTGTTATACGAATTACTCGTGGGTCAGCTCCCTTTCGATCTGCCAAAGCAAGGAAATTTGTTGGCCGCCCACAAACTATTAGAATCGTTACCCCAGCGTCCAAGTGATCGTATTGCCTCACTTGAAACGGGAGATGCAGTTTCTGATATTTCAGATCCGAAGGCGATGGCTCGCGCGTTACGTGGTGACTTGGATTGGATCACCATGAAGGCTTTGGATCGCAATCGTGATCGCCGATATGGATCTGTATTGGAATTCGAGACGGATATTCGACAATTCATGCAGCAACGTCCTGTATCGGCGAGACCTCCTAAGTCGAGCTATCGATTGTGGAAGTGGGTGCAACGTCACCGCTTGATGGCTATTTCTGGTGCCGTTGTATTGATATCGCTAAGCGGAGGTTTTGTCGCCTCCTCGGTCGCCTATTCAAAAGCAGAGACAGAACGCCAGCGCGCCATAGCTAGTGAAACGGCAGCCGTATCTGCCTTAGAGCGCACCAAACGAATGGAAGAACGCGCCAGTGCCGTGAATCAATTCTTGATCGACATGATTGGAGAATCCAACCCGGAAGATGGAAATCGTGATGTCAAAGTACTTGATGTGTTGACGGCAGCTGAAGAGAGCCTTAAGAACGACCCCTCTTGGACGGTCGACGAGCGCGCATCACTGGAAGAAGCCCTTGGAAAGACGTTTCTAGGTTTGGGTGAGTTGGATCGATCGGTCGCACATTTAACATCGTGCATGGAGCAATTGGGCGATGACGTCATCGACCAGCGTCAAAAATTGAGGGTCAAAGCCACGTTAGGACGTGCTCTTTTTGAATTAGGCAAGTTTGAAGAAGGTGTTGTACATCTGAACGATGTTATTGATCCTAAGAATGTTGATTTGCAGCTTGACCCTGACAGTAAATCCAAGGCCCACAACAACTTAAGTTATTACTACATGACAAAGGGCGACTTTGACCAAGCCGAACGCCACCTACGCCAATCACGAGACTATTCGCTACTAACCCATGATGAGCGTCATTTGGACGTGATCACGACCGAAGCGAACTTAGGTTACTTGCTTGTTCAAAAACGTGATTTCGTTAGTGCCGAGCCCATCGTTAGGCGTGTGCTCGAAGTGTATCGGCAGGATCGTGGGAACAGCGATCCGGCAACCATGACACAAATCAACAATCTTGGTGCCATTCTCGGTCACCTTGGCCGACACGATGAAGCACTTAATCTAGTGGAAGAGGCCTATGAACTCCAGCTACGGCACCTTGGTGAAAACCATCCCAACACGTTGGGTACGATCAATAACTATGTGACGCAATTGGGAAAACTTGATCGCTACAGTGAGGCGCTGCCTTTGCAGACTAAATTGGTGGCATCGGCTGAGAAACTTTTTGGACTTGCTCATCCCAATACGATTACGGCCCAGATCAATTTGGCTCAGATCCAGATAGGACTTAAGCTTGCCGAAGAAGCCTTGTCGACATTGGACCGTGCAGAACCCAACCTGTCAGAAGTGTTTCCTGAGAATCACTACCGTTTTTCCGACTTAGAACTATATCGAGCGAAAGCTCATTCGGCCAATGGCAATCACGAGAAGGCCGTTGAGCTATACGCAAAATTGGTCGAGACTTCACTTGCAGCCGAATTGCCGGAAGAGATTCACAATGGCTATGTGTCTGCGTATGTAGAAGAATTAACTCAATTGGGGCGTAGCGACGAGGCCACGAACGTTCGTGAACGTTTCCAGTTTTAAGTATTAGGCTTCGTTTTTTGAGAATGCCAGAGTCGCCCAACCCGCTAGAAACAAGGCACCGCCAATAGGCGTAATAGCACCGAGCCAACTGGTATTGGTCAATGCCAAAAGATAGAGTGAACCGCTGAAAATGATGATCCCACTTAGGAAAAACCAATAGGGAAGTGCGCGTCCTTGTTTTGACTGCGGAATCCAAAGCGCGAGACCGTGGATCAAGTGATATTGGGTCGCGGTGATCCAAATTTGGCGAGTGTCGTTTAACTCCAACGTGGGTGCAAGCGCATGGGCACCAAAGGCACCGAGCGCCACGCCCAAGAACATGACGATACTGGCCAATCTCATTTTATCTGAACTCATAATGTGGCTTATGGCGCGTCAGTCGGCGTTGGCGGAGTAGGCAAGGGCGGCAAATCGCTAGCTGGCGAGGGTGCCGAGGGGATTGCTGGTGCGGTCACGGCGGCTTTGGGCGCGTCGACCACAGTTGTGTCAGCCAAAAGGTCACCTATTCGTTTGCCTTGTGCATCGGTCATTACTTTATAAAGTTCTACACAGACAACCACAAAACCTAGTAAAGAAACGATCGGTGCGATGATCCAGCCAATGGCAGGAATCAAGCCAAAGATCATGGAAACACCAGCAGGAGTGACAAAGGGAAGATTACGCTTGAACGACAATTCATAAGTACAGTTGGCACCATTAGCTTGAATTGCCTTGATCCCCATAATCTTCTTGCCTAACGAGGCTCCTTGTAAATCATTGATGGGGAGCGCATCGCGTAAGCCTATATAACCAAGGTAAATAACGATTCCTAGTAATTTGAACAAGATACCCACGACGGGGATCAATCCCAAAATGACATAAAAAGGAATGAAAATAATTGCGGCAAGAATGAAGTCAAGAATGACAGCTATGATACGTTTTCCGTTGTCGGCTCGTGTGTGGCTCATGGAACCTCCCTGGTGGCAGACTAACCTAAGTTTTGATAGTCACAAGCATAGCGAAAACAAGTGCTTTCGGCAATTCTTACTAGAACCTTGTCGGCTAGAAATTCAGGACATGTCACGTAGAAAAGGTAATCGTGAGCGGAGTTGCGTGACAGATTCGTAATCTATGTCGCAAAGATGGACGCCTTCATCGGAGCCCGCATCTAGAACAACCTCACCCGATGGTGCGACCACCATCGAGTCTCCTTGATACCTTAATCCGTTTTCGTCGGATCCAATTCGATTGACACCAATGGCGTAGGCTTGGTTTTCGATAGCTCGCGCAATCAATAACTGCTGCCAATGGGTACGCCGCGTCTGGGGCCAACTGGCGATATAAATTAGGGCTCCGGTGGCTGTGGCTACTTCGCGAGCAAGCTCCGGAAATCGAAGATCGTAACAGATCATTGGCGTAATTGGGAATTGACCAACCTTGGCGGTGACCATCTGCTCTCCCGCGGTGTAATAACGATCTTCTCCAGCGTAGGCAAAAAGTTTACGTTTGGCGTATCGAGCTGTTTCCTTGCCTTTTGGAGAAATAAGGACGGCGCAGTTTTGTTGTCGGGGCTGATTGTGAGCGGGGACACCACCTAAGACCCAGGCCGATTTAGATTTTGCCAGCGTAATCATGGCTGCAATAGCTCGAGGTTCGGCCTCCCAGGCCCGATCGTTCATCGTGAAACCTACGGGCCAAAGCTCCGGTAGAACGTAAAGATCAGCACGTTCACTGGCATTTACAAGTGCCTTTAAATTGGCACAATTTTCGTCAACCTCTTCCCACACGATATCCATTTGCACGAGTCCTACACGCATTAAAGATCCTTTATCTTTTGAAGTTGTTGTAAGCCTTTTTCAATGGTAGATGTTTTTTTGGCAAAACAAAAACGGATATAGTTTTTGGGTGCCGTTTGGGTGTCCCGATAAAAAACACTTACAGGGATTGTTGCGACGCGGACTTCGGACTCAATCAGTTTGCGTACAAACGAAATATCGTCAAGTTTGGTGAGCTTCGAGATGTCTGCCAAAATGAAAAACGTCCCTTGAGGTCGAAGTACGTTAAAACCTAACTCTTCAAGCTGATTACACATAAGCGTACGTTTGCGTTTGAGGCGTTGGATCATGGCAGGCAGAAGGGTATCGATACGCTCGATTCCCCGTGCAATGCCCAGCTGCAACGGCGTCGAAACGGCGAAGGCAATGTATTGATGCAAACGACGCATGGCCTCCGTTGCCGCCACTGGGGCCAACGCATAGCCAATCTTCCAGCCAGTGAGCGCAAACGTCTTTGCACTTGAGGAGATGATAATCGTACGCTCGGACATTCCTTCTAATGAAGCAATGGATATGTGCTCTGTGTGAAAGACCAGGTATTCGTAAACTTCGTCTGTGATCGCTATACAATTGAATTCGAGGCATAGATCTCTTATGTCCGACAACTCATGCTGCGTGAAGACACGGCTACTTGGGTTGTGCGGCGTATTGATAATGATTGCGCGCGTCCTCGGGCTAAAAGCAGACCTCAGTTCCTGTAGCTCAAAATGGAAGCTGGGCGGGTGCAATCGCACCGGGACCGGTATTCCTCCGTTCATTTCTATGATCGGGTTGTAGGTATCGTAGGTAGGCTCAAAGACGATAACTTCGTCGCCCGGATTGACGATGGCAGTCAACGCAGCGTACATAGCTTGGGTAGCGCCATTAAAAATAGATATTTGGGAATCGGCGTCGTAGTCAAGGTTGATTTGTTTGTACTTTTCGGCCAGAGCTTGTCGGATTTGCGGCGTTCCTGCCAGCGGCGCATATTGGTTATGGCCTTCCGAAATTGCGGCACATGCGGCGTCCTTGACCATGCGAGGCCCGTCGAAATCAGGGAACCCCTGGCCAAAATTGACGCACTTGTTTTCCAGGGCAAGACGTCCGATTGTGGCAAATATGCTGGGCTCGTAAGGTCGCAGCTTTTCAGCCATCCAATTTAGGCTCATAAATTATCCTTTAAAAACGGAATTATTCAGGCGATAACGACTCCATACCTGCCAGAAGACTTCTGTCACCCAAGTTACCTATTAACTGGAAACCAACCAATGCTGCTGAGCCTGACGTTTGCCGTAAACTGATATGACTCGATTCGGGAGGTAATACTTGACCATTAAAGAACGAAAGGTCCGTCGCCAACTTCTTTTGCCTTGCCGTCATTTGCACGGTCGTTGTCGATAGGACATGTCCCGACTCGGCAAAGACGGTTGTTTCAAGATTAATTGTTTCCGCTGAGCGATTAACCACCGCGAAACCAGTCCAGCTCTGGTCATCGGACCAGACGATGGGGAACACAACTTCTCGGTGCGCTTCCTTGGCTGACTGGAATCCGGCCAGGAACTGGTCTGAACGATCGCCAAATAAAACATATCCAGCCAACAATCTCGTTCCTTTGATAATGACCCAGTCAGTATCGGCTGGAATGACAAGGCCTTTGTCGGGTGTGCTGATGGTTTCTGGTAACGAACCAGCGCCTGCTTGAAAAAGAACGGTCACTTTCTCGAGTGGGTCCAATGTAAATGGCTGCTGAGACGTTTGTGCGCCTTGGTCGTTATAGGTGAAGAACTCAACTTGGTTGCTAATTTCAGAGGCGTTGACAGCCACTAAACCTGTCCAGAAAACGCCAAGGTTCTTGGCAATATGAGCATAGGTGAGTTCTTGAGATAGCTTGTGGTCTAAAGGCAATGTAACCGACTGACGAGCCGTATGTTTGCGAAACTGTTCTAAGCCAGCGATGCTATTGGAATACTGGCTATCGTCACAATAGCCCCAACTTAATCCCGGCGGCAGACCCGTCGGGTAAGTCTCTTGATTAAAGTGCGTGATTCCAGACTGTTGGCCGCTGATATTCAGGTCCTGCTGAAAATTGTAACCGCGAAACCAAATGGAATCGCTGTCAGTGCTACCCGTTACGTAGAGCTGGGTATCGAACTGTTCCAGCCGCAAGGCAATGTGGGGAACAATGAGTTCATGTGACTGCTTTGAAAAAGGCGAAAGGTCGAGCTCTTGACGGTCCTGGCTTACATTAAGCGCATAGCCACCTAATAATCCTAAGCCGTCGATATGCACCCAGCCGGATTGACCACTAGCCGTGATGGTTGTTTTTTGGTACGCGGCTAAAGTTGTGCTGCCTAGTTCCAAGCGCGTGCCGTCGTCCGTCACTTGGTAAGCCACGAAACTACCGCCATTTGGGCCGGCCAGAAGTGAGAACTGCCCGTTTTCTCGTATTAGAGAACTAAAATGTTGCGTAGCTGTCGATGGCCCGATTTCAACGGTGGCTGATTTTGATTGGCCCAAACCGTTTACCGGTGGATTACCTAATAGGTAGGCGGCGTTGGAAGATTCATCCGTGATTTCTATTGAATGACTGCCAATGGATAAGGCTGTAAAAAATAACCTCATGCTTCGTTTGCCGTGGCCTTCGAGTCCAGGCTTAGGTTTACCTTCGACCCAACGTACGACTCGTTCGTTTTCGTCAACAGACCACGCTGGTTGGATAAAGAACTCGAAATCACTGGCGAGTGATTGTACGCGCTCGAATTGCAATCCCTCACCGTAAGTGACCGCCATGTCTAAAACCACAAGCGCCTGATCACTGTGAAGACGAACATCAACGATAACGGTGTCGCCGATGGCCACAGTCTGTTTTGCGGGCGCTATATGAATGTCCGCGGCAAAGAGCCACAGACTTGTGGCGATTATCGGTATCACGGCTACTCCCATTCAATGGTTCCCGGTGGCTTTGAGGTGATGTCGTACACAACACGATTAATACCGGCTACTTCGTTCACGATTCGCGTACTCACTTCCGCAAGGAATTCGTGAGGTAAACGCGACCAATCAGCCGTCATAAAGTCATTAGTGGAAACCGAGCGCAAGGCGCACACACGTTCGTAGGTGCGGTTGTCACCCATGATGCCGACTGTTTTGACGGGTAATAAGACCGCAAAGGCTTGCGATACATGATCGTAAAGTTGATGGCTACGCAGCATCTCAATAAATATATCGTCAGCTTCTTGCAGGACGCGTACTGACTCTCTGTCGATGGCGCCAAGAATTCGAACCGCCAATCCCGGGCCCGGAAACGGATGGCGGCTCACTAGCGGATCAGGCAATCCTAATATGCGACCCACCTGGCGGACTTCGTCTTTGAAGAGGTCACGCAACGGCTCCAATAGCTTCATGTTCATTTTGTCTGGCAAGCCACCTACATTGTGATGGCTCTTAATCGTCTGGGCGGGGCCATGGTGGGTGGCACTTTCAATCACATCAGGGTAAAGGGTGCCTTGTGCCAGAAATTCAGGATGATTTAGCTTTGAGGCTTCGCGATCAAATACCTCTATAAAGGTGCGGCCAATGATTTTGCGTTTTTCTTCTGGGTCATCCACATCTTTGAGCTGACCTAAGAAATCGTTGGACGCATCTACGGCGATGAGGTTAATGCCTATCCCTGATCGGAAGGTGGTCACCACCTCATTCATCTCGTCTTTTCGCATCATCCCATGATCTACAAAGACGCATGTCAGTTGATCGCCGATAGCGCGATGGATCAGCACGGCGGCGACCGACGAGTCAACACCGCCACTCAGTCCCAGTAGAACACCCGAGTCGCCCACCTTTTCGCGAATGGCATTGACAGAATCTTCAATAAAATCGAACATTTTCCAAGATGCACGGCAGCTACACATCTTAAAAACAAAATTACTAAGCATTTGAGCGCCATGCTCTGTGTGTGAGACTTCTGGATGGAATTGGATGGCCAGAATGGGTCGATCTCTATGGGCCATGGCCGTGATTGGCGCATTGTCACTTGAGCCAATAGCTCTAAAGCCGGAGGGAGGTTCAAGCAGACGATCACCGTGGCTCATCCATACTTTCTGATTGAGATTGAGGCCCTCAAAAAAGACATGCGATGTGGACTCAAGTTTAAGGGTTGCGGGTCCATATTCGCGATCTTCTGACGCTTCAACACGACCACCCAAGACATGACAAATGAGCTGCATCCCATAACAAATGCCTAAGATAGGCTTGTTGAGATTGAAGATGTCGGGGTCAATTTGAGGCGCTCCTGATGCAAACACACTTTGCGGACCGCCCGAGAGAATAATGCCTTTGATGTCGCTGCGATCCAGATCCGCTGCCTTCGTGTCAAAAGGTATGATCTCGCTGTAAACAGACATGTCGCGAATTCGGCGCGCAATCAACTTCGTATACTGCGAGCCATAGTCCAAAATCACGATCTTTTCGCTCACCTGCATGGGCTTACCTCAATGGCTATCAGATCGCGCCATTATAGCGGGGAAAGCCGGATCAGGGCATCAATGGCTACAGTTGGTGCTCAATTTTTTGATGACGGCAAGCTACATCGGCACTATCGACCGCGAAGGTGTTCGTCGATCGCCTTTAGCTGGCGCTCAAATTTGAGTAGATCGATTACGTGCCAATTGTGGCCCCAGTTAACTTGAGCTTGGGTTCGCGTCGAACGAAAAAAGCCAGCGAAGACTGACGAAGAATAACCAGCGTTCAAGGTGATCGCCGTCGGACTGAATTGTCCGTTGTTTTGATTGATCCAAACAGCATCGTTTCCTATGTTGCCTAACAGCAAATCGTTGCTGCCGTCACGGTTTATGTCGAGGACTTGCAATGAGAGCGTCCTGATCGAAGGGAATACTTGGTTGGACTCCGTGAAAGAACCAGAGCCATCGTTAGAATAGACCAAGGTCATCGCGCCGTTGATGTCTCCGTCCTGACCGATAACGACATCCAAACTTCCGTCTCCGTTCAAGTCACCCAATGCGACAGCCGTTGAGTTGTCACTGGCTCCTAGCGTTGGACCAGCGGTAAAAATGCCTGTACCATCGTTGATCCAGATCTGATTGGGCTGTCCATCGTTCGCTACCACAGCATCTAGACTACCGTTGCCGTCCAAATCGCCCAAAGCTACCGAGAAACTGGTGTTGGAACCTAAGCTCTGGCCACTATCCGATACGACACCGGTTTGATCGTTGATCCACACACGATTGCTCTCCAAGGAACCGTTAGCTTCGAACACATCCGCAAAACCATCGCCATTCAAGTCGGCTACAGCGATTGATCGCGTGTTGTTAAACCCAAATGTGCTGTTGGGCGCGATGAATAAACCGGTCCCATCGTTTAGAAACACCTGATTCTCGCCACTGGATTGCGCCACTTTTGTGGCCAAAAGCAAGTCAAGCGTTCCGTCTTGATCCATATCTGCTAAGGCGATGGATGTGGCGTCAGGCAGGCCCGCACCAAACCCGGATACGCGGGTGAAAGTACCTAGACCGTCGTTGTGGTAGACATAACAGGCGCCATTGTTAGCTACCGCTACGTCCAAAATACCGTTACCACTTAGATCACCTACTGCAACAGCCCAAGAGACAGAGTCTCCTAGATCCACGCTTGGGCCATACATCATGCCGTCCCATTCAAAAAAGTGGTTCTTATCGAATGGGTCCGAAATCCATACATCGTAATCCTGTGCTTGCAGAAAGCCGCAAACCAATACAAGGGCAAAGGATGTCATCTTACCTCCCGTCCAGTAAATAACGTATCAAGCAAGATCCAGTTTCAACTTGGGCCAAAAAACGCTTAGCAAGAACGATCAATCACAGGTATTTCAAGCATAAATGGCGTCAATATTGGCAATAGCCATGAGTTTATGAAATGTTTTTGTGAAGGCTAAATCATGTACTTGGCAGGGGTCGATCCACTTGGTCTGCAAATAGAAACAGACATCTTCGTTCTCCCCTTCGTCAGCCAACTTAGCCTCAAAAAGGAGATATTCGGCGTCGATATGGCTGAATCGGTGTTTGACCCTGCCGATCAGTTTCTCTTTTGCCATCCCCTTAAACTTGGAAATTTCCGGGAGTTCCCATAATCGACCTAATAATCCTGGCGGCCGTTGCGCAATGAGTAACGATTCGCCTCGGCGGACTAAAGCCACCTCAATGGAACGTTGTGTCACTTTGACGGCCTTACTTTTTTTAGGTCTGAGATGAGGATCATCACCGGCTTCAAATGTTTTGCAGAACTGGTTGACAGGGCATTCACCACAGCCTGGGTTACGACTTGTACAAAGCGTGGCCCCCAATTCCATCATCGCCTGGTTGTGATCGCCAGGACGCGATTGGGAAAGAAGGGCGGAGGCACGTAGCTGAATCTTGGCTTTGGTCTGGGACTGTCTTACATCATCGTCGATTGCATCGACCCTAGCTAAGACACGAGATACGTTGCCATCGACGCATGCCACAGGTTCTTGAAACGCAATGCTTGCAACCGCAGCACTTGTGTATGGCCCGATCCCGGGCAATTGCTGCAAAAGGTGAGCTTGTTGAGGAAATTGACCTTGATGGTATTCAACGACGTGTTCGCAGGCGGCTTTCAAGAGTTTAGCTCTGCGGTAATAACCTAAGCCTTGCCACTGGTTCAATACTTCATCAATATTTGTAGCCGCGAGCGCCGCTATGTCGGGAAAGCGGTCGATAAATCGGTGGTAGTAATCGATGACGGTGCTTACTTGGGTTTGTTGGAGCATGTACTCGGAGACAAGGATTTTGTAGGGGTCTGCTGTTGTTCGCCAAGGCAGCGCGCGCTTGTTTTTGTCGTACCAAGCAAGTAGCGCGATCGAAAAGTTACTCATGGCCGGGTATCATAGCAAGCGTTCGTGAATTTGATCGAATTCTAAAACGCGCTCCAGTAACATCTGCGTACTCATTTCCTTTCGCACGCCAGTTAGACGTTTAATTCGCATAAGGTTCGATTTGAAACCTGTACTTCGGCCTATTTCGACGTCCGTTTCCCATTTTGAAGTGAAGGAGATCGGCTTCCTGCTGCCTTCGGCTGATAGAGGCTGTCGCATAACTCGCTTCAAGGCTCAAGAATGTGAGTTTGGCTTCCAGCCAGAGGTTATAATCCGTTTATAATCAGGCAAATACAATAAATAGGATAGTCTAACCTCAAATTATTAAGACTCATGAGACAGCCTCTGATAAGTGAAGTCACCTCTGATTTTGGACAGACCATCGCCATGACCCTCGCCGCATAAACTTCATCAAATGACAGGTAGCTGGCTCGCCGTAAAGCTCTAGAATGCGGGCCTGCCCTTAGATGGCTGTTACACACAGCCCTGGCGAGAGTTGAAAGGAACGCAGAGAATGATCATCGCCTGTCGCGACAAGCCCGGATAGAAGGGTCCCAAGACAAGCTTCAAGCTTTTTTAGGCTGAACCATTGCGATTAAGGGTTCACAAACCATAGTGAATCCCACGCCAAATAGCGCGGACAGAAAAAACATAAGTGTCGTTTCCAAGTTATTGAGCCGGGCGTTTTCAAGGGTCAATTCTATTCCCAAATTCTCGGCGATGGCGCGATCTCCACCGATCGCCAATGGCACAGACTGCCCATATCGATCATCGCCTTCCCAAATCATCTGGGTTCCGGCAAAACTCGAAATATGATTGGCTTGCGGCGTGGCACGCTTTACGTCCCACTCTGGTGGTAAATTCACGAAAACTTCCACATTGGTCGAAGCTTTGCCCGCCAACAATCCGATCTTTATCGCCCTAGTCGAAAGGGATCTCGGTGATAGCGCGTGACCCGTTTGAATATTGAGATGCCCATACGTCTCTCGAAAAAGTTTCTGATCCATGTGTAAACAAAAATCACCCTCTCGACACTTCTCAACCAAGGTGCTCAATTCCCGTTTTGAACTCGGGACAACGATGGATGATGGATTGAAATTGAAGCGCAGCGTCATGGAGGTTACTTGGTTGATCTTTTGAATGCGTTGATCTCGGTCGAGGACGTCATCAAAGAGGTCTATTTCCATTAGAATATTGTCCGCATCACGCATAGAGAAAGTAGCCCGGCAAAGAACTCGTTCAGCTTTTGATGCGGCATCCATGCGCACAAATGCGGTGGTTTGAAGGGAGGTAACGTCGTCAACACCACCGAAGATACCGCCCGAAATCGAGTCAATCAAGAAATAGGAAGCGAATGTCACCACGAGCCCTACGAAGATACGATGAGTCGTCCAATTCCGAAGCAGACGCCAAAATTTCATACACCGATCCCTACCGTCGAAGCGGCAACTGTACCACGGCCTCGATCCCAATTTCTGGTTTGCAAATGGATAGGCCAAAGACACGCGTTGGCTCGTCCTCAATTGTATTCAAGAGTTGGCTCATCCCTTCATGTTTCCCTAAATATGGTTGCACCTGGGCCCGACCCAAATTCCAGAAGATTATTTGTTGTTTCGATTCCATATTCCCGACGACGTCAGTTCGGAATCGATTGACGAGGACAAATTGATCGAAGACTGGCGTGGCTTCCCTGCACCCTCGGAACTACGAGACCTGGGTACGGATTGGCTGCAAAGCCGTCGTTCAGCACTTTTGGTGGTTCCTTCGGCTGTCAATTCGATCGAAAGAAACATCCTCGTCAACCCCATGCATAGTGACGGATCTCGCATTACCCTGATAAGAGCATCCGCATACAAATATGATTCCAGGTTATAGGGCGGTTAGGTTTGACGGCGACACGAAATCTAAGACTTTTTGTGCAATGGCATCTTCTGAATGGTTAAATCGCCGGCTTGGATCAATCCCAATCACAGGGTTCACATTGCCATCCGGATACACATCGTTGACAGCCGATAAAAATCTTTTTCCCGGCATCAACGAACGGATGTGTGATCGCTATTTATTTGCTCAGTTGTCAGCCTTAGGAAGCGGGCGGCATTGTCGTAGTAGATCGCTCTTTTCTGTTTTTCCGTCAAGAAATCCGCAGTTTCGATACCTTGGATCGCAAGCACAAAGGCATCCGGCCACACCATTTGATCGGATCCAAACATAATGCGGTCGGCGAATCCTGCATCAATCAATGCGCGCAGATAGCTATGAAACTCGGCTCTCGGGATCGCCCAGTTTATGACGGCGACATCGACATAGACTTGAGGATATATGGTGAGAATGGCCTTGGTTTCTTGAAGAAACGGGTAGCCGCCGTGCATGAGGTACATGCGTAACTTTGGGTAGCGCACCAACACATCCTCAACCAGTAGAGGATTGCCTAAACGCGCCCTGAATTTGGGGCAACAACCGTATGGCGTGCCGGCATCGCCAAGGCCGGTGTGCAGTGCCACCGGAATATCAAACTCAACGGCGATACGCCAATATGGGTCCATTTCAGAGGCCTCGGGCGATAAACCGAGGTATTGTAATCCAAGTTCACCTAATAAGGAGATCTCACCCTCCTTGATCAGTTTTTTAAGTGCATCCGCTGTTGGAAGAGGATCACGTGGTCCTGTGTACGCGCCTCCGATCAATGACAATGGTGCGGATGCTCGCCATTGAGTTACATGTTCAAGCGGGCCACTTATAATGGCGCGCACAATGCCAACGCGCTCCATTTCCTTAAGCATCCCCAGTCGTGCTTCTTCGTCCGAAGTGAAACTGGGGATGACGCCCGTTATTTCGTTGGCTGGCGCCGGTTTGCCGTATTCGTCGAATCCAAATGCATGCATGTGCATATCAATGATGGGCCGTTGCGATAAGACAGCAGAACACCAAACGATGGACGATAACAAAAGAAGCCGTGCAATGAGATTTGGTTTTCGCATCATTCTCTCCTAACTTCATCCAATAAAGAGCAAAGTCCCCGACTTGTGTCGGGATCATAACCCAAATTCCTGGGTAGGCCTGTAATGCAAACGTAAATCAGAGTTTTGGGGCTCTGGCCCGCGTACGACCTTATAGTCCCAATAGATTCGTAGTTATTTTGGTATCTTCTGTCTCATCGACGCGTTTGTTGCGGCCGTCAGCAGTAAGGACGCGAGGAAGTTGATAATGTACTGAATCGCCTTAAATCGCCGGAAGGCGGGGCCACCCTCACATGGCTATTACCCACCCGACCAGAGTTGAATTGGTTGATTGAAGCCGGCCGATTGCAAACCATAACGAGCAAACCTGTCTCGACTATGGACTCAGAACCCAAGACCAAATCCTGCATCATCCATTCCGTAAATTCGGTTATAGATTGCATTTCAAGTGACCTGTCGCCATTCAGTTTTCTTCGTAAGCTGATCGCCGCACGCAAGAAATTAGATGGCCACCTGTAGTTCTTATCAGGGGTTCACACAAGTTTTCCGATAAATCTCACTAGTTTCCCTAGCACGCTAGCGCGACAGGATATAGCCCCGACCGTGAGGTCGGGTAAGGTCACAAAAACGGGGCGCCACATCCCGCCTCAATAATTTCAACCGAGAAACCGCAGTTTAACAAATATATCAAAATATTTAATGCCAACAATTTGCGGCAAAATCGAATCAAAAATTAACGTCCCAACCTTCTGCCGCCTCTGTGAGGCTCAAACCACGGTGATCGTCGCCGATTCAAGCAGCAAGCTTCACCAATTTGAGCCCGTGCTTGCTCGGCGCGAAGAACCACTAGTCAAGATGACGGTTCCACAATCTATGGTCCGATGTGGCACAGGTGTTCCCGAGGCTGTCGCATAACTCGCTTCAAAGCTAAAGAATGTGAGTCTGGCTTCCTTGGCGCGGCGTAACGAGTGAAGCCGGCTAGTCGGAGGTTGTAATCCTTTTGTATTCAGGTAAATACGATAAACAAGGCAGCCGTCCTAGCCGTTACGTCAAATTATTAGGACTTATGCGGCAGCCTCGTCCCGCCTTTGGGCTCAAGATTTTAGTATCAAAGATTAATGGTCTGTTATCTTTAGTGGCGAATATGACGTGAATGTAGACATGGACAAAACTTTGAATTTGCCAACGAGCTCAGAAGCGCGGAGCGGCTTGGCTTCGCATTTTGTATGACACTAAGAAATTGCGGATTCCGTTGTCTATAATCACACGAAAACACTTCCAGTATCTCAGGGACAATTCCCCTCGGCAAGGTTGGTTGGTAACGCCTCAGCCTGCCGGATCAGACTTGAAATCGTTCCTGTAAACATCACGGCATGAATGGGGTAAAGCATGACCCAGTAAACCCAGCCCATGAATCCCTTGGGCGCGAAATAGGCCCATTGCTCCACCCTGGTGCCCCCGTTTTCAGGGATTAAACGGTACTCCAGCCAGGCCTTGCCAGGTAATTTCATTTCGGCCTTTAACCGAATCGATTTTGGTTCAACCAAATGCTCGACTCGCCAGAAATCTAGGGCGTCGCCAACCCTTAAATTCAGTTGGTCGCGTCGGCCGCGGCGTAGTCCAACACCACCCACAAGTCGATCCACTAAGCCTCGCAGCGCCCATGCCCAGTTCATGAATGGCCAACCATTATCGCCTCCCAGACCGCAAATTTGTCGAAACACATCGACTTGTGAACATGAGGTCACGAGACTGCGGCGGTCCACAAAAACGCCCTCCCGGTCAACCACAGTCGGCGATGGCTCTTTGCTCTCTGGCCCAACTGCATCGAACCAGGTACTTTCTCGCGCGGGTTGTTTGAATGCACCGATCACGGCTTCGCGGTAGGACTTGGGATGAATCTCAGGGAACAGGCGTCGCGCGTCGTCGTTCAGGCAGGTCGCCTCGTTCTTTAGACCTTCAATCAAGGGTCTAGCAATCAATCCGGTTACAGGCGTCACCAGGTGAACCCAATAGGACGAGAGTCGTGGCGTCAACACAGGAACAGGCAAGAGCCAGCGTTTGAGGCCCCTCAGTTCGGCGTACTGACGCATCATATCGCCATAACTGACGACGTTGGCACCGATTTCGATGATCCGATCATAGGGCTCATCGGGTCGGATCCCGGCCATTAGGTAGCTCAAGACGTCGGCAATCGAGATCGGCTGGGTCTTGGTATAGACCCATCGCGGGCAAATCATGACCGGAACACGTTCCGTTAAGTACCGCACCAGTTCAAACGACAAGCTTCCGGATCCAACGATCACGCCAGCACGAAATTCGGTCACCGGTACGCCAGCAATCCGGAGCGCTTGGCCGGTCTCGTGCCGCGACTTAAGGTGAGGCGACAGATTGGCCTGTGGGTCGCCTAGTCCCCCCAGATAAATGATCTGTTTCACACCCGCCTTAACTGCAGCCCTTGAGAAATTCTGGGCAGCTTGGTGATCTCGCGCGTCAAAACCCGGTCCGCCCGCCATCGAGTGGATGAGGTAATAGGCGACGTCTATGTCGTGCATGGCGGTCGTCAGGGACTGAGGCCGCAACACGTCGCCCTCAGCAATGGTCACCCGTCCTGACCATTCCATTCGTTGGCCGCGCTGCCAGTCCCTGACGAGGCAGCGCACCGTGAAGCCTTGACCCAACAGTCGCTTGACCAGCCGGCCACCAACGTATCCGGTCGCTCCGGTAACCAACACGCGAATTGGCGATTTCCTATTCATGTCCAAACGAAGACCTCCTCAGGTTGCCTGCTAAGTTTGATTGTTTGTCCATGTTTTGTCAAGATTTGTTTTTGAAGGTCAAGATGGTCTTCTGTCGCAAAAACATGTTATCTAGCCTGGGATTAGAACATTACTTGACTAATTTGTTGACGGCAAGTGCCACAATTAAACAAATAGACAAAACTTGGACATTTATTAAACGTATAGATCTTGTGTGCTCACATAATTCGATTGCGAATGGGTGGATGTGCGGCGCACAGGACGGAGATCGGGTGCTTGGATGTTCCTGGTCGATCGAATTTATGGGAGGTTTTGAATGATGACGGTACTGAAGGCAATGGTGTTGATCGTGAACCCGTCCCTAATTGAGTTTCCTGGCAACGAAGCCAACCTTTGGCAGATCGTCAACGATGGTGTGATGGGCGGCTTGTCCCGAGGGACTTGGACAACACATGCCCAACACGCCGAGTTCAAGGGTCTTTTATCTCTGGAGAACAACGGGGGCTTTTCCTCAGTACGGCGGATGCCGCAGGACTTGGACACCGCCCGCGCGCTGGGATTCGTGTTACGGGTCAAGGGAGACGGCCGAACTTATCAATTCCGATTGCGAACGAACGATGGATTCGACGGCATCGCCTATCGCGCCCAGTTCAAAACCCAGCCCAACCATTGGATCGAAATTTACTTGCCGATCGCGGTATTTAAGCCCGTGTATCGCGGTCGAGTCCAAGCCAACGCGCCGCCCCTCCAGCCCAACGCGATCCGCCAATTAGGTTTCCTGATTGCCGGCAAACAGGCCGGCCCATTCTCTCTGCAAGTCGCCTCCATCGACATCCGTCGCTGACCCTGGCTCTTTTTGATTTCGTGAGGTTACAAAAAGTCCTGAGCCCCTTTGGGCGGCACACCAAGCCTCAAAAATGTGTGTGTTTGGCTTCTACGGCGCGGCCGTTCGACAGGGGTACATTTCTCGTGATACATAATCCATTCGCGGTCATGATCTCAAAAATGGGTGACAGACTAAGCTCACGACAACATGTCCCCATAAACCTCCTTCGTGTGTGAAATCGACGGACTTCGGGATCAGGTTATAGTTGGGAAAAATTAAATTGAAGGTGACCGTCAAGTCAGAGGTAAGGCATCAAGAAAGGTTGATAGACTTGCTTCACGACAACATGCCCCCATAAATTTCTCCCTCCTGGAGCAAAACAGACGTGGAACGCAATTGGGTACTTAGATCGGGTATCACTGTTAACGATCTAAGTACGTTGCTCCTGATGATCAAGTGCTGCAGTCATGATTCTGGGTGACACTAATCATCAATCCCAGCGCGGGTTGCCGAAAGAAGGGTTGTCCGATAATGACCCCTGCGCAACGATTGGACGCTGAGGTGGTAAGTTGCGCGCCCGTCCAGCTATTGAACCTATTTCAATAGGGATGACTGAAGGCGTTGTGGGTCCAGGTGATCCAGTAACCTTCGGAAGCGCCACCACTGACATCACTCAGGGTAAAGCGAACCACGTATTTGCCTGGAATGTCTGGCTGGATCGTGAGCGCCTTACACTGCTTACGCCCTAGAAATGGGGCCTGCATCCATTGGCACTGAGTGACGAGTGTGAGGCTCGTACTCCCCGCCGGCTTAGAAATCTCTTCCATGCGGTAAACGGTTGGTTGTGGGTTCAGATAAGGCGTCAATCCGACACCGACTCGCATGTAGCGTGCACGGTTGGTAACGACGTTGGTAAATGTAGGTGAACCGGCTGGCCCGTAAGTCACAAAGTCGTCGGCCGTTACGATCACCGGATTGTCGCGGTAGAAGTAGTAGAGGCGCTCGCCGGTGTTTTGATAATTGCGCGTGTCCCGCAGCACTACTTTGACGATGATGACCGCAGAATTCGAGCTGCCCGACATCGTGGCGGTGATCGCGTTGGCCGTTTGTATTTGAGCTAAGCCCAATTTCACGGTGGTACCTGCATAACTGCAGAACGTTTGAGGAATGCCAGCTCCAATTCTGGGATTGAAAATGATGTTTCGGTCGCCAGACAACAAGGCGTTCATGCGAACTGGCGCGGATTTGCTTGCCCAGCTCTGATTCGTAGGACCCAGCGTAAATCCAGCCATCGTGTTGACACTCAAAGCTAACAACCCCAAGGAAAGCAACCACCTAGGGAAGTGACTCAGGGTACCTGAATAAAACTGTGGTTTGTCAGCAGATCGCATGGGGGTCTCCTTCTTGGCAATATTCCAGCAATACGACTGGAGATAGGTGTTTGGATCACTGGGTTGGTGCGCCGATCGTCCCTTGCCCTCAATCAGGCGCGGGGCTAGCACCCCTGATACAGGTCAGTAACCTGGTGGATGAGCCTTGAACCCAAGGGCAGACTGAAGCTGTTGTGCAGCGGCCAAACACAGCTCATCGTCGTGCATGGGACGATGAGCTGTACAAATTGAGGTGTTTTGTCTTTAAGACCTACCGGTACCGCGACGGAGGGCAAACCTAACTAATTTTATCGGGACAGGACGTGTGTAAGTCAGTTTACAAAAGGTACACGGTAGATGGCAGATTAATTTCGATCGGCGGATAAGGACGCCACGGCCGACGTTGGACAAACTTTCACCAACACACAAATTCCACTACAAGTACCTCGGTAGGTGATACGGCAAATATGTTTTCCAAGTTGTGAATATCGATCTCATCGGGCGTTATCGGGCTTTGACTGATCGTGCTATTTCAGTGCGTCGCCGCGCGCACAAGAGAAGGCGCCTTTGACAAGCACAACAGCGCTGTCCTCTTTAGTACTTTCTTGAGTTTTAAACTCGAAATGTCCTTCTACCCGATCGCCGAAGGCGGTAAACACCACATGGCCTTCCGTATGAAAGGAATACATCTCACGACCCTCTCCTGAAATGATGAAGGATCCCCCCAAGGTGTCCTTGACCCCTCGGTAGTGAAATTTGACGGGGAACCTGCCCGTTGTCGGAGTAAATTCCTTGGAGAAAAAGAGGTTGGCCGAAAATCCGCTACCATGTTCTTTGCGATAAGCACGAGGCGTCACCAATCGCAGGATCCAAACCTTACCCATGTCATTGAAACTGATCGAACTCGAGACCTCGTAGCGGCCCGTATGAGCGCCCTGCACTTCGAACCAATTGCTGTCGCCACCCGCAAGCCCTATGAACATCAACACCCAAAACACGGTAATCCTCCTTCACGCTCCAAACACGATGGACCATACAATTCTAGAGGCCGCAGGCGCTCGCTGTCCAATGCTCGGTTCTACGGCAAAGTGAGTTCGATCAATGGGCACTTCTCGTAAATAGATTCGAACAAGCCATATCCAAGTGTGTTGTGAACCCTGAAGGTGCAGCCAATGACGAGCTCTTTCAGTTTTGAAATATCTTGAGATCCTGTCCATCCTGTCTGAGAGACTTTTGGACAGGATTAACATGATGGTCAGGATGTTTTTTTGACGAGGTTGTTGCAGCGCCTCGACGGCTTAGGTGCGGACTTCAGGTACAGTGATTTCAACGAATTAAAGCAACTTCAAGCGTTTGACAAAGATGTCGGACCCTTGCGATGTGATATCCGGTTGTCGGTCAATTGAGCCGGCATGGTACGGCAAGAAACCGATAAAAAGCGGTGGCAAGCCACGTGCAATCCAAATCGGAAGCTGAATGGTCTTCCTAGCCGGCCTGGTGCTCGGTGGTACACTTTTACACGATCACTGCGGTTCATCTTTGCGTTGTCAAACGCACTGCCAACATCACCTTCAAACACAAATTTGGAATCTATGCTTCCGTATTTGTGTTTGCCTATTGATCTCATTTGAGGAGGCCATGTGCGAATTTTCATGATCATGCTACTAAGTGCGGCTGCGTTCGGCCAGGACGCAAAACAATTAATAGATCAGATGATTGACGTTTCTGGGGGCCAAGAGCTCTTGTACCAGTTGAAGGACGTTGAATATCGCTACACCTATCAAAATGCCAAGACGGGCAAAAAAGACGTATCCCTTGAACGCTATATCTTTGACGGTGAGCTCTCTTGGGCCCGTTTCGATGAACAAAATAACGCCCTTGCCCAGGTTCCTGGCCAGTTGGTGCAAGGCTTTGATGGTGCCAAGGCGTGGGCCACTATTGATGGTGAGGCGCAGTCAGATCCACAAATCCTGAAAATGGCCGATTTCCTGCGCAAAACCAACTACTACTGGTTTGCAATGATGTTTAAGCTCGCCGATCCAGGAATGACCTATAAATACAACGGTGAACGAAACTTGGAAGGCATTCCCTACCAAATCGTAGAAGTGGGCTTCGAAGTCGGCGTTGGTGACGTGCAAGATACCTATGTTCTCTACATCAATCCCTACACACACCTTGTCGATCAATTTCTGTTTACCGTTTTAGATTTTGGACGGAAGGACCCGCTTTTAATGCGTGTCCAGTACGGGCATGTTGACGGATTAATGTTACCAGTGGTACGTCGCTATATTGCTGCCGATTGGGAAGGCACGCCTCAGGGCGACGATTGGACATTGGAAATCATGCAAGACATCAAGTTCAACCAGAATTTGGATCGCGCTGCGTTTTCACCTACTGCTAACTAGTTGCCTTCGCGCAGGTTGTGGCTGTCTTCTGAGGTTAAGTCCAAGCCATAGATTGACTTGATGCGATCGATAGCTTCCTGTGTCTGCTCGTTGAAAGGTGATTTCCCTTCAAATGAATGCAAAACAATGCCTTCAATCAGGTCGCCTAACGATATGTCGAGGTACTCAGCCAGCGCCTTGAGCACTTTGACCATGCGCTTCTCGAGGCGAACACCTGTCTGTACGCGTTGAACGATACGTTTCTGTGTCATTGGCTCATTCTAGCAGTAATCGGCTGTCTCATTCTTGTTTTCAAATTGGTACCATGGTACATTGGTAGACGATCTTGTGCACTGAATGGGAGGTTGACATGGCATTGGACAGGGCTTCGGAACGCTTCATTCAGCAATTTGAGCTTGGAACCATTGATGCAAGTGATTTTGGGCATCGAGAACATGTGAGGCTAGCCTGGTGTTATTTGCACGCCTTCGGCATTGTAGAAAGCCTGACTCGGTTCCCGACTCATCTGAAACGTTTTGCAAAACGCGTAGGTGCGCCGAATTTGTATCACGAAACATTGACATGGGCGTTCCTGCTGATGATCAATGAACGTCAACAGTGTCAGCCAGGAATTGATTGGCAGCAATTCGTGACGCGAAACGAGGATCTGTTAAGGTGGCCGAACCCAACATTGAGTCGCCTGTACCCACAAGATGTGTTGGAATCTGAAATTGCGCGCCGCGTTTTTGTGATGCCACCTGCGCCAGTTGAACAAGCAAGTGCATGAGCTATCTAATGGCGCAGTCATCACATACGAACGGTGGGTGAGTGCTAAACAGCTTTCTACCATTTTCCGTAACTCTACATATGCAGGTATGTTAGCTAATTCTCTAGTCACTTGATAATGATACGTCGAGCGATGTTGCTTGACCGCGACACCAAATGAGAGGTTAATATAGGTAACCGATTGTAAAGTTGATGTGGAGGAAACAAATTGGCGTTGGTCGATTTTTCCTACGATAAACATGTCTCGCCCCACGTTTTTTTCTCAGGGCGTGTTTGTCATGATTTGAACAATATCATTACAACGGCCATGGGGGCCGTGTCGTTGCTCCAATTTAAGGCGCCCATGGAATCGACTTTTCGCGGTGAGCTAGACCGTCTCGATCGTTCAATCGAAGCGTTAAGTCAATTTACGAAACGCATCGAACGTGTGTTCTTGGATAGTTTTGACAATCGAATTCCTTACAATCTGACACGCCTCATTAAGATGACTATCGACGAGTTTCAGTCGCCAAAACTGGAGATTCGCTTTGATGGCGACTCGGTGCGGCCCTCAGCGATCGACGTATCGGCGGTTCAAAGTATGATCAAGGAGATCCTCACCAATTCGATAGACTCGATGGCGGGTGAGGGCGTCATTGATGTCAGTTTGAGACAGTTGGCCGCTGGTGGCAGTCATGCTTGCCAATTGACCATAGCCGATAGCGGCAAAGGCATCGCGGAGGACAATCTCAGCGAGGTGTTTGGCGCATTTAAGTCGTTCGAGAAACGCGGCAACCTGGTTGGGTTAGGCTTAGCTTATGTGGGTAGCGTGGTCCATCATCATGGCTGGTCGATGGCGATAGAAAGTGAACTGGATAAAGGGACTAAGATTCATATTTCCATTCCCTTAGAGCCAGCGCCTTAGCCAATTTCATTCCAATCGCGAGAATTTCAACTTAAACGTTTCCATCAGGATCGGCAATAAGACGACTGATGCTAGCCAGCAGAAGAAGACACCCAGGATGGCACTGATTCCGAGGCTTCTGAAGCCCGAGTACTCGGCTAAGAAGAGCGAACTAAAGCCAAAAATGGTGGTCAACGACGTTAGCGTGACCGCCTTGGCGCAGGAGGCGATGACGACGCCAATGTCTTCTGATTTCCGATGTAGGTACTTCTCTACAATATGAACTCCATCGTCTATGCCAATGCCGATGATGATCGGTGTTGCAACAAAGTTGAGAATGTTAATGCTGATGCCCATTAAGCGCATGGTTCCTAGCATCCAGATGACGGAAACGCTCAAAGGGACCAGCGTCAGCGCCACGAGCGATATTCGGCGGAAATGCAAGGACAATATGACACAGACGAAGAAGATTGCCAAGGCACTGGTAGCCTTAAACGAGCTTTGAATCAGCGTCTTGATTTCATCGGCAATGGTCTGAATACCGGTTACATAAAAGGCTTCTCCGCTTTCTATTTCCATGCAATTCAATACACTGCTTACAAGTGCCTTGGTTTCCGCTTTGATCCACAAGCCTTTGGCGGGGTAAACATGGGCGATCGCCTTGTAGCGACCTTCTTTGACGTGCAAAAACTGCCCGACCACTGATGCGCTGCCGCTTTCGAGCAGCTTTTCTAGCGGGATGGGGTCGAGCGCGCGCACGCCGGCTTCAACATAACTAATGTAGTCGCGATTATCGTCGGTTAAACGAAAACCCTGTTCGGCTAAGGCTTGTTCAAAGGTTTCGGTGATCGGTTCAGCGTCTAGGCCCAAATGGCGGATGTACTCAATATTAGATTGTTGATCTTCGGGGCGTTGGAGGAATGACAGAGCCGTGTCGTAGCGCACCAATTCACCCTGCTGAATCATGTCGTCGAGTTTGTGCGTCAACTGGTCGTGAAGTTGATAAAGTTTATGTTCGCTATCGGCTTCTATGACAAAGGTGAGTGAACGCAGTGAGCCACCCACTTTTGAGGTGATGAGACTCTGCAAATTGATGGAAGGATTAGATTGAGCTCGTACACTGCGCAAATCAGCATTGAATTCCAGCTGCAATGCTTCGTACCCGAGCCAAAGGGTGCCGATTATGATCATGCCTAACACTTCTTTACGTCGCCGAATGCAAGCTACGATTAGCTTTTCTACTTTGAAATCTCGTTGAGGGCGCGTGAACGCAGGTGCTCGATGTCGAAACCGTTCACGTAAAAACAACATGCTGGGCAGAAAGACAAACATTTGCAGCAGGCACATGAGAATGCCCAAGGCTGCGATAATGGCAAACTCTGTCAACCCACGGAAGTTATTGAAGCCCATTGCCAAGAAAGCCAAAGCGGTCGTACAGCCGCCAATCAGGGTTCCTAATCCCGTTTCGGACAAGGCTATTTCCATCGCTTGCAAGGATTCTTTTCCACTTGCTTTTTCATCTAAGTAACGTGAAAAGATGTGGATGGCATAGTCGATTCCCAGTCCCACAATGACGGCCGAAAAGGTGGCCGTTAAAAGGTTCAAACGTCCAAAAAGTAAATAACCAAGTCCTAATGTCCAAGTCTCGGCTGCTAAAAGTGGAATGCCGACGTAAACCAAGGCCAAGGGGCGGTGATAGGCGATGATGAAAAGCAATAGAACCATGCCGAACGAGGTCACAAACATGGAAACCACATCACCTTTGATGGTCTGATTCTCATGTGCCGTAATTGGGTGGGCACCAGTCAACCCTACCTTGAGGATATCGTCAACCGGGCCTTCTTCTTCGGACATTGCCGTCAGGGCAGCCGCAATCTTTTGATTTAAGAAATCAGTAAGCCTTACAGAAAACTCCACTTCCTCTGGCGCTAGTGTCGGTTTCCCTAATACGAGCAGCATACGGTGGTCTTTACTGACTAAATAGCCGTCGGACAGGTCCAACCGGTAGTTGCCCGTAATCTGGTCACGGTAGCTGGCTGTCAGGTCCAAAAGGGAAAGTGGATCTTTCTCAATAAGCGTTTTTGAAGCGATACCTGATTCAAGGTCCCGATAATTTTGTTGGACACGTTGTCGGATACCTTCAGAGGTTAGTCGGGCCGCCATTTGTTCCAATTTATCGGGCGGTAGGAACCGTATCAGGTACTGCAAATACTCGTAATAGTCGGTCTGCTCGATTTGATCAAAGATATTGCCGTTAAAATATTTGAGGTATTCGGAAAACTGCGGGTCGGCCCGCACCTCGTCGACCATGATGTCGGCAAAAATTTGTGCGTATTCCAAGTCCTCAGGTTCAAACTGCACTACCATGACGACTCGGTCGATCATGTTGAAATCGCGGACGGTATCCTCGAAATGACGTACCACTTCATTATGGTCAGGTAACAGATCTTTAAGGGTCGTTTCCTGTTGTAAGCGTAAGGCAAATGAACCCAGCACAACCGTAATAGCCGTGAAGACGATGAGGATGAGCCAATAAAATCGATAAATAAATCGAGCCAAGCCCTTCAAAACTTGCATGCTCAAGTGTTTTGTAAGAATGTCTTTTTTCACGGCAACCTAGGTGGAGAATTTCGAAGTCAGGCGCGCTGGATTCTAACAGGTCTGACTTTACCGTGCTAGGGATGCCAAAATTGTCAATGCGCTTAGGCCACTTCAGTTTAGGGTTTGAAGGATATTCTAAGGCCAATCGGCGGGTCTTTGCGCATGTTTGTTAAAGCAAATGTGGCTGCAGGCAATAATTCGGATGCATACAGCTGAGCGGTCAGCACCTTTTCTGTATAAAAAACTTCGTCTGATGATTTGGACTTCTCAAGGGCAACTTGTGCCTGTCTACTTAAGTAATAACAAGCGGCCAAGTGGCTCATTGACTCTTGAAACTGGACGGCGTGATATTGCACCTGTTCCATGTCCTTGCAACTTGCAAAGAATTGGGCCGTTGCCGCGACTTCTTGGCTGGCTTTTAGCAGAGCGCTGCTGATGGCACGGAGCTCACCATCGCGTATCTCTCCCGCAAACTGTGTGATTTCAGCCAACCAATTTTTTAGGTGCAGCCCTTGGTTGCCCAATATCTTGCGAAACACCAGATCCAAGGCCTGAATGCCATTGGTGCCTTCGTAAATACTACTAATCTTTACGTCTCGCATGTATTGTTCAACGCCATATTCCTGGCAGTAGCCATAACCACCATGAGTTTGAATGGCCATTTCGGTGATTTTGAAGCCCTGGTCAGAACCGAAGGTCTTACAGATTGGGGTTAAGAGTTCCACGTAACCCTCATATTTTTCAGCTTCGCTTTGGTGGTAGTGGGCCAAATCCAGATAAAGTGTGAGGTGGTAGAGCAAGGCGCGGCCGCCTTCTGTTAACGCTTTCATGGTGGCAAGCATGCGTCGTACGTCAGGGTGTTCGACAATTTTGAGGGAGCGGAATCCATCTGCTGATTTACGAGACCCTTGGGTCCTTTCCTGCGCATATGCTTTAGCGGCCAAATAAGCTGCAGACCCTTGGGCAAGTCCCTGAACGCCAACTTCGATTCGTGCTGCATTCATCATCTGAAACATATGCGCCATGCCCTGGTTGGGTTGGCCAACTAAGTAGCCTATACAGGCTTGATTGGTGCCGAAATTCATGACACATGTGGGGGAAGCCTTAATGCCCATTTTATGTTCGATATTGCCGCATTCAACGTCATTACCACCTAGTATGCTGCCATCGTCTGCCGTTCTGTATTTGGGTACTGCGAACAAGCTCAACCCGCGTGAACCCTTAGGTGAATCAGGTAAACGTGCCAAAACAAGGTGAATGATGTTCTCTGATAAATCGTGTTCACCCCAGGTGATAAATATTTTGGTGCCACTTATAAGGTAGTGATCGCCATCCGGGATTGCTTTGGTCGTTGAGGCACCCACATCACTTCCTGCGTGGGGTTCCGTCAAGCACATGGTGCCTGCCCACTGGCCCGAATACATGTTGGGTAAGTACCTGTCTTTGAGCCAATCTGAGCCAAACGAGGCAATTAAGTTGGCCGAACCCCGCGTTAGCAGAGGCAGCATCGAAAATGAAACACAGGAACCGCACTCCAACTCGGCAACTGGCGCAGCGAAAAAATGCGGCAAGTCTGCTCCGCCGTACTTGGCCGAGGCCATCATGCCAATGAGCCCCAACTCTCGATAATCGTTCCATGCTTGCTGCATGCCGTTTGGTACCCTGACCGATCCATTCTCGAATTGACACCCTTCGCGATCGCCACTGTCATGTAAGGGCGCTAATACCTTCTGGCTGAAGGCACTAATTTGTTCGTAAACCATACGTAATGTATCTTCACCGGCATCGGGTGAAGGGTGGTTGCCCTCGAGTTGTTGCACGCCCGGGCACTCAAACATATTGAATGCAAGGTCGCGTTCATCGATACGGTAATGGGTCATAGAGGGCTCCTTAGCGCAGAAAATGAATCATGACTCACTTTAACAGGATGCGAAGCACCTGTGCAATCAGTCAACGCACATGACAAAGCTTAAGAACCTGCAAACCATGGCAGGTAATTTGCGTAAGCTCCTGAACACGACTAATTCTGGAGTTCAACATGCGCCGTCTTAGCATCCTTTTCATCGCAGTATCAGCCCTTATGGCAACGGATGACATCTATTTCCTCAATCTCGAATTGACCTTTGAAGAGGACAGTGTGATTGTGGCACCTGTACCAGAATCACTTGTCAGTTACGAGAATCTGAAAGATGAGCGTTTCGATTTAGGACGCGAAATGATGGAACTGACCTTGGATGCCCCCTTTCGTCAAACGGCATTCTTGTTTCGCACTTTGGATCGGAACCGCGGCGCAGTGCTCGGCGAATCAAGTCAACCTTTGCCGATAATGAGATTTAAGCTGGAATTGGCGTTGCGGGACCTGACTGGCGAGCCACTGGAAATGCATGAGTATGACGTAGACCTTGTCTTGTCCCCTAACGAGAATGAAGGCATGATTGTCTGCGATGACGTGACCCACACCTTTGATATCAACAAAGTGAAGAGCCCGGTCCATTATCTTGAATTCTTACGCACCGTTCTTTTTCCAAAGGGTCCTGAGAAATTTGCCAGACCGGCAACGGACGAATTCATCGTTGATCTCTATTTTAAGTGGCCCAAAGTTCTAGTTAACAATAATGATGTCCCCATATTTGATCTATTCCCGTCATTGATCCTTTGGAACAAAGGCGATGTCACTAAAGTTATGATCCATTTGGGCACCACCTATGCTTATCGCCAAGATGGGATCTGGAACTTGGTGATGTCGGATCTATTTCGGCACTATGCTCAAACTATCGAAAAGTACAGCAGCATTCTCAAACAAATCGAAGACGGCGGCGGCGATGAAGATACGATTGCTGAACTAGAAGAGTATGTCCTATTGGCGCCTGCGGATAAGAAGGCTCTGGCCCGCTTACTTGACCTCTATCTTGACTACGACATGAAGCCGGAGGCGTACAGCCTTGTGTCACGCTTTCAACCCTTTTTTGCGACCATCCGCGGTGGTCTACAGAACAAGAAAGAGCTAGCCTCGGAAGCCCGTCGTAAACGTAATCAACTGCTAGGCAAAAGGGCTCGCTTCAAACGAGATAAGAACGTTGCACTCGAGATTACTTCGCCAGTTGATGATGACTTAGTTACCGGTACGACCAAGCTGCAATTCACGCTTGCGCAGATTTCGAGCCCTATCCTGCAGATAGACTGTTTCTTGGATGAACAGTTGATTGCAACTTTAACGGAACCGCCATTTGAAGTTCCATTCACCGTGGATGGTGAACGCGGTAAATTGGATTTGCGTGTAGTGGCCTATTTCGAAAACGAAACCTTTCAGCGCGATGAGGTCCGTGTCAAATCCCTCGACGTTGATACCGAAGAATACGTAAACCTAGTGGGCGTACGTGCCGTTGTTACGCAGGGTCCGTCAAAATTCTTACTGGACCTAAAAGAGTCCGACTTCAAGCTGAAAGAAAACAAAGAGGTCCGCGAAATTCTTCATTTCAAGAAAGACACGGCTCCATTACGCATTGCCATATTAGTAGACAATTCAATATCGATGTTCGGAGAAAAGCTCTACCGCGCTCAGTACGCTGTGCATACATTCCTATCGAAGCTGCAGCCCGAAGATCGCGCCAGTATTTACACCTTTGACAATAAGGTTTTGCGCGTGTCTGACTTAACCAATGATTTCAAATCGCTACAACGACAGATGTTTACCATGAGTCCTCAGCTGGCTACATCTCTGTATGACGCCATTTTGGTTGCCACCGATCATCTGGAAGGTCAGAACGGGACCAAAGTCATTATTGCTGTTTCAGACGGCACGGACAGCTCTTCTGCCGTGACGGATATACATATCGCGAAATCACTGCGCGGTTCGCCAGTGATGGTTTATTCCATTATTCTGCCCGGCGATTTTCTGGGTCATAGCAACCGCTCTGGAAATGTCTTTTTGCAAGAGATCGCGCGCTCTACTGGTTCGATTTCTACGCGCGTGAATAAGCTCAAAAATTTGGACCAAACCTTTGATGATATTTATCAAGAACTGAAATCGTTCTATTATTTCGATTACTACTCAAGTGTATTATCAGCAGGGGAGCGAGAAATTGATATTGACGTATCGCGTTTGGGCGCAAAAGCCAGGTTCCGGGCTCTTAACTAAATCGTGGTTATTGGGGGTTTGGCTGGCGCTCTTTGTGTCTTGCAGTGCTCATAAAATTGAAGCTGAGCCAGACCCCCGCGACTATCGCGAGCAGCTAGCCAGTCGCCGTGCTAATGCCTCTGTGGCGCCAAATATTGATACCCGTTTTGCCATCGAAATTGATGCGGAGCGGGTCGATTTGACACGCGAGTACTTTTACTTACATAACAGAACCTTTTTTGATGCCATGCCAAGCGGTGAAGATGCCAGTGTCTTGGCCATGATTCCCAAAGTCGTGGTTGTTCATTTCACGGCCATTCCAACACTGGAAGAAACGTTGGCCTACTTTACGCCGAACCGTATTTCATCTGATCGTGAAATGGTCGCGGTGAACGGCGACCTCAATGTGGGCATACAGTTCATCGTTGATAAGGATGGTCAGATTTATCAGTCCTATCCAGAGAATGCGGTCACGCGCCATGTGATCGGCTTGAATCACGTTGCGATTGGCATTGAAAATGTGGGTGAGTCTGATTTAGGCCAGCAACCAAACGGTTTGACCAAGGCTCAATTGCAGGCAAATGTGCAGCTTATCGCGTACCTTTTAGGTAAGTACCCCACCATCGATTTCGTCATTGGGCATAGCGAGTATCGCGATTTTGAAGATCCCGTCCATCCTGGCTATGGTCTCTTCACCGAATCTTCACCAAATTATCGAACGCAAAAGGTCGATCCTGGCCCACGATTCATGCTAGAGATTCGCAAACGACTAAATGCGCCGTAATTATGTTCGTTTGTCTTTAACCTGCAAAACTGGATGTGCTAGATTTGGACTCAGCATTTCTATAAATCTTAAGTGATGGGACAACCATGGAGGCATTTCAGGGTGTTGATTTGGCTGACAGCTTAGTTTTGGGCTGGAGCTTGAACGATGGCACCTTGTCGTTTGACATAGATGTTAGCTTGTGGCCTGACCATCCGGGCTATATCGCCAATGAAAACGGCGAGGTAGCCTGTTATCGAAAAGCACGATTGATTTTCTCTAGCGTGCGAGATTTACAAGGTCTGCGACCTATGGAGAAAACAGAAGGCCACGATTTTGATGGGGTGAAAGACTACGGTACCATAGACTATTTCGCACAGCCCGGGCGTGGTTCGTTTGTTTTGGCCGGTGAATTTGGTGATGTCGAATTTAAGAGTGACCAGCCTCAACTTGAACTAGCGACACAAAACGAACCTGCTTGACGAAAGGTTGGCATGGCTAACATCCGTTTCATTCTCAACAATCAGTCCGTTTCCACCGATTTGCCTAGCGGCAGTCTGGCACTTGATTTCATCCGTCAGACCTCGAAATTGAGCGGCACAAAAATCGGCTGTCGCGAAGGAGATTGTGGGGCCTGTACCGTTCTGGTTGGTACGCAAAACCGTGACTCGATTGAGTACCGTGTCATGACGTCCTGTTTGTTGCCGCTAGGTCGCATACATGGCAGTCACGTGGTGACGATCGAAGGCATCAATGGAGAGCACTTGACGCCAGTTCAAAAAGCTATGGTTGATCAATCCGCCTCTCAATGTGGCTTTTGCACCCCTGGATTTGTGATGTCCATGACTGGCTATGCTTTGGAGGAAAACAAAGATCAATTATCCGGGTTGTCTGCCATAGATGGGAATATCTGTCGCTGTACCGGTTATAAATCAATTGAACGGGCATTATTGGCCGTCAAAGATAAGCTAGATGCCTGTCCAAACGATTCGACCAGGTTCGATTGGTTAATAGAGCATCGCTTCATACCTGATTACTTTCGAGACATGCCGGCAAGATTACGCGCCTTGGAAAAAACGGATTTTGACACAGAGGCAACTCTGATCATGGGTGGTGCCACAGATCTCAATGTGCAACGACCCGAGGAAATGATGGATACGTCCATCCGTTTTCCGGCCAAACCCGATGGTTCCGACTTCACCCTGGAGGACGGTTATTTGTATGTTCATGCTGGCATGACAGCTGAGCAATTGAAGCGATCTCAAGTCATAGGCAAATATTTTCCACGCCTTCGCGATTATATGAATTTGATTGCCTCAACCCCTATTCGTCATATGGCGACGTTAGCTGGCAACTTTGCTAATGCTTCGCCTATCGGCGACATGACGATTATGTTTTTGGCCCTGGGGGCTGAGATCGAGCTGAAACAACAAAATAAGTCTCGCTGGATAGCGCTCAAAGACCTGTTCCTTAGCTATAAAACTTTGGCTAAAGAACCGTTGGAAGAAATACATCGCATCCGCTTTCGTGAACCCACAAGCGAGCATAAATTTCATTTTGAGAAGGTGAGTAAACGTACTTATTTGGACATAGCAACTGTAAACTCGGCGTTATATATGCAACTTGAAGGAACGCATATCGTTGCCTGCCGCGTTGCTGCTGGCGGCGTCGCGGCTATCCCACTGGTACTTGAGAAAACGAGTGAATTCTTGACGGATAAGCAACTCACGACCGAGGTTGTAATCAATGCAGCGACGTGGGCGATGGCCGAAGTAACGCCGATCAGCGATGTTCGAGGCTCGGCCGAATACAAGAGACAGCTCGTCTACCAGCTGGTTCTGGCTCATTTCGCAGAGCTGGTACCGCAAGAAATCGATTTAGGTGCTTTGGTTTAATGGACAGACCAATAAAGAATCAATCAAGCAAACACATAGACATGGAGCGCCATGTACGTGGCACATCATTGTATGTGGATGACTTACCGCTGCTTGACGGCACGCTGTTTGCCCACGTAGTGCAATCACCTGTTGCCCATGGTCGCATCATAAACATGGATTTTCAGCCAGCCATGCAAGTGGCTGGCGTAAAGCACGTTATTTGCGCCCGCGACATCCCTGGCGAGAATCAAATTGGTGGCATTTTTCCTGACGAACCACTGTTTGCTGAAGGAACCGTGCACTTTTGCGGTCAACCCATTGCACTAGTTGTCGCTGAATCAGAAGCCATTGCACGTCATGCCGCTGCACAGGTGGTTTTGGAGATCGAAGAACTTAAGGCGGTTGTTAAGCCAAGGGACGCGTTTAGAGCTGGTTCAATTATCGGAAAGACGCGAACATTTGAGCTAGGTGAACCTGATCGTGTTTGGCAAGACTGTTCATTGATCGTCGAAGGGCAGGGTGACTGTGGTGGCCAAGAACATCTCTACATTGAGACCCAAGGTGCCTATGCTATTCCGGGCGAGCTGGGTCACGTGCGTATTGTTTCATCTACTCAGGGCCCGACTGCCGTTCAGCGTACCGCTGCTCGTGTTCTCAAGCTCCCGATGCACGCCATTGAAGTTGATGTCACTAGGCTGGGCGGTGGCTTTGGAGGGAAGGAAGATCAGGCAACGCCTTGGGCCGTAATGGCAGCACTAGCCGCACTCCTGCTTAAACGTCCAGTCAAATTAGTACTGCATCGTCTTGACGACATGGCTATGACCGGGAAACGGCATCCCTACGAATTTGACTACAAGATAGGTCTGAACGAAGAACATAAGATACTTGCTTATGAAGTCATGTTTTACCAAGATGCGGGTGCCGCAGCCGACCTGTCACCGGCAGTTCTAGAACGTACCTTATTTCATTTCACCAATAGCTATTTTGTTCCTAACGCCCGTGCTACGGCGACCAGTTGTCGCACCCATGTCACGCCGCATACGGCTTTTCGAGGGTTTGGCGGTCCGCAGGGGATGTTTGCCATTGAGGCTGCTATTGAGCATGCAGCCAGCCAATTACACATCCCGGCCTATCAAATTCAACAAGAAAACCTACTAAGCGACGGTGATATGTTTCCCTACGGTCAAGTCGTGGGCGAATCACGAGCTCGGGATTGTCTGCAGCGGCTGAAGTTGAAGGTTTCATTGCCGCATGTTCATACTGAAATTGAAGCATTCAATCAAGAAAACCCGTTCAAAAAGCGGGGATTTGCGCTGATGCCGATTTGTTTTGGCATTTCATTTACCAAGACCCATATGAATCAAGCTGGCGCGTTAGTTCATGTTTATCAAGATGGCAGCGTGAGCGTAAGCACTGGCGCGGTTGAGATGGGTCAAGGTGTGTCAACTAAAATGGCTCAAGTTGCGGCAGATGTTTTTGGTCTGGGTTTGCGAACTATTAAAGTTGAGTCTACCAATACGACGCGTATCGCCAATACATCTCCGACGGCGGCAAGTGCAAGCGCCGACCTTAACGGACATGCGCTACTACTTGCTTGCGGACGCGTTGCTGCGCGCATGTTGGCAGTAGCCGCTGAATTGACAAAGTCGACGATGGAACGCGTCAACTTAATTTCGGGCCGCGTCTACGTCGATGACAAAACAACGGAGTTATCCTTCGCTGACCTCGCTCAAGCATGTTACTTACAACGTATTAATCTGTCAGAACACGCTCATTACGCGACACCAGGACTCAACTTCGACAGCAGTATCGAGCGTGGACACCCATTTGCTTATCACGTTTACGGTTGTGCCTTAGTTACAGCTACGGTCGATATTCTTCGCGGGATATACGAAATTGATCGCGTTCAGGTCGTTCATGATTTTGGTAGCTCCATGAACCTCAATGTTGATCTGGGACAAACTGAGGGCGGCATTGTGCAGGGTCTCGGGTGGATGACAATGGAGGAACTGGTTTTTGATAACGAAGGAAAACTACGTTCTAACGCTTTGTCTACCTATAAAGTACCCGACGTCTATGCTGCTCCAAAATCTATCGATGTTGAATTCTTGGGTGAGCCAGGCAGTTCGGCTGCCATTTTCAGGTCAAAGGCGGTTGGCGAGCCTCCTCTCATGTATGGCATCGGCGGATACTTTGCCGTAAGAAATGCCATGGGTAGTTATAAGCGCACAGATATGCCTTTTTCAGCTCCTATCACACCGGAAAAGGTCATGATGGGGCTGCGCTCTACAAAGGCATCTCGGTCTCATGCCAGCGAAGCAATTAGCGAAAGTGTGACTAGATAAGTCACCGGAACAAGGTGGCGATCTCTTTACGGCAAGTCATTCAGGCATAGGTCTAATGTCCCAAAGCACGGTTTCGTGTAAGAATCCCAGATAATTTCAACGGACGAAGTAGGTGCTGTGAATCGATCTCAACGCACGTTTTGGCGTTCGGTGCGCCAGCGATTGCAGGCTAACGAATCACTAGTCTTGTGGGTTGTTGCTGCAAGCTGGGGCAGTTCGCCCGGTAAAAGCGGCTTCATGATGAGTGTCGCCCACGACGGGTCAATCGTTGGCACAGTTGGCGGCGGTATTATGGAGCGCCAACTCATCGATCGATCGCCAAACTTAGCTGAGCCGATTCTGTTGAAACGCGTCCATCAGGCAAATGCATTGGATGGCGAACGCAGCGGCATGGTTTGTTCTGGAGGACAATGGCTGATTGGCGTTCCACTTGCTCACAAGCATTTATCGGACGTTGAGAACTTGTTAGAGCTTAGCGAATCAGGTGAACGGGTTGGTATAGCGATAGATTCCCAGGGCTTCCGATTTTGTCGAGACCCGAAATCGATTTTTGTGCACAACCAATCATTGGACTTCCAATACACGTCTGCCGTTTCATGTGTACCAACGCTTTACGTTTTGGGCGGTGGACACGTTGGTCAGGCGATTGCCAGACAGTTTGCACTCTTGGATTTTAGAGTGTTTGTCATCGACGACCGCAATGATGCGCCTGCTATGCTAGAAGACTGTGCCGATGTCAAACAGCAATGTCCCTTTTCCCACGTGGGCACGATTGTGGATCAAGGTGCGTTAAGTTATGTCGCTGTGGTTACACGAGCGATGGATACAGACACTTGTGTCCTGAAGTCGTTGTTGAACCAGTCATTTGCGTATCTTGGGCTGATGGGCAGTCGCAGTAAGATCAAGCGTATTTTCAGGACACTAACCGAGCAAGGTGCCGATCCTGAATGGTTAAAATCGATTCATGCTCCGCTTGGATTGTCGATCGTAAACCACACGCCAGCAGAGATTGCCGTGAGCGCTGCTGCCCAAATCATTGACGTCTGGCATAAATCGTCTTCAAGTTTATGAATCCAACAAGCAACTGGTTAGCGTAAGATAGAGAAGCAGGACAGGATTCATGAATCAGATAGCGCAGGGTGATCATATATCTCATTACCGCGTGATTCGCCAAATTGGGATTGGCGGCATGGGCGTGGTCTATCTGGCCGAAGATGAAAACCTTAAACGCCAAGTGGCATTGAAGTTCTTGCCTTTCTACATGACGCTTGATGAAGAAAGCAAAGCTCGTCTTAAGCGCGAAGCTCAAACGGCGGCCAGTCTTAATCACCCAAATATCGTAACCATTTTCGAGATTGGCGATTATCATGGTCGCGCCTTCATTGCCATGGAATATGTAGAAGGTCAGTCGCTCAAAGATATGGTGGCAGATGGTGCGTTACCTGTTAATCGAGCGTTGGAGATTACGCTGCAAATCTGTGACGCGTTGGCGGCAGCTCATGAACAGGGTGTTGTGCATCGCGATATCAAACCTGACAATATTCTCTTTGACCGCTCAGGTCGGCCCAAGATTCTTGATTTTGGTCTGGCCAAATTTACTCAGATGTCGTTAACCCATAAAGATCAAGCTTTTGGAACGCCTGGGTATATCGCTCCAGAGCAGATTCATTGTGAGAATGTGGACCATCGCGCCGATATTTTTTCAATGGGCGTCGTGCTATACGAAATGTTAACAGGCGGCCGACCCTTTGTTGCCGAAAAGAGCATGGGCGTTATTTATAAAATCTTGAATGATCAACCTGCTCCACTTTCGGACGCCATGGAAGAAGTGAATTCCGGTCTTCAGGAAGTGATCGACCTGGCGTTGGCTAAAAATCCAGATCAACGCTATGCCGATGTTAAGACCTTTATGCGCGACATAGTCCTGGCTCGTGGAGAAAACCAGACGGGATCTTTTTCGACAAGTTTCTTGTTCTCAGGTGTTATCAAGTCAAGGCGACGAAAAAGGCTTGCTTGGTGGGTGCTTGCTCTGATCATTTGTATAGCTGTTCTGACATGGCGCATTCGGTCTCAAACTGAACCAGAATATGTCGTGCCCACAGGGACTGGAACAGCCATCGCGGTTTTGCCGTTTACGATCAGGGCAGGGAGCGAATACACCTACTTAGCAGAAGGCATGGTTGACCTGATGAGTACCAAATTTGATGAGGTCACTGATATTCGCAGCATCGACCCAAAGGTTCTGTTGGGTTATTTGGCCAAGATTGATCCAGATGACGTGACCGAAGCCAAACGTCACGATATCGCTCGTCGCTTTGGTGCCAATTTTTATGTTTCCGGAAGTATCATCGAAATCGCGGGTACGCTGAATTTGGATATCTCGCTTTATGATGTCAATCGACCAAACCCGGTAGCTCATTCCACCGCTCAAGGCCAATCAAACGAGCTTTTTACCATGATTGATAATGCGGCGGTGGATTTACTGGAAGGCATAGCGCCTGAGCCAGCACAACGAATGCGGCGCTTAGCAGCTATGACCACTCACTCCTTTGCCGCTTTGCGCGCCTACCTTGACGGCGAGAAAAGCTTTCGTGAAGGCCGCTTTGCCGATGCCATAGATGCAATGCAAAATGCTGTGCAAGAAGATCCCGAGTTTGCGTTGGCTTATTATCGGTTGAGCATGGCAGCCGAGTGGCTCGCATTGACCGGTTTGTCCAAACAGGCCGCTGAAAAAGCCGTGCAGCAAAGTGGTCGCCTTAACAAACACGATAAGATGCTGCTGGATGCGAGCTTGGCTTGGCGAAACGGCGATGTAGAAGGGGCTGAACATCTATATCGAGAGATACTTGATGTCTACGTGGACGATATTGAGGCCTGGTTCCAATTAGGTGAGGTTAGATTTCATTATGGCCCCATCCTAGGACAACCATTATCTGCGTCACGTGATCCTTTTGATCGCCTGATTGCCTTGGACCCAGACCATGTCCAGGCTTTATTGCATCTGATGCGCATTGAAATTCAGGTTGGAAACTTTGAGCAATTCGATGACTTGGCTGCAAAAGTCACCAAACTTCAACCCGATGGAGAACGTGGCATCGAGGTTGAGGCTCTAGTAGCTTACGTGCATCAGGACGAACAAAAAATCTCCCAATTGTTAAAGAATCTGACCCAATCTAGCGACACGGCATTGATGTTGACGACATGGAACATAGGCGCCTTCGCACCTAACCCGTTTGACTCATTTCATGTGGCCGAATTGATGACGCAGAGTCATCGATCGGCCGATACGCGAGCTTTGGGATTCCAATGCTTGTCCTATTTGAGCATGGCGCGCGGGCAATGGGGAGAAGCACATGCTTATTTGGAGCAGGCCGCCTTAATCGACCCTAGGGCCGCTTTAGAACTTAAACTGCTCTATTACTCCATGCCTTATATCGATGTCAAAGCCAGTGTATTTGACAGTTTGTCGAAAGAACTGGCCGAGGCCGCCGATGCCGTAGAGATTGATTCTCAGAATATCTTTCTGACCGTGCACAACCAGTTCCACGATCAAATCGAAGTGTACCTGTCAGGCATTATGTCTGCGCGATCAGGCAAACTGAATCTGGCGCGAAAGTTCGCGGAAGGGATGCCCGACAGCTCAGATTTTAACGTCAAAATGGCTTCATCGGACATGGTCGTCGGCATTCACATGGCGGAAGCGATGTCAAAAGGAGACTCTTTGCTGGCTTACCAATTAGCTCAAGATCTCAATTTACAAGGCTGGTATGGCGGATTTAGCACCTCACCCTTTTTCTCGCGCCCCATGGAACGCTATCTCCATGGTGTCGCCGCCGCCAAAATAGGTGATCTGGAGACGGCCGAAAAACGACTATCGTCGTTTGTGAACTATTCGATCCATGACCTTATTTTTGTCGCCCCTTCTCACTATCAACGTGGGTTGATGTACGAAAATGTCAATCCACCGCGCGCGATTGAGCACTTTACGGCATTCTTAGCGATGTGGGAACATGCAGACTCTAGATTTGACGCCATGAAAGCGGATGCCGAAAGCCGTTTAGATTTACTTGGGTCTAGTATGTGACCGGGTTAGGCACCTAATCCATGAAAGAGGATATGCATGGTGGGTTGAGCCATGTCCTTGAGCGCATAGTCTTTTTTGCGTAACACCCAATTGGTGGCCATCTCGTCTAGTGCACCAAAGACAACTTTGACAGCTGTCCAGGCATCCAGGTCGGCCCGGATCTGCCCTGCTTTTTGGGCATCTTCAATAGTCGATTCGATGATCTGAAAATAATCGCGTAGTTTCGTTTGTGAAAACTGCTTCATGGTGTGGATGCTATGGCGTAACTCGATCTGGAATACGGCCGCCAAATCTTCGTTAGACCCCAAGCTGGTCAAATGTAGATCGACAATCGACTTGAGTTTATCAAGCGGAGTTGGCATATTGGCAATCACTTCCAGGCCCTGCGCAATAAAGCGATCCATTGTCTCTTCAAAAATGGTAATCAATAAGTCATCTTTATTCTGGAAGTACAGATAAATCGTACCGTCAGCGACTTGTGCTTCCGCAGCTACTTCAGCAACGGTTGTCCCTTGGAAACCGTTCTTGGCGATGACTTTTATAGCGGCATCCAGAATGCGCTGGCGTTTCTCGATCTTCTTGCGTTCACGGTTACTGACTTTGGTTGGACTGTTACTCATAGATCCCCCGATTTACCGGCCATGATGCCTTATTATGGCCAAGTTTGTAAACCTATTGTCGATTTCGGACTCGGTAGCTTTTCTCGATTAGCTAGGCAAAATTACGCGGTCGCTAGCGCCCGAAATCCAATCTTGACAAGATGCGTCATAACGTGCAAAATAAAAATGAATGACCATTCAATTTTGTGGGGGTGTTATGTCGCGAGAGATCCGAAGGGCTGGTGTTCTTGGGGCTGGAGTTATGGGATCTGCGATTGCGGCCCATCTCGTGAATGCCGGGATCGACGTTGTTTTACTCGATCTCGAAATCGAGAAAGGTGGCCGGACACTTAACCTAGCCGCTGAGTCAGTGAAATTAATGGCCAAATCGAAGCCTTCTCCGATTTTTGTTGGTGATTGGCTTAAGCGTATTAAAACAGGATGTTTTGAGCGTGATTTGGCTGAACTGAAGAACTGTGATTGGGTAATTGAAGTAGTCAAAGAAGACTTGACCGTGAAGCAAGCTCTATTCGAAAAAGTGGTACCCCATTTAAGGGCCGACGCCATCTTGACTTCAAATACTTCAGGTATTCCAATCCATCAATTAAGTGCGGCACTGCCCGAAAGCCTGCAGACTCGTTTTTGTGGCACGCATTTTTTTAACCCACCGCGTTATATGAAACTGCTGGAAATTATTCCGGGACCCAAAACAGATTCGGGTTTAGTGGACTTCTTTGTCGAGTTTGGCGAGTCGTGCTTAGGTAAGGGTGTCGTCATCGCGAAGGATTGTCCTAACTTCATAGCCAACCGTATCGGTGTGCTCGCCATGATGGGCGTGATGCGCGCCATGATTGACGGAGAATACAGCATTGAAGAAGTGGACAAGCTGATGGGCCCACTGAGTGGCCGCCCAAAGAGTGCTGTATTCAAAACAGCAGATATTGTGGGTCTTGATACCTTCGCTCATGTAGCTGATAACTTGTATGAAGCGGCAACCGACGACGAGATGCGTGAACATTTTGTTTTACCGCACGCCATTCGAGCCATGATCGATAAAGGCATCTTGGGAAGGAAAACGGGTGCCGGTTTCTACAATAAGGTTAAGAACGATATTCAAACTATTGATCTAGAAACGTTAACTTATCGCGAACGTCAAAGGGCAAATTTCCCAAGTGTGGAAATTCTTAAGAACGTGGACGATTTGGGTGAACGATTACGGAAGTTGGTCGCGATGGACGATCGTGCCGGAAACTTTGTCTGGCAAGCGATGTCAACAGTGATGGTTTACGCCGTCAATCGACTAGGTGAAGTTTCCGATGACATTGTCAACGTGGATCGCGCCATGCGTTGGGGTTTCAGTTGGGAGTTAGGACCCTTTGAAACCTGGGATGTACTTGGCGTGCAGCATGTTGCGGATCGCCTTGTCGCGGAAGGGAGAGCCGTCCCCGAACTCATCAATAAGATGCTGGCAAAGGGCTGTGACGTTTTTTACAAACGCGAGAATGGCCAGCCAAAATTCCTAAATATTGACAATCTTACCTACGAAGAAATACCCGGGCGTCCAAATGTGATCATCCTCTCTGACTACAAACAAAGTGCCAACAGAGTAGTGAAAACTACGCCAGGCGCAAGTTTGGTCGATTTGGGTGATGGCGTGGCCTGCTTGGAGTTTCACTCGAAGATGAACGCAATTGGGTCAGACACGATCGCCATGACCCAATACGCTGTGAAAACAGTGGAGTCCCAATTCGATGCCTTAGTTATAGCCAACCAGGGCGGCAACTTCTCGGCAGGCGCAAACTTAATGTTGCTGTTGATGGAAGCTCAGGAAGGCAATTTCGAAGATATTAATCTCATGATTGCCGCCTTCCAGAAGGCGACATCCTCAATACGGTACTGCAAAAAACCGGTAGTGGTGGCTCCCTTTGGACTGACTCTGGGCGGTGGTTGTGAATATTCCCTACATGCAGACGGAGTAGAAGCAGCGGCTGAAACTTACATGGGTCTGGTGGAAGTTGGTGTAGGCTTAATCCCGGCAGGCGGCGGAACCAAAGAGATGTTGTTACGCCATGTGGGCGGGGCAGCCAAACGTGGCGAGAAAGACTTGTTAACGCCATTGAGACGCCTGTTTGAAACCGTTGGCATGGGCAAAGTAGCTACATCGGCCGCCGAAGCGCGCGAGTTCGGTTTTATGCGTGACCAAGATGGGGTCACGATGAACTTAGATGCTTTGCTTTTGGCCGCCAAGAGTAGGGCGCGAGCATTGGCCGACATGGGCTACACACCGCCGCCAGTGCCTAACGATATCCCAGTCTTGGGTGAACCTGCCTTTGCTGCCCTAAAGCTTGGGCTGTATATGATGCGACAAGGCGGCTACATCAGCGAACATGATCAAACCATAGGCACCCACTTAGCTCGTATCCTAACGGGCGGTGCGTTGACCCCAGGCACCACGATGACGGAGCAACACGTGCTTGATCTCGAACGTGAGGCCTTTTTGCGATTGTGTGGGGAACGGAAATCATTGGAAAGAATTCAACATATGCTGACAAAAGGCAAACCACTTAGAAACTAGGAGCTCCCATGAGTGACGCATTTATCGTGTCCGCTGTTAGGACACCAGTAGGAAAAGCCTTTAAAGGCAGCTTTGTTCAGACAAGGCCAGATGACTTGGCTGCGGTTGCCATGCGTGAAGCCATCCAGCGCGTTTCAGGCTTGGACGAGGCTGAAATTGACGACATTATCTTAGGCTGCGCGATGCCCGAAGGCGAGCAAGGCATGAATGTCGCCCGCATCGCACAGCTACGTGCAGGCATCCCTGAAACCGTACCCGCCTTAACGATCAATCGTTTCTGCTCTTCGGGTTTACAGGCGATTGCTTTTGCGGCCGATCGCATTAAGAGCGGTGGTGCCGACGTTATCTTGGCCGGCGGCGCCGAAACGATGTCAATGATTCCCATGGGCGGGAACAAAATTGCGCCCAATCCTTACCTTGTCGACAATTACCCAGAGGTCTATATCAACATGGGTTTGACGGCTGAAAACGTGGCAGATCGCTACCAGGTGTCCAGGGAAGATCAAGATAGGTTTTCTCTCTCTAGCCATGAAAAAGCGGTTAAAGCGATACAGGACGGTAAGTTTGACGACGAAACGGTAGCCGTAACGGTAAAACATACTGTCGCCGATAAGGGCTATAAAACCACCAGTAAAGAATGGCAAGTCATAGTGGACGAAGGTCCGCGCTCCGATACGGGCTATGAAAGCCTAGCCAAACTGCGACCTGCCTTCAAAATGAACGGCAGCGTGACAGCTGGTAATAGCTCACAAATGTCGGACGGCGCAGCAGCTTCTATTGTGATGTCGGAACGCAAAGCAAAAGAATTGGGTGTTGAGCCGATGGCGAGATTTGTGGGCTTCGCACTTGCCGGGGTCAGACCAGAAGTGATGGGTATTGGTCCAGCCTTGGCCGTTCCCAAGCTACTTAAACAAACGGGCGTTAAATTGAGTGAGATTGGACTATTTGAACTCAATGAGGCCTTTGCTGCCCAGTCTCTGATGGTCATCAGGGAGTTGGATCTGGATCCGCAACGAGTCAATGTGAATGGCGGTGCCATTGCGCTTGGACACCCGCTTGGTTGTACAGGAGCCAAGCTCACCGCTACCTTGCTTTATGAAATGAAACGGCGTAACGAACGTTACGGCATCGTCACCATGTGTATCGGCGGAGGCATGGGTGCCGCCGGACTTTTTGAATTAATTTAATGGGAGGCTTCTGATGATGACAGAACAAAAGAGTAAAGAGTTCGTGGCAGGTGGAAGCTTCTTAACCAGCAAACACGCGCTTAAAGATGTATTTACACCTGAAGATTTTACCGACGAGCAGAGGATGATGGCGGAGTCTGTTGAACAGTTTGTGGATGGCCAAATCATGCCGCATATTGAGCAACTCGAAAAAACCGACATCGACCTCATTGTGAAAATGCTGAAGGATGCAGGCAAACTTGGACTACTTTCAGCCGAAGTACCTGAGGCCTACGGAGGCATGGAGCTTTCCAAGGCTGTCACGTGCCTAATGGCAGAGAAGTTCTCAAAAACCGGTGGTTTGGTAGTCAGCTTGGGTGGGCATACCGGAATCGGAACCATGCCCATTACTTATTTTGGGACGGAAGAACAAAAATCCAAATATCTGACCAAGCTGGCGACCGGTGAATTGTTATCTGCCTACGCGCTTACCGAAACCACCTCAGGATCAGATGCGCTAAGCGCCAGGACGAAGGCAGTCCTAACCGACGATGGTAAACATTATGTGTTAAACGGCACCAAGATGTGGATTACCAATGCTGGATTTGCCGATATATTTATCGTTTTCGCCAAGATCGACGGGACCGAATTCAGCGCGTTCATCGTCGAGCGTGGTTACCCTGGCGTGAGTGTCGGTGCTGAAGAACGTAAGCTAGGGATCAAGTCGTCTTCAACGCGGATGCTGATTTTGGAAGACGTGAAAGTACCGGTCGAAAACCTTTTGGGTCAAAAAGGGAAAGGCCATAAGATCGCGTTTAATATTCTCAATATCGGCCGTTTCAAACTAGGCGCTGGAACCGTAGGTGGTGCCAAGGAAACGATAAAGATTGCGATCGACTACGCGAAACAACGCAAAGCCTTCGGCAAATCTATTTCCGAATTTGGCATGATGCAACATAAGTTTGCGGAAATGTCGATTCGCACCTTTGCGGCCGAATCCATGCTGTACCGCACTGCCGGTGTCATTGACCGCATCCTTGAGGGCGTGAAGTTCAGTGATAAGGGTGGCGAGAAACAAATACTCAAAGGCATCGAGGAATACGCTATCGAATGTGCCATGGTCAAAGTCTACTGTTCAGAAGTCCTAGATTACGTGGCCGACGAAGCAGTGCAGATTTTTGGTGGTTACGGCTATTCGCAAGAATACCCAGTGGAACGGATCTATCGAGATAGTCGTATCAACCGCATCTTCGAAGGCACCAACGAAATTAACCGCATGCTGATGATCGACATGCTTATTAAGCGAGCCATGCGTGGTCATATCCCTTTGTTGGAACAAGCACAAGGACTGATGACCGAGCTAATGGGTCCGCCTTCCTTTGATTTCGATGAGGACTTTGAGGTCTTAAGTCAAGAAACCAAAATGGTCGCTAACGCGAAGAAGGTCTTCATGTTTGTGGCTGGCGCGGGCTTTCAGAAGTATTTGGACCAGTTGGGCGAGCAACAAGAGCTATTGGGATTAGCTGCTGACGTATTGATTGAAACCTTCACCATGGAGAGCATGCTGATGCGTACAAAGAAGGCGATCGAACGCGACGGTCAGGAAAATCTGAGTGACATGATCGCCGCAACTCAAGTCTATTGCCATGACGGCATGGAACGTATTCAAACATGGTCAAAAACGGCTCTGGCTGCCATCGAAGAAGGTGATACTTTGATGACTATGTTGGCTGCCGTGCGTCGACTTTTGAAGCACCCTCCCATCAATACCGTGCACTTGCGACGTCAGATTGCAAAGAAAGTGATTGACAATGGAGGCTATATCTATTAAATATAGCGACTTGATTTGATTGAATGACGCCTCATTTTTTTGCGTCTTCACGAATAAAGGCCGCTTCGGTTGGAGTTTCGCTGCCCCAGTGCCGATTCTTTTCCATACCGAGCGGCCTTTCTCCTTTCATCGCTCGATGCGTAATCGTGCGAATGTATATGTTGACCAACTTATGCATCGTTCTCGGGCTTAAGAATTTGATTTTACTTCCAGGTTAAGGCTTGTTCTGGTTCGAGCGATGTTTCCATATTTAAGTGACCCGTCTCAAGCCACTGAGGCGCAGAGAACTGGTCAATCTGGCGAACGAAATAGGCGATATCCTTATCGGAAACAGTTAGCGAAACCCAGCAATTGCGTTGTGTCTTTTTCGCCGCATAAAGGGCTTGATCCGCCAGATCAATCACATGTTCCCAGCTAAATTGGTCAGGCTCACTTATTGCAAGTGGGAAACAGGAGAAACCCAAAGAACACGTTTTGTGAATGGTTATGCCGTTGCCAACCTTGAATTCATGCGACTCGGCGTTGCTGCGGATGCGTTCTGCGATGGTTCGCCCATACTTAAGTGAAGAATTACGGCATATGACGAGAAACTCCTCGCCGCCCCAGCGCACGATGATGTCAGAATTCCGACAACTGTCGCGGAGGATACCACTGAATTGGATGAGCACTTGATCGCCAGCGGCGTGGCCATAGGTGTCGTTCACTTGTTTGAAATGGTCGATATCCACCATCATGAATAGCATGTCACTGTTTTCAGAGTCGGATCCAGGCGGTTTTGCATCATGGTAACGGCGGTGAACCAAGGCAATGTCATAGAGAATGTTTTGACTTACGAATCGGCGGTTATTTAGGCCGGTCAGTGGGTCTGTTTGCGTGGCCAGTTCAAGTTGGCCATTTAAGTTTTCAAGTTGTTCATTCTTTTGGCGTATTTCCTCGAGCATGAGTTGATTAAGACGAACAAGCTCGTAGCGTTCGATGACTTTCGTCACCGAGAAGCCGATGGTATGGTCGATGTGCTCATCCTTGATCAGATAGTCGTCCGCCCCTAAGGCGATGGCTTGTTTGACGACTTCCATCTCGTCGTTTGAAGTGAGCATCATGATGGGAATCAATATGCCTAATTCACGTATGTTAGAGACCAATTCCAACCCGTTCATGTTTGGCATATTGAGGTCAGAAATGACCAGCCCCAACCTATCGGCTTGAGCTTCTATATGCTTCATGGCCTCAACTCCGTCACCAGCTGTGACTACTTCAAAGCCTTGTCCATGTAGAATATCGGCGATAACTTCACGAGCGAAGGCATCGTCGTCTACTAATAGAACTCTCATGCTATCGTCAGGCAACTAGTCCTCCTGTCATGGGATTAAGTTTTCAATCGTTTCAATGAGGCTTGTTTGTTCAAAGGCGTGTTTAACCAAATATGCGGAGGCGCCCGAATCAATCCCTTTTAAGCGGTCTTCATTGGAAGCTCTTGCCGTCAACAATATCACCGGAATATCCATTAAGGCGTCGGTCTCTTTGATTTTGCGCGTCAATTCAAAACCGTTCATATGAGGCATTTCGACATCACTGACAACCAAATCAAATTCACCTTGGATCAACAAATCAAATGCTTCGCGACCATCAGCAGCCAAATTGACCTGGTATCCGTGGGACTCCAAGATGCTTTTTTCGATTTCGCGGGTGTTAAACGAGTCGTCGACCACAAGAATTCTTGAGCGCCGGGTCAATGATGTTTGAGGTCTAGCTGTGAAGGTGTGTTCTGTCATTTGAATGAGCACAGGAATGTTGAGTATGTTCATAAGGCTACCTTCACCGCGAATGGCAGCTCCCATTAATAGGCCTTGTGCATTAATGTGCTCGGGAATAGGGTGAACAACCACACTGTCAATGTCTTCAACCTTATCTACTATTACAGCCAGTAAGCGGCTATTTGAAGTGACAACAACCAAAATAGGCTTTTCGTCCGTACTGGGACTACTGCCAAATAGGTGTGCAAGGTCAAGGATGCGCACAATATCGTCGCCCAAACTCACAGCTTCATAGTCGACTGCATTAATAAAGCTACGACGATCGAGGCGGTGAATACTCCTAATGCCGTTGGTCGGAATGCCAAGCCGGTGTTCGCCTGACTTGATAGCCATTAACTGGATCACGGCGAGACTTTGTGGGAGTCTTATTCGAAACCGTGTACCTTGGCCAGATGAGTGATCAACGTCGATTGATCCATTGAGTTCATGGATGATGTTTCTTCGAACGACATCCATGCCTACACCACGTCCCGACCAATCTGTAACGATTTCCGATGAACTTAAGCCCGGAGCAAAAATGAATTCGGTACGTTGTTGCTCCGTCATTTGGTGCCAATCTTTGTCTTCAACAAGGCCAAGCTTTGTGGCCTTCTTACCTAAGCCCTCCAGGTCAATGCCAGTGCCATCATCTTCAAAACGAATCATGACCCGGCCCTGGTCAAAGGACGCCGTTATTTCAATTCTTCCAACTCTCTTTTTTCCTGCCGCTTGTCGTTGGTCTGGACTTTCTATTCCGTGCACGATCGCGTTGCGTATCATATGCTCTAGTGGCGCTTGGATTAGTTCCAGCATACGTCGGTCAAGTTCTGTATCTTCTCCCGTAATGACTAATTCGACTTCTTTTCCAAGGTTAGCCGCCGCATCACGTGCGATGCGCCTTAAAGGCTCAAAAGTCCGAGACAGCGGAATCAGTCCAAGCCGATGGGCGCCTGTCTGTAGATCAGCCGTCTTTATTTCTTGAATTTCGATGTCGTTTTTTAAGTGATTGATAACCGTTTTTAGTCGTTTGGACAAACTTTCGACCTGTTGGCGAATGGCTATCCCTTGCTCATCATCACCTACCGCTCGACACTGAGTCCTTAACGATGAAAGGGTGTGATTCAGTTCACGCAGGCTCATTAATCTAGCCTTGATCATTTCCAAGTGATTCCATTGTTCCCCGGTAAGTTTCATGACTTCATCAACCCGTGACCGTTTAATTCTTACGGTGTCGGAGGCAGGCACGGGTTTGGCGGGCAACGATTCGGGCTCCATGTTTATAGCTTTGGGTGATTCGACACTAGCCTCAATATTCTCTAGCGATTGACGCAGGCCAGACTCAATGGATTCGTTTACCGTAAGTTCTTGTTTATTCACCAGCAGATCAATCAAACGTTCAAATTCATCGCAAGCCGCTAACAGAATGTTGGCCAATGCTGGATTAAACACCAGCTTTTGACTTCTCATGGCCGATAACACGTCTTCAAATGTGTGTAGGAATCCGGTCAACGTTTTGAGTCCTAACATCCGCGAGGCGCCCTTAACTGTATGGATACTGCGAAAGACTTCAGCGATCACGTTTTCATTCAGGCTGTCCTTTTCGAGAAGTAAAAGACCACTCACCGCTTTGCTATGATTCTCTCGTGCTTCTTCAATGAAGCGTTTCACAAATTTGCTTCGGTCAAATGCCACGTTGTTGCCCTTCCTTGTGCTCGCCAGTCAGCCGATGATGGCAGAGACGAACGACATCTGATTGGGTGAGCGACAAAGGAATAAGGGAGTAGGTCGTGACATCTGCCGATGAGCGGTCTAGATGCTGAAGTGTGGCTCGATACTCACGTCGAGCAGCTTTATGTTTACCTAATCGGTAAAAGGCTTCTGCCAGTAAAAAATGTGGAAACCAGTCTGAACCTTGAATAAAGATACTTTTATGGAAACTGCGGACGGCGAATTCATGATCGCCTTGATGCTGAGCGATCATGCCCAAGAGAATGTGCGTTGCACCATTGTAAGAATCGTGGACCAGCAATCGTTGTCCGCATTCCCTAGCTTCGTCCAACTTGCCCAACTGAAACAAAATAGTAGCTTTGGTTACCTCGTGCGCGGGCGATTGATCTGTTTCGCTGATATTTTCTAAGAGTTGAAGCGCTTCATCGTAGCGCCGCTCCTGTGCCAGATCTTGCACCTGTTCCAAGGATTTACTTGGCAAATTGAGAGCGATCGGCGGACTCTCTTGTACTACTCTTGGAGGGCACTTTAGTTCTACTCGGCGAGTTTTAGGAACCGTGAATTTTGGCCGCGGATTGGGTACTCGAGCAAAATAGTACAGTCCGTCGCGATTGAGGAGTATTAAGCTCTGTGGGTGGGTTGCCAGTGTTTCCGTTGTGCCGACAACCAAGACGCCTTGATCGTTTAAAACACGTTCGATCAGACTCATTACTTGTATGCGTGTTTGCTCGTCAAAATAGATGGAAACGTTTCGATACAAAACAAAATCTACAAGACCAACTTGTGCTGGCCAATCGGCGTCAAGCAAATTGATTTCTTTGAATGTCACCTTTCTGAGCATGTGTTCTTTTAGTTGCAGGGCGTTTACTTGGTCAGGGACGAAATATTTGGGGACAAGATCAGATTTGATGTTTCGTAGTGATGATTTCCGGAAATGACCACTGCGGGCACTCTCTAGTGCAACAGGATCAATGTCGGCACCTAATATTTCAATATAGTTAGGCCAGGACGGATCAAAAGATTCGTCGAATAGCATGGCGAGGGAATAAGGCTCTTCGCCAGTTGAACAACCTGCGCAGAGGATTCGGATGCGGCGGGTAGGTTCGGCATTTCTAATCGTCTTAACCATTTGCAGAATGAGTTCCAAATGACCCAGTTCGCGAAAAAAGTAGGTCTCTTTGACGGTTAATTGTTCAACAAGCGACGTCCATAATTTGCCGCCCGCTTCGATCTCGCAAAAATATTGCTCGGCAGTAAGTCCCCTGTTCTTTTGCTGACGTTCAACGATTTCGCTCAGGTAGGCGTGTTTGGCCGGCTCAAAATACAGGCCACAACGGCTGCGAATTAACTCGGCGAAACGGTATATCATCCGTTGCTCCCGAGCGACAGCAACTTGGCTGCGATTTCATCCAAAGGCAGAATCCAACGGGCCGCGTTACTTTCAATGGCACGCCGAGGCATGCCAAACACGACAGAACTGGCCTCATCTTGAGCGATCGTCAACCCACCAGCGGCTTTAACAGCGGTTAAACCTCGTGCGCCATCGTCTCCCATGCCAGTAAGAACAATGCCGATAGTTTCCGCACCAAGTGACTTGGCGACGGACGTTAAGAAGAAGTCGCACGAAGGTCGATAAATGTCTGTGTGACTGAAACTGCGTAGGCTAAATTTCCCTTCTTGTAGTTCCAGGTGTGCATGATCGGGTGCCAGATAGATGTTGCCAGATTGTGGCTGTACACCTGCTTCGGCGACGGACACCTTAAATGAGGTCACATCGTTAAGCCAATCTGACATTCCTTTGATAAACCCGGTACCAATATGTTGGACGACCACGATTGGGATCGGGTAGGGGTTTGACAGTTGATTGAGAATTTGAAGGATCGCTTTAGGGCCACCGGTGGATGCGGCGATGGCGACCATTTGGTATTGTTTGGCCTGCGTTTCGGCCGTATTGGACCGACTGCGGTGTCGGATCACTTTGACAGCACTTATCAATCGTAACCTGCGCTCAAAATCAGACTGCTCCTGTCTGTCGATATCGTCAAGTGCCATAACCTCAAGAGCGCCCCTCGAAATGGCTTCGATTGCGGTAACGGTCGGTTGATCACAAGAGATGGCAAGAATAGGTACTGGGGTATTGGCCATGATGGATTCAATGGCATTCAATGGCTCTTCACTATCGGCAGATAATTCTAGAATGATTAAGGTAGGCTGCAGATATTCGAGTAGTCGGGTCATATGACTACCCATATCGACGAAGCCAGCAAACTCGATGTCCGTACCTCGTAACTTCTTCATGATGGCTGATCTGAGAGAGAGTCCTCGTTCCACAACAGCGATCCTGAGTGAGTTCGCATCGTTCGTGATCATATGAGCACAAGTCGCTGAAAATCGATGACGGGAACCGCCAAATCGTCAATCAAAAAAAGCGCCCAAACGCAAGATATCTGGAAGCTCTTTGACCAAAGTTGAGGGAGTAGGAATAGCTTCTCGATTGGCAGCTGCAGGATGTCTCTAATGTGATCTACTGCCACGGCGCGTGAATTCCCTCCTCGGATTTCCAAGAGAAACGCTGGAGGTTCCAAGGGTTCTTTGGCGCCGAATAGAGGGATGATGGATAGCTCATGGGGCGCACTTGTGTGTCGGACTCCATCTAGCTGGTCGATCATCGTTGCAAGTGTCACCCCATTAGAATCGAATAGGCACAACCCGACTGTTTGTGGATCATTTTCCATCTGCTAGCTCCGCAAATACGGACGATAGGTTGATAATCATGACCGATTGACTTGACCAGCTGAATTCACCCTTTAGATGGCGCCCGACCGGACTTTTTGGGGCTCGAGGTGTGGTGTGTATGTCAGAATCCCGCACTTTAAGGATATCGAGGACGTCATCAACCATCATAACGGTTTGCAGGCCAGTTACCGCAATCAGCAGACCCTTGGTTTGATTCTCTTTTTGGGCTTGTAACCCTAGGAATGACTTTATGTTGAATACAGTCTCGATGCTACTTCGCACATTTATGACGCCCAAGAAATGGACGGGTGAGCCTGGAACGGGATAGACCTTTTCGACGGCTACAACTTGCAAAACGTCGGCAAGAGGAAGAGCGAAAAGAGATTCGCCCAGCCGAATAATGATGAATTCCGACTCCTTAGTTTCTTCAAGTGACTGGGATGGTCGACCTGCGAGTGATTGACGCAAGTCGTCGACGGGGTTTTTCATTCCAACTTGAACCTATCAACTTGGTCCTTGAGTTTTCGCGAAAGCTCTTTGAGATCGTTGGCGATTTGTTTGGTGCGATTGATAGAGTCTGCTGTGTTATTGGCGCCTTGCGCAATTTCACGCAGTGATACGACGACCTGGTCATTGGCGATCTTTTGTTGTTGCGTCGACATCGATATTTGGCGGGCGGCATCAGAGGTAGAGCGTGCGTCTTCCACTAAGCCGGTTAACGTGTTGACGGTAGCGACTGCCAAGTCGCGGCCGCCCCGGATACCGTTTGAACCTTTTTCAGAAGCCATCACCAATTGGCTGACGGCGGTTTGTATTTCGTGTACACGTTCTTTGATCTCGCTGGTAGACTCCATCACGTTATTAGCCAATCTGCGAATCTCCATGGCCACGACGCCAAAACGACGACCAGCATCTCCGGCACCGGAAGCTTCGATTGAAGCGTTGAAAGCGATCAGTTTGGTTTGATCTGCAATACCGCTGATGAGGTCGATTACCTTTGTGATTTCTTGGGAATTCTTGCCTAAATCAACAATCTTATTAATGCTTTCTTCGTTATTGGCATTGATCTCGTCCATCTTCGCCATAAGGTTTTGGACAATCTCTGAGCCTGATTCCGTCTCGGCTAGGTTAGTAGAAGCGATCTCTAATACTTGGTTTGAGTTCTCCGCTATTTGCTTGGATGTCGCGGAAAGCTCTTCGATAGTGGCTGTAATCTCTGTGACCGATGAGGCTTGTTCTGTGGCAATTCCCATCTCTTCAGTTACCGCACCAAACAGCGCTGTCGCCATATGATCTACATCAGTTGTGGCGCTTGTTACACCTTTCAATGTGTCACGTAGCTGTTTAACACTGCTTAACATGGTGCGCCTTAGTATCTCTGCTTCGTCGCCACCTATTCCGTCGAAGTTTTCATTGGAACTGAGGTCGCCGATCGCCATTAAACGACTGAGCTCAAGTGAGGCTTTCAGAGGTCGTACAATTTGATTGGCAGATACGACCATAAGAATTGAGCCCAATCCTCCAACCAGCAACGCAGTGAGCACCATTAACCAGAGCGTATTTCTCTTGTTGCGTTGATCGCTTCGGTTGGAGTGCATCACCAATAAGGAGCCCACTTCGCCGTTGATTTCATAAAGCGGGTACAGAGCTTGAGTGAAGGATTCGTTATTAATAGTGGTTTCTTGCCAAAGTAAACGGGACAGGCGATTATCCAGATCTTGCTTATCCCACTGATTTTTCAGGGAATCCAGGGTTTTGTCTGAAAGGCGTTCGATGTACCTAAATTCACCAGCCAACAAAACAGAGCCATGATAAAAATTGACATGTGTATTACTGGCTTTTGAAAGTTGATTAGCGTAGTCGTCGGTCACAAATGTTGTACCCACAATTGTGGCTATCTTCTCAGGTCTATCGTCAAAGACGTCGCGGACGGGAATCACGATGGTCTGCGCTAGGCCCATCCCATAGCGAGAATATCCTGAGGACTGCCCGTTCTCGACGATTTTTAGTGTGAGTTGGATGTTTTCCGGCAGCTCGGAAAAACTCAAATATAGACTCTTGCCATCTGTTACATATCTAGACCCCGTCGAGAAGCCTGTCATTTGTTGGCGACGATCAAAAAAGGCCAAAAGCTGATTCTTGTGACCAAAAATACCAATTAGATCAAAGTCGCCTACATGTGATGCATTTTTGATTTTTTTGCCCAAATCACGACACAGTTCCTGACTACTCTCGTCCAAGTCACTTCCGTCAAGATCGGCATAGGCTCCATGGAGAACGGATGCATTGAAGACCACGTCATCGTCGCTCGCGACTAATTCGATGATTTTACGTTTGGTTTCGGCTTTGGTGTCCAGGTCCAGCAATGCAAGCTCAGTCGCTGTGCTCAAGCGGTTGTGAGCAGCTTTCGAAAACCAAGTGTTCGAGCGAACGACCATCACTGAAACAGTGGCAAGTAAAACGGCGGCGATCACAGAGATGCCAGAGAAGAGAATTCGACCACGGATTCCAAGTGACTGATATCGGCGCGAAAATGTTCCCACTGGGTTCTCCTAAAATAAGGGAAATAAGCCACACAGGTTATTTATCGTCCAAACCGAGAATTCGTTAAGCTAAGTCTAACTACTTTTTTTTGAACCAAACTCCGGTCCGCCAAAACATACCTTGATATAACGCACAGAAAGTTTTGAAGAAACCATCCTGTCGCGGGTCTTAAGGGGTATTACCCATCGGAGGACGCCATGAAAAGTCTGTACTTCTATTTATTGACCGCCTTAATACTTGCTCTAGCTTTTGCCATGTTTTTTCGTCAATCTAATCGTCAAGTTGAATCTGCCATGCCAATTGACGCATTTCGCTTGGCTACGTACGAAGTGCCAGCTAACCTGAGGCACCAATTACGTGAACTAATGAATCAACATTTTAGAGCTGTAAGTGGTGACGGGCCTTCTATTGCTCGGGTTGAAATGTTGCCTGGCGGTCAGTTGGCGCTGATTGGGCCTGTGGAAGTTCAAAAAGGCTTTGCCGAAGTTGTCAGCAAACTACAGACGGTTGAGCCTAGTGTGACCTTAAATTATGAGCTGGATTGTTGGGTTGTGCTTGGTCCCGCTGATTTGTGGGCGACAAGAAGTGCTGATTTGTCGAAGATGGAGTTAGAAACTTGGCTGGAGCAATTGGGTGCAGAAGTTGAGGTCATGGAGCATCTGCGCCTGATTGGTGCCGAAGGAAGCCGCACGCAAATTATCGGCACGCTCTTTCGGGCCGAACCAGAATTAGCTATGAATGGCCAACAATGGGTTGGGGAACTTGAAATTATTGGAACTGGCGAATATGGTGTCAGCACTGGTTTATCAACGCAATTAGCGCTTTCGCCAAATCGACCCGCCCTGATTGGCGGTTCCTCGATTGATTATCATGGCAATGACAAACGCATCCTCGATTTATTGGCGCGTCAAGGTCAAATCTACTATATCGTGCGCATTCAGAACGCATAAATGGATGGGAGCTTAATCGCGTGGACTCCGGCGAGTTTGACGCTCTGTATACGGAGCACAGTCGTGCACTCTTCAACACGGTATACCGGTGGCTGTGGCATGTTGAAGATAGCGAGGATGTGGTACACGAAGCTTTTGCACGCTTTTGGGAAAATAGGTTCGACGAGTCGATTTCCAATCGAAAGGCCTACCTCTTTCGCATGGCGTTGAATTTGGCCTCAAAGCGGAAACGTTGGCTAAGAATCCGCCATTTTTTCGATCTAAAAAAGGTGGAACTGTACGTCTCTGACGCTGAGGAGACGCTCTTGGGTCGCGAAAGGGCTCTTCATATTAATAGAGCGATCGAGCGCCTTCCGGAAAAGCAAAAATCCGTTCTGTTGATGATCCGCTTCGCAGAAATGAGTTATTCTGAGGTCGCTCAAGTGCTTGGTATATCGGAAGGTACGGTCGCTTCGCGTTTGCACCATGCGATAAAGGCTTTGAAAGAGGCGTTGCCATGAATATTGACGACCAAATTGTTGACATAAAACCACCAGATGGTGGACTGGCTAGAGCGCGTGCTTATCTTGATCGTGATCGTTTAGGTAGCCAGGTAAGAGCTATTTTTGTGACTGTGGCAGCCATGATATTAATCATCGCAGGTGTTGTTATTACGAATAGACAAATTCCGGACCCCATCCTTTCCGATTGCGCTCTTTTGGCCTTAAGGGCCCCATCACCAACAGAAAATATCTACCAACCACTGATCATCGATTCAACGGAACACGCTGTATACATGGTGGCTCGACTCCGCTGATGTTTTCGGAAAAGCATTCTCGCCTTAATCCAAGACGCCAGTCGGTTTCTGGCCGTCTAGTTTGCAGACGTCTCGAATCGCTCCATGTTCCCATCTGAATCCTCTGTTGAGAAATTCGCGAACAGTCGGCACCCTAATTGATACCTTGGATTCAATTTTCAAGACTGATGATCGGGCATAGCTTTGACTGTATTGTCCTTCTTGCGTGATTTGGTGTAGTCTTTGCCAATGGGCAAACTGACATCATTAAAAATTCCGTTCGTGCTTGTCTTGACCATTCTGTGTTCGAGCGGATTACATGATGTGGTTCGTTGTATAGGTGAAGATGGACATTCTGAGCTGGAGCTCTCCGACTTAGAGGGCTGCTTCTCATGTATCGAAGAAGATGACCATGATTCCTATTTAGTCAGTGCGCCTGAAGATGGGCATTGTGGTGTTTGCGTAGATATTCCTCTAAGCACCCCAACCTTCCTCAAATCACGCAGCGCCAAAGAAATGCCTGCAAAAAAGATCAAGCAACTATTTTCGCTGAATGTTGTTTGCAACCTACGATTTGTTCAGCTAAGGACCACGTCGACGAGGCTCGTATCGCAATCGGTTCGGCCTCAGTTAGCGCAGCTAAAAAGTACCATCCTCCTGATTTAGAGCCGGACATTTGCGGCGAGCCCTAGAGTAGGGCATCGCTGCGTCCAGAGCAAAAAAATCTAAGGAGGATCTATGAGATCTCTTTGCGTTTCCTGTGTACGCCTATTTATCTGTGCATGCTTGAGTCTTTACGGCCAAGAGCAAATCAAGCAACCGGCCCACATTGAGCCACTAACTGACGACAACGCGAAACCCAAACTAACGCTTAATCATGCAATCGAGTTGACCCTGGCTCAGAATTCAGGCTTATTGGCTGCCGGGATCGAGGTCGAGGCGCTCGATTTGGAGATCGCGCAATCAATGCGGTTTCCGAACCCCGAATTGGAAATGGAAGTATCTGAATTCGCAGGAAGTGGCGAACGACACGGCTTCGGAGAATCAGAAACAACCTTAATCTTAAGTCAACCTATCCCCACGGCTGGAAAGACCCGAAAGAGGGCGCGAATCGCCGAGGTCAAAAGCGAGTTGGGTGACAGTCAATACCAACATACGCGTAATCAATTGACGGTCGATGTGGCAAAAGACTATTTCCGAACCCTGTCCATTCAAGAACGAATCCAGGTGGATCTGGAGCTGCTCCGCCTCAGTGAACAGACATACAAAACGGTGTCGGACCGTGTCGAAGCAGGTCGGGTTTCTCCGTTGGAGCAAACCAAGGCAAGAGTCGAACTTGTGCGCGCTCAAATTAAACTAGACGTGACGAAAATGGAGTTGTCCACAGCGCGTGTTAGATTGGCGTCACATTGGGGCGAACTCGAACCAGGTTTTGACCAGGTGGCAGGTAATTTACACCTGCCTGATGCGTTGCCAGTGTTGGCTGAACTCAAAGTTTCGCTAGCCAGCAACCCCGAATACTTGCGTTGGTCACAAGAGCTAGACCTCAAAAAGGCAAACTTCGAATACGAACGAGCATTGCGTATTCCCGACCTCTCTGTACGTGCTGGCTATCAGAAATTCAACGACCGCAACGAGCAGTCGATTGTTTTCGGATTGTCAGTCCCAATCCATTTGTTTAACCGCAACAAGAACTCTATTGCCGCCGCGGCTCGGCGCATGAATGCCTCCGAATATATAGTCCAGGAAGTCGAAGTCCAACTCCATTTGGATCTACAAGACACATTCCAAGCGCTGCGATCAAGCTATCAAAGTGCGCTTGTGTTCAGGGATGAAATTGTACCGGTGGCTGAACAAGCCTTCCATGCATCGACGGAGGGTTACAAGGCTGGCAAATTCGGGTTCTTAGACGTGTTGGACGCACAACAAACTTTATTTCAAACCAAAGCCGAGTTTCTGGATGTCATGGATGATTTTTTCCATAACTTAACTGAGCTGGCTCGGATTGCTGGGTCCGACTATTTGCATCTGTGGTTGGGGGTTGATCATGAGTAAATTCACAATAAGTCTCCTTATTTGCGGCTTAATGTCATTGTTGATGCGCGCACAAGACCATGATGAACATCAGGACATCGTTCATCTTGACGGCCGCAAAATGAGCGGGCTTAATCTCAGTGTCGCCCGCGTCCAGTCGGGTAATTTCAATGAACTTTGCGAATTGCCAGCAACCATCAAGTTCATACCTCAAAAAGTGGTCCATTTGACGCCGCGCGTTCCTGGCCTGGTAGGTAGCGTGTATGTCAAACAAGGTGACTGGGTCAGTAAAGGACAGGTACTCGCGATTTTGGAGAGTCAGGCCTTGGGTACGGCTAAATCATCGTATTTATCTGCTGTTGCAAGGCAGAACCTATACGAAAAGACGTTCATACGTGAAAAACAGCTGTGGGAACGTAAGATCTCGCCGGAACAGGACTTCTTGGAAGCCGAGAATCGTTGGGAAGAAAGTAGGATCGAGGTCAATGAACGTAGACAAGCTTTACTTGTGTTTGGGTTAACCAAGAAAGAGATCGCACACGTTGCTGATGCTCAAGACCATGAATTGATTCAGTACACGTTTAAAGCTCCATTCAGTGGGGTCGTGACCGATGCGCACATCACCAAGGGTGAATTTCTGAATGTAGAGTCCACTGCTTTTGTCATCGTAGACCCCAGCCAAGTTTGGGTAGTAGGACAGGTGTTTGAAAAAGACTTACACCGCGTTGATGTCGGACAGAAGGTAATTGTCAGCGTGGATGCTTATCCGGACCGCATCGTTGAGGGCACCATCGATTACGTTTCAGCCGCGCTCAATAACGAAACACGATCCGCTGAAACAAGAGTTGTCATTCAAAATGAGAACGGCCTGTTCAAGAGCGAAATGTTCGCTCGCTTAACCCTATTTGTTGACCATACCAATCAGTCAGACGGGCTGCTACTGCCCGTGGCTGGGATCCAACGCACTGAATCTGGGCCTGTTGTATTCAAGCAAGTTGGCGAAGACGAATATCAACAAATACCCATCGTGATTGTCAAAAAAGGCAAGGACCTTGCCGAAGTCAAGGGTCCATTGACCACAGCAGATTCGATTGCGGTTGGCGATGTATTCATCCTTAGGTCAGAGCTTCAGAAAAGTGAAATGAGCGAAAGCCATAGCCATTAAAAGGAGGGTCGAGAAATGCGTAAATTAGTTAATTTTTCGCTGGATAACCCAGTACTCGTCATCGCAGCTTGGCTCCTGATGGCCGGTTTGGGTCTGTTTTCACTTTCGACGCTACCCATCGACGCTGTCCCAGATGTGACCAATGTCCAAGTTCAAATCCTCACCAACTCGCCAGGATTACCACCGGAAGATGTAGAACGTTTCATCACTTTTCCGGTAGAAACGGCCATGAGTGGCTTGCCTGAGCTTGATGAAATACGTTCGGTTTCTAAATTTGGATTGTCCGTCGTGACCGTGGTGTTCAAGGAGAAGACGGATATCTATTGGGCTCGTCAACTAGTCGGCGAACGCCTGAACCGGGCTATTGAAGAGATTCCTGAAGGCTATGGCCACCCCGAAATGGGCCCGATCTCGACAGGACTAGGCGAGATTTACCAATTCGAGGTACGCGGAGAAGGCTATTCACCGATGGATCTGAGGAATATCCTCGACTGGACCGTGAACTACCAATTGAGAACCGTGCCCGGCGTGGTGGAGGTCAATTCCTTTGGTGGTGAGTTGATGACCTACCAAGTAACTGTCAACCCCAACCTGCTAAACAAGTATCACCTGACCCTGCAAGACGTATTTGCGGCATTGGAGACCAATAACCGCAATGTGGGCGGTGGTTATATCGAGAGTCAGGGGGAGCAATACCTGATTAGGGGCGAAGGCCTAATTACCTCGCTAAATGACCTACAGAAAGTCGTGCTTAAACATGATCCAGACGCCAATGCACCCGTATTGATTGAGCATATTGGTGAAGTGGAGCATGCACCGCTGATCAGACAAGGCGCCGTTACCCGAGATGGTAAGGGTGAGGTGGTCATAGGCATTGTGATGATGTTAATGGGCGAAAACTCGCGCGTGGTGTCAAAGCGCGTCGATGCAAAGATCAAGAAAATCCAAGCCTCTTTACCTGAAGGGGTCAGCATCCACACTTTCTACGACCGCACAGATTTGGTTGATCGGACCATTAAGACCGTATCGACAAACCTACTTGAAGGTGGGCTGCTGGTGGTGTTGGTGCTTTTACTTCTGCTTGGTAGCTTTAGAGGCGGTTTCATTGTGGCCTTGTCGATTCCGCTATCGATGCTTGTCGCTTTTACCGTCATGCGTGTCGTGGGTGTGAGCGGTAACTTGATGAGTCTCGGTGCGCTTGATTTTGGCTTAATCGTGGATGGCTCGGTTGTGATGATCGAAAACGTGGTGCGCAATTTACACCAGCAACGCGATCAGTCATTGTCGCATCTGGAAAAAGTACGTCGCGCTTGCCTTGAGGTTACTCGACCGGTTGTCTTTGCCGTCAGCATCATCATTCTGGTCTACATACCCATCCTAGCTTTGACGGGAATCGAAGGTAAGATGTTTAAGCCCATGGCGTTAACGGTTGTTTTCGCCTTGGTGGCGTCCTTGTTCTGCGCCTTGACGCTGATGCCGGTTCTGGCGTCTTTGTTTCTGAAGAATGTCAAAGAGAAACAGCCACTGCTCTATCGGATTAGTAGACGGTTGTATGTGCCTCTATTGAAGCGGGTGACGCCGAGACCCGTCATCACATTAACGGCGTCTTTGTTGGTTTTTGCCGTCAGCATGGCGATGACGCCCTTTATGGGTGCCGAGTTCATCCCAAAGCTGGATGAGGGTGCGATCGCCATGCAGGTATGGCGACTACCTAGCATTTCGCTTGAGAAATCAAACCAGATTAGTGCCCAAGTGGAACGGGTGATCTTGGAGGAGTTCCCGGAAGTGGAAACAGTCATCTCACGAACGGGACGGGCTGAAATTGCCACCGATCCTATGGGTGTTGAAATTAGTGACGTTTTTGTCTTCCTGCGTGCTCGGGAAGACTGGCGTTTTAAGAGTAAAGAAGAGCTGGTTGAAGCCATAGACCATCACTTACAAGAATCGGTCGCAGGCGCTAAGTTCAGCTTTTCGCAACCTATTGAACTCAGAGTTTCGGAACTGATCTCGGGCGTGAGAAGTGATCTTGCCATCAAGATCTATGGCGATGATCTGGCGCATATGAAACAGAAGGCTGACGAAGTCGTTGAGATCTTGAGCGAAATTGAAGGTGCTGCAGATGTGAAAGCTGAGCAGGTAGATGGCTTGCCCACCTTAAGGATCCAGGTGGATCGCGCTAGCTTGGCAAGATACGGCGTGCTTGCGGACGACGTGTTGGACGTGGTGGACTCGCTGGGCGGTCATCGAGTTGGAACCATCATGGATGGCCAAAAACGATTCGACCTTCAAGTGAGAATTGATCCTGCTTTCCGGAGCGATATTGATAAGATCAGCAACCTATTAATCGGTAGCTCGGGCAACGCTCATCAACGGCAGATACCACTGGCACAATTAGCAGAAATAGGAATTGAAGAGGGCCCAGCGCAAATTAGCCGCGACCAGATAAGTCGCAGGGTGAGCATTGAAGCCAATGTCCGCGGACGCGACCTTGCCTCTTTCGTCAATGAAGCTCAGATCAAATTAGAAAGTGAGTTTAAGTTGCCAGAAGGTTGGTTCCTAAGTTGGAGTGGTCAGTTCGAAAATCTTCAGGCCGCCTCCAAGCGCTTGGCAATCTTAGTTCCGGTTGTTCTAGCGCTGATATTCCTGGTGCTTTACACGGCTTTTGGGTCGGCTAGATTGGCGACGCTCATCTACCTCAACGTGCCCTTGGCGATTAGTGGCGGCATCTTTGCGCTCTTTGTGCGAGGCTATCCGTTTTCCATATCAGCAGGCGTTGGATTCATTGCTTTGTTTGGTGTTGCGGTCTTGAATGGTGTGGTTTTGGTGTCACGTATTCATGACTTGCAACTAACGGGTGTGAAGATAACGGAGGCGGCAATGGAAGGTGCGATCAATCGACTGCGTCCAGTTCTTATGACCGCTTTGGTGGCTTCGTTGGGCTTTGTGCCGATGGCGTTGGCGACTAGTGCGGGAGCGGAAGTGCAAAGGCCTTTAGCGACGGTGGTCATCGGCGGTCTGGTGACGTCAACGCTTTTGACGCTATTTGTGATACCAACCCTTTACCGTTGGTTCGGCAAGGAAGTACCGAACAAATAAAGAACCCACAATCAGTCGTGCCGCTCAAAGAAAACCAAGCGGTACGGCAATTGCCCCTAACTTTTAGCGAAATCGTTAGGTTCTTTGCAATACGCTTGGCGTGTTCTTTGCTCGATTGTGGTGAAACGGTTTGGAGATTTGTAGATATGCTATTTAGTTTGTCCGTTTGGGCTTTGTACGCGGCTCAAGTGAGTCCCGGTGATGGCTGGATCCCACACATCATTCCGCCGAATTCACTTTATTCGATGTCGCTGTTTATCAGTAATCCCAACAATTCTCCAGCAAGGGTGACAATTCAGCCTTACGAGCGGACCGGAGAGCTTGGAACAACTATCACTATCGATTTGGCTGCCAAGGAAAGCCGTCAAATGTATGCCATTGACTTGTTTGAGCCAGCAACCAGCCATGCCTGGGTTGGCACAGCTGGCTGTGATGTCTATTGGTCTTACGACTTGGTGGAGAACCCATCAAGGCAACCTCTTTTTGCTATCGACTCGAGCAGGATCTATGGAGCGACTTTTGATTGGCGAACAGGCGTCGAAGGTGGATTTGGTGTTGCGGTGGTTAATCTGTCCGCTTCCGTTTCTGAACTGGCCTTGACGGTTACAACGTTGGCGGGCGTTCTCGTCCGTAGTCAGCTTATCCCGATTGGACCTTATGAAAAGATATTGATCGATGAAGCAAAGTTGTGTTGTGCCGATGACGTGCTGTTCAATCTTCGCTGCGACCAGCAGTTAGCGCTACTTGCTGCACAACGTTCCTGGTCAGGAGCTGCCAGTAGTTTCTTCCCACGAATGCCCATCGAAGAGTTGCAAGTCCATGCTTCTGAAGTGGTTGATTTTCCTGACCCTGTCCTAAAAGCATTAATGATTGAACTCGCCGACAAGGGCGTGGTTGACGGACAAGTGACCCTAACAGAGCTAGCCTTAGTCACCGAACTTGAGATTCCGTGGCCTTCAGGAGACGTTGTTCGTTCACTTGAGGGTCTGCAAGCATGTGTCAACCTCAAAACTTTTCATTGTTCTGGTCTTATCTCGTCAATTGAGCCGATTGCTGATCTAAGTAGCTTGGAAGAACTCGTTTTTCCCTGGTGCCCTGGACTCGCAGAAACACCGCAAGATTGGACCAGCCCTTCATTGAAGAAACTCGATCTCAAACGCACCGATGTCCGAGCTCCGGATCTTACGGGCTTGAAAGTGCTTGAAGAGTTGAACCTGAGCGGGGTCGCAGTCGACCTGACCCTTACCCAACTACCCGACTCTCTTCGAATACTGAAGTTGTCTGGTTGCAACATTCAATCAATTCCAGAAAACTATTTTTCCCAGCTATACCAATTGGAATCATTGGACCTGGTGTTTAATCAGTCCATTGTCATCTTAGGTGTTGAGCTGCCAGACTCGCTTCGTTCGTTAAACCTTTCGAGTTGTAACTTGTTCGACCTAGAACTGACATTGCCATATCTGCAGTCATTGAATTTGAATAGTAATCACCTATCTCAGCTTCCGTCAGCCGACAGCTTTTCAAGTCTGCAGGAACTTTCGGCGTCTTACAATTCACTGCAATCATTATCAGAATTAACAAACTACACAAATTTGGTCAATTTTGAAGCCATTGGCTGCTCTATTAGACAAATACCGCAGGGTTTGCGACTTCCTAAACTGATGTCGCTCGTTCTGATGGACAATCCAATTGCAGAGCTCCCTGACTTGAGCGGACTGTCCAATTTAGGACACATTTCGCTGTATCGCTGTGCATTGAAGGTGATTACGCCGTTATTAGATTTGCCACAAATCAACTATGTCGATATTTCTTTCAACCAGATTCAGTCCGATCAGTGTTACGTCATTGATCTATTGAAAGAAAAAGCGACCGTTATTTATCGCCGTCAAGACGGAGCGAGGTTGGATTGCAATAGCCCAGTTCAAGCGGAGGCGGACCTTTGATGTTGCACCTATTCGTTTTGCTTGCCAATGTGGACATTACAACCACGGAACCCTACATCGACTATCGTTCGATGGGAACGCGCGCTGGTATCGTGACAATTAGTGTCAATGGCAATGACTTTAGTGACACGTCAACCGAGAATCCAAAGTATCTGCGTATTCGAATGGACAAGGGTACAAGGCTCGCTGAAACGTTAGTTGACCTAGAGGGTTCAGCCACACTAAGCGAACCCATTGATTTGGCGATGCGAATCAGTGGAATGGACCGTGCCAAAATACGAGCGCCCAGGGATACCGTTCGCATTATTCGCTGGCGGCGCGGTGAAGGCGAATTATGGCTTGAGATACGACACAATTCATCGACCTGGATTGAAATAGATGGCGAACTCACGTTTCCAAATACGAATAGTCGCGTTAGTTGGACGATGGGGCGTTCGATAGAGAAAGATCAGGCTGATGTCAAAACAGATTACGAAAATGGACGCAGTAACTTACCCGCCAATATGCGTGGAAACGAAGCGCAGCACACGTTTTTCATGCTAGATACCAGCAGGTCCATTCTGGCCGCTGAGGGATTAAACCGAGCGCAGGAATTTGATTGTGACTTTTTTGTTGGTTCCAGGTTGGTGCGTACCGCATTGAGTCCAGCGGGTATTCGGATCGGGCAGCAAACCAATGCAAATTTTGGCAGTTACTATTTTGGGGTCGGGATGGAGAAATTACCCGTTGCAACCATTCAGACTCTAGCAAGCCCGCTCGACTTAAGAATTGACGCCTACAACCGCTGGCCTGATAGTCGCCCCGTGACGTTAGAAGCGCACACCCTAGAGGGTGAAGTCAGCGACGTTTTCATCCGCGTTGCCAAGCCAGGCTTTAATCAATTTGATATATTGAATGCAGAGGGTACGGGGTTTGCAGCCGTTGTCGTTCGTGAAGCTGAATACTTGGAAGTTGGCGGTTATGTGTCCAGCAAGAGCGGTCATCGATTTCAACTGATTCCGCCTTTGCATGCGACGCAAATGAGATTTCCGCTAACAGGTTCAGTTGAGAGCCAATTATGGTTATCAGTCTTTAATTCAAATGAGGAGACCAGCCATGTCGACCTGATCATTGTCGATCAGCAAGGCCATGAGACAGTCGTTGACAGGTTAGAGCTTGAGCCGACAATGTCGGATCGGCGGCACATGACTCCACACCTGGATCTGAACGTCACCCAAAACCTGGTCGTTCGCAGTGATCAGCCCGTTCATGTGAACCTGACCAACCAGGCAATTTCAAACGAGAATCAATTCTGGTTACAGTCGATTTCAGGGAAATCCATCGATCGATGATCGAATGTTATGACTCGGATTATTTTGGGCGGAATCGACTTGTGTGCTCAAAACGTCCAGGTCATACCGAAAGTCGGTAGGATAGGTAGGAAGTCCGACGTGTCACGGTCCACTATCAACTCGCCATTGATGTCTTCATACACCTCGTAATCGTAACCCTTGATGTTTTCGCGGTTGAGCAGATTGTGTACATCCAAGTACCATTCGAAGCCGCCTCTTTTGGTGGCCTTAGCGCGTTTAACCAGTCTCAGGTCAATGCGATGGTACGCCGGAAAGGCCTCACTATTGATTGGGCCCGTGATCAGTAGGAATTCCGACGATGAACCTGCCGGTGCGTGCTCAACCCCGACTACCGGAGTCGTCCTCCAGCCGGTGTGGTAGCGCCAACTGACGTTTAAATGTAGTCGCTGTGTCCATTGGTAATTGAAGCTCAGGTTGGCGGCGTGTTTTTGGTCCCAACTGCGCAGGACCTTCGCGCCATCAATCTCGTCTTCGGCTTTAGAGTGTGTATAGTTGGCGATCCAACCCCAATTGTCGAATTCTTGACGGACCACCAAGTCCACGCCAGCTACTTCAGCGCGCTCGGCATTCACCAAGTAGCGGTCGTCAGATAATTCGGGAAAGGCTTCGAGCGCTTGGAACAAGTTTTCGTAACGGGGTCGCAAGTCGCGCAGTGCCTTATGAAACGCTTCAATACGGACGTTGGTGCGGCCGCTGAACGCGTGTTCGTATCCAAGTAGGCTATGTGTCGATCGCTCCGCGTTTTGAAAGGAGTTTACGCCGTCTTCAATCTGTAGTTCTTGAATGCGGCTGGCCTGATGGTATTCGCCCCACGCTGCGCGCCACACATGTCCTTGCTTGGTTGTGTATGCGGCATTTAAGCGTGGACTTACTTGGTTTTCGTCTGTCAGCGACTGACTGTCGTAACGAAGGCCCAGATCCATTACTAAGGACGAGCCCACTCGAACGCGATCGCTCATGTATGCGCTTAGCTCATGGCCATCGGGATCCAGCTGCTCGTTCCTGGCGACCGAAGGCTGTGCGCCGAGCACCAAAATGTCATGCTGTGCGGTGGATCGATATTGGTAATCGGATGTCACGTTTTTGGCGTCCCAACCCCACGTGATGTAGTGGCTATTGTCAATATCTAAGGCCCAGTCTTGCTTGATCCCTAGATGTTGGTAGCTGCGCGTGTCATCTACCAAAAAAGCGCTGTCATTGTCCGCGCTTTCCGCGTCCCGCCGATCTTTGAAATCGCTATAGTAAACAATCGTCTCGCTGCTAAGGTTCGCAAGCCAGACTGAACGCCAATTAGCCCACAAATAGGTATTGTCATAGTTGGTATCGGCGTTCACCTTTTCATCTTCGTCGTCGAATCGTAATTTGAGTTCGTCGCCCGCTAGCAAGAAGTCAAATGAGATGTTGTGTTGTGGGTGAATGACGTATCCAATTTTGCCAAAACTGTCCCAATAATTGATTGAGAGTTCTTCGTCCTCGTCTGCGCCGCCGCCAGTTAAATCCAACAAGATATCCAAGTAGCCACGCCGACCTGAGAATAGATAACTGCCCAGACCATGAGCAAAAACGCCTTGTGTCCGGAAACTGGCATTGCTGAAACTTAAGCCAGCGGTGGATTTAGTGGACGTCGGCTGTAGGGTTGACATCTCCATAACGCCGCTGAGTGCATTACCGTGTTGGGCCCCATAACCGCCCGTGATGAGGTCAAGACCGCCGATGGTTTCCGGGTCAATAATACTGAAAACACCGCTGAAGTCCTTGAGATGGAAGGGATCGTGTAGTTCCATGCCATCCATGGTCACTACCAACTCCCGATACTCGCCACCGCGCACGCCAAAAGAAGCTGAGTAGTCTCCACTGGATGTTCCGGGAAGGTTACTTAGTGCGCGAAACAGATCGTCACCAAAGCGAGGGCTATTCTGGATTTCTTCGCGGGTGACACTATGAACAGTTTCTCCAGTTTCGCGGATAAATGAATAGTGGCTCGGGGAAACAACCATGTGTTCCAACAATTGCTGGGTGGGTTGGAGATCAATCGTGATAGGTTCGCTTCCAGGTCCATATTCGAATTCGACGGTTGCTGACTGATAACCTGCAGCTTCAACGGCAATTGAATAATGTCCCGCCTCAAGGTTTTTTAGCGAAAACTTACCGCTCTTCTCAAGTTTCTTGCTGCCATCAGGGCCTTTAAGCTCAAGAAACACCAACGGCAATGCTGTTTGAGTTTGACTATCCATCACCGAGATTTGTAGATCAGTCGATTGTGCTGCCAATGTCTGTATGCTGGTAAAAATCAAAATGTGCAAAAAGAACAAGCCTCCGTTGCTTGCGAATCTTGTTCTGGTTCCATGTTGGTCAATCATGTAATTGAATCTCCTGTGTTTGGAAAGAGCGGGCAGGATAGTGACGAGCTAGTTTGCCCATTTGACATCAAAACGTTTGAATGACGATTTACCCCTATTAATTGTCTTCAACTTTCCTGGTAACTCGCTGGCTAACAAAGCCTCAGCGGCTGATCAAACGGGCAAATAGCGATTTGTCGACCCGAAGATTCTTACTGGCTTAGCGCCCTAAAAAATAAGTTTGAAACCCAATGACGGAGTGCGTTCGATCCATGTACTTCGGTCGAAAACCAAACGAAACTGACCGGACTCAATTGGGACAAGGTAGGGACTACCTGTTGAACTTATGTTGGCCTTGTTATACGCGTTAATGATTTCGAGATAGACGGACAAAGACTTGCCTTTGCGCAGCTCAAATTGGCGCCGGATTCTTACGTCCATACGGTGGTAGTCCGGGAATTTCTCGCCAAAATAGGGACCAACTACAGGATTAGCCTCAACGCTGCCATCAGGCTGGATGCTTTCCTGCACGTCGACGTCGGTTGTTCGCCAACCTGTGTGCCAGAACCAAGCCATTCCGGTGTGCCAACGCTGCCCTCGCCGATAATTGAGGGACAGCTTAAATGCGTGACGTTGGTCCCAGGGTAAGGGGATGATTTCTTGATCGACTTCGGCTTCGGCCGTCGAGTAAACGTAATTGGCCATCCATGAGAGATTGGTACCAGCTCTTTGGATCAGCAATTCAATGCCACGACTATTTGTCTTCTCAAAGTCGAGACCGACACGATCAGGGAACAACTGGCCAGCCAAAGTGAAGCGGTTCACGAAGTTGAAATAGCGAGGGTATTGATGCGTGATTTCTTGTTGATAGATAGCAAGGCTAAGTCGTACTTCGTTATGCAAGAGCTGTTGGAAGCTGAAATCTATTTTTTCCGCGTGTTCGGCTTTGGTGTAATCAACCTCACCATCACCAATTTGCAGGTCGCCCAATTCTTGTGCTTGATGAAAAATGCCCCAGCCCATTTTCAATTCGCTGGTTGGAGTTGGGGAGAAAACGACGTGTGCTCTTGGACTCCACTGTGAGTCATTGGTATGAGATTGGCGATCGCTTCGCAAACCGAGCTCAGCCACAAAACGGCGGCTAAATCTAATGCGATCGGCCGCATAAAAACCAATTTCAGTGCTTGATGTTCTGTTTTCGTAGCTGATGCTGCTGTCAATGCTACCCAAAAAGGTTTGCCCATTTCTTTGATGACGGTAGTCAATAGTTGCGTCAGCCTCGCGCCAACTAAAGCCCCATTTCAGAAAGTGAGTTGAGTTCAAGCTATATGACCAATCCTGACGGAGCCGAATATTCGAAAATGAACGCTGGTCGGCGTATTCGTACTGGATAGAGTTGAAATTATCTTCCGTGTAGGTGTCAAACGAGTTGGCGCTAGTACTGACAGTGGTTACGCTAGATAGGTCAGGTGTCCAAATTGACGCAAGTCGCAGCCAGGTCTGATAACTGCTTCCTTGCATGCTTATTTGCTCAAACTCGTCGCGGTTTCCTAAGAATCTTGGTTCGTGAATATCTAATTTGCTTTGCGTCCAGAGGTAGGCGGCCGTCAAAACATGGCCCGCAAATACATATTGGATTCTGCCCAGAACATCATCAAAATTGATATCGTTTGTAGAGCCGTTTTGATTGTCGTCAAAGCCAAAAATAATGTCCAAAAACCCGTGGCGCGCGGACAAAGAATAGTTTCCTAGGTCATCGTCAAACGTGCCCTCAGTTCTGAATTTCATACTTAAGAAATTAGACTCAAATGTTGATCGTCGACCGACATCCGCTGAAGCAGTTTCGAACTTTAATGCACCGCCCATTTTGTTTCCGAACTCGACTGGGAAAACACCAGAAAGCAGCTCGATTTGTTTTAGTGAATCCGAATGGATTACGCTGAACAGGCCCAATTCTCCGGCCGAGAAGTGTAGTGGCGCACTCAATTCGATGCCGTCGATCATGACCAACACATCTTGACCGTCGCCGCCGCGAATACGCACTTCCGAATAGATGTCCGATCCGCTGACGCCAGGTAGATTTTCGGGGAGTTTAAGGACGTCGCCGCGGAGGTTGGGCGTCTGAGCAATCTCTTCACGGCTCATTATTAGAGGCACGCCGGAGACACTGCCTAACAGCGCGTGGCGGTTGGTTGTGACCACAACGTTGGCAAGCGGAATTTCAAGCGCTGACACTGGCTGCCAATTAATCGTTAATCTGGTCACTGAATTCGGTTGGATTTCAACCGCCGTCCAGTCCATGGCTGGCTGTTGGAAAGGGGTCGCCCGTATGTAATAGAGTCCAGGCAACAATTCACCAAAAGCAAATGAACCGTTCATGTCGATCACTTGTCGATAGCGGTTCTGGCCTGGTTTTGAATCTGAGCTTTGGGCGAATTCGATCAAAAACTTAAGGCTCGGTTTGTTGTTGTCTTGGACTACTCGTCCTTCGACCGAGCCGTTGACGTCCGATTGGCGTGCGATGACGTATTGATTACCAACTCGTTTCCATTCAAAAGGCGTTCCGTTAGTAATTTTGTTCAAGGCTTCTTCGGGCTGGCACGAGTCACACTTGGTAGTAATGTAAATGGACTCTTCCAGGCTGGCTGGGTACACAATAGGCATCTGGTATTTATCCACCAACAGGCTTAGCACGGTATTCATGTCTTTATTCACAAAATTGAAGCGCAAGGGCTGGGCTTGAACAGGGAGTAAACAAAGGGTTACTAGGAATGGCAAATAATTGAGTCGATGCATGAAGCGTGTCCCCTCCGAGGAACAGTGTCATATCTTTTGAATCAAGTCGAGTGTAACCCTTTTGTTTTTCCGGATGTAATTACGAACGCAGGATTCAACCGCTATATCCTGTTTTATCAGGACACGTGGACTCAACGCGATTGACACTAACCTCTTGGCTAGCTGCATTTACTAAGGATTATTGCTTTAAAGGACTCCAAATATTCGAGGCGGGCAGGGATGTCAACACACTTTTGGAGTAGAATTCCGGTCTCTTTGGCTGCGTCGGCCAACTGCGAGCACGACAGCCATCGAACCTTTTTTTGTCGACATGTGAAAGGATTCCCCGATACTGAGGCTGGCCAATCCTGCCTCAGCAAATGCAGATTGAATGCGGTCGATAGGCATATCGTTTAACCAATCCCACTGGGTAAACAGGCCAGATGGCTTGAGAAGAGACGATAACGCTTGAAGTGTGGAAGGGTAGTCGGGTAAAAAGCCGCACACTGAAGAACATGTGATTAGATCGAATTTCCGAGATAATTGCGGGGTAGTAGTCTCACTAGCGGAATCGATTGAAGCAACCAGCGTGTCTATATTGGTGATTTTCTGATCTCTTATTTTACCGCGTAAGACGTCAATCATCGCTTCTGATGTGTCGATGGCCAAGACATGGGCACAATGCCGAGCCAGCTTTTCCGTCAGAAGCCCGGTGCCGCACCCAAAATCCAATACTTGGCATCGAGTAAGAGCAGGAATCCATGTCGATGTCTTGTCTTGCAATGAGCTGAATACCCGCTCCGAATAGAGCTGAGTTTCATCGTTGTCCCACTCGTTGGCAAACGCGTCCCATTCGTTCTTCATTGCGACAGAATAACACCCCTATCGAAGGGCCGACAGTCATCCGATTGGTCCAGGTTTATATGCAGGCTAGTGGCACGCAGTTTGAGGCGAACAGACCAAGGTCCTTTATTCGATTATCACGCTCGCGAACGCTTGGCGCATATTTTGGGTGCCTACAAGGTTGTTTTACTAGAGTCCGAATCTAGCGTTAGATTTCACAAAATGATTCTTGAGACCCTCTTGACTAAATGGCGTTGGCTCCTGGTCTTTGCCCGCCCAGCTGGTTCGGCCCGGGGCGAAGAAGTCGCCACCGTAGACGTGAATGGCAGCCGTTAATCTTGGAGTGGGATTGACGACGGAGTGTATGGCATCATGGTCGAGCGAAGTAACTTCACCTGCACCATAGGATCCAGCTCCGACTGGCTCAATCGCCGATTCAGAGCGTTTCCAAAAAATATTGTCCTCACGTCCTTCATAAACGCCGATGCTGGCCCACATATTATGGTCGTGCGGCCGCAATACCATCAGCGGGGCCCAAGTAATATTTAGGATGGTGAGTTCAGAAGTATTGTAAAGAACTCGAATTCCGCCCTTTGTGGGTTCGCCTAGCCTGTTGAGCAGATCTCTTGGGTCCGAGGTTAACCTTTTTAATGTCTCTTCGACGCTTTTTTGGCCTTCACTATAAGCCTGCTTTAGGGCCTCGATCATCGGAGTCACTTCGTCATTGATTGAAGCAAAAACGCCTGGGGCAATCATGATGGCACCTGCTGTCGCTAGAAATTCACGTCGAGAAACAGTCATGTAACCCTCACTTAGTATTGAAGATCTGGTGCTTCGAGAACACAGTTTGGTACACCAGTATTCCTACAAGATCATTATTTTGAAGTCTTAAGCGCCATTATACACCTCAACAATACCGCTATCATTATCGGCATCAACAAGCGCAAACGCAATCAGCTGTCCATTAATGTTATGGTTTATGATCCTTAAGGTTCTCGGGAGCGATTGATGAATTACAGGATCTATTTCTGTGCCGCATTCTCTATAGTTTTACTAGTCAGTTGCAGCAATAACAGCGGTGAGAATCAACAAACATCGAATGGCATCATTACGTTTGGGCGGCAGGAGAAATTCCAACCTCCATCGTGGTCTGGCCCCTATTTAGTGGGTAGCACGGCCTTACATATGATTGATGCCAACCGTGGAGAACCACATACGGAAGACCCCAACGATCAGCGAGAGCTCATGGTCCGTCTCTTTTATCCAACCGCTGGTTCCCCTGATGCGTCCCGACTAGCGGTTGTGACGGAGCGGCGCTGGGAATTCTTGGGACGAGAGCAAGTGATCGACAACCACCGACTACGAAAATCTAATTATGAAGGCGTAACCTGGGATGTGCAATTAGATGTAAATCCGCTTAGTTTAGCCGTGCCAGCGCCCCTCCTTGTCTTTTCCCATGGCTATGGATTCTCAGCAGAACAGCACGTGATCATTGCTGCAGAGTTAGCGAGCCGAGGCTACGTGGTGGCATCAATTACCCATACCTACGGAGCCTATTTCTCTGAGTTCCCCGACGGGCGCGTGATAGGTTCCATTGATCTACCTCGTGACGATTTAGGCGCCGATCTCATGCTCTGGTCTGATGACCAAGTATTCGTTTTGGATGAACTTAGTCATGAAAACAGCGATGAAGACGGATTGTTTTTTAGCACATTCGACCTTGATCGAATTGGTGTGCTTGGACATTCATACGGTGGCGCAGCTGCTTTTCATTCCTGTGTGCAGGATCCACGTGTTGTTGCCGCCATTGACCTGGATGGCACGATCTTTAACAGTGCCGGAAAATTCATCAGTCAACCTTTCATGTTGATGCAGAGCGGACCTGGCGACAGCTATGAGATATTTGAGCAGGTAGATAATCAAGGTTACGCAGTCGCTTTCGAGAATCGTATCAAGCACCACAGTTTCGCGGACTATGTGCTCTTTTGGGCTTGGGATTTTCCTGATCAACAGCCTTTTGGGCCTATGGAAAGTAAGCGCGCATTTGAATTGATCACCGATTGTATTGATCTATTCTTTGGCAAATGGTTCTTTGGTGACGAGGCCGCACTGCTTGATGACCCCAGCCAAACACCGGATGATCTACGTATTGAGAGATTCCCGTAGCCTTACTTGCGCAGCAACGCAAGGACCTACTGTTGACGGCTTATCCCATCCGTCCAACTATCGTATAGCGAGATTGTCTTTGTTCAAGGCATAAGAGCGAGTTTGACGATGTATCTATTCATCCACCGCTTGCCATAACACTTTGGTGATCATCCAACGATCGTCATATTTCGCCAAGAGCAAGTAGTCAATTCCCCAATAAAGTGTCAACTTAACGCAAGCGATCTTGTCTTGAACATCTAAAATTTCAACCTTTTTTGCTGCGTCCTTTGGTGCCTTCCACTTTGGGTCATTTGCCACGTCACGCGCGTAATCCAAGGCACGCTCGTAGGACATCTTATGTTCTTTGGATCCTTTACTCTTGGAGCCAAATCCCAATTTAGATAATTCCGGATGAATACTCCGCTCTATTTTGGTGATATCTCCCTCATAAAATCCTTCAATGTAGTCCAGAGCCGCACGTTCTATATTGGCTCGGTCCTGACTTAGTGAATTTGTACAAAGACAAAAGATCAGCGGAGTTATTAATATCGTTTTTATCATGACTCAAAATCCTTAGTTATTGTTGTAATTCAGCGAGACGATTGGTCGGCGCAGCATATGCTGGATGGACCTATAATAATAGATCCGAATGGAATCATTGAATAATTAATTGGGTCACGTGAAACGTTGTTTCCCTTCCAACTTTGGGATTCACTCTTAATCGTTTCGACTCTCAAGTGGGTCCTTATTGTAAGAGACACAAGCTTTCAACGGTTGGCTAACGGATTCGTGGTAGAAGAGAACATAGCGCTGTCGGCTTACCGCCATCACACTACAGCGGCAAAAACAACGAAACCTTTACGCCATCATTGGACGTGATATCCAGTTGGGCGTTCATTTGTTTGGCCCGTGAGCGAATGCTACTGAATCCCTTTCCAGCTGGTACTAGGGGATCGAAGCCCTTGCCGTTGTCGTGCACGACCAGATAAAAACGATTGGCATTGAGTTCAACCTCAATGTCGACCTCAGTAGCTGAGGCGTGTTTAATGATGTTGTGGATACATTCCTTGAAGATCATGAATAGGGGATGGGCCAGATCCGCTCGCCACGATTCACCACGCAAAGTCACTTCGCGCTGGAAGCTTACCTGAATTCCTTGTCGTTTGAGACTTGAGGAGGCGAACAGGCGCATGCGTGCGATCAAGGTGCTCCACGACTCGTTTTGTTTGTCCAATGTCCAGATGATGTCGCGAAATTGTTGAATGACCTGCCGTGTCAATTCACCAATTTGTTCGAAGGCAGAGCGCGTCTCGTCCTGGCTCTTTATCTGACCTAATTGAGCCGTTTGTGCGATGTGCGTCAGGACCATACCTACATCGTCGTGCAAATCGTCGGATATTCGCTGTTTGATACGAGCTACGGCGAGTTCCTGCCCGACACGGATTCGATAGAATCCGGCACCAATCGCAAACACAATCAAAACAACGAGTGAATTGAACCACCAAGTCTCCCAAGGGGCGGGATCAATGACGATGGAGACATGAGCTTCATGAGGGCTCCAAGAATGCTCGTCGATAGAAGCCTGCACACGGACGTTGTAAGTTCCGGCTCTAAGGTCCGTTAGCGGCAATTGGTGATCGCCAAGCTGCGCTAATACCCATTCGTCGCTGAGCCCCGCCACCTGAAAACGAAATCGGGTTCCGTCTTTGGGTAATGTGGACGGTGAGGAGAATTCCAAAGAGACAAAATCCTCACGATGACTAAAGCGCAGTTGAGAGGTATGCTCGATTCGGTGTTCAAGGGAAAACCGCTTAAGCTGGTCGCCTGGTCGGATTCTTTGATTGCGTACCAGTAGTTCAGTAAATAATACTTTCGGTGGTCGTGGTTCCGCGCGCATGTTCTCAGCATGGAAACGTATGATGCCCCAATGAGAACCGAAATACAGCGAGCCATCATCGGCTTTGACAAAGGCTTCGGAGTTGAATTCGGTTATAGGTAGTCCGTGGCGCCGATCAAACCTTTTGATAGCAAGGTCTTTTTCGGAGATTCGTAAGATGCCATTGTCAGTTGAGAACCAAATATGCCCAACATCGTCGGCCAAGCCTCCATACACTCTTTCTCTTTCTAGCTTCGGCAACTGAAGATATGAATCGTCGTCGATGACCCAAATTCCTTGGCCGTAGGAAGAAAGCCAAAGCCGGCCGCGACCGTCTTTGTGAACGTCCAATAACAAGCTTTTTAGAAGTGCTTCTGGAGCGTTTTGAGGGCGTTCCATCTGGTTTGAGCTTCGATCCCAATGGTATGGTCCCCCCACTCCCGCCAAGAAATAGTGCTGATCGCCCAAAGGCATGATTTCAACGAAGGGCAAGGAGGTGACTTGAAGCGTGCGGGCTGGCGTTCCCTGAACGTATTCCATGATGCTCAGTCCACCCATCAGCATGTCACCGGAATCCTGTTCAGAAAAACAGGATATCAAACCTGTTGACCCCTCTACTTTAGTGATCTGGTCGGCTGTCTGATTGTAGATATATGCACCCGCTGCCGTTCCAATCCATAGGTTGTCTTTTCGATCCACGTACAGCTTGTTCACAATGTCGTGGGGTAGTCTGCGGTTGCCAGGTGCATCGGGCGACAGCACTATCGGTTCATCTTTACCGAGGCGGACCACCCGATCACTTTCAAATTCAGCCCACAATTTTCCGCTACGATCGAAGCAGAGTGAGTAGACTTGATTCTCTGCAAGACTTTGCTGTGACGAGTGACTGCCGAAGACATCAAATCGTTGACGTTCCTTTGATGCCACGTTGATTCCGTTGTTTGTGCCTAACCAGATGCGACCGGAACGGTCCTGCATCATACTCAACAAATGCGCCGAGATAGGGAAAGGCTGGTTTGATTTGTGCCTATATGTCACAAGCGTCTGGTTGTGTTGGCTGTAACAGTTAACGCCATAATTGTCGGACGTGGCCCAAATGTTGTAGCTTTGGTCGACCATAATTTGGTTGGTGCCTAAAAAGTCGTAGCTGTCGATGGGAATCAGCGTTTGCTTGTAGTTATGAATATCGATCTTGTAAACGCCAGCTGATGTGGTGGAATAGGCAAAGGAATCATGGATTTGTATGTCGGAGGCCTGGATGCCTGTCATTACTGGCTGAAATTCCGCTAAGTTTACATCCCATTTGAAGACACCTTTGGTACCTACAACCCAGACCCCTCCCAACGTGTCCACGTCCATTTTGTGGATGGGGTCGCTCACGCCTGCTTGGCCCGTCGCGCTCAGGTTTTCTGGCGAAAGTGGCGTGGATTTCAGATCCAAAAGCTGGGATGGTTTGCCATCAGCATCGATTTTGGCCAGCCAATCCTTACCAGCGAGCCACAAACTGCCCGGTCCGTCGCAGGCCAACGTTGCCGGGGCGCTAAAGTCTTGCAAGTGCGGCAAATACGCGACTTGACCGGTCCTAATGTCTACCCAACCTACCTCTTTCCCGCGCGTCATGAATACTAATTGGTCGCCAGACGCTTCTAACTCAATGATCATTTTTTGGAACGGACTGCGGTCCGGTTCAAAGACAAGGTCCGCATCGAATCGGTGACCATTGAAGCGCGCCAGACCGGCAGGGCTACCGGCCCATATGAAACCAAATGAATCTTCCGCTAGAGCCAGCACGGACGACACAGGAAGGCCTTGCTCAGTGGTGAGGTGATCAAAGGCAATTTGTGCAGGCGAATAGGCGCAAAAACTGACCAAAAACGTCGTCAATACCTGTGATATCAACCGAAAATGGGAGTATTGCATCATGGGCCTTAAAGGATGCGATCGCCTAGACGATAAATGTCGCCTTTCGAATGGACATTCAACTTGCGGTAGATCCGTTTTATATGAGAGTGAATGGTGCCAATCGAAACACACAGTCGATCGGCAATCTCTTTATAGCTGAGACCATCAAGAATGGCAGCCACTACTTCCTTTTGGCGACTGGTAAGATCGGATTCCTCTTCCCGCGTGACTTGGCGTTCGGGGTGGAAGTGTTTGACCACCTTCATGGCGATTTGAGGTGTCATAGCCGCGCCTCCTTCCCTCAGCAGGAGGAGCGTCGTTATCAGTTCATCTAAAGGGCTGGACTTGAGCAGATAACCTGATGCACCGGCCTGCAGCGCCTTGAATATGTAGTCCCAATTTTCGTAAATCGTAAGCATAACCACGTCTGTATCCGGCCAACGGTCGCGAATCATTGTAGCCCCACGGATTCCGTTCATTCCTGGTAATTCGATATCAAGCAACGCCACATCCAGCTGCTGAATGTCCCGTGCATCCCACAAGAAATGCTCCATGCTGTCAGAGGCAATGACGACGTCAAATAGAGGCTGAGACTCCAATATTTCTTTGAGTAATTCTCGATAGCGATGATCGTCTTCGACAATAGCTACTTTCATTAGAAACCGACCTTGATTGCTGTTATTCATATTGTGACCTAATTGGGTCTCTTTAGGCTGTACAAATATGAGAATACCCAGTTTTGGGCCAGGGCGTCCGAGGTAAGGACTAGTTCAGGATTGATTATTACCATCGCCATGAGGGACAAAACGCTGACCAGATTTGAGTCACTAATGATGTAATGGCTCCTATCTGTCTTGTCTAGAGTGGAAAGGGATCGCTCGCGTTTAAGGTGGCCGGAGGCCAGGGGAGGTAGACGCCTTGGTCTCGGTTCACGCTGACGTCCTGACTAGGTGCCAATCCAAACAAGCGTTTGAACTCGCGGCTGAATTGCGATGCGCTTTTGTACCCTACCCGGTAAGCCGCTTCCCCTGCATTGGCTCCTTCGTGCAGCATGAATGCTCGAGCGCAGTGCAATCGCAACGACTTGACATAGTGTAGAGGTGACATGTCGGTTACCGCTTTGAAGTGGCGGTGGAATGAGGAGGCGCTCATGTGCGCTTCAGAAGCCAATGTTGCGATGTCCCAATTTCGTTGCACCGACTCGTGAATCTGAGCCAGCACGCGAGCGATCTGAGTGCGGTGTCCCCGGCCCTGGACCAGGCTTCGCAGGGCAAGCCCTTGAGGACCTCTTAGTACGCGGTAGTGTATTTCGCGGACGATTTGTGGCCCCAAAATTTTGGCGGTCTCGGTATGGCGGCTGGCCTCTAACAATCGAATGACGGCGTCGATTAGAAGCTCATCGATGGGCGTGATATGGATGCCGTGATTTGGCTGCTTTTTCCCTGTGAATGGGCCGATCTGTGCCAACAGGTCGGTAACGATCAGTGGTTGGATAGCGATTTTCACTGCCAGATATGGATTTTTGATGGACACATCGACGATTTCGCCTTCGATGGGTAAGGGAATCGACAGTACAAGCATGTGCTTGGCGTCGTAGCGATATGTTTTTCCTCCGGCATAAAGCTGTTTGCTGCCTTGAGCCGCGAAAACGAATTGAGGGTCGTATAAGACCGGGGCACGGTTCCTTGGTTTTGTGGCTCGCAAGTGAGTCACATGCTTTACAGGCGAAAGGGTGATGCCTTCAGATGGCGTTACACTTTTGATGGCTTCGATGAATTGTGTGTGGAGGGACGCGTCGATCACAGTTACCTCAATGAACTCTTTGCTTGGTATTGAAACAAACAAGGGCTCTTGAATCCATCCCTTGGCAGGAATAGGCAACACTTTCGCAGGATCGTGTATTCACCCTGGTGGGTCCGAATCCTAGAATAATGCAAACAACAAGGAGGTTGGAAATGAAGACGTTAACTATAGGAAGCCAATCATTGGTGCGTGTGGGCTTGGGCTGCATGGGCATGTCCGATTTTTATGGCCCCACCGACGAAGCTGAATGCATTCGCGTCATTCATCACGCACTTGATCAGGGCATTCAAATGTTAGATACAGCCGATATGTATGGTCCTTGGACAAATGAAAGATTACTTGGCAAAGCCTTGCGAGACAGGCGTGAACAAGCGTTTCTGGCAACAAAATTTGGCGTTGTTAGGCAAGAAGATGGTGCGTTTATGGGGATCGATGGTCGGCCTGAGTACGTATTAAAGTCCTGCGACGACAGCCTCAAAAGGCTCGGTGTCGATCATATCGATTTGTATTATCAACACCGTGTCGATCCTCAAGTCGATATTGAAGAAACCGTAGGTGCCATGGCGCGCTTAGTTGAGGCTGGCAAAGTCCGTTACCTTGGACTGTCGGAAGCTCATCCTAATACGTTACGACGAGCACACAAGGTGCACGCTATAGCCGCGCTACAATCCGAGTACTCTTTGTGGAGTAGGGATCCTGAACTCGGGCACTTACAGGCTTGCCGCGAGTTGGGCGTCGTTTGTGTGGCTTATAGCCCACTTGGCCGTGGGTTTTTGACGGGTAAGCTCCCTAATCCGGGCGCATTGTCAGATGGCGATTATCGCAAGACTGCACCGAGAATGAGTGGTTCCAATCTTGCCGAAAACCAAAAGTTTGTCGACGAATTGGGCCGCCTTGCCAAGGAACACGGCTGTACAACGGCACAATTGGCTTTGGCCTGGGTCCTGGCTCAGTTGCCGCAAATAATGGCCATTCCAGGAACCACCAAATCACATCGAATTGATGAGAACCTGGCCGCGTTAACGGTTTCGTTGGGCGCATCAGAGCTTGAAAAATTGAATGAGTTGGCGCCTCTAGGCGTTGCGGCAGGTGAACGCTACGATGAGTACGGGATGGCAATCGTCAATGGTTGATTGATGTTTATTCAATGACAATTCATCGAGCATCATCTGGTTCTTTGCAACTGGTAATTGGAAGAGATCTTGTTTGGCGATCTATTAATCGCGCCGACAAATTCCTTGTTTGGGAATTGGTTCGACGACCAATTGTTCAGCCGTCCCGGTTGCACTGGCTTGGTTTTAGTGAATTAGTTAGCGGCTTCCAATGGTCTAAGAGATACAAACCGAAACGCGAAGAGGCGTTTCAATTCAACGTTGCTATTGGATGATGATCGAAGTTTCTTGCATAAAACAATACCCCTTCTTGCTCCTGAACCAACTTAGACCGGCGTTACTAAGTTCTGCGTATTGACAGATTCCCTTAGGCTCATTTTCTTGCACAGCAGAGCAAGGAAAAGTCACCTGGGTTTTTGAGCTAGCCCACTTTCGAATATTGATTGGCAGGACGATGGTCAGATCCAACTAATTGATTGATGATCCGGCGCAATGTTAAGAATTATTTACATCAAGGCGAAAATAGATTACACTGTGTGTGGTTAGTTATACATTTCTTAAGGAGACGTTGATGCCATATAGAGAGAAGATTGCTTGGTTGTCGCTGATTGCAATGGCCGTTACTTTTGGTCCCTATTTCGTGGTTGTTGGCACGGCGGAACCCATGGGAATGCTGCCATATTTACGTTTGTTTGGCATTGCCGCGCTTGCTCAGATGCTCATCCTGGGCTTTGGCCATCTGTATTTTCGATGGATGTCACCCGAAGAGGCGCGTTTGCCGATGGATGAGAGGGATCGTGCGATTATGTTTCGCTCGATCACGAATGCTTATTATGTCCTCATTGTCGGTATGATTTTGGTGGGCTGCGTCATGCCATTCAACTCCAGCGGATGGTCGATCATCAATGCTGCCATCTTTATGATCGTTGCTGCCGAAGTTGTTCACTACGGGTTAGTTGTGGTGTGTTATCGCAGGCATACATAATGGATGGATCGTTATCTAATCGCGTTCGAACCCTTCGTTTTCTAAACGGGGAAATGACCCAAAGCGAACTGGGTCAACGTATTGGTGTCACGAGGCAAACGATTGCTGCGATCGAAGCTGGAAAATATTCACCGTCGTTGGAAGCCGCTTTTCGAATTGCCCAGGTCTTCAATGTGGCACTAGAGGACGTGTTCCAATGGAAGACTGATGCCAATGGTTGAGCTGTTACTTAGTGAGTAACTACACAACCAGCTCAACGAATTTCTGCTATGTTTGCGGGATCGATATTGTTAGCTGGCGGTGGATATGGCAGATCATGAAGGTGGGTGCGTGTGCGGAGAGGTTCGATTTAAGCTGACTGACACACCGTTAATCGTACATTGTTGTCACTGTCGATGGTGCCAAAGGGAAACAGGCTCGGCGTTTGCCCTGAATGCCATGATCGAAAGCAATCGCATTGTCACGCTCAATGGCCATCCTGAAAAAGTGAAGATCCCATCTGAAAGTGGCAAGGGCCAAAAGATATTACGCTGTCCAACCTGTCGCATAGCCCTTTGGAGCCACTACGCCGGAGCCGATGAAGCACTCAGTTTTGTGCGAGTGGGAACCTTAGACTCACCTGATCAACTTCCCCCCGACGCGCATATCTTCACCAGTTCCAGACAATCCTGGCTTAAGGTTAGCGACGGTAAACCTGAATTCTTGGAGTTTTATCGCAAGCGCGATGTGTGGAGAAAAGAAGCCCTTGAGCGCTTGCAAATCTTGATGGGTAAAGCATGAACATTTGGATGGATGCGGATGCCTGTCCTCGCGGAGCCAAGGACCTCTTGTATCGAGCGGCCAAACGAGAATCGATTCCGCTGATTTTGGTCGCCAACCAGGAAATGGGTATTCCTAAGAGCGCCTGGATTAGTAAAGTAATCGTGGAACAGGGGTTTGATATCGCCGATGCCTATATCACCGATCATGTTGAAGAAGGGGACTTGGTCATTACGGCAGATATTCCCCTTGCAGCTAACGTAGTGGATAAGGGGGCGATTGCCCTTGATCCGCGGGGTCTTATTTACGACGAGGAAAACGTCAAAGAAAAACTGGCTACCCGTAATTTATTGGCGTCGCTTCGTGATGAAGGCATGATGGGCGGAGGGCCACCGCCTTATCAGGCGAGTGATCGCCACAAATTTGCCTCCGCACTAAATGTCACTCTTCAACGTCTGAAGAAAGAACAGCAAGCCTAAGTCGATCAGTTCTGTAAGACCTTTCAACGTTGCCTTACAATTGCGACCAAAGACTCCACCATACGACAGCTACCGATGTGCCGGCCAGGATCGCTCCGTCGGCAAAGATGGGAAGAGCAATTATGCGCCCAGCCACTTTGCCGGCTGATTTGGCTGTCCTTGAAGGTCCTGACGCCACTGCGTTTTGTTCCTGAGCTGCCGTAAATGTTCGAAGGTTATGGGCTTGGATGATGGATAGTTACGTTGTTGGATTAGACAGGGGAGTGGGATAGCTAACGATGATGAATTATTGCCAGTTGTATCTCGTCTCGAATGCATGAACAAAATGAGTGACACAGAAATTATCGCGATCAAGGTGATGAACTTTGTGCGTCTCAATGGCTGGTTCCCGAGCCGAAGTGGCGTTTGTCGTTAATTCTTTTCTTGTGATTCTCATCGACATGGGTAGCGTCGTCTATCCCCCAAACCTCGGTATTTTTCACCCTTTATAAGCTTCACACACATGAGCCTTCGGCACTTGTTGTTATGGCCAGGTAATCTTTAATTTGTCCGGTGAACTGGTCTGTACGCGGCGATTGACGACACCTGGGTTTAAAGCGTGACCTCCAACTTGCACAGATATGTTCTGTAATTCGTCGATCACATAAATCGGCAGCACCGGCCCGTTAAGAAAACGAGTTACAGCGGGATTGGGGATTTGACTTGCTGGATTAGTAGGGTGGGCGATGGTACGTGAGACTAGGGAGCCTGGTCCGAAGCGAAAGGATCCAACTGGGTCTGAATAGGTGCCTGTAGCTGTCATGTTCTGATTTATGGGTTGAGCCGCGTTTTCTGTGACTGCAGCGCCCGCATAGATAGCGTCTAGTCGATTGCCAAACTGATCATTCACAGCGACGTCCAGAGAAATGACGTGCCAGCTGATCAGCTTAACTTGATCTGCCGTAAGCGGCCCGAACCATGCAGGTGTTGTACTGGCATCTGTGGCTAAATTGAGGCCGCTGACCGTGCCGTCATAAACAGGGTGTGGTGTGGCGATTGCCGCAGGAATGACGACCACTACATTTGTGCTAGCCAGCACTTGGGCCCCGTCTTGGGCTTCTATTTGTGTATCACCGTTTGCCAGGTTACTTGGCGTCGCCGATAGACCCTTGACGTCAAAAGTAATCGTGCCATCGGCGGGATTGCGAACAATGTTTTGAATGCTTACTCGTGCATTACCAGTAATGACAAGTTGAACGGACTGAGCTTTAGCCTTTGGTATGACCGAAAGGATGACTGTTTTTGAGGTAACCGTGGAGAGATTAAGCGGCAAGGTGTAGCCGGTAGTGACCGAATTTGTCGAAAAGGAGCCGCTCGCTTCCTGCGACTGGCAGGCAGCGAGGTTGAACAGTAGTAGCGCGAACGATAGTCTTGTGGCAGCTTTTGGCAATTGCATTTGTGGGCTCCTAATGGGGGCTGAACCTAGATGATATCGGAAATAGAGCTATTTACATGCTTATGAGTGAATTTCCAGTCCGACACGATGGTTGCCAAGGTATTAGTTATTGTAATATATACTCAATTTCTACTCTCTGCCATTTAGGTGATTTAGTTACTTGTCGCGACAAGTAAGGCCTTCAACATCTTGAATGAGAGCTGGAGACGGCAGCTTTTTTCTCGTTTTATCTAGCGCATGAGTTAAGCTGACCCTCAATTCGCAGGGGACAGACGAGACGAATGTCCCGCGTTGTTAAATTAGTGACCAAAAGGATGGACCATGGTTTTGCACCTATTCATTGCCTGTTTCTTGATGTTTTGTTTGCATCTAATTGTGATGTTGACGTTATTCATAACCCGCGTCAATGCGGTGCGCGCCAAGCAGTTGGATCCTAGGTACTTTAAGACCTATGACTTGGATACGCCGATTCCCGTGATTACGCGTCAGTTATCGCGAAACTACATCAACCTGTTTGAGTCACCTGTGCTTTTTTACGCCATTATTCTACTTATCTTGTCATTGAATTTGGAACATGAACACTTTACGTTTTTGGCCTATGCCTATGTCGCTACGCGTTTTCTTCATAGTGGCATCCACATCACCATCAATAAACTTTACCCGCGCATGTTCTTGTTCTTCATCAGTTGGGTCCTGTTGGCGACACTCTGGCTTAAAGCGCTCTTACTCATGTTGGCGTCAGCATAATCCCGAACAGCTTAATGGCAATTGCCTTGCACCTTGACGGTCAGCCATACCTTTTCCCAGCGGCGTCGCTTCTCGTCAGCGTCAAGGAGTTTTGGTGAAATGGCCACGGTTTCCGATATCAATTTTGCGTCGGCCAACAGGGTGGCATTGAGTGCGCCTCTAAGACCTTCTTTGAATCTAAACACCACAGCTACAACAGTTTGACAGTTAGAACATGTTAAGAACTGGGCCTGATTTGATCCTTGAGTTTGCTGGAGTAAGGGTTGGTCACAACTTAACTGCAGCTCTCCTTCGGCGTCAGACAGATACGAAATGCCACGTGAAACGCAAAAATCACAATCACATTGCCTAGCTTGCATCTTTGTTAGTTCAAGCGGGAGTTTGACGATAATTTTCGCGTTTCCGCAGCTACATTGACCTAGATATGACTTTTTCATTTGGCTCATCCCCTTCGATAAATCCGAGCTCATGACAATTGTAGCTTGGGCTTTGCCATTGTTCTCCGAGTCAGGTCACAAAAAAGCAATGCTTTAGACATGAAATAGCCGAGTCGACGGCATGCGGCAGCAAGCGTTCTCCAATGAATGGTCGTTGCAGGCTGACTATTAATAGGAGAGTAATGTTTGCCGCCACTTCGTCTTTTGAAGGGGCCACTGGCTTGCTGTTCCAGAGCTCGATCAGCTGTTCAATAAAGGCTTGATCATCGTTTTGATGTTGAGCAAGTCGTGCCACAGGCACTCTTCGCATGATGGCCTTAAGCTCGTGCTCGTGAGCCATGAACCGTATTAAGGGTTCGTCACAGAGCCGAGAAAAAAGTGACCGGCAACGTTTTTCAAAATCGACTGCGTCTGGTTTTTTACCCTCGACACCTTGGATCAGTGGCTCGCGGATACGGTTCTGAGTTTCTTCAAGTAACTCGAAATAGAGAAGTTCCTTAGAGTCGTAAAAGCGGTAGAAGGAACCTTTTGAAATGCCGACCGACTTTGTCAGCTGTTCGACGCTCATTTTTGCTAAGCCGTTGGCGGAAAACATCTTCAAAGCTGTCGCCTTCAATTGAGCGGCAATGATCGCTTGTTCTTGGCTATTAAAAGGACGCGGCATGCCTCATTCTATGACTATTTGACTAAATTGGTCAAATGGTATTACATTGGCTGTGTGATCGTGAGGTGTGTATGCGCAATCTTGAATGGAAAGCCCTGATCTGGACAGCCATGGGCGGACTCTTATACGGAGGCTTGACCCTTATGGGCTGGATCCAGGGCTCTGAATATCTGGTGGCCGGACTGATTTGGACGGCAATTGCCTGTTTCTGGGCTTTCAGCAGGCCACAGCGCGCAGTTCGCCATGCGTTCGTTGCCGGATTCATAGCCGTGTTGCTCGCTGTGTGGCTCCAAGCTGCTTTTCTCGATTATTACTTCAGCAATAACCCTGGCAATCAAAACATTGAAATTCCGTTTGCGCTTAGTCCGCGCGTGTTCACGGTTCTCTTTTCACCAGTTGGGGCCTTGTTTGGCGGGAGCTGGAGCGCAGTTTTCGCCCTTCTCTCTAGCTGGCTTGCTCAGCGGCTAACCTCAAAACGAGATGAATTGGAGATGGAATCGTGATGACTTCAGATCTTTGGGCGTTGGTAGCAACCATCGGCTTGGCCATGTTACAACTTGGTCTTTCGAGCATATTGACCTTACGCCAATTAGGTCCGGTTTGGGTTGCCGGTCCTCGAGACGAAGCTAAGCGGGTCACTGGCATTAGCGGACGTTTTGTACGGGCCCACCTAAACCTGCTTGAGATATTCCCTCAATTCGCTGCGGCCTTGTTTGTCGTTCACGCGGCTGACCTTCAAGGTGAATGCGCCATTCTGGGCTCATGGCTCTTTTTTGCGGCCCGAGTTGTCTATGTGCCCGCTTACGCATTTGGACCAACAGGCATGCGACCGCTGTGTTGGATGGCTGGGCAGGTGGGCATTGTGATTGTGCTTTTGGATCTTTTTCGTTAGTCAGGCTGTAAGTGTCTAACATTTTGCTTGTTGTGAACGTAGTTTCTTATAGTAACTAAGACATGCTGTCACATTTATGAAGTTGAGCACGATGTTGGATAAGTGACATTAGATAAGGTGACCCCTATGCAAGGAATGAATCGACGCGAAGCGCTCGCACATATTGGATTCTCGGTCGCTGGTTTATCGTTGAGCGCGCAAACAACGGCTATGAATCTGGTTGCAGAAACGCCATCAAGCAAGGTGCTAGCGCTGTCCGAGCTCTTCATAAACGAATCTCGGGATGGAGCGCTTACCGTTGCTAGTAAGGCCATAGCCGACGGTGAAGGGCGAGCGACCTTGCTGGGTGCCATCCTTTTGGCAGGGGCTGAGAACATACGCCCAAGACCACACGGTATCTTGCACTCAGTTATGATGGTTGAATCCACCTTTCAGCTTTCAGATGCAGCCCTACCTTATTCCGCTCGTGACGCATGGTACCCGATCTTGTTTAATCTCGACGATTTCAAAAGATCTCAGGATGAGAATATTCGTGAGTGGGACAACTATCAAATGAAAGCGTTGCCGGCAGATAAACAGGGTACGGAAGCATCGGCACGTAAAGAATTTGTCGCTGCATTGGAAGCATTTGATGGGCCTAGAGCTGAGCGGGCTGTGGCTGCTTGGGCACCCATGGTTGACCATCAAACATTTTTCGCTTTGCTGCGACCCTATTCCGTCCGTTGTTATGAGTTCATCGGCCATAAGATGATACATGCTGTTCAGGTTGAACTGGCCCTGCAGAGGATAGGTTGGAATCATGCTGTGCCTGTCTTGCGCTCGTTATTACTGAGTATGCTGGTGGGCCGAAAGACCGATTCATTCGAAAAAGTGCGCGAGCTCAACTTGGTCAAAACAATTGATTGGAACAAAAAAGGTGACGCGGCACAGACTCAAACGTTGTTAAAAAAACTGCTTGTCGCTACGCCAGACGAAGCTCGTGATTCAGTCATTTCCTTACTTAATGCCGGCGTCGGCTGTGACGCCATCTGGGATGCCATTGTGCTTATGGGTTCAGAGATTTTTGCTCGTCGCCCCGGTAAACGATCCATAGATGGTCGCTACTCCTTGCTTCCTGTCCACGCTTTGACCGTGCCAAGCGCCATCAGGTCGTCTTTTTATCGCGCGCAAAGCGACGCCACCAGATGGTTGCTTATCTTGCAAGCGGCCGCTTTGATCGTAAAGATTCGAGACGACCTCAAACGAATCGTCAATCTATCCATGGATGGAGCTGGCATTGAGGTTCAACTAACGCAAGAAACAGATCTGCAGCGCATCATCAAATCGGGCTCGCCAGGTCTTGCGCAAGGATTCTTGCAGGCTGACATCGCTAGATCGAGAGCGTATCTGGCAAGCATGCGAAGTTCATTGGCCCGACTGGGGCGCGAACATCACCAACATAAATACGCGGCCGCCGTTCAGTTGGAAGCCGGGCGGATACAGCCAAGTCTTATTCCAGTATTGATCGCGCCTGCAATTGATTACATTGCTCACCCAAAAGACCAGGTGACTGGTTTATTCGAGCGATCAGGGGAGGCTCTTAACAAGGCGGGTATTCCATCATAGCAACGGACTAATCTATCAATCATCGAATTTGATCACCTGAACCGTGTGTTTGAAAATATCGAAATCAGGCGACTACTGGTTTAATGCAGCTAGGTCATGTTTGAGCGCCTCGATTTCGGCAGTTAACAGATTAATGGTCTGCTGTTGTTCCTGGATCGCCTTGACGATGGGAACCACAAACTGCCCATATCGCAAGGCGTAGGGTGTGCGATCGTTATCTGGCGCATCAATACCGCTGAAGCTGAATCCCAGCGAATGCGCAAGTCGTTCCACGTCTTGAGCAAGAAAGCCACTTTCCACCTTCGGCTCGTTTGCTTTTGAAGGACTGGATTCTGAACCCAGGAAGCTATCTAGCGCCTGAAAATCGACTTTGTACGATACAGGCTTCAACGCATTGATGAACGAGAGCCCCGGGACTTTGTCTTCGATTTCGCTCTTAAAGCGTTTGTCGGAAAGCGTGCTCCAAGCAGCGTAGCCGCCAATACTAGTCACAGATGAGTTTCCTATCCTGACTTGATTGCCGGCCGTGGTTCGTGCGCTACGGCCAACGGCTGTACTATTCGTAAGACTAGGTGTGGCTGAATGGGAACCTGCATCCCAACCGATTGCGGTGTTGTAGTCACCATCTATGTTGTACTGTAGCGACGCGGCACCAACGGCCGTGTTCCCCTCACCGGTGGTGTTAATACCAAGGGCGCCGTGCGCTATCGCGGTGTTGAAGGGTCCGGAAATATGTTCAGCCAAGGCAAGATTGCCTACAGCCGTATTGCTGTTGGCGTTTGCCACACTCAATGATTTGTATCCAACTGCTACGTTTTGAAAGCCGTCAGTGTTTTGAAAAAGGGAATCTTTGCCGATAGCCACGTTATTTTGACCAGTCGTGTTAAATGACATGCTTTGGTATCCCATGGCCGTGTTGCCAATGCCACTAGAGTTCAGATAGAGCGATAAATGACCCAAAGCCGAATTGTGATAGCCTGAGGAGTTAAGTGCTAAGGCGAACTTCCCAATAGCAGTATTGAAATTGTTGCTGCCATCATCGGAGCTACCCGCAAACGGACCTACAAATACGGAGCCACCGCTTTCCGGCTCAAGCCGGCCGCCTACCCAGTCTCCATTCTCATCGATAACTTCACCCACGGAACTAATCTCATAGGACGTCGCTTGGACCGCCAAACTGGCCAGGTTACCGGCCAAGAAGTGGGCCACTTGCGCTAGATATGTTGCGTCAATTCCGGGCAAACCGGCTCCCAACGCTCTGGCCAAGTTTTTGGTGTCCGACCGCACACTTACTTGATTTGACCGGGGCATCAGTTCGATGGGACCCAGTTGCCAATCGTAACCCACCAGCGTGACCCAAACCGTCGTTCTCATACGCACAGCGCGCGGTAAGATTTGGCCCGTGGAGCCCAAAATCAACAGCGCTTGGTCCTGGATGAACCAAATCTTCTCACCTGGCTCGACGAAGAATGGCTCGCCATTGGGGGACCCTGAATAGGATACCTCTACCCAATGATCGTAACTGCGATCCAGGTTTAAGGGTTCGTTAATCAGAAAGGGGATCACGCCTAAGGACGTGACACCCGCTGAGGGTGCCCTTGCTACGCCAGCGCTTTCAGGCAGCTCAACCTGTGATTGGCTATTCTGTACGAACACGATGAGGGTGAGTGCTGCAAAAATGATCATGGGCTTGAACTCCTGTTTCCACGTATATCCCTTGTCACGACAAACATCGGCACACTGGGTAATCAGCGCAGGCACGATCGGCTGGGTTTAATGAACAATGACGGATAGGTTGAGACGAGGCTGATTCAACCGAATGACAAAGTGATTGGCTTATTGATGATCTGCTCATAGCCAACGTTCACTATGAACCCCAAGCTAATGCTCAGACATTAGCAAACTTGGAAGTGGTATCCAGCATGGGGATTTGGTCGTCAAAGGGCGTAATCATTTTGGCTGGTTTAGGAATCTCTTACACCGGGGCTGACTCAATATATGCTCGTTTGCATAACATCGGATCTTAAGTCGGCAGTCTGAGGATATGAAACCTGCTGACCAGACATAAGTCACTCTATGAACTGTCCCGATAGAAACCTTACCCAATCATTTCGTTTTGTTCAGTTCCGTTCTTGAGAGTTGAGTTATTACTTTGCCATGTTCTGCAGATCAAGTTTATGAACCAGCGAGTAACCAGGGAATCATGCCCTGGCTGTAATCCTGGATCCGTCATTATTCTTATTGAGAATGACTTCTGTCTCTTCAGCGCTAAAGACCAAGATGTGCTGACCGGGTCTGGCGTCATTATGCCAAAACAACATCGATCCACGGTTTTTGAAATGACAGCAGACGAATGGAACGCTACTTGGGAGTTGCTCGCTTGTGCCAAACAATGGATGGACCAGAACTTTCAACCAGATGGATACAACCTAGGTTGGAATTGCGGAGATGCAGGCGGTCAGAACCTGTGCCATGCCCATCTGCACGTGATCCCTCGATTTGAAGACGAACCCATAGCAGGCCGCGGTATTCGTTGGTGGTTTAAGCAAAAACGTAATCTCAGAACGAATCTAAAGCAGAGCGAAATTAGCAAGATCAATTCCTAACCAGCCTGCCCGTCGATTAACTTGCAGCGATAAAAAGAGAAACATATGCCCACGGAGCAAACATCACCAACGACGATCCCAGCCTGCGTTGATCCTAGAATTCAGCCAGGGATACGGGTTGTCTCGTTTCCAAAATCTGGTCGTACTTGGTTACGAGTAATGTTGGATGACCTGCAGATTAGATTGGTCTATACGCATGCAGATTCAGGGCATCTGAAGAGACATCATTTTAGCGAATGTGGACCTCTCGAGGAGGTGTTTACTGGACATCAGATCATTCTGCTTATACGTGACCCTAGAGATGTAACTGTTTCGGGCTATTTTCATAGTAAGAAGCGCATCAAGATATTTGACGGCAACCTTTCCGACTTCATTCGCAATGAACGCCACGGAATAAGCAAAGTGTTGGCATTCAACGAGTTGGCCGTAAGAAGCTTGTGTTATGCCAGTCGATACCTGGTTCTACGCTATGAGGATTTGCGGGCTCGTCCAATCAACTTGCTTAATCAAATAATGCGGTTTGTTGGTTTCCCGCTTTGCACGAAGCAGACAATCAATAAGATTGTGGAACGCTACGCTTTTGAAAACATGCAGCGTCTTGAACAAAAAGGTTACTTCAGAGATGAATATGGTTTCTTGTTGGGCTCAAAAACGCCACAAGATTTGGATAGCCTTAAAGTAAGACGTGGAAAAGTGGGTGGCTATCGAGACGATATGAATGAATTAGATCTTCAATATTGCAACCAGCTCATGGCAGTTTCAGATTATGTCCAACAGTTCAACTATCTAGAATCGAATAAAGATGCGTGAAGCTCGCGCAAGTAATCTCCGCATAAAGCGGGCCGCAACTGAATAATTCTATTCAAAAGACCGAATTTGCTCGCGCAAAGAGGGCAGCCATCATTGGACAATGTTTCGGTACCTTACCGCAACAGGCCCTCAACCGCGGTTTGGGCGTTCTGTATCTGAATGCGCTCAGTCTCAGTGGTGGGACGGTAATGTTTTTGCTGTCGTTGCCTCACTTCATGCGCGCCGGCTTGATTGCATTTTTGGCTCATTTCGCCGACCAAACAGGAAAGAAACGCACGGGACTGTGGGGTCAATTCCTATGTTTCGCTGGCGTTATTTTATTGATCCTGGGCGGTTCATTTGAACAGAACCGTATGGTCTTGACAGCAGCCGGACTCACCCTATTTGGTATTGGCAGCGCGATGTTCGGCTCTAGTTGGCTTGCCTTGTTAAGTCCTCTCATTGGTGAAAGTGAACGAGGCCATTTTTTAGGCAAGTTACGCTTCTCATGGCAGCTCAGTGGCATTCTGTTTGGATTGATTGGTGCGAGCCTCTTTGTCGAATCGTCGTCATTAGCCAAATTCCAGTGGGTATTCGCGTTCCTGGCCCTGTGCTTATTGGTTCGTATGTGTTTTTACGCAACAATTCCTGAAGTCGAAAACACCTATGGCGTCGAGAATCGATTTTGGCCAGCTTGCCGATTGATTCTTCGTATTCCTGGATACCGCAGCTTTTGTATCTATGCTTTTGCTGTCCTTTTCTTGACCAGCTCTTGGCCTTACTTGTTCTCACTAGTCCATATCGAGGTATTTGGGTTTGGCGGCAACACCGTTTGGCTATTGGGCGTCGTTATGTTGTTTGGTTCATTAGTGGGGTCTTTGATTGCGGGAACCTGGATCGACCGCTTGGGACCGAGACCCATTTTCACGCTTGTGCACGTAGGTTTTGCCATGGTGGCAATTCTCTTTTTCGTAAGAGGGCAGAATAGTTGGATCACTTTATTGGGTGCGAGCATGTCGTGCTTCTTGTTTACGTTGGTCAGATCTGCAGCGAATGTTGCCTTCCACGTAGTTGTTCTTAACTTTGTACCCCAGCAAAATAAATCGCTTGCCACGTCGATATGCAAAGCGGTTATGCATTTAGGTGAAGGCGGTTCGAGTTTTTTGGCGGCCAGTGTCATCCGCTTCGTTAAACATGATCCGTTAAGTAATTCTGCCTATGGATCTGTTCTCGCTACTTATGCGGTGCTCGTGCTTTTGGCTGTGATGGTACCCATTCTTGGTACCCGACTGCCATGGCTAGGGCGGAAGTCGGCCAAATTATTGCTGAGCTCCCGGTGAATCCAATCCTGCGCGATTTTTTGTGTGAACAATTCTAAGGGCTTGACGTCACATGTCCTTTTTCTAGATGTGCTACGGAGAGGCTTGGTCAGCGTCTTATTCGAATTGCACACCAAAACCCGAGTCGCTTCCGATCGCAAGTTCCAGATGTTCGGCCGCGCTGCAATTCAATGACATGAGTTCTTGATGATACGGGCTCAAAACATCTATGAATGGCTCAGGCATATTGTCTGCAAATAGAGCTTGACCGCTAAGAACTGAATTGGCTTCCTTGTCGTACAGATCGATTAATGACTGTTCTTGCGTGTTTTCTGCTGCACGCCGCAACATGCTCGAAAGCAGTTCACGGGTTCTTTTGTTGAGTGCGGACGGCGTACTGGGTTGTGAACCAGATTCATAAACAAGCGCATACAAATAGACATACTCGTTGAGGCTCATGTTTTGTTGAGCGAGTAGCTGATTGCGCCGTTGCAGATATTTGCCCATCGATTGCGTGTAGTTCCAGACATGTTTGGCTGTGGGAACGATTTTGCGTATGTCGACATGTTTGCCTTTACCATGTTCGCTTTCTAATTCACTCATGTAGTTTTTGAATTCCCCGGTCGGTTCACACAATGGATAAAGCGCTTGCCGAATCGCAAGGATAGATTCCATTTGTTGTGTCGTTGGCGGGACTCCAATTTCTGGGACAAAATCGGCCGCGTCTCCCAAGCTAGCTTCGAGCGTCTCACGCTCTTGGATGGCACTGCGAAATGGACCAAGGACAATCGAACTGCTTATGGTTAGGGTGATCACAGAAAGGAGAATCAGGCCTACACAACCAAAAAGACAACCCTTAGCCAATGTTCTTTTCTTCTTCTGTGGCGGCATGAAATCCTCCTGAAGATTTCAACGACCCAGGATCATCGAAGTTTAGTTGACGGTTGATTTTGTTTTTTCGACCCCATTACTCCGAAGACTTCTTGATCCAGTCAGTTACGGTGACAAATGTTTCTGATATGTTGTTGTGGCCGAGACCTGAAAATATTTCGTATTCGTATTTGTGGCCAGCGTCAATTAATTCTTGTAGCCTGCTGACAGATAAATCGACCGGCACACTTCCATCCTTGTCTCCAAATATCCAAAGCCCCGGAATATCTATTTTAGCTAAGCTATCACTGGGATTTGAATCTTTACCCAGGAAATCAGGCCAAATGTACTTTTCCTTTCTTGATTTCAGTGCTTCGTCATAGGTAGGGACCGACTCGCCGTCTTGATCGCTTGTGTATTTGCTGTAAATATCTTCTTCGCTTACCTTGCATACGGGACCGCTCCATAAGACGATAAAATCTACGTGGCTTTTTTCTGCAGCCAACGGCACAATCCATCCCGCCTGACTAATCCCAGTTAAACCAATAGGTAAATCTTTCGTTTTTGGATGCTCGCGTAATACGTTCAATGCGGCTATTGAATCATCAGCGAGAAGAGTGATGTTTTTTTCGCTTACGCTTTGATTACCTTCGTACTCTCCACCCGAGCGACCGGCTCCGCGTTTGTCGTAAACAAGAGCAGCAATGCCATTCGCGGCGAAACGCTTGGCCAAATGCAAGTTCCTCGATTGCTTGCCTGAGCCGTGAACAAAAACCACCGCCGCATGCACCTTTTCGCTCTTGGGTAACACGATAGATCCAGCTAGCCAAACTTCACGGCTAATGAACTCGACTTCCTCAATTTCATAATCCTGGCCGTATACCAGGATGCTTCCAAGCAAAAAGAATGTCGAAAGTATGCTTAATTTCATGGTTCACCCTGCGCCAAATTATGGTACCGAATAGTCCTGACCACTGACTATTGTGTTGAGTTGACTGACAAATGGCATCCGCTCAATCAGGCGCGTTATTTTGATCAGTTGTCATCGTAGCGACGGCGTCTTGAGTCGTCAACAAAATGAAAACGTGATTCCAACAAGTCTTAGTGTGTCATGCAGCCGAGAATCGGCATTCGCATCACTAGCTTCAAGTTGTGATATGTTTCATAAATTCACATCAATTACACGTTAGTTTCCATGGACAAGGATTAGGGCGGGGAGGAATGGATGTTTCTATTGAACGGAAAAACAATGAATCTGCTTGTGTTGTTCATGGCAGGCGCGATTAGTTGGGCACAGAATATCGACCAAGCTTTAGGCGTCGATCAGCGAGTTACCTACAGCGATCTGACTAAGTTTGGCCCCTGGGATGATCGCAACTATCAAGTCGCGCTTGAAGATCTTCAGGTTCTGTCAGCCAACGAGGCTGAATTGATGGATCCGATCCCAGTCTTTTTCCGTATCGAACTTAGGCGCGAATTCCCACACCTGCTAAAGAGCGGACCATGCCAGTATCCTCGAGCGGCTGTACCCTTGTTTCACCGTCGCTACGGTGGCTTGATCGTGGATGGCCGCATTCCCGACAAACGTGATCTAGATCGCGGTGTTGTTCCTATCAACAACGAAGTCAAAATGAATCAGCTGCTTGGCGCCAACGAGGTGACAGTTGAAATCAATCACGCATTCCCTAATCGTGCGATAGGCGGATCGAACAATAACGGCGGCCAGGAGATGTACTACTCAACCGACTCCGGCGCGACATGGACCATCCAAGGTACGTTGCCTAACACCTGCTGTGATCCAACAGTGGGTTGGTCCTCTGACGGTACGATTGCTTATAGCGCCGCACTTTCGGGGGCGATCGGGGTGTCCTTTTACCGCTCCACCGATTTTGGCGTAACCTGGGGTGCGCCCATTGTTTTGACTGCATCGGGCAGTGACAAGGAGTTCTTGCACGTGGATATCTCACCCACATCACCTCATCAAGATAACGTGTACTTAACCTGGCATAACGGAAACACGATGCAATTTGCGCGTTCGTTAGATATGGGTGTTAGTTTTCAACCGACCATTGCATTTCCGTCCGCACCCCGTGGCATTGGCAGTGATATCACCACCGATCTCATGGGTAACCTGTACTACTTCTATGGTGCCTTCGACGAGCAACAAATAGTCATGCTCAAATCCACCGACGGAGGCGTGACCTTCGATTCACCAGTGGTGGTGGCCAGCACCAATGGATCCTTCGATTGGCCGATCCCAGCCATGGAATCGCGAAATGCATGGATCTATGTGGCCTGCGACGCTGACCGTTCTTCGGGTGCCTTCGACGGCAGTGTCTATACAGCCTGGACGGACACGCATATGCCTGAAACCGGTACTGCAGCCAACAACCACACACAGATCCACGTAGCTTATTCCCGTGACGGTGGGGTGACCTGGACGGAATCATTCCCTCATGACACACTCGATGTGCTGGAGGTAGACCGCTTCAATCAATGGATCACCGTAGATAATAATGGCATTGTGCATGTGGCTTTCTACGACACGCGCCATTCGACTGGCCGGACCGGAGTCGATTATTACTATTCGTTTTCGAATGATGGAGGCGTCACGTGGCATGATCCCGTTCGTGTCAGCTCGGAAACTTCCGCCAATCTAACTGACGGACAGGAATGGGGTGACTACAACGGTTTATCGGTATTTCAAACGCAATTGCTCGGCGTCTGGACCGACAACCGTGAAGGACCGCCCAATAGCAAGGACGTCTATTCGGCCGATATTGTCAATATTGCTGCCGAACCGACTTTCCTCTTTTCAGCCCCCATCGACCAACTCAATCAGACCCTCTGTGCGCCTGGCTCATTGACTAATGTTGACCTGACTGTGGGGTCATTGCTTGACTTCATGAATCCCGTGACACTCAGCTTTTCATCATTGCCTTCCGGTTTCACCGGTAGCTTCACCGTTAACCCGGTCACACCGCCAAATGCCACGCAAATCATGTTGAGCGCCGATGGCACGGTGACGGCAGGGCAATATATTTTGACGGTAAACGGAACAGCAACTGGCACCGACGACAAACAAATCGATATCAATGTGCTGATTCAAACCGGTGCGGACGGACCACCAACGCTCATATCTCCTCCTGATGGTGATCTCAATGCTGGCATCGGTACAGTTTTTCTGAATTTTGATCCTGTTGTGGGTGCCACCGGTTATCACATCCAGGTCAGCGATTCGCCCGCCTTCGGGACGACCCTGTTTGATGAGGTCATCACGGACAACAGCTTTGCTGCTACCGGCATGATACAAGGTAATCTCTATTATTGGCGCGTAGCCACCATCAACAGTTGCGCCGAAGGTGCCTTCTCTGGGGTCTTTAGCTTTACCGCCAATGCGGAATTCGTTTTCTTGGTTGACCAAGATGATAATAGTCCGGATGTGCTCAGCTACTATGTGGACACCCTCACCGAGCTGGCTGTTTCCTACAAGCTTCACGATGCGTCAGCACAGGGAAAGCCTACTCTGGTCGATATGACAGGGCACCCTGTAGTCATTTGGTTTTCCGGTGACCGTTTCTCGGGACCCGACGCTGCTGACGGTACGGAGCTAGGTCAGTATCTGGACAATGGCGGCCGGCTATTCTTATCTTCCCAGGACTACCTGTATCCATTCCGTCCTGATGTACCGGCGTTCGGTGATAATTACTTGGGCTTAGGCACAATAACTAATGATGGCGGGGATTATACTTCGGTGGATCCTGCAGCCCTCGGCTTGTTCGATGGTCTAGGTAACATGCCGCTAAACTATTTACACACCGATTACTCCGATAATGTTGGCCCCAACGGCAATGGGAGCCTGGATCTGGTAGGTGATAATCTGAATGGCGCAGCCGTGGTAACCGATAAAACAGTCTTCTTTGGCTTCCCATTCACTGCGATTGCCAACAACAGCAGCCGCGGCGCCAATACGTCGCAAAATGGAACTGATGTCATGGAGCGTATCCTCAGTTATCTGGCTGGCTGTGACGTTGATCTCACCGTCGATGCTGGACCCGATCTCTTTAGCTGCAGTGGAAGCATAAATCTCCTGGCCACTCCTGCTAATCAACAGGGAACGGTCAACTACTCCTGGCAACCTGCGGGCCTGCTCAACGACCCCATGATTGCCAATCCGGTGGCTACGGTCGCTGCTGAGACTGTCTTTACGGTTACCATCACGGACGATCGCGGCTGCCCGGTCTCCGATTCAGTTTTAGTCAGTCCTCTGTTGATTTACAGCCCAGACATGTTGACATTCTGGACCACAAACAATGCTGCAAGCGATATCAACGGCGACGGTCAGGTGGACATTACTGACTACACAGAAATGGTCACCAATTCCGGGTCTTGTCCCTAATGGGTTCTTAGCGTTCACGCAATGGCGGTGAGCAAGCCGCCATTGCCTGGATACCAATCGTGACGGATTGCTGGGCAGAAATGACGGAACCAGTGAGGCACCATTATTGCCCATAGACGATGATCGAAGTGACTTGTCTGTGAATCAAATTAAGGGGTAAAGGACAACGGCTTACAAGTTTTGGGCCGTGATGTGCTGCTGAAGCTTGCGAATGTGATCGTCATTGCGGCTAGGTGCTTCGTTATAAACCTGACCACCTAAGATCATGTTGATTTGACTTGATAAATAGGCTCGGATTTATGGGGCGTGACGACTTTTATCAGTATTCATCGTAGCGATGGCGTATTCAGTAGTCAATGAGAAGAAAACTGGATTCCAGCTGGCAGCCCATTCTGTCCTCCGAATACGATCACTGACAGATGAGAGCTCTCGTAGGGCTACAGATGAGAGTCACTATGCAGGAGTTCGCTGCTTTTTTCGATAGCTTCGAGTCTTTGGGCGAGGTTATTGTTCGAGTGATCAGATTGCTTTTGCCATGTCTGCATTAAGTCAGAGAGGTCTGTATCCAACTGCGCTTTCAAGACCCGATGTCGCGTGTCCAGTTCCTGTACGGCCGCGATCAGAGGCGCAGTCAGCTTTTGGTACTGGATGAATTTGTATCCGCGGGAGTCCGTTCCGACAAGGTCGGGGAAGACCGCCTCAACCTCTTGTGCGATCAGACCCACTTGTGGGCCCGGTGCATAGCTTTGTTCGCGGATTCCTTCGGTCCAATCAAAGCTGACGGCGTTGAGAGTTGCAAGTTTCTCTAGTGCTCCAGAAATAGGATGCAGATTCTTCTTGAGCCTGCGATCGGAGCTACAACCAGCGCAGCTACCGCCTATGATTAAGTCGCCGTTGACAGCCAAATCACTGGCGATACCGACATCGCCATCAGAGAAAATACCGCCAGCACCGACATTGATCCCACCTGTGACCTGTAATTGCCCTTGGATGTGGATGTCGTTCTTGACTTGGATTTGCCCTGCATCCAATGAGTGAGCTGTGACTGCTACCATCTCGGCACCGGATATATCGAACACTCTCAGATCATCAGTTTCATCATCCACCACATAAGCATAGCTGCCAGAAACAAAGATGGAACGGCAGTGTGTCCCGATGGCCACAATGCCCACCAGCCAGGGGGAACTTGGGTCCGATACGTCGATGACTCTGAGTTCGTCGGATCCGTAGTCGATTACATAGGCGTATTTGCCTGCAATATGCACAGCAAAAGGGGTTCCGCCCATGGTCAGGCTGCCGGTCACGCTGGGATTACTCGGGTCTGATATGTCGACCACTCTCAGCGCATTCGAATCCCGGTCGATCACATAAGCATAGCGCCCAGATACATAGACTGACGTCGGCACGGTGCCAAAATTTAATGTTCCAACCAGGTTGGGCGAAGTCGGATCCGAAACATCGACCACAAATAGATCCGTTGATGATAGATCAACGATGTAGGCATACCGTCCGGAAACAAAAACTCTGTATGGTCTTACGCCTATGCTCAAACTACCGGCGAGGCTGGGCGTGCTCGGATCAGTGATGTCAATGACGCGCAAGCTTGGCGGGTCAGTATCGCCCACGTAGGCATATCGCCCAGATACAAACACCGATCTTGGCTCACCGCCGGTGTTAAGACTGCCTGCGAGGCTGGGTGCGCTTGGGTCCGAAACATCGATCACGTGCAGGTCATCATCCAGTGGGTCGATGACGTACGCGTATCGGCCCGCTACGAAAACCTGAATTGGATATGTGCCAATGACCAAGCTACCCAAGGCGACCGGAGCCTCTGGATTACTGATATCAATGATTCTCAAGTCTTCAGAGCCAATATCGGCGATGTAAGCATATTCTCCCGATACGACTATTGACCACGGAACAGGGCCCACTCCCAAGCTACCGACCAACTCGGGGTTTCCGGGTGTCTGACTCAAACTACTGCCGTCCGCTATGGCTAACGTGCCGGCGACTCCCAGATTGCCATCTGAGAAGATGCCTCCCGCACCGATATTTAGTCCACCTGCTATGTGGAGGTTTCCTTGAGCGTTGATGTCGTACCGGGCTTGCAGCGTGCCAACTTCGAGCGCGTGTGCCGTCACAGAAGTCGCCTCTAAACCTGATAGTTCAATCACCTTCAGATCGCCAGCTGCTTGATCCACGACATATGCGAAATGACCAGAAACAACGATAGCGGTCGGAGAATTGCCGATAATCAAACTGCCCATCAGAACGGGTGTGATTGGGTTGAATAAGTCGATCACCTTCAAATCTGTTGATCCGCTATCAACGACGAATGCGTAACGCCCAGACACATATATGGACTCGGGCGACGAGCCCAAAGCGATCGCGCCTATTAGGCTAGGAGCTCCGGGGTCCGCCACATCGATCACTTTCAGATCGTCGGAGCCTTGATCTACCACAATGACATAGCGGCCAGATACGGCGATACCTGTGGGGCTCGACCCTATTGGCAGGCTGCCGATCTGGGTTGGCGCTGCGGGATTGACCAAATCCAAGACCACCAGTTCTGCCGAATCTTGATCGACCACATACAGATGCCGACCCATCATCGCCATCGAAATGGGTCCGGCTCCGATGCCAAGTGTGCCGATCAACTGAGGTCTGGCGGGATCAGCCACATCAATAACAAATAGTGCTTCGGCGCCTCCACCACTTACATACACGTAATGCCCGGAAACGGCCAAAGAAAGTGGAAATGGGTCTACGGGGAAACTGCTAATCAGTGCGGGTGAACTTGGCTTGGATATGTCGATGACCTTTAAGTCATCGCTGCCTCGATCGATCACGTAGGCGTAGCGACCTGAAACGACCATCGAAACAGGGTCCGTTCCAATAATCCTACTACCAATAAGTGTTGGTACGTTTGAATTTGATACGTCAATCACTTTGAAATCATCGGTGGCGGAATCAATCACATAGGCATAGCGCCCGGAAACGGCCACAGCACTTGGCGTTCCGCCTATGACAAGACTGCCAGCTAGAAGCGGGTTGTTGGGTGACAGAAGTATATTGCCTCCCAAACATTGAATCGCGTTGTTGTTCATGCTAATAGATGTGTCAGCATCCAACGTCAAACTGTTGTTGAACTTGCCGAAGTCAAGTGAATCGTCTTGGATCGCGCCCTCGATTGTGAGCGTGTCACTAGACAGGGACGTTGAAATGTTGCCGGTTCCAACCACTGATAGCGTGTCGGATAGCCCGTCTGCCGTGGTCGTCCCGCTGTCTGCTATCATGGTTGCGAAGAGATTCTGCAATTCATTAGAGGTGGATCCATCTCCTTCAACGACAATACCCGATCCCGAAATCGCCAATGTATCGCCAACGATACTGGTGGAAACACTTCCGCTTCCCATGACGGTCAGCGTGCTATTGGGTGTATTCGCCGTCGTGTTTCCTGAATCCGATTGCAACGTCGCAAACAAATTTTGATCAGCTCCCGCAGCCACCGGCTCGCCGGACCACTCACCGGAACTGCTGATAACAGGTCCATATCCCTCTATTGAGTAACTGGTTGCCTTAACGTCAAGACTGGTTACGTTACCGGCCAAGTAGTTTGCGATTTGCGCGAGATAGGCACCGTCGACCCCTGGTAGCATGAGCTTAAGCAAGGCACCGACCTCTTCGATAGGTTGCTCGTATCGAATGGATTTTCGGCGAGGAAAGATGGTCGATTCGAATAAAACGGTTTCCTTGTCCAGAATGCGTACGTGAGCCAAACCTCTATTTGCAATTTCTATGGGAAGTTCTCCTCGAGTTGCTCCCAATAAGAGGATCGGCCAGTCGTCGATCCAAATGACTTTCTCGTTGTATTCGAGAAAAACAATTTCGCCGTCTGGCTCATAACGGTATTCAATCGCGAGCCAAATATCACTGGCGGGCCGCCAATCTTGGGTAGTCACTAAGTCTTTGTCTAATAACAACGGTATGACTGAGCGGTTGTCGCCGGTTGAATCGCTTTGACTTTGACCGTAGAGGCAGATGGTTGGCTGAACAAACACAAATAGTATGAGTAATGGTAGGGCTATTTTGTGGGTCATTTCGATCCCAGCCCGCTTCGGCTCTGTTCGATTTCGGCCTGTAGGTGTTGGTTTTTTATTGTGAGTTCTTGGTTGATCTCCTCTAAAACACGATTTCTTAACTTCAAATCAGACAATTCTTGGACCTGTAACTCCAGTGACTTGCATTTCTCTTCAAGTGAACGAAACACATCGAGTTTAGAAGGATCGTCCTGACTCATCGTGTTGCTCAAGGCCGTCAATTCCGACTCCATCTCAATTCTCAACGCTTGGTTCTGTGCCGTTAACTCTTGTACGGCAGCAATCAGAGGGGCGGTGAGCTTCTGATAGCGCACAAACTGGTAACCGCGCGAATCCGTTCCCACAAGTTGGGGGAAAACCGCCTGAACTTCTTGGGCAATCAAGCCGATTTGTGGGCCAGGTGCAAATTGATTTTCCCTGACGCCTTCCACCCAGCCGAATGAAACCGCGTTTAGGGTGCTTAATTTATCCATGGCCCCAGCAATTGGTTCAAGGTTTTGTTTGAGCCGTAAGTCTGAGGTACAACCCGAACAGCTACCGCCAATACTGAGATCACCAATGATCGACATATCTCCCGCCACCCCAACATCGCCATCGGAAAAGATGCCACCGGCTCCTACATTGATTCCTCCGGCTACCTGTAGCTGACCTTGGGCACGAATATCATTTCTTACTTGTACGTTACCCGCTGTCATGGAATGTGCTGTGAGCGAGGTGACCTCTGCCCCAGAAACATCGACCACTTTCAATTCATCAGATGTTTGATTGACTAAATACAAATGTCGACCCGACAAAAATGCGGATCGCCAACCAGTGCCTATATTTATATGGCCCACAAACCAGGGATCGCTTGGATCTAGCACATCGTAGACTCTCACGTAGGCGAAACTACTATTGGCTATATAAGCGTATCGCCCCGACACAAACACGGAATTGGGAAAGTTTCCACATAAGACACTTCCCACCAAGGTAGGCGTGCTCGGGTTGGACACATCAATTATTTTCAAATCGTCGGTGTCCCAATCGATCACATAGGCGTAACGCCCTGATACATAGATGTCCGTTGGCGTTGACCCGATTGGCAAACTACCTACCAAACTAGGCGTGCTTGGATTGGAGACATCGATCACTTTCAAATCTTCGGAGCCCCAATCTCCTACATAGGCGTAGCGACCATAAACGAACAAAGCCATGGGTTGACTACCGATGCTTAAACTGCCGGCCACGCTAGGTGTGCTTGGATCGGACACATCGATCACTTTAAGGTCTTCGGAACCCACATCGATCACGTAGGCATAGCGGCCAGACACCCTAACAGTATTAGGCCCCGCCCCGAGGGTCAGGCTTCCCGCCAGGCTGGGCGCGCTGGGATTGGATACGTCGATCACTTTCAAGTCAGTTGTTGAGGCGTCGATGACATAGGCGTAGCGGCCGGATACATAGACGGACTGTGGATTTGTCCCGATTGTCAGACTGCCCACCAAACTGGGTGCGTCTGGCTCGGATACGTCAATCACCTCAAACGTGTTGCTGGTGCTACTGATCACGTAAGCGTAAATCCCGGATACGAATATATCGCGAGGGGTCCCACCCAAACCCAAACTTCCGACCAAGGTTGGGTCGGCGGGTGATTGCATGAAATTGCCCCCGTCTGTTATGGATACCGAGCCCGATACTCCCACGTCGCCATCCGAAAAGATACCTCCGGGGCCAACCACGAGCCCGCCCGCAACTTGGACCTGGCCCTGTGCGTTGATGTCGTTTCGAACCTGTAGGGTTCCTGCTTCCAGAGAGTGCGCCATGAGAGTCGTCACTTCGGCACCAGAAACATCCAAAACTTTCAAGTCATCGGACGTCTCGTCAACCACATAAGCGTAGCGGCCAGATGTAAAGACAGCTGTCGGAGATCCGCCAATAATCAAACTACCGGCAACGTTTAAAGAGCTTGGATCCGACACGTCGATTACTTTTAGATCCGATGAACCACTATCGGCTACGTAGGCATAACGGCCGGAGACGAATATGGATCGTGGAAGACTGCCGATCGCCAAACTGCCTTGCAGGCTTGGGCTACTTGGGTTGGAAATGTCGATCACCTTTAGGTCTGCAGAACTGTCATCAACCACATAGGCGTACCTGCCAGATACCGCAACGGATCGCGGAGAACCACCAACGGATAGGCTACCAACGACTTCGGGCGAATTCGGATCTAATATATCGATGACTTTGAGATCGTCGTCCGTCGAATTAACCACATAGGCGTAGCGACCGGAGACGCTCACAGATCGCGGAAAAAGGCCGATGAACACACTGCCAACTTGACTCGGTCTGTTGGGGTCGGATACATCGATGACTTGCAAATCGAAGGAGCCTGAGCAAACGAGATAGGCGTAAGGACCGGAAACAAACAAAGATCGTGGCCGAGACACGATCGCCAGATTTGCAACCATGGTGGGTGAACTGGGATCAGACACATCGATGATTCTCAAGTCTTGGGAAATGGGATCGATCACATAAGCGTAGCGGCCCGCTACATATACAGCGCTGGGTTCTGTACCAAGGCCCAGAAATCCAACCGTGCTAGGTGCATCCGCTTTCGAAATATCGATAATTTTCAAATCGTCGGAGCCGATATCGACGACGTAAGCGTAAGTGCCAGACACAAAGACGGATTGTGGCTCTGTGCCTAAACCCAAACTGCCCACCAGAGTAGGGTTAACTGGACTTTGAATTAAGTTGCCTCCAGACAAATGAAGCTGTTTGTCATCCATATTGATGGTCGTGTTGGCATCTAAGGTCATTGCATCGCTGAATTGGGCAAAATCCAAGGAATCATCTGCGATCGAGCCGTCGATTGTGACTACGTCTCCCGAGATTGAGGTGGTTACTAAACCGGATCCAGACAGGGTTAAGGCATCGGTTTGGGAATCAGCGGTGGTGCTCCCAGAATCAGCATCAACGACGGCAAACAAGTTCTGAAGCTCGTTGGTTGTGGAACCGTCCACTTCGACGGTAATACCGGAACCCGTGAGGGTTACCGTGTCACCGGAAATGCTGGTGGTGACGGATCCGGTGCCCACCATGCTGAGCGTATCAGTTGGTGTGTCGGCCGTCGTGCTACCAGCATCTGAGACAATTGTCTCAAAAAGGTTCTGAATACTTCCTCCAAGCAAGGGTGCACCCGTCCACTCGCCAGCACTATTGATGACCGGACCGTAACCGCTGACCGAATAGCTAGAACCTGTGACGTCAAGACTGGCCATGTTGCCTGCCAAGAAGTTAGCAACCTGGGAAAGGTACATTTGCTCGATGCCCGGTAGTATTTTTTGCATGTCGGATGTCATTTGAGATGGGTCATGGCCGAGCCGCAGTCGATCGCGTTTTGGATAGATCAACGAACTCCAAACTACGCCCTCGTGGTTCAACAAGGTAATGTGGGCGATGGCACGACTGGAAATCTCATCCGGAATCGAATTGCCGGTTGCGCCCAGGAAGAGCGTCGGGAGATTGTCCACCCAAATGATCTTCTCGGCAGGCTCAAAAAAGATAACTTCACCGTGGCGTGAGAAACGGTATTCAATTTCCAGCCAAATATCCGTGCCCGATTGCAGCGCAAGGGTCTCGGCATAGGGTCCATCCAAAACAAGGGGTAGTACAACCTCGCCAAATGGATCAGTTGTTAGGTTGTCTTGGGCGGAAAGAATGGCTGTAAACAGAATCGCAACTGCGACAAAACGATGTCTCATTTTGGTCCCCTTGAATCACGGCTTTTTGAATGCTTGCAATGGACCTACATGACGGTGATGTGGATCTACACAACTGCAATGTAAGATTTTCAATGTTTCTATTTACTAAACATGCAGCAGTTTCAGTCGAAAAGCTTCAGTATTCCTTCAGAAAAAGCATAGATCTCGGTGTTGCCCAAAGAATTACGGGAGTTGAAGCGTGATATAGCTCGCTAATGAGTCAACAGCAACTAACTCACTTCGCCAACCGATCACCCTGGTATCGGCCGTTATAGCGCCACTGATCGCCTAGTTAACGTGTCATACTTTCTAACGTGCCTGGACGGCGCAACAGGTCATCATGTTCAATGCCAACACCGGAGGCGTGACCTACGATTCTCCGGTGGAAAAGCGCTCTTGAAAAAACGTCAATCAACACGTACCAAGCGGAAGCCTATTTCGCAGCTGGATTCCCGTGGGTTTCTGAAGGCGCGGTTGACGGGTCGACAGGCGTTCGATTCGGATGCCCATGAACCGCCTCTAATAACGCGGTAAGTACCCTGCTCCGGACCACCAGGATTACGGAAAGGGGACGCCTCATAGTAAGTTGCGCTGTAATAATCAGAACACCATTCCCAAACGTTACCTCTCATGTCGTACAGCCCCCAATCATTGGGCTTCATCGCTCCCACTTGGTGACTTTGATTGCCCGCATTTTTCTTGTACCAAGCCTCTGATTTTATGCTCTGGCCGCCTGACAAAATATCGGCATACGATTTCTCGCCCGCTCGCGCAGAATACTCCCACTCGGCTTCCGTGGGTAAACGATAAGATCCGAGACCCGTTTCGTTTAGACAGGTCAAGAATTCCTGGACCTGCAACCAACTAACTTGTTCAACCGGATGATTGGAGTCTTTGTTACAAGAGTGGTTCTCGCCCATCACCGCTTGCCAAAGGGATTGGGTTGTCTCTGTGACGCACAACTCAAAATCACTCAGCTGTACATCATGAACGGCCCACGTATCATCTAGGAATTGGGTCCGCGAGCCCATTTTGAATGAGCCAGCGGGGATTCGAACAAAACGATGTTGATTAAGTGCTGCCTCGATTCGTTGCACCAGTGATGGATCGAGACCTCCCCAATAGATAACATCAGGATCTTTATCTTCACGCACCACAATTGTCGTTGGCGCTAATGCGACCGCGGAGTAATTCTCGCTGAGATTGATCTCGGGCATGGGAACGACTTCCTCGCGTTGGACGGCTGGGTTTAGATTACTGGGTTCGAATTCTTCCACCACTGGTTGAACCTCAGGCTCCAATTTGGGGATCGGCTCATCTGGACTGCGCATCAGCCACATGAACGCCAGAACGCAGAAGACGAGAAAGGCATATGCGAGCCTATTATGCTTGCGGTCCTGCCTGTGCTCGCTGGGTTCTTCTAGTTTGACCAGTTGATCGTCAAGGATTGATTCGGTTGGAGCCGGGGGCAGCAGTTCTCTTTCCGGGCTCTCCTTGGTCTTTGATTCGAACTGATCGAGCACGGCGATCAGTTCGGTACTCGTCTGGAAGCGTTCGTTAGGGTCTTTGCGTATGAGCTTGGTGATCACATGCGAGATCTCCGCCGGAATGACAGAACTGATTAGGGATGGAGATTTAGCGTTCTCATTCACGTGTTGGTAAATGATCGAAAGAGGGTCATCGGCATCAAAAGGCAATTGGCCCGTTGCCAGCAAATAAAAGATGATACCTAGGCTGTACAAATCCGACCTAGCATCAACAGATTCACCGCGAGCCTGTTCAGGGCTCGAAAAATGTGGTGTGCCCAGGTAAATGGCCGCGGCGGTGAGTTGCGTTTGGAAGAGAGCCTTTGCAATGCCAAAATCGACCAGTATCGGAGTTCCGTATTCGTCGAATAAGATGTTCTGAGGTTTCACATCACGATGGATAACGCCATGTTTATGCGCATGATCCAACGCTGAAGCGATCGTTTTGATGATATGCACGATCTCAAAAATAGGCAACTTCTGTTTGATTCTCTTCGCTAAACTACCGCCCGAAAGCAGCGCCATGGTGTAGTAATGAACGTCACCTTCAGACCCGATTGCATGGATGGGAACAATGTTTGGGTGATTAAGTGAAGCGGCAGTGCGTGCCTCACGTTTGAAGCGACTCACCATTTCCTGGTCGGTAGCCAGGTCCGGGGCAAGCACTTTTAAGGCAACCAATCGATTGAGACCTAGCTCTTGAGCTTCATAAACGCGAGACATGCTGGTTCTTCCCAGTTCACGGATGATGATCAACTTAGAGCGCAGCGCTTTTCGCAGTGAATCATCGAGATTCTTCGTTTCTAGGCTTAGCTCAATCAGCTCGTCTAGTGGCGAGCCACATTGCCCGCAGAAGCGGGCGTCTGAGCGAACTTCACTGCTACAAATGTGACAAATTCCCAAATCTATATACACCTTTCGCGAATCATGAGGATGCCACGTCACGGTTAATAACGATCAACGGAAGTCAAGTGTAACCGATTGCAGAGTGGCTCAAAAGCAGTTCAGTTTTTGTTTGCAAATGTAAGGGGGGGGTTTACTACTTAAGCGCCCGAATGGGCCCCCTAGGGCATTTGTATGGATCACACGAACCAGTGTAAGAGCTGCAAAGGTTGGGTGGTGATAAACTGTGTCCATTCTCGCAAGGAGCCCATATGGACCCGAGGATCACCGCCCTTTCTGCAGAGCTCTTCTGGGATGTGGCCCATGAACAGGTTCATGTTGACCAGCATGCCGCCTGGCTTTTGGAGCGCGTCCTTGAAAAAGGGCGTTGGCAGGACTGGGTCATCATCCGCCAAGCTATCGACAAAAGGAAAATGAAGCAATTGGCGCCTAAACTGCGGATATCGCCTAAGGCCAGAAACTTTCTGAACCTATATTGCCAAGAACCATGATCATGAACCCGGCCGTCTCGCACGCACTAGCCCAAATTTTGAGGCAGTTGAGCCAAACGCCATGCCTTAATGCCTTTGCACTTGGAGGTGGCACGTCACTGGCCCTTCGCTTCCCATTTCGGATCTCCTTAGATGCAGATTACTTCACGGAAACCCCCTTCAATTCAGACGAGCTCCTATTGGAAATTCGAACCCACTTTAGTCAGGTAGATTTGGTCAACAAGACCAAGGGCAGCTTGTGCTCGTTGATTAGTGGAATTAAGGTTGAGTTTTTTCATCATCCTTACCCACGACTAATGCCCACTGATGAACTTGAAGGTCTAAACCTTTTGTCCATAGCTGACGTCGCAGCTATGAAAGTGAATGCCGTCACCAACAGGGGATCCAAAAAGGATTTTTCGGACCTTTACATGCTGGAATCGAACAGCTTCACCCTTGCCCAATCTGTCGATTCATTTTGTCAGAAGTATGGAGAATCTAGCCGTCTGTTAGCGTTACGAAGTCTGGCCTGGTTTGAGGATGCAGAACACGAACCAAGTCCTCACTATCTCACCGAGATTTCTTGGTCACAGATTAGGCAAACCATGCAGGATCGCGTTAGAAAGTTGATTGGCAGCTAACAAGCCAAAACACAACTGAGCATCCCAAGCGAGACGCCACTTCTGAAAGCATGTGCACGGTGCTTTCGTGGCTTGAAAATTAGGAGTTAGTTTCGATAGGACGTGTCCCTTCGATCCAGCAGGCGTAAGAGGCCGGGCCAAGCTAAAGCGCCGCCCAAACCCTGCGTAGCGGCCGAGGCTTGTTGCCGCATGGTGGAAACGATGAGATCAGGCACGTGGGTTAATGCGCCTCCTCCTTGAGCTCTCACCTGAATGGCACAAGCACTTTCCATCATGTACATCGCCAGAAAGGCGTCGGCCACGCTGGGGCCACAGGTCAACAAACCGTGGTTGCGCAGCATGAGAAAGTTATGTGATCCCAGATCGGCCACCAAGCGCGGCTTCTCATCGTCGCGTAAGGCGACACCCTCATAGTTGTGATAGCCCATGCCGGATAAGACAAACAGCGATTGTTGAGACAGGGGCAGCAATCCATCCGTTTGGGCGGAAACCGCGACCCCATTCAATGTATGTGTATGCATCACACAGTGAGCGTCGCTACGTGCTTCATGCACGGCGCTGTGGATCACGAAACCGGCAGGATTAATCGGAAAAGCGGACTCGGTGACCTTCTCGCCCTGCAGATTGACCTTGACCAGACTGCTAGCCGTGATTTCCTCAAACATGAACCCGTAGGGGTTGATCAGAAAATGGGCTTCAGGGCCTGGAACGCGTGCCGACAAATGGGTAAATACCAGGTCGTCCCATCCAAAATGGGCGACCAGTCGATAAGCGGCAGCCAAATCGACACGCAGTGCCCACTCTTCTGCTGAAACCTGATCTTTGAGAGAAAAACCATCTAGCGGATTTTGCACCGTGCCTCCTCTGTCAATGCGGTGAGGCCATCATAAACGAAGGGCGAGATCACAGCTAGGCAAATGCCGTCAGTTCATCCGTTCCCATAACCAAGGATGCCTGACCGCAAAGATCTCCTAACACTGGCTCCAAACCCGCATCTTTTATGTGCAAAGAGGTGACCTGCCCGTATGGGATCGCGCGTTGGACTCGGCATTCACTCAACCCCGCCGCAGCACCAAGTTTACTCACTAACATAAACCTAAAAGATCATTGCCCCGCTCTCCAATCAACCAACAACTCCATATTTGCTGCCGTTCCTTCTCCCCTGCCAAGCACTGCTCCAGCGCTAATCCTGCGGTTGAGAAACCAAATTTGCCTTGGCCGGATTGTCTTCAATGCATGCCACCACCGACAGATAGTGGTTCTGATCGCGAACACACCGATCCCATTAGTCCCGTTGCCAGAGGGCAGCCAGAGGTTTTTCAGTTCGCCCTTCGAGAGGCGGCCGTTCTCTGAGCATCCTGGGTAAATGCCGAGTACAACGCGTCGATCCCGGCTGCGGAGCCAAGAGGAGCGTTTGGATGTGACGCGACGTAGTCGTTTCCTGCTTTAAAACACTTTGTTCAATCACCAATGCTCCAACTCAATCAAGACATGTCGTTCATTCGTCCCAAGCGCCCTAGCGCGACAGGATATAGCCCCGACCGCGAGGTCGGGGTAGCCTTGCAAATAGATTCCTGAGCCCCATCGGGCGGCACATCAAGCCTCAATCTTTTGAGTCCGGCTTCCACGGCAGGCGAAACTGGTGAATCCAGCCATATGAAACGGATGATTGGGGACATATCGCAGCTAAGGATGTCTAGCACCAATTTTTGAGACGAGATTTTAGCAAGAGCGGCGATTTATCCTTGATTCATGAGCTCTTGGAACCCATGTTTTAGTCATCACCAATAACCACATTTCTTTGAGGGGGAACTTATGGCACGTCATTGTCGTTTGAAGTCGCACTTGGACGGTCAGGCTTATCACGTGATGCATCGCACGATGCGCCCCGCCTTCGTTTAAGCTATGGCGCGGCAAGCAGGCCTTTTTGTTCGAGGACGAGGTCTGTAAAGAATGGATCTATCAGGAAATATTGGCATTAGCTGAGATTTACACCGTGGATCTACATGCGATTGCCGTCATGAGCAACCACCCGTTTTCGTTGCCAAGACATTTCCCTTGATCACAGAATGCTGTTTGCAACTCTACCGCGGCAAGCTACCACATCGTGTTGAGCATGCTGAAACCGGCGTTTACGGAAAAAGAGGTGGAAGCGCGTTTTATTCGCTATCAACGTCGATTGCGGCATAAGCAGAAATGGTACGTATGGCG
>JAJCXM010000009.1 GCA_029263455.1 Holophagae bacterium
GAGTACTGGATTAACTACACGATGTGGGTTTACACTTTGGTCGTGTATTGTTGGAGTGGCCCCCCGCGGGACCACTCCAACAATATCGTTATTCAAAGTGGTCCCGCGCGGGACCACTTTGTTTTGAGAAGCTAACATAGACTCAAAATCTCTGACAGCGAGTGGGAATAGACTGTTAAGTTGAGGGATTGCTTTGAAAATCTCAAGAGATCGCCTTACGTTTGTTTTTGGTAAGTTCAACTTTCCGGCGAGTTTCCGCTCACTTAGATTGAATTGCTCGCTGAGTCTACCGACGATCGTCGCCTTCTCAATGTCACTCATATCGTCGCGCGCTTCATTCTCGGAGTATTGAAGAGTGACTATTTTCAGTTCGTCCCATTCGCTATTTGCATCGACTAAACCGTCTTTAACGAATGCAGGGACTGTTGTCCATTTTAGTTTTTTGCACGCTAACAACCTCCGGTGGCCTGTAATCAGTCTGTAGTTGTGCGAGCGCACGCTAGAGGAGGGGTAAGGGGCGATGGTCAGTGGTGTTTGTAGACCATTTAGTTGAATGTCAGCTGCAAGCTCGTCGATGTCTCGTTCTATCCTGATGTTGTGATTGTTGTCGATGAAACGAATTTCTACATCGACTATTTGATAATCTACGTTGGTTTTGACACCCAGTGCGATTGCTTGAGTGGCATCATCAGAACCGGACGACTCAGGTTTTTTTATGGTCTGTCTAAACTTCGATACACCGCTACTAGACATGACTAACCTCCTTTATCGGAATCTCGCGATTCTGTATACCAAGAAGATCGTGCGCTAACCCTAAATAGGCGTCTGCGGCCGGCTTGCCTTCGGAAGACATCATCAAAAGAGGTTTTTGATGATGTCTCGACTCTTGTGCGTGAGCACGATGCGGGATCATAGACTTGAAAACTTTTGACCCAAAATGTTCTCTAACTTCTTCTATGTAAGCCTTTTGAAGATTAATCTCCTCATAATCGGTAATGAGAACACCTGCTAATGATAGTGGGTGATTCAACCCAAGTTTTATTGCTGGTCGTTTGATCAAATCAATTGTTTGTATAAGGTGGTATATCCCACGCAGCGCCATAGGTTCGGGCTTAAATGGGATGATAACGGCATCGGACGCATAAAGTGTGTTTATGGATAAGAGTCCTAATGAAGGAGGGCAGTCAACCAATATATAATCGTATCGATGTTGGATAGGGGCCAACACTGCCCTTAGAAATTCGTGTCGAACAATGCTGGCATGCATTTCGTTTTCAGCGCCGGCAAGGCGCACAGTTGAGGGTACAACGTCTATCTCTAACATCGGAGCGCCTCGTTGAGAAAAAATTGCTGGTTTAGCTACATCTAGAATAGGCGTACCATGTAACAAGACATCATAGATATCATGGTCGTCACCTGTTGGGTCAACGTTCAAAGAGAGTCCTGCATGGCCTTGGGGGTCCATATCGACGACGAGAACTCTATAATCGAGATACGCCAGACTAGCTGCAAGATTTACACATGATATAGTTTTTCCCACCCCTCCTTTTTGGTTGAAAAATGAAATGACCTTCCATTTCTCCGACGGAATCTGGTGCTTTTTCGAGTAGAAGAGATCTAAAATCTTGCCACGACCATTTGCATTGTAGTTTCTATGGCCACCTTCGGATTCCATGTCTGGTTGCGGAATGATCCCTTGTGTTATGTATCGATCAACAGTTGAGCGCGAGACCCCTAAGAGTTCGGCGATATCGTTTATAGTCAATTTAGAGGGCTGGTTCATACAAGGCTCCTTCTGTTCACGATGGGACGTTTAACTACTTAAATAACCCACAAAGACCAAAAACACAAGTTAATGTTGTGGTGTCGGGTTGTTTTTGTACCACATGTAGTGGTATTGGCCTGTTGTATTGTTGTATTCGTGCAACTGCATCGGTGCAGCTCCTTTGTTTGGAAGCATTGATCAGCGGACTTAAGCATTAATTGGCTATCCGGTAGTCTACCGACATACGGTGATCAAAATCAACAAGAGATCTATACGTGCTATGAGGTTCAAAAAGTTATTGACACTGATGAGTGTTTAAGATACATTCCACACAAAGCAAGTTTAGCTTGTTTGATTCAAAATCCTGTTGGAGGCAAAAAATGAAGAAAGTTTTTTACATCGCTTTAGTGGTCGCAATGGCATTTGGTAGCACATCGTTGTTTGCGAGGCACAAGGCATTCTCAAGTGGTGCAACTACCTATACGAACGGCGTAGCGTCGTGTAATCCGTGGGCACCCGGAGATGGTTGCTAAGAAGTAAGGCTATATCGGCGGGGCAAAGTGCCTCGCCGATATCCGATTAGTAGTGGGGGTCCATTTTGTTGATGATACAAGTTCTTTTGCTCATAAACCAAACGGCTGCGGGACCTCCAAAGGTTTTTGTGCCATTGGTTCAGTTTGATGAATACAAATGGAAAGGAAGATACAAAGACGGGCTTCCTGATGGGAAAGGGAAGCTACGTTTGTATTCTACTGGAGACCTGGTCGCGGTTTTTAGAGGTGTTTTGAACCGTGGACACCTTAACTCCGGCTCTCTTGAGGTTCGTGGTCGATTTACGTATAAGGGTGAATTTGAGGCAGGACTGCCGGAGGGTGAGGGTACGATAGATTGGGGATCCGTAAATTATTCAGGGTTATTTCATAGAGGCCTACCTCACGGCAAAGGTAAGAAAGTCGCGGAGACTTCGAACACATTCTACATTGGGGATTTTGTCAATGGTAAAGAGTGTGGTCAAGGAGCTGTTTATCAACGCGCATTGTCGGCTCAGGTTCAATTAGAAGGACAAGTAAGTGGATACGATTTTATCTTGGCTGATCATATAGGTGAAGCACACATGTCGGAATGGACATGTCTATATTCAGGTCAGTGGCTCGACGGAAAGCCAGTTTCCACTAAAGATGAAAGGAAAAGGTAATGGTCGTAATTCTTTTGCTGTTGAGTCTGGGTGGATTATCTATACAGTGGCCAGGTGATGTAAAGGTGTACAACCAAGGCTTGTTGATTGTGGACCAGTTGGGCCACCAACTATTATGGACCGACTTTGAAGGAAATGAGGGCTGGCGCATAGGTCAACGAGGCGAGGGACCTGGCGAATTCGATTACCCTTCTGGGTTGTTTGTCGATAGTAGAGGAATCTGGCTGGGAAGCCAAACCTCAAAGCTCCAGCTGTTTGACGACGCCGGGCGCTTTCAGGATGTGAGTCTGTTCTACACAATGGGGCATACACCGATTGGCTGGGTTGACGACAATCTCTTGCTCAAGGGTGTGATGTTCGACGAAATTGGCAATCCAAACATGATTCACTTATTTAATCCACAAACTCAAGACATAACAAAAAGCTTCGCTGCAGCCTCGCCGGAATCAGTAAGTAACAATTTCGTGAATAACGACCACCTGGCCATCTTCTTTGGAAACCACATTGTCTACGCTGATGCCATGACAATGGAATTGAGGGAATATGATATGGCAGGCGATGTAGTTAGAAAGTTTGAACAGTCCTGGAGTGGCATTTCTCGATGGGAAGGGCAAAGGCCCTATATGATAGATGGTCGACGTCTCTCGAAAGCTGAGTTTTATCAGGCGTTAGATAGAATCCTCCCTCGTGCTTCTTTCATGTTTCATCACAATGATCGAGAATACTTGCTATTCACTATTATCAAGGGGATGACCGAATCTGAACTTGTGATCCAGGTTCTTGATTTGGAGTCAGGAAAGTCGTTGGGTGTTTGGAGTCAGAACCTAGTGCCGGTTGCCGTTCGAAGAGATACGATGGTATGTCTTTCCGAGAACGCTGAAGGATATTTTGATCTGATAGAAAAGAAGATCCAAGTACCACTTGCAGATTAACCACGCCAGTACCAACACAACACACACCTGGCACAATTACGCATCAAGAACAAAAAATGTACTGAATCAAATTTAAAGATTGAACGATCGTAACAATGAGATTAATATGGGCAAGGAAACAGGTTGGAGTGATTGAATGGTAAATGTTAGTTGTGCAACAGGGCTGTTTGTGCTATCACTCTGTATTCCCCTTCAGCCAGATTGTACGTTCGGTGTCACTCCACTAGTGTATAGCTATGCGCAAGTGCCTCCTGCTGTGAGTCTTGGTGGGGCTTCGGGCTCATGGAGATTTGTTAGTCCTGGTATGGCACCATGTGCGCGAGGTGGTCTTGGATGTTAAAAATCTTGGAGGTTGTATTATGAAATCAGTGATGTATTGTTTGGTTGTCTTTGGATGTAGCTTGTTTGTGGACCTCAATCCAGCGGTTGAAATCATTAACGAGTGCGCTAGCGAGTTGAGTAATGTATCGGCAGCACACGCCGAAATGAACGATCGAGACCGATTTCAAACAGGTATGCATATTGGTTATCCTGGAATGTGGTGTCCTGACGGCGGAAGTGGCTGTTAGTAACTAAACATAAATCCTCGGTCTGTTGTCGAGAAAAACAGACCGAGGTTATCTTTAACCCTCGGGAGTATCGTCTGTGCCTATTCTTTTACTATGCTATGGCCTAATGTTTCAAAGTAGTGAATTGATTATTGAAGTTGATGATCCACTAACTCTGGGTCACGATACAGTCCAGTTTGTTGACGATGGCTCAATCGTCGCAGCCAGTCAAGCCAAGGTCTACCATTTTTCTGCAGACGGCAACTTGATCAGAAGTTTTGGGGGCAAGGGTAAGGGCCCAGGCGAGTTTGTCTATCCAATGATCCCTCGTTGGAATGGCGATTGTTATATTGTCTATGACGGAGTCGGCGCGGCAACGAGTATTTTTAATGCCCAAGGAGTTTTTGTCCGCAAAGTATTTATCGGCTTTGTTTCTTCCATTGAAGTTGAAGGTAGTAGGTTTTTTGCTGCAATCATGACGGACGGTGATTACGATTTGTCTAATAGGTCACCGCGACGAGTTATTGCTGAGCTGGACCCAGCTGTGAACGAGTTGGTGAAGGGCGCAAAGTTTCATGTGCTCTCTGATGGAGCAAGGGTGGCGCATTACAACAATACTCGTCATTACGTTGCTCTAAAGAATGACAAAATGGTCGTAATGGGAGAAACGGAACCAATCTTGTATTCATACTCTATGAAGAGTTCGGAACCCCAGTTATTGAAAACAAAAGAGCTAGGGCTATATGGGTGGAAACAGTTAGAGGAATGGCCAAATAATCTCGGAGAAATGCAAGGACAGAGAATGCGGGAGTTTTGGTATAGTTGGTCAAGAGTAAAAAGTGTGACTGCAATCAAAGATGGCAGTTTTATCGTCTTGTATGATGTCCCTGATATCGAAGATCCCGGCGAACACTTTGTGGGATTTGCGACTCTAGACGACGAAGGAAGGTTATTGCATAAACCAGGAAGGGTAAGAGGACAGTACGTCGGCGTCAGAGACGGTAAAATTGTGACTCTCAATGAAGATGATTCCGTCATTCTTCCGAGATATATTTTGTCTTATGTTGATAGACAATGAAGCTAAAGATAGCATTCGTATTATTAGTATTGGTGCTACTTTATATTCGATTCGGTGTCATGAACGGGAAAAAGATGATCTCACTTGGGGATGGCCCTGGAATTAAGTCAGTCGAATTAGTTGCTTTAGATGGCGATCAACCGTTTACCCTAAGCGAAAGTAACTACGGGGGGTGTCTTTTTGTTTATTTGTCAGACCCTTCGGGCATAGAGTGTTCTCGATGTCTTCCTGAGGTAGAAGTCATAGTTCAACTGAACGAGAGGATCACTGAGGATGTGCTAGTTGCTTTTGTCTTATCTGATGATGCCCCGAGTCTTTTGTTGTACAAAGCTATCTCGGATAAATATCCTGGTCTTCCGGCGTATATTGATAATACGGACAGATTTAGGGCGCATTACAATCTTGAATCGTCCCCCAGAATAATCTTGTTGAACGAAAACCATTCAGTGTTCGCTATATTGCCAGGAGGCGCAATTAGGGAGCCAAGAGACGTAGCTGAGTTTCTCTTAAACTGGATAAATACACTTGCCTGATCAGATTAATGCCTTAGGGTCAGTTGCAATTCATATTTCCCAGGAAAATATTCCAAATCCTTGTCCTTAGCTCGAGTCAGTACGATACGGTATGACAACCCAAGAGGTTCAAGCTCGCGATCTAGGACTGCCTGCCAAGAATGACCTTGGACGTGGTCTGAATTCAAGGAGAGGTTTTTGAACGAGTCAAGGTCCTCATCACATGAGATATTAGATCTGTCTACCGTGTTCTGAATTAATGTTGCGAGTGTCCGTTGGCTAGGCAACATATGCCAAGTCCAAGCGATGATGCAGTCATCCGTAACTGGATCTATGTTAATGGGCTGTCCTTCAAGACCGACTTTAGTTTGACGGGATATTGATAAGATTTGTGAAAGAAGATCTTCGTAGGTTGTGTAGTTGAATGCACCATAGATCGGTGTCATAACCCTGTTTGTGTTGATTGGTATATTGGTTGCGTTAGATAGGTAGTTGAGGATATGTGTGATGGGTATTTCGTATGCGAAGAAAAGCTTTCGCTCATCAGGATCCCAGGGAATCATGGGGTTAGGTATGCGTTTGGTTTGCTCACTGGAATCAATGGTCTCAAACTTTAGTGTGAAATCCTGATCTTTAACCCACTCCGAATAAGATAGAGGTATCCGGGCGCTGTGAAAGTAGTAGTTGCTATCTATCCAGCTACCCAATTGAATCCACGGTTCCTCAGCAAATGAAGGATCATTGAAGATTACGGAAGTGTGGCTGCCTCCCCAAAATATGGCTGTGATTCTTGATTCAAGGAAATTTGTTGGTACTGGTGCCAATCCCTTTTTGTGTCCTGCTAGAGCGTGTATGGCATTCTCTCGAAGTTCTGAAAACGAATTGTTGTTGAGTGAATCGAATTCAATCATATTGAGCAGCGTTTGACGGTAAACCCTAGGGCTTATGTTTGTGTTTGCGTTGAGGTCCTCTATGAATGTCAATCCATTATCTGGCGCATATTTGGAATACTCTGGTGAACTAAGTAGATCGGGTTGCAACGCAGCGTACAGAAACAAAATACTCAGCGCTATTCCTGTAGCTGCCGCAAGTCGACCGAAGCTCAACATAGATCTGGAGCGCTTGCTTTTGTATGTCTTTAATAGAGCCAATACCTGGTCAGATGTAGGTCGATTCGCGATCTCAGGTTCTAAGCATTGAAGAGCTATTTCGCGGACAAAACTAATGGGCGACAGTTTGGGAGTGTTTCTGCTTGCGATGAAGATTCGAATGGCATACAACCCGAAAATGAACATATCACTTTTAGAAGTAATTGATTGGGAAAAATGTTCTGGCGACGTCCAATTTGGATGGCCCTGTTCATCCAGCCTGCCTAAGTCGATAATTTTGATGGTGATTGAACCGTCTGTGGCCGTTTTAACCAGTACGTTGCTTGGGTTGGGGTCCTCGTGTGCATGGAAATTTGGAGTCATGTCGGGTAATAGTGCTGATAGCTTTGTGTGAATCGAACTCAGACCTTGGGCAAACGCAATAAGGAAATCGATAACGTTCTCGTTGCTACGGAAGAGTCCGCGACGAAAAGTAGCGAATGGGTAGCCGTTGGTATCCTTAGCTAGTGACCAACTAGGCTGATGTGATGCGTAAAATGACAGGTTATGTGCATCAGTGTGGATAGTTATAGCTGCGCCCGTTCTAGTTTTGAAGATATGCTTATTTGCTGGGGCTGTTTGCGTATATTTAGACTCGAATATCTGTTGCGTTTTTTCGATCCACTCAAGAACTAATACTTGGAATGGCACCTCGGATTGAGGATTGGGCCATAGATCTCTTGGAAGATCCACGATCGCGTAAACGCGAACAATGTCATCATCAACCAGTCCATGGCTCTTTAATATCTCAGGGTCGTTTCTTGGCAGGATTTTTCCGCAAATAGGTCGAATAGAGGCTCCTATTTGCTCCGTCCCTTTCCAAACCGTATACCTATTCTCTACTTTGCTAGTAAATGTGTATGGCCCGATGGAAAATTGTTCGCAAGTACTAAGCTTGCCTTCTACTCGTTGCTGTTCCATATGTTTTCAAAAAAGTACGGTACAAATACCTTCATATCAAGAAGCCATGTTCGGTCAGGTTCTGAAAACCAAAATCCACATGTGTCTCGTCCATTTAGGCCAACCTTAGTTTCAATATAATTCGGAAGAAATCGATCATATTGGGTGAACGGAGGAAATGTTTTGGAAACATGGGTCCATCTGAAGATCCCGTCGAGTTTGATTAAGTCGTTGGTATTGGTTATATGGTCGGGTATCTCCAAGATGTCAATCCGATCAATGAGTTTCTGAAAATAGGCACGAATCTTTTTGGGAACAACAACCCAAGTGCCTCCTGTCTTCTTAACTGAACCATCCTCTTGTAGTGTTTGCAAATCGGATCCGAGAAGTCGCTGCAAATGATAGGTTTGTATTTCTGGCGCTCCCTTAGCCGCCAAGATTTCGTTCATTTTGGCTTTTAGCTCCGTCCACCTAACGAGCTGCGGAACTTCGAACGCCTGTTCGAGGGATTTGCCTTCAAGAGACTCCAGGGGTTTGGTCACTATGTCTGGGAATTCATATATGTTGTCGTTGGTCATGGATGCGCGCCTCCAGGGTCAAGTATAACTGCTTTCCTGAAAGATCGGAATCGCAAAGTGATCTTTTCGCTTGACAGATTTACATATGTGATTAAAATGATTGAAAGATTAAATATAACGCAAGATCTTTAGTGCAAATGTTGATCATGCGGGAGGGGTGATTTATGGATTCTTCATTTGGAATCATATATCGATACAGAATACTCCTAGTCATCCTGGGAACAACCAACGCGTTGGCGTTCATGGCCTATTTCTCATTCTTCTCACAAATCCAGGTGGTCGACCGCTTGCAGCACCATATGAAAGCGATGGTTGAGTCTCATCGCTTGGTACTCATCGCTCAAACCGAAGAGAAAGAACTCTTACGACTCGCTTATCAACACTTGGGCCTGGCGTTCCGGTCCCAATCATCGGGAGACGACCCAACCGGCCACATCCTCCGGTTTAACGAACTTTTCGAGCAATACGAGCAATCGAGGAATCGTGCCGAACGGGTCTCTAAAACACTCGAACGCCAGGTCACCCATTTTGCGCAACTCCTAGAAGGGGAGGAGACATGAAACGCCTCATCCTGATCTTTTCATCCATGCCACTTTTGGCAGAGCCCGATATGGTGTTTGTTCGTGCGCTTGAGCCGGTAACGAGTGCCTTGTCTGGTTATGCGTTGCAGGTTTTCGCCATTGGGCTAACTTGGCATGTTGCGATGGCATTTTACTTTCGGACTCAAGGTGATGCGGGCCCGGACAAGAGTCGGTCCCACATGTGGTCAGCCATCTTGGGTTTGCCTATCTATCTCATCATCTTTGTACCGACAACCCGTTCGAGTATTCAAACCGTGGATTATGAAGACATTCATGTGCCATTAGGCACCTACGTCATTGAACGGTTGATGGCGATCTCAGATGGCATCAGCGCCCGCGTGATTACGGCGGGATCGCAAGATATTGACGAACTTGGCGATTTGGAAACGACACAGGCATTGGGGATGTTTCTCAGGAACAGAGTTGTTTGGACTTCCATGATCGGGGAAGCCTTAGCAACGCGTCGAACGACGTATGGCTTGAGCGACGAATCAGACGAAGGTGAAATCGAGTATGACGAGGATGGTCGGCCATGGTGGAGAAACCCTTGGGTGGCCGTCGGTTTAGGCGGCCCACTTGGGTTGGCCATGACAGGTGTGGCGGGAGCCGCTGATATCGCGACGGATGGCATTTCGTCAGCAATGGATGGCGTATTCCGGTTTGCGGGACTAGCGATCAACTCTCCACTTACGGTGGTGGTTTGGGCGGCTACCGCGATCGTTGGCGTGGTCGTGAGCGGGCTGCACGGCATGCTGCGATATTTGCCGGCATTCGCATGGGCGGTCTTTCTGGTTCTCGCCCCGTTTGTTTATCTATTAAGAGGGAAGGGTGGCTTTGGCACGATCATCCACTTTTTCCTCGGCGTCTCATTGATCAAACCGGCCATGTATATCGTCGTGATGTTGGGCTTCCTTTTGATTGAGACGACCATGGCTGATTCATGGGCCGCTGCATTGGGCAGCTTGTCCGACAGCTTTTATGGCCAAAGTACCCAGATACAAGTCGCCAGTTATATCAATGATAACGGGAGCATTCCCGGGCTTGATCTGATTCCAATCCTTGGGATCTTCCTGGGCATGTTGCTCTCATTGATTGTCGCTCCGGTCATGACGTTTAAGTTTCTCACGGCTCAGGGCGGTGAGTTGGCGTCTGGATTCGCGGCAGCGGCCACCATGCTCATGGTGCAAACCCGGTCATTCCTAACACGCGGCGTGAAATCAGCCGTGGCCCCGGCAACGGCGCCGATCGCGGCCGCATCGAAAGTGGTTCCGCCAGCACTGGGAGGTAACTCATGATCGCTCGTTTTGTTGACCAAGCGTTTTCTTTGTTTGAAATCCACATCCTGACAGCGACGATCCACGTTCATCGAAAAGTAAAAAAGGCCTTGGCCGTCTGCCTGATTAGTGTCTGTTGCATCTACCCAGTTGGCGTGAAAGCGGACATCTGGGGCATCGACATTGTGAGCAGTTTTGGATCGTGGTTCCAGACCATCAAGTCTTGGTACCTAGAGCACAAGGGTGTCATCGATGGCGCGAAGCAAGTCTATTCGCTTTACATGCAGTACCAAGCGATTGACGAAGATGCCTTGTTAGATGCGACGACTCTGCTAATCGAACGAGAAGTGATTGATTTCTTCTTAGATCAGGTTCCTTTCCTGATGGATGAATCCGCTGTCTCATTAGCTAACTACCTGGACGGTCGAACCAACAAACTCGAATTCCGACCCCGTCTGCCCACGGATTCCATTTGGGCGCCAGTAGGGGAGTGGGACATCGAAAAGGGGCTGTTCTTAATGTTTGACCCCTTTAGCCCCGTCAATTACGAAGGGCATCTCGATGGTGAAACGGATCTTGAACGTCAATTACGATTAGAGTCTGCTCGAGAGTGGTCGAAAGTAGCCAGCGAAGCCATGCGCTGGTACCGCAAACGCAATGTCCGGATCAAGCACGAAGTCGCACGCGTCGAATACGCGGTCAAGGTGTTTGATCGCGCGTTCGGTCAGTTTTCGATGAACATGTTGGGCTTTGCTCAGGATGCTTCAGGCGGATATCACGCGATCTACACCAACTCCGATGTTGCCGCGATGGCGATCAACTACGCGGTCGGGTTTGATGTGGCCGGCTCCAATCGATTTAATCAAATGGTCTCTCAGATCAAAGGTCGTATGGGTGCGTTTGTGGCGAACCGCAAAGAAGCGGCCGCCAAGTACTTGGAACGCTTGAGAAGGGCCTATGAGCAGAACCACCAGATGATGGACCGGCTCAACGAGTTGATGAGCCGAAGATGGGGGTTGGAACGCCATCGCCATCAGTTCATGTTGCGCAAGGTCCATAAAGACTACTTGGACAATGCCTTTTCAACCCTGGTACAGGGAGCCGGCTGATGCGTTACCAAAGTCTGGGCCATCCTCATACCATCAAGCTCCCTTTTGACTTAGAAGTGCGCATCATCCGAGTCGTTATCTTTGTGCTAGCAATGCCTGCGATCGCGTTCGCCATCGATGTCACGCCGGCCAATGCCGTTATTCCAGGCGGCTTTGTGTCTCGCCTGGTTGTCCTCGAATTTATCGGTGCCATGGTTTCACGTTTCACATTGGAAACCTCGCCTACTAAATCTTCGCTTGATACGCGTATGTGGGGCCGTCGGGGGCTCGAGCCATGAAAACAACCTTGTTTGCCATGGCCATCGCTTGCAGCTTGAGCGGTCATCCGACCTGGATGCTGTTTCCCCTTTCGGCCCTCGTATATGTGGTGGCAAAGCCGCACTTTCATCCACTCGCGGTGCTCGGTGCCATGGGCGCCGGCGCATTCGTGATGGCCCAAAGCCAACTGGGTGAGATGGCTCCGATGCTTCCCGCCATTTGGTTACTACTCTTTACGTCCGCGCTCGTTCGGGCGACGTTGCCAAGGTTCTTTCAATGGATGCGAAGGGGTGACCTGTGAAGTCCTTAACCCTTGTGGTGGAGATCCTGGTTTCGCTGCTGGTCGCGGCCATACTGGGATTTGCACTAACAGGCCTGGTCCGATTGGCTGGTGTCGCTATTCCTGCCACACTAGTGATGTGGGTGATGGTCGCCGCAACCGCCTTGGCCGCGGCCTTGCCCATTGCGCTACGCCTACGCGGATTCCTTATGCGCTGGTCGGCCTCAGCCCCGTACTTGAGCCTGAAAGATAATTTGGCCGGTTTGCAGATCGATGAAACCTGCGATTGGGTTGTTTCAACAAATGAAGGGCTCCGAGCCCTCGTGCAAATCGATTGGCCAGAAGGGGAGCGCTACTTAAGTGGTCGTCCTCTAGAACCTACCGTTCGACGCTTGCTAAGGCGTCCGCTTGCATCCATCCACGTGTTTGAGGGCCATTCTGCTCCCTTGTCTTATAGCTCCGACGAGGTTGAGCCTATCCTACAAACACTCATACGCCGAGAAAATCAACGGCTTGGTCAGCTCCTCCGCCAACCGCCGTTACGGGTACATGTCTCGGTGGCTGTGGAAGATCAAGCGGACGCTGATGCGCTTTTAGAAGATCGTCGCATTCAACCCTTACCTTATATGGAATATCTAGCCGAATTCCTCGGCGTTCCCTTTGTGAATGGTCCTGAATCAGCTTGCGTGGCGCTAGAGGGGATCCCGGGCCGCATCTCGACGGCTGGCGGTACTTTCATGCCACTCGTCCTCGCGGAATATTTGGACAGCAAACATGAGGCGAACCGCGCGCAATATGACGAGCTCAAGGACTATTTGGGTGATCGACGCTTGATGTTGCAGTATGTGTCTATGCCCTTTGGGGGGATGGAACACACCCGCATGGCTGTCCTTCAGGGTCTAGAACGCATGATCATGGCGAAGGGTCAGCTTGAGCAGGAACTCAAAGAAAGCCAGTCGCTCTATCAAGAGATCAAAGTACTCAAGCATACCGACCATCCCCCGCGGCGTTTGTTGACGGTGGTCTGGGTCGAGGTCTTGGATGATGAGCGCGCGAGCCGCCTCAAGGATCGAGTCTCGGAATTCATGTTGAGTCAGGGTCGCAAATACGTTTCGGTATCGCCGGCTCGGGCTTGCGGCCTGTATGCGAGTTTGTATCCGGGCGTTGAAAGCTTTGCAGCCGGTCGATCTTATGGTGCCGGCATCCCAGGATCTGAAGAAGAAGTGTCCAAGGAACTCGAACAGGTTAGACGGTGGCAGGGCGATGACCGACCGACGTTGATCCTCGAGGATGGCCGCGGCCATTCCATAGGTCATTCGATGTGGCAGGGCAATAATTACAATTCGATCACCGTGGGTCCCTCTGGATCCGGCAAATCCCTGTTGTTGAGTGTTCAAGTAGCTGTTCATCTGGCGGACTCTTCCCTCAACAAAGCGTTACTGGTCGATTACGGCGGCAGCTTCGATGGGCTGGTCGAAGCGCTTGAAGGACAGATCATCTCGAAGTCGTCCAAAGATCGAGTGTCTTTCTCACCGATCCCGAGATTTCAAGCCACGATTGACCCCACCGCGTTTTATGCGGAATTCCCCGGATCAGGGGAAGTGGAGCTCCAACAAGCACGCCGCGAGCAAGAAGACCAGGCGAACGCGTTACGCAAGTATGCGTTGACGCTGATTCTGAACCACCTGGTCCCTGGAAACAGCGTTGCCTTTTCGAACACACTCGAACAATGCTGGGGTGAATATCTGGTATGGGCTCAGCCGATCGAACGATTGGTAGATCAGCTTAGCCAAGGCGTTGAGTGGGTGAAAGAACATCAGTCCTCAGCCACGGATGAAGCGGAACGTCAAAGTTATGAGTCGCTGGCTTGGATCCTTCGTGAGCTCGTGAGTCTGGAGAAAGTTAGTTCCTTCATCGGTGACTCGAAAGTTGATCTTTTTGGGGCTCGGGTTACGAGCATCAATATGGACGGCTTCACGCCCGAGGAGAAAGCGCAGCTGGTCGGGCTTATCGCTTTGCAAGTCAACGAAACGTTTGCACGAGCAACGACAGGCCGCACGTTGTTGGTCTTTGATGAAGCTCATATGTTCACGGTTAACGCGGACAAGAGCTGTTCCGCGATCGGCAAGCTGATCGGTGAGAATCAACGATTGACGCGTAAATACGGAGCTTCTCAGATCCTCGCCAGCCAAAACACCACCGATCTACCCAAAGAACTGATCGATAACTCCAACCATCACTACATCAACCGTTTGGGCAAGAACGATTTATGCGAAGGTTTTTGGGTGGATGAGCCCGAGATTCTGGCTCATGCTCGGCAAGCCGCCGCAGTGCAAGAGTGCGGGCATAGCTGGGTACATTTGGGCTCCAATGAGTTGCAGGGTGTCTATCGCTGCGTGCTGGATCCGGTTTGGATCTACACCTTTGAATCCGGCAAGGTGCTCAAGAATTTGATGCGCATGGCGTGTGTCCTGATCGACGTCGCGAATTTCGCGGAGCTCGGCATTGCGGTCCATGGGGATGACACGAAACTGATCCCCATCGGTGGACCCGAATTCACGAGACGCATCGCGCTTCAACTTACAGACGCGTACCGTGCCGTATGTGATGTATTGCCCGTTTTAGACAGCACGGAAGGCAAACGTCTGCTTAATCACTTCATCCATCAACGTCCCGATTGGGAGCAACTGCTTCGATCCCCACGGGCCTTGCAAGACTGGCTCGAACACCTAGAACACGTGGCCTAAGGAGGAACCCATGGCCCATTTAGTTGGAAACGATTTTGGACAAGACCCACGATCTCTTTTGTTTGGATATGGTCATAGTTTCAGCGATGAATTGGAACGCCTCGATGCGGGTTTCTTCGAGGATGCCGAAGTCGAGGAGCTTGAACGAGCGATTGACGAGATAGGCAGTGAGGGTTGGACATGAAAGGTCAAAACCGTCTGCTCGCGGCGCTCCAGATCGTAAACCTGGCAGCCATCATCCCGTTAACGGTTGGGTATTACCATAAGGAAACGCACCCTACGATTGCGATCTATGACCCGCATGAAGAATACGTGACGGTGGCGCATAGCAACCGAGATCAGAATATCCAACGGTTGTGGCGTGGGGCATTGCTAGATGCGACCCGCATGGCGACCGCCAGCTTCCCTTATGACACCTATGGATTCGGTAGCCGCGACGAAGAGTTGCAGCTGGCGGACGCTACCTACCAGGAACGCTTTTCGAGCGTCGCTCAAGTTCCCGTTAAGAAGCTTCGATCCATGAGCACACAAAAGCACGCGAATCCCTATTGGGTGCCGCATCTCTATTACAACGGTCCAGCCGAAGTGGCGGTACGCGTAAAGACACGCGAAGGGACGGTGCATTTAGAAGGTTTGTTCACTCAAACCTACCGCGTGGGTACGGAGCTCTTCTCGGTGGGTTGGTCGGTCGAAGCCACAGCCGTGGTCGCCGATCACACCGAATTGAACCCCTGGGGGTTGCAGTTCAAAAACTACACCGTCCGCATTCTCAAGAATGACAAGGGGCTGTGAGATGTTGTGGTTTGCTTTTCAATTTTGGGGCCCGAAAGAATGGCTATTCCCCGACATCTCCACCTCTATTTTGGGTGTTGGTTTGGGTTGTATGTTAGCGATTCTGAGCATCGATTGGTGGCGTGATCGTCCCGCTTCCCTACGCGTACTGTCTATCCAAGCATTCGCCTGGTCCCTTTCTTGGATGGTCTGGATCAGTGGCGATCTGGCAGCCTTTGTTTGGCCGACTGTGACTCCCCAATTCCAAATGGTCGCCACCATCTTAGGTGTCGCATCCGCGGTGCACTTCTTTTACGCCGTGACCGACGAAGCGGCAGGAAGTTATGAGGCCATGATATGACTCACTTACCCACGTTAACCGTTGCGCTGAGTCTTACGTGCTTTGTGACCGCCATTTTCGGTCATGAACAGACCCGCAAGCCGCTCTTTATCAAACATCTGACCTGGTCAGCAAGTGGGGTTCTGGCCATGTTGATGATCTGGATCTCAGGTGTTGAGCAACCGCTGTGGATCCAGTCCTCGATGCTGATTCTGGTGATAGCGGGTGTGGGTTGGTTTCTTTCTGATCTGAAAGCAAATAAACGAATAAGAAGCAATGAGGAGTGGCAATCATGATGATTCTATTATTGGCCTTTTTGGCCTCGAACCCAGAAGGGGAACGTATTTGGACCAAACCTGCAGAAGAGGCGTACGACGTGGTGACGTTTCATGTCCGTGAAGATCAAAAGGGCATCATTATCCCGATCTATAACCGAGTGGGCTGTGCCATCACGCTCAGTCATCCCTTCTCCGATGTGTGGTGTTCCAATGAACAAGCTTATGTCTTTGAGCAATGGGGTGACCGCACCTTAGTGCTCAAGAACCGAGCCGAAACGGAACATCCCGCTAACCTCTTCTTTTTTGTTGAAGGCGAAGTCGTTGAGATCTTGATTACACAAACGGATATGGCCCACGGCAAACGCCGTGTGGTGATTGAATTGCTCGGGTTCCCCCTACCCGAAGCGAAGCGCTCGGGCCCGAGCGCCCTCCTCTCGCCCACGGCCCGAGCGCCATTTACATCTACGGTGGTGGTGGACCCGCCAACGCTTGATGAAAGCGATCTGTGGCTTAAGCCCTTACGGGATGAAGCCTATACGGCTAAATCCAAAGTCGCCGACGTGTTGTATGGAGAAGGTCAGGGAGACGAGCATTCTTGGGTCTACCTCAATCCCGATGATTCGACGGCCGCCATCGAAAAAGCGGAAGTGATTCGCGGTAAGAAGAAACGGATGGGCAAGGGTTGGATTCTGGAATATCCGATCCCTGCGCAAGAAATCGTTCGCGATGGTACCCGTATGTTGTTGTTCCGCCGTTTTGCGCTTGATGCTGGTGAAGACATCTATCTACGCATCTTGCAGACCGGTGCCCGAAATGCGACCTATACCAAACTTTCCAAGTTGAACTGGTGATTTATGGCTAATACGAAGGAACAGTGGGCGGCCAAATTCGAGGCGTGGGACAAGGTGTTCCAGGCCAAGAAATGGACGATCTTCGGCGTGTTGCTGATCGCGGTCGTGGTTCTTGGATCCGTGAGCTACCTTTTCCAAGGCACGGATTCTGATCCAAAAGTCCGTGTTCAAGAAGCGCCAACGCCGGAAAACGAAACCCGCTTGATGAGCGGTGATGCCCGTCAAGCGGATCCACCCCTGCACTTAGAAGAAAAGGTGGAAGGTCTGACGCCTGAACTGAAAGCCCGCATACACAGTATGTATGTGGCACAGAATTATAGGATACAAGAGATTGCACGCACGTTGGGGTTAGACCAGTCATTGGTGCAAACCTACTTAACGGAGCAAGGTCTACTAAAAGAGGATGTCGGTTTAGAACGCCAAGCCCAGAAACAACGCGATCAGGCGCTCAAAGACGCCAAGTCGTTGTATGACTGGCAACCAGGTCGTGAACTGATTGTCACGCCTCATGATCCTAAGGAGCTGGACGGGATCTCCCCCGAACGTCAGCGCATGGCTTCGACGCTACGGAACAAAAAGTACGGGCCGCCAGAAGAAAGCACTTATGAACCAGAACGGCTCATCGAACCCCTGACAGGTGGATCCTTTGTGGCCCACATCGAACCATCGGCCTCATTGAATCAAGGCGTGATTGTGCCAGGTACCTTTTTTGAGGCACGGTTGGAAGGTCGCGTGATCGCAAGCTTCTTTTCGCCCATCGTCTTTGCGAGGGTGTTTGACCAAGATGGCCAGTACATTGGGCGGGCGATAGGTAAAGCCCAGCTGAAACGCCATCTGAAGCATCGCGCGTTCATGACGTTTTCAGAGATCTACCGCCCCGATGGCGAGGTATTGCAAGGGGCCATGATTGGGATGGATCGCGATTTAGCCGAAGGCATTTATGGCAAAGCCGATCGCAAGACGGTAGGCACCTTAGCCTTAGTCGCTGTGGAAGCGATGCTGGCGGCATTTGCGATTGACAGTGGTGGAGATGGTGGCATCTGGGATGTCTTTCGCGTCAATCTCGGCCAGAACCTGATTCAGGACGCTCGTCAACGATTGGGCGATGTGGATTTGAGCCGGACCGTTGAACTCGAACGAGACCAGAGTTTCATCATCGCGGTCACGTCTGTCGGTCGTACCAAAACCCACGAAGCACATCCTCTATCGAGCGCTCAAGCATTAAGAGAAGCCCGAGAAGTCGCACTAAAGACAATTCCCAAGGGGCAGGGCGAGATGACAGCCAATATGCAATACGCCCTCTCGGAGCTAGAGAAAGCGATGGCCAAGTGATGTTGCTCTGTGTGTTGGCGACGTTGATCGCTCAGGATATCTGCTCCATGCAGCCGTTCATCAAGCCGGACACCTATGGCCCGTGGCCGGCCCAGGTCATCTTGATCTATCGCACGGCGCACTATAAGGGCCCTGAGCCAGAGGATCGTTCATCAGCTCGTCTGGCTGACGGTTTCAAAATCGTCAATGTAGGGATGGATTTCGAATGGAACGTTCACGTTACGAGCGACACGGTCAAACACAACATCAAAATCATCCGCAACCGTTTGGAACAGATCGAATTCCCGCCGCTGTCTGGCAATTACATCTCCGTGCTCATGCCAGACGACCTCTACAGTTTTAGTTTCGACACCAAGGACCAGAACATCGAGCTACGGGAAGTCGAGAATTGGGACACGGAGCTGCCGACCAACACCCACTACCCAGCCGGAGCAGGGGAGGAGTTCGGCACGATCGTCGTCTATTGGGAAAACGAGATCATGGCTGGGATTATGGAAGAGGAGGGTGTTTCTCGATACACCGTGGCTGATTTCGGCTATCAGGACTGCGGGGAAACCATGTGGGGCCCCTTCTACAAATATATGATGCACAAATTTCCAGCTCGCCTGGTGGCCGAAGACGGCCTGGTGTTAGAGAACTGGGAATGGCCCGAATATGATGGCGACTCTAAGCAAGACAATCTGGAGTTGTCCCAGGACCCAGAGTTGTTTGAAGAGTTGAACCCGGCCTTTCAAGAGAATGCGGCGACCTGGGAACCCGATTTCTTAGATGAAGCATTGGTGGATAAAGAGCAACAACGCCACGCCAATCGCACGGCGATTTCCGATAGTGAAGCGGCCTGGAACGATTTACGGCGCCGGGCCTTACGCGGGGACGTTGAAGCATCGTCTTACTGGGACCTCATCAATTACTTTCCAGCTCCAGCCAGTGAAGAATTCTCTCGCAAGAGTGAGGGTTTTAATCCGGACTATCTGGCCACCGAATCGAGACCCGACGGCATTCCGAATTGGGTCTATCAGTTGGGCTACGACGAGAAGATCATCGCGGCGCCAGACCAAGAATTTACGCATTCCATCCTGATCTCACAAGCCGTGATTTGGCGGCGACCTTGGCATGTGAATGCTTACGCGATGTTGCACGATTGGATCACATCCGTGATCAATGAAAAGACCAAACCCAAAATCGATCAAGCAACGGGTGAGATCACGATGCACAAACCCGATCGCATTGCCGACATGCGAGCCGAACAACGAAAACGCACCAATGAAGTCACGGGCTCCAACGTGCAGTTGGATAGCCGCGATCACGACGAAGGCATCTGGTGGTCGTATCAACGGTGCCGTGATCGGTCTTGGGCTTTGGCAACCCGGTTAGCCTGGCACGACCTGTCGGTCGATCCCATGACCTATGACTGCGAAACGGGACGATGAACATGCACAAACGCACTTTCAAACGCCATGTAACAGAGCTCTTCAATGGGTACCAAATGCCTATGCCCAAACGGCTGCAACGTCTCAATCGTGACGAAACGATCGATGTACTCGATAAGGCTCTGGAAGACTTACGTTTCGAGTTCGAAGCGCAATTGAACCGAAAGGAATCACATGTTTAATCGAATTCAACTCAAACACTTAAATGACCTTAGTGAGCTGACGGATGTCACCGTCATCCTGACTGAGAAAAACTATATCCCTTATACCGAAGGGATCTTTATCCCGCTGAATCACCCTCAATTTGAGGCCCTTATGGGCACCTTAACCCGCCGATTGCAGCAATTGCAGTCTCAACCCCAAACGAAGACGACGCCGTTGAGGTCGGCGTCGCCTTCATAACGCGCGAACACAAAAAAAAGCGCTCAAACGCATCTCCCTGTTGGAGGAGGATTTATGTTTACCACAGTTAGTCTCATATTTCAGTTTTCTTTTCTTTCGTACTTCCCTCCGGAAGACAACGTTCTGGCCAATTTCCTATGGGGCCTCGCGAACTATGGCCTTTATGCCGTAGGTGGTCTGGTGGGTGTCTTTGGCCTAGCCAAGTTCTTCTGGGGCTTTGTTTCAGCTGACCCCCGCAAGATCGGTATGGGTGCCATCGCTATGGTGGGCGGCATCGGATTCATCGGTGCCAAATCCATCGCCAAATGGGCCTTCGAAAAATGGTGGGATGACCAAGTCGAGGATGAAGTCTATTGGGGTGATGAATCCGTCAAACGCATGGATTTGAAACCACATATGCGACGCATCCTTATGGATGGCATACCTGAGGATGGGGTGATCGCCATTGAACCCGATGATGACTGCATCCCAGACCTAACCGTAACCCACGTCGCCTGAAATACCAGAAAGGAAGCACCATGGAACACACGATGTTGAAACCCGATGTCCGTATCGCTCAAATGAAGCGGCCGCCTGCCTATTTGGAAATTGATGAATTGCCTCGATCCACCAAAGGGGAATCCCTGCCCTTTTTCCTGTTCCAAGCGACGTCGCCTAAGTGTATGGATTGTTTGCGTGAGACACGGAAACAGCTCACAGACGCCTTGGTGATGGTGCTGAAGGTGCACGGAATCTTCATGTGGATCGAAGATCCGACCCCACGCATTACGAACGCGTCGATCGCTTGGGTTCCTGCCAAGGTGGGTGGCCATCAAGGGTGGTTTGGTTTCGATTTCGTTCAGTTCGTGGTTTACAAACAGGTGGTGTTGGATGCCCCTCAACTGTCCGGCTTGCCGAACCGGGACGCTTGAGCGGCGTCATGGACGTCATGGGTGGTTTTGGGGTTGTTCGCATTTCAGGCAGGGATGCGACTATTCGTTGTCTGATCGGGACGGTCAGCCAGTATTCCCACATCTGCCCTTAACGGAAGGGGTCCGAGTGACCCCTCCTGCGTGTCCCGCCTGTGGGTCACACCAATTCATGAAGCATTTTCGTCGTCGGGACAAAAAGGGTTGGTTCTGGCGATGTCAACACGAGCATCCACCGGCGTACGTTCGCGCGGATGCCCAAGGATTCCTCTATCAATACCAAGCCTATCGAAGGAAAAAGAGCAAAACCAAGCGCCAGAAAGGAAATGAGGATGTTTAAGCTACTCAAGATCAATCAAAAACAACGCGCTCAGTATGCGTTGTTCACGCAGGTGGCCTGTCGTGGCTGTGGGTGCCACACGCCTCGGGTTCGCGTATTGGCCGAAGAAGAAGGCACCCAGAAATTTGTGTTTGTCGAAAAGCCGGGGATTGGCGTGCTTCATGGGGAGATGTTCGATCTCATGAAAAGCCTACCGTATGTGCAAGAGACCACATCGCATCAGGCGGCCGGGAAAGAGATCCACGAGTTCTACCTGGGCAACGTGTGCCAGCAATGCGGGTTGAAGCACACAGAGTTCGACGTATTCGTGCGCTTCCCCGATTTGGTGAACACGGTGTTTGGGGAGGTCATGCATCTGGATGCGCCGAGCCTCGACTTCTTCGTCGATGAGTTTGACGAATCCTTCTTAACCGATATGGCCGAACCGGGCGTCGCTGCGATGGCGAGCTAGGCGGCGCAAATGCTACACAGTGAACATCGTACACCTGGTGGGCTTACGAAGACATCCTCAAGACGAAGTCGAGGTTATGGACTCACCGAACAGGCCATCATTCGGCAGCTGGATGCTATGGGTGCGAATTCCTATGACATTGCTGTCCGGAGTGAACGGACGGGCCAAACCTATATCGAAAACGACTTGACGGTTGAGCAAGTGCTGGCAAAGGTACCTGAGTTACGCAAGCGTAACGGAGACCTCAACCACATCGATGTTCAGCCCCACGGGCCCTCTAGCCTGACCTTCATAGATGATCTGAACGAAGAAAAGCTCGAACGTTTGAAAGCTTGGGGCTGGCAACCAGCGGTGGTTGTTGAAACCTCACCACAAAACTACCAGGCCTGGCTCAAACATGCCCGTGTTCTGACGGCGGATGAAGCGAAGTTGGCGTCATCGATCATAACCAATCACGCTCAAGGCGATACAGGAGCGGTGGCGGTAACGCATATGGGTAAGCTAGGCGGCTTTACGAACCCCAAACTCAAACATATGAACGAAAAGGGGTATCAACCCTTCGTCCTGGTGCGCGAATGGCCGGGTAAGGCTTTTGATGATGCGATTGCATTCGGGAAACGTCTCGCATCAAAGGTCGAGGCTTTCAGGGAATTTGATGAAGCCGCAGCGGGGTTGGATGGAGACTACCGTGATGCCGGTGACAAGACGATTGATTACTTCCGTCACCAAGCGAAATATTCGGGCGACCATCACCGAGAGGATTATGCCTATGCCCTATATGCGGCAGGTGCGGGCAGGGACCCCGAAAAAACGATGCAGGAAATATTGGAAAGTCGGGACCTGTCCAAGAAGGGGAATGCAAACAGGCAATGGCGCTACGTGGAGTCCACGGTCCTAAAAGCGTTTCGAGAACTCAGGGAGCGTCCTACCGCATGTCAATCGTGGACTGATCGTGATCCCTTAGAAGTCCTAAGCGCTCTGACATCAAAAAGGCAGCAAGCGCGGTGGCAGGAAACCCATCGTTTTCTTCACGCGCTTTCAGACAATACCCTGAGGCTGATGGTTCACAACGGGAATACGTGGATTCAACTGAAGGAGTTTGACCAAGTCAAGGGGTCCGAATTGGCGATGAAGTGGTCGGGTTCTGTCAGGGATCAAATGACGGACATCAAGGTCCGTGTCCTGAACCCAGAAATGAGTCTACATCGTCTCGATGCAGGTCAGTGGGAAAGACTACGCGCGATGGAAATCGGCCGTGTGGCGGTGATCAAAGTAGGCAAAATTCATGATGTGTGGATGAACCACGAGAACCTAAACGCCAATCAGCGTGAAGCTTTAGTTGAGATGCGTACGAGCAAGATCAGTGAGCCGGATTTAGGGCATCTCCCAGGGCTCACTTATGGCGCGAACTTGAAGGAAACCGCCGAGCTCGTTGAAGCCGATGGCAAAAACGTTGGCTACGACTTCAAGATCCTCAAGGGTCTGTTGACCGAGGTTTATGAAGGCAAGAAGAAGATCCTTTGGACGGTTGATGAAGCCTATATGCGCGTGTCCCAAGCGGAGATAGATCAGGCGCTGAAAGCCGATCTCAGGACGCTCGTCGAAGATCGTGGCGTGAAGCTACAAGCGCATCAGGAACGGGGCCAGACGTTTTACGTCGGCCGTGAACGTGATCACGCCATCACGCTCGTGCAAAACCCTGATAAGAGCTGGTTCTATTCTCGAAACAAAGACAACTACGCCTTGCGTGGGACGGCGATTGATTGGTTTGAGCGAGAGCACAAAGTGCCGTTCACCATCGCGGTTCGTGAACTGAATCGTTTGTCTGAACCAGCCCTGACAGAAAAAAAAACGGAACTGGCGCATCAACTGGAAGCGGCACTGGCCGCTCCGACGCTCAGCATGAACTAAAAGGAGTCAAACATGGGATTGTGGAACAAACTCTTTCAACGTGAATCAAACGTAGCCGAACCGGATGGCCGTGGCCCTAACGAACGGGATGAGGCCGGACGAACGCCTCTGCATGATGCGGCGAGCCAAGGTGACTTGAAACAAATCAAGTCCCTGCTAGGGCGGGGCGCTCATCCTCTGTATGAAGATCTACGCGGGGTGAAACCGCTCGACTTGGCGGAAAAAGGAAGCCCTGAAGCAGCTGCCATGATTGAAGGCATGGGCCCATTCCTCCATGTCGCCACCGATCGAGGCAATGTGGCCGAAGTAAGAGCGTTGCTTAAAAATGGCGCACCGGTTGATTATCGAGATTTAGACGGCAACACCCCGCTCATTAAGGCCGTTGGCCATGGCGACGAGGCACTGGTCCAGACATTGTTGGACCAGGCGCAACCTCGCCTCGAAGCGCGTAACTATCACGGCGAAACCGCCATCCTCACTGCGGCCGTTCATAACCATTCGGATATTGCTAAAGCGCTCCTTGCAAAGTCTCACGGCGAGGATGTGAATATTACCGATGAATTGGGCCGAACGTCTCTGATTGAAGCGGTCCGTGAAAACAATGTGGAAGTGACGCGGGCCTTGCTTGAAGCAGGCGCGGATCCCAATGTGAAGAATCTCGCCGGCGAATCGGCCACTCATGTGGCGGCCCGTTCTCGCAATCCTAACCTGATAGATGAGCTCGTGAATCACGGGGCAGATCTTTATCTAAGGAATGACCAAGGCCTCACGCCACGCGAGATTGCCCAAGCTCAGGGATTCCCATCGGTGGAACGTTTGATTGAAGATTATGAGCTACGCGCCTTTCTGGGAGTGGAAGGCCGTAGGGATCAACAACCGAAGGTGCGTGTCACCGAACGTGAATTGGGACAGGCGCTCGCGGCCGATCTGAGACCCTTTGTGGAACAAGATTTGGAAGGCCGCAAGCTGGAGGTCAGTGACCACCCCGAAGGTCGTTTTCATGTCGGAAGAACGAGTGATGGCGAACTGGTCACCCTCCACCAAAGCCAAGACGGCCTGTGGCAGTTTTCGGTATCCAGTGGGCAAACCCGCATTGAAGGCAACACGATTGACTACCTGGAACAGGTGCGAGGTATGGCTCGCCACGATGCTGTTTGGGAGCTCAACGAAGCCAATGATTCTCATGATCGGATGATCAAACGAGACCATGTGCATGGGCTACCGGGCCAAAGTGAATTGCGCATGCCGGGCACGGCGCCTAACCCACCTGAACCTGAAATCAGTCTTTAAGGAATCCCCATGTCTGAATCCAGCCGTACATCAAGCCCCAAGAATCCACGGGCGCCCTGGTGGCCAACGCTCTTGCTTATGGGCGTTGGTGTCCAGTATGGGCGTATGTTGTTTGAGGTTTCTCTGCCCACGACATGGACGTCGATCGATAGAGTCCTCGATTTGCTTGTGCTGGCGTCGCCGGCCATCGTCAAGGTACCCGGTTTCTATGTCCTCAGTTTTATGACCTTCATGGCCCTCTTTGAGATCGCTTACCTCATTCGCCGATGTTTTGTGTGGCTGCTACCAGGAAAAGGCAGCCTGACTAAAGGGTCCTTGGCCAAAGTGGAGTTGTCATGATCAAAGTCATCGGATGTTGGACGGTTGGCTTGATGTGGCTGATTTTGTGGCCCGAAACCTGGATGATGGAATCCCAATTCCAGTCACCTCTATATATAAAGATAAGTAGCATCGTCTTATCTGGCGTGCTTGGGCTCGGATTCATGGGCCTGTATCATGCGCTGCGAATCCGAAGAACCACCAAGCGTGGCAAAGACTACGAAGGTCATGTGGTTCGTGCTCATGAAATGCAGCTCATTCTTGAGCGGACCGAACTATGGAACGCCATCAAGTCTTGGAAGATCCCAAGAACGGATCGCAATCAAGTTTGGATCGGCCGTTCCCTGTTAACCGGTAAGGATGTCTATCTCAACAAGGAAGATCTCTTCAAAGGCATTTTGGTTATTGGCAGTGCCGGCACTGGCAAGACCGCACGCTATATGAAAACCGTGGCCAAGCAGTTGCTGGACGATGACAAGAGTTCGTTCCTCTATTTCGCGCTCAAGGCCGAAGACGCGATTGAGTTCAAGGACTGGCTAAAGGACGGAGGCCAGAAACCCCTTTGCTGGTCGATGTCGTCTTTGGTGGATCTTACACGCGAACCTTCAGGCGCTATCGAGCCTGGCCGATTCACGGCTTTGGTGGAAGGCGCCATGCACGCTTTAGGTCACCTCAGTAATGACAAGTTCTGGACGTCTACCTTCAATTCCCATTTGCTGGAACATGTGATGGCCCTGAGCATGGATGGTTCAGCTGACTTTGGATCCGCCTACGCGCGTTACGCCGCGACCATCAGCGGGAAACCCAACCCCACCCAACTCGAACAAAGTCTGTTGGCTACGGGTCGAGCGATTTTTCAAGACTACGCTTCGCCGGTGAGCCGCGTTCATCTGCTTTATGCGCCGTCACCGGGTGGTGTGCATGTCGGTCCGCTATATCTGGCTCGTGGACACAGAGCTCGTAATTTGCAAACCCGCGAAATCCACTTCGCTGCAGAAGCGATGTTGTTGCCTTCGGGGGTCTATGAAGTGCCGCGAGGCGGCCGGATGCCGTGGACATGGGACCTGATGCGTCAAGGCTATTCGTTTATCTTGCCCCCGCCTGGCTCGGCGTCCTCTGCTGAAATCTTCGCGCTGAACTTGATCAAGCAATCGGCTTTTGCGTGGATCGCTGAAGACGTGGGTAGTCCTAACTCTCAACTGCTCAAACGTGATGCCGAGGACCGTCACCGCCTCATCTTCCTTCAGGATGAAGGGCATAACTTCGTCACGTTAGAAGGTCAATTCAATGACATCATGGCGTTGCAGCAATTCCGGCAAGCGGGCCTGGTCAACATCTTAGCCAGCCAATCGTTTTCCGCCTTCCGCAAGTCCAAGAACGCGGAAATCAATGACAACTTCTTTGCCAATTTGGGCTGCCAGATTTATCTGTCGGTGCAGGGCAAAGAGCGTGAATCGGTGATCAAGACGATTGGCAAATGCCGCATGAAACGGCTTGAACGCAATTACTCAAGATCCCAACGCCATGGTGGCCGTGACGCGGCCATGGATGATGCCGGCAACTTAATGGCCTCAGGTCCGACCGTCTCGGTGGCTGAGAACGTCCGAGAAATCGAAACCGAATTCATCACCGCAGAAGATTTCAAACGGCTGCCTGGCGGTGTGTCCGTCTGCGTTCGTCAAGAACATTTCGATGACGTGATCTTCTGCCCTTATCACGATCGTGTCCATTTCCATTGGGTGGGTAAGAAAGCCGTTGAAAGGAAAGAAGCATGTTAATCCTATTGAGCTTAATCGCACAATTTACCGTCACGTCTACGAGTCCGTCGGAATGGGGTGTTTCGGACAGTACCGCACTCATGGACGTGACGGTTCGCAACGACAGCGGCGCCACCGTCCATGGTTCGATCGAAGTGGACATGATCGGCTGCACGCCAGCTGGAGATCTTAATATCACGGTGCTAGATGGCACCTGGTCGAGTTGGTTGGCGGGTACGAGTCGAACCGTCACCATCGCGGCGCATCTTTACGCCTTGTCCAGTTGCACAGCATGTACAAGTGCCAGTTTGGCTGTGTCGATTCGGGAACTGGATGGGACGCTGACTGTTGCCTCCGGGCAGGTCAACTTGACGTTACCTCAATCGGGTGTGGCGATTGTGGAACGAGCAGCACGCTTGAAGAACCCACTTCCCAATGGCGGGTATATCGCTCATTCCGATGAAATCCCGGTCCAATTGACGACCAAGCATCCGATTGTGACACCCAAAAGTGATGCATCGACCAAAGTCTTCTTTGCGTTTGATTGGGACACTTATGGTCATGCGCCGAATACGATGTGGGATTATTTCGTCTATCCCATCGCGACGGGCTGTGGCCTGATTCATTTGACATGGGCAGCTGGCGAGATTCCCCATCACGCGCAACGACTGGTGGATCAAACGGGACTCGTCGCCGGCGCTACAGCAGGCGTGATACCTCTGGCTCCGTTAGGAGGCGGGGGAGGGCAGTCGGGCGGACCGGGAAGCGGCTGGAACTTCTTTGATATCGGCGAGCTTGTGCTTTCGTGTGCCGGCGGCACCATTCGCTCAGCTCTAAGTTATGCATCACCGCCGTACATGATGGTCCTCGATGTGTTTCAACCTCCCGCGGTCATTCGGGAAGCAGCGATCTTCCTGGGTCGTCCCACCAATTGTGAACCCGGACCGGTTACTTTTGGCCCAGCTCCGGGCTCTTCGTTCCGAATGGACGTGATTCAGGCCACGACCACAGGCGATGTGGCCTGCAACATCACGGTGCCGAATGCCTGGAAAACAGGCACGCAATTGAGCAGCCAGTATGCCATTACTTGGAGACATTTACAGGGCACGACCATCGATGTCCTTGGCTTTGGCAACCCGAGTGCGTTGTCCTTGAATACGAGTGGCGTCAACTGGCAGACACATAGTCAAATTGAGGCGTTGATAGAACATCTCCCTAGTGGATCGATGGTGTCTGTACGAAGCCCTTTGGTACCGCTCTCGATCAAACGTGTGTCTTCAAGTTTCACGGGCGCCGAGAGTCCGGCCGATGCATTTCTTGACCCAGGCGAGACGGAAGTCGTCACCTGGTCGTTGATGAACACGTTTGCTGATGCGGTGACATCGCTGACTGTGAATCTTGAGGAATCACCGGATTGGCAGGCTTCAAGTGGCGTTTCAACGCCGCCGAGCTCTAGTCTCCCCGGAATGACCTCGTCGACTGTCGTAACTACACATGAGTTGCTCGCATCGCCCTGCTGTATATCGGTCGAAGCAGCATTGCGCCATACCTATATATATAGAGGAGTGCAATTCGATGTACCGCTGATGTTGCCTTTCCGCATCTCGGCCGATGACGCTGAAATTTCCACATCGATTGATCAAACGTGGGTCCCTTCCGTGGGGACATGGAACGGAACCAGTGTGACGCCGGGCGGAAGTGGAACCGGCTGGAACTGGGCAGGTGGAGCCTGGTCGGTCCAAGGAGATGAGGTCAATACCGATTCGGTCTATATCCTGACATCCCCAGTCTTGTCTCGGTCAGACCATGATCGCTTGCTTCTCAACCATATGCCGGGCTTACCGCTAGCGGGAGGAGCCTTGGAGTTTAGAACCCGGACGGATGGGGTATGGAACGACTGGGCAGATTTCCCGCTTCATGCCGACATCCAAAGTCAACTGAGCTCGGCGTATCGGTACAACAATGGGACGTTCTATACCGATCCCGATAGCTACTTTGCGGGGAAACGCTGTTGGCGATTACGGCAGCTGAGTGACATCCACAGTTGGGCAATCGATGTACCGTTAGAGGGCGACGAATTACAGTTGCGGTTTGTGGCACAGGAGCCCTATTGGACGTCGGGATGGTCGCACATGTGGTGGCGTATTCTCGATCTCAATTGGGTCCAGACGATTCCCGCGATCGACACTTACCTATTGGAAGCGGAGCTACCAAGTCCATGTCGTGGATTAGCGGTCATATTCGATGTGGTTCTAGGGAGCTATACGGTCCGTGGTTACGCAACTTTGGATGACTTGGTCAACGACATGCCGTCCTATGAAACGTTCACCGTCGGTGAACAGGTCGCCTGGCCATCCCCTCCCGATCCTGACCCCGATCACCCATTCCTTTATATAGAGGTTGTCCGGGCAAGCGACGGCGCTAGGCGTATATGGGAGATCCCCATCATGAACCCAACTTGGCAGGGTGGGGAAGTGCCGCCTCTATTAGCCGGCTTGCCTTGGTGGATCACGTCTGATGTGCTGTATGACCTAGACGAATCTAGCGTCGTCGACATGCTGGATTATGTGCTGTTGATCAATGCCGATTCGTGCGACGTCACCAAACGAGGTTTTGGGCCATGATGATGCTCGCCTTCGTTTGGCTCCTGGCCCGTGAACTGCCCAGCCTTTCGGCCCAGGTTGTTGGTCGCATCGAATGTGGCCGCGTGGCGGCCATTCATCATGGATCCGATGCGGTCTATGTCATTGATGAGGATGGCGTCATTCTTCGATTGGTCTTGGACGGTCGCGAGCGTCATCGATGGGGACGAACAGGGCAGGGGCCCGGTGAAATCGAGCTGCCGATCACGTGTCTTTGGACAACGGGCGATCAGCTGGTCGTCAGCGATCGAGCGGGCAAGTCGACGCATCGCTACCAGTCGAAAGATGGATCCCTGATCGACTCGAAACGATATGGGCAACCTTTGTTCTATCGATCCGATCGGTTGATTGATCTGGTGTTAACACCTCAAGACTTTAGCCAATCATATGCACCGGTGGAAGTGGTTCTTTTCCGCGAAGGAAAAGAACTTGAGCGCATCCCACTCTCTGGCGAGGGATCCCGAGCCCTTTTATTCCAGACCGGGGTGGTGGTGCTTGGTAATCACGTGTTGGTGGGTACCCAAACGAGCATTGAAGGAATCGTCGACCTGGTCGTACTCGACATGACCACCGGGACGGTTGTCCGCAAGAGTCAAGTGCCCCTTCTCGATCGACGAGGAAGTGATGCCAATGACTTGATTGCGGAGCGTGCGGGTTCCAACCCAACGTTAACGATCCCTGTCGTTCAGGGCTGGACGGCGAGCCTTGAACTGAAGGGTTGGGTGATGACGGAACATACGGCCGTCACAGACTATCGCGTCATCCGCATCATTCGTCTGAATGAGAAGGACGATATTGCGTTTCGGCTTGACTACCCCAAGAACGAATCGAGCTGGAGCTTTGTCCAGCATATGAAAGAACGACGGTGGCTTGCTTACAACGGAAGTGAACTCGTTGTGTTTGATGTTGAGCCACCCTACGAATTGTGAGGAAAGAGGAGGAAGCATGTATTTGATCATGGTGTTAGGGATGTGTCAGGAAACGACCGTTAGCCCGGTGCAATTTCAAGCGTTCGCCTGGTATATGAGTTACGACGACGTTCGTGCTCTTGTTGCCGAAAAGGAATGGACCGTCTTGAAGGAGAAGGCACCGAAGAAGCGCCGATTTGGGGGCCACGGTGACTTGAAAGTGAGTTTGGATGCCGGAGAAGGGCTTGTGTTTCATATCAGCTTTTCGTTTGACGAAAAGGGCTTGAAACAAGTGTTCCTGGTTGACCATTCCGAGTATCGGAAGGACAGAGATATTCACGCGCGTTACGCGCAGTTACGGCAACAAATGATCGACAAGGGTTGGCGGGTTGAGGATCAACCCAAGATCGAAGATATCTTCGACAACTTAGTTGCCGAGGACGATGGCGGCCGATTAGAAATGCGGGAAGAGCGTATGCCGTTGGAAGTCAAAAGCACCATCACCCTGCGTTACAAGCGCCTAAAAGCGCCACATCGATTGAAAGGAGTCGAGTTATGAGTGTATTGATCCCTTTTGCCATGGCTGTTGCCAGCCTATTTACGATGATACGGGGCCCTATAGTGTTCCCTTGTCGATTGGTGGCCACGGTGACGTCAGGCTGCAACGTCGTCCAGTATTACCAATGTGATTTACCTGATGGAAGCGTGGCTGTCTACACGGTCCACGAACACAATTGTTAAGAATAAAGGGGGCTTACCAAAGCCCCTAATATAGGACTGGAACAAATTCGTTTCGTAGGAATCGTCTAATACTATATATATAAGGTAAACGGATGTGATGGGGAAAAGAGGCAACATGGAAAAGAATTATGGCCGTAAAGACTATGCAGATTTCGCGCACGTTTCGGAGACGATTCCAGCTGATGAACCGGTGTTCCTATTGCGAGCTCAAGATGTGAACGCCGCACGCACGATTCGTTATTGGGCAGATCAGCACGAGAAATCAGGAGGCGATCCTAAACTCTGTGATTTGGCACGTGAACACGCGAAGCGGATGGATGATTGGCCCATAAAAAAGGTGGCTGATATGGCGATGTTCGTCGCCGATGAAAAGTAGCCGTCAACGGACAACTTGACCATCAAGCTGAGAGGCCCTATATTGAATTTGACTGCCGAACAGGCAGCTCAGAAATTAGACTGATGTATTTACATTTAACTGCCGTACAGGCAGGAAAAGCCCGCAAATCACGCGGGCTTTTTGTTATTAGTAGCCAGTAGCCCGGCTAGGAGCCATCTAGCGTTTGGCAAAAGGATAGGTGTACTTGGCAAAGACGGGCATGTTAACGAACCAAGTGCGGCCGAGAACAGCCACTCCCGTTTCTGTCCAGGCCTCTTCAATCGTAAGTTCACGCGTAACGGTGCGTATTTGGCGTTCGTATAAATCCAAGGCAGCAAGGACATCGATAAGAAGGAAAATCCCACGCTTGGCCAATAATGTTGAAGTGTCCCATTTTGGATTGACGGCTGACAATTTGAGCTTAGGATTCCAATGTTTAAGCGTCAGTTCCGCAAGACGCCGATACTGTATGCCGTAGTCTTTATCCGCTCTCGAACATATTGGACACCAACGTCCAGCCATGATGTTGGCGGGCCGAGCGTTAAAAACATGGCCCTTTGAACAGCTCCACTGATGGAGCTGTCTGGAACCGAGATACTCCGTAGAAAGAAAGGTTCCCTCTCGTTTCTTGGCGACGGTATGCATGATTTTGACGGTGTGTGCCTTCATGATGCGATTCCTGGTAACCAAGAGGAGTTGGGTGGGGTAGGGTAGCTGGAATAATCGTCAGCAATCACGTGATATTGATGCCCTACACGAACAAGTGTCTGATTTGGGAGCGTACCATTTACCCCGAGATCGCGATGAGGCCCTGAGAACCTGGCGCGATCTGATCGAGTGGTCAAAGAGTCGGAAGCTTCAATAAGGTACTCATGCACATAGAACCAATGATAGCCCGGATTCATTCCCCCAGAAAGAGCCCCCGAAACGCCAAACGGTCGGCCGTTGATGGCAATGGGTGCTTTTAGTTCGTGTCGATCTAAATCATAAATATGTTTCCAAATCGTGGCGTATTGGCCGATCGCTTTGGCTAAAGGACCGTGATAGCGCAGCCATCCCACCGGCACGATGACGAGGCGTTTTAGGTCGTCTATGATTGTTTGTTGAAAGAGATCCAGTTGACCGATCATAGCTGCCTGCCAACAAAGTGGATGGCCTGGTCTCGAAGCTCCGCCGCAACGTTAAGCCAACCGGTTCGCAAACAAACGTGAAACGTCTGGTCGCTTTGATCATAGGCCATGTCTCCATCAGACAAGGACCGGCAACGCAACTTGAGGAAGTCTGGATGAGCCATCGCACCCTCGAACTGAGCAAGGACAAACACTTCATCCAAGCTGTAAGCTTGGAGATCACATCGATGCTGAATAGGAAGGATACGCGGGTCGAGGTCTGGCTTTGCAATCCATTCACTGGTTGGTAGTGACGAACCGTACTCGTGGTTCTTTTCGAGAAGAAAGAGTGTGTAAGTTCTCATGATCGACCTCCTTGAGAAGATCCCTCGTAACGGCGTTCGAACGGGGTGAAATGGTCGGGGCGGACGTCGGGGACAAACCAATCATCGTCCCGCTTTTCCGTTGGCGCACACGGTTCGATTTTCCAGCTAGGAGTTGTTTGACGTTTGGGTTCGGGGTGGTAGGCCCACTGATCCACGCGAAGGTTTTTGTAGGAGCGGCCGTTGCGGGTGACGGTTGATTCGAAGACTTGAAAGGTGAAACGTTGACCCACCGAGAAGGCTTTGTGGCAGCCTGTTCCGGCCTTAGCCGCAAGGGCTTTAGCCTTGTCGCCGAATATGGCGATTTGAAGATACTCGCAGTGGGGTTTGAAGCCCGTCTTTTTGAAGACTGCAAGGGTGAAAAGGTAACCACCTTGTACGGGTCGAAATTGGGCGATGCGGCCGGTGTGTTTCTGAAGCTGAGTCATGTGATCCTCCTTGGGTTGGGGTCTGGCCCCTTTGTCACCGTTTCCAAAGCGAAGCCCAAAGACACACGAGCAAGCTGAAATTGGGAGGGAACCGCCAGAGGTGGGAGGAACCGGATTTGAGCTTGCTTGTGGGGATGGCGAAGCATGCTCAGGTGAGCAAAGGGGATCGCCAAGCCAAGGCGTGTCACATTCCATTTGCTTCATCAACCGGCAAGCAGCACTGAGACGAGACAAGGTGGAATGTTGACACCTTATTCAAAAGAGAGACGGCTGGACCCACTCACCGATTTGGATAGGTTGTATGCGTATGGCCTTGTTTGGCCTTGCCGTGATAGGCGTTAATGCCGCGACCACATCAATGGTCAGGTCCTCAACATGCGCTGCGATAGAACGTGTCACTCGTTCAGGTTCTGGGCCAAAAGTCGAAGGATGGATGGTCAATGTGCCGACGTCTCGAAAGAGCTCGTCGATAGAACAGGCAAAGGATGAGCAACTTTCCGTATAGCTGAATTGGAGTCGAAACATGTCGTAGCGAACCTGCCACTCCGTCTTACCAGGCTGGATATGGCTATCAATCTTGTCGACCCATTGTGTCCAATTGACCGGCTTGTGTTTACGAGCCTTGTTTCGCAAATCGGTGACGGCCATCGCGCGTTGAAGTCCCTCATCGATGACGTGTGAAGGGATGTGATTGAGCTTGCGCAAGGATCGCTCGTATTGGCGTAAAATGGGCAGCGAAATGGCTCGTTTTTGCGGATCCGTAAAACCAAGCATTTTTCGAAGCAGGCTTTTGAAGCGATCCAATTGGTCGTCAATCTCTTTCTCTAAACGAAGACCCTTGAGTTTCGCGATCGCGTCCTCGGGATCGAGCGCGATCGACGCAATCAGTTCGTCGGATACCGGCTCGTTAAACACGCCATCGCTCAACGAATCGGTTTGGCATGTTCGAAGCCCGTCCCACCAATGTTTCTTGTTAGTCGATGTCGCAAAGCGATAAATATCCGTGCTGCCCTTTAATAAGTAGTAGTAGATCTGGACCTGGTCGAGCTTGTTGCCTTGTCGAACGCCTCGGCCGATTCGTTGATGAATGCTTTGAGAATCCCAAGTGAGATTGTTGAAATGCATGGCCACGGTGTTGACTTGCAGGTCAATGCCTTCACTGGCGATCGCGCCACCGATCACAATGCGATAGGTGCCCTTGTTGTATTTCTCTTGGATATCGAGGCGCTGCTCAATGCCTGGCGCCGTCTTCGCGTTGATGATGGCAATATGTTTATCCTGGACGCCGGCACCGATGAGCAGATCCTTGAGCCCGTCATGAGACTCAAGGCGATCACTGAAAATGATTTGGCTGCCATCGGTTTGTCGATAGGCCTCAAGGACACGCGAAACCAGTTCGTCGGCTTTGGGGTTGGAGGTGATGCCGACACAAGGAGGAAAGGAGGCGACAGTGTCGATCGCACTGATGATCTGAAAAATGTGCAACGGCTTTTCGTCGTCTTTCAAAGCCTCATCAAGCCGTTGCTTTTGCTGATTCATCCAACATCGGATCTCTGTTGTCGGTTCGATGTGGACGACGTGTTCGGATTTGGAAGGGATAGGCAGGCCGACGTCACTCGCGGTCCGTGTCACCATGCAAGATTCCCACATGGCTCGGAGGGGTTCGAGATTGCGGAATCCTGTGATGGTCTGACCGCTGACGATCTTACCGGTTGGGCTAACAGCGGTGATGGGATCCATCACGCAGAATTGATCAATGAATTGCTGCGTATTGAAGATCCCGCGCTGGCGCAGAACGGAGGGTGCCCAAATGCGAAGCATATTGAATGCTTCGGCAACCGAGTTCGTGATCGGCGTCGCGGTCAAGCAAAGCGTTTTACCTCCTGCTTGGCGAATGAGGTCGGCCTTGATTTTCATGTCGCGAGCTCGTTTGCTTTTGCCACAAGATCCCGCCATGACGAGCTGATTACCCCAGCCTGCAGAGGGCATGGGATGTAAGCTCTTGAATTGATGACCCTCGTCTACGATGAGTAAAAGTTGGGCCAATGGAAGGTCAGAAAAAGTTAGTTCACCTCCGTGTAGGAAATTTCGGGCAGCCGAGTTCTTGACGAATCGTGATCGTGCCGTCCGCGCGCGTTCGGTATCGGTCGAACCCAACAAGTCATAGGCGTCGTCACGATCGGCCTCAAGCTGTTCTCGTTTCGAGATCTGCAGCCGGCCGAAGACCTGATGGCTCGTTAAGATGACCTTAACTTCAGGATCAAAAAACGCCTTCTTAGCTTGATCAACGAGCCCTGGCATATCCAATACCAGCTTGTTGTTTTTCGTTGGTCGGAAGCCAAGTAATTCGACCTTAATTTGTGGATAAAAGAGGGCAAATTCGCGCTGCCACTTACCAAGAACCGGTTTGGGGACGGCAATAAACGCTTTCCCGGGATGAGAGGCGCCCACGGTCATGGCACCCGCTGTTTTTCCGAGTCCAACATCCCAATTATTGATTGCTTCACCGTTGAGCAAGAAGGGGACATCATCAATTTGCCAATAATGCAGTTTGATCGCAGGCTTAATCTGTTGAAGTCCTGAGACCGTCGCCCGACGTTCTGAATGAGACACCAGATAGTGGGCGTGGACTTGAAAACGGAGCCTGGTTAGGTCGTGTTGATTCCAGTCATTCATGGCAATTGAAAATTCATGAGAGGCGGAAGCGTATGATTCGGCGTCGCCGGCCACGATTCGTGTATCGCCTTTCCCGTAGTTCAGGTAGGCGAGGAGCCCACAGGCTTGATTGTGTTGACGATCCCGAACGAACAGGCCTTTGCGATCTAACGACAAACCGAGATACTCGGCGACCAAAGAGCGAGGGATCCAAGGTGAACGCAATTCCAAACGGTTATGATCGATTTGACAACCACGAAGATGTTTTTCAACGTCGTGCTGAAGCCACTCAGGGACCAAATCAAGTTGCAGGTAAAGGCGGCACAATTGCGCAGGCTTTGCATAGGTCCGGTCAATCAGCCATGGTCCAATTCGATCGATGCTAGGCTTTGTTATGACTTTCAAAGTGCCGATATGCAAAACGCCCAGGCGCACGAGATCGGCCTCGAGCGGGCAGGTCACAATGGATTTGTCTTCCAGGAGATAGAGAAACGACCCGAAGGGCATGTGGCCGTATTTTTGGCGAAGGGCTGGCAAGTCTATGCCACGAATGGCCCATTGGGCAGAATGGACCGCGCCCTGGCGGTATAGATGGAACGCTTGTTGAGCGGTCACAAAATCATCTTCAACAAGGATGCCATTGACGTACCCATGCGTGTTGGCGGGTTCCCAGCCTTGATTGTTCAATTCATAAATGCAGCCAAGCCGTTCCCAGGTTGAGCCCAACGCTTTTGGGACCGGGTTCCAGATAAACTCGGCGGAACCGATTTCCTGCCTATGACGTCGGCAAGCAAAAGCTCCGAAGGAAAAGGCCTCAATGTCACGTTTCCAAAGGTAACCATGCACCGGGCCATGAAGGCCTTTCTTGGTGACGTAGCAAGGATCTCGATACAGCGCATAAGCGGGCGCCTTCATCAATTCGACCGCGCCCTGGCTCCAACGATCAGTAGGTTCATTTTTAGTCCATATGAACATGGAGGTCGAGACCAACGCATGGTCGTACCCATTGATGGGGAGTTCACGGAGATCGCGTAAATCCCAACCCATCGATTCCATCGTTTGAAACGTTGTAAGACACTCGGGATGATTCGCATAGGTGTTTGGCATGAGAAAGACCAAGTAGCGACGAGATAGGACGGATGCTGTGAGTAAGAAATAGGATTCGAACCGGGTGATTTCAGGTAGATGAAGATCCGTTACTAATTCGCCCACTTCGGTTTCTCCGCAGCGGTCACCGAAAGGCGGGTTACAAAGAATGAGGTCGAATTGATTTGGGCTCGCATAGGTGAGGTTAAATTCCTCGGCCGTCATGTTGAAGATGCGATCGTTGGCTCCAGAGATCAAGGACTCAAGTTGAACGATCGGTTCGGTTTCGGGTTCGATGAATTTTAGTGATGCTGGAGGATCGCCTGTGCCTTCGGCCGATTTACGATAGGCCGCGGTCAGACGACCACTGCCGGCACATAAATCCAACACGTCTTGAACGCGACTCGCAGTGATCACGCGTGTGACTCGATTCATGATGGCGGTTGCCACTTGAGACTTGGTGTAGTAAGCCTGGACCATGATTGCCCTCCGATTCCGTTTTCTGCGGAGGGGTCAAAGCGGACCGAAGTGGAGGTGAGGGCAAGGGCAAAATCGGAGTGTCTGCGCGCAGCGGAGAAACCGTGTTTGTCCTTTCCTGAACAGGCAAGGGACGTAGGCTCACGAAGCAGAGAAAACGGCTCGGAGGGATATTGGATTCAGCTTCTCGGAATACGGGTACCGATCTATGTAATTGATGAGTTAGCTTGTTTCACCCAACTCAACCCACTCAGATCTGTCCACAAGCTAGTAGCGTGTTCTAATAGTTTGTGGCGTTGAAAGGGGTTCACCGACGAATGCGAGCTGAGAAGAAAAGGCGGTGAGCGTCAGCGAGTGAGGCCCAAATCCCGACTGGGATTTCGACCCGGCACGAGGGTCGAGAGTTTGGTGAAACCAAACAGGCACAGGTTCCCCCTGGGCCAAGTGAGACGAAAGCCTTTTCTGGTGAGGAACGAGCGAATCCCGTCGTTCGGCGGTGAGTTCCATTACCCCGGCAAAGATAAATAGAGCTCAGCACGGTTCAAACATTGGCAAATACATGGATCCCTTTGACAATGAGCGTCGTTGTACGGTTCGCAGTAGGATCCAGAGCGCGGAAGGGTACCAGTTACCCCAAAGTCACGATGAGGCCTTGAGAACCTGGCGCGATCTGATCGAGTGGTCAAAGGGTCAGAAGCTTCAATATGGCACTCATGGACATTGAACCAATGATAGCCCGGATTCTTTCCCGTAGAAAGAGCCCTCAAAATGCCAAACGGTCAACCGTTGATCCAGATCGGTTTCTTAAGTTCGCAGCGCCATAAATCACGAGGGTGTTTCCAAATTGTCGAGTATTGGCCAATTACATAGGCTAAGGGGCCTTGATAGCGCAACCATTCGACCGGAACGATGATTAGAGGATTTGGAAGCTCATAAGCAATGTCAAGCAAATAGATGGAAAATCTGATCGATTTTGTCGAAGACCATATCTCCGTCTGACAATGACCGAATATTCCAATGAAAATGACAGCGCTCTTTGCAGGTTTGAGTGCCAGATCGTGTTCGTTCCGTACGAACAATTTCCGATCCCAAAGATACTTGAGGTTACCTCCGATTTACTCCTTTATGCGAGCGTATAGCCGAACATCCCAGGTAAAGATGTAGGTATGCCTGGAGCCAGACTACGTTCTTAGTTGATCTGGAGGCAATGCGAGAATTTCTGAACCTCTCAAAGATCGCCGACAGAAAATCAGGGAGCCAGTTCGATAGTTTGTTTTCGACGCCGATCGAAACAGACTGGAGGAGCTCGCCGAGACAGAGCATTACCTTTAAGCTTAATGTGTCGTTGTGCTGCGTCAATCTTATAGTGACTCAGGTTCTTTTTTTTAGTGATAAATGTACTTGCCACTGTAATTATTTCCACATAACTTTAAAAGGATTAACGAGATGATATTTTTTGCCTGTCGAGAAATCGGCCACCATGATCAATTGTGAGGTGAATCTGTGATTATCGTAATGATGTTGGCGTGCCTCGGTCAAGGCGTTAAAAGGGACTGTGGCGAGGTCTTGAAGTACCAGACAATTTTCGAACAAAGCGACTACCAACTTATAAAGGCATATCTAAAAGTGAATGCTAGTGAGGCGTATCAGAAACGAAAGATGGATGAGGATAATGGACTTGACACTGGCGGATCTTGGGGACCATTTGACGCTGACTATCGACAATCATCTAGCGCTTCAGAATTCGAGGAGAAAGTAGACAAACGGTTGACCAAAATAGGATTCAATATGTCTAAGGATGAGGCGAAAACGTATAGCCAGAAATATTTGGACCCTGTTCAAGTTGCGGCATGGGCAAATTGCATGGGGATCGAGACCCTGACCGTGTGGGCAAGTGACTGGGACGATGGCGAAGGGGATAATAACTATACGTTACATGTGGTCTATTTTACTACCGGAGGGGACGAAGAAATAACCGTGCGCTCATTGAATAGAGGAACCCGCGTTGATAACAGGAAAAGATTCAACATAACGCTTGAAGGTTCAGCCGAATATGAGTTTCTTGTTACCCATCGAAAAAACAAGTCGCAGGTGAGCGTTCAAATCGGCCAGTTTTCTAGAATCATTGCCGTCAACATGGATAAAATGAAAGAAGAAATCTTAGTTCCGCCCAAAGAAGTCGTCGTTGTTGCCTCCAACATCAGTGCTCTGTGCGGGAGGACAACGAACCTCATCTTCGAGCAGTCATTGGTAAAAGGCTACGTTACAGGTATCGAATTTTCCTCATCGCTACAGGCCGGGTATGATACGGACTTCAACGGTCATTTCTTCATAGCTGAATTAAAAGTCGGAAATCAGAATATATCATTGCTTATTCGGAACAACGAAGTCGTACTTCCCGGACCGTTAACCGTAGATCTGATGCAACCATCATTTAGGCATTGCTACGTAATCTCTGGTTTAGGTAATAATTCTTACAGGTACAGACTCAATCTGCAATGCATATACGACCACCTCAAAAGAAGCCGATTGATTGAATGTGGCGTAGAGCCTATCACGATGACAGTCGATAATTTTGCTAATAGCCATGCTGAGGTCAGAGCTTATCTTCACATCAAGCCTCGACCCTAACGCGAAGCGTTTGTAAATTGTGAATATTGCCTGGCTTCGATTTCAAGACACCGCTCCAATCCGGTCTTCTCGAGTCCCTCCAGTAGCAATCTCGTCATTAAATTGGCATCGTGATCCAAGTCAGCCGGCACCCTAATGGTGCGATGGAAAACGGTCGTTGATGTGTCTTGAAATATATTGCCCTGACCTGTCATTTGGGACGCCCGCCAAAACCGTCGGCAGAGCAACTTCTTTTCTGTAAATTTGTGACGGATCAAGAGCTGATCTCTTGAGGTTCCATCTTTAGATAAGTTCGTCCAGTAAGCCAATCTTCATCCCATTCCATGAGCAGGGCGCTGACGAGGCGTAAGAGTGAGGCCTCATTTGGGAAAAGACCTGCAACTTTGGTACGCCGTTTGATTTGTCGATTCGTATTTTCAAGCGCATTGGTGGTGCGCATGCGCTTTCGATGACTGGGAGGCAGATTAAAGACCGTCAGGCCCTGAGGAATGTTTTCCTCCATCCAGTCTGCGAGGGCAGGTGCCGTTTCTCGATAAGAAGAAACAGCTAAAGCGAGGCGTTGACATGCTTTTTCCTTATCAGGGGCGTTGAAGACATCACGTAGTGTTTGAGCGACTTCAACCCGCATATGGAGCTTGGGAACATAATGACCCGCGTTTTGTTGGAGGTGGAACTGGCATCGTTGCCAGGGTGTGTTGGTGAATCGGGTATTTAGAGCAGATGTGAGCCCTTTGTGATCATCGCTGGTGATAAACTGAACACCATGCAGCCCACGATCCTGAAGGCTCTTAAGGAAATTCCGCCAATGGACTTCGGCTTCGCTTAGAGAAACACTAACACCAAGAATCGTCCGTTTACCGTCAGCGCGG
>JAJCXM010000010.1 GCA_029263455.1 Holophagae bacterium
GGGCACAGTCACGATCACCAACACCTCGATAGAGGGCCCGGGTTCCGGTTTAGGAACGGGCTTATGGATCGTGGATTGTAACAATATTGGCCTGACCGCTACCGGCCTGACCAGCAATGGCATGGGTTGGGGCATGGATCTTTACCAAAACGTCAGTTCTATGTTCAACTTTATGGGAACAACCACCGTGAACAACAGCAATCAACACGGGGTGACAGTAACCTCGTTTGGAGGTGCAACCGACCCGACTGTCAGCTTCGCCACGCTCAACATCACCTCAACCATGGGCGTTGCTCTCGAAGTCACGGATCACATGGGCACATTCGTGGTTCCCGCTGGCACCATCGCCCATTCGGGTGCACGTTTGTGTGATTTTGATAATTTCGATTCCGGCACCGACCTTAGCGGTTTGATGGTACCGGCCACCGACCATGAAGGTATCTCGATTAGCAACAGTGCGGGTACCTTCACCTTCCCTGATATCACGATCAGCACGGCACCGAGTGTGGACGCAATCTCGTTACAGAACAACGTGGGCGGGACGGTTAGCTTTGGGGACCTTAATCTCACCACCAATGGGACGAGTGCTCTGTTCGCGAACAATAGTGGGACCGTCAACATGGCGGCCACTGTGACCATCAACACAACGGGCGATATGGGTGTTGACATCAGCGGTACGGCGATGGCGGCAACCTTCGACTCGGTGACGGTCAACAACGCAACAGGCGGAGGCATCAACCTCAATAACAATACCGGGACAACCGACTTTGGCTTGTTGACCATCACCAATACCGGTGGCACAGGTTTGACAGCAAACAATGCAGGCACAGTGAGTGTGACCAATGGCACGAGTTCTATTAACAGCACGAACGACTTGGGTGTCGACATCACAGGCACCACGCTGATGACAACCTTCGGTACGGTAACGGTCAACAACACCGGAGGCGGAGGCATCAACCTCAATAACAACATGGGCACAACGGATTTTGGGTTATTGACCATCACCAACACCGGCGGCACAGGTTTGACAGCTACCACCGCAGGCACGGTAAATGTGACAAACAATACCAGTTCAATTAACACCACCAATGGACCGGCCATGGTGATCAACCCAACTGCAGTAGGTATGACGTTCGCCACCGTGTCTTCCACCAATAGTCCCACCATGGGTATCTCGTTGACGGGTGTAAGTGGCACGTTGACCATGAATGGTGGCAGTATCACAGGTAGCGCGGGCACGGCCTTCAATGTCAACGGCGGCTCGGCGAACATCAACTATCTGGGTTCAATCACGCAAAATAATGCACAACGCCTAGTGAATATCGAGAACACCACCGGTGGCGACGTAACCTTCTCAACCGGAACACTGACGGGAGGGGCCAACAGTTTAGGGGTTCGTATTAACAATGCGGACGGTGATGCTAGTTTCGCTGATCTAAACTTAGGTACCATCGGTTCGCCCATGACCAATACGGCTGTCACACTCAGCGGCGGCAGCATTGGTAATTTCGACTTCGCCGACTTACAAGCCTTTACCATGGGCGCGACGAACTTCGACGCCAACAATGGAGGCATGGTCCAGGTCAGCGGCGCCACCAACACACTCAACGCGGTCAATGGCATCGCTGCCAACTTGCGTGGTGGCACAACTATTGGCGGCAACGGCCTTACCGGCGGAATGAACTTCCTCAGCATATCAGCTTCTGGCGCGGACAACGGCATTGTCCTCAACGGTACGGGCACTGGCCGCTTTGTGGTCACTGGAGATGGCGTGACTGCTGGAACTGGGGGCTTGATCCAGAACATCAACAACAACGGCCTCGAGTTCATTGACGCCAATAACATGACGATCCAACTGGTGGATCTCACCGACGCTAACCTCACTGACAATTGCGGTACGACTGCTTACAATGAAAATGGCAACACCAATTGTCGCGGCGCCATTTACTTGCGCAATGTCCAGCACGTTGTCTTCGATGGCATCCGAATTGACGATACCGTTGATCAAGGGATAAACGGCGTAAACGTTACTCATTTCCGGCTGCTCAATAGCAGCATTCAGAATGCTGGCGATGGTGATTCAGAGTCCGCCGTCTTGTTGCACGACCTATTTGGCACGGTTGGAGATAGTAACGTCAATATGATTGACAACACGATTATTAACAATACAGCTCACATCGGAGTTTTCGTGCGTAACCTACTGCGCACCAATAATTTCATTGGCGAGCCTGACAGACTCGAACTCTTAGGAAGCCAATTTACCAATTCTGGACAAGTCTCACCTGGCGACGGAGTTACGGTTTCGCTGCGCGACGATCCGATGAACAATGGTGCTAATTTCCAAACGATTGTTACCGCATGTACGTTTACGGCCAATCCAACAGATCAAATTCAAGTTGACGCCGGCATCAACGCTAAAAGTGATGTGTCGATTACAGGCTCCACATTTACCGACAGTAATACTGGAATCAATATTTCTGGGGCAAACAACTCGCAAACGACCTTCTTGGTGGACAACAACCCAACCATCAATGTCAATGCAGGAAACGGCGTCAATATCGCCGTCAACGGCACGGCTAGCATGACGGGTACGGTATCAAATAATCCAAATATTACCAGCGCCATAGGCAATAACCCAGGATTCGGGATTGTCATGGTAGCCGAAGGTAACGGATCTTGCACCTTGGATATTGATAACAATACGGCCACCAATTTCTCCATACCACTTCAGGCAGGGGCGCGTGGCGGTTCAGCGTCAGCCAATTTAACCATTCGCAACAACGACTTAACCTCTGGTGGTGCATTCGCTTTTGGCGTTGTTGATCTGTTTTCAGGAAATGGGACAGCCGGGGAATCCAGCTCCGTCTGCGTCAATATGATCAACAATGATGCAACGGATGCAATTTTCAACGAGTACTACTTGACGCAGTTCAGCAACTGTACTTTCAATATCGAAGGATACATGGGGGCGGCCAACGACACGCCAGCGATCCAGAATTTCGTCACCGGGCAGAACAATACAGGGATAGCCGAGGTTGTTCCCATTATCGTTAACTATACGAGCACGATGTGTTCAACCCCGTAATCAACCAATTCGATAAATCGCTCTATCGCTGAAATCAAATAAGGAGATCACCATGTCCGAAGCCATTCATCAAGAAATCAAGATCGCAGCGTCGCCGGAACGGATTCTGAAAGTACTAACTGATAGCAACGAATTCAGTGCCGCCAGCGGCGGAGCACCGGCCGTGATCGATGCAAACGAGGGCGGTTCGTTCTCTTGTTTTGGCGGCATGATCCACGGCCGCAACATCGAAATCGTCGCCGGGCAAAGACTTGTGCAGGCGTGGCGTGTTAAGAATTGGGAGGCAGGTGTCTATTCAATCGCGCGTTTTGAACTCATGGCACAGGAGTCCGGTACGCTCATAGTCTTCGACCACACCGCATTCCCCGCCGAGCATGCCGAACACCTAGCCAGCGGCTGGCACACGAATTATTGGGAACCCATCAAAAAATACCTGGAGTCTTAAGTCACCAACGCACTGAATCCCAAGAGATAAGTTTGATCTAGAAGCTACCCAAAACGCAGCAGAACTGGGCTTTCCGGCATTGACTCCTCACTTGCCTAAACTTTTGGAATGGCTGCAAGACTATAACTGGCCTGTTGCTAGAGAATTACAACCCCTATTAGTCAAGGCCCCGCTCGAGATCGTTCCACACATTCGTAACATCCTAAAGGGTGACGATGATGTTTGGAAGTATTGGGTGCTGTCTTGTCTCGTTAAGAATCTCGACAGCCCGATCAAGAATATGCTGAGCGGCGACGTTGAACGCATCATCAATCACCCTACTAAGGGTGAGATTGCTGAAGGCGTTCATATAGCAGCTAAAGAAGTGATGTTTTGAAAACAACACGACACAAAAATCGTCCGTTGAATGGGTCACGAAGTGAACTCCGATATGGAGTGCGCGCAGCTTGCTGCCGCTTTTGATCTGTGCGCCAATTTCTACGAAAAGACGAAATCGATGAGCTTGCTCGTCGAGCGCTACCCTTCGAATTCACACCGCATTGCAACGCATATATACCGTCTCGATCTGCGCTCGCGAAGCAAGCATCGAGATGTTTCACTGCCGTGTATAGCATGGCCTACGATAAAGCGGAGGCAAGCCTCTGCAGTCCATATCGGAGTTGTCGACTGAGACGGCGAATGCTCCGATTTATCTCTGGATACCAGTCATTCTGGATCCGCTGCCCCAGGGCACACAGGTAAAGTTGATGACATCGCCAACATCATTTAGAGCACTCAATAGCGTCTCTTGCTTGATGTTTCTGTCTCTACCACTACCTCAACTTTCTAGCGCATATTGCACGACCAAATTCAATACATTATCAAGCGATCTGACGTACACTAACCTGAGTTAATCTTAATCATGTTGCTTCACCCACACGGGAGACGAAAATTGAAACGGCGATCCTTCATAACTAGCACTACAGTCTTAGTTGCGGGATCCATGGTCCCGTCCCAGATCATCGCTGGCTATAAATTGCAGCAACGTCAGTCACCTTCCGACCTTTGGCGAAAGAGCATCTCGGAATTGGCAAGCCTGATCTCCACAAGAAAGGTGTCCGTGCGTGAAGTTATTCAGGCCCACCTTCTACGAATCCAAACCATTAATCCAAGGGTAAATGCAGTCACCGAGCTGCTGAGTGAACGGGCGTTGGCAGAAGCCGAGTCATATGACAGAAGGCATGCCGATAGTCGCATTAAGTCGCCTTTGCTAGGTATTCCATTTTCAGTGAAGACCAATATCGACCTGGCCGGTTCAGCAACCACTGAAGGCGTTCGCGCATTGATTAACAATGTTCCGGCGCAAGATTCACCCCATGTCGCCTTCATGCGTGAAGCCGGCGCGATTGCTATTGCGCGAACCAATATGCCCGACTTCGGGCTTCGTTATCACACCGATAATGATTTGTATGGGGCGACCGTCAACCCCTGGAATAGCGAAGTCACACCGGGAGGCTCGAGTGGAGGTGACGCTGTTGCGGTAGCTACAGGCATGGTGCCGCTGGGGTTGGGCAACGACTTCGGCGGCTCGATCCGCTACCCGGCCCAATGTTGTGGCGTGTGCGGCCTACGCCCCAGTCGTGGACGTATCCCCTCGGTGACGCAATCGACATCTCGCGGAAACATTTCACATTCTCTAATGACGATGGCCGTGCAAGGTTTACTGGCCCGATCCATCGGCGACTTGAGAATAGGGTTGAAGGCGGTGAGCAGGTCAGATGTAAGGGACCCGAACTGGATGCCAATGGCCTCTTTCAGCAAATTGAAGAAACCATTCCGCATCGGCATCATCGAAAATCCAGCTGGGTTAGGGCTGGACGATTCGGTTTTGGCAGGCATAAGAAGATCGGCATCAATAGTCGAAGAGATGGGCGGTTCGATCGAAGGTATTGACTCTTCCGGTCTGCGCGAATCTGCCAACTTGTGGTTGGAATTAATCGCAACCGATATTCGCATTCTGTTTTTGAACGGTATCAACGAACTCGCATCACCAGCGGCGCGCAAGTTCGTAGCCGATTTGTTGCGTTTGAACGGTGATGCCAATCTGGATCGCTACGTTCAAAGCCTGGCTCGTATCAACGGGATTGCCCAAACATGGGCGCTTACCTTGCAAAAATACGATGCCATTATCGGCCCGGTGTCAACACGCAACCCATTTAAAGTTGGCTTTGATGTGGCTAATGAGCATTCGGCTAAAGCAATACTTGATTCCCAAATCCTGACCGTCACCATAAATCTTTTGGGATTACCCTCTGTAGCTGTTCCTGTTGGCATACACGATGGCATCCCTCAATCCGTTCAAATTGTAGGTCCAAGGTTTCATGAAGGCGTGTGTTTAGACTTGGCCGAAGCCATTGAAAAACAAGTCGGCATCTTAACGCCCATAGATCCCATGTCTAAGGGTCACTAACCCACCAACTTTACAACTGGATAGCCGTCATCCTTGAACCACTGCCCCAAGGTACACAGGTGAAGCTGATAACATCGCCCGACTGCTGAAGAGCGGCCAACAACGCGCTTGTCTCCCATTCCGGTTTGTCGACGTCGTCAGATCGCCATTTGCCATCGACAAATAGAAAGCTCGTTTTCAGGTCGCCATAAACGCCAAAGGCTATCAAGTCGCATTCCGGCACGGGGTCAACCATTTGCGCTCTTGAAATCATCAGGTCGAGTCTATCGGTCGCTTGCCGTTCGAGTGTCAAAGTCACTTGCTGGCCCACAATCGGCGCCATATCTGACGGGAAGGTGAAGAGGAAATTCCTTAAGGCCGAGACTTCCTCGGCAGGAATACCCAAATCCGCCAGCACATAATTGCCGCTGGTACTTCCATTGTGGTTATATCCAAAACCGCGCACCTGAGGGCCGCGAATCGGGTTCTGATTAAAGGACCAGCCAAACATGCCTTGTTTCTGATAATAATCGCGGAAATGGGGGACTTTAAAATTCTTTTCTCCGCTTTGCCCGTTGTCTGACATTAATCCTGTCGTGCCGAACAAGCCCCGTTGTGGATCGATGGCGTGGCAGTCAATGCAGACCTCCAACTGACCGGTATTTTGGCGTACAACCCCAGCCTCAAACAATTGGCGTCCATGTTCCTGACGAGGCGTAAGGTTTTGATCGAACGCCCGAATAGGATTGGGTGGGTAGGTTAGTTCCAAAGCGAAAGCTGTGAATTGATCCATTTCCTCGGTCGTCAACTCACTTTCACGCGCTAAAAGCGACTCGAACGCTTCGTTAAACTCCTTGAATGCTGCTTCCTCGATCGTTTCTGAACCAGACCGTTCGCGTCCCGTCCGATCACCGCGCCAATGCATAGGACCATGGCCTTTTAGTCCACGCATGGATTGTGTGGTCATCGGTCCTTTCAAAGGGTGGAACTGGTAGGGGCGCACCGGATCCGAACCAGGCATGAACGTGTTTGGGATCGATTGCACTTCGCCATTTGGGTCGCCCAAATCCCAAGCCAAGGCGTCAACATCACCAAAGACATGACAGGTGGCACAGCTATCATTACCCCGCGATGACGTATATTGCGCGTCATATAAAAACCTGCGACCCTCTCGAATCGATTGCGGTTCGGGATTCTCCAGTGTCCAATGGTCTATTTCTACTAATGTCTGCGTATCAATGACAGAGATTCCATTATCAAAACGGGTCATTACATAGGCGAACTCTCCCGCCAAAACGATCGCACTGGGTCCACCGGCCGAAAGCGCTATTTGTTGAAGGGCGACACCTTCGCCGGTTTTTAAAGACTCCAGGGAATAGACGCCTATCTTTGCTGAGCCAAAGGCACACACAAAGAGCAGATCATGAACGCTGTCTATGACCATTCCCATCGGCGTCGAAAGGCTTTGTTCGCGCTCTAATTCGGACCCATGTGTACGGCTGTAATCCAAATGAGGGTTCAAATCGATCGCTTGGACTTGGTCACCCATAACTACACTGATACGGTGATCAGCAATGTGCCCACGCACCGACGTATTCGCGCGTCCCAGTAATCCTGCAAACCTGATGTGGTTGCGTGATTCTGTGTTCGAAACGAAGATGGCACCATCGCGCGGATCCCGAATCATGTTGTAGTTTATCGTTCCCAAACCACTGGTTCTTTGGATGATCTGCGGGGGCGATGCCATCGCATCCAGTTCGAAGAGGTCGTAGTCAGGTAATTCGAATGGCACACTGCTGTCGTAATTAACGCCGCTTTCATTCAGCCAGTGTGCCCCATCAAACTTCAACATAAGTCCCGAAAGTGGCGCTTGCACACCATCTGCGCTGGTGATGGGACCCGGCTTCGGATATGAGCCAGTCCCAAGCGAAGTGGTTTGGTTTCCGGAAATAAAGGCACTCGCATAAACCGATTCGCCGTCAGCAGAAACGGTCAGCGCACCTGCCCGATCACAAAACAAATTGACGATGTGCTTTGGCTCACCGCCAGGCGAATCACCCAAATCATTGATATCAAAGACCCACAGGTCGGCACGCCCTACTCCGGGCGTCTCCAACTGAGGATCCTGCGGGCTATTTTGTCCCCGGTGCGCACATGAAACGAACGCCCTGCTGGCGTCAGCACCTGCAAAAACAATATCTCGCGGTTCGTCGCCAACCCACAAGGTTCGAACCACTCGAGGCGGATCAAGTAGTATTTCGACTATGCTGACGCTGTCCGAGATGTGGTTGACAACCCACACGGTTCCATCGGCAGCTTGGGCGACGGCGATCGGTTCTAATCCAACCGCGACGCGCGCGATTTGCGGAGGCGACGTTGAGGTATCTATTAACTCGAGCGTATTGTCTGGCGTATTCGCAACAGCAAGCCTGCCATCTCTGAGCATCGCCAGAGGACGAACTTGCCCACTTTCAAACAGCACATATTCACGCGGCCCAAAAGATGGGCGAGGACCGGGCAATTGCCCAGCTTGTGGGGGGCGGGAGAAGCTGGGTCCAGGCTTTTCTGGCGAGGTGGTGTCAGAATCACCACTGCTGCAGGCCACGAGCATCAATAGGCCAAAGGCCAGGCTGAACTTTATGACACCCATTGGTGTGACGTTCATTGGTCCTCCCGGTTTTGTGGAGGAGACTGTCGATCCCTGCAAAAGATCGGCAACTCCATTGTCTGGTTGATTATCTAGTTATAACAACGCTTCAACCAAATAACATCCCTACACATTTTGTTTGTATTATTCTACATAGGGATGCTCACTGATAGCCGTGAATCGGGCTCGTGATCAACGTCTAACGTGCAATGCATGCGTTTGTCGGCTTGATATGGAGACCTAATATTTTGGTTTCAGTCATATACAGGAACAAGAAGGTCATTAAGTCCCTAATGGCTTACTTGTTATAAAGCGTCTTGTCTAATCCTGAATAGAAACTACAAATCATCTTGCCATCATCAGACATGGTTGAGTTTTACCCCAGAGCGAGTCTCGCCAATTTGGGAAACGCAGGACATCGCCGGCTTGAATGACAGGCAAGCTGTCTTCCATTTGATGCCCGAAATTGGAAAACTCACGATCGTGGTGAGTGAAGAGCAATCGTCGTCGTACCTGTTCGCTATAGGTGTTTCGAGCCATACAGTGTCTTGGTCCTGCGATGAAACGCATCACCTGATAATCCTGGAAAATGGGCCCACGCCTATGATCGGCTTCCATCAGTTCACTCACCAAAGTTCTACAGCGGCCAACGAAAGTTGCCTGTTCGCGTCCATCCCACTACGCATGGAGAACGCAAAAGACAGGGGTCCCGTTGCAAACACGCGCATCTCCAGATCACCCAGATATTGCCAGCGTGATCGGATTCTGTGGGTATTGAAACGCGTCACCAAAGGACAATCACTGGCCCAAGCCAAATGGCCAAATCGGCGTGACAGAGCTGGAACCAGTTCTTCGGGAACGACGACCTGAGGCGTGTTCAGTCCCCGACGGTGAGCAAGCTCTTCGAGACCACCCACTTCATCCGCCTCAAGCGAGCCAATGACGACATGGGTCACTTGGCTCAGATCAAACCCACCCTCACTCAGAACCGCCGTCGCTCTATAGCCAAAGCCAACTGAACAGCAGGTCGAGCCATGTTGCACCATGAACTGTGTGGGCCCGTATTCGACGTTGAATGGAGCGCCCGTTCCCAAAACTGTAATCTTCATAAACACCGCCTTCGATTGAACAATCATGATCGGATGGCTCAGCAAAGTCCTGAATACATGCTGATATTTTGCTGATATACGCTCTCAACCAGGATGGAGCTGGTCTATCTTGGGAACAGGATTCTCAATAATCGAGGAAACCGTCACACGGTTGTATCCGTATAGGCTCAATAAAGTTTTGGGTGCTGTTTATGAAAGAAGAAACGATTCAGTTGCTGAACGTCAACCCTGGTGTGGGCAATGGCCGCTTGTCTAAATACAAATTCGAGATTTATCGCGATGCGATTCTTAAGGCGGTGGCAGACTGCCCCGACGGGATCGCCCTTAAGGATTTGTTCTCAGCTGTTCGCGAACAGCTCCCTGACGACTCGACTCATAAGCTCGGCAAGCTGCGCTGGCATGTGATGACGGTCAAGTTACATTTGGAGGCCATCGGCATGATCAAACGCCTGGGGTCTTCACCTCAGATACTAATCTCAGGACCGGCCCAATGACCGCTGCCAACAAATTCAATAAGATCACGAAAAGTCCACTTATCCTGATTCCGCTCTTTGTGGTGTTGGCGGCCGTATCCTACTTGATGTTCAATCCCTCGTCTGCTTTCCAGGTCTTGTCTTCGTGGGACGGTGCCACATTTTTTGAAGCAAAGGGGTTTTATTCAGGCAAATTCGCCATTGCGCAAATCCATGCCTTTGGTGACAGCGGTAGGGGACTCTATTTAAGCTATCTCGCAAACGACGCCCTCTACATCGTGTGCAACGCAGCCTTCTTTTCGTTAGCCATTTGGCACCTGGCTCGTTACCTATTCCCAAAGTGGACAAAGATACATTGGCTCTTCCTGATTCCCTTACTTTCAGGCGCTTTTGATGCTGGCGAAGATCTTTGTGTGTTGATGTTATTGAAGTCGTATCCAGACATGTCATTAAGCACGGCTAATCTCTTGAGTATCTTTAGTGCGAGTAAGATCCTTTTCGGCATGGCGACAATGTTCTTGATCCTATTAGGCGTTGTCTTCGGCGGCGTACGCGGATTGTGGAACCGTTTACGAGCTCGCTCCGCTGGCAACGGCGGCTAGGGTAAACTTTGTCTTGAGAAAAGGTGATACATCGTTTGAGTTTCAGCGGCTCGGCGAAACACGGATTGTGAATGACGGTCTGTTGATGGGATTTGAGAGGCGCAACACAATACAATGATCGGCGACCGTGAGCAATCCAAGTGGGAGTCAGAACCCAGATGTCATGAGCTTCTCCGTTCGATTTCAAGGAGTGCCCGAGACTCTGCGTCAAAGCCTGAAAGGTTACTGGCGGTGTAGACTGCAACTGTCACTTCGCAAGAGTATTCGGCGTTGCACACATGTCCGTGATGCTGATTGGGCTCGGCCACCAAGGCATTGACCGTAGTTACTAGCTCCATTGCCTCGTCGGGAGTCAAGAAGATCGTGACATGCGCCATTGTTTTCTTCGAAATCGGATCGTAGATTAACATGTGTCCTCAGGTCTGCCGTTAAAGTTGATTGGCGTGTTGCCGTCAAGTCCAAGTTGAGAATCACTTGTTCACTTCGACCTTTGTCGCAACCGGACAAGTTCAATCTAACCCAGTGTGTTCTTTAATCCACCGAGAGCCAACGCGCGCCTCAGCCAGGAGTTGAGCGTCCATGTGGCCATCACACTATAACGGGCATTTCGCTATGTGAATAACGAGACCTTCGCCACGGATGGTTTGCTGCGTATTAACCTGCAACCATATTCCGGTATGCGGCGCTAGTTCCAACTGGCGTCCAGGAATGCTGATCTGTTGATAGATACGTCTCGGATTGAAACACCACACAGCCAATGGTTTAGCCGAATCTGCTGGTTTCAAACGCAGCACGCGACATGCGTACTGTTGCCGACCTAACCCTTCGCGCCACAGCGAACGCGCGTCTGAACAATCACTCACCTGGCCTCTTTCATCCAGGTAGGTTGTCCCAGCACTTTGTTCGTCTAGTATTCCTGTGATGGGTTCGATTTGTAAGCCAAACGGGAGCGCGATGGTTTCCTGCATTTCTATTGTCCATCCTGAGCAGGCAACGATTGTTGATTGGGCTGACGGACTGTCAGCAATGATCGGACGACAAATATTGGGCAGTGCAATCAGCCATGTGGTTGTTTGTACGACCAAATGGAGCCACGAGAACAGTTGGACTGGGACGCGACCGCGAAACAAACAACACATCGAAATCGGGAAAACCAAAGGAATCAAGTATCGACTTTGCATAGCTCCAATGACCGCCACCACCGAAACATCTTGTAATCCATACATAAGCGCCAATATGGCTAAGACAGTGCCCAGTCCCAACACAGCCCAGAGCACACGAACACGTCGGTCAAGCGCTCGGTCGCCGACAACCAAGAACAAGCCCAACTCCAATAACCAAGCCATCCACAACCAACTGGGCAGCTTAGGGCCGAGCGACCCGGAAGCACGATTGCTTGCCGTAAAAGTGAGGGCGATTGAAGCCAACAAGTTCTCGGGTTGGCGCAACACAGAAACCAACACCTCAGTCGCACTAGGAGCCTCGGTCAACGGCAGGTAAATACGATAGATAGGGTGGTATTGATGACGAGGGATATATAGATCACGACTAACCGTCGCCCAAGCAGCTGCTGCCATGATTGATCCCAGACAAATGACCCATACCAACGATTTCCACCGTTGAGTTGTAGCTTTAAAGAATAAAGGCAATGCGCAAAGCAAGAGCGGTGCGTAGGCAACTTTGCATAGAGGAAAAGTGATCGAACTCGCACAGAATATGAACCAGACACTGCCACGAGGTTCAACCCATAACCGCAGAACCGACGCCAGGAAAAGCGTGATCAAGGCGAAATTGAGGGCATCAGCGCTAGCAGAGGCTGCCAGCATTAGGGAATGCGGAAACGAAGCAATTAGGATCGCCAGCGGTCGGGCCATGGGCAGGATGTGAATAGCAGCGACGACTAATGCCAGCCAGACGATTAGATTGACCAAGCGAGCGAATAACAACCAAGCCATTGGCCCGAACCCAAGATAACGTGCGGCCAAAACACCAACGGCTTGGGGAAAATAGGGCACCGGACTATATAGCGCATTTTGAGGGTGATCAAAAAATACATCTTCATCATGATTCGCTGCGTCTGTTGGCTCGACAGATGAAGTTGGTAGCAGCCAATGCTGGTCCTCGTCAGAGCGCAAAGCCACTTCTAATAAAGATTGAGGAACCCAGCTGCCGATGCGATTATCCAACTTGAGGACGATGAATTGGCCCTCAGAAATTTGATAGGCACGTGCAAGATGTTGCAACTCATCAGGCAGCGAGAATGGCTGCTGAAGGAAAACTAGCAACACACCCACCACCAAAATCAACGGAGCCCAATCCGTTGTCTTCAATTACCACCCCAATCCGTTGCGATGACTTTCAGTAAGTCAAGCGCGGTGCCAGATTCAGGGCTCATCGAAGCTGACAATCTAGGCGCACTTAGGCGCTGACTTCAGCTGAAGTTCAAAATGGACGCTTTCTTACAACGCAAAGCGTCGACCAAGAACACATAAATAGCTATAAAAGAACGATTTATCTGACAGCAATCAACGCTACGGAGCGCTTAACTCTTGAATAGTGCCGTTTATGTCACTGTGTCCCATGACGGCGACGGCAACCTTCCACCGCCGTCCTAGCGCAGCGTTTATGCGAGCAAATTGAGGGTGTCCCCTTCCACAATCAGGTTTAGGGCATGGGAAGCCGGTCTCCCAATTACAGCGACAGGAAGAGCTTTCAAGCGAATATATTAGATCCGCCTTGCAATCCTGGCCAACGCGTTGATTTTGTCGGATTCATAGTGAATTACCGCGTGGCCGGAGAAACACAACCTACCGTCGCTCTCGCCCTGCCGAAGCCTGCTCCAACAGGCTGCTGAGCTTCGGCGTCGCAGTTTTGGAATGCATCCCAAGCGCCATAGCGCGACAGGATATAGCCACGACCGTGAGGTCGGAGTAACGTCACAAAAAAGTTAAGAGCCCTTGACCGGCCTCATTAGCTTCGCCGCAACGTGAAGCCCCCAAACGTTCTTGAAGACGCGAACCCCGGCCTAAAGACCGGGGCTAAAACCTGTCGCCTCTGTGAGGCTAAGAACCTCGTGCACTAAGTGATTCATACCTTCTTGCAAACCGATATCACCTTCGTCTGGGGCTTGAACGCCTGAGCTTGTCTCATCAATCCGGATAGTTGCTGTTCCCTGATGCCTCCCAAGCGCCCAAGCGCGATAGGATATAGCCCCGACCGCGAGGTCGGGGTTAGGCCACAAAAAAGTCCTGAGCCCCATTGGGCGGCACAGCAAGCAGCAAGCAGCAAAAACGTGAGTCGGGCGGCAGAGGCTGTCGCATAAGTCACTTCAATCGTCTTCAATGTGAGTCCGAGCTTCCTAGGCGCGGCGTAACTAGTGAAGCCGGCTAGCCGGAGGTTCGAAGTCTTTTGCTTTTATGTACTTAGCGATGATCCAATTGAACCAAC
>JAJCXM010000011.1 GCA_029263455.1 Holophagae bacterium
TTCTCAGCCACACGTGCGCATCGGCTGAATTTCAAGTCCTCTGTGAGGTAAGACCACCAACCGGAGAGCCGTATGCGGGAGAACCGCACGTACGGTTCGGAGGGAGGGGGGATTCAGAAATGGCTCCTCCCTACCCCTATCCTTACCGGAAGTTAGACCAGCGTTTTTCCCAGTGTGTGTCCGTCTTCCTTGGCGTGGTGTAACGGGTGAAGCCGAACAGATGGAGGTTAGCAATGTGAGTCCGCCTTCTAGGCGGAGGTTAGGATAGACAACACTTGAGATGGGCGTTCATTCCAGCGTCCCGCCAAATCTTGCCCTTTAACTGAAATCAAGCGAAGCCATAAGGTTCCTCAAATCACACACAAGCCCTGGTTAGCGAGGAGGAACTGATTCACGTTAACGAACCTTGCCACCTACTTTGATTATGTCGACACGCCACAGCTTTGATTCTCTGCGAATCTCAACATCTAACTCATCCTCACTCGCACTAAGAGCCGCAAGGTATGTATCGATTTGAAAAGGGTAGGACTCCAAAATCACGGATAACTGACAAACGCGCCTATTCCACTCATAAAGCAACACCCTTTCGTCAGGCGTTTTATAGACGAGGCGGCCATCGCGAAGAACATGGTCGGGTTCTACGCCGTCTAGATTAAGCCTAGTCGTCAGTTCGGCAATCGACACCTCAAAAACCGAAAATAGATCAGGATCAACAAAACAGTGAACGACGTCCTGCGAAATCATGAGCATCCATACAAACAGCATCGTTTCCCTTTCGATTGATTATTAGGCGATCATTACTCGATTTACAACCACGACTCATAAAACAATCACAACAGATACGGTCACTAAATCGCTAGTGAAACAGCGGCGGAGCTTACGGTTTTATCGACGCGAAATACGCCGGCGCGAGATATCGCACTAGTTAGCATCATTATTGCTAATGTTACTTGCGATATTCTAAAGAGGATGGACCTTGAAAACAGAACATAAGAACATCTCCTACTTGATTTTGCTGGTTTCCACGTGCCTTTCGCCGCTGCTGGCTCAACTGCCAGAACTACTTAAGACCAAGCCATATATAGAAAACGAAGGCTTCATGTCTTCAGTACCCATCAAGACCGAGGGCAATAAGATATTTCTGCAGGCGCAAGCCAATGGAAGTTCCTACCAGTTCATCTTGGATACCGGATCACCGACTATTTTGACACGTAAAGTGGCCAATGATTTGGGTTTAAAGATCGAGGGCGCTAATAAAGGCCAGGACGCCAATGGCAAACTTGTGACCATGGATCTTGCGATCCTTGATCGATTAACCATCGGGCAAGTGCGTTTCCGAAACATTCCTGTCTTTATCTTTGACACAGACCATCTGCCCGCGGGCAAATGTATGTTTGATGGCGGTGTCATCGGGTCCGAGATCATGCCGTTATTATGTTGGCAAATCGATTTTCAGAAAAAGGCATTAACGCTAACCGATGATAGTGGTCGTTTGCATCACATAAAACAGGCTCAGAAGTCCAAATTGAAGGTTGGCGGTTACCCTTTCCACCCCATAGTTGAGTACAAAATTAACCATGAATTTACCGACAACGCCATGTTCGATACCGGCAGTTCAGAACTGCTTCATTTGAACCAACTTGCCCTGGCCGAATTGAAAAAACAAAAGATCATCAAAAGGGATGTTACCCAAGGGTTTGGCTCCTTTGGTGTAAGTGCTGGTGGGCTGGGCCAAGACAGTACTTTTCATTTAGTCTCGCTCGACAAGCTCTCAATTGGCGAGCTTCTTTTCGAAGACATTGAAGTCTGGTCCCGAACCGTGCCGCCAACCCTAATTGGGTCAAAAGTATTTGAAACGCATGTGGTTACGCTCGATTACGGCAAAGAGACCGTCTACTTTTCGAAGTATAAGGATCAAGAACAACCGCATGAATCATTTGGATTCAGGCCGTATCTTAGTCAGAATTCAGTGGTGGTGGCGTTCATCGAAGAGCCGTCACGCGCAGTGCAGGCCGGCATCAAGCTTCACGATCAAATCCTAAGCATGAATCAAGAGGACTTGGTCTACATCACGGAAACCCAATACTGTGAGGTATTTGAAATGCTCAGGGCTCTGGAGCAACTGGATAGGGTAGATCTCACGATTAAGCGCGGAGATGATATTTGGAGCACAAGTTTGCAAAAGAATTAGGCCGGATGAAAACAGGCTATTAACCGCGAGTGTCCCGCTCAGTTGTAATCAATGTGAGTCTGGCTTCTAGAGGCTGTCGCATAACTCGCTTCAAGGCCCAAGAATGTGAGTTTGGCTTCCTTGGCGCGGCGTAACCAGTGAAGCCGGCTAGCCAGAGGTTATAATCCGTTTGTACCCAGGTAAATACAACAATTAAGATAGACGTTCTAACCGTTACATCAAATAGATATGGTTTATGGGACAGCCGCATGTCAGATATTTGAATCGTCTACCTACGATCAGCCCTATTCTCATCGGCACATGTAAACGTAAAAGGGACCCACCTGATCAATGAAACTGTTAAGGACACACGGACTACATTCATTGTAATAACAGATGATTAGTTATTGATTAGCGAACATATTCCCATTAATTTTCGTAAAAGAACTAAATCTATCGCGAGTGCAATTCATGTTACATGGCAACCCATTCATAACGTTCTGCGGAATACTGCTTATTTGCACAGTCTCGCGGGTCAGTGTGGCTCAGCTTCGACTGATCCCGCATCTCACCAATCAGAGTGGCGGTTTTGAATCTGAAATCATATTAGTCAATGCGAGTTCCGCGCCGCAGGGTTACCATTTACAGGGTTTTGACAGTGAAGGCGTGCTCCAGTCCAGTATCACAAGAACTCTTTCGCCATTTCAATCCATAAGTGGAACAGACCTGGCTCTTTTCGGCACTCAGCTTTCACACGTGCAAGTGAGTGAAGGCACGCAAATCGCTGCGTCTGTAAGGTTTCGAGCTAGTCGAGACGGTACCGGATCAGCCCACGTTCATGAATCCTCGCGCCAATCTGACAGATGGCGCATTTACCCGGGCGAGAACTCAGTGACCTGGGACGGAATAGCAATGGTGAACACGGGCGATAACCCCGGCATGGTCTCGGTTAGCCAAATCGGCGCATCGGGTCAAGTGGTCAATGGACCCATCGTTATTGCTACGGCTATGCCCGTGATGGGCAAGCGCCTCTATCTTTTTGAGGCTGATTTCCCTTCAGTTGATCAAACGGTCTTTGAAATTACGGCCAATGTCCCCTTGGCGGTCTTGGCTTTACGTGGCAACCTGGGCTCTGACTACATCTGGGAGAATCAAGCTATCTCCGTCATCGAGAATCCGGTAACCGAGCCCAGATACCTGGTGCATATCACAAGCGCCGTCGGCGGATTTTCATCTCAACTGATCGTCTCTAATCCCACGGCGGAAACACAGCCCTTTGAATTGAGAGCCTATGACGCCATGGGAGGCGCGATTCAGGATGTACTTGGCTCGGTCAATCCCGGAGAGAGCCTGTATCAGAACGCCCAATCCCAGCTCGGAAGTGGGGTCTCGCACGTTGAGGTCATTCGCGGTAACGTCTTGAACATCAGCGTCGCCTACCAGAGAAACGGCGAAGCAACAGGTCCAGCCCATGTTCACAGCAGCCAGCGATCATCGCGCGCATGGCTTGTCTTTCCCGGCACCTTTGAAGTGACTTGGGATGGGATCGCCCTGTTGAACCTTGGCACGTCGTCGGCCCATACAAGAATTTGGCAAGTCAGTCAGTCTGGAGCGGTGTTGCGGGGGCCGATAACCGCCTCAACGGAGTTGCCACCAAAGGGCAAGGCCCTGTACCTGTTCTCGCAAGACTTTGATGCTATCGAAGCGAGCCATTTTGAGGTTATCTCGTCTGAACCAACCATGGTGTTGGCCCTGCGTGGAAACCTGAATTCTGATCTACTTTGGGAAAACCAAGCCGTTCCGTTCACCACACCAAAGGCCGGAGCCAAACCACCGTCTCGCATTGACTTTGCCATAGCCTTTGACCAGGTCCATCAGCAAACCATCATGGTTGGCGGCTTTGATTCAGCCTTTGACCTGCTGGCCGATACCTGGTCTTGGAATGGAAGGCGCTGGACTGAGATAATGACGCCCGTTTCTCCTATGGCTCGAGCGCATCACGCCGGAGCCTTCAACGAATTCAGCCATCAAATGGTCATATTTGGCGGATTTGACAGCCCCCCATCCAAACGCAACGATTTCATGTCTTTTGATGGCCTAACTTGGGCTTCATTTCCTGGCGCTAGCCAGATCCCAGCCGATGACGGCGAATTGGTGTTTGACAGCGCACGCAACATACTCATCCTGGTCGTCTCCAACGGCACGACTTTAGAAACCTGGGAACACGAGCAACAAGCTTGGACGCGAATAAACACGCCGACTCAGCCTGTCAGCGTTATTGATCAAGCCGTAACTTACGATCCGCTGCGCCACAATGTGGTTCTGTTCGGTGGCCTTGCTCCGGGAAACAGAATCGTCAACGAAACCTGGGAATACGACGGCCATGACTGGAGCAGCGCAGCACCAGCAACATCACCGCCACCGCTGATGGGGATGGCCTCGTGGTACGACACCCAACATCAACGATTCGTCGTGTTTGGCGGAATGAACGATAGCCGCGAATGGACCAACGAGACTTGGTCATACGACGGCTCTGATTGGGAGAGGATCGTTACCTCGACTTCGCCAACACCTCGGTGGGTCATGTTTGCGGCCTACCATCCCGGTCGCGGAGTAGCGACACTGTTTGGTGGCGAAGCCGACGGCGCAAGCGGATCAGAACTGCTCAATGATACCTGGGAGTTTGACGGTACGGACTGGCGTGAAGTCAACTTAGGGCAAGAATAGTACCTAGTCCATCCGTATTAACCGTGGTGTCCCACTAAAATGTCAATGTGAGTCTGGCTTCCTCGGCGCCGCGTAAGGTGTGAAGCCGGCCAGACAGAGGTTATAATCCGTTTGTATTCAAGTAAATACAACAAATAAGATATTCGTTCTGCCGTTGCGTCAAATTATTAGAACTTGTGTGCCAGCCTCTTCTAGCCAGAGGTGTTCGGGAAGGCTTGTGAGAGACGCATAACGTTGGACGCCGGCCCATCAAGATAAGAATTCAAACGTTAAACCCGAGACATAAGCACCTCACTAGCTCTGATGCTCTGCTAAAACACACATCCCGCTTGATCTTTATTTTGCAGTATAGAAAGACCTCTCAAGCGCCACCTCAGAACACGTGCGTTTCTCAAATACAGGATTATAGGATCATTTACACTACTATTGAAACCGAAAGGGTATAGAATATGGGTACCTCATCGAAGGAGGCTACTTTGATTAGATATATTGCAATGGTTTTACTCGCCGGATTGGCCCTGTCTCAGACAACGCCAAAGAGCATGGTCGCGGCTTACGACGCGATTGCCGACACCATCCTCGCGACCAAAAAAGCTGAACACAACATCGTGGCGGCACTATTGGATGGCCATTTCCACGGTGCACAGGCCTATCACAGCAGCGGACAGTTCGACAAGGCTGCAGCCGAAATGGCGCTTTTTGGAAATGAAGGCGACAATGCCATCGGCGGGATACGCAAGAAGTTACTCGAAGGTGGACATCACCATCATTCCGATGCGGAAGCCAAGGGTACCTATGAACCTGGCTTCGTGATCATCACACGTGAGACCAAGCAAAACGTACTCAAAACCGTGGCTGCCTACCGGCTGGCAAAATCCGCTGGGGATAGGGAAAAGGCATGGAAACAATTCTCCGAATTGGCCCATGCAGCATTGTCTCCCTGAGCCTCGCTCTGATGCTTGGGTGCCGCGAGCCCAAAATCGCAGCGCCCCAACTCCGTTTCGTCGAGGTCGGGACTGAATCGGGACTGGTTCACCCGACCTGGTGTGGCCGGGACGACAAACCGCATCTGCTTGAGTCGGGTGGTTCGGGTTTAGCGCTCCTAGATTACGACGGTGACGGCGACATGGATTTGTACCTGGTCAACGGATGGCGACTGGACGGAAGTGAGGTCATCGAGAAAGGGGCCAACCGCCTCTATCGCAATCGCGGTGACGGCCGTTTCGAGGACGTCACGCACGAAGCCGGTGTGGGCGATGAAGGTTGGGGTTGTGGCGTCGCGGTCGGAGACGCTGACGGTGATGGCGACCCGGACCTCTTTGTCACGAATTTCGGCATGGATGTGCTGTACCTCAATCTGGGGAACGGGCGTTTCCAACGAGCCGAAAACGCACCGGGCATCGACGGCTGGTCAACAGGTGCCGTTTTCTTCGATTCCGATGGTGATGGCGATCAGGACCTTTTTATAGCCGCCTACGTCGATTGTAGCTTGGACGACGTCCTCCAGGCAGAACGTTCCTTGAAATGGAAGGGCGACAAGGTGATGGTGGGCCCGTTTGGTTTGGAAGGCAAAGCCAATCGTTTTTTTGAGAACCAAGGCGGAGGTCAATTCGTCGAAGCGACGGAGCAGACCGGTTTGAGTGACGTGGGTTTGTTTTACAGCTTCGCGGTCATCGCGCTGGACCTGGACCACGACCTTGATTTGGACTTATACGTGGCCAACGACTCCAACCCAAATTACCTTTACATCAATGACGGCCAGGGCCATTTCGAGGAGACCGGGTTGTGGAGTGGGGCAGCGCTTGATCGCAATGGGATGGCCCAGGCCGGCATGGGACTGGCCTCGGGCGATGTGAACCACGATGGTTTGACCGATTTGTTCGTAACCAACTTCGAGAACGACCACTCGACGCTATATCGCAATCTGGGCAGCGGCACGTTTGCCGATATATCGGTTGAGGCTGGCGTATGGGAACCCAGTTACATGCCCTTATCGTGGGGTACCGTGTTTGCGGACTTCAACCTGGACGGGCACCTCGATCTGTTCATCGCCAATGGGCATATTTATCCGCAGGCCGACCACGCGCCTGAATCCGGCTCCGGCTACGACCAGTTCAACCAGCTATTGCAGGGGGAGCTGAATGGCTTCATCGACCGAAGTAGCACGGCCGGGCCCGGTTTGGCTGTTCGCCTTTCCAGCCGCGGCGTGGTGAGCGGTGACCTGGACTCAGACGGTGACTTAGACCTGATCATCTCCAACGTCGATGCTGCGCCTACCTATCTCCGAAACGATTCAATGCGCGCAGGACACTGGCTGATGATCGATGCACCGGGCGCGATCCGAGTCGAGTTGAGCGCCCTTAATTGGAGCCGAAGCATCGACCTGACGCGTGGAAGCTCCTACGTCTCCGTCAGTGATCCCCGTTGCCATGTAGGCTTAGGCACCATCGATCGATTGACCAGCGTCAAAGCCATCTGGTCGCACGGACAAGTGGTGGTTCGCGAGGATATTAAGGCGGACCAGCTCATTCGAATGGTGCCAGAGCAGTGAAGCACAGGGGACCGTAAAGCCCGAGACATAAGCACCACACTTTCTGATTTGATAGAACAGAGATCGATTCCCCGAATAGTAAGAATCAAGTGTTTACAAGCTATTTACCCGTTGGCGTCCCGCTAATGTTTTCCACTGAGGTGTGCTGTCGTCTAGCGGTTTTAAGGTCGTTGCTCACGAACATCCCAGATACCCAACACATAGACATGTTTACCTGTTACTTCGTATCTCATTTCGTAATGTTCAACCAGCAGGCGTCGCACGTTTTTGGGTTTGAATTCTTCCAGATGTTCTCAGATGTTGGGATGGTCCAATAGTCGGGTAGGCGCTCTAACTAAAGCCTGAACCACGCTGGCCGCTGCTTTCGGGTTGACGGGTGCAAGGAAGTCGTGAAGACAAGCTAAGTCGATTAAGGCTTTGTGTCTCCACCGTAAAGCAATCAAGGAATCGGCAGGGGAAGCGGTGTTCTGCTACCCAAACTATCCGCCCATGCATTGACAGCCTCATGGTCTACGGTACGTCCAGCCTCGACATCTGCCAGCGCTTCTAAGGTCCATTCATGGCGTTTTTCTTCTTGTTCGACCCAAGCCGTTAAGGCTTGCTTGACGATCCAACCCCGAGAACGATCGAGACGTGCTGCTGCTTCATCAATTCGTTCTGCCAAAGGTAAAGGGACATGCGCCGTAAGTACCCTAGTTTGCGTCATAATCACTTCTCCTAGTTGGGCCTAATTGAATTGACTATATGTGATTAATTCAAGAATCACTACCGCACGGACACGAATACGATTTGATTTTGGACAGTTTGCCAATGCTTTGCCACAAAGGCTTGACGTGCATCGTTGAAACGACTGCATTTGACACCCAAGCTTTCGCCTTCTACAGTACCTGATCAGGAATCTCAACGACCGGTGGTTTGATTGAACGGTGTTTTTCAACTCGGTGATTGGACGGTTGACATCAACCGCAATCAAATTAGCAAGTCCGGCGTGAGCCACCGTCTGGAAAACAAACCGATGAAATTGCTCCACTTCTTGATGCAACATGCACAACAAGATGTGACCCGAGATGCGATCATTCAATCTGTCTGGGGCGGTGCAACCCATTATGACGACTCGCTGACCGTGGCCATGAGTAACTTAAGGCAAGCCCTAGGCGATGACCCCAAGAATCCTAATTACATCAAGACGATACCGCGACACGGCTATCGGCTGCTCGTGCAACCCTCTAGCAACCTTCAACGCCCGAAAACGCGTTTCACTCGCAAAGTACTGATTCGTTTGGTTATCGCCACCTCCGCTGCCTTGTTGGCGTGTTTTTGGATCATCTACGAACTGTTCCTCGCGTATCACGAATAGTCTATTTAGAATTCCTACGAGTTCCTAATAATACTTAACCTCCAAAAGGCTGTAACTTGAGCCAAATAGGAGGTGTATCCATGAAGAAGTGGAAGACGATTTCAGTTTGGTTGCTGCAGGTTCTCTTGTGTTTTGCGTTTCTTATAGCATCACTTGGCAAGCTGACCTCAGCCCCTGCCGTTTTAGCCATGTTTCAGGCCTGGGGTTATCCCGTGTGGTTGGCTGGCGTGATTGGCGTTGTCGAGTTGACGGGTGCGGTTTTGTTGCTAGTTCCTCGTGCTGCGTTTTGGGGATGCTGCCTTTTGATGGTAGTAATGGTTGGAGCTGCTTTTACTCACCTTGTATCTGATCCTCCGTTACAAGTTTTGCGGCCCCTCATCTTCTTCTTGCTATTGTGGATCATTGCCCAATTCAGGTGGAAACAACTGACGCTGAGAAAACGATGTAATCAACGTCTGGCGAGCTAACCAAAACAAAAAGACGAGCCCATTTGATTAGCGAAGCGACGAAGGATCAAGTCCCACATCCGAGATATGACCCTATGTAATCAGGGTGTGTCCCGCTAATATGTCGTTGGGCGCGGGAACTCACGTAATCTTCAGTAATCCTTCAGACAATCACCGCACAAACACTCAAGGTAAAACGATATCTTGACGGGTCACCGGCGATACAAGCCGCTGAACAAAATATTGTCGGAGGTTTACATTGAACAATTCATTTGTTCGTATCGTTCTTATGTCTATGTGCCTTTCCTTTATCGCCTCGGCACAAGAAATCAGTAGTGCGGTTTTGGAAAAACTTGCAGATAACGCGACCTTTGCTTGGGGTGCTGGAGATTGGCATCTTCGAGTGATCTTGCTAGATGCAGCCGATATGCCAATTGGAGTTTTAACTGCAGACAGTCAGCTCACGACCGATGCTGATGATTGGCCGCGAGGACTTGTTACGATGGCGAGCTCCGCCAGCACTGGTTACAAACTTCGTTTTTATCGAAAAGAGGGGTCACCGATTATTGCCGGTGAGCCAGGAATTGAGTTTTTTGACCATGACTGCGATGGGAGTTTGGTCTGTGATTCTGCCATGGCTATCGGCCTGGCTTTAAATAACAACTTGTTCTCGACTACCGGAGCGGTTTTACCTGTGGAGTTGCAGTCTTTCTTTGTAGATTAGGCAGGTGTCTTCTGCCGACCAGGATCGAGTCAGAAGGCCGACCTTTAACATATGTCCCCATGAGGACTATTTTATGTCTGCCATCTTCCCGCAATGGCGGCCGCATACGCATACTTCATAACCAGATCACGGCCTAAAGCCTGGACACCGATTCCCGTATTGGTTGATGGCGGCAAATCTCACCTAATCTTCAGAACTCTTTCAGGCAGCCTTCGCACAACACTCTAGGTAACGCGATACCTTGTCGAATCACCGGTGGCGCCGAGGCGCTTTTGATCGAAGGAGATGACATGATACGAATGCTTGGCCTTTTTTTCTTAATGATGGGGATGAGACTGTTGGGTGTCGCACAAGTGTTGCCGGACTATATGAGTGCCGGCCACACATCCGGGGAAGAAATAGCGCTGGTCAATCGCGGTAATGTCTTGTTCAGTTCATTTCCGGCAATCGACCCGCCAGCTTATGCGGTGATCAGCCAAAATTTCACTGATGATGGAATTGATTTTCAGACCTATGGAGCTGATGACTTCACCATATCAGACTGCGGTTGGACCATCGATGAAATCACTGTACGTGGTAACTATTCCAACAATCTCAACCCGATGTCGGCCGGACCTGCTACCTCAGTCAATGTCTTTATTCTGCCCAAAGAAGATACGCTTCCTGCATCCACGGATCCGGCAAGCATTGCGGTGTGGTTCGCAACGGGAATGCCTTATACGGAACTCGATCTTGCCAATGGCGGCGATTTTCAGATCTCGATCCCTAACATTACGCTTGCAAAGGGTGATTACTGGCTCATTGTGCAAGCCAACATGGCGTTCCTTGCGGGTGGGCAGTGGAACTGGACCGAATCATCGCTTACGACCAATTCCGGCACTACCAATGGTGACGAAAGTGCTTGGTTCCAATCTATGCCCTTTATTGTGAGTCCGGTCACCATGATGGCCACCTGTGCTGCTGCTTGGGGCAGGCGTGTCACAGACTGCTCGATTACCCGTTTTCCGGACAGCCGACCTCCGGCTGATCTTGATTTTGCATTCCAAATCGCGGGCTACATTCTGACAGCGGGCACGACCATTTCAGAAACCAATCTAACCACCACGGAGGATGGCGACGACGCCACTTATACCCTGGTCTTGACATCACCCCCATGTCTTGGTGAAACGGTTACCGTAACGCCGTCCGTTGGCGATGCTACCGAGGGCAGCCATTCGCCTCCTTCGGTGATCTTCACGACGGCCAACTGGAATATGCCACAGACGATCATCGTTACTCCGGGCTCCAGCGGAGATGGCAACGACGGAGATGTGATGTACCAGATCTCTCACGCTGTTACCACAGATGACCCGGCGGGCTGTTATCTAGGTATTCTTGCCGCAACGATTGATGTTACCAACCAAAACATCGATGCCTCGCAGACGATTTCTGTGCAACCCAATACCGGTCTAATGGTATCTGAGGATGGAGCGCTGGCAGCCATATTCACCATCGCTGCGTCCGGAAGTCTACCCAGTACGGACGTTACAGTCGCGTTAACCATCGATAACCCTAGTGAAGTGATGTTGTCCAGTTCGTCGGTTATGTTGAACGCAGGCAATGGATTTCAGGCGGCCGTCACGGTGACGGGCGTCAGCGATGACGTCAAAGAAAACAACTTACCGTTTACAATCACAACCGAGCCAGCTGTCAGCGGCGATGTGACCTATAATGGCGTCAATCCAGCCAATGTCTCGGGTATCAACCTGGATAGCAATATCGCTTCGGTAATTGTGATGGGAATGCCAAGTCCACTTGTTACCAGCGAAACGGATAATGGAATCAGTTCGTCAAGCGCCATTGCGTATCGCCTGTCGTCCCAGCCTACGCGTCCCGTGACCTTTGTTCTTGATGTTGACGACGCTTCGGAAGTGGCTTTGTCGACCACGAACTTAGTGTTCAACGATACCAATTGGAACCAAAACCAGATCGTGCCCGTATTCGGGTTGGACGACATGATTCAAGATGGCAACCGACCCTTTAATGTGATCTCTTCCAACACATCTAGTTCAGATGTGTTTTATGAGGGCGTGCCTGTGTCGCTTGTTCAGGGCACCAATCTAGACGACACCGACCTCGCTGGGGTCATTGTTGCGCCTACATCGGGTCTCGTAACTCAGGAGAACGGCACAACGGATATGTTTACGGTTCACCTTAATTCTGAGCCTATGTTTCCGGTTTCCCTAGATTTCGTCTCCAACGATGTGAGCGAAGGTCTGGTACACAGTGGTGCCGGTACACCGGCGGCATCGACAACGTTGACATTCGATGCGGCAAATTGGATGAACAATCAAACGGTTACAGTAACTGGCCAACAGGACTTGCTCCGCCTGCTTGGAGATGGGGATGTCACTTACTCGGTATCGGGGGAAAACATGTTTACTGGAGATGTGTTCTATAGCCTAATCACTGATGCCCAGATTCCTAATGTGGAGGTCACAAACCAAGACGACGATCCCGAGGCCGCGATTCTGGCTACACCGTCCATATTGACGTTCTTAGAGGACGACGCGCCCATGATGATTGCGGTGCGCCTCACGACTCAGCCGGACGGTGGTGATGTGCTGATTCCCATTTCATCACTTGACACGTCGGAAGTGACCGTGTCTCCGAATTCATTGACGTTTACTCAGGCTAACTGGGACACCGTGCAAAACGTCATGGTGACCCCTAATCGTGATTATGTTATTGACGGTGACCAGATGACGACAATTATGTTAGGCGCAGCCAGCGGTGCTAACTACGGAGGATTGAGCGTTGATGTTTCGGTTACAGTGGAGGACGTCGATTCCTGCGACGTTATGTCATTAGTGTTGTCGCTCGGCGCGCCAATTCTTGCCTCAGGTCATCCGAACTGTGTGTTCGACTTGTATAAGAGTTTCGGTTCCGACGACCCTGCCGATTGGATGTACTTGGGAACGTTTATCCTAGACGGTGGGGGTCAAGTAGACACGGGCGTACTGCCAGAACCCGATTGCACTTATCTTACGACCATAGCAGGCACCTACATCATTCTCACGGTGGGCCGTTTCTCCACGGTTCCGGCACTTGGACTCTTGGGGTTGTTTTCGACCGTAGTGCTATTAGCCTTGGCGGCTGTTCTTGTCTCGATCAAAAGACGAAAACGTACTCAGGGGCTTGGGTAGAATGGGGATGTTTCAGGTTGAAGGTAGACTGGAACCTAAACTAACGTGACGCAGTTGGTGATGTCGCATTCGCCTGGACGTCAAAACGTGTTTTCCATGCAACAAGATCCTAACTTATCCGCCCTGTTTTCGCTGGTTTGAAAAGCGAAAACCCGGCGCTTAAACCCGATCATTAAAGCTTATGCGGATCGTTTGATATGGATGGAATGACCGTTTCTGGCGTCAACGAGGCGCTCGACTGACTCATTCGGTCCGGCTCCCATATGCGTGTTGCGCAAGCCCGACATTCACAGGGAGTGTCCCGCTATAACCGCTAAAATGACCCCGAAAAAAGGGACACCAAGCGAGGATGTCCCTCTAAATCTTCAATGTGAGTCTGGCTTCAAGGAGGCTGTCGCATAACTCGCTTCAAGGCCCAAGAATGTGAGTTTGGCTTCTAGAGGCTGTTGCATAAGTCGCTTCAATCGTCTTCAATGTGAGTCCGAGCTTCCTTGGCGTGGCGTAACTAGTGAAGCCGGCTAGCCGGCGGTTCGAAGTCTTTTGTTTTTATGTACTTAGCAATGCTCCAATTGAACTAATAAGCTGTTCCGTCGAATTATTAGGACTTATGCGACAGCCTCTTCTAGCCAAAGGTGTTCTTTTTTTCCTAGAGAACTTGTGACCCCATGTAATCAGGGTGTGTCCCGCTAATATGACGGCTTAGAGCCGGCCTTGTCTTGATGGGTAGCTCCCTTTAACAAGAAGTTGATTCCGACAGCGATTCGTCCAAAATCTCGAGGGCCAGTGGCCAGTTTTCCTCGTGTCCGGCGCGCGACTTCTCGGAGGCGAAACCGGAGTGGGTCAGACGGACTTCCGTTGCCCCACCATTGGGGATAAGCTCAATCCGAAGGACCGTTTCGGCTCCTTCCGTTCCCTCTGCAGTCCCGTTTCCCGTCATCCACGTCATTTCGATGAGCTGGTTTTCTCGTACATCAAGGAATCGGCCGTAGTGAGGATGTCTGCCCCATTCATCCCGATTGTAGAAGAAGTATGGCCGCCCTGGCTCTGGCACCATGGCGAGCGTTCCGGTCTGGGCGAACCAGGTGTCGAAGCGGTTGGTCCAGGCGGCGTAGACTTCTTCTGGCCTGGCTTTGACGGTGTATTCGCAGGTCATCTGCAGCGGTCGAGCGGAAAGATCGGGGCGGGGCACGGAATTCACGGGAACCTCCTGATGAGACGGTGATTGTCGCAAAACAGTATCATGTCGACGGGCCATAAAACCAAGTTCGAGTGGCTCATCGAGCCTCGTGGTTCGGAGGCGGCGCCCCTCATGATGGCCACGAATCGGAAAAAATCGCCGTCATACTGGGTTTAGGCCAACGAACTCCAGCTTCCGTAGGGGCAGTTTGACATCACGTATTCCAGGCGCACTCATTTACAGGGCAAGACAAACGTACCTCTGATTCTTCGATGTTCTGTGAAAAAATACCAACAAGAAAATGGGGCCAACCACGCCGCCAAAGCGAGATTGTGTCGGCCGTTGGCAAACAAGAACAGAAGTGGTGCCGCAAACAAAGGGACGCTTTTCTTTATGTTCATGAGTTATTCCTATCGAGATTCGAAGGTTCACGGAGTCCCTTGCCCGAGTCACATCGTCAGAAAAAACTGACAGTCATGAGTCCGAATTAACTAACAGAGCGGCCCGTTCGAATCTCTAACATGCTGGTTTTGTTAAACTTGAGTCTGGCATCTGAATTGCCCTTAGTAGCTCGACGCTTCAGCGTCCTAACCTACAAAAAGGAATCACGATGACTATTTACTTGCTCACACTCACTCTTATTCTCGGCAACCCAAACTACCGCGTGCCTCATTACTCTGTGAAAGATGGACTCTGGTCAACCACTGCCGAGCTGGTGAATCCCACCACCAACGAACTCAGCTTGACGTTTAGCTTTCAATCGAGTGACGGATTAACTCAAGAAACCACTGAACTTGTACTCGCTCCCATGTCCAGTTGGGTAGGACCCATCGAGAACTTAGTGGACCAACTGCCATCGCCTACCGGCTGGATTGAGATTGAGACCTCACTTTCAGAATTTACCGGCCTACTGCAATTCCAGTTCATCCCCACAGGTGGCACCACCAGCATGCCGATCATGCCTATTGAGGAATCGGGCTATCGTTTAGCTATTGCGTCAGGCAAGGATTACGGCATCAGCGAACTAGGATTTGCACTGGTCAACCCCAATCCCGAGGATATCAACGTTGTACTCCGGTTGGTCGGTCGAGACGGTCGCTATGGAACAGCCACCCAGCACCAGATGGCACCCAGATCGACTTGGGTCGCCATGCTCCAAGACGTGCTTGACGGCAGCCAGGAGGAGGACGGATGGGTCGAGGTTCTAAGCGATCAACCGTTGCAAGGGCTGGCTCTGGTATTCAAACAACAAAACAAGCAAATCATCGCGGTGCCTTGCGCCCCCAATGCCGATGGCATCCGCGAAAACATGCAGATGGCCATTGACCAGGAATATCAATTGAATCCCTGGGCGGGCGCTATTGTCGGACTGGCGGATAGTTCAAGAAGCATGACTGTGGTTGCGGCTGGTTATGCCAACCGAGAAACTCAGGAACCGATGACAACGCAACATGCCGGTGAAATCGGATCCATTTCCAAAACGTTCGTTGCCGCCTTGGCTTTGAAACTCCAGGAAGAAGGGCTACTGGATTTGGACGACGTCATTGAGCCTTGGTTCCCTCAGGTTCCGTATGCTGACCGAATCACTTTGCGAATGTTACTGAATCACACCAGCGGTTTACCCAATTGCTACACGGAAGCCTTCTTTTTAGACATGATTGACTCGGTCCTGTCCGGCGATATGCGTACCTGGTCGACCGAAGATTTATTGACCTACGCTCTTGCGGAGCCATTCACCTTTGAGCCTGGCGCAGGCGGCTCCTACTCAAATACGGGCTACATACTGATCACCCGAATTCTCGAACAAACAACGGGCAACACACTGGCCGAATTATTGCGAACCCGCATTTTCGATCCATTGGGACTCAAGCACACCTGGCTTCAGGACGCCGAAGAAGCCCGTAATCCCGCCTGGATGGGCTATCTGTTTGACGAGGGAATTACCGATGAACCCGTCCCGCTCACCGGCAGCTACCACCGCAGCTGTCTATGGGGACCCGCTGGAATCGCCTCCACCCCTCAGGACCTGATGGTGTTTTTCGATCGACTGCTCCGCGGTCACTTGCTGCAGAACGATTCGTTGCTGGAAATGCTCACGCCTGCGCGGCAAAACGACGGATCTGATTATGGTCTCGGGATCGGACTGATCTATGAATCTGGCGAGTTGGTCCTAGCCTGGCACAACGGTGGTTGGGCCGATGGCACATCGTTTGCTATCCACGACATGCAGACCCATCAAACAATTGCTGTCCAATGCAATCATGACCGCGATCAACAAATATCCGAGCTAATGATGGTGGCTATCCCGTTCATGACCTCCAACCGGTTGAAACAGAGCGGTTCCATAAAGATTCCGACTCTGCTTGACCGCCATCATCTTCAGCACTAGGCTACAAATATGTGGCTGGCAACATTGATCTTATGCACAGCGCTCGGGGCCGATGCCCCGAGCTACACCATCGAACAAATCGTCTTCGAACACGACGGACGAATCAGCGAGACCATTCTCCGCAGTGAGTTAGGACTCAACGCACCAGCGACTTTAAGCGAATCCGACCTCAGAAACGGTCAGCATCGAATTCGACGCCTGCCGTTTGTCCTCGATGCCGACCTTTCACTCAAGAAAGGATCGAAACGAGGTTTGTACGTCCTGCTGATTACGGTAGAAGAAGCGCCCCGTGGGACTTGGCTCATTCTGTCAACGCCACTTCAATTGACGGCTGATGATGTGTTCGAAGGCGGTGACACCACCCTTTCGCCACCCATCCCAATACCACTGTATAGCTGGCGTTGGCCCATTGGACGCAAGGCGCTGCTGCAGTACACCACACCCGGTTTTCTGAATTACGGTCGTTTCGGGATTGCAGAGCGCGGCGTATTCTCTGCAGGTCTTAGTTTTCCGGGCAACGCAACCCCGTCGACGATACCGGAGTCGGGACGCGCTACCATTCCGGAAATTGACTTCGACGCGTGGCGGCTCGACACGTCCTTCGACTGGCGTATTCGCGGCGACCATTGGATGGCTGTTTCAGCGGCCCAAATGCAGGGAACCGCCAGCAAGCTCTTGATCGCGGGCGCAGACGATCAGGAATTCGACGCGCAGATCAAACAGGCACGGTACCAGTTGACGTGGAGACGGAACACTTTAGACCATTCCATTTTCACCACCTCTGGAAGCCTCTTAAGCATGGCGATTGCGCGTGAAGACGAAGTACGTGAACGGTTCGGACAGCTCGAAGCAGACAACCAATCCAAACTTGCGCGATTCAACTCACGCATATTCCGACCTCTGGGCAGCCAAAGCTATATACAAATGGGAGGCGAGCTCCAAGCGCGCTGGAATCGGTTTGATTCCCAATCCACCGACCTGAACGGCGAGCCCCTCGGGAATTACCGTCAGGATCACATCCATCTGGACATGGGTTGGGGACGCCAATGGTTGCAACAACGTATTTGGGGCTTTACCGGAGACATCCGACTGGGGCTGACTGGATCCGTGAGGCGTTCTCTAAGTGAACAAGAAGATCTCTATCCAGATCCCAATTTCACCCGCTCGAGCCTGGGCCTTGCACTGACCGCGCGCAGCCCAAAGCTCTTGATGCAATTCTCCCTCATCTACACATCAACGCCCACGGAGCTGTATCCATGACGCTGCTCTTGATGATGGGGATGAACTGGGGTTCTGTGTTGGTCAACCAGGGGTCCGAGCGTGTTTTTTTGCTTAGAATTCCGGAATACGTATTAAGCGACTCAAGGGTGCAGAAGTCCATCCACTCCGGGCTCACCTGCACCCTCATGTTTGACCTACGTGCAAACGATGCGTTCCGCAAAACAGGCCTTGTGACGGTGCGTTTCGAACCATGGGACGAGATCTTCCTTGTGGAAATCGTCGTCGATGGCCAGAAACACAACCCGCAAACTGTCACGTCCAACAAGGACTTGATTGCTTGGCTGACACAAGTCGGATTCCGCATCCATACCGGAGACCAAGTCATCCAATCCATTTCAGTCAACCTGAAACTAGTACCTTTCTCCGAAAAAGAACAAGAGGATGCGCAACGCTGGTTCACCAAAGACCTGAACAACGATCGCGGTAGTCTAAGCACGGTGGCCGACTATGTCCTCGCGAGTTCGATCGGCCGAAAGTCGGCTTGTCAGTTCAGTTGGGAGGTGGATTTAGCACCATGAACCTTCGCTTGATGAATACCACTCTTTTGATTTCACTGATGGCGACTTTGATCGTCGTCAAGTTGGTTCAGAATCAACTTACCGGCAGTATTCTTGACGTAGCTTTTAATCAAGAAAGCCAAAGTCTCTTGCTGTCTAGCCGCGATGATCAGCGCCAGCTTGCCGAATTGGATTCGTCCCGTGAGTCAAAATATCGCCAACGCTTTGATGTGATTCAAACCCATCTTCAACGTATGAAGATCATCGAAGCCAATCGGCGGCGCATCAAACAGCGGTCTGATCTCCTGATTTGGTTGGTCATGGCGATCGTGGCCGGCGCAACCGCATGGGTCTTGCTTTCGCGTTCCAGGCGTCGGGACCAACGCCTCAGACAGCTCATTCCTCATCTGCAAGCCTTAGCCAGTGGCAGTCACAGAATACAAGTGAGTGAACAGGGAACCGACTTGGTTGGTCGGTTTGCTCGGCTTATCGAAGACACGGCCTCGGGTTTTGCTCGTGAACGCCAGCGCTCCGCGTCATTGCAAAACCTGAAGTCTTGGCAAGAGATGGCACGACGCCACGCCCACGAGTTAAAGACCCCTTTGGCGGCCCTAAAGTTGGAGCTTGAACGGCTGTCCGAACATCGAGACGTCGACCGTGCCGCAGCAGTGGCATCCATGTTTGAGGAACTCGATCAGATCAACCTGTTTGTGGCCGCCTTCACAGGCTTCGCTCGACTGGGGAAACCACGCACGGAAGTGCGCGATCTGGGGCCGTTCATAGAGCGTTTCGCCACCACCTTCGCAAGTGCTTGGGATGTTCTTGAGATACACGTTGAACTCGCAACGCAACCCGTGATCGCTGCGATCGACATTCACCTGATTAAACAAGTGTTGGTTAATCTCTGTTCCAATTCTGCACACGCAGGCGCCAGCAGGATCCAGTTGCAATCATCATTGCACGTGAATCGCAGGGATGTGGGAATTGACGTAATCGATGATGGCCCGGGCCTACCAGATATGATTCGCGCGCACCTCTTTCAACCCTACACGACCACGTCCAAGCTCGGCGAGGGCATGGGTCTGGGGCTGGCCATTTCACGTAAGATCATGTTGGATCACGGGGGCGATTTGATCCTGCTTTTCAGCGGCACGGCAGGCACAGGATTCCGCCTTGAGTTCCCGCACCCGGAGGACGCACCATGACTCAGATCGCCTTAATCGAAGACCATGCCAAAATCCGCGCTAACCTCACCTTTCTTCTGGAAGCTGAATCCTATACGGTGAGTGCATTTGACTCCGCGGAACGCTTTTTGGATGCGATGGATGAAGGCTCGTCATATGACCTGATCCTCATGGACATTCGACTCCCCGGATTATCGGGATTAGATTGTTGTCGCCAACTCAAACGCAAACATCGCGAGATTCCGGTGATCGTCATTTCCGGTGAAGCCTCAATGGACGAAACCGTGGCCGCCCTGGAACTGGGAGTGTTTGACTTCATCGAGAAACCCATCGCTGGAATACGGCTGCTGCAGTCCATTCGGCATGCCCTTGAGGTGATCTCGCTGCGACGCCGTTTGCGCTTGCTTCAGCAACAGGAGGGTACTCCGCTACTGGGCACCTCGAAGGTCATGTCTGAGCTCCGTCAGGCCATCGAAAGAGTTGCCCCGACTCATTCTCGTATCTTGATCAGAGGTGAAAGTGGAACCGGAAAAGAACTCGTTGCCGCATCCATTCACGCCCATTCGACATACCAAAAAGGCCCGTTTGTAAAACTCAATTGCGCGGCCATTCCCGCACACTTAATAGAGGGCGAGCTTTTTGGACACAAACGAGGCGCCTTTACGGATGCCCACCAAGACCGACCGGGCGTCTTTGAACAGGCAAACGGTGGGACGCTTTTCCTGGATGAAATCGGCGATATGGATGTTCAGCTACAATCACGATTTCTGCGCGTACTGGAAGCGGGAACCGTCCGCCGCATTGGCGATACCTGCGAACGACCTGTGGAGGTGCGCGTCATTGCAGCCACTCACCAGGATCTTGAGACACGCGTACAACAGGGGCTGTTTCGCGAAGACCTCTTTTACCGTTTAGCTGCAATCCCCCTGGATGTTCCTCCCCTCCGCGATAGACTGGAAGATGTACCCCTCCTGTTCCGCCATTTCACCGTCCAAATCAGCCGCCTCAATCAGCTTGTCCCAAGACCTCTGGCTGACGATGTCGACGAACTCCTACAGAACTTGCCGTGGCGCGGAAACGTACGGGAACTCAAGAATGTGGCTGAACGAGCCATGGTTCTGGGGTCAGGGATGATTGAATCAAGCGAGTTGAGATTGCTGGCCAGCCAACCCGCCCCCAAAGCACACCGGTGGATTCAGATCGAGTCCTTGAGCGACTTACCCAACCTCAAAGATTTTCGCTACGAAACGGAACGAGCCTACATCGAAATGGTCCTTCACCGTTTTGGCTGGAACATTACGCGAGCGGCTACTCAATTAGGTCTGCAGCGATCCTATTTGCACCAAAAAATCAGCCAACTGGGCATCGAACGCCCGATCTAGTGGCTTTCGAAGTAGTGGCTAGACCGAAATTTTGAATGTGCGAATCGACGAAGATCCCGTCGTGCTTTGATGGCGGCTGTTTTCCGCTAGCGCAGCGTGCGCTCAATTTTCGGCTGCCAGTTGTCTATTTTATCGCTTGGACGTGTCATATTGATGCTTGTAAAGTTTCTCCAATACAATGGTAAATAACCATCTAATGGAAACGAATTAAAGAAATAGGTTTTGCCGATATGCGTCTTGCTTCCTTTGAAGATGTCTTCACAGGCAAAATTGGGCCTCACGACAACGTGCCCGATAAAATACTTTTTCGACCCGCGACTCAGAACCAGTACATCCGCATCCGGCGGAGAAACTCTGTGCTCAGCTCAATTCCGGAATTCGTCCCGAGAACGGAGTCGACCCCGCATCAGGGGCATAGTGCCGTCTGACCTACTTCACCAATGTCGTCGATCCACTCGATGATCTCGTGCGGCGAGAACGTTTTGCAACAGTAGAAGCACCCGCAGTGGTCGCTCGCCAGTAACTCGGACCGGTGATTGCTTGACTTTGTATGAGCAAATCGAATGTCGTAAGGGAAGCTGGCCACACGTCGTTGATGAACGTCCTCGAATCCCATGTCTCCCTCCGCCCAACACCAGTTTCGCCGACCGCTACACCGAAAGTTGATCAATCGTGAACTTGCCAAAACCACCTAACTTGAGATCATCAGCTGCGAGTTGCTGTCCGACGAAAACGTCTGTTGTCACGACAAGTATATAAGGATTCGAACCAATTTCCTCTAATCTGAAACCGCAACATGGGCCAAATGAGGGACAATCCGCGAGTCAAATTTGATCCGTCATCGATTGTGTACCAGATATTGACTGCCTGTTCAGGCACCGTCCCGATAATTCAAATCTTGGCGGGATAGCTTTTCGATGATCGGACAACGCTCGTCGATATTTACCGAGGATGTCCCGCTAAAACTGCAGACCCCACCAAAGACCTTTTTCTGTCTAGTTCTTCTGGGGAGCGCTATACTGGTTGTTTTGTCGAGGCTCTTGCCACCAATCAAAGCGAAATTCGGTTTTGTACAGACGAAAGGGTCGAACGGATGAGCCAAGTCTTTGTTCTCTCGCTAGCTTTATTAATGTTCCAAGAAAAACCCGATGGTTTTTTTGAGGGACGCATTCAATATAAGGTAAAGACCGAATTCACTGGCGATTTTGACCCGGATACGATCGAACTCATAAAGAAAACCAGAGGAACGAGAATTAGTAGGTTTTGGAAGAGCGATGGCAGGACATTTGTCCATTGCATAGACGCCAATTTCATTGAGATGTTCTGGTACGATCCTCAGAAAAATATGGATTACGTCAAGTTCAAAGGGGAGAATCGGATTGAATACGGCTTCGGCGATGAGCCCTACACCAAACCAGTGATCGTTAAGAAGTCAAGCGATCTAAAGATTCTCGGCTACGATACGGTTTTAATCGAGGTGCTGTTGGATGGCGATATGACTCGATATTGGATGGCTCCAAGTCTCCCGATCGATGTCACTAAATACGAGCAATATACCATTGCTGACTGGAACAAGGTTCTCGAACTTGGAAAAGGCGTGATGTTAAAAAAGGAAGTAGAGTCCGATGGTTACGTTTGCACGGAAACAGCGGTTTCAGTCAAGCTGGGGACGATAGCCGAAAAAATGTTCAAACTACCCGATTTGCCCCTTGTTAAAGCCAAACCCTTGCTGACGAATGATTGACCTTCTCCAAAAACGGCAACGCCGCTCCGGCTACCCCAAGAATCCACATGCGAAACTAGCGCCTTAAGAACGGTCAGAAGGCATGAACGGTGACAGGGAGCGTGGAGAGGGGACTAGTAGCTAGTGGAGTATGTGGTTAAACGATCCCTGTCACCGAACTCATCCCGATTCGGCACAGTTAACGCCAAGACTATTTGAGCATTTGGGTGAACAGACAAGTCTACGAAAAGCCCTTCACCGCTAGCCACATTCTTGGTTCTCTCTGGGCTCAGATCAATCGGTGACCCCAACCCACCCCTCTCTGCGAACGATTGCAAAGCGGGTTTTTCTCAAGCGGAGTGCGAAGTCGACAGGAGCCTAAGCGACTGAGGCAGCGCTTTCGCCGAAGAGATTGAATGAATTGAAGAGACCCGGTCTGTGAATCGAGCGCAGCGAGGTTCGCAAGCGACAAGGCAGGGGAGTTGCGCGTGACTTCAAGGCTACGTACCCGAAGCACCTCTCTGCGTTCGATGCCCGGTGCGAGCTCTTCAGTGTGGCAGGCACCTCGGCCAAAGCGGTACCTCAGTCGCTCGGGCTCCTGTCGATACCGCACTCCGCCGGAGGAGGTGGTTTCATGCCTGTATTTCCTGAAAGATCCATTCCTTGCTGACATCGTAATCAAACAAGAAAGCCTGCTTACCGCGCCATAGCTTAAGCGAAGGCGGAACACACGGTGCGGTTCATAACGTGATAAGCCTGCCCGTCAAGATGCGACTTCAAACGACAAATTCGTGCCATAAGTTCCCCCTCAAAGAAAAATGGTTGATGGTATGTCTAAAACATGGTTCCTTTGATCCCAGAAATCAAGCTGAAATCAGCCATCCAGTATCAGTCAGGATTTCAAGAATAGGTTATAGGCTTGGCTCACAACAACGTGTCCTCATAAAACTTTCTTTTCGACTCACCTTCTCCGTTGCTTGACCTCCAAGACCCCAACTCCGCGATGATATCGCTCTCATCCCTCGATGCACGCCAATGACCGTCGTACCAAGGCTCTACTTGATGTTCTCAGGGTGCTGGGGCTTGTGTTGCATATCAGCTAACCTTTCGATCATTTTTTTGACGTTGGGATGTTCCGGTCCAAACGATTGCTTGCCCTTTTCGATGACCTCTCGTTGGAGTTGCTCAGCTTCCTGGTATCGTTCTAGCTTCCAAATGGTCTTGGCTAAATTACTCATCGCAATGACGGTACTTGGGTGATCGGGTCCAAATACTCTTTCAAATCCATGCACTAACTCTAATTGAAGCGCTTCCGCTTCCGAGTCTCGATTCTGAACTGAGAGTATCGCGGCGAGGTTACTCAATGAAATCAACGTATGAGGGTGTTCTAACCCTAAATCTCGCTTACGTTTCTCCACGACTTCTCGTAGCAGTTGTTCTGCTTCATCGTTGCGATTGAGCTTCGACAGCGTATTGGCCAAATTGCCCATAGAGATCAGAATTGCGGGATTATCTGCTCCCCACACCTGGCTCTCTTTTGCCCAAACAAGTCGTTGAAGTTCTTCGGCTTCTTGGTATTGACCCATCTCCGAGAGGATCGTCGCCAGGTTAGCCATTGCGGTCAATGTGTCAGGGTGCTCTGCGCCAAACACCTGCTTACTCTTCGCTACAACCTTTCGCTGAAGATCTCTTGCTTCCTCGTAATGACCTAGAGCCATTAGGGTTTGGGCTAGATTGCTGGTTGAGATCAGCGTTTCGGGGTGATCGTTGCCCAGTTGTTTATGTTCTTGTTCAAGCGTATCCCTTTGAATAGATTCCGCTGCTTTGAATTGGCCTAGATTGGCCAAGATGAAGCCCAAATCACTCATGGTCTGTAAGGTGTCAGGATGTTCGGCCCCCAATATACGGGTTCTCGCCTTCCCCACTTCTCGCAAGAGTGTTTCTGCGTCCTCAAGACGACCTAACTGGAAAAGCGCCGTCGCCAGGTTATTTTTGCAATCCAGGGTGATGGGATGCACATCTCCTAATTGCGCGCTGTAGATCATCTGTGCCTTCTCCGCATGGTTGTACGCTCGGGTGTAGGCACCCAGAGACACGAATATCTTGCCAAATGTATTGTGCAAATTGGCACGAATCAACGGATGGTCCGCAAAGTCTCGGTCGATCTTCGCTTCAGCATCGTCAAGCATGTCCACGACTTTCAAATCGATGCCCGTTTGACGGGGTTCGACTTTCACCAGCATGTCGCTGAGAAAAACACTGGTCTGCTGAGCGGCGCGTTCAGATCGTTTGGCACGATAAAACCCTATCGTTGAGAGTGTGGTGCCTAATACCAGTAACACCAGAAAGGCCGTCAACACGATGTTCCGGGTTCGGCGAATGGGCTTGGCAATAATCCAGTTCAGTTGGGTTTCGGTCTCCACTGCAGATGGTCTAAGCGTTGGAACCCGGGCCTTTAATCGATTGATCAGTCTGGTCAGATCGGAAGAAAGTCCTTCCACGGGCAAGGAATCTGCATTCATCGCTTTCCACAAAAGGGCCTCCATGGTGATCTCTGGGCTGTATGACCCTCGTCCTGTAAAGAGTTCCTGAAACATCAATCCCACAGAGTACATATCACTGGCCGTGGTTGGAGGCTCCGACATAGCTTGCTCGGGGCTCATGTACTTGGGGGTGCCCACAATGGTGCTCATTTGAGTTTGAAGGACGGTTTCCATGTCGTCTGATACGGCCTCTTGGCCGAAGGGGAGGTCGTCCAGCAAACCCGTATCAACATCGTGCGTGTCTCTCGCGAGCCCAAAATCCAGGATCTTGACTGGTCCTTTGTGGGTAATCATCACGTTTTCTGGCTTGAGATCCCGGTGCACGATGTTTTGTTCATGGGCCACGGCCAATGCTCCCACAATCTCGCGCGCGATGCGTAGCTTCTCGCTTTGACCGATTCCGGACGTGATTGCCTCCTGGAGGTTGACGCCCGAAACCAGTTCCATAATCAAAAAATCACCTTGCTCGTCCTCAACCAAATCGTACAGACGACAGATATTGGGGTGTTCGAGCCTGGAGAGCATTTGCGCTTCGCGCAACATCCGCGCCTTAGCCTTTTCGTCAAGTTGATGCTCATGGCGGATGGCTTTTACGGCGACTCTTCGCTCCAGTTTCCTGTCGTAACCGAGGTAGACGTCCCCCATACCGCCTTGGCCAAGAACGTCGATCAGTTGAATCGGTCCCAAGGTAGTCCCAACCAATGTCATGCAATCCTCCAACTTAACCCAACCTGTTCGTGGCCTTGTGCTCCGTTAAAATGAGGCTAACACAAAGGGATTGCATCGCAGGACAAATAGGGGATCTTGAGTTTTTCCAACAAGCTTTGTTAACTACGCGCTGTCTTGAAACTTAACACCGCCCTAAGCCACTTTTTCGCCATGGTGTAGTGACGCTCCACGGTTGCCTGACTGATGTCCAAAGCAAGCGCAATATCCTTGGTTTTGAGTCCTGCCCAGTACTTGAGGAAGACCACCTGATACTGACGGTAGTGCAGACCCTTTAACTTCTCCAATGATTGATTCACCGACAGGATCTCTTCATATTCGTAATCCTCGCCCACATCTAGCAACACTTCGTTCAGCGTCTGGTGGCCAAATACACCCTTCACCTGGGCTCCCTTTGGATTTCTGCGTCGCGCGTGCTCAAGTAATAACTGCCGAATCGCCCGTGCCGCGGCAAACAGAAAATAGCCACGATCTCGAATCTCACCCGTAAAACTCATGATATCTCGATCGATCCGCAAAAATGCCATATGTGCGAGATCGGTGGGATGCAAATCCGTCTGGCCTTCTCTAGCCAGTTTCGACGCCGACATGGAACTGAGTGCCTCATATAATGCTGAAACCACATTGTCACGCGCCATCAAGGCCGATTCGAGTAACGCACTGGCCTCGGCATTGAGGCACTCGGGGTGCGAGTCCTTTAGCGCTTCTCCTTGTATTTGGGTGGCCTGCTGTCGCTTATCACGCCAGATACGAAGTTCAATCGTTACATTTATGGCCTTATCCCGAGAAATCAACGCTTTTTCCCTTTCTTTTCTGATCTTAGCAAAAAGAGGCGTGATTCACGCTGGCCAAGATTGAAAGCCTTTTGATGGGTTTTCCCTACTTATCCCACCTCTATAGATAAGCGCGCGATTCTGCGAGTAAATCGCTCAATCATAAAATCCTGGCTTGCTGTTGCCACATGAGCCCAGTCCCGGCTTGGGTTCTGCCAGTGGCAGCCCGCGTGAACGCTCATCGGTTGTTCGATCAGCCTCAGGCATGCATGAAAAAGAATCCATGACAGATCACCATTATCAACACCGCAGCTAACCAAAAAAAGGAGACTCAGATGGTCATCAAACACAAAATTTTCGTATTACTACCCCTAGTATTCATGTTCCAAAACCCTACATTTTCTCAAGTTGAAGGGAAGGTCATGCGATTTGATGATCTAGCCATCTTGACTCCCTCCCTCGTGTATGCGACCTCGAGTTGTTCTGGAAACTCCATAGAGGACCCACGAGGTGATATGGCAAGTGATTTCATGGATCTCATCAAAGCCTCCTGTTATTTGGAAGGCCCCGTCCTGAAGGTAACTATCGAAGTGGCAGAACTGCCGAATGAACTTGTTTTCAATCGGCAGGGATTGGCAGAGGGCACCACAGAATATAGGTGGCAAGCAGAAATCGACGTAGATGGCGATCCCTCGACGGGATCCTCGACCGGGAGTGAATATTTGGTGATGGCCATCCACCGTGTTGATGATCAGACTGCGACCACCTTGCCCATCAACGAGGGAGTAGAAGCAATGGGCCTCAAACACATCTCAGGTAATTCCTGGAGCATCTTTCCTGCGTCACTGGACATAAACACAGCCACTAATACCATGACGTTACGCAGCGAGGTTCCCAATATCTCCGAGGATACCAGTATCGTTGTGAACACGCTGGAGCAGCACCCGGTCAACGGATATCTCGGTGATGTGTCCAATGCCTGCATGTCACCGTCCCTGTCGGCACGTGGATATATCGTTCATGTTTCCAGTTCCAGCGGCGGGTTCGAGCCCAATCTCATCATAGCGAACACCAATATGACGGAACCCGTTACGAGTGTGCTCGAATTCTTCAACAAGGCTGGATCATTGATTGCAGATTACGAGCAAGTGCTTGAGGCAGGTGAGACACTATCGGCCAAGCCAGAGGATTTGGCCAATTCACAAGATGTATCCCACATCGGCCTTAGGGGTAGCGAAGACGTTCGGGTATCCATCACCTATTTGGCGCAAGTCGAAAACGCAAGTGTCGTTCATGTGCATGAATCGCGGGTCCAATCTCAACGATGGCGATTCTATCAAGGTGACTGGGACGCCACCTGGGACGGCATAGCGGTACTGAACACGTCAGATTCTTCCGTTGAGATCGAAATCACACAGTACGCATCATTTACCGCAATAAGAACAGTTGATATGGTGCTCGGGCCTCTGGAGAAAGGGCTCATGGTCCTCTCCAGCTCATTCAACTCCAACGAAGGTTCGTATTTCGAATTGACGGGTGATCAACCCTTTTCCGTTGTGTCGTTAAGAGGCACTCAGGATCAACGCTATCTTTGGGAGAATCTCGCTATTCCGCTGTGAATCTCTCGCTCTCTATGACTGCGAAGCTTGGCGCGGAGACGGAGTTGATTCGTCTCCGCGCCAAGCGTGTGTGACTCGTGAGCCTAAAATGGCCGGGAGGTGATCATTGCGTACGATAGTACTTTGAATCATGGCGAAGGAACCACACGCAAGAACAACGAATGTGTATACGAATCCGGTCCACCTAGATCGGATAATTACCGCGATATTTCAAATACTTTTGATGGGTTTTCCCTACTTATCTCACCTCTACAGATAAGCGTCTCAATCTGCGAGCAATTCGCTCAAGGGTTGGGCTGCTTAATCAAAAAAGGGGTCCTATGCAATGAAACACATCTTACTTTCAGTCCTGTGTCTCTGTATTCCGGTGTATGCGCAAATTTCAGTCATCCTCGATTCCGCCGATGGACTCAACGGGCCAGGTGGGCTTGCGGTTGATAGCACGGGTAATTTGTACGTGGCTGGATCATTCAGTGACAACGCGTATAAGATCACATCCGGGGGAACGATCGCGGAAATCATCGATGCAACGGGTGACGGGACCAATGCGCTGGACAACCCCAGCGATATCGCGGTTGACGGATCGGGTAACGTTTACGTGTGTGCCTACAACAGTGACAACGCGTTCAAGATCACGCCCGGTGGCTCCATAACGGAAATCATCGATGCGACGGGCGATGGCATGGGCAATACGCTGGATTACCCAACCGATATTTGTGTAGACGGCGCGGGGAACGTCTTCGTTAGTGGCCTGATCAGTGATAATGCTTTTAAGATCACGCCCGGCGGTGTGATCACGGAAATCATCGATGAATTTGATGGGCTCGATGGCGGAAGTTCCATCGCGGTGGACGGATTGGGCAACGTATTCGTAAGTGGACAAAACAGCAACAACCTGTTCAAGATCGCGCCTGGCGGCGCCATCACGGAGATTCTGGACGCCACGGGTGATGGCATGGCCCATGGGTTTGAATTCGCGGCTGGAATCACGGTGGATGCGTCGAACAACGTTTATGTGTGTGGCTATGTAAGCACCAACGTCTTTAAGATTACGCCCGGTGGCGTAATCACTGCGATCATCGATGCCAGCGGTGATGGCATGGGCAATACGCTCGATAACCCCGTCGATCTCGCCGTAGCTGCAGAGGGGACAGTCTATGTGGCGGGGCAGGCGAGCTACAACGCGTTCGAGATCACCAGTGGGGGTGTGATCACGGAAGTGATCGACTCGATGGGTGATGGCATGGGCAATCCACTGGCCATCGCCCAAGGCGTCGCCGTTGATGCATCGGGCAATGTGTTCGTGTCGGGAAATTTCAGCGACAACGTGTTTATGATCACGCCCGAACCGCCTTGTGGCGCTACCCCCGAGTTCTTCACTGAACTCGGAAACTGGCCAACAGTCGCGCAGACCCTGGAATCCCTCATCATGATCGTCAATGACGCCTGTATGTAGGAGCTGTCACCTGGCCATCGTTGCGACAATCGCTTTCGGACGCGAGTTCTAGTGAGACACCTGCTTTAAATCTAGCTTAAGTTAAAGCTGTAGTGTCCCGCTGTAGCTACTCGCTTAAGGACGTGATAAGCCTAACCACCTAAATGAGGCTTCAAACGTTGAAATCCGAGACATAAGCACCTCTCTGGCTGAATTGATGGAGAGAGCAGGGGTTCCCCCATCGTGAGAATTAAGTATTTACAGGTGATTTACCGGGGGTGTTCCGCTAAATTTTCTTCCTGATGCCTTACGCCGTAGAGGCCGGAGGCCGAATGTCCCGGTAGCCCACTCCGATGCCGACGCAGTCGGGTGAGGGGTGGGTAGCGATGATGAGAGTAGCAAGAGCCCAGAGCGCAGCGCCGGGCGACTGATGCCTAACCGCCGGAATTCCAATCAAAGCCCCAGATGTCTGCTAAACGTCTCATTTCATCGTCAAAAGAATGGATGGTGCTCTTCCTGATCCTCGACATACCGTTTGACGGCGCGTATTTGGTTTTGGAGCACGAAAACGCGCCATTAACCCCATGTGATATCAATCGCCCGTCGCTGCGCTCTTGGCTCAGATCAGTAGGTGACCACAAGTCACCCCTCTCTGCGAACGATTGCAAAGCGGGTTCTTCTCAAGCGGAGTGCGGTGTCGACAGGAGCCTACGCGACTGAGGCAGCGCTTTCGCCGAAGAGATAGAGTGAGTCGAAGAGACCCGATCTGTGAATCGAGCGCAGCGAGGTTCGCAAGCGACAAGGCCGGGGAGTTGCGGGTGACTTCAAGGCTACGTACCCGCGCACCTCACTGCGTTCGATGCCCGGTGCGGGCTCTTCAGTGTGGCAATCACTTCGTCCAAAGCGGTACCTCAGTCGCTCGGGCTCCTGTCGATACCGCACTCCGTCGGAGGAGGTGGTTTCATGCCAGTATTTCCTGGTAAATCCACTCTTTGGTGATGTCGCGCCATAGCTTAAACGAAGGCGGGGCGCACCGTGCGATGCATCACGTGATAGGCCTGACCGTCTAAGTGCGATTCAAACGTGAAACCCGAGACATGAACACCCCACCTGGCTGAGTTGATGGGCTAAATATGGGTTCCCAAATAGGATAAATCAAGTGTTTATAGAGTTTAAAGCTGTGCTGTCCCGCTGTAGGGCCATTCCCAACTCATGTAATACATATCCGTTTGGCGCAGCTGACGACTATTCAACTTGTATAGAGTGAGAAGCAACATCAACAGCTACCTGAGCGCCTTTAAGACAAATTCGAGACGTCGCGTTAATCAATCTCATATCGCTGCAAAGTCACCGGCAAATCCGCGTTTTCAACCGCAAGGCCAGGCCCCACACTAAATCCTCCGGCGCCACCATCTATAATCGTCATCAGAGCAGATCCGTCCAAGTTCGCCGACTTTATGACATCTGAAGCGAGGTCTGACCAATAGATCTTATTTGCCGTTCGATCCACAACGATATCTTCCATGTTTGATCCAACGCTAGCGCCAGAAAGGACGGTTGTAACTACGCCTGTTCCATCTAGCGCAGCCCGTTGAATGAGGTTCGTGTCTTGAACCCAAAAAACTTCGTTTGTTGCGAAACTGAAATCAAAGCCCTCAAGAGTATTACTTCCGACATTAGGCCAGATGGTCGTTTGCGAAACACCCGTCCCCACGGGCGCTCGACGCAGGCTGCCGAAGTTACTGGCTGTTGGATCTAGTCCATCAGTCCAGAAGATCTGTTGGTTGCTGATGTGAATCCGAATCTGCCGAAAAGCGGCATCGGCATCAGAAAGAACAGTTTCCACGGTCGAGCCATCCGTATTTGCTCTGCGTATTAACCCACTTGTACCCTGCTCCAGCCAGTAGATTTTATTGTCGGTCGGATTGTATGTTATCGACAGTGGAAATTGAGCTCCGACATTGATTAGTTGAGTGAACCCAGTACCATTGTGGTTGATTCTATCAATTGATTGGACGTTAAAACCCGGACCCTGCTGTGTGGCGATTATAAAAATGAAACTATTCGCTCCATCATAGGCAAGCCCGCCGATCAGGGGAAAATTGGGATAAGTGAACATAGACGTTTGACCAGACCCATCCAGGTTAGCCCTCCATAACTCTTGAGAATTTTTTGTGAAGAAAAGAGATTGCGACAGAGCTACAGTTGGCGAAATAAATGCCATAAGAATTAGTACAGCTGCAATTTTTGAAAAACTTGAGTTCATGATGACTCCGAGAGGATATTGTCGATGCCAGTATAAATTGAAGCTGGCCGAATGCTAAGGCATAAAACAAAAAATCCTGGCCGCAACGATCTTCTTTTCCCTAAAGCAATGAATACGAACAAGCAATAATAAGGTCCGCAGCCTAAAACTTACACTGTCCTTCGATTCGCGGTAGAGTCATAGTGAGATGGCGCGTTCCGAGTCTGATATTCTTGACGATGGTAATAATCACTTGCCCATTTGGTATTGGGTTGAGAACCAAGTAGAGGTCGTCAATGAAATCAATATGCGTGCTGATTTTGTCGCTGTGGACGTACAGCCATGCGCAGGATCAACTGCAATCGGATTGGGAGCAAGTGCTCGACATTGTGCCTCCTAGAAGCTTTCCGGTAAACGGTCCTTGGCCGGTGACCGTGGGAATACAGGTCGACCCCAGTGGATTGGTGTCTTCATTTTGCGTAGAGGATCGGATGAGTCGCATGGCAATCAAAATCAGTGGCGATCAGCTTCGTCAGTGGTTGTTTGAACCCATCCAAGGTGATGAGCAACGAATATTTATCCTGAAGCTCGTGTATTACCCCACTGAAACATGGGAAAAGCCCTTAACGACCGTCCTCGCCTTTGAAGATCCATTCACCCTGCACATACGTACCTATTTACCATCGATTTTCAGGTTGGAAAGAAGGAACAATGCGATTCCGATCAAATCTTGCGAGAAGCATGACCAGACCATGGAGGTTGAAATCGTGCCTTGTCAGTACGGCCTAATAGTGGGGTTCGATGAGAAATCTAGGTCCTCTTTGCGCGCATCTGTGGTTGCCCGAGCAATGAGGCGACATTTTCCCAACAGTCCCGCTCGTGTTCGTTGTGGATTCTGCATTCCAGGATCAGAAACACACGCCGAAGTCTACGTCTGCACCGTATGTAAAACCAATCGAGAATCATGGTTCAAAAAGCACAAGCGCTTTGTGGAGGAATTCTATTGACTTGGCGGCCCACCCTCGCGGAACGTCACGTGAAAAGTGTTCACTAGGCCTGACCATCTAAATGTGACTTCAAACGTGAAACCCGAGACATCCCCCTCACAAGCTGAGTTGATGAGGCAAACATGGGTTCGCAAGCATGAAAAGCCAAGTGTTTACTGGCCTTAATGATGTGGTGTCCCGCAGTAGCCCCACCTCATGACATCGAACATGCAGTCACAGCAGTTGGAGGGCGAGTCGAAAAGTGGTCGGTACAGGATGGTGACTGGCTCTATATGACGCTTCGCATTCCCGAGCCGCGGCTAGACGAAGCGATGGATTTGATCGCGGACCTGGGTAAGGTCGTCCGCAGAAGCCTCGAGTCCCAAGACGTTACCGAAGAGCTAATCGACCTGGAAGCCCGACTCAAGAACCTTCGCACCCTTCGCGATCGGCTCCGAGACTACTTGACGCAAGCCAAGGATCTAACAGAGATTCTCGCCGTTGAGCGCGAGCTAGCCCGAGTTCAGACCGAGTTGGAATCCCTAGAAGCGAAACTAAAGGTGCTCCGGGATCAGGTCTCCATGTCCGAATTAAGAGTTCACGTCTCAAAGAAGAGATGGTGGCAATAGTACCGCAAGCGTATAACGACGTGATGCATGAACGGTGACAGGGAGCGTGGAGAGGGGACTAGTAGCGAGTTGAGTATGTGGAATGGCTTTAGGCATGTATTAGTGGGTATGAGGGGGCTTGGTTTCGTTCGACGATGAGGTCAACGGAGCTTTCAAGTCTTGACCTTCGAGTGCAAATCCAACAGCTGTTTCGTAAATCGGTCCTGCCCTTTGGAAATTCCGTAAATTGGCACAAACCTGGATCATGGACTCGGTTGAGGTTATTGGGATGATTTATTTGAGCGATTTGAAGAAACTTTGACCTTAGCGGAAGAAGGCCGACCGGGGACACGTCACGTGAAAAGTAGTCACTGCGCCAACATCTAAATGAGACTTCAAACGTGAAACCCGAGACATAAGCACCCCACTGGCTGAATTGATGGGGCAAACATGGGTTCGCAAATCGAAAAAATCAAGTGTTTATTGGCCTTAACGATGTGGTGTCCCGCTGTAGTGTCCCTCTTTCCGGCCGAGTTGACTTGAAACTCGTAGACACCATCGGGCACCGCTATAAGAGGGTACCCTAGCTGGTCGTCCATTCCCCCAGGGGCGAAGACTGAACCCTCTTCGGTAGTGCGGCCCGAGAACTGATCGGCGTGGCCGCCAGCGATCTCGGGATCTCCAGCCTTCATGCCGGCGAGTGCGGGAACATAGCCCGGGAGCCACGACGGCCAAACCATCTCTGCTGAGCGATGAGCGAAGGAAATGAAGCTTTGATCGCTCACGAAGAACGAGCCAAGATACGGGTCGGATTCGATACGCCAGACAACGCTGCGGACGTGCCCCACGAGCTGAGAGTACACAGGCCACCCACAGTCAGCAGCCTCAAGACGCTGGATCAGGTCTTCTGGCCTCGCCACTTCACCTCCAATGCTGAGCCCAAGTTGCCGCAGGACCGCCGAGCTTCGGACACTCCCCAAGTGTCAAGGAGATTCCCAACGCCGCCTAACGCCCGCATCAATTTGGGCCGCGGAGTTTGCCGTTCACTTGCATGCGATTGTTAGCTGCTGCCTATAACCAGCCGACATTAATGAAATCTCCTGAATCGAACCCTACAGCATAGCCTACTTTACAATCTGGGTTTGACTCTTTGAATTTTTGCATAGCTGCTTGTGCTAGCTTTAAGCCGTAGGCCATGCATAGTGTATATTCTGCCTTGTTTCCCAGTTTAGATTTCGAGTAAGCAAGACGGTAAATCTGCCGCATAATTACTGATTCAAAGCTTCCGTGTTCCGGGTAGAACTCCGCGTTACACGCCCAGTCTGCATCTTCATCATTAGGATCATAAGAAGATGCCACACTAAAATACATGCCTGCGCTTGTTTCCCCATTTTCGAGGACCGGATTGTTGATTCCGAACCAGAAACCTTGCTCAAGAAAGTTAGCGGGCTCGCTTCGTAGCACTGCTACAACATGGTCAGAGCGGGTGGAGACTTCGGAAGCGTACTCGAGTTTTGAAAAATCATCCCAAGCTTGATTGGGCTCAATAAATCTACAAACAGATATCACTTCTTGCATGAATTGAGAGACATCAAGTTTATTCTTGCTCTCTTCTATTGCTAAAAACGCCCTTGCGTAATCAAATGGCACAACATCTCCTTTTACAGCTTTTACAGCTAACGGCTGGTACTCAGCGGCCAAAGTGCCCGCGGAGCGTGCGGTTTGATCCGCTGCAAAGATTTGTTAGGCGACTTCCCATTATGCCACCGTGTTGGCTACCACTCGAGTGTCTCTGGTTTCCGAATTCCGTTGTAGTTGTCTGAAGTGGTATCTACTTCCACCTTTAGGCCGAGGAGTTCAAAGCCGACGGTCTCTGCCAAAGCTATCTCCATCTCGGACTCAGATAGGTAGCCCGGGCACTCATCATAATTGTCCATGGTCAGAACCCGATCACGCAACAGATCTGTCAGGAACATTGCACTGGCGTCACCTATGACTGGCCTAAGGATATCTGGATAGCCTCGCAGCAGCTGGTCAGCTGCCTCCAACTCGGACCGATCCTCGAACAACCATGTCGAAGTGTACTCTTCAATGGTTCTCCGAAGCAGGAACTCACGGAACGTGCGCGCAAACACGGTTGCCTCTGCTCCAATGCCGTAGAACAGTACCAAAGGCTCGGCCCCGCCCCACTCATCGAACAGGAGCCAACAGTCTCTTCGGCCAGAGAACGCAAATTCCACGAGCCCTGGGTGCAGGAAGTCCCAGTACTCTTGCATGAGCTCAGCATGAGGCTTGAACACGCAGTCAGTGAAGTACAGGCGTTCATCGCGGTCTAGACCGAGTAAATAGAACAGCTGTAGCGAGTCGGGAATCTTCATTTAGTACTGCCAGTTGCCATAGTAGTAGCAGAAGTCGCCTAACGGCTGGAATTCAGCGGCCAGGGCACTCGCGGAGCGTGCGGTAGGGTCCGCCGCAATGATTCGTTAGGCGCCCCGGCGCACTGGGGCAGGGTTTTGCACCGCATCCAGCACGGCGTCAGGGTGCTTTGCTACGACCTCAATCAGAACGCGGGCACTCCCTTCAGGCGTGCGACGCCCTTGCTCCCAGTTACGTAGCGTGGCGACACTGATGCCCATGAGTGCGGCAAAGCGAGATTGGGAAAGACCAAAGCTCACGCGAATAGCCTTAACGTCGGGTGCTCGGAACTCGCGGAGGCGGAATGGCTCTCGCGTGTTGGCGAGAATCTCTGCGCCCTCACGGACGCTCTCAATAAGTTCGTCGAAGAGTTCGTCTTTCATGGGTACTCTCTTTCTACGATCTTTCGGAGTTGGTCACGCTGGCTCTTGGTTAGGTCCGCTCGTTCGTTCTTTGCAAACACAAACAGCAGAAGGATCCTCTGGCTCTCGGCATGGAAGTAGTAGAGAATCCTCAAGCTACCCCGTTTGCCCCGACCCCCAGCGCTCCAACGGACCTTTCGAAGTCCGCCAGTTCCAGGTACAACAGAACCAGCGCGTGGATTCGCGACCAACTCAAGCTGAAACTCACGAAACTCCTCCGTAGAGAGGAGCCGATCGACGCGCCGAGTGAAGACCCGCGTTTCGAGAATGACCACGAACACAGCGTACGCCAATGGCGCATGATGAGTCAAGCCTTTTGTTGTCGGATGAGGCACCGTTTTGGAGCTAATAGATACACTCTGTTCACTCCGGTTTATCAATAGGTTAGTTGGCCTGAAAGGCTCTGGCAATACTAGCCCAGGTCAAGAGCTCCCGATGCGGAAATCAAGTGTTCATTGGACTTAAAGCTGTGGTGTCCCGCTGTAGCGCCGTCGACAACATTTTTGCCCTTGTTTGATCTGGCACATTAACCCAGATTGTGGCACTTGACAGCTTTAAAGTGATGCCTAAACCAGAAGCTACGACATTAACAATTTGATTGAACCAGTCCGAGTGATCCCACTTTCTCGGAGTTGGAGCTAAGAAAGCTTTTACTTCATTATCCCAGTAAAAATCAGCCGCCTCTCGATAAATATATTGATACATAGGCTTGCCGCCGCTTGCGAGCACGACAAACATTTCTCCGTTTTCCAGTATCTCAATTTTGGATATTTCTTCGATTTCCATAGCGACACTTAACGCCCAAGTTCAGGTGCCAGCTTGCTGGTCACCTGCAGCGCTTTGTTAGATTTTTCATGCTTTTGTGCCTTGGCTCCCAGCTCCATGAGAACCTCCTGCATTTTTCTGTGACGTGAGCATCTCGAGAAATCTAGTGGGCTCCAGCCGTGCATGTCAAGCGGCAACACATTGGCACCTTTGGACGCAAGAAACTGAAAGTTGTTGTGTCCCGCTGTATCCTTCTTACCACGAGCTGAGTTGATGGGGTGAATATGGGTGCCTAAACAGCAAAAGTCAAGTGTTTACTGGCCTTAGTGATGTGGTGTCCCGCTTCCAACGTTTTCCGACGCCGGGTAAAGATACGTGTGGCATGAGGCCCTCTAACAAACGCATGCAGACGGACGGCCACTTCGCGGCCGCCGCTGATGCTGAGCGCTATGTTCCTGTGCACATCGCTAAAGATGGAGTAAACTTGCTAGATGGAAAAAACATATACAGCAATCGTTAAAAGCGAAGGTGGTTGGTGGATCGGCTGGATCGCAGAGATTCCTGGAGTCAATTGCCAGGAATCATCGAAACAAGCGCTTCTTGAGACATTGTCGATCACTTTGCGTGAAGCACTTGAACTAAATCGCGATGAGGCATTAAATTCGGCGGGCGATGATTTTGAGGAACTGCAGATCGCACTATGAAGCGACGTGACCTGATTCGACATCTCGAATCTCATGGTTGCGAATTGCTCAGAGAGGGTGGCAGACACTCTTGGTGGACCAACACTTCTTTAAACAAACGCTCTGCGGTCCCACGTCACCGAGAAATAAACGAACATTTAACTCGTAAGATTTGTCGTGATCTTGGAGTCGAAACACCATGATGACACATAACAAAGCATTGCAGCGGACCGTATGGCTTCGCCGATTGCGTTCCTACCAAAACCAATCGCTAATGCTATGATTTCGTCACAGCGGAACGGCGCCGAAAGCCATAAGGCCGCTGAATTCTAGACGTTATGCGCACTGACTTCGGAGGCAGCACCTAAAAATGAGAGCAAATGACGTTCTCGATGACTGCCGCAGGGCTCTCGCCCTCGCCGATGAAGTTCGCGATGAGCTGGACTTCCGGGTGCACTGGGTCGCGCTACTCGCGCTTCTCCGGGCAGTCGGACACGTCCTGGCCAAGGTTGACGCTGCCTCCAGCCCGGCAATGCAAACAGCCGTGGATGACCGGTGGGAAGAATGGCGCAGGAATCGTAGGGAGCATCGCATCTTCTGGGAGTTCATCGAGGTCGAGCGGAATTCCGTGCTCAAAACTTAAGAACTCGGAACCCATCCCGGAGACGTGGATGTCGTTGCGGCCCCGAATGAAGGAAAAGCAGAGGTTTTCACGCTTGACGAGTGCATCTTTAAGCCCATGCTCGATGGACCGTTCGCAGGGGAAGATGGCCGGGATGTAGTACGTGATGCTATCTCGTGGTGGGAGTGCCAGCTATCGAAGATCGCGCCGGCAGAGTCATGATTATTGCACTTAATGATGCGGTGTCCCGTTGTGCTTCACTGATTCAAGGATTTCCTGGTAAATCCACTCTTTGGTGACGTCGTCGTCAAAGAAGAACGATTCACGCACCGTTCGATTCATCACGTGATAGGCCTGCCCATCTAAATGAGACTTCAAACGTGAAGCTCGGGACATAAGCACCCCACTAGCTGAGTTGATGGGCTAAATATGGGTTCCCGAATAGTAAAAATCGAGTGTTTATTGGGTTTGAAGCTGTGGTGTCCCGTTGTTGTAGCCTGTCAGTGAATCGAGAATTGAAGCGTTTCTCACCCATCTCGCCGTGGACTGGGCTTAAAGTTGTGGTGTCCTGCTGGAGTCTCTAAATGAGACTTCAAACGTGAAACCCGAGACACAAGCACCCCACCTGGCTGAGTTGATGGGGTGAATATGGGTTCCTAAACAGCAAAAATCAAGTGTTTATTGGCCTTAATGATGCGGTGTCCCGCTGTAGCTGTAGTTGAAGCGCGTGGTCGTAGTAGTCAATCTTCCAAAAGTAGTCGTCGCCATGGATAACGACTTTGCCAAAGTCGGCTTCTCCATAAGGGTCGTTGCCATCACGTTCGACTTCGAATTGAGAAATGCACGAGAGCAGGCGCTTACGGACAATGGGTTCCAACGCCTGCACACCAGGCGTCAAGAATACCCGTCCACCGATTAGGGTTTGTCTGAATTCATTGTTCAGTTGGCGAATGGATTGAGCTGTCATGAGATCCTCCAAGGTGTGTTTTTGCATGCGCCTAAGAAAGACGGCTGGTCAACGACGGAGGCCATGAGAAAAACGGAGTGTCTATGCGCAGCATAGAAGCCGATTTTGTCGTTGCCGATGGTCGTGGCTGGCGCTATGTTTCGAGGCCAAAAAACACAGACGGAGTGATCAAATAGGGATCGAATGCCAATGGCTGTCCAGGCCAAGCCCTATTCTTGGCACATGATCGTTCTTCAATCCATTTGTCCCGAGGAAAACCGATTCCGTGAATACATCATGGAACTGGAAGTTGATCTATTCAGCGCTAACTTGAATATTAGTTGGGGACGAATCGGAGGACGGCATCGTCGGATTGAACTTCAGTTTGACACGCGAGTTGAAGCGGAGAAGGAAGCCAGGCGACGATTGAAGCGGCGGGGTCAACGCCGTTATGTCGTGATCGAATGTACCGACAACACCTGTCCTTTAGAAAATGGACACGAGGAACAACTGGTACGAGAATCTTTGACTTGAGTGATGTCCCGGAATCCTTGCAACCGCTTAAATGACGGATGAATGCGGCGATTGGCTTCTATGCAATAGGCATTCATGTGGCGACTCGCCAGAATATTCCGCATCCCCAAATCCGCTGTCAAATGACAATGCCCTCTGAGCGCCACAACGGCAGTAACCTCGGAGTTAGACTTGAGCCAATCTAGAATCTGAAGTCCCTGAATCTCGGAGCCCATTTGCTGAAGATCCAGAAGGACACAATCGAAATGACTCGATCCCAGTTTCGATCGCGATACGTGTCCAGTCCTTGCGGAGTCACGCTACGGGGATTCGCTCAAGTTAAATGACCGCCGTTCCGAAGTGATCATTGGGGAGAGAATTCGGGAATATGAATGAAAACAACGCAGTTCGTGTGGCGTGAAGGCGACCAATGGCCGCTGGCTATTAACGTTTCACCAGGGGTTCAGCTGGTATTTGTTTTAGGAAGTCACCAGTCGATCAGAGTGGCCGACTTCATTGCGGCATTAAACGCTATCTATCCCAGCGCATTCATAGCAGGTTGCAGTACCGCCGGTGAAATAGCAGAGACTTCCGTCATGGACGGAACCGTGGTCGTTACGGCGATCGAGTTTGAGACGACGACTATCCAGACAGCCAGTGTTGAGGTGAAGGACCCTGAAGACAGTTACGCTGCCGGATTGGCGCTGATCCAGCAACTGGAAAGTCAGGATCTTAGGCACGTATTTGTCTTGTCCGAAGGACTCGAAATCAATGGCACTAAACTAACGGCAGGTCTTCGTGCAAACTTACAACCATCGGTGGCCGTAACTGGAGGTTTGGCCGCTGATGGCGAGAAATTTGAGAGCACTGTGGTCATTTCCAATGGCATTCCACAGGTACGAACCGTCACTGCCATCGGATTTTATGGTGACAATCTGAGAGTCAGTTATGGCTCACTCGGAGGGTGGGACCCCTTTGGACCTGAGCGTGTGGTCACAAAGTCTATAGACAACACCCTTTTTGAACTTGACGGCAAATCCGCTCTCGAACTTTATAAGTTGTACTTGGGTGAACACAGCCATGGTCTACCAGCCGCCGGACTACTATTCCCCTTGGCGATACGGGTCAATGGATCAACGATACCACTCGTTCGAACCATCTTGTCTGTTGACGAGGAGCAGCAATCCATCACGTTCGCTGGTGACATCCCTATAGGTTCGATTGCCCGGTTGATGAAAGCCAATTTTGATCGCTTAGTTGACGGTGCGGAAGGAGCGGCTGAAACCTGTCGCCATACACTCGGGGACATTGAGCCGAATTTGGCGATCTTGATCAGTTGCGTCGGGCGAAAAATGGTATTACGGCAGCGTGTTGAGGAAGAAATCGAAGCCGTGCGAGATATCTTAGGGCCAACCACATGTTTCGCGGGATTCTATTCCTACGGAGAACTCTCTCCATTTGTGCACGGAAGTCCGTGTGAGTTGCACAACCAGACGATGACGATCACCACTCTGGATGAGGTTCCCGCTCATGGGTAACTATCACAGGTTACTAAAGAGACAGATCAAGCAGCACCTGAATGGGTCCAGCATGGAGTCCTTTCTGGACTCGATTAACGAAGCCTATAAACAGTTCGATTCGGATCGAAGCATGTTAGAGCGATCCCTAGAATTGAGTTCCGATGAACTGCTATTGGCGAATTCAGAAATGCGGGCCATTATTGATTCCTTTCCGGATCTCTTCTTTCTCATTGAGAATGACGGCACGATTGTCGACTGTCGTAGCGGAAGCACTAACACGCTGTTTCTCGGCGAGCTTGCTTTCTTGGGCAAAAGAATACAGGATGTCCCCCACCCCTCAGTGGCGGCAGCTTTCTCTGAAGCTATATCAAGACTCCAAGAAGGTGAAACACAGGTGAGTACGGAGTACTCTCTTTCGATTCATGGACAGAAGATGTATTTCGAAGCGCGACTTACAGCCCTTCACGCGGATCAGATATTTGTCATAATTCGCGATATCACACAAAAAACAAAAGGACAGAACCGGCTCACCCGATCGCTGTCACTGTACCGAGAAATTCTCGAGAGTACTGCAGACGGAATACTAGTGATTTCCAACGCCGGTAAGATCGTCAGCTTCAACCAAAGATTCATTGATATGTGGAGAATACCAGCGAATCTGATCAAGTCCCAATCGGATGAACGTTTACTCCAATATGTATTGGACCAACTCAAAGATCCTGACGGTTTTTCGGCGCGAGTCGCCCATCTATACCAGCATCCCAATGATTCAAGTGAGGACTGTATCGAATTCCTGGATGGAAGGTATTTCGAAAGGCACTCACAACCCTACCGAGTTGATGGTAAGGTACTCGGTAGGGTTTGGTGCTTTCATGACGCCAGCTCCGCTCGAAATTCGTTGAAAGCACTTGAGGACTCGGAAGCGCATGTCCGTCTAGTGTTAGATCGGGCAATGGATGCCATTATCGTTCTGAATGCCCGATATGAGATTGTGAATTGGAATCCACGCGCAACCGAGATCTTCGGCTGGCCAGCTACAGATGCGTTAGGTCAGACATTTTCTGCAATATGCCTTTCGGCTGTAGACGCGCCATTGTTTGATAAATCGTTAGCTCAGCATTTGGTGGCTATTCCTTTGGATAGCCAGACCTTTGAACTAGCATGTGTCACCATGCAACGCAAAGGTGTCGTGATTGAGTTTCAACTTACAGGGGCCTACTTATCTGGGGCCTCTTTCGTCATTGTTTTTGCCAAAGATGTTACCGAAAAGCGAAACGCGCATCACCAGTCCCGAATACTTGAAGCAAGACTAGCCCAATCCGCTAAGCTCGAGTCGTTGGGTCGGCTTGCGGGGGGCGTTGCACACGATCTAAATAACCTACTTGGGCCCTTGGTGGGTTACCCAGATTTAATTATCGATCAACTTGGCTTAGATCATCCTGCCGTTGAAGATCTTGTGGCAATGCGTGATTCAGCGACCCGCGCATCTATGGTCATTCGCGATTTATTGACCCTTGCCCGCAGAGGCAATTTCAAACCCAAGCCACTGAGTCTCAATCAAGAAATACGGAACTACACTTCGTCGCCAGCATTTAAGGCCCTCTGTGAAGACCACAGAAACGTATCACTTCAATTGCAACTGGAAGAAGTACCCAATATCAGCGGGTCTTCGGCCCATTTGGCACAAGTCATTATGAACTTAGTTAACAACGCGTTTGAAGCCACTACATCTTCAGGGTGTGTCACAGTCAAGACCTGTTCGATAGAGGTAACTCGGCCCATCGTTGAATTTGATCCGGTAACGCCTGGTTTGTACGTAGCGTTGGAAATACAAGATACAGGAGTTGGTATTAACACAAATAACATTGCACAACTCGTTGAGCCATTTTATTCAACTAAAACCATGGGTAAGAGCGGGTCTGGACTTGGGTTATCGATTGTCTACGGAGCTGTAAAAGACCACGGTGGCCATCTTCAGGTTGAGGCTGCCAAGCCAGCAGGGAGCATATTTCGTGTGTATTTTCCTCCTATCTTAGACCTAGTGGATGACCAGACAGGTTATGACTCACCAAGAGGTTCAGGTCAGTCGGTTCTGGTTATTGATGACGTGGAAAGTCAGCGCACCTTAGCTGTTCGGTTTCTAAACTATTTGGGTTACAGCGCCACCGGTGTCGGCTCAGGTCCCGAAGCCATTGAGTACATCAAAACACGCAATATAGACCTGATCCTGCTGGACATGATTTTGAATAATGATGAGTATAACGGTCTAGAAACGTATCGTGAGATTTCTGCAATTCACCCAACTAAGTGCCTTATTATGAGCGGCTATTCAGAGAACGACCAAGTCAAAAACACCCTATTATCGGGAGCTGACGGGTTTATTCACAAACCCTTTACGGTTCAATCGCTAGCTGAGTCCGTCAACCGAATCCTGCTCGATCAGAATGTAAAAACCTAGTCGCGTCTTCATCTCGTTCGGTAGTGGATGCTCAAGCGTGGTTACTATTCGCCCAATGGCTCTATGGAGTGTTTGTTTAAACTAGGGCGACAGATGTTTAACTTTGGTCCGAGTCGGAAAAGTGATCTTTAGCACGTGCGCTAATTCACCGATATTACAATCAGATGATCAAATTCACCAGCGCATTTCAATTACCCACAGATGAAAATGGGAACGCTAAACACGGAGGCTTGTACAATTCATCATGCGGACTTGACAATGGTTTTCAGGCTGCATACTGGTCCCAGCGCCAGCCCAAATTAATTAGGACTGATCTAGTCCTCTAAAGTTTAATGGTCGATTGCTATCGCAGAAGACAATGTATTCACAAGCATTGACTTTGAGAACGGTTTAGAGATCAAAGAAACGGAGCCCATAGGTAAGAGGTTATCATTACCCGACATAATAATACTGATCAGGTTTGGCAAGAATAACTTCGCGCGGGCGATTAATTCCGGCCCTTCCATCTCCGGCATTTCATAATCTGTTAAAAGAATGTCCCCTTTGTTTGATGCCAGACACTCCAATGCCTCGATTGGGCAATGGTGAAAGCATGTGTCGCAACCCAATCCATCTAAAGCGCGTCTCATGAATTGAAGGATGGCCGTATCGTTATCAACAATTTCGATTCTTTTTAGTTTGGGAGGCATTGATGCCCCTTTCACATTTACGACGTGACAATTGTACGGAATAAACGTGATTATTGTTTCGTAGCTAAGTCCTAAGCATTATTCGCTACGAATATCTGGGCGATATGTCTTTGCCGCGATACGTGGCGTCGCCTTCATATGTTCAATCTTGCTCTGGAATTGCGTAACATTTCTAATAAAAAAGGACGAGCGGGTGTGGTGTTAACAATCCGTGAGATGAATCCACTCAATTGACGAAACGAGGCTATATAGAGTGAGCAATCGAAGAAATCACTCACCAACGAGAAAGAATTTGTAAGCTTGACTCTACCCCGAATCGAAGGACAGTGTAAGTTTTTGGCTGCGGCCCTTTTGATTGCTTGTTCATATTCATTGGGCGACATGTCGCCCAATGAATGGTGGATTCGGATCGGGTTATAGAACCCTTCGATGTAGTTAAACACTTTCTATGTGATCTGTCCCCAAGAATTCCTGTCGATACTCGCACTCCGTCGGAAGACGCTTCAACCTTCGTTTAACTTCTTCGCGTTCCTGGCCCGTGTAGCCGTGTTGTTCTCGTTCGCTTTCAAGCACGTTGGCGGAGTTCACGTCGCGCCAGGTGATGGCTTTGATGCCGTGGTGTCCCGCTGTATCGCCTGGGTTATAAACCACGTTTCACGCGATACGTCCCCAAATTTTACCTGTTAGATCCACTCTTTGGTGACGTCGTCGTCAAAGAAGAACGATTGCTTGCCGCGCCATAGCTTAAGCGAAGGCGGGGCGCACCGTTCGGTTCATAACGTGATAGGCCTGACCGTCCAAGTGCGACTTCAAACGTGAAACCCGAGACATAAGCACCCCACTAGCTGAGTTGATGGAGAAAATATGGGTTCCTAAACAGCAAAAATCAAGTGTTTGTTGGCTTTAATGCTGCGGTGTCCCGCTGTACCGCTCCAGTAGTAGTAGAGCGCACCGTAATCTGACTCAAGGACCGACAGGAACGTTCGGTAACCGAAGAAGTTGATGGCGATTGGAACGAGTGCCACGTCTACCAACTCCAATTCGCTCGGAGGTATGAAGTCGTCGATCACGGCTGGGCCAAAAGGCGTGGGCTCTTCGGCCTCGACAGAAACTCCCGGATCCAAGAACAGGTCACCGAGTGCGTCGACGTATTCTTTGTACAGTCTTGGTAGCTCTACACCGAGACGGTGTTCGACGTCAGTCCACGACATCTTCAATTTGTACTTCCCGCTGCAATGATTTGTTAGGCGGCTGGCGGTTACTGCGACTCAATTTTCAGATTCCTGCAGGCAGTTTTACTGGTGGGTAAGTAGACGCTCTCCGCTGGGGTAACAAGATTCTCATACGGAGGACTAACGTGGGCCCTTTCAGCTTCAACGAACTCACTGATGTCCGTGATGGAGATGCACTCTTCCTGGCCATAGCGACGGAGGATCTCGCCACGGAGACCGAGCTGAACCGCCCGCCGTTCGACCTTGATGCCAGCGGGATCGTGATCCGGATCCCATTGCAGCCGCACCGACGATTCTTGAACGGCCGACTGCCACTCGTCTCGGGTGTTGAACAGGGAAGGGTCGAAGCTTGATGGCACTGCGGCCTCTAGGATTTCCTCGAAAAAGGTACGACTTAGCCTGACCGCCAGCGTTACCTCCTGACCCGACTTGGTGCCCCAACCTGAACGGTACATCATCCAGAGAAAATTGGGTTTAACCCAACTCATGCGCGTGAAGCTGAAGGCCCCACCGAACCGCCCATGCTCAGCTGCATAGTGGCCGATCTCGGGGCGATAGGCCTGATACACGACGATGGACTCCTCATCGTGCTGAGCAAGGATGTGACGCCCAGAAGGTGGCCAGCGTCGCGACTGGTCTGTGTAGTTCTCGGTTCTCACGCTTCGGATACCACGCGATCCCGGCCGCCTAACCACTGATTATCATGTTGATGGACCTGATAAGTTGTTAATTTGTTTGGTCTTCTTCATAATGCCCTGAACGAATATCACACTAGCAGTGGGGAATTCGATGGTCAAGCAAAATACAGGGCTGATGGAAAACGTTCGCAATACGCTACGACGAAGGCATTACTCCATTCACACGGAACGTAGTTATTGTGACTGGATCCGGCGCACCATTCATTTCCATGGGTTCAAGAATCGCGAGGATTTGTTTCGGGACGGTGAATCGAGAATTTAAGCGTTTCTCACCCATCTCGCCGTGGACTGGGCTTAAAGTTGTGGTGTCCTGCTGTAGTCTCTAAATGAGACTTCAAACGTGAAACCCGAGACATAAGCACCCCACTTGGCTGAGTTGATGGGGTGAATATGGGTTCCTAAACAGCAAATATCAAGTGTTTACTGGCCTTAGTGATGTGGTGTCCCGCTGTACCGCCCCCTGCGGCGAACGGAATGGGCATGGCAGAGCTTGGCGCTGGGGTCTGAGTCGTATTGCCGAGGTGTGATTCAGCGTTTCAAGTTGCAATCGCCAGGACTCAATCAACCGTTTGAGTTGGGTTCAGGCCTATGCAACACACATATGCGAGCTGGCCCGCATTCAACTAAATAACGCTTCGGGCTACTGAAACCAACCGCGTTTTTGGTTCGTTGCTGGCGAACAGGGGATAGATACGTCCAGAGTGACGGCCTAAGCGAACCAAGCAAGCATTTTGGTCAGATTACTTGACGATCGAAACAACATATCCCAGAACTCGGCTGATTCACGGACACATTTCAGTCGTCGCGTGCTTGGAGAAAAGGAAACGGCGCTTCAAGTCCGAAATCTGCCAGATCATGACCAGGAAATCGACCAGAAAGCCGAGGTGAGGTCGAAATGATGGATCGCAATCTCATTGGTAATGCTCAAAGTTGGCTCATAGACTAGGTTTCACGTGATACGTCCCCATAAATTTCTTTCAGACGCCAAATACAAACAACCTCAACCTTTCTTGATGAATAACTCTCATACCTGGTTCGATTACCCTGAACACGCTCAACACGGCAGGTTGGTCAAGCGCCGATCAACGCGAGTAAATACTGTGTTGTCGTGTTTCAACGAATTAGGACTAACATCTCCTTCTCTTCGTGCGAATTAGGAAATGAGAATTCACGCATGATCTCGTAACCTGCACCAGTCGATGTTCCAGGGCCCCATAGCCTGATTTTGATTGCTTCATGGACGTGACTTGATGGGATTGATGAATCGTAGTCTACTCTCATTTTGAGCTTGTACAATCCAGCAGGAATTGATTGCTCAAGCGGGTAAATTCGGTAGTGATCACTTCTTAGGCGACTGGTTATTCCGTCTGGATTGGGGGTTCGGTTCATTTCGTCATGAAAAACCCTGCTGCCGACATCAAGATCGACTATAGAGTATTGAATCCCAATTTGATTGTTATCCAAATCTAACCCCATAATCTTAATTGCCACGTGGCAGGTCCGGTGGGCAGGAGAATCTATGTCGACCACGTATGGAAATCTTATCGCTTGGCTTAGACTTTCCTTTATTCGCTCCAATTGGTCTATTCTTGTCTGGAGCTCTCTCCGTTCGTCCGTCAATGTTTTCAGAGCGATAGGGTCAATAGCAGCCGCAGTTTCATGAAGACCATCAACCAATTTCTTTAGTTTACATCCCGAAAACCCAATAATGGCAATCAAGGATACTAAATATAGGTGGTGTTTCATAAGTACTACTTCCTTTTGGTATACACACAATCTGGTTGCTGTGGCCGCTTACATCAAAGAACATCAGTAACTATTTGTGATGACTAATGTCATAACAGGACAAGTCGCCTAAACCTTGACTCCCACCTTTGTCAGGATGTCAGGATAGCTGTCGCCTCATCTAGGCCCAGTGACAGGGTAGCAGCAGTAATAATAGAAGATTTTATTTTATAGGGACGTATCACGTGAAATGTGGTCTATTACCCATCTTCTATATTGTGCCTTGCAAGAGTTGGCCATCTTCACTTGATTTCTGATCTCACAAGACCCATGTTCTAAACATCACCAATCACCATATTTCTTTGAGGGGGAACTTATGGCACGTATTTGTCGTTTGAAGTCGCATCTGGATGGGCAGGCTTACCACGTCATGAACCGCACCGTACGGCAGGCGTTCTTGTTTGATGACGATGTCAGCAAGGAGTGGATCTATCAGGAAATATTGGCGTTGGCCAAGATCTATACGGTCGACCTGCACGCCATTGCCGTTATGAGCAATCACTATCACATCATCTTGACCGTGCTGAAACCTGTGCTGACGGAAAAGGATGTGGAAGCCCGTTTTGCGCGATACCAGCGTCGATTACGTCATCCACAGAAGTGGTACGAATGGCGATTCGAGGAATGGGCAACCCGCCTATCGGACCTTTCGCGCTTCATGCAGGACCTGAATCGGTCGATAGCCCACTACGTCAATGGCCGTGATCAAGCTAAAGGGTCGCTTTGGGGCGACCGCTTCAAATCAACCCTCCTCGACGATGGTGACGGGTTTCTGCGCTGTATGGCCTATGTGGAAATGAACCCTGTGAAGGCTGGTCTGTGCCAGAAACCGTCAGAATATCGATGGTGTTCCATGGGCCGATTCCATCGTGGTGGTAAGAAGGCAGCCGGCGTCGCCTTCCCCAAAATCAAGGGTTTTGATTTTGCTAAGACAACGGCTCAAAGACAGAAAGCGTTTCGGATCTTCCTCGATCACCTAGCCGACCGTGAGCATGACCTAGATAGCAAATTGGAAGTCGACATGGTCGAGTTGCAGAAAGCGCTCTCGTCTTGGAAATTGGACGAACTGGCTGACTGGGTGTTACGCCGAACGGAATGGGCATGGCAGAGCTTGGCGCTGGGTTCGGAGTCCTACTGTCGAGACGTTATCCGGCGTTTCAAGTTGCAATCGCCCGGACTCAATCAACCGTTTGAGTTGGGTTCAGGCCTGTGCAACACACATATGCGAGCTGGCCCGCATTCAACTAAATAACGCCTCGGGCTACTGAAACCAACCGCGTTTTTGGTTCGTTGCTGGCGAACAGGGGAATAGATGCGTCCGAAGTGGCAGCCTAAGCGAACCAAGCAAGCATTTTGGTCTGATTACTTGACGATCGAAACAGAACTCGGCTGATTCACGGACAAACTTCAGTCGTCGCGTGCTTGGAGAAAAGGAAACGGCGCTTCATGTCCGAAATCTGCCAGATCATGACCAGGAAATCGACCAGATAGCCGAGGTGAGGTCGAAATGATGGATCGCGATCTCATTGGCATTGCTCAAAGTTGGCTCATAGACTGGGTTTCACGTGATACGTCCCCATAAATTGACAGGCTCGTTTATTGGATTGACACGAGCGTATCAAAAGGTTCTCAATGGCCACAAAGAGGCTGTTGAGCGCGCGATCGAGAAAGGCAAGCAGTACTTGGCAGAGGAATAAATGGACGTCAACACAAAAATGAAAGACATTCTGAAAGAAATACGCGGTTTGCCTAAAACCAAACTACCCAAATCGCTAGATTCCATCATCAACGAAGGTTTCGTAGAATCAGATGGGGCCTTGCTCCTGAATGTGTTTTGGGACAAAAAAACAAGATACAACCAACGTTTGCACTTTGATCTGACGGGATTCGAATGTTTTATTAATCATCATCATTTCAGAGGCAAAGTAAGTAAAATCGAATCGATGATCCTATTTTCGTTGAACGTATTGAACTTGTTCAAGACATTGAAACGAAACGACGTGCTTAAAGTTATTCTCGAGAAGACACAGCGCGAAACTACATTCCGGTGCTATCTAGAAAGATCCGATGAACCGGATTACTTAGTAGAAGATCTCAATGAATACAACACGCCACTGATGATCTTAAGATCTGACCGTGAATATGCAAGCCCGGATGCCCAGGTCATGCAGAATTGGCTGGCAGGACTATAATTCAGCCTCCCCCGCATAGAGCGAATTAAGTGGCTTTTATGCTCTAGTGTCCCGCTGCACTCGCTTTCTTACCGCTGCTCACGCGAGCACGGCTACGCATTGTCAAAAGCAACAACCCACGATTCATAGACCTCAGGCGCCCAGCGCTTGACCCGAGGGAAGAGCCACTCGGCCGAGCGAGGTTGAGATTGAACCCACGCTCGTCGTCTGCAATGAGCTCGGCTGGGCCTACCATCTGTAGGGCGTAGTGGCGAGCAGCGACCAACAAAGCAAACTGAGGCAGAGAAAAAGCAAGGACGTCAAAGTCCCATGAACCTTGGCCGTGTAGGGCCTGGAGGACACGAGGTGTCCCGCGGCCCTCAACAAGGTCAATGATGATTGGATCAGCACCTTCGTCAGCGAGCAGAAACCATGAGTCTGACCAATCATCAAGGTCTTCGTTTGTCAGCGGGTTGTAGTTGTAACCATCAAGCCGCCGAGACAGGTCGTCAAAACCGTACACGTCGATTGCGTTACCCACAGATTCGAACAGGAACCGGTCCGGTGACAGGAAGTGACCAATGTAGGTCTGAAGATCACGGGGGAAGGAGCCGCCATAGTCGGCTTGAAGAGTCGAAAGTCGGCTCTCGCCACCTCCCTCGAATGGGTAACGCTCCTCGACCCAGAACAACCGAACTTCGGAGTGCACCTGCTCAAAGTCCATAGCTATATCCTGGCGGCCCAACGAGTTGGCCGTTCATCGGTCGGGCGAAGCGCGGTCCGTCTGCAACGGCTGGTTAGGCTGCGCCCAGTCATCACATGGATTCCACTGCACTGACGAATGAACCGTAAGACCCTATGTACCAGGACACTCCATTCTGAAGTCTGCACTCCAATCCAAACGCGGCGGCCCCCTCATCATAGACCACGCGATACGCAGCATCGTTTGAGCCAGTGTCGTCGGTGACTAGCCAGACGTGCCCAGGTTGTACTCCTTCTGGGTCGTGCATGACGCTGATGCGTCGCGGAGTGACCAGATGGGCCTCTGCCCAGGGTCTTAGTCGGTCAGTCAACTCCACCAGTCCACGCTCGACGTAGGACCTAATCAACTCTTCGACCGAGCCTGTGCTCATGACTGCCTAACGTGCGAGCCTGAACGGCGGCCATGCCGTCCGTTCCAGGCTTGTGTTCTGCGAGCCCCAAGATCGAGACTCCTTGAAACTGTTCTTCTATAGCTCACTCCGACTGAGCCTCCTCAATACCAGTGTCGTCGTGGCAACGCGCGTACTCTGCCTTCGACACCCAGTACCCAGTTACCATCACAAGTAAGAAAAGACCGAGTGAGAACGGCACTCTCAGCGGCTCGAACCCGAGTCGAGGATCGATGCCGCAGAAGGCGACGTAGGCCCATACTGAGATCGTCGCCGGATAGATTACAGCAGCAGCGAAGGTGTTCGTGGCCAAGGGAAGTTTGGGCCTCCGGATCGGCGAGAATGCCCCTTCAAAGCTGCTGCCAATGAGTTGAGATTCTATTGCTCTCGCTCTAATGGTGAAGACAGTGCAGTGTTGTATGCCACGGATCTCGTAGAGATAAAGAGCCATCGCTACAAGACCTCCGAAGATTCCAATCGCAAGCAAGTGCTCCGGTTTCTGAACGTCGTCGATTTTGATTATCGCGAAGAGTCCTGTGCCGGACGCCAGTGGAAGCAAAGCCAATAGCTTGGCCCGGAACTCTGCAATGCCGTCGTGAGATTTACAGAGTTCCTCATAGACGATCCTCAATGCAGTGAACCGATCTTCCGCAGGCGAGTCTTCGCTATTGCTCATTCCCTTGATTCCTCATGTACAAAACCAACAAACTGGTGGTTCGCAGAACCACTGATTATCATGTTGATGGACCTGATAAGTTGCTAATTTGTTTGGCCTTCTTCATGATGACCTAAATAAATATCACACTAGCAGTGGGGAATTCGATGGTCAATAAAAATGCATGGCTGACGGAAAACGTTCGCAATACGCTACGACGAAGGCATTACTCCATTCACACGGAACGTAGTTATTGTGACTGGATCCGGCGCCACATCATTTCCTTGGGTTCAAGAATCGCGGGGATTTTTTTTCAGGACAGTGAATCGAGAATTGAAGCGTTTCTCACCCATCTCGCCGTGGACAAGGACCAATCCCTGGGACAGATCGCGTGAAACCTAGTCACTGGGGCATTGTCTAATTGAGACTTCAAACGTGAAACCCGAGACATAAGCACCCCACCTGGCTGAGTTGATGGGGTGAATATGGGTTCCTAAACAGAAAAAATCAAGTGTTTATTGGCCTTAATGATGCGGTGTCCCGCTGTACCCTCATTGTCTTTGGCATTGCTCAAAGTTGGCTCATAGACTAGGTTTCACGTGATACGTCCCCATAAATTTGCTTCAAGTCCGAGATCTGACAGATCATGACCAGGAAATCGACCAGAAAGCCGAGGTGAGGTCGAAATGATGGATCGCAATCTCATTGGTAATGCTCAAAGTTGGCTCATAATCTAGGTTTCACGTGATACGTCCCCATAAAAACTTTGTTTATCTCATTGGAGGCGTTTAAAGTTTCCCTTCTGTTTGTATTTCTTTGCCAAGTGTTGGGAAGGCTCTTCCAACTCGATATGGGTAAGACTACCTAATAACATAAATCACCTTCAAGGCACCGAACAATTCAGTGTTGGAGTGAATTCGCCATCTGAAATAGAATAGACCCATTCTAGAAGGAGTTCGGAACCAGGCCAATTTGGAAAGTCCACAAAGAATTCTGCGCGCTGAGGGTTAAAGATAAATTCATCCAACGACATCGCCTGGATGTCCAAAATTTCGGGACAGTCACCGAGATCGAGGAAATTCTTGTGACACGAGAATCTGCGCAATTGATATAAGTTTGCGATACTTGGTAAACTCTCAAATTCGTTTTCTGCACAATAAAGGTATCTCAGGCTCGTTGGCAGATTAGGCAAAGTTGTCAAAAGGTTAGCGCTACAGTCAATATAAATCATAGATAATAAATTCTGAATATCTTGAAAACTGGTCACTCTGTTGTAACTGAACTCTAAGTGCGAAAGACGAGTAATTTGCGCGAGATCAGGCAAGCTGGCCAATTCGTTGGAGACACAGATTAGCCACCGCAAACTCGTCGGTAGATTGGGCAAACTAGTCAACCGGTTGTCTCCGCACTCGAGTTTCGTGAGTGCCGTGCTCTGTAGTTCTGGTAAAACCTCAAGTAGGTTTTTTCGACAATTTAGAATCGTTAGACTGTCTGGCAATTCAGGTAAGAGGGCAATTGAGTTGTTGTAGCAATGTAATTCCGTCAAGATCGTGTGATCAAGTACCGGGAGGCTCCCTAGTAGATTGTCATTACAACTCAGCAATTCCAAACTGGATGGAAGCGCAGGCAGACTCGACAGAAGATTGTTGTTGCAACTCAGATACCTCAGGCTCGATGGTAGATTTGGGAGACTTGATAAGAAATTATCTTCACAATAAATACTTTCCAGGCTTGTAAGATCTGTTAGGTCAGGAAAACTCGTCAATAAATTGTTGCGACATGCGATGGTCTCTATCTTATCAAGAGAAGACAGATCGTCTAGTTCCGTCAGGAGATTATTGTCGCAAAGAATATACTCCATATTGGGCGGCAGCGGAGGCAGGCTCGTCAATAGATTGTCATGGCAATACAATAGTGGCAAACCTGATACAGCGGAAAGATCTGGCAAGCATGTCAATTGATTGTTATTGCAGAACATCTCGATCATCGTTGTGGGAATATCTGGTAAGCTCGTTAGCAAACAGTCACCACAATAGAGGAAAGCCAAGTTGGCAGGCAGAGTGGGTAGACTCGTCAATGGGTTACCACTGCAATTCAGGCCATATAAATTGGAGAATGCCTCCAAACCCGTAAGATCCGTAATGTTCGAATATGGAAAATTTATTGATGACACAATCTCTGCTTCTGCGTAGGAAATTTCCCCGTCTGAATTTGAATCGAATTGTGCAATGCACATCGCCTTGAAGATTGGATCAGGAATGTGAACATTTTGAGCCGTCATTTCTAAAGAAAATAGGGCCAACATAGCAACATATAAAATTTTCAACGCGAACCCTTACTTTAGCCTGTTAACGTGGCTATCTTGACACATTCGATGCAATTTTATGAAAAAAAGTACCAGGGTTGAGCAGCATCAACAGCCGTCGTGATCATCGCGAGTCTGGACCCTGCAGGCAAAAATTATGCAGCAAAAACGTCTCACCCCTTTTTACCCATCTTCATCGACCGCCAAATGATGACGGTCTAAGTTAGCTCCAGTCATTGCGCGATCTTAGGAAAGTTCACCGACCAGGCCTCAATCAATTCCTTCCAAAAAGCCTGCTTCTCTTGACGCGACGCGCCTTTAAGTAACCCATTTCCAACCGCACATTCTGCAAATGCCATCGTGCACCTCCTTGTGCACCAGCATCACTCATTGTCACCCACAGGTGAAGATGCAGTTCCTATCCCGCTGTAAGCGAGCGATAAACCGCATCTGGTGTGAATGAAGTACGTCCGCCAGAATGGCGAAATGCTGGATTTGGGTGATCGCTTAGATGTTTTGAGGTGTGCAGTTGGGAGCCAGGATCAGGATTTCCTGATCGCTTTTGGCGTCGATCAACCCGTTCAACAAGAACGTCAAGTAAGCGAATGGTTCCCACCCATTGGCTTTAGCTGTTTCGATCAAAGTGTAGATAGTTGCACTTGCCTTGGCGCCATCGGGATTGCCTGCAAACAGCCA
>JAJCXM010000012.1 GCA_029263455.1 Holophagae bacterium
AGAGGCTGTCGCATAAGTCACTTCAATCGTCTTCAATGTGAGTCCGAGCTTCCTAGGCGCGGCGTAACTAGTGAAGCCGGCTAGCCGGAGGTTCGAAGTCTTTTGCTTTTATGTACTTAGCGATGATCCAATTGAACCAACAAGCTGTTTCGAGCTAATTAGAAGACATATGAGACAGCCTCGGCACGTCATGTCACTAAAGCACGCTCAACTTTGCCGTTTACTTAAAGCTATATCAGCGCTCGTCTTCGCTCTTGCCTCGACCTGCGACCATAGCGATGGTCAATATCACTGAGCCTAGAACCAAAACCGTTATGCCAATTGCTGGCTCATAGCGTGCAACAAGCAGGACAATGCCGACAAACTCAAAGAGTATGGCGACGATGATAAGTGCCAGTCTGAAACGCTTCATTTCTGTGTGCTCTTCTAATGTTTCTTTGGCTTCGCCTGTGAGACGGAATTCGGGTTAGCGACTTATGAACAGAGTCCTGTCTAGGCCGCATAACCACCAACCAAACAATACCATGACATTTGGTCCCACGGTCGACCGTCTGGCCATGAATGTGTCAACGTTTACAGTGAAGCAGTCGAAAAGCCAGAGTGACTCTATTTTTTGTGGGATTGGAAGCATCGACATCGTTAATACACTCGCAGATAAATCGTGCGCGAAATTGTCAAAAAGCAGCCACGCATCCCTGAAACACCATGAATATTCCGCTTGTTATGCGGGATTTTCATGGTAAGTATTTGCTCACAAACAGTCACGCCGTCCTGAGTCCAAACAAATTGACTGTCGTTGGTATCACATTTCGCATGAAGATCGAGAGGGGGAACATAGCCAAAGGCAGTCCCAAGAGGATGATCTATAGCCGAACGCCGAGCACACCACTATTCGAAACTTATGACTTCTCTGTTGTTATCAATGGATTCAAAGACTGTGGCACCATTTATGAACACAGGTACTTGTCCCCCGGAGTCGCCCAACGCTGATTTCTTCGACAAAAAATAGGCAAGTTGAAATTCATCCGCAAAAGAACCTTTGGCTACAAGGTCATGCACACGATCTAACTCAACAAGAACGATTCGATATCGCAGTTTCACCACAACGTATTCAATTATTTGTGTTTGGCCACTTGCGTGTCGCATGTGATATTGAGGCCTCATCCATGGATCCTTTAACAACACGATGCGAACCTTAGAGGCCTTTTCGTCATAGTCTATAAAGCCCCAACTGGATTGATGTAAGGTACAACTCCATTTGTGCTGCTCAACCTCGCCATTCTGGCAAACCGTGAGTGAATATCCTGACATACCGGTATGAGTTCGGTAATCACCGACCAATAATCTGGGTATCGTTAAGTCTGGGAGATACCTTAACTGGGCTAATTGATTGCTGATGCTGGTAATCCATATTGCGACCATCGCAGTTAACATGAGCACCAGGATTGCCAGATCGATACACATCATGGCGGACAGACGTTTCATGTAAACCAAGATACGCCAGTTCTCAATGTCATAATGAAAAAGTAACGTAACTGTCTTTGGATTCTGCTCATCGCATTGCTGTGTCGGAAGCTAGAGACAACGCTGCTCATCACCCAATAAACTCACCCCAGTGAAAACAATTCCTTAACGACTTCGCGGGAGATATTCTTGGAACGATCGAGATGCCACCCGCCGTCGGCAGCGAAAGAGGCATACCAGCAGTCGGCACCTCCGTTGTGGCTTCGATAGACCATCACCGCACCGCGGCCATTCGCTTCGGAGAACGACGAAAACCAGAGGTATAAGCCGGATTGCGATCGCTGACTGACACGATTTTGCAGGTTGCGTGAAGAATGGTCGCGACCCATAGCTAGCAAAGGTCGTTTGAGCTGTGTGTTCAAGAACCCATTCAGGTTGCGTACCACATACAGCTCGACTTCAGTTTGCGTTGCCAAAAAAGGTGGAAAGGTGAGCTGGTTCTGAAAATGCTCACCGAGGGCGACCTCAGCAATCCAGCCGTCAAACCCTACACGTCCTGACCCTGAGAAGGCGAGCCATTTGTGGTCGAACCACTTGTTGACACGCGTGACAACGAACTCATCTGGCCCGATATCTTCAAAAAGTCGAGCCACGAGAGAATCCAAGGCAGCCAGGAAAAGCGGCTCATCCCCTTCTCTCATGGATATGCTGGCGATCGGCGAACCTAATGCACCGTCCGATGGTTGTATGGAGTCTTGTGTCATGTAATTACTCGATTCGTTTTGTCGATCTAAGACACCAAAAAGTGTCCCTCGATCTACATCCTTGGAAGACCCATTCTAATCTGCATACAGTCTCGGAAAAACCGCCTAAAGGATTCAGGCGCCTCGTCGTCCCAGGGCCACTTACCTGAAGTTGTGGGGCAAATGAGCTGTAGAACGTCAAAATCATCACCCTTATACAGCCACCTTGCCCAGCCAAAATACTCAGGGTAATGTTTCTTTTCAACTACTTTGAAGGTCACATCAAAATTACCAAGGAACCCTTGATAGTATTTGTTTGCTTCAAACTTTTCTCCTGACTTAATCCTATTGTTGTATTCGTTTATCAACCAATGGGCCAACTCTTGCTTCATTCCGGTGATGATGACTTCGGGTTGTGATGTGTTTTTCTGGATGCCTATAGAATAGGTGAATCGCGGATATTCGGCTTCTTCCAAGACATGAAGGATATGGCAACCATATGTTTCAATATCACTTAGTGCCTTCTTTTCCTTCTTGTCCATGTTGCGCCTTTCATGGTCGTGGGCCTCAGTGCCCCTTTCTGTTCCGTTCAAGTCAAAGATTTCATGCCCTGTTTTCAAGTCGTGATCGGCGGCCTCGGGAATCACCTCGTCCTCTAGCCCATAATAATAGCCAACGGTCGCGATGACGGCGACGGCCAAAATAAAAGAGACGAGTTTGGGCAAGAGATTGTCCATAATTTAGCCTCGAATGCCAATCATCATGTTTCGACAACAAGCTTGTCCTCGTATGGCCACATATTTAATTGATTCTGCCAAGTGACGACGAAGTATCGATGAGTCAGCAATTCAACGCGCTCTTCGCGATTGAGCGGATACCCTTCGACTGCTGTCTCGTAACGACCTGTCAATGGTTCAGCGCCAAGATGATGTTCGCCATCCACGTTGTAGTAGACGCGTCCGGCAGCCCGGTAGTCACGACGGAATTCCGTTCGCCACTGGGAGTTCGAACCCCAACCATGTGAGAGATCTTCATGTGGGCGTGTCTTGCGTCGATACGCCCAGAAAAGCCTGGAGTTTGTAGCGATATTCGCATCATAGACACAGAATCCGCCTACAACCGAGACACCGGCACGACAGATCAACATGTCACCCAGCATTAGGCAAGGCCACTGAGTTGCCACAAGTGAAATGGGCTGGTTGTCTTCGTTGCCATACTCGGCGCTAGTAATTTCACAATCAAATGGAGAGAACCGCTGGGGGTACGTTACAGTCAGCCCAAGGCGCGTTGCAAAGTCACACCAGCTATCAAGGGTGACGCTAGGGCCAGGCCAGTCTGATTCATCTGCCGAGCCCGACTGAAAACGAAGCATGATCACTTGCAGCACACGGCTGAATGCATAGAGTCGCCATAGATCTTCGATCGGACATTCCGTTTCTGGACCAACGTTCTCTCGAAAGTTACGCAGCCAAACTACTTGGTCGCCGTTTGCTTGTAACCAGGACTCCAGAATCTCCGCAGCTGAATCGCTTACAAGTAGATCGTCGTGGAGCTTGCTATACGGCCACTGATCGATGTGCACCGAGTCCTCCCTCATTGGTTACATAGTGATGTGTGGACAATCAACCGCCTGCAGACAAAATTCGCTGCCGTAAAACTTGTAACTCCTCCTGCGTAATCAGCCCGGCTGAGAACAGCTCTTCAACAGCCTCAATCCGCTCGCCAGCCGTGACCCTGGCTTCGGAGACTCGTGAACGGATAGTAGAAAACAGGAACAACAAGACGAAGATTGCCGGAAATCCGCTGGCAATTGCGAGCGGAACCGAACCAGAAATGACGCTAATAACCAAAGAGACAACACATGCAATCAAAACGAAAACGTATAGGCGAATGAGAAATAGGTGCTGGTCCTGGGCACTCACGAGGACGCTAAGAACGGATCCACGCATCTCAACGTACTCTTCGTCAGTAAGTGTGTTATCCCGAGCATCTTCAAGCGAAATTAGTCGATTTTGCACAGTTGAGAGGCTAGCAGGCAGCATGGTGCTCCAAATGACTATCAATAAAGAATCGTCAGATGGCTTAGACGATTTCACCGGAACTCTCCGAAGAAAGAACTATTCAACACTAATTCGTTAGCAAGCGTCTCATGCAGCCCTGATTCTTTCACATTCGCCAAAACTGCCACCACTTTCTGGGGACAGATGCCGGCATCGAATCATTCTCGCCCGTTAGCACCTCACCGATAGAATTACCTTCCGCGTCATAAACTTCACACTCTTCGCCTTGGACCTTCGCGTTTAGAGAGCGCGCTATCTGCACCATCTTTTTCAGGATTTCCTGATCTGGGTTCTTGACGACGATATTGCCTTCTTCGTGATCAATCCAAGCCATGTTTCCATCGACCTGATGACCAGAATAACTAAGCCACACGGAGAGTCCTTTACTTTCAACACGCAAAATCCCGTCTGGCGTTTCGACATCGGCGTACCCATCAAGCCTCATCTCAGGCGTGGCGTGTACATATTCGATCCATTCTTCAAGGGTAATGGCTTCGCCTACGTCATCAAACCAGGCGTGTTTTCTGGTGATATGCACGTTGTATCCCATGGGCTTTCCCTTCAAACAAAAGTCAAAACTCAGCCATCGTTCGGCTTGTCATTCATTCTAATCGTAGGTTGCTTCCCACTAACCCAAAAACCTATGAATACAGCACAGCGTATGACCAAGGGGTTATCCGGCCTTAGCTTTTGATTAGGCATTTTCGGTTAGCCGAATACACGCCTTTCGGATTTCGTCTTCACATTGCGCTTTGAGTTCTGCCGAGTAGGTAGAGAATTCCATGTAATCTTCGATGGTGCTTGCCACCGACTTGAAGGTCCAAAGCTCGTCAGGCACAGATTCCAAATGATCGATGATTTCTTTCCAAATTTTCATGGCCCCTTCGTATTCCGGGATGTCTCCCAAGAGAATGCTGCGTGCGATAGGCTTACTTAATAAGCAGGCTGCCTCATCCGGTTTAGGCAAGTCGTGTCCCAACTCAAAGAGAGCTTTCTGAAAGAGGTCATTGAGTTGCTCAGAACCCTGCTCGTCAGTTATCACCAATTGGACTAAGGATTCCGATTCGATTCCGGACGCGAGCAGTGTTGTTGCTAACGAAGGTAACTCGAACGCCCGAATGGTGCCGAGGACAAACTGACTAGCTATTTCGGTGAGATTGATATTTTCGTGCATGAGATCCAACTTCAATTCGAATCGAGACCGCTGGAGCCCAGGTCGCGATTAGCGATGATCACCAGCCTTTTTCTGGTCAAACCATGACCTTAAGTCAGGATTAATCTTTGACCATAGTAGCCCATGATAGGACGCCTTGCGGCACTGAACAAATACGACAATGATGGTCACCAAGGTAGTGATTGAAATCACCGCAAATAGACTCGGAGAGCCCACTGCCAACCTAGACCCCTCCAGGCAGACGAAGCAGGTCGCCCAGATCAGCTCAAGCGAGCGGGGTAGCCTGAACACATTGCAAAACAGGAAGAAATGCCCAATGTTGAAAGCGAGGGCAAAACAAAGTGGGGAACCCGCCAAATGGGCGACCATCGAGCCCCCCGCACCAATAATCAAAATCACAACATCAACCGCTGAAAATCTAAACCCAGGCCTAAATTCCATATCACCTCGCTAAACCCTGCACGCCGGTTACAGCTTCATTTTCTCTGTTGATCCTTGTAAAGCCTGCTCTTCAAACGTGACCTGGCATTTCGTAATAATGCATTCAGGCCATGGGTCTCTTGAGTCGCTCGTTGTTGTCTTGTGCATGCTGCTATCGAGCTAACGCAACGCAACAGTCGGGTCGTTAAGTTACTGACGAACACATAGACATTACAGTCGACATTAGTCTGTCTCTCTTGACGCAATAATTTTCATGGGCGATGGTGACTGTTTGTAATTGTCGCCCATATTTGATCAATCTCTGGTTCAAAATCTGGGCCGTCGTAATAGACGGCGAGATGAAGTTCCTCGTTGTCGGTGAGTGCAAAGCAGTAACAACATGCCTGTTCGTTGCCAGTCTCGCTTGTCTCGGATAAAAAGTATCGGAACTTCACCAAGCCACCCTCGTTCGTTTGTTCGGGGGCCCGTGAGAATGGAGAAATGTTTGTGCGGATACGAGCGAGTCTGTCCTCTGCCGCATGGAATTGCCCGTCGGTGTATGCACTCAACCAAATCGTCAAGCCAGGGTGCCAAAGAACGAGACATCCTTCCTCTACTCGGCGCAACATTCTCGACGAGAGCATGAATGACCAGGACTCACTAACATGGAACGACCCGGCCGTTACCGGCGGCAGGAAAGAAATGTGAGGCGTCTCAAATGGACCGTTAAGCACCGAGAGTTTCCCTGACGCGCCTCGCCCTACTTCTGCTCCAACGGGATAGGTCAAATATTGAATGATTTCATGGTCGTAGTTAGCTATTGTGTTGACGTCAAACATGGATATGTTTTTGGGGTCGTCCAGATAGCTTTGACTCTCGGTTCCGGCCATGAAGAACCAACCACTGTCCTGCGGCGATGATGGATTGTCGCGAAACATGAACCCGACGCGTTTGCCTAGCACGGTGATCTGATCGGTAGCAAAGCACTCTCCAAGACTAGGGACAAGCCTTTCAATTTCCTGAGCGGATAGTCGAAACTTCTTCGTCATCTGGATTCATCCTCGTCAGCATCACCCTGTGCCATTAGTGAACTAGCGAGTCCTAAAAACACGTATGGCGTAGATCATATTCGAGAGCTTGGAAACTGGCACGTGCTGTCGTGATGGATTGAGCGGATCCATTGCAAGGTATTCAAGGTCCTGTTTACCTACAATCAGCAACCAATGCTGAATGGTGCCACCAAGCATCACTTTCGCGACAACAGGCCGACCCGCACCCAATTCACGGTCTATTCGTTCGTGACTCAATTTGATAGGTTCCATTTCGACTGCGCCGTTGGTTAGTAACCCAATTTTCTTCCAAATGACATAGCCGTTATTGGTAAAGCCACCGTTTGTTTTTAGGTCCTCGCAGACCTCAGCTGGCGTCATCCCATAGCCAAGCCCTGACAGACCCATGGAAATACAGGTCACGGTGCAACCAACCGCTGCCATCGATTCGCCGCTCCCGCCAATGGCCAGGCTTGCCCAGTCCGGATCGCCCTGAAGGTAAAACGGAATCGATCCAATGGACGCCATTTGCATTGACATCCCACCTGTCGAAAGCACGGGTTTGCTTGTCCGGGAACGCCACCATTTCACGCCAACTATAGCCGCAACCATAGAGGCAAGGATTACGACCACCAGGACTTTCTTCATGGCAACGTATTGGCGTCTGCGAATGTGATCCATTGCGGCACATTGTTTGCGGCCATTTCCAGCTTTCTTTCGTTCATGTTCATTATTGTTTCCTGAGGGACCTCATCATCAATATTACACCTAGCCGTTTGGAAGATTCGCGTTTCAATCACCGAAACCTGTACGAACCGACAGGTCGTACAGCGCTTCAGTGACGCGCTCAATGTGTTCACGGCCTTCAAGCAAACTCAATGAAACCGATGGCAAGGCGGCGGCGCCATGTGACGCTCCCCAAATCGCAGCAGCCATCGCTAGGATCGTATCTACGTCGCCTTTGCAGCCAATGGCGAATCCCTGTAGGGCTGAGAAATCATCTTGCCTGAACCGCGATGCCAGATAAAGGGCGGTGATACAAGAATCGACGGCGGCGATACCGTTGCCGAGTTTGCGCGCTACTTCGCTAGTCGAAGGTCGATCACCGTTGGCCAGCCAGGCTCTTGCAAGCCCAACTCGTTCGGTAAACTGCGGGGTTACGCAAAAGGCTGTTGCGGCGTCAAACGTATCGAGGACGTCGGAATCCAGCAGCGTCTCACTTGTGGCAACCGAAATGACAACGGCGCCTTCGAGGGCAAGAGCGTGGGCATGAGTAATTTCGCCTACTGCACGAGTATAGTCGACTAATTTTTTTGTATTTCTAGGGCTAACTAAGGCTAGGACCGGTGAGCGCATGGCTGCACCGTTTCCATATGAGCCATCCGCAAAGGCCGCTCTGTTGGCTTTGTGCCAATGTATTCCTTTGCGCATCTGCTTGAGAACGCGCGCTGCTCCTGGTCCGTAACCGCGACTCCAGCGGTAGCTTGCGGCAAATCTAAGCGCGATGTCGTCCACAACAACTGCCTTGTGCTCAATGATCGATGATGCGATGTCGAGTGACATTTGGGTATCGTCTGTCCAACGATAAAGACCATCGGAGGTCTTGCCAATCATACGCCAAGCTAACCGCTCGACCGGCCCACCTTCAAATGGAGCGCCAAGCGCGTCTCCCAGAGCTAGCCCGAGAAAACAACCCAAGTACTTGTCAAGAGAGATCGTCATTGGGAACCCACAACCATTCGCTTCTATGGTTAATTGCTAATTGTTTGCGGGCAAGTTTAGCTTACCTGCTTTGGACTTCTGCCTTCGTTGTGGCGGGGTAAGGCATCCGTGATCTCAAACCAATTTGCTTTGTATGCAGTAAAGATGTGGGCATCTGGTTTCGCATCAATTTTTGTGTCGAGCGTTGCTAGCGCAAATTCAACACTCTCACCTTTGTCCGTTGACGATTCAAACAGCAAACTCGAGCCACAGACTTTACAGAAAGTGCGGGTTGTTCCATTTTTTGCCGCATAAGAAGCCAGTAACTCTTGCCCTTTGAGCCATCGAAAATGTTTCGCCTTTGCTTGACCGAAGGTGGCAAAAGCAGCGCCGTGAAATTTTCGGCACATGGTGCAGTGACAGTGGGCCATTTCTTTATCCAGCTCATCGGCCTCGTACACGATCGAACCGCAAAGACACGAACCCGTGATTGATTTCTCCATTGCCTCATACCTCATCATTTAGATTTCGTTGTGTTGCTGTTCATCTGGCCGAATAATCCCCCGCCGCAGTCAGCGGTGCCTTTATTTTAGCCAGGATGCTTAGCTGTCCCCAAATGCGACTGGTTTTTCTGTAGTATTTTGTTCGCCGGGAAAACCGTCCCAACACCACTGAAAGCCTGAAAACAAATCATCAGACTCGAGAATAGCATGCACGGCCTTAGCCAACGACAAGGTCTGAGGCGCTCGAGCCGAAGCCTTTCCTTTGAACAAGCGGCCGATCAGCCCGGGCACTCTCGCGGGTGCAATTTGCACAAGCCATTGCCCTTCTAGTGCCTGAGCAACTGCCACTTGAAGGGAGGCTCCTTCGCAAACACAGGTAAAATACCAGCCGCAGTCACGCCAGTTTTCGAGTTCAGATAGCGCCCAAACATCGGTGTCTAAACCATCTTTAATGGCACGGGCAATATAGGAGCCGGGAGGATGATCATTTGTCTCGTCTGGCTGCTGGGCTGCTTGGAAAAGTACATTTTGTGATATCGGCATAATTAACTCTTGGTCTTGAAGGAACAGTGCCCCTGGAGCTTACCAGTAAGCTCGAGCAGAATGCTTCCCAATTCTCGCTCTTCTTTGTACCCACAATTTACAGATTCCATAAACCACTAAAGCGTTCAATCCACAGTTATTGTTGTGGATAGATCACCTTTTATGTCATCTCTCAGTTGCCCAAATAGCCTAAGCATTGATTTTCATTTTTTCGACAGGCTTTGAAGATGTGCAACTATAAGATTTGTCGTGGCAGGCGAAGACAATGTTATGAAGTAAAGAAACGAGATCAAATAACATGGCCCTAAAACATAGTGCTGCTTCCTGAAACAGAGCCAGATCGGACGATATTTGGCTTGGGATTCCTACATAAGGCTTGGTAGTTTGATGGACAGGAGTTGTTGCCAGACTGATTCGTGTAAATCGCGCACACCGTCTGGGTCGTTGCCAAGCGGTTGCCAGCCACTGTGGATGAGGCGTAATGCAGTGTGGTTTTTGGATTCGTTGAGTTCGATGCGTACCTTGGTCAAAAGGCGCGGTTTCTGGATCAGCCAGCTATACACCAATAGACGCGGTTCTTTGATCTCCAGAACTTCAGCCTGGATTTCGGCGTCGGCGCCATCGGCCTGCTTACATTCCATCCTGAAATGGGCGCCTTTTCGCGCTTGAAAATTGTTTTCCATCAGCCACATGGCGATCTTTTCGGAGTCGGTGATGAACTGCCAAACCGTGGCGATGGGCGCCTCTATGTTCACTGTCAGGTCAATATCACGCATGATTATCCTCCGCTTTTTGCTTTGCAACTGAAGCTTCGATGACATGTTTTAGTTTATGCAGTCGTTCGTCCCAAAAACGTTCATATTTTTGCATCCATTCGAAGACTTCCGCCAGCGGGTCTGGATTGAGACGATAGGTCAATTGACGGCCGCCTTTGCGCTTGTCCAACAATCCACACTCACTCAGCACACGTAAATGACGGCTGATCGCTGGTCGAGATATATCAAAATTCGCACTCAATTCGCCAGCTGACATCTGGCCAGCCGATAAAAGGTCCAAAATTTCGCGTCGGTAAGGGTCAGCTATCGCGGTGAATATGCCTTGTAAACGATAGGTCACTGCTGCACGTCAATCGTTGGCCAGTGGTCGTAGGCGCGAGCCGCTGAGCCAGGAACGGCACGCCACAAAACGTTGGCGATTGGGTTGGCGTTGAGGAAGAGGCGATCATCGTCAATGCTCCACACCGTGGGGTCTGCGGGCACGACTTGCCCAAGTCCGGCTGCAAAGGCACAGTTGCCTCCAAACTGAGGGGCGTATTTCAACGGCTGTTCTGCAAATAGCTGCCGATGGGACTCGCTGGCAAAGAGCCATTTCGTGTCTTGCCATTGATAAGCGATGTTCGCATCTCCTTTTTTGGCTTCAGCGTCGGTGAAGTAGGCCACCGCGTCGTAGCCACCAATGGCAAGCTCGTCTTCGTTTTGCGATACCGGAACCTGGAAAGCGTCTTGCGATTCGCCCAACACTCTTGGTGGCGAAAAGGATGTCCAGGTTGAGTAGCCAGCCACAGCCAGCAGAAGCACCGCAAGCAAGGCAAGCGCACGTTTGAATTTCCCATTTGGCGCGAAGGTGAATTTGAATAGCTGTTTGGCGACCGGGTTGGAAAACAAGAAGGTTTTGTTCTTAGCAATGTAAAAATTTTTGCTTTGGCCCTCTGGTCCATCCGTTTTGCCTAGTGAGCCCGCAAACGCACAACGGCCCTCAAATTGAGGCGTGTAAGTGCTAGGGTTATTGTCGAATTGATCCCTGTGCTCGGCACTTATGAAGCGCCAGCTCTTGTCTTCGTACGTCGATTGGTACTCCGCTAATCCGTCAATAAGCTTGCCGCTTTTTTGCAGCGCGACGGCATCATAACCGTCAAGCCCTAAACTCTGTTCGTTTTCCATGGTCCATCCGCGTTCATCAATACGTAACCTACAGGTTAATTATTGTTGGATGGAAACTGAAAGTCAAGCGGGTTCTGCTAATTGAGCGATCAACAGAACCTATTTATTGGCTTTGAGGGCTTGGATAATCGTTTCGCGGATGATTCTGCTCGCTCGCGTGCGTTGCGCATCGTGACGCCAAATAAGGCTAATCACATCCTCTTTAATGGGACCGCCTGCCAACGGCTTGATACTGCCGGCAGCGAAATGGTCGGCAATCGTTTTTGGTAACAAACCAATCGCCGCTCCGGCTTTGACTAAACTGACCACCACCACCAAGTCGGTGGTCGCCAACACCCGAGTAGATCGGATCACGCCCTTGGCCAGCGCTTCTTGATAGCCAAATGCGCCTGCCAACATACCTTCAGTCCCGCTAACCACCGCTACCGGATTTTGAGGATCTTGAAGCGGCGATGGTTCGTTTGACACCCAGAACTCCACCTGATCAGGGTACAAGTCCACGATGGTTAGATCCGGGTGTCTGGGCGGATTGGCGACCAAACCAAAGTCGTATTTCATCTTGATGACACCCTCAGCTATGTTCTGCGAGCCATCGTGCGCCAGCTTTAAATCAATGTGCGGGTATGCCATTGCCAATTGAGGGTAGAAACGGGGAAGCGTGAACATCGCCAGCGTTTGAAAGACACCGAGAGTATAAGTGCCTTGCGGCTCGTTGGCGTTCTCTTGGAGCGCCGAATGAAAACGATCCCAATCATTGCGCAATTCATGGGCGTGCTTTTGCAGGATCTTACCTTGGTGTGTTAAGGCCATGCCTGACTTCATGCGCACAAACAAAGTCACGCCCAACTTTTCTTCCATCTGACGCAACGACCAACTCAGGGCGGGCTGACTGAGACCCAAGCGTTCGGCTGCTCGAGACATGTTACCGGTCTGCACTAAGGCCTCAAACGCAATCAAGTTCTGAACTGACAGTTCCATGTTTTATCCATAAAAATATTCGATGACAATTATAAACACGATTCATTTTTCTTTTACAACTGGTACCGCTACGATTTCTTCAGGAGGTGGATCATGAATCCGAAGTTGATGTGGATCTTGATTGCGCTCAGTGCGTTAACGGCCCTATCGATCGATATTTACTTGCCATCCATGCAAGGTATGGCCGACGAGTTTGGCGTATCCATGGCACAGGTCCAAGCTGGACTGAGTCTTTTCGTGATTGGATTTGCTTTTGGACAATTGGCTTTGGGTCCACTCTCTGATCGTTATGGCCGCAGAAAACCACTGCTTGCGGGCATCGCTCTATTCTTCATTTCCAGTTTGATTTGTGCCCTGGCGCAGAATATCATCCTATTCTTGATCGCTCGCTTTGTTCAGGGAATAAGCGCCAGCTGCGGGACGGTAAGCGCAATGGCCATTGTCCGGGACCTGTGCTCGGGTTCCGATATGACGCGAATCTTCGCTCGAATGGCGACGGCGGTGGGTGTGGCGCCCATTCTCGCGCCAAATTTAGGCGCCTTCATGGCCGAGCTCTGGAACTGGCGGGCTTCTTTCTATTTCCTGGCCGTCTTTGGATGTGTGTTGGCGTTCCTGGTGGTGGGCTACCTGCCTGAGACGTCTAAACCCCACGCCCGAGAAACATCGACGCGCTGGCTACAAGGCTTCATAGGGATCGGAAAGAATCCGGTATTTATCCAATACACCATCGTTTACAGCTTGGGATTTGCTGCCTTGTTTTGTTTCATCACCACCGCTGGCCCTTTGCTAATGAAGGGGTTGGGACTGAGTGCTCAAGTGTTCGCGATTATTTTTGCATCAAATGCGCTGATTTACATTGCAGCCAGCTTTGTGGCGTCAAGGCTAAGCGGCAGATTGTCATTACCGACGATGGCCTTGGTGGGAAGCCTATGTTTAATCGTCGGTGGAGTAGCTATGTTAACGCTGAGCGTATGGCATTCGCTTTGGGCGCTTATGTTGCCCATGTATAGCGTGACCTTAGGCGTGGCCTGGCTGTTGCCATCCGGTTCCAGTGGTGCGCTACAGCCTTTTGCCGACCGAGCGGGACGGGCGACCGCATTGCAAGGTTTTATTCGCTTTGTGGTTGCGGCTGGAGCCGCCTTCTTGGTGAGTCTGTTTTCGGATACAAGCCAGGTGGCCTTGGCAGTGGCGATCCTGGGCTGTGGTCTGGTCTCGCTGCTGGCGGCGCTCTCAGCCCTCCGATTCCGATCACTCACCTCGCTTGAGGCAACATAGATCGTTTTGAATTGGGTTGCCGGTAGGGAGAAACGTGTGGCTTGCCACCGCTTTAGACCAGTGCGCCGCAGGAGGCGAATAATCTACATCGATGAGCTTGCTCGTCGAGCGCAATGCCCAAATAGGCCTCACGAAGTCTCATGAGTCGTTTAGACAGTAAAGAACTGACTTCGTTGGGGTTATTACCTTGCCGAGTTCAACTCGGCGATCCCATGGCTTCATCGCCCGTCAGATGACCATGGCTATGCTTCGAAGTGATCGACAGGGCTGCAATGCTTAAATTCTGCGCCGATTGCCGCTCGCGGAGCAAGCATCGCGATGTGTTCATTCGTGTTCAACGTAAATTCGCGAAAAAGCGGAGGCAAGCCACCACACTACAATATAAGCCAGCGGACTCAAGATATTCAATACCAATAACTTGCGTAAACATCCAACCAACAAATATCGACCCGATTTCCTGCCGCCCGATGGGGCTCTTTGCGGGTTTGTCGTTTGACCCCGGCCTTACGACCGGGGCTAAATTCTGCCGCCTCGGTGAGGCTAAAAACCACGGCACAAGGTGATCATCTCCAGCTAAAGCGTCACATCAAACTCCGATATGGACTGCGGAGGCTTGCTGCCGCTGCAGATTGCCACCGCTTTAGATCAGTGCGCCGCAGGAGGCGAATAATCTACATCGATGAGCTTGCTCGTCGAGCGCAGTGATTCAAGTCCTAACCGGGCAATTTCTCGCCCCTCCTGGGATCGCTCGTGTGCGAGCCCGGCGTGTTCACTCGGCATGGATCTTTGTCCCTCAAAGCATGACATTCCCGTATTCTCGTTTCACGAAAGATTGGACTTCTTAATCACAAAGATCCCAAAACAATCAAGAGAACTCTCATTAGTCGTCCAAACGGCAAAGGACTGACTTCGTTGGGTTTATGCTCATGCCGAGTTCAACTCGGCGATCCCATGGCTTCATTGCCCATATGGTGAACGCATTCCTTCGAAGTGATTGTCAGGCCTGTAATGCTTAAATCCTGCGCCGATTGGCGCTCGCGAAGCAAGCATCGCGATATCTGCATTGGTGTTCAACGTAAATGCGCGAAAAAGAGGAGGCTTGCCTCCGCATTCCACATCGGACCGGCTCAGGTTACATTGTGCATCCACTTAACTTATTTTAAAAAAGATTGTTACGTAGAATACCCGGAAGACTCTTACTCGTTGATGCGGCTACAAACCCAGATACCTGAGGAAGACTCCATCCAACTTTTTCATGGTCGTTCGTTTCTCGAAACTCAGGTGTTCTACTTCCGCTTTTAAGCGCACTAAATCACCATCAATCCAGTCCGTTAAAACTTGGGGCACTTGGATGATCTGCGCTTCTTTGGCTAGCGCTTTGCGAGCCTCGATATCGTCCAAACAGTCGCTGACCGCCTCGGTTAAGTCGGCACCTGCACGTAACTCGGCAAAGGTGATGGGCGGCATTTCTCGTTTTGAGATCACCCACCGCGCTGCCAGCAGCGGTCGCATCACGTAAAAGAGTTTCTTGATCTTGATCTCTCCTGCGCTATTCCGCTCCTGCCACATCTTTTGCGCCGTCGACCAGTAATGATAGAAGGTGGATATCGGATTCAGGTGAACGTCGATGAGACCACGCATCTCGGCCAGAAATTCTGGCTGCTGCCGATAAATGATTGGGCTCTTTAACCATTCAAAGAGACAGGCATTACTTTGCGCGAATAAGCGCAACGCTTTTTGCAAATCCCAACCGGCCATATCCAAATCGCCTGCAAGCTGTCGTTCAATCACATCACGTCCTGGCTGGAGCTGTAAGTAAAACGAGAGCGGGCGAAGATAGATGAACCTAACGTCGTAGTCACTGTCAGGCGAGCCGAACCCCCAAGCCCTACTACCCGATTCACAGGCGAACAGGATGGTGAGGTCCTCTTCAGCCTCAATCATCTTGAGGCCCGCTTTAATCTCATTCAGCATGATCGTTTTCCCATGCCTCTGTGATCTCAAAAAGTAACTTGTCTACAAGTTCAAGGTCAGAGCTTTCCGGCAACTGACTCTTTTCGTGAAGGGATTCAAGATCGCTCATTTCGCCTTCCGCTCGGTCGATAAGATCCTCATAACTCCAATGTCCAGACCGGATCTGTTTTAGGAATTGTAACTGCTCTCCTTCAAAACGAACCAAGGGTTTGCCTTCCTGCAATAAGTTGCGCCCAGATATCAGTAAGCGGAAGGTGTGCATCATGTTCTTAGCGTCGTAATCGATGGCTCCTTGTTCCTGATCCAACCAACGCGACTCGTTACGCTCTTTGCGCCAATGCCAATAATGACGATGATCCTTCTTAGCGCGATCATAGGCTTCGTCCTGGTAGACCAATAAGCCAATACAGCGATGTTCGTCGGCCAAGTCGACGGTCTCAGAAACCAACGACTCGTTTCTAAACACGCCACGTGCTTGATCACCCAAATCGTAGAGCCGATAGAGTCCTTTCGCATGAGCTACTCGCACCGCATGGCAGCGGCCCAAATCAACATCGGTTTGGTCGATAGAGCGGGGACGAAACTTTTTTCCTCCCTTTTCGAGTCCGATGAACCAACAGAATGACGATTTTTGAGGCGTTTCTTCAGGTTGCGGATTGTTGATCCACTTGTTGCGACCACGTGCCTTTTTGATCTGTGCTTTGGCATAGCCGACATGGGACTCAAACACTTTCTTGTTGATGAAGAGTTGGCGCTGTTCAACCAGCTTCGCCATGTAAGCCGTGGTGGATATGAGGCAGTCTTCGGGGACAAAGAGCAGTTCCAATACGTTAGGGTTGGCGTTAATGGCCAGCTCTAAGAAACGCCGCAGGCTATAAAAGACGCAGTCGCCTTTCTGATCTGAAACCTGGTTCGGGTGGGCTTCCAGGCTCAGATAGCTTGAAGCGGGCAACATGTAAATACCACGCCCATCGATATCGCTTGTTTCGCTGTGGGTACCGTAAAGTCTACTGCCGCCAATACAGCGGAAAATGATGTTTCGCGGATGACGTGCTAACAGATCTTCAAGCGAAAACATCAAGCGAGTCGCCTTTCTTAATTAACTCAGTCGCTATTGGGCTTCGGCCACCTGAACCAGCATGGTGTCTAAGTCAGTCTTGCCAGCTAAGTAAGCGCGGAACTCCGGCTGGCGAATCCGTTTAGCCAACTGTTGCATGATCTTCAAATGGGCTTCCGTGTTGGGAACAAGCAACATGAACAGGTGGGTTACGTCTTTACGATCATATGCGTAGTAAGGGATGGGTTGGTCGAGTTGAAATGAAGCGACGAAACTACAGGGTAGCTCCAATGCACTGGGGCTTGAGATGTGGGGAAAAGCCACGCCATAGCCGACGCCTGTCGACGAAATCCGCTCCCGTTCCCTGAGTTGCTCCAATAGGGCAGCTCGATCCGTCACTTTGGGTAAACGTACTCTTGCCAGAGCGTTCTTCAACACTTCATCGACATCCGATCCAGCAATGGCTTCATGGACACCTCCCCGTTTCAGGGCAGAAAACAGATCCGTCCAGGGATCTCCCACAGGTGACTTCAGCTGGTATTGCTTCAGGAAGCTTTTCAGTTCCGATTCGTCAAAACCGTCCTCGCTTGGATTGAGGAAACCCTGATCGACCCAGATTTCGAGAGTGGTGCGGTTCACACCTAACATCGCGCTTGCATCGTTGTGATTCATGTCGAGTCACTTAACCTCGTTTGCACAAATTGATCACGTTTGATCTACACATCATCGGTCTCATTCATTGCTAACTTAAAGATCGCTCAAAGTTTTGTCATTTGCCAACATTGATGGATAGAAGGGCGCTTGGCAAAATCTAGCGGCATGGTTTCTTCGGTAATGTCTTCATTGCGCACACCTAGTTCCGCCACCAGTTCATCTTCCAATTTGAACTTACGACGGTTGGTGGAAAAGATAAGTATTCCTCCACGATCAAGCAAACGAATAGATCGCCGCAACAATCCCAAGAAATCTCGTTGAATATCCAGTGTTCGATTCATACGTTTTGAATTAGAGAAGGTGGGTGGGTCCAAGAAGATCAGATCATACGTGCCTTGCGCACGGTCCAGCCAGTCATAGGCGTCCAAAGAGAAATACTGATGTTTGGAACCCAACAATCCATTTAAAGCCATGTTACGTTCCGCCCAAGCCAAATAGTTAGCTGACATATCGACAGTTATGGTCGATTTTGCGCCGCCCGAGGCCGCGTAGACGGTCGCCGAACCAGTATAGGCAAACAGATTAAGGAATCGCTTTCCCTTGGCAAAACTACGGATTCGTTCTCTAACCAAACGATGGTCCAGGAAGAGTCCGGTATCCAAGTAATCCCACAAATTGAGTTCAAACTGAAGCCCTGCCTCGCGAACGACAAGAGTTTCCTGGCGTTCCGTCTCGCGTTCATATTGTTTGTTACCTGATTGTCTGCGCCTCACTTTGAGTGAAACCTGTTCGCGGGGGATACCGATGACGTCAGGTGCCACCATCAACACATCACGCCAACGGCGTTCAGCTTTTGAGGCATCAACGGTTTTAGGAGGCGCATATTCGGCGATCACGAGGTGATCCTCGTAACGGTCAATGGCAACGTTGTACTCCGGCATATCGGCATCGTAAATGCGGTAACAAGTCACCTTCTCGTCTAGTTTTTTGCGCAGCCGATCCAGGTTCTTTTGCAGTCGGTTCTGGAACATCTTGGCATTGCCGTCTAATAAGACGGGGAACCCTTTGGGCGGCGCTAGTGTTTCGCCACTCTTGTTGAAAAAGGCATCCTCTTGCAGATCAAATTGAAGTAGTTGGCAGGGGATTGGACCGTTGTGGAATTTGGATATTTTGTGCGCTTTAATGCCGAGCAACTTACCTAGTCCCGCGTCAGCAGTCAGAATACCAGCGTGCCAACCGAGTGCGCGCTGGCGCATGAACTCACCCATTTGACCAAACAACCCAACCACCGAGACCTCGTCACTCAATCGCACGCCATATGGAGGGTTGGTCACCATTAATCCTTGACCTTGTAGCTGGTGATTTGGCCAATCTTCCAGTGCACGAGGTTCCACACTGATCGGGCCCTGAACACCGGCGCTAGCTAGATTCATACGTGAGGCGCGTACGGCCGTCATCGACTGATCATAGCCACGTATTTTGTTCTCTAAAGGTTTAATGCGGGCGTTGGCTTCATCACGTAGCTTCTCCCATACTCCGGGTTCGGCGCACAGCCACTTTTGGGCGGTGACGTTTTCGCGTTGTAAGCCCGGAGCGCGATCCATGGCTATAAATGCCGCTTCAACTAGGAATGTGCCTGACCCGCACATGGGATCAAGTAATTCCGCACCGGCACGGGCGCGTTCGGGCCAGCCTAGCTTCATGAGAATTCCGGCGGCTAGATTCTCTTTGATGGGCGCTTCAACTAAGCGTTTACGATAGCCGCGTTCGTGAAGGGGGCCGGCACTTAATTCCAGGCTCAAGGTGAGATCTGGTCCTTTTAATGCGACATGGATCCTGAAATCTGGTGCCTGTTTGGAGACGTCGGGTCGATCGCCGCAGTTATCGCGGATGGTATCGACGAGGGCGTCTTTGACCTTAAGCCCAATGATACGCGTATCGTTGAAGATAGAGCCTGTGGCATGTACCTCGACCGCGATGGTGTGTTCGGCGGCAATATGTTCATGCCAGGGAACGCGGCGTGCAAGATCGTATACGTGCTCGGCCGACCGGCATGGACCTTCGATGAGAGGTAGCAGCACGCGATTAGCCACACGCGACCACATGGCCACTCTAAACGCGGATTCCACGTTACCGGCAAACTTGACGCCGGCCCGTGACTCTTTAATTTCCTTAGCACCAATTGCCTCCAGCTCCTCAGCTAGTTGCGCTTCGAAGCCAGAGGGACAGGAGGCAAAAAAACGGATCACGTTAAGCTAGGTGCAACAGGAACTTGTCGGGGTTTTCAAGGTAAGTCTTCACTTCCTGGGTGAAGGCTGCGCCTACATCACCATCAACGACGCGATGGTCAAAGGCAACGGCTACGTTCATCATCTTCCGAATCACGATTTGACCATCGCGAACGACGGCGCGATCAACCATGTTGTGAACGCCAAAGATGGCAACTTCGGGGTGGTTAATGATGGGCGTTGCCAGTAGCCCGCCCAGCCTACCAAGCGAGGTGATGGTAAAGGTGCCATCGGATAGATCAGCCGGACTCGACTTGCGCGCTCTAGCGCGGCCAGCCAGTTCCTCGATTTCTTTGGCCAATTGAACAACCGTTTTTTTATCGGCGTCTTTGACGACGGGAACCATGAGCCCGTGCTCGGTGGAGGTGGCGATGCCGATGTTTATTTCGTCCTTGTAGAGGATCTCCATGGCCGCGTCATCTACGGAAACGTTCATGATAGGGAATTTCCTAATAGAGAGCGAGATCGCTTTTGCGATGAAGGGTAGGTACGAGAGTTTCGCGCCTTCTTCAGCGGCCAAATCTTTGATGCCTGCGCGCATGGCGACCATGCGGTCCATTTCGATTTCTTCCACATAGGTGAAATGCGGCACGATTTGCTTGGCCTTGGTCATGTTTGTGTAAATCGCTTTGCGCAGTCCCTTGATAGCCACGCGTTTGTCAGCTTCGGTTCTGGGTAGGGAAACAGGCGCTTGGCCAGCGGCAGGCGTCGCCGTAGGAGTCGCTTGTGTGGCCGGAGAGGCCGTGAACGATTCGACATCTGATCGAGTGATTCGGTGATGAGGACCGGAACCACGAACATGACTTAGGTCGATACCCATTTTCGAGGCCAAACGACGCACGGCAGGTGTCGCCAAAGGCGTCCCAAAGGCGCTGATCGAAGGGTTACTGGCAGGATCAACCGCATTGGCGGCGGCAGCTACTTTAGGTTCTTCGCGGAGCGGCTCAACAACGGTCGCTTTGGGCGCATCGACAGTCTGGGTAAGGCCTTCGCTCGACTCAAAGGTGGCCAAAACATGACCAACTTCAATGATGTCACCGGCTTGGGCGTGTAATTTTCTGACCACGCCATTAATGGGAGACGTGATTTCCACGGTGGCTTTGTCGGTGAGTACAGAGATCAGCGGTTGGTCTTCTATGAGCTGATCGCCCACTGCCACATGCCACTCAACCACTTCACCTTCCATAACGCCTTCCCCAATTTCAGGTAAGGGGAACTGGAACTCCGTGCCCTTGGCGGGTGCTTCATCGACAATGGCTTGAGCGTTGCTAGCAGGCGCTGGCTTGGCTTCGACTTTGCCGCCCACTTCAGTGAAAACGGCAATCACGTTACCGACCTCAACCATGTCACCGGCTGCGCCGCGTAACTCGGCAACGATTCCAGCTTGAGGTGCCGCAATTTCGACCGTCGCTTTATCGGTCAAAACAGATAAAACGGGTTGGTCGGCTTCGACTTGAGCGCCTTCAGCGATGAGCCATTCAACGATCTCACCTTCCATAACGCCTTCACCGATTTCGGGCATCCTAAACTCGTAACTCATGAGGTCTCCTTTAGACTTCCATTACACCGCGCAACGCAAGCGCTTTCTTTTGAGCAAGATGATTTTCCAGAAAAAATTCTCCGGCCTTATAAGAGGATCGGACCAAAGGTCCAGAAGCCACATACAAGAACCCTAATGATCGCGCTTCTTCAGCCCAGCGGTCAAATTCCTCTGGTGCTAAGAAACGTTCTACCGACAGATGTTTACGCGAGGGCTGCAGATACTGGCCAAATGTCACCACATCAATTTCAGCTTCGCGCATATCGTGCAATGTGGTTCGAACTTGGTTTTCGTCTTCACCTAAACCCAGCATCAACGAGGACTTGGTGATGCGGTCAGGTTGTATTTCTTTAACCATACGTAAAACGGAAAGGCTTTGTCTGTAGCTGGCACGTGGGTCTCTTACCCGCGGCGTAAGCGCTTCCACCGTTTCCAAGTTATGGGCAAATACGTCAGGGGCGGCTTCAAGGATGGCGGCAACACTGTCGCGCTGTCCCTGATAATCCGATGTCAGCACCTCCACAAAACATTCAGGTTTTTCGGCATGGATGGCACGGATGACGTCGGCAAAATGGGCCGCGCCACCGTCCGCTAAATCATCTCGGTCCACGCAGGTAACCACCACATAATTAAGATTCATGGCACGCACAACTTCGGCACACTTCTTTGGTTCATCCGCATCTAGGATTCCGCCCGGATTACCAGATTTGACCGAACAGAAGCGACAGCCACGTGTACAAACTTCACCAAGGATCATGATGGTCGCTGTGCCGCTAGACCAGCATTCACCGACGTTAGGACATTTAGCTTCTTCACAAACCGTATGTAAATTACGGGCTCGTAAACTGCGCTTCAGATCGTGGTGAACGTCGCCACCGGGTAGCGGTACTTGCAGCCAGGGCGGTTTGCGTCTCGATATGCTTGGCATATTTATGGCTCCTGAGGGTCCGGCTTGAGGCGCGCTAACATGTCGCAACCGCCACGTATCTTTTGTCCAACCACCACAGCCATCTCTGCCTCGGCTGGCAAGATAATGTCGACACGTGATCCGAACCGGATCAACCCAAACCGTTCACCGCGAGCCAATTCGTCGCCCGCTTTTTTCCAACACACAATGCGCCGTGCGATGAGCCCAGCAATTTGAATGACTTCTACGGTCTGGGAGCCGCGCACGATGCTCAATCCATTTCGTTCATTTTCGATAGAAGCTTTGGGGTCATAGGCCGCCAAAAACTTGCCCTTAATATATTTGATCTCGCTGATCTGACCTGCGATAGGACTGCGATTAACGTGCACGTTAAAAATGTTTAAGAACACTGAGATCACCCAGCGACCGGCATCATCTCTACCCACTTGCACAACTTTACCGTCTGCAGGCGATACGACTGCGTCTTCATCGCTGGGAATGCGACGGTAAGGGTTACGAAAAAAATAGGCTACGTAGAGTGTCAAGATCAGGCTGATAACGGCCAACCAGATTGGCCATTTCAGAATCAGAGACAAAGCAAACAAAACGATTAACGGCGCCATAAAGGGCCATCCTTCGCGTACGATCAGTTCATTATGTTTAGGTGCCGACAAAAGCGCTCCTCCTCGTCAACTCCGGCCCGATATCATAGCGTAAATGACGGTTCGCCGAAACCATAGCCATATCAGCCACGACGATTAGGCGGTCTCAAGCGCACTCGTTCTTGTCGCCACTTACGTTGTTCGCTGGGCACCATTTTGGCGGTGACATAGCGCAAACTCTCTGCCGAGAAAAGTGCCAGATGGATATCGAGGAAGTCTTTCACCTTATCCATTTCATTTGCACTAAGTTCACGGAGCAGCCAACCAACGGCTGTTTGCGCGAATCGTGCTTGGTCTTGCACCAACCTTTCGCAGGCTACCAAAATGAGTGCGAGATACGGAATATAGTTTTGCTTCTGATTCATTAGGGGCTCAAAACATACCAGCCCTGCTCGACGCTGCCAAATCACATCAGCCTTGGTCCAATTAGCGAGTTCAAGCGCCAATGGCATGCCTTCCCTTTCGATCCAGGGTCCCAACAACTTCACACAGAACCAATCACACAGGTTCCAATCAGCTATGTGACCATCTGCGAACAGACGTGCGAACTGCGGTAAATCACGAGTCATGTTTAAGCGCTTCTCGATGAGTAACGCTTCTGCCAATAGTAGGAGACCCGCCATCTTGTCTTCGCTATATTTTGCTCTGCAAAGCGTCAGCGCTATGTCTACTTGTTCATGGTCGGGCTTGTTGGCCAATTCATATTCTTCTCGCCAGCGGTGAACTAAGCCGCGAATATTCGCCATATCCACACCACGAAAAGCTGTTGCACCCTTCAAATACGCCTCCCACCAAGCTTTTCGTTTGGCGCTGGCTGCGCGATCCAATTGTTGAAAAAGGCTTTCGTACATGCTGACCTCTGAAGAATTCTATCGAATCAAACGCTTAACAACTAGTTCCTGCGTTTATAATGAGCGCGCATTTGGAGGCAAACCATGATCAGCCATTTTGCCGATGACATGGCAAACCGAGTTCAGCAGTTAAACAGCCGTTTGGTCGTAGGGCTGGACCCACATTGGCACCGGATCCCTGAGAGCTTTCGGGCAGCCCGTGATCACGACCCATTCCAAGTCATCAGCGACTATTTTAGGTTAGTGATTGATTCGACCAGCGCCTACGCAGTCGCCTTCAAACCACAAATCGCATTTTTCGAAATGTTTGGGCCGGATGGACTTAGGGCGCTCCAGGAACTCATAAGTCACCTAAAAGCACGGGACCAGCGCATCATCATGGACGGTAAACGCAACGATATAGGCAGCACAGCCAAAGCATACGCCCATGCTTTTTTTGATAGCCCCGACGCCGACGCGCCTTATTCAAGCGATGCAGTTACCTTAAACGCGTATTTGGGGTCAGACAGCATCCAGCCCTTTCTTGAGAGTCCGCGTCATGGCATTTTTGCGCTGGTAAAAACGAGTAACCCCAGCAGTGGTGACTTTCAAGATTTACGATTGGAGTCCGGCATCACACTCGCCGACAAAGTGGCACAAATGGTTCAAAGGTGGACGGAAGTCAGTGTGGGATCTAGCGGATACGGCAATGTGGGCGCGGTAGTGGGTGCCACTTACCCAGACCACATGAAACGGTTAAGGACGTTAATGCCTCAATGTTGGATTCTGGTTCCGGGTTATGGCGCTCAAGGCGGATCCGACGAGGCCATCAAGGCAGCTTTCCAAGCTGGAACGGGCGCGTTAATAAACTCTTCACGGGCGATCTGCTTCCCATCGCCATCCGACGATGGCTTGGAAGCCGCCATTTCAAAGGCTGCGAAGTCCAGTCGCGATCATATAAATGAGATCGCTTTCTCATGAGCCTAACGCGTTCGTGATTGAAGGCTTTGTTCCACAAATAGATCATCGATAACTGAAATCGTTTCCCACGTTTGCCATGCCTGTAACATATTGGCGTCGAGTGACGCTTGGCCTTGACTATGATAGCTGGTGGGGCTTTGGTCACTTCGACCTTGCCATTCGACTAACAAAGAATCGGCCGGCATGTCGGCGATGACGTCTGCTATAGGACCGTTCCGTTTCGACATTTTGAAAAGGATATGGCTGACCACAGGAAAATAACGGTCGGGATCATCCTGATACTTGTTCAAGCGCCGGGTCAAGATAGGGTGATAACGTAGCCACCGTCGAATGGGCTGGTCCCTTTCTGCCGCCACGAGACGTTGGACTAATAGACTGACCGCCTCTTTGGTAAATACAAGCCGATAGCCAATTTGAGCATTGCGGTAGATTTTCTCAGCCGGCCAGTCCCTTAGCTCGGATAGGTCCAGGCTTGGACCAATACAATGTTCGAAGCGACCCAAAATACGATCGTACTCATCATAAGTCATACGATCATCTTCATACATGCTGACCAGCTCGATGAAAGCATCTTGATTCGAGAATTCGCGGGCACCTAAAAAACCGCGTAGTTGGGTTGTCCTGCGACTGTCAATATCGAGTACTCGAAAAGAGTGGCGCGTCGCATAGGAAAGCGCCCTGCCGCTGGCTGTGACGCCACTATCAAAGTTCTCGACACGCCAATCATCGTCCAGGCGATTGGTATCACGTCTCACATTGATGTAGCGAATGCCAAATTTGGCATAATTCTCGGTGAGGTTGTAACGACTATAAACGGCTCGGTCCCAGGTCATTTCAGGCAAACGCCCGCGGATGAAACGTTCAACCAGGTACTCATCAATATCGCGACGAAACGAAAAGTTAATTGCTGCGGCCACACCAAAGGCCAAACCGTTAATGCGGACGCCTCGCTGCAGTGCCTCGTGGGCATTGGCCACATCCAACTCGTTCTCTAGATCGATCAAACGCTGCATGAAGAGACGCGTTCCAAACCCCTTTTTGGAGCGCAATTGAACGATCGTGCCAAACACCAAACGTAGCGGGTCGATTGGCCCATCGAAGTCGGGCCGAATGCGAGTATCCAATTCAAGTAATCGCTCAACGCGGCCGCCAAACCGGAGTTCCATGGATTGGGACGACTGTTTGCGAACACTCACAAAAAAAGTTCCCTGCAAACCAATAAAACTATCTAGTTTCCAGGGAAACGTATCTCCCAGTGATGTCGTGCGACGTCGTCTCTCCTCAAGCGTGATGCCCGACGTACTTGGGTAAACGACCCGAATACCAACCGGCATGCGGTCAAAAGATTTGGATGAGTAAGGCAGTTCGCGCAAGGGAATAATCTTGGTGAATAGTGCGTCAAACCAACGCTGATAACCTTCGCGTATGACGACCACACTCTTTTCAAAATTGAAGAAGGCACCTTCCTCTATCTCAGAGTCCTCATCGTTATCGCGATTGCCTAGCAGAAATTCGGCGCCAAACCCATAAACATCAAAAACAGAGTAGGTACCGGCTAGGTCGAGGCGAATGCGGCGCTCGACACGGACTTTGGGGCTAATGCGCGAAAACTGTCCCTCAATGTGGTAGCGCTTGGAAATCGAGATCGGCACACCATCAAGATCCAACACTTCATCTAAAAACAGATCTGACATGAAATTGGCAAACCGGGACCCACCTTGCGGATTCAGGCGATCCTCAAAGGTCAATAACGGATTCGATTCTGTCGGAATAGCATCAAGTGGGAAGGGCATGATGCGGCGTAGGTCTGTGTTGATGGGAAACTCGCGCAGGATCAGGATCATGCCACTCGCCTCGTCCGCAACAATGCGCCCGTTTTCGATTTCCCCTAGCAGTTCATCCCATGCCAACACGTCTGGGTGTCCCCAGATGGCACCTAGTTTAGGCAAATCCAATGCATTCATTTGCCATGTTTCGGTGACCGAGACGCCGCCGTCCGGCGACTTTCTAACCTGACGCCGAAAGGTTAACAACCCATTCATTTCCGAGAACTGCCATTCAACGGCTACCTGATAATTACCTTCAAAAGAACCCCAAATAGAGGGTTGTCGGCTATTCAGTGCTGATTGAATATCGCCCATCATTTGGCGACGAAGATCATGGTTATTGGCAGATACGGGCGGCCAGCAAGTCAGTCCAAAAACTGCGACAAGAATCAAACGCGACGGCGAACGACTCATAACGATGAGGGCTCCTGCGATTCAGCAGTTGGTTCGTTCTCAAATACAAACCTCGGGCCCTGCCAAAGTTCAACGTCGTTGGGCCAAGGATCAGGAGTCCAGATACGACAGTCTTCCAATAATCGTTCAAGAATCACGTATCGCTCTCAAAAAGATCTAGTTGCTTATCTTTCACGACAGGCAATGGCTGGCTCCTTATCTCCAAGCCCAACTGCCGTAGGCTTTGATAATAGCGCTCCAGTTCAGTTTCGGAAAAGTGAAGTAACCCTTTTCCGTCTTGGCGGTGAAATGGCAGAACACCTCGCTGTGCCCGACCCATAAGTCGTTTCAGTGGTATCCCATAATGTTCGGCAACCTCGACTAATGTTTTAGCACTCAGGCGCCCCGGATGCTTCGCGCGGAAATCAAAAATATGCTCAACCACCTCTTTGGTGTAAGCAGAATCAACCAAAAATGATTTGCTCAGCTCCATCATATATTCTTCACCCAATCGTGCTTTAGCTTGAGCTAACCCTAACAAAGCCATGCTGTTTTTGGGATCCAATTTCAAAAGATAGGTGAATACCTCTTTCGCCTTGGCATCTTGATCCAAATACAACCAGACTTCACCTAACCCCAGATAAGGTTCAATTTGATCGGGATAGGCTTTGATCCAACCTTCAAAGGCCGAGACACAATCGGATATTTGTTTAGCCGATCGCAAACAAGCTATGCGCAACTCAAAGGCCATAGCATTCTTAGGGTCTAACAGATGGATCCATGTAATGCGTTTCAGTGCCTGGTCAAAAAGGTGCTTTTGCATCAACTGGAACGCTTCATCAACATAGAGCCTGACACGAGCTAGCTTTGATTTTCGCAGGGTTGAACGCTCTGGCGCCGCAAAACACAGCGTTTGCGTGCGCAGCATAACTGCTAAGTCGTCGAGCGGCTTCTGTCCGATGAACATGACCTGGGCCAGCCGCGCCTCCTGAAAAAATTCACGTAGGGCAGAGACCAGAGAGTCACTGAAATTGAATGATATGGATTGCTTGGCTTGATATCGTTGCACAAAGGTATAGGCCATGTCATGGGCATCTTGAATGACTAAATGCACGAGACAGCTCTGTTCATTGAGCTCGTCTTTGGCTTCAACTTCCACCCAGTCATAGTCTGGATCGACGGCAACCATATCTATATATTCGAGCATTTGGTCTCCAACGGCTCGCTACTGCCCTACCTAACCTACGTCTATTCTATCCTTTCACCTGTGATTAAGGACACGGATGAGTTAGATTGAGCTCTGCTACACTCTCAGTATCGCAGACCTGAGGTCCAGGAAAAATTCTTGATTCAAGCAGTTTGTCCGGCTAAAAAGGTTACAATAAAGAGGCAATGAGCTCGCGCACAACAAAAGGCGCTTTATGAAAATTGACATTCTAGGTTCGTATGGCGGTAACGCCAATTTCTACAAGCTCACCAGTTTTTTGGTGGACGATTTTCTGGCGTTAGATGCCGGGTGCTTAACTAGTGCCTTAAACTTGGATCGCCAATACAAAATCTCGGACGTATTTGTGAGTCACTCTCATGTTGACCACACGGGTTCATTACCCTATTTGATTGACAACCAATTTGGACTTACGCCATCTCCGCTACGCGTTTGGTCAAGCCCATTTGTGATCAATGCGTTACGCACCCACATCTTCAATGAAGTCACCTGGCCTGATTTTTCCCGTCTACCTGACGAAAAGACGCCTAGTCTAGAATTCATTGAGCTTGAACCCATGGTACCGATCCAAATACGGCACTTGAAGATAACGCCCGTACCCGTTAATCACCTCGTACCTTGTTCCGCCTTTTTTGTAGAGTCTTCGAAGTCGAATAGCTCCATTTTGTACACCGCCGACACCACCAATACCGATCTCATTTGGGAAGAAGCCAATAAACGAGAAAACTTAAAGTGCGTCATCGTGGACTGCTCATTTCCCAATGCAATGGAAGATTTGGCGATTGCGTCAGGCCACATGACACCCAAATTATTGGCCCGCGACCTCGCCAAACTCAAGCGACCTTGCAAGATCCTGATTTATCATCTCAAACCTTCGTTTGATGGCAAGATGACACGCGAATTGGATGAACTCGGCATTGAACTCGACTACGATATTCAAGGCAAAACATTCGAGTTCAATTAGTCCAAGCGCTAGCGGACCAGTTGGAAGCTGTGCCAGAATATTCCGCGCCCACAGCATATCAAGCTAGGATAAGGGCCACTGTGCAGTGAGGGTCGGACCATGATACAGAGAAAACTAACCCGTGAAGTTCGAATCGGTAGTCGAACGATTGGCGGTCAGCATCCCGTGGCTGTCCAGTCCATGATCGTCGAGGACACCGCAGACATTGCAGGCTGCGTTAAATCCATCATCGATTTATATGAAAACGGCTGCGAAATCGTGCGCGTCACCACGCCAAACATCAAAGATGCCGCTCATCTTGGCCAGATCCGAAAAGGCCTGAGCAAACAAGGGTTTGGTGACATACCACTGGTCGCTGATATTCATCACAATGGCTGGAAGATCGCAGAGGCGGTGACGCCATTTGTCGATAAGATACGAATCAACCCGGGCCTATTTGTATTTAAGCGCCGGGACGCCCAAAAAGAGTTCACTGACAGCGAGATCCAAGACGAACAATCAAAGATAGCTGAACAGATGCATAGGGTCATCGTAGCTTGCAAAACCAATGGCACCGCCATGCGCATCGGCGTCAACCATGGCTCACTTTCCGAGCGCATGCTGTTTGTCCATGGAGATACGCCAGAAGGTATGGTCGAAAGTGCCCTCGAGTTCATCGATATATGTGAGGCCGAGAACTTTTATGAGCTGGTTGTTTCCTTAAAAGCGTCGCGCGTTCCGATCATGATTGCGGCTAACCGTTTGTTATTTGAGCGCTACGCAGAGCGTTTCAATGCGTATCCCGTACATTTAGGCGTTACCGAGGCCGGTGATGGCAGTTACGCGAGAGTCAAATCAACCGCGGGTATCGCCACGTTATTAGCAGACGGCATTGGCGACACGATTCGTGTCTCTTTAGCTGAAGACCCAATAGAAGAGCTGCCCGTTTGTTATGACATTCTGCAGGCGTTAGGTATTCGCAAAAGCAAGGTAGAATTTATCGCTTGTCCCTCGTGCGGACGCACTAAGTTCAGTCTAACGGAAGTGGTTCCCCGTGTTCGCGAAGCTACCGAACACTTAGTCGGTCTAGATATTGCCATTATGGGCTGTATCGTCAATGGCCCGGGCGAAATGGCGGATGCGGATTATGGTTATGTAGGGCAAGGGCTTGGCCGTGTCTCTCTATACCGAGGCCGCGAAGAAATACAAAAGAATGTACCCGAAGAACAAGGGATCGAAGAGTTGATTAGCCTCATCAAACGCGATGGACGCTGGTTCGAACCGGGGGAGAAGCCCTCTTGATCTTTTGTCAAATGTGTTTGAGTGCCAACCCCACTTCTTCTGAAGTCTGCCGCAAATGTGGCCAGAAACTACTCGTGCTGATGGGCGATCAGCAGTGGGAAGAACGGGAGACACCGAGAATCTCGCTGGAAGATCACTTCCTTGAACGCATCTCTAATTTGGAGGACACCCTCAACAACGTGCTCGACCATCTGAGCCGCTTGTCTGATTCCTTTGAAGGCATTGAACGCAATGCGTTTATCACGCGCTCCGGGCTCTCATCGCTGATTGAAACCCTCAAAGAAACGGATCATTTGAAGGACGACATGCTGCATCAGCGCTGGGAAACCACCATGCAGGAACAAATGGAAGAGGCGCGTCACCGCGAACGCTTTACGCAAATGAAGAGCCGCTTCCTCGCGCTATACCGAGGGAGTGCCAATAAGCTTGCAAGCTTTAAGTCACTCATCGAGGAGGCAGAGTTCTTAACCCTGTCCGATCGTTTTGACGAAAGTCCGCGTCCTTTGAAACGCGCGCTTGGGTTGGACAAACAAAATTACGAACTCGCCTATTACTTGGCGGAACAAGCTCACGAGCAAGGTTTAACCAAAGAAGCTAGATCATTCCTCAATACAGCTGTCACCGCCAATCCCAACCATGAAGATTCGCTGGTCCTGTTGTCCCTTATTGAATACAGCGACGGAAACCACGACACCGCCAAGGAATTGCTTCAGCAAGCCATCACCACCAACCCCAACGATGAGCTACCCTATTTGTGTTTAGGCTCCATTTACGTGGCCGAGCATAATCATGCCGAAGCGGAGTTTTTCTTGGAGCGCGCCTTGGCTATTCGCCCTCAGGCACAATCTCATTATTTGATGGGTATCACTCAGAAAGAACTCGGCAACATGAAAGAGGCAATCCAGCATCTTGAGTTAGCCACCGAAACAGACCCAAGCCATGAAGATGCCTGGTTCAATTTGGGTTTGGTCTATCTCGCCAGACGCTGGACTCGAAAAGCACGTCATTGTTTTAATCAAGCCATCGAGTTGAATCCCAACAAACTTGAGTTCAAAGAGGCATTGCAAACAGGACAGCCGCAGCTGAATATGTTACCTACCAATATTGATGAAGAGAGCATGGAGGTCTTTACCTTTGCCGAGTCACTCTTCCGCGAGGGCAAGTACAAGCAAGCCTTACCCCATTACCGGCAACTACTCAAAAAGTATCCAAGTAACTACGTCGTTTTATCGTCGTACGCGGTGCTTATCTTTTCTCTGCGTCGCCATGACGAGTCCCACAAAATAGCCTCTCAAATCTTAAGTATGGAAATTCCAAACACCGTGCGTTGCGTCGCCTACACGATCCAAATGGAGTCGTTGCGTGCATTGGGCCGCTTCGACGATGCCGTTGAAGCACTCGAACGCATGGCGAATGAGTTTCCTGATGGGTCTGGTCGAGTGATTGCCAACTACGGCATGTCTTTGACCATGGCTGATATGGGACAAGACCTTAGACAAGCCGAACAGCTCGCCCGCGAAGCGCTGCGACTATCTTCACCGGAATTCAAACATCACGCCTTGGACGCGTTGGGCTGGGTCTATTTCAAACAGGCAAGGTATGAGGAAGCCTTAGAGTTCTTGGAGTCCGCTCTTTCGATGGAAGAGAATCTAAATCACCTTTACCACTACGGCATGGTTTTATTGGCCATGAACCTCCAGGAAAAGGCATTTGAAGTGTTCGAACGCGCGGTACGCATTCGAGATGAAGGTCCTAAAGTGGATGAATTCATTTTTTCCGCCATACGACGTGAAATGAGTCGCATCGACAGTCAACGCAAAACGAACACCAGCAAATAAGGGATAACCCGTGTCGTTGCCAGAAAAGCTTGAGCGCACACTAGCCGATTTGCCTAACAAACCGGGTGTGTATCTATTCCGTGACCTACGCAAACGACTGCTTTATGTGGGTAAAGCGCGTAACTTGCGCAATCGCGTTCGCAGTTACTTTAATCAGTCGGGCAAGGGTCCACGTATCACGCGCATGGTCTCCAAGATCAACGATCTCGATATCATCGTCACGGCCACTGAATCTGAGGCCTTAATTCTTGAAAACAGTTTAATCAAAAATAACAAGCCACAGTTCAACGTGATGTTAAGGGACGACAAGACATACCCCTATATTCGGGTTACCGAGGAAACCTATCCACGCGTGTTATTCACACGACGGAAAGACAGCAAGAATGGCCAGACTTTTGGCCCATTTCCCAGCGCAAGGACAGCCCGACAAGCCATTCGAGTTCTGCACCATCACTTCAAAATTCGTAATTGTGACCTTGATCTTGGGACACGCGAATATCGACCCTGTCTGCAATTCCACATCAAACGTTGCGACGCGCCCTGTGATTTCAGCGTCTCGCCAGAAACCTATCGATTGGGTGTGGATCGCGCCATTCTATTTCTACAAGGCAAGACTGACGACTTATTGGCAGAGCTTCGAGCAGAAATGGACACGGCATCGAAGGCCACAGCTTTTGAGAAAGCCGCCTATTTACGTGACTTGATGGGCACCGTATCTGCCATCCAGCGAACCCAGGTCGTCGCCAACTTGAGGTATGACAAGTTGGATGCTGTGGGCGTGCTCGTGAATCAGTGGCAAGGATGCATCGTGATTTTGTCCATAAGAAATGGGGCGATCGTGCGCAGTAGCCACCACCTGGTGGAGTGGGATGAAGACCCAGCCGATGATTTCGCGCACTGGATTACGCATTACTACCTAAATCATCCTGACCCGCCAAAGGAATTGCTTGTCCGTGAGCCAGACCGTTTCCACCTCTTACTTGATGCTTTGAACAAGCAGGGCCGTTTTTCGGTCGTACAACCGCATCGTGGGGCGCGACGCCGTATTCTTGAGATGGCCGAAGAAAACGCACAAACAGCTTTTGATTTGCGGGGAAACAATCAAGCAGACCGCTCACTGGAACAGTTAGCTGACCTACTCGATCTCAATGAATTGCCCCATCAGATGGAATGCTTCGACATCAGCCATATACAGGGCACCCACACGGTTGCCTCCATGGTGCACTTTAAAGGTGGCAAACCCGACAAGTCCAAATACCGCAAGTTCAATATTAAAACCGTCGCAGGTATTGACGATTTCGCCTCTATCTATGAGGTTGTATCTCGTCGCTATCGGCGTCTGCTGCAAGAAGGTGAGAATTTGCCAGAACTGATCGTTATTGACGGTGGGTTGGGACAATTACATGCGGCCCACCGCGCATTGGAAGAAATTGGCTTGGGTGCCCACCCATTAATTAGTCTCGCCAAGAGAGAAGAGATTGTCTACAAAATGGGACACGATCAGCCGATTGTGATTCCACACCACGAACCCGCCTTACGGTTACTTCAACACCTACGCGACGAAGCACATCGATTTGGAGTGACGTTCCATCGAAAAAAGAGAAGCAAGGCCATGACTCACTCGGAATTGCTCGACGTGCCGGGTGTAGGGCCGATGAGAATGCAGAAACTAATGCGTCATTTCGGCAGTATCGACCAAATCAGATCGGCGAGTTTGGATCAGTTACAACGAGTGATAGGCTCAAAAATTGCCCGCGTCGTCTTCGACTATTTTCGTAACGTCTAGGTCACGTAGTGGGAATGTAACCATGAATCAAGTTTGAGATAGCGGATTGGCATAGGGCTTGCTCATCAATCAAACGTGTTTAAAGTGAATCTCCTCCTCCAAACCACCTAGGCGCTGATCTTAGGATCAGCGCCACCTTCTTTTTAGAGCTGTAATTTGCAAGTGGCGCTGTGTTTGGGTATAAAGAGTGCTGGGACGAAGCGCAACTGAGGTGATTCATGAAATTAAATAGCATTGCCTATCTTATTGGCCTGTTATTGATAACGACTGTTGGTTGTCGGGACACAAAAGAGGCGGATGCACAACGCATTTATGATGCGGCGATGAAGTATTCGGAGACCCATGACTATCCAAACGCCATTGAGTTGCTACAACGAGTGACAGTCGATTACAACGATACTGAGACTGCAGCCCGTGCCGAGCGTGAAATCCAAAGTCTAGAAAACCTTTATCAGCTGCTGATCGATAATCAACGAGCCCGTGTTTCGCAGAAATTTACACGGATAGCACTTGCCCTTGACCAATATCGACTTCGCTATTTGAGTTATCCGATCACCACCAAAGACTTAGAGAAGTTGCCTCCAGACCATGTGCCTGATCTGGTTGACGAATGGGGCAACCCCTTTTATTACAAGGCTTATCCCTCTGACGGTGTGCCAGAATACGAACCCGATAATTATGCGCTAGCTTCCTTTGGTCAAGATGGTTTGCCGGGCGGCGGCGGATTGGACCAGGACCGTTTTTATCAAAATGGAAAAGAGGTTGGGCAGCTGATGCTACCTTAGCCCCGTCGACCGAATGGGTCGAATTGAGGAATACGCGTGAGTCGGATCGAGAGAATAACGGATAAGTTGCGTCAAGTGGAGGCAACTTTTCATCAGATTGTCGCCAAAATGAGCGACCCTGAGGTTGCATCTGATCCTACCGAATTTCAAAAGCTAGCCAAACAACATCGCGAAATGGAACCGATCGTCAAAGCCTTTCAAGCCTTTACAGCTTTAACGAGAGAGCGCGACGAATACATTGCGTTATTAGACGACTCTAGTGCCGATGCCGAGTTGGTGGAACTGGCCAGTAGTGAACTGCCAGACATCAAAGAACGCATCGAGCAAATGTTCGAACAATTACAACGCTTGCTGTTACCCAAAGACCCTCGCGACGGTAAGAACGTTATTTTGGAGATAAGGGCGGGTACGGGTGGCGAAGAGGCGGCCTTGTTCTCCGCAGAAATGTTCCGTGCTTACAACCGTTACGCCGATTCTCAAGGCTGGCGCGTGGCAACCACCACCATGAACGAAACCGGGCTTGGGGGTCTTAAAGAAGTTACTTGTGTCATTGAAGGTCGCGACGTTTTCTCCAAATTGAAATACGAAAGTGGCACCCACCGTGTCCAGCGTGTTCCACAAACGGAAACACAAGGACGTGTTCATACATCCGCGATCACCGTTGCTGTACTGCCCGAAGCCGAGAGCATCGATCTTGAAGTTGATGAGAATGAACTGCGCATAGACCGCTATCGCAGTTCTGGTGCCGGAGGCCAACACGTGAACACCACCGACTCGGCCATTCGCATTACACACATCCCAACCGGTTTGGTGGTCACCTGTCAAGACGAGAAATCGCAGCTCAAGAATCGCGACAAAGCGATGCGGGTCTTGCGTGCACATCTCTACGAGCGTAAACAAAACGAACAACGCCAAGCGATTGCCGCCGTGCGCAAGAGTCAAGTTGGTTCTGGTGATCGATCAGAAAAGATACGAACCTATAATTTCCCACAAGGCCGCGTGACTGATCACCGCATTAAAGTCACCATCTACCAACTGGATGCCTTCATGAACGGTTCGATGGTTGAAATGATCAACGCTTGCCGCAGTTTTTTTGAAGCGCAGCGAATTCAAGAAGAGCTTTCGGAGCGTCAGCCTTGATCCAAGTTTCTCAGGCTATTGCGTTGGCCGAGCAACACGTGGCTAAACACCGATTCAGCGATCGCCGTAGGTTGGGTCGACGCCTGTTGGCACGTCGTCTAGAACTGAGTGAATCTCAGCTATTGACTCGATTCAACCAGGCCGTCGATGAGCAAACAGTTGCTGGTCTAATCAGCGATTTACAACGCTTCAATATTGGAGAGCCTCTAGGCTACATTGAAGGTACGGTTGAGTTTCTCGATTGGGAATTTAAGATAGATGGCCGGGCCCTGTGTCCCCGGCAGGAAACCGAATTCCTGGCGGCCACGATTCCAAAAAGAATAACGAACGAACCAAAACACATCATTGATTTGGGGTGTGGTTCTGGCGTACTCGGTTTGAGCCTCGCGGCCCGCTATCCACAAGCCCGCGTTTGGCTTGTAGACCTCAGCGGTGATGCGCTGGACTTGAGTCGCGAAAATGCCGATTTGCTGGGCTTGAGTTCTCGCGTCAATTGCCTACAATCAGATTGGTGGCAGGCCGTACCGGACGATTTAGAATTTGATCTCATCGTCAGTAACCCGCCCTATGTCGCCAGCAATGATGAAGTGGAAGCGGGCGTGACAAACTTTGAACCCGCTGTGGCGTTGCTAGGCGGAGCAGACGGTGCCGATCCTTTCAGGGCCATCCTCCGACAACTGAACGCCCGCCTAACGCAGCAAGGCACCGCCTTTTTTGAGTTGGGCCATCACCACCACAACACGCTTGTGAATGAGCTGGTTCAGACTCCTGCAACTTGGTTTGATGATCCGTGGGGTGTTCGTCGTTTTTTGTCGATTAGAAAGGAAGTTCCATGCCTATTTTGACCATCGAGGGAAACGGACCTCTAGACGGCAATGTTGTGATCAGTGGTGCAAAGAACGCCGCTTTACCTTGTCTAACGGCTTGTATCTTGAGCGCCGAACCCGTGACCTTACTCAACGTACCTCAGGTTGAAGATATCAAAACCATGTGTACCTTGTTGCGCGAGTTGGGCATGGTGGTCGAAGAAGATGGCGATCGGGTCTATGTGGACGGTGGCCCAATTTCCTCCCACTCAACGCGCTATGACCTTGTAAAAGCGATGCGAGCGTCGATTCTCGCATTGGGACCCATGCTGGCGCGACTTGGCAGAGCTGAGATTAGCCTCCCAGGCGGATGTGCCATTGGCTCGCGCCCGGTTGATTTTCATATTGCCGCACTTAAGAAACTGGGCGCAGAGATCACCTTAGAACACGGTAACATTGAAGCAAGCGCCACGAAGCTTTACGGGGCAGATATCTACTTTGATAAGGTCTCCGTTACTGGCACGGAAAACTTAATGATGGCCGCCACCTTAGCTGCCGGCACAACCATCATTAGAAATGCCGCCCAAGAACCTGAAATCATTGACCTTGCCAGTCTGCTACGCGCCATGGGTGCCAAGATAGACGGCGACGGCACTAGCACGATTAATATCCATGGCGTCGAGAGTCTTCATGGGGCTACACACAGCGTTATTCCAGATCGAATCGAAACCGGCACTTACGTATGCGCCGCCGCCATCACTGCTGGCCACTTGCGAATTGAACGTTGTCTTCCAAACCACCTGTCAAGGTTCTTGGAACAAATGCACCGGGCGGGATTAGAATTTGAAGTCGGTTCCGATTTTATTGAGGTGCTGCCACATAAGGGTCTAAGCGCAAACGACGTACAAACACAACCTCATCCCGGCTTTCCAACGGACATGCAAGCACAATATATGGCAGTCATGACGCAAGCTGAAGGACGTACACTGATAACTGAATCCATATTCGAGAATCGCTTCATGCATGCCGTTGAATTGAAACGGATGGGCGCAGACATTCGCATCGATGGCCATACCGCATTGGTAACTGGCCCTTCATTGCTTTCTGGCACGGATGTTCAAGCGACCGACCTCCGAGCGTCAGCCTCGCTTGTGTTGGCTGGACTCGTTGCCGACGGTCAAACGATCATCCACGATATTCAGCATCTTTCGCGGGGATATGACCGTTTGGACGAAAAGCTGGTACTGGCAGGTGCTCGCATTGAACGAAGCGCGATTTGACCGCTCATTTGGGTTATGTTAGCCTTCTGGTCTGGTAGCTGCTATTGGTGCTACGTCGAATATTAGAGTGGGGGATTATGGCAAAGAAATTGACTTTTGAAGGTGCGTTAAAGCTACTTCAGGATAAGAAATTCAACGCGGCCTCAAAGTCTTTTGGCGAACTAATCGATAGTGGTCAATTTGACGTATATAAACTTTCCAGATTTCGTCAATTCAAAAACATTGCTGACCAACAAGACCCAAGCAATGCTTTGAAAGAAGAGTCCAGCTTGAACCAAGTCGTCTTCCATATGAACCGCAAAGAATATGAAGCAGCAGAAGACATGCTGGGTAAGATCGAGATTGCGGCGGAACTTGCCTTTTACCTACGTTCCGAAATGGCCGCAGAACAAGGCGAAGTAGATTCAGCATCCGAGAACCTACAGAAAGCCGTCGAACTCAATCGCGACAACGTGGGTTACGCCAAAAATTCACGTTCATTTAACGGCATTCTCACAGATAAGAAGTTTGCCTTCCTCTTCGCAAAGTGACCAATAACTCGCCTCATCTGTTAATGATTTGGCGCGTCGACACGTCCCGAAAAGAACAAGAGATCGCAGGTGTCAGCCTAGGAACACGAACACACAGGCTGATTCGTACGATCAATCATGTCGGGTTCATTGAACTTGGGCTTGATGACGACATCAATCCAGTTTCTATTCCCGAACACGAACATTTTGTGTGGATCGAAGGGGCTTTTCCTTTTCTCAACACATCCCTAATCGAACGCCTAGTAGCCAGCCAGTCTTACGTGCTCGCACCTGGTAGTCCTGGCTTTGGCATCCGCGCCCAAAAACGCAAACTCGATCTAGCCGTGGACGGTCAATGGTTCAAAGCACCCGTCGACAAGAGTAAGGCGATGGATATCGATCCAATTTGGGTCCAATGTCTACACGACGGCGATAGTTTCGGCCGGCTCAATGCCTTCGCATATGAGATTAAACGTCAAAAATTGGGCGATTCCGGTGTGCAGATGATCGCACCGGAAACCGTGTTCGCCGATGAAGATGTCGTCGTAGAGCCAAATGTGAAGCTTGATATTGGGGTTCGGCTTATGGGATCAACTCATATTCAATCTGGTTCAACCATTGGGCCAGGCAGTGTGATTAAAGATTCTGTCATTGGTGTGGATTGCACCATACGCGCTTATTGTGTCATTGATCAGTCGACCCTCGCACCCCGTGTCGCCGTTGGACCCTTTGCCCACTTGCGACCTGAAACCCACTTAGAACACGACGTTCGTATTGGTAACTTTGTCGAAACCAAGAAGGCCGTCATGGGACCGGGCAGCAAAGCCAGTCATCTTAGCTATATAGGCGATGCCGAGATAGGTTCCGATTGCAATATCGGTGCTGGCACCATTACCTGTAACTATGACGGCTTTAATAAGAACAAAACCGTATTAGGCGATCGTGTGTTTATTGGTTCCGATAGTCAATTGGTAGCACCCATTCAATTAGGGGACGATGCTTACGTAGCAGCTGGTACTACGGTCACAAAGAATGTGGAACCAGGCTCGCTTGCCATTGCGCGCACGCGTCAAACAAATAAAGCTGGCTGGTCCAAACTAATTAAAGAACGGGCTCAAGCACGTAAGTCTTAGACGCTGGCCACCAATTCATCATCCACATTTTGAGTGATCAGACCAGCCTGAAACGCCGCTTCTGCCAATTTGAGAATGGAACGATGTCCTAAATCGCCCAATTCGTGCGTGAACTGATTTACGTACAGTTTCACGTGCTGGGCCATGACTTCTGGATCCATCTCTTGGGCGTGTTTCTGCATAAATGCAATACATTCATCCGGATGTGCATCCGCGTATACGAGGCTCATCTTCAAGCACTGTACCAGGCGGGCGATTTGAGCTTTTTCCATCTTTCGGCGGACAGCGATACCGCCAAGTGGGATTGGCATTTGTGTTTGAGATTCCCACCAAACACCCAGGTCTACCAACGCCTGCAAGCCGTCACTTTGATAAGTAAAGCGCGACTCGTGAATGATAAGACCCGCATCCACATCGCCTGAAGCCACTGACTGAACAATACGGTCAAATGGCATATGTACAATATTAAGCGCTTGACCAGCCCACAGTTGAAGTAACAACTGGGCGGTGGTCCAACGACCGGGTGAGGCGATTCTCATATCCGTGATTGGCCGATTCACGTTCTTTTTGTTGATGACCACGAGCGGACCACATCCAAAGCCCAGAGCGGCTCCAACGGGCAACATAATATAGTCTCTAGTGGCGTTGATATATGCGTGAAAGCTCACCTTACATACATCGGCCTCTTGCCTGAAACAAAGATTGTTCAAGGTTTCGATATCTTCAAAAACAACATCTACTTGCGGTCCAGGTACCAATCCTTGCAACCACGCGAAAAAGGCATAAGTGTCGTTCGGGCAAGGCGAAATTGCGAGTTTCATGATGACAAGTATTCGCACAAGTAACTATCAAGATTCGACATCGCTTTGGCGATCTGCCAGGTGGCTGGGTCTCGGGGCCCAACGAAATTACTCACTGTCCTTATTTGAAGAAAGGGCAATTCAAACTCGGCGCATACCATAGCTACACTTGCACCTTCCATGGACTCGGTAGCTGCGGCAAACGAATGCCACATCTTCGCTGCTCGCGCATGGGATGCGCTCATCGACGAAACCGTTATCATTTCAACGCTTTTAAGTCCCGGCATAACTTCACAAAAGAATTGCGTCCCTATCCGTTTGTCCCCTTTCTCATAGGCACATAAACCCATTTCTTCAAGCGTGAAAAACTGGCTCTCGCTTTCGTATCCTAAATCCGCAAAACGGTCCTTGAACCCGCAAACAACCGCTCCAAGTTGCAATTTACTCTGAGGAAACGCACCCGCTAACCCAACCAGAATCACTCTTTGTGGCCTATGGTCAGATATCAGATTGTGACTGGTCATGGCTGACACCGCCGGTCCGACACCACAAATTTCTATAGAAACCGAGTCATGTTGACCAAATCGAGCAAGCGTAGACTCAAGTAACGCCAACTCTTTTTGGGTTGGCACCAATATCAGCGTTTTCATCAAGTCGATTCCGGACCCGTCTTCGGCAAAATGAACGTCACACAGGTTCCTTTTCCTACTTCAGACTCCACCTTAACACCGCCGCCGTGGGCCTCAGCGATACGTTGTGCGATGGGCAAACCTAAACCGGTTCCTCCTCGTCGCGTCGAGTAGAACACCTTAAATATGTTCTCCAGTTCCTGGGGTGCAATGCCCGGCCCGCCGTCTTCGATCTCGATCAAAACGCGATCGCCCCCTGCAACCCGCGTTCGAATCTTCAATCGTTGGCCCGGTTGCAGAATCTGCAGCGCATTCTGTATGACGTTTAAGAGAGCTTGTCGTAATTGGTTTTCATCTAGTGGCACTTCTCCAATGGATTCAAGTAGCTCCGTCGTTAAGACAACTTCCTTCTGTTTGATCTCTAATGCCAGAAACTCCAAGATAGAACTCACCAACTCGTTGGGGTTATGTGCGCGCATTTGTAATTGGGTAGGACGGGCGTATGACAAGAACGAGGAAACCAATTTTTCGAGTCGTTGAATTTCGCGCTGCGTACTTTGAAACATGTCCTGCAGGTCAACGGCGTCGCCTAACCCTTCATCTTCTAATTCCTCTTGCAAAAGTTGTATGTTCATATTCATTGAATTCAATGGGTTACGTATTTCATGAGCCAGGCCGCTAGCGAGCGTCCCAACGTAGGCCAAGCGATCGGCCCGTTGGGCCTCCAACTGTAGTTTTTGGGAACGTTTATAAGCCCAAACCACATAGATAAGCCCCACCACTAACAAGAATGCCGAGAATGCCATCGACCAGCCCAGTTTTCGATACAGTTCCTGGCGTAGCGTCGTCACTTCTTTGTCTAACGCGGTCGGATCATATTCCAACGCAACTTGACGCTGAGGCCCTAAAGCCACATCACCGCGAAAATCGACCGGTACAAATTTGGTGTGCGGCATCACATCACCTGGTTTCATGTTCTTGAGCAGGTGACGGTAAACCACATTTCCGTTGCCATCCAACACCACAATCGCATTCACCTGGGGATGTCTCTTTAACTTCGGAGCAACATCTTGACGCACGCTATCAATATCGAGTCGGCCGTCCCAGTCACGATCGATCGATTGGTTGAGCACAGAGCGTGCTTCGTTGGCAGCTTCCACCAACCGCTGAGTCACCATCGCCTTAGAGAGATCGCGAAAATAGAAGAACGCAAACGCAGCGATATTCGCTAAAAACAAAAGTATGAACGTCAAAATGGCCCAAACAGGCGAGCGGGTCATGTCAACATAGCCTTGCAATCCATCCCAATCCTCTATCACCCCTCAAACAATAGCGGCTCCAGAGCTCTTTCCGCTATGTTTTTTGGCGTCTAATGGGTTGAATTGAGCAAGTTCCAAGCCAGCCGAAATCGGCATCAGACCTTGCATAGTCAACCCTTGACGGCTTAGGATCCATTCGACAAACCCTGCCTTAAACAACAGGAAGCACACGTGGCCCAACAAAGCTTCGACCAAATGGTCCAGCAATACCAACGACTAGTCATCGACCTTATCCGGAAGTACTACAGTGGCAAACTACGCCATATGGAAGAGGATTTGGCACAGGAGGTTTGGCTGAAACTATGGTCCGCCTTAAGTAAAAATGAGAGTAAAGTCGATGATTTTAAGTCTTATCTATATAGGACGGTTCAGACCACTTTGTGGGATGCCATCCGACGCGTTGAGAAAGAAGCGGGTCCTGATCTTGAACTAGAGGTATTCGTACCTGCCGATGATGATCAGCCTTCAACGGATGCGCGTTTGGAATTGGAATCTCGCATGCAAGTCTTAACCCACGAGGAAAGTCTAATGATTCGAGCACATCTACGCGGATTCAACCACGAAGAAATAGCCAATTTACTGGCGGTGAGTGAAGGTCGCGTACGTAATCTCTTGACACGAATCAAAAAGAAAATGGCTTGGGGTACCTAATGAATCACATGAGTCACGACCAAATCAGTCATTTGCTTGACGGTCAACTTTCAAAAAAACAGCAATTAGCGGCCGCAGAGCATGTGGTTGACTGTGATTTGTGTGCTCAGCGCTATCGTGCTTTTCGCGATTTGCGCCAACAAATGCAGCCGCGTCCCAGACGTTGGCTGGTGGGCTTGGCTTCCACGGCAGCATTGGCAGCAGCCATCATGTTGACTTGGAACCTACAACCAACCCATTCTGAAAGCATTGACCCTACAATAGAAACAACAGCGACCCTAACGCAGACGACAAGCGAACCGACTAGTGAAGTTCTGCAATTGGTTAAACAAGTGAATTTTCAACAAGCCGTAGGGACCTGGGGGTCCAATACGTCTATTTCTGAACTGGTTACCCTTAGAAATCGATCATAGGCCGATGCGTCGCGACCCTTTTTGAGTTACATTACTCAAGGAGGTAGGTCGTGATGAAGGCTTCTGATATAAGTGCGTTTCAAACGCTTAAGTTATCGCTTGGACCCAGTTCGTCGCATACGCACGGACCTATCCTAATCGGAAACCGATTTCGCGATAGCATCATCAACTTGCAACCAAGTCCTGATTTCGATCGCTTAGAAGTGATTATTTATTGGTCATTAGCTCGAACTGGCAAGGGCCACATGACGGATAACGCTATTTTGGCGGGACTTTCAGGGTTAAATCCTGTCGACGATGACCTCGATGAAATCAATCACACGCTTGAACGAGTCAAGCAAAGCAAGGCATTGCCATTAGGCATCAAAACGATCGAATTCCACTTTGACCGTGACCTTATTTGGGCACCTGACGAACGTCTCCCGGGCCACGAGAACGGGCTTACGATCCGCCTCATGAAGGGCGAATCTAACGTCTTCCAGAAAACTTACTACTCCATCGGTGGCGGGATGATCCAAACCGAAGGCGAAGACAATGATAGCCATCCGCCAGCTGTACCTCACCCGTATGAATTCGCGACTGAGTGGGTCAAAATAGCGAGAAAAGAAGGGGTTCCACTATCATCGATCGTCAAACGCAATACCTGTGTCTTGGAGGGCATTGACCGACAAACATGCGATGCACGGATGGGCCGTGTATGGCAGGTGATGAAAACCTGCATTGATCGTGGTTTGAATCCCAAAGATGCGCAGTTACCCGGTGTGCTGCGCGTTAAGCGCAGAGCGCCTCGTCTCTACTCTGCAGCCACGCAACCCGCTGCGACCGATATTTTTGGGCGTGATGATCTCGGCCGAACAGCAACGGCTTTTGCTTATGCTGTGTCTGAGGAGAACGCGGCTTCCGGTCGCGTGGTAACCGCTCCCACCAACGGTGGTTCTGGCGTTGTTCCAGGCGTATTGCGAGCTTGCCAACTACATCGAGACTTTTCTGATTCGGCGATTATTAATGCGTTGTTTACCGCCGCAGGAATGGGTGGGTTGATTCAAGCTAATGCATCGATCTCGGGCTCCGAAGTAGGTTGCCAAGGAGAAGTTGGCGCAGCCTGTTCTATGGCAGCAGCCGCCGTTGCGCAACTATATGGCGGCGACATTTACATGGTTGAGTACGCTGCAGAGATTGCAATGGAACATTCCTTGGGATTGGAATGCACGCCAATGCAAGGCTATGTGCAGATTCCCTGCATCGAACGTAACGGTATATTTGCACAGAAAGCACTGGCCTCCGCACAGCACGCCATGACCTTACAGCAACACCGCATCAGTCTTGACCTCGTCATCGGCAAAATGTATGAGAATGGCAAGAACATGAATTCGGATTTCAAAGAGACCTCACGAGCTGGGTTCGGACCCATTGAACCAGATCTCGATTTTTAGATAGCTTTAGGCACTTAGAGATTCAGTTGCGCTTTGGGCCGTCTCCGAAACAACGCATGCAAGGCGAAAGGCAATGCCACAAAGGCCAAATTGAGCCACAACAACAGTTGCAACAACCCTAGGACCCCAAGACCGTCTACGAGCCCGCCAAACGTCAAGCCAGCTATCACGGCCGCGACGTCGATTCCCCAGAAGACGACAGCGAAGGCGCGAGCCCGGTTAGATAAACTGGTGTGGTGGGATACCCAAGAGAGGCTGAAGATATAGAGCGCCTCAAATCCTAAACCATAACCAACTCCGGTTAATACAACCATCCAGTCCAGCCACGGATGCGAAGGCGGCCACAAGGAAACCATGAAACTCGTGAACCCCATCAGAAACAATGTTCCAGCAAATGCAATCGCTCCTTCATATTTTTCAAGCAACTTGACAAAGCCCAAGCGGAATCCCAGTCCCCCCAATATATAACCCGCAAAAAATAGTGTTTCGACGGGAAAGTTAACCGTCTTTACGGTAATGGGGATGAAGGTTCCATAATAGATATGAAAAGCGAACCCAATGAATAACGCAGCAGACAACGGCAAGAAATGCCATGGCAAACTCTTCTGGGTCGCCTCCTCCGGCTCCGCGATAGAGACGGCACTCACATTGGGCAATAGACGGCTGGTGAGCACGGCTATGAACATCAACACCAAGAAACAGGATAACGCTGCGCGGAACCCGTAGGCTTCCACAATTAGCCCACTAATCACGGGTCCAAATGCAAATCCAAGAAAGTCTGCCATTCCGATTAAGGCGAAACCGCGCATGCGACGGCCAGCAGGCAATATTTGAGACACCATCATCATGACGCTGATCGCATAACATCCAAGCGCGAAACCTTGCAGGCCACGACCCAAATACCACCAATACGGATGGTTACCAAACAATGCAAAAAGCGCCAGCATACACAAGACGGTCGCTACAAAGACAAACGTTTTTGCTTCCAACTTGAGTCGACCAGCCACCCAACGCCCGAACATGGCGGCAACGGTGAAGACCAAGACCATGTGCGCAATGACATGATATGCGACGGCTTCATCCAGTTCGGCTTTGGCCATTCGACTCAAAAGTGGGTACAAACCTGTGCTCGAACTCCAGACCAAAAAATCCGTCATCATAATGGCGGCATAGGCCTTGGATTTTGTCGAAATCATCACGTTCCCCACTGAAACCCAACATGATAGGCTTAACGACTATGCAAAGGCAAATTGACACCGAACTCGACATCAATGAGGGTCTCCCTATCGAGTCGATGCGTTTGCTGGCTTTTTTGGCCTGGTCTTCTTTTTTTACCCCTCTATTTGTAGGCCAACACTCAAATACATTGTTCATTATTCAGACCCTGTTGGCCGTTCCCCTGTTTCTACCTCTGGACGCCACTCGACTACGTGGCCATGTGTTCTGGAAATTCGTATCCATATTCGCTTTGTTAATGTTTGTACTCATCTGGCGCTATACCTACCGCCGTGAACTGGCTGTTTTTCTGCTGATCCTGTTTTGCCTTGCCTTTGAATATTATGGCGAGAAACGGGACCAGGCACCGATCCGCTTGATCGGGATGTTATCGTTTCTGGTCGTCCTCTCCCAGTTCCGCTATGAGAATGGTCTTCGTTTGGCGCTCGGAAGCACGGTTTATGTAGTCGCTCTTGTTTACGTACTCATCAGCTTGCACTTAGGTCGCCTGGACAAGATCAGTTTTTTTGTGGCATTTCGGCAAAGGTTCCCCAGCACGATTGTCCATACCACGGGCGTCATCGTCATTTCTTTGCTGATCTTTTGGTGCTTGCCACGTTTGTCACATCATTCCTTCGGCATGAACCCCAGCATTCGTGGTGATTCTATTCGCGCTTTTTCGAATCGTGTCATGCTAAACGACATAGGCACTTTGCGACTTTCCAAGAAACATGTTCTGAACGTAACGCCCCTTAACGATGAGGTCCATTCGCCTTACCTCAAAGGCAAAATTCTGGATCTTTACAATATCGATGGTTTAGGAAACGCGAGTTGGCGCCTGTCTTCTGATGAACGCAATATGAAATTTAGTCGCGATGGTATCTACGATTTCGCTTTAGAGTTACCGGATACGCAAACATACGCCTACCGCATCGACGTAAAACCTCTGATCGGGAATACGCTCTTCTATTTCAACGAACTCGTTTCCATTGAGACAAAACTAAAGAACATGCACATGGCGCAGGATATGGGTGGCATTCATTTTCCTCAAATGTTGCCCAGTTCCATGACCTACATCGTCAAAGCCAACAAGTATCCTGTCGAGAAATCAACATCCAACCACGAGACCTACTTGCAGACAATCCGTGATCACACCTATTTGGACGACATCCTCAACGAACTCATCATCGACCAAAACATGCCAGTCCAAGAGCGCATTGATCGCCTACTAGCCTATTTTCAGAATCGTTTCGTCTATTCACTGGAGATCAATAATCTAGGTGAATCTGATCCAATTCGCTATTTCTTGCTGGACAGTCAACAAGGACACTGTGAACTCTTCGCCAGCTCTATGGCCTTATTGTTACGTCGCTCGGGCGTTCCTACCAGACTAGTGACAGGTTTCATGTTGGGCGAAAGAGCGCCAGGCGATACCTTCTTCTATGTCACGGAATCTTCCGCCCATGCCTGGTTAGAAGCTTATTATGACCAAACCTGGCATACCGTTGATCCGACACCAGCTTCGGACGCATTGTCGCCCTCATTTATCGAATACCGCATCGCCATACTTGAGCGCTATTGGAACGATTTCATCCTTAACTGGGACGCCATAGAGCAGAAGAACCTGATCTCTAGCATCCGTAATCAATTCAATGATTTGGCTCTGAACATATCCAGTCATAAAGCCTTGGTTATCTATCTAATCGGTACTCTGGTTGTGCTCTTCTTCGCGATCCGCTTTCTAATCGCTTTCAAGTATAAGACCTTTAACAGCAAGGTTTTAAGTGATTTCGAACGATTACATATCGGCGCTTGGCGACCGCGAAAGAGTTGGGAAACATGGGCTTTGTTTCTCGACAAATCACCTTATCCGGCTAGCGTCAAGCAGGCCATGCACGAGTTCCTGCAACAATACTGGGCAATCACTTATGGACATCATCCCAATAAGGGACTAAGTTCTAGGCTCCAAGAGATCAAGAAATTGCTCCGACAGAAGGCACAATCAGGGGAGAATCCATGAAAGCGGTCATCGTAGCAGCCGGGTACGGGACACGTTTATTACCTTTTACCAAGACAGTACCTAAGGAGCTCGCACCCTTAGTCGATCGACCAGCAATCGCTTTCGTGGTTGACGAGTTAATAACTGCTGGAGTCAAAGATCTACTGGTCATTGGGTCGCGACGAAAAAAGGCCCTCGAAGATTGGTTTGATCGAGAGATTGAATTGGAACAAGTGTTCCACGAGGAACAAAAGGCATCACTGCTTGAACTCATCAAACCAGCCGACCTAAATGTCCAATTTATTCGTCAGGCCGAAATGCGCGGAACCGGGCACGCTTTGTTGCTTGTTGAGAAGTTTGCGGCGGATGGTCCTTTGTTGGTCGCTTATCCAGATGACTTATTCATGGGCGAAGGCCTCAACCCATGTCAGCAACTTACCGCCGTGCACCAGCAAACAGGCGCATCCGTTCTTGCGGTCCAAGACCTCAGTGGCCAAGACGTATCCCGTTACGGCGTCATCGAACCCCTGGATTTGGGTCCGCCTATTCGTGTCAAACAACTTGTTGAGAAGCCAGATATCGGAAAAGAACCCAGTCATTTGATCAGTTTGGGCCGTTACCTGCTGACCCCAGATATTTTCCCACTACTGCGAGACGGCTGGGCTCGTCACGGATCGGGCGAATTTTATCATATTGGCGCTCTAAATCAATTGGGGTCGCTCGGCAGACTTGCGGCGGTCAGCATCTGCCAACAGAGATTAGACGTGGGCGATCGTTTGGGCTATATGGAAGCATTTTGTCGCTACGCAATGCACAATCCACAACTTAGCCCTACTTTTGTCAACATCATTAGACAGCTGCTCGATGAGAGCGACAGGCAAAAAGTTGTTTAACCTTAGTGCGCAAGGACAGCACTCAAAGGTAGAATAGACTGTCTGAAATACGAGGTTTATGCAACATGGAGCCATCGCTACAGCGAGACCAACTCCTGGACTGGATAGAACAGGCTATTGCGACCTTTAGCGAATCCGACTTGGTCGGTGTCTCCAAGCAATGGCAAGCCGTTTTTCGGATGTTACCCGACTATTTGGTTGAGAACCGACCTGTAGATGACCGCTTTAGGTGGCAAATAGAAACCACCAACGATGGTCTGCCTGACATCGTCGACCGACTACAACGAGTCCGACGCTTTCTTGTCAGTCACATCAAAGACTCACACGCGGCCATCATCCAAGTTATTCATTGGTTTGACAAGGCAGAATTGACCTTAGTTGAACGGGTTACCGGCAAAACGAGTGTTTCTCATAGTCTTTCTGAACCCTACGAAACCATCTTTTTCCATGCGCGCGATGGCATGTACATTTCTACCGTTGAAGGTCAATTCGTGCACTGCAACGACGCGTTAGTGAAGATGCTTAAGTACCAATCGGCTAACGACCTGTTAGCTCTTGATATCGCCAGCCAGTTGTACGTCGATCAAAGTGAACGCAAAGTTATGATCGAACATCTTTTTGAAGATGGGTTTTTCGATCGTCATGAATTGCGTTTTCAATGCGCCGACGGTAGTGAAGGGGTCGCGCTTGAGTCCTGTTATCTTGTCGAGTCCCGCTCTGGGATGAGGTATGTGGTCGGCATGTTACTGGATGTAACCGATGATAAAGAAACAGAAATTCAGGCTAAAGCATATATTTCAAGTTTAGAATTCCAAGCGATGGAAGCCGGCATATACGCCAACCGTGAATCGAGGCGCAACGAAACCTTACAAGAAGTAGCCGACCACCCTGTAATTGTGGCCAAGGCCACAGACTTAAGCATTCATATCGCTAACCAAGCCTTTCTAAAGGTTTTTGGTCACCGAAAAAAGGACCTTGAAAGCCTTCAACTCAAGGACATTTTTAGTGAAAATGGTTGGATGGCATTATTTCCGAAACTGAGTGACCTACGCAGAAGGAACCGCTTTCATGTTCGTGAAATCGGCTGTGTCAGCAAAAACGGAAACGAGTTTATAGCGACACTTTCAATCATGATTCACCACGAAAGTTCAGGTGCACAGATATTTATCCAAATAACAGATCTATCTGAAAATAAAATACTTCGGCAAGACTGTCAGGCGCTAAGACAACAACTGGATAGTGTTGTCGACAGCGCTTCGATTGGCATGATTGCTTTTTCCGGAGACGGTAAAGTCAGTTTTATAAACCGCTATCTACGACATGCATTAGGGTTCTCAAAGGAGAGAATGCGTAACCCTGACTTTCTCAACGAATTATTCACCATCCCAGAGCAGCGTCTTAAGTTCAACAAGTACGTTCACGCCATCCTTGCTGGTCGTCACTACAAAGAACTACCAATATCACTGCGGACACGTTCGAACGAGACCCTCGATTTCATGTTGAAGACGATGCCGATGGATTTTCGAGATGGCAGTCTTCCTGGCTTTCTCGCGTTCATGAAACCTGTCCATTCAGACAGTGAAATTCAGGAACATCACGAATACGCTCAGGCCTTACGTGTCCGAGACGAACAAGTTGATGCAGTCCAGGATCAAATGACAGAGCTCGAACTGCAGTGGGGAAAATTGATCGCGCTCATGGATCACTTGATTGAAGACTTGAAGAGTCCCTTAGAAGTGATAAGTGGCTTTTCAGCTTTGTTACGCAAAGACTTGGCATCCGCACTCTCTTCCAGTCAACTTGAAGACTTCACCATTATCCAGACAAACCTGGCCATCCTATCTCGGATCCTCGATCAGGCAAGAGAATTCGAAAAGCTACTCAACCATCAAACGACGAGTCGACTTATTGAAATATCACTAGAGAGTCTGGCCCTCTACCTTGAAGAATCGTTTCAAAACATGGATTCCCGTTTGAGTATCGATACCTCACTTAGCCGACCAGAGCAGATAGTGACCACCGATCCTTTGCTATTGGAATCCACCTTTCGTCAATTAATTGAAAATTCACTGCAGTTCACCAAAGGTCCGGTCCAGTTAAGTTTTAATGAAGAAGGCGAACACGTGACGCTTCAATTGGAAGACGAAGGGCCTGGCATGAACGCGGTTGATCTGGATCACGCTCAAGAAGCATTTTACGCCGATGGCAATCGGGAACGCGGTAATTCTGGGATGGGACTGGGGCTTGCACTTGCCAGCCATTACTGTGTGTTGATGGGTTCACATTTGAACCTGCACTCAAGTGTGAAAAAGGGGACGACTGCTCAGTTTGAATTCACGCAGTCGCGATAGACGATATACTCAACTATGAACGAACTCGACTTCATGAAGGAAGCGCTACGGCTAGCTTCACTTGCAGCAAATGAAGATGAAGTGCCCGTTGGTGCCGTCATCATCCGCGAGCACACCATCATGGGAATCGGTTCCAATCGCAACATCGGACTTCACGACCCCAGCGCTCATGCCGAAATAAATGCTATTCGCGATGCCTGCACCTACGCAAACAACTATCGGATTCCCGGCGCCACCCTTTACGTAACGCTCGAGCCTTGTCCTATGTGTTTCTGTGCACTTATCCAAGCTCGCATTTCGCGATTGGTATTTGGCGCTGCCGACCCAAAAGGGGGCTATCGAAAATTCCTCACGCCGTCTGCCATTGCAGCCTTCAACCATCAAATTGAAGTGACATCCGGTATGATGGAGGAAGATTGCCGCGATCTGCTACAGCGCTTTTTCCGTGAAAAACGAGAGCGTGGTCGTCGTAAATGGATGAAGGAGTCATCGTGAAATCAATCAAGGGAATCATCCTGTTGGCCATTGTATTAGGCTGCATTTTTGTATTGGGCCAATATCATATCGTTCGTGACGGAGACGGACTTAGTTTGGTCAAGAAGGACAAATTCGGTTTCAGTCAAACATGGGTCGATACACGCGACTGGACAATCATGGATTACGCGCGCAACCCGTCCATCAGTAAAGAAAAGATGACCGACACCTGGTCGCGCTGGAAAGAATCCGCTGACGACCACTTACAATCACTAACTGATCTCTTCGATGAGGCGTTAAACCGCGACAGCCTCTCATCCAGTCAATCAAAAACGCAAGTCAACAAACTGAAGGATGACGCACAGAAGCAACTCAAGAGTTTGCGTAAAAAGCTAGAGGATAAAGAGATAGACTTCAAAATGTTCGAGCAGGAATATGAGAAAGTGCGCAGCTGGACGACAAAACGCATAGCCGATCTTGAAGCTACCAATAATTAGTTAGGCGTAAAGACGGCGCCTTCAATTTCAATAAGTAGATCTGATCTGCATATATCCGCTAATAAGTAAGAGACGCTAGCTTGGTCACCAAACTGATCCTGACACAGAGCAATCAAAGACTGTGCTTGATCACGGTTACGGATATATACCTTGTAACGGTGTTCTCCACCCGTGGTAGGTGGAATGCCTTCCAGTCCCATTTCGCGAAAGACCAACTTTAAATTATCAAATGTGATTTCATGCTGTTTGCTCGGATCTTCCACCGATAAACTCTGATGGCCTTTAATAGCAGCGGTTCCAGATACATAGGCATGAATAGCATCGCCCATTTCTACGCGGGTACCGCGAGCAAAACTGGGCGCTCGTGGCCCGTAGTTTTCCGGGTAATGGAACGCAGAAACCTGTTCAGGATTCTCAACGTGTTTGAATGGGTGACGCCCGGCAACAAAATATAGGGCAAAAGTCGTGTCATTGACGCCAACAGCTGATGCTGCCGGAAGTACTGGGTGGAAGGCTTCGCCAAAACGCTGTTCATAGGCTAAGGATCGACCCGTTGAAAACGACTTATAATTTTCAAGACCGTCGGTCTCCTGGTTGATATAGGGAACAAAATTCCAGATTCTATGAATATTCCATTCTTTCGTATGTTCAAGCAGCTCATGGTAGGCGTTAAAGATGGTCTCCTGAAGTGGGAACCGAACCGGAACGACGCACACGCCAAACAATTGCTGGCTACCCTCGATTAACGAAAAGGCACCTTGGTCACGAATGACTGCTTCGTCGATGTGATAGCTTTCTTGGCTTTCGCCGGCCAATAAAGGGATATTTAACTTTAGAGTCAGTTGTTCATCGCAACTCTCAAACTGAGTTGCCTTTTCTCCAAAATGAATAACCAGTCGCTTGCTCATGAGGTCATTCCACCGGCTTCACATGAATGCAGCTGATCTTAATTCGTTTTAAAGAGCCCTCACCTACCGAAGTTGTTTTCAGATGCTTGTGTTTTTCCAATGCTAGATGAACGATGCGTCGTTCGTAGGAATTCATGGCATCCATTATGGCGGAATCGCCCTCTTTCTCTAGGCCTTCGCCCAGCGCCAGAGCTTGATCGATAAGTTCTTGCTCTCGATCCTGTTTGAAGTGATTTGCGTCAAGACGCACTTCAAGTGGCGATTGCGGCATTTGTGCATGCAGAAACCGATTAACTAAGAACTGTAGATCATTCAGTCGCTCGCCTTGATGCGCGCGAAAAACATCAGCACTTTTCTCACATAACTCAACGTCTACCCGGTAAGGCGTTACTTCGAACTTGAGTTCGGTTTCGATGCCCAGCGATGCCATCAATTTTTCGAGCAAAGGTCGAATCGTATCAATCTCATCACGGTAGGTTTCATTCATCTCTTGATCACTTGCGTGAGCTTCAAGCGTCACCTGGCCCGGTTCTTTTGTGAGCAAGACTAGGCGCAAGCGCTCCAGAGGTACGGCCAACGTTTGGCTCGCAAGGCCAGCAGCCTCTCTCACATCGGTTCCTGTAAAGACTGTCGTTTCGCTCATGCTTTTTCGTATCTCCACTTCATGACCATGGTTTGACCTAATTGAAAGAAATTACTGGTTATCATGTATAAAATCAAGCCGGAAGGCATTGCCACAAACATGACCGTCATCATAAGCGGCATGAATCGCATCATTTTTTGCTGTGCCGGATCGCCAGGCATAGGCATGGTTAGCTGGGTAAGAAACATGGTTGCGCCCATAATGATGGGTAATATATAGGTGTGGTCTTTCACGCTCAGATCGTTGATCCAAAACATCCACTCTGATTGGCGCAAATCGATAGCGGTTCGCAGTAAAGAAAAATAGGCAATAAAGATGGGTATTTGAGGAATCATAATGATACAAGAGGAAAAAGGGTTGATACCTTCTGTTTTATAGAGCGCAAACTGTTCTTGTTGCATCTTCTGTTTGCTTTCTAGATCGGATCCAGAGTACTTCTTCTTTAGTGCATCTAATTTAGGCTGCAGTTTGCGCATGCGAAACGATGATTTGACCGACGGAATCGTCATCGGTAACAAAGCCATGCGGATAAAGGCCGTCAATATGACAATGGCCCAACCCCAATTGCCAGTTAAACCGTGAAGGGCTGCTAAAAGTTTGTAGAGGATCTTCGACAAGAATCCAGCCATGCCATAGTCCACTAGGTCAGGCATATCGTCGGCAATGGCCGCCAACTCTTTTTCTTGTTTGGGCCCAAAGTAGAATTGACCTTCAATCAAATTATCCAAAGGCATAGCGACGACAGGCAGGCGCTCTTCTTCGCGCTGCGCGTTTTCTAAAGGTTGCGAAAGTAGCGCTAATTGACCGACAGGCTGATCGGGTCGAAAGACATTGCCAAAAAAGCTATCCGATATGCCGAACCAATGAATAAATTCCGATTTCTCCAAGAGCGGTTGAAATTGACCGTTCTCTATTTTGGCGGCGGCTCTTTCGTCACGGTCACCATCCACATACCAAACAACTTCCATTAACTTGGGGTTCATGGCCCCAAAGGACAACAAACTTGGCGTATCAAAATCCTTGCCGTTCATAGGTTGTAGGCCATCTGCCACAACCAAGTGGCCGCCTTGGACCTGCGGGCCATCAATCTCAAACTTAATACGGAGCCCATAGCGATCATCTAAATCAAATGTTTTACTGATGCGGGTTTCACCAAGACGACGTTCAAAAACCAATTGCCTCTCGCTGGCATGTTTCACGTGGAACATCCAGTCCTTGGTGCGTGCCCCGCCACTCAGCACAACTTCACCAGGCGCCCATGGGGTAGGCGTCACAACGCGAATCGATTCGGTACTCTTCTTACTCGTCTTAAATTGCTTAAGCACTACTTCGCGAATGACGCCACCGCGATTATCGAAGCGAACGCGAATGTTTGGGTTCTCCAAGATAACTTCACGAGCTGCAATGGTCTCTTGGTCAATCTCAGCTGATACGGGTTCAGGCGCCAAAGGCTCGGCTTCGACCGCTAATTGCTTTGCTTGTTGAATCTCTTGATCCAGCTCGTTAGGCTGTGCTTCAACCGCTTCTTCGATGGGCACTTCTTTCACTAATCCCAATGAGGGCCCAATCCAGCGCTCCATCACAAAAACAAAGGCGATGCAGGCCAGAATCATCCCTAAGAAACGTTGATTCACGAGTCCCTCCTCGGTCGCGCTCGATGATTCTCAAGCTCACGGATCAGCATGTCAAAACACGCATGGTATTCAGTTAAGGATCTTTTCAAGGCCCCTCGTCGTGGGACACAAACCACATCAACGACTGGGAGCCCTGTTCGCTTGACGCGAAACGCTTCTCGAATCCGTCGTTTCACCAGGTTGCGTTTCACCGCATTCCCCACTTTACGCGAAACCGCAAAGCCGACACGCGCCGAATCACCCTTTTGTGGCAATACAAAAAACACCAACACGGGGGTGATGACTTTGCGACCTTTTGAAAAAGTGACTTGGTATTCTCGCCGTTTCCGTACCCGAACAGTCTTCGGGAACAGATGATTAGCCTGCGAGGCGCTTACGGCCGGCCGCTCGACGCGATCTGATAACATTGCGTCCACCCGGCGTACTCATTCTTGCTCTGAAGCCGTGGGTTTTAGCCCGCTTCCTGCGATTCGGTTGAAAGGTTCTTTTCATGGCGTTCCCCTGATTGCTCGGGCAAGCCGCCCGTGAAATGTCAAACCCGAAGAACATACCCCAATTTAATGATAAAAGTCAATGCACCGCCACGCCAAGGGTCAGCTTGCGACCACCACATGAGGACGCCTGCGAAGTCAAAGTGGAGGGCGCATTCGGTGCAATTTATTGAGGGTTGGTGCGGGTTTCCGCGATTTTGTGAGATCTGGACATTTACGTGATTGGCCCTTGTCGACCCCCACGCCCTGTGTTACGCTTTCGCCATTGTCCGAACCCCCCAAAGGGACGCGCAAGGGACCGCGTTGTCCCGCATAATCGATTCAATAGAGTATTGAAAAACAAATCCATGTTTTTCGTAGGGGACACTCGTTGTCAAATCTTTGGGATCTCGCTCTTGTACAACTAAAACATCGTATTGCTAGTGAAGACATTGACGAGTGGCTTACACCCACTCGAATGATGAAAGTCAATGAGCAGGAGCTAGTAGTCCATGTGCCCCAATCGATCTTTATCGATTGGATTCAAGATAATTATCTGGATGAGATTCATCGCGCGCTCGAGGAGTTGGGGCATGAATCTCTCAGGGTTCGCTTCGTTGAGTCTGAAGAACACAAAGTGGCCGCTGTTGAGAAGAAGACACTGGCGCCAAGAGATGGCTTGCGCATCAATCCGAAGTACCGCTTCGAGAGCTTTGTTATCGGACCGAGCAATCAGTTTGCGCATGCTGCCGCTCGAGCGGTCGCCGACGCGCCTTCTACTTCATACAATCCACTCTACGTTTATGGCGCATCAGGTCTGGGCAAAACCCATTTGCTGCACGCCATTGGTCATCAGCTTCAAGCGACTCAACCTAAACTGAAGATTTGCTACACCACCTGTGAAGAATTCACCAATCAATTTATTAATAGTATCCGCTTCAATAAAGGTGAAGCTTTTCGTGATCGCTATCGTTCGGTTGACGTTTTGTTGATTGATGACATTCAGTTTTTGAGTGGCAAGACGCAAACTCAAGAGGAATTCTTCCACACCTTTAACGCACTTTTTGAACAGCAGAAGCAGATTATTCTTAGCTCCGATTGTGGACCAAGCCATATTCCAAAGCTGGAAGCGCGCCTGAAGAGTCGTTTCCAGTGGGGGCTTAGCGCCGATATTCAAGCCCCACCCCTTGAGACAAGGATCGCGATCCTACGCAAAAAGGCCGAAGCTGAATGCATCGAGCTACCCGACGATGTACTGCTGTATATAGGTAGCAAAATTAAAACCAATGTTCGTGAGCTCGAAGGTGCCCTGATTAAAGTCATCGCTTATGGGTCACTTAGCCAACGAGTAATTACTCTGGAACTGGCCGAACAATGCCTGCGCGGGGTCATTAAAGAAGAGAACCAGTCGTTGTCCTGTGAACGCATTCAACGACTAGTCGCCGAACAATTTAACTTAACGACCAAAGAACTATGTTCTCGCAATAATTCAAAGCGCGTCTCACAACCTCGCCAGATTGCCATGTATTTAACGCGTAAATTGACCGCCATGTCGCTCCCTGAGATTGGGCATGCCTTTGGCAACAAACACCACTCAACCGTGCTCTATTCCATCCAGAAGATTGAAAAGAATATGACCGCGGACCCAGACACGTTACGGCTCGTGAATGGCCTCAAAAAATCCTTGCTGTGATCGGTCTAATCATGTTTTCCGCAGTTGGGTCCAACAGACAAAGCCAAACAGTGTCCGGGCTCATCGGAGTTTTCCACAGATTTCCACAACGATTTTTCCCCTCAGCAGTGGAAAATTGTCTAAATCGAGTTATGATGCTGCCATTCAGGGATAGTTTTCCAACACTGTTGTCAACTTTCCTAAATAATTTCCGCAACTTTTCAACATACTTAAATCCTTTAAAACAAGGTGTTTATGTACGTTTTCCACAAATTAAAGCGAAACCTTATACGGCTTCGAATATTTAATAATTATCATGTAAATCCATAAGGACTTGGAGTCACCATGGAATTCCACAGCATTCGAGCGGAACTGCTCAGCGAATTACAACTAATGATGGGTGTGATTGAAAAGAAACACACCATGCCTATCTTGGCGAATATCTTGATCCAGGCTGAAGGTAATCAGTTGACCTTGAAAGCAACAGATCTTGAGGTGGGCGTGATTACTCAATGTCCAGCGCAAGTGGTTGAGCCCGGTGAATTTACGGTTGATGCCAAACGGTTACAGGATATGTTATCGACGCTTTCTGGCCAGCAAGTGGCGTTGTCGATGAACGAAGGCAGCATGTTGGATGTGGTATCAGGCTCTGCCCAATTTGCCATTGAAACCATGCCTACCCATGATTTCCCAACGATTCCAAGTTGTGATTTTGAAAGTTCGATTCAATTGCCGATTGGGTTTGTACAGGCCTGTATTGCCCGAGTGCTGTTTTCGATTTCGAACGATCCGCATAAATACGCCATAAATGGTGCTTTGTGGAGAATACAAGACAAGAACTTGGTTATGGTGAGCACCGATGGTCATCGCATGTCGGTGATTCGAAGTGAAATCGATGCTGACATAGCTGATTTCGAAGTCATTATTCCTCGCAAAACCATGGGCGAATTAAAGAAATTACTGCAATCGGTGGATAGCGACGAAAGCTTCTTGATGGCGCTGATTGATAACAGGGTGTTTTTCAAAGTTGGCGAGCGCGTCCTTTTTTCTCGTGCAATTGATGGCAAGTTTCCAGATTTTGAGAAAGCTATCCCAAGCAATAATGACAAGGAATTTGTGTTTGAGCGCACCGTTTTGGGCGACGTAATGAAACGCAAAATGGTACTGAGTAGTGATAAGTCCAAACTGGTTCGCTTGAGTTTTTCTGCCGGTCGCTTGACGGTTGTCTTACGGAACGCGGAACGGGGTGAGTCAGTTGATCAAATCGATATCGAATATGATGGCGAAGAGTTCGAGGTCGGTTTTAACGCCGAATACGTGCTGGATTATTTGAAGAATATGGGTTGTGATCGTATTCGCTTGCTGTTGAAAGATGCGGCCAATCAAGGGCTTTTCCGTATTGAAGACGATCCCCAGGAAATGCAATACGAACATGTGATTATGCCGATGCGGTTATTGGGTTAAGGGCGTGTGCGTGTTCATTGGATCCAGACTCACGACGTAAGGAACCTACAGGGTCAAAAAACAGAACTCAATTCCGGTATCAATTGGTTTGTGGGTCAAAACGGACAGGGTAAAACAAATTTCTTAGAGTCCGTTTACGCGCTGATGACTTCCAGGAGTTTTAGGGCTTCGAGTTTAGGGGAGTTGGGTAAGCAAGGATCTGGGCAGTGGTCGATTGAAGGTTGTCTAGAGGTAGATGATCAAAAACGTATCCTACGTCTTCAGCATGAGGCCAATCGAACGAAGCGTTTGGTTGAAGGGAAACGCGTATCGACCTACGACTATCTTGGTTTGGGTAAGGCGATCGCATTTAATCGACGCAGTTTGGCGATGATTGAAGGGGGTCCGGATGAACGAAGACGCTTCCTCGATCGATTGGCAACCTTATTAGACCGCAGTCATTTGAATCTGATTGCCGACTATCGACGCCATCGACAGCAGCTTGGTCGATGTGTGGCAACGGGCTCTAGCCTTGAGGTGTATCGCAGTTTTAAACAGGGGTGGATTGAAGTTAATCGGCAATTGGTAGGCCGTCGGTTGGCCTGTTTGGCATCACTGCTCCCCATCGCCCAGCAGATTTTCGAGAGCTGGTTTCCCGGAGTGGGTCGACTGGATTTGAAGTACGTACGGCGAGGGATGAAGACAGGCGATGACGAACAGCAGCGACTGCAATCGATTGCGGCCCGTGAATTAATGCTGAAACGAATGCTGGCTGGCGCTCATTTGGACGACCTGTCCATTCACCTGAACGGTGTAGAAGCGCGAAAATATGGGTCAGCTGGGCAAGTTAGGGCGATTTCACTGTCTCTTTTATTGGCAGCGGTTGAAGTGGTGAAACAAGCGGTGGGACAAGTTCCAATTCTGGTTTTGGACGACCTAGATGCTGAACTTGATAAGGGGCGTTTTTTGAATGTATTAGAGTACGTATCGAGCGCCGGTCAGAGCTTAATTAGCACCTGCGAGTATGCTATAATTCGAGAGTTTGATAACGGAACCGTGTTCAACGTGGATACCGGGACGGTTCACCTTGAAAGGGATGGTGGATGACCATTAGCGAGAACGCCTATGGTGCGGACCAGATCAGGGTCTTAAATGACCGTGATGCAGTACGTACCAGGCCAGGAATGTATATTGGCAATACGGACGATGGTTCTGGGTTACACCAGATGGTCTATGAAGTGGTGGATAACGCCATTGATGAGGCACTAGCGGGTTATTGCGATTTGGTGCAAGTCACCATTCATATTGACGGCTCAGTGACCGTCGAAGATAACGGTCGTGGCATACCGGTCGACATGCATAAAGAGGAAGGTCGCTCGGCGGCTGAAGTCATTATGACGGTTTTACATGCCGGCGGTAAGTTTGACCAAAACTCATATAAAGTGTCGGGTGGTCTTCACGGTGTCGGTGTCAGCTGTGTGAATTTTCTGTCTAGCGAATTGGAAATGGAGATTCGTCGAGGCGGTCATTTCTATTTTCAGCGTTTTGAGACGGGAACACCAACCGAGCCGATTAAGATGATGGGCCACGCGAAGAATACGGGAACGCGTGTTCGCTTTTTACCGGACCCTGAGGTATTTGAAATCCTTGATTTCAGTTTTGATATTTTGTCAGAACGACTGCGTGAGTTGAGTTTCCTCAATGAGGGTGTACGTATACACTTGACGGACGAGCGAGATGGCAATGAAAGTGACTTTTCGTTCTCAGGCGGAATTGCGGCCTTTGTAAAGCATCTAAGTAAGACAAAGAAGATGCTAATTGATGAGCCGATTTTCCTGCATATGCAACGCGACTCGACAGAAGTATCGGTTGCGCTGTGTTGGAATGCCGGCTACCAAGAGAATATCTATTGCTACACCAACAATATTCGCAACCGTGATGGTGGCACCCATTTATCAGGCCTGCGTGCGGCGTTAACGCGAACGATCAATAGTTACCTGTCTGCCAACCCTTTACCTAAGAACGTCAAGGTTTCGCTAGTAGGTGAGGATATTCGTGAGGGTTTGGTGGCTGTGGTTTCAGTCAAGGTCCCTGACCCAAAATTCAGTAGTCAGACAAAAGACAAACTGGTTTCAAACGAGGTTAAGGGTTTAGTGGAAACGTCCACTTTTTCGTTACTCACGAAACACTTTGAAGAGAATCCAAAGGTTGCGAAACAGATAATCGACAAGATCGTTGATGCCGCGACGGCGCGCGAAGCAGCGCGTAAAGCCCGTGACCTTACGCGACGCAAAGGTATCTTGGATATGGGTGGACTACCTGGCAAGTTAGCCGATTGTCAGGAGAAAGATCCCGAAAAATCAGAACTTTACATTGTGGAAGGTGACTCGGCTGGTGGGTCCGCGAAGAGCGGTCGTGAACGCCGTAACCAAGCCATCCTGCCACTCAAAGGTAAAATTCTCAACGTTGAGAAGGCTCGTTTTGAGAAGGTTATCTCTTCCGACGAAATCAAACACTTGATTAAGGCGATGGGGACCGGTATTCATACCGAATTTGATATCGCACGTATTCGCTATCACAAGATTGTCATCATGACGGATGCTGATGTTGATGGTGCCCATATTCGGACGTTGTTGTTAACCTTCTTTTTCCGGCAAATGCCTGAGATTATCGAACGGGGTTACCTCTTCATTGCTCAACCACCCCTTTTCAAAATGAAAAAAGGTAAGCGGGAAGAGTATTTGCAAAGTTCTGAAGAGTTGGACCAACGCTTACTGAACCAAATATCCAGTGACATTGCGGTCAAAGTCGTGCGTACAGGCGTGAATCTAGCTGGCGACGAGTTGATGGCGAAAATTCGTTTGTTGCGACGTGAATACGCGGTACGCGATTTGATGTTACGCAAAGGCATAACCGCTGGTGTGATCAGTGTGTTGTTGGACCATACCCGTGATGACCTTGAGTTTTTTCGCGATTTGGAGCAAATTTCTGCCTTACGCGTGGCGCTTGAAGCGAAGGGTTTAGAATTTATTCGAATGGAAGAGGATGATGACTACGAGGCGCACGCTCTGTGGATGGCGATGCAATCGGGTGGCCATCATTATCGAATTCGCTTCGGATTCAATTTGATCCATTCCCCTGAGTACAAGTTGTTAAGGCAGTTGGCTCGTGACCTAATCGACTTTGAAGATTCCGAATTTGAGGTCAGTCTAAAAGATGGCGAACCTGAAATTGCAAAAAATCGTGCCGATGTGTTGCGCATCGTCAACCAGATGAGTCGTAAGGGTATTCAAATTACCCGTTTCAAGGGATTGGGCGAAATGAATCCCGACCAACTTTGGGACACCACCTTGAACCCAGAAAATCGGACCCTTTTAAAGGTGCAAATTGAGGATGTTGTTGAAGCAGACAAACTGTTTTCCATCCTCATGGGTGATGAGGTTGAGTCGCGTCGTAAGTTCATTGAAACAAACGCATTGAACGTGCAGAACCTCGATATTTAGAGAGGAAATTAAGGATGCATCAGGAACGTCCCGTCAACATACTGCGGGAGATGAAACAGTCTTATCTCGACTACTCGATGAGTGTCATTGTTGGGCGTGCCCTACCTGACGTTCGCGACGGTTTAAAGCCCGTCCATAGACGTATTTTGTATGCGATGTTCGACGAAGGTCTGTTGCCCAACCGCCGTTATTCGAAATGTGCCGGTGTGGTTGGTGAGGTGCTCAAGAAGTACCACCCGCACGGTGATTCGGCCGTTTATGACGCCTTGGTGCGCTTAGCGCAACCTTGGGCGATGCGTTATCCCTTGGTGGATGGGCAGGGTAACTTTGGTTCGATTGATGGCGACCGGGCAGCCGCTTACCGTTACACAGAAGCACGCATGCAACGCATCGCTGAGATGATGTTGGCCGATATAGACAAAGATACGGTCGACTGGCAGGCCAACTTCGATGAGCAAACCAATGAACCATTGGTTTTGCCAACTCGTATTCCTGGTTTGTTAGTTAACGGTAGTTCGGGTATCGCGGTAGGAATGGCAACCAATGTGCCGCCTCACAATCTAAACGAGATATGTGAAGCCTTGTTAGCAGTGGTGCGTGACCCGGACATAGATAACGAAGATTTGATGGGCATCGTCAGTGGCCCTGATTTCCCAACCGGCGGAGTAATTTGCGGACGTCAAGGTATCGATGATGCCTACCGAACGGGCCGCGGCCGTATTGTGACTCGCGCATTACATCATTTTGAGGACTATAACGAAGGCACACGTGTACGTATTGTGATTGATGAAATCCCGTACATGGTTAGTAAGTCCAAAATAGTAGAGAAGATTGCTGAGTTGGTTAAAGATGGCCGCGTAGATGGGATCAGTGAGATTCGCGACGAATCTGACCGTCACGGTATGCGCATGGTTATTGAACTCAAGCGTGGTGAAATTCCTGAAGTCATTCTTAATCAATTATTCCGTATGACCCAGTTACAAAGCACGTTTGGTGTCATCATGTTGTCGTTGGTTGGTAATCAGCCGCGTGTATTGCCCCTAAAAGACATGTTAAGCCAGTTTGTCGTCTTTCGTCGTGAAGTGGTTCAACGTCGTACACGCTATTTATTACGTAAAGCAGAGAAACGCGCACATATCTTAGAAGGCTTTGTTAAGGCCTTGGATGTGTTGGATGCCTTGATTACCATGATTCGAGCATCTGCTTCTCCGGCTGAAGCTAAAGAACGCATGATGGCCGAGTGGGGTTTTTCTGCGGAACAAGCGCAAGCCATTTTGGAGATGCGTTTACAGAAACTGACCGGCATGGAACGACAATCCATTATTGATGAATACGAAACCATCAAATTGGAGATGGAACGATTGCGTCAGATCCTCAACCAACCCGAAGTCTTACGTCAGGTGTTGGTGGACGAAATCACGGAGGTCAAAGACCTTTTTGGTGATCCACGTCGCACGGTCATTGCCGATATAGAGGCGGACTTCAATATTGAAGACCTCATCGCTGATGAACAGGTGATCATCACTTGTAGCCACCGGGGTTATATCAAACAGACACCTGTGAGTATGTACCGTGCACAGCGGCGCGGCGGCAAGGGTCGTTTGGGTATGAAGACCCATGATGATGATTTTGTCGAGTACCTGTTTGTGGCCTCGACCCACGATTACCTGATGGTTTTCACTAATTCCGGTAAGGTTCACTGGATCAAGGTGCACCAGATTCCGCAGACCGACGCCGCCACAAAGGGTAAGGCGATCGTTAACTTACTGGCACTGGAAGATGGCGAAAAAGCCGTCGCTTTTCAGGCGGTCCGTGATTTCCCAGAAGACATTAACCTCATGTTTGCAACGCGTAATGGCATCGTTAAAAAGACGACCTTGGCCAGTTACCGCAATGTGCGCGCCACCGGAATTCGGGCCATTAGTATTGCGGAAGGTGATGAATTGATCACGGTACGCTTGACCAATGGTGACCGCCACATCTTCTTGGCCACCAAACTAGGTAAGTCGATCCGTTTCCACGAAAACGATATCCGCACCGTTGGCCGCACGGCTATGGGCGTCATCGGTATTCGTTTGGCGAAAGGCGACGAGGTAGTTGAAATGGCCGTTATCGATGAGGATCGCGCCTGCATCTTAACGGTGAGCGAAAATGGTTACGGCAAACGTACCTCTGTCTCCGAATACCGGTTGCAGGGCCGCGGCGGCAGCGGAATTCTCAATATGAGAATGACGGATAAAACCGGTGCTATTGCCGGTGTACGTTATGTCAAGGACGACGATTCGGTATTACTCATCAGTCAATTCGGTAAACTAATCCGCATGGATTTGGAAGATGTGCGCGAAATTGGGCGTGTGACTCAGGGTGTGCGTCTATTGCACTTGGACGAAGAAGACGATCGTGTCGTCGACTTGGGTATCCTGCCCCATGAGGAAGAAGACGAGGACGAGGGCAGCGAAGAAGTCGTTGAAGTTGAAAGCGCGCCAGAGGAGTAAGGGCCATGCAGATTTTTTTAGATACGGCCGTTTTTGAGGAAATCGAAGAAGCGGTTTCGTTAGGTCTGATCGACGGCGTTACCACCAACCCGAGTCTAATTGCCCAGGCGGGTAAGTCCCTGGAGCAGGAGATTCCGCGTATATGTGAGCTCGTTAAAGGCCCGGTCAGCGCTGAAGTCTTGGCGACCGAGTATGAGGCCATGGTCTTGGAAGCACAAAAACTAGCCGCACTGCACGAACATGTGATCGTTAAGGTGCCGTTGACGGAAGCTGGTTTGCGCACGGTGGTTAAGTTAAGACCCCAAGGTGTTCGTTTCAATGTCACCTTGTGCTTTTCGGTTAGCCAAGCATTGTTAGCGGCCAAAGCGGGCGCAACCTATATTTCGCCTTTTGTCGGTCGTTGGGATGATATCGACCGTCCTGGCCTGGACATGGTGGCCGATTTGGTGACGGTCTATCAAAACTATGGTTTTGATACCCAAATTTTGGTGGCATCGGTGCGTTCACCTTTGCACGTGAGCCAGGCTGCCATTTTGGGTGCCGACGTGGTCACGTTACCGCTAAAGGTTTTGAAACAAATGATAAAGCACCCGTTAACTGATTTGGGATTGGCGCGCTTTTTAGAGGACGCCCGTCGCGCCGAACAGGCTTGATGTTCCACGTGGAACAATAAAAACCCCTTGATGTGAACATACCCGCCTCAGATACGATCGTCGCGCCCGCGACCCCAGTGCACGAACGCGCTCCGATTGCCGTACTGCGTGTCTCGGGACCGCAAGCTTGGGCACTCATCGCCCGCTTCTTTAAACCCAGCTCCGCCAAGCCTTTTCGTCCTTGGCGACTGAAGCGCGGTGATTGGTGTGATCCAACCGGTGTCATTGATGATGTCTTGATCAGTTTTTTCAAAGCACCCGCCTCCTATAGCGGCGAAGATATGTGTGAGATCTCTTGCCACGGTAACCCTTTGTTGCGCGACGCCATTGAAGCCAATTTGATCGATGCCGGCGCACGCCGCGCCAAGCCAGGCGAGTTCACACAACGCGCACTGCTGAATGGCAAGATGGGCTTACTTGAGGCCGAAGCCCTGCATGATTTGATCGAAGCAAAAACACGTTACCAAGCGGATCTGATTCGCCAGCAAGCGCAAAGCCCGCTCGCTGCCCGTGTGCGTCAGCATGTGCACGCGATCTTAGGCATCCAAGCCCATATTGAAGCGTCCATCGACTACGGTGAAGAAGATGTGGATGTGCTTAACCGTGATCAGATGGGGCAACAGTTAGCCACTATGATCGAGCAGTTGACGGTGTTGAAGAAAACAGCCACTTTTGCGATGGGTATGAAACGCGGCTTTAGGGTCCTGCTGGCCGGCGCCCCCAATGTAGGCAAAAGTACCTTGTTTAATGCATTATTAGCTCGCGAGCGCGCCATTGTTTCCGATGTCCCTGGCACGACCCGAGACTTCATTACAGAAGAAGTGGAGATTCAAGGTTTGCCGGTGGTGTTGATAGATACGGCCGGTATTAGAGAGACGCAAGACTTTATCGAAGGTGAGGGCATCAAGCGTGTGCGGGCCTTGTTCGGTGAGGTCGATCTCGTGGTCTTGCTGCTTGATCAAGCGCACGTGGGTGTTGAATTTGACGAGCAAGTTTTGGGCCCTGAACGGGTGATAAGGGTTGCCACCAAACAAGATTTGGCGCCCGTGGTGCAGGGTTGTGACTTGGCGGTCTCAGCTAAGGCTGGAACGGGATTGGCACAACTGGAACAACAAATTGTGTTAAGATTGTCGTCCGCTGTGGACGGCCAAAGCGCCTATCTCATCAATCAACGACAAGAAGAGACGGTAGCTGAGGCCATAGCCATGCTCCAAGCCGCCATGGACGACTTTCAGGCTGGTCACGGAGAGGAAATTCTTAGCAGTTATCTTAATCAGACACGACGACTGTTAGGGGAGTTGACCGGCGAAACAACGGTAGAAGACTTGCTGGATCGCATGTTTGCGACCTTTTGTTTGGGAAAATGAAAACAACAGATGTGATTGTGATTGGAGCGGGCCACGCAGGCTGCGAAGCGGCTTGGGTATGCGCTCAGATGGGCCTTCAGACGACGGTTTTTACCATTAATCTGGATATGGTTGGTCAGATGTCGTGTAATCCAGCGGTGGGCGGCTTGGCTAAAGGCCATATGGTTCGCGAATTGGATGCATTGGGTGGACTGATGCCCAGAATCGCCGACCAAACAGGCATTCAGTTTCGCATGTTAAACAAATCACGTGGACCTGCCGTGCAAGCACCGCGCGCTCAATCTGATAAAGTTGCCTACCGCGAAGTGATGCGCAAGACCCTTGAGCAGACGCCTAATTTGATGATTCGACAGGGGATCGTTAGTCGCCTGTTAGTAGAAGGGGGACGGGCTGTAGGGGTTCGCCTCTTGGATGGCGATGAAGTAAGAGCTCGCGCGGTCATTATTACGACGGGTACGTTCTTGGGTGGCCGCATTTATATGGGTGAAGCGCGCTATCAGGCAGGACGTGCCAATGAGTTGGCCTCCATCGAGTTAGCGCAAAGTATCCGTGAAGTTGGTTTTGAAACCGGACGCATGAAAACGGGCACACCCGCTCGATTGCATCGTGACAGCATCGATTTCTCTAAGTTCGAAGCACAATGGGGAGATCCAGACCCGGTCTTTTTTAGTTACCAAACCCGCAAAACTTGCTTACCACAGGTCTGTTGTTACCTTGGCTACACCAATGACACCACTCATCAGCATATTCGGGACAATATTGAACGATCACCTTTGTTTTCAGGCGAAATTCAAGGTGTCGGACCGCGCTATTGCCCCAGTCTCGAAGATAAAGTGGTCAAGTTTCCAGAACGTGACCGCCATCAAATATTCTTGGAGCCCGAATCACATCAAACGTTGGAAATATACGTCAATGGCATGTCCACATGCATGCCCATAGACGTACAAAAACTGATGTATCGCAGTGTGCCAGGCATGGAGAATTGCGAAATATTGCGACCCGGTTATGCCGTAGAATACGATCACATTGATCCAACCGAGTGTCGACCAACCTTAGAAACGAAAAGGGTCGACTCGCTGTATATGGCAGGCCAAATAAATGGAACGTCGGGCTATGAAGAGGCCGCCGCACAAGGATTTGTGGCTGGCGTTAATGCCGTACAGAAATTGAGGGAAAAACCTGCTTTTGTGCTACAGCGCGATCAGGGCTACATCGGTGTTTTGATCGATGATCTTGTCACCAGAGGCACAAAGGAACCCTATAGGATGTTCACATCGCGGGCCGAACATCGTTTGTTACTCGATGTGCATACGGCTGACGAGCGTTTAGCCGAAATGGGTTTCCAGTTGGGCTTGGTTTCAGATGAGCGTCTGTCGGAAGTGACGCGCAAGTATGAACGTATCCATCTTGATTTGGATAACTTACGCAAATACAAAGTTCGTCCCAACAAGGAGGCTAGCGAACGCTTTGAGGCGGTTGGTATCACTCTAAAACAAGTGACGTCCGCCTACGATCTCTTACGACGCCCGCAAGCTACTTTGGCCAATGTTTCAGAAGCTTGTCCCGACATTGAGCTGGTTAGCGAATTTCCCGAGTTAGTCGAGCAGAAGGTTCGTTATGCGCCCTATGTGGCGAAAGAGAAAGAAGAATTGAATAAAATCGCTGCCTTACGGCACTTGCGAGTACCTAGAGATTTTGATTTTCACTCTGTTCCTGGTTTGAAAGTCGAAATCATGGAGAAATTGATTTCTATTCAGCCAGAGACCTTGGATCAGGCTTCGCGCATAAGCGGTATGACCGCTTCTGCATTGGCAATCCTTCACGTTTTTATTCAACGCCACCAAAGACAAGCGGAACGGTCTGCTTGATGGCTAGCTATTAGGGGGACTCATTGGCTCAGATATTTGCCATCGTCAATCAAAAAGGCGGCGTCGGAAAAACCACTACCGCGGTGAACCTAGCGGCTTCGCTGGCTGCTATTGATCGCAGCGTGCTAGTCGTTGATTTTGACCCGCAAGGTAATGCTACCAGCGGGCTCAACATTGATAAGAATACGGCCACGCACAATATTTACGATGTTCTGGCGGGCAGAGTAACCATGAAAGAGGCGGTGATTCAGTGCGAATTACCAACTTTGTATGCCGTGTCGGGTCATCGAAACTTGGCGGCAGCGGAAGTTGAGCTGGTTAATGAGGTAGGACGCGAATTTATCCTCAAGAATCTGCTTGATGAGATCCGCACGGATTATGAATTTGTCTTTATCGACTGCCCACCGTCCTTGAGTCTATTGACCGTCAACGCACTTGCGGCAGCCGATGGCGTCATCATTCCCATTCAAGCCGAATACTACGCGCTTGAAGGCGTGCGTGACCTCATGGATACGCTGCGTTTGGTGCAACGCCGTGTGAACCCGAACCTGGAAGTGACGGGCGTTGTTGTCACCATGTATGATGAACGAACCAATTTATCCAATCAGGTTCTAAACGATGTTCGAGGTTTCTTTTCGGAGAAGCTCTATCAAACTATTATTCCGCGCAACGTGCGGGTTTCTGAGGCGCCCAGTTTCGGCAAACCCGTCATGTTATACGACATTAAGAGCAAGGGTGCGCAGGCGTATCTCAAGCTGGCAAAGGAGTTTCTGAATGGTCAAAAGGTTGGGGCTCGGTAAAGGCCTAAACGCACTCATCCCAGACGGTCTCGACAAAAATGCAGCGGCTTCTTATGTTGATGTGGATATCGATCAGATCGATCCCAATCCCGAGCAGCCTCGACACCGATTCGACGACCAATCGCTCAAGGAACTAGCTGAGTCCATCAAACATAATGGTGTGATTCAACCCATTATCCTGACGCGACAAGGCGCACGCTATCAGTTGATCGCTGGCGAACGTCGCTGGCGTGCGGCCCATTTGGCCGGCTTTTCGCGCATACCGTCCATTATTCGTCATGTCGCGCAAGGTGAACGGCTGACACTGGCGCTCTTAGAGAATATCCAACGCCAAGAACTCAACCCCATTGAAGAGGGGATTGCATACCGTAACCTACTTGATCAAAAGGATTTCACTCAAGAAACTCTGGCACAGAATCTAGGCAAGAGTCGCGCGTCCATTTCAAATACGATCCGCCTGCTGCGATTGCCCCAGGCCATTCAGGACATGATTGAAGACTCACGTTTAAGTTTTGGACATGCAAAATGTCTGATAACCATTCAGTCCGACGCCGTAGCCTGTGAATGGGCGGAGCGGGCGGTTCGGGAAGGATGGTCGGTTCGAGAACTCGAACATCGCATACAGAAAAGCAAAGAACCAAAATCACCAAAGAGTGCTGCCAAGAAGGACGTATTCCTGAAAAGAGCCGAACGAATGCTCTCCCGTTGTATGGGTACTTCGGTTCGAATTAATGGCAGCGAGGACAAGGGTAAGGTTGTGATACCTTATAGCTCCCAAGATGAATTACAACGAATTTATGAGTGGCTCACTCAACAAGAGGAGATGGAGGAGTAATGGCAGATCAAAGCGTACTCAGTGGTCTAATCCTGAAAGGGACGCGCATTGAGGGTAAACTCTTCTTTGAAGATAAGATGCGGGTCGATGGCGAATTTACTGGTGAAATTACGTCTAAGAACCAATTGATCATCGGAAAAACAGCTGTGGTTAACGCGGAAATCAAGGTCGGCGAACTAATCGTGATGGGGGAAGTTCGCGGTAAGGTTAGCAGCTGCGAAAGCCTTCAAATTCAAGAGGGTGGACGTGTTATCGCCGACATCCAAGTGCGCAAGTTGGATGTTCGTCCGGGTGCCATTTTTGACGGCAAATGTACGATGATTACCGATAAACTCGGAGACAAGAACGCCCTCAAGGGTGGCAATAAACCATGACTTGGTTTATCAAGAAGTCGGAACCAATAAAGGTCCAAAAAGAGAAAACCGTCATTGTTCCAGAAGGAATGTGGCAGAAGTGTCTAGGTTGTCGCGAAATCATCTATCGAAAAGAATTGGCTCGCAATGACAACGTCTGTCCCAAATGCGATTATCATTTCCGCATCACACCACAGGAACGTTATGCAGCTCTATTCGATGATGCCCAGTATAAGCTGCTACACACTTCGGTTAGATCGATCGATCCACTTGGTTTTAAAGGTCTTAAGAAATACAAAGACCAAATAAAGGCCCTTGAGAAACGTGGCTTGGACCAGGATGCCGTCTACGTCGCCAAGGGAAAAATCGAAGAAATTGACGCCATTGTGGTCATCATGGATTTTGCTTTCCTGGGTGGATCCATGGGTTCCGCCGTGGGAGAAAAGATTACGCGCGCCATTGAATCGGCCTTAGAGGCCCGTATCCCGATCGCGATCTTTTCGTGTAGTGGTGGCGCACGCATGATGGAAGGTGCTTTGTCCTTGATGCAAATGGCGAAAATAAGTGCGGCCCTGGCCCGATTGGGTGAAGAAGCGATCCCGTTTATTTCGGTTCTGACCGATCCCACAACCGGTGGTGTCACAGCCAGCTACGCCATGCTCGGTGACGTTAACATCGCTGAACCCAAAGCGCTGATCGGCTTTGCAGGCCCACGCGTGATCCAACAAACCATCAATCAAGAGCTACCAGAAGGCTTTCAACGTTCAGAATTCCTTTTGCAACATGGCATGTTGGATGCGATTGTGCCGAGACGAGAAATGAAGAGCAAGCTCGCCCGCTATATGCGCTACATGGCCCCGAAAGCGAAAAAAGCAGTCGGCGCTTAGGTCAACAAGCTCCGATATGGAATGCGGAGGCTTGCCTCCGCTTTTGATCAGTGCGTTGTGGGAGACGAAGAAACGACATTGATGAGCTTGCTCGTGGAGCGCAATGCCTCTGATGTTCCTAAGGCGCCAAAGCGCGACAGAATATAGCCCCGACCGAGAGGTCGGGGTGAGGTCACAAAAATGATCCCGAGCCCCTTCGGGCGGCACATTCCGGCTCAAGCGCCAAACTCCAAGAATGCGAGTCTGGCTTCCAGCCAGAGGTTATAATCCGTTTGTATTCAGGTAAATACAGCAAATAAGATAGTCATTCTAACCGCTACGTCGAATCATTTAGGACTTATGCGACAGCCTCTTCTAGCCAGAGGTATTGATGCTCTCCTTTCAGTTCAAGATGTTTAATACAAATAATTTGCGTAAAAATCGAACGGGAATCTATCGTCCCAACCTCCTGCCGCCCGAAGGGGCTCTGTACTGATTTTGGACATTTGACCCCGGCCTTACGACCGGGGCTATAATCTGCCGCCCCTGTGAGGCTAAAAACCCGGTGATCGGGGCCGAATCAAGCATCAAGCCTCCGCTTTTTCGCGCATTGACATGGAGCACGAATACAGATCTCGCGATGCTTGCTTCGCGAGCGTGAGTCTCTCAGTGCGTAAACCTGGTCAACCTTCATGAATGTGAGTCTGGCTTCCTTGGACGCGGCGTAACGAGTGAAGCCGGCCAGCCAGAGGTCATAAATCTTGTGTTTTCAGACTACTACCTAAACACCCCGTTCAATTGATTGAGAACGGCGCCCACCAATCGCAAAGAACCGGTGATCAGTAACGGGCGAGGCCCTTCCCGCAAACAACTCAACTGTACACGAGGTAAATGTGGGGACCAAGATTCAGCCGCAATAGCGCCATCAAACTCAATATCAAGGACCGAAACGGTAGCAGAAACCGGCGTCAATAACTGCACCGCGTCGCTAGGGTCCCGTTGGCCACTTAGTCCCAGACATATGTGGGGTTGAATGCCCGCTGCCTTGATCCATCCGGCCAGATCACGCCATGCCATCTGGTTGTGAGCACCATCCAACCACACATCACCGTTCCATGCGATCTTCTGTCGCCGACCTCGTGGTAAGTCCCATGAAACAAGTTTCTTACGCTCGTGCTTTAAGACTTGTGCCACCAGCTCACGATTAGATGTCAGCTGTTCTGCGCCCGAATGGTAATGCACCTGGCTGGGCTGCAAACTCAGTTGGCGAGTAACTTTCGGCAAATGCGCAAGCGATTGGGGCATAAAGAAAGGACGTCCGGGCCGCCTAATCTCAACCTTCTCGAGTGCGATCTCCTCAATCGAATGGCCTAAGTATTCCTGATGATCGAGCCCCACGTTGGTCAAAACCGATATATCGGCGTCAATGACGTTTGTGGCATCTAGCCGACCACCTAATCCGACCTCGAATACAGCATGCCTCAGACCCAAGCTCTGAAAAATCCACAATGCCATCACAAATAGCCATTCGAAGTAGGAAAGGTCGCTGTCTTTTAGGCCCAATGAACGGCAGTGTCTATAGGCTGCCAGCCACAGGTCATCAGCTATGTAATCACCTGCTTTGGTGATTCGTTCACGTATGTCACTCACATGGGGCGACATAAAAAGACCTGTGTTGGGCCCAAAATTTCGAGCCAAATTCCAGGCAACCGTGCCTTTCCCGTTTGTTCCGCCAACAAGAATCGAAAAAAAACGTTTCTGAGGTTGCCCTATTAGATCCAAGGCGCTTCTTACACGCTCCAGCCCCGGCCTAAACGAAGACCAATCGCTTTGCTGCAGGACAGGAATATCAGCCAGGAGCTTATGCATTCACTAAACCTAGCACGAAGTGCATGTGCGTGCCTGGCTGAACTTTATATCGACCTTAACCCTTTATGTTTCAGTTACTTACTTGTTTGTTCCTTTGAATCTTGGTCATGGTTGAAGCGGTCACTAATGAAAGGACTGATGATCTGCCAGGTCTCCAGAAAGTAATGGTTGTCTCAACTGACGGCATGCAGGTTCACATTCTGTCGTTAGCAAGTTCAGGCCTCAAAGGGCCAATTCCAGATGCCCAATCGACAGCAATTGCGCTAGGATCTGCAAAAGGAGGTGATGATTGACAATCACCGATGCGTTTCTTGCAGATGTTCCTAAAACGGATCTTCATATCCACTTAGATGGCTCTATGCGTCTAAGCTCGGTCATCGAGATGGCCAAAGAACAAAAACTGAAACTGCCCTCTTACGAGGAAGAGGGCATGCGCGATTTGGTATTCAAAGACGGATACGCAGATCTCAACGAATACCTGCAAGGCTTCATGTACACATGCGCCTTGTTACAGGATCCGGAATCGTTGGAACGTGCGGCCTATGAGTTGGCCTGGGACAACATCAACGAAGGCGTTCGTTACCTTGAAGTGAGATTTGCGCCCTTTCTGCATACAAACGCGAAACAAAACATAGGTCGTGTGCTTGAGTCCGTGGACGCGGGTTTGAGACGGGCCAAGAAAGAATGTAACGACCAGCTTATACGTAAAGACGACCCTGCACCCCCATTTGAATACGGCATCATTACTTGCGCGATGAGGATGTTCACGGGTGCCTTTTCACCGTACTACAAACAGATAAGTGAAGCGCATCAATATGCACCAGCCGACACCCTATTTGGTTTGGCGTCATTAGAGCTTGCCCGAGCGGTAGTCGCAGTAAGGAACGATTCGGGTCTTCCCATCGTTGGATTTGACTTAGCCGGTGCCGAACTTGGATACCCTGCAGAAGATCATAAAGATGCCTATGACTACGTGCACCGCAACTTCATGAAAAAAACGGTGCATGCTGGTGAGGCGTATGGCCCTGAATCCATCTTCCAAGCCATAACCGAGCTACACGCCGATCGTATTGGACACGGCTATCATCTGGTGGATGAGTCTTTTGTCAATCGCGACAAAGTCGCAGACCCCGCGTTGTACATAAAGAACTTATGCCAGTTTATCGCTGAGTCTCGCAAGACGATTGAAGTCTGTCTTACGTCAAACATGGACACGGATCCGACTCTGACCTCAATCGCCGATCACCCGTTTCGACACATGAAAGACATGAAACTATCCACGACACTCTGTACCGATAATCGCTTGGTTTCGAGAACGTCAGTCTCTCGCGAATTGAGATTGGCGGTCGATAACTTCGCCTTGACCGCTCGTGAACTCAAGAACATTATTATCTATGGTTTCAAACGAAGTTTCTTTCCGAAAGACTATCGTCAAAAACGTATCTATGTGCGTCGTGTTATTGACTACTACAAAACCATCGAACGTAAACATGGCATTTTAACGGAAAACGTAAACGACTACTGATCAGCCCCATCCATCAACCAGTGCGCTTCGTTTGGCTTGGCTTCTCTGAGTCCAACGAATTGCACATGGTGGATGGGAATCTGACCGTCTTGAGCGCTTATATCTCGCTTAGTGGGGAAGATCCAACCCGAAAAGTTAAGCGGTTCGCTCCAGATAGCTTCGAAAACGATGTCGTTGCCAGCAAGCAAGGGCGCAGGACTTACGAGCGATCGGATGAGTCCCGTCTCAACATCAAAACCCAGGTACCATGTTGGGTCTGACTCATCGCCAGGCACTTCTATCCAGTTGTATATGTCGTGCGACTTAGCAAATTCCCCGGCAAAATTGATTTGTGTGTTGTCCTCCAAATTGAAGGGTAGCCCTGCCATAAAAGCGAATGCTTTCATCACAAAAGCTAGCCGCACGTCATCTGCCAGGGACCGATTTCCGCCTTGAATTTGTTCGAGCCTTTGACCGTCCCAAATCCAGCCGTTGCCGTTAGCCAAATCGGCTTCAGTTACTGACATCATAATGCGTGACTGATGAACGTCGATGACCAAGAACATGCGATCACTTGGCCAAGGCCGCCTGAAACGCGCAAAGCCGACCCATTGATCATCCAATTCAACAAATAGAATGGGCAACTGTTTAAAAGCGCGTTTACCGCCATGGGCATGTATCGCATGTTTTATGATCGTCTGCGCTGTTGTGATGTCGTCTGACCCTGTCGGGCTCCGGGTATGACGATCCTTCAATACACCTGTGCAGGACGACGCCAGAAACACCAATAAACCAAGTAAATAGCGCATGCCCAAGCATAGATGGATTCTGGTCATAAATGAAGCTGTCATAACAGGGCGTTCATCCTTCCTTGCTATTAAGGATCCGCTTTCATTTTGAGTCGCTTCCTCAACGATCGCTCTCTCAAATCAAGGCCGCTCCGAGCATGAAGTCGTGGTACATTGCCCAATCAAACACGTTGAAATGGAGAATTCATTCATGAAGATGTTGGACAAGTATGCGGATCATGCTTATGCGTTGATGCGCATTATCACTGGCTTAATGTTCACGTTTCACGGCGTGCAGAAAATATTTGGCGTGCTGGCGGACAGGCAGACCGCTCTCTTTTCTCAATCCTGGTTTGGCGGTCTCATCGAGCTAGTAGGCGGAGCGTTGGTGCTGCTCGGATTCTATTCACGTTGGGCTGCTTTTGTGTGCAGCGGCACTATGGCTGTCGCCTATTTTCAGTTCCATTGGAAATTCCAGTTGGGTGCCCAGTTTTTCCCTACCATTAACCGAGGAGAACTGGCTGTTCTGTACTGTTTCGTCTTCTTGTTGATCTTCACACGAGGTGGTGTGAAATGGTGCATCAACAATAAGTAGAATATGCGGCCGTAAGGACAAAGATTTTGCGAGGCTGTTAACAAGTCTGTAAGGTTGCGCTATCCCTAATTGGAAAAAGAATCGTTGTGAAGCGGAAGCTGCCGCTATAATTTGCCCATGAAACAACCAATCATTCTTATTTCAAATGACGACGGTTACTTTGCGGAGGGTCATAGCGCGTTACGTGACGCGCTAAAACCGTTGGGTCGTGTGATCAGTGTAGCGCCCGATCGGGACTGCTCTGGGATTAGCCACAAGCTTTCTATCCACACACCTCTACGTTTACGTGAAGTAGGAACAGACTCATATGCGATCAATGGCAGCCCGGCAGATTGTGTGCATTTAGCCATCCATGCGGTGCTTGAAGAAGAAAAGCCGGACATCCTTATTTCTGGCATCAATCATGGATTGAACTTGGGTGAAGATGTCGCCTATTCGGGCACCGTCGCTGCCGCATTTGAAGGATTCGCACAAGGTATCCCGTCTATTGCGGTATCGGCAGGTCGGGCACAGGGAAAATATCATTTTGAAAGCGCCGCACAGGTGGCTTTCAAGCTGACCAATCGACTGCTCAGCGGTGATGAGCTGATGCGACAAGCGGTTTGGAACGTCAATGTCCCACCTGGTGACTTAAGGGGCGTTCGATTTGCCCGTTTAGACAATCGCAGTTTTAAGAGTTCAGTGGTCAAAAGAACGGATCCACGTGGACACGATTATTATTGGTTGGGTCCTTATTACCCTGAGTTCAAACGGGGAGAGCAAACCGACTATGCCACTTATCAAAGTGGCTTTGTATCGGTGACGCCACTCAAAGTAGAAATGACCCATGAACAGGTTTTGACGGCCTTACTCAAGGACACATCGGGTCATGGACTGTTAACCGGCTTTTAGGGTTCACCACTAATATCGTTAACCCTGGTGCCTCCGAAAACGCCATAGCGAGACTGGATATAGCCCCGACCGCGAGGTCGGGGTAACGTCAAAAGAAGATTCTGAGCCCTTTCGGGCGGCCCATCAAGCATCAAGAACGTGAGTCTGCGCTTCCTCGGCGCGGCGTAACGCGTGAAGCCGGCCAGCCGGAGGTTCGGCAGTAGCCCTCATCCTGCAAATAAACGACGCTACATTTCATTTCATAACCGTACCTAATCCCCAACCTCCTGCCGCCCGATGGGGCTCTTTTTGGTGAAGGACGCTAAACCCCGGCCTTACGAGCGGGGCTAAATTCTGCCGCCTCGATGAGGCTAAAAACCAGGGCATACTGGGTGACACGCACCGGTTTAAGCATCAAGAGTGTGAGTCCGCGCTTCCTCGGCGCGGCGTAATTAATGAAGCCGGCCAGCCGGAGGTTCGGCTGTAGCCCTCATCCTGCAAATAAACGACGCTACATTTCATTTCATAACCGTACCTAATCCCCAACCTCCTGCCGCCCGATGGGGCTCTTTTTGGTGAAGGACGCTAAACCCCGGCCTTACGACCGGGGCTAAATTCTGCCGCCTCGGTGAGGCTGAAAACCAGGGCATACTGGTCGACACGCGCTGGTTTAAGCATCAAGAGTGTGAGTCCGCGCTTCCTCGGCGCGGCGTAACGCGTGAAGCTGGCTAGCCGGAGGTTCGGCTGTAGCGCTCATCCACGGTGCGCCCCAGGAGATGAAGAACGACATCGATGAGCTTGCTCAGCGAGCGTAAAGCTTCAAATACTCGACTCATGTTCCCAAAGCGCCATAGCGCGACAGGATATAGCCCCGACCGTGAGGTCGGGGTAACGTCAAAAAAAGATTCTGAGCCCCTTCGGCGAGGCCTCAAGAATGTGAGTCCGCGCTTCCTCGGCGCGGCGTGATTAATGAAGCCGGCCAGCCGGAGGTTCGGCTGTAGCCCTTATCGCCCAAATTGATGAACCAGGCTTGGACTCACGTCATCGAAACCGGAACACCGTCCCTAACCCATGGATCCCAATTGGGCACAAAAATACACAGCCATCATTCGCCTTTTCTAAAGGCCCAAGCCCAAACAGCCTTACAAATATCAAAGAATCGCCAAATGTATAGACCAATCAAGTTGCCATCAGAGCCATAACGACGGCGCATGTAGGCAGGCGTTGGAAAAGCCAAGCCAAATACATAAGCCACCCTATCCCTGGCATTCAACTGCTTTAGTCGCCTCGCCACACGAAAGACGCGCGACCCCTTACTCGATAGACCGGCTACGGTTGCGTCTTCCACGGAATCGCTCTGCCAACCCGTTATATCGGCATCAAAATAGACTTGGCACAGTTCGAGCGCACGGCTGACGGCCGCTTGCCAACCCATCAGCTCGGCAACTTCCTGCACGTCCGACCATTTAGGTCGCTGCTTTTCCAGCACCAGATGTATATCCAACAGTCGCAAGATCGTCAGTTCTGCCTCTCCATGGGACAAGAAGGCGTGGGCCGCCAAATAAGCGAGATGCGCGGCTGAATTGAGTTGCTGCGGCGTCGCGTTGCTATCGACGAAACGTCGCATTTCGGCGTAATCGGTGGTGTGAAGCAGAGCCTTCTCAAACAGAGCGAAATGGGCTTCCAAAGTCACTTGCTTGGCCGGTCCGCCTTCATAGATGTCGTGATGAGTGGTCTGCTTCGCCAATTTAATGGCCACTTCGGAGTACGCGGCTGGATAGCTGATCGGTTGATAGCCGCAATCTGCCAGAATCGCGGCCACTTTTGTTCTCTGTGATGGTTCGATCCAGAAATCCAAGTCAACCATCGGCCTGCAACTCGTGTCTGGGTAGAGGGCGCCCAGTACGGCGCCTTTTAGCCAGATAGGGTGAATGTCCTGACTCGTGAACAAGGCATCGATGCGATCCCTTTCGCGCATAAACAAGGTCTGCATCACCAATACTCGACGCGCTTCCTGGCTGAGGGCCTCATGCTGTTTGACCGCTTCGACATGGTGAAAGTGGTGCCAAATAAGTGCCGCCAGCGACTGATCTATGGAAGCGTCGCACCATGCGACCCAGCGCGCATCGTCACTAGATGGGTCTGGCCCCCTACTGACCAATGCCAGAGTTAAAGGGCGCCAAAAATCAGGTGCTTGGCTGATGGCCATTCGCTCTCCCACAAACACTCAGCAGACAAACTAACACATGACGTGCCAAAAGTGGGGAACGCGCAGCTAACAACATCCTTCGTGGAACAGGCATCCCTAAGGCTGTCGCATAAGTCGCTTCAATCGTCTTCAATCTGAGTCCGAGCTTCCTTGGCGCGGCGTAACTCGTGAAGCCGGCTAGCCGGAGGTTCGAAGTCTCTTTTGGTTGAAAGGAGCTCATTTCAACACAGGCGAGACGCCTGTGCCACATGGGAGCCATCTGTTGAATAGTGGAACAGGCATCCCTGCCTGTTGAATCTTCAGTTCGATAAAGGAAACATAACTATAAGGAAATAAAGCTGCATCCGGTTGTATCGAATCTCTTTGACGACCGTGGTGAAATAGGCACCCTTGCCTGTTGAGTCAAGGTAATCGGACAACGGGAATTACAGAAGTTTTTTGGT
>JAJCXM010000013.1 GCA_029263455.1 Holophagae bacterium
CTGCCGTCAACCCATCGGACTACCCAGCGCTGATGCCCAATCAGCCACCCGTCTCGGCTTAAACACGCGTTCCACTTCCACATCCCGTGATTGTGGCCGAATACCCGCGCCCTGAATAGGTGCAGTTAAGCTCCCGCTTACAGTTTTTTTGCGCCGCCACATTCGTGTCTGTAGTTTTGCTTTGAATATATGAGATTGAAAGTGTGTGCATGTTGCCCGTGCCCAAGGTCTGTCTAAGTGTATTCATCAATGCCATCACGTCAAATGGTCGGTGCGATGGGCTCATTTATATTGATAATAAATCTTAAATATAACTGAATTATGACTGTATTATCAATAGTTAGATAAGTAACCATAGCAGAACGATTGAACTCAACGAACGGATTGTTTTGATTAGGTTTGTGCCGACAACTGTGCGTAACCCCAGGCTAGCGAAACTAAGAAAGCGGGAATGAGGCTGCAGTTACAGGACATTTCCCTGTCCCTTTCGGTTCTGAGTTGCATAGAAAAGACCTAATTGTTCTTGGATTACCGCTAGTTTTGACAGCAACAATTTACAGCCCTATCCTTTTTGGCGCAAATCTAAATGCTATCTCGCGCGAGCGAGTTTGGACTCGCCATTTCTAGGCTTTCGAGTCGGCCAGTCTTTTTTTGGTCGCGTAGGTACAGATCCTAGCTTTTGTTTTGTGAAGCTTTTCTGGAACTGGAATGGAATTGAAGAACAAGGGCTTGATTGAAATCTTCTTGCGAAGCGAATCCCGAGCGTTGACTGAACACGATATCGCCTTGACGGGAAAGACTGGAACTCAATTGCCACCTCTCTCCTCAAGACTTTGGTCAAGACCTGGCCAAGACCGCATCAAGACTAAGGTGGGCGTCAGAAAATGTTTATTTCAAGGGACTTATGCTGATTGTCGGCATGCCGACTTTAAGTCGCCTCCTGTCGGGGAAGGGTTTGATATACTCCCTTGCATTGGATGAGAGGTGTGAGATGAATCCTTTTGCTCGTTGTGGCAATGAGCCATTGCCATTTGCGTCACTGGACAGTGCCCTGGTGCCCGAAGCTGTCGAGTTAGTGCTCGAAAATGTCGCTAAGAAACGAGCACTGATGTTGGCATCGGATGAAGACGATAAACGTTCTCGACTGCATGGATTCGACGAGATTCATGAGACGTTAACAAGTCTGCTCTCGCCTCTTTATCTGATGGCTGAGACCCATCCTGATTCGAGTTTGCGTGAGGCCTGTCGAAATGGCGTGCAGCGGCTGATGAATTGCGCCCATGAACTGCAAATGGACGTAGAGATGTTTAATATGTTTTTGGCATATACGCATGCACCAGTAACGATGGTGCCGGTGGAAATGCGCATGGCGCAGATATTGTTAGAGTCCTTTCAGCGCAATGGCTTGGCGCTGGACCAAGCAAGTCGTGATCAGTTATTGCTATGGAGTAATCGATTAAGCGAGTTGGAGCTGACTTTTGGGCAGCATATTTCTGAAGATAAGTCGTCGATTCGCATAGACGAGAATGAAATGGCCGGGTTACCAGAGGATTTCCGTGCGCGGGTGCGTGAGGAAGATGGTTCGTTGCTTGTACCCTGTCATTTCGTTAACTACACCATCTGCATGAAATATGCGGAAAGTGAATCCGTACGCAAGCGCATGTATGTGGCCTACCTCAATCGCGCCAGGGAGAGCAACCTGCCCGTGCTGAAGGAAATACTTGATACGCGGGTAGAAAAGGCTAAGTTGCTGGGGTTTGAGGACTTTGCGAGCTATCAATTGGCGGACAAAATGGCGCGTAAACCAGCTGTGGTTCTTGAGTTCATGAGTGAGGTACGTTCCGCGGTTGCGGACAAGGCCGACTCTGATTATCAGGCGTTATGCGCCTTCAGCCATAAAGAGAAGATAGAACCCTGGAATCGTTTTTATGTGGCAGAGCGATTGCGGGAACAACAAACGGCCATACGAGATGAAGAGCTGAAAGCCTATTTCGGTTTAGATCAGGTGCTTCGAGGTCTATTTCAACTGGTATTTGACTTATTCGGCGTCAATTTTCAGGCGGCTGAAGAGTTAGAAGTCTGGCATGAGGATGTTATGCCATTCGAACTAAAGCACGACGATCGTGTTATAGGCCGCTGTTATTTGGACCTCTTCCCTCGCGACAATAAGTATTCACATGCAGCCTGTTTCGACATTCGCGGCGGCGGTGAGCGTGCTGCTGGTCGCCAATTAAGTGAATCTGCTTTGGTATGCAATTTCAGCCCTCCATCTGGTGAGCAGCCCGCCCTTTTGACACATTCAGAAGTCGAAACCTTGTTTCACGAATTTGGCCATCTCATGCATCAGCTAATGACGAAGTCATCTATTTCCATGTTTGCTGGCACCAATGTCTTGCAAGATTTTGTGGAAGTCCCCTCTCAGCTCTTTGAACATTGGGCTTGGGATCGTACATCGTTGAAGTCGTTTGCCAAACATTGGCAAACACAGGAAACCATTAGTGACGAATTGATCGATCGCATGGTTGCCGGCCGCCACTTTGGGTCGGGGCTTCATATCCAACAGCAGCTGTTTTATGGCGCGCTTGATATGACCTACCATACCGACGCGCAGTCAATTGGCGATCCCAGTTCAACCACACGCCGCCTGCAAGAAGCATTTACCCAATTTGACTACGTTGAGAACACGGGCTTTGAGACCTGTTTTGGTCACCTAACCGGGTACGCCGCTGGCTATTACGGGTACCTTTGGGCGCGGGTATTTGCAGACGATATGTTTTCCATGTTCGAGGAGGTAGGTGTGCGAAGTCGAGATGTCGGCACGAAACTGTGGCAGTTAGTTCTGGCTAAAGGCGGAAGTGTTGAACCCATGGATTTGATTCAAAAGTTCTTAGGTCGCAAACCTAATCAGGCTGCATTTCGCCGTCACCTTGGGCTTTAATCCCAGGACACGATCTTTTAGCCCTCGACTTGGTCTGACAAGCAAAATGAACCCCAGTCGGTGCGTGTGACCAGCTGTGTCTTGTTGGCCAAATCTCGAACTACTTGATCAAGGTTGCGCCGCTCACTCGTGGGGTGATTAAGCAGCACTCGTTGGGTGATTTCATCTAGAGTCGCCTGTTTCTTTCCTTGCTGACTTAGTTCTTGCAAAGCATGCAGCACCATTTCTCGACGGGAATGACGTTGGCTGGCCGGGCCAAGCCCTGGGCTAATTCCTTGATCAAGGCAACGCAGCAAGTCTGCGCATTCTTGGACACTAGCCTCAAGTTCACACACCCAGCTACCGGCACCCACAAGTCGAATCTTCATAATCTCAAGCATACGTCAAGATCTTGCCAAGATCAATCGCAGTGATGCTTGATATTATCTTGATACGATCTTGACACAGTCTTGATGATTAAACCTCGGTCGCTTTCCAATGATTTAACAGCCTGTCCCCTACTGTGTTGAATTAGCGCGTTAGTTTCTGTGACGGCACTTTAAGGGAGTAATCATTAAATTCTTGGCTGGTTTAGTTGACTGGGTCGCTGTAACAGCCCAGAGACACACTCAGATCTCTTCTCGGACAGAGACATGAGCAGTTTCTGGTCCCACTCGTTCTCCCGGTGCAGGAACATGATGAATCGACATGCTCACTCGCGAGATCGAACCAGTTCTAAGTTCGTCTTGATGGTTTAGGCCAATAAAGGAGATCAACATGAAATTTCTATTCTTTTTGTTAGGCACCGTTATTTCGATGGTCGCGGCGCAATCCAATGTGGTTGGGTCTGTGCCTCTTACACTTATTGACGGTGGAACCGACTGTAACGGCTTGGGACGGCTCGTTGAGATCCACGCCGATCCGACTGGCTTTAGCGGCGATGGTGGCGCCCTCGTCGGACTCAATGGCTTTGTGCTAGTCATTAATGCCGACCAAGCCAATCTCTTCACATCGTTTCTGCCAGGCCGTAACCCGATCTCGTGGCAAACAGTAATCACCGATCACAGTTTGGTGACCAATAGTTTGGTGGTAGCTGGTTGGTCGACCGATATCAATGCACCAAATCAGTCGTACCACTTAGGCACGCTTGTACTGACGGGAAACCAAGGTAGTGTTCTTATTGGCCTTGGAAACCAAACCCAATTGGCTTCACGGTTAGTGACGATAGGCAACGGTCCAGACAACCTAAATGTCATGTTGCCATCAGACCTGAATGTGACTGTCCCGGCAACCTATAACCTGAACCTCTTAGTCGGTATTTCATCGTGGCTACAAATGGCAGCTGAATATGATTTAGCGCTGCCTGGCGGTGAAATTGACCTACTGGATCTGGCTAAACTCATCAACTGCACGCCGTAGCCGACATAATGTGACCATCATTTATGCTTGTGAAATGACGGCGGTATTTCCTCGAGGTTAAGCGATTAATTTGCCAAGATTTGAGGTTCTGTGTCCCCCGATCAAAACGTATAGGTACAACGGTGATGGTTGATTGCCAAAACGGAAACTTCATGCCCCCAAACGCGAGGTGTTCTAGCATGTGATGATGCCTCGAATTTTTGAGGTCCCGAGCACGGATCTAAGCTGGGGACTGTATGTTTGCAACCTATCTCTTACCGTTAGGCGGCGGAACACTTATCGGCTTGGCGCCCTCGATGATGCTTTTGTACAACGGTCGTATCGCTGAAGTGAGCGGCATTCTTTCGGGGCTATTTGCACGCCGGCCACAGGATGGTTACTGGCGTGTTTGCTCTATTCTGGGCTTGTTAGTTGGGGGCGGCCTTTTCTTTGTCACAACGTCCTCCGCATCAAGACTTGAGGCACCTATCCCGATGGTTATGATCGATGTTGCTGGTTTTCTTGTCGGTTACGGGTGTCGTTTGGGAAATGGATGCACAAGCGGCCAGGGCGTTTGCGGCATGGGCTGATTCTCGTTTCGTTCGTTTATGGCCATGTTGATTTTCATGGCAAGTGGAATTATGGCGGTATTTCTGACTAACTTATGCATCAAGGGTGCCTGATGAAACAGAATTTGGCAGCGTTGCTATCCGGCTTGGTGTTTTCCTTGGGTTTATCTATGTCGGGAATGATCTATCCTGAAAAGATCATCGGTTTTTTAGAAATTTTCGGTCAATAGGATCCAAGTTTGGCGTTCGTGATGCTGGGTGCAGTGGTTACCTATATGGCTCTCTTCCGAGTTATCACGCGAAGGTGACGTCCTATTTTTGCCAAGAAATTTTATATACCCGAACCTAAAGATATGGATGCGAGGCTCGTCATGGGCGCGCTTATTTTCGGGTTGGTTGGGGATTGGCAGGACTTTGCCCTGGTCCTGCTTTAGTGACCATGGCGACAGGTTTGCCTTTCGTTTTGCTATTTGTCGGTTTTATGTCGTTAGGCATGCTGATGGCTCGTAGGATCCACAAATAACAGAACATTCGGCTTGAAAGTTTCGAATATGAAAGAAAAGCGGAGCATGCTTAATGACGACCCGGTTGGAAAGTCTTTGACACATCGTTGCTTGTCTTTTCAGTCTCCGTTTAGAATAGCCCATGAAAATACATGAAATCGGCTGGACTAAAGAATGGGGTGGCGTACGTTTAGGTGCTGTTTTACATTTAGATGCGGTGCCCTGCTCGTCGGCACAAATTAGGCAAGTAGTACAAGTACACGGCAACCATGTAGTTGATATTGATGACGACAGTGGCTTCCCTGAACAAGAAGCAGATGCTCTATGGACGGCTGAAACCGGCGTCGCCTTAGTCATTCGCACGGCAGATTGTGTACCTGTTCATTTAGTTGACAAGGTCGGTGTTGCGACGATTCATGCAGGATGGCGCGGAGCTCGGGCTGGAATCCTTCAATCCGCATTACAGAGATTTGAGGTAGACGAAACGATCGCCGTCATTGGACCATGTATCTGCAAACACCATTACCAAGTGGATGAGGATTTGTACGGCGATTGGCTGGTTGAGGATCCGCATTTAGGTGGTTTTCTCGAGCCTTCTGGCGACCATCCCAGCAAACGCCAACTAGATCTGGCGGGTTTCGTTCGTCACCTGCTCATGCGTGAAGGCCTAACCAGCGACCATATTCATTCGGTAGACAAATGCACCTACAATTCCGCAGCGCTACCTTCATACCGCAGAGACAAAAGCAAAGCACGTATTTATAACTACACCATGAAATTACCGAAATAATTATTATGGACTTCCGCTCGTCTCCAAAAATTGAGCTTCATTTGCACTTGGACTGTTCTCTTAGTTATGACTTTGTTGCGAAATACAAAGGGGGTCTGACATTTAAGCAGTTTGAAGAAGATTACGCTCTGAATCAATCCTGTGGAGATCTGTCCGATTTCTTGGCTCGTGTCCCGCGCAGCCTTGAGCTTTTGCAGACCCAAAGCCAACTAACCCATGCTGTGAGCGATGTTTTTGGGCAGCTGGCGGCAGATCACGTGATCTATGCAGAGTTGCGTTTTGCACCTCTTCTGCATGTCGAACAGGGTCTGGACCCAGCATTGATCGTGGAGACCGTATGCCGTGCAGTAAAGCATGCGTCTGAGCAAACTCAGATCCACGCCGGCATTATACTTTGCACCCTGAGACATTTTTCAGCTCAACAGAGTTTGACAACGGCACAACTGGCTAGTGATTTCGCAATTCATGGCGTCGTCGGTTTTGATTTAGCAGCTGACGAAGCCGGTTATTCGTTGGATGCGCACGTGCCCGCGTTTGAATTCGCCCACAGAGCGGGCGTGTCGTGCACCGCTCACGCAGGTGAAGCTGTAGGTTCGGAATCGGTACATGAAACTCTATCAAAACTTCAGCCGCAAAGAATTGGTCATGGGGTTCGAGCAGTCGAAGATCCCGAGTTGGTTCGCTTTCTGGCCAAATCACCAATCCATTTAGAGGTCTGTCCCTCCTGTAATGTGATGATTAATGTTTTTCCTAGTCTGCAAAACCACTCAGTTGATCGACTCAGCCAAGCAGGCGTATCGGTTGGCATAAATACGGATGGGCGCACCATTCCACTGCTCAATCTGAGCGGCGAATACCATCGACTTCATGAAACATTTGCTTGGCAGCCTATGCAATTCTTGACCTGTAACCTCAATGCTCTGGATGCCGCTTTTTGTACACCTAATTTGAAAGATGAGTTGAAACCTAAATTGATTGCCGCATATCAAGCCATGGCTTAAGCGCTCAATCGCAGCAAAGCTCGCGAGCCCTTTTGGCCTTCTTTTTCTTTGGCTTTTGGCACTCCGGGAACTCAGACTCTCGTGGGATGCAGGCCATTAAACGCCCTTCGCCGTCAAAATCTAGTTCACAAAATTTTCGCACCTTATCGGCCAATAGTCGCCGAGCCCTTTGGATCCTTGATTTTGTGCCGGACAAGGTCAGGCCAAGTATGTCTGCAACCTGCTTTTGAGGTAGTCCGTCCAGATCCGCCAATGTAAGCGGGTCACGGTACTTGGCAGGAAGTTCAGTAATGACGGAACGCAACCAAGGCGCAACACGAGCTTCAGCTTCAGTGACCGAACCCGGTTTTATCTCAGTTTCCATCGGCAGGATATTCTTAACACGTGCGCGGTAATAGTCGATTGCCATATTGCGAGCCATCACGCGCAGCATCGCTTCCGACTTCCGTGGTTGCGCACCGTCCGCGATCTGCTGCAAGAATTTCAGGGCGCAGTCATGGGTAAGATCGCGCGCATCGTCCTGGTTGTGGACCATGCGCGCGAAAACACCATAAAGCCATACAAGCAGGGCTTCGAATTCAGCAGCAGGCGCCGGCAAGGCTCACCTTACTACTTCCGATCGATTCTGAATCGGCTTCTACTAAATAGACTTCCCATGCGTTGTTGTCTGGATCCGCAAGCCAGAACTTACTCTGTTTGGCATAACAACAAACGCCTTCCTCAGGATCTACGACCAATCCCGTTTTCTGCAATCGGTCCTGCCAGGCGCGTAAATCTTCCTGGCTTTCAACTTGAAAGCCAAGATGCGAAAGAGCCCCTTTGCCTAGCGCTTGGTTGCTTAAGTTAAGTGAAAGATTCATACGTGGTGTTTCCGATTCAAATTTGGCGTAGTCCTCTTTGAGTTTGACCGGTTCGCTGCCGAATAGTTTGCTGTAGAAGCTAACAGACGCTTCGATGTTACTAACATTAAGTGAAATATGTAGTCGATTGGTGTTCATTGCCACCTCCTTCTACCCATAAAGACGTGGAATCACAAAAAGGACGCAAAAAAAGTTTAGAGGGATCACTTTGTTTATACGTCGGGCATGGCAAGGACGACCTTCCGTCAGATGCTGTGAGCGCGTGTAATCGATTTAACCTAGTAATGCGCTTCGTAGACTCTGATTCGGTGCTGGCCTAGAAATAGTCGTGGATGTCTTTCAAGTCTAGGTTTGGTAGCCCTAGTTTGGCCAGTTCGCTCAATAGCTCAGGTTCGGAGAACGGACCGAATATTGCCTCATCATTGACGTCCACCACCCAATGAGCAAAGGCTCCCGGAGACTCGCACCAATAGCCCTTTTGATAAGGCTGCTTCAGTTGCTTCGCGATAATGACGGACTTGTCAAACGCCATCTCCACGATTTGGGGCGGCACGAATTGCTTCGCTTTGGTCTCGTCCTTGTGTCGTATGTGAATGGCGTTCTCGCCAGCGAACGTCATAAGGTCGTAAGGACCCGGAAGTTCAAACGGATAGGGTGAACGAACACAGGCAACCTGCATCAAAAGGAACACAAGCCAAATGCCCGCAGAACACTGAGCACAGGTGAAACGGTTGACCATCATGAAGCAAGTATAGCTTTAGAGCCGAGGTTGAGGTGGTTCACATAGTTCTTGCTATTCCGCACATCTCATTTGATCCAGTCATGTAGGATAAGAGCCAAGGGAAATGAGGATAAACTGAGAGGTAAGGGAATTGAGAAGTGGTTTTGGAAGTCTACTCAAACAGATCCGCCAGCAATATGGTTTAAGCCAGTTGGCACTGGCATTAGACGCCGAAATATCTGCGCGACACTATTCGTTCTTAGAAACGGGAAGGTCCAACCCAAGCCGCGAAATGGTTTTACGTATTTGCCGAACCCTTGACCTATCGCTTCGTTTGTCAAACGAACTGTTACATGCGGCAGGATTTGTGCCCGTTTTTCCAGAACGTCAATTAGCAGACACCGAGTTGCAAACCGTTAAGCGGTCATTGTCCCTGATCCTCAAGTCACATGAACCCAACTCAGCATTTGTATTAGATCGGCATTGGAATATCATCATGTGGAATCGCACCCATGAACTGGTCTTAAAGAGATTCTTGCCTGATTGCGATATGGAACAGCTAAATGCATTTGACTTGGTTTTTGATCATAAATTGTTGCGTCCCCATATTGAAAACTGGTCGGTTGTTGCGCCCTTGCTTTTACGCCGACTCAAGCGACAGAGCCAACGATTCACAAGAGATGATCAGCTACAGCAAATGATCACAACCGCTACCCAAGAGTTGAAACGCGAGGGTCATGACATGGGTTTTGTTTTCGATTATCCGGAAGTTGTTGTTCCATTCCAACTACGAGATGGCGATAACTGTCTATCTTTCATAAGTACGCTAGCTTTCTTTGGCACGGCTGTCGATGTGACGGTAGAGGAACTTGTTGTCGAGTGTTTTTTCCCGGCGTCCGCCTACACATTAGAAATGGTCAGAAACCTGCAAGAAACATTGCCGATGGGTTAGTTTAACTTGTACAACCTGCCGAAAATAAGTCTGCTGCGTACTTAAAGCTTTGGTCTAAACAGCAAGCACTCTTTGCCCCAGTTGGGCGCGGCTGAGTATTCAGCTGAACATTCGAGATTTAACATTGTGTTACCTCTGAGGTAATTGATTCCAGTCGGCAGGCTTCATACGATGGGTTTGTGAGTAAATACATCGTTTGGAGGCAAGATTCCATGTTAAAAATATTAATCGTCTTAATGTCAGTCAATAGCTTATTCGCTGCAGGTCCAACCAATTCGGCTGACGTTATCGACCGTTTCTTCAAGGCGTACCAGTCTCAATCAACTGAAGCCATGTTGGCCTGCTACGCTCCCGATGCGGTGCTCGAGGACATCAATCAACGACACCATTTTGAAGGCCATGATCAAATCGCACAGTCACTTCAAAAACTAACTCAGATGCATGTTTCGATGGCAATCGTTGAAATACGCCGAATGGTCAAGGATTCAAATGTAGTTGTCGAATACGAATATGTTGGCACGCTCTCTGGGCTCGCCCTTAGCCAAATCTCCGGTAAGAGTGGTTGCCCCGACGTAGACTATCGTTTGAGAACGATGTCCTGGTACGTCATTGACAGCGGACTCATCAAGCAGCAAGTTGATTTTACAGATCTGGCCACGATCCTGGAAATACGCGAGCGATTGCTCGCTCAAAATGACGGCGCAGATCCCTCCCAAAACTAGTTGGCAGATCCGTCTGAACCGAAACCCATTAATCGAAAAGTTGAGCAAGCGCTGGTATTGCGCACCGGTATTCGATACGAAAAGGCCCTCACGTATACCACTGCGCCCCCCTCCGGTTAGCATATGCGTGCTGCACGAGAAGACGACGTATTAGACGAATGTCCGCCATTACTCGGGCGCCAACAGGTGAATATGAATCCCTGCCTGTGCGTAGGGTCGGTACCGAATGCGCCCGCGATTGCGGCGGCCCTGTGAACAGGCCCCGTCTAGAATCGAACGCGTAGTGGTCGTTGAGGGCGGGGTTTCCTAGGTACCCACATCGAGCCCTGAACGGGTAATACGATCAAGAGTCATTTTCAAAGTATGAAGAACATTGAATCGCTGATGCAGCGTCGTCAAACGAAAAAGCCGGGCGCACCGAGCGAGTCGCGACGCGTTTGATTAACTGCGACTTCAGACGACGAATTTAGGATGAATTCCTCTTTACAAATAGGGAGAATGTTGATGACTAAAACCAGCGTACTATGTACCAAAAAAGGCAAGTTCAATAAGTCATCCATTCCCAGTGACGAATTCAAGAATGGGTGCTAGGCTAGCCATAGCGACAACCTGCCCGCACATACCGATTCCAAGTCCGAAGATAAGCATTTTGATAGAAGTCTTTTTTTGGGAAGGGAGCACCCATGAAAACAGTACTGATCATGATCTGTACTCAAGCGAGTTGGACGGTTCTGGCGCAAAACGTCGCCATCCCTGACGCCATTTTCAAAATGTATTGCGTCAACAACTTCGACGGTATCGACGGCTCTCCTGCCGATGGCGAAATCAGCTTTGATGAGGCGGCACAAGTGCTAACGATCACTTGCTTCAATCTCGGAATAAACGACATAACGGGTATCGAAGCCTTCGTCAACCTTGAAACGTTGGTCGCTTCTAACAACCAATTAACGGGCTTCCCCAGCTTGCCGCCCAGCCTGATCGTACTTTATTTCAGTAACAATAACGTCACGTCCGTGCCGGACCTCAATTTGCTACCTAACCTCAGCAATCTCGATTACTCTCACAATATCATTTCAGACGCACCTGACCTATCCGCGGCCAATCTGTCCCTTATAGATTGCTCTGGAAATCCGGCTCCCTTGCCTGATCTATCGAATCAAAACGCGCTCCTGTTCTTTTTTGCCCGTTTCATGAAGCTCACAACCTTTCCCGATTTTTCCGGCAATCCTCTTTTGGTCGGTATTTACCTTGAGTTCAACGAGTTCACAGATATTCCACCTGCAAGTGCGTTCCCTGCAAACGTTGAGCTGATCCGGCTCGACGGCAACCTGCTGACAGGGATCCCTGATCTTTCATCCCTTTCCAACCTAAATACCCTATGGCTTGAATTCAATTGGTTCACGGTCGTGCCCGATTTTACTGGCTACCCTGAATTCAACTTAAGAATAGAGCACAACTATCTAGATCTAAACGATTGTGCCGACCTGCTGGCCCTAAGCACCTTGAACATCAATGTTACCTATGATCCTCAGGGAATTAACTTTGAGAGGTATTACAGTTGGCCCCGCATCGACACCTCGCAACTTGCCATGGCCATTAATCACAATTGGTCTGTCTATACCCTAACCTGTGATTGATTACACTTGGGCTGAGAACTTTCCCATCTATTTCATGCTGCGTTCAAGATGCACCCAGCAAGACACGATTGTGAGACAGTAATCAATCGACCTCATTTGATTGACGTCGCATACGATGTTCTTCTTGTCGTGAACGAACCGGCCTGGCACTGTCTTTATGTTGCCGATTTTGCCAGTTGGCCGAGGGTCGTTAGTTTTCGTTCCACTTCATCATCGAAAGGCATCGCATACGTCAACCTGATGTAATTGCGATACTCGTCACGCGCAGAAAACAAGGGTCCGGGAACGAAGCTGATGTGATGGGCTTTTGCACGCTGGTACAGTTGAAAACTATCGACGTGGGATGGTAATTGTAACCAGAGGACAAATCCTCCCTGCGGTTGGCTCACTTTGGTGCCAGCAGGGAATGTGTCCGCAATACACGCGCTGAATTTACACAGTGATTGGCGTAGGGTCTGACGCATTTTTCGTAGATGGCGCCGATAATGCCCACTCTTTAAAAAATCGGCCACTACCCACTGGGATGGACTCGAAAGAGCCAAAGTCGACATGAATTGCAATTTCTTAATGCAATCGGAATATCGTTCACTGGCAACCCAGCCTACTCTCAGTCCCGGAGAAAGCGTTTTGGAATAACTTGAGCAGAGCAAGACCCAACCGTCTCGGTCATAAGACTTTAGCGTTCGGTGTCGTTGATTTTGTAAGTGTATGTCGCCGTAGACATCGTCTTCGATGATAGGAATTTGATATTTACTTGCCAACTCTACAAAGAAGGGTCTTCGTTCTTCCGGAATCGAACATCCAAGAGGATTATTGAAACTGGGAATCAATAAGCAGGCTTTAATCGACTTGTTCTTTAGCGTGTGCTCAAAAAGAGCAGGGTCAATACCTGACTGAGGGTCCGCCGGTAGTGCGACTGCCTTCAGACCCAAGTTTTCCAATGTCTGCAAAACATTAAAATAGGTAGGAGACTCAATCAACACAGCGTCACCTGGTTTTGTTACCGCCCTTAAACTGAGATTCAGTGCCTCCATGCAGCCATTGGTTGTGACCACGTCTTCGGCCGTAAACGTACACTGATGTTCCCACGCCTGCAGCGTGATTTGGCGACGAAGGTCCTCAAGTCCAGGTGGGAAGGCGTAGTTGAGGATGCGGTGCTCTTCCCTACGGCACAAGCTGCCGATCATACGTGACAATTTCGACAGCGGTAACATTGATGGATGGGGTGAAGCGCAGCCAAACATATAGGCGTCCGGATCTAGCAGCGACTCCATGAACGACATGATGATTTGACCCTTGTCGACAAAACACTCACAGGGTTCAGCATCGTTCTCATTGAGTTGGATAGGTTGATTCTCAAGTCGATGGGTCACGAAATAGCCAGATTTGGGACGAGACTCGATGTAGCCTTGATCCTCAAGCACGCCATAAGCGCGCATAACCGAGGTCATACTCACGTTCAATCGTCGGCTCAATCCCCGCAACGAGGGCACCTTATCGCCAGGTTTGAGGCTGCCATCAAGAATGCGTGCAGCGACACGGTCAACCAAATCTTCATAGACAAATTGCGGCATGCGATCAGCATACCGCAAACCTAATCTGTTATCACCTATTTTCTAATATCTGTGTCTGTTATTTATTTTTCATAACCACTATCTTAGAGATTGTTCACTGTAGGAGGCCCGCTCATGGATCAAGTTAGCGTTCTTAAACACGCCGATATGGCCGCACCACAGTCAACTAAATCGCAGGCAACCATGCAGGGCTTGATACGTGTTTCCCCTCTCTTGCTGGGCGTCTTCCCTTTCGCCCTGATCGCTGGAACCACCGCCATTTCTAAGGGTCTGAACCTACCTGAGGCCTTTGGGTTTTCGTGGATTATCTTTGCCGGTGCGGCTCAGTTGGCAGCATTGGAGTTGATCGGACAACAGGCGCCCTTGTTTGTCGTGCTCATGACCGCTTGGATCATCAATATTCGCATGATCATTTACAGTGCCGCCATCGCACCTCACTTTCGAGATGAGTCCATCAAATGGCGTGCACTTTTGGCCTATTTACTGACAGACCAGGCCTTCGTCCTGTCAGCCGATGAATTTGAGAAGTTCCCCGAGCGAAATCACAAATCTTTCTTTTATCTTGGAGCCGGTATGGGTTTGTTTACCACCTGGCAGATTGGTAGCGCGATTGGTATTTTGGTGGGTGGACAGTTGCCGCCAGCGCTCTCTCTGGATTTTGCCATCCCACTAACCTTCATTGCTCTGCTGGTTCCGGCACTAAAGAACAAAGCCACATTGATCGCCGCGTTGAGCGCGGGAATCGCTGTGGTGGTGCTGGCTAGCGTACCCTTAAACTTGGGCTTTGTTGCCGCTATCGTGATAGGTATTGTCAGCGCTTGGACGTGGGAAAGGAGTCAATCGTGAGTCATCTATCCATATGGACAATAATTTTCGGCGCTGGTTTGGTGACGTATCTGATGCGCTTATCTTTCGTGGTTGCCGTTGGTAGAATTCCAGAGCCAAAGAACCTCACTCAGATCTTAAGATTAGTACCCGCTGCCGTTCTATCGGCTTTGGTCATTTCGAGCCTCTTCGTTAAGTCACAGCATGTCTCGATAAACATCACCGATGGTCGACTATTGGCTGCGTTGCTAGCAGCGGCCGTCGCTTGGAGGACAAAAAACCTCTTTTTAACCATCACTTGCGGCATGATTTCTCTGTGGATCTTTCGATATTTGATCACCCTGTGGTGAAGGGTTATGATCGACCATCCTCTATATGGATGGAATTGTGACTCAAAAAACAGATGTGCTTGTCATTGGGGCTGGCTATACCGGTCACCGACTTGCCCAAAAGCTAAGAGCATCTGGCAAGTCAGTGGTTGAAACCACGCGCTCGGGACGTCGCGATACACTTGTATTTGATCAAAGTCATGCCACTGACTGGGCGAAATTACCCGATGCGGGCACCTGCTATTGGTTATGCGCGGCGCAGCCTAACGGGCTCGCTGAAAACCTAGACCATCATCGACAGCGCTTGGGTAAATTAGTGGTGGTTGGCAGCACGTCGTCCCTTTGTGCCGATGAACAGCATGAAGTTTACGAGCATTCACCACGACAAAATTCGCCACGGGCCATAGCCGAAGAAACGTTTCGTCGTACAGGAGCATGTCTGCTATTGGCGGCGGGTATTTATGGGCCTGCGCGCAATCCTTTGGATTGGCTCGCGAGCGGCCGAGTGGCCGTTTCTGACAAGTGGCTTAATTTGATACACGTCGAAGATCTTGTGTCCTTATTGCGCGTGGTCGCAGACAAGGGTCGACCTGGCGCGACCTATGTCGCAGCAGATGGCAATCCCAACCGCTGGCGGGCGTTGGCTGCTGATTGGCAGAGAGAATTTGGCTTGCTTCTTCCGCCCGACGCCAGGGTTTCCAAGCGAGAAAGTAAACGGGTAAATACTAGCTGGACCTTAGATCAACTGGATTTCAAGCCGAGCATCGCAGACGTCAGACAAGGGGTCCGGGCCCTGATGATGCAGGATTAGTACATTTGCTGTTAACCCTTTACGGCAATTATGAAAGAATGGGTGTAGCCTTTATTTTGGAGACGAACACATGTGGAAAAAGGCCAAATTCCATGGCTGGCTGGCGAGCGCCATCCTATTCATAACCGCTCTCTTTCATGGCTCAGGCTACCCGTCAGTGATGCGTGAAATCCAAGCGTCAAATCTCGACGCAGATTTTGGTCGGGTCGTAGGCGTTCTTTGGCTGTTTGCGTCCGTGCAGTGGATCACAATGGCCATTATCGCCCTGTATGCCAGCTATCATGAAGGTCGAGTTGCCAAAATAGTGCTCTTGGGCATTAGCCTCTTAATCATCATCGATGCGTGTCTCATTTATTGGGCTGTCGGGCCATTTTTAGGTGAACTCATGCTTGTCATCAGCGCGACCTTCTATGTGATGTCCGTGAGGCGATTCAAAGCATAGACCGGTAATAGTTCAATCAATCGCTTGTTCGTTTTTTGCCTTCTCATTCGTTACCTCTAATACATACTTTGGAGGCAGACATTGATTCGGATTATTGCGCTATTAATTGGAATTGTTTGGGTTTACGGTCAAGAACCATGCAGTTGGGATTGGATAAATCCATTGCCACACGGTCAGCTTTTGGGCGGCATCATCCATGACGGTACGCAATTTGTCGCAGTCGGCCAGAACGGCATGTTACAAACCAGCGTCGATGGTGTGACATGGACACAAAGTCCCATTCCGGGGGGCAACGATTACAATGCGATTGCAAATTCACCTAGTCTCTACGTAGTTGTGGGCGAGTTTGGTCATACGCGCATAAGCCCAGATCTCGTCAATTGGACCATCGTTTCCTTTACGGTTTCTCGCATTAATGACGTTGCTTTTGGCGGTGGCCTATTTGTGGTCGCAGAACAAAATGGCAATGTGTTCACGAGCCCAGATGGCACAAATTGGACCATGCGTGACCCACTAATAGCGGGTGTACTATTCGCTAGCCATTACGCCAATGGGCTTTATGTGGTGGTTGGATCAAATGGGCTTATCAGCACTAGCCCAGACGGAGTCGTATGGACACCACAAGTTTCAAATACGAGTTCTCTACTCTATGATGTGGGCTTTTTCGCCGGCCAATGGATTGCCGTCGGCTCTGGAGGTGCCGTGGTTACCAGTCCTGACGGCGTTACTTGGACCGCGCAAACCTCTGGTATCGCTCAATCGTTATTTTTTGTCAGCCATGTAAACGGTCTATTCGTAGCTGGCGGCTTAAGCGGTCGCCACATCTCAAGCGCTGACGCGGTCAGCTGGACCTTGGACTTGCCTCATTTGGAACAAACTCTTTATTCGGGTGTCAGCACCAACGGGTTATTGGTTTCCACCTTGTTGTATGGAGGTTTGGTCACAAGCAATGACGGCATAAATTGGGACAAACGCTATTCTGGTGAACTCATAGACCTGCATGCCATTGTCGATATGCAAGATTTCATGGCTGTGATGGGCAGTGGCGGAAAAATTATGGTCACGACAGACGGTAACACTTGGGAAACAAGACAAACGTCAACCACGAGTAACCTTTTGGACGGTGTCTACACGGGTTCAGATTACCTATGTGCCACTCAAAGCGGTAACTTTACTATTAGCGACAATGGCATCGATTGGATCGATGTTGATCCCGGAACGACAGGCGCCTTGCGCGGCATTGCAAAAGGACCTTTGTTGGTGGCGGTTGGGGATGGTGGATTACTTCTGTCGTCTGCCGATGGCAGCGGTTGGATGGCTGAAAATAGCCAGACAGGCGAACGGCTGAATTCGGTTATCTACGAGATCGGTCAATACATCGCGGTCGGCAACAACGGAACCATCATAACCAGCGTTGATGGATCGACCTGGAATGTTCAAAACTCCAACATCAGCCAGCATATTTCGTCCATAGCGAGCGATGGTGTTCAATACATTGCTTGTGGTGACTCAGGAAGCTTAATTCAGAGTACCGATGGCGTTAGTTGGTCGACCATTACGACGGGTGTCGGGCAGCATTTGAAACGCATCCTATTTGAATCTGGCCGCTGGTGGATTGCGTCGGGTAACGGAACCATGATGTTCAGTGCAGATGGCGTGACCTTTATTGTGCGTCAAAGCGGCGTCAACCATGTCCTAGAAGGCATCGGACATCTACAAGACAAAATCTACTTTTCAGGACAAGGCGGTTGTATCCGTGTTTTTACAACCAATGACTTTGCCCATTTAGATTGGCCAGACCCCGTCAACATGCTTGATTTAGTGGGGTTCGCCAATAGCTGCCTTCCATTCATGGCCACGCCATGATTAGCTAACCAGAGATACAAGCACCTATTACTTCAGCCTCAATCACGGTCCAGTCACTCAAGAACGCGTGTCGCATTGCCCATGGCTGGCTCGCTGCCATGATTGAATACAAATGTGACGCCGGTTAGGGCAACCGAATTGGATTCCGCGATCAGCACCAAGTCGCCAAATTCTGTACCTACCAGGTTATTGGCCACGGATGCGAAGGGACGGAACGGCTGCAGCGCCGCCAAGGTCTGTTGATCGTCAAGGACAAGCACACCTGAAGAGTCATAAAAACGTAAGCGAACGGCTGTTTCACTTTCAGAGAGATTGAGGATAACGGGCGCTGAGGTTAAGTTGTCGGTCACCGGCAGAAAACCGAATTCAATTCGCTGTCCGTGATAACGATCCTGCTGGTGGGGATTAATGGCTACCGCCTGCGATGGCGATCTACCCGATTCTGTTTCCAAATTATTGGTTACCCATCTTCCGATTAATTGACCACCCGAGCCAGTAAGTTTGACACTGTAACCACTTCCCTCACCTAGGGTCGGGAATAGTTCAGACGCTCGCATTTCCAAAAAACCGAGCGGCGGAATCTCAAAGGGACCGCTGTTCTCCTGCTCTCCATCTGCGCGTGTCGCAGTTAGTGAAACCTGCGACGCATCGGTCCCAACATTATTGGCAATGACAATGCTTTCGAATTGCTGATTGTTTGAAACCCAAGCGTAAATAAGCTCATTTTCAACCTGAGCGATGCCCAGGCTGGAGGCGTTGCCAATGGCCGTTTCACTCTGTTGATTAAAGACGAAAACCAATCCGGCTAGTGGAGCTGTCGAGCGAGCAATCATGGTTAAGTTCGGTGACATTTCTGGGACCAGTTCGTGGGCTACACGGGCGAATGGACGTAGCGGCTCGACTTGACTCAACACCAAATCGGCCACCTCTTGACCCGACCGATCATAAAAAGTGAGTTGAATATCTGCCGGCTCCTCACCCACATTTACGACCACAGGTGACGACACTAATCCGTCAGTGAGTGGTAAAAAGCCGAAATGTAGGTTGCTGCCGACGTCTGCCAATAGATCGCCATCCAGGGCAATCGCGACCGCTTGCGAGGGAGAGGCACCCGTCGTTGTATTTAGGTTATTGGTGACCCAGCGCCCGGCAGCTCTTTGCTGGCTAGCAAACATGGTTAAGGCAAAACCACTGCCAAATTCGATATCGGGGAAAAGCTGTTTGGGCTTGGCCTTCAAGAATCCGTGTGCGTCTATTTTGATGACGTCCGATTCCCATGAAGGCCCACTTTCTCTTTGCGCCGAGAACTTGACCCACATCTCTTCATCCGCAAGGTTATTGGCGATGACAAGACTGTCATATTGGCTATTATGCGACACCCACGGGTATAACCATCGAAACGGTAAGTCGGGGATTTGCTTACAGACGAGTTCTGGCTCAGGCACCTCGTATGTTTGCCCTTTAATTAGGTAAACCGTGCCTCGAGCTCCTAATGCGTTTGCCGCAGTAATAAGCAGATCCGGCAAGCCGTCGCCATCGATGTCGGATATACCTTTGGCGTCAAATCCAAACTGGGCCGATCGAACCGTGTGCGTAAGTGATCTGAGCAAGGAGCCATCACGTCCTGAATAGACAAATGCCTTACCTCCTTGCGCAGCCCCACTATTACTGACCCAAGCTGCAAGTACCAGATCAGCGTAGCCATCGTGATTGACGTCTTCAACCATTTCGCCCAAGCCAAACTGACCGTTACCATCACCTTGGAAAACCTGTAATAGGAAACCATCTGCACCTGAAAAGGTGTATGCCCTGTTACCCACAAAATCGGCCACGTAGATGTCAGGAATGCCATCACATGACATATCCAATCCGCCATCAACAAAGAATTGTCCGAAGTCGCGCACACTGGCTGTTGGGTCCAATGCGAAAAGCGTCTCTGTTTTGGTTCCATCCCAAGAATAGACATACGCACGGCCTTGAGCATTGGGACCGTCATTATCGGCACCAACGACAATATCTATGCGGCCGTCTGCGTTCACATCACCGATGGCGCTAATTGAGGTACCAAAACGGGCACCTGCCGCAGAGCCGTCAATCGTTGTCAACAGCCCGTCCTTCGAATAGATGTACACCCGTCCAGAGTCAGTTCCCAATCCGTCAAAGAGCGCAGCCGTCACAGCGTAATCTGGCAGACCGTCACCGTCGAAATCACCTAGCCCAGCAACGCGATAACCAAAACTTGAGCCGTTAACTTCGCCTGCCAATTCCTTGATAAAATCGCCAGTTTTTCCAGAATGAATGCTGACGTTTCCCGTTCCATTCCAAGGTGCTCCGATAATTAGTTCAGTGACACCATCACCATCCAAGTCGCCGACAGCACTTACATCATTGCCAAATTGCTCGTTAACACGTTTGCCTGTGATTCTATACAACTCTGAGCCGCTTGCTCCGCTGTAAACATAGACACGGCCAGCGTTTGTGCCACCCGTATCGTGCTGCGTCGCAGACACATAAAAATCGGCCACCTGGTCGCCATCCACATCGCCAATCGACGCCGCTTGCCAGCCAAACAGGTCTCCGGCATTCTCACCGTTTATCTGATAGATGGTATTACAACCTTCAAGACATTGTGAAAACCCGAGTTGAGAGAGTTGAAAAAGCATCATCATGAGTAGAACCGTGTATCGCGCCATTTGCGGCTCCTGTTGTTTAGTGCCCCCATTCAATCAAATTTGTGCGGTAACTAACATGAGCAGAGCTTCTTATATGCGCTTGCATAGGTGAGCAACTATACCTAGTTGGATCAAGTCAAACACATTTGACTGAGCGCTTGAGGTCGAACCCCGACTAAAGGGACGAGCTATAAAGGCGCATTTACGCTGACGTAACTGGCCACGTCTATTAAGGTGAAGCGGACAAAGGGAATCCATTAATTAGCGTAGGCCGTTATATAATGCACGGCGTTTGGCTATGGCCGACATCGTCACCAAAAGGAAGTTACATGACAGTTCGCGTTCGTATCGCTCCATCGCCCACCGGTTCCCCTCACGTGGGCACCGCTTACATAGCTTTGTTTAACTATTGTTTTGCCAAGTCGCATGGCGGGCGCTTCGTTTTGCGCATTGAAGACACAGACCAGGAACGATCGGACCCTATCTATGAAAAAATGATCATGGACGCACTTAAATGGACAGGCGTTAGCTGGGATGAAGGCCCTGACGTAGGCGGCGATTTCGAACCTTACAGGCAAAGTGAACGGACGGCCATTTATCGCGACCACGCCCAACAGCTCATGGAGGCTAGCCATGCCTATCGCTGTTTTTGTACAGCCGACCAACTAAAATCCATTCGCAACGAGCGTTTCAAGCAAGGACTCTCAACCGGCTATGACGGTTCTTGTTCGCGATTAGATGCGGACGAATCAAAAAAACGAGCCGATGCCGGCGAATTGCACACCATTCGCATGAATGTCCCGGCTGAAGGTACTTGTCACATTGATGACCCTATGCGAGGCGACGTCCAGTTTGATTACAGCGTCATCGACCATCAAGTGCTGCTCAAATCAGATGGCTTTCCGACCTATCACCTCGCCAACGTCGTCGACGACCACTTAATGAAAATCACCCACGTCATTCGTGGCGAAGAGTGGCTTTCAAGCCTGCCCAAACACATCCTCCTTTACCAGTACTTTGGCTGGCAAGCGCCCATCGTTTATCACGTTCCCTTATTGCGCAATGCCGATAAATCCAAGCTTTCGAAACGCAAGAACCCCACCTCTATTCTCTATTATCGAGAATTGGGCATTGTTCCCGAAGCCTTGCTCAATTTTCTAGGTCTGATGGCTTATTCAATGCCTGATGGACAGGAAGTCTTTACATTAGACGAAATGGTCCAGCATTTTGATATTTCGCGCATGAGCCTAGGCGGCCCAGTGTTTGACGTGCAAAAGCTGACTTGGATCAATCAACAACACTTAGCCTCGATGTCTAACGACGAACTGGTACAACGCGTGGTGGATTGGCGTTTGAGCCCGGCGTTTTTTGCCAAGCTGATGCCATTGGTCAATAAACGTATGCATCGACTGGGTGACTTTATGCAGCTTTGCGATTTTATGTTCTTTTCTGCTATCGACTACGATCTCGAGTCGCTTATCCCTAAAAACAAAGAACAAGACGAAACCCGCGACACGCTACAGTTATTTGTGTGGGAGCTTGAAAAACTTACTTCTTTTGAAGAGTCTCACATTGAAACCGCATTTAATCGCATCGGTGGCCTACAACAGTGGTCATTACGAGACTTGACAGGGTCCGCACGTATTGCAATCACTGGAAAAAAGGTAGCCCCACCCCTGTTTGGCGTGATGGAAATACTGGGCAGCGATCTTTGCCGCAATCGTCTGATGGAAGCCATCGAAAAGTTGGGGCCGTTGGGCAAAAAGAAGCTGGCTAAATTGGAAGAAAAATATCGATCGTCAAACTAAACACATGTGAGTTGCGGCACTTGTGCGAAGAATTGTTCGCCAGCAAAAATAGGTTAAAAGCGTGGGATGTTTAAACGCTATGTGCCGTTTCAATTGACTTTTGACCCCTCCAGGATCCAAGTTAGGGAATGCGAGATCTTCTTGAGGTGTGCGGGTGCGAAACCCAAATGATTTGAGCTTGCTGATTCCTCTTTTGGAAGCGGAATCCGATGAAGTGCGAACGGCCGTTAGGCTAGCCATCATGGATTATTGCCCGTTTCTTGATGAAATGTTGGCGCAGCTAGAAATAGACCTAAGTGCCGATCAACAGTTTCAGTTGCACTTGGTGCAAAGCGACTACATGTCTAAAGAACTTAGCCAAGTCTGGCGCCGAATACTTAGTGATGGCTGCGGTTTACATCGACTGGAAATCGTCTTAGATTTTATGGCCAATATGCAAGTTGATGAATACCCTTACCAACCAATAGGTCGTCAGCTAGACCAATTAGTCAAAGAGTACCGCACCCATGTTGCGGTGCCTGATGTCCTCGAACTTTCGCGTTTCTTGTTTGAAACCAAAGGCTTCGCGGGTGCCCGAAACGATTACGACAACCCCCTCAATTCCAATCTTTGTTACGTGCTCAATGAGCGCCGTGGCATTCCCATCGTGCTTTCCAGTTTGCTGATTCTGGTCGGACGCCGACTGGGCCTTCACATTGATGGCGTTAATTTACCGGGCCACTTCCTCGCCAAATCGGTCGTTGGTGGCAACAACCTTATTATTGATTGCTACAACAGCGGCCGCATACTCACGGCCGGCGAATTGGCTTCGCTCTTTTTTACACCAGCCGTAGATTTTGTCGATCTGTTGCGCAGACCGCCAAGTCTCATTGAAATGGCACGCCGGTTAATGAAAAATCTACATAACGCGTACGGACGCCAAGGCAACATCGACAAATTGCATCTCGTTGAATTGTTACTCAAGGATATTGAACCCAACGAATACCCTATTCGACTGGCTGAAACGGAAATAGCCTCTCCGACTTTTAGTCCCGGTCAAATCGTACGGCACAAACGTTACGAATACAGAGGCGTGGTCGTGGCGGTGGATGTTCATTGCTTGGCGGAAGACGAATGGTACGAATCCAATTTGACCCGTCCAAAAAGAAATCAACCTTGGTACCATGTTTTAGTAGACGGTTCTAAAGCGACGACTTATGCGGCACAGTCTAATCTTGAACTTGATAAAACACCGTCTGAAGTGAATCACCCATTAGTCCCCTTCTTCTTCTTGGGTTTCGCGGATGGTTCCTACGTGCGCAACAACGAACCTTGGTACTGGAAAAACGACTGAGTCCGGTGTCTTAAACGGTACCAGCCTCTCGGGGCAATCGCGTTACGGCTTCAAGCATCAAGCATCAAGCATCAAGCGACAAGCTTCAAGCAACAAGCTGCAAGCTGCAAGCTGCAAGCGACAAGCTCCAAGCTATTGAGTCTGGCTTCTGTATGCGGCGTAGACGTCTCTCGAATGTGACATAAACCCTTTGTTTAAAACAGTTTGCATCCTAATTTGCCAAAGGCAAGCGGAGTGCGCGTATCGACAGGAGCCCGAGCGACTGAGGTACCGCTTTGGACGTAATGTTGGCCATACCGGCCAGCTCACACCGGGCATCGAACGCAGTGAGGTGCTCGGGCAAGAGGCTTGCTCACGCCTCCCCAGCGCCATAGCGCGACAGGGTATAGCCCCGACCGCTAGGTCGGGGTAACCACAAACAAAAATCCTGAGCCCCATCGGGCGGCACATCAAGCATCAAGCAACAAGCATCAAGATTCCAGAATTTGAGTCCCACTTCTGCGGCGACCTTGCCTACGACTCAAATTCCCTTAACGTCGCCCTAGCCACCACATCTTTGTGCACTTCATCAGGACCGTCATAAATACGAGACGCCCTCTCATGCCTGTACCAAAATGACAACAACGTATCGTCGGTCATGCCCAAACCACCATGAACCTGAATCGCGCGATCCAACACCTTCAACATGACGCCCGCCACATGGAACTTGATGATTGAGATGGCGATTCGAGCTCCTTTGCTTCCCTTTTGCGCGACTTGATCGGCCGCGTCCAAAACCATTAGCCGAGCCCCGTGAATTTCGGCTCGCGACTCCGCAATCCAGTGCCTGACAACTTGGCGATCGCGTATGAATTGGCCGGATCCCATGGAGCGGTTTACGGCTCGTTTACAGGTCATTTCCAATGCCCGCTGTGCGATACCCAGCCAGCGCATGCAATGGTGAATGCGTCCTGGCCCCAGCCTCCGTTGGGCCAACGCGAAGCCGTCGCCCTGGGCGCCTATTCGGTTTTCTTCAGGAACCACGCAGTCGTTCAGTTTTAATTCCGCATGGGAAAAATAACCCCAACCCACGTCGCCCATGATGGATATATTGCGTATTCGTTCAAAACCTGGCGTTGAAGTGGGAACGATGATCTGACTGAATTGTTCATAGTCGTTTCGGTCTGGATTGGGCGTTTTTGCCATAACTACCGCGAACTCGGATCCTTGGGCACTGGACGCAAACCACTTATGTCCGTTAATGACATAGTTTCCGTCTTTCAGTTCTGCCAACGTCGTCAACGTTTTGGGGTTAGAGCCAGGATTATGTGGCTCCGTCATGGCAAAACAACTTCGCGTTTTGCCTTCAATAAGTGGTCCGAGGAAGTCTTTCTTTTGTCTTGAGCTGCCATGTTCCAATAACAACTCCATGTTTCCAATGTCAGGGGCCTGACAATTACAAGCATAATGGCCAAGAGGACTGCGCCCTAATACTTCACTCAAGTAGGCAAAGACCGGTAAGGGTAAGTCCAGACCACCCCAATATTTCGGTAAATGTGGAGACCATAGTCCCAGAGTACGTGCCCTCTTCCTGATTTCACTAAGATCAGAGTCAATGGATTCAGGTCCGTCAGATAGTAGCTTATGCTCCAACGGTTGCAGTTCGTTTATTAGCGTCGTGGCTTTATGACACAGTTGATCCACATCTATAGACATGCAAACTCTCCCTTATTCATTTATGACGATATGGCATCGGATGAAATCGATTTAGCTGCCATTTCACCACATGTGCGAACAATTTCACCCAAGGCGGCAAAACGAGGGTCTTTAGTGATACCGGCCTTGTAACGAGCGTAAATCTGCTGCGCAATGCCAGCAACTTTGAACAGGCCATAGACGTGATAAAAGACTGCGTTCTCGACGCTCCTACCGCTGGTCTCTTGATAGCGATCAACCAATTGCTGTCGCGTAAAGTTTCCGGGCAAAGAGGTGAGCCCATATTGCTTGAGTCCTTCCGGGTCAGTGGCTTCTGCCCAATAGCCTAGTGTGGTGCCCAAATCCATCAGCGGGCAGCCGATGGTCGACATTTCCCAATCAAGCACGGCCCGGATTTCAGACAGATCGTCGGGATTCAATACTAGATTGTCATATTTATAGTCGTTGTGAATGAGCGTCGCACCTTGCTCGCAAGGTGCATTTATGGAAAGCCATGCAATGGCTCCTTCGAGCGCAGGCCATGAGTCGGTTTGCGCATTTCGGTAGCGGCCTGTCCATCCTTCCACTTGCCTCGTCACGTAGCCATCTGGCCGTGCCAGATCAAATAGCGCAGAGTCGTGCACAGGTAGAGCGTGAAGATGGGCGAGGTTGTCGATGAAGCTTGTCGATATTTTGCGCATTTGTGGCTCATCTAGCCGCAAACCAGGAGGCGCACGATGCCTCAATATGACACCTGCGACCCGTTCCATTACGTAAAAATCGCAGCCCATGATCGTTGGCTCGTCGCAAAAAACGAGCGGCTTGGGGACCTTTGCTCCCATGCGTGACAGTTCCGTAAGCACGCGAAACTCTCGACCCATGTCGTGGGCAGAACGGATATTGGCGCCAAACGGCGGGCGTCTCAAGACAAATTCACCCACATCGCAGCGAATTAGGTAGGTCAAATTTGAGAATCCACTTGGGAACTGTTCGATGGCAAGTATCTCAGCGTCTAGAGCTTGTTTGAGGTAGGATTGCAACGGGACTAAGGGAAGTTGTTCGCCATCGCGTACCTTAGTTGATTGATCACTCACACCCATTGCTACTCCCGATAATTTAGTTCAATAACCGGACGGATCTTCGACGGTTTCGGCGCCTAACAACAAGGTAACAGCTAGTGCTTGAATGCCAATCGCCAGAACCAAAGCTAAACTTGTCCTAGTCCAAGCCTTCAGTTGCATGAACTTGGAAATGCGGGTCACGAACATTAGTAGCCACCCACTAGTCGAAACAATCAGAGCGTTGAGTTTGGCGTCAGCAAAAAATACCGCTAAGGCTGCAAACAAAACCAGCGCCATGCTTAATACGAGCGCTTCAGTCGAACCGCCAATGGAATAGCCAAGCCAGCGTGCAAGCATCAAAACCGTTAACAGAGTCGCCATCACACCATAGTACTGTCCAAGAAGCACACTGCCATCAAGACTGGCAACTAATGCGCCACCTGCCATGGTAACTGTGGCCATTAAAAGTCCCAGCAGTTGCTTGCTCTCTGATTCCCATGGGCCCTTGCTGGCCAAATATAAAAGGACTACAGCACCTGTGATTGACACAATAATGAGGCCGTACGTCAAATTGGAATAATGGTATTTTAGGGGCTGGAACAGCAGATATACCATGGCTACAACGGTCACGACAATGGCGGAAAAACGTGTCTTTTGATGCTCAATAAATGAAAGCGCAAAAAAACTTAGACTCGCTAGCAATGGGTACCACGCAATCCATTGGGTGACGGATTTAGGCGGGAAACGGAAGCTGCCCATGACAAAATGAGCAGCTACCGCAAATCCAATGGCAACAGCCAATAAAGACCAGATCGGTGATTTCCGATATTTAGCGACGCATTTGGGACCCAAAATAGCGAAACCAGACGCGATAACGGCTGGCACGACCGCCGATTGCAAGGCCTGCCGGATCAAAACATCGGAAGCCGCACTCATCGGCGTTACTGCCGAACCGTTTCAAAGGCGATCGTCACCTTTACCTCATCGCTTACGCCTTCAAGCAGAAACGACATATCGTGCTCGCTACGCTTAATTACGGCAGTACCTTGAAATCCGCGACGGAATCCACCCCATGGATCGTTTCCGGAACCGACTTCTTCAACTTCAAACGTCGTTGGCTTGGTAACGCCGTGTAGGGTTAGATCACCGCGAACTTCATAAACACCTTTATCATTCTTGGTGACGCCCTTAGCCATGAATGTGATTTCTGGAAATTGCATGACATCAAAAAAATCCACGCTCTTAAGGTGCTTGTCTCTTTTTGCATGCTGGGTTGTCACACTATTACTGTTGATCTTGAATTCCAGTTTGGTAACCGTGCCATTGGCTGGGTCGTAGTGGAATGATCCTTCGTAATCGGTGAATTGACCATACGCGTAACCTATATTGAGGTGTTTCACTGAAAACATAATGGTGGAATGGACAGGATCAATCTTATAGCTCTCTCCTGCCCAGACGATTGATGTCAAGGTGGTCAACAAGGCGACCATACAAAACTTTCTCATAAATTTCGGTTCCTTTCGGGAAGTTTTTGGCTGGCATTTACATACCAAAATCGTGTGAGGCATTGTATCACTTTGGCATTTTGTCCTTGCCGCTGAGATGAGCCTATGGCCATGCCATCCCGAGGCTTTGGCGACAATGTGAGCCAGCTCACGGTGAATAGGTGCCCAATTGATTACGCTTGTGCCGAGGGTCACTCCCACAACTCTAGGTTATTTATGCCTGAGCGACTTTGATCGATTGATAGCCAACATCGGCTCTTATCTACAAAGGAGTAGATTCTATGAAACACATTTGGTGGATTCTGGGAAGTATGTGTGCGTTTACACAGCAACCCTGCGGCTTTTATGAAATAGACGGATTACCTGGACAAGTGAACGGCGATCTGGGTTACCGCGCATCTTTATGGACAACATCGTCCGCGGCGGTTGACCTAGATAACGATGGCACCGTAACTATCCTGGACTTTATGGGACCCATAAGTTGCTTGGGTGACCTGAACCATGGTTTGTTGGGCAAATATTATGGTTTCGAAGACGGTAGCGGTAATAATATTTCTTTTCCCAGTTTTCCTGTTGCCTTTGAAGCCTCAGGCATTTTCGCTACTGAGTCTTTTAATGATTTAGATACCGGCGATATTTACTCGGGACGCGGTTTCCTTGAAACCGGTTTTTGGTCCAATTTCGGCGCGGAATATGATGGCTACTTGTATGTACCGGAAACAGCTAATTACACGCTACATTTTTCCGGTAGCGATGGTGTGAGGCTCTTCCTGGACGGGCCAATGGTCCTTGATTATGACTCTTGGCCCTACGAGGACGAATACACGACAAATTTGACAGCCGGACTTCACACCTTACGCGTTGAGTGTTTTAACGGCTCACCATGGGGGACGATCGCCTTGGACTGGTCCAGTGACGGATCCATTATTCCTGTGACCGGCGAGATCATCGATCAGCGTTACCTCTACCATGATTCGGAAGTACGCCCCGCTTACGCAGCCACGGAGTTGAAGTTCATCGCAAATCCACCAACGGGTAGTCGAGTCACCAGCTCGACGTTGAACTTGGATGCTTTTGTTTTAAGCGCTGATTCTGATGTGCATTTGTCTTTTGAAGGCATGGAGCTGGCTTTGACCGAAGGGCGCATGCAATACGATTTCAATTTGCAACCTGGTTTGAACAAGTTGACCTTCGACTTGTCGGACGGATCAGGCCTGGCTCGAACGGTTGATTATCACGTCTATTATGACGCCGAGTCATTAACAGGTCCGGGCCTTGTGGCTAATCTTTATTCCACTCAGTTTTGGAATACGCCACGACCGCCCATCGATAATTTATTCCCTTTTTCGCAAGAAGTAGTCCCGGGCCCACAAATAAACATTTCTCCCTATAACGATCAGTTCATGTTGGGTTCAACCTGGCTAACAGGTCACGTGATTGGTTATGTTGAAGGTACCATCAACATCACGCAGGCGGGTGAGTACACTTTTTGGAATGAAGTCGGTGGCGGCGTCTACATTAATGGCGAATTCTTGTTTGGTATCAACGAAACGGCCGCGCGCCAGTGGCAAAACCGTGGGACGGTCAATTTAGGCGTCGGTCGCCACCATATCTTATTGACCATGTATGGCACCTGGAACTCTCCTGCACTGGAACTGGAATGGTCGTTCGAGGGTGGCGCCACAGCCACCGTACCTAACTCTGCCTTCCAATACGGCCCTAATCATTTTCACGACACGGTTATTCCAAAACAAAGGAAAAGCGGCGGTCGAGTGAGCGGTGGCTTGCAACTTGAGTATTTGCTCAACGCAGGCTCGACACTGGAAGATACCAGCGTGTATTCGGGCCGTGATCTTTATCCCGATCCGCGCGTTATTCATCGAGCGCCTGCTGGCGTCACGCTGGAAATCGGCGCTGGGCTTACTGCCGAACAAGGCGGTGTGCACGCCGCACAAGCCATCAAACAATCGGGTGCCTTTAGTTTAGAGGCCGACTTTACATGGGAAGGTCCAGAACTGCCCTGGGCCCGTCGCGATATCGTTTCATTGCATGCATACAGTTGGACCGAATATGCCAGTTTAATGATTGTTGCTGACGATTTACGATTCCGGTTTAGGGACAACAATGGTGATACACATGAATTATCAATGGACAATTTCCTGGATACATATGCTGGGCAGAGAGTACACGTGGTTGCCGGTTATAACGGTTCATTTGGCGCCATTACAGTCAACGGTGTTCAAGTAGTTTCATTATCTGTCAACCAGCCCATCACGCAGTGGGCCAACGGCATGCATGCGGTCATTGGCCACCATATCAACACACAAGACGACGGTGCTGGCACTCAAGACGAGGTTTTTCACGGTACGATTCACGTTGCAGCTATTTACAGCACAATGCTCAACTCATCGAACGCCAATACTAATCGTACCCAAAACCTGATCCTCAGTCCGTCACCAACCGATGACATTACGCCAGTTCCCGTCACCTTTCCGCCAGGTGGCACTTCTCAATCGGATCTGGATGAGGCCCATCATATCCTTAGCCGGATGACCTTCGGACCTAGTGCTGGTGATATCAACCATATCGTTAACATTGGTGTCAGTGCCTGGATCGCGGAACAACTAAATCCGCAAGCCATTGATGACTCGGAACTGGATCAATACCTAACTTCAGGTGTCTTTAAACCTGAATACTCGGGTACTGATTTCGTTAGTGACGCAATGTATCGCGCCATCAAATCGAACCGTCAACTTCTAGAAGTTATGACTCAATTCTGGGAGAACCATTTCAATACCCAACTCTCGAAGGTGGAAGAGCTGCGTGAGGAATACAAAGAGCACAATCTCTTTAGAGAAAATGCTTTGGGTAACTTCCGCGATCTGGTCATGGTCTCCGCGCTTAATACACCCATGACCATTTACCTCGACAGCGAAGACAATCGCGTCGGCAATGCCAACGAAAACTACGCTCGCGAGATCATGGAGCTCCACTGCTTGGGTGTAAATAATGGTTATGACCAAGATGACATCGTAGGCGTGGCCAAATGCTTCACCGGTTGGGCCGCTAGCCGCAACACCGGTCAGCTAGATTTCAGACCTTGGCACCATGATTTTGGACCCAAGAGTTTCGGCATAACGGGCTTAAACGTACCTGCCGGAGGCGGCATGTCGGATGGCATCGCGGTCATTGATCACTTGATCAATATGACCGAATGCGCCGATTTCATTTCCTGGAAATTGTGTCAATTGTTTGTGGGTGACGATCCACCAGCAGACGTGGTCGCAGCGGCCAGTAGCGCGTTCCAAGGTTCAAATGGCGACATTACAGTCACATTACAAGCGATCTTCAATCACGCGCGCTTTCGCACCGATACCGCTTATCGCGGCAACAAAATACGCACGCCACTTGAATTCGTAGCAGCCGCCGTTAGAGCGGTCGACGCTCACCCTGTCCCCCATTCGCTCTATCCTTGGATTGATCGCATGGGTATGCAGCTATTTGAGTATCCCTTCCCTACCGGTTTTGAGGAGTCTGGTGAATATTGGATCAATACCAACTCGCTTCTCGAGCGTTGGAATTTCTTGCACTACATCACTAGTACACGTGGCAACGGTTCAGGCACTGCCGTAAATATGGACCGCTTCATTCCCACCTACGTAACGTCGTTAGCTGGCGCACCAGCCGCTACTGACATCAGCGATTTCTTCCAAGATCTCACCTCACACGGCACAGAAGCAGCGACCGTGTACACACAACTCTATAACTTTATGACCAACAACGACCCGGGCTCTTTTGTGGTTGATGATGCTAGCTTGGATCAAGCGATCCGGCACACTTTATCGATTTACCTGAGACTACCCGAATTTAACGTCCAGTAAGGAGTAAGAACATGAAAAGAAGATCCTTTTTGGCCGGTTTGGGGCTTGCAGGTATTTCACCAACGGTCTTTAGTCGCACGCAGTCAGGATTCCGCAAACGCGGAGCAATCAAGAAATTACTCGTCATCTTTCAACGAGGCGGAAATGACGGCCTAAATACGGTGGTGCCTGTCGAATCCTCTCAACACGCGATTTATGCAGCTGCCCGCGGACCGGTCGGCTTTACGCAAGGTGGGGTAACAGCCATTCCTGGCGAGTCGTTCTTTGGACTTAATCCAGGGCTAGCACCGCTTGTTCCCATTTACTCAGCTGGACACATGGCCTTTTTACACGGTGTCAGCTATCCAAGTGCGGATCGCTCGCACTTCGAGTCTGAAAGCTATTACGAAACAGCCGTGCCAGGCAATGGTTTGTTGGATGGTTGGTTGAACCGCTACCTGCAATTGACGTCTGGGCCGGGCCTTGTGCGTGGGCTAGCAGTCGGTTGGAACCAACCTCAAAGCGTATTGGGAGCTCTTCCGGTTCCTATTAGCACCAATTTCGGCTCTATCTCTGTGGGCGATGACACTGGAGAAGGTGGCGCAATCACCAGTCAGGTTTCCTCAATCTATTCGGGCGCTGCAACTCCGGGTAATTCAGCTATCTATCAAACGGGTCAGAGTATCTTTGACATGATTAGTAACTTTTCTAATCGGGATGCGAACTCTTATGTTCCCAGTAATGGAGCAACATACCCGGCAGGTTATTTTGGCTCTCGAATGGCGCACGCTGCTCAGATGCTTAAAGAAACCCCTACGCCACTCAATGTCGAAGTAGTGACTCTTGATCAGGGCGGATACGATACTCATGCACAACAAGTTACGGCCGGAGGTCCCACGGACCCCGCAGGAGACCACTTCGGCTTATTGAACGACCTGGCTTCTGGACTTAGTGCCTTCTACACGGATATGGGACCAGCAGGCATGGACGATACCGTGGTGTTGGTGATCTCTGAATTTGGTCGGCGATTAGCCAATAACGACCTGGGCACCGATCATGGTATTGGCACCGTTGCCATGGTCATGGGTAACGCTGTTAACCAACAGATCCATGGAGCTGGCGCCAGCTGGCCTGGCCTGGAGCAAGGTAACCTGGAAGACGGAGTCGATCTGGCTATGGCCATCGATTACCGTGATATTTATTGGCAAATCATGTCTGATCATATGGGCGTAGACAACGCCACCTTAGCGAACATCATTCCTGGACACACCTATTCATCACTCAATCTATTGTCTTAGATATTAGAGTTCCTGCCCCTTTGGGCCGGGACGGGACCACGGACTCCTCCTCGACCTCCAAGCTGTCTCGCCCGGCCTATTTTCTGCCTGATCTCAAGCATCAAGAATGTGAGTCTGGCTGCCACGGCGCGGCGTAACTTGTGAAGCCGGCCAGCCGGAGGTTCTAGTAATCTTATTTTCAGACTAAAACAATAAATATCGATTGTCGTTATCGCCGTAACTGCAAGAAAAACTTATGAGCCAGCTTCATCTCCCTTGTGATCTAAGTCGTTTGTTTAAAATAGTTTATTTTCCAATTTGCCGAAGGCAAACGGAGTGTGTGAGTCGACAGGAGCGCAGCGACTGAGGCTCCGCTTTAGACGAAGAGATCGCCAGACCGAAGCGCCCACCGCGGGCATCGAACGCAGTGAGGTGCTCGCGCCAATGGGTCGTACGAACGTGCATCTCCTTAGCCCGTCCAGGATGCCTTTAAGCGTGGCACAGGCGTCTCGAGGCTGTTTTGTAAGTAATTCGTTCAAAACAGCTTATTTCCTAATTTGCCGAAGGCAAACGGAGTGCGTGAGTCGACAGGAGCGCAGCGACTGAGGCTCCGCTTTGGACGAAGAGATCGCCAAGCCGAAGCGCCCACCGCGGGCATCGAACGCAGTGAGGTGCTCGCGCCAATGGGTCGTACGAACGTGCATCTCCTTCGCCCGTCTCAGGATGCCTTTAAGCGTGGCACAGGCGTCTCGCCTGTGTTGTTAGTATTTCGTTCATACCAGCTTTTTGCCTAATGGGCCGATGGCAAACGGAGTGCGCGAGTCGACACGAGCGCAGCGACTGAGGCTCCGCTTTAGCCGAAGATACCGCCAGACCGAAGCGCCCACCGCGGGCATCGAACGCAGTGAGGTGCTCGCGCCAATGGGTCGTACGAACGTGCATCTCCTTAGCCCGTCTCAGGATGCCTTTAAGCGTGGCACAGGCGTCTCGAGGCTGTCGCATAAGTCCTGAATAATTTGAGGCAACGGTTAGAACGACTATCATGTTTATTGTATTTACCTGAATATAAACGGATTATAACCTCTGGCTAGAAGAGGCTGTCTCATAAGTCCTAAAGCAGAAGCCAATAGTCTGGTTTAAATTGGCTCGTTGTTGCATTTTCCTTGAGTATCTAATAGTTACTTAAACTCCTTGAAACAATAGGTTTATTCTTGATATTAATTCGAAATTGTGCTAGCTTTTGACATCCCATTTACTAAGGTTGCCATATGGACTATATCCAGGGCGATTCCAGAGAGCAGACGGTTCTGTTTCCCGAGTGCCTTGACGATTATGTAGGTGAAGATAATCC
>JAJCXM010000014.1 GCA_029263455.1 Holophagae bacterium
TCATGTTGATTCCTGTCTATACGCTAGACTTTCACTCTCGATCTCAAACTTCATCCCGTTTGAGTCGTCTCTCACCTTATCCATCTGTCAACGAACCCGGCCGTACCGATGTACTGCCGACAAGGACGAGATGGTAGCAAAGCTCCTGCTGACTGTCAACGACGTTCTCTCTAAAAAGGGCCAGATATTTTATTGGCGGACATAAGTGCCATATTTTCAATGATTTGCATTCCGCACTTTGTCATGATCGATTCAGGGTGAAATTGAACGCCATACCAATCGTAGCGCGGCACCTCAATGGCCATCGCCACATGGTCACTCAATGATCTTGCAGTTATCTTGCAATAAGACGGCAATGTTTCCGTATTTATCATTAAGGAATGGTATCGGACAACCTCTAGCGGATTGGGGAGTTGATTAAACAGCCCACAACCGTCGTGTTTCAGCTGGGAAACTTTTCCATGCATCAAGCGAGGAGCATGCACGACTTCGGCCCCTAGAGCCACGCCCATGGCCTGCATGCCCAAACATACGCCGAACACCGTGACCTGCCCCCTAATACGGCTCAGGAACCGCACATCGCTCGTTTTGGAGGAAGGACGGCCCGGACCTGGACTGAGAACAACGAGATGAGGTTGCCAAGCTTCGTATGTGTCGTCTAAAGGACCATCGTTTGTGCAGACGGTTACTTGGCTGCCAGCGATTTCGAAGTATTGAACCAAGTTATAAGTAAACGAATCATAGTTATCGACCATCAGCACCCGATGGGGATGCCTATTCATGACTTCTTGCGTTTGGCCTTAAAGGTAAAACTCGAAAAAACCAACGCTAGGCCAAACACAGGAAAGCCTGCCCAGAATCGCAACAAGAATTTATCAAATGCAGCCACGTTCTTTACGACGCGAAACCACCAGGACGACTCCCACATAATATGCTGCTGATTCGCAAAATCAGGGCCGATTTCTAAGCTATAGCACTGTATGAACAAAGAAAAAACGTGATAGAAGATCAGCCACAGCAAGCACCATCCCAATAATTTGAAGGCCGCCTTTGCGGACGAATGCTGCCAAGCAGCGAACAATGTCACAAACTCTAGGAAGGTGAGATTGAGCTGGTTAACTTGATAGACCAAAGCCGACGTACCGCCTAGCTCTAAAGGCACGGCATAGGTGAATTCGCGTCCATTAAAAGCGATTTCAGTCCAGAAGATCAATATTTTGGCTGGGATCAGCAAAAAACTTCCCCACCAAGCTGCCCCACCGACGTACCACAGATAGGCGGCAAGCATACCTGCAGGCAGTCCAAACAGGCCTAGGCGGATGAGTATGACGCGCGATAAGGCGGCATACTCGCGATCCGTCACGTGGACTCCTCCAGTTTGTTGGCATCTATAACTTGATGTTTACTCACTTGGTGAGCGCAAAAGAGAAAGATACCCAAAGTCACAATCACAAGCGCGTATTGCCAGAAGGTTTCGTGAAAAAAGACGAAGGTTTCGTGGGAGTAACCTGAACCTATGATGAAAAGACTAATCAACCTCATTTCGTTGACCATATGAAAAAGCAAAAAACCTATGGCAACCCATCCAATCTTTCGCCGCCACGGGATTTGAATCGCAATGAAGGCGGCCAAAAACACGATGGACTCATAGACACCATTGCAGTTATTGCGTACTTCCATCCTAAAAGGATTACCCTTTGTGCCTATCAGCACGTTGCCTTTTTGACGGTTCGGGTGTTTTAGAATAGGCGAGTTCAAAACTAGACTTGCCACATAGGTTTCCGCAATTGTAATTGGAAGTATGACGCTATCTGCCACTGTCTTGTTATAAACCAACTTAAAACTAACCCCAAGCAATATCGAGAAGATCAAAACAAACTTGATTTCGGGTCGGTATTTGCGGTGAAAGGACTTGAATCGGCTCGTATTATCCTTTTGATCAATCATAATCTTATATTTCGCCTTTCACTTACTCAATATCGATCAGAAATGGCATCAGTACAGAAGGTGCACCTTGTGCCTCAGGGCTATTTAACATATCAAATACTAGCCGCTGAGAGCGAGGTATTATGGCCCTTAGGCGTGCCTCAGAAGCATGGCTCTCAACAAGACTTTGATCGCGAATCATATCCCAAAATTCCTTTTCTTCGGGCATCAATCGTACGCGATAGTGCTCAGAGATGCCTGCGAGTTCGGCTGCATAACTGATGGCATCTTTCATGCCGCCCATTTGATCGACAAGCCCATGTTCAGCAGCTGCTGTTCCAGTCCAGACGCGACCTCTGGCAAATGGTTCGAATTCATCAAAGCTGACGCCCCGCGACTGCGCGGCCTTGGTTACAAACGATGTATAAAAGGAACTAGTTCGATCCAAGAACTCTTGCCTTTCGTTTTCCGTCAAGTCCCGGTACGGGTCATAAAAATCAGCTAAGGGCTCGGTTTTGATGACATCTATATGTAATTTGAGTTTTTGGTAGAGTTCCTTCATGCTGACCCGCATGCTGATAACGCCAATGGATCCAGTTATGGTAGTAGGTTGCGCAAAGATAGCGTCGCAGGCCATTGCCATGTAATAGCCACCCGATGCAGCCACGGTTCCCATGGATGCGACCACGGGTTTACCAGACTCTGACGTAAGACGTATTTCCCGCCAAATAACATCACTTGCCAGCGCAGAACCACCCGGCGAATCTATGCGAATCACTATAGCTTTGACACGATCATCTTCTCGCGCCGCCCGTAGGTCCCGTACGAAGAGATCAGAGCTAATCACAGGATCCCCAAACGCGCCACGTTCACTCGCGCCAGATTGAATTCCGCCAACCGCCACCAGCAAGGCAATTTGATCGGATCCAGAACTCGACTTGCGGTTAGGTACGTAGTAGCGCTCAGCTTTAACCAGCTTCAACTTAGCGTCTGGGCTTTGACCACTTCGTTCCCGTAATTCTGCTTCAACCTGATCCAAATACAAGGCCTTATCAAATATTCCGAGGTCAACACCTTGTTGTGCGCTGTCGATCGTCACTGCTAAGCCATCCCTTAGTCTCTGTGGTTCGATCTTTCTTGTTTCGCAAACTTGTTCAATGAACACATCATGGATGCCTTGTAGAAGTTCTGTCGTTGCTTCACGGTGACTGTCAGTCATTTCACTGAAGCGATAGGGATCAGCAAAATTCTTGTATTCCTTAAACGCGGCAACATCAACACCAATTCCGGCCCAATCGAGTGCGTCTTTGTAAAAAGTAACCCGTGACATTAAGCCGTCTAACATCACGATGGCTTCGGGCGCGACGTAAACCTGATCACATCCGGAGGCAATGTAGAGTTCTTTCTCTGTCCAGATTTCGCCAAAAGCAGCTATCCACTTCCCTTGCGCACGGAATGCGATGCAGGCATCACGGAACTCTTGAGCTTGGGCCCAACCCAAGGAAACCGGTTCGACTCGTAAAAGAATGCCTCGAATTTTCTCGTCGTCTGCTGCCTTTTCTAATAGGTCCAAATAGTCATGAAAATAGAGACGATTCTCGGCAAACAACACTTCCAAACCCGAAGGTGCCTGGTATTCGGTCATTTCAGCTGAAATTCTGATTTCAAGAATAGAGTTCTTACTCGCTTTGACGGCCTTGGGACTGGAACTAAACGAAAAAGCCAAAAGGGCAGCGCCAATCAGACCCACAAAAATGAATAAGAACACGCCCAATACCAGCAACGGCAAAACGAGACTACGTTTCTCCGGCCTCGGTTTAGGCTGGGGAATATCGTCTAAATGCTCGTTTTCCTGCATACGGGCTCCTTCAAACTCGACATATTAACCTATTGCGGCAAAGCCATCAAACTGGCTGAGCCGTTAATGATTCCAATTGTTGATTCAGGTATTCGTCATCAATATTTTCATCAATCGACGCGGCAAAAGCACCCAAATCACGAAGCGATCGTATCGCATGTAGCCTTCGCCTGTCAGATTTTTTGGTTTTCTTTTGTGTCTCCAACGGCGGAAAAATTCCGTAGTTAACATTCGTAGGTTGTAATTCTTTGTGACCTTCGTGAGACACATAGTGCGCCAACGCGCCCATTGCCGTAGTTGCGGGAAACGCTTTAAGCGGCATGCCTTTAAGTAGCCGGGACATGTGGACGCCTGTCATCAGTCCAACGGCAGCAGATTCTACATAACCCTCTACTCCGGAAATCTGGCCTGCCAGCATCAAATCGCGACGTTTTCTAAACTGGAATGTCGGCAACAAATGTTTCGCACTATTCACATAGGTATTACGATGAATCATACCAAAACGCACAAATGAGGCCTTTTCCATGCCTGGCAGTTTACGCAGGATCCGCTTTTGCTCGCCCCATTTAATCTGAGTTTGAAAGCCCACCATATTCCAGAGGGAACGCGCAAAGTTATCTTGGCGCAACTGAACGACAGCATATGGCCGTTGCCCGGTGTTAGGGTCGCATAACCCCACTGGTTTCAGTGGACCAAAGCGCATGGTATCCACGCCGCGATCGGCCATCACTTCAACCGGTAAGCAACCTTCAAAATACTTCAATGAGTCATGTTCCCTAATGCCGACTCGTTCTGCCGTCATCAAATCATGATGCAATTCAAGATATTGATCCTTATTTAGGGGTATGTTCAGGTAGTCGTCACCCTCACCTTTGTCATATCGCGACTGGGCAAAAATGACGCTGTGATCTAGGGATTCAAATTCAACGACTGGCGCAATCGCATCGTAAAAATAAAGAGCTTTGTCGCCCAAGAAACGGTATAGAGATTTAGCCAAGAGATCGGAACACAGGGGGCCGGCGGCTAGAATCGTTGGTCCTTGGGGAATCTCTGTCACTTCTTGACGCATTAACTCTATGAATGGTTCTCGACTCAACGATTCTTCAATCGAATGGCTGAAGGCATCGCGATCAACAGCTAACGCACCGCCTGCAGGCAATGCCGCTGCACGCGCGCAGCGAATAATAAGCGAATCAAACGTCATCATTTCGCGTTTGATAAGACCCACCGGGTGATTCAGCTCATCAGATCGGAACGAATTAGAACAAACAAGTTCAGCAGGCGCCTGTGTTTTGTGAACCGGCGTGCTTACTCCTGGGCGCATCTCGAACAGCTTCGAGTGAATCCCACGTTTGGCCAGTTGCCAGGCAGCTTCACATCCGGCTAGACCGGCTCCAATCACATTTACCACAGGGTGGTTCATCAAGAGTCTTTCGACTCCTTGACATGATCAAGCGCCACGAGTTCGGTTTCTTCGACCCACTTGGCAAAGATAGCCTTTCCGTCTCGCATTTCAGAAAATGGGATTTCGGCACGCTGAGCATCGGTTAGATTGACACATTCTACTCGAATGCGGCTCCCTGTTCGATCAATCGGCGTGACTAAAACGCCTTGGTAAACAACGGTCTGAGTCACTTGCGATCCATGGCGATATCAAAACAGTCAACAACGGATAACCAGTTGACCATGCCAGCAATAAGGAAATAGGTAGTGCCATAGTCATAGGTCAAGCTTAAAGGAGAACCGCGATCGATTAACAAACGAGTAATCAATTGAATGCCTCCGAATCCAAATTGACAAAATGCACCAATCGAACGAATCATGCCTTCGCCGCGAACGGGAAACAAATCGCCACCCTGCAATAGTCCCATGAGGAAACAGACAGCTAAACAAGTGGCCAGAATAGCGGCTGTACGCTTACGCTTTAGATACCAATGCCCTGCGCCGGGTAGAACCCAGGCAAGGGCACAGCTAATGACCGTTCTCGGTGCGATAAACAAGGCAGGATCCTCATATTTATACTCGATTTTCTTTCGCGAAAACAAAGATCCCGCCCGAATATCCTTACTCAGTTGTGTAGGGTAGCAAAGCCAAATGACGTGCGCGTTTGATCGCGATCGCCAACATGCGTTGATACTTAGCACTTGTGCCGGTGGCACGTTTCGACATGATCTTGCCGCGCTCAGGTACAAAGCCCCTCAGCAAATCGACATCTTTAAAATCGATAAAATCGATTTTTTCTGCCTGAAACTTGCAGAACTTGCGACGGCGATAGAAAAATCGACGGCGACGTCGTCCGCCACCACCTTGTCCTCCGCCACCACCACCACGTCGACGGTCGTCTTGGCCACTGCTGGCGCTAGGACTTGCGCCGCCTTCTGGCGGTCTGCTACGGGTTTCGGTTGGTCTTTCTTCGCTCATGCTCGTTCCTCACTGGACGTTTTTTCAGAAGTCGTTGTGCGCTTACGCTTACGAGCTTCCTTTTGTTTTTTGCGAGCATTGCCTTTTGCAACAAGTTTCGCTTTACGATCAACGCGCACTGTCAAATAACGTATGACAGAGTCGTTGAGACGATAACGGCGCTCGAGTTCGTTAACGGTTGCCCCGTCACCTTCAAACTCAAACACTGTATAGACGCCTTCTCGGAAATTATTAATCATATACGCAAGTTTGCGACGACCCCATTTGTCGGTGGTCATCAATGTCCCGCCGTTCGTGGTAATAATTTCTTCAAAGCCTCCGACTAGTTTTGCAACTGAGTCTTCGGAAATATTAGGTGCGGCGATGAACACCGATTCGTATGTCATGGAACTCATCTCTAGAGTGCCTCCTCACAATCGTATGCCCACGTAAACGCGACTGCATTCACGTGGGCACAAGCCAAAGATCGTCATTTTACCCGATTAGTGGCGCAATCACAACAGCAACAATCGACATCAACTTAATTAGAATGTTGAGCGACGGTCCCGCCGTGTCTTTGAATGGATCACCAACGGTGTCACCAATGACTGCCGCGTGATGTTTATCAGATCCTTTGCCGGAAATCTGAACGCCATCGGCGTTCATTTCAACGGGTTCTTCTTCGATCTGCTTTTTCGCGTTATCCCAGGCTCCGCCTGTGTTTGACATGAATATGGCCAGCAGAACGCCAGTCACAACACAACCAGCTAACAGACCGCCAAGCACATTGGGACCACCAATAAAGCCAACGAGAACAGGTGCCGATATAGCGAGTAAACCGGGCACCATCATTTGACGAATGGCCGCTGCCGTGGAGATATCCACGCATTTGGCATACTCTGCCGTGGCCGTGCCTTCTAATAAGCCCGGTATTTCACGAAACTGACGTCTAACTTCTTGAATCATTTCGTTGGCAGCAAGACCGACTGCCTTCATCGCCATGGATGAGAACAAGAAGGGCAACATGCCGCCGATAAAGACACCAATGATGACATGGGGATCTGTCACATCAAGCGAGATTTCTCCGCCCTTAAATATGATCGCAGCACGATAGGCGGCAAACAACGAAAGCGCGGTTAATGCGGCTGAAGCAATGGCAAACCCTTTGCCAATTGCCGCTGTCGTGTTGCCCACGGCATCCAAATTATCCGTGCGCTGACGTACTTCTGGCGGTAATTTGCTCATTTCTGAAATACCGCCCGCATTGTCTGCAATCGGTCCGTAAGCGTCAACAGCCAACTGGATGCCGGTTGTTGAGAGCATGCCAAATGCGGCGATCGCGATGCCATAAACACCCGCATAGTGGTGAGAGACGCCGATCGCGATGGCAATATAAATGACAGGCAGAGCGGTGGACCGTAGACCCACACTCAAACCGGAAATGATGTTCGTAGCTGGTCCCATAGAGGAGCTATCAACAATTTCCTGAACGGGAGGTTTGTCTTTGGCACAGTAATATTCAGTAGTGAACCCGACAGCCAAGCCAGCCGCTAGTCCCACAACCGTCGCCAAGAACAAGGCCATCGTGGTGACCGTTATCATTTGCCCTGAATCATCCGTGAAATCAGAGAAATGGAACCCGCCAACGACGAAATGATCAATGATGAAATATGACGCCACTGTCATCAGAACAGCAGCCGTCAAGGTTCCCATATTGAGTGCATTTTGTGGGTTCCCGCCTTCGGACGTGCGCACAAGGAAAGTACCCAAAATCGATACAATGATTCCGACACCAGCGAGCGTAAGTGGCAACATGATTGAATTCACTTGCTCTGTGCTATCAGCGATGTAAACCGAACCAATAACCATGGCAGCGATAATACAACCGACGTAGCTTTCAAACAGATCCGCGCCCATACCAGCAACATCACCTACGTTGTCGCCAACGTTATCGGCGATCGTCGCTGGGTTACGTGGGTCATCTTCAGGGATACCAGCCTCAACCTTCCCAACAAGATCTGCTCCAACGTCAGCAGCTTTGGTATAGATACCTCCACCTACTCGAGCAAACAAGGCGATGGAAGACGCGCCCATTGAGAATCCAGTTAATACATTAACTATACGGATCCAACTGGCATCGCCCAAAACTCCGCCATGTTCGGGAGAATATAGGAGCAGCAGGGAGCCAAGCCCCAATATACCAAGCCCAACAACGCACATGCCCATCACGGTGCCACCACTAAAAGCGATGCCTAGCGCTTTGTTGAGACTTGTACGCGCAGCATTAGCGGTCCGTACGTTCGCTGAGGTCGCGACGCGCATGCCGAAATAGCCGGAAAGTCCTGAACAAACGGCACCAGTTACAAAACTGACCGCAATCATCCAGCTAGAGTTTTCATCGCCTGCGTATTGCCAGGCCAAAAGACCGGCAACAACAACCACAAAGATCGCAAGAACTTTGTATTCGCGTGCCAGGAAAGCCATTGCGCCTTCGCGAATATAGCCTGCGATCTCTTTCATTTTGTCTGTGCCAGCGTCTGCTTTATTTACCGAACTTGCTTTGATAAAAGCAAACACTAAAGCTATCACCCCAAAAATGGGGAAAGCATACATCAAGGTTGATGGTTGCAAGGTACTCCTCCCTTAATATTCACGAAATTTACGTGCTCAAGACTATACCTCAACGGCAAGGCCATTAAATTGAGACATTAAATAATCTGTGGACTCAAAGAGCCACATTCTCGCTGCTTTTGACGCGATTTCCAAGACATTTCCAACAAGGGACTGTTCGTTAACCGTAAAGTCAGACAGCACAAATTCCGCTAATTCCCCGTCAACAGCCATTTCTGTACCAATTCCTAAGCGTAATCGCGGTATTTCTGTTGTCTGCAGCTTTTCAACGATATCACCCATACCATTGTGGCTTCCGGCAGATCCACACGAGCGAAATCGCATACGTCCAAGTGCAAGGGCTACATCGTCATAAACGATCAACAAACGGTCGGTCGGAACAGAATATCGAGACAAAAATGATGCCACAACCGACCCACTTCGGTTCATATAGGTCAGCGGCTTTATTAATGCGATTCGATGTTCTTCGATCTGGATGCTGGTCAAACTCATATCAGCGCGAAGGGAGACGGCCTGGGCTTGATTAGCCAAGGCCATCCGATCGATCAGTCGAAATCCGACGTTGTGTCTAGTGCAAACAAAACGTGGGCCCGGATTTCCCAGGCCCACGATCGCATGTGTAAACAATGAACTGAACTTAGTCCTGATCGGCTACGACTTCTTCTACTACGTCGTCGCCTTCCTCTTCTTCTTCTACCGCTTCAGCATCTGGAGCATGAACGACGGCGATTGTTCTTTGGGCTTCCAATTTATATTCCACACCAGGAATACTCGGCAAATCTGAAACGCGCAGCGCCTCATCAATGCCCAGGTTGGATACGTCCATATGAATACGGCCGGGCAGATCGCTTGCCAAACACTCAACTTCAATTTCGTGGCGAACCATGGTCAACAACCCGCCTAGTTTGACGCCAATGGGTGATCCATCTAATTCGATCTGTACCGTGGCGGTAACTTTCTTGCTCAAATCGATGCGCAAGAAATCGACGTGTGAGAGCCGACTGGTTACGGGATGTCGGGTGATATCTCGAATCATTACATGGCGTTCCTGGTCAGTGCCTTCCATTTTCAAAAGCAAAACTGTATTCATGCCAAGATCTGATTTGATAATTTGATTCATTGTTTTGGGTGCAACAACAACCGAAATGGATTCACCCTTGAGACCATAAACTACGGCAGGGATCATACCTTGTTTTCTGATGCGACCGCTTTCCTCTTTACCTGTGATGAGACGGGGTTTCACCACCACTTCTTCAATTGCCATTTTGGCCTCCTGTTATTATCCGTTTCATGCTCGTATTACCTTAAACAAACAACGAGCTAATAGATGTTTCAAGGTGAATTCGATTGATGGCATCTGCCAGCATATCACCCACCGAAACGACCTCAATAAGTTCTGATTCCTGTGCTTTGCCTCGCAGCGGTATGGTGTCCGTAACGAACACTTTCCTCAAAGGCGAGGCTTCAATTCGGTCCATGGCCGGATCCGAGAGTATCGGATGCACACAGGCGGCATAAACGGAACGGGCACCCTTATCGACAAGGGCCTGAGCCGTTTGCGTCAAGGTCCCGGCCGTATCGACAATGTCATCCACAATGATGCAGTCTCGATCCCGCACTTCACCGATGATATTCATTACTTTGGAAACGTTGGCCCGCTCTCGTCGCTTGTCTACAATCGCTAAGGACACGTTATTCAATCGTTTTGCCATCGCTCGGGCTCTTTCAACGCCGCCAGCATCAGGCGCAACCACCATAAAATCACGATCACTTTGGCGGATGCGATCCAACATGACGCCTGCCGCGAATAAGTGATCGACGGGTTTGCGGAAAAAACCTTGAATCTGGTTGGCGTGTAAATCGATGGTCAAGACTCGGTCGGCGCCAGCTGCATCCAGGAGGTCAGCCACCAATTTAGCCGAAATAGGGACACGTGCTCGGTGTTTTCTATCTTGTCGTGCATAACCAAAATAAGGGATAACGGCGGTTAGACGAGCGCAAGAGGCTCGCTTGAAAGCATCCAACATCACCAATAACTCGACCAAATTGTCGTTCACTGGGTAGCAGGTACTCTGAATCACAAAAACATCCGCGCCACGGACATTTTCCTCGACCTGGCAGCAAACCTCACCATCCTTGAAACGCCCGATATCCATATCGCCCAGGGGTTGGCCCAGAGCTTCGGAAATGCGCTTGACAAGTTGAGGGTTTGAATTACCCGAAAAAATCTTCAGTTCTTTGCAATCACTCATAAGGTTTTACCGAGCCTCGGCTAAGGGTTGTGGGCGCCAACCAGCGCGTCCTCGATATTATTGATTTGGGTTCTGCCTCGTCGGATCCGTAACAAAGCAGCAGAAGTGGCTGGGGAGGAAGGAATCGAACCCTCGTATGGCAGGACCAAAACCTGCTGCCTTACCGCTTGGCGACTCCCCAAGAACGAAGCGATGCATCACCCGAGTCTCGGGGACACGTCGCGTATGATCTCTAAATTGACCTACCCTGTCAAGCCCAATTTAACCATGAGTTTCGTGATGTTGTGATAGGATCCGGGCCAATAACAATCAGCGAGTGCGGAACATGCGATTGATGTTACTCATTTTCGGCCTATTCTTGGTATGCAATGACATCATTGGCCAGGAGTTGCGGCCAACAGCTTTTATCGGATTTAGACTGGGCTACTTAGAGCTGGTGGATGTGGACGAAGGCAGTTTGAACGTAGGTCTAACCGCCGGTTATGACTGGGGTCGACTATTTGAGGTCGAAGCCTCAGTGGACTATCACACGGCTGAATACGATCTCCAAAACCGATCCACATATGCGTTACAGTTCTCAGTTATGCTCTTGCCGTGGCGTCACCCTCACATTCATGCCTATTTGGTAGGCGGTGTGGGCGCCTATTTCTCGGACTACGATGAGGTGCCCGGGCTCATCGACATCAGCGATTCATGGAGCACCGACGCTGGCTATCACGCTGGATTTGGGGGTGATTTTTTCATCACAGGTGGGACGCAAGAAAGGATCTTCATTACGATTGACGGTCGTTGGTTGTTCACACAAGAGGAACCTGAGAACCAAGCCATCAAATCAGATGGACGCCTGGTTACGGTGGGAATCAAGTACAGGTTCTAGCGAAACCTGAAAGCAGTAGTCCGGCAACCTAACTGTGTCGCTAGTTTTCTCAACGGCGCAAGGTTATCCGAGGTTAAACAAACGAGCGTGCTGCCCGATCCTGACATAAAAACAGGCGTTGGTGTTTGTTGCACCAATTCATCAAATATCAGGCGCAGTCGTGGCTCAACCATACAGGCAGCCAAAAATAAGTCATTTTCACCGATTTGAGGCTCATGGTGAGACGGCTCTCGGGCCGTTTGCGCCCACTTTGAAAAACACAGTGCGGTGGACACCCCAAAAGGAGGCATGATTAAGAGTCCCTGAGTGGCTGTATCCACCGGAACACAAGCCTTTTCAAGTAGTTCCCCACGTCCGCGACCTCGCTGGCACCCCCCTTCTACAAAAAAGGGAACGTCCGAGCCAATCGTCAAAGCTAGCTCCAGTAGTCCTTGTTGCGTTAGTGGGAGATCAAAGTGACGATTCAAAAGGTTAAGGGTTGCTGCGGCATTGGATGAACCCCCGCCTAGCCCTCCACCCACGGGGATTTTCTTGATTAACAGTATGCTGCCGCCGATTTTGTGGCCTGTCGCTAGCGAAAACGCTTGGGCCGCAGCCAATACTAAGTTTTCAGAATTGTTATCTATAGCGATGCCTTTCACATCAAGCGAAAGTGGGTCATTGCCAGGGAGCCAGCTCAATTCGTCACAGATATCAATTTCTTGGAAAATCGTATCTAGTTCGTGGAATCCATCTGCCCTTTTTTCTTTAACTCGAAGGTAAAGATTGATTTTGGCGTGACTGGATATTTTCATTGTCACTCTTGCCAAAGTAAAGGAAGGTCATCCAACGCGTGGCGAACGGCCTGATCACTGATACGGGGACGAAATATTTTCTCATCAATCTGGCGTGACAGTGACTTTGATTTTACTCGCCAGCGCATTTCACAACCTGAGCTAGCATCATGCCAGACCATCCAGTCTTCGTCGTGGCGCACGTCTATGGAGTCGGGCATTGAGGACTGCAGTAAAAGGGCAATCCATTGTTCGGCCAAAAGTTCTGGAAGGTTGGGAAATAGTGCAAACCGAGCATCTCCAGGACCAATAAACACATGACTCTTATCCTCGAGTGCAAGTACCACTAGTTCATCTGACAACCATATCTTAAAGAGACTTCCGCTCATGGATTTGCGACAGACCAATACGACTCGGCCATCCTCTGCTTGGTTCAAATGGATACGGGCAGAAAATTCACGCTCCGTCTGTTTCCATGCAACATCAATCTGAAAACGCTGCGTCTCTCCTACAAGTGCCCACAAACATAAACAGATCAAGGAGCAGGATCCATTTTGTTGAGAATGGCGAGGTATTGATCATTGATGGCGAAATCAGACATGTTCTGCAACGCTTCACTCCAGGCTCGCCGAGCCCCATCATGATCTCCTAAATGCCATAAGGTATCACCCAAATGTTCCAATTTCTCTGGATCATCAGCATCGCGTTCTAGAGCTCTACGTATTAATTGTTCAGCGCGGTTAAAGTCACCTAATTTGAAGAAGGCCCAGCCTAAGCTATCAAGACAGGCGCGACAATCTGGGTCCAACCTTAATGATTCCTCAATGAGTTCCCGCGCAACCATTGGGCTTCTTTCTGACATCAACATGAAATAGCCATAATTATTTAACAAATCAGCAGATGGCCCCAACGCTTTGCGCGTGGTCTCGTAGAGCGCAAACGATTCATCGTATCGTCCCATCATCGACAAAGCGTCAGCATATGTGAGCCGTAACTCCAATGGTGCTGACTTTTTGCTGGCCAACTCGTCGATGATATTTGCAGCCGCATCAAAGTGGTGATAACGCCAAAAAAGTCCAGCTACAAATAACCTGGAGGCGGTTTGAGGATCACTTTTTCGCACCGCTCTAACCTGACTAACAACCAATTCATCGCTGGCCCAAATTGATTCTAATTCCGCCAGACTACGTGGTGCGCCCTCACCTAACACGTCTAGGACCCATTGCATCCAGGCTCCATTTGCACTATCCTCCGCCATTGCACGCCACGCGGTTGGGACGCGGTCCCAGGCCGCATAATCACCGCTCAAAAGCACGGCTTCAAGTGCAAATTCCAACAGACGCTGACGAATCGATGGCACGCTTGCCTCGGCTAGGGCAGACTCTGTGCGCTTCAATGCTTCGTCGTACTTGCCTAAAGACATCAATGCCACGAACATCCTGACGTGAAAGAGCCCATGCCGAGGACCCGAATGCGGCGCCTCCAATAGCACTTTGTAAGAAGCGTCAATACGGTTACTGCGGAACAGCTCGCCGGCAGCATCAAGATATTGACCGACGCTCGCTTTTCTTTGTCGCAATTCCATTAGCAGACGATCAATTTGTGACGCTGATGGGTCTAGCTTCACTTCGATTAATCTTAATGTTTGACGCAGCGATGCTTCGGTGGGGTTGGGTAGATAACGGGTCCTCAGTTTGAATTCCTGATAATGGCTTTGCGCAGAGCGCAAGAAGTGAGCCATTTCGAAGCCTTGTCCGGCGTAGAACCAAGCCCAGGTCATTTCGGGATTGAGTAGAACCACTTGATGGAATGCTTGTGACGCGTCGTAGTACTGCTTCTTCTTCAAAAGCCACTGGCCTTTGAAATAATGAATTTCAGCCTTTTCCCGTTGATCATCAAGACCGTTCTGTTCCATTAAGTCAACGGCTAGCTCTAAATAGCGTTGGGCTGAATCCAATTCGTGGCGATCAGATAACGTCTCGTCCCGTGCTAGTAACATGCCTAGTAGTTTCGGAAATCGATATTCCTGTGGAAACTGACCCATCTCCTGTTTCAACTCTAAAGTTAATGAGTCGTTATCAATGGTGTTCTCGCTGCCAAAGCGCTCCCGACGAGACAGTCGAAGCTCCATTCTTAAGACACGTGCGTCGCAGTTTTCAACGTCGATTCTGATGGCCTCATCAGCCAGCGTTTCAGCTAAAACCAATTGGTTTCGCTGTTGCGCCATGCGTGCCCTCAGCATTAAACCCAAAACTTCGCTATCTAGTCCAGTATCCCATGGCGTACTGGAGATCAAGGTGAATAGCAAAATAATCATAAAACCAATGCTCGCCATTCCTGCAATGCCATTTTGATCTGGTCCTCAGAAATATCCGTACAGAGCCGCACATCACCTGGTTGCATAGCAATAACCCAGGTAAGTACGCCTGATCGGCGTTTTTTATCTCTCGAAATGACGTCGATCAGTTGTTGATCGCTCGCACACCCGTGGATTTTAGGCAGTGCCAGCTTAATACGTGAGTTCATTTGGCTCCAATCGTATTCGCTTCCTCGCGCTCGAGCTAACAAAGACGCAAATATGAGGCCATAACCGACGGCCTCACCATGCAGAAGCTGATAATCCATCGTTGTTTCTAATGCATGCGCTAACGTATGACCCAGATTGAGCAACTTACGGTCTCCAGATTCACGGGGGTCTCGCTCAACGATTTGAGCCTTAACATCCACGCCCTGCGCTAAAACCGGCGCAATTGACGCGCAATCTTCGGGCGGCCATGGCAAAGCCATGATCGCGGTCATCAGCTGTTCACTATGTAGGACCCCATGCTTTAGTAACTCCATGAATCCAGCATTCAGTTGACGTAAGGGCAAACTCGAAAGGAAGTCCGTGTCAATAACGACATCGTTAGGTGGCCAGAAATGGCCCACTAAATTCTTGCCCTGTGGCAGATTGACGGCTACTTTCCCACCGACAGATGCGTCTTGTTGACTTAAGAGTGTGGTTGGAACATAGAACCAATCGATCCCACGCATATAGCTAGCGGCCACAAAACCCACCAAATCACCGGCCACGCCTCCGCCTAAGACCAATAACCCCGATCCGCGGTCCGCTCCTTGATCCGCTAACCAAGCGTGGAGTTGAGCAAACACTTCCAAATTCTTGATAGCTTCGCCATCTGGCAATACATAAACCCGTTCTTGAGGGATACCTGTTGCTTGTAAAAAACGGTGGCCATAGAGCTGCCAGACCGGTGCTGGTGAGAACACATATAGATCTGAGTTTACTTTACAAATACGCTTTACAGCCGCCATCCAGATTTGAGAACCAAATTCAACTTGGCTGCGGCCAATAATTCGCTTGTCAATGGGTGTCTGAGGCCTGTGATCTTTGAGTGGTGTGACCATACAAACTCCTTAATCATGCCGAGCATAACCGCGACGTGATCTAGGATCAAGTTAAGCAGGAGATAATGCTGGGACCTTCTATAAGCCGAATTCTGTATCCGTAAGACACGGACGAGTATCATTCATCTGGAATAACACTTACGTGTTACTTCAAGCGATCTACCCGAAAGTCGGAGACGGGCCACCTCCTGGTTCGCTTTCGCAAACCGCGCTTCCCTATTTGATCTTGCTCCTCATGGGGTTTACCGAGCCGCCAACTTCACAGCTAACGCTGGTGCGCTCTTACCGCACCGTTTCACCCTTGCCGCCTTTAGCATAGCTAAAGGGTAGGCGGTTTCCTCTCTGTTGCACTTTCCGTCGGGTTACCCCGCCTGGCCGTTAACCAGCATGACGCCCTTTGGAGTTCGGACTTTCCTCCCTGAAACGGCAGAACCGTTGCCAGAGCGATACTCCGAAGATCCCAGCACGTCATTATAGACCATTAATTGAAATAGGAATGAACCAAGTCGAGAGATTCAAGCCCTTCAAAAAAGAGGACATGACTCCAATCAACAGTAACCTTGTGATATGATTTGCGGTAATTTCCAAATGCGGCCGAAAGCGAGTATCGAGGCTCATGAGCGCCAAGACGATCTTAGTCATTGACGATGACCGAAAACTGATATCGCGAGCCCAGAAATTCGCAAAAACTGTGGCCTTCCAAGTAAATGTGGCTAACTTGGGTAACGAAGGTTTACAGATCGCCGAATCGACGGCTCCTGACCTCATCATTCTGTGTGCAGAACTGGCCGACATGAACGGCTATATGGTTTGCAAGAAACTGCGTGACAACGCTGTCACTCAGAAAATACCCATTATCTTCACGTCTTCAAAGGCGAAGCAGGAAGATTTTGACAAACACAGCAAACTAAAAGCTCGAGCTAATGAGTACATACTGAAACCGGTCACTAAAGATCAGTTGCGAACAAGTATCGGCGACGCCTTGGGTGTTGATCCTTCCTCTTTTGAAAACGATACCGGTGACTACACAGATTTGTCGGAAATTTTTGAATTTGAAGACGAGAATGTCCCAAAAGTCACACCTTTCGGCGAAGAATCTGAGGCCAGTCCAAAGACTGGGGATTCGTCTTTGGAAGAAGAATTAGCGAGCAAAGAGCGCGAGCTCGATTATCTGAGAAAAGAAGTCGCTGCATTTAAGCCCTTCATGAATCAGATGAATCATTTGGAAAAAGAGCTTAAGAAAAGCAAAGATGAACTGCAAAATGCGTTGGCCTCTGCTTCGGATGGCCAAGCATCTGATGAACAAAAGCAGGAAATTGATCGCCTCCAGCAAGAAAAGAAGACGCTTGAGCTTCAAAACCAAGAACTTGACGATAACTTAAAGACCCAGCACGAACAACACACCGCGCAGATAAACGAATTACAGGCAGAGTTAGAGACGCAAGTTCACGAGTTGAGCTTGCAAATTCAAAAGGCAACACAAGAACGGGATCAGATCTCTGCTAGTGGAGATCGGGCAAGTGGCGAACTTGACGCTCGTGCTAAGGAAGTTGAAGAGTTAAAGCTTCAACTCAAAAACATCGAATCCAAGCAAAGTGAACAACAAGATATATCGTCAAGACGGCAGGAAGCGCTGCATGAAGAGCTAAGTGAACTTGAACAGGCTTTGGAAGATTCAAAGAATAACAATATGGCGCTGGAAGCTCAGCTTAAAGATAAAGAGCAGGCCGCCGAAGCCTTCCAAGCAGAGTCGAAGCAGTTACAAAGTGAATTGGACCACCTGCAGCATAATTTACAGAGCAAGGACGACGAATCAAAACAGGCTCGAGAAGAGATGTCACGTTTAAGGGAGAGCATCAAAGAAGAGCTCCAAGGCGACATCGAGCAGTGGCAAACAAAAACAGAAGGCTTGGAATCACAGGTCGGTTCACTAGAATCTCAGCTCATTGAGAAACAGTCCGCACTAGATGCAGCTTTCGGGACGCTTGAGACCACCAAACAAGAGTTAACAAAAACGGCTCAGGAAGAGCTGGAAAACAAAGAAGCCGAATGGCAACTTGCTCTTGACTCCCTCCAAGAGGAGCTCGAATCAGAGCGCACCCAGAACCAAGAGACACGAACCGCGACTGAAGAGAAACTTACCGAATTCAAAAGTAAATCAGACCAGCTTGAGGAAGAGCTTGAAAAGGCCAAATCAGATCACCAAAGCGAAGTAGAAAAAATCAATTTGACTCACCAAGAAGAACTTGAGCGCTACCTACAAGCAGTTACGGCTCAAAAAGGCGAGCTTAAGAATCAACTTGAGCAAGCTGAGGAGCGCAGTAACCAGTTACGAATCGAGTTGACCGAGCACAAATCTCGAGTAGACGAGCTTGAATCTAAGAGTCAGCAAATAATTGTCGACTTAAAAACAGAGCTCGAGCAGTCACAGCAATCTGCCCAGTCAGCGCAATCAGAACTCTCAGCTTTGCAAACGGAAAACCAGAACATCCAAGCATCGTTAGATGAAGCGTTAGCTCAAGCCGAACGCGGACGTACCTGGGCAGTGGAGTTGCAAGAAACGCGCACTTTCTTAGAAGAAGCGGAAACGCAATTGGCGGCAGGTCACGTGGACGCCGACAAACTGCGGCTAGAGCTAAGCGAAGTGAACGCCGAAATGACGACAGTCAGAGATCAGCTTGAGACCAGTCAGGAACAGAAAACGGCTTATGAAGCGGATCTAAAGCAGTTACAGTTAAGCCTCGCATCTATGCGTCAAGAGAATGAAACAGAAAATGAAAAAAGCGCAGAACTAAATGCCGAAGTCGAAAAGTTACGATTGGGCCACGAAACATTAAAAGCGCGCATCGAAAGAGCTGCGTTCGCCCTTGAGAGCGGACTTCGTGAACTTCAGGGCACGACAGAAGAATTGACGTTCGAAGAATAGATCAATTCATGGGTCTTCGGTTATCCATAGCGCTGGCCATGGTGACGTCGTCACAATAATCCAGCGACCCGCCCATGGGAATCCCGGTTGCGATTCGAGTCACCTTGACGTTTCGAAGCTTTAACGATTCCGCTAAAAAGGACGCAGTAGCCTCGCCTTCAACGGTCGGATTAAGCGCTAGGATGACTTCGTCATAGGAGCCTTGAGCCACGCGGTCTAGAAGTTCATCATATCGAAGTTCTTTTGGGCCGATTCCGTGCATCGGTGACAGAACCCCCTGCAGCACATGGTAGAGGCCCAAGTAACGGGCTGATCGTTCGATGTTCTTGATACTCGATGCATCCTCGACGACACACAACAAAGAGGGATCACGTCTCGTGTCAGCACACAACAGACATAATTCAGCCGACGAAAAGTTAAAACAGCGTGAACAATACCTGAGCTTCTCTTTCAATGCCCTGATACTTTCGCTTAGTTCAAAAGCGTATTCGTTTGGCAACTCCAAAATACGATAAGCCATCCGCTGGGCGGACTTCTTACCGACCCCGGGCATTTTGCTAAGTAGGTCGATGACGCGGTCTAGGTGATCACTACCTTGATTCATGCACCAAACATCTTCGATATCATAGAAGGGTCGATGCCAGCCATGGCAGATCCAAACCGCTGCTTTAATTGGTTATTGACATCTTCATAAGCGCGGTTGAGGGCCGCTTGGATTAGGTCCGCTAGCATATCTGCATCGCCAACAGCGGCTGGACTCAAGTCCAACTTGGTCAATTCTTTGTGGCCATTGACCACCACTCTAACAGCACCACCGCCACTACTGGCTTCCACGACCATGGATTCCAAATCTGAACTCAGCTGTTTTTGCATGCCTTGAGCTCGTTCCATCATCTCTTTAAAATCAAACACCGTCTTGCTCCTCATTCTCGAGGGGTTCGCACTTGATAATGCTGCCCTTGAATAGTTCCAAAGCATATCGCACTTTCGGATCGTTCTGGACAAAATCAAGTGCCTGACTCACCTCTCGTTGGGCTTCAGCGACAGCCGGGTTTTGTGCTATTGCGAATCGGATTTCCAACTTACGACCCATCCATTCTCGACAAGTGTGCCTTAGTGCTTCCAAATGATGGTCACTCTTAAGCATGGGAATAATGTTTTGATCTGCCTCGTCAAAAACGACCTCAACCTGGTTCGCTGATACTTGGGTCGAAAATGCTCTAGCCAATAGCGAGGCTGTTGCAGGTTTCTTGTAGTCGTTAAGCGCTTCAATCCAGCCAGAAAAATCATTCGCTTCTGACTTGATGGGCGGCGTTACGTTAGTTTTTTTTTTGCGGGCTCAACCACGGCTGCAGTCGGTAATTCCTGGATTTGCGCGAGCACTTCTTCGAGCGGCGCAAGTTTCCGAATCTCGATCAATTTCAGCAGGATCAGTTCCAACGCGAATCGCGGTTCAAAAGCGTGCCGAAAAATCGGCTCCTGTGTGACTAATACATCCAATACACGGACAAGGTCGCCGCGACTAAACTGATCAAGCAAGTCTTGATGTCGTGTTCCATGTCCATAACTACGTTGCACCAGCTCACTGGCGTCTTCGACGCTCTTCATGACCAGTGAATCTCGCACAAAAGCTGTCAACGCATCGTAAACTTGCTTTAAGTCGTGCCCAAAATGAACCAAATCCGAGATTCGACTCAATACTTGAGCAGCTGACGCCTTAAGAACGCCTTCCAGTAAATCCAACAGATTTGCGTCTTCAACGACGCCCAAAATGGACTGCACATCCAAACGAGTCATACGCTCGCCGGTCGCTGCCACCACCTGATCAAAAACGCTCAGAGCATCTCGCATCGAGCCGCCTGAAGCTTGGGAAATGAGCGCAATAGCTTCAGCCTCCACGTCCAAGCCTTCTGACTCGACGATTTCCTGAAGCCTCTGCTCGATTTTGAAGAGAGGGATCTGGCGAAAATCGAATTGTTGTGTGCGTGAAAGAATGGTGGCCGGGATCTTGTGCAGCTCTGTTGTCGCGAGAATAAAGATCACGTTTTCCGGCGGTTCTTCTAACGTCTTCAACAACGCGTTAAACGCACTTGTTGAAAGCATATGTACTTCATCGATAATGTAAATCTTGTTGCGATCGCGCGCCGAATTGTACCTAATCCATTCACGCAACTCTCGGATGTTATCCACGCTATTGTTTGACGCCGCATCAATCTCAACCACGTCGAGCGAGTTGCCATCACGAATTTCTGTACAGGAAGAACAGGTTAGACAAGGAGTTGGCGTTGGGCCCGTTTCGCAATTCAAGGCTTTGGCTAGTATTCGGGCAGTTGATGTCTTACCCGAACCACGTAGCCCCGAAAACAAAAATGCGTGGTGAAGCCTACCAGAAGTAATCGCGTTTTTTAACGTTCGCGTGATTACATCCTGGCCAACCAATTCATCGAATGTTTGTGGGCGCCATGTTAACGCCGTTACGCGTGATCCCATGGGCTCCTTCCCTTGCGTCTGTACGCCTGGATTAACAATCAGACACCGGCACACATAGACAAAAGCTTAGTGCTGCTCCCGTCAGGGCCTGACACGGTTCACAAGCCAATGTTGCCGATGCCTGACTCTTATGCCAGACATACACATATGGCGGAGAGGGAGGGATTCGAACCCTCGGTGACGTTGCCGCCACACACGCTTTCCAGGCGTGCACCTTCAACCGCTCGGTCACCTCTCCAAGGACGTGAGAGATTAGCACAGGCCAATGACCTTGGCAAGAATGGCAATTTCCAAGTTATTAACCCTGCTTTGGATTGGCTATAATATGAATAAGGCGACACATCGGCTGCCATGAATTATTGCTTTTTTTTCACTAAAGGATCCGGAACGAGACACTTGGACTTCAAATGGAGGCACGATGGAGCCCGAGAAACTTCAGGCGCTAATAGATCTCAGCAAATCAGCCGCGCGTAAAGCTGGCCGGCGGATCATGGAACACTACGGTGGCGATTTTGTCATTTACGACAAGGCCATTGGCACACGCACTGGCGATGTCGTTACTCAAGCGGATCATGACGCGCAAGACATTATTTTCGAGGAGCTTGACCACCCTCAACACCAATACATCATGGCCGACGTCGCAATCTTGGCAGAAGAAATGGAAGATCACGGCGTTTCCGAACGTTTTGAGAAGCCATACACGATGATCATCGATCCCATGGACGGGACCCGTGGTTTCATTGATCACACCAATTCGTTTGCGGTTTCGATAGGGTTAATTGCGCAAGATGGCACGCCACTTTTTGGCGTCGCCTATCTGCCAGCACTAGATGTATTTGCGGTTGGCATTCATCAAACTGAAACCGCCATCAACGGGAAATCCGTACGCTTTGAGCCTCAATGGGGCGATCGACTAACTATGTGGCTATCAGAGGCCGAGTTCTTTCCTCGCGAGCGAAATGCGGTCTGGCACAAACTCTCGGACGCGCTCAAGTCCGAATGTGATATCCATCGAATTTACCCAGTGGTGGTTGGCTCACCGGTTCACAAGGGTTGCAACCTACTGACCCACCAAGGTCCCTCAATCTATGTGGGCTTACCACGTCGTGAAAAGGGTGTATCGCTGTGGGACTTGGCAGCCATTGCCTCGATCGTCAGCGGAGCTGGCGGATGGGTTTCCGACCTTTACGGCGAACCCTTAGAGTTAAATCGTAAAGAATCTACGTTTGCGCACCATCGAGGCTTTGTATTCGCCACCCACGCGCCACTAGCGAAAACCGTTATACGTACATTTCGAGATCATTATGGACGTCAACTATTTTAGAAAGTTCATCTATTAAGCCAACCAAAGAACAATTAAGCCAGGCACTTAAGGATCAATTTGGATTCGATTCATTTAGACCGGGCCAGCTTGCGATCATTCAGGCACTATTTGAGCAGCGAAGAGTTCTATGCATCCAACCCACAGGCTATGGAAAGAGTCTATTGTACCAATTGCCCGCTTCGCTCTTGACCGGCGTAACCCTGGTCATATCGCCACTCCTAGCGTTGATGCGCGATCAAATCAATCACTTAACCAACCGTTTCAAGCTCACAGCCGTTTCGGTGAATTCTGATCAAAGCGCAGAAGAAAACGAGAAGGCCATTGAATCCGTTCGCAGGGGAAAAACAAAGATTCTCTTCATTGCCCCTGAAAGGCTGGATGACCTTAATCTGTTTGAGTTTGTTCAATCACTCAATATCGATTTATTCGTTATTGATGAGGCGCATTGTATTTCAACATGGGGCCATGACTTTCGACCCTCGTATCGACAAATCGTTCATGCGCTTAAACGTCTGAGCCAACGGAGCGAACCCCCGCGAGTATTGGCTTTAACCGCTACCGCCAACGAAACCACTGAGAGCGATATCGCGGATCAATTGTCGGCCGCACAGGGCCATGACTTATGTGTCAAACGTTCCTCGATGAACCGCGCGAATCTGCAGTTGGCTGTCATGCCAGTGGTTGGATTAGGTGATAAATTGGCCTATCTAGCCGAACTGACACGCGAGCTCAAGGGCACCGCTCTTCTGTACTGTGCCACTAGAGAACGCAGCGAAACCGTCGCTCAATATTTACAGCAGCAAGGCAGGAATGCTCTGGCTTATCATGCCGGTATTGCTAGCGAAAAGAAAATCCAGTTACAACACGATTTCATTCACGACGAAGTTCAAATTATTGCCGCAACAAACGCTTTGGGAATGGGTATCGACAAGCCTGATATCCGACTTATTGTCCACGTGGATATGCCTGGCTCGATTACGGCCTATTATCAAGAGGTTGGAAGAGCCGGACGCGATGGCCAGTTTGCACGAGGCATTCTCCTTTACGATAAGAAGGATCGAGACATACAAGATTATTTCATCCGCAACGCACAGCCAGCGCCCGACGATTTTCGATTGATTCTTTCATCATTAAAGCTAGGACCAGACGGCCAACCACCCAAATTGACGCAGATCAAAACAACAACAGGTCTGCACCCAACCCGGGTCTCGGTTGTGATGGCAGAACTAATCGAACAAGGATTTGTGGCTAAACAGCGCGCCAAGAACAGCCAAGTCTATGTGCGGCTCGTTCGCAATGATGCCCCGGATTTGACACGATACGAGCGCCAGCTAAAGGTTCGCCAGACAGAACTTAAACAAATGATCACCTACTGCGAGCAAGCGAATCATTGTTACATGCAGGTTCTGCGCGCTCGCTTAGGCGAGAACAAGCCCGGCAAGTGTGAGCATTGTGCGAGCTGTGCGCCCGATCTTTGGACAAATCAGCTCATCCAACCGGATTCAAAACAGGCTTGGGCTTGGACATCAAGGCGTGAAATCCCCATTGCAGCCAGCAAATACCCACCCATGGCTGAAGGTCAAAGCGTCGTCTCGGCCGAAGTTGGCTCCCCTTGGTTTAGCACGTTCATGCGACAACGCCAGGAAATGGTTGAGATGGACGCAGAATTGCTAGATTTCACCCTGAGCCGCGTCGTCTCATTAACGTGGAAACATCGCTTTGGCGCGATTGTGGTTATTCCCTCGCAATCGTGGTTACAAAGGGAATCCGTTGCCAAACGTATCGCAGAGAAACTTAAGCTCCCGCTCTTTTTGGATGAACTGTTTTGGTCACCGCCGCCTCGTCTCCGTCAGGGACAGCTCAAGAATAATGACCAACGTCGACAAAACGTTAAAGGTCATCTGATGTCCGAAGGTCGAATCGATCTGCCCAAACATACGGCGTTATTGGTAATGGACGACTACATTGGTTCGGGCGCTACCTTTAAAGAAGCTGGTCGCGTCTTAAGTCAGCAATTAGGCAAGAAACAGATTATTGTGCCCTTCAGCGTGGCTCGCGTTCGCTGGCGTCTGGGCGCCGCCGGCATGGTTAACTATTAACATTAAGCGCAAATTTTGTTTGCCGCGGTCAAACTTCGTGATTAACATCGCGTAAGTAAAACGAGTAATTAAGCATGGGGATGCAACATGATTCAATTGTTGGCGGCGAACTGCTTGTGGACACTATTTGGACAGATATCCATGACCACGGGGCAGAACATCGTGGAAAAAGGTGTCGTCATACCCAAGGTCATATGCAAAGAAGTGCCTGAGCAATCATATGCACTTTACCTGCCCTCGTTTTACGATCCAGAAACCGACTGGCCGGTCATCATTGCCTTTGACCCTCAAGCGCAAGGTTCCGTTCCAGTCGAATTGTTTCATGAGCTTGCCGAACGCTATGGGTACATTGTCGTCGGCTCAAATAATTCCCGAGACCACGCTTGGAAGTCATCGACCTCGGCCGTTGACGCTATCTGGTTGGATCTCAAAGAAAGATTCAAGCCCGACCCATTCCGACTCTATTTATGTGGTTTCTCCGGCGCGACAGAAGCCATTAGCAAGATCGGGTTCCTAACAAAAAAGCCTGCGGCTCTCTTGATGTGCGGTGGCGTTTTTGACGGCGAAGTTGATGTGGACGAGACACTTCCGTTTGCGGTTGTTACCCTGGTTGGCCAGCTTGATTACCATCTCGAGGACGCACGGGACCTTGACGAGCGCTTAACTAAACTAAACATTAGCCATCACCACATCGAAGGTGACTATGAGCACCAATGGCCAAATCGCCATGATTTGGATCAAGCTATTGCTTGGCTTGAGTTAAGGGCACAGGTTGAAGGGCTTCAAAACAAAGCGCATCCCATGGCCGAAGAACGTTTGCGCACGTACTTGGAGAGCTATGAAAGTAACGGGCGCTATTTGCAGGCCGAGGGTTTGGCCCATTCATTACTACGCCTTCACGCTTCGAAATACTGGTCCAGCAAAAGCCAACACATCGATGAGCTAGACCTAGCTAAGCCTGAAAAAAAGTCACGCAAAAGGGTTTCAAGCATTGAGAGCCCCATCCAGCGTTCCATCGATCGTCGCATCGAGAAACTGCAAAAAATGAAGATCACGGACAAGAGTATGCAACGTGAACTGGAGTGGTGGAAGGCGCTGTCTCTGACCGTTTCCTCACATGTCGATCCAGCCCTACCAGAAACTAAGCAAATGGTAGCTCGAATTCATGATCGTTTGTGGAGAGAACCCCACGATATGGCACTACGCAGTTTATTGATGAAAGACTACGATCGGGCTCAACTCTTCGCTCGTATAGCGTTTAGTACCAATCCCAAATCAGCTCAAGCTTGCTTTCGACTAGCTCGCGCGTATGCCCTAAACAACCAATTAGATGACGCTTTACTAGCCATTAAGACCGCCATCGATCTTGGTTATCGCTCTGATCAGTTAACGATAGATCCCGATTTCATAAATGTGCGGTCGCATCACGAATTTCAAAACATGGCCCGAGAGTTAGCCAACTAATTGATATTGATTAACTCGACGCCTGAGCCGCGAGCCTCAATCCAATCAAATTAATTTCGCCGCTCTGCCCTGCCTCTTCTTCAGCTGATCTCAAAGATTGGACAAAACGAGCCGCTTCCCTGGTTTTGGGCAACACTCTAATTAAATAGCGGTAAAGGTACGGCGCATCGTTCACATCAACGCAGCCAAACTCTTTGAAAACAGCGTCACTCATAACACGAGCACCATGTAAGTGATGACCACGGTAAATTGTCTTGATAGATTCAGGATCGCTTCGAGACACTAAACAGGCGATGAGTTCGTCATCACTTTTCTGTAAAAGAGGCCAAAAGTGCGTCGAACGCATCTTCTCATAAAGCCAGTTGATTGAATGTTGATCTAAAGCTTCAAAATCGAAGTCTTCAACGATCAAAGAACCGCCCACACGTAGCAGCTTTCTCGCCTTTGCCAGACTCGCATCCAGTTCGTGCATATGGTGTAAGGATCGTGTGAACAAGACCGCATCGGCGGCTGTTCCATCAAAGGACAACCAGTCCGAGTGATGCGCATTGACGCCTCTGCTGACGGCTAATTCCACCGCCTCTTTATTTTGGTCGAGCGCAGTAACTTGGTAGCCCAATTGACTCATCGCCACCGCCAACTCACCCGAACCACAGCCCACTTCCAAGACCTGGCCAGAAAGCACATGAGGACGAACGAAGTCGACGGTATGTTGGGTCGCCACCGCGACAGGACTATCAAGAATTACGCTTTGCATTAAAGAACATAATAACGTATTCATCACATGCTCACCTTTTGCTCACGTCGATTTTCTTGTTCTAGGTTGCAATAGGCGTATAACTTATTGGAGGCAATTATGCGTTTCATCATTCCGTTTTGTTTATGCTTTATGGTTCAATGCCGTATTGAGCCATCCTCCCTCGTTCAAAGCGATGTTTGGGTGTCATTTGAAGAATCAGACCTATTCAGCTGTGATGTCCCTCAGGCCTGCGTTATTTCTCGTCGAGAAAACGGCCGTTTTTTTGTGATTGAACATCAAAATCAAGTGCTGGCCAAAATACACTGGTTAAGCGAGGACGAAGGACAAGGTCGCGGCCTTTGGTTTGAACACGAGCCAGTTAACGAAGAATGGCTGGGAGGGATCCAGGGTAAGGCCTATCACTATAAGCATTCTGACGGTCCGTTTTATGCCCAAACATCTTCGGTGGTTGTGCCATATGGTGAACGTTATTTGGCACTCGAATTCATCATCGAAGATGCTCGTTCAGCCGTGCAACAACACATTGCCGACTCTTTTCAGTTTATCGGCCAAAAAGGCATTTAGGGCTGTCACAGCGATTGGGAATATTTGACGACAGCCTGCATGGCATCTTCGATCATTTGTTCGGCTGTGTAACCCGACGATTTGAGCGGTTTCAATGAGTGATCGCCTGTCTTTACCCAGTGGTATCGAATATTTGACGACAGGGACAGAGCCTCAAACTCTGCCTGCGTTCCAAATGGATCACGTTGGCCCTGCACGATGAGCCTTGAAGTCCTGATGTTGAGTAAATGATCGATACGTAACTTGAGTGGTTTCCCGGGTGGGTGTAATGGATAGCCCAGGCAAATAAGACCACGCACGCCTAGATCGTCGGCAACCATGCTGGCGACTCGGCCACCCATAGATTTGCCGCCGATAAGCCAACCACTAGCGTCCCCCAATTCTTCGACGACGGATCGCCAGTGTTCTATCAAAACGGGCATCCTATCGGGAGGTCGACGCGTTCCTTCAAGCCGTCGTTTCATCATATAAGGAAATTCAAAACGGACGACTCGAAATTCCTGATTTACAAGATATCGAGCAGTCAGGTTCATGAATTCAGAATCCATAGTGGCTCCCGCACCATGCGCTAGGATAATCTTCTGTTTCGCGTCTTTAGGTCCCTCATCAATCCATGTTTTCTGCATCAAGCCACCTCTACGGAGCAAAACAAAATTAGCACGGATCGGTGACTTCATAGATTGATCTTGTTTTAGAATGAGAGGCAACTTGCAGGTGAAGATATCTTGAAGCTTCAACAAACATACATCGTCATTTACGCCATTCTTTGCGGCTGTGCTGGCTTATGTCTGTTATTTGTTCCCGACGAAGTCGCGAATCGCTTGGGCGCCCCGGGGTCGCTTGCCGTGTCACTATGGGGTTGCGCGCTTTTGGGATTTGCTTCGATGAATTGGGTGGCACGGCACGCCTTATTAGGCGGTATTTACGGTCGCTCATTGATTGTCGGAAATCAAGTCCACAGTCTGACCGGTTGCCTCATATGGCTCAAATACCTCATCAATACAAACCTCACGCTATTGAGCGTCGGGATGTTGGCAATCTACGTTTACGGGTGCGCACTATTTAGCTTGCTCATGTTCCGTCGTCCTAATCAAAATTCATGACGACAAGGCCGAATTAGAAGTGAGACCATGAATAGGTTTCCAGGTTTCTTAAACCCATCATCACCCTTCACTTACACGTGGCTGGCCTCGATCACGAAAATTACGTCACCAATTGAGGAGCCGCTTCCATGAGCTACGACACGCCAGACTCTTTGACCATAGAACTATCAGCTCCATGTGTCAGCGAGAGCGAGTTGATCGATTCATTAATTGATCAGTTTGGTTTTCCACGCCTGTATGAATCAAGCTGGTTTGGATTTCGTGAGCATCTATTTTACGATCCTGGCATAAAGACGCCAAAAAAACTGGTGGTAAATGGATTTAGTGAATTGATGCGTAACCAGGCTCAAGTCGCGTCGATGCTGCGTTCTTGTTTCGATGAATACATTGAAGACAACCCAGACCGAACTGTGGCGTATGAATAAGGCATAGTCTTAAGGCAGATGCCGCAGACTACGCCAATCCACGTCGGTTTTCAGACAGTTCCCACTTCTTCCTTAAGAGCCAGGATGACTAGATAAACAAGCGCGAAAGGCGGGATAAAAGAAAGCAGGAGTCCAATCATGGCAGCCATACGGGGATTATCGGTCTTTGTGCGACCCAACAAATAGCTCAACCCTGCCATTAAGCCTGCAAAAGCCATGAATCCAATAATTACAAAAACGAGCCACATACAATTCTCCTCGTCGGTTTAATGTTGTCATTATCAACTTAAGACGATATTTATCGTTTGTCAATAATTTTTTATTGATAAACGATAAATTGTTCACTATGATTACCTCAAAGGTAAAAGGGTCAGGTGAGGTTGGAATCATGACTACAAATATTAGAGTAAACCTCGACGTATTGTTGTTGCGTGAACAAATGTCGCTCACCCAACTATCGGATGCCGTTGGCATAACGCTGGCCAACCTATCAATTCTGAAACGCGGCAAGGCGCGGGCCATTCGCTTTTCTACCTTGCTTGCGATCTGTCAGGCGTTGAATTGCGAACCAGGTGATCTCTTGCAGTTAGACAAGCAACAGTGGCTGGCTTCATAAAGACGGTGCCGGGATTCCCACGAAGGCTTGTTTCGCTATGGAAAACGAGACTGCTTGCCATTCTTGAAAGTAAGTGACATGTAACCTTTTTTAGGATTCGAGGCGTAAGAGGCCCTATGATCAGCGATGACACAAGACGTAGATAAGGATCTTGAAACAGCCAGCCAGTAATACCCAAATTACCGTCGACTGTTAGACAACGAAGCGTTACTTGACCGTTTCATGATTCAAATATTGAGGAAAAAATATGCGCCCACCCATTCACATGAACAACTGGTTAGCTTGCCTGACACTCGGTTATTTGATGAGCTTGGGAAACCCCGTAACGGCTCAAACGCTTGATGTCGAAAGCTCGTTCCAAAAAGCCAGCGAAATCATAGAACAGTCCTTGGAAGCTTATGGCGGACGTGAACGTATAGAAGCTATTCGCCGATTGTCGTTAAACATTGAAGGCGAGCAATTTTGGGGTCCAGAGCTCAGTAATACAGTAATTGCTCCATTCCTCGTCACACCGAAGGGTTACCGCATCCTAATGGACAGGGAACAAGGTTCTTTTTATCACGAATTTAGCGGCCAATATGGTGGCTACAACAATTGGAAGTATTATCAATTTCAAAAGGGTCATGACGAGCCCGGGTTTTCTATCGGCACGGAGGGTTTTGATTGTGGCTGGTTCCAACACATAGACAACACATCCGAAGATGGTAGTAGGTATTTCAAGCGCTGGTTCACACCTTATGTGGCGCTTGACGCCGCCGACAACATTGAAGGCGCTCAATGGCAAGGAACTGTCAATATTGACGGACAACCAAACGATCACCTGGTGCTGGCCGATAAAAGCGGTCTTTATATTGACCAGAAAAGTCATTTCATCACTAAAACAGAGTCTTTTGGGAGACCCCACCCGCTCAAAGGCGATGTCCTTACTGAACGGTACTACAAGCTTCACATCACGGCGAAGGGATTGTTCTTTGCTTCAGAGGTTACGCACATCCAAGCGGGAGACGTGATTGACCTATTAAAGATAGAGGCCGAAATAGACGAACCCATCGACAGCTCATTCATGATGAAGCCTGAACATTATCGACTTCGACCCGACGTTTTCCCTACAGGTGAAGCCAGCATAAAAAAGGTTGCCGAAGGTATTTATGTCGTCGAAGTTGGTCCTAATGCCTACATGGGAGTGATCGAATTCGACGACTTTATTGCCATCATATGGTCACCATTCAACCCAGATTTCACGAAAGGCGGCATCGACTTAATTAAAAAAACCATCCCTCATAAGGAAATCAAATACTTGGGACAAACCCATCATTGGTGGGACTCCAGCGGTGGACTGGTTGCAGGAATTGATGCGGGCGCGACCGTGATCACAACCGCAGGAAACAAAGCCTATTTTACGCAGATGGCAAGTGCTATGCACACCGCCTATGACTACGCGCCAACATTCACTGCAAACGAAATCAAGTTTGAAATGGTTGAAGACAAGATCAGCATCAGCGATGGTAAGAGAGATCTGATAGTTTATCGAAAACACCCAGAGAAAGGCGTCAATGACGTTTTGTTATTTTACGTGCCTGACCAAAAGGCTCTGTTCTCTTCCCACTTCTTTGAGGCAATTGTCGATCCCGAAACAGCGGTTGCCGACGAAGGCACGGTTTGGGCATATAAACATTTAGCTGAGATGGGATTGGACGTCGATATAGTGACTCATTACAACGGTGGATCTGGGCATTGGTCAGATGTCAAGAAATCAATCAAACGTCGTAAAAAATGGGACAAACGCCACTCAAAATGACAACGTAATCCGTTCGCTATTCGGCCACCATGCCTAGCTCCTCCGCTGTAATCCTTCAGCTTGCCCGACAATAGAATTGAAACCGCATTAGCCAGTTGATAGACATGTGCCTACAAATTCAGGGTTGGTTCATGGGTCTGGTCAAGTTAACATGGAAATACTTTACAAAATATTACTTAGGTGAATCCGTGTGCCACACAGGCTTTGCCGCCAATCTTGGCCACAAATTGGTGTCCCATTTGACCATCCTGATCAGATATGAACTAAACGGGTAAACCCCATATGATCGTTAACAAGGACAATACGATTGAATCATTCCATTGCCGCTGTGCGTCAAGCACAAGAGACAAGTACCTCAGCAAAATAATCACCGCAGGGTGGCTCTAATGACCGTTGAAGATGTTCCTGACCTGATCCCCGAACCCGATCACCCCGAAATTGACGAGCTACCAGAACAAGACTGCAAGGAACATGTCTGCCTCAATTGCGATACCATTGCCAACGAAAAGTTCTGCGCCAATTGTGGTCAAAGTACGCGCGACATCCGCATCTCGTTCAAGAGCCTCGCCTTGGATTTCTTGGGTGATGCCCTGACATTTGATTCCAAACTCTTTCGTACCATCAAACCGCTTATTTTGAAGCCAGGACTATTAACGGCTGACTTTATGGAAGGCAAACGAATACGTTATGTGCCCCCTCTTCGGCTTTTCATTTTCTCTAGTTTAGTTTTTTTCGTGACCGTGCACTATGCCATGCCGATCAATCGCACGACTGCAGAAGAAGAAATCGCATCAGCTCTAGACGGTGAAAAAATCGACTTAGAGTCATTAAATTTGCAATCGCTAAATCCTGACAGCGAAGACGAATCCGCGCCCTCCGATGTTAATGACGACCCAACAAAAAGCGAGCGCACCTCCAGGAAGAGTCGCGGTTTTAACGTAGACGCGGGCTCACTGCAATCAGGCGACACATTTTGGCAAAAGGCACTCGACCGTGCCATCAAGCGACAAGAGGCTCGATTCCAGGACATGGACAGTGATGAAGCAACCAAAATCTTTGTGAACCAGTTATTTCAAGTGCTCTCCAAGGCAATCCTGCTATTGATGCCGCTCTTTGCCTTAATGCTGAAGCTCCTCTATGTGCGACGTGATCCCTATTATCTGGATCACCTGATTTTTGCCTTTCATTACCACGCATTTTTGTTTGCCATGATTACGGTATTAATCTGGTTGAACCTCATTTTTGACGGACCTTGGATCATCGTGCCAACGGTTTTCATCTCGATCATTGTGCCTTTGGTACATATGTTCAAGTCGCTCCGCCGTGTTTACGGACAGGAGTTTTTCAAAACACTGGTCAAGTTTTTTGTACTGATGGCCTGTTATTTCGGCGTCATGTTGCCATTCGCCGGCTTCATCACCCTACTCGCCTTTATTACCGCTTAAATGACAACGCCCATTTCATGGGTTGATTCAGTCATTAGGGACAGACTGGCCACGAGGGTAACAGGAATTGGATGTCGAGCAGATCGACGAGGCCGTTCTCGTCCATATCTGACGGTCCACCCGTTTGCCCAAAATCAGCGACGATTTGGACAAAATCAAGCACATCAATTGCGCTATTGCCATTCAAATCACCGATACACACTTGACCCATGATTACGTCAAGTTCCTGTCCGCTGGCTAACGATAAGGAAACGGTTCTATAGACGGGATCATAGCCATCGGCGCTGAATTCGAGCTCCATCTCACCAGCTGGGGCAAAGAGGTAATAGCGACCAAATGGTCCACCGCTGGTGATCTGCTCTCCGTTGGGAAAAGGGGTGCCGACCACCTTGATTTCGGCTGCAATGGGGTTGCCAGTGGAAGCATCCAAGACATGTCCCGTCAACTGAATCGATCGCTCCAAGAAATAGAGCGTCCCGGGCCAAACCAAGTCGGCCTCTGCCTGAGCGCTTGCAAAAGAGGGTTGAAAGGACAAAGCCGTTTCGGTTAGAAATGAAAGTGCCCCGCGTTCAGCGACCTGCCAATGAAAGTGTTCCCCATCCGCGCTAGGGCTGCGAACGTCACCGAAATAGCCTGATTGCATAGATAATTCGATCGCTTCTGATTCCCAAAAATTGCTCCAAGGGTGAGACAAACAGGCATAGCCGTAAAGTGTTTCTCGCCCAGAAGAGTGGAAGTCGATGACTTTACTGAAGTGGCGATCCTGCGACCAAGCTATCATGGTTTGAGTTTCGGGCTCCGAATTAGCGGAAGGACCCTTATAAGTTTCGGAACTTGGAGAAGTTGACCCTGAACAACCCGACGTCCAGCCAAATCCATAATTACGATTGGTATCAACACCGATGCCCGTGGTAAAAACGCGACGGTTCTTGCGCCACAGGTTGTCAGTACTGAACACATACTCATAGCCGTCTGGGTTCCAAACAGGCGCGATCCAAATCTCATACTCATCAACCAGCGCCGTTATTTGAGGATCCGTCCCATAAAGAGACGTCAAACGCGATATGGCATCCAGAGCAATGACAGGCGTGACAATTTCCCGACAGTGGTGGGCAGAAACCATCAAAAAATTAGGTTCGTCCTCATCGACGGTTACATTGTCGGAAATCTTGAGCGCATACATGGAGCGACCTTCAAATGTGGTGGGCATACCGTAAGTTGCGGTCAGATCTACTAATTGGCACAGTCCGGGGAAATCATTCTCAGCGGCGATCATAACGGCCAGAATCTGGCTCAGATCTAAATAGCCCGCAGGCACCGTTCCACTCTTCGCCAATTGCTCTCGCAAGGGCGAACCATGCTCCAAAATATCCACCACAAAACCCTTAAGTTGGAGTTCTGAAAGTTCCTGGTCGTTTACGACGACTTCCACCGAATCGCCTAACTTTTCCAAGACATCAAAACCCGCTTGCTCAAGCTGAAGCGCCAACGTATCTGGGTTTGCCGTAACGATTCGACCTCGCATCAAAGGTATCTGTGCCCATAACGAGCCCTGAATAAATAAGCAGGTAATCAAAATACGCACACGTCACTCCCGATTGAATAGCCCACCATAACGCGATCCTAGACCCTTTCGTCAATCCAAAATCGACGGATTGTTCAATTTCCCAGTGATTCGTGCCAGACTAGAGGCACAAAATATGGATCAAGGTGGCAGCATGCGTTGGACATTCCTCATCACCCTCTTTCTAATAGGTTGCGGCACCGTACCCAGCGATACCGAAGTTATAGGGGTAACCAGAAAACATAACGCTTTTAAACTTGATGATCTATTGGCACGCGGCGGCAACGTAGATGCGCTTGATCGCTTCAGCAATACGCCACTAATGATTGCGTCATACAACGGTGACTTGGAATGCGTGAAAGTGCTTCTTAAGCACGGGGCAGACACCCAACACACTGACGACCGTGGAAATACGGCTTATACGGTTGCTGAGGCACAGGGCTACTTAGAAATCGCAGCCCTGGTTCGTTAGCTATTTACCTTTATTCGAGAGGTTGAGGTTGCAATCCCTTTTCGTCGCGCCACTCCGATGAAAGTAACTTTGACGCGTATCTGGAACCGTGGTCGCACATGAATGTGACGATATTCTTGCCTGACCCCTGGAATCGCTTGGCCATTTGGTAAGCGCCAAAAATATTTAAAGCTGAAGACGTGCCAAGGAACAAGCCATCAAACTTGGCCACATGAAAAAGCATATCTATCATTTCTTGGTCACTGATCCTAATCGCTTCGTCAATCACTGCGCGCCTTAGATTAGCCGTCAAACGTTTGAGGCCGATGCCTTCGGTGACGCTGGAGCCTTCGCCGGTAAATTCGCCTTTGGTGACATAGTCAAATACGCCCGATCCTTCAGGATCTGCCGCAACCACATGCACGTTGGGGTTACATTCCTTTAAGAAGCTACTGACACCGGCAAGCGTACCTCCAGTTCCACTTGCCGCGACCAATACGTGAACGTTGCCGTCAAGCTGACGCCAAATTTCGGGGCCCGTTGTCTCTCGGTGGGCATCGGAATTAGCCGTATTTTCAAATTGATCTGCCCAAATCGCATGAGGAGTCTCTTCAGCGATGCGCCGTGCACGGTGATAAAAATGATTGGGATCGTTAAAGGGACATGGCGGCACGGGACGCACTTCAGCGCCTAATGCTTCTAACATCTTGTACTTCTCTTGTGCTTGGTTATCAGGCATCGAAATAATGACGCGATAGCCGCGTTCGGCGGCCAAAGTCACCAAACCAATACCTGTATTACCAGCGGTACCTTCGACAATCACACCTCCTGGCTCAAGTCTCTTTTCCTTTTCAGCCTGAGCGATGATGCCTTTGGCGGCGCGGTCCTTAATACTGCCGCTGGGATTGGTGAATTCCGCTTTGCCAAATATATTGCAACCCGTTCGTTCCGACAACGATTTGAGCTTAATCAAGGGTGTATTTCCTACTGCATCCCAAACCATGCCAATTCGTTTCATCGAAGCCTCCAAAAATGATTAACGCTGTACCGATCCTGTTTAATGGTCATCTAATGTCCCGAATCTGGTGAAATGACGTATTTGCCCCTATCAACTATAACGCTGGGAACCCGTCGTGTTGTTTCAAATATGTCAAATCCTGGCTTTATCTCTCGCCAGAACCCTAACCACGCTGATTGTTCGTAGTTGGATAGGTTCTTAGTTGTCATCCTAAATGGATAGACATCCACTCGAACCTTTCTCTGACCGTGCTGAAATGCTGAGGCGACCATCGAGTAGATAACCTCAATAGGTTCATCGCGCATGGCAAAACAACCTAGCGAAGCACAACGACCATGGACCATGATTAAACCGCCAGTACGACCCAACTTGCGGTCGTAGCCATTAGGGTAGCCAATATTGAACGATAAGTGGTAGCTACTCCAAGGATTCATGAGCTGCGGACCCAATTCATAAAATCCTTCGGGTCCTTGCAAGTCGCCTTCCTTCTCCTTTGGCCCCAATGTGCCCGATAACGAACAAACCTCATATTGGCCAAATAGTTTGTAGTCTCCTTGGGCATCGCCGACCCAAAGTTCAAGCACCATCTCTTGCTTAAAGATACGCACATAAACCGGGCAACCCCAAGACAGTTTCAATTCTTCCAAACGCGTCTCGAGCGCGGGTTTCACCCGAGCCATGGCATTGCGTGACCGCGAATTCTCCGCAGGCTCTGTAGGCAACAGGGACCACAAACACATCAACCACATCATAAGCATATAAATAAGTTAACTCTGTTCAAGAGAACGTGCCGTAAAAGGTGCGTAAATCTCAGGTAGAATAGGACTCTTTCTTTGGAGGTCCAACTTGTTTCCTGACATTGTGTTGAAGCAGAAACGCGCAGATATGATGCGAGCTTATGCCCATCCTTGGGTGTTCTCAAACGGCTTGGTCGAACAACCTAATCTGCAGGCTGGAACACTCGTGCGTGTCCTCGCTCAGGCAGGCAACCAACTAGGTTGGGCAATGTACCATCCACAAAATACGATCGCATTACGAATGGTGGGTTTTGACGAGTCACCGCTGAGCCCAAACTGGATAGCGGAACGCATTCGTGCCGCCCACCAAATGCGCCAAATTGGGTTTCAGCAGATGCCTACTAGCTATCGATTGGTACATGGCGAGAACGATTTATTGCCAGGATTAACCATTGATGTTTATGAAGACAGCGGCGTGATTCAAATAACCTCTGCAGGCATGGATTCATTGCGATCTGAAATCGAAGCCGCACTGATAGAGCTTGGTATTCACACCATTTATGAGCAGAGTCAATCATCGGCACGCAAAATTGAAGGACTTGCACCAAGAGCTGGATTTTGGCGCGGCGAAAAAAGCTTTCCAATGAGAATTAGTGAGGGCGATATTCTCTACGATATTGATCCTGAAAAAGATCAAAAGACAGGTTTCTTCTTAGACCAACGCGATGCTCGATCTTGGGTGCGCGCCAGAAAATTCCAGCATGTGCTTGATCTCTTTTGTAATAGCGGCGGCTTCAGCATAGCAGCAGCTAAGAACGGGGCCCAGGTTTTGGGATTGGATTCATCAGCCCATGCACTTGAGCGTATGGCCCATAATATTGCACTCAATCAGCTCAACTCAGAACAAGTGACAATGGAAAAGCAAGACGTCTTTCGCTGGTTGGAACATCCAAAAAATGGCCCGTATGACCTGGTGATATTGGATCCGCCTTCATTGGCAAAATCAAGGAAGGCCCAGAATCAAGCGACACGTGCCTATCGCAAACTCAACTCACAGGCCGCCAGTTTAGTCGCCCCGGGCGGTGTCTTATTGACCTTTAGCTGTAGTGGGTTGATTGCGGCTGACACCTTTCATCACAGCGTGTTTCTCGGTTTCCGAGACAGCCGAAGGCAAGGACGCGTCATACAAAGATTTGGGCCAGGACCTGACCATCCTGAACATCTCCAATTCCCGGAAGGTCGCTATTTCAAGGGCATCGCGATCGTGGTTGATTGAATCCCGTGCATCTCAAAAACGCCTAGTGTATGATGGCAGGATGCGCTAATGCGGAGTCATTTATGCCAACGTTGATTTCTTCGCCTACATTGATCCACGCGGCGGGTAATAAGCCCAAGACCATTCGAGAATACATTGGTCACGTGAATTCAGGAACGAGTGAATTGAGCATAGCTCATATGCAAAGTCCTGAAGGATGGGTCGAGCCGGGCCAAACCCCTTTATTCGAAGAGTATACGCTTGTCCTCAAGGGGACCTTACGTATTGAGTCCGAACACGATGAGGTCTTAGATGTTAAAGCTGGCCAAGCCGTCATCTCGCGTCGCGGCGAGTGGGTACGATACAGCTCTCCGTTTGAAGGTGGCGCAGAATATGTGGCAGTTTGTTTGCCCGCATTTTCACCGGAATCGGTACACCGCGACTCTGTTTAGAGTAAAAAACATCTCAGAATAGTGAGGAGAGCGCATGGCTTGGTCCATCGGACAACGCTGTATGAGCTTGGGAGAACCGAGCCTCGGACTAGGAATAATCAAAGAAGTTATTGGGCGCCAGCTAAAAGTAGCTTACCCTGCTGCCGACGCGATCAGAACCTATCCGTTCAATAGCGCCCCGCTACATCGTGTCGTTTTTCAAGCCGGTGAAGTGATCAGTAATAGACATGGAGTATCGATCACAATTGAAGAAGTCAAAGAAGAAGGGGATCTCGTTTTTTACGTTGAAGGGGATCAGATAATTCCCGAGACAGAGCTAGCCGCTAATCTTAGCCACGACCATCCTGATCAGATCTTGCTTGCAGGTCAGCTGCAAACACCCCGTAGTTACGACGTTCGTCGTCAAGCGTGGGAAGTGAAATCCGCAGCGATTGGTACCCCGATGCGCGGCCTAGTCGGGGCGCGTATCGAACTTATCCCCCATCAGCTCTATATAGCCTGGAGTGCGGGCCAACGAATCCAGCCTCGTATTCTCTTGTCTGATGAAGTGGGCATGGGTAAAACGATCGAAGCCGGACTCATTTTTCACCAACTATGGGTTACAAGTCAGGTTCGCCGTGTTTTGGTTCTCACGCCTCAATCACTCATCCATCAGTGGCTAGTAGAACTCTATCGCAAATTCAATCATCTGTTTCATATTGTTAACGACGAACATTGGGACGAACTTCAAGCTTCCGAACCCGAAACAAACCTATACGAATCTCACCATCGCATTATCGAGAGTCTCGACACGCTCATCAGTCAACCGGACCGCATGCAAGCAGTCCTTGACGCAAATTGGGACTTAGTCATTGTGGATGAGGCGCATCATCTTGCCTGGCATCCAGAGGGTGTTACGGATGCGTATGCTTTAGTTGAAGAGCTGTCGGAACGTTGTGGAAGTTTGATTTTGATGACAGCAACGCCACGCCAATTAGGTTTAGAAGTCCACTACGGATTACTGAGGCTTTTGGATGCAGATCGTTTTCCCAGCTTGGCGGCATTTGAAGAAGAGACACGCCATTATTCGCAGTTAGCTGGATTGATGGACCGCATTGAGACTGGAGACATAAAGTCCGTCATCCCCGATCTTCATCGTATGTTCCCAGGCGATGAAGATTTAGAGGAAGCGCTATCTAAACCAACACCGGTTGCACGCCAACGAATTGTCAAATCACTGGTCGACAGACACGGAACGGGCCGCATGGTGTTTCGCAATAGACGTGAAGTTCTTTCATCTCTGCTTCCTCAACGCAGACCCCACCCCATCAAGCTGCCCACCAACAAAGCTTGGGACGCCTACCTGAAAGCCTGCGGACCGATCAAGGACACAGGGCAAGCGCAACGGCAATTGGCAGGTCCAGCCGGCGTGACCACTCGAGACATGAAACGCAGTTCGGCAACGGCCATTAAAGCTGCGATCCCACAAGACCCACGCCTTCATTGGTTAATAGATCTACTAAAGAAGAATCCAAGCGAAAAGATCTTACTCATTTGTTCCAGCCCGCATGTCGTGCTCTCGCTTCAAGAAGCATTATTCCCGCACCGACAAATAGAAACAGCCACCTTCCACGAAGGGATGGCCCTCTTAGAACGAGATCGTCAGGCCGCCTATTTTGCCAAGGAAGATGGCGCACAAATCTTGTTATGCTCGGAAATAGGTAGCGAGGGTCGTAATTTCCAATTCGCTCATCATTTGGTGCTTTACGACCTGCCCATTCATCCAGGTCTGCTTGAGCAGCGTATTGGTCGTCTTGACCGTATTGGCCAACATTCCGAAATTCACATCCATATCCCGTTTGTTCCGGGCGGGCTGCACGAACGTCTGTACAGATGGTTCGATGCAGGGCTGAACGTTTTTTCAGCTCCATCCACCTGTTCAGATCAGCTCCACGAGTTGTTAGCAGAAGAGTTAGCAGACGTGGTCATGATTGACGATGAAACGGTGTTGGACGACGTCATTCGACGCACGTCTCGCAAGATTGAAGATCTCAAACACAGAATGGAACAAGGCCGCGACCGTTTGCTTGAACGCAACTCATTTGACCCTGCTATGGCGGACCAAATCATCGATTCCATTCAAAAATCGCAGCTAGATCTTGATCTAAGATCGTTTATGGATGCGCTTTTCGAGATTTTTGGTGTCGACGTCCAAGACGTCGATGAACACATCCAATATCTCGAGCCAGGCACGCACATGTTCATTGAGTCGTTCCCTAACCTTCCGCGCGAAGGCGTTCAAGTCACTTATTCCCGTGAGGTTGCGGTTGCACGCGAAGATGTGGAATACCTGACCATTGACCATCCCATCCTTTCCGGTGGCTTGGATCTAATGCTTACTCAGGACCGCGGTATCGCCAGCGTTGGAATCTGGAAAAATGCGCCCGAACCCGGACTCCTGCTTCAAACACTCTTTGCTTTGGAAGTGCCCGGCGCCGAGAATACGGCACTTGAGCGCTTCTTACCGACGCTTGCGGTGGATCTTCTCATTGACCAAGACATGAGAATTCGCGATGACCTTCACCAGATCATGCAGGATGTCAAACTTGAAAAAGGCCCATCCGGATTAATCAGGCAGCAAAGAACCGCTCTAAGGGATATATTTGTCCGCTTGCTACCGGTCTCGCGCGCTGCATCTAAAGATCGAGTTCAAAAACGACAAATAGGATTCGTCAAACAAGCCTTGGAGCAGCTGCAACAGGAACGAGATCGACTCGCCAATTTAGCGCGTATCAACCGTTCCATTCGCGAAGAAGAAGTCTTTGCCTTTGACGACATGATTGAGGGATTACGGGGCGAGGCCGATAATGCAATTCTTCGACTGGACGCAGTGAGACTCATCCTCATGCAGCCATAAATCGTGACTGGCTAACACAATTGCGAAATGAAAGAAAAGGGGGCGGATGCGTTGTTTAAAACGAGCTGACATAAAGTCGCTCAAGGGTGAATTTCACCATGCAGTCGCGTGACGCGCTGCCAACGCCCCATCCCCCCACACAAATCTGCAACCCAAAACGCAAAAAAGCAAGTCATTCCATCACATTTTTGCATTTAGCCTATGGTTTAACTAAGAAACACGAAAAGTCGACGACCGATTGCCAAAGCAACCGATCGCCTTCCACTTCATTGACCCGGCGTGAATGTCATTCCTAGCTCTACCATCTTTTCCTCGATCTTATCGATTTGGTTTTGCAGAAGTTCATGCTTGGGTTGCCATGCCGCAAACTCATTACCTGCAATGACGACTTGGTCGCGGTGGGTTTGTGTGACCGCACCGGTACTGTTCCAATGACCATAAACAACCGTAGCGACACGACTATAAAATCCAGGTAACGACTCAGTTTGATACTTGCCCTTGAGCCCATCGCCATTAATGGCCAGGTTCAGCTCGTCCCAAGTCTTTTGCGCTGCTTTAATCTCAACCAATAACTCATGAGCAATTGCTGGTGTCTCGAGTGCCCCCTGGACAAGGTACTTAAGGCTTTCTTCTATGTCACCAAATTTTGCTCTGGCCGCAGATATCTCCTTGAATAGAGCGGAGGTTTCGTTTTGAAACGCAAAAACTTCATCTGCTGATTGATCCACCGTATTAACCGGGCCAGCGATTATCTTAAATGACTGTTTCTGGCCCAACGCCGCGAGAACGCCTCCCTTACGCAGATAGAGCTGCGCTGAGTAAGTGCCCGGAGCTACCAATGGTCCTTGTGGTGGATCGACAAAAGGATTGTCGAGGGTTGGCGGTGCTAGCCGTACAGGATGTGGATCAGGCAAGCGTAAATCCCAATTTGCCCTTTGAATGCCTTTCTTCGCACCGATCGTGACACGTTTAACCGTGGCACCTTGGTCGTCGCTTATCTCAACAAAAGCAGACGGCGCTAGCTCTTGTTCTTCCGCTCTTAGTTGATCCCAATCGGGGTAGCCCGGATCCTTTTTCTCATCAAACGCTTTCTTTTCGGATTCATGTCGCTGGTCGCGAGTACTTTCGTGATCCTCTTTAAGGTATACCGTGAATACCGCGCCATATGGCGGATTCGCAGCCGTGTAGTATTGGTCACCTTGAAATGATTTATCTCGCAAGCCCAAAGGAAGACGGGGAACGTATCGTCGTGTGTCCTTTATCGCGAAAAGATGGCCCGCGCTGTTTAATACTTCACTTGTCATGGAACGAAGACTCGAATAGTCATCTAAGACATAAAAACCACGGCCGAAGGTTCCCAATACCAAATCGTTCTCGCGTTTCTGAATGGCCATATCGCGAATGGCAATCGTAGGTAGTCCGGCTTTGTGGTTTTTCCAGTTATTGCCCCCATCGATACTGAAGTAAAGACCAAACTCGGTACCCACGAAGAGTAACTTGGGATCCGTGTGATCTTCAGCAAAAGCATAGATTGATCCTCGTTCCGGCAGCCCTTTCGCAATTGACGTCCATGTCTTGCCTAAGTCTTTGGATTGCAATAGATAAGGGTTGAAATCGCCGCGTTTATGATTGTTAAAACTGGCATATATCGTTTTCTGGTCATGTTGCGAGAAGGCGAGCGTCTGAACGTAAGTCATGTCAGGAACCTTGCCGAATCGCTCCATGCGATTCCAGCTCTGACCGGCGTCATGACTCATTTGCACGAGCCCGTCATCGGTTCCAACGGCGACTAATTTTTCATCAAACGAGCTCTCTGCAATCACGACAAGGTTGCCAAATATGGATGTGCTTACGTTTTTGGCAACCGAATCAATAGGCCAAATCTGTCCCATAACAACAAGCTTATTGCGATCGAGTTGGCGGGTGAGGTCACCGCCAAGCGCAGTCCATGATTGGCCACGATCGTCACTACGAAATAAGACGTTAGATCCAAAATAGAGGCGACTTGGCTGGTGGTGTGAGATCAATAACGGAGAGTCCCAATTCCACCTGAGTGCAGGTCCTGCAGGATCCGGTTGGGGTTGAATATCCGTAATTTCGCCAGTCGCCCGATCGTGACGGACCAAATATCCGTATTGAGCCTGACCATAAACAATATTTGGATTCTCCGGATCGATTTGAGGTTCAAAGCCATCGCCACCAACCACAACAAACCAATCTGAGTTAACAATGCCATGTTGGTTTTCGGTACGAGAGGGTCCACCTAGAGTGAAGTTGTCTTGCGTGCCCCCATAAATATTGTAATAGGGTTCGGCATTGTCGACGGCTACCCGATAAAACTGCGTCACCGGGAGATTAGCCTTAAAGTTCCAGGTCTTTCCGCGATCAAACGTTTCGTAGACACCACCGTCGCAGCCAGCCAACAGGTAGTCCGTTTGCTTGGGATCAATCCACAACGCATGGTTGTCGACATGTTTGGTTGTTTCCCCAACCCGAGCGAAGGTTGCGCCAGCGTCATAGCTAACTTGCATCCACGTATCCATGGCGTAGATGCGATTGGCATCCACAGGATCCACAAATATTTCCTGGTAATATTGCGGACTGCCAGTGACATAGTCACTCATTTTTTTCCAACTCTCACCGCGATTAAGTGAACGGAAAAAGCCGCCCTTGTCTTGAGCCGCTTCAACCACCGCGTAAAGCGTGTCGGGTTGGCTGGGCGCGATGGCTAGTCCAATGCGTCCCATGTGAACTTCGGGCAATCCTTGATTAATCTTACGGAAACTGGTTCCGCCATCGGTGGATTTATAGACAGCTGATTCTGGTCCGCCATTAATCAATGTCCAAACGTGTCGTCTGCGTTGATATGAACTGGCATAAATGGTTTGCGGGTCACGAGGGTCTAACATGACTTCATTGATACCCGTTTTTTCAGATACCTGTAAGATGGGTAGCCATGTTTCTCCACCATCAGTTGATTTATACAAACCACGATCACCACCGTCTGACCACAGCGGCCCCTGGCTAGCCACATAAAGGGTGTTGGAATCTGTGGGATGGACCACGATTCGGCCAATGTGTTCAGAATTCTTAAGACCTTTATGAGTCCAGGACTTACCGCCATCTAACGAAACATAAATTCCATCGCCATAAGCGACACTCCGTTGACTGTTATTCTCCCCTGTACCCACCCAAATAGTATTTGGATTCGAAGGATCGATGGTAATGCAGCCGATAGAATACGAACCTTCGCTGTCAAAAATAGGTTCAAATGTTGTTCCTGCATTGTCGGTTTCCCATACGCCACCACAAGCAACGGCCACATAGTAGTGAGCCCGGTTACGCGGATCAACTGCCAGGTCTGAAATTCGGCCCGAAGTTAGGGCGGGGCCAATACTTCGTAGTGCCAGACCGCGCAATTCGGTATCTTTAAATTCAACTTGGCAGAAAAAGGCTAGTGCCATCAACAACGACATACGTCCTCCAACATTGTTCGGGTCCAATCCAGCTAGGACCCCATAATCATTTGCATGATCATATGTCGAATGATTTCACTGTCAAGGAACTATCAAAAAAAGAGTTAGTTGCTTTTGTAAAAAGACGGCTTGTTTAGTCCTGAATCAAGTGCGAGGCAACTCCACCGCACCACCTCTTTCAATGGCTTTCCGAAAAGCTCGTCGGTCCCTAATACGAGCGATAAATTCAGTGATATTTGAGTGTTTCGACAGATCGGAACGACCCGCAGCTGCCATAAGTGGATAACTCATTTGCACGTCAGCACCACTAAAGGATTGACCGGCGAACCATGTCCTCTCGCTCATGAATTCATTGATGTGATTCACATGGAGCCCTATCTGTTTGTCTATGTAGGTAGAATTCACTTTTTTCGCCAAACCCTTGACAATGGGCCTAATGAAAAAGGGCATGTCAGACTTTGGTAGCCGATCAAAGACAAGCTTCAATAGCAGCGGTGACATAAAGGATCCTTCAGCGTAGTGTAGCCAATAGATATAATCACGATGATCGGCTGTTCCTCGTGGCGGAGAAAACTGCTGGTCGGCATCGTACGTTCCCAGCAAATACTCGATGATGGCACCCGATTCCGCTACATGGATTTCCCCGTCCGTTATGACGGGCGATTTGCCCAAGGGATGAATTTGTTTGAGTTCATCTGGCGCTAATAATGTCTTAGGGTCGCGCTGATAGCGTTTGATCTCATACGGCAAACCCAGCTCTTCAAGCAGCCAAAGAACCCGATGGGAACGTGAATGTTCTAGGTGATGAACAGTAATCATATCGACTCCTAATTGCTTTCCAATACGGGAGTATAAACATATTAATCGCCTGCACAACTACCTATCGCCCATTCCCCATCGAAGTCCTACCCCCAGATCCAACGTGCTATATCCCGGCGAATACAATAGATCCTTCACTTTTTCCCGCTGGGTGTGGCGTACAAATACACGCACGTGGCGCCAAACCTGTGATGCAGCTTGTACATAGAAATGTTCGGTTTTTTCGTGCACAGGATCTGAATCAAAACAATGATCAGGTGAAGGGCAGTTATTTGAGTTATGCGCCTTCCAGGATAGTTTGGTGATGCCAAGCCCTAGTTCCAAGTCCAGAAAGCGATGGACGCGAAAGCCACCCGAAGCGCTCCAGTCGATTAATCCTAGATCCACTCTCGTATTCGATTGCCCCGCATCATCAAACAGGCGATCCGCGATATTAAGTCCAAAATGGACTTGTTTAATACGGTACCCAAGAAAGAGGTTTCCAGCTAAGGTGTCGTGGAACCGTTCGCCATTTACTGAAGCGTGGACCAAGTCGAGCGCCAACACAAAACGCCTTGTCTCTCCAGATTGCGACTGTGAAAAAGCGCAGCCTGACAAAAGCCCGATCACAATAATCAAAAAAATCGCCTTCATTGAAGCACTCCTTCGTCTATTAACCCAAATGCTGGTCAACATGCATGCCAACAAAAAAATGGAAGTCAGTAAATGATAAAACTTTGGTGAAATTCTTAGTGATAGGATTCGAAGATCAAGCAGGCGCAATCTGAGGCAGGGAAAATGGAACGATCCAATGGTGGTACACACCAAATCCAGGCGGTCTGTGTCAATTGTCAGACAAAACTTCAAGGACCCTATTGTTATCATTGTGGTCAAAAAGAAGTTGAACTTAACCTAACCCTTAAGTACATGCTTTCGACTTTTTTTGGCGACCTCTTTTCCTTTGACTCCAGAGTTTGGCGCAGTCTTAAACCGCTTATTTGCCGGCCAGGCTTCTTGACCACCGAGTATATCCAAGGTCGCCGAGCGCCTTTCATACCGCCCTTTCGATTATTTTTGCTAGTGGGGCTGGCCTATTTTTTTGTACAAGCGGTTTACGTAAGTTTAGACCTGGATCTAAAGACGTCGAAAATTCAGTCCGAATTCTCAGACAAAATGTTAGAAATCAGCGAAGGGGCCGGAGAGCAACGAACCAAAAAACAGCGTGAGATGGTCGATGGCACCGTCGATAGAGAACAGGTTGCGCAGAAGTTCCGTGATGCTGCTCGTCGCCTTAAGGAACCCGAAGTCCGGCGCCACGTGAAACAGAACGTCAGCCGTCAGATGAATCAAGCCATGTTTTTCTTGATGCCTCTATTCGCCTTATTCCTACACGCACTTTACCGAAAACGGGAACGTTACTATGCCAACCACCTCGTGTTTTCGCTGTATTTTCATGCGCTCGCCTTCTTAATCTTCACCATCAACCGCGTTTTGCAGTTCCTGCCCTTGCCGGAGACTGTGAGCAATCTATTGAGTCTATTCACCAACCTATACATCCTCTACTACCTATATAGGTCGATGCGCGAGGTTTATGGTCAATCCAGATGGAAAACCAGTCTCAAATTCATGGCTCTCTTTTTGGTCTATTTCTTTATTTTTTCCGTCGTTTTCATGGTATTCGTATTTCGCTTGCTAGGGCTATCCTTTACGAATTAGACCTTGAGGCATTGAGACGGCAAACAGGCCAGCTTAAACGACTTGCTGAACCCGAAAAAAAAGGGGCTAGAGATCTATACGAGCGCAGGCTCGCGCTCCAGCATATGGCTCTTATGAATGTAGCGTAGATGGGAGCCCTCTTCGGCGATGACTAGGCCCGTAGCCAGCAATGCTTCCAGAGCATAATCCGCTTCACTTTGGGCACCCAACGTCTGCATAACGCAACGGTCCAAATCGGCCTGCTCAATTCCGTGGGGACCTGCATCAAAAATCTTCTGCGTAACAAACACATAAGCAGGTGTGAACATCATCATAATTTACCTCGAGATACCCTGAACAAAAATCCACGGTCACATAAGAAGTACGGCCCTCATCTGAAATGAGTTGCAAGTGGCGTTAGATGATGTGATCCATCACACGATCCGGAGCGGGATTATAGCTCAAAAGGAGGCGTTAATCCAAGCCTCATTTGCGGCTATCATGACACCAGGTCAACGGATTCAATCCCTGCCACAGTAAGTGGCATTAGCTTTAGCGTATTTTCAAGTTCGCGCATGTCATTTACACGAAAATACCAGTGCTGAGGCAACGCGTCGCCAGACACGGTCAGGGCAAGATTGGGCTCCTGGCCAAGCAGCAAATATTGCTTATGTTGGCGCATCTCTTTCGACCAGGGTGCATGAGCCATGGGGTCAGGCGCTTTGACGCCGTCACCAAAACGGACGTTCGCTAATTGGTCCCATGTCACTGTTCGTTTTAGACGCATGCCGAATTGAAGATACACACCGTCTTCCAACACCTCCAGATAGGCGTATCTCAGCGTCCAAGTATCCAGTAAGACAATCATTAATGAAACGAATTCCAAACTGCCCCATAATGCGTGTATCCACAGCCGAGCGTTTGCCGAATGCATCCAAACATGCGCAATCACGCCCTCAATGGCTACGACGGTCATCAGCACAGCGAGCACGGGCCAGTATGCGTTCATGTCTGAGAGCGCGAACTTGTTTTTCATGGGCATACCATAACTCAATCTGCGGATGACCTGCATACAACACGTGCTTCTCAAAAATTCAGTGACAGCCAACGTATGTGCGAAACCGGGTTCATAGCAGCACAAGAATTAGGCAAACCAGGCATGAAATCTGCTATCCTTTTTGGATTCCTTCGTGTTCACGACGAATCGTTTTTATTTGATGGCCCCAAAACCATCTATATATCGCGTACTGCATTTGAACACAGGGTTTTTGGCCCCATCCAGGAAACTTAGGAGTATCTATGCGTAGGCAATTCGTTCTGATCTTTCTCATGACCATCGGGTCACTATTTGCGGCGACAGCGCCTGATATTTACCATACTGATCACCGAGCATCCTTGGTGAAAGTAGACTTCGTCGACTTCAGTCATTTAGCCAGCAAACAATTTACGACCCAGGACGCTTTGTCTTATATACAAGAACATCATCAAAAGTATGGCTTGCCCGCAGATTTACTAAACCTGGAATACGCCTACACCAAACACAGCTTATTAGGGAGCCATCATCATTTCCAACAAATGATTTCAGGCGTGCCTGTCCACATGGCAAGCATCATCGTATCTGTCAACCATAAGGGACAAGTCTATATGGTTTTTAATGGCACATTTCCCGAGGGAGAAAGAGACAAACAAACTTTTCAGCCAGAATTCTCGCCAGATGAAGCCATGGAAATCGGTTGGCAAGATTTAAAAGTACATGGCGACTTGATCCTCCAACCCTCGTCAAGAATGGTCTATTACCCCGACGGCGAGACATTCAAACTTACCTACTTAGTTGAAATTGCCACACATGCTCCATTCGGGTACTGGGAGCAACGCATTGATGCCATCAGTGGTGAAGTCCTCGATACTCGTCAAACAATCATTTCTCGTAAACCTTTTGAGTCACAAGAAGATGATTACCGTGGACCAGTATGGGACAGAACAAAAACAACGGACGCCTATCTCAGGCATCAAGTGTCACAGAAAGCAGTCATCGGTAACAAAGCAACCGGCAGTGGGGATGTTTTTGATCCAGATCCGGCGACTACATTGCAGTCGACGACTCTTCAAGACACAACGCCAGCAAGTACGTTTACAACTGCTTATGTGAATCGAACTCTCCAGGACATCACTGAATCAAGCGGCCAATTCTCACTTACAGGCCCTTGGGTTAGCATCGTTGATTTTGAAGCACCCAGTACGGCACCAAGTACGACTTCAGATGGGATGTGGACGGCCAAACGCGGCGATAACGCGTTTAATGACGCCATGACCTATTTTCATGTTGACCAAAATCAACGTTATATCCAGTCACTGGGTTTCACCGGGGCCACAGGAATCCAGTTTGTATCAATATCCGCCGACAGCGATGGCGTTGGTGGGGCTGACAACTCGTTTTTCTCATCTAATGGCAACCGGATTTCGTTTGGACACGGTTGTGTCGACGATAACGAAGATGCCTTTGTCATCCTCCACGAATACGGGCATGCCATTCAATTTAGTATCAACAATCAATGGGTTGGTGGTGACACGGGCGGCATGGGCGAAGGCTTTGGCGATTACTGGGCGGGCTCGTATAAATTCAGCACACCCAATGGCGCTTCCTTTCGGCCTGAATGGGCCTTCCCATGGGACGGTCACAATAACTGCTGGGACGGCCGTCTTATGAACGTGACTTCCGCTCAATACAATTCGAATCTTACTTACGGCGCCCACCAATTTGTTGGCGGCGCGTTGTCTGACGAACTCTGGTCGACACCTCTCTTCCAATCATTGATAACTCTGACTCAGATGGGCGTGGCTCGCAGTGAAGTTGACCGCTTGATCTTACAAGCCCACTTTGGCCTGGGATCAGCCGTGCGTATTTCGGAGATGGCGCAAGCTATTGTTAATTCGGCACAGATGCTTTACCCCAATGGACCTCACGCAACGGTATTCAATCAAAAGTTTGCGGGCCATAACATTCAAACAACAGTAGACAACCCACCACCCGCCGCGGCACGTACGCTTGTTTACGCCTGGGTTTCTAATAACTCTCAATATGAAAGCATTGTAGTCGTCAATAACTATGGCAGCACGACCGCTAACTTGACGCTCACGGCACAACGTTCAACGGGACCATCAGCCTCCGCTTCTCGCAGTATTTCAGCCAATGGCTATCTGCAAGAGAAAGCCTCTTCTCTATTTCCTGGCCTCGGAGACGGCATCGGCTACACCGTCAAAGTAGAGTCCGATGTCACCCATGTTCGTGGCGGTTGGGTCACCAATAACCTGGAAGCCGCGTCAGGTCGCTCACCCTCTCAGGGAGTGGCTGTCACGGTTCCTGCCAGTGGTACAGGAGAAGGCGTAGGCACCAAGCTCTTATTCAGCTATTTGCCGATCACAAACGGCCTCACCTCCGCTCCGGTCCTGGTGAACTTAGGTTCCAGCAACACCAACGTCACCATGCGTTATTACAACCAACAGGGCACCTTAATCGCAACCGATAGCTCGACACTTAGCAATATGGCCCCCTTTCGTCCCTTTGCGGCCGTCGCCAATAACTTGGTACCGCAGGGATCGCCTGACGTCTACATGATTGCCGAGTCATCTGGTGAACCAATCACCGGTGTCGGTTTTGTGTTTAACAACTTTTCAGAACCTGCCATTGGCAATGTCGTCTCCATCACCGACTAAAACGTCTCGCACTCCGGCCACCTGCAAGGGTGGCCGAGGTAGCGGCGCCGGGCCGTCATTTGGGCTTTGCTAGGAAGTCCCAATTCTGTGTTTTTTGCATCATGACCGGAGTATATTTAGGTAACGATGCCTGCCAGATCTTTATTGCACCATCATGCTTAGGCTGATCTAGCGAAACATCTTATGCGTTTGATGAGCACTAGCATTGTCGCTCGTCGAGTAAGCTCATCGATGTTTGCTCTTCATCACCAACGACGCACCTGCCAAAAGCGGCGGCAAGCCGCAGCATTCCATATCGGAAATCGAGATGCCTTGCGAAATATAGCGTCAAATGGACTGCTTTGATTCGTGATTCAATCCACGCCAAAATACTCAGTCTTCAACGGTAGTTGCGTTCTTTGGTGAAGCCTTTCTTGGGTACGCTGGTCTGTGTTCCCTGGTCTTGTTGTTGGCGGTCGATGGTAATCACTTCCGCACGTTTCTCGTCCGGCTTATAAAAATGCCGTGCCATCACCGAAAAGGCATCTTGTTCTCTCTGCAAAACCCCACTCACACATAAAAAGCCCTGGCTCTCAATGATTTCTCGGTAGGTGGTGTATATGTTGGGCGGGATGACCAAGTTGTGAATACCTGTCTCATCCTCGACCGAGGCAAACAACATCCCATTAGCCGTGGGCGGTGACTGTTTCACGATCACCATGCCAAACACCACCACACTTTGGTTCCTGCGGCAGCGTCCTAAATCACTGGCTAAAATGACTTTCTCCACCGGCACCACATAATGCCAAAGATCTTCACGAACGACCTTGGCCGGGTGATCACGTAACGAGGTGGTGGTCGCACGGAAATCGGCTTGGATTGCTTCTAGCCTTTCTTCAGCCTCAAAACGCACGCGATCTTCATGCTCGTCGAGTAAATCACAGTATGGCGCTGCTTCGGCTAGCCACAGCGCCGAGCGTCGTGGCAACCCAAACACCGAAAAGGCATCCGCTGCCGCTAAAGCGGTCAGATCAGCACGACCTAGTCCGCAGCTACGCATCAACGCTTCCAACGATCGCCAACTCCCCTGTTTAGTCCTTGCGAGCAAAAGTCTCTTAGCACCACTTTCGCTGAGACAACGCACCAGCCGTAAACCTAATCTCAAAGCACAAACAGGGCGACCACGTTGTTCGTCCACTTTCTCCAAAGTGGTGTCCCAATGGGAGTGATTGACACAAATAGGCAGGATCGGGATACCGGCTGTCCTGGCCGTCTGAATTAAGGTATGGGGTTGGTAAAAACCCATAGGCTGGGAGTTGAGGACTGACACAAAAAAAGCCGCCGGGTAATGGCACTTCAAATAACAAGAAGCATAGGCAATATGCGCAAAACTGGCCGAATGACTTTCCGGGAACCCATAAGAAGCGAATCCACGTAATTGCGTCACCGTCGATTCAATAAAAGCCTCATCAATACCATTCTGGCGCATGCCTTCTTTCAGTTTAGGGATCCACAAATCCACATCGCCACGAATGGCGAAGCTGCCAATATTACGGCGTAACTCATTGGCTTCACCAGGACTGAACCCGCCAACGGCCATGGCAATACGCATCACTTGTTCCTGAAAAATAGGCACGCCCATGGTGCGCTTCAGGATCGGTTCCAAACGCGCATCAGGAAAAGTGACCGGCTCTTTGCCATACCGGCGTCGCAAAAAAGGATGGATCATTTTGCCTTGGATCGGGCCTGGCCGGATAATCGCGATCTCAATCACCAGATCATAAAAATTACGCGGTTTCATACGCGGGAGCATGGACATCTGAGCGCGTGACTCAATTTGAAACGTACCCACGGTGTCTGCCTTTTGGATCATGGCATAGGTGTCTGGGTCGCCTTGAGGAATACGGGCCAAACTAACCTGCTCACCATAATGTTCCTGTACCAAAGCAAAACATTTCCGTAAGGCTGTCAACATGCCCAAACCTAAGATATCGACCTTGAAGAAACCCAAGGCTTCGATATCGTCTTTACACCACTGGATAACCGTCCGCCCTGCCATCGTCGCCGGTTCTAGAGCCGTTAAACACGTAATGGGTTTGTCGGCCAATACAAAACCACCCGAATGAATACCCAAATGTCTTGGGAAACCTATCAACCGATCCGCCAAACGCGACCATTGTTCCCAAGGCAAGCGCTCACCCAGCTCTTGGTTCAGGTCACTGCGGACCTCAGCCAATGTCTTCTCCGAACTTTGGCCACGGTAGGCGCGTGTGCCCAGTAACTTGGCGGCACGGTCCATGGCGTCATCGGCCACGCCTAAGGCTTTGCCTACGGCTCGAATCGCACCACGGCGGCGGAAGGTGATCACATTGGCAACCATGGCCGCTTTATCTCGACCATAGTGACGATAGATGTACTGGATCACCTCTTCACGGCGCTCATGCTCAAAATCCACGTCGATATCTGGCGGATCACCTCTTTCCACACTGATGAAACGCTCAAAGAGCAAGTCAAATAGCGAGGGATCCACCGCCGTCACCCCTAACACAAAACACACCGCTGAGTTGGCAGCCGACCCACGTCCCTGACACAAAATATGCCGTTGACGAGCCCAATGGACAATGTCCCACACAGTGAGGAAATAGTCGGCGAATTGTAACTGCTCAATCAGTTCTAGTTCATGACGTAAGACCGCTGCAATCTTATCGGGAACCGGTTCACCATAATGTTTGATGGCCCCTTCCCAAGTGAGCTTCTCCAGGAATGTCTGAGCGCTATAACCATCAGGGATCATCTCTTTAGGGTAGTGATAGCGCAAGCTAGCCAAATCAAAGACACAAGCCGCATCCAGTTCACGTGAGGCGCGTAACGCATCGCGAAAAACTGGCAGGTCACCATAACGCCGCACCAACTCCGTATGTGGGTGTAAGCAGCGTTCGTCGTTAACGAACATATGCGGGACCGCCTCTTCCATGGTCAGGTTAGTGCGGATGGCGTGAACCAAATCACTCATTTCAATCTGGCCACGATCATGGAAAAAAGCGTCTTGGGCGATGAGAAAACGAGCCTCCAAGCGTTTACCCAAAGCCAGGCTTTCTTCTAACCAACGATCCTCGCCTGGATGACGATGCCGACTCAGTGCTAGGTAAAAACGACCGCGAAAATGGCGCTTAAGTAAGGCGCTTTGACTCTCTAATTCTGCCAAACCATGCCGCCGAATCAGGCCCCGCATAGGCTGGATGGCCGCCAAACCCTTAACCTCAGCGGCAAGTAGTTGATCTAATGAAAGCCAGGCCCCGTGTTTTCCGCCACGATGGGCTTCCGTGATCAAGGCACATAGGTTGCGATAACCTATTGAATCTAAAGCGATAAGTGCAATTGTCCGGCGTAGGGTCACAGCTAACTCATGATCTTGAGCCAGATGTATTTCTGCGCCATAACGCAAACGCAGATTAGATGTTTCGCGTTTGGCCAACCACTGTTGAGCTCGCCAGGTACGAGCTAAGCCATAAACGCCGTCAAAGTCATTGATAGCTAACGCGCCATAACCTAGGCGGTGGGCCCGGGCCACCATCTGAAAGGCATGAGAAGCCCCGGTTAAAAAACTAAAGTTGGTTTTAGCCAACCATTCACACCAAGACTCACGTAGGAATTCAGGAGAATAGACCATGCTCAAACCACCGTCCTTCATGGTCGCGATAGAGCCAACGCCGACAAGGCCCTATGCGCATACGGTAATAATCACGACTTGAAGGTTGTGCCTCTTTTGTGCGCCACCACTTTGTCTGGATCCTTTCTAGGAACTCACCTTGACGTTCAGTCACTTGCGTCATGGCCTTGGGGGTCTGATAGATATAGAGCGGTCGTGTGCTAGCCACTTGTCGCCATGTCTCATTCAATGAGATATCCTCGCCGCTGTTCTCCCCTGCTTGATAACTGTCTTCAGGTAAAAAGTCTTGGGTGGAAACGTAACGTTTTAGGGGCACATGTAGCCGGTTCTCCATGGACTGGATACGATGACAGTCCACCGAGCTACGGAGCGTGAATAGCGTGTTTTGGCGTTCAGGTACTCTGAACCAGGCGCTGACTTCCAGTTTCCAAGAGATCAAAGCGGCAGCTGCGACATCCTCTCCACGTTGGGCTTGCCATGTCTTGATGACGGAAAAATAGCGCTCACGGGCTCGTGTGACCGTGGTTTTGTGGTGGCCTTTTTCCGAATGTAAGTGATGGGGATGGCGAAAACCAACCTCCACTTGGAGCTCTTCCATATCTTCAAAAACAAGACGCCACTGGATCTGCGTCAAATGGTCACTGCGGTCCCAAGCCGGATGACTACATAGGCGATCCAGGTCTTCAATCAGGAAAGGCTCAATCTGAGCCCAATCCCAACAGGCATGGTCCAAGACACGCAACCGGTTGGGTCGCACAACAGGACACCAAGCCACCCAGGGGAAGCCATCCAGCGAAGTGCCCTCTTTGGCATGCGTCCATCGCCACATAGACGCGATCATGGCACCGTAGCGACGCTTAACCGAGGCGGCCTGAACCCCTGCAAACCCGCGCAAGCTTTTTAAGCCCATCCGTTCAACAGCTCTTTTCAACTGGGCTAGCTCGCAGGTTATGTCATGTTTACGGCTGTGTAATTGCGCGTCCATGTGGATACGTAACTGATCGGCAGCCGCCAGCCAGATAGACCAATTGAGCTCACGATAGAGACGTTCCCCAAATGCGCTTGTTTTGAGCACAAGGCCCGTCACTTTCCTAACCCTTAAAGCCGCAATCATGAGCGCCGCTTGCCACGGGTGATCGGCCCCTGCCGCATAAAACTCGGCTACCCCAAAATGATGACGCAATAGGCGCTGGATCAATGCCAAAGGAGCTAAGTTCTCACTTGCCGCACGGCGACGCCAAAACTCATGGCATGAACGTAAATCGAAAATCCACACACGGGTAGACCATTTCATGGCATGCGGCGTCAATAAAGCCGACTGGGCTAGCAGACTAGGCGTATCCGCTCCGGCGCTCAAGGCCAAAAAGGCGGGTAGATCCTGACGACTGTGGTTATGTAAATGTAAGAGCATGCTCACATCCGTAAACTATCTGGCTTAACGCCACCGATGCCTCCTCTAATGACATCAATCACATGTTCACTACGACGCTCGTCGTACCAACCGTTCAGGCGTAAACGCGCCCAGACATTGCCTTTCTCCGAGCGTAATAAATAGGGCCTTAACACCAGAATGAGGTTGTGGTTGTCACGGGCTCGGGTAGCTAAATAAGCTTGATCATCGACACTAAGAGCGCGTGGTGTATCCAAGATAATGGCATCAAAAACCGGCTCCACAAAAGCCGCCTTAAGGTCACGCAACACCTCATCTGTGATGGCGAAATAGGTGCGCGATAGATCTAAACCACGCGCTTCCCAAGCAGGTGGGTATACCGAAAGCTCACCCTCTGGCATGATCCACAACAACAAACCAAGCTCATGACGCTGCTGTGCTCGAGCTAATATGTTCAACACCAGTTCCCGCCCGCCACGACCTAATGGCAGACCCCACTCGCTAAGCTCACCGCAACGTAACCCGCCGCCACTAATCCGGTCCAACTTGGGATGGCCGGTCACAATCCGAGTGGACCGCGACCGCTTCATAAAAGCAGAACCCATCACAATCGATCCGTTATCGAAAGCTGGCAATTGAGACAGGGATTCAGACAGGGGTCGGGTCATAGAGCCTCCTGACGTCGTGTAACGTTTTAGGTACGTCGAATAATGCCGCGTAGAATGCCAATGATTTGGACTTGATCTGCGGGCTCCAAACGTACAGGGTAGTCAGGATTAGACGGAATAAGCTCCACCCAACTACCTCGCAAACGAACACGCTTCAAAGTCACTTCATCGGCTCCTACACGAACCGCTGCAATCTCATGGGGAGCCGCTTCTTGTTGGGGCTGGATGATGGCTATATCACCATCGGCGATCGCATCTCCAGCCATGCTCTCTCCTGAAATATGCACCGCTACCAGGTCGCCTTGAGCAAAAAAAGAAGGCGATAAATCCACATATCGATCAGCCTGATCATAGGTTGTTTGTGGGGGACCTGCAGGTATGGTAGCCAGTAGTGGCAGACCCCGGGGTTCAGCCCTGTTGGGGAGTTTAAAGGCACTGGTATTGGGATGTTGGCGTTTGAGATAACCTTTTCGCTCTAACGCTTTGAGATGGCCCATCACCCCATTCGGGCTTTTGATGCCCAGCTCATCGGCCAGTTGCCGCACTGACGGCATACTGCCCTGCTCCCGCAGAGCGCGTTGAATCCTTTGCATTACTTGTTGCTGTCGAGCTGTCAACTTGTCCATGATCTCACCGATGTGTACTCTGTACACCAATATACGTTGTTCACTATATCAATGCAAGTGCTAACTGGGGTTTACCTCGTGAGTCTCACCTATCTCATTGCCAGCCATTGTCATAAATAAGGTGATTGCACTCGCCTATTGCGCTAAAGACGCAGCCCTAATAGGCCATCACGCGTGGCGTTAGCTTGTATGACATCGGCAATCAATGGTTTTATGTTGGATTACGGTATTTGGCGTGTTTCTGGACAGCTAATGGCCTCCACACGGATGTGATTATCCCCAGTCCATTCCCATCATGCTAGACATCAGCCATCATCTCCTTAACAATACAGAGCATGCGCATATGGACCATGCTCTACCTGGCGTTGCTGGCTAGCTACGGTCTAGCGGAGCAAATGCCCTTTCAGACCTATACGATTGAAGACGGATTACCACAATCCACGGTGCAGTCGATGGGTCAGGATGCCCAAGGTTATCTTTGGTTTGGAACCCAACAGGGGATCTGCCGTTACGACGGTGTGCGTACGGATTATCCTGACCAGGATCGTTTGATCAATGCTGTGCGCAGTTTCTTGCTTGATGCACAGGGACGGCTTTGGATCGCCAGCGATCGAGGACTCTTTGTTTATGACGGCCGCGAATTGGTCGCTTTCCCCTATCAACCCCTTGTTTCGGCATCCATTTGGAAGCTTGACTTAGATAATTCTCATAATCTGTGGGTCGCGTCATCAAGCGGTCTTTACCGTATTGATCCGTCCTTAACTTGCCACAGTGTGTGGGATCAACAAGCGGTTATCAGGACCTTAGTGTGCGGCAAAGACCATCTTTTGTTTGCTGTTGGACGTCATTTAAATGCCCTAGACCGTAACCACCGCGTTGTATTTAGTCACGAGCTTCCGGCACCCATCACAGCCCTAAATGAGGTGCCAGATTTGGGTTTACTGATAGGGACGAGTTTAGGCATGTACAAACTGAGCCCATTAGACAACGAGCTCATACCCGTGCCAGGTTTTGAGTCACGCTCACTAAATAGCATCTCCATCCTGGATGACCAGATATGGATAGGCACGGACAATGGAGCTGTCCGTTGTTCACCAACGTTGACACGCCCTTTTGAGGTAGGTGTGGATCAAGGTCTTAGCCATGACACGGTTTACGTGATTTTCCGTGACCGTGAAGGCTCCATTTGGCTTGGAACGGATGCGGGTGCCTGCCGCCTCAAGAATCAGGCATTCACCCAGTTTCTACGCCGCGATGGGCTTCCCAGTGAAACCATTTGGTCTTTGTATGAACAAACTGACGTCGGTATCTGGGTGGGCACAGATCGCGGCTTAGCGCGCATTACGAATCATGTAGTTGAAGTGCCCGTAGAACTTAATCGCCGTCTACCTTCAAGTGTTGTGCGCGCCATTGAAACCGATGGCGCTCAATCAATTTGGATTGGCACAACACGTGGTTTATGGCATCAAGAAGAGGGAGCTAGGCCTGAGTTTGACGGCCTCTTTATCCGTTCATTGGCCTTTTTTGAACAAAAACTATGGATCGGAACAGATGCTCAGGGTGCCTTCCAATTGGGTGCTGAAGGTTTACAGGTCGTTGAAGGACTGCCACATGCCCGCGTTTATGCCATCGAGGCGAATGAGCATGGCGTTTGGTTTGCCACCGAGCGCGGTCTTGCCCATTTATGGCAAGGACAGCTCATGGTCTTGGACGAGGACGACGGTTTACCCCACCACCGTGTTCTTTCCGTATTGGCAAATGACGACGGGGTTTGGATAGGTACGGATGACGGGCTTGCTCACTTCAAAGACAAGCTGACACGGCGCTACACGACCGCTAACGGCATGCTAGATGCCGTCTGTTACTTTCTGTTACGCGATTCGCAGCAAAAGCTATGGGTGGGCACCAATCGAGGCTTGTCACGGCTAGAAAAAACGTCTTTTAGCCATTTCTCTGACCGTGATGGTCTAAGTTATAGCGAAATGAATGTGGGCGCCGGACTAACTGCCCGTGACCAATCATTATGGGTAGGTAGCTTTAGAGGTCTGACGCGGGTTGATGTGAACGCGCTGGTCAAAGAACGCTTACCACACGATGTTTTCATCCATCAATTTGACGTCTATGGAACCTCGATTCCCCTAAACGATGTGCTGACTTTAGAGCACCATCAAAACTACATACGCATTGGTTTTACAGCACCATGTGGCCAAAGTGGTGACGGCATTCAGTTCCGCACCCAATTGCGGGGCCTTGACGCTACCTGGCACCTTGGCTCTGAACGTTCCGTACAATACGGCGCGCTTCCCCCAGGTAAATACCAATTTGTGGCGCAAGCTCGAGGACATGATGGTTCGTTTAATGGCCACGCCGCACACCTCGATTTTGAGATCGAACCTCAGTTTTGGGCCACAGCTTGGTTCAGGGTCTTAATTATCCTGACAATGCTTAGTTTGCTGACGTGGCTATTCATTGATCTGCGGCAAAGAAACTTGATCCTGGCCAAGACCATCGAGACTGAACGTGCGGATATGCTGCGTCAGGAAGCTGAAATCAGGCTGATGCATGCACAGATGAATCCACATTTTGTTCAGAACACCCTCAACAATGCCATTTTCTTTACCCACGATGAGCCCGATAAAGCGGAATCGATCCTGACACGACTGTCATACATGCTGCGACGTACTTTTGATAGTGCTCAAAAAGGATGGTCATCACTTGAGGATGAGTTCACATTGTGTCGCAATTACCTTGAAATTCAGCGCATCCGCTTTGAACAGCGATTGCAATACCATATTGAATTGCCTTCAGCTTTGAGCACAATCCAGATCCCCACCTTCACGGTCCAACCATTGGTCGAAAATGCAGTGGTACACGGATTCAAACAGTTAAGGACAAACCAGGACGTGCAGCTGTTTGTATCAACAACAGAGCGCGGTTGTATGATTACCGTCAGTAATCCGGCTCCGCCTCTAAAAGTTGATTTTGAATCCTTAATTCGCTCGGACCACGCGCTCGGTAACATCGACACGCGTCTGCGTATCTTATTGGGCAGCGGGCTTCACTACGAGTATCGTGAGGGTCGTCACCATATTTCTTTCGCGGTCGAGGTTGAGCCATGAGAGTTGTTTTAGTTGATGACGAAAGAGCTGCTCGTGGCGCAATGAAACGGCGCTTGCATGCGTTTCCTGAGTTCACCGTTATTGCCGAAGCCAGCGATGGTTTTGAAGCCATTGCTGTCATTAATAGTCAGCAACCGGAGTTGGTTTTTTTAGATGTGCAGATGCCTCTTTTATCAGGATTTGAAGTCTTGCCCTACTTAAAACATAAACCGATGATTGTATTTTGCTCGGCACATGATCAGTACGCCGTTCAGGCGTTTGAGGAACATGCTTTGGATTATTTGCTTAAGCCCGTTGATGCCGAACGCTTAGCTAAGTGCTTGGCCCGAGTTCAAAGAGAACGCAACCATCGTGCACTCATTAGGCTGGCAGCTCGCCATTTAGAAAAAGTGGTCTGTCATGCAGGGGGCGACAATCGCGCCATTTGGATATCCGAGGTACGTAATTTTCGTAAAGTCGGTCGTTATGCAGAACTAACGACCGACGAAGGGAAATCCTATCTAACCGACCTAACTATGGACTATTTGCAGACAAACCTAGATGATCGTTTCTTTCGTGTTAATCGTTCATTGATTTTGCGTAAGGATTGTATTGATGGCTATCGCATGAAGCGCTCGGGTAGTGCGACTCTGACGACAGACGATGGCGAGACCGTGCCGCTCTCGAAATCACGAATCAAGCTTTTCAGGGTCTGGTTTCATGAACACACAATCTCAGATTGACGCCTAAATATTGGCAAATGCGGCCATTCGCGTCAGTTATTCGTACGCTCGCACCATTGGCGATTGTCTTTATTGGCCCTGCTGTTAGGATCGCCTTCGATCCCCCTCCCAGACAATTTATCGGTGCAATTTGAGTCCCAGCTATTGGGCCAATTTGCGTTCGGTCCTGTGCGTTGGGGTGGTCAAATCAGTATGGAGGATAGATCCACTCATGGAGTTTAATTTTTCGTTGTTACACCGAACCACATTGCTCATATGTATTGCCAGCTTGTTTTCATTTGGCGGCGATCCTACGGCTACAAAACTGACGCGACTAGTCAATCAATTGCACCATTTGGATAAGGGACCCAACGTCGTAGCGTCCGCGCAAGTACAATACCCAGATGACGATCCTGACTATTTGGCCAATAAAGAAGCCAATACAAACTGGTGCGCTGCACCTAATCTAATGGACGTCGTGACGGCAGCAAGAGTTGCCGGTCACAAGATGATGACATGCGAACTCATCGTTGAAGAATGCGACAACGCCAACACTCGAGATAACACCCCTTTAGCCCCTATCGAAATCAACGTTGTATTTCACGTGATACGAGGAAATGGTGGCGGTTGGGGCGTCAATCAGGCAACGGTTGATGCCACTGTCAGCTCGATGAATGATTATTTTCAAGGAACAGGTATCGAGTTTCGCTTAGCTGACACCCAGTTCCACACGGACAATGAGCTGTCGTGCATTGAAGAAACAAGTCTCACGGAAGATCTGCAAACCATGAAGAACCGCTATGCGACTAACCCTGCAGAGCAACTCAATATTTATGTTTCTTGTTCCATCCCGGCCCAGGCGAACAGTTATATTGCCGGCAGTGCGACGATCCCACAGATGGTGAATTATGGCTGGGACGATCCATTGAGTAATTTAGGCGGACTTTGGTTACGCGACACAGTGGTCGGCGCCAATAGTCAGACAGCCGCACATGAGATTGGTCATTGTTTGGGGCTTTGGCATACTCATGTAGCCGTGTCCGATTTTGAGTATCCGTGCAACCACGAGTGCGCCGAGTTTGCCAGTGGCGTGCAAGGAAATACACGTGGTGACTTATGTGCCGATACACCCGCAACCCCGATCAATTTCCCCAATCCCAGTTGTGAGTCCGCTGCCGGGTCGGATTGCCAAAATACGCCTTGGGGCGACACCATGCCAGAGAACATGATGGGCTACGCCTCTGGCTGCTCTGGTTATATCTTCACAGAACAGCAAGCGCGCAGGATGCAGTGTTACGCACGCGGCATGTTATCAGGCTGGTTACACGAAACCGATGACGAAACGCTGGATAACGACGTCACCGAGAATTATGTTGCAGCTGAAGGTGCCTTATTGCATTACACGGTTACGCTCCCCAATGACGTATCTGAATTCGATGTGGACATTACGGGCAGCGGTGACGCCGACCTTTATGTCAAACGAACGCCCATCAATTGGCCAGCTGATGAAGGCAAGCATGATCTAGCTGAATTTAAGTCGCCTTACATTGGTGGCTCGGCGGAATCGGTTAGCTTTACGAATCCGGCTGCTGGTATTTGGCACGTCTACATTCATGGCTATGATCCAGCAAATGGAACCGTAACCGCGTCTTGGCAAATCAGCGAGGACGATCCGCAATGGTTTACTTCTGCATTGTCAGAAAACTCACCTCACCCTTATGGCCACGATCAAGTCTATCAATTCAATTACGCGCATGCTGGGGCCGAGCGTGTGGCTGTTCACTTTAATGAACTGGACACGGAATCTGGATATGATTTTGTGGAGGTTTATGATTCTGGCGGGAACCTGGTTTATCGGGTCTCGGGTGACCTGATCGCCAATGGATCGGGAAGTGCGTTTTCACGCACCGACGGCTGGTGCATCGTGAACGGCAGCAGCATGACGGTTCGTTTAGTTACGGACTACAGTGTTAATGACTACGGTTACGCCGTTGATGGCGCCGCCTATTATCAATAGTTCCTCTTTGTTAGGGGGAAGTTCATTCCCTCTAACCTCTTGCTAGGTTGATAGCCACATGCACTTGTGTCTTCGCAAACAAGAATTCCCAGCAACAAGTGAAGTCAGTGCTATCAATAATTGGTCATGACGAAGGCCCGCCGGAGCGGGCCTTCGCTTGGTGGTTGGATTAGAATCGTACACCCAGGTCGAGTGTATAGGTGAAAGGTTGTTGGTAGGCGTTGTCTCCGGTCACGCCATTTCCTTCCAGTGGTGTACCGAAACCAGGATTAAAGGTGTAATGAACACCTTCAACGGGTGTTTCGGTATTCAGGTTGAAGGGTGTCCCGGTTGAACTAACCGTCGTATTGACCCAGCCATTGTTGGGATAGACAATCGCATCTTCGTCGAAGATGTTGTACAGGTTCAATTCGGCGAAGAACTCAATCTTCCAAAGCTTCAATGAATAGTTCACGCCTAAGTCGGTCTGAGTCATGTCTTCGCCATTGAACTGGCCACGTTTACCATCTACAAAGTAAGTGGTTGTCGTGCCAGGGCTGGCATAGCTCAACTCACTAGTCGAGGGAAGACCCCAAGCGTTGGGATCATTGCGGAAGTTAACGGTGAAGGCAGCACTGTATGCCGCACCTGATTCAAAACGTTCGGTGGCACTGAAGTTAAAGTCACCAAATCGCGTGCTCAAGTCATAAAGAGCAAAGATGCGACCAATATGACGCTGGTCACCATCAAGATAGCCCCTAGGGTTGCGCGCAGCGAAACTATTATATTCGGGATAGAAGGTTGTCGAACCGGCCGACACGGCTGCTTGCCCTTCGGTTTCACCAATAAAGTTTCCAATTTTTTGTGACCAGGTGTAGTTACCCACGAGGTTGAAAGAATCAGTTACGCGGTAATTAGCTTGAATTTGTACGGCATTGTAAGTCCGCTCATAGTTCTCGCTGTCATTGGTTAGTAGTCGTCTGTCGGTGCCGGCGGGCGTAATTCCAAAGATACTCGGATCGGCATTTTCTTGGAATAGGTGCGTGGCATAAAAATCGCCATAGTCACGTTGAATGATGTCGGCCTTAAAAAAGCCGCGATTGAAGCGTGTACTGTACCCGACTCGAATTTCCTGAGAGTTAGGTGATTCAAGATTCGGGTCAACGGTTGTGATCACATTAGCTGGATCAGGTGAAGTGTTGATATTTGTGAAGGGAGCCGTTTGCCAGAAATTATTCTGGTATGGATCGGCAGTCGCATTGGCAGCGCCGCCATTGTTTTGTTCGATCCAAGTAAAAACCTCTGCCAAGCTTGTTGTTGTGGGTCCGTAGTAATACCATACGGCATAGCTTGGGCTACCTGCCGTTGAGGCTTGTTGACCCGCGTCGTTTAGCCGTGCCACATAGTCCGCATAACTCATCGTAAATTTATGCTTTCCATCACCTCGCAAATCGTATTCAACGGCCACACGTGGGCTGATGTGGTCTGAAGATGAAACGGGTTTACCATCTTCAGCAGATGCATCATTCTTGTCATATCTGACGCCTAGATTGAATGAAAAGTTATTGTTAAATGACCAGCGGTCATTGATAAAGGCAGATTTGGTATTGAAATCACTGCCAATCGATTCATTTACGATTGGCCACCAGATAAACTGGGCCGGAAGCGTATTCGCGGTTCCACCACTGTAAACAGCGGTCGGCTCTAACTGACCTGGGCTGTCCCAAATGGGGTAGGTATCCCAAACTTCCCAGCCAGAGACCGATTGATTATTATTGCCCATACGGTTATTGGTCTGATCTTGGACACCAAAGACAAGGTCGTGAGATCCCGCATTATTCGTGGTCAGGAAGTAGGAAGCCTTGACCATGATCGAATCATTGTCTCTATGTTCATCGGTGGGAGATTTTAGAGGTTCAGACCCGTAGCGACCACCGAAATTGCGATCGCGCAAAACCGTGCCAGTCAGTCTCAGGTCTGAATCGCTACTTGAACCACTACCTTCAAAGGTCGTCTTCTTTTCGGTATACAGAGCTTCAACCGTAAATGACGGGGTGATTATGCCACGATAATTGACCGACAGCGCTTCCTCAGGAACATTATTGGTCAATGCCCCTTGGACACCCAGTGGTCCACGCGACGTATTGTTGGTAGAGTTGTCGGTTTCATCCGCATAAGACATAACCAATTCGTGACCTTCCGCAATCTTACCGGTCAGTTTGAAATTGATCTTGTCGTTGTCTCTAGATGACTGCACGTTGCGCACGCCTGGGCCGGTTTGTCCGGTTGGCAAGCCTAAGTCCAACGCCTCTGCATCAGTTAACGGCACAGAAGCAATCAATTGGCCCGGTTGTGCACTACGCAGTCGCGATGCACTTAAATGGAACCAAATGCGGTCCTTCATGATCGGTCCACCTAGCGATATCGAATCAGTACGAACGACTTCATCGACATGGACAGTACCTGCCTGATCTTCAAGCGGCGTGGTGCCCACCCAGTCATCATTGAACATGGACGAACGCAGCACGCCCGAAAACGAGTTGCCGCCTGACTTGGTAATGCTATTGACTAGACCACCTGTAAATTGGCCAAACTCAGCCGAAACTGACGCCGACGAAATACTGGTTTCCTGGATCGCATCTGGAATCACAATGAAACTGGCGCTTCCGCGTACGTTATCGGCAGCGATATTGCCGCCATCAAGTAGGTAGGCGTTTTCGAATGTCTGCGCCCCAGAAATGGAAACGCTACCATTCACCCCACTTTGAGTTGTACCGGGTGCTAACAAGGCTCTACTTCTAATACTGCGCCCTGATGCAATATTATCCACAAATTTTGCGTCGAAATTGGCCACTACATCGGTGGTATCCAGTACCGGATTCACTGTGGCGGTGACAACCAACTCTTCAGATGTCGCTTCGGGCTGTAGCGTGAGATACGGTTTTGATGTTTGACCTAACCCCAACCTTATGGTTGTTTTGTTGGTTTGCATACCTGGCATGGTGCCGGTGACAGTATATTCACCTGGTACCAACAGGCGGAACAAGAATTCGCCATTGGTGGTTGTTGTGGCTGATCTTGAACCTTGCATGTTCTCGGATTCAATGGTGATGACGACGCCGGGTAAGGCCTCACCGTTACTGTCTATAACAGAGCCATGAATGCTTGAGGTTTGCTGTGCGAACCCTAAGCTGCTCATTATTAATATTGAGGACCATAAGATAAACTTAAAGTCATACTTACGTTTCATTTTTTTGAACTCCTTCATGTCCCTACCGAACAAAAAACCATGACAGGTTCGCGTCGATAAGTTCACGCTATGTAATTAGTCTGTCTTGGGTAGGTGACTAAGGAGTTACATCAGTTGAGATGCCCATTGAATGGAAACCTCGGTGCTTTAGAATCAAGTCTCATGCCAAAACTGAGAACGCGAGGAATCATACTCTAAACCCATTCATAGCAACACATTACGAGACCAACCGGTTTGTATCCAAGGCACTCGATTCAAGATCATGAATCCATTAAATTGAGGGACCGTAACCTACTTATTTTTTATAATTAGTCAGACCAAATCGTTTATATGCGGTCAACAAAAAAAAGATCTGGAGCGCATTTTTACAACGAAGCCTTGATACTCGATAAATTACGAAGTGATCGTAGATAATTGCCTAGCGGCATTTTCATGCCGCTAGGCCCTGATGCTTCCTACCCAAGGAAGACGGTTGAGGCGAAACGTTCATGAGACCAAGGAATCGCCTCGACGCATCATAGGAAGCCAACCAGTAGGTTTTGAAAGCTATCAATCATTTCTAAGAATCGTCAGCTCTTTTGGCTATCAGCAGTCATTAAGAGAGGACAGCCTAGCGGGCCAATTCTTATGGCTTTCACTCTATTTAGGTTTGAAATAGTAGCTGTTGTTAAACAGCGTAAACCCATGCCCTTCAAACAAAAGAGTCAGCTATTGTGTTTGCAGACCCGATTGATTCGTTGGCCGTTTTCCGACTGTATTGGCGCTTTAGCGAGTGGCCGACAAGATCAAGTTAGCCGTAGCGCCGCAAGCTCCCCCCGCTCGAGCAATCAGTCACAACCATAGATTCAAAATGATTAAGAAGGTGACCTAAGGCCTTCACTTAGCCTAAAAGACGTCTTGTAGTGCGAGTCTCAAGTAGCTGGTACATAGGTGACGATCGATGATGCCGAACTCTCGGATACAAATAGGAGATCAAGAAGAACGAGAAGACAAAACCTCAAAGGAGGGTACTTGATGTTGGCAGTCCTTGTCCTCTTGTCGTGCGGTTGCGTGAACTACTTTCATCAACCTAATCGGAATCTATTGCTTATAGCACCAGCTACCACTCGTGCCAATCACACAGGTAAAATTTTGATTAATCACCGCGACTCAGCACCACTACACAAGTCTACGTATGATAGGGTTTAGGTGTCAGAGATGTACTCGCTTGTAGAACGTTCACGGTTAAATAATATGGCTAAGCAATTGACGGCCGAAAACACACTTAGACTCGGCGAATGGACCGTCTGGCCCGTTGAAAACACGTTGGAAGACCATGCCGGCACGAAAGTTAAGGTTGATCCGATATGCATGCGCATTCTGATGCTCATGGTTGAGAATCAAGGGGAAATTGTTTCTCGTGAAACGCTGACCAGCGAAATTTGGGATAATAAATACGTCGACGATCAGTCAATCAACATTGCCATCCACGGCCTTAGACGTGCATTAAAGGACAATGCCGGTTCACCGTCGTACATACAAACGGTTCCGCGACGAGGTTATCGCCTCGTGGCCAAGGCAACACGCAAATACGGGCCGCGCAAAATAAGGACCGCTCACATCCTCATCGGCTTGCTGGTTTTGGTCTTTGCCGTCGCGGCTGGCTTTGGGCTTAATTCGAAGTCCGTAAATCATTCAATACTGGGCATCAATTTGTCCTTGCGATCAGTTGACAATCAATACAATCACCTTTTCTTGGATGCGGCAAAAAGGCTTTTGCGGCCCACCAAGACCATGATCAGAAGTCACTATGTACCAGATTCAATGATTGGTTTTTTGAAAATCAATTTAAGTAAGCAGGGTCCGATATTAGAAATCGTCGCGTCGTACGAAGACGGTTCCGCTGACAACTGGCACGCTACCTACCGAATTAATGCCGATGATGACAGTCAGATCAATCAACTTATGCGGGATTTATACTCGAACGTGAAAGCCCACGTCGACGCAAAACAGATAGCACTTGAATACGGTCTAGATGAAACGAGCCAATCATCGGTTGCCGCTATCATTCGACCGCGAATTGACGAACAAGCCACAGAAGACGCGCTTGTCCAATGGGAGCTTATCGCCAAAAAGTACCCCAATTGTGCCTTTGCTCATGCCTGCATCGTGGGCACCTCGTGCCGACTCGTGATGAGCGGCTATGCGTTTGATAAGTTGTACACACGCACCAGAGAGGCGGCCGAAAACACCATCATGACTGCGCAGGACAAGAGTATCGCATGCAGCACGCTTGGTCTTCATTATCTGTATTTTGAATGGGATTTGGAGCGGGCACGCAACCTGTTTGAACAGGCGCTTCATGCCAACCCCGTCGATTTGGTGGCCCAAATAAATCTAGCTTTGTTGTGGTCGATTGATGGCAGCCACGAAAAAGCAATCCACTGCCTCAACGGTGCAATCGACCAACACCCAAATGATTATTTCTTGATGCTCATGCGTGTCTATTTACATCTTTACGCCGGAAACTACGATGAAGCATTGATGTGGCTATATCAAATGCCTAACGACTTTCTTAGCGACCATGACCGCAATGAATTCATTTATCCCTTGGCTTTCCGTCTCCAAGACCAAGAATTGATAGAAGAAACGATGACTGCGTTATTACCGGAATTCTGCGACATCGTCGAATCTGAAGGAGCCGAGTCGGCAGCTTTTCGTCGATGGCTCTTCCACCAAAACTTTTTAGCCAAAGTCGACGCCTCCGCTCTCGAACGCGCCACTCATCTCATGTATGCCGGAGACACCAAGTCCGCCCTTGTCCAATTTGAGAAAGCCATCTCCAGTCGAGATTCTAGAGTGCTTACGGCCGGTAATTGGCCCGCCTTTGTACCCTTGCGGGGTGATATCGAATTCCAACGGCTATTAGATAGTCGGTTCTCTCTCCCACCAAGCCTTCCACACTCAGGGTTTGCGCCAAATTAAGCTAAACCAATCGCAAACTTAATATCCTCTCAAATAAAAGGTATGAAGAAATCTATGATTAGCCACATTGATCATATTGTCTTGACCGTACGTGATATTCAGCGCTCGATAAACTTTTACCAGGCAGTCTTGAAGATGGAGCCGATTAGCTTTGGTGATGGACGCAAAGCCCTACGTTTTGGAACGCAAAAGATAAATTTGCATGTTCTCGGCCAGGAGACGCGTAACAAAGCAACGGTGGGTTCAGGGGACATTTGCCTGATTACGGACTGGCTGCTGGAAGACGTAATAGCCCAGCTCAAATTACATGATGTCGAAGTCATTGAAGGGCCATGTATGAGATCAGGCGCGATCGGCCAAATAGAGTCGGTTTACTTCAACGATCCAGACGGGAATCTCATAGAAGTCAGCCGCTACGTCGGCCGAAAGTGATGACCAGGGAATTCAGGCAACCCTTGATCGGGCAATTATGAACTACACATTTTTCGAGACTGTGAGATCGTGTTCGCCACCGCGAAAAACAACTTATTGAGACTCAAAAAATGACTAATTTTTACGCCCCTCCAGAACATCATTTGGACAAGCCCGTGTCAGGTTCCTACTGGATCAACGGTCGAGCTTTGGTTGGAAGTGATCCAATCGATTTGCCTGCTTATTGCGTTAAATGCGGATCCGCAACGGAAAGCGGCGGACGTCGGATTAATCAAAAATTGAGTTGGAGTTCTCGATGGTTGTTGTTATTGATAATCGTCAACATCATCGTGCTCTTGGTCGTTTACCTGATCGTTCGCAGTCGTGTTAATGTGGGCTACTCAATCTGTCCAACATGCTGGTCGAAGCTAGTGAAGTGGCGCTACATCGCCCTAGGGTTTTGGCTTGCGGGAATTCTCGTTGTATTCACACCCTATCTTATTTGGTCTTTTTTAGTATTCGTGTTTGCTTTAGTGTTCACGATGCTCGGACAGCGCCCTATTCGTGTTTCCAAATGCGTCAAAAAGGAGTTTTTTCTGGTTGGATTTGGGCCAAACTTTCTGACGCGTATCGCACAAACCTAATTGAATAGTGCCTTAGATCGCGCTAGCTAGCTTTTTTGCCAATGCTGGCGCGAGTTGGTACACCTCTCTTTCAATGGATTTCATGCCTGGGTACGATATCTGTAGTTCAGACCTGAATAGTCAGACTTGAATAGAACAATCGTTTAGTTTTGATCCTCTGCCAGGAGACCGATACGCGGGCCCAGACGAGCCCGCATGTCGTGAGAGATTTAAGGTTGACCAGCAGCTTGCGGGCGCGGAACGCCTGACAAATAAACAAAACCATCTAGGTACTTTGTATTAAATGCAGAGATATCCGCCATTGCCTGCTCGTCAGCCATCAGCAATGATTGCTTCGAAGCATCTTTATAGACAAGAACCGAAATCACGTCAGGTCTAGGATCCATTCCTTGCCCAGCTACAGTGGCGAAGTTGCGCTCGACTGAAAAACCATACTTGCCCAAGTATTTGTTAATGCGATCAGCTTCGGCATCCATTTCCCTGCGGTCAACGCCCGGCTTCAGAAAGCTCAACTTAACCACATATTTCTCTCCGACTGGGCCTAGTTCACTGGGCACAACGCGTCCCGAAAAGAAGGCTGCTCCCGAAACGGAGGCATGCATTTTCGGCAAGTGTTTTTGGATTGTTTCATGAGTGAATACACGGTTCGCGCCCTCTTCAGTGTCATACCAAATCATAAAGGCGCGATTGAACGGTCCAATCTCACCGATGGATGACTGTGTTTTCGGGTACATATCAAATTCTCTATCCAAGTGACCACCTATCTCTGCGAAAGCCGCAGCTGTCTTGTCACGGTACTCTTGATATCCAACTTCATCGGTGACGTTAACAAAAACGATCACGTACACTTTGGCGTTGTCATTTGCCAAAGCCATGAGCGATGCCACAACCAGGACTAACAATTTTCGTTTCATCATCTAACTTGACTCCTCGCTTGGTTCGTTTGAGGACACAGCGCCCATTTGGAGGCTAATTGGCCCTTTGCCGCTCCAACGTGCGTTCACCGTTGATGTTGTTCGTTTATCCCTGTATTTGTGCTGCATTAATGCTCGTTTTTTCCTCGGCCTGACATATATGGCGCGCAATGCACTTGAAAACAATGACTTACACCAAATACACACCTCCTTCACTTCTCGTCCAAACAAACGCTTAGAACTTTGCCGATTACCGCTCAACATCTTGCAGTTTGCATGTCTGCTAGGTAATCTGAGGTCGCGTAAAGTTGAATTTACTCGAGGCGCAATGGATCTTCAGTCTGGATTTCAGCTACTTGAGTTCGAGGTGCTCCCTCAGCAGGGACTTGTCACATCGAGCGGTTTAAAACAACGTCTTGAGCCCAAACTCATGGACCTGCTCGTCTTCATGGCCCAAGAACATGGATCCGTTCTCTCCAAAGAACGCTTAATGCACGAAGTTTGGGGAGGCGTGATCGCTGAAAGCGGACTCTCCAGAAACATAAGTCAATTACGCAAGATCCTTGGGGATGATGCCAAAGATTCAGCCTTCATTGCGACCGTACCCAAACGTGGCTATCAGTTTTTAGTAGAACCAAAAGCGCTGCCATTTCCAAACCAACCATTGCCGCCAGAAGAGACAAAAACCACCTATATTGACGACCGATCTCGACCCTTTAGTTTAAGGTTGAAGCTACTAATCGCCCTATTCTTGAGTCTGGTGCTGATCGTAGCCTATTTGGTTTTAGACAATCGTAAAGCGGTGACCGTTCCATTAGCGGTCGACCTAGATCCGATAGCGTTAATGGTCGTGCCCCTAAATAACCGGGAGCCGCTTCAAGAAAGCTATTTCGAGGACGGTCTGACCGAAGAGTTAATCGCTATCTTGTCGAAGAACAACCGCTTGAACATAGTTTCGCGCACGACCAGTTTCGCTTTCAAAGATAAAGCCATCGATGCTCGCGAAATAGGCAAACAATTAGGGGTGCGATATTTGGTTGAGGGCAGCCTGTTGCGGCTCGACAACAGCGTACGCTTGAATGCGCAACTGGTCGATGCCGAGTCTGGCTTCACTATTTGGTCTCAGAGTTTTGAAAGCAACGCCGATCAACTCTACCAAATCCAAGAGGAACTGGCATTGCAAGTGGCAGCTGTGCTTGATCGCGCTTTTCCCTCAGATTCGGTCTTTAACGAGATCACGTATCAAGGAGGGTTACCGAAGGCTCACGAATACTATTTACAAGGTCAATACTGGTGTCATAAATCTTCCGACCCTGATTTTGCTAAGGCGGTTCGATTATTTGAAAAGGCCATTCAAATTGACCCAGGTTACGCACGTGCCTGGTCCAGTCTTGCCCGTACCTGGCTCATTCTTGACAGATTCGAAGGTGGTCCTGACGTTAGTTATTTATCGCAAGCCGAATCTGCCGCGAACCAAGCATTGGGACTCGACCCCAATCAAGATGAAGCCTACGCGACACTCGCCATGCTTAAGTATTTCCGTGATTACGAGTTCGAGGCGGCAGAGATCCTCTTTCAAAAAGCCATTGCCGCCAATGACCGTAACCCATTGACCCGACTTTGGTGTGCCACCTTCTTCCTGGCCCTTGGCCAAAAATCAGTAGCGGAGTCTCATTGTCACTTGGCGCTTAAGTTAGATCCGCTGAGTGGGCTCATTCTGCTCCACACAGGCGACATCTTTTTGGAAACCGGCAACCTAGATGCCGCCTTACACAACGCCAAGCAAGTCTTAGATCTACGTCCCAAACATTTTCTGGGATTGTTTATGGAGGCCAAAGTGAAGGCCGCAAATGGCCACTGGCAGGAAGCATTGGATCAATATCGAGAGATCAATCCCGATCTAAATCTACGCCCAGAATGGCTTGCACGCGCCTATGCGCATTCGGGCCAATCACAGGAAGCCATAAAGTTGGCGGATCAGCTCATAGCAGCGAGAAATGACGGAAGGTCTGTGGCTGCATCCGACTTGGCCCTTATCTTCCTTGACCTTGGAGATGCCGACCAAGCCCATCATTTCCTTTTGTTGGCATATCAGGAGCGAGAGATGTTACTGCCTAAGTTGCTAAAGGATCCTAGGTGGCCACAACTATTGGGCCCAGAACGTTGGTCTCAATTCAGCCAACTAGGCAGATTCGCTTTATCGCTGTCGCCATCGGAATAATTGAACCAGTGGTGACTATTCGACATTCGTGACCACGAAGACCACGACTCAGACTCTCCATCGTGTCCGCACAACTAACCGTTTTATAGGACATATGTGGACGGTTTGGGCGCATGAGCGCCCAAACCTAGCCTGGATTATTGTTCGCCCATATGCAAGAGAGGAAGCGGTGTGCTGCTTTTGCCGTCAATAAAGTATATTTTTGCTGAGGGATCTGCAGAAATTGCTTTAAGCGTCTCCAATGCTTGTAGCTGGACGTATGTTGGGTTGTTGCCAGTGGCTTTGATGATCTTTTCGATTTCGTAAGCTTGGACATCGGCAATCACCTTACGGCGAATGGCTTCCTCTTCGGCGGCCTTGCGCTCGGCTTCAGCTTTTGCGACCAATTGCTGTTGTTCCGTGCGGAAGCGTTCCAATTCGGCTTTTTGTTTTTCGACCGCCTGCTCCCGTTCCTTTTTTGCTTCAATGGCGGTGCTAATAAATTGTGGCAAGGTGATATCCCGGATCAAAACAGCTTGGATATCCAGACCCTTCGATTCACAGTAATCCTTTAAGCTGATCTCCAGCGAACCTTGCAAACTGGATTGAGTTTCCTCAAGAAAAAAGTCCTCGGCCCGCTTGATTGATTTACCTTGTTCCCGTAGTAAAGAACGTAATTTAGGAACCAAATGCACTTCAATTAGACCTTCCATACTACCCGTCTCTTTAAGGATAGAAGGCGCCATTGGTCCGTTAAGACGATATTGCACACTTACGTCGACCTTAGTTTGTAATTGGTCTTGAGTTGGTACATTAGCCGTTTCCGTGTGTGTTTTCTGTCGGGCATCGTATAAGTGCCATTTATACAAAGGATTAACAGGCACATGTAAGCCTTCTTTGTAATAGTCAGTTTTGACTTTACCAAACAGAGTAACCACGGCGACATGACCCGCCGGTACGGTCTTGTAAAGCTTGTTGAAGAAGAGTAAGAAAATAAATACGCCCACGATGAGCACAATAAATTTGGGTGAAAAACGATCCATGAAGACCTCCATTTTGATGTGGTAATTCGCTAAAGTGACTCATTGTAGCAAGGGATTGTGCCGTCGTTAAGCATCCATGTTCAGGAGAATCCAAAGTGAAATTTCAACACCAGATCGACCCAAAGCGATGGCCTCACAATGAACATCAGCTCATGCCATATCAGTGTTTATCGATGTGAAAGTAGCAAGTGCTCAATTTGGGGGTTGACGGCTAGCAAGACTAGCGCGAGGATAGGCCATCGGCGGCAAGCCATGATAAGGCTTAAGCACAAGGTCGACCGCATACTAAAGACGAGTTCACTCGCACAAAAATCTATATCCGTGACGACATACCGGCCAGACTCAAGATCGATTTGGCGGCAGTCCATCTTCAGGAGGAAAACCATGACATTATCGGTAAGATCGGCAGACGCCTTAATCGCTCAAGAATCTAAATACGGGGCCCACAACTACCATCCATTGAACGTCGTTCTGGACCGTGGCGAAGGCGTTTGGGTTTGGGATGTCGAAGGCAAGAAGTATATGGATTTTCTGGCAGCATATTCTGCGGTCAACCAAGGTCATAACCATCCCAGTATCGTAGACGCGTTGGTGAAACAGGCCAGTGTGCTTTCTCTGACATCGAGGGCCTTTCGTAACGACAAATTCCCACCGCTCTTGGAGAAGCTCAGTAAATTAACTGGGTTCGACAAGGTTTTGATGATGAATACAGGTGCTGAAGCCGTTGAAACTGCGATCAAAGCCGCACGTAAATGGGGCTACGACAAAAAGAGGATCGCCGACGGACAAGCCGAGATCATCACCTACGACGGAAACTTCCATGGCCGTACGACAACCATAATTGGATTCTCGACTGATGAAACAACAACCAATGGTTTCGGGCCATTTACACCCGGATTCAAAAACGTTCCCTATGGAGACCTAGCCGCAACCGAGCAGGCATTGACCAAAAACACGTGTGCCATCATGGTCGAACCGATTCAAGGTGAAGGCGGCGTTGTCATTCCCCCAGCCGGATTCATCAAGGGTCTCCGAAAGTTATGTGATGAACATCAAGTCTTACTTATCCTGGACGAAATTCAGTCGGGACTAGGCCGTACCGGTAAGCTATTTGCCTTTGAACACGAAGGCATTCGTCCTGACGGTGTCACCATCGGCAAAGCGTTATCCGGCGGGCTCTACCCCGTTTCGGCTTTCTTAGCCAACGACGACTTGATGTCCGTCTTTACGCCTGGCACACACGGATCTACCTACGGCGGAAATCCTCTGGCTTGCGCCGTTGCGGACGCCGCCTTGGATGTTTTGACGGACGAAGGGCTCATTGAGAAATCTGCCTCATTGGGCGATTATCTCCTGGAACGCGTGCGTCGCATTCCTTCGCCTCATATTGCCGAGATTCGGGGACAAGGTCTCTGGATCGGTATTGAGTTGAAAGAAAGTGCAGGCGGAGCGAGACGCTTTTGTGAACGTTTACAAGAAGAGGGTTTACTGTGTAAGGAAACCCATGTGACAACCATTCGCCTAGCCCCTCCCCTCGTCATCAGCAAAGACGAGCTCGATTGGGCTCTCGAACGAATCGAACGTGTCCTTTGTGAACTTTAGTAGATAGCTAAGGGCCGCACTATTGCGGCCCTTACTTGTTTTGTGAATCGCCCTTCTCGTCTGAATCCGTACTGCCTTGATAAAGGACATGGGATAACAACGAGGCAATGACGGCAAATAAAATAAAACCAGCCACAAATAGCCATTGAAACGTGTCTTTACTGATGACACCGCCAATGGCCATGCCAAACAAAGCAAGCGCAGCTATCGCCCAAACCGCACATATCCACATCAGCGTCTGCTTAAGTTTAAACAAGGTGCCCTCCGAACGGGCGATGCTAACACAATCGAAATCAAGCCAACGGAACAATCGGTAACGTAAGCGCCAAAACGAGCCAAGCTACTAGAGCAATCGGCATGAGTATGGCAAGCATCCAAGCAACCCATTGGTACAGCTTGGAAGGTTGGTGCCGCCTAATCACGTCAACTAAGAGCGGTACCAACAACAAGGGCGCGACCCAAAGAACACTCGCAGCCTGAACCAACTTGGCCGATGGGTTGGGAAGGTTTACGGTTTCGCCAGACCACGCATTCACGAAAAAGGGTAGTGACCATTGGGCCAATAATGCAATCGTCAATGACGTCACAACCAGACCAACACCCACGCCAATCTGAACAGCCTTGTCCATTTAGCCTCCTGTCTTCATGACTCAAAACAACTTGAAAATTGTGGGTTCAATTATAGCATTCAGCGATTGCGGTGAACGCAATCCGCCTGATTAACCAGCTATAATGAATGCAAGCTAACTAGGAGGACTATTTTGACCCTACAATCCATCGGGGTAGTTGCCACGTCGTTCAAGGAAAACGAACAGCGTGTCGCCATCCATCCGCGCCACATCGCGTGGATTCCCATGGAAAGACGAAAACACTTGGTCTTCGAAGAAGGATACGGAAGCGCCTTCAGCGTTACGGATGATGAAATACGGAATTTAGGCGCCCAAATCGATACGCGCCAGGCCTTATTCGAGCGCTGTGACGTCATTCTCAACCCAAAACCTGTCCTTAAAGATTTTCAACTCATGCGAGAAGGATCGTGCCTTTGGGGCTGGCCACATTGTGTACAGCAGAAGGAATTCGCACAGATTGCCGTTGATCGACGATTAACACTTATTGCTTGGGAATCGATGTTCACCTGGTCAAAGAACGGCCAGAAACTTGTACATGTCTTTTATAAGAACAATGAAATGGCCGGTTATTGCGGTGTCCTTGACGCGCTTAGATTAACGGGTTGCGATGGGCACTATGGGCCGCGTAAGAAAGTGGCTGTTTTGAGCTTTGGCTCCGTTAGTCGTGGAGCCATCTGCGCTTTACAAGGGCGCGGATTTCATGACATTGATGTATACACTCGTCGACCGGCTTACTCTGTCGGAGATCAGGTGCCAGGCCTAACCTTTCGACAATTTACACGGGAAGGGGACGGTCGATTGCAGGCCATCCGTCAAGACGGTAAGACGAGACCGTTTCATGAAGTGATATCAGAAGCTCATATCATTGTGAATGGCACGTTACAAGACACCGACTGCCCCACCATGTTCGTGCAAGAAGATGAGGTGAATTTGCTTAAACCTGATTCTCTCATCATCGATATCAGCTGTGATGACGGTATGGGCTTCCCATTCGCCAAACCCACCAGCATAGAGGTCCCCATTTTTACGGTCCGCGATAATGTGACCTATTACGCGGTTGACCACACGCCAACTTACTTATGGAATGCAGCCAGCTGGGAAATATCAAAATCCATCAGTCCATTCATTGAAAAAGTGATGGATGGCCCGGATGCCTGGGACAAAGATCTAACCCTCAAGAACGCCATCGAAATACGTATGGGAGTGATTCAAAACTCCAAGATTCTTCGTTTCCAAAATCGAAGTGCAGCATATCCACACCCGGTGTTAAAAGACTAACTTGATTTTGGCTCGACTCCAAAAACCACGACGAGTTCCGAAATCTGAGCTGAGATCCTGAGCCCAATTTGGATGCTAAACGCCAACGAGCGATTCGATGAGGGGTTCGAATCGCTCGTTGAAGCGGATGGTTGGGAACAATGCTTAAGCGTTCCTGATCGCAACATGCGTCATGGCATGGCTCTAAAACCGTGATATACCCCACATTCTAATGGCAAATAGGCTCACACACTCGATTCTGTGCCATTAGTCACGTTCTAGCACCGGTCCAGGTTGAAAAAATTGGCTAGCGGCCGTTTATCGCTTGTAGGAAGTTGGCCGTGTCTGTTAGCCTTGCCATAACTGCCATGAAGTGGCTATGCGGAGGAACTCAGTGACGAAAACTCAAAAACCACCTTTCATTTGGACAAATGTGCTTGTTTTAGGCATTACTTTTTTGATGGCTATTACTGTGGTTCCCCTTTATGGCATTCGTACAGGATTTGATGCCTTTGAATGGACCGTTTTTGGCGTTTTGTTGATGTGTACAGGCTATGCAATCACGATGGGTTACCACCGACTTTGGTCACACCGTGCCTTTAAAGCACACTGGAGTATCCGTGTTGTATGCGCCTTTTTTGGTGCTGGTGCTTTGCAGAACTCTATATTGAATTGGAGTGCCGACCACCGCAATCACCATAAGAGCGTAGATAATCCTGACGTGGACCCTTATGCTGCCACTCGCGGATTTTGGTATTCACATATCGGTTGGATCCTGAGAGATTATCGCTCTGGACGCCATTCCTTCATACAAATCAAAGATTTGGAACGTGACCCGGTCTGCCAATTCCAACATCGTCATTACCTCGCTTTGGCGATCACAGTGAATCTTGTAATCCCTTTAGCTCTTGGATGGTGGCACGGCAAATTGTGGGGCACCTTCTTGTTGGCTGGGATTTTTCGCATCGTGGTCAACCACCATTTGACCTTCTTTATCAATTCTCTTGCCCATATTTGGGGTAGACGACCTTATTCGACCAAAAACAGTTCTCGTGACAATCCACTACTCGCTATCTTCACTTATGGTGAGGGCTATCATAACTACCACCACTCGTTTCAATACGACTATCGGAACGGTATTAAGTGGTACCACTTTGACCCCAGTAAATGGATGATACGCGCCCTTTCATGGGTTGGTCTTGTCAATGGTTTGCGAACGGCACCTCGGCTTGCTATTCACAAAGCTAAACTAGAGACACAGCGTGAACGCGCTCTGAATCGACTTGAAGCCAACCCCGCGTTGGAACCCTTACGCCAGCGTATGGACGAAGCCTACCAGAACGCACTAACTGCTTTGGAGGCCTGGAATAGTTCACGCCAAGAGTGGTTGGAACAGAAACATGTCGCTCTCACGGAAAAGCGTGAGTCCTTAAACCTGGAATTGGCCCGCATGAAGACACGCTACCGACAAATGAAGTCGGACTGGGCGTTACAACTCAAGCAATGGCAACAAGTGCATCGTAAATTGATGCACTCTATGCCTAGCGCCTAAACTGTCAGGCATCACCAGGCGACAGATTTCGCGTCGCACTTCATCAAGACATATATGTCACGGCATTGCGTAGCAAGCAATTGGCGTAAGCACCACTGCTTTGAATCTGCACAAATACATTTAGTCAACAAAGACATCGACTAAACCCCAACGTCACCTTTATGCTTAAGGACGGCATTTTCACGGGGAGGACGAGATGTGTTTTATTTTATGGGCCAACCTTTGGCCCGCATTGCTTGGGATACACACAGGCGAAACATTAATGTTGAAGGAACCAGCGCTAAGTGAAACCCACATTGCATTCATCTATGCTGACGATCTTTGGGTCTCGCAACGAGATGGCAGTAGTCCTCGACAAATTACCACGGACGACGGTGTGGAGAGCCAACCAGTCTTTTCTCCTGACGGTTCAATCATCGCGTTTAGCGGAGAATATGACGGGAACACCGATGTCTTCATCGTACCCACTGAAGGCGGAAACCCTACACGACTAACTTGGCATCCGGCCGACGACTATGTGTCAGACTTCACGGCCGACGGCAAAAACGTGCTTTTTGACTCCGGCCGCAATACGCACACACGCCGTTTTACTAAGTTACTTAACATCAGTATTTTAGGCGGCATGCCTGAAGAATTACCTGTTCCGTCAGGTAACTATGCCCAAGCTGATGACAGCGGCCGCTTCATTGCCTACCTCCCCGTCCGCGAGGTTTTCCGTGAGTGGAAGAATTATCGCGGAGGCACGCACAGCCGAATCTGGATTATGGATCAGCAATCACTGGAGGTCGCCATTGTCGACCAACCAGAAACGCGCTGCAATGATACCTATCCAGCATGGGTCGGCGAGGATCTCTATTTCTTATCTGACCGCGACGGAGAATTCAATCTTTACGTCTCTCGCAAGGGATTGGTCGAAAAGTTAACCGATTTCGAAGACTTTCCCATCCTTTCATTGAAGGCCCACGGCCAATCGCTTGTTTTTGAACAAGCTGGGAAATTACATATATGGGACGTTCAAAGCGCGCAATCGACCACATTGAGTATCCATCTCGCCGCAGATCTCATAGCCACACGGCCGCGATTTGTGAATGCTGGCGAAATGATTCGCAATGCTCATATTTCACCGTCAGGTGCTCGTGCCGTATTCGAAGCCCGCGGCGAAATTGTTACCGTGCCGGTCAAGAACGGCCACGCCCGAGTCTTAAGTCAATCGACCGGGTCGCACGAACGTGAACCCGCCTGGTCACCTGACGGCAAAAAGATAGCCTACGTGTCCGATAAGACAGGCGAATACCAACTCATCGTCCAGAACCAGGACGGGTCAGGAAAAGCTCGTGCCTATGATCTAGAGGGACACGGGTTTTATGAGGCGCTCAAGTGGTCACCCAACAATGCCTACATTGCCTATCGCGACAATAGCCGTAGTCTTTATGTCATTGAACTAGCCAGCGGTACCTGTCACAAAGTGAATCAAGAGCCCTACTATGGTCCCTTCATCACCCTATCATTTGACTGGTCGCCTGATTCAAACTGGCTCGTGCACACCATCAGCGAAAATGCTTTGATGCAAACGGTTTTTGTTCACGATCTAAAGTCACGCAAGAACCATAAATTGACGGACGGCATGAGCAACGCCTCAGAGCCGGTGTTTGACGTGAGCGGCAAGTATTTGTATTTTCTGGCATCAACCGACGCTGGCCCCTTAAACGATTGGTTTGCCATGTCAAATAGCGATCGCACCCTTAGCTATTCGATTTACGCCATCGTCCTCTCCAACGAAACAGCATCGCCTCTCGCCCCGGAAAGTGACGAAGAGATGTCTGCAGAATCTGAACCACTAGCAGCCAAAGAAACAAGCAAGAAAGACAAGAAGACAGCAGAGGGCGAAAAGAAAGAGCCGCCTCAAGTCACTCGCATCGACTTTGAGAATCTTGAAAACAGGATTATTGCCCTGCCCGTACCAGCTGGCGCTTACTCCTCACTCAGCAGTGGCGAGGAGGGTGTCGTCTATTATCTGTTCACCGATCCCAATGAAGACAGTGGTTCAACTTTGCGCTCATTTTCATTCAAGGACAAGAAAGTTGAAGACATCGGAAGCGGCGTCATTACTTACATGCTATCGGCAGACCGCAAGAAGATTCTATTTTCAAGTGGCCCACGGAGAAACCCTAGTTGGAGTATATCCGACGCCGCAAAGTTAGACCCATCCAAGGAAAAGCTGAATACGCATATTGAAATAAAGATCGATCCACGAACTGAATGGTCACAGATATTTGACGAGTCTTGGCGTATCAATCGCGATTATTTTTACGCGACAAATTTTCATGGGGTAGATTGGGCTGCCATGAAGGCGCGTTACCAACCTTTCCTCCAACATGCGGCATCACGCTCAGATGTTAATCGCATCATCCAATGGATGTGCAGTGAACTCGCTGTCGGTCATCATCGTTCAGGTGGAGGCGATACCTTCAACAACCCAGACAAAGTTCCGGGCGGTCTCTTGGGCGCTGATTTTGAGGTAGACAAGGGTCGCTATCGTTTTTCTAGAGTTTTTGACGGCCTTAATTGGAATCCAGAACTCAAGTCACCTTTATCGGTTCCTGGCGTTCAGATCCGTGACGGTGAATATCTATTAGCGGTCAATGATCAGGAAGTTGTGCCACCAGCAAATCTATACTCTTTCTTCGAGAACACGGCTGGAAAAACGGTACGCCTCAAAGTCGCCGCAACGGCCGACGGATCTAAGGCAAGAGAAGTTGTCGTGGAACCGATCAATGACGAATCCGCGCTCAGAAACCGTGCATGGGTCGAAGACAACATCAAACGTGTGGATGAAGCAACAGGTGGCCGAGTGGCATACGTTTGGTTGCCAAACACGGCTGGACTTGGCCATACCTACTTCAAACGTTACTTCTACCCTCAAGCCCACAAAGACGCCATCATTCTCGACGAGCGCTATAACGGCGGTGGACAAATTGCGGACTATTACATTGACGTTTTACGGCGTAAACCTGTCTCCTATTGGGCTACTCGTTACGGCAAGGATCTCTTCACGCCAACTGGATCCATTCAAGGCCCTAAGGTCATGATCATCGACGAAAATGCAGGATCGGGCGGAGATTTACTTCCTTGGATGTTTAGAAAGTACCAAATGGGCCCGCTGGTTGGAAAAGCAACATGGGGCGGGCTGGTCGGTGTCTTAGGTTTTCCTAGGCTCATGGATGGCGGTTTCGTTTCGGCGCCAAATATTGCCATTTTCACGGAGGATGGTTGGGTTGTCGAAAACGTTGGGGTGCCTCCCGATGTGGAGGTAGAGCAATGGCCCAAAGAAACGGCAAAGGGCAAGGATCCCCAGCTCGAGAAGGCCATTGAACTTGCTTTAGAAGCCCTTAAGGACCACCCGCCAACACATGTAGAGCGACCGCCCTTCCCAGTACGTAATGAATAGGCGGCGATTGAATTCGTAGCCTTAGAAACCCAGAAAACTGAGTAGATCTTCGTCTGAAATCGTGGTTGGATCGCCAGGATTATAGTCAGCCGAGAAGTTCTTGCCCTGATGTTCAATTGGAATGTTAGGGGGCACATAGCGCATGTAGTCATATTGAGCGAGTAGGTCAGGGTTACCGTCGGTGATGACCGTGTTGTTGTGCCCATATTGATCCTCAGGATAATAGTCGTCATCAACGGTTTGCCAATCTGTATAAGTGGTGAACCCAACTTGCAACGTGGTTGGCATATCGTCTCGGTGGTAACGCATATGTACGACCCATTCGCCGGCATCACGGCGCATCAAGATGAAGTGTTCATTTTCTAATCGCGCGCCCCTAAGCTCAATGTCGGGGATCGACGGACAATGATTGTTGACTTCCAGAGGACATTGGAAGGTATAGACAAGCGTCGAATCGCTATTCACCGTGGTCTTAACTTCATATTCAAAGAAGCCCGGATTTCCAGCGGCACCTCCGCTCAAAAAGATATAGTTCTCACCGCCCGGAACCCAGGTCGCTGCCGTTATTTCTCTGGGTGTGCGAATAAAGATTCCACCCAAAGAAAATAGCTCGTCAGGTGCCCAGGTCCCGGCGCGATTGGTGGCATTAAATCTGGTGGTGGCAACAAAGTCGCCCTCCACATTCTTAAACACCAGCACACCTTTGAGATCATCGAACCAGCTGCTGGTATAAGGCATCATCGTCATATGCCCGGGCCTCGTGATGTCGATATCCCAAAGTTCTAACTGGTCACCGGGCCATTCTTCCAGTTCCCAGAGACGGTGCCACTGGGATAGGGTCGCGGGATCATCAAACTCATCGGTCAACCCACAGAATGGATCGAGTGAATCATTTAACGCGTCGGCTAGTGTTAAGACGGAGTCGGTCGCTGGCCATTGGGGTAACCGAGCATACCAGGAAGAAAGATCACATTGAGCTAGCAGTCCGAAAACAATTAGGGATGTCATGGTCACCTCATAGTTTTCGGGGAACAATTCCAAAATAGATGCGAATGGGTTTACTAACAACATCGAATTAGAATTGTGTGATCCAAACCACTCAAATTCTTGTGAACGCCTGCTTTATCAGGTAAATAGACATAAAGAGCGTTTCCATGTGTTCGCATTCTGTTGATCGAAACGTTATGTTAACGAGGTCCAAAGCTCAAAATAGAGAGGTAAGAATATGCTGACACTCGGATTCGTGTACATGAGTATGATTGGATTGGTGCCTTCACCTCCACCACATCCCCAACAACAGAAAGAGGTAGTCATGACGGCTAAAGAAAAATGGAGTGAATTGTTTGAATGGAGTAAGAACAAGAATCTTAGTGTGATGATTGCCTTTGATGGGCAGCAATTACTCGGCTTGGTGGTTTCCGTCGGTGAGGATTACGTTGAATTACGCAATCAACAATACGGATCCATGGTCATTCTGTTTGAACACATAACAGCTGTAGCTGGCAAATAGATAGATTCTCGACTCGTCGTGGCAGCTTAGCGGCTGCGGCGGGTCACTTATTTGCTGGGTTCGCCTTCGCGTTCTTTGCCAGATCCGCGAACGCGACGCCGTAACCCACGTGGTTCATCTTCTTGTTTATACATATACTTGATGTTGTGTTTTAGTATCATCAGGTTAGGTTCTTTGTAGCGATTTATCTTTAAACAATTGCGGTCATACCACTCTATGACCCCACGAATTTGTTCCCCGTCTTGCAGGGTAATGACCATCGGTGTTTTGGTCTGCATTTGCTTCAGGTAATAGAAACTTTCGGCGTTGGTTTGTTCCGCCGGAATATGTTTACGACGGGCAAAAGCCGTACCGGCCTGATTCTGAATAGAGGTAGCAATGGCTGGCATTTGTGGTTCGGGAGGCCGATTAGGCGTCTCCTTAATGTCTTTTAGACTAGGACGAATCAATTTTCGAGTCGCCATTGCATTACCTACCTGAATTACGGAAATTATGTGCGGTATCATAACACGCAGCTATGTGACGTAAAAGACTTCAGCCTATTTTCGCGTTGCGCTCAGCCGCTGTTTAGTTATAATGCCAGTATCTATACCTGAGCCGGTCTTAGACCGTTTGATGGATTCTGAATAACAAGTGTGGGTGGCACGTGTCGCAAGACTCTTCACCACAACCTTATCAAAGAGAAGATGAAACCACGATTCGAGCAATTAACGGCGACGAATCCAATGTGGTTCATGTGCCTTATGTTGTGGTATTGGCTGGCGACGTCTCAGGACGTGTCATCCGATTGAAGCCGGGCCACCAAATGGATATGGGTCGCTCGCGCAACTGCGACATCTTTTTGGACGACCAAAACATTTCACGGCGCCACGCTCGATTTGCCATTCACAGTAACGGGGACACCATTGTCGAGGATCTAGATTCCACGAATGGTACCTTAGTTAATGGTAAGCGTATTGACGCGGTCCGTTTATGCGATGGCGATCGAATATGCTTAGGTAATGTCATTCTGCGCTACTCACTCAAAGATGATCTAGAGTTCGTTTTCCAACAGGAAATGTTCGAGAAAGCCACCAAAGATCCATTGACAGGTGCCCATAACAAAGCATTTTTCCTGGATGCGTTGCAAAAAGAATTTAACTATCACAGCCGCTACGAAAAGCCACTTTCACTGTTGATATTTGATTTGGATAACTTCAAAAAGATCAACGATATCTATGGACACGTAAACGGGGACATCGTCCTCAAGTCGTTTTCTGAACAGATGCTGAATTGCTTACGCAAAGAGGATCTATTCGCTCGTTTTGGCGGCGAAGAGTTCATGGCGCTTTTTCGAAACACATCCAAAGAAACGGCCATTCGTATCGGCAACAAATTATTGGAAGTCGTGCGCGCCATGAAGTTCAGCACACCTACCGCTGAGTTTCAGGCCAGCGTTACAATCGGGGTCGCTACCTTCGAAAACGAGAATTTCGAGAGTCCACAGGCGATGGTCATGCACGCGGACAGCAAACTCTATCAGGGAAAAGATAACGGCAAGGACCAAGTCGTCGGTTAATGCCCGAACTGCCTGAGGTAGAAACGGTGGTGCGAGGTCTACGGCCCCACCTGCAAGGTGCCCAGATCATGCATTGCTGGGTTGATTGGCACAAGGTAATCGAACCCTATACCGCCGAAGATTTTGATCGCCTAGTGGCCAAGCAAAACATCGTCAGTATCGACCGGCGTGGTAAGTACATCCTATTGAAACTCAACAAGGGTTACCTAACCATCCACTTACGCATGACGGGGCGGCTTTATATAAGCGAACATTTACGCGGAATGGACAAGTGGGTTCGTTTCAGTTTGAAACTGGCACCCAAAAGCTTTCTCAACTTTTCAGATGCACGAAAATTTGGGCGGGTGCAGTACCTGGACAACCTAGATGATCTCAACAAGAAGCTAGGCCCTGAGCCACTAGAGATCGAATCCAGCAAACTCCATCCCATTACCAGCCGTTCCAAACGACCCATAAAATCACTTCTATTGGACCAATCACGATTGGCTGGCGTAGGAAATATTTACGCTGATGAGGCTTTATGGATCGCAAGGATTCATCCTCTGACAGCTGCCGCCGAAATACCAAAACGGAAGGCAAACACGCTCATGCTCGCGATCCAAAAGGTCTTGACGGCAGGCATCCAACACGAAGGTGCAACCATTAGCTGGTATCGGAAACCTAATGGCGAAAGTGGTGACAGCCAGAACCATTTTGAAGTTTACGGTAAAAAAGGCCAACTTTGTTCTCGCTGCAGAACACCCATAAATCGCATCGTCGTGGGTCAACGTGGCACTCATTTTTGTCCAAGCTGTCAGCCACTCAAATTAGGGGAATAGGCATGATTCGCCTGTATTTTTTGCTAGCGTCATTGTCCTTGCCGCTTTGGGCCCAAGGAGTGGCCCTAAGTTTTGACGATGGTTTCAACCCTGTTCGACAAGTTCATGCGCCAGCATGGAATGCACGCATCCTCGACACCCTCAAACATGAGGGCATTCAAGCTGTTCTTTTTGTGGCAGGAAACCGTGTCGACAACCACAGTGGCCTCGAGCTTGTTCGGCAATGGGGCACATCGGGTCACCTCATCGCCAACCACACTTATCTGCATCAAAACTTAGCTTCCGACAAAGTGTCGGTAAATCAATTTACGGCAGATATTGAAAGGAACGAACGGCTCTTTGAATCCATGGCTGGCTGGACAAAACGATTCCGGTTCCCCTACTTGAAGGAAGGAAAAAGTGCCGACGAAAGAGATTTGACGCGTATCTGGTTAACCGATCACGGATACAAAAGTGGTTCCGTCAGCATCGACGCCAGTGATTGGTACTACGATCAGCGCTTTAGGACTTGGATATCAAATCATCCTGACGATAATAGCGATGCGTTTCGAGACGCTTATTTGGCCCACATTTGGTCCCGATCACAGTATTACGAAAGCTTGGCTCAGAAGACTTTGGGACGCAGTGTCAACCATGTCCTGCTACTACATACGAATGCAATTAATGCCGCATTCGCAGGTGACCTAATTCATATGTTCAAAAGAAACGGATGGCAAGTGATCGGTATTGAGGAAGCGTTCTCAGATCCTCTCTATGAACTTCAACCTGATGTCTTGCCCGCTGGCGAGAGTATCTTGTGGTCGCTGGCAAAAGAGCAAGGTGTCGAAGGCCTAAGATATCCCGCTGAAGACAAAATATACGAACAGCCGATTCTGGACGAGCTCGGCCTCTAACACCACTCTCGATTTAATCGTGCTACTGCAACAGCATTCATTTTTCCAAATGAACAATGGAATTGGCATAATAATTCAACAGCAAATGTTCCTGGGGATTGGCGGCAAAACATTGGTCTTCTTCCATAACCAGCCGGCGTTTTACCAACATATCGATGGCCGAATCGTAAGCACCGTCCAGGTTTTCCATGGCTACAACAGTTGTCAAGCCGGCCTCGGTCAGGTATTTTGAGCGTTTGAGCGCCTGCACTTTGAGGCTGATTCGATCCAGCGGTTCTTTAGACGCGAGAAGCACCTCACATAAAACCGCCAAAGGTAGAACTGGCACAACCGAGGCTACTTCCGACATGATCATTTCAGATAGCTGCGTGATGTGATGGAAACGTAACGCTCTATCCAACGCATGGAATTGAACGGACTGACTCTTCGCATAGTCTGCGGCCGAGATTGGCGTACCAAACACGACAGCCGCATGTCCAAAATTTTTCCATTGATGGCGCCACATAAGTCCTAGATTACGTTTTACAAATGCGAGGGTATTGCCGGCCGCCTGCCATTTACTTGTCTTAGGCGCATCGCCGTCAAGACTCTTCAAAAGCGTGCGGTCCTCGAGTGTGCGATCGTAGTTAATGCCGACTGGAATAAATAGCACATCTGGGTCCTTGTCGTGATCGAAGTGGCGCAACATATAGTCGAAGAGCCCAAGTTTGGCTGCTCGTAGTTTGCCATCACGAGTCAAGCCACCTTCTGGGAACATGGCCTGGCAGACCCCCTCTTTTGTAGCCATGGCCACATATCTCTCCAACACCTTTCGGTATAGTGGGTTACGTGAATTTCGTCTCACGAAATATGCACCCATCGATTTGATAAGGGCCTCTAAGGGCCAAACACGAGCCCATTCTCCTACTGCATATGACAAGGTCGTCCGCTGCGACGCTAGGAACGAAACCAAAACATAGTCCATATTCGAACGATGATTCATCACAAACACAATGGTTGAGTTGGTATTGGCGGAAAGCAACGCTTTCTCGTTACTAAAAGTGACGCGTACATCGTAAAGCCATTGCACAACTTTTTTTGCCAGCCAGTATCCAAAACGATAATAGAGATAGGCATTAAAAGCAGGTACGATTTCCTGAGCGTAACGGCGTACTTTCTCATGAACGACGTCGCGAGGCAGGTTGGACTCAATCACGTAGTCCTCTTGGGCCTTAACTACTTCGGCGTCATAAACCAAGCGTTGCAGCAAAATTTTACGCTTGGCCAATTGAAAGGGCCGAATTCGGACATCCAAGCGCCGATTGACTTGATCAATGAGCGCATTAACTCGACGTCGCAGGTACCAGCGCACACTGGGGACAAAAAGGCGTGACCAAGCCGACCAGCAAGCCAATACCAGCATTAATAGGAAGACCCAAATCGGGAGCGTAATCATGGATGAAAACCTAAGCGCTCACCATATCACGTTTGACCTCTACGCAATCCTTGATCAATTCAGTGGGAACTTACTTATTGCTTGGGTTTACCTTCACCGGTTTGCCAAAGGACTTGAACGACTTTCCATTCACCATTGAACTTGGCCAAATTGATCAAGTCATAAAACCCATCGCTTTGGGCAAAAACCACTGCGATATCGGCGTTATGAAACAGAATTTCGGGGCCCTGATGTCCTTTATTCTTGACCCATTCCTGATTGATCTTACTGATGCCAATCAATTCTTCTGCCGTCATCACATCTATAAACTCATGTTCGGAATCGCCCACCTTCTTCACTCTGAATTTGTGCAGGAATGGGTGCAACGCATCCGCCATTTTCTGGGAATCCGATTTGAACCATCCATCCAAATAACCCAATGCTGCTGTTTTGATCGCCGTAACTTCAGCGCTGTCTTGGGCAGGTCCCGCGAAACACAACACGAACCATAAAACGCTCATCCTCACGCCTCCAAATTGGTTTTACCTAAACTACGTGGCAAAGGAGTCCGGAGTTGCGCAGGCTTCAGTCTAGCTCTGAAGTTCGGCTTAGGTAAGCGAGCCTTACATCGGTTTGTGACATGGCGATCACTTTTTGTAAGCTGTCCATTAATCCCTTACCTTGAGTGACATCGCTTAGATTGGCTGCCAAAACGACGCCGCGGAGCTCACCCCAATCAAATGGTACAGCAATACAATTTCGTACTCGAGGATGTCCTGACGGCAATTCAAATGAGCGCACTCCACACCCATCCCAGTACAGCGGTTCGCCCGAGAACAGTAAGTCGTGGTAAAGACCGCCATCCAGCTCTGAAAAAGCCAATGACCCTAGACGTTTATCCTTTTGCACATAGACTAAGTTCATTCCTTGGATTTCACTGAAACAGATCGTTGCCGTATTGCCCGCAGTCAAATTGCGTACAAACTCCAAAAACTTGTCCAGATAGTGTTCATCGCATGGAACCGTCCGCAACGCATCAAACAAACGGAAAAGACGCTGATACCTTTCCATCACATTTTTGCTCTCAGCCCACTGACTCTTAATCAACTTTAGATCCTGCGTCAAAGCCCGATTTGATTCTCGTTCATGGGTTAATTCTGATGACAAAGACATGACTCGAGCTTCGCGCTTATCCTCTAACCGCGCTTTGTCATAGATGGCCGCGATTTCACTTGATAAGCTCTCTTCGATTTCAGCGCTAAATCGACTGCCAGAGTTGGCGGCTAAAGCAAAAAAGCCAATCTCTCTGGGTCCATCAGCCACATAACTCAGATGAATCAAGGGCGCAAAACCGTTAGCAATTTCCACCGATAGGCCTCTCTCGCGCATGCTACGCATGCGTCCAATCAAGCCTTGCACTTGGTCATCGGCAATCCATTCACTCAATGATTGGCAATGTTCACCCACACAGGTTGCTATGGGATCGCGATCACTTGGCTCTAAACGCAAATAGACGGCATCGAGCCCCAATGAGGTCTTAATGAACTGCGCGACTAAATTGATAAGGCCTTGCATATTCTTTGAAACCAGCAAGGTATGAGAAATCAATTGCAAATCTTTAACGTCAGAATCCGGTTTATCAGTCGAAGATGGCTGCAGCAGTGCAGCAACCATTTCAGCCACTGAGTCCATAAGCGCGGGAATCAGTAATTTGGGTCGCAGTCGGCTTGAGGCTACGTTGACGACACAGCGCCATTCTATTTCTGCAGATGTCACATCCATCACGTAAAGATGACTGGCCAATTTAGTTACCGATTTAAAGTCACCATCTGGGTAGGACTCATGATCACCCAAGATGCGTGTCGGTGTTTCGCCACACTGCCAAATGGTCAATTCAAAGCCAAGCACACGACAAACATTAGCAAACAGCTGCTGCGCTAACAGCTGAGCCGAACTCAAGGGCAAAGGATTTCGATTAGCGGCCTGGTCCGTCATTTCCTACTCAACGTCGGAATCAATGTTTTCATGTTATGACCATTGGCCTTTGATGTGAAGGATGTTTCGCGATCAGCCCAATATTTTCTTTATGATAGCAATACTCTCATCAATCTCATGTGCTTGGGTCAATTTAGATAGCGAAAAGCGAATGGTTTCACTCGCCATCGCTTCTGTTAGGCCCATTGCTAGTAATACACCGCTGACGGAAAGTGAACCGGAATGGCAGGCAGCACCCGTTGAAGCACAGACCCCGTAACGATCCAGCTTAATCAACATAATATTGGCATTCTGCCCTCGAAAACCGACAGAAGAAGTATTGGGAACACGATCTAAGGATTGAAAGTTAACTCGCACTCTATCTGGCAATTCACGCACTAACTTACTTTCAAATCGATCTCGCAAGTCCTTGACTGCAGACATTTCATCTAGATCGACAGCCTGCGCTGCGGCAGCCATACCCACTATTCCCAACAGATTTTCCGTGCCAGCTCGACGGCCATTTTCTTGTGAACCTCCATGGATAAGCGGTTCAATCTTCACACCTTTACGTACATAGAGGCAGCCAATTCCTTTTGGACCATGAAACTTATGCGCTGAAAGCGTCATCAAGTCACAGCCCACTTCTTTTGGAATCACACTAATCTTGCCAAAAGACTGCACGGCATCACAATGTGACAGGGCGCCCATTTGTTGTGCGTGTTCAAAAATCGGCTTGACTGGCATCACGACTCCAGTCTCATTGTTCGTGTGCATGACCGAAACCAAAGCTGTCTGTTCGTCAATCACAGCCAAAAATGGCTGCGGATCAATACATCCATTCGAATCATATTCAAAAGGCACTTCCACGATTTCGAAGCCAAACTTCTTTAAGAAGGCCGCAGGCTGTCGAATGGCACTGTGTTCCACACTGGATATGACAATCTTTCGTCGTGTCTCAGGCGCCGTCAGTGCAACCCCAATCAAAGCGTGATTGTCAGCTTCCGTACCGGATGCGGTAAAGGTGATTTCCGATGGCATGGCAGCCAAAGTTTTTGCCATGGTTGCTCGCGAACGCTCGACCGCAACCTTAGCGCGATTGCCCAAATCGTATATCCCACCCGGGTTACCATATTCGTCCAAGAGGAATGGGCGCATCGCGTCTGCAACGATCGATAAGACCGGTGTCGTCGCATTGTTATCCAGGTAAATCACCGTACCACCCCCAGCAACTATTCCCCTACAAGGCGCCACATCATATCACAGCCTTTCCGCAGGCTCATACTTGACATTTGCGCATGCAAACGACGACACTTTGAAGCCTAGCTCGCCATGAACCTGCAGCTATGGCTAGGCGTTTTTTTGACAAGGAGTTTCGGATGCCCAATGTTCTTAAGACTTTTGCCTTATTGGCCCTATTTTCTTGCTTTTGTATGGCGCAAAAGGTTGTGGTCATAGGTTTTGATGGCGCCGATCACCAAATTGTGACCGAAATGTTGGCAAGTGGTGACTTGCCTAACCTGAAGGGACTTGCGGAACGAGGGTCATTCGCGCCTTTGACGCCCACCAATCCCCCGCAAACGCCCGTCAGTTGGTCCACGTTCGCGACCGGTCTCAATCCTGGCAAGACGGAGATTTTGGACTTCATTAAACGGCGCGAAGGGACTTATATTCCGACCTTCGCATTGCAGGGGGAAGGCAAAGAAAAAGTCCTTTTTGGCGAGCAGAATCAAACGTGGGTACCAATTATTATCTCCGGATTGCTGTTGCTCTTGCTCTCATTGATCCTGCGTTTCCTCAAGTGGCCTGCAAGATTGGCTGTGGCTACGATTATCGCAGCGGTCGCGGGGTACGGTATCCACCACTACGTCATGCCCTGGGTGCCTAACGAAAAACCGCTTGCCTATACCGTTCGTCAGGGGAAGCCCATGTGGACCCGGCTCGAAGAGCTAGGCAAGAAGGCAACCATTGTACGACTGCCAGTCACCTTCCCTGCCGAACCCTTAAATGGTCAAATGATTGCGGGATTGCCAGTACCCGATATACGTGCAACCGTAGGCAAACCATCGATTTACACGAATGATATCAGCTACAACAGCGGTAACAACCAATTCTCCGTGGACGTGAAGATACTCATAGGAAGCTCGCCCTACCAAACCACCGTGCTAGGTCCACCAAATAAACTTTTCTACGATGCCAAAGCTAAACGCGAGGCCCTGCGTAAGGGGCTGCCCTACAACGTGCCTAAAGACCTACATTTGCCCGTGGAAATCGAAATTGCGGCCGATAGCCTATCCCTACACGTTAATGACCGTACTGTCACGCTACAGGAAGGGGAATGGTCCGATTTCGTTGAATTCCATTACAAGGTGAACCCACTCATCACATTGAAGGGTTTTGCGAAGTTCTACCTTGAGCGACTGAACCCCACATTTAAGTTGTATATGTCACCCGTTAACCTACATCCAGACACCCCGCTCCCGCTCACCTATCCTGCTTCGCTTGCGAAAGAGATTTGGTCCGAAGATCCTTACAAAACTATCGGCTGGGCATGCGATACCTGGTCGATCAGCTCAGACCTAATGGACGAAGAACATTTTTTACGCGACATGAATGACACTGTGGACCGTTTCGAAAAACTAATGACCCAATTTTTGACCGATTCGGACAGCGAGCTATTTGTGCAGGTATTCAGTTACACCGACCGCATCGCGCACGTGCTATGGCGTTACTGGGACGACCAACACCCGATCCATGAAGCCGAAAATGCTGAAAAATATCAAACCGCGATACGAGATGCATATAGGCGCATGGACGCGATTGTGGGTAAAGCACTAGAACGGGTTGACTTGAACAAGATTCTGTTTGTGGTTTGTTCCGATCACGGCTTTGCCTCGTTCCGCCATAACTTCAACTACAACACTTGGTTGGTTGAGAATGGCTACTTGAAACTGAAAACCAATGTCCTTGGTGTGCCCATGAAGTTGGACGATTTGGCCAATAGCTCGACCCCCTTCTCGGCAGTAGATTGGGCGAACACCAAAGCCTACGCCATGGGCTTGGGCATGGTTTTCATTAATCTGAAAGGTCGCGAGCCTCAGGGATCGGTTGATCCAGCCGACTACGACGCACTGTGTCTGGAACTGAGCCAGAGGTTCGAAGAGTTTGTAGATGAAAAGACAGGTCTGAAACCCGTCAGTAAAGTGTTCATGCGAGCCGACATGTACCGCGACTATAATCCTGCTTTCACCCCGGATCTACGCGTGGCTACCGCCCACCCATACCGTGTCTCTTGGGATACGACGCTTGGCGGGATGCCCGCCGAATTGACCACCGAAAACCTACAGAACTGGTCGGGTGACCACTGTTCGATGAACCCGGAGGACGTCAAAGGCATTCTCTTCACTTCAACACCCCTTAAGACCGCCAATCCCAGAATGGTGGACATGTGCCCTTCCATCCTTGCCTATCTCGGCATTGATGCCGCTGACGAAATGGATGGCGAGATTGTTTTCTAAAAAGATCTGGGCGAATGGTAGTAAATCTTGTTGGCCTTTATCGCAGTCAGCTTAAGTTCAGGATAACTCAACGAGGTTAACTTACCGCCAAACACACAACCAGTATCGATATTCATGGTGTTGTTCTCCCATCTGGGTTCGCTATTGGGTGTGTGGCCATAAACAATTCGCGCGTTTCCCGAATATTCGCTAGCCCATGGATAACGAATGGGCAGTCCGTATTCATCGTGTTCACCTGTGGATTTGCCGTACAGGCAATAGGCTCTGGTTTCTTTAGAGTCAATACCAATCAATTCTTCGGAAATGCCAGCATGAGCGACGACCAAATTTCCGCCGTCAAAGACTAAATGGCTAGGTAGATCTTCCACAAATCGAATAATCTCTTGCTTAAAGCTATCCGTTTGCGAGGCCAATAAATCAAGTGAGATTTCCAAGCCATGGGTGACTTTTACTGCACGCCCTTCAAGGGCTCTTTTCAACTTGTCGTCATGGTTTCCGACCACGCAGTAGCAGGACCCCTGTTCATAGGTCTGCATGACAAATCTCAGTACATCGACCACACCAGGGCCACGGTCAACCAGATCACCGACGAAAACGAGCTTTCTCTTTAGCGGATGGCGACACGTCCAGCCGTCAACGCCAGCTTCAGCCACGTACCCAAGCTTAGTGACCAGTTCAATTAATTCATCAAAACAACCGTGGACGTCGCCAATGATGTCTAAGGGACCCTGAATGATTCGAAAATCAACCTTTTCCTCCATTTCTGGATGCTTAAGCTTTTTGTTCAATATGGTCGAGTGCCTGGACGGTTAAGGCAAATTCCGAACGTGCTCGGCTAAGACTAGTGGACACTTCATCGATGTAACCGTCCGTTGAGGCCGACCAAGCGCGGTTCAAGGCGCGTTCACCGGCCGCAAAATGGCTCATAAGATCGGCATAAGGTTGCAGACCAAATGCGTGGGCAACACTCTCCCGCACGTCAACGAAGCTTTCAATTGAATCAATGGTTGTATCATCAATCAGGTCGTGGATGTCATACACAAAGGTATCTTCTTTGTTGTCGTCCAACGAATCAACCGCGGCCGCCAACGCCTGCAAACTGGACCTGATAGTGCCTAGGTTCTCTGTCATCCGTTCTTCTGATTTATGTATGCGACGAGTCCCTATTCTAGCTAACAACACGCCGGCAACGCCCAAGCCCACGCCCGTCGCGTACAAGCCCTGCAAAATACCCTCAACTTGCCAAACCGCCGAAAGCGCGCCCAACAAAAATCCAACTCCAATCAATAGATAACCAAGTATGTGCATCAGATCCCCCTCTACGCGCCCGCGCCGAATGTGCTTTTGACTACCATGGTGACGGCAAAACCGACAGCCACCAACGCTTCCCCTACAATAAGGCCGGCAGCGATGGGAATACCCACATTGTGGCTGAACTTCGCCCCTTTTAGCTTGTCCATGGTTATGCGCGAAATAGTGCCAATCGTATAGGTCAAGACGATACTAAACGGAAGGTAAAAACCAAGCCCAACCAATACGCCTAGACCACCAATCCCACTAGCCGAAAGGATAGCGCCCAAGGCAGCTCCCGATCCATATTTGTCGATTGGAACATCACCACCTAAGATGCCGCTAATGACGCTGGCCAGTGCTTGCGCTTGAGGAGCCGGCAATTTGTCGCTTCCAAGACCCCATTGTTTATGCAAAATGACAATAATCGTCATCACCACAATCGGTCCAAGCCAGGTGCCCAATAACTGCGCAATTTGCTGTTTTCTGGGTTGGGAACCCACCATGTAACCCGTTTTCATGTCTAACATGAGATCGGTTGCCTGCGACATAGCCACACACATGGCAGCCCCAACCATGACCGAAGCGATCACGGCTTCTCGATCAGGGAGACCGCTGGCGACAAAAATGAGAATCGTAATGCCTATTAATGTCATACCGCTCAATGGCGACCAATTGGTTCGTCCAATACATTCCGAAAGTACGACACCTGCCACCCACACCCAGAGCGTACCTAAAACGGCCATCGCGCCGCCGCGAGCTATCGACATATGCTCGGTTGAAAAGATAGCAATCAAAAACAACAACATGAAGGCGCCCGCTATGGCGAAATAAAGCAGTTTGATAGGCATTTCATCTTTGGAATGAACGGACCCAGAGGAAGCAGCCGACTGCATGCTTTTCACCGCGCTTAAAACTAAAGGAAAGGCGAGCACGATGCCCGTCAACGCGCCACCAATGAGCATGCCAATGCCTAACGGCCTAAAGAGTTGGATTCTTAGAAAGCCTGTGACATTAGTGCCCATATCCGTCAGCTGATCGGGTGAAGGTAAGATGCCAAACGACGACATAATGGGTGCCAAAACCCAATAACAGACGTAACCACCGATGATGAAATAGATGCCGCCTTTACCTGAAAGGAAACCGACACCCACCGTAAGTAGCGATAAATACCAAATGCCATTCAAATATTCGGGCAGATTAAGAACGGCACCTAAGTTGTAATATTCATTACCGCCCGTCAATACAAAAAAATGTACGAACGCACTAAATGCAGCGGCGCCTAACAAGTAATAAGCCTTCTGGATGCCAGCACCCGGAGACTTAAGAATCGTGGCAACTGCGATACCGCCAGGAAACGCTAAGCGGTTGTAATCAATCATTTGCTTGCGCAACGGAATGATAAAGGCGATTCCCAAGACGGCACCAGCGATACAACCAAGAACCATGAACGCGCGATTGAAGTCCGTATAACCCAAAATGAATAAGGCTGGAACGGAGAACATCATGCCCGACGACGCGCCATTCACGGCGCTGGCAATCGTCTGATTAATATTGTTTTCGACAATGCTAGAGCGACCCATCATGCCTCTAAGGATCGCAAAACCCAATATGGCCGCTAACTCTGAGCCCTCGATGGAAAAACCAAGTATTAAGGCCGCATAACCAATCGCGATAGCCAGAATGATGCCCAAGACATAACCTACGAGGACAGCTGGCAATGTCAATTCGGGATAGGCCCCGCGACGGATAGGCCTTTGCGGTTTTTGATCGGATGCCATCGTTCCTCCAGAAGCGGTCATGATTAATTATTTTGTGCTGAAGTCCTCGTTTTATAGCACCTTGTCCCGTTTCGCGCCAAGCTCAATAAGTCTTAATTAACTCGTTCATGGAATGAAGCGAGCCATTTCTTCTTTGGTAGGTATCCGACAGCTATCCTTTTTACCAAACACGACGTAGCGGTTTTTAGCTACGAAATGATAGGCACGATCACGCACAGATCGCGGAATCCACAATGCAAGGTGCATCACAGCCCAAACCCCACCGAGCCGTATCATAATTTGGCAGGCCGCATCACTGCGGACCCAGGTGACTTGTCCTTCTTGAAGCACCACGCTTTCCATCGATTGGGTGGCACGACTGTCCAAATTATGAGCGGCGTGTTCGCCTTGAAGAGGCGTAAATTTGAATACTTCCTCATCATCCTCAAGTATCAGGAAGTCTACAAATTGATTGCAAAGCCCACAAACGCCATCGAAATAGACCACGGACGAGCGTGGTTCACGTGGGCAAAACCAACGCCGATCAAACGCCAAGCCGAGACACAGCAGGAAGGGCACCGGAGCCAACGCAATTTCAGTTGAAAAGCTGACCAACGGGAAAAAAGCCAGCATCAAGAGCCATGCATAACGCCTCCAAGGAGGCCAAGAGCCCAGAGCTGCCACCAATGCCATGCTAACGAGCATCCAATCTGATGCGTGATTAAACAGGAACACCCTCGTGTTCAAGATCGTAAAGAACACGACCAAAACCACCAAATACCAACTGCCCCACATAATGAGCGCCTGCGGTCGCCATTTCTGCTTCGCCTTGATCCAGGGGAGAATTTGCGGCTCGCCAGCCGGCATCAGCACACAAGCAAACAAGAGCCACTCGCCCAGAAATGTAGATACATGTCGGCTATCTGCATGGGTTAAGAAGAGACTTATCCATGCGAACCAAACAAAGAAACTAACCAGCTGACGCCACCACCCTAAAATGAGGAATAAGCTGAGTACAGCAAGAAAAGCCAACAAGAAACGCATCGCCGCTTCGCTCTCAATGAGCTGAAGCATATGAAAAACTTTGATATAACCGTCAAATTCAACCGCTCGACCGTAAATCACTTGTAGAGGATGGGACAAGCTCGCGTTTAAGAAGGTCGCAAACAGCCATCCGCCTGTCAAGATACGGATAATGGCGAATTGAGTAGGAGAGTTTACACGCACAGTCGGTCCTATCATGGCTTAAGAGGACAAGGCGCCAGTCTTCGTGTAGAATGAGCGCGCGCGTAGGTCCGCCGCACGGATTCCCTTTGATCCGCCCCAGTTTAATCGGGCTGGGCCACCCTTACAAGCAGCAGCCGACTTACAAGCCAAAAAAATGGCGCTGGTCTTGCTAAACAATGACTAAGTAGATGCGTATGCCGGCCTACAACCACACTTTCAAACGGGAGCAAATCTTGACCAATTTCATTCTCTTACTAAACTTGTTCGCTCAGACTGCAGTCGGGTCCCAGACTGAGATACGCGTCGACGATAGCGCAAAAAAGATACTGCAAGATTATGCTCAATCCGTCGCCGATCATGCTGCTCAGGCCTGCTTGTTGAGCCTGGACGTTTATGCCAAACAAGGCAGTGAGACCATGAATGAACACGCCAGTTTTGCATTCGCCAGCCAAATGCCCAACAAACTTAAGCTCGAATTATTGGAAGGTCGTGGGGTAACACTCGTGTCCAATGGACAAGAATCCGTTTCCTACATTCCCCGTTTAGGACAATACCGTCAGGGTCCTGCGCCAGCGAGTCTTCAACAACTGCTGCTTGGCGATCAGTTCATCTCTACCTTCAGCGGAGGGGCAACTGCTTTCATTTGGATGCTGACCGATATTCAAAGCAGCTCCACTTTCTTAGCTGACATCACTTGGATGGTCGATATGGGTTTAGAAGAGATTGATGGTCAATCCTTTCATCGGGTCTATTTTCAAAAAAGAGACGTTGATATGAATGCCTGGTTTGAGCCGAACACCTTGCAATTACGCCGCTTGATGCCCGATCTTTCCAAAATGGTACAAGCACAACCGGGCACAGAAATCCGTATGACTTTCGAATTTCAAGATTGGAAGTCAAGCGTAGCTGATTCGGACTTCGAGTACACGCCACCGAAGGACGCCAAGAAAGTAGCCCAATTTTCGATTAACCAAGGCGGCGCAGCGCCACCAGCTTCTCACGGTCTAATTGGAAAGTCCGCCCCAGCATTTAGCCTTAAGAATTTAGAAGGCAAGTCGGTTTCGCTGGCAGACCACAAAAATAAGGACGTAGTGGTTATAGATTTTTGGGCCACTTGGTGCGGCCCTTGCCGTATGACCATGCCACTCATTGCCGAACTCGCACAAACGTATAAAGACAAGAACGTCCATGTCTACGCCTTAAACCTCAGAGAAAACAAAGCTAAGGTGGAGAGTTTCTTAAAACAAAAAGGTCTCGACTTGAATGTGATCCTTGACGAGACCGGATCGGTTGGCAAAGATTATGTCGCTGACGCAATCCCGCAAACCGTCGTGATTGGTCAGGATGGTCGCGTACAATCGGTCCATATCGGTGTCGACCCAAATCTGAAAGCAAAACTTGAAGCGGATATCGATACGCTTCTGACCGGAAAGAATTTGGTAGATTGAAGGAGCAAGTCATGAAATCTGTTTGCATGTTTTTCGTTGCTTTCGCATCGCTGGCCGGGAATTTGGCTGTCGAGCCAAAACTCCAATTTGAAGCGCCACCCCAAGATCTTGACTTCTTTCTGCAGAACCCATCTTCCATTGACATAGACGCCCAAGGGAACTTCTATATATTGGATTTTGGTGCATCCGTCATCTTCGTTTGGAATGAAGATGGAAGTTTTTCGCATGTGATTGGAAAACCAGGTGAAGGACCCGGTGAATTATCTTTTAATGGTCGAGGGGGTGGACCACAAGGTTACGTCGGTGTCAACGATGGTAAGGTCTACGTCTACAATGGCGGCAAACGAAACCTGGAAGTTTTTTCGCTTAAGGGCGACTACCAAAAATCGATCGCCTTGGATATTCGCGGTGGACGTACTGGCAGTTTTTTTGTCACACCCAATAACGAGTTCCTCATTTATCAGCAAAGTTTCATGCGCGAAACACCGGCACGCGAAGTATTGAAATTCAGCTCTGACGGCAAAGAAAGTAAAGTCTTGGCCAGCATTGAAGACCACAGTTTCAAAAGGGAAGGAACCGGGGGCGGACGACCAACAGCCGTGGTTATCAATGCCTACAGCCCTACTTTGTTCATGACTTACAATGCGGTCCTAAATAGACTAGTCACCGCTGATACCGGCAAGCCAGAATTCAAATTCAGATCACTTGAAAATGAAAATGCCCAATCCGTTAAACTTGCGCTGGTTCAGCGCGATATATCGGACTTTGACCGCAACGAATTCGACGAATTACCCTTCATTAAGAATTCAAATTTCCTAAAAGCAACCTACGGGGAAAAGTTCCCCTTCTTCACCGGCATCTTATCCTATGGCGAAAACTTTCTTGTCTATGAAGAATCACCACTCACCCATCGTGTTTCGGGTTATTTGGTCAACAAATCGGGCACCATGTTGGGCCACGTGAAAATGACGTTGGGACAAGGCGGCGGATTGATGGGTATGCGAGGTAGGCTTGTCGGCGTCTTCGTTGACGATGAAGGTGAGCTCTCAATTCGAGAACTGACGGTGGGATCTGAATCCTAGTCAGCGGCTAGCTGATCTTGTATTAGTTTCCAGAGCTGGTGCACATGTGTCCAGGTTTGGTGCGTCTGGCCAAATGACACCCGCATCAAATAGCGAGAATTCACTACTGTATGTGTTAGGAAGACTGAACCTGTTTCATTCAACCGTTTCATCAATGACTCCGTTTGACCATCACCATCTAAATACACGCACACCGTATTCAGCTTCGGCTGCGACCACAGACTAAGTTGAGGATGGTCAGCCACCTGCTGGGCAAACCACTTGGCCATTTCCAAGTGAAGACGGATTCGGTCTTGCAATCCTTTAACACCCATCGTGCGCATCACGAACCATAATTTGAGCGCCCGAAAGCGGCGCCCCAACTGAATCGACCAGTCTCTGAAGTTCTCAACGGACGCGTCATGCTCGGTCTTCAGGTATTCGGGCTGAATCGCCAAGGCACGCTTCAATTGCATAGGGTCCTTGCAGAAATACGCGCTGCAATCAAAATTGGTGAACATCCACTTGTGGGGATTAAACAAAAAGGAATCCGCTTGGGCCACGCCATCCATAAGCCACCTCATTTCGGGCAAGATGGCAGCGGTTCCAGCCAGAGCAGCATCTACATGCAAATAAATGCCTTTGGCCACACAGATGTCTGCGATTTCGGCAACCGGGTCGATCGCGGTGGTGGATGTCGTGCCGACCGTGGCCATGACGAAAAAGGGAACATTTCCCAGTTGCTCATCCTGTTCAATCATCGCCTTTAAAGCCGTTACATTCATAGCTTGTTGTTCGTTGCTAGGAACCGCTCTCAAAAAGGCATCGCCGATACCAGCAATACGAGCCGCTTTAATCGCGGAGCTATGCGCTTGGTCCGATGCATAAGCTACCAATGGTTTCTTGCCATAATAGCCATCTGCGTTAATGGCAGCCACTTGCTCACGAGCCGCCAACATGGCACACAGAGTTCCCGTCGAAGCAGTATCTTGAATGGTCCCGGGCCAATTGAGCCCAAGTAGTTCACCTAACCAACGCATCATCACCATTTCCAGTTCAGTGGCAGCTGGACTGGTGGCCCAACTCATGGCATTCACATTCAGCCCTGCGCTTAATAACTCGCCCAAAATACCGGCACCAGAATGGTTACAAGGAAAGTAGCCCATATACCTGGGATCATTCCAATGACTGGTCAACGGCAGAATCATCTCTTGAAAGTCGGCTAACACCTGACTCCCTGATTCAGCCTCTTGGGGCGGACTTGTAGGGATCTGCTTTAGCAAATCACCCGGTTGACAGTTCGGTGTAACCGGTCCTTCGTAACCCTTGTCCATATAGTCGGCGATCCAGTCAATGACCTGATAGCCTAGCTTGCGAAATTCATGGACGTCCATGCGTTTTGCTCCCGTTGCCGTCGATGCGCACCATTCAAACACAAAAAGACACACGAGGCACCCCAAAGCAATTATCAGAATGCCGGTTCCCACGTCGGCGGTTGTGCCTGTTATACTTGCGGCTGTTTAACCAAACCCAACAAGGAAACCTGATGAGTTCAAGCAATCACACACAGCCCAATCTGTGGGAATCTTTAGTACCCGTCCTTTTTCTGATCGTTATGTTGGCCGCATCGGTGGTCTTTTTTAAGGATAACTCCTCATACGGTCCTAACCAGATTGCTCTTATTCTTAGTGCCGCCGTCGCTGCTTTACTCGGGCTCCGGCACGGATATACCTGGAAAGAAATCGAAGAGGGCATCGTGCACGGCATTTCACTTTCGACCGGTGCACTCTTGATTCTGTTGGTTGTCGGTTCACTCATCGGTACTTGGATCCTGGCTGGGGTCGTTCCCACCATGATCTATTACGGATTACTTATTCTCCATCCCACGATTTTTTACGCCGCATCCTGTGTGATTTGTGCGTTGGTTGCCGTTTCCACGGGTAGCTCATGGACAACCGCTAGTACAGTCGGGATTGCGCTTGTAGGCATCGCCACAGCTCTGGACATGAATGTCGGTATCGCAGCCGGAGCAATCATTTCTGGCTCCTATTTTGGCGATAAACTATCACCGCTCTCAGACACAACCAACCTAGCTCCGGCTATGGCTGGCACGGACTTGTTTACTCATATTCGTCATATGCTGTGGACAACTGTTCCCAGTTTAGGCATCGCCTTAATTGCCTTTACCTTGATTGGTTTCTTTTCTGAAGCCCGCGGCGAGGCAGACCTTCATGCCTTTACTCAGGCGCTAAATGAGGGTTTTGTCATTGGCCCCCATCTGTTGATTCCGCCATGTGTCGTACTCTTCCTGGTCATCAAGAAGATGCCTGCCTTTCCGGCATTACTCATAGGCGCCCTGACAGGTGGGATATTTGCCGTGATTTTCCAACAGAACTCCGTTTTGGCCTATGTAGGTGAGAGCGATCTGCCTAAGTTCTTTATTCTAATGAAGGGCTTCTGGACGGCCATGTTCACCAGCTACCAAGCCTCGACGAGTAACGAAGCCTTGAACGAATTGCTGTCAAGGGGCGGCATGGACAGCATGTTGAATACCGTTTGGTTGATCCTGTCAGCCATGACCTTTGGTGCGGTTATGGAAACCACCAAAATGCTTGAACGCATTGCCAGCAGCATCTTGAGCATGGCCCATTCGACAGGCAGTCTGATCCTGGCAACGCTGACAACCAGCATCGGCATGAACATCATTGCCTCCGATCAATACATTGCCATTGTCATTCCAGGCCGAATGTTTCGAGCCGAATTTGAACACAGAAAATTACACCCAAAGAATTTGTCGCGCTGCCTGGAGGACGCCGGCACACTTACGTCACCGCTAGTTCCCTGGAACACATGTGGTGCGTTCATGGCTACTAGCCTAGGTGTGCCGACGTTGGCGTATCTTCCTTACTGTTTCTTTAACCTTATGAATCCAGTTATTTCCGCCATCTATGGCTTCACCGGATTTTCGATCGAGAAGCTTGAAGACTCAGATGGAGATAAGGCTTAATCTAGGCATCGGTCAAAAGATAGATCAGCGCTCGTTCTTTTGTTCTACGCGACGTATGAGCTCTTCTTGCTCCTGGCGAATCTTTTCTAGCTCGGCGGCCTGTTGCGCAAGCTCTTGTTCCAGCTGCGCTTCCATCTCTTTTTGTTGATGTTTTAGCAGTAGCTGCTGCTGGGCCAAATCTTCGTGGACCTTTTCGAGTTCACGACTCTTGATTTCTTCCATTACCGCACGTTCATGTTCAATTTGCATTTTCTCAGCTTCCGCCATCACAACTCGTTCCTGTTCTTGAGCCTGTTGCGCTCTTTCTTTAAGAACCAAAACACCCTGGTGGAGGGCCTCCACACGTTGTAACTCCATTTCCTGCAACTGGCCTTCCAAGGCCATACGTTGTGATTCAACATGCCGTTGGTCGCCTTCACCGCGGGAAGCCATTTCTTGTGCTTCGTGGAGCGCTTGCCTTAGCTCCCGGTTCTCGTCTTCAAGTCGTGCCAATCTTTCATTCAAATCCTCGTCAGAGTGTCGCTCCTGAACGACCACATCTTCGCCGTCAATCGTGACTGGTGCCTGCGGAAGCCAAATGACACCCTGCAACCCAAAACATACCAAGGCCAAGCATGCCGTGAGGCGCGCGGAGTTGGGCTTAGGTCTAATAATCATGGTTAGTCTCCTTTTGATTGTGTTTGAATCATGTGCCATAGCTGGCAACGGACTCCATCCTGATTTGGATCGCTGCCAACTCAACATTTGAATTAAAAGGTTTGCGTACCTTCGAGGTTGGACGCCTGCCTCTAGCGCTCTAGAGTCACAACACCATTCGGCCGTTTCTCGTACCCGCCTCATTGCCAACCAAACCAGAGGATTAAAGACGAAAACTGAGGCAGCTACATAAGCCAATGTCAGTCGCATCACATCTCGCCGTTCGATATGGGCCAGTTCATGACAAGTGATCGCATCAAAATCGTCGCGATGGACCAACCAAGGTGCATTCTCCGGATATACGACCTGAGAGCGCGTAAGTCCCATAGTGAAAGGCGACTTAATTCCGGAAACCAACCTGCCGCTTACCGCTCGTCCAATGGCGAAACGCTTGACCCAAAAGTGTAATCTTTGCGCCTGTATGCCCTTGAGTGGACTGCTTCCCTGCATGAGTTTCTCGATACGGACATATTCGACGAACACGCGACCCAGCAGCAACAGTACACAAATGACCCAGAGACCCATAATCCACTGCGGCCAGCTCGCTACCTGAACAAGTGAAACGGATGGCTCTGCAAGAGCAGCAGACTTAGAAAGTTCGATTGGCACAATTGACTGGGCGCGCGGCAAAAACAACACAACCACTGGCCATACAGTCATCCCAAATAATGCTAATAGCCAAAGCCTGTGCGCCATCTTAGGCGCCACGGACCTTTCTAGTCGATGCCGGAATAACCACAGTGGGATAAACCACAGGCCCTGCAAAAGCGATGCTGCCGCCAGCCACAAACAAATACTAATCATGGTCAGACCCTGCCTCCTGCACCCAAACACGCAATTGCTCAAGCTCTGCCTTGTTCAACTCGGTATCTTGGATAAGGTTCTGCATCAGCAGTTTTGGGGAATTACCAAAGAATCGATCCAATACGAATTTAAGTGCGTCACGTCGTGCTTCCGACTGCAAAATTAACGGATAAAAGACATGTGCTTTGCCGTCTTTCGTGTGTCCCACACAGCCCTTTTTCTCCAGGATACGCAACAGCGTTAACACCGTTGTATAAGCGGGTTCTGGTTTTAGGTTCAGCGTACTAATAATTTCGGACACTTTTGCTTCCTTCAAACGCCAGAGCACCTCCATGATGGGTACCTCGGCATCGGTTAGGGTGGGTGAAGAATTGCGCGGCATAAACACCTACTAATGAATTAGTATTAACAATATGAATGCTGGTTTTGAGCTTGTCAAGTAGTTCCTTCGTGCGCTTGCCTTGAGTTTTGTTAGAATCAATGTAAACGACACTTAAGGCAGCGTTTAGGCCACATGAGGTTGCGTGAATAGTTTCATCGATAAACTGAATGCAGGAATGGCTCGATTGCTGGCCTGGCTGACTCTGGCCATGGTCCTCCTGGGCGCCTTCAACGCGGTTGCGCGCTATTTGGGTCGAGCGATAGGCGTTAATCTCAGCTCAAATATCTATATAGAATCCCAATGGTATTTGTTCTCATTGGTTTTCCTTTTTGGCGCAGCTTATACCTTAAAAAAGGACGAGCACGTCCGCGTGGATGTTATCTATGGACGCTTAAAACCTAAACACAAGGCTTGGATCGATCTGACGGGAACCTTAATATTTTTGATTCCTTTTTGCCTGCTCATGATTTGGGTTACGACGCCGGCCGCGATCAATTCTTGGCGTGAATTGGAGATGTCCAATGATCCGGGTGGTTTAGCTAGGTTTCCCATCAAAACGATGATCCCTTTGGCCTTTTTACTCCTACTCATACAAGGCATCGCTTGGGCGACCCAACTCTGGATACAATTGCGAGACAAGAACGAGACATGACGCATAACGCCTTAGCGCCCATGATGTTTATCGTTGCATTTGGTCTTATTTTCACAGGCTACCCGGTTGCCTTTGCCCTCGGTGGCACGTCTCTTATCTTCGCGGCCATTGGCATTTCAATGGGCTACTTTGATTGGGGGCTCATGTTTGCCCTGTCCGACCGCACAATGGGCATCATGTCAAACACGGTGTTATTGGCTGTTCCGTTTTTCATTTTCATGGGCGCTGTACTTGAGAAATCTCGCTTAGCGGAAGATTTACTGAAGACCGTAGGCATGCTCTTCGGCCCCGTCAGAGGGGGCTTAGGACTCGCGGTCATATTTGTTGGTGCCCTCCTGGCCGCCGCAACCGGCGTTGTCGGAGCAAGCGTGGTGGCCATGGGTATGATCTCTCTTCCGGTCATGCTTCAGTACGGTTACTCCAAAACAATCGCCACTGGCCTTATTACGGCTTCAGGTACGTTGGGTCAAATCATTCCGCCTAGCGTTGTGCTGGTTGTCCTGGCCGATCAGATGGGGATATCGGTTGGCGATCTCTTTCGCGGCGCGCTACTTCCGGGTCTCTTATTAGCCGGTCTTTATGCCGTCTACGCAATAGGCGTTGCCATAACTCGACCTAGTCAAATGCCTGCTCTACCTCTATCCGTTCGAGACATTCATGGCTGGTTATTAGGTAAAAAGGTTCTACTGGTGTTATTTCCGCCTTTAGCTTTGATTTTACTCGTGCTCGGCAGTATTTTCATGGGCGTTGCAACGCCTACTGAAGCCGGAGCCTTAGGCGCAGTTGGCGCCATGTTGCTGGCCGCCATCAATCGACGATTAAGAAAAAAAACACTAACCGATTCCCTAGACCATACGGTCCGTCTCACTTCAATGGTCATGTTTCTGCTGATCGGCTCGACAGCCTTCACACTCGTTTTCCGTGGTTTGTTTGGAGACATATGGATCAAAGACCTATTAACCAATCTGCCAGGCGGTGCTGTGGGTTTGTTGGTGATCGCTAATCTTGTGATTTTTGTACTGGGATTCTTTATTGATTTTTTCGAAATCGCCTTTATTATCCTGCCACTCTTAGTGCCGGCGGCAAGACATTTGGACATCAATCTCGTATGGTTCGGGGTCATGGTGGGCATGAATTTACAGACTTCGTTCTTGACCCCTCCTTTTGGATTTGCGCTCTTTTATTTGCGCGGCGTCGCCCCACCTGAAATCAAAACAACCGATATCTATAAAGGCGTCTTTCCATTTATTGTCATCCAATTGATCGGCTTATTGTTGATCGTCATCTTCCCTGAGATCGTGTTGTACCTGGTCGACTGATAACTCTCAAGATTCCCCAAAATGTTCATGAAATAGACGGATGGCCTCATAACTGCCACACACAAAAACCGCATCATCCTTTTCAAAACGAAAATCGAGATGAAACGATACCAGAACCTCTGGACCGCGCTCTACCGCCACAATTGAGCAACCTGTCCGACTGCGAATCCGCAATTCCCCTAGCGTTGAACCCGCCAAAGCGATGGACGAAACTTTCTGAATCTTGAGTTGAGTGTTCAATGCAACCGCTTCATCGCCTAAGAGTCGGCGTGCCATGATTTGACCGGCCACTTGACTAATCGATAAGGCAAATTCGGCGCCAGCACGATGGATTCGTTCCACGTTGTCGGCATGGTTAACCCGTGCGATGATTCGGACTTGAGGGGCCAGATCCTTAAGCACGACGGTTGCAAAGAGGGTTGCGCTATCAGAGTCCAAGGCCAAAATAACGGCTTGCGCAGTTACGATTCCTGCCCGCTCAATTAGGCGGTGGTCTAGGGCATCACCCACAAAATCGACACCTTCGCCTGCATGTTTATCAACAACTTGAACTTCTTCGCCCACCGCAGTCAGCAGCTCGTGGACTTTTTTACCTACTTCACCAAATCCGGCCACGATGTACTTTTCATGCTGAGTGGCTGCAGAACCGCCAACGAACTGCGTGAATTTTCGGATATGCGCGTCGGTGCCGATACCCACCAGCACGTCATTAGCCTCAATTAATGTATCCCCGCTAATGACCGGCTTCAGTTGGCCAGAAACCCATTTGGCAATGATGTTAATACCGGTCTCGGAACCGATCTTTGTTTCAATGAGAGACTTCCCAACTAATGGGCTATTGGAGGTAACGCCAACCTCTACGACTTCCAATTGCTTGCCCAGCTGTTGGATACCTGATACCCGCGGACTAATACGTGAACTGGCGCGCGCTGCTAACGCCGCACCTAACATGTGCCTAGGCGTGAAGACTGCCGTTGCGCCAGCCAAAGCCAACGGCTTGCGGTGAAAAGGGTCTTCTACCATGGCGTAAATGTCTTTCGTGAATCCAAGCTGGCGAGCGACTAAACATACAGCGGCATTTTTATCGTCAGCACTATTTGCGATAAGCGCTCGAGCTTTGTCCAAACACACCGACGATAGCCCTATGTCACCCGTGCGCGCATGCACCACTTGGTGTCCGTCACGCAGCGCTTGTCTCGCAATAGACTCATCTTCCTCAAGAATAACTGCCGAGACATGGTCTTCCTGTAGCTCCGCCAACAATGTTGTGACTGGGGCACCATAATGGTAAATCACCACATGGTCGCTCATGTTCTTGGCTTCTTTGGGTAACCTCAACTCAAAACGTTCTTCCAGAAAAGGGATCAAATAGATGGGGATCACCAGAAAAATGACAAAAACGCCCAAGAATTGGAGCACGATCACGAAAATTGAAACGGTGACACTTTTCCAGCGTCCATCTTCCCCATAACCCGTGGTTGTCAGCGTTTCTGCCGCAAATTGCAGGCTCTCCAAAAAGGTGCGTGGATCTCCCTCGAGGTGCGTCATGCCAAGCATATAGAGCGTTGCGGTGACAATCACCAGCAGCACCATGCCCAGCATCAAGAGCAGTAATGATTTTTGGTAGCGCGCAAACCGACTAGACACCCATCCTCCTCTCTACTTAGCAACTTGATTCTACACCCTTTAGCTCCATAAATGGGTCACCTCGTGGCAATCAAAATCCCACCTAACCTTGACGCCATACTGCAAATTAACTATTATTGAACGTGTTCAAAAAACCGTGAGCCCTTATGAAAAAAGCGCAACGCACTAAAGCGAAAATCGAACAGGCCGCCTTCCTTCTGTTTGCAAAACGTGGATTTCATGCAACCACCATGCGGCATATCGCCCAAGCGGCCGGGGTTTCACTAGGCAACGCGTACTATTACTTCCCTGCCAAAGACGATCTGGTCTTTGTTTTTTATGAGAATATGTTCGCACTGCAACTACAAGCGTCGAAGAGAAACGCTTCCAGGTCTGGGAAGTTACAGGTACGACTTCAGACCTTCTTGAATGGATACCTTGACGCCATTGAGCCTTATCATGAGCTAGCACGCGAGGTGGTCACCGTTGCCGTCCACCCGGGTAGTGCACTCAACCCATTTTCCAAACAATCCAGGCAGTTGCGATCAGCAAGCAAGGAAATCTTTAGTGAGGTCTTTGGCGACCTGATCGCAGACCATCCTTTGGCAGACTGCCTGCCTACTTTACTTTGGTTATTTCATTTAGGGGTTACGCTGCGTTGGATTTACGATGACTCCGAGGGTCGTAAACCAACGATTAAATTTGTTCAACACAGCACGACCCTTGTCTCAAAACTCATACAATTCAGCAGACTACCTCTGTTTGGCGGCACCCACAAACTGGCTAGAAATCTATTGAAGCCGCTCATGCGACACGAATGAAGGAGGCTTTATGTCCCATTTAAGCTATCAACCTGTGGGCGCGACGCTACCAAACACTAAGCTGTCTGTCCCCAGCAACTTTCGCATCAACCATGCGCGTCGATCTATCGGACAAGGACCGCAATGTTTTGAAAATGGCCGTAAAGCCATTTTCGGCAAACGAATGGTTGATTTGGATTGGATGAACTTGGATGGCGACGTGGAAACCAACAGTCAAATGCTCATGCGCGCCAAGATATGGGGCACAAAATGGCAGTTGCCATTGCAGGTGATCGAGGTTTATGACACGTCAATCGGCCAAAAACGTATTGCCGGATTCAGCTACGGCACGCGATCCGGTCACATGTTACGGGGAGAGGAACGTTTTTGTGTCGAGTGGGACATGACAAGCAATGACGTTGTCTACGAGATCTATTCATTTTGTAGGCCACACCGGCTATTAGCCTATTTGGGCTGGCCATTCATCGTTCTCCTACAAAAGCGATTCTTGAAACAAAGTTTGGATGCCATGGAAAGAGCTGTCGACCAAGCTAACAACCAGAGATGAAAACGGCACTCTTTTTCGCCATCACCTGGTTAGTTCTATTCGCTAAGGACCTGTTTTCCCAGGATTTGGTGGAACTACTGAACGCAGTGATGATGTCCGTTTTCATGATTTGGGCACCGCTCATGATTCGATTGTTGTCATTCCGGCACGGAGGCAGCCAAACCCTTGGGCGCTATGTACATATTGCAGCGGCAAGCCAAATTGCATGTGCCTGGTTCGAGCACCCGTGGTGGCCATTGGCTATTGCTTTCATCTGGCCCGCATACCTGACATTGATCGCTTCCTACTATGTGGGCAAGCGACAAGTAAAGCCTGCGGTCGCGCTGTTACTTGGAATAATCGGTGCCGCGTGGTGGTGTGCGTCCCAATTAGGAACGCCTATTTTTGCGTTCCCCTTCACAATGGTTTTACTCACAGCAGTCCATTTTCACGTTGCTGGCATGGGTGTTTTGGTCTTAATGATTTCAGGCCCCAAGTGGGCACCAAATTGGCTGTTTTTTGCCTATGTCGTAACCGTCGCGGCCATGGCACTCGCGATATCAACGCAGGCACATCTTGAGGTTTGGCCCGCACTTGTGATCGTGGCTCTGCTTTCTCACTTCGGATTCATGCAGATCCGAAACTGTGGGGCCGAACTCAAACCCTGGATGTGGCTATCCAGTATCTGTTTATGGATAGCGCTAGCCATTGCCTTCAGATATGCCTATGGACAATGGCAACCAAGCCAAGCGCTCGACTGGCACTTCGTTGCGTCTACCCACGGACTGTTACAAGTATTCGGTTTCGTAGGCTGTGGCTTGTTGGCCCGTTTGAAATATGAGTGTTCCCCAATCGTGAAACCCAGTTGAGGCAGGAACCGCCAGGGTCCCTGCCAATAACTCAATGATAGACCGACTACTTGCCCTTCACGTTGTAGGCAATAAGCGCTCCGCCGTGACGCACATAAAGCACACCATTACTGATGACCGGATGTGCCCAATGTTGGGCTGAACCTTTTTTGACGTGAAACGAGCTGATCACTTTCATCGCACTTGGATTAGGGTCAACTAACGAGAACAAACCTTTTTCGCTGTAACAGTAGAGCAAGCCGTCGGCGAAAACCGTCGCGCCTTTGCCCACTTTATCCAGTGTCGATTTGATTTCGCCCGTTTTGAAGTCCAAACAGGTAAACACACCTTTGTCTGATGATCCATAAATGTGGCCTTTTAAGGAGACAGCACCGCCGTGATGGATATCAAGACTCTTCTCCGTCCATAACTCCTTTACACTCTTGCCGTCTTCGGCAACCTCAAAAGCTGCACCACCTTGCCCGTAACCATCTGAAACATAAATCATGCGACCATCAAAAACAGGACTGACTGCATGGATATGGTAGGTGGCAGGATAGTCATAGCTCCACTGCAATTCACCCGACGCTGCATCTACCCCGATGATTGCTTTGTCAACCATGGTTACGATTTGTCGTTGACCGCCATTTTCAAAGATACGCGCGGAACAGAATGAGGCAGAATAACCGTCTGTTTTCGTTTTCCAAATCACGCTGCCATCTATCTTGTTGAGAGCCAACATGGTGGAGTCTTTGCTACCAGGGGTTACGATCGCTTTATCGCCATCAATCAACACGGCTTCAGCCATACCAAAATAATCGTTCTCTTGGCGTGCACTGTATTGAGCTTTGGTATCCGATTGCCAAACGAGCGAACCGTCTTTAGTACTCAAACAAGCCAACAAACCGTTGCTTGTATAGACATATACGCGATCGCCATCAACCGTGGGCGTTGATCGCGCCCCTGGATAACCACCACCAGGATGCTCTTTACCTAGTTCTTTCTTCCACAAGAGCTTTCCTTTGAGGTCAAAGGCAAAAACGGTTGCTGTTTGCTCGGGGGATCCCGACGTATATATCCGACCATCGACAACCGCAACGGAAGCGTAGCCTTCACCAAGTCCATCAGCGGACCAAGTCTCGCTGGGTCCTCCATCCGGCCAAACTTTAAGCAGTCCTTTCTCGGCAAAAATACCGCTTCGATCCGGACCACGGAACTGGGGACTGTCCTCAGCAGATACGGGTAAAAAGAGACTACTTACTAGGATCACTGCAATTAATCGGGTTGACATAGAGGGTTCCTTCCAAAAGCTTAATGAATCATTGATCGTTACACGGACGAAAAGGTTTCGGGCGTCAGATCGCGTCCCACATGAATCCGCCAGACTCACAGGCGTAGTCGGCCAACCCCTTAATAAGTTCGTCGACATTGTCATCGATCTGACGTAATTGTTGAGTTACTCGCTTACGCACCTGGCTGCTGAGGATACGTGCTATGTCGATTTCATGCTGGACCTGATCGGCACCCAACTTGTCTATCGACGACGTTACGCGGCTCAACACACAGGCCAGTGTGAAAAGATCCACCATCACGTTGGCCATACGGCCCGTGGCAAATTGCTTACCTATGATTTTTTTGCCATGTTTGCGCAGGAGTCTATCTGCCATTGCAGCCAGGTCTCGGGTCAGGTCTTCAAACACCTCCGCTTGTGGGCCTAACAAAACATGGGTCTTCGAAAGACTACGTTTATTCGAATTGATACCGGACGCCCAGGCGGCTCTTTTCAATGCGTATTCGTAAAGAACACCAAACCCTTTGATGGGATGGTCGAAGATACCTTTTAGCGATCGCGCCATTTCTTTGAGACCCTGTCCCACGTCATTCAGAGCCGTTAAAGCCACAAACAGTCTCAAGACTTCATTGGTACCCTCAAATATGCGGTTGATACGGCAATCACGTACGATGCGTTCGTAGGCCAGCTCGCGCATGTAGCCGGTCCCGCCCGCAATCTGCAAGGCTTCATCGGCGCAGCGCCACAATGCCTCGCTTGCGTATATTTTGGTGATGGCGGCTTCCACCGAATAATCGTCATATCCCTTGTCGGAGAGCGCGGCGACAATCGTTACCGCAGATTCGGCGGCGTAACAATCAACCACCATTTGTCCGATCTTCGCCTTGATCATTCCAAACTGAGCAATCGGCTGACCGAATTGCTTACGTTCCGTCGCGTACTTAGAAGACATCGCAATTAGATTCTTCATGGCTCCCACACAGCCGCCGCCTAACCCGCTGCGGCCACTATTGAGAATGTTCATCGCCACTTTGAAGCCGCCATTGAGCGGACCCAAGAGGTTCTCCTTTGGAACCTTTACATCCTCGAAATAGACCGAGGTGGTGGAACTGGCGCGTAACCCCATTTTGTCTTCGTGCGGACTCACCGAAACTCCGCCCATATCTTTAGTGACGATGAAGGCGGAGAGTTTGGCGCGTTCGTCGACCTGGCCTGTTTTTGCGAATACTGTGAAAAAGTCTGCGATGCCGCCATTGGTAATCCAAATCTTGCTGCCGTTAAGCAAAAAATGATCGTCTTTTTCAACGGCCGTGGTGCGCACTGACGCGGCATCTGAGCCTGCGCCAGCCTCCGTAAGGCAAAAAGCAGCAATCATTTCACCGCTCGCCAGAGGTGCGTAGTATTTTTGTTTTTGCGGGACCGTTCCAAACAGCTTCAACCCACGCATACCAATCGAACTATGCGCCCCAACCGTCACAGCCACCGACGCGTCATATTTGGCCACTTGTTGTAGGGTTCGCGAATAAGCGACGTTACCGAAACCCAGGCCTCCATGCTCATCAGGCACAATCAATCCGAACATGCCGAACGCACGCAGCTCTTCAACAAGCTCAGCTGGCATTTCACCTTTTTGGTCCCACGCCCTAAAATCATCTTCTCGGCCTTCAAGAAAACCATCCACAGCCGCTAACACGTCGGTCAGTAGGTCACGTTCATTTTGGGGTAGAGCAGGATAGGGAAACAAAACATCCTGTTCAATTTCGCCCGCACACAATGACCGCATAAAACTAATTTGGTTATCGAACATGACTCACCTCCATCACCATCATATATCAGCCAGGAATCAAGGAGATGATTCTCGAAGCGCGCGGTTTCGTTCTTGAAACGAAGGTGTATAGACAAGCACTAGGACCACGACCACCACAGAAAGGACGCCAAGACTTATCGCGTAATGACCGCCATAACCCAGCGCTTGCGCCATAAAGTGGGCGATAATGGCGCAAACCATTGCGGAACAAATACCCATACTATCCATTAAGGTGTATTCACCTGCGCTCTGATCAGCCCGGCACCAATCCATCATGAACGAGAACAGGGCCACCATCGCCATACTACTAATGAAGTGTTCCAGACTAATCACCGTAATCACCCAAAAACGGGTGGGTTCACTCTGAATCGCCAATAAGGTTAGGGCAAGAGCCGTCAATAGATTAGCTGCGACGAAGTAGAGCAAACTCCGCCGCCGACCAATTGGATTGGCAAGAAAACCACCAACCAAAGCCCCAAGCAATGCCACACAAGGCCCAATAATCCCGGTGATGAGGCCTACATCGGCAAGGCTATAACCCAAATCGTGTAGGAAGGGGACGTGCAAAGCTGAAACAAGACCAGTTCCACATCTGGCAAGTACTACAATAAGCAATACACGGAATATGAATGGTCTCTTGAGAAAGGCGCGAATGCCCATGTGTTGGCGCTGGATCTCCACCGGTCTTTCAGCTCGTAACCAAACAGGAATCATGATCAAGAAGACGGCACCCGCCAGAAATAGGTAGATACGACTCCAGCCAACATGTGGCTGCAGCATTAGCAACAGCCCGCCGCCCAGCATGAATCCTGTCCAGTAACCACCTATCTGAATGCCATTGCCCCATCCTCGTTCGCTGGGCAACAGCAAATCAACGGCGTAACCATCGGTCGCCGCGTCTTGAGTCGCACCGACCAAATTCAAGGCCACCACCATCCTCAGGAAATAGCTCATGTCGCTACCGTCCCAAAACGCAAGCGCCAAAAACACACACGCTGATAAGGCCTGCAGCGGTAAGATCCACGATTTTCGGCGTCCGATTTTACTGGAGAAGAAGCGGTCTAATAACGGTGCCCAAATGAATTTCAACATCCAAGGCAGGGCAAACAAGAAGGTCCAACCACCTATTTTCTCAAGCGACATGCCATGGTCGCGCAGAATGTAAGGCGCAACTTTCTGAAAGAACCCATGGGGTATGCCGATGGATACATAAAGACCCGCAAACAGACCTAATTTTTGAAGTGTAATTCTGTCCACGTTAGCCTTAATAAGTGAGTTAACTTATTTACGCAGTGACCGAATAAGTGTTTCCGTCATGCGCTCAGTTGTAATAAAGCCCCAGTTCCACTCGTCATGGTAATCGGCCAATGGATTCAAAGCCACAATCTCCTCCTGCGTCTTACCTTCATCTACGAGTTTCATGACGCGGCGTCGTGCATCTTTGAGCATGTCGTGAGCCGCCTGCAAGGCAGCGCGATCAGCCACTGGCCCATGTCCTGGCATAATCACGGTTTGCGCCGTGCATAATGACAAAATACGTTCTTGGGCAGCTAGATAACCTTCAACCGTGCCACCGGTATCCAAATCAATGAAGGGGAACAAGCTGTTGAAAAGAATATCGCCAGTATGTATCACATCAGCATCACGGAAATGGATCACGGCATCACCATCCGTGTGCGCTTTGGCCACGTGGAAAACATAGGCTTCATGACCGTTCAGGTGGAAACTCACTTCTTCGGAAAACGTAAGCGTCGGTAGGGCGTCCTTGGGCGCTTTTTCCTGTCCATTTGCGCCCGTAATGCCGTCTTCAATCAATCGTTTACGAATATTGTGGTGCGCGACAATTGTGGTGCCCGCTGCACCTAATGTGCTATTCCCACCTACATGATCACCGTGAACATGGGTATTAATGACGAAATCGATAGGATCACCTGTCACCTTAGCGATGGCCTCTAACATAAGCTTGGAGTACGGCTGCATGCTGTCGTCGATCAGTACAACGCCATCGTCGCCCGTCAATAGTCCCAAGTTGCCGCCTGTAAATCCGCCTTCACCTTGTAACATGTATATACCTGGTTTCACCTCGGTTGTCTTAAACGAAACACTGGTCTCTTGAGCAAAAGCGAACATAGAGAACATCAAAAGCGTGCCGATACGTGCAAAATGAATCATATGATCTCCCACCTAATAGTCTTGATTGATCTCAAGAAGCATAAACGGTTGCTGCAAAAGCGTCCACAGCACGCTTAATTCCGAAACGTTTAAAGTAGAAAGCAACGATGCTATTTCCATTCCCAATCAACATCAATTTGGATATCAGCAGAAACCCATCAAGCCACTTGCCATTTTTCCGCAAGACGACGCGCCAAGACTAAAAACACGAGTGCTGAGAGGCACAATACGCTGACTTCCAGAGTGATGCCTGAGACAAACTGGAGCAGGCCTTGAGCAGGATCGTCATACCAGAATATTTTCAAGAAGCCATCGATGGCCCAACCATTGAGCGTGAATTTTGAGGTCAATTCCATAAAGGCCGGCATCACAAATCGGGGAATCATGCTTCCACCCAAGGCAGACATTACCAAGACAACAACCGTAGATAATCCGCCCAGTTGATCCCTCGTCTTGGCGATCGTGGCCAATAAAACCCCAAAACCGGATGCGGCCATCGCCGTCGCGGCGGTCACAATCACAAAACCTAACAAATGATGCGTCGTCATCAGGTCCACATCAAACACCAACCAACCCCAAATGAACATGATCGATAGTTGAGCAAAACCTTGTAGCGCATAAAAGAGCCATTTGCCCAATAGCACCTGAGTCATTCCTACTCGAGTCAATAAGATGCGTTCCAAGGTACCAGCTTCATCTTCTTCCAATAATGATCCGCCAGCGCCTACCATTGAAAACAGCAAGAACATAACGCCAATCCCTGCCGCGTAGTAAGTCGCTAAATTGGGTGGCTCTTCTTGCTCCGAACGAATATCCGTTGTCTCAACTTTGACCAAGCCTGAATCGCCCATGCTTGCCGAGGCAGCTTGGCCAACATCGTCTCGATTCATCCACGCCTTTTGTGGCTCCGTCAGTTCACAACAATAGAGCGCCATCGCTTCCATGCCGCTACGCATCATGAAGTCTGGAGCAGCCTTAAAGGCAGCCGCTTGCAGTAGTCCTGAAACCATTGGTTTTGCCACCGGATCTGCGGCATCAAAAAGAACGGTAACAGCTTTCTGAGCTTCCATTGAAAACGAGAAACTGGCCTCAAATTCGGCCGGAAACACAACCGCAACGGGTACTTTACCCGACCGAACCATTTGTTCCGCGTCAGCTAGCGTAAGCAGTTCTTGTGGGCCTTCAGTTTCCTTATAGAGCTTCAGCTTTAGGCCGTCTTGCAATTGAAGTTGATCAATGAATCGAACGCTTAACTCGCTCTGATCTAAATCGACAAGCGCAACCGGAATTGGCCTTGTTGACGGCCCACCACTCCTACCGCCCAAGATGACGGCAAAGATCGAAAAGAATATGACCGGTAACAAGAATGACAGGCTTAAGGCGACACGATCACGCCTCAGTTTGATCCAGCTTAATTGAATAATCGTAATCATGATTCCCTCAGCTCCCTGCCGGTCAATTGCAAAAACACGGCTTGTAGATTTGCTGTCACCACTTGCAAGTCACGGATAACAATCCCTTTACTTGCATAGTCGGCTAACAATATGGGTAGCTCCCGGCCAATATCGCCCACTTCATGGCGAAGCGTCTCACCGTTTTCACTGTGGATGACAACCTGACGATTGTCGCCAACCGTTTGCTGGATAAGTTGCTCAAGCGTGCCATCTGCAATAGTACGACCGTGGTCCAAAATCACGATTCGGTCACACATGGATTGGGCTTCATCTAGTTGGTGAGTCGTCAACACTAACGAGGCACCCTCGTCCCTTAGTTCGTTCAGCATCTGCCAGATCCGCTCGCGACTTTGCGGATCTACACCAACCGTTGGTTCATCCAAAATAATGACGCTGGGCGTGTGGAGTACGGCAGCGGCAATATTCAACCGACGTTTCATGCCGCCCGAGTAGCCAGACACTTTTTGCCCGGCTCGTTGACTTAGACCTGTCCAGTCAAGTGCCCACTGAACACGATGCCTAAGTTCATCACCTTTAACACCATTCATCTTGCCAAAGATATTCAGATTCTCGCTTCCAGTCATAAAGTCGTAGAGCGCAATTTCTTGCGGCACAACGCCAAGTTGGCTGCGGACGCCAATACGACCCGGTTGTAAAGGCTGACCTAATAATTGTAGCGAGCCTTGGTCGAGATGAACTCGCCCTGAAAGCGCACGTACCGTCGTTGTTTTTCCCGCACCGTTGGGCCCTAACAACGCCAATCGTTCACCTTGATATACATGGAATTGCACGCCGTTCAGCGCCTTAATCGCGCCAAAGGATTTCTCGGCGCCTAACACTTCAATGACCTTCTTCTGTTCGTGACTCATTTACACCTCATGCCGTGTCCTGCTGACATCATTAAACGTCAAAACGGCGACGAACAGTCAACAAGCTATACGAACCGTTGTTTTTGCACTGCGATTGGTCCAATGCAACGATCGAATGAATCGACGAGTCCAGAGTTACGGGATAATGAACATCAAAAAACGGCCAAATACAAGCCACTTAGCGACTTCAAAACGCGACTAGCAGCATGGCGGTCCCGTAAATAAAATGGCCCGCCCATAATAGGCGGGCCCTTTGTGCCTTTCAATCGAAGCAAAAAAAGTGGGACACCGACTGAAACAATGACACCGATGCGCATACCTGAGATCGGACGCTCAAGAAGGGGATCTGTTAGCGTCCAGACCATCTACGCATACGCAACAACACAAATAACCATTTTAATCAGCTAGGTACAAGTGACAGTTGTCACTCAAATGTTGCGAATGAACTGAAAACGAACCACTTAGACCATCAGAATATCAATGATCTCTCGCGTTGGCTGTTAGTGTTCCAAATGAACATGCCAACGATCCCCGTCACGCGTCACTCGAGCTTCGAGTTCCAGAAAACGAGACACCATATTGAGCTGGGTGAGTAAATGCGTAGAAGGCTCGGTGGTTGTGAAATGTCCACCGCCAGCAAGTGCCATCGGCAAGATAAGTTGATCGGCTAAGTATTCCTCCACCGCCACATCGGATTGCAAAAAATGCTGAACAGATGACACAACTTGTTGCGCAATGAGTTCTGCACGAACGCCACGCTTCCCAAATCCTGCAAATACAGAAACTAGCTGCGGACGTTCAACAACCACAAGCAACGCATTTCCCGGTCCGCGCGATGAGACCCTGCGCAGTTGGCAATCCGCTAACTTCAATTGGGATCGGCACACGTCCAATTCACGTTCTGCGATGTGAGCGGGCATCCCATTGAATAATGCACGAGCCCAAATTCGCGTGGGCGGGCCGGTCTCCAATAAATTGAGCGCTGACTTTGACCAGCACCCTTGAACCGACATATTCAATCGGCCACCTCCGGCGGGAAAGAATCCATATCTTTCCAGCTCAACGCCACAACCAACGCCAAGCTGTTTCATCAGCGGAGCCAAGGACAGGTCCATGAACTCAAATGGAGGCGCCCATTGGTTATGGGTTCCGCCCTCGACACTGATTTGACTAGTACCATCCAAGCTGGCGAGAGCAGGAATCAGGGTTTGCAGAACAAGTGATGCACTACCCGCAGAGCCAATCGAAAACTCGAATACGCCATGATGCAAATGAGTCGGCTCAAAAGTGATTTCCTGAGAACCTAATTCATCACCCGTCACACACGCGGCAGACACCCGAGCGGCCGCCTGCACGGCCGTCAAGTGTTGACGCAACAACCCTGGCTTGCTTCTCTTAGCGCGAATGCTGTTGACTCGCACTGATTTGCCGGTTGCCATCGAAAGGGCCAGCGAGGTTCGCAGTATTTGGCCACCTCCTTCTCCGTACGAACCATCTATCACAATCATCACTTATCCCTTCACGCAAACCACTTGTTTTAGTGTATGTACAACTTCAATTAAGTCGCTTTGAGCCTTAATCACAGCTTCAATCGGTTTATAGGCCATTGGAATCTCATCAATGACGCCAGCGTCTTTACGACATTCAACGCCCTCAGTCGCTAGTTCCTGATCGGCAACCGTGAATCGTTTCTTAGCTTCGGTTCGTGACATCACACGTCCGGCGCCGTGACTGCAAGTACAGAAACTCTCTTCGTTTCCTAGTCCCCGTACGATGAACGAGCGGGCGCCCATGCTGCCAGGGATAATGCCCAATTCGCCCTTACCGGCACGAACGGCGCCTTTTCGGGTGATCCACACGTCCTGCCCATCATAGGTTTCCTGCGCAGCATAGTTGTGGTGGCAATTGACCGCCATTAGATCAGTCGCGAAGTCCGGTAACAGATCGGATTGCTGTAATCCCTCAATCAAGTTAGCCATCATTATTTCGCGATTGTGGCGCGCATATTCTTGTGCCCACATAAGTGCTTCCACATAGTCATCAAAATGAGGGCTGCCTTCATTGAAGTAAGCCAAATCGCGATGCGGTAATCGGCCTAACACATCCTCCATATCGCGCTTTGCCAGCGAAATGAAGTAAGTTCCAATTCGGTTACCAATCCCGCGCGAACCACTATGCAACATCAACCAGACTTGGTTGTCTTCGTCCAAGCACATTTCCACAAAATGGTTACCTGAACCCAACGTACCCAGATGATTCACGTGATTGGCCTTCAAGATGGCCGGGTGCTTATCGCCTATATCCTGCAAGCGGGAACCCAAGCCTTTCCAGACGGAGGTCACACGTTTAGGCAACTTGCTCCATGCACCGCGATCATTTCGACCGCCCCCGGCCGTTCGACCGTGAGGAATACAGGATTCGATTACATCACGTACCCCGCGTAAATGATCAGGCAGCTGAGATGCATTGAGGCTGGTTTTAACCGCCATCATGCCACAGCCTATATCCACACCAACGGCGGCAGGTATGATCGCTTTTTTTGTCGGAATCACACTACCGATCGTGGCGCCGATGCCCACGTGTACGTCCGGCATGGCCGCAATCCATTTGTAGATGAAAGGCAACATGGCTGCATTACGCAACTGTTGTTGGGCTTTGATATCAAAATCTACACCGTCAACCCAGGCTTTAATAGGCACGCCACCTTTGACATTGATCTCCTGGTATTTATGTGTCATTTGCTGTCTCCTTCATTTAGCTAGCAACCACAAGGCAATCTGTGTGCCAGCCCGTAGCAAGAAATACAAACTGTTTATTTTCAACACTTAAAGCACACCTTCCAGTCTCTGTCGCACTAAACACACTCGAAACAGCTATTCCATATTATACGAGGTTATCCAGCTGTATCGCCTAGCTAGAAAAAAGCGTTTGTGGGTCCAACGAAAATTTGATTAGGTATTTGCGTAAACGATCGGCATCGTTGTGGCTGGCTTTGCGACGACGAGAGGCCGCAAAGAGTTTACGACCTGCTTCAGACAGCGTCCGTGTCTGTCGACAAATACGAACCACCTCGGCCAACTGAACACGATCGAAGCGATCGAGTTCATGCAACTGCTCCTGGCTCATGAATCTCACCAAAATGTCATCGTCCTCATCTGCGCCGCGCCATTGCCGCTTGAGTCGCCCAATTTCGGCTTCCACCACAGCTTCCGTAATACGACCAGCAGGCGCCAAGGTCGCCATACGTTGGACCGCGCCATTAAGGTCACGGAAGTTACCGGTCCAATGAGCGTCGGCGCTCAAAGCAAAATCAAGAAACTGACGCTTTGCCTCTTTATTGAAGGTGACATTGTTGCCCGTCTGATTAGCGAATTGGAGCAATTCATACTGTAAATTGGGCGCAATGTCCTCAGGCCTATCTTTTAATGACGGCAACTCAAAACTCCAGGTATTGATACGCGCCAAGAGATCGTCTCGAAAGGCGCCCATGGCGACGCGTTCCCAAAGGTCGCGATTGGTGCCTGCCAGTAACTGGAAATCACTTTCCACTTCACGGTCTGAACCAAGCGGAAAAAAGCTCTTTTCTTCTAATGCGCGCAACAGCATGGCCTGTTCATCTACACCCAACTCTCCGACTTCGTCTAAAAACAACACACCCTTATTTGCTTTACGCAATAAACCAGATCGCTCGCCCTGGGCGCCGGTAAATGCACCACGCGTGTGACCAAAAAGGGCCGACATGGCTCCTTCACCGCGAATGGTTGAGCAGTTAATCTCCACAAACTCGCCCGTGACTTGGTGTCGAGCTTTCTTCAATTCAAACAAGCGTTTCGCCAGTCTCGATTTTCCTGCACCGGTTGGCCCCATGATCAAGATCGGCGCACGCGAGCGCATGGCTACTAACTCTATTTCATCGATCATATGATTGAAGTCCGCATTCCGGGTTTCGATACCAGACTTCAAAAAGGCGTGGCGATCCTGCTTCTCTTGCTGAAAGCGGGTCGCGATGGCGTCGTAGCGCGAAAGATCCAAATCAATAATCTGATAACTGCCACTAACATCACCTTTCTCTTTACGTCGTGGGGAACTTTGGATCAACCGCCCTGGAAAGAAGCGCGCCTCTGTCAACAAGAACAGACATATCTGAGCTACGTGGGTCCCGGTTGTGATATGAACCAAATACTGCTCGCGCTCCTCATCAAAGGCGTAGTTTGAACAAAATCGATGTAACTCAGAGAAAACCTCCTCAAAATCCCACGGGTCTTCCATGTCAACATCATGTAGACGCACCTCGGTTTCAGGCGCCAAGACGCGCATGTCACTCATCAACTGCTGCGCTTGACGGCGGTACTTAGCACCGACCAACAATTCAAATCGGTCCACGATGAAATCTGGATGCTGGAGTAGCGACAAACTGGGACGCCAGCGGTCCCAACGCTTCACACCCTTCCCTGCATCCAGATTAGAGCCATACAATCCGATCACCACATAGGCCACAAGCCACCTCACAAGACTATCAGATAAAAGCTTATACGACTGGATAGGATATTAACAACGAAGAAGTCTTCAATTTCATTGCGGAAGCGACAAATACCCACACAAGTCGCTTGATATACAAGAGTTATAGGCATCATGTCCATGTTTGGCACAGGCGTTGCCTAATAGCACTTCAGTCGTACGGGTTTCCGGCGGCATGCGCTTGCCTGTTCAAGTCGTATGTTCCGCGTCACGGATTCAACACCTTAGCGGCCGTGTAGCTGAATGGTACAGCAATAGGTTTAGGTCCTATGTTTACGGGTTCGATTCCCGTCACATTTATCAAACTCAATAGGAAAGGAGTCGTACGGTTGTCAAGAACAGCCTAACCCAATCCGTTTGTGTGTTTCGACACATATACAGCGCGGGTCGAAAGCGGCCGAGCGGCCTCGCAGTTGCTGGAACCAATGCCACCACGTGTGTGTCAATCCTTAGGTCTTGATCCGACGGCAAAACCCCTTCGGTTCCAGCATATTGAGCCACACACACCGCAGGGCATGGAACGCCAACTCCGCCATCTTGACCGCGCTGCGATTAATAACCGTACGCTCCCGACCAAAAGCCAATAGGAGGCTAAAATGTTCACCAAAATTCATATCAAACAATTCGAAACCGGCTTGCTCTTCAAGCGCGGCGAGCTCGTTGACGTCCTACATCCTGGCCAGCACCGGATCTTTGGATTCAATTTGCGCACGGAGACGTACGACCGTTTACAAACTTGCTTTGTGCATGCGGAACTCGAGCGACTTGTTCGATTGCCAACTATGGCAGCCGAGCTCGAAGTGGTTGATTTGAAGGAGAACGAACGCGCCGTTGTCTGGCGTGAAGGCCGCTTGTTTGCGGTCTTGCGACCAGGAATCAATGCGTTCTGGAAAACGCCTGCCGAATTGACGATTGAACGCTTTGATACGGACGTGATTGAATTCAAACACGCCCAACTGAGCAAGATCATCGAGTGGCCACAAGCACGCGCTTTGTTGACCATCGTCGATGTTAAAGCGCATGAAGAAGCCATGCTCTTTCGGGACGGCGAATTGATTGCTCAACGCAAGCCAGGACGTTATGCATTCTGGCGACAAGGTGGCGAGTTGCAAACGATTGTCGTTGACCTTCGTGAGCAGGTTCTCGATATCCAAGGCCAAGAGATCATGACCTCGGATAAGGTGACTTTGCGAATCAACTTGCTGGTGACTTTTCGGGTCGTCATGGCGCTCAAAGCCGTCACGCAAGTGGCCGACTTCAATCAGTCACTCTACCGTGAAGCGCAGCTTGCGTTGCGCGCAGCAGTAGGGACGCGATCCTTGGAGCATTTGCTAGCCGACAAAGAATCCATTGGCGGCGTCGTGGCAAATGCCTTAAAAGCTAGGGCAACGGAGTTTGGACTGGATGTGACCAGCACTGGTGTGCGCGACATCATCCTGCCGGGCGACATGAAGGCACTCTTAAACCAGGTAACAGAAGCCCAAAAGGCAGCTGAAGCCAACATCATCAAACGTCGAGAAGAAACGGCGGCGGCACGTAGTCAAGCCAACACCGCGCGTTTGTTAGCCGACAGCCCGACCTTGATGAAAATGCGTGAATTGGAGGCGTTACAAGACATCATGAAAGGCGTGAAAGCAACTTTCATTTTTGCCGGAGGCGACGTCAATTCGCAATTGAAGGAGCTCTTAACGACATCCATCAAAGAAACCTAAAGCAAAGTCTCCAATAACTGGAGCCACCCAGGGTTAATCTACCCTGGGTGATCAGCTGGCGAATTCCAGCGCCGACATTTGATGCAATTGGCCTGAACGATGAGATGTCATTGCAACCCACATTGATCTACCCAAGACACCCGTCTTGGCCAACCTGGCTTTACTGGACATGTCACCTTGATGTAAAAATACACCCGCTTCGGACTTATTGGTATTCAGCTTGCTCAGGTTTTGTTTATTGATCATATAGACGGGGATATATTTGATGTTTTTAAGTTCTTGCCTCGTGCTCTTATCTAGCACGGTTATTGCCAATGAAATCCACATAGACTTCAATAACGGCTCGGGTTCCTTAAGAAATCAATACGAACGTTATGGGATCATTTTCGACTCTGAAGGCATCGGAGACAGGATGCCAACACACTCAACCGGTTACGAGTCGAGCACCCCTTATGCGCGCTGCAGTGTAACAACCTACCCGCCTGGTTTTAATATAGTTGCCCACTTCACAGTCGACGTAGAAGGCGTTAGTGCTGATGTTCAAACCGCCTATGGACGCTACGTAACGATGCGCGCCTTCAATGAAGCTGGCGATCTAATCGAAGAAAAAGAATCACCAGCCGTGCCAGATGGATTTTGGAAGGGTCGTTTAAGCATCGAAAGCGAAGAGCCAATTGCCAGAGTCGAGTGGTGGCCTTCTCTAGACAACGCCAGCGTGGGTATCGACGACCTAGTCATCATTACTGACCACATCGTGGTTGGACCACCCAATGGATCAACCACGGTTCCCACTTTAAGTATGACAGGCATAATGAGCTTGGTCATGACCATGATGGCGATAGCAATCTATATGCGCCGTAAGAGTGAAAACCGGTCAAGCGCGTGACCCGATCTGAAACCTAAAAGGTATCCTAATGGCAAGCGAACACTTCTGGACTACACGCGACTCGTGCACGCTGCAAGCCTTCGGAACCGCAAACACAACTTGTTTAGCACAATAGTTTTACAACGAAATAGGACTGAACGAAAATCAAGCGCTAGTTTGTTATGTTTTTTAGAGTCCTACCCCTAGAGATTGACACGAGTGGGAACTCAACCTAGCTTGGCACTGCCAATTCTGCTAGGTTGATCAAAACCTATATTGAGTCAAAAAAGAATGCGTAAGAAGAAATCTGAAGGATGGCTCGGCTGTTTTCTCGGCGGGGCTCAACTATCGGCGATTACGGCTGCCATTGCCTGGTATCTGAACGGGTTCATTCCCCTTGGTGGCCAAATATTCCTGTCGCTTGTAGGGGGCTTAGTTATTTATTCAGGCCTTTGGATGGCTTACAAAGCAGCTATCAAAAAACCGCTAAAGCCAGCATCATTGGTGACCGCCGCTTTCGTCTTGACGCTTGGTTTATTGACACTTACACCAGGAGCACCTGATAACTGGCTATTAAAAACACCCATAGGTTGGTCGGTCATTGAAAGTAGGTGGGAAAGCTTAGAACAAGCCATTCGAGACGGTAAGATACAGGTTGTACGCAAGATTTGTTGGGCTGGCGTCGGTGATTCAGCGCCACGTGACACATTCGGTAGCCCACTCATTGACGACGCTAAGTCACCCGAGATCCTACGTATCTTGCTCGAATCCGGCCTAGATCCAGATGCCCGCAGCGAGGGCGCCATCACGCGTCTCATGAGAGTCTATGACGCGGAGCTAGCACAAGTCCTGCTGGACTTCGGGGCAGATGTCAATGCACGCGACGATGAGGGTATGACACCGCTGATGCATGTGGTTCGAACAAACTTAGACATTGTCAAAACACATGTGGAAAACGGCGCTGACCTACAAGCTGTCGACAATGTTGGCCGCACCGTCGCTGATCTCTTGGGCTCCGACCCTGCAATCGAAGACTACATAAAATCACAATCTGGCGGACAGCTTCGGTATGGCCGCGAAATGGACTATGCCGACCTAGCTCGGCGCGATTGGCTCGTTCAGAAAGATCTTACCGATGCGCGTTCGCTGCTGCCGACACAAATTAGCGTAACGCCTGATCCGATGGCGTATGGTCAGTTAGCAGATGTCGAAATTCAAATGTCAAATGATTCAGACAAAGACCGTGTGATGCGAATTGAAGCCCACCTAAATGAGGTTGCCCTCTTTGTGGATGCATCTCATGATGGGAAAATTGCTAATCCCTACCAACCCAAAATAGATCAGGTCATTAGTTGGCCGCCCTTAGCGCTTCCGGCCCGCAGTAGCGGCCTCCTTAAAATGCGCATTATTGCCCGCTCTGATTGGGATGCAGGCGACCTAAATGTTGATATCCGTGCCCAAAATGTTTTGGATTATTCGGAAGGTTCAGAGGTCAATTTGAATCTCTATCAGCCGCTTTCCGTCAGCGGTTCTCAGGAAGAAGACAATGCAGCCTGGGCCTTCATTTTGGCCTTTCCGCTTTCGATCCTCATTTGGGTTTTGTGTGGTAGATTCTTGGGCGCTGAGCATAGGTTGACAGTCCTTTCTAGCCGAATCGCCGCAGGACTGTTTTCGTTTGTCTTGGCTCTGGTCGCCTATCGATTAGTCATGGATACGCTGAAACCGTACACGGAATACCACGAGACCCAGGCCACCATCCTTGATCGACGCTTCTTTTTAGCGACCGCAACAAGCAGTACCGCCAGCAAGACCTCGACCACAACCATACATAGAGTACCTATTGTTTCGGTCGCTTACCGCTCGACTGGCAAAGAAGTCATCGCAACAGGTTTCGCCAATCAACCCGTTTCCCCACAGATTTTTCGTGACTTCAAGTTGGGCGCTGAAGTCACCTGTTGGTTCGATCCAGCCAATCCAAGCGAATTTGTCCTTATCCGTGGCGTCAGCATTCTGATGGTGCTTGGCACTTTAATGGCGTCTGGTGGAGCACTAGTCCTAGGCTGGTTAGCGCTGCGCAAAAGACCAGTCGCGGAATGATCGAATAAATCAGTCTGAAATCATAAAGGCTTCAAGCAGCAAGCTTCAAGCTGCAAGCTGCAAGCAGCATGAATGTGAGTCTTGCTTCCTTGGCGCCTCATCTTGCCTGTGATGTCAAAAAGTCCGAATCATCACTCCTGTTTAATATCTTGATTAATTAGATTGAACGACAGCATCGCATTCGAGGAATTGAGTCTACGTATGCATCACTAATTTGCAGGATAACGGTTAACAGCCCAACCTCCGACACGGATGTCGGACTCACACTCTTCATGTTTAGGCATCGGAGATGCCAGACTCAAATCAGAGAAAGCATGCCTTCACCTTCGATTTGCCCTTATAATTATCAAAGAGGTTGAAATGCTCCGTCTTTGCACCACACTTCTTTTGGCCCTCTTTATGTTTGCGAATTCAGCGATGATCGTCGACACGGCCTATTTCTGCCTAATAGACAATCAAGTTAGAAGCGACTGCTGCAGCGAATTCGAAAATAGCCAAAACGACGATTGCGATCAACAGAATCTAAGCAACTGTTGCGAAGTGCTTCTTACGCAAACAGAATATCCCCCAGCAAGAGCAGAAACCGACCAGCCCGAGCTGCAACAAATCCCGGTCGTTGCTCAATTGGCACTGTTGACAAAGCAACCGTATCTACCTCAAGCGCACGCCTCGTTCCCGACAGTCATGGCACCACACGGCACAGGTCCGCCGCTCTTCATACGTAACTGTAGCTTCCTAATTTAAAGCGTCGACACGAGTCCTGATCGGCACCGCTGTGCCCTGCTCTGGATATCTTCGCCCGTGCCTAAGTCACGCGTCCAAATGGGCGTGCTGATTCTAATCCGCCAACAGGGTGACGACGATAAAAACCAATAATTCACACATCTACACCTATCCATAAGGAGAAAAAAGTGACTAAGAATTTAATTACAGGCGTTCTGCTTTTAGCCATCGGAGCGATGGCAGGTTACGCCTACATCCAGTTCAATAAACAGTCATCTCACGGCAATCACAATGTCGAATTGACCCATGACAAGATGCATGGCGTTGAATTGAACGGCGTTGAATTTTGTGTCGAACATCAAATTGCCGAAAGTGAGTGTCCATGGTGCGATCGAAGTCTGATATCAAAGCTCGGCCACTGCGCCGAACATGACGTGCCCGAAGCTTTATGTAGTCAGTGTAAACCCGCCCTTATCGCTGGCTTCAAGGCAGAAAACGATTGGTGCGCTGAGCATCGCTTGCCGGAATCCCAATGCGCCATCTGCCTAGCTCAGGCTGACCACGACTCAAGCGAATAATAATCTCAAAAAGGAAACCGTTCATGAATAAGCTAATTAAGTTCATCGTCCCCTGCTTACTGCTCTTCTGCGGAGCGACGTTGGTGGTGGTGGGTGACAAATACGGTTGGTTCACAGGCGGTACCTCAGAAGCTCAAGTTTGTCCCCACGGATTGACCACCTCAACATGCGCGTTCTGCGATCCGACCCTAATTGAATCCTTAGGTTTCTGCGGTGCGCACGGTGTGCCCGAAGCTTTTTGTACGCGTTGTAACGAAAAACTCATCGTCGCATTCCAGAGCATTAATGACTGGTGTGCAGAGCACCGTCTACCCGAATCCCAATGTACGATCTGCAACCCTGAACTTTCGAACGTCACCTTAGCCACAACGCCAGCTGACGCAATCAAAATAGTCAGTAACCACTTTCTTCGTAACCAACAAGCACCTTCGCTAACCTGCACAAACGAGAGCCTTCTTGTTCAGTTCTTAAGCCCACAAACTGTCAAAAAGGCCGGTCTCGAATATGAAGCGGCAATCGAAAGGGCAGTCACAGAAACCATTACCTGCAATGCAGAAGTCACTTATAACCAAAACCAGTTTGCCCATATTTCAGCAAGAACCCCTGGCATCATAAATCAGGTCCATAGAGATTTAGGCGATGCAGTTCAAACCGGCGATCTTCTGGTCACCATCGATTCATCCGAACTGGCCATGGCAAAGGCCAATCTCCTTCAAGCTCAGGCGCACGTGAACCTGTGGCAAAAGAATGTCGCCCGCGAGCAGTATCTACTAAGAAAAAATGCTTCTACCGAGCGCGAAGTTTTGGAAGCCGAGACCGAACTGACAGAACACCAGATTCAAGAATCCCAAACATCTCAGCGATTAACGAGCTTGGGCTTAGACCACGCCGCTGTCGAACTGGTCTTGGCCAATAACGACACCTCTTCGTTACTCGCGATCAGAGCCCCTTTTGACGGTATCATCGTCGAACGTGACGCCGTTGTCGGTGAAGTGATCGATTCAGCGCAACCCCTCTTAGCGATCGCCGACACCTCGCACATGTGGGCGAAACTGGATCTAGCCGAGACGGACATTGCCAAGGTGAAACTTGGCCAAAGCGTCAACGTCCGCTTTGGCAGACAAACAGGCGAAAATTTCCAAGGGAAAACGACCTGGATCAGTTCCCAGCTCGATCCCAAGTCCAGAACTGTCCAGGCTCGCATCGAGATACCCAACCCAGACAATCTGCTCAGATCGGGCATGTTCGGCAAAGCGCACATCACCGTCAAAGACAACAACGCTTCTTTGACCATCCCCAAGAGCGCCGTGCAATGGGAAGGCTGCTGTAATGTCGTTTTCGTCAGGCGTAGCGATTACGTTTTTGAGCCGCGAAAGATAAGCATCACCTACGAAGCAGACACTTATTACGCTGTCACTGGCAACATCCAAGCCAACGAAACCGTGGTCACAACCGGCAGTTTCCTGCTCAAAACCGAAATTCTCAAGGGCAGTATTGGTGCTGGTTGCTGTGAAGTGGAACCAGGAAGATAAATGCTAAACCGAATCATATCTTGGTCTCTAGAAAACCGAATGCTGGTGATATTCCTTTCGCTGGTTTTGATGATCAGCGGCACATTTTCCCTATCCAAACTGCCGATTGACGCCTTTCCCGACACCACACCCGCTCAGGTACAAATCAATACGGTCGCACCTGCGCTCTCACCGCTAGAGGTTGAACAGCAGATTACCTTTCCCATTGAACAATCCATCAGTGGTCTGCCCAAATTGGCCAACGTGCGCTCTATCTCAAAGTTTGGGCTCTCGCAAGTTACCGTGATCTTCGAAGATGGCACCGACATCTATTTCGCACGCCAATTGGTGTCAGAACGCATTCAGTCTGTCGAGTTACCCGCTGATATCGCTCGTCCCCAGATGGGACCAGTGGCTACGGGCCTCGGAGAGGTGTACCACTACATCGTGTCCGGGGAAGATAAAACCCTTGAGGAATTGACCACGCTGCATGATTGGGTAATCAAACCCCGACTTCGATCCATTGCAGGCGTAGCCGAAGTGAATACGTGGGGCGGCGAACGCAAGCAATATCACGTGCTGGTTGAGGTCGCTAGACTCATCAAATACGACCTGGTCTTAGACGACGTCTTTGATGCCTTACGTAAGAACAACATCAATGTCGGTGGCGGTAACATCACCCAAGCCGGTGAGTTGCACCTGATCCAGGGCGTCGGCATCACCACCAACACGCAAGAAATCGGTCGTATCGTTATCAAAGCCCACAACGGCATGCCCGTTCGCATAACCGACGTTGCCAACGTGGAAATTGGTCACGAAATACGACGCGGTGCCGCCACAGTCAACGGCCAGGGAGAAGCTGTTCTAGGGCTTGGCTTTATGCTGATGGGCGAGAACAGTCACGAGGTAACCGAACGCCTAAAAACCAGAATGGAAGAGATCAAGCTAGCCCTTCCCGACGGCGTACGCATCGATCCTGTTTATGAGAGAACCGAGCTCGTTGACCAAGTAATCGCCACCGTTAAGAAGAACCTCTTTGAAGGGGCCATTCTGGTAGTCGCCATTCTTTTTGTGTTCTTAGGCAACCTACGGGCAGGTCTCATCGTCGCCTCGGCCATTCCACTCTCCATGCTTTTTGCCTTCAACCAAATGCTGCAATTTGGTATCGCTGGCAGCCTGATGAGTCTGGGCGCCATCGATTTTGGACTCATTGTCGACAGCTCCGTCATCATGGTTGAGAACAGTGTGCGACACCTGGCCGAAAATGATGGTAAGCGCTCTGTGATTGATGTCGTTCGTGATGCGTCGATCGAAGTTCGCAAACCGACCATGTTTGGCGAACTCATCATCATGATCGTATTTTTGCCCATCCTCACGCTCGAAGGTATTGAGGGCAAACTGTTCAGGCCGATGGCGCTGACGGTCATCTTCGCATTGCTTGGTTCACTTATTCTGTCGATGACATTAATGCCAGTTCTGGCAAGCCTATTTCTTTCAAAAGAGACAAAGGAGCGCGAGAACGTCTTTGTGCGACTGGCTAAAAACAGCTATCGACCACTATTACAAGCGGCTATCAAGTTTCGTTTCGAATTTATTGCTGCCGCCCTTTTGCTTTGCGCCCTCAGCGTTTGGGTCTCAACCCGCGTTGGTTCCGAATTCATTCCTCGACTCTCCGAGATGGGCATTGTTATCAACACGGTCAGACTGTCAGGTGTGTCGCTCGATGAGTCCATTCGCTATGGGACCCAAATGGAAAAGATCATTCTCAGGGAATTCCCCAACGAAGTGAGGGACGTGTGGACGAGGACGGGTACAGCAGAAGTGGCAACCGACCCCATGGGCATCGAACTCAGCGACGTATTCATTACCCTAAACCCACGTAACCAGTGGCAAAGGGCCCGCGACCAAGATGAATTGACAGATCTCATACGCCAAGAGCTGAGTGATCTTCCGGGCATGCGTTTGGTCTTCACCCAACCCATCGAAATGCGTGTCAACGAAATGATTGCCGGTATTCGCTCCGATTTAGGCATCAAACTGTTTGGTGACGATTTGGAGACACTTAAGGCCAAGGCAGCCGATATCCAGACCATCCTGGAATCCATCACCGGCAATGCCGACGTTTACGTAGAACAGATAACGGGACAGCCCATTTTGGAGATCGAAGTTGATCAGGACGCCATCGCCCGTCACGGTGTTGCCGCAAGCCAAGTTCTGCAGATGATCGAAGCAATCGGTACAAAAAAGATGGGCGAAATCAGGGAGGGCCAGCGTCGCTTCGACCTGGTTGTCCGTTTAAGTGAAAGCGACCACGCAAACCCAGCCGAAATTAGCAAGATCCTGGTGCCCACCGTGACCGGTCAGCAGCTGCCTCTGGCTGAGCTGACCAGGATCCGACAAATCGAAGGTCCCTCAACCATTACCCGAGAATGGCAGAAGCGCCGCATCGTCGTTCAATGCAACGTCAACAACCGCGACATCGGCAGTTTCGTGGAGGAAGTAAAGCAAAGAATCGATCAGGAACTGGACCTGCCTGAAGGCTACCACGTCGCCTATGGCGGTCAATTTGAACATTTAGAACGCGCGCAAACGCGTTTGATGATTGTCGTGCCTGTGGCGCTCTTATTGATCCTAACGCTCCTTTACATGAGCACGAACTCGATCATGGACACGCTCATCATTTTCACGGGTGCACCGTTCGCGGCCATCGGTGGCATCTTCATGCTCTGGCTACGCGACATGCCATTCACCATCTCGGCGGGCGTGGGATTTGTGGCCGTATCAGGCGTCGCCATGCTTAATGGACTCGTCATGGTTTCAACCATCAAACAGTTCCTGGCCAAAGGCGTTGCATTAAACAAGGCTGTCGAAGAAAGCGCCCTATTAAGGCTGAGACCCGTCTTGATGACCGCGTTGGTGGCAGGTCTAGGATTCGTGCCCATGGCCTTTAACACTGGCATAGGCGCAGAGGTTCAAAGACCCTTAGCTACGGTCGTCATCGGCGGCGTCATTTCCGACAACATACTGACTTTATTGGTCTTACCCGCTCTGTACATCGTTGCGTTCAAAATCAGAGAAAAAATGAGTAGGCAGTCTAGACACTCCATTGTGGCATAGTTAATCGAGCTCTTGTTTTGTTATGTCACTGAGGACCACTTGATTTTGGCCAAACTGGCGGGGCCAAAACATCGTCATCGCCGTCCACACGATAGCCGAAGTTCACTGCATGACGGATAGGACCATTAAGGCGCCTTCTGGAAGACCTCCGAAGACCCGACCTCGTTTCTTCAACTCCTTGATCCCAAACGAAGCCGTTTAATCCAGCATGATTTCGTCGACCCTGGTAACGACAGCGATTCCGTTCAGCTGAAGATCGTCGCGTATCTTGCGTCGACCGGAATCATATTGGCAGCGGCTCAACTTTCTTGACCGTGCGCTTGACAAAATGAACAACGTTTCCTATATTGAACACTGTTCATTTTGCGGGAGGTGGCATGAATCTCAGGAACGAGAAACACAAACTTGGAAGGCAATTGATACTGCACGAAGCCCGCCAGCTCTTTATTGCGCTCGGGTACCATCAATTCTCCATGCGGCAACTTGCCAAAGCGGTGGGTTGCTCGCCAGGCACCATCTACGTCCATTTCAAGGACAAGAACGAATTAGTGAATTGCCTCATTGAGGATGCGTTCGACAAGCTCTCCGAGACACTGCATGCACTGGAGCCTCAAGACGATCCAAGTGATCAATTGAAGCACGCACTTCGGGCCTACATAGATTTCGGCTTAGAACACCCCAATCACTATCACTTCGCTTTTCTTATGAAGGACCCTCGACCTGCAGGGACGCCCTACGCCCCACATGCCGCATTCGATTTCTTACGCGACCTAACCAAATCCAATATTCAATCCAAGAGACTGAGACTAAACGACATAGATATGGTTAGCCAGGTCTTGTGGACTGCCATTCACGGCATTACGTCGCTGTTGATCACCAAACCGAGATTTCCTTGGGTGAACAAGGACCAACTAATCAACGAACTCATCGAAACAGCCATAAGCGGTTTGAACCGTGAAGAATCAGCGCAGGAGAAAACATGACCCACAAAAAGTATGGATACCTCGCAGCAGCCACTCTGCTGTTTCTATTCGCCAACGGACGTTACAATGTCGCCATTGCAGCTTGGCTAGCGCCCATCTTCTTGCTTCTATATTTGCGACACCCAACATTAGTTCGCGGGTGGTTGATGACGTTTGTGGTCTTTACTGCGACGTGGGCTTTTCAATTTCGCGGCATGGCGCCCTTGCCCCCCGTGTTTTATGTGGTTCTGGCAGCATTTTATGGTCTGTATCTTTCCCTACCCTTTTTGGCCCACCAACTGTTTTCGGCCAAAGTTCCCGGGCTAAAGTCGACCCTTATTCTGCCATGCACCTGGGTCTGTTTGGAGTACGTGCTAGCCACCTTTAGCCCGTATGGCAGCTGGGGTTCACTGGCATACACACAATATGAAAACTTAGAATTATTGCAGCTGATTTCGGTTACAGGATTGTACGGCATTCCTTTCTTAATCTACTGGAGCGCAAGTACGGTGTCTTGGGCCATACAAAACTCAGATAAGACACAGCAGTTCCGGAAGGCGATCGTCATACTCGTAGTCGTTCTTTCAGCCGTTCTTATTGGTGGAGGTCTGAGACTCCAGTTCACGGCCCCAAGCTCCGAAACCATGAGAGTGGCCGCAATTACTAAGTCCGATACCGAGATGTTTGCGGACTTCGACATGGCAATTCGAGCTCAAATGGGCCAGCTAACCGAAGACGACCTTCACTATATCGAAAAACAGGTGGCCGTCATCAACGACGACCTATTTATGCGCTCAGAGAAAGAAGCACGCGCAGGAGCAAAGATCATTGTCTGGGGCGAAGCCAACGCCTTTGCTTTCAAGAAAGACGAACAGGTCCTGCTTCAACGAGGATCCGAATTCGCCAAGAACCACAAATTGATTTTGGCAATGGGATGTGGCGTCTGGAACGAAAACGCTGCCAAGCCACTAGAGAACAAAATCGTCTTAATTGGACAAGATGGCACCTTTCTTTGGCAGTCTCTTAAGGCCATTCCTGTGCCAGGAGGCGAAAGCGCTATATCACTGCGTGACGACGGCGTCCTTCAGATCAGTGAGACAGCGCTGGGCCAGATCGGCGGCGCCATCTGTTTTGATATGGACTTTCCTCAGCATCTCAAGCAGGCACGCAGTGCGGATCTACTCTTGGTTCCTTCTAACGATTGGGACGCCATCAACCCTTGGCACAGTCACATGGCGAGACTACGAGCTATCGAGCAGGGCTTTAATATGGTACGCGCCGTCAGTCTTGGGAAGTCCATGGCAGTCGACTCTCAGGGCCGTATCTTGGGAAGCATGGACCACGATCTGACACCCGACCGTAGCCTGGTAACAAACATGCCGACAAAAGGTCGCACCACCCTTTACGCCATCATTGGCGATGCCTTTGTCTTGCTGTGTTTCCTCGTGGCAGTCGCCCTAGCAATCACCGCATTTCGTCATTCCTCTCCCGAGTTACTGATTCCAGAATAGGTTGCATTGCACACTTCAACGCCCTCTATTTGGGCTCCAACAGATCGGCGGCTGGGGATGATCGCTGAACCAGCTTGGATTAAGTAACAACATCGTTTCTTTAAGCAGTATCGACTATAAAGAAAGGTTTGTTCGACGTCAGTTCTTGCTTGAGAAGTGGCGTAAATGGACTCAGCGGGCCTGCTCTTCAATATGCCAAGAATCAGGTTGTTAGTTTAACGCTGCAGTAGCAAATTCATATGCGTACTTACGATAGACACTATTCTGAGAATCGGTAAGTTTCTCCAATCGAACCCCATAATATTTATGAATAATTTCATATAGCACAAAACCTTCCAGGCAATTCGCTTCGTAAACGGGCACAAGAAATTCAAAGAAATCATTCGGGCCATCAAAATCTTCGCGCGCTTTTGCTTTAATATACCCTTGCACAGCGGCCGTTACCGCCTGAAACTCTTCGAATACTGTCGGATTAGAGTCAGTTTGGGTGATTCCTAGCTTCGATCGATAATCCGGTTCGTTTTGAAATACAGACTTGGCAACCCAATAAGCCAAGAACGAAGTGGACCCGGGTTCTAGTTGCAAATGGATCTGCGTCGAGGGCTCTCCAAGTGCACCCGGAATCAACGCGGGAATAGGATTGTCAACCATTCTGCGGTGGTAACGGGATAACTGGTTGACGATCAGGTCCCAGTCATCATCACTGGGAAGAACGTATCTAAGGCCGTCTAAAATAGGATCAAAATCCTGATACTGGCCGATACCTTGGACGATTCGTCTAAATGTTTTCTTTGAAACTTTACTCTCCCCCTGCAACTTCAGCCCGCGTCGAAAGCGCTTTACTTCGCGATCGAAATACTGCTGTGATTCGTCGTTCTCAAGAGCCTTTATCTCGTAGAGCGTTTCCGACTCGGTAAGAAACAGCATGGCCAATTCAACAACGGACAGAGATTCATTCTGCTTTTGCTCATCTTCTGCAGATGCTTTCTTGATTAACCCGACATCCATCGCCCACTGATAGAACGAGTCTTTCTTATCGGGAAATTCTTTGAAGTAGGCGGCTGTCAGATCGGGGATTCGCTTGTGCGAGATGAAATAGACAAATGAGTCTAGTTGATCATTCGCATCAGCCAAGACCAGATAATCATAAAGCGCGTGCTTGGATTCATTATTTTCTAATTTCTCCGTTTTCCACATTTCGAGCATGATTTCATAGACTGAAGACTCCTCTTCGATAGAAGGGAAGTATCCTTTGGCCTCCGGAAACACTTGTTTGTGTTTCTTCTTGCGCCACAGTTGACGATGCATGGCAACCATCATTTCAATATGCGGGTAAGGATCTTCAGGGTTAATCGCAATTTCCGTCTTGTCTAGTTCAGCCAAGCGCTTCTCAGCCACTTGCAATCGACGATCGTTTTGACCGTATCTTACAAACTGTTCGAGATACTCTTTCTCCTCGTAGTTATGACCATTAAGCTGTGCAAGAACTGACAAATGCAAATAGGCAGATGGGTGTTCGGGTTCAATCTCGATCGCCTTTAGGAAGCAAGCTTCTGCGCCCACAAGGTCTTCCAACCTTCGTAAAGACACACCCAAGTTAATGTGACCCATCAATGAGTTGGGTTGGATATCTATTAGTCGTTTGTACTCCTTGATGGCCAATTCAGTTAGTCCCAAGTCGTCAAGGATATTGGCCTTAACCACATAGATCTGCTCAAATTTCGGCGCCAACACTTGAGCTTTGACTGCAGCGCGCAGAGCATTGCGCTGTTCACCAAGCATTGAGTAGCTGAAAGCCATTTCGTAGTAATGGTGACCGTTTAGTGGATCGAGCTTGATCGCTTTCTGATAATTCTTGATCGCATCCTTGTAGCGGCCCATCTCATGGTCTTTGATTCCGGCTAGAATCTTTTTGCGAGCTTTCTCTACCCTTTTTGGATCTGGATCGCCTGCACGGTCGACCAAATCTTCCGTTTGTCGAGTTACCTCTTCGATGATTTGGCTGATTTCTTGTTCCAAATCGGTCTGCGCAATACAATCACCGCTCAATAAATTCAAAGCAAGTACAAACAATAAATACTTCATTCTTCCTCTTTTAAATAAGAAATCGCGCGCCTAATGGCCGGATCCACCTTTTTCTGAAGATACATCGATATTAGCGGTGATTCTAGATGTCGATTAAGTTCAATTCGCGAGGCGTCGTCTAATTCAACGATCTCATCGGGAACGACGCCAGAGTCGCACCAAGATTCCTGCGTATCGGGAAAAAAATATTTCGTCATGGCTAGGCCCAGTTCGCCTTCGTTCTTGATAGGGTAGATCGTTTGTCCGACGCATTTTCCGACGGTATTTTCGCCGATAAGATAGCCGCGTTGCGCCATTTTGATAGCCGCCGCAAAAACTTCAGACATCGATGCCGAATTTCGATCAACTAGGATGACTAAGGGCGCAGCTACGTATTCGACGCTTGCAGCAACATGTTGGACAGAATCATGTTCTTTTCTTTGGAACGACATGATGGTTTGTCCAGGTTTTAATAAGCAATCAACCAACGCAGGCGAAGCGGCTCCTCCTGGATTACCTCTAAGATCAATAATAAGTCCAGCACGCTCGTCCAAGGCAAGCAGACGATTGAGGCGTCTAAATTCTGTTAAGGTTTCAAAACTGAAACGAGAAAACCTCAGATAAACGATGCTTCCGATTTCAAACCAAGCGATCGTAGGTATACGCAGCGGAATACCAGAAGCCGAAACCGTTATCTGATGGCCACCACTATTATGGCCACCTCTATTAACTGTTAAGTGATATTCAAATGGCGATTCTTGCAACCAAAAATCAAGAAAGGCATCATTAGGCTTTTCGTTGTTGATGGCTATCACTTGATCGCCGGTCGAAACGCCTGCCTCTTGAAGTCTTCCATCCATTACTTCGCCAATTGTCCATGAGTCAGCGTTCGAGTCTATCGAAAATCCTGGCATAAAAAGCTTACCGCGGGAACGGATACGCTTGAATTGCAACTGATCTGCATAAACGTAATAGTTATATGGCGAATCCAGACAGTCAAGAACACTCTCGAACCACAAGAACCAAAGCAATTGGCCTGCATGATCCTTGTCCCCATCAGATTCTCGAATCGATGCTTTGACTAATTTCTGAGCGGTTTTTGACAACGATCCAATATCAATAGTTCGACTTGATGTGCGCGTCATTAGCGTGAGCTTGGAAGCCGTTTCGATAGACAGAGTTAATGACAGCCCGAAATTTTTGCAGGCGACGCAATAATCAGATGATTCAAGCCTGACCAAGCGTTCCTGAAACGCGTTCAGGGCTTCGATGGTTTGAATTTGGCGACCCGATTCTTCATGAATGACACCTAGCACTCGTTTGAGTAACCGCTTCTCCTGGCCTAGAAACGATACGACGGGAAGCGTGCAATCGACAGATTGTATTCGTTCATCGGGTTGAGTGGCAGATCTCTGTACCAAGAAATTGGGGTAAACAACGGCACAAACTAAAAATCCCAGATTGACCATGATCTCTCTGCACTCTATTGATTAGTCTCAAATAGTAAAACCCTGAAACGACGGAATCAAGCAACTATTAAGTAATTACCATGTAACCGTTGATTTCATCTAGCAATCGCCAGGCAGGATCTAGCAACACGTCAGTCCCATCCACGTTTCGTAAGCCACCATTGATAGCGTGTTCCTAAGCAAGGCGACCTCCCGATGACGAAAATCGCAAGGCTAAATAATCTGATTGCGCTTCTTCTATCGCGCGGCACTAAGAACCTGGCGAAGAACCAACACACCTAGGGAAATTGACAATAAATGCCAACCTAAACCACGCCACAAACGACTACCGGAATTACGAACAATTATTGAAAAAAGTCACCTCCAGATTGCCGTGAAACCTTAGGACAGGTTCTGATCTATCCTGTCAAAAACACCCAAGTACAGATTCCCGAATCAATCGACTTGTGCTTCCAGTAGCCCGTAAAAAAAGACTAACTCCATAGCGTGAAAGCCGCTATACATGACCATAACGGCGGTCGTAAGGAAGAAATTTGAGACAACCATCGCGTAAGTAACCGGAAGCATTGAATAGGCCAAACTTACGATCCCCAGGCTTGGTAATCCCACTCCCAATACAGGAATCCACATAGCTAACGACGTCCGGAACTGAAACGAGATGATGCCTTGCGCTTGGGATGTAAGCGCCCAGCTTTTTTCAATTGCACGCCACGGGGGATCGCCATGCAGTAAGGTGAATTCGTCTGCCCAAAATAGTCGAATTCCTAGGTATATACCGGGGAATATGAAAAACAGGTAGCCTAGGCAAATCAACGTCCAAACTACGATCCAGGTTAAGATCCAAGGAATGAATCGCCAAATGCTTTGCAGCAATGATGAAGACTGACCCTGGTCATCACTCTTCACCAAGTCCGATAATAAGGTGCAAATGGCACACATCCCCATCAACAATGTAACGGCAAACACAAAAAATGCCGTTCCCGTTGGGTGTCTAGAATGCTCATCCAAGCTATAAAACACACTCCGGTCGAGGGCTAAGAAAAATGCTGCAACGACGCCAAACTTCACGGAGTAGACAACAATCGAGCCTAAATTGCTCCACCACAATTTGAGTCCCAACGTAACGGGTGTCTGAAGCCAACCATCACGAGAAGGGCCACAAACCTCCGGTATGGGGTGTTCCATTACGTATCCCTAAGCCTGTTGAAGATGGTTCCACCTTACGACAAATGGGCGAATCAAACCCAACATTATTTTTTACGTTCCAGACATAGTCCTGAGAACGAAGTTAAGTCAATTCCGAGTGGACTATTCGGAATTTGAATCCAGGGACTGTATTACCATCATGACCTCACTGTGTCCGAATACCGTGCGAACGCTCAATGAATATTTGCTGAGATTACAATGTAAGCCGCACGTGATAAGGCGGATAGCGCATGAATCGCGATGATGCTCTTGCCTAACTAATCCTTGGAACCGGTATCGATTGGCCTTGATTGGTTGAGTTCAAGCGCGTTTAGCCGGATGGTAAGATGCTGACTCTGAAAGCTATGACCTCATGACCAAACCAAAAAAGGCATTGTTCGGCCTATCGATTATCCAGGTTGCGGCTCTGCTGTGCGCCTGCTCACAGGTGCCTTCAAGAACGGACGAAGACCTGCGACGTCTTCAGGGCCACTGGCAAGGTGAAGGACCAGGTGGCGCGTGCTCTATCATCATTACGGGTCATTCACTGCATTTTCATGCGCGGCCGGACTTTTGGTTTGAGACAACATTCACCCTCCCCTCCGACACCGATCCAACTCAGCTCCACGCAACCATCATCAAGGACAGTTCACCGCAACAGGTCGACGTTGGCACCGTCGTGGTAGCCGTCTTTAAGGTTAACGAAGAGACACTCAAATTAGCCGTGATCGAAGACTTTGACGGGCCTCCGCAGAATCCAGTCATCACCGAATCGGACTGGGCAAAGATCGAGGCGAATTGGATGCTCGATCGCTATAGGCTCAAGCGGGTTCAGGCCGAAACAAAGATCCAGCCCGAATAAGCCAGAGTTATTGACCGCCCACGATCGCTGACATGTGGACCACCCAATCGCAGTAACCGTCATCCATCTTTAGCTTGAACCAGGAATAAAACCCAATAAGCAATTCGACCCTTCGTTGTGCCCAAAGCGTTCATGGCGATTGCGTTGCAGTAACCTAGACAATTCATCTGACCAAGCTAGAATACTCAACCTCGATGAAGAATACTGAGATCAAAGGTGCCCAATGAAAGCCGTCACGAGCCTGATGCTCATACCCGCTCTATTTGGATCTACTCAAGACAGTGAGAAAATCCAGAAGTATAACCACCACTTTTACTCGCACCAAGCGATACACATCACGCCATGTATTTTTGAGATGGAGTTGGTACCCAAATGGTCCATGGCCTCACGCATCAAAAAGAAGAAGAATGGGAAGAATATTTACAGCGGAAAGGCCACGCGTGTCGCTATGGGAGAAGTGCCCAGATTGTACCCCGCTAATCAGCTCGACTACATCATGAGTCCCAGTGCTGGCAACCTGATCACCGCCGACTCACAAACCCTGCAACTTGAGATGACCCATAACCAGCGCCCTTGGTTCGAACACACGCTCAAATACGCCGAACCTAACGACATCATGAAACAACTCCCTGATACGGTCATCGCCATTTGGAGATGATTGGCCTCCATCGAAGACTAACTACTGCATTAGTTGGGCTTAATGTGGGAGACTGATTAACCAAAAATGTTATTGCTATGCGTGAGTCTACTGTATCAATCGGAACCATCCCTGTCGGTTGATCAAGCCTATCACTATCAACGTATTACGATGGAAGACGGGCTAGCTTCTGACACCGTCATTGGCATAACGCAAGATGATTATGGCTACATCTGGTTGGCAACTGGCGACGGACTAAACCGCTTTGACGGCGACAAAATGCTGACCATGCGCCATATCGCGAACCGCAATGACTCCCTGTCTGGCAATGAAGTCATGCACCTATTCTGTGACCGTGAAGGCCGGATTTGGGCTGGCACTTTTGATCACGGATTGAATGAAATTGATCCCAACTCGTTAGTTGTCAAACGCTACGAACATCGGGATGCCGATCCCACCTCACTAAGCCACAACCGCGTCACTGCTATTGTCCAAGACGACGATGGTTTTGTGTGGGTTGGAACCGCTGACGGCTTGAATCGCCTAGACCCGCGCACTGGCAGCATTAAGATATTCCAACACGCCAATAACAAAAACAGCCTCAGCCATTCCGCCATCCAGTCACTCTTTGTCGATGACAAGGGCGTGCTTTGGGTAGCGACGCTGGATGGATTCAATCGCTTTGACCGGGTAACGTCCAGCTTTGAAAGATTCTATGTGGAGAAACCGCTTGGCGAGAATCTGGTTTGTAGCATCAAATCAGCGGGTAGCAATGATCTATGGATCGCAGAAAACTATGGCGGCGTAAGCCGTTTCGATACGAAGAAAAGAGTCTTTGAAAGTCGTTTGGACGAGCTCGCGGGTGTGCCAATTTACACGATGCACAGCGATCGACAGGGTCAACTCTGGATCGGAACCGCTCAGCAAGGTATTTATTGTCGCGCTCCTGACGGCAACGTGACGCAACCAATTTACGATTTAAGTGATGCGAACAGTCTGGCAATTAAGCCGATCTCGTCGGTTTTCGAAGATGCGGAATCTGTCTTCTGGTTTGGGACATTTGACGCTGGCGTATACCGATTCAATCCAAGAACGCTCGATTTTCCCCAATGGCGCATCAATGAGGATGGGCGCGATATCGGGGCAGCGATTACGGCCATCACTTCAGGTCAAACAGGCGAAGTTTGGATAGGTATCAGGGACGCCGGCGTCATCCAAATCGATAAGCACCGTCAGGTGACGCGCGACTGGGAATTTGATGCTCAGGTTAATTGCCTCTTGGCGGACAGGTCGCAGCGCTTATGGGTAGGACTAAGGAAACAGGGTGTGGTTCAAATTGAATTAGAAACCGGTGCGCAAACCCACTTTTTGGCCGACACAAACGGCCTTTGGTCCCTGAGCCACGAACACCCAACGGTCATGATTGAGGATCGTAGCGGAAACATCTGCATAGGAACACGTGGCGGACTCAATATCATCGAGCCTGAGGTCGTTAGCCAGTACACCGTCGAATCCCACGGAAGCAAAGGCATGGTTGACGACCGAGTTTTTGCGTTGTCAGCGGACAATCGCGGCGGAATATGGGTGGGCGTTTCATTTGGCACCCTACTCTACCTAAACGAGAGTCGAGAAGAGTTTGCGCCTTTCACCTTAAGCGAAAGGTCCGCACTTGACCCATTCGATCTTCGCGTTGCTGCCATCAGTTCATCACGAGCAGGTAATTTGTGGGTTGGCGTGCACGGGGAAGGCGTCAAGAGCTTCGACCTGGACAGCAGTCAAGTCGATGACATTGAGTCCGGTCAAACACAGATCAGTGGTATCTATGAAGATGGCCAACAACGGCTTTGGGTTTATGGTGAAAAAGGCCTCTCCTGCATCAATCTTCTGAGCCGTGACATCCGGGTTTACGACCAAGAAGACGGCTTGATTTGGAAGTCTTTCTTGGACCGGAGCTTTAGCAGGCGATCCCAAGGCGAACTCGTATTAGGTGGTACCGGCGGATATTTTAGTTTCAATCCAGACAAAATTCAGCCAGACGCCAATCCCCCAAGGGTCTACTTCACAGATGTGGAAGTCTTTGGTCAGCCCCTCCACTCCAGCTATAGCTCAATAACACACAACATTGGATACAAACAGAAGGCAAAACTCACCCATAAACAAAACACATTAACCCTACGATACGCCGGTCTACAATTTGCCAGTCCCAGCAAAATATCCTTTCGACACCGTTTGGAACCTTTGGACAAGCATTGGCAATACGGCGAAAGCGGTCAGAGGAGTTTGAATTATTACAATCTGCCGCCCGGGCAATACGTTTTGGCACTTGAGGCAGCGAACGCGGATGCCGTTTGGTCACCGCAACGCCAATTCCCCTTCGAAATAGCCAATCCGCCCTGGCGTACTTGGTGGGCATTCATGCTTTATGCGCTCATTTCAATGGCAGCCATTGCTAGTTGGACCCGTATGCGAACCAGGATGCTGCGCAAACGCGCTGGCGAATTGGAAAGTGAGGTTAGGCTTCGAACGCAGAGTGTTCGTGAGCAAAAAGACACCATTGAACGTTTGTTGAAGCGTAAGGACATTCTGTTTGCTAATGTGTCCCACGAATTTCGTACACCTTTAACGTTGATCATGGGACCCATAACTCGCATGCTGGCGGCCGAGTCGCCATTCAAAGATCAGCTAAACATGATCCGCAGGAATGCCACTCGTTTGCTGCGTATGGTGGATCAGTTATTAGACTTGGCAAGATTAGGAGAACATGAGCCATCTAATTCGACACCTCTGAACGTGACTTCTCATCTTAATTTCATGGTGCAATCGTTCCTGCCAGTTGTGGAGGCCCAAGGTCAAACTCTAACTCAAGATGTCCACCCGCATTTGAGTCTGATGATGCCGCAGGATGTATTCGAAAAGATTGTCTCGAATCTCTTATCCAACGCAGTGAAATATGCAGGTCGTGGCGCGTCAATTCACGTTCACGCCTTCGAACTCAATGATCGTGTCATGCTTGAAATCAGTGATAACGGTCCTGGCATCGAAGCTGAGTATCAACCGTTGGTTTTTGAACGATTTTACCGGTTGCCTGATTCGTCAAGTTCGGAAGGCGCAGGCATTGGGCTGTCATTAGCAAAGGAGCTTGTTGAAGCCCACAACGGTTCAATTGAGCTCATCTCATCTCGTGGTCATGGCGTTCTTTTTCGCATTGGCCTACCGGCAAACCATGACGCCATATCTTCTACCTTGGAACCTAGCGAACACCATCCAACTCTAGAGCTGGAACTGCAGACATTAACCCAGCCCCAAGAACAGAATACTCACGCTGAGCGGGATCAAACCGAACAGAGACCGACCGTGCTGGTGATCGAAGATCACATGGACATGCGGACCTATATCGTTGAAGAGTTAAGCGAAATCGCCGATTGCTCCTGTGCCAGTGACGGTGTATCTGGGTTAGCAGAAGCACAGAATCAGGTGCCCGATCTAATCGTCTGTGACGTCATGATGCCAGGCATGGATGGTTTCCAACTCAATGAAGCATTGAAATCGAATGAGCTGACAAGCCACATCCCCGTCATTTTGCTCACAGCAAGAGGAGACCAGGAAAGCCGCCTGCGTGGTCTAAAAGGAAGAGCCGACGCGTACCTCACAAAACCATTTGACGCCACCGAGTTACGCGTTCAAGTTGAGAATCTCTTGACCATTCGTGAATTGCTAAAGAAGCGTTTTGGAAGAATGTTGTTGGCGACCGAAGATCAACCCAACATTCAACCAGATGAGCTTAATGCCGTGGACGAGCAGTTTCTTAGCCGGTTCACAGCTGTATTGGATAAAAACTATTCAAACTCTGAATTCTCGTTGTCGGAAATCGTCGCTTTAATGCATACAAGTGAACGCCCGCTTCAACGAAAACTGAAAGCGCTGACCGATCACACCCCGTCACAATACCTGCGTCTTTTCCGCCTGCAGAAAGCGCGTTCGCTCTTGCAACAAGGGCAAACAGCATCGCAGGTTGCCTTTGCGGTCGGCTTCTCGTCTCACGCGTATTTCACCACCTGCTTCAAAGCTCAGTTTGGGGTCGTGCCTTCACATTACGTAGTCCCAAATCCCGACTAAGCCTATTAATGCCTGGATCATTGGTTAACTAACACATCTTTTTCCAGCTACTTACAGTAATGACGGAATATTGAAACAGGACGCCGGAATATTGATAACGCTCCGCTAAGGGACTCCGCTAGCCTGTGGTTGTTTTGACGAGCCGAGATCCTGCTTTGATGTTCGATGGCAGATGATCGGCTGGAAAGGATTGCCCGTGAAATGGATCGTGACCCTTGTAATGACCATGGCGTTGTTAACAGGATGGTGGTTCGTCAGTCGACCTGATTCGCCGCTAATTGACTATAGTGTTCGCGAGTTTGATGTTGGCTTGTTGCTGGGTTTGCAGTCGTTCGGCGACTTTGATCCAGACCTCGAATTCACCCACGATCTTTCGGTCATTTTCTACTTTTCGTCATTGAGCTGTTCAACCTGTACGACAAGAGAGCTCAGGAATTTGGCGGATTGGTATGAGAAGTATCGAGATCGAGTAGATTTCTTTTTGGTTGTTCAAGGCCAGGACGATGTTTATTTGCACAATTTGAAACGACTAGGAGACGTGAAATATCCCATCTTGCTGGAAGCGGAGCAAGGGGACATGGGATTCGCTCATACCTGTGTCATGTTGATGTCAAAAAACGAAGCGTCCGTGCTTGCCACTTACTATCCGCAGGTCGACCCCAAAACCGCTGATGACATTCTCTTCTTGGAGACATACTTGGTCGGTCAAATCAAAGGAACGTGAACGGATTGACTTGTCCCAATGGGTCCATTCATGTCCCAAAAAAATCTATGGAGTTAGAACCAATGAAAAAATTAATTTTGTCTCTGTTGTTCGCTGTTGCTGTGCTGGGTGGCACCGCAACATTTGTGATGGCTGGTAACGGCTATTACTCAATTGTCGAGTCATGCTGGGGTCCAATTCGCCATGCAGACGGATCTATCAGCTACACACCAGGTGGACGTTACACAATGGCGTGTTTGCCAAACGGCAACCAGTCTTGTGCCCAAGAACAATGTCTTGGTGACATTCGCTGATTCAGACGTTTGGGAGGCCATTGGTCTCCCAAACACCATGACTTGGAGGATTTTGTGGTTAAAACGCAAGTGATTAGATGGGCCCGCCATAATGCCCTCTACCTGGTGATAGTGGGTTCGAGTCTTGTGACAGCAGCCTTGATGTGGCGATCAAATTCGAAAGCACTGGACCATCGCACTATGATCGTCGCCAAAGCATCGGCCAATTTAGTGCAACAGGTGCCTGAAACGGAATTCCTGAAACCAACGATTACGCAGGTTTCTGACTTAATCACTCTGTCGGACATCGTGCTGTTTGAGCAAACGCCGGAATCGACGTTTGGTGAAATAACGGATTTGGTTTTTTGGAATCATCAATGGTTTATTTTGGATAAGATGACCCGCAGCATCTTTCGCTTTGATGTAAACGGCAAATTCATAGCGCGTATTTCCACAGAGGACTGGATCGAGAACGGTCTCACCCATCCCAGACGGTTACGCGTCTGTTTTGATGGGCTGCTGGGTGTCTGCGACGCCTATTTAGGGAAAATATTTCTCTTCGATCAAGATGGTGTGTTAAATCGTGTTTCAGCGACAAAGGTCGGCGGATTTGCATTTTTTGCTCGTCACAATTTCATGTGGAATCAAGAGGACCGCCTTGTTATTCCAAGCTTTTCCTCCCGCGTACCAGAGTCACCGCTGCACGTGTTGATTAACAGTAAAGATCCAATTTCTAGAGAGTACCTGGGCTTTGGAAATCGTTGCCAACCCATCGAGCGGGCCGTTCTGATAGGAGCGCCCATCAAGCCGAATACAGCATTTGAAGAAATTGACGGCTTCTATTGGAGCGGCTCACCTTACACAACCTATGTCGACGTCTACAATGCAGAGGGTCAACAAGTGGCCCGTTTAGGTGAAACGGTAGAACGGGATCGAGAAAAACTCATACACCCTGAGGACTACGGGCATTTGCCTGAGATCAAGAATCAAGTCGATTATGTGACTTCATTGCTGACCAACAAAGCGGGAAACGAACGTATTTCTCGAATCGGTGATTTCGTCTTCGTGCAAATGGGCCATGTCTTTGATGTCTATCGGGTAGATCGATCCCCCGTCGCTGTTAATTTGCCTGCAACAGGTATTTGGATGGACTACGCCATCGATGACTATCTGGTCATGGTCATCCCTTCTGGCTTAGATCTCGACCTCATCGAGAATCATGACGTCAAAGCTGCATTGATAGACGATGGTTACTCACCTGAGGGCAACCCTGCGGTTGTTTTGTTTGAGCTGGACAGCACAGCTACAGGCCAAGTTCTTGCCGAACTGTCATTGTAACAAATGCAAACTTAAGGTATAAAACCCGGATCAAGCGTCCGGAGCAACACGAATTAGGAGGAACTAGATGCCAATGAAGAAGAGGTTTTTTTATCTGTTGGGACTATGTGCGTTGATGCTTATGACCATGGGACAAGCGTCTGCTCGTGGATACGGCGCTCTCAATGCAGGTCGCATGTTAGATGGCCCAAACGGAAACTCCCAATATTGTCTACCGCCGGGCTTCCTTTGCCATGAAGTTCCCTGACGAAAAGAATGCTTTCCGAAAAGCGAACATGGCTGGAACGACGCGTTGATGCTGACCCTTTTTTTGACGCTTACCCTTGCTATTCAAACGCCCGCAGAAGCGGTCTTCAGCTCCGCTGAATTTCCAGCCATTTTCAACCCGATCTGGGGCGATTGGCATTTTCGCAACGGTACCTGGATCGGCATCGTATTCGGCGACTCCAGCCAAGCGCAAGGCATCTCGGTTTTTGTCTGGGAAGAGGGACAACCCCTCAGGAAACACGCCAGCGCGGACGCCCGAGAAGGATTGTTCATGCTTCGCAATACCGACGTTTCGCCCTCAGGCCAAAAGCTCCTGGTGCAAGGTTACGGAAACTCGGTTGCCTACTTATGTTCACTCGTTGATCAGAAAGGGGTATTCAAACGAAAAATGGTGGTTGACCATGGAGATGACTTCATTTTTTGGGATGAAAAAACAGTGCTCAGCGGCTCCAAATTCCCGTCTATTCGCTTCGCCGTCCACGGTCGAAAGAAGATTGCTGAAATTGAACGATTGAAAGCACAGTTGCCGACAGGCATTGACCATCCCGTTGAACCCTATTACTACAAAAACAAAATGCACTTCAAACGTCACGAAAATAAGTTTGCATTCGCTTTTGGCTTGGTGCCCGAAGTCTATATTTGGGATGGAGTCAAACTTACCAGCCATGAAGTTGGCTTCGCTGATTATGAGGTGCCCACAAAAAAGTACCCGAAAGATTCTCGCAAGTATCGCAAATGGTTCTCAAGCTTCCACCATTTGCAGCAAATCGCTTGGTTCAAAGGTGATTTGTACGGTTTGTTTCGAAAAGGCTACGACGAATACGGAGTCTGGCTAAGGTTTCACGATCAAGGCAGTTTGAAAGTCTGGGACAATGACGCCAATTCAATTCGTATTTTTGCGATGAACGGCGAAGAAATGATTCTTGGTAAGCGGTCAGATAAAGCTGAAGGAGACGTGACATGGCGGCTGTGGCGAGCATCCTCTTTGCCCTCGTTATAAAGCAAAGTCAGATTGAACCCTATATCGAGTGGATATTTTCGGCTGATGCATGCATGTCCTGTTCTGAGGCGCAGCTGGAACTGATGACATCCTATTTTGTTGAAGGAGATCTAATCCTGATCAGCAATCCAACTGGTGACTCAAAAAGGGCCAATTTACTTATGGCGGAGATAATGAAAAGGTTCCCAGACGTTGAGGTCACTAGTGTGGCGAACCGCATTAAATCGATCGCGACCGGATGGCTTTGGACCGATCCAGTCTCACATGAGGAAGTGATGTACCACAGCCGGCAGTTCTCATATTCACGAGCACGCGCGTCAGCCCTGCTTTTCTGCCTACGCCAACCAAATCCAAAGCGTTAGCCAGTATTGCCATGTCGACATCGGGTTGGAATCACGCGGTCAGCCTCAGTTCCACAGCAATGGCGTGCCGCGTTAGCTGCGCCAACTGGTCGCGATATGGGAGATGGCGATGCACGATTTGTGCTCCGTCTGCAAAGTTAGGTTGTGCCATGAGTCCCATACACCGTGTCAATTTGTTCCGATTGAATATTGATCGGATCTTGTACCTGCCACACGGCTGACCCTTCATTTTCGTTGTCAGTTTCTATTGGACAGAGAGAACGCCTACACCGTTGGAAATCAGTTACACATATATACAGGACGCGCGACGCCCGAGCCATCAAACAATCCGATATCCCGCCAAGTAAGGCTTAGCGTGTCCTGTCCTAAAACACCATCCCAGAGGGCGCCAAAATCCTTGATCGTGAACCAATCCACGAACTTCGCTTTCATGCGAGCCGACTCTTATGCCAAAAGCGCGACCTGAATGAACGAACATCTTGCGCTCGCAGCGAACGCGTTAGCAAAAAAATTATCGCAATACGCATGAAATCTTCCCATTGCCAAGATGATACGTGCCTGTCCCTAGAATACCCTGCCACGCCAGATGAATCCAAAAAACCAATCAAGCAATATTTTTAGTTCTGTTTGTCTAAGTTTTTATTAGACATTTACTTGACACAATCAACTCGTTAATCTAAATTGTAATTGAATACGGGAGGTTGGAATGGAACGTCCAAAGGTCGTAGTTTCTGGATGCTTACTCGGGGAATTGGTCCGCCACAATCAAGGACACTGCCGTAATAAGCTAGTTTTAAGTGTGTTATATGAACAAGCCGAAATCATCTCAGTTTGCCCTGAAATGGGGATGGGGATGGGCACACCACGTCCCACGCTGAAACTGGTCGAGCGTGATGGCGTAACGAGATTAGTGGAGTCAAAGCTGGACATAGATTGGACAGATCGCATGAATGCCTATGCAAATGTGTTTCGGAAACAGTACGGGCCAAACGACATCCATGGATTTGTGCTCAAGAGCAAATCACCCACCTGCGGCATGGAACGTGTCCCTCTGACACGTGGCCAACATGGAGCAAAGCGAGACGGCGTTGGACTATTTGCGGCTGCCATGAAAACGGCCTTTCCTTACACACCTATTGAAGAAGAAGGACGATTGAACGATGATCGTTTACGGGAGCATTTCATTGAACGTGTGTTCGCGCACCACAGATTGGCGATCTTTCTGTCCTCTGACCCGCAGCCCAAGGATCTGATCGCATTCCATAGTCGACACAAGATGCAATTGATGATTCATGACGAACATCGCTATCGAGAATTGGGCAGACTAGTCGCTCAGTCAGGGAGTAGACCGTTTAGTAAGCTTATAGACGACTATGGGACAGGCTTCAAAACATGCCTCGCGAATCCGAGCAATGCAAAAAGAAACGCTAATGTCTTGAGCCATTTGGCGGGATTCTTCAAGCGCGGGAATGATGGCCATGACCGCAATGAATTGGCCAGCGCCATTGATCTGTATCGGCGTCAACAGCAGCCGCTGAGTGTACCGCTCGCGCTCATACGCCACCATCTGCGACATCAGCCACACTCCTGGCTAGAGCAACAGAGCTATTTACAACCCTACCCTTCCCATTACCGAATTCGCGACTTCCTGGCTTGAAGGAATCTGTCTTTGTATGGTTGAGACGCGACCTGCGGCTCACCGATAACCATGCCTTATACCAGGCATTGAGTCGTCATAAGGACGTTATCCCGATTTTCGTTTTTGACCACGCTATCCTTAACGCACTCGACAATAAAGCAGACGCTCGAGTTTCCTTTGTCCATGAACAGCTCACTCGTCTAGATCAACAATTGGCCAGGATCGGCAAAGGTTTATTCGTGATGGCAGGTAATGTACTTGATGTATTTGGCCAATTGACTAACAGCCATAACATCAAAGCTGTATACGCCAATCGCGATGACGAGCCTAGCGCCATAAAGCGCGACCGGCTTGTAGCCGACTTGCTAGAAAGCAAAGGTGCGTCACTCCACCTATTCAAAGACAAATCGGTCTTTGAACGCGAGGAGGTGGTCAAGTCCAATGGCGATCCCTATTCGGTATTTACACCGTACCGGCGAAAATGGATCGATCTTTTTCACAGCCAGCCCCTACCTCACTATCCAAGCGAAGATGTGCTGGACGCCTTGAGTGCGCGAGACAAAAGTAATGGCGTGCCGGATTTAGAAGAAATTGGATTTCGGCCCACAAATATCGATATCCCACCGGCAATTGTGGATCAGAGCTTACTAGAACAATATGAAAAGCAGCGTGACTTTCCAGCACTGGAAGGAACATCGCGACTCGGAATTCACCTGCGCTTTGGAAGCCTGAGTCCCAGGCAACTCATCGCCCAAAACAAAAGTGACACTTGGTTAAGTCAACTGATCTGGCGGGAATTCTTTCAGCAGACGCTATTTCATCACCCTCACGTGGTGGACACCGAGTTCAGGGCCAACTTACGTCAGCTGCCTTGGCTACGAGATCACGAATCCTTCCACCTTTGGTGCAATGGCCGAACCGGCTTCCCGCTGGTTGACGCCGGCTTGCGCGAATTGGTAAGCACCGGTCATATGCACAACCGCGTGCGCATGCTGGCGGCGAGTTTTCTGGTTAAGTCGCTGCTCATCGATTGGCGCTGGGGCGAACGCTTCTTTGCCAAGCATTTATTGGATTTTGAGCTGGCATCAAATGTCGGCAACTGGCAGTGGGTGGCAGGAACCGGATGTGATGCGGCTCCCTATTTCAGAATCTTCAACCCTGTCAGACAGGCGAAACGCTTTGATGCGGATCAAAACTACATCCAGCGTTGGCTTCCAGAGTGGGGCACAGCGGACTATCCAAAACCAATGATCGACTTGGCCTTCGCGCGACAACGGGCGTTGGCAGTCTATCGGCAGGCCCAATCCTTACACCTTGCTATGATTGAATCAACAAGGAGTCAGCCATGATTTGGTTTCTGCGTGTCTTTTTTACGTCGCTTTGGCTGCTGATCACCGGTGTGATTATCCGGACATCTTTACAGAGCAACCTCTTTGAGATCGGCGGTGACTTGCTGGAGATCCCTTGGATGGTCGCGACGCTTTGGGATTTCTATATCAACATCGCCATCATTGCGGTTTGGATGTGGATCCGTGAGCGACGCTTACCAGTTCGCCTTGCCTGGCTTGTAAGCTTCCTATTACTCGGCAGCATCGCTACGGTCGCATACGTTTTGGTTCAGCTATTCAGCGTCTCACCACAGGCCTCGGTTCGCGATGTGATTTGGTCCGACACGGCATGATGGCGGATGCCAAGTAGCAAGAACAAGATATGTGCAACATTCATGTGGCGCAAATCGGAGCGCTCCCGTCGGAAAGGGAATCTCACCAGCAAACCCTGACCGAGAAAGCAGAACCGATTTGCCACGCGAATGACGTGTTAATTCGAAACGTGTTTTGTTCCATGACCCAGCTCAAATATACGATCGTTGATCTCGAAGCTGGGTTCAATTTGATCAACGTCCATTTCAACCAACCCAATCAAAGGTGTGGCGAATTGAGATTCCGCACGAAAAGGGAGCTGAACCCCTTTAACATCTCGATAGTCTTTGTAATTGGTGATGACGCCTACTTGACCCAGACCAGGAATTTGAACGATTGAGTCGGCGCGTACGACCTGTCCATTCTCGGCGTCTACATAAAAGGTGGACCCAGATCCGGTCTTTGGTACCACACGCACCATCGTACAAGCACGATTGTCCAAGACATCATTTTTCAAGACTCGGACTTGTTCATAGTACTTGGTCCAATCACCAAAAAGCACGACAAAGCGATCTGAAACCGCTGCTTCAAGGCGTTCACCACTTAAGCTTTGCGTGCCTGATCCCGTAGCGTACGTCCATGCTTCACCAGCCGTGGCCACAACGACTTCGTTCATGCCACCGATATGGATGTCGGTTCGTTGTTTTTGGGCGTCTAATAGCTGGGTAAAGGTGCCCTGCATTTTGCGGGTCTTGAAGTTGACTGTTCCAGTTATTCGAATAGGTCCAATATCGGCAATCAATTCCGCGTGGTGGCCATTCTTTACGCCGTCCACGATTGCTTGAACAGAGGGCAACTGGGTGTCTATTTGATGGATAGGGTTTAGTTCGATGCGACCGGCAAAACAGGTTCGCATGGCTGTGATTTTTCCTGAAACGTCGCGTTCAAATTCGATATAGGTATCGTTTCGCGCTTCGTGATTGAATCGATTAGCAAGCTTGCTGGGTTTAAAATGCAAGCGCATGCGGCCAGGGCGTTCCAATATGATGCGCTCGCCTGCGGGAATCACCACGTAATAGGCATGGCGGTTGGTTTCGTCCCAGTAGAGACCAGCCGCCTCATCAGGTGTGATAGGCGCCACGGTTTGGGCTAAATTATCCTTCTTTTCTTCTGGGCTCTCAAACAGCGTTTGCTGAACCAAATGGCCAAGATCAAAACCAGCCAATGTTCCTCTCGATTGCGTAAAGAAGAGAATCATTAAGTCATGCTCAGGCCAGGCCCACGCGAAGGTGCCGTCTGAACCATCATGGCCGAAGGCGAATGGCGATTTTGAGTCAGCTTGATAAACAATCCACTGTTGACCGTAGTATGTCTGTATGCCAGCAAAGGGACTGGGCGCTTGAGTCAATGGATAGGCCGGCGTCAGGGCATTTTGTACCGATGTTTCTTGTAGGATGCGGTCATCGCCTATCGATCCGCGATCCATCCAACATTGTAGGAATCGTGCGTAGTCGGAAGTCGTTGCATAAAGGCTTTGAGATGTCAGAAAAAAGGGATAAATAGCGGGATCACTCACCTGCCAATGTTTACTCCATGAGCCTGTACCTCCAGAGTAAGCACTTGGAATTCGCGATAAAACCGCAGCGCTCTGTTCTTCAAGTAAGGTGATGGAATCTTTCATATTGAGTGGATCAAGAATGCGTTTTTCGATGACACGATGAATGGGTTCGCCCGTTACGACTTCAATGATGGCGCCTAATGTGTCGCTGCCCGCATCGCTATATTGAAAGCCGGTTCCTGGTTCAAAGAGCGTGCCTCGTTCTGCTGCTTCGTCTGCAACCGCTTTCAAACTACCGTATTCATGAAGCGTCTTAGTGATCGTTGTAAAAGGAAATCCGGCACTATGGGTCAAGAGGTGTTCGATGGTGATGTTCTCAAGGCCAGGTTTAGAAAACGAAGGTATGAACGAGTGCACCGGTGTTTCGTAGGTTATGCGACCTTCTTCGACAAGCATTTGGATGAGCGTGCCCGTTAACGGTTTCGTCATAGAGCGCACACAATAAATATCATCGACGTCCATCGATGTGTTCGACTCACGATCCTTCCATCCGTATGCCTGACGCAGCAGAGTCTTCTTTTGATGGACGATCAAGAGTTCACCACCTACGATTTCTTCGCGATCCACCATGGATTGAACACGCGCGCTCAACTTTTCCAATCTCAATTTATCGATGGTCAGCGCGTGAGGCGTCGCGGCCGGACTCGGTTCTGTCTTTTTGAGATAGATCAGGTTTAAAGGAGCCGCCTGTCCACGCTGATTTAACGTTCCTTCGATGCGTGTCTCTTGTATGCGTATGCCTTCATAAGCGACGTCGAGCTTGAGTATCTTAAACCTAAAGATTTTTCCATTCAGTGTCACTGAATCGAGACTAATTTTACCTTGACCTACAATTTCCATTTGTCCAGACAGATGGCCGTTCAGATCACGTAGATTGATCTTGATATCAAGCTGACGATTATCAAGTTCAACTTGGCCTTGCCAAATATCCAATTGATCTTGCGAGAAAAGGGTTAATCCAACTATTGACAGGACAAATAACCATATGTACTTCATGAAAACTCCTTTTTGAGTTTGAGATGCTCCCTGGTGATGGCTATTGCGGCTCGGGGCAGAGACACAAACTGTTCCGAAACGGACAATCACGCGTTGTTTATGTGTTCACTAGCAGGCCGGCTGCCGCCTTAATCGATAAAGAACTGATCAGCGTTTACCGACTGTTCATTGAATTACCGGCAAGAGAATCCTCTAACCGCTTTCAAGATGGCGTTGTCAATCACTACTCTTTGTAAACATCAAAATCGAGGGATTCGACTTTTACATCTTGAAGAAATGAACCGATGCCAAAAAAGGAAACCAGCTGCAAATAGAGGCTCATTAGCGGTGGATCTATGATTTCCAAAGCATATTGGTCTACTGCCTGTGTGGCCATAAGAAAGATACTGGCAGCAATGCTGGTGAAAACCATCGACCTAACGATGAATTTGACTTCGGTCATGCGGTCCTTGGATGACTGGTAGGGGTTCGTCTTTTTTCCGTGCAAGTATCTGGCAATCAACACGCCATAGGCGATGTTGAGGCCCGTGATCAATATGATGGTTACGTAGACTTCCGTTTGCCAAGACGAGAACTCACCGCGAGGCGCAACATAGAATATCAGCCATGCGATATAGAGAAGGATTGCAGTGACGAGGTAAATCGGCGGAATGAAATCAAACAAACGGCGCGGGTTCAAGTCTGCCTTGCGCTTGTTTGCCACAAATGATGCTCGTAGCAACTTGCCTTGTTTCCATTCCCCCATAACAAGATACATGAAGGGGCAGACCTGGACAAAAAAGTAGATCAGCACAAAGATTTCATCGCCACCCTTGGGATCCGGGCGATAACCGGAAGCCAACATGGCAGATAGGATCATCAATCCCAGCGCCGCAATCACATAATTCAGGTTGCGGTAGAAGCGCATCCGGTGCACACTCTTGATTTGCGCATAAGCATCCAGTGGTTTCGGATAGAGCTTGGGATATTCAGAAGGCGGATACGTGTCGATCACGTGCAAAATACGTCGACGAATTTTCGTCGGGTAGTAAATAGAAATCAGAATAATTTGGCATAAGAACGTAACAAAAAATATGGCCAATGTGGCCGACATCGAAAGGGTAGCTGACATATTAATTTCTCCGAAGGGGACGTTGATTCATGGCATCGCCAAAAGCAATGCGAATTTCACTATCTGTGGCGCCAGCATCTCTGCAGGCCTCAATTACTTCACCGATTTTTGAAAGCACTAAGGCGTTCAGATCTACCGCGCTATTAGCCACCGCGTCGGGGTGAACGAATGTCCCGCGGTAACCGCGCGTCTGAATAACAGAATCACGTTCTAGGTGTCGATAAGCTTTGGCTACGGTTTTACTGTTCAGTTCCAAGTCGTTGGCAAGTTGCCGAATCGATGGCAACTGCGTTCCAGGTTTTAACTCTCCTTTAATTACCGCCTCTTTGATCTGTGAGATCAGCTGAGTGAACAGGGGAATTGGGTCGTCAATATCAATCAAAATTTCCATATTAAGGGTGCTCCATATGTACCGTTCGAGGTAATGGTACATCTGGTGTAAATAAAATGCAAGGCTTTTTGTTTGCTCTTGATCCCCCGGTCACCCAGGCACTCGTCTAAGATCAGGCGCAGCAAGGCTCTTGAACAACGCGGCGCAAAAGACTGGACCGAGGGAAAGTGATTCAACTTGCCAACGAGGATCACAATTCATGGTAATTTGAGTTCCGGTCTGCCCTAGCCAGCGATGCTGCGCGGGACAGGATGGCCCATTCCATCATCTAATAGTGAGGTTCCAATGCCGCAAACGGATCATGATCGTCGCATCGACTATATCGAATATTCCGTCCCCGATGTCGCTGCTGCAAAGTTGTTCTACACCAACGTTTTTGGCTGGAGCTTCACCGACTATGGCCCTAACTACACGAGCTTTTCTGATGGCCGCCTTGCCGGTGGATTCTCCACCGCATCTGAGATCAACGCCGGCGGTCCACTCATTGTCATGTACGCGCTTGATCTCATTGAAATCGAGGACCTAATCGTCAACCACGGTGGCTCCATCGTCAAATCGACTTTCGAGTTTCCTGGCGGTAAGCGCTTCCACTTTAAAGACCCATTTGGAAACGAGCTCGCGGTTTGGTCAGATAAATGAAGCCTGCTTTTATCCTTTGCCGCTTTAGTGGTGATGAACCCAGCCTTGCCTGCAATGATCAGTCAGACAGGCAGGCACGGTGATATTCGCGATCGTGATGTCTTGCAATATTTGTTGGACCAAGGCTCCAAAGAGGGTCAGACTCACATTGGGAATCGCGCTGGTCTCACCTCCGCTAGGGTGAGTTTGGCTTCTAGAGGCTGTCTCATAAGTCCTAATAATTTGACGTAACGGTTAGAACGACTTTCTTGTTTATTGTATTTAACTGAATATAAACGGATTATAACCTCTAGCTGGCCGGCTTCACACATTACGCCGCGCCGAGGAAGCCAGACTCACATTCTTGAGCCTTGAAGCGAGTTATGCGACAGCCTCTTCTAGACAGAGGTTATGCTGACGAAGTGTGGGAACACTGGGCGTTTTATGGGTAATGAAGTACTCTTTCCAGCCTCGTTTTTCTTCGCGCGTCAGTTTATTCTAACCTCCGTCTGGAAGACGGACTCACATTGGAGACGCGAGGACCGATAAACAGTCGTCGATGGCTCGTGCAAAATCAGGATGGGTTCCGCCCGCATCGCGCACCGTTGTGAATCCGCTTTCCACATAAAAACGCGCGGCTTCACGGGCCAGGGCCCCAGCGACTGTGGCATGGACACCCGGTTGGTCGTTAGGAAACTGAATGGAAAGATGAGCGTGGAGATCGATAAAGCCAGGCGACAGTATTCTGCCTTTGCCTTCAATGACTGTCGCGTTCTTGGTCGCGACCATCGGTCCTGTACTTATCTTGACTATTTTCTCCCCATCAACGCAGCACATGCCCCACGACGAGTGTGGCGTTCACGCCATCGAAGATTCGAACGTCGCGAAACAGCACGGCATTCTGGCCCCACAGCAGCAACCCCGAATAAGACAAGGCAACAAGAATCAACGAGGTCCTAAACAAGGCTGCTCCCTGTGACGCGCTAAGTGCGTCAGATCAGTTTTGGTTTTTCGTTGGTTGATTCTAGGTTGCCCAATATGGTGTGTGCAAGACAAGACATCCACCTCTACTGTATAAGCGGTTTAGCAATTTACCAATCGGATTGCGGCATTAACTCAATGTCGGAGTTGGTGAACGCTCCTAGTCGCCAGAAGGTGCAGCCTGCATGATCAGAGCCCAAAATTCCCGGTAAAAATTGCCTGATGGATTATTGCCCATTCGGGTAATGACCAAATCCATACTAGGCACCACCCAGATTCGACGCCCACTTGCCCCTTGCGCGGCTACTAAATCCGTTGGTGCGGTTGGAATCAGCGTGCCTTCGCCATTCAACCACCACAAGAATCCGTACTCTAGATTTAAATCCTGAGACGGCCGCACAGATTCAAAAAGCAGTTGTTTGCTTGCTACTAATTCATTACCTCGCCAGGAACCTTGACCTAGGAGCATCAAGCCAACCCGCGCTAAATCTCGTGCACTGGTAATCAAACCATTTGCATTTTGGGCGCCTTCACCGCGTGGGCTCCAATAGGTATCTTCCATGCCAAGGGGTTCGGTCAACCATTTGGAAGTCAGTTCCTCGAGACTCATTTCTGTCGCGGCCTCCAGAACCTTGTGCATGGTTGAATAAACCGGCGTGTTGTATTCCCAACGACTGCCCGCCAACTGACGGTACTCAAAATTGGAGGTAAGGCCACTGGTCATCGACAAAAGATGGCGTACGAGAATCAGGACTTCTAGCTCTTGAGGTGCCTGTGACCAGCCAACACCAATGAGTTCGCTGACAGGGCTTTCGATGTCCAAAACACTGCGATCGCGGGCCATTGTTGCTAAGATAGATGTTACGCTTTTTTGTACAGAAGCTACATCCTCCATCGGCTGTCCCAACGGCGTAGAACCTAATCGATTTGTTTCAGCCGGTGTCCAATAGCGCTCAGCTATTAAGGCACCGTCCTGGCTCATGACCACACTACTTGATCGGTTCTGTTGCGCCAGAGCGAAGGCTTGCTCAAGAATTTCCTCATCCCAGCCGAGCTCGCTTGGCTGAGCGCTTCGCCAGTTGAGGTTATCGCCCGGGAAATAGAGTTCATCGACGTCGCTGCCAGAATCGGCGAGTGTCGGGTTCAGAGCTTGGGTGAAGAGTAACTGTTCGTTTCCTTTTCCAGATATATCAATGCCAGACACGGCTACATCTGATTCGATAACTAGTTGGTCGAACATCGGCTGATCGAATAGCGTATCTAAAGTCGTTGCCGTACGAGAGTTTGCCTGGAGGCTCAAGAGCTGGCTCTCAATCTCGTTTCCGTCCAGAAAAGCACTTAGTTTTGCTTGTCCATTGACAGCGCTTGTATTGTTGATGGCAAAACCCATCCAGGACAAATCGGCTGCTGCGTAATTAGGCAAACAGTAAACCAATGATTCTGATACTTGTCTGTTCAGGATGAATTCAGCAGCGCCACCATCTAACAAGTTTCGATAAGAAACACGAAAGATAACGCCATCCTCATCTAAAACAACTATCCCAGACTGTGCTTGAGATTTCGACGGCTGGTTTTCAAGCCGCAAGGTGCTGGACGAATTTGCAGGCACCTCAACGAAAAGAGGGTCCAGCGCTTGACCGTTGTCAAAAAGCCGAACGGACGGCTGCATATCGTCACTCGTTGTATTGTCCATGATGAGATAGGTCTCCCATCCATTTGTCTCGTCGGCTATATGCGGAATAACGTAAGATCCGCCAGCTTTTCGACCGATGCTCGGCGTGAATACTAATATCTGGTTACTCTTAATACCCGCCAAGCTAATGCCCGTCATTGGAACTGTGCTCAGGGCGTCAACGCGCGCAATAAGACTTACATCTATGTCGGTAAATGCTTGGCCAAACTCAAAAACAAGACGGCTGTATGGCAGCAGGCTTTGATTGGCGACCGCAAGGGGCTGGCCTGATGCATCACGGGCGATGAAGGTGACATCTCCGCTTAGGCTGTAAGTATTCATCACAGCCAATCCAGCCCAATCTCTAGTCTTTGAATCAGGGCCAGAATAGGTGAAATTCAAAGTTGCATAGGCATGTCCTGTAAGCAAGAACTCAGCAATTCCGCCTTCGGCAACACTGCGATATGAAGCACGCACGGTCAAGTTCGCATTTGAACTCAATACCAAGCCACAGTCTCCATGAGTCAGCGAATAAACAGCCTGGCTGTGAGCGGAGATTTCAAACGCCTTTTCTTCGATAACCTGACCCTGTCCATACAGGAAAACCGTCGCCTGAATGGTGTCGCTTCCAATATTATCCATCACCAGATCAGTCTGCCAGACATCATTAACGGCTATGTGTGGAATCCAATACTGTAAAAGCCATTCGCTTTCCTGGGCGATTATGCACGTTGTTGATAACAACAGTAGGCTCAATATGACTCGCTTGAAACTTAACACTGGATCCCCCTAATCGAAACTTGTTTGCGTATTCAAATGAAGTGACAGCTAACAAGCAGAATTGGTTTGCTCAATTGAAGTGACATCCCTCACACATTCAACATACATGGTATTAACTTAAGAACTTAGTTGATGAGCTGTCAATGAATGAACCGCAATGAATTTAGGCGTGCAGAAGTTGAATTCGTGTGCATATACGGTCAGTCAAGGCCGTCTAAATCTGGCAGGACACACAGGCGTCAGACATACGCTGTTACCAAATCGTCGACCCAAATAAGCGTAACAGTCACCCTTGCAAAAGCGCGTTTACTATTTCATAATAGATGAGTAGTTGGTCAACTACTCTGGAGGACGTTGTGGATATTCATAATCCTGGCTGGTTAAAACTCGCTCTCTATTGTGAGGGGTTGAGAATCAATGACGCGGCCCGAGGTGAACTAGAGTCTGGGCGCGAGATCATGCGTACGCGAGCTGGTTTAGGCAGTGGGCTGGAAGTGATTCTGCCACCCAATCTGTGGACCAATGTGCCCGTCGAGGAGAGCTTCTGTGCCAAGTCCCCGTTCGTTTTCGATTGGCAGGACGGTCAGTTTTATGTGGTCCATGAACCGAGTACTGAACGGGTTGCTGTCAAGTTAGCCCCACGCCCAACATGGTATGACGATCACTGTTCTTCTGGAAAACTGATGACCTCTATAGGCACGCTTCAAGGCACTTACTTGGGTGTTTACCCCACCAAAGTATGTGAGTTTTGGCAGGGCAAAGACAAAGAGAATTGCAAGTTTTGCTCCGTCGGGCTCAATTTGGGATCGTGGGACGCTCCCGAGAAACGCCTCGATGAAGTGATAGAAGTAGTGGAACGAGCACGCTCTGAATCGGGCATCACCTATGTGGACTTCAACACCGGCCACTACGACGACGAATCATTCCTTGACGTGCTTGAACCAATCATCAAAGAAGTAAAACGTCGGACAGGGATCTTGATTGGTGTGCAAACACCACCTCATTCAAACCTCGACCGCTACAGGCGACTACGGGACCTGGGTGTGAATCGCGTATCCTTTTGTTTTGAGATATACGATCCAGAACGATTTGTAGAGATCTGTCCAGGCAAGAACCGAGTGTACGGACTAGAACGATACTTAGACACGATGGATTTCTGTGCGTCGCTGGTCAAACGGCAAAACCTCAATGAGCCTTGGGTAACGAATGGTGAAATTATCGCGGGGCTCGAGTCACCCGAATCCAGTATGCAAGCTATCGACAGAATTACATCTGTTGGAGCTATCCCCACAGTATGTGTCTTTCGCCCTCTCATCGGTACCGCCTTTGAGCATATGGAGCCACCTAAAACAGAAGATATGGTTCCAGTTTTCAGACATCTTTATGAAGCCTGCATGGACCGCGGTTTGCCGATCGGACTCGCACCAAATATACACGTTAGCCTAGTCATGCTGCCCGAAGAGTGTCAAAGCCTATCGCCACGTGCTGGTTCACTTGGTCTGCTGCCGCGTGACTTGCAATTGGGTATTAAACGCTGGGTATTCACCAACAAATTCAAACGCAAGCTATCTCGCTATGATAACCAGCGTAGTCACGCCGCATTGGTTCATTAACCCAGGCGACGAAGAAGCTCTTTCTCAAGTCTTTAAGCCAAGAAGCTAGCCATCACAAAGAACTAAGTTTGTGAAGTCCCGCACCCAGAGTCAAGGCTCCTGTATGTGTTCCGTTCGCCCAATGAACGGTAACTACACCTTTTTCTCTGTCACCCAGCCCAAAAATCAGTTCTGGGGCATGTTGACTTAAGTAAGATACATCGGCGCCAAACCATTGGATCTGTTTATGCGCGGTGACCACTTCAACCCTTGCCCCAAACCGCAGGGCATCTGATGCATCCAGCCTAATTCTCAGCCAATGATGAATGGATGTGTTATTGCGCATTAAGGTGATGGCACCGCGATTTTCACTTATCAAAATATCGGGATCGCCATCATTGTCAAAATCGCAAACGGCCAACCCTCTGCCCGACCGCGGTTCGGCAAATGGTGTTTGCTCTGTTACGTCCAAAAAATGGTTTCTCTGGTTCCAGAAGACAAATCCAGACTCTCGCCTTAACTGCGATGAATCATTGTTTTGTTCCAAGGTACTGCCGTTATTGACAATAATCTCCGGAAAACCATCACCGTCCAGATCCGTGAAGGCACAACCCCAGCCTACGTAGGGAACACTTACCTCACCAATGAGTAGCTGGCGGGAGCGATCGCGATATTCGAATGTATGGCCGATTTCCTGTTTCATGGAAACGTAATAAGCGTTGTCCTGTGCGACCCAGTGGGTCAGGAAAAGGTCTGGCAAATCATGCTCTCGCTCATCGTGCAGTGCGCGTCCAGCTGTCAATCCCATGGACCCTCGCACATCTGCGGTCCCAGTCTCGGTAGAAAGGTCAAGGAAGGACAAAAATCCGTCAAACGCGGTCGTGTTCACAAATAAGCGATTTGTTGAGACGTCATTATTCACGTAAATATCGAGCCAACCGTCTCCATTCAAGTCACATAGAATCACAGCCAGACTTCGTCCATCGGCATTAACCACGCCAACCTCAGAAGCGACATCCACAAAATGCCCATCTCCCTGGTTGAGATATAGATGGTTGCCTTGCGGATCAAAACTACTGGGATTGAGGGTGTAGGGTACATGATATCCAGACACAGCCACCGCGCTACTCTTGGGTAAGAACGTCCAGTCAAAGGCCACATAATTCGTCACATACAGATCCAGGTCTCCATCGCGGTCGACATCGCCCCAGGCAACACCCGCTGACCATCCGTCGCCCGCGACACCGGCCGCTTCGGTGACGTCTTCGAACCGCCCATTGCCTAGGTTGCGAAACAACCGGTTAGGACCTTCATTACTAAGGTAGAGATCTGGAAGTCCATCGTTATCGAAATCGGCAAATGAAGCACCCATACCGCGTACATCCGTGTTTGAAATCCCACCCGCTGCGGGCACGGGCACAAACGAGCCCTGCTCATTAAGAAAAAGTGCATTTTCAAATGTCTGTGATTTTTCGGATCTAAAGGAAGCCACCACATACAGGTCCCAATCACCATCGGCATCCACATCGGCCCATGCGACACCTGCACCCATGTCTTCAGGCAAAACATGACCACGAGAACCCGCATCCACCACCAAATTCAAACCCACAGCTTGTGTCACATCTTTTAGTTGGATTGGGCAATCCTGGCTCTTCTTTTGCTCTCGACTAGAAATGGATTCGGATCCAGCGGTTTGATTTGGGTCACGGCCTTTATTGATCCAAATCCCGATCAACCAGATCCCCGAAAAAGCAAGAAGCATGAACACAACGGAATGAACAATTCGTCGCTGTCTTCGGGAAAGGCTCAAGGGACTCCGCCCGAAGAGTTCACAGGCATTTCCACATTCAACGGTACCGAAAGTTCCGCTGTGCTCTGAATCACAGCCGGTTGGAAGACACCACTTTCTTCTTCCATATCAGGTACAACCAAATCCAGGAACTCCTGCCTGTATCGGCGAAACTTGAGTTCAGCCCGTATGGTCAGCGGTCCTTTTAGATCAGCTGGCAGGAGAGTTTTATACACTTGCCTGTCTGCATAACCAGGGAATATCACGCGTTGGCCTTCGCCACCAGCTTTACGCCAAAGTTCGTGTTGCAGCAAGGGTTGCCCGAATTCGTCTAGCGGAGTTGCTTCTAAAACCATGGTGCCTTCATCCCGTGCATTACCGGTTTTGTGCTCCACATCTCCGTGATCCATAATCCTTCTCGTCACAGGATCAAGCGCACCCCATTCGTCAATGACCTGCTCATCTTGATCTAGTACCTGCACAAACAGCCAGGTTCTCACGAAGTCCAATGGTCCGGTGGTCAGGCTGTGACCGGCTTTACGATTGTTCACGAGCACCGAAAAGCGTAAGGGCTCACCACGGCCAATTTCTTCCGGTGCAACAATTTCAACGCCGGCGACGGGACCTGTTGGCCATCGATCGGCTATTTCAGGGATCAGTGTTTCCCCTTTGAGCCATTCGTTGGTCAGTCTAACGTGGGCCTGATATTGCGGTAATTTCAGAACGTCCGGCATAAAGCTGTTGGTGGCAATGAAGCCATGATGGCGATGCGCGCCATCATCCCCACGCTGAACATCACTCGCTTCACCACGCCCTGGATCCTTTGAATCAGTTACGAGGCGCATATGACAGTCGGTACAGGTTAAATCGATGTCGGGGTCTTCATTGTGCCAGTGGCTGCGTGCCCATTCATCGAATTGATTTTGGCCCGGTGAAATGCCGAATCGATTCAGCTCTTCAGGAATGAACTGTTTGTGACACGAACCGCAGTACTCAGGGGTTTTAGCAACGCTCCTATCGTAATCTGCACGGTGTTTCCTGGGAAATGCGCGAATCAAGAACTCCGATATCCACCGTTTAGATCCCGAGGCGTCTTCCCAAAGGTAAGGCTCGGGAGCTTGCAACAAATAATCCCCATTACCCCGTTGATCAACCTCAGCTATTGAATGGCAGGCCACGCAAGAAGCTCCCTCCTTAAAGCCAGGCGCAGACAAGTCTTTAGACTCGGAGCTCTTGGTCCCGGCAAACAAAGAAATAGGATCATGACAGCCCGCACAATAGCGTGTTTCAGCGGCGGAGCGGTCTTCGGCAAACATGTCTTGAACAGCTTGGAACGGCTGGTTCATAGCAGAAAATCGGTGAGCGCTGGGCTCCCATTCAGCCAGGATTTGTTGATGACATTTTGAGGTGCCACACGACTCAGATCTCGCCAAGACTTGTGGCTGTATTAACTTGTTTTCGCGCGTGCGCGCATAGCTTGGTGCAAAAAGGCCAGCCTCTTGACCATACTGATCGGCATGTTCGTAGTCGGTCGGTGTATCTAGGAAAAGTACGGGCGGAGATATTTGGGTCAACGCGAAGATGACTGGAATCAATGTGACGGTTGTCCATGCGCCCACTCGAAGAGCAAACGACTTTCGAGCCCCCAACAGCGCCTTGTCGCTCTCGAACTGATTAATGCGCCGACGTACAGCAAACAGAAGGTGCAATAGGATCAGCGGCGCAATGGCAAAACCCGTGGTCAGGTGGATAAATGCGATTTGATCATCCACACGGGTGGTCCATGCCGCCTGCACGGTAGTAATGATGCCTGTAGCCACTGCTAGGATGACCAAGAAACCGGTTCCATAGCCCATCATCGCGGTAGCTGTCGTGCGCTGGTCGGCCCATTTCTTGACATGGCTGACAATGTAAATGAGTAAAGGGACGGTTATTGCGCATCCAGCAACGACGTGCAGGATGACCACAATCTGTGAACTCACTGAAAAGGCCAGAAAATAGGTCCAAATCCCGGTAATCGCCTCAAGCAACAAACCGGCGACGGTAATAGCAGCCAGTTTACTTTGCCACCCTAACTGAACCCTTTGGCTGGTTGATATCTTCAATTCTGCTCCTACTCCGTCGCAGCTTAGTCACCCATTATACAAAACACGACTAAGTGATCATGTAATATTTTATTAAATGTTTTGGGTCAACCGAAGTTCAATGTGTCGCACTTCCAGCTCTGGGTTTGCGCCTCGCTGGTTTCTGAGGCTGCGCGTGTCAAGAGATTACGCGGTGCCAATATCCTATCCCTTCTGGCGGCACACCGTCGCAGCAGACATCTGTATAGGCGTTCTTGAAAAATCTGTTCTTGCGTGAGCAGCGAAAGCAAGCACCAAAATCATGATTGACATGCACATAAATCAGCGCCTATACTTCGTCTACCAAACGTTAGGTAGATTGCCGTTGCAACCCACTTAATAAACCAACCACAAGGGAGAGACACGATGCAGCACGAAATTTACTGGATGACTTTGACCATCATCATGACAGCCGTTATCTGGGTACCCTACATTATTAATCGCATGATCGAGATGGGCGTCTGGCAAGCCATTGCCAACGCAAATATGGATCCGACACCTACAGCTACTTGGGCCAAACGCATGATGTGCGCACATCGCAACGCTGTCGAGAATCTCGTCATCTTCGCACCCTTGGTCATTGCCCTGGCTGCACTTGATGTCAGTACATCGTTAACCGTAGCGGCAGCTAAATTCTATTTCTTCGCCCGTTTAGCACATCTGGTGGTGTACACATTCGGAGTTCCAGTTGTGCGTACCCTCATGTTTGTCGTTGGTTTCGCATGTCAGGTGCTGCTGGCTTGGGCTTTGCTAGGTGCGTTGTAATGCAAACAGCTGTGATCACAGGGTTTGGGCCAGGACTCGGTGAGCGACTAGCCACACGCTTGCTTGAAGAGATGACCGTAGTTGGCTTGTCACGCAGCGGCAAGAACGCCGGCTTGCTTCATGAATCATTCAGCACATGCGTTTGTGACGTGGGTGACCCTAAATCCGTTGCAAATGTCTTCAACAAGATTCAAGTCGAATATGGAACGCCAACCTTGTTGATTCATAACGCCGCACAACTTCTACTGGATGACTTCATGGAGATCTCGCCGACGGATTTTGAGCACATATGGCGCACTACCTGTTTTGGTGCGATGCTTTGCTCTCAGGCCGTGATTCCCGGGATGTTGGCGGCGGGAGGTGGTTCCATAGTACTAACCGGTGCCACTGCCTCCGTTAAGGCCGGAGCCAAGTCGGCAGCTTTTGGATCTGCCAAATTCGCACTACGAGGTCTAGCTCAAGCGCTTGCACGACAATATAGTCAACAAGGAATTCACGTCGTCCATACCGTGATAGACGGCGTTATCTGGTCGCCACGAGCCGAGCAAGTTTTTAAGATGAATCAAGCTCAGTGTATTAAAGCGCAAGATCTGGCCGACAGTTACCTGAACCTGATTCAGCAATCGCGCTCGACCTGGACGCACGAATTAGACATTCGGCCTAGCACAGCTGTCTTTTGAGAGGTGGAATCCTTGCAAGCAATCAACATGGACCTTACAAAACAGGTCTTGATCCAAACCAACGAACTGAACTGGCTCGACTCGCCTATGGCAGGAGTTCAACGCAAGCAGCTGGAAAGGGAAGCAGCGGAATCTGGTCACGTAACATCCTTGGTCCGCTATTCACCACAATCAAAGTTCCAAGCCCATGAACATCCGGCTGGTGAGGAGATATTGGTTTTAAGAGGCGTATTCTCAGACGAAAATGGTGATTACGCAGAAGGTTCATACTTGCGTAACCCGCCCGGCTCGAAACACGCGCCCTTCAGTCGAGAAGGCTGTTTAATCTTAGTCAAACTTGGTCAAATGACGCCCGGGCAACCTCAAATAGTCATTCACAGTAACAGGCACTGGCAGCCCACTGGCAAACCAGGATATTGGCGACAAACCTTATACACAGACCCGTTTTCCACGGAGGACGTAGGGCTAGAGAAGCTGGAGCCAGGAAGCAAATTGCCGCCTCTTGAGGTCGTTGCTGGTGAAGAGATATTTGTGATAGACGGCGTCATCAAGATTGGAGATGACTATTGTGCGGCCGGTACATGGGTCCGTCTTCCAGCCGGCCATCTTCGCGTTATTTCTAGCGATCAAGGTTGTTATTTCTGGGTTAAACGTGGTCATTTGACACGGGTCCGTGTATAAGAACGCTATGAAGGACACCAGGACGCGCATCATGGATAGCGCCCAGGAACTGATACAGACCCGAGGATTCTCAGCCATGAGTTTCCAAGACATTGCGGTGATGGTGGGCATCAAAAAGCCGAGCATTATCCATCACTTCCCTAGCAAGACTGACTTGGGTCGAGCAGTGATTGCGCGTTATCACGATCTGTTCAAATCTGCGTTGGTGCATGTCCAAGAGGATCCAGAAAAGACGCCTTGGGACGCACTGGAGTTTTACTTCACGCCCTATTTGGACTTTGGTGACGCGGGCAACAAGGTTTGTCTATGTGGTGCATTAGCCGGAGAATTCATGGAATTGGGTGAAACCATGCAACACGAGGTCCAGTCTTTTTTCATCTGGCATGAACAGTGGCTCGAACGTATTCTTGAGGCTGGCCATGCGGCCGGACACTTCAAGTTGAATAAGCACACCAGCCAATTCGCTCGCACCTTGTTAAGTGCATTACAAGGAGCGCTGTTACTTAAGCGTGTGACTCGTGACCCCAAGCAATTAGAAGATGTGATGCAAACCATCAGGGAACTTATTGCGCCATCATAGCTAACACCAATTCGCCGAAATCAGGGCCAGAAGCGCAAGGCTATCCATATCTGTCGATGTAGTCGTTCTTGGATTTACGGTGAAAATTAAAGATCTCCAATCAACCACTACGGAACCAGCTATTTAGTGCACGACAGCTCTTCCTTTTACAAAAAAAAACGACCTGAATTGAATTTATGGTTAGGGTAATTCTGATGTTTCTCGCTTCTATTTGTGAGGACACGACCGTGTGTCTGGACAGTAGACTAATTCGCGGGAGCAGACATGATTCGCTTTCTAATTTTCACAACCTTAGTGGTTAGCCCATTCATCACCGTAAAAGCACAAGCAGAAATCCTGGACAGTACCCATTTTCCAGACAACAATTTTCTAGCCGCGTTACAGTCCATTTACCCGGGCGGATTATCGGAGGATGACGCGGCAATGGTTTTTGCGTTGAACGTAGAATCAAGTAATATTTCCGACGTCACCGGCATCGAGTATTTCATCGGCATCAGCTATTTGGTGATTCGTTACAATCAGATCCAAGAACTGCCTTCATTGAGCCTATTCCCCAACCTCTTGGGCCTGCATTGTCAGAGCAACCAATTGACTAACCTGGACGGGATCGATCAGTTAACAAACCTTACGGCGCTTAACTGCAGTGAGAACCCGATCCCCTTCATCCCAAACATAGCCCACAACCCGCTGGGCCAACTAAATACATCTTCTTGCCCAATAAGAGAATTGACTTGGTTAGGCGATATCCCAGAGTTATTTGATGTGCGCATAGCAAACATGAAACTTAACTCGATACCCGATCTCAGCGGTCTGATCAATCTTGGCTACCTTGACATCCGTAGCAATCGCATTTCAGGCCCCTTGATAATGCCTCTAACCACCGAATTGCATACCTTCTTCCTGGCCGACAACCTGTTCTTCGACTTGCCTGACTTGGCTGTCTATACCGGCTTGGAACGGCTTTATATATACGACAATTTGCTGTCTGAATTTCCTGACTTGTCCATGATGCCTCTCCTGGATCAGGTATCTGCAAATAACAACCTATTTACAACCGCCGATTGTCCCCGCATTTCCGCCGTGGAGTCGTTGGGCATTTCATTCTCATATGGAACTCAAGGGACCTTCAAAGAGCAATATCAAGAGTTCCCTAGTTGGCCGAACAGTAATTTGTTACTTGATTGGGTGGACATGATCAGCAATCAAAGTTGGAACTATGCGCTTGATTGCTCGCAGCCGTAGCATCAGTCGTCAAATCGCGGAACTATGACGTCCCATACTAAAAACTATGATTCTGGTGGTCAGCCAGATCCGCCTTTTGGCGAATTCTTAGATGAAGCCTATCGAGAATTGCACCGCATTGCGCGCCGCCTATTTGTTTCGGAACGCCAAAATCACACGCTGCAACCCACCGCTCTGGTTCATGAAGTATTCATCAAACTCAGTCAAAGCAAGGCGGTAAACTATTGGAACAATCGCGGTCAGTTTTATGCCTTAGCAACCCGCGTTATGCGACAGATTTTGGTTGACTACGCCAGAAGTAAAAGAACTGAAAAGCGCCTGGTCGCGCAGATCTGTGCTCCAATGGAAGACGGTGTCAATGGGGCCCTGAGCAGTGTAGAAATACTTGATTTAGAAAAAGGCTTGCTTGCACTTGAGCAGAAAGACACTCGAAAAGTTAAGCTTGTCGAACTTAAATTCTTTGCCGGCCTTACCAATCAAGAAATTGCCGATACACTCTTTGTCTCAGTAAAAACCGTTGAGCGTGACTGGCGGCTCGCGCGAGCATTTTTACATAGTCGTGTGCGTAAATCTGATTAATGGGCCATTTCAGCTGAATGCATCGGCAAACGATTAATGACGTTTAGCAAAGCTGGCTGATGAATCTTGCCAGCCTGAAGAGCAGCCTGAATGCGCGAAAGCATCGGACGAGCTTCGCTAACAGCACCTAATTCGATTAGGCATTGGGCAAGAAAAACTTCCACTTCAGCCGTGCGATGATCATGAACTCCATATTTCTCGACGGTTATTTCGCGGCTGCGCTGCAAGAAGGGTTTAGCAAGCGCCCACTCATGTAAACCCAAATGAATGCGACCAAAGCCCAAATTTATCAAAGAGAAACGATGGTGGTTTTCGCCCAATGCAGGGATCATAATGCCCTTGGCTCGATTAAATGCATCAATACTAAGCTGCCATTGCTCTTGGTCAAGAAACGCGAATCCCATGTTTATCCATGCGATGCCCACGTAATGGTGTCCCGGACCTAGCGTATCGCTAAAGATCTGACGCGCCTTTTCATAGCACTCCATGGCCTGACCTGTCAGCCCCATATCAAACAATAACCTGCCCAGATTGTTATAGGTCACGGCAACACGCCAGTGTTTATCACCCCAATGTCGTTGGCCATCGGCCAGGGCAGCACGATAGAGCGGCTCGGCCTCGGCGAAGCGTCCCATTTCACGCAGTAAGATGCCCAGATTGGTCTTGGTCAGCGTGGTATCGGGGTGGCCGGAATCGAGCGCCGTCGTCCGTATCTCAAGCGCACGCCGGTAATGGTATTCGGATTCTTGCCAACGACCTTGCTTTCGATAAATCATGCCAAGGAAATGATGGGTTTGCCCAATCGAAGGGTGATTCTCTTCAAGGACTCTGCGCCGTAATGCCATGACCTCAAGTACAATCTTTTCAGCTTTTGTCCACTTCCCTTGTGTAATCAGAACATCAGCTACGCCCATTTTGTCGCCGGAGTAAACAATCTTCGATTCATCGTTTGGGTCCGCCATCTCGAGCGCTTGTTCGTAGAAAGCCAGGGCCCGATCAAGTTCTCCCTTTTGAAAAGCCAACAAACCAAATCGATGTTTGATGATCCCTTGTTGATACGTGCTGCAGTCCTCACATTGGTCAAAGGCGTCCTGGGCCTGTTGGCAGGTCTCCAAGGCTGTATCCAGCTGACTTAACTTCCAATTAAGCAAGGTGTAGTTTAGATAGCAATACACTAGCTGTGACGACGGCGCAGCCGTACCAAAATAGGCCAACGCCATCTTGAGCGCTTCATCGGCCTTTTCGTATTGCTCGAGTTTTATGAAAACATTTGAGAGTCTGATGCGCAGATTTGCTAATCGCTCCGTGTCACTGGGTTCTTGGTTTTCGAAATAGGCAAACGCTTGATTGTATAGACCCAAGCATTCCGCGTAATAGCCCAATTGAAAGTAAAGATTACCAATCAAGACCTTCATCTCAGAATGGAGGTCCGGTTGCTGACCGAGCTCTATATTTAGGCGCGTGACGCCACGATCGAGCAGGCTTTTGGCATTGAGATGCTTGCTGGTCACCCTGTTTGGACCGACTGATTCAAGCAGCTCCGATAAGAAACTCACCATTTCAGACGATTTTTTGGCTTCCATGCGTGCGAGGTTACGTTCCTTTGTGATGTTGTGAACGTAAAACACGATACCCGTCAAGATCAGGGCCACCGTCGCTAAGCTATAAATTAGTTTCCAGAAATGCTTGTTTAAGAATTTTTGCACCGTATAGATACTGTGGTGCTGCCTGACGCTAACCGGTTCATTTGCCATTACGCGCTCAACGTCGTTCAAGAGTTCATGGGCCGACGCATAGCGATCTTCGGCTTTCTTTTCCAAAGCCTTTAGGCAAACCCAATCCAGATCGTTAAGTAGCGTGCTGCGCCACTTCTTGCTTTCAGACTCAGAAACCCAATCTGGCAAGGTAAGTTTAAGGCTGGGCTTTGCGGGCAGATCACGAACGATAGCGGTACTCACGTACCTCAAAGACGAACTCGTTTCACATACGAATGGTCGGCAACCCGCGATTAACTCATAAAGCAACAGCCCTAACCCGTAAACATCAGTTGCTACGGAAATAGGAAGACCACAAACCTGCTCAGGGCTCGCATATTCGGGCGTCATCATTTGCTGTAGCGTGCTGGTGATTACCTGGCCAGTAGTATCTAGCGCCTTGGAGATACCAAAATCGAGAAGACGCACGTGCCCTTGCTCATCCACCAAGATATTGCTTGGTTTTAAATCTCTGTGAACCACCAGGTTCTTATGTGCATAGTCAACCGCCAGACATACTTGCCGAAATAGTTTGAGCCGTTGATTCAAGTTCAAAGATTCAGCAAAGTGCGTCAGGTGCTCACCCTTCACATAATCCATGACAAAATAGGGTTGACCACCATCGGCTACGCCGGCGTCAAGCAGTTTACAGATGTTGGCATGGTCTAACTTAGCCAAAATCTCTTTCTCAAACAGGAACCTCTGCACGTTGCTTTCAGATAAGTGCCACTGCAGAAACTTAATGGCGACTTCTTTGTTGAATTCGCCGTCAATACGTCGAGCCAAAAAGACAGCGCCCATACCACCTGTTCCCAGGTGCTCGACCAGTTTATAGGGTCCAATCTCGCTCCCTATAATGGGCGACGGCACCCATAGGTCGCTGAGTCCATCAGATTCAAGAAATGAAGAGCCTAATTGGTCATTCTCTACGAGTTGCAGAACTTCCGCTAAGAGCCGGCGGTCCTTAACAGCATCCAATAAAAATGCCTTACGCTGCGATTCTGGCAGTTCTATCGCTTCATGAAAAAGAGATTCTATTTTAGACCAAGTATCAGACACCATGTCACCGCTCAAACGAGCACGGAAATGAATATTGGGCATAATAGCACTGCGTGTATCTATCTGTGACAAGCCTAAACCAGCCACATGTCACTAAGTTAGTCACACGGCAGCGCTGGCTCAAGCCCTATAAGGTTTTTTTGAAATCTATGCCAAACTTCAGGCCATTTCGCTATTCATCACGAGATAGACACATGGGGATTAGATGTTTCAGCCACTATGATGAAGTCTTGGCTTTACTCCGTATAGCCTTTTTCTGGCTCGTATTTGTGCTTGCATTTGCGGCTGAAGCGCTTGCTTTAGATCGTGGCCTAGCGGTGTTTTTAGATTTACTGACGAGTTTCGTGTCCAAAGTTTCCTCAACAATTGGCTCTTCTTCCAGGTAACGCTCGCCTTTTTCATAAATATGTTTAGCTGAACCGACGATGAGCGGGTCCGGTCGCAGTGATAACCTTTGGTCTTTGCTTTTGTAGTCCAACGAATGCAAAACGAATCGAAGCGCGTTTAGGCGCGCCCTTTTTTTGCAATCCGACTTCACAACCGTCCAGGGCGCATCAGCGGTATCCGTATAAAAGAACATCGCCTCTTTGGCCTCACTATAGTCACTCCATTTATCCAGTGACGCCAAGTCGATGGGACTGAGTTTCCACTGTTTCAGGGGATCTTGGCTTCTGCGTTGAAATCGCCGGAATTGTTCATTACGGCTCACCGAAAACCATAGCTTGTATAGATGGATGCCACTGCGGACCAGCATGCGTTCTAGTTCAGGCGCTTGGCGCATGAATTCCAGGTATTCGGCTGATGATGTGAAGCCCATTACGCGTTCGACACCAGCACGGTTATACCAAGAGCGATCAAAAAGCACAATTTCACCTCTGGTCGGCAAATGTTCAATATAACGCTGGAAATACCATTGCCCCATTTCCTCTTTCGACGGTTTTTCCAGAGCGACAGTGCGAGCGCCCCTGGGATTCATGTGTTCCATAAATCGCTTAATCGTGCCGCCCTTACCTGCCGCATCCCGGCCTTCGAAAATCAAAAGAACACGCTGGCCCGTTTCTTTAACCCAAGCCTGCATTTTTAACAGTTCGATTTGCAGCCGCTCTTTGGCTTTTTCGTACTCGGCTCGTCTCATCTTCTTCTTGTAAGGGTAATTCGCATCGTCAAAAATCTTGCGTTTGTCCATCTTGCGAATCATTTCCGGATCGGCCAGTTGCGTTTCTACACGGTTCCCTGCCAAATCGGATAACACATGTATGGATTTTTGGTCCATGGTCCACCTCCAATCAAACTATCGCCATCAACAGGTCTGCGCTTTAATGCGTTGCGTCAGGAGCCCTTATTAATTTGAATCAAAGTTCACACCTAAGTCGGCTGTAATGACAACCCATTTAATCATGCCACACGCACCTAAAACTTGTCTTGTCACAATTCAAAGCTGTCTAACAACTCAAGACCGTACTTAGCTTTGCTAATCGGCTTAATCTAGGTGGCTTTTCATGGCTTGATCGTAAACAAGAGGTCACTAGAAATAGCGACGGGCCCAAGTCGCCAAAATACGGCCTACAAATTGAGAATCCGCTTCGCGTGTAAGCAGATGGTCTGCACCGTCAATGGAAACGAAACTTTTGGGGTGTTTGGCCGAGCCAAATATCCGCCCAGCTTCGTCAATACTCACCAACTCGTCGGATGGCGAGTGCATCACCATCAGCGCTTTATGCATTCGGCTGACACTTTCGCGCACAGATTGTTGGCGCACATTGTCGATGAACGCCTTTTTCACCGTGAACGGACGTCCAGATAAGAGCACTCGAGCTTCCCCGTCCGCCTCAATGGTTTCGATGTGGTCGTCCACTAGTTTAAGCACGTGATCCGCGTCAGCCGGTGAGCCTAAAGTCGCCACCGCGACGGCACTGTCTATTTCAGCGGCCGCCGCCAATACGGCGGTGCCTCCCAAAGAATGACCAATCAGCAGTTGCGGTGCCTGACCGTTCTGCTTCATCCAATTAGCCACATCGACTAAGTCGGTTACGTTGCTGGAGAAATGTGTATCCGCGAAGTCACCTTCACTGTCGCCTAATCCGGTGAAATCGAATCGCATAACAGCGATCCCTTCGCCCACTAAAGCGCGAGCGATATTCGTCGCCGCGCGCAGGTTACGCGTACAGGTGAAGCAATGGGCGAATAACGCGTATCCAGAAGCTCGGCCCGATGGCAGGTGTAAGTCTCCCACCAAGTCCACACCATCCCTATTCTTGACCGTTACACGTTTTTTCATCTTGGCCTCCCTGCTCAAGTTACCAACAGGACGCAAGCCTTAGGCATTCCATGCTGGATCGCTTTGCTTGGTTTTCACGGGTTGATGACAAGACAGGTCGTGTGAGACTTATTCGCGCATTGACGACGAACTATGACTGAAGCGAACGAATGACTTTCTCAATCCGCTTTTTCTTGGATGCTTTGCCTATTTCGGGCAGCCGCGACTCTAGCGTCTTGATGAACCCTGCTTTGCGACTCTCATCAATCAAAGTGACGGCTGATTCTGCATACATAGGCAACTGGTTGGTGGGGCAGCTGCCCAGTTGAGTATTCAACAAATCAAAACACTCGTCCGCATAGGCTTCAACCGAACATAGACTGATCATGATCTTTACGGCATGGTCTCGAGTGATCACCGAACCGTGATCGGCCGCAAATTCGATGCTCTTCAGGTATTCATAAACAAGTTCTGGCTGGTGATCGGCGATGCCGCTTAGCGCGGTCATGGCGCCCCATTGCAGCCGATTGTTTTTATCTTTAAGCAAGCCTGCAAATTGATCCGAAAACTCGGCAATTAAAGTCGGTTTTCGAGCACCTACTTCATAAAGAACCTTGATACAGTCCTGTTGTATAGCTTTCTTACCGAACAACAATCCTCGAACCAGTTCAGCAACCGCATGGTCGTCATTCTCTAGCGATATTCGCTCAGCTAAGTCGACATTTGCCCCTTGGTCCGAGCGATTGCTGGCAGATGCCAGTTGATTCAAAATGGTCAAATTGATTCGCCTTTCCAAGGTCGGGAACGATAAGACCTAGGCTGACCTCTCATGTATTCTCCCATCCCAACGCCTCAACTGCAGCAAGAAACACACATATCGAGATAGCCCTTGTGATCAAGAAACCCGACAACCGACCGCCTGCGCCACAGTCATCGTCGCGTCTTCATAGGCGATTTTGAACAAGCACTGATCGGCCCGTAATCAAGGCGGCGCGCCGAACTAGGTTTAGGCAAAGGCCCATCAATCAACAAACTCTCGTCGGCTGAAACACTCGCCGAGTTTAAGCACACGATGATCTGTTTTAGGCGCGTCAGGGCAGACAAAAAATTACCGAATTGTGATAGTAATCACGACGATTCTGCTCACTTACTTGCAATGCTAGCCCTCGGTTGAAGAGCGAATCATTGGTTGACTCTTGTCTGAAGGCAGCCAAAACACGTTCTAAACATGTGCAGTAAATTCGATTGTCGCGCTATCCTGTAAACTCACTGACTAGGGACCTTGGAGAAAAGCTTTGAATCTTATCTTGATCTTATTCGCGCTCATTTTTGGCGATAATGCTTCAATCAAAACAAGCATGGCGTACGAGCCGATTCCGGAGTCGAATGAGCTCTTTCTGCAACTCCCCTTTTCTATTGCCTTTAGCTCAAACTCAGACCTTTTTGTATTAGATACGCTGGCCAAGAAAGTCCATGTCTGGAGCAGCCTAGGCAAGTACCTGCAAAGCTTTGGCAGAATTGGCATGGGTCCTGGCGAGATGGCTCGGCCCGAGACCTTGGATATACTCAATGATCGCTTGTGGTTGTATGACCATTCCGGTCGGCGACTGACGCAGTTCAGTCTTCAAGGTGAACCGCTACAGACCATTTCTTCGCAAGTACGCGCCAATCGGTTCGCCGCCCTGCGTGACGATCTTTTTGTGGCCGGCTACAAGAAACACCATGACAAAGAACGCACACAAGCTTCGTTTGAACTCATTGATGGAAATGGGCGAGTGGTTAAGATCCTCAAGCAGTTCGACCATGGCGGTTACTTAAAACGCGATCAGGGCAAAACGCGAATCAAGGCGTTTGGTCCCGAGATGGACATTCAGAGGATCAGCGCGAAACGCTGGCTATTCGGGTTCTCCCAAGAGAATGTCCTCTATGAAATCGACGACTCGGGCGAGATCGTTGCTAGTCACGTCATAGAAATGTTCACCGAAAAACCAAGTGACTTTGACAAGGATCTCATTAAGACGTTGAGTTTTCCCAATAGCGCTGGCACACGAACCGGGTTCAGCGATTGGCGTCACCTCGAGTTATCCTTTGAACACGATAAAGCCTATTACACGCACTTCACCAAGCCGACAGAGAACAAACTCGTCTTTGCCTTGACCCCGCTGGGCGGCTTTGGAACCGTTGCTGGCTTCCATCGCGCGACCTATTTCGTGAGTGACCTAAAGACCAAGAAGATGGTGGCGCGTGGCTATTACGAGTTGCCTGAAGACTCACTCGTCTTCTACAAAGCAGGGCGCGTAATTGTCTTCGAGGTTACAGACGATGGCTCATATGCCATCAAATCCATCACCCTAAAGGGCTCGTGACCTGGCAACTACCTGACTAAGACTAGCTTGCCGTTCAAGTGTCCGCATCAGGTCTGGTCGAGTATCCTAAAGAAAGCTGATCGGTAACAGCTAGCGCTCAATCAGCTTCGTCCGACGGAATGCGCGTATCGACAGGAGCCCAAGCGACTGAGGTACCGCTTTGAACGAAGTGCCAGCCACTCCGAAGAGCTCGCCTCGGGCATCGAACCCAGTGAGGTGCGCGGGCAAGTGGCTTGAAATCACGCGCAACCTTACCCAATGTGATAAAGAGCCAATCTTAACTTCAAATAGTTCAACAGCTTGGAGGCGATGATTCGGGTCGTCTTACCCGGTTCGGCTTCACGACCGATAGAGATGTCCATTGTCCATCAGCCCCTTCAGGGCTATTTGCAATCAACGCAACGACTGAGGTACCGCTTTGTACGAAGTGCCAGCCACACCGCAGAGCTCGCTCCGGGCATCGAACGCAGTGAAGTGATCGGGCAAGTAAAGGCTGTCTCATAACGTGCATGTGTCTTTGGTTAGTAAAACAGGCTTCAAGAGGCAGTCGTACAAGAGTCAATTACTTGTTATGACGAAACATACGGAAATCATGTGTTCCTGTAGTAGCCTGAAAAATGCCTTCGAACCTCCGGCTAGCCGGCTTCACTAGTTACGCCGCGCCAAGGAAGCTCGGACTCACATTGGAGACGCTCGAGGCTAGTTATGCGACAGCCTCAAGTGGCTTGAAATTGCGCGCAACTCCCCTACTTCACAGCTTGCGAACCTCGCTGCGCTCGATTCGCAGACCGGATCACTTCGATTAAATCCACCTCTTCAGCGAAAGCTGTGGATGAAGCGCGTAACCCCCGTAGCTCCAGGTCGTAAGCGAGGAATCGTGTACATGAGGTCATGAAATCGCCATCACTCAGAAGGAGGCTTCGCAAAAGGGCGGAGGGCGTGGTACAAAAGCCTGCTGGGCTTCGTGCCCCACAAAGGGAGGTGCACCATGAGCAATCGCGACAAGAAACGTATGAAAGGCGGAAAAGAGGCCATTGGGTTTGGCAGTGTGTTGGCCATTGTGATGTCTTGGTCGGCCAACAAGGCCATCGGCTGGGCTATTCTACATGGCGTATTTAGCTGGTTCTACGTGATCTACTACCTACTCACCCACCATGACTGGACCTGGTTCTAGCTAAAACGTAGGCTCCAGACGTAACGTTTTATGGCCCCAATCTAGTCAAGGGCAAATAATCGGTGACCGGGAGTGTTTAACGAGGCCTCGTCCGACGGAATACGCGTATCGACAGGAGCCCCAGCGACTGAGGTACCGCTTTGGCCGAAGTGCTAGCCAATCCGAAGAACTCGCCTCGGGCATCGAATGTAGTGAGGTGCTCGGGCAAGTGGCCTGAAATTGCGCGCAACTCCTCTACTTCGCAGCTTGCGAACCTCGCTGCGCTCGATTCACAGGCCGGATCACTTCGATTCAATCCACCTCTTCAGCGAAAGCTGTGCCTCAATCGCTTTGCTCATGTCGACAAAGCAGTCCGTCGCTGGGCGACTACAGATCAATACCTTCATGACGATAAGGTTGGCTACACTAGCGAGATTCTGGATTGCCAGACAGTTGATCAATAAGCAATTTCTCGTCGACAGGCTTCCTTCTCTGGCAAAGGTGTCTGAGATACAATAACTATTTGTTACCAGTTAGGGGATTCTAATCATCATGATCCATCGAGAGAAGTTCTATCGGACCCCTATTGTCCTGATTCTGCTGTTGGCAGCACCTTTTATTGGATTAAGCAACGAACTAAGTGAGATGCTGACGGAACTAAACCAAATCGATACAATTAGCGGATCCGCCACTGGGTTTGCGGGTACGCCAGGACGTTTTTATCTTCTTTCAAACCAATTCATGGAAAAAGGGCAGACGCACGACTTCATCGATATGACAAAAAGCCCTCATCCAGCAACGCGCATCATGGGAGCCTATTGTCTCATCAAACAAGACAAGCATAAACATGCCGAGCTGGTCGGTCTAATGTTTCAGGATCAGGAGCATATCTGTTGGAACCCGGGTGGCTGTATGGTTTCGTGCGAAGTCGAAGTAGGCAAGATAATTAGAAATCTCTTCGAAGATCCTAACTGCCTCGGTTCGTTGCCACTCGTTAATTCACGGGAATAACAACATGAACTTTCGCGCCTATACTATTTAACGTTTGTGCACCACGAAGGCTGGTGAACCAGGCAGATCGAGCTGCTGCAATCGCTTGCTTTGCATTTCAACCTGCAATCCCAACGACTCCATCCACTTGATCTGCAATCGTAGTGCTTCTCGATAGTTAGGATGACGCAAAAGGATTTCGGATACCACAGCGTCCGCTGCTTGGATCTGACCTTGTGCCGCCAACGATTTGGCCAACCATAGTCGGGTGCGATCGTCCATTTCGCTGTGAGCGAGATAAATGCGATACCAATGTACCGATTTGGAATACAGCCCTTCTTGATAATAGAGATTCGCAAGCAGACGTTCGGCATAAGGATAGCTACCGCGTTCTGCAATCATGGCTTCAAGGCTTGCCATGGCACTGCCCATGCGATGGCTGTCATTAAGCGCTCGGTCTATGTCCGTCCAACGAGCTGCGGGCAAAACTGTTGAATGGACCGATTGTAACGGTAATTGGGCAGGTCTCCTTCTTGCCCAAATAGCCCAAACACAACCAATAACCAAGAGCGATCCAATCAAAATGAGTCTCAATGGAATGCGATCTTGTCGGGCGCCGCAGGTCGTGCAGTAGCTATAGCCATTTGCAGCTGAGCCGCATTTCTTGCACTTCTTGGTCAAGTTGTTACTGCTAGATCACGTTTTTCTCCACCAAAAGCGATGCCCATGTCTTGCAGCAACTTGAACGGTGGCACCCCACCAGCAAATACAAAAACGTAGTCGTTCCTTAGCTGCTCAATTACGCCGTTTTGTTCCACTTCAACAAAATTGGGCCCGATTTCTTTGATACCTGAATCGAAAACAGCACGGATGGAGCCCGCCTCCAACATTTGCGTCAATCGCTCGTCATTGCGTTTCTTGATGCGAAAGAACTTGGTTTTTCTGTAGGAAATGGTCACAGTATTTCCCGGTTGCTTGGCTAATCCCATAGCAGCCTCAACAGCACTGTCTCCTCCGCCCACAACCAACAAATGATTGTTCCTGTACTGGACTGCATCAATGAGTTGATACATGACTTTGGGAAGCTCTTCACCAGGAACGCCAAGCTTTCGCGGGGAACCCCTGCGGCCCAGAGCAAGGATGACGCGTCGTGCGCTGAATTCTTCTGTCTTAGTCGAGATATCGAAGCCGTGTTCACGTGGTTGAATCGCGACGAGTTGCAGGCCCGTTCGAATATTAAGCTGGTTGTGGTCAATGGCGGATTGCCATATCTCGAGTAACTCCTCTTTTTCGTACTCAGGTTTATCAAGCCGTATATATCCTGGTATTTCAACGGGTTGGGTAAGAACCAACTTTTTTCGCGGGTACTGGAGAATGGTACCGCCAGGTTCCTGCTGATCAATTACCAGATAGTTTATGCCAAGTTGTGCAGCCATAAGGCCAGCACTCAAGCCTGCCGGACCCGCGCCTACAATCATCAGGTCGTAGTCCAAGTCACCATGCGGCTTGGCGTCCAGTCGAATGGCTTCTACACAGGCTGTACCCTGGCTGATGGCGTTCTTGATCAGCGCCAACCCGCCCAGTTCCCCAACAACATACAGACCAGGTACGGTGGTTTCGAAATCCTGGTCGAGAATAGGAATATCGGGTCTCGATTTCATGTCACCTAGCCCAATTGTCAGGGCCTCCACAGGACATGCTTCAGCGCAAAGACCGTGGCCCACACATCGAAATCCGTTGATGATGGTCGCTTTACCTCCCACCAGACCCAGCACCCCGCCTTCAGGACAGGCACGAATACAAGACCCACAGCCAATACAGGCCACATCGTCGATCAAGGGGAATTGAGCCTTGGGTTTGTCTATTCCCAAACTGACCGCTTCTTGCTTGTCGGCTAGGTTGGTGCGTTGTTTGCCAATGCTGCGCAACGCATAAGGCAGAATCACAGCTGCTGCAAATAGGCCAGTGATCGCCCATATAATGATCGATTCACTCAACAAGCCTGTCCCCCTTCAAAACCGGTAACCAAATTCCGCGTAGGCCTTTAACCCTTTTGATTCATCACCTTGGTTTTGTTCCAGTTGAATTTGTGCAAAAAAATGATCTCCAAGGGTTCCGTTGGCTTCAAGTCCTACCCAACTGTTGGTGCGGGTCTCAAGCGTGGACGCCACGTCGTATTCGGAGTGGGAATAGGTTGCGAACAAGGCGTGGCCACCTGAAAACTGCTTGCCAAAACGCAACGAGGGATTGAATCCGTCCGTAAGGCCGTTCTGGAAACCCGAAGTTCTAACGTTTAGGTTCACGCCGTCCCAGAAAAATCGACTGTTATAGTAATTGATGTAGTACGAGGTTGCGTCCTCGTCGTCGCCTTCTTTAGTGCGCATTCCATAACTAGCTGAAACCCGGGCATTAGAACTTAACTTCACGCTCAAATTGGCTCGAATACCTCTCCGAAACAGATCATCGAAGTAGCGTTCATCTTCGGTCATCAATTCATAGGTGCGGTAATTGCGCCGCGTATCGTAATTGAGACCCATGGTTATTCGCCCAGAGGGTCGGTATTGGGCACTGACAAATAGATTGGTCAATTGAGTGCTTTTCCCGGTAACCTCTTTTCGCCAATCGCGGTTAATGTCCAATTCGGCCGATTGGTATGCCGAAAAGCGCTGGCCCCGATAGGAGAGATTCATATGCACAAACTCACGATTAACCTCACCATCGGTTTGCTCGCTGACCGCGGCCACTGCCGATTGCCAGGGGCTCTTTTCCGCGCCCTTAAAGCCCGAAAAACGATAGTAGATACCGGCCTTCTGGATTTGAGTACTCAGATCAGAATACTGCCAGGAGGGTTGTGTTCCGCCCATAGCTCCTATTTGATGGTTACCAGAACGGAAGCTGAATTTAGCGCCATCTAGAGGTCCAATCCCTGGAATCCCCCGTGGGATGATTCGCCCAAGCGCAAGACTAGTTCTCGAATCTTGCGGAGCCCGCGTGACCGAGGCCTCATAAACGCGGTTATACCAAATCGTATCATCGGTGCTGGTCCGAAATGGTCGGTCTCGCTGGGTGTATCGGGTACGTGTTCGGACGCGAATTGCGTAGGCTCCTCCCCACAATTCCTCGCCGCGCAAATTGACGCGCAGCCCTGGTTGTTTGAAGCCACGCTCGTTGCCCGAGTCGTCAGTGAATTGGTAATACTGTAGCGAAACCGATCCGCGTACGGGGCTTCGTTTAACGGATTTGGCTGTTCGAGGTTTTCGTTCTTTGCTTACGTTGACGGTATTTTCGGCAGGTTCAGAGGGCACCGACGGTTCGACTCGTTTTCTGAGGTAGCACCAATCGCCAAGTTGTAGTGCTTGAGTGTCAGTTTCCAATTTACAAGATGCCCGATTTTCAGCAACAGAGACAACCACCAGATTGGCGAGCCATTGTCCATCGCGATAAAACGCAAACTGATCGCCCACCGAAACGCCATTGGCCGAACCCGCATCTACATAAACGAGATCAGCACTGAGATAAGTTACTGTGGCGTCGGGTTTTGGACCTGGGTTCTGACAAAGCACCCAAGCGCTTGAAAAGAGGGAAACAAACAGCGCGGTTGTTAGCTTAGCGTTCATCTTCTTCTCCGTTGGGGTGGCAGGCATAACACGCCATTGATTCGTACACGTAGCCGTTGACCTCGTCGTGTTCGTCGTCCATGTCACTGCGTGGGTGGGCATGACAATCGATGCACGAGAACTGTTCGAAGTTGTTCGGGTTCACATGACAATCGGCACATGTATCCCATTCGTTGCGATGTTGGCCAGAATAGATAGGAAACATGTGATTGAAATTCGCATCGTTCCAATCAGCGGTGTTGTGGCAATCTTCGCAGGTGGTGGGGAACTGAGCCGCTAGGTGATTGGGGTCAATTGCGTTGGTGTAATCAATCTGGTGGCAGGCAACACAGTCAGTGGGCGTGTTGGCGTATCCCTGGGAATGGCAATCCAAACAATCCAAGGGCGCGTGGGCACCGGCTAGTGGGAACTGGGTCTGATTGTGATCGAAGGTGGCCGGCGACCAAGCGTTGGTCGAGTGGCACAAAGTACAGTCCGTGCTGAATTGGTTGCTCACATGGTTGGGATCTGGCACTTGATTGTAGTCAGTTTGATGGCACGCTAAACAATCGGTGGGTGTATTGCTGTAACCCTGGGAGTGGCAGTCCAAGCAATCCAACGGCGCGTGGGCGCCGGCAAGTGGGAACTGGGTCTGATTGTGATCGAAGGTGGCCGGTGACCAAGCGTTAGTGGTGTGGCACAAGGTACAGTCCGTGCTGAACTGGTTGCTCACATGGTTGGGATCTGGCACTTGATCGTAGTCAGTTTGGTGGCACGCAATACAGTCAGTGGGTGTGTTGGTATAACCCTGGGAATGACAGTCCAGACAATCCAACGGCGCGTGGGCACCGGCAAGTGGGAACTGAGTCTGGTTGTGATCAAACGTGGCCGGTGACCAAGCGTTGATCGTGTGGCACAAAGTGCAATCCATGCTGAACTGACTGGCCACATGGTTGGGATCTGGCACTTGATCGTAGTCAGTTTGGTGGCACGCAATACAGTCGGTGGGTGTGTTGGTGTATCCCTCGGAATGGCAATCCAGACAATCCAAGGGCGCGTGGGCGCCGGCAAGTGGGAACTGAGTCTGATTGTGATCGAACGTGGCCGGTGACCAAGCGTTGGTGGTGTGGCACAAAGTGCAATCCGTGCTGAATTGACTGGCCACATGGTTGGGATCTGGCACTTGATCGTAGTCAGTTTGGTGGCACGCAATACAGTCAGTGGGTGTGTTGGTATAACCCTGAGAATGGCAGTCCAAACAATCCAACGGAACGTGCGCTCCAGCAAGTGGGAACTGGGTCTGGTTGTGATCAAACGTAGCCGGTGACCAAGCGCTAATCGTATGGCAGGCCTGACAATCGGTGCTAAATTGGTTGGTCGCGTGGTTGGGATTGACCGTTGCTTGATAATCAGTCAGGTGGCAGGACACACAATCGGTTGGCGTCCCTTGAAATCCATTCTCATGGCATGCCTGGCAATCCTGAACCGCATGGCCCTGGACTAATGGGAAACTTGCAGGATGCTGAAATCTGGCTGGAGCCCAGTCGGCGGCTGTAACATCGTGGCAGGGCACACAATCAGTCGAAAATCCGGCAAGTACGTGATTAGGGTTGGTGGTCAAATCGAAATCAGACAGGTGACACGCCTGACAGTCATTGGACGTAAATGAAAATTCATGGCGGGTCTGTTGATCATGACAGGCTTCGCAGTCCAATCGCGCGTGTTCTCCCAGTAAGGGAAACAATGTTTGCTGGTGACGCTGGATCATGTTCATGCGCACTTCCCAGACCGTATCCACGTGACAAGATTCGCAATCCTCACCAAACCGTGCTTGGTGAATGTCGGTGTGGCAACTTGCACATTGGGGTTCCGCTTCTTCGAAAACAAGCGATTGGTGGCAGGCTTTACACGAAGCCTGACGGTGCGCTGCCATGAGCTTGAAAGACGTCTGTTGGTGATCGAACGCAGGTGGATCCTGAAGATTTATCCAGTCTTGAGTGGTATGGCATTGTTCGCAAGTAATCGCCAGCTCTCCGTGTGGCGATGATTGACCTAAGGCCAACAATCCCAGAAATAATGTCAACGCGGTCACCGTATGTTTCATTGATTCCCCCCGGCCGAGTCATGGCAGGTCTCGCATCTGATGTCTATTGGCGTGTACCTTGTGAAAGTGCCAAGTGAATCTTGTTGTGATGGGTGACATTGATTACAAGCAACGTCAATATGAGCACCTTCAAGGTTGAAACGACTGTCGTGTTGGTGGTCAAAAACCAACGCATCCCATTGAGTGGATTGATGGCAACTGGCGCATTGATTTTCGGCCCGAGCAGCGAATTGCGATCGGTGGGGATCGGAATGGCACGAGCTACAGTTTGAATCGACGGACGTGAACACCTTGGACTCTGGGTCGGTAAAGACATGGCAGTCTGAGCAACGAGCCTTCTGGTGTTCGCCTTCCAGCGGGAATGAAGTGAGTTTGTGATCAAAAATGGAGTTCCGCCAGGATGTATCCTGATGGCAACCTTCGCAGCCTAGCTGGACCAGAGTGGGGTATTGTTGGCTGTCATGGGGATCTACATGACAGGCGTCGCAGGTTTGCTGCTCGAAGCGGAATTTCTGAGTCTGAACTCCGAGAATCGGTTGTGTTGTGTGGCACTGAACGCAAGGTGTGGCAAGGTGTGCACCCTTGAGCGGGAATCGGCACTCAGCGTGGTCGTTTACGCCAAATTGGGCGGGCAAAAAGCCCTCCACTTGATGGCACTCGCCGCATTCTCCTTGTGAAGGGCGATGTTTAAATTGGCCAATATGCGAATCGGAATGGCAATCATTGCAGTGCATGAATGCAATGGTGTGATTGACTTTGTTTTCTGAATGGCACAATCGACATGCAACATCAATGTGTTTTCCCTTCAAGGGGTAGCGGGTTTTCGCGTGATCGAAGGCTTTCATTTGATCCTGCCACCCCGACGTTTGATGACAGTCTTCGCATCGCGCCCCCAACCTGCTCTGATGGGGATCGCGATGACAATCTGAACATACCTGGTGTTGAATGTTTGCATAACGCACGTACGTAACTGATCGGTTGTTCGAACGGATTAATGTGTGGCATCCCTCACATTCGACCAGTTTGTGTTTCCCTGTTAAGGGGAACGACGCTTGCTGATGATCAAACTGTGAAGCGGGTTTGAAGTGATTTTCAACGTGGCAGGTTACGCAATCCTGCTTAAATTGGCCGAAGTGGGTGTCATCTGCATGGCAATCAGTACAATCATCATGGGCTATCGGTTTGAAGCGACGAAAGGGTTCGGGCTCGGATTCAAGTGCATGGCATTGCTCACAACTTACATCGCGGTGGGCGCCCTTGAGCGAAAACGCTGCTTTTTGATGATCGAACAAGGCTGCGGGCTTCCAAGAATCTTCGCGGTGACAGCTCATGCAGTCTTTTCCAAATTGCTCGCGGTGAGGATCTACGTGGCAAGAGGCACAGGTGGCAGCCAGTCCGAGAAAGGTACGCTCCAGATCTTTGCCCACCGCTTTAAGGAGCTCGGGCTTTGCCATAGACTTGGCATTATGACAATCGCGGCATGCGGCCTTTGCGTGAGTTCCTTTGAGTGTGAAGCCAGTTAATGAGTGATCAAACTTTTCGGTTCCATTCGGCCAATGGACCATCTCAAATGTACGTCCATGATGATCACTATGACAGGTTTCACACGTTGAATAGGCCGCTTGCGCGTGGAGCCCTAAACCTTGCTCAATTCGATCCTTGACCAGTGCGTGGCAACTAAGGCACTGACTACGGAACTCCTTGGTGCCTATCTCGTGGCAGCGAACACATTGAGCAACACCTTCTAGATGCTCATGTTTTTGGTGTAAATCACCAGGTGACAACTGACCCAAGACGGACGATGTGAGTATGAAAACACATGACAAGATAAGGGTCCGGGAAATCAATTAGATCTCCATGCAATGCCAAAGGCAAGCGCAACAGCGATGTGCACCAACATCACCACATACATGACCGTGGCAAAGGGTCGATGAAACACGTGCCAGTGGTGAAAAAGCGATTGAACGGTGCGTAAGGTTGCCACACGACGGTTGAGAATCGCGTAGTCGCGAGCTGATTCAAGCACGGCAAGACATTCAGCTTGTGGGAAACCTAACTGTTCCAAGTGGCGTTTGGTTTTGCGTAGTCGACTCGATCGCGTCAAAGCATGCGCAGCCAACCAAAAGAGAAAAGCCAGTTGGTTTCCGGGAGCTTGAGTGCCGGTGATTAGTTTGAGCAGATCGTTCAGTGTTTTTTCGTCAAGTCGATGCTTGAGCGGCTCTAGCTTCTCTTGAAGCTGAGCACTCAGCTCGTCCAGGTCATAAGCTTCTCCGCTTAGGTTTCGTGGAATCTGGATGTAGAGATAGCGTCCGAAAACACCGCTCAGCGCAACGGCGACCATCGACCAGAAACTCACGGCCACAAGTCCTGTCAATTTAAACGAGGTGTGCAGGACCACGAGTAACGAACCGATGATGCCAAAAAATATATGCACGTCTAGCCACGTTTTTAGACGGCCGCTTTTCCCTATTAAGCGAGTGCGTTTACGCAAGCTATACGTCAACATGGCCACCAACATGCTGGCACCCAGGATCCCGTACCGCAAGCCCCAGTCTCCAGCGGGCCTGAGAAGTCGATAGTCCGTGTGATGCGGCCGCGCGCTAAATGGGGTTAGGTAGTAATCTAGTCCACGGGCAAACGCAAAAACGATGGCCGTCAAAAAAACGAGATAGAGCACTATGATGGGTATTGATAATCGACGTGTAGATGCCACCAGCTTGCCTCATCTTTCCCCACATCCAGACTATCGTCGGACGAAGTGATCGTCAACAGTTGATGGGCTTGCTGTGATTTAGCCTACGCTCGCTCGGTGACGCTGCCGCGAACGAAAGGACGGGGTAAGTGGCCAAAGGACGCCCGGTGATGCGACCTATAGGGGTTTACCCTCATAACGCTGGCATCGACGTCAAACGATTTTAGCTCAATGCGATGTGACAATATTTTACAATTTCATTTGATGCAAACAACCCATTTTGCCCTAAGCTTGGTCAAATAAGAAAAAGCCGACGGAGGATCTAATCATGCCGACAAATCAATACGCCACCAGCGCAAATCGTAAGTTCACGAACCTTTATCGAATCGTTTTCTTGTCCTTCGTCGCGTGTCTGTTTTCTGTGCACCTTTGGGCGCAGAACCTTGTTGTCAACCCTAACTTCACATCGACTGCATCTTGGACTGGTGACAATGGATCAATCCTCTCCTTGGATGGCACGACCGGTAATTTGTCAGCCCCTTCAGGGCTAGTGACTGGACCGGGGGGCGTTGCCGTTCAGTGCTCTCAATGCGTTCCCATCTCAACCACCGGAGTAAGTTACGCCTTTGGGGCCAACATGATGCCGCTCAACAATTCGTCAACCTTAATCTTGACCATTGTTTGGTACGACGGCGGCAATTGCAGTGGCAACATCACAGGGCAGAGCCAAACGACACAAGCTTCACCGACGCAAATGGCCTGGCATGCTTTGGCTGGAAATGGTACTGCGCCTGCCTTAACTGTGTCAGCAGATATTGAAATTGTGCAAAACACGGGAACAGCTGGTGTTCAGTTCAATGTAGATGATGTCTATTTAGGTGCCAACGACACACCCGTCGAACTTCAAAGTTTATCTGTCGAGTAACCGTCTTCGCCGCAATCCTTGCTTAGTCAGCTAGAGTCGTAGCAACTGCTTTTTTTTCGGCGACTCACCCGGGCATTTAAGGTAGGCGTCTATTTACGCCAAATCTCAATGCTCACGATCGACTTACGACACGCCCGATGTCTTGCACGATAGTCAATACTAGAACGCCCGGTTGACGTCACGGTCGACTTCGACCGAACTCCACTGACGGGCAATCAAAGCCTGAATCCATTAACCACATTCAAATTGATGGTTGTCTCCCCTGTTCGCAACCTGCTTGGTTAACCCTTTCACGGTTCGTATCGCCAAGCGTAATCCTAGGACTGCTCGCCCCGCTGCTTACGGACAACAGGGTGTCCACACCCATCTTGACCCCCGGGGACAACGAAATTGTGTAGTATCTCTCGTAGAGGCCGAGTTGATATGGACACACCCAAAGTAAAATTCGTCACATCATCCACCGGTGCCAGCATTGCTTACGCTGTTCACGGCGCAGGATCCTACCTGATGGTGCCGTCCTGGTGGGTGAGTCATCTTGAACTGGATTGGCAAAGCGAAAGCTATCGCAAATTCTTTTCAGCTTTAGGTGAGCACCATACGGTGGTCCGCTATGACCGAATTGGCGTCGGACTGAGTGGGCAGCATCGATCCAGTTTTGAGTTGGAAGACGAGGTTCTTACGCTTGCGGAATTGATCGAACATCTTGGTGCCGATCGCTGCTCGCTCTTGAGCCTGTCATGTGCAGGGCCTGTGGCAACAGTTTATGCCCACCGAAACCCGCATCGCATCCACAAACTGGTTTATCTCAGCTCATTTGCCTGCGGAAAAGATATCGGTGACCAAAAGATTCAACAGGCTCTGTGCTCCTTAGTGTCGGCTTATTGGGGGATGGGCGCAAAAGTGATTCTTGATCTGTTTGACCCAGACATGGGAACCCTGCAACGTCAACAGCAAGGTAAAATCCAGAAACAATCCGCTTCGCCCGAGATGGCTTTAGAGCTTCTCAAATTGACTTTTAAGATGGATGCCACCGAAGAAGCTAAGAACCTTATTAAGCCTGCACTGATTCTTCACCGAAGCAAAGATAGAACGGTGTCTGCAACCGCCGGAAAACGACTTGCGGCTCTGATTCCAAATGCAGAATTCAAGACGATTGAAGGGAAGTCTCATCTACCTTGGATTGGTGCAGAGTCCGAGCAATTCCTGCAGGAAATCCTGGCATTCACTGGTGCGCAAACGTCACCCAGCCAAAGCGAACACAATCAGTTCCGAAAACTCGAGGATGTCTGGGCGTTGAGTTATGCTCAGAAAACAGTGCATGTCAAAGATGCCCTTGGGTTACGGGATCTTGTACAGCTAATCGCAAATCCAGGAATGGAAATCCATGTTCGTGTTTTAGCGTCAGGTGAAAACAGCGAAGCGCGATCGAAATCTTCTGAAACCCAAATACTAGATCCCCAAGCGATGCGGGAATATCGTCACAGACTGAGTGAGCTGTTACAGGCAAAAAAACAAGCCGAGCAATCTGGCAACGAAAAATCATATCTATCAATTGAGCAGGAAGAGGAATATTTACTCGAAGAGTTATCCAAAGCAACTGGATTGTCTGGTAGGCACCGTAACTTCTCGAGCAACGACGAAAGAGCACGTAAATCCATTAGCTCGCGCATTCGCGGCAGCATCAGGCGCATAAAGGCCTTGCATCCCGAATTAGGAAGACATTTACAGCAGACCATCAGCACTGGAATATATTGCAGTTACACGCCTGCAATAGACCTTCACTGGTTAACAAGATAAATCTGTCAGTTTAAATCTAGCGCGTTGCTAGATTCAAAATAGCGCCTAAGAAGTGAATCCATTTTCTTGAGGTGCTAAACATGAACGATTCACCCATTGTTATGGCCGAACGCCAAGCGCGATTGACAAAAATTTACGAGCATGACCCGTCACAGGCCATGATTACCGATAGTGCAGGCACTCGCTCTGCACCAGCAGGAGCATTGGAACCCTTACACAGCTCAGTCACTGCCGGCGGTTTTGTTATTCCCATCGCGGTGCATTGCGCCGTCGGTGGCGATGGCGATGGTGCTGTACCTGGCGACATACTCTGTGCCTCGTTAGCCAGTTGCATGGATTCCACGCTTCGGATTATCGCCAATCGCCTACGACTGACATTGATTTCTCTGGAAGTGCGAGCAACCGCCGATGTTGATGTTCGAGGAACTCTCTGTGTTGAGCCGAGCGTTCCAGTGGGCTTTCAGAAAATGCATCTTTCGGTCGACCTGAAAGCGGCCGAAGGCACCAATCACAAGTTAATCGCGGCATTGTTTAAAGGCGCTAAGCACAGCTGCGTGGTATTTCAGACACTCAAACTGGCATTGCCAATCACCATTCAGATCCACTCAAATATCGAACCTCAACCTGCAACCGCCTAAGGAGATCAATATGCACGCAGCAAAAAATTACATGCGCTTTGTTTATTCCCTTGTTTGTTACATCGCCGGGGTAGCCTCACTGACTTATTTAATATTCTTTGTCAACGATCTGTTCCTCGCAAAGACGGTCAACTCGCTAGTGGAAACTCGATCTTGGACAGAAGCTGTCCCTATGAATTTATTGGCGTTGGCCCTGTTTGGCCTGCAGCACAGCATCATGGCCAGACGTTCTTATAAAAAGTGGATCACTCGATTTATCCATCCCAGCATGGAACGTTCAACCTATGTGCTGAGCACGGCTTTGGTCATCGCGGTGATGTGCTATCTGTGGGTGCCGTCAGGTGAAGTTATTTGGCAGTTCGATTCAGAAGTAACTGTATTCGCCATACGTGGATTCGCTTTTATCGGTTGGACCTTGTTGTTTATCGCGAGTTTCATGTTGAATCATTTTGAGTTGTTTGGGTTAAGCCAGACATTTAATCCAATGATTGGCAAGACGCAACCTGAAGCCCATTTCAAAACACCTGGTATTTACAAAATTATCCGACATCCCATTCAAACAGGCGTGCTAATTGGTATGTGGTCTGTGCCACTTTCTACCACTAGCCATTTCATGTTTGCCAGCGGTATGACCTTATATATTGCTGTCGGCCTCTACTTCGAAGAAATAGACCTGATACGTGATTTTGGCACTGCTTATCTGGACTATATGAAACGCGTCAAACGCCTAATCCCATTTGTCCATTAGATCCGATATTTTCTAGGAAATAACAAAAATGACGATTGAGATTGGTACTTTATTCGAATTGCTGAAGAGGAATACAAATATATGATTTACCCCATGTTCACGATGGTCATCTTGACTTTTATTGTGGGTTGCCTGGCCGCTAAATGTAGATTCTCGAGCTTGAGAAGCGGTGAAATAAATCTCAAATATTTTAAGTTAATGGCTGGGCAGGATGTTCCTGAACTCGTGACCAAGACCACTCGATGCTTTAACAATATGTTTGAAATTCCGGTTCTATTTTATGTGGCATGTTCGCTGTACCTGAGTCTTGGCATTGATAGTCTCGTTGGGATAGTTTTTGCGTGGCTATTTGTTGCTCTGAGGGTCGCTCAAGTCTACATACACATTACTTACAATCAAATAATCCACCGAATGTCAGCATTCTGGGGTGCGTTCCTATGTGTCATGGTGCTTTGGACAAATTTACTGGTTCTACAGATGTAAACGCTAAACGAAAAGTTCTCATGCAATCGACTCGAATAGGGACGACAGAGTCTATGGGTCGTTTTGTCATCATCTGGATGATAAAGGCTCAAAAAATGGGACCCGAGTCCGCATGCCTGATCCCGAATAAGGATATAGACAATCTGCGCCCTTATGTGTTCAAGTTTTGCCTCGTTGACCTAAAAAAATGGACCGTTATCCAAACAACCATTTTTTTATACCGGGAATAAACGTCTTCAGCCCGCAGAAAAATGCGTAGAATGGCTCAACAGGGGGTCATTGTGAAGATTGGCTGGTGTTTGTGTCTATTTACGTGGAGTTTGATAGCTCAGGAAACGATATTTTATTTCCCACATTTCACTGAAAAAGTAAATGAATGGGAAACCATGATCAGTCTTGTCAATGCTGGCGGTCGCAGTATGGAGGTTGAACTTGAGGCATTTGACAGCGATGGCGTTTTGGCCGCATCGTCGACCATCCTATTAACTGCTGCAAGCGCGCAACGTGGCAGGATTTCCGAATGGTTCCCTGACATCGCCGCCGACCGAGGCTGGATTCGTCTAGTCAGCGATAGCGCTGAACTGACAGGGATGCTCGTATTCACACACCTCTCCGCTGGCGGCACCTCTAGCCTGCCGCTGTTTACAACCGCGCAAACATCCTGGATGTGCGCCGAACTAAAACACACAGAAAACGAAACCAGCGGCTTTGTGATTACCAATGTTTCGGAGTCGCAACAACGTGTGAAGGTCAACTTTAATCAGGATGACGGGCAACGTTTCAGCACGGATCTCGATCTCGGACCAAGATCTAAGTGGGTGGGCCTGTTATCAGATCTATTTGCGGTCTCAAATTCAACTGGCTATTTGACCATTGAAGGCCAGGCCGACGTGGTCCCCCTCGCCTTGACGTTTGTGAATGGGCTACAGCAGATTGTGGCGGTGCCAGCGGTGGAGCGGACGAATGACGGCGTCGCTAGCTTGCAAGATACGTTGGAAGAAAGCTATTCCCATTATCAGCGTGCCGGTGCTCAACTCGGTGTTCGCGCACACGGCGGGACTTCGGTGACTGCCGCCAGCGGCCTATCTGACATTGAGGCTCAAATTCCGTTGACCACCAAGTATCCTGTTGAGATAGGCAGCATCACTAAATCCTTCATTTCGGCTGCCATGTTGTTGCTGCAGGAACAGGGCAGCCTGGACCTAGACCACTTTTTGTCGCAGTACCGACCTGGCTTTCCCAATGGCGATCAAATCACGCTGCGCATGCTTTTGAACCATACCAGCGGCGTGCCAGACTACGACACAGTTGACGAGTTCTTACAGGGCGTCATCGATAGTCTTACCAGCGGTCAACCCAAAACCTACACGCCAGAAGACCTGATCCAATTCGCTTTGAAGGACCCCTTCCAATTTGATCCTGGTAGCGATTGGGGATACGCCAATACCAACTATATTTTGGCGGGCATGATCTTAGAAGAGGTGAGCGGACAAACCCTAGAAAGCCTATTGCGCGAACTGATCATCGAGCCCTTGGACCTTCGCCACACTTATCTTGGAGATAAAGAAACCCCTCCATGGCTGTGCCAACAATACCTACGCGATGAGCCAGGGCAGAATCTAATCAATACCACCCAGGCCACCAACCTATCGTGGGCTTGGGCGGCCGGTGCCATGCTTTCTACTCCTGAGGATCTCATCAAATGGTCCGACGCCCTCTTCCGCACCGATTTCCTTTCGCAAGATTCACGAGCTCAGCTCATGAGCCAGGACGATTTCGGCAACCGTTATGGACTGGGCGTTTATCGGTTCAGTCTGTTGGGTAAATGGGTTTGGGGCCACGACGGCGCGACCTTTGGCGGCTTAGCATTTTTTGGCGCTTATGAAAACTCGAATCGCAGCCTCGGTACGGTCATCACCTATCGAGAAAGCCAATCGCCGTTGATCGATATTTTGATTGCTGGCGTCGACTGGTTAGACCAAAACAATGGTGTAACTAAGGGAAGCGACATCCATTTACCCAACTACGAACAAGACTTTCTCAACCTTGTCCAGGCGGGACTCGCAAAGCGCCACCAGCAGATTAAGTAAAACTTTGGCTGCCTGATAGTTAATAGCGCCTATAAATTGATCACACCGCTTCAGCTCCGCGCTTGGATGTCCGGAGACTAACTGCTATTTGCGCTGATGACCCACCCAACGGCTGCGGTTCGTCACAAGTCGTTTCATCAAGGCCTCTTATGCGTCGATGGTCTACAAGGGAATGACATACATTGCGCTTTGCAGAGCATGACGTCTCGCAAGTCATCAACCGTAGTCTGAGCTGCCTTATTGTATGGCATTTCGGTTGGCACTCGAATTGCCCTAGTTAGGTTTAACAAATACGTCGGATCACTCATAAGTTATGACAACTATCCTGTTTCCGAGATCAGTGACACACCAGGAAATTGTTTATTTTCAACAATTTGCTGCGGATAGTTGTTTACCGTCTCATGCATGGGAGACAACTGTGAGCGTGTTTGAAGACAGTCATTAAATAATTGGGGGAGGAAGTCATGTTGTTTCTGTTTCTAAGTACGTGGATGAATGTGGATTTGAATACGCATGCCAATGAGCTTAAAGCCCGGGCGCTGGATCAATGGGCGGGAACGCTGGCTATGAGGGTAAATGGAAACGAATTTCCCGAAGCGTCGCCAGTAATGCCCGTATATATCCGCATCCGTTTGGACAAAGGTGTCAAGCTAGCCGAGACTCTGGTTGATTTGATAACCAGTCCTACTCGCTATGAACCGATATCTTTAGCCATGTCATTAAAAAGTACAGATGACAGTCAGTTAATTGCGCCTCAAGATACCGCGCAAATTGTACGTTGGCTTCAAGGTGAGTCCGAGTTTTGGCTTCGCGTGCAACACACTTCTAGTCACTGGCTGGAAAAATCAGGTGTTTTGCAGGCACCGGATCTTGATCATGTCGTGGAATGGACTATGGGTCGATCCATCGAAGAAGATCGTTTAGTGAACGAGCCGCTCGTCCCACTTGGCCGCGCCAACCTGCCAACAAATGTTCAAGGGTCCGACGCGGTTCACACGCATATCATCGTGGATAGTTCGGTTTCGATCTTGACTTACAAACCACCCTATCGGGAATCGAATCTTGACATCATTGCTATGAATTATCAAACACAGGGCGTTCGAACGGCTGAGCACTCAACTCAAATACAACTTGGCGATGCCGCTTCAGCCAACTTTAGTGGAGACGATACGCTGGGGATCGCCACTGATCAGGGTGATTTTTGGTTAATCCCGCTAGATCTACGGGGATATGAGACCGTTATTCAAGTACCCAATTCAACAGGCCATAGTCGCCCCATTTCTATTGAAATGTTGGCTGACACCGGGACCCCCTTTGCTGCCGTTCCGTTGAGCATAAACCCAGGTTTTAATCAGCTTACAAACTACAACACCAATACGGCCATCTTGATTCGTGAGTCCGGGGAGTTGCACATAAAGTTGGTGCTGAGCAATCGGTTCAACCAACGCTTCTCGATTCCCGCGATCCGTGCGGTACCCGAACGCCGTTTCATGCTCAGCGTACCCGCTCGCTTGAGCCTGTTCAATCCTAATAAGGAGGATGCAGCAGTGAAAGTCAACGTCTTTAATGACGTCGGTCACTTGCTTTCAGGTTCGGTTTTGAAATTGGCATCACACACCCGCACCCATATTGAAATACCGTTGCTGCAGCGCCATCAACACCTACAAGTAGCTAGTGCCCACCCCATTGTAGCGGGTGCTGTCGAGGTTTCCGGAACGGAATGGCTGCGCGTAATACCATCGAAAGTCGTGACGCGAGATGTTCAAGGGGGCCTGAAATGAACCTGTTCTACACAGTGTTGTTGATTTTGAGTGACACAGGACTTTGGGTGCCTCACGCTCCTGAACCCACCGCAGAAGAGCAAATGACGTTGACGCTGGTTAACCCTTTACGCGACTCTGATCGCGTGACGTTCACAACCTATCGCCAAGACGGTTCGCAGGCAAATACAGTCAGCTTGGATCTGGAACCCAGAAGCACGGTGCGGATATTAGCCAACACGTTGTTTGATGCCTCGGTTAGCCACGCATCGGTTGATTGTGAGGGCTGTGATGTTTGGTGGTCTTACGACCCTGCCGGTCGGCCAGACCAACCGCTTTTTGAACCCAGCAAGGGGAGTCTGGCTCGTGTCAATCTGGACAAGGAAAGCAGCGTGTCTGAGGACTTAAACATAGCCGTGGTCAATACATCGACACTGTCATCCGTATTAACGCTGACTATCAGCGATGGGATCGAAGATTTGCTGCAGACGCAGTGGACATTGCAGCCTTTGGAAAAGAAGTTATTGACAGAATCCGATTTTCCCGTGCCAGGCCATGTCTTTGTCACCCTGGAATCGGACCAGTCTATGGCGGTCCTGGCCGCCCAAAGGTCGACTTCATCCAAGCCGCAGAGTCTCTACCCTCGAGCCTTCCTCGACTATTTAGAAATACCTCTATATACCATCGCCGATCCCATATTGTCCGAGTTCATTTTGGACGCGGTTGATCGCTCCCCTGTTGATGGCTGGATCTCAACTGTCGAAGCCATCTCACTTCAAGCATTGTACTGTGATAATCTGGGTATTCAATCTTTGGACGGTTTGCAGCATTTCGTCGGGCTCGAGTGGTTCTGGTGTGCCCGCAATCAGATCACACATTTTGACGCATTGTCACAACTGACTAACCTGAAGGTATTGAACCTAAGTGACAACCCAGTGGATCGCTTACCGGATTTCGAACAGATGAACGGTCTTGAGAGCCTGGCACTTAGAAGCCTGGGCATCCAAGCTCTGGCGCTGGATTTCGTGCCCAGCATTAAATACCTAGACCTCAGTCAAAATCCGCTCGATGTGACCTCGTTGAGACTTCCGCCACGCCTGATCGCGTTAAGTCTGTATAGCTGTAACCTGGATGATGTGACGTTGAGTCATCCTGTCCTAGAGGAACTCTATTTAGGGCAAAACCAAATTACGTCACTTGCTCTGATGATGCCAAAATTACATCGCCTATATTTCTACGGCAACCGATTAGTAGTCATGCCCGACTTAAGTGGCCTGCCTGCACTGACCACCCTCTACGCTAGCCACAATGAATTAATAGATGCTTCGTTTAGTCACGACACGGTTCGCACGTTGACACTCGATGACAACTCTCTTACAGATATCGAGTTCTTGCTGGACCTCCCGTCGCTCGAGAGGGTGCGCTTGCACGAGAACTTGCTCGGCAGCGATCAGTGCCCGACGATCCAAACTCTTCAAAGACGTGATGTATGGGTAAATTACGTTCATCAGACGGGTTACACCCTTGATTGCACGATGTAGAACTTTGCTCAAACAAAGCAGAGAGATCTGATTCCCCCAAGCTAACACCTCCAGTCGCCGGGTCGATGGGCTCGGTGGCTGCATGTTAAAAGCAACAAATCGTTTAAGACGTACCTGGAACCCGTGTCTAAGAGCACAACGGGTATTCAGGAGACATTATGATTCTTTGTGATGCGCGCTTGCCCGCTATACTATGGAGCGCTATTCAAGGTCAGTGAGGACTGGATCCGTGACACGAAAAAGCAGAGGAATTTACAAGGTTGGCGCTGCCCGGGTTGATTTTGACCAACTCAGTATCTTGTGCCATGACCATCGAAACCGCATGCCTCCCAAGCCCATGGATTTACTCTATTTACTCGCAGAGGAGGGTGGAACTGTCGCTCGCGACGAGATAATAGAACGCGTTTGGGAAGGCAATATTTACGTTGGCAAAAGAGCCGTTAACGACGCCATTTGGCGCCTGCGCAAGGCTCTTGATCAGGATCCAGAACAAGCAAGCGCCATAGAAACCATTCCCAAGATCGGCTACAGACTCGCGGCACCCAGCGCAAGGATCCACCAGCAAAATGATCATCGTTCGTCATCACATACCTCGCCTTGGCTGCTTCGCCGGACAACCCTAATTGCACTTGCCGTCAGCATCCTATTTGCCATGGCTGTTGCGATCGCCATATGGCCAGCCAAAAACACAAAGACGCACTCCGTTTTGGGCGCGCTCTATGTCACGCCGTTCACCTTGAGCGCTGGCGTCGAACACGACGCGGCAATTTCTCAAGACGGACGCCTCTTGGCCTATTCGTTTTCAAGCAGCAAACACTCATCGCGCATCCTTATCAAATCAACCGAAAACCACGAGTATCTGCCACAGGAACTTGACCAAGGTCCTGGTTTTCAAAGGTTTCCGACCTTCTCACCTGATGGCGAAAGACTTGCCTTCGTATGTCATCAAGATAGGATCGCCAGCCTAACCATCATCAACCGCAAAACCGGCCAACGGCAAGTCTTTAAGGGCATAGGCCTCATACCTACAAGGCGCATTGAATGGCATCCAAAGTCAGAGTTAATCGCATTCTCTGCCTTTGATTCAAAGCTCAAGTTGGCTGGCATTTGCCTGCTCGATGTGCTCAGCAAAGAGACGCGTTTTGTCACTTCAGAACAGGTTTCGCCATACCTTGTGGATTACGGCGTTCATTGGTCTCCCGACGGCCAAAGCATTAGCTTCAGTCGTCCGACCAAGATGGGTTCGGACATTTTCATCGTCAACATGCAGGGATCGACACGGCAAATAACAAACGACGGCGTCCAAACTTGGGGTGCCGATTGGGAGCCCGACGGCACATCGCTCATCATATCCTCGTCACGGAAAACGACCCACAACTTAGCAGCCATGTTGTGGCGTTCCGATCTAAATGGCGAACCGCTTTCGTTGCTGGGAGCGACGCCACAAAGCCTCTATTTTCCAGAAATAGACCCCGATGGAGACGCCATTTTTGCCTATACTGCCGAGCCACAAGTGAATGTCTTCCTGATGGACCTGACATCGTCGTCCACGATGATCTCAGTGACAAATTCCTCGGAGAGTAATTCCGACCCTGACTATTGCCCAATGAATGGCCGGCTCGTTTTTTCGTCGACACGAAACGGTCAGAAAGAGATATGGTCGTCCACCCTGGAAGGCGAAGATGTGCGACAGCTTACCGACCTTAAAAGAGATTCAGCCTTCCCAAGATGGTCACCAGATGGCTTAGAAATTCTGTTCATTGCCTATAACGCAAACAAAACCCATCGCACGGTCCATATCTTGGATATAGCAAGCGGGAAATTTCGCCAACTGGGAAGTGACTTCGATTTTTACGTATGCCCTTCTTGGTCACGCGATGGGAAGTGGATTTACGCGACCAAATATGAAAACGGAGAATTCAATCTCTGGAAACTGTCATCAAAAGACAACTCATCGCAAACGGTGGTTGAGAACGGCTTCTATGCACAAGAATCCGTTGACGGGAAAATGCTTTATTACACAAAAGATCAAGAAAACGGATTATTCGCGTCACCGACCGCCGGAGGCGTCGAAACGAGACTTATCCCTTGGTTAGGAACGAACGGCCTCACCTGGTTGCTAGGCGAGCATCGTATTCTTTTCCTTTCGGCAAATGCTGATGGTCCCGAAATTCTATCCTACGACCTAACGTCTGGCCGCGTCACACCGCAACGAAGCGTAGATCCTGGCTGCTGGTTTGCCTCGCGTCCTTGGAGTTACATTCCCGAATCAGACCGCCTACTGTTCAGCCTAAACTTCGAGGACCAAGGCGAAATCGTGCAGGTGGCCTTAGATGTCGACCCATAACCTGAATTGGCACAGCCGATCGTCTGCTTCTCGACATCAGAAACGATAAAGAATCGATCGCCATTTGCGCTCGAAGTGCAATTCAACAACGTAAGCTTCTGCCATTGAAAGAGCCGCCGCGCGGCCACGATTAGGAGCTACGCTATGTCTAACTTCATTCAATTGCGAATCAGCATCATCGCCATGGTTGTGTTACCCATCGCAGCCGAAACAGCACTCGTTTATCCCTGGATCACCAATACCGAGTTATTCACCTCCAAAGTTATCATCAACAATTTGGGTTCAGAAATGGCCACCGTCAGGCTCGAAGCTATCAGACCACTGGGAAACACGCCACAAACCGAAATTGCTGTTTTGACCATCGATCCGCTAGCCCAAACCGTCCTTTCATCGGCTGAACTGTTTCCGGGCCTCGGTTTAGGAAGCGGATACATGGTTTTGCTGACTTCTGACTTGGATCAGATCAGCGGTAGCGCTGTCGTTTATGGCACAGGCAGCCATTCTGGTAGTTCACCGGCCCAAGCCGATGTCATCGATCTTGCCGCAGCCCACGACACAATCCTCTTCAATTACCTCAGCGCCGGTGCAGAACATGACGCATCGGCCCCTGTCATTCTGAATCCAGGTGACCAGGATGCGACAGTCTCCTTCTGCGCCTATCAAAACGGGCAATTGGCTGGTTATGCAAAGCGGGTCCTGCCAGCAACTCACCCATTTGCCGAGACCACCACCTCCCTTTTTCCACACCTGCAGGGAGACCTCTACCTAGTTGCAAGCAGCGATCAAGCCATCATGGGCATAGCCTTCATTTTCAACGCCTTGCTCGAACCCGCCATGTCCAACGTTACAGCCATAAACGAGGTTCCTGCCGCCAGTGATCGACCATACGTGGACACATTCCTGGCGGGCGGCGTTGCCATGGATGGATTCATCATGGACAACCAAGGGAACATCATCGCAGCAGGCGGATACCTACGTGACGATGTCCTCATGATCTCCAAAGATGGTCAGGTGTCCACTCTGGTAACAGGTCTTAACGGGCCGGTGCACATGGCCAAGCGCCCAACTGGCGAGATATATGTATCGAGCTTCAATGACGGAACCATTAAATCCATAACACCATCAGGTGACGTTGACTTATTCGCCCAAGGTTTAGATGCGCCAGTGGGCATGGCCTTCGACGGCAACGGCGACATGGTCGTTTGCGAATACGGAGGCACGGCGCCGGGAAACACGCTGAGTAGAATCACACCCAATGGTGACATATCCCAATTTGCGAACGACCCACTGCTGAACACACCAATCGACATATTAGCTAGACCTAATGGCGAGTTTTACGTGGCCAACCAAGTGGGCGGTCGCATCATGAATGTCGATGCAGCCGGAAACGTCACGCTCATCGGGCAAATCCCCGGAAACCTAGGGCACATGGTTTACTTGGACGGGCTTCTCTATGCCACAGGAGGCAACTTCATTTACCAAATGGATCTTGCCGGTCAAGTCCGTGTTTTCGCCGGAACAGGCCAATCGAGCGAGCAGGATGGACCTCTTGAAGTAGCTGACTTCAGGACACCAAACGGGATTGCCGTGGGACCTGACCAGAAGACGCTTTTCATTGCTAGCGCCACCCGTGGTGTATCGAACAGCACCATTCGCCGCATTTACTTGTCGCTTTAGGTTTCCGCGTCAGGCTGAACTTCTCCTATGCCGTGTACCGTCAATTGGTGGAATGGAATGCCCCACGACTCTTGTGTGCAAATCTCGACACAAGCCCGTTGAATCAAGCGTTTCAAGAGATAATAATCTTTCGCCGCCTCGCTGTTGACGGTCAACATGATTAACAGATCGAGTGAAGACGACGCAGCCTCTTTGAATTGAACATTGATGCTCTCAACGTGTGTGCCTTTATCCCATTGGTCCAATCTCTCGCGGATGCCATCCTGCATGATCTGCGGTGCAGCCTCCGTACAATCGACTTGATGCTCATAATCGATGCCAAATGTCTCCACAACACCAAATGTGCCCGTCGATAAGTTTAAGGCTTCCGTGCCCAGGTAATCTTCACATTTGTATGTTCTTTGCGCATGTCCGAAGCCAGCGAGTTGAACCGATTCCGGCGTTTGCCGAATCACTTGACCCAGGTAATCGTCAATCAGCATCCAGTCACCCTTCTTACTGGGAAACCAAGGTTCGTCGGCATGTCTAGGCCGCGACCGCAAGGGCAGCAAATCAGCCAAAGTGAGTCGCAACACACCGCCCTCCAATTCAGGATTAACGATATGCGTGAAAACATTGATGCTGGGTACCAACCAAGGCAAGCCGTTGTATACCACACGCTCACCCTCACGAACCGGGCCAACGTTTAGTAGCAGTTTGGTTTCTAAAAAGAAACGGGGAATGGAGTTCTTTAGCGCAATGACAATTCCAGCAAGGATTAGTAAAACCAGACCTAGCGATAGCCAATCCTCAAACACATAAATGGTCATTAATAATGACCCAGTGGCCACCAACACGGTTAAGATCCGGTAGCCAAAAATAAATAGTCGATCAAAAACACTGCGGGAAGATCCTTTGTGACGTTTACGTAGCCTGAAAAAGATCGCCCAGGCCCAGCGCATGAGAGCGAAAACCGAACAAAACACCACAATCGCCAGTAGAATATTTACGCCTCGCCCGGCTAGAAAGCTCCCAACAACGCCTTTTACACGTCCCCAAAATGTTTGCTGCGGTCCCGATATTTCGTCCAATCGCAGCCTAGTGAACTCAAGTTCACGAAGGGTATCCGCCTCAATCTCGAGCCAACGATCACGTAGCGCAGTTAAGCGTGTGAGGGTTTCGCTTTTCTCCATCCCCTGTTTGAGTTGTTCCATACGGTCTATGCCACCGCGAATCGACAACATCTTCGCTTCCAACTGCTCAATCTCTCGGCGTAGCCGCTCAATCATGCGCGGCTTTTCAGTGAATCCTTTGAGCTCGTCGAACAAAGGCTTGACGATCTCCAGCGTTTCCGACTGCCAATCGAATTTCTCGCTTTCGGACGATGCCGTCTTCAGTTTTACGCCGCCCGAGGCAATATCGACAAAACCTACCTCTAAGTCACGGATGCCTAACGAGGCATTTTCGATTTCCAGGGTCAGCGACGCCTTCTCAGCATCGCTAGACGCCTGCCCGCGTTGTTTTTCAAGCTGCTCTATGTAGCGCTGCTTTTCAGGTAACGACTTGACAACTTCATTAAGCTGGGTCCTGGCTTCGTCAAGCAGACGCGCCACTTCGGCAGCTTTAGCGGCCTGTGGATCTTGAAAATTTGGCAGGCCAAAAACTAGAAATCCACTGAAGAAACAGAATAAGACCGCTAACGTGCATAAGAGCCTGTTTAACGGTGACCGCTGCACTTGAGCCATGATTCCTACCTCTTTCTCAACAAAGCCGATCGTCTAACGGACTGGCATGGGTATCGGACAATGTATCAATCAACAGGGGTGCTAGGTTTAGTACCGTTGAGAACGATGCGATATATAGCATTGTAGATCAGTTCGGTGACGAATAAATCTCGAAGACTCCCACCCAATTCACTTATCCAACGGTTTGATCGCTGTAGTTTTGCAGATAGGCACTATGACAACTGCCTAAATGACGACGCTATGTTCAGAAAAACCTTGAAAGCGACGTCATCTGGACATGGCAGCATTAAAGCCGCTAAACACATGATATTTGCCGCAGCTCGCATGTGTCCTTTCCAAGACTCTCGACGCTATGTCCCAATCACAACCAGAGACTAACGACACCTCGGTTCGCATCTGTTCTTGGGGCAAGGTCATAACAAAACTGAGATCCGCACGCGATGCCAGCTTAGATTCGTCGCAGCGGATCCGCATTTTTCTTGCATCGATGCAGTGAACCACGAAGCACTCACACTGCTAATTAGTTGGCCAACAATTGTTCAAATTGTCTACTTTTCTTACCGCAATGATTTTCTGTTTGTGAATTTATGTGATTTTGTTTGTGCTGTTTTGTGACGGTCGCGCGTTTTGCTAACTAACCACACACAAAGTGAGCATATTTATGCAGTTTTATTCGCGAGTGGCCTGCGCGGTCAGGTCATTGGGGCGGATTCTGCAGATTTCGACCAATAGCGTTCGATTTCTGATCATGAATCTCGTCTGCTTGTCCCACAAGCGGAACGTATACGGCGCAACACAGAGGGCCAGACACCGCAATACGGTGACTCTGCGACCGGTTTTAAGCTCTTTCAGAAATTCGTTCATCTATCTATATATAAACACTTTATGTTTGTGAGCAAATACGTCAATCGAAAATGGAGGAAAAGTAATGAAGTCAATTTTGATAGCTGTATTGGTCTACGGGCTGAGCTACTCCCATGCAAATAACGGGAATCAAGCGCCCTTTCAAAGGCAAGTAAACCCTAATGGCCAAACCACCTACTTGAGTGGCCCATTGAATACACAATTTAAATCAGGTCGTGATATCAATCACACATTTATGCAAAAGCTTGCAGGTTACTATGAACTTTCCGATTTGGATGAGATGCGCACACAAAAGGTGTCGCAAGCACACGGCCAAACCTACTACCGGGTAGCGCAATTTCATGCTGGGCTGAGGGTGATCGGTGGTGACTTGATCGTGCAAACCGACGAACAAGGTAACTTACAATCTGTCTTGGGTGCCACCGTCCCGGGATTAGACATATCGTTGCAGCCTTCGTATGACTCCCACGACGCTATTAACAAGGCTCTGGCCCAAAAATTCCCAAGCCTCAGCAGTGCTGAAACGGTCGACGTGGACCTTGTAGTTTACACGTCCAAGGACGAGAAGGCTTTGGCATACGAAGCAGACGTTTGGGTCCTGTCTGACGAGGGCTTTAATTTCCTTCGCCTCTATGCCGACGCACGAAGCGGGTCATGGCTCGGCGGTTACTCTCACATCCACACGTTTGGGCTAGACCGCAAAATCTACACAGTCAATTGGGCGTGTGTCGAGTACATCAGTCAACTACCCGGCGACCTTTGGTTTGATCCAGCTATTCCCAACGCCTGGCAAACCATGTGGCCTTATATGCCATTCGAAGGCAAACAGGCCTACTACAATACCGGCACGACCTATATGTTCTTTGACCGCTTCTTTGGATACACCTCCTTTGATGACCAGGACGCGACGATCATTTCGTCTATCAACGTCGAATTTCCTGCAAGCAATAATCAATGTTCGCCCAATAACGCAGCTTTCATTGGCGGAGGAATCAATCAGTTTCTATATGGCGATGGCGACGGCAACATCTTGGACTATCCATCTCAAGCGCTTGATGTCACCGCCCACGAGTTTATGCATGGGGTGACAGAGTTCACCTCTAATCTCGACTATGAGTTTGACTCAGGCGCGATTAATGAGTCGATGTCCGATATTTTTGGTGCCGGCGCTGAGGCTTGGGCAAACTGCAAAGCACTTTATGGATCCAACCGTATTGGGAACCCTAAACTCATGCATGCGTTCGCCGACACATGGCTCATTGGCGAAGATGCCGTTGGACCTGCTTTGGTGCCAGCGTTGAGGTTCATGAATGACCCCGCAGCCGACAACTCTAGCTCAGATTATTATCCTCACAGAACCCATCAAAATTGTACGTCACCAGGCAACGGCAATGACCACTGTGGTGTTCATAGTAATAGCGGCATCGGGAATTTGGCTTTCTACCTTTTGTCTGAAGGTGGCGTCCATCCCCAAAACAAGTCCACTGATGCGGTATTTGGGATTGGGTTCGCAAAGGCACTGCGCGTCTTCTTCGAGGCCAATAGATATTTGCTTAATCCAACAGATGACTATCAAGCGTTAAGGTTCGCGACAGGCCAGGCAGCCATCAATCTTTTTGGAACGGATTCTGGCGAGTACGTCAGTGTCATGAAAGCTTGGGACGCGGTAGCAGTGCCAGGCGTTTGGACAGCACCTGTCAGCTGTGAGTTGGATGTGCTGAAGGTCTTTGAGACGACATACGCTTCACCTCAGGTCCATGGTGAATATTACGTGATCGACGTCTCAGGGAATCTGCAGATCACCCTCACCTGGCCCTCGGGTGCAAATCTAGGCATGGAGATTTATGATCCCAACTTCAATGTGGTTGGGTCTGCTACAGGTCCAGCAAGATACCCGTCAAGGACGCTAAGCGTGGACGGGACGAATAGCCCGGGTAGATACACGATCTTTGTATCCAGCGGTTCAAATCTGCCGTCAGCCTTCTACTTTGAATTAGACGTAAATTACGAGCCATAAACACGCCAAAACTGGGGGTCCAAATGGGCCCCCAATACCTCTTTTTTTGAGTTAGATCATCAACTAGAACCATAATTATCAAAGAAATAGTCATATTAGCCACTTAACGGCCTGGTTCAACAGCAATAAGTGCGTATTTAAGTAGAAACGAAATACCTGGTTTCAGACATTTGCCGATCCTTTTTGGCCGATTATCTCGCCTATTAAGAAGAACCCAAGCTAAACCATCAAAGATGCAAGTCCCACGATGGCCACAGCTGGGTTCAGAAGGAGGATCAATTTGTCTTTTCTGTTGTTCATCAGCTTGTCTCTGGCGACTTTGGGGGTCGCATTGACGGCAAAACTCAAATATCCAAAGAAACAAAATACCGGGTGCCCTGGAAAGCTAGCGGCAACTGAGTCGCGTCATCCGAAATGGCGCAACCCGTTTGCAGCCTTCAAGGCCAAACGTCTATTTTTAGCGCTTAGTTTAATCACTAGCTTCGGCTGGGCCCAAGAACTTATCAACACGTCAGAACACGTGATTTATCAGGATGGCCCGGGCAGTTACGCGATCTTCATCCCCGAATCAAGATTACAGGAGCAAGAGCTATGGAGCCTGCCCATCGCGCAGCAACAATGGGATTCGATCAACGAGCATTGGCAATCAACCCATGACAGACGGCTCAACGCGCCGAATGACCAGCCACAATGCACGACGACTGCCGGTAGCCACCTACGATTAGACCCGGATCCGAACGCGACTTCCTTGGCCTCGATTCTCAATCAACAGGATGTGGTGATCCAGGGAACGGTCGAGTCCATCCAATCAGGATGGGGCATATCGGGCGTTCAAACGGCCGTTTACTTGCGCGTCCAAGAGACAATTCGGGCACCAAACCTATATGACTATGTGGTTGATGACCTGGTGTGCTTGACCATCCGCGCCGGACGCGTCTTTATGGATGGCGAAGTTTTCTGTAATGAAACGGATCAACTCATCTCCATACCCACGGTCGGTGACCAGGTATTGGCGACGGGGTTCCGTCACAAACGAGATCCTATCTATATCGGATCAGGCCATATATTTAAGATCCTGGACGGGATGGTCATACCGCAACCTTATCGAAGTCTGGCTGAACGAGAAGCTCAACCCTGGGAAACCGTTCGACGGAACATCGATCTACCAGATCAAGATTTGAGCCTATTCGCCAAAGCACAACCGGCTTCGTGTGCCACCCGCCGATACCCACCAGTTTTTCACCTTACCGGCTCTACCGAAGTCAATATTCCAACTCAAGGCCTACCACCGTATATACAAGAAGGCTTCGAAGCAGGAGCCGCGATTTGGGCTGAAGGTTGTGATAAACCAAACATTCCCGAATTGCAGGCGGACGTGAACACACCGCCACCTGCAGATGGAGGTTATGACCCTGCAGAAGTCATACAGATAAAAATTGAAGATAGAGAGCCCGTCTATGATCCTGTAACCGAGTCGTGGACTTCAGCCTGGTATGAAGCCGGAACAAATGGGACATCAACCATTCACTTAACAACCAAGTGCCCTGCTCCCGTTGGAACGCGTATTTTCGGATACTGTAACTTAACCGCAAAGCTCATTGCCTGGGGCTCGAAACAAGGAAAAAAGGTGATCGCCCATGAGTTAGGCCACGTCTTAGGATTGGACCATGATACCTGTGCGACGAAGAGCATTATGCAGCCCAGCCCCGTGACCGGCGCTCAAGTCCGGAGCGAACATTGCGATGAAGCCAATATCATCAATTGTGATGAATCCAATCCAAACTGTCCAGAGGATCCAGACTCCGTGCCATTTACAATTGCCGCGACGGGTATTGAGGGTATTGAAACCCTCTACATAAGTCGCGTAGTTACGGATCCTAGCGGTGACACTTTTTCGGATGAATACGCCATCACGTCGGCCGGACAAATCAGTCCGGAACCGATGCTAGTGGGTCAATCATTCAGCATGAGTGATGCTTTTATCAACAATCCGCAAAAGAACTGCACAGCCGCCCCAACTTCGGGCACGGCAACCGACAATACACCCATTCATGTACAGGTGACCTGTGACTGCGAAACGCCTCCTGCCACTGTCATTGACAAAATGCCTAGCTGCGAAATGCAGTTCCCTCTTTCGGAATTCAGAGACTATGCGCCCATCCTGCCGCCTCATTTCATTAATCCATGGTGGGAGTGGGAATGGGGACCGCCCAATGGCAATCTACCATGTAATCGGGAGACAATATGTGTCGACGGACCGATTGTTAAAGTGGTCATTGATGGTGTTTGCATCTTCACCCAAACGCTGATTTGCACGGACCAGTGCACCAACAAAATGCCATTTATATTTAATGACCACGGACCATCGATCAAATTAGAACTCCCTGATGGCGATGTGGCTCAGAACGGCCAGTTAGTTGTATCCGGATGGGCGGTGGATCGACATAATCTAGATGGCTATGCCTTCTATGTCGACGAACAAAGAGTCTCACTTTCAAACTGGCAAGAAGGCATCCATCGACCGGAGTCTTGCACACAAGCAGCGGCAGCGAACCAAGTGAACTGTAATCCCTATTCCGGTTTTCAAGGTGTCCTTGACACTTCAGCTCTGAGCGAAGGACCACACGAACTTCAGTTAGTCGCTGTAGATCTTTATCCGCAATTCCCGGCAGCCACTCTGGCTACCATCCAATTCACGGTCGAAGGCCAATGTTCGGATGTAACAAAACCCACGGTTAGCTGGGCTGACTATTTGGATGGCGATAACATTCAAATGACCTCATCGACCATCTTACTCAGGGCCAACGCCGAGGACAACCCAGGTGGCAGTGGTATTTCAGATGTTCGCTTTGTCATTGACGGCACGCGATTGAATACCGATTACAACGCGCCTTACCAATGGGAATGGCCAGCAAGTGTCGGTAGTCATGAGCTAAAAGTAGTCGCTTTCGATCATTGCGGAAACCGCCGGGCGACAACGATTAACGTCACCGTTTCGGCCCTCGCACCAAGCCAGGTACCGAGCTTATCGGGCACCATAGACGGACTAAACCTGAATGGCCTAACGGTTTACAGTACGGCTCCAACCGTTGTCTTCAATTGGACTCACGCTTCAGATCCAACAGGTATTCAGCAATACCAACTCGTGTTACAACCCACTGACGGCAGTGGTTTCCTTTACACCCCAACAACGCCTTTTCCAAATACTAGCTACAGCCTGACAACTTCGAGTTTAGAAGTAGGCATGGGATATTCCATCCACATCAAGGCTCAAAATGGTGCCGGAATATGGGGCCCTTACCGCTACGGTGGCGCATTTACGATTGCCCAACCAGGTCCGGTTCCACCGGTGCCTGACTTCATCGCGCAACTCAACGGCAGCAATATTGACGGCACCAGTATCCAGGTTACAAATCCAAATCTACAATTCAGCTGGACACACCCCGAATATCCAGCGGGGATCGAGAAATACCAAATCGTCATTCAACCCGTAAGTGGGGGTTGGCTATATAGTCCGCAAGTCAATTATCCCAACACCCAACATTCGATACAGACATCGAATTTAGTGGCCAGCACAACCTACTCGTACCATATCAGGGCACGAAACCACGAAGGTGTTTGGGGCCCATTCATCACCGGAGGTAACTTCACCATTGTGGCAGCTGGACCGCCACCAACTGTGCCCAATTTTGTGGCTCGAATCAACGGAATCAATATTGACGGTACGGGCGTCAACGTAACCAATCCGAATATCCAATTCAACTGGACACACCCCAACTACCCGGCAGGTATCGATAAATACCAAATCGTGATTCAACCGGTAAGTGGGGGTTGGTTGTATAGCCCACAGGTCAATTACCCTAGCACCTCACATTCCATACAAACATCGAACTTAGTCGTCGGTACAACATACTCCTACCATATCCGAGCACGAAGTCTCGAAGGTGTTTGGGGTCCCTTCATAACCGGAGGTGGCTTCACCATTGAGGCAGCTGGACCACCGCCAGCTGTGCCTAACTTTGTGGCTCGCGTCAATGGCGTCAACATCAATGGCACCACCACGAGTAGCGGCCCAACAATCAACTTTAGTTGGACACATCCGTTCTATCCAGCAGGGTTAGAACGCTACCATATCGTCGTACAGCCAACGGATGGCAGTGGTTTTCTCTATTCAGAAACAACGCTCTATCCAAACGCTACATTCACTATCCAAACAAGTGGCTTATTGCTGGGCCAGTCTTATTCCTACCATGTTCGGGCCATGAGTACCGCAGGCGACTGGGGGCCCTATGTTCGAGGTGGTGATTTCACCGTTGCATCGGCTCCCGCGCCAAAGCAACTCTTAAACCAACCTAAATAGGGGTCAGATCGCTCTCTATATGAGATGTAAACGGCATTTGAGGGCATACGACTCAACTGAAGTCAGGACAGAATAAAGTGTTAATTCTGTCCTGGCTCTTATCATGGCCTTCCCCTTCGGGTTGTCGTTCTCGTTGTCCGGCGACAATTGTCCTTCAGTCTCAATAACAAATTGATTGATCAGTCCGCGCCCAAGTAAGGCTCGCCTATAAAATCATCCAAAATTTTTGGGCGTCGATTGAATATCTAGGTGACCATCTTCCACATCACTGCCCACCAAATCATTTCGACTTGTACTGCCCATGTTCAGCTCTCCAATCACCCGTTGTGCTATCGTGTTCCACACGCATCTATAACTTCGGCAACTAGACGTGACCCGAAAGAACTGACCGAGGCGCTTATGCTGAGTTGCTGAGTTCTTGGATTTTGAGACATATGCGATCGCCGATAGAAGTAGTGCTGCTAGGGAGAACAAATGGACGTTGAAGGACTTATTATTTATTTGATTATTGGCGCTATTGCTGGATGGTTATCCGGTGTGCTGATGAAAGGCAAAGGGTTTGGGCTACTTGGCAATATCGTTGTGGGTATCGTCGGTGCATTCATTGGTGGCTATGTATTTGGGATGCTTGGAATCTCAGCTGGTGGCATCATAGGATTGATCGTTATGGCAACAATAGGTGCCATGGTGCTTTTGTTCATTGTCCGACTCATCAAGAGAGCTTAACGAGCAACCACAATTTCTAGCGGGTGAACCATGAAAATGTCGATTTTTATTATTGCCTTCGCGGCCATAGGCTTGATTATTGGATATGGGGTATTCGGGGAAATCGCCGGTAACTACATCAACGTCCAGACCTTGATCACCGGGCCAGGGAACGCCATCGAACGTGGCCTGTATAGCCTCAGTGGCTTGACTACTATGCGACAGAGGATCCTAATGTGTGGCGCGGTTGGTGCCATAGCCGGGCTTGTTGTTGGGTTAATGAAGGCCAAAAAGTAACACGGACTAGGGCGCTAACTCGGAGCGACTCACAGTTAAGTTCACTTATTTCTTAATCTCTCTAATCCGCTAGAGGCGTTTTTTGCGCCGTTCTTGTGGCCTAATACTTCAGCCGCCATTAGCGTCTTTTCGAAGGCTCGTTTTGCTTCCGATGTATCCCCTAACTGCTCAGTAACGAGGCCCAATACGTAATAAGAAATCATCTTGCCATAGTGGGATTGGATACGTTCAGAAACGCGAACGGAATAAGAAATAGGCGCAAGCGCTTCTTTTGTTTTGCCTAACTCAAGCAAGGTTGAAGCGAGCGTTTGCCCAGCAAAGAGCGCGGCATCATCAATGCCGCTATCACGGCGAATTTCAAATGATTTTTGAAAATGAATGAGCGCTTCTTCTTTATGATCGGACCTGCTCTCGATAAAGCCTATGTGCCTCTCGTAATCCGCCAAGATTCTCGCACGTGGAGCCAATGTCAATTCTTCCAGCGCCAAAGACCGATCAAAATACTTTCTAGCCTCATCCAACTCATTTCGTTGCAGGTGAATAAGACCCAGAGCATGCACAGCGTCAGATTGCCCGAACAAATCATCCACTTTCTCAAAACCCGCAATCGCGGCCAGAGCATACTCAGAAGCTTTAGTAAATTTGCGATTTTGCATCTCAGCACGATAATAAAACTCCGCATAGCTGAGGTTGACCTGGGCATGACTTCTGGATTCTGAACCCTCAAGTCTTGAGACCGCCAATTCGATATTTCTTAGGGTTTCAGGATGGGGACGCGAATGATTGTGAAGTCCCTTGCGATCATAAATGGTGGCTAAGATAAGGTGATAGTCAATGGCCTGATGGGTAGGTAGATCTGGGCAATTCAATGCCTCTTCAATAAGTGTGATCGCCTCATCCAAATCACCCTTAAGGTGAGTCTTAGTAATCGCCGTAATCTTGTCTTGATGGTCTCCACATATTGCTTGCTCAGACGTTAAGAAGACAATCATGGCAACCATTTGATAAATCACTGGCGTACCCCTTTATTCCATATCGATTTTTTGGAAGACTACGGGATACATGGAAATTGCGCAAGTTGGTTTGCTGAAAGGAACTGCCACGCCAGCGACATAACGAAATTTGTAATCTGGCGTCAAGTTGACTGGCGTTGATGGGTTACAAACTAATTTCTGGCCCTAATTGCCGATACAAGTCACAAACGGGAGGATGTTGAACATAGGCCACATAATCAAATTGCTTGGCATGTCACACGAGAAGAAGTTTGCCAATTCGATGGTGTCGGACGCCGAGAATATCTGCATAGCCGCATTGCGCATTTCTACCGTGACGGTTCGGGTGCCGTCGACGGGGTTGAGTTCCCACATAGGGTTGGCGTCAAATGGCATCCACGATGTGAATGAACCGCCGTCATTACGAAGACGTATCTCCGTCATCACACCTTGTCCATACAAAAAAAGGTCCACCTCGATCTGATCTGTCTCATAAGCCTCTTGGTTAATAATCATGGGAAAGACGCTATTTCGTGTCCCAAAGTTTTGAGTCCAATACTCCTGATAAGGGCCGTTATTGAAACTATCCGTGACGCAATTGCCATCGTTGTCTTGACGCACATTGCCCACATCAGCCGCATCGAAGTAAAAACCCACACCTATTTCACGGAAGGAACTGCTCAGAATATTTGCTCGGTGGCCCGAACTGTTCATCCAGCCGATCATGACCGCGGCAGGTGTGTTCTGACCGGCAGCGATGTTCTCGGCAGCGGCATTCCAGTTATAGCCCGCAGCCGTCATGCGCTGAAACGGAGATAGACCCGTGTCTAGATCGCAATGGGCAAAAAAATTGCGTACACCCATGTTTGTACTGTGATTCAAGGATGTGGAATTCAACAGGGCCACAGCTTTTAATGGCGGAAGGCCCATGGCATCACGTTCCGCGTTCACAATTTCTACGACCTGCTCAGCAAAGCTCGGACCTGAACCGCGTTCGTGCTCCATATTAAGGCTGTCATCACCTGGTTCGGCGATAGGCTGCGGCAAACGATCATCTAGTGGGCAAAACGCAACCGCACAAAACATCAGACATACGATGCTAAAAAACCGTCCAATATGAATCATTGTATGCACCTCTTGACCACTAACGACCTAAACCTACAATAACTTGATTCTGAGTTTATGATTATACGCGCTCAAGACACAATCAGGCGTCTACGGTCACTTCCAAGTATCCGTGAGAACTCAGAGGCCAGACAAGACTCTGTCCAGAGTGGCTTTCGCAAGCTCACGGCGACGTGTTCTCTTGTGCTTCTTTGATCTTGTCAGCTATTTCCGAAAGTGCATTTGATGACCCGCCCATCCGTTCAAACGTCTCAATAGCTAAACGGATATGTTCAATATAGCGATGATGGATATCGAAATGTTTTAGGTCGTATTCAAAGGCTTCTAGTATCAAAGATTCCGCTTTGTCCAGATTCCCTTGCTGCGATTCCACCTGAGATAGATTGGCGGCGGAATTGCCCCACGGCATCACGGAAGGGTTGTCAATCCGTAGAGCAGCGGCCAGACACTCCTCCAGGCGCGGCCTCGCCTCTTCAAACCTACTGGCCTTCACCAGTGCCCGACCCAATAACGATTGCGTCGGCGCAATGCCTGGGTCAGAATTGGCCGCTCGATATATGACGAGCGCCTTTTCACCCTTCTGGAGGGCGCCTTCCAAATCATCTAGATTCAATAAAAGTGCACAATAATTGTTATACAGTGTTCCCATTGAAAAGTGGTCGGGCCCCATGACTTTTAGACCCATTTCCTCAGCTTCTTGCATCAGTGGAAGCGCTTCCTGATTCTTGCCAGTCTTCGTGAGCCCATAACAAATATTGATTAATCCATACAAAGTATTCAGGTTTTCATTTCCGAAAATGTCGCGGCGCAATTCGAGGGACACCTCGAAGGCGGCTATGGCCTCCTCAGGTCGATCCAGCTCCAGCAGTACGAACGCTTTGTTATTATTGATGATGGCTAGATTTGGGTGCTGGGGTCCAAAGAGTTGGCGCCATTTTTCTTCAAACTCTTCGAATTTCTTCAATGCCCCAGCATTATCGCCCGATCCAGCAAGGGTCACACCCAGGTCGGCTAAGGCTTCGACCGTTAACGGATGGTCCTCACCATAGAGTGCCACGTCCATGGCATAAGTTTTTTCGACATAAGGTATAGAAGATGGGTAGTCCTCCATCCCATGATAGACATTAGCAAATGTATTCCATAGTTTTGCGAGAAAAGGGTCACGCTTATCGCCCAAGAGGTGACTCAAAGACTCCGCTTTTGTTAGTGACTCAAGCGCTTTCGCATGCTGGTGATCTGCCATGTAGGCCAGTCCATATGCGAAATAGCAGTGCACGAGTCGAGGACCAACCGGACGCGTTTGCAAAACAGAACTGGCTCTTTCTAATAAACTAAAAGCCCCTTTGAAGTCGCCTAGGCGGGTTGCCGTGCCAGCCATCTGTATGTAGACGCCGATTATGGCTTCATCGTCACTGGCAACTTGATCGAGCAAGGATTGGGATTGCTCTAAATACTTTCGCGCCTTCTCACTATCGCCCAACCCGACATAGAGGCTACTAACCAGACTTGACATGTCGATCTTTAAATCCGGTTGATCTTCAAAGCGGCCTTGTAGCCTCACAACCGAGCGGTCGAGCATTTCGCGTGCACTTAATGACGCACCTTCTTGGTTATAAGGATCCGCGTTCTCGAAGATCTCGGTCAGGAACTCGGCGATCTGATTGGCACGATCACGCTCATCGGCTACCTGTTCAGATTGTTTTTGCGTGGCCCAAGCAAAACGCAATGACATCACACTTAAAGAGACCAAGAGCACTAGGATGGCGGCCCCCGCGCCCACGCCTAACTTATGTCGTTTAATGAACTTTCGCGAGCGATAAGTCAGTGATTCGGAACGCGCTGAAACAGGCATGCCTGACAAAAATGCCGTTAAATCTTGGTGCAAACTGTCTACTGACGAATACCTACGTGCAGGTTCCTTTCGTAAGGCTTTCAAGATAATGGTGTCCAAATCGCCTTCGATCTCTCGCAAAAGACGCTGAGGCGTAGTGCCACGTTTGGCGGCAAAATCAGAACCGGTTTCTGAACTCAAGCACGTACCCATCTTGACACTGGGTTTGGGTGAATCAACCGACGCGATTAAGCGATCTATTTCTGTCCAATTCTTGCCCTTCAAATCGTAAGGGGGCTCCCCAGCTAATAGCTCGTACAGGATCAAACCCAACTGATACACATCGGATGCCGTAGAAATGGGTTCGCCGTGATACTGTTCAGGGCTTGCGTATTGAAGCGTTAAAACTTGCTTACCGGTTTCCGTCTTGATGACAGAAACCCCAATTGCACCCGCCGATTCACCTTCAACTAATTTGGCAATACCAAAATCCAGAAGTTTCACGCAACCTTCGTCATTAACCAATGTGTTACTTGGCTTAAGATCGCGATGGATGATTAAGTGTTGATGAGAGTAGTTGACCGCATCGCAGAGCTGAAGAAAGAGTTTGACCCGTTGCTTCACCGTTAGTCGACGTGAATCGGCGTATTCCGTGATCGAATGCCCTTCGATATATTCCATGACAATATAGGGTTGACCTGACTCACTTACACCGCCGTCGAGCAAGCGCGCGATATTAGGATGATTGAGACCGGCCATGATTTGGCGTTCATGTAAAAATCGGCGAACTCGATCGCTACCACGCACGGCATGGTGCAGCGTTTTGATGGCAACACGCTGTTCAAATTGACCATCATCACGGGCACCTTCAAACACCTCGCCCATGCCACCCTCGCCGATGGATCGCACGATGCGAAAGACACCCAACTTCTCGTCCGCCCCAAACTTCATCAAAACGTCCGGTGAAAAAGCAGCCGTTTCTTTATGGTCATGATCCAAGAGCGATTTCACTTCGCGTTTAAGGGCTAAATCATCTGCACACAGCTCATCGAGCAGAGCCGAACGCTGCTCTTCCGCAACCTCGGCTACTTGGTTAAATATTTCTTTGACACGTTGCCAGTGGTCTTTGCTCAAACCCTAATCTCCGAACTTCTACACGTCAGTAATTTATGCTTAGAATCTAATGTTCATCCTAACTGCATTACACAGTAAGAGCGCAGCTAAATACACACATCTTTCTCTTATCAACCATCATAAAACAAACGTGCGCGAAAAAAGAGGAACTGACGTGTGGGATTTGATTTTCGGGGTGCATAATCCCACGCCTCCAGCAAGACTCTATCCTTAAAGAAGAAATCCAAATGTTTCCACCAATTGGATTCAAAGCCGCGCGGTATTTCCGACAATTCGACAACCAAGAGAACCGTATTATTGGATGTTTGCATCAAAGCACGCTCGCCTATTGCCCACAATTCGAATTGGTCCTGTCGTCCATGTTCAAAATTCTTACTGTGTCGCATGATATAGACGACAGTTTCACCGCCAAACGCAAATTCAAGTTGCGCACCCGTTTTATAGTGGTCGGCAACCAATAGGGGCCGCTCAGACGACATCTGTTGCAAATGGGCTTGCGTCTTCTCAGCTAACTCGGACCAGCCTTGATATGGATGTCTCAAGCCATCAAGACCAGGAATCGGCAAACGGATAGCAATCAATAGAATACAAGTTACAAGCATCGCAAGCATGGGCGACGCCGTGGTAAATCGCCTGAGCCAACCGCCTTTATTCCAGTAGCGCAAACATACGACTGGTAAATAAACAAGCAAAGGCACATAACCGGGAAGCGGCCAATGCATCATGTGGGCACCTGTCCGACTAAAGGGACTCGCCAAAAAGAAGCAAACAATGGGCGTGACACTGACAATGAAATACAACCGCACTTTCTCGTTGCCCGCGCTTGATTCGTGCCACATGAACAAAAGTGTCAACAGCAATAGCCCATACGCTAGAGGTGTCATTAAGGCAGCCTGTTTCAAAACATACGCAATCAACTCACCAGGCTGAAAGATCAAGCCATTTCGGACGGACAGAAAATAGCGTAACGGTGAGAAATTATGCGCAAGGTTATAGTAAAGCGCTGGTCCCGTCCCAATGAGCGCAAGCAAGCCACCCATCCAGGGCTTGGGTGTTCTCAGTTGTGTTCGCCCATCGCGTGAAATCAAGAACCAGACGGCGATTCCAAGTGTTGCGAGAACAAACCGATAGTGTGTACAAAAACCGACCCCACACACGAATCCGCAGACAAACCACCAGCTCCACTTTTGCGTTGTGATTGCTTGCTCAAGGGCAATCAGGCAGACCAGCAAACAAATGAGCAGTGGCCCATCAGGAAGCGCCATAAATCCTTGCCAAGCAAATCCTGGTAATATCAGCGCCCACAACCCGGCCGCTCTAGCATGATTTGGGCCCACATGTGGCCACGCAAGCCTAACGACCAAGAACGGCAATAATGCACCAAGCGCTACGAATACGATGCGCACACCCAACTGTGAATGACCAACTAACTCAGTGCCCAGACGCACAAGCATGGCTGTGACAAATGGTAAATCCATATACGCCCAATCGGGACGTTGAGAGCACTGAACGTAGAAGGCTTCATCACCAAAGAGACCCAGACTCATTGCCAAATAGGACTTCCATACGACAAAAAACAGCCAAGCGAGCAAAAAGAAGCGCCAAGAAACCGTCAAAATTGGCCATTTCCACGTCACCAACTCAGTTACCTAACCAGCGAAATAAGCGATCGCTTTCGCCACGCTTCGAAATGAATAAGGAGAATTGGTACTCCAATCGCGAGTCAGGATTGTTTTCCCATTTTTGCCAGCCACCATCCCCAGCCATGAGTTCAAGAGACCAATTTTTTCCCAACTCGGCTTGCAGGCCAAATGAAAGCAGCCAAGTGTAACGGCTAGATTGTGACCTGAAGAAGCCTTCACTTATTAACTTTGCTGGACCGATTCGATGAGAATACCTAAGCCCTAAAGTGAGATAATCCCATTGACCTTCCGTAACTGGTCGTTCCACTACATCAAGTCTAAATGTGCCCTGAAACAGGTGCCCGTTCCGCTGCGCGTGCCCAGTGATTCCAAAGAGAAGGTCTGTTCTATCGCTCCCGAATGCGCCGTTGGCACTTGGTAATTTGGCCTTGATAAACAGTTTTGCCGCTCGAGATTGATTAATGTCTTTATAGTCCGCATAAATGTCGAACCATAATCCGATAATTTCGTCGCCACCGCCGTAGCCTTCTTCACCCAGAGGATAGTCAATGTCATCTCGCATGAATTCAGAACGAAGCACACCAAAACCGGCCACCGATACAGCCACACGTTTATAGAGCTGAAGATGAAAACTTAAATCCGGAAGGTAAGTACGTGCCTCGTCTCGAAATGCAATTTGATAGCGACCGTGAGTCGCGCCTATGTCGAGTTGCCAGGTTGCAGGATCCATCGGCCGGGTCATCTCAACTTTGAAAAAGAGATGGGCCCAAACCGTACTCGGCAATAAAAAGAGGATCCACACACGCATATCAGAAAATCTAAGTTTGAGTTTCCCTAGACTAGCATAGTCATTGCCAGCCATGGTGAGAGTTGCCATCCTTAGCTTTTACTAATAAATAGGGTCAGCCAGCGCACCCGAAGTATGAATTCAATACTTCGCTACAAGAAGCTCAATAAATCAATGACATCAATATAGTCGTTGCCATTGGTATCGATAGGGCCCTGTAAATGCCAAATCTCGACAAGATACTCAAAGGTGATGCTATCGGGTAGGAGCTGGAAATTTGCGAGGGTCATGACATCAACGGTTACGGTGATATCGGTCAGCGTCTTTGGCGTATAGCCCTGGGCTGATGCGGTTATTTCGTAAGTTCCAGGAACGGCAAATCGATGATAATCACCTAGAATTGGATCGGTGAAAACAGTTTGAGGAAATTCTGTCACTGTTAGCTGAGCGTCCAAGGGGTCGCCTGTTACGGCATCCGTAATGACACCTTCAATTCCTTGCCGTGACTTCAACAGATAATTAATCACCCCGAAGCGGTGTTGAGCGGTATAGATCGGGATTTGAGATTCCGAAGGCGTTTTGCTTACTGTGCACTCCAAAGTAGTGTCCAGTGTGCCCCACTCGTCATAAGCCCAATCGTTGGTGTCGCCAAAAGTGACATACCAATCGGCACCCACCACCTGCCAAAAGTTGGGATAAGTACAACCTTGTCCATATGCCTCGGCCAGTCCGTCCATGGCTGGAATCGCACATTCACCGCCCGGGTTGGAACAAGGCGAGCCACCCGTTCGCGACGAAAAGAAGTTGGCCAAATCAGGAGGTCCCGTTGTGGTGTAGTTCCAGACCGAGTTGAAACAGGCCGCACCCGAATGAAAGGTTAAACCCAACATAAATCGATTGCCCAAAACCTCTGTCATATCCCTGATTGCCTGCGTCTCTTTTTGGCTAAAGGCCGGAAACACTGTGCCGGGCCCAGCCGGGCCATCAAAGTCTCGATTCAAGTCGACACCGTTACTATTGGAACGCGTATGTGCAAAATTCCCGTCAGGATTCACCATGGGTACAAACCACATTTCGGTTTCATTAACTAATTTGGTAGCGTCTGGGTGAATGCCGTACTGGGTCAAGATCCACTCCAACGCGTCTGTACACACCATCAGCGATGATTTCTCATCGCCGTGAATGTTGCCAATGATGCGTAATTCCGGCTCAAACTCTTCATCCATTAGGTTATCGGTTACTTTGACAGCCCAAATCGGGCGCGCCAGATCTGTCGTGCCAATCTGCACAAGCTCGGCTATAGACGAATGAGACGCCACTAGACTCTGAAGCCAGCTGAGTAAAGTGGTGGGATTGAAATAACTGGAAGGCACACTTTTCCAAAAGGCTGCTTCCTCTTGATCGGCCAAATAGCGATCGATCATCAGCGTATAAGGAATATTGAGATCGTCAAACAGAGCCAATAATTCCGTAGAACCGGAAACGATCAATGCTCCGTCATCGTCAATTCCAACGCCACTAAAATGATATTCCATGGCAAGCTGATTGGCTTCAGCTAACGGCAATTCGACACGCGCATAAGGCGGATCACTAAAACCCATGGCCAAGCCGGTCATGAGCAAAACAACAAAATAGGGCATCCGTTCTCCAGCAAATCCACCTCATTATAGGCAATTCAATACATTCCTCGTAAAAATAACATGCTGAATGTGACTTAATCGTCGTAAGCTTTATGTTGGAGGTGGCCCATGCAGCTTTTTGGAAGTCTGACGTCCCCTTATGTCCGTCACTGTCGTATTGCCTTAAATCAGGGTGAGCGACCATGGACGATGGAGATTGCGGATTACGCCTTTAGCGGTGCGAACTCCCCAACCAAGAAAGTGCCTTTCCTGAAAGACGGCGCTCTGTTGCTCAGCGACTCAACGGCCATCCTGGCCGAAGTCAGGCAGCAACAAGGTAGGGATTTCTTAGCCTCGACCCGCGATTGGGAAATCTACTGTACGGCATCGACAGCATTAGATACAGCGATCAACATTTACTTACTGGAACAAAATGGAGTGGTGGCTGAGCATGTACCGTATTTGGCCAGGCAGGCGGATCGGCTGTCTAGTTGTTTGGATTACCTGGAAAGCTTGGACGTCGGTTTTGACGCATCACCGACAGATGCGCAAATTCGTCTTGCCTGTTTTTTGGGCTGGGGCCAATTTCGACGACGTTTCGAATTCAGTAATCACATAAGCCTCACATCCGTGTGCAATAAAGCAAATCAATGGTCCGCATTCACAGAAACAGCGCCACCAACCTAGGCATCTTTCCTCGGATTCAGATAGCTATCGATGGTGTGAATCCAAAGCGAGCCGGATGGCGACCAATAATGAGTGCCGCGAATATCTTAGGCACATACTCGCGGGTCTCTTTGGGTAATGCATGTTTACGGTAAAGGTACCAAAAATTGCGCTGCCGAATAGGATCTTCGATTTTGCGAACTTCACGGCGTACTCGAGTTGGACCGGTGTTGTAAGCCGCCAAAGCCAACATGACCGAGTTGCCGGAACCAAATTCCAAGATTAAGTCGCGCAGATAGCGAGCAGCCGCGTGGGTCGATTTCTCAAAGTCAAATCGTTCATCCACAGTTGCATCGACAACGAGTCCATAGCTACGGGCCGTAGGAGGCATGAACTGCCAGATTCCTGCGGCACCTGCGTGACTACGACTATCTTCCAAAAACGCACTCTCAACCAAAATCATGTAAGCAAGGTCAGGTGGCAGGTTGTATTGCGCGAGGATGTTACGGACAATCGCCATTTGTTCGCCGTATTCGTTCAATAAACGTTCAACATGACGGCGATCTCGACTCTGGTAACGTTGCAAATAGACACGCACCTGTTCAACGAACTCGACCGGTACAACATAACGTTCCGCACCAAATATCTCTAGCAACACCCTAATTTCGGCTTCCACAAAATCATGTTCCGCGTCCCGCGCGCCCAGCTCGTACAACATGGTGCGTTGCAGTTTCCGGGCTTTACGCTCGTATTCCTCCAGTTCCAACAATAATTCATCCACACGCTTGGGGTCATCAACCTCAACGAGTTCCTGCTCTAACTGAGCGATATGACCATCCAAGTTCTCTTTCTCAAGACGAACAGAAGCGATCATGCTTATGGCACCTAATGTCACGACCACCAGCGCGCCCAAGAGCAGGCCAATCCACGCCCGATGCTTCCTTTTCGACTTGTGCAGTGCTTGCAATACCAGGTCACGCATGATCAGCGTCGTCTGACCTGAGTGATGGGAACCCCGCGCCTCTCGTACCATGGCCACGGCTTCGGCGATCATGGTGTCGTGTCCCTTTTTCTTAAGTGCCCGTGAGACTTTCGTCTCAGGCAATTCCACATGATCTGCAATGCCAGGAACGAGTAAAGGCTCGCATAAAACGCTTAGGCGTGGGCCACCAGGACCAAACGAAATAAGATCGCCATCTTGAATCATTGCTTTGCTAACAGCCTTGCCATTCAACAACATACCTTTACTCACACAAACCAATTCGAAGCCATCGTCTACGGCGTGGATTTCAGCATGGAAGGCGCTAGCTTTCGCATCGGATGAATAGGGTAAGACAAGGTCGTTGTGCACATCGCTACCAATTCGGTAGACAGGACCCTTAACGTCAAATCGTCTACCTTCTAGCGCACCATTTTTCCCCAATAACCACAATCGCCTGCCATCTTTGTCGAGGCCAATCACTTAAACATTCCGGTTGTATAGGGACAAGTTGCCATTACGTCATGAAGGTGAACCATGTCGTGATTTGCTGCAGGCGACCTCGCCGTAATACAAACTTCACTTGAACCAACGAATTGCCCTGTCTTGCGTATTCGTACACGCGAAATCGCTTCCGAACCCAAATTGACTTCCCATTTGTTTGCGTAATCGACCTGGGGATTCAGGTTCGCTAGCTGGTCCTGCAACGCCATTAGGCTTTCTCAGCCATTTCAATTATTTGGGCGCCAGCAGCACGAGCCAAGGCAGATGGTTCGCTCGAAAAAATGGCAAACGGCGTGCCCGCAGCTGCCCAAACCACTTTGTACTTCAATAGATCTTGATCAAAATATACGGGCAACGCCGTTAGGTGGCCTAACGGTGGAACGCCACCGATTGCATAACCCGTTGTCGCTTTGACGTCGGCTACGGGCATTCTTTCTAACGGTTCACCTGTGAATTTGGCGAGCCGATCCAGATCAACACGATTACTGCCGGACGCGATCGCAAGAATGGGTTTATGACTTGAGCGCGTGCGAAACGCAAGAGATTTGGCAATTTGGCCCTGGTCACAGTTCAAGGCCCGGGCAGCGTCAGCGGCACTGCGTGTCGATTCTGAAAGTTCCTTAACATTCACTTCAAGACCGGCAGCTAGCAAAGCGTCTTGAACGCGTTGCGCACTTGAAGAGCGCTCAGATGAGTTCAAAGTCAGGTTCCTCCGGCATCAATTCATAAGGTAACAGAATAGCTCGGACGGGCGAGGCGTCAGCATGCATTAACTTCAAAGGGATTGCCCATAATGTATACACGCCTTCAGGCACCTTGTTCAATACGATTCCTTCCAATATAGCCATATCCCTTTGTGCCACCGCATGGTGAGATCGCAATTCCTTAGCATCCTCTGGATCGATGGACGGTGTATCGATACCAAGCAATTTGCAGCCTTTTAGCGCTAGATCGTGGACAAGTTCAGGTGATAGTGAGCAAAAATCCGAGTTCCAATTGTTGGGGTCAGGAAATGACTCGGTTCGAAACAGGACACGCGCACAACGGATGGTTGCCTTTACATCGTCAGGATAAATGCGATGTCCGCGTTCAACCTTCACCTGAACCACCTGGCAAGGTCCGATGTAGGGCGTTAAACCACGTTCACCGATTCCACAGCCGTTTGCATCGTAGTGATTGGGTGCATCCACGTGAGCCCCAAGGTGCAATGTCGTGTGAATACTTGATAAGGCCAAATGATTGCCACGATCGAAATCCATACTGATGTCACGGCGGTAAGACACATCGCCCGGAAATACACCTATTCCTTCGCTAATAGCAGGGCTGATGTCATAGAGAATCATTTATTGACCAGCCGAGCTATGACCTTGAATTCAACCGCGATCGGGGTTGGCAAAGCCACCACGCCGATCGTTGTTCGGGTCGCTTGGATGTCAGAAAAATTGGCTGCGTAGACTTGATTAAATAAGGCGAAATCGTCCTTCATATTGGTCAGGAAGACCATAATATCGACAACTTGATGTAGGCTTGCGCCGGCCGCATCAAGAACATGTTTGACATTGTCAATGACTGCTTGAGTCTGCACAGCTACATCATAGTCAACCACCTCACCCTGAGCGTTAAGGGTAACGCCAGGAATATCTGTCGTACCCGCTTGTCGAGGACCAACGCCGGAAAGAAAAAGCCATTCCCCTTCCCTGCGTGCATGAGGGTAACTGCCCACTGGCGCCGGTGCAGAGCGGCTGTTAACGGTCCGTTCTGCTGTCATTGCAGTCTCCTACTCCCAAGCCATACATATATTCTTGGGTTCTGTATAAAAATCAAGCGAATAGGTGCCACCTTCACGACCAATCCCGGATGCTTTGACACCGCCAAACGGCGTCCTCAAGTCACGTTTTAACCAACAATTTACCCATACAATACCGCACTCTAAAGATTGCGCGAAACGATGGGCTCGTGAAACGTCAGAAGTCCACACACTAGCGGCCAACCCATACTTAACGCCATTGGCCAGCTCTAGCGCCTCAGTCTCATCTCTAAACGGCGTCACTGTAACCACAGGCCCAAAAATCTCCTCTTGCATGACATCACATAAAGGATCAAGTCCACTTATGACGGTGGGATTAAGAAAGTAGCCGTTTTTGAACTTACCATTTAGCCTCGGTTGATCCCCACCGATTTCAATTGTCCCGCCGAGCTGTCGCGCAAGATCGACATAACCTAGAACCTTGTCCAAGTGGCCGCGACTCACAAGCGCTCCCATTTTCACGTTGTCGTCCGACGGATCGCCTACGGTCCAAGCGCGTGTCGCTGAAATGAAGCGCGCCAAGAAGTCTTTATAGACCGATTCCTGTACAAAAATCCTTGAACCACATAGGCAGATTTCGCCTTGATTCAAGAAGCTTGAGCGCACGGAAGTGGCAACTGCTTTCTCTATATTGGCATCCGAGAATATGACGTTTGGATTTTTGCCACCTAACTCTAAACTCGATTTCTTGAACATAGGCGCAATCTGACGGTTGATGATTTCAGCGGTTGTGGTTCCGCCGGTAAACGAAATCAGGGGCACGTCCCGATGGCCCGTCAATGCCGCGCCTGCCTGTGGTCCTGTTCCAAAGACCATGTTACAAACCCCATCAGGAAGTTGCGCCTCCTGCATTACCTCACCAAGTAAATAGGCTGTCATCGGCGTCAACTCGGACGGCTTACACACAGCCGTATTGCCTGTGGCTAGAGCGGGTCCTATTTTCCAAGTCAATAAATAGAGCGGCAAGTTCCAGGGCGATATGAGTCCAGCAACCCCAACAGGACGGCGATGCGTATAGTTCAACGCCACCCCATCCATGTCAAAACTCTCCGATGCTTGGTGCAAGACAGCTGTGGCAAAAAAGCGGAAATTGGAGACGGCTCGCGGTATATCCACCGTGCGCGCCAACCAGATCGGTTTACCCTGATCTTGAGATTCGGCCCGAGCGAACTCTTCGAGCCGAGCCTCGAGCAAGTCAGCAACGCGCAACAAGGTCCGCGACCTCTCCTCTACCCTGGTCGATGCCCAGGCTGGGAAAGCCCGTTTCGCAGCTGCAACCGCCACATCGACATCTGCCGCAGTGGATGCTGGACAACGCGAATAAACTAGGCCAGTGGCGGGTTCAAAGTTATCGAGATATGCACCGCTTATTGGGCTAACGAATTTACCGTCAATAAAATTTGCGAGATCCATAGCCGTACCTTTAAGTGAATGTGGGAGCTATCTTCTCCATGAACGCGCTCATGGCGTGTTTGACAGCGTCGTTATCGTGATTATGGAAATCAAACCACAGCATTAGGCGATCGTCTTTATCAAAGCGCTCATGGATCTGATCAATGATTCGTTCCGGGCTACCCGTCAGCGCATTGTTAACGCCTTGTTTGATGCGAGCAGGATCGATGGTGCCTTGTAAAGCACGCCAATAGTCTTCCATCGCGTGGGTGGCACGTGCCGTCGCTCGTTCCACTTTTTGAGCGTCAGAAATCGAAGCTGTGTCATCCACAAAAACCAAGACAGTGCGGGGCATATAGTCCCTTTGCCAAGGGCCACCATCTGCATGGAAGGTCTGCTGCATACGTTTGTGAGTTTCGTTAATTTGAGCTGTTGGCGTAAAGGAAAGATTAAACACGCCAACGGGCAGTAACGTATTCGCATAATCTTGAGTTGGCGCGTCATGAGCTCCGATCGTTAACCTCAATTGGTCCATCGGCGTTTCAAAGGGCACAACTCCAACAGTTGGGAATTCCCAAAAGGGACTCAACTCAATCACGTCGCTCTTAGTGCCATAAGCTGCGATCACTTTCTCCCAATCCGCATCTGAGCGAAAGTCACGACGTTGTAATGTACGTTTTTCTAGATCCGTTGAGGCCAAAACGTCACCACGCACAAAACGCAAGAATATCTCAACGGCATCTTGAAAGACCTTACCCCTAAGCGCAGGCCAAGCAGCCAATTCCCAATCGTTCCTAGGCATAACGCCGTACGGGATATTGGAGAATGGGAACCTTCCTGCGGCAAATCCCAATTCAAGCGTTCTTGGCTCTAAGCCGCTGTGCGCTCGCAACGACAAGAACGTGCGCACAGCTTCAGCGTGAGCCAATGGGCCTCCGTTACACTGAATATTTCGAATTGCAGATCCGACCTTAATCTGGTTCGTCATCGAAAAAAGAATGTGACCCATTTGAAGAATATCTGTATTGAGTCCAATCTCGCCCTTGAAATGGGGGATGACTGCCCCTGGGTTTTGTTTTTGGATCTGGCAAGATAAATGAGTTTCGGCGACCCAAGCCGTCCCATATCCCAGGTCATCAGCTAAGCGTACCTGATCAAAAAAATGCTCAAACATGACTTGTTCATTAGGCATATAGCCTTCAACTTCGGTTTGGCAAATCGAGAAAAAGACGTCGAATTTCATAGGCTGCCTGTCCTTCCACCGTCCACCGGGATATTGACTCCAGTTATGTATGAGGCCGCGGGCGAAGCAAGAAAGGCAATGGCTGCACTCACCTCTTGAGCGCTAGCGAAACGTTGCATGGGCACACTAGCCATCATTTTCTGACGGACGGATAGCTCTGCTACATCGCCTTTTTGAGCACGTGACGTGACGATCGCGTCTAAACGATCGGTTTCAGTAAATCCGGGCAAAACATTGTTTACCGTTATGCCAAATGCCGCCAATTCTAGCGATAGTGTTTTTGACCAGTTAGCCATAGCGCCCCTAACTGTATTTGATACGCCAAGGCCAGGAATTGGAATCTTTACCGAAGTAGAAATAATGTTGATGATGCGACCATAACCACTACTTTTCATGCCCGGCAAAAGAGCTTGAACCAAGTGATGAGCAAGCAAGATATGGTCGCTGATGCCGTCGATGAATTCGGCGGGCAGTGCATCGATCAGTGGCCCGCCCTTAGGACCAGCCATATTATTGATCAAGATGTGCACCGGACCTACTTGGTCCAATAATTCGGTCACCAATTCCAGTACGCGGACATGGTCACGTAAATCCACTGACATGGCTATATGTCCACTGCCGGGAAGTTGCTCCAATAGTTGATCCAATTTCGGGCGTGAACGGGATAAAACCGCGATGCGACAACCCATCGATGCCAGCTCAATCGCTGTGGCGGCACCAATACCTCGTGAGCCTGCACATACGAGCGCCACTTTGCCAGTGAGGTCAATATTAATAGGTCCCTCCTAATAAGTTACGCACGCTCCACAATTCTGGGAAAAAGCGAAGACCCGCCCGCGATTTCAAAAACTCAACACCTGAGCTGCCGCCTGTGCCGCTTAAATTGCCGATGGTTCGTGTGACCATCAGAATATGGTGATTACGCCATTTTGCGACCTTCTCATCAAAATCAAGCATGGCTTCAAACAGGAGAACCCAGTGGTAGTTCTCGGCTGGATCGTCATAAATGGAACGAATAACTTGAATCAGTTGTTCATTCTCCACCCAATTCTGTTGGACATCTCTGTCTAATAATTCTTGCGGTATGGGATAGCCAAAATTGGCCATCGCCCGCAATGCTTCATCATAAATAGAGGGCTTCGAACGAATCGACTTTAAGCGCGCGACGACGTCTGGCAAATGCGAAAAGAATTTCAGGAAAAACTCGTCCCGGATGCCGAAGGTATACTCCATTTCTCGGAATTGAGCAGACTGGAAGCCGCTAGCAGGTCGTAGTAGATCGCGGAAACCGGCAAACTCCACCGGCGTCAACGTCGCCAATAGGCCGATTTGCTGAGCCTGCAAATCCATGACTGCGGTGATTCTGCGCAGAACTTTCAGTGTTCGCGAAATCGAGCCTGATCGAAATGCCTGCACCAACCAAGCTCCTTCATGCAGTAGCGACTTGAACCAAAGCTCCGCCGCTTGGTGAATGATGATGAAGAACATTTCATCATGGTGGGCAGGATTGGAAACTTCTCGTTGCAGCCCTAGCAACTCATTTATCTTGAGATACGATTGATAGTTTAGATCCTTGAACTCAAGATCTTCGTATTTGACCAATTCCCACCTCGCTTACGAATCTCGCCATAGCATAGGCGCGGCCTTTCTAAACTGTCAATTCGGATCGAGACTTATTGATCGTTCTCTTTCTCCTCGTCAGAGAGCTCATCATCGTCGTCTTCACATCCAGGTACTGGATCATATCCGCCTGGATTAAAAGGATTACATCGCAAAATACGCCAACTTGTCAGCAGCATGGCCCGAAAAAGGTTATGGTGCTGGAATGCCTTAAGTCCATAGGCAGAACAGCTGGGATGGAAACGGCAGGTGGGCGGAAACAAAGGCGAAATAAAGCGCCGATAAAAACGTATCAAGAAGACGGGCAATGCATTGGTCGCCTTTTTGAGAGCGGACACGAAACTCAATCTAAATGCCCTTCCACGCGACTCTTCAACTCCTGTTTTGGCAACGCGCCCACGATCGTATCAATCGTTTGTCCGCCATCTAACAAAACAAGAGTCGGGATGCCTTGAATCCCAAAACGTGCAGAAAGGCTGCGATTCTCATCCGTATTGACCTTCACGATTTTGACGCGACCACGCCAGTCCTGTGCTAAGGCGTCCAAAACAGGCGCAACCGTGCGACATGGACCACACCATGGTGCCCAAAAATCCACCAACGTTGGGATGATGGATTGATCGACAATGACATTAAATGAGCTCTCATCAACAGCTATGGTCTTTCCTTGGGAAATGGATGACAAGTCAAAATCTTCATGGCATCGTCCGCAGCGAACGGTCGCATCGAGTTTCGACAACGGCACTCGATTGCGTGACTTACAAGTTGGACAACGCACCAACGTTTTTTCGTTCATTTGGGCTGAAGCCCTCCTACTTACCTAACATTCCCTTTTTCAGGTTGGCATCTGCGGGCTTGTCACAAAGCCATATGCCAAAAAGAACACGCTTAAAATCGAGACCCGCAATCGTACCTTGAATCTCGCCGTTAATGAGCAACGAGGAACCTTTTCCCGGTTCATAAACGACATCGTAAACATCGTTCTTGGCAGCTTCGGCTTTGAAGTAGCCATTAAATTGATCTATTTGAGACTGAAACGCTTTGACCCCGCCATCGGTCGCGTTATTAAATCCTTCATTCCAGGCATCGGTCAACTTAGAAGCCGCAACCCCATCGTAAATGAAATGCATGCGAATCGCCATGGTTTCGTCCGCCGCAATGATCATCGCCGCATTGGCGTTTTTGTGCGTCAAATACAAACCACCCGCGTAGACTTTTACGAATAATTTCTTGCGCAACCCTGCCCCATTTAGGGCAAGCGATTGGTCTCCGACCTTCAGCGTATTTGGCAATTCAACGCCGCCAATTTCGCCAGCAAACAAGAGCACAGGTAGCCCAAACAAACAAACCAGTCTTTTCATGTGTACCTCTTCAGTTTTTGAATAGTCATTCAGAAATCCTACCCGATTGGTTCTGCTGCCGCAATGCTTACGACAATGCTAAAATGCTGCGTTTTTGATATTGAGGGAGATTCCATGGAATTGAATTTCGAACAGGTCCGCATCTTGGCCGCCCTAATGGAAAAAGAGGTCACCACACCCGACTACTACCCGCTGACCCTAAAATCATTGTGTTCAGCATGCAACCAAAAATCTAATCGGGATCCAGTTGTATCTTTTGACGAAGCCCTGGTCAGTCATGTCCTCACTCAACTCCGCGATTTAGGTTTGGTTTGGAAAGTTGGTGGTCCTGGCTCAAGGACAGATAAATTCGAACAAAGATTAAGTGAATCCATGGGTTGGGATCAGCAACAAGCCGCTTTGATGTGCGAGCTCATGCTACGGGGTCCGCAAACCATCGGAGAGCTAAAAAATCATGCGTCGAGAATGTATCCTTTCAGTCATATGATCCAGATGGAAACCAGCTTGCAGAAACTGCAAGACCACGAGAAAGGACCACTGGTGATGCAGCTCGAAAAGCGGGCTGGCCAAAAAGAAGCCCGTTATGCTCAGCTATTCATGGGCGAACCTGAAGTCGTCGATGAGCCCATCCAAATGCCTATTGTCGGCAGCCTTCGACCTTCGACGATCGAACTCGAAAAACAAGTGGCCGAATTAACTGAACGAGTCGAGGCTTTGGAAGAATCGCTGCGAATGTTTCGAGCTCAATTTGACTGAAAAACTTCAAGAGTCGGGGCGCATGTGCACCCCGTCAATCGCGTTCCTTTAAGGTTTCCACGTAATTTGCAGTGACGTGATCAAAACCGACAGATCATAGCTACCTCGGAGAATGTCGCCTGTACTGCCCGGTGTATCTACGCCGCCATCAGACATAATCAAATAGGAGGCCCCAAAATCGGCTGTAAAAGCCGCATTTAAGCCGTAACTAAATCCGCCCGCTAGCCAGAAGCGGTCGTTATCAGGAATACGCGGCGTGCGGTGCTCTTCGTCAGGGATGGGGGTTTCTTCATAGGCGAGCCCAAATCTGTACGCCCATTGATCTTGCTGATTCTCAAATCCGAGCGCCAAACGGTTGGTATCATCCCACGCTTCATCCACACTTGAATCGGGTTGGGCTGAATCAAACTGGATCCTTAACTCATCAAAAACCGACCATTGGTACCAAAGATAATCAAAGGTTAGGTTCCACGAATCGGTCAGATGGCGCGCATAGCCGACATGTAGCTGGGCGGGCAGTTCAACTTCCGCAATACCAGTCGTGTTCTGGAACAAACCTGTTTGAGCAGCGATCGGTTGAAATTCGGCAGGAACAGTGAATGTCGCTTCGCCTTCGATGGTGAGGTCGATGCTGCTACGGTAGCCGATCCCAATTGAATAGGCATCGTTGGGCGTAATCAAAACACCGAGGTTAAAGCCAGAAGAGGTGTCGTCGCCATCGACCAGAAACTCACCATCGTTCTGACCAGGTACAAAACCCAGCCCCGGACCTACGATGCTAATGCCAATGCTTCCAAAATCGATGGCATTTCCTAGTTTTGCCTCGGCATCGTAATAGCTCGCCCCTAAGCCAAATGCCAGTTTGTCGTTTAACTTATACGACAGTGCCAAGTTGTAATTGACCACTTTCAAGTCGGACTTCAAAGCATGATACCGGCCTACCCAGCCGTCAGGATAGGTAGATTCCAAGCCGTAGGGCGCATTGACCGCGAGCCCCAGGTGCAATCCGTCCGTAATTTCTCGAGCAATATAGAGGTTGGGGATGAATGCGCTCTTGCCTGAATCACCGCCGTCAGAACCATTAACCAGGATAGGACCAAAAGCTGGGTTATGTACCGAGCCTTCGTTGTGAAATTCGCCTTGTGGAGAGATCAAGTGACCCGCAAATGTCAGCGTTGTTTTACCCAATTTCGACATGGCTGCTGGATTGAAATAGATACTAGAAGCATCGCCAAGCCCAGTTGAAGTTCCGGAAAACGCGGTTCCAAGGCCCTTGGCACTTTGCTCTTGTACCGCGAATCCGCCGGCAAAAGTAAGGCCGGCAAACAAAAGAATCAACAAGATCGGCCATCGTCTCTTAATAAAAACCATAGGATAAACTCCTTCGTACTATTTCAAGAATCGCAGCTAAAAAGTCGCGAGCGCAAAACGCCAAGAGACACATCGGTGTGCTCAAATGCCCCGCGCGCCGGCCAACACCAAAAAATTGAACGGCCATTCATTCTTTCGCAGCCAGTATAAGGAAGCAAACACTAGCTTGCAAGTAACAATTCAGGGAGCAGCCAATAACCAAGCGTATTGGTCCCCTTTAAATCCAATTTCTTTAAGATCACCGCCCTCAACAAGAACGGGCCGTTTCATCAAAGTCGGGTGTTCCATTAGCAACGCTGCCCAAGCCTTTGAGTCCAGAATCTCATCAGTCAGACCAAGTTTTCGAAAAACCGGGCCGCGACGATTGATTAAAAGGCCAGCCTGATCCTGTTCCAAGAGATCTGTCCACTCTGTTTCAGTGAGCGGCTGCTTTCTGATGTCGCGAAACGCTGCTTTTACTAAGTTCTGATTGAGCCATTTACGTGCGGCTCTGACACGATCACAATTTGGAATACCCAACACAACTAAACCCACGCTTATTACCTCTTTATCTGGATTCGACCAAAAGTCTTTAAGGTCGTCTAGGATTGACCGTGAAACACATTCGTTTACTGATTTATCGTACCAATCAGCTGGCATCACCTCGGCATATTTTGCATCTAAAAAGCGACGATCGGCACAAATCAAAATGCCGCGGTCCGTTTCAGTGCGAATCACACGTCCCGCTGCTTGAACAGCACGTGCCATACCGGGATAAATATAGGCAAACGCAAAGCCATCTTTGCCTTTCTTGTCAAAGTATTGACGGAGTTTCTCTCGCTCGGCAGTAAACGCTGGCAAACCAGGACCGATCACAAAAGCGCCACTCACTTGATCGCCCGGAAAATCGAGACCTTCAGCTAAACTACCACCTTGGACGGCGAAAACGATGTGGTTCTTGCGTTTCTTTTTCAGGCGCGCACATAGTCTTTGTATGGATACCTGATCCATTCCTTGCCGTTGCTTTAGGATCTTGAATCCAGGGGCTTTGCAAAGGTCTGCCACCTGGTCCAAGAATGCAAAGCTCGGGAAGAAGACAAAATAGTTACCCATTTGCACAGCTATAACTCGCTCAATGAGTTCAGCGATACGAGGCGCTTGCTGCTGACGTTCGCGATAGAGCGAGTTCACTTGTGGGACGATCATAATTTTGCGGTTGGCAACGGGGAAAACCGAGCTGAACTCGCGAGCCATCATCTTTTTTTGTTCCATGCCGAGTATGTCCCCATAAAACTCGAACGGTTTAAGCGTTGCCGACATGGCGATAATGGCCGAAAACTTTCTGAACCTTTGTTTGAGATAGCGGCCCGGGTCCAAGCACATCACTTTTAGCGTTGGCGTGGTACGTCCATCAAAAAGGATGACATCCATTGACTCCTTTCGCGTTAAGGCTGATGAAAGGTCGACCAGGATTCGATACAGCTGAATCGTTGCATGGTGAGGGTTCCACTGCTCCGCTCCACGACTCAAGAGATCGGCAACCGCGCGGCCTGACTCACCCGTACAGCTGCCTATTAAGGAATGGTCAATGTCGATTTCGCGGATGTTCGCTCCAACCTGATCACTCATCTCACGGAACCAGCTGCACAGTCTATTAAGCACAGTACTTGATCGTGGATCGCTTTTCAGTTGGTCCCTAAGCTCCAAGAGTTGGTCGACACATAGAGAGCTAGAAAGTTGTTCTCGCGCACGATCAGCTAAATTGTGGGCTTCATCGATAATCACATGATCGCGAATATTGCGATGGTCTTCAGTAAAAGCGGTTCCCGACGGCGAAATAAGATAGTTGTAATCGCAAATAACCAGATCAACATGTGAGAGTAAATCAAGTGATAGCTCATAAGGACACAGCTCATGTCGCCGGCCCAATTCATCATATCGCTCACTTGTCAAAACGCGATCTTGGATAACTTGCTTGACGATATCCACCGCAGAGCACTTATCGTAATAGCCTCGTGCGAATTCACAAAAGCCCGGATCACATATGACTTCATCTTTAAAGCACGATTTTTCTTTGGAACGAATCGTTGCCACCCGCAGATCGCAGCCAGTCGCCCTAATATGATTGGCCGCGTCAAGCGCTATGCGATGCTGACTATTCTTAGGGGTTACGTATATCACTCGTCGATTATTTGCCAACGCATCGCGCAGCAAGGGTACAAGCGTAGCCATGGTTTTACCCATTCCAGTTGGCGCCTGGATGAGCAGATGCCCTTGCTTTGAAGCGACATCCGCAACCGTATCGACGAGCTCCTTTTGACCACGTCGATATGTGTCGAACGGGAAGACCACTTCATCGGCCATGCGTGCTCGTTCTTGTGCCCTCTCTTGCTCGAGTTGAAGCTTGTCACGCCAAGCATCTAGCCGTTGAATAAACCAGCTCTCGAATTGAGCTAGATCAAACGGAACCGTAAATTGCTTCTCACTCTCGTCGTAAGAAGAAACCAACAATAAATGACAATCTGGCACGACGCCGTGCTCCAAAGAGTACAGGTAGACATAGGTTTGAAGCTGAAGGACATAAGGATGTTGATGACCATCTAACTCAGCAAGTAGCCTTGGAATGGATGTGGTGGATTTAATTTCCTCGATCCTTACAGCATCGCCAATCCACGCACCATCGACACGCCCTCCAACTTCGATATGGCAGTCCTTATGAACAAAACATCTTTTCAGGCTGAATTCAGATTGGTAGTTTTTATCGCGCTTTTGATGTCTTGCTTGTACGCGCTGATGGATTTCCTGACCGCGTACTAATGCCAGCCCGCCCACACCCTGTTGAATATCACCATGTCGGGTCAATGGTGCTACGAATTCGCGAACAGAAATTCGGGTAATGACTGATTGTGGCGAATCCATAGGTATATAAGCTCCCGTGCCCACATATCATAGGCCAACTTCATCAACACTCGTCCCTCGTACTGGCCCGTGTCTTGCTCCGCGCCCATTTTGGGAGGATTCTGTATGTTATCGCTATGCATGTTCTTCATGTGGGCACAGACCCAAGTTGAAGTGCACCTTGTCGACCGTATCCGATCAGATTTCGACGGTTGGACACTGGTTTTAGATTCGGGCCACGTCGTGGAATTTGAGTCGACAGGAAGACTAGAATTGGCCGTCGACCAAGACAACAGAACCTATGAAATTTATGACGGCCGACAAAGACTGCGTTACGTTGGCAGTTGGGAGAATCCACCTTTAAACGAACGAACCATTGATGTCAGTGGAACGGCGATGGGTATTCACGAAGTTGTTTCGGGCAAACGAACCGAACAAGATGTTTTTGATGCGCCCGCTGAGATAACCGTTATTAATCCCTCGCAAGAAATAACCCGAAGCGCTATTCAACCATCAGATTGGCTGAAAGAAGAAGCCGAGATATTGATTCAGAAGACGAATCTCGGTGGCGGATCCCCCATCGTACGCGGCATGTCGGGCAACCGTGTACTACTAATGTTAGATGGGTTTCGCCTCAACAATTCCATTTTCAGGCTGGGCTTAAACCAATATTTGAATACGGTTCCCAGTGCCCAGTTACAGCAAATCGAGGTGCTTCAAGGCCCAAGTGGGACACAGTACGGCAGTGACGGTTTAGGCGGCACGGTTCATTTGCGGACCAAAGACCCTTTAGATAATCATGAACCTGCACTCGGTTATACCGGTTTCTTAAGTTCTGCAGACCTCACGCAAACCCATCAGGTGGACGGACAACTCAAGCGCTCTCAGTGGGCGATACAGGGTCACTTCAAATGGTCGGATCTTCAGGACCTGGAAGCGGCAGCCCCAGTCAATGACCAGTCAGCAACGGGCTATGAGTCTTGGGACGCGTCGTTACAAATCGCGCTGGATGTTGGTTCTAATCGTCGCATCCGGTTAGCAAACTCAATTGCCAGAGCCGACAATGTGCCTCGAACCGATCGCATCCAGAGCGGCCGCGACCTGGTGTGGGACTACGACCCGCAGATCCTGCAAACCCATATGCTGCGTTTTGAAGGTCAACAATTGACCCCTGTTTACGATTATTTTGACGTCGGTATCGCTCTCTTTCGGCAGGAGGAAGGGACACGACGAGTTTCAAGTAGATCCCCAAATGAGCAAGAAGAAACCCACACGGCAGTTGAAACCGCACAAATAGCCGTCACTTTGTCGAAAGTCTTGGGTCCCATCTCGTTGAACTATGGATTCGACGCCCAGCGCGACAGCATCGACAGCAGCGGCCAGAACACGCATTTATTGACGGGTCAAATTGATGCGACCGCTGGGAAATTCCCAGACGACGCCAGTTATCGTGGGATCGGTGTTTTTGCCATCGGCGATTTGACCGTTTCGGATAATCACGGAATCCAACTAGGGGTGCGTCAGAGTTGGGTATCCATTGAAGGTATGCTTGACCCCATCGGCTTTGCCACCCTAGACGCCCAGAAATTCACACCTAGTCTTGCCTGGCGTGGTAACTTCTCCAATTGGACAGTCACCTCGTCTATTTCACAAGGTTTCCGTACCCCGAACATCGAAGACGCCTTTTCAGTCGGTTTCTCAAGCGTAGGATTTGACGCACCCAATCCGCAGTTGGGACCCGAAACGGTGTGGAACTACGAGCTGGGGTTACGATGGAGAACCCAACAACACCAGTTTCAAATCACGACCTACACAGCCAGATTTGAAGACTTAATAGAACGGGTCCCCGGCCAATATTTGGGCGAGAGTCAATTTCAAGGGGAATCGGTGTTTGTCCTAAACAATGTGGGACGTGCCCAAGTTGATGGCATTTCAGTCAGTGGCATTACCGAATTCGGTTCAAACCTGGAATTACAAGCAGATCTTGCCTGGACTGAAGGCACACAAACTGACCTCAACGAACCCATGACCCGAATTCCTCCTTTCAGGGGCAATCTTGATCTCAACGGACAGTGGCGGAAGCATCACGGAACATTTTCTGTGAACTGGTCCGCCCGTCAGGACCGCCTTTCGCAAAACGACATAAACGACAGCCGAATCCCCGTCGATGGAACGCCTGGTTTTGTTGCCTTCCACCTGAGATACGCGACCCAATTGACCAAACACCTAGGTATCAAAGCCGCTGTTGAGAACCTATTTGATCGCTTATACAAAATGCATGGTTCGGGCATTTACGAACCAGGCCAACGATTTACCCTTAGCCTCAGAGCCACGCTATGAGGCTAATTTCTTAGCCCCTACCTGAAGACAACACTTGCGTGGTCAATCAGTTTTCCCTACAATAGGGTGCTTGTGTCCAAGGCGCTGGTTTAACTGTGCGGGACATTAAGATTTGCAAGGAGTCAAGCAACACATGGCCAATCATAAATCAGCGCAGAAAAAGGCACGTCAAGACATTACGCGTCGCCAAAATAACCGCTCAGGTCGAGCCACACTGCGTACGGCACTCAAGAAGTTTCGTGCTGACCTCGCGGCTGGAAACGACGTTTCCGGCGAAGTAGCAGTTATGCAGTCTTTAATTGATCGCTCCGCCAAGCGCGGTCTGATTCACGTTAACGCGGCTGATCGCTTAAAGTCTCGTTTGACGAAACACGCAAACCCGACCGCTTAACCTTACAAGCCACCTGGTTAGGGGGTTTGTCGAGACATTGCAGGTTTCATGTTATCCAGAGAACGGTGAGAATCCACCATGACATTCAAGTCCCTGTGGATGACATGTGTGCGTGTCCTTATCACGTCCAGCTGGCTTATCGGAATGATGGCAACGGCGGGCGCATTAGCCACGTGGTTCACGATTAAGAGCGCGATCACACGCAAGGTCATTGAGGTTCCCGACTTTTGCGGTTTACCTATGGATCGAGCTCAAAATCAGGCAACTGAATATGGCCTGATGCTTGAGGTGAATGAACGCACCTTGCACAATAACGTGGTTGGTAAGGATCAGGTTTTGTACCAGACGCCAAATCCGGGAAAAAAGATCAAAGCCGGACGCACGGTCGTCGTAACGTTATCGGCCGGTCCCGAATCAAAAAAGATACCCAGTCTAATGGGCGAACCACTTAACTTCGCGGAAATACTTTCGGCTCAAGCTGATACTGAAATTACCAAAGTTTCACGCACCTATTCGCAGCTAAGAAAAGGGCGAATCGTAGCTCAACACCCGTCAGCGGGTGAAGAAATAGGCATTGATCCCGGCATTTCGGTGCTTATTTCTGAGGGCGATGCACCCACTTGGTTCGTAACGCCTGATTTTCGTGGTAAGGATTTTGCAGAAGTGAAGCGATTCCTAGACGAACATGGTTTTCGGGTGGTCGCAAAGTTTAAAGATATCGAACCAGGATGGGGTCAGGTCATCATGCGTCAAATTCCTCAGGCGGGATATCCAGTTAATAGCGATCAAACTATCACATTAGAAGTAAATAAGGACTAACAAGTGATTCGCATTGCACCCTCACTGCTCGCAGCCGACTTTTGGAACCTCAACCAACAGGTAAGTTCTGCCATCGAAGGCGGAGCTGAGGTACTTCACGTCGACATCATGGACGGCAATTTTGTACCGAACCTGAGTATGGGACCTGGTGTCTTACGGTCCCTCAAGAGCCGTGTCAACGTCACCTTTGATGTTCACCTTATGGTTGACGATCCTGATTTTTTTGTTGATCCATTTGCTGACGCCGGAGCCGACTGGATCTCATTCCATATTGAAGCGACCGCCCACGCCCATCGCGTATGCCACAAAATAAGAGATCGCGGTTGCAAAGCAGGAATCGCCATTAACCCAGGCACAGCGTTAACATCATTAAATGGCATTCTTGATGAGGTGGATTTTGTCTTGCTGATGAGTGTTAACCCTGGATTCGGCGGTCAGTCCTTTATTAGCAGCACGTTGAGTCGATTAGAAGTATTGCATGACATGTGTCAAAAAGCCGATCGTAAACCCTTTATTGAAGTGGATGGTGGTATTGGCGCACAAAATATCCGAGAATTACGGGTCCGAGGTGTTCAAGTCGCGGTTGCAGGGTCAAGTGTATTCTCGCAACCAGATCCGGCAGCGGCTGTTCAATCTCTTATCAGAGCAGCTGAAGGTTAAACTATGAGAGTTCTTACATACGTACTTGTGGTGCTGGCATCGATGAGCACCTTGAATTGCGGGAAGCGCAAGCTGACCTTGGACGAAAAGGTCCAGCGAGGCATGTTGACCGTCGACGGACTGTTTATCGAAGCAAGCCGTTTGATGTATAACCGCAAATACCTAGATGCCCGACGCTGGTTCCGTGCCATTGAAACGCAAGCACCCAACTCGCCTTACTTCTCGAAAGCAAAGCTTGGTTTGGCCGACAGCTATTTTTTTGATCGCACATCAACCAAGATTGAAGCCTCGGTGGAATACAAGTCGTTTCTCACGCATTTTCCAACACACCCGAAAGCCGATTACGCTCAGTACCAATACGCGATGTGTTTTTTCACCGAAATCGAGAATGCGGATCGTGATCAAACAAGTACCTGGACCGCATATACCGAATTCAAAAATCTAACCGATCGCTTTCCTGGCTCTCCCTATGTGGCCAAAGCCAACGAAAAAATCGATTTGTGTCTTTTGCGTATAGCTGACCACGAATTTACGGTTGGTTATTATTATTTTCGCCGTGGACGTGGTTTTGAGCGTTCTGCCGAATCGCGCTTCAAACACATTATCAATAACTATGAGGGCCAATTTGACCCCTTACGGACCTATTTCTATCTGGCCGAAACGCTATGGCGATTAGAAAAATATCGCGAGGCCATAAAATATTTTGAATACCTAGAACGTAATTTTCCGGATAGCGAATATCAAGCATTTGTAGATGACAAAGTCACACGCTTCGAACGCATCCAAGACGAAGGTTACGATCCCGGTGAAGGATCATCTGTGCTGCCCATCGACAGTGAGGAAGACGATCAGCTGTAGACTTTCAGCATTCAAGTCCAAACCATAATGAACAAGTGAGAGGTAATCATGCGGAAGACGGTTTCACCCACCGATTTCTTTGATGTAGATTCGCTATTAAGCGAAGAAGAACGATTAACACGAGACTCGGTTAGGGAATGGGTCGACAGACGCTTTATGCCTGTCATCACCAAACACCATCGTGACGGAACATTCCCAATGGAACTGGTTCCTGAACTCGGCGAACTCGGCGTTTTTGGAGCCAACATCAACGGCTATGGCTGCGCCGGACTTAATAACGTAGCCTACGGTCTAATCATGCAAGAACTCGAAAGAGGCGACTCGGGTCTGCGTTCCTTCGTTTCCGTGCAAGGTGCCTTGGTCATGTTCCCAATTCTGGCCTATGGAACAGAAGCACAGAAAGACTATTGGTTACCCAAACTAGCAACCGGCGAAAAAATCGGCTGCTTTGGACTCACAGAGCCGGACCACGGTTCTGATCCGAGTGGCATGAAGACTCGAGCCCGCAAGCAAGGCGACAACTGGGTACTTAACGGCGCCAAGATGTGGATCACCAATGGAACCATCGCTGACGTCGCCGTCGTCTGGGCAAAGGATGACGAAGGAACCATCCGCGGTTTCCTTGTCGAGACCGATCGACCTGGTTTCCAAGCGCCGGAAATGAAAGGGAAGTTTTCACTACGCGCAAGTATCACCTCGGAATTGGTTTTTGAAGATGTCGTCATCCCTGACACGAACCGTCTCCCTAAGGTTGAAGGACTCAAAGGACCTTTGGGATGCTTAACCCAGGCACGTTATGGCATTTCCTGGGGCGCTCAAGGCGCAGCGATGGCGTGTTACGAATCATCGCTCAACTATGCGAAGACGCGCATCCAATTTGATAAACCACTGGCCTCCTTCCAGCTCATCCAAGCGAAGATTTCAGACATGGTATGTGAAATTGTTAAAGCTCAACTCCTATCCCTCCAATTAGGTCGGCTAAAAGATAGTGGCACCTATAATTTTGGTCAGGTCTCGCTGGCGAAAATGAATAATGTCAACATTGCGCTGGATATAGCCAGGAACGCACGGGACTTACACGGCGCCAACGGCATCACGGACGAATATCCCGTTATCCGTCACATGCTAAATCTCGAGTCCGTTAAGACCTACGAAGGGACACATGATATTCATCGCCTGATCGTCGCTAGTGCTGTCACCGGCGTTCAAGCATTTAAGTGACCTAACTCAGCTGGACCATGGACATCCGTTCCTTGGTCCGGCATGCTAGGCCCATGCGTTATCACCTCAAAGCACCCTGGCGAGCGGATGCGTTTAGTGACCCAGCACCTTTGACCGCCATAGCAGGTCGCGGTGCCATGTCAAAGCTTTCACATCCATTAGGCGATGTGGTCGTACGGCCATACCGCCATGGCGGCATACGGCGCTTCATAATTTCGCAGTGGTTCTTTCCTAGTGAACGACCTGCTATGGAGATGGCGCGGCACCTGGAGGCCTATGAGGGCGAAATTCCTACCGTCGAGCCCATTGGTTGGGCCGAAATGAGCTCGTGGTTCCTGGGTCTTAGACGCTATTTTTTTCTGACAAGGTTTAATTCAGACTTAGTGCCCTTGGCCTTCCACCTACGAAGTAGTCAGACACACACTCATTTATCGATTCAAATGACACACATTTTGATTCGCTTACGAGAGCTATCTATTCTTCATACCGACTTAAACCTAAACAACTGGCAGATGAGCGGCGAACAGCTCTTATTAATTGATTTCGATAAATCAAAACACTTTACGGGCAATGACCAGGCATATGCCGTGTGCTGTTTGAGCCGCATAGCACGCTCGGGCCTAAAGTTAGGCTTGCAATCCTCTCATCAAAAACTTTTTTTGATTGTACTCGTTCGGCTTTGTCGCTCACTGAATTTAAGTCCTCGTAGGATCCTCACAAAAATAATGCACCAAATGCCGAGCCAATTATGGCGTGAAATGCGCTGGAAACTTTCGGGTGGTCATCGTTGAAGGACAACCGTATTTATTGGTTACGTATTGCTCTGCTTGGGCTGGTTGCGCTTGTGATTCACGGGACATTGAATCGCATTTATTATCACCCTGACCCCAAGACGTTGGTGGGTGACGAGCACTATTACGCCCACCTGGGCACGTCTCTTTACAAAAAAGGTACCACCGTTCACGATCCACTTTGGCCTCCTTTGTATGGCGAATTAATCGCATGGTCAGGACCCAACATTACTGAATTGCGTGTCCATGTTCAGGTTGTGCAAGTCGGCCTTTGGGCGATTACGGGGTTGCTTTGGTGGCAAATTACGCGGCGGTTAACAGAATCCAATAGGACCGCGTGGATTTTGGCAGCAATTTATGTGTCGAGCATTGAGTTATCTGCGTTTTGCTCTTACTTGTGGCCCGAAACGCTACACCTGTGTCTATTCTCTGGGGCGATTTGGTGTTTTTTAGACAAGCGCCACATAACAACATTCTTTGGCGTTTTTCTCTTAGCTAGCTGTCTCTTTACCAAATCACTCCTGCTACCGTCGGCACCCTTGATTCTGATTTGGCACGGCTACACAATGCGACATCGGAACATCAAGATGTGGGTCTTAATGGTATGTGCGGCAGCCTTCTTGGCTTATGCAGCCACTTGGGCCATGCGCGGCCAAATCACTAGCTATTTTGGTCAAAGCGCCTCATTCAACCTATTGGTCGGCCTATCTGACAAACAATATCACGACCACACACTAGAAACAGCTGGCCCGATACTAACAGAGCTCCATGCCGAGACTGATGGATACGTTGATAGAAACTCCGCCATCAAGAAACGCTTAATCCAAGAGATAACCGTGGCGAAAATTCTGACTGGGGTCCCAAGCAAACTAGCCAGGGTCATGGATCGACACAGCTTTTTTGTGACCCAGTTACCCGACGGGGACCGTGCAAGCTATCAGGGCCCCATGACCCTTAGCCATCGGTTGTTGAAACATGGCACCCAATTTCATACGCTCATTTGTTTTCTTCTCGCTGTTGTAGGAATCGCGCTAGGATATCGCCGGACATGGCCGCTTTGGGTGTTACCGCTTGTGTGCGCTGCCATTTTTGCCATCATCCATACCAAGAGTCGCTACCTAATTCAACTGCTACCAATCATTTACCTTTATGCTGCGATGGGACTCAATCAGATGTTCACATCGCCAAGGTTGAGTTTGAATTGGCAGCAATCGATCGGTATTCTCATTGTTAGTACGGTCTTTCTAATCATCTACTTTGGCTGACATTGGAACAATGTCGGCAATTCGCTTTCAAGTCGTGACACGCACCTGCTGTTCTTCGCTCTAACTTGATGCTTTGACCTTTCATGGCTAACATGTCCGTAAGAATGGATATTGATGAGCGCTTGATTGTTCAAACTTGCTAGTGTCACGAATGCAGTTTCTTGGAGCGTCTTGAGTGATCTTGTTTGGGAAAAACCGAGCCTTGGCACACCTGATGCCAATGAACAAGGCGCCAACGTGTTGGATCAACGCGCCAACGGGATGGAACAACGCGCCATTGGGTTGAAGTTATTCGCCTTGGCCCTTGTCTTAAGATGGTCTTTTGCCTGGTTGTTCGGCACCTTGTTATTGCCAGATTCATGGGGAAGATATCTACCTATTGCTGACCAACTATTTGATCGCTGGAGCGGCTCGGTTTATGATGCGCCCGCCTATCCCTTCTTCTTGGCTATTTTCGACAGCATCCATTTCAGGGCGGCGTTTTATGTACAAGGCCTTTTGGATGCACTCAGTGTGGTGATTATTTACCTAATCGCCTTTAGGTTAGGTTTGGGCCGGGCAGCAAGATATGTGGGCTTATTCTTTTGTATTCATGCAGGCTCCATCATGTTTGCCAATACGGCGCTTTCGGAGACTCTATTCACCTCACTCACATTGATGGCCATCTATATGTTTTTGCGGCTGGAGACTAGGCACCATTGCTTACGATTGGTCCCCATTGGTTTGATATGCGGTTTGATCGTCATTTGCCGATCAAACGGCTTCGTATTGCCAGTCACTATAGTGGCCGTCATGTTCATCACCTATCCAAAAAAAGGGCGCTTTGCTTGCATCATTGCACTCCTGCTTTCTGCCTCATTGCCTGCGGGTCTATGGCGGATATATACACACCAAGAATCCGTTGAATCAGGTGTCGCAACAGGCGTGGGATGGCAGTTACTTAACAATATGGCCTACTTCGGGCTCATAGATGCCAACACATTTCCTGAAGACTATCAGGCAAAGTACACGGACTTCGAGTCGCTTGCCAAAATTCGCCGCATGGTATCTCAAGACCCTACCCTGACTGAGTCTAAGAAGAACCGCATTTTTGGGGCAGTAGCCTGGAAAAATCTAAAAGCTAGGCCCATGGGTTATCTGTCTAGCATCCCCAAAGCTTTTCTGACACCGAGACATTTCGTCAAAGACGTTACCAGACTCATTGCACAGGAAGATCGGTGGCGCGAAACCGCCGAATTGGCGCGACAGAATGGACGATCGCAATACATGAAACCTGCTGATAATTTTACAGGTCGCACTTTTCGAGTACTCTATCGATTCCTTCGAATCATCACGATAATCCCAGGTAAGATCCCTATATTGATGTTTGGCTGTTTGGTTGGGATAGTGCTTGCATGGAGAACAAGACGCGCGGATCTTTTGCTAGCCAATATGATCGCAATGGCTCAATTCATAGGCTTGACCGCCATCCTCAACCCGATCGATCGCTACTATTACCCATTTGAATCGCTGATGGTCATCTCGCTAGTGGCATCAGTGTTACACTTTAGATCCAAAAATCGCGTTGAATAACGAGTATTTCAAAAGGTTCTTATGCGTATCTTAATTGCTGGAATTGACGGTTATTTAGGCTGGCCTTTAGCAATGAGTCTAGCCAACGAACACGTGCTCGCCGGAGTCGATAATTTGAGTCGACGCCGGTTGGTTCATGAAGGTGGTTCCCAGTCGGCGATCCCGATCGCAGATCTACCCCAACGATTACAAGTTTTAGAGACCATCACAAATAGACCCATTCAGTTGTACCAAGGCGACCTGACAGAACATGAATTCACGAAACAAGTCATTGGCGAGTTTAGGCCCGAGGTGATCGTATACCTAGCTGAAATACCATCAGCACCATTTAGTATGAAAAATGCTAAACAAGCGATGTTTACTCAGAGCAACAACGTTCTTGGCACATTGGCGACGCTTTTTGCGATGAACGAATTGTGTCCAGATTGTCACCTACTCAAATTAGGGACGATGGGAGAATACGGGACGCCGAAAGTCGATATTCCCGAAGGCTTTTTTGAATTGAGTTTCAGAGGAAAATCAGACTGGATGATGTTTCCTCGCAAGGCAGGCAGCTGGTATCACCAATCCAAGGTCCACGACACACACAACATCGAAATGGCCTGTCGAATTTGGGGATTAAAGTCGACGGATATTATGCAAGGTGTCGTTTACGGAACCCGTATCGCGAATCAATTATCAATTGACGAGCTAAATACGCGCTTTGATTTTGATGAATGTTTTGGAACGGTCATCAACCGCTTTTGCGCGCAAGCGGTTATCGGCATGCCACTTACGCCTTTTGGAAAAGGCGAACAGAAAAGGGGCTTTTTACCCCTTAAAGATTCAATTCGATGTCTAACGCTCGCGCTGGAGAACCCGCCAGATAGAGGCGAATACCGGACGTTTAATCAATTCGACCAGGTTTATAGTATCAACGAGATTGCTGCCAGCGTTGAACGTGTCGGGAACTCCTTAGGTCTCAGTGTATGCATCCAACCCATAGACAATCCGCGAATTGAAGAAGAAGTACATGAATACCGACCGGACAATACGGCTTTAAGAGAGTTAGGCTATTGTCCTTCGGATAATCTTGAAGGTGAAATCAAAACGATCATTGAAGACCTCATCCCGCACGCTGCTCGCATTGAAGAGTACAGACATAACCTTATGCCCAAGATACGGTGGCAATCCATAGATTAAGGACCATTGATTTAGATTTCCAGGAGATTCAAATGACGGTCATGCGGATTTTAGGGGCATTGCTTGGCGCATGGACGATGTTCTATTACTTTTTTAAGTTCCGACATTACCAAGTTCGACGCCAGGAATTTTCCGTCGCTTTTCTGTTTGGCACCGCATTGCTTGTGGCTTCTCTGCTGCCCGAATCCGTGACTCTTCTCAGAGATCTGTTGGCGCTAGAGGATCGTCAGTTTAGTCGTCTTATTGCCCTATTGATCATCTCTAACTTGGTCTTATGGTTCCTTATGATTCATGAACGTGCCAAAGCTAGCCGTGCCTCACGTCAATACGATCTACTCATTCGTCACATGGCTATAGATAAATTTAAGAACACCAACCCAGACCTTCGATTCAATCCCATCACTGTCATCATTCCCGCCTACAACGAGGTAGACAATATTCAGTCTGTTCTTGAATCCATTCCAGACCGAGTGGGCACGATATCTACGTCTACGTTGGTTATCGATGACGGCAGCCAAGACGAAACCGACATCCTAGTCAGACGATTGGGCGTTCCCTTAGTCGTTCATCCCGTACGCCGCGGCGGTGGCGCAGCACTGAGGGCCGGCTTTGATGCCGCTATTCTAGGTGGCGCAGAGATTCTGGTCACGATGGACGCTGACGGTCAACACCAAGGCTCCGATATCGCACAGCTTGTAAAACCCATCGTCGATCAACACTTGGATATCGTTGTTGGATCTCGTTTCTTGGGAAAGCGTGAACCTGACAGTCGCTTACGACTCGTCGGCATCCGCTTCTTCAATATGTTGATAAGGATTTTGACCGATGTGCGCGTTTCTGACTGCTCAAACGGATTTAGAGCATTTAGCGTCGCTGCAATTGGTCAATTGGATCTGCAACAAGATCAGTACCATACGCCCGAGCTTATCCTAACCGCGAGCAAAAAACGTTTGCGGATTGGCGAAGCACCCGTTTATGTGAAACGACGACGCTCCGGGACCAGTAAAAAAGGCAGCAACATAACCTATGGTTTTCGATTCGCGCTAAGCATTTTTCGTAGCTGGTGGCGATGATGAAAGGCCTCTCGAGGCCAAACAACTGGTGGCGATTACTCGGCCCGCTAATTCTGATGGTCATCATCGTGAAAATTGACCTAACAAGTGTCATCGATGTAATGACTCGATTTTCATGGTCAATAATCATGGTCGTATCTCTGCTGATGTTACCTATCTTGATTCTGAGGGCCTGCCGTTGGTTCTTATTATTGCCCATGCCGCGCCCCCAATTCATGCGAGCTGGTCGCGCCTATGCGTTAGCTAGCGCGCTGGGCTCATTGACGCCTGCACAAGTCGGTGAACTCTCAAAGGTCGCTTGGACACGAGCCCAGGGAATTACATGGGGTCGCTCTCTTTTTAGCGTCATCGGTGACAGATTATTTGACCTCACAACCCTGATTGCCGTCTCCGGTATATGGACCTTCATTCAGCAAACTTTCGCTAGCTTACGACCATGGATCGTGGTCGGTATCGTTTTGGTGTCACTCATAATTTGGCAGCTTAGCCGAGTCTCAGCCATCAAGTCATGGTTTAACAAGAGATACAGAAATCATGGATCCAAGTGGCTAGAATCGCTTAGAGCTGCCCGAAAAGAGCTAGTACTTCGTGATCTGGTTGCGGGATCGTGCTTAACTCTTTTTTGCTGGCTCCTAAATTGGCTTGCCATTTGGATGTTGGCTCAGTCCATTGACATGCGCCTCGGGTTTTTCGACGTTTGCGGGATGATGGCGGTCGTTGCACTAATAAGCATGCTGCCGATTACGGCGCTCGGTCTTGGAACGCGAGAGGCAAGCCTACTTTGGATACTCACGCCCCGTGGCTTTTCTCCAGACTCCGTGATTGCGCTTTCATTCGCTATCTTAGGATTAAGACTCGTGTATTTAACTTATTGTGGTATCTGGTCGACGTTATCACTCGCCGAAATTGAAGGGTGATCGATTTTTGGCCCGCCTCGATACTCCTTCATACAAATCATGTTTTAATGAAGTGATTTTGCACACAGAATTGAGTGCTTCTGTGTTCATAAGACACAATCGGAACCATATTAAGATCATCAAAAAGACCGGGAGCCAAACAACGTGCATTTATTCTTTTGCTTCGTTCTGTTCAACGACCTAACGCCTTTTGTCGACTTTAATGCGGCTAACGCCATCGACCAGCTTCGATCCGTCCCAATTAACGGCACCATTGAGCTGGAGGGCTTGCAGGCCGAAGGTGAACCATTGCAGATGGTGCTGCGCATGGATCGCTTTCGCGTCTTTAAGCCTGACACGCGTATTCGTATTAATGACCCAGAGGGCAATTACGACGAATCCGCTCCAAACAACACCTATTTTCGGGGCCGAGTTCTCGGTGACCCCTACTCAACCGCCTTCTTGGCTATCCATGAAGACAACAGCGTCTTTGGCGTGGTCAGTTCGTTGTCACAACGCTGGGCAATATCACATGATAATGAAGGCCAGTTGGTTGTTCAGAATGTCACAAGCAGCAAAGCTCTATCCCAAATTAGTGGCTTTCAGTGTGACCTTGACCGTCTTCCGCTTCCTGACATGGAGTCTCAAAACATCGAAGGACCCATTAACTCAAAAAGAGGCGGCTATTACGAGGTGACCGTTGCCGCTGAAACCGATTTCGAGTATTACACCAAATTTGGCAACACCTTGGACGCAACCAACTACATTGGCGACTTGATCGGCTTTTCAAGTACCGTATACCTGGCTGAACTCAACACAGCCATAGTAGTCGGTGACGTCAGCTTGTGGACCACGGCCGCTGATCCTTGGACACAGAGCACGTCACGTTGTTTGATGTACGAATTTGGTAAGTACTGGAATGATAACAATGTTGGTATTTCACGAACGACCACGCACTTTTTTAGTGGGCGCGCATCATTGTCCGGAATCGCTTGGGTCGGCGTGCTGTGTCGCAGTCCATTTAGTATCGATATTAGCGGACAGGGCTGTTCGTTAGCTAACGTGTCCAACTACGGGGGCAACTATGGCGTATCCATGGGTCTGTCTGGCAATTTTGACATCAATAACCCCGTCTCCACCTGGGATATCCTAGCTGTTGCCCATGAAATCGGCCACAACTTCAATTCCCCACATACCCACTGCTACAACGGCATTGGCGGTAATGCTAGCCCCATTGATCAATGCTTAGGCAATGAGCCAGGTTGTTATTCCGGGTCCACAAGTCTTCCATGTGGCATGCCTGGTGGAGGTTGTGGAACATTGATGAGTTACTGCCACCTGCTTGCAGGCGGCAACGCCAACACAGCCCTTACGCTTGGACTGGGGCATCCATTTGGGATTGCACCGGAACGCGTCCCCACCCGAATGGGCAACCATGTAACTTCTATTTCAGGCATGAACCCAGCTTGCCTACCACTCGTCAACGGAGTCGGCCTCTTTGCAGACGGCTTCGAATCAGGTAACACCAGCGCCTGGTCGGTAACAGTCCCCAAACGCAACGCGCTTGCGGTCAACGCGCCAGCAGCATTGCTAGGAAGTTTTGGCCTGGAAGTGTCGATGTTTGACACAGCCAACGCTTATGTTTCAGATCTCACGCCTAACGGTGAAAATACATATCGATATTCCGTCCGAATGGACTTCAACACGTTGAGTTATGCTGCTGGAGAAAGTTTTCTCATCTTAGAGACCAGGGACGTCGGCACCATCGGTCGTTTCGGTATCGAGTACAGCACCAAAAATGGCCACCGAATTCGAGTCATGGTACGCGACGACAACGGCACGGCTCACTACTCGCCATGGTTTATGGTTTCAAGTGGCGAACAGCTGATCGAGGTAGAGTGGCGCCAATCCGCTGCGCCCGGTGCCAACGATGGTGTCGTCATACTACACTTGAACGGCAACTTCACCACCGCGTTAGACTGTGTGGACAACGACTCTCAAGTCATCAGTTCTACGGCGGTTGGTGCCGTACGAGGGCTGGAAGCTGGCGGATCCGGTTCGTTCTACATCGACGATTTTGCGTCGTTCGACGACTCTACGTTGAGTTTTCAAATACCCGTGTTCGACTACAGTAATTGGCCATCACCGCAGTCCGTCGACGACCTCGTTGCTCAACTAAATACCTACCGCTGTTTATGAGCATAAAAAAAGGGCCAGATAATTCTGGCCCTTTTCAATTGCAAAATCTTACTTAGGCAGCAAGTCTGCGGTTACGTCTAACCATGATGAAACCAGCACCGAGCAGTAGAGCGATGAAAATACCAAGTCCCCACTGTCCTAAAGTAGGCACCACAAATCGGTTCAAAGGACCGAAATCGAGTTCGTCAAAATCGCCCGTATCGCCGAAATGGAAGTTATCAGAAATTAGAACAACTTGCTCCATGGTCGTTCCTCCAACCAATGCATTAGCTGTATAGATCAATCCATCGTTGAGGTAGTAGTTAATGCTTGGAACAGAAGGATCAACATCAACTCGCATATTGAACCACTGCCCAACTGGCCAAGTCACGCCCGTATCCACAAAGACGCCGCCATCCAAGACGCGGATAGGACCGGTGAAACGAAAGTTGACTCGTGCAGTCAAGAACCCTTGAGAAGGCGCTTGAGGGGCAAAGTCATAGTCAGCACCACCAGTTGCCGTGATGAACACGTTAACGCTCGCCGTCGTTGGAGCCATAGGATCAGCGGGTACGACAAGTGGGCTAAATCCACCTGTTAAGTTACCGGCCCCAATACCGGGATCATTGTCGATGCGCAAAGATTGCGTACCAGATGACGCATTGGCCGTTGTGACAACGGGTTGAGCGGCACTCACCAAAAATACAGACCAGCCACTTTGAGTACCAAGGAATCCAGGGGCAAAGCCTTCGCTCCCCTCAAAACCTGTTCCATAAATGTTGCCACCACCACGAATACTTAACTCTCCGCCTACAGAAAGGTTAGAAGTGCTTGGATCCGGCTTTACGCCATCACCTGAATCGCCATCTTCCTTCTGACCAAATGCAGCTACAGAAACTAACAAAATCATAACCGTAATAAATTTCTTCAATTGACAAACCTCCCAGGATCACCTAATTCTCTACGAATTGATTTCCGAATTCTAACAAAAATAATGAAGCAACCCGCATTTTATGGTGTAAAGACTGGATTGGATAGTCCTTTTTTGATCAAAAACGATCAATTCGATTGAATATTTATCTACAAACCATTGACAACATCCGGTAATTTGCCGTCTACGGCCACGCTTCTTGGCTCCGAACTCGTCATAGGGTTGTTGGTAATAGCCTGTGCGGCTGTTAACCCGACATCCTGCGGATCTTGATCTAAAGCCAGACGTGCTGCATGTTCTTCTTGGTATAAATGAAGCGTTTGCGTGGGGAAAGCGAACGAAACATTTAGACTCTCTCCCAGCCGAAGAATATCAAGCAATAAGCGATGTTTCTCTAATAGTTCTTTTGACCAATCCGGCACCTGCCAAAACACGTACAACAGGATCTCTAACGAATGGGTTGCCATATTATTCAAGTAGACATGGAAATAGTCTTTTCTTGTCCATTGATGGGCGATGATGATTTGTCGAATGCCCTCACAGAACGCTTCGATACATTCAGGCGGCGTATCGTAAGTAATCCCGATTTTGGTTGTAAATCGCCGGAAACTACGGCGACCATAATTGTCAATTTCACTATTGGTGAGATTGGAGTTGGGTACGGAGATCACCGAATCGTAAAAGGTACGAACGCGCGTTGAACGAAAGCCAACTTCTTCGACAGTGCCTTCGACCTTACCCATACAAATCCAGTCACCTATTTGAAAAGGTCGATCCAACAAGACCGTTATCGAGCCAAACAAGTTAGCCAACGTGTCTTTAGCCGCCAAAGCTAGAGCCAATCCACCTATGCCTAATCCGGTGAGCAAAGCCGCTAAGTTACTGCCCATGGCCTGCGCCACAAACAAGAATGCCAGCAACGTAATCACCACCTTGGCTGATTTATGCAAGAGCGGGATGAGCAAATCGTCGAAGCGGTTCTCTGTTCGTGAGGCCAACTTATGGAAATAGGTCGCCACCAGGTCAATAATATTCAATGCGGCCCATAGCAAGCCGACAGACAAACTCACGAAGACCACTCGCGCCGCAATCAGCGTCCAGAAGCTGTTTAAACTGGTCAAGTGAATGCCGAAATTAAGCACCACCGCATAGCTCACAATCCGAAAAGGTAATCGAAGTGAACGAGCCTCTTTATCGGTGAGATTCGAATGGATGCGCTTAAGCCAACGATTGGCCAATCCCTTTATGCTGAGATTAACCAGCCTCTCAACCAAGATCGCCAACAAAATGATTGCGAGCATGAGTACCCATTGAATATTGAGTAGGAGAAAAGTACGGTTTCCTAACCAAGGAAAACGTTTCGTCCAGCGCGTTTCCCAGGTTTCCAGTTCTTGAACACCTTCGACCACCGCGCGGTCCAACAAGAAGGCTCGATAAGTGCCTATGCCAGCTACCGTCTCTGGCGTGAATTTCCAACAGCCGTCCTCTGAAACACCAATAGCAATCAAGCCTTCGTGCCTGGCGCCTTGATATTCGAATCTCGCCTTACTAAAGACCCACTGTCCCTGTATTACTTCCGGAATGTCTTCAAAGACAACAAAGGCGATGCGATCAATACACATCGAAACATCTTCAGCAGCTTTCTTGCCTAAACTACCACGCAAGAGAGGGTCAATTTGGCTTAAGTCCAGGCACGAAACTGCTTGCGAGAGTGCAGAGCTATCGCCGTTCTTAACCTCTACCATGGCAGTCAAGAATGTGCGCATCGTGGCCCGAGGCGAGGCTAGCTCTAATGGGACTTCTTTCACTTCATTTACGTCGACCGCCACATTCTCCTGTGCCAGTCCACTCAAACAAAGCCACAAAACAATCATGCTAGCTCTCATGGAACACGCTCCTTCAACTCATTACAGACGCGATTGTATCAATTACAGGGTTGGATTCAGACTGTTGCCAAAAAAAATGCCCCGGCCTAATTTAGGCCGAGGCAGTTTCAAGGTGAATTCGTTGGCTTATTTAGTCGGGAAATAGACCAACATGTCGACATTGATTTCAAAACCAAACCTTTGTGGCATGTCCTCAACGTAAGTAATGTTCACGTCTTTGTTGGCTCCGAAAGGATCGATGATCGTTGGCTGGCCTTGAAGCCCTGTGTAAAGGAAAGTCAAAGCTTGGGTCTGACCTTGAACAACCGTATCCGCTGTTGGGTCAAGTAAGAAACCATGGCCTCCGGAAGCAAATTGATAGTGTCCAGAACCGATATGTGGGGCACTCACTTGCGCCTGGCCAGGATACTCCCAAAGCGCATTGACTTGGGGTATACCCATCGCTCTAACTAGGTCGGCAGTTGCAGAATTAGGCACGACTTGATCATTGGCCACTTCTTGTACAAGGACGGCACTGCCAACCCCGTCTGCAAGTCCGCCATTGGTGATAAATGGTGCATAGTTCATTGGATCCGCATCATCCATTACGGTTTGGAAGATCAAGAAGAATAAGGCGTAGTCCGTTGTTCCGGGCAAAATACCACTTGCCGCGAGACCGGCATTCACTGCCACACTAATTGAAGCCGAATTGGGAATTAACATGCCAATCCGTCCGCCGGGCACGTTCAGTGATGCCAGACTCACGTTTGGCTCCAAAGCAGCAAAAGCCGTCCCCAAAAGTGCGCCCAATGACTGACCCACATAGGTCAAGCCGATAGGGGCAAGTTCAGGAACAGAGTCGCCATTAAAGTCAGCCGCTCCGCTTGTAATCATACGTGTCAAAACAAATTGATCGGAAAGCGTTTGTCGTGCGTTGTCACGAGCCATCAGCGGAAATGCTACATTGAGGAAAAATGTTCCAGATGGATCTGGATTACCGTCAGGACCAACTTCTCCGGTCGTGTTGTTGGCGAAATCACCTACGCGGTCACCGTGAAGGACGACGTCGATACCAATCATGGCCACACCGGAAGCACAGGCGCCATTGGCTATGGCAAACATATCCTCTTTGGTTCGCGTCAGACCGTGTTGGAAGATAGTGACAGGAACAGGACCCTGTGCACCTGCAGGAATGGCCGCCCAAAATCGAATATCATGCCGCCCAGCGGGAGTAAGCGCATCACCTTCGCCATTGAATGGTCCGGCTAGAGGGTGGTTGATGTAGTTAGGCGCGTTAAACGAACCGTAATAGAGAGAGCCGATCGCGTTGTGGGGTGCTGCACCCAAGCCAATACTTTGAAAGAAGGCGTCAACGGCTTCTGCTGAAGGTAGAGCTGTCAGGATTGTTGGCGTTGGTGTCTCACTTTGAGCACGCGCACGTAGCGTCCTTGCCGTAACCGTTAGTGGCTGAGTTGAAAACGCAAACGCAAACGGAATATTGATACGCGCCTGTCCGGTGATGGCTTCAGCTGCGCCCCAAATGCTTTGGTAAGCGGCCCTCAATGGTTCCAAAGCAGCAGCATTAGCATTACTTAGGACGCTTCGGGTTGAATTGCCATTGGCATCAAGAAAGGATGAGGTGCCCTTGAGCAAGATCGTCGTCACTTCAGACTCAACCGGTAGGCCCGAAGGTAAACCGCGTACACCTTTGGTTACAACAACAACATGGGTTCGACCTGCACCCAAGGGTACTAGTGGAACGATGGCAACCGTTGAGTTTCCAGTTGTCGGATTGGTGGAGACTTGATACGCACAAGCTGCTGGCTGTAAGGTTGTTGTGTCAATAACAGGCAGCGTGTCTGCATTTACCGAACTGGGGTCTACTTCACCGTCAAAGGGGATGACCATCGGTGCCAGCGTCGAAAAGCCAAATAACGTATTCGCCGAATCAAACGGCTGTCCGCTCAAAGGCAACGCCAAGCGACCTGTGGCAGGGTTTCTCAAAATATCGTTGGGAAGAGCGATGTCAGCGGGATTGCCTGATGCCACATCGAATTTCACAAACGTGTAGTCAATCGTTGGACTTGGTGTCGGTGGTGTATTCTCGTTTTTATCGAGACTCGAACAGCCCACCGTCAAAAATAACAAAGTCGCGCTCAAAGGAGCGAGTAATCGTCTTAACACAGCACCCTCCAGTGTTGATGATGACTCCTCTAAAGGGCATTTTGAACGCGCCTTTTGATGAGTTTAAAGTAGTCGGGTTTCTCGACCTAACTATAACGCAAATCAAGGAGTTCAACAACAAAGCTAACACAGTCATTGGCGGCTGATGCCATCGAACAAACAAGATACTGAATAGAAATTCAGTTTTATCTTCGATCAGGTAGACCTAAATTCGTTCGACTTTGCTACGCGGGACCCAGCCGTTGTAACCGTTGGCTAGACGAACGCGTACCCAATCGTCCGATTCGCCCATAATCTGGCACCGTATGCCTTCGTGCACGGTAAAACTGACGGCTTCTCGACGCGACGGACCAGCCATCACCTGAAGTTCTTGGGCCACCACAATGGCAAAATCATGGCGCGCCAACTGGCGGTATTGGACAAACGATAAACCTGTAATCAGAACTGCCAAGATTCCGGCAATCACCATCGTGTAACTGGCCCTTCTTGTTTTTTGACGTTGGATGATAAGGGCCATCGACGCGATGCCAGCCATTATCCAACAGATCAGCGCAAGATAAAAAGGGATGCGAGCATCCACCGCATTGACGACGTGGTCCAGCCCTCTAAGAAAGGCATCCTCCTCTTCGTCTATGACGGGATCTTTTCGTAACTGGTTGGCATAAGACAGGTTATGAGCTAAGTCAGAATCGTACGGCATATACCGTTCAGCCCGATAGAAGTGGACCAATGCTTTTCCCAACAGACCTTGCTTGAGATAGGCGTTTCCGATATTGAAGTGCAAGGGTCCGTTATTCGCGCCTGTTTCCAAGAGTTGTTCGTATGTCTGGGCCGCCGCCTCAAAATCGCCAGACTTATAGGCCTCATTGGCAGATTGCCATTGCGATTCTAGCTCTGGTGTAGACAACCAAAAGCACAAACATAGGATCATCACGGTAAAGCCTCGTCAGCCAATTTGATCGTTTGTCTAGCGCGCTCCAGTAGCTGCTCTTTTGACGACGATGAACTAGGCGTGAAGCGCGCAAAATCACAAGCTTCTACTAAATCGACCACCTGGCGGTACAGCGGATCGTCAATATTCTTGAGCCTGAAAACATCGTGAATGGTTTCCAATGATATTCCGTTAGCCGGCCTCTCCCACTTATCGCCAAAATACGAGAATAACGCGGCAGACAGACGCGTAAAAAAGATATCGGATTCTAATTTGTCCGATTGCGCGCGTAATCTCGACAGTTCCGTTTTGAATGAACGATAGGCGTATTTCGGGCGCAACTCCACCCGCCTTTGAGCGGATCGACCGCGGACGGCGAAAAAGGCTAATAAAATGACGTTCAACAGCACAAAGACCATTGCCACTTGAATGATGCGGATGGGATTTGGTGGATCAAGCCGATGATCGCTCGTTCCCCCCTTCAACTTAATGAAGTGCATTGACTGATCGCTCATCTTCAGTTGAGACTGAGCCAAAGGCCCGCCTGTCAGTGCCGTCCCATCGCCAGGAGAAACGTTGATCACAAAGGGTCCCTGCTTGAGCGTGCTGTAGCTGCCCTGGTTTGGGTCGAGAAAACTGAATGAGACCTCTGGAATTTCGTAGCTACCTTCACTTTTAGGCACAAACGCATGGGTCCAAGTCTTACTCGCTGCACGGCCTTCACGATGGCCAACCTGTGGTGAACCGCCAGCAAAGAATTCAAAAGATGGATCTAGTCCCTTTATTGGGAAGTCATTGATCGCCGAGAAATTACCCTGACCCGACACCGTGATTTTCAAAGACACAGACTCTCCAACTTTGACTTGGTCACGGTCCAGGACAGCTTGTAAATCGAATTTGCCAACCACGCCCGAGAAACCCTTAGGCGCGTTGGCTGGGTGTGGTTTGATTATCAGCTCGACTGGTTCTGTCTCACGGTAAATCGATTGAGCTCGGCTCATGAATGAGCCCGTAGAGACGTTGAGATTAAATTTTGCCGGCGGGATTATGATGGTCCCTGGCTTATTTGCATAGACTAAGCGTGCGTCAACGACAGCTGTATCATACGATTTGTTATCGATGACAACCGATTCAGACTCGATAGCTGTGCGGTCTAGCTCCTCGACCCAAAATCCCTCAAAAGCAGGCATATCCATTCTGGAGCCATCGCTATAGACACGGACCCCTCGCAAATAGATACGCGTGATAAACGTGATCGCTTCACCAACAAAATAGGTTTTCTTCGGGACTTCTGAACGCACGAACATTTCAGGTTGGCCTGCGTCACGGCGGCGCTGATTAAAGAAACTGTCAAACGGGTCAGCGCCATTGGGTGACGAGCCTGCGCGCGATTGAATGCGGGTATTGGGCTCCGAAACTGTTATTTCGACCGCTTCGCTACGAAACTCTTTTCCTCCGTAGCTGGCGACCTGAGCTGGAAAAACGAATTTGCCCTGCGACTTGGGTCTAAATTGATAATTCAATGTTTGAACGTGGCTTGCTCGTCCATTGACAATGCTCATGGATGTTTGCGAACTGGTCGAGTTGCGAATCCACTCAAACTCACCGCCGTTTAACCCTTTGGGCCATTCCAACTCTTGGTCACTCGTTGGGTTATTTATGGTGACAGAAAACACCAATACGTCGTTCTGCGCCAATTGACGTGCAGACAACGAGAATTCCACCTGAGCCCAAACGAACGCAGGGAAAAGCATGAGGCAAAGACGCACTACCAATCTTTGGCCCTCCGTTTAGTGGTTCCAATTTTGCGCTTCTGAAATTCTTTTTGTTGCTGGATCTCCTGATCTTGTAACGCTTGCAAAATCTGTTCTTTCATTTCTTCATTATAGGGATCCTTAGATTCTTGAGGATCGGAAGATTGCGAGGACTCGGGATTTGATTCAGGTTGATCTGGTTGCGCACCTTGCTGTTCACCTTGATTATCGCCTTCTTCTTCGTTTTGGGATTCAGACTCAGAATCCTGGCCCTCGGACGGCTCTTGATCTGAAGAATCCTGCTCGCCCTGATCACCTGATTCTTGCTCTTGGTCTTGCTGATCTTGCTGACCACCACCCGATTGCGAGTCCTCAGATTGCTGACCGTCTTTATTATCTTGAGATTCATCAGACGATTCATTCTGTTGCTGCTGTTGCTGTTCGAGCTGACGAAGAGCGAGTTCTAAATTGCGTTTTGCATCCAGTTCATGGGGGTTCTCTTTGAGAAAATCGATATATTGTTGAACAGCCTCGGCCGGATTCTGACCCTGCAAATTTAGATAGCCGAGATTGAACTTAGAACGCTTCTTGGCTTCGGAATCATCAGATTTCAAGGCTCTTTCGTAAAACTGTTTGGCCTTCTCCTGGTCGCCCAATGCCAAATAGGTGTTGGCGATGTTATACGCCACCGCGCCGTTGGTCGTGTCTTGACCATAAAGATCCAAGTATTCTTTAAGGGCATCTTCGTATTTGCCATCCTCAAACGCCTTGTTCGCCGAGCGATTGGCCAGAGGCAAGCTATCCCTTAAGAAGTTTTGGCTCATGGCACTAGCACACACAAAGAACATCATCATCCACTTCATGACGTCACTCCTTGTGTTCGACGCAATTTCTTAAAGCTGCGGTCTCCCATTGCAAAGGCCAATACGAGACACACGAGAGAAAAGATCAACGGTATTTGAAATCGGTCTTCCTTTTGATGGTGCAGACGCGAACTAAATTCGGTTTCTTCCATGGCTGATAGGTGCTGATAAATTTCGGCCAGTTCCGTACCACTTTGGGAGACACGATAGTACTGGCCTCCGCCTTCATCCGCGATCTGTTGCAAGGTTCCTTCATCCAGCATCGTGATGACGAGGTTGCCGCTCTGATCCAACTTGAATACTTCTTCTGTGCCCCGTGATTCCAACGGAATTCGCTCGCCCGACATGGCGGGATTGCCAATACCAATGGTGTAGACCTGAATGCCTTCGGCAACCGCTTCACGGACCATAGGCAATGGATCCTTTTCGTGATGTTCGCCATCCGTAAAGAGTACAAGCACTCGGTACGACGTCGACTTTGACCGTTTAAATGTTTCAATGCCTTCCTCGATAGCGGCATTGAGATCGGTGCCACCGTCCTCAATGACTCCGGGCTCAAGCCCGTCGAGAAATAACCGTACGGCCCTGTAGTCAACCGTTAACGGGCAGTAGGTAAAGGCACTACCGGCAAAGGCAATGAGCCCGATGCGGTCACCTTCGAGCATGTTCAGGAATTTATCAATCTCTTGTCGCGCCTTCGAGATTCGGTCGGGTGACACATCCCGTGCGCGCATGCTCTCCGACACATCAACAGCGACCAACACATCGATGCCGCGGTGAGTAATCGTCTCGAGTTTTGTGCCCCATTGAGGGCGAGCGGCCGCAACTGCCAATGCCGCCACACCGAGCGCTAGCAAAATCATCGTGACTAGCCGACGCTCAAATGCTGCGCCCATAACCAAATCCGGGCGCGACGAGTTAACCATTGAGGCCAGTCGAGTTTTGCGTTTTCGCTCCGAGGCAATAAAAACCATCGGCAACAAAAATACAACCACCAAGGCATACAAGATTTCTGGATTAGCAAAACTCATATCAAGGCACCCGACGACAAATTAAGTTACGTAGGATGATCTCCAACAAGACTAACCCGCATCCAGGCCACAAGAACCACGTGAACCACTCATCCCAGCGCTGGAAATTCTTCACAACAACTTCACTCTTTTCTAAATCATCAATGAGTTCATAGACCCGTTCCAAATCTTCAAGCGAGGTTGATCGAAAAAATTGACCACCTGTCTTTTCTGAAATTTCTTTCAATAACTGCTCATCGACATCAGATCGACCGGGACTGCCAAAACCAATGGTGTGAATTCGAATCTTCTCCGATAGCGCGATATCCGAAGCCGTCAAGGGTGCCACGTTACCGGCTGTATTTGCCCCGTCGGTCAACAGAATCATGACTTTGGAGCGCGCATCCGATTTCCATAACCGAGAAACGCCGGTCGCGATGGCGTTGCCGATCGCCGTACGGCGCATTTCCTCGGGGAACAGGTTCAAGTTGATCTCTTCCAGTGCTAGCGATACCAAATCGTAATCAACGGTAAGGGGACAACGCGTTAAGCTTTGGGTAGCAAATGCGATTAGCCCGATACGATCAGACGTACGGCCGTTGACAAATCCAGACATAACTTGCTTCGCAGCCGCTAGACGAGAAATGTCTCTGCCTTTAGCCGACATATCCTTCTCGCCCATGGTTCCTGACACATCGAGTATCATCATAATGTCAACGCCATATGTCTCGATTTTTTGCACGGCATTGCCAGTCTGAGGCCTTGCGAGGGCAAAAATCAGTAGCACCAAGCCTGGGTATCTAAGCCAGTGCGTGTGCGGAGCGATGACTGTACGCCAACTACCGGGCAAGTCACGAAGCAGGTGTCCGCCGCTAAAAAGTAACGAAGAGCGGCCTTTTCGATAGGCAATTCGGTGCCAAATCAAGAGCGCAATTGGCAAAATAAGTAGAGCCAAATACCATGGACTAGCCAACCGCCACATGAGCATCCTCCTCAAAGGTTGGCTTCAGCTTTTCTATGATCTGGTGTGCCAAATTCACAACCTCATTGTGCTCAGACTCAACCGGCTCATATTTGGCATACTTCACCATGTCACACAATTCCTGAAATGGGTCATTCAACGGCCCAACTTCCGCCTTCATACGGTGATCCACAAACCACGAGCCCAATTCATAGGTCGTCATTTCTTCGGCCGGAATGCCAAAGAGACGTCCGTAATAGTGTCGGATGATTAAGTTAATTTCGACATAGAACGGCTTGAACTTGCCTTCTTTCAAGAGGGAACCGTGGGTCAATTCATGTAATCGGGCAAGCGCTTCTTCGTAAGCAGGTTTGGGCGGAATCACGGGAACTGGCTTCGGCTCACCGCCTCGGCGCCAACGGTAAATCAACACAATCGCCAGCGCCAGAATGACCAAAGCCGCCATCAACAACCAAGGCCATAGTTCGTGGAATTGCAAATCAACTTGTCCCCGTGGAGGCGCGACTGCGGTATCCGACTCATCGAGCATGGCCTTGATTTCGATTTCCAAATTTGGGGTTGAGAATACGTGAGCCTCGCCGGCACCGTCTGTGCCTTTGAGTTCGATGGTAGGTACTTTAAAGGTTCCAATCTTGTACCAAGCTAGCTCTGCTTTGAGCTCTAATACATTAAGCCCCGTATCAAGATCTTTGTGAACTTCCAACCAGCGATGGTTCAAGACAGAGGCCTCTGCTAGAGACTTGTCCAGCGGCGTTAGCTCAAAAGACCAACGGTCATCAAAATGAATGCGTATTTGTAAGTCGACAGGGTCGGCGACCCATGCATCTCTGGTGGATAGCTCAGCGGTCACAATAGGCTCTCCGGCCAGCCCAAGCGAGACCAGAAACATACAAAAAACTAGTTTCATCAACGCCTTAACTCCCTAGTTTTGAAAAACTTAACGAGGTCCTGCTCGTAGGGTTGTCCACACGCAATGGGAATATAATCGACCTTTGATTTGCGTAAACTGTGTTCAAGCTCTGCCTTTTTGCCCAGTGCGCCCAAAGCATAGGCCTCGCGAACTCGTTTACTGGAAAAGTCCACCATGATTTCCTGACCAGTTTCGCCGTCTTCCAAAGCGAACAGACCACCGAGCGGTGGCTCATGTTCACGTGGATCATAAAGAGGCAGCGCTATTAGGTCATGTTTGCTTTGTATGTTTTGCATTGGTCGAAGATAGTCATCGTCCATGAAGTCAGAAATCAGGAAGACCACGGCACGGCGTTTCATTATCTTTGAAAAGTAGCGTAGTGCCGCACCCAAATCTGTTTTCAGTCCCTTTGGCTTAAACGCCAAGATTTCCCGAATCAAGCGCAAGACGTGGTTCTTTCCCTTCTTAGGTGCGATATAAAGTTCCACATGGTCGGTGAAGATGAGACAACCAACTTTGTCTTGATTGCGAATGGCAGAGAACGCAAACAGCGCGGTCAGTTCTGCCGCAACGTCTCGCTTCGATCGTTGCGATGAGCCATATTCAGTTGACCCGGACATATCTACCAACAACATGACGGTTAGCTCGCGTTCTTCGACGAACTTTTTAATAAAGGGTTCGCCCATGCGAGCAGTCACGTTCCAGTCGATACTACGAATATCATCGCCGGCCTGGTAAGCGCGTACTTCGGAAAATTCCATGCCCTGGCCCTTAAAGGCAGAGTGGTATTTTCCGGCGAGATTTTCATCGACAATACGGCGTGTCTTGATCTCAATACGACGGATTTGACGTAGCAGGTCGCGGGTCAACATCGGACTATGGCACCTCTATATGATCAAACAAGTTCTGAATAATCTCATCGGTACTGATGTTTTCGGCTTCAGCCTCGAAGGTAAGACTCAATCGGTGTCGTAGGACATCGAAGCCAACCGCCTTGATATCTTCGGGTATTACATACCCACGACCGCGCAAGAATGCATGAGCTTTAGCGGCAGTCATTAAGGCAATTGACGCACGAGGTGACGCACCATAATCAATGAGATCCGCTAGATCGGGAAGTCCATGTTCGCCTGGTTCACGTGTTGCGAACACAAGATCGATGATGTAATTTCGGATGCGCTCGTCCACATATATCTCATCGACGACGGCACGAGATTTAAAAATATCTTCTGGATTTGCGACGGGCTTAGGTTGGACACGGTTGCCTTCGGTCATGCGATCCATGATATTTCGTTCTTCAGATTTCGTCGGGTATTTCACGTTTAGTTTCAACATGAAACGATCAATTTGCGCTTCAGGCAATCGATAGGTGCCTTCCTGCTCGATCGGGTTCTGAGTTGCAAGTACAAGAAATGGGTTAGGCAGTTTGTACGTTTGATCACCGATCGTGACTTGTTTCTCTTGCATCGATTCAAGCAGCGCGGATTGAACCTTGGCTGGCGCACGGTTAATTTCATCCGTCAAAACAAGATTGGCAAAAACGGGACCTTTTTTAGGCTCAAACGAACCTTCTTTTTGGTTGTAAATCATGGTGCCAAGTATGTCAGCTGGCAATAAGTCCGGCGTAAACTGAATACGCTTAAATTCCATATCTAATGAGGCTGCCAACGTGTTAACCGATAAGGTTTTAGCGAGACCGGGCACACCTTCCATCAAAATGTGTCCTTCCGTGAGTAGGCCAATCATGAGACGGTCTAACATATACCGTTGACCCACAATCACCTTCCTCATTTCCATCATAACCAGATCAATGAATTGGTTATGGGCCTGCACCTTTTCGGTGATGACCTTGATCGACTCCTCCATCATGAAGACCCTCCGCAGGATTCAAATTCCGAATGCGGAGAAGCAAATCTGATACCAAGCGAAAAATCCGCTGTAGCCGAGCATGATCCCACCGTGACTGAAAATAATGTGGCTTGCCTGGGTGTCAAAATGGCGCGATGTAAAGAGAAACGAGACGTAAAAAGACGCAACAGATGTGACAATTTTATTGACAATTGTGGCGATTCTGCTTTGCTTGTGAATATCTATCCTCGACACCGGACACACTTTGACGTGTGAAGATGGCGGGAGATGCCGCATCAAAAACGGCGACTCTAATTTGGTATGGAGGACTATTATTCTCATGAGGGTTCAGCGTTTTCTTATGCTAGCCGCGCTAGTCATGTTCAGTATGGGACTACTCGCGCAAGAGTTAGCGATTTCAGGAACGGTCACCAACGAAACGGACGGCAATCCCCTTCCAGGCGTCACGATCGTGGTAAAAAACACAACAATATCAACTGTCTCAGGCGAAAGCGGAGCATTTGACTTAAAAGTAACGGGCTTCGAATCCGTAACGTTACAATTCAGCTTTATTGGCTTCGCGGCAAAAACCGAGACTGTCAGTGCAAGCACAGACAGTCTTAATGTTGCGCTTAAAGAGGCACCTCTTGCATTAAGTGAAGAGATTGTCGTTACTGGCTTTGCAACGTCCGTTAAACGACAAAACTTGGCCAATTCGGTCGCCACTATAACGGCCGAAAAAATTGCCCGCGCACCATCTCAGACATTAGACGGCGCATTGAGTGGTAAGTTTGCTGGCGTTCTAGTCAGTCAAAACACCGGCGCACCAGGCGGCGGTATCTCAATGACATTGCGTGGCGTGTCTACGATCAATGGATCTTCACAACCGCTCTACGTTGTTGACGGTGTCATCGTCAGTAACACCGAAGTTCAGTCGGGTGTGAACGAAGTTACAGCGGCAGCTGCTGCTGGTAGCAGGAGCCCACAAGATCAGCCTAGTAACCGCATCGCTGATTTGGCACCTAGTGATATTGAAAGCATCGAAATCCTAAAGGGCCCAAGCGCAGCTGCGCTCTATGGTGCCAAAGCGTCAAATGGTGTGGTCATTATCTCCACCAAAAAAGGGCGCGCTGGTGAAACGGTGTACAACATATCTCAATCATACGGACAACGTTCTATTATCAAAAAACTTGGTGTACGTACTTTCACTGCTGAAACAGCTTTCGCGACCTTTGGTCAGGCTGGCTTGGATGTATTCAACCAAGGTAATTTTGTCAATTACGAAGACGAAATTTATGGAAACAAGGGCGATATCTTTGAAACCCGCTTCAATGCTTCCGGCGGAAACGAAAAAACGCGATTCTACTTTTCGGGTTTAGCCTTGTCAGATGAGGGAATCATCGAAAGGACCGGCTACGAGAAGTACGGACTCCGTATTAACCTGGACCACCACTTCAATGATCGGTTCACGGTTTCCTTGGCAACTAACTTCGTCAAATCGAGCGCTGATCGCGGATTGACGGGCAACGACAACACAGGCACAACCTTTGGCGTTTCTTTGTCTTCAACGCCAAGCTTCATGGATTTACGACCCGTAGACGGTGTTTATCCAATTAATCCATTTGCCCAATCCAATGCGGTTCAAACGCGTGATCTAATTCGCAACCGAGAAACCGTCAATCGCAGCATGGTTTCGGCCAAGTTTGACTGGAGCGTGTTTGAGTCAGCGCGCCAATCACTTGACTTCAATCTTACAGCTGGCACGGACTTCTTTACGCTTCAAAACGATGCACGTTTCCCACGAGACTTGCAATTCGAACAAGTAAGCGATCAGCCCGGTACAGCCATCTTGGGTGAAACCGAAAGCGAATTGACGAACTTGTACCTGAACTTAACGCACACCCTTTATTCGACGGGCGGAATCTCTTTCCGAACGACGGGCGGTGTCCAGTTCGAAGAGGGCGATCTCAACAACATCAATGTTGTTGGCAGTAACCTAATTGAAGGTCAGTTCAACTTAGATAACGCCGCTGGCGTGACCGTTACACAAAACCGTATTATTCAAGTAGACCAAGGCTACTTCTTCCAAGAAGAAATTAACTTCAACGACAAGATCTATTTCACCGCCGGTGTACGAGGCGATTCGTCGAGTGCCAACGGTGACACAGACAAGTACTACACCTTCCCCAAGTCTTCATTATCCGTACGCTTGTCGGAATATGAATTCTGGTCGGGTTTGAAAGACATTTTCACAGAGTTCAAGTTGCGAGCTGCATGGGGCCAAACGGGCAACCTACCTCCTCCATTCGCAAAATACACCTCATTCAACAGTGTCAACATTGCTGGCATGGGTGGACTGCTGCCGAGTACCTTGGCTGGTAACCCGGACATCGAACCAGAAACATCTGAAGAACTGGAAATAGGATTCGACGCCACTATCCTCAACGGAAAAGGCACCATCGAATTCTCATATTTCCAACAGGACATTTCAGACTTGATCCTCTTCCGTCAAGTTCCACCATCGACAGGCTTCACGCAAGAGGTCATCAACGGTGGCGAAATGACAACAGACGGTATGGAGTTGGCACTTAATTTCAACCCTGTGCGAACGAGCAACTTCAACTGGACAACGGGTATTAACTACTATACCTACGATTCTGAGATCACCAGGCTCGACGTCACTTCATTTACCACGGGCGGCTTTGCGGCCTTCCTTGGTCAGTACTTGCTTCGTGAAGGCTATTCACCAACGACCATTATTGGGTCTGAACTCTTGCCTGAAGGACCAGAGCGTACGGCCCTGGAAGCACAAGGGTTAGTGCCTTATCAACCATTAGGAAATGAGACACCTGACTTCCAAGTAGCTTGGGACAACGTGTTCACCTACAAGAACTTCAGTCTCTCCGGCCTCATCGACTGGAAAGAAGGCGGCGATATCATCAACCTCACCGTGTTGTTAACTGATCTAGGTGGCACCACGTATGATTTAGATGATCCCGTTGCTCAACAGCGCTTAGCTGGTCTTGGTACCAGTACCGCTCCTTTCATCGAAGATGGCGGATACATCCGCTTACGCGACCTACGTCTACAATACGAAATTGGCCGTTCAGGCTTAGACAATATTGTGTACGGCAAATTGCACCACCTGCGATTCGCTTTGACTGGTCGTAACCTGTGGACAGATACAGACTACTCTTCCTATGACCCAGAAGTAAGTAACTTTGGCAGCGTGGCCATTGGACGTAGCGTTGAAGTTACGCCATTCCCGTCATCCAAATCCTACTACTTCGAAGTCTCGGTTGGAATGTGAGGAGCAAAACCATGAAAAACCTAAAAACAGTCTCCCTTCTTTGTGGTATTTCGGCCTCACTATTCTTCTTTGGATGTTCATCCGAACAGGATATTGATGACCCAAATGCAGCCAGTGAAACCAGTGCCTCCATCGCGTTCTTGGCAACAGGAATCGAAGCTGGCATACGCCTTGACCACCAAATCTACTTGCGCTCGGTTGCCGTAATGGGCCGAGACATCTATTACTTCGAACCTTCTGATCCACGCTACACGCAAGAACTCATGCGCGGTCCTATTGACGCCAACGGATTCTTGCTGACACGACCGTGGGCTTCCCGCTATCGCGTCATTCGTGATTGCAACACGCTGATCGATCGCGCTGCAGAATTAAGTGGTGGCGACGGCAACAGTACTGCAGGATTCGCGAGAACAATGATGGCTTATCAGCTACTCATTAATCTCAACTACACCGACGAGAATGGCATTCGTGTTGACGTGAAAGGCACGGTTCCTGGTCCTTTCGTTGGACGTACAGAAGCATTGGCAGCCATCGGTGGCATGCTGGACACCGCCAACGGCGAGTTACAGGGTGGCAACGCAACCTTCCCGTTTCGGCTTACGTCGGGATTTGCAGGCTTTAGTACGCCAGCAAGTTTTGCACAGTTCAATCGCGGATTGCGCGCCCGGGTAGCCGCCTATCAAGGTGACTTCCAGACCGCACTGAATGCACTTCAAGGTTCATTTATCGATGCTTCTGGTGACATGAAGAATGGCGTCTATCACGTCTATTCTACCGGCAGCGGCGACCAACTCAATCCTATCTTTGAAAACCCGTCAGCTGACTTCGTCAAGGCACTTGGGCATCCGTCCTTTGAAGCCGATGCAGAAGCAGGCGACACCCGGTTCTCAAGCAAGGTTCTTAAACGCCCAGCCGCAACCACCTTTGATGACTTAACAAGTGATCTAGGCGTGGTCGTCGCTACCAGCTCCGTATCCCCCTTCCCTATTATTCGTAATGAGGAATTGGTTTTACTACGAGCCGAGGCAAATATAGGACTAGGCGAGCTAGGAGCCGCTGAAAGCGACATCAACGCCGTTCGTGCCAATGCTGGATTGGGTGCTGTCAGCCTTACAAGTGCTGATCAAGCCCTAACACAGCTATTACATGAACGTCGCTATTCGCTCTGGCTGGAAGGCCATCGTTGGGTTGATATGCGACGCTATGGACGATTTTCGGAATTAACGATTGATCGTGCTGGCGACGTCATCATTCCTATGATGCCTATCCCTACCAACGAAAACTAATCTCGTTTTCATTAATTTGAGGGCGCCCACCTGGGCGCCCTTTTTTATTTCCACGTCGAGACAAGCACCCGCGTGCGCTAGAATCGCAGCTATGACATGGATATTCTTATTTCTACTAACGATGGACGGTCTCCAAGGGGATCCCAAATGGGCACAACCTGCATTCGGCGAATCGATTTGGGTCATGGCTCAAGAAAATGGCGCCCTACCGAGTCTCTATCTAGCCGATCACGTCAAAGCTCGTCCCATGAACTTACAAGCCAATACATGTGTTGCCACACAGGCAGGTCGGCTATTCATCATCGACGAACAAGGCATAAGGATCCACCAATTTGAACCCAGTGGTGAGCAGCATCAGCCAGAAATAAAGTTTGAATCGCCGCAAGCATTACATAACCCTCATTGGTTACCGGCTACCGTTTTACAAAACGGGAATAGTACTTGGCTAATCTGGTCATCTAGGCATTCTATTCACCTTTCAAAGCTGGGAAAAGACACATGCGATTTGTTTAATTACCCGCTCACGCCAATAGAGAGTCGGCTATCTAATTTAGACCGACACCCTTTTCTGACACCAGCGGTGGAAAAACGACATCAATTAGCTTTGTGGATGGACGGCGATCGCGTCCACAGCTTTAACTTCACCCGTAAACAAAAAATTGAACATCCGACACCACCCATGTCTGGCACACATCGAGCTATCCCTTTACTTACCGATAACTCCGAACAATGGCTGGTGATCGGTGGCGAGACAGGCGATCTCGACAGTTTGGGCTATTCCATTACCGAGCAGTCCACCCGTGAATCGGGTATTGTCATGCGCGTCATCTTTGATAGCTTGCAAGCCGGGACACGATTCGCCGTGTTTACGACCGAATCTGGCTTAGGGACCCAACTAATGTCGTCTCTTTCCAACTCTCGCAAGATCAATTGTCACATCTACCGCCGTATTGGCGTGTTATGGCGTGAAATCAGCTCATTCACTTTTAAGCTAGATACGGAAGAGCGTAACGATAACCACCAAGTCAACTTCGACATGCAACTGGATTGGAATGGTGACGGCTTCTCGGATCTCGTCATCAACGACGGTAAGAAGAACGTTCGCTGCTATCTGTCAACCGTAGCTGGGGGCCTGCACGAAGATTCCAAAGCTATCGGATCGACTGCAGACATTCTCTTCCAATCCCCTACCGCCGCCATAAGATTTGACCGCAATGGTAAATCCTGGGCCTGGCAATTCCTGAAGCCATGAATATACTTCTGCTTGCCATCTTCTCTTGGCAAAACCTGATCGTAGACGCACCAAATCAGGTGATGTTGGTTGACACACATAATCGCCGCAGCCAACCGTACCCAGGCCTGTTGATCACACAAACAGGCGCAGGCGCCGTGATTCAACAAGGCAACGATCTCCATTGGATACCCGAGAGCGGTCAGCCGCTTAAACTTGGGAACGCACCATTGGCCGGATTAGTGCCCATGCAATTGCCTTTCGTTTCCACGCCTGTCGCTGTTGGAATTGAAAAAATCGCGATTTGGCACGACCAGAAGTGGCACTTGTTCGATTTGGCCATGTGGACCGAATTCAGTCCTGACGCTAACTTGGTTGGCGGATTCAAAGGTTTCACCGCAATCGCCTACCAACTAGTCCAAATGGATAGAAACCGGTTCATTGCTTACAACCCTAAAACCGGCGTTTCGACAACGATTGGTCTGGCTCCACAAAAAGTGCAGCAAGTTGTCTTATCGAAGCGATTGCATCTACTGCGCGGATCGAAAGGACCCATTTGGATGGGTCTACCCAAAGAGGGACGATTGGGGTTGGCGACGTGGGATCGGCCTTACCAGATCAAGAGCTCCCAGAAAATCGATTATTTAAGTGAACACAGTTTTGCGTTGGTGCAGGGAGAAACGCTTTGGGTAGCCACCTTCTCAGAACGGATATCGGACTTGCTGGCAAACTGGAAAACGGAGCTGATGACACTGCTTGTGACTCCGGTTAGTTTGCGGCTAGGCACAACCGGCTCCACATCCAAACTGGAATTGCCCGTAACCTTCGAGGTGGGTACATCCGATAGCGGCTCGCCGCGCCTGAACCCAAAACTAGGCTTTCGTTTGTACGGAGTTCTGGGAACGTCCGATTTGGCCATCCACTCAGAATCATCGATACATTTGATCAACAAATCCGGGTCAATTACCAGGTTCAAGAACGACTCGATGCCTCTCGCCATTTTTGCCATTGAAGACACTATCTCCGTGATCCGTAATAGCGGACAAATCGTTGATTTGGCCCGGGAGTAAACAGTGAAGTGGTTTGAAACTCAAGTAGATGTCCGCTATGCAGATACCGATCAGATGGGCATCGTGCACCATGCCGTTTTCGCGTGTTACTGCGAAATCGGGCGTACCTATTTATGCGCACAACTTGGGCTAGCCTATGCAGATTGGGAAAAACGTGGCGTTTTTTTGATGGTGGCTGCCATGCAATCCCGATTCATTGCCCCAGCCCGCTACGGCCAACCCTTAATGGTGCAAACGGCCATTAGCCGTTTAAACCGTAGAATTCTCGACTTCAGCTATCAAATTTTGGATGCCCATTCAAAGCAACTATTGTTTTCAGGATCCACGACCCACGTATTTACAATGGGTGTGGGTCGCCCTTTTCGCCTTCACGACGATCTTTACGATATGTTGATGACGGCCGTATAACCTTAGCGGACCTGATACGTAACAGGATGCATCATCCAATAAAGGCGATTCATGCTTATATCCACACTAACCCTTCTAATCACGGCATTCAGTAATCCTGAATATAACTTGCAACGGGTGCAGGATACGCTAAGCGCCCATGTCCGATTTCTAAGCAGTGACGAGCTTGAAGGTCGCGAAACCAGTTTTCGCGGCCAGAAGCTCGCGGCCAACTATTTGGAGACCCAATTTCGCCTGTCAAACGGATCTGCGCCATTTGAAGGCTCGTTCATCCAGCCGTTTGATTTGTTTGTTAATGGTTTAGATAGCGACCGAACTTTAATTTCCACAAGTGGTCGGGGATCCAAGAAACTACAGCTCTACCGCGACTTTTATATGGACGTACGTTACACCGACGTAGGTCGTTTTGAAGCGCCAATGGTCTTTGCCGGGTACGCCACTGGTCTTTTCACCGTTTCTTTGCAAGGTAAATGGGCATTGGTCATTGAAGACGATCCAAATGACGCCACCCATGCAAACGTTTTGACCAAAATCATCAAAGTAAGGGAGGCTGGTGCAATTGGAATAATGTTCATGCCTCACCCGGAATCGTCAGATCGATTAATCAGGTCAGGCACACCATCGCGACGACAAATGAGTCTTTCAGACCTCGGGTTTAGCCCAGCAATGACCTTTCCGTCTGTTCGCCTAACCCGTGACGCAGCCTCTGAATTGATCGGCAAAAAGAGCTACGACCGGGTAACCGATGAGATTAAACAGTCCGTCCCTGGTATGTTCAGTATACGTAGAGCCCGTGTTTCGTTGACCGTCAATAAAGTCCAAGAATCCAGAACCGCGGACAATGTAGCAGTACTATTGCCAGGGCAGCATCCTGATTTGCGCGAGCAATATGTTGTCGTTAGCGCGCACTACGATCATTTAGGCCGATTTGGCGATCACATCTTCAACGGGGCAGACGACAACGCAACCGGCACAGCAGCCCTGCTTACCTTAATCGATCGCATTCAACACTTAGATCGCAAACGCAGCCTAATCGTATTGGCCGTTTCGGGCGAGGAAGAGGGATTACTGGGCTCAAAATTTTTCGTTGCCAATCCGCCCGTGCCTAAATCACAGATTGTGGCCAACATAAACATCGACATGATTGGACGTAATCAAGCTGGCCAAATTGGCATTGTTCCGGCCAATATCGATACCTCAACATTGACGACGCGTATTCGGGCCTTGGCTCAGTCACCTGATCACAAAATTGAGTTGCTCGAAGATTTGGACCGTTATCATCGGCGAAGTGATCACTATAGCTTCATCAAAGCTGGCATCCCGGCGTTGTTTTTGTTCTCGGGTGTACACGACGACTATCACAGTGTAGACGACGATTGGCAGCAGTTGGACCTCAATAAATTGACCCATGTCTACATGCTCATGGAAGCGCTTGTACTGGATACACTGAATGGCGATTCGGACCCGCGCTTCTTAGAATAACGGTAGTCAAATGTCCGTAAAGTCACGCTTTGCGTTTGGTACAGAATATGCTACTCTTCTGGGCTTGTGAGTTTACGTACCGGCTTAGGCTTAGCTGCGGTGCACACCTAAGGAGAAACATCCATGCAAATGATCTACGTGTTACATATCGTCATCTGCGTATTTCTTGTTCTTACGATACTCTTTCAGGACGGTAAGGCAGGTGGCTTTGCAGGACCTGCAGATAATGCGGCAGCAAAAGCTGTGTTTGGAGCCAAAGGCGCAGGCGACTTTTTAACCAAAGTAACGACGTATCTCGCAATTTTCTTTATGGCTACATCACTCACCCTGGCATTGGTTGATACCGACCCCTCAAAGAGTATTGCGGATGATTTCGCACCATCCTCTCAGGAACAACCAACCAGCTTAGATGCCACGGAAACGAATTCCGACAGCCAAACGGCCGATTCCACCAGTGCCCCTGAAAGCACCGGTGATGTGGTGATTACGGATGAAGAAGGTAATAAAACAACGGTACCATTGGGCGAAGCCATCGAGGGCATGGATGTAGTTCCATGGGACGAGGTGCCTGAAGAGTTAAGAGAAGGTCACCGAAAAGATCGAGCCCGCATTGAAGCGGAAAAGAAAGCTGCCGAAGGCAAATCCTCAGCAGCCACAGAAGAAGAAAAAGAGGAAGAATAGTCGCGGCTGTTGGCCTTGATTTCAAGGTCAAGTCTGCGTATGATGGCAACGAAAAACAGAACACTGCCCAAGTGGTGAAATTGGTAGACACACTATCTTGAGGGGGTAGCGCTCTTACGGGCATCCCGGTTCGAGTCCGGGCTTGGGCACCACCACACTTTGACGGTTTGATGCGAATGAATTATGCTCAACCGTCATGTTGCTATTATTAGCTCTTCATTTTGTCATCGCGGGCGATACCGAGCTGCTCGCGATCTCTCAGACCCAATCGGTTGCACGCATCGTTTCGCCTAGCGGCATGTTGTTAAGAGATAGCGAATTCATTGTTTGTACCGGCCGTCTGGATCCTATCCCGAGTATCTTAAGCTGGCCTCTCACCGCTCAACAACCACAGCCCAGCCAACAAATTGCGTTGAGTTCTTACTATTTGTACGACCTGTTTGAAGACGAGCAAGGCGCTTGGTTACTCACATCCAAAACATCGCCTTACTATTCACAACGAACTATCGAACTACACCAACTGGACTTGGCATCTCGCAACATTGCGTTCTCAGCGCAAGTAGACCTTGCCGAATATTGCAGCGTCAACGAGTTCTGCCCGCTTAGTAGCGCCGTTACGTTTGCGGACAATATGATTGCGGCCACCAGCGAAACACCCAGTTCATTGCTGATCCTCAAGAAAGACCCTAAGGGCAGATATGTGGCCAAAACAAGAAGGCATATATCCCTGAATAGGCGCTTCTGTTCAATAAGTGACATATTAATCGTGGAAGACCATCTGTGGTTGCTTGTCCGCAACCAATGGACGATCGCACGAGCGCCTTTGGCTGAATTAATGGGCGACTCTTACCGCAGTATCGCACTTGAGGGCCTATACAGCTTTGACGACCTCAAAAAGACGTTTAGCACTCAAAATGGTCTGCACGCAAGCCAAGGCTTGGCTGAAGCGATGACGGTCGATGGTAAAGGCAAGCTATGGTTGCTCTTAAGTCCAGCCGGCGATGTTTTTAATGAAACAGGTAATGCCCAACCCGTTTTGATAGAAGCCGCCACACGGACAGAGCTGAATCCTTAGTCTTGGGGATCCATCAGACCTGAAAACGGGCATTTGCCACCACTGCCCGTGGTGGCAGAAGTAGATCCGTGCATGTGCGTACGGATAGTTTCCAATGGTGCGGAAGGCACGGTATTACCGCCTATTTTTACGCCCAAAGAGCGAACCATTTGAGTTTCTTGCGGATTTGTCCACATCACAAATCCCCAATCACAGCTTGGGCATGCAAATCGCACGGAAAAGGTGCCATCCTCTTCCAGCCCTCCAGCTTTATCAAGCTTCATGGGTTCCGTACATTCAGAGCAAACAAATTTCACGAAATCTCCTTCGCGGCCAGTTTATTAAGTAGCTGATCAGCAACTGCGTTAAGTGCTACAGAGGTTGGGGAATGGGGATATTCCTCGGGAAATGAACGACCTTGATCACCGCAGCTAAGCAGTCTTGGATCGAATGGGATATCTGCGAGCATCGTCAATTGATGCAATTTGGCTTCATCCTCACTTAAGAAAAGGGGCATCAGTCGCTTCGTCGCTGGGTCAAAATAGTGACGCATATTATAGACGATGCCCAATAACGGTTGCTCCAAAACTCGACGCGCCAGGGTCACCGACTTGCCCACAATTAGCTGAGACAGATCCGACCCAATTCCGACAGCTATAAGGTGATCCATACGCTTTAAGGTATCGCACACCATGGTTAAGCGGTCACTTCCCGGAGGCAGATCGATCAAAAGAACGTCGAGTTCGCCCCAATCCGTGTCGGCAGCTAATTCGCGCAACGTATTGGCTTCCAGCAAGCCACGCCAAACATGTTGATCGCTCGTTGGACCCTGCCATTGCAAAGGATCTTCATCTGCATCCAAAAAAAAGTCCATCGACATGATGCGTATACCGTCTTTTGACAACGCGGGAACGACACCTTTTTCTGAGACGTCCGGCTTGTGACCTCTGACACCTAATAACTTGGCCATGGATGGGCCATTGAGGTCTGCATCTAAAACGCCGACGCTTTTGCCTCGTATGGCCAGAATACGCGCCAAATTGGCGGTCACGGTACTCTTGCCTACACCACCTTTACCACTCATGATGCCGAGTATGCAGCCAACTCGACTCAACCTTTGCGACAGACGATCTTGCTGAGCCTCAACTTGATCTAAGACATGAGAGCCACCATCACCGACGATATCTTTGTATTTGAGTTCAGGCACCCGCTTTAACCCAACAGACGTGGAAGAATTCCCAGCCCCAGTCCAACGGTCAATCCGTAAGCGATATGTGAAATAACATGGGCGGCCATATCACCGGGTTCCAATTTCTTGAATTGGTCAAGTGGGTGATATTGCGATACTGAGATCACCAGGAACAAGGTAACAACCAACCCGTGTACCAAACCCATCAATGTACATGCGACGACGTACACCATCAAACTTCCTTGAGTGTCGGGTGCGGTCGACAAAAGGAAGGCATAAACATAAGCGAAAAAGATCCCGCCAACAGTGTGTATGATTGTGCCCGGCAATAATGCGTTGTCTGCATTTCGTGTGATCGAAGAACCGATTGCGCGAATCATCTGTGTTTCTGGCAAATGAAGAAAGCGTGCGCGGCGAAGGAAAAAATTCATCACAACAACGCCCGTTAATCCGGCAATCAGGGGAAAAAACTCAGCCATAACACCTCCAGGAGCATGTAAGACATTTATGTGTAGGTTAAGGTCACCCCCATTAGAGCACATCCCCTTTCCAGGCATCAATGTTAATTCGGCGGCAGCGTGCAATCGAGGAAGGCCGCTAGCCTGGGTGGAAAAATACCACCGATATCTCCGATCATCGTTTTAAAGCTTGGTGAAGATCGCTATGCTAATGCAGTCAAACACGACCGACAAGGACCCAAGAATGGATCGTCTCCCGCCCTTTTTGTCTCAGCTGGCAAAACGTCAACATTTGTTTGCTGTTTTGTGTGCTGTTGGCTGCCTAATTGGTCTGTGTTTTATTTTGTATGCCCTTTTTTCTGATACGCCCAATCGCTCCACGACTTGGGTTGTCGCCATCCTAATACTGCTCAACGCACGAATGAATATGCGCATGTACCGCATTGCGCGCTGGCTTAATACGGATTACAAATAGCCACACTGCAAGCGCTAGCCGCACCCGACTGCAAATGGTAGAATCAGCCGCAAGTCATTTTGTTACACCACCGTACATAGACAAAAAGTCAGGTCGGTATTATTCGGAGGCTGATATGTTATTGATTTCGGGACCCGGTCTCATTGGAATCGTCATCCTGTTAACCGTGGCATCCTATGCCGCAGGTTATTTTCGAGTGCGTAAAACCACCGATTTTTCGCACTTAGAGGGCGCTTTGCCCAATGATTCTGATGGCTCGATCCGTGCGGTATACGAGTCATACGGCACCGAAATTCAAGCAAAATATGCCCGTAACCACAGTCGACGACATGCGGACAAACGACTTAAAGAGTTTGCCTTGGCGTCAGTCCACTTTTTCGTGTTTACGGCAACCACAGCGCTTACGGTCTCAATCCCCGAACTTGAAGCAGGTTTTGGGGCATCCGTTTTTCTTTTGGCTCTGACTTTAATCGCCATGGCCCTCAAGGCCGGACAACTGACCGCGGCCCAGGAAGACATCGAAAACAAAGAAAGGCTGCTCGTCAAAGCAACCGAACGCGTCAGCGAAACACGCAGCAACGCCTTTGATCATTGCTCGAGTGATCTGTGGCACGACCTGGTTACGGCGCGTGAAGACCACCCGGCTGCAACCTATTAATTTGCGCAGCCTGCCGTGGGCCTTAATCATGGCATTGATACATTTTGTTTGGATGTTGGTCGCCTTAGTCTTACAAATACTAGGTCGTGAATTCACGATTGTAGACGGCGTCTATCCATTTTCCATCATTGTCTATTTCTGGTTACCTATCTACGCTCGCGAGATCTGGCAAAACAAATCTAAGAATTTAAAGATAGGCAAGCATACTCAATTAAGCGTGGTCGCGGTCCTGCTCTCATCTATCCTTTACCCCATCACATTTCATTGGTGGTAAATATTTGCCATATCTGATGTTCACCTCGCGTTATGAAGCCCTGCGTTTGAAGCAATCCTGTGGCGACACCTTCGTTCCATTTAATGGCTTCCACGACGCCGTCCGAAGTGGCACAGACATCGATCAATAGGATCGTCGCGGCGGCCAAGCCCGAGCGATCCTGTTCCCAAGCCAGCACTTTAAGCTGACGAACGCCCTCGAAGTCCCGAAATACAGCGACGGCCTCCAATCGATCCGACACCAGTGCCCAAACGGTCAAATCATCAGCGATTGCGTCTAGTACCTGCCGTGCTGAACTCCACGCACAAGGCTTTGCGACCTCCAGCAAGGCGTGATCACACACGTCACGCCACTCCAGTACACTTACATGCGGCCCTGCTCTAGCTGGCTGAGGCGACCCACGCCAAACCAAGTCCTTAAGAACCGGTGCAACCGGCTCAAAGCCCTGAGCCGAAAACAGTGCCTCTGCAATTTGATGGGTTACGGGTATCTCAGCACACACGTGGGCTGGGCCCAGAATGGCCATCTTTCGCAATAACGAATTGATCAGGTGACTGGCATGTCCACGACGTAGGCAGTCAGGATGAACGCCTACGCGCGATATCCAAGTCGAATCGACACGCTTGCTGCCCACCACAACGGCCACTGGATCGTCGCCTTCAAGTGCAATCATTGAACTACTTGCCCATAGCTGCAGTTCGTGGACCTCACGTTTGTAGCCACGCACATCTAAAGGAGCTCCCTCAAAATGCGCATCCCAACAATGGTTAATAACGTTTAATAACAGGGGTGCATCGTCAGGCCGGCAAAAACGATAAGAAACCATCGTCAGTTATCAGCCCTGAATCGTTTAATAAACGAAGGCACGCCGCCCATTCGGCCACCCATCTTTTCACGAATCTCGTTCATCATCTCTACGGTAATAATGCTCGCATTACGTTCGCTCGCATATGTCTCCACCCGTTGTACAACCATGCCGCGTACGAACGACGGGATCCGCTCCAGCCGTTGTTTCGCTGCAGGTGTCCAAGTAATGGAAGAGGCGACGGCTGCGCCATATGTCACTGCCGGACGAGGTAGATTTACTTCTCCCAATGATCCTGGTTCATAAACGCACCAAGGATCTTCGGCCATCAAATCGTGTTTAGAACCCAACGATCTGGCTCTACAACCCCCACACACTTCGGCAAATTCACAGCCTCCGCATCGGCCACCAAGTTGGCTGCGATCCCGTATTGTTCGAAACACGTCCGAGTCATTCCATATATCGGCAAAACTTTTGTCTCGCAGATTGCCGCCGTACTCAGGAATGTAAGGACATGGGGTCATATCACCATTGGGTCGAATACCACAGTAGTGCGTGCCAGCAGGACACCCGCCAGCTCCGGATCCATAAGCCTTTAGCATGTCTGACTGAGGTTCATTTTGGTACAGGACACGCTGATAATGGGGCGCACACTTCGAGTTAACTAACATGCGACCGCGGTAGGTCTTCTGTAAATGATAGAGCCGCTGCATGATAGCTTCATATTCGTCAGGCGATACGTCTGTAACGTAGCTACCACGGCCAGTGGCGACCAAAAAATAGACGTTAAATACGCGGGCGCCCAATTGATGTGCAAATTCCGCGATTGCTTCAAGGTCAGCTGCATTATGACGCGCAACGGTGGTTTGGATAATGTAAGGGATGTCCCGATCAGCCAGTAACCGCGCGCCTTGGACCGTATTGTCAAATGCACCTTTGACGCGTCTAAACCAATCGTGCTTTTCCGCTGATAACGCATCTAAGGACAAGCTCAATCCCTTTATAGAGGCGGCTTCAACGCGGTCAAGTAACTTTTCGCTAATCAAAACACCATTGGTGCCCACGACAACCCACAAGCCACGTTGTCCGGCGTGTTTCGCGATTTCAAATACATCCGGCCTCAGAAACGGCTCGCCACCCGTCAAGATTAGAAGGGCATTGGCATTGACTTCCACGATTTGGTCGATTACTTGGAAACATTCCGCGGTAGTCAGTTCACCATCCAACTCTTTCTTGTCTTTGATCGGTCCTGCGTCGATGTAACAGTGATCGCATTCAAGATTACAGCGTTTCGTGATATTCCAGGAGATCACGTGTGACGTAAAGGCTGCTAAATCCAAACTAGGAGGCCTCGCCCACAGCGTTTTCGTCCTGTAAATCTACCTCTTTCAGTATTTGTGTAGCCGCTTGCCGTGCAAGATGCACACAGTCCGGTATGCCCACACGTCCAAGTGCATTACCCAGAATATGCAGACCTTTATGTTGCTCAACCATTGACTGGATTCGCTTTAGTTTAATGTGATAGCCAGGTTCAAATTGGGGCATCGCTCTGGGGAATCTAAACAGGAAGGTATGTTTGGGAGCCTGGCTAACTAATCCTAGTCTCTTCAAGCTGTTATGCGCCAGATCTTCCAGGCTGCCGGCACCCTCATCCTTACAACGAACAAAGGCCCGGATCGCTGTCATATCGGCCGGAAAGCGATCAGGGAATTTTCCACTCATGAAATTTGCTGCCACTAAGGATCCGCCTTCCTGTTTGCCTGAAAAGAATCCGAACGAGGATTGTGGAACCTTGGTAGCCGATTTTTCATACAAAAATGTCACCGTCGCACAAGACGCGTAAGCTTGCTGCTTGAGCGTATCGGATAGCTCAGGTAATTGGCCGCTCAATAAGCGAGCAATTTCGTGACCGGGACATGCCAGTACCAGGTGATCGGCTGCTAGTCTTCTACCATCGTCCAATCCAATTTCCCAGCCGGCAGAGCGTCGCTGTATGTGTCTCACCGTGGCATTGGTTTCTAGACAATCTTTGGGGATCCGCGCAACAAGCGCCTTGATCAAGGCGAACATGCCATTTTTCAAAGCGACAAAAGCGGGCTTAGAGTTTTGGGCATGACGTGACTCAGCCAGTTTCTTGAGGCCTTGGGTCACGCTGCCATGATTTGATTCAAGGTCCAGGAAAGCTGGCATTGTTTGCCGCAAACTCATGGACTCAGCCTCACCCAAAAAGAGTCCAGCCATGACTGGTTCCGCAGCTCGCTCGAGGATTTCACGCCCAAATCGTCGGCGCACAAAAGCAGCGATTGATTCATCTTGCGTTTCAACACCACGAGACGGAATATGTGGTTCTTGAAGTGCTCGCCATTTACCGCGCCAGCTAAACAAAGGAGAGCGCAAGAAGGCAGCTTTGTCCGTCGGAGCCATCATAAAGAAGCCCTTAGGTAAAGCTTCTAGTTTCCCTCGATGGGCGACATACAAGTCTCGTGAACGCGGATCAAGACCCTTCAAATCATCAAGCAGCCCCAATTCACGACATAGATCAAGGGCCGCAGGTTTCCTTGCCAATAATGTGTCTGGTCCCGCTTCAAGGACACCCTGAGCATGATTAACCGTTTGCACCAAACCACCAAAGCGGTCGCCTGACTCCAACAGGGTCAAATCCACAGATCGACCGGCAAGACGATGAATATCGTAGGCCGTTGTTAGACCAGATACGCCGCCACCAACCACTACGACACGAGTTCGCTGCAACAAAGCGCTCCTTGATTAAGGTCTATCGCTGATTTTTAGTGGTAGAACCACAATGAAGTGGCCGATCAGCGTTGTTCGATTAGATCTGTTGCGCCATTATACCTGCAAGCGAGTCGAATTCCAGTCCGTTGTCGAAGATCAAATCAAGGAGTTCAAATCCAAGATTAATTGATCCACCGAAGTTGCGTCTGTCCCGAGGTAATAACCACGGATCTGTCCTTGCCCATCGACCAGCGCAAAGCGTTGACTATGGGCAATCACGTCATCGGGGTTACCCATCTTAAAGCCCTCAACCGTCAGCTTCAGTACCTCTTCTTCGGGCGCATGTAAAAAATGCCATTGCCTGGTGTCGGCATCAAAGCGCTTCGCGTAATCTGCCAAGATCGCGGGCGTGTCATAAGCCGGATTCACTGATATGCTGACCTGGTGAACACGACTAACTGACCGAAATTGGTGGTGAATGCGCGACATTTGTTGCGCCATTGCGGGACATGGGCCCGGACAGGTTGTGAAGATGAAGTCCACCACCCAAACTTGGCCCCTTAAATTTTCAAGTCCAAAGTCTTGCTCACTTGTATCTGTGAACTGAAATGATGGCACCGATCCCAGTACAGGCAGGACGGTGGCGTTCGACTTTAGAAAGATTCGCAGTCCCAATCCCATGGAGATTAGGAAAAATATGGCAATTACAGCAATCAACCCACGCATGTTCTCTCCTTAAAGGGAGCATTCTACCCCAAGACCATCAGCCAAGGGGTAGCGTTGTTGGCGTCAGGTTATTCCCAGAAATCATCGCCCTCTTCTTCTTCGGCGAGTAATGCTGCTTCCTCATCAAGCCAAGCTTGATAACCCGCGCTATCGTGGACCGTGACATAACCCTTCATGCGGTAATGGCCTAAACCACAGAGCTGAGCACAGGCTATTTCGTAGTTACCTTCCGTGATGGGCGTAAACCAGACCGGTATGCTCATGCCGGGAATAATATCCTGTTTGATGCGCATTTCAGGAATACCAAAACTGTGAATCACGTCTTTTGAACTCAAATGGATAATGACCGGTTTGTCGTTCTCTAAGTGCAATTGATTAATTGTTGTTACATCATCAGCCGCAGCCGGATCGTCGCGGTCTAAACCAATTGGATTCGTCTCGTTATTTACCAATTCAAAGGAGGTTTTACCAAACACGCCATCGGGTCCCGGATAATGAATATTCCAGGCAAATTGTTCAGCAACCAGTCGCACCACATTGGTGTCTTGGGTGGGAAACTCATTGACTCGTTTGGCCCAAAGTGGAATTGAAAAACCAATCAGAAGTACGGCCTCAATGACGGCGACGACCACTTCTAAATAGGTCGAGAACTTACCCTTGGCGCCTGCATAGTTAGCTGGACCAGGACGAGAGCCCCGAAATTTGATGAGCGTCAAAATAAAGAAACCGCCCCAAAAAATGAACAAAGCAAACATGAGGTAGTGAACATACCCAATTAGTTGGTCGATTTCAGCACCATGAGCCGACGCAATATCTGGCATTCCCCAAAACTTATCCATTTAGTCCCTCACTTAGCATTCAATTGACTCTTTGACATAATTTGGCTCGATGCCAGAGTACGAAGATAAATCCTGCAATGGTCATTAAGACCATGAGAATGATGACGAGCAAAAAGGCAATAGCCATACTCATCCCTTGCACCTGCGGTGATTCGATATTGCCATAACAAACATCACAGGCCAGCAGTTGCCACCCAAAAAAGAAACCTGCCATCAGGATCCACCTTGGATTAGCCAAACGCAATCGCCGATTAGACATGACGGAATTTTCCGATGATCTTTATTCCATAGACCACCAACAAAACAGCCGCCACTAGTGAGCCCCAACCCAGGACCGTATTTTGACCCTGGCGCAGGGACCAAATGCCAAAAAACACAGCACAAGCGATGGACGCTACAATAAAGACATAGTGGAAAAATTTAAGTGACATATCAAAGATGGATAGGATCTAGCGATTGTCCCGTTGGCAGGAACATTAGTCCAATAAAGAACAAAGCCGCGATCAACAGGGTGTAATAGATCAGTTTCTTTTCTGAGATCAAGTGCATAAAGTAAGCCGCAACCAGAGATGCCTTAATAGTCGCAATCACCAGTGCCAACACAATATTCATGGTATGGCCCATATCCACATAGCTGATCCCAACCGTAACACCGGTCAGAAACAACAACACGACAAAGACCATCACATAAGTTCGTACATGTTTTTTGATGTCTTCTACAGAATCACCCATAAGTGCCTCCTACAGTAAGTAAAGGACGGGAAACAAGAATATCCAGACAAGATCCACAAAGTGCCAATAAAGGCCCACAATCTCGATCCGGTTGGTGAAATGCTCAGGTTCAGTCTTCCACATCTTCGCGCCCGGACCCCAGAAATAAGCAAATACGATCATGCCGCCTAAAACGTGCAGACCATGTAAGCCCGTTAAGGTGAAATAGATGGCCATGAAGGTGCTCTCACTTGGGAACAGCCCATGATGGAACTTCGTATTGTACTCGTACGCCTTGACACACATGAATGTGAGCCCAAGCAAAAAGGTTATCAGGATGTACATCCGACCTTTGGATAAGTTGCCCATTTTTAATGACGCCCAGGCCATGATGACCGTGATTGACGAAGAAATCAGGACCACCGTATTGAATGCCGCGATCGGTACCGATAAGATCGTGGAACCCACTGGCCAGTCGACCGAATTCACGCGCAACAATATATACGATGAGAACAACGCGCCAAACAGCATCACTTCAGACGCCAGAAACAACCAAATACCAAGTTTAGAGTTGATTAGCCCCGTATCAGGGCGTGGCTTCACCGTGTAAGGAATAAGCATGGATTAAACCTCCGCCGCTTCGCACTGAGGCGTGTAATCTTTTTCGGCGCCGGGCACACTATATTCATAGGGACCACGATAAGCGACCGGTGGCGTATCAAAATTGCCATGAGGAGGAGGCGAAGGGGCTTCCCACTCCATGGTTGTTGATTGCCATGGGTTGCGATCTACTTGCTTCCCTTTCCAGATGGAATAGAAGAAGTTGATTATGAAAGGCAACTGAAAGACCGCAAGCAGCCAAGCGGCATGTGACATGGCCGCATTGTAGTGCAGGACCGGTTCAGCGAATTCATAGGACGCGCCACCGTCATACAAGCGACGGGACACCCCTGCTAAGCCTTGAATTAACATTGGGAAAAAGATCATGTTCATGCAGACGATTGAGCCCCAGAAGTGAACCTTTCCCCAAAATTCGTTCATGATGCGACCTGTCGCTTTCGGGAACCAATAATAAATACCGGCAAACAGCGCCAACAAGGTGCCAGGCGCAACGACATAATGGAAGTGCCCAATAACGTAATAGGTATCGTGGAGCGGAATGTCGGCTGCCGACAATCCCAGAGGTAAACCCGTCAATCCACCGATTCCGAACATCGGTAAAAAGCCTAGAGCAAACAACATGCAGGTATTGAAACGTATTCTGCCACCCCACAACGAAATGAAGAATACGGTTAGGATCACGACCGACGGAATCGAAATGATCATGGTTGTCGTTTGAAAAAACGCACTTATCGTCGTACCCATGCCCGTTAAGAACATGTGGTGAGCCCAAACAATGAACGACATGAATCCGAGGAAAATTAATGAATACACCGCAGATTTATAACCAAACAAAGGCTTACGGCTGTTATTAGCGATGATTTCCGCCACGATTCCCATGGCTGGCAATATCAACACATAAACTTCAGGGTGAGCCAAGAACCAAAAGAGGTGCTGCCACAGCAGCGGACTGCCACCACCACTCACCTGCAAGGCGTCGCCCGTCACCACCAAACCGGTAGGCAGGAAGAATGACGTATCAGCAAGACGATCCATCAACTGCATGACACCTGCCGCTTCTAGCGGCGGGAATGCCAACAACAGTAAGAATGCAGTCACTAACTGGGCCCATACGAAGAAGGGCATACGCATGTAGGTCAAACCCTCAACGCGTAGCTGAATGATGGTCACAATGAAGTTCACCGAACCCAACAACGACGATGTAATCAGGAAGATCATCCCAATCAGCCAATAGGTTTGACCGGCGGTTGCGATATCCGATAATGGTGGATAGGAAGTCCAACCGGAGTTCGCAGCACCGCCCGGAGCCATAAAACTGTACAACATGACAACGCCACCGGCAAAGAAGCTCCAATAACTGGCCATATTCAATTTAGGGAATGCCATGTCCGGTGCCCCGATTTGAAGCGGGACGACAAAGTTACCAAAGGCTCCAACGGCCAGTGGCACGACGCCTAAAAACACCATAATCGTGCCGTGCATTGCACCCAGGCTGTTATAGAACTCAGGGAGCATAACCCCGCCTGGCATGGTCGCATCCGAGAAAAGGCTACCGAAAATAGGTAACGCTTGTCCCGGATAAGCCAATTGCCAACGCATTAACATCATCAGGCAAAAGCCAAAGAATAGGAAAACCAGTGCCGTTAAACCGTACTGGATACCAATCACTTTGTGATCGGTTGAGAAGACGTAGGCTTGCCAGAACCCTAGTTTAGGGTGTTCGTTGGCGTGCTCGTCGTGATGATCGGATTGACTCATGGATCCAACCTCTTCAATTTCATTAGTGTGTAACGTGTGGGAAGTTTATTTAGAAGGCATCGAAAAAGAAAAATCGACGGCTTTACTCTCGTCCTTAGTGATCGTAACCTTCTGGGTACTGGTCCCTAACTTCTCATGCCAGACTTCAACTTCATAGGTGCCAGCATCTAGTCCTTTAATGGCGAACTTGCCGTCTTCGCCGGTCACGTCAAAGAACGGATGGCTAGAGACGCCAATGAAACTCTTCATCCATGGATGAACATTACATTTAACTTCGATCATTAATTCTTCACGAGTGAATTTCTGTTCCGACTCACGCAGAGAGGTCGGCATCCCCAAGTTAAAACCACGATTCTCTTTGGCTTTCACGTTGACGTTATGTAACGTATCGTCTGAATTCTTGAAGAGGAATGTTTGATCGACCATAACTCCAACAACATGCGGGTGATACACACAGCCTTTTTGGTCCATGACTGCAGATTCTGAAGGAGTGGGGTACGTTTTGTCAGCTAATCCACTGGAAATACGTACAAAGATATTGGCCATCGTATTGCCTTCGCCTAAGACCAAAGTCTCAGCGCGGGCAGCATCACCTGTATATGCAGCTGCGCAAACAGGGTCCGCATCCATTTTTAATGCTTTCATCTTAGGAGCATTGCCATCCCACTTCACTACTCCAGTAATTTCACCGGCAAAAACGACTGATGTCAGCATCAGCCCCATCATAATTACGCGAATCTTCATGAACAGCTCTCCCAATATTTTGAATAGGCCAGAAAAGCTCGAAAACTTCGCTGACCCAAGTAACTTTTAATTAGCAAAAATGCCACTCCATCGTAGCACAAGTCGTTGGTGATGCAAGATTTCACTTGTTAGCTGTCAATGCGCTGGCGACTGATTTATTGTCGACGGCATAAACTAAGAAGCCATTTTGAAAATAATAGATGGCACTTGGCGGATTGGCAGCCCGTGATCCAAATAAGACAACGGGTTCGTCGCGGTAAAGCCAGCTCTCAATCACACCCATGCGATGGTCCACTTGGTGTATCTCGGTTGCCATTGGCATGATGCACAAGAAGATCTCTTGGGACATACCCACATGGATCAATCCGCTTGCTACCTGATCCCATTGCTCTGGCGTGAAATCGTATTTCAGATAGGGATCTTCGCGAAAGGCGTAATCGTCGGTGAAGTCGGCTTTAAGGTAGTACTTCTTGTTGTCACTGAGAATGACACGTACTTCCTTCATCATGATTTCCCGCGCCTTTAAGACCTCCATCTTTGAGGCGAACGGGAGTCCATAACCCTTGGCCATCCCGTATCCAACCCACAACGTATCGCCAGGATTGATGCCGTCACCTGAAAGCCAGAGGCACAAACATAGAATCATCATCAGACGGCTAACTCTTCAGACTGAGGGTTGCTCTGCTCTGGTGCTTCAAGCGCTCTACGCTTAGCGGTGCGGGTGGCCCACCATAAGAAGAGCAGCGTCAAGGCGACGGCAGCCGCAGTCTTGACATAAACCTTCTTATCGACAGGCTGTTCTAAATTCAAAAAGTACCAAGAAGAAATACAGGCTTTGGCATCGCTGTCTTGGCGGTGTCCATCCCAAGCCCAAAATAGCATGGGCACAAAACGGCCCGGCTCAAGCTGAATATCGTTATCGGAACCGCCTTGCAGATCACGCGTTAGCATCAATCGGTATTGGCCGTTGCGGTAGTGAAGTTGACCTTTGATTTCCAAAGCCTCGCTATTCTCGCTCACCTTATCGCGGCCTTTCGCAATCTGGTTACTGATGGATACCGGCCCCACAAATTCCGTCCACAGGTTCTGATGTCCGGTTTGTCCATCAGCGGCCGCTTCTACAGCAGTCAGAGAACCATCATGCGACCAGCGCCAGAGGTTTACAGCGTTTTTATCGTCACCCATTACAAAGTAAGGGCGTTCATTGTCTGCCGGAATGCCTGTTGGAAATTGAATCGCAAATTGATCAGGTAAGACAGACACGTTTGAGCTTTCTTCTTCGTCAGAGAAGAAGTCGTCAAAATCGCCTTCTTCCTCACTTCCCTCTTCTTCAAAGCCCCAATCGTCATCATCGCTCGCGGCCTCGGGCGCACTTGCCCCTTCGAAGCTATACGAAGGATCATCCCACTCACATAAAAGGACCAACTTAGTGCCGTCATGAACGGCACGTACGCTAACGCTACGAATCATGGGATGAGTGTTGACCGGGTCCCACATCATTTGTCCTGTCAATGGGAAATAGGCCTTTTGAGCCGTATCCCAAATTTCGTCATCCATCGTCTGCGGTAACTCGTCAACCAAAGCGCCGGTTACTTGAGGGGAAGTCGGGTATTCTTCTGCACTCGAGAGACTGGCTACATAAGCAGCTAGATCCCAACGATCATCGACAGAAATAGCGTCTGCAAATGAGGCCATCGGTGTGCCTGAAATGCCGGTCGTAAACGCTTTAAAGATGTCCTCTAAGCTATGGCCGGAGCGGAACTCCCAGCCACGATGTAAATTCGCTGGCAGAATGGCGGCATCGTAATCATCAACTAAGGTCAAGGCTGAAGGCCCATCAGCGCGGCCCTGATATCCATGACAATCACCGCAGCCACTTTCCAAATACACTTCTCTACCATGAGCGATTTTGGCGTCATTTATTTTGGGTGGGTTTCCGGTCTCAGCCACCTGTGGTGGATAAAAACCTTCCTCTTTATCGCGATCGATAGTGGCCTGATAAAAAGGCTGGATGTGTTTGACTACCGCATTCACTTTGGCGTCGCCAATATGACCAAAAGCGGGCATGGACGTACCTGGGATACCATCGCGCACGACGCGAATCAAATCTTCTTCCTGAGGGAGTTGACCCGATTGCGTGGAGCGGAACTTAAATACGCCCGTGGTGAAATCACGCGGTTTAGGATCCACAAAATCAGCGGCCGGACCATCTCCAGCACCCTGATCACCATGACACTGAGAGCAGTACTTATCGTAAACCGCAGTTCCTTCATCCGTTTGCCCAAATAGGAGCAACGACACACTCAACACAAGCAGGACTTTCATTAGTGTCCCCCTTCCGCTGCCGAAGTCTGGCTGCGCGGCTCTTTGCCGATCGCATCGTATAAGTACATGATGACAGACCAAATCTCATTCTCTGTCAGGCGTCCCTCCCAAGCAGGCATGGCGGAGTTCCATGGCGTCGCCTCGCGAGGCAAGCCCGGTCCGCCTTTAGCGATGCGCCAGAACACGTAGGACTCAGACAAAATAGCCAAGGTCTCATCACCGGTGAACTTGGCTGGTCTTGGTACGTATCCGCGTGCAAAGTGTCCGTCACCTTCCCAGGTATCACCATGACAAAAGAAACATTTTTCGTAATAGACTTTCTTGCCAACGGCCAAATGTTCGGCGTACTTTTCGTGATCCGCGCGCAACGGATTACGCTGCGTGATCATATCGATCGTTTTGCCATTGAATTGGATGGAATCGGGATTGGCTGGATGCACCGTTCGGAACGGTGGCGGCGCTTCCGTCTTTGGGCTGACCATCTGGTAGGTCTTGTAGCCCGCAAACAAAGGCAAGACAACCAGAGCCACGCTGCGCACCGTCTTGTGCAACGGGGTCAAAGCAATCAGTGTTTCGTAGATGGGGCGTTTGAACTCGTTCCACATGTCGTCACTAGAGGCCGCATACAGAAAAACGACTCCCAAGGTGATGACCATATATTGAGTGACTAGAGATGACGGGATGGGTTTGCTTAAAAAGCCAATTCCATACGTGTAAAACAGGTAAGCCAACACAAGCAGAATAAAGGTGCGGAATAAGGGGTTCTTGGTCATGGTGTAGCGCCCCCTTTCAGCGACATCATATAGGCCATCAAATCGTTGAATTCACGTGCCGTTAACATGTCGGCAATGGTCGGTGGCATGATGGGCTGATAGCCTGTGACCACCACCTTTTGAGGTTCCAGAATCGATTCTTTAATGTAATCAGAGGTGTTGATCATGGCAATTTCCGTCAGTTCGGGACCTAATCCCGCAGGCGATCCCTCGCCGCCTACTAAGTGGCAGGTAAAACAAATACCCTTACCAAAGAAGATCTCTTTGCCCTTAATTGCATCGCCATAGGTTTCTTGCGCGACGGCCATATCAGCGCCACCTGACGCGTCCTCCGGTACATCTGCCTTCGTCACCGTGATCTCTCCAGACAAACTCTCAAGATAAGCGGTAACCACAAAAAGCTCAGAACCGGTTAGCGAGATCGGGGGCCGATTAACGGCGGGCATGATGTTGCCGAAGCCTTCAACCACCAGGGCACCGGGATCAACCATGGATTCCACTATATAAGCTGATGCCGATATGTCTGGGTTTCTTTCACTAGCCAATTTGGCGACAGGCTTTAGATCTGGCGCTCTAGGCCCGGCTTCGCCGACACCGTGACATAAGGCACAGGTGCCTTTGCCATAGAAGACTTGTTCCCCTAATGCCACGACTTCACTTTGTTCCATGGTGAAAACATCTTGGTCAGACGAAAGTTCAACGGGTGGTCTATGTTCCACTTGAGGAATCTTGTTGGCAAAAATCACGAAGCAGCCAATGACCGCTAAACCAAATGCCGTCACCTTGATAAAGACTTTCACCCCGCGCCAACCGCTTCCGCTACTGCCTTCAGCCTTTTTGTTACCCAGACTGCCCAGCCACATTACAAAACTGGTCATTAATAGGAAGATAATGACGGCAGCCGAAATCTTGATCGAGGCTTCGCCAAGCGTTGGCAGGAATGCGTCGGCCGACGTATCACGCAAAACACCGTACACATGCCAATGCTGACGCAGAGCAGAACGCGCGTAGCCCATTAAGCCCATGGTCCAGCAGAAGGTGATGGCCATAAGAAACAGCGCATACTGTGCGCGATCGGGTATTTTGCCCCAGCGAATCTGACCGACCACTTTCGCATTCTTGAACAAGGCCAAATCAATGCCCGTAAAGGCCACGATCGCCAATAGCACCGCCATCACTTGTTTAGGCGCATAACCGATGCGCGTGGCTGCATCCACGAAATAACCGCGGATACCAAACCCGATCACAATGGCCGCTGCCAATACCAGCACAGACCACTGGATAATCATGCCAACGCTGCGCCAACTCACGGTGGCCTCTTTATTACCTCGCCGATAGAGCATGAAACTTAAGAAGGTCGTTAAGATCATGATGTTGACAGCCGTGTTCTTGGCCGACATCACGCCCAATACGCCAAGTAGCGGATGGTGTGCTCCACCCATTTTTCGCGCTTCCTCTAATGAGGCAACTAACGAGTGCGGCGTCGCCCACACAAGGACACAAATCAACAGGATCGCGAGCAGATACTTGATGTATTTTTTATATCTTTCAGCACCCTCAATGCGTTCCATGCCAATCCACAAATAGAAGTTTGCGGACAAGAACAGCGTCCCGATCATGACAGCTTGAATGATCCATAACCAAGACAAGAACCCGCCCATCAGCGTGATACCCATCTGTTGGTTGTGGTCATAAATCTCTTTACCCAACCAGTAACCGGCGAACGGCAGTACCAAAAATACGCTGACCGCCACGAAATTACCTATATAGCCCATCCAATCGTAATAGGCGCGTTGTTCATCGGTTTCAGCGGTCAGGAAACGAAAACCCGCATAGGCACCAGCAATGGCACCGCCGAAAACGGCATTAGCGATGAGACGGTGAATATTAAGCGGCTGCCAGGTGGCGTTATTGATCGCGTCCCAAACACTTATGACGGCGCCTGTGTCTACATCAATACCGTTTGGCGTCATCATAAATGTGGCCCAGGCGTTGGTTAACACCACCAGAGCCGTGCCAAATAGATTAAGCAACACACCCAAGAATAAGTGCCACTTCTTTTTGTCGCCTTTGAGCCAGTCCCAGCCATACCAATACAAGTAGAGCGTGAAGGACTCACCAAAGAACAGCACCGGGTAGATCCACATGGTGGGTGCGAAAACGCCACTCATGTAGTTCCAGAAGGTGGGGTAAAGGGTGATCAACATAAACAATAAGATCGCGCCCAACGTCGCGGTCGCCGAAAAAGCGATCAATGAGAGCTTGATGAATTCGCGTGCTAATTTGTCGTACTTATCGTCTTTGGTGAGGTACCCAATGTATTCGATGATGAGCGCAAACATGGGGACGCCTAAAATGAAGGCGGCAAACATGAGTTTTACCTGCGCAATGATCCACACCAGGTTACGCGATGACATACCGCCAAACTGTCGATATGGAGGAGCCTGTGACGCGGCCCCATCGGCCATCACCGCGGTCGCTATAAATAGAATGCATGCAATGGAAACCCAACGCCATGTACGATTCGACTTCACCCTATCCTCCATCTCCGCCGTATGATCGTGCCATGCGCTAATTATGAATCAGTAGGTTGACTCTGCTTGCTGTACTCCAGCATTTGTCGCATAAATCCAACTTCGTTGATGGCCTCATCATTTGAAGTCTTACCCTCATTAACAGCTTTAACGTGGAAGGGACAAACACCTTCAGTTGCGGTCACTTCTGGTTCGGTCTTATCCATAAACCCTGCTTGACGCAGTAGGTCGTTCATCATTGAGCGTCCCATGTCCAAGCCACCCTCAACTGTCTCCATCTGAATCGTTTCCAATGTCTTCTCTTGAGCAATCTGCTCAACACGCTGTTGTGTACGGTCCCGCATGAAACCCGCTGGCACACGTAACATGCGATCCAGAGCTTCCGGTGACCACGCATAAGAAGAACGAAACTCGATGCCTTTTTCGTCATGAGCCAAAACGGGCACTTCGGATCTAGGCAGTTTTTCCTCGATCTCGGTGACAACGGGGCTAATCATTAAGTCGCCTAACTCTTCAAGAATGATTTGTCGGGCAAACTCTAAAGTCACCGTATTCAATTGATTCATGCGAGCCGATTTCTCGATGCGAGCCTTGGCGCGACGTCGTTTGTAGGCATCGGTAATGCCTTTCATTTCTAATCGGGCCTCTCGCGTCCAAGTCAGTTTGCGGCCATCATAGGTGGTTTCTTCCTCTAACCCACCCTCTGCAGCGGCAATTTCACGCACGCGTTCCTGCGAGATGAACTCAAAATCGCTAGCGCCACAAACGGCACAGGCTTTTGGCTCAGGTTCTTTCGCGGTGACACCACAACTTCGGCAGAGCGCGATTTGTTGTTGCTGCGCGGCATGCTCGATGGCCAAATGTTCGGCTAGCTTCTCTGTCGCGTTAGCCGTGTATTTCGGCATAAAGCGATCCATGGCTTCGTCGATCACATGGTTGGTAATCACGCTGTGGCCCTGTTCCATAGCGATACGGAGGATGCCGGTTCTGGCGATACCACGCATCAGGCTAGGCACTTTGGTCATGCGTTCCTTGGCTTCATCCGTCCAGCGAATGCTTTCCTCAGCTTTAAGATCAAGCTTAGGTACGACGACGCGCGTGCTCAGTAACAAATCGCAGGGGCACAGGCGCAACAGATTCTCGGTTGTGTTACCCATACCTTCTTCTTCATCGCCACTATGGACGCCCACACGACCCATCACCAACAACCAAGGCTCAGTCTTGCGTACGTGATTAATGATTTTCTGGAAGGCTTTACCGTCTAGCAATGTTTTGGTGACCGTGACACCTTCATCGCGTGCAACGGTTTCCGCCACATTCAAATGGGACTGATAGATCTGTGCTAATCCCGTATCAATGATTTCTTCGTGCAATTGGTTTTGTTCTTCGAATCGGAAGATCTTTTTGGCGCGTTCAGAAAGGATATCGACGATGCCATTAAAAACCGCGTAATGCAGGTAGGGGTCGTAGACAGAAATGATCTCGATTTTTTTGTCATAGGCTTTAGCTAACTCAATGGCCGTCATCAACGCACCAAAGGCGTGAGGACTACCATCGATGGCAACTAAAATCACGTCGTTGGTTTCTGTCGCCTGTTTGCCATGACGACGCATGACCCACAAGTCGCGATCCAAGTGTCGCGCCACCTGTGCGCATACACTGCCTAGCTGACTGTCGCGTGATTGACCAATACCCTGGGCACCTAGTACCACCAAGTCATAGTCAGATTCATCAATGTCCTTGTTTATTTCTACGTAATGCTTGCCATCCATCATTTTGCGTGTGAACGGGATTTTCTCCTGGGCACACTTCTCGCCCATCTGATCGAGGTAACTATCCGAAATGAGCTCTAAACCCATCGTGATCAAGCTATCGTGAATCTTGCGCTGACGCTCGATTTCCTGTTCTTGTAAGTACTCTTCAGGAAGGGTGTATTCCATTTGCTTAAATCGGTAATCATGCATCCGCGCTGCGTACACATGGGAACCTGTCACCTTTGCGCCAAAAGTCTTGCCTATGTCGATGGCAAAATCCGCTGCGCGGTTGGAATACGCGGAATTATCGACAGGTACGTAAACACTCTTGTACATACACCTCTCCTTAAGTGGCGGACCCAGGTCCCAAAAGGCGACCAAAATCCTAACTTCTTGATGAATTTTCTGATGGCTACTTTACTGCACCTACCCTAGTGTCGATGCCACTATGGTGTCAATAGCAAAAACCGAGTAATGCGATCCCCTTCTTGCCACGACAAGGGCTATAATTCCAGCACCAAGCGGGGTGAACGTGTTACGCGGCAAGACATTCAAATTCTCATTCGAAAAGACGTTTCTTGCCCTGCTCGCAGGAATCACCTGTTTTGCCATGAGCTACTGGCAACATACACGTTACCTTTCCAAGCAAGTCTTTTTTGAACGACTTGAGGCCATGAGCGCGGCCGGCACTCAGGTGTTTGATCCATCAACTAAGGATTGGGACGCGCTTGTCTACGCATCAATCAAAGTGAGTGGAACCTGGGACCACGACGGCGAAATCCTCATCATGAATCGTTCGCTCAACGATCAACCTGGCGTTAAACTGATCACACCATTAAAGGTAGAAGGTACAGACAAAAGATTGATGGTCGATCGCGGATTTGTGCCTTACGAAATGGCTCAAGACGAGGGGCTGAAAACCTACCATTCAGATGGAATAGTGCAGATAGAAGGTCTGGTTCGACCCAGCCAAGTACCCCAATTCCTTTTTGCCACACCAGCCGTCTCTGCAGCCGATGCCAGCCGAAAACACTGGTTGCGCGTTGACCTCGATGAGCTGGCCAAAGGTAGGTCATACGAGTTGTTTCCCGTATTCATAGAAAACACGAAAGCCGTCGCTGGCGGTCCCATCCCCTTTGAACAAGTGGAATTACCTGCAAGTCGTCATCTCAACTACACCTTGCAGTGGGCCAGTTTCGGATGCTTCGCTCTTTTTCTTGGCTTCTTCTTCCAATTCAAGCGCCGCAAGGTAATGGCGGCACACAAGAGCGCCTGAGCTTCAAATTTCGCACAACTAATGGCTAAATCTCCTTGAAAAATAGGCACCATTACCGCTATGATCTTCCCCCGAGCGCGTCCAGTCGGATTTACTGTTCCGTCCATTGAATATACTGCGCAAACGGGGTCTGGTTCATATCATGAGGAGTGCGTCTTTAATAAGCTGTCTGATGGCCTTTTTGTGGGTTCAGGCTTTTGCTCAAATCGATTCGACGCCCCTAGTTGATGGCGTCGGTGTGCAAGAACACCTCGGCGAATGGCTGGATCTTGAGCTGGAATTTAGCGATCAAAACGGGAAAGCCGTGCAGCTAAAGGACTATTTCCAAGCAGGACGACCCGTCATCATCGCCCCTGTTTATTACACGTGTCCGCGTATGTGTACATTGGTATTGAATGGCGTGGCACAAATGATTCGTGACGTTGACATGCAGCTAGGCGACGATTATGTCGTCTTGAATATCAGTTTTGACGCCACCAACACACCTGCGATGGCAAAAGCCAAAGCGGCCACATACTACGATTCGGTCAAACCCAAACAGGCTGATGGTCATTGGCAATTTCTAACCGGTAGCCAAGAAGCCATTGATCAAGTCATGAACCAGATTGGCTTCAAATACAAATGGATCAATGACGCTTATAGTCACGCTTCTATCATTACGTTCCTCGGCGACGACGGCAAAATCACGCGCTACCTTTATGGCGTTCAATATCCGTCGCGGGACGCACGTCTTGCGCTTGTTGAAGCTTCAGAAGGCAAAGTGGGTACGACGCTAGATCGCTTTCTCATTTTCTGTTTTCACTACGACCCATTGGCCGGTAAGTACACGTTTATGGCCACCAATATTATGCGCGTAGGTGGTGTGCTTACCATCCTCGCCTTATCTATCCTCGGATACTTTCTCTTTAAGAAACCATTGCATAAACAAAGGATGGAACTGAATGGATAAGCTGTTTTGGAACGGCCTGACCGACTTGGGAGCCAGGGTCGACAACGTTCAGATCTTTATTATTGCGTTGATGGGTGTGTGCTTTATTGCGTGTAACGCCGTACTCATTTACTTCATGCTGAAGTACCGCCGTAAGACTGATAATGATGTCACCTCAACCGTTAGCGGAAACCAGTTACTAGAAATCGTTTGGACCGTGATTCCAGCCGTTATCATGTTGTTCGTTTTCTGGTACGGCGTAACCGTTTGGGGCGATCTACGTACACCTCCCGAGAATGCCATGACCATCAATGTCACGGGCGTGCAATGGGCGTGGCGTTTTGAGTATCCAGATGGCCGTATCGAAGCCGAAGATCTCTATGTACCCAAAGGCGAAGCCATCCGCTTGAATATGATTTCGAGTGATGTACTGCACTCGTTCTTTATACCTGCTTTCCGGGTCAAGGAAGACGTGGTGCCTTCCCAATACACGCAACTCTGGTTCCAGGCTGAAAAAGAAGGTAGTTTTGATATCTTCTGCACCGAATACTGTGGCGATAACCACTCGTTCATGTTGGGCAAGGTACACGTTTTGGGTCCTGAAGCTTGGGACCGCTGGGTACGCCGTGTGCCCGATCCCAATTCCATTCCTCTAACCCCTGTGCAACGTGGCGAAAAGCTGTTCTCTAAGTGGGGCTGCGCTGGCTGTCATTCCATCGACGGTTCACCCAATATTGGACCCACCTTCAAGAGCTTAATGGGTCGCGCCGAATCCATGTCTGATGGTCAAAACATCATCGTAGATGAAAACTACATTATGGAATCCATCAATCAGCCCGATCGCCAAATCGTGGCTGGTTACCCTAAAGGCCAAATGCCTGCATTCGAAGGTCAATTAAGCCAACAGGACATTACCGACATTATTGACTACATTAAGTCGGTTGAATAAAGGAGCCTCTGGAATGTCGACGCATAGCGAAAACACTCACTATCTCGAAGCTAAGGGCTTCAACAACTGGTTCTTCTCGGTGGATCATAAGCGTATTGGCATCATGTATTTGGTGGCCATCCTCTTCTTTTTCATCTTAGCCGGCATCGCTGCCATGGTGGTCAGAGCGGAACTCTTGTATCCGGGTCAACAGATCATTGATAGGCATGGCTACAACGTTGCCTTTACCCTGCACGGGGCCATGATGGTCTTTCTGTTCATCGTGCCCGGTATCCCGGCAACCCTAGGCAATTTCTGTTTACCAATTATGATCGGCGCCAAAGACGTCGCCTTTCCAAGGCTCAACCTACTAAGCTTCTGGATTTACTTGCTAGGCGCCGCCATCATCGTCTTCTCATTGATTGGTCCTCCTGGAGAGTCTTGGTTGGACACGGGTTGGACGCTATACACACCTTATTCGGTGGAGTCGTCCTCAGGCGTAATCCCAGTAACACTGGGCGTATTTGTGCTGGGGTTCTCATCCATCCTTACAGGCCTCAACTTCGTGGTAACCATCCACAAGATGCGCGCCCCTGGCATGACATGGCACCGGCTACCCTTATTTGTATGGGCACTTTATTCAGCTTCATTGATCCAGATCTTGGCCACACCGGTGGTGGGCATTACCTTATTGTTGTTGGTCATGGAACGAACCTTCCAAATTGGATTCTTCACCGCCAGCCTTGGCGGCGATCCCATCCTTTTTGAGAATTTTTTCTGGTTCTACTCCCATCCGGTGGTCTACATCATGATCCTCCCGGCCATGGGCGTGGTCGCGGAAATCCTGCCCGTCTTTTCGAAGAAACCCATCTTTGGCTATCGCGCCATTGCCTATTCGAGTTTAGCGATTGCGCTTGTCAGCTTCTTTGTTTGGGGCCATCACTTATTTGTTAGCGGAATGTCTGATTGGTCACGCTGGGTATTCTCACTACTCACCTTTGCGGTGGCTATCCCAACCGCCATCAAAGTATTCAACTGGATAAGTACGCTGTACAAAGGTTCTATCCAACTGGATTCACCCATGCTATATGCATGCGCCTTCATTTTCCTTTTCACCATTGCTGGCTTAACGGGATTACCTTTGGCAACTTTGGCAACGGATGTCCATCTACATGACACCTACTTCGTGGTTGCCCATTTCCACTACACCATGCAGGGCGGCACCGTGATTGGCCTTTTAGCTGGCATTCACTTCTGGTTCCCCAAAATATTCGGCAAGATGTATAGCGAAAAGCGAGCAAGGATCGGCTTCTGGATGCTGTTCATCGGCTTCAATGCCACCTTCATGCCCCAGTTCGTACTTGGCTACATGGGCATGCCGCGCCGTTACTTTGATTATCTTGATCAATTTGCCACGCTACATTTCATGAGTTCCATCGGTGCCTTCATCAACGGCATTGCTTACCTCTACATCTTCGGCAACCTCATTCATGCCGTGGTTAAGGGCAGAGCGGCTGAGAAGAACCCCTTTGGCTCACTTTCCTTGGAGTGGACGGTCCCTTCACCTCCTCCTTTAACCAACTTTGATGAAATTCCGATAGTCACCGACTGGACCTATGGCTACGGCACTGAACAGACCGTTTAACGAAGGATTGAACTATGAGTGAACCTGGAACCTTTTTTCACCTTCACGAAGAGGACCCTGTCGAGGCTTATGAAAACTTTAAGCTAGGCATGTGGATCTTCTTGGCTACGGAGGTCCTGTTGTTTGGCGGGCTCTTTGCCGCTTATTTCATTTTCAAATTCATTTGGCCGGATATCTTTGAAGCGGGTTCTTCTCACTTGAACCGCTTCTTGGGTGGCCTGAACACTCTGGTCCTAATTTTCAGTTCCTACTTCATGGCTATGTCGGTTGACGCAGCACAGCGAAGTCAGCAAAAGAAGCTGATTCGGAACTTGGCCTTAACGCTGTTTTTTGCATCGGGATTCATCATCATTAAAGGATTTGAATGGATACCGAAACTCAATCACGGCATCACGCCAGGCAGCGATGTCTTCTTTTCGGTGTATTACATGACGACCGGATTGCATTTGCTACATGTCGTCATCGGTATGTCATTCATTGGTTTGTTGTTGAAACGAGCCATAGGCGGTCGCTATCACTCAGAAAATTTTGGTGGCGTTGAAGTAGGTGGCCTTTATTGGCACTTAGTCGACGTGATCTGGATTTTCTTATTTCCGCTCCTGTATTTGATCTGATGAGGTGGCAACATGAGCGAACATAAAATGGGACACATTCAAGACTTTTCTATTTACATCAAAGTACTCTTGGCTTTGATCGGCCTTACTTTTGCCACCGTATTGGTTTCGTTGGTAGATTTTGGCATCTTCAATACTTTAGTGGCTCTTTTGGTTGCTTTTATTAAAGCTTCCTTAGTTGTGCTGTACTTCATGCACGGCAAATATGAGGACCGCGTTACTTGGGCGTTTGTTTACTACCCCATCTTCCTTTTGATGACCTTAATCGGTGCATTATTTTTGGATTACGGGTTCCGGGACCACACCCACTTCGCCAATATCCCGCAATCCTATGATCAGAAACATCCAGAGGCCGCTCACGGCGCGACCACGGAAGAACATGGCGATTCACATGAGGCAGTCGAGGTTCACAGCGAAGAGACCGCAACCGACGACGGCCATAGCAGTTCGCCTGCAGCAGCCATCGAAAGTTCGGATCATGCCGCACCAGCCGTTGACGAAATGATCGAAAGCCATGAAGTAGAAAGCCAAACGACCGCCATCCATGGAGATATTGAGGCAGGACGCGCTAAAGCTAAAATCCTCTGCATCGCCTGCCACAAGGTTGATGGTAACGGCAACGAACTACCGGGCGCTCCTCCCTTTGCACAAACAGCCAACGACGCAAGCAAAACGCCCGAGTTATTGCGCAACTGGATCAAAAACCCTCAAGAAGTGAAGGCTGGCAGCTTAATGCCGAATTTAGGACTCTCTGATGAAGAGGTCGACAACCTAATCGCTTACATTAATACCTACAAGAAATAGTCTCCTTGTACTAAATGAAGGGCCCAGCAGCTAAAAGCCGCTGGGCCTTTTTTCGTTTGCAGCGGCCATGGGCTTGATTGACTAGTCAGCCTAGGACAACATTTAGGCCCTACCAAGCTTCAATGAAAATCTTTCTCAATTTTACCCATTGAAGCATTTTTGTTTTTTTGTTGGAATAGGGTTGCCTAATTGAGTTGGAGGTATCATGCGTCCGCTCGTCTTTTTGCCCGGCTACTACGGGTCTAAGCTGCGTGTTCGACAAACCGGTGAAATCGTCTGGATTGAATTAGACGACGTGCTGAACCCGGAACGGACCATGCGCGTGATCACACTCGATGGTCAAAACGACTTGGAAGTCGCCGGCGTCCTTGACGAATTCCTTCTCTTCCCATTCCTGGCTCCAGATATCTATAAGAGTCTATTTCGTTTTCTACGTCGATTAGGCTATCGCGCCGCCACCATGCATGCGGTCGGCGTTGATTGGCGCCAGTCACTAATCGATTTGGCCGATCACCTGCATCGCGAAATCCAGCAGTTGGGTGCCTCCCGAGTCGACCTGTTGTGTCATAGTCACGGTGGATTGATTGCTAGAGCCTATATGCAACGGCACGGTCATCAAAAAGTTGCCCGACTGATCACCATGGGAACGCCACATACCGGCATGTTAAAAGTGCTTCAAGCGGTGCACGAAGGCATCGAGTTAGCTTTTTTTGGCCGATCTATGAGCAAACCGGCCGCGCGCTCGTTCCCGTCTGCATTTGAGCTTATGCCAAGTCGCGCCAGAGATGACATGTTCCGCTGGCAGGGCATCGCCAGCACCCCTTTTGAAACAACACAATGGACAGCCGAGGAAGCTGACCCTATCGCACGTGCAAAACTCCAAGCATTCACGGCAGACGCCAAGCAGGTGACTACTCAGCTATTGCCTGAAACCATCCCAGTACCTGCTTATTTCATTTATGGAACTCGGCTCGATACTTTGATACGAGCTCAAGGCGGGCCCGGACCGCTTCAATTCGTGCGCGATGACGACGGTGACACCACCATAACCAGACTATCTGCGTCTGGATCAGGTTTGATCGGCAATATTCAACGTTGTGCCTTCCCCTTCGCCAAACACATGTTGATCTTCAATCAGTCTCAAATTCGTAAGACACTGAAATCGATCTTATTAGACGATAAACTACCGCATACGAACTTTCATGCCGCCGCGCGCCTGGGCCACTCAAATTTCCATACGCCTAACCAACCGTTTGCAGCTGTGGCCGAAGTCCGTACATTAACCGGAGAAACGATCGCTGGACTCACGGCAACACTTACCATTAAGCGTGGGTCTCAGACCATCCTAGACACACCACTACCTCAAAGTGACCGCGGTGACTATGTCCGCAACATAAGTTTACCTGCCAGCAGCCAGCCTCACAGGTGGACGATAACGTTCTCTGGCTTTGCACTACCTGAACCCATAAGCAAGATGACCGGCACCTTCCTGATGCGCTGACTTCGCCTGCAAGCCACATAATTACAAAGAGTTACGCGCCCGTTCTGTTGACCACCCAAAAACTTTCGAAATGATATTGAGACTCGATTGCAATTTCATAGATACCTGTTATGATAGGCGTGCTGGCCGCCATATTCCGGCCAGCCATTTCATAGCTGACCGAGGATTCAGACGATGGAAGGTCTTGTTGTTTTTTTAATTGTCGCGGGCGCATTAGCTTATGTGGGTCGAAACCTACTAAGCACAATACGGCCACATAACGACAAAGCTACCTGCCACGGCTGCGATCAAGGATGCGAGACGAGTAGTCAAGGATGGTCCGTATGACACTTGATGGATTGCGCCCGGGCCAAACCGGTATCATCAAACGGTTGGATCCGAACCACCCTAGCCTAATTAGATTGGCCGAAATGGGTATGATCAATGGGCAGAGCGTGACCTTGATACGGCGTGCACCCTTAGGAGAACCAATTAAGGTACGCGTCATGAATTATGATTTGTGCATTCGCAAATCCGAAGCACGCGCGATTCACGTTGATTTAATTGAAGAGGTTGTTAACGCGTGACGCCATCGCAAGCCGTTTTGGCGGCACCGGTCAATAAAACCAAAAAGAGTCCTGTTCTGGCACTGGTTGGAAACCCAAACACGGGGAAAACAACTGTTTTTAATGCACTTTGCGGTGCGCGTCAGAAGGTAGGCAATTACCCGGGCGTCACCGTCGAAAAAAAGTCAGGGACCATAAAATTAGACAGCGGCACGGTGGAATTGGTCGATTTACCCGGCCTCTACAGTCTCAATCCCCTATCACCTGACGAACAAGTCGCCACTGATGGCATTCTGGCCCACTTACCCGGCATGGCGGAACCCGACCTGCTCATATTTGTCTTGGATGTCACCAATCTCAAACGCAATCTCTATTTGCTGAGTCAGGTCGCAGAAACGGGCCGCCGCATGTTGGTGATTGCCACCATGACTGATTTGTTGCAATCGGAAGGTATCGAAACCGACTTACAGCGGCTAGAAAAATCGCTGGCACTACCTGTCTTGCAGCTTACTGGCAAAGATTCAAGCCAAATAGATCTCATCAGAAAGGCCATAGCAACTACACTTAGCCAAGACCATCAGCGACAAAACTATTTGACCTACCCCGAGCCCATCAATGAAGCGCTGTTATCCATTGAAAGCAAATTCCCCGATTTGTCGCGCTTCGAAGCAACCACCTTGCTGTTCGACTCACAGAAACTGACTACCGACGCCGGAACCGAAGAGGCAACGAGCTTCGCAAACCAACATGCAAGCGAGTTAACGACTGCCGGGCACGAATTATCGCCGCCCTCGCTAGCAACGCTTCGTTATGCTTGGGCCGAAGAAGTGGTCAAGTCATGTGAAAAAAGAGAAGGCCAGGCTCAAACCATTAGCCGAAAGATCGATCGTGTGCTGACCCATCGCGTTTTTGGTTTGATCATTTTCGCCGCCATCATGTTCCTCACATTTCAGTCGATCTACACTTGGGCTGTTCCGTTCATGGACTTAATCGAATGGGGTACGGGCTCTTTATCGGCCGTAGTTTCGAGCTGGTTGGCCGCCTATCCTATGGGTCAGTCGATTGTGGTGGATGGCATGATCGCGGGCGTAGGCTCGGTCATCATATTTGTCCCTCAGATCGTCATTCTATTCCTCTTTGTGGCTGTGCTTGAAGACAGTGGTTATTTGGCTAGGGCCGCATTCTTGATGGATAAATTACTTGGTTGGACCGGTCTAAACGGTCGCGCTTTCATTCCCATGCTCTCAAGTTTTGCGTGTGCGGTTCCTGGCATTATGGCCGCGCGTGTGATGCCAGACCCCAAGGCACGCATGACAACCATTCTGGTCTCGCCATTGATGAGCTGCTCGGCACGACTGCCTATTTATATACTCTTCATTAGTGCTTTCATCGAGCCTCAGTTTGGACCCGCATGGGCAGCTGTCACGCTATTTGGCATGCACATCATTGGCCTGGTACTGGCCTTACCGATTGCTTGGATCCTCAATCGGGGTGTGCTCAAAACGCCCGACATGCCCTTTATCTTGGAGCTACCCGCTTACCGCATCCCCAAACCTTTTAACGTTGGCTACCGCGCCTTTGAAGCCGGCAAGAAGTTCACCATCCGCGCCGGTACCGTCATCTTCGCCTTCTCAATCATCATATGGGCCTTGAGCTATTTTCCACGACCAGAGCATGTCGCCGATGAAGTACGTGCCTCAGCCCCTACTGCCGAAGAATCTGTTATGAACAATCTCATTGCTGCCGCCTATTTAGAACAGAGCTATCTTGGACGTTCCGGCAAAGCGATTCAGCCCATATTCGCGCCCTTGGGTTTTGATTGGAAAATTACGGTCGGCATATTGGGTGCCTTCCCTGCCCGCGAAGTCATTCTCAGTACGCTCGGTATCATCTATCAAATCGGTGAAGCCGATGAAGAGAGTGCGGACCTCAAGTCCACGATGCTAGCCGAAACTTGGCCGGACGGCAGGCCTATTTTCACGCCGTTAGTCGCCATCGTATTGATGATTTTTTTCGCCTTGTGTAGCCAATGTATGTCGACGCTTATTACCGTTCAAAGGGAATTGAACTCCTGGAAATGGGCCGCATTCCTCTTTTTCTATATGACCGGACTTGCCTATGTCGTCTCACTGGGTGTTTATCAATCAGGTCGTGCCTTAGGCTGGGGATAAAACACGGTTAGCTAGCACCTAGATATCCCTTACGATGGGCAAGCTTCACACCTTTACGCTTGCATTTGATGCGGATGTCTCTGAAACGACCTGGTTCCGTGGATGGACTGGTATAGCCCAGCACGTAAAATAGTCGATTATTCTTTATGCTATTTGCGATCAGCTCAGGAATCATTCTGACCTGATGGAACGACCCGCCGGAATCGTCAGCTAGCTTTTCTAAGCCACTATCCATATCCATTTGAAACTGGAACTCGATGCCTGAAACCGACGATCCGAGATTCACTGATCCAAAGCCCGTTTGATCGATACGGTTCGTCATCTTGCCATTGAACATGTCAACGGTATGGAAAATGACACGGTTTCGCACGAACCCATGCACCACGCGCTGGTATTCGTCCTCCAACTTGTAACCGCCATAGAATCTCGACATCGGATCAGCACCGGAACGATCGCCACGAATCTTGTTCAAATGTGCGCGTGCTAGCTGCTGAGGCGCTTGCGGTGCCCGCACGCTAAAGCCGGGTGAAACGAAATAGATCATCTTTAGACCATCAGTCTCTTGGAACTTGTACATCAAGCTCTCAATTTGGTTGATGACCCTTAGGGCGCGTAGTTCCTGTTCCTCGAGGATTTGATTCAACGTGTCTTGAATGCAGGCCGCTGCCCCTCCGCCAAACAGATGACACTGCTGGAAAGCGTCGGCGATGTCACTCATGTTCTTGGCACCCGACAACATGCCTGACGGGGTGCGTGAACCAAGAGACTGGCTTTGATATTCGCCCTTCATTTCAGAAAACGGTTCGCCTCTATCATCGAACATACGGGCATAGGTTCTGTCCACATATTGATCAAAATCCAGTAAGGCAACATTCGTATCGCTCACGAAGCCATCAGTGATATTGCCATTTTGCAGGCTATACAGACACAACAACACATGTTGCTCGCCCAATTCTGCTAAGAACTTACGCGTTTGATCAAAGGCATCAAGAAGATGAAAATGCTCTACGGAATCTAGATCCAGTACCAGAATGATTTGGGGCACGTCCTGAGGATCAGCCGCGACCTTAAGGACTTCATCTGTTTGATCGACTTCGGGCACACGCAGATCGAGAATTTCAAAATAGGTGATGTCCACTTTTTGGCGATTCTCAGTCACTATGAAATCTTCGATGGACAGGTCTGAAATCAGCTCACCACGCTTGGTGGTGGCAAGTACATCAAGCACTACAAACTCAACGCGAAAGCGCTCGTCGACTAGGATGTCATCATTCTGAAAGAGCCATATGGCAAGCCAAATCGCCAATTTGTCCACCTCTTATTTTTCGCCGAAAGAGCCTATTGAAGATCCATGCAAATCAACCAGCAAATTCCATTCCACGGAACCGATTCACGTCATTTGTATTGATCATGTGCGATTCACACTTTGCCAAATTCACATTCAAGGCCTATGTTACTTGTACACATCTACTTAAGTTAATTGGGGTTTGATATGAAATGTTGTTCTATCGTCTTATTCTGCTTTGCCTCTTTGTGCCTATTCGCGTCCGACGAAGAGGGGCGCATATCTCTCTTTGTGGTGGGCTGTTTTACACCCGAGTTTCAAGATATTTTTGATGGCGACTTAGACGGTTATCTGCTCATTGGTGATAATGGCGATATCGACGGATCCTACCTGCCGCGCAACTACGACAATGAAATACACGGCCAAGATTGTGATTTGCCTATCCGTCGCAATAAAGCGGATACCTTTAATATCATCCAAGGTACCTTTTTTGAGTGCCAGGCATTGGTAGACAATACCAGTGAAGCCGGCGGCGGTCCTTTTGATGCGCCATCGACCATGATTACAATCGATTTCCCCGATGGCATCATCCCGGTCTCATCATCACGAGATGTCACCGTCTCGGGCAACCGCGTTACCTGCAGCCTTGGGACCTTGAATGCACGTGCAAAAAAGGGTGTCTCAATTCGCTGCCTCGCCACCATGACCGGCTCATTTGAGATCAAGGCCACCGTGTCCAGCGCTATTTTTGATCCTGACCCTAGCAACAACACCCCTTCCTATTCCTTCGACGTGGTCGCTCCTGGCACACACCTTATCTATCCTTGGATCTCGAAAAACGCGCAATTCGCAAGTGACATTGTCATCAATAACTACGGTTCTTTGGATGCGTTAGTCCTGCTTTCGGCCGTGCGCGCCGAAGGCGAATTTCACACCAGAGCCATGATGGTGCCTGCACGTGGGTTTGTCAGAGAAACGACCGAGAATTTGTTCCCGGAAATTGGAGAGGGAGCTGGCTACTCCATGCGTTTGATGTCGGAATCTCAATCCATTCAAGGTCGCTGGGTTACCAACAACTTGACCGCCGCATCCGGCAGCTCACCTTCGCAGGGAGTTGCCATTAATATGCTCGACGAGTTGCAAGCCAAGGACGGCGCTGGCATGGAAATCCTTTACGGCTATCTACCCATTTCAGAAACACTCGTTTCAGCACCGGTTATCGTGAACATGGGCAGCAGTGCGACGGACGTACAAATGGATTTTTATGACCGATCCGGCCAGTTAGTGTTCTCAGATAACCAAACCTTGGCTGCGCAACAACCTTACCGACCATTCGCTACGGTGGCCAATAACCTTGTCCCATCTGAGAGTGGTGACCTGTACATGCTCGCCTCATCGGACTCAGAAACATTAACCGGCGTAGGTTTCGTCTTTAACACCAGCGCTGAACCGGCCATCGGCAACGTATCCAACATCAACTTCAGCCAGTCATCGGGAACACGCCTGGTGTTGCCATGGATCTCTAACAATGCCCAATTTGAAAGTATTATCGTCGTCAACAACCTAGGTAATTCCGAGGCCAATGTGCAATTGACAGCTCAAAGGCGTACCGGCGACGGCGAAAGCATTAATCGCCAAATCCCCGCCAACGGTTTCTTGGCCGAATTTGCCAGTAACTTATTCGCTAGTTTAGGTGATGGATCCGGATATTCGGTTCAGGTTAACGCCAACAGCCCAAACATTGCAGGTGGATGGGTGACCAACAACCTCACGACCGCATCGGGCAGTTCACCGTCTCAAGGTGTAGGTATCCGCTTGGACGACCCAAACACGACACGCTACGGACAGCATTTGCTGTTTGGTTTCTTGCCGCTAACCAACGGTTTAACATCGGCACCTGTGGTGGTGAATGTGGGCGATTCGGCGGCCAATATAACCTTGCGATTTTATGATGTCGATGGCGCATTGATTCAAGAAGACACCACAAGTTTGGCTGGCCTGACACCACATCGACCCTTCGCTACCGTGGCTAACACATTGGTGCCTGCGGGAAGTGGCGATGTGTATATGGTTGCCTCGTCAGATGGCGAACCGATAACGGGCGTCGCATTTGTCTTTAATGACGGCGCAGAACCCGCCATTGGCAACGTCACCGCCATCGATTTCCAACCCTAGGCAAAAAAGCCAAATGAACATGTGAGTGGCCCAATTTCTCTAACTTAGACACCAAGCAAATCATGTTAGTCTGATGTCTCATTTCGAGACATCGGACGGCTACATGTACATCCCAAAACGTTATCAAGAGACACGATTAGACATCATGTACGACTTGATTCGTGATCATCCTCTGGCGACCTTGATCACCCATAACGGCCAAAGCCTATCCGCCAACCACATTCCCATGCTGCTGGGTGCAGATGATTCTGCGTTTGGTCTGCTCAGCGGTCATGTTGCACGCGCTAACCCTGTTTGGCGAGAACATCAACCGCACATAGACGTTCTCGCCATATTCCAAGGGTCAAATGCCTACATAAGCCCCTCTTGGTACACGACTAAAAAAGAGACAGGTCGTGTTGTTCCCACCTGGAATTACGCGGCCGTTCACGTCACCGGATCTTTGAAATTTTACGAAAATACCGACAAGTTACGCGCCCACCTCATCAAATTAGTTAACACCCACGAATCTGGCTTCCCACAACCCTGGCTGTTCAGTGACGCCCCCGCCGCTTACACGGACAAGATGCTGACTTCAATCATCGGTTTTGAACTGACGATTCGCGATTTGAAGGGCAAATGGAAAGTGGGGCAAAATCAACCTGAAGCAAATCAGGTGAGTCTAAAGCGCGCTTTGCGAAGTCAATCTCGCAGCGAATACCATGACCTAGCCGATTTACTCGAGGACAGAAAGCACCAAGACCCAAAGTAACCTGAAAAACGATCGTGTTCTCAGTACTTCCAAGGTGACACAGGCGTATCTCCTGCGATGTAAACATCTTATTTAAATTAACTTAACTCCTTCTTTGCCGTAGGCAAACAGAGTGCGTGAGTCGACAGGAGCACAGCGACTGAGGCTCCGCTTTGGACGAGGAGTTCGACAAACCGAAGAGGTGGCAGCGGGCATCGAACGCAGTGAGGTGCTCGCGCAAGCGCTTCGAATTCACACAAAGCCACCCTCGGACCCATCCGACCTCACCATACCTAACGCGAAGGAAGCATCTCTTCATTTATGGCTATTCTTCATCGTGGCACAGGCGTCCCGCCTGTGATCAAAACAGCTCGTTTAAATAAACTTATGTTGCTATTTGCCGTAGGCAAACGGAGTGCGCGAGTCGCCAGAAGCGCAGCGACTGAGGCTCCGATTTGGACGAGGAGTTCGACAAACCGAAGAGACCGCAACGGGCATCGAACGCAGTGAGGTGCTCGCGCAAGCGGTTCGAATTCACAGAGGCGTCAGGGACGTGCGAGGTGCAACCGTCCCGTTAGTTGACGCAACCTCCAAAACTTCGAAAAGCATGTGAGACCAATGCCTTAGAATCTCTGCCTGGAAGCCTTACTCAGATTCTTGAGGCTTGAGGCTTGATGCTTGACGCTTGATGACTTCCCATTGGTATCGACTTCGGGCGCCATCATGGAGGTGCTTCCAACAGGTAAAAGAGGATGTTGTCAGTGAAACTAGGATCTTTGGTCATGCCAAGATGGTCTGACCTAAGAAAAAGAGCGTTTCTTATCTGAATGGGAGAAATCAGGCGCGGTGCCCAAACCTGCCCCACCCGTTCATCCATGAGCACACTACTCCTCAAAACAGTTCCATCTCCGGGTTGTGTGGTCTGGACACGGAAGCGTCCAGTCGTCAAGTCCACCGCCACTGCAGCTTCAGTTTTGATGGCATCACCAGCAACCACATAAATCGACAGACTTGCTGGAGTTGCGGCTGGCAAGTCAAGAGCACGGTGAAAGGCACTAGCCCGCCTCAAGGCCGAATGCAAGTAACTAATTGCCATACCACGAACATGCTCAAGCGTGGTTCCCGTTTCTGCGATTTGAAGCAGCGCCGTATGACTTTCGGGGTTTGCCAGCCCCCACTCTAACTTCATCCAAAGGTCGGGGTCCATCACATCGAGCTTGTGGCTCAGATTATCGGCGTCTAGCAAAGCCCCATGTCGCGTTCGTGGCAGCAATTGATAGGCGGAAGGAAAGGTCCCGATCAAGGCCGCATCATATTTAGGCAGAACCGATGAAAAGGATTCTCCCTCCAGCAGAGAAATGAGCGATTTTATCGAACCGGCATTGGGAGTCCCTATTAGAATGGCATTATCGACAAACTGAGCACCCGCCCAAGTCACCTGAGGCGCTACGTCCTCCACCAAATCAGCATTACCATAACGAAGATAGTACCTGGCAAGCAGTCCGCCCATTGAATGTGCGATTAAATCAAACTTAATTGGCTCTGATTGAGGCCCGTAACGTTTTTCGTATTCTGAATTGACATACCGCTTCTTTTCTTTGATGAACGCATCGAGTCTTTGGGCGTTTTCAACCAGGTCGCGCCGCCAGTCATAATCGAACTGGAAACAAGTGAAATGGTCGTCACCGTAATCTATAACGCCATTGATGCCCAGAGATTCATCTCGGTAGCCTCCAGCCCCGAGCGTCTGAAGAATATTCAAATAAGCCCGCATCTGAAAAGGAAGGCCAAAGAGTTTCACCTTCATGGTACTCAACACGCCATCAGGAACCACGCGATCATTCAATTCTGAAAACTGCCAGCTTTGGCCGGAAGGGAGGGGCAAAGCAAATAGACTTGCCCCTTCATTCGTTTCTGGATTAATCGAATCGCCTCCAAAAGATCCCCATACAACTTTTCCAGTATCAGCGTCGACAAGCCTAGATCCCAACACACCTGGAATGACAATAATGGGATTTCGTTTATCGTCGTGAAACTGGGCTGCACGGGTGTAAAGAAAATTGAGATCTGGGTTTCGTTTTCCAAGGCCGCATTGAATAAACAGGAAACCAGTTAGGATGACCGCTAGACGATTTGCGAGACTGTGTCTGCTCGCTATTTTTAGGTACGCACCCATTGACTTACCTCTGCTCAAAAGGAATTCAAACGGATTCACAATATGGCCACATGTTTCGATTTTCGTGTCTGGTTAACCTTTACACCAAAAGAACGTCCATTTAACACTTACTATTTCAGCTCTGAACAGGATTGATCTATTTCATTGCTGCCTGGAACGACGTTTTCAAGACGCAACACATGAACTCCCTAAGCGCTAGGCTAGTAATCATCCTTTGAATTCGCTCAACTACTAGCCTGATTGCGTTAGAGCGAATGGCCCAAATACTGAAGTGGCCCTTAAAACAAGCCCTCCTCAATTCTTGCCCAGTTACTCCGGCGCCCTAACCGTACCGTAAATATCTTGTTTAAAATAACTTATGCCCTATTTTGTCGAAGGCAAACGGAGTGCGTGAGTCGACAGGAGCGCAGCGATTGAGGCTCCGCTTTAGACGAAGACTTCGCCAAGCCGAAGAGGTGGCACCGGGCATCGAACGCAGTGAGGTGCTCGGGCAAGCGGTTCGAACACACTTCGCCTTCTTCAACTCCATCCAATCTCGCTTTGCCTAAAGCGGCAGGACCACCCCGTCAACAACAGCTGGTCTTAGTGGCACAGGCATCCCGAGGCTGTCGTATAAGTCCCAACAATTAGGTGTAACGGTTAGAGTGACTAGCTCAGTCTTCCGTATTTACCTGAAAGCAAAAGCATTATAACCCCTGGCTGGCTGAGGCTGTCTCATAAGTCGCCTCAATCGTCTTCAATGTGAGTCCGCGCTTCTAGCCGGAGGTTCGAAGTCTTTTGTCTTTATGCACTTAGCAATGCTCCACTTTAACTAACAAGCTGTTTCGAGCAAATTAGAGGTCTAACGCAATGGCCCCTGGAAGCCAGACTCACATTCTTGAGCCTTGAAGCGTGTTATGAGACAGCCTTGTCTGACCAGTGACGTAAACACTTTGTTTAAATCAACTTATGCTGCTATCTTCCGTAGGCAAACGGAGTGCGTGAGTCGACAGGAGCGCAGCGACTGAGGCTCCGCTTTGGACGAAGAGTTCGCCATTCCGAAGAGATCGCAGCGGGCATCGAACGCAGTGAGGTGCTCGCGCAAGCGGTTCGAATTCTCATCCAGCCCCCTCAATCAAACGTCGCCGTATATGCTCCCAGCCGCGAATCCCTCTCACGGCAACAAAACCGCTTCCACACCCGATAAATACTCGCGCTCCGCACCCTGGTCGCCCCACAACAGGAAGCCCGCCCACAAGCCATTTTCGGAATGAGCACGAACCCAAGCTCCCGTTCGATTCGCAAACAGGTCAGAAGCAAGAAAACTGACCTTGCCTTTTGCGGGAACGTCGATCACCGATTTCGTTTCGATCAACGCCCCTTCCCTGCTCATCAATTCGAATAGGATCGTGGAGGCCGATTCACCAAGATTAACGGCCACATACCCAGCCCACGTTTCACTAGAACCAGGCACATAATCAAACACCAACTGATCTGAACCCCGAGTTGCCGTCGGTAATCCCACGATGTAACGGTTCGTCAGCCCTTCAGCGGAACCAAACAGTTCATAGCCAACTAAGCCCTGGCTGCTCTCCACATCCAACCACGAAGCGTTTTCAGGAAGCGGAGACGAATGATCCGATAACCACACCACCTTTTCGCCTGCGGCTAGGCTCTGATGTCTGACCTCAACAATCTGCCCGTCATCCGAGTAGTAGGTTTCCGTCACCTGCGCGTCAACATCTTGTGGATTGACGTAAACGAAACCAGTCCAAAAGAGACCCGTATCCTTGGCTATATGCAAGAAATGCAGACGCGTGGAAGGGCTATTGCCCAACCCAAGAGACGCCATGCCCAGAGAGCCATCGCGGTACGCGAACCATTCCATGGCCGCCAAATTGGGTGCTGAACTCTGTAATTCAACCCAAGACGGCAGCGTGCCCGACCAGAATTCGCCAACGTCAATGCGTGACTGTGTCCAGGGTGCACCGAATCCAGGCCAGGCCGTCTCGTTCAACGAGTCTTGCAACATAATCACGCTATCACTGGCCCCGGCATTGACCGCGGAAATCGTGGTCTGGAACTTGTCCTGATCCAAAGCCACATGAGGAACCAGACTAGTCCCCTGCACTTCTTGCGACGGCCGATAACTAGAGCGCGTTCCCTCTCCCTGCAGCTCAACCCAAACCGCCACTGAATCCGAACTGGTTATTTTGACCCAATCAATTAAGTCCAGTACCGCTGGAAAAAGTTCGCTCACTGCGTAGTTAGCCTTTTCACGGGCAGCCAAAGACCGCAGCGTCGCTGTTCCGTATGACATGCCGCTGGCCGCGATGCCTTCAATATGCAGCGAGACTTCCTCATCATGCGTATTGACCAAGCTCAAGTACGTAGCTTGCTCGGGACCCTTATGAATCTCAGCGATACGATAAGTATGTTCACTTTGCTTGAGGTTGCTTTCGTTTATCCAATCGATGGCGCGATTGACAACCGTATCCACACCGATGGCTACATCGTCGGGCGTCAGCCAAACTTCCTCGTCCACCGGTGAACCCTGATGGGTTAAATACTCATGGTCAACCATCATATAGCCGCTGCCTGTCGCTTTTTGGTAATACCAGCCAGACTGGCCGAGGCTGGGATTGTCGGACGACGTGAAACCGCCATTGCTGGCTTTCCCAAAACTACGAACTTTTTCATGCAGTCGCATACGAATCGATTCCCAGTCGCCATTACTTTGGGCGCCAGGCCCGCTAAGAACGGCAATCGGCTGGTCGTAGTGAGTGCTGGTATCGCCATGGAAGGTGAAGAGGCGCGGCGTGAATTGCCGATGTGGTTTCATCAAGAAAAAATCGTTGGGGTCGTCACCACGAACATCAAATGCAACCGCGCGAAACGTACGATTGAAGATCAGCGAGTAGCCGTAATGGGCCATCAGCATATAGCCGCCCAAATTACGCCTGAAATCCACAATCAGACCGTCCGTATCTTGTAACTCCAACAAAGCTTGGTGGAACTGGTTACTGATGTCCACCGCCGCACTGGTACTCCAAGATCCCACATACACATAACCCAAATTACTGCCCGTCACGCGCCCCCAGGTGACGTGCCTATTGCTGTACCAGTCGGGCATTTCAACACCAGCCACGGGCATTTGTTCGTTGCCATAAATACGACCGGTTTGATTAACCAGGGGCGCGGTTGGCAAAGAGACAACCTCGCCCGTGCTGTGTTTGCGAATATCGATGGTATCGAAGAGATGCCAATTCTCCCCTGCCGCCATAATCAGGCAATGTTCCATTGCTTCATCGGTACTACCAACACCGCCATGACGCCGGATTGGTAGCTCAGCCTCCATCAACTCGTCCACCAAATCCAGCCACGGGATACCGTCGTAACCCAGCACTTGATCTCCGGGCTGTAACCCCAGAACGTGGTTTGTCACCACGCGATAAACAAGTGCTGAACCATCGGGCATCGGCGTGAGGCTTGCGCCAAAATGAGAAACATCCGACCAGGCACCAATGACCATAATCGGTATGCCAGGGGCCAAAGCCGAACCCCAGGTAACGCCATTGTCATTGGCATTACTATGTAGTTCCTTGAGTTGGTGCATGAAGTGAGAGGTGATGGCGGCGAAGCGACCGCGACTCACGCCTGCCGCAATTTCAGGGCGATAACGGTCGCGTAACTCTTGAATCTTCACTTGCGTGTGGTGGAATGCGCCGTAGTTATCGTGAATATCCTGCCAGAGCACATCGAACAAACCCAGCTTTGCGCTGGTTGATAATCCGGTTCCCCAGGTAGCGTCAATGGCTTGCGCCCAATCGGCCTTGCTGTAATGTCCAGGTCTCTTGCCTTGGACCAGCGGCTCCAGGATCTCGTCAGCGCGCAAATACCTATTCAGTTCTTCAACATAAATGTCGTGAGCCGCGAACAAGCTCAGCGTGGCTAGAAAAACAATCACCCTTTTCAACGCGACACCTCATTCGGTGGATCATGTGAAAGTGCGCCAACACCTGAGACCCCTATTCTATCGGCAACTAGCCTCGTTTTTCTGGCACCATCCCCAAATTAAGCACCTGTGCTCACGGGTCAGCTAGGTTGAGGGGCCAATCAATACGACGCCAGGAATCGGTTGAGAGAGATCTTCTTCGGAGGGATTAAATGAATGAGGAAACAAGAGTTTGGATTCGGGCCGCTAAAGAATTGATACCAGACTCAGATATTAGTATCAGCTGCCCGAAATGCGACAACGGAGTCTTGAGAGCAATCGACGTAAGGTCTTCTAAAAACCCTGAAGTTGGTGAACGATATTTAGTCTGCGACTCATGATAAGTTTGCAATATCATTCTTATGAGATTTGAGAAGGCAGATAGAAAGCGGTGCGTCAGCGGATTCAATTTGGTTTGTTTGTCGGGATTGGGTGAGATTTAATGACTTCCATGAGGATTTTGCCCAGCATATTCTTACCGCGCCCATTGCCTCCATCGCCCCAATAGCTATCACGTGGCGTATGTTCTATTAGTTCAGCATCGCCTGTTGAAATCAAAAGCTCAGCTAGATGATCGTGTTGTGTGAAATTCGCGAGAACGGCTTCCTTCATAACTGAGATTTTGATTCCTTCCCAATCCCTTCTCAGTTTCCTCTTTCGGTTTCGACCGATTCGAGCAGCTTCCATTGGGCTCTTTGCTTTTCTGACCTGCTCTAGGTCGTTTTCGTCTTTGAACTTCATCGATTGAAAAAAATGTTCGCTTGTGGGCCACATTCTCCCACGAACTTTGACAGGATAGAGCGCAAAATTCGAGAATTCACCATAGGCCTCATTGGCGCTGTAGAATCTGATTTTGTCGCTCATTGTGTATCTCTTGGCAATTCTGGATGCATGGCATCGGTGGATTCCTGGTCAACTCACGGGGCCGGTTCTTGACATTGATGGGGTGAACACGGCGTTCATTGTAACCGCTGACTATCAGTGTCCTGCGTCTTGCAATGCCTTAATTAGGTCAGCCTCAAATGCATATCAAGGGATAACTATGTGAAACTTCGCGGTGACAAGGCCAACTTGTCGTGTCTCGTGGCAAACATCGAATGGATGTCGATAACGAAGAAGGCCAGAACCTACTAAGATGGTGACGCAATGAATTCGAAACCCAATATCCCTGAAGGTATCTTAGGCAATGAACCAGGTGCGCATGTCGCCTATTTCTGGGCTTGCTTGTGTCGAAATTACGATCCTCAGTGGCTAGAAGCTGTCATGAGACGTGTTGTTGAAATTGATCGGAATGCGAAGAAACTCATCGATGAACACAATCTTTTGAAATTGTCCGATGCAGAAGAAAAAGTCGCTTTTTGTGCATTAGGGAAAGCGCTTATGGAACAAAAAGTCCTTCTATCGTGGCTGCAAGTGTTCACTGACGGTCGCCCCTTGACGTACTACAAAAACTTGGTGGCATGCTATGAAAATCGATTTGAGGATATCGCTGCTGAAGATGACACTCATTTCGATGTCCTAAATGCACTTAACAACTGTTTCTGGACCTTTGGCGATAGAGAGGTTTTCCTATACTACCTAAGACACAGAAAAATTCAGTTTTCAAAAAAGATACATACGGTTGTGCGCGCCATTGCAAAGAGAAAAGTCTTTACGCCCATCGTCTGGCAAGCTGAATCGATCGAGGAATACGTATGCGAGATGTTAGCGTAGAGGTTGACGGTTGAGCCAACCTCATTGTTCTACGCACTGCGCACGCCAGTCTATCCTAACCTCCGTCTAGTCGGCTTCGCTTGCTGCGCCGCGCCAAGGAAGACGGATTCACATTGGGAGTCACGCTGGTTGGAGGTCCGGTAAGGTGAGTTTGGCTTCCCAGAGGTTAGACTTACGAGGTGTCGGATTGAGGACAGTAATCTCTTGTGAACTTCGGTTGGTTTTTCAAACTCGTTTCTTTCAGTTGACTTAGGAAAAGTATAACCTCCGCCTGGAAGGCGGACTCACATTGAGTATGTCTTAAGATCCGTCTGGCCAGCTTCACCCGTTTAGCCACGCCGAGAATTTTGCGGGACACGCCCGGATTATGTGTGGCATCAAACGCTAGTTTGGCTAACCAAATCCCGCGATCCTTGTCTTCAATAATAGTGACTGATCAGCCCCTGAGAAACCTGACCTCCTTGACGTGAGAAATGGTAACGGAGGACGAATTAAGCGGAGCGATAACTTCGAAGTTGAATCTAGATCCGTTTGATCTGAAACTTTGGCCACAAGAGCATACGTGGATTATTCAGCTTGAGAACGAAAATGGGCCCCTTCAAACTGGCTCATTGATGGTTTCTCATAGGCGTGACGCCATTTAGCTTAAGCAATGGCACGCTGCGGCCGAATGATTAATATAAGGTTTGGCCCGCAATCGATTGGCGTTCGATCGATGCTTGTAGCGGCTTTTCGAATGTGAGCATCCATGTCATTGATTTTTCTTTGGATCGTATCGTGGTATTTTGTAACCGAAATCAAAATTGATACGGTGAAAGTGCTACGTGGTGAAGACCCTGTGGCTGCCTTAGCTATGGCCAAAAAGGGCTGGCTTCAGCCAAACCATCAACACCGCGCCGAGTTAGGCGCTGAGATCGTCGATATACTCAAGGGCCTAAATCGCGACCAGGAGCTAATTGCCTTTGCCACTGAGTACTTAGAGACGCTGCCAGCTAATTCAGCACATGCGGCCAGTGTCATGTTTGAACTTGTTAACTCAATTACGACACTTCGGGTATGGGACGATCATCCGAAGTTATTCGAACAGGCTGAAGAAGTGGCAAGACTCGCACCTAGCGCAGTCTTACGCTCTGGTGTGCTCAGTGGATTGGGGACTTTGAGGTACCGCCAGGCTGATTACAAAGAAGCTGAACTCTTGTATCGGCGCGCCATTGATGCCATGAACGGCGAGATGCTGCCGATTATGGTCCTTCGTTATCAGCAACTGGCGGCTTCACTGGCGCAGCAAGGTCGGTTCGCAGTGGCATTTGAATCGATGGCTAAAGCCCAAGAAGTGAATGACAAGCTGAATTTAGCCGTAAACCTCAATCTATTAAAGAATATGGGTGGCATGTTGTTCAATATGGGCGATTTTGAGCAATCGATCGTTTACACACAACGAGCCATAGATACAGGGCTCGCCAAAGGTCGAGTCCTCGCATCTCTCTATGGCAATTTGGGTGCTGCTTACATGAGTCATGGGGACCACGACAAGGCCTTTGAACATTTCCGTCATGCCCTAGACATAAGCGTCGAAGCTGGCATTGATAATCCGGATTTATTGAACAATATGGGCTTTCTGTTGATTGGGCAGGGACGCTATCAAGAGGCGTTGAAACTGCTCAATGAGGCATTGACCATCTTGGAGGAGCGCAAATCGTTCGAAATTATTGCAGTGGTGAATAAGAATATGGGAGAGGCTTGGATGAAATTGGGCGACCGCATGCAAGCCGCCGAGTGCCTCGAACGAGCCTATGTTTTATATAGCGAATACGATTTACGCCCAAAAAGGCTCGAACTCTACCCACTGATGATCGAAAATCTAGAGTCCATTGGCCATATTGAACGCGCGCTGACGTTAATGCACGAGTTTAAGACATTGAACGACGAAACCGTGAGTGTAGAGTCCAATGAGCGTATTGCCGAACTCGTGGCAACTCTAGAATTAGAACGCAGCAAGCGCCTATTGGCTTTGTCCGAAAACGACCGCGCTGTTCAAACAGAAGCGCTTGCCTCTCTTGAGCGTGAACACGAAATCGATCGCACCATTCGCTATGGTTTGATGGCCCTAGTTGTCGCTTTGGGTGTCATCGCCTTGCTGTTGATACGTAGTGTCAGATTCAAGACCCGCGCTTATCGTGTCCTGGCTGAGAAAAACTCAGAAATTGCTGCTTTGAATACAGAACTCAAGCGCCAAAGCTCTGAAGACGCGCTCACAGGCTTGCACAACCGACGATTTCTAACCGAGTTTATGGCACGGGAGGCGCCCAAAGTGGTGCGTGCTTTCAAAGAAGGAAGCGAACCTCGTCTGCTGATGATCATCGCCGATCTCGATCACTTCAAACGAGTTAACGATCGATTTGGGCATCCAGTGGGTGACGAAGTTTTGCGTGTGTTTGCGAATGTGTTGCGAAACTGTGCCCGCGAATCGGATGTCTTGGTGCGCTGGGGGGGCGAGGAGTTCTTATGGGTTTGCCGCGATGCCGATGTCAACGACGCAGCTGAGTTGTGCCAACGGGTGCAAGATCAATTGCGAACCACTCCCATCCTTTGCGCAGGAGAGAGCCTAAGTATCACTTGTTCCTTGGGTTTTGCCCAATTTCCGTTAGATCACGGAGACCCGTTAGATTGGACAGAATCATTGAAAATGGCAGATGAAGCACTTTATGAAGCTAAGCGCGCAGGGCGCAATTGCTGGATGGGCCATGGCGACTCAAGAGCTGTTTAACACCGCAAGATGGTTCTAAAAAGATTTATGGCGATAGGTTGTGGTGACGTTGGTCTGACACTCATTCTTGTAAATCGTGATCTTAGCTGGGGAAGTATAACCTCCGTCGCCAGCCAGAGGTTAGGCTGACGATGTGTGGGATTGAGAAACAGTGATCTCGTGTGAACTTCGGTTATTTTTTCAAAATTGTTTGTTTCAATTGACTTAGGGGAAGTATAACCTCCGCCTGGAAGAGGCTGTCTCATAAGTAAACTTTTTAACTGCTTATGGCTGAATCGTACGTGATGGATTCTCGTCATTCACTAGCATTGTTGGGTTTTCGATTCTCAGTGCCATAACTCGGGGTTGCGTGAGGATTCTTTAAAATGCCTTCTATT
>JAJCXM010000015.1 GCA_029263455.1 Holophagae bacterium
AATCGACGTGGCTCTGGATCCGACGGTGACAGTGGTTACCGTCGAGTCCATTGGTGCCGAAGATGGTTATGTTCGTGAATGGAGAGAAGGCGTCGGTTACGGCGGCCTTCACAACGCAATAAATTCGGGTCACACAGCTCTGCAGATTGGAGATCAAGTCGACAACTATCAATTTAAGTCGGTGCTGTCATTCGACACTGCCATCATTCCCAGTGACGCAGTAGTCCAAGATGCCCAGATCCTATTGACCAAAGGCACTCAAGTAAACAATCCGTTTCAATCGTTGGGAGAGTGCTGGATAGATCTATCCTCAGGTGGATTTAACGGGGACCCCGCGCTTGAGAATGCAGATTTCGAGGCTGTCGCCACAGTAGAAGACGTCGCCCGCATTCGCTCAAGTTGGCAAACACAGCCCCACATTAACGATCTTGGCCTCGGTGCCATTAACTTAATTGGCCGCACGCAATTTCGCATTGCCTTTGATCTCGTTACGGATGCTGACAACGCCCTGGATTATGAAACCTACTTCAGTGGGGAAAATGCAGACCCTGCAAAGCGACCGATGTTGACTATTGTTTATTCACAAACAGTTGGAGCAAATCAACGCCCCACCTTTCTTACGGACACGATAAGTTTAGATCCAGCACAAATCTATGCTCCATACGATGATTCTCTTGCAGCTTATGCAAGTGATCCTGAATCAGACCCCCTTACATTCAATATAGTTAGTGGCCCTGCTTGGCTTGAAATGGGTTCGAGTGGATCGATATTTGGGACGCCAGACTTTGATGACTTAGGCGAGCAATATTGGGTGGTTGAGGTTTGTGATGGCATTGGCGGCTGTGACACGGCCTATTTAGAAATAGCCGTGCAGCAAGATCCAACGCTGACCCTGTTAACGCTGCTTTCGGAACCGACTGAGGATGGCTGGGTTCGCGAATCTGCCGAAGGTTCCGGGGTCGGTAGCACAGCCATCGATAATGGTGTGTCCACCGGGATCATTCTCGGTGACCAGGATTCTGATCGCCAATACAAGTCCATCGTATCATTCAATACGGCCATGATCCCGTCCAACACCAACATCGTTGGTGCTACGCTGGAATTGGTTCCGAACTATTTTGTGGGCACAGACCCATTTACAACCCACGGTAACGTGCAAATAGACATTCATAACCAGTCGTTCAACAACAACCCTATCCTTGAACCTGAAGATTTTGAAGCGCCAGCAACCGCCGTTAGCGTTGGTACGCTGAGCAGCTTTAACGATCCAGTCGCCGAACTCACGCAAGCAGGGCTGGATGCATTGAATCTCACCGGCCATTCACAACTGCGGCTCTCTTTTCAACTTGCCGCAAATAATGACGAGATAACAGACGCAGCATACTACAGTTCGGGCGACGCAGCAGATTCCAGCTATCGTCCAAAGCTGTCATTAACCTATTCTTCGCTAGGTACAAACGGGTTGCCAGCATTCGCAAACGACAGCCTCACAAAGCCTCAAGCGGTTACTTACAACAACTATTTTAGTTCACTGGGTGTGGACGCGAACGATCCTGAGTCGGATCCCTTGGTATTTAGCCGAGTCAACGGTCCCGAGTGGTTAATAATCGCCAGCGATGGCAGCTTGTCAGGTACGCCAAGATATGAGGACGTTGGACTGCAATATTGGGTGGTTGAAGTTTGTGACGATCATGGCGGCTGTGATCGTGCGATTCTGGGAATCGACGTGGCTCTGGATCCGACGGTGACAGTGGTTACCGTCGAGTCCATTGGTGCCGAAGATGGTTATGTTCGTGAATGGAGAGAAGGCGTCGGTTACGGCGGCTATTTCGACGCTAATAATTCGGGTCACACAGCTCTGCAGATTGGAGATCAAGACGATAACTATCAATTTAAGTCGGTGCTGTCATTTGACACTGCCATCATCCCGAGCGACTCACTCGTGCGTGACGCCCAGATCCTATTGACCAAAGGCACTCAAGTAAACAACCCGTTTCAATCGTTGGGAGAGTGCTGGATTGACGTGTCGACTGGCGGATTCAATGGCGACCCCGCGCTTGAAAACGCAGATTTCGAGGCCGCCGCAACCGTAGAAGACGTCGCCCGCATTCGCTCCAGCTGGCAAACACAACCGCACATTAATGATCTTGGCCTCAGTGCCATTAACTTGCTAGGCCGCACGCAATTCCGCATTGAATTCGACACCGTCACCGACGCCGATGATGCACTCGATTATGAAACCTATTTCAGCGGGGAAAATGCCGACCCTGCTAATCGACCCAAGTTAGTCATTATCTATTCGCCCAATCCAACGAAGCAAAAATATGACCGCTCATCGCTCGGAAATTGAAGGGTACATCATGAATAAATACTTAGTTCTTATTACTTTTTTGGGTTGTTGCGTTCAATCGTTCTCTCAAACGGTCTTACATCTTAGACCTGTGGCAGGTTATGCGGGCCATGACTCAATCGGTATTCATGTAGATCAAATGTCGCCAGGTGCCTTGGTACATTTGGAGATGGTGGTCACAAATCTGGATCAGTCTTTGGCTGGTGCGGCTTTCTCAATATACTACCCCGCCTACTTAACCTTAATGGACGACGCCAAAACGGCTTTTGATTCGATCAACCCTCCGTTCAGCCTAGGGGTCGATGTTCCAGCCGCCAATGCCATCCGCTTTCCCACTTCAGGTTCAGGACAGCCCTTAACGCGCACCATTGAAAACGAACGTGGACGTTCACGCTTTGCCTTCGTGATCGACGATCCAAGTCTATTCCTCCCCGAAAGCAGCCAAGAACAAGTTATCGCTGAGTTTGTCTTCAAGTTGGGCAATGAAACCAATCCTTATTGCACCACAAACAGTACACAAATCTTCCTTTGGCTCGACGGTCAGGTTGGAGACATGTTGGTGGACGACAAAGCTGAAATCATTCCTATCACGCTAGATCCGTCTGATGTGACGGTCAACCTTTTGAACAGCAATAGTTTGCAGAAAGGCAATCTTTCGTTGTACCAGGATGGCGGCGATGACAACGGGTTGAGCGAGGAAGACGTCGTGGCCTTAATACGCTGCGTCAATTTCGGACAGGGTGGCTGTAACCTGGCTAGCCTGTCTCTCGATCAGTACAGCCATGTCACGGACATCGATTGCAGTAGCGGTGACCCCAACTATGGCGATGTCTTTGCCTTGACCACTTGGTTACAGGGGTCAGTTGCTCAGTTCATGAACAAATCGGACGTATCGTTTCAGGCTATTTCCGTCTCGAAATCAGTCGTTATGGAAGCCAGCGATCTAATCGCCATCTTCGTTCAAGTCGCTGTGCCGCAAGGGATGATCGAAGCGGACCTGTCAGAAGAGGACGCACTTGCTGGTTGGCATCTGCAGACTAACTACGATCCGGTGCGCAACATGAATCACCTCTGTTACACCAATCTGTCAGGGATCGACAAAAAGCCGCCCGATCTCAGTTTATTAACCGACAAGCGTGAAGCCGAAGTTTCAGCGTCGGGCTATCGACTGGATGGTTCAAAAGTAGAGATTGGTTTTGCACCGATTCATGCGCTGGAGGCCGAAAATGAATAGAACACTTGTGTACCTGGTCTTCACCATAGTGGCCACCCTCGGGCTGGCCGGCGAGATCAACGACCTTCCAATCAAGCCGCACGCCAAATCTTCGCTTAAAATCGCTTCTCCGCACAGCGCGGTGTCGGCTGAGTGGCTAAAGAACCGTCGAAAATTGGGCAAAAACGATGAGTCTATCGTCACGGAAATTGATACGCCTAATTTTGATGCTGACCGGGCTTTTGCGGGTTCAGCCCCCAATGCTTCCGTGGACCTCTACAGCGGTGCCTTAACGGTTACCGAAACCGACGTTTATCTTCCTGGCATGTATGGCGTCGATTTGGCGATCACGCGTGTCTACAACAGTAAAGTATACAAACCTCGAGATGTATTCCCTACGCTCGCCGATATTCACACTTGGGTTGGTCTTGGTTGGGAACTGAATTGGGGCGTGATCAGGGAAAACCCGGACCCTACTTCAGAGTCTTTCTTTTTCGAATTGTCAGGCAGCGCTGACCAACAGTTCTTTTATGCCACCGACGGCACGGGCTTCGACCCGAATGGCAATCCTACCCACGATTACCGATTTGAGTCGCCTATCTCGGGAGTCGTCATCCAGCCCTATCTTTCGAAGAGCTTTTGGCGCGGTTGGCAAGAGATTATCGACAACGAGCTCTCGTGGTTGGTGCAAGATCCCAGCGGAAAGATTTACCAGCTGAAATTCATCGAAAACCCGATCGCGGATTGGGTGACGACGCGTATCTGGCATCCCAAAGACCCCTTGTCCGACATCGTGATCGATTACGGTTTAGATGCCGTCACGCTGACACAGACGGTTAAAGGTCAATCGCGACAGGTTGTGCTGACAATCTCTGACTACGTTGTGTCCGCGATCACCATGGGCACGCGCACGATGTTCTATAACGTTGAACAATGTATTCCCAGTGACCCCATACGAAAGTGCCTCACCAGCGTATCCAATTTTGAAGGTGAAACGGTCAGTTACGCTTACGGCACCACAGCAGGCGCTTTAGAGGGTGAACTGACCCAAATTACCACGCCGCTCGGTGGTGCCTATTCCTATATTTATCGTGATCAGAGTTTCTTTAACTTTGAGGCCTATCAAGGGTTTCTGACTTCGCGTGTTGTGGGTTCCTGGGCGCGAGGCGATGGCGCCATGTGGACGTATACCTATGACCATCCCATGCCTAGCTTCTCGGGGCCGGAAAGCTATTGGGTGTCAGATAAGGAATGGTTAAAGGTAAGTGTGGACGGGCCGGAAAGCCACAAGAAAGAAGTTTGGTTTTATACCCATTACACAAAAATGGTTGATTCGAACTTTGTTATTGGCGACGAGAATTGGGAAGGGCAAACGGTTGCCACTGTAGGTTTTCGTGACGAAATCATCGACGGCAACAACACGGTTTCGGCGCAGGTTTCCTTGGCAACCACAGCCACCGAGCTAAGCGCGCCCGTTCTGTATTTCACACACGTGCAGACGCCTCGATACAAATACCACTGGATACCCCTGTCCAATAACTCATTGAGCGGGTACATGGCTGGACCCGATTATGTCTTAAATGATGACACCTTTGTCCTCGCCACGTCGCAGAATACCTATAGCACAAATCGCTTTACCGACTCGCTTGGCACTTTTTTCGACATTGTCACGAATCCATATGGAGGCGTCACTCAATCTCAATCTAGCTCGTGGGACCCAAATGCGCCAGACACATACTGGGTGGCAACCTCTACGCCTACTTACTTGCCCCTGACTGAACCACAGAAATCTAATAATGTCACTCAACTAATTGGCGTTAACACGGTCTTATCCAACGATGGTAAGAGTCTCCAGCACACTCATCAATACAATGACTTTGGTGACCGCACCAGGATTGATTCAGCGGCCGGTGGCGACGCAACTTGGGAAGCCAATGATTATGACTATCTTGCCCATGCGTTCACGGTCACCCGCCCTAACCGGGAAGCCGTCTCGGTTCAATTTAGCTGGGGAAGGCCAGCCAACCTGACACTCGGAGGCACACCCTATCGCACGGCTACCATTGATGAGTGGTCGCGAACGTCCTCCATAACTGATGGTCTCTCAAACGTAACCAATTATGCCTATGATGATGAAGACCGTTTGACAGGAATATTTCCACCCGCAGGGCCAGCGACTCAGTACGCATATGATGTGTTAGAGAATGGTGCCCTAACGACGCAATCAAGTGGCGTAAACCCATTCGTTCAGCTTGAATACGATGCATACGGTCGAAAAACAAAATACACCAACTCGGCCCTTTCGGAATTTACGCAGTATCAATACGATACGCTTGATCGCGTCATTCATATTTCACACCCGCGGGGCGGCTATCAAGAGATCACTTATGACCGCGCAGGCCGCCCAATTGAAACCCGGACCGTCCGCGACGGATTTGGCACGGAAACAACCACCACTAGTTACTTACAATATCAGGGAAACTATTCGGTCGACCCTTTAGGAAAGTTCAACGCTCAACTTGTCAATGCAGGACAAACACCCACAGCAAATGTCGATGCTATGGGTGTGGTCACCGAATACATTACTGATTCGCTCGGTAACATCACCACTATTGTGCGCGATGACATTGTTCGCAATTTCACGGTCAACGCATTTGGTTGGGTTGAAGATGAATATCACCCCGAATCCGGGCTTCGCGAATACCAACACAACGCGGCAGGCGATGTTGTGCAGATCGATGCTAAAGGCAACGGTCCGGTTGTTCTGCGCTCCACGTCCATGCAATACGACGGTCGCGGTCGCCTAACCCGCACCGACGTTTCTAGTGGTCAGTTTGTGGAGCGAGTCTATGATGCAGAAAACCTGACGACTCTGTTTGATGAAAACAGCCTGGTTGAATTTGAATACGACGCAAGTGCCCGTCTCACGGCACGACACGTTACCTGGCTCGACGTGGCTGGGCCGCGCTTGACGGTGCAATATCGATATAGCGGCACTTCGGGCCAGTTGCAGGAATTAGAGTACCCCTCAGGCCAGATCGTTCACTATAACGATAACAATGGCTTAGTTGATGAAATAAAGGTGGGCGCGCCAGGTAACTGGTCATCCTTAGTGGATAGCGTGCAATACATCGCGGGTGCAGCTGAAAATGCAACCCCCATCGCTGGCTCTATCGGTTATAGCAATGGCATGATGGAAACGCTTCAATTGGACAACTTAGGTCGAGTAAGTGGGTTATCTGTTGAAAACCCGCTGCACGCAGGACAATACGGGTACAGCTTTGACTTGAGCTGGTCCTTCGATAAATCAGGAAACTTGACCAGTCGCGAAACACGCCTTTCAGATATAGGTTTTCCGGACGTGACCGAGGCGTACCAATATGACGGGCTTAGCCGCTTGGTGCGGGCTGACTACAGCAACGATCAGGGTTTGAAGTTTGAGGATTTCCACTACGACGCTCAAGGCAACCTGTTTGCCAACGGTGGAACAGCGCCTGGCAATATTCAGTACACGCAAACGGCGGATCAGAACAACGATAAACAGTTTGACAAACAAGATATCGCCGCGTTGGACGTACTGGAAGGCTCCAATCCAGCCCATGACATGAACGGCGATGGTGACGTCGATGTGCGCGACGCCGTAATCCAGGTTAAAAATATCCACGCTTTGGAGGCCAATCAAGACGGCAACCCCAGCAATAAATTAGCTGGATTTGTTTATGACGGATTGGGCAATACGTTACAAACACCGGACGGAATGTCGTATAGCTATGATGGTTGGGGCCGACTACTTCATTACGACTCCACCCATCATGTGCAATACGATGCGGAAAGCAAGCGATCGGCTACATGGTCGGACCTCGATCCCAATCAGAAAAGATATGTCTTTTACGACACGTCAGGCAAACCGCTGACCGAATATGTATGGAATGGCGTGGCGTTGACGCTCACCCAAGAACATTATTACTTTGACGGATCACAGATCGCGACCGATGTACACAATCCCGATACGGGATGTCCTGAACGTATCTGGGTGCATTCAGATCATTTGGGGTCACCGCGTCAGTTCAGTGATCAAAGCGGCACGTTCATCGGTTACAAGGACTATTACGCGTTCGGCGATCACTGGGAAAAGGACTCAGTCTGTGTCCCTTTGACGGTTGATTACACCGGTCATCAATCGACGGCGTCTAACGATCTTATCTGGATGCAAGCACGAACCTACAACTCAAAATATAGTCGTTTCCTGCAACCCGACCCAATAAAAGTCACCGCGCGCAGGTTGGTGGACCCTCAGGAGTTAGCGCTATACAGTTATGTACGAAACAATCCAATGGTTTTTATCGACCCGACTGGATTAGCTACTTGGGGGTTTGGCTTTGAGCTCAAACTTGGTGCCGGGCCAGTTGTAGGAGATTTCTCCATTGGATTGGTTTTTGACGATTCGGGCAACATGGCGGGATCATTCTCTTATACTCATAATGCCGGAGTAGCCATACCAATTTTGAAGGGTACGCCTGTGTTTTTGGCTGGGTTGAAAATCGAAGGAACTGATGCCAAAACCATTGACCCATTAGAAGGTGACTCGGACACGTATGGCATAATTGCAGCTGCTGGCGATGGAATCGCTGCTGAGGTAATAGCAGGTGAAGGATACAATGGAGCTAGCGGGACTCTAGGTCCGGGTTTGGGAGTCTCAGTAGGTAAAGGAAAAACCACCACATTTCTCACTGACAAAGTCAATATTTATCAATCTTTGCCGCATGCAGCAAAGGAAGCAGGAATGGACTTTTTTGAAGTTACCGATGAAATTGGAAAAAAGGGAAGCGAAATTCTTTATGAGTTCGTAGAGTGGGTTGACGGTCTCATGGGGTCAAATAAATGATGCGTCGCAAGGTCATCCCGCTTCTTTTTCGAATTCTCTTTTTTGGTCTTGGACTTCTGGGGGCTTGGGATCAGTATTCTGACAAAGTCAATTACAACGTCGTCGGCCAACTTTTTGCTGTAGTCTTTTTTCTCGGATTTGTCCTTCTCTTGTTTGATGTTCCGATATATGTTGTGGCGGAGGACTCTATTGAAAAAAGTATATACCGAAGACTGGTCAAGAAATTCTCAAGAAAGCGAAAGCTGGTTGTTCAACCCATAGAGGATAAAGAACAATTAGGTGGAGTGCAGGAAGCCAAGAAGGACATTAGTGAATAGCGGGACACGACCAGTAAGAAGCGTACAAATGCACGCTTCTTGGAAAACCATTCTCTATCGATTCAGCCAGCGAGGTGGTCATGTCGCGGGACTTACATTTGAAGTCGTATTTGGATGGTACTCCGTTTAAGTTATGAATCGAACCGTGCCTTCCTCCTTCGTTTGCGACTGATGATTGGGGACACGTCACGACAAAGCTAGTTTAATACCCGTTTTTGAAACACAATTTTGCGAAGGCGGACATTTCTGCTTGATTTAAATGAGGTCTGCGTACCCATGGTTTAGACATAACCATATTTCTTTGAGGGGGAACTTATGGCACGACATTGTCGTTTGAAGTCGCACTTGGACGGTCAGGCTTACCACGTGATGCATCGCACGGTGCGTCCCGCCTTCGCTTAAGCTATGGCGCGGCAAGCAGGCCTTTTTGTTCGAGGACGAGGTCAGTAAAGAATGGATATATCAGGAAATATTGGCATTAGCTGAGATCTACACCGTGGATCTACATGCGATTGCTGTCATGAGCAACCACCCGTTTTCGTTGCCAAGACATTTCCCTTGATCACAGAATGCTGTTTGCAACTATACCGCGGCAAGCTACCACATCGTGTTGAGCATGCTGAAACCGGCGTTTACGGAAAAGGAAGTGGAGGCGCGTTTCATTCGCTATCAACGTCGATTGCGGCATCAGCGGAGATGGTACGAATGGCGGTTCGAGGAATGGTCAAACCGACTAACGGACCTGTCGCGCTTCATGCAGGACCTAAACCGATCGATTGCCATGTACGTCAATGGCCGCGACCGCGTCAAAGGCCAGCTTTGGAGTGGACGCTTCAAATCAACTTTGCTGGACGACGGTGACGGTTTCCTACGCTGCATGGCATATGTGGAGATGAACCCCGTGAAGGCTGGCTTGTGCCAAAGACCCTCCGAATATTGATGGTGTTCGATGGGTCGCTTCCATCGTGGCGGACGAAGAGCCTCAGGCGTTAACATTCCCAAAATCAAGGGTTTTGAGTTCGCCATGACAACTGCTCAACGTCAAAAGGCGTTTCGGCTCTTTCTCGACCACATATCCGACCGCGAGCATCATTTAGACAGCAAGTTGGAAGTCGATATGGTTGAATTGCTAAAATCGCTCTCGTCCTGGAAACTGGACGAACTCGCTGACTGGGTTCTACGCCGAACAGAAGTAAGCGAGCGATAAACCGCATCTGGTGTGAATGAAGTACGTCCGCCAGAATGGCGAAATGCTGGATTTGGGTGATCGCTTAGATGTTTTGAGGGGTGCAGTTGGGAGCCAGGATCAGGATTTCCTGATCGCTTTTGGCGTCG
>JAJCXM010000016.1 GCA_029263455.1 Holophagae bacterium
CTGTTATCTCGTCATTATTTGCGGCAAGTTGAAAAGAGAGCCGCAGTTGTGAATGGCCGGTGAGATTCAATGCATCCAGCCCTGCTTGCGTGAGTTCGGCGACTGGATCGTTAAAGCTGCTCAGCGTACCAACGCTAACGTCGGTTGCTGGCGCTTCAAAATCTTCAGGTTCAAGGATAGGGTTGTTGTTGAACGACTGGTTATGGATGTCTATTTGCACGTTACCGTGGGTTGTAAATGGGTCTGTGCCCACAAAATAGTTCGGAACCAATTCCAGCGTAGCACCAACGATGTTGGTGTTGGACGGGATCATGGCCGTATTGAACGATACGATGGACTTGTATTGGCGATCAGAATCCTGGTCACCGAGAATGATCCCGGTGGACACACCATTATCGATGGCTGTGCTACCGATCCCGGAACCTTCGGCAGATTCGCGAACCCAGCCATCCTCGTCATTGACACTTTCCAAAACCATCACAACTGGCTGGTGGACAGTCTCTACCTGTAATTGCAACTCGCCTGTCACACTGTTCCCCTGGCCATCATCAACTTGAATCGTCCATTGATTGAGACCGACATCTGGGGCTGCAGGTGTGCCGTTTACTTGTCCATCAAGTTGAACTGATAACCAGTTTGGCCCACTTAAGGCGGTGAATGACAACGGGTCGTCTTCCGGGTCTGTCACAAATTCGGCAATACTAATGCTATAGGGTTGCAGGATTGGCGCACCAGCCAAAACGATTGGATCAGCCAAGAACAGCGGCGGATCGTTATCGCAGTCTAAGTCACTGCCGCTGGTCACTGGGTTCGTGATCAAAACGCCATCAAATTGGCCTTGTAAGGCGTTGATCGCCTCGCAGTCATCCTCTGTGAAGTCGTTGAACGAAATATCCAGATAGTTAAGGTTGGGGATTAAATTAAAGTCTGGTAAATCGATCAGGGCATTGTTGCGAGCTTCAAGTGAAGTTAGACCACCTAGTAATTGCATATCTGGAATTGATCCAAATCCAATGTCATTCATGACTAAGGAAATCAGATTAGCGTTTAGTCCAGCAAACGAGGTAACGGGATTGTCACTGACATCCAGGTAATACAAGCCCTCATACGAGCTAAGATTGCCAATAGAAATGATGTTGTTGCCTGAGCAATTGATGTAACTTACTCCCAAAGGCATAAAGGCCATACTAGACAGCAAATTGTTGGAACAGTCGATGATATCGACAGAGTCGGGAAGAACTAGGATGTCCTGGATAAGATTGTCATGACAAATGAGCACACTAAGAGAATCAGGGAGCACCGGCAAGTCAGTGATTTCCTCGAATGAGCAGTCCAAAAATGACAACTCCGGAAAATACTCTAACCCGCTGAGACTCTTAATTTTCCCGGGCAACTGACTATTACCAGGTGTATCAATGGCGCGCACGTGACTGGCCTCGACTGTGCTGATCTCACCGTTACAATCTGTATCAAACGCTTCTACTAGATAACTCTTGAAGAAGGGGTCTGGAATATCCAACGATTCCGGCAGTGCTGGTAAATTCAAGATCTCGATTTGCACTGGTTTAGACGGAAGTGGCGAGTGTCCCATCACTTCAAGGGATTTCGCGTCAACTTTTACAATACGGTTATCGACGCCGCCGACCAATACATAAACGTAAAGACCGTCAGGCGAGATGCCTAAGTCCGTTGGATCATCCCCAACGTCAAGGGTATCGACAATCGTCCAAGAACGGGTTTCCACAACTTGAAGGCTGTCAACATCGCGACAGGCTACAAATAGCCATTGGTCATCGGCCGAAAAGGCGGCTGATTCCGGAATGCCACCCAAAGGTAAATGCTTTTGAACGTATCCAACGCCCAGATTCAATAGGGAGAGCGATTTGGAACCTTCATTTAGAATCACTGTTAACGGGGCTGCATGCGCGGTAACAACACCGTTTGGTTTATCGCCGACAAAATCGTGGATGAAAAGTTGCGCCGAAGCTAATCCAACCACAGCGACCGTGTCCGAATCATGATTCGCAACAATGGCATATTTGCTATCGCTGGTAATTCCAATTTCCGTAGGGTTATCGCCTACTGGAACAGTTTGGATAAACTGATCATTGAAACCATTAAAGATAGCTAAGAGATCATTGTCACGATATGAAGCTACCCAGAATTTTCCATTGGGCGCGACTTTTATGTCGTTGACACGAGAACTTGTTGCAATGGTTTGGATGGGGTCCAGGTCCCAAGCATCGTATACATAAATGCTGCTCTGATTAAAACGTGAAACGTAGAGTCTTTTACCGTCGGCCGAAATGGCCATGGTTTCAGCGGCAGGATTAAGGGTTAACTTAACGTCCAAACAAGGACTAGATAGCTGTAAGCGGTGAAGGTCAAATCCAGATCCGACAAAAACGGAATCGGACGTGACATCCACAACCATTGCCCGAAACGACGATCCAAAATAGGTGTCAATCTGATTACGAAGGAACGTGAGTTCGGTTTCGAGTAGGAAATTATCGGCATTAATCACCTGATCCGCGACCGCAAAGTAGGCGTTTTTGCCCAATGGATCGAAAGCGACGTCAACGACTCCATTTCTCGTTTCGACAAAACGATAGCGCTCGCGCGTTTCAACATCAAACAACACCACGCCATTCTTACTCTGGTGCGGCATCATCGCGTAGCTTCCGTCTTGGCTAAAGGCCAATTTATCCACGCCAATCGAAGTTTCTTCAAAATAACTATCCACTTCGGTTAATGTGCCGCTGCCGATCTCAAAAACCGTTAAGAAAAACCCCTCATGGCAGAATAGGTATTTACCTTTGGGGTCAACCGCAAATGAAAGTGGGGTTTGGGAAAAAGGAGGAGAAACATAAGAATAGGAACCGGTATTTAGGTCGTGAATGCGTAGGAAGTGATGTGTATCCCCGCTGAAGCTAACTCTTGTGCCGACATACAAATAGTTACCGTCTGGACTAATCGCCAAGCCCCTTGGTCTATCTAATCCAACAATCGAATCATCCAACTGACCACTTTCAATGTCCACCACGTTGACCGTCGTTCCGTAGCCATAGATCTGGTTTCCAGTGTTGGCTACAAAGGCCTTTGTTCCTTGATGGTTTATGACCAATGACTTGGGATCGATCGAATCAACAGTCGTTACTGTGTACGACAACGTCTGCATATCAACGATAGCGAGCATGCCGCCGCCAAGTGCAACGCCATAGCGTGAATCGGCCGTAAACTGTAAATCACGTGGAGTTACAAGATTGATCGGCAGGATCGATTCTTGAGATAATGTATTTAGATCGTAAATATGAATCGTGCCGGCCTGTCCCGAGTTCTCGGTAGCAACCATCACTTTATTCGTATTGGATATGGCAACTCGTCGCGCTGGTGTTTGCGTTTGCACTGTCCTAATAATTGACTTCTGGACCAAATCGACTATCTCATACCGATGCACGATCGTCGGGTTTGTCGAGAACTGGCCAGCGATGACCGCATATTTACCATCGGGTGAAATGGCGATCTCAGTAGGTCTGGATGCAGATCCCGTGGGAATTTCAAAACTCTGCATGTCCGCAGTCTCTTGATCTAGTGTGACAAAATGATCTGTCGTGGAACTCGTATCCGTTGCCACCACGATCCTATGGTCTCCATCAAGACATACGAATGACATCCACATCAAAAAGATAGTCATTGAAACCCCTCTCTTCACTCAATCGACCGTGAATCTATCGCCAAATAAGTCTATTAGTCAAGCAAATACAGATTATTTAACAAAAGTTTTATAAAGTGAGATTTCGGAAAAATTGTTAGTCAGTTTTTCCAAGATCGCCCTCTCAGGCTGTAGTGGGATCAAGAAGTCAAAATGCGTTGACCGGCCTTTAATAGCGTAAGTTCAAAGACTTAGGAATTCCAGTCATGGTATGCCGCTAGGATCATTTTTGGTCGGTTGGGGGCCCGCAACCAGACGGAGGATGAATGTTGCCGCGTGAATGAATAGAAGTCATTTTCACAAACACACTGAATCCATTTTGAAGGAAAAGGGTGTCAAATCGAAAAAATAGGCGGAGTTCTAGAATTCATTCGGCCTAATTCCGTTTGGTGAAAACACACACAATTGATATGGTCCTCCGGTAACGACACCTGAGGACTAATGAAAATGATTTGGTTGCTTTCGTTGGAGGTCATACGAACATGGACGACTTGGGTCATAAGAAAAGATTAGCTTGCGTGACGACTTCGCGGGCGGATTATAGTCATTTGCGTTGGCCCATGCGCGAACTGATTGACCAGACCAATTGGGATGTGAAACTGATTGCCACTGGCGCTCATTTGGCGCCGCAGTTTGGCTACTCCATTGACGAGATCCTCAAAGATGGATTTGAGGTGGACCACCGTGTTCCCTGTTTACTGGCCAGCGACGACGAACAATCAATCGCCACCACCATCGGACTGGCTACGATCGGGTTTGCCCAGGTCTTTGCCGAGATGAAACCTGATGCGGTGTTTCTGATTGCCGATCGCTATGAGTTGATGGCACCTGCTACGGCAGCCATGGCTATGCGCATTCCCATCGTTCATCTGGAGGGCGGTGAAGTGAGCGAAGGCGCCATCGATGACAGCGTGCGTAACGCGATCACCAAACTGGCCCACATCCACCTCACCCCACACGAACAAGCTAAAGAGCGCGTACTCGCCATGGGAGAAGAGCCTTGGCGTGTTCATGTCGTAGGCGCACCATCCATCGACCACCTCAAGCGAAGCAAGCTGCTCGACCGCAACCTGCTAGAAGAAGAACTGAAAATTGAGCTCAATCCAGAACCACTATTAGTCGCCTACCACCCTGTTACATTGGACAGCGACCCAATTGCTGAGTCCAACGCGCTATTTGCGGCGCTTGAATCCCTGTCAGAACCCGTTTTCTTCTGTTTTCCCAATGCCGATCACCACTACCATCAGCTGGTTACCAAAGCGCAGCAATTCGTTAAAAGACACCCCAAAAGCCAACTATTTGTGAATCTGAATCCCCATATCTACTGGAGTCTGCTAGCACAAGTGCGCGCCCTGGTTGGGAACTCATCTAGCGGAATCATGGAAGCCGCTTCACTCGGATTGCCCGTCGTCAATATTGGACGAAGACAACAGGGTCGGCTCAAAGCGATGAATGTCATTGATGTGGTAGGAGAAGCATCAGCAATCAAACAGGCTATTGAGAAGGCACTGGGTCCTGAATTTGCGTCTTCAATCAAGGATATGAGTAACCCTTATGGTGACGGCCAGGCAGCGCAACGAATCGCCCAGATTATTGGCGATCTGCCCACACGAGCTCGGCTATTAGACAAGCGTGCCTTGAATCCGCCGTCTGAGCCCTGGCAATCTCCGTGACTTTCCGCATTCCGCTAAGCCGGCCATCCTTAAATGCCAGTGATCGACGTGCCGTAGCGCGCGTGCTCAAGACGAATACGCTCAGCGGCGGCCCAGCTTTGGCTGAATTTGAAGGGGCATTTGCCCAATACCACGGCGTGGAGCAGGCCGTCGGCCTTGCTTCTGGCACTCAAGGCTTGATCTTGGCGTTACGCGCCTTGGGGGTTGGTCACGGCGATCAGGTATTGATCCCCTCTTTTACTTTCGTGGCGGTGATTAACGCTGTTTGGGCTGTAGGCGCTGTACCCGTCGTGCTTGACGTTGAGCCGCGAACTTGGAATATGGATATGCGGGCGGCAAGCCGTTACCAAGATGCTAAGGCCGCCATCGTGGTGCATAACTTCGGCATGTCGATTGATCCACTGGAAATAGACCGATTACAGGATCAACACGGCATCCCCGTCATTGAAGATGCCTGTGAAGCCCTAGGATCACGTTATGCTGGTCACTTAGCTGGAACCAGGGGTCGTTGTGGGGTTTTTGGCTTTTATCCCAACAAACCCATTACCACCGGAGAAGGCGGGATGCTGATAACCGGCGACCCCGAGCTGGCAGACAAAATACGTGTACTGGCCAATCAAGGTCGTAAAGCCGGCCAATGGTTGGATCACGAAGAGCCTGGCACCAATGCGCGTCTGTCGGAGATGCAGGCGGCGTTAGGCGCAAGCCAGTTGGCGCGCATAGAGCAACTCTTAGCGCGTCGTCAACGCGTGGCAGAATGGTACGGCAAAGTTTTAGTTGACGTTGGAGCAGTCACCTTGGCGCCTCAAATCAGCGAGCAAGCGCATGCCTGGTTCACCTACCCTATCCTGGTCGATAAGGATCTCAGAGATCGGTTGCAGGTTGAGCTGGCGGCCAAGGGTATACAAACCGGCCGTTACTTTCCACCCATCCACTTACAGCCAGTCTTTAAGACCCAAGCGACTCGAATGGACCAGCAACCCATCAACAGCGAGCAGCTTGCGCATAGCTGCCTGTGTTTACCTCTTTTCCCGGAACTTCGGCGCCGAGAGGTTCAGGATGTGGTAGCGGTGATCCGCTCTTTTTTGAGCCATTGCCGTTAGTAGAATTCACTCTGTTTGATAGCTGACTATAGACATAAGATCTTTTCCATGGACCTACGAACATGCTCCTATATGCTTGTTATTAAATAGTTTATGACAACATGCAGGGATGCCTGTTCCACGAAGGGCTCTCGAAGAGATCTGTTCCAATCGGATGCAGCTTTGTTTCCTTTTGTCATGTCTTCTCTGCTGAACAGAAGACTCAACAAGCAGGGATACCTGTTCCACAACTTTGAAACATGTGGTCCGCTGTGGCACAGGCGTCCCGCCTGTGATGTCAAAGAGATCCGTTCTACCCAAATACTGCTCTCATTCCTGTCGTCCTATCACACTGCCTCAACAGGCAGGGATGCCTGTTCCATAGATGCTGTAAATGAGATCCGTTCTACCGAACTTCTCCTAGGCAGGAGAAGCCCACAGCCGAGACGAAATCGGACGACCTCCAGTGACTTAAACCCGATGAAGTAATTGACTTTTATCTGCCTGAAACCCAGATTGGATATGAATCGTTGAGAGGGGCAGTGATCACTTGTGTTTCTTAATCGGGACGTAAAGCTAGAGACCTATTCGCGAAACCTTCCTCATTGGCGCCAAGAGGGCTGTCTCTATTTCGTGACATTCCGGGTGATGGACTCCTTACCGCAAGAGAAGCTTCGGCAGCTAATGAGAGAGCGCGAACTTCTGGCACAGGCTGGTGAGGAATCCATGTCCAAAACTGATCGAATTCGGTCCCGAAAGCTTCGTCAAAAGCGGATACAGGGCTGGCTTGATGCCGGATATGGAGAATGCCCTTTGGCAGATAAGAGGTTGGCGAGTATCGTTGCAAGAGCGTTGGACCATTTCAATGGGTTACGCTACGACTTGGATGAGTGGGTCGTTGCCAGCAATCATGTCCATGTCCTCGTAGCTCCTCGGGAAGGCAATGATCTAAGCCAAATACTACATAGTTGGAAGTCTTATACAGCGCAGATGTGTAATCGGGAGCGGAACCTTAGCGGTACTTTCTGGATGGATGAGAGTTTCGATCACATTGTTCGAAGTCAGAGGCAATTAGATAGCCTAGTGCAGTACATAAAGTCCCATAGATCGGTTCTTACAACAGCATAGTCAGATGGCTCCCATGTGGCACAGGCGCCTCGCCTGTGTTGTAAATGAGCTCCTTTCAACCAAAAAACTTCTGTAATTCCCGTTGTCCGATTACCTTGACTCAACAGGCAAGGGTGCCTATTTCACCACGGTCGTCAAAGAGATTCGATACAACCGGATGCAGCTTTATTTCCTTATAGTTATGTTTCCTTTATCGAAC
>JAJCXM010000017.1 GCA_029263455.1 Holophagae bacterium
TGCAACACGCATATGCGAGCGGGACCGCATTCGAGTCAGTAGTCGCTGACCCAGCAGAATACAAAACAATCAAGCCACCGATCAACTAAGGGATTAATGCGTCCCAAAAGCGGCTCTTAGAAGCCGAAAGCCGCCACATATTGGTCCCTAGCGACAAGATGCGATCATTTTAGTCGAGTCGAGCGATCCGCAAACGCAATAGAACACTTTCGAGGATCAGAAAGTGGGATTTCGCATGTCAAAACGGTGAAAAACGACAGGTAAATGGCTGTGGAACTAAACGAAAACGCGTTTTGCAGATAACACTGGAAAAAACTCGTCGGTAATCGATCACCAAACTGGCTTATAGACGACCTTCTATGTGATATGTCCCCAAATATTCCCAAATATTTGGACACGATAAGCGCTCACTGTCACCGATTTCCTTGCCCGACAGCCAAGATCTTGATTTGGTACGCAGTGTTGCCCCTGTTTTTCGGATCAGTGAAGCGCGCAGGGAAATGATCATAAGCGAAGTGATTGAGGCTGTATGCATGTGGCCTCATCAGGCCAAGAAACTTAAATTTCCCGCGCGTGAAATCAGCCTTATGAGAAATGCCATTCGCATGGTTGATGATGCTTCGCCGGCGAAATCATAGTCATTTTATAGCTGTCGCCACGGGATAAAAGAATCAATCGAACTGGAAACGCCCCGGGCGCTTCGATTGTTCCTCGTCTCTGATTGACAATTTTGCAGTGACTTCTAAAGACTGTCGGCTTGAGTAGGGTTGGTTCAGAGCGGCGGCGATGCGTTGGAACGGTAGCAAGTGCCCCACTAATGACGGGCAAAGTCGCTTTGCGTCCAAACGTTCGTTCTTAGTTTTTGACAAACAAGGACCGAATCCTTGCGGTATTTTGATGTCTATGCCTATTTGCATAAACAAGAACATGGGCAGCCTCTCTAATGGAGTAGGATAGGGGCATGTGACTTTTTGGAGGTTGTGTGTCGCTTTCGCCGTCGTTGAAAAACCATGTTGATCGTTTGAATGAATTCTTGATGACTGTCATTGAGGATGAAGCTGGCCGAGAGATGCGCCTGCTGATCGAATCCCTCGTTGAGGACAGTCGGCAAGCGGATGCCACCTCGGATGCTGCTGCCCTTGAACAGGTTTGGCAGCGCATCGTCAAGCTTGATCTCACTCAGATCATGTGGGTTTTGAGGACGCTCACGGTTTATTTCCATCTCATGAATAAGGCTGAACAGCGAGAGATCGCGCGCATAAATCGCGATCGAGAAAGGCTGGCAAATTCAGATCACCCGCGCGCGGAATCTGTTCACGACGCTGTCTTTCAACTCAAAACAAAAGGCGCGAGTGTTGGCGATTTGAAAGAGTTGGTGAGCGTGATGGATATTCAGCCCACCTTAACGGCGCACCCAACCGAAGCTCGGCGGCAAAGCATCCTGCGCAAACAACACAAGATTTCGAAGCTCATTCCCGAATTGACCGACGCGTTACGCACAAACAGTGAACGTGCACAAACGGCGCTTGATATCCGCAATCAGATTGCGCTACTTATGGCGACCGATGAGATTCGCAGCGGCAATTTGTCTGTTGAAGACGAGATCCACAATGGACTCTACTTCTGTACCCATGCAATTTGGGATACGGTTCCCCAGATCTATGCGGATCTGAGGGAAGCGGCCAGTCAACAATTTGGAGCTGAACTCGATTTGGGTTCTCAAATTAGGTACCGCACCTGGATTGGCGGTGATCGTGACGGTAATCCATTTGTTACACCGGAAGTGACGACTCAGGCTTTGGCAGACCAACGCCAAGCGATGTTGAATCTTTATCGTGAGGAACTCGAGCAGCTAAGTGGGTCGCTTAGTATCTCTTCTCGGCAAGCCCAGATTCCAAGCTGGTTTGAAGCTGAGGTGGCCAATGATGCAAATGTTGGGCGTCTGTCTGATGCCAATAAGAAACGCTACATACACGAACCTTTCAGACTAAAAATCTTGGGCATGCTACAGCAATTGGAATTGGATCCATCGGCCGTTACACAATCATCGTTCCTAGCGGATTTAAATTGCATACAGCGCGCACTGATAGGAGCGGGGCTTAGCGGTGTCGCCCATGGTGGTCCACTCAGACGCTTGATCGACAGAGTTCACATTTTTGCGTTCAACTTAGTTTCCATGGATATTCGCCAGCACAGCGAAAAACATGCGGATACGGTCGCTGAATTGCTATCACTTGGTGGCGTTACGCATGACTATTTGGCCGCGAATGAACGCCAAAGAATTGACCTCTTGACCAAGGAACTACAAAACCCACGACCACTCAAACCGCTACACATGAAATTGACGCAACCCTGCGAAAACGTCTTGGAAACCTTTCAAGTCATTCGCGATGCATTACATCGTGATGCGGACTCAATTGGTTGTCTAATCGTCAGCATGACCCATGAAGTGAGCGATTTGCTTGAAGTGTTATTGCTTGCTAAAGAGACCGGGATCTGGGCATTTGACGGTGAAAGCGTCGCGTGTGACTTAGATGTTGTTCCTCTTTTTGAGACCGTTGAAGACTTGGAACAGGGCGCTCGACTCCTTGATGAACTCTTTGTACATCCTGTGTACCGTCTCCATTTAAAGGCGCGCAAAAACATGCAAGAGATCATGTTGGGCTATTCGGATAGTAACAAGGACGGCGGTTATTGGATGGCTAACTGGGCACTTCACAAAGCACAAGCCTCTCTATCCAAGATCTGCCGTACGCATCAAATTGAGTTTAGACTCTTTCACGGACGTGGCGGCACCGTAGGCCGTGGCGGCGGTAGGGCTAATCAAGCTATCGCCGCACTACCAGCCCAATGTCAAAATGGTCGCATGCGCTTCACGGAGCAAGGTGAAGTGATTACGTTTCGTTATGCGCTTTCCGAAATCGCCCATCGGCACCTGGAACAAATTGTCCACGCAGTTTTGACATCCACGTACCGCAAAGAAGCGCAGACAGACGACATTCCCGAAACATGGACGCAGCTCATGGAGCAGATCGCGCTCGATTCGATGACGGCCTATCGCGCCCTTATCCATGATCTAGAGTTCTGGGACTGGTATCGTGAGCTGACACCTATCGAACACATAAGTCGCTTACCGATCGCTTCGCGGCCAGTTTCGCGCAAATCTGCATCCGAAGTCGATTTCGCCGGTCTGCGTGCCATCCCCTGGAATTTCGCGTGGACGCAAACGAGGTTGAATATTCCCGGTTGGTTCGGAATTGGCCAAGCTCTAGGTAAGGCGATCGAACAAAACGAAAGCCATTTAGTCAGTTTGAGAGAAATGTACCGCACCTGGCCATTCTTTCAGGCGGTTATCAATAACGCGCGTATGGATATGGCGCGTACGCGTCTTCAAGTTTCTGCGCGTTACGTCCAAACACTATGCCAGTCGACAAAGTTTTTTGATGACATTGATCGCGACTTCAAACTTGCAAGAGTCGCCGTCGCCAAAATATGTGCGGAGGAAAACCTGCTCAGCCACAGACCTGTCATCGAAGGTTTAATTCGCTTTCGTAATCCAGCAACCGATGTCCTGAATCTGGTTCAGATCGAGCTGTTAAGGCGCTGGCGCGAAAGCTCAGAGACAGAACAGCCCGCGTTGAGGCAGGCATTGTTTCAGAGTATCAATGGCATTGCTGCGGCGATGCAGAGCACTGGCTGAGTTCATGGGCCAGACTCTGTATCAAGAATCTGTCCATATCAATACGCTGAAGAAAACAGTAAGAATTAGGACCGCCAAGATATTGAGCGGCCAAAAAAGAGCCTCTGTAAGGAGTTTTTAATGGTGAGCGCACTTATAGCCCTGATGCTTCTATCAAGTCCCGAGGGTGAACTGACTCTATACAGCGTTCAGTTCCCCGAAAAACGAACGGTCGAATTAGATTTCAGCAGAATGTCTGGAGCTCCGGCTGCCCAAGTTTCGGCCAAAATACGCTATCGAGAAGGCCAAGCACAAATCGATTTGAGAATTCGAGATCTTAAACCAGCCGTGTTGTTTGGCGGCGATGTCTCTTGTTATGTATTGTGGGCCGTCACACGAGATGGTTCTGCCGAGAATTTGGGCGAAGTGATCACTTTTGAAGGCGATGGTGAATCTGAATTTTCAACGGGCATTAAGAGTTTTGCGTTGTTGATCACCGCTGAACCCTATTATTTGGTGGAGTTTCCTTCGTCTCTTGTCATGTTTGTTTCAGATAAGAGTGAAGGCAAGCGCATCACATCGACGCCGTTTCTTTTTGATGCTTTGGTCGACAAACCAGCTACCGAACATGAATCAATTCTCAATGTGGACAGTGATAAGAAAGACAGCTTGCCCTTGAAGCAGGCTGAGAAAGCCTTTGAGTTTGCGGAACGAATTGGCGCCAAAGAATACGCGCCTGCCATACATCGAGATGCACTAATTGCATTAACTCAAGCGCAAAACCTTGAATCCGTTTCGCGTCGCCGAGAAACGACGGACTACGCGCGTCGAAGCGTCAGTCACTCTAATGAAGCGATACGCCTCACGCTGCGTAAACGCGAAGCTATCGCATTGGAGCAGCGAATCGCATCACAGAAGGCGGAGTATGAGGCACTGGTCGCGCAAGCTAACAACTCGGCCAGGTTGGTGAAAGAGACTCAGGCAGCCAACGAATTGGCTCAAAAGGGGTTAGCTGAGGCAAATAAGCAGGTCAGTGAGGCGGAGACGCAACTGGCAGAACTGTCACGTCAACGCAAAGACATGGAAATCGAAAGAGATCGATTGCTGACGGAACGAAGCACTTTGCAAGAACAGAAAACGGCGTTATCTGGTGAACGCGATACCTTGTTGGCCGAAAAAGAAACGCTGCATTTGCAGATGATTGCGCTTAAAGACGAACAGCAGACGTTGATCGATGAGCAAAAGAAGCTGCGAGAAGAAAAGGAAATGCTTAATAGCCGCTTGGCCAATGCACTTTCCCAGGTTGCTGAAACCCACGATTCAGCTCGAGGAATGATTGTCAGTCTGCCAGATATATTGTTTGACTCCAACCAATCAGAGCTAAAAGATCAAACCAAAGTGGTGATCGCCAAGTTGGCGGGCATCCTACTGGTGATGACGGATCTGAATCTTATCGTTGAAGGTCACACGGACGCCCTGGGAGACAGCGCCTACAATCTCAAACTATCTGAGAAGCGGGCACAATCGGTGGTCTATTTCCTGAGAGAGCAGGGGATTGGCATGCAACGCATGAATTTCAAAGGCTTTGGCATGGATCAACCGATTGCTGACAATGATAGTGCGTCAGGGCGAGCCAAGAATAGGCGTGTCGAAATTGTGATCAAAAGCCGCGACTAGAAACAAAAAAGGCCCTGAATAATCAGGGCCTCTTTTAAGATTTAAGCGGTTATTACCAGCTTGGGTTACGGGGCTTGCGCTCCAGTGCTTCGTTTACTTTCAGGTTACGACCGTCAAGTTCAACGCCGTCAAGCGCAGCAATGGCACTGTCAGCGCCAGCTTTGTCCATTTGTACGAAACCGAAACCGCGTGGGCGGCCTGTGTCTCTGTCATTAATCAATCTAACTGAATGGACCTCGCCATGTTGTTGAAATAATTCCTCAACGGTTGTGTCGCTGGTCGAAAATGATAGATTGCCTACAAAAATATTCTTCAATGTGTTGTCTCCTAGATATTGGTACAGGTTGCGTCTAGGTTTTTCTTTATCTCGTAACGGAATCGAATGTTGCATGATGACAAGCGTGGGACCAAAAAAAGGGAAAATGTGGACAGTAACTACGCCTGCATTTGCTTTTCGAGTTCACGAACTATTATCGGCAATTTGAATCCAGAGATCCAGGATATTATCCTGAACGCAAGACCGAGGACAGTGTAGCGAATATTGTGGTGAATGTCAAAGTAATACTTTGAATTATGGTCTCGAGCCCTTGAGAACCATTAGCTAAGTCTGACGTTCTTCTTGATAAAGGCATTCTATGAAGCTGACCGTCTTTGGGTAAGCTGATCGCCAGGCTTCAATATCTAGACGCATTTGATGAGGGACTAATTCTTGGTTGGGTATGACCTCTGAACAGGTCCCATTCCCATATTCTTTTGGGAAAATCCATATGCCTGAGAGCGCGGCTAAGCCGATATCTGCGTAACTTAGCTGATCGCCGCACAGATAAGCTGTTCCCGTTGCCAAGTGTGATTCGACATCCTGAATCAAGGCTTCAATACGTTGTTTGCTCTTAATCCTGTTTTTGGCGGTGATCCGAAAGGCCAAAACCATTAACAACCTTAGTAGGGGGTAAAGACAAACAAGTAGCAGCCTCTGATAGATGGGCACTCTGTGGTCGTAAAAGCCCCATGCGCGTAATGTAAATCTGGGGCTGGGCAATATGTGGCCGTAGACCCAGCGTTGCAAGTCCGCGCCATAGCGGTCAAAGGAGCGTTCCCAGCGAAGCGAACATTCCGTGGGTTGCAGAAATCTGGCCCGCTCACCTAACTCAACGCCATATCGGCCCCACAAGTACCTCAGGATTTCGGGTGAATTACCAATGGACGAGATGACGGCCCCGGTTTTGAATTGAAGTCTTGGGACTGTGCGTCCTAGAAAGAAAGCGCCAAGTGTGCCTGCATGACGTCTTTCCGTATACGAAACACCCAATTTGTCTAAGCACCATCTCACTTTCTCGACGTAGTGACTGATTGCGATGGTCTCCAAAACTAACCCTTCACTCGGTGTTCTAGATTGAAGGCTGACAAGGCGCTCTAACCAAGTTAGCAGCAACCAGAACAGCACCACGATAATTGTCGTTAGCAGGTCGAGCTTGAGCCCGGCCACTACAATGGGGATAAGCAAGAGCCCAAAAAATAAAAATACGCGTCGATCCATAGCGACTATCTTAACGGAATAAGTGAAAACCCCATTCGATAATTCTCATATCAGTAGAAGTCATTTAACGACGGCATTCAAATTTGGACCTGACATACCTTTTCCCCTTTTTTACTGGCTATCAAATAGGGGTTTCTACCCAGCAACACAAGGCGCATCGCCTTCCAGGTAGCCTTGGCTTCGGGCCCGTTCCGAGTGCTGAGATGGATCAGTAGATGGCCAATGAGAGACCATTTGAAGGCGATCCGATTGCCCCACGAAAAACGAGGGTGGGTTCGCATGAAATAATCAAGAGCCAATACGCGGCGAAAGTTACTTTGACATGCGGCCATTCTGTTCTGTGTGGACTTGTGATGATACACATAAGCGTCCTTTAAAATGTTTATGCGCTTGTCCTTCGGAAATCCAAGCGCAACGCCATAATTATCGCCTATGCCATTGGCGTCCAACACCTCGTCGAATGGTGACTGATTGAGCCAATCCCTTTTGACGATACTGGCACCTAATGTATAGACGGTGGTTTTTATATAAGAACCCTGCCACTGCGTGATCAGCGGCCAACCGGCCAGACTAAGATCATTTGCCCGTCTCGCGTAGAAATGGCTTAAATAGGCGAAAAAGGGCTTACCGAGAAGCGGAGATCTTATGTGGTTTAGTCGACCCCATATGCTTGACTGAAATACGAATTGCCAGACGAGTTTCTTAAAGCTTTTCGGTGAATACTCCACTTGCCATTGACCTTGCTCATCCCTTTGCTTGAACAGTCCAGTTACTGCGCCCTCTCCAGGATGATCGGAGAGCCAGCACATCAATTTCGCGATGTAGTCAGGTGGCGCCTCAACATCATCGTCGCATAAGAAGATCCAATTTGATTTGGCGCGCTGGATACCCTTGTTTCTTTGTATACAGACCGAGGCTTCACTCTCAATGTAGCAGATATGAAGCATTGGAAATCTTCGCTTCAGGTCGGCAGGATCCAATTTCACAGAACTTGAGTCAACGACGAGGGTTTCGTTAATGGGATATGTCTGTTTGGCCAATGCCGACAGTGTTTTGATTAGAATTTGGGGACGGTTGTAGGTAGGAATAACGATACTTAACGTCTGGTTTTTAGTCATGGTTGCGATCATTCATCGGTTTCATGACCGCAGCGGCGCGGCCATGAACCTTTCGGTGAGCCAAAAACCCAACACCTGAATCCTCGGCCCAATTAATCACATGATGGATTGCCTTTTGTAGCCAGCAGGCGGTTCAAAACTGGCAGGATCAATAGCGCGCCTTTTTGATGAACGCAAGGTCGATTCACTTTCCAGATCGCCATTATCGTTGAAGTTCTTGGTCACGACAGGGAAGCCGTTCAATTCATTCATTTGCGCGAACATGTTCTTTCCTACTTGTTGAGCGCCCATTTGCCCGACAGCCTTCATCATGCCTTCAAAGAACTCAGCCATCTTGGTAAAGACAGCTGCAGCGTCATCGCCACCCTCAACATTTTTCCAATCGGTGACCCATAGTTCGCGTACCTTGTTGCCGTCTTGTAACACGTCATAACGGACACACGGATAGCCGTTGATTTTCTTCTTGTCGCCTTTTTTGACCACTTCTTCTTTGGGCAATTGCGGGCTGATGTTGGCAGGCATTTTGTCCTTCATCATGCGCTCAACCATTTCACGCTGTTCCTTGGGAACGTTTTTTAAGGCCTCTTCCATTTGGCTCATCGCGCTGTTAACTTGGCCCGCAATGCTATCAATCGTTTCTTTGTCCATAACCAAGTAGGTCTTTTCGCTGTGGTCAACCACAACCATTTCTTGGCGATCACCACGGAATATGATGTCTCCGTCGTTGCCTTTGTTGTGATCTGCAATTTCCATGTGCAATTTTTCGTCCTCAATGCTGACGCTCGACATGCTGGATTGATCACGATCATAGTCTTTCGTTTCGACTTCAAAAACCACGCCCGCGTTGACGGTTGCGATTGCCAAGGCACTGAATGCCAGTGCCGTCCATTTCTTGATCATCTTGTTTCTCCTGCGCTGATTCGGTTGAATAGGTGCAGCGATTATTTCATTCGTAACGCTCAATGATCAAGTGCGTCGCAATTTTGCCGACCGAAATGTGACAATATTCTGACGGTTTGGCAAACAGATCGAATCAAATGAACTGCGTTTATTTGGATGGTTGAAAATAGCCGAGCCACAAAAAAAGGCTAGCTATTCGCTAAGAGTCTTGTGAGATAAATTAGATAACATACAACGAGACCAGCGCCTTCAAAGCGGTTGATTTGCCCTTGTCTGCGAAAGCCATAGCCGAGCACAAACAACGACAAAGTTAACGCTATCATCAAGAATAACTCAAGGCGAATAGACTGGGGGTCAAGGACGAGAGGATGAATTGAACCGGCAAGGCCGACAACGGCGAGTGTGTTAAAGAGATTTGAACCTAATATATTCCCCAAAGCGATGTCGTGCTCGCCTTTACGTGCAGCGATAACAGATGACGCAAATTCAGGTAATGAGGTGCCGATCGCAACAATGGTGAGGCCAATGACAAGATTGCTTAAACCCATGCGGCGAGCGACTTCAGTTGCACCCCATACCAAGATCTGTGAACTTGCTATTAAGATGACGAGGCCAGTAGCGACCCAGACCCAGGCGGAGCGGACGTTGGATTGGCTTGCTTCGAGACCATGCTGGATTTCTTGGCTAAAGGTATCGTTGGTCGCCTTCTTGCTTTGCCAAATCGCCCAAGCCATTAATGCTACAAAAAGCAGCAACAAAAAAAACGCCTCCAGACGTACCAAACGCCCATCGAATAGCAAAGCAGAGGCTAGAAGCGTGACCGCACATAGGATGGGAAGTTCTTTTCGCAATACCTGCGATTGAACCATGATTGGTTTGATCAGTGCTGTCACGCCAAGGATCAATGCAATATTTGAAATGTTTGAGCCAAAAGCGTTACCAAGGGCTAAACCAGGATTTGCTTGAATTGATGCAATCGACGATACCAACAATTCAGGTGCCGATGTGCCGAATCCAATGATGATCATGCCAATTAAGATGGGTGGCATACCAATTAAGCTGGCCACAATAATTGACCCGTCAACAAGTTTACCTGCGCTCCAAATCAGTAACGCCAAGCCTAACATGATAGCGATGATGGCTAATGTCATATCAAAACCCTACTCACAGTTATAAAGCCAATGAATATCTATTTTGCTACGTGATTGGGTTGTGTAAGTGATGTCTGATTCTAAGGCCAAACCAACGTTTGTAGGTCATATATAAAAAACAAGACACGCAACCTGATATTTAATTGAGATTAGTTCATATCAAGCCAGCGATCGAACTTCTTAATTTCTGGTGGTTCTTCTTGGGCTAAGAGCTCAGCCATCCGAGTGCGAATTTCCGCCCATTTCTGTTTCGATTCCATCGGGCGATCACGATAGGAAAGCGCACATTGGTAGGCCTGAATACGGCAAGTATCCAATTCAAGCGCTGGTTGGTTGTCGATAATTATGCGTTGCGCATTCTCAAGATCAGCGCGCGCCGCATCTAACTGGTCGCGTTCAATATTGAGGTCTACACGATAGAGCAGGATGGATGCATAGAGCGGATGTGATTCGCCAATGTACTCCTTCGCGACACAAAGAGCCTCGCGAAAACAGGCGTCGGCCTGCTGATACCGCCCAGCCTTTGTATATAATTCTCCAAGGTTGTTTCGTGCTATTGCGAGACTGCTTTTGTATTCTTGGCTCTGCTCAAAAATGGCAATCGCCATTTCAAGATAGAACTCGGCGTCGACAAATTGTGTCATCGCCATTGAGGTATTACCGTTGGCCAAATACGCATGTGCAGAATAATCTGACCAACGTCCATATACTTGTTCATAGGTGGCTAAGGCCGGGCTCAGTGTTTTCTGCGCGAGGTGGATTTGGCCCATATCCAGAAAATACATCGAAAAATTCAAACGATGAGTTGCGAGGATGGCACTATCTTCTGGAATATTTTGCACCAAATTCTTGAGGGCTAACGAAAAATGCTCACCCGCTTCATGGTAACGGCCCAAGGATAGAAGAATACGACCCGTATTCGAATAGCTTGCAGCTAGGTTTGGGTGGTTGTTCGTGAAGATGGCGTGATTGATGTCAAGTGCGCGTTGACTATGAATCAGCGCTTGCGACAAATTGCCTTTTCTCTCTTCTAGATGAGCGATTGCTTCTTCGAAATTCGCGCGCGTTGGGTGCAAGGCGGGTGTGTTTTTTTCGAGCAGCCGCTGGACATGCTGAAAATGATCGGAAGCACTTTCCAGCGATCCGTGGCGCATCTCAAAATCACCAATCGCTTGGTATGTTTGGGCCGCCAACCAGTAGTTCACTTCATGCTGCTGTACGAATTTGACCGCCTGCGTGAATAAATCCTTGGCTTTTGCTTCTTGGCCCAACATGTCTTGTGCGCGGGCGACGCGAACTAATGCCTCAGCGTGTTGGTTGGGTTTGCTGTTGATGGTTTCGTCCAGGAGTGCCATGCCGAGATCGACAGCCTCTTTGATTTTCCCTTTCAAGCTCAGCACATAAATCAATTCCGACCGCGCGCCCAAAGTAACCAAATGCGCTGAACCTGCCTTCTGGGTTAACTTCGTGACAGATTCCCGTAATAATTGTTCCGCTTGTTCATTGTCACCCAATTGCCGCATAACGGTTCCTAGGACACTTTGTATGCGTGCCTTTACTAAAGGGTCAAGGTCCATATCTTGCGCTTGCTGGTGAATGGCAAGATTCACGATGTCCTGAGCGGAAACTTGATTTCCAAGTGATACCGCAGGTCGAGCCGAGTCGAACATATCGACCATGAAATGAATGAGTGATTCGGCGGTCTGGGACTCTTGGCGCGCTTTATGGGCCTGAATAGATAGCCGCCAGGAAAATATCGCAAACCCTGCAGCCACCATGACTAAGAATGTGAGCGCAGCCATGATTAGGGTGCGACGACGTCGCCTCACTGGTGCGCGCTGTAATTCGATTAGCATTTCTTGGACATCTTCAGCATCGGGCCTGGCTTGAACTGAGGGACTCAGGCAGGCGTCGATGATGTTCGACCATGGCTTGGGGTAATTGATGTTTTTGGGGAATGATTCATAACTGCGCGTTCGTTTATCGTCCAGCAATTCACTAAAAGTGCTGTAAGAGTATGGGTACTTTCCGGTACTTAACCGATAGAGAAGAACGCCGAGCGAAAAAAGATCAGCTCGAGGTGTTGGGCTTTCCCCGCTCATAACCTCAGGCGCCATGTACATGGGCGTACCCACAATACCTTGCCCGTATTTTGGATTTGATAGATCGGTGACAGCGCCGAAGTCCATCAAAACGATATGTTTCTCGTTTTGCAACATGACATTAGCCATCTTAATGTCGCCATGTACCATGTCGGCATCGTGAACGGTCACCAATGCATTGGTGATTTGACGTGCAATATCAAGAGATAGGGCGTAAGGACAAGGTCCGTGTTTGGCGATCCAGCCAACTAATGTCTCTCCTTGCACCAAGTCGCACCACAAGCCAACTCGGCCATCAAAAGTGTCAGCACCATGAATAGCTAAAACATTGGGATGGCGTACGCGCGCTAATCGCCTTGCTTCTTCCAAATAGGATCGTTCTCCAATGATGACTGCCCGGTCGCTGCGTACGAGTTTTAGGGCCACATGGCGTTGTAGCGTTCTGTCCCATGCTTGGTAAACTTCGCCATATCCTCCTTCACCGATCTTCTCGTGGATATCAAGATGACCCCAACTAAAGAGCGTGTCTCGTAAATCTTCCTGCAACTCTTGCTTGGGCTCCGCGTGATTCGAGAGACGCGCCATGTGTTCAATGATTTCCAAGTTCCTGATCAATGAGGGTGGATGATCGAACGGTTGTGTTCCCTCCTGCCAGTCGATGGGAACCCCATCTGCTATGGCGCTAGCCAGATGGAAATAGGGTTCCTTGGCTTCTTTTTCTTTGGTCATGGCGACATGCTGTGGGCCAGTTGTTGGATTGCCCTGGTGACAAACATGCGGGCTGCATCTGCACTGGGTTTTTCCAGAGCCTCAGCTATTTCGCTGTATGTGTAATCAAATTCCAGCCGCAAAATGATCGCTTCTCGAGCCGGAGCGCTTAAGCACGATAAGCCTTTCTCGTAGCGTTCGTATGCTTCGAGCGACATAAACCGCTGACTAGGGCTCGGACGTTGATCCACCAGCTCAGGAGCATCGTCGACGGTAAGCGGCTGACGTTTTCGTAGAACTGATCGCATTTCGTTGACTAGGATTTGTCTTAAGTAGGCAAGGAAAGCGCCTTCACCCCGGTGCTCGAAGCTTTTGATTCGCTTAAAGGCCTGCATCAACGTGGTTTGCACTAAGTCGTCAGTTTCCGTGAGACTGCGCGCATCCATGGGTAAACGGCCGCGCGCCCAATGTTTTAGTTTGGGTAGAAACCGGCAGAACAATTGCTCCTCAGCTCGCTCGTCACCTTCGCGTACCAGCTGCAGTAGGAACGCCGTGTTTTCGGTGCCCTGAGATTTCAAATCTACCCACCCACTTTGATTTGATATTAAGGGAGGATCGGGGGCACGTTCAAGTATAGACGACGATTTACGCATGGAGGTCTGTGCTAATTATCAATCTCGGTTATTTCTGAACGGATTCATGATTGCCATGTCAAAAGAAATGATGTGGATTCGCAATGGGTACTCCTAATCAATATGACTCCCTACCTTATAAAAGGGCGTTTTGGTCGAAAGCGAACAGGTGGCATGCAAATTAGATCAACAATTTTCTGCGGCTTCTTGATGAGCAATGGAGTTCGACCAGTTAGGATTGTGCTAGTCGTTATGGTTTTTTTGGCCTAAAGTAGACTGAGAACAATAAACATTAGCGAAGGAATCCATGCCTAAAGAGACAGCGAGCATAATCCCGACTCTGAGGTATGAGGATGCGCCCGCTGCGATCGCGTGGCTGTGTCATGCTTTCGGGTTCCGCGAACATTTGGTTGTGCCTGGCGAAAACGGTGGCATAGCGCATGCTCAGTTGTTGTTCGGCAATGGCATGATCATGTTGGGTTCAGCGCGTGACGATGCTTTTGGTGCCATTCAAAAAGCGATGTCGGATAAGAACGGACCTGTTACGCAAAGTGCTTATATCGTCGTTGACGATGTTGATGCCCATAGTCGGCAAGCGCTTGCTGCTGGCGCGACAGTTGTCATGCAACCTGAAGATCAAGCCTACGGTGGTCGGCTCTATGCGTGTCGCGATTTAGAGGGCCACCTCTGGAGTTTTGGCAGCTACAACCCTTGGTCATAGACACGACCGCTCAAAACTAACTGTCGCCATATTCGACTTGGGAAGCACAAAAAAAGAGCTACAAACTCAGCTAATACCCACAGAAAATTGGCATATATCGAATCGCTTCCTTGAAAAAGCAAGAAGGCAGCCGATGGCTGCCTTCCAGAATCGGTTTACTCGACAGAGAACATTGAAAGTTCGACGGGAAGCGTGGTTGCACCAGCAGCAGTTACGGCAAATGCACCAGTTTGGCCTGAATCATAACCTGTTATGACAAGCGTGTAGTCCGTGTCTGGCGTCAATTGAATGCCGTCTGAGGGAAGGACAGCGCTCAGAAGGTCCTGACCGTCATTGTCATCCCAAAAAACCAAGTTCTGGTCCGGCATGGCTGGATTGAACGTTCCGCAGTAAATAAACAACACCGAGTCAATGGTTGTTGGAACAGCTTCCTGCAATACTTCGATTTGAAGGTTTTCAACTACCGAGGTACGCAAAGGGAAGGTGACATAGGGTACGCCATCTTGACTTGAATCCGACGATGGTGCCGCGCAGCCGAGATTCGTACCAACAGCCCAACGGCGATCAAATGTTGGTGCGCCAGTAAGGGTACCACCCTCCGATGCGGCTCGGTTCTCAAGGTCAATGGACCAATCTACTGGATTGTCTCCAGCAGTCTCTTGGCTAAATGCAAAACTTGCGGTGATCATTAATAGACATGACATCAATATCTTCATGTTTTTCTCCTCCAACTAACTTAAAGAACTTATGATTTATCATAAATCATAGACAGACCCTCAGTAATCATACAGAAAGTGTGTGAATAAATCGACTAGAATGTAGGCATTCACTGATTTGTGACAGCTTTAGTTTCATTTTTGATTGTGGGACTATTTTATAGGTGGTTGCGAGCATTAGACTTAATTCTAGGCAGCTATCTCGCCAATTGTTCTGATTTCTCAAGACCAATGTCCTCATTCTTAGTCCGAATCTGGCGTTAACATCCTTTTTGACTAAAACCCGAGAACTCATCATTGTAGAATTCGCCAGGGTGATTATGTCCATGGAGGCCGATGGAACATGGAAAACGTGGAAAAGCAGTCGCTAAAGGCTATTCGTGCGGACATAACGACTTTGAAGCTGGACGCCATCGTCAATGCCGCTAACTCATCCCTGCTAGGAGGAGGCGGTGTCGATGGTGCGATTCACCGCGCGGCAGGTCGTGAATTGGTGCACGAGTGTCGCTTGCTTGCGGGTTGCAAGACGGGTGATGCCAAGTTGACCAGGGGCTATTTGTTGCCAGCTAACTACATCATTCACACCGTAGGGCCTGTTTGGAATGGTGGTGTGAAAAACGAAGCGGAATTACTAGCTTCATGTTATCGGCGCGTTTTTGAGGTGGCAGCCAGTCGACCCATTCGAAGCCTTGCGTTCCCCAGCATTAGCACCGGTATCTATGGGTATCCTATTGAGTTGGCGTCACGCATCGCTGTTTCAGAATCTCAATCGTTAATGAATCATTTCCCCGAAATCGCGACAGTTGTTTTTTGCTGTTTTTCAGACGATGACCTAGAAGTGTATCGTGGTGTGTTGGCCGAACTGATAACTTGATAGGGATTGATCGATTTGAGCTACTGCACGTCGACAGGAAGAATGTATATAGGAGTGAGAATCTATGACTGACGATCGCATGGTTGTTCAGGACAACCCTCAACAAAGTGATATTGATCAGCTGTCACAGGCTCTGAATCAGTTCCAGCTGCCCGGGGTTCACGGACAAGGATTTAAGCCACTTGCCGTGTTTGCGTATTCAGGCAAAGAGCAAATGCTAGGCGGTGCCTATGGTCATCTAAACTGGACCTGGTTTCATCTGTCCCTGTTATGGGTTTCGGACCAGCAACGTAGTCTTGGTCTTGGTTCGAGACTATTGAATACGATTGAGCAAGCCGCATTCGAACGAGGCTGCCGCAAGATCCATTTGGAAACCTATAGTTACCAAGTCCAGTCATTCTATAAACGCCACGGATACCTCGAATTTGCGCGTTTGGTTGACTATGCGCCTGGCTATGACCGCCTGTATTTGCACAAAGACCTCGATGTTTAGGTCTTCTTGGTCGCATGGCCGTGCAGGGCACGCTCTTGATTTTTAGTCGCATCCCAGCTAACCCTTCCTTAGGCCGAATCCAATCATTCTGTCTGCCGAAGACGATTGTGGCTGCTCCGAACTGAAGATCCGCTCAAATGCATTTGTTTGGTCCAGGATTGAAGTCAAAAAAACGTCAATGTGCGACCCTTCATCAAGCTGACATGAGTTAGTCCGTTAATAAAGGGACTGGGTCTGAGGACAATCGAATGAGACATCGTCTAACCGAGGACCGGATCATGGGTTCATGCTCTCCAAAGCTACTTTTAGTTTCTTGATTTCCTTTTCAAGCTCGGCGATTTTGCCTTCATTTTGCATCGCTGAATCGTCGTCTGATAGATAAACCAGTTTTGAGCCCGATATATCTTCAAGAATTCGAATGGCCCTTAGCATGTCGACGTTGATCGAGGTGGTACCCCGTTCTGAAAAATACGACCAGGCCATGGGTTCAGAAGGTTCGCCGATGAGGGAGAAATTGTGCGGTGAAAGCGTGGTGACATTGCCTGCCTCGTCGCGCACCTGCAATTCCGAACTGCCCGCATCGTCTTCTGCGTAGAGTTGCACCAGGTTTTGAGGTGACGAAGTGGGTGCGATGTCATTGGCAATTGCCAAGCTGCCGCTTAGACCGATGTTACCGTCAGAGAAAAGGCCACCTGAACCGATGCTCACGCCGCTGGTCACCTGCAATTGGCCTTGGGCAATGATGTCATTTCGGACTTGTAGGTTGCCGGCTTCAAGGGAATGGGCGGTTAAGGCGGTGACCTCGGCGCCCGAAACATCAATCACCTTCAAATCATCGGAATCCGTATCCACCACATAGGCATAACGCCCGGAAACATAAACCGAGACTGGCGACGTCCCAATTCCCAAACTGCCTGCTACGCTGGGGGAGCTGGGATCGGAGACATCAATCACTTTCAAATCATCGGAACCCCTATCCACCACATAGACATAACGCCCGGAGACGTAAATCGACTGTGAAAACGCCCCAATCCCCAAGCTGCCAGCCAGGCTGGGGGCGCTGGGGTCGGAGACATCGATCACCTTCAAATCATCGTAGGCAGTATCCACCACAAAGGCATATGGCCCGGAAATGTAAACCGAAATTGGAGCCGACGATATCCCCAAGTCCAAGCTGCTTGCTAGGCTGGGGGAGCTGGGATCAGAGACATCGATGACCTTTAATTCACCGGAACCAGAATCCACCACATAGGCGTAACGACCGGAGACGAAAACCGCCCGTAGCGTTGACCCACCTGACCCGAGCAACAGGTTGCCAACCAGGCTGGGTGCACTGGAGTCGGAGACATCGATTACCTTCAAATCCTCGGAAACCGCATCCACCACATAGGCGTAACGCCCGGAGACATAAACCGAAATTGGAAATAGCCCTACCACCAAGCTGCCAGCCAAGCTGGGGGAGCTGGGATCGGAGATATCGATCACCTTCAAATCTTGGGAGATACCCGTATCCACCACATAGGCATAACGCCCGGAGACATAAATCGACTCTGGATACGTCCCTATTGACAAGCTGCCCGTCAGGCTGGGGGCGCTGGGATCGGATACATCGATGACCTTCAAATCATCGGAATCAGCATCCACCACGTAAGCATAACGCCCGGAAACGTAAACCGACAGAGGATTCGTCCCTATCCCCAAGCTGCCTGCTAAGGTGGGATTGCCCGGGGTCTGCAAGAGATTCCCACCGGCTATCTGTAATTGTTCCTGAGGTGAGGCTGTGCCGATACCGACGCGATTGGTGGAGGACTCGATCATGAGGGTGTCGCTGTCCAGGTTGAGGTCGGCGCTGTTGCTGTCCATATCGACGTTGGTGGTTGCGTCTAGCGTCAAACTATCACTTAACTGAGCGAAGTCCAGCGAGTCATCAGCCACGGTACCCTGGATGGTTAAGGTGTCACCCGCCACGGAGGTGGAAACGAGGCCACTTCCGGCAACGGTGAGCGTATCCAATAGGGCATTCGCACTGGTTGTTCCAGCATCGCCGGTGACGGTGGCAAACAGATTCTGCAGCTCGTTGGTGGTCGACCCATCCACTTCTGCGGTCAGCCCCGATCCGTTGATCGTCAGAGTGTCGCCCGCAACCGAGGTCGCCACCGACCCAGATCCCACCACATTGAGGGTGTCGGTGTGTGTATCTGCTGTGGTAGTGCCGCTATCGCTGTTGACGGTGACAAACAGGTTCTGAAGTTCGTTGGTGGTCGACCCATCGATTTCTGCGGTCAGCCCCGATCCCGCGATCGTCAAGGTGTCGCCCGCAACAGAGGTCACCACCGAGCCGGATCCCACCACATTGATGGAATCGGTTTGCGTATCGGCCGTGGTGGCGCCGCTATCGCCCGTCACCGTTTCGAATAAATTCTGATTAGCAGCAACGGATTCCCCGGTCCACTGGCCAGAGCCATTAATGACTTCACCATATCCGCTGACGCTGTAACTGGTCCCCTGGACGTCGAGACTGGTCAAATTACCCGCCAGAAAGTGGGCGACTTGGGCCAAATAGGTGGCGTTCACGCCCGGCAGGGCAGCGCTCAAAGCCTTGGCAACCTGCAGATGGTCTTGGGTAATGCGCAGCCGATTCTTGCGTGGGTAGAGCGTGATCGGTACTTGCGTTACATCCATGCCGTTCTCTGACAAACGTACCCACGACACACCCCGAGAGAGAATGCTGTGCGGCAGCGCCTGGCCTGAGCCACCCAAGAACACCACGGGCATATCGTTTAGCCAAAATAGCCTTTCAGCCGTTTCCACAAAAACAGGGTCCCCTCCTGGGTGGTTGAGGAACACCACCGTTAACCAATAGTCCTGATTGGGATGCCAGCCCAATCTTTCGACCACGGCCTGATCTATCGGTAGAGGGAGAACAACATCCCCGTATGGCATGTCATTGGTGTTTTGGCCCAGTAAATGAAGTGCAAAAAGAGTGCAGAAAAAAAGTGCAGAAAGACGCATAGATTCTCCTCAAAGCTGACAAATATATTTTGCTTATTTTAGCTTAATCGGTTGATTTGTTGACTTTATGTAGCCGAATCCATCAATAAGCATTCATAAACCGTGGCAGAGCCACATTTTTTGTGTAAATTTGTGACGGATGCTGCTTTCCTGAATTCGAATATTCAAATAGCATCGAAAACATCACAAGAAACGACTGACCCACCGTGTCGAACTTTTCCACATCGTTCCAAGAATATTGAAATTGCACTTAAGCGTCAATTTTGCTTTCTCGGCGCCGCGTTGCCGCCTTCGTTCGAATTTTGAGTTTGCTAGTTAACAAAAGATTCAGTCAAACTTTATTAAACTTTCAGGTGTCATCTTATGTAACTGAGTAGATTGCGCCTTACCGGGGATTCTCGGGAGGTTGCTATGTTATGTGCCCTATTCTTATTGAGCCTGAACGACAGGACTCTGTGTGTCAGGCTAGCCGATGTTTGCCAAGCGGAACTGGAACAAGCCGCGCGATTTACGAAATCCGTTCGATACGACGCGTCCTGTGGTCGTGTGATCATGGCGCAAACGACGTATCGCAGCGGCAATATTGAGGTCCTTGTTTCGCCAGCTTGGGGCGATCTGAATGCCATTGATCGCGAAGCTGTCCTATGCCACGAGTTTTTCCACTATTTGGATTTTGATGCCACCCAAGTACGGCTTTTGATTCTTTCGTTACCTGCTGAAGTGAGTCATGCCGTGATGGAAATCAGGGCGATTTCTCGGCTGATGAGAACGGACCTTTGGGATCGTTCAAGCAAAAGACGAAAAGATGCAGAACTTGGGCTATTGAAAAAGGCTAGTCACGCGGTTGCGCGTTGGATGGTTGGAAATGAACCATATGGACCGCTTGATTTGAAGCGCATTGCGGTCGAAATGTCCCCTGACCAAACGATCTTGAGTCAGGCTGAAAGTCAACGTGTTCTTCGGCAGATTAAAGCGGACTTTCTGTCCAATTTACTGGCTCGTGAATTCTTAGATGAGGTGCTGGCACCTGAAAGAACCAACGGTGACAGGGTTGCCTCCGATAAGAACAGCCAATATAAAGTTTCGTGCGATTGATTCTTCGGGCTGAATGTCAGCATGTTCATGGCGTGCTGAACTTGGGCTAAATCACGCAAACTCTCGCTCTCATCTGTTGGCTAAGAGCGTCACGCTTGATCATCTGTATTCGATTCAGGTTTATATTCCGCAATGACTTCAATCAAACCCACGATATGGTCATTTAGGGCTTCGAGTTCTTCGGCTGGAATCCACCATTCTGCGTGGTTCCGACCGCCAACCGTATGGATTGGATAAGCCTCTATGAATTTTTTCTGAACCAAGAATCGAGTGACAAAACCAAGACCACTTGCTGGTACGTTCCAGTCTCGAGCAATTTATCGCGCATAAGTTTCGTTACAAACAGGGTAAAAGATAGGTTGGTCAGGCAGTCGTGGCGGCCATCGTGTGAAGCCGCTGAGTTTCACAAGTTCTAACTCCTTCGGTCCGGTGGGTCGATAGAGGGTAATTGTTTGCTCGGTCATTCTTGATCCAAGTATAGAGAAATAGGCTGTGTCAATTTTATAACATGGCTATTTCTTAGGCTAGCGCGCCGGTGATAGTCAGCTAGGATGGATTATCGATATTGTGTTGGGAGGAATCGATGAAGAGATCAAAGAGCGTGGATGACTACTTACAGCAGAACGAACGCTGGCTACCAGCTTTGAATCGATTACGGGCATTGGCGGTTTCCAGTGGCATGCAGGAAACGGTGAAATGGGGCGCGCCTGTATATACCCATCTAGGAAAGAACGTAGTAGGGCTTGGCGCATTTAACCTCTATGTGGGCTTGTGGTTTTTTCAGGGCGTATTTCTGAAAGACAGTGCCAAAGTTCTTGTTAACGCACAAGAAGGAAAAACAAAAGCGATGCGTCAGTGGCGTTTCCAATCGGAAGCAGAAATCGACGATGATCTCGTGCGTGCCTACATCAAAGAAGCTATGCAAAATCAAGCAGCAGGAAAAACCGTTAAGCCACAAAAGGGCAAACCGTTAGTCATTCCCCAAGAACTGCAAGCAGCTTTGGATATGGATGCGCAGTTACGAGAGAAATTCCGGTCGCTGAGTTTGACACGACAACGAGAATTTGCCGAACACATTGAATTGGCAAAACGTGTTGAGACAAAATCAAAACGCATGGAGAAGATAAAAGCGCTTATCCTGGCTGGAACTGGGCTAAATGATAAATACAAGTAGATTTGTGCCTCAATCTAGGATGTAGCTGCGGTTAAAGCCTTAAATCATAGGTTGAGTGTTTGCGACCGTTTTGGTTCGGACAAAGAATCACATGCTCCTGTCGTCACGGATGGTGACAGCTGGTCTTTTTTCACCGCATTAGTCGTCCATATCTATGGCTGATCAAGGGATTTCGTATGTTGCTCATCTTCCATTGACAGATAATGAGGCTAGGGGTAAGAGTGCCTTCGGTTGATCAAAATGAAGTTGCTTTGATCAAAATGAATCGTGCAACCCGTGATACAGACCGTTTGTTTGGTATTGGAGGCTCCCATGAACTAGTACAGAGCCATGTTCGTCAGTCGAGAACTAGAGGTTGTGCCCTTATTCAAATGTAAAAAAGTGGATTTTGTTGCTAATTCGATGACTTATCGCGTTTTTGTGCGCTAGATCGCAGTCTTGTTTGGCATGAATATTGAGATTAAATAGGTCATCTGAAGTTTATATCGATAGCGAGAACCTAATTCTGTGACGACATGCATTGAATCTGAACGGGTTTATGCGAGTCCATCGTGGATGAATGGTCAACTTAAGAATATCCATTTTTTAAGATTGCTATAGAGACGGAGGCCCTTATTGAAATGGTTCTTTTACATGAGCACGGTTTTTTTTCTGGTTAGCGTTTCGTCTGCTCAGAGTGATCCCTCAATCGGGTCTCAATCAAACGGAGCTGGTGGTGTAAACAGAGTTGGAAACCTGATGTTGATCACTGCCAACGACAGTGGTTGGTACAACAATCTGGGTGGGCACCTGGAGAGCAACGAAAACTATTTGGCAGGAAGCTGTGTGACATGTCCCAGTAGTCAATTCTTTCGGAATTTTTTTGTTTTTGACATGTCGTTGCTGGCTGAGGTTCATGTGCTGTCGGCTGAATTGCGGATATGGCATCCGACCGATGGCTACGTGTCTCCAGATGAGACTGAACAGGTCGAGTTTTATGAAGTCAGCACGCCAGTCTCCGAACTCGTCTCTGGGTTTGGAGGTGTACCGGCCTTTGTTGATCTGGGCAGCGGAACAAACATGGGCAACATCAACCTTTCTCTTACCGATCACGGCAAGACAGTGACTGTTCCTATAAACGCAGAGGGAATCGTGGTGTTGAATTCCAAAATTGGAGGTCAATTCGCCATTGGGGGAGCCGTTTCGACGCTCAGCGGTGCCTTTGTTGACGAACTCGTGTTTGGTTTTTCTGATTTAGCGACCAACGTCGAGTTAGTACTTGTCGTGGGCCCTGCCGTTCCGACTTTAGGTTCGTGGTTTTTGTGGATCCTTTTACTGGCTATGGGTATGTTTGGTTTGTTGGCTGTGAGGCGCAGACGGGTTGCCATCCTATCGTGAAGTCAGTGGTGTTCGGGTTCTTGTAGCAGTCCATTAGGCAATTCAATAGCTTTACGTTTGATGACTCTTGTTTGGTTTTTCGTGATTTCGTAATGGATGTGCGGATGCTATTGCTAACTCGTGCGATGTTGGTACGTATTCAGACCAAATAAGTCACATACACCGAGATAACAGCTGCCAGGTTAATCCAATTCACTATATATACTTCACCACTGGCGTCAGCTAACTCCTAACACGAACTACTAGAATTTGCTGCTTTGAAAGGGTAGCCCCCCAGCTCCGCGCTTGCTATGCTAAAGGACCTTTGTGGTGATTGCCACATACCCTTTCGTAGATAGGTCTAACCATGCTGGATTTGAAGTTCATTCGCGATCATCGAGACGATGTTGAAGCGATGTTATCCGCCCGCGGCGGCAAAATGGATCTATCTGAATTCGAGTCCCTGGAGTTGCGACGTCGTGAGCTGATCATGGCCTCCGACGAATTGAAACAAGAGCGCAACGCATCTTCCAAGCAAATTGGCTTACTCATCCGAAACGGCGAAGACGCGGAGCCCATGAAAAAGCGTATAGGCGACATTGGTGGCCAAATAAAGGCGTACGACCACGAACTTGCTGAGTTGGAAGAACATTTATTTGACTTGGTGAGCCAGATTCCGAATTTGTTGGATGAGACCGTGCCATTAGGCAAGGGTGAAGATGACAATGTGGAGGTCTCTCGCGTAGGCGAGCCCCCTCATTTTGATTTTGAGGTACAGGATCATGTGGATCTTGGTAGCCGCCTAGGCATTCTCGATTTTGAAACGGCCAGTAAAATAACCGGTTCACGCTTCAGTTTGCTGCGTGGTGATGGCGCTAAATTGGAGCGAGCTCTGATCCAATTCATGATGGATGTGCATGAAGAGCAAAATTACTTTGAGGTCTTGCCTCCCTTTATTGTCAATGGCGACAGCATGTACGCAACCGGTCAGTTTCCAAAGATGAAAGAAGATGTCTTTAAGCTAGAGGGTAACGACTATTACCTCATCCCAACGGCGGAAGTGCCTGTAACTAATATTCATAGGGATGAAGTCCTCAATGCAGAAGATCTCCCCTTACTTTATCAGGCGTACACGCCTTGTTTCCGCTCGGAGGCGGGCGCGTACGGTCGCGATACGCGTGGGCTAATACGGCAGCATCAGTTCAACAAAGTTGAAATGGTCAAATTTGTGCACCCTGACGAATCCGACCAGCACCTCGATCAACTGAGGGACGATGCCGAAGAAATCCTTCGACGTTTGGGACTTGCATACCGTGTTGTCATTCTATGTTCAGCCGACATTAGTTTTGCGGCGCGCAAGTGTTTTGACATTGAAGTATGGCTTCCTGGCCAGGACACCTATCGTGAAATATCTAGTTGCAGCAATTTCGGCGATTTCCAAGCGCGTCGCGCCAAGATCCGCTTTAAGGATCCCAGCAGTGGCAAGAATGAATGGGTTCATACATTGAATGGTAGTGGCCTGGCTGTTGGCCGAACATTGATCGCTATTTTGGAGAACTTCCAACAAGCCGATGGCACGATTCGTATTCCCGATGTGTTGGTGCCTTACATGAACGGACAAAAAACGATTGAAAAACAAAAAAGATAGGAGCAGAAGATGAGCAAAGAAGTGGTCATTGTCAGTGCCGCTCGAACGGCGATTGGAAAGTTTCAAGGCACGCTTTCACCTTTAACTGCCGTTCAGTTAGGCACCGCTGCAGCCAAAGCTGCAATTGAACGAGCCGGGATCGGCGCAGACCAAATTGAAGAAGTGATAATGGGTTGCGTATTACCGGCCGGCCTAGGTCAGAATCCCGCGCGTCAAGTTTTGATTCATGCGGGCGTGCCTGAATCCGTCGGCGCATACACAATCAACAAAGTGTGCGGTTCTGGCTTGAAATCTGTGATGTTGGCCGCTCAAGCCATAAAAGCGGGTGACGCTGATGTGGTGCTGGCCGGCGGCATGGAGAGTATGAGCAATGCTCCCTATATTTTGCCGAAAGCAAGAGACGGATATCGCATGGGTCATGGCCAAATTATTGATTCCATGATTAATGACGGATTGTGGGATATCTATAACGATTTCCACATGGGCAGTACGGGCGAGCTGGTTGCCGAAAAATATCAAGTATCACGCAATGAGCAAGATGAGTACGCGTATCATTCGCATCGCAAGGCTTTAGAAGCCATTGATGCGGGTCTCTTCAAGGAAGAAATAACGCCTGTACACATCCCGCAACGTAAAGGCGACGCAATCGTCTTCGACAACGATGAAGGTCCTAGACGGGATACTTCGGTTGAAAGTTTGGCGCGGCTACGGGCGGCTTTCAAGAAAGACGGTACAGTTACGGCCGGAAATGCGCCCAGTGTCAACGATGCGGGCGCCGCAGTGGTCGTTATGAGCGCCAGTAAATGTGAAGCGCTGGGGCTTACGCCATTGGCTCGAATCGTTGACTACGCTCAAGGTGGATTGGCTCCGGAATGGGTCATGATGACGCCCGTGCCTGCCACGCGGAATCTTTTTGAAAAGACGGGTTGGAGCGCCGAATCAGTGGATTTGTTCGAACTAAACGAAGCCTTTGCGGTTCAGTCGTGCGCTGTAACCAAGGAGTTGGCGATCGATCGCGACAAAGTCAACGTCAACGGTGGCGCTGTGGCATTAGGTCACCCGATAGGTGCATCTGGAACACGTATTTTGATTACCTTAATCCATGCGTTGAAGCAGCGAGGTTCAAAGCGTGGTGTGGCTGCGTTGTGTATGGGCGGCGGCAATGGTCTCGCCATGGGAATTGAATTAGTTTAGTAATGAGCGCGGCCATTGGCCGCGCAATCATCGGAGGAAAGCCATGCGCGTTCTAGTGCTTGGGAGTGGAGGGCGTGAGCATGCACTGGGCTGGAAGCTCGCCCAGAGTCCCCAGATGTGCAAGTTGTTCTTTGCGCCCGGAAACCCAGGTACCGCAAAACTGGGTCAAAATGTTTCACTGCCCAACCACGCCGACATCCTTGCGTTTGCTCGCGATGAAGCCATAGAGCTAGTAATCGTGGGTCCTGAAAAGGACCTTGTCCTCGGTATCGCTGATAAATTGAGCGAAATTGGCGTGCCATGTTTTGGACCTTGTAAAGCTGCCGCATTATTGGAAGGCAGTAAGGAGTTTGCCAAGCAAGTGATGGACCGGGTTGGTATTCCAACGGCCCATTACGGATGTTTTGAAGACTATGAGAAGGCGGTTGCCTATGTAGACCAAAATTCTCTGCCCTTAGTTGTCAAAGCGGATGGTTTGGCGGGCGGCAAAGGCGTCACTATTTGTGAGACTCGAGAGGATGCGATTAAGGCTCTGCGGGAGTCTTTACTAGACAAACGTTTTGGCGAGTCGGGTTCTAAAGTCATCATCGAAGAGTTCTTGACCGGGACGGAAGCGTCGTTCCATATTATTTGTGACGGTCAAAACATGCAGGCATTGCCGACGGCTCAAGACCATAAGGCACTGTTGGAAGGCAATTTGGGACCTAATACTGGCGGCATGGGCACCTGTTCACCCAATCCAGTGATGACCGAGGCGATTAGCCGCGAAGTGATGGAACAGATAGCAAGACCTGTATTTGCCTATTTTAATGAGCAGGGTTCTCCCTTTCGCGGCGTGTTATTTGTGGGCCTCATGCTCACTTGGCATGGGCCCAAGGTACTTGAGTTTAATGTCCGTTTTGGGGATCCAGAGACCCAAGTGATGATGCCGATGTTGCAAGCAGATCTTTTACCTATCCTGTATCAAGCGGCCTGTGGTGAACTCAAGGTGGAGACTTTAGCTTTGAGCCAGCATGCGGCAGTGTGCGTTGTACTAGCCGCCGAGGGTTATCCCCAGTCACCTCGCACAGGTGATTTGATTTCGGATGTCCCTGAAGATCGAGAACGGCTTGCCGTGTTTCACGCAGGCACGGCAACCGATGCTGCGGGCCAGTTGGTGACGGCAGGGGGTCGCGTCATGGGTGTGACGGCATGGGCTGACGATATCGAGCGAGCGCGGAAACGAGCCTATAAGGCGGCCAATCAAATATCCTTCTATGGAAAATATATGCGAAAGGACATTGGATTAAGAATATGAATCAAATACGAGTTGGCATTTTAATGGGAAGTGATTCGGATTTTCCGATCATGGAAGAAGCGGCACACATTCTGAAGCAATTTGGGGTGGGCTACGAAGTAGTTGTCACGAGCGCGCATCGCTGCCCGGCACGGACGGCAGATTACGCTCGAACGGCGCGTGAGCGTGGACTTGAGGCCATTATTGTGGGTGCAGGGGCGGCGGCGCATCTTGGTGGTGTGGTTGCAGCTGAAACGACGTTACCGGTCATTGGTGTTCCTATCGACGCTACATCACTGCGCGGGGTCGATGCGCTTTACGCGACGGTGATGATGCCCGGGGGTATTCCTGTCGCCACCATGGCTATCGGAAAGGCAGGCGCTAAAAACGCTGGGCTCTTTGTGATTGCTATGTTTGCAGCCAAGGAAACAGATCTTGCCAATCATTTAGCTGACTATAGAAGAGAAATGGCAGCTGCAGTAGAAGCCAAATCATTGGCGCTGCAAAACAAGTTGAGTGGTGGCTGAAGAAGGGAGGACTGTCATGATTTTTGATCATATAGGACTGGGCGTAACGGATTTCGAAAAGAGTAACGCCTTTTTTTCTAAGGCTTTGGCACCGCTTGGTATTGTTTTAGTGGCTGAAGTCCACGGATGGGCAGGCTATGGACGTGCAGGCAAACCAGACTTCTGGTTTGGAGAACATCCACAACCTCAAAGGCCTATGCATTTGGCCTTCACAGCCGAAAATCGCGATCAAGTGCGCGCGTTTTTTGAGGCTGCTTTAGCTGCCGGAGGCGTCGATAATGGTGGGCCAGGGGTTCGTGAAATCTATCACCCCAATTATTATGGGGCCTTTGTCATTGGGCCCGATGGCCACAATATCGAAGCGGTATGTCATCAACCGCCGGACAAAAAATAAACATGCCTAAAAAGGCGTTTTGAGTAATTTGCTAACTTCGTCGCTTGAGAGCAGTCGTGGAAACTTCCGCTGACCGCCCTCAGCGCGTCCAATTGTTTCCAAATAATTCTTGCGATTATTGACGCATTTGAAGGTCGGGTGATTAATCCGTCCGTCGGTCCGATAATCGTCGTAGTCTTGATTTTGTAGCCGTAGATAGTGATCTAGCTTCTGAATCCATTCTTCCGAAAGAAGTTCATCAGTTAACAAGAACCAGACGTGACGACGATTCTCAATATCAGGACCCACCGAATAATCGGCCATCGATGGTGACATTTGCTGCATGACCGTTTGGCATTCAAACTCGGTGACTTTCTCATCAAACGTGCTCATGGTCTTGTCGCGTTGAACACGGTCCAGAACGAGCGGGTCGGTTGTCTTGAAAACAAGTTGATCACCGATCCGATAACGCCAGAGCCCAGCGCAACTGCTGATGATTAGGTTGTAGGCGATATCGGCTTGGATAGATTGGATAGGAAGTATTTGGCCATTTTCATCTTCGAACTCGTAAAAGACCTGGTATTGATTGAAGAATCTCATGCCTTGTTCGCCTGGAACTTGGAAAGCTGCAATGCCAATCTCTGATGCCGCATAGACTTCGATGAGTTGAGCATCGTCAGGTAAAAGTGACTCTATGCGCTGCCGATAAGGCGTTATTGACATGCCGCCATGAATCAGAAACCGAAACTGATCCAAGTAAGCGGGGTCTTCAGCATTGAGTTGTTCAAGAAGGGTTAATTGCCATACGGGAATCCCAGACAAGAGATGAATTGATTGAGGCCCTTTGCAAAGCTCGACCAGTGCGTTCAGGCGTTCTGACCAATCGTCGATAGCTGCAATGTTCTGTGGCGGCAAGGTGAATCGCTTGGCAATTGCTGGAGCCAGGAACTTCGTGATCGCACTCATATCGCCGGCTAATACGCCGTGTCTGTTCCGTTCGAGATTGGTACACCCACTCATATAGAGAGACTTACTTAACAATGGGTAGCCGGCCAACACCAACCGTGCTATCAAATCAACCGCTGCTTTTTGATTGATCCGAATCATCTCCTTAGAGTAGGGAACATACTTAGTACGGCCACTTGACGTGCCAGAACTCAGGCAGAATGTATCAATGACCCCAGGCCAGGATTGGTGAATGAGTTTGCGCGGCCCTTCTTCAAGATGAGGGTTTAGGTCAGCGAGCCAAGCAACCCAGCCCGCATAATCGATGACCGGGAGTCGTTCGCAGAACGATTGGTAGATATTCTCACTTGCGATAATTTGATCGAATCCAAATTCGCGTCCGAATCGAGTAGCCTTTGCCGCCTTCAGTAGCTTAACAAGAGTGCTATTAGCGCTTTCGGTTTGTGGCCGTCGGCAGCGGAATTGGGCCCATTTTTTTATGAGTTTGTCAATTATCCGACCGTTTGATTGAGCCATGGTTCCAAATGCGCCTGGTAACGTTGTGCTTGAAAGATAAGATCCGAATGAGTCACTTTACGCTTTTCGTCTAAGCTATAGACAACTTCAACGCGTCCATTGGGAAAAATGGCATGCAGCTTATCGACTTGGGATAGATTAGTGAATGTGGGTGAGTTCGGGGAAAGAACGTCGTTTTCGCCTTCAGCGAAAAGCACGAGTGTGGGTAGGTCGCTAAGGTATTCAATCTCAAGCGGCTTTTCGTCCTTAAGTCCCATGTAGCGCTGAAAAAAACCTGAGTCAGGTGTAAACGTGGCATCAAATATACGAAGAACTTCATCTTCTATGGCCAGTATGGGAATATGAGCTTCCTCTTCGAAGTTAAGATTCTTGGCACCTGACTGAAACATTTTAGTGAAAATACTGCGCGCTTTTTTCATAGCGTTTTCCACGGCGGCTGGGTCGTTGGGGTCAACTTCGTAAAGGTGAGAAACCGCTCGTCCAACCAGCGTCCGCTGTTTCGCGACGCCCACATCAACCACGTCCTCTAGACAAAGGACAGGGCTCAATAAGACCAAACCTCGGATCTTAATGGTATCGGCCAATCCTTGGTCTGATAACCATTTAAGAAAACTGAGGATGATGCGACAGCCAAAACTTGTGCCCACTAAGAAGGGCGTATTCTTTTGGCCTGCTGATTTAAGGCTGCGTCGATTCAGATCGAGAATCATGTCGTAGATTTGATGGTACAAAGCTTCTTTGTGGAAGTGTTGGTTCGGATAATTCACATAATAAACAGGGCCTTGTTTTAAAAAACTCTTCCTTACCATAAAGAACGCTTCATTGCCGTCAGGAATGAATCCTGGCACCAGAATCGATGGGGTTGAGCCCATTTTTAGAGTGCTCTCTCGATAAATAGCGCTGAGTGTGAACTCAAATGGCTGTCCATCGTCCATCAAGGTTTCACGGAACTGATGGGTAGGGGAGTCCTTCTCAAGCTTTGGGTGGTACGGCCGGATTCGCCAAGATTGGATACGTTTGGCAATCTTGGCTTTCATCATGTTTTTGGCGATTTGGGACACCGAATCTACATGCAATGGCTCGTTCTTAAGATCTTCAATCTTAGCAATGCGTTGATTGATGTGATGGCGCAGGGCACCGATGTCAAAAACCCGGCTGACCCTCACAGCAACCGTCATGAAGCGGATGGCCTTGTCCGCTTCATAGGCTTCTTTAAAAAAGTCCCTCCGTCCCATGGACCTGAGGTTAACTACTGGCCTGAAATACGGTCAAAAATTTCAGCAGTTAGTTTTGTATTGAGCGCACTCCAAACCAACATGCGAACGTTGTCGCCTGAATTTTTAGGAGCCATCAGGCCTAGTGGAACTCGAGCCCCGCCAGCCCCGGATTTGGCCCCTGAATAATTCTCACCGAAGATGAGATGACAAATACTATTTAGACTTATCGATTTGTTCGTCGTCCTTAAGCTGGCAACAAGAAACTCGTCAATAATGCCAAAAACTACGACGGTTTCGATGCCTTCCATGCGTAAGAATTTGTCGGCGATGTAGGGTAAACCGTCGCGTCTTTCCGGTTTCAGAAACTCAAGGCCTGTGACTAAGACAGAACCTTCAATTTGCTTGTTCTTGTTGGCTATCTCCTCTAATTCAAAAAAGTAACGCGGAATTGGGTAGTTACGAATATTGGTGAGGATGTTGATGTCAACTCGTTTGAGGAGATATAAGAAACAATCGATATCCAATTGACGCGTATTCTCCGACACTAAATTCCAGGTATCGTTTTCGATCCCAAAAAAGAGGGCAGTGGCTACCTGAATATCTTCCTCGATGTCTTCCTTGAGGTCATATCCTGCTTTTAACAGATAATCCGCCACAATGGTTGCTGTAGCACCCATTTGACGAATGTCCTTGAGGATATAGTCCCCTTCAGGATCATCTTCGTGATGGTCGATGATGATGTCTGGGGTGACAGTTGTACTCTGAAGGTTCTTTTTGCCGGAACTGGCTACATCGACAAAGATCTTTAAAGCGTAATCTTCATAGCTATTCTTTCGATCCACCTTTTTTAGGACCACATTCAGTAGGTTGACCAGGGTCCGGTTCTGCGGATGCGAAATCTCTGCGCCATGATAAATGCAGGTCGTCAGAGAAGGATTTATTTTTCGTATCAAATAGGACAAACCGACAGCTGAACCTATCGCGTCTGGATCTGGGTTGTCTTGCGTAAATATGGCTACTTTTTCTGATCGTTTGAGACCAGCAACCGCCGCCACGAAGATATCGTGTGGTTCCAACGCCCGACTACGTTCTTCAACAAAAGGCTTCACAGCACTTGATTTGTTCATATGGTTTCACTTTCCCTTCAAATCACGAACCCTAAATTCTACCACGCCCTAAATCGGTTCTCTAAGTGTATTGTGTAGGTAGTCAACCCAAATGACTTGGACGACGACGTCCATGGCGTCTAGAATTTGACCCTATGTTCAAAGCACACAGGTATCTATGAGCGATCACAAACAGATGTTGCGAAATTCGCAAGTGATGGCGGTTATGACCGCAGTATCGCGAGTTTTTGGACTTGCGCGCGAAGTTTTGATCGCATCGTTGCTAGGCACGTCGAGATACGCCGATGTATGGAATATGGCGTTCATGGTTCCAAACCTGTTTCGTCGCTTCTTGGCAGAAGGTGCCATGACAAGTGCCTTGGTCCCTTTGTTGTCCGAAGCCCATGCGGCAGGCAATGAACGTCAAGAACGAGAATTTGCGCGCGCTTTTTTCACGCTTATATTGATCGCTGCCACCGTTGTATCGGCCATTATGATTATGTCGATGCCTTTCGTGTTACCTGCCTTAATTGATTTTATGTCACCTGGCAAAGCGTTGCCGGAGAGTAATCACAGCGACGCCGTGCTGCCCACCCAAATCATGTTCCCATATCTCGTCTTTGTAAGTTTGGCAGCTGTATGTCAGGGAATCCTAAACGTTCATAATCGATTTGGTCTACCTGCCGCGACGCCGATTTTCCTGAATATAGCCGTCATTGGTCTTGGCTATGGCTTGCGCAACCAATTTGGAAGTCCCATTTGGGGTCTGTGTATTGGGGTATTGCTAGGTGGGTTCTTGCAGTTCATGCTGCAGTGGATTCAACTGACTCGCTTACGCTTTTGGTTGTGGCCTACTTTGAAGGTTTGGACAGCAAGAACCAAGGAAGCCTTGAAGTTATGGTTCCCCATTACCTTAGCAGCGGGTATCTACCAAGTTAATGTCTTGGTTAGCCAGACCATCGCCTTCAATTTGTTTCACGGTGCAATGGCAGCCCTTAATTATTCCAACCGACTGATGGAGCTGGTTTTAGGGATTTTTGCCACGGCAATAAGCACCTCTATTCTGCCTTTAATGTCCAAACAGAAGTTGGATCCTGATCCCAGTCAAATGCGGCGTAGCTTGTGGCGTGGATTGGAAGCACTGACCTTGGTGACCATGCCGGCCACGCTGGGCATGATGTTGTGCGGATATACATTGATCTCGATTCTGTTTCAGCGCGGTCGTTTTGATGTCGACAGCCTCAATCTCGTTTACGGTGCCCTATTGGTGCAATGTTTAGCGCTGGTTCCCATTTCTTGGTATAGAGTCGTTTCGCAAGCCTTTTTTGCCTTTAAACATGTGCGCTTGAGTCTCGCTCTTTCTGCGTTTGCGTCGACGATCAACATTTGTTTGTGTTTGTGGTTGCCGTCTCTGTTTGATCCGGCCTATGCACATTTGGGTATTGCTTTAGCGACGGTTATTTACTCATGGATACTTATCTTGGTGGCTGTTAGGTTGGTTAAGAAACGTTATGCCTTGGCGCCCGAAAAGGGATTCATGTTTGAATTAGTCAAAATAACGTTGGCCAGTACGGCTTTTGTCCCGATTTGGATGCCCTTCAGACTTGAAGTACTTCCGCTATCAACGTGGCTGTTTAAAGTCTGTGCTTCGGGGATTGTGTTTGTCGTCTGTTGCTGGTTAATGAAAGTTAGGAGTCTGCACGCTTTATTTGAACGAATCAGGAAACGGTGAATGCGTGAGAACACTTAGCTTGATTGACTAGGCCAGCCCAGTGAGCGAGCCAATCGTCAATGTAAATGCTGCTTCGTATTCTCGCGATTGTTATCTAAGGGAAACGAAATTAGGCGAGGAACTAAACCAGCCCTGGTATACTTCGAATGTGTCTGAGCCAACCAAGGTGGGAGGAAATGATGGAAGATCGTCATATGTTTGACAAGCTCTGGGAAGCAACCAAAGACATTTCAGTAAAGGTGTCACGCAAAGCGGAAAAACACTGGAAGATCAATACACTACGCGTAGAAATCGCTTCATTGCGTCATCGCATAGGTGTAAAGCATCGAGAACTTGGGCGTCTGGTTTACGATGCCATCAAGTTTCAGACGGTTGAAGAGAATGAATACAAGACCTCTATTCAAAGCTTTTATCAAGAGATCAAAGAAATCGAACAAGAAATACGCGATCGTGAGAATCGTATCGATTCGCTTGAAGAAGAATTTGCGGATGAATCCGAGTTAATCGACTCTGAGGAACAGGATGCAGAGACCGATACTGGATCCGAAGCAAGCGCGGATAAAGGTGCCGGTTCGGAATCTGCTGCAAAAAAAGCCACGGCGAAAACAGTCGAAAAACCTGCGGTAAAAAAAGCAGCAGCACCCAAGAAGACGGTCAAAAAGCCAGCCAGCAAAAGCACACGCAAGCCAGCTGCAAAACCCAAAGCAACACCTAAAAAAACAAGCAGTGCAAAGCCGGCAGCCACTAAAAAAGAAAGCTAATGACAGAAAACCGGCTCAATCCTCGTTATGAGTTGAAAGGTATAGCCTGGGTGCTGGTACAAAACCGTTGGGCCGAAGTTCATGTGGAAAATTTGAGTCATTCTGGTATTGGGTTGAGAATACCTCTGGGAATTTGGGCACGTATTAAGAATGACGCTGCATTGGAAGGCAAATTAAGGGCTTATGACTTAACCTGTCGTTATGTGGGCGATGTGATGTGGAGCCGAGTGGCGTTCCATGAAGTGTTAATAGGGGTGGAAATTAAAGACTATATAGCCGGAAACCTGGCGACCATTCTGCATGCCGCCATGTCCAAACCAGCTGATGATGCGCCTGAATTCAATTTGTAGGCGATAACTACTTCACCTTTTCCTTCTCGGCACAATGAATTTCAATCGGGGACCCGGAAGCATGTAAGCTGAGACGGGCAATCCCACCCGAAGCTAAGTCACCAAATAATATATGATCGGCAAGTTTTTCCTTTATTTCCCGGTCGATGAGTCTCGCCAGTGGACGAGCCCCGTAATGAGTGGAAAAGCCCTTGTCTGCAAGATATTTAACGATGGCGTCGTCGTAATCAAGGGAGACGCCGCGTTCAATTAGTTGATGGTCTAACTCGTCCAGAAACTTGACGACAATGCGATGGACGGTAGCTGGTTTGAGGGATGAGAAGTGGACGATGGCATCAAGCCGATTTCGGAACTCTGGCGAAAAGGCTTTCTCCAACGCCATCTTCCCTTTGTGAGGTCTATTGATGTCTTCGCTAAAGCCAATCGAGCCTCTGGCCAAATCTTTGGCACCCGCATTGCTAGTCATGATGACAATGGCATGTTTGAAGTCAGCGCGTTTACCGGTGTGATCGGTTAACGAAGCGTGGTCCATCACCTGTAACAAAATGTTGTAAACGTCGGGATGGGCTTTTTCGATCTCGTCTAACAAGATAAGGCAATAGGGTGTTTTATTGACGGCATCGGTGAGCAGTCCGCCCTGATCGAAGCCTACATAGCCAGGAGGCGCACCAATCAAACGCGAAACGGTATGTTTCTCCATGTATTCACTCATGTCGAAACGTACGAAATTAATGGCCAACGCTCGAGCCAATTGCTTGGCAACTTCGGTTTTCCCGACTCCGGTTGGTCCAGTGAAGAGAAATGAGCCAACGGGTTTGTCCAGGCCTCGCAGGCCAGAACGACTAAGTTTAATAGACTGCACCAGTGCCGCAATCGCTTCATCCTGATCAAAAACCACCAATTTTAGATTGCGCTCAAGATGTTGTAGACGTTCGCGATCGTCATTTTCGATGGATTTAGTTGGCACTTGAGCAATTTCGGCCACAACGCGTTCTACGTCGCGGACATTAATATGCTTTTTGCGCTTTGAAATCGGCACAAGATGTTGTGCGGCACCCACTTCGTCGATAACGTCGATGGCCTTGTCTGGCAAGAATCGGTGGTTAATGTGTTTGGCGGCCAAATTGGCGGCCGCCCGAAGTGCGGCATTTGAATACTTCACATTGTGATGGGATTCGTAATAACGCTTCAATCCTTTCAGGATTTTGAATGTTTCATCGGCACTAGGCTCATTCACATCGATTTTTTGGAAACGGCGCGCCAAGGCGTGATCCTTTTCGAAAATGGTCTTGTAGTCTTGAAAAGTGGTTGATCCAATACAACGTAACTCACCAGAAGCCAACGCCGGTTTTAGAATATTGGAAGCGTCCATGCTGCCGCCACTGGTCGCGCCAGCGCCAACAATCGTGTGAATTTCGTCAATGAAAAGAACCGCGTTTTCATGTTTCGAAACGGCCTTAATGACGTCCTTGAGGCGAGCCTCAAATTCACCGCGGAATTTGGTGTTGGCCAACAGCGCGCCCATATCAAGCGCAAATAGTTTGCAGCCAATAAGCACGTCAGGTACATCCTCTTCTAGGATCTTGCGCGCTAAGCCTTCTGCTATAGCTGTCTTGCCAACGCCTGGGTCGCCCACATAAACAGGATTGTTCTTTTTTCGACGACATAATATTTGAATGGTGCGTTTGACTTCGCGAGAGCGTCCGATGAGTGGGTCGATACCGCCATCTTTTGCTTTGGCTACTAAGTCAACGGTGAACTCAACCAGTGGGTCGCGCGCTGGATGTGGGCTGGAAGCATCACCGTCAACTTCTTCGTATTCGTGTGCTGCCGATTTGGAGATGCCGTGTGAAATGTAATTGACGAGGTCAAAACGCGAAATCCCTTGTTTGTTGAGCAAATAGATCCCGTATGCATCTTTTTCGCGCATCATGCTGACCAACACATTACCGCCGTCCATCAATTCTTTACCTGATGTCTGAACATGCAGCGCTGCGCGTTGTAAGACTCGCTGAACCGCTAAGGTTTGGATGGGTTCAAATTCGTCATCCATTTCCATTTTTGGAACCCGTACTTCTAGGAATTGGTCCAGTTCCTGTTTGAGCGTATCGACGTCCGAACCACAATGGCCGAGAATATTGCGGCAGTCAGCGTCCTCAAGCAACGCGAACAGGATATGTTCCAAAGTCAGATATTCGTGTTGGCGTCGTTTAGCCTCTTGGTATGCAAACGATAAACTTCGTTCAAGTTCAGGACTAATCACTCGTCTTCCTCCATGATTGCTCGCAGTGGGAATTCATTTTGGCGGGCCATCTCTTCGACGGTGGCAACTTTCATTTCTGCAATCTCATATGTAAATACACCACAAATGCCGGCCCCGCTCTGATGGATCTGCCACATTAATGTGTGGGCGTCTTCCGAGTCTTTGTGAAATACCGCCTGTAGCACAAAGATGACGAACTCCATCGTAGTGTAGTCGTCATTCAACAATAAGACACGAAACAACTTTGGCTTGTCGAGCTTAGTCTTCTCTTCTAGCACTACGTTGGGATCGTTCAATCTTTCGCCCATAGGTCGTTCACTCCTGAAACATCAACACATGACTTGCTATTATAATTCGGGTTAGCTTCCGCAGGTGAATTGGCTTTCGATCACGCCTTCTGTGAGTCTCAGATCGATGCATCCGTCACTAATATCAGACAAAAAACACTAAAAACCAGATGACAGGTTAGTTAGCATCTGCTAGAATCTCGACTTTGTGGCTGGACTGCGTGCGTATGCAGGCATAAGGTTTCACGGGAAAAGAAGTGGTTTTGTAAGGGTTTAGGAGTATTCATGGCCAAAAAATCAATGATCGCCAAGAATTTGAAACGAATGAAAGTGGCTGAGCAGTATCGCTCAACACGTGAAGAGCTCGTAAAGAAAATGAACGATGCCAGTCTACCATCAGAAGAACGCGATGCGGCTCGGCGTCAATTTAATAACATTCCTCGTGATGCCAGCCGAACACGGATTCGGGTGCGTTGTGAAGTGACTGGTAGAGCCCGCGGGAACTACCGTAAATATCGACTTTGCCGTATCGCATTTCGGGAATATGCACTGCGTGGCATGTTGCCCGGTGTAACTAAGTCGAGCTGGTGAGCGGAAGGGGAACGAAATGAAAGTACTCAATTCTCTTAAGACGGCCCGGAGCCGCCATAAAGATTGCAAAATTGTGCGTCGTCGTGGCGTAACCTTTGTCATCTGCAAATCGAACCCGAGATTTAAAGCGCGCCAAGGTAAACCATCCAAGACGCGATGAACCTGGCGACATGAATTTTTAGCCCGGCCAATTTATTTGGCCGGGCTTTTTTTTGCCCAATTAGGTCGACTTGATTTGGATGGTTTTTGCCGCTTTTTTAGGCAAATTGTGTCGCTTGAACGTTATGTGCAAGACGCCGTTTTTGAATTGAGCGTCAGCCGAGTCATTGTCTACATCATCGGGAAGTTTGATACTTCGCTGGAATGAGCCGAAGCTGCGTTCCATGCGGTAATAGTTACGCTCCCGGCTGTCTTCTTCCCGTTTGACCTCTCCGCTCAAAGTAAGGACGCCTTCTTTGAGACTTAACTCAACATCGTCTGTCGCAAGGCCAGGTAGATCTGCCTTGATTTCGAAACGATCTTGGTTGTCTATGACGTCGATGGCCGGTTTGTGGGCGTTCCATGGGTTAAGTTGTCCAATGGGGCTGTCGAATCCTTCGAAGAAGGAATGAAACAGTCGGTTGATCTCGCGCTGAAAGGATGCGGCCGGTGCCTCATGGTCGAGTTCATTCAACCTGTTTGTGTGCTGAACCGGTTTTCTCCAGGGTAGTTGTGTTAAAAAGGTCATGGGGTTGTCCTCCTTTGCTATAGATCCTTATGAGATTTTGACTTCAATCTTTTTCGGGATAGCCGCTTCTTTTAGTCCCAGGCGAATATCGAGAAGGCCGTTCTTTAGGCTTGCTTCAATGCGGCTTAGGTCTACTTCGTCGGGCAGATTAAAGCTGCAGTTATAGTCGGGTGACGTGAATTCGCGATGGATGAGACGCATGTCTGGATCTGCTTCAACCGTGTTGCTAGCAGATATGGAAAGCGTTGAAAGATGGCTTGTCAGCTCCAGGTCTTCACTCTTCACGCCAGGCAGTTCGACGAGTAGCCGGTAGCCCTTTTCATCCCGATAAATGTCGGTTTTAGGTCGAACAGATGGGCGCGCCTTTTTGGTGATTGTCTCTTTGCAGGGTGCAGCTAGTGTGGCAGTAGTCATGTCTTTCTCCCTTAAACTGATTTTACGGGGATGACCCGTGGCTTTTCGTTTTCGTGCATGTGGAGGTTAACGGACAGAATGCCGTTGTTGAATTGCGCTTCAACTTGGCTTTCATCAATTTGAAAAGGCAGCTTGATGCGGCGCTCGAAGGATTGAAATTGTCGTTCACTTCTTAGTAGCTGGCCTTCGTCCGTCTTTTCTTCGGCTTGACTGCGAATCGTGATCAAATCACCTTCGGCGGTCAAATCAATCTCTTTGGCAATGAACCCTGGCAATTGCACATCAATGCGTGCTTGTTCTTGGTTGCGGTAGAGATTGATGGCCGGTGTCTCTTTGTAGGTTGTTCGGTTAGGTGCGTATTGGGTCAATGGTTGGAGCCAGTCAATCAACATATGGTTTCCTTTCGGCAAAATAATCGTTGGGGCCAATCGCCCTTTACATGACTACGAATATAAAATCTAAGTGTTGCAATGTCAAATAAAAATAATTAAATATGATCAAACAACACTCAAGTGTACGAAAATGTGGGATACAGGGAGCCGTTTTTGTTTTGGATGACTATGTGATGTCTATATAAAGACAAATGACTGGCCAGTCTTGACTGAATCGTTTATCCTGCCGGACTGGAAGTGGGAGGAAGTGATGATTTCGACAAGTGATTTTAAGAAGGGCATGCGCTACGAAGATGAGGGTGTGCCGTTCCAGGTCATGGAATTTACGGTTCACAACCCTTCAGCTCGGGGCGCAGCAACGCTTGTGAAAGCGAAAGTAAGAAATTTAATAAGCGGGCAGGTCCTGCAGCGAACCTACAAATCGGGTGATATGTTTACGCAGCCCGATTTGTCTGTCCGGCAAGTTCAGTTTCTTTACCCTGATGGCAGTGACTTCGTTTTTATGGATCAGGAAACCTATGAGCAGTACTCTGTTTCGCCAGCGATCATCGGTAGCCTCACAGACTGGTTAAGTGATGGATTTGAAGCCAAACTGATGAGTTTTAATGGCCAATTCATTCAAGTAGAACCGCCCACGAGTCTAGTTGTTGCGGTTTCTTATGTCGAACCTGCTGCAAAAGGGGATACGGCGTCGGGGAAAGTGATGGCCAAAGCCCGATTAGCGAATGGAATCGAGATGTTGGTGCCAGCCTTTATTAAAGAGGGTAGTGAGATCAAGGTGGATCCGTCGACTAACGAATATTTGGGCCGGGCTTAGTTATTTTGGCTGAGTTTATGCCAAAAAAGGCTGGTCAAGTGACAGTTGATCTGGTAGAATTCCGGCTTTTGGAAGCCCTTGTTTGGGTTTTGTAATAAATCTTGTTCAGATGTTGAGTAGTAGTTAGGAGCAATCGATGGCAACAAATAGAGGCCCAAAAGCCCGTATTATGAGGCGCTTTGGCGAAGCAATGTTTCGTTCGCCCAAATACCATGGCATTTTAGAGCGCCGTCCGAATCCACCAGGCCAACACGGACCTAAGGCCCGTCGTGGCAAGAAGAGTGAATTCGGAAAACGCCTTGAAGAAAAACAAAAATTGCGTTTCCAGTACAACATCCTGGAAAAGCAAATGCGACGTTATGTTGAGCGTGCATTCCGTAAAAAAGGTGTTTCGGGCACGATCTTGCTGCAAATGCTCGAATCTCGGCTCGACAATCTGGTTTATCGTATGGGTTTCGCCTCCACGATTTGGGCCGCTCGTCAATTAGTTAATCACGGCCATATTTTGGTCAACGGCAAACGTGTCGACATTCCTTCTTATGAATGTTCTGTTGGAGAAGAGATTGTTCTTCACGAGAAATTACGCCAAAACGCCCACGTGGTTGAGGCATTAAACTATTGCCCTCAAGGCCTTGTCCCAGGTTATTTGGAAACAAACCGCGACACATTCTCGGGTAAACTCACTTCAATTCCAACGCGAGATGAAATTCCTGCAAAAATCGATGAACAACTCATCGTTGAGTACTATTCAAAGTACGTCTGATACGCACGCGAATCGCATCAACAAGAAACATTTGGGAGGCCATTCTGGCCTCCCTTTTTTCGTATTGGTTCGTCGTGTCTCAACCAATGAAGTTGTCAATTAGGCACATCTTTCACGTCAATGAATCACAATTGGTAGTTATGACTAAGGCTAATACAATGAGCGCATTATTTGCCTTGTGACATTCGCAACATCGCCTCGGCATCATTTGCCAATGATCCCAACAACCCTGATTTGACCAGCCTTGGAAGTAGTGTCTTAAGATTGGGATCTTTTTGGTAGGCTTTTGCGAAATAGGGTATTGAGGCTTCAAGTTGACCACTTGTGGCCATGGTAACGGCTGTCCAGAAGGCTATTTCTGCTTGTTCTGGCATGATCTCCATCGCGCTACCATAGGCTTCCATGGCCTCAGCTGTTTCACCCTTGCCGATATGCTCATCTCCGCGATCCATGTAATGGTATGCGCGGGCAACCTTTACCAAACGACGAAGTTCTTTGAGTGGTTGCGGATGGTCCTCAACCCGCAGATCGAATATCCGATCTTTCCACGGAAATCCGCTTGGCTTTGCTTTGGCCACTAGCAACGCGGCCGATTGCATGCCGCGTAAGTCGCCACCTTCAGCTTGGGCTGCATCCAATGCAGCAAGCATGCGTTCGGCCAGATCGCCGTCCGTATGTTCAAACGCATCACCCATGGCTGCCCAGACAGTGTCTTTCACCATGATGTTGGCTTGCACCGAATAATTTTTTCCTGTCCGATGTCCTGCCTCAGCAATACACAGTTCGCCTGTATGAGCGGCTAGGTTGCCCTTCACATCAATCATCGCCACCTGTCTTAGTCCGGAGCCAGGGTCGCTGGCGAGTAAGCCTTCAAGGGCCTGCTGAGGTGTTTTACCGGCTCGCATCATTGCTAGGCCAAGTGGACCATAGGAAATGTCGACCAGAGATTGGGTTGCCACAGCTCCAACGCCTGATTCGACCCACGGGACGACGGCACCCACTGAAAACCAGTGTGACTGTACTGCTACACCAATCTCGCCATTCACTTCGTCATAGGCCACGATCGAATAAGTATTCACAGGTCGAATGGCTTCTTGAGCCAAAATCATACTGATGAGAATAAACACGGGAGCCTCCTTATCGGACGATCAATCTTCGCCCGCATGTTCAACCACTAAATCGGTGGCCGATTCGCCGCAAAATGCCAACATGACTTGGGCTGTCGTGACCACATCTCGTTCGCAGTAGCTCTGAATTCGAGCCAAATCATGATCTTGCCAGAATACACGCCCAACGTCGGCACCCGTTATGTCGTCTTTTGGCGAGGGCAAGCCCAACGTATCAGCCAACAGGTCTAATGATACAAAGGTGCGGTAGTCGCCAAAACGCCACAAGTCCATCGTATCTAGGTAGGGGACCTCCCAGGGACGCTTGCCCTGTGTTTGTAGCGACTTGGGAACGGGTAATCGATTCGCTAAATAGCGTCTGCCCAGGTAAGGAAAATCGAACTCCTTGCCATTGTGCGCGCATAGCTTTCTAATGGGTCGCGACATGAATGAATCAACAACACCTGAAAACGACTCCAAGATGAGACCTTCTTCGTCGTTGCAGAATGATTTAATACGTAGGTGATATTGCGAACCGATGCGCTTGATATATCCGGCCGACACGCACACGATGCGCCCAAATTCTGCGAAGATGGCTGCGCGTTCTGCATAAAATTCCGTGGCCGGTGTCGGTTCGCTCGCCATACGTTGTAAACTGTCGGATTTTTTTTGCCACAATTGCTGTGTCCGCGTTGGCACATCAGGCCAATCTGAATAGGCCGACACGGTTTCAATATCAACGAACAAGATGTGTTCTAGGTGTTCAAGTTGAATCATGAGGTCACCATAAAATTGGTAGACTCCTCGCTAACATCGATGTCATCGACGACAAAATCAATCGCGTCGCCGTCGATTTGGCTTGGGGCTTTGTGATCGCTGTAAGCGAGTCTAACACGTTGGCAAAGCTGACGTTTGAATGCTTTGTTTTGATCGATGCGACCGGTGGCAATAGACCAAATCATGGCAAGGGCGGCCCAACGCCCAGGTTTCGTATAAACCAGAACCATTAACTGGTTTGCTGCTGGTCGTGTTGGACATATGCGAAATGGACCGCCGTAATGACAAATCCGAGAGGCAATGGCCCAAACGCCGCGAATGGGTTTGGCCTGGTCGCAAGTCACATCAAATGTCGGATAGGTGTAATCGATTAAGGCGCGAATACCGCTAAACACGAAAGCGGCCTTGCGTAACTTGTTCTTTAATCCCTGGGTCGTTCGGATCAGAATCTCGGCGTCGATTCCGGCACTCCACATCATCAAAAAGGGATGTGATTGGTTAATTCGACCATGTGCGTGCTTTATTGTGGTCCTGGCGTTATTCAGAAAGTCGATGAAGCGATAACTGTGTTTGGGTAAGTCGAATTCGATCGAGAGCACATTAGCAGTACCTCTGCCCAAGAATGCGGTACGTAGAAATCTGGTCGAGGTTTGAGCCAGCTGAGCCATCGTACCGTCGCCACCAACCACGATTAAGATGGATTGTGCGTCGTTTTCGTGCCTTTCGATGGGCGCTTGTGGACCAGGTGGGTTCGTTTGACGCACGTCCACCTGATGGCCCAAATCCACGAGTTGTTCGCGAATTTGGGCCACGGATCTAGCTGAACTCTTACGCCCAGAGACAGGATTATAGGCAATTACATATGAAGCGTGTTCATCCGGTTTCTGGGTTTCTTGGTTAGGCGTCAAACTTGGCGCGAAGTCCTTTGTCGATATGGTCGAGGAACTTGTTGGTGGTAGACCAAGGCTGATCAGGTCCAACTAATAAGGCAAGATCTTTAGTCATGTGACCGCTTTCTACGGTCTCGACACATACGGACTCCAAGGTCTTGGCAAATTGAGCCAGGGCGTCATTTTGGTCAAGTTTCGCGCGATGCTGCAATCCCCTAGTCCAGGCAAAGATCGAGGCGATCGGGTTTGTGGATGTCTCTTTTCCTTGCTGATGTTGGCGGTAATGGCGTGTGACCGTACCGTGTGCTGCTTCGGCCTCACATACGTCTCCATTTGGCGTTAACAAAACAGAGGTCATCAACCCTAAGGATCCAAACCCTTGAGCGACGGTGTCCGACTGTACATCACCATCGTAGTTCTTGCAGGCCCAAACGAACTTTCCATTGGTTTTAAGTGCAAATGCGACCATGTCATCTATAAGCCGATGCTCGTACCAAATACCGGCGTCTTTAAAGGCAGATTCGAAATCAGCTTCAAATACCTCCTGGAAAAGGTCCTTGAAGCGGCCGTCATAAGCCTTGAGGATGGTGTTTTTTGTAGACATATACAAAGGCCACTTTCGCACCAAAGCATAGTTCATACACGATTTTGCAAACCCTCGAATCGAATCATCAAGGTTATACATACCCATGGCAACGCCGCTACTTGGGAAATCGAATATTTCATATTCGGTAGCTTCGCCGCCATCATTGGGCGTGAATTTCATGGTCAGCTTGCCGGGACCATTGATTAACATGTCCGTCGCGCGGTATTGGTCTCCAAAAGCGTGACGGCCAATGACGATGGGATGTTCCCAGCCTGGCACGTATCTAGGCACGTTACGGCAAATAATGGGTTCGCGAAAAACCGTTCCGCCGATGATGTTACGGATGGTTCCGTTTGGGCTACGCCACATCTTTTTGAGCCCGAACTCGGTAACGCGATCTTCGTCCGGCGTAATAGTTGCGCATTTGATGCCGACTTTGTGTTTTAGGATGGCGTGCGCCGCATCTACCGTTATTTGGTCGTTGGTCTTGTCACGCGCTTCAATGCCCAGATCAAAATATTCGATGGGCATGTCCAGGTAGGGAATGATCAATCGTTTCTTGATAAAAGCCCATATGATTCGTGTCATTTCATCGCCATCTAGTTCGACGACGGGATTCGTTACTTTGATTTTCTGCATGTGATTTTGATCCTTTTTGATGTGGTTTGATTTGCTCTAATTATTGGCTGAGTGAAAAACGGCTGGCATTATAGGGAGGCGGGTAGTGTGTGGGTCCGTCCCTTGTTCTGTTCTTTGAGATACGACGTGAGCGGCTCGAAATATTCTAATAGCGGTTTGGCTGATACGTCACTGCCCAGATGCTCTTTCATGACCTTGCGCCAATCTTCTGTGGCCCCCAACTTCAGTACGTTAGCTAGGAATTCGCCGGTTTTTTGGCTACCGTAATAGTTGGTGTTGCGAACGTCTTGTTGCAGTATCTGCTTTGCGATGTGGGCATGAAACTGGTGCAGGATGACATTTGAAATTGCGTAATCGTAATACTGGGCTGCGTCGTTGTTAATGTGTGTCTTCGTGGCTGCGTCACAATAAGATTCGTCACGAGTAGATGGTGGCTCAATTCCTTGGTATGTTTTGACGTAACTCCACCAACGAGCGTTATATTCACTTGCCGTAAGCTCGCCCGCATATAAGTCCCGCTCGAAGTGGGTCATGACGCCCGCGGACCATGGTAAGAACACCACATAGTCCAGAGCTTCTTTGAGTAGCGCTTTCATGTCGTCGGTTTTGACATCGTTTTTCACAATGCCACGTCCCTGCAAGAAGGCCTTTTGCATGGAAGCCAGTCCCATCAATGAACCGATCGCCTCATGAAATCCGCGATTGGCACCTTCTCTCAAAAGAACGGGCACTTCGGGTCTTGTATAACAGAGGTAATAGTAAATATGACCCAATTCATGGTGCGTCGTTTGATACCAGCGCGCGTTTCCTTGCACGCTCATTAAGGAACGCACGTCACGGTCGAGATCCATGTGCCAAGCACTGGCGTGATTGTTTTTTTTGAATCCGGCATCGGCGGCTAATGGGTATAACGACGACTTTTCATAAAAAACAGGTGGCAGTCTTTCAAAACCGAGACTGACATAAAAATTCTCGGCCTGTTTGACAAGCCATTCGGGTTTCTGATTGGCCAAAAAACCGTCAAGGTCCAAGCCTTCAACCTGAACGAGATCTGTCCAGTCTTGGCCCCATCGATTAGGCAACCAATGAGCTGGCAATAAGGCTGGTACGTCTTCCTGGCCATACTTTTTAGCGAGTTCATAGCGCGCCCAAGTGTGAAGTTCGCGGTATAAAGGCCAAACTTCTTCGACGAATTGATGATTGAGGGTGATCATCTCTTCTACCGTCATGTCGTATGCCGATACTTGATAATGAAAATAATCGTCGTAGCCTAACGCTTTGACGGTTTTGTTTCTCAACTGGACGAGTTCGGCCAGTCCTGGCTTGAGTTGGCTTCCCACCTCTTTGGATGAGGTCCAGGCTGCCAGTCGTTCTTTGACATCATCGCTGTCCGATAAGATGTCATCAAGGTCGTTCACGCTGACAGACTTGGCATTGAGCTTAAAGTCAAACCCAAATAATGCTTCGTTCTGTTTCGCTTCAGCGGCAATGCGTTTGGCGACTAAATCCGGATGTGTTTGCGGGTTATTGGCTGCCAAATAGAGAACTTGCTGCAGTTGCTTGACTTGGAGTCCACTGAGTTCTTTACTTTGGGCAAGGAACGTACGGGCTTTTTTGATGTGGTCAACAGCACCAGTAAACGCAGCAAGTGCTTTGTTAGCTGACTCAACCTTCATTTGGTTTTTGTTGTCGCCCTCAACGATGTGGGTATTGGCGTCCCACTCCGCACTAGATGAGGCAGCGTAAAGCGTCTGGTACTGCTTTGAATATTCCACCAAAAATTGATCCACTTGTTTGGCAAGATCGTCGCCAGTTTGGGCTAATGCTGCAAATGGCGTCACGAATATTAACGAAACAAAAAATCGGGACATGGGACCTCCGGAGTTTATGGGATGGCTTTTATGAGCCATTTAGGCGCGTCGTCACGATTTGCACAGGTCGTGATTGCACGGGCTAGAAAGCCAGTGACTTGATTTAAATGTGCATAGTCAAGTCTATCAGCATGATCTTGAGCGTTGTGGTAATCGGGAAAGTCATAACTCAAACTGATGGTATGCGCTGGGATGTTTGCTTGAGCGAAGGGTGCGTTATCGCTACGGTAGAAATAAGCGTCCGAGAGTTGTGGATGCCTGTAGACATGCAATGAGTCGTTGACGGCCGTTTCAGCAATCTGCGCAGGTAGGGTTGAGTAATTGTAGCCTGTAATCGCAATAGAGCCCTTGGGTATATCTGCAGGCCGGCTGTTGTCGTCTATGCGACCAAGTTGTTCGAAATTCAACATGGCAACAATCGACTTGAGTGCTATGGGCGTTGCAGCTACGAATGAACGTGAGCCTAAGAATCCAGCCTCTTCGCCGTAAAACGCAACGAACAAAACGCTTCGACGTGGTGGTGATTTCATCATAAGTCGTGCACATTCAAGCAACGCCGCGACGCCGCTTGCGTTGTCGTTTGCACCATTCCAAATTAGGTCATTCTTATCTTGTCCTAGGCTGCCTCGTGGAAATCCATGGCCAAGTGCGTGCCCCACATGATCATAATGTGCGCCGACAACAAAATACTCCTCTTTCAAGTCAGCGTCAGTGCCACGAATCTGGCCTACCACGTTATGGACCTTTACCTTACGTTCTGAATGGGCGTTAAGGGACACATCAATATGGGTGCTTTCAGTCAGGAAGTCCCAATCTTGCTCGTCATTAAGCATAACAACAGGGACTTTAAAGTATTGGGATAGCATGTGTAGTTCTGAATGTTCCTGGGGTGCAAGGGCGCTCGTTAACAAAATGACGGCACAACCCGCACTAATGTAGTGAACCATCTCTGCCATAGAGTTAGGTGGCCGATCCAATACAACGGCATGTTGTTTGCTCGCGCGTCCCAGTTCGGTTAGATTCTTGGCTCGGACAATTAAGAGATCTTGTAATTGAATGGATCTTGGCAGCGGAAATACGGACCGAAATTTCTTCACGACACGAATTGTCGATTGCGGTTTTTTGAGCTTGATCCGACCTGGGTCAGACGCTTCTTGAAACGCCTTGACCTCTCCCGTTTGAAAATATGAATTTGCAACGGGTGCGAGGCCAACTCTTTTCATTTCCTCTCTGATATATTCGGCAGCACGGTTTAGACCGGGCGATGGCGTGGATCTTCCCAATAACTGATCATCTGCCAAGAACCGGACGTGAGATTGCAGATTGTCAATCGAAGCCTCGAAGCCAAGGGCTTCGACGCTTTGAGATGGCAGACAAAGCGACCACAAAGATAAGAGAATGTGTGTTGATATCAAAACCCATCAAGAATATCGGTCACCAATAAACTTTTCAACTGCTTTGAACGTCCTTGCTTATTGTAAAGAATCCGTAAATCGAATTTGTGTGTCGTCTGAAGTCGGCAAGTAATGGGATTTTGAGCTAACATGGGATGCACGAGGTCATAGCTCCAGAGGGAAGAATGAAATTAAGCTCATTCATGGATATACCACCTGCGCCGGATGCGGGTTTGTTCGGTTTTGAGTATGGGTGTCAAGAAACCAAGGTTGCAATCGTTGGTGTGCCTTGGGAACCAACTGTTTCCTATCGACGGGGGACCTCGCTGGCACCCGCGGCCGTCATTCCAGCCTCACACCAACTGGACCTATTTGACGCGATGGTTGGTGCTAGTTTCGGCGATGCGGTGGGCATGTTGCCCATTAATCCTGCATGGCAGGAAATGAATGAGATTTGTCAAAAGAAAGCCGATCCCATCATTGCGAGGGGCGGATTGGTAGACGGCGAACTGAAACGCGATCTTGAATATATTAATCAGTGTTCTGAACAGTTGAATCGAGAACTCTTTGCACTAGTGGGTGATTTATTGGCGAACGGCAAAACCGTTGGCATCATGGGCGGTGATCACTCATGTCCTTACGGTTCTATCCTTGCTCATTACGATCGTTATCCAGGCATGGGTATCCTTCACATAGATGCCCATTCTGATTTGAGGTTGGCCTACGAAGGGTTCTTGTTTTCACACGCGTCAATTATGTACAACCTCATTCACGAAATTCCTGAATTGAATCGTCTCATCTCGGTTGGTATCCGGGACTATTCTGATGAAGAATTTCGCATTGCTAAAAACCACCCAAGTATTCGCACCTTTTACGATCACGATATGAAACGCCAGGGGTTCCAGGGTCGGACGTGGGCCGACATGAGTAATGAGATTATTGAAGGATTACCCGAACTTGTGTATGTCTCTTTTGATATTGACGGATTAGAGCAACGCTTTTGCCCCAACACAGGCACACCCGTTCCAGGCGGCTTAGATTTTGATCAGGCCGTATATTTGCTTGAACATGTCGTACGTTCAGGTCGCCGTATTGTCGGTTTTGATTTGGTTGAGGTGGCCCCAAATCCAAATGATGCCCGTGACGAGTGGGACCTCAACGTCGCCGCAAGGTTGCTTCACAAACTCAGTAGTTTGGCGTATATGAGCCAATCAGGTAAATGTTCCTACTAACCGTCAGATGGCAGATCGGATTTGGAACCTATCGAGCCAGATAAATTGATCATCCGTGCGCCACGTTTCCGTGTCACATAGTTCCAGGCCCATTGAAAAAGGACCATGAGCTTGTTGTCGAATTCGACAAGATAAGCAATATGGATGACGACCCAAAGGACCCATGCTGGAAATCCGGATACCTTTAGGCGGCCCAAATCGGCGACAGCTGCATTCCTACCGATGACGGCAAGGCTGCCTTTATCAATGTATCTAAACGGCTCGCTAGAGCGATTGTGTAGGGAATCCTTAATGAGTCGAGCGGCATAGCGGCCCTGTTGCATCGCCGCGGGTGCTATGCCCGGTAACGCTTGTCCGGCTGCATCCAAAACGAGCGCCATATCGCCTACCACCAATACGCGGTCATGGTTTGGAATACAGAGATGTGGGGTGACCTTGAGGCGGCCCTGTTTGTCGCACGCGGCACCATAGCGATGCGCGAGTTTTCCGGCTATTGGTAAACTGCTAACGCCAGCGGCCCAGAGGACGTTTTTACAGGGTATCTTTATGAGTGATTCACCTCTTTTGACCGTTAGACTCTCGCTATCCATGGCCGTGACGGTTTCATTAATGTGGATTTCTGCCCCCAGTTTCTCCAGTGAACGCGCCGCTTTTTGTGACAATTTCTCCGGATAGGCATTTAGAATACGTGGGCCCGCTTCAATGAGTAAGATTTTCGAATCAGAAGGTTTGATGGCGCGAAAGTTAAGGGTGAGCGTCGTGCGAGCCAACTCGCTGATGGCTCCGGCCAATTCGACGCCTGTTGGTCCGGCACCAATGATTGCAAATGTCATCAGCGCTTGACGTTTTTGTTCGTCGTTTTCCATTTCGGCCAATTCAAATGCGTTTAAGATGCGACTTCGCATCAATAAAGCATCTTCAACGGTCTTCAGGCTCGGCGCGGTCGTTTGCCAATCTTGATGACCAAAATAGTTGTACTGAACGCCGACAGCGACCACTAAGTAGTCATAATGATAGTTCTTCTTGAGCCCGCAAACTTCCTGATTCTCAGGCTTAAAGTCGATAACCTCATCAAGCACGATACGTACATTGTGACGTGACTTCAGGATCCCCCTAAGAGGAGCAGCAATATCGCCAGGGGATAGGCCGCCAGTCGCGACTTGGTAAAGAAGAGGTTGGAAAAGGTGGTAATTACGTTTGTCGATGAGCGTCACGTCGACGTCTTGCTTGCTAATATGTCGTGCTGCTTGTAATCCGGCGAAGCCTCCGCCAATAATAACTATCTTGGGACGATGGCCCATAATGTTCCTCCTTGGAAAGAATCATGATTGAAGCTTCAGCAGACTTAATAAGTGTCCCCCCAAACCCATACGATCTTTTTCGATCATGGTATGACGAAGCCTTAGCCGATGAACGTATTGAGATGGCAGATGCCATCGCTTTAGCTACCTGTAATTCGCTAGGTGTGCTGTCTAATCGAATGGTACTCATGAAGAGTTACGATGAGCAAGGGGTAGTCTTCGCCACAAATTACGCCAGCCGCAAGGGCCAAGATCTTAAACAAAACCCGCAAGCCGCGCTACTTTGGTGGTGGCCCGTGTTGGGACGCCAGGTTCGGATGGAAGGGGCTGTAGATCGAGTCTCCGAAAGCGAAAGTGATCAATTATTCAACGACCGGCCATTGGCTAGCCGTGTCGCCGCCTGTTTATCTAAGCAATCATCTGTTATCAAGGATCGTGAACAATTGCTTCAGGAGCACCGGAAACTTTTGCAGAAAGGCGCGCCTACGCGCCCTAACGATTGGGGTGGTTTTCGATTGCGCCCGTTTGCGATTGAATTTTGGCTGTCCAGACCCAGTCGCATGCATGATAGATGGCACTACAGACAGACTGGCCAACAATGGCAGATTACGCGCTTATCTCCCTGACTACATATAAAAATGCTTGAAGAACCAAACGCTGGGGGCATTGGTTATGCAAGCATCTTCGATGCGAAAAGTGTGCGGGAAATAATCGTCCGCGAGATGCCTAAGCGTCAATCTTTCCTTGTCGTTCATAAGAGTTGATTTCAGGAAGAGACGTAGATAGGCTTTGTGTTTTCTGATCTCGGATTTCAGCGAACCTAACTCGGTAAGGTTGCCATCAAACCCAAGATCTGTGAGGGTATCGATGTTACTACCACCGGTTGAGTCCAAAACATCGGCATTGAGCAAGAATGTCAAATCCAAGATGCTGTATTTGACTAGCGCTAATTCACGTTCGACTGCAGATGGCCCTTTAAATTCCAACTCATACTCTAGTTTTTTCTGAATGTGTGCGTGAAGATTCTGAGGAACGTCTAAGTTCGACTGAAGTGTTACCTTCAGTCCGATCAGCGGGCGCACGGACGTGTATCTTAAGTTGCGTGCAATTCGTACGATATCCGTCGCGGTTGGACTCATAAAGGATCTCTTTGATCTCAGATTTCTCGGCTACATATGAAGAACATCAGGGTGGAAAGGCTTATTTCTGCCCCCAATGAAATATAGATCGGAGTTTGGGGATTAAAACTTGAATAAATTGGGCTAAGCCTATGAACGTGTGCTCTGACAGGTTGTTTCAAAGCTTTGTTCCACAAATGCGGCAGAAAACGGCATCGGCACGTCGCGTTTCAGAACTGCACATGGCACAAGCTCGGACCTCGGAGGGGTCTTCAAATCGGTTCCTTGTCATCTCTGCCGTAACGATACCAGTAGGCACGGCGATGATACCGTAGCCGAGGATCATAATGAGCGCAGCAAATGCCTGCCCAATAGGGGTTTGTGGCGAAATATCGCCGTAACCGACGGTGGTTAGGGTAACAATTGACCAGTAGATACTGCGCGGAATTGAAGTGAATCCATTTGCTTCACCCTCGATAACGTACATGAGCGAACCTACAATGACCACGACAACACCGACCGAAAAGAGAAAAACGGTTATTTTTCGACGAGAAGCGCGTAGAGATCGGTTGAGATGTTCGACTTCATTTAAGTATTGCACTAACTTTAATACGCGAAAGACGCGTAGAACACGAAGTACGCGTATGACAGCCAGAAAATGGGTGCCAGGGAAGAGCAGTGAGACGTAGGTCGGTAATACGGCCAAAAGGTCTATGATCCCGAAAAAGCTGAACGCGTACTTAGTGGGTCGGCCGACACAGCTCAGTCGTAGGATGTACTCAATCGTAAATAAAATCGTGAATCCCCATTCAAGCAGGTCAAATAGTTGTCCGTAATTGGCATCCAAGCTTTTGATGCTGTCCAACATAACAACCACCACGCTGGCTAATATTGAGACAATCAGAACGATGTCAAAAGCTTTGCCTAGCGGCGTGTCTGCTCCGAATATGATTTGATTGAGACGCGCTCTTCGAGCGGAGAATGCGTTTCCTTTTTTGGGTGGGGCGGGCGTATGGAAATTGAATTTCATGCCAGTATCTTGCCACAGACAAATTCTTGTTTCATCAATCCTCCGTGTTTATACTGCAGTCTAAACGTTTCAGATAGGTTATGTATGCAAGTCGCAGTTGCCCATACTACAGATGTGGATCCGATTCGAGCCGCAAACAATCTGTTAAATCAGATAAGATCTAACTTGTCAGGGTCGACGCCCAAAGGCGCCATGTTATTTGTGGCTATTGACCATGATCACGCAGTTTTGGTTAAACATTTGTACAGCGAGCTGTGTGTGCCCATGATCGGGTGTTCCACCGATGGTGAAATGACCTCCGTCAACCGCTTCCAGGAAGACTCCGCTGTATTGGTGGTGTTTGCCGGTGAAGGTTTTGAAATCACATCTGGGGTGGGCACCGAAATTTCGCGTGGCGCTCAAGAATCTGCTCGTAAGGCCTTTGAGTCGGCACAATTGGCGGGACATGGCGAGGCATGCCTTTTGTTAACGACACCTGAGAGCCTGACCACAAGCGCGGCCTTGTTGGTGACCGCCTTACAAGAGTTTTACGGGGATAAATTCCCGATTTTTGGCGGAATTGCGGCAGATCAATGGGGCTTTGTGCGTACATTCCAATTCCACGACGGTGATTGCCTGGAAGATTCATTGCCGATTTTGGTTTTTTGGGGTGATGTCAGCATAGGATTTGGGGTTTCAAGTGGCTGGCTGCCGATTGGAGAAAGCCGTAAAGTAAGCAAGTCACTAAACAACGTCGTGTCTAAGATAGGTCGGCAAACGGCTATTGAATTTTATGGTTATTATTTGGGTGAAGGCAATCTTCCGATGGGTGAATATCCTTTAGCCGTCTTTGAACAGGATCGACGGCGTTACTACCTCAGAGCACCCTTGCAATGCGATTCAGCGATGGGAAGTATTAGTTTCGCTGGCGATGTACCAGAAGGCGCGGTTGTGCAAATCTCACAGGCGAGCCGGGATTCCATTTTGGCGGCGTCTAAGACCAGCGTGCAACATGCGCTAGCCTCCTATCACGGCGCACGTCCCAGTGTTGCTATATGTATTTCGTGTGCGGCTCGCAAACAGCTATTAGGCACGCGCACCATTGAAGAATACGAAACCGTATATGACTTGTTAGGTAATGAGATTCCCGTGATAGGATTTTATGCCTATGGTGAAATTTCGCCCTTGGCGGTTGGGGAGCCATCAAAGTTTCACAATGAGTCATTTGTGACTTTATTGCTGGGGAGATCAAAAGACCCATGAACTCGGAAAAAACACCAACTTCTCAGACAGCGCATTCGGATTTACAGCGCATTCAAAAACAACTTGACCGTTGTATGGTCAACCGACGAAGGACCGAAGAACTTAAGGATCGCAACGACCAACTACTAAATCGGGTTATTGCCGATATCAAGTCTGTACGCGATGAATTGCAGTTGAAGAATCAGGAAATGGAATCGGCCAACCAGCAATTACGGGCGGAGATGGAACGACGTAATTCGGCGATTGAAGAAAGAGATGCGTTACAAGCTGAACTTGTTGAGATCGCTCGGCGGGTTGGTTTAGAAGAATTGACCACCAATATCTTGCACAATGTAGGCAACACGCTCAATTCAGTTAATGTGGCCCTTTCGAAAATGGAGAAACAGATCATAGCTTCTAAAGTCAATTCGATCCCACAGCTAGCCGCACTTTTCGATGAACACAAGGACAACCTGGCCCATTTTCTACTCGAAGACCCGCGGGGCCAAAAGATTCCGGAATATATTCAGAGACTAGGTGACGTGCTGGAAAGCGAACGGCAAGAAAACGAAGAAGAAATAGAGGTTATGCGCAAGAGTGTTGATCACATCAATCAAATAGTCAGTTACCAGCAAGCCTATTCGAAAATTGTTGCCTTCAAAGAGACGATGAGCGTTTGTGACTTGATTAAGGATGCTATTGCCATTACACAAGGCGAATTGATTCGTTTTGGCGTGCAGGTTAGTTGCCAATTTGATGATGTACCTGACATTGAGGTGGATCGACGTAAGCTTATTCAAATTCTGTTGAATCTAATTTCCAACGCCAAACATTCCCTGGTCGATCGAGGCGCCGAAGAGCGCTGGATCTATATTAGGGTCAAGGCCGAAGATGATATTTTGAGAATCGAAGTGGAAGATAACGGCTATGGAATCCTGACGGAACACATGAGTCAATTATTTACTTTTGGATTCACGACACGAGAAGAAGGCCATGGTTTTGGACTACATGGATGTGCCAACCATGCCCGTGAAATGGACGGAAAAATATATGCCCACAGCGAAGGTCGTAATAAAGGGGCATTATTCGTGTTTGATTTGCCAATGCAAAACACGTCTATGGATAATAATGCTTGACAGCTTGCTTGCGATCGCCTAATTTTGGCTGCGTTATGAACAATAAACGTCACCATCATCATCTCGGACATCTAAAACTAGGTGGTGATACCCTGTAGGTGACGAATCCCGTCAAAATTAACCAAAAGGCCCCGTTGGTATCACTTCCAACGGGGCCTTTTTCTATTTGGAGCGCAATATGACATTGAGAATGGTTATTCCTAAAGGTCGCATGATGGAAAATGTCGACCGATTATTGGATGAAAGTGGCATTCAGGTTTCTGGAAGTGGTCGCAATTACCGACCGCGATGTAGTGACCCAAACCTAGAACTTAAGTTACTAAAGTCGCAAAATATCCCTCAACTGGTGGCTCTAGGTCAGCATGATTGTGGATTTGCTGGGTTGGATTGGATCAAAGAACAAGAAGCCGACGTAGAGATGATGCTGGATTTGGGCTTGGATCCAGTTCGCATCGTAGCCTGTATTCCCGAAGACTGGGACTGGAAGGCGCTTCACGAAAGGCCGGTTATTGCCGTCTCAGAATACCAAAACATTTGTTGTCGTTTCTTAGATAGTGAAGGCTTAGATTACACCTTTGTGCGCTCATATGGCGCAACCGAAGTGTTTCCGCCAGAAGATGCCGATCTGATCGTTGACAACACGGCGACGGGTTCTACCTTACTCGCAAATCGTCTCAAAATTGTGGCCACAGTCCTTGAGAGTTCCACCTATTTTGTTGCCAATAAACGTGCCCTTGAAGATCCGGATCGGCGCGCCGAAATTGAGAATCTCACCCTTATCTTCCGTAGTGTCCTAGATGGGCGAGCGCGTGTGCTGCTCGAAATGAATTGTAGCGAAGATGATTTGCCTACTTTGGTATCTTTGTTACCCGCCATGAAAGCGCCCAGTGTTGCAAAGCTCTATGGCAACAGAGGTTTTGCCGTTAAAGCGGCTGTACTGCGTCAAGCTGTTAAGGATCTAGTACCCAAATTACGTCAAGCTGGCGCTACAGACATTCTTGAACTCGATATTCGCAAAGTCATTGCTTGAGGTGATTCATGTTAGGTCAGTCTTGGATAGAGCAACCGGGCGTTTTGAAGTTAGATCAGAACGAACGAAGCGAAACACCTCCCGCCTGGGCCCAGAAAGCGCTGGCGGAAATGACGCCTTTTGTACTCAACCGTTATCCGCAGAGGGGACGTCTTGAGCGTAAACTAGCTGAATTTCACGGCGTCCTACCTCAACAGGTCCTGGTAACCAACGGTAGTGACGAATCGATTCAATACCTGTTTCAGTCGCTGCCCGCTGCGCATCCTGTCGTCTTGCCGTTACCTACTTTTGGTATTTATCAGGATCAAATTCGCCGCTATCCGGTAAAAGCACATGTGATTCCTCCACTTGATGGATTGCGTCTGGACATGCAAGGCACTATCCAAGCCGTTACGGCCTTGAAAGGTGCCTTAGTCATTTTGGTCAGGCCCAACAATCCAACTGGTGAAATGGTGGCTGCACAGGAATTGTCACGATTGATGGATGCATGTGTGGCCACAGATTCTGTTTTGTTACTTGACGAAGCTTATGCTGACTTTTGCGAGGCGGATTTAGCGATCCAAATTGACGAGCAGCAAGCGAACAAAATCATCTTGCGCACCTTCTCTAAGGCATATGGTTTGGCTGGCTTAAGAGTGGGATATGCGGTGGGTGCAAGCCAACTCATTCAACCTATGCGTCAACGAGCGATGCCGTATAACGTATCGACGCCGGCCTTGTTGATCGCCGAACAGGGATTGAGCAAAGAGGCACAACTGGATGTGGCAAGCTACTGTCGCCAAGTACGCCTCAACACGCAGCGCTTAATGGACTGGCTTAGCCTACACTCGCTTTGTTTTGTAACCAGCGCAGCCAACTTTGTGATGGTCAAGTTAAATCCTCTACGAGCCAAATTTGTGTCTCAAGCCATGGCGCATCAAGGCATTAAGGTCCGCATGTTCGATCGCCCGGAATTGATTGGCTGGGTCCGTATCTCTGTGCCGCTGGATGATCAGCGATTGTTTGCTTGTTTGGAGCAAGTGATTAGTCCCGATCTGATTTGTTTGGATGTGGATGGATGTTTAGTTGATGTGAAAGACAGCTTTGAAGCCACAGTGATCGAAGCTGTCCTTCGTGCCACGAAGCAAACGATCACTCGCCAAACAATCGTGCAAACTAGAGCTCGTGGCGGTTTCAACGACGATTGGGTTCTGACCCATGAATTGATCTCAAAATTGGGTGTCAGCATGACTCTAACCGATGTGCGAAGTCTCTGTGAAAGCATCTACTGGGGGACGACCGATGAGACGGGCCTGCATCAATTGGAGTTTGCTATCTTGTCGCCAGCCACTCGCGATCAATTGCAGAACAAGGCTCAACTGGCCATGGTTACGGGTCGTTCAACAACGGAACTCGAGCCGGTCTTCGATTTGCTTGGTCTGAAGAATGACATGCTCGCCAGTACGATTGACCAAGTAGAGAAGGGGAAGCCCGACCCAGAAGGGATATGGCGCGTAAAGAGCCTGTCTGGTGCGAGCCGTTTATGGATGGTCGGCGATAATGTGGATGATATACACGCCGCGCACGCTGCCGGTGCGGTCGCGATAGGAGTCGGTGAGGATCTACGTCACGAATTAGAAGCTGCAGGTGCTGCCATTGTATTGAGCAGCATCAATGAGATAGGGAGCCTATTATGATCGAACACAAACGTTCTACACGCGAAACACAAATCGAGTTGACCTTAAATGTCAAGGGGACTGGACAGGTTCAGGTAGATACGGGCCATGGCTTTTTTGACCACATGCTGCATCAGCTTGCCTATCACGGCGGTTTCGACCTTACACTCAAGGCACAAGGTGATCAAACGGGTGACCATCACCTTGTCGAAGACGTTGGCATTACATTGGGTGAAGCGCTTCAAACTGCGTGGCGGAAACAAGAGGGATTCAACCGCTTTGGACAATCGCTATTGCCCATGGATGACGTACTGGTGATTTGCGCGGTTGATTTGTGTGGCCGCGCTTTCTGCGACACGAAACTAAAGTTGACTCGCGAAAACGTTGGTGGAATGGACACCGAAATGGTGCCCCACTTTTTCCGATCTTTCGCCCACGCGGCACTCATCAATTTACATATTCGACGACTGGCTGGTTCAAATCATCACCATCTCATTGAGGCGGCCTTTAAGAGCACAGGTCGAGCCCTCCGCGATGCACTGTCAAACAATATGACGACCTTTTCGACCAAAGGAAGCCTGTGATGATCGGTATTGTGGATTCCGGTTCCGGCAATTTGACCTCCGTGTCACATGCGCTAAGCCGCTTAAATGCCGAACACAAAATATTGACGGAACCTAAGATGGATGAAGTCAAAGCTCTGATTGTGCCTGGACAGGGTCGCTTCGGACCCGTGATGGCCCACCTAAATCGAAGTGGCTGGTCAGGAATCATTAGAGACTGGGTGGCTTCAGGCCAAAAACTACTTGGCATCTGCGTCGGCATGCAGATTCTTTTTGAAGGATCGGAGGAAGATCCCAACAGTCCAGGGCTAGGCATAATGGAAGGGCAGGTGAAGCGGCTGCAAGCGCCCAAAATTCCTATGATGGGATGGTCGCAAGTGAGCTGGACCGAGCCGTCATTCCATCAAGGCGCGGCCTATTTTGTGAATGGTTACGTGGTCAGCAAGTCGAATTACGCCATCGCGACATCCAACTATGGCCAGGCATTTTGTTCGGCCGTGCGGGTTAAGGAAACGACCGCCATGCAGTTTCATCCTGAAAAATCGGGACGTTGGGGACAGGAGGTACTTCGCACATGGCTGGCCTCTTAAGAAGAATCATCCCCTGTTTGGACGTTGACCGTGGTCGGGTGGTCAAGGGCACGCATTTTGTTGAATTACGCGATATGGGTGACCCAGTTGAACTAGCCGTTCGCTATCAATCTGAAGGTGCGGATGAGATTGTGTTTCTCGATATCAACGCCTCAGCCGACAATCGACCGACGGCGTTAGATATGGTGCGGCAAGTGGCTCGTTCGTTAACGATCCCTTTTACGCTGGGAGGAGGGCTGCGAACATTGGACGATATGTATGCCTTTCTGGACGCGGGCGCCGACAAAGTGGCACTCAATTCATCGGCCTTAGCTCAACCGCAGTTGATCGAACAGGGCGCACGTCAATTTGGATCGCAATGCATCGTCGTTTCCATTGACGTTAAACGTCAAGCGGCTGGCTATTATCGGGTTTACTCCCATGGCGGTCGCAAGGGGACCGGTCATACAGCGAAGTCATGGGTTCGCGAAGTCGTAGAACGCGGTGCCGGCGAATTGTTGTTAACCAGCATCGATCGTGATGGTACAGGTGATGGCTACGATATGGCGATCACCGAACCGATTGCGAGAGCGACACCCATTCCCGTGATCGCGTCTGGAGGAGCAAAAAATACAGCACACTTGCTTGAGGCTTTCAAGAGAGGCGCGGACGCCGTGTTGGCTGCGACGATGTTCCACTCAGGCGAATTCCAGGTTGGTCAAGTGAAGCGCGACCTCAAGCGGGCTGGTATCCCAGTTCGCTTGGATTATTAAAGGAGCGAACATGTTTATTCCTAGTATTGATCTCTATGATGGGCGCGCGGTTCAATGGCGGCAGGGCAAGGAGAAAGTGCTCGAACGTGACGATGTAGAAGGCTTACTCGACCAATTCTCTCTGTACGGCGACGTCGCGATAGTGGATTTAAACGCCGCACTAGGTGAGGGTGACAATAAAGAACTTATCAAACGCCTGTTACGCAAGCATCCGTGTCGTGTGGGCGGTGGTATTCGCGATAAGGAGACGGCGCTGGCTTACCTGAAAGCCGGCGCCTCGAAAATAGTCATTGGAACGGCCGCGCAGGAACCCTTTGTGCTGGAACTACCCAAGCAATCCGTAGTGGTGGCATTGGATTCGCGTGCCGATCAGTGGCTGACTCATGGCTGGACTCAGGCAAGTGAGTTAACGACTTCGCAAGCGCTTGAACTGATGAGCCAAAGAGCAAGTGAATTCTTGTATACCCAAGTGGAGAAGGAAGGTATGTTGCAAGGCCTTGATCGCGATCGTGCAAGGTCAGTCATCGCACAATCACCTATCCCAGTAACGGTTGCGGGTGGTGTTACCAGTAGCGACGATATTGCCTTTCTACATGGGCTCGGCGCAAAAGCGCAAATCGGCATGGCAATCTACACAGGTAAATTGAGCCTGGTGGACTGCTTTATGGCGTGCCTTGACTTCGAGAAATGTGAACGAATCCCAACCATTGTTCAGGATTCAGGTTCGAAACAAGTGCTCATGATGGCCTATTCCACGCGCGATTCTATTCAACTTGCGCTCCAGCAACGAAAAGGAATCTATTTTTCGCGTAGCCGTAATCAATTATGGGAGAAGGGCGAAAGCTCAGGGCATAAACAACACCTTGTTGGAGCCAGTATTGACTGTGATGGCGATACAATTCTCTTCCAAGTGCAGCAAGAGGGCCGTGCCTGTCATTTCAAGACATGGAGCTGTTTCTCCAGTGTTGAAGACACATTCGACCTCAGTACCTTGAATGATACTTTGCAGAGTCGACGCCAAAACCCCACCAAGGGCTCCTACACCTCATCCCTTTTTGCCGATTCCACCTTGCGTGCCGCTAAATTACGCGAAGAAACAGATGAACTTATCGAGGCTGATTCATTTGATGAAGTCAGATGGGAAGCTGCAGACCTGCTATATTTCACCTTGGTCGAAGCAGCCGCTCATGGCGTTCAACTTCAGGATATTGTCCAAGAATTGAGGAGTCGGCATGGAAATCGTTGAGCATCCAGACGCCTGGCGTCGGCCCAAACACGAGCATTCAGCCAACCTGGAGCAGCGCGTCCAAAATATCGTGGCCCGTATCCGTGATCATGGAGAAGAGGCCTTACGCATTATCAGCCATGAAATCGATGGCTTCTTACCGGAGGTTGTCGAATTGCGACCTTGGACATCTTATGGACTCGACGCGGCATTTAGCCGTCATTTGAAGAAGGCTGCTCGCCGCATTGAAGCTTTTGCCAAAAGGCAAAGATCCTCGATGAAAGATATTAATTTCAAAGACAAACAGGGTCGCTATGGGCACAAGTGGGTTCCGCTTGACCGCATGGGCGCCTATATTCCGGCTGGCCGCTATCCGCTGATTTCCACCGCCTTGATGACACTTATTCCTGCGCGCATTGCCGGCGTGCAAACACGTGTCGCGGTGTCGCCTAGCGCTCATCCCGCATTGCTGGCAGCGGCTAGTTTGGCTGGCGCGACTCGTATGGTTAGGGTTGGTGGTGCCCAGGCGGTTGCCGCGCTTGCCTTCGGGACAGAAAGTGTGCCGCGCGTGGATATGATAGCGGGACCGGGAAACGCCTACGTGAACGAAGCTAAGCGGCTCGTGCAAGCCAATGTGAAGATAGATACATTAGCCGGACCAAGCGAATTACTCGTCTTGAGTGATGGCTCGATTGAGCCAAATTGGATTGCCATGGATCTTTTGGCTCAAGGTGAACATGACCCCATGGCCTTGGCCATTTGTGCGAGCACCGATCGCCAGCATCTCGAAAAGATAGCTTCGATTATTCGCGCTGAATTAGGGCAGGAGCCTGAAGGAAAAGGCGATTTTCAATTCGTCCATTGTGAGGACCGTGAGCAATGCATTGATTTTGCCAATGATGTGGCCGCCGAACATTTGGCGTTGACATGGCAGGACCCAGAATCAGATCAGCATCAGCTAAGGCACTACGGATCCCTCTTTATGGGACCTTATAGTGCAGTGGCTTTAGGTGACTATTGCTCTGGTCCCAATCACACCCTGCCTACGCTTGGCGTCGTGCGCATGAAAGGTGGCCTATTTGTCGGTGACTTCTTGCGTGCTTTGACATGGCAGAAAATAGAAGCGAGCGGCTTTGAGGATCTGTCAAAAACGGCTAAAGCGCTCGCGCAAGCTGAAGGCTTGGACTACCATTACCGGAGTTTAGCCGTCAGAGACAAAACGGAGGATTGAATATGGCCTATTGGCTAATGAAGACGGAACCCGAAGCGTTTTCGATCGATGACCTGAAACAAGCTGGTGTCGAACCTTGGGACGGGATTCGAAACTATCAAGCCCGTAATTACATGCGTGACACGATGGATATCGGCGATCGTGTTTTGATTTACCACAGTCGCAACCAACCCATTGGCATCGTTGGCGAAGCTGAAGTTGCATCCAAGGCTTACCCTGACCCAACCCAGTTTCAAGCAGACTCCAAATACTTTGACGCTAAGTCTACTCCTGAAAATCCACGTTGGATGTTAGTTGATATCAGGTACTTATGTCACTATTCTCGTGTCATTCCCCTGTCAGAACTCAAACAGAATCCGGCACTTGAAGGTATGTTGGTGATAAAGAGAGGCATGCGCTTGTCCATTCAGCCAGTTGAGGAACAGCACTATTTGGCCGTAAAAGAACTTGCCAGCACCTAAATATGTTTCATCTCTACATTAGTGAAAGCCCTCCTTACTGTCGCATGGCACTCACACAAGATGGTCAGCTCAAGTTATATAGAACCATGGCAGCGGGCGAATTGATGGCTGGAACCGTTGCCGTCGGGCGTATCAGTAAATGGCTGCCCGGTATCAGGGGTGCCTTTGTTGACGTTGGCCATGAGCAACAGGTGTTTGTGGCCTGTAATCGAGAGGACGATTCATTTAAAGAAGGTCAGGTGCATCTCGTCTCGGTCACTCGCGCAGCGGAAAGCGGTAAGAAAGCAATGGCAAAAATGGGTGCCTCTGCGCGTGGCGTTTTCACCGTTGTTGAGAGCGGACACGAAATACGTTTTAGTCGCGGTTATCGGCGCCATAAAGATGGGACTGAGAGTAATCTGAAGGCAGCATTAGCTGACCTCAATCGATCTGTTCTTGTCAGAACGTCGGCTCATTGGGCGAGTGATGACGCCGTGTTAGCAGAGTGTCAAATGCTTTCAGATCGACTCGACGGTTTTGCATCAGAGCTACAAAATTCGGGCACGCCTCGGATTTTGGATTCCGGCTGGCAGGCTGGTATGGCCGAAATGCTATCGGCTGGATCACGAACTGAACCAGTTAGGGTGGCACTGGACCACGCTCCGCGTTTTGAGGAATGGCAAACTTGGTTAGGACAGGTGGCACCAGAAATTAAACAGCAAACAAGGCTACATAGCGGTCCAACCGGTCTGTTTGATGCTAGCAAAATCACATCACAGGTGTCGGCTTTACGGCAGTCCAAGGTATGGCTCAAATCGGGCGGCTTCATGCTTTTTAACAGTCGTCACGGCATCACAACCATTGACGTCAACACCGGCAAAGGCAGCCAAAAAATGCAAACACTCAATAATCAGGTGAAGGTCAATTTGGAGGCGGCCGATGTCGCCGCCCAACAGATTCAGCTACGTGAAATTGCTGGCTTGATTGTGGTTGATTTTGTGTCGTTAAAGCTACAGCGTGATCGAGAGAGAGTTGAACAAGTGTTTCGCGCTGCCTTTGCCAAAGATGACCTCAAGACGCGCATAGAACCCATCAACTCGTTGGGGGCACTCATGATGTCACGAGAAAAACGCGCTGAAAGCCGAACAGAAGTGGAGAGCAAAATGTGTGCGGCTTGTAAGGGCGAGGGGCGAATCACGTCTGAGGATGCGTTGTGCCGCGAATTACTGGTCACCCTATGGCACGAAAACAGGCTGGAAACGAGGGATTGGACATTGCATTTGAACAATCGCCTTTATCCTTTTTTGCATAAACAGTCCGATTACTATTTTGCCCCCTTGATATCTCAATTTGGCAACCAAATCCAAATAGTCCATGACGGGGAACAAAGGGAGCCTTACAAGCTGCTCCCGATCGATTAAACAATAGAGAGTGATTGTCGGCCATCTGTTGAAAAATCAAAAAACACTGTTGAATATTCATCAACTGCTGAAAATTCGACTACCGACTTGGAAATCATTGACCCCTGCTATACAGGCGTTTGTGTAGCAATAGTCCCGTTCATTAGACCCGATTGTGGTTGGCATGGCTCTTGACTTCAGTGAGGATAACTACGTACCGGTTATGGCGGTGTATAGGGAGTTCTCATGAATAGAATGTGCGTGCGTATGATAGATCAATGTTGGGAGAAAATGATGCATATCTGTCTCTCAGCGGGACTAACTGAGGCGCAAGCATCTGAATTGCTTTCACTTGTTCGCATCCACGTATCTACAATCGCGAACTCTCAGTTCATGAGCCTTTTGCCTTCTCAACCAGAGATGATGAGCATTCTATTCTCTGCCGTTGACAGTGAGGCGATATTGACGCAATTAGGGGTCGACTTGAGAATGAGTAGCAAAGCCTTGACCAAGTGTTTGCTATTTCTTACCGACCAAATTTGCGAAATTGAATCGTTCCAGCACGTAGTTAACACGAAGACGAAGGAGACAGTATGAAAATCGAATCAATTGAGGGAATCGGACCTGTATATGGTGAAAAACTGCGTGCATCAGGGGTGACCTCGGTTGCCAAATTGTTAGATGCCGGAGCGAGCCGCGCGGGCAGAAAAAAATTGGCCGCGCTGAGCGGTTTAGACGAAAAGAAGGTGCTGGACTTGGTCAATATGGCTGATCTATTTCGAATTAAGGGTATTGCTGGTCAATATGCGGAATTGTTGAAAGCCTCTGGCGTGGACACCGTTAAAGAGTTGAAGACACGCAACTGTGCCAATCTATGTGCCAAGATGAAAGAGGTCAACGAATCTCGTAGCCTGGTGAGACAGCTACCCAGTGATTCTTTGGTTAATGAGTGGATTAAAGAAGCGGGAAGCATTCCGGCAATTGTCACTCATTAATTAAGAATTCCTAGCTATTGATTAAGCGTGGGGAACGGTATCGTTCCCCAGCATCTCTTCTATTCGGATTTGAAACGGGGAACATCCAACATGAACCAACTTTCTGATGGGGCTCAGTTAAAGATCGCAGAGATTAAGCGCAACTATATAGCCTCAGTTCCCTTAGTTTTGGAAGAGTTACGGGCATTGGTGGAAGGTGGACTGTCGTCGGTTGCTCGCAGGCGAGTCGAGCAGATATCACATCGACTAGTGGGTTCCACAGGAACTTTCGGGTTGAATAAGTTAGCTCAAGCCTGCCGACTCTTTGAAGAAGCGGCGAAATTGGATTGTTCGACTGCGAAACTTATGCCGTTAGTAGCCGAGATGGAAAAGGCCTTTAAAGAGGATATTGACGCATAGCGCGTTAGAAAAAGGTCAAGTTCCAGCAAATGCTTCCGAAGATAAGGTAAAGTAACTTTATATATCTTATCGCTAATTATCGTATCTAATCGGAGGCTTCTGCATGGTGACAAAGAAGAAAAACACACTAGAGTCCCCCGAATCTGGCAATGTCGATAAGATTCGCGAGATCATATTTGGTGGTCAGATGCGGGACTACGAACGCCGCTTCAATGAGCTGGAGTCACAGATAAGAGCTGATTTGGACAGCCTTCGTGAGTTGTGGTCACGCCAGTTGAAGAGTCTCGAGGACTTCGTCAAGACGGAAGTCAGTCGGCTCAATGACCGTGTGCAGGCGGACAAGAAAGACAGTAAAGAGTCTTTCCGTAAAGTTGAAAGTGACTTACGAGAGGCAGCTAGTGTCACCGAACAGTCCATCCAAGAATTAGACAACCGCCTGAGTGCGGAACAACGAGATATTCGGACTCAGATTCACGCTCAATCGCAATCCTTTGAAGAAGCATTGGTCCAAATGAGGGAGGCACTTAAGAAAGACACCTCCAGACTTGGCGATCGACTCGAATCAGAAAAGGTATCACGCCAGGAACTTTCGGGCTTTTTTACCGAAGTCGCCATGCGCCTACAAGGGGAATTCGACCTTCCTGAAGGTTAAGCTGTCCCATGAATGATTCGCGTCAAGACACCGATCTAAAGGCTCTACAAGAGATTTTGCTGCGCGACCACGAGCAAGGCTTCAGAACCCTTGAAAAGCGTGTTATTGACATCGAACAACGGACTCGTGATGTGGCTGAAGTCTTACCAACGGCTTTACGTCGCTCGGCATCGGCGGGACTGGCGCAAGCTCTGAGCGAACCGATAACTAGCAGCTTAAGACGTATTGCAAGGCGCGAACGGAAGATGCTGGCTGAAGTCATGTTTCCCGTCATTATGCCTGCCATTCGAAAAGCGGTTTTGGAATCTCTGCGCGCATGGCTCAAAACCGTCAACCATGTACTAGACCACAGCTTGTCAATGCGGGGCCTAGCTTGGCGGTGGCAGTCGATTCGCACTGGCGTGCCCTTTTCAGAGATTGTCTTGAAGCACACGTTGATTTATCGCGTCGAACAATTATTCCTTATTCATCGGCATTCCGGTCTTCTAGTCGCCCATCAATATCACCCTGATATTACTGCTAGAGACAGCGATGCCGTGTCCGCCATGTTGACAGCCATCCAGGACTTTATGCGTGATTCATTTGAGGGTACGTCCGAGGGTGAATTGGAGGCCATTAATGTGGGAACGGCCACATTATGGGTTATCCATGATCATGATGTCGACCTGGCGTGTGTGATTCGTGGTGTCCCGCCAGAAGAACTTCGAGAAAAGATGAGGGATCTATTGGAAAAGGTGGTCGATCAAAATGGCCATTGGCTCCGTCAATTTGAAGGCGACAGCAAAGACAATGCCGCCATAGAAGCTCAATTCGAAGAGGCCATCGACCAAATGGGCGCAGAAGCGGTTCCCAAAAGCAAAAACCATACGCTTTGGGCAGTGTTCGCCGTTGCTCTTTTTTGCTGGATCGCTTGGTTTCTCTTCGTCAGCATAAAAGATCGTCGTACACGTCTATCCTACGTGACTGCCCAATTAGAACGTGAACCTGGCTACCTCATTAACGACGCTTCGTATCATGGCGATAGGATTCGGGTATCGGGATTGAAAGATCCCATGGCGCGGGATCATAAACTTGTTCTGGGCGAGGAATACGACATTGAGGATAGTTGGGATCCCTATTTCTCGTTAGATCCAGAACTGGTGTTGCTGAGGTTGAGATCATGGATCGAGGTGCCGGAATCCGTTCACCTAGAAGTTTCTGGTCATCAATTGATAGGCACCGGCACTGCCGAAGGTGGTTGGATCGCCAATGCCAAGCAATCAGCAGCAGCACAGCAATTAGGATATCAACTTGTCCTGGATGATGTTCAGCCGGTCGTTGACCTTGCGGCATTAAGACGTAGCCTGGAGTTACCCGACCGTGTCGTGCTTGATGCCAAGAACGACATCTGGTCGTTCTCAGGCGAGCTGAGTTGGGACGAGTGGATGGCCCTCAAGAGCCGACTCAGAGATCATCGAGTTGAGATGTCATTTGAACAATTAATCATCAGTGAATACCTGGAAGCACTGACCTTAGCGCGATTGCTCAGCGGTACTTGGGCAACCCATGAAGCGCTGGATTCTGATCTTGCGCCCTTAGACCCAACCGCTTGGCAAATGAACTTTGAGAAACTTCAGAAACTGACGACATCGTCACGGCTGAAGTTAAGAATTGACGTTGAACCTTTCAATGACGGAACGGGCACCCTGGAAATGAATCGTGAAGTCAGGCAAAGGCGCGCGTTTGAAGCGCGCCAAATACTAGCTAGTTGGGGTGTTGATGATCAAAACATGCATATTTTGAACAATGATCCCATCGTCCTGAACGGGATTAAGGATTTGTCTTTACGCCGTGTCGATCTAAGCGTCACAATGGAGCCACCTCAACTGTTGTTGGAGCGCTAGTGGCTGTTGCGAAGAAGATATGCCTAGTTGGCGAATTTGGTGTCGGCAAAACGAGCCTCATATCCCAATACGTACACCAGACCTTCTCCGAAAAATATTTCACCACCATTGGCGTTAAGATCGACAGTAAAGCCGTCTTGGTGGGACAGATCTATGTGCGATTGGTGATTTGGGATCTGGCTGGTAAATCGGCTTTCACACATGTAGATCATGCCTATCTTCGTGGCGCTTCAGGCTACATGATGGTTTGCGACGGTACACGAAAAGAGACATTGACGAGCGCATTAACGCTTCAAGATCAAATCAAAATGCTTTTTGGAGAGAACCCATTTGTCATGCTCGTAAATAAAGCTGACTTGATGGATGATTGGGAAATCGACAAGCAGCAATTGAGTCAGATTAGAGATCCTATTTTGAACACAAGTGCCAGAACTGGTTCGTCCGTAGAAGAGGCGTTTATGTTGATGGCAAATAGGCTAATGGACCATGAGCGTACCTGAAAATATCAGCGGATTTTTGCAGTCGATTTTTGCTGAGTTCGAAGCGAACTCGGTCATCAAACTCAACGAAAACGGTGTCGTTAAGGCCGTGTGGGGTGATTTGGACTTTAGCGCTTTGGCGATTCGTGAAGGCATGCGCATCGATCAATGTGTGCCTGAATTTGTAGGCCACCCGTTACGTGATGACCTAACTCTGCCCATAGTCGCATCTCCGCAAGGTCGCTATTATGCACTTCTTTACAGGGCCATACCTGATGGTGGATTGATCGTCATAAGAGACCAAACTAATCACGCGCTTGAATTAAGAACCAGGCAGCAAGCGGCCCACGATATGGCTTTGTTGCTGCGTTCTCAGTCAAAGATGATGCAGCACCTGCAGGCTTCAAACACGCGCCTGGCCAAGAGTGAGCACTATCTATCAGAAACGAACCGATTAAAGAGTCAATTTCTTGCCACCATGGCCCACGAACTGAAAACACCATTGACCTCTATTCTTGGCTACGCGCAGCTCATGGCGGAGAAACCACGGGCAGAGGATGACGAGAAGATGGTCAATGCCATACAACGCGGATCTCGCCAGTTGATGACACTGCTAGAGAACATGCTTGATCAGAACCTCGCTAGTACCACTCAAATTGATATCCAATTGGAACCATGTGATCTCAATTCCACCTTCAAAGACATTGAGAGCATGTTCGATCCACTTGCTCAAAGTGCTCAACTGGATTTTGCCGTCGAGACAAATGAACAGCTTCCTTTCGTTCTTACGGACGAGATCAGATTGCGCCAGGTACTGGTGAATATCATCGGAAATGCAGTGAAATTTACAAAAGTAGGACACGTCCATGTGCATGCCGAGTGGCAGGCTGGCCAATTGCTTGTTCTTGTTAGCGACTCGGGTCCTGGCATCGAGGCCGAGGACATGGAACGTATCTTCGAGCCTTATCAAAGGGCAGATTCAGGCGCACCAGGTATCGGGCTTGGTCTGGCCATCGTGCGTCAAATCGTCGAAGCAATGGGCGGACACGTCGAACTGGACTCAAATTTAGGGGTGGGAACAAAAATCCGTTTTTCGATAGCAGCAGATCAGATTGATCAGTCCAGGGCGGAACAGCAACGTGGCGGTATGATCGCGTTGGTTGAAGATGACCAGGATGTCGCAGACCTTGTGAACGTTGTCCTTAGCGACCTTGGCTTTGATGTACAACATTTTAATGAAGGTCTTGGCTTGCTGGACTGGATGAATGTACATTCGGCCGATCTGGTAATTACCGACCTACACTTACCCGGCCTAACCGGCATTGAAATCATAGCGGAGCTTAGATCAAGATCCTATGAAGGTCCCATTATCGTGCTTTCGGCTACGTCATCGACCGACGATCGTAGACGAGCCCATGAGGCTGGTTGTAGTCTATTCTTAAAAAAACCCATTCACATGGTGCATCTATTAACGGAAGTCGTCCGCCTAATTGAACAACGAGAAGATAAATGACCAGTAAAACAAGCATCAAAATTCTTGTGGTTGACGATGATGACCATATCTCAGAACTGCTGACCATTTATTTTGAGGACCAGGGTTGGCAAGTTACGCGAGCTAACCGCGCATCGCGGGCGATTGCCAGCCTCAAGCAGTCAAGATTTGACACCATCCTAGTGGATTTCCAGTTGCCCGACGGCGACGGACTGCAGATTATTGATCACATCAGACAGAGGGATGCCAAAGTACCCATTATCTTTATGACGGGCCATGGCTCGATTGATACGGCTGTCGCCGCCATGAGAGCGGGAGCATTCGAATACCTGTCTAAACCATTGAATATGGATGAAGTGCTTATCAAGGTGAGAAATGCCCTTGAGCTGACTAACTTACGCAGAAACTTGGACATTGCGCAGGACGAGTTGGCGCGGCGTAACTACAGTCAGGGCATCATCGGGCATTCGGATGCCATGAGATCTGTCATGCGATCTGTTCGCATAGTGGCTGGCTCTGAGGTTGATCAGATTATCGTTACGGGCGAGAGTGGCGTGGGCAAGAATCTCGTCGCCAATGCCATTCACCAGGCCAGTCCTCGCCAGACAGGCCCATTTATCGAGATAACCTGTACAGCGTTGCCGGATACTTTATTGGAGAGCGAATTGTTTGGACATGAACGAGGCGCCTTTACCGATGCGCGAACCAAAAAGACTGGCTTGTTTGAAGCTGCGGACCGAGGCACGGCGTTCCTCGACGAGATCGGCGATATGTCCTTGTCTCTTCAGGCAAAATTGTTGGGGTTTCTAGAGAGCAGGCGAGTGCGGCGCGTGGGCAGCAATCGCGAAAAGAAAGTGGATGTTCGCGTCATCGCGGCCTCAAATCGTGACCTCTTTGAACAGGTCAAAGAGCGCAGCTTCAGAGAAGACCTTCTTTACCGACTCAATGTCATTGAAATAAACATCCCGCCCCTGCGAGAGCGTCGCCAAGATATCCCGTTGTTGGCCATGCATTTCCTCAAGATATTCGCTGAGAAGCAGCAGAAATCCGTATACTCATACTCCAACGATGCGATAGAAAAGTTAATGTCGTTTTCGTGGCCAGGCAATGTGCGCCAATTGCGAAATGCGATAGAGCGGGCGGTCGTATTTAGTACGGGTGAGCAAATCAGCGCTGACGAATTGCCGCAAGAACAAGAATCACCGCGATTCGTTCAGGCGGCGGTGAAAGTGGTACCGCCGAATAAGGAAGAAACGTTTAATCTAGCCTCGTTAGAACGTGAATGTGTGCTGCGCGCGCTCGATCACACCAAGGGTAATCAGAGCGCGGCGGCCAAATTATTAGGCATTACTCGCAATCAAATTGTTTACAAGCTGAAGAAGTTACGCATGGAAAAAAGTCAAACTGAACCGTCCATTGACACTTTCAAAGTCCGTTCAGACCATTAAGCCAGGAAAAATCACGGGGTCCATAGAGTTGAAAGGCGATGATGCCTTGGCCGCCGGAGGATACGGTTACATAACCAGAAGTAACTGATGAGGCAAATAGATCTTCGCTCAATGTGAGTAATTTCCCATTGGCTACTAACTCTAGAGATTGTTGCTCCAGCACTTCGCCTTGATTGCTGACGTATTCAAGAGTCACCTGTTGTGCGGTCGAGGATGGATTGATAATCGCTAGCCCTGACCAATGTTCGCTATCGCCTGCAAAGGGGAATACTTGATCGGCCTGTGGAAGGATGGAGGCCTGAAATCCAGCAAACTGGCGGCCGCTATGATCACCAAAAATCTCATAACCCGTGATGGGTTGATCACATTCGATCTTTAGCCAAACAGCATCACTAGATAGCGCGCTCCCAAAAAGAGCCTCCATGGCATGGGTTTGATCACGCAGCGCCAACAGTTTTTGGCCTGCAAGTAGGGATAATTCCGAAGTGGCAATGGCCAGGCCTTGTTCGTCAAATGCGGTAATGCTCAAGTTGGCGGTTTGATTTCCTGGGTAGGTAACCGCGATGCCGGTCCACCATCCGTTTTCGACCACTGCTAAATGAGCGAAATATAACGTCTGTGATTGTTCACCGGTCAAAGTTAAGCCGGCGATTCGTTTTCCGTCTTGATATCCGAAAATTTCTACCCCTGCAAGTGCAGGTGTTGTTGGTGAGGTGAAATAGGTAAGCGCGCTTTGCTCCTCGGTAATGCCATTGAACTCGTCTGCAAAATCGATCAAGAATCCAGATAGAGGGTTACTCAGATCAGATGAGACTGAATTCCCACCCAGGTCCCGATATTGGCTTGCGATTGTTTCAGATGAACCATTAATGATACTTGCTTGCGTGAAGAACTGTTCTGTATCTCGAGCAATGTGAGGGACAATCAGCTCAGTTGAGAGTTCAGAGACGCCTGGTGTTGCGAAAGCTCTATTTGGTTCCCGCGCGTCCAAATAGCCCAATAGTGGCGAGTCACTAGTGACATGGATCCACAAAACACGTTTAGGGTCGATGGTTAGATTGTTCAGGTCCCATGACGTCTTCGCGTTGGGCTGAATGTAAGGGTGAGCTTCGGCCACTTCAACGCCATCATCGCTAACAGCTACAACGTGTGCCGTCACGCCTTGCTGGCTGCGGTTGATGAGCACAATCGAGGCTTGATCCATGACGCGCAAGCCATTCAGCGGGAAATATAGCTGATATTCGTGTCTGATTAGATTATAAGGACGCGTGCGTGTGAACGTCGAAAATAACAAGTCGTCGGCCTTCAAGTTACTCGTCTGGAATAGCGCCTCCAAACGGAAACTGGCGAACAATGACTGCGATGTCTCCACCGCAACGGTATCAGCGCTGGCCGTAGACATGGCAGACACACCGGTACCAGCTGTCAACGCATCTGGAAACGATTGTCCTTCGACAGCACTTAAATTTAGGTCTCCCAATGGCGTTAGGGTTCCGCTTGTTTGTACCTGTGTGAAAGCGTCAATGTCTGGTGACACACTGGCGACACCCAACTTGGCCAAGAACTCATCTGCAGCGCTACCTCGGTCTCGCACATAGTCCTGACTGCTCAAAAGGAGATGCCTACCCGAATCTAAGAAATTGGAAAGCGAGTCTTCATCTGATTGGTTGGGTCCGGCTTCGTCGCCCGGCGTATTAGTCCGAAACTGATCGCCAGAAAACCAAAGAACCCAATGATGTTCCATAAGCTTAGCTTCGTCAGGCCCGTTTCCATCCGCGCCACCCACATCAAAAACGTCGAAGGGTAGCTTTGCTTGATTGAGCCAGTCGGTGTAGAAGGAACGCACGTCTGGGTTGTTGTCGTCATCGTCAACCAAGAGGATGCGTGGTTGGCCTGTCGTAAATGCTTGTACAGCACTGGTCGTCTCAATGCCACAAGGGTTGGTGACAGTGACTTGCCAATAGTAGGTTTGATCATCAAGCGCGACAGAGGCGTGTGCTAAATTAGTCACTTCCGTGTGTACTATGTCTGAAAAGGCCTCATCGCGGGAAACTTGTACACGATAGGACCTGTCGTAACCTTGATCGTCCCAACTTAAAGATAATGGCGATCCAATTTGGTCAATTTGGCCATTGGAGGGGCTGAGTTCTTGGAACATCTTGTCAGAGCCATCGACGATTTCTACCTCAACGGGTAGTTGCTGGACTTCACCGCTGCTTGCTGTAATGAGCAACTGAATTTGATATACATCGGGCTGTGTTGTCTCGTCAGCTAGAAAACTAATTGCAGCGCTCTGGCTTGCATCAAATTGACTATTTGAATTGATAGCAGATATGCCGAGCGGAAGTTCGGCCACGTCGAGCCGAAAATCACCGTTAAATGGTCCAAATACGGAGGTGCTTATTTGAATTGTGGCGCTTTCGGTATTCAAACATGTCGCAACTCCGGAGCGATCGGCGACCACTTCAAAACTAAATTCGGTTGCCGGTTTGAAAATGAGCAAGCCCCGTTGGATATCGCTCATGGCTACGATATTACTTTGGTAATAAGGAAAACATCCCCAGATACCGTTGAATCCAGGGTTGTCGTTGGCCGCAAAGGTATCGTAGTTGCCCGCATGGAAAGGCAAGAGAGGATTCGTAATGTCGATAATGGTGTAACCGCGATTGTAATTTGATAAGTGAATGTAATTGCCGCGCACAAAGCCATTGTGATCAGTGGCTGCTGTTGGTCCATTCCAAGTAGCCACCAGCTGAGGGTTCTCTATGTCTATTAGATCAAATACCATGGCTCTAGTTGATGCCACGCCCGACAACTCGTCTATCTCATCAAATGCATATAGATAGCGTCCGTCGTCTGTTGTCCAGCCTGAATGGGAATAAGCCAAACTTGGGTAGGTGGCCGATGCCAGCGTTTTTGGCGCCGACTTGTCTTCAAAATCAATGATGGAGATACCCGCTTGACCACAGAATGCGATGCCAATGTCCTTACCGTTGTATTTAGAATCCGCCCACACGTTGTTGAGGAAAAAGTCATGGGTATAGCGTTCATGCCAAGCGCCGGCGATTTGAGGGGACTCTGGATCTGAAATGTCCAGTACATCGACACCGCCTAAACCAAGGTTTGAACCCAGTACATAGGCAAAAGTCTTGTCGCTGTTTGGATGAATGAAAATGTTATGAGCGGTCATGATGCCGTCAAATGTGCCGACATTTCTAACCGAAGTAGGCACGTTGGATAGGTCAATGATCTGTATCCCTTGTGCCGATTCACAAGTCACAAAGGCATAGGCTCGAAATGATTCAGGACTGGCGTCATAGGTATAGGTCTTTAGATCTCGCCAGATGCTTGATAAGGCCGGAACGGCGCCGATTTCGCGTGGCTGGCTGGGATCGTTAAGGTCAAAAAAGACCGTGCCATTTTGCACGCCAATGCCCGCATATTCGCGCCCATTCCCGTCTTTAAACCCCCAGATATCCGAAGCACCGACAGGGTTCAAGCTCATCTGGGACAGCGGGATTTCGCCTAACAACTTAATATCGATTTGGGCCCACATCGGAATGGTCCATAACAACATCATTACGATTCGCATACATGACTCCAACAATTTGAGCAAAAAACGTATCGCTGCCAGAGGATTTGTGGCTCTGGCCTGAGACCCATTTGCCGGTCTCATGTTCATAAAGGGCAAGATTTACACCGTTTCACAATATGACGTACTCTAGCGGATCCTTTGGCCACTCGCAAAGGGGTTGCGCTATGATGGCGGATTGATTGGGAGGCCGCTCTTTGTTTGCCATGATCGGAAAGAAGACAATTAACATTGCCCGCGGCGCGGGAGCCTATACGTTACTTGTTAGTCAAGGCCTTGCAAAGACTTTTGTGCCTCCCTTTGAATGGCGTGAATTTATTAAACAATTGGAGCGGGTTGGGGTAAATAGTTTGCCAGTGGTCGCTGTGACCTCGCTGTTCACCGGCATGGTTTTGGCACTTCAAACATACGATGGTTTTCGGCGCTTCCAAGCTGAAGCCTATGTGCCCGCGTTGCTGGGACTTGCGCTAGTCAGGGAATTGGTTCCTGTACTTGGAGGCATGATGGTTGCCGGTCGCGTTGGTTCCGCTATGGCCGCAGAAGTGGGCACGATGAAAGTGACCAGTCAAATTGATGCCTTGGAAGTGATGGCGACTAACCCAATCCAATTCTTAGTCGTCCCGCGCATGTGGGCTACCGCCATTATGTTGCCGCTTTTGATTGCTATTGGTGACTTGATTGGCATCTATGGAGGACAATTCTTGATCACCTCCATTCTGCAGGAACCGCAAACGGGTTATATGGATCGGGTCTTTGAATTTGTGGATGCCGAAGATTTTTGGTCAGGCATGATCAAAGCCGCCTTTTTTGGTGCGATCGTCGCCACGGTTGGCTGTTACCAAGGTTTGGCGACTCGCGGAGGGGCTGAGGGCGTTGGCAGGGCAACCACGGCAGCCGTCGTCCAAGCGTCTTTGGGTATTCTTGTTGCAGACTTTTTCCTCACGAAGGTGTTGTTTTGAACTCACCCTTAATTAAGTTGGAGATGGTTAAGAAGTCGTTCGGCGACAAAGCCGTGCTTCGCGGCATAAATCTCGACGTTCAACGTGGCGATTCGATGGTGATTCTGGGCGGGTCTGGCGCAGGCAAGAGTGTGCTGATGCGTCACATCATCGGTCTCATGCGTCCCGATTCGGGTCACGTTTTCTTGGATGGACTGGACTGGTGGCAGATGGATCAACGCCAGCTATATGAGACACGGAAACGGTTCGGCATGTCTTTTCAGGAAGCGGCCCTATTTGACTCGCTATCGGTATTTGAAAATATCGCTTTTCCAATCAAACGGCATCGTCGTGATTGGACACCGGCAAAAATAGCCAACCGTGTTCATGAGTGTCTGGATTTGGTTGGCATGCCGAGCGTGGCAGACCTCATGCCTAATGAACTGTCCGGCGGTATGCGTCGCCGAGTCGGTTTTGCTCGTTCCATTGCCTTGGAACCAGAGATTTTGTTGTTTGATGAACCGACGACCGGCCTCGATCCGATCATGACCTCCGTACTGAACGATGTCATCGTCAATTTGCGAGAGCAACTCAAAATTACGTCCATAACCATCACGCACGATATGAGTTCGGCAAAGGCCATTTCCACTCGTTTAGCCATGTTGTACAAAGGCGATATTGTTTTTACAGCGGAGCGGGAAGCCTTCTTTAATGCTGATAATGGGATAGTGCGTCAATTTGTTGAAGGCCGAGCGGATGGTCCGGTGACCGAAGGTTTGCTTAGTTAGAAAGGATCCAGCATGAATCGTGAAAGCAAAATTGGAATTTTTGTCATCTGTGCAGCTCTGGTTATTGGTTATTTCATTTTGCGCACGGAAGATGACGGCACGGGCGGCGCGTTTTGGAAAAAGCAGCAAACTCAATTGGTTGATCTCGTCATGGCTGATGCTGCCGGCTTGCGCGCAGGCACTGCCGTGCGTGTGGCAGGCGTGCGTGTGGGCGAAGTCGCCGATCTACGTCTGGAAGACGGCAAGGCGGTTGCCGTCTTGAAAGTGCAAGCCGATCTCGTTTTGCGCGAAGGCGCTGCGGTTAGTTTGCAAAGTCAAGGCGTCCTGGGTGAGCGATATGTGGCCTTAGATTTAGGTGACGGTGAGCCGCTTGCAAATGCCCGTATTGAAGCGGAGGCCAATAGCGCTTCCCTCGATAGCGTCACCCAAATCGTGCAGCAGATTGGCGAAGAGATGTTGGTTGTCGTTCGCCACTTAAAAGAGAGTTCGCAGACGCCGGACGGCGGCAATCGGATTGATAATATCGCCGCTAAAATGGAACGTCTGACTGAACTCTTGGTGCAGACCATGGAAGAGAACAAGTCCCATGTGGACACGACCATGACTCACGTCGCAGGCCTTTCGACCGATTTGCGTGCTTCGATCCCTGAGTTAGTCGCCGAAATGACCGCGCTGGTGAGCGATATGCGTGAATTTGCGGGTGCCAATCGCAGCAATGCCGATGTGTCCATGGAAAACGTCGCCTCGTTAACGCAGAAACTTGATGAAACCATGACATCGCTTAAGTCGGTTGCTTCCAAAGTAGACAACGGGCAAGGCATGATTGGCAAACTCATCAATGATGATGAAACGGCCGTCAAATTGGATACCTTACTCGATCAGGCCAATTCTTCGCTTGCCGAAGTAAAGAGTTACCTTGGACAAATAAACCGCATCCAATTGGACCTAGGCTTTTATGCCGACTATTTAGAGAAACACCAAGCGACAAGTGGTGCCTTCCAATTGCGTATATCGCCAAGTGAGAATAAGTACTACATGGTTGAAGCCTACTCGCGCGAAGTCGATCATCTTCCTTTGCGCATTCATACCTCCACCGAATCAACTTATGATGCTGAAGGCAATTTGCTATCGACAACGGTTATTGAGGATCCAGAAGAGGAAGACAGATTTGGGCTGGGTGCACAGTTGGCCTATCGGTTTGGCGACACCTTTTTGCGGGGCGGGTTGATTGAAGGCTCAGCCGGTGGCGCACTTGACTATATGTTCTTGCAGGATCGTGGGCGTGTTTCGTTTGAAGCTTGGGACTTCAATCGCGCCGATGAAACGAGCCCTCACGCCAAGTTGGGCGTGGATTACGAACTTGGCAAGGGTTTGCGTTTCAGGGCCGGTTGGGACGACGCGCTGGAAAGCTCACTCTCCTCGCTGTATGTCGGTATGGGTGTGCGCTGGAAAGATGACGATCTAAAACCCTTACTCGGTTCCCTTGGTAAAGTCTTCTGAAATTGAAATTAAGGGCCCGTGACCGCCGGGAATACATGGTCGCGTAAGGCTAGGATGACACTACTGCTGCCATTCAAATTGGCGCCTGTCATGACCACCACCATGTCCAAATGGGGTACAACAAAAATAAATTGACCACCGAATCCCCACGCCCACGCCAAATCGTTGCTTGCCAAATGCTCAACGACCGCGTGACTGTCTGAGGCGCCCCACCACTGGTATCCATACTCAAACGATCCCAGATTTACGTTCGGCTCCACCTGATGAGCAATGGCGTTATCGATCCACTCTTCTGATACCAGACGTTGCCCTGAAATGATGCCCTTATTCACCACCAATCGCCCCAATCGAACCATGTCCAGCGGTCGCAACCATAAACCCCAACCCGTGTTTGTGAGTCCGTTGGGTCCTTGATCCCACTGCCAGTGGGTGATTTGCAAAGGTCTAAATAGTTGCTCCGCAACGAAGTCTTCTGCCGATTTCCCCGTCGTTTTCTGCAAAATGCCGGAGAGCAACATGGTAGCGCCGCTATTGTAGGTGAAGTATGAGCCAGGTTCGTGTGACATAGGCCGATTGAGCATGTACTGGATCCAATCGGCTGTTTGTCCGCCCAATAATGTCGCGTCGTTGGTCGAGTCAGTTAGGTAGTTTGAATTCTCGTCCCATGTGAATCCCGCCCGCATGGTCAGTAAATCGATGACTCTGATCCTCGATTTGCGCTCATCTGCATCGGCGATGTTGGGGTAGTCAGTCAGGATATTAAGAATGGGCGTTTCCAATGCAGGTAGTTGACCCGATTCGTAAGCCATGCCGATTGCCGTTGAGGTCACACTCTTCGTGACTGAATACATGCGATGAAATTGAAGCTGCGACCAGCCTCGAAAGTATTTCTCAAGCACCACTTGTCCGTGTCGTTCAACGATCACACTATGGACTTCGCCATATTGACCCTGTTCAAGCGCTTGCGTTAAACCGTTAAGTTTTGCGTTATCCAGTCCGACATTCTCAGGACTGGTGCTTGGCAATGGAACAATTGCTGGCAGCTCTTGGTTGTCTAAAGATGATGCGTCAGATGAGGACGACGAACAGCCAACTAAAGAAAACGCAAATAACAGCAATACCACCAACAGGGGTTGTCTCATTTCGATACCTCGTTGCTTTAAGTAAACATACGTCCCGAGACGGGTGGCACCATGTAAAATTATAATACCTAACAAAATTTAGGGTCTGTTTCCTGTCTCGAATGACTATCCGTAACCTCAAGGGACAGCCATTTAACGTTAATATGATCGCAGCCGAGAGGGCAGAGGTGCTCAGCTTGTTCGTGACCTTGGAAAACATAATTGCTTTGCTGGTGGCCTTTCAAAGTTTGGTGTTCGCTAGTTTCTTGTGGTGCCACAAATCGCAAATACAGGTGAGTCGCAAGCTGCTGGCCGCTCTGATGCTCTCGATTGGGCTTCATTTCCTCAACATATTTCTCATTGGCGTCAATCTGGTTCAACTCAATTTGAGTAGTTGTTTTGCCTCCCTTTATGCACCTATCGTCTATTTTTACGTCCTATCGGTCGTCGATCCGACTCGCGTTGCAAGCGCGCGAATCTTGCTACACGGACTCCCCTTAATTATCTGTGTCATCTGGACCGTGGACGATTATCGAACCAAGTTGAGCGGCTTGCCGCCCAACAGTTGGATTACGCCGGTCATTCTCGTACAGATCAGCGCTTATGTCGTGGCATCTGTGAGGGTTATGCGACGCTATCGCACCATTTTCCTGCAGACCCAATCATCGATAGGTGCCGTGCGTCAACGCATGATTGTCTTCTTGCTCAGCATGTTCGCGGCCTTGGTGGTCACGGTTTCGCTAGAGTTCATCCTATCTGAGCTTGAAATTTACCTGATTCAGGATGAGGTTGTCGCGCTCATCTTCATGATCATGTTGATCACCGTTAATGGCTTCCTGTGGTTTGCATTTGCACACCCCTTTGTTTTTCAATCCTTTGAAGAAGATCAGTTGCGGGTCGTCGACGACAACCAAGACAAGTACCAGAGCTCCACGCTTACGGCCAAGGATGCGGACCACTATCTATCTTCTCTCGAAAGCTTGATGCGCGATGAACGGCCATATTTGGACCCTAACCTGAAACTGCAGGATCTGGCAGATCGGCTAAATATAGCTATGCGTCACCTGTCCCAGGTCATCAATCAGCGCTTGGGCATGAACTTTTTTGACTATGTGAATGCTTATCGGGTGAATTGTGTGAAGGAATTGATGGAATCTGAAGACCATGCACATCAAACGGTGATGGACCTAATGTTGAGCGCGGGGTTCAATACCAAATCGACTTTCAACAAAGCCTTCAAGAAAGTAACGGACACTACGCCCAGCCAATACCGGCAAACTAAAAAACCAAAGTAACTCTTCCACGTCGGCTACTCAAGAACGTGAGTCCAACATCGTCGACGCTGTTGCATAAGTAGACTCAAGCCTCCCCAATGTGAGTCCGAGCTTCCAGAGGCTATCGCATAACTCGCTTCAAGTCTCAGGAATGTGAGTTTGGCTTCCAGACAGAGGTTATAATCCGTTTGTATTCAGGTAAATACAACAAATACGATTCGTTCTAAATGTTACAACGAATTATTAGAGCCCATGTGACAGCCTCCTTCCAGCCGGAGGTTCGATATTTCTGTTTGCATCTGCTTAGCAATGCTTCAATTTCACTAATATGGTGTTTCGACCAGATTAAAGGACTAATGAGAAAGCCTCATCCCTCTCGGCGGTCCGGTTGCTAGCCATTCGAATGACATGATGTGTTGTATCTGTCTTGTTATAAACTAGTTATGTTTTGCCGTCGTGTTCAGAGCAACCCTCTGATCAGCCTTGGTAAAAAGGTAAGCTTTCACGTTAGGCGAAACACGTACCTCAAAAAGGGTACGACACGACGCAGTCGGTCGAGCTTTCTCAACTTTGCTTTTAGCTTATAGCTCAAGGACAAACTGACCACATCGGTGGCAGGCTCAATTACTTGAAGGAGTAGGTTAATGAATTTCTTTCTTTGCCTCATGACCATTTCAATCGGGTTAGCCAATGATCAGGAGTGGCAAGTTGCCGTCACCGAAGCCGTGCGATCGATTGAGACTAGTCCCGGATACTCATACCGTTATCACCGATACGCTGATGGCGGTCTGAAACAGCAATTCCCCGAAATAGAAGGCTCAGCCACGTTGACACGATCCAGCGATGGCCAATTGCTCAACGCGAGTATGGTCTCCGCCGGCAGCCCTGGCGTTGTCATCAAGGATGGAACCGTGTTCCGCATTGATGCTGACCGTATTGTACGTGCACCGCTCTATCGAAACGGAACCGACCTCTACGACGAAATGCTCTTTGCCCCTCACTTTTTGTTAAAGGAACTGAAGGCTTCGGCTGCGTCGGGAACTTACCAGGGCGTAGCCGAATTCGACGGCAAGTCTTGTTACACCGTTGAATACGAAGGCGACGCGTTGACCTTCACTTTCTTTATTGATCAAGAAGAGCACCTCTTAAGGAAGATGAGCGCAACGGGCGAGTATTTCGCCAATCAATCGATCCACTTCGAGATGTTTGATGTCTCGACATCAGCGGTTCTGGCGTCTCGTATAGAGTTGCCGGCCGATCTTGTGGTGGTCGAGTATTCTGGCGCTTATCCCAAAATCGGTGACCTGGCTCCTGAATTCTCCATGCAGACGTTTGCCGGCGTTGAGATCAAGTTGGCCGATCTGCGAGGCAAAGTGGTTGTGCTCGATTTCTGGGCTACCTGGTGTCGCCCCTGTCTAGAGGCTATGCCCCATATTCAGGCGTTACACGAGAGTATGGGAGAAGACGTCAGGATCATCGGCCTAAACCACCAGGAAAATGGCGACGCGGCCGCTTACCTGAAACGCCATGGTTATAGCTACGCCAATGGCGTAGGCGATAAGGTTGCGGAGGCGTACAAGGTGAACGGCTTGCCCTTCGTGTTCGTCATCGATAGGGAAGGTATTTTAAGAGAATTCTTCAGCGGCTATTACGGGGCATCGTCGGACAAGTTATTGCTGGAGACGATCAAAAAATGGATCCCACAGAGCCCAGTCAAATAGTCTGACCGACGACATCGACTTTGTGAGTGGGGGAACCATTAAGTAGGATCCAATATCATCGAACTACAATGCTCAGATATAGCTGCCATTCGTTTAGGCTTTGGGCGTTTTGGTGGAAGTAACCCGGAGGCTACGTGTGACAGATCCCAACCCCAAGGGGCCGCACATCCGATCTGTAACGGCTATCTGGTGACGTTCGCCTAGCTTGAAACACCAAGAATCAGGATTCCATGCTTATCTGCGATGTAACCGAAAGTCTTTTAATGCATCCATGATTTAACCGACTCAATATATAACCTAAAAATTAGTTTACATAAACTACCTATTAGGTTATATATTGAGATATGTTAGAAGGACTTTACGGAAATCAAACCATTGAAAAGCTCCTTTGGTATCTTGATCTTTATGCTGAAGGGTACGCGACATCTATCGCCAAGACCTGTGGAATTCCACTTACAACGGTTCAGAACTCACTCAACCGCCTCGAAGCCGGAGGTATCTTATCTAGCACATTGATTGGGAAAACGCGTGTCTATGAATTCAATCCGCGCTGGCCTTTCTTAAGTGAACTCAGATCATTATTGAGAAGCAGCTATAGTGCTCTGAGTGACGAAGAACGTGCACGTTTCCTTCAGGTGCGAAAACGGCCCCGCCGAAAAGGCAAGCCACTTTGATCAACACTCAAACAACCATAAAAGAGTTGGCATTCATCGTTTCGACGCACCTCAAAGAACAGGGGATTACCGCAGTTTTGACAGGAGGAGCGGCAGTATCGATTTTTACCGACAATAAGTATCTATCCAATGATCTTGATTTCATTACAAGTTCAGGTCATCGTGAAATTAGGAAAGCACTTTCTCTCATAGGATTCGAATCTGAAGGTAAAAACTATGTACATTCGAACACCGAGCTTTTCGTCGAGTTTCCAAAGGGACCACTTAGCATTGGCTCGCGCTTGATTAATAGCTGGCTCACTTTGACCGAGGAGAACAAATCACTGCAAATACTTAAACCCACACATTCGGTGATGGATCGACTGGCTTCCTACTACCATTGGCAAGATAGGCAAGCACTCGACCAAGCTTTGATGATTTCAAGGTCCCACAATGTTGATCTTGATGAAATTGAGGCATGGTCACGCGACGAAAATCAGTTGAATAAATTCAAGAAATACAGGGAACAAATCAAGCAAGGCTAATAATATTTACAGGTGGCGCTTTTGCAAGAAGTATTTGCTCGGAAACTTTATGTTGAGGTGGGTCTGGGCCTCGTGTTGTCAGTGGATTCAATTGTATCTGTTCCCCAATACGCTCAATGTGAATGATCAAACGTAATGCTATTTGTACCTCATGCCGCCACTGCAAGCTGTTGGCAGGATGTGAGGTAACCCCAATCTCGCGATCGAGCTAAACGTTTGACAGCAGCTGGAGAGATCTCTCGTTTGATTTGCCTTGCGGTCCGTGTTAAACCGATCGGCAAATCCCTAAACTACGATAATACACAGTTTCGTATGGGCAACCCGGATGCAAGGATGACTCGGTCCGGTTTGCCATGTTCGAACGTTAGGATCAGAATTGCGTCCAATCATGAGCGCCACTAGCATAGCAAGGAAGGATCTGGCTCTGTATTGCCGAGTCCTTTTTCCAGAATAGAATGGACCCAATTCGAAGTTGATCCTCGGTGGCCGAGAATACAAGTTCGATCGTCGCTTCGGCAAATGGTCGTTGACAACGATGATTTCATTCTTCCGGTTTTTATTGCTATCTTGAGGTAGCTCTATGTTGGGCTCATCAACACGAAAAGGGTTGCTTAACATTATGTGGCAATTGGTGCACGAAATTCGAACAAATGAGGCGTCGCGAGTAGTCCTATTCTTGGGTCGATTTGTCAGGTTCATATAGGGTGAGCGTATTCAAACGGTTTGAACTTGAGGCTCTTGAAGCCTTGGAAATCGGTGGTTTTTCGATTGAAGAAATCGATTTGCTTAATAGTCGAGCTAAACTCATTGGCTACGAATACACAGGTAGTGGCTACTATCTGACGGTAAATGATGATTTGTTGCCTTTGCAAAAGTCGACCTGGGCGAAAAGGGTAGTAGGAAAGTCTGGCGACATTGTTTGTGGCTTCGTCGCCTTTCTTGAGAACAAAGAGTTGACGCTCGAGTGCCACAGTTGGGGACCCGAAGATGTTCCCGTCGACTTTCGTGATCGAGAGGTCGTCATCCGCATTCATTAAATTTCAATGGTAACGCGTCCAAATATTAAGTTAATGCCAATCTAAGGACCATCACAATTGATCGCATCGACATATGAGAGCGTCGTGCCTACGTCAAACATTTCCCAAAAGGGTCTGCAGTTACGTCTCGTATTTATTACACCTAACAATTGTGTCAGCGTCGTTTGCTCCTGAGCATAGAACTGGAATAACTCAGAGGTGACGGCAATGTCGGTTACCGGTTCTGATAGTGCTTCCTCATTGCAGCTATCGTCTAAAAGGATAATTCCGGCGCCGCCATCGTCGCCGCCGGCAAAAAAATCAAACACCGAGATCACTTCAAAATCCGTTGTGCATTCACGCTCCCAAGGTCCACCAAGCAGGAGGAGAATAGAAGTACTGTCGCCACCAATAAACAGATTCTCGCCGACACGTTTGGCTTTCTGCTGCACGGGGTCGGCCAGTTGAATGGAGGCTGCAGTCAGTGACAACAGGTCCCCAACGGGCTGTTCGTGAACATACATGAAATTCATCAACGATTCGTCATGACGTCCGACGCTGCCGTTGGTGCCGATAAAAAAGATATCGCCCGAGATGTGTTGCTGCATGGCAAGCACTAGCCCGACCGATGACACAAGGCCCAAACAGCCCTGACCCATCCTATCGCATCTGCCTATGATGGGGAATTGACTGTCTGGAATGCCATACCAGATTCGGTCAGAAGTCAAAAGAACCGGTGTGATCGGGGTATTGGGAATGTCGATCACCTGGCTCCAGCTCAGTCCGTCCCAATGCAATACCAAGCCCTGACCCGATGCCACAACATCCGTAGCGCTCAGACCATGTACATCATAAAGGTTTTGGCTGGTTGTGCTGTTGACGGCATTCCAATCCATCCCATCCCAATGCAGAATCGTTCCCGCATTGCCGACAATGACACCAAACGGACTCGCTTCGTCCATCCAAATACCCGTCAAATTTTCGCTTGTTCCTGAAGGAACCTGCGTAAATTGGCCCAAAACGTAGTGACCAATCAGGGCTGTCAATAAGATAACTAATTTCACGGAGGCCTCCGTTATTGAGAATAGACTCAATATCGGTCAGCGCTCGCGAAATAGCTCCTGATCTCTTTTGACTCCTTCTGATCAAACCCTAAGTTATTTTTTATCAGCTATTTAAGAGGATGTGTTTTACAACGTCAGGAAACGTTGATAGGTGTCTATGGGACTCGTGTCGCCTGCGGATCTAAAACGATATGTTTCGAATCCGAAAAGCTACTGCTACAAACCATCGAGCTACTGGTTGCGGGTCATTGAGTTGCTTGATTCATAACGACAACGAACGTGAGTCCGTCAACGTGAGTCCGTCAACGTAAGTTCGTCAACGTGAGTTCGCCTTCCAGGCGGAGGTTATACCTACCCTAAGCCAATTGAAACAAACAAGTTTGTAATTCAACCGAAGTTGACAAGAGGTCACTGTTTCTCAAGTCGTCACTTCGTACACCTAACCTCTGGCTGGTAAGCCAAACTCACTTTGCCGCGATGTCCAACCAGCGTGACTCCCAATGTGAGTCCGTCTTCTAGACGGAGGTTATACCTACCCTAAGTCAATTGAAACAAACGTGTTTGAAAAATCAAATTTAGGTCACAAGAGATCACTGGTCATCAAGCCGACACTTCGTACACCTAACCTCTGGTTGGGAAGCCAAACTCACTTTACCGCAGCCAAAGAAAACGAAAAGCTATGCCACCAGAGTGACCTGTCGCCCATCCGACTCAATTCCATGTATACGTTGCGTGAATGAAGGTAGGATGGGCTATTGGGGTGAGTGATGGCCTTTCAGTTTGATTTGGTAGCTAGGATCGATCTAGAAACGGTGTTGGCCTGGTTCCAATCTGAAGCCGAACTGCGATCCTGGGGCGGTCCACAACTACAGTTTCCGATGGATCTAAATAACTTAGACACGGATTTGGATTTAGCTCATTGGTCGAGTTACGCCATGAAGCACGCAGGCACATTGGTAGGGTTTGGCCAATATTGCGACCGCTTCAGTCGTTGCCATTTGGGTCGCTTGGCCATTGCTCCGTCGGCGCGGGGTCGTGGCCTAATTGCCGATCTCATTCGTTTTCTCGCCCAAACCGGTTGTGCTGAACTCGGTTACCTGGACGTCTCACTCTATGTCTTAGAGAACAACGACCAAGCCGTGCGCGCTTACCGCAAGCTAGGGTTTCAAGAACGACCGTTCCCCGAGTTGCCCGGGTTGGCAAACTGCCTGTATATGATCAGTAGGCTACAGGCTCTTGGATCAGAAAACGTCCTCGGAAATGGCCCATCGTGCAGTTAGGACTAGATCCCAGTGAGCAAAACAGAACGCTATCTAAAGACGAACCGATAGGTTTCATGCGCCCCCAAGGTGAGTCTGGCATCCCTGAGGCTGTTGCATAACTCGCTTCAATGCGCAAGAATGTGAGTCCGAGCTTCCTTGGCGCGGCGTAACTAGTGAAGCCGGCTAGCCAGAGTTTATAATCCGTTTGTATTCAGGCAAATACATTAAATATTTCAATTCATGTTCCTTGCGTATCATAGCGCTCCAGCCCATCGAGTAGCGGACAATCGCGCCAGCTGTAGCGTCTGATGAGCTGCAGGCCTCGACATGTTAGTTGTCGAATTCGACCACCTGATTTAATGTACATAGCTCTTTTTGACCTCCGATTGGAAGAACGACTCACATTGAGTTTACACAATGGCGAGCGTGAGCTTTGATATCTCGCGACCGTAGGATAGGTACTGATACTGCATCACGCTGACTCACACAGGTTGGCGGTTTTTGTGTTTTAAGAGGCTCTCGGCCGGAATGGCTAACGTTTCGTGCAGACCTTCAATCATACGAAGAGTCAAAGGACGTTTTCTTGAAAGCACTTCGTAAACCCTGTTTTTGCGACCGATGACAGGGACCAAGTCTTCAACTGTCAAGCCCTCTTGTTCCATGCGGAATTTAATGGCGTCAATTGGATCTGGAAAGTCGATGGGGTAGTGGCGGCGTTCATAGGCTTCCACGAGGGTGACGAGCACGTCTAAGCGATCTCCTGCTGTTGAATCGGCTTCGGCGAACATGAGGGCTTCGATTTCTTTCAGGGCAGCCTGATGATCTTGGTCGTTTTTGATAGGTTGTATGTTCATAAATTACCTCAAATGGTTTGAGCATCAATTTCATCATATTGCTTGTGCGTGCCAAAAAAACGAATGTAGACAACTCGATAGGGATAGTTGATCCATACCACCAGTCGATATTTGTTACCTGCGATGTTGAATACGACGCGACCGTCTTTTAGGATGCTGGCTGATTTGAATTGATGTTTTACATCGCTTGGATTTGCCCAGTCAGCCTTCAACACCTCTCGGTACCAAGCCTGCCCGGGTCCTATTGAATCCGAATAAGATCGCGACCGAGACCAAAACGTTTTAAGAGTTGAACGAGCAATGATCCTCACAGAGCCATTGTAGTCCCAAATTGGGACTTGGGCAATAAAATCGTGGGTCAAACTTAACTAGTGGACGCTCAGTATCCGTGTTCTAGCTGTTGCGACGAAAAGGTAACGACACGTTTGTTATGTGGTCGGTTGGATCGAGGGATCATTGTTAATAGAGGCTGGAATCCGGTTTTACACAACGAACCCCAGAATACGTCTCGTGACCGCCGCGCGCGCAGAGACTGAGGCGATGAGTTGGATTATCATAGGGCAAGCTCTTGTGATGTAGGTCATCTATGCCACTTTTCCCAATTTAGCCGTAACAAGACTAGATTGAGTTCTATCGAGAAGGCTTACTCAACCTGGAACCACGACAGTTCTACTGGAAGCGCATTGGGATCGTACTCCAGCGTGATTACATTCGTGCCGGCAGGGAGTTCTTGACTGGAAGCTGCTCCGGTTCCCGTATTTACCGTGAAGATGCTCAGATTACCGACGGTTGGCGTGCCAATAAAGAAGTAACGGTCACCGGCGCCATCAAAAGCTGTCGTTGAGCCGCTGGAGGCCAACGCGATCGCAGCTCCAACATCCGTGACGACGCCTGTCGATACGTTGATTGTCCCCAACTGACGATCAGAACCTGCACTGTAAAGTGCGAATAGGGTTGATTCGGCTCCGTCGTAGGCCCACCCCATAAGGTTCGAAGGGTCTGGGTTCAGAGCGACATTGGTTTGCATGCCTGTTGCTTGAGAAACGCTGTAGATGTTCCACGCGCCGTCGAGACCACGAAAGAAGAGCAGACTATTCGCTTCATCGACGGCCACCTCACCAAAACTGGTCGCAATGGAACCCAGCGGCGAACCCAGTAGAGTCACGGTCCCGGTTGTCGGATCGATTGTGCCTGCCTGACGGTTCCCTGCAGCGACAATAAACATGCCGTATAACACGTCATCCGTCTGATCATAACGAATCCCCATTAAGTTGGTCTCGGTGAGGATATTAGGGCCATCACTAAGCAATCCTGTTGACAAATTGGCCGTGTAGATACTGCGCGTCGACATACTGGGCGTCCCTACGAAGTAGAAGAGATTAGCCGCTGTATCAATGGCCGTGATGGCCTGGAGTCCCACCGTATTGTCGACGACAGGACCGCCGCCGATGAATGAAACGTTGCCATTGGTCGGATCAATGGTACTCAATTGTGGGCCGGCGCCCGTGTTTATCCAGCCGACGAGGTTCTGTCCCGTTACTGACATCGAAATAACCGCGCAAAGCACGCTTATTAGCAAATTCCTCATGTTTCACCCTCCAAGGTGTGGAATAGTTGCGTCTAGAAAGTTGGGCCTCTATCATCAGGAAAGAACGGCCTATACTCCAGACGCACCATCGACGCACAGAACCTGTCACCGATTGACGAAATATCTGTAAACCCACACTTTAGGCGGATGACGAAAACGGACGCAGATGATTAAAAACCCTGTAACTCCCGCTAAACCGACTCGGTTAGCGAAGGAAATTTTGGACGAGATCCTAACTTTGCCCGTGAACGATCAAGCGCAACGGGTTCAGGAACTCTGTGGATCCGAAGGGCCGCTTCGAGACGAGGTCAACATATTGCTCTCTCATGTCGAAGCACTTGGTGACTTCCTTGAGGAGCCGATTGGTCGAGTACCCGTGAGTTCTGCAGACGACTTAGTGAACGGACCGCAGGTTAAAGATTACAGGCTACTCCGTCAGATAGGCCAGGGTGGTATGGGCACCGTCTACCTTGCGGATAAGGTCACGCCAGATTTTGAGCAACGCGTTGCGCTCAAAATTATCCGCCCAGAAATCGATATCGAAGGACGCGAGCGCTTTAGGCGTGAAGGCCAAATCCTGGCTCGTTTGGAGCACACGAATATCGCTCGTCTCATCGACGCCGGACTCACCGATGATGGTCGTCCGTTCCTAGCCATGGAGTATGTAGATGGTGAGTGCATCACTCAATACGTAGATCGACAACGGCTTTCCGTGGATCAACGGATTGAGCTGTTCTTGACCGTATGCGAGGCGGTTCAATACGCGCATAAGAATATGATTCTGCATCGCGATATCAAGAATTCCAATGTTCTGATTTCCAGTGACGGCATTGCAAAACTGCTTGATTTCGGAATCGCAAAAATCCTCATAGGACCACCTGATTCGAAGACCTTGGATGGGAATTGTCGGGCATTGACGCCCGACTATGCTAGCCCTGAACAACTGAGGGGCGAGTTGCTAACCGCCTCTACTGACACCTACTCGTTAGGCATATTGCTTTACCGTCTGCTCACAGGGATGGTTCCCTTCGATCGGCGCGACTTGGATCAAGCCGAGTTCGCCAATGTGATTGAGCAATCTCAGCCAGCCATGCTCCCAAGTGTCGCCGTTACGAGTACGACCCGTGAAAGAGACAGACACCGAATCAAGGGCGATTTGGATTTGATCAGCCTTAAGGCGATTGAATTCGATCCAGATCGGCGTTACGAATCGCCGACTGCCTTAGCCGAAGACCTTCGCCGTTTCCTTGCCTGCAAGCCAATTTATGCGCGTCCCCATGGTTGGACCTATTCTTTAGGGCTACTCGTGCACCGTCATCGCTTGGTTACAGCTTTGCTCGTTGCGTTGGTCTTGGGCGTCGGTGTATTAGGCACCATGAGTCTTTCGCTTTCCTCTCGCTTGCGCTCTGAACGCGACTCGTCACTAAGCGAGCAGGCAAGGGCAGAGGTAATCAAGGACCTCTTAGTAGAGGCACTGGAATCGGCGAACCCTATGGGACCCGGAGAAGCCTCCGAAAGCGTCGAACAGATATTGGACAGTCTCGCGAAAAGGGTCCGACTCGGAAATACCGAGGACCCGGAAGTCAAGGCCGAGGTTCTGCTCACGTTAGGGTCAACCAACGCGGGTCTCGGCCGTAACGAGGCCGCCTTTTCCCTGCTCGATGAAGCCCTCAAGATTTGGCGGGAGCTTTACGGCGAGAATCACCCAAAGTATGCGTCCACCTTGATGGTGCTCGGAAGGGTCTGGACAGAAAAGGGCGACTTCAAAACCGCTCGCACTCAGCTCGAACAGTCGTTAGAGATCCTCACCAACCACGCGCAAGCCTCATCTCGTGACGTAGCTCAAACCCAAATCGCGCTCGCTTGGGCAGCGGTCAAGGATGGCGACCTAGATCGCGGAGAAGAAGTGGTCCGCGACGCCCTTCGCAGGGCTGAGTCTTGGCACGAAGATGAAGTCACGGCAGAAGCGTGGGATTTACTGGGCTCCATTTGTGGCCGCCGGGGTCTGGATGTTGAAGCCGAACAACATCTACGCCACGGTCTTCGCATTCGACAACAAGCGTTAGGCGAATTCCATCCCAGTGTTTCGGTCAGTCTAAACAACTTAGCAGCTCTTTTCCGCCGCAAAGGCCAATTCACGCTTTCGGAGAGCCATTACCGTCAAGCGCTTGAGTTACGGCGTAAGAGTTATGAACCAGGGCATCCCCACATCGTGCACGCCTTGTCTAATCTTGGCAGTTTACTCCACCTGGTCGGTAAGCTTGATGAAGCTGAGGCGGTCTTGACCGAGGCGCTAGATGGTGCGCGACGAACACTTGGAGACAGCCATCTATTCACCGCAATGAGCCGCAATAACCTGGCCTCCCTTTTGGCGGACCGAGGTGCTTTTGGACGAGCTGAAATACTCGGCCGCGAAAACATTGTGTCGATGGCGCAACTCGTTGGCGAATCCCATCACTATGTGAGCCTAAGCCGCAACAATGTCGCTTGGTACCTTATCGAGCAAGGTCGTTTTGACGAAGCGGAACCTCTCCTGCAGCGTTCGCTCCAAGAACTTATTGTTTCGCGCGGTGAATTGAGCACGGAGGTTGCTCATGTCCGCAGTAACCTGGGTGTTCTCCATTTTCGTGATGGAAAATGGTCAGTCGCGCTTAAAGAGCATGAACAAGTCCTCAAGTTGAGAAAACAACTATTTTCAGAAACACACCCAGATCTTGGTCGTACCTATACCTACCTGGCCAAAGCTATGGCCGCGCTTGGAGAATACGGCAATGCGCGTGACGCAGCTAAATCCGCTCTTTTTAACTACGCAACAACGCTGGATGCGAATGATTGGCGTGTTGCCGAAGCTAAAGCGGTGCTCGGGGCCGCTGAAGGCGCTTTGGGTAACCGACAGGAAGCCATTAATCTGCTTCGTGTTGCCGTCGAACGGCTTGAAATCGTTCGCAGTGAGGCAGCTTTTGAGACGCGTTGGGCAAAAAACGCTATGAAACAGCTTGGACCTAGCTGATGGACGCCATTTCTCAGGCCAGTATTGATCAAGGCCCAGCACATGATCGACAAGCGACAACAGACTTGCTCAACGCCTGGTCAGGCGGGAACCGCGAGGCAGAGAAAGAGATCATAGAACGTATTTACCCGGAATTACGCCGGCTGGCCGCGGTTCAGTTACGCCAGGTGGGTAATCAACTCACGCTTGCACCAACAGAACTTGCGCACGAAGCCTACCTAAAACTGATCGATCAGCGGCAGTCTTCATGGCAGAATCGCGCTCACTTTTTCGCCATTACTGCGCGATTGGTCAGGCGTTTAGTGCTCAATTACGTGCGCGACCGCAGCCGCGACAAACGGGGTGGGGGTTGGGCTCAGGTCACGATGGAGAAGGTTGAACCCGACAAGTCTTCTGGGCAAGTCGACCTTTTGGCGCTCGACACCGCACTTGACGAGCTTGGCAAGATTGATTCTGACGCGGTTCGAATCGTTGAGCTACGTTACTTCGTTGGTCTGACTGTCGAAGAAATTGCCGAGATGACGCAACGGAGCCCTTCGTCGGTAGCTAGAGAATGGCGTTCGGCAAGGGTCTGGCTCAAATCTCGGTTAAGTTAGCCTCCGGCGGATCATCGTCGCTTCGTGACCAATCCTCGACAGAGCAGGAGAAGCGCTACGGCCAGAAGCACAGCAATACGAGAATTGTTGGGTCAGTGCCCGGTAGCTCTCAGATGATGAAAAGAGAGCGGCAGCATTTTGGTCTTATGCGGGCCGTACCGTATTACTTGAACCGAACCCTGTTGCATGGCTAGGTGCCTGGAACCGACGCAAATGTTCCGAACATCACAGCCGTGTACATGATTGATTCTTTATTCGGTTCGTTCGAATTATTACAAGTGTAATGGTTTTCCCAGGTAGGCTATATCAGATTTTTGCTCAAGTTAATTATGTTAAGCTGATTTTCGGTAAAGTTTGGCTCTGGCTCTTTTCATTTCGGAGGACCGTATCCTCTTGCAACCATGCTTTCCTCATATGTAATTCAGGGGATATTGATGTTTTTTATCATGGTTGCCATTCTCACCATAAATGAGGTGACGCCGATTTGGGAAATCACCGAGACCGGGAATTTCACTCCTTTTTTTGTTCATGATGAGGGTAATATTGCGATCTCTGACAAAGGCGATATCTTCGTCCTTGAATCGACTTCGACAAGATTGGTGCGTTACGACGCCGACGGGCATCGGGACAGGGTAGTCGCCATCATGGGCGAAGGACCTGGTGAATTGGCGAATCCTTTGAATGTTCGCTTTCACGAGGGCTATTTTTATGTTCTGGAATTGATTAAACGGTCCATTCACGTTTATAAGCCGGACGGAACCCATGTCCGCGATATAGCCTTTATCGCACCTCCCTTTATGCGTTCGGTTTCCACAGTTCAAAATGGATGGGCCGTCGCGGACTGGGAATTTTCGCCTACAGGTAAACCGATTGAAGTGATTCTCTATGATCAGAATTCGGAGAATCCCGTGGTCTTGGGTTCCTGGTCCAGGGTTAAGAACGACGGTGCCAACCTGGTTTTTGTGGACAAAACCCGTGTTGCCAAATACAACCCCGCCAAAGAACGGCACCTGATGGCAAGCAGTCAGGACGGTAAACGGCTTTATGTAGCTATTCCGGGACAACCCATAAAGTTCCTAATCTATGATGTCGAGAACAAAAAGCTGCTAAAGACAGTGGCAAAAGAAGATTGGCGGCCGTTGCCCTTCAACGACAATTGGGGTGACAAACGATTGGCGCAATACAAGGAAATCGCCATGAAGCCAGGTGAGCGTGGTGGTGGGTTGCGTCGGGTCAGTGCGGGTTATCCAGATTATTTTCCTGTCATACGATACTTCTTTGAAGCTGCCGACGGTAACATGGTGGCGGTTCGCTGGACGGGCCAGCCGGACACCAAGCTAGATGTGGTTGTGCTTGACTATGACCTCAACGAGATTAAGAGCGAACTGAGCGATGAAGCATTACTTCGTGTCCTGGCGATTAATAGCGACATTGCCTTTGTCTCCACGTTGGATGATGAATCGGAGAGTGCCGGTGTCGCGGCTTGCCGTTTATCCGATGTAAACGCGTTTGTGAAATCACGGTCGAGTAATCTGGTCGAGGCCGTAAGTACCGGCATTCTGATGCCCATCCGCTGAGATACCAAGGCGTGCGGCGTTCTTTGCTTCAAATGTCTGCGATCAATCAGGCCCAGCCGTGAGCTCCGTAAGTTTTGAAGATAATTTGGTAACCCAAACAAAGAAAGTATCTTGATTTGGCGGTCGCCAGCGTCGAGTTCCTTTGTTGCGTTGAGCCCGAATAGACGTTACGAATGGACCGAAAACAGTGTGCGTAAGATCGGCACAATATTCAGTTCTTGGACAGGTGCTCAAAAACGGGCTCACAACAGAACAACGACTGTGAATTTGTGTCCACTTTCTCTCAAATCATAAAATGAGAGAGGCTGGCTGTTGGGAAGTAGGTGGCGCACCGGTAACCTTGTTGAAAATCATCAGTAAGGAGCGTGAGTTGAAAAATATTTTCTTTTTGAGCGTACTCTTGGGGATGTCGAGTCTATATGCACAGGCGCCTGCCGAGCCTCCACCTCAACTGCAACAATTCGATTTTGTATTGGGTGATTGGACAGTCGAGGGCTACTTCACGACCAAAAAGGGCCAGCAAGCACCATTCAAAGCCGATTATGTTGTGCAGTCGACCCACGATGGCTGGGCATCACAAGCAGATATGACCATCCCTTATGGCGACAAGATCGTTTTCCACGGTACGTCTTACCATGCTTACAATCCACGTACCGAGAAGTGGGTGTACAAATATTTTTGGAAGAACGGCAACGACTGGTTAGATTTTGAGGGTGAGTTTAGCGAAGGCAAAATGGTCTTTGTGAGCGCCGAGACCTTTGATGGTCGTACATTACGCATCTCTTTTGTACCGGTCAGCGATAATGAGTTTGAGTATATCGCTGATTTATCAGAAGACGGTGGTCAAACCTGGAAAGAGCGCGATACCTATTACCGTTGCACACGTAAGACGAAAGCTATGGTTGAGTAACTGCGAATCGCGCGTTTGCCGATGATTCTAAATCCTGCTCGCGATATTGGGTTGGCGTCATACCGGTTTGTTGTTTGAAGACGCGATAAAAGGAGGCTGGCGACTTGAAGCCAGCCTCGGCGGCATGGGCATCAATGGTCATCCAGTTTAGTGATTCGTCTAGTAAGCTCTTCTTTACGTGCTCCAGACGAAATTGCATGACGAATTGTGAGAAGTTGCGTTGGTAGACATGATTGATAAGGCTAGATAAATGATGGGACGGGATGGCCATTTGCTCTGCAAGCATGGGCAGCGTTAATTGAGGGTTGCGGTACCAGGTCAATTCCCTCATGCCATGTTCAAGTAACTGTTTGAAGCGCTCGATTTCTTCATCATCAATTCTTGACCTGCGAAAGGCCTTAACGGCTTCTGATACTTGCCGCCGAGCCAAAGGAAACTTCATCACCAAGAACGAAATCACATATACATGGACAACCAATAAACAACTGATCGAATTCCACATGAGCGAGCGACTGTCTTCTAGAAATAAACTGCTCAACGTCATCAAATTGATCACAAGCCAGATGGCGCTGTAGCCATAAGCTATATATTTGATCCACACCTGTGACGCGACCGGTGTGGTGTCTTGATTGACCGTGCGTATCACTCTAAAGATGGCAATTTGGTATATCAGCGAATGCAGATTCCAAGCTGCTACGTAAAGCCATTTTTCGACCGGAATCGCCAATAAAACCACGACTAGTAAATGCCAAACATGAGCACGTCGAATTTTGAATTCAGGTTGTGTTAGCACGCACGCCAGAAAATAGATGAGAGGCGCAATCGCGAATTGAAGAACACTTTGAAATAAGAGCCAAGGCAGTGAGAGCGCGTTATCTGCGGATACAAGTACGTTGGTCGTAAAAATAGAGGCCCACACCAGCATCATGATGGCGAGCAACACAAAAACGGTCCGTCGTTGTCGCTGTTCGACGATGAAGAAGAGAATCAAAAATAGACATTGGCTTAGCCCAAGAATATTGAAAATGGTTACCAACATGTGTGATTCCTATCGAGCGTCCCAAGCTACAAACCTATCATAGCTCGCTAATAGGTCGCGGGCACCCTGACCTCTTTTTTCTTGGGTGCCACGGCGTGGCCAAACGTATTAATTTTGTTGACAGTTTAATGTTGTGAGGGGCTTGATGGCGGTTTTTGTGGGCCGGGCATGGTTAGTCTTTATGGTTTCGTGTTGTGCCTGTTCGGCTGCTGGTCACGAAACAGTTGATATTAGCGACGCAAATCTGGAGCGTGCGCTGCGCGAGAGCCTCAAGAAAGATTCGGGTCCGCTTACACGTGATGATCTGGCCAAGTTAAAGGAATTGGTTGCCGTCGGTATGGAAATCAAAGCGCTTGATGGACTGGAATATGCCAGCAATCTCGAAATTCTGGTCATTGGTGCCAATAAAGTGTCTAATCTGGATCCTTTGACAAACCTGCGAAAACTTAAGGAGCTGCATGCGTGGTTTAATCGAATCCATGATCTAAGGCCGCTAGCAGGCTTAACAAATTTGGTCGCCCTGCAGCTCGGCGCCAACAAGATCGACGAGCTGACGCCGCTTACGAATCTGCGCGAGCTCTATTGGCTCGATTTGAGTTGCAACAACATTGCAGAACTAGGCGCAGTGTCTCGGCTTGAGAAACTCAAGTGGTTGAACCTGGACGGAAACGCCATCGAGGATCTTACGGCCATTCAAGGTCTGCAAGGACTGACTCGGCTTTGGTTGTGGCGCAATCAAATAACCAGTCTTGATGCGCTCTCTAAATTGAAGCAACTGACGTGGTTAAGGTTGGGTAGCAATAAGATCAGTGATATTCAGGCTTTGTGGGACTTGGAGAATTTGGTCGAATTGTCACTTATGAATAATGAGATTGATCTAACTGAGAATGGCCCGGCCCAAAAGATTCTGGCCAAACTGCAGAGCGGTGGCACGGTTGTCATGGCACAGCCCCAGCGGCTGTATGGAATCCACCAAATGGAACCCAGCTTACGGAAATAAGAGCTGCCGATCTGTCGGTCGACGCTCTTGAATTAACGACTCATCACTTGATGACAGTCGTTCATCACAAAATCTGAACGCTTCGTGCCATCAATTCGAATACCTCCATAGATTAAGCAGCGGAGGATTCTTGTGAAATTATTGACCACTTTCTTATTGACCATAGGCTTCGCCACTGTCCTTTGGGCGCAACCCAAACTATCTGCGGGGCTTTTGGAAGCCAACAATTTCCTTAAGGCCAACGACTTTGCGGCTGCAGAAGCCGTCATTCAGAAAGAATTGAAGGAGAAGCCCAAGGATGGACTCTCATGGATGTTCCTTGGCCGCACACATTATTTTGCCAAACAATATGACAAGGCCATTTCTGCATTTGCACAAGCGAGCCTTCTTGCTTATGCACCTGACCTGAACGAATACAATATTGCCGCGTGCCATGCGTTGTCCAAGAGGGAGGATGAGACCTTTGTTCACCTTCAGAAAGCGCTCGACGCCAACTTCGCTGATTTTGATAAATTGCAAAATGACAGCGACTTCGATTTGATTGGCCGCAACACACCTCGATTCAAGACTTTTGTAGACAAAGTAAAGAAGGTGACTCGTCCCTGTGAATATGATGACCGTTATCGCGCACTTGATTTCTGGTTAGGAGATTGGGACGTGATTAACCAAGACGGCGTGAAGATTGCCACAAACACGATCGAGCTGGCCCATAATGATTGTGTCCTGATCGAGAACTGGGATCCTGTTTACAACACCATCCAAGGCAAGAGTTATAACTACTTTGATGCTGCCAACGATACCTGGCATCAACATTGGGTTGGACAAGCAGGAATTGTGGGTTCCACCGTTGGTGTTGTAGAGGATTCAGGTGCCATCGTGTTTCACGGAGCCACGTCCGTGGTAAACGGCAATTCTTATCCATCGCGCATGACCTTGGCTGGAACGTCTGATGGCGGCGTTTTACAACGGTTTGAGAATGAGATTGATGGTCAATGGGTGACGCAGAGTGAAAATATATATGTGCGAAGCAAAGTGAAACAAGTAGCCACCAATTGATCGATTCCTCCTCGTGAGCCGTCCCGCGGCCGGCACTTCGGTGCCGGCCTTCTCATTGAAAGCAAAAAGGCTAGAATGGCTTCATGGTTTTGAAGTCTGAACTTAGGGATCCCCTGATTACATCCGCCAGCAAACGATGGCTACTGATGACGTTGGGTTTTCTCGTATTTGCCAGCTATCGTTGCTCGGTAACGATTCTCTTCTTTGTAGGCCGTTTTGAGAGCTTCCCAGATTTCAGCGGTGAAGTGCTCAGCGAGTTTCTGTCATGGATCGTGCTTCTGGCCCTAATGCCATTGATCCTGTGGTTTGCACGACGTCTTGTTCCTGGCAAGAAACGGATCATCAGGTTTGTCTTGTCACATGCCGCGATAATGGTGTTCGTCGGCTACTTGCACACCTATTTGTGGAAGGTGTTCGAGTTTAGTTTTCAAGAGCCTTTCATGCCGATGGCAAAGATGATGCTCCTGGAACCGCGTGTGGTGCTCATGTGGACGGGCGTCTTGAACAATTGCTACAAATACGTTTTCTTAGTTGGTGGTTACTACTTACTGCTACAACTTCGTGATAGCCGAAACGCGGAACGAGAACGTCACGAGCTTGAATTAAAGACTTCCGAACTAGAGGCCCAACTCGTTCAAGCCCAGTTGTTGACCCTGCGCCAGCAATTAGATCCGCACTTTTTGTTTAATGCCTTGAATTCGATATCCGTATTGATTAAGGACCAGCCTGCCAATGCAAAAAAGATGTTACTGCACTTAAGCAAACTGCTGCGTTCAACTTTAATGACTGATCGAAAAAGCTTCGTCATATTGAAAGACGAAATCTCATTTCTAGAGCGCTATTTAGAGATCGAAAAGATGAGGTTTGGTGATCAGTTGATCATTGAATTCTCGATTAATACAATGACTGAGTCTATTCAGGTGCCGTCAATGATCATGCAACCGCTGGTGGAGAATGCCATTCGACATGGGATTGCGGCCTCATCGAGCGCTAATTTGATACGTATTGAGGCGCTTGTTGAAGGGGACCAATTGTGCCTGACTGTTTTTGATAATGGACGCGGTCCTAGCGATGACTATAAACGTGGGATTGGTCTAGAAAACGTGTGCAAACGCTTGCAGGCTCACTATAGTGATCAAGCGCAGTTTGACCTAGTTCACGTCGCAGGGCAGGGCACGTTTGCGACGCTGCAGCTGCCGCACGCGATGAAACCATGAGTCCATATCGCGTCTTAATCGTCGACGACGAACCTTTAGCTCGATTAGGCGTCGAGCAGCACCTTCAGCGTCATCCAGATTTCGCAGTCGTCCAGCAAGCCATAAATGGGGTTCAGGCGCTCGAGATCATCAGTCAACTTCCCCTTGATCTTGCTTTTATTGATATACGAATGCCGGAACTATCGGGTCTTGAATTGGCGACACAATTGACGTCTCAGGCCATGCCAAGAATCATTTTTATCACCGCTTACGACCAACATGCCATTGAAGCGTTTCGCGTTGATGCCTTGGATTACCTACTCAAGCCCATCGATCCTGACGATTTTGATCAAGCGATTTCGAAAGCGCGAGTCGCCCTTCAAAGACAGGACAATCCGCCTGCCAAAACGATTTGTATAAATGACAGCAAACAGATTCATCGCCTGCCTTTGTGCGACATCCTATACGCAGTCTCGCAAGGTAATTACGTACAGGTGGTTTGCAGACAGATGAGCATTATGGCTCGGTTGACCCATGTCGAATTAGGTAACTCGTTGCCCGATAATGAGTTCATCAAGATCAGTCGTTCGTGCACCGTCGCCAAGAATGGGGTCAAGAACATGCAGCCACTTTGCAATCAGAGGTTTCTGCTGCAAATGAGCGACGGTTCGAAAATGACATCCAGTCGCAAATATTGGCGCTCCATAAAGGCTTGGATTTCTGAAGATCAGCCAGGTCCAGCTGATAGGGGCATTACACGATCATGAATTTGCTAAGTCCCATTTTGTTTTGATATCGATTAACGAGCTTACCCAAGTTGCTGTTCTGCAAGCTGCGTCCATTGCATGTGTGTGCCTTTGAGTCTCATTAAGACTAACTTGGACATAACGCTTGAGGGTGGCATGTCGGGCTCTAGCACCTGCTTGTATTCACGCTGTTGTGTTTCGTCCAAGTGCCCATATGCCAATGACAAGTGAGGGGCGAATGGTCGCTCCTTGACGCCGAATGTCTGGATGGCTCTTTCACGTGCCGACTGCACTTCAGCACTGGACTCGACAATGGCGAAAAAGGCCTGAAAAAACTCGACCCGGAATCCGATGCCGAGAAAGCTCAATTCGATGCGGTTAAGATTACTAGCAAGTTTTTCAAATAGTCTCAGATGGTTATCTGTGTCATCGCCTAAGCGCGCGAGTAGGGTGACGTGAGGGACGTGTGGCGAGACACCAAAAAAGCGGCTACAACGTTCAATCAATTTTGACCATTGTGGCTGATCTGAATCGTCGGGCACTAACCAAATTGCATAGCCATCGTGTTCTGAATCAATGCGATGGTTTTTGTCAGCCTGGGCCATAGAAAATTCCCTTTCAATGGCTGAACTAGGTATTGCCTTCTTGTTCCAATCTGATCTCTTGTAGCATTTCGGCCATCACGTTGTCGTAGCAACTTGGACAGACGCTATGACTAATGTTTGCAATGGTATGGTTTTGGATATAGTCATCAACCCGCTGCCAAAAATTTTCGTCATCGCGAATTTTGTGGCAGTAGATACACATGGGTAGAATCCCCTGCAACTGCCTGATTTCCGTTAATGCTTTTTCAAATTCGTCTATTTTTTGAGTGAGCTCTTTAGTGCGTTCTGCGACCCGATCTTCTAGCGATTCCACATACGATCTATTCTGCGCGGCAAGATTCCACTTTTTTGTTAAAGCTAGCGCCATTTGCTTAACTGAAATCACGTCGAAGGGTTTGCGTAGGAACATGAGTTGGTCGGTTGTGCCCACCTTCTTGAGGATCTCTTCCCAAGAATAATCGGAATAGGCGGTGCAAATCACAAACTCAACATAGGGATATTGCTTCCAGATGCGCTGGATCGTTTCAATGCCGTCCCATCCTGGCGGCATGCGCACGTCCATGAACACTAAGCTGTATGGGCTATTTGCTTGCTCAGCCTGAGCGATCATATTAAGTGACTCTTCGCCCTGATAGGCGTGGTCAAGCACGTAAGTTGGCCTTTCGCCAGACAAGACATCACTATCGCTGTAGTCTGAAAACAGCTCTTGCGCCAAGGCGTCAAAGGTATCGTTATCTTCGTCAATATCAAGAATCTTAATGAAGTCTTCGTGGATAGCGCGGTTGTCATCGACGATTAAGATTCGATTGTTGAAATTCATGGGAAGACGCCCACATTGTAAAGGTTGTGCAAAACAGGCTCTATTTAATCAAATCGTGCATGAACGACCAAGACTAATTTCGTTCACTTGTTTAAACATTTCGGCGCACTCTGCTTTTTTCTTTAGGTATTTGCCACATAAAAGCTTTCTCAACATTAGCGCAACATGAATTCTTTGATGGTATCACTGACAAGTACCGTGCCCATTAGTCCAATGAGAAAAACGAAGCCCACCTTCTTGATCATCATCTTGGTATCGAAGCTGAAATTACGGCGAGCCACCCACTCAACCATGATAACTAGCATCTCGCCGCCATCCAAGACGGGGATGGGCAATAGGTTGGCGATGCCCAAATTTAACGAGAGAATAGCCATTAATGTCAGGAAATAGAACCAACCGCGGGCTAATTCCTCTTTGGCGATGCGGGCAACACCAACTGGACCAGACATGGTCTTAATCGACAAATCGCCTTTAACTAATTTATGGATCGTTCTGAAGATGAAGGTCGAATAAAAGGTGCAGCGTTCGCGAGCCGAAACCATCGATTCCAGCCAATTTCGTCGCACCAGTTCACCTTCAAAAGAAAGACTGACGCCAACGATGCGCTTACCTTCTTCATTCAATTGTGTCTCAACTGGGATTTGCAAGGCCTGACCTTCGCGTTCAATGCCAAACAGGATAGGGCCGTCAGGACTCTGATTGATGAGTCGCGTCACGTGGCTTTGTGTCCCGTCACCCCCGTAAAAGACGGTTTCCCCATTTATGGCGTTGATGATGTCGCCGTCTAAGAGGCCAGCCGCCTCGGCCGGGTAACCCGGTTCAACGCGGAAGACAATGGAACGAACAGCTCGATTGAAGTGGATTTCGCCTATGCCTTCAATCTTATTGACGTCATTGGTGTAGTCAATCATCAGTATTTGTGACTGTCGCTGAACTTTTAAGTTGATTTCCTTGCCAGGCAGGATGGCCAAGTTATGATAAAAAGACTCGGCATCGGTAACATCTTCACCATTCAACGCTAGAATCGAATCGCCCACTTGCAAGCCAGCCACAGATTCGGGGCTGTCTGGTATCACGTATCCAACCGTAAAGTGATCTCCATATGACTTCACTTGTCGTTCAGGTTGATGCTGTAAAAAGACAAACAAGCCAAAGGCCATGATGAAATTGAACATGGGACCCATAAACAAAACAATGAAACGGGCCGATTTCGATTTATTCAAAAAGTGTCGTGGATCATCAGGCGTTTCATAGGTGTACAGGCTCTCACCCATGAAATCGACGTAGCCACCAAATGGGAGAAGGTTGAAGCGATACTCTGTTTCACCATAGGTAAAGGCCATCAGTTTTTTGCCAAAGCCGAAGGCGAATTGGTGCACGCGGATCCCGAACGCTTTGGCCGCTAGAAAATGCCCCAGCTCGTGGAAAACCACCAGCGGGATAAGCAAGAGAAAAAGGGCAAAAATATTACTCAAAACATCGGTATCCTACGCGGACGCTGCCGCAAAGTTGCCATTATATAGGAAACGAGACCAACTAGGGGGTCTAGCCTCGAGAGCTTGGCGCCGAAGACAGGATATTGGCGTTTTTAAACATTACTATGTTTGAAATTGTGCATGCGCAGGGGTAATAGTGTCCTTTTTTGGAGCAAATGTGGCCTGTAACTTAGATTGTTTCTTGACTTTGCGGACTTTGAATACCATGGTTGATGGGATAGGATAGAACTAACTAGACTGTTATTTCTGTAGATAGTGGAGATCCCCATGAAGCGATTTGGGCTTATCCTGGCTGTAGCGCTGGCACCAACATGTATTTTTGCTCAATGGTTGGTGGTGTCTGATACACCGACACACGCTAGCCGTGTATCTGACGTTTTGACCGGGCTTGCTCAAACTTACACACTCATGACGCCTAGCATGGCAGGAGCTCTAACGGCATCCGAATTGGATGGCTACACCTATCTATACATAGTTGGAAGCGATGGACCGGGGCCATTTGCGGTCACGACTTTCAATGCCAGTATCACCAGTGGTGAGCTTGCCGGTTGGCTGGTACGTGGCGGCGTTGCCGTGGTCCAAATGGGCTCGACCGACAACATAGCGCACACGCTGCCTCAGAGCTTAAGGTATTACCCCAGTGCCAATGATACCGGCATCGACAATGACGAGCCCTTTTTTACGGACCTAGATCACGAATTTGTATTAGGTTTATTTGGCGGTGGTGAAGTCTTTGATATTGAAACGCAGTTCTATGATTTCAGCCTCACAGGCCAAATAGCTCCACCTAGTAACTACATGAATTCTAATGGCGTTTCAGTTGGCGTCACGCCGGGATTTAACTTGTACAATGTGATTGGGGAATCTCCAGAGTCCGGATCATCAGGCGCGACTGGCGTTTTCATTGAGTATATTTATGGTCAGGGCTACATTCTGGCGACGGCCCTTAATAGTGATTTCAACTTGGTTAATGTCTTAGGGGCGGAGCATGTCACCTTAAATCTAATCAGGTATATGATCGGTGTTAGACCTAACTTTCCGTGGTTTGATTGCGGAGGCACGGGCCCCGACTCTGATGGTGATGACTTCGCCGATATTTGTGACAACTGTCCCTTTGTTTTTAATCCTGCTCAACTTGATCGTGACGGCGATGGTATCGGCGATGCCTGTAATCAAGGTATTGATGCCGATGGCGATGAGTACGCTGATGCATTAGATAATTGCCCGGCTATTTTTAACCCAGATCAAACCGATACGGATAGCGATGGCGTGGGCGATGATTGCAATTCGGCTGATGACGCCGATGGCGATGATTACGCCGATGCCTTTGATAATTGTCCAACCGTGTTTAATCCTGGCCAAGAAGACCTTGATGGCGACGGAATTGGGGATGTCTGCAACGACGGCGTCGATAGCGACGGTGACGACTATGCGGATGGCTTAGACGTTTGCCCGGGTATTTACAATCCAGCGCAATTGGACACAGACGGTGATGGCGTTGGTGATTTATGCAATGACGCCATGGATACCGACGGCGATGAATGGTCAGATGTTCTGGACATATGCCCAGCCGTCTACAACCCTAGCCAGGCAGACACGGATGGCGACGGAATCGGCGATGCTTGTAATGATGGCGTAGATACAGACGGGGACGAGTACGCAGATACGCTAGATGTGTGCCCCATGATTTTTAACCCAGCACAGTTGGATACTGATGGCGATGGTGTTGGCGATCTATGCAACGAACTCATTGATATGGACGGGGATGAATTTGCCGATACACTGGATGTGTGTCCTGCTATTTTTGACCCGCTGCAAGATGATTTGGATGGCGACGGAATCGGCGATGCTTGTAATGATGCGGTCGATATGGACGGTGATGAATACGCGGATACATTGGACAATTGTCCAGCTATCTTTAACCCCGATCAAGCCGACACCGATGGTGACGGAATCGGCGATGTTTGTAATGATCTCGTTGACATGGATGGTGACGAATATGCCGACGGGCTGGATAATTGCCCTGCCATCTACAACCCTGATCAAACTGACACCGATGGAGACATGATCGGCGATGATTGCAATGACGCCATGGATGCTGATGGGGATGAGTATGCCGATGGCTTGGACAATTGTCCCGCGGTCTTCAATCCATTACAAACCGATACCGATGGCGACATGATTGGCGATGCCTGCAATGACGCCATGGATGCCGACGGTGACGAGTACGCCGATGGCTTGGATGTCTGTCCCGCGGTGTTCAATCCCGATCAGACCGATACAGACGGCGACATGATAGGCGATGCCTGCAATGACGCCATGGACGCAGACGGCGACGAGTATGCCGATGGCCTTGACAATTGCCCTACCTTGTTTAACCCACTCCAGAATGACACGGATGGTGACGGGGTTGGTGATATGTGTAACAGCGCCGATGACGTTGATGGCGATAACTATTCCGATGTGCTCGACATTTGCCCCGATCTTTACAATCCTCTACAACGTGACACCGACGGCGACGGCGTAGGCGATATCTGCAATGACGCCATTGACTGTGACGGCGACGAATACGCCAATACGCTCGATAACTGCCCCGAAGTCTACAACCCGAGGCAGGAAGACACGGACGGTGATGGCGTGGGTGACGTCTGTAACGACCCCTGGTTCTTCCCGCTCTTGCCCCTATGGAAAGCCGATCTGAACATCCTCGACTATGTGGGCGGCTTCTGTATCTAGTTCCTAATCTGTTTAGAACCAGTCTTTTTGAACTATTATGACGCGGTGCGTCAAAAAACACTTGACGCTTATGCCGCAGCGCGTTATCTTTCTATTGTGAATGACGCAGTGCGTCATAAGTGCTCAGCAGGAAAGGAACCCGTTATGGCACGTCTGATTAAAAGGTATGGAAGCCGAAAACTCTACGATACGCAAGAGAGCCGCTATATTGCGCTTTCTGATTTGGCTGCCATCATCCGTGATGGCGAAGAAGTGCAAGTTGTGGATAATGCCACCGCCGAAGACGTAACCAAAGTAACACTGACCCAAGTCATTTCAGATGAAGGACGAAAGGGAAGTGGGGTTCTATCCAAAGACCTGTTGCACGACCTCATTCGCGCCGGTGAAAGCGCAGTTTCCAACGGTGTACGGCAGTTACAGGAAGGTGTGGATCGATTCGTTAAGCGTTCGCTTGATCGCGTCGGACCCATCCGCCAAGCTCGTCAAGAGATGGACATCCTGAAACAACGTATTGCCGAAATGGAAGCTTCGTTATCCGAGATGGAACGTCAATCGGATGAAAATTAACGGCCGTCGCGAGCATATAAAAGGAGTCGAAAATGGTTTTATCGAATTTGCAATCAGGTGTGAAGAGTGTAGGTGGCGAAGTTTTAGGCGTAGGTCGTAACCTTTGGTTGGCCGGACTAGGTGTCGTCGCTGTCGTAGGTGAAGGAACAAAAGATCGTTTTGAATCCTTGGTTGTCAAAGGCCAAGACTTCAGCAAGAAAAAAGGCGGAAGCGTCAAGAATGTAAAATCGTGGGTTTCTGATGTCGAAAAACGGGCTCAAAAAACCGGTTCCAAAGTTGAAACCGTGATTCAGAAGCAGGTCGAATCTGGACTGCACTTGATCGGCATTCCGACTCGAAACGAAATACGCACGCTAATCGACCGTGTAGAAAAGCTTTCTGATCAGGTCGAACAGATCAAAAACTAAGCAATCTAGGAGGGCCAAGCCCTCCTACGAAAGCACAGGAAAGAGGTGGCAAATGGGTAAGAAGAGTAAAGTTCAAAAGGATCTTAAAGATTCCGTACAAAAGATTTGGTTGGCTGGATTGGGTGCACTTGCTGTTGCCGAAGAAGAAGGCTCTAAAGCTTTTAAATCGCTCTTGGAGCGCGGCGAAGAATACGAAGCTCGTGGTCGCGAGCAAGTATCTCGCGTCATGGACCAGGTTGATGGCGCCAAGGATAAGGCCAAAGACAAGGCGGAAGACCAGTGGAGCAAAGTCGAAGCAATGATTAACGATGCCGTATCTCGTACGATGACGAAACTTGGTATTCCCAGTCGTGACGAAATCTCAGAGTTGTCTAAGAAAGTAGAAGCGCTGCATAAAGCATTAGAAAACATGAAAGCACCAGCCGCAAAAACAACGGCATCTAAAACCGTTGCAAAAAAGGCGAGCGCCAAGCCTGCAGCAAAACCAGCGGCAAAAACGGCGACCAAAAAAGCGGCACCCAAGCCCCGCACAACCGCAAAAGCTAAACCAAGCACTTCATCAACCGATAAGTAATGAAATACGGGCTGGGTTCGTAACCTGGCCTTTTTTTCGTCCATCAATCAGTGGAGGTCGGCATGAAGGGTGAACGCATCGGTTTGGCCATGGCAGGGGGCGGCATTAGTGGCGCCATTTACGAAATTGGCGCGCTAAAAGCCTTGAACGATGCCTTAGTGGGCGTCGATTTCAATAAGTTAGATGTCTATGTCGGGGTTAGTTCGGGCTCGTTTCTTGCCTCATTGTTGGCCAATGACATCACGCCAGACCAGCTATGCCGCACGTTGATACGGCACGAGCCTGGCGAACCGGCCTTTAAACCTGAGATCTTCCATACGCCTGCTTTTGGACAGTTTTTGCGTCGAGGACTTATGCTCCCTCGTTTAATCACGGAGAGTGTCCTTGATCTAATTGACAATATCGGCACACAAACAGTTACCGGGGCATTGAGTCGCTTACTGCGCGCGCTTCCCAGCGGCGTTTACACGAACCGTCCGTTACGTCGCTATCTGGAAAGCATTTTTGAACGGCTCGGCCGCAGCAATGATTTCCGTGAATTGAAGCGGGAATTGTACGTGGTGGCAGCGGACCTAGATTCGGGCGATGCCATTGTTTTTGGTGACGAGAACAACAGCCACCACAGTATCTCGAAGGCCGTACAAGCCAGTACCGCGCTGCCAGGACTTTATCCGCCTGTCAAAATTGATGGTCGCTATTATGTGGATGGGGTGCTGCTGAAGACGATGCACGCTTCTGTGGCTTTGGAACGTGGCGCCAAATTACTCTTTTGCATCAACCCAATCGTCCCCATCGACACGGCCAAGGCAGCTGAGCTGGGCGTTATGCGGCGCGGTAATTTAATAGATCGTGGTTTGATAGGTATTTTGTCTCAGTCTTTGCGAACGCTTATCCATTCGCGCTTAACCGTGGGTGTCGCTGCTTACGAAAACCGTTATCAGGATGCGGATGTCATTTTGTTTGAACCACAAAAAGACGATTTCAAAATGTTCTTTACCAACGTTTTCAGCTTTTCGTCGCGTAAAGCGATTTGTGAACATGCTTATCGCGCAACGCTAAGGGATCTCCGGCTGCGACAGGAAAAATTAGCGCCGATTTTGGCCAGCCACGGAATTGAATTTGATCAAGAAGTGCTGGATGATTTGGATCGCGGCTTGTGGCAAGAATTGGGCGTTTCAAATTCTGATCGCCTGCGCAGTAGCGTCGCTGTTCAATTGGATGTAACTTTGAATAATCTCGCCCGCCAAATCGAGAATCAGAAAGACGAAACGGTTGATGAGATGGAACTCGCTGGCGCACTCTGAGCAGCCAAACAAAATGGAATGCGTGCCCCTGATTCTAGCCGACAGCTAATGCGCGATTATTCAGCTTCACTATCTATGTCAATAGCAGCCCCCAGATGAAGTTATGAACTTGTTGCGGGCTTTTTGTCTTCATTCGCGGCGGGAACAAATTCGAGTCCAGTTAGGGTGGTAATCGCCTAGGATTATGGGTCGACAATTATCCGTGTCGTGAATAGACAAACGTTCGATCTTTTTTTGGCTCGTTGTCGGTTGAGTATTAGGCATTGAATCTGTGACTTTGTACGCCGCAAGGGAATTTTTCTCTGAAGCTTTGGTCATGAAACGAATAAATCACGACAACTTCATGGGATATTGATACGATCGTGACAAATCCACCAAATGGAGCGTACCCATGTCCTGGCTATTAAGAATTGTTGTCGCGACAAGCCTCGTTTCGATTCTTGGGATGGGACAAACGGTGGAGTTCCGTATCCCGCTTGATTTAGACGATGACCCTAATACGGGTTGTTCGGTTGTCACCGTAGATGGCACGTTCTTGGGTGCCGAACAGATCCTGATCACCACCGTCGATCAAGGCAGCATGCTGGTGACCGATGTCTCGATTGCCGACTGCACCGGTGCGGTTTTTGGCGCACCTGTTTCCGTCAACCCCGGTGGCTGGGCAGTGGGTCAGGGGACGGGCGAGGCGGGTTCCGACGTCATCGAGACCCTCTACCCGATGACCGTTTTCAATACACCCACGGGATATGTGCGTGCGGCGTTGGCCGCTAATGAACCGGGTGGTGATGAAGACGCGCTGCTCTTGAACAACGGCAACCCTATCCGACTCCTGCTCTTCATTCCGGTGCCCACGCTGTCGCAATGGGTTCTTATCGCGTTCGCGCTCCTACTGATGCTGGCTGCGTTGGTCTGGATGCGACGGCACCCCAATCAACAAGGTTTAGCGGTCCTGTTTTTGGCCGTCGCCTCTTTGGCGTTACTTGGCTTTAGCACCGGCATCGTTTTGGACGGTGACCCTTCCGATTGGACCCTGGGCGCGATTGCCAGCGATCCCGCCGGTGACAACGCCACCGCGCCTGATATCTTGGCTTTTTATAGCTGCGTGCAAGGCATTCACCCCAACGCCCAAAGCATTTACTTCCGCATCGATGCGGTTCTCAACCAAGCGCCCAGCGCTGACCCACAGATGCAGACCCTACTTGAAGACGATCCCGCCTATACGATAACGCTCACGGGCATGGACCCTGAAGGACAACCCTTGACCTTTTCCATCGATAGCGGTCCAGCCAACGGAACACTGAGCGCCATTACGCCGCTCACGCCTACTTCTGCTTCGGTGGATTACACGCCTAACGCCGACTATTTTGGAGCC
>JAJCXM010000018.1 GCA_029263455.1 Holophagae bacterium
CGAATGCGTGCGCGAAATCCGCCAGGCCTGCAGCGAAGGCACACCGGTAACTCGCTGGTTCGAAACCAACGTGGTGACCGCCGGTGGGAAAGTGGTCGCCCGAGTGCGCAAACAGCTGCACATCCGCTTTCGCAAGCCCAAGACGTAGGAACTACAACAAATAAGCTGACCCATTTGGAACTTTTAATGCGACATCGCCAGTAAATTTACTAGCTTAGACACGCACCGTCCCTCTGTAGTTTTTCATAGTTCTTATGGCCTTACTAATTCGCGGCCTCAGTTACGACGAGAACGGCCGAGTGTGCTTCAACCCATGCTGAGCTTAACTCAATGACCTCCGTTCTCACGCCAGCCAGCTCATTAATGGGCTGACGTTCAAATTTCAATACGATGGATCCGTCTAACTCTCGCTGCAATTGACACATCCCTGCGTTGTTCTCCAAATTGGATTCGGTGAGCGATAGTGCCAAAGTACGTTCACTTTCGAAAGACAAAGCAAACGTATAAGCGGATTGATCTAGTACCCGCATCGGCGAGTTTTGCATATGGGTAGGTGGCAAGGCCTTAAACGGTGCGAACGACGTGAGTGATTCGAGAAACCATGGTCCCGCACCAACCGCATGATCGACGATTTCATAGGCAATACGTACAACTTTTTCTTGGTCGTCGTGTCTGATGTTTTTGACCGAACAGCCACGAAATGCGGGCGCTATGAGATCGGATATGGCGCTGTCCAATTGAACCGGAGCTAGCGAGCGTGTCGCGTTTCTCCAATGTGATCGTGCGGAACCGCGCAACTCGATCGAGACCCTTGCTCGATGTGATTGCAAGTCAATCACCGCTTCTTCGAATACCAAATTCTCTTCGTTCTGAAGTGGCAAACGGTCCCAGGCAACCTTTCCATCAATGAGATGAACATAGTCAGCAGCCAACATTTCATCAGCCATCTGACCTAGCTCGATTCCAAAGTAGGGCGCTAAGAAGTATTTCTGACTTCCCACGATGCAAATAAGCATGGGCAAGGTCGGATTGACATCCATGTGCTCGCGATAAGCACTGCCAAGTGACGATGGTTTAAAGAACGCGATCTCTGCTTTTATGTCTTTTGCATCTAAAAGACTCCAAAGCAGTGAAGTCTTTTGGGCCGGATGGGCTGCGTTAAGCACAAGGACATAATCCGAATCCACTTTCTCCGAATGTGCGGCAAACTCTGTGCGTAACGAATCACTTACGTAAGCGTATAGCTTATTGATCGATTCTAGATCGTTAGAACACCGCTTAGTCAGCAGGCGGGCTAGCCGGATCTCTGCTAGACCAACGGTTGACCGATATTGTTTGATGCCAGCATTCATCAGGCTAAACCTGGATTCCGCTGATAAAGACTTTTTATCTGCACGGATCAAGTAGAGAGGAGGCGCCAAGTCATCAATGGGCGGGGACCAAGGGTGCAACCTTATCTCTTCTAAGTCGTCGAATTCGAAGTGAAGTCTTCGTTTCTGTTTGCCCAAGGATGGTTCGGATGCGGTGTATCTCAACTTGTCCTGGCACTCAAGATCTATTATTAGGCTCTCTTTTGTTAGACCTGATCGTTTTGGGATACGAAAGAACAGCGGCGGAAAGGACCAGCGTTTTATGATCGAGTAGTCGAGTCGACATCCGTCAACCAAGCCAGGAATTGCGGCTACCTTGCGGCCACCATAGCCAAACTGAAGATTGGATACCCGCTCGTTCATTTCGATCAAATTCACAATCAAAGTTCGGTGTTGTCCATTGGGTTCTGTAATTTTGATTTTAATCTGGTTTTGTGGATAGTCCGCATCAATCACCATGCGTCGAAAGCTACTATTAGCTGCTTTGTCGATTTGAATGGAGCGAGTTATTTGGTGGCTTGCTGACGTTTCGGAAACCTTGATGGAATGATGCTCAAGTATAATTTGGTCGGCGAGTAAGTAGAATAAGACGGGAATCATGGCTGGATCTGATCACGGACGTTGGCCGGTTGAATGAGCATTTGGTACATCGATGTCAATTTATTACAGGTCCGCTGAGTTACTTTGGTCCGCGGATGCGACCACGTCATGGTCGATCTTAATTGACTATCGTTAGCCGAAGTCAGCGTCCATATTCCCGACAGACTTGGCTCGTCAATTACGAACTGTTGGTTGGGCAGGTCAAGCACGTCTGTGAATGAGACGCTAAGAACAAGAGGCACGAGCGGATACTTTGAGGGCGTTTGGTACCATGACTCAACCGCGAAGGGTGAGAGTCGGACGAACGACGACGACGGCTTTGAGGCCGTTGCATGGATCGTCATGTGGTCGGCATACCATTCCGCGCGGACTTCGTCCGCGACAATTAGGTTGGCAATGTCAGGTGTTAGCCAATGTCGCAAGACCTCAAGAATGGTGCGTGAGTCGAACGAGGCTGGCGCATAAGATGCCTTGGCAGAACCTGAGAATGTAAGTTGAAAGAACCAGGCATCGGATGCACATTGCGCATCCAATACTAATAAGTCTTGGGGCTCAAAGTTTAAACGTACCCATTCTCCTTGATGCTTGTCATTCATGATTAAGCCGAGGCCACCCGCTAGTTGTATGGGCAAACTTCCAAACGGGAGGTCTTGCACAGTGGGATCCAAGAATTTCCATCCCTGCTCCGATGGCAACGCCACGATCATGTGATTGAAACGCGACAAATCAGGGTAGTCGTGTTGAATATGGGGCGGACCAACCAGCGTCAGGAAGGCTGTATGACCTTGGTTTCTTAGCAATTGCGCTAGCAACAACGCTTTGTCTTTGCAGTCACCAAATCTGCGTTCTACAACTTCAGACGGTAGATTTGGTCGATAATCGTGGTCCCCGAGCAAAACTGACTCGTAGCGAATTTGATTTTGTACAAACAAATAGGCATCTTGACGCGGATCTCCGCCATTTTCAATAGCCACAGACAAGGCATTGTCGTAGCTGTATTGGCGCGTGATGAAACTAACAATTTCATCCAGACTTGAAACCAATAAAGAAATCGTTGCTGGGTCGTTTGTAGCAGCAATATTCGTATTCGTAAATGAGAGTTTATGGTTCTTCTGGCAGGTATCGCGAAACTCAAACCACTTCGTATCATGTGAATTGGTTATGAACTGGATGCTATCCAAAGCCGCGGAATGGATCACAACCTCGCGGTAATCAATAGGAATTGCATCATCCCAAGCAATGCTGTTTAAGAACATGGCCTGATTTGACAGCAATTCGTAGCGGTACCAAAGTGTTGCTCCTTTCTTAAGGCCCGCTATCTGAAGTTGATGGACGGTTCGATCCGATATACCACCAACCGATTTTTCAAATAGCCGAGGAGCACCTGCGGGATTAACCTTGCCATCAATCCTAAGTTCTGCTTTGAAGGACAAAAGTTTGCGTCGTTGTGACGTTGGGATTATGAGGCTTGATTGTTCTAACCCCACGTCAGAATCGATGACTAACTCTCGTTCTACTGTGTGGAGGGCTCCCCATTCGTCTAATTGGATGATGTCAATTGCCTTTGCATAGTGATCCGCGAAGAGCAAAGTCCACAAACTTAGCGTGATCAAGGGATTGCGTATTTCTCTTCTAAGTCCAAATAGGCTGAGAAGAGGTCTTTCAGGAGTGGCGCGGTCTCCTCAACTCCGTATCCTGAGGCAGGTCCATCTTGCCCTTGATCTCCCATTCCAAAAGTAGTAGCCGATGTGCGACCTGCATTTATCGGCACGCGAAAACTGAAAGATATATTGCCGCTGGACATAGATGCACCGCCACCGACCACAGACAAAACAGCAACAACCGTGGCCCCAACCTTTTTGTTTCGTTGCTTTTTTGCGTCCTTTATCTTGAAGGGCAACAACGCTCGGCTTGGGTCTAGGGACTGCGACGACTCATACGCTTCTATGGCGTTGTTCAGTTGATCACTTGCGTAATAACAGTCACCAAGTAATTCAAACAAAGGGGCAGAGTCGGGGTGTCGCTCTACCGATTCTTCATAGTGGGGCAGTGCCTGGGCGCTCTTGCCACCGTTTTTTAAGATATTGGCTGTCAACAATGCGAGATCCGGTTGTTCGGGCCAGAGTTCTTTGGCTTGATCGGTAAATGCCGCACCACGTTCGAAATCGAATCGTTTGGCGCACGCGAGGCCTTCACGAATGAGTTCGTAAGCTAATCTTTGTGACAGTTCCGGATCAATGGATGCACTTCCATTTTGATGCAGCATACGACCGACGCCCAGATAATGGGGTTCATGGCGATAGTTGCCAAGAAATTTCTTGTACACTGTCACGGCTTCTTGTAGCGAACCTTGGTTCACCAAATAGCGAATGGCTATCTGCACGTTTTCCTGGCTAGGATTGCGCTCAATCATAGTTTTACAAAGCTGCGTCAGTTGTACTACCTGATTACTCGATCGATAGGCGGCCAATAATTTTGATTGAGCTTCGTCGAAATCGGGGTATCGACTCACAACTGATTCCAATTTCTCGATGCGTTCCGCTTGGTCGTATTTTTGGTCAAACGCAGCCATGGTCAGGATGTGGGGATCTTCGACACCCTCGTCAGCCAATTTTTTGGCCGTACGGGCCATGCCATCCAATTCGGAGACATTGATAACCACTTTTCTGGCAGCGGTAAGTGCGTGATAGGCCCGGTCCTCACCATATTTGAACGCGTCCATATATGCGTCCTTTGCGTTGATCTTGAGTCCACGTTTCTCATACACACGGCCTATTTGAAACAAGGCCTCGTGGTTCTTTTTGCCCAAAGCCTTCAACCCTTCGATATCTCCTAATTCTGCCAGAGCTTCGGGTTTTCCGTTGGCATCATTGCGCTCTGAGGTCCAAGTCCGGATTAGTTCCGATGACGGATTCGACGAAAAGTAAAGTTTCTCGGCCTCAAGTAGGATATCTATCGCGTTTTCGAGATAGCCGCCGTCACGGGCCATCTCAGCTTTAGCGATCAGTAAAGGCCAGAATGCCGGCGAAGTCTCGAGTTTATCTACGTAACGTACCAATTGATCGGCCACAAAGCTCTGGCCTAAGTGCCTCTCATTGCGTGCGGCAGCGAGGATAGTGGGCGTGTGATAAGGAAATTGAACGTACAAACTCATCAACACTTTACGACGTATTTCACCGGGTTCGGTGTTTTCCAGCAAACGTCTAAGTTCATTATTAGCATTGATCAAGCCATCCATAAACTCATCGCGTTCCAGGTCATCTTCTTTGAGTTTCTGTTTCTCGAACTTAGGGAAAAGGTATCTGCCAGCTTTTGCTTGTTTGGCACCTTTTTGAAAGAAAATACCCGCCTCATAGGCGTCATTAACTTGAGCTTTATCTGTGATTCCGTAAAGGACCTCGTATCCGATCGCCATTTTCTTATAGCCAGAACTGACCCCCATCTTTTGCTTCTTGATCAAAACGAAACGGACATTCTCCTTTGGTAATTGACACCAACCAACGGTGCTTACTAACCAGACGGCTGCTATGAGACGCATGAGTCTACCTCCCCAATAATTTCTCTCTGTTCATAATATCGAAAATCGACGGATTTTCAATAGTCGCTCCGCAATCGCGTTGGTCGAATTGTCTGATACATAACTAGCGAATCTTGCACTGTCCTGCTATGTGTCTATTCGGCGAATACGTCTAGTTTTGGTTCGACAAAGAAATGGCTCATTAATTGCTACTCTTCCGCATACCTATTTTCATTTGGTTTGAGAGGCTTAATATGCGAATAATCCTGAGCAGTTTCATTTTCTCCTGTATTTCAGTGCTTGCGGGTAACGTCACCACGCAGGGACAGGGCAGCGTCATCGTTGTTCCAGACATGGCGCATATCTCCACCGAGCTACATAGCGAGGACAGCAGTGCGTCAGGTGCTCTGCAAAGAGTACAGCAGCGCAGTAGTCAACTGATAGTTGCGCTAACCGGTCTCGGCATCAACGAAAGCGATATTGCCACCAATAGCCTAAACCTTTACCCCTCTCAAGAGTGGCGCGATGGCCAGGTGGTGCGTGAGTTTTTTGCAGCTAGTCATCGACTGAGTGTCAAAGTCAGGGACCTAGATAGCGTCGGTACCGTGATGGACTTGATCGCGAATTTATCTGGAAACAACGCCATTAATTTGAGTCTAGACGTGGCCGATCGCTCTCCAGCTAACCAACAGGCCTTGGCACTTGCCATGTCAGATGCCCGCAAGAAGGCCGAAATCCTGGCTGGAGCCGAGGACTTAGTGTTGGGCGCGATTCAAGAAATCAACTCGCACATGTCGCAATCGGTGTCTTCGCAGCGAGTGGAAACCACTGTTTTCGACACCACCGCTTCAGGTATCGCACCGGGCGAGTTCGCCATCTCGGCATTTGTCACTGTGGCGTACGAATTGGCACCCTAGTCACGTCAACGACCAGGGCTTTCGAGTCCTGGTCACCTAGATTCGGCGGAGATGATGTGTATCGATAGGAGCCATATCGAAGAGATTGAGGCGCAGATATCCTTCAAATGGCAATCGCCAAGTTGGTTGATAGAATATATTTCACGTGACATATCCCCAAGCGATCGTTTCTTTTTGCGACCCGAGAGATTGATCAATGGAGCTTCGGACGAGCACTGACATTGTAAAACAGGCGAAATCTCAGTTAGCTGGATGTATCGGCAAGAGCCTCGAGTTCGTTGAGGTTGGGCTTTCTGAAATGGAAGGTTCCGCAGTCGAGGACCTCTTCCTGGGGGAAGTAAGACTAAAATTCGATGGCGAACCAAAATTACATTTCGCAGCTCTTGCATTTGAATTCCCGGTTTTTTTCAGCACGGTATTATCCGTCGAATCAATGTTGAAAACAGATACGATAGTGCATGTCAAAATTCACCCCGCTCTTGTTGGTCTACGTTTAGACAAAGTTATTGCTTATGGATATGAAATCTGTTTGATTTTGTTACGCTTCGAGTTCAATAAGAAGGTCCTATTCATTGGCAATGGCAATGGTGAGGCACCTTGGACAATTAGTGAGTTTAATTTCGAATACTTTGGCCTGGACGATATTTTTGTGACTGATGACAAAGACTTTGAAGCAATGGTCAAGAGAGAGGGTCTAAAAGAAATATTCACTTTGAGACTGCCATGAATAAGAGATTGGGGTCACGATTGAAGTGCGTGATGTGGCTTTAACGATCCCTTGAGTCTGGCGAAGGTTTGGTCATCATCAAAATGCTTCCAACTGGGTGAATATCCACGTGTTCTGCAACTTGGTCGTAAAGAAAAACGAACCGCGCTGTCGTACCCAGCATGACAAGCTGCTTTGGCGGCGACGAGTCTATTAGCTGCACACTAACGACTTCACCCTCGCCGTCGCGAATCCCTCTTTCTTTCGTTGTGGCGTAGGAAAAAAGAAAAACGACAATAAGGAACACAGCAACCAAGTAGTTTATTCGTCGGTATTGCTCGCAGCCGTACCATCGAAAGAGGCGACTGGGGCCTCGCCGCTGAACGCGGAGACTCATCGTGTTGTCGCCTGCGACCAAAATCACTGCAAGGATTGTCAGAATCCACGTGAACGGCGCTTTCAGTGAAGCCAGCAGAAAATCGCTGATTTCGGCGTAACGAAATACGTTTATTCCGAATGCGCGTAGAAAAGTCCACGAGTAGACAAGCCCGATCACGGACGCAACAAAATAGATCACGGAAACAAGCAACGCTGGGTGCTCGGCTAGAGTCTGGCGGGGCCAGGAATGTTGCTTGGATTCGCTCATTATTCTTTCCGTTGCTCGTTTTTTGGTCATTGGTAGCACCGATTGGGGACGAAAGACGTTTTTGAAATTGTCACGATAACGCTTAACCTTAAATGATTGCACGATTTTGATCCGCTGCGAAGTAGCTCTATTCGTGACTGCAGATTGGGGCGTGTACGCAGTTCTAACCGGCGAGTGTTCCGAAGCGCTTCTATTCCGTTAGGGTCTCTGCGCCTTTTTTTCGCTTCTAGTAATAACAGCGGTTTTTCGTTCCATATCGATGGCACGCAAAGGCATGTTCGTGAGATCGGCTTGATCGCCCGAAGAATGGTAGGAGGAATAATGCCAGGCATGAAGCCCGGAATTAATAGACTGTGTCTGCCTTGTGTTTTGTTCTGTTCTTTCGGGGTTCTCGCTCAAAGCGGGATCACCGGAGATGCACAACTCTATTTGGTGGATGGAGGGCTCGACTGCAATGGACGTGCTGCCCTTCTGGAAGTCCACATTGACATCACCGGATTGTTCGGGACTGGCGGCGAGTTAGCGGGACTGAACAGTTTTGTGCTCAGCTTTTTGTTTGACCGCCCCGAAGTACTGGCGTCGGTAGCGCCTGGCACTGTCCCTAGCTTGGGCTGGAGCCTACGGACCAGCGACGTGGTGACGAATCAGGTGAATCTCGTGGGCTGGGTTGCAGATCAGGAGGCGCCGAATCAGAACTATCTGGTTGCCACCATGCTCTTTTCCGGATCTGTCGGATCGGTGAATGTTGCCTTCAATCGGCTGCAATCATCAATGGGCTCACGCGTCACGCAGGACGGTGATGGGCCGGGCCCCATTCTCATCGATGGTAATGGTGCTTCGTTTAACCTGCTGATTCCGATTGATTTTGACTTGGATCTGGATCAGGGCGTTTCGCTTTGGCTAAAGGAGAACACGCAATATGCACTCGTTAACACGCCCACTGGCCCCATCGACATGCTTGACCTAGTCAAACTCGTGAATTGCGGCGGGCGCTAATTTAATTACGCGGTATTTGGAAACATCCCCGTTAATAGAGGAGAAATTTATGAAGACTCTTGCCCTTTTCGTGCTTTCGACGCCTTCGATCCTTGCACAGCAGCAATCCGTAACATACAGAGCAAGCGTAATACCGATCATTTTGGACAGCGTAGCTGTTGAGCAGTTGGGACTGTTTCCCGGTGACGAAGCCTGGTTTGAACTTGAATATTCTGGTTCACCACAAGGCGAAGCAATTGACGGGGAGATGGCTGAGAAGATCTGGTGGATCCAAGACCAGCCAATGCTCCTGCTTGGCTCAACGGGCCTGCCGTTATCCTCGATGGTCACCGATCGGACGACGGCCTACTTGCGCGTCTTCCTTGACCACGAAGAAATATCCGGCAGTCCTTTTCTTTTGCAACCGCGAAAAGAACGTGTGGTCATTGGCTCGGAAGTGAGTGACATCCGGTTTGCACTTGGTAAGCGCCTGCCGAGTATTGACGCGACCTATCTCAGTCAGGTTACCAATTACCTGGCCAACAACCTAGCGATGTTGGATGTTCGTGGCTCGAGCTAAAGTGTGGATGGCTATGGAACGGTGATCAACGAGAACGGTGAATGGACTGGAGTGCCCGGATTCGACGATGATTGGATCGCCGAAAATCCCGGCCCCCCATTTGTGCGGGCCAAGGCCGGCGGAATTGCCAACAATCAGGCAGTTATGAAGGGCGCTTCGGCATCTAGTCATATTAACCTGGGTTTTGAAGGATCCGTCACGGGCGATTTCACTGAGGCTTTTTGTACGGTGTCGGGCGGACGAACCAACACAGCTGAAGGTTGGTATGCCACAGTCGCAGGCGGGAATGTCAACGTAGCTTCCGGCTTCACTTCAGTGGTCGGGGGTGGAACGAGCAACACGGCGTCTGGATCTAATGCAACGGTTGGCGGTGGGATTAACAATAGCGCCTCAAACATTCGGGACACGGTTAGTGGTGGCGAAGGTAACACGGCCTCAGGAACTCACAGCACGGTTGGTGGCGGGAAAGTCAACATCGCAAGCGGCAGTCGATCCACGGTTGGTGGCGGCATATCGAACACTGCGAATGGTGGTGTGTCCACGATTGCTGGTGGCATAGTAAACGCCGCAACTGGCAGTGTTTCCACAGTCGCGGGTGGGAGTTCGAACCAAGCCAACGGTGATCAGTCCACCGTTGCTGGGGGAATGCTTAACGAGGCAAACGGCATGCGTTCCTCCGTTGCGGGCGGGTGGGGTAACGTTGCCGGAGGAATTTCAGCGTCAGTGGGTGGTGGCTACAACAATAAGGCTGACGGCGATTACTCATGGGCAGGGGGCAGTCGAATGCACCTCTCCAGTACCGCAGACAACAGCTTTGTGTGGGGACATTCCGACACAGACGCTCAGGTTATCAACACCAGCAATGCGTTTCTCATCTTTCCAAAGGGTAACCGTGGCAAGGTGGGTATTCAAACAGATAGTCCAGGTTTTGATTTAGAGGTGAATGGGACAGCGGGCAAACCCGGTGGCGGTTCATGGAGTTCGTTATCCGATCGGCGGCTGAAAAGGAATATTGTGCCTTTCACGGGGGTGGACGCGTTGCAAAAGCTATGTCGTTTGCAAGGTGTGACCTATGAATGGATCCATCCTGAGGAACATGAGCCAGGTGTTCGTGCAGGTGTGATTGCACAGGACTTGGAAACGGTGTTCCCAAGTTGGGTGCATGATAAAGAACCCACGGGTAAGGACAAGTCCTTGATCCCTGAGGGCGAAATATCAAAAGCCATTCATTTCCCTCATGACTTTAATGCCTATCTGATCGAAGCCATCAAAGAACTCAAATCCCAGAACGATCAATTGAAACAACGTATTGAAGTCTTGGAGAGGGTTGACTTGTAGTTATTGGAGTCGAATTCAACGAGATGCCGATTTGGCGCAGCGCCGTGCGGAATGGATGATGCAGACTTGGCTGAAATGCAGACGGTGAGCCCCTACATAGGTGTTCTCAAGTGCGATCACGGTACTCCCGCCCAATATGCTGAAAACGTCGGCGGTACCTGGCTGGGGTAACGCCGGTCATGCGTTTGAATAGGCGACGAAACGAGGCCGGATCCTCATAACCGATCTCTTCACCAACTTGGTCCGTGGGCATAGCGCTGTTCTCGAGCAGGTATTTTGCCTCCTCGACACGCAGTGTCTGGATGTATTCGAGCGGGGAGTATCCGGTTGCAGCGCGAAATCGTCGTTTGAAGGTGCGTGGGTTCAGTGCCGAATAGGCTGCGATCTGTTCGACGGGGTTGGCCACCTCGAAATGTTCGGCGATCCATTGCTGGCACTTCTCAATCACCGTATCCTCATGCCTTCGCGGTTGGGTCAGAGCAGCAAACGGAAGTTGCCCGTCGCTGTGATCACCCAACAAAAATACCTTGGCGATTCGCACCGCCTCTTGCCGTCCGCAATACATCGCAATCAGGTAGAGCGCTAGTTCCACCCAGGACGAAGCGCCGCCGGCCGTGATAATGCGCTGCTCAGCACCTGCCAGTGCAAGTACTTTTTCCGGCCTCAGTCGCACCTGGGGATATAGGTCCTGGAAGATCTGAACCACGCCCCAATGAGTGGTTGCCTCTAAATCGTTGAGCAAGCCGGTCTCAGCCAAAAGCAAGGCGCCCGTGCAGGCCGATCCCACAATGCATCCTGCATTGTACTGGGATCGGATCCATTCGGCAGCGGCTGACCACTGTCCGCGAGGATCGAAACCCCGTGCGACGTGCACGTCAGAAACAATCACAAAATCGTAGCCTGATGCGGTTGCAAAAATCGCATTTGGTTGGACCGGTACTCCCAATCCGCAATGCTGTAGTCCATCATGCT
>JAJCXM010000019.1 GCA_029263455.1 Holophagae bacterium
CCGGTGGAGGGGCGATCTTCACCGTCTGCGCGTCTCCGTCTTCCACCCCTTCACAAGCCTTACAGGTGTATTTCGGTCGCACATCGACGATCACTTTGAACTGGCGGGGGATCACTTCCAAACGTTCGGCCGACTCGCGACTGATCTCGCTCATCTCGGCACCGCAGGCACAGACCTTATCCGCTTCCGGGATGTCGTGAACCCGCTCTTCGCGTGGCAACTTGTCCGAGAAAGGACGTGTGGGCTTGGATCGCGGCTTCCTCGGCTTGTGTTCCTCTTCTGGCTTCTCTTCGCAAGGGCACTCCAACTCACCCTCGAACAAGCCCAGCTGTTCATCCGTCAGCTTGTCGGCTTTGGGACCGAACTTGCCGAATCGAAGAAAGCGATTTTCCTCGCGCAGCAGACGTAGTTCCGCTTCCTTCGCCGCGCTTTGTTCCTGCAACTCCATGACCATCTTTTTAAGTAACGCGGGGTCGTCGGGAAGAGCTTTTCGCCTGCTTGACTTCATGTGTATTTATACCACAAATACCTGATATTAAACAAGTTAAGTGAAACCATGAGTCAACTTTTTTGCTCACGCAAGCATCTCGTATTGCAGTCTTTGATGGGCTTGGCGGATATCCAAGCCAGCCAGCAACCAGTCCAACTCTCGGGCTTTGATTTCCAGCACTTCGTCAGCGCTCTTGGGCCACTTGAAGCGGGACTCCTCCAACCGTTTGTGCCACAGACAGAAGCCGTTCTCGTCCCAGTAGAGGGCCTTCACCATATTCGACCGGCGGTTGCAGAAGACAAATAGATCACCGCGGAAAACATCGTAGCCGAACCGCTCATGAACTAGGATCGAAAGCCCGTTGATCGCTTTGCGCATATCGGTGGCACCCACAGCCAGAAACACGCGGCGCCCCTGGCCCCATCTCAACGCACCGCCCCAACCGCACGGAGCACCATGGCGAGGGTTTGTTCCCCCGTCCCATCATTCACCTCGATCACAAAATCACGCCATCCCAGCCGGACGTTGGCAACGCTTGTCCTTGGGCCTGGAAACTGAACGAAGCGGACACTCTCGCTCTCATCTTCTTGAGTGCTCGATACGAACCGTTTTTTCCAGTAGATGAATTGCGCGAGCGGGATGTCACGGTCACGACAAAACCCCGTCGCCGTTTCGGCGCTGGTCTCCCACGATGCGATGACCTCTTTCCAAAACGACCGCTTCTCCGCCCGCGACGCACCTTTCAGTACGAAACGGCTCTCCTTCTCTGGGACCTGAACTTGCTGATTCAACATGGTGTCACCTCCATGCCGTCAGTTTGACCCAACGCTCTACTGCCGCCTAGATGCGGTTCTCCTCCCGCTTACAACGATCGATGCTGCGAGCGCTGTACCGCGCTGATGAGAACAATGTCCGCCGACTCGTGAAACTTAACCCCAATTTAATCAATACCCGCGCCCCAGGCGGAAAAATTGCGCTGCACTATGTCATTTCTTGTGCGAACGACCAGCTATTCTGGGATACGAGCCCGATAAGCATGGGATGGCTGGATCGCAAAGAACTGTCGCTGGTAGAAGAGCGATTGAAACAACGATGGCAGCGCGTCGCGAACATTCAAGACATACTCAAACACATCAATATGGATAATACCGACCGTGCTCAGGCGTTCGTAGCCGCATGTCAAAGTGGACAACACGAATTGATCGTAGCCCTCATTGCTCAGGGTTGGGACGTTAACTTGGAAATTGAATGGGACCCCAGGACGCCATTGCGAGCGTTCGTGAATTCAAGAGCTGCCAAGATCAAAACCTTACGCCTGCTGTTGGCGGAAGGTGCCGAATTGGGGCATTCAAAGCGCTCGATCGATTTCGATCGTCGAGAGTTTGAGTCGCTGGAATACATCAGGCAAATTCTTAGCACTCAACCACTCCCAAACGCCTGGAATGAAGAGACGTTGCTATCAAAAATATGCGACTTCTCATTTAATTGCGGTCCAGAGTAGAGGCGTGCCGAAGTTAGGAATGACCAGGGAACAAGCGGCTCTTCTACAGACATGCCAATCTGTAATCCTAATAATTCGACTGATGGGCTACAAGGGCCAAAATGGAGCGGGATTGAGTGCGCAGGACAGTATTCTATTAGCAGACCTGGCCGACGCGATCCTCAATATCCCATTGGCATTGGCAAATGATGAATTTGACCTGAGTTTTCACACAGACATCATGCTGGGCGGGTTCGAAGAGAAACACAGGGACGCTGTTTTCAAGCCACTGCAATATTATAGAAATCATTTAGAGTCTAATCAGCTGGATTCATGATAAAGCCTTGCCCTGCGTTGCCTGTGTTTGAGGCGAACCAATGATACTCAAAGCCGTCATGCTCGAGTTCTTCGAATGCGAGCGGCAATATGCGTCCTGTGACTCGCGCCAACTAGAGCGCCAGATTTGCCTTATCTTCGATGCGGCTGAGCCAATCCATATCTCCTGGACTTGGGAACGTCAAATCGGCCCATCTGATCCACCCTATTCTATTGGGTACAAGAACGAGTCGTTCTTCGACACTGCGCCCGATATCGTCATCGACGCCTCGTCGGCTGATATTTGGCGTGTGCTTATAGGTGAACGCCTAGCCTTTGCTCACCCGGATCAGGAGGCGCAAATTCTACGATTGAAGTCACCAAGCGCTCAGGTTTTCTGTTACACGTGGGGCAAGGACAGCGTCTCGATATCTGCAATTGATCCACGGGAGCATACGTCATACCCTGAGAGTTAGTACCGACCGTAAATAAACAAGATTTGTGCATCTAAACCGACCAAAATTTCTACTCACTTCCATACCTTTTACTCCAGTCGCACGTTTTCGATCCTTTCTACTTGATACAGAAATCTTTGTGGAGAAGACTCCAGTGATATTTGAGTTTAGACTTGTGCTCCGCATTCATCGGCAGGTCTTCAATCGCTGAAGGCCATAGGTCTCTTGCCTTTTCCATGGCTTCGTCAAGATGAGGCTTAATCGAACGCCACACAATGCCAGCTCGATCTGCCCAATGTTGGAAATCTATAAATGAGCATTGATACCAATGGTTGTTTTTCGCCAGTTTGAGTGCAAATTGTTGCTCGTCTTGCATATATACACTGGTTGTCAGGATATCGTAAGCTGGCGAGAGCCTAGGCGTTACCCTGTCTGGATAAAACAAACTCCAGTTCTTAAGGTGCGCGTCACCATTCGCAAGCAGAATATTTACCAACAATCGTCGCGCGAATTGCTGTACATCGGCCAATCCATCGGCGGAATACTCATAAAGGATTCTACCGATTTGCTCATAGTTGGCAGAGTTATATTTCTCGTGCGCGTATTTCACCAATACTTGCGCAAAATCTTCCATATGAATCCGCCGGTCTATGTCTCGATCAAAACGCTTGATGGCGAAAGCGTATTGCTCGTCGGGGAATTTGATTTGAGGCAGGTTATCTAATCTATCCAGCCCGACGAGCTTAATTTCAGGGATATCGACACCTACTAGTGCGGCCAGTTTCATAGCTGTGTACTCGTTTAATGGCACATCCCTATGTACAGTCGAAGGTGTCTTGATAATCCAATCACCGAGTTGGTCGCCCGTAAACAGGTTATAACGGCCATCCTTTTCCTTCATAGAGAACTTCATCTGTACTCCGGCCAGCGAGAACCTCCTTTCCTGCGTGACCTTTTCGAACATAACCAGTTTTGCGTCTCGATGACTTAACAATACGCTCTTAGGTACATCAGCTGGGTCCAACGGCGTGGCAATAAGCGCCCCCGGTAGATCAGCGCCCAGATAAGTTAATATTTGGAATTCATTATCTAAATGAACCTTAAGTCCTCGTGCGATCAGCTCCCTCAATGAGCCTTCCGGCAACAAATTGGATAGTGAGGGATACAGCTTCTGGTTCCGCGCCAGCGGTGTCGCCATTAGCCTATCTGAGCGTGGAAAGTTAGGATGAGTTATGAGGCTGAATGTAGGGCGATCAGGGTCCTGGGCAAACTCATTAGCAAAGCTCAACTGGTTACGTCCATCGTGATAGCCGACCAAATGGCCCACTAATATTCCGTGCAAAGTAATTTTGAGTACATTGACTTCGTTAGCCTTGTTGTGACTCAATTCTCGTCCTCGAGCAAATCCTGCCAAGGATCGTCGCCTAGATTGCTCTCGGCAACGTTTTCGTTATACGAAGGCTTACGATGGGTATAACCGGTATCGTCACTCTCAAGTGCCGCCTTCACGGCACTAAGCTTTTCTTTGGGAATGAGCATTAACTCGCTGTTTAGGCCTTTGGCGATCAGTTCCAACGTGTTTAGCCTAGGGTTGCCGCTAGACTCTAGACGCTGATATTGCTGACGCAACATGCCCACACGCATAATCATATCGCCTTGTTTAAGGGCTAATGCCATACGCCTCTTTTTGATTTGCTGCAGTAAAGACTGCGTATTCGTAATCATATACATTGCTTTCTAATCAATATGCAACATATTAGTTTCTTTTATTTATTTATGCAACATATAGATTGCAACTACTTCAAATATTAGCTGAAAATGCACAAAGCGACATATGTGTTGCTTCTTCAAGAGTGGGTCGTCGAAGGGTCCGTTGCCAGGTAAAGTCAACAAAATACTACCGATCGGGAATAAAAGTAGTTGGTGGAACCGAATATCAACAAGATGTTACCGGTCAGTGACATCTATCCGCGAGATCGCCTTTTACAGATGCGCTCCGGTAGGATCTGTCCTAGCTAGCACTGGAAGCGACCTAGGCCCGTAATTCGACGGCTTGATGTGTCGCCCGATGGGGCTCAGGATTCTTTTCTGACATATCCCGACCTCACGGTCGGGGTTATATCCTGTCGCGGTATGACGCTTGGGAGGCCATGAGAGACAAGCGAAATGCAACCATCTAGGTTGTTTGCGCCACATCGCGAATTCGGACAGCGAAAACCGTGGTAGACGAACCGGGTGATGGAGAGAGAAACCCAAGCGTCGGAGGTGGAAGTTTTGTTGCTGGGTTGTGTCCGCATGGGACAACATGCGCGCCAATGTTTTGAGCCTCAAAGAGGCGGCAGATAATAGCCCCGGTCGTAAGGCCAGGGTTTCGCCCAACACCCGCACAGAGCCCCTTCGGGCGGCAAAAGGTTGGCTAAACTAACGAGTTTAGACCAAGGCCGTTCACTGACCAACAATGCGGAATGAACCGCTAGTCCTAGGAGATTGAAACACCGTGAATCTGAGTCAAGTTTCATCGGTTGACATTGCCCTAACTTTAGCCGCATAACTGTCCACTGAGCACGGCGTTGAGGAGACATCCATGAAGTATCTGTTTAATATTTCTTTATTAGCGGCAGTAGCCCTATTGTGCGTTAGTTGTGGTGAAACAAGCGCACAGATAGAAAGTCCAAAGTCCTATGACAACGCAGGTCTTCAGTTCGAATATCCCGGGAACTGGGAAGTCGCAGAGGATGTTCAACAAGAACATAGTCGCTATCTTTTTGTCGAGTCGCCAGGAGACGCTATTTTGATAATCCAAGTATTCTCAGCAGATGATGCAACTGATATTAAAGATTACGCGAAAAATTTTGCTCAATCGGCCAAAAACGCAACTCCCAGTTTGGATTTCGCCGACTCGGCATTTAGCAGTGTAGATGAATCAGGTGGTTACGAGATTCTTACAGAGAAATTCTCGGTGGAAAATTTGGGTGTAAAGATAGCTCATTTTAGGAAATACCGACGTAAGGTTGTGTCTAACCGAGTCTGCTTTATTATTGAGCAGGTAGCAGAAGAGGATCGCGACAAGGTAACAAAGGGATTCGAGCTTATCGTTTCAAGCTTCAATTACAGCATTCCCTAACAAGTAAGTATCAACTAGGGAGTCGTCGCAGCAAAGCCAAATAGGCTATTACCCGCATAACCTATCCTTGTAGCACAGGCGTCTCGAGGCTGTCTCATAAGTGCCGATTCTTGACGTGACGGTTAAAGTGACCATCCGAGGTTGGCGTAATTAACTAAAAACAAAATGCATATAACCTCTGGCTGGAAGCCAAACTCACGTTCTTGAACCTTGACGCGAGATATGGGACAGCCTCGTCTCGCCTGTGATGAAATAGTTTGATTTAAAACAACTTACTCCCTTATTTGCCAGCGGCAAACGGAGTGCGCGAGTCGACGGGAGTGCAGCGACCGAGGCTCCGCTTTAGACGAAGGAGTCGCCAAACTAAAGAGCCCCCACCGGGCATCGAACGCAGTGAGGTGCCCGGGCAAGTGGCGTAAAATCACACACACCTCCCATTTCTCTCGCGATCGAACTTCGCTGCGCTATTCGGCTGGCGACTTAAGTCGAATTTAAGCGTGCCCTCGTTTGTACCGCAGATAATTTAGATCCATAAGTCTGGTCCTAAACGCGGATCGATATCTCACTCGATGCAACCAGCACTGCGAAAATGGCAGGAGTCGGCTCCGGCCACTTCATTTGAAAAGGGGGCCTACACGCGGCCCCTTTTCAAATGTAACCTTTTGTTCTTAGGCGGCTAGGCGGCGACGCATCGCCAAACCGACACCCGCTATTCCCAACAATACGCTAAATACAATCAACATCGTTTGGGACATGGTAGGTATCACGATGCTTGGGCTGTAATAGACGGTGCCATTCCACTCACGTGGAAAAAACGAGCCGCTAAAAGCTGGACTAGCCTGTCCGGTGTTTGTCGTAATCGAAAAGACACCGTTAGAATAGACTGTGGGCCCACCGTTGGTGTAGTTGACATTACTGCCTCCGCCATCCGTTGTCCCATCCGTACCTTCGTCATGATCGCCCGGTTGTGAACCGTCGGTCGCGTATGATACAAGATCGACATAGATGCCATACACCTGACCGGGATCCATAGCCAATCCTCCAACCGCTACCGCAGTCGGTAAATCCACACCAGCAGGAGTGACGGCGCTGTCGGTACCAAGAAGGGTCCATGCACCTGACGTATTTTCAAAACCGACCGATGTTCCAAGTTTGTAATAGACGGCAACCGTTTGTGTCGTTACGCCGCCAATGTTGCAGTCGAACGAATCAATCGTAACGGCATCGGTCGACACCACATCAAAAGTGTTACCGGCAAAACTGTTATTCGCTGCGAACTGTGTTGTCACGGACTGTGCTAACAGCGCTACCGAGCTAAACGTAATAAGGAACAAAACAAAATTCTTCATGACCAATCAACCTCAATGTATGCAGTATTTTCAAAGTGGAAATAGAATCTGTGAACTAGGCACTACGAGAATTATACCGCAGCAGGAATGGGCTTGTCCCGTCAAAAGCAGCGAAACTGGCAATGTGGGCAATTGAGGGTGCGTCTGATGGCTCTTCTTTTGTCGATTTCTATGCAGCGTTTCAATCCAATGTCGTTGCCTACCCCCGGTGCAGCGCCGTATTCTTACCCGTGTTTTAGGCGAACGGACGGCCGTTTTCTTGTTGCCGTGCGGATGGATTCTGCTCAAAACTGCTTCGCTCAGATTGCCGATCGGTTCAGATTTGGAGAAGGACGATCGACTGCCGCATGTTTTCCAGAAGCCACCCGACCCCGACCTCCGACGGCGGCTTTTTGACCGACGACAGGTCAGTTAGTAAGCCTAATGCTGGTAGCTGTTGCCTTTCGAACGTAATCGCACGATCAGAAATTCAACGATCTAAATAGACGGCAAGCTATTTGTCGCTATCAAGCCAAAGGATTTCACAGCCCTCTATACCGCGACTTTCCTGCCATTACTGACGAGTTCCGCCTTGTACCAGCCACCATGCTGCCACGAATAGTAAAGCAGTGCGGAACAATCCGGATGCCTGCTCATAATGCTCTTCCACAACAGGTTTGAAGCCATCAAATCGGTTAAGACATGTGCGAAATTGACATCGAACCGGCTGGCTGGGGCAACCTCTTCTAACGCCGAGTCCCGTATCTGAACACGTACAAAGAACTCCGCGCAGATATTCTCCGCCGTACTTGGCAGAGCTGGAAAAAGATCGCAATTCGATTCCAATCCCAACGTAATAAGCAAAACTAAATATCCAAACATAGGTTTCCTGTTTACAACTTAGCGCTATGGCACCAACGAGAGTTTAACGCCAACAAGCGCTTAACGCACGGATTCATGGAGACTGGCGTGCTAACATCGTGGACGCCCAGAGGGTTGTTGAGTTCTGAGTTGCAATCCCTTGTATGCCGACCGATTTTTTTGGGAGCGTTGCCATCAAGATTCTCTTACTAACCTTATCGTTGTGTTTGGGCGCTTGCCGTTCCGTCGACGTGCAGGATTACGTGCATGAAGCGACCCATGATATTCGCCAGAGCTTGGTTTATAGCAGTCATCAGAAAATTGAAGGCATCAAAGACCGTCAGTTTGTTGTGGTACCAAACTTCAGGACATTTACCCCTTCGTACACAGCTAATCGTGCCCTTTTGATCATCGTTTCAAAGGGGGCCACCAGCGTCCACATGGACAACGCGAAACTGGTCAACAAAGATACTGGAGCGATTAAAGTCATCGACATAGACCAGACCTACGAGGTCGCAAAGTCAGTACCCAACACCGATTTTTACCTGGGATTTGTATCGCTATTAAAGGAAGACTTTGATGGTTTTGCTGATTTCAACCAAGCCAAGCAGATCGAGTTAACGGTGAACTATCGCCTCGTGGACGGTAAAGCAGTCACGGAAACCATGCTGTTGAAACTCGTGGTTGAAAAACAGACGGCCTGGGCTACCTAAAAACAGAGACCTAGCTCTACGCACAGGGCTGGGAGTTGATCATGGTTCAAAAAACGACAGCTTTATTTGTCCTCTTCACGTTCTCGACGATCTTCTTTGCCAGTGACTATAGTTCGATTGCGAGCCCAACCATTTGCTCGGCGCTCTTGGGTTTGGTGATAGGGCTTTGCTTCCTATGGTTTTCAAGAACCGGATAAAATCGGGGAAATCGTATTTGGTTTGGTGTCCCGTGTCGGGTATCGTGTTTTGCCTTATATTCGGGGTCATCGGATTAATTTTCGCCTTCGCGATGCTCTAATTGGCGTCAGCAGCACTCTAATCGTGCAACCTAGGCAGGGAATCTACAGTTACCAATCAATAGAGATACCTGCCCAATAAGACCGGTCCTTGCACAACCTCAAGCAAATCCCAATTGGTCAATATGTGTGATGAACAGACAACACAATCAATTCAAATTGACGTCCAACGACAGCGTGTAGGAACGCGGCTATTCGATCGAAAACGAGACCAGCTCAACCGGCACATTTACGTCTCGAATGGTAAAGAAATCGGCGTTCGGGCCGCTCCCCCACGTATAGGTCACCGTGGGTACTAGACCCAACGAAGCTATTGTACCTGCTATCGTCAACGTTCCAGAGATAGGTGTGCCGGATACATACGTTGTCGGAAGATTAACGCCACCGCCGGCAAAGCTTCCGGGTTCACGAACGCCAAAGTCGTCACCGGTACTAGAGCCAGCAATAAACGCGCTGGTCCCGAATGAAGCTGGTCCTGCAAATGTCGCGTCGTTCCAAAGCACGCCCGCAGCTGATGATTGGAGCAGGCCCGACGAAGCAAAAACAAACGAACCCGTGGCAGAGTTTCCGGAATCGGTCAGGTCGGTTGTATTGATACTACCGGAGGCAGTGAATACGACGTTTGCCCCCACCTCTTCGTAAGTAACAGTTACGCCAGCCCATGCGGTATTCGCACATGCACACAACAGGACAGCCACCATAAATGCCAACGGTCTTCGAGAACTGGCGGGGCCCAGGTTTCCTGTCTTAGCAATGGGTCTTTTTTGGTTGTTCATACTATAAGACCTTTCATAGTTAAATTTCGCCACTCAATTAAATCGATCATCATCCATTTGGGCATGTATGAGTATAGGTTTTCAGTATGGCTCTGACAACACATTCAGTTTAACGTTGGTAATTTTGAGCCAGGCTACGCAGTCTGATATGCCCAACGATACCCTTCCCGGAACCTCCAGCTATAGTCAGATTAAACATTGAGAATTTGCCGGGTCCTTGCCAATGCAAAAGCAATTTGATTACATCCGAAAGCCCTTTTTACCTCACCTGAAATGCGATTCAGGGCCCAAAGAACTGAATAATGTTGCCTTCTGGATCCTTGATGGCGAACGTTCTAGTTCCATCCGATGCATTAACGATTCCGAAGAAATGGGTCAATTTTCGTGATTGCACTTCCTTAAAGAGGGCGTCCAGATCCTTTACACTAAACCCGATCTTGAAATACCCATGGACTTCATGAGATTCCAAGCTAGGTGCCAAGGAATTTAAGCTAACGGCCGACTCGAATTCTGCTAGTTCAATAGTCACATGATGGCCTTTAAGAATGGCTCCCTTACGCTGCTCATTTCCGCCTTGCGAAACCAATTCAAATCCTAGCTCTTGAATGTACCAATCCTTCATGTTTTCAATGTTTTGCACGGATAGGGCAAAAAATGTGCCTTGCGTGTTGTTGCTTAGCAAATCATTTTCTTGGGGAGGTGCGTTTTGGATTAGTAGGGAGATGGCGAGGGCAACAAAACTCATATTTTTTCCTTTTCTCTGGGATGTTTGACTCTCGTGAGCTCGTAGCGTCCAAGCACGGCACTAGGGTCACTATCGAACCCCATTGGGGGCGGCACTTCGGCGTCCTGGCTTACGACCAAAGTTAGGGTATCGCCCTCAATCTTGTAAATGACGAGGACCATCGAGCCGACGCTGGCATTGTCATGATCTTTAACAATGGTCGCGAGGAGCTGGGGCGGATCGGTTTCGGTTCGCAGCGTAAAGGTGGTCTCGTACCAAAAATCCTCTCGCTCATGGAAATTGAGCCTATTGCCCTCAATGGTGATGGAGCACTTGCCATTGGCCCCATCGCCTTCCCAGTGACCCTGAAGTCGCGTTAAGTCGGGGGCCAGTTGCGCAAAGCTGTTTGGGACGAGGGTGAATAACGTCGCGATCAAACTCAAAGTCCGCAACCAGTTCCAGCTGGTAGGTGTTTGCATCATCGATTCAAACTCTCCTTTGGGGTTATTCATTGGTTTGCAAGGCAATGGTAGTGAATGCGGTTTCTTGTTTTGTGTTTAGTTGACCAGTTCAATGGCATCACCGACTGAAACAACGCCTTCGACGAGCACGGCGCAATAAACGCCTGCTGATGCTTGGTGGGTTTGAGCAACCTTGCGTAAGACTTCCGGATTGTGTTCGCCCGAGTTCGGGTCAAGTGAGATCATCTTGCAACGGGGGTCGCGTTCTAAGATGGCTATTTCGGCCTTTGGTCCCAGACGCAATCTGCGGCCCACCCATTCATCCTCGGTGAAGCCGACGCCCGATGTCAGGTCGATATAGATATTTGACCGGAAGCGGCGCTTATCCAACGGCTTACCCAATTCCCCTTCAATCTGCTTAACGGTTTGCAGACTGATCAGTGACACGGGGCGGCAATCGGTCAAGGCCCGGTCTGAACGCACCAAGGTGAGATGATTCTCGCCGCGCAGCCCTGCTACCAGCATCTCGATGAGTGCAGGATCATTGATCGCGAGCACCTCACCAGCTGGCGTCACCACATCTAAAGCCATGTCCTCGGGTTCAGCGTTTGCATAAGTTACACCGGGATCGATGGCTGCCGCTTCGATTAGGTTGGGCGGTTTGGCGGCTCGCTGAGGATCACGAAACTTAGGCTGATAGAGCAGCATCTGTGGCTCGACGACGGCATTTAGGTATGGAAAGCCTTTCCGTGCCGCCGAATTCTTGAAGCCATAGCAGCGGTCGCCGTAAAAGCCCGAGTACCCTATGAACGCCTCGGAAAGTGTCTCGCCGCTCATACTCTTCACCGGGTAGCGCCACAAACTTTCAATCGAGCCAACGGTTTTCATCTCGACACCTCGCCTAGCCTAATTGCATGCACCCACATGAGCCAAATGCTTATCTTACTATTACATTACTCTTCGTACGAAACGTAACATCAGTCGATCTGTGCCCCGCAATAGCACCGATATCCGTCACGCCCTTTCAGGGCTCGAATTTCCTTTGGATTTCTGACCCTGGGCTGCCATATTTGGCCCTTTCAGGGCTAGGGAACTGCCGACATATTTGAATAAGAAAACTGTATGCTGGCCGCCATAATTGTTAATTTTATCTGAGAACACAATGCTTAGAACCTCAGGCTAATCGGCTTCACCGGTTCCGCCCTGACACAGAAGCTCGGATTCACATTGAAGTGAATGAGCCTGCATTTGCAACCTCCCCAGGAAAGTTGGACTCAATATTCGTGCCCACTTCATAAAGAATGTCGGGCCCAACGCCAAGTGAAATGTGGTCCATCAGCCCAGAAGGGGCACCACAATTCCATTCGTCAATCAAAGACGTATCGATCGTCAAAAGGCACGTTGTATCGTTTCAGTAAAGACAGGAATTCCTCTTGAAAACTTATATCGCGGTGGTGTTCCTCTTGGTTCTTGATTAATGGCTGACTTTGTCAACATGACCTGGACTCACACTAAAGACTCCGTAACCTTTCTGCCAATAAAGCTAGGGCGATTGAGGTGCTCGGGTAAGTGCCTAGAAATCAATCGCACCTTCCCTTCCCCAGCGCTTGCGAACCTCGCTGCGCTCGATTCACAGACGGGGTAACTTCAACTCAGTCCAACCTCTTCGGCGAAAGCTGTACCTCAATCGCAAGCTCATGTCGGCACGAGCACTCCGTCGGAAACACATCGAACCCCACCTAAAAGACTTCCTTGTGCCTCGATGCAGGTGATGCAATTGGCCTTTGACAGACCTAAACCTCATTCCATTGATCCTGATCGTCGCGAACACCATGTCGCACCATAGTCATACGCCAGCCCTTTACGCTGTGCTCGATCAAAACGACGTCAACAAAAAGGACCTAAAGATATTGCCAACGGTGGATTCAATAGCCATCTACACCGACGGGACCAAAACCAGGGTTCTGTTTGCTGGCCCTGCTGACCGGTTGGATGTGATTGAATTGGAATATTTCGTGGGATGAAACCGCAACCACGCTCAGTACTCTGCCTGATGGAATGGCATTCGAGCCTGATCAAATTGGTGGGATAACCGGCGGGCCAGTGGGATGTTGGAGAGAAAAAAACGGTATCCGATACGTCGACATGATCGGCATTGTTGTTGAGTATCACACTCAAACAGATGCATTGATGATCAGAACTTTTGAAGTCCTGAACAAGGACCTCAGTTTTGTTAATCTGTAGCCATCTGATCAATATTTGTTACTCTCTACGTTACTCGGCAGCCGTGCTCTGCAACCACGTCGTATGTTTCTGGTCTATTAGTTTCAGGGGCATGGGGCCTGTTTCCAGGATGAAACGGTGGAAAGCCTTGACGTCTTTTTTCTTGTCATTGCTAGCCAAGGTTTTGGCTTTCAGGTCCAAAATGAAGCGCTCCCCTACTTTGTAAGTCAACGCCTGGGCTGGCCAACCAATGTAACGAATCACCTCTCGTGTCGGTCGATAGCCCAACTTATCCTCAAAATAGGCCAACGCTTGCTGCTGGCTCCAACCCTTACTGTGGATACCGGTATCGACCACAAGCCTTATGGCGCGGAACAGTTCGGAATGGAGTTGGTCGACGCGGTCATGGGCGTTTTTGTACAGTCCCAACTCGTTGCCTAGACTCTCGGCATACAGTCCCCAACCCTCGGCAAAAGCGTAGTTGAAATAGTTCTTTCTAAACTTGGGCAAGTCACGTTCGTATTGCAGCGAGATTTGGTAATGGTGGCCCGGTATCGCTTCATGCAAGAACAAGGCTTCACTGACGGAACTAGGCGATGACTCGATATCCGCCGTATAGATCATGAACATGCCGGGGCGTGTACCGTCGTTGGAACCAGGACGATAGTAGGCGCCTCGATGGGAACCCTTAAAGGTTAAGGGTGATTTTGGCGCGAATCCGAAGAGCTTGTTGAGGCCCGGCTCGATGCCGCGCAGCATGTGCTGATAGGCTGCTAGAAGCTCGGCTTCATTGTCGTATCGCTCGGGTGCCTCTTCTTTTTTGGCCTCTTGGTTGGCTTTTTCATAGAGAGGCCCAATGCGTTCCACCTCTTTGAGGCCTATCTGGTGAATATCGTCTGGCCTCAACTTCGTTGTTGTCCAGGACTTAACCAGAAAACGATACCAGTTTTCGCCGTTTGGGAGTCGATTCCAGCCGACGGTTTGCCGCGTCTTTGGCAGGTATGAATCTTTGAGGTAGCTAATGAGTTTTTGGTACGCGGGGTAAATTGACGTTTTGACAAGCTGTTCGTAGGTCGTCTTCAAGCTCTTGTAACGGTCGCTTTTGCTATCTAGTCCGTCTTCGTCGAAGGCTTGCAAGAAGATCGACTTTGCGACGTCACTTTCGGCGACGGGTCTTTCGATTAATTTGATGGCCGCTTCAATGACGACGGCTGTCATGGTAACGCCGGTAGTGAGACCTTTGTCCATGTTTGCGATAGCCAAGTCTACCCAGTCCGAGAAGTGCTTCATGCGGCCCAGAAAGGTTTCGAGTTCATCAAGCGAGGTGAGTGGGACATTGCCTTCACCGGAACATTCGGTGGCGAACTCGTCGGGGAAACAGACGATGGTGCTGATAGGCATCAGATGATCGGGAAACTTAAGTCTCTCCAACTCGATGTCCAGTAGTTCATTGAGCACAGCGACGCTGATTTGCTGGCTTGCAGTCAAACATTGAGGCAATAGGGTTAACTGGTGCTGAGTTTCCAAATAGAGCTTGCGCATGTCATTTCGATGCTGATCGCTGATATTGATTTCTAGCTTGTCATTGAAGCGGTTGTCGCCGATGGATGAAGCGTAGGTGGGATTAAGCGCCAACAGCTTTTCAAAATAGCTTTCAAAGAGTGCGTCAGCTTGGGGACAGGGCGCCTCGTCGGCGTGGACGGTCATTAGAAAGCAAAGGCTTAGCAGCAGGATATTCATGCGGTACCTGTCATAGGCAAAGTTATGGTTATCTTAAGGTGTTACGTTTGGAGCTGGCAAAAAGTCCGGACTATTTAGCCCTTCATGGCAATGTTCATGGATAGATGACACAGAACATGAATGTAATCTTCGACACCTCCTATAACGAAAGCGGGTGATTTCATGTGATTACATATGCCAGCTTAGTTCGAAGTGATCAACAACTCTGACATTTTCTTCGTGATAAACACCAACACCGGAGACGACATGGCTAAGGCGGCTTGCTATGAAGGCTGACAGCCGAACCTCCGACACGGATGAGGCTGTCTCGTAAGTCCTAATAACTCGACGAAACGATTAGAACGACTATCCCATTTATTGTATCTACCTGAATAAAACGGATCATAACCTCTGGCTAGAAGAGGCTGTCTCATAAGTCCTAATAATTCGATGTAGCGATTAAGATGACTATCCTATTTATTGTATTTACCTGAATATAAACGGATTATAACCTCTGGCTGGCCGGCTTCACACATTACGCCGCGCCGAGGAAGCCAGACTCACATTCTTGAGCCTTGACGCGAGTTATGCGACAGCCTCACGGATGTCGGACTCACATTCTTAAGGCTTTATGCGAGTTGTAAGACAGCCTTCGGACGCCTGTCTCACGTTCTTGAGGCAAGTCCGTGTCCATAAAAAAAAGGGCCGTTGACTTGCAACGGCCCTTTTCTATTAAGAGTGATCAGTAACGCTTATGCGACGACGTCTTTGAGTGGTAGTTTCAGTTGTTGGCCTACACGAATGACGTCTGGGTTCTTGAGCACGTCGCGGTTGGCTTCGAAGATTTCGTTGTAGCGATTGCCTTTACCAAAATGGTTCTGTGAGATTTTCCACAAAGTATCGCCTGAAGCGACCGTGTAGACACCGTAAATGTCGGTATTGGCCACTTTAATATCGGCTTCCAATTCTGTTTCCCAATTGTCGTAGGACTTTATCTTGTCCCACATCAGGTCTTTATCGAGTTGATATGGCGTAGTTCCGCCAACGCGTAACTTGCCGTCCCTCTCTTCAACATAACCGTCTTGAACGTTTAGTGACTCACCAAGCTTAAGTAATTCATCGTACTTTTCCTTGAGCATAGGTCTCCCCTTCTGGATGGAAATTTATCTGCTGGCTAATTAGAGAACTATCTTAACTGATCCCTTCATCAAGCACCAAAAATAGCACGTAAGATGAAGAAAAAGATCATCGACAAGACAGCGCCTACCGGCAAGGTGACCAGCCAGGAAATGACAATACGGCCAACCACGCGCAGGTCAAGGGCTGCGATACCGCGCGCCATACCAACGCCCATAACCGCGCCCACGGTTACGTGGGTGGTGGAAACCGGAATGCCTGATCTAGATGCAATCACCACTGTAGCTGCCGCTGCCAATTCCGCACAAAATCCACGGCTAGGTGTAAGTTCGGTGATCTCTTTACCGATCGTCTTCATAACGCGAACACCCATGGTGGCCAAACCAACCACAATCCCTATTCCGCCTAATAACAGCACCCAATTGGGGAGCGGCGAGTCTTGAATAACCTGTCCGGTCTCAACGATACTGATGACGGCTGCTAAAGGTCCAACGCCATTGGCAACATCGTTGGAACCATGGGCAAATGCCATGGAACAAGCAGTAAAAATCTGCATAGGCGCAAAGACTTTCTCAACGCTGGCGTAATGGAATCGTTTGTCTGCTTTAGGGTCAACTTTGACCCGCCTAATAAATAAGTAGCCCAAAAAGGCGATGAACACGCCGACAACGGCCGACCAGAGCAAACTTTCGAGCGTGGATAATTGAATATCCAGATGGGTTAACCCTTTGAATAACGTCACTGACGAGATCAGGAAGCCCACTAAAAACAGGAAGAAGGGCCCGTATCGGCGCGCATTATCAAAGGGATGTTCTGTGTTCAAGACCAGTTTCATGACGATGAGCATCAACATGAAGGCGATCACGCCACCTAACAAAGGTGAAACCACCCAGCTGGCCACAATCTGCAATAACTTATCCCACTTAACAGAATCGACGCCAATGCCTGCGATCGAGAAGCCTACCAATGCGCCTACAATCGAATGGGTGGTGGAAACAGGCCAACCTCGCCACGAGGCGATCATTAGCCAAAGCCCGGCGGCTAAGAGCGATGCCAGCATGCCGTAAACAAGGATATGAGGCTGATCCAGCACCATAGTTGGATCGATGATGCCTTTGCGAATGGTTTTGGTGACGTGGCCGCCCGCCAATACAACGCCTGCAAACTCAAAAATAGCGGCAATAATGATAGCCATGGTGACTGTAACCGCTTTGGATCCAACCGAGGTACCCATTGCATTGGCCACATCGTTTGCGCCAATACCCCAACACATATACACGCCAAAAATCAGTGCCATTGCAATGAGGGTATGGCCATGCATCGTTAGGATATCCATTAACTACTCCGATCCAACTAATTAAGTATCTTAAGTGTCAACGTGCGAGCATCAACCGTAATCGGTCACCCGCTTTTTCAGCATGGTCGGCCAAGTCCCCTAACCAACCAATCAACTCGTACCACAGCATGATGGAGACGGGGTCAATGCGGGCTTCTGCTTTAAATAGAGCGGTCAGCGCGTTAGCGACATCCACGTCAGACAAGGCTTCCAAACGGTTGAGCTCAGATAACATGGTTTCAACGTGGTCACGTTCGCGTCCACCAAATCCGGTTTCAACCAGTTCGTCAAATTCCTCGACCATCCTGGAACATTGCTTACACACCAACATTACCGATGTAACCAATTCATCGACCGGTTTGGAGATCTCGTCGGGGAATGGCATGGTGCGCATGATTAAGGTGCCAGCAATATCTTCAGCCACATTCGCGATGGAGTCCTGGGCTTCCAGGATACCTAAGATATCGCGGCGGTCTACTGGTAAAAAGAAGCTCTTTGGTAGGTGCTGACGAAGATCGGCTTCAACTGCGTCCGCTTCACTTTCAAGCCGTGCAATTTCGGCAGCTTCTGCCTGTAAACGTGCCTGATCGTTGGCCTTCAAGGCTTCAAATAAGGGCTCCACATGTTTGACACATTTTGCGACTACGCGCATGTGCCTCTGGATTGAAGAAAACGGTGATTTCCCAAACAGCTTTGACAGCGGACTTGACAAGCGATGCCTCCCTCACTAAACCTTCGCCATCCTAACAAAAACCCAACAACGGGGGTAGCCTCAGTTTGCCTGCCGTCAAATTTAGCGGCTCTGTGACGGCCGTATGCCCCTAAGCCATACTATTCAAACGATTTATTTGTGATTCATGAATATCCAAGCTCCTATTGGACATAAAGCAAAGCGATCCACGGATTTAACCTCTTTCTTAATCATGGAAAAAGCGACGAATGTTACAAAAAAAGTCCTTGCATCCCAATTTGTCCATGTTAGAATTTGGCTGCCCTTACAATTCAGTTTACCTCCCCCTCTATTGGTAAACCTTTTTGGGCAAGGCCCGCTTTTCGCGGGCCTTTTTATTTGTTTAAGCGCACAGTCTTAATCGCCTATGGCACTCAGATCTTTAGCTTTGTGTTCGCACGGCAGCCACTGGCATTGCTAGACTTCGGCTTGTTTAAAGTCTATAGTGGAACGGCATGACCTTTAAACTATTTGGCGAGTTTTTCAGAGTATGAAACGCACGGTTCAGATCATCTCTGGCCCATTAGAGGGTCATTCCTTTACGATTGAGCACGGTAAACCTTTAACGGTCGGTCGCGGACCCCAAAACCATGTGGTTGTGGGCCACGATCCCTGTATGTCGACCAGTCACGCGATCTTACGGGTGAACCATCAACAATTTGAAGTGAGCGATCAGAGCTCATCAAATGGCACGTTTGTCGACAGCCACAAACTGAACCCGAACAAGTTCTATCCGGTTAGTGATTTCCTTGTCCTGGGTTCCACGGTGATGACCATTCAGAAGACGTCTGAAGAAAACCACCTGACACCGGTTGGAGCAGACAATCCCAAATGCAAAATATGGGAAAAATACGACGTCTACAACAAAGCGGTCGCCTATGCCCGCTCCGTGAAAGACCCCTATGTGGGCGTATTCCATCTGTTCATGGCATTTAACGAGTTGCATCCCAAAGACGTCGCCCAATTCTTGAAGCCACTCGGACAAACGGCCAAAGACGTGGAGCTCCGCTGGAGTAAGAACCAGTATTTCGAGATACCTAGCCGTTGGTTAAACGATTTCGTCAAATTCCAGCTGACATCACAACCAGGAAACTCATTTTTTGTGACCCCAAAGGTGCAAGCCACCATGGAAATACAAAACTTGATTGGCGACTTGGAGCCTGCCCGTTTCATAAAGTTATTGTTAGACGAAGACTACAACCTGCTATTTGCGCTGATGGACTGGCACGAGAACAAACGCAAATGGTTCAGTGAACGAAAAACCAGTACCTCTACCAAGTCCCAGACGTCGACATTAGGGACGGGCCCATTAGATGCCGCGCAAGATTTGGTCTTGCCGCCTCAATTCTGGGCCGATATCGGCAATTCAGTGGCTCGCTCGGGCCTGGTCGTTATCCAAGGCAGCAAGGGCTGCGGCAAAACGTCCGTGATGCATAAGATGTTCCATCCGTTGGGCCATTTCCAGTTCCCACGCACCTTCGCGGAGGAACCTATTCTCTATGACTCCCGCGTGTTTGTGATCTTCAATAAACCAGAGCATTTACGACTTTATGTGGATGCCATGATTCGGTCCTTAGCCAAGGATTGTGTGGTAGGTATTGACCACATAGATCATCTTTTGCAGTCGCTGCAAGAATGCTATTTGGATCGTGGACCACTGATCCACGCGATTCGCAATCGCCGCGCCAATTTGGTCGTTTCCATTCGTGACATCCACATTCAGATGATCCATGATTTGTTCAAAGAGATGGCCGTGCTTGAATTGGATCGCTATGTCACCGAAGTCAACCACGAGATCCACGCTAGATTACTCAAGAATTTCGAACACAACGTGCGCTGCCTGGTTTCCAACGAGGCCAGAGAATTTTTCAACGAATTCATTGTTCAACCTTCGCCAAACAATATCGACGCACTGGAAGATTACCTAAACTTGTGCGCCAACCGTTCTCACGGCATCAATTTCCCTTTCAAAGAGTTGGCCGAAGAGACACGCGCCATGGGTATGCTAGGCAAAGCCTTCTTTCGTGACGTCTACGACGAGTGGATTGGGAAGACCAAAGCAACCACAAGTAAACAGCCGATCGTAACGCGGGCACCAAACCCGGAAAATCAACAAATCGATGTGCTCATTCAACTGGAAACCCTTGTCCAGACATTTGTCAAAAACGAATTCAAAGTGTCGTTGCATTACTCAGATCAAACCCGCAGCCTCACTGAAGAACGGATGTTGACTCAAGAACAGAAGATTGAAGAGCTCAAATCACATATGGTTGTGCTACTGACCGCTTATCAATCGAGTTTTCGACATTGGTTTGACACCTTTTGGCCACGCTTAGAACCAGAATCACTCAAACAGGTTCCTGGCGTAGGTAATAACGCCAAGAAGTTATGGGCCGAATACGTGAATCGAGCTAACTTAATCGATACTGCATATGCCGAAGACCATTTCCATGAAGTCGCAGCCCGAGTCTTTATGGATATGTGGAAGTCACGCCGTACCTAGTTATTCGATGCCGACTACCACATCGGGACACAGGCCAAAAATAGTGAAGCTGGGTTTGACGCGGAAATAGGACTGTCCGTCCTCTTGCTCCAAAACCACATCCTCTTCCGCTTTGGCACCGACGAACTCTTTGATTTTGGCGATCGCATCCGCCTCGCCGGCCACAGACCGAATATAGCGAGACAAGCAGCCAACAAAGAATGAATAGCTAAGCGTGAATTCAACAAAGTCTCTTGCGCCAGGAGACTGTCCTATGCCAATTTTGACGGTGGCAAGACAGTTCATGCCGAGGACGGTGAGGCGCTCGCCGGATTCGGTGCCCGTGAAACTACAGAAGCCTTCGTAACCAAGTTCGCTTGCCTGTTCTTCGCTTAAGATAATGGCCGAACCGCCAGCGTCATCCAAGCGACCATGAGGTCCCATCAACTCACCGGGCCAAATACCACGAGCCAGTACTTTCGCTAAGACGGAGGCAAACACAAACGAGCCCGCTGCCAATACCTGTTCTGATTGATCTTCGCCGTCTTTGACGACCTGTTCATTGACACACACAAATAGCCAACGGGAACCTAGCTCATCGCGCTGTTTCCGCCACTTGGCATATTCGGGACCACTTACGCGACCGCTATAGTCGCGAATATGTTGTAGGAGACGGGTATTTCTAGCACCAAAAATTTGAGGATCTGCGTTCATCAGAAAGGGTACGGCTAGTGACTCGGACATGCGTCCCAGGTGATGGAGAATATGCAGGTCGGAGTCTGTCTTTTGAAACGCAAATGTTGTGAGAAGCAAATCAATTGAGGCGGGATCACCTTCTTCGGGTTTGATGAAGGTTAAGAAAGTGGCATCGCATAACTCGTCCTTAGGACAATCAATCAGGCTCAAAGACACGTTCTTTTCGGTGGCTGCATGCAGATTCTTCAGGCCACGCCAATGGGACTCTAAAGAGACATATTCCGCACTTTTCATAACCTGATTAGCCGCATCATCAACGATAGTTATGACTTCACTAGCCGCCGCTTCGCGCTTGTGGCCTGTGAATTTTGACGCTGAGAAGACCTTCTTGACGTATTTCAGCTGGGGACCGGTTTCCTCGGCAGCACCCAAATCGACCATGTTTAGCAGATCCAATGCTTCGCCTTCAGTGAATTGGGAAGCCATCGTTTTCAGTACATTGAGTTGAGGATGCTTGGCAACCATGTCATCCACATCAAGTGGGTTATCTTCCGACGCTTGGCGTAACGAATTTGAAAAGGCGGTCAGATCGTTGAGAAAGGCGATTTGACTGGTGATGCCTTTTAACGAGAAATCGGCTAAGCGAGCAAAGACGATGCGGTTCTCAAAATCACGCACACCTTCAAGCGAGATGGTCACGGTGATGGCGGGTTTTAATTGCTCAAAGAGGCCATCCCATGAGTTGCGATTAACGGCCATCAACGGGTAGGCCGATCGCTCGTCAGTCAACCCTGAAAAGTTACCTAAACAAGTGAAATGAAACTGTAACTCGTCAACGGGTCGTGCGTTTCCAATTGCTGGCTGGATATCTACCGTCATGATGAACCTCTATCCCTGAATTCCGTATTTGTTGAGCATACTGTAGAAGGTAGTACGCGCCAATCCCAGTCGCTTCATAGCCTTCGTCTTATTGCCACCGCAAGCTTCGATGGCAGATTCAATTACTTGGCGAGCAAATCGGTTGATCTGTTCCTCATACTCAATGGCATCGGACATCTCCATGGCTGAACTGGTACTGATGTCTTCTCGCAAGAAGTCCGGGCCAATGAGATCTGGATCGTCCTCAAAAACCATCGCGCGTTCGATCATATGTTTAAGTTCACGCACATTCCCGTCGCGGTAGTCGCGTTCATTGAGTACGTCCAAAGCCTCTGTCCTCAGACCCTTATAGTTGAGTCCTAGTTTGGTATTGAAGGACTTCACAAAATGGTTGGCAAGCAACGGAATATCGCTACGACGATCTCTCAATGACGGAACTTCGATAGTAATGCCTCGAATTCTTTGATAGAGATCGTTACGAAAAGTCCGATTGGCGGCCATATGAGATAGGTCACGGTGAGTTGCGGCGATGATGCGCGTGCTCACGTTCTCCACGCGATCCGACCCAACTGGCATGATCTCTCCCAGCTCTAAGGTCCGCAAAAGCGCGACTTGGATATCCAGAGCCATCTCGCCCACTTCATCCATGAACAAAATACCGTCTTGTGCTTTTTTGAAAAGACCTTCTCGATCCCGATGAGCACCGGTAAAACTGCCTTTCAAGTGGCCAAACAGCTCACTCTTCATGAGGCTGTGTTCGATGGCGCCGCAGTTCATGGAAATATATGGACCTTTTAAGCCAGACAAGTTGTAGATGGCGCGTCCAACCAACTCTTTCCCTGTCCCCGACTCGCCGTGGATAAGGACGGTTGAGGGCACCTTCGCTAATTTCGTGATTTGATTGAATAACCTCAACATGCTGGCATGGTTGGAGATCATATTGATCTTTGCCATGTTGATTTCGTCTTTCATTTGGTTCATTTCAAATGATTGACGCTGATACTTCCAACTGTTGCTGAGAATTAGTTCCACGTCCTGAAAAACGTCGGTTACCATTTTGATTTCATTGGGCGCAAAGCCAGGCTGCGATGCGCCCCGCTCCAAATAACCGACACCAACGACTTCACCGCGATTGAGCGTGGGGACACATAACAGATTCTTGATCTCAAAACGGCTAAACGAACTGCCAATCCCGCGACCTCGAGGCGTTATCGGCATCTTGGCAGCGAAGTGTTGGCGACTCTGTGGTACTTTTTTCAGGATATCAAATGGCAGAACGTCCTGGATGTTTTGCACATCTGTGCCTGCTGCCGTACGCGCAATCAGACAGCGTAAATTACCAGCGCCGACCGCCAAATAAGCACCACGATCCGCTTGCAGCTCGGTCGTCAGTTCTTGCATGGTTGAACGCAGAACCGACTCAGACGACGACAAATCGCACTGAGTGACTATCTGGTGAAAGATTCGAAAACGATCAATCAATGAGCACGTCCCGACTGTGCAAGCTAGGAGAATTCCAGGGTAAAGGAACCATCTTCATGGCCGATGGTCAATTGTTCACCCACGTCACCATCCATCAGCTGAGCAAGAATCTCGTTTGCAATGAGTGGCAGCAGTTCGCCGTTAATGATGTGATCGATATTACGAGCGCCAGCCTCAACCAAACGACACCGATCCGAGATGGACTGGATGACGGCTGGCTCTACTTTGGTAGTCACGCCATGATTGTTCTTCAAGCGCACAACTACTTTACGCAGCTTCAAACCCACAATGCGTTTCATCACTTTTTCCGAGATTGGGAAGTAAGGTAAGACCGTCATGCGTGCGATCAGAGCGGGCTTCAAGAATTGGTTCAACGTCGGACGGATGGCTGTCAATAATTCCTCGACCTCTGGCCATTCGTCGCCTGAACACATGTCTTCAATGATCTGACTACCCAAGTTACTGGTCATCATGATAACGGTATTACGGAAATCAATGATGCGGCCTTCACCATCCGCCAAATGCCCTTTATCGAACACCTGGTAGAAGAGGTTCATGACGTCTGGATGCCCTTTTTCCACTTCATCTAACAAGACCACCGTGTAAGGTCGCTGACGGACTGCTTCAGAAAGAACTCCGCCCTCTCCGTAGCCGACATAGCCTGGAGGTGAGCCAATCATGCGGGAAACCGTGTGTTTCTCCTGGTATTCGGACATATTGATCTGAACGACGAAGCGTTCGCCACCGAATAAGGCATCAGCTAGAGTGAGTGCCATCTCCGTTTTACCGGTACCCGAAGGTCCCACGGCTAGGAAGACACCGATCGGCGTATCGGGATTATTTACTTTAGCTTTAGATGCTTTGATGGAACGAGCAATGCGTTCAGCTGCATGATCTTGACCCAACACCCGTTCTTTAAGTTTATCTTCAACCCGAATGATATCGGAGAGTTCGTTCTTAACCATTTTGCCGACCGGAATACCGGTCCATTGGCTCACGATTGTGGATACGGTTGGCGCCGTCACACGGTACTCAACCAAACGATTGTCACCAGCCGTGCTCTCCAGTTTCGTTTGCTGTTCTTTCAATTGTTCTGCAAACCCAGGTCGGCTAGCATCGTCCGCGTCGTTAATTTGAAGTTCTAGTTCAACGATTTGGGTGACGATCTCTTTTTGAGCTTCCCATTTTGATTGGATGTCGTCACATTCGGTCTTTAATTCAGTTAGCTTACTCTCTAGATCTGGAATAGCTTTATGGGCCACTCCAGTTAACTCAACTTCATGTTTCTTATCATCAATTTCACGTTCTAAGTTGATGATGTGATTCTTTAATGACGTCAGTTCAAAAGGCATGGAGTTGAGCGAAAGACGGACCCGAGCGCAGGAAGTATCCAGCAAATCGATGGCTTTGTCTGGTAACTGACGGCCCGAGATGTATTTTCCAGCTAACATGGCAGCGGCTTCGATGGCCGAATCCACAATCTTCACTTTGTGATGGTCTTCGTATTTGCTCTTGATGCCGCGTAACATGGCGGTCGCTTTTTCTACGCTTGGTTCATTGATCTTGACGACCTGGAACCGGCGTTCCAGAGCCGCGTCCTTCTCTATATACTTCTTATATTCTGACCAAGTGGTCGCCGCAATGGTCCTTAGTTGACCGCGAGCCAGTGCAGGCTTCAATAAGTTAGCCGCATCGCCCGAACCAGCAGCGCCGCCAGCCCCAATTAGTGTGTGCGCTTCATCGATGAAAAGGATGATGGGCGTAGGAGACGCCTGCACAGAATCGATGACGTTCTTTAATCGGTCCTCGAATTCGCCTTTCATGGAGGCGCCAGCCTTAAGTTGACCTAGATCCAAATTTCGGATTTGAACTTTCTCCAGCACAGGCGGCACGTTGCCTTCAGCTACCTGCAAAGCCAAGCCCTCAACAATGGCAGACTTACCTACGCCTGGCTCACCTACCAGGATTGGGTTGTTCTTGCGACGGCGGGTAAGGATATCAATGACTTGGTGGATTTCATGGTCTCGGCCAATGACAGGATCCACGCGGCCTTCGCGGGCTTCGGCAACCAAGTCGACCGTGAATTCGTCTAAGATGCCGGCACTCTCTTTTGAGGTCACTTTCTTGACAGCCACTTCTTCGCTTGCTTGGGTTAATTCTTCGAAACGAGCCGCGACATCGGAGTCATTCGCGCTCAAGAAAGCGGTAATCCCCGAGCCTGTCACCCACATCTTGTCGCGCAACAGAGCAACCACAAAATGGCCTGAGCGTACTTTGCTTTCTGACCGTTCTAAACTGCCAAAGTTCCAGGCCTGTGCGATCGATTCCAATAAGATGGAAGAAAAACGTGGTTTCGAAAAATTACCGTCTTTCAAAGAGACGAGTCCCTTTTCGACATCGGCACGAATGGATTCCACATTGGCACCAAGTGCTTCCAACATCACGGACGCGTCTGAACGTGGATTATCGAGTAGTTTCAACAACAAGTGTTCGACAGAAATTTCGAAGTGACTTCGTTGAATACAAGTGCCCGCAGCGGCTTCCATCGCTTTGGTCATGGTTCCATTCAATTTTCCAATCAATGCCTTAATATTCTGAGCATCCATGTCTTACTCCTTACTGCGAGGTAACTTTGATATAAGTGTTAATTCGGCGTTCACGCCTTCTAGTTGAAGATGGGGTTGCAGGACCAAATGAAGATCAAAAAAGCCCGGATTACTGGGATCTTCACTCACCTTGACGCTTCCGCCACTTAAAGGGAAACGACTTCGGATGTCGATGTTGGGATCGGGCATCGATGTTACTAATTTTTTTAACCATACCGAAAGTTCATTCTCCAACTGTTGCGATTCTTTCACCGTGCCAACGTTCTCCCGTTGAATCACTTTCTGATAATGGGCAATACGTGAAACCAGATAGATATACGGCAAGCTTGCTGCCAGCCGATCGTTGCTGTTGAAGCTCCTTGACCGATCACGGAGATAACTCTGAATCGTAGGCGCTGAAAAGACACAAGGTCGTTGTAATTCTTTGAAATAGTTTAACACGATCAGACCCTGTTCACTTAGCTTGTGTTCCTGATAATCAGAGAAGACAATCTCCATGGGATAACGCGTCAATTCGTAACCGTGACAGCCTATCGGCATGGGTGTCATCTCTTCTAATAACCCGCCTGTTCGAGGCCCCCGAATATGCACACACCAGCCAAACTTAGAGAAGCTATGACTGAGGATCATGGCAAAGCCATAGGTTGCAAACGTCCAGCTGAAGTCGTTGATATCTTCGGCTTTTTCGTTGAATCGATAGCTTTCAAAGACATGTTGGTCGTAGGGACGGCGCGCAAGTAAACGCGGTAGTATGAGCGCCAAGTAGCGGGCGTCTTCGCTGCTTCTAAGTGCTCGCCACTTGGTAAACTCGCGCGCCTCAAATAAGAGATCAAAATCTTCGATTTCTTCAACCGCATGGTAGTCGCGCGCATTGAATAGATCGGGAGACGCATTGGCCACCGCCGGGCAATGGCAGCTGGCGGCCACCTTGGAAATCATCTTCAGCAAATTTAGATCGGAAGCTTTGTTGGCGAACTCGTATTGCAACAACACACTGCCGTATGGCTCGCCACCGGCTTGATCATATTCGGTTTTGTAGAGGTGGAAAAAGAGGCCGCTGTCGCTTAGATCGAAGAATTCTTCAAAATCATCTAAGAGCGCCTGCTTGGACGCATTAAGCATCTCGATTTTTACCAGCGGTAAGTCGCCAATGTCATCGGCAACCATGGCAAGACCAATCCAGGAAGACTCCATCTGTTGAAACCTAGGGTGATGAATAATCTCGTTGAGTTGGCCCTCAACGGCAATATTGATCTCCATGATGACGCTGTCCAAGTAGGTCCAGATCTCGTCTTGATCCCCTTCGAGAATCGTCGTCAAATGCTCAAATATGGTCTCGCTACTCATACTGGTTTACCACAAACGCATCGGCAGATCCGTCACGTAAAACCTCTGTTTGGAAGGTGATGCGAGACACGCGGCTGCCCTCTTTTACTTCACCCACAATATGGTACGTGGCTCGAAATGTATCTGTCGCTTTTTCAACAAACTTAACGTGCACTTTCACCAAACGCGGTTCGTATTTCTCTAACGCTTTCTGTATTTCCAAACCCAAATGGTCCAATGACTTAGGCAAAGAAGAATAGACATAGTGAATATCGGGAAGGCCGAAATCTGGAATGTGACCAACCATGCCTTGTCGCGTATTGAGGATCTGGATTAGGTTTGCCTGGATAGATTCAATTAGGCTTTCCTCTTGATTGAGCCTCAAATTCTGACCCGTGATCTTTTTCAGGAAATTATAGCCGTGGTTGAGTGTCATAACGGACCCCCCAGAACGACCAGCGCAGCTTGATCAGCCGCACCACTTAAAGCCCAGCAATTGGCACTCAAAACGCGATTCCCCAGTTGCATTTTCGGAATTTCATCGGCTCTCAGCTCCAATTTAAGTCCACACGCCCATTGATCTTCAGTATAGGACTTCACGATGCCGGATACGAGTTCGTGCCAATCGCCGCCCGGAAGGAAACGCATGTAGCTGGCGTAGTCAAGATCGGCCACTTTAATTGAGAATCGTCCATTAATGTCGCGAATGCGCGTCCCGATTAGCATATTTCCCTGTTTGCCTATGGCCAGTTTAAAGTCGCCACCTAGTTTGGCGCGCTGAAATGAGGGGATGGGAATGAACCTTTCTTCGTGCTCTTCAAACTCGAAGTCCACACCGTCAAAGAAGGAAGTCAGCACATTGGCCAGGCCTAGCACGGTCTTTTCGCGCCTTTGATAAAGAGAAAAATGATGTCGACGCAAACACTTGATGTACAACGGAATTTGGTCTTCATGTGAAGGAACACCAGCCAGTGCACGTAGAAACTGGTCGAATTCTTGGTTGTCAGTCTCTTTGGCTTCCACACCATTCTCAAGAAAGATCTGCGATGAGCGCCAAATATCGAAGAGCGCTTCAATGATGCGGTGATTAAAAATGTCGAGGAAGTCTCGCAGCGCGTTAACTTCATCCGTTTGATGCAGTATTTCATCGGAAAAGTAACCGGGCAGGGCCCCGAGTCCGCCGTATAGTCCCTCAAAATTGATGCAGACATTCCACTGCTCATCCGTACGTTCTACATGCTCAACCACGCGCGGTTCAAATACCCGACTTGGACTCTGAATGACTTTAAGCGTCGCGTTGTGATCGCGTGCTTCGCGTTTCAGCCGTCGTAACTCTTGAAAAAGATGGTCAATATTTATCATGGTTAATAGGACGCGATGTGGGTCAACCGATCAGACTGATCAGAGTTGGTAACAACCAATCTAATAAAGGAGTTGATCGGTGAATAGGCGCGCAAGAAATGACCAAACACCTGTGAAAACAGAGCTAAATCGCCATCGTGCTGAAAATAGCTTTCAGAACAGTTGATTTCCATCAGTCGTCCGGCCACGCTTTGTCCAAACATGATGAGGTGGTCTTTGGCGTCGTGAACTTTATTGATGCCCATAATCTTGCGCTTGCCTGACTCACTCTGTGGAATGTTGTAGAGCTCTAATAGACGGCGTACGCCCTCAGTCGAGGCAAGGTCAGTGAAGTTCAATGCGAGATGGGAAATAAAGTCCCAGTCACCTTTGGTGTGAATTTCCGGCCAATAAGCTTTGGTCGCTTGCGTGATGTTACGAGCCGATATGGTTTCGGGCACATCTTGAGAGGGCTGATTGATTTGGCCGATCTTAAGGCTTTGAGCAAAGTGTCGGTTTGTACAGCGCGTATTGACTGAGATCACCTGGTCACGCAACGCGTCTGGGCTCTCATCATCAAGATCAAGAAATCGAATATAGGTCTCCCAGCCCTGTTCAAAGCTTTTCTCACGCCGTAAGGTATAAAACCAACGTTTATCTGAAGCGACGCCAGCATGAGAGAACTGGTAATAAGGACGAACGTCCGATCGTAGCTGTTCCTTACTTGCCAGGACGCGATCCAGAGAGAAAACCTCAAAGTCAGGACGAGTCAGGTCAGGACTAATCAAATATTCAATCTGTTTACCTGTCACCTTAAAGGGTTCACAGGGTTTCAAAAAGACGTTCTGAACAGGACAACAGAATAACTTCAGCGAGTCATTGCGGTACTGGTAGCCCGACGAGAAGGGTTTCTTAAAGATAAAGTTAATTTGAAAAGATGTGAGGTCTTTGGCCTTTGGCATCAGGTAAGGTCGCAGTCCCTTTACCTTGAAAAACAGGAACTTCTGTGGGAAATCAAAATAGTCACGCAAGTGATGAAGCTGCGAGAAATGGTGATCCTCATCCTGACTTAGGCTGTGGTCGGATTCGAAGCCAGACCATTGCAGTTCCAAAGTACCAGGAACGGTTGCCACACCTTTGATTTCGATTCCTTGCACGAATCGAGACATTTGATGGTAGAGCTCATAGCTGGCGCTAGGGTCGCCGTGAATATAGAACTCGATGGCTTCCCAATCGAGCGATTCCGCTTGAGCGCCCGGATGCAATTTGAATTCGGCCGAAAGTGAAAAATCCGCTCTCGTGTCCGGATCCACAAAAACCCTACTCAATGTGATCGGTTGTACAACAACTTCTTGAGTCGTTGTGAACTCGTAGCGTACGCCTTTCGGACCAACAGGATCACTAAAAACCGGTGTTGAGCGAGCGATGTTGACCGGTTTATCGAGCATACTCTCTTGCGGCGTAAATTGGACAATTGTTTTGGTGGGAAGCGGCCGCAGGTAGGCTGGATAGATTAAGTTGAAGAGTGAATGCACCAACTCAGAGAATTGATGTCCCATAAAGCGGCGCAGCCGCCCAATAAGAAACGCAAAGCCTTCGAGTATGCGCTCAGAGTGCGGGTCCCTTAGCTCGGGATTAAGACCTTCGAGCCCGAGATAGCGCGCAATATCGGGATGACGAGTTGCAAATACCTGGCCTTCTTTGGCCAGGTACCGCAGCTCTTCTTCGTAGTAGATACGATCGTCACGAGAAACCATGAATAGTTAGGTTCTCTATTTATCTTTACCTTTCGGCATCTTTGAGACCAGCGAGAGAGCGACGTTCACACCTTCCACTTGGAAGTGGGGGCGAATGAACATCTCAACGTTGTACCAACCCGGTGATTCCGGGATGTCGGAAACGTTAATTTTTGCTTCTCTCAGTGGGCGTTCAGCTTTCAGTTCGGCACCCGCATTTGGCATGGTGGTAACCAGTTTCTGAATCCAAATATCCAGCTCTTTCTGTAGGTCAGCCTTCTCTTTGGCGGCCCCGATATTTTCGCGTTGGATCACCTTCAGGTAATGCGAGAGGCGGGACGCCAGGAACAGGTAAGGTAGGTTAGAAGAGAGCTTGGCGTTGGCCGTTGCTTCAGCAGTGTTGTATTTCTTAGGTTTCTGCGTGGATTGTGCAGAAAAGAAACAGGCATAGTCTCTATTCTTATAGAAGGTTAACGGGATGAAGCCCGCTTCCGCCAGTTCCAGTTCTTGACGATCAGAAATCATGACCTCGGTAGGAATCTTGATTTTCTGTTCGCCTTCGTCTTCAAACATATGCAGCGGTAAATCGTCTACGACGCCGCCAGCTTGAGGTCCGCGGATATTCACACACCAACCATTCTTACCGAAGCTTTCGGTAAGCCGACTAGCAAAGGCCATGGAGGCATTGCCCCACAGGTAACGGTCGTGTTCTTTGCCAGTGACACTCTCGGTGAAGTTGAATGTCTTGGTCGGATTGTTTTCTGGATCATAGGGTGATCGCAGTAGGAATCGCGGGAAGGTTAAGCCCAAGTAGCGCGCATCTTCGCTCTCGCGCAAAGCTCGCCATTTCGTGTATTCCATCTGACCAAAAAGGTCTTCCATGTCCTTGACTTTATGTAGGTCAGGCGCGGAATCGAGCCCAAACATATTGGAGTCAATAGAACCGATGAAGGGGCAATGACAGCCAGCCGCGATGCCAGACATGTTCTTCAACATCGCAATATCGGCATTTGTCTGGTTGAAATAATAGTTACCTATGACGGCACCAATCGGTTCACCACCGGCCTGGTCGTACTCTTGTTTATAGATATGTTGGAAAATGCCTGACTGTAATAACTCAGGAGCGTCTTCCATATCCGAACGCAAGTCTTCTTTGGAAAGATTAAGAAACTCAATCTTGATATTGGTACGGAAATTAGTGCGATCAATGAGGAATTTCAGACTGCGCCACGAAGACTCCATTTTTTGGAAGTCTTCGTTGTGCATGATCTCGCTAACTTGGGAACTCAGCTTGCCATCGAGCTCTTTAATGAGGCTATCGATATGGTCGCGATCAAGTTTTTCCACTTTCTGGCCAGACGACATGAGCGCTGAAATGAAGTGGTTAACGGCTGTCGCTATTCTCTGACTCTGATCGGCGCCTTCAACTTGGGAAGCACGCCCAATTCCCGCTTTTGGTGCCGCAAGATCGACTTTGTCCAACAGACTCTCGAGCAGGGAAAATTCCTGTTCTTGTCCTTGAGCTTGTTGTTCTTTGGACTTCGCCATAGGGGCTCTCCTTCTAGTTCAATATCTTCAGGTAGTCGTTAAATGGATCAGCTATCATCACGTTCGATGAGTGGAGCGATCTTGTCGAGTTGACTGCGGATCGCTTCAATTTTGGCTGGATCTTCCAGAATCTTGCTCAGTTCACGTCTAAAGTCAGTGTTATTAACCACACGACCCTTAAGATCCATCAGCAGTTTGCGTACTTCTAATAGTACTTGCAGATCTGGAACTTGACTGGCGATATTCTCTGGCATGAAATCATCGAGTGACTCGAAATTGAGATCAACTGCCATTTCGTCGCCTTCTTCACCAGAAAGCACGTTCTTGACGCTGAAGTTCAAGCCCAATTTTTGTTCTTTCATGACGGCGTTAAAGTTGTTTTTGTTAACGTTAATTTTTTTGCGATCTTCCACCGGCGTATCATCTTCACGCATGGTGTAATCGCCCACTAACAATAGCTTTAGAGGGAGTTCAACTTCCTCTTGCGCATCGCCAACGTACTTGACATATTTAATGTTTACCCTAGAAGCGGGTATTTCGTCTTGGTAACTACCCTTTGCCATGGCTACCTCCACATAGGAATCGGTTTGTTTGGAGACTGTTGGCAACTAGGTTACCATATTTGAGCTGTCTGCCTACAGCCAATATTGCGAGCTTTTTGTGATCAAAAGCACGTCGTCAAAAAGATTTCTAGGCCGATCAAAATGACTTAGCTAAAAAGGACCAATGGCTCACATGCAAACGCAACCTCCGCAAGCCCTACGAATATGTCGTGCACAGCAAAACGACGCGGCAAAAATTGCCGCACTTGGCGAAAAAACATTTTTCGAGAGTTTCGCCAAAGACAATGACTTAAAAGATATGCATAGCTATCTGTCACAGGCCTTTACTACAGCTCAAATCAGGATGGAAATGGCCGAAGTGGGGTCCGTCTTCTTGCTGGCTTATAAGGGACAAGACATTTGCGGTTACGCTAAAACACAAATTGGTAAAGCTGATACCAGCACGTTTGGGCCTAACCCCATTGAATTGATGCGCTTGTATGTCGACGGCTCCCATCAGAGATCGGGTGTCGGCGCCATCCTCATCCGTCGTGTAATTGAAATGGGTATCGAAGACGGTTACCAGACCATGTGGTTAGGTGTATGGGAAAAGAATGTGCAAGCCCAAAAATTCTATCAAAGGCATGGATTCGATGTTGTGGGCAAAAAACAGTTTGTTTTGGGTCAAGACGTACAGACAGATCTCATCATGACCCGCGCATTGAGCCATACCGCATCTCATTAGTGGTCATTCATTCCGAGCTGACAACACCTATTCTACAAATCCCAGCTCTCGGTTTAGGTCCGCTCTGAACTGAGACCAGCTCTGTTGTAGCTCTGGTAGCGCCAACCAACCGTGGCGAGCGCGTTCTGCCTGATCGATAAGGAGATCCAGTTTTTCGGCTAACCTCTTGAGGCCAGCATCTAATTGGTCATTATGTTCATTGGAAGACTCGATTGTTTTGGTGGCATTAATGATTTTTCTCAAACGGTCATAGTGAACGGAAAGTCGTCCTTCAAGTTCAGCGATATTCGATTCCGTGGTGGTCACCGACCATCTATTTAAGGCGCGCTCTATTTCCTTTAACAGTTTCCTAAGTGAATCGTTGTCGTGTCTCTCTTCTCGGACTCGGTACAAGGCGACACGTAATTCACTCATGTGCCAATCCAGTTTGGATGGGTCGGCCTCAGCCACCTTTCCTGCCGTTTTCTGTATCGACGAAGCCTGTTCACTGAGCTCAAATAAGCGCTGCCTCAAGTAAGTGTGGGTACTTCGGCCAGCTTGTGCGCTTGCGCGCTGAGCCGCAGCGGCGAGACGCTCAACAAAGGTGGCCACATAGCTAGGTGTTTGTAAACTGACATCGCGCTCAATCATTGAAAAGGTGTCAGATACGGTGCTGGCTGACTGCCCATCAGCATGATCTCGCCGGGCTGTGCGCACAAGCGCTAAGACTAGCTGTGCGCCTTGCAGTTCAACGACTTTATCGGCCTTAAAAAAATGTTTTTCTACCAAGCGGATATCATTCAGGTTGATGACCACAAAACGATCGCTTGATTCACCAAAGTCGTCGATCGAGAGTTGAATCGCTTCATGAGTGCCCGTGATCCACTCAAATTTAGATACATCCTCTTCACGGACGTCGATCTCTAACGTTTGAATTGGCTTGGGCTGCAATTCGCAATATTCACTGTCTTTAAATTGAAAGGTTGAGAGACGATCACTGGGTAGATCTAAATTGCAGACCAACAGTCTGCGCGACTGGCCATCTATTCTAATGTCGACCACAATCTCTTCAGAACCGCTGGCATCAAATTCACCGCCGATTACCAACTCATCTACGCGCATGAAATAGGCATCGCTGTCGTTAGACTTTCCGGTCAAGAAGCTCGCGGGCCCTTGCGCCCACAACGTCACAGCCAAGTTGGCCAGACAAACGACAAGCAGTATTCGAAAACAAGCGATCGGGTCAAAGCGTTTATTCATAAGCCAATTATATATCTATTGATTTGAGCTTGCGTTTGGGTCTTAAACAAATGCCCCGTGATATATTGCAGCTAGCGCGAGATCAGAGGCGAAAAGGCATTGTCCAACACACTGAGCACCTATTTATGCGATCACTTAAGCGATACCCGCAAAGTAACCCAAGAAGTGCTGGTGACCGCGCTGTTCACCGTCCACAAATGGAAAACAGGCAACGCAGACGGCGCACCTGATCAAATTAAAGATGCACTTGAAGCCGAGAAGTTTGACGACAAAGTCATGGACCTCATTCAGCAATACCTAATCTCGTTTGCCAAGCTAAGCGGCTCAGGTAATTTATTCCAATTGTGCCTCGACGTTTTAGGCGAATACGCTGATCCCCGTATCCAAATGCAGCTAACTGAATGGCTACAGGCACGGGTGCAATCCATGATTACGGCCAACCGTGAAGCGTATCAGTTAACGCGCTTGATTGAGTCGATGGGCGAACTGGTCTTTGACGATCCACAACGGGAAGTGACAGACATTAATCTCAACGTCAATGATTGGCGCCGATATTTGCGTGACAAAACGGGAAGCAGACTACCTTGGTAAATGCTGTTCCAACAAAAGATGGATAAACGTGCATACACCCGAGTCGGACTGTGGATCATTTTTGGACTGAGTACCCTCGGCTATTTGTTAGGTTATTTAGGTAACTTGTCGTGGTCACTTGATCTGCTTGCACACTTTCGTATGCTTTATTGCACGACGATGGCTGCCTGCGTTTCGGTTGCATGGTTGATGCGGTATTGGCGAACAGGCCTTAGCATGTTGGCCATCTGTATCATCCCCATCACGGGCTTGTGGCCCTATGTCATTGATTGGAGTCAACCCGGGCAGGACTGGAAGTTACACATCTTGCATCACAACCTGAACCACGTGACGGCTGACAAACAGGCGTTCCTGCAGCATTTGAATGCGAGTGAGGCGGATCTTGTCTTCATCCAAGAGTACGACGCTGCTTTGGCCGAAATATTGGACCAAGGGCTGGAGCATCATGAAGTGATGTTGGCCCAGCCGCGTCATGACGCTTTTGGCATTGCTGTCCTGCGCCACAAGCAAAGCAAATTGCCCCAAGAAACGCGTTTCGAATGGCTGCCATCGCCTAGCTCACAAGCACAGGTATCCGCCATCGCCGTCAGTACTAGGATGTCCGATAGCGAACTCACCATATTGAGCCTGCACGCATTGCCACCTATCAGTGAGTCCTACGCTGCGACGCGAGACCAACAAATCTCGGATGCCGGTTTGTGGCTCTCCCAACGGCAAGGCGATAAGGTGCTGGTGGGTGATTTGAATGCCACACCTTGGTGCGCGCCATTTCGTAAGTTAAAAGAAATGGGATTCTTAGATACAGCCGTAGGCCGCGGGTGGAAGCCAACCTGGCCAGCCAGCTTGGGCCCATTCGGCATACCCATCGATCACTGTTTGGTTAGCTCGGATCGCCTGATCTCACAACGTGAACTTGGCCCTAGTTTTGATTCTGACCATCGATCGGTATCTATTTATCTACGTCATCATTAAGCATTCACCGAGCTGCCGCAGCGCGTAGGCAGCCATCTGACTGATGGTCGCGAACACGCATTAAGCGGCACATGATTAGATTGTTTTCATTGCCTAACCGAGCAATCCACTATTCCTTTTGTTTTCAGTTGAAACCAGAAAACATGATTCCCACCAGCGCGGTTGACACAGCTGTCCCCTTTCAATAGACTTAAACCACTTTTGCACCCCTTATTTTGCATACACAGGAGAGGAGTTACACGCCATGAAGCGCTTCGGACTCGCATGTACCCTACTTGTTTCTGTCTTCGCTTGCGGACCTAGACCATTTTCTAATCTATATTTGTTGAGCATGCCGGAAACTAATCAAGGGCGTGCTCTCCCACTTGACGTGATTCCCGTCGACAAAACCCTGCTCATAAAAATCTCCAACGTCAAACCAGAAGAATGGTTTGTCAGCGAAATGCGCGATACCACCTCAGGCATCAAAAAGCGCGTTTTTCAAGGAGCCCAAAACGAACCTGTACGCGTCGAACGGCAAAATGACCGTAACGATTTTGTTATCGTCGTCGACTACGCCGATTCTGAAGATGTCGATGCCCAGCGTTTGGTGATCGGTGAAGAGTACCGGCGAGCCAAAGACATCTATGTTTTGGTGACCAAGAACTCTATTCGCATCGTTGACAAGAAGGTCTATGAAGACTTTCGCCATTCACGGTAATGGATTGAGGGAAACGTGGTAAGCGGCCGAGACATCAGCTGGTCCGAGGGTCAATTCATACAACCTCACCATTTCCAACAGGCGGCCTTACACGCAGAAGGTCACCTGGGTGACTTGATTCGCGATTATCAGCCCCACGGATATGGTGTCGCTCACATTAGTATCGCCGATGGCGACTGCGAAAATTACGTGCTGCACATTCTTGAACTTGAATGCCGACTGACCGATGGTACGCGTATTCGCTTTCCAGAGAACGCGGTCATCGAGTCGCGCAGTTTCAAAGACATCATCGACACATACCAGGGTCGGGTCGAAGTGTTTTTGGGTTTACCTATCATCACCGAACTTGAACCCAACTGCCTGCGCTTCAATCAAACGCCCATGGGCGGCATTAAGTATCGCTATGTCACCAAGGTGATTGAGGCCAATGACGTCAATAGCGGCTCAAATCCGCAACAGTTAGAAGTGAAACTGTTCAATCCGAAAATATTGTTTTCGGGCGAATCCACCTACGGTTACGAAGCCGTCAAGATCGCAGAGGTTGAACGTTCCGCGAAGTACGGAAGTACGCCAAAGATTCGTAAAGAGTTCGTGCCGCCAACGATTACGCTGAGTTCGTCGCCGCTCCTATTGAATGTGATGCGCGAGACCGGTAACCGACTTTTAGCCAAGAATCGTATCTTACGCAGCTATTGGAAACACAAGAACACGGCCACGTTAATGAAAGCGCGTGATGCACTTAAGGTTCAAGCAATTGCCGCTGCGACCAACGCCTTTATGCAGTTTTCCAGCATTGATCGTATCCATCCTTTCACCATCTATCTGAAGATGGCTGAGATTATTGGCATGCTATCGATATACAGCGAAAACGATGCCCATGTTGAAGTGCCCACTTACGATCATGACAATCTGGGTGAGTGTTTCAGCAAGGCAGAGTCGTGTATTGTCAAACTGCTAGCCATGCTAGAGGAAGCCAGCTTCGAGTCGCGTGTCTTTGAACCAAAAGATGGCATGCTGGCATGCCCCATCGAAATGGCATGGTTCGACGAAAAATATGAGCTTTACATATGCTTTGAATCTAAACAGGACGAAGCTGAAGTGACACGTCAAGTTTACGGACTCAAGATATCACCAGAGAGCCACATGGCTTTGCTCAATCAACGTCGTATCCGAGGCATGGACACAGAAGGCCCTATCCACCATTTACCGGCCCTGCCAGCCTCGCCTCATCACCACTATTACCGTGTCTCTAAACAACATCCCCTATTTGAAAAACTGCGAGAGAATCCGATCTTATCGATCTGGGGACCCTTCCAATTCTCTGAACTTACTACGTTATTTATCGTGGAACGAAGTTCGTAAACAACGCTTCGATATCATTACAACCAAGGTGAACCGACATGCAATTGCGCCAAGTCATTGTCGATCTTTTCCTGTTCGTCGCAACCTTTAAGGAGCGACTCGACCAGGGTGCCCCGCCCAGTCTCGAAGAGGTCTACAGCGAAGTTAAATCGATCATTTCAGCCATGGACCAAAAAGTGCTGGCCGACAGCGTGCTCAAAGCGCGCTATGACCGCGTTAGGTTTGGCCTAATCGCGTTAGTCGACGAAGTCATTGTGACTTCTACCTGGCAGCACGCCCCGCAGTGGCCCGTCCTAGAAATGGAATTCTACGGAACCAAAGTCGCTGGCAACAAGTTCTACGACTTTATTGCCGAACTCACTCCTGCCGACAAAGAACTGATAGAAGCCACTTTTTATGTCTTAACCTTGGGTTTCCGCGGTGCTTATGTGTTTGATGAGGCGAAATGGGAACAAACCGTTACCTACCTATATCAACAACTACCGAATCCCATCGGCCAAGAGCCCTTTAAGCTGGCACCGGAGGCGTATCATGTGATCAAGAAGAAATCACAACGCCTTGACCCCCTCTTTTCGTTGGGCCGATCGGTCATTATCTTCATGGCGACCATCTTTTTGCTAGCCATCTTTTATCAAGTCGTTTGGTCCAGTATCGTTAGCGATGTCAAAGCCAAGTCCGAACAAGCCAAAGCTCAAATCCAAGACGAGTCGTTGAAAGATTCGCTAAAGGAGACTAGCGAATGACACGTCTCCTAGACCTCTTTCGGTTAATTCCAGGCTCGGCACGTGTTGTCAGCCTCATGCTCATTTTTGGCGGCGCGATCTATTTTGTTTATTACCAGTTCGGTTTGAAACCCGCCCTGTTCCTCGCAGGCGCCATCGTCATCATTTTTCTGCTTATTTTCTTATATAACATCGTACTCAAAGCCAGTGAACGACAGAACGGGATTGCCTTCGGTAAAGCGATCAGCAATGCACAGGTTGGTGCATCGGCTGCCGAAGTTAAATCTGCTGTGGGCGCCCTAGGCCAAAAGTGGCGTGAAGCTGCCGTTAATTTAAAGAACGCTGGCCTGGATATGTACCAATTGCCTTGGTACATGTTGATTGGCGAACCCCAATCAGGTAAGTCAACCACACTCAAGTTCTCCGGCATCAAGTTCCCTATCGGCATGGAATCTATTTCCGGAGGCGGAGGCACACGTAACTGCGATTGGTGGTTCACCGAGCAGTCCGTCATTCTTGATACGGCTGGGCGCTTAACCTTCCAGGAAGAGAATGCGACCGACGCAGCCGAATGGATACACTTCCTCAATCTGCTCGCAAAACATAGACCTTACTGCCCCATTAACGGTGTGTTACTGGTGATTCCTGCCACGTCCCTGTTAGGCGACGATGTGGCGACCCGCCAAATGAAGGCTCGTAATATCAGCGGGAAATTACTGAATATTCAACGCACCATGGCCATTCAGTTCCCGGTGTTTGTGGTCATTACCAAAGCCGATACGATTTATGGATTCACCCAGTTCTTCAATAAACTGAACGTGGATCAGCAACGCGAGATGTTTGGTTGGTCTACCGCTACCTTGGAGTCTGGCTTCAACCTGAACTCCTTTGACCAGAGCTTTGGGCAAATGATGGAGCGGGTCGATCAAATCCGCAATCGTAACTTAAGTCGAACACATTACAGTGACGACGCCAACAAGACCTACATTTTCCCTGAAGAATTTGGTGCTCTTTATCAACCGCTCCGCGAATACATGAGCATTATTTTTGAAGACAGCGTGTATCGGGCGCCAATGTTCTTCCGCGGTTACTACTTCACCTCTGGAATGCAGGAAGGACAGCCGATCGCTAACGCCTGTAAGGCGCTATTGCAAAAAGGCACCGTCATACCTAATCTGGAACAGGTTTTCAGTAAGTCTCGCGCTTTCTTCATTCGCGATTTCTACACGGAGAAAGTTTTTCCTGAGATGGGTCTAGTGCAACGTGCATTCCATCATGTACGCGCAGACAAAATTAAACGTCGTGTCATTTACGGCCTCAACATTTCGTTTGTTGTATTGGGCGCAATTTTCATGACGATCATGTACCGCAGCCTCAATGCACGACTGGCAGGACCCAAGAAGGCCATCGACGAAACGCTAACCATGTTTAGAGGAAACGACGGCACCTTCTTCTCCAACGATAGTGACCGTGAAGACGTGTACAAAAACCTCAAGAACCTGCAGGAGGCTATTGGCGCCGGACAAGAGAGCAGTGTGTTTAATCTGTTCAAAGGGCGCCAGAACACCTTGACCGCCCATTTACAGGACACCTTCTCATATGTCTACCTGGACCGGTTCCTGGTCGGTCTCTACGATTCAGTTAATCATCAACTCAAGAAGTTTCAACTACAAGCGCCAGCCACGCCACGCCAAAGTGAAAAGGAACTGGAGATCTTGCTAACGGCTCTTGCTGAGATTAACAATTGGCGATTCCATGCCAAGAACGGCTCATTGGACGATCTAGAACCGACGTTAACGCCCTTCTTAGACATGGCCATTGATCACGAATGGAATGCTGATCTGGCGCAGTATTTGGGCGCCAATAACTTGAATGATCAACTAGAGCTTTGGTTTCAAAATGTACACGCACGTAGTTCCAGCAGTGTTAAGCGCTTTGTGATTGAGGCGATGGTTGAACGTAGCGAAGAATTATTTACCGACCTAGACAAATCGGTGCTGGCTTTTTACGAAAAGCAACCTGAAATGAAACGCTATACAGACAAGCTAAAAGTTCTTCAGGACTTAGATAAAGCCTACCTAGATTGCCGCGGCTCATACCTTTCGCCGACTACCTATCATGAGAGCTTGATGACCTTTGCCACTTTTTTCTCGGATCAGAATCAAGACATGTTAGCTCCGGGCGGAGATATATATCTGAAAATACCTGAGATCGTAGAAAAAACAGCTGCCGCGCTTGGCGCACCTTTTGAAACATTAGGTACCGAAGCAGATAACCCGAGTTCACGCGAAAAGAAACGCATGGATTTACAGCCTGAAACGGTGACCTTTATGCGTCTCATTCGTGCTTACAAAGCCGATCAGTTCCGCGACCCTCGCAAAGAGCGCGAAGGCGATACGCCAAATCCTGAAGGGCTCACCTATAGTCCTGAAATTCGTTCTTTCTGGGACCATGTTGTTAAGGGTTACAGCGAAACATTGGCCAAGAGCCTGGAGCCATATTCCGATTTACCGGTTGCCACGGATAGCCGCGATGCAAACCTGAAATCGCTCTTCCGTTTGGGCTTTGAGCGCATGATTGTCATCAATCATATTGCTGGCAATGGCATAGACGATCACGTCAAACACATGACAGATGAGCGCGATTCCAAACGTTTGGAAACCAATCTACAGGAATACTCAGATTACCTTGAGGTCAAGGAAAGGCGAGAATTCTCAAGCGGTCTCGTTCGCTGTATCGACGAGAGCACGCTCAAAGTGCAACCACCGGGCTCGCGCAGCTGGGGTAGTTTCGTAAGCGACTTAAACACAAAAACTGAACGTGGCCGACGATTTGAGCTCTTTACCGCTCCCGCTGAAACGCTTCGTGACCTTTTCCGAGATTACGACAGCGAAAGTGAAGCTATCTTTGGAATTGGCATCGGTAAATCCATCAAAGATTACGAAAAGGATGTCGAAGACAGCGCGTCCAAGTATTACTCAGCCGTAAGCGCCCTGGCGCGGATCGACTCAAGTGAAATTGCTCAGAATCGCGCTCAATATCGGGGTAACTTCCCAGGCCGCCGCGAAATTGAAGATCTGAGCAGTGTCTCAACCGAGGAGCTGCCCTTCTTCGAAACTCATCGAGTATCGCTTGAGGAGTGGGTGCAAACGGCGATCGACGCCTTCGAATCCAGCGTGGGTTCCGCGGATCCTTGCCCGCAGTGTTCGCGCGACATTTCAGAAATCCGTGCTAAAGCCAGTGCCATAGGCAACGCGTTTCCTGTGTCCGTGCACAACGTGCTGAAGATCAATCAAGATGAGGCTGGACTGAGCAACGCTTGGGTCACACTGGCAGATCCAGACGATCTAAACAAATTGGTGGCTGCCATCGATCGCTTCCGGGGTGGGGACACGAACCGTGAACGATTCTTGAAAACGCGCAAGATTGAAACGCCCATGAAGCGCGCCATCGAATGGGCCGATATGGTTAAAAAAATTCAAGCTGGTCAAATTACGGTTCGCTACAAAATGGAACCTTCATCGGACGCAGACGCGGCTTCTCGCGAGTTTTCCTTTTGTGATTTAAGCGGTTACTACAAAGCGCGCAGGCTTGGACTTAACTCACCAAGTTTCCGTGACATTGAGATCAATCCGGAAGCCGATGAAAGCAATATCAGCGCAACATTCAGACTATTTAACGATACGGAAGGTAACGATTCGGAATCGCGGATCGTGGTCCACGGTAAAGAGTACGCACTCTTTGGTTTTGTGCTAGCCGATACCTCGTCTAACTCTGGAGATACCTTTGATCGGCATATGGAGATACCCCTCAACTATGCCAACCGCTCTGTAAAAGGTCTCTTCCGCTTCAAATTCTCTGAACCCATTGCCATTCCCCCCGATTGGACTGAATTTTAGGACAAACTTATGGGCCTCTTCTCGTTTCACTCAAATACCATCAAGTTTCCCGAATTCACCGTAGGCGTGTTTGGTAAGCTTCCTTTTTATAAGGACTTCCTATACTCAAGCTTTGATAAGAGCTTTTCCGACTTACGCGATGCTTTTGACCACGGATTTGATACGTTAATCCGATCACAGGCGTCGCGTCCGTATGTGGCACCAAATCGGCGATTGCTGATCCATCTGCCCAAGCACAAGGTGGATTTGGTTGGCTGTATTTGGGAAAGCGACGACGGCCTAAGAGGATTCCCTTTTCTGATCGCCACTGCCTTTCCGAAGAGATTCAAGAACGCTTCTTTCGCTTTCTATTGGCAAGCTTTGGAGGGATATTGGAAGTATCTTTCAGCCTATTACCAAGACCTGCGTTCACAAGACAATCCGACTGAGTTCTATAAACGTGTGCGAGGGATTGCCCATCAGCCACCAATGATTAAAGCGGTGGAATGGACAATCAGCGAGCAAGCTCAATCAAATATATTGAGTGGCTCTATCAATGAGGGCTTCCTGACCCCTGTCGATCTGACCGGCTTAGCCCCACACGAAGAAGCCGCTTTGTTACGTTCACTGACTATTAAGAGCAATCCGTCTTTTGTCTTATGGCCTAGCCCTGATTGGCGAGAACGAGAAAACACCGAGATCATTGCCTATTTTGGTTCAAACGGAATAGATGACCTACGCTTCAATTTTTTCCTGCCGCCAGAACCTTCGCAACCCGAGAATCAAGTCGAAGATGCCAGTCAGCACGCCCCTTATCGCGACATTGATTTGGATGAGATCGCAGAGGCACCTGCCACCGCTCCAGAGCCACCCAACGAACCAGAACCAGATGAGCTCACGGAACAGGCCACTGAAGAAAGTGTCCCTGCGGACCAGGAAAACAATGCAGAGACACTACGAATATCGCGCGCACTGGAAGATGCCAAGAATAAGGGCGAACTGGAGCACGAGTTGCCGACTCGCAGTATGGAAACTCAACAAGCTACCCCTTCTCAGAACGAAATTGAGACCACCGAGATCCCTTCCCGGCCTCCAGAAAATTCCGAGAAAACTAAATCTATCGACGATATTGACACACATAAAATGCCGATCGATCGCGACCAGTACAAATAACGAGGCCATATATGGATTTGTCCACCGTCAAAGATGTCTGTCTGACCGATATACCTGGAGATAATCCGGTCGGTGAGGACCCAAAATACGATGCGATGTACGAAGCTATTCGCGAAGAAATCGCAAAAATGGCCGGCATTGGCCATGGCGCCACAGATTGGGACAAGGTATGTAAAGACTCAATTCAACTCCTAACTGAGAACGCCAAAGAATTCAATTTGGCCATTTATTTGACGGCCGGACTTGGAATCACCCAGGGACTCAAGGGCTTACTTGTTGGTATTGAAGCCACCGACGCCTTCATGCACAAATACTGGGGTAGCATGTACCCGCCCATCAAGAAGATTAAGATCCGAGGCCGGGCACTTGATTGGCTTAACGAACGTCTTAGTGAGGCGAAGGACCAAGGGAAGTTAGCGAGCAAAGACCGCGACGACGTGAAACGTGGAATCGAGTTGCTAGACACATTCAAAGACACCATTTACGAATTTTTCGAAGACCCACCATCTAATTTCAAGTCCTTACGCAACTGGCTGGATGAAGTATTGGCACAGATTCCTGAGCCAAAACCGGAGCCACCGCCAGCGCCAGAAACATCCGAATCCGAGTCAGGTTCCGAAGAAACAAGTTCTGAACCTGGTGAAACGGTGGCTGCCCCCGCAAAAACATCTTCAGCTGCCCAAGTTCAAGTTGATGCGCCAACCCTCTCCGATGATGCCTCACTTGAAGATATCCTTGCTGCCTTACAACCTATCGCCGGTCAATTGATTGCCGCGGCACCAAAATCACCCGTCGGATACCAACTAGCCAGACAAGCTCTATGGGGCGACGCGAAGGTTCCTAATCACAGTGACAGCTTAGAAACGTTCATCCCTGCACCCGCCGATGAAATACGTTCGAGTCTTAAAGCCATGTTTGGCAAAGCAAACTGGGAAAATCTACTGCAACGCAGCCAAGACCTGTTTCAGCGGTATCCGCTCTGGCTTGATTTGCAGTTTTATGCAGCGCAGGCGAGTCAGAACATGGGCGATGAGTTTAAGCCTGTCATGCGCGTCTTACAGTACGAAACCTACCAGCTGGTTGAGCAACTACCCAAGTTAGCCCAACTAAAGTTTGACGACGCCAGCCCATTCGCATCGACGCAGACACGAGACTGGATTGAACAACTTGGCTCTGAGCTGGGTGGTGGTGGAGGCGCTGCCGCCGATCCAGTCGCTGCCATGAAAAGTGCTCTCATGCAAAAAGGCACTGACGCTTTTGCTGAGGCGCTGGCTGAGTCTCAGTTGGCAATTGCCAAAGCAGATTCAGCCCGTGATGCCATGCGTATGAAAGCCGAAGTCGCCGCATTCTGCCTAGAGGCCGAACAAGCGCATTGGGCGATTGCCATGTTGCAGTCGCTGGCTGAGTCGATCCAGCGTTTTCAGGTAGACGAATTTGAACCCAAGTTGGCGGCACGTGTCTGGTCGTTGATGGTTCGCAGCTGCCGAGAACTTCGTGAAGAGGGTCCTCAATTTGTCGAATTGGAACGCTCTGCCATGATCCGCCTAGCCAACGTCGATGTGGGCTTGGCAGGTGAACTACGCGTATCAAAGAGTCCATTTTCAGACTGAAAGCTTAAGTTGAAATGACCATATCGATTGATCTATATTGGCCGTGGTTCGTCAATCTTTTTTCAGGTAGGCTGAATCTTAGAACAAAATTCTTGGAAAAACTGTCCCGGACAAACGATCGAGCTTTATGGACACTGAGCTTGATGGCGATCGTAATTAAAGGAGTATTTATGTCGACTACGAAGTTATTCATCGGAAATTTGCCGTTTTCCGCGACCGAAGACGAAGTTCGGGCGCTTTTTCAGGAACTAGGCGAAGTCCGCTCTATCCATCTTGTTAACGACCGTGAAACAGGCCGACCACGAGGGTTCGGTTTTGTTGAGTTAGACACCGAAGCAGCCGAGAAAGCCGTACGAGATTTTGACGGTATGGAATTTAACGGCCGTACCTTAGTGATCAATGTAGCGCGGGAACGCAATGATCATCGGGACCGAGGTGACAGCCACTCGCAACGACGTTAATCGCTACGCCATCAATTAAGGCGGCCTCTTCGAATGGTCGCCTTTTTTTGTTGCCAAAAAAAGTACTAGGCGAAAAAGGTCTGATTCTGATCAATCTCTTCGGGTTCCGAACCGTCCGGCTTATATACCAAAGTGTAATCCTCAATATAGATACGATCGCCAGGACTTAAAGGTCGCGACCCTGATACCATGCCGTCGTTTACGCGCGTACCATTAGCACTTCGATCTTCAAGCATGTGAGATCCTTCAGGCGTCGTGACAATCGCCGCATGAACGCGCGAAACTCGATCATGGGGTAATTGAATATCACAATCGGCCGACCGCCCAATAAGCACTTGATCGGTGCTCAAACGAATCTTCACATATAGTTTGAATGAGACATAAAAATCAAGTCGTGGCATCGCGTACTCACTTTCTCATGATGATCGAATCATTAACGGTTGAACCTTCATAATAGACGCTACGTATTGGTAGAGGCAAGCCTACCCGTTAAACGCTTTTGCATGAAATGCGATGTGCTCGTCGATGAAACTTTGGATGAAATAGTAGGAATGATCAAAGCCTTCCCGAATCCTCAAGTTCAACGATTTGCCAGCTTGCTGCGCTGCTTTTATCAACAGGTTCGGCCGCAATTGCTCGTCAATAAACGAATCGGACGTGCCTTGGTCAACTAGAATCTCTTTATCCCAAAGAGAATCAGCCATCAACGCACAGGCGTCATACGCCCGCCAACTCGAAGGGTCTTCACCTAAGTAGTTAAGAAACGCCTTCTCACCCCATGCACACTGAGTGGGCGCACAAATGGGGGCAAAAGCCGAAACACTCATATATTTGTCAGGGTTCCTCAACGCCAGAATCAAGGCGCCATGACCGCCCATCGAGTGGCCAAAGATGGACCGCCTTGTGGTCACGTTAAAATTCGATTCAATCACTTGGGGAAGTTCATCGCGCACATAGTCGTACATTCTATAGTGTTGAGACCAGGGTGCTTGTGTTGCGTTCACATAAAAACCAGCACCGCTGCCCAAGTCCCATGCTCGGTCCTCGCCTTCAATGCCAGTCTCTCTGGGGCTGGTGTCTGGCACCACAAGGACCACATTATGTTCGCAAGCGGCACGAAACGCCGCTGCCTTCATCATGAAATTCTCATCGCTGCATGTCAGACCAGAAAGCCAATACAGCACCGGCAACTTTTCTTCGGGATTTGGGTGAAATATCGAGAAGCGCATAGGCGCATTGCAAACCCGTGATTCATGGATCCAAAAACCCAAATCGCCATCCCAAACGCGATACGCTGCTCTGCGTGTGATCGTCGGTTCCATGACTAACTCAAGTCAATGACGGATCGGATACTTAGACCTTCGTGCATGACATGAAAGGCCTCGTTGATATCGTCCAACGAAAAGCGATGAGTAATATACTCATCGACGCGGATCTGTCCATCTAAGTACTGATCGACCATTTCCGGTAACTGGCTGCGGCCCTTTACGCCACCGAAGGCCGTGCCCTTCCAGACTCGACCTGTCACCAACTGGAAGGGTCTGGTGGCTATTTCTTCACCAGCTCCCGCGACTCCGATAATGATGGACTGCCCCCAGCCCTTGTGTGCACATTCAAGGGCGGCACGCATTAACTTGACATTGCCAATACATTCAAATGAGTAATCAACGCCACCTTTGGTTAACTCCACAATAACATCCTGAATAGGATCATCGTAATCGTTTGGATTAACAAATTCGGTCGCACCAAACTTACGTGCCATTTCAAACTTGGCCGGATTGACATCGATGCCGATAATGCGATTAGCTTGCGCCATCACTGCACCTTGAACCACACTTAAACCAATACCTCCCAACCCAAAAACGGCCACACTGCTTCCTGGCTCAACCTTTGCCGTGTTCAATACAGCCCCGATACCTGTCGTAATGCCGCAACCAAGCAGACAGACACGATCTAAGGGTGCTTGAACATTAATTTTTGCCAGTGAAATCTCTGGCACCACGGTGTGCTGGGCAAAGGTTGAAGTACCCATGTAGTGGTAGATGGTTTTGCCGCCCACTTTGAAGCGAGAACTGCCATCTGGCATTAAGCCGCGACCCTGCGTCAAGCGAATCGACTGACACAAGTTGGTCTTTCCAGACGTACAAAATTGGCATCGCTGGCACTCTGGAACATACAAGGGAATAACGTGATCACCGGCTTTGAGAGTCGTCACTCCCGGGCCGACTTCCTCGACGATCGCGCCACCTTCATGTCCTAGGATCGCCGGAAACAAGCCTTCAGGATCTTTGCCTGACAAGGTGTAAGCATCTGTATGACAAACACCAGAAGCGACCATCCGCAGCAGCACTTCACCTGTTTTTGGACCTTCAATTTCTACATCTTCAACGACTAATGGCTTTCCCGGTTCCCATGCAACTGCTGCGCGCGTTTTCAAGTCGATCCTCCAACTAGCTTGTTTAGGGTCTTATTCTCCCATACAAATCCGACATGGATCCAGTTGAAGCTTAGGCTGATCATCGCAAAATTCTTCGGTCAGGTTGAGTGCTCGGTGCTCGCGGTTCTCGGGTCCAAAGCAGGCCTATTGAGGCAATTGCTTTTCGATGGTTTCGACACGCAACTGACGGAGATCTGATTTATAGGTTTCCACCAAAATTGGTGCCCCGGCCATGCTTTTGGAAAACCATAGACGCATTAAACCGTCGGGTTGTTGAACTTCATATAACCAGCAAGCTTGCTTACCGAAAACGGATTCAAGTTCCACTTCAGACCGTTTTGTACTTGAAGCTGGAAACAGGGCATGCTGACGCAGGTCCTCCCAAGTGGCCTGACTCACGCTTGATTCTCCGACCGCTTCACCAGTCTCCGAACAAGGTTGGCTCGTAAAATGAATCTCCGTCTCGTTTCCATCATGGAAGCGGATAACTAGATACGATACTTCATTATCAGCAGCAGTGATTTTTGTCTTAACGACGGTTTCGTTAGGGTGAGCCTGCCTGATTTGAGCTGCCGTATACGGGGTCGGTAACATGTTGGCGGGATCGCCAACCAACAATACAATTAATATCAAGATCATCGAAATGACTCCTCCGTAACGATCAGTCACATAATCAAAATTGTGCACTAAATTTGGCTGCCTTTAAACTGTCATTCTTCGATAACTATCATTTACATAATTGATTCTCGCCATAGGCGTCCATCGGCGCGCCTTCATGCGCCGACGGCACGTCAGGAACAAGCTCGCAGAATATGCAAGAAACATCTATTACCTGGCGCCTCACAGCAATAACTGAACTCCTTAGTTTCATATTTACGCAATAAGTGAAGTAATGTTTTGTCTTTGTTTTCAGTTGCGGCATTCAGCCCAGATTTATCGAACAAGGCACGATCCATATGCGACAATGATGTTATGAGTGACGAAATACTTAGCAAGCGCCAAAGTAACTGGAACAACAAACACGATGGCATCGCAAACGCTGCTGCAAAGTTGTTCACGACGCATGGATATGAAGGCGTCAATATGGACCAGGTCGCCAGTGCGGCAAAGGTATCAAAGGCTACCGTTTACCGGCATTTTGACAGTAAAGACGATCTTTATGTCCATATCATCGAGCGCCTTTGCGATCAGGCCGATCAACGAATTTTGCCCATCGACTTTGATCAGCCCGTGGCGGCCTTGACAATGATGGGTATGGCCTACTTTCGGCGCTTCAGTCACCCACAAATTAGGGCCTTAACGCAGACAGTGTCTTCGAGTTCGCGTAATTTCCCCATGGTCGGTGATCTTTTTTGGCGAACGGGACCCGGTTTTGGCTTTGATGTTATTAAGAAGATCTTAGCGAAACTTAAACAAAACTGTCCGCACATCTCGGTGGACGTGGAACTAGCTGCATGGATGTTTTTTGGGGCTATCACCGGGCGTCAGCTCATAGAAATGATCTGCCACAAGAACGAACTGATCGACGAAACGATCATGTTGAGCCGGGCCGAGACCATCGTTGATGTCTTTCTTAAAGGCATTGGCTACGACCCTACTTAATCACTGCGCGCTAACCACATAGCCTGGGCGAGACCTAGCAGCGAAGATGTGAAAGTATGTGAAAATCCAATCTCTGCATCCAAAAACCAGCGTAATCATATTACAATACGAAACCGTATAGTTTTATTATTTAGAGGTGTTGGAATGACAATTTTGATCGCTTTACTAAGTGTATTGATAACAGAGGGGATGGATCAGCAAACATGGGGCATTATCTTGCCAACCGAATTAGAGATCAGGTTGGCACTGAGTGCAGCGCCACGACATCTGCAGCCAGAAGCGGGTATTTATGTACTTGAGGCCAAGGGCTATCGCAGGGTCAGGGCGTCAAAGAACGGATTTGAGTGTTTGGTGACACGGCCGGATTTCGGCACCCAATTGGGCTGTTTTGAGCCGCAGTGTTATGGACCTGAGGCTGTCAAAACGATCGTTCCGGCTGTGATAGAAAACGCGAGGCTCAGGGCCTTGGGTTTAAGCAATAAGGAAATCGATCGCCGCATGCGCGAGGGCTTTGATAGCGGCCGCTTTCAGAAACCCAGCAGACAGGGTGTTGTTTACATGTTGTCACCGGCTAACCGGGTTGCTTTGAGACAAGACGGCTTGATGGTTTCCGGCGGCGGAATTGTGCCAGCGCCTCCGCATATCATGTTTTTTGGGACGGACCTAGACAAGCAAGAACTTGGTATTCAGGTCTCGGGCGCGCGGCCAGCATGGCTGCCAATTCTAACTGCAGAAAACAGTTATTGGGCTTGGGTGGTCATGATGCTGGGTCCAGACGCAGAGCGTGAGATCCGCGAATATGACGAAAACGTCAAGCTCGTCAAGGACATGGGTAAGTACTTAAATATGGATGCAACAGGTTCACACCACTAAGCGCACGAACCGTTGACTAGCTCCTTACCGGATTTGTCTTATCAAACATGAGGGCCCGATTCAGGGCCTTCACTATAGCTTGTCAATGGTGGGAGGGCATGCCCCAACATTGACATATTGCACCAGATCGTGAATCGCTGGCACACGCTGAAGGCAGTCATCGACCGTCGAGTGCCAATGGGTGACAACAGTTGGTAGGGATAAGGAAGGATCAGGAGCCAGGATTCGATAACGATGATTTGCTGGCAAGAAATAGCTATGCGAATTGCCATCGTTCCAATGAAGTTCCACATGAATCGGATCAGATTGATCGCCTACTCCAAAATGAGCAACCGCTTCACTGTTTCCAAGATAGTTTGCATTACCATTGATCTGAAAAGATTTTGACAGGGAACCAGCGTGCACGGTCACACGTGTGCCAAATCCGTCGATCGCCAAGTCATTTCGATGGCTCGTTTGCGCGCGAACCTGAAGCCACTTATTGCTTGAGTTGAGGTCGTTGCGGAATAATCGCATTGCTGCACCGTAAGAGAAAATTACGACATCCATATCACCATCGCGGTCGAAATCAAGATGAACCAACGATCGACCTTGATCGAAATGAATCAGGCCTAAAGATTGGCTTACCTCAGAAAAGGTAAGATCGCCGTTATTGCGAAAAACCGTGGTCGGATGGCTTGGGAAGGTGCTCCAGCCATTGGTCGATACAACATCAAGCCAACCATTGTGATCATAATCTAAGCCCACGGTTCCCCAGGCCCAACCTCCAAAGCGCATGCCGCATGATTCCGGTAATACCAATAGTTGGTTTTTGCCTTGATTAATCATCAGGATGTTGCCGTCAAACAATCCGCCATTTCCCCTGAAAATCGAAGTAATATGCCAGTCCAAAAGATAGTCGTTATTGAAATCGCCGAGATATCCGCCCATACCGTTGGTTTCCACGCAGCAGCCTGAAATGTCGGTGACGTCTGCAAAGGTCCCATCTCCCTGATTGGTGTAATAATGACTGGAATTGTAGTCAGCTGAAACCAGGATTTCCGGAAACAGATCATCGTTCATATCGCCAAAATGAACTGAGAACCCGTGCGTATTACTACGGTCTATGCCTGCCAGGTCTGTGACATCGGTAAAGGTTCCATCGCCGTTATTTTGAAATAATATGTTCCCCATTGATCCGAAGAACCAGCCGGTGACAAAAAGATCCAAGTCACCATCAAGATCGTAATCGCCAAATGCAGAACTGTAACCGTCGTGTGTGTCTGGAGAGCTGGTCGTAACTCCTGCATTGGCCGCCATATCAACAAACGAAGTACCTTGAACATTACGATACAAGCGATGGTGCCCTGGTCCCAAGTTTCCGGTCACGCCAAAACTGGTTATGTAGATGTCGGGCCAACCATCACGATCATAGTCACCCACTGCTGCACCGACACCAAAGTGACTGTCTTGCACACCCCAACTTGCCGCCTGGTCACTAAAAGTTCCATCACCATTGTTTATGAACAAACCGTCTTCGACACCACCGCCTCCGAATACAAAAAGGTCAGGCCAACCGTCTCGATTAAAATCACCAACCGTCCCCCCTCCTTCCATGAGTTGCCCGGCGTGGGCTTCACCGGGCACATGATTGAATAGGAGACCAGCGGCTATTGTTTGATCCGAAAATTGAGCAAATGAGCGCACGCTAGCTAGGACAACGCAACAGGATACGAACCAAGCCGCCGAATTCTGCATTTCCCAACCTAACCTAATGTTTTCGCCATATTACGATGATTAAAGTATACGGCGATTCACTGATGAAAAGATAGAGACTTCGGTCTTGGTGCCAGTAGCGTTAGACTGTCACCTACCGCTCAATGGAATATTAGTAAGGTTATGTTCAATGACATAGGTTTATGTTGACAGTTCGGCTGGACTCTGTCATTTCCTTATCTGTTTTGCGTGGAGGAAAAGAATGAAGGCAATGCAAAAGTTGGGAACAGCTCCTGTTTTTTTCGCAGCCATTTCGACGATTCTGGGCGCCATCATGTTTCTACGCTTTGGCTACGCGGTGGGTCATGCCGGTTTTGCTGGGGCCCTGTTGATCATTCTGATGGGACATTTAGTGACCGTTCCAACCGCCATGGCTATTGCCGAGATCTCTACCAACCAGCGAGTCGAAGGCGGTGGTGAATACTTCATCATTTCCAGATCATTCGGTTTGATTATTGGCGGCGCCATCGGCATTTCCTTGTTCATGTCGCAGGCTATTAGCGTCGCTTTTTACATCATTGCCTTTGCCCAGGCATTTGATCCCGTCTATGCTTGGGTAAACGAGCTTTGGGGTTTGGGCCTTTCGGACAAACGCATCATCACCATCCCGGCAACCTTAGGGCTCGGCATTCTGATCGTAACAAAGGGCGCTGATCTGGGTCTAAAGGCTCTTTACGGCATCGTAGCTATCTTATTTGTTTCCATCATCATGTTCTTCTTGGGCAGCTCAATTGGAACCGCGGAACCTGGTGTTTCGAACCTAGTTGCAACGGTGGAAAACCCAGCTTCTCTGATAGCTGTTTTCGCTATCTGTTTTCCCGCATTCACTGGTATGACAGCCGGCGTTGGCTTGTCGGGCGACCTTAAAGATCCGCGGAAATCCATTCCCATGGGCACACTCTCCGCAACCTTAGTTGGTATGGTCATATATGTATTGATTGCCTATAAACTTGCGATTTCGGCCGATCCATCAGATCTCGCAAACGATCAATTGGTTATGTCTCGAATTGCGCTGTGGGGTCCGATTATTCCAATCGGGTTAGCCGCTGCCACCATTTCATCGGCCATGGGCTCTAACATAGTGGCTCCACGAACTTTACAAGCACTCGCACAAGATGACCTTTTGCCCTGGAAAGGCATTTCAAAATGGTTGGCCAAAGGCGCAGGAGAACGGAACGAGCCAGTCAACGCAGCCATTGTCACGGCCGGTATCGCCCTCGTTTTTGCGGCCCTTGGAGATGTGAACATGGTAGCTCAGGTCATATCCATGTTCTTCATGGTCACCTATGGTTCCATTTGTTTGATTTCCTTCCTTGAGCATTTTGCGGCTGACCCAGCTTATCGACCCACCTTTCGCTCGCGCTGGTATGTCTCACTATTTGGCGCAATTCTATGCGCATGGCTGATGTTCCAAATGAACGCGTTGTACGCAACCGTCGCTATCCTTGTTATGTTCGCGCTCTACGCCATCATTAGTATCCATAACCCGGATAAACGCGGCCTGTCCTCCATTGCACAAGGCGTGATTTTCCAATTGAGCCGCCAGCTTCAAGTCTTTCTACAAAAATCCGCCAAACAGGAAGAAGCCGGCTGGCGTCCGGCGATTGTAAGCCTTTCAGATGCGACATTCCAGCGCTTAGGATCGTTCGACATGTTGCGCTGGCTTTCTCATCGCTATGGCTTTGGAACTTACATCCATTTTGAACAAGGCTACCTATCCCGTAATACCAATGACGAAGCCCAAACGATTCAAAGGAGGATGGTAGATATTGTCAACGTAAGCGACAGCAACGTCTACGTTGACACCATTATCAGCCCCTCCTTTACGACCGCCATTTCACAGATTGTTCAACTTCCTGGCATATCTGGTCATGACAACAACATGGTGCTCTTGGAATTCGATAAACGCACCATGGAAGGTGCCAACCAAATCGTGGATAATTTTCAGCTGATTTCGTCCACAGGATTTGACGTGGCTATCCTGGGATCCTCGACTCGTGGCTTTGGCTATCATCACCAAATCCACGTTTGGCTTACACCGGCCGATTTCGAAAATGCATCATTGATGATTTTGATTGCTTACATCTTAATCGGGCATCCGGAATGGCGACACGGAGAAATCCGTATCTTTTCAACCTTACCGTCGCAAAAGGTTGAGGCGGAACAGGAACGTCTGTCCAAGTTGATTAGAGCCGGACGCTTACCCATATCTGAAAGTAATGTGGTTATGATTCCTCAGAAACAGGGAGTCACACGTCGCGCTGTTGTCTCAGAACATTCACAGGACGCAGATTTAATCATTCTTGGGTTCCGCGGCAAAGCCATGAAACGTGAACGCGAAGAACTCTTTAAGGGTTATGAAGATGTGGGCAATGTATTGTTCGTCAACACGTCTACCGAGCTCGAGCTGGTAGAAAGCGAGAAAGAAGAAATCGAAGAGGTTAGCGAAGCCCAATCTTAAGTTTTGTCCAATTGCAAACAGTCAGAATCTGACACGCAACCCTAATCGAATTTCCAAATCGGCCTTCTGCAATTTGAAATCGTTAATGAAGACTCTTTCATTAGAAGAGCGGTGAGTTAAGGCCAAGTCAATGGCCGTACTATCCGTAAGCATAAACTTGAGACCTGTTCCCGCTCCAAAAGTGAGACCTGACTGTTTTTCGTTTATATAGTTGAGCCAAGCCATGCCAAGAAGTACCCGCACGTAGGGCTGAAAACTGCCGTGCGCTTTAAACAGGTACTCACAAGCCACATCAAGCTCGCGAAACCTATAGTCTTTTTCCCCGGGTGCGATGTCCTCAACCGTCTTTAGCATCGCCAGCCCACTAATTAGTAACCGGTCCTTTATGAGCAAACCATAACCGGCATCAACCACGATGGTATCGCCAGTAACCCCCTCAAAATCCGGTGAAACATACACTTGTAACTCTTGACGTCCATCGCTTGGATTCGGCGCAACAAACAACCACACATTCGAGAGCACTGCGGCAAGAAAAATCATGTGACCTCCGATCTAACCAATCAATATTGGTTTCTCAAGATGAACATTCGGTTAAGAAATGAATGTGATTGCTGGTAATTCGCTTTTCGGTTGGCTTAGATCCAAGTCGCTTTAGTCTTTGCAAGCGAAGCACACGAAAATTATGCCAACGTTGAATCCTATGATCACGCGACAGGTGTCCGGAGTGCTATGACGCCTATTGAACTGACCTGCTTCGTCAGGCCTAGGACTGAGCATTCATTTCAACTTTCAGGAAGCGTTTGGCCGACTTCAAGTCGCGAGCCACCGTTGGCCGTGACACTTCAAGCACATCGGCGATTTGGTGTTCTGTCAAACCGGCAAAAAAATTGAGTTCGATCGCTTTGGCTTGACGAGGATGCTGATCTTCCAGCTGCTTCAGCGCATCATCTAAAGCGATCAAATCAACGCGAAACGAAACGCCCGTTTCATCAGCCATGGTGGGTTCTAATGGCACTTGATCTTCCGAATTGATGCGTTTTCCAGATCTGCGCCGACGTTCATGATCGATTAGAATGCGTCGCATTGCCATGGCTGCCATGGCGAAGAAATGTCGTCGATTTTTCAACGTGATGGATTCAATGCCTATTAGGCGGACATAGGTTTCATGAACCAATTCTGTGGCCATCATCGAGTGATCTTTACGTTCACTCTTTAGGAAATGCGCCGCCAGTCGTTTCAGCTCCTTGTAAACCAGGGGCAAAACGTCTTGGATCGCTTCGGCAGCGTAGGCCGAATTCGCAAAGATACCGGAAACAGTTTTTTTTTGCATACACATCCGTCACAAAAAATTTGGGTTTCCGGGAGAGCTTGACACCTTCAAGGTATTCTAACATCGCCAACATCTCATTTTTCAAATCCATACACACCTCCGTGGATTTCAGCGACGACTAACATGTCTTGGCTATTAGCCGCTGCTGACGCAAATCCCCAAACCGCCTGGTCTGATGGCCTTGGGAGTTCAAAACGCCAATTGCATGTCCCTCTATTTCGATCAAGTGCATAAAGATAGGCTTCGTGGTCAACAAGGTAGTTGGCCACGCCGACTGTGCCAATATAGAGATAGTTATCGACGATCCGCGGTTTTGCCCACACGGATCCCTGCGCTTCAAATTGCCACAACCTAGAACCAGACTCAGATGCAAATGCTGAAACAAGCTGGGCATCTGATGAGCCCACGTAAACCTGCTGGTCAGTTACCACTGGAGTTGACTCGATCCAGGAAAACCAAAAGTATTGCGACCATTTTATGCTTCCAGTTTTTACGTCCAAGGCCATAAAGTCATAACTGCGACTACCAACGAAAAGCAAATCATTGGATACAGCTACAGATGAAGGGATCGCTGCTCCAGAATCGTATTTCCAAATCGGCTTGCCTGTTCTACGATTTAGCGCATATATGTAGCCGTCGAAACTGGTTACCAACACAAGATTCTTTTCAACAACCGGTGTCCCTGTGATCAGGTCCGCCGCCTGAAATTTCCAGTTGGTTAGCCCGTTAAGATCTAGAGAGTAAACGGTACCGTCTCGAGCACCAACGAGAAGCCCATCTTTATCTACCACGACAGCAGAAGATTGATGATCATAGCGAAAACCTGGCGAGCCAAAAGGGACACGGAAAACCGGCTCACTTACTTGTCGCGACCATAACCGTGATCCGTCTTTCCAGTCGAGCGAATGCAGTTGTCCATCGTCGGTGCAAACGTAGAGCTTCGCTCCAGAAAACGTGGACTTCGAACGAATGGCTGACTCCAAGTTCGTTTCCCAGAGTAGCTCTCCGCTGTGTGGCTTGACTGCCATTAATCTACCGGCATCATTACCCACAAATATGAAGTCTTCATGACTACTAGGGTCCGACCATATCTGTGCACCCGAATCGAAGTGCCAAATCGGCAACTTGCTGAGATGAGTCACCGATGTCGACGTTGAATTTAATCCGTCCTTTGACACTAAACGCTTGAATCGCACAGCGATTTTATGAACAGGTACGAAGCTGTCAGGCAGAAACCCTATTAGGTCACCTGTCAATGAATCCCAATTCAACTCCATTTGACCCACAATCACTTTTGAATCAAGCACTTTTACGGGACCCATAGGAATACGTGAAGAGCGGATGGACACAAGACTTACAAATGCAACATGTTCATCGCCTTCATCATGTATTTCAAGTAGAACGCGACCGGTAGATCCCGCAAATCTGGTTTCAGCAAGCCAGGACCCCGGTAACTCAGGTCCGCCAAATGACAACTGTAGCAGACACAAAAGAGTGACAAACATCATAAGCTCCTAATTGGGTACTAAGTTTTTCAACGAATCGGATCCAGGTGGGTTTCAAGCTGCGCAAGCCGGTCGCGGTCAAATCATTCTCTGCGCGTGGACATAACCGTTCGCGCATACAAACGTATGAAGCGAAATGTGTGTATTTATCAGATTCATGTACTTCGTGGTTCTAATGCCCGTCGTTGGTGCCGATTCTCAGCTGAACGTGATTTATTTGGGTAATGAGGGTTTTTATATTTCATCTGATAGCTCAGCGGTCGTCATCGACGGGCTGCACCAGCAACAGATTGACGCATATCAGCCAGTACCCGCTGCGATGCGCGAGAACATATTAAAGGGTGCAACGCCGTTTGAGCGACTCGATCTGTTATTAGTCACTCATTATCACAGCGATCACTTTGATGCCGATCTCACTGATCGCCTACTGGAAATGCGTCCGTTGACTTGGGTCGTTGCACCTCAGCAAGCAGCTCGCCAATAAATCAACAGAAGCCCTAAATTGATCTCCAACATGAGTAAGTTGGGGCCCTCACTGCCTCCTAATACGCGCGTCCTTCCACTTAAGATCCACCACGGTATCAACCGACCCATTGACCACTACGGTTATCTGGTGGAAATGGATGGGATGCGTTGGGTCCATTTTGGCGACACTGAAATTCAACCTGTCGAATTGAAAAACTACAGGGCCCATTTCGAAAGCCCAATTGAAGTCGCTTTTTTACCATTTTGGATGCTCTTCAATGATGAATGGAAAGTCCAACTCAATGACGTGCTGCCCTCCCATAAGGTAGTCGCGATGCACATTCCGATGGACCACAGACGTGACCGCTTTATGAAATCAAAAGGCGGTCTCAAAGGCATGCTTAAAGAAATGCAAGCGATTCACCCAGAAGTTTACGTCTTTGAGCGTCCTGGCCAAGACAAGATATTTAGATTTGGTTCCGGGCGGGGTGAGTAGCCATACCCACGTTCGCAGCTTCAATATGAGCACTCCTACCTATCGCTTGCCTGAGAAGATATTGATAGTTTAGAACCATCAATTCACAAAAGAGATGGTGAAATGTGATTGTTTGTTTGCTGTTCATATTGGCATTTGGGGATGCGGGGCAGTACATCCAGGAATCTGATCAATTCTTGAGCGATGAAGGTCGCTGGCGGGGCACGCACATCATTACCAACGTCACGGTCATTCCCATGACTGATGACACGCCGCTGAGCTATGAGAATCGAGACGTTTGGATCAACAACGGCAAGATCATTATGATCGCCTCTCACAAGCCCAGTCTCATCGAGAGACTACGCATGGTGCGCGATATTCAGATCACCGATGGAAGCAATCGGTACTTAATTCCAGGCCTCATCGATAGCCATACGCATGTTTGGATGGGAGACGGACGTTATCCCTATTTCGACCACTATGATTTGTGGACCTTATATTTAAGCAACGGCATCACAACGATCCTAGAAATGATCGGAGCTGACCCCAACAACAACATCCGCTATTTCTTGTTTGATTGGCGAGACGAGGTGGCCAATGGCCATACCATTGGACCCACATTCTTTGTCGCCAGTCCAAGGTTTCGTGATGAATATCAAGGCAATGCCACTCAAATAGATCGCGCCGTTGAACTATACAAAAACGTCGGTTTCGACGCCATCAAAGTTCATGCGCCAAATCGCCTCAACAACTACTTACGCCTATTCGAGAAAGCAGACGAATTTGGGATTAAGCCCATGGGCCATCCACCCTACCGCTCGCCCGATGTGCCTTTGGAAACAGTGGTTCAGTTGCAGGACATGATCTGTCACACCCAGCTCATCATCTGGCAGGCATATGGATTGGGTAACACCTTCATATCTGAATCACAAATGGACGGTGTTGCCGACTTGATCGCAAGCCATAACAACTGGATCCAACCCACTAACTTCACCAATGCCATTTTCTATCTACACAAGGTTGACGCGTTATGGAACGTTCGTTCCACCTCGTCGTGGCTCAAGTACTTCCCGCAGCCATTGGTGAATGTATGGGTTAATCAGAATGACATCCGCAGTAATCCTAACTACACCGAGTCAGGTCAGCAACGCTACTGGAATGCCTTAATACAGCAGACAAAAAAGTTCCACGAACGTGGCATCGTGATGCTGGCGGGCTCTGATGCTGGCGGCGTCCACCTTACGCCACACGGATTCATGATGGCCGAAGAACTGCTCTCATTTCAAAACGATATCGGTCTGTCACCGTGGGAAACGTTAAGAACCGCAACGATTAACAATGCGCGCTGGTTGGGAATCGACGATCTGGTGGGCACCATCGAAATTGGCAAACGGGCGGACTTGGTACTACTCAATGCCAATCCGCTTCTAGATGTGGGCGCGGTTTCCGATGTCGAGTCCGTTTTTGTGCGTGGTCTAAAAATCGAACGAACACAATTTGACGATGCACTTGCGAATCTAGCCAATCGAATCGCTCAAGCCAAGCGAGACGATGCGCCCATGGCAGAGATCGAACGCCATTGTGATCATCAAGCTGAACAGCATGGCTGGCACGCAGATTAGATAGCCGATATTCAGCATATTCGGTCGACTTCGACCGCTATTAAAGGGCCTCACCTATACACAACGAGGCCAATAGCCCCTGCCCTTCTTTGTGCCCGACACCGAATTCGCTGTGTTGAACGCAAATGGATTTCAGGTGATATGATTTGCAACCCATTCTCAGTATCGCGAAATATTGGCCGATTGCGTACGACAAAACCCAATGCCTTATTGAGATGGCCTATCGAATCTAAAGATTGACGCGCGGTTTAAGGCATCCTCCGGCTACAAGTGATCCATGAAATTACCAGATTTTGTTAACAAAGCGATTGAGATTACTGCTAGTAGCCGTCCATTTGTGTTGGCGTTCTGCTGGACTTGGACCTTTGTCTTTTTAGAATGGCTATTTCTTGTGACAAAACCTTCTTTTCTTTCGACTCTAACGGGATTATCGAAGGTGTCGCTCTTACTGAATACTGCGACTGGGCTTGCGTTTTCGGCTGGCTGTATTGCCCTCATTTTTGACCTCAGCGCCAGGGAAAATCTTCGAAATCCATTCATGCAAAAGATCTTGCAGTTATGTAGCTATCTGCCGGGATCATTCATAGTCGCTTCTCTTGCACTGATCGTGGTCGACAATTTCACCTACGCCGTATTTGCTTTTAATGTCTTTTACGCCAAAGGCGTCGTAGCCCTTGTTTACATCCTCATCTTTCTGCTCATGAATGCGTTGGTCCTTCATAAGAGCATGAACAATAGCCGATCACCTGACCTACTCGATCATCGTTTTGTACACACCATCTTATTCAGTCTCATTGCTTTCACCAGCGTCTGGTTACCACTACAACACTTGATCATTGGCGAGGCAGCAAGACTCACGAAACCTTCAATCGAGCACAAGCCAAATATCCTCATCTTTTCCGCTGACGGCGTCAATGCCAACCACATGAGCGCCTATGGCTACGCTAGAGACACGACACCCTTTCTAAATGAATTCGCCAACTCAAGCCTGTTATTTGAGAAACACCTTACAAACTCAGGTAACACAACGGGTGCCATTGCTGCATTACTGACGGGAAAATTACCCCTCAATACTCGAGTCATCTATCCGCCAGATATCCTAAAGGGCCGTGACTGTTTAGAACACCTACCTGGCATCCTACGAGAGAACGACTACCTGAATATCGACATCGGCGAACGTCACTACGCCGACGCCCGTGACCTAAATCTAAGAAACGGTTTTCAATGGGGTAACGGGCGCAAAATTCACGAACTATTCAATATCAAAGGCCTTGAATACGAAGCCTACCTGCTCGAATTAATGCACCACAGAATCTGGAGTCGCTTACTGCATATTTTTCACATTGAGCGCACCCAAAACCCCTTCGATATCGTGGCCCAAGTGCAATGGGGTGAAGGAGATACAGCCAGGATGAGTCAATTATTCGAAGGCATTGAGCGTAGTGGTCATAGGGATACTGCAGTCTTTAGACAAGATCGACCCTTCTTTGCCCATATCCATTTGCTTGGCACTCATGGCGCTAAATTCGAACCGACCCAAGCTGTTTTTTCAAAGGGCAAGACCCAGGACGATTATTGGATGGACGACTATTACGACGATGCCATTCTTGATATGGACCGTCGCTTTGAGCAAGCGGTTGCGCACCTTAAAGAACTCGGCATATACGGCGAAACATTGATCATCTTCAACTCTGATCACGGCCAAAATTGGCGCACAGATCGATACCTTCCCCTTATCATTAAGTTTCCAAACAACGAGCACACCGGTAGAAGCTCAGTCACAAGTCAAAGAGTAGATATCCCTACGACCATACTCGATTACCTAGGCAGCCCGATCCCTGAATGGATGGACGGCCAATCGCTGATTGATTCGCCACAAGAACAAACGATTTTCATGGTCAAGAACGGCGATACCTCAACCATTGGTGAACTGGTATTTGCCAAGAACTACATCGCCCCATTCTACAGTCTAGGATCCGTGTCGATCGCTTTCGCAGATGAATCTTATGCACTTAGTCTTATTTCCGGATCACTTTCACATCACACGCTCGATGGCTCTGAAGCGCGGGCCAAAAGAAATAGACAGGACGTATACAAACAGTTGTTTGAGTACCTTGTCGAAAATGGTTACCCAAGGTCAAAAATCCCACCATTGATGGCACTTGTTGCAGAAGACCCCATCATTACGAGCCCAAGGAACCCGTGAATCAATGACCGTATCTTCTGATTTATTACTGGCCTAAATACACACAAAAGACAGCAGATTCAGAATGTTGTTCTGCGGCCAGCTAGCCAATTGCTGCAAGAAGTTGAGCTGACATGAGGCGTCTAGTTGAATAATCCAGTCCCTGATAAGTGCCTGTTCACCGACCGTCATCGCGTTGGTAGGGCGCATGCGATTACCTATTTGTGGCGTTTCACAGTTGATCTTTTCAAACAAAAAGCTGCGTTGTAAGCTGCCTGGCTGGACACGGTTCAGGCCGGTTGCGAAGGCACTCGGTTGGAAGACTAATTCGGAAAATGAAGCACCCGGAAGTAGATTTAGTCCGCCACTATTTCCTGCCGTTGCGTTATGGCAGCCCACGCAGTTGTCGTCAAAAATGGGCTGGATTTGCGAATCGAAATCGACATCTGCTGTCACGGGTTGCGCACTTAAGTCGTCACAATTATTGCCGCCACCGAAGCGGGCGATTTGCAATTCCAGATCCCAGGCAGGGCTCACCAAGCCGGAAGCGTTTTGACTGGCAAACTGAAGCTCTCCGGTATCGGCAACGGCATTTATCCAATAGGTGTCGGATCCTTGACTACTAGGAATGGCGAAATGGAAATAGCCAAAAAAATCGCTCGTCAACCGATGATCAAAACCCGTCGGCGATATACCAGAAGCTAACGTGTAATCACGTCCCCCAGCCACATCGATCCAGTTGGCGGAGGTTGTTTTTGCCAATCCAACGTCAATCACGATCGGCTGTGAATTTAAATCAAGGGCACGTCCGCGAATCTGTAAGTCAGAAAGGTAGAAGGTAAGTGTTGGACTCACCGTTGACTGAGGTGCAGGAACTTCAATGGCGATGCTGGCATATTCCACCCCATCAGTTGGTGGTTCTCCAGCTGATGCCAAGAAGCCATCAGCGGTCAAATTAAGCACGACACTACCGGCCACAACACCGGCCGAGACCAGAATACCATTCATGTTCGGACCAAGTCCGCCGGCTATCACAATGGGACTCCCATCCAGCTGATAAAAGCGCACTTCGGTATCCGCTGCCAACAGCGAAGATGGCAAACTCCTGCCATCGTTAACGGAACCTGAAAGGTTCACTGTTACTGGCTTAAAGACATCAACGTTTGTGGTTGCAACATCAAATAGACCTTCGGTGTTAAATACGGTCAGGCGTGCTTCAAAGGAACCGTAATCAGCATAAATGTGATTTGGGTCTTGCAAGGTGGATGACTCGCCATCGCCAAATGACCATTGCCAGTGATCAACCATGCTGCCTGGAGCCGTTGACGTGTCATTGAAATCTACGACAAGTGGTGCAGGACCAATTGCTGGAGATGGTGTCGTCGTAAAGCTCGCCACGGGCGGATCGACACCAGAGAACGTAATTTGCCAAAGCGTATAAAAGCCGCCCAATGACTCATCACCATTGCTATGACACGTATAGAGATTGCCATCAGGTCCAAAGACCATATCGGTGCCCACGATATCCGCAGTAAAGAGCTCCCCGGCATTCAAAGTATCCAAATCGGTGCCACTGATTTGGTAGCGGCGTATACCATTTAGCCAATTCGCCCAATAGAGGGTGGGTCCGCCAGGCGCAAATGGACCCGAGTCGGCAATGGCAATACCAATAACTGAAGGCGACTGCGTGTCCATGACCCGATGGTCCGGATCGGGTGGGTTAAGAAAGCCACCGCCATCGCCATTGATGTTCCATTCCCCATTTGAGCCCTTCTTGACCCAAGAAACACGGTCCGTGGAGTCACCGTTCTCGGAAGAATACAGCACGTCAGCGACAGGTTGACCAGGAAACAAAGTAAAGCGAAAGGGGTTACGGAAGCCAACCGCCCAGACCCGAGAGCGAATACTGTCTGGATCACCATCCCAAAAGGGATTGTCGCTAAGGCCTTCACCGTTATCACGACTGACCCGCAATATTTTTCCATGCCAGAAGTCAGGGTGTTGGACTCTGGGAAGTCCATCAAATAGCGGAGAAACCCCGTCAAATCCATCATCACCCAGTGAAATAAATATAGCTTCGTTCTGTGGATCAATGACGATGCCGCCCGCCTTGTGAAAAGACGCTGTACGCGGGAATCCGTCGACTAAAGTTAATTCAGATCCGGCCTCCATAGCCGTAAAGCTTGAGTTAGATGTGATACGCACCAGCCTTTGATCAGTGGTCGTCGTATAAAAAAGGTAGATGTAACGCGTGGTCAGGAAATCAGGATCCAAAGCCATGCCTAAAAGACCGCATTCCGCAGTTGCATCAACCTCGTCCACGAAATCGGCAAAGTCCGTCGCTGCGAGGAAACCACCAGATCCGTCGGGTTCAATTACAAGAATCTGACCCCGTTTTTCGGCGACGAACAGTCGTCCAGTTGCATCAAACCGAATCACCGTCATGCCATTACCTGAATGCACCAGCGACGCGGAATAGCGAGCATCCGTAAAAACCGGCTGAGCAAGCAGCAATGGTGCGAGGAAAAACAGTGGCAGGTACTTCATAATAACTCCGTCCAAATTCTCTATATTCTCCAGCGCGGACAACTAATCTCAAACCAAAATACGCACAAATGTGGAATAGCTCACATGCGGTAACAGTTTTCCCTACGACTGATAGCCTATTAGCGCAAAGGGACCCAACCAACTGTTATCCATGTTTTTCTACAGCCTGTATCTGTTATCTTTGAGGCGAAGCCATTAGGTTACATGTATTGGAGGCGCCATGACCTTGGATTTCAGACCCGATCAACTTCACGCACTGCTTCAGAAAACGGTTGAGGCTGCCGGAGATTTTCTTGAAACACATGAACAACGATCTGTTGTTCAAGCACCAGACATGGCGTTCGTGCGGTCACTTTTTTCCGAGCCGCTCCCCGAAAAGGGTCTTTCTATGAATGACCTCTTTAGTGAGATTCGCAGTAAGATATTTGACACCGCAACCGTCACCACGGGGCCGCGTGCGTATCCGTATGTTCAAACTGGCGGCAATCACTGGGGAATGGTAGGCGAAATGCTGGCACCAGTGATTAACCAGAATGGCGCCAAGTGGCATTTGTCGCCTACCGTGGTTGAAATTGAAAGACTCGTTATTCAATGGATATCTGATTTCATCGGATTCGGCTCAAACACGGCAGGTTTTCTGAATAGCGGTGGTTCTATGGCCAACTTCATGGCGCTGAGTGTGGCACTTCATTGCCAAGCGCCTTGGGATATTGCCAACGAAGGCCTGGCCGCTGCGCCACAAATAACTGCCTATGTTTCAGACGAGGGGCACTCATGCCTGGAAAAAGCCATCGATTTATTGGGTATAGGCCGTAAGAACTTACGGCACATAGGCACGACAGCAAACGATCAGATCGACCTGCTGCTGCTAAAACGAGCCATCGAAAAGGATAAGCGCGAAGGGTTGCTGCCGCTAGTTGTGATTGGCAATGCGGGTACGGTAAATACCGGCGCTGTAGATCCCTTAAACGATTTGGCCGATATTGCCGCTGAACATAAGATGTGGCTGCACTTAGACGGAGCTTATGGAGGCCCTGCTGCCGCAAGCAAACGGGCCGGTCATCTTTTTGCGGGCTTAGAACGGGCTGATTCCGTTGCCATCGATCCCCACAAATGGCTTTACGTACCCTTTGATGCCGGCTGTACCCTGGTGAAGAATTGGAGTGATCTCAACAAAACCTTCAAGGTCAAAGCCCGCTACCTAGAAACGGGACAGGGCCCAGATTCACGTTTTGAGCTTTATGAACATAGCTTTCAACTGTCCCGCGGCTTTAAGGCGTTAAAGATTTGGACTACATTTAAGGGCTACGGCGCCCAAGCTATTCGCGACGCCATTGATGACAATATTGATGTGACGCAGAAATTCGCTCAGTTAATCAAAGATTCTGACGACTTTGAGTTGATGGCGGCCACACCGTTATCTGTTACCTGTTTCAGGTACTGTCCTTCTGGATGCCCGCAAGCAGAGCTCAATCAACTCAATGAAAGACTAGCCAGAGACCTGGAACGGGACGGCCGCTTTTTCTTAGCAAGCACACGTATTGGTAGCGACACAGCGCTACGAACATGTTTTGTGAATCATCGGACCAAGATCGAACACGCCACTGAACTAATCCATGTGCTTCGGGAACTAGGTTGCCGAATCGCAACCAGCAAAGCTCAAGCATAGACCTGTTTTCAGCGACTAACCGCCAGACGCCAGTGGTCAAAATGTGCGGATATCAGGAGACGCTTCCTCAATTAAGGTGAAGTAGCTCGAGGATTTACGGCTATTAGTGTGGCATATGTTTTGCCCTTTGTTTGGGCATCACCGAAGCGACAGAGGAGCACCACATATGATTACGATTCTACTTTGTTTTTATCTATCACAACCTCAATGGGCGGCGAAACAAACCGACATTTTCCAACCCTTACAATCCAGCCAAGTCGCAATGACACAAACAGGTCACCTCTACTTATTGGACAGCAAAGAGGCGCGCATTGTTCATTTTTTTCAAGGCAATAAACAGGCAGATATAGGGCGCAAAGGCAGTGGACCCGGCGAATTTAACGTTCCATATGCGATCTGGACACGTGGATCTGATCTCATCGTACTGGACGTGGGCGCCAGTGCCGTATGTATCTTTGATCAGGATGGCGCCTTCAAGACATCACATAGAATGCTAAGTCGATCGTTGGACTTTGTCCCTGTCTCAACTGGTTATGTTTACGGCGATTGGCGGTTCTCGATGGACCCTAATGCGCCAATCTCTATCAGTTGGACGGATTTAGAACTCGACCGCACCGAGACACTGGGAGAATGGCCACGCGGTCCGGAAGCAAATTTCGCGTCTGCAGAAGGTGGCACGCCCAAAATCTCTTTCAACCCTGCGCGCGACCAATTTCAACTGGCCACGTCACTGGATGGGTCAAACTTTTTTCTTGCCCTACCGGGCCGATTCGAAATCCGAATTTTTGATGCCAGCGGCCGTTCCATAAAATCGGCCATCAATGAGAATCGAGCTTCTGTTCCATTTAATGAAAGCTGGGGCAAATCACAATTGAAAGCAACCAACGAACGCGCCCAACAGAATCCATTCAAAGTCGATCTTGAAGCCGACTTTCCCGAGTATTTCCCGATCGTTCGCGCCATCCAGACAACGCCTGACAATCAGATTGGCGTCACTTTTTGGGCACGCGACCCTGACCAACCAACTTATGCAGTCTATGACTTAGCGGGCAACCCAACTCAGTCACTTTTCGCCCCTGAGACTTGGTCCCGAGTTGTGGGGTTAATAGATGATCTTGCTTACGTCACGGTTTTCGACACGGAAGCGGATGAGGCGCGCATAGCTTTCCTTCCAAAAGCGAATGTGAATGATTTTGTGGAGGCCAACCCCATTTCAGAAGAGTCCTCTGCCAATTTCCTCATGATCGGCGGTTAAGATGCCCGCTGGTTTCGTTAATGCTGGCCCGCAAACGCCCCGCGTCGCTCATGAAACACGAAACGGCAAATTCTGATAGCACTTAATCTCGCTTGTACTGGGTTAGAATAACCATGCAAAATTTGGCTTTAGGAGAATGTAATTTGTCTATTAATCATTTGGCTCGAATAGGGTTTTTTGTGTTGACGGCTTTGACGACGTCAAATTTGTTAGGCGTTAGCTTGGCGCAGGACCACGGTCATGACCATAGCGATCATGGTCATGAGACCGCCCTGTCGCTTGACCATGGGAAAAAGTGGACGACCGATGAGTCGTTACGAAAAGGCATGCTTCAGATACAGCAACTCATGGTCAACCGCGACAAGGAACACAGTGCTCACGCTCACTATGCCAATGACATCGGTGCTCAAGTTAAGAAACAAGTGGCGTATATGATCGATCATTGCCAATTACCGGCTGAAGCAGACGCGGTACTACACATATTGATTAGTGAACTCTTAGAAGGTGCGGAATCAATATCTGCGGCGTCGCCAGACATCAAGGGTTTTGAGAAGATTGAACAAGCTCTTTCGCAATATCCTGAATATTTTGACCACCAAGGTTGGCCATCTCATCACTGATACCAGCGCTAGCAAACTCAATTAAGAAGGCTTGACCATCGGATCCTTTTCCGATGGTCAAGCATGATCGCGCTCAAATAAACGAAATATGTTGTTCCCTATCGCCGACGATTATTTCAATGCTCGGTTTGCGTGTCTTTTGGGTATTCAAACGATTTATTGGGGAAATCAGGGGGTTCGGGTTGTTGACGCGGGTCGGAGTCGATTAATTCGAGCAGATGATCTACAGCTTTACGTAATTGCGCATCTTGGCCAAGAAACGTTTGATGAGGACGATTGTCAACTTCGATATCAGGGATAACGCCCACGCCTTCGATCAGCCATTCGCGTTCCAGTCCAAAGACACCTGTTTGCGCCGCACTTGCGATGCCGCCATCGGCAAGCCGATTATTAAAACTCAACCAAATCTCACCGCCCCATGTTCGTGTTCCAATAACTTTTCCCAGACCTAGCCGACGGAACCCCTCGCTTATGGCTTCACCGTCAGACGCAGTCAATTCATTCATGAGCAAAACAAGATGGCCGGCAAACGCGTATTGCATATTGCCATAGACCTGTTGATTGCGACCTTTCCAATAGAACCACACTTGCCTCAGCAGTCGTTCCAGGATCCAGGAATCGATGTTGCCACCCCTGTTATTGCGAACGTCCAGAATCAGGCCCTGGCGATTGAAGACCGGAAAATAGTTCTGCACCCATTCTGAGTAGTTGTCGCCACCCATTGCACGTAAATGAACATATCCAATCTTATCTTGCCCCCAATCATCTACTTTGAGGCGCCGACTGTTTTCCCAATCGCTATAACGTAATCCTGCTTCATCTTGTTTGCTGATTGGCGTCACCACGACATCTCGTTGGCCATTATCGTTTGTCAGCACCGATAAACGCACTTGTTGGCCAACCTGATTGTCCAGCAAAACATTTGCATGTGCGACTTCCAAGGTTTTAGTGCCATTGATGGCAGTTACGGTGTCACCGACCTTGAGGTCCACGTTGGGACGGGCCACAGGAGATAGCTGGTCGATATAATCCGGTTCACCTTGATAAATATACGTGATTCGATAGCCGCCCCTTTTCTTGTCTGCCTCCCAGTCGACACCCAGTCCTGCATGCTGTATCTGGTCATCAGCCGATCGCAATTCACCGCCTACCACAAACGTGTGTAGAGCACTCAGCTCACCAACAACCTGCGCGATAAGATCGTTCAGCTCCGCGCGCGTGGTTACACGCTTAACCAGCGGCAAGTGTTTGTCTAGAACCGCCTGCCAATCCACTCCATGCATATCTGGATCATAGAAATAGTCACGTTCAAGTCGCCAAGCATCAACCAGCATTTGTCGCCAGGTTTCAGTCGGTTCCACTTTCAGTTTCCATTTATTGATTTCAAGTGACTTGGCCTTTTCTTCGAGCACGTCATCTTCTAGGCCCGAAACCAACCATTTGTCTTCCTTACGCAACATGATCTTTTTGCCATCGTTCGAGAGCTCGAAGGCTGAAACTTTGTCGGCAAAAACCTTGGCGTCTTCTAATTTCGAATTCACGGCCATTATCATCAGTTGAGCGTGCTCAAAAGTGCCAGCCTCGTAGGACAAATAAAATAAATGATCGCCGTTGGATTGTAAGGACGCATAGTTTCCTGGTTTAACTGGCACACGGTAAAGCCTTTTTTGCAGACCTTCCTCAACCATGTTCACGCGCGGCTCTTCCGCTTCTTTGATGTCTTTCAAATCGGCTGTCAATTCACTGTGCGCTAGAAACGGGAATTTCGCTTGCGGGTCAAGGGCCAACGCATAAATTTCTGTTGATTTGTCCAAGAAGGGTTCAGGTTGCCGCGGTCCCCACGGACTACTAACCACCGAATTGAAGTGGCGGTCCGACAAGAAGTAGAGGAACGAACCGTCCTGACTCCAAAGCGGGTTGTAACTCTCGACCCGATCGGTCGTGGCATCTATCAAGCGACCGCTAGGCACATGGTAAAGCTTAATTTGAGAAGAAACATTATTGGCTTGGCTATCAAAAGCCAACCATTGGCTATCCGGCGACCAAGCGATCGAGCCAATTCCCCAAAAGGGTGATTGATGGATAACATGTGTTTTTTTGGATTGGTTGCCAAGAATTGACAAACGGCCTTCACGGTCAGAAAAGGCGATGTGCTTCCCATCTGGTGCAGGTACCGGTGCCAATCTCAATACATCGGCGTCTTTCGTCAATTGCTCAGGTGGCTTCATCCCTAAGTCATCAAAACGCCAATATTCCTGTTCTCCGCTATGATCGGTGAGCATTAGCAGACTTTGTCCATCAGGTTCAAACACCGCATCTCGCATGCGCACACCTGAGCCCTGAGATAAGGTAACGACCCGACCCTGTTCCACTGGGAAAATCGCCACCTGTCCGTGGGCGGTGGCCACAACGCGATCACCCTTTGGGGACAAATGGATCGAGGTCAATGTGTCCTCAATCTTCTCCACCCACTGACTACGGCGTTGGTCGAAGTCACTTGTAAGCGTGATTGGGATTCGCCTAGTACTGAAGTCCGTCAGGCTGAGACAATAAAGATCAGCACCCAATTGGTAGACAAGAGACTGGCCGTCGGCGTCGGCATCGCGTACATCCAAACCCGCATGAAAGGTGTGCTGTTTTGGGCTCTTGCCATCCAGATCAATCGACCAAATATTCATGGTGCCATCACGGTCACTGACGAAGTAGATGCGGTCGCCAACGATCATGGGATCTTTACTCGTGCCTTCATAGCTGGTGGTGAGAGGCGTCGCTTCATCATCGCCCGATGTGAAACGCCACAATTGTTGAATAGTCCCGCCTTTATAACGTTTCGTCCAACTGCCATTGAAGCGTAATCGATTGAAGACAAGCGAACTTTCGTCGTCAGTAAATTGACCCATGTCGGCCTGCATCAAAGGGATAGCCTGCCGGCTTAAGTCATGGGTATCCAGTAAATGTAGTTGCTGATTAGGTAGATCAGAATAGTGACTAGTCGAATAGACTACCTTACCGCTTGGCGTCCATGACCTTACGTTCGCATTCGCGCCATCAAAACTCAGTCTTTTAGGTAGTCCGCCAGAGATCGGCATCACATAAACTTCTTGGGCACCGTGATAACTGGCTGAAAAAGCGATTTGGCTGCCATCGGGTGATATGTGGGCGTGTAATTCCTCTTCAGGATGGGTGGTAAGGCGGATCGCTTCTCCCCCAGCCAGCGCCACTTTCCACAAATCACCTTCAGCCGTAAACACGACCACATCGCCATGCACACTTGGCATGCGGTAATAGCCCAAATTATCAGCAGTGAAACCTGCAAAACATGCCAAACACATGGCAATACAAAGGAAACGATGCATAACTATTCTCCCCAAAAAGCAAAAGACACAGATCGACTCTTTACATAACTACAAGACTAGACCGAACATGACAAGCAAACGATTGTGAAATCGCCTACTTGTCATGCATCAAAACAATTGCCCTCGAGACCAGGCACCCGTCTGGTTAAGTCACAAAGCCCGACGACGGCTCCAAATGACTCCTACTAAGGCCAGCAAGCTAATTAACCCCAACAATCCCCAGGTACCAAGTGTGGGAACGGTCATGAAAGGTCCGCCTAGGATCATTTGAGGATTTCCTGCTTGTGTCACAATGTAGATACTATTGCTTTGACAAATAATTCCTGACACGACTACCGTCCCACCAGCACCTATCACAATCCCTGTCACAAGAAGGGTCCAGTTGAAAGGATTGGATGAGCCATTGGTCAAATACAGATCAACCACACAGGTCGGCGTTCCAGTGAGCGTCATGGGACCACCGATAACACAGTCGATGGTTACCGGGCCGCAGAAGTCATCGTTGATGTTGATCGCAGAGACATCTTCTGGATCTAGACCACTATAGTTTGGGTCTAAACTAACCGCCGCTGAGAAGATGATCTGATACGCCTGATCACCGTCGATCACGGCATCATCCACACCCTGCACCGTTACCATCTGCGGGGTGCCGGCATTGGCTGGCGTAAACACCAGTGACGCCGTCGAAATCGTGCCTTCGCTAGTATCTGAACTGGTTATGTCAATCGAGACATCTTGAGTAGGGACCGTGTCCAAAGAAACCGTAATGACAGCAGCCGCCTGACCTTGGTCTTCAAACGTCGTGATATTAAGGGGTGAAACGCTGATGCCAGCGGCGCCATCGTCATCCGTATTGGTAACTTCCACGTCACTAACATTTGCGGCCGTGAGTGCGTCATATACGCCATCCACGCTGGTCGGATCGCCGCCAATAATGTGATAAACAACGTCTCCATCGGCATCCACCGGATCATCTTGACCCGTGACCGTGATCGTTTGGTTGACATCCCAATTGCCAGGCGTAAAGGCAAGCGTCAGGTTTGGCGCAGGTGCTCCGCCACCCGATATCAGTCCTTCGGTTGGGTCATCGGTAGAAAATGGAATCATCACATCGGCGGTGGGCTCGCTATTCAAAACAACGTCGAAGCTGTCGGTACCGCCAGCTTCGCTGGTTACCAAACCCGAGGTTGGGTTTACGACAACTCCTGCCATATCATCGTCCAATCGAGTCGCTGTGACATCAGCTACATCAGCCGCCGTCAGTAAATCGTAAGGCGAAGAAGCGACAGAACTGGTGGGATCACCGGTGATCACGCTGAAGGGCAAATCGCCGTTATCAATGTCATCATCAATGCCGGTTACCGTGACCGTTTGTGGTGTGGTGTCCGTAAACATGAGAGACATGGTAGACAAAGACGCGATGTTCGGGGAAACGGAAAGCGGCAACGTCACTGTTTCACCAGCGCCTGGCGAGACAGTTAGGTTCACGTCAAAATTGGCTGTGACGGAGCCGTCTTCGCTGACCGTCAGCCCGGAAACGGGATTGACGGTGATGCCGGCGGATTCATCGTCTTGGTTGGTGACATTAACGGACGCTACAGCCAGACCATCGTAAGCACCATCACCGCTGGATGCCGGACCATTCATAAGCGTATACATGACATCACCGTCGGCGAGCGCATCGTCTTGTGGGGTCACGGTAACGGTTTGAGGAATGTTCCAGTTGGCGGCGGTAAACATCAACATACTGGTCGAAAGGCTGCCCTCAGATGCATCCGGCATACCGATAGGAATATCAACGGAATTGCCACCGGCGGGTGGCGCATCCAGAACAACGTCAAACGAATCTGAAACGCCTGCTTCCGACGTTGTCAAACTAGTGGGTGAAACACTGATTCCTGGGACCAAGACAGTGCCACCCAACTCAAAAGCAAGGTCAAATTCGGGCGGCGGGTTGCGGTCTCCCGGAATAGTGATATCACAATCCGATATTCTTCTTCCCCAAGCAGCGACACAAGTAAAACCACCCCCATTGGCGGGCGGAATAAAACCCAAATTTTGGAACCAAGCACTTTCTAAACCCACGGGTGTCCCTGAGTTCGGAGATGAAGAACTCTCAGCCCATCCCCATTGGCCGCCTGTCCCAAAAGCCATATTGACTTGAACGACCAGCCAATAGGTGCCGGGCAACAAAGTTAAGCCACCAGGGAGATTGATGAGGAAATCACCAGATGAGACATCGGTGTAAGACAGGTTCTCAGCCGCGTAAATAGCACCGGCCGAGAGATTGGTAGTATCTGGAAGCGAACCCGAGTTACCCAAGATGTAAACGTTGACTGAGTCAGCGGGACCAGCACCATTATGATAGGCGCCCCGAACTTCCACAGAATCAATGGTCCAACCGTTTCCCGGAACCGTGAAATCGTCTGCCCCTTGCGAGGTGAAACCAGCGTCGGTGAAGTTCTGCGAGGATATGGTAAATGGCGCTGGGTTGACAATACCTGAAAAGGTCGAGAACAGGACGGTACCACGACTCTCAACGCTTTCGTTGTCGCTTGAGGAAAAACCTGCTCGTAAGTCATCTAACTTAATGGTTTGGGCACTTAAACTCATGCTGAATATTGCTAGAACAGTTAATGTTTTCAAGTTGGCTCCTGAGGAAATCGGATCGTGGGACTTAGGGCAAGCTCTAAGCCTAGCTCAATTACGGCAGCATACATAGCGCCTACATAATGTTAAAATACAATCGCAATCGCACCTGCATTTTGGTGTCTGTACGATTAGCATTTCGAAGTGAGACATTGCAGTCGAAATCGAGTTAAACCAGCCAGATCAGGACGGTGTTAATATCTTGTTCTCAAAAAAACTTATTGTGCGAACAATCAAATCCAGAAACCCGACAAGGCAAATCGCAGTCGGAATTGCGTATCTGATTGATCCACGACAATTAAATAGAAATACACCAATAAATCCCATAAAAGCGAACTTTGAAGCCAGGGTCAGCGTATCGAATGCTTTTTGCGGGGACGGGATGACATGTCCTTAAGGAACTTCAGGTAACAGCGATTTTTTTTCAACCTTGAGCGAATTCAATAGTCGTTGAAACGGCGCTAACCCTTTACCTTGACTGACGTCAAGGACCATTATGACCACCAGCTTATCCATGTGCGTACGTCCCTGACAACGCAATTGGACAGGGCGTCCTTTGGATTGCTCTTCAATCAGATACGAAGCACCTGGATAGCCAAGAAACTCGCCTGTATCAACTCTTTGCAGTTTCTTGGCCGACATGCCCATGCGGTCCACCAAAGTCAACAAAAGCTCTTTACTAACTGAGTCTGGATCGGACTTTATCCGATTATCAATGACGGTGATGATGACCCAACCCAGCTCCTCACCCATTTGAATGATTGCTTGACTACCTGAACCGTCAGCCCGATCAACAATTCTCCAAGTTGAGGCATGTTCAAAACTCAAGCCATTCTCTTTATGCTGCTGCCACTCAGGATCATCGGCCCCTGAGTCCCACGGACTGGCGGCATAAATCATAGGCAGGAAAACGCCCATGAGTACGATCCGGGTGACAGTCTTAATCAACGTTGTTAGCCATAAAATCAAACTAATTCCCTTTTTGGGGGGATTATTATCCACCACTCCCCTTTATCTTACCTTCGAGATCAAAGCCGAAAAGTTTAACTTTGTTTCTTACGCGTCCATTTCCATAAGACGCTCAGCACGGTAGCAAGTGGAAGGAACGAGGTCCCGGGCATACTGCAATACAAGCCTATTAGAATGCTGGTGATGACTTTTATCTTCAACTTCACATTGTAAATACTACATACAACAAAAGAACCAACCCCACCAATCAGCCAGCCCCACGCCATGCCAATAGGACCCAATGTGGCTAAATCCACCATATCCACCAGCATGCCGATGAATAGCGGCATCAGCGCATCCAACGGTGATTTCTTGTCGTTTATAGGTGTTTGTAAGGGTTCGGGTTGCAACGTTGCCTGCTCCAATGTTTAGCTTACATAATCACATAATATGGCTATTTGCCAAACTCGCGATAATTAGTGAAACACCTCTAACGAGACTAAAAATGCAGCTGGCCATCAAGCCTACTCAATCATATCCAGCGATTTAGCTATAGCCAACAAATCGGAATCCTTGGTCTGCACATCTAGGAACTTTTGTAAGTGGGGCTTGAGTTCATCTCGCTGACCGAGCGCAAAGGCGCTATGGATATAGACGTTTCTTGCATCAAGTAGATCTGTTTCTTCAAGCAAGGGTTCGAGACGTGCAAGGCTCGCCTGCCAATAAGACATCGCTTTTTCGCGTTGCCCCAATTGATCATGAAGTTCACCTAGCGTGTATTCAATGGAAGCCGTGATTTCGGTCCATTCGACATTTAGAGGTTCATGTTCCACTAACGCAAGGCCACGTCGATGGGCTTCTGATGCATGCGGTAATGCAGCTTCAGCATTGCCATCCATCAAATAGGTTTGCGCAATGGCTTGCAGATCATAGGTAATATCGATTTCGTGCTGCGCATGTTCAGGATACAGTTCAGCCAGTTTTCGATCGACGGCTAATGCCTGTGAATAATGTGAAGCGGCCTCGGCAAATCGAGACAGGAAGCGCTCTGCTTCGGCCACGGAAAAGAGATCTACTCCATACTTTCGCAGCACGTCTTTGTTATCCGGATGCAGATGTGACAGTTGTTCGGAAACCTCAAGTGACTGTTCGAAGACTTGCAAGGCATTCTCATTTTCGTTTTCAGCAAGATAAATGCTGCCGAGACCAACCAAGGACCTAATGTATTGGATCTGACGATTAATGTCGTCTGGATGTTGTTGTGCCAATTGGCGATGAATCTCGATTGCTCGATCATATGCCGTACCAGCAGATTCACGATCGCCTGACGATAGATGTAGATAGCCAAGCGTGTAATAGGATTCTCCCAGTTCAAAGGCCCAATCGTCGCGAGTAGGATGTTCTTTTATTAGCTGCTCGCGCATTTGAATCACCGAGAGCACACTAACTAGCGCTTGCTCAATTCTTCCCAGATCTATTTTTAAGCGAGCTTCACGCTCTTGTATCCAAACCTGCCTTGCTTTGGTTTCGGGCGACTTTCCCTGCTGAGTGGTGTCGACATAGTAGCGGTTTGCTCGAGAGAGGACTCGCTCCATCAGATCCAGACGACCAATGCCTTCCAAGTCGTCGTAAAGATCGTCGATAAGAAAATTGACCAGAGACTCTGCATCTTGACGCGCTGATTCGGCGCGCTCCCGTTCAAGTTTAACAACGTAGGTATAACGGAATACACCCACTAACGCAGACAGCGCGATGGCCAATATGATCAATCTCTTCAAACGCCGAACTGGCCGCTCTTTAATCTTTTGCAGGCGCGCTAAGACTTCACGCGCGTTGGGTCTCTTAATCGCTTCTGCCTGCAACATCTGTCGTAGCGTTTGACGTACATCTCGATCTACACCGCTTATGGGATTCGTTTTCCCCGCCATGACGTGCTTAATCAACTCGCCACGATTGCTATTTGTGTAGGGAGGCAATTTGGTGAACAAATGCTGTAGCGTCAGGCCCAAGGAGAAGACATCACTCAGCGGCGTTGCCGGTTCAGCGCGAGCTTGCTCTGGACTCATATACATCACGGTTCCCACCATTTGTCCGCCATATGAGGTAACAATGGGTGAGGTTGCATACGCGTCGTCAACATTTTTCTCCAATGTTTCCTGAGCGATTTGCAGTCCTTGTTGGTCGGAACGCGCTAGTCCAAAATCAAGAACCTTAACTCTATTGTCTTCGGTGACCATGATGTTTTCGGGTTTCAGATCGCGGTGGGTAATGCCTTGGTCATGAGCCGCCGAGAGTGCATCCACGATTTGGATCGCTAACTCTAATCGCTCGCGAAACGAATGCTCGCCTTGTAACCATGTTCTTAAAGTCACACCTTGGATATATTCCAATACCAGAATCTCACCGTCGATCTCTTCCACCACGTCGTAAATACGACAGATATTGTGGTGATCGAGTCGCGACAGAATGCGGGCCTCGCTGAGAAGCCTCGTCTTGTGCTCTGGATCTAACCGCAACCTCTGAGGAATGAATTTAAGTGCGACTCGTCGCTGCAAGGCTTCGTCAAAACCCAAATAGACATCGCCCATCGCTCCCCGACCGAGTAAGGTGGAAACGCGAATATGTCCAACTGTCAGCGGGACAAACGAACCGGAATCAGTTCTCATCATCTTATTATCGACCACCGAGTCGTGATGATGAAGTAAACAAAAAGGCCAGTCTCATTAGTTCCGCGTTTCATTGCTCGGCGAGTTAGACTAAAGAATCAATATCCTGGAATAGCGGCGAGATTTTTATGACCACACACCATGAGTTACAACTTGAATCGACCTATATACGTTTGCGTCCCAACGCTCGCGTCGAAACATTAGCTGTCGATAACGGATTCTGGCCAAAACTGATGCGCGGAGAATTGGGCGATTTCCACCATGAATATCTGGTCACCATGCATTCATATGAGGGGAATTGGAATCAGTGGGAAATGCACCCTCATGGCGACGAAATCGTGTGTCTGATATCGGGAAGCGTGAATTTCATTCTTGAACGCCCTTCCAATAAAATCGTGTCATTAAGTAATCCAGGATCCTATGTCGTTGTGCCTATTGGTACCTGGCACACGGCCGACGTTTTGCAGCCCTCAAGCATAATTTTCATGACCGCTGGCGAAGGCACACAACACCGCAAACGCTAACAACTTAGCCTGCGTTTGCGTTATTGCCAGCAGCGATTGATCATGGCGACGTAGTCGCCGACTTGCTGGGTAATCGCCCAATTGCTGAATTCGTCAGACAAGGAAACAAAACGATGAATGCTGCCTTGCAGGCCCACTGTAATAAGCTCATTTCCCCACCATTCCATGTCGTATGCAAGGTCAAAGTGGATCATGGCTGGTTGTGGCTTCCAATTTGATCCGTTAAGACTAGAAAAAACCAGGGTCGTCGAATCTGGAATAGGCGTTGGCCCTGATTTCGTTATGACGCTAGGTTGTATGTATTGTCCTAACAAATAGAGCACGCCGTTGTGAGAGCCAATGGCACGCGAATGCAGGTACTGCCACGAAGGCACCGATCCCAATAGGGACCAATCTTCGCCATTGACGGATGTGATTAGGGTGCCCAAGGAGGTCAGGCCCACAATATTCCCGTTGTGCAACGTCAGCGATTGGATCCACTCCATAGTTAGATCGCCGGAATCGAAAGAAATATCCCAATCGGTGCCATCGTCGCTGTAATAAAGACCGCCGTCTCCACCTGCCGCCACAAAATACTGTGAACTCGGTAAGAAAATGCTCGCTTGCATTGTGTCGACAATGGCACTGGTATTAGCAGGCAACCACAAAACAGCATCATCGGAATAATAGATCTCGCCGGATCGTGCCACAGCGATCGCTCTCCCGTTACCGGTAGCCAACGCAGAAAATTGCAGAGCGCCAGGAATGGCCACAGGACTCCACAGGGTGCCGTCAGGACTCGTCAAAAGCGTACTTTGGTATCCAACCGCGATCCAAGTACCACCTAGCCTGTTCACGTCAAAAAGATGTTCGTTTGTATTGCTAGTGGCACTTTGCCAATTTCCACTACTTTGGGATCTGAGAATCTCTCCGTCAAAACCAACGGCGACAGCTACACCATTGTCTTGGTGGATCGCAATAAGCCATTTACGCGTACCAGATGAATACTCTTGCCAGAGTCCACCTTGCTGGTAGCTCAAAAATCGGCCGTCGACACTGCTTGCGATGCTTTCAAAGCCGTCACTCGTTTCGCTCGACGCCGAGAAACCTGTGACACCTGCACTTCCAGCACCCCAACTCAAGCCATCCGAACTCGTTTTGTGGCAACCGTTGTTGCCCATTATGTGGAAGTCTCCATCCAGCGTTGTCGCAACGCGATAGCTGCAGGGGTTTATGCCGCCCTGTGCGATGACGGTCCAACTACTACCTAAATTTGTACTACGGACAATGGTGCCCTGAGTTCCAACGGCAATCAAAACAGAACCATTGGCAACGACATCGTGGAGTCGATTTCCCGTGGAAACTGAAGGCACGATCCAATCAACGTTATTATCGCTATAAATAATGGTTCCGCCCGAACCCACCATTACTAGACGATCGTCAAATTTACCTGCTGCGTATAGATCATTGGCGGTGTTCGAATTAAGCGGTAACCAGCCGCCAAACCAGCTAACCATCAATAATCCATCGTCCCCAAATACATAAAAGAAAGATTCAGCGGCGATCACACCTCGAAGGCGCAAGTTGGTGCCCGAGGACCAAACTGACCAATGATCTCCATCCAAACTAGTCACAACCAAGCCTTTCGCGCCTACCGCAACATAACGGATTCCATTCCATGCGATGGCACTAAGCTGCCCAAAACACGGCGTGAATTTCCTGTCCCATTGCAATCCGTCCAGACTAGACATGATCATGCCATGGTCGCCTACTACCCAGTATCGATTACCATCGAATGTCATCCCGCCCATATAACTAGAGGTAGGTTGGGCTTGTGGCGCCCAATTATCGGCACAGGTCCAAACCTGCGCTTGAAGACACAAAGAACACAACAACAGGGCAATAAGACGCATCGATACCTCCAATACCTGAAACAACGATTGACTTATGCCAATACGCACAATTGGTTGAAATGCGCTCGAGCGGTGGGCTTTTGGCGAACTCAAAATTGGATCCGACTCATGCGTTCCATTTCTGTCAAAGTTGCGACCTGCTCATTGATAGCCTATGGTTGAGAACATCATCTACCACCTGACCAAACCCTGGAGGCCAATATTACTCACGACAGCCTGATGAAACTCATCGCCATTGCCATCTACGTCACTATTTTGCTGCTCATCGGACATTTCGCTTCGAAACGCATGGTCACAATCCGCGACTATTTTGCAGCCGACAAGAAACTAGGTTTCTTTAATGTCGCCTTCTCCGCCCGTGCGACCGGTGAAAGTGCATGGCTATTGTTGGGGCTGACGGGCATGGGCTACGCCGTGGGTGCTAAGGCCTTTTGGGTTGTTTTGGGTGAAATCATTGGCGTCGGCGGTGCTTGGATTTTCATGGTTAGACGCTTTAAGCGACTTACCAACCGCTACGACTCAATCACAGTGCCAGACTACTTGGAATCGCGCTTTCGCGATACGGGCCATTCCTTGCGCTTAATCGCGGCGGCTGCCCTCGTTATTTTTGTGCCCATTTATGCGGGAGCCCAAGTGTTTGCGACGGGCACTGCATTTCATGCATTCCTCGATTGGAATCACTATGTTGGCGCAACCGCAGGTTTTGCGGTGGTGATGCTGTATATCACTCGAGGCGGCTTCACGGCCGTCGTTTGGTCCGATGTCTTTCAAGGATCGTTAATGGTTGTTGGCCTGGTTGCTTTGCCCATCGTCGTGCTTGTCCATATCGGCAGCATGAGCGACGTATTAGCCATCCTCAATAAAATCGATCCCCATTTACTGACACTTCATGGACCCGGTGCCGATGGCCCACTAAGCGGTGGCTGGGGATTTGGCACCATCATTTCCATTATCGGTTTTGCTGCCATAGGCATCGGTTTCTTGGGATCACCACAAGTTTTTGTGCGTTTCATTTCAATGAAAGATGAAAAGCAAATTCTGCCAGGAACGCTCACCGCCTTGACCTGGACGCTATTAGCGGATTCAGGCGCTGTTTTGATTGGTTTATTTGGGCGCGCTCTTTATAACCCTGAAATGATTGGTAACAATCCAGACAATATTTTGCCGTCCTTGGCGCTTGGACTCTTGCCGTCTTTCTTCGCAGGTCTATTTATCGCCATGGTTCTTAGCGCCATCATGTCAACCATCGACTCACTATTGGTCGTTGCCTCCAGTGCGGGTGTTCGAGACTATTGGCAGAAGTTTAAGCACCCAGATATGAGCGATGAACATCTGATGAGGACGTCTCGCACTGTCACTGTTGGTTTATCGCTGGTGTCATTCGCTATCGGTATTTGCATCATGTTGTACGACAAGGAGAACGGTGTCTTTTGGACTATTATTTTTGGCTGGTCGGGCATTGCCGCTACCTTCTGCCCAACCATGATCTTGAGTCTCTTCTGGTCTCGATTGACCGGCTTAGGCGCCAAAGCATCGATGATCGCGGGTTTCATTTCCGTACCCCTATTCAAATTCGTGGTGCCTCCTATCTTAAAGGCACTGAATCTAGAAACATGGTCCGTTTACCTCGCGGACCTAGACGTGTTACTACCCTCGTTTGTGATTGGCTTCGTTGTAGCTATCTTGGTGAGTCTGGTTGATAAGTCCGGTCAAGCTAAGCTTGCGGGCATGGCCGAAGAGCTGAGGACCAAAGGCTGATCTCAAATTGACTTTGACCTGAAGACTGTGGCCAATTTCATCGCTGATTGATCAGGCTAGGTGTTTTGGCAGCTAACGATGCGCGTGACTGTATTAATGAGTTCCTGACGGGCGGATACTGAGATCACTCTTGACTTGAGCACATATCGAGTCGCTTGGCCCTCAATGAGATCGAGAATCAAACACGCGCTTTCACTGAGATCATCAAACGACCTCATTTCGCCATCCTCGCTTCCCGCCTCCAAAATTTGGCAAGTGGCATTCACTAGTCGCATTCGGTTACGCTCGAATATTGCCGCAATATCGGGTTCACGCATCGCCTCCGTTAAGATGTCGAGCGTCAGCAGCACCGATTCAGGCTGAGACACGTAGTCGCTATAGGCTTCGACGAAGGCCAATAATCCTGCCAGTGGTCTGGTGGGCCTCAACATCATTTGAATGATGGGTTCAATCTCGGCCTCTTCCAAATTGGCGATCTCTTGCAAAATACTGCTCTTGCCTGAGAAATAGTTGTACAGATTCCCTAAACTAACACCCGCTTGCTTAGCGATGTCACGCATACCGGTTTGCTGGAAGCTCTTAGTCACAAAACACGTGATCGCGGCATTAACGATCAATTCTTTACGCGCCTGCAGTGATTCTGGCCTCAACTTACCCATGTGCGACTCCTTACTTCTTTACATATTAAACAAACTGAACGATCGTTCGTTCAATATTGTACCATCTTTATGATTGAGTTACGTCGCGGGAAGGCGACGGACTAATGACACACCACAAAATGAGGTATATACATGACTGTTTTGAGTCGGACCAATGAAGCAAACAATCACCACTCACGAATTGAGGGCTTGGACCTGGCACGTTTTTTCGCCTTTGCTGGCATGGTGATTGTCAATTTCAAGATTGTCATGGGCGTCGTTGATAATGACGGTGTGTTGGCGTTGATGACTCGCGCACTTGAAGGGCGGGCCGCCGCCACCTTTGTCGTTTTAGCGGGCGTTGGTCTTGGTTTGGCAGCTCAACGTCGCAAAATATCTGACTCTATTGTCATCACCACAAAAAGAGCAGCGTTGCTTTTGCTATTCGGTCTGCTCAACATGATCGTTTTTGATGCAGACATTCTTCATTTCTACGCGTTCTATTTCCTGATTGGGGTGTGGTTCTTGCGTTTGAATACGGCATGGCTGCTTGTGGCCATCTTCATTTTGAATGCCTCGTTCTTGGTCATGATCCTGCTCTTTAACTACGATCAGGGATGGAATTGGGCTGACTTTACGTATGTTGATATTTGGACGCTAGCCGGTTTCGGGCGTCACCTGTTCTTCAACGGTTGGCATCCCGTGATTCCTTGGCTCAGTTTTCTCCTGTTCGGATTGACGCTTGCCAGAATCCAATTGACCCACAAACGAACGCAAAATTTGCTTGTTGCTTGGGGAATTGGCGCGATTTTGGGCGCAGAACTACTAAGCCACCTATTAACTAATTGGATCGCCCAGATTGATATTGAGCTGATTGTTTTGGCTGCAACGGAACCCGTGCCGCCGATGCCGCTCTATATACTTGCGGGATGCGGTGCCGCTTCGTTGATCATCGGCCTCTGCCTTCGCTACGACGCGGTCTCGCCTGTATTCCCCTGGATGAAACACTTATTGCCGGCGGGAAGGCAGACCTTAACGCTCTATGTCGCTCATATTTTGCTGGGGATGGGGGTTCTGGAGTCATTGGGAATGCTGTCCGGGCAAACCCTAATGCAATCCATAACCTCCTCATTCCTATTCTGCACATTGGCGGTGGTATACGCCCTGATATGGTCACGTTTCTTCAAATACGGACCGCTTGAATCAGTCATGAGGCGATTGGCCGGTTAGTCTTCATATTGAACGATCCGGATCAACGAACGAACTGTATGCAATAAAATGGTCGACCCAATCGACGTACTTGACTGCGCTCATCAACTCGCCTGAGGACCGATCGGGTCAGAATCCATATTTTGAAATTTCACCTATCTAAAAACTTGCAAAGACAGCACAATTTTGCTGGAATGGACCCAAGCATATGATTGTAATTTCCTAATATCATCCACTTTTTAACTTAAACGACTGCGTCTGACTCGTCAGAGCGACGCGGCAACTGTTTATTTGATGATAAAGGAAAAGCATCATGGATTTTCATGTATGGGGCTGGCATCCCAGCTGGCAAAGCAAGCTAGAACGACTGCCGCAAACACCAACATGGACGGCCCGAGTGGTCGCTCATCACGGTCAAATTAGCCAAGTAATTAGCCGAAACGGCTACCAAAAAGCCATCAAGGCCGGTTCACTACAGGGTGCTGTCACTGTAGGCGACTGGGTTTATGGCTTTCAAACGGAACACGCAGGGATTGATGATTTACTGCGTATTGATGGTGTTTTAGAACGCCAAAACCTGCTGCAACGCGCTCAGGCAGGTAAGACTTCACAGTCGCAATTGTTGGCAGCCAATCTCGACCAAGTGTGGATTGCTTCCTCCATGGATCAAGATTTCAGTGTTCGTCGATTAGAGCGCTATCTGACTATCGCCTGGACAAGTGGCACAACGCCTGTGATTTTGTTAAGTAAGGCTGACTTGTGCCCAAACCACGAAACTTACCTGCTTGAGGCAACAGCCGTTGCTGCCGGAGTGGATATTCACGTTATCAGTGCCAATACAGGTTATGGAGTAGACGCCTTGCGCGACGTCCTAACCGTTGGTAAAACCTGCGTTTTGATGGGCTCATCCGGTGTGGGCAAATCTACCTTGGTCAACTGTTTGTTAAGCAACGAACAGCAACACACACAACCGGTGCGCTCTCACGACCATCGCGGCCAACACACCACCACCAGCCGTGAACTGATCCCGATCCCAGGCCATGGCATGTTAGTTGACTCTCCTGGCATTCGCGAAGTGGGATTGGCGGTGACTTTTGCTGATGTCGAAAGCGCGTTTCCTGAAATCGAGGACCTGTCATCGCGTTGCCGCTTCCGTGATTGCTCCCATGAAAACGAGCCAGGATGCGCTGTAAACGAAGCAGCGCAGTTGGGTGTCGTAGAAAGCGATCGCGTGCAGGCTTTTCATAATTTGAAAGCCGAAGCACGGTTTTATGAGAGCCGATCCAATGCACGACTGCGACAAGAAACGAAACGCAAGGACAAGGCGCTGGCTAAAGACATACGTAAGATGCTCAAACGAAAGGGATACAAATAGCAAAAACAAAGAATTAAAGCGGGGGCATTCGCCCCCGCCTCTTTGTGGTCAATTAGCGTGCGGCGGTGTCGAAGACGTCTGGATTCAAGAATTGGCCTCGATCTTGGGCGCTCTTGAAAGTCTCAACCACAATTGGATGTTTTTGAGCGTAAGCATCGTTGCGGACACCCGTAACCTGCCAGGAAACCTTTAGGCCTTCGTTTCCACCGGCGATTCTGAAGCGGTTACCCTCAATTTCGCGTTCCACGTACAGACCAGCTGGCGCACCGATTGGGGTTAGCTGATAGCGGAACTCATGATTCAAAGCTTCAAAATAGGCCGGTAACTCAATCCATGCGGTTCCGTCGGCATCTAATAGCGCGTTGCCGTTATATACATTCATCATGTCTGGACTCTCTACAAATGAATGGGAAAGCACCTTATTGGCGGGGTCAAGAGGGTGATCGATCTTGAATGAGCCACTCGATTTACTTAAGCGTCCGGATACATGAACATCGCCGGAAAAATAGGCTGCCGTTCCACCGCTTGTACTGTCGGTGCCTGCCCACAATGCGGCAGCCGTACTGTTTGGGTTGCGATTATGTACCCAAGCTCCCGCATTTAAGCCGTAATTGTTGACGGATACTGAGACGGCGTTACTTTGTTCGTCGGTTGTGACAAATTCGGCCGCCATTGCCGCACCACTGCTGGTGGCAAGAATCGCAGAGCTGGCACCTTTGTTGTCGATTTCAAGGGCCGGCATGGTATTGGAGGGTTCTTGCTGGCGGATGAAGGCGGCGCGTCCACTGCCCCACTGGGTGGCGTTAAGCACATTACCGCTGCCATTGTGTGTGACATAGAGCGCATCATTACTACTGCTTACATTGTTGATCTCAAATCGAGCTGCCATGCCGCCGCCCTCTTGCGTGATGCGAAAGGCTTCGGGACCCGTTGTAACTGTTTCCCAGAAGGGAAATTCAAGAGACGATGAAGAATTACCTTGTTTGGCTTCAAATTGAGCAGCCGAATTCTCCCATAAATAGCCTTCATCAGCTGATGGAGCCGTACCACGTAAGCTGGTGACTGCGAGTGGTTGGTTCGATCTGATCTCGTAATAGACGTCGTCCATTGTTTGAAAGGCATCACTCATGACAAACAGCTTCTTGGCATTTGGCTGTAACCCCGTTTGCACAACTTGTGTGGCAAGGTCTTGGCCATTGGCATCCACTTGAGCAAGAGAGATGTCGGCTGCTGCTGAGCCGGTATTGATCGCTGCAAAACCATCGAAGATCAGACTCCAATTTCCTGCGTAGAGTCGCCATGTTTTTGCCTGTACCGATGATTCCCGCACGTGGGCCGGGCTACCTGGACCGCTGGCCGCCTGATAAGTAACGGCGACCGTAATACCTGAGCTAGCTTCAATGGTGAAGTGTGAAACGTCATTTTGAGCGCCAAATAACTGATCGGGTTCCAGAACGGATATTGAATTGGCCTGATGGATACCTGAATGGATGGCGAGCAATTGACCGCTGGTATCGAAGCTATGAAATTGATAGGGCTGGGTGCTTGTGGTGGTGTTTTCGAGAATGATTTCCGTCTTAAATCCGCCGCCAGCCCGGGTGATATGGGGAATGATGCGGGTTTGGGCAAAAATACAAGTGGTTGAGATGATGATTAGTGTAAGGCGCGTGAACATGGGTCCTCCTGGTGTGTCGTATGAACACCTACGCGCGCTTAGCTGGAAAAAGAGGACAACAAGCGTGTATTTAAGTGCTTCGGACGAGGCATTCCGCTATGGATTTTTATCGCGCATTGACAAGGAGCACTAATATAGATATCGCGATGCTTGCTTCGCGAGCGCTAATTGCAGCGGGATCGTGCGTTGCAAGGCTGGTTGTGAATACCAACATAGCGCTCGACGAGCAAGCTCGCCGATATCGTCTCTTCATCACCTTGGAAACACCTGCATAAAGCGGCAGCAATCTACAGCGGTAGCAAGCTGCACGCATTCCATATCGGAGGTCTCACGAAGGTTCGTTGTTTTTTTTCGTGGCTTGATCTTGGTGTTTGCGTTGTTGCACGGCTTTATGGAGTAAGAATTCAATATGGCCATTGAGCGAGCGAAAGTCTTCGCTCGCCCAACGGTTCAGTTCTTTCCAAAGATCAGGGCTCATGCGTACGAGCACCGATTTACGTGCATTCAAGGTGAGTTCCTATTAGTAAAGTCCGCCGGTGTTCAAAACAGGTTGGGTTGATTTGTCACCACATAATACAACCAAGAGATTACTCACCATGGTCGCTTGCTTGTCGTCGTCCAAATGTACGATGCCACGTTTCTTAAGTTGATCTAAGGCCATTTCGACCATGCTAACGGCACCCTCAACGATGGTCGCTCGGGCATCAACAATGGCTTGAGCCTGTTGGCGCTGCAACATGGCACTGGCGATTTCCGGCGCATAGGCCAGGTGGCTTAGACGGGCTTCTTCAACCTTGATGCCGGCTTTTTGCATGCGTTCCTGGAGTTCCTCCGACAGAGCTTCTGCGATTTGGTCGGTGCTGCCTCGCAAGGAGACACGATGGTCATCGTCGCTGGGCGTGTCATACGGATATTTGGTTGCCATATGACGGACGGCTGACTCGCTTTGGGTATGTACATACTCCACAAAATCGTCGACATCAAAGACGGCATGTGCTGCTTCGCGAACGGTCCAGACAACCACAGCACCAATTTCAACTGGATTGCCGTCGCGGTCGTTGACTTTGAGTTTCTCGGTATTGAAGTTGCGCATGCGCATGGATATTTTCACTTTACGCAAGAATGGGTTGGCCCAGCAAAGGCCTTGTTGGGAGACCGTTCCTTTATATTCGCCAAACAGAATCAAAACAGCATTCTTGTTTGGTTCCAGGGTGAAAAAGCCAATCGACGTGAAGACGGCTAGCAGAAAACACAGAACGGATGGCACGCCAATCCAACCATTGCCAAGCCTGACCGCGGTAATGAAAGCGGTAATTGCGCCCGCATAGATAAGTAAATTGAAAATCAACATACCCCAGCCTGAGCCAATATTAACGATTTTCTCTTTTGTTTGCATAAATCCCCTCCGAGTTATCAGTTCAATATCGTTATGATATCATATTGATATACTCGATAGTGAAATAAAAAGTTGCAGTACGCGACGAAATGGTCGGGACACCGACAAGCTGCCTTAGATCATTGGATTTCTTCGTTTGTGGCGTGATAGCGGAATCGGATCGGCTTAAGCCGGTTTAAACCGGGCACTTGAATCGCGTTATGCGAGAGCCTGAGAAGGCGGGCTATCCTCAACATCTTCCGCTTTGGTGTTGTCCTTACGGATGAAGAAATAGGTTGAACCCAACACGAATAACAGACTGCAGAAGATGCTGCCCTCAGGCCCCTGCTCTGCACCTGTAAGCCAAGCATCCCCGGCAGGAAGCAGATGCGCTAGCAAAGGACGTGCTTCAATCTCCAAGCCCGTGATCGGAATGCCAAAGCCGGTGCCCATCAACCAATTCCAACCTGCGTGCCAGCCCATGACACCCCATATTTGACCACGACGAAGTGCCCAGCTGCAGGTAAAAACGGCGAAAAGAGCGCTATTGATAGTGACCAACAGCGGTTGGTCAGGCGAAAAGTGAAGGAACGAAAAGACCACCGCATTGAAGATGAAGCCCAGAACCAGGTTGAATTTTGCACAAACTACAGAAAACAACCAGCCTCGAAACAAGAGCTCTTCCGCACTGGACTGGACAGCAAATCCCACCAGCAATGCGATGATGCCCAGGATCGCCGACCAGCTAGACAAGGCAGGCAGCCAGGCGTGCAATCGATAACCCCCAAAAACAAAAATGAGACCGACGACGGCGATGACCGAGAGAGCACCCACGCCGAGGCCACTTGTAAAGCGTCGCCAACCCCCGTTTGATAAGCCAAGTGAGGACAAAGATCGTTTCTCAATCCAGCGCGTCCAACTCAGTACCATAACCGCCATCATACTGAAGGGTAAAAGGAGGAAGAGTAGCAGTCCAAAATCGCCCACAAAGTCACCCGACTCAGAAATGAATCCAAACTCGGTTAATAGCAACTCGAACGGAAGCCCGCCCAGGATCACAAAAACGATCGCAAGGATCGGTGCCAACACAGCCCAAGGCATCCACCCTCGGTGGGCCTCATTAGAAAAGATTAGTCGTGCCATGCTGACCTCAATATTTGATGGATTAATTCAACTCTTTTTCAAACCAGTGGTGGGCGTAGGGTTCCGAATTAAACGCTTTAACTTCCCTGTATCCACTCTTTACGTAGAGCGATCGCGCCGCAAGCAAAGCCTTATTCGTTTCAAGCCGAAGCAGCCTAAGTTCACGGTCTAAAGCCAACTCTTCAAGCTCTTCCAGAAGACACTTACCGATTCCTAAGCCTCGAGATTGAGGGGCAACCCACATACGTTTGATCTCCGCAAAGGACGTGCTACATTTTAAAGCGCCACAGCCAACAACATCACCGTAAAGCTTAGCGACCACAAAATAGCCGGCTGGCGGGGTGAGTTCTTCTACCGTCGCTGAGATACTCTTGCTGGGCTCAAATTCAGCCTCGAACAACGAACTTAACTCGTCGAAATAGTGTTGTAGGCATTGCGCAGCTAACTCGCTACCAGGGTCCTCAATATGAAATGTCACACAGCCAGCGCGCAATAGACGCTCAACTGTTTCCATGGCTTGAATCAACTCATCGCGTTGCGCACAATTTAATCGTTCCAAAAGACCCGCGGCAGCGTTATCGGATAGTTGGTTTAGTAGCGCCAATTCCTCTCTGCCGGCCTTCGTCAAAGCCAAACGGCTAACTCGTCCATCATCTGGTGAGCGCGAGCTACCAATCAATCCCTGCTTTTTTAACGTGCCGATTAAGCGACTCACATAGCCTGAATCCAAATTCAGACGATCACGCAATTGACGTATCTCTATACCGCCCAACCCAATTTCAAACAACAAACGACTCGCACCCAATGAGCGATTTCGGCCCAAGAAATGTCGATCCAATAGACCGATCCTGTGAGTTACCGTGCGATTAAATTGGCGAATGCACTCAATTCTATTCATTTGTCTGACTATAGTCAGATAAATTCGGGACGTCAAGCCAAGCGCGTAGGAGCCGCCTATCGGCCTGTGTCCTGTCGAAAACATTCGTCCGGAAATGGGCACTCATAAGCGACAGCAGCGTTCAGTGACGTCACAGTCCACTACCCCTAAAAAATCGCGCAAACAAACAAATAAATTGCCTAAATAATTCGATTACTCTCATGCCGCTTCGTCTAACGAAACAGCACAAGATTGTTTACTGGGCGCCTAGTTTTAGATATGAACGCTAGTCATTTTCTCATTCAGGTTCATTTGAAGACGACGGAGCGAAAGCCCACTTGAGCGCCTGCTCTTTTGTGGCGCGGTAAATCGTGTGATGTTTCTCGTACGGATAGGGTTGATAGCTCCAAACCAATCCGGCCACTGGGTTAGCCGTCAGTGCCTTGACCAGTGTTTTTACGCCTGAAACAATATCCGCCTCGTCAGCGTGGGAAAGGTAGAGATGTGCCTTGATGTCTTGATGACCTAATAACCAGCCCGCTGCCTCTTTGACAAGCGTTTGATCGTTCCACCACACACTGGGACTGATGGCGATATAGACTTCAAACAAATCAGGCTTCTCAAAGAAGGTTTCAACAATAAAAAGGCCAGCTACTGATTCACCGATGATGCCGTTCTTGCCATCAGTACGATAGCGGCGCTCGATTTCCGGCATCAATTCAAGCGCCACAAATTGACGAAATACTTTAGATTCGCCAACAACGGGAGCCACCTCGCGGTCCGAATCAACCGTTGTAGGACCTGTCAAATCGCGTCGGCGTTGGGTATTCTCGATGCCCACCACAATCATTGGCGTTATTTCACCACTGTCAATTAACAAATCAACGGTGTGTGTCAGATGAGGAAAATCTTCTTTTTCACCACCATCAGGCATATACAAAACCGTATAGTTTTTGGAGGCGTCGTCCTCATATGACGAAGGCAGGTAAACATTAATGCGACGCTCTTCATCCAAGTACTGGGACTGGAAAGACCACGATTGGTGAGGCAAGAGCATGTCGCCTTTTGCGTAATCAGGTGTCCAACCTGTTTGTGCGTGCATGGAATTGCAACCCGATATTGAAAAAATTGTCATCCACAAAACGAGGTGCAATCTTTGGCGATGATTTTTTGACATATTGACCCCTTGAAACGCACTAAAGATCTAGAAGCTCCATGACAGCAAGACCTTAGCCCAGTTGCACAAACATCACAAGGGGAACTCACACGGCCGTATTCCTGTCACGTTAATGCTAGTATGAGGTCCAAATAGATCACAAAAGGAGGCCAATTTTGGAGAAGAGGGCACTATTAGTCATCGATGTTCAGAAGGGTCTTGCTTATCAGCCAGGAAAACGAAATAACCCTGAAGCGGAAAGCAATATTGCTTCGTTGCTGTCACATTGGCGCGAAAACCAATGGCCTGTTATTCACATTCAGCACGACTCCGTTGAATCCGGCTCGCTATTAAGACCTGGCTTGCCAGGCCATGATTTCCACGAAAATGTGCAACCGTTGGCAGGTGAATTCCGGTTCAACAAAACGGTCCACAGCGCATTTATTGGAACCAGTTTGGAGGCACACTTAAGGACCGAGAACATAACCAACTTAGTCATTGTCGGCTTGACGACTGACCATTGCGTTTCAACATCGACACGGATGGCCGCAGATTTGGGTTTTCAAGTCACGCTTGTCTCTGATGCCACCGCAGCTTTTGCACGTGGTGGACTTAATGGTGTGCTTTATTCAGCTGAAGAAATTCACACCATCAATCTCGTCAGTCTACAGGAGGAATTTTGTCAGGTGAGCACAACCAAAGAGGTTATGGCAAACGATTGACCTCAATTATACAAAAGGCGAATGATGCGTAGCCGTTTTTGCACCCTTGCCTCCCGCCGCGATGACGAGCCTATTCAGCCCTCTTGAAACTTGCGCGCCAGGTTGATATCGCCATCGTGCCGTCATTGTATTGCCAGTCCGTTTGCACTTCGTAGCTGGACTCGGTGACATCAAAAAAACGTGTATAAGCCGTATATGGTTTTCCGAAACCGTCAACTCCGGTATGTATTTCCACATAGGTTCCTTCTTCAATATTGCCGACAATGAAGCGTGAAGGTGCTGTATCTGCATTGGCCGGCTTCCATTCGGCACGCCAAGCTTGGATGTCTACATCATAATGATGCGTATCAAAACCAAGCACATGAGCTCCCGAATTCATAAACACGTCCCAATCGCGGCGCAGTGTAATACCGTCTTCAGCGAAGTAGCAGGTCACAGGGCCGTTCCCCTCATTTCGAACGCCTCCGCCAATCGGCCAAGAGGCATCCACATCCCACTGCCCTAACATAAAAGTTAGCTGCAATGTTTCGATTGGAGCATCTGGGCTCATGCCATCGGGTAACGCGACTTCATAGTTAAATGGCAGGCCGGGCACGGCCACGATTTGGTCATTGCCGGTATAAAATGAAAGGGCAAAACCAGCTATCTGTTGTGTGCTCTTGATTCTGATAATCGCTTGCGCAGGCGTTTGCACTTCGAATAGATCGGCTGCCATGGTCACCAATTTTTCACGAGCTGCTAATGAGCGAAAGACGGTATCAACAATTTGTCCGTCGGGCTGAATGAGCTCCACAAGCAAACTAGCACTCTGGTCCGACGTGTTGACAGCGGCAAAGCCACTCTGCCAGTTCTGGTTGTTCTCAATCAACGGAAAGACGATGCCTGTATCGGTCACCTTAGTTAAGCCTAGGCTCGATGTTCCTTTATCTAAAAACGAGAACTTGGCAATGCCATACAACAGATCTGTTTGTGCATGCATGCTTAGCCAACCCACTTCAGCCGCGAAAGGAATAAGCGTATCTAAAGATCCCACCAACGTCGCATTTGCGGCCAGTTGCCACGTGGTTTCACCTATTGTCTCGCCCTGATTGTCGTAAACGATCAGATCTATTTCCTGTTCCGAAGAAGATCCATTTTGAAGACTCAAAAAGGTATTCCAGTCGCCATTCTTAAAGGTGAAATGAGACAAAATGTAGGTTTCTGCTTGAGTCCAGGCAGGTAGAGTAATGAGGCAAAAGAGAATGTTTTTAAGCACAGATGATTCCTTGAGTTGAATTGAAACAGCGCTTCATTGAGCTACTGAAAGCATCAATGATGACGTTCATCGACACTGAACAAAAAGCAACCCCGGTGCCAACAAAAAGGGCATAAACAGGTGAGGTTACTGAAGGAAGCGTCCGCAATTGGGACGTTGACTGTTCGCGCTCGATACGATTACAAAGGAAGTTTGAGCGTTGCAATAGCGCCCGACGGTTTGCCATTTTCAAGCGTAAGAGTTCCTTTGTGGGCCTCAACAATTTGACGGCTCAAGACCAAACCGACACCATCGCCTTCAGCTTTGGTTGAATAGAAGGGTACAAAAAGGTTGTCTGGCGAAAGCACGCCCATCCCATTATCGATAATCTCGATGTGAATCTTGCCAGCGGCCGTAAACCAATTCACCTTGATTTCGGGATTTGGCGTTTCTAAACATGCTTCCACTGCGTTCTTGACCAAATTGTGCACGGCGTGTCTTAAAAGCATCTCATCGGCTTCGATAAGGACGTCATCCCCTAGTACCGCAATACCATCAAACGTTTCAACCACGCTTTCAATGAGGTTTTTGATATTGAAGCTAACGGACTGGAGTTTAGGTGGCCGGGCGATGCTTTCATAAGTCTTGAGAAAACGCAGTAGTCCATTGGATTCGGTCAGGATGTCGGCCAATAAATGTTGCGTATCAACGCGAGCCTGGTTTGACGGATCGAGGATGAGGGTCTGAATGGTCTGTGCACTTGATGAGATTGGGGTTAGATGATTTTTGATCTCGTGACTCAAGACCCGTATGAGACGCATCCATGCTCTCTGTTCTTCATCGCGAACGGTTTGGCTGATGTCAGACAAGGTCAACAGATACTGATTTGTGCCAGAACGTTTGATGCAGAAGCAGTTAACACGCCATTGGCCTTCTTTGCATGGGAAACTGAGCATGCTTGTTTGATCCACATGATCTGAAACCATCGATTCCAGGTTGAGTGCGCTTGCTCGTTCGCCAATGAGTTGCTTATCTGCAACGCCGTAAAGTTCACAACCATTTGGGTTGACATATGACAGGTGTTTTTCGTCATCGAAAACGAAAATTGCCACGTCGATGGTGTCAAAGACACGTGTGAATTGTTGATGCATCTGAGTGACATTCAGCCGGAATCGACGTTCACGCATCAACTCACGACGCTGGAGTCTTACAAATCCAACCATGGCTAACACGAGGCCGATTGCGTAAAGTAAGTACGCCCACCATGTCTTCCACGGTGGCGGCATGATGTGTAGCTCAAATTGAGCCGGCTCATTTGACCAGACTCCATCTTCATTCGAGCCTCTGACCCTAAAAATATAATCACCGGCCGGTATGTTGGTATAGGTGGCAACGCGATTATGTGAATCGGTTGCAATCCAATCAGCATCCCATCCCAGTAACTGATACTCATATTTGTTCTTGCCAGGGTTGATGAAACTCAAGGCCGCAAACTCAAACGAAAAAAGGTGATCGGTGTAGCTTAGTACCTGTGCTTCATCACTAGACATTGATCGCAAATAGTCCGCCTTTGACTCATTCAGAATGGCGAAGTCTGTGATCACCATTTTTGGCGCATTCCGATTCAAACGTATTTGATCGGGTTCAAAAATATTGATGCCGTTGACGCCGCCAAAGGCGAGCCGATTGTCGGGACCCGCGTGATAGGCCCCCATGTTGAACTCATTGAACTGCAGCCCATCCATGTCGTCATAGTTCCGAAAGGTTTGAGCAGTGGGATCAAAACAAGACAATCCAGAAACAGTGCTTATCCATAGCCTTCCGCTGTTATCTTCCAATAACCCACAAATACGATCGTTGACCAAGCCATTCGACGTCGAATAGCGCGTAAACAGGCCGGATTCGGGGTGATATTCGTTGAGACCACCACCATAAGTTCCTAGCCAAACTCGACCCTCACGTGAAAGCAACATGCTTAATACGGAGTTATGGCCTAATGATCGGGGTCTATTCTTGTCATGCACAAACGACTTAATGCTGTGGCGATCGTTGGCAATAACGTTTAGCCCACCCCAGGTGCCAACCGCAACTGCGCCTGCATCAAGTTCTAACAAACAGGTAATTGACGGATGGCTCAAAGATCCAGGTCCCGACTGATAACGAATCCACGTTTCACCGTCCGATTCCAGTCGATTAAGTCCCTGTACGGTACCAACCCACAATGCGCCGCTTCGATCTTCCAACAAGGAAGAACAAATATCGTGACTTAAGCTCCCGGGATCGTTTTGTTGGTGAGGAAAATGCTCCTGAGGCTTATAAAGTTCGTCGAGAAAATAGACGCCAACATTCGTCGCCAGTATCCATGATCCATCGTCTCGATGCTGGATGGTGGTAACCGTGGTCGCACCATCAAACGACTGGACCGATTTGGCGTGATTTAGATCGTGGGACTCAAAAAGACCATGCTCGGTTCCGATAAGAACGAAATCCCGTGACAGCCAAATGGAATAAATAATACCCATGTCCGAACTAGCTGGATCGGGAAAGCTGTGACCAAACCTTTCACGATCACTGCTCATGACACTCAGACCATTAGCGGTGCCTATAAACAAGACACCCTCGCGACGAAAGAGCGCTTGAACCTGATCATGCTTAAGGCTGTCAAAATCAGAATGGTCATGGAGAAATCGGCGCTCAAGCTGACCATCAATGGCGTATCGGATCAAGCCGTTGTGACTCGCGACCCAGAGCTTGTCATCGTAGAGAGCCAGGTCAGAAACATATTCGTTGCTGTGGTCTGTTGCAAATGTCGAAAACACAGGCTTGCTATCAGTCATTCGACCCAAATAGATCCCTCTAGGGGTAGCAATGAAAACGTCACCTGCATCACTCGAAACCAACGCTGTGCAGCCCAATAGCGACTCGTTTGACCGTGTCAGATTTCCATCGCTCAATATCCAAATACCATCGGCTATGGTGCCAATCCATAAGTTTTGTTGTTGATCCATCAAGAAACAAGTCACGTTAAATGAAGCAAGGTTTTCAAATTCAGGATCACCAAACAATAACTTTGTTTTCGCATCCGCCTGCTTCAAAACAGCTAGACCTTCGGTGGTTCCAACCAGCAAATCGCCATTGACGCGTTCAAACAATGAAAGCACAAAATAGTGCTTTTGATCCTCGGCCGTCTGATTGTCTTCTACTGTCAGAAATCGTGCTTCAATAGGGTCATAAATGAACAGTCCATCATCGGTGGTTGCGACGGCCAGCATGCCATTACTCAGTCCCTGGATGCAGGTAACGAAGCCGCCCATTTCGGTAAATTGCTTAAACCTGTATCCGTCAAAACGGGCTAATCCGGCCTGAGTAGCCACCCAAACGTAACCATCCGTTGTGACCGTTAAATCAATAATCGTGTTTTGCGGCAATCCGTTTCGCTGTGTGAAATTATCGAATCGAATATGCGATTGTGAGAATCCCGTGCTGCATAAAAGGAAAAGGAACCACAAGGTTGGCTGCCTAAATCTCGTGCTTCTGTAAGCGCCGATACATTGCACTACGACTCAATCCAAGAGCCTTGGCGGTCTTTGTGATGTTTCCTTGATTCTCCTTCAAAGTTCGCTTGATCATGTAACCTTCTATGTCCAATAAACTCATGCAGTTCAATGAAGTTGTCGGAGACATATCGGGATTTGCATAGTTCGCATGATCAAAAATGGATGCATTTTGGCCCAGCAGTATCATGCGTTCCATCGCATGTTCTAGCTCTCTGATGTTCCCTGGCCATGAGTATTGCAGTAAATCAGCTTCCATGCGCGCTGTCAGTTTGAGAACGGGTTTTCGATATTTCTCGGCCAAGCGCGCCAGAAAGAATCGTGACAGTACGGGGATATCTTCTAAGCGTTCGCGTAGCGGCGGCATGGTGATTTCAATGGTATTGAGTCGGTAATAAAGGTCACGACGAAAGCGGCCTTCTTCGATTTCAGTTGTCATCGTGGCGTTGGTTGCCGAAACAATGCGGACATCACTTTGATAGGTCTTTGATGATCCCACCGGCTCATACAAACCCATCTCAAGAACCCGCAATAACTTGTTCTGTTGTTTCAGGGGAATGTTGGCGATCTCATCTAGGAAGAGTGTGCCTTCTTCGGCCATCTCAAAGCGACCGACTCGATGGTCACGAGCATCAGTAAAGGCGCCTTTCACGTGTCCAAACATCTCACTTTCAAAAAGGCCTTCTGAAAGCCCGCCCGTATTGACGGCGACAAAGGGTTTCTCAAAACGACGCGACCGTTGATGAATCATTTTGGCCAACAAACTCTTGCCAGTTCCGTTCTCACCTAAAATAATGATACTGGCATCACTGTCAGCCACATTTCTTACCAGATTTAGGATCGACTGCATCGCTGGCGACTCCGCGACCATCGTAGAAACACTTTGATTTAGATCTTGTTTCAGTTGTGCGCGATATCTTTGTACGTGGCTCTCTGATTTTTGTAACTTCACCAAGTTGTTAACACTTGCCAGCAAACGATTATTGTCCCAGGGTTTTTCTACAAAATCCTGGGCGCCTCTTCTCATCGCCTCGACGGCTATTTCAACATTGCCAAAAGCCGTGATTACTAGGACTGGAACATTGGGCGCGATTTGTTTGATTTGTTCCAACAGCGCTAATCCTTCGGTTCCGGAGGTTGTATCCCGCGTGTAATTAAGGTCGATGATAAGCAAGTGCATGAGTTCTTTGCGAATTGTTTCAAGCACAGATTCAGGACCATCGGCCTCATAGACTTTGAATCCATGGTGCCTTAAGAATACGTGTAATGAATGGCGGATTGTTTTCTGATCATCAGCGATCAATATTTTGTACGCAAACATTAACCTTCCCCTAATTGACTCATCACATTCCTGTGGGCGCAAGACAATCGCAACGCGGATCATCACCAGCTGGGTAGAAAAGAGCAAGTTTCCTGCCCAAGCTCGAGCGTGGCAAGCTGACCCTTGCGTTCACATTCAGTCAGCGTCCTGTTTATTGCGATCAAGTGTCCCATAATCGCACAGATGATGTCTCATTAGCGGACGAAACTGTTCGAATACCACCTATCCACCTGGGTTCTAATGGCATAAGCATTGCTCGTGTGCAGAAATGGCACGCTCGAACACACACATGCTTGGCTACTAGTAGATGTTTGCATGATTGTCACTGCAAACACATTTGCAAGGGAGACCGTCTTGAAGAGAATACAGCTCCACGTTTCAGGACTCATCATATTTTCACTTTTGCTGTCGAGTGCTTTGGGCCAAGAACCGCTAGGACCACCTGTTAATCTCAAAACGTTTCAACTGTTGATTGATGTCGACCGAGATCAGGGAACTGGACTGGACCTAATTCTCAATGATGGCGTGACACAGGCAATGGGAATCGAATTGCTAACAACCGTCACCGTGTTGGCAGGCAATTCACCACAAGTCACACGTGTTGAGGCTCAAGAATGGGATGGCAACGCTGGATTCTCAGCACCCTATTTCGTTGATAGCAGTGGTTGGGCGGTCGGCATAGATAATGGATTCAGCGGCGGCGACGTGACTGAAGCCTACATGCCGTTGGACAAATTTGGTGAAAACTACGTAGTCAATTTTTACGTGCAAAGTGGTCAATTGGGATCAGCCCACGACGTCATAGATCCCGTTTGGTTCAGTTTTGACATTCCCATACCCACCTTGTCATTTTGGATGCTCGCCGCTTTCATTTTGTTGATGGTTATTCTGGCATTATGGATGTCGCGTGGTCGATTGAGAATGCGCCATGGGATCATGCTGATTTTTGCGGGTCTTTTCCTGGTGGCGGCTGCTGGCGCGATTGTACTTGACGGTCAAGTCAATGACTGGACGGACCCTCCTATTGCTACAGACCATATTGATGACGCCGGTGAAGACGCCGTTGACTTACTTGCCTTTTTTGTCTGTCATGACGAGCAAAATTTGTTTTTCCGTTTTGATGTCGAGGAACTTGAGAATCAATCTCCGGTAGCCGGTGACCTAACAATCAGCCTCCTCGAAGATACGGCAACGCTTGTTTCCTTAACAGCATCGGACGCCGATGGAGACACGCTCACCTTTTCCATCATCAGTAATCCGAGCTTTGGGACACTTGGGTCGCTAACTTCCACAGGTCCAAATTCTGCAGATATTACCTACACGCCCAACGCTGATGTTGCGGGTATGGACAGTTTTACTTTCTCGGTTGATGACCTGAATGGCGGGACTGCGGTTGGATTGGTTGACATCACCATTACAGCCGTGAACGACGCACCTAGCTTTACGCCCGGTCCAGACCTATCCGTTCCCAAAGGCAGTGGCCCATTCACGAGTGCGGCCTGGGCCAGCGCAGTTTCTCCCGGTGCATCGAATGAAGCGAACCAGACACTTCAATTTCAAGTGTCAGTCAGCAGCAATCCACAAGTGTTTTTGGTGCCCCCTACCATCGACCCTGTCTCCGGTGATTTGACATTTACGCCCGACAGCGACATGAATGGCACGGCAACCATTGATGTTTTTCTGATGGATGATGGAGGTACCGCGAATGGTGGACTGGACACGTCTACGATTCATTCGTTCAATATTGCCGTTGGATCCGTGAACGATGCACCCAGCTTCGTGGCCGGTAGCGACGTTATCAACAATGAAGATGATGGGATGATCATGGTCAACAGTTGGGCTACAGCCATTTCGCCAGGGCCACCCGATGAATCAGGACAAATCCTCAATTTCACGGTCAATAACATCCAGGATCCTGATGGCATTTTTGCCACGCCACCCGCGCTTGACGTAAATAGTGGAGACCTTACCTACACCCTGGCCGCAGATCAGTTTGGCGCTGCAACCGCCGATATCACGCTGATGGACGACGGGGGTACGGCCAATGGTGGGATCGATGTTTCCCCGGTTCATACACTCATGGTGACGGTCAATTCCATCAACGATGCACCCACTTTTTCGCACGCTGGAAATGTCGACGTTCCCAAGAGTGGCGGCATAGAACTTCTCCCCGCATGGGCATCAAGCCTAGCGGTGGGTCCCGCCAATGAAGCGGGACAAACACTACTTGGCTTTACCGTTTTGGTCGTGAGTGACGCTAATAACGTGCTTACGGTCATGCCTACGGTGGACTTAATAACTGGCGATCTGAGCTTTGCCACCGACGTGAATAATAATGGCACGGCCACCATCGAGCTTACGCTGCAGGACGATGGCGGCACCGCCAATGGCGGCTTAGACACCTCCATACCCGTCATGATCGACATCAACGTTTTGGCAGTCAACGATCCACCCAGTTTCACAAAGGGTCCAGACATCATCATTGATGAGAACGCCGGGCCGCAGACTTTCAACCCATGGGCAACTGGCATATCCGCTGGTCCACCCGATGAAGCGGGACAAACGCTTACTTTCAACGTAACCGCGAATTCGAATTCGGCGATCTTTATGTCACCACCTGCCATCGCTGCGGATGGGACTTTAACTTTTGAATCTGCACCGGGTGCTCACACAGGAATGCCAGCTACGCCGGTCGAATTAACCATCGAATTGATGGATAGTGGCGGCACGGCCAACGGCGGTTCAGATACATCAGGTCCACAAATGTTCACCATCAGGATCAATCCCGTCAATAGTCCCCCAACCGCTACGGACGATTCGTACGACGCAGCCGTGAATACGCGTCTTGAAGTCGGGACCTCGACTGCCGCACTTGGTCACAAGATAGCGGGCAGCGTGCTCACCGACGGCGTGATGGACAGTGATCCAGACGGCCCGGGCCCGCTTATTGTGGTCGGTACAAGCAACGTCACTGCGGGCGCTTCCGTTGCCATGAATGCAGATGGCAGTTTTACTTATTCGCCTCCGCCTGGCATGACAGGCTCAGACACTTTCGATTACACCATCACCGACCAAGACCCTATCCTTCCACTTACCGATACAGCCACTGTGACCATCAATCTGTATGATTCGATATGGTACGTAAAGAACGATCATGCCGGGCCGAGCCAAGGCACCTCCGATAATCCCTTTCAATCGCTCGCGGAAGCCGAGTCCGCTTCAGCACCAAACGATAAAATCTTCTTATTTATTGGCGATGGCAACATCACAGGCCAGAACTCAGGTATCACCCTGAAAAATGGACAATCATTGTTAGGTGAACGAGTCGACCTGGACCTCGATATCAACGGCAATATGAGCACCATTGTCATAGGGACAGCCAACAGCACGTTAGCGCCTAGGATAGGAAACGCGGCCGGTGATGTGGTCATTCTTGCTGACGACAACACCGTTGCTGGCCTAATTATGTTACCCACAGCAAGTGCAGGCATTAGTGGTTCCGGGGCGATGACTAAGAAAACGAGCGTCAACTCTGACGCTGCGGCTACCATCAAACCAGGTGACAAACGCGCTGGCGGCACGACCCTCATCGAGCAAATCGTTATTAACCCCAGTACGTCGAGTGATGGCCTAGTTTTGCTGGCTCAAACTGGCGCGTTAAGTTTGGCCGATATTGAGATTGTTGGGCTTGCCGGTAACAGCGGCACGGGGCTTATTCTTGAGAATTGTTCGGCGTCATTTTCGCTAGATAATTTAACAATCTCTGATGTTGGTATAGGTGTGTCGCTAGTCACAAATAGTGTAGCGATCGACTTCAGCAACACGTCAGTCATGAATTGTTCGTCAACCGCTATTGAGGTTGATAACCAGGACGATGCGACGTTTGCAGCCACATGCAGTGTCAACCAAACGGGATTAGGAAGTGCGGCAAGTGTTATAGGAGGAAATGGAACCCTAGCATTCTTAGGGCCGATTACCGTAAACAGTTTAGGTGCTGGATTTAGCGCTATAGAAATCGATGGCAATAGCCAGGACCCAACCATAAATTTTGCCGACATAAGCATTGACGCAAGCGCTGGCAATCACGCAATCCACGTCATGGGTATGGGCATGAACAGTGCTATCAACTTTAATGGTGTGCTCGACGTCAACGGCGCTGGAATCCACGGGCTCTTCCTTGAGAATTCCAACGGGTCGCTGGACATCGTCGACGCCACTAGCGACATCGCCAACGCGATGGATACTGGCGTAAGAATAGATAGCGGATCTCCTTCTTTAGCCATCAACGGCAGCTTAACTAACAACGAGACCTCCGTGCACGTAACAAACTTGGCTGGCGGCACCACCCAGTTTGCTCAACTGATTGCTACCGGTTCATTTAGTTCAGGTTTTATCGCGGACAACTGCGCCGGCACGCATACGGTTAACCTTGCAAATTTAGGCAGTAATGCCAATCGACTAACAAACAGCGGTATTCAAATCAATGCATGCACTGGCCAATTCGTGATGAATGACATCAATATCTTCTCCAACGGAATTGGCTTGGACATCAGTGGTGGAAATCCGGATGTCGACATTATGGATTCAGGCACAATCTCCTCATTGAACAGCTTGGATACGGTCGTTTCCGCCGATGCAGGCTCTCTCGACGGGTCGTTCACTAACCTTATAGCCAACACTACCGCTGGCGTTGCGCCCGGCATCTCGTTAACAGGGGCCGCAGGCACCATCACTTTCCAAGACGTCGACATCCAAAGCTTATCGGGAACAGGCATTTTGATTGATGGCGGCTACACGGCTACTTTCTCTACAGCCAATACCATTAACGTAGCCACGACAAGTGGCACCGGTATTGATATCCAAAATACGACGAACAGTGGCGCGATCGATCAAGTGGTTGTGAGCGCTGGACTGTCCGGTGGCATCAACCTAAACAACAACTCGGGATCACTCTCATTCGGATTGATTGACCTCACAATGATTAATGGATACGGAATTCGCGCTCTCAATAGTGGGACCCTGGATGTGACCAACAGCACCAGCTCAATTGCGTGTGTGTCAGGAGGATCAGCCTTAGAATTGAACGGAATCACTATCGGTGCAAGCAATATGAATTTCGCGAGCGTCTCGGCCACATTACCGGGAGCCACCAACGAAGGGATTGATTGTGATTCGGTCGCAGGGACATCACTGATTATTGGTGACACAACCATTACAACCACGAGCGTAAATGGCGGAAACGGCATCGATATTGATTCGAGCTCAGCGACCTTTGTGTTTAACTCGGCAACCATCAACACAGATACGCATGTCGGTATTAACTTGACCAATAATATGAGCGCCAGCTTTAGCTTCAATAATTGTGATATTGATACGACAAGTGGGACCGGCTTCAATGCCAGCGGCGGCGGAATGATTAGCGGTTCTGGTAGCAACCAAATCGATACGACAACAGGTCGCGCCATACAAATAGATGGCAGTAATATTGGTGCTGGTAACTTCAGCTTGCAAAGTGTGAATAGCAATGGCGCCGTCAATGGCATAAGACTAAACAACACGGGTTCTGCCGGTGGTTTGATTGTTACCGGCACGGGCACCAATGACTCGGGTGGCAATATTCAGAACTCGACTTCAGACGGCATTTTCATCAACAACACCGTTAGTTTCAGTCTGACCGACATGCAAATTAATAACTCCACAGTTAGTCATATCCAAATGTCAAATAGCAATGCTGTGACCCTTAACGGTATCGACTTTTTCAGCTCCGGTTTTCATGGCATCGTCGGTAGCAGCGTTACGGCACTGAATATGACCAACTGTGGAGTTGATTTGAGCGGCAATAGTGCCAATGAACACGGCCTTCGAATTATTAACTTGCTCGGTTCGAGCAACATCACTTCGAATGATTTTACGCGCTCACAAACGATACAATTCTTTGTACAAAATACGGCCGCAAGTATTAACGCACCAGCAGCACCGACTGATATCCTCACCTTTGACGACAATAGTTTCTCAATGCCAGGCGCCACATTCGGCGACAATATATCCATCGAATCCGCAACCACTGGAAATATGCGTGTCGTGCTCGATGACAGCGTGGGTCAAAACACCTTCGTGGGTGGAATCGCAGGAATTCAGGCCGTAACCGCAACAGGCGGCACACTCGACGTCGTCATCGATAACATCGATGTCCAAACGACTTCGGGTTCCGGCATCAATTTAGGTGGTTTCAATGCCAGCGACCTCACCTTTGACGTGCGCAACAGTGAAACATTGAATACCGGCAGCATTGGTATTAATGCCACCAGCATCGGTGGTGCGATGGTTTCGGGCATCATTGACAACAACACCATCAACGGTTCCACCACTGGCCAAGGCATTCAGGTGATCACCGAAGGCAACGGCGACATTACAGCCACGGTTAGTAACAATACGATCTCAAACATCAACCAGGAGCATGGTATTCGTGTGCAAGCGAGGGCTGGAAGTGGGACCATTAACATCACCATCAATGACAACGACGTCAACAATCTTGCAGCACCTTTCCCCTTGGAAGGCATATACGTGGAATCCGGTTCCAGTGCTGGCGGCGATACCAACACCATTTGCCTAAACATGTTTAATAACACGAGTGCGGCCAATTTTAACGAAGGTTTTCGGCTACGGCATCGTGCAGGTGCAACCTTCAACCTACAAGATTTTGTTGGGGTGGGGTCAAATCCTGCCGATGTAACCACTTGGATCAACACCACCAAGTCAAATATAGGAACGACCCAAATCACAGGGACAGGATTCACCGCAGCGGGTGGATCCTGCCCAACGCCTTAATAAGCATCTAGCTCTGTTTCTGATGAGAGCCCGCATGAATACCCAGCGCGCCACCAGCAGGATGGACGGCGAATTAGTGGCGAGCTAGACCCCAACCAAAAAGGATGACGTTGCCAGTTGATCGAGGATGCGAGACCAGCCTTGATTGTGGTTATCACGCATCATCTCATTGAGGAAATGCTGGTGGTGCAAGATCACATGGGTCCGTTTCTTCCCCTTTTCTGCGAAGCTGAGGTTCACCACACTGCCTTCAGCCGTGAAAGGTGAATTCCATGTGAATGAAATCGCGTGTGGTCGGTCGATCTTTTGATAAGTGCCGTGATGGGCAATCTTTTCTTCACCTACCTGCATAATGATTTCGAAGGCACCACCAATCCGAGGATCCATTGTCACAACCGGATTGGGCATGCCTTCAGCTGGCAGCATAAATTGGCTTAGTTTATGAACGTCAAGCCAGGCGTCAAAGACTTCTTCTACAGGACCTTCTATGGTTTTGTTAACTGTAAGTTCAAGATTCATGAGGATGACCCTTCCGAATGTTTAGTTTGGTCAAATATCTGTTCAAGCTGATCGAGCCGTTGTTGCCACAGGTTCTGACTGCGCTTAAGCCAATCCTGAATAATTAGATGGAATGTGGGCTTTAGCGCAATCAGGTGTTCGCGCCCCGTGACTTGGCGTTTAACGATATCGGCCTTCTCCAAAACCTTAATGTGTTTGGACACGGCATTGAGTGACATGTCAAATTGGGCAGCAAGATCAGTAACCCGGGTGACACCTTGTTGGCCAAGCAGCGTCACTATCCTAAGGCGACCAGGATCCCCAAGCGCCTTAAACACGACAATCAAAGCTTGATCTTCATATTCAACCATGTGGTTGAATATAGTGATAATGCCGAACAAAGTCAACCAAAACGTTGAATGTCCGCAACTTGCCTGGTCAGGCACCCTCTAGGCAGATGATTTTCGAGTGCAAATGAGGGTTTGTGTCATCGCTACGCTATGATGGATCATGGAAATGACACCCAGAGTACGCCATCAACTTGATGAATGGGTGCGAATCTCTACCATCGCCCTGGCAAGTGTCTTGGTTCCCTTGTACTCACTGCTCACGTTTCGTGAACTCAAGCTCTTTTCGGGCACAGATCTTTCCATAGCCATAGGATTAAACCTACTTTGCGCCTCCTCATTCCTCGTGCTTGGCGTTTTGTTGGTTCATCGAAAGCTGTCAGCACATTGGTCAAATTTTGCGGCTTTATTCCTTGGACTCCTGGCACTTACTAAGAACCTATCGCAAATCATGATCACCCAGGATATTTCCTATACAACCATCACGCTCTTGGTTCCAATCTGCTTGGCTTTCGTTCTACTTGATCGTCGTCTATTCACGGTCGCCATTTGCATCACTTATTTTGCTTGGTGGTTTATCGCCAAAGAGTTAACAGTCACACCTTGGCTTGCCGTTCCTTATGCGATTCCAGCCGCAGCCATCGCTTACGGAATCCACCTAGCTAACTTCAAGAATCGTCATCTCAGCGCTATGTTAATGATTAAACTCGCCGAAAGCGAACAGCACTTCCGGCAGTTGGCTGAAACGGTGCGAGAGACATTTTGGGAGGTGGATATTAAAACGAGTCGATTCATCTTCGTCAATGCCGCATTTGAGGATCTGACCGGCTACAAACCCGATGACTTGATTCGCGATCCAAATATCTTTTGGTCGATTATTGAATCCGAAGACAAGGAACGCATCAAGGTCGTCATCAAGGAGGCCACACAAGGAAGCAGTATTCGCATGGAGCACCGCCTACGTCACAAAGACGGAACACTCAAGTGGATAAGTTTAGACGCCACCGTTCTTTTTGATGAATTTGGGGCGCCGAAGCGAATTGTCGGTCTAAGTTATGACATAACTCAGACTAAGCACTTGCAAACCGAACTAGAACGATTGTCCACGATCGATCCTTTGACGAACACCAATAATCGACGTGTTTTTGAACAGGCGTTAGATCGTGAGTGGAAGCGCATGATCCGATTAAAATCATCGATATCTTTGATCATGCTTGATGTGGATCACTTCAAAGCCTACAACGACGCCTATGGTCATCCCAAAGGGGACCATTGTCTAAAGTTAGTAGCTGAACACCTAATTACTGTTGTACGACGAGATACGGATGTAGTTGCGCGTTATGGAGGCGAAGAGTTTGTCGTTATCCTGCCTAACACGGACAGAGATCACGCCTTTCTTTTAGCTGAGAAAATACGCTCAAGTATAGATAATGCCCAAATTGATCACAAAGGATCAAGCAAGGGTAATGTCACCGCAAGTCTTGGTGTTGCAACCGTTACTTGTCCAACTCAGCTGAGTATCGACTCTTTCATCGAAATGGCCGACCAAGCTCTCTACAAATCGAAGCAGAATGGGCGCAATATGGTTTCTATCGCAGCGGAAGATACTAGCGAACAATCGTCGTCCAGCTAAAACATGAATCTAATCAGGAATGGAACAGATATTTAGGGCTCCTTAACAGATTTAAGTTTCAACAAAGCTTCGGACGCCGAGATCAGGCTTGAATCTATTTGCAATGCCCTCTCATAGGCTGCAATCGATTCCACTATTCTCCCCTCTTTAGCCAGAAATTCACCGTAGCTGTCAAACCCGTTTGCATAGTCGGGTACCAAAACCGTGAGTAACTTAAGAATGTGCAAACCCTCCCCAGTTCGGTCCAGAGAGCTTAAGTAATAAGCTAACCGGTTCAGTGAATTGGCCGCCGTCAAACTGTCATGGGCGACCGCCTTCAAGAAATATGGATGGGCGACACTCATATCTTTTTCGCTAACTAGCAAATGGGAACCGACATTAAATAAACTGAGCGCGTCGTTTGGGTACATTTCAAGATTGAGTTGGTGCAACTGAAATGCTTCTTCTTGTTTTTGTTGATTGGCTAAACGTCGCGCCACGTTCGACAGCGTCGCGGCCCGGAAGTCATAACTATCTGATCCATACAGGCTGGCGTGTAAATCGCGATATTCAGCTATGCCGGCCTCAATCCCCTTGTCGGATATGGTATCCATCATCACGTTAATCAGCGAACGCGGCTGTTTGACGCCATGATGGCAAGTGTCACAAGAAATTGATGACTGGCGTTCTTTGAAAAAACCATCATTCAGTTCATTCACCATGCGCATCATTTCTCGAGCCGTTTTCTTGGTTTCTTTTTCATCGCTGGCAAAATCGTAATTGTCCAAGGTCATGACCGATTCGCCGACATGGCAGTGTTTGCAGCCCACGCCTAAAGCACCAGCAATATTGCGCATGGCCCCGACCAGTTGGCGACGTGAAATGTCTTTGGGGTATATCTCTAAATTCTCAAACTTATCGGGAATTTGAGCGAATAAACCAATAGCGGCTAGCAAAGCAAAGTAACGTGAGCCAAGCATGAATATCCTCCTAGACAACATCTATAACCCTACAACGAAATCTTTACGATTTGAACAGGCCGTCAACTCATTAACCCGTTTCAGGACAAACATGTATGGCATAACGCAACCACCCCATAAATCCTATAGCCGCATGAATCAGGCAGATTGAGGCACCAATGAAAAAGATAAGCTTGGATGGATTGATGATGAACGCGGTCGAATCCGACGAAAACGGAGTAATCAACCAAAACACGATCTTCCGTTTTCGACAAGAAGGACAAAAAGTTTACGCTGAATACCAAGGTGGGCGTGTCGATCAAGGATACTTGGTGGGCATACGCACAGCATCAGGCCTCCAGTTTCGATACTGTCAGTTGGAATCAGACGGCTCTCTTAACGGGGGGCTATCGAATTGTGAAATTGTGTCAGGTCCAAACAACAAAATTCAAATCATTGAGAAATTCCAATGGCATTCCAGGCCAGGCGGTGGCAGAAATGTCATCCAAGAGATGTGATTCAATCTTCGGCACCGTATGTGTAAACAACTTTGCCAGCCAAAATCGTCTGTAAAACAATGGTTTCGGGCAGTTTGTATTCCTCAACGGTAAGGATGTCTTGTGACAAGATCACCATGTCGGCCAGTTTACCCACCTCTATTGAACCTTTGGATTGCTCTTCAAAAGCTGAGAAAGCGCCATTAATCGTATAGGTCATCAATGCTTCTTCGCGCGTCAATCGCTGTTCCCCATGAAATACTTCGCCATTACTCATCTTGCGCGATACCGACGCATAGTAGCTGGCAATAGGGTTGACATCTTCAACGGGTACATCAGTTCCATTAGTTACGACCGCGCCCGAATCCCAAAAACTACGCCACAGGTATGACGTTTCTTTGGTGCGGGGCTCGCCAAGTCGTTTCGGAACCCAAGGACCATCGGACGTACAATGCACGCCCTGCATCGAAGCGATAACACCAAGCTCCTTAAAGCGAGGCACATCTATCGGGTTAACGTGCTGAGCGTGCTCAATGCGCCAACGTAGGTCTTGCTGGTCGGGATGAGCTTTGAACGTTTTTTCGTAGACGTCCAGCATCTCTCGATTGGCGCGGTCGCCTATTGCATGGGTATTCACTTGAAATCCGTGTTTAATGGCTATGTCAGCGGTGCCCTGAATGTCGTCGACAGGCTCCAAAACCAAACCCGTGCTGGTCGTCAGATCAATATAAGGCTCCAAAAGCCAGGCACCATGGGAGCCAAGTGCACCATCGACCTGACGCTTAATGGAACGTACGGTGAGGAATTGATTGCCGTAACCGATCATGCGGTAGGACGGCAAGAGTTCATCCATTTGCGTATTGTTTTGACCACGCACCATGACGTACAGACGGAGCGGCAATTGACCTTTATCGGCCAATTGCTTGAATTTATCGATGGTCGCAAAACTAGAGCCCGCATCGTGAAAGCTTGTCACCCCTTTTGAGAGAGAATCATCACCCGCTAACTGCACTTGACGTGCGAATTTGGCTTGTTTCTGATCCTCAGATAACGCATTTTCATGATTAGCCAGAGCACTACTTACCAGGCGTTGGGCGGTTTCACGCAGCATGCCGGTGGGTTCACCATCAATGCCACGCACTATTTCACCGCCGGCTGGGTTGGTGGAATCTTTGGAGATACCGGCCATTTCCATGGCTTTTGCATTAACAAAAGCGGCGTGACCACTCGCATGGGTTAAATAGACGGGATGATTAGGTGAAATGTCGCTCAATGCATGGTGAAGGGGTAAGCCCTCCACCGCTGGCTCAGGCACCGAATCCCATTTCTCTTGATGCCAACCACGTCCAATAATCCATTGATCTGCCTCAGCGTTCTCTGTGGCAGTGGCAACAAGTTGCACGATCTCATCCCAACTTCTGGCCTTTGTCAGATCCAAATTCATCAAGGCAGCACCCAGAGAGACAAAATGGCCATGCCCTTCTACGAAGCCAGGAATAACAAGATTGCCAGCGAGGTTTATCACCTTGGTTTGGTCACCCACAAAAGGTTCCACGTCAGCATCGGTGCCCACATACAGGATTTTCCCATGACTGACTGCGACGGCCTCGGCGATCGAAAAAGACTGATCGACAGTCGCAATTTTTCCGCCTCGCAAGACTAGATCGGCCTTTTCATGATCATCGCAGGAGCAACACCACAAAAGAATCAATGAAGACACCAAGCCCACCACAAATCGTTTCATTACTGTACACTCCTACCTTGTTTTGTCGTCACATAGTAAAGCACGACCCGAGGGACAACAACCATGTTAGATTTTGATCGATGATCGTCTCAGGGGCAGAATATAGCAATCATTGAAAAATTGAGGATGTGATGTTTAAACAAATCGAGTTGGCAAGCGCTAGGTTGCATGGAAACGCAAATATGACCCCGGTGTTAACTAACCGCACACTAGATAGACTAGTAGGGGCCAACGTTTTTTTCAAGTGCGAGAATTTCCAGCGGACCGGTGCCTTTAAGTTCAGAGGTGCATGGAATAGCATGAGTAAGTTATCCCAAAAACAACGTGACCGTGGCGTGCTTACCTACTCGTCAGGCAACCACGGCCAAGCGATCGCCTTAGTTGGACAATTACTTGGGATTTCAACAACTGTGGTTATGCCAAACAACGCGCCATTGAGTAAGCGCGCCGCAACCGAAGGTTATGGCGCACATGTAATGGCTTATGACCCGACCAATACCACCCGCGAAGCATTGGCTGAGGAACTGCAAATGAAGCATGGCTATACCTTGATCCCTCCGTTTGATCACGCGGATGTCATTGCGGGACAAGGCACCGCGGCCCTGGAATTGTTTGATCAAGTCCCTGATTTAGATATGCTGCTGGTTCCCTGTGGCGGTGGCGGGCTCTTGAGTGGCTCGGCCGTCGTAACAAAACATGTTCGGCCCTCCTGCGCCGTTATTGGCATCGAGCCCAAACTGGCTGACGATGCAACCAGGTCATTTCATAGCAAAACGCTTCAAAGTGTGAAAAACCCGCAAACAATCGCTGACGGTACACGCACCCATTCGTTGGGTCGCCTGACGTTTCCACTGGTTTTGGCCAATGTTGACGACATGCGGACCGTCAGCGAGGAGGCCATCATCGACGCGGTGAAATTCTTCTTTTACCGCTTCAAACTGGTCATTGAACCATCTGGTGCACTGGGTTTGGCGGCTCTTCTCAGTGACGTTGTCAAATCAAATGGACGGGTTGGCGTGATTTTAAGCGGCGGTAACTTGGACGGACCTACCATGATGAAGATCTTAAGCGGCTAATTCATCAAAGTATCGGCTAGAGTAATTTGAATTTTGGACCTGCTTTCTATTCATATTGCTGTTCATAGTCAGTTAACGCTTCAGCCATATGGGCCGATGCCCCACCGTAAAATTCGGCCAATGCTAATGGGGTACGACCTTTGGCGTCCTTCAGAAAAGGGTCTGCGCCAGAATCCATCAATAGTTCCAGAAAATCGAAGCGGTCGTTGTAGATCGCCTGATGTAGCAAGGTAGCACCATTTTCTTTGTCCTGATTGTTAGGGTCCGCGCCTTGGGCCAGCAAGTATTCCGCGATGTCAGGTCCTAATTTACTGTACGCCATTGAATAATAGAGCGGGGATGCGCCGCGATCATCACGAGCTAAATCGATCCATTCGGGGTGCTCAGCGAGAATACGTTTGACCTCATCTAATCGATCCCCTTGAATCGCGTACCACATATCTTTGGCCCACTCTTTTTTTGCATCCGGGCTTTGGCCTGTGCCGCAAGCCGCGCTGAATACAAGTCCCATGATCAACCATCGCATCTGCCACCTCGAAGTAATCGAGTGACTTTCTTTAGTGACTCGATCTTATGCTTTGGGTTGAATATTGGGTTTCCATCTTCATTCGTCAACATTGGGTGGACGCGACTTACTTGATTCGAGTGGCCTCAATTAAGTTCATGCCTTCGATCCAGGTCTGGCCGCCATCGTATGAGCGATCGAGTTTAAAAGAATAGTGATCCTCTGATATGTCGAAGTAGACGGCCTTCTCTAGAAAGGGTCCAAACCCGTCAGTCCCCTTGCCTTCCATAACCAAAGTACCGTCCTTGAATTCAGCTACGATATCGGTCATGCCCGATTCATTGGCCATCACCCACTTGATTGACCATTTTCCGGTTGCAGGCACAAACGTGCGGAAGCTGACTCCTCGAAATACCACTTGATTCTGGTCATCGAGCGCACGGAACTCATCCATAATCGCAAAGCCGTCAAGCGCGTAATAGACTTTGGAGTTGGCCTTATGAGAGGAGTAAGAACCATCCCTTTGTTTGCTCTTGGAAACCAAGTCCCACTCACCCATGATCCAGTCCAGTTGAGCTAAGCCAGCTGGCGCAGCCGGGTTCGGCGCGGTAAGGGATTGCGCCAGCGTAGTCACGGACAGCCAAACACTCAACAAAATCATCATTCTCATCAAATATCTCCTACTCGCATGTTGACCGGTAGCAGCCTTGAGTTCATGGACGCGCTACAGGCCTATTTGCTAGATCTACGTCTGCTGAGGAAATAGGTTCGAAATATGTGATAAGCGACCCAGAACTCGAATTCAATGGCATTGACCATTAAACTCACGCATCTATTTGGACCATGTATGTGTTTGTATATTGTTGCCATTTCGACTGGCGAACTGGCCACTTGTGCCATCGCCAGATCCTGACGTAATGGCCCGTCATTGGTCTCTTCGACCTCGGTCGTGACGTCGCGAACCACAAACGATCAGGTGCTAGGCACGAAATAGCCTGAATTTCCAGCACCTTTCTGATTGCTATTTCTTCTATTGACCGCGACTTCAAAGATGGCAGCAATCGGCGCTAATTATTGGCATCGCGACCTTGGCTTTTTACTTCAACCCGACACGTTTGTAGCTCGAACAGACCGGAACGAGGTTCACTCCAGACGATTTGAAAGCTTTCATCTCTTCGAGCTGTTATACCCACATAGTGACCTCCACCTGGAAATTTATTGGCAACATCGGCATTGGCAGAGGTTCGCGGATTCCAGCTTTTACTGGTCACTCGAACGGGGCGTTGAAAATGCACGCCTCCATCCAGTGACAGTGCAATGTAGGTGTCGAATTCCTTTTGTAAGGGGTCATTTTGTGAATCAACCCATAGAATACAGACATCGCCCACGAGATTGACCGCTACACTGGCAACCAAGGCATAACTAGCTTTTGCTTTTTCAAACAAGTCGATACGTTTGTCGGCGCTCCATGTGACCCCTTGATCAGAAGAATAATTGAGCCAAACGCCTTCGGACTGAGCGCCCGAACCTGTCGCGCGCACAAAATAGATCCGGTCTTTGTACTTAGAAGAAACGCCCACATCGGCGGCCATGCGCATATAGCCTTTGGCTCCACCAGGGTTGAGAGAGAAGTTGTAGGCACTGGATAAGGCTTTTGTTTTTGGATCATATCGTTGTACCCATATCTTGCGCATAAAGTCCGATGCTGGTACCAAGACAGTGCCATCGGTTTGAACGGCCGGTTCGCAAAAATTCAGACGTTTGCCTTTGCCATCCACAACGGCCACTTGCTCAAAAGGCTGTTCGTTTTGCCTGCGATAAAGCACCACATCCGCACCCATGTCAGGTCGAAATCGAACCGACGTGAAGTAAAAGGTGGATCCCAGTGCCACTATCTTTGTGCCGTCGTAATTTCCGTCAAGAATCTGAACCTCATCTGACCAGCTGAGGCCGCCATCTGAAGACGAGAAAAAACAAATTGGGAATTTGTGTTGGAACGATTGTTTGCTGCCGATCCAGCTCATGGCTGTCTGACCATTTGGTAAAATTGCGACCCAGGGATCATAGCCCCACCAATCATGTAAGGTTTCACGCCATGAAAGGCCGCCGTCTTGAGATACAAAACTTGTCAAGCGGCTGCTCTCATAAGGGTTGTTGACGTCCGTTACAATCATCGCAGCAACCAGCAGATGATTAGGGCTATTGGGATGGGCGGCGATATGGGGCTCCACGACGGGTAACCCTTTCAGCTGTGAAGAAATACTTTGCGATGGGTGAACCACAGCGCTATTCATGAGATCTAGCGGCGCACGCGTATTATCTACGGCGCCTAACAGGGTGGAAATCAGGAGCAAAACCGTACATCGCGGGCTAGGTTTCATGGTGCCGCCCTTTTGGACTTCGGACTTTGGACGGTCATGCGTGTTGCGGTCAAAGTAGCCACGACGCCATCCTTATCAGCATCAATCTGCATCTCAATCTTGGCCCAATTGTCGTTGGCGGCCTCTATTTGGTATGTGAATCGTTGTGCCTGCAGCTCGGTTCTCTTGTAGCCTTTGTTTTTTTCAAGCTCTTGATTGACTAACTTAATGATTTGGGCCGGCTTGAATTTATCGGTGAGGCGGTATGTCAACGTCCAATGCTGCTTATCTCCACTCGACGTCAAGTATTCGGTAGCAAAGAGCGTGGCCAGGCCGCGCAAATCTGACAAAAGCAAATCAGCCAGCTGCGAGCGCACATAATTGTCATTTGCATCCCATTCGTATTCCATATGGTTGGCTATGTCTTGAGCACGCCCTTTACCGTTCAGCTTTGAGATCACATGGAAGGCCGCATCCATGCCTGACGACAAGCCAGCTGAGGTAATCACACGTCCACTATCTGTGTATTTAACATCGTTACGCACCTTTGCTGCCGGGAATTGATCACGCAACATGGGGATCAATCCAGCAAAAGTCGTGGCCTGTTGCCCATCTAACAGACCGGCCATACCCAAAAAGAAGGCGCCGCTACAAACAGAGAACAGCGTGCCTGTTTGCTCACTGCGCTTCTTTATCCAGGCCACGAGCTTAGGATCCTGATCCATTTCGGCTGGGCCACCGCCCGGAATCACCAGCACATCAACTTGAGGCAATGTTTCTAGCGTAAAGTCTGGTGTCACCTCTAGTGTCATACCCAAGCGCATGGGTTCTAATTTGTCTGCCACCGTAACAACTTGAAAACCACCATGTTCAAACACGGACCACGGACCTGTAACATCCATAATATCTGCACCGTGGAACAACAATATGGCGATCTTTTCTTGGCCGTAATGGACAGCCTCCCGTTCAATTCCGCTATAGCTCGGGCGCAGCCCCATATTGCATTCTGTGCAAACACCGGGATTCTCGAATCGCTCACCATCTAAAGAGCAGCCGCATGGACGACACACATAAAAGATGCGGTCCGCTTCCAAGTCGGAATTGGCCCACACAATACAACTCGCAAAGCAAATCCACAAAAAGGTCTTAGTCATGATTCATCTCCTGTTCTGGAGATTGATACGTGCGTTAATTGAAAAATGATGTAGATTTTTCATTTATTTGCAAACGAAGGCTGCGGATCGCAACGAAACAAGGACAAATTGAATGGATCGGACACCAGGGAGAAACGAATGGAGCCTTTGGACACTTGGCTTATTATCCCAAGTCGAAACTCGCGATTGCAGCCCTGACAAACTACAACCTGATCAGCGGATCAGGTGACGCGAAATTTTTCGAAATTCTGGAAAGGCAAATACCCAAAAACTTCCATGACGCATTACAAACGAAGACGAAAACAACACTTTAAGGACTCAACATTACCCGTATGCGTCAACTGTTGAAGGAATCTGTATTCAAGAACACATTTGTTAATGAACTAACTGCACATAACTCAGGTGTTGGTACTCATGGTGGGAACAGCTTTGTTGCGCAGTAGTTACGCGAATCACCTTTATTTGCACGTGAGTCTTTGAAATAATGACAGGCCTAAGTCTGCCATTATCGAGGTCGTCGTTCATGTCATTTGTAAAAAGTTCGTTTGCTCATTTGAAACTCATTTCTTTGCTTTTGTTGGCTTGCGGATGGGTAAAAGCACAACCGGCTATTGGCGGCGCCAAGAACGCATCCAATACGGGTCGAGAAATTACTTATGACATTTACATCGAAAATTTGGGCGACGAAGTACTGCAAAACATTTCAGCACCAGACGATCTAGACGCGGCCTTTGGCATGAACAACTATGCGATTATTGCTGCCCCTTCTTTTATCATCAATCCGGGAACGCTTACCCTGAACGGATCATTTAATGGCAGCGGCAATACGGAACTGATCGCTTCGGGCACCTTGGCCGTCGGCGCCATAGCGCAAATCCAATTTATCGTTGACGTCACGGTCATCTCCGACCAAGGAATGGGTCCTGGTATCTACAGTAACCAAGTCACTGTCTCTGGAGAAGACATGAGCATGACAACTCAAAGTGATTTAACCGATTGGGGTACCGATCCCGACCCCAACGGCAACGGCGATGCTTCCGATGCTGGTGAGGATGACCCGACCATCGTTGATATTTTTGAAGTTCCCATCATCGGCGTTGGTAAGAAGGTAACGCTGAGCGGAACACAAATCACGTTTGATTTTTTCTTAGAAAACTTTGGCAACCGCACCATGGTGAATCTGAACATGCCTGACGATTTAGATGCGGTTTTTGGAGCCGGAAACTACGTAATCGTCTCTCCTCCCGCCTTAATCGATGACCCGGGCACGATCACCGTTAACGCGGCATTCAATGGCAGCGCCATGCAACAACTGATTACTAGCGGAAGTTTAAACGTCATGGACACCGCCCAAATTCGCGTCGTACTTAATGTCACCACGGTCTCTGACGTGGGCTTAGGATTAGGCGTTTACGAGAATCAGGTACTCGTGTCAGGACAAACCAGTCTTGGCACCTTCACGAGCGATTTGTCTGACAACGGTGCGGAGCCAGACAGCGATGGCGATGGTGACCCAACCGACCCTGACGAAGATGACCCAACCCGCTTTACCATCGGTTCGGAAGCAGCAATTGGCGTCGCCAAAACCGCGTCCGTCTTAAACAGCCAAGTAACCTTTAATTATTATCTAGAGAACTTGGGCAACGACCCTATTTCCGCGATGTCGTTACCTGACAATCTGGACAACGTGTTTGGCGCCAGCAATTATCAAATCATCGTCGCACCTGCCTTCATTGATGATCCAGGGACGATAACCCTTAACCCCGGCTTTGACGGCATTGGCAACTCACAGTTACTTGTACCTGCATCGAGTTCCCTAGCTGTCGGTGACACGGCGCAAATTCAAATGGTCATCAGAATCAACAACTTAAGTGATCAAGGCTTAGGCTTAGGCAACTATCGCAACCAGGTCACGGCGACAGCACAAGGTCTTGGCGGTGCCGTGACTGACGATACTTCCGATGATGGAACGGATCCAGATCCCAATGGCAACGGCGACCCTGCAGAGCCAGGTGAGAACGACCCAACCGACTTTACGGTTGCCCAATTGCCCATCATCGGCTTAGCAATGGACGTCAATGTGGTGGGTTCAACGGGCGCTACGATTAACGTTGGCGGGATGAACATGCCCGGATTCGGTCCGCGGGTCTACATCAACTACTATATAGAAAACTTAGGCAATGTGACCCTGTCTAACCTCATTCTTGACAATGATTTGGACGCCGTTTTTGGCGCCGGCAACTATGGCACTATCGTTAGTGCCAGCCTTCCTACTATTCTCTATAGCGATGGCGGATTGAATGTAAACACCAACTTCAATGGTTCCACGTTACAAAACATCCTGACGGGTGCAAGCACCATTGGGGCAGGCGAAATCGCAGCCATCCGCGTTGAATTACTAGTGACTAATATTACCGACCAAGGCATGGGCATAGGCGTTTACCAGAACCAAACGTCGATTTCGGGTGAAGGTCCTAGCGGTGGTATGACCAGCGATCTTTCTGACGAAGGTAACGTGGCAGACGCCAACAATAATGGTGACCCGACGGATGCTGGCGAAGACGATCCAACTATTTTCGTGCTTGGCTCGTTCATTGGGGCAGCCAAAGACGCAAGTGTCGCAGGCAATCAAATCACCTTTGATCTTTACCTTGAAAACTTTGGTACCATCCAGCTCAACAACCTATCATTGGATGACAATCTGGCCGGTGTATTTGGTGCGGGAAACTTTATTATTTCAGTAGCGCCTTTCTTCGTAGACGATCCGGGCACCATTGCCTTAAATATGAGCTTTGATGGTTCTGGTGATCGCGAGCTTATAGCTCCAGGAAGTACGCTAGCCAGTCTGGACACAGCGCAAATTCAGTTTGAAGTAACGGTCCTCAAGTTAATTACCCAAGCCAATGCCCTAGGCGCATATAGTAACCAAGCACAGGCCGCTGCGACCCAAGCAGGCGGTATTGTTGTATTGGATTCCTCCGAAACAGGCACAGACCCTGACCCTAATGGCAACGGCGATCCCACCGAATTTGGCGAAAACGATCCGACACCATTTACAGTGACGACCGATGCCATGGTGGGAGCTGCAAAAACGGCAACGGCCACTGGAACCCAGGTCACCATCGACATCTACCTGGAGAGTTTTGGCACGGCGACCACGACTGGACTGATAATGCCGGACAATCTAGATGCCGTCTTTGGGGCTGGTAACTATACGATTTTCAGTGCTCCGACTCTTGTGGACGACCCTGGGACACTCGTTCTTAACGGTGCATTTAACGGCAGCGGTAACACAGAATTGTTGGCAGCAGGTAGTACGTTAAATGCCTTAGACACAGCCCAGATTCAATTCGTGGTTGATGTCACCAATATTGTCGATCGCGGCTTTGGCATCGGCATTTATGAAAATCAAGTCTTGGTGACCGGCTTAGATTCAACCGGTTTGATTGTATGTGATTTATCAGATTCAGGCACAGACCCAGATATCAATGGCGATGGCGATCCAACGTTCCCTGGTCTAGCTGATCCGCCACTCGACGGCGAAAATGACATCACCCGCTTTATCATTGGTGAAGCGGTGATTGGGGCAGCTTACCATTCAGCCGTAAGCGGTAATTTCATCACCTACGACTATTACTTGGAGAATCTAGGTGACGTGACGGTCTCAAACATCAGTGTTAGTCAATCTCTAATCGGCGTATTTGGTTTCGGGAACTTCACCATAAGTACCGCGCCGTTTTTTATCGACGATCCTGGAACCTTGAGTTTGGTCACGGCGTTCGACGGCACATTTGTCACAACCCTTATTTCTAACGGTACCCTCGCTCCTGGCGATACCGCGCGTATTAGGTTAGTGCTTAACGTCACCAACCCTGCCATGGGGCCAAACTATACGACTCAATTCACCGTAAACGGTATTTCACCAGTGGGCTTGATAGTTTCCGACCTCTCCGATAATGGCATCGTCACCGATCCCGATGGCGATGGTAACCCCAGCGAAGCCGGTGAAGACGATCCCACGATTAGCATCATCGGCATCGAGTCAATCCTTGGCGTTGCTAAAAACGCGTCAGTCAGCGCGATGCAAGTTACGTTTGATTATTATCTCGAAAACTTAGGCAATGTGGTTGTCGCATCCTTAAGCCTGACCGATGATCTGGACACGGTGTTTGGCGCAGGGAATTACACGATTAATTCGGCACCTACTCTGATAGATGATCCCGGGACAATTGTGGCTGATGTAACATTCAACGGTAGTTTCCAGCAATCGATGATTTTGCCAGGAAGCATCTTAAATCCCTCCGATACCGCACAAATCCGACTCGTAATCGATGTATTGACTATCGCTGATGTGGGTCTTGGTTTCGGCCAGTACAGTAACCAAGTCATGGCGGGCGGCATCGGGCCTACCGCAACCGTCACGCAAGACCTATCCGACTTCGGCACTGACCCAGATCCTAACGGAAATGGCAACCCAAGTGACGCTGGAGAAGGCGATCCCACAACGTTTAGCCTGGTAACCCCTGAAGTAGGCATCGCAAAATCGGCAAGCATCGCTGGCCAGCAAGTGACCTTTGATTTCTACATCGAGAATCTTGGCAATGTCATTCTCGACTCCTTTAGTCTTTTCGAAGATTTGGACGCCGTCTTTGGTGCAGGAAACTACACACTGGACAGTGGTCCTGTGTTCGTCACTGTGCCGCGCAATCTCGTGCTAAACCCCAGTTTTGATGGCGTTTCCGATATGCAAATGATTGCCTCTGGCACCATGGATCCGGGCATTACGGAGCAAATTCGCATTGTGGTGACGGTAAATACGTTGATTGATAGTGGCATGGGCAACGGTGTCTATTCAAACCAAGTGACCGTGAACGCTGCTGGACCAGGTCCTTCACCGGTGTCCGACATATCAGATATGGGAATTAATCCAGACCCCAACGGTAATGGTGACCCGACAGATGCAGGCGAAGATGATCCAACCATATTTGGAATTCCCGAGAATCCTGTCATCGGCGTGGCCAAGACGGCAGCCGTTAACGGTCGCACAGTGACAATGGATATTTACCTTGAAGCTTTTGGTAACGTTCCTTTGAACACGCTCTCCGTGGTGGAGGACCTGAATGCCGTTTTTGGGGCTGGTAACTACGCCATTACCTCAGCGCCAGCACTCATTGTTAATCCCGGAACCATAACACTCAATGGTGGTTTCAACGGCGGCGCAACTACTGATCTACTAACACCAAGCACTTTGGCGATTGGAGCAACGGCTCAAATTCGCTACGTGATCGATGTGACAACCGTGTCAGACCAAGGATTTGGTATAGGAAGTTACTTCAATCAAGTTACAGCATCTGCCTTTAGTCCCGATGGTGCGCCTACATCCGATATTTCCGACAATGGTACAGATTCGGATCCAAACGGTAATGGCGACCCTGACGAAGCGGGCGAAAACGATCCCACGCCAATCATCCTAGAATCAGACATCGGCGATTTCGTTTGGAACGACTTGAACGGTGATGGCATTCAAGACGGCGGCGAGCCGGGACTGGCCGGTGTCATTATCTACTTAGACCTCAACACGAACGGAACGTTAGATGGCGGGGAACCATCTGATACTACTGACGGCGCGGGCGCATACTTATTCACCAATCTGGCGGCAGCGAGCTATACCGTTCGTGTCGAACTGAGTACCGTTCCCGCCGGATTCGTTTTGACGTCAGCAAACAACCCAACTGTCGTAATGCTGTCAGCGGGCGAAGTCTATGCCGACGCCGATTTCGGATTCCAACAACAGGACGCCATGATTGGCGATTTCGTGTGGAACGATCTCAACGGCAACGGCATTCAAGATGGTGGCGAGCCAGGACTAGCCGGTGTCACCGTCTATCTGGACCTCAACTCAAACAGCGTATTTGATGGTGGCGAACCGAATGATACCAGCGATGGTGTCGGCGCTTATGCCATTACAAACCTAGCAATCGGGATCTATACAGTTAGAGTCGATCCGACAACGGTACCCGCTGGATTTGTCCTTACCAGCGCAAATATTCCTTTGAGCGTGCCGCTGGCGGCCGGCGATAACTTCATGACCGCCGATTTCGGTTATCAACAACAGGACGCGACCATTGGTGACTTTGTCTGGAACGATCTCAATGGTGATGGTGTTCAAGATGGTGGCGAGCCGGGCCAACCAAGCGTTACCGTTTTCATCGACTTGAACACTAATGGCGTTCTGGACGGAGGAGAGCCAACAGCCATGACTGACGGAGCCGGAGCCTACGACTTCATCGCCCTGGCTGCAGGAACTTATTCGATTCGAATTGACCTAACGACGATTCCAGCTAACTTTGGGTTGACCACCTTGAATCCTGTATCGGTTTCTTTGGCTGCCGGTGAAGACTTCAACGACGCCGACTTTGGCGTTCAACAACAAGATGCCACCATCGGAGATTTCGTGTGGGACGATCTTAACGGCGACGGCGTGCAAGACGGTGGCGAACCTGGACTTCCTGGCGTGACCATCTACGCGGACATAAATTCAAATAGTACTTTGGATGTAGGTGAACCTTTCGGCGTCACCGACGGCGCTGGCGCATACGACATCACAAATTTGGGCGCGGGCACTTATACGGCCCGTGTTGACAACCCACCTGCTGGTTACATGTTAACGACGGCAAACGATCCGTTTTCAGTCGTGTTAACGGCAGGTGAAGATTTCAACGATGCCGATTTTGGCTACCTACTCTTGAACGGCACGATAGGCGACTTCGTGTGGAGTGACATAAACGGTGACGGCGTACAAGATGGGGGTGAGCCAGGTCTTGCCGGTGTAACCGTCTATCTAGACTTAAACATGAATTCAATGTTTGATGGCGGTGAGCCGTTCGCTACAACTGACGGTGTTGGCGCTTACGACATCATCGATGTTCCGCCAGCCGCTTACAGCGTGAACATCGACCCAACGACTACTCCGGTTGGTTATGCACTGACAACGGCGAACCTGCCGCTGTCGGTAACCTTGACACCTGGCGAAGATTACAACGACGCCGACTTCGGCTTCCAACAGTTAGGCACGATTGGCGACTTCGTCTGGAACGACCAGAACGGTGATGGCGTGCAAGACGCAGGTGAGCCCGGTCTTCCTGGGGTAACCGTCTATCTCGACCTGAACATGAACGCAACGTTTGATGGCGGAGAACCATCCGCAATTACCGACGGAGCTGGCCTGTACGACATTATTGACGTCGTGCCTGGCAGCTACGATCTGCAAGTGGATGCTGCTGGAGTCCCTGCCGGCTTCGCTTTAACGACCACTAATCTGCCATTGCCAGTTACACTGTTGGCGGGCGGCGACTTCAATGACGGCGACTTCGGCTACCAGGATTCTCGTGGTTCGATTGGCGTCGCTAAAGCGGCCACATCTACTACTACATCCGTTAGTTACGTCTTCAGAGTTGAAAACACGGGAACCGTAGCGCTGATGGACCTGTCAATTCTTGAAGATCTCGACGCTGTCTTTGGCGTTGGTATCTACCAAGTTGCCGCGCCTCCCATGGTCATCAACGCATTAGGGTCCACTGCGAATGGCAATCCAGGATTCAATGGTAATAGTGACCAAGAACTATTCGCAGCGAACTCAGGGCTTGCGGTCGGCGGGTTTGTTGAATTATTGGTCACGGTTGATATGATCGCTTCCACACCACCAGGTACAATCTTTACCAATCAGGTTACAGCCACGGCAACCACGACAACGGGAGTGCAGGTTTCTGATCTTTCGCATAATGGAACAGATCCAGACGAAAACGGCAATGGCGATCCGGGCGATGACCAAACCCCAACAACCATCTTCCTTCAATTTGCGGTCCCCACATTAGGGCCATGGATGTTAGGTCTCATGGTTATCGCACTCATGGTTGTGGCCATTCGACGTAACCGTTCTTTTAGTGTCTAAGACATCATTGCGGAGTACTTCTAGTACTCCGCAGTCCAATCCATTTCATAAGCTGAAGTCTTGCAGTTAGTTGCTTTGATGTGTTGCTCACCTACAACAAAAAGACCCTGCATTTAGGTAAAACTTAGGTAACATGCCGTCTATCTAGCCAGCCAGCCTAGTAATCATGGGCGCCTTTGCATAGAATGGGCAACTTATGCCGGACGCGACCCGCTCTGGATGTCATCCATAAGTCCGGCATTCCTTTTAAGGCGTTTCATTATGGGACCCGTCGTTACACGTTCTTTTGACATCAGCCTCAATTCATCGGTCGACCGCCAATCGGCTTCCGCCGAGATTAAACTATTAGTGAGACTGGCGACTGCTCTGCAGCATTATGGCGCGCCAGCTCACCGCCTAGAGCGAGCCTGCGGAGCTGTGGCAAACAAAGTCGGCCTCGAAGCAAATTTTTTCTCGACGCCAACGGCGGTATTTGCGTCATTCGGGAACCTGGACATTCAAAACACGTATTTATTGCGCTCTGACTCTGGCGACGTTCATCTCGAAAAGTTGTCCCAGATCGATCACATGATCGAAGAACTCATGGTCGACCGTTATGACTCAGAAACAGCATTTCATTATCTCGAAGAACTAACTCAAGCTCCTGAAAGATATGGTCCCGTGCTAACGACGCTAAGTTTTTCCGTTGCATCGGCAACAGCTAGTCGATTTCTGGGCGGCGGCTGGCCTGAAATCGTTGTGGCCGGATTTATTGGATTACTGATCGGTTTGTTGGCATTAATCGGGGCGAAGAATGCGGGCTTAGCTAATGTGCTCATGCCGATCTCGGCCATTATTGCATCAAGCATTGCAGCCGTCAGCGCAGCATTTTATCCGGGCTTTATCGCCTACACGGCCACCATCGCTGGCCTCATTGTCCTTGTTCCTGGCCTTAGTTTCACGACTGCAATGGTCGAATTGTCGACCGGACATTTAGCTTCTGGAACCGCTCGTCTTGCCAAGGCCACCTCTATGTTCTTACTTATCGCGTTTGGCATCGCGTTAGGCAGTCAAGTGAATCGTTTTCTTCCTGCGGCCAGCGAAATATCCTTAAGCCAACTCCCAAAATGGTCTGAGTGGTTGGCCCTATTGGTTGCGCCACCGGCATTTGCCGTACTTTTTCGAGCACGTCCCAAAGATTTCATATGGATTATGATCGCAGGTCCGCTGGCTTTCTACAGTGCCAGATTGGGTGGCAAAATACTCGGTCCGGAACTGGGTAGCTTTATTGCGTCCTTTATTCTTGGGGTTGTCAGTAATCTGTTTGCGCGGCTGCTTAGAATGCCTTCTGCCATTATGATGGAGCCAGGAATTATTTTCCTTGTGCCGGGCACGATTGGCTTACGTAGTCTTGGTGCTTTGCTCGCCAATGATCCTATCAGTGGCGTTGAGACGGCGTTCTCAATGATCCTGATCGCCATCGCGCTTGTCATTGGCCTCTTGTTCGCTCATGTCGTCGTTCCGCCACGTCGCTCACTCTGATCCTTCTTCGCAGGGTTCCGTTCCGCTCAGTCCGCCGTAACGCTTAAGCGCATCGAAATTTTTGACCCAAGCTACATGACCATCAAAGAAGACGTGGGCCTTAGGCTCACGATCAAGTGGATCGTCCAGACTGGCTAAAGCGATATGAATCTCATCGGACCAGCGTAAGCCTTCAAAGAAAAGGCTAGTCCCACATCGCAGGCAAAAGCCACGATTGGCTTCATCTGAACTGGGATACCATTTCAGGAATTCTTGACCTCGTGTTATGGAAAACTGGTTGGTTGCGATGCCAAACCAGGTGACAAAGGCAGCGCCATGTGACTTGCGGCACATGCCGCAATGACAATGAGCACACCATTTACTAGGTAACTCAATTTGATAGCCGATCGCCTGACACAGGCAGCTTCCACGTTTGGTGTCCATAGCCGTCCTCTCACTCATATCTAATCGTCTCGTTGCTCACTATTCTGGTGGTGGCATCAATCATGGTCAAGCCCGATCTCTTGAGTGTGTATATCCAGCGCCGCTGTAGTAGCCAAACTCTTGTGGAATCCCCCTTTTATTCTTTGAACTCGGCTGTTCTAAGTACTTCGCCACACAGCTAATCTCATCCACGAAGCCAACGAGCCTTCTTTTCGATGCCTTGCTGGAGCACATGCTGATATATTGAAACCATGATCCGCGTGGGCGACCAAGTTGGCAATATCGAGCTACGATCGATCCTCGGTGCTGGCGGAATGGGCCAAGTATTTGAAGGATGGGACGACAAACTTAAACGTCGAGTTGCGGTTAAGGTCATTCGAAGCGACCGCATGGACAGTCAGTCGCGCGTTCGTTTCCTACGAGAAGCGCAAGTTCTTTCTCAGCTCAAGGATCCTAGGATTTGCGCAATCTACGATTATGTAGGTGGCGAAAGTAACGACTTTCTGATTCTTGAGTACATCGAGGGCATCACACTAACAAAAGCCATCAAACAAGGACTAGCGCCGGCTCAACGCCTGCAGCTAGCCATTGCATTGGCAGAGGTCTTGATCGAAGCCCATCAGAACGGTGTAATTCATCGTGATCTAAAACCTGAGAACGTTATGGTGACTACCGAAGGAGAATTACGTGTTTTGGACTTTGGACTTTCATGCTCGGTCGACTATGACTCACAAAACGTAAAGCCACAAACCATAGACCTTGATAGCGGTGACATCACAACCACCAAAACACTGATAAGCCCGATCAAAATGGAGACCGATGAAATAAGTCGCCAAGTTCTTACAGGCGATGGACGTGTTTTGGGTACACTTTCCTACATGAGCCCTGAACAACTGGCTGCCGAACGACTGTCGCCTGCAACCGACATGTTCTCTACCGGGTTAATCTTGCAGGAGATGTGGACAGGCGACTCTGCCTACGACGTCTCTGCGGCACCCCCTGTGCTGATGGCGGCCGTTGCACAGGGCGCACCACGCCCTCACTCGATAAAAGGTGAGTTGGGGAAGTTAGTGAATGAGTTGACGGCTTTCTCGCCAGAGTCACGTCCAAATGCCGCGGAGGTCAGGGAGCGGTTACAGATCATACAACACAGGCCGCGGCAACGAATCAAGATGGCAGTTGGCGCCTTAATTGCCCTTTCATTCATCCTAATGGCAGCAAAATATACGTTTGATTTGCGTCATGAGCGGAACGCCGCACTCGTGGCCCAAGACACCGCCGAAAAAGAACGTGACCGGGCAGACGAGGCTCAAAAAGTCACTCAAGCTGGCATGCGTTTCCTGGAGAACCTCTTCTTGGGAGCTGCGCCTGAAGTAGCTCAGGGTAATCAAGTTGACGCCATCGATTTGTTGAATCGAGCAACACGCCAACTTGAAACCGGTGAAGCCGAAAACCCAGCCGTCAAGGCACGGCTCGAACTGACGATCGGGAATGTCTATATGTCTATGGGTCGGTTCGAAGACTCGAAGCCACTGCTCGAGTCTGCGGTCAACTATTACCGCAACCATCATCATGGAAATCATTACTTGAAAGTCCTGTTCGATTCCGGAGCCCTTTACTCTCGCATGGGCGATTACGCAGCGGCTGAGAGGGCATTTCAACAGGCCTATGAACTGACGTCTGATCCGGATTTCACTGATCTTAATCACCGCTCAGGTGCAGCATCGATGCTCGCCATCGTCTTGATGGAGACAGGTAAGTATCAGGAGGCCACAGAAATACTTGAGCACACGTTGGAACTACGGCGAGAAATCCTACCAGCGGGACACATAGATCTGGCTCATACGATGGTCAACCTCGGAGTCGCATATCGAGCACTCGACAACCACGAGCGAACTGTTGACTTGTGGCATGAGGCTCTGGAAATCTACGAAGTCAACTTGGGTTATGACCACCCGGCAACAGCCGGCGCTTTGGCCAACCTGAGTATTGTTCACAGTGAGCTGGGTCAGGTCGTTGAGGCTCTTGATACCGGTATACGTGCCCTTGACACCCGCTTGCGAGTCTTAGGGAAAAACCACGTCGATGTGGCCGCTAGCCGTCAAAACTTAGCAAAATTATTGCTGGACTGTGAGCGATTAGATGAAGCCGAGAAGCACCTAAAAGTATCGCGCCACATCTATTTTGCAGCCAACACAAGCAACCACTCAAAGATAGCGAACAACTATAGACTCGAAGCTCAGCTCTGTCTTTTGAAAGGCAATCCTGATCGGGGCATCAACGCCTTACATCAAGCAATTCAATTACATGGCCAAGGCAGAGATTCAGCAACTCTAGCGAGCGATCTAATCCTTCAAGGCCGGCTACAGACACGATTGAATCAACTCCCCGAAGCCGAAGTAACGATTATGTCCGGATTGGCTACCGCCCATGAAAAAGTAGAAAAATCGCCAGTCGCCATCGACGCTTGGACAGGTTTGGCCGAACTTGAATTGAGAAAAAGCAATCCGACCAAAGCGATTGATCACCTGAACGTAGGCATCCAACTAGCGACAGAAAGGGGCCGCAAACACCTTTTATCCCTTTATGCAAAACGAGCGAATATATACCGTGACCTGCAAAAGACAGACGATGCTCGCCGTGACCTCCGACTCGCTATCTCTTCTGGAACTCCATTTGCTCCATACGGGGAACAGACGTTGAAGGCTTGTCAGTCGTTATTAACGCAACTAGAATCACAAACAGACCTACAATTATTGGATGCCAGCAAAAACGAATGACGACGCGACAGCAGTTTCTGCAACATTTACAAACGCTCTTCCTGACTGCGTTACTACCTTATTGGCGAGTCTCAAAACAGACTTCCATATCAAAAACAGACAGAGAGATAGACACCTGGTTCCGCCAAGTTACCGACCTTTATGACGGCTTAAATGCAGGCCTATTGTCTCCGGGGCAATGGCAAGAAGCGGTCGACGCAATATTAACAAAAGTCCCATTTGCGGAATTACTCGAGGCCATCGATTTTGCTTCCTTACGATCGGCTACCACACCCTCAGATGAAACGCCTAAAGGTACTCGGCTGGTTTTTCCAAACCTTGAAAGGCGCAGCTTTGGTCAGAAAATCATGGGGCTTAAACAAGGGTCGGCAATCATTCCCCACGGGCACAATGGCTTAGCTTCAGCTCACTTAATCGTGTCTGGCAGTTACCGAACACGAACATTCGATCGTGACCATCAGCACGAAGAAAGCGGAAGTATGCTCTTGAGCCCAACGTTGGATGCCTCGCTAGGGCCAGGATCATTTATCACCATGAGTGAAGATCGCGACAATGTGCATTGGATGATTGCGGAAACTGAATACGCTTACACGCTGAGCATGCCTATAACGACCGCTAGTCAATTGCCCATCAAGAACCCGGCAAATCAAAATCGCATGGTGTTCTTAGACCCCGATCGAGGCGTTTCCAACGAGCAAGGTCAAATGCGTGTTCCGGTTGTAACCATGCAAGACTGTCTGGCGCGTTATGGCACCAAGTAGAAAAAGTAAAGGATTGTGACGTTGCTCGCTGCCAGCGCTGTATACATCGATTAGAATACCTCTATGTCTATCCTTGTGCTTACTCTGTTATCACAGCTCACTGTGGACGCCGGCCCCATAAAAGTCGTTTGCGGTGGGCAAGAAGTAACGCTTCAAGGTTCCATCACCAACGCCCCAGTCAATTTCACGCTCGACTGGGACGGCCTATTCGGCTATGAGTTACATGTGGTAAATCCAGCAGTCACAACCGAATACACGCTGACTTTAACTGATCTCGACACACTATTGGAAACCAGCGATACGACGCGGGTCCTGGTTCATCCAGGCGACGCCGACCTCAATGGCGATTTCTTTTACGACGAACAGGATTGGCTGCTCTATTTCGGGGAGTGGCGTAAACCCAATCATGCGTCCGACATGGATCCTGACCTGGACGGCCAGGTAACTATCTTGGATTGGTTCTACTTTTGTAACTTCACCTTGGACCCGCCCAACACGCCGCCATTCTTTGTCACTTCCATTGAAAGTGTGGGCGTCATAAGCAATCAATTAGTGGTTATCCCCTACGAAATAGACGACTTAGAACAAACACCATACATTAAAATTGACCAACTTCCCCCAAACGGAACCGCAACTATTAGTGCAGGGGTATTAAGATACTCGTCTAACGCTGGATTTTCGGGGACTGATTCGTTTACGGTGCGCGCGTATGATCACTTCACGCCGTCCGAAGGACTTTATAGTGCGCCCGAGATTGTCAATGTCACGGTGATTCCGCCAGAGACGTGGCAAGATCTTTACAACGACATATTTTTCCCGGTTTGCAAGGCATGCCACATCGATGCCAACGAAGGCATGCTGAGCCTAAGCAGTTATAAAAATGCACAAATGGGTGGCGCAAGTGGACCTGGCTTTGTGATTGGGGACCCCAGTTCAAGTCTTATCTATATTCGAGTCTCCAACGAAACCATGCCGTTAATGGCGCCGCCGCTGAGTTTTGAAGATAAGGAACGCATTCGTTTGTGGATTCTACAAGGGGCACCTGAGTTCTAGTTGGCGACGATCCATTTAGACACAAGCTCGCCTATCGCCATCGAGGCTGTCAGTCCAGGTGAATCAATACCCAGGCAATGGATGATTTGCTTATCCGGTCCTTCACTGACAAAGGTGAAATCGCGATTCTCGGTACGGCTCAATTTGGGCCTGATTCCGGCATATGCGGGGCTCAAATCGGCAGCGGTCAGACCGGGCAAGTAGCGCTCTGCAGCGTCAGCAAATGCTTGAGCGCGACTTTCATCGACCGCGTAATCAATCTTTTCTACCCACTCAAAATCGGGTCCTAAATACCATTCGTGGTTAGTGGTACGTAAAAGGTGAACGCCCAATGACAAACTCTTTTTCGAAATAGCGGGATATACCAGAGAGTCGAGTTCCTTGAGCGCCGGATGACGAATCGAGAAATAGCTTCCTTTTGCATAATCATGATGGTGATCAGGGGTGAAATCAGTCGCTTGCAGGCCTGCGCAATTGATCACATGATTGGCAGACACGCGCTCACCGTTGGTCGTGACCCATGCTCTGTCTTCGTCACCTTCGATAGCGGTTACTTCGATATCAAATAGACAAGTGGCAGCGCTGGCGAGCAGCAGCGCGTCGACAAGGGCGTGTTGATCGACAACACCAGATTCGGGCGAAAAAACCGCTGCCGTTGCGCGAATCCCAACTGGCCAACGGTCAACAGCATAAAGTGGTGTGGGGGCCGCGTTAACGAGCAGCCACTTCAAATAGGTCTCTTCGTCTGGCCCATTTGCAACCACATATTTACCGTTCTTCTCATGCGCGACCTTGTGCTCACGTGCAAATGCATAGATCATGTCACGACCTAAACGACACAAATCGGCCTTGTTACTGCCAGGCGGGTAGTAGAGTCCGGCATGAATGACACCGCTATTTCGGCTTGTGGTTGCCGTAGCCGCTCTATGGGCTTTTTCAATGATGGTCACTTCGCGATTGTGATCTCTAAGCGCATAGGCAACCGATGCACCTATGACCCCACAGCCAACCACCAGTACGTCAAAATCAGCTGCCATCTCACCTACTTTAAGAGAAATGAGGGGTGAATGCACCCCTCATCATCGAGCATAAAGTTCTATTCTACAGGAGCTGGAGTCTTAATAGGGTCGGCTGGACGAGCAGGTAACGACTTGGGACTGCTCTGCATGCGCTTGAGAACCTCTTGGATGCCGCGATCAAGTTGATTATCTTTGCCGTTGATCACGGAAAGTGGATCGTTCTCGACTTCGATGTCCGGATCCACGCCGTGTCCTTCAACAACCCATTCGCCACTATCGCTGGCATTGCCGAATTCTGGGACGTTGACGCTCCCGCCATCCAGTAACGGTCCGTGGTTGGTGATGCCAACGATGCCACCCCAGGAGCGTTTGCCGATCAAGGGTCCAAGACCTGCGCGCCTGAACGTCCAGGGGAAAATATCACCATCACTCGCGGATGTTTGGCTCAACAAACACACCATTGAGCCGTGAAAAACGATATTCGGATAAGTGGTTGGCAGATCGGTATGACGGGCGTAGTCGAGCCCTAATAGAGTACGAGACAAACGATTAATGATCATCTGTGAGACATTGCCGCCTCCGTTACCGCGAACATCGATTATCAAGCCCTCTTTGCGGATCTGACCGTAATACCATTTAATGAACTCACGGATACCGCTAGCGCCCATATCCGGAATATGGAGATAGCCTACACGACCATCAGTTTGGGCGGTCACATAGTCACGGTTCTTGTTGACCCAAGTCAAGTAGCGCAGCGATGATTCGTCTCCGATCGGTGCGACAAGTACTTTACGTGCCGATTTACCATCCGCTGTCTTAGAAACAGTGAGCTCCAGGCCTTGGCCACCTGCATGACGCAAAATCGCGTAAGGATTAGACCCCTCACCTAGCTTCGATCCATTGATTGCCAGCAGATACTCTCCACTTGCGACCTGGACACCCACTTCGGTGAGTGGCGATCGATAAGTTGGTTCTTGGTTGTTTCCGGCGATGATACGACCGAACTGGAAGTGTTTGGCCGCTTCGTTCCAGGTCAATTCAGCACCTAATAATGCCGAATTGGGGCGAGCTGGCGCGCCCGTGTCACCACCGCTGACATAAGCATGAGAGACATTGAGTTCAGCTGCCATTTCACCCAGAATATAGTTCAAATCGCTGCGGTGTGAGACATGAGGTAATAGCGCCCGATACTGATTGCCAATAGCATCCCAGTCGTAGCCATGCATATTTTCGACGTAGAAATGATCGCGGAACCGACGCCACACCTCATCAAAAATCGTGGCCCACTCTTCTTTTGGAACCCGCCATGCCCGTAAATTTGAGGTCGAGACAGGTTTCGGCTTATCGCCGTTATTCAAAGTGTACAGACTGTAGGCACCAGAACTGGAAGCCAAAATCGACTGTCCATCGCGAGAAAGGGCCCAGCCATTCAGGCGGCTGGCGATTTCTTTAGATTCCTGCTTTTCGATGTCGTAGTGGAAAAGCGCTGTCGGCACATCGCTACTTCGCCCGTAATAAAAGGCGCCACCACGACCGTACAATAAGCCACCCTCAATCGGACTGATAGCAACATAATTGTCCGTTTCTACTGGTATGCGAATGACGCGCTCAGCCAAGCCATCGAAATCAATTTTCACCTTTGGCGTCTCTGGCTTTTTTTCGTCCTTCTCGTTCTTGGTCTTGCCCTTCTTAGCAGGTTTCGATGGCTCTTCCGGGTGCTTGGCTTCGTCCGCTTTCAACTCGTCATCGTTCCTAGGCGTATAAGGATTTTTGACATCGGCATGCAATGCTAAGGCGTATATGCCCGTTTCGCGATCGACCACGTAATTCCACTCAAAGCTGCCAATCTGGGGTTCAAAACCACGTCGACTCAGGTAATACAGGAGTTCGCCTTTGGGGTCCCAACGCGGACTGTACTCATCGAAGTAACTATCGGTCACTTTAGTGGTCTTTTTGCTGGCTGCACTCCATATGTAGATCGAAGAAAGCTGATTAGGCTCATTTAATGAGAATGTCAAGAATTGAGCATCTGGCGACCAAGCATAATCCGTTCGGTAGTTGTATATCTCGTCAGCGACCTCTGTCATTTGTCCACTAGCCACGTCGATAACCCAAATCTTGCCACCTTTCTCGGTGAGCGCGATTAATTTGGAATCAGGCGACCAGCGCGGCGAATAAAGGCGGGTTTTGATGTCTTTACTAATCTGTCGTATCGAACCACCGTCGTGAGCCATGACATACAAATGTTCTTCGCCTGTTTGATCCGATACGTAGGCTATCCACTGACCATCTGGCGACCAGGCAACTTCACGTTCATGAGCATCCGACGACTGCGTCAAATTACGTGTCACACCCTGTTCGACGGGCGCCGTAAATATGTCACCTCGTGCCACGAACAAGGCGCGTTTTGCATTGGGGCTAAGATCAAATTCTTCAATCTGATTGGCGACCGAGATCATTTCAGGCCTACTCGCTATGCCGTCGTCACCAACTTGGATATCGAGTTTGCGACTTTCAAGCGTTGTCACATCCAAAACATGTAACACCCCACCCAGCTCGTAAATGATTTGATGGTCCTTATCGGATGAAGGCCAGCGTACATCCCATTCAGTGGAATGCGTGAGTTGGGTGACGCCATCGGTCGCGAAGTCATAGCGGTACAAATTGAAATGACCGTCGCGGTCAGAATTGAAATACACCGCATCACCCATCCACATTGGATCGCGATCGGCTCGTTTACTTGTGGCAATTCTACGTGCGTCATGTGTTTGCAAATCAAAGACGAGTAGCTCTTGAGCCCAGCCCCCCTGATAGCGTTTCCAAGTACGGAAATCTCGCACCAAAGGCGAATAGACCACTTTTTTGCCATCCGATGAAAAATCACCAGCTCCTGCAACTGGCATCGGCAGGGCAACGGGCATCCCACCACCAGTCGATACCGTGAACAACTTCGAATCTGACAAGTCCCATGAGTCACGTAAGGAACGGAACAGAACCGATTGGCCATCGACACTCCAGCCATAGACTTGATTGTCGTAACCCCATCGATCAGGCAAGGGCCCGCGTGCCGGGTAAAAGGTCAACTGCTGAGGAGCGCCCCCAGTTGTTGGCATCACGTAAACTTGCTCATCACCGTCATATTGACCCGTAAATGCGATCTGTGAACCGTCGGGCGAGAATTCCGCGAAGAACTCGAGTCCTTCGTCACTAGTCAATCGACTCGCGTTTCCACCCTCGGCAGAAGCCAACCAAAGATCACCGGCATAAGTGAAAAGGATTTGATTGCCGTGGATCGCCGGAAATCGAAGAAGTTTTGTATTGGCAAAGCTAAGCGTGCAAACGAGCGCAACAAGAGCCACACCGACAGTTTTTCGGTCCATTTATGAGTCCTCCAGTAAGGGATAGGTATGGGCAGACTTTTAGCGCCGCACCTAATTTAGTGATGTCAAGACTTACGGGCCACCGCACGGCAAGTTTCAAATGCTGTGAATTCAGACCTTAGGTATTTTTCACGAAACCATCGCCCTTGATACGCGCCTTGAATCAATGAACGATGGCTTCGTGGTTCTTTAGATTTCGTTTACGGCCAAAACGAGGTCAGCAATGTCTACAATGCCGTTACCCAACGCATCACCACAGACAGTTGGAGTTAGCCATGTTGCGGCAACAGGCGTCGAATAAACCACCACGTTAACTACCAGAACGGCAGGAGTAGATACATAGTCGGGTCCGCAGCCTCCCATCGCTCTGCAGGTATAACTGGCTGAATCTGACCCTGCAACGGCTAGTAGTGTTAGATCGGGTGACGTCTCACCCATGATGTCTACCCCGTCCTTCATCCATTGAAGTGTCCATCCTGTGCCTGCAATCTCGATGGAGAAGGTGACGTCTTCACCTGCACAGACTTCTACACCCTCTGGATTGTGATAAAAGGGGCCACAATCGCATGGCAAATCAAATGCCTCACTGCCGTCAGCAATTAATCCACTTGAACCCTGGCTTGCCGAGAAACCTAGTCCGCGGCGAGCAAAGGCACGCCAAATATCACAACGATTGGCCGTTCCGTTGATGGCTACATCGGCCGCTAATATCGCATCTCGGCCATCCACCATGCCAGGGCTACAAGGTTGTATTTTCATGCCTTCGAGGACTAATTGCATGGCCAGATTGTTACCACCTGTGCCATTGATAAGATCAGGATCAAAGCCATACTGATTAACGAGCGGCCAATACATATCCCACAACATGGTGCACCACAGGAAGCCAACGCCGTGAGGGATCGCAATATTGGCATCTGCTCGATTGGCGTAGGTCAATTCGTTGATGAAGAAGTCAGTCGAATAAGGTCGAGGCCGAATGCCGTAGCCGTCGACAGGCTGGAAGGAAGCATAGGTTCCAACGCCACGAATCGTGCCTTCTTCGTGTGCTGCCGTTGCCGTCATGTAAAGGCCAATAAAGTCGCTCCAGCCTTCGCCCATCTGTTCTTCATTTTGTAAGCAACTCACGTTTAGTCGGCCACCTGTCAAACGGTTCGAAACGCCATGGCCATATTCGTGGGCAATAATTCCGCTATCAAAATCACTGTCGCGATTGACTTCCGCATCATTATTCAAAATATTCGCCATTACCGTTTGGCTTAGGGCCAATTGATCCTTAATCAGCTGACCATCGGCCATGCTCATGAAAACGCCCGGGATGACGACGGTCGGATCGGTACCACCCATTTGTTGGATGCCATTAGGTGCGTTGTTCACGACAATGGCGAGAATGGCGCCCGCGTCCTGAGCATTCTTCACTTTGAGGGTGAAATTACATCCGCCTCGATCGATCACAGCAATCTTGCCGCTGATTTCAGCGCCGTTAACGAGGACTTCACAGCCATCAGAGGTCGTACCAACGCCGTCGTCCACGAGAACCAATTCACCGGCAATGCCACCCATAGGAACGGTCCCACCGAAGGCCGCACCACCAGCAAAATAGGCCCCGGCGATGATGCCGGGTTCCGTGACATTAACCACATAAGCCGCGGCCGGTTCCCATTCATACATACGCATTCGCGGATTTCCGCCATCGCCAGGCGTTGAAAAATTAGCGTTGTTGCGCGTCGTGCTAGAGGAAGGCTGGTCGGCTCTTGATTGGCTTTGCGCGTTCACACTATCTAAACCAGCTGCACCTGCCCCATAGTTGTTTTCCTGAAAATTTCCAGACGCTGCATCAAAGCCAAGATTGTTCAACAGGTCATGGACCATATTGTTCCAATAAAAAAGGTTGATGGTTGCCGCATCCGTATAGGTATTGGGTTGCATCCCAAAATCCGGCACCACGGAAAATACAAGACCAGGACCGCCATCCGGATCATCGCCAGATGGAAGGTCGTTGCCATCTCGATCCTGATAAGCGTGAACGTTATTGCCTTGGGTGGTTGTGAATTCAGCGCCAATAGCACCATCGGTGTCATGCCAGCCAAAGGGGGATGCCATTAGATCGAAAGGGTCAAGCGCATTCGTAAAGGCACCATGGTTTGGGCTCTCTACGGGCATTTCCAGCACGTAATATGAGTTGGAACTTTGCTTTGACTCGATCACCCTTTGCGCTTTCATCTGCCGGTCTGTTTCGCTCACAAATCCACCGGTAAAAGAGTCGTGGACGGTCCAGTTGAAACGCGTCAGTTCCTCACCGCTATTGGCGTCGATCAGCAGTTGCCACCAATCAACGGAATCAACAGGGAGCACTTCAACGACCCAGACGACTCTCAACTCATCTTCGATTCGCAAATAATTTAAATAAGCGGCGATAGGTTCAACCGAAAAATTGGCAGCCACAAAATCGTGCCGCAACTCAGCGCCCGCTGTTGTTTGAACAGACAGATCATCCAAGGCTCCGACATAGCCCAATATGCGGCTAGCTGCAGCCAACGCATCAGTACCACTCAGGCCAGCTTGTTCGTCACCGATATTTAATAGCCTACGGTCATGGAATCGATGAATCAGGTTGAGTACAGAACCGTCTTGTTTCATGGAGGCGGTCATGATCGCGTTGTGCACGCGAATGCCATGGACCGTCTGGTTGGTATAGATATGAGATAAGTCAGAACGCGCACTGAATGTTGTGCTCGAAAGCTGCATTTCATTAATATCTTCAGCGGCGATCTCGGGAGAATCGCCTGCCAAGAGATGGGCACGCAACCCTTCCATTAGTTGACTGTCACTCAAAGGCTGAGCCAAAACCAAACAAAACCCAAGCACACCTATAACAAATCCACGAATCCACATACACACTCCCCAAAAATAAAACGATGTCAAAAGATCTTAATTTTATAGTCTATTGCTACGGTAGTCACCCAAAAACAAATCTGGTAGCGCATCTTGACGCGTCATGACTCCGGTGTTTAAGAGAAATGCCTGGTTTAAAAAGAGATTCAATTTCGATATTGATAGATATTTTTCCACACTTAAACGGTTCTTACAGATCTGATTGTTTGGAGAACAAGTCGACGTCCAAATTTAGGTCAGATACGCTGTCTGCGATTTCCACGGTTAGATCTAGGTTAAACGGTCCTAAACGGTGGCTGTGAGAGATGAGAGCGCCTTCTCCCATCACTTTCCAATCCTCCCATGTGGTTGATAGTCCACCAATGGGAATAATCGAAACCCACATCAACCATTGATTAGGACGGCCTTGCTCGTCCAAGAAAACCAAATATGTGTCGCCAGGAGTGACACCTCCTTGACCAAAACTCACCAATAAGCCTTGTTTTCCATCCCATTCAATGAGGGATCTAACGGTTCCTTGATTGCGAAAACTACAGAATGGGTTGAGCCAAAAGGCATCATTGATGAAGTGACTCCAACCCTCATCAACCGCCTCTCTATTTAACGGTCCAGTCAAAATCTGACCATTTCTATAGGCAACGCCATCTTGATCGGCCACCTGAATCAGCGTGATGGTGTCAGCGAAAGTAGACTGGACTTGATCGCGTTGACGATCCCAAACATGGGTTCTCTGATTTTTGAAGGTCCATTTGAGCACCTTAACTCGGTCCCACGCCTCACAGCCTAAAGTATCGAAGAGTTGATCGGTCAAACGCTCGGCTGCCTCACTCGGTGCGTGTTTTGGCAGAGGCTTGTCCAGACTTTTGAGATAAAGAAAACCCATTAGACCAATCACAAGAACAGACACGATTGACGTGATCAGACAGCTAAACACGCGACGATTTTTAGCCATAAAACACACCTTTTGATTGCTTTGTGATGTCTGACGACGAACCAAGCACAACACATACAAGCTTAACTCAAGCCTTCCTTTTACTAACAATGCGATCAGATGGCGCAAACATCTATCCCAATACCTTAGAAGCGACATTCATAGGTTATTCTTAAGCCGAGACTCAGCAATTAGCCGGAGATGACGTTGTGAAGCAAGGAAGGATGCTTATGAATCTATTACGGAATCTACTTGGACATGCATTAACGGCCGCCTTGGCCGTGCCCCTGCTGCCCTGCTTGTTGCATGCTCAGGTAGATCATGAAAGAGCACAGGCCTATTTCCAAGAAGCAGCCGAACTATGCGAGCGAGAGGCTGGCCAAATATGGGGTGTGCCGCTGCACGGTCCCATGATCGTCGCTGATGTCACGACAAACAGCTTTGCCAGTAACCAACCTGTTCCGGAAGAAGCGCGCCCGAAATTCTTGGGATACGCCAACACGGCGGCTCAGTGGGGAGACCAGCGATGGTCCACATTTGTTTGGCAGATGATCCCAAAAGACGATGCTGACGCCAGGGCGCGGATGATGATGCACGAACTTTTTCACCGAGTCCAACCGCAACTTGGCCTACTAATTAAAGCGATGCCTGGCTCAAATGATCACCTTGATGGACTAGAGGGTCGCTTCTGGATGCAACTGGAATGGCGTGCACTAGCCAAAGCCTTAGCCGCTAATCGAAGCCAATCTCTCGCAGCCATTAGCGATGCTATGTCCTTTAGAGAGGCACGCCGTCAGCGATTTGTGGGATCGGCGGCATCTGAGCAGGCAAGCGAAATCAATGAGGGTTTGGCTCAATACACAGGAACCAAAACCGCATACTCGACCCGTGAGGCGGTGGTCGCCGACGCCATCGAGCAGCTCAATCAGGCGGCCATGAAAGAGACATTTGTCCTCACCTTTGCCTATGCGACCGGCGCTGCCTATGGTCTATTGCTTGACGAATTTTCGCCGGGCTGGACGCGTCACATAAAGGCTTCCGACGATGTTGGTCAACTACTCATTCAAGCAGCAGGCATTGAGTCTCTGGCTGACCCGGAACTGGCCAAACTGAAATACGGCGGGCCCGATTTGTGGGTTGCAGAACAAGAACGAGAGCAACAACGTCTACGCCGGGTCGCCGAATTGCGAAGTCGATTTGTGGAGGGTCCGGTCCTTGCCCTGCCTCGCGGTAAAAACGCGGTTTTCATCACCTTGGGCGTAACGCCTATCCCCGGCGCTGGCACCGTATATCCCAGCTACCGAGTAAGCGGGCGATGGGGTCAAATTGAGGCTGATCTCGTCTTGGTATCAACGGATGGTCAAACACTGACTGTGCCTGCGCCTTTCGATCAGGACGGAGAAACCTTATCAGGCGCCGGTTGGCAAGCCACGCTAAATCCAGGTTGGGCCTTGCAACCGGGTCAACGACAAGGCGATACCGTCGTATTTCAAGTGGCGCAAGATCCTTAGAACCATAGGTCCCACACATTCAAAACGCTGAGAAAGCTGACTGTATAAGAAAGTTCCCCTAGCCACAACGGCATTTGTTCGACAAAAGCGTCGTCCCTGTTGCCCCAAAAGACATCAAATAGCTTATGCTTTAGAAAAGCATGGAGAGCCAAATGGAGCAAACCGATGTGGTGATTGTTGGAGCTGGCTTGGCCGGCATTTCGGCCGCCAGTGAATGCCTCGATCTGGGCATGAGTGTGCGCTTGATAGATCGTTCCAATCCCAGTAATTGGGGAGGACTGGCCAAGAAATCGTTTGGTGGCGTCATGTTAGTTGATACACCTCATCAACGCAGAACGGGTATTAAGGACAGCCCCACGCTAGCCATGGAAGACTGGCTTTCGTTTGCTGAATTTGGAGACCAAGACCATTGGCCCAAGCTGTGGGCGGAGCGTTACTGTTCCGAATCGATCCCAGACATCTATGAATGGCTTTCCCAACGCGGTGTGCAATTTATGCCTGTTGTAAATTGGCCAGAACGCGGGCTAGACCGCCATGGTAATTCGGTCCCGCGCTGGCATATTACATGGGGGACGGGTCATCGCTTGATCGAGTGCCTGAAAGACGCGCTCGGTAGGCACAGGAACGCGGCGAATTTGTTTACCCACCACGTCCATAGAGTTGAATCGTTCATTCAAAAAAACGGGCGAATTGTAGGCGTGCAAGGATGTCACGAAAAAACAGGCCTACCGTTTGAAGCGCTTGGAGAGGCCGTTATTTTGGCCTGTGGCGGCATCTGTGGAGGTGATTTGACTCAGGTCCGTAAACATTGGTACCCGTCCTGGGGATCACCTCCTGAGAACTTATTGAATGGTTCACATGTATATGCCGACGGGCTCCTTCACGATGCAGTCCAGACCATCGGAGGTTCGGTAACTCATTTAGAAAAGCAGTGGCATTACGCGGCGGGTGTGCATCATCCCGAGGCCCAACTAGAAAATCATGGATTGAGTTTAGTTCCGCCCCGTTCAGCGTTGTGGTGCGATGCTACGGGTGCACGCTTCGGTCCACGGCCATTAGTCGGATACACGGATACTAGGCATTTGGTAGAAACCATTTGTAAAGCGCCCGGTCAATATTCTTGGTTGATCATGAACTGGAAAATCGCCATCAAGGAATTGGCCGTATCGGGAACCGAATACATGACTGCATTTCGAGAGCGCAACCGTCTGTTGCTGCTTAAGAACCTCGCCTTTGGAAATGGCGAATTGGTACGACGCCTGATTCAAGAATGTGACGACGTTTTTGAAGCGGTAGATCTAGATGGGCTCATTACCGGCATGCAGAAGCGAAGTAAACCCGGAATTAAGATCAACGGAGCTGCACTCAAGGGTGATGTAAAGAGATACGACGAAGCGATTAGGCGTGGCCCAAAATATGTCACTGACGAACAACTACTGCGTATTAAAGGATCGAGGCGCTATCGAGGTGATCGTATTCGGATTTGTAATTTTCAAAAGATCGACGACTCTAAAGCCTTGCCATTAATCGCCATTCGCTGTTTTATTTTGTCTCGGAAGAGTTTAGGCGGCATGCAAACAGATTTAGATTGTCGTGTCCTAAACCAAGAAGGCGAACCTATTGCAGGTCTCTTCGCCGCGGGCGAGGCGGCTGGTTTTGGTGGCGGCGGGATTCACGGATTAAGGTCCCTGGAAGGTACGTTCTTAGGTGCGTGTGTGATGACAGGCAGACAGGCAGCGCGTTCGATTAAGGGAGGAAAAGTATGAAGAGATCAGGGGCTTGGCTCATTCGATATGCGCTCGAGCAAGTGGGTGTCCGATACACTTTCGGCATCCCGGGCGTTCATGTCACAGAACTTTACGACGAACTTAATAACTCGGACCAAATTACGCCTGTACTTGTTACCCACGAAGGCGGCGGCGCCTTTATGGCCGAGGGCTTTAGTCGAACTAGCGATTCGATCGGAACTCTGGTTGTCGTTCCGGCAGCTGGCCTAACACACGCGATGAGCGGTGTGGGCGAAGCCTTTCTTGATGGCATCCCAATGCTTGTCATTGCCGGCAGCACACGACGAGATACTGGCTTCAGCTACCAACTCCATCAATTAGATCAACAACGCTTAATGGAGCCTCTCACAAAAAAAACTTACTTGGTGGTTGAACATAAAGACATCGTTCCCATGATCTACGAAGCCTATCGGCACGCAGTAAGTGGCGAACCAGGCCCGGTCTTCGTCGAGATCCCAGTCGAAGTTCAACTGTTTCGGGGCGACGTTGGAAATTTACAGACCTATCAACCACTCATAACAGAGAAAGCAGTTGAGATGGAATCTATTGATCAAGCCGTCGAATTGCTGAAGACCGCTAAGCACCCAGCCATATTCGCGGGTTGGGGCGCTCGTGATGCGACACAAGCGCTCATAAGTCTCGCCGAATCTTTAGGCGCTCCGGTGGCCACATCTTTACAAGGTCTTAGTGTATTCCCAGCCAGTCACGCACTGCATGCTGGCATGAGTTTTGGCAAAGCGGCTGTACCGGCTGCACAAAATGCATTCAAGGATTGCGACTGTCTGCTGGCGGTCGGCGTTCGTTTTGGCGAGATAGGCACCGGAAGTTACAGCATTGATGTGCCTGAAAACCTCATCCATATTGACATCAACCCAGAAGTTTTTGACAAGAACTACGCGGCCAAGCAAGCGATTCAAGGTGATGCGACCGTCATCCTGAATCATCTTATCGGGAAACTGGCAGACATACGCCACGATACCAGGCGACACGGAGTCGAAGCGCAAATTAAAGCAGACAAAGCCGCGTACCATCAAGAATGGTTACAACACGACGCTAAAGATCGCGTAAATCCTCAAGTATTCTTTGATGCGCTTAGCGACGCTCTGGACGACGATGCCTTTCTCGTCGTGGACGATGGCAATCACACGTTCCTGGCTGCCGAGCTGTTCCCCGTTCAAAAAGCCAAACACTTCATCTCGCCAACAGATTTCAATTGCATGGGCTATGCCGTGCCCGCCGCTATCGGTGTCAAGTTGGGCAATCCGGGGCACCAGGTGGCCGCCATCGTGGGTGATGGTGCCTTTATGATGACCTGTATGGAAATAGTAACTGCCGCAAGCTTGAATCTGGGCGTCATCTATTTTGTTTTCAATGACGGAGAACTATCACAAATTTCTCAAGGACAAGAGATTCCCTATAACCGCAAAACCTGTACGGTGTTGGGCAAAGTAAATTACGAAGGCGTTGCGCTAGCAACAGGCGCCGAGCTTGTCCTCCTAAATAACAACCAAGCTGCCGCCCAGGCTATCGAACAGGCAATGCAGGCTTCAAAACAAGGCCATCCAGTGGTGGTCGATGTTCACATCGACTACAGTAAAAGATCCCAATTCACACAAGGCATCGTGAAAGCGAATTTAGGGCGCTTTCCACTGAAAGAAAAGATTCGATTCATTAGCCGCGCACTCACGCGTAAAGTAACGGGTTAGGTCAAGGAGCGGGGCAGTTACAGACACCACTAACGAGTCCCACATAGTCAAGAATACTTAAGTTACCCGATTGGCAATCCAGAGCGGGTCCAACTTTCCAATCACCGTACAAAGCAACCGTACATGGGGGAAGCACATCACCACAAACGCCTAAGTAGAGGCATTCCACCCATTCCGGATGATCGACGAAGGGGTTGCGATTACCTTGAAACACCTGAACAACCTCGTTGCGTAAGCGTTCCTGATCATCGACGGGATCGGCCAGGTGCCATTCGATCAAAACCGATAAGAAACCCATATAGGCTGTTCCCGTTGTGTTGCTGCCACTACTTACGATTAAGGCGCGATTATCCGTTAAAGCGAGATTCGGTTCGGCAATACCAGATTCAGGGTGATTGCCGCCATCGTAACGAATATCCATGTAAAAGATGGAGCGAGCTACATCACCCTTACGATGCCCCCAAGTTTCAAAATTATCGTCTCGCAGCGATCCATCAAACCAATTGGAGTTGCCCGGGTAGGTTCCAGAACCGCCGCCGGTTCCGTTGTTAGACATCGTCGTACGTTCACTACAGCTCTCACAGTTGTTAAAGGGCGCGCTGCCGCGATCACTGTTATAGCTGATGTCGCATAACCGCAAATGATGGCAATCTGTATAGGGATAGGCACTGGCGGTGTCGTCGGGAAAACCGAATGTCTTGGGCCAAGTATGCTCGCGATTGTAAAAGGAGTTACCACCACCTTGTTTAACATAGCTGGCATTCTTGTAAACATCGATAATTGCGGTGGGGTCACTTGGATTCTCGTCTGCCATTTCTAAGATATCCCAGCTATCGGTCGAAGATGAGCTGTAAGGATATTTGATATGACCCTGAACCGCGTTATGCAAGCTGGTCCTTAAGTTAACTTGCGAATTGGCAGAGACGTTTCCGTAATAGATAGGAAGCGCGACACGATTGACTAGCCCAGGTGTGTTGAATGCCTCGTTTTGGTCAATGACTCCCACGACACCTGCTAATCCGAGCAGGCCAGGATCGTTCAAAACCCAGTCACTGGCCGTATCCGTGTCTAAATAGTAAGGGAATCTGGAAGCACCGCCGACGGCACCCAGGTCCACGCTTGAGTAACTCAAGAAGCCGCCATCGACGCTCGCTGAAACGGAAAGCGAATCGGCAAGTTCACTCCACGGAGTGACATCTAGTACACCGTCGTCATTGCTGTCCAAGTCGTCTAAGACCGCGCCACTAAATCCAGAAACAAGCAATAAGGTGGCAGCGCCATCTTCAAATGTCTCCACGAAGAAAGCTGAAGACCAAAATCCCACGGAACTGGTGGAGCCAACGTTGACGACCGTATCAATTTGACCGGGATTCTCGCCCACGTCACCTTCTAGGATAACGACCGCATAGTCAGAGTAGCTTGTTGACGCATCGCCATGGATTTCAACAAACTCAAAATCGTCTTGGCCGTCATGACGCAACAAGAATTCGCTTAACTTGGCCCCCGAGCCCGGCGGCCCAACAAATATCTCGTTAACGTCTCCAGGAGTATTGTAGGCCTCGTTGGGCGCGATCGAACCGGCATATCCGGGCAATCCCGCTCCATCAAAATCGTTGCGCACCCAATCTGAAATCGAACCTGTGTTGGTGCCGTCTGGATAACGAGAAGCGCCACCTGGTACAAAAACGACGCCATCAAAATTCGGCGCTAAAACGACGCCCGGCCCATAGTTAAAGTCGCCGATATCATTATCGGTGGTGCCTATTGAGTCGGTTAAGACCGACCACAAAACGTTGTCGATGGTGCCGTCATCGTTGGCATCTATATCGTCATTTTGGGAGCCGCTAAAAGTATCTACCAGAAGAATCGACAAGGTATGGTCATTATCAAAAACGCTCATTTGGAATGGTGTGACATAGTGCCCGGTACTGTTTGTACTGCCCACGGAAAAAACATGTTTTATTAATCCTGGATCCTCAGCCACATCACCTTCAACGATCAGAATCGTAAGGTGGCTCAGGTCCGTATTTACCGGTCCAAAAACTTCAACGAACTCATAGTTATCTGCGCCTGAAAGGTTAGTGATGTATTCATTAATCACCTGGGCAGACAACGAGTATGACAATAAAGACAAAGCCAAATAACGCACAAACTTACCCCAAATTGAAATCGCAACAAGTCGCCCATTCTAGCTAACTTATTATTGTGACGAAAGTACTTAGTCCACGAAAATAGATACCGGTTCGCTAGCTGCAAACGCGTGAGGTAGTTTGGCGACGATCACATGTTGACCTGTCAGGATGGGCCAGCGCGCCTCATAAGGATAGGAACTCCGCGAAAACAGTTCGCCATCTACCCACCATTCGATTTGAGGAACGCGAGGTTCAACTTCCGCACGTAGTGCGAGGGATTGGAAACGTCTCGGGATCTCAGGATCCATAAATACACGGCTCCCAGAAGTGGGTGTTTGCACCGCTAAACGCACGATAGGAACGCCAATCTGTGATTGAGGTGGAGGTGCCAAATGTCTTCGATCGGCCCAAACAGCGTATTCGGGAGGCAACGCTAAGGACTCACGCACCACCACCCGTTCTGCAGGCGTCCAACTTTCAGCTTGTTGCCCGTTCTGACGGTCTATTGCCACATCAACATGAGCACCACACATGGGTACCGGTTGAGAACCTTCTTCAAAGTATTCAGTCATATTTGATCCGCAGCGACTGGTTGCGCGTAAGCCAGTCCATCCACATACGGTTACTGCTTCATGATCATCCGCAATTTTGAAGGGAACTGTTTGAATGCCACGACTCTCTTGCGGGTGTAGATGACTCATGACTTTATGCACCAGTCCCGCTGCCGCTAAACCGCCCACCCGGTTCATCTTCAGCCAATCTTTGTCACCTAACCAAGCTCCCACCACATACTTATCGCTATATGCTACGCACCAAGCATCACGAAACCCTTGGGACGTTCCCGTCTTTACGGCGACGGGAAATGGGTATTCAAGGGGGCCCATTCGAGGGAAACTGGGCAATCGTGCTTGTGGGTCACTGAGAAATAGGGTGACTTGACGCGCAGCATTGGTATCGATGACCTGTTGCTTATTTACTCGATCGTCAGTGAACCAGATTAGGGGCGCAAAACGACCATCTTGGCCAAGTGCAGCGTAGGCAGGTAGCAATTGCTCCAAGGAACAATACAAGCCCCCAATGGCAAGGCCTAGTCCATATCGTTCTGGACGATCAGACTGCTCCACTAATCCCAAACCCCTAATTTCCTCGAACAGATAGGCCAGCCCAAGTCGTTTCAAGACCTCAACTGCTGGGATATTTCGACTATTGGCAAGCGCTCGGCGCACGATCAATGGCCCCAAATAATCATCATCGTAATTAGAAACCGAATAATGTCCACTTGGATGCACGATATGCAGAGGGAGGTCGGGCAGTATTTCGTTTGCACGAATCGTTTTCGACGCCAACGCACTGGCGAAAATAAAAGGTTTTATAGTGCTGCCCGTGGATCGTTTTAGATTTGCATAATTGATTGATCCGGCATGGTTGGTGTCATCGTAGAACGACGATCCCACGTAGGCGAGCACGTGATTAGATTGGATGTCCATGACGATCAGAGCAACATTACCCGCGCCCTGGCCGCGATAACTGACAACCGTATCGTTCGCCCATTCATCAACTTTTGCCTGAAGATCGAGATCCAGGCTGGCGCGAATCGGCTTGTTCCTTTTGATGTTCTGTTGATCCGCTTGCTGTTGAAGTCTGAAGATCGCATGCATGCTATGGAAGGGTCTGGTTTCGCGGATAGGTATTTCGAGATAATTTAGATGATCCAGCGCGTATTGGTAGGCATCTTTATCTATCCAACCCATTTCAAGGACGCGCCCCAATACGATGCGCGCTCGCGCACGCGCCAGTTCACGCCCTTGTCGTTGATAGAGATTCATCGTACCGGGCGCCTTCGGAAGCGACGCCAACAACGCCGATTCAGCCCAACTCAGGTCCTGTAAAGGTTTATGAAAGTAGCGACGAGCGGCGTAGGACACCCCATGAATGCGGTTACCCATAGGCACGATCCGTAGATACTGATTGAGCACAGCCTCCCGCCCAAAACTTTGGGTCAGTCCGCGCGCAATAAACATCTCACCAATTTTTCTGAAATAGCTACGTTCGCCTGGCTTTTGCATACGCGCAACCTGCATGGCTATGGTCGATGCCCCTTGTCGAGATTGGCCTGAAAGGTTATTAGCAAAAGCCCGAAAAAGGGCGCGCAGGTCAATCCCTTGGTGCTGCCAAAAGCGGTGATCTTCGATGGCTAAAATGCAAGCTTGCATGCGCGTGTTTGCGCCGGTTTCGACATCCCAATAACCTAACCTGTCGCCATCAGACTCGCTTAAGAATCGACCCTTGCGATCTTCAAACAAATGGCTTGGAACGTATTCGGCAAATTCGATCTGGTCACGAAGGTTTACCAACCATAGACCGAACAAAAAAACAGCCACCACAGCTAATGCAAACAAGGACCATCTTCGCTTCCAAAGCAGTTTGACTATGGCGCGAAGCCGATTCTTAAGCACTAATTTAGTCTTTCTGTTTCGCACTAATAACAACCGAAGACCCTGGAGATCGCCCCATGACCGCCTGTTGGTACATCATTTCGGCAAACGCGGGAGGTTGTGTATAGGTGCCTTCAAAAGAGGCTTTTAATCTCACGAAGAAGTCGTAACTGCCTGCTGGCAACTCGTTGTAGAAATAGACGATTTGATCGTCTGAAAAACGAATGTAGGTAGGTTCTTTGCTGAGCTGACCTTGAGGTGTGGCTTCGGGAGGTGCCGTGGCCAGATTCGCGTTTAAGGGATCAAAACCAGCGGCGAAAGGAATGCTGATCGCCACATAAACACGGTCCTCCGCATTGACGACACGGGTGTATTCCTCAACCACATCTCCCACTTGGACTTCGAGAGCACTGCCTGCCGTCACTTGAGTTCGAATAGCTGGCGCATCCAAATCCTTAAAAACCAACCAGGTGCGATCAACCGCAAATCCACTTGCCGTAGCTTGAGTGAGTGATCCTGGGCCAGCTGGTAGATAGTCGAGTCGCTGCCATAATAGGGCAGGCTTATCAACTCCCTGAAGAACCAACTGCCCAACTTCATCGGCCGCTATATCGATCTGGGTAAACATCGACTCCCTTAATTCAAACGAGCGTACAGGCTTGCTAGGATGCCTTAGATCAAGAGACCCACCGCCCAGTCCGCTCCCTTCGGGTAAGTCACGCAAAGCCAATATTGCTGCCGCATTGGCGTTGGTACTGCCCCAGCCATTATTCCCAGCTCCGTCTAGCAATGCTTGTTTTAGGATAGGAACTGACGAATGGTTCTTGTCCACCGCATAAAGCGCTCGCATGACTTCAGCCACCGTGCGTACTTCACTACTATGAATGCGACCGCCCCATGAAGTGGATCGATATTGCAGCCCTGTAAAAACACGTTGATTGTCTTTGAGCGTGAATATCAAACTACGTTCTAAGTCTTCAATGAGTGATTTGTTGGCATCTGTACGCAGATTGTGAGTAGCCAGCACATATAGGACCTTAGCTTCACTTTCCAGGGTTAGGTTCTGTCCTCGCGAAGCCAATTCAAACGCGTAAGATCGGTCCAAACGACCAGCTTTCGCAAGCGTCGCCAAAGCAAAAGTCCGTTCTGAGTAGGCATGTGCTTTGATTAGGAAGCGACTGTCAGATCGCAACGCTTCAGCCAGTGCTCGTAGGCCGCGATCCAAGAGACCAGCATCAACTAGGTAACCGGCTTTTTCAGCCTCCAATAGAAACTCACAGACATAAGCAGTCAAACCTACGTATCCGGTTGATCCGGGCCAATAGCCAAATAGACCTGATTCCGATTGCGCTTCCTTTAGAAACAAGAGCGTATCATCCATCCAGCGTTGCATTTCAGGTGCTCGGTCATTAACACCGACCGCTGCCAGCACCTGTTTCAAAGCGACCTCAGGATAGAGACGCGAGACCCGTTGTTCCGCACAGCCGTACGGATATCGCCTTAGGTATTCCAACCCCATGATCATTCTTACCAAGGCTGGGTCCGCAGCAACCAACAGCGACCGCTTCATTGATCCAGGCAAAACATTCTCTTGCGGGTTGAGTAATGGCGTAACGACGCCCAAGGTCGCTTCGCCAAAAGATTCTTCGTTGATCCACGCTCGATCCGCTAGTACGGGCAAATTCACCTTAAAGGCGTCCCGTGACCCATCGCTTGACCTTTCAACCGCCATCTGAAAGGTTATCGTATTTGCATCTTGACCCGGAGCGGCCGCATCGGCGACAACCTTCATGGGCAGATAAAGTTGTTGCGCCGTATTAGGCTGCCAATCAACGTCCCACGACGTACCGCTGGCCGTCTCCAGTCCTTCTATCTGTAGCTCTACTCGTCCTTTACCGCCCTCACCTTCGACCACTCGTCCGATTCCGCCAGCCACAAATTCATCGCCATGACGTACAAAACGCGGTAATGCGGCTTGCACAATGACCGGTAGACGAATAGCTAACCTAGACTTCGCGAGCGCAAATCGGCGATTACCATCCGTTGCGATAGCGCGCACCGCAAATTCGGTCAAGTTATCGGGTAACTCGATTTCAAGTTCGGCCTGGCCGCCTTTTACGTCGATGTGTGGATTGTAATAAGGGACAGTCTTGAAGTTTTTGCGTACCGTGACTCGTTCGAAAAGAGATTCTTCAGATTTTGCCGCCCCATCGCCACCAGGTAATTCCTCCAGTGGCAATTCCCCAATCACTTCATTGCGGCCATCGCGTAACCTGATCCAGCGATAACCATCGCGAAGGAAGGTGTCAACAGGATTGAGGTCCATTTCCTTGGCCAATGCCAATACTGCTCGATCCACTAGCCATAACGTCACCTCACCATCCAGAGGCTCGCCATCGGGATCGGTTAGTTCAATCTGCATCTTCATCTTGCTTCCGGGTAAATTCTTTACGGCATGATTAAGTGCTAACTTCATCTGTAACGATTTGGGTTTCACGTTTAACCACGACGAGGAACCGACTGTTTTGGGTTTAAAGAAGGCATCGGGCACCGTCGAATTATTACGATCCAATCGCCCCCTCATAGCTAGAACATAAACAGGAATACGCGGCGCCATGTCGCCATTGACACGAATTGTAAAGACACCTTGTCCATTCTTGATATGGACCCAGTGATAGGTCGTCTCGGCTTTATCCTCGACGACTACTAACGCGCGACCTCGTTGAAATGGTGGCTTGAGCACTAGCTGGGCCTGCTCGCCCGGGTCGTATTTTGATTTGTCCCACACGACGTCAAACAGCAGCTCTTTCTTCTTGTCCCATGTAACCGGTGATTCCCCTAAGATGAGCACGTCACCACGAACCGTTTGCAATCGTCCAAGCTGATCTCGAGCGGTGATTTCGATGACATAAACGCCCGACTCCTGCATATCGAATTCATGCGTCAACGCTGACTCGGTGGAAGTCGCGAGCGTCTCCTTAACTAATGTATCAACGACATCCGTTTGGTACTTGGCTGGACCCGTTGTGAAATCGCTTTCCACTAAGTTGGCATGCCACTCACGTCGATACACTCGCGTTCTAACTTCATGGCCGGCAATGGGCTTTCCATCGAAGCCTAGAACAATCGATTGTGGTTTGATTAACTTATGGCCCTTAATCACTCGATCTAACTTCAGCCCGAGCGCAAACGGAGGTAAAACAAGAACCCGCTTTGTGGCCGTGACCGTCTGTTCATCAGCGCCTTCCACCGTCGCTTCAATCACATAACGACGCGGTTCACCACTTAACTCTTGGGTTGGGTCAATCTTGACCGTTGACCCACCATTGTCGTCAGTGCGATCAAAAAACTGCTGAGTCTCACGAGAAATCGGAGGCATGTTCCCTCGAAACCTTTCGTCGGAGGAGAACAGGAAACCGGGAAACGATTTGGGCTGGAAGCGGTATGGAAATGGCGTGATCTGCCAACTCACCTGATGATCGACAACCCGACCACCGGCGTAGAATTCCGCGGTTAGGTTTACGTCAAAAGAGCGGTCCAGCGGTGTCTCGTCCGGACCATCAAGAAGGACTTCAAATCGGGGAATGCGATAGGCTTCTTTAGCGAAGCTTGCCCAACCAACCCAACGATCATCGGTCAGGTCATGCAGCTGTACTTCGTAATTTCCTGTTGGCGCATCTTCTAGCTCAAAGGCATGGTAGAAGCTGCCATAGACAGTCAATTCAAGCGGAAATGTCCACTGCTGCGCTCCCGGTCCCCGAACAACTAATTGCCATTTGCCATCGGTGACGGTTTCGATGCGATCCTTAATCAGACGCCTGAGATAGCCCTTAATGTGAACCACCTCTTCTGGACGGTACATAGGTCGTTCGGGAGCAATAAATGCCCGTATTTCCGCTTTGTCTTTGGATGTCTGTGGACTGCGATTCAACCAAGACAGGTAGCGTGCGCCTGAGCCATACCAATGATTATCATCAAACGAAGGTGGCGGTAATTCGGGATCAATGACTAGCGTATCTTGCCCGTTGCGGACGGAAACCCGCGAAACATATATCTCTTGCGATTTATCATGGACAAACCTGATCTTGCCACTGGCATCCGTTTTTCCGCGCAAGATAATATGACGCGTGCCATCGGCATCATCATTGCCTTCAATCACAACTTCAGCACCTGCTACCGGGTCAGCACTCTTCAAGGACGTCACAAAAAAGACGACCGCACCCTCTTCTTCGATCGAAGTCACGTTTAGATCGGTTACTTGTATGCGCGCGTACCGTCTTTGGTTTTCCGATCCCAATAATCGGTAACCTACTAAATAGGTGCCAGGCTTTTCCTTTCCAGAAATTTCCGTGAGCATCTCGGTGATGTTGACACCAAAAACATGTGATCCCATGGTGGGCCGCAATGGCGTGGCAACAACTCTAGAAATAAGCGGACTGCCCAGCAGTTGAATTTGGTTTGACATATCCGTCGCGTAATCGGGTTCTTCACCCGGGCCCGGAGGTCGCTGATCTTCGTTAACACTCACACCACGCCGCGGAAACGGCCAAAAATTGCGGTCTAATGCACCGATCTTGAAGATCCTTAAGTCGATCGCATCGTATCCTCGTCCCTCCAATGGGATTTGTTGCGGTCCATACGTCTCCAGGATCCCTTGTTCTTGACGCCATCGAAGATAGGGCGTCTGGCTTTGATAGGCAAAAAACAAACTGGATGGACCAAACTCGTCTAAGCTACGGTCCGATTGATCCCGGATTGGCGTGTGAGCAATGTCTATACGATAGAGGCGTTCGCGATCACACTCAAAATGTAACAGGATGCGGTTGCCACTCAAATCCGCGCTTAGGTTTCTCACCTGAGGTTCAAAACGCACCATGCGTTTGACGTCAGCCAAATCAAATTTTTCGGGCGCTGCACTGAACTCGAGAAACAGCGGCGAGCTTCCAGTACCAGCATGAATAACCTGCTGTGCAGAATACATACTGCCATTGACCGCAATGGGATAACGAATTGAATGTGTACCAGCCGCAATTAATCGAAAGCGTGGACGGGTCTGCACCCGAAAACTAGCAAGCGAACGCTGATCCTTTTCGTTCAAAGACAGTTTGAGTCTGATTTCAATAGCCTGCCCAAAACTAATTTCTTCATTAAGGTGCACGACATAAGCAGACCGGTCCTGCAATGACGCGCGCTCGAGTTTCTTCACCACAAAATTCTTATGCGTCAAGATACGTGTAGATTCCGAGCTCAGTCCGGGCAACTCCTGAACGCGAAAGCTCAGCATTTCGGCCAGGCGCTGCGGTTGAATCGCATAGGCGAACTCGAAGCTGAAATCACGTATCGGATCGAGATTTGTAGCACCTGCTCGTGGATTCATAACGACAGGCGCCGACATAAATGTCACCAAATCGAACGTCTTCTTACCAATCGTCAAACGATATTTCTCCAGCGCTGGCCAAGCGGTCGTAGGATTGAATTGTAGGGTTCGACGATCAACCCAGCCCCAATCGCCCGGGTGACTGGGGTTCAAATTGACAACCCCATCCGGGTTATCCAGTGGACCATAATCAACCGGACCTTCATCGTCTGGGAAGAACAATGTAATTGGGTCATAGCCCCTTAGATAACTCTCTGGTACAAGCGTTACCTTCTTTTGCCCCAACTGATGGCTTTGAGCAAACGTAAATAGTGATATCAGGCAAAAAGGGCCAACTATGATTGATCTCATCGTGTTTCTCCTTCGCCAAAGCCCTTTAGTATTTCGTCCGGAATCTCAATTCGGGTGGCCCTGCCCTGAACCGTCACTTGATAGTCGACCGGCTCTTCATCTGCCAAAACCACGATGTAATAGTCACCTGGCTCCATCATTTCGATAGCCAATGGTCCTTCAGCCAAGAGTCTTTGCTGATTGTCGAATATTTTGATCTGAGCCTCGCCGGATCGCGTCACAACGCCGACCCCAATATTGCTTTCTTCCTCTATCGTCAACACATACGCGTGCACTTCGCCAGGCTTAAGCCAACGAGATTCGCTTAAACCATCGCCTAACGGCCACAAAGGTTCGTTACGGATGTTGACCGTACCGCCCACTTGCCCTCGGCGCGTTCTTTGTCTAATCACGTATTCTGCCTTGTCTGCGAGATGGAGTATGACGGGAGTTAGACCATGATCAATGGCTAAAGCCTTATCATCACGATAGACACTTAGGACCGAAGCGACCTCTGATCTAATGGCCAACAAACCGGGTTGATCTGCTTGAAAACGCCATGCGTTGATACCGGACACCACCGGGTTATCACCCAATTTGGCCTGGGCCATAGCCGTTAATTCATTGGGAAAAAGACCATTCATTTCACCATATTGCTCCCAAACCAAATACCACCCAGCATTTTCGGGGATATGAAGTATGCCGTTTAAATGCTGTCCTGCCTGTAATTCCGTAACAGACACGCGCTTGCCTTTGGCTGTCAACACCATGCCCCGTTCGCCATCGCACAACATCTTTAGCTGAGGCGAATCGCTACCGCTAGGTAAGGAAATCGCCAAGACCCCGGGACCATTCCAATAGCCCTCGAGTCCGCCACGTAAATTTTGCTCACTAACGGGCATAACGGGATCGACCGCTGTGATTTCAAAACTAATGTTCTTGTCAGTTGTGTTCCAAATACGTATTTGTTTGATCATGGACGTTGAATGCCAAACCGACGATTGCTCAAAAGCATGGAACGAGCTCGATCCATCAGCCGAAAGCGCGTCAAATACCAAACCGGCGGGACCGGTCAGCATGAATCCTTTCGGTTCAGACCACGACATAGTCGCGACCGTTCCTGTTTTCAGATCTAAGCGATCCACAACATCTTTGACCTCAAGTGCCTTGAAATTATGGACTTCAAAATCAACCCGCCCTAACGGTGCATTTGGCTTGGATGAGATGAAAGTGAGGTGCCGTCCAACCTTATGGGGTAACAAGATGCCCTTCGATGTCTCGGCTAGCTGGCTCCAATCAAAAACATCAGCTAATCCGTAATTCGCAGACAGCAAACCCTGTGGGGATGACAATTGGATCAGCGCGTTTTCATTGGCAGCCACGCCAGCCTCGACACGATATAGGTCGCCCCAATCACGACTCTCCAACGGAAATCGTCCCAATGTCAGTGGACTCAACTCAAATTCCTTTGCATTGATGACCCAAATCTGTTTTTGGCTCATATCGAGCGCCGTTGACTCACGAAAAACTGGATTGTCTCGGCTTGCACGCCAAATGCTGCTGGTGCTGCTCAATGTCTCTGTTGAATTCGAATCAAACTTATAAACACCAGCAGAGAAACGCCTTTTCTTGTCGACGGTCAAGGCATCGGGAATTACGGATTGCCCAGTCAGCATAATTTCGTCGTCTGTTTCACAAACACACCACACTTCATATTGCTGCTCATAAGCCAACCAATCCAACTGCTTCTCGCCACTGCCAAGTTCTTTGCCACCGGCATGTACAGAAAGTCTGCCGGGACAACCGCTTACGCGAATCACCTCACCCGCTCCAGTTGTTGTGATGGGTATGACGACGGTGCCTTCAACACCTGCTTCTTTCTCTGTCAACGGTAGTGTCGCTGCAGGCCATCGCTTCACCAGTCTCGGTTGCAGGCGGAAATGGGCTGTTCCTGTGGTCCTGCCTTGTGATTTCACTTTTACGCGATATCGACCTGGTTCGAGGCTCAAGTTGAGGTCAATATTCCAATCATTATTGGCGTCGTCCTGTTCAGCAACAAGTCTTCCAGACGCATCATAAACCTCAACCTGGACGTCAACCGCGCCCATTGAGGTCAGCTTCACTTGGCTCTGCCGACCAATGGCCATTTCGAGTTCGGCCGGGAAACGCCTCACGTCAACGGGAACACCAAGCGCCAAGAGCTGGCTTTTCACGCTGAATTGATAGCTGAAAAGGTCGTCTTCTTCGGCTCTGCTGACTTGCAACTGATATTTGCCTTCAGCCAGATTGATTTCTTGTTCCTGACCACCAAGAACGCTTTGATTAAGTCCTTCGCCTTTAACTTCCATACGCATGCCGCGTTCCAGCTGGATTGTGGCCCGCAAATCCGCAGGCGCATCGATGTTAAATACGTCAGCCTCGCCCTTACGCCACATATGAGCCACAGTTTGGTTGAAAGAAATAACATGCGGGCCTTTGCCCTCTAGCCTGGCCTCGTCCATCACTTGGCTGTAGCCCAGAATACGACGACTCTCAATCGCTTCGGGCAGCGATATCAACTTATAAGCGCCCGCTTCTAATCTTAATCTCGTATTAGCACTTTTCTGATTGGCGACGATGGGCCACTGATCTTGATCTTCAATGCGAAAGGAAAATGTCTTACCTAAGCCAAGGCCAAAGAACTTGTATTCCGCTCTATGGTCAATCGTAAAGGGAAGCGAGACCGCTGCGTCGGGAACAAGCGCATGTTTTTGGGGTATATCGATCAGTAGAGGCTCGCCTTCGGTCAGTTCTTCGCGTTTCAAATGCACCCCCAATCGCCCCTGGCTCTTGCCCAAGACCTGCACGGTCACCAAATATTCGCCCGGTCGAAGATACTGCTGAATTAACGCGTTACGTCCAATACCATTTTGGGACTGTAAAAAGAGTTTTGTCTGCACCCGTGTACGTAACGATAGCTGGGTTGCCAACCGCCCTGTCGTCTCCAAACGGTACAATGCAGGGTCCTGAACCTCTAAAACGAAATACTGGCTTTCTCCGCGTTTGAAGTCACGGTATAGAGGCCGATCGTTTTTTAGCCGAGCTAAGTCGAGCCCAAACTCGGGAGGTACCGCATCGACTGACCAGCCTGGCGCAGACTCGCTATCCAAGTCGGCAATGACGGCATGATCACTGATGTTCTCGACCATCATGTCGTAGTTTCGGGCATTCGTTTTCTGCCGCGTACCAATTTCAAGGCCATTCAACTGGACCTTGACCGTTTCTTCCTCAAAATTGATCCAGCTCGTGTGTCCAAATCCTACGTTTAGATTAACAGACTCGGCAGGTTGCAAAGGTATCGCTATTGCATTCGTCAACTGCAATGGAAGCGGTCTAATGTCACTGCCAATGACCACACCAGATCGTTCAGGCACCCATAAGCTGTACCATCTTTCGGATTTGGGCAGCGACACATCCGTCCAAGTTAGATGGGTCAAACGGCCTTCGTTGATTTCGTATTTTTCTAGCGATAATTGATGATGGGTAGAAGTGAATACAAAGGAGATGGGACCCTTGAGTAAAGGTCGCAGAGTTAACTTATATAGGCCTGCAATGAGATTTACCTGATCGCCAGGACGGCGGTAAACAGGGCGCGGAGTGGCATCGGATCGTTCTAGCAGAGCTGGCTCGATGGCAAACTCGAAAGTGCCGCCTAAATCTTCAATGATGCGGATCGCGTATTGACCATCGGTTTTTATGTGCATGAACAGTGACGATTCACCGTGTAGATTTGTTCGTCGAGCTATTGACTGGCTTGAGCTGGCCTCAAGGACCTGCATGCGAACCGGCGTTTCTTGTTTCGGATGCGTTAAGATAGCCGTCACATCTAAGGCGTCATCCCCCATCTTTGACTGATGGACCGACACGAAATAGTTACCAACTTCACTATCTAAACGATAAAGTTGCTGATTTTGTAGAAAAACGAGCTCTACCTCAGCGCCGGGCTCCGCTTCTACAAACACCCACTGCCAATCCGACGAAAACGAATAACTATCCTGACAAAGCGCAAACCTGGAATCCGAGTTAATTTCAGTCGTACGCTCATAATTGTGTCTGGAATTGAATTGATTAAACGGCGCTCGATGGAGGCGTGCATTCTTCTTTTCTTGCCTGGATAACTCGATAAACTGCGCTTGTTTGGGAAGCAAGAAACTATCTCTACCAAATGCAGAAACACGAAAGCTTCGACGGCCGCTCACTGCAAGTTTGGACACATCTAGGCGTAAATGCAGGGGACGACTCTCGTCGTTGCTGGTCCACTTAGCCGACGGTCCTCCATAGACCACAAGTTGATATCGTCCTGCTGCTAGCTGACCATGAATTTCAAGGTAGGTCATCGGCTTACCAGGCACCGCACTGAACGTTTGCCTGGTTTTGGCTATGTCTAAGACCCAGCCACCATTCAACACTAAAAAAGCGTCTTGCAAGTGGCGCCCGAACAATTCCAATTGGAAGGGTTCTTGTCTTGGAATATCGATCCAATAACGACGCGCCTGTAGATCGTTTAAGGTGTCCGTTTTCACAGCATAGCGCGTCAAGTTCTGTGTTTCTGGCTCCTGAAATTCAAATGCTTCAAGCGCAACGTCACCAGATGCCTTTTCGTGACAAACTGCTCGTAACAGGTAGGTTCCCTGATCAAGCATGACATCAATGCGACCATCTTTTGATCCTGCCGTACCGTCACGAGAAACAACGCCCGCCATGCGGTCTACAAGTTCTAACTCAACGCCTTGTTCAGAATGACAAGAGAAGCTGTAGCGACCCGCTAACGCCACATCGACTTTAACTTTCTGAACGCCTTTGGCTGGTACTTGACGACGATCAAGCACCACATCTTGGGCAAACAAGCTCAAAGAGCTGAGAATGATCAGCCATGAACGCACACATCACCTCCGGGGTCGTTTCGCTCGCATTTACAGGAGTTAGTACGGGTCAGATCATAACCCGTATTGCTTTGTTTTGGATGAATACAGCTTAGTTCAAATTCGCTTCCTACGGGCGTAAAAATGGGGTAAACAGTTTGTAGCGCTTATCTGCGAGACAAGACTTTGTTATGCGATTGCCATGCTAAAATACCCGTTCAATAAACAATATTCTGGCGGAGCAATTAACCATGGGTAAGATTCCAGATTTCGATACATTCGATAAATTATCTGGTCAATCATTCAAAGCTACGCTGAACGACAAAGATTTTGAATTGATTTGCTGCCGCGTCAAGTCCGCTAGGGCACCCAAAGGCTATTCCTGTTTCGCTTTGCATTTTCGGGGCGCCAAAGAATTTGCTTTTGAACAGCAAACGATCTCATTGGAACACGCCGACACTGGGCCCATGGATCTGTTTCTAGTACCGTTTGCCTTAGATGAAGACGGATATCGCTACGAAGCGATCATTAACCAGAAAATCGATTGATTCTCAAGAACCAAGCCCAAGATATATGTGCGATACTGCATTATAAGATCGTTACTTGAATATAGGCAGGCGCGAGAGAGATGTTCACCGATTGGAGGACAGAATGTTCAAAATGAAACGACGTAAGTTTGTGGCTCTGACAACAGCGGGCGTTCTTGGCGCGGTAACAGCAAAGGCTGAAAGCAGCTCACTTAAAGACGTCAAAGTGCCCCGAATCAAGAAACAAAAGAGCGATCAATTAAGCATCGGATCTTGGGCAAAGCTCAATTCAACTGAGACAGCGCATCAAGCTTTAACACAGCCGGAGCTGGCGGGAAAAACACCATGGCAGCTTCAATCCAAAGCTGGCAATCCCATGCTTGAACTTGATCAGGGTGCTCAATTCGCGTCGGGTTTGAGTAAAGGCGATCCCGAGTTTCTACAGCGAGGTGTTCGAGTAACTATTTACGGTCCTGAACCCCTACAAGAAACTTGGGCAAATGAGGGTATAAAACATTTCTCGTTATGGGGACGCACTGTTCCACTAAAGCGCGCACCTAAGGTACCACCAGTCCTCTTATGGAGATTCGAGCACAACGAGGCGCGAATCGCCAGCAGCTCACCAATTAGTTATACGGCCTCCATCGATGACAGCGGACTGGTCTTATACAGTGATCTTGATCGTGATGGCGACGGCTGGCATTCGCTTCGGTTCACCATGGACAACGATCCTGATTGGCCCTCTCTACAACGAGGCGCCTACCTAATAGGCTTAGCTAGTGGTCGCCAAGCCACCCTCCCAGACTGGAGCGCTTATGGATGGCATGCCAGTGATGAAGGTGATCAAGGTGAGCGTAAATACTTATTCACCAAACGTGGCACGGGGCTGGAGCTCGCCATGTTCCCCTATTTGGTTGTGGTGATTGACTACGCGAGTTGACTAGGTCTATTAATCTTGTTGCCCGCTAAGGGACCGCATGCTCCATCAGGTGATAGATGCCACTTTCTTCGATTTTCACAAAGCCCAGACGGAGGTAGAGTCGCATCGCTGGGTTATTGTGTTCCACATGGATCCTCAATGGTTTCCCGGTAGACTGCGATTCGTCAAGCAACTGTGCCAATAATTTACTGCCTAGGCCTTGATTTCTGTACTCGGGCATAAGGGCAATATCAATTAACCGAATCTCGTTTTCACGTCGATCAACATAAAGCCGCCCGGCAGGCTGCCCTTCCACTTCAATCAGGTCGAACCGGGCACTCGGGAACTGCTGCTGGTAATAGGTGTGCTGCGCGTGGAATTGGAATGCTACAAATTTTGCCTTTTCGGCATCACTCCAAGGGATCTGTGCTAACTCCAATGCGCGCGTTGAACCATAGAGTCGCTCGAGAAAAGGGAGATCTTTTGGTGTAATTGCCCTCAAACGCCAGGTTTCAATAGACAATTCAGTTACTCACTGGGATAAAGGCCTACCAAAGCAATGATGTAGTTCAAGGTTAAAAAGGGTTGCAGATTGTTGTGAGCCTGGTCTCCGCCGGTCGATGGTAAGGTTTGCGGTGCCATGGTGACCAAATTGTTCGGGGGAGCGTATAGGTTCATACCCAGAGCCCGAGCAATCACGGAATCGTTTTCTACATCATCGTCACCAGCGGGAGCGGGCACGGCTCGCATTGTATGGGTATGGTTTGGTATTTGCGCTTCTGTAAGCGTGACCGATTCCACACCGCCTCGTTGTCCCAATCGACGCGAAGTCAATCCAGGTCCTTGACCTGGGTGCATGGGCGCGCGTCCAGCAAGATTTGGCAACGCCGTGGTCGTCTCGCCATCACCTCCATAGGTGGTTCCAATTAACGAAAATAGAGCCGTGTTTTGAGCAATGGGCAATAGTTGGCCATTGCAAAACGCCCAGCCCTGAGGGGCAAAATTACCGGCAAAAATGCGGATTTCAGCGACAAATGGCTCAGACATTAGGATTCCTCCTCAGCTACTTGGATAGATACCGACCAACGCGATAATGAAATGGATACACAAATAGGGCATTAAATTGGTATGGCTACGCGACCCGCCAGTATTGCTAATTGCCGATGAAGCCATAGCAACCGTTGTGGGCGGGTTCTGAAAATAGATGTCCAGCGGTACATTCGAGCCAGTCACATTCCCCAGGGGTCTGGTTTCCGTTGCTGTATCGGCCGATCCCTGCATTTGGTGTGAATGGGATGGCATTTGATTGACCGTAAGCGTGACATTCTCGCTACCGGCTCTGGAACCAAGTTGCCTCGGCGATAGTCCCGGACCTGAGCCTGCATGAATCGGCAATCGACCTCTCAAATCAGGTAATCCAAAAGTCGTTTCGCCGTCACCACCATAAATTGTTCCAAGTAAGCTGAATAATGCGTCATTCTGCGAAACAGCAAGTAATTGACCGTCGCAAAACGCCCAACCACCAGGCGCGAAATTGCCGGCAAACATGCGTATCTCACCTACAAAGGGTTCTGACATATGGTTTTGCTCCTAATTCTCGCTTGGGAATACACCTTGTAAAGCGATACAAAAGTTTAATGCAAGGTACGGTTGCATATTGTCGTGTGCCTGGCCACCGCCAACCGACGTCAGCGCTTGGCTAGACATACCCACTAGGTTGTTAGGTGGTTGATACGAAGTATTTGTCGCACGTGCAAAAACATTGTTTTGTGGGTCATTGGTCGTTGCGTTGTCATCCGAACACATAGCAATATGGTCATGATTGGATATCTCAGCGGCAGAAAGCGTATGCGTCTCTTCGCCACTTCGTTGCCCAAGCTGATGTGGTGCTACGCCATTAGAGCTGCCAACGTGGATTGGCACCCGTCCGCGCAAGTCCGGCAAAGCAAATGATGTTTCGCCGTCACCGCCATAAGTGGTTCCTAATAACGAATAGAGCGACTGGTTCTGATTAATAGGCAAAATCTGGCCATCACAAAAAGCCCATCCCGAAGGGGCAAAGTTGAATCCGATAATGCGGATTTCTGCGAGAAAGGGTTCAGACATGTCTCTAACTCCTCAGCCAGCTATTCATGGATTACAGGTTCCGTTGACAACATTGGTAATGGCGCCACCGATACTGAAAGTCGTTGTGGCCGGGTTATTCAGGCTAAGTACCGTCACTACGGGATCAGCTAAAGCTGCCATACCTTGCTCAAGATTATGAACGCCGGTGTCCTGATCAATATGTATGCCTTCGCCTAAGCCAGGGAAACCGCCGTCGTTCCCAACACTTGTGTTGCCACTAATTTCGGAACAAACGGGATTCGTGTCTCGTTGACGGATACTGATCCCGTGGGCGATCATCGTGGCCATATCCACGTTGTTATTTGTGACCGTAATATCCAAAGACCCAGGCCCACCTACGATGTCCCTGGCCTCTGCGAAAATACCCTCTGCTTCATGAACGGACACGACATTAGTGTCGATCAGTACTGTGGCGACCGGATCTACATCGATGCGTACATTGACACCGCGATCTAGACGATTGGTACAGCCTCCACAAACGGTTCCATCGATCATGTTACCCATGATCGTCGCATCCAGAGCTGCATCATCGTCGGCGTTACACAAAATGGCAAAAAAGTTCCCGTTATTAATTGTATTGTTTAGGATTTCAATGGCCGCTGTGGAGTCACTGGCCGTCACCGACTGAATGCCACCAGAACCAAAAGCGTTGCCACAGTTGAAGGTATTGCCATCAATGACGCCTTCAAAATCAGCCATGCCTATTGAAGAAAAGATCACACCAAGCGCACCTTCCGCATTGATGGTAAATGTCGAGTTGTTGACCTCAACCCGTTGTAGCGATGTTCCGTCAGGTTGGATCAGCACGCCGTTTTCGCCGTGCTCGCTTTGATGGCCAGAGAACGTACAGCCGTCGACAACCAATTCATCACGAGTTCCATCGTCCGCTGTTGTATTCGCCGCAAAAATCCCGTTTTCATTGATGCTAGGAAAGTCCACATTTTGGATCAGACTAATCCCGAATAGATTCAAGGCATGGATGCCGTTTTCATCATCGCCGGCCGCCCCTACGATGTTGGTGGTGTCGCTGACGGTGCTTTCCGTCATGGTAAATCCGACAACGTTTTGCAACAGAACTTCGTGATCGTTGGCATTGGAAATAGTCATGTAATTGAGTGAAGGCGACGTTGACGTATTGATGTCCACGCCATTTTGGGTAGAAGCGTTGATAATGCCACCCGAATTAGCGGTTGAACCATCGCCAGTGACTTGGAAAGAGCCTGTCGTTCCGGTCGTATTCAATACAATCCCACTGGTCGCACCGTTGACGTGGATCTGTCTGAAAGTCACACCCGGTGCGCCTATTGTGGTGTTTTGGATGGTGACACCCACGCCAGTGATTGGCGTTGCCATCGAGCCAATGGCATTATTGATCCCAGTTGCTGAGACCGTCCCGCCACCGGTCGCGGTGAATGCATTGTTAGCGCCCGTATCCAAATCCAGATCGCCACTGAAATTGATGGTGGAACCCGTATTGTTGTTGAGAAAGATTCCGGTCCCGCTATCGCTAATATTGCCGTTAAAGGCCACCGTTCCAGCCATGCGATTCATGACTTCTACCGATCGACTGGCCGTATTCGTGATCGAGCCAGCGTAGGTTACATCACCCTGGCCGCCGCTGACCTGGAAGGCGATACCGCCGGCACCGCTGATGTCACTAGCAGCACCGTTAATCGTGACCGAACCCACATTGCTGCTGAGACTAATCCCGTTATTAGGGGCACTATTATGATTGATGTCAAGACTAGAAAAGGTGACGCTGGCTCCCATGCTTGAGGTGATCATCAAGGAATCTGTATTGTCAGTCGTTTGGTTGTCGATAGTGGTGTCTCCAAAGACAACAACTTGGTTGATGTTAGAAATCTCAATGCCCACGTCGTCGCGGTTATCTATGTTTAGGTCACCCAAGGTGGTGCTCATTGACCCACCTGAAACCAACACGCTTGTTTGGCTGGCGTTATTGATGACGGAAGTGCCTGTGACCGTAACTGGACTTAGCACATTTACCAACCGTATGCCATTGCCCGGTGAATTGGAGGATGTCGGGTTTTGGAAGTTAAACATTCCAGCCGTGTTTTCGATGTTGATGGCAGGACCGCCATTTGCGTTGAACGTTGGCGATGTACCTGTGAGATTAACCGTGCCGCTATTAATGGCGATGAGTCCGGTACCGGTCACAGTGGTCATATTACCTAGGTTATTGAAGGTAAATGTGCCTGGCGAACCGTTAATTCGAATGGCATCGGTGCCGTTGGCCGTAATTGTGGTGTTGCCAAAGTTGGCTGAATCGCCGCCTAACGTAAAACTGGAGTCGATGTTGACGCCGCGGGTACTCGCATCTGAGATCGTTGTATTTGTCGCGGAGAAACTACCCGTCACTCCTGCGGTTATCTCGATCCCATGGTTTGCACTCATGTCAGACTGAATATTGTTGAACGTCATAGCAATCGCCAATGGACCCGCAAGATCCAACGCCATGCCGCCATTCGTCTCGATATTGCTCGTGCCCATTACATTCACGGTGCCGCTGTTGGCAGCGTCAATCCCTCGAGTGGTCGTGAAAGTTCCACCAATATTCAAGTCGGTAAACGTGAAAACCGACGCGGGATTGTTAAACAACCGAATCGCCGTGCCCAACTGATCGATGGTCAAACCCATGGCATTGACCGTGAACCCACCAGGGTCCGAAAACTCAACCCGGAACCCGGATCCGCTTGCGCCCGGCATACCCAAAATATTGGAATTAGTGATGGTCAAAAGGCCAGCGCGCCCAAATAACGCTAGTCCGTCGCTGGCGTTACTGGTTTGGAAGGACACATAGTCGATCGCTGCAGTGCCCACCTTACCACTCGCGTGGCCTTGTTTCCTGGGCTCGATCCCTGCTGCAATACCAGCGCTGTTCTGCGGCTGTAGCGTCATGCCTTGCACCGTATTGTTCATAGCAAGTGTCACCACATCACCATTGGCACCATTGGTGTTGGTGATGACCGGGCCATTGGCGATCGATGGATTGCCACCTACCACATTGAGCGCAACCGTATCCACCACCAGGTCGATGCCTTCGCCATGAAGTATTTGGCCGTCTAGCAGAGTAATGCCGGCAGGCGTGGCCGCATCGTAGGCCATTGCGGCATCGTAAACAAAGATGCGATCGCCCACGTCTGGATCATCGGTCGCCATCATTCCTTGTTCGGCCATGAAGGCCGGGATGTTGTTAAAAGGACTGACCGAAGACCCGATTCCTGCACCCGCGTCGCCGTCGATGAACCAGACCATGTCGACCACATCAATCGTTACAGTTCCCATGGCCGTCATCGGCATACCTGGATCGTTGTCTGAAACCGTGTAGGTGAAGGTGTCCGTAAGGGTGGTTTCACCCAGAGGTGGCTGGTACGTAAATTCACCCGTCGTCATATTCATGGCAATTGCGCCGCCAGCTGTACTAGCGGCGTCAAAGGCTGTAATACTCAGGAGTCCTGGCGTTTCTGCGTCTGTGTCGTTATCAAGAACGTCACCCATGACGAATACGCGAGGCGTGGTGACGGCAGAGGCATTAGCAAATTCGAAGGTTGTGTTACCAATAGCTCGGTTGCCGGCTGTCTGAAAGTTTTCGTCCAAAATGATCGGGGGGTCGTTGACGCCGGTGATAGTCAAGGTAACGGTAGCGGTTTCCGCACAGGTGCCCGAACCATCGTCAATCGTGTAGGTAAACATATCAGTGGTCATTTGCCCGGCCGTTAAGACAAAGGCGCCGTTGGCATCGTAACTAAAGGTTCCATTGGCGTTGACCGTGAGCAAGGCCCCCGAGGCCAGGGCGAATTGTACGCCCACATTGGCTGAGTTACCGTTGACGGCCGTCACATCCAATCCATCACCTTCAATGTCACTGTCAGGTGTCGTCGGGTTAGCCACTAACACATCGCCGTTGAGCACCATGTTCTCAAGTGTGCCTACTGCATCGTCAACCGCCACTGGGCAATCATTTACGCCATTGATGGTGACGGTGACAGTAGCCGTCTCAGCGCAGGTACCCGATCCGTCGTCAATCGTATAAGTAAACATTTCCATAGCACTGTCGCCCACGCCCAAGGACTCGTAGCCACTGCTGGGATCGAAGCTGAAGGTGCCATTGGCATTGACTGTGACTAATCCAGAGCCCAATGCGATCTGAATGCCCACATTAGCTGGGTTACCGTTGACGGCAGTAACTACCAGGCTATCGCCTTCAGGGTCACTATCAGGCGTGGTTGGATTGGCGGCATAGACGTCGCCATTGAGTAACGTATCTTCGTCAGTTGTCGCGGCATCGTCAACGGCAACGGGACAGTCGTTAACGCCGTTGATGGTGACAGTAACCGTAGCCGTCTCTGTGCAGGTGCCCGATCCGTCATCGATGGCATAGGTAAAGCTGTCCATAGCCATATCGCCAGCGGCTAACGCATCAAACGCACCATTAGGGTCATAACTAAAAGTTCCATTGGCGTTGACCGTAACCAATGCACCAGAACCCAAGGCAATCTGCATACCTACGTTAGCGCCTACTCCCTGCACCTGAACCACCGTCAGCATGTCGCCTTCAATATCGCTATCGGGCGTGGTGGGATTGGCCACTAGCACATCACCGTTAAGCAAGGTATCTTCGTCAGTGCTAACCGCATCATCCACCGCTGTTGGGCAATCGTTGACCCCATCAATCGTGATGTCGACCGTTGTAGAGAGTTGCGCCAATCCTGTACAACCAGAACCGTCGTCAATCGAATAGGTAAAGCTATCCATGGCAGATCCACCCACCGACAGCGATTCAAATTGACCATTAGGATCGTAGGCAAAGGTTCCGTCGGTGTTGACCGTCAACAATGCACCCGAACCCAATGTGATTTGGACACCTACATTGGCAAGCGATCCGTTAACTGCTGTGATATTTAGTACGTCTGATTCTGGATCCGTATCCGCGCCGCTGCCGTTGTCGACCGTGACATCGCCATTCAATAGGGTGTCTTCGTCGGTCATAACTGCATCCGCAACTGCGGTTGGGCAGTCGTTGACGCCATCTATAGTAAGCGACACGGTTGCCAACTGGGCACAAGTCGCCGAGCCATCGTCAATGGCGTAAGTGAAACTGTCCATGGCGGTGTCGCCTACAGCTAAGCTCTCAAATTGGCCGTTGGGATCGTAATCAAAGGTGCCATCGGCGTTGACAGTTACCAATGCGCCGGAACCTAATGTGACTTGCACGCCGACATTGGCTGGCATGCCTTCCACTTCGACCACATTTAGCGGATCACTTTCTGGATCACTATCCGGACCTAACCCGTTGTCTACCAACACATTACCTGAGGTGGGTGTATCTTCGTCGGTAGTAACCGCATCATCGGCAGCGAAGGGACAATCATTGACACCGTCAATGGTGACGGTCACGGTCGCAGCCTCACTGCAAAGAGCGGTGCTGTCATCCAATGAGTAAGTCCAGGAATCGGTATCCATTTGACCGGGCGCCAGCACGTCGAAGGCGCCGTTGGGGTCGTAGGCAAAGGTTCCGTCCATGTTCTGAGTTAGCAATGCGCCCGAAGACAGCGAAACTTGTACGCCTACATCTCCTGCCATGCCGTTAACGGCAACCACAACCAAAGGGCCTGGGCCATCAATATCGGTATCCGGTCCGTTGCCATTGTCCAGTAATACATCGCCGATGAGCAGAGTGTCCTCATCGGTTGCGACGGCATCATCCTGAGGTACTGGGCAATCGTTGACCGCGTTGAAGATAATGCTAAATGACTGAGAAGCGGAAGTATCCACGCCACCATTCATCATCCCGCCATCGTCCATTAGGACCAATTCAATGACTGCTGTGCCGTTCGCATCCGGCTCATTTTCGAAAGTCAGGTCTCCGCTAGTTTCGTCTACTGCAGGAGCACCCGTCATTGAAAAAAGTGCAGGGTTGCTGTTGTTAGTTACGATGAATGTCAAGATTTGGCTCGACTCATTGGCCGGACCCGCGCTGATGGCAGTTGCCCAGCCAGGAACCGTTTGTGGGCCTATATCCTTGTCGATCTGTTGATCAGCGCCCGCCAAGAAACTCGGCACATCGTTAACAGGGTCAATGGTTAGTTCGACGGTTGCGGGCACCGAATTCACAATGCTGTCGTTTACGACAAACGAAAAGCTGTCGAGTCCAAAGTAATCTGCGTTAGGGGTATAGTCGACGGAAGCTGATGTTGCATCAATTGGTGTGATCGCGCTTAAAAGGCCATTACTAGGTCCCGTATCGATAGCGAACGTAAGTGGCTGTCCTTCAGGATCCATACCCGTCAAGGTAATGGTCATTGGTGGATCGTCCTCAAGCAACATTTGCATTTGAGGATCGGCAATAGGGGCAAGATTTAAAACAGCATCTATGCGTAGATAGAGCGATTGTGCATTAGGGCTAATGCCTTGCACACAGTAAAAGAAAGCCAAAATATCAGGCGCATTGCCATTATCGCCGCTTGGATCCGTAGCAACAGGACCGCCCGACCAATCATTCGCGTCGCCGTCAAGGACAATGCTTGGACCAAACCCCACAAATGTGATGGACGCCACCAGTAAAAAGACCATTATCGCGGCGCGTTGATTAGGATGACGGCGCATCCACCAAATGGCCACGATCATCATCAAAACTATCCATACTATGAGTAGCCATTGAGAAAGCGTTGGCACAGGAATGAATAGCAGAAACGAAATCGGATTTCCGTCCGCCAAAAGCAATGCGTCCTCATCGCCGCCCTGCCCACTGGCCGTCAATGCAGACCGTACGTAGCCTGTGGGAGTTGAAAAAACCGACATCGGGTACAGCGTCTCAATGACATCGGAACCGTTGAGCCCATTTCCCTGACCTACCGACCATCCGCCAACATTAACGGATACAGGTGCGGCAAACACCAAGCCTGTACAATCGGCGATCGAGACATCTGTAACCGTCATAGTTAACTGATCGACGGTTGTGATTAGCACTTGTTCGGCACCAAAAAAATCGCCATCTACCGTGTTTACGGTACAACCCGTATTCGGATCATCATCAAGATCAAGAGGAATACGGAATTCAACGGTCTGGGCCACTGACCATATCACCGAAAGCCCAAGTACAACCGCACACCGAGTCAAGAAACGCGCTGCGTGAATCATAATTGTCACCCTTTTCTCTCGATGGTTGATGTGCCTAGTCGCAGCATAGTCTAACTACACCTATCCAGCAAGCAAGCGATCTCGGTAATCTCTCCGTGTTTCCATGAAGCCTCAGGTCTCATTTTTTGACTCAAAGCCATGCTGGAACCTCACGATTTCGTCGAGGAAACCGCCCCTTTAATTGATGTGCAACTCGATGATTCGAGCCTAAGGCGAGCAATTAGAGACATTTTGGCATGTGGATATTGTATCCCCACACTGACGCCACGGTACCGACTTGCTATTCCTATCTATAACAACGGTCTACTCGCTTTCGTGCGCACAAAGAATTCTGAAGTGATCGCAAAATATCGTCGCGCCGAGGTGAAACTCAGACAAGTGGTACCCGATCGTCGATTGGCGCAAGACTGACGCCTGTTATTGGCTGCCAGGGTTGCCGGAACCAGGTGCTGGCGCTCGCGCGTTTTCCTTGCCTTCCAAGTGATTGAGGTAGTAGCGAACCGTCGGATAGGCGAAATCTATGTCGTCATGTTTGGCGAATTCTTTGAGAATATCTTCCCAAATCTCCTGACCTGTACTACGGCGCCGGCGGGGGTCACAGAGATATCGTATTGTCAACATCACACCCGAATCTTTGACCTCAGTCCAGACAATGGGTGTGAGCTTATTGTAGAAAATCATCAATTGCTGAGCAGAGCGACGTAATTCTTCTTGGGCCATCGTAGAAAAGTGCTGGGTACGATCATCGACGATGGTTTGCAGGATTGATTTTGCTTTCTCCCAGTCACTCTCAAAAGTCACCAACACACCCAATTCATTCCAAATATGCTTGAAGCCGCGGTGATAATTGGCAAGCGTTCGCTTGAATATCAAACCGTTAGGAATCTGAACCACGCGACCGGTTGATTGGTCCGCATTCACCCATTTCCCCACTTCCATCATGCTAAACATGAAAATACGCAGGTCAATCACGTCGCCGGTATGATCTGCTATCTCAATCCGATCACCGACATCAAACGGCCGACGCCAAAGAATGAAGAGCCAACCAGCAAAATTAACCACTAAGTCCTGCAAGGCGATTGTCAGTCCAGCGGCCAGCAATCCGGCAAAAGTCGCAACCGATTGCAGGCCTTCAAGCCAAATCCTGCCCACCAAAAAAATGGCTAAGAAAGTTGAACTATAGGTGAGGGCCTTGCGCCACCGATAGCGTTTCGTGATGCTTTCAGTTTGTCTGAGAACCGTTCTGAGAATGATGTATCGCGCGCCATAGAGAACAACCAAAACGGCAACGGATGTCGTTAAGTTATGAACGGCCGAGTCAGAGAAACCCACGTTTTCACTTAGCCACTGCTTAAAAATCAGCATGATTCCCTGGCCCTTTCGAGTCCAATCACTTGTGTGACTACCATTCCTGACAAAAACCGCTCAATGATGTTGAGACACAACCCTTTAGAACCGCAATTCATCTCGCTATCTTAGCAAATTGACGTCGATAGAAGACTTAACCCTTCAATGGTTTGCTTATTTAATTTCAGCATTTGCGTTCACATGCCGATGAATGACATGCATATGTTAAACAAACTCGATTACATAATCTATCGAATCGTTATTCCGTCTTTTGTGATCATATTTAACGGTTCAAGCGAGCGTGTTAATTTCACGCACCATAACACGTCGTCTGGATTTCCCTCGCAAAGAGTCTGGTCCATCATGCAGGATCCGCTTGGTTATATGTACTTTGGAACCGAGGACGGTTTGGTCATATACGATGGTGTTGGCTATCAGATTTTTCACGAACGGGACGGTCTACCAGGGACCCCCGTCCTTGCTATTCAATCTGTAAACGAAAAAGTTTGGGTCGCTACGCCCAGAGGCCTTGGGATATTTGACGGGACATCGTTTCAGCCTATCGAAGGCTGGGGTAACGGATTTTTTCGCTGCTTAGCAACTGGCGCTGCGGGTCAAGTTGCAGCGGGGTCGGCTAACGGATTGTGGATCTGGAATCAAAATGACGCAAAGGCGCTACTTCCGGAATCTGATATTCGCGAGCTACTCTTTGACGGCAATGATTTATTCATTGGTACCGCCAACGGCGACGTCTTCAAGCTAGACGCCCGACATCGTTTGAAACTCATTGGCACAACCGGCCACGTTGTGCGAGGGTTAACGCGTGTAGGTGGGACCTTGTACATTTCATCAAACGCTGGACTCTTCCAATGGTCAGAAAGCAGAGATTGGGACCAGGTTTCAGGGCTACCAGATTATCCGTTCTCATCCATTACCCACAATCAGGCAGGCGAACTTTGGATCGGAACTTGGGGCGTCGGTCTCATTTGTTTTAAACCCGAATCCGGTCACTATGATTTTTATGATACGAATCATGGGATCCCAACACCCTTTATCACCGATATCATGACCGACTATGAGGACAGTCTTTGGATTTGCACTCGAGACGGGGGTATTGCCAAATTATCCCAACCCGAATTCGAGTTTTACGATCTATCTCATCTCGGTGCCGGAACGCATATTGTCAACGATCACAAAAATCGACTTTGGTTTGCCGGTCCGCAACTCGGTTTGGCTCGCCTCAATGCACCCACAAATGAGGTGCAGAAGATGCTTTCGTTCAAAAAGCCAGATCTCATCTTCTTTATGCTGGCCGATCACAAAGAACGTATTTTCCTACTTAAACAAGACGGCGTATTCGTCTATCAAGGAAACGAGCTTGAAGCCGTTCCAACTGTCATGAAAGATGGTGTCTTTCGTTGGGCCGCCATGGATTCTGAAAACGACATTTGGTTTGGCGGATCAAGCGGTCTAGGCCGCCTCACGCCCGCTGGCGCTATTGAGGACATGAACCCCGACCCCAGCATTAAGTCACATTTTCGGGATGGTGCTCGCCTAAGCCAAGACGCCATGATTTTCACGACAAAAGAACAAATCTGGATTTATGACAACCGCGTGTTTAAGGCATATCCATTTCCAAGCGGATTCACAGGCGAACCGGCCTCATTAGCCACCGACAAAGAGGGAACCCTCGCTATCGCCACCGACCGCGGCTTGCTTATTCGAACAACCGATGAGCACTGGCATTCTTACCTTGAAGGTGAACCCGTCACGGCACTGCTTTTTGATGAACAACGGTTGTTTGCGGCCACCAGACAAAACGTGATCAGTATCCAAAATGGGCATGTTCAAAACTTATATGGCCTTGCACATGCGATTAGTCATATCCAGCAGATCATTAAAGACCAGTCAGGCCAGTACTGGTTCATTGCCCATAATATGGTCATATCCTTTAGTAACGGTACCTGGAGTGAAATGGCCATCACGGACCACGACTCTGTGCCAGGAATCCTTGCAGCTGTCTTAGACAACAATGGACAACCTTGGTTTTCAACGACGAAAGGCATTGTTGCTTACGACGCCGCACGAAAACGGCCGCACACACCCGCGCCACGGATCGCCGTAACCATTAACCCAGGTGATCACCGTATTGCCGACGGACAAACTTTATACCTACCAGCAAACCACCATCCATTGAACCTCTCCGTTCGCGCACTTAGTTATATCAATGAAGATCTCAATTCGTTTCTTGTCGACATATCAGGTCCGGCACCTTCTCGTGAATTCTTCACCGCCAATGAAAAACAATTGGCTCCACTACCTGCGGGAAAATCTGTCATTAAGATTTGGGCCATCAATGCGGCAGGAATACAAAGCAGCAATCCCATTACTACTCACGTAAACGTCGCACCTGCCTACTGGAATACGCTCACTTTTCGATGGTTGGTACCACTCGCACTGGCGCTGGTCATTTGGCTATTTACCGTGTTATTTAGCCGTTACCGCACGAGGCGCCTCTCAACCTGGAATAGGCAGCTGGAACGAGAGTTGGCGATCAAGTCGGCATCTTTGGTTGAAGCAAAAAACTTAGAAACAGCCAATGCTTTGATGGTCACCCTTAGTCACGAAATTACACAACCATTGGCTGCCATCCAAGGATCATTGGACCTGCTCAAATTGGACGAAGCCCATATTGCAGCCGCTAGTACAAACATTCAGTCGGCCTTGAATTCCATCATGAACATCCTCAGGCGACTCAGACACATTGACCAAGTTCGTTTTGCCGATTATACCCCTGGCGTTAAGATGGTTGCATTAGGGCCTGATGATTCCCATCAAGTAAGCCGCAAGAATCGCAGTGTCCTATTTGTTGATGATGATCCGATGTTGTTGGAGATTTGGACCACCTATTTTCAAGAGTTAGGCTATCTAACATTGCACGCAAATAGTGGTGATCAAGGATTTGAAATATTCGAATATGAACGTTCTCATCTTGGTATGATTATTTCTGACAATAAAATGCCCGGCTTGAGTGGCTTCGAATTCTATAAAAAGGTTAGGGCCATTGACGCTGACATCCCATTTTACATCTTTACTGGTTACGACTGCGGCGACGATTTGAGTCAAGAACTTCGGGCATCTCTGAGCGGAATCATTCGTAAACCGATTCGATTGCGAGAACTGCAAGCAGTCATCGAGAGCCACCTAACTGTGCCGAATTGAATTTAAGACAAGTTAAACCGATAATAAGTACAAAGTTACTGTGTCTATGACGGAAATCCAATGAAACCGACCGGACTTCATGACGAGATGACATTGATCGTGATGCAAAACGATTTCATCTCAAAAATGATCGCAGCCCAGTTGCGACGCCATAGTTATCCGAGTTGCGCGGCCATCGATTTTGAGCAGGCTGCCGTCACCCTAAAACAGGAACATATTGATTTGGTGTTACTGGACGGAGACCTTATTGGTACCAACGGCTTTGAAGCGCTGAAGCGATTACGTAAACAATGGACTCAATCAGAGTTACCCATCATTATCATGACGCCGATAAACCAAAAAGATCAAATTGCAAAAGCACTGACGCTTGGCGCAAACGATTTCATTACGAAGCCCATTGACCTCAATATCGCCATCGCCCGTATTGAGATTCAAATGGAGCTCAAAAGAGCCACTGGGGCTTTGAGAGTCAGCGAGGAACGTTACTCATTAGCTATTGAAGGGGCCTCTGACGGAATATGGGATTGGGACTTCATAAAGGACCGTGTCTTTTACGCGCCGCGCTGGAAAGCCATGTTGGGCTACAAGGAAAATGAAATCGGCGAGAGTATCGATGACTGGTTTACACGTGTACACCCGGACGATCGGCAAAGAGTCAATCGCGCCATCAACGACTACTTGACAAGGAAGACCTCACAATTCGCTGCTGAGTACCGAATCATGCATAAGGACACGCGCTATATTTGGTGTTTGGCGAGAGCCACCGCCCGTTTTGGTGCCGACGGCAGCCCTCACCGTATGGTTGGTTCTCAAACCGACATCACACGTCGAGGGATTCACGACGATTTGACCGGCCTTCCTCGGCGCGAAATATTTTTAGAGAGAATTGCCAATGCCATCTCACGAGTCCGCGAGCCTGACCGGCCTTTTTTCGCGGTTTTAGAGATAGACCTACGCCGATTTCAGGAATTGCGCACATCATTTGGCGAATTGCTGGCTGACCAACTGCTTTTGGCGTTTGTGGAACGCGTCACCAAGTTACTTACACCACGGGAAACTATGGCCCGTCTAGATGGCTCACATTTCATCATCCTGCAGGATGACCTACACGAAACCAGTGAAGCTGAAGAACTTGCTAATCGCGTAATCAAGTCGCTACATGAACCGTTTGAGATCGCGAAGCAACAGGTTGTTGTGCGAGTTCGGATCGGCGTTGCCATCGCGGAACCGCCCCTCTTACTTCCTGAGGATGTCTTGCAAAACGCTCACGCCGCGCTCATCAATGCAACTCGAAACGACCGTCGCATCGATCTCTTCAATCCAGACATGCGTGAAACCGTTGTCGAACGCGTTGAGCTGGAGATGGAACTTCGTCATGCACTTGACCGCAACGAGTTCCACCTAGTTTTTCAACCAAAATTCAACACACAAAGCAAGTTGATCACTGGCGCTGAGGTATTGTTACGATGGGACCACCCACAATACGGGAGTGTTTCTCCGGCACGATTTATCCCAGTTGCTGAAGCCTGCGGTGAAATATCTAATATTGGCGTATGGGTTCTAAGGCGCGCTTGTGAGACCGCCGTTGCATGGCGAGATGAGGGCCTTCCAGAGATTCGAATTGCCGTCAATCTCTCCGCGCAACAGGTTAAAGAACACGGCCTTGTAGGTCGTATTCGTAAAGTATTTGACGAAACAGGTTTTGATCCGAAAAATCTTGACGTGGAACTCACCGAATCAATGTTGCTTGAGAATCACCAGCTAACCCAGAGCATTCTCCGTGAAATTGCCGATCTCGGTTGTGGCATCCATATCGACGACTTCGGTACCGGTTACTCGTCCCTGAGCTATTTGGCCTATTTCCCTATCGACGCTATAAAGATAGATCGTTCCTTCGTCACGGGAATTGAAAGTCACAACGAAAAACGCACCATCGTGGATGCCATTATCGCCATGGCTCGACATATGGGGCGAAAGGTGATTGCAGAAGGCGTAGAAACCCAAGAACAGTTCGATATCCTAAGCGAGATGAAATGCGACGAAATCCAAGGGTTCTTGTTGGGGCGCCCCATGCTCGGCACTGATTTCAGTAAGTTATTAGCAGACCTGCCGGCCAACCACAATGCGACCCTGCATTAAGAAACCGGTGCGGTCACAAACTCGGCTGGCTTCACTTAAGCCACGCAGGGTAGAATGACGCAAATCTGACAGCGCGAGTAAAGCTTGAACCTGACATTTCCACCCAAGGGTTTCCAATTTTCCGAAAACGACACCTATACCTTTATGGAAGAACTCGGCAAAGGTGCCCACGGCAACGTATTCAAAATAAGGAATCGTGCCGGACGTTATTACGCTTGCAAGGTCTTCGACCCTAAAGTCCTTGACGATGAAGGTCAGTACCGCAAATTCTTACAAGAAACCCAAATCGGCATTAATATTTATCATGAGCATCTTGTTTCATTTCATAAGAGTGTGCTCATTAGGGAATCGGCTGATGCAGATGCCACAAGGTACCCGGCCATATTAATGGATTACATCAACGGACATGACCTTGCGACCTTCAAGAAGATGTATGAATTTCGATTCGAAAAGCCATTTCCGCGGAATTTTGCCGCTCTCATCTTAGCCAAAGCCTGCTCAGGCTTAGAGGTTCTTCATCGACTCAATATCCAGCACGGAGACATAAAGCCAGGCAACATACTGATCAGCGAAACCGGCTATCCAAAATTAACCGACTACGGTATTGCCACTTTTATAGGTGACACAAGCATGACGGCCGAATTATCGGGCACGCTACGTTATTTAGCCCCTGAGCAAATTGTAAGTGTGAAAGATGGAAACGTGAAAGTGGACCTCAGAGCGGATATTTATGCCATTGGTATCGTAGCCCTGGAGTTAACCGCAGGTCTTCCTGGCCAAATGTACAGTCATCCAGGCCAGGTCCTGGATTTCATCGTAAACCACAACGAAGCCTTGCTGAACCACGTCGAAAAAAGCGAACTCGCTTCAGACCTCAAGTTTGTGATTCGATCCTGTCTTGATAGTCGAGTCAAGCGACGTCCCAGCAAGGTTAGAGAGTTACAAAATGTTTTGTTTCACACGATTTACGGCTCCCATAAAGGCCTGACGTTGGAAGACATCGGCGATGAAATGAAACGACTGGTTCCTTAAGCACCATGCGATGGTTAAACACACTCAGTAGGATTTATCACGCGACGCCAAAATGGCTTCGATGGACCTACCTCGTCATGGTGATTTTGTACGTCGTTTCACCGATTGACGGAGCGCCAGACTTCATTCCCAGGATTGGGCGACTAGACGACTTAGCCGTTATTTGGCTTGCCTGGACCTTACTTAGTCGCGCACCCGTGATGTCAGATTTTTTCGAGTCTGTCAGCAAAAAAGGTCAGGTACCAACGCAATCGGCTCACCAGACATTGGGACTGAACCCGGGCGCAACACCAACCGAAATCAAACGAGCCTACCGAAAACTCATTCGTACCTACCATCCCGACAAATTCGTTCACATGGGTCCAGACTACGAAAAGGCGGCCAGTGAAAAGACGCAGCTCATTGTGGAGGCGTATCGTCAGTTACAGGCTGCAACGGGTTAGGCTTTTTGCCTTTCAACAGGAACGCGAGTGTAAATGCGATCCAGATAAGGGTAAACATGACAAGCGGCGGAATGGTGAGATAGCGCGCGGAAACGGCAACAAGACACATGGACATGAAAAGGTTGAGCACCGCAAGATTGCTCATCAATTCCCAAAGGTGCCCACCATGTTTAGCTAAGAGATAGTTTTGTAAGCCGGTAAATCCTGTAAATAGAAACAAGGTCCAGCTAAAGCCTTTCATCATTTCAAAGAGCGTGCGATCAAAGCCCACATGAAAAACGTATTCGGTGTAGAGTTCCCAGAATATGCCACCTTCGGTGCCAACAAACAACGGCCTCACGTCTGAAAAATGGCCCACTAAATGCAAGACCGATCCAACAACTAAAAGTAAACTTCCTGTTTTGAAGGCTATCAGCCCTTTGTTATGCACATTACACCCTTCAATAGCCTACGACCTGACCATCTTTACGAGACTCTGATGCGCCAATATACACACCCGTTGTAGGATTGCGCAAGATGGCCTGATATCCGCCAAAACCGCCAAATCCAGACCTAATGTCATGTCCCTTGAGCTGGAGAGCGCGGATGACGTCCAGTGGAAATCCCGTTTCCATTTCTAAAAAGCCGCCATTTTTTATCTTTGATCCTGTCGGTTCAGACGAGCCCATATGTTGCCACCGCGATGCATCGCCGGCCTCTTGCAGGTTCATGTCGAAGTCCAATAGATTGGTGACAATCTGCACGTGCCCTTGCGGCTGCATGGCGCCGCCCATGACGCCAAACGCCAGTACGGGCTGCCCGTTCTTGGTCATAAACGCCGGAATAATGGTGTGAAATGGTCTCTTACCAGGAGCATATACATTCGGGTGACCGGGTTCCATTGTGAATAGTTCGCCACGATCCTGGAATACGAATCCTAGACCCGGAACGACCACGCCGGACCCCATGCCCCGATAATTGGACTGAATAAGCGAAACCATGTTTCCGTGGCGGTCGGCGGTGGTGAGATATATGGTATCCCCTTCGTCAAGTTGGCGTGGGTTTCCGTGTTTTGGTTGCCTGTTTGCTCGCAGGGAGTCGATCTGTTTGAGGCGACGCTTTGCGTAAGTAGTCGAAATTAGTTCTTCGATTGGAAGTTGATTGAAATCAGGATCCGCGTAGAACCTGGCTCGATCCTCAAACGCGAGTTTCTTGGCTTCGATCATTAGGTGCAGTGTTTCCGGGTTCAATCGCCCTAACGCGCGCAAATCAACCTGTTCCAGCATTGCCAACATTTGTAGGGCCGCGATCCCCTGTCCATTTGGAGGTAGCTCCCAAACTTCATGCCCTCGGTATGAGACCGACATCGGCTGAACCCAAGTCGACGTATGTTGACTCAGATCCTGATAGCTCAAAAACCCACCAATCGATTTCATAAATGCATCTATTTTTTTGGCGATTTCTCCGCGATAGAAGACATCGCGGCCTTCATCGGCGAGGCGCTGATAGGTTGAGCCGAGGTCCGGATTTCGGAAAATTTCGCCCTTTCGTGGTGCGCGCCCGGTTGGTGCGAAAGTGGCGGCAAAAGCACCAGGCTGTTTACTCAACCTCGGTGTACTTCTGTCCCAATAATAGGCAATCAACTCCGTCAGTGGAAAACCCTCGTTGCAGTACTCAATCGCAGGAGCTAATACTTCTTTCATTGGTAAACTGCCAAAGCGTTCATGTAACTCGAACCAGCCATCAACCGCACCGGGAACAGAGATAGGTAAGACTCCAAGCGGAGGAATGCTATCGGTTTTCAGTGACTCGAGTTCATTCTTTAATCGTTCAAAACTCAAAGACAAAGGCGATCGTCCGCTGGCATTTAGTCCGTATAGTTTCTTGCTCTTGGCATCCCAAACAATAGCGAATAAGTCACCACCAATGCCACAGCCAACTGGCTCCATTAGGCCCAAGGTTGCATTTGCCGCAATCGCTGCATCAACAGCGGAACCGCCGCGCTTCAAAATATCCAGGCCAACTTGTGATGCCAACGGGTGACTAGTTGCGACCATGCCATGGGTAGCGATCACTTCGGATCGGGTGGCAAAGGGTTGGCCTGTAACCCGATCAATTTGACCAAAAACGGCAATGCCGATCCAAAAACTCAATACGACTAATTTCACTTTGGGACCCCCAACGTTTGCGTGCTTCAGTCTAACAAAACCGCTTCCAAGCTCAAGCAACCTTTAACTCAGCCTGAGGATTCAGCCGCTGATTAAGCCGCGGGTAGGCTTTTGCGAACCAAAATGCACCCAGGAGACTCAACAGACCCGCCACTAAAAAGTTAGCCGAATATCCGTGGATTTCAGCCACCAGACCGGCCACGATCCCAGACATGAGCGTGGCGATGACGACGAAACTAGCTTGAATTGAATAGTCTGTGGCTGCTGATTCAGATTCGCACATGTCCATCATGACCGTAAACAGCGCCGCAGTGGCCATGCCACCAGTAAAATGCTCAAACGCGCATAGCCATGGGATCCAAATACCTGAGAGTCCGTTGTCCAGCCCGATGTACATCAACACGGCGATAGCCTGAACCACGCCCATTAACACCACAGCCCAATACCTGCCAAGCCGATTAACCAACGCACCACCCACCAGAGCTCCGATCAATCCCGAAACAAAACCCAGCGTCCCTAATATTTGCCCAACTTCTACCAGCCCCAATCCCATGTCATAAAAGAACGGACGAAGCATTTCGCTGGCCATGGCATCCCCGAATTTAAAAAAACCAATAACGGCTAACCATTTCAACATGCCGACTCGGCTTATTCGCTGCCGGAGACTTGGCGATGCTTGTCGCGTGTGCTTAGGCAAAACGAGCTCTCTCGTCATGATGAGAGGTAGTGTTGAGACGGCCAGCATCGCCGCCAGGCAAAAGAACATGCCCCGCCATCCTAAGAATCCAAAACCCATCAAGATGAAGCCGCCACCCATAATCATGCCAACCCGATAGCCGGCCACTTGAAAACCATTGCCCCAACCACGCTCGCGGCTGGTTAACAATGTAACCGCCATGCCATCACTAGCAATATCTTGCGTCGCGGCAATGACGTTGGTGGCAAAAAAGGCCCATGCCAGCAACACATAGTCATCAGATGAACCCCAAATAGCCAGAGCCGCGAACAAAAAACAACTAGCGCTCTGTAACCCAACGATCCAATGTTTGCGACGACCCACACGATCGATAAATGGTGCCCACAAAAATTTGAGCGCCCAAGGCAAGGCGAAAAGTGAGAAGAGACCTATTTTCGGTAGACTGGCACCTTGCTCTCGCATAATGACAGGCAGCGCTTGTTTAAAGAAGCCATACGGCAAGCCTTGAGCCACATATAGACTAATAAGCAGAACGAATTTATGTGATGTTTTCAATTACTCCGCCCAAAGCCAATGACGAGACTTTATCAAGGCAACGAACACAAAGCCACACCCTCCTGAGCTATGATGCTGCTAGAATGCGCCTGACTGGGAGGCTCCACATGGAACAGCATCAACCTCGTTCAGAGCACGTTTGGTTACAAAAAGCAGCAGGAGACTGGTATGTCGCCTGTGCCTATTTCACGGCCGCAAATCAGCCGCCAGTTAAGGTGCAAGGTTCAGAGTGTGTCACCTCGCTTGGCCAATTCTGGACAGTGACCACCTTTGAAGCGGATATGATGGGTTTGCTCATTCAGGGACATGCAACGTTAGGATTTGACGTGATCAACCAGTGTTTCATTTCTACCTGGGTCGATTCGTCCACACCCCACCTTTACAGATTCAAAGGTCAGTTGGACACCGCCACACAGACGTTGACCATGAGTGGCGAGAACATGGATCCGTTAACAGGCAAATTGGCAAACTACCGCAGTGTGGAAACCCGCAACTCTGATGACCATCGCGATTTTGCGCTCTACGTAAAGACCGAAAATCGAGCCGAAACGCCGGTCTTACGTTATAGCTACACACGAAAACGTTAAAGGCTTAAACATTGCTCTGGATTGGAATCGCGTGTTCCGTTTTTATTGGCGTGTTTTTGGGATTGCTCGGCGGTGGCGGCTCGATCCTAACCGTCCCGATTCTGCTCTATATTATTAAAGTTGACGCCCACCAAGCTATCGCAACGAGCTTATTCGTGGTGGGCACCACAAGTTTCATTGGCGCTGTGCAACACGCCAGGTTAGGCCAGATCGATTGGCGCATTGGGAGCACGTTCGGATTGGCGAGTATGGTTGGCGCCTTTTTTGGTGGCATGTTAGGCAGTCGTCTGCCTGGCACATTCCTGCTCGTCTTTTTCGCGGTCATGATGTTACTGACTGCCGCAGCCATGATGCGCAAAAAAGAAGTAGAGACACAAAAAATAGGACCTAAAAGGCCGTTTGCATGGGTTTTATTAGACGGTGTTCTGGTCGGCGCATTTACGGGAATGGTGGGCGCGGGCGGTGGCTTTTTGGTGGTTCCGGCCCTGGCTATCCTAGCCGGATTACCAATCAGGAAGGCCATAGGTACGTCGTTGTTCGTGATTGGTCTCAAATCTTTTGCCGGCTTTGCGGGATACATGTCGAGTGTCGAAATGCCTTGGAAAATCGTCCTTTATGTGACAGCCGCAGCCATTTTTGGGACCTTCTTTGGTACGCGTTTATCCGGCCGCTGGTCACCCCAAAAACTGCGACGCATTTTTGCCATTTTCGTGGTAGTTATGGCCTGTTACGTGTTGATCAAGGAATTATTGTAAAGCGGTGCCTAAAACCGATACTTTTGCTCGCATGAGCGACCGTGTTAGGCTTGGCCGTCAGGGCAAGGGGTTAATGGGGTGTCAGATCAAGTTTCCGCACATTATGTGCGCTTTTTTTATGTCTGTTTTGCGTCATTTTCGCTCGGCATTGCCATCCAACAAATTATGTTGTGCCTCCTGATCTTACTTGGATTAGGTCTCTCCATAATCAGCTCTAACAAATTTGGCAGTTCATACAACGGCATTCAAAGTGCCGGCCTCTTTATGGGCGTCATGTTAGCCATGATCCTGGCTCATCAATGGCTGTCTGATTTTGAACAGCCAGCTAGTATTCACTGGGCATTTGTCGTTCTTTGGGCGGTGAACATCGCTCTTATTAGGCAGGTGAATTGGGTCACTCTGCACCGTATTCTGATCCTGATTTCGATACCCGGGTTGCTATACAGCTTTCATCTCTTGATGGAGCCAGCCGAGTTCATGTGGGCTCTCAAGATCGAGTCTTTCAGTATGTACCCCAGAGCATATGGCTTAGTATCCAATCCGATCACCAATGCCGAAGGACTCGTGGTCATAGCCGGTTGGACACTGGCTCGGTTAGGCAATGGTGTACGCGGTAAAGAGCGCAAATGGCTCATTGTCCACATCGTCGTCAGTGCGCTGATCATTACCCTTTCGCGAGTGCGAGCAGGCGTGATCGGATTTGCCTTGATTTTGGTTGTGCATGCCATTTTGCACCCCAAGTATAGGAAGAACATGATGTGGGGCTTGGCCGCATTGCTGCTAGCATTTCTTATCACCATCCCTATTTTCGGCTTTAATCTGGCCTCCATCGAAGAACGCGTTCAGTTAACAAAACACAGTCTATATATCCTAAAATCTCATTTTTGGTTAGGAATCGGGGCCGATCAATTTGATTTATTCACTTCACCATTCACGACCACCCCAGCCCATCCCCATAACACCTTATTGGCTGTGATCACCGAGTTAGGCATCTTTGGTCTATTGGCCTTCTTATGGTTGATGTTCCATATCGCGCGTCGACTGCTATCACTCTCGACCACTTACCGATTGAGCAAGGACTCCCTATCTTGGGTCACAACGGCCTTGGCTTATTCTTTTTGTAGCTTCATTGTTTTTGGTCTATTTGATTTCAACTTTGGTGATTCGGAACTACTCATATTTCACGGTTACCATTGGGCACTAGCCTTCCGGATCCCTTTAAAGCACGAGGCATTAGAGTAAATGGGTGGTCATCAGTCCGCGAACGGCGATATAAGCGTCACAACCCAGAAAATGCCATCGCTTTTGCGAGACATGGGTCTCTATTTCCTGTTCTTGATCTTACCGTTGGCCTTGTACGCTTGGCTGGCCCAACGAGCTCTAAACGCCCACAAGATCTCCATTCAATTGCAGAAACTGGACTGGTTGCAAAGTGCTGGAACCATCATTACGATTGTCGGTTTAGGGATGGGCTATTGCGGCGTCCGAGCCTTAATCGACCGCACCAAGAATCGTAAGAAGCGTATCGATCAACTATGGGTCAAACGCTTAAGACATCTATTTACACCAGCCACCCTCCTGCGACTGGCCGTCCTATTGGTTTGTGACACGTTTTTGGTGGTCGTTTATCTCACCTTAAAGCAATTCACGCCCATCCTTAACCCTGGGCTGTGCGATCAAGAGCTCATCGTCCTGGATCAACTCATCCATTTCGGCTACAACCCTTATCCAGATTGGGTCGCGTTATGGCCAGGACGGAGTATGACCCATGGAATTCAGATTCTGTATACGGCATGGTTTGGTTTAAAGATACCTATCTTCGCCTATTTCATGTTCCGTAGTACGCCACGATCGATCCAGTTCTTTTCTAGTTACTTCTTGCTGTTCATTATCGCTGGCAGCATTGCGATTGCCTTACCGAGCCTGGGTCCCTACTGCGTGATTCGGCACCAGACCATTGATGCCGAGCGCGCTGGAACACCATCTGATTTGGCCTTTAAGTATGCGTCAAGGTGGTACGACCGAGTTCTTCAAGACCACACCGCCTATCAACGCAACTCCATTGGTGGACTAGCTGCATTCCCCAGCCTGCATGTGGGCATGGTGGCTCTGGCCGCTCTGTTCTTCTGCAAAACCAGACGGATACGTTGGCTATTCCTGATCTATTGGTTCATCATCCAGTTTGGTTCCGTTTATCTGGGATGGCACTATGCGATTGATGGCTATTTTTCGACCTTACTGGTCGTTGTCATTGTATGGGCAACAGGCCAATGCGTTCATAGTTTGACAGGCGAACCCGTGCTAAACCCGCTATCCTTTTTGAGGTCAAAAAGCACGCTTAATAGCTCCCAAAAGTCCTCGAGCCAACTGCCTCCCTAAACTTGTCCCTAAAGTTCGAGCTGCGCTCTTAACGAAGGCTTCACCACTTGACTGACGCCGTGACCTGGAAGAAGTCTTTCGCGAACGTGACGTCGTACGTTGTTCTTGCTGCTGCCGACGAGCTTCACGTTTGGCTTCTCGTTCTGCGAGCCGTTCTGCTTGATCACGTCTACGTTTCAGCATCTCGAAAGCTGATGTACGGTCTACGCCTCGATCGTATTTTCTGCCCATCTGTGAAGCGTCCATGACGGCTTGTCTTTCTTGGTCAGTGGCTGGCCCGATGCGGGAAGCCGGAGGCCTAACCAACACGCGTTCGACGATCGTAGGGACTCCTTTTTCATCCAACACTGAAACCAAGGCTTCACCGACGCCGAGTTCCGAAATGATCTGTTCCGTATCAAGATCGGGGTTCTGTCTGAATGTTTGTGCCGCTGCTTTGACGGCTTTTCTATCTCTCGGCGTGTAGGCACGCAAAGCGTGCGTCACCCGATGACCCAATTGCCCCAAAACGGCATCAGGAACATCACCTGGGTTCTGAGTAACAAAATAGACACCCACGGCTTTCGATCGGATAAGGCGCACGACTTGTTCGATTTGGTCAATAAGCGAATCAGGCGCGTCCTTGAACAATAGATGTGCCTCATCGAAGAAAAAGACAAGTTTTGGACGATCCAAATCGCCAGCTTCTGGCAAGTCCTCAAACAGTTCCGCCAATAACCATAACAAAAATGTGGCATATAATTTTGGCCGCATCATCAGCTCTTGCGAAGCCAATACGTTGATCAAGCCGCGACCATCGGTGTCCTTGCGCATGAGGTCCGAAAGCTCTAAGGCCGGCTCACCAAAAAAGAGATCCGCGCCTTGTTCTTCCAGAACCAATAAACGTCTAGCCATCGCACCCACAGAGGCCTTACTAACATTGCCATAGGTCGCCGTTAACTCATTTGATTTTTCGGCTACAAGCTGCAACATGGCACGTAAATCTTTTAAGTCGAGTAAGGCTAGACCCTCGTCGTCGGCCAAACGAAAAGCAATATTGAGCACCCCTTCTTGGGTTTCGTTGAGATCCATTAAACGGGCAAGCAAAATAGGTCCCATCTCGCTTATGGTTGTACGCACGGGATGCCCTAATTTGCCCAATAGGTCCCAAAAGACAAGTGGGAAGGCTTTTGGCGCATAATCATCAATCCCTATGACATCAAGCCGTTTCTGAACGTGCTTGTTCATTTCAATCGCCTGGCACATACCGGACAAATCGCCTTTAACGTCGGCAAAAAAAACAGGGACTCCGGCTTCGGAAAAGCCTTCGGCTAAGATCTGGAGCGTTACGGTCTTACCCGTACCCGTTGCGCCCGTAATCAATCCATGGCGATTCGCCTGTTTCGTTAGAATATGTACTTTTTTCCCAGCACCACCCACCAATACGTGACCAGATTCCGACATGCCACAACCTCATTCATGATTTGGGACCCATCATAGCGGCTTTCATGGACTGTCGTCACAGACTATCGGATATCCAGAAATGAATTGAGCGCTCATGTCAAATGACCGGCACTTGTTACATGCTATGATCGCTGCCGATGAATTGCCCGCAATGCGATACCTACAACCAATCGACGGCCGTTCAATGTGACTGCGGTTACTTGTTCGCCGCGGCTGAGCGAGTTCGCAAGCGCAAAGATCCATCCACCAAGGTGGGTCCACTAAATCGAATCCTAATTGTCATTTTGGTTGTGTCATTATGCGTTTTTAGCATCACTTTCTTTTACACGCCCAACCTGCCCGACAAGAGCGAAATCCTACCGCAGCTCTACCACGCCCCAATACAAGATGATGCAGCTGTTCCCGACCCATTTATGGTTGAAAAGAAGGGTATGTTTTACCGGATCGCACCCAAATTTGAATACCAACTCAATGGCTTGGTGGTGAGCACCCACGACGCCGACTCCTTGTCAGACGTTTTACATGAACAATGGAAAGACTACTTAAACATCATGGATATTTGCGTCATTTGGGGCGCAAACATCGACAATGAGGTCTATCACCGCATTGAATTCTCAAGCGGAAACTTTACTTGTTTTTGTCGCTGGTTCGATGCGCAGACTGGCAAGATGTTCCATGGCGATGCACTTTCCAACAATCACTTGTTGACCGACGACAAACGGATCGCCAAGAAGATACTCAAGGTCAAACCAGGCGACCAAATATCGTTCAAAGGGTTCTTGGCCGCATACGAGAACCAGGGCTATGGGTTCAGTCGCGGCACGAGTACATCGCGCACAGATACGGGTAACCGGGCCTGCGAAACGGTCTACGTCACCGATTTTGAGATACTCAAGAAGGGCCAGGTTTTGCTTCCAATACTGAAGAATCTGTCGCTCTTTTCCATGTTGATCAGCTTGGCTGGGATATTCACGCTGCCTTTCATCATCAAGCATTAAAGCTCCTGCTTGCCCATCGTTAGCACTGAGTTCAGCTCAATTTTTGGCCTATTCGAACTGAGCGGGATTAAACAGCCAAATCTTGGCTGGTCAATTGTGTGAACATCATGTTTTAGGATGGCTGCAAGTGCCCGCACAAAAAGGAATCCCATGAGTGCGTAGGATTAATTTCTTTAAGGTGCAAATCGCGTTACCCGCAAAAAAGAAAGCCTAATTTTGCAACGTGTTTCTTTTTTGCTTGCAACATCTACTACATAGTGTCGTAGTATAGTGCAATGAGGTTGACCGATGGCTAAAGCACGCTTTCGTTTAGGGAAAAAAGGACAAGCGCTCTTGATGGGGGAACTTGAGAGTTTGGTCATGGAAATCATATGGGATCAAGGGCCACAAACCGTGCGTGAGGTATTTGATCGACTATCTCGCAGCCGTGATCTTGCCTATACGACCGTCATGACGGTGATGTCTCGTTTGGCCACCAAAAAGGTCTTGAATAAGCGCAAGCAAGGCAATGCCTTTTTGTATAAGGCGACTCTGAGCAAGGACGATTTTGAACGAGAAACGGCACGCGACATCTTTTCGTCACTACTGCAAGGTTACGGTGGTGCCTTAGTACAACCACTGGCAGAGAGCATCGACCTCTTGGAAGACAAAGACTTGGACGAATTGATGCGACTGGTAGAGTCTAAACGAGAGCAGCGTAGATGACATCGTTATTGGATCTTTGGTTATGTCGAATCGGTGCCAATACGGGCTGGTTGATCGGTTATTGGGGTGACTGTCCGGTTGTGACTAAATTAAGGCTGATTACTTTGGTAGCTTTGATTCTGGTAGCCATCGGCTGGCTGATCCAAAGACGTGCAATCGATAAGGTAACAGCTCTGGCGAAACCATATCGTGCGCATGACCAGCCAGAGCTCGTGCAACTGATAGGTCATTTCTCACTACGGCGCATAAGATTGCTACAGCATGAAGCCCTGCCTATTCCGGCTGTGTGTTTAGATGCCCGATCCGTGATGGTGAATCCACACTTCATGAACACGCTCAATCGCCAAGAGCAACTAGGCGTTTGGTGTCACGAATTGAGTCATATTAAGCGCAAAGACATGCAACGTTTTTGGGTTTTTCATGGGCTAGTAGCGCTTTTTCCAATTGCGGCTATTGAGTTATTTGCCAATAGCTTTTCCTGTGAGCCGCTTGCCCAGCAGATTCTATTGGCAAGCTTAATTTCATTGATGGTCATCTCATGCTGGCTGCTTTCACTCTATTATCGGATCGGCATTGAACTGCAGGCCGACCGGCTAGCCGCACAAACAACGGGTGATCCTGTTAGCTTGGCGACAGCCCTGATCAAGGCGCAGCGCTGGCTAAAAAAGAGTCACGCGTCTTCTTTTACTTGTCTGCCCACTTTCTTGGGACGATTCGGTTTCAATTGGCGCATCAAACGTTTGATCAACATGCCAACAAAACGACAAAAACCCGCGCCCTGGTCGATGTTAGCGTTCATTGGTCTCATCTTATTACTAGCGTGGGCGTCACAAACTCCGGCAACATCTGCCCCTAACTCAAGCTGCACGAATGCGACCAGCATGTCACCCTGCACATTAACCCGATCATGCAGCTAACGGCCCTTTTTTTTGCCCCCCGTCTACTACATAACGTCGTAAATGACGTATTTCAACCAGGAGGTATCCCATGAGGATCCTATTATTGTCTCTAGCGATTTCGGGCCTGTCCCTCTTCGCATTTCACGAACTGTCAGCTTCCTGCGGCAATGACGCCAAAACAGCTTGTCAATTCACAAACCAAGACTGCGCAGACATGCTTGATTGCGATATGCAATCCTGTCCGCCAGATTGCACACCAACCTGTGCCATGAACACCAGCCCAAGGGCTACTCAATCCAACACAGCTGCGGAATCGGAGCCCCTACCCCAGGTTGCAAAAGCAACCGTCACTTCGTCAAAAGCTGAATAAGGGCTCCTGCCCAACATGATAACCCGAAGCGGCCGACCTCTGGTCGGTCGTTTTGGGCTCATTTACCTCCACTGCCTTAGCCAACTGAGCAACCCTGCTGTATAGTGCTCGCTATGCTCTTTTCGATTCTCACCTGCAGTTTCTTTCTACTAAATCCTGGCTCGGAGGCGATGCAATTAAGAGCGGATTCCTTTGTCAAGCTGGACATAGCAACGTCCTTTCCCCAGTTTCTTGGCACACGGGACGGCGGCTTTTACATTTTTGACCACACGAGCCAGCTAACCTTTTTAGACAAAATGCTTAACGTCGTCCGATCCACGGAACTTGACCCGTTGATCAGAGCACCTTTGACCCAAGTCTACGCGTCGCCCGGTGGCATGCATGCTATTCACCAAGGTGGTGTCCAATTCTCAACATTTGACCTAAAAGGCACGCACCAGAACCGTAGAATGAGCCGTGCATTTGTCTATCTTGATAAGGATCAGAAATTAGAGTTACGCCCTGTTTCCGACGATATGCAGGGCACGTTCTTAGTCTGGTCAAAGGGTACAAACACGCACAATTGGCCATTGGTTCAGCCAGACCATCCCAATCAGATTGGCACCTTCCACTGGACTGTTTTTGTTCAAAATGGTCACGCCCTAGTTTTGTCGACGTACGGCCATGAAAATCGTTTCCATTTTTTCTTGTTAAATGAACAAGGCCAATTCCTTAATGGCGGCGAAAGAAGTCTGGCAATCCCAGCTGACAAGGTCGAAATGCCATCCGCCCACGCTCCTCAACTCAAGCCGCTGTTTAGCGGTTGGACATGGCATCACAGGTTCGGGCTAACGTTGACTGAAATACCTCAATCTGGCGGCAGTCTTCGGACCCTTCAAACCTTCAATATTGAACGTAACAGTTGGCAGGTCATTGAACTGAAAATCCCAAATGGCCGTAACCTAAGCCACATTATTCCTTTCGACGACACACGGTTCTTGACCTACGATTTACATCACCACGCTTGGTTTTTGTTTGAGATGTTGTGAGCCGCACAATATAGAATAAGCCTATAAGTATCTGGAGGAACTCATGTCAAATGTAAAACCTATTCCTGAAGGATATGGCAGCGTCACACCGCATTTGGTTGTCAGTCCTTGCGCAGACGCGATCGATTTTTATCAACGCGCCTTCGGTGCCATTATTGTTGACCGCATGAATATCCCGGATAGTGAAACCGTGATGCATGCGTCCATGCGTATAGGCAATAGCGTTTTAATGCTCAATGACGAATTCCCTGAATGGGGCGTCATAGGTCCAAGTAGCTTAAAGGGTAGCCCAGTCACTCTGCATCTTTACGTCGCAGATGTGGACGCTGCGCTCAAACAAGCGCAGGACGCCGGAGCAACGATCACCATGCCGGCCCAGGATCAGTTTTGGGGCGACCGTTACGGAAAACTAACTGACCCCTTTGGACATCACTGGTCGATCGCAACCCATATAGCAGACCCCACTTGGGAAGAAATGGAAAAAGCGAGCAAAGCGTTCTTTAGCAAATGAGGCCAATCAATCTTGCGTAATCCGCGCGAAGAGATATTGATCGATGATTTGGCCATCCTTAATAGCGCTGCGCCTTAGGCAGCCTTCCTGCACAAAGCCCGCTTTGACCAAGGTCCTCGATGAGGCTAGGTTCCACTCAAACACATAGGCATAAATTCGTTGCAATCCATGTGCATCAAAGCCTTCTTCCACCAGCCTTTCCATGGCTTCTGTGATAATGCCTCTTCCCCAAAACGGTTCACCCAGCCAAAACCCAATTTCAGCGCTCAGACGCGCAACATCCTGCCCGCGCTTCAGCGACACGCAACCAACCGCTTCACCACCCACCTCAATAGCCAAACTAATCAATAATTCATCCGACTGAGTTGTGCTTATGTAGGCTTCCGCATCAGCAAGTGTGTATGGGTGAGGAAAGCGATCTCGCACATTGCGCCAAATTTTCCGGTTATTGGCATACCTTGCTAGGCTCTCCGTATCTGACATCTGCCAGGACCTGAGCCGTGCCTTGCTTAAGCTGAAAACCACCTGTGTCTCCTATTTAGAAGTAAAAATGAAACTACCTTGCGGATAGTCCGTTTTGAATCCGGCCTCGCTGTCCACATAACTTTGACATCGTCGCCACATAATTTCGCTGACATGATCGTTAGGGTCATCCCTGACAAGGTCCGAAAAAGCATCGCGGGCATCTTCAAATTGTCCAGCCATCATCTCATCCCAAGCTGACTCATAAGCTGCAATGAAAGCCGCCGCTTTGCCTGAGGCTAAATCATAAATCTGTACACCCTGCTTTTTGCCTTTGACCTGCACCCGATCGAGACGTCTGAATTTGATCGATTCCGAAGGCCCAATGGCGTCGATTGTCGATTCGCTTACGATCACAGAGACTCCATACTTGGCTGTTAGGCCTTCCAATCGCGAGGCCAAATTGACCTCATCGCCCAAAACGGTATAGTTCAAGCGTTGATCCGATCCAACGTTTCCGGCAACCACCAAACCGGTGTTGATGCCTATGCCTATTCTAATCAAACGGCCAGCCAAGCCAGTAAATTCAAGATTAAATTTTTCTAGAGCGCTGATCATGTCACGAGCGGCAAATACCGCATCTAAAGCCGACTGTGGTCTGGAAACGGGCACCCCAAATAGCGCCATCACCGCATCGCCAATGTATTTGTCGATAATGCCATGATGGCGATCAACACAGGCACTGGCGCGCGTGAAGTAGGCGTTTAGAAGATCCAGCAACGCCTCTGGATTCATGCCTTCGGCTAGGGAGGTAAATCCTCGGATGTCAGAGAAAAGAACGGTGGCTTGCCGTGACTCACCACCCAATTTGATTTCACCCTTAAGCAGCTCATCAGCTATTTCCTTGGAAACAACCTTATTCATCGCACCACGAATTCGTTCTCGCTCTTGTAGACCCTGCGCCATGCCATTAAAAGCGTCAGCTAACCGTTCAAATTCGTCATGTGAGGAAACACGCACCCGATGGTCAAACTCGGAACGGGCGATGGCCTCAGTGGCAAGTTGCAATGCATCAATGGGCCGAGATATGCCGCGTGACAACAAGAACCCAAGCAGGATCGCGATGAGCACCGCCACTAAACCAATGGCCAGAACAGCCGATCGAATCGTACGCACAAATTTCATTTCTCGATCCAATGACTTCATCATCAAATACGGCGGAAACCTCGAAACGAGTATGGTTGCCACGTCATCGCCCAAATTAATGCGATCGGACCCTGCTCGGCAAAGGACACGGTCGTCTTGGAATTGCCATTTATGCGTTTTGTCTTCCTGCAAGATGGTTTCTACGCGCGGACCAAGCGACGACAATTCGTGTGATTTCAGCCATGGCATATCAGTAGCCAGCAAGGGATTGAAGGTATCTGGGTGCACCACCATCAGCTCGACCCCACTGAGGAACTTAACGCGATTGATAAACTCATCATCGATCAGGTTGCCGACAAAAACGGCGCCAAGAATGACATCTACATCTAAGATAGGCCGTCCCACCCACTGCATGGCGATCCTGTTTTGTTTGGCGTCGTGAATGCTGGTTGCAAGGACGCGGTCCGCTTCTAATACGCCTTCAAAATAGTCCGGGTTACTGAATTCGTGGCCTACCGAGCGGCTTTCGATGCCGTTGGCTCCAATGCCGACTACATCTCCATTAGCATCAAGGAGGACAATCGCTTCCAGGCTTGAGAATCGAGACAAGAGGAGCTCATCGCGTAAGGTGTTGTCCCACGTTGGCCTATCTAATCCATAGCTGCGCAAGCCTTCCACAATCAACGATTCACGCTGCAGGATCTCAGCAATCTGATCAATATCGCGCGTTTGCGCCAACATGACCTCGTTGACTATTTTTCCTGTGCGCTCCAACTCGACCGAAATGCGTTCAGAGAAACGCGATTCGAGTAATTTCTGTGTGGTCGTAAAGCCGCCAGCCAAAACCAGGACGACGAGTACAGAAATGAGCACGGTGAGCTTGTACTTAAAGGCCATAAATCAGTAGCCATCATCATCTTTATATTGCTGACCTTCTTTATTGAGATGGGATTTCACTTCCCGAACATGTTTCGTGCTGACGACGCTCAATTCAAGCTTCATCTCGGCATCGGTAACTTCAACTGGCTGCGTGAAATAACCGCCATAGATATGCCAGACCTCCAATTCGTATTTTCCGGGCGGTACACCGCTAATCACAAATCGGCCCTCTTCATCCGTAGTGGCAAAAAAAGTGTTCTCAACCACGACCACATCCTGGACCATGTCCTGATGAATATTACAATAGACTTTGAATCGTCCAGGTTGCTGAAAAGTAACGGCCTTGAATTCGCCTTTCGGATAATGACCCAAATCAAATTCAGCGCCTTGATCGCGCGAGAAGACGTTATGTTGGATAGGATCTGAGTTATGGAAATGGACCTCTTGCCCTTTGACCACCACCAATAAACGCGGCTCAAAGGACTTGTCCTTTTGATAGGAGATCAGGATTGGAAGCGACTTCGTCTGCGGCACTCCCTTCAATTGGACAACCGCATTATCAAAGCTTGATAGTGGTTTGCGCCCGCCTTTTTTCATGACCGAAACAGTGCCCATTAGGTCACCGGCAAAGCCAACGGAGGTCATGGCAAGAAGTGTCACGCAAAGACTTTTGAACATATATCCTCCTCCAACATAACCATTCTAACCTCACATTGAATTCCAAAATTTGCGGGTTATGTCATTTCATAACAACACGACAGGGCCCAATGTCCACCAAAACACAAGCTTGGCACCCGTTTTGAACCAATGTGGACACGATTTCAGGTCAACGATTGGCATGATCGATCTGTCAGCGCAGACGAGTGATCAGACCTTGAATCTGGGATATGGCTGCTCCGGCTCAACTTTATTTTGTAAAAACATAAGTTCGGGGCAACAATCGATTCGCTCGATGCGTCAGAATAGATACATCGAGTACGAAAAGGACTAGGTTCATGCAGCAACTTAAGTTAAGACCAGCCTGGTTCTTGGCACTAATCAGCCTTCTCTGTTTTTCGTGTACCAATAAGAAGCTGGCATACGAACATTTGAGGATGAACGAATACGATGTCATCGAGTGGGAAAATGCGAAATTGGGCTTTACGGTACACGAAAAAGGCGAAATCGCCGGTTTCGAGGAGACCTTTGCCAAGGTCTATGGGTCTGACAAGGCGTTTGTAGAAGAGATAGAGAACTACGCTTTAAAAAAACTTAACCACGTGCAGGTTATTGACGTAGACTCGCCTACCCCACCAGGGTTGGATTTCGTGATTTTTGTTGAACGCTGGTCGATATTGCAATCGGCATATGCGATACAGCGTCCACCCACCATGGGCCAACCATACGCAAGTTCTCGCAGCAGTAATGTGTGTCATATTTTACTTGAAGGTGGCGTGCAAAATCGCGCCGGACAAATCATCTACCGTGGAGAGATAGACGGCTCCTTCGTTTTCAGACATGACAGCACACTTAAGGACGCTACCCGGCGCGCTACGGCGATATTTTTGGACTTAATACGTGGTGAGCTCCCCAGCCGTCAGGTGGGAATGGGCAACCCGTCGTAAGTGTTCGAAATCGAACACACCTGTCCGTTGGCGTTCAGTCCAACTCTCGAAGCCAACACCCAGCCTCACGCTTGTGCGCCACAAGTTATTTATTTAAAGATACTTAAAGAAATGACCACCGATCACCCTCGCTGGCATTGAACTTGCCCTTCATAACGTCGGAGGCAGTCAATGGATCGCGAGATATCACCTCGGCCTAAACAATTGAAACGGATGCTTGTGATCGTTCTGTTTACGGCCACGGCCATCGCTCTTTTGATCGCTTTTCGCAGCTTGATTCGGCCATCTATCGACCTTAAAGAGGTACGCACAGCTCAAGTTATCAGAGGCGATCTTTCCGCTTCCATTTCGGCGTCAGGTCTATTGGAACCGCTGGATGCCAGCGTCATCGTCAGCCAAGTGCAAGGTCGTCTTGAGCAAGTCATTCATTTAAACGGCGATGCTGTTTCGAAGGGTGACACCATCATGACGATCAGCACACCTGAACAACTATCGAGTTTACAGCAATTACAAGACCGCATCCGCATGAAGCAATCGAGCAGACAGGCGAAACAACTTGAATCACAAATTGCCTTGGCACAGCTGGCCTCAAGCATCGAACTCAAGCAAGTCGACCGCCAGGCCGTGGACGCGGCCTTCAATCGTCAAAAGGAGCTGCACAGTCAAGGACTAGCATCAAAGTCCCAGGTCGAGGAATCCGAAATAGCAGCACGAAAAGCAGAAATAGAGTTGAAGCAACTCAAGCTATCTTTAGGGCGCAATGAGAAGCTTTTCGCGGCCCAACTTGACGCATTGGATGCCGAACTGGATTCGATGAAAGAAGACCAACGCCAGATCCAAGCCACCATTGACTCGTCGCATGTTGTGGCTGATCGGGCAGGCGTATTAACTTTTGCCTTAAGTGAACCCGGCCAGATCATTGATAAAGGTACATTGTTAGCGCGTATTGCCGATTTGACTCAGTTCCGCGTGGTTGCCTCCCTGTCCGATTTTTATGCCTCTCAAATCAAGCGAGGACTACCAGCGACGATTGACGTCAATGGCCATATTCTTCAGGGTTCAGTCGCTCAAGTACTACCCGAAATTCTGGATGGCGCACAGAAACTGTTGATAACGCTTGACGATCCTTCTCATGGGAGTCTGCATGCATCGTTACGCGTATCGGTTTCAATCATTACGCAAACTCTGGCCAATACGCTCAAGGTCAAAAGCGGTCCGTTTTTTGTGGGCGCAGGACAAAACGATGTCTTTCGCCTAGAGAGCAATTTTGCCACGCGCATGCAGGTCCAATTGGGCCTGGCCAATCGGCACGAAATCCAAGTTATCGAGGGCCTAAGTGAAGGCGACCACATCATCATCTCAGACATGGCTCGATACCAACATCTACAGCGTCTACCGCTGAAAACGCCAAGAGGAGTAAATCCATGATTCAACTTCAGGGAATCATCAAGAAGTACCGCACCGATCGTATTGAAACATTGGCACTTGAGGACATCGACCTGCACGTAAAACGCGGTGAGTTCTTGAGCGTCATGGGACCATCTGGCTGTGGAAAAAGTACGCTATTAAACATTCTGGGTTTGCTAGATATCCCCGATGGCGGCACCATGACCATCAACGAAAAAGAGGTTTTGGCGCAAACAGCCAATCAACATGCCCGTTTCCGCAATCAACACATAGGATTCATTTTTCAATCATTTCACTTGGTGCCAGACCTAACCGTGGTAGACAACGTTGAAATCCCGCTGTTGTATCGCAAGGTTGCTAACAAGGAACGACGCCAACGCGCGTTACATGCCTTGGAGCAAGTTGGCTTAACGCCACGAACAAATCATTACCCGACTCAGCTATCGGGCGGACAACAACAGCGTGTGGCCATCGCCCGAGCGATTGTTGGGGAACCCGATATTATCCTGGCTGACGAACCAACCGGCAACCTCGATAGTCAAATGGGCGACGAGATTATGGACATCCTCACGACCTTGAACAAACAAAAGGCCACCTCGATTGTGATGGTGACGCACGACCAACTGAAAGCCGATCAAACAAACCGCATCGTGCGCATGTTTGACGGACGCGTCGTGGATTGAACATGATTTACCATTACATCAAGACTTCGCTCAAAGTTCTGGCACGCCGAAAACTATTCACCGCTGTAAGTCTATTTGGCGTTGGATTCACACTCATTGTGTTGGTGGTTGTCACCGCCATGATCGACCACCTGCTATTCCCGACGGGCCCTGAACGCAACCATGCCCGCACGCTAATCGTTGAATCCATGGTCATGCGCAGCCCTGATCGAGGTTCTTCGCGAAGCGGTCAAATGGGCTATCGCTTCTTGTCCCGTCATGTCAAAACGCTACCGTCGGCCCATCGAGTCTCCATCTTTTCTGAGACCGATAGTGCGCTTTCCTTTGTGCCAACTGGAAAAATCAGCTCAGAAATGATGCATACCGACGCCGAGTATTGGCAGATTTTCGAATTTGACTTTATCGAAGGTGAGGCTTTTAGCCAGCAAGACATGAGCGCAGGAAACATGGTCGCCGTTATTAACCAAACAACGCGACGCAATTTTTTTGGCGACAATCCGGCTCTTGGTCAAGAGATCAACATTGACGGCCAATCATTCAGAGTCAAAGGCATCGTTCGAGACGTGCCACTGATCGAATACCACGCTTATTCAGATGTTTGGGTTCCCATTACCACCTACAAATCAACCACTTATCGTGAAGCCATGATGGGCGATTTTCGGGCTGCCATTTTGGCTGAAAAGAGCGATGACCTGGCCACCATCAAAGCCGAATTCCAGGCAATGTTGCCGCTGATAGATTTCCCCGACCCTAAACAATACAACTATATGAATGGCGGTGCCGACACCCGTATCGAGCTATTGGCGCGCGATATGTTTAATGAATACGATCAAGCCGAAAGTAGCGCAGCTAAGTTGATCAGCATCGCTATTGGTTTAATGGTTCTGTTCATGTCACTGCCCGCCATCAATCTCATTAACATCAACGTTTCACGCATCATGGAACGTTCAACGGAAATAGGGATCCGCAAAGCTTTTGGAGCGTCCTCTCGGCACTTGGTCGTGCAGTTCCTGTCTGAGAACATGATCCTAACCGCACTTGGTGGCTTATTAGGTTACGTAGGTGCCGCAATCGTTTTGAGGATGATCGAGTCTAGCGACCTCATCGCCTATGCCGACTTCCATCTAAATTTCAGAATATTTATCGTCGGTCTGGGATTGATCTTCATTTTCGGATTGCTTTCAGGCGTCTACCCGGCCTGGAAAATGTCGCGCCTTTCCCCAGTTCAAGCACTTCGAGGAGGGCAAGCATGATCCAACAACTATTCAAAATGATATGGAAACGAAAGCGTGCAGCCTCATTAATCATCGCCGAAATCATGGTGTGTTTTTTGGTCATTTTCGTCGTCACTTCTTTTGCAATCCATTATTGGGACCTGTCACGTCAACCGCTTGGTTTCAAATACGAAAATATGTGGCAAATAAATTTTGACACGGGCGGTGAGTGGGATAGTGAACACACCAAAATCATCGACGACTTAATACGGGCGGCCCGAGAATTTCCGCAAGTAGTCGATTTAGCTCCCTTGAGTGTACCGCCTTTCCGCGGCTCCACATGGACAAGCACGGTCTTTTATGACGGCATGACTCACGATGCCATCCACAACAGTACAAGTGACGGCTTTGCAGATCTTGTCGGCCTCGAAATCATTGAGGGTCGTTGGTTTGGTCCACAAGATAACGGCCAAAGCTATATTCCCGTGGTCATTAACCAACGCCTTAAAGACCTGCTCTTTGCCAATGAATCACCGCTAGGTAAGAATATTGCCGATAACGAAAGCGACGAACGTCGGGTGGTGGGCGTCATTAAAGAGTTCCGCCAACATGGTGAGATGCGGCCACTGGCTACCTACGCGTTTCGACGCGTGCGTACCGATATGCCGTCCGATCTGTTTCTGAGAGGACTAGCGGTAAAAGTTAAGCCGGGAACGTCGGTCCAGTTTGAAGAAGAACTTCTAAATTCATTTGACGCTATTGCCAAGACATGGCGTTTCACCGCAACTCCATGGCATGAATCGCGACAAAGCCAAATGAACCGCGTGCGTATCCCCATCCTAATCATGATCACCATAGCTGGGTTTCTGATGCTGATGGTTGCTATGGGTTTGTTTGGCGTCTTATGGCAAAGCATCACGCAACGACGTCAAGAGCTTGGTGTTCGGCGTGCCTTTGGCGCGACGTCTAAGCACATTCACCTTCAGATTACCGGCGAACTGTGGGTGAAAGCCTGCCTGGGAATGGGTATTGGGTTGCTGATCGCCATACAAGCCCCTTTATTGGGTCTGTTTGGCTTCATCCAGTTGACTGTATATGCTAAGAGTATGTTGGTCTCTATCCTTTTTGTCCTTACGTTGGTTACTCTATGTGCTTGGTATCCTAGTTGGATGGCCACCAAGATAGAGCCGGCGGAAGCTTTACACTACGAGTAATTCATGAAATCCAAGCCCTGCGTTCTCGTCGCTGATGACGACCAATCTGTTGTCAAAGCCATTTCACTTGTACTGCGAAAGCACGGCTTTGAGGTGTTGACCGCTGCGACACCCTCTCAAACACTTGACCTGCAGGAAACTGCCCAAATCGTCATCCAAGACATGAATTTTTCGCGCGCCACTTCGGGCGAAGAAGGCCTAGCCTTACTTGCTCAACTAAAGGCAAAAAGGCCACAACTGCCCGTCATCTTAATGACGGCCTGGGGATCCATCCCATTAGCTGTCAACGGGGTCAAACAAGGTGCCTTTGACTTCTTGACCAAACCTTGGGATAACCAACACCTTATCCGAATCATCCAAACAGCGTTGACGCTCGCTAAACCGGCTTCTAGCACCGTACCTGAACGCAACGATCTAGATCGCAATTTAAAAATCGGCGGCATCCTAGGTCATGACCGGCAATTGAGAAGCGTGTTGCATACGGTCGCTCGCGTGAGTCGTACAGATGCGCCCGTGCTCATACTAGGTGCTTCAGGGACCGGCAAAGAATTAGTGGCCGAAGCCATTCATATCAATAGCTCACGCAGTCAGCAGCCTTTTGTAAAGGTGAACCTGGGCGGCATTCCGACAAGCCTCTTCGAAAGCGAAATGTTTGGTCATGTCAAAGGGGCTTTCACCGACGCTCATCACAATCGACAAGGCCGTTTTGCTGCCGCCCAAGGTGGCACTTTGTTCTTAGACGAAATTGGTGATTTGGATTTAACATCTCAAGTAAAGCTACTTCGCGTCTTACAAGATCAACGCTATGAAGTATTAGGTAGTTCACGCCCAGTCAAGGCCGACGTGCGCATAGTATCGGCCACCAACCGTGACCTAACCGAGTTGGTCGCCGAAGGTAAGTTCCGGGAGGATCTGCTCTATCGCGTCAACCTAATCACCCTGAAATTGCCAAAACTAGAGCAACGGCGTGACGATGTCCCTGAACTCGCGCAACACTTCGCACATCTAGCTGCAACCCATCAGAATCTGCCATCCGCCAACATCAGCCAAACAGCCATACAGTGGCTCATGAAACAACCCTGGCCAGGAAACATCAGGCAACTAAAACAGACCATTGATCGGGCTGTGATCATGAAAGGCAGCGCTGAGCTTGACCATCTCGACTTTCGCGATTCCCAAACCGCCAATAGATTTAGCAAAGACGAACTGCCAAATGTTGGCGCGATGACGCTTGACGAGATAGAAAAAGCCATGATTGAGAAGAGCCTCAAACATCATAGTGGCAACATAAGTCGAGCGGCGGAATCGTTAGGACTAAGTCGGGCCGCCTTTTACCGCAGGCTCGATAAATACCGAGTGGATACGTGAGCTTAAGGACTCGACTCACCCTATACCTGACATCACTACACATCTTGATGGCTTATGTCGCCATAAGTCTCTTTGAAACCAGCCGCACAAAGTTCTTTCTGTTTGAGATCGTTTTACTCATTTCAGTCGTGTTATCTAGCCGTTTGATCAATCAACTTACTGCGCCTTCTGATTTTCTAGAGGTAGGCGTTGATCAACTCAATGCTGGCGAGTTCAGCACCCGCATTCGTCCTGTTGGTCTACCAGAAGTTGACCAGTTAATCTCTGTTTACAATCAAATGATTGATCGTCTGCACCGCGCACAGTTGGATTTAGGCGAGAAACGCGGATTCTTAGAGAAGCTACTTGAAGCAACGCCTGCGGCCATCATGACTTTGGATTTTGACGGCAAATTGTCCACCCTAAACGCCGCTGCATTGAACCTGATCGGCGGCGAGGGTGCGGAATTGGTAGGCAAACGTCTATCTGATTTGGATCTGCCATTGGCAACCTCTCTAGCTAAACTTGAGCAAGGCACTAGCAAAATCATTAACTATCAAGGCTTTCGAAGACTAAATTGTCGGCACTCTGGCTTCATTGACCGCGGTTTTTCGCGCTCATTCTATATCGTTGAGGATTTGACCCAAGAACTGCACGAATCCGAACGATCAGCCTATGAAAACTTAGTCCGTATGGTGTCACATGAAGTCAACAATACGGTCGGTGCATCTAACTCATTGCTTGAATCATGCCGCGCGTTTCGAAAGAACATGAACGAAAGCGATCAAGCCGACTTCATTGAGGCCATCGACATCGTGACGGCACGGAACGAGAGCCTCAACCAGTTCGTGCGTAAATTTGCGCAAGTGGTTAAGATCCCTGAGTTGGTTAAGAGCCCCGTCGACCTGAACGAGTTATTAACAGACATTGCCAAGTTGATCACGCCCATGGCTAAGGAACATGGCGTTTCCGTGGAATTTGTTGGGGACACGACGTTGGCAGCTATCCGTCTGGATCGACATCTGATGGACCAAGCCTTGCTCAACATCGCAAAAAACGCCGTCGAAGCGACACCCGAAAACGGTAGTGTCATGCTGAGGACAGCCGTACAAAACCAGCAAATCGTAGTGGAAATCTGCGACAGCGGCGATGGTCTGCAAAAGGACGGCTCACAAATGATGTTCAGCCCCTTTTTCACCACTAAACCTTCGGGTCAAGGCCTTGGATTGGTCTTAGTCAGTGAGGTTCTATCGCGCCATGAGTGTGAATTCTCCTTAACAAGCGAGCAGGGGTTTACCGTTTTCAGAATCCGTTTCCCAAAGACATGAGTTATTCAGAATATGACGACGATAATCGGTTACCTGGTCGGCAAGTAGGCTTTTCTCGAAAGTAACGTTCAAGTTCCGCGCCATTTGTCCTATAATTCTAGAACATGGAAATCAGAGTCGATCACGCCAGTCCAGTTCCCCGCTACCATCAGATTGCCGAATCGATTCGACACCTGATTGCGACAGGCGTTATTCGTGCTGGCGACCAGCTCCCTCCGATAAGACAAGCTGCCTCTCAATGGCATGTCAATATGCATACGGTGCGCAAGGCGTATGCCGTGCTGGCCGACGAGGAATTGCTGACCATGGTGCCTCATCGAGGCACGATTGTTCGTGAAAAGACCCAGGATGGCAGTGTTTTGGCGTGGCTTGATAAAGTGATGGAACAAGGCCAGAAAAAGTACGATCTTGACGCGCAACAGCTCATTGCCTTAATGAAACAACGATCGACGGTGGATTCGGTTTTGCCTGTTGCCCATGTCGTTGAGTGCAGTCAACTTCAGGCCGCCGACCATGCTGCCGAATTGCACTCAATGTTTGCCATCGAAGCAATTTCCCATGCCATTGACGATCTCGATGTTTTGCCGCCTGAGGGAGCAATTGTTGCCACCTACTTCCATTACAACGACTTACGGTTACGATGGCCAGACGCCATGAAACGTATTCAGTTCGTTCCCATCCATCCTGACCCGAACCTGAAACGTGACATTGGCATGTCTGATCGGCAACTCTTAGTCGTCGAACTCAGCGAATCCAAGGGCGAGCACATCGCTGCGGATATGTCCCACCTATTTCCGCAACCCGAATACCAGATTTCGCGAGCGGTTTGGCAGCCAGGTAGCCCGATTCCCAGTCATCCTGGCCCGATCCTGTTCCCACCACGCGTATGGGCGTTACTCAATGCCGAGCAGCGCAAACAAGCAAACCATCACAAAATCAGGTACATGCTGGACCAGAGCGATTTGGTCCAGCTAGGTGCCACCAACAGCTGGACAATCCCAAAGAATCGATAAACCAATTCCGCCCTAGGACGTATGTTATATTGTTCTAGAATTAATGCGGAGGCGACCATGTGGATGCTGTTTTGTGTATTGCTTAATTTTGAGGGCGTTGACAAACAGGCCTTGCTGCCCGGTGCTGGCTGGTCCTGGGTACAGTTGGATCTTGAGTTGGACCTCTCAAAAGCAACACAGCTTCAGGTCACAGGAAAGGGCCGCTTGCAGCTACAAGGTGAGGCAACCCGACAAATTACCTTCATGCTGAATAGTCGAGGAAAAGGCATGACGTTGCACGAGATTGAGATTGCAGGGCATTCGATAACTGAACTGCACCACGACATCGCGGCGGGTCGAGAAGACGGTGCAAGACTTGTGGGTCTATTTCTAGACAAGGAAGTCGCCGAGGGAACGGAGTTAATGGTTACCTTTACTTGCCAAAGCTCCGCTAGCAGTATGCAATTAGTTTTGCGGGACGATATGGCATACGCCAGCTGGGTTGAGGCCTGGTATCCGGTTCCAATCCTCGATAAGGTCGATCTTGGATTTGGGAAACAAGTTCGTATCAAGGGCAAATCCACCTTTCAATTGCCTTCAGGTTGGCGCGCTCTCACCAATGGGCATCGAACCGAATATGATGCAGTAAATTTCCGCGAAAGCTGGGAGGACGAACAAGGACTTGCTAGATCATTTGTGGCGGGTCCATTCACAATAAATGAGCAAGAAGCTAACGGTAAGAAACTGGGCGTCTATCTACTCAGCCCCAAACCATTGAGTGCCACGAAGCAAGCTAAACGGCTTGGCCAAGCCATTGACGCGTTATCGGAAAGTTTTGGTGCCTACCCATTCAACACCTTTGCGATCGCTGAGATCCCCAACGACATTCAAAACTTTGGCGCAGCCTCGGAGCAGGGTTTCATCGTCGCAAAAAGCCTGTTTTTTGAAGCAGAGGATGGGAATTTGCCGCTATTTGCCCATGAAGCCGGCCACTCCTGGTGGGGAAATGTGGTCACTACCGAAGGCGGTGGCGGTGACAAATGGTGCAGCGAATCCTTGGCACAGTATGGCGCGTATTTGGCCATCGAAGCCGTTGAGGGCCCAAATGAAGCCCGCCGATTTATGCATTTTTCGAGCCCAAGCTACGTACCTAGCCAATGTGGGCGAGGCTATTTTGGACTCATTCGCATGGGCCATGACCTCCCTCTTTCTGAATCTATTAATGATCACTGGAGTCATCAACTAGCTGACTCCAAAGGTCACTGGGTGTATCACATGTTAAGGCATCAAATTGGCGATGATCTATTCTTCGAAACGCTAAAATCTCTTTTTATTGACTATCAATCTAAGCCTGTTTCTATGGATCTGATTCGCGCCTATTTTGTCAGTCGCGCACCGGATAACGATTTAGAAACTTTCTTTGCTCAGTGGCTTGATCGCACAGGTGCCCCGATCATTCAAATGGATTGGCGTCTTTTTGACGAATTGGTTCAATCTCCATGGAACGAGTCAGAAAAAGTGATGTCCTATTTTCTCAAAGGCGACAGCCAAAGCGGCGGCAGCCACAATCGATTGCCTCTAAAAGTAGAGATTCAACTTAGTCAGATTCAGTTGGGAGACGTCTATCAACTTCCTCTGGAGTTAGGCGTTTGGACGTCACAGGGTGATATTGAATACCACCAAGTCGTACTGAGTCAGCGCTCACAGCACTTCGAAATAGAGGTGTCAGACTATCCAATAAGAATTGAAATCGACCCAAACGCCAAGCAACTTATTTGGCGTCCGGCCTATGGAAAAATGCCTGAAGTTATTAGTGCAACAGATTCTGGGTCTGATCACCTTTGACGAGCCACCATCGCATTAATCCAGATCGGAGCAAAAGGTGAGGTACTCAAAGGGATCCAATTTTGTCTAATGAGCGTGTTAGTATCTGACTATATCGACCAAACAAACAACCGAACCGTCACAGCAATGGAAAGCCTGCAACGTCGACGCATCAGTCTCGTTACGGCTGACATTGAGTCCCACCGGAGGAACATGTTGGCTATGAAAACCGTTGGAAAGAATATTTTGGCAGTCATTGCTGGCGTTGTCTTAGGCAGTCTCGTCAATATCGCACTTGTTAATCTAGGCCCGATGATCGTTCCATTGCCCGAGGGCGCAGACATCTCCACCATGGAAAAACTGCAAGAAAGTATGAAGCTATTTACGCCAGTTAACTTCCTCTTCCCTTTCTTGGCTCACGCGCTCGGTACACTCGTCGGTGCCTTCATTGCTGCCCGGCTCGCGGCGAGTCATGCCTTCATCTTGGCCATGTGTATTGGCGTCTTTTTCCTGATCGGCGGCATCGCTGCAGTCAATATGCTCGGCGGCCCCACCTGGTTTAAGGTTACGGATCTTGTTTTTGCTTATCTGCCCATGGCTTTCCTGGGGGCAACGATCGCCTCAAAGTCGCAAAACAAAGCAACAGTAACTGCAGACTAATGTCTTAAGGTTCACACACACGCGGATCTGGTTTCTTAAAGAATAGCCATCGTCCATTCTGGCTGCTAATCTGAGGCTATCAATGACTTCAATGGGCGGAACGATGGATTATCTAGATACAAACCGGTCCACCTGGGACAAGCGCACTGACATCCACGTGGCCTCCAAATTCTACAACGTAGCTGGGTTCCTGGCCGGCGCAACCTCGTTAAAAGAAATCGAATTGCAAGAGCTAACCGATGTCGAAGGCAAGGAACTACTGCATTTGCAATGTCACTTTGGCCTGGACACTTTGTCTTGGGCCCGTCGCGGAGCACGTGTTACCGGTGTCGACTTATCTCCAAGAGCCATCGAAAAGGCGCGTGAACTGAGCGTACGTAGCGGCCTAAGCGCCGACTTTGTGTGTGCCGATGTGTATGGATTTGGTGATCAGGTAGAGAAGAAATTCGACATCGTATTCACATCCTATGGAGCGGTCTGTTGGTTACCGCGCTTGGATCGTTGGGCACAAACCATTGCGCGATGCCTTAAGCCAGGCGCTATTTTTTATATGGTGGAATTCCACCCCATCTACGACCTCATGGCGGGTTACTCGTACTTTCATCAGCAGGAACCGGATATCGAAGTAGAAGGCACCTACACCGAAAATTGCGATGGTGAGGTTGGACCCACGGTTGTTTGGTCCCACCCGATCAGTGACGTGATTAACGCACTGCTCGCGGTAGGCATTGAACTGGGTCATGTTCGCGAATTTCCTTTTAGTCCCTATGATTGCTTTGATGGAATGGTTGAACGTGGCCCGGGCCGCTTCTTCCTTGACCATGGAAAGTTTTCCATGCCACTTGTTTACTCCATCAAGGGCCAAAAACCCTAGCCACCAGCTATCGCACTAAAATTCAGCCTCACTCCAATATATTCTCTGCTTTCAACAGCACTAACAAATCGGACTGACTCTGCGACACACTTCTCCCAGACGTATCTATCTGAATTCGTTGCATTTGCCAGGACTGATAATCCCGATTTTGGACGTCTTTCCAGGTGGGTAACACGAGGCGTGGAACCAGACTCACTCTGTTTTCAACTCGATGCCTGTGTTCCGATATGCTGCTACATATCACTTCAATATCACGATAATCCGTTGCCGTTGATCTTGCCACTTGACGCCAAGCTTCTCTAGTTAGCTGCCAGGGGTTAACGGAATCCGCAACCACGGAATGGCCCAACCTTAAATTATCAGCAGCAACTGAATAAGCGACCTGATAGCCTTTTCCATCTATTTCCGAGATACCCTCATTCCTCATTGCTTGCTCAATCGAGTCCGCCCTAATGTAGGTAGCTCCAATCGACTGGGCCAGAAACATCGCCAGATGAGACTTGCCAACACCTGGTAAACCGCTAAATATATACAACATCAGCCTACCCCAAACCTTGACAGCAGCGTCAAGCGACTTGCTGTCTCCAAAGCATACAAGCTAGCTAGCGTGTTTACTAAAACGTTTCTCCAAGTCTTTTTTTTTGCCTCATTGTCGCGCCCATGTTTACGCAACATTTTGGCAAAACCGCTCACTAGGCTTTTTAGGTGGAAAGGATCTACATCTTGCGAATTAGAGCCACCGCTTTCGTCGAAAATAGAGTACTTGCAGGATGGCAACGACAAACATGATGCCAAGCAAAATGAAGTACCCCCACCGGCTGGCAAGTTCGGGCATGTTCTCGAAATTCATGCCGTAGATGCCCGCCATAAAGGTAAGTGGTACGAATATCACCGTGATAATTGTGAGCAGTTGCATGACGCGGTTCAACTGGTGCGAAGACATACCCAGATAGCCATCGGTCAGATCATTACAGATTTGGTAATACATACTGGCAAGTGACTGTGTGCGCTCGATTTGCTCATATAGATCGATGATTTCGTGCGTCAGCGCCGTGTCTATCAAGGGGTCATGGGTGGTTCGTAGAGACTCGGCAATTTCTTTATGGTAACTGGCTATGCGTGATAGTTTCCTGAGGCGTGACTTATAGCTTGTAAGCTCCGCCAAAAGAGAGTCGTCTGGCCTTATAAACATCTCCTCTTCAATCTCATCCAAGCGCGGTTCAAGACCCAGGAGAATCTCGATATAACGTCTCGCTAAGCGGTTACTCAAGCGAATCGCAAGTCCGCCTGGTCCATTCTCAAACAGTGAATTGTCTCTTAGTAATTTCTTGTACAACCAATTGGCCGAAACCGATGGGTTGGCATGCCGTGTAAGCAGGAAGCGTTCGCCCACAAAAAACGAGAGTTGAATGGCGCCGAAATCGATGCCATCGGTATCTGCATCAAGTCCACGCATTAGGATGAAGGAGAAATCCTCAAACCGTTCAATCTTCGGCGGGTGCCGGGGTCGCAACGCATCTTGAATCGCTAGCGGGTGAATTTTGAATTGCTTTAAGAATGCCACATCTGTTTCTTTTGATTCGCCTTCTACATCAAGCCAAATTAGGTTGTGTTCAGACGCCCGCCATGCTTCGATCAACTCCTGACCGCCACTTTGATGGGTTTGAGTAGTGGGGTCGTACAGAAATGCTCTAATCATATTGAACCTCTCACATTTTAGAGGTTAGTTTAGACGCTTTAATCCCTGTGACGCTTAAAAGATTTCTATAGATAAATGCGTTAGCTACCACTTTTCGGCGGCTTTGTAGCCGAAGGAACAAGATTTTTGATGTCGGGCCGACGACGACGTCTCGTTTTCAGTGGCACCATGTGTCGCATCGACTCCAGCTTCCCGAAACAGAGTAATTTGTCATGGGATTCCAACGTCCGTTCATTCTTGGGGTTGGGGATGACTTTGGCACCGCGATACAACGTCAGTACGTTAATATCCTGCTCGCGAAGCTGAGTTTCCGTAATAGTCTTGCCTACAAATTCTGAGCCTTCAGGGATATAAATTTCGCTAACGCCATAGCCTTTGCTGACCGTTAAGCGCTGACGAACATCAATATCAGGAAAGTCGACTTGAGCAGCGATATAGTCGATCACTGCTCCGGCAATATCCAACCCAGTAGCTGTTTCAATGCCTTCAAGCCCTGGCGAGGAATTGACTTCCATAATCTGTGGGCCTGTTTTACTTTCCAACATGTCGACGCCGGCAATCTTCAGTCCCAAAATTTGCGCCGCCCGGACAGCGGTTTCAGTATATTCAGCTGGTAAATCTACCGCTTCAGCCACGCCGCCGCGGTGCACGTTACTGCGAAATTCCTGGCCTTGTGCCACTCGACGCATGGCAGCAACGACGCGATCGCCGACAACAAATGCGCGGATGTCTTTGCCTTTGCTCTCGGCGACAAATTTCTGGATCAATACGTTTTGTTTCTGGCTCTGCAAGAGTTCGATGATCGATTCTGCCGCGTTAACGGATTCGGCTAGCAAAACACCAATGCCCTGAGTGCCTTCGATGAGTTTGATAACGACAGGCGCACCACCTACGCGGTGGATGGCAGCCAAGACATCTTTCTTATCACGAACAAAAGTTGTTCTAGGGATACCAATATGATGCCGACTGAGTATTTGCAAACTTCGTAGCTTGTCTCGGGAATTGGTTATGCCGTGCGCGGTATTCGCACAAAACACATCCATTTCCTGGAATTGTCTAACGACGGCTGTGCCGTAATAGGTAATTGAAGCTCCGATTCGAGGCAGTACCGCGTCATAGGTGCTCAATGGTTTTTGATGGTAATACAGATCCGGTTCACCACGTTGAAGATCGATGGCGAATTTCAAGGTGTTGAGCACCTTTACTTGATGTCCGCGCGCGCTTGCCGCTTCCCTCAATCGTTTCGTACTATAAGATTTTGGGCCGCATGAAAGAATAGCGAGTTTCATAACAACAATACCTCCCGAACTAGAGTCCGATAGGCTTATCTCGTACAAGTATTGGCTTTGAGTAAATGCGTACCCTAGAACACCCAGATCATGAATGGGTTAAGCACGTAAAGACGCTGTTATCCATCGCGATAACAAATACAGAATAAAGCACAGTCAGTAATCTAACCGTAGCCGACACCCGACTAATTGGCAACTTAATAATCTAAGTTATCCAAGGGATTCTCGAGGATTCGTCACCCTGGACAGTGAGATCGCTGTGCCGGGCTAAATACAGTTCCTACCTGCAAAGTACCAAATTTTGACAACCAGTTTTCGGCATCTTGAGATAATAGAAATAACAATTTATCCGAGGTTGAATTTACGGTGAAGAACGAGTTGAGCTTTCTACTTAATTTAACAACCTACTTAGCCCAAGAGGCTACGGAACAGAAGAGACTTGTTAGTCAAATCGAACCTTGGGTTATTCATGAGCGATTTGGTCATGAAGCTAATTATCTCGTTGGATTACTCTTAGCATTCACCGAATTCGCCCATATGCTTGTCAATCGCCCCACTCATTTCCTGATCTTGGCGGAAACAGTCGAAAAAGTAGAATTTGATCTGAGGACGTCAAATAAATTTGAAAACCTGTTGATCTCGGATGATTTTCAACGAATCCGTTATCAAGCTCGCGCCACACTGGACGCACTGAAAATACCGTTAACACAGATGATCAGCCCTCTTCGTATAGAGGATTTTATGGATTTTGAAGGTTACGAGTATCACGAAGATCTCGCCATTGGTCTGGCTGAAGATGGAAGAAGGGTCGTCCACATTCTTAACTGGACCGACGAAGTTCCTAGTCAGCTCAAGGGTTCGGATTGGGTCCTGCCTTCAGACGATTCCTTCGTACAGCTTCTCGGATGTTCCGTTAAGGTGAAGGGCTTAGAGATTGAATCGATGAATCCCACATCGATTTCCGAACTCAAAAGATTCACCGAACTTGAGCGATTAAGATTCAGTGCATTAAACGCGTTTGACTTTAGAAAGCTAGCGAAATTGCGTGATCTTAAATGCGAGTGCAATGAAAAAACGAACGCAAATCATTTCAATCGCAAAGGCTTAGAAAAATTGGATTTGAGTGGGTTGCAATCGCCTGATCTTGGTTTCTTGTCCAGGGCAACTCACATTCGCGCCATCCGAATTGATACGTCAGAGATTCGTTCATTAAGTGGCATAAATGCGTGCTGTAATTTGCTTGAGTTGATACTCACGGATTTACCTCAACTAAATGACATATCTGAGCTGACGGCATGTGAAAAAATCGAAACCTTAGTCGTTGAAAATGTTGTTATGCTGAAGAATTTATCCCCGCTGTCGTCCTTACGAAATCTGAGATGGCTTTCAATTGACGCCCCTAGCGCCAGGTTAACTAATATTGATTGGGTTACGGATATGCCGTTCTTGCAGAGTGCGGCTCTACGAGTAGTATCTGAATCGATCAATTGGAATATACTTGCTACCCATCCACAACTTTCAGACATTCTCATATTTGTAGATAGTTTGGTCGTCAATATGAGCAATGATCTATTGAGAGATCTTCTTTGTTCGGGTGGGCGTGCCATTAATCAGATCACACGGTTTCCAGATTCGGCTCATCCGGCAATCAGAATACAATTTGAAAGGACTGAAGATTGCGGCACTTTCCTGTCGCTTGAAATACATTATCAACAACTGCGCTATCAAATAACTGATTCCTAAGAATCTGACGAGACACTGATAGCAATCCGAGCGAGCGACCATACTAAACGAACTCTACTGCTATCAATCTACAAGCCCTGCCGGGCGTGCGTTCAGTTCGTCATAGGAAAGGTGAATGCGCTAAAAACGACGTTTAGGCAACATCCGATCGTGCAATATACGAATGACCTCAATTCCATACTTGGTCACACGGTAATAGACGACATGCCGACTAACAGGATACCGCCGGTAGTCTCGCCGAATATTCTGACAAGCCATTCCAGCTTTTGGGCTGGTTGCTAGGAAATCAAAGGCTGACGTTAAGTCGTTAATGTATCGTTCGCTTTGCCCTACGCCCCATTCAGTCAAAGAGTAAAACCAAACGGCCTCAAGATCTTCTCTGGCTTTAGGCGTAAGCCGATAGTCAGCCTGCCCGGCTGGCATATTTTTCGGTCATTTCTAGCCTAAATTGTTCGGCATCAAATGGCTGCGGTTCACCGCTTTGCTCACCTGTGACGAGGGCGGCACGAATGGCATCAATATCGGCTTGGCTTGCCTGGTCACGACGGATCAAATCACGGATGTATTCGCTATCGTTAGTAAATGCGCCACCGGCAATTTGCGCCTTAATCCAGCGATTCTGCTGGTCGGTTACCGTAATTGTCTTGCGCGTTGCACCCATAAAACATGTCCTTCTAACGTCATATGAACTTATCATACTATTGGTGTAACGCGGCAAATCTCTTTTTTCGGCCTTGAAAGCGAATCTCGGCGTCACGGGCGGCCGGTCAGTTTGTTTGCCACGATGGTTCGCCTATATGCGGATCCCATGACCAATGATAACCCCAGCGTTTTGCCAGTGCGTTCATATCGTCGTCATAGGATTGGTGACGATGATGTTGCCAGATCGATAGCTTGGCTGATCTATTCTTTCGGCCAGGGGCCCGGTGCTAACAGCGCGATCATGGACATGGGTTTGACGACAGCTTGTTCACGGAACCAGTTGAGACCTTCCAGTTGCATCTTGTTGCCCACACTACCTTCAATCACCTGGCCACATCTCACCTTCGCGGCCGCAGCCATGGCGCGCATCTCGGTATCATCGAACTCAGAGATGGCCTGCGTCATCAACGACGCGCCCCTCTCCTTCTGACCCAAGCCAACCTCAATCGCGGCCGCCATCATGCGCGCCAGCGGCGCCGCCCAAGCCAACTGCTCACGTTCGATTTCTTTGATAATCGAACGTAACAGTTTCAGTCGCGCAGGGTCTCTATCTTCGCTCCAGGCCGCCAGCGCGCAGCGGCCTCGCACCGAGAGTGCCTCGGTCCGCGTAAACTGGATCCGCAAGAACATCGCCCCTTTCAGTTCAGGCCAGCGCTGCTCGAAACAACGAAACGCTTCTAGCCCGTCTTCCAAGTACAGCGCCGCTTCAGCTTCGCCCGTCATATGCCAATAGTGCTGAATCATAAAACTGTCCGTTGACCATTGAGCTTTAGCCGTGGTGACTTCTTCTGCCGCCAATTCCGATTCGTCGTGCATCAGCCAGGAGAACCAGGTGATGCGACTACGAAGATTGTTTTCGGCGTATAGGTCGCCACGCGCTTGGATGTCTTTCAGTAAGGCTGGCAACCGGTTACTCATCTCCTTGTATTTGCCCATGAAGAGCATGGTTCGCAACAGGAACTGCACGGACGTGTCAATTTCCCAAGTGGCGCCCGTACACTGTTGACGAAGAATCTCTTCTGCGCGGCCGAGGCGCTCATAAGCAGCACGCCATTTACCTTCCAAGAACGCTGCCAACCCTGCTGTCATGTGGGTTAAGCCCAAGGCATGGGGATGATTCACTTTTTGGCTTAATCGAGTGGCTGCCAAGATCAAATTTTGGGTACGCAGGGCTTTCTTTTTACCGCCCGTCGCGGAGTAGCCGGCTTCGATGGCCAATGCTCGCGCCACGCGATACGGTTCACCCGCTTTAAGGGCGAGTAACAAGTGTCTGGTGCCGAAATCCATGCCGCGAATGGGATCCACTATGCCCAGCCCCACACACACGGACCAGCAGGTATCGATACGTATCAGGGTCTCTTGCGAGATCTGCGAGGTATCGCGTTCCTTGAATCCGTAACCTCTAATCTTGAGCAGGAAGCGCCGTAAAACCAACGATATCAAAGCCTTCGTGGGCGAAGACGTCAGCTTCATGCCGATGCCTTGCAACACCTGGCGGATTACGGCCACACCTTGGTCGATGCGGCCGCTTATAAGGAGCTGCTCGGCCGCGCGTCTCTGTAACTCCAGCGAAACAGCCGACTTGGCAGTTTCGGATGCTTTCAGGTAACAGGCGGCCGCCTCCGTCCCGCGCCCGGCATTAGCCAGCGCGTTGCCTAGCTTGACCCTCAAATTGTGACGAGCTTCTTCGGGTCCGGGCTCTATGTCGATGGCGATTTGGTAGAGACGGGAAGCACGATCAAAGGCAAGTGCTTCGTTGGCACGATCGGCCGCCTGTGAGATGAACTCGGCCGCCCGTAACTCTTCACCCGCTTCTTGAAAATGGAAGGCCAATGCTTCGGGATCGGCATTGCCAGACAAGTACAGCGTTTGGGCCAGAGTCAAATGGTAGGGACCAAGGCGTTCTGGTGGGATTTGTTCGACCACCGCTTCACGGACCTTGTCGTGGTAACACTCCACTTGCTCTTGGCGACGTTCTCCACGGATACGAATGAGTCTGGCCACTCGCAGGGCCGCCAACGCACCCTGGATTTCCGGTAATTCCGTAGCCTGTCGCGCCGCCTCTAGATCGATCGGTTGACCAGCCAAGGCGATAATTTCCAGTAACTTGCTTGCCTCGTCAGGTAAGCGAGCGAGCTGAGCTTTGATGACACTAGTGACGCTGGCTTGTTTAGCCCTATCACTCAGTTCCTCTTCGATTTCGTCGTAATCAAGTGTTTGCGCGTAACGCACCATCGACTCAATCAGGAATGGACAGCCCGCAGACTCCGTCACAATACGTTGAACCAACTCATCCTGGCCTAACGCTTTTTTGCCCAGCAACCCACGTGTGAGTTCAAAAGATTCCTCTTCGGTAAGCTCACCGACTTCGATGCGTGTAATCACATCCTGACCAGCCAAATCATTAACTTGGAAGTGGTTGAGAAATTCGCTGCTGGAACGATCTTCATCGCGATAGCAACCCACGAATAAGAGCGGAGGTGCGTCTGGTGCCAACAACACTTCATTTAGCAGTAAGGCACTGTCTAAGTCGCCCCATTGCAGGTCGTCAATAAAGATCACCAAAAGGCGAGCTCGAGCTAGAGAGGTAAAACAGGTACGAAGAACCTCAAAGGCTCGACGCCTTTGTTCAAAGGAGTCAGGGATCTCTTTAGTTACATTATGGAGTCTGGCGACCGCTGGCACGCGTTTGAGTACGGGAAAGAGTCGCGCCAGGACGGCTATATCGTCGGGGATCAGTAGCGAGACTTCATCATCCGACAAACTCTTCAAGAAACGCGAAAAGGTGTCGATCAGGTGGTCCAGTGCCTTGTAAGGCACCGACTCCCGTTGAAAACAACGGCCGTCCAAGACGATGGTCGATTCGTCCTCATGGCGAACCATCTTGAGGAACATTTTCACCAACATCGACTTACCCATGCCCGAAGGTCCATGCAGGATCATGGTTTGCGGTTCACCAGCTTGTACTAGGGCTAGCACATTGTTGAGTTGTTGCATCAAGGATCGTCGGGTCAGCCAGTGACCCGAGCTTGAGGTGGAACGTGAACTGCGTAGGATCGGTGATTCCGACCCCTGGCTTCCCAGCAAGTTCAGGATTTCCAGACCGGTGGGTCGTTTCATAGGATTGCGGTGCAGCAGCTTCGCGCACAGTTTAGCCAGGTTATTTGGAATGGTCTCATCGTACTCGTGCACTGGGGTTGGGTCCCGGTGCTGCTTTTGGATGATGGTTTGCACCACACTGCCTTCGAATGGCACGCGCCCAGTTAATGCCTCGTATAGCATGACCCCAAACCCGTACCAATCACTTGAAGGCTCAATACGAACCCCAGCCCCTTGCTCTGGCGACATGTATGCGGGCGTCCCAGAAATGCTTTCATCGATACTTTCAAAGGCTCGGTTGGGTCCGATATCACGCACTAGCCCCAAGTCCAATAAGACCACTCGATTATCTGCGGTGACCAAAACGTTAGAAGGTTTGAGGTCACAATGGATCTTGCCGGTACGGTGCAAAGCCATCAAGCCTTCGGTTATTTGTTCTAAGGCCAGCAGTAGGCGCACCTGATCAAACCTTGACCGATCGCATTCCGTGACGTCCAAGGTTGTATCGTTTGAATCTATAGGTTTGACAGGTTTCACATAGTCTAAGAAATCACAACCCTCGACCAGCTCCATGGTGAAGAACCAGTGACCGGCATCGGACAGTAAATCGTATAGCTGGACAAGGTTGGGGTGGTTTACGTCGGCGAGTGCTCGGAACTCTTGCTTGAAGCGGTACAGAGTGGAAGGCTCGAGTCGGGCCAAGACTTTGAGTGCGAGATTACACTGGCGATCGCGATCAAAGACCTCATAAACCTCGCCGGTCATACCGCTACCCAGCTTGCGTTGAATGACGAAGCGATCGGTACCTTGAAACTTGTCAGTTACCATCTAAGGGTCACCCATTTGGTTTATGTAGCTGAAGTATAGCAATTTGCGTAAGATGAGATGGACGCAATTTGGGCAAGTGGCTTTGGCATCTCCGATATGACGATACACGGCCCTAAATGAAGCTTTTACAACCTAACGCCAACCATTTGCCGCTTGATTCGTAAGCATTTCCAAGAACTTCCTGGAGGAAAACATGTTTTTTGCCACTGTCATGAGTGTGTGTTCAAGTTTCTTACTTATTTCATCGGATTGGACGCATCCACTGGGTCCTAACTATGACAGTCGAACAGAAGGCTCGTTGTCCTTTGACCAAGAACCGCAATTAAAGAAACTGTGGCAAGTGCCCATCGGTCCTGCTTACTCGTCGATGGTGATCAAAGACAAACAGTTGATTACCGCTTTTTCACGAGCGGACGACGATTTGATTGCTTGTTTCTCAAGTGCCGATGGTAAGCAGCAGTGGCAGTTCCGGCTAGGCGAACGTTATTTGGGACATGATGGATCAACCGATGGTCCATTAAGTACACCTGTTGTGGGCGGTAAGCATGTATTTGGCCTGAGTGCACAAGGTCGTCTGGTGAGCCTGCAACTGAGCGACGGTAAGTTGGTCTGGGAGTCGGATTTAGCTAAACAATTTGCAGCTGAGGCACCCACTTATGGGTTTACGACCACGCCCGTCTATTATGCGAACGCCGACAAGAATTTACTTGTCGTGCAAGTAGGCGGAACTGAGAATCGTTTTTTAGTCGCTTTTAATGCGGAAACAGGTGCCATCGTTTGGTCATTTGGAGAAGGAAAAGCCGATTATGGTTCGCCTATTATCTCTAGATTATTGGACTCAGATCAGGTGCTGGCATCAACATCGGAACAGATTGTAGGTTTGGATGTCAAAAACGGAAACGAACTATGGCGTTACGCTTTTGACAAAGAGAACCCAGCAGCTAGCGGGATGCCGATGGTCCTGAGCGGCAATCGTGTTTTGAAACGAAGCCGAGGTGGCGTGACCGTCATCAAACTTTCGAAGACAGACGCTGGCATACAAGCCGAGGAACAATATGTAAGTGCAGCCTTGGGACAGACTTATCCGCCACCTGTCGAACATGGCGATTACCTGTACGGGTTCCGTGGCAGCATCCTAACTTGCGTCAATGCCAACACAGGTGAGCGAGTCTGGCGCTCTAGAGAGCCCGGCGGCAGTGGACTGATTTTGGTTGACGACTACTTGGTCATTTTTGCCGCACACGGACAAGTGGTTGTCGCAAAAGCCGATCCTAGCGCCTACCTTGAAGTAGCGCGAACCGAAGCCTTAAGTGGCAGCAGCTTTTCATGGCCCAGCTTCGCCAATGACACGGTTTACGTTAGGAATCTCGAGGATATGGCCGCTGTCCAGCTTGTAGCGGAGGAAACTCCAAATCCGCAAATGGAAAGCAGCGTCGATAACCTGATCAGCGATTTAACAAAAGCCTATCAGGACGCTGACAGTGACAATCGAGAAAAGGTACTGGCTGACTTTACGGCCAAGCACCCTACTGCACCCATCTTAGATGGCGAAGAAGTTCATTTCATTTACCGAGGCGAGGCAAAGAATGTTGGCTTAGCTGGTTCAATGTTTAACGACTCTGAAATTCGCGACATGACTCGACTTGCTGATAGCGATCTCTATTTTCACAGCGTGAATTTGCCCAAAAACTGTCGCTTCCAGTATCGTTTCCAGATTGACTACGAGACTTGGGTCAATGATCCGAATAACTATCGGCAAGCACCTCGTTTGGATGACGACGAAATGTGGTCTGAATTCAAAACGCACCCGCTTCTGCGCCAAGAGACAGTCAAATTTGAGAGCCAGCTTCTGAAAGAAACCCGTGATGTCACGGTGTTGTTGCCCATGGATTACGACAAACAAAAGAGCTATCCATTGGTAGTCATCAATGACGGTGAACCATGGTTATCCAAAGCTGACTTACCCGAACATATCGCACCTTCGTTGCAAGAAACGGCAGCCGTCGTGGCCTTAGTCCCCGCTGCTGAAACATGGTGGTTGGAATCGGGTTCTGAGCAAGCGCATACCTATGCACGTGCTCTGGTTGAAGAATTGATCCCGTTGCTCGAATCCAGCTACAATTTGAAATCAGATGCGGCCGCGCGAACGATCTGGGGAACACGTTATTATGCGATTACGGCTCTGTACACAGCACTCACTTACCCTGACGTGTTTGGTGTCGCGGCCATGCAAAGCGCAAGCTCGGCTTTGATCATTCGGCAAGACGTGTTGAGTGCCATCGAAGCAGGTAAAGGAAGATCCGTGCGTATGTATCTGGACTGGAACCTGTTCGACGAGCGCGACATTGACCGTGGTTACGATAGCGGCAAAGACAGTGCAAATTTGTTTGAGCTGCTCAAGAAGGGCGGTTATCAGGTAACAGGTGGTCAGAAGATCGATAGTATCGGTTGGAAGAGCTGGGGTCAGAGTAGTCCGGCCGTGCTCAATTTCTGCCTGCAAGCTCGAGAGGCGGCGTCTCTCAACTAAACAGTGCTCACACTGCTCCATTTTTGGCTCGGCTCTCGGAAGCTGTCTGTCGAAAAACGTGAAGCATTGCGCTTAATGAAAATCCGCGGTTTCCGATGTGAAATGCGGAGGTTTGCCTCCGCTTTTTCGTGCATTTATGTTGAACACCAATGTAGATATCGCGATGCTTGCTTCGCGAGCGCTAATTGCCGCAGGATCAATGTATTGCTTGCCTGATAAAAGATTTCGATGGAAAGCGCTGGCCACCGATAGGTGTTATGAAGCCATGGGATCGCCGAGTTCAACTCGGTGGTCCCAGAAAAGGCACGCGCAAGTGCGCACGATCATCGGCTGTAACTAGAAATGATCGTTGTTGACGTCACCGCCGACTCAAAATAGGTCTCTTTCGCCTTGGCATATTCGGGATTCGCAAAGAATTTGTCGGCTGTTTGTTTGTCTGGGAAGAAGATGGTGAACACACGGTTGATGGGATCTGAAGAAAGGCTTTTAAGTACCTTATCTATTTTGAATTCATAGCCAAAATTACCGCCATGTGCCGTTAAGATGGGCGTCATCGCGGATCGATATTTCGCGTACAGATCCTCATCAACGACGTTTAATCCAACTACATATTCGAACATAAAACCTCATTTGAAATCACTTGACTCAAAACACCATTTAAGCGGGTCAGGCAGTTTTTGAGAAGCAAATTCGATATGCAATATACGCCGGTGAACGGGTTGCGTTGCTTTTGACGATGCATGCAACACAAGTGGTGACATGAGGAATACATCACCTCGATTCGCGAGGCACACATACTCCTCAGCCGTTGCAGCGATTTGGTCGATCTTGGATTGACTCAAACGCCCAAATCGATGGCTGCCGGTCAATACACGAAGACTTCCGCTCTCGGGACCACTCTCATCGAGATAAACACGCAAAGTCACCATGGTCTGCAGTATTTCTACCGGCGGTTGCACATAATGAACCCCTTCCTTGAGCGACCAGTTACGAAAGTCTGGCCTAGGATGGCGATCTCGGACGGCAATCGAAAGGTCCTGATGCCAGGGAACCAACCAATTCGCATCGGACCGTTTGTCAAAACAAATTGATTTAACAGGCCACGCCTTTGATCTCAATGCATGGCAGGCAAGCTGCCGAAAGGTTGACCCGGAAGCAATCTCGAGAACCCCGGGTACTTTCATAAGTACATGACGCAAACCTGCTGCAGACACTTGGGCATTCAAAAAGGGATCGAGGCATTGAGCCAATTCACGACAGGTTTCTACCGAGATGGCAGACCGAACTAGGACAAAGCCGTTTAGATCAAGTTGGTCCTTGATCCAATCGAATTTCATCTAAATAGTCGTAGCCGTCATGATTTCAAGATGATACCGCCAAATAGGTGCAATGTCGCTTTTAGATATCGTTAGAGATTGGTGTTATTGGCCTTGGCTTCTTTGATCTTTTTATCCCATTGATCTTGTTGCCTTTGCTTGCGGCCGTGATCGGTTTCGCTTTCTGAATCATACTCGTCGTCTATCTCATCGGCGCGGCCCTGTTTCTCTGCCATTAAGTTTCGCAATTGACGGATGAGTTCGGTTTTAGAGTCGGCGCTTGCATGCTCGACTTCATCCTTAAGCTCACGCGCCACCAAGCCCAAAATATCAAAATGACCCTGTTCGTGGTTCAAGAGTTTGGCGCTCTTCTGGCTTGTCACCACCCAAGACTCCGTTTTCTCAACTCGTACTCTTATCTTCAACCCGCTGACCTTAAAACGGCCACCACTTTCGTCGACATGGACGTCGAGTACATCAAACTTTGGGCTGATTTGAGCGTTGTAGGTGACACCAGATGGCTTGCTCGATCGCTCCTGAAACATGTTCCAAGTCACGTTGGCCGGCCAGCCTTCCAATAAAATCAATGACGCCTCAATTCCAATCCACTTGATGGCGCACGTCGTGAACGGCATCCCCGACCACCGGAACGGGCGCTCTTACCACGGCATGCCAGGTGGATTCCAAAGTCTTTTGGTCCGCATCAATGACGATTTGCGATAGGCTGCAGGCTTTCTCAAGCAACCTTTTGGCACCCGGCACTTGGACCTTAATACATGGAGCCTGGGTGGGAATAGGACACATTAACCACTGCGAATCTGGCTGAAACCCATACAAACCTATCTCTTGCCGACCGGTCAAAGATGGGACCTGCAAATAGGGATGTGCGCCTTGAAATATACGCGGATGCTGGGCCAATTCGACCGGCGTCACCTGCGCAAACAGATCGTCGTAACTCAAACCAGCGTCATATTCAGGCAGTTTCCAACTAGGGCTCGGCATCGGCTGTCGGAACAGTTTTCCGCCCATGAAACACAGTCGCGGAAACCAACTGCGATTGACCCACCCAAAACAGGCGGGCGATGGGCGTTCAAACCACGACATAGGATCCGAATTGACGAGATTCTCTGGGGTAATGCACTCATCGGTAAACTCAATTCTGGGTAGAGCTAGACCTTTATGATCGTCCTTCAAACGCATCACATAGCCCTTGCCTTGCGGATTGCGTTTATAACGATTCAAATTCCAATCACTCAGGTCGCGTCCCATGGAGGCGCTCAAAGCAGGCAGATCCCAAAGATCGCCCTCCTTTTCGTTGGCAGCATCGGTTCCACCGTAACATTCGCGCCAATCGAAAGGGATCTTCTCGAACGGTTCGGGCTGGCTGAACTTGAGCGGCGCCGTTGACTCTAAATAACGTTGACCCGTCACCTTGATTCGTTTCATGTGGCCGTTGAATGCGACGGCCGCTTCCATTTCCGGCAACGATTGCCCTGCCGGAGTGTACATACTGCCTTTGATGACGATATCGGTTAAGGCGGTCTTGATCATCATATCGTTCTCTGCCACCAACACGCCGTCTTCAACCACGGCATCATGGATGATTTCGGGCGCTTTTTCAGCAGCACGCATGTGCGGTCCCAGTTGTTCGTAGCGGCATTTAACGGTCACTCGGTGTTGGTAACCATGGGTGTAGCAATGACTGACATAACTCATCCAGAATCTCCAAACGCCGACCATCCGGAGGTCGCATCAGATGGCGGTGGCGGAGCCGCTGCAGCGGCTCCCGACGGGCTGGCACCCGATGGGCCAGCACCCGCTGAGCCTGAAGCCGCAGAGCTAGCGCCAGCGCTACTTGAAGACCCGGATGCAGGGGCACCACTCGAAGGTGCCGCAGAACTTGGACCAGCTGACGACGAGGGTGCAGATGCACTTGAATTCGAATTGGCATTGGCCACCAGTCCATCGATGGCTTGCTGTACGGGCGCTACAGCCGCATGACCAGAAGGCCAGACGCTAATCCCCAATGCCGGTCCCCAGGCCACGATATAGGGCAAGGCCTCTAAGCCTGGCACGCTGCTAACCAGATCTAGGCAGGCCTGAGATAGTGTTTCCAACTGCATATTAACCAGGCCGCCGATAATGTCGCCCAATGTTAGTCCCGTCCAATCGAGCATCTGCGTGGGGATCATGGGGATACCCACATGTGGACCTCCAAATCCGCAAGGCACATTGCCTGAAAAGACGATGCCTGCACCATATGGCAATGCCTCTGCACTCACGGGCAATGCACCACCTCCATTGCGTAAATCGCGGCTGGCCGAGAAGGTCGGTTTAAGTGCGCTATTTGCCGTGCATTGCAAAGATGTGATAGCCGATGACGCTGGCGGAGGTGGCGTTGGGTCTATCATCACATGAGGTCGCAAGACGCCCGCATCGTGGCCAAGACATGGTGGCGAGTTTGTAGGAATGGGGCCCAACCAACATTGTCGGTCAAACTTCCACGCAAAGGCACCGACGGCAAAATGGAAGCCCGTTGAGATGCCCGCAGCCGGTAAGGTCACGCCCATATGCGCTTCGACCACGGTAATAAAGTCCATGGCTGCCAGAACACGCCACATCAGGCCACTGCCTGCAATCGTACTTCTCGGCTTTGTCGCGCTCCCAATACAAAACGACCCGCCGCGCGGTACTTGAAACCGACCCAACCGAGATGCGCAAAAACGAAGATCCCATCCAAAGTCACATTCAGTTCGGCTTCCTTACCGTCGATGATCACGAAAACCTTGCCCGGACAGGCAGGAACCTCTGCGTTCAGCGTCATCTCTGGGTGCATGCCTTCTATTTCAATGCTGGTACCCGGCTGTGGCCGGTCGATTTGCAAATCGGGATGAGCGACACCAAAATAGAGATGGCTGTCGTCTTTATGAAACGGACGAACGCCTTCTGGGCCCATCAAGCGATCCAAACGCAGTTTCCATCCAATTGGATACGGCGCCATACAAACGGGATCAATCACATGATAGGGATCTTGAAGAGCCAGGCCGGCTCGTTCCAGGTTAGGCAGTGCTTGACCTTCGGCAGTTACGTCGTTTAGTAGGAAGCCCTTCCCTTTTGGATTGGCAGGACAGGGTACATCACCAAACGGCATCTTCAATGTGCCGCCATAACTCTGTTTCAGGGTCAAAGGCATGCTGGTAAAGGGTTTGGGATCGGTGGGCTCATAACCAAACATTTTTTTGGCCCAGACACGGTCACCCACAACTTGGTGGCCGTATCCAAAGGCGCCCAGTTTGACATTCACTTGGTGCACATAACGCGCTTGACCCTTTGGTGTATGCGCATGACCACAAACAACCAAGTCCATCTTGGCAAGTGGCAAATGGTGATCCATGGGGAAGTCGCCATAATCGGTATTCATCTCTTTTTGAAGCACGGGCCACTCAAATTCGGGATCCGCTTTTGCATGAAGCGGGCTCAGCGTCTTGAATAGGACGGCAACGCCGTGGTGTTCCGGACCATCGGGTCCGTGAAAGAGCGAAGCCTCAAAATCAGAGCGATTATCTAGGTGCATGGTCGTCCCAATCAGACCTTTCTAGCGGTTTCGAGAAAGGCAATCGACGCGGAACTTTCGGGTCATAAGCGGGACAAGCCATCATTTCTCCGAAGGATTGCGCTTTTGCGACTAATTCGAGGCGTTCATCTTCGGTAGGAACATTGTGTAGGACACGCAAGCCCGAAAGAGACAAGTCGTCGTTAGCTTTGAAGTCCATCGACCCGGTGACGGCGTGCGCGCGCATGGCTTGCGCGCTAATTTGAAGATCATCGCGTACATCTATTTCTTTGTTGCCAGCTACACGTTCATAACCATTGCCACCCACTTGCTGAATAAAGTCACCACGGGTACGGATATGTAAGGAGCCAGAATCGATGGCTAAGCGACCTTTCGTTTTTAGACTAAGATCGGCCGCCTCAATGGCGACCACGGGACCGTCTTCGCCCAAATGGATGTGCAGCATGGTTTGGCCCTTAAATGACAACTCTAAGCGGTTGTCTTGGGCATGGACGCTGAGCGTATGGTCTTTAAGTTTAATTTCTTGCACTTGGTTCGTCCTAACAGTTGTGTTTCAAGAGTCCGGTCAAGGTGACCCCGGCCGGAGTAATAGTGATGCTGCCACCGCCACAGCTTAAGCTGATAGAGCCAGCTTTGATGCTTACCGACGGAGCACTCATGTCGATGCCGCCTCCGGCTGTTACATTGGTGGCACCAGCCGACTTGAGGGATGTCGTGCCTGCGGCCGTCAGATCAAAGCTACCCGCACAGGTAATTTCTCCCTTACCTTGGGAAATACACTGATAAGCCCCACAATTAGTGCTATCCATAGCCGAAACGATAGTGGTCCGGCCGCCGCCTACTTGCGTTGAACTATCGCCAGCGACGACTTGCGCGTAGGTTCCGCCTATCTGTTGTTCAACGTTGGCACCCACGGTTTCGTTTTGGTTGCTAGCAACCTGATTCGTCTGATCAGCGCCAACGGTCGTTGATTGGTTGGCACCTACCTCAACGGTTTCGTCGTTACCGACACTCACGCTGCGATCGTTGCCCACTGAAATACCCTGATTACCGCCGACCGAAACTGATTGGTCGTTGACAACCGTCACGTTCATATTACGTTGCGCCCGCATGTCGTAAACTTCTTTGCCTTCCGAGGCATCGAACATCATGTGATTGTCACAAATGTCTTTAATAATGTTTTGGTACTTTTCGGCGGGTCCTAGAGGAGGCGTATTGAAATCGTTATACAGGCGTCCAACCACAACGGGTAGGTCTGGATCGCCATTGACAAAGGCTACCAGTACTTCGTTTCCGACGCGTGGAATCCATTGGATGCCATAGTCACGGCCAGCGTAGCCATTGGAGACTCGCACCCACATGGAGGACCGATCATCCCGTTCTCCGTCCCGATCCCAATGAAACTGAATCTTACAGCGTCCCATTTCGTCGAGATAGACCTCGGAGCCAGACGGCCCAGTAACCATAGCGGTTTGTGTCCCCATCACGCGAGGACGAGGTGTTCTCATAGGTGGCCGATAAACTTTGTCCGCCGGTTGTGCCGTAAAGAAGCAATCGAAATCGCCCTGCGTTGCTGAGATCGAGACAGAGGTCAATAACCAGCGAATATTGTAGGCCTCTCGAAAATGGTCTTTCATTTTCATGACGTGGCCGGTGGCGAATGATCGACAGGACGAGCTACCGCTGGCCTCGATTCCGCACGCATAAGCTTCATCTGTTTGTACGGACGCATAGTCGCGGCCTTCGCCCAAATCATGATAAATCATGGCGTGGTGATACGACTCAAGGTCACCAAAACAAGGGGCGTCGGGCGCGTTCTTACATGTCTGTAAATTAGTTTGCGAAGTCTCGTAATTGTAGTGATGGAGGGTGACTTTACCGCGGCTAATCTCTTCACGGTAGGCAAACTCACGAATCATTTCATGACGTCCATAACTGAACGAACCGCCACCGTCTTCGATGTAGGGCACTTCATCGGTGGGTTTACAGGGGTCAAAGGCGCTGGGATCGTCGGCGAAAATCACCTCGTCCTTTTCTTCGTCTATAAAGAAGCAAATACCTTCATCTTCTAGCAAACGACTAATGAAGCTGAAATCCGTTTCTTGGAATTGGACACAATACATGCGTGATCGCGTACTGCGCTGCGTTTTCCACTGGAAGCGTACCGAGAATTCATCCAGGATCTCGCTGACGATGTCTTTAACAGTCATCTTTTGGTAGATCTGCGATTTGAAGCGTCGCGTCAAAAGCCACAGTGCAGGCCGAATTTCCACTTCATAGCTATAGACCTTTGTGGACGACGTGCGTAAATTCCCGTGACGCGAGCGTTTATGATAAAAACGCGTGATCAGACCCTTCAAAATGCGCGTGTCCTGCAGTTCGGGCCCACACTTTATTTTGATCTTGGTTTCGGCGCGTAACATTTGAGAGAAATCGATGTTTGGGTCAGGTGACCGCAATTCGACTTCAGTGACTGGCATTTCGGAAAGTGCGGAATGAGCCTCAACTCGGAGCACTTGCATATCACTGCCCGGCCCATCCCATAACAAGTCCGCGACGTTATTCTTCAGTGCATCCATAACCTAACTCCGAGATTGTGTTTTCACAGAGCAAAACGATTGAGTCGCCGCAATGCGAACAAAAAAAGCAACGCCACTCTTAAGAAGGCATTCGAAGTATCAGCTCGGGTGTGGTTAAACGACGACGGAAATAGTTGCGCTCGTGTAACGAAAACACCTGACGTTGACTAGGTAATCGGTTTTAGGAGGGTGGGACTCAAATAGGTGGGCAATTTTAGTTTCAAACGCGAAGTGGTGAAGCTGCGTCTGCTGATCTTTTTGCCATACATCAGTCGTTGCCAATCGAAAAGGATACAAGAACTTGGCGGGTCCAAGACCATTATGTAGGTAGCGCGCCACCACGATTAATTGTGCAATCCAAAGCGAGGGTTCCAACCGTTCGCGATCTTTCAGCGATAGAATCAATTCACCTGCCAACCATTGCCCATCATGACGGCCAACAATTTGAGCGCTGATGCCAGCTTGTCCCCCGTGTTTAGGCGCTTTCATAAACTCGACCAGCTCAAGCTTCCTAGATCAAGAGAAAGGGTGTTCGAAAACCATTCCAATAGGAACGCTGTGATCAGAATCGGCCGATCAAGGTTATCTAGCTCCGTTACTTCCAAAAATAGCTGGGCATAGGAAACGATTTGACGGTTCACATCGATTTCAGCTGGCGGTATATAGTTAGGATCGCGGTCGTATGGCGACGAAAAGTGTGGGTCTTCCAACGTCATCGTCACCAGCTTAGTAGCATGCTCAACCACGCACATAGTTGCTGCGTTTTGGTCGTCAAAGGCAAGCGCCACGTTCTCAGGCAAACAGGCGGTCACCAACAATTGAAATGACAGGCGGTCGCCATCCAATTCGAGTTCATGAGCCGCAAGGCTAACGCCCAAATCTTCTATTTCAGGACTGTGCTCCATTCTCGATAACAAGACAGGCTGGGTGTGCTGGACAATCAAAACCGGTTCCAACCTCGTCGGATCATGGCGCGTCGTCCCAAGTTAGCCCGCTGAAGTCTTGACAAACAATTGGGACAAAAACGCGTGCCGTGTTCATCGCTTATTCGATGATACATAACACAAACGGTTGCGCCACTGTTGGGTTCATAGGCTTGGTCGCTGCTCGTTCTCGTACTGGGTGCTAAGTGGGCATGATGCGAGCAGTGGTTTCCCATCCCGCCATAGTTATCGGTGTACCAGGTGGGATGACTCTCCCATCCCGTGGCTCCACCACTAGCGTTGTAAGTTCTTTCACGTCGAACGACCTGGCCGCAGGAATGGCCCATTTCATGAAGTTGCACACAACTCGACTGGAAAACCGAATAGGCTCCGTTACCCCCATTTAGAGACACAATAGATAGATTACCTATATTGCCTCCAGCCAAGTTGCGTAACGTATTCAAGTGCAACTCATACTGCCAAGACCCGTCGTATTCTCCCTCGGCCCAATATTCGGGCAAGCTGGAAACGTCCACCTGAAAGGTGAAATCTCCAGTTCTACTGACCAAATCGGAAGCTTCCGTTACAGTTCGCCATTGCTCGCCCGGTCGATTTAACTTTATCCTTCCTGAGGCCAGCCATTCGGTTGCTGGCAATTGATCAACGGTTGTTTGGGTAAGGGTGGAGTCGCTAGCCGTTCCGCGGTGGGTCGGATGACTGGGATTGAAAAGATGGTTTATGAACACAATGCGTAAATGGAAGGGTTTATGTTCCAAAACGCTCGGGCTACTCTCGCTTTGATAAAGGAATCTCAAAGCATCTCGGTAGGTTGTGGTCTCTTCGCTAACTAAGGTTCTAGCTCGCGCTATCTCCTCAAATTCAATAAACGAACGTGCCATCTCTGCGTCTATCACAGAGTGAGTTTGATCGAACTGCGTTTCACATTCGTCGTTCATTAACCAGACTGAAAAATACAGTTTGCGCCAAGTTTCGATGGTCCCAAAACGATGGGATTGGCTGCGATCATGGCGCTTACTGCAAAGCACGTCATAACAATCACCACCTACATGTGGCAAGGTCACCGTATTGTGAAAAGCTTGGTCTTCGTTGACGGGATAGTTAAGTCGCAGGTGAGCTCGCTGACGACGAGAAAGGTAGCGCTCATCCTGATTCTGAGTTAGCGGGTCAATCCACCACTCGGAGCGTACGATTTCGTCGGATCCGATCTGGCTGGCGTCTGCGGTTAGGGCTAGGTCAGGACCATGGTGCTCATCGTCGTCACTGGGGTCAAGATTGACATATTGCCGTATCACTCGGAACTACGGTCCATCTTCACAATATTCCAAGGTGATGGAGGTGCGTCACCTAGGTCGGGCAAATCTGGAAGCGTAATTAGCGGTGGCTGGAGCAGCGGGAAAGGCGGCGTATTTGGACTCGACAGCTTATTCTGAACCATCAGATCCATCAAGCGAGGTACGTTCTTGCCTTCCACCTTGACGTCAAACGAGTACATGATAAATTCAGCTTTTCCTTTAATGGTGTTACTCGAAACACCACCGATTGTGCCCGCCTCATCACCAGAACTTGGTACAAAAAATGACCCTTTTAGCATGATGGGTTGCTTGTCCATCTTAACCGTCATTGAACCTTTGGTTGTATTAGTGGACATGGCGATATTGGGATACGGAATGGGGATCGGTCCTCCAGGAGAGGGCGTTTTACATACATCAGGAAAAGCGATGGTAATCCCATTGCTCGTTTTGTGCACAACAGTCAAAAAATTGACGTTGACGGTAGCGGGCAAGTTGGCCTCCTTGTGTCATTGGTATAGATTGGGTGTCTTCGCCGATACGCGATCAGCATTAGAAAAGTTAGCTGTCTATGCCAATATAGATATCATCGCCAATCATTGCAACATCGTGCAAGGACCGTTCTGCAAGAGGTAGTAAACGCTGCCGGCTACTAACGCCTGATGACCATGCCATGCAGCAAAACTAAATCGACTTGGGGAACCATGGAAAAAATGCGTTTGTGGTTTGCTGATACCTTCGATACGCCGCACCCCTGGATTTAAGTGATTGCGCCTCGGCTGGCGGGATCCCACTGAAGCGGGTCAGAAGTAAGTACATGACAAAGGGCGATACCCAGCTTAGCCATCCCCAACCCGCACTTAGCGCCCAAAGTCCAAGCGCAAACCAGGCTAGCCATTGGAAAAAATAGTTGGGATGTCGACTATAGCGCCACAGGCCCAGCTCACACACATTCTCTTTACCAGTTGACTGTGACTTGAATCGAGCTAATTGTGCGTCTGCCATCGATTCGCCAAGCGTGGCAAGAATGAACAGCGAAACAGCGACCCATTCCAGCGCCATCCATTGCGGGTCTGGATTACGAGCAATGGCCAGCGCCGGTAACATGAGCAAAGAAGCGAATGCCGCTTGCAGCATGAAGAACAGCAAGAAAGAGATACGCGGATAGGAAGACCAAAGCGCCCGTAAGCTTTTGTAGCGACCGTCTTCATGGCTCCCACGCCACCGAATAAATAGGTAAATGCCTAATCGCCCAGCCCAAATTGCCACCACGAACGCGAGAAGATAGCGACGGAACGGCCAACCATCAGACAAAATGCTGAAGCCAACACCCAGGAACAAAATGACAAAGCCCCAGCCAACATCAACAATATCAGGCCTATCATTGCGTAAATAGATCAACCATAAGCTGAACATGATTACCATGGAAAAGAGGCAGCCCCAAGTCCACATCAGCCAAAAATCCATTGCCTTATCTCCCTCTATCCGCCGCGGTCAATATCGATATAACGCTTCACCGTACGCCTATCGAGTTCCATAATCCGTCCCACCTGCTGATATGAACCACAACGTTCGTAGAGCATTGACGCATACGCACCTAACACCCCAGTCGCGTTATGTTTGCCCAAAGCCAATTCCGCTAATGGAGCTTCCGTACGTGATACAGGCATGGTAGGAAAATATTGTCGGGTCAAAATGATTCGACGTACAGCCTGAGCCAATTCGCGCACGTTTCCTGGCCAGGCATAATGATCCCCCAAATCACGTTTAATCGCTCGCGTACATAACTCGATCAAGGAAGGACTTGACTCTCCTGCAATGCGTCCAATTAGGTGCTTGAGTAACAGGGTCAATTCCGCAGGATCTTCAGCGATCCGCTGCCTAAGGGGTGGAATAGGGATAACGTCTGATGTTAGTCGGTAATAAAGATCATCTCGAAAATCGCCAGATAAACGTAGTGCTTGCACGTCTTGATTAGTCGCGGCAATAATGCGCCCGCGAAATCGCTGCGCTTCATGACTGCCAACCGGGGTGAATGTTCGTTCTTCAAGTACCTTCAGCAATTTGACTTGAACATCACGTGAAGTGTCGCCGACCTCATCCAAGAAGATACTTCCAAATGCGCTACAGCGCGCCAACAGACCCGTGTGAGCTTCAACGGCACCGGTAAAGGCGCCCTTGCGGTAGCCAAAGAGTTCAGCTTCCAACAGTGACTCCGGGTACTGTGTCAGGTTCACTGATAGAAATGCATTCACGAAACTCTCTTTAAAGCGCCCCGAGGCCACATCAAAAGGAATAAAAGCGGAACGACCGATGGCTGCTGCAGCTGTACCTTTTCCCGTACCCGTCTCACCTGTCAATAAGGTCGAGAAATCTTCCATCCTATTCCAGAACCAAGTGTTGTAGAGATCCATATCATGCGTGAACACGCTGTTCCAGAGCTGGCAACGCAGGGCAATCATCGACTTGCTCGAACCGATAAGGCTGTGATTTATGAAGTAGTAAGCCCGTCGTATTTGAAAAAAGACACCCAGATAACGTTCCGCTTCATGATCGGAGAATCCAACCGCCACGAGTCTTGACAGCATCCGATTCGCCGACGCAAATGGCAATGAGCGCTCGTTGCTCTCCATTTGCCTTGCGATCAGTTGATCTAACTCCTCCGTAAACTCATGGAAGATTAGGAACAAGACAAAGTTTTCAAATAGTTTGCGATCTGCATCCAATTGAAAGGCTGACCGTTTATCGCGGCCCTCAGCAATCATGACCCCAAGCAAGCGCTTCAATTCAACTACTGCACCAACGATCGGTTTTTCGTTGCGCCCTAAATTTTCAGCTGCGAGTTGGGTATCGAGTTCCACCCGCTCACTGCTGAACGGGTTTGCAAAGGCAGCACGTCCCACAAGCTTTAGAGTTGATCGCTCCTGGGTTGTGAGCTTACTCATTGAGTCGGTTGTTCAAGCCTTAGTTTCTTGAGCAACGAGTCCAGATCAAACATGTCTGCTGGCAGCAACACTTGGGTTTCGCTATCGGCAAGAGCGCCCACATTGTCAATAAGGCGTTCCGTGAGCTGTAAGCGAACTGCTTCGGATCCACCAGTAACACAAATCGCAGCAGCCACTTTTTCGATGGATTGCGCCGTTGCTTCAGCTAAGGCACATATCTCACTCGCTTTACCTTGAGCTTCATTGATACGACGCTGTTTTTCGCCTTGAGACCTGTTGACCAACTCATTGCGAAGCCCTTCTGAACGGTTAATTCTGGATTGGGCGTCGCCTTGCGCCTTAGAGAATATCGCTTTGCGGTTCCTCTCTGCGGTCACCTGTTTCTCCATCGACTGGTGAACCGTTACTGGCGGCTCAATATTCTTTATTTCGTAACGGTGTACGCGCATACCCCATTCCTGCCCTGTCTGTTCTAAGGTTTCCACTACTTTTGCACTAATAACGTCACGTTCTTCAAAAGACTGGTCCAATGGGATTTGTCCCATCACGGAACGCGTCGTTGTCTGCGCGAGCAACATGGCCGCTTGGCGATAATCCACAATGCCGTAAGCCGCTTTTACTGGATCAAGCACGCTGATGTAAATGACGCCATCGACCATAACTTTGACTTCGTCTTTGGTGAAGCATTCCTGTGGCGGCACCTCAATCGTTTCCTCTTTGAGATCCAAAATAAAGACCACCTTATCTACAAAGGGAATCAAAATATGGAATCCCGAATTTAAGGTACTGTGGTACTTCCCCAGTCTCTCAACTAAATAGGCGTAGCGCTGAGGGACGATTCTGACCGACTTAATAAGCTTCACCACGACGACGAGCAAGACGATTAATAGAAAGATAAGCGATATGGTTTCAAATATTATCATTTCAGCCCCCTCACCCTTTTCCCGACATGCCCTGCGACACGTGCCCTACGCCCTCAAAAAAGCCCTTAATATTGGCTAGATCTGCGGGGACCACACTAACATCCGCCCCATTCATAACACGCCCCAACTCTTTGAGGTATTGCTCGACGACGCGCATGCGAACAGCCTCTTTGCCGCCCGGCTGTTGAATAGCCTGCGCCACTCGTTGGATGCCTTGGGCCGTAGCTTCAGCCTCAAGCGTGATAGCTAACGCGCGTCCATCGGCTTCGTTGATTCGTTTCTGGCGTTCGCCTTGGGATACATTGATCATTTCTTGGCGTTCGCCCTCGGAAATAACCGAAACCGATTCTTTCTGCGCCGTGGCGATAGTGACATCTGCTCGGCGTTCCCGTTCCGCCTCCATCTGCTTCTCCAAGGTATGAATGACATGCGCGGACGGCGATATATTCATAATTTCGTAGCGTAAAACCTTGATTCCCCAAGGGTTCGATGCCTTGTCTATTTCCGTAACTACTGCCTGATTGAGGTTATCTCGTTCATAGAACGATTTATCAAGTGTCAATTTACCTATTTCTGAACGCATCGTTGTCTGTGCCAAATTGATAGCTGCGCGACGGTAATTCTCAATGCCATAAGACGCCTGTTTGGGGTCCATGACTTTGAGGTACACCAAACCATCGACCTGTACTTGGATATTGTCACGTGTGATACAAGACTGGGGCGGCACATCAAAGACCTGCTCTCTTGTTTCATGACGATAAGAAATTTTGTCGATAAAGGGAATGAGGATATGAAATCCTGGCTCTAATACGGCGTGAAACCTACCCAATCGTTCTTTTACACACGCTAAGCGTGTCGGCACAATGACAGCCGTCTTAGATAAGATAATCCACATCAGGATAAAAATAACCGCAAGTGTTGTGAACATCAGTTTTCCTCCCCTTCTATTGGTTCCACGATCCATCTCAAATTGTCGCGTGAAAGTAAGCGAGCACGCCCACCGGGTCGCAATTGGCCACCCAGAGATTCGGCGTCCCAGTGCGTGCCCCGAAATTGGATTCGACCCTTCATCTGATCCGGTTCAAAAGCTTCAATAACATCAACCTCAAGGCCATAGGCTTCGCTGTCTTCGTCGATATTACCCTTCTCCAGGTCACCCTTTATGTAACGAGTGAGTACGCTGCGAATCGTCAGCACCAGTGTCATCGACAAGACAACCCACCAAACCACCATCGCCATCCAGCTTTGCAACAAACCTAACCACACAGCTGCAGCCACTAAGAGTGCAGAAACACCAAAAAAGACAGTGATGAGGCCCGGTAACATCAGTTCCAACAAAATCAGAACCACGCCAAGGATGAGCCAAAATGTTAACGGATTCATGGCAAATCTAACTCCAAATATCTGATTATGAACTTGGCAATGGATGAGTTTATCATCTTTTTGTCGCAGGATTCAGCGGCATTCTGGCCTGACAGACAGACGAAACGCACGGCAAATCAGATGCTCTGTTACAAAATAAACCGTCACCATGTCAAACGACTTGCGAATGGCACCGAAAGCTCGTCGGGACCTCACTAGCAGAATTCGGATTGACCTCTTAACACGCTGTTCTTGACCTGCGAACTTGCTGCGATCTTTCACAGGCCAAGACTCAAGCACAACGACTCTGCCATTCCTCACGCTGTAAGCGCACGGAAAGAACCGCGAGAGCGCGCAGAGATCCGCGAAAGTCCAGAAAGAGTTGGGGCGCTATCAGCGCCCCAACATTTCTTACTCGATAGGGAAGAAGATATGCGTAATGAGTTCTTCTTCGGGTGTGTTTCCGGGATCGTTTATGTACTCGTCCCACGAATTGCCAACTGGTTCGTAATTATAGACAGCCAAGAAAGCGTCTACTTTCTCGTATGTCTGCGGGAGGTTGTGATAAGCACCCGTGTGCACAAATCTCACTGCTTTGCCTTCGTGCAATTCTCCAATTTGTACATCGTCAGAAAGCGCTGCGTCCGGTTTGCCTGTGAGAGGAATTCCCGCGTCAAAACCAAAGACAGATCCTTCCATCTTGGTATTGATGAGAATCGGTGGGCTAGCTTGTTCGAGACTGGCTACACCGATTGCCGCGAGAATACGTCCATAAGCCGTGCCTATGACAACACCAATCTGGTCTGGCTCTTCCATATTACCTTCGCCGGCGAGATAGGCGTAAGGAATGGCTTTGGTTTCAACCACTTCAGCATCCAACCCAGTAAAGTCGACCTGTGGTTGCGACTCTGCTAACTGCTTGAATGAAGCTAGGCCTTTTTCGTAGTCGGCTCCGATCCACTTATCAAGCATCAAGCCCATATACCGAGCAATTGGGTTCATACCCAAGTCCGTGTCAAAACCCCACGATACTTTGCTACCCGTGCCATCTGCCTCAATACGATAAAAAGCCTCGGCGGTTCCTTGATCCCCAAAATCCAAAGTCACCAGCACCTCTGAACAAGGCGTATCACTGGTAATTATCTGGCTACCAACGCCTACCGAAGGGTCTTCACTTGTCCAAGCCATCTTGGCACCAACACCCCAGTCCGGGCCCGAAAAGGTGTACTTCGTATCTGGATCAAGTTTTGCCCAAGGCGACCAACGATTGAAACCACGGTAACTATGAAGCAATGCATGCACATGACACGGCGACGCTTGAACGACAGTCGATCGTTCCACATGGACCGTTTTTGGTAAGAAGAATGCAACCACGGCCGCCAATATGATGATCACAACAAGGAAAATAAACAACTTCTTCAGTATCTTCAAGGATCCCTCCACAAATAAGAATGAGCTTCAATAGTCATAACATAAATAACCTTGAAATAGCGATGAGTAGCAGTGATGCCTATTTCACCAAAGAAGGGTTCGCGAACAAGAAGGCCGGGTTGGCGCCTGGATAAGTTCCACGTAAGAATATGGCGCTGAACGCCTCATCGGCTGTAAGACGCACGGCGAATCCATTTGCTTGAGTGAAGGTATCACCAAAAACCGCCAACGTCTTTGAGCGCACACCTAGACTCGTAGCTAAAGTCTTCGATTCGAGGATGTTACCTTGTTCATTCAATAGCTCACCACGAATATCCGTGGCTGAGGTACCAATGTTAACCAGGGCCATGCCATCAAAAACCAGGTCTTGTTCGCCGAGGAAGACGAGGACTTCACTTACACCATCGCCATTCTGGTGGACAAAAGCAGACGCCGCCTGGCCCGTTGCCGATTTATAGGCCGCAGAGACAAGCACTTTTCCGCTCGCTAATGAGGCAATATGAGACACGTCCTGGCCCATAAAAAAGTCGGCAGCAGGCACTCTCCTCAATTCACCAGCCATCAACGGAACATTCTGAGCAAACACAATAGAGCCATTGTTTTGATAACCAGTGATGGTTGCCAATTCCGTGGAGTTACCCGTGTTCAGTAGGAGTACGTCGGTCTCAAAACCGCCACCGACTCGGGTGATATGTGGAATCCAACGTTCCACGATAAAAATGTCGGTTTCTGGATGGGGATTGTTGGCGTAAAGGAAACTGGGTTCATTGCCCAAGTAAGTGCCTTTCAAAAAGGTGGCTGCGAGATTTTGACTGGAGGTGATGTGCAAAACGCGGTCACTGGCATCGGCGAATACAGAATCAAACGTAGAAATATATTTGCCATTAATGGCGAGTGCATTACTCAGGGTAGCGTTTGCCGCGTTTCCACCCACAAGTTCGGCCGTGACCAGAGCCTCAGCGCTACCCGTGTTAACGAGTGCCATACCATCAAAGATGAGGTCCCATTCGCCAGGATAAGCCCAGTACTCGCGACTGTGTGACGCATCCTCTGCAAGGTGGGCCGTGGCCGCTTGACCATTGGCTGCTCGGTAGGCAATGACAGATTTCACGTCGTCTGCTCCCGTTAATCCAAAATGAGTGGGGTTTTGGCCCGGAAACAGTGTTTGTACCTGGACGCGTCTTATTTCTCGGCCATTCATGGTGATATCCACCTCGGCCAAATTATCGCCCTGCCCGTTCATAGCTCGCACACGTAGGATGCTCTGGGCTGGCGCGGAATTCCAAAAAATCAGTTCCGCTTCAAATCCTCCCGTGGGGCTGGTCATATGAGGCAACATGCGCGTAAAAGAATCGGTTGGCGGCGGTTCATCTGGCGTCAGATCGCGGTAGAACGCGTTCTTGGCCGAGGTCGAGAATCCGCCTACATCTGTCTCGACATAACTAATGACAAAAACGGGCCAACGTTTGTCTTCAGATACGAAATAGGCGTAGGAGACAGTATCGGTCTTAATCAAGAACCCCGCAGTCATATCCTCTATTTTTTGTTCGGTTCGCACTCGTATGGCGTTTTGAAACGTCTCACCGTTAATCGTCAAAGAACCCGAGGCATCACATTCTGTTTCGATGGTACCCGTCCGTTCTATTTGGCCGCCACCGGTATTGAAACTGGCGCTAAAGACGTCATCGGACTCAACTCCGTAACTCATTGGGAACGGGAAAAAGGTTGCTCCATCGGCATAAATCGCACTTACGCCTTGCCCAAATACGCCGAGCAGCGTCACTTCGTTTTGCGTAACTTCGTAAAAGACATAATTCGGTGAACCATTCACATCTTCGAATTCGGCATGGGTCGCCCTGGGATAAGAAGAACCTAGTGTTGTAAACAGCGGGTCTACCATTTCAACCGTTCGATCGAACTGCGAATCGCGGACCAGATTGTTGAATACCCAGTTTTGACCTTGACCAGGATTGCCTTCCATCAAGGTATCGGGAACCACACCGAGCAGTTCGTATTGATCACCAATAGACCAAAAATCATCACGTGTAATCGTCAATTGTGAATAAGCCAGTGGCGAAACGCACCACACCATCAAACAGAAAAAGGTTCTCAAGAATGCCTCCAAAAAAGGATATATGACTAATGAGTTTATTCGGCCGAGCTACCGTCTGACTTTAGGAATTTATCAAGCCAGACGTATTCTTCCCAAACCATATGTAAAAGCGATTCTCGAGCGCGATAGCCGTGACTCTCCATAGGTAACATGACGAGTCTAGCTTGGCCGCCTAGTCCCTTCATTGCATTGAACAATCGCTCACTCTGCATGGGGAACGTGCCCGGGTTATTGTCGGCTTCGCCATGGATCAAAAGCAAAGGTTCATTGATTTTGTCGGCGTGGAAAAAAGGTGACATGCCACCATAGACTTCAGGCGCTTCCCAGAACAATCGCTGTTCGGATTGAAAGCCAAAGGGAGTCAATGTGCGGTTATAGCTGCCACTGCGTGCGATGCCGGTTCGGAACAGGTCGCTATGTGCCATGAGATTCGCTGTCATGAACGCGCCGTACGAATGACCGCCGATGGCAACGCGCTCGCGGTCGGTTACGCCCTTGGCAACAAGTACATCGATCGCCGCTTGTGCGTTAGCAACCAATTGCTTGATAAAACTATCATTGGGTTCCGTATCGTCCTCACCGACGATGGGCATACTTGGGTTGTCAAAAACGGCATAGCCGGCCGCAAGAAACGGCATGGGACCCCACGGCGATAAACTCACAAATCGATGCGGCGAATCGGTGATTTGCCCTGCATCTGCCGCATTCTTGAATTCTTGAGGGTACGCCCACATTAGAGTCGGGAGCGGCCCTTGATCAGGCTGGTAACCAGGCGGCAAATAGAGCGTACCATTGAGTGCCACGCCATCGTCTCGTGTATATTGAACGAGTTCCTTGTGGATATTACGTAAACCGGGCGTGGGGTGAGGAAATGCTGTGAGCGCCTCAGGACGTCCACGTTTCAAGCCGCGCGTATAATAATTTGGCGGACCGTCTATGGTTTCAGAACGCGTAACGATGCGTTTCCCATCCAAGTCGGCCAATCCCAGAGCAAATTCAAAATTGGGTGATTCACATTGCCACAAGCGCTTAGCGGTTAAGGTCTGCAAATTGTATTCGTCAACAAATGGATAGTCACCCTTTGGTGAGGCACCATCACCTGCCAACAAGAAGCTCTTGCCGTCGTTCAGCGTGTGAATGACAGGATGCTCGGCCGTGCCAGCCTTCATCGGAGCACCTGGATTTGAATAGCTATCTTGATAGGAACGCTGCCAAAGCTGTTGTGGCGTAACCCCTGGTGTGGTCAACCAGGTGGCCACTTGGCGAGACGCCCACCACCACTCATGAACCAAGGCCTGACCTTTATCGGTCCAATCGATGGCGTAAAACCGGTTCTTCAATTTGATCATCGATTTAGCCGGTTCGGAAAAAGGCGCCTCCCATAAGAACACCTGATCTCTGAACTCAGCCTCCGCCATGGCGTCGCCGTTGTCCATCGCCTCAACATAGGTGAGGCTCGCTGGCACATCTGGGCGCCACTCAAGTTCACGCATTCCCACGCGTACTGAATTAAAGCCCTTGGGCATGTTTTCAGCTAGAGGTTGGTCAACCAGTAACTCAAAGGACCGGCCCGATATGTCCCAAATCTCTATGCGGTTCGGAAATCGCTCGTAAGGGACTAGATGAGAAAAGGGTTTGTGAATCATCTCTACTAACAGGTATTGGCCATCGGGAGAAGGCATGTGCCGATGGATCATAGCCCTAGGGCCTAACTTCTTGCTGTCGCCGCTAAGTGATACCAATAATAATGAAGCGTCTACGTAGTAGGAGAAGATGTCCTCATCTGCTGGGCTAGACAATAGGTCTTGATAGGTACGCGCTGGCGATTTCACCCCGTCCGCCTGCCGAATAATAGGGCCAAGCGGTATTTTTTGGTCTGGAACCGATCCGCGATCGTCGGGCACTGATCTACATACAAGGCCACTGGAATCAGGTAACCAGGTATAGGCAGAACCTAGTCCCATGACGCCATTTAATTTACCGGCCAAAATCAGTTTTGACACACCGGTCAAACTGTCCACTTTGTACAGGTCGATCTGGGTAGGTAACAACACGGAAACGGCAATCCATTTGGAGTCAGGCGACCACTTCGGATAGGCCATGACAGCCGTTTCAGGCAGGCCTATTACCTTGACGTGCAAGCGCTTTTTAAAATCACAAAACGACATCGAGCTATAACGTCGACGGATGCTAGAGGGCGCAGACGATTGCGGGTCAAAGCGCAGGCCAGCCAGCTTGAGTTCAGGCCTCGAAAGCTCTTCAACCGTGGCATGTTCCGCTAGATCGAGAAAAACAACCCGTGTCTTATCGGGCGATACCAATGCGTCTGGTGTTCGAGGTTGATCAACCAGAGCAGCCAGGTCAGGTGGCGGCTGCTGATACTGCGTTTCCTCTGCCATCAGCATCGTGGCAAGGCCAAAGCTAAACAAAACAACAACAAATCGACGCATGGTTGTACCCCTTCGCGATCTATGGACCGGACTCATATACGAACATGAATAATGCCTTCGCGTCTAGGCCGTATTTATGCGGGGGCATACCAAGCGCCCGACTAAACAGACATGACAATGGTGCTGCTTGCACAATGCTCGAGGACAATATTTCGCGACGCATGCAAAACCGTCTTTGGCTAACACCAACACCTGTATATCGCTGGAGTCAACGATACAGTTGCTTAATTTGACCATCACAAAAGGCTTTTGTTTTCAGATGTTCGCGATGGTTGAAGCACGCTTTCGGGCGTTTACTTTTTTTACAAAAAAATGGCATGATGACACATGAGTTATCAACATGACGCCATGATGCGCGACGAATCAATGGCGCGCTCGCTGCATTATCAAGCGGCCTGTATCTGGCCCCATGAAGCGCCGTATTTCGAACGCTTTGAACAACAAAACCTCCAATCTGTCCTTGACCTTGGCTGTGGTACAGGGTTGATAACCGAACGTCTAGCGCGCCAAATAGGGTTCAATAACGTCGTTGGCGTCGATATCATTGAGCAACGCATCCGTGAAGCCAAGCAGACCTGGCCCGATCAAGCCAACCTAAGATTTGAATGCGTCGAAAGTGACGTCTTGCCTTTTGATGATGGTTCATTCGACTTAGTTGTCAATCGGCACGTCCTTCAAGTGGTTCCAGAGCCCAAACGGATGATCGCCGATATGGCCCGCGTCTGCAGATCTGGCGGGATACTCTACTTCCTAGCCGAAGACTACGGCATGCTGCATCAGACCGAGCTTGATCACGATGAGTTTTGGATTAAAAGCGCGAAGAATGCACGCCAGCATCACACCGATTTGTGTATTGGCAGACGACTACCTCAGATCCTTCATCAAATGGGCTTCGAACAGATTGAGGTTAACTACATATCCATTGATACGCTCAATAGCGATCGACAAAACTTAATTGGGTTATTTGAAGCCTGGCGCGACGGTTACACTCACTTCCTCGCTAACATCAATCAAGTTCCTGTGGCCCGCGCTGCAGCTCATTTCAATGCTTTTATTGATATCTGTCGTGCCCCAAACCGCTATTTAGTCTGGCATATCCCCGTTATTCAGGTTCGTATTCAATAAGCTCTTGTGCAAAGAACAGCCATGAAGACACATGGTGTTTGCACTTTTGCGACAGGCTGCGTCTTTACAACCCATGAGATAGAGTTTTAGGCCAAATCGAAGCATGGCACTTCTTTTGCCAGCCTTGCCCTTGATTCAACTAGTTCGTTCGCGTGAGAATGACACTTAACTCCCGGGAGGCATTATGCGTCACTTATGGATACTTCTGTTCCTAAGTCCTACTCAACTTTTTTCTCAAGATTTATCCATACCTAAGGAGTTAGCTCCCTGGGCGGAATGGGTGCTGGAAGGTCATGAGTCGGCGCTGTGTCCCAGTCCATACAACGACTCCAGCAAACATGCCTGCGCCTGGGCCGGACCACTCGTCCTCAAGATCAGCGAATTTGGTGCCACGTTCAGTCAGAAATGGTGGATCAGCGCCGACAGTTTCATCCCACTCCCTGGTAGTCAAGTCCATTGGCCACAGAACGTTAAGATCGATCGCAGGAAAACCGCCGTCACCTGGCAAAACGGATTCCCCAGTGTCCAATTAACGCCAGGAACCTATCAGGTTTCGGGCTCGATTTCTTGGAACAGCATACCGCCATATTTGAAACTCGCGCCCGTAAACGCTTGGATCGACTTGGCACGTGACGAAAAGGTGATCGCGACACCTAACCTCGACAGTGACCATCGTCTCTGGTTTGAAACCATAGAAAGCGCCCGTGAACAACAAGATGCCATTGGTTTACGCGTCTTCCGCAAGTACACAGATACCGTGCCAGCCGAATTATTGACACGCGTCGAAATTGATGTTTCCGGCAAACATCGGGAAGAAACACTTGGCCCCATTCATCCAGATAATTTTACCACCGTTGAAATTGATAGCCGCTTGCCGACGTATCTTGATGAGGAAGGCCTACTTCATTTACAAGTTCGTCCGGGAAATTGGTCGGTTACGGTAAGGTCGATGTCGCGCGATCATATTGATCGTATCCAACTGAAAGACGCGACCCAATTATGGGTGGATGAAGAAGTCTGGTCCTTTGATTTCCGTCCGGAGATTAGGCAGCTTTCGCTTCCAGCCGCCACCACAATTGATCCCAGCCAAACGCTCATGCCCGTTGAGTGGAAGTCATTCCAATCCATTCTCTGTCATCCTTCCGATGTCATAGAGTTTCTGGAGCATGCGCGCGGATACGCTCAGCTGGAACCGGACCAAGTCACAATTGACCGCACCATTTGGTTAGATTTTGACGGCCACGGCTACACCATTCAGGACCGGCTTAGCGGTGCATTACGACAAACCTGGCGTTTGGCCGTTCAAGCGCCGGTAATCCTAGGTCGCGTATCTCTTGACGGCGTAGATCAACTGATCACCACTGATCCTGAAGACAAAACGGGGTTTGAGGTAAGACAAGGCAATTTGAATGCTGTGTGTGATTCTCGCATTGAAAGCAAGTCGCGGAAACTTCCCGCTGTCGCCTGGAACACCGATGCGGTTGGACTCAACGCTCAACTCAACCTACCACCCGGCTGGTCGTTGATTCACGCCTTTGGCGTCGATCAGGCTCGCGGTTCGTGGATCGAGAAATGGACACTCTATGATCTATTTCTCGTTCTTGTGATCTCGTTTGCGGCAGGTCACCTATTTCGCAAGCGAATAGGTTTCTTGACCTGTTTCATGTTGGTTCTCACCTACCACGTCCCTGAGGCGCCACGATGGACGTGGGTCAGCATATTTGCCGCGATTGCATTAGAACGAGCGCTGCCTGCAGGTTGGTTTAAGAGAATCGTTTCTTGGTGGAAACACTTGAGTTATGCGCTCTTGGTTCTCATCAGCTTCATATTTTGTATCCAGCACATCAAGCAAGGCATTTATCCCCATTTAAGTTATTCGGGCGTGACCCAACCCGTGCAGTCGGCCTACCCCGCATCTCCTAGATACGAAATGGCGGAAGAGGAGAATTTCGACATCGTCTCGCAACAAAAAGATGGATATGCGGAGCCAAAACGTCTTTTTAGCAAAAAAGTGGCCATCGATCCCAATGCGCTTGTACAGACAGGACCGGGCATCCCAGCTTGGAGTTGGACCAGTGTGCAGCTGAGTTGGAACGGACCTGTATCAAACGAGGAAAACATTCGTTTAGCTCTGCTCTCGCCCTTGGCCCTTAAGTTCTTAGCATTTCTACGCTGTGGCTTGGTTCTGCTGATGGGCGCGTTGGTCATGCAAATACGCAGAAGCCAGTTGCGTGTCCCGACATCTGCAGCCGTCTTACTGCTGGCCTTTTTTCTCGGCAGCTCTAGTTCAGCCAGCGATGTGCCTCGACAAGATATTTTGGATGAACTACGGACACGATTGCTAAAACCTGACCCCTGTTATCCAAATTGTGCCGATCTTCCTCGCTTCGAAATCAGCATCCAAGGTCAAACATTCACTTGGGATTTGAGCGTTCAGACCGTGAATCGAACGGCCATCCCCCTTCCCGGTCCACAGACCACCTGGCCAATACGTTCTATCAAAATCAATGGTGACAACCCCATCGGCTGTATCCGCCAAGACGGTAAGACATGGATCCTATTACCGGCAGGCGTGCACGAAATTAGAGTTGAGGGCATATTGACAGCGCAGGACAGCGCCGCCTTGACCTTTCCCTTGACTCCCCGATTGATTCAGGCCCGTTCCGACAGCTGGACGGCTGAGCTAGACGACAACGAAGAACACAGTCAAATCGTCTTCTCGCGGCAACAAACACAACGTGCCAACGACCAGCAACGCCGATATGACCAACAAGTGTTTCCCTCTTATTGGTCAGTACGGCGTACGATTACCTTAGGTTTAGATTGGAGCGTTGAAACGCACGTCGTACGCCTATCCCAGGGTAACGCCGGATCGGTAGTCAATGTCCCCTTAATCGAAGGTGAAACCGTCACCACAGCTGGCATCAAAGTCAAAGACGGTTTTGTGCGCGTCAACTTGACCCCAGCAGATAGTTCTATCAAGTGGCGTAGCTCGTTAGAGCCGCGCGCTGCTATAGAGTTGCTCAGCCCAATCGAAGGCACAACCATAGACTTTTGGCACCTGGATGCCAGTCCCATTTGGCACGTCGAAAGTGAAGGCATTCCTGCCCTTCACTACATTGACAATCAGGGTTCGTGGCAACCGCAGTGGGCCCCATGGCCCGGCGAAACCCTGCGATTAGACATTACGCGACCGGCCACCTCAGAAGGTGTAACCACCACCATCGACGCGTCTGATCTCACCATCACACCCGGTCCTAGATCCACTAACTTCGCCTTATCCTTTTCGGTCAAGACCAGTCGCGGCGATCGATTAACAGTAGAAATGCCACCCTCCTCCGAGGCACCGGAATTGACGATCGACGGCACTAGCAAACCCTACACCTTGCAAGGCGAGACATTGGCAGTCCAACTGCCGCCCGGCGCGTCGCGGGTTGGCATTACATGGCGCGTTAATGAAGGCATTCGCACGCTGTATCGGGTGCCCGAAATCAAGCTAGGTAATCGCACGATCAACAATCGGACCGAAATCGATATGCCGAACCGTTGGACACTGATGACGTCAAGTGGTGATCTTGGTCCCGTTGTCTTGTTTTGGCCCTTCCTCATCGTCTTATCCTTTTTTGCCTGGCTACTCGGCAAGATTGAGCTCACACCTCTGAAGGCCAGACATTGGTTCTTACTAGGAATTGGCATCTCTCAAATATCACCTTATGCGATTTTCTTCATATTCGCTTGGATCCTATTCATCGGAGCAAAAAAACACTATCGAGATCGCGCCAATAATGCGATCTACGATTTCGGTCAAATAGCGCTGGTGATCGTGACCTTCTTTGCCTTGACTCTACTGCTTGAAGCGGTGCGGAGAGGGCTTTTGGGGTCACCCAATATGCAGGTATCCGGCAATGGCTCCTACGCCTCGCATTTCCGCTGGTACACCGAGCAATGCGAGCAAGTGTTGGCAACGCCTTGGGTATTTTCGGTTTCCATTTGGTTCTACAAAATCGCCATGTTGGCTTGGTCACTGTGGATGGCCAAGTCCTTAATTAACTGGCTCAAATGGGGCTGGTCACAATGGGTCGAAGGTGGCATGTGGAGAAAAGCAGCAAAGAAGCTGCCCTCAATAGAGCCATCAGAACCACAATTACAGCCGCCGCCGTTAAGCTGAATTAGGCAGAAAGCGTTTGTGACCGTCAAAAAAGGCGAGCACATCCACCAAATGGTGGATATAAAAATCATCTCATCGTCTGTTTTGGTGACACGACAATGTCGCTATGGTTATTGACATAGAGTTGTCAAGGAGGACAGACATGCTAGTTTTTTTCATCGCCGTTTTCACCATGGCGCAAACACCTGATACAAGCACATTAGCAAACGAGTTGGACTTTATGGTTGGGACCTGGGAAGGCGAAGGATGGTTTACCCAGCAGGGTGCTGAACCCGTCCAAGTGACTGTCAAGGAAACAGTTGTAGCTAAGGCTGGCGGCACCGCTTTAGCCATAGACGGGCTGGGCAGTAATGCAGATGGCAAGGTTGTCCATGATGCTTTTGGTATCATTTGCCGCAACCCAGATGGAACGCTCAGGTTCTTGGCTTTTCGAGATGGTCATGTGGCAGATGGCCTTATGACTCGTGAAGCGGACGGTAGTATGGTGTGGGGCTTCAAACATCAAGCGGGAGAAGTTCAATATACAATTGAATTCAAAGAAGACGTTTGGCATGAATCAGGTAGATTCAGCCCAGACGGTGAAACGTGGTACCCATTCTTTGAGATGACCTTGAAACGGGTTTTGGATTGATGGACGGCTTAAGTGGCGATTGAGCATTCAACACGACACGCATGGCTGAGGCTGATGCCGGTCTGGTACGTGCTTGGCGCGGGCACTTTGCTAGCGACAACCATCCGCTGGCTATTTTATCTGCCCGAAGCTCGCACTCGAGTGTTCATTTGCTCAATCGCTTTACTTTGGTTTTCATCTTTAATATCAGCACCGATTCGAGAAGGCGTCGAATCTCGCGGCTTGATTTCCGCATTATGGCTCGCATGTGGAATGGCCATTACAACTTGGGCGATAACCATTCATCCGCTCCACTCAATATGGCTGTGTTTCATCTACCCTTTAATATTTGCTCATTTGTCGTTCAAATGGGCAGCGGTCTTTTCAACACTAATGACCTTTGCCTGGATTCACGCAAGCTTTTCGACCAGCAGTCCTAGCTATTACCAAATATTACTCATCGGCCTGATATCGAACCTGGCCGCAATAACACTTGGTGGCTTTATCCACGCCATTATTTCTCAAAGCAAACAACGTAATGAGCTAATTGAACAGTTGCTTGATGCCCAGACCAAACAAGCGGTCGCGAATAGAGAAGCCGGACGACTAGCCGAACGCCAGCGCATAGCACGCGAACTTCATGCGACTCTGGCACAAGATTTAGCCTCAGCCGCGCTCCTTTTAGAGGCCGACAAGGAAAAAAAGAGCCCGCATCATTCAGAAACCATCGGCCAGCTACTCAAAACCGGACATGAAAAGATTCGGCGCATCATCTGGAGCTTACGTCCTGATCTCAGCGCGCTCGCATTGGAAACATCCATCGAACGCTTAGTGCGCGACTTGAACTGGAAATACCCCAAACTGATCGATTTTCAAATTCATGGCGAACCCATAGCCACGACCGATGATCAACGGCGATTGATTGAACTCACTGCGCGAGAAGGTATTGCCAATGCTCTCAAACATGGGCATCCAAATAAGATCATCATCACGCTTTCCTACTTGAAAGATCATATCCACATAGATATTGGAGATAATGGAAAAGGAATCACAGTCTCAGACACTAAGCAAGACGGGTTTGGGATAACAGATTTACGGCATGAGACATCCCAGTTGGGTGGAAGACTCTGTCTCAATAACCGCGAGAATGGTGGAGCTACCTTAACGTTGGAATTACCTCTGGAAAAAACTTAATGCAGCTAACGATTTTGCTGGTCGATGATCATCCTGCCTACCGTGCCGGACTACGTGCCATTCTAGAGTCTGAATTCACCATATTGGGTGAAGCTGCCGATGGCGACGCAGCTATTCGACTCATAGACGAATGTTGCCCAGACATCGTAATTCTCGATCTGGTTATGTCCGGCACTGACGGAATAGGCGTCATGAAACATGTCAGAAAGACAGACAAGAAGACGGCTTTCTTGGTCCTGACCTCATTTGAATCCGACTTCGATCTGACAGAAGCCGTGGAAGCTGGCGCCAACGGTTATTTGCTCAAAGATGCCACCGCCGTTGAGATCAAAGATGCCTTGAAACGAATCGCACAAGGCGAAAAGGCGCTGGCACCTCGCGTTGCTTCTAAGTTGTGGTCGCAATGGGTTAGGCCTGGCGAAGAGAGATTAACCTCACGAGAATTAGAAGTCCTAAAGCAAGTGGCGGCTGGAAAAAGCAACAAGATCATTGCCAGTGATCTATTCATCAGCGAGTCCACCGTCAAAACGCACCTGCTCCACATTTTCGAAAAATTGGCGGTTAACGACCGTACATCTGCCGTTGTCAAAGGCGTCGAGCGTGGTGACATACGGTTCTAAGCACTTTAAAGATCCTCAAGCGGCCAGCATTTTAGCCTTTCTTTAACCCTTTAATTTCCAAATACTTGAGTTGGCAGCCCTTGGCAATGATGGCAGCTAAGCGACTGTCTGAATTGGGCGTGACAGCGCGGGCAATAGTGACTGGCTCCACCCTCTACAGGAGGAGCTTTGTCGGCCTCTGCTGCGTCGACCCCTAACGCCGCCGCCATTTTCAGATACGCTTCAAGAACCATCTTCACAAAAGTCTTTTCAATGACATCGGCTTCAGGGTTCGACTCGTTGGCTACAGGATTCTTTGCATCTCGGATCAATTTAATCAGCATGCCTTCTGCCTGCTGCTTTTCGCCAAGCGCATCGAGAAGCGTGACCGGGTGCGTCTCAAGCGAATTCACGCTCAGGATAGACGTGGCGCGCATGGCATATGTCGGCGCGATTATCATGATGAATAGACTGCGCGCGGGCCAAGCGAGCTTTGGGTGCAAACGACGATATTGAGTCACAAACACAACAATGACGATGATGTGTAAAGCAACGAATAACGCACATAAGGACAGCCAAACAATAAGCGGCGCACCAAGCGCAAACAACGAGGGAAACACGACAAACAGAAATACGAATTCCAGAGTCGTCAACCAACTTAGGCTTTTTGAATGCTCAAAAACTTGATCGATTCGTGTAGCCGCGATTCTTGGCTTAAGTCGCTTTGCCATCCATTTCTTGATGACCAAGTCAGAGCCATTCTTGGCTGCATAGTGCCTAGCCAATTCGGCCATGCCCTTGGCTCGGGACTCATGACTCGTCTCGATGTAACATGACTCGCATAAGGTTACGCGTTCCGAACGACGAGTCACCTTTGACTGGTCAATTTTCGAACAATGACAACGTCGCACCTTGGAATGAGCCATGGCGGGCAGTGACAGGGGCACATAGCTACTTACCCCGCCCGCGCCGAAACTGGCTTCCCAAAAAGGCACCCTCCAGAGCATCTGAAAGGGCCAAAACCCGGAAAAGGCTAGGCCGCCACGATGATTGGACAACCAGCCGATGGGCAAGCAGACTCTCGATTTGGCAAACGATTTGGTCACCACTAAATCGCCGTCTGAAACCCAAACAAAACACTCGCTGCCATAAATCAGCAGCAACAGAATCCATAGTTCCCAGATCGGATGCACGTTGACCTAACTCTGGGGTGAATCACTCTCTTCGGTATTGCGCCCAAACAAGCGCTTAAAGAATGAAATAGCGCCCGTCCCAATGGCTGCCAGTGCAACCAAAATCGGTTTGAGAAACTTAGTCAGGAACCCAGTTTTTGCGGCAATCGCCACTGCACCACCGGTTACTAAGGCTGCTAATCCGTATTCTGCTATCTTGTCACCCGAAACATAGTCCGCATAACTTTGACCTTGCTGATATGAAAATCCAGTCAAGATATTCCTTGTTTCAGCTAATGCCATGTCAAATTCGGTGGGATCACAGACAAGTGTCACATTGGTCACACCGTTGCGGCCCAGTAATCGGATGTTGTGGTTAAGAACCGGCGTTCCTTCGCTGTCAAATTCGATGCACCATTCCAGATTGTTGGTTTCCTCTTCATAAGCAGGCTCAATACGCCAGCCTACAAGGTTTAGTGGCGCGATCCCCATTTCAGCACGGGCCTTATTGCTCTGCTTGGTGCCTTCCCTGAAAGAGTCAAGAATATCGTCGGCATCAATTTCGTCTTTGTCATCGTCTTTAACATAGCCAACAGAATCAAACTCAAAAACCACAAACCAACCAAAAGGGTTCTCGGCACTAGCAACCAACCCGACTTCGGTATTAGTCGGGAAATTTCCATATAGATCCATCAAACGACGAGTCTCATCGCCATCTAAGAACACATAAGTATCGCTTAGCTCGATTTGAGCGATCTTATCCAGGTCAGCCAATGAGGTAGATTGCCAATCAAAAGTTGGCGCTTCATATTCGGTTTCTGGCTCCTCTTGAGCATAACTTAGGGCCAAAGAGCAAAGAACCGCAGCGAAGACATATTTCATGATGTCACTCCCCCTCTCAAATAATTTGGCCATTAACGCAGATGAATCGATCAAATGCAACCCCTTGCTTATCCTTATCTAGACCGAAGCCCAATCCATAGATTCCGACAATTAATCGGTGATCGCGTTGAGCCACGCAAGAAACTTCGAATCGACGATGGAAGTCCATGCACTAGTGCGCTAGAATCCCGTGGCCGCAATGGGACACACGGAGGCAGTTCATGAAACGTATCTTGGTTCTTGGCGCAGGACGCAGCGCACCTTTTCTCATAAAGTACTTGCTAGACAACGCCGAACATCATGATTGGTTTGTCACGGTAGGCGATGTCATCCTTGAAGCGGCTGAAAAAGCAGTTGGTCGGCATCCTCGTGGCGCAGCCATTCAATTTGATGTCAATGATTCAGAATTGCGTGCTCAGATCATTGCTGCTGCCGATGTAGTCGTGAACCTTATCGCACCTAATTTTCAAGCCATGCTTGCGGCTGACTGCCTAAAACACCGCACCCACATGGTTTCAGCGTCCTATTGCAATGAACAAATTCGTGACATGAATCAGGACGCTGTCCGTCATGGGACGCTGATCCTTACGGAAATGGGATTAGATCCCGGGATCGACCACATGTCCGCCATTTCACTTATCGAAGAGATTCGTGGACGCGGCGGTAAAATTACCAGTTTCCGATCCTATGGAGGCGGACTACCCGCACCTGGTGAAGTGGACAATCCCCTTCAATACGCGATCACATGGAACCCGCGCAATGTAGTCATGTCCGGAAGCGACGGTGCACTGTTTCTTGAAAACAATGCGGTAAAGATCATTCCTCACCAACGTCTATTCCAGCAGACCTGGCCCGTTGATGTACGAGGACTCGGCGTCATGGAAGGCTACGCTAACCGCGATTCAATCTCCTATAAAGATTATTTTGGCCTTGATGACGTACACACCATCGTCCGTGGGACTTTGCGGTATCCTGGCTTTTGCGAAACATGGTCACAGATCGTCAATTTGGGTTTACCTAACGAAAATTTGTCGATCCCCAACCTGGCAGAAAAGAGTGTTCGTGACGTGGTTAAGATGTTCTTACCCGCCACCGTATCTGGCGGCAGTACAGAATCGCAATTGGCTGCCTACTTGAATATCAACCCAACAGGCGCCGTCATGTCGAAATTACGCTGGTTAGGACTTTTCTCAGACGAGCCTTTAGGCGCAAAAGGTCACACCTCAACTCACATGATGGTTCATTTGCTTAACGAGAAATTGGCCATGCCAGCGACTGCGCGCGACCTTGTTGTCCTTGTGCACGAGCTCGATGTTGAATATGACACGGGCCGAAAAGAACAAATCAAATCGACGATGATTGAATACGGACAAGCGGGCGGCATTACGGCAATGTCTAAAACGGTGGGCATGCCTTTGGGCATTGCAGTGAAGCTATTGCTCAACAACGAGCTCCCGATCACGGGCGTACAAATACCCATCCACCCGGCCGTGTATCGACCCATCCTCGCCGAACTCGCTTCGGAAGGTTTGTCATTTACTGAGCATGTTGAAGAAGTACTATAAACCCGGCAATATCTAGCGGCTGTTATCAAGTACATACACCTAATTGAAATTTTGAGAATGAATTCGTCCCAATCGGGTCATCGGCGCGTCTCTCGTCTATTTGACCGGCTTCGAATTGCTCGGGTCACTGTCGATGTGCATCCGCAATTGCCAAGTTCCAATTAGTTCACCGCAGCAATCGTGACCCCGAATCAATTAGTGATAGAGTTGATGGACCATCAAAACGAGGCACTACCTTGTCCCTTCGAGACCTTCTCACCTGGCTCAACAGTCACAGTTGGCAATTGATGCTATTGCTGGTTTGGCCGCCCACGCTTAGTTTTTTATTGAGTTTCAAGTCGGGACGCAAAAAAGAATCTCATCTCAAACTTAAATACCTCTATTCTGTCATTGTTTACAGCACCACCATTCCAGGTATATTGGCGACGGTGCTGACCGGATACGCCTTGTTCTTTACCAAAGAGAACCTCTTAGACGTTAACTTGATCACTTACCTTGCGCCTATCGTGGCCATGCTCGCGACGCTCTTTTTAGTGGCCAAGAACATTGATTTCAATGACATTCCTGGCTTTGACCGCATCTCAGGCTTGATGCTCATGATCGGTCTCACCTTCTTGATTGTGCTTGGCGTGGCGAAGACACGCATTTGGCTTATATTCGGTAGCTCCATTTTCATGTTATTTGGGCTATGCGTGGGTGTATTCGTAGCACTTCGGTGGGGTGCCTCGTTGTTGATCCATGGCAAACAGAGTCGAGACTAGGGAGGAAGTGCTTCACCCGAATCGGGGTGCACCATCAAACCAGACACATCGACAATCTCGAAATCACTGCCTTGCAAAATGTCGAGTGTATGTAGGTCATCGTTGTCCCAGCGCTCATCGGGCACGCCTGAGATATACCAAGCGCTGCCATTATCGGCCAACATCATTCCATACTCTTTAAGCGCCGTTAACAGGACCTGCATTTCTGGACTGAAACCGGAAATGTCGTAACCCGACTTCAAGCGCGCCCTAATACCCATGGGCGGGTGATTGAGATTTGTACTCGAGGATGCAAAGTGTCTGGCTGGCCAGACGTAAGCACGTTGTGTCTGTGGAGCCGTAAACCGCAATGCATGGCGAATGGCGCCAGCTTCGATCTCATCATAACGTACCAGACCCGGCAAAATAGGGAGCCCGGCAGCATCCGCCGATGTCCAGCCATCGGGGCGCAAGTCATTGGACATTAAGTCGTAAACGGCCCCGGAATCGCCGGTCCAACTCGTTCCACCACCTTGAGGAAAGGCATAGAAGACTTCATAGAGCATGCAGTTGTCGCGGTCTACCACGAGTACATGGCGGTCACCGGTCCCAGCAGAGCCCCCTTCAATCGGCGCATCTGGAGGAATAGGATAAGGGCCCGGGTCACTCTCATCGTCGTAAAGAAAGGTGATCGGAACCAGTGGTTGGCTGCCCGGAACATCCACGTAAGGGATGCCAATGGGGGCGCCCTGCCAGAGCCCAGACCCAAAGTCCATGTGAAATCCAGTATTGGCACCTATCGTATTGATGTAGGCGCTGGACATTGCATGCAACGGTAAGTCGTCGACACGCCGATTCCAAATATTATTGCTAGGTAACATGGGACAGCCCACAATATTCGGCCCACACAGCTCGCCAAATGCGGTCATCACACGCTGAAGATCAAGAACATCAATGCGACCGTTGCCGTTTATATCTTGCTGGCTGTCGAAACCCGCTTGACCATCAACTAATGCCCAATTGCTTTGAATAAGAGCAAAGTCATCACCATCAACAACCCCATTACCGTCCACATCTGCCAGACACAGACCTTGACCCATGCAGAAGGAACTTAAGCAAAAAACGAGCGGCATTGCTCGAAGACAATTACGCATATGACCTCAATACAGTTATTGAGACAGATACAAGAACCATGCATGTCTGAGACTCAATACGTCAACATGAAACGCACTTTACTTAGGTTTATGTGAGCTGGGTCATGAAATAATATCTGCCGCTATTTGGTTATGGGATTGACCTCAGCGATTTGCGCGCGCAGTGTTTGAAACTGTTGATCGGTAACCGGCCTCCAACGTTTGCGGCGAAGCCTCGACTGAACCGCATCAAACTCAATCGAAAAACTTGTGACATGACGGCCCTGCTGATTAAAGATGTGGCAGCGCCCACTTTTTCCACGCACCGCAAACGCGTCTGATTTAACGTCATAAAAAACACGTTCGCTGTTGGCTGAGGCAACGTCAGACAGTGCTTTTTCTATGGGCCGCTGTGGACGACGATGTTGCGCATGTTTCGTGGTTCGAAGCGTTCGTTTTTGCTGGCGAACCAAGTCAGAAGCCAATTTCCTCACGATGGCGTTGGCATCCGCTCTGGCTGTTCGTGTTTGCGTTGCGGCCAATCTAATCGACTCGCTCAACCAGGGAAGTTGTTCGGAGACCAAAATACGATGTTCCGGTTCAACCAGCACATTAATATGGTTCTCTAGTTGATTCAGATGGTCGCGGGATGCCACACATTGGATAGTCAACGCAAGTTTCTCCAATTCGCCCGTTGACCCACGTAAACGAAAATAACCCATCAAAATTTGAGACAACACAACAAAGGTTTGAGAGTGCTTCCCGTTTCCTACCAATGTCCTCGCATGCAGAGATTCACCGTCCATCACGACGGCGATCGAATTCGGCCGATCGCTGTAAAGTTGATGCACTTCTTGATGACCCAAATCCAATAACGCTTGGTGAAACTGATGCCAGATGGGTCGTCCCGATTCTGAGTAGCCGGTGAACACATCCAGGGTTGACGACGGCATGGCATGTTCACAGTGGCTGGACCGGCAGGCATAACAATAAACACGTCCTGGCACATATGAATCACGTTGAGCTTGTAAAGTGGCCAGTTGCCTGGCCAGCTGTTCACCTAAAGAATCAACAAAGGAAACGCTCCAGTCGGCGTGGGGATCAACCTCAAGTCTTAGGTCTAATGCAAAGGGCTGCAGACCTTCTGCTGAGCCGAATCGAGCCTGTTGCTCCGCACGGATCATAGCGCGTAGCGGTTCTAGCATTGCCCGTTCGCGCCGTTCCTGTCGATTGTCCGTGAATGTCATAAACACCTCTAAACCACTGTGTCTTTGAGGTTTTCTAGCTACAAGCAGTCATCCATTGAGCCATCATCGCCCAATCCTTGCTCTCACCTTTGCTACATACGTTCAGCCTTTGCCTCTTGTTTTGGTCTTGCCTGGCTTTGCGTTCTTTTCGATAAAGGCAATGATGTCTGCAGCGATATCCAAGTCAGTTGCCTTTGTTATTCCTTCCAGCCCAGGCGATGAGTTAACTTCCATGACGACCGGGCCGTGATTGGAACGTAACATGTCGACACCAGCAACATTGAGACCCATGATTTGCGCGGCGCGAACGGCTGTTGCGCGCTCAGTGGGTGTGATTTTGACCGTTACCGCATTGCCGCCTCGATGGAGGTTGGAGCGGAAATCGCCTTCTGCCCCGGTTCGCTTCATGGCAGCCACAACCTTATCGCCAATGACAAAACACCTAAGATCTGAACCCTTGGACTCTTTAATAAATTCTTGAACCAGAATATTCACGTTCAAGCCTCGGAAAGCCTCAATTACGCTAGTAGCAGCCTGATTGGTTTCGGCCATGACGACACCAATGCCCTGCGTACCTTCTAACAACTTAATGATTAACGGAGCCCCACCTACTAACTTAATCAGGTCCTCGGTGTAATGCGTGGAATGAGCAAAGCCAGTGACTGGCAAGCCAACCCCTTTGCGGGCCAATAGCTGTAAGGAGCGTAATTTGTCGCGGGAGCGCGTAATGGCCACCGATTCGTTGACACAATACACACCCATCATTTCAAATTGACGAACCACCGAAGTTCCGTAAAAGGTGGTCGACGCCCCAATTCTGGGAATAACGGCATCAAACCCTTTGAGTTCTTTGCCTCGGTAATAGATAGCTGGCCTGAGTGAAGTGATTTCCATATAGCACTTCAAATGGTCAACAACAGAAACTTCATGGCCACGGTTCTTGGCCGCTTGGATCAACGCGTTGGTTGAAAACAGGCGCATGCTGCGGGACAAAATACAAATCCTCACGAAGTCTCCTTTTTCTTAGGGGCATAACTGGAAGCAAGCTCTCTTCCTGCAAGATATGACCTCGATGGGTTTACTCTTAGCCCAGCATGCATGGCTGTTCGACCTAACAGCATGCGGAACTTCATGTTCTCGCGATTGGTTAAGGAAATTTCGATTGGCCAAGTGACGCCAAACAGGGTGACCGGGCTGCGGATCACAAAGCGTTCCTCCGTATGACCGCCAGAATCCGTCACTAACCGTTGCTCGATAATATCGGCCTCGCAAGTCAAAACCACATCTAATCGATGCTGCAACGGATGAATACTAAATTGCACCCGAGTTATTCCATCTCGTTCGACCGCCTGGACTTCAAAGGCATGCAACGCCGATGTGCGTGCGCCAGTGTCTACTTTCGCTTTGATGGCAGGAATACCAAGCTCCGGAAGGGCAAGCCATTCGCGCCAACCTACGGTCCGGCGCGGATCGAAAAGACGGTTTTCTATCGGTCTCATGCCTCCCCCTTCTCTGGTCTATCTAACGTCATCTCGACTCCTATCATCGCAAACACAAAGGCATAGTCAAATGCAATTTCTTTAAGGTACTCATAACGCCCACTTGCGCCCGCGTGGCCAGCATCAAGATTTGTTTTCAACAATATGGGCTGCTGACCTGTTTTTTGTTCTCGCAAACGGGCCACCCACTTAGCTGGTTCCCAAAAACCGACACGCGGATCGTTAAGTCCAGCTGTGACCAACATGGCGGGATATCTCTGCGCCGATATTTGATCATAGGGCGAATAGTTTCTTATGCGAGCGTAAACAGTGGGGTCGTTTGGGTTTCCCCACTCGTCATATTCAATAACCGTCAATGGAAGAGTCTCATCAAGCATGGTGGTCAGCACGTCCACAAAGGGCACATGCATGATGACGGCGCGAAAAAGATCCGGCCGTTTGTTGACCACTGTACCCATCAACAATCCACCAGCGCTTCCGCCGCTGATGATTAGTTGGCTAGCATCTGTATATCCATCATCAATCAATAACTCGGCACAGCTAATAAAGTCACTAAACGAGTGGTGTTTATTTTCAAGTTTCCCGTCCTGATACCAGTGCCTACCTAATTCGCTGCCACCACGAACATGTGCCAATGCGACCATCACCCCACGATCAAGCAAACTAATACGCACGCTGTTAAAGGCCACCTCCAGGTTGATTCCATAGGCCCCATAACCATTTAGTAACACCGGTCTCAGTGATGGCTTGGCTTGGTGACTATAGATCAACGTCATGGGAACTGATGTGCCGTCCTCTGCACGGGCAAAAAGACGTTTACACGCATATTTGCTGGCATCAAAACCGGCCAACACTTGTTTTTGTTTGACAATCGTCATGTCACCAGTCCGCAGATCTACTTCGTAGATTCGATCGGGCGTCACCGGCGAACTGTAATGGATGCGCACACTTTTAGACTCGAATTCAGGATTGGAGGCAAAGTCTAAGCTGTAGACTGGGTCAGGCAGTTGTATTTGCCGGGCTGCTTTGGAGGACAAATCTCGAATCCAAAGCTGAGTGATCCCTGCCACGCGCTCCAGCGACACCAGATGCGTTTGAAATAGGGTCATTTCCTCTATGTAAACTTCTTTTCGATGTGGCAGCCACTCTGCCCATGTCTGGTCCACTTTGTCAGTGTCCGCGACCAAAATACGAAAATTGTTGGCTTCATAGTTTGTTGCCATGAACCATCGGCCGCCGTGATGCCATACATCATATTCAACATTAGCTTCTCGCTTACGAATGAGTTGCACCGCCGAATTTTCATCAGCAAGCGCAAAGAAACTGACCTCGGTGGTTGAATGACTTTCGCTGTGAATAGTTATCAGCTTCTCGTCCTTCGTCTTATCTACCGTCAAAAAAAAGGCTTCGTCTTTCTCGTGAAATACGAGTCGATCACACGAGTGATCTTCACCCATTGAATGCACCAGCAAGCGATAGGGACGATGCTGGGCATCCAGTTCCGTGTAATACAGCGATCCACTGTCTTTTCCCCAAACAACGTTGGCAGATACGCCACTCAGCCTGTCAGGTAATAATTGACCACTGGTAAGGTCCTTAACGCAGACCTCATAGGTTTCATCGCCTTTCACATCCACCGCATATGCCAAGAACCCATGTTCCGGACTCACAGCAATTGATCCTAAATCAAAATGGGCATGAGACTTTGCCATCTCATTGGGGTCGAGTAAGACTTCCTCTTCACCGCCTGCACGTGGTCGCCTGCAGTGGATGGCATATTGTTGGCCGCCAATGGTACGCGTGAAATATCGATAGGGCCCAAATGGTATTTCCGCCGACGTGTCGTCTTCCTTAATGCGAGCAACCATCTCACGGTATATCTGCTCCTTCATGCCCGAGTATGGTTCCATCCAGGCTTCCGTGTGCGCGTTCTCCAAACGCAGATGATCCAACACCTTGGGATCTTGCACATTACGTAGCCACATATAGTCGTCATGTCGCGATTCGCCATGTTTGACGTGAACATGAGGCCGTTTCTGCGCGACTGGCGCCTTAAGGCGTTGATTCATACGGACCCCTGACTTTCAAAAGTAATAACCACAGAAGGATGCAAAACATAGGTTAGAAGAGGATCAATTAGCAAGCAAATTTACCCCAACAGTCCATCGCATTCAATCGCTACGCGGGTTGCAGTTGCATCATTAGACGCTAGCAATCATATTGGCCCTAACAGATCAACAACCAAAGGCACACATTCATGCAAACACAATCCGTTTGGTTCTATGTCACTTGTCCAGATGAATCAATGGCCCGTTCTTTGGCCACAGGTGCATTAAAGAAGCACTTAATTGCGTGCGCCAACATCATCCCCATGTCCAGTTCCCTGTACTGGTGGGAGGGCGAAATTCAAGAGGCTACAGAGGTTCTACTTGTGGGAAAAACGACCGAAGACCAGTTCGCGGCTGCAAAAGATTTTTTTGTGTCAAAACATCCCTACGAATGTCCCTGTGTCATTGCTTTACCCATCACACAAGGTCACACCCCGTTCCTGCAATGGATTGAGGGTCAGTGCCGCACATCTACGTGATATCCAGCCGCACATTTTTCAAGCACCCACGCCAGTTCTTGGTCTTCAATAAATCCCAGTCGCAACCAACGCGAGCCTTCATCCGGTCGAGACAAAATCTGATTTGCCAGATCCAAATCCTGCTGCGCGTAATCGGCACACTCACCGGTTTCGGGATGCATCCCACGTCGTAGTCGCAGCTCCATAAGCGATTCAAACCAAAAACTCGTACGCCATTCACGCGGATGCTCAAGCAAAAATGCCTCTGCGCTTCGTTCATCCCAACGCTCGGCAATCATCCGCACTGCCAGCACGCGTGCCGCTACATACCAGGGAGCGATAGCGACTCCCGATTGAACACATGCGATTGCCGCGTCCGCGTGCCCCAAACGCCAAAGGTGACGGGCCTGACTTATCTTGGTTTGAACCGAATTGGGTGCCGAAATAACGGCTGCATTGACTAGCGCTTCATCGTTGGCCCAGCTCGGTGCTCTCTTCCAAATGCCAAATCCACCCAGCAAAACCCAACCTAAAAGCAGCAGACCTTGTATTTTGCGTGGGGAAATAACGCTCAGCCCTCTTGCTAACCCAAGCACGGCAAAGGGAAGAATCGGATACAGTAAACGTTCGCCGAAGATCGTGTAGATGCGCAACACAAAGTGCGAAGTTGGCGCATATATCACCAGTCCACACGCAAACATACATATCGGCCAAGCTAGTCGACGTCGTAACGCAATCGTTACCAGCCAGGCGATCGCCAGCCAAACACCTACCGCCAGCCATAGTCGCGGGTCGGTCCAAGAATCGACGATCGGAATCTGATCGAAGTAGTAGGTTGACGACAAATGGGTTGGATAAATCAACATGCCGATTGCCTTAACAGAGATAAAGAGTGCCGTAAACCAACGTGCCAACATCGGCACACCCAACAACGGATTTTGGATCAACAAATCTTGGTCGACGATTCGATCCAGCCGCAATGGGAATACTAAGTAGCGGAATGCCATATATCCCGCCAACCCAATAAAGGCCCATATGATTAACTTCTTGGACATCACCTCCGAGTTCAACCATTGGTAACCCACAACGCATGCTAATAAAGCGGGCAGAACCACCGCCGTTTCTTTGACGAGCGGACACAAGAAACACATGCAAACCACCATGAAATAATGGCGTCGTTTTGTCTGCGAAAGTGCTAGGTTCACTATGACAAGGGCGAAGCAAGCCATCAACATATCCAACACGCCAACGACCGACAACACCGCTTCTGTCGCCAAGGGATGGAAGGCATAGATTAGCGCCGCACCATCGGCCACTTTGCGGTCAAAGAGACGCTTCCCTAAACGCCAAGTTAGACCCACCACAAATAGATGGACACACACCATCGCTGCTTTAATTACGACGATCGATTGTCCAAACCAAGTCATCAGTAACGCAAAGAGTAGGACGCCTAGCGGGCGATATTCTGTATTTTCGGGTGTACCCCAATATGACTGACCAAATAAAGCCAATAGGCCGTTAACATCCAACGGTTTCTGAACCACTAAAGAACCAGCGTCGGCTACTAGCTGATCACTGAATCCGGGAGAATAGACCCAGAAACATAATGCAACGCTGAGGATTGACAGCAATCGTCTATTCATGGCTCACACGACGAGTGTCCCGGGCAACGACCCTATTGTCAGTTTCAGCCACCAAAAACTGATAGGATGGCGTCCAGTTCACAGGCTCAACACGGGTATTGGCAACACACAGAGACGACAGATAGCCCAGTTCGCCCGTCAATCGAACGATAGCCTCTAGGTCCTTGACTTCAGCGGGGCGAATGATGGGGTTTAACAATTGGCATACCGAATAATTCAGGAGGATTCATGCAAGTGACTCGTAAGACGGTTCTCGTTACAGGCGCATCTCGGGGCATTGGAGCGGCCATCGCACATGGCATGGCCAAACAGGGGTTTCGTGTTGCCATTCATTACAACGCAAGCCAGGCAGCAGCGCAAAGAGTTTATCAAGCGCTGGAAGGCAATGGCCATATCCTCGTTCAAGGTGACTTGGCCGAGGAGCAATCGAGATCGGACATGTTTGAGCAAACCATCCGAGAGTTCGGTCGTCTGGACGTGCTGGTCAACAATGCCGGTGTTTTTGAAGAAAATGGGTTGCTGGATTTGAGTCGTGAAGCCTGGCGGAAAAAGTGGCGTCGTACATTGGCAGTCAATTTAGACGCTGCAGCTGATCTAACTTTCTTTGCTGCACAGGACATGGCCAAGAACGGTCAAGGCCGTATTATCAACATCACCTCGCGAGGCGCATTTAGAGGCGAACCAAGAGCGCCCGAGTATGGCGCCGCTAAAGCTGGCCTCAACTCATTAAGCCAATCGTTTGCGCAAGCATTCGCGCCCCATGGCGTGCTTGTCTTTGCGTTGGCGCCCGGATTCGTGGAAACCGAAATGGCCAAACCCTTACTGGACGGCCCCTTTGGTGATGCCATTCGAGCTCAAAGTCCGCTTAACCGCGCCGCTAGCGTATCCGAAATGGCTGAAATCGTCACCTACTTAGCAACGCAAGCTCCCGCTTACATGACTGGGGCCATCATTGATGCCAATGGCGCATCTTACTTACGTAACTGAGCGGCGGCGCAATAAGCGATGGCGCATAGTCCCCATTTTCGTTAGAATTCCCAAGGATCGAAGAAGTTAATTATTCGATTTAGGCACGCAAAATAAGGAGAGTTAAGCATGAGCAAAGATTTTCTTGGTGATCGAAAACGGGCACTTGAAGATTCCTTTTTCGCTAAAGAAGATGCCAGGTTACGTGAAAAGATACGTCAGGAAAACGCTCACAAGGAAAAACGAGAGCAGTTGAGCGCGGCCGTGGGTGCCGGCGACCAAGGCCTGCTGGACGAATTGATCAAATTAAATATTGGTGCTGAAGAATTGACAGCATTGTCCTTGATTCCCTTGGTGGAAGTCGCTTGGGCTGACGGAAAACTAGATGACAACGAGCGTAAAGCCATCATGAAAGCCTCTGAAAAGGCCGGCATCAATCAAGATTCTGCCGCAAGCGGACTTCTCAAGAGTTGGCTAACCCATGCGCCTGGCTCGGATTTGATGACAGCCTGGAAAGGCTATATCGGCGCGCTTAAATCAGAAATGAGTGCGGCCTGTTTAGCGCAATTGAAGAAGGACGTGCTGGGACGCGCCAATGATGTTGCCAAATCTTCGGGTGGTTTCTTGGGATTAGGCTCCAAAACAAATTCAGATGAACAGAAAGTGTTAGACGAACTCGAGCGCGCCTTCCAATAACTGGATACTCTCTACCTGGTGCAACCATTGTTGGTCGCACCAACCATTCCAACTCGCGGGCGGCGGTGCTGTCCATCGCATCAGTTCCCCTTTGGTTGGGTGATCTAGTTCTAGCGCGTAAGCGTGCAGCGCGATGTTTCGCTTGTCAAAGAGTTGGGTTCCACCATATCGGTAATCACCTAATATGTGAAAACCTCGGCTGGAAAACTGTAATCGGATCTGATGGGGACGCCCGGTTTCAAGTTCGATATCAAGCAAAGAAACACCTCGTTCAAAGCCCAGTTTACGCCACCGTAAACGAGCAAACTTCGCGCCTTGCGTTCGTTCACTGACGATTTCAATTTGGCGATCCGATTTGCGGATGTAATCTTGTAATATCGGCTCTAAGTCGATATCGCCTTGGACCAGCGCAAAGTAACGTTTGTGTGCCTTTCGGGATTGGAACGATCGAGCTAACCGCGCAGCAGCTTTTGAAGTGCGGGCCAGGACCAGTACGCCCGATGCCGGACGATCAATGCGATGCACTAAGCCCATAAACACATTTCCTGGCTTGTTGTATTTGTTCTTTACCCAACCTTTGGCAGTAGTCAATAGATCTCCATCCCCGGTTTCGTCCGATTGCGATAAGACACCGGCCGGCTTGATACACACGAGGAGGTGATTGTCCTCGTAGATCACCTTAAGCGGCGCGCTCACTTGGACTCACTCTCAACCGTGGCGGACATGTTCGCATTTGCGCTGGGAGGATTGATGTTTTCAGCTCCTATGCGCAGTCGATCGCCATCCAGTTTATCCACAATAAACAAGGGTCTTTGTTTCACCTCGTCATAGATACGGCCCAAATATTCACCTAACAATCCAATCGCAATCAATTGTAGCCCCCCCATAAACAGGATAAGTGTCACCAAGGTCGTAAATCCGGTTTCGGCAATTTCAATACCTAGGAGACGGCGCATAATAAACCACATCGCCAATGAAAAACCGACGGTGCTGACAAAAACACCCACCACCGTCATCAAGCGTAAGGGTTTATACGAAAAACTAAAAACGCCATCCAACGCGTATCGTGTCAACCGAACTAGCGTCTGTTTTGGTTGGCCAGATGCGCGGTCTTGACGGTCGTATTCGACCGTAACTTGGTCAAAGCCAATCCAGGCACGAAGCCCAGGAAGGAATCGGTTTTTTTCTTTTAGAAGATTCAATTCGTCGACGGCTGACCGATCAAGCAATCCAAAAATACCGGTATTGGCTGGAATTGGAAAGTCACTGATGTAACTAAAAAGCGAATGGAACACCGCAAAGCCAAGTCCACGAAGTCCACGTTCCTTGCGACTGCGCCGCACAGCTCGAATGACACGGCCACCCGACAGCCAGGCCCCAACTAAGTCCAGTATGACTTCGGGGGGATCTTGCAAGTCACCGTCCATCAAAATGACGGCATCTCCATCGGCTAAAGACAAGCCCGCAGAGATTGCAGCCTGGTGACCAAAATTTCGCGATAGCACAACTACGTGAACACGATTGTCCCTTTCTCGGAACCCCTCAAGCATGGGTCGCGACTGGTCGCGGCTGCCGTCATCCACGAACCAAATCGTCCATTCATGTTCGGGTGCTTGCTCGAACGTCTTACCCAGACGATCGTACAATTCGTCAAGGTTAGATTCTTCGTTGAAGATAGGTATGACAATGCTAATTTTCACGGCTGACGCTCGTAAGTTGATGGTCCTATTTAATCACACCAAGAGCTAAAGCTAGGCGACAACATAAACCTAATCTCAAAAGCAATTTACGATCAGCCAGGATTTCGCAGCATCACTGCGTTTTCGCCAATGAAAGCCTCACAAGGTGATGCCCAAATCTTCGGCAAGCGCCTGCTTCTGCGATTGCGTCAATGCGTATTCAGCCTGATAGTCAGGGTGGTCGGCCACCAGCGAAACGGGTAAACGGCCGCCTGTTTTGAATTTGATGTATTGAACGGACGAGAGTCGCTGCTCGTCCATCTGCCGTTCATCGTAAATGACAGGCGTGCGGCTTCCGTCTTCAAAGCCAACAAAAATGTGTTGCATGAGGTCACGCCACAAGCGCAAATAACGATCGCGTTGCGTGGCATCAGCAATTTCGATGAGTAGAGTGGCACCCAACTCATTTTCACCACCCAGTAGCTCGTTATAGGTATCAATCTCGTGCTGAATCTCTTTTTCGCGGACGATGTGTTCAACACGCATCATTTCTTGAATTTGATATCGAATCGTATTTCGATTTTCAAATAGGAAGGTCAAGTGTTCGCCCAAGTGAATTCGTCTCGGTTTCTTGATTTCCATCACTCGATGTCGCATCGCTTCGCGACTGTCTTGATAGGTAACGTAATCAACAATCTCGTCTCTAGTTACTGGTTTCATGTGGGCTCGACTCCCTCATCTTGCTCAACTTTTGTTTCAAACCCATCTTCGCGATAGGCTCGCGCTAACATGCTCATGGGATGTATTGGCTTGACGCCGGCATGTTGCTCAAACTGAATGGCAGCCAATGGACAATCCGTTGACCAATACTCGGTCTCGGCATCCTTCATGCCATCAAACGACTTTTTTCCGACCCGTTGACTGGCATCAAAGCCCTCAACCTTCATGGCATAAGTGCCATCGTGACCGCAGCATTCCATGACCATTTTGGGTTTTGTATTTGGGATCAGGCGTAAAAGGTCACGTCCACGAAAGCCGACACGTTGTGCGCGCAAATGACAAGGTGCGTGGTAGGCAACAGGCCCTGCAGGCGAACTCTTAAAATCACGACTAAAACGTGCTTCATCTTTGATGGACCATAGAAATTCCGAAGGGTCCCGCACAGCTGCTGCCAACTGCTTTGCGCGTTCTTGGTCCTCGCCTTCAAGTAGTTCTGGGTACTCACGACGCAACATCATTGAACAGGTCGGGTTGATGGCTAATACAACCGCACCCTTTTCTACAAATGGGAGCAGCTTATCTAGATTGGCTTTGGCATGTTTGCGGACGCTCGCCAAATCACCCTGCTCCCAGGCCGGCATACCGCAACATTCAAGTCCTTTAACGCAGCGACAATCGACACTGTTCTTGTCCATGACAGTAAGGGTGTCACGGCCTATTTGTGGTTCGTTGTTTTGTACATAACAGGTTTGGAATAGGACGGCCTCTCCACCTGCTTCTTCTTTCATGTAACCTTCGCGATTGGCCCAGGCCTCAAAAGTAGAGCTGGCAAAGGGCGGCAACAATTTGTCGCGATGAATGCCCAAGAAGGTTTCCATAAACCAACGATGAACTTTGACTCGGTTCATGCGGTCAGCCAAGCCAAGACTGGCTCTCGCCATGCGACCCGCTTTATCGGGGTCAGCTAGCATCCGGTCGCGCAGTTTTGAGCCTTCTTTACGGTGCCGAATGGCCTTATATCGATGAACAAGTTTTGGGAAATCCATTTGGAATTCGTGATCATCGCTTGGCGTGTAGGGGCATTGCACTTCACATAACTTGCATTGAAAACATGCATCCATTACGGACGAGACGTCCTGTTCATTTAGACGTGTCACATCACCGTCATATTGATCGTCAAGCGCCTTGAACAAATTCGGGAAACTATCGCAATACTTAAAACACATGCGACATCCATGGCATATTTCAAATGCGCGTGTCGTTTCACTTGCAAGCGATTTGGGATCCCAATACAGAGCATTCGATGGATCGTAAACCGTATCCTCAGTTGGTAAATACGATATGCGCTCGTCACTACTCATTACTCGTCCCCATTTATTCGTTATGAAAATGGGAGGCGCTTATCACGCCTCCCAATGTTGATTTAGGACACCAAGTCCAACATTTTCTGAAAGCGACCTGCATGCGATTTTTCCGCTTTAGCGAGTGTTTCGAACCAATCGGCGATCTCGCCAAAGCCCTCTTCACGTGCTGATTTCGCCATGCCCGGATACATATCCGTATACTCATGGGTTTCGCCTGCGATGGCGGCCTTGAGGTTATCGGCGGTGTCACCGATGGGTAGATCCGTTGCCGGGTCGCCCACTTTCTTGATGTAGTCGAGATGACCATGAGCATGACCCGTTTCGCCTTCAGCGGTTTCTCTGAAGTTACTGGCAATCTCTGGATAGCCTTCAACATCTGCGATCTTGGCGAAGTAGAGATATCTACGATTCGCCTGCGACTCGCCCGCGAAAGCGTCTTTCAGATTCTGATGGGTTTTGCTGCCTTTAAGAGTTGGCATTCATTCCTCCTGATTCTTTTTTTGGATTGTCTTTTAGGTTGGGGACACAGTCGTTGACGGCCCTGATAGACCTGGATCTATGAGTCGGCCTCTAATCAGTACGTCAACTTCCGTTATTTCACAGGTGGCGCCTAACTGAGGTTTTACTTGAACATCAGCCGGATCCACGTCATACAGCCTTCCGCTAGGTTCATCGAGAAAATGGTAGTGATGGTGCATTTTTTGATCGTAAATAGCGGCGTCAGCATGGGGGAACTTAATCGCGCGAATAAGTCCGTGCTCAACCAAAGCATTGAGGGTGTTATAGACCGTTGCCGTACTGACCATCGGAAAAACTCGGTCTAAATGGGCCTTCACGTCTTCGGCTGTAGGATGATCCGCTTCGCGCAAGACGTACTGGGCTATGGCGATCCTTTGCGCCGTTGGCCTAATCCCGGCCGATCTCAATATTTCAGCAACTTTGTGCATGCCTCGCTCTTTATTGCGACTCATCTAAATTCCCCTTGAAGACAATTTAGAATAGTTCTAAAACTTGACCTTGTCAACAATTGCATCACCCCACTTGCCAGCCCTAAAAGTGTTATCATGGCTATTCGATTAACTGGAAAAAATAGAACTGAAGGAGTATGCCATGAAACGGTTTTTAGCTCTCTTATTGGTCGTACCGATTTACGCGCAAACACGTATTATTTCCCATGTGACCCGCCCGGGCGGCGGCTTTACAACTCAGATCATCTTGGAGAATTTGAGTGTTGACGCAAGCGACGTGAGCATAGAGGCTTTTGCCGATAATGGCTCTTCTTTGGCGATCTTTCCCTTCGATGTCGCCGCAAATAGCACGCAAGCGGTTGATCTAAGTACATTAACGACCAGTTCACCCATATCCCATTTCACGATTCTCGAAGCAGATGATGTAACTATCAGTGTGGCTTATCAAAATGACTCGGGTCCTGGCAGTCCAGCACAGGTCGGCGAGGGTTATCCACTAGGCACACGCGTTAGACTTTTTGCAGGGGACTGGAGTCAAATATTTGACGGCATTGCCGTCGTTAACACCGGAAGCGTCGCTACATCTGTTTGGGTATCTCAATTGGGTTTAGACGGGTCACTTTTTGCCTCTGCTCAGATCAGTTCAAAACTGAACCCAAACGCTAAAGCACTCTACGTCATTGGCGGTCCAGACGGTTCCGTATTTGATCCTGCCAACGGTGATCGTTTTGTGGTTTCAAGTACCCAGCCCATGGCGATTACAGCTTTAAGAGGGACTGTACCCGGCGCACCGGTGGGCTTTTTGTGGGCGAACACCATTGAAACTCGCGGCACGGCGGAATCGACGCGCGATGCCCAAGGCGTTTGGTTCATCACACAAGGCAATTTTTATGACGTCTTTGAAATGATGGGCTATAACGTCTCATCGGATCGTCTTTGGCAAACAGATCTGTTCCGACGCTCAGCGCGCGGAACCCTGGCCGAAATCCTGGGCGAAGACTTCCTAGAACAGGATATTCAAGCCCGTTCCGTTGGCTACTCAGAGTCAGAACTCGAAGATCACTATAGTCAGCTCGGTAGCGAAGCACGGATTGCGATCAAAGCTTATGTAGACGGATTCAACCGACGAGTATCTGAGATTACGGCTGAACCTTCATTAATCCCTTTCGAATACGCAGCTATCGGCGTAGAAGGGGTTGAAAAATGGTCCGTCAGTGATTGCATGGCATGGGTCGCCTTTTTGCAACGAGAATTTGATCCTAACGACTACGCCATTGGCCAAATGGAAAACGCCGCTTTTTATCAGGAACTCCTAGCAGCCAATTCGACAGATGCCGGTGACATGTTTGAAGACTTCAATTTCATCAATGACCCCGACTCTCCAACCATGATTCCTGACACGAGTTCAAGTAAAGTCGTGACCATGAATCCAGCCTGGCAGCAGGCTGAAATCCGACGTGATATCGATTTCAGTGCCATTGCCCGCAATATGCGCGATCGTAGGACACGCATCCACGAAAGACTTGAATCCATCAACGCCCGCGTGAAGATGGGCAGTTATGCGTGGGTGGTTTCTGGCAGTAAAACGCTTTCCGGTAACCCAATCCTCTATTCAGGCCCACAGATGGGCTTCTCTGCGCCAGCCATTACCGTTGAGGGATCTATCCGCGGAGGCGGCCTCAATATATCAGGTATGACGGTGCCCGGAATTCCTGGCATTATCATCGGGCGCACGCCTCATCACGCTTGGTCGATGCAAGTTGGACATGCACATACATCCGATCTCTATATTGAACCGCCATCCTCACTAGCTGGCGGCCCGCACCATCAAGAAACGATCAAGGTCCGAGGCGGTGACGATGTTGTGCTCGATGTTTATCGAACGATACACGGTCCTGTCGTCAACCAATCGCCAATAGTCACCTGGAAATACGCCCATTGGGGATTCGAATTCAACACTATAGAAGCTTTCTTGGGCCTTGCCCAAGCGACCAGCGTGAGCGAATTTGGTGACGCCGTTGAAATGATTGGCGTCAGCCAACATTACTGTTACGCAGATCGCGATGGCAACATCGCCTACTGGATGTCTGGACGCGACCCGGTCAGACCAAATGGGGACTATCGTTTCCCTCAGGGTACTTTCTCCACACCGCTTGAATACTCAAATTCAACCAGGAAACCGCTTGCCCATGATTCCAATCCTGAACAAGGTTTTTATGCTGGCTGGAACAATAAAGCAGCGGCCAACTATAACAATGCGCCCTATGGCGGCGGTCTCACTTATGGACCCGCTCACCGTGCTGAGTCGATTCAAACACTCATCGAAACATCAGGGACCATGAGTTATGCAGACGTGCGCGACGCTGCCATAGACATCGCAGCAACGGACTCGTTCGGGTCTGGAGGTAACCCTTGGGTTTTCGTGGCCGACCAATTCACGGACGCCGTGAATGCCGACAGCAATTCCATCCGCAACGGTGCCTTGAATTTGATTCATGCCTGGGACGGCCATTTCGTTGATGGTGGAGAATTAAGGTGGATCCTTGGCGAAGATAGAGCTGATGCCTGGGTGCTCACCGATAAATGGATACGCCACGCCATGCGGCGCACCTTTGAAGATGAGCTCGGATCATTCAATCTGATCCAAGGATTCCAGGTTTTCTTACATGGACTTGGTGATGCCACGCTCACCAATCGCATCGATTGGTTCAAGAATGCTGACGAATCAGCGCCACAAACGGCTCAGGACATCATCGTTGCGGCCCTAGACGACGCATTACTTGAGCTTGGCTCGCAACCCTGGGGGATTGGCACAAGAGGCAGCATTACCTATATGCACCCACTATTGCCATCTACCGTATGGTTAACCCCCTTCTCGAGTCGCTCTACCTACGCACATTGTGTGGAATACGGTCCAGATGGCCCGCTCCGGATTCAATCCATGTTTCCACTTGGCCAATCAGGCCTAATCACCGCATCACCACAGGGGATTCCGTTGTTCTCACCCTTGTTCTACAGCATGGCGCCCTTCTTCGATAACTTCAATATGCGCCAATTCCCATTGTTCGACTAATCACATGGAGCGGCAACAATAGTGGCTGCCGCTCCATAAGTCGGATAGAATGTCGCCCGAATGGGGTGTCATGAGCGCAATTGGTATTTTTGATTCAGGTGTCGGCGGCTTTACGGTTCTCAAAGCTTTGCGTGCTGCCTTACCAGACGAGTCTTTCATTTATCTGGGAGACACCGCTAGATTGCCGTACGGCAGTAAATCACCAGATACGATTCGTCACTACCTAAAACAGAATATCGAGTTCTTGCTAGCGTTTCCCGTTAAAGCCGTCATTGTGGCCTGTAACTCCGCCTCAACCGTCGTTGACGGTGATCATTGGCAAGGCATTCCGCTGTATGACGTGATCCAACCTGGAGCGCTGGCCGCGGTCAAGGCAAGTAAACAAAAGAAGGTAGGCATATTAGGAACAAGAGCAACGGTTGCGAGTCAAGCCTACGTCAAGGCCATTCACGAAATTGATGCACAGATTGAATGTGTCCAGCAAAGCTGTCCTTTACTGGTCCCCCTGGTTGAAGAAGGTTGGGAAAACGATCCCATGAGTCGCATGATCATGACCCGTTATCTCACAGCTCCTATCAATCAAGGCGTCGACACGCTTATATTGGGCTGCACACATTACCCCGTCTTGAAACCCATCATCCAAGAGCTGGTTGGGCCCGATATTGCGCTGATTGATTCCGCCGATGTCCTCGTTGACAACCTCAAAAGGGATCTCGCCGATGGACGAGTTACGACCGACTTAGGTGCTGGCACTATTGAAGTTTGGACGACGGATAGCGGCTCCCATTTTCACGAAATTGGTCAACGCATCATGGGCTCGTGGCCTCTGGACAGCTGGCAACACGCCGACATCCGTTAGGCTCAGTAACTTGATCACCCCACTCAACCCGGTTAGGATGACTGCAATCGCACAGCTAACACAAAGAAGGTATCGTTTATGCTGACTATGATTTGGCCACTATTGGCATTCGTCGTATCGACCACTCTGCTTCAAGATGAAACGCCACCTGAAACACCACAGACCGTTCCTGCGAACGAAGCTGAGGCAAGCACTCAGGATGTTGAGTTGGACGCATTCGATCCTACGTTCGAGCCTGTAACCGAACTAGTAAAGCAGGTGAATTCCGAACCCGTTAGCGACACGGTTAGCGAAAATGTGCATTATCGGCTTAAGGTGAAACTCGATCCAAAGGCAAAGACAATAGACGGTTCGCTGGTACTCACTTACACCAACAATAGTCCCGACGAGATATCAGAGCTCCAATTCCACCTTTATATGAACGCCTTTAAACATGAAAACACAACCTTTGCCATTGAACGCGGAAACTTGGTTGATGCAGGCACGGCAGACGAACATAGTTACGGCTATGTAGACATCAACGAGCTGGAATTCAATGGTCGTCACGCGCTCGACCGACTTCAGTACATTCAACCGGACGATGGCAATGTGCATGATCAGACGGTCGCCAGCATTTCGTTAGATGAGCCCCTGCAGCCAGGTTCAAGCATGGACATTAAATGTCGCTTCATAACGAAGCTTCCCAAAGCCATTGATCGAACTGGATTCCACAAGAACACGTTTTTTGCCGCTCAGTGGTTTCCTAAGTTAGGTGTTTGGGAGACGGCCGGTTTTCATGGGCGTGAAGAAGCTGGCTGGAATTGCCATCAATTCCACGCCGTATCCGAATTCTATGCCGACTTTGGTCTATACGACGTGTCGATTACTGTTCCCGCAGATTTCGAGGTGGGAGCCAGTGGTCGGCTAGTGAAAGTAGACGATTCTGCCACCCACAAAACCTTTTCGTTTTCCGGTGAACGCATTCATGATTTCACTTGGCTAGCAAGTTCCGAAATGGTCCGTATCCCAATGAAATTTGTGCCTAAAGAATGGGTCAGCGACGCTGAACTGGAAGCCGTCATGTCGTTACACGGGATCTCTTTGGACGAAGCGAGCCTCAAACCGGTTGATGTCATTCTCTTTATGGCACCAGAGCACGAGGAACAAAGTGAGCGTCACTTTAAAGCGGTCGCTCAAGCGATTAAGTACTTTGGACTTTGGTATGGTGCTTATCCATATACCTCCATCACTTGTGTCGATCCACCTTACGGTTTGTCGGAAATTGGCGGCATGGAATACCCCAACCTGATAACCATGGGCACCGATTGGATTAAGCCCAAAGACGAGCGTGACCCAGACGGTGTGACCATCCACGAATTTGGTCATCAGTACTGGTACGGAATGACTGGCAGCAATGAATTTGAAGCGTCTTGGCTGGACGAAGGCTTCAATACCTACAGTACGGGCTTGGTCATGGCGATCGTTCACAATCCCATCAAGAAATATGTTCGCTTCAATCACCTACCTTTTGAGAAAAATGCATTGATGTATATGGAACCCTATACCGACTTTCAGCGCAGTCGAGCTCAATTGATTCGCGACCAAGGCACCGATTCCGTGCTGCGGAACGCGTGGGAATACAAGAATACCGAAAGTTACTTCAATAACTCGTACGGAAAAGCGGCAACCATGCTGCATCAACTTTCACGAGAACTTGGAGCCGATGCTTTTGCCCGCGCTATGCGTATTTACGCCTCTCAATACCGCTACAATCACCCCAATAGCCATGATTTTCAAGCGACGATAGAGCAGCTTTCAGGCCGCGACTTCGGTTGGTTTTTTGAGCAATTCATCTTTGGGCACCAAACCATCGACTATGCAGTGGGCGAGGTCAAGAGCCATCGTTACGACGAGGCCATAGGTTTCTTGGAGACAGAGAATGGGCGCGTTTTTGTAACCGAACCCGATCTCGCCAACCCATCCTACCTGCACCAGATCACCATCGAAAATGGAGGCACAGGTCGATACCCAGTCGATATCGCCGTGCGCTTCGCCGATGGAACGGAGCAAAGACTGCAATGGGACGGCTCGTATCGGTGGAAAAAATTCAGCCTCAATCATGCGTCTGAAATTACTGAGGTAGAGATAGACCCAGACCATCGCATCATCATCGACTTCAATAGCTTCAACAATAGCTACCGGGCGCAAGCCGATAGCCAGGTCAGCCAGAAATGGTCCCTGCGCTTCTTGTTACGGATCCAGCAAATATTGCAAACCCTTAGCGGAGTGATGTCATGAACGTAATCAAAGCTTGGGGAGCGGGTTGGACTCGTTCGTTAGCGTTACCTCATATTGCATTCATAAAATGGATAACAAACAGTCTGGTGGCTTGTGCTCTGGTTGTCCCAATCTACGTCATCTTAAGCGCTACTTTAGACCACAGCCTGCTTGCCAACCGCATTGCTGATGCGATCCCCATGGATTTGTATGCCGAATTAGGCGTTTTATTCCAAGACCTGAGTCCAGTTTATATGTCTTTGGCGTCAGCCATTGCCGTCTTGTTCTTGCTGCTTTCACTTTTCATTTCGGCTGGCACGTTACGTGCCGTGACTGCCGAAAACAGACCCAAAACCGCCGAGTTTTTTAAGGATAGTGCCCAGTTTTTCATCTCCGTGACGCTTGTAACCCTGCTGAGTCTATTGCTGGCAGTCATTGTATTAGTGCCGTCAATCTGGCTTTTTGAAGAGCTATCAAATCGCTTAAATGACTGGTCGAAGAGCCCACAAACTTCGTTTTATTTTGGCTGGGCTGCGCTCTTGGTTGGTTTTATCTTATTTACTTTTGTGGCGCGCGTATCAGATTACGCCCGGCTCGCCGTATGTTCGTCAGACCAGAAGCGATCGTTTTCGGCATTCATGGTCGGGCTAAAAACCACCTGGCAGCAGCCGTTCGCAACCCTTTCACTCTGGCTACTCTGCCTGGCCACCGTCGCAGGACTGGTATTCGCTTCGTCACTCTTGCAGCCTGTCATCGCGCCAATAAATAATTTGTGGCTGACCTTGGCATTAGGCCAGTTGGTCCTGATCCTGCGCATATTCGCGCGCATGGCTTGGCTGGCAGCCCAACACCGTTTAACGGCCAAAAAAGCAACGCCCGTGAGTATAGGCACTGCCGAAACTATTGCTATGCCCGCCGAGGCCGACCCGGCTGAGTATTATTAGATAAGCAGGTTCGTGCCACGAATCCTTAGAGCCCCGAACAACGTATATAGGTTTGTTAGGGCAATGGGAGCATCGCATGAATTCAAGCCAATATTTAAGAAAACGGTCAGACAATATGATCCACACGGCCATGATCTTTATGGCCATGGCGGGATTGTTACTCTTGGTCGGCTGGCTATTGTTTGGGTCACAAACGATTTGGTGGCTGACTGCGCTCGTGATCATAGGTTTCGCCTTGCGCCCCAGAATGGACAATTTCCGCCTGTTAAAGCAAACGGGCGCACGTCCCTTGAGCCCTTACCAGGTGCCTCACATTTATCAGATATTGGCGGGCTTGGCACAACGCGCGGGTTTGCCAAGCGTGCCAAATCTGTATGTGATTGCTAATCCGAGCCAGAACGCATTCACGATGGGCCGCGCCCACCAGTCCGTAATCGTATTAACCGATGGCCTATTACGTCAGCTCAATCCTCGCGAGATGGCTGGGGTTCTGGCTCACGAAATAAGTCACATAACTAATCAGGATACGAAGGTTCTGATGTTGGCAGACGCAGCTGCCCGTCTCACACGTGGGCTAGCAGCAGTTGGCCAAATACTTTTATTGGTGAATATCCCCTTGTTATTGATCGGCGAAGCGTCCATTTCCATGATTGCCATTCTCTTGCTTCTGACTGCCCCGCTAATAAGTAGTTTGCTGTATCTGGCGCTTTCGCGAACACGCGAGTATAGGGCCGACATGGATGCCGCCCGATTGACCGGTGACCCCATGGGCCTGGCTCTGGCATTGCAAAAGATCGAACGTCGACAGGTTTCCCTTTTTCAGCGTCTATTCTCACGTTACATGAAGCCAGCAGAACACGCCATGGTACGCAGTCACCCGCACAGTTATGACCGCATTCGAAGGTTGACGGCGTTGTCAAATTCTGGCCAAATGCCCGATGTTGATAGCGGGCAGTTGCCGCTAGCGCCACAACATTGGCATTTGAGTCTACTTTAGGGTTTTTTAATTGGGCGCTAAGGCCCGATTATGGTAGAAGGGTTGTTATGAAATTATGTGCTGGCTCAATTGCTTTGTTGGTGTTTTCGTTTTGGTCTCAAGCATCTGACTTTGAAGTCGTGACACGTGCTAGTCGTGTCGATTTGGAAGATCATTTGGAATCAGGTCAATTCGTGCTGTTTGATTTTTATGCAGATTGGTGTGGACCCTGTCGCAGCCTAGAACCCCATTTAGAAAAACTCGCCAAAGAATTAGAAGGCGATCTCGTCATCAAGAAAGTCGATATCGTGCGCTGGAACACACCGGTTACCAAGCAATACGGAATTTCATCCATCCCCCATATGAAACTCTTTGATCGGGACGGGAACCTTGTCAGTCAAGGAGGTGCGCGAAAAGTATTACGTGACTTAGATAAATCGATGTCTGGCACTGTCTTAGCCGCCATGGACAACACGAATTTGTCCGGCTCCGGCGCCATGAAATTGGCTCCCACCATAGCCGTTGTTTGTCTGGTACTTTTTGCCTTGGGGATTATGAGTTTTGTGCTAATTGGTAAACGCGAACAGAGTGCGTCAGCCAATATGGAACAGGCACTCATTCAAAGACGCGATCGTTATCAACAAGACCCCAAGCTTGAACCAATTTGGGTCGTGCAGTCATTTAACGGATCGATGGATCCAATGAGTGTGGAGGACATTCGCGCCCTACTGTTGCGGGGTCTAATTCGACGCGATTGGCAGGTTAAACGCCAAAATGATGCTTTGTCGATGACCGTTTCAGAGCTAATGCAAACGATCTGACAAATTAATTCAAGATTCTTTGTCGGCTAATTACTGGGAAATGCGATAGCTCTAATGAAACATCATTAGGAGCGTCTCATCATGTCGACCGTAGTTAGAATTATTCTTGTGTGCACCGTTGCCGTGTCAACTTACGCACAGCCAAAAGCTCTAATCAGTAATCAGGGCGACGATACGGTGTCGGTCATTGACATTGACACCATGTCGGTCGAAACAACAATTACTGTGGGTAGCAATCCTCGCGGCATCGCGATCTTGCCTGACAGCAGTTATGCATTTGTTTGTAATAATCAAGGCTCGAGCGTGGCTGCCATCCGGTTGACCGACAACGACATAACGACCATAGGAAGCATATCGATTCCTTGGGCGGCTGCGGCCTCACCTGATGGCAAGTTTGTCTACGTGTCGGAAGACGCGGGTAGTTTGGCCGTCATTGACACACAAACACTAACCGTCTTCGACCGCGTTGACTTAGATCCTGGCGTACGTGGCGTCGCCGTCAGTCCAGATGGTTCGATGATTTACGCAGCCGTTTCCGATACGTTTGATGGCTATCTTGCCTTTATTGACGCGGCAACGCTTATGTTGGTGGACTCACTTCCGATCGGCACGTTTCCTCTAGGTGTTGAAGTTAGTCCCGACGGCAGTATGGTCTACGTGACGGTTGCTTCACCTGCAAAAATGACCGTTGTTAACGCGGCAACCCACGGCGTGATAGACGACATCCCAATGGGCTCATGGCCCATGGGCATTAGCGTGCATCCTGACGGTAACCGCGTTTTTGTCGCTAACATGGAAGCTGATACGGTTTCGCTGGTTGATATCAACTTGTTGCAGGTGATCGCAACCGTAACCGTGGGCGAGCGTCCCTGGGGCGTGTCCATTGATCCCAGTCTGGAGCGTCTATTCGTTTCCTGCGAGACGGTCGGCAGAGTAGACATCATTGATGTAGATACATTTTCTGTGATCGACGATATAGCCGTTGGTTTAGAACCAAGATCCGTAGGCCGCTTCATTTACTGTGCCCCACAGATCGACTTAACTTGCTGGCCACAGTGCCCTGTCATCAACATGGTTCAGAGCGTCAATCGACCTTGTTTGTGATCAGGTAGGGCAAAACCAGGCGTTTGTAGCGCGTAAGGCAGAATACGCGCAATATTGCGCGCGTCGTCAAGGCCACGATGATGCCGCCCGCTTAGTTCGAGCCCTAATTTCTTGAGTGCTAGCGCCATCCCAAACTGACGCTTGATAGCCAACGCCCGAGAGAACTGCGCTTTGATGTTCAGATGTTTTCGAGGGAGTGGCACGTCCAAACCAATCGCTGCACATTGACGTTTCATGAGCTTGCGATCGAAATCACCCCAAGACGCGAAAATGTCAGGGGCAAAAGGAGTCTGCCAGTCCCGTAGCACCTCACAAGCAGCGGCAAAATCAACCGCATGATTAACATCGTCTTGTTGAATGGATGTTAGCTGCGAGCAAAACGCGGTCAGATTTGGATGTATTTCTGGTTTCACAAACAGTTGAAATTCTGCGAGGACATGTTCAAATGGCGCTTCAACAATAACGGCTCCAATCTCAATGACCTCCATTTCGTGCCTGGGTACAAGTGCACCGTCATCACAGGTTGCCTCCAAATCGACCACCAGGTAGCGTGTTTGAACATCAACCATATACATATCCTAACGCACGCATCAACCAGCCACACCAACGAACCATCAACCTAAATCTCAACAAGCTGCTCTTGGTTCTGGCAGCTTTTGTGGTTGTCCACCAAATCTTGAACCGCGTTCATTATGAGTTGAGCACGATTCTGATCGTCTAAATCATAACCTAACTGTAAAGGCTGTCCGAAGGCCAGCAGCACAGGACCACGTCTAATGAAGCGACCACCTTTTGGCAAGCAGCGGTCGGTTCCTACAACCGCAACCGGCACCACGTCCACGCCAGTGCGACGAGCCAAATAGCCCACTCCCACCTTGGCATCGCGAACCCCGTCACCGTCATGAATACCACCTTCAGGAAAAATCAGAACAGGGCCACGTCGTAACTGACGAATTAGGCGACGCACAGAACCTAAGTTGCGATTGTTGACGCGGTCAATCTCGATGGCGCCTAGCCCACGAAGGAACCACCCCAATGGTCCAACGAATAGGCCCTGAGTAGCTGCTGGAGCAACCGGAATTTCCATGCGGTTAATGGTATACGCCAATAACAAAATCGGATCCAACGTCGACTTGTGATTACTGGCCATTATGAAAGGTCCATTGGCAGGCAGGTTCTCCAGACCCGTGGCTTCAACCCGTAAGTACTTGCCAAGAGTCAACCTAGTCAACCATGCAATGAATCGATAAAAAGACAAACGCATCACCCTTTAAGCAAACCGATTGCTAGAATACACCACTTACCGAAAAGGTGAACCCATGTTGCTGTGTCAGTTAACCCTTATTCTGTTAGGCAATGATCTGCAAAATCTCAAGTCTTCCATTACCGATTTATTGGCAAGCCAAAAGATCGAATACGGCATTGCATTTGAGGATTTAGACACAGGCGACAGGTTGCTGATCAACGAAACAGATCTAATGCATGCGGCTTCTACCATGAAAGTCCCGGTCATGATGACTCTGCTGGAAAAGGTCCAACAAAACCACTTGAGCCTTGATCAAATGATCCCGGTCATCAATGAGTTCAAGAGCATTGTCGATGGGTCTGCCTATCAGCTCGATCAGGATGAGGCTGACCCATTGTTTGCCCATCTCGGTACCTCCAGGCCTCTGCAAGAATTGCTTGAAATGATGATCACACATTCGAGTAACTTGGCTACCAACCTCCTGATTGCGCTGGCCAAACCAGCCGACGTGATGGCGTTAATGACGCGCATTGGATGCACGTCGATCCAAGTTCGGCGTGGTGTCTACGATATGAAGGCTTTCGAATTAGGATTAGACAATCAATGTGATGCGCTGGATATGTTACGTGTGATGAAAGCCTGCCAATCATCAAACATATTCAGCCCACAAAGCCAGAAGCTGATGTTCGAAATCCTCAGCAGGCAGGCCTATCGGGAAATGATTCCTGCAGGGGTTACAGAAGGCCAAGCAATCGTGGCGAACAAGACCGGTTCCATTTCTCGCGTTGAACACGATTCCGCTTTAGTCCGCTTATTGAATGGACGCACCTACTGTGTCGTCATTTTCAGTCGCCTCAATGGCCATCCCCGCGAGCAGGCCATTGCTACCGGTCGAGCTATTTCCAAACTCATTTTCGAGAACATGAACCGGCCCGCTAACCAAAGGTAAACCGCCGAATCGGCGTTGTCGGTGTTGGTACCAAAATATCGTTTGCTGTAGTTCATTAACCGTGAAGGCTGGCCACATCGTCTGCGTGAACCACAACTCGGCATAGGCAACCTCCCAAAGTAGAAAATCACTAAGCCGATGTTCACCACCTGTTCTGATGAGCAGGTCTACATCTGGAATACCTGCAATGGAGTGAGCGGCCATTTCCAACGCCTGCCTAATCGGCACGTTCATGCCATTGCTAGTGGCACGTTCGAGCACATCACGAGATCCATAATCAATCGCTAACCTAAATACAAGTCGTTCGCAGTGCCTTGTGAGCCGCTCCGCGTTAGCGATCGCGAGTCGGATAGTGTTTGGGAGTCTGTCACGCCTGCCAATGACGTTGATGCGAATGCCATGCTTCAAGCAAGTACTCACTTCGGTAGCCAGAAACTGACGCATCAAGCTCATCAGCGTCTTTACCTCGGCGCGCGGACGCTTCCAATTGTCGACAGAAAACGCATATACGGTCAAATACTTGATCCCATTCTTGGCGGTGAACTCAACACAGCGTTTCAGGCTCTCAATGCCAGCCATGTGACCAACGGTACGGCTCTCACCGCGAGATTCAGCCCAACGTCCGTTACCGTCCATTATCAGTGCCAAATGTCTAAGCGTATGTGGCATGAAGCCTCCTTTGTCTTTGTGCTATGTTGACGCTGGCTGCACCTAAATGCATGAGACAACCCTGAGCAAACAGTGAGATGAGATGTCGACTCGAGGCTTTCGTTTCGAAGAATTCACATTAGACACGCGCAACAAAACCTTGATACGCCAAGGAAAAGCGCTGGCTCTGAATCCAAAATACTTTGATGTGCTGGAGTTCTTGGTCGTCCACGCCCATGAGTTGGTATCCAAGGACCGGCTATTTGAAACCGTATGGCGCGATGTTTTTGTCACTGACTCAGCCATCACGCAATCCATCAAAGACATTCGAAAAGTACTCGGTGATCGGGCAGATGAACCTCAGTTCATACGCACCATACCCAAACGCGGTTACATGTTCATCGGCCAAGCCGTCCGCCTGAACGCCGATCCCGAACTGCCCTGGCAACAAACCAATGGACGCCGACCCTATAAGTTCCTAGCTCATTTTGATCGGCAGGATCATGATCTTTTTTTCGGAAGGGAACAAGAAGTCCAACGACTCGTTCCGCGTATTCTCAGCACCACCAGCCTAGTGCTGTTTGGACGCTCGGGCGTCGGGAAGAGTTCTCTGGTGGCAGCAGGTCTTTTACCTGAACTCTCCGCAGCAGGACACACAACTGTCATGATCGAACGGGCCCAAAGTCCTGAACAAGATCTTGTCGAAGCCTTAGGCGGAGGCACCTCGCATGAGGCGGCCGTTCTCTTACGAGACAAACTTGAAAACACCAAAGATCACCACGTCATACTCGCCATCGATACCTTCGAAACTTGGTTTCAAGAGCCAGGAGGCAGCGCATTAACTTGGTTGGAGCGCTTGCTAGACATCGTCAAACCGTTTCAAAAGTCGGCACAATTCAATTTGTTACTGGTATTACGCGAAGACTATTTCGCCGAAATTAGCCACCTAAAGTCTTTCTTACCACAGGTCTATCACCATGAATTCCGCTTGTTGCCACTCACGCACGAACAAGCGAAAAGGGCGATTGAGGAACCACTACGAACCTTGGGATACGTTTTTGAGCCAAGCCTTGTGGACGACTTACTTCTGGCGCTAGACCATGAAGGCCAAATCGACCCCCCTGCCCTACAAATCGCCTGTGACGAGTTATTCAATCGGCGCACAGCTGAAGGCATGCTTAGCGCTGCGACCTTGGTCGACGTCGGCGGTGTTCAAGGCGTACTTGATGGCTATTTACAACGGGTGCTGCGCCGCTTTCAGACCACAGAACTGGATTTGGCAAAATCGGTCCTCGTCTCCCTGATCGCCGACGAACGTCATCGACAACGGTTGAGTTTTGACGATCTCTTAAGCCAGGTGGCGTGTGAGTCCAGTGAGTTGATACGCATTTTGAATGAATTGTGTCAGACACGCATCGTGCGCCACGATCACGATTCAGGCTTATCACAATACGAGTTAGTGCATGATTGGATTTTGCCCAGCCTAACGCCATGGCTTTCCCACGAACATATTCGCGTCAATCGGGCTCGCCAGGTCCTGGCTCGTGGATTGGCGGAGTACGAATCGGGCGGGTTGTTACTTTCGAGAGAAGCGTTGGAGTTGGTGATAGGTTCCTGCTCTCGACTGAACCTCTCTGATGCCGCAGTCGATTACCTAATCAAGACGGCATTAGCCCGTAGTATGGCCATCCCTCAATGGTTGGCCCAAGCCACAGCCAAATACCCGCAGGCCGTGCACAAAGCCTTAGGTTCAGAGCGTGACCTGACCCGTTTGAACGCGATATCCGGCGCACGCTGGTGTCAGGACGAAGAAACCCCAACTCTGCTTGCGAAAATTGCCCTGCGTGACCCGAACAGCGATGCGCGTCGGCAAGCGGTACTGACGCTACACGATTGTGTTGATGAAGATCCCAGTTCTTTGCTGCGTGGATCACGCGCAAAGGGTCCACTCGGTTGGGTCGCCTATATCGAAGCGCTGTCCCGTCTTCGTGATGCGGGACGATCGTTTCTCAGTTTCAAACATCGCAGTCCACTTGAGGTCCTGGCCGTTATGTTGGGTCTTGTTTGGATACGGATGATCCGGTCTAAATCCTTTGTTGCACAAGCAAGTGTCATTGGTGGGCTGTCTGGTGGATTAGCTGGATGCATGATTGGGTTGACCTTAACGGGACTCGCATGGTCCACACATCAGTCTTTGGAGACACCATTGTTAGCTTTAGCCCTAGCCCTGATCAGCTCAGCCACGGCTGCAGGTTTGTTGGCAGGATTCGGCTTATCTCTTGGTAGATTTACCATTAGCGCTATTGCTTCGCGACATCACGGTGCTTGGCCGGTTTTGGGTGGCGCATTGAGTGGGATAGCTTTGGGTTTCGCCTTTCAGAAAACCGTGAACGCTGTGGCGCTCGTCTTTTGGGAGGGTTCACAAATTCAAGTCACCGGTTGGGCTGAGGGTCTTTTGATTGGAATAACCATATGTCTGGTTTTTGCTTTTCAACAGACGCGTTCCCGACGCATTATTTGGAGCGCAATTGCCGGAGCGCTTTGCGGCTTCATAACCCAGCAAATAGGCGGTACCACGTTTGCCGACTCTGTGGCAGCCCTGACCACTTCACTTACGGGCGATCCAAGTGCGCTGATTGGGTTCGAGCACCAGTTTTCTGCCATTTTTTTGTCCATCGAGCCTGTTATTGAGTTTGCCATCTTCACTTCATTTCTAGCATGGGGATGGTGTATTGTGGCGCGTACGGTCAAGACCAACGAAATGTAAAAAATGGTTGATAGACATAGAAAACGCTAAGTCGTGCTAGAATGCCGGGTTATTCACCTTGAATCAACGGTTGGAGGTCTAAGTGACGGATCATGTTTACAAACAAGTTGAACTGACAGGCTCATCGCCTGCTTCGATCGAAGACGCTATCCAACAAGCTGTATCGCGTGCGTCCAAAACCGTTCGCAATATGCGTTGGTTAGAGGTGACTGGAATTCGAGCTCATATTGAAGAGGCAAATGTCTCTCATTATCAGGTATCGATGAAAATTGGATTCACGCTAGACGACTGAACGATCCGTCGACAGTGGTTGAAGCGATTCATATTTATTTTGTGTCTACTATCAAGGAGGGTTCTAAGATGAACAAGCTAATGGCGGTGGTCGCCGCCTTATTTATGGTTTTTGCAGTCGCATGTGGATCAGGAGACAAAGCTGATCACAAAGCTCCTGCAGCGCCAGCGGCGTCAGCTCCGGCAACTGATTCGTATGATGATGCCGCAGCTACCGCAGAAGAAACAACCGATGCCATGGGCGAAGTTGCAGAAGACGCTGCCGAAATGGTAGATGAAGCAGCTGGCGAAATGACAGATGCCATTGAAGGCGCAGCTGATGAAGCTGCCGAAATGGTTGACGACGCAGCTGAAGCCGTTGAAGAAGCAGACGACGACCACTAGTCTCCCGCTTCTGAAAATAAAGAAGGGCGTGCTTAGGGCACGCCTTTTTTTTGTGAACATTGCGCTTTCCTCATGCTTCGCTCATGGTTTTGCAAGGCCCTTGACTTAGTATCAACCCCAATACTTGGAGGGTTGATATGCACAAACAAACCGCGTCTTCTCAATGGCTTAGTTATTTTCGCGCCCATAAGTTGAGAGAACCGAGCTGGGAATCGACTGATTCCTTACCACTACCTATCGGTGCTATCGCGTCACTACACGATTTTCAGCGCGGCGAAAAGTCTGAAGGCCACCACTTCAGCAAACTTGCCGACAAATACGCCGAAGATAACCATGACCCGGCCTATGCGGCGAGTGTGCGCCACCTGATCCGCGAAGAGAACCACCACGCCTACTTGCTTGAACGTTATTTGATCCAAAGTCAGCAGCAACCGGCAGAGGCCAGCGGACTTGACCAAATATTCCGCTTCTTAAGGCATGCGCTCAGTCTACAAGGCACCATTTCGGTGCTTGTTTCGGCAGAAATCCTGGCTCTCGTCTACTACTCTGCTTTAGAGCAAGCAACGTCGTGCCCGGCTCTAAAACGTCTCTGTGTCATCATCTACGAAGACGAATTAGCCCATATCCGATTCCAAATGCAGCAACTGCACCGAATGAGGGTCAAGTCAAAACGACGAGGTGTCGCCGAGTTCTTGCATACAACCCTCTACTTTGGCACGTCGCTGGCACTCTGGCTGCGTCACCACCGCTTCTTCCGTCACAACGGTCTGCCACTCTCAATCTACATGAACCGAGTCGGCAAAGTCTGGCAATGGGCTTCGCAACAAACTTCGAGCGCCTCAAGTACAGACCAAACAAACATCCCCAAAACAGCAAATTCGTCAGAAAAAGTGCGACTGCTACTTTAGACCGATACCGCGCCCGGAAGCAGAGGACTTGTTAATGGGAATTCACGAAGACCCGTAACTAGAGCCTTAATTAGACTCGTCTCACGAGATTTGTCTTCTTTGTTATCGCATCGATCAGTTTCAGCAAGATTCGCCAAGCGGATCTAACGGCAGAACGCTATGCTTGAACCAACGACTGCGGCGTCGCGGCCCCATTAACAAGAAGGAGCATCCATGAGACAAGGATCCCCATACCTGATTTTTCCGGGCACCTGCCGGGAAGCCCTTGAAACCTACGCAATTTGGTTCGACGGGTCTGTCAAAAATGTGCAGACATTTGCGCAGTCACCGGTTCCGGTAGCCGAAGAGGACTCCAACCGCATATTCAACTCAGAGTTCCAAGCTGAAGGCGTCTCGTTCATGGCAAGCGACGACCTGCCCGACTACGCCACCGAACAGGGTTCCAACTTTTCGTTTTTGGTCCACTTTGACGACGCTGCTGATCAAACACGGATTTATGCCAAGATGATGGAAGCTGGAACCGCCATCATGCCGTTGCCTGACGACATTGTTGAGTCACGGTTCGGTATGGTTCGAGACCGGTTTGGGATTCAATGGATGCTGAGCTACCAAAAGCCAGAACAAAAGTAGGGTTCAAATAACAAGAGATCTTGGTCATAGATCTCTATCGGCAGTGTAAGCTAGATTTGACCTAATGAGGACTGGCCGTTGATTTCTGAATTCTGGCTGACGCGCGTTCATCGCGTCATGAACTATGTTCGCGACAACCCCGCCAATGATATGTGGTTAGAAGATCTAGCTGCCGTTGCCCATTCATCACCGTACCATTTTCACCGCATCTTCAAGGCGGTGACCGGTGAGACCGTATCGGCCTTTGCCAGACGCGCCCGATTAGAGCGCGCTGCCTATCTCATGAAAGCACGACCTACTCGCGCCCTAAGCGATATCGCTCTTGAAGTTGGATACCCAGCTTTGGCCGAATTCTCGCGCGCCTTCAAACACCACTACGGTCTGCCTCCAAGTCAATGGAACCGGCGCACACACCTCAACCAGGTACCCCAAGCAGTCATGCAAATTGAGCGCGAAAACAGTCCGTCTTTTCAAGTAGAAATCCGGACTCATGAGCCCTCGTACTTGATTTATGTGCGGATGAAAACTTGGTTTCAGGTGGAAGTCCTAAAAGTTGGCTATAAGAGATTGACTGAATTTCTATCGATGAATGGCGTCGACTGGCGCAATTGCCCCTTGGTGGGCATGAGTTGGGACCACTACGAAACCACCCCGCTTGAATCGGTGCACTACGATTTAGGATTCGTTTTGACCCAACCACTGGAAGCCAACTCGCCGTTCAGCAGCTACCAACTCCCAGCCTTTCAAGCAGTCCATGCGCATTGCAGTGGGGGCCTGCAAGTGGTCGCGCAAGCCTGGAACCATTTGTATAACAACTGGTTTCCGGCCAGTCGCTTTGAACCCAGAGACCTGCCTGCAATGAAGTGGTTTCGGCAGCGGCCCGACCAAATCGGCTGGCACCATTGGGACTTGGATTGCGTCATCGCGCTATCCGAATGCACAGCCCCCTAAAGGCAAGCACCTTACCCGACGGTAACGATCAATTAATGAGAGAACCTTAGTTCGCTTTGTGACCCATGCATGCATCGACATCACGTTTGGAACGAGATTGAACACGCGGGAGAGTTCCCATTGGCAACTGTTTCGAAAACGCTATGGATCTGGGCGCGCAAACAATTGAAGGTCCAGATATCGCCGCGGCGCGGTGATCCAATGCGGGTGTTTCCGTCGTATTAGATGGAATAAATCAGTAGGATGGAAGGTTGCTATGCTTCGTACAATATCATCTAGTTTGCTCACGCATGATTCATCATTTCGTGATCGTTGGATAGTCGGCTTGATTCTGGGTTTTGCTCTGATCTGCCCCGCTTGGACCCAGGTGGTGGTGGGTCCGGCCAATCAAGACTGGGCCAGTGTCGACAGCCCTGTTCAGATTCCCGCGGCTCTTTACGACTACCGAATCTCGTTTGATCCTTTTTCCGACTCCAGCGTGCCAGCCGCTTACCGCGCATCGCGAGTCAGGGTCGATTTGGGATCAGCCACCGTGTCGACCGCCGGAACCGTGAACGTGACGCTCTCGAAGCAGTCGCCGTCGATGATCACCACGATTCGCGTTGAAGTTTGGGATACTCGAAATGGCCAAGCCCATGGTGTACGCCTCTTCTATTTTTATCGAAATAATCCTTTAATCACCATGGCTGAGCCGATGGAATCCTGGGGCAGCGTCAATCGGTTTTTCACTAACGTCGTCACCAGCCATGCCTACTACAGCCGCGCCGATGGCAGTCTCGTTTACATCATCAATCGCAACCCAGTGGTCCTCGATTATGAAATCGTATCGCAACCGGGGCCCGTCTCAGTGTTTTCCAAGCAATGTGATCCCTATTACTCGCTTAGGAACTGTAAAACATTGCTAATCTACCCGCAAGCAACTGGTGATTACGTCATTCGCTTTAGGTTGAAGAACAATCATCCCAGCACCCCCAACAGTGAAGGTTATTGGATTACCTGGACGCATCACGTCAGGCCTTACCAGCCTCCATATTGAGCCTAGCCAGACGTCAGTTACGGGTTCCGGATCAATGGGAACATCAAAAATATTATCGGGAAATTACAGGGAGTCTGATTTTGTTCATAGCCAGCCAACATGTTGGGGGTGACAAAGGTCCTACTCCATTGGATGTGGTTAACATTCAAATAAAGGGATACAACGAACACAATTTTGAGGCCTTCCTCTATCAATACTCAGACAAGATTGAAAACTTCAATTTTCCAAACACGTCATAAGGCGAAGACCATCTACGTAAGATTTTTGAGCTATGTTCAAGAAGAGACTGGTGCTGGTCAATATTCGTACCCAAATTACCAAGGATGGCTACGTTTAACCAAGTTCTGTCATGCGATCCTCTCCTTTTGCACATCGCTGGCGCTCTGGCTACGTCTTCAACGGTTCTTCCGTCACAACGGCGAGCCACTCTCAATCTACATGTACTGAAGGCACGCGGAGCTGGGCCCGCGCCCAACGGAAGATCCGGATATCACCGCGGCGCGGTGATCCAAAGCGGGAGTCTCCTCCGTAATACATGAAATCACTCATTAAGATGGAAGGCCGCCATGCTTGGTACAGTCTCAATTCGCTTGTTCACTCGTGGATCATCATTTAGTAGCCGTTGGATCGTCGGCTTGATTCTGGGTTTCGCATTAGCTTGCCCCGTTTGGGCCCAGGTGGTGGTGGGTCCGGCCGATCAAGACTGGGCCAATGTCGACAACCCCGTTCAGATTCCCGCGGAGATTTACGATCACAGGATCTCATTTGATCCTTTTACCGACTCTAACGTGCCGGCCGCTTACCACGCATCTCGAGTAAGGGTCGATTTGGGGCAAGCCACCGTGTCGACCGCCGGGTCCGTGACCGTATCGCTCTCGAAGCAGTCGGCCACGTTGATCACCACGATTCGCGTTGAGGTTTGGGACACTCGAAATGCCCAAGCACGCGGCGTGCGTCTCTTCTATTTTTATCGGAACAATCCAATGATCACCATGACTGAGCCGATGGAAACCTGGGGCACAGTCAATAAGTTTTTTATCAATCCCGTCACCAGCCATGCCTACTACAGTCGCGCCGATGACAGTTTCGTTTACATCATCAATCGCAATCCTGTGGTCTTCGAACATGAGATCGTCTCGCAACCGGGCAGCGCCTATGTGTATGGATGGCAATGTGGGCTCCTGTTGTCTTTCTCGTGTAAGTCATTGAAAATCTTACCGCAAGCCGTTGGTGACTACGTGATTCGGTTCAGGTTGATGAACGAACATTACACCACCCCCGACAGTGAGGGTTATTGGATTACCTGGACGCATCACGTCACGCCGTACCAGCCTCCCTATTGAGCCTAGCCTCTCGTGTGATTTGGGTTCCGATCTATCGGGACTGGAAATACTACAGTGACACGGGTATGAACGCCCATGTCAAGTGCTGTGTGCAGGGGTGGTTAGCTCAAAAACGACACTACCGCGACATGGCAGGTTTAAAAGTTGGTAGTACCTAATTCAAATAGTTCAGGGACCCACATTATTCCTATCTAATCAGTCTGTGAAGAACAGAATCATCGGGTCGCTGAAGGGAAAGCCACCGCAAAAACTTGATCCTTGTATTCAATCAAAGAGTCTTGCTCCATGCCTGTGACCCGCTAAACCTCAAGTGGTCGTGGAAGCTTGGGACCAATTATTCAACAACTGGTTTCCGGCCAGCCGCTAAAAGCCCCGACACCTACCAGCGATGAAGTGGTTTCGGCAGCGGCCCGACCAAATCGGCTGGCACCATTGGGACCTGGATTGCGTCATCGCGCTATCCGAATGCACAGCCCCCTAAAGGCAAGCACCTTACCCGACGGTTGGGACCCATTAATGAGAGAACGATTGTGCGCTTTGTGTTCCATGCACCGTTTATTTACACGTAGCAACAAGGTCAAGGTGATTTCGTCGAGGTGGCAAGTTTGAAAAAGTTCGTTCTCATGATAATGGCGATCTGGGTTAGCCCAATATGGGCACAATTTGAATGTGAGTGGCTCTGGCGCTTTCCGTCACCCCACGGAAACACACTCCAAGCGGTCACATTCAGTGCCACCCAAACCGTTGCGGTAGGCGACTTCGGCATGATCCAATCGAGCCCCGACCTCGTTCAATGGACATACCACGACAGCGGTGTCGACACGGATTTACGTGGCGTGGCATACGGCAACGGAACCTATGTCGCGGTGGGCCAAAGTGGGGTCGCCACCGTCAGCACCAACCTGATTGACTGGTCAGTTGCAAACACTGGCACCGGCAGCTACCTGTACGGCGTCGCCTATATGACAGGCTTTGGTTTTGTTGCGGTAGGATCGGGCGGAACCACCATCAGCAGTCCTGATGGTGTCACCTGGACGCCCCAGAACAGTCAAACCACCAGCCATTTGCAAATGATTCGATATCTGGGTGGTGAGTTACTGAGCGTCGGACAAAATGGCGTGTTCCGGTCCAGCGTCGACGGCATTAACTGGAATATCCATACCACGGGCATCACGCAAACACTGGTGGACGTAAGTTATGACGGGGCGGTATGGGTATTGATGGCACAAAACAGCAACACCGTCCTTTCCACCTCAGATAAGGTGGTATTCACTCCTGGCTTCATCGCGCTCCTTTCTGTGTCCGGCCTAACATCTGATAGTTCCAAATTCCTGGCCTGTGGCCAGAACGGCAGCGTCGTGGAAAGTCTAGACGGCGGTCTAACCTGGGTCAATTCCCTGAATATCGGTACAGGAGCCGGCCCCACTTTGCTCGATATCTACTACGACGGCTCACAATGGGTGACAGTGGGAGCATCGGGAGTGGTAGCTTCAAGTTTGGACACCACTTCATGGACGCTCGTTGGAGCAGGTCCATACCAACCGTTCTGGGATGCGGGATACGTGAATGGCATCTACTTTGCCCTCGGTTGGGGCGGGCTGCTGGCGACCAGCGCCGATGCCACCGTGTGGAGTCAAGTGACCACCGGCACCAGTCAGTCTCTGTTGGACGTGGGCTATGGCGATGGGCTTTACGTGATCCCCGGGACAACAAACATATTAACCAGCACCGACACCAACACTTGGACACAACGCAGCAATCCATCGGGTTCAGCGGTTCGCGGCGTTGCTTTTGACGGTTTGGGTTGGGCGGCCGTTGGCGATAATGGGTCGGTGATGACCAGTTCAGATGGCATCAACTGGAACCTTCAGACCTCTGGAACCAGCGAGGACTTCTACGATGTGGTCTGGGCTTTGAACCGTTTCTGGGCGCTTGGTGAAAATGGCGTCTTCGCTTCAAGTCCTACTGGCCAGTTTTGGACCCTGCATAATTCGTTCAGTAACACCATGAATCACATTGGCTATTACGACGGACAACTCATGGCCTGCGGCTATGACGGTCTAATTACGCACAGCTTGGACGGCTCAATCTGGGTTCCTGAAACCACTCCGTTTTCGGTTCAACTCCAGGACATAGCCTTTCGCGACGGCCGCTACGTCGCTGTGGCAAATGGTGCCAACGTTTGGTCGCGAGGCGCCAGCCCCGTATGGACCCCAATGCCGATCCGATTCGACGACCATCTCTACGGTGTCATCATTGCCAACGATCAAATCGTGGTGGCTGGTCGCGGTGGCACACTGATGTCTAACTATGAAACCAACATTCAGTTTCTCGTGCAACAATGGGGTCAAACCACGACCGTGCTTGACCTAGCCCTGGCCATCAACGAATGCGTGACGGGCGTTTTTGGTAAGCTGTAACGATTCTTGCGTTGCAATAGGGGACTGGTCTGCTAATACTTGGCAACTAGAGTCCTGAGGCGGTGACTTCAAGAATGTCGTTGTTGATCACAAGGTCGACCCGATTAATTCGAGCCTCATAGCCTCGATCAGCGATTGTCACTCAATAGGGTCGCTATTGCATTGAACAGCGATTCAGAATCATCCTCTTAGGCTATGAAGTTAGTAAACAGACTTGACCGACCAGCATGACAAATCGCTGAAACCGCAGGGTGCTTGATCTTGCGTTCAACGGAGATGACATAAAAACTTTCCGTGATCCCGTCTGCGGCGGCGATGGTGTTGGCCTTGTACTGGCGTTTCACCTCATTCTCAATGACATCCGGTATTGCAAAGATGCCAACACCCGTCTGACCGAAGGCTTTGAGTAATGCACTGTCTTCGAATTCACCGACAATAACAGGCCGGATCGAACGCTTATCAAACCACTCGTCAAGTTTTCGGCGTAACGAAGTCCCCCTCACGGGAACTAAGAATGGCGCTCCGTTCAAAGAATCGGGAAATCCATCTCGAAGATCATCAGCCCATTCACCACATGCCATGAAAACAACCCCGCACTTGCCGATCAGATGATTGTAAGCCTTGATCTTTACCCCCGTTGGCGTTGGCGAGTCGGACAAGACAACATCAAGTTTATATATTGCTAAGTCCGCAAGTAGCTTCTCAAGGCTGCCCTCTCGACAAACGACATGCACCGGCTCTTCCAAGAGAAAGGCAGGTTCAATCAGGTGGTGTGCAATAAATTTTGGCACCACATCTGCCACACCGATCGAAAGCCTTACAGGTCGTCTCCCAGGTAACCCCCGAACTTCATCCTGAAGCTCTTGACCGAGGTTGAAGATCTCGTCCGCATAGCCAAACACAACTTGCCCAATCTCAGTAAGCACCAGGCCCCTGCCCTTACGAACAAAGAGCTTTTCGCCAAGACCATTTTCCAAATCACGTATTTGTGTACTGACAGTCTGTGGTGTCAAATGAAGTTCGGCACTTGCTCGAGTCAAGTTTCCATGACGCGACACAGCCCAAAAATAACGAAGATGTTGATAGTTAAGAGAATACATAAAATATGATCATTCGAAAGAACCGAATGGATGATTGTAAGTCTTCGGTTAGACGCCGTCAACGTCGACACGGCATGCTCGCAAGGACTGTTGGTTTTTATGCGAAGCAAGGCTCTTATTCTTTAGACAAATACTTCGATAAAAACGAACAATTACTTCCAACAATTCGATTGGACGAGCCTGGATAAGTAAGCTATCTTTTTTAAGGGCGCTATTCAAATAGAGAGTTTTTGCGCAGCACACACGCTCCACACCCAAGATTATTGAAGTCGATGCCGTTCTTGTCGTGGCTTCCCGACCTAAGAAAATTGAGTGCCTAACACGCAACCATGCCATTTCTCCATTCTTGGGTACTGAGATCAACATTTCTAGGGCGTTATGCCATGGCGTTTGCCTGCGGCGAGAAAATGCAGTCCAAAAAAGATAGACGTCATGTCTATGACTGATCCCGAGCACAAATCCACCCAAGGAAAGGGGTAATCATGGACCTTGAGCAATTGAACGTACATTTGCGAAACTTAGCCGTACTGAACGAAACTGATGACCCCATGATTAGCTGCTACGTAAATATCGAGGCCGGACGTTCAAGTTACCGAAGTGTCATAGATAGCCGAATCAGAGATATTCGAAAATCTCTCCAACCTAAAAACAGTCAAGAATTTGAAGATGCGCTGAGTCGGATTGAGGCCTTCCTTTTTTCAAGCATCCATCAGAATGCACTGGGTTTAGCTGTGTTTTCACGCGCTGGCGAACATCCATTCTTTCGGGCGCTTCAATTTAGGTTATCGCTCCCAAGTCTAATCGAGGTGGATTCTGTTCCTCACATTTATGAGCTGGTGAAACTCAAGGACACCTATCACCGATATATTGTTCTTATATCGACAGAAACATTTGCTCGAATCATCGAAGTGAATGTTGGTGAAGTGACAAAGCAGCTTTGGACAGAACGCCCGCAAGTACGGCAGCGCATTGGCAGGGAATGGACGAAGGACCACTACCAAAATCACCGTCGCGACAGGACCCAAAAGTTCATCAATGAAAAAGTCGGGATATTGAATCGCCTTATGGCGAATGGGGTGTATGGACACTTGATTCTAGCTGGTAACCCTAGAGTTATAGCTCGAATGCGCGACAATTTGCCCAAACACTTACTGCAAAGACTAGTTGATGAGATTCCTACTTCTGGAAACGATTCAGTTAAAGATATTGTCAACGCTACACTGACTTCATTCGCCGAGTTTGAGCAGTCTGAGTCGTTGGAAACAGCCGCTCTGTTAATGGCTGAGTTAAGGACATCTGGCCTCGCCGTGGCAGGGACCGATGCGACCTTGACGGCAGTGACAAGAGGCCAAGTCGACATCTTGCTCATGTCCGACTCATATGAAGCTCCTGACGGATGGAAATGTAGTGGCTGTGGCTTCCTTTGTCTTAATTCAGCTCCGCAAGAATGTTTGCAATGTGGCGGTACCTTCCAGAAACTCGATGTGAAGGAAGAGATCATAAGAGTATCTCAATCAGTCGGAAACACAGTCGAAGTCATACGCAATAGCGACGTTCTTTCCAACATTGGCGGTGTTGGATGCCTACTCAGATACCTTGCCCCTGAACAATCCACTATGCAAGATTTGCCGCCTCGGTTACCGCCTGAGAAGATACTGAATACGGTGAATATATGAACCGAACGGTGTCAGCCAAAACCGAGAGGCCCGTCCCAACATATTTCGCTGTCAATCAACATGAGTTACACCAGTGTGAGATTCCAACCAGAGTCTAGGCGACGATTTCGAAGGGTGCATCATCATTTCTTCAATGGGAGTTAGTCCATTATGGGGTCCGTCGCTCTTCTTATCCTCGGTCTTTCGCTGGTTGGATATTTTTCCCCTCGCGTTCCGAACGTAGCCGTCACATTTGTGGCACTGGCCCTTATGGCGATCACAGGGCTGCAAGATATCACTGGCATTTTGAAGGGTCTCTCGAATTCAGCTGTTGTCACCATCGCGTTGATGTTCATCTTAAGCGAAGCGCTGGTATCGACCGGTGCACTTCAGCCTTTGACGGTGAGGCTTGGGCGGTGGTCGAAGGGAAACAAGGGTCGGTTGTTGCTCGTGTTGTTCGTGACCGTTGCTGGAGGTAGCGCGTTCATGAACAACACACCAATAGTTGTCATGATGGTTCCCGTTCTCATGACCATGTGCCGAGTTTTTCACATCGTGCCGTCAAAACTGTTTTTGCCATTGAGCTATTTTGCCATTATCGGAGGTACATGCACCCTGATTGGGACCAGTACGAATTTACTGGTTGACGGCTTGTCTCAAGATCTCGGTGGGCCTGCTTTTGGCATGTTCGATTTTGCGCCCTTGGGTTTAGTCTTCGTCGCGTTGGGCGGGCTGTACATGATAACAGTAGGTCAGAAATTGCTTCCAGAGCGTGAATCTTTGACATCCATCTTGCCGGTAGACCAAAGGACTAGCTTCGTTACCGAGGTTGTCATCACGAAAGCTTCACTCCTAATCGGAAAGAAAGTGATGGACGCCTTTCCGCCTGTAGGCACGGTAAAAGTTTTGGAGTTAATCCGAAACGACACCGTCTACATAGGGCAACAGACGAAGCCTATGACCATGAACATTGGCGATGCAATTATTCTTGAGGGCGACCCTAAAGACCTAGCTGCATTTATCAAAGATCAGCAGGCCGTCCCAGCTTCTATCGTCCAAGACGACCACTTGGTGCCTTTCCAAACCAAAGCCGCTTTGGTCTGTGAAATGGTGGTGCTACCCAATTCATCACTTGTGGGTCATAGAGTTCGTGATTTGAATCTTCATCACCATTACGGGCTCAAATTGATTGCCGTGCAAAGAAACGGCCGTCATCACCGGTTTGACCTGCGCAAGATGTATGTAAAAACGGGCGACACGCTATTGGTGCAAACAGATCATGGGAACCTGGACACCGTTCGCAAGTCGGGTGATCTCTTGATCGTCGATGAATATTGCCTTTCCAAAAGGGCTAATAAGGCAAAGGTCGCAGTCGCGACTCTGTTGATTGTCGTCACCCTAGCAGCGTTAGAACTGGCCCCTTTGATGGTGATGGCTTTTATAGGCGCTGCCGTTGTCGTCGCCACGGGCTGTTTAACTCAAGATGAGGCCGTTGGGTCGATTGATGCCAATGTCTTGTTGATCATGATTGGAACGATACCTATGGGTCAAGCGCTGGTAGACACTGGCATAATCGGAGTGCTCGTAGGACTGCTAAACGGCTGGTTTGGGAGCGGCCATCCCATGATCATGCTGGCTGCCATCTATCTAGTGTGCATGTTGTTGTCGTCTATTCTGTCAAATGCAACGGTGGCCGTTTTGATGACGCCCTTTGTATTTGATCTTGCTGCGACCACATCGTTGTCCGTCACACCGTTTCTTATGGCAGTCGCCTTTGGGGCAAATGCATGTTTTGTGTCGCCCATTGGTTATCAGGCCAATCTAATTGTCATGGGTCCAGGCGGTTATACACCCATAGATTACCTCAAAGTTGGCGCTCCCCTGAGTTTGACCTTTTGGGTGGTTGGGACCTGGCTGATTCCTGTTTTTTGGCCCTTTTAGTTCGGAGAAATTAACATTTTTAGGAGTATTGATGTTGCAAACGATCAGTCATTCAGTCAAGAAGTTCTTAGCTCTCGAATCTGCGGGTGGCATTGTTTTGGCTGGCGCAGCTGTGCTGGCTATGGTCATAGCCAACTCAGAATGGAGCTCGACTTACACTTTGCTGATTGATACGCCCGTCGCCATCAGCATTGGTTCATTTGAGATCGCAAAACCTCTACTCCTATGGGTGAACGACGGTTTGATGGCCGTGTTCTTTTTCCTTATTGGCCTTGAATTGAAAAGGGAAGTCGTCGAGGGCGAGTTGTCTGACATGCGTTCCATTATGCTCCCAGGGTTAGGTGCGTTTGGCGGTATGGTCGTGCCAGCCGCGATTTATGTTGCCTTCAACTACAATGACCCTGTCGCCATGAAGGGATGGGCGATTCCCGCTGCGACCGACATCGCATTCGCGCTGGGCATCTTATCGCTTCTCGGATCACGTGTACCCACCAGCTTGAAAATATTTTTGACGTCTCTAGCAATTTTCGACGATATCGGTGCCATTATCATCATTGCTTTGTTCTATACGAGCAACATTTCGTTGGCCGCTCTAGGTGGTGCTGGTGTGTGTTTGGTCGCCTTGTTTTTGATTAACAGATCGGGTTACGAGGGCCGCTCACTGTATATTACCGTGGGAATCATTATGTGGGCAGCCCTGCTGAAGTCGGGCGTTCACGCCACGCTCGCTGGCGTTTTATTGGCCATGTTTATTCCGCTTCGCTCGCGCGGGAAAGTAGCTTCTTCGCCACTCAAATCACTGGAACACGACCTACACACGGCTGTCGCTTACATCATTCTCCCAGTTTTTGCCTTTTGTAATTCGGGGGTTCAATTCTCTGATCTTAGTGGCGACGTGTTCGTCCACCCAGTAACATTAGGCACCGCATTTGGATTGTTCTTTGGGAAACAGATCGGTGTATTCGGAATTTGCTGGCTGAGCATTAAGACAGGATTAGCGACCCTTCCCAATAGGACCAATTCTTATCACCTTTACGGAATATCCGCGTTAACCGGCGTTGGATTCACCATGAGTCTATTCATTGGATCACTTGCTTTCGAAGAAACCGGCGTCAATCTCGTATTGGATGAGCGTTTGGGAATCATATTGGGTTCCATTTTCTCTGGCATTCTGGGCTATCTGGTTCTGAGAATTACGACAAACGTCAATGAACACGACGTCAATAAGGAATAGCGCTCACCTGGGCACTGAACACCTCAGCAAACCGCAACCAATACTTATTAGACTTCGTTCGGGCGTTCTGATTCAACCTAACAAGTCTGTCATCGAGGTCGTAATGCCTCGTTTTTACGATTAGAGTCACTACGCATGCTGACATAAAAACCTTCGCCTTGTTAAGCGCTTTCGTATGAATCTTGAAGTTGGAATTCTCGCTAAACGTTGGGTCAAGGTACTTTGAGCGTAATTATCTGACCATCACGATCAACTTCAAAAACCAAAGGTTCCTGACCTGAAAATAGATTTCGCAATTCATTTTGAACGTAGTCAGCCATGGGTTTTCCGTTCAATGTGTTGATTTGGTCGCCTGCCTTAAATCCACTTCGTTCGGCCAATGAATCGGGCTCCACGCCGGCGAGTTGCAATGGACCGCCACCGAATCCCTTGAACATGATTCCCAAACGCCGAGATGTGCTCGCGGTGTTTACCCTTTTATGATCAGCCAGAGCTTCGTTATTAGCCGGAACCATGGACAGCAGTTTGTTCTTTTGGTCAATGGTGATGACAAGATTTCGCATGACACTGTGCCCAATATTTGCCTTGCCAAGCGAAGGACTCATGAAGGCGATGTCTGGATTCTTGTATTCTATGGTCCCCAAGTGAATAGAACCAACCAACTTGCCATATTCCAAGGTCCTGCTAGAGCCAACTAGTTGGACTGCACCGCTGCCACGAGTGCCAGAGGCCAGTTTAAGGCTATTCTTCATTTCTGGTGGCAGAGTGAATCCGCCAGGTGAGCCGGAATCCAAATGGGCGTCGACAAAAAATCCTGTAACATCCATTTCAATATTCAGATTCTCATCGTCGCCTAGCTTCATAACATTTGGTGAATCGCTAGATAAAGATTGATGAGATATTTCAAGTTTTCCCTCAGCCAATCTAAGGGTAATCAAGAGGTCGCGGAATAGATCCATACCTATGACTCCATCCATCAATCCTTGGGTAAGTTCCACGATGTCGACTACGGCTAAATCCGCTTGCCTTACGGTTAAAGCCCCCGCGGACAGGTGGTCCAGGCGCACAATATCCGTCTCTTCGCCCTTCATACCAGGAGGGCCAACGTTTTGACGCCCTACGCTAACAAGCCCCAATTTTTTGGCAATTCCTGGATCAATCACGCTGATTGACGCGCCCGTATCAACGACAAAATTGGCTTTGCGTTTATGGTCAAGCACCACATTGACCATAGGATATCCGCTCGACATGTCGAGCTCCATCACGACGGAATCTCCATCAAATTGCACGTCTGCGAGGCTGCCTGGCGAAGCTGATCTGATATCTAAGCTAGCTAAACTCGACAATGTAATCAAAAAGACCGTTCGCACAATGCCCCCTAGAATCAATGGTCGAATGCTATATTTGCTACAGAACTCAACGAATATAGTACGATTAGTACTATTAGTCAAATCGGGATGCAACATGAAGTTAAGTGAACTGGAAGCGGTGGTTTTAGGGTTGATCGCAGTTGATGGGCCATGTACTGCCTATGCAGTTCGACTTGTTTTGAAGAAGTCATTGTCGGGTACATGGAGCGGTAGCGCTGGCGCTGTATACCCCGCCGTTGAACGTCTGTTAATCGGAAAGTACATCACCGCGACTGCAGCCAGTACTGGATTACGGCGCTCCAAGAAACTGGCTTTGTCGAGTTTAGGACTCAAGGCATTAAAGCAGTGGCTTAATCCGCACGTAAGCCCGCTGGCGGCCACCGTTCCATCTGATCCGCTACGTACGAGGTTGAGATTCTTGTCGCTCTTAACGAAATCCGAACAGAAAGAATTTCTAGATGATGCTATGGCGAAGACAAGATTGGAACGCGACAAAATCGAGCTGGACTTTCAACAGCGAACGGACGGTGGAGACAATGACTTTGCGGTCGCCATGGCTTATGGAGCGCTGAAAATGGCTGAAGCACGAGTGGACATGATCAGTCGACTAATCGACCTTCGGAATAGCCGGGATGCTAAGGCATGACGCCTACTTACTTGTGCAAAGTGTCCTGAGTTGCGTTACTTTATGGTGAGCACAAGGTGGTGGATTGTTCCTCAATGGCCAAGGCCCCGCTAGAAGGGCCGTGATCGCAACGGGTAATCAGCCAGCCCAAATGCAGTAAATACTTTTAGTGCCAAATATACCCGCCAACAACAATTGCGAATTTAGGGAATGATTATTACCGGAAGTGTGGGCGCCGTCATCCCAATTGATATCGTGCCAGCAGTGACGACTGTTGGTGGATTCGTTGCCGCGTTGCTTCCACCTCCAGTATTGTTATTGTCATCCACAATCGTCGCTGGAACCATGGATCCAGAGCCTCCTTGAAAGAGTGTGAATGTCCCATTGTTTCGTTTGAAATGGTAACCCTCGGGACCGGTGCAGTCGTGCAGATAGAAGTTGATCGCGTTGGCAGCGCTGTCGGCTTGAACTTCAACTTCAATACTGTGCTTGCGATCTGCTGGCGTGAAGACGATATCATGTTGAGGCAAGTCCTCATTCCTGATAGTTAGATCTAAACTTCCTCCTGCAAGCACATTCACCAAGAAAGGATTAAACGGCGATTGTGTTGCAAAGCCCACGTCGTCCGCCGGGCCACCAACCATACCGCTGACGTAGGTGTTGCCATCAAACAGGACCGCTGCACTAGTGGTACCTTCAGCCCTTAACTGGACCGAGCCGTCCCACGGAAGCCTGAAGGTATTACCGGTCACCTCCACTTGGACCGTGCCACCATTAAGTCCAAGCGTTAGTTGACCAATGCCACCCGCAGCATGCATGACTTCATCAAACATATTGTTCGAAACGATCGCGTCGTATGTTCCTCCTGAAGGATTTAGAGACACGCCGCCCTGAGGAAAATCGAAGGTGAGGTTTCCAGGTGGAAGTTGAGACGTCGTGTGATCCGTGATTGTAAACATGTTCTGTGAAATCACGGTGTCGATATCACCAGTATGGGGCGTCATGCCTCCCTCCTCTCCAAGAATGACGATCGAAGCGGTGAAATTATTGGTGAAGGTATTACCTAATGCAGGATTCACTTCGGCTGGGTCACCGATACGCACAACGGCATCGTGGGCTCCCCGAGCGTTGACCGAAATACCTCTCCGCCCCACATTACGTGTCGCTCCCACAGCAAATTCTTTGTACAGGTCAATAAAAGTTGAGCGTTGAACAGTCATATCCAATGTTCCAGCTGTTGAGGGCGTCAAGAAATCAAGTGCAGAAGGATTAGAGGAAAAGGCGCAGTTGTCAACCACAACAGTACCTGTGAGCCCCAGAATGCGGATGCCACCTTCATCAGAATCGTCTCCTCGGTTAACCACGTTGAAACGGCTGGCGTTCATAAACACGCTGTCGCGCAGTTCGAGACCACTGAAGTTGGTCACGCCATCAGCAGCGATGACAGAACCAAATATAAGACAATCGCTCGTATTTTGAATGGTGCAGCTTTGAAGAAAGAGCCCACTATTCACGTTTTCACCGTGGATCGCATCGACAAATGATCGCGTACCGATGGCAGCGGACCCGTCCGCTGTCGCTGCAATATTCTGGACTAGCATATTCTGTAGTCGCACTGCCCCGTCGGTGTTGCTAAGTCGAATCGCGTCAATATCTGTGATGTTTTGAATTGTGCCACCTGAAGCGTTTCCCCCGGTACTGGTGGTGCCATCACCGGTGACGATGAATTCGCCCATGCCGCTGTTTCTTAAGAAGATAGCCAAGACATCTGGGGATACGGCGTTCTGGTTTACATCAATGGATTGGAAATTGAGATTGCCGGCACCAATCAATGTATCAGTGATATTTACAGCAGTACCTGAGAGTGCGGTCGTTGCTCCGATGGTATTGACCACAGGAGTGCCACCGGCCAAACTGCAGTTGCTATCGGCACATACGTTTACCGTGCCACCGTTGGTTGCTGAGAACGCTGTATTCGACCCGGTATCAAGACTGAGTCCACCCGTAAAACTGATGGTGGAAACCGAGTTCGAATCGAGCATGATGCCTGTACCGTCCTCGTCAATGGCGCCGTTGAAGTCGACGGTGCCCGCCATGCGGTTTACTACTTGCACTGCCCGGTTTGCGGTGTTGTTGATGGTACCGTCGTAGGTAACAATTCCCTGGCCGCCGTTGACGTTGAATGCCGTGCCTGTGCTGCCTGTGATACTGCCGCCGTTCATGGTCAGCGTGCCACTAACGCTCGTTAATGAGATGCCTGTGGTGGCGCTGTTGGCAGATATTACTGAGGCGAAGGTCATACCAACGTTAGTGGTATTGACCTCCAATGCAGGACCGCTGCTAGTGTTGATAGAACTTGTGCCATTATTCACATTTACTGTACCCGCGGTGGCGGCTGATAAACCTGTGCCGCCGGTGTTGGTGATCGTTAACAAGCCAAAGTCAATTGACCCGGTGTTGTTGTTGAGGTTGATGCCGCCGCCTGCGGTGTTGTTGACGGTGATCGTGTCGAAGGTTGTCATCAGCGCGGTGCCTGTGATATCGACGCCCAAGTCGTCGGTTGTGTTAATGGTCACCGTGTTGGGCGCGG
>JAJCXM010000020.1 GCA_029263455.1 Holophagae bacterium
CGAATGCGTGCGCGAAATCCGCCAGGCCTGCAGCGAAGGCACACCGGTAACTCGCTGGTTCGAAACCAACGTGGTGACCGCCGGTGGGAAAGTGGTCGCCCGAGTGCGCAAACAGCTGCACATCCGCTTTCGCAAGCCCAAAACATTAAAACCATAACAAATACCAAACTGACCAAGTTGGTGACCTCCAAAAGAGCGGGTCGCCTTTGGCACCAACAATTTAAGGAGTACCATTATGAAAATTAAACTGTTCTTTTCCACCCTATTCCTCAGCAGCATGGCAACCCTGGCAATTTGCGGGACCCCAACCAGTCAGGACCACTCAGGCCTTGATACCAAAGGAATCGATCTCGACAAACTGAGTCAGATGGTGGAGGACATCCGCGCCAATCCTGCGCATGGCCAAATAGAGTTTCGTGCTGAAGGCGAGAGTGAGGAAATGATCTATCACGGTACGGCCCGTGTCGGTCCATTCAAAGTGGCCGGTCAGGAATTTGGGCAAACGCGCCAATACGTGCTTCACCTGGGCCTGCCTGCCGAATTACAGGGCGAGGTCGTCCATCCTGTAGACCGCATTGAACCTGTTGAATTGGCGCTTGCCGGGCTGAGCGACTGCGTCATTGGGACTGTTGCATTGCATGCATTGCTCAATGGCATTCAACTCGACCATATCTCGGCTACCGTTCGGGCACCATTGAGCGTACAGGTCTTACTGGGCATTGACGGCGTTGAAAAGCGGGATCAGATTTACGGAAAAATTGCGATCAACGTGGAGATTGAGGGCCCGCATTTAACCGAAAAGGAGCGCCTTTTCCTAAGCGAGCAGGTCAAGAGATCGCCCGTATTCAACCTGGTGGCCCTGGGCCATGACATGGACACAACCCTGAGAATCCGAGCGGAATTGGACACGTCGGCAGCCATGTAGCCAAATGCCATAGCCCGCCTGCTGGTCTGCACGCTAATGCCGCCCAGCAGCGGGTCCTGGCAACCGGTGCCTATCGACTCGTCTAGACAGATAGAGACACATACACTGACATAAACACGCACGGTCCCGGTAGTTGTCCGTCCTGCCGATGTAGACAATCACTTACTAATTGTGTTTTGTTTCAACCACTCAATCGCTGCGGATAGCACACTATCAGATTCGTCATCGTTGTCTTCTAATAAAACGTCGGGCCGAACACTACCTGAATAGATTTTCCCGTGTCGATCCGCCATCCGTGTGGAGGCTAGCATCATGCGCGCTCCGTCAGAGAGGCAAATGCACCGTTGCCTGTTGTCAATCCCCAAGTTGGCTTGCCAAAAGAATTTGTCGACGAATTACCAATGAACGAAATAGCCACAATCTCTCCAGAGCTCCCCGTCTAGGGACCCAACAGTACGGCGATGGGGCGTTTTTGCGATTATTCTTGGATCACCTGGTCGACAAGCTTAACCAAAAGTGACCCTGCGCGTATACGGTGGACGCAACCCAACTAGGTAACGAGGGCCGCCAAGTGATAATCAGGAGACGCTGACTGCCCAAAACACCGGAGACGGCTACGTCTTTAATGAGCGGCTAGGACACGGAAGTTAACGGTCTTTATTATCAAAGCGGTCCTACTTACACTGTCCCGTATTTTCGCACCCCTGCCGTCGTTTCGCACCCCACGAAATCGGATTTGAAGGAGGTTTGGGAGCTGGTAAAGGCGAACTCGGAAAATTAGCGCTGGCACTGGCTTGACTTGAAATATATCTTGAAATGTAAAGACACATAACAAAGCGCGCAAGCTGATGGCTTCGCCGCCGATTCGCAGGCTTGGGCGTCAAGAACATCTCAAGGGGAGATCGATCATGAGTGAGTCTGTAGCGGGAATCTTTGGGTTGAGTCAAATTGGCCAGATTGCGGTTCCGGTCAGCGACGTTGAGAGGGCGATTCGCTTTTACCGGGATACGCTTGGAATGCGGTTTCTTTTTCATGCGCCGCCCGGACTGGGCTTTTTCGACCTGGGCGGCGTTCGCTTGATGCTGGATGGCCCGGCCAGAGCACAGGCCGGAAACAGCTCGGTCATCTACTATAGGGTTGCGGATCTCAGCGCTGCATTCGAAACGCTGTCAAAACGAGGTGTTCAGTTCGAAGCAGAGCCGCATCTGATCGCGAAAATGCCAGATCACGAACTGTGGATGGCTTTCTTTCGCGATCCGGACAACAACCTCATTGCGCTAATGAGCGAGGTGAATTAGGTGATCATGCAGCGATCCGCTCAACAAGGCGATCCAGCGGACGCTCTACTCGCCGCGTCTAAACTTGATCGATGTGAGACTGGAGAAATTTTCAATTGAATACGATTAGTATTAATGCCCCGCAGACCCCTATTCCGGAAGGAAGTTATTCGCAGGCTTTGCTCATCGAGCAGAGTTCGAAATTGTTATTTATAAGCGGCCAAATCCCCGAGACAATAGCAGGCAAAACTCCAGAAGACTTTGAGTCACAATGTCGACTAGTTTGGTCAAATGTCAGGTCTCAACTAGTAGCAGCAGAAATGGGCTTTCCTAACCTCATGAAAGTCACGATTTTTCTGTCATCAAGAGAGTTCGCTGACATCAACAGTAGGGTGCGCCAGGAAGTTCTTGGAATTCATTGCCCTGCTTTAACAGTCGTTATCACCGGAATTTTTGATAAAAAGTGGTTACTGGAAATTGAAGCAATTGCAGCCTCATAACAAACCGGACCTAGCAGAGCTGAGCCGCTGATGCTGGGCGTTAAGCAATCATCTCGACGTCCAAGGTACCAGAAAGGTCGTAATGCCAATGAGAATTAGCTATGTCATCGTGTTTGTGCGTGACATGAAGGTATCGGTTGAGTTCTACAGAGATACCGTCGGCGTGCCTGTCCGATTTGAATCAACGCACTGGACCGAGTTCGAGACTGAGGGCGCAACCCTGGCTTTGCATCTCGGTGAAGGCACTGGCGATAGAGGTCTTTCTACCAAAAACGGAGCGCCCGGGATATGTCGCCCCGGCTTCAGCGTTCCAAATCTTCAAGACTTTCACCGCCGCGTCATTTCAAAGGGGGTGCAGTGCGTACAAGAACCCAAGGATGTATTCGGGGCACAAGTCGCGTTGTACCTTGATCCCGACGGCCTCGCAATTTCTGTGGGCGAGGAGCGAAGTGTTTGAGCCAGCGACAGCCTAGCAAATCATTGCAACGGTCCTTACCGCCAGCTTCGCGGCCAGCATTGCATCTGAATGCCAGCCGTTAGCGAGATCGAGAGTTCGATGAACTTCCGCAATCGATCCATTTCTGCCAATTGTTATTTTAACTAGAATCTATCAGCAGGTTCTGCTTAGATTGATCAGATGCGAGGTTAAGACCATGAGTTTCGATGTAACAGAATTCAAACAGATGTTAGCAGACTATCTTGATGACTGTGTTGAGATAAGAATCATGGACTATATTGGTGACACAAACCCAATAGGGGGGCCAAGCCAAGGAGTAAATATTGACGTTGGTGAAACCCATAGCTTCGATATAGAAGCGAAGAACAATGGATCTCTAGGCTTGATGAACGTTCACGTCGAAATAGAGGCGAGGCGTGGCAAGGTTAGCAATTCCTGGTATGGCCTGATTAACACGGCGGGTTCCCATTGGATGGCGCCGTGGCATACGTCAATGGCAGTGCGAGCCTTTAATCTCGACCCGGGCCAATCCTATTTACACAAACACGAAACGAGCGGTGGCCACCTGTTCGGATACAACGCGGAGGAACCCACAGGGGGTAGCGACAACAATCGAGACGTAGAGATCCTACTTACTGCGAAGATTGTTGCGTGGCAGCCAGACTTATCGAAGTTTGGTTTTGACACCAAGAATGGACCACAAGATACGTGGGAGACTTTCATTCAACGGACCTGATTCTGCACAGCAGGATACTCTAGTAAGGCGTACGTCTACTTCTCGCTGAATCTGCGGGTAATAACCATCGGCGGATAATATCGATGGTAACTGGGATTAGGGCACTGCCTGAGTCATCGCACGACGTGAAAAAGAGCGAGTGTATTCCCAAACCCGTGGATGTGTGCCAAGTTCCTGGCTCTGAAGCATGGCGCAAAGTGACGACCTAGTTTGGCGCTACCACGACCTCAACCATATTGTCGCTGCGGTCGGCTTCTAGCTTTAGCAGGGTGGGGTCTATGACCGCTCGCTTGGGACGCACGTTTGTTTTTAGGTCCAGGCTATGTTGACCCGCCTCCAGAACGTAATCGCGTTCGAGGATGACTTCATCGTTGTCAGCCACGAGCTGGATCCGGTAGGATTTTGGTCCGTCGATATGGTCCCCTCGTGGTTGCACTTCCATGACCAATAGCGTTAGCCAAGCATCGGTTTCGGCCCGTGTGCTTGCGCTGCTAATGGATAAGTCGTACCAGGCCACACGCTGGAATAGGGTTTCGAAAAGAGAAAGCTGATCGGCTTGTAGGTGCGGGCGGATGAGGTCAAGCAAATCACTTGCTGTGGGCTTCTTCGGGTATCTGAACTCATCGATTAACTGGCGCAGAATCTCGTTAACGCGCGCTTCACCCAACATGTCTCGCAACAAGTACATCGCGTGGGAACCTTTGAAATAGGCCACATAGGCTTCAGATCCAACTTGGTGGAGCGGTGGTTCTGGGTTCTCGTCATAACTGCGCCAAGTAAAGTAGAAGGCGTCCATGGCCTTCTGGTAGGCGAGCGTCGAGGTCAGGCCAAATCGTTTTTCGGTCACCACCATTTGCGAATACTCGGCCAGCGTTTCTGCGAGCATACGCGCGCCGTGACAATCGGCCGGATCAACTTGATGCGCCCACCATTGATGGCTCAGCTCGTGTGCCATCAAGCGGTAAAAGATATCCGACGAAGAGGTCCCTTCATCAATCCGCAACGCTCGATCTTCTACTACATAAATCAGACCCGGATACGCCGTTGCCGCAAATGAATCTGAAAACGATGGGATCTCTGCGATCACCAATTGCTCATGAGGGTAGGGCCCAAAATTGGCTTCGAAATAGGTCAGGGCATCAACCGCGCTCATTAATATAGTATCTACGTTTTCCTGATGATGCGCGCCAGTCAATACTCGAATCGGCACATCACCGTAAAGCGTGGAACGCTCGACGTAAAGACCGCATGATATGCCCAACCCCAGACTGATCGGGTCACGCGACTCATACACGTAAGTGGTTCTGGGTCCAGAACTGCTGACGTCAAGGCAGGATCCCGGTGCCAGAACCTGCTGGCCTGTATCCGTGGTAATTCGAGCTTTGAAAAAGACATGGTCCTCAAGGGTTTTAGGCAGACCGGCACAATCATCACGAGTAGGAAGTGCCTGAAGCCCGCGCTTGCTCCGTTCCCGCTTGTTGGTTATCACCATGGCGTTCTGATAGCCAAGACTTGGGATAGCTTTGTCCATTTCCAAGTAACTCGATCCTGGCGTGACGTAGAGTTCCGGGTTCGGGGCTCTTAGCCCGCTGAAATTCGCCTCGACGGTGAAACTCAGTTGATCCACTTGGCCCACCTGTAATCCAGATTGCCAAAGAATCACGTAATAGCCAAAAGAGTCATCCACTTGACGAATCGATCCCAAACTACTTTCAATTCCAAGCAAATTGACCGAGTCGGGAATATGAATGAGTAGTTCGTGAATGGGATCAGCGTGTTGGTTGATTAACTCGAAGCTGCCTTGGGCGAGTAAGTTGCGTTGATCGGGCGCAATATCCATATTCAATGAAACGGTTGTTATCTTCGGAATCTGGTCCTGCGCCCGATGGGCCCATTTCCTCTCATGTCCTGCCAACCAATCGTACCGAGCAGACTTGGAGGTCATCCGCGGTCTGAGGTCGACTTTCGATCTAAGGGTCAGGCCCGACGCGGTTAATATGAAAACACCCAAGAAAGCCATTCCCACTAACAGTGGGTGGTGACCTTGACCGAATCTGCGATTCTGCCAGTAGGCGATGGTGCCCGCGGACAAAACGGTCAGGATGCTTACTGCATACGCGAATGGCCATAAGAAACTCCAACCCACAATGCTGGTTCGGGCAAAAGTGGAGTAGTCAAAAGAGGGCGACCAAATGATTCGCCAGAACGGGTGGTTGAAGCCAGGAACCCTGGAAATAATGACGCCGGTGAAGAGCATTACTACCAGGAAAGAGACCAACATGCCGGCATACTTGTTAGGAACCAGGTTCAGTACCACCAATGACAGCGCCGCTACCAAAGTGAGCGGAATCCAAGCCTGCACCACAAATAGGCTGACGGCCGTCAGATCCACACCCGCTGAGCCTAATAACGTTTGGAACCCTAAACCCAGCGCTAGGGTGCCAACAACCAACGCCAAAGTCAATGTTGCCAAGACGATGAGTTTTGCAGCGAAGTGAGACCAGACTCTTAGACCGCTGGTGAAAATCAATTCGTGGATTCGGCATTGACGTTCAGCCCAAAAGAGTTCGGCAGTAAAGAAAAGAACCATTAATGCGCCTAGCTTGACCAGCGGCTCATGCAAAACATTGAGCACCAGGGCGGTATCCACATAAAGTCGATGATTCAAAAAGCCACCGCGCTGCTCATCAAACAAGGTCACCGCGCAAAAGAACACCCAAAGCAAGAGAAGTAGGTAAAAAGGGGCACTTCGAAAGATACCGCTTAAGCCAAGACGGACCTGGGCACCAATCTGCCGAATATCCCTAGAAACGCCCACAGAATGTCTGGAGACTGCCTGGTAAGCGACTGTGGCCCAAGTCTCATTGACCTCAATTTCCTTTGTGCCCTGAAGCGGTTCACGAAACCTGAAGAAACGCAACGTCAGAGCAAATAGACTAGAGGCCATTCCCAGCCACAAGAGCCGATTCATGAGCAAAGCTCCTTGGACGGGGATCAGCGAATCGTTTTGCTGCTCCACCGTCCAGAAGCGCACCGCCTCAAGGATTCCAATCAATCCGAACGGCTCTAATAAGGTGATGGGATTGGAATCGCTAGGCGCGTAGGGCGATGATTGCGCCATCAGCGGAGAATTACCCAACGCAGACGCTAGCCAATAGGCAATGAACAAGCCAACCCCTACGACGTAGGTAGCCATTGAGTTACGCGTCAACGTGGCCGCCGTAAAAAGCGATGAGCAACAGATGAGCAGATTGGGAATCACAAGCACCACGAACGCCCAAATGTAAGGTGCCGCGACAATTGTCCCCATATTGCTGCGGTCCGCAAAGAAGAGGTGGCCGAATACCAAACCCAAAACAGCCGGCGAGAATGCCAATATGGCACTCAAACACAAGCCCACGAATCGACTGACCAAGTACTGGAAGTGGGTGATTGGCGTTGAGAAAATCAATGGCTCCATACCGCTTTCTCGATCTCGTAACACTGACTGCGGTGCGAACAGAACGACCGCGAACAGAGCGTTTAGGCTCAATATCCCGATTCTCAGAGCGATGGCAATGGGCGCATTCTGGAGAGCGCCACCGGGCATAGGCGCGACGGCCATGAGCAGACCGAGCACAAAAAAGATGGCTGCCGCAAGCCGGAACGTGGTTTGTTTCGAAAAGTAGCGCAGCTCAAAGGCGATCAAACGAACTAGCATTAGTTGGCTTCCTGATTGCGCTGAAGAACTCTGAAATACACGTCTTCCAGACCTGGCTCGATGAGCTTGAAACCGGGTTCCGGTTGGCCATCGTGTAGGACATGAACTTGTAAGTGACCAGATCGGAAACGCGTGGAAAGGACAAGGTACTTCTCCTTACATTCGACCAGCGCGTTTGTAGGTAGTGTCTTGAGCCATACCCGGTCGCGGATATTGGCCAGCAGTTTGTCGGGCTGACCCTGCTCGAGAATCTCGCCGTCTCCCATAATGGCCACCTGTTCACATAGGTCGCGAATATCTTCAACTATGTGGGTGGATAGAATCACCACTCGATCGCGACTCACATCGCTTAAAAGGTTCAGGAACCGATAGCGCTCCTCGGGATCCAATCCAGCCGTAGGTTCATCCACAATTAACAACTGAGGGTCGGCCAGTAGCGCTTGCGCGATGCCAAAACGCTGGCGCATGCCTCCGGAAAATGTACCGACAGCCTTGTTTCTGACAGCGTATAAATTGGTCTGCTGCAGCAAAGCGTTGACCTGCTCTATGCGGGTCTTTTTTGTGATCAGGCCCTTGAGAATGGCCAAGTGGCTCAGCAAATCAAAAGCTGAAATGCGGGGGTAAACGCCAAACTCTTGCGGTAAATAGCCGAGCCTTTCGCGTACCACTTGCGGGAATTTTACGATATCGACGCCATCGAGTAAGATTCGGCCTTCATCAGGCCGCTGAAGCGCTGCAATGGTTCGCATGAGCGTGGTTTTGCCAGCGCCATTGGGACCCAGCAAGCCAAACAAGCCGCGGTCGATCTCGAGATCAATGCCCTTTAACGCTTTGGTCCCATTGGGGTATGTCTTTCGTAGACTTGTAACTGATAGCATGGGATTTCCCTCTCGACGACGCTTCTCGTAAACTCACTGACATCACTATTGAACTCTATTTGATGGCTGCTTGTTGCCGCTTCTGGACCAACGCACGTTATTGGGCTGTCAACGTCACGATTGGACGGGTCAACGACCTTAGCCAATCGGCGAACGTCACGTCAATCAGCTGTTTGCGAGGACTGAGAGGTTTACAATGGGCAACATGCGAGCTCAAACCAAAAGGGTCGCCATCATTTTGGGTTTTGTGGTGGTCTTTCTCTCGATCGCCACTTGGCTCTACTCTTACCAACAGCACGACATCTTGCTGTTGGTGCTGAGCCTATCCGTGATTCTGCCTATTGGATACCTGGTCCTGGAACGACTGGTGCAGCGCAACGAATTACTTCGTGTGCGCCAAGAAGCCATGCGCTCCGAGTTGGAGCTCTTGAAAAGTCAAATTAATCCCCACTTCTTCTTCAACACCTTGAACTCGCTGTATGCCCTATCCGTGGCGGGTTCGCCCGAAGCGCCGCAAATGATTTTGACGCTTTCGGACCTTATGCGATTCACGATTTATGAAGGAAAACGAGACCACGTTCCGCTGCACCAAGAGCTTGCTTACCTTAAGAATTACGTAAGCTTGCAGCAAATGCGGTTCGGGGAAAAGTTACAAGTCTCTTTTGATGTGAACGTCTCCGATGATCAATTTCAGATTCCACCGCTCCTGTTGATTGTGCTCTTGGAAAACGCGTTCAAGCACGGCGTTGCATCCAAGGTTGAGGCCGCTTGGGTTAAGGTAGGCTTGCATGTTGATGCTGATCAAGTTTTGTTTTCCGTAGCCAATAATCATCAGGTAAGTGGTCGATCTATCAGTGGCATTGGCTTAGCCAACCTTAAGCGCCGGTTGGCGCTAATATATCCACGCAAACACCAGCTAGACGTTGAACAAGACAATGAACTCTACCGAGTAAGACTGGAGCTGCAAAGATGATGCGTTACCTGGTGGTAGACGACGAGCCACTTGCCCGGCAGATCATCGTTGCTTATGCCGAGCAGATCCCGTTTCTGTCATTTGCCGGTCAATGTGACAATGCCTTTTCAGCCATCGAAATATTAGGCAAAGAACAGGTTGACCTGCTGTTTTTGGACATCGAGCTGCCTAATTTGAACGGATTCGACATGCTGCGCTCGCTAAGGTCGCCGCCCAACGTGATTGTCGTTACCGCGCATAAGGACTACGCACTCGAAGGGTTTGAGCTCGACGTACTCGATTTCCTCCTGAAACCCTACAGTTTCGAACGCTTCCTGCGTGCCGTTCAAAAGGCCATAGCCAGCCTGGCTCTATCACAAGATTCCGACACGTTGGCGGCAATATTCGTTAAAGACGGGAAACGCATGCACCAAGTTAAATTGGCCGATCTGTGGTGGGTAGAGTCGGCCGGCAACTACTGCCTGTTGCACACCGAGAAAGGGAACATTCTTTGTCAGGACACTTTGACCCAAATCGAGCACATGCTTCCATCTGATGCATTTATGCGGATCCACAAATCACATATTGTGGCGCTGGCGGGCATCGAGTGGGTTGAAACACAGGTGGTTGCGATTCGCGGATCCGAGGTCCCGGTTGGAAGGACATTCCGCAAACAGCTTGAACAGAAAATACAGCAAGGGCGCGGATCCTCCAGCGCACAATGATTCGGTTCCAATAGCCACCACAAAAGTCCTGTCTGAATGGCGCATGTTAGAGGCGCCAGAGGCAGCTTCAACGCCATCAAAGAAGCGCCAATTTCCGGCATAGCCACGTCCTAATCCTATGTTAGGCTCACATCCAAAGACAAAAACCAAATAGCTCTGCATCGTGAGTAGATGCTAAATCACGTCAAATCGGATCGGAGGATAGCATGGCTAAGATTACTGGCATCGGGGGCGTATTCTTCAAGAGCAAGGGAGATAACGCAGCTTTAGCATCGTGGTACAACAAGCATTTGGGCATGCCGCTGGAGGACTTTGGCGGCGCTATTCTCAGGTGGCCGGACGACAAGGCCGAGGACCAAGGGATGACCGTCTGGCATCTGGCTGCAAACGATAGCCAGTGGTTCAGTCCAAGTTCGTCTTCCTTTATGATCAATTACCGTGTCGACGACCTTGTCGAGATGCTCGCGCAACTGCGCACAGCCGGTGTGGAAATCGTCAACGGACCAGAGTCGCATGAGAATGGGAAATTTGCATGGATCATGGATCCGGAGGGAAACAAGGTCGAGCTATGGGAGCCGATGAACTGGGACGAAAAGAACAAGGATGTCTAGACCTTGTCCTCTTGTGTCTGATTCAACCGCATAACTGGTAGAGACATTATTAAATGTCGACTGGGAAACCGAAAATCATCAACAACAGCTGTAGGCAGAAAGCACTGAGCTTCCCAATCTTGCCCACCGCGATGTGATGCTCGGATTTGTGTTAGTATTTAGGCAACAGCCAAACGTCGTCTCAGCATCAATATGGGAAGGAGAGCGCCATTGCCTCTCTACATGGATCGTCACGACATCGATGGCCTTACGGCCCAATCTCTTGCAGACGCCCACGACAAGGACCTTAAAGTCCAAGACAAATATGGCGCCAACTACATGACCTACTGGCACGATGAAGCGCGTGGGCACGTGTTCTGCCTTTGCGATGCACCTAGCAAAGAAATCGCCGTCCAGGTACATCGCGAGTCCCATGGGTTAGTGCCCCACGAGATTATCGAAGTCGATCGCACGACGGTGGAGGCATTTTTAGGCAGCATCGAGGAGCCTACCTCTAGTTTAAGCATCACGCCTGTATTAACGACTGAGCCTCAATCCGAGAACCCTTTTCGCACCATCCTATTTACGGATCTTGCAGGCTCTACGGCTTTTACGCGCGAGCTCGGCGATGCCAAGGCGATGGTATTGTTGCGTACCCACAATGCCATTGTGCGCGAAGCCGTACGTGCCCACGGTGGTCGCGAAGTCAAACACACAGGTGATGGGTTTATGGTGGCATTCGCTTCCGTTTCACTTGCTGTCCAGTGTGCCATTGCCATTCTGAGAGCTTTCGAGGGATATAACATCCAAAATCCAGACGCGGCCCTTCACTTGCGAATTGGTCTTAGTGCTGGCGAGCCCGTAGCTGAAGATGAAGATCTATTCGGGGCTACCGTTCAGCTTGCCGCACGGCTATGCGACTGCGCAAAAAACGATTCAATTCTCGTGGCAAGTGTCGTTCGAGATCTATGTCTGGGCAAGAAACTGCCCTTCATAGACGAGGGCGAACGATCACTCAAGGGATTTGACCGGCCAGTACGCGTGTATACGGTTCAGTGGCTGGATGCATCCTAGCAGAGCATGAGAGCCCAATTCCCATTGAAAAATAGTGGGATACAGCCTTGCTTTACGTACTGTGTCTCGATGATTATATTATGAGGATTCTGTCCTCGTAATTGTCCTAGCTATTGTTTCCTGGATGGTGTCCGGCGTTCAGGCAAAAGGCGTGCTAGTGTCCTCCTGATGGTCGAAACCGTCTCAGTTTGATCATGGGGTCCTTCAGGGACCCAGCCGATAAAAAAAACATCTCAACAGAAAAAAGCCTGCAAATCTTGCGGTAGATTGTGGTACGGTCGGATGATTTTTTTATTGCCACAGTTTTATAAGGAGAGTTTTTTATGAGATATATCAGCATCTTTCTCGCGTGTTTTTGTGTTTATGCCCAAGACAACAGCCGTTTGGACGAAGGAACAATACAAGGTATTCCACCCGTAATTCGCGGTGGGGCGACCACCATTAATGGTGTTTTAGGAGCCGGCAGCATCGATTGGCCTTCAACTCAAGGACAGCAAACGGGACGTCTAAACCGAAATGCGGTATCTTCGTTATGCGGCGTGCCTAAAGCTTGTGACATATTTCTTGCTTCAGGGGCTCGTGATTTCGACGCCTATGAATTTTTTAACACGACCGCTGGATCTCAATGTGTGAATGTTATGTTGGACGTTCAAACGATGGCGGGTGCCAATTATCAGGTCAATGCATATCTGAACAGCTTCGACCCGGCAAATATTTGTACCAGTTACTTAGCTGACCCGGGCGTAAGCTCCGGTTCACCACCCAGCGTGGTCACCCTCGGTTTCGATGTGCCGCCAGGCGATTCTGTCATCTTGGTTGTACATACCACGAACCCAGGAGAAGTTGGCGGTGACTATATCTTGACTGTCGACGGCGATGTCGGTGCTGCTGTAACTATTCCTACGCTCAGCCAATGGGGCCTAGGCGCGTTTCTGCTTCTGATCACAGCCGTTGCCGTTTTTATCATGCGACGCAATCGCAATCTGACTGCTTAATAGGTAAGTTTAAATCGGTCGATTCGAGGCAACCGCCTCGAATCGTTTCCGACCACTGACCCTGGCTATGCCCGCCTGCCCATTGGTCTGACAGTTGTCGATGCGCACAGGTAGCAGGTGTGCATTATTCCACGGCCACCGGCCCGTGAAATAAGCGTTGCTATCCTGAAAACGATTCATAAAGCTAACGCTAGCGAACAGGGACGACGCATTCCCTTGGCCAACTAATCCCTCACCGAATGAGAGCAGGGCAGGGCGATGAAGTTACCGGTCGCTGGCTATTTGGGCTGTGGGAGATAAGATGCGCTCACGATCATCTATGTTGGGTCGTGTGCCTAGACATTCAACCCAATAACAACGATTCGTCCAGTCAAAGCCAGTTAGCCGATTGCGATAGATCTATGGTGATCAGGTATCCCTCCGTCTGATCGGTGTCCCCTGCAATACGCAGCCGTCTCAAATACAGAACAGGCTGAATAGCATTTCTGTGCTGCCTACGTAGGGTTCCACACTGGCATGACCTTTGCCATAAAGAGAGATTGTTACGAAAACAATCATTCAAGGCGGTTGGTCTGGGGGTAGCGTGGTTAGACTTCTATTCAGTGGTCTGGGTATCATGGTTTTGTTGGGGTGTTCTGATCCGGATATCATTGAGTTTATTGATTTTAACGAGAATGCATTGATCAACCAGGTTATGAACGAATCGGTTCCCATCGACGCTGATCCTCTCCTGTGGAGCAACCCTCATTTCATTGACGCTTACGCGAATCGACCCGTGATTGGCCTTGGTGAAGCCACCCACGGAACCCAGGAATTCTTTGAAGCGAAGGCCATGTTATTTCGCTATTTGGCCGAAGAGCAGGGGTTTCGCACATTCTGTATCGAGGCGGACTTTGCCGAGAGCCTCTATATCGACGACTGTCTTCAGGATCCAGAATGTGATGTCTCGGCAGTGATGGCCGATCGCATGATCTTTTGGACATGGCGAACCGCTGAGGTACGTGACCTTCTCCTTTGGATCCAGGAATTCAATCGGAGCCGCGATGATGATGACCGGATTCACTATGTCGGCATAGACGGTCAAGCCCTTATCTATCAATCGCAGCTGTTGTTGGACTTCTTATTGATCACTGAGACCGACCTATATGAAGATTGGGGCGATGACATCCGCTCTTGGACAGACAACACGTTCACTTCTAGTAGGTTCGAGTCCATGACCGAACAAGAGTATGAAGATCAACTGGTCACAATGAATCTGTTCTTGGCCTCTTTGCTAAACAGGAAAGAGGCGTTGGAGCAACAGGTCACGCCGACTGTTTTCGCAAACAACGTGCAGCTGGTCGTCACCATTATTCAAGCGTTTGAGGTGAACTATCACTTCCCAAACAACAAAGCCTATCACCGTGACCAGTGGATGGCGGAAAACGTACTTTGGGCGAAAGCGACATATGCGCACGAACGAGGATTGGCGATTTGGGCCCATAACGGGCATGTTGCCAAGGACAAGTACTACGACTTCTATCGCAACCCATCGATGGGATTCTACTTATTCGAGTCTTTGGGAATGGATTATGCCGTGGTTGGCTTTGGCTTCAGTCGCGGCAGTTTCACCGCGGTTTCGCCCGACGGCTCTTTGGAGACCATGACCATCGACAAAGATCCAAAACGCGGATCATTAACGGAACTATTTCACCACGCCAAGCGCGATGCCTTTTGGCTTGATGTCCAACGAATCGCCGAACAGTCAGAATTGGGCCGTTTTGCCAGCTCATACAAGCCGTACCTGACGATTGGAGCAGCTTTCAATGGTTTTCCGGAACAGTATTACCGCCAAACCGATTTGGCACGCGAATATGATGGCGTGATTTTTTTTGAAAATACCCATGCTAGTGACACTATACCGCGCTCATCGGCCAAAGGTGTGGAATCTACTGTTAATTTACGTCGTCCCAAAGTCACTCGTGCAAGTCCCATCTAGTTCTCGCACTGGCACAGATAGTCTATTGCCGCTATGGATCAATGAATGGCCACTATAGTCGGTCAGTCAACGGAAAAAGATGCCAATTTTACCGGTAGCCCGGGATTGGTGAACGGATCGAGGACCAAAGTAAGATTGGTAGCGCCACTGCTAGTGGTGAAGTTAGCCGGATTCGTCAAGTCCGAAGGAGTTGCGGTGCTTCGATCTACTACGTAATCGACCCCTACCCAGTTCGACCCAATAAAGATTAAAGGCATGTTGATGACAGGTTAATGTACATCAGGTCCAAGACCGTGATGATGCCGTCGCCGTTCGCGTCGTCAGGATAAGCTTCGCGCCATTGGGCGCCTAGCTCCCATAGATCGAGTTGGTTGTTGCAGCCATCACCGTTGTAGTCGTCGAAATCTGGGCTCACGGCCACCAGGACCACGGCCGAAGCCGTCGCCATTTCCATCGAGGCAGAATCGGTTACCGTCACCTGGAACACCGTGGTTTGAACGGGTGGCGGGTCCAAGACAATCCCGGCTTCCATGGCAGTCATGGGCGTGGGGGGATCGCCGTCCCAAGAGATGATGGCTGAGCCTTCCAGGCAACCTATGTCTACTCCGATTTCGGGAAGCGACAGGCCCAATGCCTGGGCCGCCGGATTGGTGTCAACAGAAAGGCTACCCTCGAGGCTGAGCACAGCCATGTCCGAAGTGATCGTCTCGCAGACTCCCGTGATGTCGCAGGTGTAAGTGCCTTTCTGTAAGTGCGAAGGTCTCTTCACGATTCTGACCTCCGGATAATGGCTAACTTAGTTGGATTTGTCTTTTGAGTGCTTGCTGGATTGTAATGGTTCATTGGCCTGCCGAAACGCTAGGTAACCAATGAAACTCAAAGCAATCAGCAAGGGCAACAAACTTAGTCGCGAATGGCCGAAGATGAACTCTCCTGCATTGAAGGAGTTCCAGTCATTACGCGCATTTTGATATATCCGCCAATACCAACTTTCGTACATGCCCATTGGGTTGGCCGAAATGGGGCCGATCACCAAGGATGGCGCATAACTGATTGTCCTAGTTGCTGCTCGATCGGAGACTTGCCGACGCATACGACGCATGGTGGCATCAATGGATCGTTCATTGGATTTCTCGCGTAACTTCTGCTCGAAGTCTTCGAGGACAAGTTCCGTTTGGGCGTTGATCAGAGGTATGGCGCGATTGTGCCAAAATAGGGGCCACAAATAGTCGGTCACATGGTTATGTTTCCATAACTTTATCGGTAAACTAAATTCTCGATTGGTGCCTATTGGCGACTGGGGATCAACGACTGTGATCAATAAGAACAGCAAGCATGAACAGATCGCAACGAGTGCCGTTTGTAGCGGGAACCGATTGAGTACGGGCGCTAATCCCAAAGCCAGAAAAGGAACCATGGGACCCAAATACCTCGGCACTACCGACCAACCACCATACCAGCCGCCAAAACTTATGTTGAAGAGCACAAAAAAGACGATGACGGACGCGATCACCATCAATTCAGCGCGCCGGCTCTTCCACAATCCGATCAGCCCAACCACAGCAAGAAGCAAGATCGGGGAGCTAAAGAAGAGACCCCGAAAAGGCGAAAACAACAAGGAGATTAAGCGGCCGAATTGAGGTCCATCAAAAACACCAAGGATAGTGCCTTCAGTTTTGAAAGTAGGGTTTTGGTAGGCGTAATTAGTCGTCAGAATGTGACCAAAACATGCTTGGTTGTAAATCAACAGAATGGACATGGGGAGCAAGCCGCCGAGTACAAAGAATGTCAACGGTCGAGGCTGTCGAGATTTGAAAAGCAAGTACACAGCAAAGAAAATCACGGGGAAAACAGCGATGTAACTGGCTAGCACCGCGCCACCCGAAAGCATGCCAGCCATTGCCAGGGGGGTTGATTGGTATACGCCTGATTGGGTTGCCTTCACTAAAAAGTAAAAGGCAATCAAAAGGCAACTGGCGGAAATATTCTGCTCGTAGAGCATGGTCGCGTAAGGGAACCACATGGTTCCCGTAGCGAAGATTAGCGAAACGGCAAGAGCGTTACGCCGTGAAACCGGCCACAAGAGCAAGATCAACTTGAAAAAGAAGACAACTCCTAGTGCAGAAATCAAGGCGTTGCTGAACATATTAGTCAGCCAAGCATTGATCGTCAGCTGCATGTGGGTGTCGGGATTACCAGACAATAGCCTTGTCAGGAAATAGATAACGGAATAGGCCGGTACGGCGGCAAACGAACTGCCCGGTGCTTTGTTGGGGACGATGTGCCCCAAGGCAAATGAGATGTCGGCGCTGGCTGCGATGCTCTCCACATGGATTTGCTTCGTATCCGCTGGTGAGATGACGTCACCGTTTAGAGCTGAAATGCCGATTTGATCGTTACCCCACACAAGTTGGTAGGATTGACCTTTTAGCTCAAACAGACCGTTCTCAATGGGCACTCTTCCGAGTTGAGGACTGCCCGGTTCGTGAATGACGTAAATCAGGTAGTTATCAATAGAGAGACTGCGTTGCTCGACAATGGCGCGTACCATGGCGAATCGCGCGTTTTGGTTCCAACCTCCGCCTTGATGGAAGTAAGCAAAAGCGATCCAACACCCGATAAAGAGGAGGAACGACAAGGATGGACGCTTAATACCCAGCTTTTTTATTAACACAGCTCGCTCAATGATATTAACGATGGATAGAAAATATCATAAAGGACGATATTTCGTTCTTTTATGACTCCTCCGATTTTGTTATCGGGTTCCAATGCACCTTGGAATGATGAAATGATCGTCCGTACCAGAGATGTCTTCTCACTCAAGGTTGACTAGCGCGTCATTAATCCTGTTCCAGCCTGTTGGCATGGTTCTGCGAAGAAACCGAACGCCATTACGGCGAACGCCTGTGCTGGGACAACGCATGTCATCATTGATTAACAGCCGAGTTGGATCCTGAACATGACGTGTATTAGATTGAGTTATGATCATATGGGTTATCGCTTAATGTTAACTATGGAGATGACGACTGATGACAAGTGCCCTAATGAGTTATCGTCGGATGACTGTACTGACGGTTGAAGCTGTCGTGCTCATGTTATTCGGATGTCAATCAACGCCTCCTCAAACATGGCAGGGTTACGTAGAAGCAGAGACCTTGTTTCTGTCATCGCCAATACCTGGAACTCTATTAGATGTGCTACCTGATAGAGGCGATTGGCTTGTTGCCGATGAAGTTGTTTTTGCTCTGGAGTCCGCGCCAGACGATGCCGCTCTTGAAGCCGCACTGCAAGAAGCGGCGGCTATTGAAGCAGAAATCGCCAATTTGGAGAAAGGTCTTCGATCTAACGAAATTAGGGTTATAGAAGCGGATCGCAATCTTGCGCACTCCGGTATCGAACTTGCCACGCTAGAGCTGGGCCGCATCAAGAATCTGGTTGCTCAGAACATGTCGAGTCAGGAGTCCCAAGACTTGGCGCAGGCGGACCTGACTGCCCAATTAGCTAAGTATGAGCAGGCGTCAGCCCAATTGGAGTCGGCAAAATTGGGCGCTCGCCCCGATCTCATTGAAGCCGCACAAGCGCGCCTAAATGCGGCTCTAGCTCACGCCGAAGAGGTTCGTTGGCGACTAGACCAGAAAAAGCGCCATGCTCCCATTGAGTCTCAAGTCCAGGACATCTTGTTCCGACCCGGCGAGTTTGTAGCCGCTGGTCAGCCAGTTATTGCCCTGTTGCCGGCTGATCGTATTAAGGTCCGATTCTTTGTGCCTGAACCGGAGCTATATCGATTAAAGATTGGGGATGAGATTAAGGTGCAGGCTGATGGAATGACGATGTTCACCGCACGGATCGGGTTCGTGAGCCAAAAAGCCGAGTACACACCGCCCTTTATCTATAGTAAAGAGAACCGCCAACGTTTCCTTTTTCTTGTAGAGGCTTGGCCTGAGCCGTCAATGGCTCGTCAATTACATCCTGGAATACCGGTGGATGTCTTGCCCCCGATTTCGGTGCCATGAGCGAAGCGGTTATTCAAGTTAAGGAACTATCGAAGCATTTTGGTAGCAAGACGGCTGTAAATAAGGTTTCCCTAACCGTGAATCAGGGCGATATCTTCGGCTTTCTTGGCCCAAACGGCAGTGGCAAGACGACCACGATTCGCCTATTGTGTGGACTCTTGACACCAGACCATGGCGAAGGGCATTGCTTGGGTTACGATATTCGAACTCAGGCGACTCAAATAAAACGCGAAGTTGGGTATATGACCCAACGTTTTAGCTTCTATGAGGACCTCACCATTCGCGAGAATTTAGAGTTTGTTGCTCGCATCTATGCGATGCGACGGCTCAAAACAGCGGTGACGAAAGCGATTGAGAATCTGGGGCTCACCCATCGACAACATCAGTTAGCTGGGGCGCTTTCAGGTGGCTGGAAACAACGTTTGGCCTTAGCTGCATGCATGTTGCATCGTCCCCGTTTGTTGTTGCTTGATGAACCCACTGCAGGGGTTGACCCTCAGGCGAGACGCGACTTTTGGGACGAAATCCACGCGTTGGCGTCAAGCGGCGTTACGGTTTTAGTGTCAACCCATTACATGGACGAGGCCGAACGCTGTAATCGGTTGGCTTACATCTCTCATGGCGATTTAATGGCCGCAGGTACGCCCCAAGAATTGATAGACATTTCTGGCTTAGTCACCTGGACACTGGAGGGGCCCAACATCCATGAATTAGCTCGCGAGCTGCGTCAATCACCCGCTGCACAGCAGGTGGTGCCATTTGGGAATAGTCTCCATGTTTCCGGGACAGACTCTGTAGCATTAGCGAGAGTCTTGGACCCCTTTCGGCACAACCCAGACTATCGGTTCCAAGAGGCAAAACCTAGTTTAGAAGATGTGTTTATTGATCTGACGAGTCGGTCTGTGGATACGCGATGAGGCATCGTTTTTCGATACTTCGATTCGTCGCAATAATTCGCAAGGAATTCATCCAGATGCGCCGAGACCGTTTGACCTTTGCCATGATGATAGGTATCCCAATCATTCAGCTGACTCTGTTTGGGTTTGCCATCAATTCGGACCCAAAACATCTGCCATTAGCGGTGCGGGCTGCAGAGAATAGTGTTTTTTCGAGGAGCGTCACTCAAGCCCTTATTAATAGTGACTATTTCGAACTGGTTGAGGTCACCGAATCAGAAGCACAGGCCGAGGAGCTGCTGACTCGCGGCGACGTACAATTTGTCCTCGACATTCCTCCGGGTTTCAGTCGCGAATTGATGCGAGGCGAAAATCCTGAATTGTTGTTAGAAGTAGATGCATCCGACCCCGCAGCCACATCAAATGCCTTAGCTGCCATCCAAAACTTACTCAGTGATCCTTTACCCCACGACCTCAAGGGACCATTGGCAGCTTTGAGGCCAACTCGACCACCCTTCCAGATTGTGTTCCACCGTCGCTATAATCCCGAAGGTATTACTCAGTACAATATTGTGCCCGGTCTGATGGGCGTAATTCTCACCATGACGATGATCATGATGACAGCGTTGGCGGTAACCCGCGAAAATGAGCGCGGCACAATGGAGAATCTATTGGCCATGCCCGTTAGGCCGCTGGAAGTGATGTTAGGCAAAATCGTGCCTTTCATCCTAATCGGCTACATCCAGGTGGCTGTTATTTTGTTGGCTGCACGTTGGGTTTTTGAAGTGCCGATGTTGGGCTCCCTATGGTTGCTTCTCTTGTGTGTGTTTGTTTTTATCGTGGCTAATCTGACGATGGGCATCACGTTCTCTAGCGTTGCTAGAAACCAAACCCAAGCCATGCAAATGTCTTTTTTCGTCTTCCTACCATCCATCTTGTTGTCGGGCTTTATGTTTCCCTTTCGCGGCATGCCTGGTTGGGCGCAAGTGCTCGGGGAATTATTACCCCTAACCCATTTTCTGCGGCTCGTCAGGGGCATCCTACTTAAGGGCCACAATCTGACACAAGTGTGGGGGAACTTGTGGCCGCTGTTGGTGTTTACGTTTCTGATCCTGTTAATCGGTCTGATGAGGTATCGACGTACCCTGGATTGATATTGCAAACCAATTTGGTCGTTACCTTTTTTGGCGTGCTGCACGACTCTTCAGGATTGGTTATCTAGGCATAATCAGGACTTTCTGGCATCCTCAACAAACATGACTGTTTTTTATTCTTGATTGACGAGCGCGCTTAGGTCCCGGCAGTCAATTAGACCGCTGCTATCAATATCCAAGCAGGGATCGTTGACAGGTTCGCGCCAGCTTGGCAACAGATTCATATGGTAGATAGGCTCATCAATGGATAGCGTGGCACTTTGGGATATCAGTTGGCCACATTGATTGGATATGACGCAGTCATATTGACCGACATCATTCTCATTAATAGGTCCTAGGCTGAGCGTGTCCATATTGCTGTCGGAAATGTTCACGCTATCCTTGCGCCACTGATAAACCACATCTTCACCTTGTGAGACGACCCGAAAGTTGACCTGCCCGTTTTCACAGCTGGTCACGTTTTCGGGTTGCGCGAAGAACCCTAACGTACATTGAGGCCATGGCCCCGTGAAGGTGTCAAAGAACAGATCCATTCTTTGCCTGATAGTGGTCGTGTATGACGGTGTGTTTAGACTCCTTTGATTCATCAACACCACATAGTTGATGCCATCGCCGCGCTGCCTGGCCAGCGCATTTGTACCCGCAAGGCTGCCTGTGTGGTTGCTCCGCCAGCTTGGCAACTCTAAATGAGTTCTGGTCACGCCGATATTGGATCCGGCGATGTACCGATTCTCAAGCAAGAAGAGCAAGGGTGCGACAGTTGAAACGATAGCGCCTTGACCTGTGCGAGCTTCATGATTCCAGCCACCATTTGGCCACAACACCAAACTGCCTAACGGGTCATAAACATTCTGGGTCATGAACTGGTAATGGTGATACCAAGGTTCGCGTGGATTGCGATCTTGAGGAAATGTACGTCCCAGGAAGATTTCGGACGTGGCCATTCCCGATTCGCCAAATACCTCAGGAAAAACAAAGTCCATATACGCTTGACCGCTGACTGCCTCGATAACTAGCCCCAAAACTAGAAATCCGATATTTGAGTAGGCATAAACTTGGCCCGGGTCAGATTGTAGTGGTTGGCCCAAAATGTAACGCAGGGTATTTAGGCGGGACGGCGGACTTGGGATACCCATTTGATTGGCAATCAATATTTCCATATAGGTCAAGTCGCCTACCAGGTCACGGTCCCAACCGCCACGGTGCCTTAAACAATGATCGATGGTGATGTCGTTGAGCCGTTGGTCGCCTAGGCCGGGGAAAGGCGTGATTGTTAGAATGCCACCGCCAGGTTGGCCCAAATCGAATACGTGAGCGTTGATGTCCAAGCCACGGGAAATCAAAATTCGGATGCCGGCTGCTGTGATGGGTTTGGTCACGCTGGCGATTCGCATTGGCGCATCGGCTTCAATGGCAATCGTCTCGGCAGCGTCCGACCAGCCAAATCCTCGTTGATAGACAATAACGCCGTCCTTCATGACGCCAACTAGGGCGCCTGGGATCCCGTTTTCGGACATGAAATCAAGCATGAGCACGTCTAATGCCACCAATTCGGGCACGGGCTCTCCGCTGACAGGTAGGTCGGCGAAGGCAAACGACCAGCTGAAGAGCAAAAAACACGTCGTCAATTTGGGCGTGTTCATCAGCGTCTCGCATATATTTGAGTAAACATATGTATCTCTAGATCAGGCCATGAGTTTCGATTCATCCTTGTTTGAGCAAAGCAAGCAATGAAAAAAATTGTAACAGGCTTTGTTGCTTAATCAAGGCCAGCAAAATTCTTATCTCTGGATTGTGCCGTACATCACAACTACCGCGTGATGCCGAACTCGATCGATCATGGATCAAATCGACAGTTACCCGCGAGATTTATGGATTTCTAGTCTAGAAGCGGACAAGCACCTCATAGTTGTGCCAATCGCCGGTTCAATCCCTTAGTGGTTTCGAAGTCTCTGTCAACCTAGTGGCCTTAGACTGGCCGGATAGATCCGTTCGTTTGCAAGCCAACGCGTCTATCAAAACTCGAGAATTTGAATCTGAGCGACATCGCTGTGTTGAGCTGCTTAATGGTGCCTTGAACTGTTGTGCATGTGTAAATTTGGATAAAACAGCATAATACGCAAGAATTGATATCGGAGTAAAAGTGTTTTGGAGGTTGAATTCTTGACTTGCTTGTTCGGGCGCTCATATGATGGATTGGTATCATTTGTACACAACCCATAACGCGACTGGCTAAGTCGCATTCATGTGCCGCGAGCTACAGGGTTCGAGCTGTGTCTCAGGCATGACGGTCGAGGAGGAATAATGCGTATTCTTATATGGATCAGTGTGTTTTTAATGTCGACGGGTATTTTTGCTCAGAGTAACGATCAAGCTGCCAAAGAGGTAATCGCGGCCGCACGGGCCCAATGGGCAGCCGAAATAGCCAAAGACTACGATGCTTCTAATGCCATGTTGGCGGATGAATATACGGAGTTCAACCCCCAATTCCCGTATAGGCTTGATGGCAAGTCACTGCTAAGTAGAATGAGCGAAGCTCAGCGTGAGGACGGTGGTGCGTCACTATTTGGAGATATGGTTAACGCCAAAGTACAGGTCTATGGTGATGTCGCCATCCTAACCTATAACTACATCGGACTTGATCAAGACAAAGATGGTGCGGTGAGCCCATCGATGGCTAAATCAACCCGTGTTTACGCCAAGAAAGATGGCAAGTGGATGTTGGTTCACGCCAATTTCGCGCCGGGCAATATCCCAGACTAACTTACAGTTGCGGCGGACATTGACGCCCGACTAATTTTGGACCCGTGGAATGGCGCAGAAAAAGGCTGATTCGCGGGTCCTTCTTTTTCTCTAAATAGTGGCTGGCTGCAAGAGTTGTCTCTTCGCGCATGATTTCAGAACAGCTCGTTTAGACATCCAAAAGGGAAGGGCCCTTGGACGTGTGTCCAAAGACCCTATTGCCATTACATGTCTTTGACTTGGTAATAAATGATGTTGGTCAGACCCTGCCGGAATGTATCAACCTCAATGACGTCTTTTATGGAGGCCCAACGAGCGCGTCGACCCTCTTTGTCCAACGTTGCCCGTTCTGCTTCGAAGGCTGCGCGCACTTTGTCCAGTGCAGCTGCGCTGGATGCCACAAACCACAAGCTGTAACCACCCGATTCCGTTAGTATCTCTTCGTCGGAGATGCCGTAGGAAACGATGGTGCCATCACCTAAGAGCTGTTCGTAAACAGATTTGAGTCGGTTATTGTAAAAGCTCATGAAGTCTTCAAATTTCCCATCTTTGACTTCAAAGTAGTTGCCTTTAAAATATCCCGCTTTTGACAAAGAAGCGGCTTTAGCCCGCTGTCCGTCTGTTTTGACAAGATAGTCTCGATGTTTAGTAACCATGCCCGCGAATTTGACATCGTTTTCTTTGGCTTTCTTCTCACCGAGCTTCTTATTGAATGCGTCATAGACATCCCATACGCTTTCCAGCTTCTCGTAACTGTCGGCAGAGAACCAAGTTGAATGTGTGTAGCCGTCTGCTTTGTGCACTGACATGGCATCATAACCCCACTCCGTAATCACACCATCGGCAAATAGTTGTTCCATCACGGGTTTATCGACGGCGTCGAACATGGTGGTGAAATCGTCCCAGTTAGCGCGCTTCACTTGCCACATCGCAACACGGGTATAGGTTCTGGTTTCGTCGTCCTGGCCAAAGACATTGCTTCCAATTGCACTGGCGATGGTAATGGCTGTTAACAGCATTCCACGCATAAATCCCTTGTTTCCTTGAAGACTCAAAGACATATTTCCTCCATTTTGTTTTCTATTCCTGAGTAGACGTAAAAATCCCTCTAGCTGCATAAGTAAAAACGTATCCGAAGGTCTTAGTTATGTAGAGAGACTAGCCTAATCCTTATCGGCAGATTTGAGGCTAAGCAATAGGCCTTATTAAGTCGTATCAACCGGTCTGAAGAACAGCACTGGCGCCAATGTTTGGCTTAGGTTCAAACGTCTGCTGCGAGCCGTTTTTGCTTTGTGAATCTGATTTAGCAGTGCATAAACACGACGACATGTTAACGTTTGGCTTTGCCTAGGAGGTTGGCGTGCAGAAGCATGCTTGGATTATGGGACGGACCCCGGATATGGCGCTCTTGGTGGCCACACCCCTACTGATCATGCCGTTAACTTTGCTAGCCGCCGTGCTTTGGCAAGCTGAACAAATAGCCTTGGTTATTGCCGCCTTTGGGGCTACGGGTCACCACCTGCCAGGTATGATGAGAGCCTACGGAGACCGCGAACTATTCAGTCAGTACAAGATACGATTCGTGGTTGCGCCTCTTTTTTTGCTAACTATCTGTACGCTTTCGTTTTTCTTTGGCTTGCGTGGCATTGAATTAATTGTGTTGACCTGGGGAATTTGGCACGGGCTCATGCAGACCTATGGCTTTGCACGTATCTATGATGCTAAGGCTTCAGTGTCTTCCCGCTTGGGAGCCCGCCTCGATTTCCTGATGTGCTTTTCTTGGTTCGCTGCGGGCTTTATTTTCTCTGAGACCCGCATGACGGGTTTCTTGGATCAATTCTATACAAGTGGTGGTCCGTTTGTAACGGCATCTCTAATCAGCACTACCAGGATGTTTTTCCTTGTTCTAACTGTGTCGGTAACCCTCGCATTTGTGACACATACTTACAGGCAAGCTCGCAAACAAGCTTGGAGTTTATTAAAGGTCTTGCTACTAATATCTAGTTTTGCCTTCTGGTGGTTTTGCATGTTTTGGCCGCAGAACATGATATTGGGTATCGTCATGTTCGAAGTCTTCCATGACGTCCAGTATTTATCAATCGTTTGGCTTTTCAACCGCAACCGCGTGGAAAAAGGGGCCAATGTGGGCCCGCTGACGACCTTTTTGTTTCAACGCCGAAATGCCAGGCTGCTTTTGTATATATGCTGTGTTTTGATTTATGGAGCGTGGGACTATTTTGGCGATTTTGTCGCTAATGATACCGCTAAGACGGTACTTTTGGCCGTGGTCACAGCTTCAACGCTCTTGCATTTCTATTTTGACGGTTTCATTTGGAAGATAAGACAGCGCCAGACAGGTGAGGCGCTTGGCGTTGAAACTGGATTAAGAAGATTTGTGGCTCCCAAATCGGTGGCTGTCTTTAAATGGGCCATATTTGTCGTCCCCCTATTTTGGTTGGCATACGCTCAATTAGAATCCAACAGAACCGAACTAAAAAAGCATGAAATGATCGTCGAATCGCTGCCAAATAGCAGTATGGCGCAAAACAATTTGGGTGTGGTATTGCAGTCGAAAGGCGACATTACGAGTGCGCAGCACGTTTATCAACGGGCACTAAATCTTTATCCCGAATATGCAGACGCCATGGCTAATTTAGGTCGCACTCATTTGTTGAATCACCAGTATGCTGACGCCCTTGCCTGTTTCCGCAGAGCTGTCGACATACGTGTCTTGCCATCGATGTTCCATCGTGATTTTGCAAATGCCCTAAGATTAGTTGGTCTTAATCAAGAAGCCGAAACCCAATACGCGTTGACCCTCCAAAAAAACGCATCGGATGTGGAAACTATGTCGTTTCGCGCATTAAACCTGATCCAGTTGGGTAAGCTTGATTTAGCTCAGCAGCTCTTGGAGGAAGCGTTAGCGCGTTCGCCCGACCACGTTATTGCGCATGCCAACCTGGGAAGCCTCCATAGAACGCTCGGTGACCATGATCTGGCAGTAGAGCATCATCAACGCGCCGCAGAACTGAGTCCCGAGCCTAACATGTTAATGGAGTTGGCTATTTCTCATATGCAAGCTGGTCAAGTGGCTCAAGCATGTGAACGATTGGAACGAATACTCGTTCTTGATAGCGGCTCTATCCAAGCTCATCGATACTTAGCTGCTTTGCATGCGCTCTCTAATAGGCCTGAAGAAGCGTTGCCTCACCTTCTCTACCTAGCCGAAGAGTCACCCGACCTAGATACGCGAATGGGTCTGGCCAATGTATATGTTGAGTTGGGTCAATATCCTTTGGCCACTGCACAGTTGCAGCTTGTTCTGGATCAAGAAGAATTTCACCGAGATGCTATGCAACTGTTGGCCGATATTTGGATTAAGGAGGGTCAGTTCCAAAAAGCACTTGGGACCTTACTTTCATACTTGGGTATGCAACCTAACGATGTAAATGCCTTGGATCAATCTGGCATGTTACAGGCCAAATTGAATCGTTTTGTTGACGCGAGAATGGCCTTTGAAAGAGCGTTGCAAATCGATGAGCGATTTGTTCCTGCAAGGGTACATTTGGCGCAATTATTGGTTCACATGCGTGATTGGCAAGAGGCAGATTCTCATTTTCAGATGGCAACAGAGTTGGATGCGAATCACTTAGGAGCGCATCTGGGTCGACTTCGTTTAGCCCAATTACGCGGTGATTCGGCAAGTATTAAGGCCTTCGCCGAAGCGGTCTTGACTGTAGATCGCCATAATCAGCAAGCGTTAGATGCGATGCAGGGCATCACATCTCCAAGAGCCAATTGAGGGTGAACTCTGGGTCAGCCTTCTGTTAAGTAATCAATAATTAAACTTTATTGCGGCTTTTTGAGCCAATGCTACTTCTTTTTGCGCGTGTCTTTATCAAACGCCCTGAGGAGTGACCATGGTTTTGATTCCAATGTTGTTTACCATCATCGCCAATTTGCCAGCAAACCGTGCATTGGAGCTAGATGACACCTATGTGACCGGACCCGTCATCGCACTAGATGATCAAAGTGACTGGACCGTTGAGTGCGATTTTGTGATCGAGGAATCATTTGGTGCCCTAATTGATAACCAAGCAAGTTCTGCTGGTGACGGTTTTATGATTGAAGTTTCTCCTTCTGGGCGCTTGGCTTTGACCGTTAACGGAACGGTTGCAGGGAATAGCTTCGATGAACTGACAGAAGTATTTTTGGATTACGGACGTCACTATCACGTGGCCGTCACCTATGAATATGACGTGGGTACCGGACTTGGCGATATGTATTGGTATCTAAACGGCGTACGCTACGAGGCGTTGTTGCAAGTGGACTATGCCAAGAGCACCTTCACGCCTCTGCACATTGGTCGCTTGGATACGGCCGCTGTTAAATTCTTTCATGGCCGTATCGACAACCTGCATATGGCAGAAGAGCTTTTGTATGCGGCTGATTTTGAACCTTCACCGATGCCACCAACCCCAACAGCAAGCAGCGTCTTGTTGGCTAGCTTTGATATGGCAGAAGACGGAGACCCAACTTACGATGACGAGAGCGGGCAGGGTAATACGCTGACGGCTCAGGGCAGCAGCATCGTCCCTATCGATACCATTGGGCTTAAGGGTGGATACGCCAGGTTGAATGGATTCACGTCAAAGTTGACATTGGATGATTTGGATCTCGGCGCGGGTACCAGTGTCACCTTTGAATGTGATTTGCGTTTCATTAGCAATGTAGGGTTTGTGCCCGATATGACCTTGATCGATCTCTTGGAATCAGGCGCTGCCGCTATGGGCGGCTTTGGTGTCCGTTTAGATCCATCTACCCAATTCCTGGAGGTGGCTTGTAAAGCTGACGGTCTTCCAGTGTCCGTTACGGCTGTGCCCTACTTAATAACAGAAAACCAATGGCATCGAGTTGCGGTCGTACTTGAGTATAGCGCGGCAAGCCTTGCCGATTTGCGCGTCTATGTGGATGGTCAGCTTAGATTTCAGGGCAGCGTTGGCTATGATCAACCGCCTTCCCGCGCGTTGACGATTGGGGCAGCACGCAGTGATGCTGGGATCTTTGATGATTTTTTTGGCGGACACTTGGACCAGATGCGCCTCAGCACAAGTGCGCGTATTTCAGGACTCAGTTATGGTCACTATCCGGGAATCATTGAAGACGATGCGGACACAGTTGGACTCTGGTTCTTTGACGAAAACGACGTGTCACCCGCTGCCTTTACCGATTCAACGTCAAATGGCTTGGATCTTCTAGCCACGGAAGTTGAGGCAGCCCACACTTGGACCCTTCCGTTTTGGCCGACTCCCGATATTTCACCTTCACCCTACGTTTACGTGACGCCTCAATTACCATGGCCGGATGAATGGACGATTGAGTTTTGGGCGAGACGACCCACCAACTTAGAGGAAGTCATTCTCGACGCTTACGACAGCACAAACATGACGGGTATGGAGTTGTTCGTCGATGCGACTCATCAACTGATCATGAATAGCAGTGGGACAGATCGCGTATTAGGGACATTAAATCTAAATGAGTGGAATCATGTGGTTATCCGACAACGAATCATTGCGCCAGGGTCGCCGCCTACGGTTCCGCCAACGGTTCGTCAGATCGCCACAATCAATGGTGTTTTGCAGACCGTGACAGGCACCTTCAGTGGGCCTGTGATTACGGCAACTCATTTGCTATTAGGAAACAACGATGACAGCACGAAGCCGATGGCGGGAGGTATCCATTCGCTTCGCATCTCTTCATCGCTAAGGTACTCGGGCGACAGTCCGCCATCCCGATCATCGATAGGCTCTGATTCTGGCACTTTGGGTGTTTGGTCCATTGATGAAGGTCTCGGTGAGACATTGGTGGATCGCGGTCCTGGCGGTCATGATTTCGTGTTATGCGATGGGACGATCACCTTTACAAGTCAGCCTGTCGACAAAACGTCTTGCTTGGGCGAAACGGTTTTGATTTCTGTTTCCACATTAGACCCCGTGACCACGTTTCAATGGCGTAAGGACGGTGTTGAGCTCGCTGGCCAAACCCAAGGGACACTGGTACTTGAAGATGTCACATTAGCCGACGAAGGTGACTATGATTGTATCGTCTCAATTGGCTGCGATACAGTCGCTAGCGATTTGGCAACTTTAACTATCAATGACACTTATGAGTTCACAAGCTGGCCGATGGATCAGACAATTTGTGCCGGTGACTCGGTTGATCTTGTCGTGACCGTAGAAGTAGCGAAATTGGGTGGATCCTTCGATCTTCAATGGCAGAAAGATGGTGTTGACTTGGCAGGTGAAACCAATGAGACGCTGAGTATTGCCAATGCTGAGAGTGCAGATTCAGGAAGCTATCGTTGTCGCATGCAGCCACAACCTTTTTGTTCGTTCCAATACTCACCGTTGGCAGTCCTAGACATCACCGGCCCTAGCGCAACAGCTGGTCCCGATCAAGTGCTTTGTTTACCGGGCGAGTCCATAACCTTGCAAGGTAATATCGATTGCCTGGTCACGGGAACGGTCACATGGTTGGGACCTGGTTCGATTCTCAATGGTGATACGCTTTCCCCAACCGTAACGCCAACTGCGTTAGCGGGTGACTACGTTTACACGCTGCAGTTTGATTATGTCGGAGGGTCCAGTAGTGATGATCTCACGGTACAGGTCAGAGATTATGGCTTCGCCTTTGGGAACGGTATGGTGGATCTAGGCGATATTTTGGTGATGGCGGCACAATGGTCGGATCTAGTTGATGTCAGCTTCGATGTCTACCCTTCGGGAGGCGACGGTAGTTTGGATATACGTGACATGATTAGCCTGACTCAGTGCCACAGTTTTAGCCCTTAGAAGCCACCAAATAGGAATTGTTGCTCATGATATGATGTTTTTCCCAAAGATCATTTTGAGCTTAAATGGACGCAAGCGAAATCACCGAATTGCTGCAGTTGTGGCACTTGGACAACGATACAACATGGCATCAGCTAGTCCCGCTTATTTACGAAGAAATGCGGCGTCTGGCTCGATATCACTTGAACCAGCGCGGCGAGTCGGCTGAGTTTCAAACAACCGAATTGTTGCACGAAACGCTCATGCGTCTTGAGCAGCAAGATCGCGTGCAGTGGTCCGATCGCAAACATTTTTTTGCCGTGGCTACTACCTTGATGCGAAGAGTGCTTTTAGATCATGCTCGAGAACGAAGGGCAGGTAAAAGAGGTGCGCTGGCCGTTCATGTGCCAATTCAGGCCCGCGATTTGGAACAACCCATCGCCGATCATGCCCTAATTGCCTTAGATCAGGCGCTGACTGATTTAGCGCGTATGGATCCATCTTTAGCCAAACTGGTGGAATTACGGGTTTTCGGAGGGCTCACGATTGCGGAGTCAGGACGCGTTATGGAGTGTTCGCCTGCAACCATCAAAAGGGAGTGGCAAACGGCGCGACTATGGCTGTTTGATTATCTCAGCGTTTCATGAATTCCGCTCATTGGCAAAAGATCAAACAAGCTCTGATTGAGCTTCAGGACACAGACAATCCGGAACTTGTACTCGCTAAAATCAAAGCCCAAGAGCCTGAAATTGCTAGCGAAGTGGCACGCTTGTTCCAGTTCAAAGATTCGTTGGGGGATTTTTTAGAGCCCTCCGGGGGTCATGACCGTGACCAGTGGTTAGAGGAATTGCAACTTGAGCTAGGCGACAATTTCACCGATTTTGAGCAAGTGGGCGTCGGTGGTTCGGGCCTGGTTTACCGAGCTCGTCAGCTTCGTCCGGTACCTCGTCATGTCGCCATAAAAGTCATGGACACACGGCTACTACATTACTCTGTCCGTCAACGCTTCCAAATGGAGCGTGAGTCGTTAGCATCCCTGAATCACCCCCACATCTCAGTCATCCATAGTGCGGGTGAGAGTTCGCAAGGTTTTCAGTATCTGGTCATGGAGTGGATCGACGGTCAGCCGATAACCGCCTACTGCGACACGGCCAGCTTGTCCTTATCAGAAAGACTTGTCCTATTTACACAAGTGACTAGCGCGGTCCAGTTTGCACACCAAAACGGGATACTACACCGCGACCTTAAGCCTTCTAATATCTTGGTCGCCGATTCGGCAGATGGTCCCCAGGCGAAAGTCATCGATTTTGGCATTGCCACTCGCCTGAATCCGCAAGCAGATGCCAGAATCACCCGCGATTTGGGTGTTTTTCCTGGCACGTTGCCCTATGTTGCACCTGAACGATTGCGACATCCAGATGGCTCACCGGATACGCAAACCGATGTTTACGCGTTAGGTATCGTTTTATTTGAGTTGCTCGTCGGTGGCCGGCCGTTCATGGCGGCTTCTTCTTTCGATTTGGCGCATGCAGTCATGAATTTGGATCCCAAACGGCCTAGTAGGCACCTGCGTGATTTACCTGGATCTGAGGCGATAGCAAGTGCTCGTAATACATCCGTAAAAGAGCTTTGTCGGGCCTTGAGCACGGATCTTGACTGGGTTGTCTGTCAAGCGATCGAAAGGGACCCTGAACGAAGATATGCAACGGTCTCGGAATTGAGCCATGACCTGCAAAGAGAACGCACAGGTTTGCCGGTCAATGCTCGCCCGCCGGATTGGCCATATTTGATGCGTAAGTTTGTAAAAAGGCATGCTGCCCTGGCGCTAGCGGCCAGCGTACTTGTGGCCACGATGTGTTTGTCTTCGGTGGGGTTTTATGTTCTCTATCAACGTTCTGAGTCAGCAAGGCAAGCAGAAACTCGGGCTCGACAGCAGACGGAGAAAGAAGCCCATCGTACACAAGCCGTTGCTCAATTCTTAGAAGACATGTTACGTGCACCGGATCCAAGTCATATGGGAGAAGATGCGCGCGTCATAGATTTCTTGGATCGGAGTGCAGAGGATGTGCAATCCCGCTTTGCAGATGATCCAGAAACGTTAGCTCAAGCGCTGATTTCCTTGGGTGATACCTATTTGAGCCTGGGCAGTTTCGACAAGGCTGAAGTTCACTACCTAAATGCACTTCAACTGATGCGGGATGATGTTGAGTCTGCACGTATGCATAACAAGCTGGGTCGACATGCAATCTTCACCGCACAATATGAATCAGCGGCTCGTCACCTAAATCGTGCCCATCAATTGTCTTTGGAAAGGCCGGATATGGATCCAGGATTGGGCCTGACGATTCGTTACAATTTAGCCATTCTGGCGGAAGAGACCGGTGACCTGCGTGGGTCTTTTCGTGAATTGAAGATCCTGGAAAAGCCCATAAAGGAGCTTCAACCCTATGATGCATCTCTCTATTTCGCATGCGTGGCAAGCATCGCTCGGGTGCAATCTTGTTTGGGCAAATTCAAGGAAGCCGAACAGAATCTAAAAACGATCTTGAAATTGCAGAGTGAACAATTTGGAGAATCCCACCCAGAAACCCTGACCACGTTATTTGATTTGGGCAAAGTCTTACGAAATCAGGGTCGCTTTGCTGAAGCCGAAACCATTCATCGCCGTGAATTGGCGCTAAGTACGGAAGTGCAGGGCGCTAAACACCCGGAAACATTGGTGTCGCAAGAAGCCTTGGTACGCACGCTCATCGCTCAGCACAAATTCGAAGAGGCTCGACCATTAGCCGAAGAGAACTTGAGCCTGTTCTTGGAAGTATTGGGTCGTGAACACGCTTTCACTCCTTATGCCGCATTTAATCACGCGCAAGTGCTAGCCGATTCTGGAGAATGGGCCCTTGCGGAGCAACAGTTTTTGATGGCCATAGAAATTTCGCTGGCGTCAGCTTATGTTGAGGAACAAGGCATAAACCGGTTTCGCCAAAGCTATGCTGAATTTCTTATGTCAATTCAGCGCGAATCTGATGCAGGTGAGCAAATGCGATTGATTCGCGAATCCTCTGATGAACCTGAAGTCCCATAATGGATTCGAGGCAAATGAAGGTCCTTCAAATTGCTGTTTGATGGTCTCGAAAAGGCAGCAGCTAGCGCCCTTTTTGACCCATACAAATGCACCCAACCACTGTCAGCAAGACAATGATTGGGTATGCGCAAGAGAAGTGAAGCTATCTATTCTGAGATGCTTGCGTAAATTCCTGTGATGGTCGACTGCATGCCCTCGATATCACCCAGGCCAATAATCACCATCGAAGATCTTGAACCCTGTGTGAAAGTTAGGTCCCAGTCGATTTCTTCACCCTCGACATAGCCATCACCCTCGACGTATGACTGAGTCATTCCGTTGACGACTTCATCAATAGCAGCGGTCGTGATTTGCGCGTCTTCGATGATGCCATCTAGCTCTTGGACAGCAAGCCTTAGCGCTTCTTCAACCACAGCCGACTTGCCGGTAAAGAACAAGAGGACCACGCTTTCGTCAGGTGATGTGGCTTCAAAGTGATCACCTTCAGCCGTGTAGGACCAGTTAGCTGGAAGAACGAAACTTAGACCGCAGGTGTGCGTGAAACGCTCCTGCGCCATAATCGCTCCGGATATTAAAAAGAGAAAAACAATCATATTGGATGAACGAAACATGGAGACCTCGCATTAATTTTGATATCCCTAGTTGCTTAAAGGGTTTGACTGCCTGACTTATCGACTCAATTAGAGTCTGGGTCAATCCTTTTTTGTCGATCAACTTCTATAAATGTGATTTTTTGAGACGTTTGCTTGCAGGTGTTGTGTCTTCAAAAACGAGATGATTTTGTATATGCTCAAAATAATGGACAGTTTAACCTCGTCGCAACTATCCCAATATCTGCATCGAATAGGCCTCTCAGAGCCGCCTGACGTCGATTTGTCAGGGCTGCGAATCTTACAAACGGCGCAGTTCTTTTCGATCCCCTTCGAAAATTTCGATATTAGGCTGGGTCTACCGATTGATGTAAGTAACGAGGCCATATTTGAAAAATTGGTTAGGCAGCGTAGGGGCGGTTACTGTTTTGAGCTGAACGGGTTGATGTTGCAGGTGCTAAAAAAGCTGGGGTTCAGTGCTCGACCACTGTTAGCTCGCGTTCACATGACAGATCCACCCAGTGCGAGGACTCATCAATTGACCCTGGTAGAATTTGGAACGGATGCGTGGCTGGTCGATGTTGGCTTCGGCGCTGGAGGGCCTCGGACAATTATTGAGCTGAAGGACGCCGAAACCCAACTATCAGACGAATGGGCCTATAGGCTGTCTGTGCTTGAGCCATGGGGCTGGATGTTACAAACACGCGAGTCGGGTGGGTGGAAGAACAGTTATAGTTTTGATCTGGGTCACGTCATTTTTTCAGATATTGAGTTGGGTAATCACTTCACCTCAACTTCTGAAAATACTCATTTTACACAGGTTAGTGTCGCCAGTTTACCAACGCCAGAAGGCCGCATTAGTATTCGTGACCTCATTTTTACCGAGGTAGATGCGACGGGAACCCAGTCCTATCCCATTAGTCGGGAATGGTATCTTGAAAAAGTCGAAAGCGCTTTCGGGATCGAGCTTCCAGCTATCCCACCAATGTCATGCTAACGAAATAATGCCAGCCACTTACGGGTGTCGGACTCGGGGTTGGCGGCTTGGGTGATGGCGGATACAACCGCAATACCGTCGGCCCCTGCCCGCAAAACGGTGGGCGCACGCTCTAAGTTGATGCCAGCGATGGCGACAAGCGGATAATCTAAACATCGTCGCCAACGAGCCAATGCCTCAATGCCTTGGGGCGCATAAGGCATCCTTTTAAGCGTCGTTTCATAAACAGGTCCGATGGCTATGTAACTTGGTCGATAGGCGTGTGCCTTTGCCACTTCACGGTAGTTATGAGTGCTTATACCCAACCGTAAACCCGCGTCGGCGATAGCCTGCATATTGGCCGTCGCTAGGTCGTCCTGTCCCAAATGCACGCCATAGGCGCCCAAGGCGATAGCTTCTTGCCAAAAGTCATTCACATAAAGTCGAGCGCCATGCGAGTTGGCGCATTCAATGGCGCTGCTCAATTCGCTTCGTAACGCATCGCCGGCTAAATCCTTGATGCGGATTTGAGCCGTCGTCACACCCCACGAAAAGAGGCGCTGCAACCAATTGGCACGATCAACGATGGGATAGAAACCAAGCCGGTCGCATGGCGGGAACGATAAGCGACTATCTGAACAACGGTCTGAAATCCATGGAAAATCACCTGCTGATTCGGGCCATCCCAGGTGAGCAAGACAGCCGTGACCGGCGCCTGTAGCCTGGCTCAATCTGATGCCTTGGGTCACGTAAGCTTTACCGATCACAATTGCGTCGATTAAAGGGTAGCCAAGCGCACTAGCTGCTGTGATTGCCGAAGACAACGTGCATCCGGATCCATGTGTGTGTTGGCTATCAAACCGCTTCGACGATATCCAAAACGACTGTTGTGAATCTTGAAAATAGTCAGACGATAAGGAACCTGTCTGATGCCCGCCTTTTATAAGCACAGCCTTGCAGCCCATCGCCAGTATTTGGCCTGCCGCCTTTTCGATTTGTTCAGGCTCGTCTAGCTTTAAGCTGGTCAACCATTCGGACTCCATAAGGTTGGGCGTTAGAAGGTCAACATAGGGGAATATTTCGGAGATCATCGTCTGCCGTGATTCGACGTCCATCAGTGGATCGCCGCTTGTGGCTACCATGACAGGATCACATATGACAAGACACGACATGGTCTTAATGACTTCGGCAACAACATGCATTCGACGACTGTCCGGTAACATGCCTGTCTTTATGGCGCTTGGTTCTAGATCTGATGCCAGACTTCGCAGCTGCGCGTCTAATAATTGGGTTGAGATGGGTTCGTAGGCGTCAACACCGCGACTATTTTGGGCTGTCACAGCAGTTAATGCGCTGCAACCGTGGACGCCCAGACCTTGAAAGGTTTTTAAGTCAGCCTGGATACCCGCACCGCCGCCAGAGTCAGAGCCAGCAATCGTCCACGCGATGGGCCTGCTTTGCTTTTCCATTCACTATTCCTTATTGGGACTGTGATGCCAAAAGGGGGTACCAATCGTCGGCGTACTAGGGCGCGCGATATCCCGTTCTGGCATCGGTTGGGCTTCATAAGCCATGCGTCCAGCTTCAATAGCCTGTGTAAATGCGCGAGCCATTAACGCCGGGTCACCGGCCAGGGCCACAGCTGAGTTAATCAGCACGGCATCGTAGCCCATCTCCATGGCCTTGGCGGCGTGCGAAGGCAACCCGATGCCAGCATCTACGATGAGGGTAACGGGCCCAAGGCGTTCGCGTAAGACTCTTAATTGATACGGGTTAAGTAGACCCTTGCCTGAGCCAATAGGTGCGCCCCACGGCATGATGATGCGGCAGCCCGCGTCTACAAGTCTTTGGCAGAGGACTAAGTCATCGGTACAGTATGGAAACACTTCGAATCCTTGTTGGATTAATTCGCGCGTTGCTTCCACCAGTTGGAATGGATCCGGTTGAAGGTTGTAGTCATCGCCAATGACTTCGAGTTTGATCCAGTTCGTTTCAAATACTTCACGAGCCATCTGAGCGGTGGTGACGGCTTCTTTGACGGATCTGCACCCCGCCGTATTAGGTAGGATGTCGACGGAACATTGCTTCAACATATCCCAGAACGCCTGACCTCCATCTCCGTGAGGCGATTGCCGTCTGAGAGAGACGGTCACAACTTCCGTTTTTGCCGCGCTAATCGCTTGTTGCAGGATTTCTGGGGAAGGGTACTGGGCGCTTCCCAGTAATAGGCGACAGGAGATTGATTTGTCAGCTAGTTGCCACATGTCAACCCCCTTGCATAGGACTGACGATTTCTAGGGCGTCGTGTTCCGTCAGTTGGGTTTGCTGGTACGTACTCTTTGGTACGAAATGACCATTTATGGCCACGGCAAATTTGCATTCCAGGTCGTATCCTTGGTTAATGAGGAATTCGACCAGAGAAACAGGGCTAGCGCAGCGATGTAACTGGCCGTTCAAGTTAATGTTCATGACTTGGTCTCGCAAATAAGGTTTTGATAGCGAGAGCCGTCTTTTCCATCAATCCTGTCAGCGACTAACTTCGCGAGTGCCGGTGCGACTAAGTAACCGTGCCTGAATAACCCGTTGACGGCCATGAGTCCGGGCTGAATCACCACTTTGGGTAGGTTATCTTCGAGGCCTGGACGGCAATGGGTCACCAATTCTGTGATGCGGGCCTCAGCAAAACCCGCGTGTAAACTGAACGCGGCCGACAAGAGTTCAAGTGCGGACTGGACACTGATCGGGCTCATATCGTTGCTCTCGATACTTGTGGCGCCCACTAGGTAATTGTGATTTGGTCGCGGCACGATATACAGCGGGTAACGTGGGTGCATGAGCCGCACTGGCCGCTGGATTTGAACGTCGGGTGCATGTAGATGGATCAGTTCTCCACGTACACCTCGTAAACTCGGGTGGTGTTGTTTGCCGCCTATACCTCGGCAATCAACCACTAAATCAAATGTATGCGCCTTGTTTTTCGTTGTTATTGTCCGGCCGCCCACATCCTCGATATGGGTGGACACGTGCCAGGTTGTCCGCGTCTGCAGCCAGGCGGTTGATGCGGTGTAGAAATCCCTTGGCGAGACTTGCGCTTCAAAAGGCAAATAGAGGGCGCGTGCGAATTTATGCAACTCAGGTTCAAGTTGTCTTACGCCTTGATCGTCTAACCATTCGACGCCAATGGGGCTTGGTAAGCGCCGCATAATCTTTCTATGCAGATCGTCTAACTCGTGCCGATCTTGATGATGAGCCACGATCAGACTGCCTTCACTTTGGAAATAAATATGTAGATCAAGTTGTTCGGTCAGTTTTTTCCACAGCGGAATGGCGTCCATCCCAAGCATGTGAATAATAGGCTCTGCTACACCCAATTCTGCATAGGGAGCCAGCATACCTGCGCCAGCGTAGCCGCAACTGGTGGCGCCGTCAGATTCGCCCTTGTCAAAGAGTTCGATTTCATGTCCGCGATCGAGTAATTCGATCGCGGTGATTCGGCCTAGTAACCCAGCGCCTGCAATCCCGATCTTCATAGTACTTAACTCGGTGGCGTCTCGACGTAAATTTCTGAACCCAGAGACCGAAACACTTCAGACTTTTCTCGCATGCCTTCGGTGATGGCAGCCTCCTCGCTGAGCTGATGTTCCGCCGCGTATTCGCGTACCTCCTGCGTGATTTTCATGGAGCAAAACTTAGGCCCGCACATCGAACAGAAGTGTGCAACTTTGGCTGAATCTTTCGGCAGGGTTTCATCGTGAAATGATTTGGCTGTGTCTGGGTCTAGAGAAAGGTTGAATTGATCCTGCCAACGAAACTCGAATCGTGCTTTTGACAAGGCATCGTCGCGTCTTCTTGAGGCAGGATGACCCTTAGCTACATCGGCTGCATGAGCCGCTATCTTGTACGTGATAATGCCTGTCTTCACATCGTCGCGATTGGGGAGGCCCAGATGTTCCTTTGGCGTTACGTAGCACAGCATGGCGCATCCATACCAGCCAATCATGGCCGCGCCAATGCCGGAAGTGATGTGATCATAACCGGGCGCGATATCGGTGGTAAGTGGGCCTAGCGTATAAAAGGGTGCTTCATGACATGACTCTAGTTCGCGATCCATATTCTCTTTGATCATGTGCATCGGAACATGTCCGGGTCCCTCGATCATGACTTGAACGTCTTGCTCCCAAGCGACTTTGGTGAGTTCACCCAATGTTTCCAATTCACCGAATTGTGCGGCATCGTTGGCGTCTGCCAGTGAACCAGGGCGTAGACCGTCGCCTAAAGAAAAACTGACGTCGTAAGCTGACATGATGTCGCAGATTTCCCTGAAATTGGTGTATAAGAAATTCTCTTTGTGATGGGCAATACACCATTTCGCCAGGATGGAGCCACCGCGAGAAACGATGCCTGTCACGCGGCGAGCCGTCATTGGCACGTAGCGCAGTAAAACACCAGCGTGGATAGTGAAATAATCTACGCCTTGTTCCGCTTGTTCTATCAAAGTATCGCGGTAAATCTCCCAAGTCAGATCTTCGGCGACACCACCCACTTTCTCCAACGCCTGGTAAATAGGAACCGTTCCAATAGGAACAGGCGAGTTGCGCAGAATATACTCGCGTGTCGTGTGAATATTTTTTCCGGTCGATAGGTCCATAACTGTATCAGCGCCCCATCGAGTAGCCCATACCATCTTGTCAACTTCCTCTTCAATTGAGGATGTGACGGCGGAGTTACCGATGTTGGCGTTGATCTTGACCAAGAAGTTGCGGCCAATGATCATCGGCTCAAGTTCCGGGTGATTAATATTTGCGGGAATGATCGCTCTACCAGCGGCTACTTCGTCACGTACAAACTCGGGCGTAATGATGGAAGGGATACGCGCACCGAAACCCTGACCACGCAATCGATCTTCTCGTTCTAAATCAATGGGTTCGCGCAAAGAGTCGCGTTTTTGGTTCTCGCGAATGGCGATATATTCCATTTCGGCTGTGACTTCACCGCGTCTGGCGTAGTGCATCTGAGAAACGTTGCAACCGGGTAACGCTTTTCGCGGCTGACGTTGAAAAGGTGTGGACGCGTCAGTATGGGTGCGGTGGCCATCGTCCTCGGGCTTTCTGCCTCTTCCCTCATAGGTGTCGCTGTCACCTCTAGCCTCAACCCAAGAACCGCGCAGAGAGGGTAATCCCTGAAGGACGTCGATATTCGCGTCTGGATCTGTATAAGGTCCAGAGGTGTCATTTACCGTAAAAGTCTCGCCGTTACTTAGTTTGATTTCGCGCATGGGGACTTGCAGGTCTGGAAACCTTTCACCGGGCACATAAATCTTTCTCGATGCAGGGTGTGGTCCAGTCGTGATTTTTGTCTGTGAATCGGCACTGGTAAAGGGTTTCGCCTGAGTCATATTCTGTCCTCCGAATGCCTTGTTAAGCCTGGCAAAGCATAACATGGGATGAGCTTCCTAATGGCCTAGAACCACCTTTTTTAATCACAAAATTGCCAAGGAATCTCGTTGAGTCTATGGCTGTTGCTTGCAAAGAATATTAGTCGATGTTCGCAATATTTTTTGCCTCATTGAGCAAGTCAGTCAACATGTTCTGTGTCAGTCTTTTTGTGTAGGTATTGTGCGGGCTGGGGTGGTAGCAGGCCAGAAGGGGAATGCCGCTATCGGTTTTGGCAAGAACGCGATGACCGAATTTGAGGCGAGGCTGATTGAAATGGCGGAAAAGAGCGTCCCAAGCGACACCTCCCAATGCAACAATCACTTTTAGTTTTGGAAGAGCGTCGATGGTTCTCACAAGGAAGGGCGCACAGTTGGCACGTTCCTCGGCCGTCAATTTGTTGGCGGGTGGAGCACAGTGCGCGACGCCAGTAATCATGACTTGATTGAGCACTAAACCATCATTGCGATCGGTTGAGGTCGGCTGATTAGCCAGACCTACATCGAAAAGAGCTTGAGTAAGAAAATCACCTGAGGGGTCGCCTGTGAACATACGTCCCGTTCGATTAGCGCCTTGCGCACCAGGGGCCAATCCCACCAGCAGGATGGCCGCATGGCTGTCTCCAAAATTAGGCGCTGGTTTTCCCCAATAAACTTGGTCCTTGTAGGCCGCCCGTTTATGTTGGGCAGCTTCGCGACAGTAAGGGATTAAGCGAGTGCAGCGTTCACAGTGGATGATGTCATGGTTCAACGCGTCATTCGGATTCATGTTTTTCCCTGTCCAAATAGTTTTGAATGGCGTCTAGCATGCGTCTACCAAAACGCTCCCATTTGGCGGTACCAACGCCAAAGACTTGCATGAATTCGGTCTCATTGCCGGGGATTCGTGTTGCCATGTCCCGGAGGCTACGATCGCCAAAAACAAGGAAGGCGGGGACACCGAGTTCATTCGCAATCTGTTTACGTTCGAGACGTAGGGCATCAAATAGTTGACGATCATAGAGTGTAATGCGTTCGTCTGCGGCTTTCCGCTTTTGAGGTTTTCGCGTTTCTATGAGAATGACGGGCAGGTCGGATTCCAATTTATCGAACTTGTCAGGGCGCAAGAGCCAGCGACCCCGTTTGCTCACTCTCATGGTTGGCAGAGGGCTGCCAACGCTTTCCAAGTATCCTTGCTGTTGCAGTTGATTGACCCAGTCATGAACTTGGCTCTTAGATACGTGCTCCAAAAGGTTGTACACGGTCAACTGGTTGTGGCGATTGCTCAGAATGCGTTTGTCTTTAGAGCCTGTTAAGACCTGAGCAACATAGCCGGCGCCAAACATCGCGCCCGTTTTCAGCACGGCTGAAAGGATCATGCGGCTTGTGCGACGAGATTCGGGGATCGACTGCACTTCGCCTAAACAAAAATCACAGGCGTGGCAAACGCTTGCCTCAAACTTTTGCCCAAAATGTTCAATTAACGAACGATGACGGCAGCGTAATTGGTATGCGTAATCAGAGATAGCCTGTAACTGGGCCTTCCGCAGTGCAGGCGATGCTTCTTCTTGCTCGATGATGCGCCGCCAGAATGCGACATCTTGATCACTAAACAGCAAGACACAGTGAGCTGGAAGTCCATCGCGCCCAGCACGTCCAGACTCTTGTTGGTAATGCGAAATGGAGCGCGGCATGCCAGCATGAACGACAAAACGTACGTTTGATTGGTCAATGCCCATACCAAAGGCAACGGTTGCGACGATGATCTTGGTATCTTCTGCCGAGAAAGATTTTTGGTGTTTATTTCTTGTTTCGTTGTCCAATCCAGCGTGATACGGCTTCGCCGAATAACCCAAATCAGACAGCTTGGTAGCGATACGCTCGGTTTCTTTACGCGTCAAACAATAAATGATGCCTAGGTCAGTGCGATAATTAGGTTCAATGATGTCCAGGATTTGTTGGACGGCATCGTGCCGTGGCAACGCGCGATAAATGAGGTTACTGCGGAAGTAATCGCCTACTTGTACGAGCGGCTCGTGAAGCCCCAATTGTTCAACAATGTCACGTTGTACGTCTGGTGTGGCCGTTGCCGTGAAGCCATGAATAGAAACGTTGGGGAACCGGGATCGGATGGTGGCTAGCTGGCGGTATTCTGGTCTAAAGTCATGTCCCCATTGGCTAATACAATGGGCTTCATCAATGGCGATAAAACTAATCGTGACGTTCTGCAGCAGGGCTAAGAAACCGTCCATAACGAATCGTTCAGGTGACACATACAAGAGTTTCAGTTCACCACGTACAAGGTCACGAACGCGTGACTTCGCCGACGCGGAATCTATGCTGCTATTGAGTACACCAGCCGGTACTCCCAAGATCGAGAGCGCGTTTCCTTGGTCCTCCATCAGGGATATTAGCGGCGAGATGACCACTGCCGTGCCCGTTCGAACCACCGCTGGCAATTGATAACATAGCGACTTGCCGCCGCCTGTGGGTAAGACGGTCAACGAATCCTTGCCGGCAAGAATCGAATCGATGGCTTCGCGCTGATGGGGTCTAAACTGTGGGTAACCCCATATTTTTTTTAGGGCTGCGTCAACTAATTCAGCTTCCGGTATGGCAGTTTTCAGAGCTGGGCCTCCGCGGCCCGAATCGCATCCACATGCTTGAGTATGTAGCCCGGGTAGATTTCAGGGTCGGGCGAAAATCCAGGGCTTAGTTCGAAGGCGCGCGAAATTTCCTGTTCACCACGAGCGATGAGTTCGGGACTTTGATCGTGATATTGATAGTAGGTGGTCAACAAGAAGAGTCCCTTCAGCCAATGGTAACTGCCCACTTCTTCATGGCCTTTGACGTCTATCGACTCCAGCATTTTGAGTGCCGCGGTAGGGTTGCCTTGTTTAAACGGCTTTACCGCCGCCAACAAAGCTTGGCGAAGTGCCTGGCGATCGATTGTATCTGAGCCTGATTTTTTGGTTACAGTTGGGATAGGGGTGGTGTCGACTTTCGTCACGATCGGATTTGAACGGGTTGTCTGAGGTTGCGTGACTTGGGGTTTGTCTTTTGTGCTGCTGACAACTGCCTCTTTTTGTTGGGCATCCTTGAGCTGCTGATTGAGGAGTGGCAGACTGGTGTGCTTTGGTTCCAGGGCGGCGATTTCGCTTATCAATTGCTTTGCGTCATCGAAGCGTTCTTCGCCGAGTGCAAGCCGAGTCTCTAATTCTTTTCGTTCAACAAACGCATTGCGAGCTAAGGCTACTTTTTGTATGCCAGCATAGGCATCGGAATTCTCTGGGTCGGCCGTGAATACGTCGTGGTAGATCGTCTTGGCGTCGTCAAAGCGGTCTTGGGCTAGATATTGATCCGCTTTATCTAGCTGAACGCGTACTTTGGCGACTCTAGCTGAACGTACACTTTCGGCCGATCTGAGGATCCGTTCGCAGTCCGTATTGAATTGGGCGACTAATTTCCGGTTCTTGTCGACCTCGCCTTCACCGGCTTGACGTGCCTGTTCTACCCAAACTGCGGCCTGCTCAACATCCAACTGCTCGTGACACAGAGCTAGCCAGTAGCGAGGTTGGTAGGGCTCAAAAAAAGTACCTTCAATTTTGATGCGTTGCGGTTTTCCGTCTAAACGTAGGGCTTCTTGAAAACGGTCGGCGGCTGCTTGATAAGAATTCTGCTCGTAAAGCGCTTTGCCTTCCGCATAAAAGACCTTAAATTGACGGTCGCTTTGCAAGGGGAAGATGACGAAGTAAAGACACAAAATGAAATTCATAAGTCACCCAAGAAAAGGAGCTCGTCCGTAAAGGCAAATTCAGCATGGGTACGGGCGACACTGTTAGGTGCGACCAGGGCCGTCATCTTCTTTTGGTTACCCATGAAAGAAACATAGATGGTGTATTCACCTTCTGCCAGCGACAACTTGGCTGGTAACTTCGTTTCGCCCAAATCCAGTTTCTCGCCGTTGGCATCAAGAACTTGGATTAGCTGGCCAGTGGGAAAAGCGCTGATCACAATTTGACCCTTCGACAAGACAGGCTCTGGAGGTGTTGTTGGTGCCCAGAACTGCGGAATGAGCAAGGCGGCAACGATAAGTACAGCAACGGCGATTAGCGGAACTTTCCAGAAACTCTTTTTTGACCCCGTCCTCGGTTTTGGACCAACTTCATCAGCTCGAACCGGCGGCTCTACCACTTCTCTTTGCAACATCGTGGCATCTGTCGCCTGTGATTTCATCACACGGGCGCGCGTTTGAATTTCGTCTAATGGGGCGGTCGAGACATCGTCACCACCCATCTTTTGGTATATGTTGGCGAGCGCCATGTAGGCGTGATGTGCATTCTGGAAGCGAGATTCTGGCTTTTTCTCAAGCATCTTGAGAATCACGTTTTGAAGATCGCGATCAATTTCCTTGTGAAAAGCCTCTGGTGGGTCTGGTGCCTGATGGATGTGCTGGTAGAGCACCGTCATCCAAGCTTCAGAATCAAAGGGAACGGTGCCGGTGACCATCTCGTAAAGGGTGATTCCCAATGAATAGATGTCGCTGCGACCATCGATTTCGTTACCCATCGCCTGTTCTGGCGAAACGTAGCGAGCGGTACCCATGAAGGTTCCAGCAGCTGTCATTCGCGTTTGATCCGCCACTTTCGCAATACCAAAATCACTAACGATGGCTTGGTTGCGTCTATCGACCAAGATGTTGTCGGGCTTTATGTCTCGATGAACGACGCCTTTTCCGTGGGCATATTGCAATGCTAGGCACGTGTCCATTGCAATCTTGATCGCCTTTTTCTCAGTAATTTTTCCTTGGGTACGGATGTGTTTTGTGGCCGTGTCACCTTCGATAAATGACATCGTGAAGTAGACAAAGGGCTCTTCGTGGCGCTTGATTACTTTGCTGGGTGCTTTGAAATTCAACCAATAGCCGGCTTTTTGAACCTCGTAAATCGTGACAATGTTTTGGTGATTGAAGTTGGCAGAAATGCGCGCTTCTTTAACGAATCGATCAATCACTTCTTGGTCTTCACTTAGTTTCGATGACAGGATCTTGAGTGCCTCAAGTCGATCGAGATGAAGGTTCTTAACTAAATAGACCCAAGCAAATCCGCCTTTTCCCAATGCGCGAATAATTTCGTACTTAGGCACATCGTCTTCGGCCTTAGCTGGAGTAGGAGGACGAGTCTCGTCACCTTCCAACATGATGGTCTCGTCATGAGAGCCTGCGTTCGTGTCGTCAGCGTTTTGAAGTTCTGGATCTGAATTTTGGGTCAAGCTTCCTCCAAAAGGAAGTTAGTTAATGTCGTCGATGACAAATCAGCGGATGCCGCGAGACACGGAAATTGCATTTCGTAGAGCCATTAATATTAAAGCACTGATCAAAATCAAAGCGGGCCCACGCCAAAAATCGATGCGCGAATAATAGCGTGCCGTTTGTTTTGGGTCTTGCCTCTGGTATAGGACCGTTACCGCGTCGTCATGGTTGAGACGCTGCAAGAAGTTATCTGGAACCGTTACCAGAAAGCGGTTGTTGCGGAAACTAGCATCCTCAAAAATGATGGTTACATCCAGGTCCCGACCAATGGACACAACCTTATCAACCGTGCCATCGGCTTTAAGGCCTGAGTTTACGTCATACAGCACATAAGCAACGTAAACCAAACCAGCCATGAACAGTAAGCTGGCGAGCTTTGTAACATTATTTCGAACGTTTTCCTTACTCATATGGTTCCCATATTAAACAATCCACCCGGATCGGGCCAGAGTCAGATGGATTGGCAGCGTGGCTTTTCTCGTCTATACTCGCTGCGCGTCCCACTATGACGCCGAGGCCGATGCTTTTTAAATGATCAAAATATGGGATAACTACCGCATACCCGGTCGCGCGCGACTGGTTTATGTCCTGATATTCGCCAACTTTTTGGCACACTGGGTGTCGTTGCAGCATGGCGGCATATTTGTTGAGGCCGGGGCTGTAATCCCCGCTGAATGGTTTGCGGATAGTAGCGGATCCCCAGCAGGGCGCGCTCCCATATTGGTCACCGTCTTCTGGAGCCTGTTCTTGCATGGCAGCTGGGGACATCTCTTTTGGAATATGGTTTTTCTGCTCATATTCGGTCGTAATTTAGAAGCGAAACTGAAGAGCTGGCGTTTTTTGGTTCTCTACCTTTCTTGTGGCGCAGGAGGTACGGTCGCCCAAGTCTTGGCGGAAAGCCACCCACAGGCCTTAATTATTGGTGCTAGCGGTGCCATTAGTGGCCTGATGGGTGCCTATTTTGTCTGGTTTCATGATCATATGTTGAGGGTGAGAATTGGGTTAAAGGCCTCGAATATCCGAGAATTCGAATTCCCAATTTGGATGGCAATCAGTTTGTGGCTGATGCCGACACTCATCAATGCCTTTTTGCCCTTGCCTGGAGTTGACTCCCGCATCGCCTATATGGCCCATGTAGGTGGGTTTGCGTGGGGATTTATGGTGGCAAAACAACCCTTTAGCCGTAAAGGTGCAGGGTTGCGGGTGGTTAAAGGCGGAAAAGCGGGCCAGGGTCCCTTTGTGAACGATTAAGGAGCAAAATAATGGTTATTTTCTTGAGTCTTTGGACGGTGATTATGGGTGCCAATGAACATGCGTCAAGTGATCTACGCGCGGAATTAGATAAGTTTGCCGAAGTGGAAATGTCGGTGGACCTCACTCACCTGAAACCTTGGGAGCGCCAGGTTCTGAAGAAGTTGTCTGAGGTTGCGGTAGTGCTAGATCGTATCTATTTATCCCAAGTGGCTGAGTCCAACCCAAAGACGCGAGAACAAATTGCCGCATCTGAGAATAAACAACGCGAGCAACTGTTGCTGATGTTCGATTTGCATTATGGCCCGTGGGATAGCTTAAATGGTGACGCCATCTTTTATGGTGATCAGCCCAAGCCATTAGGTGCTGGCGTGTACCCCGTGGACATGACCAAGCTTGAGTTTGAGACATGGATCAACGCGCATCCAGAAGATAAGGCATCCTTTGAAAGCCTTTATACCGTCATTCGTCGCGATCAAGATAAGTTGGTGGCCATTCCTTACAATGTCTATTACCGCGGTGATTTGGAAAAGGCCGCAGGGCTTTTGGCAGAAGCTTCCCACCTAAGTCAAAATGCTAGCTTAAAGAAGTTCCTGGCTTTAAGAGCGAAAGCTTTTCTAAGTGATGATTACCAGGAATCAGAAATGGCTTGGATGGATTTGGATAGCTCTATTGAAGTGGCTGTAGGCCCCTACGAAACCTATACAGATCAGCTGTTTGGTCAAAAGGCTTTTTTTGAGATTTTTCTGACGGTTCGTCATCCAGAAGAGAGTGCCAAGCTCGACAAATATAAGAAGTTCCTGCCCGAATTCGAAAAGAACTTGCCAATTGCAGACGAACACAAAAATTTTAAGCGTGGCTCTGAGTCTCCGCTGGCGGTGGTTGATCAAGTATGCGGTGGCGGCGATAACCGGCCGGGCGTGCAAACCATCGCTTTCAATTTACCCAATGATGAAGTTGTGCGCGAGAAGAAGGGCTCAAAGAAGGTGATGCTACGCAATGTCATGCGCGCCAAATTTGACAAGATTCTGCAGCCGATGGCCGAACTCATCCTTCCAGAGGATCGTCGCAGTATGGTGAATTTCCGTGACTTTTTTGATGAAGTTCTCTTCCACGAGTTGGCCCATGGGCTGGGTCCCGGTTCGATTCGCATCGATGGCCGTGAGACAACGGTTGCAGCTGAGTTAAAAGAAACATATTCAAAACTCGAAGAAGGTAAAGCCGATGTCATGGGTGTCTATAACTTGCTCTTCCTTATGAATCGGGAAAAGGCAGCGCCCGAACAAAAAAGCGAATTGTTGGCAACTTACTTTGTTGGTCTCTTCAGGTCCATGAGGTTTGGTGTCCACGAGGCCCACGGAGCGGGAGCAGCCTTCCAATTCAATTACTTACAAGAGCGCGGCGGTTTCACGAGAGACGGTCAAAGTGGATTATTTATTCTTAACGAAGCGGCGCTTGTAAAAGCAATAGATGAACTTGTGCATGAAGTGTGTATGATACAAGCCGAGGGTGACTATCAAGCAGCGGTTCAATTCCTCAATAAATATGCATCCATGCCGAAGGATGTCGCCGAAATAACGAAACGGATGACATCGATCCCGGTAGATATTCGGCCTCAATATCCTCAACTCTGAACGAATTCAGGTGCATGACGTCTGTCACTGGTATTTATGTCACATCTGAGATAATCTTTATGACCAGTATGCGTGAAGAACAAGAATCCACACAAGAATCGAAACGGGACTCGGGCATTCGCGAGCGGCTTGGGTCATGGTTACGTGACTCGATATCTGGAATCAATATTGTCCAGCGTATCCAAAGCAATCTGCGTTGTGTTTTTGGACTCAGCGAATCGGATTTTGAAACCGAAAGTGGTCGTGAATTCATAGCCGCTATCGACCTCATTGTGCGCAAGGGTAAGCCCATAACCACGATATTTGAGAAGCCCGAGGTGTGGCATTCATTTGAAGCACTGGTCAATCATTTTTCTGAAGATACAGTGACCATTACGCTCAAGTCGGGTAAAGAGCAGGCCGAACAAGAGTTCAAACTATTTCAGAGCCTCCACCAATATGCGCTCGTATGTCGTAGTGACGAACATCGAATTCTTGACTACCAAAAAATGTTGGAATCGGACGTCGGTTTCTTTGAGAAAAGACGACTGCAAAAGCAAATAGCTGAAGCCAAAGCACGAATCAGTGACCGTACCAGTATGTTTCAGAAACTGGTTTTTTCGGAGGCCGATCGCATAGAGCGCGGTGAGCCAGGAAGGGTTATCGAAGTCGACGGTCAGGCACATTCGTTCAAGGATTTGACCGATGGTCTCCTGTCTTTGTCTCAGCGGTTCGAAAGTCTTAATGACGATGGACCCCCTCTCTCGATGGATGAATCGGCTTCTGGCGCTCAAGATGGCGATAATTTATTACGACCGGCACCGCTGCCGTTTGATACGCCTGCGTCTGTGCAGATTGAGAAGCAGGCTGACAAGGAATCTTCTAGCCGTTTAACATTGCGCAAGCCCCCACCACGACCGGCTTTGAAACCGGCCGATATTATTGAATGGCAGGAACTGACCGGCAAGAAACAGGTCGAAGAAGACGAAATAGATAAATCGTTTAGGCTAGATTTTTAAGGTCTTGAGCTTGTGAACCACGCTCCCTTGATACGCCGCTACGGTCCGTTGGATGTGGTGGAAATTGGCCGTCTCGAAGCGAAAGTCGTCATCGTCATGTTCCACGGCTATGGAGCGGATGCTTTTGATCTCTTTCCCTTGAGTCAACAGATAGCTTCCGGATCGGATGTTCGTTGGCTATTTCCGCAGGGACTCATCGAAGTGCCAATTGGATTCCAACAAACAGGTAGAGCTTGGTTCCCCATAGACATGGTGGCGCTTAATCAAGCGATGTCCACAGGTAGCTTTCGGAATTTCTCCGACGTCAGGCCGGCAGGCCTGGATGATTCTGTATTAGCGGTAAAAGCCATGCTAGGTGAGATCGAGCACCCATTTGACCGAACCGTTCTGGCTGGTTTCAGTCAGGGAGCCATGATAGCCACGGAGCTATCTCTAACCGCTGAATGCGCGCCCGCTGGACTGGGCATCTTGTCAGGCACGTTGTTAGATCGGGAAGCCTGGCGAAAAGCGGCGCGGTCGCGTCTAGGGCTTAATTTCGTCCAGAGCCACGGTCGAATGGACCCAGTTTTGTCGTTCGCTGCGGCTGAGGAACTTAACCAGATCCTACGATCGGCAGGTTTGATCGGACATTTCTACCCATTTCATGGTGGACATGAAATACCCGTTCAAGTTTTAAAAGGTTTAGACGAGCTCGTTCGAAAAGTGGAGAGGGCTTGTGTCAAAAAGTAATTTGTATTTTTGACGATTATTAGTTGTAAAAAGTTGTAGTGGTGTAAGCTTACGGCGACCGCGTTTGCATGTTGGGGGTGTTTTGATGAAGTGTTGCTATGCATGGGTCGCGCTGTGGGCCTGTATATTTACGTACGCGCAAGGACCCATATTTGAACAGCCGTTGAGTCCTCGAATAGCCAGTTACCGGATAGATGTGGATTTACAACCAGAACATCGATTGCTAACCGCAACGCAGCGTATCCTCTGGCGAAACACAACCGATCACCCGGCAACAGAATTACAGTTTCACCTTTATCTCAATGCTTTTCGAAACGATCAATCCACCTTTATGAAGGAGTCGGGTGGTCGCCACAGAGGTAACGAAATTGACGGCAAAAAAGGCTGGGGTTTTATTGATTTGCATCATTTGGCAGGTCGACTTTTGACCGAGGATGAGACGGGGCCTTTTTGGAGCGAATCGCAATGGCCGGCTATGGGTGATGAAGAGTGGGTCTTGAACCATGAATTTATTCAGCCTGATGACGACAATAAAGACGATAAAACGACCATTCGGGTTCCGCTGCCGGAACCGGTTCCGCCGGGCGGTAGTATCTTGTTAGAAGGATCATTTGAAGCTTGTCTACCGTCCCCGCCTTTCGCGCGCACAGGCGCTAAAGAGGATTATTTTTTTGTTGGCCAATGGTTCCCCAAAATAGCGGTACTCGAAGCAGACGGTCAATGGAATTGCCACCAGTTCCACCTCAACTCTGAGTTTTTTGCCGATTACGGCACTTACGACGTCTACATGACGGTGCCCAGCGACTACGTCGTCGGTTCAACCGGGCTGGAACAATCGGTTTCAGACACTGAAGATGGGCGTAAGATCCACCACTACCATGCCGAGGACGTGCATGATTTTGCTTGGACCACCAGTCCGGAATTTGTCGAGTTCAGTGGTCAGGCTCAGGATGTGGCGATTCGCGTTTTGATGCAGAAAGATCATGTCGGTCAAGGTGAAAGACACTTGCGCGCGGCCAAACATGCGGTTGAATACTTTCAAAATTGGTACGGCGATTACCCATTCCCTAATTTGACCGTTATTGATCCCCGACGTGGGGCGGCAGGTTCGGGTGGCATGGAGTACCCAACTCTAATCACAGCGGGTACTCACTACGGATTACCCGAAGGGATACGAGCCGTTGAATTGGTCATCATCCACGAATTTGGCCATAACTTTTGGTATCACTTGTTGGCTTCTAATGAGTTCGAAGAGACTTGGCTTGACGAGGGCATAAATAGTTACACCGAAGCAAAGATCATGAATGATATTTATGGCGAGCATGCGAGCGTCATCGATATTCCTGGCTTGAAGATCGGTAATATGGTTTTTCACCGCTCTCGTTATGTGTCGGGGTCGAATCTTGACCCAACCGTACGCGACGCTTGGACTTATTACAACGGTTCTAGTTACGGCATCAACTCATATAGCAAACCTGCCATTATATTGAGCACCTTGGAACACTATTTGGGTGAAGACAAGATGTCACGGCTGATGAAAACCTACGTAAAACGACATTCGTTTACCCATCCCACAAGTGATGATTTTGTAGCGATCGCATCGGAAATTGCCGGTGAAGACATGGGTTGGTTCTTTGACCAGGCTCTGTATACAAATAAAGTCATCGATTACAGTGTCAGCTTCATCAAGTCAGTGGAAATTAAAGAGGCTAGCGGATTCGATTTCTCCATGACGCGCGACGATTTACTAAATGACGTGGAGCTGGATGAAGAAGAGGAAGCTGCGGATGAGGACAAGAACTACCGTAGCGAAGTCAGGGTGAGACGTCTGGGCGACTTTGTGTTTCCTGTTGAAATAGAAGTGGTGTTTGATGATGGCGAGGTCGTTAGAGAGAGCTGGGACGGCCAGGATATATGGAAGAAATTCTTTTATGAGCGCCAAGCTAAAGTCACATCAGCGACGGTCGACCCGGACGCCAAGATCCCTATGGACATTAATTTGGTGAATAACAGCAAAACGGAAAAGATCGCCCGTGCACCCGTCACTCGAATGACTGCGTCATGGCTGGACAAATTCCAGATCCTCCTGGATCTGTTGGCGCTATAAGGGGGGATGAGATGATTAAAGCGTTTCGACTTGGCTGGAAGGGTGCCGGAAGGTACCCGGTCCTAGTAGGTATCTGGTTTACAACTAACATTTTGTTCGCGTGGATCGCAACTGCCCCTTTCCGCCGAGTATTTGCCTCCCATGCGGGCCATTCTCTGATTGGCGATCAACCGCTCGGACTGATGAGTTTTAACTATGTTTCCGACTTAATGGTGACAGAGAAAGTTGCATGGACCAGTGCCCAAGCTGGTTTCTCTATGGTTGTTCTACTCTGGATTTTGCTTTCCGTTTTTATGGCTGCTGCCACGCTTGGGACTTTGGAGAGTGGACGACCTTTTAGTTGGGTTCGATTTGCTGGCAACGGCGGTCGATACTTCTTTTCGTTCTTAGGGCTGTTCTTGGTAATGGCAGTCGTATTGGTTCTAATGCTCTTGGTCGTGCCTTTATTTGCTTGGCTGCAGACTCTTATTTTGGGTGAGGATCCTTACCAAAACATAGTCGTTTGGATGAATGTATTTAAGTGGACACTTGCTTTCTTACTGACCTGGTATTGGAAACGGATCTTCGATTATGCGCGCATCGATTTGGTACTGACCAAGAAATCATCGTTTCGGATATCCCTCAAACGAGCGCTTGTATTTTCAGTTCGTAATTTTCGTTCCGCTTTTGGTTTGGGCCTATGTTTTCTCGGCGTTTCGTTGGTCGTCTTTACGATCTATACCTGGATAAAAATAGGCGCTAATGTGTCGTCTACGATGTTGGCGGTGGTGGTGATCCTGGTTGGGATACTGTACACGGCGATTCGAAATTGGATTCGCGTTGCTCAATGGAGCGGCGAATTGGCGTTGTATTACGGTTTGCAACCCAATATCCGAGAAGAGGCCTTTGTTGAATCTGAAATAGAGACCAACGTAGATGAGATTTTTGAAAGCACACTGCCCGGTATCGATCAGTTTCAGGTCGTAGCGGCGGAAGCTGTTCCAGCAGTAGCTGTTCCAGCTGATGACGATGAAGTTGATCCAGAGACAAATATACCTTTGCAAAGCAACTCTGGTGTGGATCAGGTGGCTAGTGATGACGACGACCTTGGGACCAATAAACCGGAGGTCTAGCAGAGTGGGCGCAAGAAAGGCCCTCGGTTCACTGGTTCTCGACGGGATTGACGGTCTGTTGAGTCAGGGGGAGGGTTTGTCAGTCCAAATGTCAAGATGGGCTAGGAACCAAGGGCCGTAAAAGATGATTAGTTGTGGCGCTTATTGAACCTAAATATTAGGTTCTGTTTTGAATATACGTAGCCGATGCCATCAGGGTCGTGTTTAAGATCACATTCTGCAAATAACCTGTCTAGTGCGATGTAGGAAAAGGGGTCACGTCCATCGTGAACATTTGCTACACTCCCATGCCAAGCGTATCAGCGAGAGGTGAATTTTATGCGAGTAATACGAGCCAAAACAGGTAACCAATTAACATGCAAAGGGTGGGTCCAAGAGGCCGCCTTGCGTATGTTAATGAACAACTTGGACCCCGACGTGGCCGAACGGCCCCAAGACTTAGTCGTCTATGGTGGTATCGGAAAAGCGGCTCGCAACTGGGAATGTTACGACGCGATTGTGCGAGAACTTACCCAACTCGAGGACAACGAAACCTTGCTGGTGCAATCAGGTAAGCCGGTTGGCGTGTTCCGTACCCATACCGACGCCCCACGTGTGCTTATCGCTAATTCCAACCTCGTGCCTAAATGGGCAACATGGGATGTTTTTCACGAGTTAGATCGTAAAGGACTCATGATGTATGGCCAAATGACGGCCGGTTCTTGGATATACATCGGGACACAAGGGATCCTGCAAGGGACGTATGAAACCTTTGCCGAAGCGGGTCGACAACACTACAACGGTGACTTGGGTGGACGAGTTATCCTTACGGCCGGACTCGGCGGTATGGGCGGCGCACAGCCTCTGGCTGCCACCATGGCAGGTGCCATATGTTTGGCCATTGACGTAGACCCCACAAGTATTGAAAAGAGACTGCAAACCCGCTATCTGGACGAGAGCTTTAGCGATCTGGACCTAGCGTTGCAAAGAGTGGAACAGGCGAGGACCAATAAGGAGGCGGTTTCCATTGGTATCTTAGGAAATGCAGCTGATGTATTACCTGAACTCTTGAAGCGTGGTTTTGTGGCGGACATGGTGACCGACCAAACTTCAGCCCATGATGAGCTGAACGGATACGTACCCAATCACTTCACCCTCGCGGAAGCTTTGGCTCTGAGATCAAGTGACCCGGAACGCTATCAACAGGAAGCCGTACGCGCCATGGGCGAGCACGTACAAGCCATGCTGGAATTTAAGGAACGCGGCGCAAATGTCTTTGATTATGGCAACAATATCCGCGCCCAGGCCGTACGCGCCGGCGTTGAGAGGGCCTTTGATTTTCAAGGGTTTGTGCCTTTGTACATTCGACCTCTCTTTTGTCAGGGAAGTGGTCCTTTCCGTTGGGCCGCTTTGTCAGGTGACCCCGAAGATATCCATACAACCGATCGCGAATTGAAACGCCTCTTTCCCGATAATAAACCACTACACCGATGGTTGGATAAGGCCCACGAACGAGTGCAGTTTCAGGGATTGCCTTGTCGCATTTGTTGGTTGTCCTATGGTGAGCGTGCAAAAGCCGGCCTGATGTTTAATGAATTGGTCGCGAGCGGGAAAGTGAAAGCACCGCTCGTTATCGGACGTGATCACTTGGACTCGGGTTCGGTCGCGTCGCCGAACCGAGAAACTGAAGGCATGAAAGATGGCTCTGATGCCGTCGCTGATTGGCCAATCCTCAATGCGCTGATCAATACAGCCGCTGGCGCATCGTGGGTGAGCGTACATCATGGTGGTGGCGTAGGTATGGGTTACTCGCTGCATGCCGGCATGGTCGTTGTGGCCGACGGAACTGACGCTGCTGCGAAACGGTTGCAACGGGTTCTAACGACCGACCCAGGTATGGGTGTCGTTCGTCACGTGGATGCTGGTTACGAGGACGCTCAACAGGCGGCCCGTGAAAAAGGTGTGCAGATTCCGATGATGAAGAATTAGGGCTTCTTTGCCTCGACCCATATGCCTAATACACGATCGTCTGGATCCATGAATAAGCAGAATGAACCGACACCGGGCACCGTTTGTTCGGGAACCAGAATTTTACCGCCCGCGGCGACAATGCGGTCACGGTAGGACGATAATTCGTCGACGGTGATATAGAGACATGTTACTGGGCCACGGGCTTTCTTTGGGTTTCATGATACCGCCGCCAATCCCGCCTGTTTCCGATTCGGGCACCAGCCAATAATCCATCTCAGGAATATGGTGGATTGGCCAGTCAAAAACTTGTTTATTAAAATCGGCCAAAGTTGACGGATTTTGCGACCAGAATTCGAAGTGCTTCACAGAGTTTGCCATAACGCCTCCAATTTGGATTGTTCTGATCCTACCAATATGCCGATGATTGAAGGCAGCCCTGACTTGCGGTGGCATTCGAATTCTGGATTAAGGAGTTGCTTTCTGCTATGGTGTGGGGGATGTTTGCAGGGAGTTGGGATTGCTTCGTACACTCATATTAGGGTTTTTGGGATGTCTGTTGTTGTGCTCTTGTACGCGGTCGCCGAACGTTCCGTTGGTGGCACAAAATGAGGCGTCTGAGGACATCGCTCCCGTTGAAGAACCTCAGCTCTTAGAACCGCAATACGACTGGGCATACGGAAACTTCGATGCAGGTAAGGCCTTTTTTGATCAGATGCTGCAGGAAAATGTAGCTCCCAATAAAGTCCAGGAAATTGTCGATACATTAACGCCCGTGTACGATTTTCGAAAATCTCAGGCGAGCCATCGGTGGGGGTTGGGTCGTTTAGATGGCGAACTCACTGCTTTTTCGTTGGATGTCTCTCCCATCCTCAGTTATTCGCTTGTTTTCGGCGAAAACGGGGCAGAACTTAACCGCCTAGAAATGCCGCTAAAAGTGGTGCCAGAAGTGATCCGAGGCGAGATTGAGTCAAGTTTGTTCGGGGCTCTACAACACGAACCGCATGGCCCATTACTGGCCATGAAACTGGCCAAAGTCTTTGCGTGGGATATCGATTTTTACCAAGACCCACGTAAAGGGGATCAACTTGAAATACTGGTAGAACGCCAGTATATAGAAACCGACGACGGCCTCGTGTTTTTTGAGTATGGTGAACTTTTAGCCGCCCGATACATCACAAAACGCTCTACGTACGATGCTTACCTGTTTGAAGATGAAGACGGCGACCCTGCTTATTTCAATGCCAAGGGACAATCTCTCATACGTGACGTACTTCGTTCGCCATTGAAGTTTCAACGCATCACATCCAAATTCACACATCGACGCTTCCACCCTATTCTAAAGAAGAATCGACCTCATCGTGGTGTCGACTATGGGGCACCAACCAACACGCCCGTCATGGCGGTGGCTAAAGGTAAAGTTAAGAGTGCTGGCCGCAATGGCGGAGCAGGTATTGCGGTGGAGATACGGCATCGCGGTGAAATGGTGACGCAGTATTTTCACCTAAACAAGATCGCAAAAGGCGTCAGGGCGGGTCAAAAAGTACGTCAGGGTCAAGTGATCGGATACGTGGGTCAGACGGGCTATGCCACCGCTCCCCATTTGCACTTTGGCATGAAGATACGCGGTTCCTATGTGGATCCGATGAAACAGAAATTTGAACCTGGTCGACCAGTCGCGCAAGCACGGATGCCAGAGTTCCTAGCGATGGTAGACACTTTGTCTCAACCGTTTGAGGGCACAAATCGTTCTCAACCTGCACAGGTAGTACAGAAATCCTCGAATAAATCAGCGCGTTAAGCGTTAATCATAGAGGCGCAGAATAGCCAGGGCCGGATATGATGTCTGGCGAATGTGACGGAGGCAATGATTGACGTTAAATGAAAGTCAACTAAGAAGCTTGCTAGGCGATGTTCTTTTGCCTGATGGCAGTGGAACACTTGAGTCTAGCGGGGCTATTCAAGCTCTTGAAGTGACGAAAAAGGGTTGCCGTGTCGAGTTATTGCTTCCTTTGGTCGATCCAAAGGCGCGTCTTGACGTTGAAACGCGATGTCGGGAACTCTTGAAGACTAACGGCGTCACCGTAGACATGGTTGTTCGGTTTGGCGCTCATAAGGTACCCGTTCCAGAACGTAAACCCATTCCTGGTGTCAGCAACCTAGTCGCTGTTGCCAGCGGTAAGGGCGGCGTGGGTAAGTCCACCATTAGCGCCAACCTAGCTGTGGCCCTGTCGAAGCTAGGTGCCCGTGTAGGATTACTTGATGCCGACATTTATGGTCCTAATGTGGGCGTCATGTTTGGCGTCGATGCGCCACCACAGGTGAATGACGCTCAAAAGATTATCCCCTTTGAGGCCCACGGTATTCGTCTCATATCTATGGGTATGCTAGTGAAACAGGGTCAGCCAGTCATCTGGCGTGGACCCATGACCCATAAAGTCATTCAACAGTTCCTGTTTCAAGTCGAATGGGGCGAACTTGATTATCTGGTTTTAGATTTACCGCCCGGAACGGGCGATATTCAGTTGACGCTGACCCAAGAAACGCCCCTGAGCGGAGCCGTGTTGGTGACCACGCCGCAGAAAGTAGCCACAGCGGATGCGCGAAAAGGTTACGAAATGTTTAAAGAAGTAGGCGTGCCTGTATTGGGCATCATCGAGAACATGAGCTGGTACCGCTGTGGTAAGTGTGATAAGAAACATGAATTATTTGGCAGCGGCGGCGCCCAACGTTTAGCGCAAGAGCTCAAATGTGACTTATTGGCGCAGCTACCGCTTGACCCAACAATTCCTTCTGATTTGGGTAAGGGAGTGCCATACGTGACGCGTTTTCCCGAAAGTGAGCTAGCCAAGACGATGTCGCAATTGGCGGTGAAATTGGGCTCGAAACTACACGCACTAAGCCTTCAAAGAAAACAGTCCGGGACTTTTTTCCCGATGGAGGTTTAAGTGGGGCACGGAGAAACAACGAGCGTACGCCATTTTGTGGCCGTCCATTCGGCCAAAGGCGGAGTTGGTAAGTCTACTGTGACCGCCAACCTGGCCATTGCACTACATCAAAGAGGTTTGCGGGTTGCCATTATTGACGCCGACGTGCATGGCCCGAGTATGGGCATGATGTTAGGCGACCAACAACGACCGGAGCCCGGTCCTAACGAGAATGTTGTCTATCCCCGCGAACGCTGCGGATTGCGCTTTATTTCTATGGCTAATCTGGTCACGGAACAGACGCCTCTAATTTGGCGCGGAGCCATGGTTCACAATATGATTCAGCAATTTCTGAATGGCGTGTTGTGGGGTGAGTGTGATGTTCTGTTCATTGATATGCCCCCGGGGACGGGCGATGCCCAATTGAGTTTGTCACAGAGTATCCCGTTGTCAGGTGCGGTTGTGGTATCCACCCCTCAGGAACTGAGTTTGGTTGACACGGTTCGAGGGATGAACGCCTTTCGGCAACTTAACGTACCCATCCTGGGCGTGATCGAGAATATGGCTGGTTTTGTTTGCGATGATTGTGGTGAATCCGCCGCACTATTTGGCGAGGCAGGTGGCGAAATACTTGCCGAAGAATTTGAGCTGCCGTGGTTGGGGCGCGTGCCCATTGATGCCATGATTTGTGAAGATGGCGACGCAGGCACGCCAACGATGGCCGTTCACGCTGATAGCAAAGCGGCGGCTGCTTTTGGCCATATTGCCGATGCCCTTGTGCAACGTTTGGAGACATCAAACAACGCATTAGCTTTCCATTTTGAATGGAAAGAGATGGGCTGGAATGATCGCGTAAGTGAACCGGCAGAAAGCGAAGCGGGCTCTTTAGATGTGCAATCGGTTTGGCAAGTCAGTCAAGACGAATTAGGTATTAAGTGGGCTGACGGCAGCATGTCTACCTACGGATGTCGTGAACTCAGGCTTGCCTGTCCGTGTGCGGTTTGTATCGACGAATGGACGGGAGCCAAGAAAATCAATGAATCGAAGATCGATATGGCCATGACGATTAAAGAGGTTTCGTCAGTTGGTCGTTACGCGCTGGCCATCACCTTCAGTGACGGCCATAGCACAGGAATTTATCATTACGAACGCCTACGCAAGCTTGCAAGAGCCGTTGGCGAAGGGAGAAGCAAATGATGAAAATGTTTATCATCGCAATCGCGTCTATCGCATGTCTGTCATGCGGTCAGTCTGTCGAATCGACGGGCAAATTAGTTGTCCAGGAAGTAACAGAAACGATCGCTATTCCGCAAGTCGTATTGGTTGATCGCATCGAGGAAGTGAAATCGCGTCTTGGTTATGCGGACGCCTTCGACGGTGCCACAGATCATGTGGTTAGCAAGTGCCTCAGTTGTCAGCTGCAAATGTCTGGGAACGCCGACTATGCCGTTCATGTTGAGGAATACTCCGTCAATTTGTGCTCGGACGCTTGCCGCAAGGCCTTTGTTGAGGACCCAACCACTTTGGCATTGGCGATTGTTGATGCCAGTGCGGCTGATCCAAGCGAAGAGTCTGCTACCTTAACCCAGTGAGCAAGTTCCGTACATTTTCCGAGTTTTACCCGTTCTACTTAGACGAACATCGTGATGCTAGATGCCGTTACTGTCATTTTGTTGGCACGACACTCGTCTTGGTTTGTCTCTATCTGGCCGTGACGGCCAGCCTCTATTGGCTGGCCGCCATGCCATTGGCAGGGTACGGCTTTGCCTGGATTGGTCATTTCGTGTTTGAAAAGAACCGACCGGCCACTTTTAAACACCCCCTCTACAGTTTCATGGGCGACTGGGTGATGTATTTTGATATGTGGCGTGGTCGCGTATCCTGGCGCTAGCCCTCGACAGTTATTCCCTTAGTCTGGGTTTTCAGATATTCGAGCATAGTTTCAAAGGTGCGACCGGGCATTTGCAGCTTGATGTCGGGGGCCGATTGGAATGTGATTCGATAGCCCTTGAACATGAATCTCTTGAATGATTCTGCATGTATTTCTGACCATGGAATCAAGAGTGGTTTATGAAACGGACGGAACAGGATCATGGGAACCAAGTACAGTCCTTCCGCATTCACGGCTATCACAAGGGTGCCGCCGAATCTGATCGACTTCATGTGTGCCGACTGGAAGTGGTAGTACTTGCCTTGGAATTTGCCCGGGTAGTGGAAATGCTCTGCAAGTTGGGTCCATCCACACACGGAAGAAAGGATGCGCAACACAAAGCACCACAAGCCCACAAAAAAGAAGGGAAAGACAATGGCAATGAGGAAAGGCAGTGCGTTTACAAATTGGTCCATGCTTTTATGCTCCCGAGACCAACGCAGAAGCTTGCCAATTCGCAGCGGCCAATCCAGCAAATAGACAGCTTTCTGCTATGCGTTGAATCATGCCACGCACGGACGTAGATGGCAAAAATGTAAGCGCAATGGCTGACGCTATAACTAGGAAACCCGCCGCTTTGAAGGGCTGGCCGAAGGACTCAGCAAGGGTGAAGAACGCGAAACCGCCTCCTATATACTCGATGCCACCACAGAGGTTGTGGACGCCTTGACGAGGGCTACCAGAAGCCGGAGAACCGGGATCGCAAGGGAATATCGCCGCACCTACGTAACCCACGGAAATACATAGAGCCAAAGCTGCAGAGACAGGAGACAGCGGGCGAATTAGGTAGGCTGCCAGCAGAATGAGCAAGCCGATCGGCAGAAAGACGCCAAAGGCAACAAATCGCTGATTGGGCGAGCCTATCTCTCCGATCTCACTAATGGTGTGACGCACGTGGCTGTATCCGGGCTTTTTGGGAGCTAGGAGTAGCAGGCTTGCGAATAAGTAGGCTGCAGACACAGCGGTTAGGGTAACTGGGAGCATGGATGTCATTTAGGTCCAATCCTTCAACGATGGCTCAATCGAGCAATGTATTTTCTGGAAAAAGTCATGTGGTTTATCTTCCCAGGGTCGCGATACTAAGACTAGTGATGTAGTGATTCAATTGCATTTCTCTATCTCGTGTGACGTTTTGAGTTAAGACTATGGGTCTGCGAGCATCTCGCGATACTTAGCCGCTTCGTCTTCTGGCATTGTTTTTAGCAGCGGTCGCAAGGTGTAGTTGCCATGCATCTTTTTGTTGCGCATGTACATCCAATCTGAGATCTCCGCTTTCTTGATGGTCCATTTCTGCCCGAACTCGACGTTGCTGACGAATCCGGGGTCGTTGTTGATTGTTCCCTCGAATTCACCGTTTTTGTAGATTAGATCGCTCAGCCAAAAAATGCTCAATTTCACCACCATCTTCGATTGGGGCTTTGACGGCATGAGCGCTGCCGCCTGGATCCATTAATTCGCGGATGAAGAAATCGACTTCGTTTCGCGCACGATCAATGGCGGCATCCATTTCTTCTTGATCGTACCCAGAGGCAACCAACGTGTCGGGCTTCGTCTGTCCACATTCGCAACTGGCCTGGACAACCAGGGAGAAATTATGAGTTGTTTCATCGATCTTTCCTAGCGAAGGTAAATCATCAGCGGCAATCACATTGCCAATCCCAAAATCTTAGCCGAAGCGCCAATTTGAAGCGAGTAAGTCTCCACCCGAGGCATCGCTCTGTTAGAAAACATGGCTTGTTAGGTGACCAGCTCTGACGTTAGACTGCGGAATCTATGTCAGCTGCAGATCCCGAATTAGAAGAACTGGCGTTACGAACACAGGCCATTTACGAACGTAACGCCGCTCGCTTTGATCGCGAACGTCCGAAACGACTTCACGAGCAGGCCTGGCTGGACCGCTGGCTGGCAAAGGTACCAAATGGCGGGCGTCTACTTGATCTAGGCTGCGGTGCCGGCGACCCTATCGCTTCGTATTTAATTCAGCGTGGCTTTGTCGTTACCGGATTGGACTTTAGCGAACCTATGCTGGCCATCGCCCGGGAGAAAATGCCCAGCGCTCATTGGATTCATGCCGACATGCGGCTCATGGCCCTAGGTCGTTCGTTTCACGCGATATTAGGTTGGAACAGTTTTTTCCATTTGACTCAGAACGAACAGCGCCATCTATTGCCATTACTCTCCAATCATTTGTTGCCCGGCGGTTCTTTGATGCTAACGGTGGGACCTGAAGCCGGTGAGGTTACTGGGCATGTGGGTGACGACTTGGTGTACCACGCTAGTCTCGACCCATCTGAGTACCGGCAAATTCTGGAGCAAAACGGGCTTGAGCTTGACGCGTTAGTGTCAGAAGATCCTACCTGTGATCATCAAACCATCTTGCTAGCCCATAAACGGTCGGCATCTTTGTAACGGAAGCTCCTGCCCTGAGACAGTGGTTTTGAGGGCAATCTGACTCACAGTTGCGAGACGATCTTCGCTTGGATGCGATAAAATGCATTGGCGAGAGATTAAGGCACCTAAGTTTTCAAGTAGGTTCCTGGTCTCACTCATACTTATGTCGCTGTTGCTCAGGAAATCCGCGCCAAGCTGTGCTGCGTTTCTCGATCGCTGGCTTTTGGAAGTTAGGAATTGTGTGATTGAATTTGCGGCCAGCATATTGGCGTTATTAATTGTTGCGACCATCATCGTCGAAGTCCTGTTTCGAAAGTCTAAGAGCCCAGAGATGCGACTAAACCGACAACGAGCGGCAACTTGGTGGCTCATTGTCGGCGTTTGCTTGTCCGTACTGTTGGTAGGCGGCTGGCTCTTGAATATATTTGTGGTTGGGCTTGTGTTGGTTTCCGGCTATGAGCTGTGCCGCATGCTAGGTATCAAAATCACGGTTTTCAGAGTCGTATTGTGGTTGGCGGTCTTCTTGGGCTACCAGCTATCTATTTATGGAAATACTTTATACATTTTCACCTTCACCCTGCCTTTTGCCTTCTTGATATTGTCGATACTCTTCTTCGCGAACGGGAATATCAGGAATGCGACGATTCTGATCTTCAGTACGACTTCATTATTGTCTGTATTGGCCTATAGCGAGCTTAGCGAAAGCCAGCAATTCGACGCCCAACTATTGCTGGCCTTTTTGTTTTTTGCCACCGCCATCAATGACATCGCACAATACGTATGGGGCAGATTGTTAGGGCGCCACTTCATCGCCCCAACCCTTAGCCCCTACAAGACCCTTGAGGGCGCGCTGGGCGGGGTTATGACTACCTCGATCCTGTGCCTATTCATGTTGCCGAAAATGATTGGTGTTCATTGGGCTAAGGGGCTACTGTTTGGCATGGTGCTATCTACTTTGGGTTTACTCGGCGACCTATTCATATCTCGTATCAAACGCGTTTCCAAGACAAAAGATAGTGGGCGTCTGCTGCCTGGACATGGTGGTTTACTGGATCGCGTTGATAGTTTATTGCTGACGGCGCCAGGATTCGCTCTATGTGTTTTGCTGGGATGAAGGCCAACCCATGAGCTTGTGGACTGAGTCGGAATTTCATAGTTTTGATGGCGTTCGATTGTTCTTTCGCTATCGGGAACCGGCACAGCCGACCAAGAACTCGGTGATCGTGCTGCATCGTGGGCATGAACATTCAGGTCGAGTTGTGGCCTGCACGGACCAGATGGTGCAGGGCGACTATTGGAGTTTTGGATTTGATATGCGTGGTCATGGGCGCTCCGATGGTGAGCGCGCCTGGGCTGAGAGTTTTGACGTGTGGGTCAAAGACCTAAACAGTTTCGCGGGCATGTTGGCTAACAGGTTCGGTATCAAAACATTTGACTGTGTACTCGTCGCCAACAGCGTGGGTTCCGCCACCGCGGTAGCTTGGATCCTAAATTACGCACCCAATCTGCGTGGCTGTGTTCTAGCTGCTCCCGCCTTTTCGATCAGGCTCTACATTCCATTCGCTTATCCGGCATTGAAAGGCATTAGTCGTTTATCAAAAAGACTATTTGTAACCAGCTATGTTCGATCGAGCTTACTGACTTCCCATAAAGAAGAAGCACGAGCCTATGATCAAGATCCCCTAATCACACGAAAAATTGGCGTCAGTATTCTGGTTTCGTTATTCGATACCATGAAACGCGTGTTCAAGCGGTTAAGTGACTTTGAGACACCTGTCCTCATCTTTTCGGCCGCGACGGATTTCGTCGTCAACAACCGATTCCATGAAATTTTCTATGCGGGTATTTCAAGCAAGATTAAAAAACACATCAAGTTACCCGGCTTTCGTCACGCCATCTTTCATGAAGTGGAACAAAAGAAGGTGACCGACCTCTGCCGTGCATTCTTACAAGAGCGATTCGCCAACACGAAATCAAATGCCCTCGCCATGGTTGTTGAGCCGAGAACGCACACCATTAAAGAGTTCGCCTCTCTAAGCCAACCCAGTCACTCGATAAAACCTCTCTATTTTGCGGCGCTCAGGTGGGCGTTAGAAAAGTTCGGCCGTCAAAGTGAAGGCATGTCAATCGGTCTAAAACATGGCTTCGATTCCGGCCTTTCACTGGACTACGTTTATCAAAATAAAGCTAAAGGGCGGACCCGTTTTGGCCGGCTTGTCGATTATTTGTATCTCAATTCTGTGGGCTGGAAGGGTGTCAGAAAGCGAAAGCAGCACCTGAAAGCCTGTCTGACTGAAATCGTGAAACAAACGGTGAGTGAGGGCAATGAACCGGCTGTAATTGATGTGGCGGCAGGGGCCGGTCGTTACCTATTTGAAGTGCGCAATGAATTGGCCTGTGACATAGATCTGCATCTTAACGACCTAGATCCTACCTCGCTTACACAAGCCAAAACCAATGCTAATGGCTTTCCGGCCACCTATTCAGATTGCGACATTTTTGACGGTTCCCTGTCCGACGTGATCATGAAGCAACCTAATATTGCCATTGTTTCCGGTGTCTTTGAACTCTATGCTAACAATGATGGTGTCACTCGAACACTTTCCGACCTGCACAAGTTCTTGGCTGATGATGGTTGGCTGATCTATACCGGTCAACCCTGGCATCCTCAGTTGGAAAGCATTGCAAGATTACTCAATAACAGATTGGGGAATCGTTGGGTTATGCGACGACGAATACAGAACGAAATGGATGAACTCGTTGAAGCGGCAGGCTTTGAGAAGATACAAACCATGACCGACGAACTCGGTATCTTCACCGTTTCTTGTGCCAGACGAATTCAATCCACATAAAAGGAAAACACATGGCCGTAGACCCACATCTGAATGATCGTGAATACCTTCGAGAAGTACAGAGCCGTTTTGAAATTGCGGTTAAAGAGAATGATATTGAAAGCATGCGTTCGTTTGTGGACGATCGCTTTTCTTTTGTCTCTTTTACGGACAAATCCTTTATCAATTTTGATTCTTTCAAGACGCAATGGGCCATCACACGCGAGAGCATGGTTGGTACGGGTAGCTTTACGAGCCAACTCAATCCCGAACCGGCAATTTTTGAAGGTGACCTAGCGGTGTGTCAGGGTAACGCTAGCAACCGATTAGTCGATAACAACGGAAACCAGTTTGATTTCACATCGAACTGGACCGTTGTTTTCATGCGCAGCGGGGAAGAATGGAAAGTGCTGCGTGCCCATAATAGCCTCGACCCATTTGGCAATCCTATGTTGATCCATGGCGTGAAGAAGAGAGTCGTTAAGATAAGTGTCCTTGCATTTTTGATTGGTGCTTTGATGAGTTCAGTTGTTCACTATTTGATCTGAAGATGGACAGAACTGTCGCCATCAGTTGCACGGTGGCTGTGCTTTTTGTCTTCACGGCAATGATTGTCTCGTATGGCAAAAAGCGCGCTAATCGGCGATACGCGATGGGAAAGTTGCGGGCGCCATCCGTTCGCTACTTCAAGCATCTCAGCAAGCTACTGTTTTTTCTCAATATGCTGGTAACCCTATTTGGGTACTGGTTCAAGATGGCGGGTTCATTTCACCACAATAATGCCCTAAAGATTGTGGGCGCTTTGATGGTGTTAGTAGGTTATTTTTGCCTGCGTAAATCCTTTGCCGAGCTTGCAAACAACTATTCGCCGATGTTTGATGCTTATGTGCCACTGACGATCCATACCCAGGGCGTCTATGCTCTGATTCGCCATCCTATCTATGCCTTCAATTTGTTGGTTAGTCTTGGGCTGACTCTATCGAGTGGGTCAGCGGTTGTGCTTATCAATTCTGTCATTGGTTGGCTATTTGTGTTGCGCGCGATCTATCTGGAAGAAATGTATCTGCCTGAAAAGTTCCCGGAATATAGCGAATACGCCAAGCGAACATGGAAGCTCATTCCGTACCTTTATTGAATAAGCCGATTCTATCGGATGACTTGCTGGGAGGTGCGGCCAACGACTTCAATCGTAACGCTGGAGAGAACGCCTAATTGTCCGCAGTGTCTAATTCTTTGGGTACCACAACATCGTCGCCGTATTGGGCCGACCAACTCACCATCGCGCGCATGATTGGTCGCAGAGCGAGGCCCTTTTCCGTTAGCTCGTAGCGATAACGCTTCGGGTGCTCTTGGTAGAGCGTCTTCGCAAGGATGCCGTGGTTCAGTAGTTTCTTGAGGCGGTCGGCCAAAATATTTGTGGGGATACGTTCGCCAGCTTGTTCAAACTCTTTGTAGGTATGTCGCTGAAATACGGCTATGTCGCGGATCAACAGCAGCGTCCATCTATCACCGACAACGTCTAATGCGTAGGCGATGGGACAGGTTGAACGAGGTTCGCGAGGTGACATTCCGCCATCATAGCACCTTGACTTTCAAATCGAAAGTCGCTATAAAATGGGTGACTTTTAAAAAGCAAGTGACTAGCTGGAGGTGAAGTGTGGATACGAAATTGGTACTAATGATTAGCATGCCATTGGCGTTGTTGACGTGGGGGTTCCTGGCCCGATGGTGTTTGCTGCCTTGGCTGCAGCGCGTGACACCCGAGATCGGCCTAAGGCCTCTCATTCTCGTGCATGGGTTTCGTTATATAGGGCTCATGTTTCTTATTCCTGGCGTTACCCACGAGGTGCTTGATCCGCGCTTTGCTGAGCCAGCAGCCTATGGAGATTTGGCCGCGGCCGTGTTGGCGTTTGTGGCACTTGCTAGTTTGAAATGGAGCCCATCTGTCTGGCGGCCAACGGTTTGGGTGTTCAATGTTTTTGGATTGATTGATTTGTTGTATGCGGTTACACAGGGATTACGATTCACCGCCAACGGAGCATTGGGTGCCGCCTTTTGGATTCCCATGATTCTGGTGCCGATGCTGCTAGTATCACACGCGTTCATTGCCGTTGTCATGCTCAATGGCAAGCGCGGACGTGTCGATGTACTGAAATAGTTTCAGGGCCGTGCGCCGTTATGCCGTATTGCTAGCGCTTTGCCAAATAGTCGAGTTTCGAACTGTACATCGACTTTTCGTCTGGCGTGAGCGCGTACCTCTCAGCCAAACGCAGGTTCTTTTCAACTTCTTTGGCGTCGTCCATGTCGTAATAAACACGTGCAACGGCGTGATAGAACTCAGACTCTTTTGGACGTAATCTGAGTGCCTTTTTATAGGATTCTAAGGCTTGGTTATGTTGTCCCGTCGCGTGGGCTGCCAGTCCTTGATCGTAGTGATAAAACGGATTGCGATTTCGGTATTTCTGCACTTTACGGGCGTACTTTTGAGCTTCGGCGACACGACCGGTGCGTTCGTACAAATAGACCAGGTTAGACATGGCGGTGTATTCGAAACGATTCAGATCAATCGCTTTCTCATAACAGGACTCGGCTTTGTCCAGCTTGTTCTGATGTCGCCAATAAACGCCAAAGTTGGACCAAGCACGCGAAAATTCAGGGTCGGTCTCCAAGGCGGCGTTAAAGTGGGCTAGAGCCAAATCAGGTTCGCCTTGTGCAAATGCTTCTGCACCGCAGTTATTAAAGTAGTGGGCTAGGGCGCGCGTATCGTTTATGCGTCGTGTGAAATGTCGCCGTTTATCCTGAAAAGGCAGAAAATCAACTTCAACCATACGTCCTTCGATGATGACAATGGCATTCATGTGCTTATTGTTCATAACCAATTCGCCACGTCTGTCCCAAGTTGGATAACTTTCAACTTCTTGAAACTGGGCTCGCAAGCCAACCTGTCGTGCCATGGCCACGAACATCATGGTGAACGACATACAGTTACCGTTACGCGATTCATATGTCTCAATGGGTGTTTTTGTGTGGTGATTACCGTACTTAAGACCTAGTCCATCTTCGCTGAAGATAGAATAAACGAGCGAATGTAATCGTTGTTTATTGGAATGGTTGAACTCGACCTTTTCGGTAAGAAAAGCCTTCATTTCATCGTTCAGAGCCAGGAACGTTTCTTCGGTTAAGTTAGGTTGAGCCAAAGCTCCTATTGCAAAAAATAACGTTAAGAACGAACGTTGCATTGCTCACCTCAAAAAGAAACGATCCCCCAATCTAACCTATCGGCATGTCGGGGTTCTATGATTAAGAAACGATTGGCCGCCAATTTTTGTTTCGCGTTCTGCTGGCTTTGCAAATGTTTTACACAGACTTAAACATAGTGGGCGGTAAGCAAGTTGGCAATGTCTTTGACCGAGAAGGGTTTCTGCACAACGTCAACTACACCATCACGATTCACGTGATCGGCACCCAGCCCGGTCACGTAATAAATAGGCGTTTTGCTGTTTAGACTCATGTACCAAGCGACAAAGTCGTAACCTGATTCGGAGGGCATCATAATGTCACATAATATGAGGTCGGGATGGAGTCCATCCTTCACCTTATCGCGGGCTTCAGAGACAGATTGGGCGCGTTCAAAAGTGGCACCCAGGTTTTGCAGAATCATGCCTAGCAGATCGAGAATCTTTGATTCGTCATCAATAGCAAGGACTCTGAATCCCTTGTATCTGCCGTTGCCGTTGCTTTTTGATGGCTTGACAAAACCGAATACGGGGATAAGTGCATGATGCCAGGCTGATTCGATGCGTGACTTGATGGCGGAGTTGGCTTCCCGCAGTGCCTGCAGCTTTTCAGAACCAGGTAATTGGGCAGGCAAAGCAAAGTGTGTGTCGTGGCTATCGACGGAAAAGATGTAGCTGTCTTCATGTTTTCTAAAAACCAATTTCATGTGTGGATAGGCTTGATTGCCCAATCGCCAACAATAACGTTTCTCGTCGTGCTCAATCGCAGGCCAGGCAAGAAGCGAGGCCTCGTCCGGTAACTTCCTTAATTCGGTAAGTTGATTTTCTACACGTGGAGGAACGCCATCCGGAAAGGCTTTGACAACGTAAAGATCTACCGCTTTTTTAAGCTGTTGCAACAGATTCATGATGCTCTACATAGGGAAGGAATAGGGTAAAAGTGCTGCCCTTGCCTAAGCCGTCGCTTTCTGCCCAGATTTGACCGCCCAACTCGTTTAGGATGCCTTTACAGAACGTGAGTCCTACGCCGATGCCGCGTGTCATGAATTCAAAGGTACCTGTCTTATGGTGTGTGTGGTCATGAACTTGATAAAAGTCGTCAAATATCTGATTGATGTCATCTTTTTTTATACCAATTCCGGTATCAGACAGCGAGAAATACGCCCGTCCATCTTCAAACCAGGAACGGGCGGTCAATGTACCCCCGTCTCGCGTGTAGCACAAGGAGTTTTTTAATAGGTTAGAAAAAACTTGATCTAACATGCCTGAATCGCAAGTCACGGGCAGTGGTTGGTCGCTTAACATATTGACGAATTTTATCCCGCGCAAGCTCACGAAAATCGAATAACCTTGGTAGGCTTGTCTAAACACTTCATTGATGTCGATAACGGCCAAATCGTAAGGTATCTTCTTCTTTTCGATCCGAGAAAGATCGCTAATGCGGTCAATAAGGGTTGAGACTCTACCTAAACTCTGCACACAAATCTCAATCAGCCGTTTCTGTTCCTCATTGGTTTCGCCGACCATGCATCGTTCCAACACATCCAAATAACCAATTGACAGTGAAAGCGGCGTTCGCAACTCGTGAGAGGTGATGGCTACAATGTTCTCTTTGAGTTTGGTGATTCGTTTAAGCTCAAGGTTAGCGCTTTGGCTACGTTCATAGGCTTCCTTGATCTCCGACTTGCGTTGGGCCAGCTCGCGGTTGGTGGTCTCGAGTTCCTCTACCTTCTCGCGAAGTTGGTCTACGAGTGACGCGCTGAAATCACGTAACATTTTTGTTTTGTGGATGGGTTGCATGCCCGATCTGTCGCCCTCTAACAGGTCTTTTACGCGAGCAGCAAAACAATCGACGTCGATTGGCTTTTCAAGGATGCCGTCACAGCCCGAGGCTAAGGCGCGTTCTTGGTCTACTTTGGCGCGCTTGGAGGTCAAGGCCACGATGGGAATATTCTCCATGTTCTGCATCGACTTGAGCTTCATAGTTACGCCGAAGCCGTCCACGTAGGCTAGGTTGAGCTCAACCAGAATCATCGATGGCATCAGGTCAATTGCCTTTTTGATACCTTGTAAGCCGTCGGCCGCCGCTTCGACGGAAAAGCCTTCTGGCTCGAGTATCTTCCTCACCAAGCGTTGATTGAAGTCATTACTGTCTATGTAAAGTATGGTTCGATTATTGCCGTTCTGGGTCACAGTTGATGCTCCGAAATGTGAATACGGCGCTGGTTTTCAGCGTCGTGGTTCTCAATCTGAACCAAGAACACGGGACCATCGAAGTGAATCAATGGCAATCTATCTGGCCACTCAATGGCAACGACAGATCCAGATTCGAGGATTTCCTCCAAGTCCACACCATGCATTTGTTGGGGGTCAAGTCGGTACAAATCCAAATGGTAAAAGCCGTCGCCTACGTTGTAATAGTTGACGATGGTAAAGGTTGGTGAATCAACTTCCCACAGCTCTTGCATACCTAAAGCGGCACATAATGATCGGACAAAAGTGGTCTTTCCACTACCGAGCGTGCCATGAAGGAGAACGAGCGCGGGGCCGGTAAGTAAGCTTGCTAATTCGGCTGCGACGTTGGCGGTCGCCTCTAGTGAGTCGACGAGCGCGGTTATGGGGAGAGTTGTTGTGGATACTTGATTCATGATTCCGGCCGCAATACGATAGCGGCGGGATCCATTATACGCTTCCCTATTCGAGATACAAACAATTCAAATTAAGCGTTTTAGATCTTCGACGATATCTTCAGCTAACATTGCGTGATCGGCATGCTGTTCCAACCAATGCTCCGCCGACAAGGCATGGCGCAGAACGCTCAATAACACAGCGTCCTGAGTGGCGCATTCGCTTTGGGCCAGCATGGCGCCAATCATGCCCGCTAAGACATCGCCACTTCCGGCTGTGGCTAGCGCGGCATTGCCCGGCGTGCAGACATAAATGCTGCCGTCAGGCGCACTGATAATTGTGCGGAATCCTTTGAGAACGATCCAAGTATCTGGGAACATCTGCCTCAATGCGTGACTGGAGGCAAGTCGACGTGCCTGGATCTCTTGGCCCTGAAGTCCAAGTAATTGGGCTGCTTCGCCAGGATGCGGTGTTACGACAAATTGACGACCACGATCTTTGGGTCTGTTCGCAAGGAGAGCTAGTCCGTCTGCGTCCCAAACAACGCGCGCCCTCCCTAAAGTCGTGTTGGCCAGCCATTCCTGGGCGAGCTGACCTCGAGAAAGACCGGGCCCGATCACAACGGCTGAGAAGGCGTCCAGTCGCTTCTCGCTTCCCGTCATCACGGAGTCGTGATGGAAACGCCCACTACCGGGATGAGGCGACATGATCGTCACTTTTCCGGCCCCAAATCGTAGTGCAGCCATGGCTGTCAAGTTGGCGGCGCCTTCCATGCCAGGGAAGCCGCCGACGACGGCAAGGCTACCGAAAGTGCCCTTGTGACTGTTGGGCGGACGTGGATCTCGGTGATAGTCCGTACGTTGAAGCGCAAAGGCTTTTTGTTGATGACTGTCAGGAAACCTAATTCCAATATCACGAGTGACGATGTCGCCACATGCCAAACAGGCGGGCGTGATCACGTGCGCGAACTTTAGTGTCTGGAAAGTTACGGTCAAGCGCGCAACCACATGCTCGCCCATCAGCTCTCCATGATCAGCACATAAACCTGATGGCATATCAACAGATAGGACGGGCGCCCTGTGTTGATTAATCTGATGGATTAATTCAATGACCGGTCCTTTTAATGCGCTCTTCAAACCGACACCGACCAAGGCATCAATGATCCAAGTGACCGTGCTTGGAATCTCGAATCCCCGCGTATGGTCAATAAGGTTACGTGGACAATTCGACTCGCACAGGATTTTGAAGTGGTGGGCGGCTTCGTCTTTAACTTCGTCCTTGAGATAATGGACGTGCACTTTGAATCCAGATTGGTGCAGGATTCTGGCCATGGCAAAGCCATCACCGCCATTATTGCCTCCTCCGCAGAAGACAGCGATGTGTTCGCGTTGACCCAAATGAGGCATGAGTTCATCGACACAAGCCTGGGCGGCCCGTTCCATTAGCAGCTCGCCGCTTAACCCTTGATCGATCGTGTATTTGTCCGCTCGGGTCATTTCTGCGGCTGAAACAATCGCCTTCATCTGACCTACCTCGTCATGGCACTCGCAATGCTATCATGATGTTTTTTAGAGGGATAACTAACTTGGATCATGAACGAATCGCATTGGGCACCAGCGTTGTCCGCGAAGCTGGAAGCTGCATAAAAGCGCTATTCGAAAAGGGTGTTCAGACGCGAGAAAAAGATGGACCCTTGAATTTGGTAACACAAGCTGACCTGCGCGCGGAAGCGCTGATTACCAGTGGCATTCTTGGCAAATTCCCGCATGACACGATCATGGCAGAAGAGGGCAGCTCCGTCTTGGGCAGCACAGGCGTGCGCTGGATCGTCGATCCTTTGGATGGAACGACCAATTTTGCACACGGACTGCCGCATTTCGCCGTGTCGCTGGCGTTAGAGATTGAGAACGAGATTGTCGCAGGCTGGGTTTTTGAGCCTATTCGCGGTGAAATGTTCCACGCCCAGCTAGGGCAAGGATGCACCCTGAATGGGAAACCGATCTCGGTCACAAAACGGAGCTGTCTCAGCGACTGTTTGACTGTTTCCGGGTTTTCATATGACCGGCGGCAGAGGGTTGACGTCTTACTGGATCGCGTGAAACGTGCCCTGATGGTAACCCGAGGGTTTCGTCGCTTTGGCTCAGCATCGTTAGATATGGCTTATGTCGCCGCTGGCCGCTTTGATATCTATTGGGAAGATGGATTGCAGGTCTGGGATTTGGCTGGAGGGTCCATCATCGTTACCGAGGCGGGCGGTGCCTTATGTAGTTTGGATGGATCGCCGTTTGATTTGAACAGCGGAGAGGTTATCGCCGCCCATGGCCCAATCGCTCTAGAATTTGTCGCGGCCCTGGCGAAACCATGAATTTTGCTGCCGCCATCATTATGTTGGGTCTCGCGTTACAGCCAAATAATGGTCCCAGGTCAGCACGCCACGCAAACTATGATCTGGTGTTTAGACGGGATCCGGCTCTTGGTTTCGTGGATGTGGCGATCACCTTGCGGCTAAGTTTTTTCCACACATCGGGAAAGTCTGTCGAACATCTCTACTTCGGTATGAACCCGACAGGATCGACCAAGGATGTCCGCCAGTTGCGGATATCGGATGTCATGGTTGATAACCATTCGGCGACGATGAAGCCGGTTAACCCCGTTACATTGCATCGTCTGGATTTGCCTAACACACTTTTCCCGGGCCATATTGCGACGATTAATTATCAGGTGAGTTATCAAATAGACCCATTCGACAGCCAATCTCATTTGAGTAACTTCTTTCCGTTACTAACGGACCCCGTCAGTGATGATCCTTTGCGGGCCAAACATCCTTTTGCGAGTTTCCGGGTAAGGTTCGAGCAGCCTCCATCCCGCACCATGCATACGACCATGACTTGGCTGGATACCTTAGGGTGTTGGCGTGAAGACGACGTAACCGACATCGGATTTGTGTTTGGGCCGCTGAAGAATGAAGCAAGGATCTGGATGAATTCGGTGGAACGATTGCAGCAATCGGCTCGTGTGTCTGGGCTACCGCTGTTGCGGTCGTCGATGTTGACAGTAGGTGGCGAATTGGCGCCACGCGGAGGTATCGTATTTGTCTCAAAAGAAGACGAGCTTACGGATTACTTTTGCCAAGCTATCCTGGACAGTTACGGAATTGACGGCGATGGGCGAACACGGGACGCCTTGAGGCAAGTGTTCTTCGGTGAATCTGCCACGTCTTACCAAAGCCATTTGGCGCGTTTCGTGGCCAATAGCGAAGAGGTTCCTGATTCCCCGTTGCAGGCGTTATTGGAAACGCTTAGCCCTGATGACTTTTCGCATTGGTCACAGTTAGCCTGTTTAGGAAGGCTGCAGTGGCTGAGCACCAATCAGTGGGTAACGCAATTGGGTTTTGTGGCCAACGCCATAAGAGATGCGGATATCGGTGTTGAATATCAACAAATGGCTAACGGACAACTGCGGTATCGTTTCGTGTGGGAAAACGCAAAGTCAGGCGCCTATGTCCTGGTGAGGAATGCAAGCCAAGAGTGGACGTGTCTGCGGTTGTTAGAATCAATGGGTGAAATCTGGCACGATGAGCAACAACCGATCGTCGAGTTAAAGGTCGCCTGGGATACAGATGATTCACGCAAGCTGCCTGTTCCCGAATCGCTCATGAAACGGCACGCGGCCCGACAAACAGAATACGAATTCTTGCGGAAATGGATTCTAAGCGGCTCTTTATTATGACTCGTATCTTTTTGTGGATTGCCTGTTCGTCGTCGGCTTGTTTGGCGATTCACTATTTGACCCTTTGGATGGGTATATTTGAATATGCGATATGGGCATTCATAACCATATCGCTTGTCTTTCGACTGCTGATTTTGAGCGAGTTCTTGGGGCAAGCATATTCGGTCTTGTCTGTGGCCGCACTACTGGTGACGGCTGGTTTCTTCAAGACTGTTTGGGATATTGTTGACTTTCACCTAACCTCAATATTTCTTGTGCTGGCATTATTGACCGTCCTGCGAATGGTCGATTATTGGCTCTCTTGTGTTTGGTATCGCGGAACCTGGTTTGTGCCGGGCCGATTGCGCATTGTCCTAGCTGCATCGCTACTTTTGGCTCTGTTCGCGTGTTTAGTGACACTAGGCACGCTTCATTCAACCATGGACGGAGCGTGGCTGACCAAGCTAGGTCGTTGTTTGCTGTTGTGGATGATCTACAGCTTGGATATGTGGGCTGCAACTGGCGTTCTACGGCTGTTCACTAAGCAATTGTGTCCGTCCGTTCGCCGTCATTAGGACCTAATCGTTAGTGATTAGGCTGCCACAGAATCTCGATACATCCCATTTGTTGATTAGCCCATCGGCTCCACACAAAAAATGCGTCGCTTAAGCGGTTCAGGTATTTAAGCGAGTCGTTATCGACAGATCCCTGTTCAGACAAGCGGATCAAGTCTCGTTCCGCGCGGCGACAGACGGTTCGACACACATGCAATTGAGCATTTAGTTGGCAGCCACCCGGTAGCACAAATGAGCGTAAAGGCGCTAAGGATTTTGTGCGAGCGTCCATGTCCTGTTCAAGATGTTCGATGTCGGATTCTCGTATCCGTGGTTGCTGCTCACCTACATCCTCGGGCAGTGTGGCAAGGATAGATCCTAGATTGAAAAGCTCGTGTTGAATACGCAGCATTGTTTGATCAAAGGCCACTTTTTCCGGTCCATCTGGTAACTCTAAACGCGCAAACTCACGGGTTAATCCGACGTGGGCGTTTAGCTCATCAACGGTGCCATAGGTTTCTAAACGCAAGTCCGATTTTGCGACTTTTTGTCCGCCTACTAAGCGTGTCATGCCCTGGTCTCCTGACCGGGTATACACCTTGTTGATAGCTAGGTTTGGATCTCTAAAGTCTGAATCGGACAAGCGACACCTCAGGTATCAACCTAACATTGCTGGCAGCAAAAAAGAAGGGCGCCTTTTTGGGGCGCCCTTAGAAAATCTATATATTGATAGATCTAGTTTTTGCGGCGATCGGCTCGTTCTTCCATGACTTTTTCTTGAACCGTTGAAGGGGCTGGTTCGTATTTTTCAAATTCCATGGTGAACGTGGCCTTGCCAGCTGTGAGACTTCGAAGTTCGGTCGAATACCCAAACATTTCAGATAAAGGTACTGATGCAATGACGATGCAGGAACCATCAGCTTGAGAATCAATGCCGTTGATAATGCCGCGACGTGATGAGATAGAACCAACGGCACTACCTTGATACTCGGCTGGCGTTTCGACGTCCACCTTCATGATTGGCTCAAGTAGGACGGGTTTTGCTTTCGAAATGGCTTGTTTCATGGCAAAACGTGCCGCTGTCCTAAAGGCATTTTCAGATGAATCGACATCGTGATACTTACCGTCATTGAGGTTAACGCCAACTTTCACCATGGGGTATCCGGCTAAAGGGCCTTCATCCATGATGTCGTTGAAGCCTTTTTGACAGGCGGCAATGTATTCGGTGGGGATGTTCCCGCCTTTAATGTTATTGACGAACTTAAAGTTATCTTCATCGTCCGATTCCAACGGGAAGATTGAACCCACCACCTGACCAAATTGGCCGGATCCACCCGTCTGCTTCTTGTGGGTGTAGTCATAGTCGGCGGAGCGCTTGATGGTTTCGCGATAGTTCACTTGGGGTGCGCCCACTTCAACTTCAGCTTTGTACTCACGGCGCATGCGTTCTACGTAAACTTCAAGGTGCAATTCGCCCATACCCGAAACTTGGGTCTCGCCGGACTCTTCGTCCACGCGAACGCGGAAGGTAGGATCTTCGCGCATAAAGCGGTTGAGCGCTTTGGACATTCGCGTACTTGACTCGTTGTCCTTGGGTACGATGGCCAGTGAAATCACCGGCTCAGGGACAAAAATGGATTCGCAGGCGTAATTAATGGAATCCGCACAGAAGGTATCACCGGAGGCGCAGTCCACACCGATCATGGCAATTATATCGCCCGCACCGGCGGAATCAATATTTTCGCGATCGTTGGCATGCATGCGCACGATACGACCGATACGTACTTTCTTGCCAGTCCGCGTATTGATGATGGTCTCACCCTTTTTGAGTGTACCTTGATAGATTCGGGTGTAGGTCAACTGACCAAACTGTTCGTCGGTGATTTTGAAAGCCATACAGCAGAGAGGCTTGTCGCTGACTGGCACGAGTTCAACTTTTGTATCATCGTCTAGATTGGTTGCTGTCAGGTTCGTCGCGTCAACAGGACTTGGCAAGTAACGAATAATCGCGTCCAATAGCTTCTGCACGCCTTTGTTCTTAAAGGCGGAACCCATAAATACAGGAACCATTTCAAGGGAGTTAACACCCTTCTTTGCTGCCGTATGAATTAATTCTTCACTTGGCTCGCCGCCTTCTAATACGAGTTCCATCAGGTTATCGTCGAAATCGGCAAGGCCTTCCAACATTTCCTCACGACGCTTCTGTGCGTCTGCAAGTAATGCGGCTGGAATATCGGCTTCCCGTACGGTATCGCCACGCTCGCCTTCAAAATAGTAGGCTCTCATGGTGACGAGATCGATCACGCCTTCGAAATTTTCTTCGGACCCGATTGGGACCTGCATAGCGACGGGATTGAGGTTGAGTTTTTCGCGCAATTCGCGCATACCTTTACGGTAATCGGCGCCTGTGCGGTCCATCTTATTAATGAACACTAACCTGGGAACCTTGTAACGTTTCATCTGGCGATCCACCGTAATGGACTGCGATTGCACGCCACCGACAGAGCAAAGGACCAAGATGGCACCGTCTAATACACGCAAGGATCGTTCTACTTCAACGGTGAAGTCAACGTGTCCGGGCGTATCAATAATATTGATCTTTTTGTCGGCCCAGTAAACTGTGGTCGCGGCTGAGGTAATGGTAATGCCGCGTTCTTTCTCGAGTTCCATGTGGTCCATGGTTGCGCCAGAGCCGCCGCCTCGAACCTCTTCAATCTTGTGAATCTTGCCGGCGTAAAAGAGAACGCGCTCGGTCAAGGTCGTTTTTCCGCTGTCGATATGGGCAGAAATTCCGATATTTCGTGTGTTGGCTACTTCACTCATGGCAGTAAGACCCTTTACTCAGTCGTGTTGTTGCGGTACTTGGTAGGCTTGTCTCAATCAAACCGGACAATAGAAGAAAGGTAGATTAGCGATCGGCGTTTGTTCCGGTTTGTCTCAAGCCTCCAGTCACATAGACTTCCGAACGATACATGAAGCCTATTCAAAAAACAAGCTTTTCTCGCAAGAAAATGACGAGGCGATCTAAGCGGTTAAGTTCATTGACGCTCTTGCATCTTCATGATAGTTTTGAAGTTGTCCCCAAACCTGGGAAATACAGACCCTATCTTATTTAGGGCTTTGACGAAGCAGGAAAATACGCCGAGCTCATGTCAAAAAAGAACAAAATCCTGGCTGCGGCCGATAAATATATTTCGCAGCAGAAGTATGAGAAGGCGCTAAACGAGCTATTGAGCGTCGTTAAAATGACGCCCAATGACACCAATCTTTTGAACAAGGTTGGCGATCTCTATTCGCTTACTGGCAACAAGAAAAGCGCCATTAGTTACTTCGAAAAAGTCGCTCAGGGATACCACCGCAGTGGCTTCTATCCCAAGGCAATTGCGGTCTACAAGAAAATCAACCGACTCGATGGCGACTATATGGACGCTCGCGAGAAACTGGTTGAACTCTACTTACAGCAAGGCCATCAAAGTGAAGCCAAGGCCGAATTACGGCGTATGGCTGAGGTCTATACCAGTGGGAACCTGCCGGGCCGCGCCTTGGATGTCTACCATAAACTGGTTGAGATTGAACCTAACAACATAGATATCCGCATAAAACTTACGGAACTCCTGATTCGAGAAGGCAAGCAAGAGGAAGCTTCTGAGCATTTTCTTTCGATGGGTCACGATCTCATTGAAAAGAATATGATCAATGAGGCACGTAAGATTCTTGGTCAGGCTGGTAAATTCTCTCCCGACAACACAAAAATCCAAGTGTTGATGGCCAAAGCAACCATTGCCGAAGGGAATTTGGACGATGCGGTCAAGCAATTGACCGAGATCTGCGAAAAAGTGCCACATGATCTGGAAGCGGTCGTTACGCTTGGCGAGGCTTATCTCAGTAAGAATATGCCCAGTTATGCAAAGACCTGTTTTTTGCGCGCCGTTCATATATCCGCTGACCACATCCAGCCTCTAGAGGATGTCGCCAAGCTATTTATCGAAAATGGTGAGTTGGACGAAGCGTTTGAAGCGCTAGAGCCTGTTTGTGAAAGTTTAATGGGTCGCAACGAGATGGAAGAAGCGACTCGTCTCTATCGCGCCATCCTGTACGTCGATGAAACCCATGAGCCCTCTCTACTTAAGCTGATCGAAATGTACAAGAAGACGAATCAGACGTCTAATGCCATCCTTACCTATGAAAAGATGATCAATCACGCCATGGCCAAGAACCAAGGGGACAAGGCACAGACATTCATTTCCAGCCTGCTTGAGCTGGATCCTGATAATTTAGAGTGGCGCGCCAAGATGGACAGCTTGTCTGGTTTGACGGCAGAGGACGCCTTAGGTTTGAGTGCGGATTCGGTGGCGGAAATGTCCGCCTCGTTAAGTTCATCAATGCCCAGTAACGAAGACTCCGAGGCGGAGATCTTCTCAATTGATAGTCCAGAGCACGGCAGCCTGGAGCCGGATGATCCAGAAACAGTGGTCCAGAATCACCTGACGGAAGCCGACGTATTCATAAAATATGGAATTATGGATCAAGCGCTTACGCATTTGATCGCCATTATTGATATCGATCCTAAGCACTTCGAAGCAAACGTGCGCTTGAAGCAGATATATCTGGAACGCAAAGAGATCGACAAGAGTGTTGCCTGTTTAACCAACCTGGCGACCATTTGCATGGACCAAGGCAAGCTAGGCGACGCAGAGGACTTTTTGGAAGAGGCCGAGAGTTACAAACCGGGCGTGGCGCGTATTTATAAAGGGCGCTTGGAATCATTGCGCAGTGCCGATATGCAACAACACCTCGAAGATCAGTCTCAACATGGGTTTGATATAGAGTTGGCAGAAGGATTCAATGCAAGCAGTGGCGAACTGGTTTTTAATGACGTGGCCCCGGAAGATGTGGTTGATTTTGGTGCCTTAGAAGCCAATAAGAACGATCTTGATGAAGACGATGGCGCTTGGTCACTGGACATGCCGCAATCGAATGCGGATCAGGGCGTCTCCTTTGCCTTCGACGTTTCCGACGGCAACAATGACGAGATCCTTGGCCAAGAGATCCATGTCGACGCCAATGACGACAGCATTCGGTTTTTTGAGGCTGTCGACGAAACCGAGATGCTGGAGGAGCCGGACGAAGACTCCTTTGCTATTCCTTCAATCGACGACTCCAGCCCAGACATTGACAACGATGATTTGGAATTGCCACAGCTTGATTCATTGTCTGATGATGATTTGGGCGACATTGACGAACTAATCGGCGACGAAGAGCCCGATCTGGCCGCAGAATTCCGCGCTGAATTCGGTTTGGACGCGGGTTCCGAGGCTGAAGAACCAGAATTGCAACCCGAAGTGAAGGTCGAAATTAACTTTGATGACCTCATGAATGATGAAGAATTGAACGACTTAGACTTGGTCGGCGAAGATGATTTATTAGTTAGCGATCATATGCTTGCCGCTGATGTGGATGAAGATGATATCCAAATCGTAGGTCTAGATGAGGACGAGCTCGGCTCACTGGCGGATATGCAGGTAGATGAACCTGAGGTGATAACCCCGGAACAACCACCGCCAGTCCCCCCAGAGCTGCCGTCCGCAGAGCCACCGCCCGTCGAGCTTCCCCCGGTTGAGAAAACACCCGCACAACCATCGCCTGTTGATCCGGTTGTCGAGTCTCAACCCGTCAATGCGCCTGCTACTGCTGATTTGGATGAAGTGCCCATGACGCATCTGGATGAGCAAACTCAACTCAGCGATGAGGATCGCGTAGCGCTAGACAATGAACTTGAAGAAATCGATTTCTTCTTGTCGATGGAAGCCTACGAGGACGCAACTAATCTACTGGAAGAGGCTTTGCGTAAGTTTGGTGAAGTCGGCGATCTTATGGAGCGCAAAGAGACGATTCAAAAACTAGCGGCTGCTGATGGATCAGGGGTTGGCAGCCAAGCTCCTGCAGCCAACGAAAGCGCTGGCATATTGGACACGGGTGGTTTCTTTGACCTAGCCGCAGAATTGAAAGACGAACTATTCGACGAGTCATCGGAAGTAACTGACAATGCTGCGCCTGAAGAAATACAAAGCGTGGAAGAGCTCTTTGAAGAATTTAAGAAGGGTGTAGCCGAACAGATTGATGATGATGATTTCGAGACCCACTATGACTTAGGTATAGCCTACAAGGAAATGGGTTTATTAGAAGAGAGTATGGCCGAATTTAAGAAGGCCTTAGGCGATAAGAACCGCTTTATGGAATGTACCGCCATGGTGGGCGCTTGTTTGGTGGAACTGGGACGATCTGAAGATGCGGTTGCCCATTACAGTACCGCGCTTGAACATGACTTCATCCGGGCCAGCGACAAACTGGCCATCAAATATGAGTTGGCGCTGGTGTTCGAAGGATTAGGTGAGCTTGAGAAAGCACTCGACCTATTCCAAGCCATTAAAGCGGAGAATCCAGGTTACCGTGATACGGCAGGGCATATCGAAGCTTTGGTTTGATTTGTGGACTGCCTTGCGCTAGGTTATGGATTCGCATTCATTTTGACCTAACGAGGGGGGAACATGAGTTCAGATTCAGCCCAGAGACAGCGCGCTCTTGAGTTAGCTATGGGCCAGATCGAAAAACAGTTTGGCAAAGGTTCCATACAAAAGCTCGGCGATAAAGAAGTCCCAAAAATTCCTGTTATTTCGACTGGATCTATTGGACTGGATGCTGCGTTGGGCTCAGGTGGCGTGCCGTATGGCCGCATCGTTGAAATATTTGGACCTGAATCTTCGGGTAAAACAACTTTGACGCTACATATTCTAGCGGAAGCTCAAAAACGTGGTGGGACTGCGGCCTTCATTGATGCTGAACATGCCCTTGACCCCGAGTACGCTCAGAAATTAGGCGTAAATGTAAAAGATCTGCTGATTAGTCAACCGGACTCCGGTGAACAAGCCCTGGAAATCGCTGAGGTACTTGTGCGTTCCGGTGCTGTGGATGTGATCATTATTGACTCGGTGGCTGCTTTGGTACCCAGAGCTGAGCTGGAAGGCGAGATGGGCGACAGCCACATGGGTTTACAGGCAAGACTCATGTCACAAGCGTTACGAAAACTGACTGGTGTCGTATCTAGAAGCAAGTGTTGTTTGATTTTCATCAATCAGATTCGGATGAAGATTGGTGTTATGTTTGGCAACCCGGAAACAACAACGGGTGGGAATGCATTGAAGTTTTATGCATCCGTACGCTTGGATATTCGAAAAATCGCCACGCTTAAGAATGGCGACGAAGCGGTGGGCAACCGGACTCGAGTCAAGGTCGTTAAAAATAAGATTGCGCCTCCATTTGCGCAGGCGGAATTTGACATCCTGTTTGGGGTGGGTATTTCAAAAACCGGCGAAATTATGGATTTGGGTACGTCTTGCGGCATTGTCGATAAGAGTGGTTCTTGGTATTCGTATGGAGATCGAAAGTTAGGTCAGGGGCGTGATAATGTGGTGCGCTCTTTGCGGGAAGATCCTGAATTGGCGGACGAAATCGAAGCTAAGATTCGGGAAAAACTCTTTCCGAAACTGGTGCCCGCGAAAAGCGAGGATGTCGAAAGCTAATCGGACTGGGAAAATCGCTTGACGCCAACCGTCGCGTTTTGATAGATTCTCCGTCCACGGCCAGTTAGCTCAGTTGGTAGAGCAGAGGATTGAAAATCCTCGTGTCGGCGGTTCGATTCCGTCACTGGCCACCACTTTTTTCTCAATCGCGTCTAGGTGGCTACATTTATGAACCGGGTGCTAACATCTTTGGAAATCCCCGGACTAACGCGAGTAGCCAGCGGTAAAGTTCGCGAGATATTTGATTTAGGGAATGCCTACCTTTTTGTGGCTAGCGATCGCATCTCGTCGTTTGATTGTGTTCTACCGCAGGGCATACCCGATAAAGGTAAGGTCCTTACACAATTAACGGCCTTTTGGTTTGATCAACTGAAACCGACCCCAAAGAATCATCTGATAAGTATGGATTTGAGTGCTCTGCCTAGCAGCGCTCAGTCAATGTTAGACGATCTCAACGGTCGGTCGATGATCGTCAAGAAATTGGACATGGTTCCCGTCGAATGTGTGGTTCGTGGATTTCTTGTTGGTAGCGGATTCAAAGAGTACCAACGTGATGGCCATGTATGTGGCATTAAGTTGGCACAAGGACTTCGGTTAGCCGATCAGTTAGCAGAACCGATTTTCACACCAGCAGCAAAAGCGGTGACAGGCCACGACATCAATATTTCATTTGACGACATGGTTAATCGTGTCGGACAGGACTTGTCCGAGCAACTACGTGACCTGAGTCTTGATATCTACCGGCGAGCCTTCGAATATGCTTGGTCACGCGGCGTGATCATCGCCGACACGAAGTTTGAGTTTGGTTTGTGTGATGGCGAAATAATTCTGGCCGACGAAGTATTGACACCCGACTCGAGCCGGTACTGGCCAAAAAGTGACTATGTTGTTGGGGTCAATCCACCGAGCTTCGATAAACAATATGTTCGTGACTACCTTGACAAGCTGGATTGGGATAAAACACCGCCTGCTCCCAATTTGCCCGAATCCATCATCGCTGGAACGGCTTCGAGGTACCGCGAATGTCTCAATTTGCTGACGGATGGGGCGGTGGACCTGTAACTTTCGCCGTTAAGGGCTGGCCCTGTTAAGATAACATCCTTGATGTTCCACCTTTGGAGTAATAAAGCATGCGCCTGATAGTTGCTCTGTTCGTATCCCTTACGCTCGCAGGCCCAATTTCGTTTGCACAAATTGATCCGCTGCACTCTGCTCTCAGTGCTCTTGATGAGGGTGACCTATTCAAGGCAGAAGGTGAGCTCTTATCGCTTTCACAAGATGAAAGTCAAATAGCACGAATTGGCCACTATCTGGCTGTCATCGCGGTGCGCTTCGATACGATTGACGCCAAGAAGTCCTTTTACGAAAAACAGCTCTTCCATAGCCGATATGCGCGTGGAACGGGTCTATATGTGCTGGCTGCCTTTGCTGCGCGCGAACACAAATGGGCACGATTTGCCGAACTAGCAACCTATTTCCTCAACGAGTACACCGAAGACCAACATCAGTTTCGTTACTATCCAATCTATTACTTAGCCCGTTATACCGATATCCGAACCAGCGAACTCAATTTGCGCTCAAGCGAAAGATTGTGGTTTGAGGCATGCCGAGCGCTCGGACAAGACAAAGATGTACCTGCCGCTTTGGAAAAGGTGACTTTTCCGTTTAATGCGCTGTACTTGCTGCAAAACGATGCTCGCTTCTCGCTACCCAGCCTCACTGTGACGACTTCTCAAGCAAGTTATTTTTATGGCCTGTTGGAAGTAAGGCAATCGCTATTGGAAGGTGAATTACCAAAAGCAAGTCAACAAGTGAATGAATTTATGGCTCGCAAATGGCTGGGCGAGCGTGACGACCAAAAAATGTGGTTGTATACGCAATTACACGATCTTTTTCTCGCATTGGGTCATCCAGATCAAGCGCAACAGATGCTCCGCCGCAGTGGGGACGCCAAACAACGCGCTGTTCTGCCGTTGGTTTGCTGGCCCGCACATCTCCGCATGGGCCAACCTGAACTTGAATCCCATTCACTCAAACTTGCTGATAAGACCGTGGATACTGAAGATGAAAGTCAAGCCATCATCCCTGAACCTGAATTGGAAGTTTATCAAGCTGACTTGGACCTGGAAACAGAGACCCAGGAAGAAAGTGCCGAGCCGGAGACAGACTTAGAAGCGGCCGAACAACTGGAAATAGTGGCCAAAGTCGCATCCGTAACCGAAACGAAATTAGAGTCCATTCATGAGACGCCACCTGAACTGACCGTCACAGATCTGTCCGACGAAGACCAAGCAGTCGCCCCTGAACTGGACCCCAATGTAGACGCCCAGCCACCACAAGAGACCGGTTCAATGAATGAAAACTTGGAGACGGCCGACAAAACAAACGCTGAACTGGAAATCGTGGCTAAGATAACGTCCATAACCGACAGCGATTTGGAATCGACCCCTGAGCCAGCTACCGACGTCACGGTAACTGAGTTGTCCGATGAACAAATCACAATTGTTGGGGATAAGCAATCGTTCGCCATCGAGCGGGCAGATTTGCCACCTGTGTTGGGCGAAAACGCGCTCAAAGTGGAAGTCCCCGAACAGGCAGTGCAAGTTGTTGTTGAACCAGCAATCGAACCGGAGATTGAAAAGGTAGATCCGGTGCCATCGTTTCCTGCCGTAGATCCAGCTAGTGGCCAGCAACTGTCGCCAGCCATGTCCCTGAGTCAGATGGAGCGTGTGTTAATTAGCGGCAATGCGTCGGGATTGAGTTCGGCACTTAAAGGCAGCTCACTTGATACACCTTATAAACGGATCTTTGCAACATACTTGCAAGGCCTTTCGGAACTCAATGGCGGTAAATATGCATCGGCTTTCGGGTTCTTGGAACGAGCCCGCGAGGAAGTCGCTGAAGTTCCTTTCCCGTTGCTCGAATGCAAGATTTTGTTAGCTTTAGCGCGCGCTTATGATCTAGAGCGCAACCGCGCTCAAGCAGAATGGTTTCGTATTGGCGCTGCTCAATTGATTAATGAGCCAAGCGCTATTCCGCTCTTGGCAGCTCTGCCAGAGGACGAAAAGCCTGACCCTTATGCATTAGCTATCGATGCCTACTTGAATCAAATAACTCGTGAGGACATGGTTTCTCAGGTTTTGTATGCGTCAGAATTGAAGAGTTTTATTAACCTCCGTGTGCAGGCTTATCAACGTCATGCTTTGGCCGCAAATGCCATCATCGGTAATCAAATTGAGCAGATAGGTAAAGAGATGGCGATGATGGTTACCGGCTTCGCAGAGAACGCCAATCGCTCGCTCAGCCCACGACGATATAACCAAACATTGGAGTTATGGGAGCAGCTTTGGGATAAAGCATTGCCCTATTTCAAGGACTATTCGACACCCTCCGTTGAAGCCTTGCAGGAGAAACTAGGCGATCGAGGACGAGCGCTGTCCTTTATTGAAGGTGACCAGTTATTAGGCGTCATCATTATTTCTGCGCGCCAACAGTTTGCCATAGGCTTGGGTCCTAAAGCCGTGTTCGAAAGTCTAAATGCTGAAGCCAAACTTAATTTTCTTGAGAGCCGCATTGGTCCTGTCTGGGATTATCATGGTCCGCTTTGGATATCATTGTCAGAAAGTTTTCGCGACCCTGCTTTTGTTCAAACGATGGTTGAACACGTGCTTGAACCGGACCAAATCCGCTGGATTTTTTCGCTCCGTTCATTGATGAGTGAGCCCGAAGTGGTTGAGTCTGTGTGTACCGGAAGCGCTGTTTTTAGTGAGAATTCAGAACAAGCAATAAATGATTATGTTCAGCAGTTCCCGCGCAGTGGACTCAACTGGTTTGCTGACGGAGCGTCATCGACGCAGCAGATTCGACGTCATGTCCCCAGCCATGCGCATCTCGTCTTTGATCTGGAGATCGGTTTGAGTGAGCAAGGGTTGCGCTTGGGTACAGATGAGAATGCCTTTTTTCTGGCTGAATTAGGCGCGCTAAATCAAAAGTTGTGTAGTGTAACCCTTATTGTCGATGATCTCAGTAACTGGCCAGGATGGTTGGACGAGCTCGCTCTTGTTCAAGCCGTTCATCCGACCAAATGGCTGATTTCCCAAGGCGTTCCAACCGAGATTTTAGCCTCTGAAGCCGGCGGTGAGGCCTATTTGCAAGTTAGAAAGGCGCGCTGATACCGAGCTCGCTTATCGCTTTCAAAATGTGCTGACCAGTTGCGGCATCGCGAGATGCGATGAGTCCCGCATGGCGCACATCCTCTTTGTTGTAGGCAATTGTTCGTCCGTGCCAGTCGTTAGACATACCGCCGCATTCACGCAAGACGAGATCGCCTGCCGCCGTATCCCATTCCATGATGGGTAAGTGTCGAACATAAATGTCGGCTTTACCTTCTGCCACCAGACAGAATTTAACTGCGCTACCGGCACGTAACGGTTCGGGTGCGCCAAGATGGGCAATTAATTCGGATTCTTTCGGACCAACATGGGAGCGGCTGGTAACAAATTGGATGCCGTCCATGGATCCGCCTTGGCGGCATCTGTCTAATTTGGTGACTGTGCCATCCGCTTCATATCGGTAGCTGCCTTCTCCTTTGACGGCCACGTATATGTTTCCCGAGGCTGGAATGCCTACGGCACCCAATACCGGTTGGCCTCCCTGGATTAAGGCTACGTTGACGGTGTACTCGGGCACGGCCTTGACGAACTCTTTGGTGCCATCAAGCGGGTCAATAATCCAAAACGCGGGCGTATCTTTGCGTTCAGCATAGTCGGGGATGGGGCTTTCTTCCGAAATGATGGGTATACCTGGCGCTAGTTCAGTTAGTTTCTTTACCAAGAAATTGTGAGAAGCAAGATCGGCTTGTGTTAGCGGCGAATTGTCAGACTTATAGCTGATATCGAGCACTGTGCCGAAATAGGCCAATGTCTTTTTACCTGCTTCTTGTGTGATTGAGACAAGGTCATCTTTAGTCATTATCATTGTTGATCCCCGATAAATGTCACTTTTTGTTCGACAGGTCGCCTCTTAGAGGTTGGCCAATCACCCTCAGGATAGCCTAAATAGAAGATCCCTAAGCAGGTTTCCCAAGAATTCATCGCCATAAGCGTTTGCATCAGCTCGTGGTTGACAAACTTTGGCGTCGTCCAGTAGCCGCCTATGCCTAATTCCTGAGCTTGAAGATGTAAGTTTTGCACGCCGCAAGCCAACGCCATGATTTCTTCTTCGACAGGATTACGAGCTGGCTGCGGCGGCGAAAGAATGAGACCAATGGCCGCACCTGCCAATGTCACCCGTAACCGTATCTTCTCGATCTTCTGTGTCAACACCTCTACGGCATGTTGTTGATATGCCGCTTCGAGGCATTCACCTAATCGGGCGAGTCCACTTTGGTGAAAAACCACAAAACGCCAGGGTTCTGTATGTCGATGAGATGGCGCCCAGTTGGCGGCTTCTAATAGAATCATGAGGTCGGCAACGGAGACTGGTTTTCCGTTCATGCGTTTAGGCGGCAACGACCGACGGGCAGAGATTTTTTCTAGTAGGTTCATAGATGCGTCATTAAATCATATTCCGCGAGTATCGTCAGCCCGGCCTCTGTATCTCTTTTAACCGTCTCGTCGATGGGCGGATCGCGAATCTGGTATCGCCCCAGTAGTAGCCCAACTTTAACCGTAGACGGCTCCAGGGTCTGATACAATACACAACCCTTCGGAGGTGAAGTTTTTGTTCAAAGTTCATTTTCAAATCAAACAAGTCGAGTATGAGCTGGTGGCTGAATCTCTTGATCTGAGCCATCCGTATTTCGTGTCAATTAAACACATCGATTTTGATTTCGAAGAGGGTATGGTTGTTAATCCACACTTGGAGAACACTCGGAAACGTTTTCGAGATACGGAAACATTGATGATCCCTCTGCAAAACTGCTCCTTAATTGAACAGATTCGTACGCCTCAAAAAAAAGCGCACAGCGCGCGAGTTGTTGTGTTCGAGTAGGGCGCTTTGAGATAGGAATTTTCGACCGTATCCGGTTGGCATTCGTCACAACCTGTTGGAAACTGATCAATGGAGATAATATGACAATCAATCAATGGATGGTTCGAGTTGCTCAAGCGTTGGCTCTGACTCTATTCGCAACGGCCGGTCTTGCGCAGGAAATTCGAAACCAGGTCAAGATACAGTTTTTGAGTATCGAGACGTCCGATGACCCACTTAGATTTCGTGTCCTAAATCAAGACTACTTAGATCCTGATTTAGCCTCGTACGATGCGGACACCGAAGGGGATGGCGCTCGATTGTCCGATACTTGGTGGTTTACGACGTGGTTCGGAGTTGAAGTGGGCGCCTCTTACCTAGGTCAGTACTCGACGCGAATCGATGCCAGTGACCATCCCTACAAAGTCGTGTCTCGGCTGTACTCAGGTCAGGTTGGGCCTTCCGTACGCTGGCAGTTTTTCAAAAAACTTGAGGTATTCTCGCGCTTGTCTCTCAGTTATTGGCGTGAAGAATCGGAACTGTTTGACCTACAACCTGGCATGGACGAGTCTGGGCAAACGCCATTTGTAGAACGGCTCAACCGTCGACACAACAATGATGTTGAGACCGAGTGGGAAGCGGGACTGACACTTGATATTTCAGATTTGTTGGGTCTCACGGCGTCGGTTATTCGCGGTAAATCAGGTGAGATGGACCTGGATATGATCGCAGTCGGACTTTCGTACCGATACTAAATAAGGGCAGCCCTTTGTAGCATGCCGACGATTAAGGCACAGGCGGTTATAAGGGCTGCGCAAGCTCCGTAAATACTCAACTTACCTAGTTTCTTGTGGGTGTCTCTTTTTTTGCGCCAATGCGTGCTGAGCTGCGTTTCGTCTAATGTGTGCCTGAATTGGTGGGCTAGGTAACGGGCGAATCCGCCGCAACCCAACATAACAGCTATAAAGAATTCATGGATTCTCAAAGTCACTACGTAGAATGAGTCCCATGTCTGTAAGTCCTCTTTCCCTAAGAAAATGACTTTCAGTATGTAGGAGCCAACAAAGCCGACAATTATCCAAGATGACGCGTTCATCCATAGTCGATGAAGTTGGTAGCGACCGTTGCGAGCGTGCGAGATGCCCACAAACGCGCAGCCAATGATGCCGCAAGTCAGGACCATGGCGTAAAGCCAGAAAATGAGACGTGGTGTCATGAAGCGCGGCCTCCCCGAATGTGCCAGCAGATTCTAGCAGGTGAATCACTCTATGGATAAGACATATAGACTTTTAGCCAAATCACTTGCAGGCCCCACAAAAGCAATTGCTTTGTTAGAATGCGTAGCCGAGGAGGTGGCGTTGGCACAGACGGCGTGGACATATTGCAAAGAAATGTTACCTAAAGTAAGCCGCACCTTTGCATTGAATATAGCGGTACTCACAGGTGAACTGCACCGAGCTGTGCTTTTGGCTTACTTGTGGTGTCGCATCATTGACACGGTTGAGGACGCTCCCTTATTGGCAGCCGATCGTAAGCAGCGGGCACTGCTTGATTTTGCCAAATGGATTGAAGGCCCAATGGAGGCTAGTGACATTGGCGCCTGGTCGTCACAGCTGTCCGACTTGGATGGTACGGAGGATGAACTCGATTTGCTGGAGAATGTCACTTTGGTGGCTGAATGTTTCGCTGAACTTTCAGTCTCGGTCCGCAGTCGTGTGGTTCCATCGGTGGCTGAGATGGCGCGTGGCATGGCTGAATATCAGTCGCGACCGCAACTCGGGAAAACGGAGTTTCTGCGTGATGAGGCCGATCTAGACCGTTACTGTTATTTTGTTGCTGGAACGGTGGGTGTCTTTTTAACGGAACTCTTTTGCGAACTTGGAAGAATAGCGCCTGTCTCGCAGGATTGCTTAAAGGAAAAGGCGGTTCCGTTCGGATTGGGTCTACAGCTGACCAATATTACCAAAGATATCATGGTCGATTTGTCACGTGGATGGTGCTACGTGCCAGAAACCATGATGGTTGCTGCAGGTGTGGATCCAAAGCTTGTGCGTGAATCGGATTCACGAGAAACGGCCACGAGATTAGTCAAACCTATGGTTCATAAGGCACATGGCCACTTGCGTGATGCCTTTGAATATACCCTGGCTTTGCCCCGGCATTGGCGTCAAGCGCGACTATTTTGTTTGTGGCCTCTTTTCATGGCGCTGGAAACCTTGGTTTTGCTGTCCCGTCCAGATTTCCAACATCAAGATGGTGTCTCGCCTAAAATTTCTCGCCAGAAGGTGCGCCAAATTGTGCGCCGTACGACACTGGGTTTCTGGTCAAACACATGGCTCAAACGTGAATTTAGTCGATTGTCCTCTTGCATCGATCGTGTCTCCTGATGCTGTGATAGAGTGAGTTGAGGTGAACATGAGTCCTTGGCGCAGACGGCTTTCTCGCTTGCTCACGGAGATAAAAGAGAGCTGGAACAAATTTAAATCGAACCGACCACAAAAATTCGCCTCGCACGTGAAGATGTGTCCTTCATGCGGTCGTCTAATAGCCGCCAAAACTCAAGCGTGTGATTATTGTGAAACTTCGGTCGGACATATCGCCGTTAAGTCAGAGCGGGGCGCGAGTAAAGCAGATTCGGCGCCTTTAGCCGAGTCCGTGTTTGCCGTGTTTGGTGTGTGCGTTTTTTTCTTTACCCTTGGCGCTATCCTAACTAGTCAACAGAATGAGGATGGCTCCGTTTTTGACGTGCTTAAGTCCTATTTTATGCCTGCGGGTCCCGTAACAGAATTATTAGGTCATGCCGAGAGTTTTGCCGTGTACGCGCTGCATGAGTATTGGCGTCTGGTTACCTATATGTTCCTGCACGGTAACTTAATTCACATTCTCTTCAACTTGTCGGCGTTGGCGGTACTTGGTCCACTCGTCTTGCGGCAATTTGGGTTGCGTCGCTTTTGGCTAATCACTTTTGGGACCGGGATCATGGGCGCGGTCATTAGTTCAATGGCTTTCTTTTGGCATCATGCCACGGTCGGTTTTTCTGGCGCATTATTCGGGTATTTGGGTGCGTTGTGGATTAATGCCAAGCGGCAAGGAGACCTGATCGAGGCCGATCGGTGGCTGCGATTCATGATCTTTGGCAATGCGCTCATGATTGGGGTCTCGTTGCTTGGTATGGGAATCGATAACTTATGCCATCTGGGTGGCATGTTCTTTGGTATTTTTTTGGGCGCACTCATGTATGAAAGCCGTTCTTCTGTCATCGCCATTCGAATTGAAAAAGTGGTACTGGTACTTTGCCTGGCGGTTTGGGGTTGGGGACTCATTAAGGTGTTGCCCGAGGCCATATTTCGCGCGACATGAAGTCTCTCGAATCGCTTCATCTAAAGTTAGGGCGTTCCTCGACAGATCACCGGTTAGACGCTATCCCGCGTCAACTTGTGCGTGATCGGCCAGTGCGTCAGATGAGTGGCTGGGATGTGTGGAATGCTTATGAGGTTGGATTTGTAGATCCAAGCGGTAAGCCTATTATTGGCTCGTTGAGACTACGTTACCCTTTTGATTCAACAGCCATGGTGGAATCCAAGAGCCTTAAGTTGTTTTTGAACCATTTGGCTGATGAACCGTTTGCGAACAAATCCCACTACCTCGATACGGTGGGCGCAGCCTTAACTCAATGTGTCGGCTCAGAGGTGGAGACGGAATGGCTTTCAAGCTTGAAATCGATCAAGCGACGTCATTTGGCGGGTAGCTGTTTGGATGCTTTGAAACTTGAACACGTATCGCAGCCTGCTGGCTCATTGTTGCGAACGATCGACGGCCCGGGAGAATATACCTATTTTACTCATGCCTTCCGCTCAATGTGCCCGGTTACCAGTCAACCCGATTGGGCATCCGTTTGGATTCGGTGGCAAGCCGCGCAAACCCTATCGCCAAGCTCCCTATTTACATACTTGATGTCGTTTCGTTCGACGGCAGAATTTCACGAAAGCTGTTGCGAAAGGATCCTAAATGACCTTTCCGATGCGCTTAATCCTCAGGGCCTTGTGGTTGCTTGTTATTTTTTGCGACGTGGCGGCATTGATATTAATCCGATGAGGTCTATTGGGTGTCTTGGTCTGCCCGTTTTTACGCCAACTTGGCGACAGTGAAACTTACGGGAAGCTAGGCCCAGACGGCCATTTTCTTGACAGCTTAGGGGCCATGCGTTAGACTTGCCGGCTGCTGTCGACACGGCTTTGTCCAAGGTGAATCGCTTCCTATGTTTGACTCTCTTTCGCAGAAAATTCAAGACACCTTCCGCAAGATCACCGGAAAAGGGAAACTTTCGGAAGAGAACATACAGGACGCTCTAAAAGAGATACGCGTTGCCTTACTTGAAGCGGATGTTAACTTTAAAGTCGTCAAAGACTTTATCAATAACGTCAAACAAGAAGCGGTGGGTCAAGAGCTCACTAAGGGACTGAACGCCGGTCAGCAACTAGTCAAAATTGTAAATGATCGTCTCGTTGAAATGCTGGGAGGCGAACACCAGGACCTTGCCCTTACCGGGAATCAACCCCACGTTCTATTAATGGTGGGTTTGCAAGGGGCCGGTAAAACAACCACCTGCGGCAAGCTCGCAAAGTTATTACGCGCAGATGGCCGCAGTCCGCTTTTGGTGCCTTGTGATGTTTATCGTCCGGCAGCCATGCTTCAGTTACAGACCGTTGGCGAACAAGTAGATGTCCCCGTTTTTGACGCGACAGAGATGAAATCTCCGGGCCTGATCGTCAAAAAGGCTGTTCAGGAAGCGCGCAATACGGGCCGTGACGTGGTGATAATCGACACCGCCGGACGCTTGCATATTGACGATGCGTTGATGGGTGAACTGAAAGAAATCAAAGCCCTTACGTCTCCGTCTGAGATCTTGTTTGTTGCGGACGCCATGACCGGCCAAGATGCGGTGCAATCTGCGTCCGCGTTCCACGAAGCCCTGTCGTTGACCGGTTTGGTCATGACCAAAATGGACGGTGATGCACGAGGTGGTGCCGCTCTCTCCGTTAAACAGGTTACCGGATGTGCGATCAAGTTTGTCGGGACCGGCGAGAAACTTGATCAATTCGAACGTTTTTTCCCGGACAGAATGGCATCGCGCATCTTGGGTATGGGCGATGTACTGAGCTTGGTCGAGCGTGTTCAGGACAAGGTCGACCAGGAAGAAGCGCTTAAGCTTCAGCAAAAGATGCTGAAGAATCAGTTCACTTTAGAAGATTTCAGTACCAGCCTTGCCCAGATAGGTAAGTTAGGTGATCTCAACAGTTTGATGGGCATGATGCCTGGCATGGGTAAGCTCAAACAAAAAATTGATGTGAATCAAGAAACCAAGCAACTCGGTTGGATGCGAGCCATGATTTCGTCGATGACGCCAGACGAACGTCGTAATCATGCGATCCTGAACAACAAAAGAAAACTACGAATTGCGAGAGGCTCCGGCCGCACAGTGAACGACATCAATCAGATGCTCAAACAGTTCATGCAGATGAAGCAAATGATGAGCATGATGACAAAGCCAGGGAAAGCTGGTAAACTGCGCCAGCTTTTCGGCCGCGCAGGTCTCGGCGATTTCGCGAAGAGCATGTTCCCGGGTGCGGCTCCGAGTTTGCCCCCAGGTGTAGATCAACAACAGCTCATGCAGCTCCTGGAGCAAAACGATGGGAAGCTGCCTCCCGAAGCCTTGAGCCAACTGGGGTTAGGCGCACCAAGCGGGTCTCCCGCAAAGTCGACTCGACCCAAGAAGGACCGAAAGAAACAAAAAGCAAAGCGCAAACAAGGAAGAAAGAAAAGGTAGGAAAAAGATATGCTTGCCATTCGTTTAAAACGACTGGGTACCAAACACCGGCCATACTATCGCATCGTTGTATCAGAGAACGAGCGTGTGCCCCGGGGTGCCTTTGTTGAAGAAATTGGGTTTTATCACCCTGTGACTGAAAATAAAGATACGCGAATCAACAAAGAGCGTGCTGAGTTTTGGCTATCAAAAGGGGCGAACCCTTCAGATACCATCCGTCAGCTGTTCAAAAAACATGGGATCGGCGAATAAATCGAATGCCCGAACAAGCTTCGTCCTTAAGTGACTGGCTTACCGAATACGTGCAAGGAATCGTGGAACATCCCGAATCAGTGCAGGTTCGTGAGGTACGCGGTCAAGTTACGGTGGTTTATCAAGTGACGGTTAACCCCGAGGATGTTGGACGTGTGAAGGGTCGACGAGGTCGCGTCGTGCAGGCACTGTGTTCCGTTGTCGAGTTGGCGGGCCGCAATGAACGACTTCGCCACGTTATTGACGTGGTGGACGATCAGGCGGCAGCTGAAGACAAGGAATAGCTGCATGGCGGTTCATGACCCCATGCACGACTATCGTCGTATTGGATCCGTGCTCAAGCCACATGGTGTGGACGGATCGTTTCTTTTTTTTTCGGAAACCGACTTTCTTGATTGGGTCGCCACTCGTAAGCAGTTAATTGCTCAAACAGCGTCTGGTTTACAGACCTGGCATGTCATTTATGCCCGTGATCATCGTGAGACGCTTATACTTAAGGTTAAGGAGGTCACGGACCGCAACCAGGTGGAAGCGCTTCGTGGTGTACCTCTGTTCGTGCCTGAAAAGGACGCAATGGAGGCTTGTGACGACGAGTCCTTTAGCTACCATTCCGAGATTGTGGGTTTAGAGGTTCACGACCGCGTCCATGGAAACGTCGGCAGTGTAACTATGGTCTTGGAGGTTCGGGACAACACATTGTTGCAAGTAACATCCGGCGAGCGCACGTTCTTGGTGCCCTTTGTGCAAGCCATCGTTCTTGAAGTTGACAGCGAAGGAAATCGTTTGATGGTTGACCTTCCCGAAGGCTTAATGGACCTAAACCCATGAAGATCGATTGTCTGTCGCTGTTCCCTGAAATCATTGAACAAAGTTTGGGACAGAGCATTGTTGGTAAGGCCCAGGAGCGAGGTCTATTGGACCTTGACCACTTCCAGATTCGTGATTTTGCAACCGATAAACACCGATCTGTGGATGACGTCACCTATGGCGGGGGCGCTGGCATGGTCTTCAAGCCAGAACCCACTGTGGCCGCTATTCGCCATGTCTGGCGCCCACAAGCCATTTTGATACATCCATCACCTGCTGCGCCTGCTTTTACACAAGAAGCTGCCCGTGAACTGGCCCGAGAATCGCACCTTGTCTTCGTTGCCTCACGTTATGAGGGCCTTGATCAGCGGGTTATTGATGGTTGGATAGATGTTGAGTATTCGCTAGGCGATTTTGTGATTACAGGCGGCGAACTTGCGGTTGCCGTGATGATAGATGCCATAGTGAGGATGTTACCGGGCGCTATTGGTAAGAGCGACAGTATCGAACAAGACAGTTACTTCAATGGGCTACTGGATTATCCGCATTACACGCGCCCTACTGATTTTGAGGGGCGTTTGGTGCCCGATGTTCTACAAAGTGGGCACCATGAAAATATCCGAAAATGGCGTAAGAAACAGTCTTTATTCAGGACTGCGGCTATACGGCCTGATCTACTAGAACAGGCTGAGCTAGACGCGGAGTCGTTGAAGATGTTGGCTGAACTTGACTCATAAAAGACTACCCCTGCATATGGTATTGCGCCATGACGATGTGATGGGTCGCCAAGAAACGAGAGTGCAGGCATCGATTACGCAAATTGATTTACATGATTTTTGTCGGCTTGCTCGGTCATATGGAATCGCAGGCGTACATTGTGTCTCAGGTCTGGATTCACAACATACAATCACGGAAACGATACTGGATTATTGGAATAACGGGCCTGGGTGTAAATACAACCCAGATCGCACCGAAGCTATATCCCTGCTTCATCTTCACCGGTGCCAATCCGATTTGGACCAATGGGTAAGAGACCACTACCAACAAGAGGCGCTGTATGTAGGTACCAGCGCGCGCCATTTTCCACAAAAAACACTTGAGTTTAGCGTCTTTTGGGATACAATAACGCTCTTGGGCCGACCGGCATTTATCCAATTTGGTACAAGTTGGGGGCTGAGTCCGGAACATTTAAGCCGATGTGATTGGGTGTTACCCCCCATTGATGGTCATAATGGGTACAATCACCTCTCGGTAAGGTGCGCAGCCGCAATTCTAATTGACCGAGTCATGAGCGCATCAATACTAGGGAGTTAAGTCATGCAGAAGCTGTACGAGCTTGAAAAGAGTTTAGTCGATATTGCGAAACCCGATTTTCGGCCCGGCGATACCATTCGCGTCCACTTGAAAATCGTCGAAGGTACCAAGGAACGTATCCAGGTCTTCCAAGGCGTGGTCATTGCCATCAATTTTAAAATGAACCGATCAACATTTGTCGTTCGCAAAGTCAGTACCGGTGGATTTGGCGTCGAGCGCATCATTCCGCTCTATTCACCTTCTATTGATCATATTGAGGTCGTTCGTCGCGGTCGTGTTCGCCGAGCGAAACTTTACTACTTGCGTGACCGCATTGGTAAAGCGGCTCGTATCCGCGAGAAACGCAAATCATAATTGCATTCCATTCAGATTGAAAAAAAGGCCTTGCTTTGCGGGGCCTTTTTGCTTTTTTTAAGCCTATTTGCATACCCACAGACCATTGAGATAGTCTCGCCTAAGCCAGGAGACCCCTTGGACCGCGACCAGACTTTCGTGGTCGTGGTGGCGGCGGACGACGTTCAACGCGTACAAATGACCTTGGATGGTCGATTGATGGGCGCGCGCCGAAGTGCTCCTTACACCTTCAAATTCTCCTGGGACCCTCAACGCAACCATGAGGTGCGGGTTGAAGCCATCTTGGGCAATGGTAACCGCTTGGTTCAGGAACTGAAATTCGGAGGATTAACGGCCGATTTGGTCGAAGATGTGCGCTCCACCTATTTGTTCCCGTATGTCGAGACCGGGTCTGAGCAACCCTATGCGTGGCAATTGGAGGGAGAAGGCGTTCAGCCGCACCAGCTGCGGGTTCTGGATATCGCCGACTATCCTCTACAGATAAACATTGTGTTAGACATCAGTGGGTCGATGAAGCCATTTCGTCAGGATTTGGTTAGCGGAATGTTCAGGCTGCTTACGTACCTCAGAACTGCGCAGGGCCGGGCGCAGTGGGTCATTTTTGATGAAAGACCTCAAACCGTTGATTTGGCTCGCGTCAATGAGGAGCGCGATCTCCTGAGTCTCTTCCAGAGTCGTGGTAAAAGCGTCGTTTTGGATAGCGTTAGCGCTTCAATCGAGTTGTTTGATCGATCTCCTAGACGTGTGATCGTTTTGCTGTCAGACGGTGCAGACGACGGAAGTCGTTTAGGCTACAGCCATGTCGCTGAACTCTTAGAGCACAGCGGTGCCTCGCTGATTTGGATGAAGACACCGCAGCTTGACGACCGAGAAATGCGGAAGTTAACCCAGGCGTCAGGTGGTTTTGTGATTACGGGCTATGGGCCTGAAGCATGGTCGTTGCTGTTGCAACGCCTCAGCAGCCAGTCCGGGTTGGCTGTGGACGACGTCGAAGGATCATTTGAGTTGTCCATCAAAAAGAATCGAATTTGGTACCCACAATGGTGGCGACGTTGATTATCAAGTTAAGTGTGATCGCCTTGGGGGGCGCGCTAGGTTCGGTGCTTCGCTACTTAGTTGGCGTTTGGGTTCAACAATGGACTCAAGTAAACACTTTTCCAATTGGTACCTTAACCGTCAATCTAATGGGTTGCTGTTTGATTGGGGTAATGGGAGGGTTAGCCGACCATCGACAATGGTTATCACCTGAAATGAGATGGTTCATCTTGGTTGGCATTTTGGGCGGATTCACTACCTTCTCAACATTTGCATACGAGACCCTGGCCCTTATGCGTGAAGGCTCGATGCTGGCTGCATTTGCCAACCTGTTTTTGCAGGTTGGTGTTGGTCTTTTAGGTGTGTGGCTGGGATTGTTGCTGGCGTTAAGGTGGTTCGACTGATGACGGCGATCTAATCACTTGGGCGCATGATGTCAATCTCACTGCTGGTAAGTGCTGTGTTAAGATACGGCGATTTTTTTGGGGGCACGCTGATGGGTTCACGTTGGTCAACTAAAGATACAGTTTCTCATTTGATGGATCAGGCAAGACAGGGCGTTGCTTGGCTGAAAGAACGGTCGTCTGCACCTCACCTGGCGGTGATCATCGTTGGCGACGACCCCGCGAGTCACGTTTACGTGAGACGTAAAGTCGAGGCCTGTTCAGAGTTAGGTGTGAAATCAACTCGCATTGATTTGCCTGAAGATGTGACCGAATCCGAAATGCTAGATGAAGTTAAACGCCTAAATCAGGATGATGATGTGGATGGCATCTTGGTTCAATTACCGCTTCCTAGTCAGGTCTCCGCAAATGCCGTCATTGAAGCCATTGATCCTGATAAAGATGTCGACGGTTTTCACCCTGTCAATGTGGGTCGCTTGGCGCTTGGCCAAGCCGGTCTGTTTCCTTGCACACCCGTCGGCGTTATGGCCTTGATGAAGCAGAGTTTACCGGAGCTAAAGGGTAAACATGCTGTGGTCATTGGTCGATCTGCCATCGTTGGCAAACCAATGGCTCACCTCTTATTGCACGCTCATTGTTCGGTGACCATTATTCACAGTAGGACGCCTAATCCCCAGTCAATTTGTCAGCTAGCGGATATCGTTGTAGTGGCTGTCGGTCGGCCCGGACTAGTTGATGGATCTTGGCTGAAACCAGGTGCGGTCGTGGTCGATGTGGGAATTAATGAAATTAAGGATAAAGAATTGGCGCGCCGTCTCTTTGGCGAGGATTCAAAAAAATATGCGCGCTTCATGCGTTCTGGGCGTGCGCTCGTAGGTGATGTGGATTATCGCTCTGCCTTGGGGGTTGCCGCATGGGTTACGCCCGTTCCAGGCGGTGTCGGCCGTTTGACAATCGCGCAATTGATGTTGAATTGTGTGACAGCGGCTAAACGGAGGTTGAGTTGATTACCAAAATCGATCATTTGGGTATTGCTGTGACCTCATTAGTCGAAGCATCTGAACGTTATCGTCAGTTGGGCTTCGCGTTTGAAGGCGAAGAAACAGTGATCGACCAAAAAGTCAAAGTAGCATTCTTTAGAGCAGGCGAGTCTCATATTGAGCTGCTTGAACCAACACACGATGACTCACCCATTAGCAAGTTTCTCAATAGACGCGGACCAGGTATTCATCACGTGTGTGTCGAAGTTGAAGATATTGAAGCTGCATTGGCTAGTTACAAGGACCAGGGAATTCAACTAATTAATAGTGAGCCTGTCATTGGTGCAGGTGGATGTCGCGTGGCATTTGTGCACCCTAAATCAACCCACGGCGTTTTGCTAGAGCTCAAGGAGAAAAAATGAATCGATCGATGTGCTACCTGTTGTTGGTAACTGGATTATTGGCCCTATCGGGTTGCTGGAAGAAGGTAGATTGGGGTAAGGCTGCCATCCCGGCAAATACGTTGGTACTTGAATTCTCACAACCTATCCGCTACGTGCTGGATTTGTCCGTCGACGGAAAACGTGTCCCTATCGATTACGGCCGTAGGAACCGTGTACTAATGATTACGGGCTTAAAACCCGACACTCACCATTTCAACATACACAGTATCTCGTATGTTTTTGGGCCCGAATTTGAACGGTTTGAAGTCAGCAACGAGGGCGGTGCTTATTTCTTCATTCAGTCGCGTAAATATCGGTCGGCGATACCTAAGGCCAAGGACCAAACGTCCATTCGCGCCTATCGAAAGAGCTCCAAGAAAGACGAAGAATTGGCAAGTGCAAAGGTGCGTGCCGTTTTCAAATAACTTGACCTTCAAAAAATTAATCGTATACGTCCACATGCCTTTTGGTTGGTGCGCGCTCAGTCGCTTTGATAGAATGGGTGCAAGCCTGCGAATATAAAAGGATTAGGTGTTTTATGATTGGTGCCACAATTGACCAATTCAAGGTATTGGATATCTTGGGCGAGAGCGCCGTTAGCCGTATCTACCTTGCTGAGCATACCCAGACGGGTGGACGCTTTGTCTTGGAAGAGATCGGAACTGACCTAACTGGCAACTCCGAATTCAAGCAACGCATGATGGCCGATATCGTGCAATTGATCAAGATGGAGCATCCCAACATCATCTCTCCCACCAATCTTTTAGAGGTGGAGGGACGTTATTATCTAGTCCGTGACCATCACGAAGGTCAGTCTCTAGGTGAGATGTTGAAGAAGCAGGGAGGCAAACTAGCACTAGATGGCGTGGTTCGTATCTTTAAGGACATCCTTCGTGGCTTTGGCTATGCGCACAATGAAGGCTTTGTACATGTGCTTGTGAATCCCGACTGCATTCAAATCGACGCAGATGGTGAAGCCAAAATTTCGGGATTTGGCACGATTCTGCAGCGCGAACTTGAACGTCGCCTATCCGACAAAGACAAAACACTTTATGCGCGTTATTTCCCACCAGAGCGATTCAATTACCCCGAAACAACCGACATTCGTACAAACATCTATTCTCTTGGCGGAATTCTTTTCGAAATGGTTACCGGTCGACCACCTTTCAGTGGGACCACCATTTTTGAATTAGAGATGTCGCACTCGCAAGATGTTGTAGACGACCCCAGCATGATGAATGCAGCGCTGCCTCAAGGCATCTCGTCTGCGATCATGAAAGCGATGGCGAAGAGCCCAGAAGATCGCTATCAAACGGCACTTGAATTTTATAAAGATTTAGAGAAAGTCGAGAATATGCGTCGTTCGGAGTTGTTTGGAGATGACTTCGTCAAAGGATTCGGAGAGATTTCTGGCCTGGGAGAATCCAAACCTCTAGTGATGGATTCGGACGCACCGTCAGCTTCCTTTAACTTGGGTTCCGAAGATAATCTCGACATGAGTTTTGATCTTCCAGAGGAGTCAGGTGGAGACAATTACATGGGCGCGACGGTTCGTGATGAAAGCGTAACGCCCGATATGTTCAAGATGCCAACTGCCGAACCTGAAGTTGCTAGCAACGATGTTTCTGCCGATGTCGGTGAGGACCTTGCCGACTGGGAACAGCAATTTGATAATGACATGGCAGCAAGCAGTCCGCCATCGGCCGGCGCCCCACCAGCACCTAAAGCAGACAGCGAATTCGGGGCTTCATTTGATCTTGGCGGTGGAGACGATCTGGGTGGCGGCTTCGATTTTGGTAACCTTGAAACCGATACAGCGTTTGGAGACTTAGGCTCACCTCAAGAGAGTTTCCAGCTGGGTTCAAACGATGACCTAGATCAAAAAGAAACCATATCGGCTGAAAGTATGGGTCAAGGCCCACCTCAAGACTTTGCCTTCGATGATATGGGGAAAAGTATAGAACTCGATAGCGCGTTACCCGCTGAAGAGTCGGCAGCGGCACCAGCCGCATTTAGTTTTGAGTCGGATGATGGGGCATTTGCTTTTGAACAGGAAGCGGAACCTGAAATACCGGAAGTCAGACGGACACGCGAAGGGTTGCGTGAGAGTATTGATGCAGCTGGAATGGACGAACCTGTCATGCGAACGGTCACCGTTCGTCGGAGTGATCGGCGTTGGATTTATATAGCCGCCGCAGCTGTTGTTCTTTTTATTGCGATTGGCGGTCTATTCTGGCGAAACCAGCAAATCGAGAAGAAATACAAGATCGTTCTTGACGATGCACGTCGGCTAATTAGTGATCAAAAATTGGAAGATGCGAGCGGTAAGTTACAGACCATATCCGCGAGTCTGCCAGATAAGTTCAAAGACGAACATAGTGAGTTGAACGCACAGATAAACAAGGCACTTGGGCAAGTCAAAGAGCAGGTCGACAATCTCGTGCAAAGGGCGCGTGAATTTGAACGGGATGAAAATTACCTCTCTGATGGGATCAACGATGCCATTGGAACGTATGTCAAGATCACAGAATTGCAACCCTCTAATAAGGATGCACAAAAGGCGATTGACGAAATCAAACGCGGTCAACTGGCAAGATCGACACAATTACAAGATAATGCCCAAGATGTCGAGTCACTTCGTGTGCTGGATGCTCTACGCAAAGTTTTGCCAGGCGATGCGGATGTCACCAAACGCTACAATGACTTACGAACGCGACTTGTAGCCGAAAAGTCAGGCACCTTAAAAACCGAAATCAATCAAAAGCTCAGCGAAGAAAAGTATGACGACGTGCCCTCTCTGTTTGCTGAACTAAGCGATATCGAACCGTCTTCCGATTTCCTTAAGCAAATGAGACCCACTCTGCTTGATAACTACACGCAAATGGCGATAGATGCACGGGCGCGCCAAGACTATGACTCAGCATTACGTTACTTCAACTACTGTCTGCAATTTGAGCCGGGCAACAAGCAAATTAATGCCGATCTTAAAGACTTGGAAACGGAAGCCTATAAGTTCACCGTTGAGAAAACAGGTGACGATTTAGAAAATGCCAGCCTCGAAAGTGACTACGCGAAGATGTACGCGCTGGCAACAAAACTAAATAATCTTGAGCCAGGTAACGGTAACGCGAATAGTGCCTTAATTCGGGTTACAGACTATATAAATGGGTTACGACGCCAAGCAATGGGTTTACGCGAACTAGGCCAGTTCAAAAAGGCGGCTAAGTTATACAAGGACATTTACGATGTTCATGGCGACTCAACCGCTTATGATCTGTGGCGAAAATATGACGGCTTTGCGCCACCCAGTGGGATGCGGCTTATCCCTGGTGGTCGTTTCGAAATGGGCTATTCGCCCGATTCTTCAGCCCGGCCTGCTCATGATGTCACCATCTCTTCTCTCTTCATTGATAGCCACGAAACCAGTAACCAAGATTTTAAGCGCTTTGTCGATGCTAATTCCCAATGGAAACCAGGCGCGATTGCGGCCGAATACCACGACGGCAACTACCTGAAACATTGGGAAAATGGCGCACCTCGTGCTGGCTCAGAGGATGAGCCCGTACGATATGTAAGTTGGTATGCGGCCAACGCTTATGCTAAATGGGTGGGTAAGCGTCTACCTACCGAAGCTGAATGGGAATGTGCCGCAAAAGGTGGCGAATCAGGCCAGAAATACTGGTGGGGTAATTATTCAGATGCGGAGAAAGCTGTCTACGAGTTTTATCCCCCTAAACGGCCAGCCAATGTCGGCTCGTTTCCAGCGAATCAGTACGGAATTTATGAAATATTGGGCAATGTAAGTGAGTGGGTTGCGGACACATACTCCTTATCGTTCTACGGTGAATCCAGAGGACAAACCGATCCGGTTTTCAAGGGCCCAGGCGACAAGGTGAATCGAGGCGGTTGCTATCGAAACCGCGGCCGTGATCTTACTGTGTATAAACGGTTCAAGGCTGCAGCAGCAACCTGTTCACCTGAAATAGGATTTCGCTGTGCGCGTGACGCCAACATAAACTAGAGTGCGCCGCTCTCTTTGAGTTCAAGGTCGATCATGATTCTAAACAAACCTCTTTGACGGGTAACCGTCATAATGTCGGGGTAATTTTCAAGAATAATGGCGTCAGATTGTCGACATTCGCCCATCTCGGCTAACAGGATCCCGTACCGTAGGCTGGTGAAGGCGCGGTAAACAGGAACTCGGCTGGGCGGCCAATCGCTTAATGCGTTCTCGTATAATTCTCTGCTCCTTTGCCAATCAAATTGCTTGTAGGCAACATGTGCCAAAAGGCTCGTGCACCATGCCTTTTGTACGCTAAATGTTCGCGGGCTAGCGTCGCTGAGTTCAATGAGGTTCTCAAAAATAATCGCGGCCTCGTCCAAAGCACCCATCTCGGTATTGATAATTCCTAAGTCTTCTCTTAAGTGATTTGTACTTACCCATGGCTGTATGCGCTCAAAATCATCAATCAGTTGATTCATTTGAACACTCATGTCTTGCCAGTCTGGTGCTGTATCCAGATGTATCAAACCCATTCTTATGTGGTTTCCAATGCGTATCTCGCGATTTAAGAGCGTTTTAATGTGGTCCGGGCCGTAGCGACGCTCGAATTCCGGTGTGAAATCTTCAAATAGTGCTTCAGCCTCGTTGAGCCGGCTATCTACCTGCAATAGTTGGGCGTAACTGTGTGATGCCTTTAGAACGACAATGTGATCACGGCCAAAATGGGATTCTGCCGTGGGTAGATAGGATTCATATAGCCGATTGGCGTATTCGAAATCTCCTAGTGAAGTGACGATCAATGCGCGATTAAATAACGTCTCGATACGCGCTGACTCGTCGCCTATTTCGGCGTATCCAGCGATGACTTTATCGATCAGCTCTATAGCCGCCTTCCCATCTTGTCGTGTCATTGATAAAGCCAAGAATGAATGGGCATTTAACGTTTTGGGATGCAGGTATCCTTGCCATTTGGAAAGTTGGGCACATGCTAGCTCAACTCGCGGCATGCCATCGGTTGGTCGAAAAACGAATTCTGCACGGCCGTATTCAAACAGCGCGTCAATCGTGCGCGTGTCGTTGGGCCCAAACTGTTTTTGAAAGTAATCGTGTGCGTGTTGGGCGTGTGTCAAAGCATCTTCGTACCTGCCAGCCGCATAGCTGAGACCAGCTAGGTTGAGACGAACCAAGTTACGTGTTTGCGGGTCACTTATGTCTTGATCCAAGCTAAGGGCCATGTTCCCCAGTACATCACTTACCTTTAAGTTGTCACCTAAACTGTCGGGGCTTGATTGCGACAGTTGCTCGGTGAAATACGACATCAGCTTTTCGGCGCGTAGGCGTTCGTTTTGAGCGATGGCTTTGGCCTTTGTTGCCCGCATGTATCCTGTAACGATTCCTGCGAGAGAAATCATTATGGATAGCGAGAGAATCAAGCCTGCTGCTACGATCCACTTATGCCTGCGAATGAACTTCCGCGTGATGTATGAAATGGAAGGAGGTCGTGCAGACACAGGACGATGAGTCAGATAGTTTTGGATGTCCGTTGCCAATTCTTGCACCGAGCTATAACGTCGCTGCCGATCGCGCGCGGTTGCTTTTGCAACGATCCAATCGAGTTCTCCTGCAACCGTGCGCGCTTCCAGCGAGTGTCCCTGTGCGTGCAAACGATCACTCGGTTTAGGTGTGTCAACGTGCAGAGTACTTTGCATGAGTTTTAGCACTGCAAGCGGAGACGCGTATTCCAGATTATGCACGGGCGATCCGGTGATCATTTCGAATAAGAGCACGCCAAGTCCGAACACGTCGGCACGCGTGTCGACATCCAGTTCATTCACTATTTGTTCAGGACTAACATAGCCGGGCGTGCCAACGGTAATACCGTCTTTGGTCAATGTGTAAGCAGCCACGGGATTGTGCGTCATCTTCGCAATGCCAAAATCGATGACTTTAGGTGATCCAGATGTTCCACAAACGAGCACGTTTGAAGGTTTGATGTCGCGGTGAATAATACCTTTTTGATGCGCGTGCTGCATGGCAAGGCAGACTTTGATGAACAGATCCAGACGATCCTCAAGAGTTAGGTCCCTGCTGTATTCACTGATAGTTGAGCCGTCTATGTATTCCATGGCAATAAAGGGCCGACCTTGATGCACGCCCACCTGATAAATTTGCGCAATCGAGGGGTGATTCAGTCGGCCCATAATCTCGCGTTCGGCCATGAACCGTTCATGAACGGTTTCTGACCTACCATCTCGCCTTAGCATCTTTATGGCAATCAGTCGGTTTGGCTCATCTTGTTTAGCAAGAAAAACGTCGCCCATGCCGCCGGCCCCTAGCTTGCGTTCCAAGGTGTAGGAAGGAGGTAGATCGATGTTAGGTTCCGGAAGATCGCTTTCGAAGAGCAGTTCCAGCCCTTCCAAGCTATCTCCAACTAGCAGGTCACTTATCAGCAAGTCTTGAAGTTGTTGCTCAAGATCTGGATGACTGTCACTTAATTCTCTTAAGCGGGCCTCTCTGTCTTGGTCGCTCAATCCAATGAGCAAATTGAAATGGTGCTCAAGGTCGGCCAGCTCTGGTCGGCTCAATTTGACGTTCATGATCTATCAATATACCTTGTTGTCGCCGTGGATGTGTTCAATGAGGATGGACTTTATGGACGGTTGCTCGAATACAACGCTACCTGAGCCTTTGGCGCACAGGAAATTGCCAATGGCTTTCCAGTTAGAACATTCGTCAATGAGCGCAAAAACAGATCAACTAATTTTTGGTATGCTTTGTGCTCCTCTTCGGGTGACCTTTTTTGTGCAGTAATCGGATGGGTAAACTTGGATGCTTTAAGTCATGATGTCTATCAAGAATTGAGAAAAGTTGCACAACGCGCGTTGGGCCGCACGCCTTCCAAGTCAACACTCAGTCCCACGGTTCTAGTACACGAAGTCTGGCTTAAATTGGCCAAACAATCGATTGAATGGGAGAACCGCAGTCATTTTCTCAGTTATGCTGCGACGGCGATGAGAGGAATCCTGGTTGACTACCTAAGGACGGCAAGTAGGCAAAAACGCGCGGGTGACAAACTACGAGTCACCTTTTCGGAAGATTTGAGTGTGGGAAAGTTAGAGCAGGATTTTGACGTGCTCAATCAAGTGCTTGAAGAATTAGAACGCTCGGATCCTGAGAAGGCCAAAATGGTTGAGTTGAGATTTTTCTGTGGCTGTTCAATTGAAGAAACCGCAGAAGTTATGGGCGTTTCCACGGCCACAATCAAGCGAAGATGGCGATTCACGCGAGCCTGGTTGTTTGCTCGCCTCAACAGCCACTAAGCATTCTTGGCCTGGTTAAACGATCGGTAGATTGCCGAGAACGATTCAGCATTCAAGCTAGCGCCACCAATCAAAAAGCCATCTACATCCTCGAGCTTTGCCAGGGACCCGGCATTTCCTGGCTTCACGCTTCCTCCATAGAGGATGGCAGCGTCAGCGCAGGGCGTTTCTTTAAGTCTTTGTTTGATCCAGCCGTGGGCATTAGTCACGTCATCAGTGGTGGCAGCGCGGCCGGTTCCGATGGCCCATACCGGTTCGTAAGCAACCAAAACCAGTGAAGGCGTCTGGCATTGGTCCAACAAACTGATCTGCTGGTCCAGCGTGCTTTCTAGTTGTCCTGCTTCCCGTTGTTGCAATGTTTCACCGATACAGTAAACAGCCCACATGCCCTGTTCGGTTATTAGACGTAACTTTTCCTTTAACGTCTCATTTGATTCGGCAAAATACTGGCGTCGTTCGGAATGGCCGACAAGGGCAAAGTCACAACCGCAATCCTTGAGCATGGCCGCATGGACTTCGCCTGTATAGGCACCTGGCCCGTATTCACTCACGTTCTGTGAACCGACATGCCCGAGCCCAAAATCTCGTGCTCGTTCTGTGTATCCATATGGAAAGGCAATGCCCCATTGTGATTCAGAGCTTGAGTCACCAAGTTCGAGTTGTCGATAAAACTCATCTACCTCGGCTCGCGTCCCGTGCGATTTCCAATTTCCCAGTACCCAGTGATTCATGTTACGCCTCCAATACGACGAGTCCAGGTAAATCCAACCCACTCATGAGCTCTAAAGCTGCGCCGCCCCCGGTTGAAATGTGATCGATTTGTGCCTCGACTTCTGCTTTTTTGATCGCGGCCGCAGAGTCTCCACCCCCAACGATGGTTAGCCCGTTACATTCCGCCATGGCTTCGGCGATGGATATGGTGCCCGTGGAAAAAATGTCCCACTCAAACACGCCCATAGGTCCATTCCAAACAATGGTTTTGGAACTTAATAGAGTTGATGAAAATAAGTTGATGGTTTCGGGACCAATGTCCAATCCCATCTTGCCTGCCGGAATATGTTCGTCGAGCGTAATCGAGGCCTGGGCGTCTTCAGAGAAGCTATCTGCAACCACATGATCCAGGGGCAATAAGAATTCGACGCCGCTTTGTTGACAGAGACTCATGAGCTCAGCGGCCTGTTCAATGAAGTCCGCTTCAATACGACTACTTCCGACCTCAATTCCTTTGGCTTTGAGAAAGGTATAACTCATCGCTCCGCCAACCATAATTCGGTCTACCTTTGGGATGAGATTCTGAATCAAACCAATTTTGTCGGACACTTTGCTTCCACCCATGATCGCGAGAAAAGGTCTTTGGGGATCCGAAAGTTGATCGTGAAGATAGTGAACCTCTTTTTGCAGCAATAGTCCGGCAGCCCGATTGGGAAAGAGTCTAGCAACCGCGTCAATTGACGCATGGGCTCGGTGGGCGGCGCCAAAAGCATCGTTAATGTAAATGTCACCAAACCTAGCCAATCGCAAGGCGAATTCGGAACTGTTTTCCTTTTCGCCGGGCCAGAATCGCAGGTTTTCCAACAATCCGATACGGCCGTCTTCGGGACGGGCACCGTCTAAATCAAGCATGGTTACGGGCTTATCGATAAGCTTACTGAGACAAGCTGCCACGGGTTTCAGCGACAGGGACTCGTCATAGATACCTTTTGGTCGACCCAGATGGGACATCAACGTGATGGAACAGCCCGCATCCAAGAGTTTCTGCAGCGTAGGTAACGCGGCACGAATGCGCGCATCGTCGCTCACTTCACCATTGTTCATGGGTGTATTGAAGTCGACGCGCATCAATACCGCTTTGCCCTGAAGGTCCAGGTCAGCCATTGATCGAATACTCATTTTTTCTCTCCCGATTTGACGCCGCCCCACTAATATCTTGATCCGGGGTGCGATTCAAGACTCAATTGTATCGGATTTCGCTATAATGCCGCCCAGTATCTCTATGGAGGAATCACATTGAGTCAAATAATTCATACCGAACAAGCGCCTGCCGCATTAGGACCATACGTACAAGCACGTAAAACGGGACCCTGGGTTTTTACCAGCGGCCAAGTTGCATTGGATCCAAAGTCTGGGGAAATGATGGGAACCACTGCTGCAGAGCAAGCGGAGCAAGTGCTTACCAATCTTCTAGCTGTATTGGGTGCAGCAGGAGCTCGGCGCGATCAGGTACTGAAGACAACTATTTTTCTGGTGGATATGGCGGACTTTGCCGATGTAAACGCCGTGTATGGTCGTTTTTTTGGAGAACATAAGCCAGCCCGCTCAACGGTTGCAGTGTCTCAATTGCCTAAGGCGGCTCGCATCGAAATTGAGTGTGTCGCCTACACTGGCGAATAGAATTACCGGCCTTTTGCCCTTGTCCGTGGCGAGGCTGAGAAAAGGGACAAGAGCTCAGAACATCCAGCAATAAGCTACGGAAGCTGAATAACGCGAATCGCAGCGTTGTCTTGATAATACTGCGTCACGTACAACGCGTTCCTGGCCGCATTGAACGCGATGCCTAAGGGGTTGTTGAAGGTCGCCTGAATCCTAGGATCGGGACCAGTATCTAGAGCACCTGCTAGTGTTGTTACGACGCCGTCTCTTATGGATTCAATTGTATTGTTAGAAAGCGTCGCGACGAAAAGCTGGCCGTTTGCCCAAGTAGCTGAACCACCAATAAGACCTTGCTGCGGAATATTTGCCCATAGAGTGACGGAACCTTGAGGGCTGACGCGGTGTACCTCGGCGTCGTAGGTTGTAACAACATACAAATTGCCTTGCTCGTCAAAGCCCATACCATTGGGCACTTTGATGTTTGCAAAGGTGGACACTTCGCCCGTTGGCGTAATTTTGGATACGCGGTCACCTGAATCACTCCCGTGCCCGAAATAGGAAACATAAATATTGTCTGCTGTGTCGATAGCGATATTTTGAGGGCCTAATTCAACGTCAGCAAATCGGCTGACGACACCGTTGCTGTCAATTTTGGAGACGCGATTGCCGCTATATTCAGTGACATAAAGATTACCGAGTGAATCTAGACCAACACTGTTGGGACCCTCTAGACCGGTGGCAATAACTTCGTATGATGACCCGTCGGCGGCGATTTTGAAAACACGTGAACGGTCAAAACCTTCCACGGCAAAAATTGATTGGTCTTTTGCGACGACCAAGTTCTCTATGAATAGAGGTTCGGGCAAGGCTAGCAATGTCAGTTTAGATGAAGATGGTTTCTGATTCTGCGCCATGGCGATTGCTTCCGTGCTACCAGTTACATTCTGCTGGCGAAACATGAACGTCATGCCAGTCCATGTGGAAGCCAGGCATATACCTAAAATGAGTAATTTGGTCATGATCCCTCCCGCTCGTTGATGACATGAGCGTCTTATCAATCAGATATTCGACGATGGTGCCAATACAGGATCACTTTTTGTGATTAGGAGGGGTCAATCGAAAATCGAGCCTGCTGATTTGCTTCCGATTGATTGACTCAATGCATTCGATTCGCTCAGACTATAGCCAAAGGGAGGGTCTCCATGAGTCTTAAGCGTGACGGTCTGTGGTTTGTGTTTTTTGTCTTTGTAGCGTTGGCGGTGGTCTTCCGTGGGGCTGAACCTCTGTTCTTAAGTCAAGGACCTTATCCCTTAGGGAAGATAGTGGTTTGGGTAATCTTCTTTGTCTTCTTGCTCTACACGTTAGGGTGTAGCGCAAGAGAGAATTTCTTTAAGAGCATGCGTAGCCTGTTTCCGTACCTTTGGGCACGCCAGGTTGGAATAGACCTGTATATCGGATTGATATTATCAGCCTGTATTATTCTCTTGGTCGAGGGCTCGCTGTGGGTCATGCTCATTTGGCTCGTACCGATGATCCTATTTGGTAACTTGGCAACATTGCTTTATGTCGCTTTACACTATGATTCGATCTTAGTGTATTTTGTCCATTGAGATTGTTTGGCCTTGAGATTCGTTAAGGCGTTTCTGCTTCTGGCGCCGTTAGAGGCGACCTTATATCTTCAACGATTAGGTAGAGGCAAGGTACGATCAGCAGCGTAATGGCTGTGGCGAACACGATGCCAAAACCTAAGGAAATGGCCATGGGAATCATGAAACGCGCTTGACGCGAGGTCTCGAAAATCATCGGAGACAATCCGCCAAATGTGGTAAGGGTTGTCAACAAGATGGGCCGAAACCGACGGATACTCGCGTTCATGATGGCTGTGTATGAATCGAAGCCCTGGGACTGTTGTTTATTTGCGTAATCAATCATCACGAGCGCGTCGTTGACCACTACGCCAGCCAAAGCAATGATGCCGAACAGACTGATGATACTTAAGTTATAGCCCATTAACTGGTGGCCTATGACCGCGCCAACAATGCCGAACGGGATCGAGACCATGACAATAAAAGGTTGCACGTAGCTTCGAAAGGGAATGGCGAGCAGGATGTAGATGACCAGCAGTGACAAAAGACTGCCCTTCTTCATGACGTCGAGTGCATCCCGCATCTCGGCCTGCCGACCCTCAAACGAAAAACTTAAGCCTGCATAATCGCGCACAAGTTGTGGCAGTAACTCTTGTTTTAAAGCCGTCATGACTTTATTGACTTCACTTTGAGGCACCACATTAGCACTTAAGGTGACGGTTCGCTGGCCTTGCTGCCGGTCAATATTGGTATAGGCACGACCCATTTTGACTTCGGCGATTTCACCCAACGGCACAAACACACCCTGCTGGGTGTGAACCATAAGTGATTCTAAGTCGAATAAGCTGGCTCTTTGTGCCTTTGGCAAGCGAACCATGACACGAACTTCGTTGCGTCCGCGCTGTTGACGCAGCGATTCCGAACCAAAGAAGGCGTGCCGGACCTGGCGTGCCACGTCTGAACTCGTTAGCCCTAAACTACGTCCCACCTCGTTAATAACAAAATCGAATTGAGGCTTCCCCTGCGAATAGCCGTCGTCAATGTCTTTGACGACCGGAAAATCAGATAATAGCTCGGCAAGTGCGCTACTCGCTTTATCCAGCACGTCGATATTTCGATGCCCAAGCTGTACGGTCACAGCAGGACCTCGGCCTGGTCCGCCCCGGTCAGACTCAAATCTCAGCGATTGTAAACCAACCAGTTGGCCTGTGTTTGAACGCCAAAGATCTGTGAAATGGCTGGTCGAAATAGGTCGAATATTTGGAGCCGTTAAATAGACCGAGACTTCCACCACGTTTTCGTCGATTTCTGCCTCAATGCCCTCACAAAGCGTGTCACCGCCATTTTCGCGCACGATCTGTTCCGCATGACTCTGCAAGATATCTCGAAGTTTTCTGGCTTCGCTGATAGGACTACCAAATGGAAGACGTGCAGTCACAATCGCTTGGTCTGACTCAACTTTTGGCATCAGGATGAATCCCATTCGTCCACTTGCGGCATAAGCCACGATGAGCATCAGTGCCGTGACACATATGGCGAATGTCAGGTATCGGACTTTAAGCGCCTTATGAATGAAAGCCCCGTAATATCGTTCCACCTGCTGGCTAAACCAACGACTAAAATTTTGCTGCCAATGATGCAGCTTGGTCGTCAACGCATAACGCGGCTGGCGTGTATGTGCTAAATGGGATGGCAGAATGTAAACAGCTTCTATCCAAGAAACGATGAACACCAACGAAACCACGATGGGTAATACACCCCATATTTTGCCTAACGTACCCGGAATAAAGAGGATGGGTAAGAAGGCGACGATATTGGTTAGAATACTGAAAGTGATGGGATTAGAAACATCTCGAGCTCCACGAATGGCGGCTAGTACCCGAGACATCTTGCGCTGTCGATACTCGTAAATGTTCTCGCCTGCCACTATGGCATCGTCGACTACGATGCCTAATGCCACGATAAACGCGAACATCGATAGCATATTGATACTGACGTCGGTGAGAGGGAGGAATAACATCGCGCCTAAGAACGAGGTTGGGATGCCCATGGTCACCCAAAACGCCAATTTGAATTCCAGGAAAAGACCCAAAACCAACAAGACCAGCATTAGGCCAAGTAGGCCGTTCTTTAGCAGAAGATCAAATCTTTGTTTGTAAATCTCAGATCTGTCGCGGCGAATCGCCACTTCAACGCCTTCGGGAAGATCCGGCTGTATTTGGATTAGAGCGGCGCGGACAGCATCGGCCACACCGACCGGCGTTTCGTCGCCCGCCCTATAAACTTCCAATTCAATAGTAGGCAAACCATTGAAATAATCTTCTTGGTTGCTTTCCTCGAAGGTTTCGCGAATGACGCCTAATTCTCCTAGTCTTACAGACGTACCAGTGGTACTAGCGATGATGGGGATATCGTTAAATTCTCGGGCCCAATCCTTGCGCTCGCTAAATCGCATCAGCACTTCACCAGCATCAGTCTTAATGCTCCCCGCCGGCAGCTCTAATGAACTTTGGCCAACAATGCGCGCGACATCCTCTAAAGTTAGGCCGTATTGGCGAAGCGTTTCTTGGCTAATCTCAATGGATATTTCGAATCGGCGTGTACCACTTAACTCGATTTGAGTGATACCGTCTGAATGCAACAGCCGCTCTCGAACTTGTTCGGCCAATTCACGTAAGGCCAGATCCGATACCGGCCCGTATATCTGTAGCGAGAGAACTTCTCTGCTGCGATCAGCAAGGGAGACATTAGGCTTCTCGGCTTCTTCTGGAAAAGTGCGAATACGATCGACACCTTGCTGCACATCTTGATAAATTTTCTGACGGTTTGATCCCTCATCGAGCTCGATGTTGACGGTGCCAGATCCTTCGCTACAAACCGCCGTGACCTTCTTAACCCCGTCAATGCCACGTACAGCTTCTTCGATCGCTAAGACAATGCCTTGCTCCACTTCCTCTGGGCTTGCGCCCGGATAAGGAACACGCACGCTTATAAGATCTAATTCGAATTCTGGAAATACTTCCTTCTTGATCTTAATGGCACTGATCAACCCGCCAACCAAAAGCACCAACATCAATAAGTTGGGTGTGACCTGGTTGTAAACCATCCAAGCGATGCTGCCTTTGTCTTGCTTCACGGTGATAGTCCTAACTAAGGCTCTAATCTCAGAGCCATACCCTCAACGGGCGCTTCGATTTGTGTGGTAATCAGTTGATCTGAAAGAGAGAGTTGGTCTTGAACGAAGACAGTCTCTTCATTGCGAAAAATGATCTTGACGTCCTCAATATGGAGTTTGCCCTCTCTGTAGAGCCAAATTTGGTTTTCGTTATGGATTTGTTCCCGAGGAATGGCTATGGATGCTGGCAACGAGTTTCCTTTTAGGGTCACGTGCACGAGACTACCAATTAACAAGGGTTGTTTATGGCTTGAAAGTGCCATGGGATCCTCAACTTCAATTAAGATACGTGCCATGCGGCCTTGCTCTTCGATTTCGCTCATCAGTTGAAGAATGGTACCCAGCACCGGTTCCTGTTGGTCGGCACTTGTCCTTATGTGGACACCGTTTTTGGGACCAGGGATAGTCAGCCAATGTAGCTGGTTGGTGGGCACAAGTACTTCGACCCAGGTTCGGTCAGTACCCATCAGCGACGCAAGGACAGAATTCGTTTGCACCAGTGAACCCAAATCCACTTTTTGGGCAATAACGACCGCGTTGAAAGGGGCTTGGACATCGCAACGTTCCAAGTTGAGTTGGGCTTGGTCTAGCTGCGCTTGAGCGGTTTGTAACTTGGCTTGAATGTCGTTGAGTTGCGGGAGTCGCAAGACAAGATCACGGTCCTCGGCGTCGATTTCTTCACCCAGGAGTTCATATTCGCGACGTGCGACGTTTTGTCGACCCAGCTCAATCTGAAGTTCAGCTTCGACACGGTTAAGTTCCGCTTGAGCCGACTTTAGCTTGAACGCCCAATCAGCGCGCTCGAGCTGCAATATGGGTTCGCCTATTTGGAAGCGTCCGCCTGGCTGGAAACGAGGACTTATCCATTCGACACGTCCAGACACTTGAGGCATGAGATCTATCTTGCGAGCGGCCTTAACCGATCCAAGCGCTTGGATTGTTGCCTGATGATCAGTGAGTTTGAGCGCGACCGTTTCAACCCACTTGGCACGTTTTGCTGTCGGTTGTTTCGTTGCTTCTGGACCGGAATTCAAAAGCCAATTGGCCGCCCACCCTCCTAGTGCCAACAGTAATATGGGAAATACAGCGTGGTACCAGACTCTGTGTTTTGTCCCTAGTCTGTGTGTTGGCTGATTCATAATTGAGCCTCCTGCGTCGGTTGGCTTATCGGCCCAGCTAAGGCTCTATATAAACTGATGCGGTAACCCACTTGAATGCCTTTGGCACTAATCAGGCTGCGCTCCAGATCTTGCCAGCTTAATAATGACGTGAGTACGTTTAGGTAATCACTTGACCCGTGGCTGTACTGATCTTTGATGCGCTGGTACGCCAACTTGGCCAGTTTGTTTTGCTCTTCAAGGCTCTCAATGAATTGACGTTGATGAATCTCTGAGCTAAGGGCGTCTTCAACCTCGAGAAGCGCCAACAAACATGCCTGGCTGAATTCGTGGTATCTCTGCTCTGAGAACGATGTGGCTCTCTTTGATTCGGACTCCAATGCGCGACCTGACCAAATGGGCGCCAATAAATTAAGCGCAATGGTTCGTAAATCAAAGTCAAATAGGTTGGATAGGCTTGGACCAGAGCTCTCGGTGCTTGCGCTCAAAACGATGCTTGGGAAGCGTGCTGCAAATGCCACGGCTGCTCGAGCATCAGCGGCTTCGAATGAGCGCCAAGCCTGCATCACGTCTGGGCGCCGCAAGAGTAGGTCGCCAGGCACACCCGGTCCGGGCATTTCCGCAAGGATGGGAAGTGGGCTTGCGTTAAAGAGATCGTGCTGTGGCGCTCGTCCTAGAAGTACACAGAGTTGATGTTCCAGCAGTTCTGTTTGGTGCTGTACTAGGGTTTGTTGACCCAGTCTTGTCTCGACCAACTGTCTTTGACGTAACACGTCGGCCGCACTTGTCTGTCCCTTGCGGAAGCGTAAGTCAACGAGTTCCAGGATCTGTCGGTTTACCGTGATTTGTTGTTCAAGAATGGTTGACAGTTGTTGCTGGACGGCTAAGTCGTACCAGGTATTGGCCAGCGTGGCGCTTAGGGTGATTTGTGCCACTTGCAATGCCGATTTCTCTTGCTCGTAATCAAAAACGGACGCGCTTCGTTCGTTTTTTAACTTGCCCCACAAATCCAGTTCGAAACTCGTCGCACCACGCAACCAATAGGTTCTATTCTCGGACTGGCCCTGACCATCGCGGTGAGTTGCTTGGCCACTTACATCTAAAGTGGGCCAGGCGTTGGCACCTGATTTGGTGACTAAGAATCCGAACTGATCGAGTCGCGATCGCGCTGCTCTAAGCGTTAAACTCTCAGACAGGCTTTCGTCAATCAACGCATTCAGTTCTACGTCGTTTAAGCTTAACCACCAACTGGATTGAATGGCGAAGCGGCCTGTCTCACTAAATGTGTCAGGGATGGCCGGAGCATTATTAGGTGTTGGACGCGTTAAGGCGCAGCCTGACAAGATAATCAGGGCCGTAATGGCCATCATATAGATTGTCTGTGCCGCCGCAATCTTCAAGCTTATAACCCCAACAAAGTTAAGTTGACGATTTTATCACCTTGATCTGATTCTTTGGCATATCAGATTTGCATTACCAAGAAGGCTGAAAAACTTAGGTTAGAAGCCCTCCGCGTTTGCGCAGGAGATCAGTCATGGCTTCGTAATTTTTTGCCCAATCACCTGGGAACTGACGGTTCTTGGCGTTAAAAGCAGCTAGATCCGTTGGTGTGGCATTGTTCTCTTTGTCGCGAGCGTTAATGGTGGCGCCTTTATCAATGAGGAAACCGGCTAAATCTAGCCATGCGTGTTGGGCCGCTACGTGCAAGGCGGTGCGGCCCGGAAACAAGGGCGAATTCATGCTGTTGATATCTATGCCTTTTTCGATTAAGTAGGCAGCGATTTGAGTTTGACCACACTTGAGGGCAAAACCAAATGACTCTTCAAGCCGTGCCTGAGGTGTATCCACAAAAGTGGTTAGATATTTCTGCGGCCGATATTGTCTTGGCGAGTTTTCTACAAGTTGGCCGTGTCCGTTGAAATAGCACTTAACCATTTCCAGTTCACCTAAGGCGCAGGCGAATCCAAGATCTAACAAGCCCCCGTGTTTGTATACGGCCTTAAGCGCATCTACTTCGCCGTGATGGGCTGCAAGCCACATGATGCGACCATCATCGATATGAATGTCAGCCCCGGCTTTCACAAGCAGATCAACAAGTTGAGTAGCGGCACCAACCATAGTCACGTTTGAGCTACTAACCACTTGACCGAGCGTCGTTGATCCATCGCCACTGCGCGCATCAACTTCAGATCCAGCGGCTAATAAAAATTTTGTTATATCGACTATATTTGAAGGGAGTGGGTCATGAGATGGGTTACCAGCTATCTGATGTAACAGAGTAGAGCCGGGAAAACGATCTTCAAACATATCGAACTTAGCGTGAATGAGCTCAGGTTGTTTCTTAATCAGCTTTTTGAGACCCGTGAGTTCGCCGCTTCGTATGGCGCTGACCGCGAGATAAAAAGATGTATGCAAAACACCTCCTTACCGAGGGTAGCTTCTATTCTAACCCGTTTCGGCATGCAAAAGCTCGACTTCGTTTTACTAAAGGCGACAGTGCTTGCAGACTTGGCACGAAATATCTGCAGCTCATGGGCAGTGATTCAGGCCGGAAGACTTGGGCATGATCGCCGTTTTCTGATCACGAAGACGAGCTTTGCTGCCGGTACGGGTTGCAATTAGCGAAAGATGTCTAATTCAACTAATTCAGACGATTGCAGTCCCTGTGAGTCGGTTGCCGTCATTGTCAGCTGATGATGTCCAGGGCTCAACTCAGTGCTAAGCAAATCGCTACCAAATCCAACAAGGCCATCAATGTTAGAGATCCACTCGATTTGCTCGCCACTTAACGACCCGTCTTCTGCATCAAAACTCACAGCAGAAATATTAAACGGAAGGTTTAATTCGTTGGTGTCGGTCAGATCATAGATCATCACTGTGGGAGGCTTATTGTCGACCTGAAATGGTCCAAGCAGCTGGTGACTCATTTGGAAGCCGTCGCTGACAATAACAGCCAACATGCCTTCGTCCGTTTGTGGCCAGTTTTCCGTATTCAATAGGGTTGATCTTTCCTGAGCTGCTAAACCAGCGGCCAAGTTTTCCCAGGACTGTCCACCGTCACGACTATATAAGATGGTCATCTCCAAGCTGTCGACGTCTTCTGCTTCAAGCGACCAATTAAGCTGGAGCTGGCTGTCATCAATGCGAGCAGGTACTTGTTCTACTTCAAGCTGCAGGGCCTCTGTACTTTTCGTAAGCTGTCTTATCTCGCGACCTTCTACGAGATCAATCAATACGATACGCTGAGTGTCCGTCGTCAGTGGTAATGCCAAATGAAATGATTGGACGTTAATAGCAGCCGATTGGCCATCAAAATGAGCCGATTGGGTATTAAACGGATACTCAAAGGTGACCGACCCGTCTTCGCTAATAACCTGCATAAGGTAGCGGCCTTCCCAATCGATGGGTTCCATGATGGGGTTCAATTTGGAAGGATCAACATCGGCAATCGCATGCGTCTTCAACTGCGTTAGTTCGTTGGATGCAAAGGATCCCGACATCATAATGTATTTTTCCGAATAGGGCAGTTCCAGAGAAAGCCGATTCTTAGGATTCCCACACACGCTGAGCCGGTCAGTAAGGTCCTTATCAAGGTTGTTAATCAAACAAAACATTTTTCGGTAGCTGTAGTCCGAAATCCAACGATCCGACTGGTAGCTCATGATGTCGCCGTAGCTGGTGGGATCCAAGGCGCCCGTCTGATTGTTCCAACCATAAAAGCCAGTCGCGCTGCCGTCGCTCAAGTTCGTACCATGATACGGGTAAGGTTCGCAGTTTGTGGCACCTAATGGGCAAGCTAGACCGTCCGGTACATGCTGCATACCCAAGCAGTGACCCAATTCGTGGGCCATGGTCATCTGTGGATTATCCACGCCCAACATCACGAATCCTGTTCTAGATTCCCCGATACCGTAGCCATTGAGTGGCTCAGGAGAACCGTCGTTCCTGAGGAAATAGGACGCCTTAGGGAGGATCCCCATGCGCACGACGTCTTTTGCTGCACGCGGGAACGAGCCGCCCAAACCGTTATTCAGCAAGTTTGATTGGATCAAATAGGCCATTAGGGTGCCAGCGTGTCTGGACTTAGGCATTTTGATCCAACCGCTCGAAATCGAAGCTTCTATTTGACTGGTGGGGTAGAGTTGCTTGGCCAATCGCAGAGTATTCAGCATCTCGCGACGGGAAGGCCCATCTGATTCGGTACATGTATTACAGAAATCACGAATAGGAACCAGTTCTACCTTCAAGGGGCGACTTTGCTTGATTTGAATTCGGGTAGACGCGCTGCCTGTCTTGCCTGAGGGACTCGAAACATTGGCCCAGATGGTTAAGTCACCAGGCTGATCGATCCAGCTGCTGGGCAATTGAACAACTAAACTAAGATGATTAAAAAGTCGTTGCGCGGTCAGGTTGGTGTTAGCTGTGGGCTGCGCGGTCATCAGGTTGAATGATTTAACAGTCGTAGGTGACAGGTTGACATTGTTTAAGGTCGCCACTAACTCGCCCTTAACTTGGCTGATATCGTTGTTGCTGGTGCTTTCTACGTAAACTCGAACGGTGGTGGGTTTGCCAGCCACCAGGCCAACACCGGAACTTAACGCTTGTATGCCTTGCGTGATTTCGATTTGCGTGACTTTCAAGCCGCTCGCGAAAAGGGGCGTCATGGCCCAGATGGCAATGAAGATTGGGAAAAGTGAGATGCGTGTCATGGAGGACTCCTCGTTTAATTCGTCTGTCACATGGTCACGCGTGTCATTGGTCAAGAAAGGGACAACGAAGTCTTCGGAATCACAGCTGTGTGATCTGGCTCATGTTTGGCACGGCCCTGGTGACAAAGAACAACGCCCGCTCGGCGCTACCTGGACAAATTCTCAAGACGCTAGATGAAACGAAAAATGAAAATGTGCCTAGCAACGATCCATTCGTGTTCAATCTTAATTCGCGACGACCATTTATCGCGTTGACGACTATGGCAACCGCACGTAGCACCTGTTACCGCAGTTTTTCCGCAGTCAAACTCCATTTGGGGTAGGAGACATGAACATCGACTCAGTCGATATAGCCTGTGGCGCAGCCGGTTGTGATATGACAGCCACGACCAATATTGCGCTTGCTAATACCCTCGCGTGGTCGTCGTCCACGGTCGTACCTGTTGAATTGAGTGCTTTCTCTGTTGACTAGCGTGCATTATCCTCAGGCTTTCTCGTAGGCGTTGCGTAGCCAGGCAATCAGTTCATCATCCACCTGTGATGATTCTTCGATACGTACCCTGTGACTGACCATGGAGTTAAAACTACCAGAAGCTTCGAGGCGACCCTGTGGCGCTTCGCCCTTGAGTTTGATACCCACGTCTAACCTGGTTTTTGTGGAGGGTTGCAATAGGGCGAATTGCTTGTTGCGTCGCACGCTCATGTAAGTTTTCTTTGGTGCCCATTCGATATCTGCACCAAATGTCTGCATGGTTTCAACCAGCAAATCATAGGCTGGACGCAGGTGCTCTTTGCCGCCACTAAACCACTGATCCGGACCTGGGGTTGCTACCGACTGGGGTGATGATGTCTGGGTCGCCGGATGACCCTTCTCATAGTGGACCACCAGATTGGCGTAACCGTAGGTCATGCCATGTTCATTCTTGAGGAAATCTATGCGCTCTTTATGTTTTGTTTTTCCGCTCTTGCGGACGATATCGGCCCATTGGTCCATTGATTTGCCCGTCTTCTCCTCGAGATTCTTGATCATCGATTGGGCGGCGGCTTGAGGATCGTTGGCCATTTGACACTCCTAGTCTTAGTTTCTATTCCTATCCTATCCAATCAGATCAACAGCTGCCTAGCAGTTTCTAGTACGACTTGTCTGTGGCACAGCGGCGCTTACTAGAAGAGATATCTAAAGCTTAAAATGTATAGATCCAGATCGTTATCGTCGAATGTTACTTCGAAATCTTGGTTTTTGCTGTCAATGCGGAGGTCGTAGCTCAGGTTATGTTGACTGCGAAATTGGGACTAGCCTCAAGCGCGCGTCCGTAGGCGTCGTCAGAATTTTCTGTGACAGTGTTGAGTTCAGTCACAGGTGTAACAAATTGGAATTTGAAGAACCCGCGCCCATTGAAACCGTAGAAGATTAATGGTCATCGGCCGTTTGAATGGCAGGGTCATTTGATTAAACCGTCAGTCAGGGAGACGAACGTTGCTAAAAAAACAAAAGCGAAATGAGATTGTCCGGCCCTACTTGATATCGACCATATTGCTGTGCCTGCCTCTGCTTGCCCAAGACTCAAATGAGCCGAAGGCTATCGATTTGCAGCAATTTGATCGCGCCCACATGGTCGATGCGGCCCCCTTTTTTACGCAGTTCCATCAGGGTGAAGTGGCGGGCAGCATGAAACTCTCAACCGAATTCAAAGACGACAAACTCATCGTATCCGATACTACCATCGTGCCCAAATTTGACATTGAAGAGACAGCAACCGCCGTGTTGAATGCTAAATCCCTTGACCATGAATCGCTGACTATGACCGGCCATTTCTCAACTTTCACCGTGGATGTCTCGTTGAACTATGGGCCCAGTCGACTTAAGGGCTATTCAATTTTCCCAAGGTCACGGGAGGATTTTGGCGAACTTGAAATCGATCACGAACTTCCAAAGGGTGCGATCGCTCGTGTGGTGCTTTTCGCCCTTGTCCCTGCTTTACCCTTTGAAAAGGGCTCGCTTTTTTCCGTGACTATGTCAAAGAACGACGGCTCTTTTGTCCCCATTCGCATCGAAGTTGGTGAACTTGAACAGGTCGAAGTGAGGGCAGGCAGCTTTCAAGCGCGCGCTGTTAAGTTGCTTGGTGATTCAGTTGAACAAGCGTTTTATGTCACCGATGAGACACCGCGCCGTACCGTCAAGATTGATGTAATCAACTCACCCTGGCGTTATGAATTGGATAACGAAGTCAGCAAGAATTGAGTAGGCTTTGCTGCTGGAATCACAATCTGGATGGAAGATCGTTTGGTGACGTTCAGGTCAGCATTTAAATCCATGATGCGACCTAACGGCGCTCATATTCCATATAGATGGCTGTTTGATCGGCAGTTTGTTTGCCGAAATAACGTTCAACGACTCGCAACGCCATATCGAAACCGGACGTTAGCCCGCCAGCGGTTGCGATCGATTCGGATCCCTCAACATAGCGGCTGCCCCGTTGTAATTGAACCTGAGGAAAGGCCTTCTCAAATGCGTCAAAAAAATCATGGTGCGTGGTGGCTTTAAGTCCATCTAGCAATCCAGCTTTGGCCAACTGGAAAGCACCTGTGCAGACCGACATCGTAATCTGAGCGGTTGTTTGTTGTTCTTTTATCCAAGACAACATGCGCGGCGATCCACTTTGAGCACCGACAACTATGACGTGAGGTTTGGGTGCGTTATCAAAGGTGAAATCTGGTAATACGCGCAGGCCATTGGTCATGCGCACCGCTTCCAAGCTGTCGGAAACCACATAGCTTTCAAATGGCTGAATTGATTTTCCGTTCTTGTCTTTCACCACCACGTCTTGAAAGACTTCCCAGGGCGAAGCAAAATCTATCACGTTTGCACCTCTTGTGACGAGGAACGCAACGCGAATCGCGCCTTCATCTGGAACACTCAATGTTCCGGTGGTCTGGGCGAAGACAGTCGTAAAATTCCCTGCGGCAACCAAATAGATCGTTAAACATAGCGCGTTCTTCATGTTCATCCCCTGTAACTTGTAATCAACATACTAAGGTCATTGGCGAGCTTGAAACAGGTCGAAAGCTGTCAAATTGGGGACAGTTAAAGACAACTTCTCGAATAAGGGGAAGATTTATGGCTCTTGAGGCAGGGGTGTCCTAGATTGTCCGCAAAAGGGCGAGTATTGGCCTGTTTATCTCCACGCCAACCGCATAGATTGCTAGCGGGAGGCAAAATGACAATCTGTTCTCTATTACCACTAACCTTTATGCTGCCGGTACTTACGTTAGAGCTAGGACCATTTGAATCACGTTTGTTGTTCGAGCAGGTGCCCATCGATCATGAATTTTCTCTACAAGCTCCTGAGTCAATTGCTTGGCAAGAAGGTGTCGGTCTGTACGTGCTTGACCAAAGTGCGCAAACGATCTTTAAGTGGGACACTCAAGGTCACTTTATCGGCTGCATTGGCGGCCCGGGCCAAGGACCTGGCGAATTTGAATTTGGTCAAATCAGGAAAGGTTATGTGTCAATTTATGGCGAACAATTGATCGTGTTGAGCGGAAATAATGGGCGCATCCAAGTATTCGATTTGAATGGCCTCTATCAAGAGACCTTGCCCGTCCGTACAAATGAGCGGGTCCCTCTAATGCTGCACCGGATTGCCCAAGACGAGTTTTTGTCGATGGACCTTCAATTTTCAATGGCAGACGACAAGAACTTCCGCATCTTGGAAAGCAAACCCTTAGACGGCTCACTGGCAGAAACTCTGGCTAAAGTACCAGATGTCGGCTGGAAACATGAAAACGGTGTCATGTACTTCCATGCGTTTTCGCCAGCATTGGTGGCTGGCTATGATCGTTTGTCATCGCGCCTTGTCTATGGAGACGCACGTAATGCCAAAGTGACTCAGATCTTTTTGAACAACCGAAACGACATCCAGGAAATCACGGTCCCATTGGGTGAAACACCCGTCACCGATCATGACAAGTTAACCTATCAGTCCGATCCTGTGTTTGAGGATCCAGCTATGCAAGCGGTGTTTCCAGAAAAGAAACCCTTTTTCAACTTAATCTTACCGTTGTCTAAAGGTGGATTGATTGTCGCTTACCATTCCCCGAGGAGTGGCGTCATCAAAGGCGTTTTATTGCAGGCCAAATCTAAAAAGGCGTTTTCTGTCGACTTTGGTGAGCAAGGGAAGTTGTTGTCAGACGGAGGTATTCTATTTGGAATCGTGCTCGATGACCAAGACGAGTTTCAAATACACCAATTTAGGCTCAATTAATTTCAATTAATTGGTGGACCATCGCGCCTGCGATATTCGGTGGGCGTGAATCCAAAACTTTGCTTCCACACCCGCCTAAACTGGCGCGGATGCTCAAAACCACACGCGTAAGCGACGTTTTCGATGGTGCGGTTCTGATCGTCTAGCAGACTCTTGGCAATTTCCATTTTGATCTTATTGACGTAACTGCGCACGGTTGTGCCGGTCACTTGTCTGAAGACGCGCGTCAAATTGCGCGCACTCATGCCAGCCACACTAGCCAGAGACTCAACACTGGGGTTCTGCTGAGGGTGATTGGCAATCCAATCCTGAATCTTATGCACGCCTTGATGGATATGATTGCGATAGGTGACAAAAAGACTGTCTTGCTTGGCATAACCCTCACGTCGCATGTAAACCACCATTTCGCGGGCAACGCGGCCGGAAACAAGCGCTCCTTGGTCTTCGCTGATTAGCGTTAATGACAGATCAATGCCCGATGACTCGCCTGCACTGGTCATAATGTGGTCATCGCGTACAAAGAGGCGATTCTCAAGTACTTGTGTTTGTGGAAAGTTTTCCTGAAGCTTGGTTGTCAGCTTCCAATGGGTTGTTGATTTTCGGCCGTTCAGTATTCCGGATTGGGCCAGCACGAATGAGCCGCTGCAAATGGAACAAATACGGCAATTAAGCTGATCGGCTTGTTGAAGCCACGTCATGGGTAGACCACTTAAGTGATCAATGGTGTCCGACAAAATGCCAGGAACGATGATTGTGTCCTGGGAATGCAGCTCGGGAAGCGGTAAGAGGTCAGAAAGCATCAAGCCTTGCGCACTGCGAAGCTTTACGTGATTCGAGACAAACATGAGTTCGTAACTACCCCCAAGCTCATTGGCCTCATAAAAGCTTTGGGCGGGTCCTGACAGGTCAAGTAAATGGACTGAAGGCACGAGCAGAAAGATCACTCTTTTGGCGGTCGATGCAGGTGATTTGAGGTGGTTCATTCGTGGCTCCTAGACAATGGACGTTGCCGCGGGTAAGAATGTTTTCTCTGAAACTCGATTAGCGTCACTAATTAAGGTGAAGATTCCTATTCGACTTGGCCAGCTAGCCGAGTTGTTTCCAGGAACTGACTAAATATGTTTGGTCCCTCGCGAACGGATTTGAGTAGCCAATCCAATTTAAGTTGGGCAAGTTCGTCGGGCGAGAGCTTCCAGTCGACCGCTTCATCTTTAATTCGTTTCAATAGCGGCTGTAGCGTTAAGGCCGCAGCCACGGAGATGTTAAAGCTTTGAGTGAATCCCTGGATTGGAAGCGTCACAAGGAAATCCGCTTCCTGGTGAGCCTCGTCAGATAGTCCGTGTAACTCGGTACCAAAGATCAAGGCGACAGGCTTGTCTAGTGGAATTTGTTCCACCGATAACGCGTCATCTCTCAGAGTCATGGCTGCTAAGCGGTAATTCCTACGTCGCAGCTGTTTGACGGCCTGAGCGAAGGGGTTCGTTTGAGCACGACCATAGCGATGTAGGTTAAGCCATTTGCTAGAGCCTAAGGCGATATCGCGATTGGCACGGTAGCGGTAATGTTGCTCAACAATATGTATGTCTTGAACGCCCAGACACTCACACGAACGAATAATGGCGCTGGCATTATGGGGCTGATACACATTCTCGAGTAGTAACGTGAGATAGCGCGTGCGCGCCGCTGCCACACGTTCAAGTTGCGCCATCCGTTCTGGTGTCACGAATTGGCTCATGTAGTTTATGGCAGGCTGCAGGTCGTGCATGGCGACATTATAGCCGCCATGACTATGCCGTCTTTTTGATGTCTACTCTTTGCCTAGCGAACTCAACGACTTGGTCAATCACAAGGGCATCACGCAAGATGCGCGAATGGCCAAGACCCTTGGTGATGGTGAGGTGCGCGTTTGGCCATCGCTTCGCAATTTCATGTGCGTTTTCAACTGGTACAAGGCCGTCATTTTCGTCGTGGATCACTAGTCCTGGCGAGAGTAGGCGTTTGACGAAGTGCATTAAGGCGAGTTCAGACGTTGGGCGCTTTGCAATTTGAGTAATCTTCTTTCCTAAAGCATCACGGGTGCGATTTGAAGCGCCAATGATGGACTGGAACTGGTCGAGGATGTAGTCGGTGGAGGCTGGCGAGGCGATGGTCACCAACGCATTCGTTTTCAGGCCGGCGTCAATCGCGTGACCTGCCACCACGCCTCCAAATGAATGACCTACAACCAATTCAAATCCTCCGCTCAAGCGTCCCAAGTCCTGAGCGACACGGCTCAGTTCTATTAGGTTCGTTTTTGATCCAGGAGAGGTGCCATGGGCCGGTCCGTCAAAGGTGACGACACGAAAACCGGCATTGATAAAGGCTTTAGACATGGCCTCAAAGCCAAGGGCGGCACCCTCCCAACCGTGAACAAGTAAAACGGCTGGTCCGTCACCGGCGTAGTAGATACGAACGCGGCCTTCTTTGCCGGACGTGCGTTCAAACGAAAGCCAACGACTTGTCTGATCGGGTACATTTGGCGGATCCACGTATTTACGACGCGGAGAAAAGAAGAGCCGCCTCGCCCAGGCCTCGGCCAAGGGTGCGTGTGTCTTTTCCAGTAACTGAGTCAAAAAATGCATGATCTTCATGGTTTCTCCAAAAAAGGACCGATCGGTCTGTTGTAGGGCAAAAAAAGGGCTAGAAGTTGAGTGCGCCACGTAAGTAGGCGGTGAGGTGGTCGATGACAGGGTGCATGACCGTGGCGGGCTGGCCCAAACGCGACAACGCGATCCCGCCTTCGATGCCTGAAAGCATGACGATGGCTAATTGGGCGGCATCGGCTTCAGCAGCGAAACGGCCATTCTCTTGCCCACGCTGAATGAGGCGTGTCAGCTGCCAGATCCAGCGGTCGAGCGCAATTTTTGCGCGTGCTTTCAGTCTAGGGTGATTGTCGTCACTATCAATGACTGTATTTAGCAGCGGGCAGCCACCGCGAACGATGGGGTCTTCGGGGTATTCGCGATAGAAGTTAAGAATGTTAACCACGATCTCGCGTTCGTCTTGACTGCGGCTAGTGATTTTACGGATCTCGTCTTCGATGACTTGGATGGCATGCTCAAAAGCCGCTACCGCCAATTCATCTTTATTGGCGAAATGATTGTAGATCCCACCCTTCTTAAGCCCAGTCGCCTGCATCAGATCATTCATCGAACAGCCAGCGAAGCCTTTCTCATTAAAGAGCATGGCTGCTTGCTGGATGATGATCTCACGTGTCTGTTCGCCTTTTGAGGCTGCCGTATGATCGGCTTTGGGCGTCACGAATGTGAGTCTGGCTTCAAGCCAGAGGTTCTAAGTATTTTGTTTTCAGGCAGATAAAGTAACATCTGATCTCCGAGTAATTCAGGGGAATATATGTCTACAAGCCTCAAGAATGTGAGCCTGGCTCCCAGCCAAAGGTTCTAAGCCCTTTTTTGCCACACCCACTTTTTAAAACCAGACCGGTCGGTCTGTAAGTATAATAGGGCACGGATGGGTAAATGTCAAGTCTACGATGCCGAATGGGCGTGTTAACAAGACGTTGGCTCATTTTTTGGATGACGCTGATCCGTAACTTTTTCTGTTGCGCGTGCGACAATGTCGATATCACGCCTTTATTGATCGCAGCGTGATCGTGGATGAGGAGGCTATTTTTTGGACCTACTGACGGATATTCAGACTAAGGCGTTAACTTTTATACCGGTTTTGCTGACGTTGACAGGCGTGCTCATTGCGTTGGGGCTACTTGACCGTTTCTTAGGACGGCGTTGGCGCAATCAGCACGAGGCGGCCTTTCGTTTCAAGCTAACTATGCTGGTATTGACCTTGGTGGGTGGATTAGCGGTCGTGATTGCGTTGCCCGTCAGCGACGCTTTGCGCGCCCAGCTACTGAGCCTGATTGGTATCCTTCTCAGTGCCGCGATCGCGTTCTCTTCAACCACCTTCATCGGCAACATGATGGCCGGTATTATGATACGAGTGATCAAGAGTATTCGACCGGGTGATTTCATTACCATTGACCAAGTAACGGGCCGTGTTACTGAGATTGATCTTTTACATACCGAAGTACAAACCGAAGATCGTGATCTGATTACGGTACCCAATCTATTTATGGTGACCAGACCTATGCAGGTGGTGCGCTCGACAGGAACGCTGGTAGCAGCAGAAGTATCACTGGGTTATGACGTGTCTCGTTTTGACATCTCAGAATTGCTTAATAAGGCGGCGGAAAAGGCCGGCCTTAGTGATGCTTTTGTGCACGTGAGAGACCTGGGCGATTTCTCTGTTCTCTATCGCGTGTCCGGATTGTTGTTAGACGTGAAGAGTCTGATCTCCACGCGCTCGCGCTTGCGCGAGTGCATGTTAGATGCACTTCATGAGGCCGGTATTGAAATAGTTTCGCCCACGATCATGACCACTCGCGCGTTGGATCCCAAAAGCTCTATCCGTCCGCAACGGAATCGAAAGTCAGTGTCCAAGGCACAGAATGCACCGGAAGATCTTGCCTTTGATAAAGCGGAGGAAGCCGCCTCAATCGAAGAAATTCGCCAGCTCATTGTCGGCATTAGCGCACGCATCAAAGAAGAAAAATCATCCCACGAAGATTTAGATGCTTTGAAGGATCAAAAACAAAAGCTAGAAGAACAGCTTCAAGAGGCCGAGACACGACGAAAAGAGGCAGAGCAATCCGGTTAGTCCTACGATGATGTCATACTGATAGACTCAGGTCATATCAGCCTGATTGACAGGTCATCACTATCGAAGAATGAAAAGTGTCGAAAATCGCGTAATCGGAGACGGGGTGTTGAGAGATGGGCAAAGGCGATGAAAAAGCCAAAGAGCAGAAGGCCAGGTTGAATCAAGTGCCTAGAACCTACGTTATTTGCGCCATCGGTGGAGACATGCGGAAATGCCAAATACCCACGAACGAAAAGACGTTCAAGGACGTTATAAGGTCGCGAATCAACATTGAAAGCGTTTACCAATTCGAAGCTTTATATGAAATGGTAATTAAGTCCTATGTCGAGGTGGAACAGGAGTTACTTACGTTCTCGCTTAGGGAATTGGTTGGTTTTTCGAGTGACGCCCACGCTGCAAAATTTGACATCTCACGTAGACTGATGCTGTTGTTTACCGTCATTCGTCTGTACCGAGACTCCAAATTGATGGCTAAGATGGGCGTTCCAAGAACCATTTATAAACTTTTTAAGGAAAGAACCACTTCAGATGACACTTTTCTCCTGATGGAAGAGATTCGTAACTATTCCCAACACAGCGATCAGCCAGTGCACTGGTTTGTGCCTGACAGAAAGCGGACTGAGGATGGATTGTTTTATTATTCAACAAAAGTGTTATTTGATAGGGACAAAATTGTTAAATCGATCGAGGCTTACGGCAAGAAAAGAAAGAAAAGTCGTCCGTTAGACATTGGCAGATTGGCCGCTCTGGATCCACGCATAGATCTCAATGCCGCACTCAGGAAATACATCGAATCGATTAGCCAAATTCATGGATTGGTCCGCGAGTTTTTCCAAGATCGATTCATACAAGCAAAATCGCTTACTGAGAAGACGCTGATCGAATTCAAAGACGCGCATCCTGGTCATTATCAGGGGCGCTGTTGCGTTGCTTCATTTGAAGGCCGGAGATTAATTGAATATGAAGATGTCTACATGTCTACTATCGAAGCCATTGAGGCTTTCCAAGAAAGAAATCAGCCGTTGCTCAACTTAACCAAGCGCGTAATTGGAATAAACTGAAGGCGTCTAGTTAGGCAGCGACTGCACTTAAATCGATTTTTTGCGATACCCCAATCGCCGAACAGCTTGCATCTAGCATTGATACGTCGGTTTATTCAATGGACCTGAACTGATTGTGTGTGAGATTGAAAACGCAAAGACTAACAACTTTGGATGACATTGTGCCCAGCGACCTCTTGGCCGGTGACTTAGCTCAATGAGTCGTTCAGAAACGAGGGCCGATGATCGTGATCATTGAGCCGTATCTTCCTTTGGAATAATCTGGATCCGAGTCCGAGCGTCAAATTCTCGGAATTCGGGTGATTTTGACAATGCCCGAGTGCACGTGCTAGCATACTTTATTCAAGTTTCTATATACCTTTCATGACGTTAACTTGGCATGAACTTTAGATCAGAAAGGTAATACAAAATGAAATACTTGATCGACAATAATGTGCATGAAAATGGACACGTGCAGTATAGTTTTTGGAATTCGTTTGTTAGCGAACAGGAGAATTGGAATACGCCAGGCTATCTGAAGACGAAAATAATTCGTCAGTACGTTGGATGTTGGACCAACGCGGGCCTGAAAATAGATAGGTCCAGATTTGTTAAGCAACGGAGATAGCTGGCAATTCTGCAGAAATGGTTGAGCACGAACGAAGTCGCCAATGCTGGCTGACTAGTTTGGCGTGTCTGCCCCAAAAGCCTATATGTTAGATATGCAGAACTACAAAATCGGTAATTTAGAGTGTCTGATTAGACACGCTAATTTCTTCAGCGACAGCGAGATTTAGTTGTTTGCTTTCGCTGCCGTCGCACCAGTAGTAGTTTGACCATCCGTTTCTTTTAAAGTCATCCTTAAACATTCTTCTTGCTTTATTGTCGCCAACTTCGAATAAGTTGGCGTGACAGTCGTCGGGAGGGTCAGTAGTCGATAGCACAAATTCGATGCGACCGTTGTTAGTTAATTCACCAGGTACCAGCCAAAACATTATTGGGTTCGTGAAAGGAGGAGAATTGTAATGTCGATTTAGGTGCGAACAATTTGTTTGGGATTTGTTCCGTATGCAAACCGTGCATGTAATCGAGATTCCGCCCTCCGAGGAGTTTCGAAATGCCGATGAAGCGATACGCCCTTTTCGTTCATCGAACTGATTTCGATGGATGAGTCTGACAAACATTCCTTCACTCCTGAGATGACGATCAAGGTATCAGTGATGCTCAGCGGGACATCGATTTCGAAATAATCCTTGTCGCCAATTTCGGCAAAACACGTTACGTCGTTTCTATGGTTAATCATGAAATGGACCGAAATTGCCGGGTTCTTATCAGATGAGTAAAATACGACTTCAAGTTCGCCTTCCTGATTTGGATATACCTCGTATTCAGGCCAAAGACCTTCAGCATTATCAATGATCATTTTCGCGTAAACAAATCGTTCTTTTGACGGAGCCTTCCCTTGTCCATAAAACCAACCATCGCACAATTTAGCTACGGCATTAAGTTTCATCTTTTTTTACCTCGGTGATGGCTGAGTCAACTTCGCTTGGAGTCGAAATTTTGATGTCAGTAGAATTTTCGAAATCCAAGATGGCTGCACCAAGTTTATTTGCCAGATCCTTGGCCATGCCGAAGGGGATATTCATATTCAAGACGTATTTATTGTTTCTCTTGAAAGTAATAATGATGTCAGATGAGGCGATACCAAAGGTAAATCCATTTACGTAAATCTCGTCGGTCCCATCTTTGAGCGATTCTCTGATTGTTTCTATGTTGTCGGGATCGTTCATGCGGTTCCTGCCAAAGCACATAATTGCTGATACATCGTGTGCATTTATGGTGCCAAAGGATAAATTAGTACTTGAAATTTATATGATGTTTAATAAACCGTCAAGGTAAGCGAAGATTTGTACGCCTTTAGTAGTATTGTGTTAACTTGGCATCGAGTTGCTCATAGACTAGGATTCCAAGAGGAAAAGCAGCCGAACTTTTACGCCACGATCATTAATCTCCTCGAAGTACTATCTAGAGAAATGAGCCAGATTCGTACGCGACTGTGCCAGTATAGAGCTGCCACTATTTTTCGAAACCGATTCATGATGACATTTGCATTTGCAACGACAAGCTAAGCCGTAGGACGTTGGGCCATAGACAATGGCCAACATTGCATCCTGTAAATTATATTCTCGGTGGCACCGCTCGCTGATTATCTGTGTGAGCAAAAACCGTACGATGATTCCTATTGCGATCTGATCGACCTTACCTCGGATAGTCAACATGAGAATAGTGTGTCGTTGGTGTGTCAAGCTGCACGAAAACGCGCGATAATGCGCGATATTGCTACCGTGCGTGTTAGAATGCTCGGATTGTGATGTGTCTCAAGTGCCTCAATTAATGAGGTTTGTGCAGTAAGCGCCCGTAGCTCAGCCGGATAGAGCAGCGGATTCCTAATCCGAAGGTCGTGGGTTCAAATCCCTCCGGGCGTACCATACACTGTTTGTTTCATGATGTTTAGGATAAGTTGAGGGTTTTTAGTTGGGTTCGGGGTAACGAGCAGGTAACTAATCACGCTGACTCCAGTGCATAGATGTCGCTTATGACGCCTATTGATTCGGCCTCATTGGCACCTGTTAGGTGGGCATAACGCTCTCGAATGAGCTTCTCTGATGTTCCGGATAATGCCGACACCTGAGCGACGTTGCCGGTCTTTTCTAGCCAGTGCGTGACACCTAAGTGCTTCACATGATGGAAGGTCATTTTCGCCACCCCAGCGTTTGCGCAAGCCGTACTGAACGACTTGTAGAAGTTCTCGTAAGGTTTGCGCGTCATAGGGTTGGGCATCATCCATTCGCATACTTTTGGAAGTGCTTCGATGTCTGCCTTTAATGGACCTTCGATGAGAAAGGTTTTCTCTTCTTTGGTCTGTTGTGTGGTTTTGTTGGGGACGAGATGTAGACGCATCTTGCCGTCTTGCCCCATTCGGTATTGACTCCATTTGATGTTGAAGATCACCGTTTTTCGCTGCATGGTGTACATCATCAATCGGAGTATGGGTTTCTGATACCAAGGTAGGTGTGCTACGACTTTGCGGAAATCTGCCAGGTTGAAAGGCAGATCTCTCATGCCACACGCGTCGAGCTTTGGCATTTTAAACTTTCGAGTAATGCCATGCTCGTCCGCTGCCAATCGCATCATCCACCGTATCTCAGCGAGATGGTGTCTAATCGTTGGGTCGCTCAGTCCTCGTCCACGCAATTCGTGCACATAGTTTGTGATGTTGGCCCTATCTAGGTCCTCGATCGGCGTATTGGCGCCAAAGAAGTCAACCGCCTGGTCAAGGTAATACCTGATCATGCGAATGTTCTTGTGAGCGCTCTTCTCGGCTAGAGCTTGTTCGCTCATCGCGCCGAGCGTGATGTTTGGCTGAACGTTCTGTTTCGTATTCACAACGGCATAGGCCTGTTGCTCGACGATCCAGTCGACAGCTTCTTTGGGTGAGTTGAATCCAACCCCTAGAGGGAACTTGAATCCGGTTAGGGTTTTGATTTTTGGACGTGCTCGAAATGTGCCGTCGTCACATTGGTAGACGTACGGGATCTTCGTCTTTCGTCCTAGTTTAGCCATGGGCCCTCCTGGATGGAGTGGCGGGTTGCGGATCTGCGAATGATAGCACCGTTGACCGTGCATAAATGATCCGCTTCTTTTTCGACCACGGGTTAATGCAGCGCCCATGAATTTGACCGCTCTCCCATAATCGCCTCAAGTTCTTCTGGCTGCACCGTAGATGCTCAGCTGCTTCTTGTTCAGTCATATACAAAGATTCCGTCACGCTGCAGCCTCCAACTGTCCCTCTATCCACGCATCAAACTCTTGGTGATCTTCAGTGGACATCCCGGAGTATCGATCGCGCCCTTTTTCCTTTTTCCATTCGTTAATCTTGTCTCTGATCCAGAGCATGAAATGGAAGATTTTGTCGTTCTTGGCAACATCGTCAGGGTTTCGGCCTAAAGACATGGCGTAATAAACGAATCTTCGTTGATACTTCGGATTCATGCCGCCATCCTTTGAGCCGCACGCAGAAAGGCCGTGCGCCAGTTCTTGCACATTCGAATTGCGCCCCATTTGGCCCGACGTGCGTATTCAAGGCTTGGGTATGCTTCAATGATCTTGCGTTTGGCGTAGCTAAGATGACCTGCAATTTGTTCCATGGTCATGTGATGAGATCTCGCAATCAGGTGCAAGTCGGCACCTGACAAAAACGCGATCGCAATCGCTCTCCATGGCCCATCATTGCGCATCGGCGTGTACAGCTTGGCGGTTGGGCTACCGGGCATGAGATACCTCCATTGGCTGGCTAGACACGTTGACGTAATTTGCCAGCGCGATCTGATGCGCAAATGGTGGCGGAACAGAATTCCCACACATCCTTACTTGGTCCGCTTTCGATAATGGTTTGCCTTCATACAGTAAATCGATGACGTAGTCGTCTGGAAAGCCTTGAGCTCTATACAGCTCGCGTGGCTGAAGCATGCGCATACCTATGTCCACCAAAATGTATGACTCTTGATCGATGGTGACTGTTACCAGTTGTAGCCTGTCTTTCGTCGTTATTGTTGGCGCCGGTTCTCGTAGGTCGCGACCAGTCGTACCAGATCCTGAACCGTAGTAAGGCGCCATGAGCGCAGCGACGAGAGCGGCATGGTTTCCGCCTGCGCAAATAGTGGGCCCTGGTTCACTGAGGGGCATCATTCGTCTACTATTCCCTTTCAAACTCAAAAGGTGAGCGGCCAACAACGATGACTTGCCGCCACCACCAGCCGTCACGCTTCCGATCGGTTTATCCATTGCACTGCCAACGCTCTGGCCGAAGCTGCGCACGATGTTGCAAGCGACCAATGCGTTATGATCGACGGTCGTAACCGTGCTCATCGGGTCTTTCATTGATGATCCTGACGTTTGCCGTGTACCTCCATAGTGCTTGGCTATGAACGCCGCGACTAGTGTTGCCCCATTTTGGGTTGTCGTAATGGTTGGCAGTGGCAGGTTTGCCGCTCTGCATCGTGGTTTTTGTTTTGGGTGCTCACCGTGTCGAGGTACGAAATATGGCACTACTAGACCATGCGCATCGTGGGCAGCCGTTACTGTGACCAGCGGCTTGTCTAATCCTTGACCCCTGAACCTATCGCCGCCATGGTTGCAAGTGACTATGAACGGCTCTTTCGCGTCCAATACAAACCTCTTGATCCCTCTGGCAATACGCCTCATCGTCGCATCAACTAACGGCCTCTTGCGCCCAAATATCGACGTTAGCGGGATCGACCAATCGATGCAGTCTGCTGCAGTGGCGTATGGTTGCAATCCCTTTCCGTGCGTTGGCCTCGGCCAAACGATTGGCTGGGCGTCGCATCGTGCAATTAGGAACAACCGCCGCCTAATTGTTGGAGCACCGAAATCGCAAGCACGAAGCAACCGCCATTCCACTTTGTAACCAAGCTTTTCAAGCTCATTAACAAACTGCTTAAACGTGTCGCCTTTTCTGGCGGGACAGGGCATGTTGAGACTATTCAACGGCCCCCAATGTTCAAATTCTTCAACGTTTTCGAGGATGATGATTCTTGGTTTGACTTTCGATGCCCAACGAATCGCGACCCAAGCCAATCCTCTGATCTTCTTTTCAACAGGTTTTCCGCCCTTAGCTTTTGAGAAGTGCTTGCAGTCTGGCGAGAACCAAGCCAGTCCAACTGGTTTGGAGTCACAAACCTCTTCAGGGTCAACATTAAAAACGTCTTCGCAAATGTGGCGTGTGCCCGGGTGATTGACTTTGTGCATCGCCAACGCTTTTGGGTCGTGGTTTATAGCAATATCAACCGATCTCCCAATAGCCTTCTCTAGTCCCATAGAAGCGCCTCCGCCGCCGGCAAAGTTGTCTACGATCAGTTCATCGTTAAAACGTAGCCTTAGCTGTGGGGGCCTTTGCCATTCCCATGTGGTTGATGATTTACCGGGCATGACAATCTTCCGCTTCATGGTTTGTATTCCCCAACAACAAACCCTCAACCCAATCACGCATGCGTGTCCAGCGAGTCTCATCGGATCCGTCAATTGAGTCGTTTTTTCTTGCGACAAACTGCAGGAGCTTCTTTTGCTGGTCTGAGTAAAGGTCAAAAAGTGCCTGGAATGGGGCGAACTTAAAACGCAGGTATTCGACTGCGATATCTTTGTTTTCGATGATCATTAATGACCCGACTGTGCAAGTGATAAATGCCGTAGAAGAGCATTCGTCCCTGATAAAATAGTCGCCACTTGTGAGACGCTTCTCTTCAAGCGTGTCCAGTGCATGGGCTATTTCAGTCAGTAATGTTTGACCCAGCTCACCTTCAAATTCCGCTTCAGAGAAACAAGCACAAGCAGACTTTCTCTTGTCGCACTTTTCGCACCGCGTAACGTCCACTTCGAAAATCATTTCTCCCCCAACACTCGAACCCGATCAAACACGTCGATAACGACAAGCGGTTGTCCGTCTTCATTGACGAGGACGTCGCGAAGGGCTTTCACATATCGCCTAATCGTGTTGGGTCTGACGCCTAATGTGTCAGCAAGGCTGTCTCTTGATATGCCGTACTTCGACCCTTGCAGAAGGTGATACATGTGCACCATGCGCGTTCCAGAGCCATACGTCGGTTCGGTGGATGGATAGTCAATGGGCGTATCAATAATCGCTTCCATTACGACCAACTCTTTGGCAACTGGCGACCGGGGAAGGTCCGGCCACTCTTCACGGTCACATATCGACCATTGTTTTCGAGGATGTGGATATTCGCCTTTGGATACGATTCAGTTAAGAACCAACCAATCGCTCGAAGCCTCTGGAGGTGCCTTTCGTTCTTTTGTTTTGTGTTCATTAGGCACCACCTGGAGCAAGATTCGTCAATTCTTCAAGGGAAAACTCGAGACCAGACTCGAATTCAAAAACAGCCGCTTTGTACTCCCGAGAGTCGCGCCTGTCGCTGTCCTCAATAAGCGTTTTGATTTGCTGATACATCCCGTCAAGGCGCTCAATCAAGGCGTCATTGGCTGCCTGCTCTTCACGCTCCATGCGGTCCTGGTCGGCTAAATACCGGGCCAAATCAATTGATACTACGCAGAACCCAACGCTGCTCATAGAGCACCTGCCACAAAAGAAACGGGCATGGCGACAGGCGTCAGTGGTCCCAGTCGTCTACCCACACACGAGAATATGGTTTGATTCGTGTCATGTTCGCGGATGTCGCAAACGGACTGCTCACGCGGGCAAAAACGGTAATCGTTAAGCCACTGCTGGAACTCGCCAAGTAAGCGCTTTTCTAGTTCCTCGAGCTCATGCTCAAGAATATCATTCTCCGAAAGGAACCTCGATCGAGGGTGCAGATCAAGATGGGCTTCACGCGCGCAAGTAATGGCAGTGTCGGCAATTCCAGTCAAATAGTCGGCCATCCCTACATTCGTGTACTTGCCAGTGAAAACCTGCTGAGCATCGGGAAACGCTCTCAAAGCGGCTTCTATGGCCGAAGCTCGGCCACTATGTTGACCTAAAAATCGTTGTCCATCTGTTGAATATCCGTACATGTCCGCCTCCTGATTTGCACTTGTGTCAATAATCGTCTACATTTCTTGTTGGGACTGGGATTAGGCTGGAATTGCCTCTTCCGCATATCGGCTCGGCCATATTTCATCAGGCTGCAGCTTCAACTTTTCTGAAATAGAGAGCTCAATCCGCTTGGATACTCTTGTTTTCAAACTGTTTGAAACTGCACCTCTGGTGACATTAAGCTCACGCGCTATGTCGAATAGGCTAAAACCAACCTTCTCTAATTGGCACTTCACGTCTGCTGGATGCCAGTCTTGAGTGTTTATGTTTGTATTCATGTTTACCATCCTGAACACAATATATGTTCATGAAAGTAAACATGTCAACAAAAATATAAAGAAAGTTGCCGGATTATGGACATAGAGACATTCAATGACGATCTAATCGTTAGAATTAAAGAAGTTGTGGAATTGCTTGGCGGACCGAAACCGGCGTCAGATAAGTCAGGAGTTTCAAGAGGATCAATCTATAAGTACATGAGCGGCGAAAATGAACCGAGCTTAAAAGCAATTCTGAAACTTGCGTTAGCCGCCGATATCTCTTTCGTATGGCTCGCATCGGGCCTTGGCGACATAGATGAGCCCAATATGATGACTGAAGTGCCCGACTACCATGACCAACCTTCAGCAAAGGCGGTTGCGCAATGCCTTCTTCACATTCAGGACAAGGACGATCAGATCACGAACATGAAGCTTCAGAAGCTGCTCTATTACGTGCAACTAAACTCGATCGCCGCGACCAAAGAACCTATGTTTTGGGAAAAGATAAAGGCGTGGCAGCATGGTCCAGTAATCCCTCAGGTTTATCACGAATACAAGAAGTACGATAAAGATCCTATCCCTAGAATGGAGGAGCCAGACCGAGACACGCTTTCGGATGAACAGCGTCGGATCATCACCAAGACTTACAAACTATTTGGGCAATATTCGATGTGGAAGCTTCGACACATGACTCACAAAGCAGAACCTTGGCGGCTTGCTAAGGCGAACGAGGAAGAAGACAACGAAATCACAATCGACATGTTACGGGCTGAAGTGGAGAAAGAAGGTTTGTTCGAAGAAAATGGCGACAGTTCACTTGACACGGATAATTCGTAGGCGTAGGTTTGACGGAAATCAAGTTTTTGGGTGCTTTGCATGAGATTGTTTTTGGTTTCACTTTTCGGCTTCTGTCTAAGTTGCGGACCTCCACCAATGATCAAGTGGGAAAAACACATCCCACCTAACCCGGACAACTACGCACCATTCGCAAAAAAGGGTACAGGCGAGATCAATGGAGACGCATTCTTAAAGACGGTCGGTGGAGAAGATCGAACAGGTGGCGGCAACATTGTCACGCTAGACCCGGCGACGCCATTTGGCGAAGACTACATGAGGATGGCTGGGAGAACATTCGCACGATGGAGCGAAATGCCTCCATTTGCTTTGTTTCAAGAACACCGAAGAACCACCACTGCTGACGGTGGCGGAAGTTTTGAATTTCAAAACCTTCCGCCAGGCGATTACTTTGTGCGCACCTATGTGACTTGGCACGTTCCTAACTATGGACTACAAGGTGGCATCCTCTTTGGGCGTGTCACTGTTGAAGAAGGCAAGGTATCTAAGATCGTCTTAAGGGAAACTGGATATTGAATCTGGGAGGGTTTATGCGTTTGATATTGATGTTCATCAGTGTTTCGGTGGTGGCTCAAACAGACCTTGTCTATCCGTGGGTGACAAATAACAGTCAGTACCGCGGCACGATCGTAGTTGTGAACCCGAATCCTACGAGCGCTAGCGTTACTTTAGTCGCTAGACGAAATAACGGGAATGTTGCGACCGCCAACAGAACGATCTCAGCTTTTGAACAATTGGTCGAGGATGCTGGGATCCTTTTTCCCTCTCTCGGTGAAGGTCCTGGTTTTGCTGTAAGACTAACGAGCTCATCCAGTGATCTCACGGGAGCTTTTGTAGTTAACGGAACCGCTAGTCCGTCTGGGAATTCTCCCGCGCAAGCTAACGTAATTGATCCATCATCGGCCTCAGATTTTGTGATGTACTCGTATCTTCCGATACCCACCGACGGAGGTAACTCAGCACCCGTTGTCGTGAACCTGGGTGGCTCGGAAGCGGATGTCACCTTTCACGCATATCAAGATGGAGACGAAGTTGGTTCTTTTGCTGTGATGGTTGCGGCGGGTAGGCCCTATGCACAGGTTACTTCTGCGATGTTTCCGGGCGTATCGGGCGATCTTTATGTTGTAGCTGAGTCTGACCAACCGGTAGTAGGAATGGCTTTCATTTTCAATTCTTTGACAGAGCCTTCAATGTCAAATGCAACGCCAGTTAGCGGATTGCCGCCCATTCCAGGGAGCTTGTCGATGGAAACATCATCGTGCCCTTTCCTAAACGTATTGTGCGATTGGGATTCAACGTCAATTCCATATAGCAGAACCTCGACAAGCACAGTGTCGATATCAGGATCTAATACAATTTCTCACGGACATTTTCGGTTAATTGCAAAGGGACAGGACTACGTGGTTAGTGACGTCATGGCCATTGATGAAAACGAGATCACTACTGCCGAGTTGAGCGGGATTCAAACGGGACAGGTGATAAAGGCGGGGCAGAACGTCACATTCTCGGCTCAGTCTGGAAGAACTGGTGGTCAACAAGCGAAGCTGCATTATGTCGTCGACGTTCAAGATGTTGGTCGGGTCATTGACTACCGCATTAACTTGACAAGCAACAAGGAGTAAACAATTTGATGGAGGTGAAGCTTGAGTTACTTACCAGAGAACTCTATCGACGAAAACGGGAATCTGTTGCCTGGCGTCCTTGGTGATCTAATTAAAGAACTTTCGGACGAGAGCAGATTGAAAATTTTTAATGAAATTCTGATGCTAGCTCGAGAAGACCCTGCTTGTGGTCGCCTTTACGCAGGAATTACTTCTGCTATTCAAGGTTTTAAATGCACTGCAAGCGATGACAGCAGCTGTATATTCAAAGTCATCAACAAAAGAGATCGTCAGTTGGAGCCGTTCTACGTACATCATGAGAATTCTGCGCATAACCAAGGGGTACAGCCTAACCAACGGTTGCTTCCGTATCACGAGGTACGATCTATTCACCCGGAAGATGGCGAGCCTTGGCTGGTTTCTGATATGCAGAATATCGAAGACTCTGGACTCCGCGCTGTTGTTTCGGAGAATCACGCTAAGATCCACTTTTCAAATACGATTGACCAACTCGAAAAGTCAGGATCAGACTACTTGATTAAAGTCTCGATCCCAGAATTTGCCTGTAAATAGACACAAAGGTGGGGGTTGAGTGAAAAACGACGAAATACTCAGAAAGATCAACAGCATCGAGGCATCTATCTCTCGCATGCTCCCGATTGTGAAGGAGATAAAGCGATTCACAAAGGACCCAAGTGCTCCCTCAATAAGTGAACTAAAGAGATTGGCTCATGATGACGCTGATTTTAATAATGCTCGAGATCTCCTCACACACATTGTTTTTGACTTGCTTACTTCCGAAGGTCCAATAAATGAACGCGCCCTGACAACATTAACTGAAGCCAAGGGCGACAAACGTTTCCATTTACTTAAACAAAGTATTCGTGATCGAATAGAGTCTTTTCTCGACGAACCCTCTGAACATGATTCGGAAGACCTGGCCCAACTTGTACGGTCAATATGGGATCAACATCGAGCAATCATTTTCGAGTCTGATCACCGCTTTTTTATGTGGCGGCAAGCCACATAAACACTGAAAGAGTGAAGAGATTTGAGCCAATCTCGCAGCCGAGAGCATAACCTCGAAGCCGCCTACAACCAACTGATGTCGTGCATCACGACGCTTCAGGACATGCCGTCCTATCGCGATGAGTTGGACAAGCAACAAATGGTGGGTTGGCTTACGAAGATGGCCGAGCACCTACTGGAAGAGGCAAGGACCGCCAACAAGTCCGATCAGGTTCCGCCTGATGAGATTAAGGGGGTGTGATTAGTTCGTATCGGCCGATGTTGTTGTCATGCGTGAACAGGCAGACACGTAAGAGTAGATACGGGCACCACTACTGGTGCCCGCTACCATTGCGCTAGATGTCGTCGGACGCGATGCCTTCGACAATGGTTTCGTTGATTACTTCCAGGTCCTCAACATCCATGTAGGTGAGTTCGTCCGGAAAAGTGGATTCGTTCGCAATTGGCGATATCGACTCATTCACCAAGTGTTTTCTAAAATCAGGGTGACATTGTTTCAATTCACTAATGACGCGTTCGACTTGGTGTTTTGTCATCGACGTTTTGTAAGAGGCCGACATGTCGTGTGTTAGGCCCCGGTTCTCTAAGAACTTTCTAGCTATGTTGTAGACTCTAGGCTTTGCGCCTTTTAGAAGAAACTTGTAGTAAAACATCTATACTCCTAATAAAAGGAGTAACCCTTGGCTTAAATACATGAACTTGACATTGTCTTTGTACATGTACTAAATTAAAGTTGTCTTTAACTTGTTAAAGGGCTCTCCTTTAAGTTTACAATTGGTCAAGAGATTGCTGCTCTTGGCCTTTTGTGTTTTAAGTTTCGATCTCGGATTAGAACATTTTGAGTTTGGCGAGCCTTAGGCTCGCGGCGGAATAAGAAACGCCAAAAGCATCCGTTAGCATACGGGCGTTTGGCGAGTCCATGGATTTTACCACAGTTGTTGGCATGAGCAGGGCTGAGGCGAAAGCATTTGCCTGCACCTCCGGGTCTTCGTATGCTTTCAATTGGCTCCTTCTAAACAACTTGGGTCCGAAAGAGTCCTCGAACCGCTCCTTTATTTGGTCGACGTGCAGCACGATGTGGCCAATTTCGTGGGCTGCTGTAAAGCGGTAGTGTGGTTGATTAAGGTTTTCAAATGCCAACGGCGTCAAAAGGACTTCTTTTGTTATGGGATCGACCGCTGCCTCAACTCCGGGTGGGAGTCTGTCGTCCACATGAAACTCCATTCCAAACTCTTCGACTCTCCACTCGATAAACTCATCTACAGGGACAACCATCGGTCTTTGGAGGGCCTCAGGACACCATCGTCTTAATAGATTATCAACTTGATGGCCAACCTCACGCCAGTTCATCGACTTCACTCGCGGAACGCCACTCATCTTGAATCCTCTAAGTTGGCGTTCATTTCGTTTAGATATTTCGCCAGTTCATCGATTTGCGAGTTGTCCAAAGAATCCCATTTTCGGTTCAACAGATAGGCAAATTCAGCTTTTCGCATCGCAACATCGCGAATGTCCAGTTGAATCGAATCGCGCGAGACGGCGGCCGATCTTTCCAACAATTTTCTGTCAATCCCAAGCACATCAGCGAATTTCGACATCAACTCATCTCCAGGTGGGTTTCGCCTGGATCGTTCAATATCAGAAATGTAGGCTGCTGAGCAGTTTAACGCTCGCGACATTTCACGAAGGCCGATACCCCTGGTCTTTCTTATCTTTCTTACGTACTGTCCGAATTTCATTGAGCACCTCTCTCTCAGGCTGTTAGCAAGTGTAGCATACACTGCGAACGATAACAATCAATGGGCCCGCCTATTTGGGTCCAGATTCCCCCTTGACACACTTTTTTGGAAGACCTAGATTCAACGCAGAAGGTCGCATTTCAAAACTTTTGGAGATTTTGTATGCCTGACCTTCGTATTGCCTGGTGGAAAAGGCCTGAGACTGTCGAGATATTTAGGCCGGCAGCCATGATTGGGTCCGGTGGCGCCCCCAAAAGGTTCTCCATGCCACCAAGAACAAGTTTTGACCGGGATGGGTACTCGGATCATTTTCCGGTTATCGCGACACTTCAACAGTAAAGAATAGGGAGCAATTGATAATGGAAACTAAATATAGGAATAAAATCGTACATGAAATTAGTGCATTTCCGCGTAAAGTGGGCGAAGCCTTGTCTAAAGTGCAAGATATAAGACAATGGTTTGAATCGCTTGGATCATTGATGACTGAAGCTATGCATTGTGGCAATTATGAATTCTGGATCAAAGTTGTGGCGTTAGGCGAGAACAAGTATTCTGTGAGTGCAGGAACCGAAAGTGATGATTTTTGGGAAGCAAAGATTACTGTTAATGCCGACTGGGACGGCACAAAGATTAAATATGAGGCGCTTTCCGACACCGATATATTCAGTACAACTGACGAACTGTCGCGTCGATTAACGAACGACATTACAATTGCAATCAAGCAGGCCTATTGGAAACTGAGCAACAATTGAGGGTAGTTAATGCTTCTGAGTACTTTTCTCGCCAGATTATTTAACAGTAAAACGGGTCACTTGTCTTTTGAGAATCACGACTTCCCAAGCGAAGCATCACTTCGTGAGGTTGCAGGTCTCGGACTAATTGGGCTTTCAGAAGCAACGAATAACTTAGGGGCAGCCGGCGAGCGGACTTGGTTGTATGCTGCATACATAATCGACGAAAAGCGCATTGAACTACATAAGTTCATCAACAAACTTGTCGAAGAAAAACGATAGATTTAATTGTTGATTTCTGTTGACAACAGAACAAAAAAACACTATATTACATAGTGAGGGCGACGCAAGCCCAATCAAAACGCCGGTCGTCGGCAAGTCCAGGAGGACAAATGTTCGAACTTCAGATCTTAATCCCAGTCAAAAGCAACGAGGGTGAACTCTTCACAGCCACCCAGCATCAACAGTTTGAGCGCGAGCTCATCAATCTATTCGGTGGCTTCAGCCTTTACCCTAACGAAGTAACAGGCGCATGGGCAGATGCCGGTGAGATCTACTACGATCAAACCCGCGCTTATGCACTAGCTGTGCGCTCAATCACTGACGGATCTAAAGTCCAGTCAACAGTTGATTTCGCGAAATCACACTACGGCCAGTTGGCCATCTTTGTTCGATACCTTGGGATCAACGAGATCCTGTAAACCTCAACGGGGCTCCGAAAGGGGCCCCAAACCTCACGGAGGATACCATGAAAACGAGAGAACGATTTAAGACGCTGCGAGGGGATTACATAGAGTTTGAACAGCCAGATCCTGAGGTTCGAGCATTCCTTTCGCGGGTTATCGACTTGGCAAACGACCCAAACGCAACAGAATCAAACCTGGTCAACTTGATCTATGGAAACGAAAACCCAATCCTGGATCAAGAAGCGTTGCCTACTCGAGGACTCGTGACAAAGGAAGCATACGAAAATCCGGTTTATCACGTGATGCTGGACCTTCTGGACCTCAAACGAATCCAAGAAGGGACGGTTCGCGCTGAAGATGCAGACGCCTATTCTGTGACGGTAACTGAGGCAGCCAAGCTGCTTGATGTTCACGTGAGCGCTGTTCGCCAGGCGGTTCAAAACAAAAGAATCCCGGCAATCAAGAAGGGCTCCCGATGGATGATGCGTCCAGAAGATGTAGACGCTTTTGAGGTTGAAAGACGAGGACCTCAACCGTCTAACCCGCTCCAGGTCAGGCTAGGGCACAAAAGCGGCGCCGTCTTCAAGGTGAAGCATCCGGGTGAACTCCAGGGCAAGGAGCAAATGGGAACTCATGTCTACGAAGGTACGATAAGTAGATTCAAGCGCGTTGGTGTTCTTTCAGGCCCCACGATGAAGCATAGATTCTTCGTGCTCGAGCCTTCATCGGATGATAACGAGCTCAACGTTGATGAGTTCTTCATTCGCGGAAGTTTCGCGGTAGTTGAAAAGGTGAACAATTCACGGGAAGCAGAAAAGGCTTACAAGCAGTTTAATGCAGAATAGTCACGGCGCGGTCATCGTAGGCCGCGTCACGTGCGCTGCTTTCGATGCGCCCAATCTGACGCCACGGTAGACCCACCATGCACGAAGTTTGCTCATGCCATCTTCGATGCATATCTCGCGAAGAAGCTTATCTGCCGTGATCCTATGTTGCGGCTCAAGCTCACCTGATCGAAGTAATTGGTAAAGCGCGTCATGGATCAGGCTGCCTCGCATGAAGTTTCTGGTGTCGACCGCCGGACCGCTTGGCCCATCCCACGAGTAGCCGGCGAGGATCACGAGTTCACCCCATGGATGGAGACAGAGAAACCGTTCATCGATACGCTTTTCGGGCATGATTCCGACGCTGATGCGGTAGTCGCGCACCAACTGGTATTTGTACCCGTCGCGGTAGATGATGGGTCTAGGCATTATCGAACTCCGCCATGGCTTAGCGAGTAGTGCCGAAGATCGCCCCAAGAGCCACCCCAGGCGTTATCTGGGTCGAGTGTTAGCCAGTAGTCAGCAAGCTTCTTGTAGGTATCTCGATCGATTGGAAGTTTCCCGTCCATCCAGCGACCGTTCGACTCATAAAGGTCAAGATCTACTGCCAGCCCCAGAACATGAAGGGAATCCTTGATTCCAACACCAGCCGCGGCGTTGGCTTGAGCCTGGGCTTTGCTTCGTTTGACTTCATCAACAGCCACGCAGATCCCGGCCAACTCCGCATAGAGCAGGAGCCGGCCGAGGTTCCGTGTGAACCTGATGCGCTTCTCACGGAGGCTCATCAGAAGAAGATGGCATCAGTTGATGCACGTTTCTTAATGATCCGGTTTGCAGCTTCGATAATCTTGTCTTCGTCATCCCGATCTGGTCCGAAGATGCGCGGAAGATTCGGAATCAAAGTCGAGACACGCGCACGATCGGCTGGATCTGTCGTCTTGTTGATTAACAGATTTCGACGTTCTTTGAGCCCTATCCCGATGTACGACATGATTCCTTGGCGTGCCGATCGCGCTTTCGCTTCCGTTTCGTCGTCTTGCTCAAATTTGGCAAGAAATCGCCTAACGATATGCTTCATTAGCGCACCGTCTACCCATCCCACTGATGCGCCAGACATTCCGTCACCACCTGAGGCAGAGATTGAAGCAATGATCGGATTGATTACACCATCAGTCATTTCTACAGTTGCAAACGGATTGAACCGTAGGCAACTCAGGAAAGCGGACACCAAGTCTTGCTGCCCGAAGCATTGCTCGACGTTCATCGGTAGATGCTCGACATTGAAATCCAACAACACGTACTCTTCATCCTCGTCGATCGATCGCGGAAGATCAGACACATAAGCGAATAGCTGATTAACCGCTTCCTCGGTAGCTGGCACACTCGGCGCCTTTGAGTAGTTTTCGTTGAAGTACGTAATTTCAGCTGCCAATTCTGCCGCTGTATTCAGTTTGTTTGTCATTTGTTCTTCTCCTTTTTATTGCTAGCCTTCGCTAGTTTCGTCTCGCATGATTCGGCAGTGGCCGAAAAATGCGTGAACTTGTTCTTTCTTGTGAGTTGATGGTTCGACGACCATGAATGCAAGCACTCGACGCCCGTCAGGTGTCCTGAATAAGACCTCCTGCTCGAAGCTGCTCGAGGTCTGCACCGCTGCTTGATAGGCGGTGATCGTACGTTCTTTGTTTTTCTCGTCCAGGCAAATGTGCCAGCCTCGATTCATGAGAGTTCTGCCGTCAACGCGTCCCACCATCTGAAGGAATGAAGCGTTAACCCATTGCCAAAGTCCATCCTTGTCCGTTCTGAAAAGGGCCATCGCGTTAGCGCTCAAATGAGCCTCGATCTTGCCGTCAGTCCGCTGGACGGCCTCGACGATGTCGTGGATGTTGTCCATGAGCGTTGAGCCGTTCTTCGGGCCAATGATTTCTTCGATAACACCAAGCCTCTTACCGAAATCAACAAGGGCTTCCTGGACGGTCACAAGCGTTTCAACTAGGCGTCCACTATGCTCGCCGCTCAGTTGTGTTGAGGGTTGTCCTTCGGGCAGCAACTTCAGGCGAAGATGCTCTATCAGGCCAACCGCATCGAGCGCTTTGTAGATCACCCAAAGGATGGCCAGAATAAAGCCATACTCGGGTACTCTTTGAAACTGTTTGGCGAACTCGATCCAATCCATTACGACCCCCGAATCACTGCGTAAAGAAGCACTAGGACCACAAGAATTGCAGAGGTGAAGAGGATGTCGACGAGGAACTCGCGAGCGAGGCGTTTCATGGCTTCACCACCGTCTGATATTCCCTCGTCGCGCTCCAATTAATAGTGGTTGCGGCAACCCCAGTGACTTCAACACGTGCATCATTTCCACTGACAGTGATTGTCGCGTCACAATCAAGATCACCTTCGTTTGTCAAGATCGATTCAACTGATCCAACTACCGCAGCACTTCCAGCGCTGTCACGCTCAATAAGAGCCCTGCGTATGTAGGCAACCGAGTTAGCTCCAGATCTGCCCAACACTGTCCACGTGACCACTACCGTCGTGTCATCTGCAAGTGTCAGAGTGTCTGCGACCGTCTGTGTGTCGTTCGTCGTTTGTGTCGTCCCGCCGCTTATTGACTTGAGGTCAACGCCAGTGCTCGTTTGGACTCTGATTAACGGAGATGTTTGTGTCGAATGTGCTTGTACTCTTAATTGCGTTTTATCAGATGTACCAACAATATCAACCCGCGCTGATGGTGTTCCAGTTCCAAAGCCTACCGCATCGGCACTCACGTCGGCCTGCAACACATATATATCGTTGTCGCCTCGTATCCTAAAGTCTGGCGAAGTTCCCATATTTGGATTGAAGTCGAATACTGCCGCACTTGAGTTCCACTCAAACCCTAATGAGGCATCTGTACGCTCGAACCTAACGTTGCCTCGCAGCGTGTGAGCGCTCGAAGTCGGTGTTGCGCCTGCTGTTGTTAGGTATCCACCAACATTCACGTCGTTTGAAAATGCTGCGTCTTGGCTGGCGTCAATCCTGAAAGCCTCAACGCCACCAGTTATACCGACAATCGTGTCAGCTGTGACGCCGCCCCAGCCCGTGTTGCTGTCATTGCGACGCATCCGGATAGTTGGGTTCGTGTCTGTCGCGGTTGATCCCGATATACCTGCGCCAGCTCCACTCCCAGCTCCAATTTCCGAGCCATCAAAATACCATCGGCGTGAGCCACCTAAGTACAGTTCGATTGAGTCGTCATATGGCGACGAGAAGTAACTATCGTCATCATCGTCGAGTATTAGGTTCTGCCCAACTCCTAAGCCCACATCGCCTGTAAAGGCCGCAGCTTGGCTTGAATCAAAAGTTAATGCGGCCGTGTTGCCTGTCATCAAACTAAAATTGTTGGCAGAATTCCACTGCATGCCAGTGTCAGTGTCACCATTAAACGAGTATCCAACCCCAAAGCTATGAGCAATGAAAGGCGCTCCCGATGACCCAGAGACCATTGATATACCGCTCGAATTAAAAACGAGCTTTTCGTTGTTGTTGAACGAAAATTTAAGCGTGTCTTCGGAAGTCTGTTTTATATAAGTGTTACCATCACCAAATCGTAGTGCGCCGGTCCCTGGTAGCGTGATGTCGCCCGTGAACGATCTCGATCCATCTGCGAGCACATAGTGCGGATGGTCGTCATCTCCTAGGCCACCAATCAATCCATGATCGGTCACGCCTTGGCTATCTATCTGTGTCCAAACCGCTGCGCCATCGGTATTGTCTGAGCAAATGTACGAATCACCAGACGTGACATTCACCCAAAGCGAACGCGGGGAATATCCTTCATCAATATCGTTATCCGCATCCGGGTCAATCGTCGCGTCCACTTTGTCTTTGATGTTCAGAACGCTACCTAATCCGACGGAAGACTTATCCAAACCGTGAGGATTCGTTGCATTCAAATGATCATCAAAATACGTAAACAAGTCGGCTATTGAATCTGTCACACCGCTTAACTGCGATAACTCACTTGCAGTGATCGCGTTTATCGTTCCTGTAAAAGTGATGCTTTGGGAATCGATCGATCCCTTGCCACTCGATCCATCCGTTACACCTAGGACACCGGCGGACAATCGAGCCAAGCCTATGTCTTTGGTGGCACTGTAGTTTGATGCGTTGTTAGACCAGTTCCATGTGTAATCAGACGAGAGTGCCGCGCCAGTCGTAAAGAATGCATATTCAAGATCAACCTGTCTTAGCTCTGTGAAGTCGATCCGTCCCGAGGCATTTATCCCCGTTGTAACGTCTCCGCTTGAGTTTTGGATCTCAAGCACTGCAGACGTTGACTGACCAGGAGCTGCTTTGAATACCGCTGTCGTCTCGTCAATGATTCCTGCGACTCTAAACAAACCGCTCTGTCCTGTGCCTGAATCAAGCCCTATGTGAAACCGACCGTCGTTATTAAGTGTCCACAAGGGTACGTCAGGGGAGCCAGATCGACCGGCCCAAGCGAGGTAGTTAGACGAGGGGCTTTGAGTTCGGGTCTGCAAGATCCTCAGTCCAACTGATGTCCCAGTTGCCTTGTTCACGTCGTAACTGAGATCAAGCAAGCGCTCGTCAGCACCAGCTGCTTCGTGTGTAGCGGCTTGCGTAACAAGGTTAATTCCATCAGTCGTGCGCCACATTCCTGCGACGCTATTTGAGCTATCCCATAGAATCGATCCGTTACTGACTCCCGTTAGATCAAGAGATGGTGCCGACCATGCAGGCGTGCCACTTACAAGCTTGAGAACTTGGCCGTCGGTCCCTGGTACCAGCTGAGCAAGTGACCCAGCTCCCTCAACCCAAAGATTGCCCGCGGACAATGTAAATCCAGCAATGGTGTCTAGCGTTGAATGTTGAGCCTGTGCGCCTATGTTGGTTCGTGATGTCGCAGCGCTATCTACGTCACTCAGGTTGTTTGATCCGAGCAAGAAAGTACCAATATCGGCAACGACGTATAGTGATTCAACCGGAACGAAGGTGTCAGGTACAACCCCTGGATCGTCCTCGACGTTGATGATGCCTGCAAGCACTGGCGCACGCTTGTCTGTTGATATGCGTGTGATGGTTGCTGCGTACTTGTAACGACCTGGAACTGAAAGGTCGTTGCCATCAAGCGCGAAGATAACGGCTCCATTTGACGGGTTGGGAATCGTTTCAAGATCCTTCGAAAATCCGTTTGGAGATTCGCCCGCCTTGAGTTCAGTTCTCGTGCCTGTGATGTTCGCTTTGTAGTCGGTTAGATTGAGCAGCGTGGCATCATCAGCACCGGAGTCATAAACGTAGACCGTGATGACAATGTCTTGGCCCTCGAAAACCTCGATATCTTGGCGAGCAGCCGGGGCATCCCAATAGCCCGCGAACTCTTCGTCGCGTGGCAAGTCCTGGCCAAATGACCAAGCGCATAAGATCAAAAGTAGAATGTTTTTCAAGGGAGCCTCCTAGTTTGTGAGCACCCACTGGACATCGAAGTCTTCTTCGATTGCAGTGACAGCCTTGATGGGGTAGGTGAGCCTGATCGTGAATTGAGTTGTGGTCTTACCCACAACCGAAAGTGAGCACATCACATCTGCTGACCCGCCGCCGGGCAGTGTCCTTGCACCAGCGGGAAGCGACCCAGGCTGCAGCGCGACTGTGTAGGATGCGTTGATCCTCGTGGCTGGCAGAGTTACGACAGTGTCGTATTCTCTTGAGCCAGGAATCGCGGCAGGTGCTTCAATGGTTTTGATTCCATCCACAGGCAAAACAGCGACGGCACCGTTCTCGTTTCCTGCCGATGTGACCTTGTACTGTGCGACTCCTGAAGCGTCGTAGAACTCAAGATGGTCGCCAAATAACTCGGACCGGATCACACCACCTTTGACGATCTGAACGATGCCTTGAGTTGGAGCAATCACAACCCGGTTTCCAGTGGATTCGTTTCTGACGACAAGCGTGCCGTCGCTCAAGACCTCTGTGTAAATCTGAGAGTCAGAGCTAACGATTTTAAGTTTGGGATTACCTTTTGGGTAAATTAGGAATCGCCCATCAGATGTACGAATTTGACCAGCGGAACCGTCCAATATGAACTGTAAACCGGCACTCGGTCCGACAATAGCCTGCTCATTCACGAACACATCGTTCATGTTCATCTGTTGGCCGCTGATAGATCCGGTAGTGATCTTGTCGCCGTCAATCGTTGTGACGCCACCATTGATGAGGTTCACGACTCCGATGATGTCTATGATGTCTGCCTGGATCGTGACGGACGATTCGAGAATCGTTGCGTCAAGCCTGATCAAGGATATGTTTTCGATGACGCCGCTGTTCACGGTCGCCGAGAGCACCACCCTTGCCTCTAGCGTCTCGATGTCACCTTCAGCATTTGTGATGGCCGTAGAATGCTGACTGATTAGGGTCTCTGCACCACCAATAGGCGGAATGTGTGTTTCATCGCCAAGAAGCACTTGCGTGTGCAAGTCTATTCGAGCATGCGCCTTCACAAGACCTGTCACTGGGTCATTGACGGTCGTGGACAGTTGGTTGATGGACGTGATTGCAGCGGTAATGCTCGTGGCGTTCTGTTGAATGCTCGTCGTATGAGAATTCACGGTCGCAGTCAGTCCCGTAATGTTGCCTTCGTTGTCCTCGATCGAGTCCGTGTTTGCCGATATTGAAGCGTTGGCTGTAGCAAGGTCACCTTCGATTGTGGTGATCGCACCTGCATTGATAGCTACTTGATCAGCCGTTTGCTCGTAATGGGTATATTGGTCCAAACCCTCGCCATCGGTCAGGGCCGCAACGATCAACTGAATAGATTCTTCTGTCTGAATAATCTTGCTGCCTGATTCTCCACCCATCAAATCGTAAATGTCCGTGAATGCATCACTAGAGTGAAGCGCCCATGCTTCTGCGGTGGCTCCCTGGTTAATCTGAACGCGGTCGATGTCCATTTGGCCGGAGAACACTATGTAGAACTGCCAAAGGTTTGCCGGAACTCTGAACCCTTGCAAGGTGTTCACGCCATTACTTAATGCCTGAGGCGTAACGATCTCTTCGTCGTCTGGGCCAACGATTGACCAGGTAGCGCCGGACACGTTCGCGGCCAGAACCGAAGCGGAATGAATGTCACTAGACGAGAACGAGGCGTTGATCAGCTGCTTGATCGTCTGGCCCGCGGTCATTTTGCAGAAGTGTGAACTATGCTTGCCCGCCCATTCATCCGTTACCATTGCAAATGGCGTTGATTGAATCCAGATCTTCGGGAAGTCGCTGCCGTCTAAGATCTCGAAGGAACTGTTCCTGCACAGATTCTTCGTCCACTGCTGGTGTTCAATCGATGACCTTAATGCGTCCGGTGGTCCGTTTCCTTGGTTGGCCCCATCGCCAAGCGTGTGCCCTGTGTATGGCGAATCACCTAATCTCTTGCCAACAGCCTTGATTCTGAAACTCTGTGTGGTGTCTGAGCCGCTTGCCAGCGTCAGGTGAGCGACCATCTCTGACGTGTTGAACATGACTGCCCAATCACCTGAGCCGGTCGTGTCTCGCTCGATTTGAAAGGAGCTGAGTTCAGCGGGATCCGCTTGCCACTCTTGCCCAGGTGATGCCTCCCACGTCCATTCCAGGTGGGCATATGGCAGATTGAGGAATGATGCATCCTCGTCGATCACGACCGCTGCGAGCACGTAGCTCGAGAGATCAACACTCACTGCTCCAATCGTCTCTTCTTGACCACTGCCTTTTCGCGTCTTAAGGTAGTACTTAACCTGGGATTCACCGAATGGCGCATCGACATGAAGGTAGGGCGCGTCTCGTAGCCATGGGGTATTCGACTCAGCAATCTTTGTGAGCTCGCCGTTGCCACCAACCTCGACAAATAGCCGATAGGTATCAGCCATGAGCGTAGAGTGGTAAAGGGATACACCTTCGACAGTTACACTGGCAAACAGCAACGAGTTGTCCGCCTTTCCGACAATAACGGCCGCTGTTTCTAACCGATTTGCTGGCTTCGGCAGCTTTATGTGACGTTTACGGCCGTGCGTGAAGTCGTTGGGGTTATCGCCGCTACCATAAGTCATGGCGTCCCCCAGTCCTCTTCAATGGCAATGATGTCTGTGTGTATGCCCGTGGATTCAAGTTCGAACATGCCTGCATCAGGCAAAACCGAATAGTCCTTCATGATTTCGAGTCCAAACATGGCTACAACCTCTATCGGGCTCCCGTTTGGATTAGGCTGAAAGTTGAACTTGTGTTCCTGAGCCATCAAAGCGAGTGCCTTCAGACCAGGATATGCCGCCCACGAACCAGCGTTTGGCTTGTGCTCGACATTAAGAAGCATTGAGAACTTGGCCATCACCGAGAGTCTGAATCCATAGCGCGTGTCTCGGTTGGCTCCTCGAGGAATGACAAGGGATCGTTTGACGTCGACAGGGTCCCAATTACGCTCAAACCCACCACGCTCCATCTTGTTGAAACGCAGTTGGTCACCATTTGAAAACGTGATGAGCGGATGCGGGACACTAACCCACGAAATCCAAGTTGCAGGATCAGTCATACGGCCACCACCTGCTCGATTGATTCAATCTCAACGACGTCATCTGATGTGATGACGCCTGGCGCTTCTGGATTCAAGAAGATCACGACACTGGTGAGCATGAAGTCTGCTCCAGAAGCGTTGTCCGTGAACGCCTGCAGCGGTAGAAGTCCGTTGACTTGATCAGTTGATCCGCTTAGTGGCCGACGTTTGTATTTGTGATACTCGAGGATCATTCGCGCGATTGCTCGAGCTAGGGATTTTAGTGTGATGAACTCACATTCAACTTCGAGCGTATCGCCCGGGATCCCTGTGGTTGCTGACGCACTTGAGAAATCATCTCGACCGTTCACGTTGACGCGCTGGTATTGCGCATCCCATGTCGCGGCCATCTTGTATTCGTCCCATTCAGTTACCGTTGCCTCTGGTGATGGTGTTGTCACTTTCGGCGTTATTGAAACGCCACCGTTTGGATTGATCGCGATGATCGAGTCAGCCAGAAATGCGCAGTTTCGAGCCACATCTCCGACGCTCATGCCAAACACGTCAGCACGTTCAAAGAGAGGCTCGTAGGTCGTTGAATGTACGAACAATTGACCACCAACGCTGATCCAAAGAATCCCCGTCGTCTTGGTTGTGCTGCCAGCTTGATGGGCAGTTGGCAATAGCTGTTCTGCCAGATCCTCCACCCACTCGCCTTCAACCTTGGTCCAGCGGTGAAGAAAGGTTCCTGCTGTGCCGTAGGAAAGAGCGTAGAGCGAGGACTCAAACATAATCAGAGTTGTGATGTTGATTCGACCAGTATCGACGTGAAGGTCAGTCTGAGCGTAGCCTGCAGCGATGTCCCACAAATACAAAACGTTTCCATTGCGGTTCAATGCGTACATCAAGCGCTCAGGTGAGAGGATGCCAAAGGATTGACCTGTAATGATGGGCAGCGCCATCACGTCACCGATTGCGCCAGTGGACTGATCGACTGTTCGGAGCCGAAAAGGGTCTACTGTGTAAAGCGTACTGGTGACGTGGTCAAAGGCAATGCCGTGCACCCAGTTGACGACTCGAGGAGATCCCACATTTGTTGGCGACCATGTCGAACCGTTCCATGTCCACTTCCGGAGCTGCCAAGTGGTTGTGTCTTCGGGCTTATACCAGTCCCAAAGTTGCGGGATGGAGTAATCGATACACATAACACTCATTTCAGACTGTGAACCCTCAATCACATTGGGCCCCGTCTCCGTAGCGTCACGAATATAGATTTGTGGAATGATTGAGAACGAATCTCCAACCATCGACCGCCATGACAATGGTGGTACGAGTTCAGCCGGCGGCGATGACAAATGGTTTACCCAATCGAGCGGGTAGGGCGCCGCATTCTCTCCAGGGCCAGGCCACACCCAATCAACGACGATCGCAGGTGCGTCTTTTCCGAACCGGATCATCAATCGCTCGGTCTCTGTGTCGCCCGGGCCCCTGAAGACGGCCTGGATAGTATTGGCATCGTATGCGCACTGAATAATCACCGACCCAATTTGATCCTCAATTCGAGGAACTGGATAAGGTGAAGTAACTGGATCTGAAAACTCGACACTGCCTGTGTTGTCTTCGATCTGTGGGACAAACTGATATTCGCCTGCAGCGCCATCAACACCTATCCAACCGGGGCCTGAAAAGCCGCCTTCGAGGCCTGGGGCCAGAGTCGAAATCACTCCAGCCACCTCGATGTCAACATTCAAGCGAGCTATGGCGTCGTGCACGCTGAGCATACGTAGTTCGTGATTCGAGCGCGTCCATTGACTCCCGGCGGGAGAAATACGTCGAGGAGGAGATTCAAGATAGACGCGCCCGAACTCGGGATGGACCGACACAATCTTTTTGCGGTCCGTTTGTTTGCTGCCGTTCTCGTCGAACTCGGTGACTAGAATGTCATCCGGATAGAGTTCAGCCACGTGATCAAAGTCAAGATAATCTGTCGGATCTTCACCCAAAGATGCTTCTTCAAGGATTGTGTAAATGGCATCGCCACCGCGCTTCCAAGTTTCATCCTGAACGACTGCCGATTTCGCCCGGGCGAAAAAGTCTGTAACTGATAGGGAGATGTTTTGCGTGGCTTCGTCGTATTCGGATTGTGGTGGGTCGATTTCACCTATGAGTACAACTCCGCCGTTTTCGTCGTAGACCTCGCACACGATGGACTGACCCTCGGGCAATGTGCGGATCCAGTCGAGATAAGTGCCTGCGTCATCAACGACGCTAAGCTGAAGCTCTGCACCTTCGATGTCCCACGCATCATTAATTGATCGCGTGAGATTGGAGATGCCAACCACATCATTCGTTATGTCCACGCCTGATAGCAGGATTGCCGTGATTCTCATCGGCTTCTCCTGAATCGGATTCGTCGCATAACCCGTTCGATAGTCGACTCTAGCTGGCGTTGGTCCTTAAATGTGATGGCGTTGTTGTTCTCGATGAAGGTTACACCGCCACCACCGCCACCGATCTCGCCAGACTCCCTCATATCGTTGACCTCTTCTTTGAAGTCTTTTAGGGGCGCGACAATCTCAGGACCGCGTTCGCCTGCGAGGATGAATTGACGTGACGGCACGATGCCGCCAGAAGCATACCCGGTGTACGCTTGACGTGACTGAGCCTTCAATTTCTTCATTTGTTGTTGCATGGACAAGATGAATCCGATCGCTAGCGCTAGGCCTACCCAAGGAATGGCTGAATGAGCCTTGAAGAATCCTGATCCCGCTTCGGTTGTGTTTGCCGCGGTCGCTTGCGCTGATCTCGCTATGTCCTTGGCATGAATCGCGTCTTTTGCCGCGTCAGCCTGGAAAAGACCTTGTATCTGCGAGGAAATGTAATTTGAGAATGCTCGTTGAATCTGACCAACTAAGTTTTCACTAAGCGACGACAGGTCTTGAAGACCAACAGCAGCGTCTGCGAACGAACTGGCAAATGAACCCGCGATCTCCTGGTTTAGCTTCTGGGCGTCGGTCATCGTCTGATTGACTTCCAGCAGCTTGAGTTTTAGGCGTTCAAGTGTTTCTTCTAATGCGGATTCTGGGACGCCACCTTCGGTCAAAAACTCTTGCCAGTTATCGAGGAGGCTCGTTATCTGCAGGTTGATCGCTTCGGTTTGAGTCCGAACTGTTGACGCAATCGCTTCGAAGTCTTTGCCTAGTAAGTCTCCCGCTTCTTTGCGGACGAGGAAAAGGCCAAGCGCATATTGTTCAAGAGTGATTTTCCCTGTTGTGAGCGCTGCGGTGAGCGCTTTTACTTTGTCTGGAGCGGTTGCGTATGTCTTGAAGAGCTCTTGGAAAACCTGAAAGCCGGTGATCGCTTGTTTGTTGAGGTTAAAGAGCGCGGTGTTGAATAGGCCTGTGCTGCCGCCCGCTGCAACCATGCCCGCTGCGACCTCTCCAGTCTTTTTCTTAACCCTGTCCTGACCAGAGATCAAGTCCTCAAGAGACAGGAAGATCCCCTTAATTTTGTTATCGAGGAACTCTGCCGCTTTGCCCGACAGTTCGTAATCTTTATGGCTTGCTAAGAGTCCAGATCGTAGAATCTTGATTTCATCAGACAACTCAAACAGTCGACCGGTTAAGCCTTTGATCCTTGCATATAGGGCGTCGGTTCCTTTTTCAACTGCGCCACTCTCAATGGCTTCACCGAGTAGCTCTAGCTCTCTTTCGACGGCTTTGTAATTGGCTTCTGCAATTATTAGGTTGAGGGTCTTGAGTCCACCGCCAAGTGCTGTGAACGCTCGATCGACTTTCGCTGCACCTTGGATGATTACGTCAAATGTAACTAAAGCTGCCTGGGCTGTCCGAACCGCGGCAACTCCTGCAAACTTAAGTGTCTTTGAGAGGAACAGGGCAATGTCATCGCCTGCGACTTCCTCGAGCTTCTCGACGGCCTCTGTTAGTTTGATTACAGCTGTCTTGGCTACATTGAGCGGTCCGCTTTCTCCGTCGCTACCGCCGCCGACTGTTCGAAGGAACTGCTGCCATGTGTCTCGAAGAGTCGACACACGACCCTCAAAAGTGGCGCTTTGACGAGACATAGAGCCAGCGAAGCGATCAAATTGAGATGCGAATAGCTCCCATACTTCACTTGAGCTTGCGCCAGCTTTGCGTAGCTTCTCAACTTGACGAACCGTGTCTTCGTTGGCGATCCCAAGTTCGCGCAACCTCATGACGACTTCGCCGATAGGTGCGCCCGCTTTTATTGCCGAATAGGCCCTGCCAAACCAGAAGGCAATCTCTTCAAGTGGTTGGCCAATGGCACTAGCTGCGTCCCCAACTCGCCTCAGGTTCTTCTCTTGCGCTAAAGCCTGACCACCAAACGCCAAGAGTTTGCGGGTAGCTTCGAGGATTCCCGGCAGCTCGAACGGGGTTCGGGCTGCAAAGATTTGGAGCTCATGTATTTTGGCCTTTGCGCCATCTAGCGACCCGACGAATGTTTGGAGCTGGCTTGTTGCTGTTTCGAATTTCGCAGCCTCGTTGATCGTGGTGCCAACGAGGGATGCACCTGACCTGACAACGGACAGCGCGATTGCAACTGCAGCCAATACGGCCAGCACTTTGGCTGCTGAGGCTCTGAACGCTCTAAACCCTTCTGCACCTGCCTTACCTGTCTTCTTTGAATCTGACTGAAGCTTGAGCACAGCATCATCTAGCTGACGCGTTTCGCCTGTGGCGGCGTCGACAGCTCTCAAATAACCGCGCTCATCGAGCTCCAGTCTGATTGCATAGGTAAGGTCGGCCATGGATTATCCCTGCTTTGGTTTGGCCGCTTTGGGTTTCTTTGTCGCAGGCTTTGTTGGTGCCTTCGTTGTTACGTAATTTTGCTCGACGAACGACTGGTACACATTGCCTTTGTCATCCAGCTTGATTGCTTCACCTGGTTTAACTAGATCGCCTTTCCAACTCTCTAGCTTTTCGGTCGCATAGACCGTTACGATTGCCATGCATCACGCTCCTTTCTTTGCGTCTTCGCCCTTCGGCTTTTCGATGGCGCAGAAAGGCACTCGGCCTCCTGTTAAGCCTGTGACGCGCCACTCGGGCACGGTGAGCTTGTCGCCTTTTGCGTAGTCTTTACCCCCGAATCGCAGCGCCTTGCGGGCGACATAGATATCGACGGTTTTGACTTCTTCTTTCTTTGATTCAGCCATGGTGTTCCTCCTAATCGGCTAGCTTGATTGCAGTCATGTTGACGTTGTTGACGACGATGGCACCTGAATCCGTCTTATTGCGGATGTACAAGTTGATGATGTCGCCCTGACTCAGGTTCTCGATGATTTGAATAGAGAACCCTGATTGGATTTCGTCGGTATAAGGGCAGTGAACATAGGCATACGGTCGCCCAAATGGCGGGCCGTGAACGTCGTTTTTAGATATCCTGAACTGCAGTTTGAACACGCCGGACACTGTGCTTCCCGGGCCTGCTGAACCAGACACTTCGATCTTGTATTTACCACCGTTCCCAGTGAGCACTTGTATACCACCGGCCACAACACTCATCCCAAGCACTTGGCTAGCTGAATAACCAGAGATCTTGGTCCATGTATCAAATGCTGGTGAACCGCTGTATGAGCTTAGTGATCCATGACCATAAGCCTCAACTCCGCCACCACCGACACTTGCGGGAATCTGAGCGACTGGGACTTTGCCTGTTGCGTCTAGAGTCGCCACACCATTGGCTGCCCCTTTTTCACTGGTACCGATCTGAAGGATGTTTGCAACTGCGCTCAATCCGACATCGGTCTTGGTTGTGCCGTGAGGGTTGGTGGCCGCTACGTGAGCATCGTAGGTGGTTTGAAGCACTCTTGCTCCCGGATCAATCCTCAACCACACAGCTGCGCCAACGGCAGGGTCGACGCAGAACCAAAGTCGGTTAGGAGAGACCGCAGTGTTTATCCATAGTGATCTGAAACCGTAGGCTGAATTTAGATCGTCAGTCACAGTCGGGTCGACGAGGGCTGATTTATGCTTTGCGTTGCTTTGATAGTGGCGATCTTTTAGCCATGTGACTGAATCCTTGCCAAAGAAAAGGACTGTCTCACCTGGCTGGACCGTAATTGCGATGTTGACGCCCGAACCGAGATCTTGAGTAGGATATGGAAAAAGGCTGAGACGGTTTGCTCCAGCGTTGTGGAGCACAAAGAATCGACCTGTTGCAGCTACGGGGGCCAAGACTGCGTCGCCTATATTCGCAACTACATCGACGTACACATATTGAAATCCACTGGTGACCGTTGCTGCACCTTGGGTTTGTGTCGTACTGGCCGTGACGTTAGTAGATGCAAACCGGATCAGTTTGTCGAATTGTACTGGCCCGCCTAGCGTCGTGAGTGCATCAGCCCCACGAATACTTAGCGTTGCCAGGGCGTTCTCAACTTTTCGAATTTGGAAGTTGTCCCCGGCTCTCACTTCCCATGTGTGACCAGTCTGGCTGTAAACGATTGCCGGAGTTGTTCCGACGGCAGTAATGAGCTCCAAGAGCGTCTTCAATCCAGCTGGAGCATGTGTTTCTTCAATCTTGATTCTAGCGGTGTTGTCAGTACGTTTGACGTGAAGAGGGGCTGCTGGCGAAACACCAATCCCGAGGTCACCGGTTATGTTGTCGCCGGACTTAGCTACCGCACCAATGTTCGCTCGAGCGCTTGCAGGGTCGACGACATCGCTCAGGTTGTTGGACCCAATCATGTCACCAGAGCCAGCTCCCGCTTGACCGCGCAGATTTGCTTGCAGCACCCATGATCCGGATTCCTTGCGATACCAATCACCGATGGGGGCGTCTTTACGAAGATAGTTATCCCCGTCGTTTCCTAGACCTCCTGCGGGAGCACCGCTTCCTGACAGCCATACGGCTCCGTCTGCTCCATCTGAACCGTTTGAGCCTGGATCTCCTTGAACTCCCTGAGCACCCTCGATATTGCCCCTCAAAGTCCATGTCGACGCTCCTGTCTTCTCGAACACGTCCCAAGTGTCATCATTCACCCAAAGATCGCCCACGTTTCCGTCGCCACCTACTGGGTCGATGGAATCGATCAGTATTCCGGTGCCGTCGCCACCAGGATCACCTTGCGCACCTTGGTCGCCTTGGATCCCTTGATCACCTTGAGGACCAGTTGGACCCGGAGCGCCCTGTGCGGGTATAGGAACGCCCATATCAGCTCTCCGTCCCTTGGAATGCGTAAAAGAACTCAACGACGTTCGCGCCGCCGGCTACTGCGACCCAGATCTTTTTGTTAGGTAGCTGACCACCCAGCGCCTCGGTCCAAACAGCGCCACTAGCGACCGTGAAGTAGTCACCGGTCTCGCTGTCGTACGGTCCAGGGTCCGCTATGGCTATGCGCCATGCCGCGGGAGTCCTTAAACCCATCGTGAAACGCGTGAGCGCAGCCGTGGTGATCGTGACCTCGGTCCAAGTGACGCCGTTGATGCTTTGGTTCTTGATCTTGAGCATTAGAAATCCTTTAGGACGCCGAATTCACCAGCGGATGGTTCTTTTAGTCGCTTGCTGCCTGTTTGGGCGATGAGTGACTGGGTGTGTCGGCACTCTGTTCGCCATTGCTCGTATCTGGCTCGTTGGTCGAATTGCTTGTAGAGTTCGATTCCGTCTCTGATGGGTAGCTTGATACATTCGTCCCAGCTGCCGACGCCGACATAGACGAGTGATCTAATGAGCCTTTTGGCAGACCAAACGCGTTCGTCATCAGGCTCTCCACTGCCGACTTCCCTGACAACAACTGCTGGCTGAACGCGTGCAAGTCGATCGTAGTACTCGGCAAGAAGCCGGATAGGCTCATGTATCGTGTTAAAAAAAAAGGGATGATTTCCGCGAGGAGTTCTTGGACCTTGCCAATCTCCATATCGCCTAACATCTTCGTTAGTTTCGCGATGGCTGCCGACTGGCCTTTGAACCCCAGGACTTCGCCGCCCTTAACGAGTTCGACGCTAGGTCGATAGCACGAGTGAATGAGCCATGCGGTCCTGCGTGGTGTCATAAAGAAGCGCATCATTCGATGCACGCTGAACTTGTTCTGCTCGCCATTCATGCCAAAGAAGTCATCAAGCGTGTCTTGCATGCCTAATGACTCCAGGCCCTTTTCCATAGCAGCCATATCATTGAACGTGGTGTTGCGAGGCTCTAGGTAATAGCCTTGAATCTTGAGCTTCTTGGTTCTCTTCGGTTTTTCTCCCACCGATTACCTCCATAGTGTGTTGGGCCACCTGAGTGGCCCACTCTTGGTTAGTTTGTGTCTCGATAGAACAGGCCTGGCCCGACGGTGTCGGAGAGCATACGGCCTGTGAATGCGAGTTCTGGCCAACCCTCTTCCGACGCCAAGGCGGCAATCGACTGGGGCGAGAAAACGACGTTATGCAGGATGTAGCCAACTGGCTTGCCGTTCGGGTCCGTACCCTGAATCGCCATTGCGAACTTGTGTGCTTCGCCTGATTTCCAGAAGTTCACGCGATCGATTCCGTCTGCGGTCAGCTGATAGATGTCAGCAGTTGGGTCTTGGCCGAGTAAGATGGCATGCATCTCTGGCGATCGTTCACCGACCTTGATTGTCCCTGACACTTCCATCTTGCCGGTAAGCTTGACGTCAGCACCATTGACCTCGGGGAATGTCGTGTCTGTTGGTTCGAAATTGAGTGTGATCCCGTCTGAATGGATGGTCAGCATCGGGTCAATCGCGGCGAAGTCTGCCACGTCCATGGCGCCACCGTCGTGATCGATAATGCGGACCTCACCCTTCATTGGGTAGATCTGGGTTGGTGCTTTGTATCCGCCTGCCATGGCGTACCTCCTAGTTCATTGCGGGGATTGGATATTCGTTCTGAAGTCGCTCGAGATCCCCTTTGCCGAGCATGACACTTTGGCGCCACCGAAGTGTGCCAATCACGATGTTTCCGTTACTTACTTGCGGGCCCCACTCAAATGAGTTGGAGACCGGATCTTTGACTCGTCCTATCAAATGCGATGGGACAAAGAATCTTCGTTGAGCGCCCCAACCGACAGCTTCAGCAATCTGTTCTGCGAGAGCGTCGAACCGATCTTGGCTCTCTGCAACAATGAAAACGATCCATTGATTGGCTGGATACTGAGTGAGGTTTGGGGCGACCGTAAGGAAGTTGCCGCCGCCCGTCGAGATGAAGACGGCCGGTGTGTTGTAGCTGATTGATGAGTCGTACGCGTCATCAAACTCGTGACCCAGCTCTTTCACCGTGGCCAGGTCTGGCACAGATGAACGGATGTGGTTTGCAATGTAGCCATACCAATCAGCGCGGATCATGGTTTGTCACCTAGCGCTTTTTGCATGTGGCGTCGCATCAGCTTCAGGATCGATGCTTCCCATGATTTGGGGAGGTCGGGTTGAGTCGGTAGGAATGGACGCGCGGGTGTTGACTTGTCAACAGATCCGAACAAATGGCGAGCTAAGATGGCGTCTGAGTATTCACCTGCACCAACGTCAACATGACGGCTGCCAGTTGCGTAATTTATTGACCGGTTCAGAAGGCCACGGTCTCTCAGTATTTGATGAGTCCCGCCGGTACCTTTGACTCCTCGGCGTCGGTTTCTTGCACGAATCGTCGACTCTTTGAGAGGAGCCCACTTATTGCCGTATGGATCAGTTTGTTTCCTGAAACCCAATTTGGCCTTTGAAACAGCTAGCTCACCGAGATCGATCAAGAGTTCATCGACATTGCCGCCAGCATGCTCAAAGATCTGCATCGCATCTGCGACCTTTGCGCCACCAACGCCAAACACGATGGTAGCCATTAGTAACCAGCCATTAGAGTGTTTGTGAACACGCGATCTGGGCTCTTCACGACAGCACTGCCGCTTACTGACTCGCCGCTTGATCCAGCACTAGCCTTGCCTTGTGCGACATCCTTTAGCCATAGTAATGCCGCTTTGTAGCGCTCATGAATGAGATCGGTTCGCTGGGTGTCTTTCGTCACGAGGTGATAACGAGCCATGTCGAGCGCGTACATCTTGACGACGTTTTTAGGTGAATCCAGGCTTACGTAGGAACCGATATAGCTTTCGATCTCGGACTCTGTTTGGTCGATCCCTACTTGAACTCTTGCTTCGTTCAGTACTTGCTTACCGCCAGACTCAATGGTCCCAACTAGCACCTTGAGTGCATCAATGCCGAATGCGGCTTTCATGTCGTTGACGGTGATAATTGACATTTTGTGTTCCTAAAAAGAAGGGGGACTGTTGTCGTCCCCCTTAGCGGGCAGCGTTGGGACTGAGATACCGCTTTTAGATAGTGACTTTGATGAGCGCTTTAGGGCGCTTGCACAACATGAGAGGATTGGATTCAACGCGGATTTCGACCGCGCCTGAATGCTTGAGTGTCTCGGTGGTCACATTGAAGACCTTGCCTGGTTTGTTGGCGTCATTCACGTTGTTGGCCGGGGCCTGAAGTTCAGAGAACATGTCAGGAGCACCAACTGGGAAGACCCGTGCGGCGTTCTGTTCGATGAGACGATTGCCGCCCACAGAACCGTGATACTGGATCCAGCGGATGCCGCAGAAAGGGAAACCTTTGCGACGGTCGGCGTCTAGTACGTTGGCTGTGTGGTACTTGTAAGCGTCCAACACACTTGCGTGTGAGATGAATGCTCTGAAGAATTCAGGAGAACAGTAGGCAACAACCTCGTTGAACGCCCAGTTCTTCATTGCATCATCCATCGAGTCCAGGAGGATGTGGCACTTGTCAGCAACGATGGTTGCGCTGTTGTCGAGCACGAAATCCTGCACAGTTTCCGTCTCGCCAAACTCCGTGTGAAGCGACTTAACAGGCGATCCGGGTACGGTGGGGTCAACCACCAAACCAGCCAAAGCGTGGACGGCCATAACCTCACGCGAGATGTCGATCTTGTTTCGCATCTGCTGGAGGATCTTGGCCTGTTTCGCAAGAAGCGTTTCGCCTGACATTGACCCAAACGCCCGAACGTTTTGGATGTCGCCCGGTTGGACGGTGTCTTCAACGGGAATGTGAGGAACATCGAACGAGCGCAGCGTGCGACTTCCGCGTCTGTTCTTTGTGGCCGCCTCGCCACGAACTTTGTGTGGCAGTGCAGCCAGAGTGCCTGCATATTCCTCGATCAATGCTACGGTCGTGTCGATCCCTTCAACGCGGAATAGTCCGCTCTGAATAACTCGTCCGTACTGAATGGGCAGATTCTCGATCGCTGCGGCGAGGACCGCGTTCTCCCATGCGTCTGCTGAAAAGAGATTGGGGAAAGTCATTAGATCCTCCTAAACCGCGTCTACGACTTTGATATCGAGCAAAAGCAAATCGGCTTCAGCAGCGGTTTTGTCCGCGGCGTCCATCGTGCCCTCGTAAATCAAGTCTTGTCGTTTGATGACTGCCGGGCCTTTGGTCAGAACGACACCAGTTACGTCGGCGTCGGAACCATTGGGACCAGTGGTCGTATCGGCTTCAGCGGATCCGTTTGGCAGCGCGACAAGAACGCCCGCAGCTGCTTCGGTGCCGTCAGACAGCCCGTTGTTGTATTCGGTGAACTTGCCACCGGACGTAATCTTGCCAACCACCATGCCCACTTTGTAGACAAGGCCCTTGATAAGCGTTTTCGTTTCGCGTCCGAACTCGTGTTCCTGTTCCCAGAGGACCACATCTCCTTCGCGGATTGGTTCAGTCTTAAGCATGATGTGCCTCCTTAGATGGCCACCGCATCAGCGGCGCCTTCTTTTTGTTGCTTGCAGAATTTCACGAGCGGGTTGTCGCTGATCGCCTGCATGTTTGTCGGGGTCTCGATGGATTCGCCGTCCCCGAGAGTTTTGGTCAAGTTGGCGACGTTTTTGGGTGGAGCTTGTAAGCTCGCCACCGGTGCAGGCGGAGATGTTGGGATCTCGGCTTGCAACTCAGCGGCAGGGGTCGCCTTGAAATCAGCCATCGCTTCGAGGACGGCAATCGTTGCGGCTGGCGATGCCATGAATTGAGTGAGCTGCTCTGCAGTTGGATCCGAGCCGTTCTTTTGATTGAAAAGCGCGGTGATCTTGAACTGACGCAATGCGTTCAGTTCGTTTTGGGCTGCGAGCTCAGCTTGTGTTGGTATGGGTGGAGGCGCTTGAGCACCTTGATTGGCTTCTACTTGTTGATTCTTCTCAGGCATGGTGCCTCCTTCTACTTCAACCGTTAATCCTTCTTTGTCTTCTGCCATTGCGGCTGCGCTTGTGCGATTGTCAGCACCTATCGTCGTGAGGGAGACTTCACCCGCTTGCACGCGGCTCCAGATCTCAAATGGACCTGTAAACATGCGGCCGTTAACTTCGACCTGCTCACCAGGCGCAACCTCAGTGATAATTCGTGGCGGGAAATAGCCACTCATCTGAAATGGGTGTTTGTGACGAAACAGATTGACGATCTTCTTTCCGGTCTCTGTATCGCCGTAGACAACGCCGCGAACTGAAAGGTCGTTTCCAACTCTTGCTTCAGTGGTTCGACCAATAGTGCCTTCTAGGTTCCAACGATTGTGATCCCAGAGTAATGGCATCTCGTTTGGAACTTCCATTGTGGATAGGTCGATGACGATATTGAGACCCCAGTGGTCTTCGATCATCTCCCCTGAATAGGCTATCCCCGAGAAGTCAACTTCAGTTTCACCAACGTTAACTTCGTTGAGAACTGATCTGAATTGACAGATATGTTTGGGGATGGTCTTCTTTGCCATGCTCCCAGGGTGTCAAATAAATGACAGGTTCGCCGCAACCAGCGCAAACAACGCAAACCAAATTTAGACTTTGGGTGGCCTAAACTGGATTAATTTGCCTTGGAGTTCTTGGTCGACCGTCGTTTCGCGCTTTTCAAACGATTGTTCAATGCCAGCCCATCGCGATTTACCGGGGTTGAATCCCCAACCAGAATCAGGCTTGACGTTCGGGATATCGGTAGACGGTCCACCCATCTCAATCGCTTCATCGTCATCAAGGGCGATGGTGCTGCAACGGCACTGAAAACCCAGTGGTGGGAAGTATGAGTTCCAGAATGGGTCGTCAATTCTGGCGATATGGGCATCAAGCTCTCGATGAGCAGGTCGTGTTCGCGAGTCGTCGATCGCATCATACATCAGCCACGGACGGTTCTCTTTGTTGGTCTCCATCTGCTTCCAGCGGCCAGCGGCATAGGCGGTCTGCACGTTGGTGCGATAGATATTCTCAACTCTGTACGCAGGAAGGTCCAAAGCGATATCGCCACTTGTGACGAGCTTCTTCCATTCGCTGAACGCCATTCCTTCCGACATTGCGCGCCCAAGTGAATCAAGAACCGCCTGAAGCTGGTCAATAGAACTGATCCCGGTCACGCTGAACGCCTTAGCTCGAGCTTCGTCCTGTAGAACGTCATAGAATTCGCCAGGCAGCACAACGCGACGACCAAGCATCGCTTCGATGGCCTCGGCAAACGGAATGAACCAGTTTGAATCTTGCGGCTCTGGTGCCTTGAATAAAGCGCGGGCTGGCATTAGACGGTGCTCGATGCACGGGCACGCTTTGCCCAAAAGGCGATCGTTCCGTCGATCACAGCTGCAACCGCTTGTCTCTCTTCGGGCGTGCGAATCGGGTTTTCATCTGCGTTTTGTAGGCGTCCATGAACAAGTAGCAGTGCCTCGAGTCTGCCGTTGATCACTTTGCGCTTTTCTTCGAACGAGCTCATACTATCGCTCATATGTCACCATCATGATCCACCAGCCTTTCGTCTAAATCCAAGAGAACCACCATGATCGACGAGAAATAACCCACATAACGGTGCTCTCCCGCGTCCGAAATATTGAACGAACAATAGTCACCGTTAGCATCGTATCCGTTGGCTATCACATCAAGCTCTTGGTCCAGTTTTTGTAGCTTGGCAATCAGGTCTTCAACTTTCATCTGTCACCCCCGCCTCTACTGCAGCATGCCCGTAGCCAAGCACGTCGCCCGAGAACATCGCGATCTGCAGCGCCTTGCGATAGTCCTTTTGTGACGTTTCCTCTGGATCTACGAGGGCTGCCAAGAGCCGCGGCACGTCGGATGCGGTTTCAGCCTGAGCGATGGCTGCCATGATGTGTTTTGGATTTATCGGATTCTTGACGTTGGCCAAAGCGGTTTCGACTAGCGTCTCGACTTCTTCTTGCTGGGGCGAAAGTATAGGGTCTCCTGCAGCGAAGTGTGCAAGGTGGGCGCATTTGTGTGCACTGAATCCTGATGGTGTCGGTCCCGCAAACTGTTGTTGCTGTGGTTGCGCGAGCTCTGCTTCGATCTCATCCTCTTCAAACTCGTAATTGCGGAGGTAATAGACAGGAGTGAACCTCACGCCTTGGTCATACAAGGCCTTATCTCTTGTAGCTCGATCAACCTGAAGGCCTTTGGTTTCCAGCCATTCAAAACCCGCTGGCGGCAAGTTAGGCGCGTAGAGGTAGGACACGATCTCAACGAATCGTTTTATGGTGGGGAGCAAGACGGTCTTGTCTTCTTCGGTGCGTTCCTTGCGCACGTCATTGTGCACTTGGGCTGCAGCGAGGCTGCCTTCCTTTACCTCGCTTGTTAGGTTTTGCCCCAGGAAGATGACACGAGCCTCAGATTTCAAATGGTCCAACATTGTCTTGTGTGGCTGAGAGATGCCACCAACCTGTGATGATAGGTTGTCCAGTTCATCGCGTTCTTTGTTGAGCACCACGACTCCACTTTGAGTCGCATCCTCGAGGCGATCTGCTAAATCATCAAGGGCATCAACGAGCTGTCCTTCTGCATTCATCACATTACCGGGACTCGTTGAACCAACCAGGATTCCAGTGCCCCAGCGCTCCAATGCTTGAGCCCACATCCTTAGGCCGTGATGCGAAAAGAACCAAGGCCAATAGAGAGACGCCAGTAACGCACGGCCATACGGTTGAGCCCTCGAAGCTTTGCGGCGGGTTAGAAGTACCTTCCATTCGGTGTCGACCTCTTCGCCTTCGGTTGAGCCCGCTGGATAGAACCGGATCTCGCCTGTTACCGTAAATGCGAACCAGTGGAACGGCTTGTTGTCTACCTCGACGAGCGACAAGCCCGCGGGCATCTCGGGGTCTGGCTCATAGATCAGCTCGGTGGTTGAGTACCCAAAGGGGATAGCGCACCAAGCACTTTCAATCAGCTTTGCCCAATGACGTTCGACGCAAGCCCAGATCTGGTTTGTGGTTTCTTCATCCATTCCATCTGGTGGCATGATCCGCCACGACTGGCCCATGATCGTTCCAAGCCTGGTTTCCATCGGATCCAAAACGAATGGGTACTCTGCTATTTTCAGCAGGTCTTTGCGCACGATATTGGCTTTTGTGAGTATGTGATTGGGATCGGGCATCCGTGCCAGCTGATTGAGGATCTCCTCAAACGTTAGCGCTTTGACCATACCCGCCCGTTTCTTTGGGGCCTCTTGTGGAGCTAGGATTGCTGAATCACTCATAATATTCACCCTCAATAAATCTCACTGCGGAATCTCGCGGAACGACAATCTCTCCCGCGATCCGCTTAGCCTGATCTTGTTTCTGCACCCACCGATAGCAACGGTGATAAGCGGCCTTGTAACTGAGCCCGGCAATCAGGATATGAAGTCGGTGAGCAACCATACTGATCGGAACAAGCTCGCATGTGAATGTGACTCTGTCTGTTGCTACCGTCATCAGTACCCCCTGAATTGACTGCGCTTGCGAATAACCACGCGGCCACCTTCTGATGGCATGGCATGATGGGGCCAAAACGTTGTGAGGAGAGCGTCTGCCAGATCCGGTGAGCGGACCTCATCGTCCACACCTTCTTTTGACAGCCTCGACTTCATTGCGTCTTTCGACTCAACAATGAACCGCCCGTTTGAATCCAAGTTGTACTTGGGCTGAGCCAGCTCTGCGGAAAGGTCGTCTCGTGCTTGGCTATCTTCGATCCCGACAAAACTTACAGCTTCCGATTGCAACCATTGTCGACCAGCCAGCCAAAGGAAGTCACGCATCGTCTTAGGCTTTTCCCCTAGATACTCGGTACGGTCGAGGCTTGGTGGCGAGTTTGAGACGTTAACTGCATGCACGTTGTATTTGAGTTCACGCAGACGATCGACGACGCCGGCGCCCATATTGAGGACGTCAACGAACACGTCTGTCACGTCCCACTTCTCGATCAGACGAACAGCGTCACCACATGTGGCCATCGTGTCTTGTTTCGAGCGAATGACCAGATCAAGCACGTTGTTGCCTTCGCGTATGACCAAGACCGTGCGATCGTCACCATAACGTGCGCAGTCAATGCCCAACCGACGCCCAAGCCCGATAGAGTCCTCGTCAATCTCTCTGGAAAGAGCGATCTCACAAAGCTCAAACGGAATGACGGTGTCCTTTTCCTCTTTGGGAAACAGACCGTCGCAGCGAACCCGCACAACGTTCGATCCTTCGCCCCACTTCTTGACGAGGCCTTCGCGGTAGGCTTTGGGATCGTCGATCAGCTCAGACTCAAGGGAAGATAGGCGAATGACCGATGTGAAGCTCGATCGATTCTTGCGATGTGACTTGGCGAAGTAACCGCTGTTGCGAGTAGGGTTGCCGGTCAACACGCAGCGGGCACCACCTGAAGCGAGTGCGCCCTCCATGACTTCAAACACTTTGTCACTTACACCACTGGCCTCATCGACGATCATGAGAAGTGAGCCATTGTCCTCTTTGCCCTCGTGTTCGACTCGCTTACCGTCTGGGCCTATCTCGATGTTACTAGCATGGAATCCCTGGAATGCGTCAGGGTTGCTCGCTGAGCTGGTCCTTGCAACTGCAAACACCTCGTTTTCGGCGTCTTTGTCATACAGGCGGTGGTTCGTATGCCGGAGCATGTTCCCTAGCCAGAATCGAGGGTGGATCTTCTCGGCCTGCATGTGATCATCAGATGTGCGAATGCACTTTGCCAACTCAGCCCACAGGTTGTCGCGAAGCTGCGAATAGGTGGGCGCCGTGCACGGAATCTTAGGGTACTCCTTGCACTCAATAAACCACAGAACGAGCATCGCCAAAGCTGCTGTCTTACCGGTGTTGTGGCCTGACGCAACCGACACGCGTGCTTCTGGTTCCATGACAGCTAACATGATCTTCCGCTGTTGGATCGTTGGACTGATACCCAGTCGCTCCTTGCAATAAAGGATAGGGTCATCACGCCAGTCGTCGATCAAAGCTAGATAATCGCGGACCTGTTGCTCTACCCACTTGCTTGAGTGGACAGCAACGTCAGTGCTCATGAAGATTTATCCCGGTTCTTGAGAGAAGTGATCCCTTCGCCCTCAAAAGTGACGTTGACCTCGGACTCCGTCTTGGCCGATCGACCACACCGCGTCATCTCGTACCACCGTATCGCGCCTACATCTCCATCACACGCTTTGACAAACAAAGCCTTGCCTACTTTTTCGGCGGCTTCTTCGCGTCCGTCTTCTAACGCCGCCAAAACGGCTTCGTTTTCAGAAGTCCTTCGCTCCAGCGTGCGCTCTGAAACTCCGATGATTTTTGCTATTCGCTTAACCGTGACACCAATGCCGGCCAACTCTTTAATGATCCTGATTTGATCTTCGGTCAACTCGATGCGCGGCCTTGCCATGGGATCCCCCAGGTCAGTATATGTCCGACATGTAGGGGTGTCAATATTTTGACACACAAAATGAGGGCAGAGTTCTAAGCGACCATGCGATTCCAGTTCCTTTTGGCAAGAGCTTGACAAATGAGAAAAAAAGGGCAAATTTAGGAACAAGTCTACGTTTAGAAAATCTACAGCAGGCTTAGTGATGCGTAAATTGGCAAGGGAGGTGAATTGTGTCTCGATATACAATCTTTGTGCTCTTGGGGGCTATGACTGTCGCATTTTCAGGCTGCGATCTGCAGAAAAGGGTTAAGGACTTGGAGGACCAAGTTGCCGAGCTCAAAAAAACCACCACCACAAACGGCGGCAAACGCCTTATTAATGTTGATGACGGGTATTTTTCACGGGTGTCAGAACATAGGGCGAGCGCCACATACACCGTGCCTAGATGGGCTAAGTCGTGTGTTTTCACGGTCTACCCAACAGCACAGATGGTGGATAATCAAAACCTGGGTCATGTGGAGGTTTTAGTCCAAGCAAAAATTGGCGGTGTATTACAAAGCGAAAACACGAGCAGCACTTCTTTCGAGTATTGGAACAGGCCTGTTCACGGAACTGTGTTTGCGGTCCAGCCGATTTCATTCGCATTAAATACAAAACCGGGACAAAAGGTCGACCTATATATCAATTTTGAAGGTGCTGAGTACGCGGAAAACCATACCAAGTACCTTGTATTTACTAGCGGTTCCCAAATTCCTTAGGCAGATATGTCGATTCTCGATCGACCTGTGTTCTAATCGCAGGTTCATCGCTTACCTTGTCGATGGATTGGCCTCCAAGTAGTCGCCGATGTTGACGCAGGCATAGTCGCGCGGCGACACGCCGGGACTGATCCTCGTTGGCGGTTGCCTTCCTACCAGTTTCTCCGCGTTCAGCCATAGCTTGGATCTCTCTCCAGAGAAAGGGCAGTCTAAAGCTCAACAGGACACCCGTCCTGTACCATCGAGAATGAAACGCTTTCTATGGTCCTTGTTGCTGGGTCACAGTCTTTCCAGACACGAGTTGCACCGTGGCCTATTAACAGGTCTTCGATTTCTGAGACGGTTTTTATGACCGAAATTTTGGTTGTTTCCATGTGGATCGAGTTCGTCATATCGAATCCCTGTCGTTCATGCGCTGCGCCTTCATGGCTTGGAGGATCGCCACATTTGCCCGCCAAGCCTTATCCAGGTCGGCCATGTCGCGCACATATTTATCATGTCCGTTGTTACTCTTTCTCAACCGCGCAGCGATCGCCCACACCACCAGGAGACAGACCATAACGGCCGCGATGGTGAGTGACGCTTCATGTGTCATGGCTGCACCCCCGCACGTTCTACCTGTTTCCTGATGACCTCTGCCCCTTGTCGGGTGTTAAGCAAAAGGCAGTTATCGATGCGGTTGTAGGCCTTCGTGTCTTCAAAGAACGCCATGCACAACTCGAGTCTTAATCGCGCCTCTTCTGCTAACCAGTCAATGATGGTTTCAGATGTTACGCTTTCTATGGTTTGTCGGTGTGCATTGAACTTGGAAAGCGCCACCCTTGCGTTCTTGAATGTCTGTCTTTTGGGGACAGAACTCATGATTGGTATCAAAATGCGTGTCATCTTCGACTGCCCGAGACGATCCGGTGAGCCTTGAGCGCGCGTTTGATGTTGTGTCTGATGTCGCGGTCCCAATCTGATTGGCGATTCATCCACATCAAATAGTCTGGAGGAATGTCTTCCCATGCTGTTCCTTGATACTTACCGAATGGAATCGTCTTCATGACTATTGGCTGATTGATGCGATCGATGATTTCCTGATCCGTCATGCCTGCAAGCATTGGGTGTTCGATGATCTTCAGAAGGAGCTTGGCCGTCACGAATGCATCGACGTTTGCCTGGTGAGATGGCATCCCTTCGATCTCTTTGCAGTCCAGTCCAAGAAAGTAACGAAGAGTCATGTTTTTGTGATCAGGAGCGTCTGGCAAAAGGTGTTTGGCTGCACGTAGTGTACAGAGTACAGGTCTGTCGATTTTCAAGAACCCAAAGTCGAGTTCTGCATTGTGTGCAACAAATGTTCGGTTGGTCTTGACCAGTTGGCTCCAAATGTCTCCGAGTCTCGGTTGATCTTTGACGTCTGCATCAACGATGTGATGAACGCCACTTGATTGAGCTGGGATCTTCATCCCTGGGTCGATCAGCGTGTAAAACGAGTTGGTGATGCCATTTAGAGGATCACAATCAAACCAGGCAATTGAGCAAACCCGGTCCTTTTCTGGATCCAGGCCAGTAGTCTCTACGTCTACGACGCGGTATTCATGTCCCATGTCTCTCTTCATTGTTTGTGACTCTCTTTGCTTCGTGATTTCATCGGGCAGAGGCACACCCCACGGGTATCTCATTTCGAAACCTGCCCATACCGTGCAATTAGCATCGCTTCCGCACGGTTTTGATCTTTCTTTCGAGAGAGGTTGATGTTCGGCCACAATTGAGCTGCAAGAGCGCGTGAGGCTTCTTTGTCAGACCCAATCAGCCCGGCTCGACGCTTCCAAGACTGAGGAGTTACTAGCATCAACGGAAATCCGAGCGCCGCACAGACCCCTCGAGCCACACCCCACGAATCGCCAAATGCAAACGCGCCTGTGTGACCTTCGCCCGGGCGCGTGCTGACACGTTCCAAGAGGACCAATTTGACGTCAGGAAATTGAGAGAGCTGATGAGCAAGGGCAGCGGCGTCTACCATGCGACGCCCGCCTTTGCCTTTTGTCCTAGCGATCGTAGGCATATCCTCAACCGCCATTGCCTCGCCTTCGTCGTTGAGTATGGCCATGGCGCCAGAGACACCAGGGTCGATTCCGATAATCATGCCGGCACCTCCTCATTCACGGTGACGGACATGGCACCTTCGCCAACCTTGGTAACGATCAACTGCATGCCTGAAGCTGCCGCTTGTTTGCAAAATTCCTTGTAGGTTTTTTTGTCTAGCCGTTCTGCGCCATCGACGCAAACTAGACCTAATTCGCGAGCTCGAAGCCTAGCCAATTCGACGGAAAGCGTGATTTGTTTTGCGGTGTTGAGCCGATCAAACAACACACCGTCCACAACAATCTCTCCGTCCTTGACTTCAACCCCCTTAATGGGTAGATCGGATAGCAACTCCGACTTGTAGGCGTCCAATTCTTCAATAACCACCGTGAGTCTCGCTGACTCCTTGTCCACTTCTGCAGCCTTGGAAATCATTGACTTGATCGTGTCTCGGGTCTGATCAGCTTTGGCCTTTAACTGTTCTGCCTGCCTGGCTTCTCGCAACTTGGCGTTTAATTCGCCGCGCCGCAGATCGAAAGATGCCCGGATCTTTTGGTTCTCGTTTCCAACGCGGGACTCTTCATTGTGAAGTTGATGCTGCAGATCACTCATTTTTCGATTAAGGTCTTTGATTTGGCTCTTTAGAGCCCCCGCATTCGTCTTGATTCCGATGATCGCCTCATCCATTTTGCCGTCAAGCTCACTTAGTTCGGCCTGTAGTGATTCGGCGTCGAGGGTCTCGTCAAACGTCGGTATAGTGTCTCTGAATTGTGAAGCCGCAGCTCGTTTTTCCTTGGCTATCCTGTTGACCGTTGTGCGCTCATCAAAAACGGCCTTACGCGCCTGCTCGATTACTTCGCAAGCGTGTCCGCTCAAGTCAAAAACACGGCCCTCGCAAACTCCAAGAAGAACGGACATTTTGTCTTTGTTAACTTCCATTGGCATTGCTTCAAGCAGTAGCTTCAGGCGGTCCTTTTCTGAGGCAATCAGGAACTCGACAGGATTGACGCTTAATGCATCGATTAGATCTTTAATGCGCCCGACTGGACCACTGAGCTTTCCGTGCCCATCACGCATCTCTATAGTGCTTTTTTCTTTACCGATACGCTTTGTGATTTCAAGGTTTTGATCCAGTACCAGGACAACTTCACCTTCGTCACTACCATTGCGTAGCAACGTGGCATCGTGAGCACCGTTCAATACTGTTTTGATCGCCTCAATAACCGAGCTTTTTCCAGCACCATTGCCGCCAGTAATCTCTGTAATTGAGCCAGGATTAATCTCTAAGCTTTCGATTCCGAGTATGTTTGATATTTTTATCTTTGATGCTTTCATGCCGGCACCTCGTCCACTGGCTCTGCTTCTAATTCGGGAATCTCTTCCTTGGTTGAATGAAGTTCGACGTTGTCAAAGCCGTCAATGTCATCAGCTTGAGACTCGCCAATCTCTGCTTTGGCCTGAAGGTCAAGCGCTCGGGCCATTTCGACGGATACAGGTAAGTACTTGCAGAGTCGACGAACAACGGTCTTTCGAGCCATCTCGTCATAGTCTGTGTTCCATGGTGAATAAGAACTGTTTGCCCCTTTTGACCGGGAGCGAATACGATCGATCTGGGCTCGGCTCATGACCTCGTACTGCACTCCGCCACCTTGAATCTTGGCCACGGCATACACGAACTTAACGGCGCCGGTTTCTTCTGCGTCCCAGTTGGGCGTGTGTTTGAGAACGGGATCAAGACCGAAGTGACACTCGAACGAGTCGTTCTCATAAACGACACGAGCTTCGATGCTGATGATTTGGCCCGACCGACGAGCCAGGGAAATCAAGCCACGGTATCCTGGAATGAACTGGCATTCCTTTTTGCCAGTCTTCCTGTTGTTGAAGGGTACGAGGTAGGCTTCGCCAAGCACTCCATTGGGCTCGAGACCGAGTTCAGAAGCTTGGAGGACTGACATCCCAACTGACTGCGGTGTACACTCGAGGAGCTCGGGGTTCTTACTCAGTGCTGAGAGAGCGACTTTGAGCATGCGGTCCGCGTCTATATGCTTTGGAAGGCGGGCGCGGATCGCAGCTTCGTTCCGCTCGAGTAGGTCGCGAAACGTTTTGATTGCACCACCGCCAGAGGGCGCAGTGGTCATTGCGTTTTTGAGTTTTTCTGTTCGAGTCATATCAAACACCTTTCTTGATTGCGAATCGACGATGAGTCGTCTTCTTGATGTATTTCTCGTCCAATAGTGGCCAGTCTTTGGCAAATGATTTGCGGTCAAAACGATTGGTAACGACCTCAGGAAAGGTGACTAGCACGTCGTTGTTTTCATTCTTGAGGCGTGTCTTCTCACCCATGAAAAACTTGATCTTGCGTTCTTCAGCTGTGATTTCGAGATTCAGCGATTTGACCTTGTCTTTGAGCATGACAAGATTTGAGAGGGCGTCCTCAATCGACTGGGTTGCCAGCACGTCACCTTCAGCGACCTCCAAGAAGTCGAGGTCTGATTCATGGATCATGGGTGGTGGTGTGTCAGATTCGATGTATCCCCAAAACTCTTTCTCGCGTTGAATCAGAGCCTTGATAAACTCATCGTCCCTTTCAACGGTGAAGAACCTGAGATTCTGACCACCAACCAGCACAGCTAACTCCATACCTTCCCAACCCATCACAGCGATGTAGTGGTGGCACTGGACTAAGTACGGCTCTGGAATCTCGTCCGTGCCTTCTTTGTCCCAACCGTTGGCGAAAGCGTTTGTTGTTTTGATCTCCAGTCCGCGGTTTTCTCCAACGATCTTGCGATCGACATGCGCGAACATGAATGGGTGATCTGGATGGACTCTGACGAAGTTATCTCGACGTGTCCTTTTGCCAGTTCGAGCCGTGAACTCGTCTGCAATCGCGTCCTCGAGCTTCAAGCCCCAGTGAGCCGCTTCTCCTGCCGGAGGCGGCACAAAACGACCCGTTTTCTCCATCCACAAAGCCAGTGGCGTTGTGTATTTGTTGATTCCAAGTGCGGTGGCAGCATCAGAGCCACCAAGCCCAATTCGACGCGCCTGAATATCACTTGGCGCAAAATTATCCAATGCTACAGCAGTCATCACTACTCCTTCATCGCAAAACCCAGGCGGGTAGGGCCTGGGGAAGTTATGAGGTGCCACTCAGACAGGCGGGTTTGAGCGGCTAGTTGCCTACCCCAACCTCAATCGTTAATCGAGGTAACGTTCCAGGTTTTCTGGATCTTCACCATGCTTGATGAGTAGATCCACAACGGCTTGCGTGAGGGCATTACTAGTAGTGCGATACTGCTTTTTGACGAGAGCTTTAAACTTCGCTCTCAGTTTCGGGTGGACTGTTCCTGCGAGCATTTGAAACTTCTCGCTTTCCATTTTTGGCGGGCGTCCTACCACGTCTCTCATCCTTAAAGCTTGATCAACTGCCATCGTAACACCTTCACAGGGTTTTGGGTTGCTGTCGGGTTTTGATCCCGATGTATTTCAATTTAAGTTTAATTAAAAAGAAAGTCAATAAAAATTTAATAGAAATATACAAACGGTTGTTTATCAGAAGGTTAGCTTCGGCGCGGTCGAAGCTGTGTGTACTCAGAGCAGGAAAACCAGATCCTACTCGAGGGTTGGAACACTCCCGGCCATCACCACTGAATAAGTGCCGCGCACGTGAGGGGAGATTCATGACGCTCGCCAAAATTCGACGGCGTCGGATCGTTTGCGTATCCAGATCGCATGATCGATACACGACTGAAGCAAAGGGTCAGTTGTTCCGAATCTAATTGCTTTCAAGATCTCGCTGTGTGGTGTCATTCGCATTCGCGCTTTGACTCCACAAGCGATCGCGTTGACTTCGGCAGGGTTAAGTGACATCAACGAGCACCTCGCCCTCTTTCTTGATCTGTACACCACCTAAGCCGTTGTCTCGGTTTTTGTCGACCGTGTCTAGCAGGCCCGAGTTCTTAAGATGAGTGATTTTCTCGGCTACCTTAACGCGCTCCATGAATTCACCAAGCGCCATCTTTTTGGTCTTCATGTTGCCGGTCTCTATTTCGATCGTCATATCTCTTCGCACTGTCCCAGGCACACTCGTTTGCTTGACCTCATCTCCAATAAAGGCCTCGAGGTGATCAACCGCCCACTCACGCCACTGTTCGTCCATCCACTCGTATAGGTCGTTGATTCGCTCAACTCGATCGAGAATCGTCTCCGTCCAATGTGTAAACTTTGTAGGGTGCTTAAGACCTGAGATTCGGTAGGAGAGGCCATCAAAGGTGACTGGCGCGTTGATCTGAATGAGTTTGACACTGGTGAGAATCGAATGGTCGTCGAGCTGCTGGTCTAGATCAGGCATAATGGCGCCAGTGATTGAGATACGGGCACCACTGGCCGTGATTAGTTTCGCTTGCCCATGCTCGGGCTCTGGCATGGCGTTCGGGTTGTTTTCGATTAGGTGCTGAAGGAAGTGACAACCCAAGACGCTTTCGCCGGCGTGTCTGTAATTAAACAGGGGAGATTCTACATTCTTGAGCCCGGCATCTACCCACGGCGTCTTGAAATCGATCTTGACTTCGAGCCTCAGAAGCATTGCCGACACGATGCCTAGATCTGCATTTGAGACAGAGCCGACGAACAGGATGTCATCGATGATCACGCACTCGATCATCTTGGTTTTTGGGGATGTGCTGTCAAGTACCTCAGCCTCAGCTAATGCCTTAAGCTCGCGAATTTTGAACATGCTTGGCGGCCCAACATCCTCGCGCTCTGATCGGATTAGCTGGCCAAGCTTCTCTTTGACCTGGTTAGCATCAGGGGTTCGTTTGTCTGATCGAATACGGAACGCCCAGGATTTGTTCGCAATCTTCCACACTCCCGGCTCGAATGGCAGGAAGCCAGTTGACTCCCTTAGGATCGATCCGTCTTGGATTGCGCGAAATGGTACAGCCTCGAAATTGGGTCCATCTGGTGGCATGAATTCGATATTGAATCGGGTAGCTGATTGTGGTCCTGATAGTAAACTCATGCGAATGCCTCCAGTTTTTTCTCCAGTTTTTCGTCAAGTCTGCTGATTTCGCGTTTGTATGCGGTCACTAGACCAGATAGCGAAACGCGCAATGTTTCGAATTCAATCGCCGTTCGAGCAATCGAAGACTTCTTCGCTTTTGCACGCTTGATCATCCGCTGTGCCGCACCAATCCGAAGCTCAAGAGCCTGGATCGTTGCTACTTCGCCCGAAATGTTTTTTCTTAAGGCGTCTAGTTTCTTTGGGTCTTGATTCGCCTTTACGTCATGCATGTTGTTCCTCCAACGCCTTTTCTTTGAGCGGCTTTTTGATGTCTTCGATCATCGCCATGATTTTTTGGTGTCCTTCGTGGTCAGGCTGACGAGCAATCCGCTTAAGCTCGTCTTTTCTTCGACCACAAAAAACGGGCGGGTCGTCTGTTTGGCCGCCAAGAGCGGGGTAATTCGACACGTTCTGCAGGTGAGATGATCCATGAAACGAATCTTTGAATCGCTTGGCTACCCATCGGACGTCGTCCTGGCAGAGTGCTACCCAACCACCGCAAGCTTGTATCGCGTAGTGGATTGCTCCGTTTCCAAATTCAGGATTCGCATAACTGCCGTGTTTTGACGCTGCATCTGATACCAGGACCCACGCCTCATCTGCCGTCATGTTGTCGCCAGATTCTCCTGTGATGTGCCTAATCTGGTGGATTATGTCTGCTGGCTTTGGGACGAACTTTCCGCGTTCATCGTCCTCAATGTGAGCAATGAATGCAGCTTCGACGACATCGACATCCCATTTCTTCAACACCTGGAAGAAGATCCGCATCTTTGGCTTACTGCAATCTTTCTCGTAGGCACTCATGGCGCCAGTCATAACTTCAGCAAAATGGAGCTTGTCTTCTTCACGCATCGAGCACCCCCTCATCACGAAGCCAATCCATGGCTACCTCTGCGTTTCGTTTCTCAAGCTCTTGCTGTCGGTTCCGCTTGTGTCCGCCTTGTTGGCTCTTGGGCGCAAATAGGCCTATCCACCGACTGGCAATTGATTGGCCAATGATGTCGTGCTGGTCAAATCCATCTCGCTCGACTAGTTTTGCAAGTTCCCGAATCGCGTAACGCTCAACGGTTCCTTCGCAGGGCTTCTTGATTTCGGCTCGCATGAGCTTGTAGTCGTTCCACAGGATTTTATCGAGCCACAATGGATACTGAATTTCGATTTCGTCCGTTGGCTTTTTTTGAGACTTCGACTTTGACCGATTTTGGTTTGGGGTTGTTGTGCGCGTTAACTCCTCTTTAGTATCCTCTCTGGTGTCTTCTCTAGAGTCTTCTCTAGATGGGTACCCGCCAGGCGGGGAAGCTACTCCGCCACGTGAACTCCCTACTCCGCCAGGCGGGGAAGCTACTCCGCCACGTGAACTCCCTCTGTTGATGTTTTCGACCGGAGCGAGTTCATGTCGATATAAGACCCTTCCAAAGCGCCGCTCTCTGGATATGAATCCCTCATCATCGAGGAATTTGAGCGCATAAAAGAGGGCTGTTTTTTTAACCATTGAAAGCTTTTCAATCTCAGCGTAAGTGATCCATGCTTGTTCTTTTTTGAATCCTGCTGTTTTGAGAACAATGACATCAAGAATCGAGTGCTGAACCAGCGTCAGATTCTCCGGCCAATACTTGGTTCTGAGTAAAGAGTGGGACAACATTTGACTTTTGCAATTGTTCGCATTATCTTTCAATCGATTACTCCTTTCGTTGCGGGCACGAAAACGGGATGAGTTTGAAAAGCCGGGTTGCAGCCCGGCTTTCGTCGTTATTGGGTCAAATTGGATAGCTAAAGCGGCTGTCATGTGATCGCCTCCTCTGTTTGTTGTTCGCTTGTTGGCGCGCCATATCCTTCGCCTATCGCTGCTGTCGTGGTGTGTTCAGAGCCGTGATAGGGACACGAGTTGTCGGAATATATCGGAGCACTGTTCGTCGCGTATCCGTTCACCATCACCACACCCACACAGTGAAATCGACACCGGCAGCTACGATCTCTTCGCCTTGAAAATCTGCTTGACTGCTCCAGAAACGAATACTGAATCTTGACCAGTCCTGTCGGACCCAAGCAGAGCGAGTCTTGTAGTTGGTGTTGTCTGGCAGATCAACACCGAGTGTTAAGCCACCCTCTTTCCATCCAAGCCCAGGTTGCCAAGATGTCGTGACTGATCCGCTTGAGTAGTCAACAGCAGCCAGTCTGAGTGATGCTGTTAAGTGATCATGGACTCGGTACCGGATTGCGCCGGTGTACAAGGTGGCTGTGCCATGAGCAGTCTTCTCGACTTGCAGTGTCGTTGTATCTAGTTCGACGTTTCCATTTTCGTATCGATATGCCACGCCATAGGCCCACGGCTCATAACCATGGCCATCCGTATACGCGATCACTCCTCCTGATCGATGAACAGGAAGTTGAGCCAATAACAGGAACAATATATTTCCAAACATACGTACCCCACACACGTGGTCGGGTAATAAGAAATCCGCAACCCGCCACAGGTAACTGAGAGGTAACAAAACCTCCCTGTTTTAGGTGTTTTCAGACGATAAACGCCTTCTTGGATACTCGTGCATGTCTACTTAGAAACGTTGCGTGGCGCCGTTATTAGCCTTTTGAGTAACACGAAGCTAGCATTCCTAATCCGAAGGTCGGGGGTTCAAATCCCTCCGGGCGTACCACTTCCTAAAGATGGCCTGATTTTTTATCGCCACATAATAGGCCAACTCGGTCATCTAAAAGGACGCAAGGAGCCACGCGGTGTCAGTTGATCCCAACCACTGTGACACCAATCCCTGAAATGCAAAACATTTGTAACTTGATAAGACATCCGTGATGGTTTACTTAACTTAGATATTCCAACTAAGGCATCACCTGATGGTTTACCTCTATCTTGCATTGTTTTCCATTGAACCCGTGACACAAGCAATAAAGGGCGTAATCCATGTTGCGCCAACTGTGGATGGCATTTTTGTAGCCGTTGACGAGGACCATGACGACCTCATCGACATCTATCTCTTTGCCCAAACAGACTCAAACAAACTGGTCACGCATATCGAGACAATGAAGGGCAAAATCGTTATTTCCGACCATTGGTTCGCGCTAACCTCAGACTCCATGTCGCTGGGTTTCACGATTGACACGAATATTGACATGATGAGCGAAGCCAAAACAATCATTGTTGGACAGGGTTTAACCATCGCGAATACTGCAGCAGAGCAATTCCTTGTTGGTGACTTTTACGCATTTGCTGTTCAGTCACAAGAACTGTCGCCAGATAACGATTGTGATGCTGGTGGATCTGGTTCCACGACGTGTCGTGTGGGTGGCTGCCATGAGTATCCATCTAGCTGCGGAACTTCGTGCGCTAGCGGTTACTATTCGTGCTGCTATTGTCTACCTAAGGGGCCCGCTCGATGCAATTGCCGTCCGCAAGGCGGAGGCGGACCACTATAAAATTGGAGTCGTTTGTTTTCCAGGACACATTGTGCCGGCTCTTGTTGTTTATGCGTCCCGATGACGGATTGGGGCCGATTTGACTATCGATTATCTCCCATTCACACTTCAGGCGCTGAAGGTTGCGCCGGCTTTGGTGAGCACGTAGGCGATGTCGCGGGCGACGCCCGCTTCTTTGGGATGTGCGCTGCTTGAGAGCAGGGCCGCCGTATCGAACTCGCCACCATAGACCTTGGCTTTGGCGTCCACGTTGGCACCGAACTCCAACAATAACTGCGCCATTTCGGGTGCGTTGGATGGTACCTTCTGGCGTCGAATCTCTGTGCCGTTGGCCGCTACATAATGTAATAGCGTCGCCCGATGCCCATAACTTGATTGCATGGTCACAAGTTGCGGGTGTTCCTTGAGCATCAGTTTCAAGTGTCTGAACTCACCATGGACCAGCGCATCAATCGCTTCTTCGAAGCCTTCGTCTAACTGACCGCTCTCATGGATAACTGACTTCCAACTCGAGAAACCGTGGTCACGAGCCATAACCAAACGCGCATCATCCAGGGAAAAAGGACTGGCATATGTTTTATCCACACCCACGCCTGCCAATGGTTTGTAATGGTTGCTGATCATCACGTAGGCGGCGCGTTGGCGATCACGGTGGGCTTGCAGCACACATTTCGCTTGCTCATCGAGTAGTTGCTCAATGCCGACATCTGCTGGCAGTTGCTCCCACAAATACTCAAAGAGCTGATCGACCGCGTCGACGTCTGATGAGCAGTAAACACTAGCCATCTTGTGCCCCTCCTGATGAAGTGAAGTTTTCCGATCGGATTAAACAATTCCGAGATAACTTTATTACCACATCTAAGTTAAAAATGAACGTTCGAAATCGACTTCAGCTAGTTGGCGTGCGACTCTGGTTTTTGTGCCGTTTCAGCATCCAACTTGTCATTTAAAAGAAGCAAACTCCCCAACATGGCACCATAACGGCAGAGAGCCGAAGGCTACTGCCTTCGGCTCTCTGGAAATGGGTGATGTTAGTTGAGTCTAGAAGTCGCTAAAAGCCGAGTGCCGCGAACTGCCACTTGAACGACGGCGGCTGCCCGAACTAGGGCTACTCTCGCTATCACGTCGCCGTGATTGTCCGTTGCGGCTACCACTCGCCTTTTTACGATCGTTATTGCGATCACGACGGTCATCGCGGCGTGGTGCCGGACTATGGCGGTTAGCTGGGCGACGATCTTTCTGGAATAGGGCGCGGTTACGACCGTTAGGAATCGGCTCCGGCGCGATGCTCGGGTCTGGCTCAAAGCCAGGCATCATCACCTTAGGAATCGAGGTTCGCAAGAGGCGTTCGATGTCGCGCAGTAACTTCAGTTCATCAACGCATACTAGTGAAATCGCGCAACCATCGCGGCCAGCGCGTCCGGTTCTACCAATACGGTGAACATAGTCTTCCGCCACGTTTGGCAACTCGAAGTTAACCACGTGCGGTAGTTTGTCGATGTCCAGCCCGCGGGCTGCGATATCCGTAGCTACCAGTACGCGGACTTTACCGTTCTTGAAGTCGGCCAATGCGTGCGTTCGCGCGCTCTGGCTCTTGTTGCCGTGAATGGCTGAAGAGCGAATGCCGTCGCGTTCCAACTGTTGAGACAGACGGTTGGCCCCGTGTTTGGTGCGTGTAAACACCAACACTTGTCGCCATTCGCCTTCTGTGATCAGTTTAGATAACAAATCCTTTTTGCGTTCACGATCCACCGGATGCATGACTTGTTCAACTTGCTCAGCCGCTGTATTCTTGCGGGCCGCTTCAATGTGTACCGGACTATTTAACAGTCGGTCAGCAAGATTTTTAATCTCATCGGAGAAGGTGGCAGAGAAGAGTAAGTTCTGACGTTTGGGCGGCAATAGGGCCAACACGCGTTTGATGTCGTGTATGAATCCCATGTCCAACATGCGATCTGCTTCGTCTAGAACTAGAATCTCAACCTTGGAAAGATCAATGGTGCCTTGTCCCACGTGGTCGAGTAAACGGCCTGGCGTGGCGACTAAGATATCGATACCGGCGCGTAACGCGCGGATCTGCGGGTTAATGTTTACGCCGCCAAAGATAATGCTTGATCGCAGAGAAAGGTGTTTGCCGTAGGTTCGAATGCTCTCACCCACTTGGGCGGCGAGCTCGCGGGTTGGCGTCAAAACCAGCCCTCGGATGTGACGGCGCGATTGTCCTTGCACGCGTTCGTTAATTAATTGCAACATCGGCAGGGTGAACCCCGCCGTTTTACCGGTCCCAGTTTGGGCTCCGGCAAGTAAGTCTTTGCCCTGTAAAACCACAGGTATTGCCTGGGTTTGTACCGGGGTTGGTTGTGTGTATTTTTGATCGGCTACGGCGCGCAAAAGCGCTGCCGATAGACCGAGTCTATCAAATGACATATATATTAAATGCTCCTGGTTTTGGCCTACTTAAAGCGTTTCGCCTATCGGTCTAGGCTCGAAAAATTAGAAACTGGCGATTAAGTTTGGCTCAACTCGACAGGAAATGGCGTAGACCGAAGCACGCCAAAGTAGTCATCCTAGCACAGAACAGGAAAAATAGCGCCAGATTCCGCTCAAAGGCTTCGCGAAAGCTTATTAAAGCCTGGGCGCATTTCCCACCTGCTCGATAATCTGGCCTTGAATATTTCCGTCGAATATCAATCGGTTAAACAGGAGCGAGTCGGCGGATTGTTGGTACACGGCTTCAAGAACTTGTGCTTGCGTTATGTCGCCGGGACTCACGAACACGGGCCCCTTCTCGTCATAAAGCAATTTTCCTTGTGGTGAAAAGAGTTGTTGCCGCCAGGCGACAATATCGTGGCGGTTGAGAGGATATGCTAGTCGGTCTTCCATCGGAACAAATAAATGCGTGCCAAAAATGCCCAGCGGAATATCTGCGCCAAGCAGGTGTAAGACAGTAGGGAAGACATCCTGATAACTCGCCAACGATTGCGAAAACTGAGCCTGTTGTTGCATCACTTGTTCTTCTTGGCCCGGAAGCCAAATGATGAATGGCATGCGGTAGGCGCGCATGGAGGCCAGGTTGACGCCGGTCAACGCTTGCATTTGGGCATATTCGTCTTGGATGCCGGGTCCGGCATGGTCGCCAAAGAAAACAAACATCGTGTTGTCGTGGACGGCGCTCATCTCGTCAAGGAAGCTCCCGAGTGCAGCATCAACGTAATGACAGATGTTGAGGTACTGCTGAATGTTTGGTGCGTCCTTGAGGCTAGCAAACGCATAAGGCTGAGGTGCATCGGGATAGGGATGGTGGCTGGATAAGCTAATGACATAGGCGAAGAAGCGATCATTGACGCTTAGTTCCTGAGCTGTCTGTCGCAAGACATCCAGGTCATTGGGCCCCATGCCGAGGGTGGCGTGTTGCTTGTAGCGTTCCCTGAACCACATGTCCGTAAACCCCAATGCCGGATGGTTGGCTCTCCGGTTCCAAAAATCGGCGTCGTTGGCATGGATAGAAATGGTTTGATAGCCCAAGTCACGCAGTGTTTCCGGCAAGGCGACTAAATCAAGATTCTCCGGGTAACTTAATGCGGCCACGCTGCGGTTATCTGGTAATAATCCGGCCAATACGCCGAACTCTGCGTCGGATGTTCCGCCGAGCGCAATATCATCCAAGAAATAGTCGCTTGAAAGTGATTGGCGTCTAAGTCGGTTCAGTACCGGAGTGATTTCGACGCCGTCAACCACTAGGTCGAACAAGAAGTACTGGAAAGCTTCGATGGAAACCATTACTAGGTTGCGATCATTGGCCACGCCATGTAGCGGGCTTGTTTGATCATTGAGCGACTTGATGTGTGTCATTAAATCTGTGGCAAAGCTCAACTCGCCAGGACTTATTTGGCGAGGTTTGTGGCTCCATCTTTGCAAGCCTGAATGGGCGAAATAGTTGATCAGACCTAGGGTTAAGGCAAACTCGCGTGGCGAACTTTGGTGCGGCAGGATGAACCGTTCTTGCGATTGAGGTTCTTCCATGTGAACGGGAATATCTTCAATGTTTGATAGGCGCCTCGCCAGCACGGACGATTGCAAGGCAATAGCAAAAAAGAGGCAGGCAAATACCCAATCAACTTTGCGAAAACTGAGTCTGTTCTTTGGTGACCGGATGCTGAGTGTTTTGTGTCCGATGATGGCCGCGCCGATAATAATCACGGGAGCGATCATTGCGGACCAGCCTAGTTCGTGGAAGAAACTGTCACGTACTTGCCAACCCTGACCAAAGAGCGCGAGGCTCTTCCAACCAAGAAAGGTTGAGAAAAAGCGAAAGTAGATCTGATTGGCGGTTAAGAAGGCGGACACAAGTAAGCCAAGAAAGGCATAAGACCACCAGCGCAAACGTGAGGGTATAAGTAAAACGATGAAGGCAGTGCCGCAGGGCAGCCAAAGTCGCCATGCCTCGCCCAACCACAACCATCCTCGTTGTTGGCGAAAGAGTTCAAGCAATGTTTGTCTGAAATCATGTGGAGCTTGCGAACTAGCCCAAGCCATGATCTGCGACTCTTGGGCGTACAGAACGATCACCAACAAGCACATAAGCATGAATTCGATGATCAATGCGCGCACAACGGCGTTCCCTTTTTGTGTTGTTGTCGGTTGCGCTGACGACAAATGCTCGCTCCTGTGTTGATTGGTTCAACATCCTAGCATTGCTGCGTTTCTTGAGTTGAGCTGACGGCGGTTAGCGATTGATTATTCTATGGTTAGTTAAACCGAAATGGGATTTTGCATATGAATGGTTGGGGTAGAGTTAACGAAGAGGTCGATGCGATCGACGACTAGTTGTAGAATAAGGTCCTTTCAAAATTACACCCCAATCGTAGTAGGTTCGTTTCGCGCTGATTTGTGGCACGCCATTACGTCTAGGGACGAGATACAGGGAGATTGATATGTTTCGATGGTCAACCATGATAGTCGTTCACTTCGCCTATTTTAGTTTTGCCCAAGTCGTGATCACAGAGATCATGTACAACCCCAATTCGGCGGAGCCCTCGTCAAACGTGAGCCAGTTTGTGGAGATTGTTAATGTCACTGGCGTGCCGGTAGACCTGACGAATTGGGAAATGGGCGATTCGCAAGATGACGAATGGAATGCGCTTCCCAGTGTTTCGATCCCCCCTTTCGGCATCCTGGTCGCCTTTGGCTCAACCACAGCCGAATTTACCAGTGCTTGGGGTGCTGCGATAAATGGTAGTGCGGTGCTGGTTTCCTTTGCTGACTTGAGCCAGACCATGTTTAACCTGTCTAACAGCCCGTCTGCAACTAATGAAACGGTAGCCATCCGCGATGCTGGCGACGTCATTATTGATGAAGTTAATTTTGACGACACATCGCCTTGGCCATCTGACAGTCCCGATGGGCCATCCATTTATCTGACGATAGATGGTGCCACTGCTGTGGCTAATGGCGTCTTATTGAATGATGACGGTAGCAACTGGGCACGGTCCGCTGCGGGCGTCGATGGTGCGGTTGGAAACGTCATGACCACTATCTGGAACGGCGCCGATACGGGTTCGCCAGGCAACTTTCATGGTGATGGCGGCGTCAGTGCTTTCTTCTTAGTTAATGAGGTCGATGCGGTTACCGACAATGGCGATAACGCCGAATTTATTGAGATCCATGGACCCGCTAGTTCGAGTATGGATGGCTTTGTGCTTGTCCTATACGACGGAGCCACAGACCAGTCTTACGACGCCATAGACCTGGACGGTTTCTCAACCAACGCCAACGGTTTTTTTGTGATTTGTATTGATGCCGCCAATGTGGAGAATTGTGACCTTGATGTGGCGGGCTCAAGTGCCTGGTTGAACGATGGCGTGGCAGCCGTCGCTATTTATGAAGACGATGCAACCAGTTTCCCCAATGGAACGGCGGTCACCGATGTCAACTTGATTGATGCCGTTGTCTACGATACCGACGACGCCGATGACTCCGGCTTGATCGACGTGCTGACGCCAGCACAAGCTCAAATCAATGAGAACGGATTAAGCATGTCGTTAGCGCATGCCAATGCACGTCTACCAGATGGCGGCATGCCGCAAGTGACCTCGTCCTATGTCCAGCAGCCGCCAACACCAGGACTCACTAACCTGACTATTGCGGGCATTAAGATCAATGAATACGTGGCCAATCATGCCGGCATGGATATGGCCGAATTTGTTGAGATCCTTCACGAGCCGAACACGGATATTAGTAACTTCTGGGTGCTTCAAATCGAGGGTGACAGCGAAGATGGGCCCGGTGTGATTCATGCCGCCATTCAATGCGGCATCACCAACGATGATGGACTCTGGTTTTCTGGATTTTCAGAAGACGTCTTTTCGAACGGCAGTATGACGCTACTTTTGGTCGATACCTTTACCGGTGCCTTACTTGACGATTTGGACACCAACGACGACGGCGTACTGGACACTACACCATGGATCGAAATCAAAGACCAGCTGGCGGTTAGCGACGCAGATATTGGCGACCAAGTTTACTCGCCGATCCTTTTCCTGCCCGGATTTGACGGTGATATTTTTGCCCCCGGTGGCCTTTCCAGAATTCCAAACGGTCAGAACACAGGTATGACTTCAGATTGGAAGCGCAATAGCTTTTCAGGTGTGGGCATTCCTGGATTCACGGGCACAGTTGGCTCGAGCGAAGCCGCTAATACACCGAACGAAGCCAATAGCACTGTCCCGGGCATTTCTGCCGTTATTAACGAATTTGTGACCAGCCACGGGACGATCGTGGATGGTGTCTCGGAAGACCATGAATACTTGGAAATTTTTGGATTAGCTGAAGTCGACTATGCTGAATTTTCACTGCTGCAGATCGATGGTGATCTCGGTGGCAACCCAGGTAATATCATTTCTACCTATACACTTGGCGTCACGGATATCGGCGGATTTTGGGACACCGGCTTTTTGGACACGGTTCTCAGCAATAGTTCTGTCACCTTTCTCTTGGTAAAGAACTTCAATGGCATGGTTAGTGACGATTTAGACAGCAATGATGACGGCGTATTTGATGCCACGCCTTGGGCGCTCATTCACGACAGCGTAGCGGTCATAACCGATGTAGGTGATTTAGCCTATTCGTCGACCGCGTTGGCGACTAATTTTGATGGGGTGATGTCTCCTCCGGCGGGTGCATCTAGAATTCCCAACGGACAGGACAGCAATATGGTGGCGGACTGGTCACGCAACGATTTTGACGGCGAAGGTTTGCCAGGCTTCCCGTCTGGCACTTTGGCTGCGCCTGAAGCGCTGAATACACCTGGGAATTACAATGTCACGACGGCTGCGTCTGGTCTAAATGCCATCATTAATGAATTCAATGCCAATCACACGGGCTCAGATGATCACGAATACATTGAAGTTTATGGGTTACCAGATACCAGCTACACGGATTTGTGGGTGTTGGTAGTCGAAGGTGACGACACCGAGAATCCGGGTTTAGTTGATCAATATTGGCAGGTAGGTCAAACCAATAGCGAAGGTTACTGGTTCTCCGGATTCTTGAATAATCAACTGGAAAACAATACGCTGACCTTGATGTTGGTGGAAGGGTTTAGCGGTCCCGTTGGCGTTGATATTGACGCCAACGACGATGGCGTCGTGGATGTGATGCCTTGGACGAATCTTGTCGATGACGTAGGCGTTCAGGACGACGGCATGATGGATTTTGTTTATTCGGCATCCAATATGATGCAGGGTTTTGATGGTGTTGGGTTTACGGTAGGTGGCGCATCACGTATCCCCAATGGCGTAGATACTGACATGGTCGCGGATTGGTTGCGCAATGACTTTACGGGCGCTGGTTTAGAAGGCTTTATGGGGACATTAGACCCTATGGAGGCACTGAATACGCCAGGAATCGTCAACACCGATATGTTGCCGCCGGGAACAGGTGCCATCCTCAGCGAGTTTGTCATCGATCATACGGGCGCCGACACCCGTCAATTCATCGAAGTTTTTGGCTTGGCTCAAGTGTCTTATTACACAACCTGGATCCTGGTTGTTGACGCAGACCTGGACGGTAATCCGGGAAACATCGATCTCATTTTCCCCGTCGACTATATGAATAGTGCCGGGGTATGGGATACGGGCTACCTTAACGAGATGATCCCCATCGGCAGTCAAACCCTTTTGCTTGTAGAAGAATTTACCGGCATGGTTGGCGACGATTTGGATACCAACGACGACGGTGTCCTTGATCTGATGCCGTGGGACGTGGTCGCGGATTCGATATCCCTAATCGACAGTGACGCTGGCGACTTTACCTATAGCCCGGTTGTCTTGACGTTAGGTATGCGTGGACCGGTTGGCTTCCTTGGAGGCGCATCACGTGTGCCTTATGGACTGGATACCGACACCGCTTCCGACTGGATGGAAAATGACTTCGAAGGCGCCGGTCTTGACGGGTTCGTTGGTAACTTGGACTCCGGCGAAGCATTTAACTCTCGAGGTTTTGTCAATCGCGTTGGCGTGGACAATGGTGACTATTATGCAACGGCAGATGCTTCGAGCACGATGAACCTACGCGATTCACTGCACGCTATCATCCGCGATCATATCTATTTCCCGTATACATCAGACTTCACCGATACATGGGATGTGTTGGAAATGGCAGACGAGGATCCCAATAACAGCGGCAACATCCTTTCGATCTATAAGAATGCAACCTACCCCAAACAAGGCGGAGGTAACGCGTTTTATAATCGTGAGCATTCCTGGCCAAAATCCTTTGGCTTCCCCGATGACGAATTGAATGCCTATCCCTATACGGATATGCATCATTTGAGACTGGCCGATTCCGTTTACAACTCAACTCGAAACAACATCTCTTTTGGGACATGTAATGCGGGCTGTTCTGAATTGGTCACCGACGTCAATAACGGCGTTGGCGGAGGGTCAGGTATGTATCCAGGTAACTCCAACTGGCATACGGGCAGTGGCGGCAACGGCATTTTTGAAGTGTGGCAGGATCGGCGCGGTGACGTGGCACGTAGTCTCTTGTATTTGGACGTGCGCTACGAAGGCGGGAACCACACCATCACGGGCGCTTTTGAGCCTGACCTGATCCTTACCGACGATATAGGTCTCATCCAAACAACCGGTATTAACGGGTTAGTGGGTTACATGGGTCGCTTGGCGGTTTTATTGATGTGGCACCAGCAAGATCCTGTCAACGCACAGGAAGAACTGCGCAATGAGATTCTCTATCTTTGGCAAGGGAACCGGAACCCCTTTGTCGATCATCCCGAATGGGCTGACTGTGCGTTTGGTGATTGCTCCAACGTTTGTCTGGCTATTAATTTACCTGCTTGGAGAGTGGACCCCAGTCAATGTCAAGCAGGCATCACCACCATCCTGGATTTGGTGAGTATCAAGAACGGGACTTGTACATGTCCGTAGGCCAAATGAAGGGCTGAAACATGCCCTGCTTGGTCTTGGGATCCAATTGATATGGTAGATGGCGGAATGGCTCATCTTCGAGCCAAGGCGCAGTTGATTGAACGACTGATTGAAGTTGGACAATTGGCACAGGCGACGTCGCTTACGAAAGAAATATTGACTGACTATCCCGAACACAGCGCATTTGTCGGTCTATTATCCTATATTTCAATACAAAAGGGCGATCTGACCGAAGCAATCCAGCTGCTACACGTAGCCTTAAAAATGGATCACGAGCATCAGGTTGTGCAGCACGTTCGTGGGATGATCGCCCTGAAACAGGGACAGTTTGATGTAGCTCTTGAGGCGGTTGATTTTGCTTTAAGACTGGCGCCTGAACATGTGAATTACCTTTTGCTCAAGTCAATTATTTTGTCTGCAAGCGGTCGTGGGAGTGAGTCGTTAGAAATAATGAATCGCGTGCTTGAGTTGGAGCCAGACTCTGCTAAGTTTAGAGTGGTCTGTGGAACCCTGCAATTGAAGTTTAAGAGCCTAAACGAAGCTGAAGAACAAGCCCTATCAGCACTAACAATGGAACCTAACAATTGTCGGGCCATGTTGTTGCTGGCGCATGTCTACTTCAGGCGAGGTTCCGTAAGTCGTGCATCGGAAGCAGCAAGTGAGGCTCTAAGGTTGTGTCCATCTGATAGTGAAGTAATTCGTATTAGCCATATTTATCAACCGAAAACATGGTGGGCAAAATGCTTAGTCACATGGGCTTGCTTAGAGGTCAAATTCTCATTGTTGAGATTCGTTGGAATTATTGGTGCCTTGGGCGCGCAACTGTTATTGGCTTTGTCTCTAATTGATGGGCCATATCGCCTAACGTTAAGAATCATCGCGGTTATGTTGTGGTGCCCAATGTTAATTCGATTAGCAACCAGGTTTTATTTTCGAAAGTCGTCCGCTGGAAAGAATCCGATTGACTTGACCGAATTCTAATCAGCAACCAAACTCAAGTTGTCTCTTCAGTGATTATTCTGCCGAAATTTTCACTAGGTTGTCAGTTCCTAGCCATTGGTCGCCTTGATGGGTGAGCCAGCGTCTGCTTTTGGGCAGTCTGAGACCTGCTCCTTGGGTCTCTCCCTCGAGTACGATGTACTCACCATCACCTTTCTCTTCGTCGCGATAAAAACGATATCCGATCAAGGCATAACTGCTGGGATCAAAATAGAAATACCAGATATCTCCGCCGACGTCAGGTTCATACGTGACTTTAACGGCTAGCGCCTCTTGATCATTAAATTGATCGGAGAAAGGCGCGCCCAGGTTCGTGCCGGGATCCCTGAGCTTCATCGGCAATCCCCAAAGATAGGTGTAGTAATTACGCATGAGCTTAAGGCGTTCACAACTAAGGCGGTGTTCTTTCTTGAGCTCGTCGCTTACATCGGCTTTACCGTCTAGGGTCATTTCACAGGTGTCGGGATCGATTCTACCCGCCACCGTTACTTCCGATTGGCGGGTCATTTCAAATCGCTGTCCTGACACGTCAATCAACACGCTTGCGGCCCGTTTTGCTGCGTCGGGTATTTCATCTTCAAAATCAAGGCGGATGGCTTTGTTAAGGAAAATGCCATCAGGGTCGTGATACGCAATTGATTTGGATACCAGGGTTTGTGCATCGGGCAAATCTGACTGCGCGAATGCCATGGACAACGCGCTTAGCCAGAAGACCACACCAACAAAACATTTCATGAATCCTCCGTGTCCATCTGATTTCTACGACTTAGATCAACACCACAGCTGGGGTCATAATTAAGGTAATGTGTCGCCTTTAATTTCGAACTCTGCTTTATAGTCGAGGCCCGGAATATCTGCCGTCACTTCCAATAGCCAGCGTAAATTTTCTGAAGGTGGGACCATCAAACTGAAGGGTAGATATAACCCGGAGCGCCCACTATTCTGTGGGTAACTCTCGGTTTCGGCTAACACGTCCGGTTCTTTGTCTGAGCGAAACTTGACGGGTCTCTTTAATTGAATCTTGAAGCCATTGTCGAAACGTAACACGGCGTTATTTGTCAAAACACATGACCATCGTTGACCGGCTTTAGGTGGTGCTTTAAGAGACAGGTTGGATAGGCCGAACTTTCGCCAGTGGATGGCGTCCAAAACAGCGGCGATGGCGAGGAGTGATCCGATTAACGGGAAAATCAATAGCATGGAGGTTAATAAATCGCCATCGGCCAATTTAGGCCAGGCAAACCAAGTGATAGGAATCGCGAACAGGTTCCAGACAACGGCAATGACAATGTGGCGGACGATCTTTTTTGCGCCAGCTGTTTGGTAAAGACGCAGACCTTTTGTGGACGCCGTGCCTTGAATCGTTTTTATGTCGTCGGCAAGCGCCGGCTTGGGCGTCGTTTTTGATTTACTGATTGGTGCTGATTTGCTCTGACTCGATAAATGCTTAAACAGGCCAATAGCCACAACTTTCTTGAACAGTTGGTATCCGCTGAAGCCCATTATTCCGAATCCGGCACCGCCAAACATAAACACAAACACCATGTAAAAGATCAGCATGCCCCAACGCAGTTCAAGGTCGAGATAGGCTTCGGTTGGGTCCTCGGGATTGACATAGCATGGGACTTGTTGGTCTTCATCCATGGCTTTTCTAAGGCGATCGTAAACGCGTTCGTGATAGTCGCCGATGTTATCTGATCCTACGGTGAGCCCGACGCGCGTGCCACTGTAACGGCTGCCACCAAATTGGTAGTTGTAGCTGGCCGCGACTTCGTAGGTTGTTGAATCATCACTCGTATGTGAGTGTAAGTCGACACTCACCAGATGAGCTTTAACTTCTTGCCAAGTATTGGCACGCCGCCACTGGTTCAAGACATTCAGTGTCATGAAGAACATCAAGACCCCGACCCCTGCGAAGGGAAGGGAGAACAGGAAAAGACAACCGGGCCCGCCGTTTTTCACATTTACCTCTGGATGATGATTGGCTGCTAGTTTAACTGAAAGCAGGCGAGCTTGGTCAACCGAAAGTTCGCAATCGGATAAGACCTTTCAATGGTAGGAAAGGTGTCATTTGCATCTATTTCAGAGCGCGGACGACGCCCTGCTGCCATCCTGCTGTCAGCAGTCTTCAAGAGTTGACCTGTGATCAGTGGGAATTTGATCTTGATAGCTATATATTAATTACATTGCCACGAACAATAAAGATGGTGGGCTAGGCTCGCCTCAATGAAGGAGTAACTATGTTTCGGATATTATGTGTTGTGCTAGGCGTTTTGGGTCTGTTTGCAGGTGAAGGTGATGGACCGAAATTCTTTTCGGTTTACCAAGAACAAGTGAAGCCCAGTATGGTGGGTGCCTATGAAGAGGGTGCTAAAGCGATGATCGCTGTGTTAAAGGAGAAAACGGATCGTTCACCCTACGTGCGTTTCAATACGATATCGAATGATAAGTTCTTGTATACGTATGTCACGCCGATCGAAAACTTTGCGGCGTTAGATTCGATGCGTTCAGCCTGGGACGAAACCTTCATGAGCTTGCCCCCAGAAATGCAGGGCAAAATGATGGAATCCATGGAAACGGTTGATCACGTCAACACGTTTGTGGTGGGTCTGCGCCCCGAACTCTCGTATTCGCCCGAGAACATGAAGGTTTCCCCAGTTACCGCTAAATTCTTTCATTACAGCTTTTATTACGTCCTACCAGGCAAGGAACAGGCTTGGGAAGCGGTTGCCAAGGGTTTTAAGGACCTAATGGCCGAAAAGAAAATGGATGTCGGATTCTCGGTCTATCAGAAGTTTACCGGAGAGGATTTACCGGCCTATGCCGTTATTCACTTTGGCAATACGCAAACTGAGATCATGCAGTACTTCGAGTCATTCATGCAAACGGCTGGTGAGAAAGGGCAAAAGCTAGCTATGGAGGGTGTTTTGGCCACCCGCAAACACGAAACGATTTTTGGTATGGCACGTCCGGACCTGAGTTTGGAATAGGGCCATCGGGACGGGTGTCTTCTCTAAGGAAGGCACCTGCCTTTTCTGCAAAAGGAGATGGTCAATGAGTTCTACGTCCAAGAATCTGATACCCGATGGTCATGAATCTCTTGTCGGCCGTGCTCAGGCGATGCCTGTGACGGAGCCTCACGTTGTGTTGAAGCGTCCGATTGTGCCGCCATTCCCCCCGACCATGGAGCAGGTCATATTTGGGATGGGTTGTTTTTGGGGCGCTGAACGGCGTTTCTGGGAAATGGATGGCGTGTATGTAACGGCAGTTGGATACGCAGCAGGCGCAACACCCAACCCCACTTACCGCGAAGTATGTAGCGGATTGACGGGCCATAACGAGGTCGTACTGGTCGTCTATGATCCAGCGATCGTTGATTTTGAGTCCTTGCTCAAAAACTTTTGGGAGAGCCATGATCCGACACAAGGCATGAGGCAGGGTAATGATCGGGGCACACAATATAGGTCCGGTATTTACACAACTAGTCAAGCCCAAATGCTGCAAGCGACCAACTCTAGGTCGCGATTCAATCAACAACTTGAACGCCAGGGTAAGGGTGCCATCACAACTGAAGTTATTGAAGCGGGCCCTTTTTATTACGCCGAAACCTATCATCAACAATACTTAGCCAGAAACCCGGGTGGTTATTGCGGATTAGGCGGTACAGGCGTTTGTTATACAGCGAGTGAAGCGTGAAAACCCTCAGACGTGTTGAGTTATAAGGCTTTGCTGCGCGGACCTGAGCCATGTCGGTTCCGTTCAGTCCCTTTAAATCAAGCTTTCGATTGAGCCGGTTTGTGCCAGCGTCTTGCTATCAGAAAAGAATGTGATCGAACATTTTTTATCCGCTTTTTTGAGACCGCTTGATCACATTACGGATTCCAATTCTTAATTCTCAGTGGATCCGGATGGCGCTTGACCCATGCGGCGTGGGCCAAGCAAACGTATCGGCGGGCACCGCGTTCACATGCTAGCGAATTGGAATCACTTATTAGTCATTTTTTGTCGTTCATTTGCCTGAACAATGACATTCGTAACTCCGGCATCGATAGCTAAAGTCAGGCCAATTTCTGTATTAGTTGCCGTGTTGCGACCAGTGAGTGCACCTGCATCTGTGGCACCAGAAATACGGTTCACGCTGACATTAAAACCAACGTTTTCTAATTTGTTCTTGTAGAAGTCCAAAACATCGTCAATGGAATCGTCGGTCGTGAACTGGAAGGTGAGAGAACGCCCTTTTTCGGTCTTTGCGTCGAACGCAGATTTTGGTTCCGTTCCAGGATAGATCGGGATCCATTCAGGTTGATCTTTCAGATCCTCGCCGGCAGAGAAGGAGGCGCTTCCGTCGGGCCCATTGAACGTTAGACTACCTCCAGATTCTTCGTCCTCGTTAAATTCAATGGTTGATTCGCCGTCTTCGGTAACAAATGAAATCTTCCCCTCTTTGATGTCTTGGTAATTCACCTGTATTTCTTCGCCTGTCTTTTCATTGCGGAAGGTGATGATTTGAGCTTCGTCGTCGCCGTCAACAAACTCAATCTCTGGGCTTCCGGCTGCAATCAGTTTAGCGGCCGTGATCTCTGGATGTTTTTCAACGTTGTCAACGAACTCCTTGCCCTTCTTAAACACAAAAGAAGTGACGACGACGGCAGCAATGATTCCAATCAAAGTGATTGAACCGCAACCAATAAGCACCCATCCTAATGGGCCTAAACCCTTCTTTTCTGTGCCTGTCATAGAGACCTCCCTTGACCGATGATGTGTGTGTCTGAGAGCCATTTTCGGACAGTTACGCTCCGAATACCATCATCTTTGATAAATCGGCTGTCAAATGACCGCGACACCGACACCAATGCCGCTTTTGCGTACTGGTGTGAATCCTTTTGTTTACAGATAGATAGCCGGAACAGGTTGTCTCTGCCAGGAACAGACTCTGCACTTTGTAATCGTAGGAGGTGAATTATGATCATGATTACATTGCTTTGCTTTTGGCAGGAATTGCCATGGCGTATTGAATTGGTGGATGGTACGGCTATGACGTCGGCAAAAGAGCCGTTACGGTTGGAAAACGAATGGCGCATGTATACAGAACAATGGGGTTGGGTTAGTTGCCCACTGAAGTTGGTACGTCGGGTTGCACCTATACCGACTATTAAGACGATAGAGAAGGGCGCTGAACCTACGTATGTCAAAACAATTACGTCCACTGGTTTACAAGCGCGAGAAAAGGAGAAGCCGATTGTCGTGACTAACAAGTCATTGGCTCACTATTCGCAAAGCCACCAACGTCAGCTTTCAGACACACAGGATCGCCAGCAAACGGAGATGGGGTCGGGGGCTGAAAAGCTTGAGCAAGCCAAAAAAGTGCGCATTGACTTTATCGAAAAGAGACTCAAGGTCAGTGCGCGTGTTGCTGTCTTAGAAAAGAAAATCAAGCACGTGGAACGACAACAATTCTTGGCATTTGATGTGGAACTGAGGGCAAAACTAGAGGGTTTACGGAATGGCTTAAGAGACGATCTTCAAAGCCAAAAAGAAATCTTAAACCAACTTCGACGCCAAGAGAAATTGGCCCGCAGCCAAGCGTTGATTGGCGATTAATCTTGAAAGAGCGATGTGTTCCTTAGCTCTTGATTGACAAACTCATCCAATTCACGGATTTGTTCGCTGGGTAACCCTTGAAAGGCAACGCCAATGCCTTTCAAGCGGTCCCGGTCTAGTTTATAAACAACGATGCCGTTGGGACGTATGTGAGTTATTTCGGTTTGTTCAAATTGGATCTGTTGCAGGATGCTGCCCACAGACAGTTGATTGAGTTGTTCGCCCGAAAGAATAAAAAATACACCACCAGCCGACAAACTAATGACTAAACAGTCCTTGTGTTCAATTTCTTGGCAAGTGTAACTTGACCGGCATCGAGCCACGTCGTCAATGGCGAGGCGTTTGTAGCGTCGCTTGTCTTGCATGAAATTCCCTTGTATTAGATGCCGCATCTTAACATGACTTCAACCATGCTAGCTTTCCATAATCTTACGGATAAGATTGACAATCGCTTTTAATGTGGGGCTGGACAGATATAGGATTGGCTGAGTTGAGATGCCTATTACGAACTCACATTAGACACATTGGGGCGGTACAAATTGTTTTTTTAAGTGTCTTCACTCTGTGGCTCTGGCTCAATGAACGAATATCCCTGGTTATCTAGTATTCGCAGACCAGGGTTCAAACAATGACACCGTGACGAAGGAAACGAACGATTTCGTCCGCTTGTTGTTCAGGTAAATCGAGAAATTGAACGCCGCAGCCAAGTGCGGTACGTACGGGCATCAGTCTCACAACTTGACCTTCAATTTGGAAATTGGCCAGTGAATCTAACTCCAATTGGATATCGTGTAGCGATTCTCCACGTTCAAACTTTTTGATAGGTTCATCCAGCCAAACTAGCATGCCGCCGGCCGATAAGTTGAGGACAGGCTGGTGAGTATAGTGCTGGCCGTTAACACGAAAGCTAGCGAAACACTTGATAACGCCCATGAAAGCGTATCGAGCAAAGGCACGTTGATCTGTCATAAAGAGTTCCTTATGGCACAATAAAAGCATGGATTCTGTATATCGATCAAGAAAGGTTTGCCATTAGTAGGGTTGGTCACATAAGTTAAGAGAGAGGCTAGTGGAGGAGTGGAACGTTGACAGACGAACTGTGGCGTGTCGATTCGGGTGCGCGTGCCAAGTCGCGCATATCTGAAGAAGACAGAAAAGAAGGTGAATCACTCCTCAAATACACATTGAGCCGTCGGTATTTGATCGAGTCCTTTATTGGACGAGGTGGTATGGGCCTTATATTTGTGGCTCAGGATCTAGACGAAGGTCGTCGAGTTGTCATCAAGATGATCAAGTCCAGCGAGTTGAAACGTGACACAGCTGTGACGGTCAAGCGCTTCCGGCGTGAGGCAATGGGATTAATGCAGTTCAAGCACCCTAATATCGTGACGATCTTAGATTTTGATTTCGCCAATGAAGTAGCTCCGTATATCGTCATGGAACATATCGATGGATATACGCTATTCGAATTTATGAAGCAGTTTCCCGATGGCTTACCCATTGATGTATTTTTGGGATTCATGGAGCACTTATGTAGTGCCGTTAGCTTAATTCATGAAAATGGCATTATCCATCGAGACATAAAGCCGCATAACATGATGGTGGAGATCCATGAAGGTGCTTTTGTTTTGAAAGTTCTAGACTTTGGGCTCATTCTTTTTCAACACGCGCTGAAGGTCGAAGGCCCTTTGGGACTCACAAATCCGAATGAGGTGCTCGGGACACCGGGCTACATGTCGCCTGAACAGTGTCTCGGGATCAAAGTTAACTACGCGTCTGATATCTATAATCTGGGACTCATTGCTTATGAGTTGGTGACAGGCCAAGCCCCATTTGTCGAAAAACAGCTTGAGAAGTTACTCGTTCAACATATTCATCACCTACCCGAACCCGTGTCCAAGCTGCGTAAAGATGTACCGGCAAGTTTAGGTCGTGTCATTGCTCGTGCTCTCGAAAAAGAACCGACAAGACGTCATTCGAGTAGTCAATTATTCTGGCAAGCGCTTCGATTATCTGCGCACTAATCAATGTGGTTGCAAACTCCATTGGCTAAGTGCCTGACTCGATTGACATAGTTCTCGCTGTAAGCTAGGGTTTCGGCATTCAATACAAAAGGCTTATTGGGGGCTAGACATGCGGTTTTGGCTTTTGCCGATGGTGGCAATAGCGTGCCACGCGGATATTTCAGGTTTTGTACTTGAGGACAGTACAGGTAACCCCATTTCAGGCGCCCGTGTGCATTTGCAGGCGGAGCCAGATATTTTCGTGTTTTCGGCAGCAGACGGAAGCTACCTCCTGCCTGTCAACCCGGGCTTACCTGTGAAGATTACGGCGTCGGTCCACTACGATCCTTTAAACCCAGTTAACTACATCATTGGTGGTACAGACACGACCAATGGCAGCACCAATGTCGAAATTCGACTTGTGCAGTTGCCCGGCTCAGATGTGATCGATTTGACTCAGGCAAGTTCAAGTGATTGTGCGAACTGCCACGCCGAACAGTTTTTCTCTTGGTTCTTTAGTGCACATGCGGGTGCAGGCACAGACGAGTGGGTGCGTGACCTCTATTCGGGCGACGGAACGCCGGGCGGGAATGCCGGGTACGTTTTTCGGGACCTTCATGACGCCAACGATACCGGTCTATGCGCGACATGCCATACAGCGCTCGCCGATATTCAAGACCCTGGCAATGTGTTTCTTGACGAGGTGACGGATTCAATTGCGCTTGAGGGTGTGAACTGCATAGCCTGCCACAAGATTGCGCACGTCAACAACAACGTCAATGGCTTAAATCATTTAGGTAACTCTACCTATCGGTTTCCCGACGGACCGGAACCAACCTGGCAATATGTTTGGGGTCCGTTGGATGATGTGACCTATCCAGCTATGCAAGCTTCCCATCAATCACAATTTAGCGATTCCATTTTCTGTGCTTCCTGTCACCAATATACTAACCCTACGAACGGAGCTCCTGGGCAATCGACCTACGAGGAGTGGCTACTTTCACCTTTTGCGGTGCCGGGTCCCAATTATCAGTCTTGCCAAGATTGTCATATGCCGCAATTACCGGCCGATGTGATTTGCTCAGTGGGCACATCTATCATCCGTCCGCCAGAACGCAATCGTGACCATGGAATCGCCAGCGCCTCCATGGTGTCCCTCTCAGCGAGTATTGATTTAGCTACATCACTTTCGGATATGGACGGTCAACTTACGGTTTCGGCCATGGTAAGTAATGTCGGTGCCGGGCACAACTTCCCTGCTGGCGTCTCGATCCGAAACGCGTTTGTGGTTGTCGAGGCATGGCTTAATGGCCAGCCGTTATCGCAAATTGATGGTTCAACCATTCCTTTTTGGGCGAGTGACGATGTACCCGGAGAACAGCCCGGCGATTACGCCGGCATGCCCGGGCGGGGTTTTGCTAAGGTCTTACAAGGTCGTATCAACGGCCAGGGTCCAGTTGTAAGGCCAGTTTTGTTTATTGACGCCGAATCAGTTTATGAAGATAGCGCGATTCCTTCTGGTGGTTCAGTGGACACTCCTGTCGTTTTTGCGGTACCTGGCTTCGCTGTCGCTGGCGATACTGTGCTGGTACGTTCAAGGGTCATTTATCGGCGTGCATGGCGAGCGTTGGCTGTGACCAAGGGTTGGACAGAAACGCCACAAGGAACCGATATCGAGCTTGAAATTGCTCGTATCGATGACAATTATGTGCTCACAAATGACGGCATACTGCCTCAGGTTCCGACGATGGGTCATTGGGGCAGGCTCATTTTGATTGCTGGATTGTTAAGTATGATCGTTTGGCACAAGAAACGAGTGGCTTGACGTAAACACGGTTCAGGATCATGCTTAGTTCATGCCCCGCTGCTTAGTCACAATCCTGTGCTTTTGTATCCATTTGACTGCGAGTGCTCAAGTACGGCTGACGTTTAACGACGGTCGTACGTTAATGGCTGATCGATGGACGATCAACGAAGGTTTACCTTTAGATACGGTCTATGCCATTAACCAAACAGACGACGGATTTTTGTGGTTATGCGTTGATGATGGTTTAACTCGGTTCGATGGTCTGGCGTTTAAGACGTGGTCAATCGAGGATGGTCTGTCCGATAACTCCTTGCAGGCTTTGAGCGTGGCGCAGGACGGTAAGTTGTGGGTCGGAAGTTACGATGGTGGCGTCAACATCATGGCGGATGGTGGAATTTCGCGTATCCGCCAGGCAGACGGCCTACTGAGTGACCGTATTTGGAGTATCGATCATTCGTCCGATGGCTCCGTTTGGATAGCCACCAACGAAGGTGTCAGTTTTGGTCAAATCGGCCGGCCGTGGAGCCATCTGACTACAGAACACGGGTTACCTGCAAATTGGGTGAGAGTGGTTTTTGTAGATGCGGATAACCGGGTTTGGATTGGTACGGAAGGCGCAGGCATATGTGTTTGGAACGGGACCCATTTGCAGCTATTAAACGGCCCGGAGTTCCCGAAAGACGTTAGCGTTGTCGCTATACACCAAGATATCAATGGCGTGATTTGGATGGGAACACGCGACCACGGGCTTTGGCGTGTAGACAAAGATGCACTGGTCCGAGTTCCGTTATCTGGTCGTGACGCTCGCTGGGTGCGAGCCTTGGCCTCCGACAAAAATGGCACCCTCTGGGTTGGCACTATGGCACATGGTTTGGCGACTTTGATTGGAGACAAAGTTGAATGGCTTGCGGATGTTGGTCTCAAAATCGTGGACGTTCTCTCCCTGTTCGTGAGTCAGCAAGACACGGTTTGGGTGGGAACCGGTGGCGATGGCTTGGTCCAGATTCGACCTCCACAGGTTAAGGTTGTCGATGACGCAGATGGTTTACATGATTCCTGGGTATTTGTCGTTACAGAAGATACGAAAGGTGTGCTTTGGGCGAGCACAAAGAGTGGACTATACCGAATCCTGCGGGGTCGTGCTGAGCCGGTCAGATTCGATGACGACGGCGTTTGGACATACAGTCTATTACCAGAAAACGATCACATGTGGCTCGGAACCGCAGGCAAAGGCTTGAAGAAGATCGACAGCTCAGGTCAGCTCAACATTTCGATTCCCCGTATTGGTGATCGATGGGTTTATGCACTTGCTCATGACAAGCAGGGGCAGTTGCTTATTGGTTCTGACCGCGGTTTAGCCGTTTATGACAGACAAAACGTGCGTTACTACACAGAATCAGATGGTTTACCTCCCTGCGATGTTCTGAATATTTTGCTAGCAGACTCGCGCGTTTGGCTTGGCACAGACAAGGGGCTTTACTCATTCGACGGACAACGATGCGAAAAGATCGAGCTACCATTCGAGGAACAGCCCGTTGTCCTTTCGCTTGCCCAACATGAATCTCTGGTGCTTATCGGAACAGATGAACGTGGGCTTTTGATCCTTGATGATGAAGGCGCAGTGAGTCGCTATTCACAACGAAACGGTCTATTCCAAAATACAGTTTACCAACTATTAGTAACCGATAATCGCGTTTGGATTTCAAGTCCACGTGGCATTCAAGCGATCGACAGCGCACTCTTGGTAGGTCTCCATCAGGATGGTGGCGGGCAATTGGAAGGTTCACTCTTTGACCAGCGGGATGGGATGCCCAGTCGCGAATGCAATGGTGGAACGATGCCTGCCGGTACCATTGCACGAGACGGTAGCGTATGGTTCCCAACCATTCGTGGACTGGTGGGCATTCGTCCTGATCAACTCAATGATCACCGCCCAAAATCTTACATAACTAAAGTTTTAGCCAATAACGAATCCCTGGCGTTTGATCAGAATTTCGTTGTCCCGGCGGGGACAGAACGACTCGAAATCCATTTCTCGGCGCTCGCCTTGACGATGCCAGGACGAACACAGTTCCGCTATCGATTGGGGAATAGGTGGGTGCATACCATGGATCGACAGGTGATTTTTTCGCACCTGGCGCCGGGAAACTACCAATTTGAGGTAGCAGCATCAAATGGCTCTGGTCAATGGGACACAAGCCGGGGTCGCGCATTGATTACGTTTTCGGTATCAGGATATTGGCTTCGGTCACTCAAACTATGGGCCCTTTTATTCGTAGCCGTCGTTTTTGTTTTGTATCGTCTGTATTGGCGCCGCCCCGTCGAACTTGTTATGGCAGACGAGGGTGCATTCACGGCTTTGAAATCGGTTTCGCAAAGGGCGCTTTCAAGCGATTTGGTAGAAGAGTTGGCGCGCAAGCTTCGTGACTTGCGCAACGAAGTTTCCATACATGGAGATCAAGGCGATGACGCACCAGCCTGGCGTGAGACACAGCGAAAAATCGACTATTTGCTCGAGTTCATAGGGACCCCAACACGTCAAAAGCAATTTAAGGTGACATGTGACCCGGACTTGAGGAGCCTATTTAGACTGTTGTTAAGACGAGAAATAGAACCTCAGCTGGTGCCAGTCCCTGATCTCGATATACCGTGGGTGACCCTATCAGCCGGTTTGATTGATCTCTTTGCCGATATCGATCGCAACGCGATAAACAACTCAATACACTTTGATTCACGAGGCCATGAAATAGTCCTCAAAGCTAAAGTCCACGGTAGTAACGATCAGGTATTGACGATAACAAGAAATAGGGTATCGGCAGCTTGGGCCCCGTTCCGTGGCCGATTGAGCTATCAGCAAAAAGGAAACGCCATTATTTGGTTACTCGAAATACCAATTAGGCCATCTTTTGGCGAAGTTGCAAAAAAACTGTAAAAAGACGGCACATTTCAAACCCTTTTCCCCTGTAGATACGTCCATTAGTGTGACGTCACCTTTCTCGGAAGGCCTTCCTCAATTCGCAGTTTTATCTATAAAAATTGAGGAGGCACTGTGTTTATTGCATGGTTTAGTGTTCTTTTTGCCTTCTCAGGCAATGCAGAAAACAGGATAGATTTACTAAATGTCGACGACGAATTGAAAGCATTCGTTTCGCGACATGTTGATGCTGAGGCTGGTTCGTATCGGAAGATCCAGCAATTAAAAGACGCTCTTTTCTCAAATAGGGGCGCAGCCTTGGAATACGCTTATCGTGCCACTACCAGACCCAGCGCGACAGTTCGTAAAGGCGTCGCTGATTGTGTCTCGTTTTCGTTTTTGTTTGTGGCGTTGGCCAGAGAAATTGGTCTAGATGCGGTTTTTCAAGAAGTGAGGGGCGATGCTGGTTGGAGACAGATGGGTCGCTTTGGCATGCAGACAATTCATCTCAACGTTTTGGTGTTAGTGGATAGTCGAGAAATTGTAGTGGATTTCCCACGCTTCGAAAGTATGAAGTCTGCGTCCAAACATCAGATTTCAGACCTAAGGGCGATGGCTCATTTCTACAACAACCTTGGCGTTGATGCCATCATGGCGAACCAACTTGATCAAGCGGGTGGCTATTTGGAATTAGCCGCCGATTTAGCTCCTGACTTTGCTGGCTGTTTGGCGAACCTTGGCGTTTATTACAAACGGACGGGTCGCATCGCTGATGCCCAACAAGCCTATATGCAAGCGCTTGAATTCGACCCCAACTCGGCCGTTGTTTCGGCCAACCTAGCGCAGTTACTCTTCCATCAAGGTTTAACCGTTGAGGCTGAGAATATATATGCCAGTGTTGGCAAGAGCAAGTTTCAGAATCCCTTCTACCATTACAATCGCGGCAAAGACGCACTCGATTCAGGCGATCTAGACAAAGCGAGAAAACGGTTCCGGAAGGCGGTCAAAATGTTACCTGAGATTTCAGGATTCCATAAAGCACTGGCGGTCGTAGATTTGCGGAAACGGGCCATCGACCAAGGCGTGAATTTAAATGAGAAGGCTAGCGGATTGATTGTCGTTGCTGGCGATGATGGTGGCGTTCATTTGGAACATTAACCGCGAATAGGCCGGAGCTGGGTGAAAGCGTTAACGTCCCCCCCATGCGCGTTTTCTACTCGGCCCCAGACTCCGGCCTCCTGCGGTCATCTCATGTTAGGATAGCGCACGTCTTGAGCTCGTGAGGCATGCATGGTCTGGTGGAGATGGTTTCCGCTAAATGTCATCGACTTTAGCGTCATTCTGTTGATTTTGTTGGTCCTTGAACCGGGAAGTTTTAGCGTTAATAGTCTCGCCGCTGATGCGGTGAATTGGAGTTGGTTACCTCATTTTAACGGCTTGATGAATCTGGTCATTTGCTCGTTACTAACTGCAGGATATCTGGCTATACGGCGCGGAAACAAAACGCAGCACCCTAAATGGATGGTGACAGCTTGTGTCTTTGGAGCTATTTTTCTGGTTGGTTATATATTGCAAACCGTCATGCTGGGGCATCAGAAATTCCCCGGAGATGACTGGGTGCGCGTCTTCTTTTTGACGGTGCTCACAAGTCATACAATCCTAGCCGTTTTAGTGGTTCCATGCATTTTTGTAGTTTTGCGTCTTGCCATGCGAGGCGCCTTTGAAAAACATAAACGATTTGCGCGTGTCACATTAGCGATTTGGGTATATGTCTCTGTGACAGGTTTGTATATTTACCTGATGAATAATCACGTGCGTCCAGCTGAATGGCACCCTTAGATTCCGAGATGGTCCCGATTGGGGGTCGCTATCAAGTCGTGCGTTTGCTTGGCCAAGGGGCGATGGGTCGAGTTTTTTTAGCGAATGATCTAAGCGATCACAAAGAGGTCGCCATCAAACTAATCCATTCGGCTCAGATCGTCGACCAATCCGAGAGGCGTGAGTTTAGCTTACGATTAGAACGGGAAGTGGCTGTCTTGAAACGCCTAAAGCACGCTCACATAGTGGGTATGATGGGCGAGGGTAGCCATCAACAATCACCGTTCTTGGTGATGGAATTTGTTGATGGCGTGACGCTCAACTCGTTGAACCGTCAAAACGGATTAACGCCGCAGCTGTTTCAACGTGTGGTTCCTAGTGTGGCTTCGGCTCTTGACTACGCTCATCAAGAAGGTGTTATTCATCGTGACGTTAAACCGGACAATATCCTTGTCACTTCTGATGGACACGCAAAATTACTTGATTTCGGCATTGCCAAAACGTGTGCCACGGGCTTGGCAAGCCTCACCCATTCCGCAGAATGGATTGGCACGCCCCACTATTCGAGTCCTGAACAAATCACCAACCAGGAATTAAGTCCTGCAACGGATATCTACTCACTGGCGGTGATGTGTTACGAGTTACTAACAGGTAGATTCCCTTTTAAGGGCCATCATGTGAGTGCGATCCTTTTTGAGATCGTGCGCGGCGAGCCTGTTCTGGATTGGCATAACTTAGGTGAGTCCGCCCAAAAGGGCCATCTCAATAGAATCTTTCAAAGAGCACTAGGTAAGGACCCTTCCGCAAGACATAAGACCGCGACAGAATTTACGGCCGAATTGCTGCAGGCAATGAACGGAGCTTCTCTGGAACCACCAGTCCCAGAATCGCCAAGCAAGTCAATTCGATCGACCATGAAATTGCCGTGGCGAAAATAATGGGCTGCACAGAAACATGAATCCTTAGCCGGGCTTTCCGTCCGCACGTGGGCCAACAAGAATGAGAAAATGGCCAACTAGGAATATCAGAAAAGCGCTCAAAAACATGACCATCGAGCTGTCTCTCGCCCATGTAATTTGAGGCATCCAGGCTGCCAGTTGTCTCAACAGTGTGGCTAGTAATATAAGAACAAAGCTCCAGGTAACCAGCGTTGAATTCTTGATGATGCGGCCAGTATGGCCAAGGGTGACTCTAGTAATCATGCCGATGATCAATGTACTCATCGCGCCGACCGTTAAAATGTGGACCCAAGCTGTCCTGGGGACCGTATCAAAGAATAGAGTTGAACCCCGCATAAGGAGACCGAAGGGAATGAATGCGTAACCAATGTGGAGAATGCAAATGAGTGGATTTGAAATGGTTGCAAGACTCCGCCAGTACCGCATGCGGACCATTAATATTAATCCCAGTAACAAGGCGATTGAATGAGCGTAAATGGGGCTTCGGACAAGCAATAGATCGCAGATCACTAAAGCAAGAACCGTTAGCACACTCATTTTCTCAGCGGTAGGGTTTGGCTTAATGATGTGTTGCGGGAATTGGTTCTTGGTAAAGAATGGGATGACACGGCCGCCAATAATAATTAGGAAAGCAAGCACACTATTCAGCGACAACAAATTAGCCGTGTTTAATAAATCACTTCGCCCATTCAAAAATCCGTAACACGACATCGCCTCAGCAATCATCAACGTAAGAATCCAAATCATCAGCCCGATGTTGCGCCATTTGCCCGCCTTAACCAGGCACGTGGATAAGGCCAGTAATAAAGCCACATGAAACGTCAAGCTGACCCAGATTAGAGCGACTGGTCCATGTACCCAAATCCATGCATATACAAAGCGCCCTACAAGCCAGGCCAAAACAATGAATGCTAACTTTGGTCCATGTAGACCTCGTGTCTGAGTCCAATTGGCAGAGGCGGTCAGTAGGAAGCCAGCGATTATCGCAGCCGCAAATCCCTGTAACATCTCATGTGCGTGCCAGGCAATCGGATCAATTCCGTGAGGAACCGATTGACCTTGAAAGAAAAACAGCCAAATACAACCGCTTACTATCGCAGCCAATGGGCCAAACAGAAAAAACGGCCGAAAACCCATACTAAATAGCTGTCGCATCAAAGTCCTCCACGTATCAGTCTACAGAGGCTTGAATCTGTAGATTATGATCAACATCATGAATCGTGCGACAAAAAGTGATTAACTGCTTTAAGCGCCTCACTCATCCAATTCTGCTGACTGGAGTCGACAGACACCATTCTGGACCAATCGGGCTTTTCAAACCATTGAAGGCTCGATTCAAGCAATTCAGGGCCTGCGTCAGATTCTGATCGTTGTTTTTGTCTTGCGCAGAGCCGTCGTCGAACGACCTCTTTTGGTGCTTGAACCCAGACGAGGATGGTGTGCTCGAAGTCCGCGACATATTTACGCAATTTCCGATTGGCAAAAGTCGCGTCCAGGATGGCAAGCTGACCCTTATCCGACACAGTTTTCGCTTCCTCAACCATGGCTTGATACACGCGATCGGTCCAGTCCATCGAATAGAAGCGTTCGTCCAATGATTGGTGTTCTAAGACGCCGGCCATATTTTTCCGAATACGATCAGATGAAATTCTTGTTGCCCTTAACTTAGTCGCAAGGTGGCGTGCGAGTGTTGTTTTACCTGAGCCTATGGAACCGCACATGATTATGAAGGCATAGGGTCGCGATCCTCGGGGAACTTGCGTCAAAGTGGGTTAACCCTTGGTTTTGCAGGCGTGTGCTCCTTGACTAATTTTGTCGTACAAGGGGGTGTCCAAAACAAAGGAATTTGCTCACCAAACACTTGCTTTCTTGCGCATTGAAGGACTCTACACTCGAATAGCGTTAAGTGTTCTACACGGTAGTTTGTTGGCCTTCTGGCTCTACTGTACCGGGCTCTTAAGAAAGGAATAGCTAGTGAGACGACAACATCAAAAACGGGTTGGCCTCTTGGTATCCAGTGGATCTCTTTTTCATGGGACCCGCCTACACGCCCGTGACTAACGGATACGCCGTAGTAATTGGAGGCAGTGCTTGGCTCGACTCGAATGGTGGCGGCGTACCACTCACCGCGACCCGGACCCTTCTTAAATAATGCGAGTGGCAAAATTCAACCCTACCGTTGTGTCACGTTATGTCAGCATAGCAGAGGAATGGAGGACTAGCATCAGCCGCAAATCGAATTTGGTGTAGGCTTTGAAGGCTAGGTCGTCATTCTATAATACTGATTCTTCGGTTTGGGAGCTTTTGATGTCATTCAATAGGATTATGGAGCGGGCTGTGGCGCGCAAGGGCGGGATTGATGCCCTATCAGAAACACTGCCAACTCCTTTGACGATAGGCAAACTGAGCTTGACGCCAGATCATCGCCTTTTGGCAGAAATGACGAGGCGAGTTTTTCAAGCGGGATTCGTATGGCGTGTGATTGATAACAAATGGGATGGCTTCGAGAAGGCCTTTCAAGGATTCGATCCAGAAAGATTCGCGGCTCTACCCGAAGAGGCGCTGAGACCACTTGTCCAGGATGAGCGCATCGTCCGCAATTGGCAAAAGATAAAGACGGTTAAGGTCAATGCGGAAATGATTGTACGAGAAGCCGAGGCTCATGGCTCGTTTGCTAAATTCATCGCTGATTGGCCGAGCCAAGAAATTGTGGATCTTTGGGCTTACCTCAAAAAGAATGGTGCGCGCTTGGGAGGGTTGACCGGTCCTATGTTCCTGAGGTTAGTGGGCAAAGATACCTTTATTCTGACCGGTGACGTAGTTCAAGCCTTAATTGGCTGCGATGTAGTTAAGAAGACCCCTACCTCAAAGAGCGATTTGAAGCGTGTCCAACAGACCTTTAACGAGTGGGCCAGCGAGACGGGAATGCCTCTGAGCCATTTGAGTAAAATACTGGCGTGTTCCGTTTGAATCGAAGGTTACAGGTTGTCTATTTGATGCTTTGAAGGATTTTGGTGGCGTAGTCTGAAGCCTTCTGTAAGGCGTCAAAAACCGATAGCCACTTCAAGCCGTTCATGTCGGCCTTCTCAACCTTCACTTGAAGTTTTAAAGAATGACCGCCGTTCTTGATGCCCTTGGCAGAGAAACTGACTGGATAAATCCGCCGATTCAAACTCCTCAACTGTTTGATTAATTGCTCACTTTCTTGTTCAAGGAGTTGGCCCAGGTCTACTTCGTAACTGAGTTGTGTGCCTCGGGCATTTAGATCGACAGGTACACCTTTATGGCGTCGAATTTCAAAATGTGAACCTCCCAGCTTCTTGACGTTGAATCCGTGTCTTTCGAGGAATCCTGAAGGAAGCCCTGTTTCTTTATCGACGACGAATTCGCTGTCTTCCTGAGGAGCCAATTGGCGAACCAGGTTCAACAGTTCTTGCCACTGGGGTTCTGACCATTGAGATTCTATTTGCTTGGGGAATTCGGGGGCGGGCTTTTGTAGTGCCCTAACACCCACGCGCAGCGCTTTGCCAATCCGCTCCAAACCTTCTTGGAAGAGCACCATCTGAGTCAACATCTGAGCAACGGAATCATTTTCGCCGCTTCCACGGAACATCGCATTGCGCGCGTAATCTTTCTTGATGTCCTGCCAACGTTTCACTTGTTCATCACTCTGCCAGCCCATCAACTCACGAAACTTCAGCATGTTTGACTCAGTCCCTTTTGCCAGGGTCTGGGCTTCGTTTTCGTAGTGGTCGAGGAGAATAGCGTCAAGTTCGGCGTCATCGGTGATGGCGAGAACTTTTTCGGAAATTTTGTTCATGTTGCGATAGGAACCTTGGAGTTTGAAGGCTGGTTCCGTGCGGTACTCGTCGGCCTGAGCAGCACTTTCCATGTAGGCACTATTCACTTTCAACAAACATTCACGCACATAGATTAGCTTTCTGGCGACGCGAACGGCGTCTTCAACCAGGGTCGAAGCATAGTCACCAGACACTTTTGATGGGTCGAACTCGTCTCGCCCTTCGGCCACATCCAATAGGTGATGGATATCTTGTGGGTAGCTTCTGGCGATTTGGGCGAGCGTTTGGTTTGAAGTCATACAGTTCTCGACATAGCTGCGTTTGAAGGCATCAAATTCACCGCCGATGACGTCGCCCAAGTTATATGTGTCGGCGCGATTGGCGAGCATATCTGGTATCTGGAATCTAGCCCCGCTTTCTGTGTAAGGGTTTCCGGCCATGACGACACACACTTTTCGACCTCGCAAGTCATAAGACACCGATTCGCCTTTCCACACACCTTCAATGCGTCGTTGGGCATCACACAGTGAAATGAATTTTTGTAGTAACTCAGGGTTGCAGTGTTGAATGTCGTCTAGGTAGATCATGACATTGTCGCCAAGCTGAAATGCTAGGTTCAGTTTCTCGATTTCCTCGCGTGCAGAAGCGTGAGGGGCTTCCGCAGGGTCAAGTGACGTAGCCGCATGGCCAATCGATGGTCCATTTATCTTCACAAACACGAGTCCTAGGCGATCCGCGATGTATTCAATGAGTGTCGTTTTACCGTATCCTGGAGGTGAGACAAGCAATAGTAGACCCATAAGATCTGTGCGTTTTTGGTCGCCGGAAGCACCAATCTGCTTGGCAAGGTTGTCACCGACCATTGGTAAATAGACGGTATCAATTAGTCTGTTACGGACAAATGAGGTGAGCACTCGCGGTCTAAACCGGTCTAGTTTTAGCTGGTTCTGCCACTGACTGATAATCTCCTTTTTACGTTGTTGGAAGCGATTGAATAGGTCGTTTATTCGGCCACAATGGTCACGTAATTGCGCGACTAGCTGACGGTAGCCAGTGCTAAGTACGCCTGCTTGCAAAGTTGAATGATTTCCCGCTAGTCCGCTTACTTCAAACCGTTCGCTGGTGTGATTAGGGATCCAGCTCTCGATCGGAGACAAGAGCATGGCCGCAACTTCGTCTCTTAGTGGTTCATGTACGTCAAATCGGTTCAGCCAACCAAGGCACAACTCCCATTTAGTGACTTGCTGATTGGCTAGCGAAGAAACCGATTTCAGGAAAGCTTCTCCACGGCCTTGATTCTTGAGTGCGAGCTTAAAATTCAAAGCCGCGTCAAAGGCTGCTTGAGAAACCGAAGCGAACGATTGATGCAAAAGTGCCCGACCCAGGAATTGAGCGGCCTCCTCAATGGCGCCAACAAAGCTTTGACAGTCCACCAAAGCTTCGTGACACTGTTGTAGAAAGTAGGCAGGAATACCCTTTGTCGGCTGCAAACGCAAAGCTTGAAAAGCGGCACTTGATTGCAGCAATTCTTGCCTATCTTCATCTTTGACCAAAAAGTGCCAGGCATAACAGACTCGACCTCGAGTTTCAGGTGAAAAGACCAAGCTACCCAAATCTTGTTTGCACTGCCAAAGGGCGGACGCAATTTTCGCAGCGTCTTGGTCGTGGACGCCTTTAACGTAGCCAGAAAGCGCGTGATCTTTTAGATACTGATCTACGAGTTTGGGCCAGTCAGGTTCGGTTGCTTGGGCATTGGCTGTCAAGACTTGATGCGCTAAGACGCAACCGGCGTACAGGCTTTCCGATTCAATAGCGCTTTCTTGTTGCCAGACTTCTTGAAAGTCAATGAGTTGCTGGTCCTCAATCTGTTCAAAGAATTGGGTGCCGGTAACCTGAACGCCCCATTTCTTTTGAACCTGAACGAGACTCACATCAAGGGCAAATGATTGCGTACTGAATGTGTGTTTACCGAGTCGAATGCTGTTATCGGCGTTGTAAAGGTCGCGTTTATCGCGCCATTGCCTCAGCGCGTCGTTGCGGGTCGCTTTGAAGCGCGCGTCTATCTCCTCGGCACGTACTTCATCACCGAATGCTCTTAACTTGTCGACCAAACTGTGTAGTTTTTCGACCATCAGATCTGAAGCCAAAAAAGTATTTATTTCTTCCTCGGATTGGATCGATTCGAGCCGTCTTTTGATGCCTTGCACTATTCTTTCGCTAGCCTGAAAAACGCCCTGCACTTGCTGGTTGCGTTTTTCCAATAAGCCGAAACGTCGATTTTCAAATGCGGTTATCAACTCTTCGCGCCGTTCCGCGAGAATGACTAAAAAACGAGTGCTGTCAGCAAACCGTGTTTCCATTTCCTCGAGATGCATGATCAAACGATTTAGGTTTTGGTCACAGCTTTCGGGGTTATCGGCGGCTTCGATGAGATGGGTCAGATTCTGTTGGAATAGATTGAGTTGAGCGGCAAAAGCTACTTGGTTTTCGCTTTCGGAAAATGCTTGAAGGCTTTGCTTGAGGCGAGCCTGAAAGTGGTTGAGCTTCTGGAAAAAGAGCGTGAGATGTTCGAGGATGGCACTTATTTGAGTGGCGTCCTCGACTTCAATGCGGTTGAGGATATCGAGCAGTAACTCAAGATCGGCGGTAAGTTGGTAACCGCGCTTTTCCAATTCGCGGCCTTCAGCGGCTTTGTTGATGTTGGTGAGCTCTTGGTCCAGATCATTGAGTTGATTGGCGTAAGGGTCAAGCGCCGAATCGCTGAGCAAGAAGGTAACGAGTAGACTTGTTGCTTCCTGAATTGCATGGGTTGCCTTTTCATTCAATCCAGCCAAATGTTCGAGATCCATATAAGGCTTTTCGCGATGACTTTCAATGGCACCCTTTGCCTGCCTCAAGTCGGTTAATACCGACAAGAAAGCGCTTACGTCTGGCATCGGAGCGCGCGTCCTGTCGATGGCGCCTTTTACAAGTTTCTCTAACGAGCCTGAATGTCGTTTGGCATCTCGTTGGTAAGCCAGCACCTTTTCATAGACTTCGATGGCTTGCTGCGATGTCGACCGTATTTCTTTGAGAGGACCTATTAAATCAATCTCGGACTGTTGTATCCAATGAAAGGCTTCTAACGTTTGGTCGACCATCTTGACGAGGTCACGAAAAAAGGATTCATGCAGTTGGGCGGAGCGAACGACCTTTATTAGTTCGTTTGATTCGCCCAGGAATCGGACCAGGTCGCGGTTGCCAATTTTGGTTATCATCGGATCGTCGCCCGATTGGGCTACGGCAGGTTGACGGTTGTAAGGCGTATTCCAAATTTGGATCGCATGGTGTTTTTGCGGTTCGTCGTCAGCGCGAAAGAAAAGTAACTGGCCATCTTCAAATAGTGAATAGCCATGGCATTGAATGGGATTGCCCATCTCGGCCGCAATGAGGTTGTAAGACATCAATACGTAGACGCCGATTTGTGGCTGAAAGAACACATACAGGTAGTCTTCTCCGTTTGGTGCTGATATCTTTCGCTCGAACTTTAAGCCTCGTATTTGGTTCTCGAAAACGCGCAAATTGCCATTGATAGAATAGGTGCCACTGGAAAACACAAGTCCGGAATCGCTAGGCAAAAGTAGACAGCAATCCGCCATTCCATCTGCCCTATGCACCGTCTTGAGCTTTTCGTTGAATATGAAATAACGATCTGACTTTTCCTGGAATGGTCTGATCTTGAGAAAGATGAGGTGCCCAAAAATGGCGTAGCGAATGTCTGCGTCATCTAAGGTCTGGTCATGTTGTTCTACCGGCTCGGTGTAGATTCCGGCACCCGATTCCGTGTTGTCTTCCACTTTGATCGTCAGGTCGCCGCCGATTGTTTCGACGAAAACCCGATCCTCAATGGATACGTGTGGGTGAAGTCCACTACTATGGGAATCACGCGTTGTTCGGGTCCACTGAAAATCGAATTGATTGGGATAGACGAACTCGTGATCGCTGCGGTTATCCACATATTTCAGTTGGTCGCCTTCGTGAACCCATTTAAATGTTTTGAGTTCTTGGCCTTCCAGACTTACCTGAAAAACCATAAACAGGTAGGGTCCCACTATTGAAAACTTATAGAAGCGGGTGTGTTTGTAGTATTTGTAAAGGCTCTTGAAGTCGGCTTGAAAACGATCTGACGCAATTAAATTCAAGTCATCTTGAAGCATAATGCTGCCATCCCAGCGATGGATGGAGAAGACGTCTTCAAGATTCGTTTCTGTCTTTAGACCAAATCTGACGTTGAAGCCAAACAGGAAGTGATGCCCAAGAGCCACCATATCGATAGGCACACAATTGTGCTCAGATATGATGTGCTCTGTTGTCACTAATTGGCTTGGCTGACTGCCAAACGTTGATTTACGTCGTGTATTAAGCTCAGTCAACCCTACATTGAATTGATCGCTCTGTTGAGTTAGCCGTTTCCGTATGGTCTCGAAAGTGGACTGGTCCCATGCTGAACCGGTTGGACTTTGTGCGGGCTCCATGCAATATCCTTCTTCACACAATCAAACGTACTGGGGCGCCAGGGCGCCCCTTGGATGGATTAGTCAAGCCACTTGGCGGCGCGCTCATTTTCCAGATTCTTGGATTCGGTCAGTTTCAAGAGTTGCGTCAATTCGGCCTTGATATCGGCAGAGGGAGCGGACTCCGATAAGCGCCACATCAGTTTGGCTAAGGACAGGTCACGCACGTCACTGGCCTGGACACCAAGTTGGTCGAGAATTTGTCGCAGTCTACTTCCGAATTGACCTTTATCGCCCGTTAGCAGGGCATCTTTTGCATCAGTTAGGAGTTGCGAGTTATCGACCATCCTATCAATGTAACGACCTTGCGAGATACCAGATACGATCTTGTCGAAGAAGGTTGTCTCGCCACCCACAATTTCGATTTTAGCGGCGCGCAATGCTTCGGATAGTACCTGTGCTTGAGCATCGGCAATATCCTTCTGAATTCGAATTTGAGCCAGATCAATATCTCTTTCCTTGTTGAGTTTGAGCTTGAACTCTTCATGGTCTTTACCTACGCCGTCTAATAACTTCATGCTTTCGGCTTTCTGACGTAGTCCTTGAGCTTCAGCTGAAGCCTTACGCTCGATCACGTTCGCTTCGGCCGTGCCTTCCTGTTCGAGCGCGTGTGCTCGCGCTTCCATGACACGTACTTCACTAAGTCCCATGGTCGCTTCTTCTACCGCTCGCGCGTCGGCCAGTGTTTTCATGGCCTCAGCCTTTTTGGAGGCGGCTTTGAATTCGGCTTCAGCCTCGATTAGCGTTTGTGCGGCCTGTAATTCGCTGGCCTGTTTGCCAGCCTCGGCAGCCCTAACCCGACTGACCAGTGATTCTTGTGCCTGCATTTCGGCGTGCGTCACAGCCACATTCTTGGTGCGGTTTGCAGCAGCTAGAGCTTGGACATCTTTGATGAGCTCTTGTTCTTCAACCACAGCTTTTTCAACGATGACACGCTCTCGAATTAGGTCTTGTATGTTCTTACGCTCCTGTTCGATGGCTCTTGTTTTTTCGAATTCAGCTAGCGCGACGATGCGTTCGCGTTCATTGACTTCAAGGAGGCGATCCTTTTCAACCCGTTCCCGTTCAACTACCTGGGTTCGTTCTTTGCTCATTTGAGCGACGATCACCTGGCGATCTTTATTCTCTTCTGCTACCTGTACTTCTTCATCCGTGATAATTCTTGCCCGTTCGGATTTCAACCTTTCCTCTTGGGTAACCTTGAGTGTTTCAGCACTTTCTCTAGCTTGGGCCGTCTCAACTTCACGCTTTTTGCGTGCTTCTGTCTCCGCCAACTGGCGTTTGAGTTCAAGGATGGCTTCGCGCGCTTCCACATCTTGTTTGGTGATCGTCTTTTCTCGTTCACGGTCGATTTGATTGGCAAGTACCTTTTGCTGAGCCGTGATTTCCGTGATCTTCTTGATGCCTTCGGAATCAAGGATATTGTCTGGATTCAAATGCTCCAGTGGCGTTTGCTCTAGAAAATCAATCGCGCAATCATCCAATACGAAGCCGTTGAGATCAGTCCCGATGATCTGAAGAATTTCCGTCTTAAATCGGTCTCGCGCCTCGTATAACTCAACAAAATCGAATTGCTTACCCACTGTCTTTAGGGCTTCTGAGAATTTGGCATCGAAGAGTTCAACTAATGACTGCTGTTTGGAGGCTCGTTCGCAACCGAGGCTTTGAGCGACTTTTAATGCGTCTTCTGAGGTTTTATTTACGCGTACAAAAAATGCGACCTTAATATCGGCTCGCATGTTGTCCATACACACCAATCCCTCTTTACCTACGCGCTGAATCTCCACACGTTTTACGCTGAGATCCAGCACCTCAGCACGATGTAAAACTGGGAAAACGAAGGTGCCTGAAAAAGTAACCTTGGATCCTCCCATCCCGTTTCGAATCAAAGCTTTACCTTGATCTACCTTGACGTAACATTTGGTTACCATGGCAAGAATGCCCATGCCCATAACCAATATGATGCCAACAACTATCAATAACATTGCTTCTGGCATTTTTCCCCTCCTACGACTTAATCTATCGGCTCTACGATATAACTGTGTGGACCATCAACCGCAATAATCCTAACCAGCTCGCCTTTCGCGACTTTAATGCCGGGCCGCGTTCGAATATTGATGCGCACGAATGAATCTCGTGATTTTGCTTCGGCCTGACCTAGTCGCTGGTCGTCAGCTGCGCTTAATACGGTACCTGTTAGTCCAATTACATTTTTTAGCTGGTGTTCTTCAGACATCATGCGACCAAAAACAGCCCTCAATGGCCAAAGCAGTAATCGCGTGGTGATAAAACACAGCAACATGTTTGCAAGCAGAACTAATGCTGCCATTTTCCAACTGTCGGTTTGAAGCCAGTAGTTGGACATGATGACGGCGATCCACATAAGCAGTACAAAAGCGCTTGCTATGACTGTGACTGGTACTTGACCGACATATAAGAAACTCAATAGCCCGTGTACTAATCCGCCACCTGTCTCGAGTTCAGTTTCCAATTCCGTTTCAACGTCAAGATCAGCTTCCGCCACGTCAATGTCAAAATCAAGCACGTCCAGATCCAGAACACCAATGATGACACTCAACCAATAGAAAACAGCCAAGCCCAACAACATGGTGAAAACGACGTTGTATGGTTGTATGGAGAACTTGAGTAGTTCGATCATGGGAACCTCCCCCTTGGCTCATTACCTGTATGCGTATGCTAGCGCATTCTATTTAAAGTGTGGAAATGGGCGGCTAATACAGTCGCGACCGAACCACAACTGAGTCCGCTTGGACTCATCATGTTCTGCTTGTTAATGTCGCTGATAACCCCCCTCGTGACGATCAGCATTTTGACGCTATTTAATATCTATTTACGTATTTTCTGGTAATTTTGTTTTGTTATCTCGTTGCGACCATTCGCGTTCAAGCCGCAGCGCCGCTTCCACGGCAGTCGTCAATGCGTCAGTAGCTTGCGTTAATGGCCGACCGTCCCATTGGAAATAACGGGGTGCGTCGACGGCAACCAGCTCGAGGGCTTGAATGACTTGTTGGGTGCGGTCCAGTAATTCGTCTCGCTGGGCTAGATTTTGTTCGATGCGTTGGTTTACTAAGGGAGAGTCGCTCTTTATTTGACTTGACTGGTGAAGTTGCTGGGCTTGTAGGATAAGGCGTTTCCCTTCGCTAAACGCTTGCTGTGACTTGTTCAGCCAATCGTTGACCAAATCGCTGGGTCGCCTTTGTCGTTCTTTTTCTAGAATACGTAGAGCCTGATCTAGTGCTGAATCAAGTTGCGCAGAGGCCGTTTCTGCGCGACGCCAAATCGTCGTCGGACTTTCAACTGATTGGGATACTTCGTCTTTGTGACTTTGTCGACGAGCTCGTAAGATCCACCAAACCATGGCGCTGATGGCAGCGACATACAAGAACGCGATGCCTAGCCATTCCAACACGAGCATCTCCTAACAGGGCTGTGGTGGCGCGCGAACTTTTTGTTTTTGTAGCTGCCAACAAAGAGTGATTCTACGTAGATGTTTATGCTACAGGTCCCTTTCGAATCAAGATTCTTGAGATTACTATTACCTTAATTGTAAGACTGGGTGACGATCTAACAGTAGGTTTTTGTTCCGTAAGTCGCGCACGGTGGCGATTAGCCAGCGTTCTTCATCGATGCCGAACTGGATTTCGAGACGCGGATTCTTGTCCGATGGCCAGTGCGGTGGGTTCAAATCGCCTAGCGTCGGGTTTTCTTCATTTAGAGCCACCACAATGCGGTCATCGCTATGACGCAATAAATGGGCCTGACCATCAGCGTCCCAGGCGACTTCGTTTTGGGTCCCAAGTTTACGGCCGATTTCGCAGATGACCAGTTTAAATGTTTCCTCTGGTTCGCCATGAGCACATGTTGGGATGAACCTGCCAGTCCAGTGATTGTGCAAGGTTGGGTACTTCGTTCCGCCTCTAATCACGAGCTGGTGCTGGGCTTGATGGGTCTTCATGTCCCAGGCTCGAATGGCGTAGTCGTGGAATATCTGGTCCTGAGCGGGTAGTGAGCCAGAGCTAAATACAGCTGCGCCCAAGGTAACCGCGTGAAATGGCTGCCATGCCTTTATGTTCGCCCGTCCGAAACGCTGTTCTACACGTGAATAGACCTCTGGCAAGAGGGTGGAGCCGCCGACCAGTAGGACCTGTTCATAAAGGGTGTGATTACGTTGCGAGGCGTTGATCACTTGATCTATCGCATGATCAAGGCGTTGATAAAATTGCTTAGCCGCGAGTAGACCAATCAAATCAGCGCGCGCCATGCTAAATTCACGCGGTTTCTTTCGCGCTGTTCGGCGAATTAGGCTTGGCGGTATTTCGAGTGAAAAAGGGACAGGGTCCTGGAAGAAAAGACGCTCCTTTATTTGACAACATTCTTCAAGAACGAGTTTCATCCACCAGTTCGTCAGGTGATCAGAGGCAACGTTGGGGTCAGGTAAACCGAGCTGTTCGCACACAAATTGGGCTATCCAATTGTCCACGTCATTGCCGCCCAGTTGCTCACCCCACTTTCCTAACACCTGAGCATGCCCTTCTTTCATGCTCTCGTAGTTGATGGACATCGCTACCAGATCCAATGTGCCAGCGCCAAAATCGATGACCAAGACATGCGTGTCTTTTTGTATTTGCGCACCATATCCAAGCGCCGCGGCAACCGGCTCGTCTACAAAGCGAGCGGTCATTCCAAGGGAAGCTGCGATCTGTTTGAGTGCACCGCGATAGGATTCGTAGCAATCGACTGGCGTGCCAAAAACGATTTCGTTGGGCCGCCAACCCAAGGTTCGTGTGGCGCTCGCAAGTAACTCACGAACGTATAGCTGGGTTGTCTTATAGACAGCGGTTTGTGTCACCTTTCCCCTTGCGCATAGATCTAATAATTCGCTTTTGAATCCAATGCGATAGTTTTTTTGCCGCTGATGGGCGTCGGCGTTAGCTGCCTCTAAGCCAATCTTTGCCCTCGATCCGATAAAACGAGTGCGTTCAATCCAAGGCCATGAGCCTAACCTGCTTAACCAGTTTGGAGCCTGATCTATTAATACAGCAGAGGGGATGGTTGCCGCGTCATCGATGGTGACATCGCTAAAGCTACTCTTTTGCCGTGAAATGCCTGGCAGGCGGATCAGATCGGGCAGTTCACGTTGGCTATCCCAAATGGAGAGTCCCGTGTTGGTGGTGCCCAAATCCAAGGCAATAGTGCGTTTTGACAAGATCACTCCATGAAAATCTACGATTGCGAGTGGTTTAATTGCTCATATCTGAGTGACATTTTTCTATTGACCTATTGAGTCTCAAATAGAGAGAAATGACTTGGCCAAATGGTTCGGGCTTGGCTTTTGTCTGTATAATGCGGATCTGTGCCGCGAAGACAATATATCATTAAGGGGAATCATGCGTAATCAATTGAGTTCTTATATTTTATGGCTGATAGCAATCAGTGCAGGCGTCTGTTATGGACAGCAAATCGAACTAAAGGTAGGCTCGCTGACGGTTGATCCTGCTTCCGCGACTGTGGCTTCGTGTGTACAGATCCCCATTCTAATCAATGACCCGATGAGTGGTCGTGATTTACGTGATATGACCTTCACCGTCGAATTTTCAGGCGATACCGGCATTATTGATGGTGGTATCGCGGTCAATATGGTCGTCGCCAATGCTTTTTCAGGCGCACCCCAAACTGGCTTATCTAATCCCGGTACGGATTTAGATAATATTAACCCGGCGCCAGGTCCCGGCAGTCCCTCTTGCTCGGCTATTTTTAATCAGGCGACAGAGGGTAGTGGCGCTCCCATAGACTTTTTGCAGGGGACCGGCGCCGCCAGTTGGTTTATTAATAACAATCAGGGTGCGATAGGTCGCAAGCAAGGATTTGTGATCGATCCATTTGCAAATGGATCGATTTCGAGCAGCGTGGCTGGAGATCAACTTATTGCCGTGCTTGAAATACCCATTATCGCTAACCCGGGCGTCGCGCAGCTTCTAATTACGGCAACGCCCAATGGGGTCGTTACAGATGCCAACGTATTTACCTGGGATGATGGCACCGACAGCGACGGCAAGCGTGTCCAAATTTCGGAATCCTTATCCTTGCCAGTCGCTCCTGCAGTGGTTAACTTTTTTGATGTTGTTGATTGCGCAGGCGCAACAGCCAGCCCGGACCCGGCCACCTGGGCAGACCCCAACGATGGCGGGCTTGGCGGCGTTTTGTTCTTTTCCTTTCCTGGCACAAGCCTCGTCGATCATGTCCATTTAACGGGAAGCGGCGGTCTAGATCTGACGATCGGTTCCGGTGGAGCTACAACGGCGGTTGCGATCGATACAACAACTGATAGCTCTCCAGATCCCGCAACAAACCCGAACACTTATACAGCTGTATATAATGTCGAATTTCCACCGGCTTCAGGTACCTTCGTATCGGGAGCGCCTTGCAATATCAATGTGCCCTGGGCGGCGCCTTCGTGCACGGTGGCCTTTACCAACACGCCAGTCGTGGGTATGAGTACCGATATTAATGTGACGCTCGTAAATGCGCAGTGGGATGGGGCTCGTTACGGGGTGCTTGATGCCAACGGTATGATGGTTGATCTAGTGGTTCCGTCAGCAGGCGCGGGCACCAACACATTACAATTCAATGGTGTTTTCCCCATTGCGGCGGTCGCACCTGGTGATGCAGGTATTTACCAAGTTACGGGTTCCGGACCTGGTGGGCCATTTAACTGTTCGGTGAATTTGGTGCTTGACCCGCCCGTCAATATGACTAACTGCGCAACCATCACAACGGCCGTCATTGGTGGATCGGTTGATATTGATCTCCAAGGCAACGCGGGAACCATCGATTTTACCGTTATCTATAACGGCACCACATATGACAATCTCCCGGCCGGCGTATTTTCATTACCAAATATAAGTAGCAATGCACCTACTATTGAAATCAGAGCCAACGGCTTTGATGCCATGGGTAATCCTATTTTTGACTCGATCATATGTAACTTGAACTTTGCTGCAGCCACTTGTTTTGCAACTCAAAACCCAGATAGCACAGTGACGCCAGTCGATGTTGGCACGGTCATTACGTTGACTTTGACGACGACGGGTGCCGTTAGTGCGACAGCTAATGGTGTTCCGATGTCGGTTGTCGCTGGCACCCCCGGCGTGACTGACATGGTGACGTGGGAAGCAACTCATGTGGCCGTTGCAGATACGATCATTAGTGGTGTCGCGACTAATCCCGATGCTATGACGGTTCAATGTGACTGGGCCATCGACATCAACTGCATTGATCCCTCCATCGTTTCGGTCGCCCAGGTAGGTGACGTAGGTGTCACAATTGCAGGTACATTCGGTTGTACTTACACCGTCAGAATCACGCAGCACAATAGTGGCACCAGCAGCGATTATGACGTGTCGATTGATACGTTAATCGATCCGCTCCTTAACACGGGAACGGGAACTTTGAATGTCGTCGTACCGCCTGACTCTTGGATCGAAGTGGGACAGCAAGGATTCCCAACTGCCACTGCAATGGTACATACCGTGCCTACCTTGGGGATTTGGGCATTGATCGGCTTTGTGATCCTGCTTATGGCATCAGCTTTGTACTTCATGAGGCGCCCGTCTCTTTCGAAGTAACGGCTTCATAAACGACAGAAGCCCCTCGTTGTGTGGGGCTTCTTTCTTGAGGCCAGCTGGTGCCAAGTAAATAGTGTTGGCGGTTTATGCGTGGTACGCGGGCCTTCCGCCTGAGCGATTTACGACGCTTTAGTCGAAACTAAGGGCTCGTTCGAAATCGGAAGGGCTGGTCGCGGCTTCACGTGCCACTTCCAAAGCTATTAGACCGTCTTTGTATAGACGGGAGAGGTGCATGTCAAAGGTCTGCATACCGTATTGCAAGTGACCTTCCATAATGACGTCTTTGAGACCACCTGTTTTGTCTTCGTCAACAATGTATTCGCGGACGCGGGGGGTAACGATCATGATTTCGACAGCGGGCACGCGTCCGCTGCCGTCGCAACGTTGAATCAGCCTTTGCGATATGGTGGCTTGTAATGCATCTGCCAAACGGTAACGAGCCGCTTGTTGGGCTTGTGAAGGAAAAACCGAGATCAGTCGTCCGATGGTTTTAGCCGCATCGGTTGTGTGCGCGGTTGAAAAGACTAGATGACCTGTTTCGGCCGCTTTGATAGCGGTATCAATGGTTTCGTAATCCCGCATTTCGCCAACCAATATAATGTCAGGATCCTGACGAAGAGCCGCTCTCAGTGCTGCCGCAAACGTTTCTGTGTCCCGTTCAACTTCGCGTTGCGTTACGAAACATTTTTGATGGCTGTGCAAATACTCGATGGGATCTTCAATGGTCAGAATATGTTTGCCAGATCGTTTGAGGTTTATTTCGTTGATTAAGGCGGCAAGCGTTGAGGACTTACCGCTTCCGGTTACGCCCGTTACCAAGACCAGTCCGCGTTCTTCAAAGGCAATCTTGCGGATGGTGTCCGGTAGATTCAATGAATCAATGGTGGGAATATCTGGAGAGATGATTCGCAAAACGACACCAAAGCTGCCGCGCTGTCGAAATATGTTGACGCGGAAGCGCGACAATTGCGGAATGCTATAGCTTGTGTCGTATTCCATAACTTCTTCGATATGCATTCGGTTGTCATTACGTAGAATGATTTCTGCTACTTTTTGGGTGTCAAGCGGGTCGAGTAGTTTACCCTTGATCGGGATTAACGTACCTTTCATGCGGTAGCAGGGTGGGGCACCGACAAAAAAATGGATGTCACTGGCGCCATGCTTAACGCCAGCAGTGAGTAGCTGATTCAGTAGCAGCTGGTCCATAGGTACCTCTGTTGTAGCCGATTACTTAAACATCCACCTTAGGATGCGGCGAACGTGCCGTCAAGTTAGATTGATGGCTTGCCTTAAAATAGCCGCCTACCGCAATTTCACCGTGGTGGCTGGGGATTTGGGGTATAGTTTGCGTTGTTCTAATTACGGAGGTACTGAAATGTTAGATTGCCTACTCTTGTCACTGATGGTGTTCATTCCCGGGGATGACGCCGATAAATGGCTGCAAAAAATGGCCGATGTGTATAAAAAAGCACCGCTTTCAATGGATATCGAAGCCAAGATGAACATCAACCAAATGGGCATGCAAATGGCGATGGACATGACGGGAACCATGACCTACAAAGATGAAACGCACCAGCACACCACCATGGCGGTGCAAATGAAAATGCCTGAATCTTCCGCTCAACAGGGCATGCCTAGTTCCATGGACATGGCCATCAAAACCGTTTTTGACGGCGAAATCATGTGGATCGAAACCAATATGATCAGCATGGGCATGAAGCAAGTGATGAAAATGTCCAAAGAGACGATGGAGACAATGGCCGAAAAACAAGGCTTGCAGGGAATGAGCTTCACCAGTGGAGGCCTAGATCCCAGTAAAATGATCGAAACCATGAAAAGCATGATGGAAATTCAAGTTGCGGGTCAGGCTGACGGCAAGGTCACCTTGGAAGCCGAACTAACTGAAGAAACCAAAGCAACAATGGGTGATTCCGGTCTCGATATCGGCAAATTCACCATTGTGATGGATGAAGCTAACGTTTTTCCAATGCAAATCCAAGTGATGTCTGGCGATGCGCCCATGATGGACATGACCTATTCGAATGTTAAGTTTCTGGAGACCGTTGAAGACGCGCTCTTTGAATATGAGCCACCAGAAGGCGTTATGGTTCAAGACATGGACACCATGCTCGGAGCCGCGGCTCAGTAATAATCTCGGGCGTGGCAATCACTTGTCACGCCCTTGTTCATTGTCGCTGGTTCAACATGTCTGCTACCTGTATTGCCGCAGGGGTCTGTGTAGAAGATAGCTGACTCGTAAGCTGATCCATTTCAGGGATACTAGGATCCAATGCCCTCCATGCCTGAAATGACGATATCGCATCTTGCGATTGGTTCAATCTGGCATAGGCAAGGATTAGACGGGGATATTCTGATTTCATTTCTGGTCGGTCTCGGATGACTGCCGCTAACCAGTCAGCTAACAATTGGTCCTTGCCTTGCAATTCCAAGATGACTGCTTTGTAGCTTAGCGTGTCTGTTAAGTTAGGATCGATCTCAATCAGTGTTTCCGTGTGTTTCATGGCTTTTGGATATTGCTTGTGTGCTATCAGCAACTTGATGTAATTCAAAGTTGTTCTGACGTACTCAACGTGTGATGCTCCAACGCTGGGTTCTAGGATGCTAAGCGCTTGTTGATAAAGAGATTCGGCTGCCGAGAAGTGGCCCATTCGCCGTTGTACATTGGCCAAATTGTTGAGCGACATGGCCACATCGACGTGTTCAGGACCCAATACCTTAACCTGGCGTTGATAGGTGTCTTGATACCAGCGTTGTGCTTCCTCATAGGCGCGTTGTGCATAACTGACCGCACCAATATTATTGGCTGATAGAAGGGTTTGCTGATGATCGGGTCCTAGTACACTCATACGCGAAGCATATGCTTGGCGGTATATCCGCTCTGCTTCAGGCAGTTGACCGTCTGCAAATAGTGCGTTGGCCAAATTGTTCAGCGTCTCGATCGTGTCAGGGTGGTGTTTGCCGAGCACTTTCTCACGCCGAGCAAGCACCTCGCGATAGATTCTTTCTGCGTCTTGTAATTGGTCTCGTCGCCTTAGCAAATTTGCTAGCTGATGTTGAGAATACAGTGTGTCTTGATGGTCAGCACCAAGGATACGGATTTGGTTCTTTAGGTTTACGCGTAACATGGACTCGGCTTCAATAATACGATCCGCTCTGTAGATCGCGTGCGCACACAGGGTGGTTGCATAGAGCACGATGGGATCGTCGATGCCCATTATTTTACGGCGCTCACTGATGACGGCTCGCGCTAGATCCTCAGCTAACTGGAATTGACCTTGTCGCAGTCGGATATCGGCAAGGCATAGTTTCGTATCAAGCGTCTCGAGGTGCTCGGCGCCCATGAGCCTAAGTTGGCTTGTAAGTGCCGCTTCTAGCATTTCTTCTGCTCGTTCATAGTCACCGAGCGCTGTAAACGTTTTACCAAGTGTCCGTTGAACGCGGGCTTTAAGTTCAGGTTGGTCCTCAAAAAATGAATCGAGCCTTTGGGCTTGTGTTTCTAAAACCTGGCTCATTCTGATTTGGCGACCATCATGCCTTGGATCGGGCGACGTCAATAACTGTTCCAAAAAGGCGTTGATGGTTCGGTTCTGCTCGGATTCGAGCTGTAACTGCTTAGCGGAAGCTTTGACTTGGATGAGACTGTAAATGGTCATCGTCGTAGCCGTAAAGAGAGCCAAGGTCATCAACAAGCCAGTTAGGACCCCAAATCGATGGCGTTGGGTGAATTTCTTGATGCGATAGGTGCGTGAGTGAGGACCCGCCGAGACCGGCTCGTTGCGTAATAAGTGTCGAATGTCAGCTGCGAAATCGGCAACGGATTCGTAGCGCCCGTTCATATCTCGTGCTAACGCTTTGACGGCGATCCAGTCCAGCTCACCCTTGAGTTCCTTTAATAGGCTAGCAGGGTCGGTGCGACGAAAAATCGCGATGTCGCTAGCGGAATCGCCTAAAGAGAGAAGTCTCTGGCTAGGACATGGCGGATCTTCATCAAGCACATGTTTGATATATGAAAAAGCAGATTTTGCTCGGAGATCGAAGGGGAGATGGCCAATTAATAGTTCGTAGAGAATCAAGCCGAGCGAGTAGATGTCCGTGCGCACGTCGACAGTTTGACCGGCCGCTTGTTCTGGACTCATGTAGAAAGGGGTCCCGATCATTTGACCATCTTGCGTCATCTCACCCTTATTGCTGAGATCTTTGGCCAGCCCAAAGTCGATGATCTTGATTTTGTAATTGCCGTTCTCCTTGAATCCCAAGATGTTGGAGGGTTTCAGATCACGGTGGATGATGCCCTTTTGATGCGCGTGCTGGACCCCGTTGCAAACGGCAAGAAAAAGTTCCAAGCGGGACCGAGCGGTAAGGTGATGTTTGTCGGCGAAATGAATAATGGGCTGTCCTGGTACGTATTCCATGGCGAAATAGGGTCGACCATCGTCCGTTGTGCCAGCATCGAGGATCGTTGCCACACACGCATGATTCATCATGGCTAGCGCATCGCGCTCTAGTTGGAAGCGTTCAAGAACGGCTTCAGACAGTTTTCCTTGATGAAGAAGTTTGAGGGCCACGATTCTGTGAACCGGATGCTTCTGTTCAGCACGGTAAACAACACCCATGCCGCCGCTCCCTAGCTCCTCAAGTACGTAATACGGCCCAATCATTTCTGCCAAAAGATGTCCCCACTTCTTTTATGGACCTATTATCACGATGGATGTCGAAGAATGTAAGGCTTTTTGACGGTCGTATGTGCGTTAAGAGTAAGCAGACCGAGGAAGTCAATTGACAATGCCAGTACGCGTTGAGTCGAATTGTGGGCGATTGGTCTTAAAAAAAGATAAGCGAACCTAAACGACGTTGAATGGTTGCCTGGTCTTTTGCAATTGGTCGAAATATTGCAATTCATACTAAGACAGTGCCTTGAGAGGCGCAGCCAGACGAATCGATTCCATACCAGCACCATCCAGAATTTTCTCGAAACTGCGGTGGAGTCAAAACGGTTCAGAATGGGAGTTGACATGCACTATAAGATTGGGACGGCTACCATTGACTTGGATCGAGCGACGGTTCGGAACAGGAGTGGTTTGGTCCATTTACGGGAACAGTGTACGGCGGTGTTGGCACTGCTAATGAAACAGCCAGAAACGCTAATAACGAGGGCGGAGCTGATAGATCAGGTGTGGGATGGTAACGGTTACGTTGGCACGAAGGCTGTTTCTGATGTTATTTGGGAAATTAGGCGCGCACTCGAGGATCCCGACAAATGCGTCATCGCTACCATTCGAAATAGAGGATATGAACTTCGTGTAAGGCCTATTGAAAAGCCAGAGGGTCGTTATCTTTGGCGGCTATTTTGGTTGTCAATTGCTTCGGGAACCTTGCTTTTGGTTCTCAGTGTCCTGTGGTTTCGTCACATTCCAAATTTGTTCGGAATTGGAATTTTTGAACAACCTGTTGTCCGCAGCTTCGATATCGAGATGGTCGAAACAGGTTTAAATGATGTCCAGCGTCAAGTGCGAATGGGCAATTATAGGGAAGCACAGCGATTGTTGGAACATTTGGACTTGGGCTTGTTGGAGAGGGGAACGGATCCCTATCAATCCATGAATTCTATAAGTCTTCAATTATCTAGAAACTGCCTTTCAACAGATTTCGCCTGTCTTGATACAAGTCTCGACATGATGGATAGCGACAATTCTGAACGCAGTTATTACGAGGGCGTTGTCTGGATCGATCAGGGTGAATATGACAAAGCGGCGCGTCATTTCCAAGATTTGATAGAGCAAGGTAATCATAAGCCTGACTATCAAGCTGTCTACATAAATGCGTTGGGCTTTTGCGAGTCAAAACTGGCTAACTATGGGCGAGCTCAAATCTTGTTTGAGCATGCCATTGAGGTAGCGAAGTCACGCAAACAGAAGCATGTTGAACTGAAGGCTTTGGGCAACTTAGCCGCCAACTGCGGCCGACTAGAAGATTATGATCAAGCGGTTGCCTTGTACAAAGAATGCATGCGTATCGTGCCCGTTTATGATGAACAGACTAAGATCGCGATCGATTTCAATATCCAGCAATTTGAGTTACTGAGCAAGGACCTAAAAGATTGGCGTCTGCTTCATAATCTTGCGACCAGTGGTATGGCTAAAGCGATCGAATATGATGACCGTAGGCGTCAGCAAGATTGGAACCGTGTATTGCTGTCACTCAAACTGCATTGATAAAATCTCGCAAACAGCAGTAATACGGGTGAAGCGGTTGGTTCGTCTAAAGATGTGAAGGACCCGCGAGGCGGGTCCTTCGATGATCCGTCGTAGTAACGGGCTAATGTTTTAGAATCTTAGACCAAAGTCGATTCTGAATGAGAAGGGTGATTGGAAGGCGCTGTTTTGGGCGATGGGATCGCCTTCGAGCGGTTGGCCGAAGCCAGGTCCAAAGTTATAGTGAACGCCTTCTTGGGGCGTTTCTGTGTATAGGTTGAACGGAACTCCCGTCGCGTTGACGGTTGTATCGATCCAACCGTTATTTGGATAGACCGCAGCCGATTCGTCAAACAAGTTGAACAGGTTGATTTGTGTGAAGAACTCCACTTTCCATAGTTTAAGTGAATAGTTCACACCCAAATCTGTCTGCGTCATGTCCTCGCCATTAAATTGACCTCGTTTGCCGTCGACGAAATAGGTGGTTGTGTTTTGGTTGGTTGCATAACCTAGAGAACCACGCGCTGGTAGTCCGTAGGCCTCTTCTTGGTTGCGGAAGTTGACGGTAAATGCTGCGCTATATGCGGCACCCGATTCGTACCTTTGAGTCGCGCTGAAGTTAAAGTCACCAAAGCGAGTGCTCACGTCATACATGGCGAAGATACGGCCCACATGACGTTGATCACCATCGAGATAGCCAACCGGTGAGCGTGCATCAAAGTTATTGTATTCCGGATAGAATGTTACGGATGACGCTGAAACGGCTGCTTGCCCTTCTGTTTCACCGATAAAGTTACCGATGTTTTGCGACCAAGTCCAGTTGCCAGCAAGGTTGAAGTTGTCTGCGACACGGAACTGTGCCTGCATTTGTACAGCAGTATAGTCGCGTTGGTAGTTGGTATCATCGTTGGTTAGGACACGACGATCCGTGCCGGAAGGCGTCACACCGAATTCTGGGCCTTGATCTTCTCTAAAGAGATGAGTGGCATAAAAATCACCGTACTCTCTGGAAATGAGATCAGCCTTAAAGAAACCTCTGTTAAAGCTAGTGCTGTAGCCAATGCGGGTCTCTTGTGCTCCGGGCGAGGTTAAGTTGGGATCTACGGTGGTAACGATATTGGCTGGATCTGGTGATAAGTTGATGCTGGTAGCAACGGCTGTCTGCCAGAAGTCATTGAGGTAAGGATCGACGGTGCTATTGGCGTCTCCGCCGTTGTTCTCGCCAATCCAGCGATAGACATCTTCGATACTGGTGGTCGTTGAACCGTAATAGTACCAGACGGCATAACTAGGACTGCCTGCCGTTGAGGCTTGCTGACCCGCATCGTTCAAGCGCGCCACATAATTCGCATAGCTTGCGGTAATGCGGTGTCGTCCATCGCCATGGATGTCATACTCGACGGCCAATCGAGGACTGATCTTGTCTGAATTTGCAACGGCTTTCCCGTCTTCGGCTGACGCATTACTTTTATCGTAGCGTGCGCCTAGATTAAACGAGAAGTGGTTGTTAAATGTCCAGCGGTCATTGATGAACGCTGACTGTGTGTTGAAGTCCGATCCTTGTGATTGATTCACAATTGGCCACCAGATCAACTGTGTAGGTAATGTGTTGGGACCGCCGCCGCCAAATACAGGGGTTGGTTCAAGGTCGTCAGGGCTATTCCATACGGGGAGTGTATCCCACATTTCCCAGCCTGAGGCGGATTGAGCGTTGTTGGCTTCTCTTCTATTGGTCTGGTCTTGCACACCGACAACAATATCGTGTGAGCCAGCGTTTTCAGTGGATATAAAATAGGAACCCTTGATCATAACGGATTCGTTGTCACGATGTTCATCGTCTGGACCCTTAAGTGGTTCAGCGAAATAGCGACCTCCGCCGTTTCGGTCGCGAAGCACGGTTTCAGTGAAACGCAGGTCGGCGTTAATGTCTCCGCCTGCGCCGCCAAAGGTTGTTTTCTTTTCCGTGTAAAGCGCTTCAAGCGTCAGTGAGGGCGTTAAAATACCGCGATAGTTGATAGAGAGATGTTCTTCAGGGTTTATGGTGTCTAGAGCCGCATTTATTCCCAAAGGACCTCTTCTTGTGGAGCCCAATGACTCATCCGTTTCATCTGCATATGAAAAGACAAGTTCGTGGCCATCAAAGATTTTTCCTGTCAATTTGAGATTGATCTTGTCGTTATCTCGAGAAGACGCGATTTGGCGTACACCGGGTGCCGTCTGTCCGCCGGGAAGTCCTACGTCGGCCGCTTCTGCGTCTGTTAAGGGCACTCCGGCAATCAATTGACCGGGCTGTTGGCTACGAAAGCGGGAACCACTTATGTGGAACCAAATTCGATCTTTCATGATGGGGCCGCCAATGGAAATCGAGTCTGTGCGAACGATGTCGTCTGCATGTTTGAGCTGGTTGGCTTCTTCTAGAGGTGTTGTGCCGGTCCAGTCGTCGTTTTGCAACGCTGATCGAAAAACACCCGAAAAGGAGTTACCGCCTGATTTCGTGATCGAGTTAACCAGACCTCCGGTGAATTGACCAAATTCTGCCGTCACTGATGCCGTAGAAACCGAGGTCTCTTGAATCGCGTCAGGGATGACGATAAAACTAGCTGCGCCGCGGACATTGTCCGACGCAATATTGCCGCCGTCGAGTAAGAATGCGTTTTCAAACGTCTGCGCCCCTGAAATGGATACAGCTCCGTTGACACCGCTCTGGGTTGTGCCCGGTGCAAGTAGTGTACGGTCGCGTATATTTCTCAAAGTGGCGATGTTATCAACAAACTTCGGGTTGAAATTGGCGACCACATCCGTTGTATCGAGAACTGGATCGACGCTTGCCGTCACCACTAACTCCTCGGATGTGGCTTCAGGTGCCAGGGTTAGTTTGGGTCTAGATGTTTGTCCTAAACCCAACGCAACATTCATCTTGGCAGTTTGCATGCCTGGCATTGTTGCGGTTATGGTGTAAGCACCGGGATTGAGGAGACGAAATAGAAAATCGCCGCTCGACGTGGTCGTAGCCGATCGACTACCTTGCATGTTTTCCGACTCAATCACGATCACTACGCCAGGTAGTGAATCACCGTTTGTGTCGGACACTAGGCCTTGAATGCTGGCCGTTTGTTGAGCCCAAGCCATGGATCCCATGGCCATGAACACGAGTAGAACAAATCTACAACTCGTTTTCCGTTTCATTATGGAAACTCCTTGTCATCTGCAACGAGACTGATCAATGACCGATGCAATCTCGTTACATGTACGTCGTTGAAATAGTCGTCTGTTTTGGATAGGTGACTAAGGAGAGTCCGTAATCTGGGGCAGTAATCAACACAACGATGGTTTGGTATATCGTCGGTTTGGTTAAGATCAAGTCCTGTGCCAGATCGCATCAACAGGTCGTAAGATACTTGAAATATTATGTTTAAGTATCGTGGTGAAAATATTATGGGTGCTTTGCCGGGGTCCAGATCCAAGATCGTGAATCCAAGCTGTTGTGTCCTGCTGGGGAGCCATGTCTATGTTCTTAGGTGGATAGTTCTTGACCCTGGCGTCATCTTGATTGCTGACGCTACTAGGTGTCTCTAAACTGTCTGATAACTAGACGGTGAGCACAATGAATCACACAAATGGCTCATCGGAACAGGTAATTGACAATAGTTGGCTGTGTCAAACATCTGTAATCGTATGATCAGACTGAGGCAGATCGTTTTGGAGTTGGCGGCACCGGAGTGCCGCCTTTCCATACTGCTCCCCTATCCAAAGGAGACTTTGAGGCGGCGTCATGAGACCAAACCAGCCGCCTCGAAAGCAAGATAGGCGACGGCAATCCGCTCATCCATTCGAATTGGATCGATTGTTTAAGAATCGAAAGTAACGTTGCTGGTACCGAGCATTTGATTATGGGGTACGGCAGGGTATTTGGCTTTTGGCCTGATTTTTTGTGGCTGTGTGCCGGGATTGATCGAATTGCGTCGATTCGAAGTAATGAATGGTGTTTCCAGACTAATTCAATGACATTTTCACTTCCACTTGATGCCCATGCTCAACATGTGAAAGTTTATGCCCGGATTTGGTGCGCCAATACCTCCGTTCGAGAAGTGCTGGAACTGGTAGGAAAAAGTGTATTGCACGCGTTTGCCGATAGAAGCGCCGATTCCGATATGGTCGCCAAACTGGAAATTGGTTGAAAAATATTTAGCGCCCACATCTCGTTCGGTCAGGTAATGGGCCCCAATTCCAAATTCCATGAAGGGTTCAATCGATTTGAAGACTCGCTTGGGGGTGAGTTTGACAACTGGCGTCGCGCCCAGATCGCGCAGTTGGCCCGCCCGTGACTCAATATTGGGATTGTCAAAGGTGGCATAGTTAAGCGCCCAACTGGCTTCCATTGACATGTGTTCAAATTCGCGTTGGTACACCTGCCAGTGCAGCGCAAGTCTAAAGTTCCGTGTATCTTCGCCGTACCCAGCCACGATTTCCAATGCGTCGATATGTGTCAATTCAGCAAAGGAGTAGGTATGGTCCTGTTGTAATTGCATGATCCAAGTAAAAAGCAAAATCACGATCCACCTCGGTTGAAAGTAGACCGGTCGATTAGTAATAAGCTATATTGAAATAGCTAGCGTTGCAGGCATGTCAGGCCAACAGCTGACTGAAGGTGATGTCCATGAACTGCTCAAGTGGCTTGCTTGTATGGGTTACCTTCATGCGCATAAGCGCGCCTTGCCAGCCATTGATCAAGTAATCGGCCATGTCAGAAGCAGAACTGGTGGTTTTCAGGTCACCCTTGGTCTGCGCTTCTTCAAGGTTGCTGCGAAATAGTTCGCGCTGTTGCGACCACTTTCTCGCCAAGAGTTGCGCAAAACGAGGGCTCTGATCCGCCATTTCCTGACTAAGATTACCGATCAAACAGCCGCCGGTACAACCGCCTTCTTGACACATAAGTATCACTTGTTCGAAGAATTGGCGCATACGCTGCAGGGGTGGCACGTCATCCTGTAAGAGAATCTGTTCCGCCATCTGCTGGTTCATTTGCGCATAATGTTCTAGAACCTGCTCGCCGAAGTCTTCTTTAGAAGTGAAAAAGTGGTAGAAGGAGCCTTTGGGCACATCAGCTCTAGCGAGGACTTCTTGTAAGCCCGTGTGGTTGAATCCTTTTTCGCGCATGATGTCGAGACCGGATTCAATGAGTTTGCTTTTGGTGACGTGTTGCATACTAAACCGACTGGTCTATTAAATCAGAATGACATTAAAGATGTCAATGCCATTTCTGGTTTCAATTCCTACGCTTATAGCTCAGTGAAAGTTGCGCCTTAGCTAAGATTTTTCGCCAACAGCTTTCATCCGTTCAGGAATCCTTCAGATTCGAATTCCCATTTCAAGATGTCTTGGGTGTTGTATTCTGGTCGTAGATGATGATCTGCAGAATGGGAAGCCGTCATATCCACCAACATCTCGTGGAATGCATGATCCTCGAAAAGGTGACTCAATGCTTCTGCAAGGGCGATGGCTGAGTCAAATCGTGCCATGGGATTTTCATTTAACGCTTTACTCATAATCTGTTGGAAATGCTCGGTTACGGCTGAGATTGCGGGTTTATTGAGTGTTCGCCAAGGTACGGACGCCGGGTAGGGCGAATGACCGGTGATCAATTCGTGGGCAATGACGCCAAATGAAAAGATATCTGCGCGAAAGTCCAACTTTTGTTTGGTGAACAGTTCAGGAGCAATATATCCTGGTGTGCCATAGGCTCCCTCGCGTATGACGGCTTTGGGTGGCCTGCGTGGTGTTTGACCAAATGGAACGTAGGTCGCTTCGGTTTTGGCGATACCAAAGTCCAGGATTTTGACTAGCATTTGACCCTTCTGGTCGCGTGTAAGGATGATGTTTTGGGGGTTTAAATCACCATGTGAGACACCTAGTTGATGGACATAACTTAAGCCATCGCCAATTTGCTCTAAGATGCGGGCAGTGGCACCAAGTTCGAAACGAATACCTGTGCTTATCGCTTTGGAAAGTGCTTTACCTTCAACATATTCCATGACGATATAGGGATTTGGATGGCTCTTGACTTCAAAAGGGATGACCAGATTAGGGTGAATCAGGTTTTGGTAAATAAGCATTTCGCGATTGAAGTGCTCACGAAAAGAATCGGTTGCTTCGTAATGCTTCAAGCATTTGATTGCGACCTTGCGATGCGAGCGGTCGCGCGCTAAATAGACGATGCCCATCGCACCTTCGCCGATGATGTGGTCGACGCGATATTCTCCTATATGTTTGGGCACGGAATCATTCATGGCTTGTGTCATTCAATATATGCCCTAAGCGCTCGACATCCAACCTAAACCACGAAATTATTTGCCGAGCCCCTTGATTGGATGTTTGTTGCCATACTTCAAAGCCATTGTCAGGCCCAAAACACTCGTTACCTCACCTAACATGAAAGTTCATGGTTTAGACATCCGGACTAAGCCACGTTTCAGTGCCAAGCGCCGAGGATGGCTCCCATGATCGTGAAAGCGACGACTTGGTAGCCCGCGTTGATGAAAAATAGTTTGAGTGATCGTCTTTCAAATAGGTAAATGGTCGCAATGGCCATCGATACCCAACCTATACCTGTTAATGCGCCCGCTGTTGCACCCCATACCAAGTCGGCTTCGCTGCCAAGGAACGCGGCCAAATTAAAAGACATGATCAGAGCCGCCACGAAAGCGCCGCCGAATATGACGCCGGCATTGCCCTTCTTAAGCTGATCTTCGGTGAATCCGTTTTCCTTCATCCATGCATTGGCAAACATAATTGGTGAATACCAGATACCTCCAATCAAAAAAGTGGAAAGTGCACCTACTGCAATGGCGAGATAATTAAGTTGACTTAAATCCATGATCTTCTCCTAGTTTGGAATCAGTTGTGTATATAGACTAATAGAGGTAGGTCGTATTGCCATGAACATGTTGCTGAACTCGCCTATGGGGCGACCGAAATCGTCGTTAGAGGTCATGAACTCGCCAGGCGAAGTGCATCTCAACGATTTTTGGATCAGATTCTTGATGATTCCGTCATTTGGAATCTTCATCCCTCATGCTACCGGCCTCTTTCGCGGCACGAATCGATTCAGTATTGATCATGCATTTGGTTATCTGCTGTTTGTCTCTCTTGCGTTCCTTATTTGGCATGGTAATAGGTGGTTTCTAATCAAGCAGCGAACTCATTACGACTGGTTCCATCACCCCATTCGCAAGTTGGTGCTCCTGGTCTTTGCCAACGTCTTCTTCACGGTTCCCATCACAGTCCTTGTATTGTGGAATTGGTACTATTTCGTTGCTATGCCCAGCGATTGGAACGTGATTCGTATCGTGTGTCTGGTCAATGTCATTTGTGTCCTTTTCATCACCCATGTCTATGAAACGATCTATTTGATCCGACAACGTGAAGAAGACCAGTTACGACTTGAAAAGACGCATCGCGCGCGTGCTGAAGCCGAACTGGAGGCACTCAAACAGCAATTGGACCCACACTTTATATTCAATAGTTTGAACACGTTGTCGCAGCTCATTGAGGAGCAATCGGAGCAGGCAGGCATCTTCACGGAGCATTTGGGAGATGTGTATCGCTATATTTTGGCCAGTAAAGATCGGGCCCTGGTTCCACTTAAGGACGAAGTCCACTTTGTGCGGTCATATCTATGCCTATTACAACTTAGATTTGGTTCCGCTATTGATATTCGATGGCCGGATCTTGAAGCTCAAAACACGTTAATCCCACCAATGTCTCTGCAAATACTGATTGAGAATGCAGTCAAGCACAACCAACTTTCTGCCGATCGGCCACTAAAAATTGACTGTGACATTGTTGAATCAAGCATCATTGTTAGTCATCAACGAAGACCGCGCCGGAAGACACAGCCTGGAACTGGAACGGGGTTACGAAATTTAAGTGAACGTTTCCTACTGATTACGCAATCGTCAATAAGGATAGAACCAGACACTGATTACTTTCGGGTAGCTCTGCCCTTGGTTCAGATGCCAACATGAAAGTTTTAATCGTTGAGGACGAGTTACCGGCCGCTCGTCGTTTGATTAGCATCCTAAAAAAGCATGTTGCCGCAGTGGAAGTTGTGGCTCAATTGGGTAGCGTGCAAGAAACCGTGAGTTGGTTTGAAATGCGGCCGGAAGTTGACCTCATCTTTTTGGACATCCAATTGAGTGATGGCCAGTCGTTTGATATTTTCAAACACGTTGAACCTGAGTGCCCGGTTGTCTTTACAACCGCTTATGATCGATACATGTTGGATGCCTTCCAATACAATGGCATCGATTACCTACTAAAACCCATAAAAGAACAAGACGTATTGGCGGCCCTAAAAAAGTACCGCCGGCTAAAGGGTCATTTCTTCTCGTCCTGGAAGGAATTACTGGATCAACGAGTAGTTCAAAAGCGAACGCGTGTGGTGGTCCGTGTTGCCGGTGGCTTTCAGACAATTGCAGTCCGTCAAATCGCTTATATCTTTAGTGAACACAGAATGTCATTTGTGACCACGTTTCAAGGTGCCAAATATATGGCCGACCAAAATCTCAAAGAACTTGAAGCTCAGTTAGATCCAACTTTGTTTTTTCGTGTCAATCGTAAGTATCTGGTTTGTATTAACGCCATCAAACGATTTCGACCATTCGACCGTGGCCGGCTACTGGTTGAATTGGAGCCAGAGACACAAGACGAGCTACTGATCTCACAAGAGCGAGCACTTGCTTTCAAGTCCTGGGTTAGTCAATAGGACTCGGCCATTCAACGGTCAAGCTGAATTATTGTGGCGCGGCAGTCGGCAATGGTTGGCCAGCCGCCCATTTGACATCGGTCTTATCGTGGTAGGCATGGCAAGTGAGGCAGCTACGACGAACCCCACCGGGCTCATGGCAGCCTTTGCAGGTGTCGATATTGACAGGCGCAAAGTTGGACAATCTTTTGTCATCGGTTGTATAAAAGCTATCCAAGAATTCGCTATCGGGATCAGTTATGTGGCAGGTAGCGCAAGCTAACGCGGATCCACCGACATGGGGACCATGGTCAAAGTGGGTTAGTGCGTGCGTTGTCTTTTTTGTTTTGGGCTGCCAGGTGATTTGTGATCCATTTTCTGACTCTCGCACCCCGTGACATTTGATGCAGGCGCCTGGACTCTTCTCGGAGAATAGCTTCTTTAGACTTTTCGGATCCCGATCGTGAGCTAATAGTTCGAGCCAAGATTTGATAAACAAATCACGATGCACTGCTGGGCGGTAATAAAGGCCTTCATTACGTTGATACCATCCGCCTTCGGCCACCCAATCGCTGGACTGTGCCGGCGCAGGACTTTGGTTGGTTTCAGTGACGTTCGATAAGTCCGGGTCAAGTAAATCGCCACCAAGGATGTCGTCGCTAAGATCAGAATCTCCAAGGAGGTCGTCACTGAGAAGATCACCTAGATCGTCGCCGCCCAAGATACTATCGTTTTCTAAGGGTTTTGCGATGTCGCTCTTTGCTGTTTTGTTTGCCGGTACTGGCGCCGCGGCTGGAAGTTGTTTACCTTGTTTCCATAGCTCCATCTCCGACTCTAAACGTGGAAACCAATCCGCTGCCGCTTCTTTGAAACTGGCCTCAGGTAAACCGCCAAAGAAGGTGGGATCAAGCGTATTTGGTCCATTCCTAAACGCAAGATGACCCTGTTGTTGTATATCAAATGTTGTTTTCTTTATTTTCAAAGCTACACGTTGAATAGCCTTGAGTTCTTCATCATCAGCGTCCAATAAATCTAACAGGTCTATGCTGACCCATACTTTCAAATCTTCCTCTGAAACGTCAACCATGCTTCGTTGAAAAGGACTCATGGTTAAGTCGCTGTAGGGTGGCCAGTCGCCAACGTTAAAACCTTTCTCCTCTAAAGTTTCAATATCCAGACCTGGCGCTGACCAAACCAACAATCCAGGTTCACCCGATTGTGAAAGACCCTTGATGTCTTGCGCATGGCAGGAAACACAGCTTTTATCAAAAGTAATGGTACCCATAGCACCTGAATCGATTGTTTGGTGGCAACTTAGACAGTCGAAGGGCGTGCTTTGTTCCGGGAAATGTTTGTTCTCGTGCAAAACATGATCAAAAGCCACGCTTGTAAATTCGGAGTAGGGGTAGTCGGTAAAACTAGGGTGATCGGAATTGAAATCATCGATTTTGGTTTGGTGACAAGCATCGCAGGTCGTTTCACTTACATCGCGCGGGTCATGTTGACGGCCGCGATGATCGACGTGACAAGTAGCACAGGCCAGTTTTGCGTGCTTGGTCCCGCGCCAGCGTGTCTCCGGCTCTTGAGAGAGAAATTGATCCGACAAGCTGTGTACGGCAAAGGAATGGGTACCCAGATCGTGACAACGCAAACATTTCTGACCGTCATGTATGGCATTTGAATTGAGCCCATTCAATAGTGCGGCCTGAAATCCACCGTCCATGGTGCTGTGGCAAGATTGGCAGTTGGATTCGATATCGGCATGCACGGAACTCAAGGGTCCGGGCGAAATAAACGCTAAACCAAAGCCAGCTGCCATGATAACAACGAAGGCCAATAGTGTCGTTGCGATCGCGCCCCAAACCAGACGACCGCGCTTTGCTCGCATACTTAATTCTGGTTGGCACACTGGGTTTGGTAAACAGCATGTTCCATCTGGATTGGGTCCTTTTTCACAGGGACCGCCCGCAGGTGATGAGCGCGCACAGAGGTAGCGGTAACCTTTCATCTTAGGCTGACAGGCAAAGCCGCCTGGACAAACGCCCCGGTGATTGGGACCCTTGAAACAGGGTTCGCCTTCCCGTTTCCGTCCGCAAACCCACGTCCTGTCGGGACGTTCGTAAGGAAAGTCACGGTGTTTAAGCGACTGTAATTTCACTACAAGCCGCCAGCGTTAAATGCCAAGACAAGAGCCACATGTAGCCCGGCCAGAACAATTAACGAATAAGAAAGGGGGATATGGATGAATAACCACGTGCGTAATGCCCATAGTCCGGCGTGCTGTACGTCGAGTTTATGTTTTTCGTCGGTAAGTGTTTTTAGTTTGGCGAGAATGGTTTGTTCCGTGTCATCCAGAAAGGGTTTAACATGACGAAACTCACGATTCAGCATGAATTGAACTCGGTAGGAGCCGAGCAAGTGAGACCACCGATTGCGTGGACCCTCAAAGTAATGGGCCAACCTACGATGAAAAAACTCGGCAATAGTTGTTGAATGGGTGCCGTCGATTGAATCTAACACCAGCTGTTGGGCGTCGCGTCTCAAATTATTGGTAAATTGAGGGATGCGTTCAAAAATCAGCGTTTCGTTATGACGCGCAAGACGTGTTGGGATCGTGACCGTTAAAAACAAGCCAAGTACGCCACTCAAAAACGTGAATGCAAAGATCAGGGCCAGTGTCACCTCAAGCCCTCCTCGCGGAACCTGCCAGCGTATGTGAAACCCAAAGACTGCTAATGCTAGGAAGGCAATCCAAATATGCCAACGCATCCATGTTTTTGCTGAACCCAAGGGAATAACACTTATCTTTTTGCGCACGTTGAAAGCAAGTAGATAGACGATGAGTGTTAATAGCAGCCAGCCTGTTAGGTTAGAAGCTGGCGCCAACGATTTCTGCATAGAAATATCCCAATACCAAACGGCAGCAACCATGATTGAAAGGGCTACGCATGCCGGGCCCCACTGTCTCCAGGATGATCTTATTAGCGCCGAAACCATTGTGCCAGTTCCTTGGTATTGCGCATGTCGGTACGAATTAGAGCATCATGTGGGCAAGCGTATTGGCATGCAGGACCGGTTGTTTGATCGAGACATAAGTTACACTTTGTCGCTTGTAATCGGGGTAATTCGGTGTCCAAATCGAAATGAGTCTCGCCACTTTCGTCGCCCACTTCTACCATGCGGATATTGTCGTAAGGGCAGTTGTTGGCGCAGTTCGAGCACCCAATACAGGTTGAAGTAGAGATCTCGACTTCGCCATTTAGTGCCGTGCGATGGATGGCACCCGTTGGACATCCCAACATACATACGGGATCCACACAGTGCATGCAAGCGTTGGCCACCATCACGTGGTCAAACGTTTTGCCGTGACGTGCGAAGCGCGGATTACCGTCATGTGCCGATGCGCATGCGCGTACACAATCATCACATCCCGTGCAGCGATTGAGGTCAATCAGCATGGTGGCCTTGCCATTGCTAACCCGCTCGCTGGCGATGAAATTCATAAAACCTTCGTTCATAACCGAGGCTTTTTCGACATAGTCCCATGTTGATGATGTTGACTGACGCTCTGGCAGCTCGTCGGGCATGTCTTCGGCGCCTAATTGCGGCAACACCATTTGTTCAATCATTTGGGCTGGCACACGCAAGACGTTGACGTAACCCAGCGCTCTTAACGTATGCTGCAGCGCCACGTTTTTTTTTGATTTCCAACTCTTAACCAATTCTTCGAGTCCAAAAACATCACCAGTACCAAGATAAGACAAAGTACGATGACCGTGATTAATTTGCACACTCTTACGTGCGAACCCAGCCCGAATAAGCAACAAGTCGTTGAGGTAATCGCCCTCCTGCGCGATTAACGGTTCGCGGGCAATGCGCTCAGTGTGGGATTCGCTGTCGGTGCCCTTGTATTCAGGGTACCAATCAAAGTCGCCGTAGCTCTCAAACTGCGTCGCATTGACAATTTTGTCCAGATCGACGGATTTGAGGCGACGAAACAGAGGGGACTCTGCTAAGTGAGTTTTGAGACTGCGTTCGCGATAGATTTGATCGATATCTTCACGAAACTCCGGAGAAAAACGCCGAATATCCCGCAGTCCCTGCCAGCGTATTTCCATTACCTGGCACACATTTTCCGCAAAAATAGTGGCGGTTCGGGGCGTGCGGCTCAACGCGGCTATTTCACCGAAGAATTGGCCAGCCCGGATGGGGATCGTTTTGTACTCATCAATGACACTGTTGACGTTGGGTAGAAAAGAGCGCAGTTCGTGCGTGTCTCGGGCAAGTCGGGTTTGAGTCTGTAGCCCCCCTGTTTGAGTTTTGACAGGATCTCGATATTCACTTTCGTCGTGGTTACGCCAAATCTGTGAGAGTGCCTGGCTCCATGACTTTCGTTTCGTTGCCTTACGGCCCATCGCTTGTTCATCCAACTCGTGACTTAACATCACACGCACCGTGCCGCGAATAATGAAAAAAGCAGAGGTTCCGTAGTCGCCACGGCGGATGATGATGTCGCCAGGCATATAGGTGTGCATGCGGGCGTCATCCGTGATCAGTTTTTCCAGGGGTTTTGAGGCTGGGAAACGGCTGGCGTCTATATTGGAGAAAGGTGAGATCTCCAGCACTTTTTCGACGTCCTTAAAGCGCATCTTACGCTCCAAGGAGTTTCCGAACATCGAGAATTCGAGTTTATCGTCGTGAGTGGGGATATTCACACAGGTTCCTTCTTGTTAAGGTGACGGCTTTCCTTTGTATGTGTCGGCTGCGGGCAGCATAGCGTCAAGTGCGGCAAAGGTACTGCCGTCATAATTGGCGCTTAATTGACGCGCCAACTCTGCGATCTGATTTGCCGCCGCTTCCAGCTCTTCAGCGTGGTTTAGTTTCAATTCAACAGCAGTAGTTGCATCGAGCATTTGTTGGAGTTCAGGAACGGGTTGCGTCTCCAAGATCTTTTTGATCCGTAACATGGCAAGTTGTGTGCGTTTCGCCATGGCAACGGCATAGTCGGCCTTTACCGTTGCTTTGGCCGTTCCCCTTAATCCGTACTCAAGGTCTAAGGCTTGACCAACTAATAACATCATTCTTTGGCGCTCAACACTTGTGGGCCGGTTATTTTCGGGGTCGTCACTGTGCAAGAAGTTATGGCGGATTTCGCCCTGTGACCATGCCACTAATTCAAAGGCACTACCGGCGGTGTGGCCGCCCTCATTGACGAGGCGCTCGTTTGGTACGGAATGGCATTGATAGCAATTTTGGGCAACATCGTAAAGACTTTCGGGTCGCAACATACCAAGCTGACCGGCTTTCGTAATTCGCTGAGTCCGGTGTTCGGGTGATTCTTGTTCTTTCTTTATGTCCTTGCCGCCGTAATCGTTGTGAACATTGATCCAGTCTCGAGCGGCACCGTGGCATGACTCACATGAGGTGCCCGCGATAGGCTTAACCACATCGTCCACTTTCACCGATGTAAAGTGGCAATCTAAACAATCGCTTTCTCTCTTGATGCGCTTGATACCCATTTTCTCGGCAATTTTCCTGCCCTCTTCTGAACGGGTGAGTTCGAAAAAGCTCTTATGGTGTTTCGTCTCTTTCCAGACGGCCATTTCCGATTTGTGGCATTCTCCGCATTCATCTGGGCCGACCGTCTTCTCGACGTCCATATGCTGGGCCGTGGCCCATTGGGCGAAGATACATGTGGCAATCAGAACTGCTCGAATCATGGTAAGAGTCCTCCTATAGGAATTCAGGAACAGATTTAGGCATCCAAAACGATATCCGACTGGGGGATGGCAATGCAAGTGAGGCAGGTTCCGTCTTCTAGGATTGCATCGGGTTGAGACAGATACTTAACTTGTCCGCTTCGAATAGCGACGCAGCAGGCACCGCAACTACCCGCGCGACAACCGGAATCGATGGGTACGCCCTGTGACTCAGCAAACTCAAGCAGAGAGCCGGCTTTGAGGCTCCATTCGGCTTTGGTTTCGGATTTTGAGAACGTGACTTGGGCCTTTATGTCGTCGCTTGCGGTGGTCGCAGACTTGGCGCTTGCGCTGGCAAAGGCTTCTTGTTTAATGTCGGCCTCAGGCACACCCCATGCTTTTAGAGCGCTTGTCATATCTTTCATGAGCGAATCAGGTCCACAAATCATGAACTGATAGTTGTTTGAGGGTAAAAGCCTTTTGAGTAACTCGATGGTGATACGCCCGTTGTGTTGGTTCTTAGCTTCCAAGGCAGGGTTTAAACCCAAGCGACTGTAACAAATGTGGAGGTGGATGTTATCGTGATGCTCGGCGACCTCGGCCAGGGATTCGCTAAATATCTGACCGTCAAAATCGCACACACCGTAAAAAAACCACATTTCCCGTTGATGTGCTCGCCCGCCAAGACTCGCTGCGCGCAACATGCTGTATAGAGGAGTGACCCCAATACCGCCAGCTATGAAGACAACAGGTCTTGCTTCGTCGGGATCCAGTGTGAAATGACCGGATGGGGCCATCAGATCCAAAATGTCGCCTTCGTCGATGTTGTTGTGGATGTAATTGGAAATTAAACCGTCGGGCTGATCGTCGTAACCGAAAAGGCGCTTTATCGTTACTCTATAGCTGGGCTGCACGTAGACACTACTGCCCTTCAGATCGGCTGGAGGCAGGTGAGGGGCGTCGGAAATCGAGTAACAGCGTCGAATAGGTTTATTCATTCCAGGTATCTGAAATTTGAACGTAAGGTATTGGCCAGCCAAGAATCTGGGCAGCGGCTTGCGATCATGTGGCCTTAGTTCCAATGAAATGACACTGTGTGACTCGGCGACACGTTTTTCGACGCGAAATTTACGAAACCCTGACCATGCTTGAGGAGAGACCTGCGCGCGTTTTAAGTTAATCTCCGCCATTTCAAGTTGCTTATGCCAGATGGCACGCTCCTGGGCGAGTTTTTCCTTGAAAGCACGCATACGTAACCAGCGCTCACGTAAGCTAATGGCGAGTTGGGCCAATGCCAATAACAGCAGAGACAAAACAACGAGCTTTACCGTAACGGGATTGAAAATCCAATCGCTCATGGAGCACCAGATGAAGGCTGTCTGAATGAGGCACGAAGTCTCGTGCACAAGTATACCAACGACTGGATCACTAGCAGTGGGCCTAAATTTCTTATGACTGGACTCATGATTGCCTCATCGCGAATGCTTAAACATAGCTCATCTTTTGGCGTGAGGAAAAGTTTTAACAAAAACTCACAAGTCCTTTCTAAACGTTCTGAATGCAATGGATTGCACGATAAGCCTGTGATTGAGTAACGAAGCGCCTGGGCGCAATGAATAAGACAGCTCAATCTTCGTGAGAACGTTTCGTGCTTGCGCCCATCAAAACGTGTTCAAACCCGTCTCGCTCTCGAGCTGTTAGGCCGAATAGCTTGCGGTCATGGGCGTCGTCTAAAAACCCTTTGTGGTCCATGATGTCGACCAGTTTCTTGACTCCAGTGATAGAACCATAACGTTCTTTGAATGCGTGTAGCGTGAACTGGCCAATGACTTGCTCTTGGCGTGCAACCTCTTCATCGGAAAGAGTCTGAACGATGCTGGACTGTTTTTGAGCGCGGCGGAAGCGCGCTAATCGCTCCATCGCATAACGCATAATCTGAGGTAGCTTTCGCTTTGAAGCGCGGCTAAGGTCGTTACTTGAGATTCGTAGGGCGTTCTCTACCAGATCTTCCCAATCTTCAGGCTGTATTTGTGGATCGCTGCCCAACCAGAATAAAGCCGTCAGTTCTGCTTTCTCTTGCTCGGAAAGCTCGCTGAGATAACCCTCAAATGCTTTGACATTAGGGTCATCCATCAACTCGATTAAATTCTCTACATTTGGCAGCGTGATGTCTTGGTCCACGCCAAAGTCTAGGTGTTCGCAAGCTCTGGCTAACAAAATAAATGCCTGAACGGTTTGCTTCTTTAATTTCATGGGCGAAGTTGTTTCCAAGTATCAAGTTATTAAATTTTAGCAGAAAATGTTTGATTCGGAATGGTTGGCAAAACTTAGTCCCTATTCGGCAATGATTGTAACGTTAGAGCCAATGTTCCTAATCGCTGCCCGGTTCAGAGGAGAAAGGCACGAATCCTTCAGGCGCACCTGTGGGCTGGAACTTGATCATACCGTTATTTTTCAGGTCCTGAACCATGCGCTGTGCGGTTTCCAGTAAACTCAACGCTCCTTGCGGCGAGAGAGAAAAGCGATTGGTGACGTAAAGTGAAGTCTCTGCGGCGTCACCTTTTTGGGCGGCTTGTATGGCGGCGCTAAGTTCTACCAAATCAAAATGGCCTACCTCCAACATAATGTCCGGCCCTACACGGGCATAGGTAAACTTATGGGCAAGCGTTGGCGCGGCCTCCTTGTTTTGCACCACCCTCGTTGTCTTGATCGAAAGTGGTTTCGGCTGATTCATGAATAGGCCTCCCAAGCGCTGTCTGTGTTCTATTCTAGCGGACCGATGGCTTTAGGTCGTTGTTCAATTAATCATTGTTCTAATGTGTCAAGGCAATTTGGCCTGTCACTATGATCAATAAGCACAAATTCAACTTCAAGAGCTAGAATAGGATTAATAACAAACGAGGAGACCCCATGCCCGTTCACGTGGTCGATCACCCGCTCGTTCAGCACAAACTCGGATTGATGCGTCAGGCCAATATTTCCACCAAAGATTTTCGCGACCTGTGTCTGGAAATGGGTCGACTGCTTACTTATGAAGCAACCAAAGATTTTGAGCTTGAGAAGATCCACACTCAAGGTTGGGCTGGCGAAGTTGAAGTAGAACAAATTAAAGGTAAGAAAGTTACGGTGGTGCCCATCTTGAGGGCTGGGCTCGGTATGATGCCCGGTGTGCTTGATCTTTTACCTAGTGCTCGCGTGAGCGTCGTTGGGCTTTACCGCGACGAAGTCACTTTAGAACCATTCTACTACTATAAAAAGATGGCGAACGATCTTGATGAGCGTACCGCGATCGTTCTGGATCCCATGCTGGCAACTGGCGGTAGTCTCATCGCGGCCATAGACATGCTTAAAGATTCGGGCGCTCTGGAAATACGCTGTCTCCATTTGGTCGCAGCACCTGAAGGCGTGGCTCGCGTGCTGGAACAACATCCAGACGTTCATATCTTTGTGGCTGCCATCGATACTTGTCTCGACGAACGCGGATACATCCTGCCGGGATTAGGAGACGCCGGCGATAAAATATTTGGGACAAAATGAAATGACGATTTATGAATTCAGCGTCAAAGACGCCAACAACCAAGACGTAACCCTCTCCGAATACCAAGGTAAATGGGTACTCATCGCTAATACCGCCAGCCAGTGCGGGTTCACACCCCAATACCAAGGAATGCAGGAATTGGCAGACCAATATCCAGATCAACTAGCCGTACTTGCCTTTCCTTGTAATCAGTTTGGTGGACAGGAGCCTGGCGACGACAACGCAATCCAACAGTTCTGCCAAGTTAATTACGGCGTGTCATTTCCGGTGCTGGCGAAAGTTGATGTTAATGGCGACGAAGCTGAACCCTTGTTTCAGTACCTCAAGTCCGCGTTGCCAGGATTGTTAGGTACCGAAACGATTAAGTGGAATTTCACCAAATTCTTGGTAGCACCAGATGGCGAGCCGTTACGGCGCTTTGCGCCCAGCGACAAACCAAGAACTATTGGCCGATTCTTAGCCGATCGCATCAAAGAGGCTTAGTGCTTTGGGAACCCAACGACTTGAGCAAAAAGATGCCTATTTGACTTCCTGCCAAGCACGCGTCGTTCAAATACGAGAGGAATCGAAGCAGTTGGCTTTGGACGAAAGTGTCTTTTATCCTGAGTCCGGAGGTCAACTGGGCGACCTTGGACACCTGGTGTTTCAAGACGGGTCCGTTCAGGTGTTCGATACCCAAATTGAAGAAGGCGTTGTGTGGCATAAGCTGGATCAATTGCCGACCTGGATAGAGAACAAAAAAACTTGCAGGGCGGAAATTGATTGGGCTCACCGCCGTGATCAAATGAGTCAACACACAGCGCAGCATATGTTGTCTGCCGGTGTTTTTCAGCTTTTTGGGGGCGAAACCGTATCTGCACGTTTGGGCTCACAGTCGTCGACGATCGACCTGGATTTGACCCAACTTAACGACCCGATGCTGGCTGATCTGCAAGCTTCTATCAATCAAGAGGTTATGAACGACCGCAACATTCACATTCACTATCCTAGTCAGCAAGAACTAGCCAAGTTTGAGTTGAGACGGGAAAGTAAAGTTAAAGATGGAATTCGCTTAATTGATATTGAGGGGTATGACGTCACGCCCTGCGGCGGCACACATTGCTCTGAGACGGGTGAGGTTGGACCGGTCATTCTGACGGCCACACAAAATACGAAGGGCCTGGTACGTCTCAGTTTTGTGGCCGGTAAGCGCGCCTTTGAGTATCTTGCATCACGTGATAAATGGCTGCGTGAAAGTGCCCAAAAACTAGGCTGCGCTGTACACGAGGTGTGTGATGCCATTGAGCGGCAAGAACAGAAACTGAGTCAGTTGCAGCAAGAGCTTGGATTACATCAAGCACAGGCGCTCATGAAAGATGTAGAAGAAACCTATCATTCACCGCACAGGGACGTGCTATTGATGAGACCTGACTACGATCAGGATCAAGCACGTAAGTTTGTCAATCTTCTGCATGAACGAACGGCAGAACTTGTGGTCGTTGTTTGCAGTAAACAACCCCAGCGATTTGTCATGCATGGCGGAACTAGCGATCTACGTCAATGGCTGAAACAGCAGGGCACTGCCATTGGTTGGCGAGGCGGCGGAAAAGCCAATCATGTTGAAGGGGTCGTTCAAGGCAGTTTTTCTCAATCCGAGATAATCAAGGCGCTTAGATCGCTGGATTGATAGTCTATTAAGGCAAAAAAAAGGGGAGGCACCAGCCTCCCCTTTTCTCGTTTACTTGGAGCCTTTAAGGGCAGGGTCCATAGTTTTCCATTGTCCAGACCAGGTCTAACATATCGATAACGCCGTCGTTGTTAACGTCATGTGTATCAATGAAGTGCCAATCGGGAATAAGTAGCATCAAGTCCGTTGCATCAATGACTAAATCACCATTTGCATCACCGTCACATGGCGCTGCCATTTCGCAGACGGCCGGCGCAGCAGATAAGTCCTCGGCTATGAAGTCGCCCGGTGTACCACCGCCGTTGGAGAGGCCAACCAAGCCATCAACTTCATCCATCGACAAGTGAGTAATATGGATTCGACCATCATGGAAAAGTTCGATTTGAAAGTTATTGCTGTTGGACGCTTGGTAACCGGTGACGTCTTGCCAAGTGACAGCTACGCGGTCGCCGAGCTGTAGCACGGTGACCGAGCCTTGTAGCTGTGGGCTGTAGTCATCAAAGTGGCCCGATATACCTACATGACTGAAATGATCGGCGTAGGTTTCGGTCCACTCTGTTTCGCCACTATCAAAGGTGATGTAGCCGTTACTGCCGACATACATAGTTGAATAATCCGAACCATAAAAATTGAATGGTTGATTAAGAGCAACAGTGGCAAATGAATCCTCGCCTAACCCCAAATCGGTTCCACCGCTTGGGTCCGTTGGGAAACTTAGTGATTCCCAACCACATAGTATGTAGAAGTTGCCGTTGCCACTGAGTTCAAATGCCGTCGTGTGGTTTTCTAGATCGAATCCTGAAGGAAACAACTCGGTGAAATAAAGGGGTTGATCAAGTGTTGTGAAGCTGTAGGTGGTTGAGAATGCGCTGGTGCCGCAGGCATTGCTCGCCTGTGTGCGCCAGTAGTGGGTGGTCAACGAATCCAGAGGTGCGGAAACACTCCAAGATGTTCCGGTCAGGGTCGCAGAGTCGACAATATTTGAGAATGCCGCATCGGTGGCGATCTGTACCAGATACGATTGCGTGCCGGCATCTGCAGACCAGTTCAGCGTCGGGATTAGTGAAACACTTGTTGCGCTATCGGCTGGTGTGATTAAGCTTGGTACAACCGCTATGCCATCGAACACACTGAATTGGAAACTGCGATTAACCGTGATCGAAGTACTAGTTCCCGTTACTGTAAAGGGATAGTCGCCTGTTGCTAGTGAACCGACGCCAGAGATGGTGAGTGTGGACATTCCGGGAGGATTAACAGGGTTGGTCGAGAACATGGCTGTCGTGCCTGCGGGTAGGCCTGAGGTCGAAAAAGTAACAGGTTCTGAAAAGCCAGGCGCAGGGTCAACGCTTATTGGGAAAACGGCGTCTGTAGGAGAGCAGACCGCTATCGAGTTGGCCGGCGTGTTCAAACGAAACCCGAAAAAGATACCGCCAGATACAACCAATGCGAAATCAGCGTCGTTAACGCCATCCGTTTCGGTATGACCGTCTTCTACGATTTCGGTTGCAATCACTTCAACCGTCCACGTGCCTTCAGCTGGGTTTTCGATGAAAACATTTTCTACGGTGTCGTAGTCATTGGCTGATCCTCCGGCCGTTGAGTAGTTGCCGTCCAGCAGGCCAACGTTGCCCCAGTACTCAGTTAGATCAGGCGCAATCACACGCAGGTCGAGATTATTGATACGGTGTTGAGCGGCCGCCGGGTTGCCGGGTGGGTCCGCAAAGGTCATGGTGAATTTCAGTTCGGGCTCGCCAGCAGTCACAACGATCGGGTATGAAGCCGATTGCAGATTACTCAATACGTCCACTTCGTCGACAAAGAACATCTTGTCTCGTTTGTCCCAAAGATTTCGCGGTGAGGGCATACCCCATCCCTGATGGACACGCGTCAGGTCATGGCCTTGACCTGTAAACGCGTATTGTTCTGCGGTATTGATCATGGCGGCTTTGGCTAATGTCATGTGAGGCCTATTGGAAAATACGGTTCCGCCGGGATCGAAATCATTACCAAAAATACCTTCGGACCACATTTGATAAAAGAGACCAGTATTGCCACAAATATTGGGTGTGGCGCCGCTTGTACCGCCAAAACTGGATGTGTAACTGGTAGTGCTGCCCGTGGTTGTCGTAAAAGTGGCATCATAAAAATGGCTTAGGTCGGGTTTGATGCGTCCATCTGTTGCTGGTCCAATGGAACCGCCACTACACCAACAATCGTCGCTCTTATCCAGTGTGTTTTGGTGATTGACGCCGCCGCCTGAAATGATGTTCTTGGCCCACGCTTGGGGGCGCGAATCCTGGTCGCCCGCATTACTTTGGGACTGGCAATGGGTGATATCAAAATCGAATAGAGCAGCATCGGTGTCGGCCGAAATCGTGGAGTAAAAATGGGTCCTTGTTGAACCAACGCTGGAAGTCTGAAAAACAGCTTCATAAGGGGGCTGGGTCAGTTCGCCCGTGTGGTCATAACGAGGTGTACCTGTACTAACGACATCCCAGTCCGCAACAATGCCTTGTCCATCGGGCAAAATACCTCGTCCCATAGGGTTTCCGGTTCCATCAGCGAAACAAATACCCGAACAAGCGGCTCCATGTGAGTCTGAGTTAACCGCCGTGTGCTCGATGAGCGGATGATGACCAAAATCAACGTGGGTCATGTTGAAGCCCAAATCTAAGATCTCCCCACGAACGCCTTGCCCGGTGTAACCAGCCACGGTTTCAACATAATTCACACCCGTGATTTCACGTGAGATGTCCATGTCCGCTTCGCCTGGGCTCCAACGATCGATGAATTGGATTTCGTTAAAATGCACGACTTCGAACAGTTGGTCTGGGGTGAGGGTGGCCTCAATTAAGTATTTACCGGCATGGGAGCGATCGATCGTGCCGCCCGTCTTTAAGATCTTCTTCGCCACCTTCTCTTTCGCTAACAACGAATTTTCCCAGATCATGATGTTGTACTTGAGTCGTGGGTAATAGGATTCTGCATCGTCGGCATGGTTGAGCATGAACTCATCCAAGCGATAGGCGGGATGATAGGCGCCAACCCAGCGCACGAAGGGTAAGGCTTCTATTGCTGACTTGGAACTGGCCGTCATCCTTACGACATAGGCATTGTTAGGCAAGAATTTGTGAATGATGCCTCCCAATTGAGTCAGTTTCTGCCGATAAGGTAAAAGAGGTTGTGTATGAAATTGAACAATAAACAGTTGGTTTTGCGCTCGTGATTGAAATCGCGAAGGTACATCCACTGGTGCTCTTTGTAACGGGTCGAAGGTATCGAATCGAAGTTGGATCGTCGGGTTCAATTGCTTTTCGGCAACCACTTTTCCTTGTTGATAGATACGGTAGTGCGTTTGCTGGCTTACCGAATCTGTCCAAAGCTCGACGTTTATTTGTTCGCTGGGCAATGAAAAATCTCTCTTATTTAGAGGTTCGCTTGCCATTGCTAACGAAACTGCCGCCAAAACCACAATATTTAGACCAAACATTCGCATGTAGTCCTCCATCCCAAATTACTCGTAATTTCCTGAAGCGCAATCCCTGCATCCTAGCAAATTGCCCCCAATGGAACCAAGGAAAACAATATAGAAGCGCTGACTGATTGGCGGTGTTTAGAGCGAATCCAACATTTCCTCTAACATGTGATGCACCTGTTCGCTGACTTGCCCTCGATCGTCCATGCCCAACCCTTTTGTGTCGATGGCATGGCCGATAACCACTTGGATCATGCCGGGTCTGACGTTGAAACCATCAGCCGGTAAAACAAACCTGGATCCTTGAATGGCGACAGGGACGACCGCTATTCCGGACATCAGGGCTGGCCCAAATGCACCTTTCTTGAGTTTCTTGAGCTGGCCGTGTCGGCTGCGGGTGCCTTCTGGAAAACAAAGCACACTGTGACCGCCTAACAATAACGCACCGGCCTCGCTCATATCTGCAACGGATTCTTTGACGTTCGTCCGCGAGACAAAAATCATACCCATATTGCGGATATATCTGCTTAGGAAAGGGACCCTTGAAAGCTCTTTTTTGACGATGAAGTGAAGGTCGTGAGGGAGCGCTCGCATGAGCACGGGGATGTCTATCATCGATTGGTGGTTCGCCGCAAAAAAGTAAGTTTTGCCGGGGTCTATGCGCTCAAGACCGGTGACTTGAATACTAGCACCCGCGCCCATTAATAAGCCTGGTGCCCAGATTCTACGAGCCACCTTGAAGCAGGTCTTTCGCGCCTTGAACACGAAGACCGCGAACAGCGAGATAACGATCCAGAATACGGTCCAGCACGCCGTAAAAAGAGCTTGGACCGTATTGAAAAGGAACCAGACAACGCGCCACATGATGGGCGATTATAGGCGTCTATGCCGCACTGCGCTAGATTGAACTGCGATTCATTTTTGGTGTTTGTTAGCGTAATTGCCGATGGCGACGTAATAATTTGCGCACGATGTACCATCGCGGCCCCGATCTTGCTAGACTTGGCAAATTATTTTGTACCCTCGAAATCGATTGGAGTGATTCATGAGTTCTGAAAAACCGTTGGTGCCTGCAAGTCAGATTTTGCCCGAATTTACGGTGAAGGGCTTGCTTCTTGGAGCATTTCTATCGATGGTGCTTGCATTCGCAAATGCCTATATCGGCTTGTTGGTTGGATTAACTGTTTCAGCTTCGATCCCAGCAGCAGCCATTTCGATGGGTGCTTTGCGTGCCTTTAAGAAATCCAATATTCTCGAAAACAATATGGTGCAGACGTCCGCTTCTGCAGGTGAATCGTTGGTGGCTGGCATGATCTTTACCATTCCGGCGTTGGTTATGATGGGCGCCTGGGACAGTTACCTATACGGCCCTATGGTTTCGATTGCCATTGTCGGTGGCGTGATGGGTGTGGCCTTTACTATCCCACTTCGTAAAGCGCTTATCGTTGAGGCCAAGTTGGCTTTCCCTGAGGGCGTTGCAACCGCTGAAGTACTGAAGACCGGCGGCATTGAAGTCGATGCCGATCACGTCGATAAACAGGCTAGCGACGAGGGCAAACGCGGGTTTTTCAGACTGTTGGAAGCCACTGTTATTGGTGGCGCGTTCAAATTGTTAGAAGGCGGAATCGGGTTGTTCTCCGGAAACGTGGCTGCTGTTAAGTCGTTTTTTGGGGGCAAGTACCTATTTCAGGGCGACGTCAGTATATCGCCAGCCTTGATTGGCGTTGGTTTCATCGTCGGTATTAACATCGCGACCCTCGTTTTCATGGGTGGTGTGATTGGAACAGTCGTTGGTGTGCCCGTTAACTGGGCAATCAATTCCGAGGCCATACTCGCAGCTGCGGGTCTTGACCCACAAATATCATGGTCTGCCATGAGTGCGGCGGATTGGGGAGCGGTTGCCAATGAGTCGTGGCAGAATTGCAGGCGCATAGGCGTGGGTGCCATGATGGTTGGGGGGCTGTGGTCCCTGATCGCTTTGGCGAAGCCACTGGTGGCAGGCGTTAAAGTGAGCCTGGCCGCTTATCGTGCCTCATCCTCTGGTGGCGCTGCTATCGAACGAACCGAGTACGATACGCCGATTAACATTGTCGCCATCGTTGCTTTGCTTGGCTCGATCCCTGTCTATTTTATCTTTAGCAGCGCCCTTGGTGATTTCCCTAATAAAGGCATGATCGCCTTGTTGATGACGGTTTTGATGCTCGTGTTTGGTTTCATTTTTAGCTCGGTGGCTGGTTACATGGCTGGATTGGTGGGTAGTTCCAACAATCCCATTTCCGGTGTGACGATTGCCACGGTGATTGTTTCGGCACTTATTTTATCGGCAGTCATGGGGACTGAGGGTGCTGCAGCCACGGTCGGGCCGATTGCGGTGCTCTATCTGGCGGGACTCATTTGTTCTGCAGCAGCCATTGCTGGCGACAATATGCAGGATCTCAAGTGCGGTCATATTGTGGGCTCTACGCCTTGGCGGCAGCAAGTGTATCAAGTTGTAGGTGTCGTCTCGGCGGCCGCCGTCATACCCATCGCATTGGGTGTATTGGATAAGGGCCAAGGTATTGGTCGCCCTGTAGTCGAAGGCGGCAGCTTTTTGGCGGCTCCGCAGGCAGGTCTCATGCGCGATATTGCTCAAGGTATCTTTGGCGGTGGTGACATGCACTGGGGCTTCATTTATCTTGGATTTGGTCTTGCCGTTCTGTTGATCGTGCTCGACAAGATTCAAGAGAAGCGCGGAGCCTCGTTCAGGTTCCCGATTCTGGCAGTCGCCGTTGGCGTCTATTTACCGCTTGGCCTGTCGGTGACGATTTTTGTCGGTGGCGTTATGGCTTATTACGTATCTAGAAAATCGGCGAAGGCATCAGGAGAAATTCGGCAGAAACGTGAAAATACTGGGCTCTTGTTGGCCTCCGGACTCATAACCGGTGAAGCATTGATGGGTGTTTTGGTTGCTATAGGCGCTGTGTTCAGTTTGACCATGGATGTGCCGGTACCCGGTGCCGCGATTATGTCGATATTGGTCCTGGTGGGCGTGATGGTTTACCTGTTACGTCGAACAATGGGGTCGTCAAACGAAGGTGCTTAAGTGATAAGGCCGGGAAACCGGCCTTTCCTTTAATCGTTCTGTTTGATTCTGGAGGGCAGTGCCAGATAGTCTTGGCTGCGCTCTAATGATCGCAAAGCTTTCAGCAGCGCGTCGGGCGGTGTGACGAATTTTCTTAGCTGGAGGTCCAGCCAACCGCCTTCACTTGACACACTTGCAGCCATTCTCTCGTCAGCTCGCCAGAATTCGTTACGCAAGATGAATCGGCTACCATCGTCCGAAAGCCCGGCGATGGCAAGAGTCACGCGCATGGATTCGAGCAACCTTATCTCCTTGAAGTATTTGATCTCGTCTTTCATAACCACAGGTCCGATTTTTCTTTTCATAAATTCCTGCGTAGGGTAGCCGTTTTGGGCAAAGAACATCATACGGACGGTGGCAGATTTATCTAAGAATGCGGTGTTTCGCATGTGGGAATTGAAATCCATGTCTCCCCAACCTGCTAAGAACGACGCCTCAAACATGTTCACCTCCAGTTGAGAAGCATAAGTTAGCGGTGGTTAAAACCGAGTCAGGCAGGGTGACGTAGCAAAAGGCACAATGATGGCTGAGCATGGATATAGGGTGTTTCGTGATGAGTTAGTTCTGACGTATCGAATTCAGAACAGAATTGAAGTTACTCTGGTTATCGTCAAACTTGGAGGGCAGGCTCCATAGCAGGATCTGAAGAAAATGGTCCGGTGCGTCGATGGTCACATGCCAATACTTGATCCTAATATTCCCTATCGATCCATGAAGTGTGTAACGTAGCGCGTTCATTTCATTAATAGTTATATTCTCAGGTTCAGAAACGGTTACATCTTCGAGTGAGCTTAAAAGTGAAGCCCTCGTGGTCTCGCTATGCGCTTCAATATCTGTCGGTTGTGCAAAGTCAACTTTAGCGTCACCAAGGATCACCATGTAAGCTTCTTGACTCAATTGGCCCAATTGTACGTCTGCATTTTCGTTGAGATCGTCCAAGTTGTTCCAGGTTGCGGGTCGAATCAAGCTGTATTGTCCATTTAGAAAACGGACGGACTGGGGTTGTGTCTGGCAATTTATTAAGGTGAAAAGTAAAAACAGACCAAAACCACACTTATGGCTATGCAAGTCAGCACCTCCGCCGTTCAGCTCACGTTATTTAAGGACGAAGCGATATTGTATCAGAGCATTGGCTTGTGTTTATTGTGATTCAAGTCTGGCAACGATAGCAGTGGCTTCGGCGTTACCGGATTCGGCTGCCCGTTTATACCAACGCAGTGCTGATGTCTGCGATTTTTGTGTCCCGCGTCCCATCATGTACATGTCAGCAACTGTTTTCTGGGCTAATGCATGTCCAGCCTGCGCGGCCTTTAGTAGCCATTGCAGTCCCTCTTTGTCCGATGCATTGCGACCTTGTCCCTTGAGGTACATCATGCCAAGCGTCCATTGAGCGTCAACATGGTTTTGGGCACCAGCTCTACCAAACCAGTCGCCAGCCTCTTCGTAGGAAACTGGCGTCCCTAGTCCGTGATAGAGCAGCCAGGCCAAATTGTACTGCGCCAAAGCAACACCTTGGTCGGCAGCATGGCGGGTCCAGCGTTCCGCCTCAATATAATCGGTCTCTACGCCAACGCCTTTAGCGTAGAGTTGACCTAATACAGTCTGAGAAAGCGGATGCCCTAGCTGTGCAGCCTTTGTAAACCATTCGGCGGCCTTTTTTGCATCTTTGGGTGAACCCTCTCCGTTAAGGTTCATGTCAGCCATCGTATACATTGCGCCCGCGTCGTTTTGAAGAGCCGCCGACATGAGCCACTCCTGTGCGCCTTTATAGTCGATTTCGGTACCTATACCTGTCCTTAAGAGACGACCGTAAGTAGTCTGTGCTTCGACGACGCCAATTCGTGCTGCACGTGCGAAATATTCTACGGCTTTTTGCTCGTCTTTAGGGTACGCTTCGCTTCCTTCAAGGTGCCCGTAGGCCATTTCCATCAGTTTGTCTGGAGGGAACTCTTCGGCAATAGCGGAATAGCTGACATTAGGTTGCTCGTCGGCTATAGGGGTTTCAGTTTCTACGGCAATGTCGGGTGCGGATTCTTGTGGTTGGATATCCGTCGCAACTTTTTGGGCGTCCCGATAAGCCAATGCCATCATGAGGATGATGGCAGTACCAAACACGGCTAATGGACCTAGTGCCGATCGCAGTGCAAAACTGCTAGAATGCCCTGCCGGAGGGCTTGATGGATATTTTGGATTCCGACGATCGCGCATGTATTCAGTACCCCTGTACCTGGCATTTCAAGATTATTGGCCGAGATTGCCAACAACTTGAGGAATTAGTAACGACGTTATTCGCGGGCGAACGTTACGACGTCACGTTTTCGCGCCACAGCGCCAAAAAGACATACTGCAGCATCAATCTCGCTTTGTGGGTGCAAAACGCGAGCCAGCGTGATCAGGCGTTTCGCAGCCTAAAAGATGATCCCCAAGTTGTCATGGTGATCTAGGGGCTTATGCGTCCTGCTGCTTATGCAGCACCCACCCCTTTTTAATTTTTTGGTCCCGGTATTCCTCAGCAAGCTCCAGGATCTGCGGCTTGGAATTGGAAATACGCACCTCTTGTTGTAAGGCATCCTTACGACCCGCACTATAGTCTGTATACGCCAATGTGTAGGTGGCAAAGGACGCATCCATGCGTTCCTTATTGGTTTTCCAAACGACAATTTTGCGGACCGCAATTTTATCTTTTGACTCTTTTATGTAGACTTCACGACTGATGAGATCGATATCTGGAAAATGAATCGCTTGACGCGCTTGTTCGCTGGTGTCGATCAGGATCTGGTCAGTTATTTGATTGATGCGCAAGTCGATTGGGTTGACGGATTTGTCGGACCGAAACCGGATGAATTTGCAGTGCCTCAATGAAGCGAATTGTGAGGAACGTAGTAAACGATACTTATTGTCTTTTAAACTTAGGGTGGCTTTTCGGATCGGTAATCCATTGTGTCGTTCGGCCACCATGTCGGTGGCGCTAAATTCGATAACTACTTTCGGTTGAACCATCAAGAATGGCGTCTGGAAGCCGCTCACCTCTAAATAATCCGATTCGGCCGGCTGTTCGCGTAACTGATCATAGAGTTGAGTTTTGTCGAGGTCAGAGAAGCCTTTTTCAACTGCTGCGAGTACTTGTAAAGTGTTGTCGTCATTGAGCAAAGCTGTTAGGACACTGGTGATGGATGTTTGTTCATCGTCGGCCGTGTAACCAATAATAACGGCGTCAGTTGTGTGCTGCGCCTTGAGTTTATAACGAAAGGTTAGATCGCTGCGAATCATCAAACCTTCCGCGTTACGGCTGCCAACCCATAGATCGTAAAACGACTCAATATCTTTTATTTCTTGAGTCTTGATCATGGGAGGTGGACTAAGTGACGTCGATTCAAAAAGCGTATCTAGGCGCTCGCGTATCTGGACATAGTCCGTAAAGGTCTCGTCGTTGAGCCGCAGAATATCAAATGGTGAAAAACTGAGGGCGGCCAGGTCAGCATCTGTTTTTGGACTCTTGGTTAACGAGATGACGTCGAAGACACGCGTTCGCTCTAGCTCAGCCTTTCGAACGAATAATTCGCCCGGGATTAGGGCTTGTCGAATGCCTGCCGCATCAAATATTTGTTTCGCTTGTTCTAAACAAGGCAGCCCGGTGTAGGCATAACCACGGTGCCGAATGAGGAAAGCTCTTTCGCCGTCGTAATAGAGGTGCGCGTGTTCACCGTCCAATTTTACCGAAGCGTAGAATTCATGTCCTTGAAGGCGTTTGAGCCCGGCTCGGTCGATCGACTTGAATTTGGATGCAATCCTCAATTTGTATTCTTTGACTTGTTGATAGAGTTGGAAATCAACCGCTTCGATAGGGATTTCAACGAAGTCTCCGCGTACGGTCTTGCCTTGGTTTAGATCAATCGACATCAACGTAATCTTTCAGCTCCAAATTACTAAGGTGCAAGCTCAGACGATATGCTTCTCCATCAATGGCACCTACCAAGAATGCGCGATAGGGTAGGCCGTCGCGCTGGAACCGCAACGGTTCACGACCTTTTTCGCCAGCGCCAATGAGTACCGCGCATTTTCGATCACTCAGATCTTTAGCCATGTGGAATAGATAGTCGTAGGTCAAGCCATTGACGTGATGGATTTGATAGATCTTGGTGACCGCGACTGATTGAAGCAGCTTCTTGAGTGGTATGTATTTATGTGTCCATACCAGCGGAATCTCAAGCGTTATGTTGGAAGGTGAAGGGATGTGTTCCTCGCGAATTGTCTCCTGTCCTTTACGGTCATATGTGACGTCTTTGAATCTGAGATGATAAGCAATCTGTTCGCTGTCATCGACAAAAACTGTTTTGGTGGTCGAGGAGATTTTACCCATGTAGTTGAAGTCAATTTCAGGATCACCCTTGATGAGTAGTTCCTCGATTTCCTGCGATTCGTCGATAGACATCTGTTGGATGCGCGCCAAGCTAGACGGAAAAGTGGTCTTAATGACTTTGACCGAAAAAACGCGGTCGTCGTTTTCTAGTCTAAATTGCGTATCATTTTCCTGGCTGACCGATTCAAAAGCCACGTGCGTATCGCGTTGCTTGGAATCGGTTAAATAAATAGCGCGCATGGAACTCCTACATCATGCTGAAGTCGATATCGTCTTCATCGTCGAAATCTTCGATTTCAAATCGTTGTGGTTTTTGCAAATAGGAAAGTTTAGTCACTTCGGTAACCATCAAGAACAGATTGGCCCCTGTCGGATTGAGAAATGCACGTTTTGGTGAGTGCCCGGCTCGATAGTTGAAAGGGAAAACGAAGAAATCAGCGGACTCAAGGACTGCATCAGCCAAGCGTTCTTGGTTGTGGGCGCGCAGGACATAAACAGCCGAGACCTCACTTATCAAGAGCTCATCTAAACTCGCTTTTTCTGACAACTCAATGGGCTCGTCAAAAGTGGAGGGGAAGGTTTCCAAAGGCACTCCTAACCCATTGACGGCCACTAATTCATTGCGCGAACGCCACAACCTCTCGTCATCCATGTAACCCATGCCGCTCGATTGAATAAGTACGCTGCCCCATTCATCCAAATAGCCTTTGTGCAAGGGCTCGCCCTTGGCGCTTTCGACAACGATTTCCTTGCGACCATACAACTTTGTGCGGTCCACTTTGTCCACCGTACATTCGAATTTGGACTCACCCAAAATAAAAGTAAGTTTACGCGCCATAGCCTGCCGATTAGTCGTTTAGAGTAATTAACCCACCTATAATAGCAGGGTCGTAATTCATAAAAGAGACGAGTTCATGACTTCGCTCATTGTTACTCAAAGTAATCGCCTAGAACGTTTGGCCGATGCCGCCTGTGCATGGCTACGTGCGCCCTTAAGTCATCCACTCGAAAGCGACGTTGTAATTGTGCAAAGTCGCGGTATGGCGACTTGGCTGGCTCGTGTTCTAGCCAATGACCGCGGCATTTGCGCCAATGTTAGCTTCCCTTTTCCCAAAAGTGCGCTCACGGAATTGGTTGATATCGTATTGGGACCCGACCAGAATTTTTTTCAATGTTTCGCCAAGGAAACGACCACCTGGCGTTTGTTAGAGCTTTTACACGATCGTGAAAAGCTATCCACATACACTGAAGTCGCAAATTACGTCGACGGCAACGCCGACCGTCGTTTGAGTCTAGCGGTGCGCATCGCCGATATGTTCGAGCAATACCTCGTTTATCGAATGGACATGCTTAGGGATTGGGAGCAGAAAAAGCAGGATCCAGCTCACTGGCAAGCCGATCTATGGCTTGCACTCGTTGCCGAATTCCACACTTCACCTTGGCTGATAACTACACAGCTCATCGATAAAATACCGCGCTGCCCGTCGTTACCTGAACGTATGGCTGTTTTTGGACCGGCAACGTTGCCGCCTCTGTATTTACAGATCCTTCAATCGCTTGCGTCAGTACGACCCGTTCACCTTTTTGTACACGCACCTTCTCCGTTCTACTGGGGAGATGTACGTACGCGTTCCAGTCAAATTCGTGCAGCCGTCGAGTCAGGATTGGATGAATTGGAAACGGAATCCGTATTGCTTTCGTCATTCGGGAAAATCGGTCGCGACTTTCAAGTCATGCTTGAGGCCTTTCCGTATATCGATGTGCCAGGCGACTTTTTCGAAAAACCAGAGGAGAAAAACCTGCTCAACGTCTTACAGGCCGACATTTTTTATGCGCGTGGACGAGATGAGTGTGCCGCTTACGAATGGCAAGTGGACGACGACTCGCTTGAATTTCATGCCTGTCATTCCCCGATGCGGGAAGTGGAAATTCTTAGAGATCAATTGCTTGATCTATTCGAGAACTCGGATCTGCGTCCCGATCAGGTCGTTGTCATGATGCCGGATATCGATGCTTATGCGCCTCTCATCGAAGCGATTTTTGCGATTGATCCTCTGGATCCCTTATTTATTCCCTTTACCGTATCTGACCGCGCCCACCGCGAAGCATTCTCGACCATCGAAGCTTTTCTGGCTGTTTTGGATGTGTTTGATTCGCGTTTTTCGGCGGCCCAAGTGGTTGATATACTCGCGTACCCAAGTATTCAATCGGCATTTGACCTTAATTCTGATGAGGTTGATCGAATTACCGAATGGGTTACTCAAGTAAAGATTCGCTGGGCTGCCGATAAAGATCATCGGCAACAAGAGGGCCAACCCGGAAGTGACTTGAACACGTGGAACTACGGTCTAGAACGCCTGTTTCTGGGCTATGCATTTCCGTCTCAAGGCAGCCGTTTCTTTGGTGGGCGACTGGGATATGATCATGTTGAAGGTCAAGACATTATGGTCTTGGGCAAATTGTCTAGATTTGTGCGAAACCTAACCGAACTACGCTGTATCGCCAGTCGACCGCAAACAATGCCTGCATGGATCACATGGTTAAACGCGGTTTTGGATAAGCTCTTCTCAAGCAGCAAGCAAAATGCATATGAAGTTCACGTTTTGAGACAGGCTGTCTCAGAATTGACCCGCGCCAGCGAGTCGTTGACGATAGAAATGCCGTTGAGTTTAGCCGCGATTCGAGGCCAGATGGTGGCACGATTGGAGGCCGTTCCCATGCGGGCTCGTTTCCTTAATGGTGGTGTTTCTTTTTGCGCGTTATTACCCATGCGCGCCATTCCGTTTCCCGCCATTTTTCTGTTGGGCCTGTCTGAGACAGCGTTCCCGCGAAGCATGATCCGTGACCCGTTGGATCTCATGGCCAACAAGCCCAAATTAGGGGACCGTTCGCGCCGCAACGATGACATGTTTCTATTTTTGGAGACGCTTCTCTCGGCCCGTCAAAAACTCGTCATTTCATACGTGGGTCAAAGTCAAAAAGATAACCGGGAACGGCCGCCGTCTGTTGCTGTTTCGTCATTGTGGGATGCCATTTGTGCGCGCGTTCGCTTCCCGCAGGGCGCGCCGCCGAACCATGCGACTTTAAAAGAGTACCTGGTGAAAAGACATCCATTACAGCCCTTTTCTGTGCGTTATTTTTCTGAACCCAGTCCGTTTTTCTCCTATTCTGATGTTCACCTGGCAGGTGCCAAAAAATTGTTAGCTCCGCGACTCGGTGCTCGGCCGTTCATTACGCAACCAATTCCAGCTGAGATTCCAAACGAACTAGATCTGAAGCAATTAGTGAAATTCTTTAAAGATCCGGTTCGAACCTGGTTGCGTCAACGACTGGGTGTTGAAGATGAGCGACGAGTCGACGAACTAGCGCACGGCGAACGTACGCAAATTACACACCTTGAGCGTGAGTATCTAGGTCGCTTCGTTATTCGTAAGTCGCTGTTTCAGGTGCCTGTCGGTTATGACGAATTACTGGCATTAGGTTTACTCCCGCAGGGTGGGTTAGGTCGCGCTGAATATGAATCGGTGTTGCAAAATGTGGAGCCGATGCTCGCCGAGTTAGGCACGCTTTGGTCGCAGCCGCGGCCTGACGCTAAGCTGATTGAAGTACCCCTCGCTCACTGTGTATTAACAGGCGCCATTCACGATTGGAGAGGCACAAACCTGATCCGCTTCAATTTCGGCAAAAAAGCAGCGCGTCATTTGATGGCAACCTGGATTCAGTTACTCGCGGTCAGTGTCGCAGAGTCGGAAAACTGGAGCGCGAATCACGTGTTTAAGGGTGAAAAGTATAAACAGGCCGCAAACATCCACATCGCTGCACCTTCAAATTCCGCTAAGGTACTTTCAGATCTCGTTCAGCTATATCAGGAAGGCTTGGCGCAACCCTTACCTCTTCCTGCCGATGCTGCACTGGAAATGATCAACAAGTCCGGATCCGTCGATTTGCGTCAAGTATGGCTGAATGCCACTAATCGAGTCGGCCAAGCATGGTGGCAGCGTGTTTTTGAGGTTAATGACGCATTGCTAGATAAGTTTCGCGACACAGCGGAACGGGTATATGCACCTTTGCAGGACCAACTATCATGAGCTTTTCTCCATTTGAGGTTACCCTCGAAGGTCGTCACTTGGTGGAAGCAAGCGCCGGATCTGGGAAGACCTACAATATTGTTCGTATTTATCTGAGGTTGGTCTTGCAGCTGGATGCAAAGCTCGAGAAGATTTTGGTCGTCACCTTTACCGAAGCCGCAGCCGCTGAACTGAATGAACGTATCCGGGATTTGTTAGTTTTGGCTGTCTCTGTGCTCGAAGGGACTCAGTCGGACAGTGAATTGACCGAGTTTTTTGCAACTCGTTCGAATCCAGATAAGGATCGCCATATCCTGAACCTGGCGATCCGGAGTTTTGATCGTGCGCGCATCAGTACGATCCACGGATTCTGTCACAAGATCCTTACGGAATTTGCCTTCCTAGCTGGCCAATCATTTACCCAGAAACTAGTTCCTAGCCAAAAAGAATGGTTACACGAATTGGTTGACGATTTTAAGGTGCGATTCTGTTTTGAGATAGATACGCGAACGGTGCAGCTACTAGAGTCCTTTTCTCCTTCTGATTTGCACAAGATTGTAGAGATAGGTTGTGCGGATTCACAGGCACCTCTGGCGCACGAATATGTGAAACCCGCTAGTTTGGCTTTACTACAACAGGAGCTGATTAGCACTTGGCGTGACAGATCTGAAGATCTATTGGCCTTGTTGGTCCAAAAGAAGACGCACTCTGGGCGTCTTCGGGCGATTAGGGAGCATTTCGGAAGGATGTCAGATCATGAGTATGTGGATCATGAGGTCGATAAGACTTTTGTCAGTTTATTGAAGGAAGATGACAAACACCATTTGCATCACCCTTTTGTTTTGTCTGTGCGTCGTTGGGTAGAAGCAAGTACGCAGTGGCGGCTTTTTTTTACCACATCACTGGTTAACTTTGCACGCGAGGCATTCGTGCAGCGGAAGCGGCGGGCAGACGTTATGTCGTTTGACGACGTCTTGACTCAATTAGACGAGTCATTGAACGGGCCCAATGGGGTGAGACTCACCCGATCTGTTCAGGAAAGTACGCCGTTTGCTCTTGTTGATGAATTTCAGGATACCGATCCAGTACAGGCACGGATATTCGAACGATTATTTGCCGATCGTGGTTGTCTCTTCACGATAGGTGACCCAAAACAGTCAATTTATGGTTTTCGCAGAGCTGACATTCGCGAGTACTTACGATTCAAGAAATTATCCGGCATGGTAACGCACCGATTAGATTCCAATTGGCGATCGAGTAACGCGCTCATCCTGGCAGTCAACCGCTTATTCTCAACCATAGATTCGGCATTTGCTCATCCAGAAATCCAGTTCAGACCGGCTTTGCCAGGCGGACAGGCGCGTCCTCTGTTGGGTGGTCAAGCAGCCATCGCTCCATGTCGCATTTCGGTACTTGAAGGCAGCCGAAATAGTGATTTGGAGTTGGACGCAGTGCAACTCTTAGTCCAAGAAATCAACGATCTATTGGTACAACAAAAAAAAGATAATCTGCCTTGGAAAGCACGCGATGTGGCGGTATTGGTCCACACTCATGCCCAGGCTAGTCAGGTTGTGTTGGCTCTGACACAACGAGGGATCCCCTGCTCTTATCAGGGCGCAAAAAACGTGTTTGAGGCGGAAGAGGCAGAGGATCTCGCTGTGATCTTGGCGGCAATCGCAGAGCCCAGGCAGCTTGCTCTTGTTAAACGTGCTCTGGTGACACCGATCATGGGCTTTGACGCGCGTGAATTGCTCTTACTAGAAGAGGATTTGTCGCAGTGGTCTGAAGTGGTCTTGCATTTTCGCAGCCTACGAGAAACCTGGGCCGAGCGTGGCTTTATCCGCATGTTCCGCCGCTTTGTTTCTCGCTGGGATCTTGAGTCTCGTTTGCTTGGAATGGAACAAGGTGAACGCCGCTTGACCAACTTCTTGCAATTAGGTGAGCGCTTGGGGCAAGTGGCCCATCGGCATCATCTGGGGCCAGCGGCGTTGTTGAGATGGTTGGACCGCCGCCATCTCTTGAACGAATCTGAAGATGAAATAAGATTGGAGACGGATGAAGATGCGGTTCATGTCATGACCGTATTTGCCAGTAAAGGTTTAGAATTCTCAGCCGTCTTTTGCCCCTTTTCGTGGATGGCGCCCAGAAAACTTAGCGACAAGATTGCCCTGCAGTTTGCTGAGGATGGCTCAAGGTCACTTTTGTTTGCAGATAGTGAGGGCTGGGATACTGTACGCGCGGGGCTTGAGCATCAGCAACGGGCTGAAAGCATGCGATTACTATATGTGGCGCTGACAAGGGCTCGGGACTTCTTGCATGTATTTGTGGGATGCGGGACTCGTGCAGAGTCGATGTCGCCATTGAACGCGTTAATCGTTCGCGAGCAGCAGTGGACCGACGCCAAACAAGGTGACAAAAAGCGACCGCTACAATGGCAATCGGCGATTGATTTTTGGACGCGAGAAACGACGATAGATATTCGTTGGGCCGAACTCAATCCTGCGCCTGTTGACCATCAATCAAGCAACCCACCAAAGACACTTACTGCAAGAGCCAAGAAAAAGAAATTGCCTGAATCGATTCGACAAACCAGTTTCAGTATGATTACTTCTGGCGGATCGCACCTTGATACTCCAGGCTGGGTTGATGACGAACCGCATGAAATGGGCATGGTGATCCCGGATGACGCCAGTCCAAACTTTGCTGATTTCCCCCGTGGAGCACAAGCTGGTAACTGTTTACATAGGATGCTTGAAGGCATCGACTTTCAGGATGAGCCGAGCAAATGGCAGCCTGTAATTCTGGACAGTTTGACTCGATTTGGCTATTCATCCGACCGAGCCGAATCCGTCTCTCAAGCTCTGCAAAGTGTTGTGCAAACGCCTTTGGATACAAGTGGCCTCAGTTTGGCGCAGATACCCATGGCTAAGCGCTTAGTTGAGTGGGAATTTACGATGCCACTTACCCGGCAAAACAAGAAATTGAGTCCGTCTGAGCTGGCCCGAGTCTTCGGAATTGAAGGTGGGCAAACACCCGTTTCGTACCATCTCGAACTTGCCAAATTGGAGTTCAGAGTCGTTGAGGGTTTTTTGAAGGGCTTTGTTGACCTTGTATTCGAACATGCAGACCAATGGTTCGTGATTGATTACAAGAGCAATGATTTGGGACCTAACTTAAGTGACTTTCACCCTCAAGCGATGACGAAAGAAATGGTCCGCCACCATTACATCTTGCAATATCACCTTTACAGTGTGGCGTTACACAAATACCTGCAAGTAACCAAAAACGATTACGATTACGATAAGCATTTTGGCGGCGTCTACTATTTGTTCTTGCGTGGGATGGCGAAGCACGAAGGTGTCGGCGTCTATTGCGATCGACCACCCAGGAATCGTATTGAATCATTACTGCAATTGATGAGAGCATCATGAGGCATCAACATGGGTGGCCGGTGGCCGGTTTCTTTGAACCTGCTCATGTCGCTTTTGCTGAAGCGATGCACCAGCTCTTGCCCAGCCTTACGCTAGAGGAATTATTAGCCGCGGCGCTTGCATCACGTGCAGTAGAAACAGGTAGCGCTTGTGCAGATCTCAACTGTCTACCTTATGAATTCGAAGTTGAAGGCGAAAAACATAAGATCCAATGGCCTGAGCGTTTGAGTTGGCGGCAAGCTTTGCTCGATAGTGCTCTTTTCGCAAAACCAGGGCAGATAGAAGAGAAACCGCTCTTTTTTGATGGTCACTCGCGCGTATATCTGGAGCGGTATCATGCTTACGAACACACATTGGCTTCTTTTGTAGCCACCTGTCTAGCTTCTCATGAGGAGCTAGACCTGGTTTGGGCGCAGTCGGTTCTCGCTATGCTCTTCCCCTCGCGCAACGGTATCGACATGCAAGCGGTGGCAGCTGCTTTGGCTCTGAGATCCCGCTTAACCATCGTCTCTGGAGGCCCTGGCACGGGAAAAACGACGGTCGTTACACGTCTACTTGCAATGCTGATTGCTTGGCAACGAAAACATGATCTAGCTAACCCACGAATTGCCCTGCTTGCTCCAACCGGGAAGGCGGCTACTCGATTAGCAGAAGCTATTCGCGGTCAAAAGCAGACATTGCCTAACGCGCTCAAGTGGGTCTGCGACGCTATTCCTGATGAGGCCAGTACCATTCATCGCTATTTAGGTTGGCAGCCGTATGCGCCCACCGAGTATTTCCACAACGAACATCATCCCACTGCGGCTGATATTGTTGTAGTCGACGAATGTTCCATGGTGGATTTGGCCAATCTGGCCAAACTCGTTAAAGCACTTAAAGCCAACAGCAAATTGATTCTTCTTGGGGACCATCACCAGTTAGCCTCGGTCGAGGTAGGGACCGTCTTAGGCGATTTAGTGCGCGAAGAACGCGACTGGACCTGCTCTCAGGAAACGGCCAACTATTTGGCGAAGGTTTTAGCTCTTGAAACGAAACATAGGCCTCGTACGCAGAACAGGCGTGGAATCTGGGACCATGTGGTCGTGTTACAGAAGAGTTTTCGATTTGACAATACGAAGTCGTTGGGTCGTTTTGCTGCGTCAATCCGGTCCGGCTCGCCTTCGTCTATGAATGAGTTGAAGTTGGCTAACGACGGTCACATCACCCAATTCGAGAATGGCTACGCCGATCAAGTCGCTTTTTCTCAACAAGTGATCAGCGGGTTCGAGTCTTATTTGCGTGCCGGTGACCCTGAACGACTGCTGCGACATTTTGAAGACTTTCGTGTTCTGTGCGCCCATCGGCAGGGCGTGGATGGCGCCGAGCAAGTTAATGTAGCCATTGAGCGAATTTTGGAGGAGGCGGGCCTGCTGTCGCCCCATTCAATTTGGTACTCTGGGCGCCCAATCATGATTACGCGCAACGACTATCAATTAGGATTGTTTAATGGCGATATGGGCGTTTGTTTTAAGCAAGAAAATGGCGATATGGCCGTGGCCTTCCCACCATCATCGGGCAATGAGATTCGATGGTTCTCTCCTTTTCAGCTACCACCTTGTGAGACGGCATTTGCCTTGACGATCCACAAGAGTCAAGGGAGCGAATACGAACGCGTTGCGCTTGTTTTACCAGAACGCGATTCACGCGTCATGACGCGGGAGCTCATTTATACCGGTCTAACACGGGCAAGGTCACAGGTGGCAATCTTTGCCTCGTCAGCGAGCTTGGCAGCTGCATTGGCGAGGCGTGTTGATCGAGCATCCGGGTTGGGTCAACAGTTTTGGACGCCAATGCAATCAATGTTGGAAGGTGAGCAACTCAATCTGTTTGTTGACAACTGACGCGTTGACGGAAGTTATGCACCTAATCGATTCACCGCTCGCTCAAAGCTGATTTGGATTGAGCCACTTTCTTAGGAAGGAAATGGTCTCGGCGGGATCGGAGGACAAACCTAATTGTTTGTGAATGATGACGCCGGTGTCGTCAATTAACGCAATTTGGTTGCTGTGATTGAAGTCCCCGTCTGCCGTTGACTGATACTTGACGCCAAGGACAGCTGCTATTTCCAGCACCTTCGCTTGATCGCTTGTGATGAGCGTCCAGCGCCTCATGTCGAGGTTCCAGCGTTTAGCGAAATCTTTCAATACAGCGGGTGTATCTCGTTTGGGGTCCATGCTCACCAGTAAATAACGAACGTTGTCATTTGCTTCGAGAGCTTTGTCGATGATTCCTAGGTCTGCCATGATGCGAGGGCAGGCATCTGGGCAGTGGGTAAAGATCATCGCTACTAGTGTTGGGTTTCCCGCTAGTTGTGACAGCGTGAAGTCTTGGTTGTCCTGATCCTTCCACGTCGTCTTGAGGTGGAATATTGACGTGCCCGGTAATTCTGGGCAAACGGCTACCTCGGCTTTGTGGGACTGACAACATGAGGCTGGTTTGCTCTCTTGGGCTAAGACAGACATACAACACATGGCCAACATAATTAGTTTAATTTTCATCTTCGACTCCTTCTGCGCAACGACATCCGAGGCTGGCCACCGCATAGTTTGCTTGGAGACTACTTCGGTAAGCGAAACGCATGAACGCAGCGTAATTCTTGAAATCTGAGGCACCAACCGCGCCGCCACCGCAGAATAGCGTGCGCTCAATGGCCGAGTCACCGCGTGATTCGCCTGTGACTAGCGCCGATTGGAAATCTTGGGTCCATTCCCAAACTAGACCGTGCATGTCATAGATACCAAGCACATTACTTTTACTTAAACCCACGGCTGGCAATACTTGAGGCGTGGGTTTTCCGTACCATGCTAGCAGTTTGTCGTAAAAACCGGCTTCGTTATGGCCATCAAATTGACTGAATCCGATTTGGGCGGCGCGTTCCCATTCAGCAACGGTAGGTAGCCGTTTACCCTTAGAAGCACAGTAGGCTTTGGCTGCAAACCAACTTATATGGGTGACTGGGCTCTGCAATTGATCTATTCCCTCAGGGTTCGGTTCTAAATCATTTGCCCAATGTGATAGGTAGTGTTCGTCTGCAAATAGGGCAGGCACCGCCGATTTGCGCCAGTTACCAGAGGCCTTAACAAATTCAAGGAACTCCGCGTTTGTGACCGGATAGCGATCCAATTTGAAGGCTGGCACCCAAGATGCCTGCTGGTCGGTGGAGCGGTATAAGGGTAGGTATTGGCCCGCTGGGACCAACACCATGCCCTTGCTTAGATTCTCCGAGGCAATCTCAGGGTCAGCAAAAGCAATGAGATTGATTAGGAAAAGTTGGATCATAATCGTTGCCTGACTTAATGTTCCTGTGGCTGTGTGTTAGCAGCTGGTTTTGCTCTGACCTTGGCGACCTGGTCTGAGGTGATTTCACCACCCGTATTGCCCCAACTATTCTTGACGAAGGTCAAGACACTGGCAATTTCTAAGTCCGTGAGTTGCATGGCGGGCATAACACTATTGAATTTATGGTTGTTGACCGTGATTTCGCCTTGTAGACCATTAACGACGACTCCTATCGTGCGTTCGTCATCTACGGTGATGAAATCAGATTTGGCTAGAGGAGGGAATGCGGCGGGGATGCCTTGGCCTTCACTTTGATGGCAAGCCAAACAGTTTGCCTTGTAGAGGCGATCGCCAAATGCCAGTTTCTCGCTCTTAGTCATGGTTGTCGGTAGTTCGGGCTTGTCCGCTGCAGGAACCGTCTGGATAGCGCCACCTTCAGCTAAATACACGGTGTCCGCTTGTTTACCAGAATAAACCGTGAGGTCCTCTGGACCGCTCACTTTGAGCATGCCTATTGCACCTTTGTTAAATGCTCGGAAAATACTGTGGTCGACCAAGATGAATGTGCCCGGTACTTCTAGTTTGAATTCTGCGATGGCTGAACCGCCAGCTGGGACCAATGTAGTTTGGACCTGATGCTGGTTGGCTAATACGCCACCTTCGGTATAGACGCTGTCAAAAATTTCGCCAATGAGGTGGAAACTAGAGATCAGGTTAGGACCCCCGTTACCCACATAAAGTCTCACCGTCTCACCGACGTTTGCCGTGATCGCATTGTCGCCAGCAAGTGCGCCTACTGATCCGTTAAAGACGACGTAATCAGGAATCTCGGTTAAGGCCTTTTTCATCGAGAATGGCTGTAAGCCTTCTTCGCCGTATGCGCCTTCAGTGTAAAATTCGCTTTGCATCACATAATACTCGCGGTCAACGGCTGGCATAGGTACTTCTGGCTGAACCAAAATGAGACCGTACATGCCGTTGGCGATGTGCATTCCTACTGGTGCCGTCGCACAATGATAGACATAGAGGCCGGGGTTTCTGGCTTTAAATGAAAATTGAGAACTGTGACCTGGTGTTGTAAAAGAAGAGGCAGCGCCTCCACCTGGTCCGGTAACCGCATGTAAATCGATATTGTGCGGCATCTTGCTATTGGGATGGTTGCTCAGGTGAAATTCCACCAGATCGCCTTCACGAACGCGAATGAATGGACCGGGCACTTTCCCGCCAAACGTCCAAAACGTGTAATCGACGCCATCTGCAAGACGCTTTATCACCTCGGTTGTCTCCACTTCGACCACGACCTTCGCGGGCTGGGTTCTTGTGATGGCCGGAGGAACGTCTGGTGCGTGTGTCAACACCGCCTTTTCAGTCGACATAGGCTCTTGGGCCAGCGCAAACCAGGTAAACATTATCCCCAAGCTAAGCATTGATTTTCGAAACATCCCTGTACTCCTTTTGTGTAAACGAAAGCCTTTAAAAAAGGCGCTGGACTCTTCCAGCTGATTAGTTCGATTCTACGCGAGTTGGCGAATAAAATCAATAGTGGACCATGTAATCAACTATTGATTGTTGCCAAAAAAATGAGGACGTGCGGACGGGGACGAGAGCCCAAGAGTTGGGGCTCTCGTCCTTAGGTGTTTAAGGCGTTGGTAAGTCTAAATTGTTGACGTTGGAGGTGCCTAAACCAGGTCCGTAAGTAATGGCATTGATCAACAAACGAATAGTTCCCATGGTTGTTCCGCGAAAGGCGGGTGAGCTAGCGAACATAATTATTTGGCCCAGCCCGAATCGTTCACGTGTTAAATAGGCTGCGTTCGCGATCCGGTCACTGGCTTCGGGCCATAAAAGGCCACTCATTCTTAGGCGTAACTCTTGCCCTTCGGGTGTCATTGCCCAGCCCGCTCGGGTAAGACTTTCGGTTTCTGCAGCCTTCTTTTTAGGAACCGCTTGGGCCTTGGGAATCATGACACCAAAACGAACCGGCGCTTCATCTGTGGTCATCAGTAGTGGATCGCGACTGTACATGGTTGGCACGTATTCTCTACATCCCAGAGTCAGCCAATGATTTTGATCAGCTCGTGCGGCAAATATGGCGCCTTGCGGCATGAATTGAGCTCGCCAGGCATCCTGTTTGGCCAATTCATCTTTTTCAGCTCGTTTAGGCAAGTTACTCCAAGGGAATTCTTGTTGGTTCGGAGGAGAATTGGACCAAATCTCATCGGTTGACCAATCCATCTTTTTTGCTTCCCATTTCTTGAGCAAATCTAGCTCGTACTCATCTAGTTTCTCTAAGACGTCTGAGAGTTGGCGGACTTTCGAAAATTCGGCCTTTTCGTTCGCAATTTGAGCAGATGACTGTCCAACTGTGATCAGCGTGCCACCTGTCTTGACCCACTCTTTGAGTCTCTTGAGAAGAGATTCATCGAGAGAGCCATAATTAGTCGGCAAGATGATCACATTGTAGCGGCGTAAATCGTGAGAAGAGCCTGAATCTAGTTGGGAAAAAGAGACCCCAAGATAACGGTCAATAACATGCCAAATGGAACCGTAATCGTAACTACTGAATGTGCCGCGCCCGTACATAGCGATATGTGGTTTTTCTAGCAACTGAAAATGATCGCCGCCCAGGTCGGCCAAGTCGCCGTCGCCCCAGCCGGTATGGATGGCACTGGCTTTAATAGACAATTCTTTTGATACGGTCTCTAAATGGGGGATGATTTCAGCGAAAGCTCGGCTTTGGTCAGCACGTACAACCAACACAGAGCCTCTAGGGAATTCATCGTCTTCGAATTTAAAGGTTTCGTCAGCAACACGGACTTGAATACCTTGTTCCATTAATCGAGCAGCTACGGCGACGGAGTTATCATCCAACCCATTCCAGACATAGGCTAACGCTTCTGCATCCAAAGGTTGGTCAAGCGGACCCTGGTCCTGCGCGACGTAGGCTTTGGCTTTGGATGGTAAACCTTCGGGCAACTCGTAGCTTTCCAAGTCGTGCAACATCGTCGCACACCAACCGGTGGTGTCGTACATGATAGATCCACCTTTTTCCAGAATCTCACGACGTTCCTTTTTCAGCGTTTCCATGGGAATGCGGGGATCAAATTCCATCATGCTCGTCAATAATCGGGCTTCCGACTGAAGACGTGGCAGAAGCAGAGTTCCTACAGGAAGCACGATGTCGGCGACTTTCTGGCCCAGTTGGTTAGTTGCAGATTTGACTCGATAAGCCTCACTCAACTCGTATAGTTCAAAAGACTGCAGCTGCAGCGTTCTTATGAATTCGCGCATTCTGCGGCCATTCTGGCTTGGCAAGATGGCGTAGGTCACGCCCGCGTAAGGGCTTTCAGCAGAGACCACCTTCTTGCGATCAGCCCAGAAATCTTGTCGCATTTTTTGATGATTCTCTAATAACGTTTTGAGGTTAGTCAGAGAACTAGCTAGCTGGTGGTGGACCGATTCACGATAGGTCATGATGGTGCCTTCGGGGCGCTTCACGCCGTCCTCGGCCAGTCGAGCCTGTTCGTACAAGATGGTCAAACTTCCGCGATAGGCACACCAGAATGAATAACCTGGATACCAGTTATCATTCCATTCACCGGTGAAATAACGCCACCCTCTTTCGTCAAAAGCGTGGGCTTGATCAATGGCGAAAGTTTGTCCCCATTTCTTGTTGAATCCGGCCAAATGTAAGTTAATGGGCTCTCGAGCAGGAGAGAAAAGGAAGGTACTCGTTGATCCCATTTCATGGGCATCAACAAAAAGTTGCGGTGCCCATTGATTGATCATTCGAACTCGGCCAATCGTTTCTGGATTGATACCCAGCGTAAAATCACGATTCAAGTCGTAAAAGTAGTGATTCGTGCGGCCGTAAGGCCAGCTGCCCGAATGCAGGAGAGATTGATTGTCGAAATTTGGTGATTGACCGCGAGTCTCTTGCAACTCTTTACAGAACCGTGCCCGTCCATCAGGATTCATCATTGGATCGATGAAAATGATCATCTCATTTAGGAATCGGTCCAACTCTGGGCTTTGCGCGGCCAATAAATAGTAGATCAGCGCAATGCTTGCGTCGGAGCCCGACGATTCGTTACCGTGAATCGAATAAGCTAACCATGCCGTTGCCGGTAAATCACGCATTAGGTTTTGGGCTTCGCCGTCTGACAACTTTCGGGGATCTCTTAGTTTCTGGATATTTGATTGGTATTCGTCCAGCTTTTTTAGGTTAGCGGGACTAGAAATAATCATCACCGATAATGGGCGACCTTCATGAGAGTGCGCATAAGTCTTTAATAAACCGCGTTCGGTTTGAAGGGACCACTGCTGCAATAGAGTTTCTATTTGGTCTGGGTTCGCCGTCCTTTCTCCAACCGGAAACCCGAGCACCTCTTCAGGCTTGGTGATCTCAGTAGCAAAGACCGCTTCGGGAAACAGAGGGACGGAATAGGATGTTTCATTGCGCACATGAACATCGCCCATACAAACAACAAGAAATAACGCAGTTAACATGAAGGACTCCTGGCTTTTATAGAATGAAAGAAATGGTTTGGGACGTACAGACAAACTGGGAAATCGGTCTTAAAACCTAACACGATCTAAGTCAGAACTTACTCAAGAAAATGTCATGGGGGCATTACGCTGACCGGCAGCGACACTTGGCAACCTGCACCAGTGCCGCAACTGGCACCCTTGAATCCGCTAGAATGATGGCATCAAAGGGGTGTTTATGTTGATACTGTGGCTTGTGCTCTGTGGCGGCGATTTTGATACGCGCCTGAATGAAGCTTTTCAAGAGAATCGGCAAGGTAACTATCAAGCGGTTTACCAAATCACTTCGGAGCTTGTTGTCGAAGGTCCTACTCACAGCGACTTGAATTTACTGCATGGGTTGGCTTGTCTGTCGTTAGGCAAGGTCCAGGAATCGATCCAAGCAAATATCCATGCCTCAAAGCAACCCTCATTACGTGGTGTGGCTAACTATAACTTAGCGTGTGCATACGCTTTGTTGGGGGATGGGGATAAAGCAGTACAGCATCTAAAAGCCGCGTTACAGGCAAAGACCTTTTTCAGAGCCGGTATTGAGAACGATTCAGACTTGGCATCGTTGATGGGACGATCAGACTTGCCGCTAGTCGCCGACGAAATAATAGACTTGGATCTGGGTGATGGCGACATGCTACGCGCTCGCATTATGTTACCTAAACAGTTTGATAAATCTCAGGCCTATCCGCTCCTGATTGGATTGGGGCCCGGTCAAGGGCGCGAAGCTGGCCAGTTGTGGGCGGTTCAGAATTTGTGGGGCACGCAAGCCAGTTACCGGTCTTGGATATCCGTAAGTCCTTTGGCACCCGAAGAAACCTGGTTCTCAGCAAAAGGTCAGCGTCTCATGAAGAAATTAGTCAGTTATTTGAAAAAAGCCTATTTGGTCGAGCATGCCAAGGTCCATTTGGTGGGCTGTAGCAATGGTGGCGTAGCAGCCATGCATCTCGCGTTGTCTACACCAGAGCATTGGGCTTCGATCACCCTATGCCCGGGCGCGGTGCGTGACGATTTTGACTTTGACGCCTTAAAGCGAGTTAAGGCGGACCATGTCTGGCTGTGTGTGGGTGGCCAAGATCAGGTGTGGTGGATTGAACAAGCAAACGATTTGCATCGAAAACTATCGGCCGCTGGCATCAACACGGAACTCAAGGTATTCACGGAAGATTCACATGTGTTGGCATCTTTGGTAGGTGGTGAACTGATCAAGAAGCTAGAGCGTTTTAGGTAACGATATTGGTCATGTGAGGTAATAGGGTCACTTTACCGACAAATGTCCACGCGTTCAGGTAGGTCGCATCTGTACGACGCACTCGGCTCAAAGAGATGCGTATAGGTTTCATCACCGCCAATGGCTGGGTTCCACCTGACCCGGTCCTGAGCATCGAAATGAATAGCCGCGACCGGAAATCCTGGATTTCGCCAATACAAGATGTAGGCTGTATCCGCGTCTTTGGCTCCGAAATCACCCGTGTCGCTACTCAACCCAACCCAAACTGGGGGGCCCAAAGCATTGATGACTTGTTCTTTGCTTAACTCCTTTTCAATGAGTGACCAAGGATCTGGCGACTGGCTCTCTTGGGTAATGTCATTGCTGGAACCGCAACGATTCATCAACAGCATGAGTAACGACGCGATAGCGAAGGTTTTTATTACATTTGACATAAGAGCACGCTCCAAGACTGTTATTCTAACCTGCAATAGAAAGGTATGACTCGATGACACGCCGCTGGCATCAACCCTTTCCCATCAATCCATGGATCGTGGTCGTATTTATTGCGATGTTGGGTGTTATTGTGTCTGTACAGGGTTTAATTCCTTATCTTGTCGCAGGCCGTTCGTTCGATGGCTATGCGGTATTGGCGCCAAGCCTCATTGCTTTTTTGCTATGGCTGCTTGCCTCGCCTCTGATCAATGACCTGGCGCATTACATGGTTTCGATGGACCGATCATTGGCATGGCGCATGTCGGTGGGCTTGGTCGTGTTCGCCATATTGTCCTTTGTACACAGTGCCGTGAGTTTGTGGCTCTTTTCGCTTCGATATACATTATTTGAGCAAATGTCTCTTAATCTTGATTTCCATGCATTGTTGGGCATGAACTTATTGCAGAGCGCCTTGGAGCTAGTCATGTTGTTGGGCCTTTTGGTAAGTGCCGTGCTTTTTCGGCGAGCACAGCGCCAAGCAACTGATTTGATCATGAGAGAGCGCGATCTAGCTAATGCCAAGACGGAGGCTTTGACCTTGCAGTTACAGCCCCATTTCTTGTTCAACGCGTTGCACTCGGTTTCAGGTTTAATTGATGGTGAACCCGATAAAGCACATGCCATGTTGGAGAAAACGGGCAACTTCCTACGTACGATTCTCACCTCTACGAAACAATCACATGGAACACTGGCTGACGAGGTAACCCATTTAAGGAATTACGTGTCGATGGTCCGGGAGCGTGTAGGACAAACGTTTCAGGTTCATTTTGCGGTTCCAAACGAGTTAAACGATTGCATGTTACCCTCCCTTATCTTGCAACCACTAGTAGAGAATGCTTTTAAGTACGGCACGGATGGGAATGGTGGAAAGATTGAAATTGGTGCTGGAATGGACGGTGAGCGGTTGCATTTGTGGGTAGAAGATGAGGGTTGTTCTCATCAGTCACCCGTGCTTCCATCAACGGGCGTCGGTCTTGCCAATACGCAAGCGCGGCTGAGGGCACTGTACGGTAGCGACTACTTTTTTGAAGCACAGGAAACGACCGACGCAGGATTCCGTGTCGATTTGAAGATCCCCTTTCGACGGAGCAGTTCGTGATAAATGTGGTTGTCATTGATGATGAATCCTTAGGGCGAAAACGAATTCTAAGACTGCTGCAGGAATACCCTGATTTCTTGGTGGTAGGTACCTGTTCTTCTGCCGATCAAGGCTACCGTGTGATTAAAGAAAAACGTCCCGATGTTGTTTTTCTGGACATCCAGATGCCTGGCCTTTCGGGCATGGATTTGTGGGCGAAGTTGAAGAGTCCTCCGCTGGTGGTGTTTGTGACGGCTCATGAACAATATGCGCTGCGGGCTTTTGCTGTGAAGGCACTGGACTATTTACTTAAACCCTTTTCCAATGAACGATTTCAACAAGCGATCGAGGCGATCCGACAGCGCTTGCAAGAAACCCGATCCGCGGAATTGAGCCACAAAATGCTTCAAATGGTGAGGGGCTTTGAACGTAGCCAAAACCTCTATCTAAGTGAAGTTAAAGTCAAACACCATGGGCGCGAACAGGCTATTGATCTTAGTCATGTGCTTTGGTTCGAAGCTGCTGGCAATTATGTCAGCTTACACACAATGCAGGCTGAGTTCTTGTATCGAGGCACCATTGCGATCTTATGTGAACAGCTCGACCCGGCCGTCTTTGTCAGAATCCACCGCGGCACGATTGTGAATATGGCACAGGTGGTGACCCATAACTACCTCAACAACAATCAATATCGTTTCAACTTTGGTAACCAGTCGAGTGTCACGTCCAGCCGGCGATTCAAGAACGATTTGGACCGGTTCTTTGAGGAACGAAAAGGCCGTGGCCCTGCCTGAGCGGCAGGGCCCTGAATCAATCAGCTACGATCTTTAAGTTTGATAGCGGCTTTCTTGCGAACAAATGAATAGTTGAAGTTAAGTGGTGAGTGGAAATCCACGACATATTGAAACATGTCTCTAGCCTGCTTTGATTGGCCCAAAGATTCGTAGGCAAGACCGATTCTGTACATATTGTATGCGTCTGTTGCATTTCCCTGTTGGTAATGTTCAATTGCTTGAGCGTGTTGACCTCGGGCCTGCGCCAATATGCCCAGTACATCCTGATAGCCCTGCTGCATGAATGGATTGTTGAGTTCATCGATGAGGCCTTTTGCAACCGCTAGCTTTTCTTCTGCTTTCGCAAATGATTTCATTTCGCAGGCCAACTGAGCTTCAGTCAATGCGAAGTTGGCTTGCGTAAATGCCTTGCCGCGCGCATTTTGGTTTGGATCGTTCATGTTCATCTCGTGAGCTGTTGCGTATGTTTCGAGGGCTTGCTCGACATGGCCTTGTTCAAGTTGAACGCGAGCTATGTTGCGTAAGTCGAGAGCCATGGCTGCGGTATCTGCATTTTCTTTTGAGATAGCGTAGTTCTTGTGGAGTTCTTCTAAACATTTATCGAATTTGCCTTCGTCCGCATAGGTGACGGCCATCGCCCAATGGATACCGGACTTCATGCCAGCATGAGGCGCGATTTCGAATAGTTTCGCAAGTCGTTCTCGTGCTTCGCTATAACGACCCAATAAACATAAATTGGATGCTACGCCGATTTGTGCGCTTGGGAACAGCGGATCTATTGCCAATGCTTTGTCGTAGTTACTAATGGAATCCTGGTGACGACCAAGTTTGAGCAAGAGCTCAGCGTATGAGTCGTATCCATTTGGGTTCTCTTTGTCGAGTTCAATGGATTGTTTGAACGCCATTTCTGCTTTGTGTATCTCGCCTTGTTGTCGATAGGCATATCCAAGCGTGTTGTAAACCGGGATGAAGTGGCCATTGATTGCCTTAACTTGCTCAAAGATATCTATCGCCTTGTCTAAGTCGGAATTGTAATAAGTACCAGCATATTGGAAGAGTAATCGTTCGTCTTTTGGGTATTTGTGAACCAGGTGGCCGAGAATCTCTTGACGTTTGGCCTGGTCACCGTCTATTGCGGCCTGGAATGCCTCAAAAAAGAGATTCTCGCCTTCAGATACGGGAACATTGCCGATCATCGCTTTTAAGCGTTCAAAGATTTCGCGGCCGACTTTAAAGGTAGGTGCCGTTTGGCGCAGCGCATTGACAGCCATGATGAAGTTGGGATCAAGTTCAAGGGCCTTTTCCAGGAGCGGACGCGCTCGTTCTGGTCTCGAAGTGTCCATAAACTTTAGCGCGTCGTAATAAAGTTGTTTTGCTTCACTTGATGAAGTGGTGATAGGCATTTTCCCATCATCTGCCTGGATATAGGGCAGAATGGAAATTGCCACTAGGCCGAGCCACCATCGTGTGTTTCTAATAGCCATGAGTCATTCTCCTTGTACGTCTCGCAATAAGATGCGGTCTGTATAACTGATACGCACAGTTGGAGAAGCCGTCGCGACAAATGGGGCAGACAACAAACCCCGGGATAAATGGCGAGTTTCGTTGCCGGTCCAAGCGCCAGCGCGCCTAGTTCCGTGATCAAAGGGCCAAATATTCCCAGTCTAGATGGGCTGTAGCAGCTGTTGACCTTGTGACGTCAATTGGTTCTTGGGGGACCAAGTCCGGCTAATACAGTACAGTTCTAGCGTTCAGGGGCTGAATGGGCCGGTTGTTTGCTCCATGAATGACTTCAGTAAAAGCCTTAATCTGTTCTTTCGATGCGGTTATGGGGTCCCGCATTACCAGCCACAGTACGCCTTCGCTGCATGGCGGCGTTGTCAGTGATCCGTTGAAGCGGAAATAGCTTCGGTCGCCAGGCAATAACTGCTCTGGCGTAATTGCATCCTGAATGGCAGCGGAATCACCCTCCTTCTCTGGAATTTTCTTCCAAAAACTAGCCAGGGCCCCGTTGGTTTCTCCCTCAGCCACCATAACCCCGATGACGGCCAAGTTACCGTACTCGTCGCCATGAACTAAGTGAAGCTCTAAGGTAAATGAGTGCCCCTCAATTTGATTCTCACTGGGACTGTGAGCATGGAACTGTAGCAAACGATAAACGCGACCCTCAACTTGCAAGCTGCTGCCAGTCTCAAAATCGACCTTCACGGTGTGACCGTTGTTTACAATACGACACCTGACGGCCGCATAGGTCAACGATATGGGTGCCAATTGTGCGTCGATGAATTCAGTCAGATTTATTGGTGACTGATTCTTGCCTTCAGAACACATATTGAATTCGGGGCTCAGTTCGCCCCAGCTTTGTGGACCTTCATCGCCCGAATAACTCCAATGGACACCATCACCGGCAAACAGCATTCCAACGAGAAATATAGCCAGGCAAACTCGAAACAACATGGTTCCTCCTATTGGATCCAATTCGACAACTTCATTTAAACACGATTTTCACATGGCTGAGTCTGCACTTGGTGGATCCACGATCTTATCCGCGAATGTAACCTGGATCATCGAAATACGCTCCGGCCAAGGCTATTTTTGCCTGCAGGGAGGTGACTATGTGCCTACTTTTGATGGTTTGGAGCTCGGTGACACCAGAATTGGCGGCGCATCTGCCGCTATGGGGAACCCAAGGCGATCCCTGCCTCTCGGGTGATTGGTCCGTTGTCGAACTGCAGAACTTATTGGGCCCATTTTCGATTCTGAACGATGATTTTGATGTAGGCCCACTTGATCCAAGTTGGACGGTAGTTAATGGTGACAATTACTTGCGAGAATTCTTGGCAGGACGGCTAATACTGACTCCGACCACATATACACAGTGGTACCAGGAACAGAATTCAGGCGGACTGATTGCTAAATTGGTGCAAGGCAACATTAAAATTACAGCCAGAATTAGAGCACGCAGCGCAGGCAATCCCAGCCTGCCGGTAACCGGTGGACCATTTCAGTTGGGGGGCTTAATGATGCGAAACCCAGCCGGAGCATCCGAGAACTACATTTTTGTGGCTGTAGGGTTAAGCGGTGGTTCTCTGGGCATTGAGACAAAAACGACTCAAGACAATTCGAGTGTCTTTCAAGCTTCGCCTTGGGGCAACGGCGATGCAGAACTTAGGCTTTGTCGCATCGGCTCTCGGTTTTTCATGTATGCGCGGCCCATAAATGGCGGCGCGTGGATGCCTGGCACGCCCAATGTGCCTTTCTTTGATCGACCTGACCTGCCGTTGACATTGATGGCGGGTCCAATCGCCTATGGCCCAACGGCCACGCCTGACCTTCAGGCCGAATTCGAAGAGATTAGTTACGAACCCGCCTTCACGGAATGTGATTGCACACTCGATTGAGCGATTTCTTCATTATTTGACGACTTTATTGCAACGGTCGTTAGGGCTAATACATGGATCAATTCGCGTGTGTTTGAGTCCTAGGACCAAAGGAAAAGAAAAAGTTATTTATTGAAAGTTTGCCGCTCAGTTTTCAATAATCCGAGTCGCTGTCTGATACGCAATCTTTTAATTAGGCGACTCGTTGGATTCCTGCCTTTTTACGGCTGAAACCTTCATCTTTGTGCGACGTTCATAGCAGCAATCCAATCGCTTCGAGGTGTTAGGTGCTCGTTCTTTGCTTGCTATGTTCACTGAATCTAGTCGAAAACGGGCTGAAACCCAAAGGGCCAGCTAGGACGATTCGACTGCAAGAAGATTTGCGCGTCACGCCGAGCCGAGGCGACGAGTATCTTTGGACTGGACCCAATGTGGGTGTGGATGCTTTGGCGGATGGACGTATGATCGTGGTCGATGATCGAGAGAATCGGCTGGTCCTGCTAGATGTCAACGGTCAATTCATTCGCATCGTTGGTGGGACAGGTGAAGGTCCAGGCGAGTTTCAGTCCTTGCGAAGCTTTCAGATATTGCAGAACCAACAGGGTTTGGCCTTTGACCACCAGGGCCCATCGAGTAGCTTGTCGACCTTTGATGCCGGCCTGGAATTTGGTGACCGTAGACACGTCAGCGCGAAGGGCGTCATTCTGCGCTCGCTGAATTTCTCAGGTGACAGTCGATGGTGCTGGGGCGTAGCGAGCAGCATTGATGTGACTCGTAATGTGGAAATCACTCAAGTGCTGTTGATGAACGATCGTTTTGAGGTACAAGAAGAGCTGCTAAATTGGGAAACCATGACTCTGGATCCCACAAAGATCAGCGATGGCAATCACTGGGTCAAATTCTTAAGTGAAAGGCTGGGTGTTCTTTCGCTAGGTAAGGATGCCTTTGTCGCCTTCGCGCCCGATGGAAGCATTTATAGCGCTCGTGCAGACGCGTATGACATCTTAAAGCAAGATGCTGGCATGGAGCCAATCATGCGCATTACCAAGAAATACCAACCGATTACTTTCACCGAAGAGGAAGTGGCAGCCTTGGTTGACCCTGTCCATGAAGCCATTCTTTCGCAATTGCCGACGCAACTTCAGGAAATCGTGACCAAAGGCGTCGTCCGGCGCGCTACTGAGGCGGCAGAGTTTCCGCGCGTGAAGTGGCCGATTGCAGGATTGCGAGCCATGGAGGATAGCCAACTGCTAGTTATCCACAACGCTGATGCACGTACAGGTGTGGCGACGGCTCATCTCTTTGATCGATCAGGCAAATTTGTCGGTGCCTTCGATCAACCCCATAAAGCCCTAAATACCATTGTTTTTAAGAATGGTTTTGCCTACGCGATTGAGGAAGTTGATGGTGACCGACACTTGGTACGCTATCAAATCAAGATTGAAACTTGACGGACTTAAACGATCATTACCCAGGCTAGCGCCGCGAATGCAGCTGACATAGGGAGCGTGATTACCCACGCCAAGAGAATTGACCAAATGGTGGACCAGTGAGCGCCTCCGGTTTGTGCACCAATCCCGAACAACGATCCGCAAGATACATGGGTTGTTGATACCGGCAGACCAAGGAATGATGCACCAATCACCAGAACCGATGTCACTGCGTTTGCCGTGAAACCCTGACCTGCGTTCATATCAGTCACTTTGTGTGACATGGTTTCACCCACTCGGCGCGCGAAAAGCACAGCGCCAATTAACATAAAGATACCGGTGAACTGGATGGCTGTCGAAGCCGTTAAGGCAGATCCCGCTAGCAATAATGCCGCAATTTTTGGCGTATCGTTGAGCCCACGAGCGAAACTAACGGCGCCGGCGCTTAGGAAGTGTAAACTGTCCAATAATTTCTGTGCTGAAAGTCCCGCGACTTGACTATCCGTTGAACACTCGCCTAGGGAGGCCACTTCTATGTGTGGCAAGTCCATCCGGTTCATCGCCTGTTCTCCGTGGATATTGCAGGACGCCGTCACCGTTTGTTCGATGCAAACACATGATTGATCTGACAGTCCCCATTTCATTCGCAATCGTCTTAGCGGAATGTAAATAAGCGCCGTTGAAATCATAGAGAGAAGTGGGCTAGCCATCAATGGCACGACAAAGGCGTGAAGTAGCTTCTCCCAATGAACGCTGGATGAGGCAATCAGGCCAACACCTATTAATGCTCCGATTAGGCTGTGCGTCGTGGAAATGGGTATACCCAAACGTGACGCGACTAGAACCGTGATGCCGGCACCTGCCGCCACTGAAAGCGGAAAGGCGACGTTAGCTACAAGCTCGGCGTCGACAAGGCCCTTCCCGGAAAAGTGTGCTAACAATCCGCGCGCCACAACCAATGCGGTCATTGAACCCAAAGCCGTGGTTAGCGTAGCCCAGGTGATGGCTTTCTTGTAAGTGGTGGTGCCGCTCCCAAATAGGGTCGCTACGCCCTTAAAGGTATCGTTTGCACCGTTGGCAAACGCCAATGTCAACCCAACAAGCAGGGTAAGGACAACCATTTTCGACTTCCTCCATTTAGCGACTAAACCTGAAAACGTCGTGAAGCTCGTGAATGTTCCAACATGAATTAATGTTTGCACCAGGCTACAAAACCAACAGGATATGAAGAGCGCCTTATGCCAATATGAATTTGTGCTTAAGGGTAAAAAAGGATTTGTCGAATTGAGTAGCGCCTTATATTTTGGTAGGAAACATCAATGCTTGAATCATTGGACAAGTTAGACTTGCTCGAGATCGTGTCTATTCATGCTGCGTGAAATGCAGACGGGAGTAATCAATGAAATATAGATTAGCTGTAGTTTTGAATCTGTTTCTAATCGCTGGGCTGGTTGCGCAAACTCGGGTACCTGAATCCAGTTGGATGCAATATGCCGATCCAGCGGAAGCCGGATTTGATGCTGTCAAACTTGATAGCGCCCAAAAGGAATGGGAGTCGCAGCCGTCTGCTGCATTTATGGTGGTGTCTGAAGGGGCCGTGGTCGTGGCATGGGGTGATGTAGAGCGTCGTTTCATGTGCCATTCGGTTCGTAAGAGCTTCATGTCGGCTTTGTATGGGATCTATTGGGATCAAAATAAGATCGATCTCAACAAGACATTAGCCGATCTGGGCATTGACGACATTGGTGACGGTTTACTCGAGAGCGAAAAACAGGCTCGCATCTTGGATCTATTGAAGGCGCGCTCGGGCATCTTTCATCCGGCAGCGTACGCGGGTCGTACGGATTCGCAGCCTCGTGGTAGTCAAGGTCCTGGCCGCTATTTCGCCTACAATAATTGGGACTTCAATACGCTAGTTACGATCTTTGAACAAGAAACAGGCGACCGCTTCTTTGAGTCATTCGATCGTTATTTTGGCCAGCCTTTGGCGATGAATGACTGGCGAGTTAGCGATGGTTATTACCATTACGAATTGGAGAAATCGAAACATCCCGCTTACCCATTTCGGATGTCGGCACGAGATGCTGCTCGCATCGGATTGCTCTTTGCCCGTGAAGGTAAATGGGGCGATACGCGCATCCTGTCCCGTGATTGGGTACGCCGGAGTACAGCCCTTTATTCTCACGATACGGAGACTTTTGGTTACGGAATGTTATGGTGGGTGGCCCGTGAGCCAAGATTCGCTGAATACGGGATGTTTGCGGCATTGGGTGTCGGCAATCAGATGATTGCGGTGCTGCCAGAACTTGATTTAGTCATCGTGAATCGAGCCAACACCTACAAAGGCGAGCACACACCAACCGGTCCCTTGCTCGATTTGATCGAGTCGATTGTCGAAGCGCGCGTTTCTCCCGCGGTTCAGAATGCGAACTTGCACTCACTTGTAAGCCCCGTTGCGCGTCCAGTGTTTGAAAAAGTGGAGGCTGATTTATCTGAGTTTGTTGGGACCTGGTCCTATCCGCCGCCTCCTTTGGGATTGCCTAGCCAATTTGAGATCAAAATAGAGATCGACTCAGGCGTTTTGGTGGCCAGCTCGCCAAACTCAGGCACCTTCCGTGAGTACCAGCAACGAGATGGCAACTTCATCGAAGAAGATAGCCAAGATCTCTATGTCTCGATTCGAGACCAAGACGGGAATTTTGCTGGCTTATCGAATGTGAATAGCTTGTGTCAGGCAACGTTAGCAGCAGCGGTCAGCGATAACGATGAGTTGGTTGCTCGCTGCGTTAATTACTTGAAGTCGGTGACGGATCTGAGGTCCAATGTGACGCTGTCACTCGTCTCGTCAATTGACGGCCAAAACAAACAGGCCGAGACAAGCTTGCAATCATTGATTTCTGAGCAAAATTCGGCTGAGATAGAATCTATGATTAACCGCGCTGGCTATGGCTTAATGGCTGCTGCTCGCCTCCAGATTGCCCGTCAGGTCTTTGAATTGAATACGCGACTTTTTCCCTCCGCCTTTAACACGTGGGATAGCTTGGCCGAATGTTGCGTAAATCTTGCTGAGCATGATGATGCCATTAAGTATTACCAAAAATCACTGGAACTCAACGATCAAAACCAAAACGCACGGTCCATGATTGAGCGCCTCAAATCCAAAACAGAGTAATTGACTCAACGCGCAGATGACGGTTTAGACGAAAAAATCGAGGTAGAAAAATGTTATTCATCCTGACAAGCTGGATCTTTGTGAATGAATCAAGCCATAACTGGCCAAGCTGGCGTGGTCCCAACGGGACGGGCTCCAGCGAAGTAAATCTGCCAGTCAGTTTTGACGCGTCTAACAACTTGTTATGGTCAGTACCGCTATCAGGACGTGGCCATTCCACACCCATCATTTGGGGTAACTTGGTTTTGTTTACCTCGGCTGTTCCAAATGAGGTTCCCGTTTCTGAGGACGCCAAAAAAATGATCGCGGAAAAAGGTGTGGAATGGTCAAAACCGCATGTCCCTGACTACGAGCAGTCCTTTGTCTTGTGGGCACATGATCGTTTAACGGGAACGTTACTTTGGAACAAGACACTTAAAGTTGGCGTGCCACACGAAACAACGCATGGTGACGCCAGTTGGGCATCCAGCTCATGTGCTACCGACGGCGAATATGTCGTCGTGTCGTTTGGCTCAATGGGTATTTTTTGTACCGATATGGAAGGCAACGCTCAATGGGAAATTGATCTTGGCGACATGCGGACACGACGAGGCTTTGGAGAAGGCAGCTCGCCAGTGATTCACGACCAATCGGTGATCATCAATTGGGACCACGAGGACCAGTCCTTCATCTTGGCCTTAGACTTAAAGAGCGGCCGAGAGTTCTGGCGTCAGAATCGCGATGAACCTACCTCATGGGCAACACCTCTGCTGGTGGAAAGTCAAACGAAAGCTCAGGTTGTTGTGCCAGGAACGGGTTCATCACGTGGTTATGATGTGGTGACTGGAGAGGAATTATGGTCGCTTTCTGGCATGACGGTCAACGCGATACCCAGTCCTAACAGTCATGCGGGTCTTGTCTATTTGATGAGCGGTTATCGCGGCAATATGCTGCAAGCCATTCGCATTGATGGAGCAGCGGGCGATCTCGCTGGCAGCGATGCTGTGGTTTGGACACATGAGGCAGATACGTCATACGTTCCATCTGGCCTAGTCCATCACGGTCGCATGTATTTCCTGAAGGCAAATAAAGGCATCATCACCTGCGTTGATGCGCTTACTGGGAAACTTATTTACGGGCCTCAACGACTTGATGGTATTGATGCCGTTTACGCATCCCTTGTCGGCGCAGGAGACCATATCTACGTGGTTGGACGTAATGGCGCCATTGCGGTACTAAACGATGGCAATGAATTCAAACAGGTGGCAACCAATCGCTTCGACGACACCTTTGATGCTTCGCCAAGTATTAGTGGCGATATATTATTGCTTCGCGGTCATCAATCGCTCTATGCCGTTTCAAAGAAAGGCATCGAAAAATAGGGGAACCCTGCTCCCGCCCAACCGTATAAGTAAGTTAATACAAATCAGCTTGAGGAGCACCTATGTCCAAACGCGGTCATTTAGTCCTCTTTATACTCCTAAGTACGTTCTGGCCTGCGTGCTCTCAAGGTCCTGAATTTCAATACCTTCATGGACTGGGTGAAGTAAGCTACACGAAATTGGAATCGGCTATCAACCACCATAGCTACCATGTCTACGTAAGTGTGCCCGACGGCGTGGAAGCAAACGTAAAGTTGCAGACCCTTTACGCGCTGGATGGTGGACTAACGTTTCCAATCCTTTCGGCCTATTCCCGTTACCTAAATATGGGTGAACTTGTCCCCAAACAAATTGTCGTCGGAATCTCTTACGGGACCGACGATTGGCAAGAAGGGAATAAACGGAGTCAGGACTACACGGCACCCAGCAGTGAACGCGAATTTTGGGGCGGCGCCGCCCTTTTTCAGCGGGTTCTGGCCGAAGAAATCATACCTTGGGTCGAGAAAACCGTTCCCTCGGATCCTGGGAAACGCATTCTCTTTGGTCAATCGTTGGGTGGCCAATTTGTGCTTTATTCGGCGTTTAATCGACCCGGCCTCTTCTGGGGTCATATTGCGAGCAATCCCGCTTTGCACAGGAACCTGTCTTATTACTTGGAAACAAAACCCGCAGCTGGGGATACGCGTCTGTTTGTCTCCGACGGCGAATTGGATGACGACCGATTCAAGACGCCAGCGCGCAAATGGATGGCTCATTGGGAGGCTCACAAAGAATATCCTTGGCTCTTAAAAACGGTTATCTTGTCTGGTCAAACCCACATGTCTGCCGTCCCCGAATCATACCGACAAGGCATGATCTGGCTTATGACGCATGATAACTAGAAGAGGTTGAAGAGTATCTGACCTCTCGTTAACGACAACCGTTCTTTTTTCCAGCTCAAGCCATAAATACCCAGATCTGGGTAGGAATATTGACAATCTTCGATGTTGTAGTTTGAGATATGATATTGATTGAACGTCTGCATGACGATATAACTGGATACAGGTCTTTGCAGAACAAAAACTTGAAGGGGAGGCCACCATGACCACAATGACACACCAACGGTTGTGGCTATGTCTCGTATGGTCATGTGGGCTGGTTTTTGCTCAAACAGTTGAGTTTCGTATCCCGCTTGACTTGGACGATGACCCTAATACGGGTTGTTCGGTAGTCACCGTTGACGGCACGTTTTTGGGTGCCGAACAGATCCTGATCACCACCGTCGATCAAGGCAGCATGCTGGTGACCGATGTCTCGATTGCCGACTGCACCGGTGCGGTTTTTGGCGCACCTGTTTCCGTCAACCCTGGTGGCTGGGCGGTGGGTCAAGGGACGGGAGAGGCTGGTTCCGACGTCATCGAGACCCTCTACCCGATGACCGTTTTCAATACA
>JAJCXM010000021.1 GCA_029263455.1 Holophagae bacterium
CGACATGCCACTGATGAGCCGCACCGTTACGGTCGACGCTCAAGAAAGGCAACAAATCGACGTTACACTCGATTAGGGGGGGAACTTGAGATACATCAATGAGCGTATCTCCCTCTAAAACAACCGTTTGCGACCATGAAAGGACCGAAAACAGCAAACTCATCCATGAAACCCTGCACGCACGTACACTCATCCTCATTTGTCTCACTCCCCCAACTAGTCAAAAACCGTCACAATAAAAACAGGTAGATCGCGTAAAAAGAACGGACCCGTGCTCGGACAGCTAACGCCCGAATATGCCTGGAGTTAATCAGTCAGTCAATAGTTGAATTTGTAAAAAGACAGAGCATTCGACAGCTACTTGGTTTAAGTGAAACAGAATAAATGAGTTGAATGTTGCTAACTTGATTGCCTTTTTGGTGCAGAATGTGAGAAGTAGATCCCGTGACGATGCCGGTGTCCAGCGGATGTGGCGCGAATCGACATGAAAGTAGCGACCGAAGAATTGGTTTGAACGAATCGATTAACCGAATGCCGCACACCGGCACCGGACGAAGAGGGGTGCTTGGGCAAGTGTGTTGGAAGATACTCACACTGCTGTTCTCAGCGCTTTCGAACCTCGCTGCGCTCGATTCACAGACCGGGAACCCTCGACTCAAGCCTAATCTTCGGCGAAAGCGGTGCCTCAGTCGCTGTGGCTCCTGTCGACACCGCATTCCGTTAGACAATAGCTCGAAAACCACGAGCGAGATTAATTGCCTGAAAGTAAGAGTCTTAGGAATTCTGGCTGGCCAGCTTTACCAGTTTTGCCGCGCTGTGGATGAGGGCTAACAGCCGAACCTCAGACTAGAGAGGCTGTCGCATAAGTCGTCAAATTTGCTCAAAACAGCATGTTTGTACAATTGCAAAATTTCCAAGTACTTAAAAACAAAAGACTTCGAACCTCCGGCTGGAAGGAGGCTGTCGCATAAGTCGTCAAATTTGCTCAAAACAGCATGTTTGTACAATTGCAAAATTTCCAAGTACTTAAAAACAAAAGACTTCGAACCTCCGGCTGGAAGGAGGCTGTTGCATAAGTCGCCAAATTTGCTCGATACAGCATGTTATTACTATTGGACCATTGTTAAGTATATGGAAAAAAGGGACTTCGAACCTCCGGCTGGAAGCTCGGACTCACATTAAACACGCTTGAGTCTACTTATGCGACAGCCTCTGGAAGTTCGGACTCACATTAGAGACGCTGGAAGAGACATATGCGACAGACTTTAGAAGCCAGACTCACTCTCTTGAAGCTTGCAGCTTGAAGCTTGCAGCTTGCAGCTCAGCCTGCTCGATTTTGGCTTTGAAGCGCGTTATGCTTGATCGAGCTTGAACTCAATGTCATCGGGGGTGAATCAATGAATTCGTATACGGCTATTTCACTGGCAGAAAAGGTGAAGTGTCTTGATGATTTCTGGTCACCCAAGATCGTCGCTTCGTTGAATGACTACCACGTTAAAGTCGTTAAGCTCAAAGGCTCTTTTACTTGGCATCAACATGTGGATACCGACGAATTGTTTCTGGTCTTGGCGGGTAAGTTGGTGATTCTGTTTCGTGACGGACAAGTGGAGCTAAGAGCTGGCGAGCTTTTTGTCGTGCCCAAAGGTATCGAGCATAAACCTGTGGCAGAAGAAGAATGCCATGTGGTGCTAATAGAACCGCCAGGAATCGTAAATACAGGCGATAATCCGGGACCTTTGACTGCCGAGACTGATGCCTGGATTTAAAACCGACGTTAGTGTCGGCCCCATACTTCGATCAACGATTTCCCTTTTTTGTTGTGGGTATTGGACTTGTATTTCATGACAATTTTTTTGATGACACGATTGCGTCCATTTAGATCGATCGAGCGAGTTTCGCCGCCTTTTTCAATGAAGCCTTTGACCTTGAAATCTTCGATGGCGCCATTGGCGTAGTGGACTTTGATATCAATGAAATGGATACCGTTCTTGCGTACCTTAATTTTTATTTTGTCGAAATGACCTTCATGCGCCCCCACCAATAGTGTGTCTTGTTCCGCACGTAACTTGACGGTCTTTGAGCCCAGCTTTTGCCATTTGGCGCCACTGGCTGCGAGGGGACTAGTTGCGAGCCCGAGTATTAGAAATAGTGCAAATCTTGTCATCATGTGTTCTCCCTACTTGATTGGCTTAATGAATTTCTCATCACACGAACAAGAGACATTTATTGAGCCTGATATGTTGAATGGAAGCGCTGCTTTTGTAAGTCATATCACGTTTTCCGTGGCTTCTTTGAATCATTCGTCTTCCATCTACGGGCATGAAGCTGATTGCATAGATGAGTTTGCTATAACGATCTTCTTGCGAGTCAGCTGTTTGGGCGCTATCTTAAGGGCACTCATTGCTGCAATAACGCTCACAAATACAGGTCATGAATGGCATATTCTCAGATTGGAAAATATGAAGTAGTCGAAGAGATTGGCCACGGTGGCATGGGCTATGTGTACCGTGCTTTTGACCCAGTCATCGAACGGACCGTCGCCATCAAAGTCGTGTCCGAACATATTCTTGATCAAGCAGAGATGAAGGAAAGGTTTTATCGAGAGGCCAAGTCGGCGGGCCGATTGTCCCACCCCAATATCACCATCGTCCATGATGTCGGCGAGATTGAGGGCAGACCGTATATTGTGATGGAGTACTTAGATGGCCTGGACCTGAAAGCACTGATCAAGGAAGAACGGCCCAAGGAAATTGAACGTAAGATTGACTACGCCATTCAAATCTGTCGTGCCTTAAGTTACGCCCATGAGAACAAGCTTGTTCACCGCGATATTAAGCCCGAGAACGTCAAAGTATTAGAGAACGGCCGCGTCAAGATCATGGATTTCGGTATCGCAAAGCCGGAGAGTAGTGATTTAACCGAGCAGGGCACCATGCTTGGTACTCCATCTTATATGTCGCCTGAGCAGATACGCGGTGCTGAAGTTGACCGCCGCAGCGATATTTTCTCGTTTGGCGTCTTGTTTCAAGAGTTACTGACCTATAAGAAACCATTTGGTGGGAGTTCCACCACCACAGTGATCTATAAAATTGTGCATGAAGACCCTGATCCCGTGGAGCTGATCGAGACCCATGGTGAGTTGTCAGCGGATCTGCAGCAAATAATTACGCGTTGCCTACGCAAAAACCCAGATGAACGTTACTCGACCTGTGATGAGTTGATCCATGATTTTGAAGAGTTTGCCATCAAATGGAACTTAGAAATCGCGAGCGAGGTGACCAACCCTTCGATACGTAGGCGCACGGGCAGTTTTTCGCAAACCATTTCTACCGCTCAATTGGATTTGGGTGTAGAGGTAGAAAGAACCATTGCTGCCAAACGTAAGCTTGGCTGGGTGGTGTGGGCCGTCGCGGGTTTACTGACCTTAACCGTCTTGTCCGTGGCGTACTTTAAGATCAATCAAACTCAATCACCAGCGGCGGAACCTGTGGCCGAAACTACCGAAATTGTTGAGAGCAGCGTCAAATTAGAAAGCGTGCTCAAGGCCAAATCTGCCATGCTGGACATGAAAGCCGAAGCCACGATTAGTGGGGCAAAAGATTCTTCCGCGGATGCCTTTCAAGCAGCTAGTGAAGAGGAACAAGCTGCGGAGCTTGCGCTGGATCAAGGAGATTACGAACGCTCGTTGGAAACGTTTGAAACGGCATCGGCGTCATACCGAGACGCAAGAGATGCAGCCAATCAAGCCCATGATGAGGAATTTCTTGCCGATCAGGCTGCGGCACTTACAAGAACTGAAGCGGACCCCGCTGCAAACCTCAGGGTCCAAGTTAATGCGGCACAACGTCAAATGGACCGCAACAGAGCGAGTGCGAAAAATTCGTCGGCATCCACTAGAGTCCCGGATGTTTGGAACCGCGCCGAGTTAACCGCGAAACTAGCCCAGGACTTTGCCAGAAGTGATGATGTGGCGAGTCTCGAAGATGCCAAGAAATCATTCGAAGAAGCAGCAAAGTTTTATCGGGCTGCTGCACAACAGGCCTTAATCATAGAGTCCGGCGAAAAGTCGGCCCAGGCGGCCAAACAACGAATTACTGTAGCGCGACAGAAATTAGAGAGCTTGGGTCCGCTGACCATGGAACAAAGACGTGATGGGGAACAGCTTGAAAAAGACGGAGATGCGCATCTTGCCAACGGTGATTTCTCTTCTGCGGAGCAGGCCTATCGTGCGTCGGCTACTTCATTCGATGGACTATTTAACCGGGCGACAAAAGCACAACAAGACCAAGCTAATGCGGCCCAAAAGAGTGCGGACGAGAGTCGACAAAAGGCGCTAGCAGCCGGCGTCGCCGAATTGGCGGCGGCGGACAAAATCAGGCAGACGGGCATTGAGGCTTTAAGTCAAGGTAATTTCGTGTCGGCTCAGAAGTCATTTGAGACGGCAGCCGTTCAATATCGCGCATTAACAGACCAGGCGCAGTCAGCGGTTAAGGCGTCAGGCCCAACAGCAGATGAGCTGATCACCAAACTGTCGGAAAAATATTCAAAGGCGTTGGCAGCTGAAGATATTGAGCTCATGAATCAGCTTATAAGTCTCAGTAAAGACGAAAAGTCAGGTTGGCAGCAGTTTTTTGATTTTGCTTCAGCTATTGAGTCGCAAATTGAACAACAAAGTTTGAACGTGAATGGCGATAAAGCCGAACTCTCGTTCCTTGTGAAACTCAGTTACGACAATACATCGACGGGTAAGCGTGATCAGCGGAATATCAACAATAAGTGGAGTCTAGCTCAGAGGAACGGAGCTTGGGTCGTCGAATCACGTCAATAATTTGAAGGGCGGAAACAATGAAAAGAGCATTACTGCTGGGGTTCATCTTAGCTGCAGGTCATGTGCAAGCTCAGTTAAATCAATTGTTTGGCGATGTCTTTAATCAGATCCTAATCACCGAGTTGCAATTGAGTCCTGGCGCTCACGCTAACCACTTTGTTGAGGCAGCCGAACTGGCAAATTCTGAATTGACACCTGCTTTGAACAGCCTTATTTCCAGTCAAGTTTCGTCGTTCCCGTCAACTTCAACTTCAGTGGGTGTCACCTTTGACTTTTCAAGCGGGCAACCGGTTAAGGTAACCGAGAGCCAAGGGCCCATTTTTGGTGAAATTGCTGACCCGTTAGGCAAAGGTAAGTTCAGTATCGGCATGAATCACAGCGTCTTGACGTTGGATCGTCTACGCGGCATTGACACGCGCGATATGCGTTTCACTTTTACGCACGTTGACGTGACAGGCGACCATACATTGGGCGAGAGCGCCAACGAAAGCGACACCATTGATGTCTTTATGAATCTTGATCTCGATGCCTCCATAACGGCCCTCAATGCTAATTACGGATTGACTGACAGCATGGATGTAGGCATTTCCGTCCCCTTTATTTCGGTAACCGTTGACGGAACCGCTGTTGCGCAAGTCAACAGTTTCACGTTCGCCAATTTAGGTACGGCAAATCATAATTTCAATAACGACCCAACTCAGCCGCAACTTTCAACTCAAATCCCATATTCAGGCGACGCAAACGGGATAGGCGACATGTCGCTGCATATGAAGTACGCCTTTATACGTGGAGGCAATTGGGACTTAGCCATGTTATTTGATGTCAGGCTACCCACCGGCGACGAAGAGGATTATTTAGGGACAGGCGATACCAGCATACGGTTTGCTGAAATTTTGTCTCGCCGATTTGGTGATTTTAGGCCACATGTCAATGTCGCTTATGAATGGCGTAGCGCTGATTTGGACAGTGACGAATTGGAATTCGCGTTGGGATTCGATCAGAAGGTCACTTCATCGGTGACCATCGCCGGCGAGATTTTCGGCAGTTTTGATGTGGATGACTCAGAAACCATCTCGTTGTTTCCTGGCAGCGTTCGCATCGTTGATCATGTGGGCGATGGACGCGTTGAACGTAACGTTGATCGATCCAATGTGCCTGAACGTCAAAACGATGATGTCATTGACGCAGCCTTCGGCTTTCGATACGCGCCCAAGGACTCGGTCTCTATCTATGCAAACATACTGGTGCCGCTAAACGACGGCGGATTGAGATCAAACGTAACGCCAACGATCGGATTCAGTGCCCAGTTTTAGTTTGAGCTAAGTCCATCAAGCATCGTTAGCTCTTAGGGGCAAGGGTCGTTGATGGCCTGAACCAAATCGGTTATATCAAGGCTAGGCCAGAGCGGTATCTGGTCGGACAAAGCCACACAAGCGAACCTGGCAGCAAAAAAACCTAGCCACAAGTTATCGGCTAAATAGCCGTAGCCGCTAGTGTTCAGGTGAAAACAATCAAAGCCGCCGAACATGGATTCAGGTGGGCTAGGCAACATTAAATCGCCAGGTGGAATAAGGGTGCCGGGCGGAATCGACATCGATGGGTAGCCGAAATGGAATTGCATCAGGCCGTAATGGGTCACGTGGAAGGTGGAAACGTTATCAACCAAAGCTGCGACCATCGCGTCTTCTAAGTCGATTTGAGCCTGGTTGATCTCTAAGGCAGTAGGCTCGCCAAGGTCTTGCCACGTGGGATTGCATATGAATGAGAAGGGGCCAGACAAGGATTCAACAAAATTGGTGTAGTCATAAAAATTGATCAATATCTCCATATCCGGTCTGAGCGTGAGGATATGGTCCACGACCGTTTGGATGTAGCCAATCGATTGGTTTACAAGTAGGTCAAATTCGGCAGATGGCATGCCAACGTACCAGCCTCCTCCCGGTTGTCCGGCAAGGAAATCGTTTCCGCCCATGGATAGTAGGACGACGTCGATGGTGGGAATGGCCGCCAATTCGTCGGTAATGAGCTGCAGATAGCTATTACTTGCCCATTCTTGTGCCGTACTGCCGCTGATGGCCGTATTTGAGCCTTCTTCAACGATATTGCTAACGCCATGTGCTACAAACGAGTCGCGTAGAGAGCGATTAATCCACATGTATTCTGCCCAGCTGTCACCGACGATCAGAACACGAGTTTCGGTTCCGGCAAGACAAGGCAGAGCCGCCGTCAAAACAAAGAACCAGCTAATTAGCCTACGAACGGAGAGTGGGCAACGAGACCAGAGATGTGACATGCCAATCATCATAACCGTTGTGCGGCAACCGAAGCGCGCTTTTTGTCTCGCACAGACCCGATATGACATAATCTGCCATGGAAACCGACGGCTTTTTGATTCCCGCTCTACCCGCGAGAACGACTATCGAAGTACAACGAAGCCGTTTCATTACAGATGTTTTCCATGCGGATGACGCCAACAAGGCAAAAGAGTCTTTGATGGCGATTAGGCGTGAGTTTCCAGATGCAAACCACCACTGTTGGGCATATCAACTTGGTCCCCCTGGCGATACGCGAATGATAGGCATGAGTGATGACGGAGAACCGCACGGAACGGCGGGTCGACCTATGCTCAATTGTCTGATCCACAGCGAATTTGGCGAGATCGTAGCTGTCGTGACACGCTACTTTGGAGGCACCAAACTAGGGAAGGGCGGCTTGGTGCGCGCCTATACTCAGGCTGTAAACACCGGCCTTCAGGCATTGAAGACCAAGGTCAAAATCGAACGAGAGACATTGTCGTTTTCATTTGAATACGCTCATTTGGGCGCGATTGAAATGTTAATGGAGGAAACGAATGTGGTCGTTGAAAGCAAAGTATTTAGTGAGCGAGTGAGTATCAGCGCACAGGTGCCGCGTTTAACAAGATCTGAGTTTGAGGCGCAACTCGTGAATTTGACCTTTGATCAGGTTGTATTTAGCTAGGGCTTTGCCTGTTCTTTTTCGATTAATAGCGGCATTTCGATGTCCAAGATGGCCGCTTCTTCTGCCGTGAAAGTCCCGATTCGCACGGACCGCAAGACGGACATCGTATTCGCTTCTCCTTCAAACTGGTAGGTCGATGATGGTTGTTTATCGTCGACAAGATAGGAAATGAGTAGATAGAACTCGCGGCCTTCCGCGACCGCCTGACCGACCAAGATCTCGAATTGGGCGATGCGATCGACCGGGATTTTTCTACGTTCTACCATAGCGTTGGACTCGGGTTCGCCCGTTGTGCGGTAGGTTTCTACTGTTTCAAGGATCAAACGCTGCTGGTCGTCACGTGCGAAATGAGCTTGTGTGTCGATATAGGCCGTTTGTTGAGATTGTGGGATGGTGACATTGCTCATGAGTGCGGCGATATCTTCCAGGTCCACCGTCTGAAGAGCCAGAAAAAGGCAAAACATGACCTTCAATTCCAAGGCGCTGTTCCGGATTGGCCAAACATGGATTGGAAGATGATCAAGGCGATGATGATGAAGGGAGCCGCAATGGCGGCCAGCAGGAACAGGGTGAAACAGACAGGAAACATCCATCGCACTATCAGTTTGAACTTGGAAGGGGGCCGAAAAGGCACAGTCTCTTGCATATATTAATCATATGGTGTGGCGAAGATCACGTCCATGTAAATCGCGTTCTGGTAAAATAAGCAGACTTTACTTGTCGCTTGGGAGTGAGATCAATGATTGGACTGTGTGTTATTCAGTGTTTTTTTACCTGGCAATCTCAGGATATTTGGCGTGCAGATCTGGTGGAAACCTCGGTTCAGTTTAACGAAGCGATGTTTGCAGATTTGGGATTGATCGTCGCCGCTGAAGTCGAAACGACAGAATCCATTCGCGATGGCTATCTAGGCTTTGCCTCCGATGAAGCCTCTTTTTTAGAACTGAACGCGCCACAAGGTGCTTTTGAATCTATTAAAGGTGGCATGGTGACTCACATCGGCGGTTTTGTATTTGAACGTGACGGTGAGACATTTTCATTTATTGATTTCGTGTTACGTGGTGTGCCAGGAACAACTGATTTCGAAATGTATGACGGACAGGGACAACGCCTCTTTTTACTGCGTTACGCACACGGTCATTTCAATCCAAATAGATTAGAGATGCGAATACTCAATATGGATCTACATTTTTCGGCCGAATTCGCGCAGCGTTTGGGTAATCCCGCTATTGAGGGCGCCTACGCCGGAACCGTTGATATGATCATGCGCCTGACTCCACCGGCTGGGTACGATGTGTCATCAATCATACCTTGTAGCCCTGATTTCAACGGGGTAACTGATGTTCAACTCGACAATCTTTACTCGCTTTCGTACGCTGCGCGTCAACCAGGTGTTCGCGTTGCGATAGCCCCGTACGCGTCGTTGAGTAACCAAGGAACCGCAGATGTTGTGTGGAAGGATGCTATTGCGCCATTACCTGATCCCGGTCAACATCCGTACTTAGTTTTGCATTTTTATCGCTCCATTAATGGCCGTTTTGAAATGATGGGCCAATCTGATGTTAAGCATGCCTTCTTCTCCGTCAATACGGGCTGTGTCTGTGATGGCGCTCATGTACTTTTTGTGGGCTGCCAAGATACCTATGGGGCAAGCACCAACTGGAACAGAACCTATTTGGCGCCCAGAGATGAAGTGACGGCCCATACAGGAACATGGCAATCGTTAGGGTCTCATTTCGATGGCATCCCAGTAGATAATATTCGCAATCACACGTCGTCTGAGCATGATGATTGGGCACATCGTTTAGTTGTATCTGAGCCTGAACTCTTAGAGGCAGGTTCTGAGTATTTTATAGAAGGCTGGTATGTTGTCCAAAACGACGTCAACATCTTTAACAGCATGGGTTGGCGCAAAGTGACACCCACTTTAACCAGTGCTTGGACGTTTGCATTTGACACAACGATCGCTCATGGCCCAGCCTTGGATGCATGGGTTGATCCGAGTAATCCCGGCGCAGGCAATGCCCATGAAGCCTTAGACACGGGAGAAGGTCAACTTCGAGTCGCGGTGAAAACAACACCAACGGGCGAAACCTTTCAATACGAATACGTGGTGTTGAATCTTGATTTTGATCGTCAGATTGACAGCTTTTCACTGCCGCTTTCGGGCGCCGTGATCTTAACAGACATAACTTTTGGTGACCTTGACTCAAGTGCAGGCAACGATTGGGTGCCTACCGTCACTAGCGATGCGATCGAGTGGGTAGCGCCAGCGGGTAATACCTTGGATTGGGGAACGGCGTTTAATTTTTCTTTTAATTGCAATACGGGTCCTACCTCAGCTACCGCGACGCTTGGTGTTTTTGAGGCCGGCTTGCCGAACGAATTGATGATTAACCTATTGACACCGGCTCATGTGTGTACAGCCGGCGAATTGTTAGCTGCGTTCCCTTCGTGGCCTTCTGTGACGGTGCTTGATTTACTTGCAATGAACTGTATTTAGGTCGTTTTATTGAAACAGGCTCGTCTTTCCTGTTATGGTACCTCGCTGTCTCTAAATCCTTAAACAGGAGTACCTAGACACTTATGTCACAGATCTTTATTACCGGGGCCAACGGCGAAATAGGTCACGCGCTGATTCGAAAATTGGCGGCCGACGGTGCTTCGATCGTCGCGCTCGACTTACATCCTCTTGACCATGACCTGGCCGGTCTGTGTGCTGAGGCCTATCGCGGCGATATTCGCGATACCGACGTACTTAGTGAAATAGGAAGGCATCACCGTTTTTCGGCCATATTCCACATGGCAAGTCTGTTGTCGAGTCGAGGTGAATCCAATCCTGAATTAGCCCACGAAGTAAACGTGAATGGGTCGTTCAATATCATGAATTTAGCGCGCCAACAGTCGACCCTGCGCGGTGACCCAGTTAAGTTGATCTTCACCTCATCGATTGCCGTTTATGGTCTTTATGCGAATGATGATCGTGAGCATCCAGTTAAAGAACGAGAGTTCCTGACGCCGCGTACCATGTATGGCATTAACAAGCTCTATGTAGAGCAGATGGGTCGATATTTCTCTCGATTCTATCTTGGTAAACCAGGCGAAGTCCCAATTGATTTCAGATGTCTCCGTTTTCCCGGCCTCATTAGCTCGGCGACGCTGCCAAGTGGCGGTACCACGGATTATGGACCGGAAATGCTGCATGCAGCTGCTCGAGGCGAGTCGTATCAGTGTTTCGTGAAAGCCTCAACCCGTTTGCCCTTTATGGTGATGGACGATGCGGTTGATTCTTTGGTGAAGCTTCACCGCGTTCCGCGGACTCAACTCAAGCATCAGATCTACAATGTGACGGGATTTTCGGTACGTGCGGATGAGATTTTAGCCCTCATTGAGCAATCGTTCCCGGGCGCAGACATCCAATTCGAACCGGTTTCTGAACGTCAAGAAATTGTCGATAGCTGGCCAGAATACGTTGACGATTCACCGGCCCGGCGTGATTGGGGTTGGCAACCAAAATTCGATTTTGCACGAGCCTTTGCAGAAATTCTAGTACCGAGAGTCAAAGCGCGCTATTCGTCCTGACTCCCAAATATGATGATGTCAGGGTCTTCGACGGCTTGGTGCCCCCCATAGTGTTCCATATCAAAATTAGGCGGTGCCTGATGGCGTGAGCGTAGCCCGCTGTATCCTTTTTGGTCTGCCAAATAGTGGCGACCAATATAAGCGAGAATGGAACCGTAAGAAGCGAGTACAGGTTTGATGGTGTAACCCGTGACAAAAGCCAGTTGGTCGATCATATTTAGGTCGGTAGGGTCAGAACAGGCGACCATCAAAGTGTTCGGCCCACTGATACGTATGGGAGCGATCGTGTAGCGCTCACATAGCTCACGAGGACACTTTTTGATCACTTGAGGGTCTGGCTCGACCTCATTGAGATCGATTTCATTGACATGGATGCGTTGCGCTAAAAACCGCATTAACTCTTGTTCTGTAAGCGCGTTAATAGCTACCAGGTTTTCACCCAAGATTCCGCCCCATTTACGTTGGCGGTTTAAGGCAGCCAGGAGTTGGGAAGGCGCAATTTTACCGGCTTCAACTAAGAGCTCACCTAAACGTTTGCGACCGTGCCCAGATGCCTCCATGGTCTTACTAAATTCCGAACGCACAGGTCCCTTAAGGTCAATTCCCAAATAGTATCGTCTTATGGCTGATTGAATTTCGTTAAAAGGAGCAAGGAATGGGACGATTCGACGATCCGTGATGAAGCCAATCGTATCTAAGGCTTCCAAATCGGTCGGATCGGCGCAAGCCACCATCAAGGTTCTATCATCGGGTGCTTCAAGGGGTACGACATTGAATCGTTCAGCCACTTCCCGCGGGAGCAGATCTAGGGCTGATTTGTCGATTTCTTGGCCAGTCAAGTGGGTCTCGCTGACGCCCGTCCGCTGTGCCAAAACCCGCATTAACTCATCTTGAGTAATCGCCAACGTGGCAACTAAGTTTTCGCCTAGCCGGCCGCCTCGGGAACGTTGACGGAGCAAAGCACCCTCTAGTTGGGTTTCACTAATCAAACCGAGGTCCAAGAGGATTTCACCTATTCGTTTAATCGCCGTCATAAATCCGTCCTTGAGGTCTTTGTCTCAATGTACGTCGTTTGGTGGGTGTTCGTCAAAGGCTGAACCTCCTGGATAGGTGGACGTATATAATGGCGTCTCATTATTTGTGGATGGAGGCCCGTTGACAGAGCCGCAGCAAACGAGCCGAGTTCGACGAATTCTCGTGCTCGGTCTTCCCATCATTGGCGGCATGTTGTCGCAAAACATTCTTAACCTTGTCGACACAGCTATGGTTGCGCGCTTAGGTGACGCTGCCCTTGCGGCGGTGGGCATTGGTGGCTTTCTCAATTTCATGGCCATCGCTATGGTAACCGGGCTGTCATCAGGCGTTCAGGCTGTGGCTGCTCGTCGCAAAGGGGAGTGCAGGGAATCTGAAACGGCCATACCTTTAAACGGTGCATTGTTGGTGGCCACCTGTTTTGGCGTGCCGTTAACCTTCATCCTAATCTATTTTGCGCCCCACCTTTTTGCTCTGGTGAATTCCGACGCCGCCGTGATTGAGGCAGGTACGCCTTATTTGAGTGTACGACTGCTGGCCATGACTGCGGTTGGTTGGAACTACTCATTTCGAGGCTACTGGAATGGGGTGAACTTACCCAAGTTGTACTTGTTCACTTTGGTTATTATGCATTCAGTCAATATTTTTCTTAATTGGATTTTCATCTTTGGCAATTTGGGTGCGCCTGAGTTAGGGGCGATGGGTGCTGGCGTTGCCACATCGATTGCCACTGTCCTGGGTTCATTTATGTATGTGGGGCTTGGCTTCGCCTATGCCCGATCAGGCGGTTTCTTTCGTGGTCTTCCCAGTTTGCAAACAGTCAAGTCCATTCTTTCACTTTCAGTACCTAACGGTATCCAGCAACTCTTCTTCGCATCTGGCTTCACCATGCTCTTTTGGATTCTTGGTCAAGTAGGCACTCGAACAACCGCCGCAGCAAATGTATTGATCAACGTCATGCTAGTGGCAATCCTGCCAGGAATTGCTTTGGGCATGGCTGCGGCGTCGCTGGTAGGTCAAGCTTTAGGCCGTGGAGACCAAGCCGATGCCAAGCAGTGGGGTTGGGATGTGGTTAAGGTATCCATTGTTTTGCTGAGTCTACTTGGCCTGCCAATGGCTTTGGTTCCCGATATCATCCTTTCTATTTTTCAATTGGACGCACCCACTCAAGAATTGGCGCGTTTACCCCTTCGTATTGTTGGCTTCACGATTGGTATTGACGGCATCGGATTGGTACTACAGCATGCCTTGTTGGGGGCTGGCGCAAGTCGAATAACCATGGCGATTTCGATCGTCATGCAATGGGTCCTGTTTCTGCCGCTCGCGTATTTAATAGGCCCTACGATGGGCTATGGACTATTGGGCATCTGGATTGCTCAGATTGCCTATCGCATCTTGCAAGCAGGGGTCTTTGTATGGCTTTGGCGTGGAGGGTCTTGGGCGGATATTAAAGTCTGACTCTAAAAGTCACGATCGCTCTACCTTATAGACCGTCTAGATAACACTCGAAATAGGTTTTTTCACGAAAGAAACTGGAGTTGCGGTTGTGTAACGCATCAATGCGCACGATTCTGCGAGCGTCGTAACCCTGCGGCATCTCAAAAAATTCGGTGGCGAATGGCGTGCCAAAAGAAAACACTTTGCCATCATCCATGACGCCTGAAAACGCAATCCAGGTAAGGTTTGGTTCGGTTTGGATTTCCTTTATCTTGTCCATGGGGATGGCAAATGGGCTGCGGTCTATTGAGGCAATGTGATGCCAACTCAAACGATTGCCACCGACAACATAAGAGCGAAGTAAAGACCAGTACTTGTCAAATTGATTGCCGCCGGATGAATCTGTAATGCCTTCTTTACGCGAATCGCGAAAGGCATCCAGCGCCATATTCACGTGTTGCTGTTCGCTCTTCATTAAGATACAGGGTAAGTAGAGACCGTCTTTGAGGGTGACTGAACATCGGTAGGCCTTATGTCCATGTAGATCAAGGATAGGCTCGATATGGTCCTTTAAATATTTGACGATAGTATCCTGAAGCATAAACGTAGTTTACACGATCTTAGCTTTAGTTCGCTAATATAGTTATTGATGGAGCATCAAAAACTCAGGGAGAAAATATGCGAGTGTTAATTACGGGTGCGAACAGAGGCTTAGGATTGGAATTTACACGGCAGTATGCCGAGCTTGGCCATGAGGTAGTGGCTTGTTGCCGCAAGCCTGAACAAGCGAAAGACCTTCATTCCTTGAAGGGCGCCGTAAGTGTCGTCGCTTTGGATGTCGGAGTATTCGACAGCTTTGCGAGCTTAGGGTCGACAAAAACGCCGATAGATTTGCTGATTCATAATGCGGGCGTCTATGGTCATCGATCCTGTCGTTTTGGTCATATTGACAGCGAAGATTGGCAAAGAACCATGCTCATAAATACTATGGCTCCGGTTATTCTGACAGAAACACTACTGCCGCGTTTGCTCCGTTCTGATTTCGCAAAAGTGATTGCTATTACCAGTAAGATGGGCAGTATCGCTGATAACACCAGCGGTGGCAGTTACGTTTATAGAACGAGTAAAGCGGCTTTGAATATGGGCATGAAAAGCTTAGCCCTTGATCTGATTGCAAAACGCATTGCCGTTGCCGTTCTTCATCCTGGCTGGGTTAGGACCGATATGGGTGGGCCTAGCGGATTGATTGAAGCCTCGGAAAGTGTCCGCGGCATGAGGGCCGTCATTGAAAATCTCAGCTTGAATACCAGTGGATCCTTCTTCAATTACGACGGCTCAACTATTGCCTGGTGATTACAGACGGGCGATAAAGCGATTGGAAAACATGAAAGGGTAGGATTCGTAGGATTTGAGATCAGGAAAGACATCAACCGACTGAAAGCCGTTTTGCTTTAAACACGCTATCCAGTGATTAGCATCTAGAAAACCCGGTTTTGGACGGTGTGGTGTTGTCTTGCAATGGGAAAAGTCTCGAAAGAAACCAAATACGAACTCCGGATAAATGGGTGTATGCAGATCAGGTCTGGTGGCTTCAACCAACATGAGTGCACCGTCATCGTTCAGGTGAGAACGTAACCAAGAGAGCGATTGATCCAAATCGAAGGACACGTGCAGGGCATTGACTGTGTAGATGACATCGAACTTCTGGTCGCCAAAGTCCGGGGCTTGATTTAGATCGTATTTTTTGTATTGGATCTCCATCGGCCATTGGCTTAAGGCGCGCCTTGCTCGGTTAAGGAACATCGGTACAATATCCGTGAAAGTTAGTGTGGTTGCCTGCTGCTGTTGCGTGTCTAAACAGCGAGCAAGGGAGATAGCAGCAGATCCCATCCCGCCGCCAATTTCGCAAATCGAACCGCCGTTGGGTAAGAAGTCGGCAACAGCGCTGGCAATCATATGGTTGTTAACTTGGTATAGATCATTGTCAGTGTTGAAGTATTGTTCCCACATAGCTAGTTGGCTAGGGGCAAAAAAGATTTCCTCGGCGGCCCGGCCCTCAAACAATTCATCCAGTGAGCTCTCAACGAAATCAAAAAGGTTAAGCACCCGAATGGATGATGGCACAAGCCTGATGAGTTGTTGACGAATCGTCTCGCGGTCCATCGATTCCAGACCTTCAAATAGCGGTGTATACAGCTCTTTGTACTGATTGCCCCACGCGCTGAACCAACATTGCTCCGGCGCTTCTGTCTTTTCGACCAGTCGCAGTACGTAAAGTGACATGAGTTCGTTGGCGTAGGCGAACTCCTCGTTTACCGCCCGATTCCACCTAGCCCCAAGATTCGGTCGCTGGAAGCGATAACGCACAAACTCTTGAAAATCTATTTCCTGCATGGATGCTGCACCTTAATGACGACGTCGTGATCATTTGCATTAGACCCTTATCTTTATAGTGAGTCAACGGCTTGCATCCTACCAGTTAGGTTTGCCTTTGTCGTTCAAATTGGCGAAGGGAAGTATAGTTCGGTCGACATGAAGATAGACTATGGATGGTTGAGGCGTCAGAATGGTGGCCTATGAATGCATCGAGTGCACCCGAGTCTTTTGATATTGTGCTCAGCAACCAGCGCCAGGGGTTGCGATTCCTGCTGCGTGAGATGTGGGACTTTCGTGACCTGCTCTATTTCTTGGTAATCCGAGATCTGAAACCACGCTACCGGCAGACAGTTTTTGGCGTTTTATGGGTCTTAGCACCAACATTATTCACGGCTACCGTATTTACGGCCGTTTTCGGGTTTATCGCTAAAGTACCTAGCAATGATGATCCCTACGCGCTTTTCGTACTGGCCGGTTTAGTCCCCTGGACATTTTTTTCTTCGTCCACACAAATCGCATCAGGTAGTTTGATTTCGTATGCCTATTTATTGAGCAAGGTTTATTTTCCGAGGCTGTTTATTCCGTTGGCGCCCATGATCGCTAGGTCCATGGATTTTTTTGTGGGTATATGTGTCGTTCTGGTTGCGACCTCGGTCCATCAGGGCGGCTTAAGCGTGCGTGCGCTCTTTCTTATCCCTATAAGTATGCTTGTGTTTGTGACGGCCCTGGCGCTGGGTCTATGTCTCTGCGCCATTGGACTTAAATACCGAGATGTTAGCCATGCATCTAGTTTCATGTTGCAATTAATGATGTACGCGGCGCCGGTGGTTTGGCCGTTAGAAATGCTGAAAGATGTTGTACCTGAGTCTCTGATGCCGCTATTAGGTTTGTTTCCGATGGTGGCTTGTATTGCTGGGTTCAGGGCAAGCCTGTTGGGTGGTCCGATGCCATGGGCCATGTTGGGTGTGGCAACCCTGACCGCGTTGTTAGGACTACTCGTGGGTCTTCTCTTATTTGTTCGCCTGGAACGCTCGTTTGCGGATGTGGCGTGATGAGTTTAGCCATCCACTTCGAAAACGTGATTAAGACATATCCGGTACATTCACTGATAAGCCAACCAACCACGATTTGGGCATCAGCGCGCTCGTTATTCTCGTCGCCCTTGCGTAACTTACGCGAATTGAGCCGTTTGGGGAATCTTAACGCGAGCGGTGAATTGGTTTACGCACTCGACCAAGTATCTTTAGGCATCAACAAAGGCGAAGTTGTAGGCCTGATTGGACGTAATGGGAGTGGCAAGACCACGTTGTTAAAGGTTGTGGCTCGTGTCACCAGCCCCAGTACTGGTTGGGTCGGCATAAACGGCAGAGTTGCAAGTCTCTTGGAAGTAGGAACTGGATTTCACCCTGAGCTTTCGGGCCGAGAGAATGTTTTTCTCAGTGGTGCCATCATGGGTATGAAACGACGGGAGATCTTGGAGCAATACGACAACATCGTTGCCTATGCGGAAATAGCTCGCTTCATGGATACGCCCGTCAAACGATATTCGTCCGGAATGTTCATCCGGCTTGCTTTTGCTGTGGCGGCCCACTTGAATCATGACGTCATGTTGGTTGATGAGGTACTCGCGGTTGGCGATGTATTGTTTCAAAAAAAGTGCCTTAAAACGATGGCCGAGATTGCTGGGGCCGGTCGAACAGTTCTATTCGTTAGCCACAATATGTCCGCCGTCATGCAGTTATGTGATCGAGTTATCTGGCTTGAGCGCGGAAAGATCGTCGCAGATGGTTTACCGCAAACGGTTGTTCGCGACTATCTTAGGCATAGTAGTGATTTTATTGTGTCCGATCGTTTAGAGGTAAAAAGCAATAAAGCGCGTTGTATAGAGCGAGTGCGGTTGCACGATGGTTCGGAAACAACCTCCGTCTTTGTTACCGATGGTCCAATGCATTGCGAAGTAACCGTCTTGTTGGACGACGAGAAGGCGGCCATCGACCTGATTTTCACGATATTGGACGCTCAGTCCACGCCCCTGATTACCTTTAGCAGTGAGGAAGCAAAGTTACACACTGACTTAGGGCGCTGTCTGGTTTCATTTGCATTCGAACGCTTACCGCTTAATCCGGGTCGTTATCAATTGGACTTAGCGATGGAAGTAGGCCGACACCACGAACATTTGGCCGAGCCAGTAAGTTTTGAGGTGAGTTGGCCCACTAATGAGCGCAAGAATTTTGATCATTTACTCGAGTCAGGACCCATCAGGGTCCCAGTCGAGTGGCATTGCAGTTCGATAGAATAAATCTAAGTCTGTGCCAACCGGCATTTTCGCGTAATTAGTGTTGGACGACCTTAAGTAAATAGCCCCTTTTGATAGGGTCGGCGAGTTGAGCGCCGTTGAGAATGGCGTGTTGTTCCAATTCATCCTGCGCAACGTGCAACGCCTCTAGATTCGCTTTAAGAGAGTCATTCTTAAGTGCTTTGAGGACACGCAGCTTTTGAGCTGAGGGATTTAATGCGGTGCGATCGGTCAGGTCAGAAACGGAGCTTAGCGCCTTGTCGATGAGCGGTTGCATGCTGGCGGCTTGCGCTGTTTCCGATACGCCATAAGCTAAGAAGACTTGGTCATGATGCTCGAAAAAATAGGCGGTCACGGAGAGGTCGGAAGCTTGATCGACAACCCGACCCTTAAGCTCCAATGCCTGGATCCCGGAAAGTCGTACGTTTTGCGCTGTTTGGGCGTCTAACTTAACTTGCTCTGCAAAATTGGTCATGGACTGCCGCGCATTGCCATTCTTCTCGTCAACTGTAAAAACAGCCATGGCCTTTCCTTCCGCAATATCCATTTGCACGGCATTCCTTTGATGCTGCGTCCTAATCCCAGTCGTCGGCTGAAACATCAGCCGCCATGCTGGCACGAAAAGTGATCCTTGTTCCTGATATCCGAAGTGTGGATTCTCGCCAAAGGGGAGTTTGTCTATTTTCGCCAGATAATCTGCTCGTGTTGAAGTGATCGTCGGTTTGTAGCCTTGTGATTCCAGATCGCGAACGAGCGCGTGAATAACTTCCTTGCGGTTGTCTGGATTAGGGTGTGTGGACAAAAAATTAGGAATGTCCTGGCCAGATCCTTGCGACAGACGGGCGATCGTCCCGAAGAAATCAGCCATTCGATGACCGTCATAACCAATAGAAGTCGTGTATTGCACCCCTAATCGGTCTGACTCTGACTCCTGGTTTCTCGAAAACTTCAAAAACAGTAAGCTGGTACCCAACTCCGCAAACATCGAATATTTTCTGAATTCCTCCGAAAGGGCGGAGGCAAGGCCCAATCCCACTTGGGCTAATGTCATACGCGAATATTGTTCAGCGCCGTGACGGGCAACGACATGGCCCACTTCATGGCCCAAAACACCGATCATCTCAGCTTCGGAATTGAAATGAGCGAGAATGCCTCTGGTGAAATAGACGTAACCGCCAGGCAGGGCAAAAGCATTTACGACAGGAGAGTCAACAACATAGAAGTGGTAGTCAATGCCAGGCCTGTGTGAAACCGACGCTATTTTTTGGCCACGGTCTCGTAACAGATTACTCAGTTCTTGGTCTTCGAAAACCCCGTATTGGGCAATCACCGTGTCGTGTGACTGACGCCCCAATGAAACTTCTTGGGCCTCGCTCATAATACTGAAAGTTGAGCGGCCAGTGACGTAATCTTTTTGACAATGCCACATGAAAAACACCATCATGATGGCCGATAGCCACGCAGTTTTTTTCACTCCATCCTCCTAGACAAATGCGTACCGTTAGCCTACCACGGGACACCGTTCGGCGGGTCCGTCTGTGATAACATATCAACCAATTGGCATGGGGGGATCAGCATGAATATGTGGACGATGATAGCGGTCATTAGCGTTACTTATTACGTGGCCTCTATGGTCAGTAACTATTACAAGTCGCGTAGCAGTCAGCTGCCGCCTGACCCCCAATTACGCGCCCGCGTGGACGAACTGGAAAATCGGTTGCGTCATATTGAGCCTCGAATTGAGAATTTAGAAACAATTGCAGCCGACCGTGAAGTTGATTTGGCCCGCAAAATCGCCGACTATGAATAGTTATTCTCTTAAAGCGCGACGTAAGATCTTGCCGACGTTCGTTTTGGGCAAGTCATCTCTGAATTCAATATGACGAGGTCGTTTATAGCCGGTCAGGTTTTCTCGGCAGAATTCCATCAAAACATCAGCGGTTAGGGAAGGATCCCTCTTCACGACAAAAATCTTGACCGCTTCCGTGGATTTGGCGTCGGCGACGCCAACAGCCGCGACTTCTAATACGCCAGGATGAGTGGCGACGACGTCTTCGATCTCGTTAGGGTAGACATTGAAGCCTGACACAAGGATCATATCCTTTTTCCGATCGACGATCTTAAGGTAGCCTGTCTCGTTGATGACAGCTATGTCACCAGTCTTTAACCAACCATCGTCGGTTAAGACATTAGCAGTTTCGTCAGGCCGATTGAGGTAGCCCTTCATGACTTGGGGACCACGGATGCATAATTCGCCTGCCTCGTTTATGGGCATTTCTTCGAATTTCTCATTTCGGATCGTGACCTCGGTGGAAGAGATCGGCAGGCCAATGAAGCCCGTGTAATCGGTAATCGACATGGGATTGATCACAGCTGCCGGACTGGTTTCAGTTAAGCCAAAAGCCTCAACCAGTGGTGATTTTGTGACCTCTTTCCATTTATCGGCCACTGCTTTTTGTACGGCCATGCCGCCACCAAGCGCGAGCTTGAACGAGCTAAAGTCAAGTTGTCTGAAATCGTTGTCGTTCAACAAAGCGTTAAACAGGGTGTTGACCCCGGTGAAAGCGGTAAATTTCCATTTCTTGAGTTCTTCAACGAATGCTGGAATGTCTCTAGGGTTAGTAATGAGCACGTTATGTGCGCCCAACGACGAAAACACCATACAGTTCGCCGTCAGTGAAAAGATGTGGTAGAGCGGAAGCGGTGTAATGATGATTTCTTTGCCTCTTTCGAGGTCGACACCGATCCATGCGCGTGATTGTTCGACGTTGGCTGAAATGTTGCGATGCGTTAACATCGCGCCCTTAGAAACACCGGTCGTTCCACCCGTGTATTGCAGGAAGGCAATGTTTTCAATGTGGATATCGGGTTTCGTGAATTTTAAGTGCGCCCCTTTGCTAAGCGCGGACTTAAATCCCATGGCTCCCTTAATCTGCCAAGCAGGCACCATTTTCTTCACGTATTTGATGACAAAGTTGACGATCAACGATTTCGGGAAGCTCAGCAAATCGCCAATGGAAGTAACCATGACGTGTTTGACCTGGGTCTTGTCTTGAACTGACTGAAGGGTTGAGGCGAAGTTCGATAGAATCACAATGGCTTCTGCTTTTGAATCCTGCAGCTGGTGTTCTAATTCTCGCGGTGTGTAAAGAGGGTTTACATTTACCACAATCATGCCTGCTCGCAGAATACCCATAAGCGCCACCGGATATTGCAGCAAATTTGGCATCATAATGGCCACAGGTGTGCCTTGTTTTAGCTTTAAGCCGTCCTGGAGGAATGCCGCAAAATCTCGGCTCAGTTTGTCGATGTCGGCATAGCTTAGTGTACGGCCCAAATTTGAAAAGGCTGGACGTTCCGCAAACTCGCTGAAAGCTTGTTCCAGAACATCTGGGAGCGGGCGCAGACTAGATACGTCGATTTGGTGTGGAACGTTGGACGGGTAGCTTTTAAGCCAGATAGGCTTCATGAATGACCTCGTAATTATCGCGTATTGATGAATCTAACCAGATTATACACAAGCCGTGGGTAGGCTAGGAGAAAGTGATTTTTTCAATAGCCGGAATACTCAGGAACTGAGATGCGCAATTACAACTACGCTAAAAGCTACTGAAATGTCTTTGCCTGTATTGTGGTAGCTGTGAGCCCTATCTCCTGGGAAAGCCAAGACGTCGCCCTCGTCCAACTCAAAACTCTCACCGGCGACGTAAATGGTCATCGCCCCCTCAACCAACGTGATGTACTCCTTGGTTCTGGGCAAATGTGGAATACCACTCATGCGCACGCCTGGCGCCAACTCCATACGATCGATTTCCATGCCCGCCAATTTGTCTGGTAACAATTTGATGATACGTACCGCGCCGCCTACTCGTTCCACAACGGGTACTTGATCCTTACGGATTAAGACGCATTCAGGCCTACGCGCGGCCATAACCTCCTCTAGTGGGACTTGAAGCGCGCGACACAAGGCGACCAGCGTGTTTATGGTCGGATTTCCACTGCCAGATTCCAGATGCGCGATGGTTGAACGCGGAATCTCGGCTAAAGAGGCTAATGCCCCTTGGCTCAGCCCGCGTGCCCTTCTCAGCGCTACGACATTTTCAGCAATACGTTTTGCCACCATAGGTCACCTCAAATGAACTAAATGCCAATATATCAACAATCAGGATGCCTTGTGGTCTCAATTGGCCTAGTTTTGCTTCGAAACCTGAATGACTGGAGGCGACATGCCGAAGCTAGCCGAGATACGAATCGAGCGAGATAAGGTTCCTGTGAACAAAGCGACCGTGATCAAGCAACACGGGCGTCAAATATGTATTTGGTCAAATAATGGTGATTGGCATGTATTTGATCATCGCTGTCCTCACGAAGGCTACCCGATGTCACAAGGAGAACTCAGCGAAAACTGTGTGCTCACCTGTCATTGGCATAATTGGAAATTTGACCTCAGAGATGGTTCAAATCTTGATGATCTAGACCGTTTGAAAATATATCCTTGGCGCTGGGAAGCGGACCATCTCGTGATTGACGTCATGGGGGAAGATCCAGAAGAACTTCGACTGGAACTAGAGGATCAATTAAGCAAAGCATTTCGTGACCGCGACTATACTCGCATCCATCGGCTTGTTTGTCGTTATCAGGTCAGCGATTTGGACGGTGAAGATTGTCTTCGGTTCGCCATTCAGTGGGGTTACCAACGGCTTCAATACGGGACAACACATGCCTTTGCTGCAGCGGCTGACTGGTTGACTTTGTGTCGACAAGAAGATGTTCCCACACGCATCGCAGGTCTGGCGGAAGTCTTGGACCATATTGCGCATGATTGCCTAGGCCATCCAGTTTATCCAATGGCTGAAGGCGAACTGAAATACGATAGGCGGAAATTCAAACAGGCAATTGAAGAAGAGGATGAAGAGAAAGCCATCATGATGGCTCGTTATTGTTTGGCCAACGATGCCCGTTTGGAATTAGAAAGTGTGTGTCGCGAGTCTGTGTTGGAGCATTATCGCGACTTTGGCCACAGTGCGATTTTCTTGGAGAAGAGCATTGAGCTAAGTGCCATGTTGGGTCGGCATGTAGAAGTGCCTCTATTCATGGCATTTGTCCGTGGTCTATGTGCGAGCACCAAAGAGGATTTGCTGCCCGAATTCAGTCGTTTTCAGGCTACGGTCCAATCTCTAAGCGGGATCACGGCAGGCAAACGCCGGCCGCTAATGCCTTGTGTTGGCCGGCCAGCCAGTGGCGTCATGAAATGGTTGATTGAGCACAAAGAGCAGGGATTTTTGACGCTCTTTGAAGCGCTTGTGAATGCTCAGGCGACCCATATGCTCAGCTTCGATGAGTCTTGGTTACGAAAAACGGATATTCCGATCAGTCACAATGTTGGTTGGCTTGATTTCACCCATGGATTAACTTTTGCCGAGGCCAGTTGGAGGATGTGCCAGTCTAATCCTGATTTGTGGCCTCAGGCGCTGTGCCAGCTAGCTTGTTTCGTTGGCAGGACGGCGGCATACGTTGACAAGGAGGCGTTGCAACAGTCGGCCCATGCCAAAGCTGCCGCGTATACCGACTATCAGTCGTTGGTAGATCATGGTATTGGCCTACCGATATACGCGTGTCATCGCTTGAAAACCTATATGGCCATCAGGAATCTGGTGCCGTTACTGGCGGATGATACAGGGTTCCATTTATGGGCGGCGTTCGCGAAATACGCCTCGTCTTATTATCCTCATAAACAAGTCATGCGAACGGCGACTCAGATGTTCAATCTTGTTAATCGCGACCATGGTTGATATTTGGAACAAGTGCAACCATTGAACTGTTGGGTTGGTAATGAAACTACTATTTGTTTACAACGCCGATGATGGCTTTTTCAATACCCTGGGAGACATAACTCATAAAATTTTGTCTCCCAGCACCTACCCCTGTTCGCTTTGCCAAATCACCTACGGTGCCACAGGCATGAAAAAGCTGTGGCGCACATTTATTGAGGGTTTGAGTTGTGAATATGAATTTCTGCACCGCAATCAATTTCGCCAAACGCATGAAAGTCGCGAGCCACTGCCGGCGATATTTGTAGATCGGGGGACGGGCTTAGACACGTTGATGACGTCTACGGAATTGAATAGTTGTGAAGACCTGCAAAACTTAATAGGACATTTGCGGACCGCAATCCAGCGAGCATTATCGAATTAGTTGTGTTAGCTTAACCTTCTCATCATCCAATGGAGGCGAAGCACCATGTCCATAAGAATGGCTGGTCTATATGTGGGTTTACATGGGCTGATTTTGGTGGGCTTGGCGCTGGCTGTCGTCTATTTCAGACGCAAAAATCACGTGGGCATTGGTCATGGTGATCATCGTGATTTGAGGCGTGCCATTCGTGTGCATGCCAATGCGGCCGAAAATTTGCCCTTCGCCATGCTGCTGCTGGCGATTTGTGAATGGCAAGGGCTTGGGTCAATATGGCTCCACAGCGCGGGTATCTCTATCTTAATCGGGCGATCACTTCACATTTATGGCATGAGTCGATCTGCGGGCAGCTCGTTTGGGCGGTTTTATGGTAATTTGCTCACATGGGTGCCAATGCTCGCCATGTCATGTGTGCATCTATGCGGCTATTTCTGGTTAGGTCCTTTGCGTATGGGTGACGGAAACTGAAAAAGGCACGTGAAACTCTGTAGGGGTCCAATGCGTAACTTGTTGTAGGCGTGATGCTCATTGGAGATAAGGCCAACCCATTGAATTTAGCTCTGAATTAAGGAGATTGCGACATGAACAAGAAAGGCTGGTTGATATTAGTGACCTCGGCCCTAGTTTTTCCAGTTTTCGCCGGCGATGGACAAAAGTGTACCGCCGATGCCCAAACCTGCATTAACTACATGGCCGAAAAGTTTGCTGGCAAAGGCTGGTTAGGCGTGGAGCTAGATCATGGGCACAGCGGTGTTCTGGAAATTAATCGTGTGGTTCCTAACAGCCCAGCGGAGAAAGCGGGCATTAAGGCTGGCGATATATTGGTGGCCGTTGAAGGCATTCGTTATGACGCCGATCAAGAAGCGCAATCAGAAGTCTACAAGAAAGTGAAGCCTGGTCGAGAAGTAACCTATTTGATTGGTTCCAAGTCAGGTACCGAAAGGGAAGTGAAAGTCACTTTGGCCGAAATGCCAGATGATGTAAAGGCGAAATGGATTGGATATCACATCCTTGAAAGTCATTGTGAAATGGCGGCGGTTAACTAAACATTCGCCTCGAGGTTAATTCAAAAAGGGATCGGTTACACCGGTCCCTTTTTTTGTTGCAGCTGACCGCTAACCGAGGGCCTCTAGTTTGATTCGGACGCTTGTGACATGGAATCTTGAAATTCGGTGCCTTTTGTATGTTTACTCGTGACTATATCCGCAAATGCAGCCTAGGTGGCCGTTTGGTTCCTTGATACAATGACCTATCTCCTTTTTTTGAATGGATTCAAGTCAATTGCACTTCTCATGCAGAGCCGTTCTCAAAACTTTTTGGATTATTCCTGTTTGGACGGCCCTGAGCATGGCCCAGACGGGTGTGGAAACCTCAGCCTTTCGGCGCTTGACAAGCGTAGACGGGTTACCGAGCGACATAATCTATGGCGTTGTTCAAGATCACGAAGGCTTTATGTGGATCGGAACACAAGCTGGAATTGCGCGTTTTGATGGACATGAAGTACGAGTTTTTGAACACAACCCCAACGACAAATCGACGCTTGCCGATTCCAATGCAGGGATCCTTGCTGTCTCGCCAGATGGTAATTTGTGGATCGGAACATGGGGAGGCGGTCTCGACGAGTTTGATCTAAAGCAGCAGACATTTCTTCACCATGGTCACGATCCGAATAATCTAGAGGGGCTGGGTTCAGACCGCGTACAGGCGCTAAAAGTGAGTAGCGATAATAAGCATCTCTGGATTGGGACCTTTGATGGGGGTCTCAACGCTTTTGACTTCGAAACCCGCACCTTCAGTAGATATTTGTCTGGCAATGAAAGAGTTTGGTCCATTGAAGAAGATGACCAGGGGAAACTGTGGATGGGCACCGATGAAGGCCTGGTCTGCATGGATATCCTGAGTGGAAAGTTTGAAACCATTGTGGTGACTCATGAGGATCAGCCAACGCCGTCTGTGACTTCGACATTAATCAGCCCACAAGGCACGATTTTGTGCGGCACGATGGGTGGCGTGAGAATTTACGACAGGGCCACGCAAACGACCACTAACTACGAAATGGGCATACCTAATCAAGCAAGTCTCATTGTCCGGAATTTGGCTATCGACTCACAGGGAACCTTTTGGGTCGCAACCTATGGCCAGGGTCTAATTGCGACACCTACGGGCGCGAAACAGTCGATCGTATACCGCAGTAGGGCTCGAGATATCGAAAGCCTAAGCCATGACCGGGTTGAATGTATTTATGAGGATAGTGGGAATGTATTGTGGGTGGGTACGAGTGGCGGCGGCCTGAATTTGCTTAATCTGCATTCGAAGCCATTTATTCATGTCTTCAAGGACGAAGAATCAGAAAACTCATTGGCACACAACGACATAAGCAGTTTCGTTGAACAGAGCGATAGTTTGTGGGTCGGTACTTTTGGTGGCGGCCTTTCTCGTTTTAGAAACGGACAATGGTCAAATTTTGTTCATGATCCTGATAATCCGCAATCCCTCTCCGACAACACCCTGCGTGCTATCGATGTCGATTCGTCAGGATCATTATGGGTGGCGACCTATCGAGGAGGAGTCAATCGTCTTGACGTCGATAGCGAATTATTTGTTCGGTATGTGCATCGCCCTGAGGATCCTCAAAGCCCGTCTTCAAACACGATGCGGGCGCTTACTGTGGATACTCAGGATCGTGTCTGGATTGGAACCGATCGTGGTTTGGATGTCTACGACCGAGAAATAGACGGCTTCATTCATATCAATCAGGATGGGAACCCATTTGGTGGGGCCGGGGTGAGTCATCAACGCGTTTTGGCACTTGAAGAGGACAGTCAAGGTCAGATTTGGGTTGGCACGGAACGGGGTTTGATCCTGCTCAACAAAAATGGCAGCCACCGCAAAACCTTCTTTGCTGGAGACATGGAATCAGGCAGTTTGAGTCATGATCGGGTGTTCGGCATACTTAGCGACGATCAGCAACGCATTTGGGTCGCGACCGCCTATGGCTTGTCTTTGTTCGATGCCGACCGTTCGGCATTTACTTCGTACTTCAATATGTCTCGAGCACATGACAGCGTGAATAATCAGATCTTGGCGCTCGTTGACGACCTTCAAGGGAAGATTTGGCTGTGTACGCCTGCGGGTCTGTTTCGCTTCGATCCAGATGATGCATCCTTTCGTGGTTATGACACCAAAGACGGTCTTCAGGGATTGACTTTTAATCAAGGTGCCTGTTTTCGTGACCAAAATGGATTAATTTATGTGGGTGGCTCCAACGGCTTCAATCGTTTCGATCCGGCCCAAATATCCGATCATCAATTCGTTCCACCAGTGGTTATTACCCAGATCGATGTCGGCATGCAGACCCACATCGCACCTTTAACGACTCACGATATGGGCACCATTGAGATGGATTGGCATGAGCGCGAAATTCGATTTCAGTACGCCTCATTGGATTATGCTTATCCATTGCGAAATCGATATGCCATTTTCTTGGAAGGCTATCACGACGACTGGGTGGAGGTAGGTAACCAATTTAGTGCTCCCTTCATGAATCTTGGTCCAGGCACGTATCGGTTCAAGGTGAAAGGCAGCAATCGAGATGGTCGCTGGAATCCACAGCCAACGAGTGTCGAATTTACGATCGTGCCACCTTATTGGCAGACCGTGTGGTTCATTTCTCTGTGTGTCTTATTCGCCTTGGCCGTTGTGTTTTGGCGCATTTGGGATGTGCGAAATCGCACGATTTTATTAGAACGCACGGTTAATGAACGCACACAATCGCTAGAAGAAGCCAACCAAGAGTTAAAGAAATCAACGCTTGATTTACAGGAAGCTCAAGAACGGTTGGTATTTTCAGCGCATAGGGCTGGAATGGCTGAAATCGCGACTGGCGTTTTACACAATATAGGTAATCTTTTGAATAGCGTGAATGTTTCGTCTCAAGAACTGGAAAAGAGTTTAAGAGGTTCGAAACTACAGAGTCTCAAGAAGGTCAATGACCTGTTACGAGGAACCGACGGCAGTCTTGTTGAACTGGTTTCGCAACACCCCAAGGGCGAAGCGATGTTGCGTTTCTATCTGGAACTGGAACGAGTATTGGACGAGGAGAAGCAGGGTCTTGTAGAAGAGATAGAACAACTCACCTCTAAAGTTAAACTCATGGGTGAGGTTATTGCTACGCAGCAGTCATACGCAAAAACACCTATGTTTACCGAATCGGTGAATATCAGACGTTTACTTGATGATGCGCTTAAGCTCGAGCAAGCTGCACTGGATCGTGACCACGTGATGGTGTTTAAAGAGTATGACGAAGTCCCAGACTGCATGCTGCCGCGCGTCAAGTTAATGCAAATGTTCACCAACCTTGTGAAAAACGCGCGTGAAGCCATGATCCATGTGGATGTCAATCTGACGAGAAAAAGGTTACGTATCAGTGTGTTCCATGAAAGCGACAACGCGGTGATTATTGAAATCGAAGATAATGGCGCCGGAATCGATCAAAACCTCCAAGAACTGATCTTTAATTATGGATACTCAACCAAACAAGGTGGGCACGGGTTTGGCTTGCACGCGACCGCCATCGCCATCGGTGAGATTGGTGGTAAGATTAGCGTCGAGAGTACGCCCGGGAAGGGATCCCTTTTTCGATTGGAGTTGCCAGTCAACAGTGAACGGACCAATTTGGGCAAGAAAAGCTGACGAACGTGTAGATATGGCACGGTGTCTCGAAGCGCGATTGGCCGTGCACCATTACCGTGAATCAGGCTATACGGTTTTTACCGAACGCAGTCACATGATTCGTGGTAATTGTTGTGGGTCGGGCTGCCGGCATTGCCCCTTTCACCCGCGGGCAGAGAAGGGGACAACGCAACTGCAGCCTGAGTTGGAATGCTGGGCACGTAAACTGGGGATTCAGAAGAGCTCGTCCAATTCGCACCAGGGACTGTCTCCTGAAATCTCCAATTCATCCTGACCTTCCTCCACTTCCGGGAAGATGACAAGAACCGCCACCGGTCCACTGAATTGTGGGGCGTCGAATACAAACTCCACTTTGCCATTTTCGAATATCGCGTGCACCGAAATCATCGTGATCCTCCTTCAGGTTCTTGTAGATATTGGGCCCTCGCATGTTTGTCTAGACTCCGGTAGCCCAATGCCTCGTAAATGTGCTCCTCGCGAATATCAGACTCGCCCTCAAGATCGGCAATCGTCCTAGCCACACGCAATATCTTGTCGTGAACGCGTGTCGAATAGCCCAAGCGCTCCATGGTCTCCTCGAGATGGTCTGCCGTTTTTTCGTCTAAAACGCAGTGTTTATTGAGTTGCTTAGGTTGCATGGTTGCATTGGTAAATTGGATGGATTGGAAACGCCTAAACTGAACGGCTCGAGCTCGGAGAACACGCTTCTTAATGGCCATGCTGGTTTCTGCGGGAGGAAGTTTGCGGATGGCTCTCATGGACATGACAGGCACTTCAACATGCATGTCGATGCGATCGACGATGGGACCGGAAATACGTGATCGGTAATGGTGTACCTGAGCAAACGAACAATGGCAGCGTTTCCGTGGATCACCGCGCCAGCCGCAAGGACAAGGATTCATGGCGGCCACGAGCGTAAAATCAGCCGGAAAGGTGATTTGTAAACTCGCGCGACTAATGGTGACTTCACGGTCTTCAAGAGGCTGCCTTAAGACCTCAAGTACCGAGCGTGGGAATTCAGGAAACTCATCAAGGAAAAGAACGCCTTTGTGGGCCAAAGTTACCTCACCAGGCCTCGGATAGGTTCCGCCGCCTATCATGGCGATCGGCGAGGCCGTATGATGGGGGGCCCTAAATGGGCGTCTGCGAAGGGCTGTGGGCTCTCGCTTCAAGGTGCCTGAACAACTGTAGATTCTGGTCACTTCAATGAATTCTTCGTTGGTTAGGCTAGGCAAAATACTGGGCACCCTTTTGCTTAACATGGATTTTCCAGATCCTGGCGGACCATAGAGCAAGATGTTGTGGCTGCCCGCTGCGGCTATCTCCAAAGCCCGTTTTGCGAACACTTGTCCTTTGACATCGGCGAAGTCAATGCCAAGTGCAGGGCTTCTCACTATAGGAGCCGGTACAAATGGATCGATCGGTTTGCTTCCGCGAAGATGAGCCGCTGCGGCAGCCAGGTTAGCGACCTCTATGACCTCGATGCCTTCAACGAGTGAGGCCTCGTCGCCGTTACCGCATGGCACAATGAGTTGTTTCACGCCTTGCTTGCGCGCTGTTTCAGCACAGGCAAGCGCTGAGCGAACCGGCCTGGCTTCACCATCCAATGCCAATTCACCGATGATCAGCACGTCTTGAAGAGCATTTCGGGGCAGGGCACCCATGGCGCCAAGAATCGCGATCGCCATCGGTAAATCGTAAAGACATCCCTCTTTGCGAACGTCCGCCGGACCCAAGTTAATGACAATTTCGCCAGTGTATAGAGCGAAACCCGAGTTGGTAAGAGCCGGAATAAGCCGGTCCTTGGCTTCACGGGTTGCCGTATCTGGCAAGCCGACAATATGGATGTTGAGATTACGCGAATCTCTAACATCAGCTTCTACAAAGATTGGATCAGCGTCTACCCCGATAGGGCAGGCTGAAAAAATACGACACATCATGGGGCGTTCCTCCTGAATAGGTGAGGAACACCGGGTTGAAATTAGGTAACACTTTGTAACATTGCGCTCAAGGTGAATCAAGCAAAAATGTGAAATTGATTGATTCTGGCCAAAAGTGTCAGGTGACCTCTGCCGCAAACCACGGGGCGGCCACTGAGGTACTCAAAGATTGCGTTCACTGATTCGGCGTGAGAAACTACCGCGTCATCATGCGTACCGGGGGGTCTGACGTGCACTTGGCGGATTTCGAAGTGTTGAGTTTCGATTGTTATGGAACATTAATTGACTGGGAGTCTGGGTTAGTAAGCGCGTTACAACCTCTTTTACATGAGTCAGGGGCGAATTGGTCTAACGAGCAATTGCTTGAGACCTTCGCGGAACACGAATCCACGTTCCAGAAACGTCATCCCGATTGGCTTTACCCGCGCATACTCGCAGAGGTCCACCGCGTTATGAGTAAAGCGCTACGACTGCATTTGAACGAAACGGATCACCGTCGTTTTGGCGAATCTGTTTTAGACTGGCCTGCTTTCGCGGACTCGGCGGCTGCGTTAAGAAAGCTTAAGGAACACGCGAAACTGGTGATTTTGTCAAATGTGGATCAGGAAAGTTTTGCGGCCAGCCAAAGACGGTTGGGCGTGATTTTTGATGGCGTGCTGACAGCGCAGGAAATAGGAAGCTACAAGCCAGATCCAAGAAATTTTCAATTTCTAATTTCGCACGTAAAACAAGAGCTAGGCCTTGATTCCAAACAATTACTGCATGTGGCGCAAAGCCTGTACCATGACCATGAACCGGCCAAGAAGCTTGGCTTAACGACTGCTTGGATCGATCGTCGACACGAGAATCCAGGTTGGGGCGCCACCAAACCACCTGCCACCAAACCTTCGTACGATTTCCGCTTCAAGTCGATGTCGGAATTCGCTGATGCCTTTTGTGAGGCCAGGCAACCTTCGTCTTAGGCAGTCTCAAAATAATTGCTACCTTGCATGGGCGAAACACAGTAATAGTCCCATTATCCGCACATTTCAGGTGGCCAGATCGGCAGTTTTCACCTATAATAACAACGAATGTATTCATGAATAATATTTGAGGAGTTCGGGCATGAAATCTTTGGGACTAATTTTAAGTATATTTTTAGGATCTATGTTGAGTATGGCTCAGCTTGATGACCCTGCCGTTGCAGGTATCAATGACATTGATCCAAATCGTGGACCAGCTAATGTTATCGGCACTTTTCCAACACCAGCTGCGTTGGGTGGTACGCCAGTTGGCTTGCAAGCCAGTGCTGGCAATTTAGTAATCACAGATATTGGCGCCAGCATGATTAGTGGTATGACTGATACTGGCGTCGTTATCCCACCAACATTTTCTGGTGTAGGCTCAACTATTGGTATCGGCACCGATGGCACGTTCTTTTATCAGACGGATACAATAGCGGATCAGGTTGTTGTTTTTGATAGTGCAGGCGTGATGCAGTCTTCGTTTCCTGTTGCAGGACAAACCACTTTTCCTGAGGGTGTCACCTTCAATCCGACGACAGGTAACCTGTATGTCGTCAACGGCTCTGGTGGCAATATGGTTCACGAATACACGACCGCTGGCGCGCTTGTGCAATCTTTCCCCATAAACGGTTCCTCGCCAGATGGTATTGCCTTTTATCAAGGTACATATTACATCTACGACAGTGGTACCGACAGCATCCGCAGCTATGACAGCAGCTTTACGCCCATGGATGTTTGGCCTGGTACGATTGCTGCCGGATATTCGGGCGGTGAAGGTCTGGCCGTACTTAACGGACGCCTTTTTGTTGTCGCAACGGGTAGTGACCTTGTTGTTGAATTTGGAGCCGTTGGCGCTCAAGTTCCAACCTTGTCACCTATGATGTTAGTTGTTTTTGCCATCGGCCTCGTTGGCATCGCCTCATTTGTGGCTATTCGTCGTCGTAGCCAAGTCTAATACGTTTCAAACGTAAAAACCTTAAAGGGGTAAGCGCTGCTTACCCCTTTTTTTATGGGTGTGACCCAATTGACGATAATCATCGTCCTGGAATTCTATGCAAATAGTTTCTATAGTGGAGGACAGATCCAAGAAAGTACAAGTACTTGATTTGTATGAACCGGTTAGTTATTGGTGATCGTTTAGTTCATCTACCGTCCATGGCAGACACGTTGCTAACTTTCATCTCATTTCCGTTTTTTGACTGAGTACTCTATGAGGTTGATCGGTAAAAAGATTGAACGTTTGCACATACGAGACCTCATTGGTGAAGGCGGGATGGGTAGTGTTTATCTCGCTTACGATGAGAAGTTGCAACGGAACGTGGTTGTTAAATCCATGCGCCCAGATCGCATCGATGCACTCTCGCGAGCACGATTCTTACGTGAGGCTAGAGCTCTTTCGCGTCTAGATCACGACCATGTCTGTCGCATCTACGACTATCTTGAATGGGAAGGAGAAGTCTTTCTTGTCTTAGAACATATCGACGGCGTCAATTTGCAAAAGGCCATGAAAAAGAAGCTCACCGCCAGAGCCCAACTGCTTATCGCAGAACAGATCGCGGAAGCTCTGGTTTTTGCCCATGCCAATGAAGTCGTCCATCGTGATTTGAAGCTAACCAATGTCATGTTGACCCATGAAAATGAAGTCAAGGTCGTTGATTTCGGCCTAGCCATGTTGTCTGCAAATGATTTTGCCAGCAAATCCGAAGAAGTACATCTTCAGCAAGACAAAACGGAAACCCAATTTGGCTCCGTCGTGGGCACGCTAAGGTCGATTAGCCCCGAACAAGCTCGAGGCGAGGCGGTGACCGCGGCTAGCGACATGTACAGCTTCGGTCTGATGATGCAGGAGCTTTTTACGGGAGAGCCGCCCTTTGATCAAAAAGAAAATGCGGTCGCCATTCTGGAAAAGGCAAAACGAGCGCAAACACGGCCCATAAAGGGGCTTGATGGCGAACTCACGGATCTATTTAATCGCCTCAAATCCTTGTTGCCTGAATCGCGTCCAACAGCCGTAGATACGTTGGCGTTCTTAAAGCGCGTGCGCTCACGCCCTGTCCGTCGATTGCGAGCCGCAGCGGCCATTCTTTTTGTAGTCTTGTCGATGACCGCATTCGCTAAATACACCTATGATCTCAATAAGCAGCGCCTTGCGGCCGTTCACGCACAGCAAGAAGCGGAACAGGTGACTGAATTCTTAATAGACCTGTTTGAACTTTCCGACCCAGATGAAGCCAAAGGCAATACCATCACTGCTCGTGAGATTTTGGATCGTGGCGCCGAAAAGCTGGAATCTGAACTGGAAACGCAACCGCGATCACGGATTAGGCTGATGATGACGATTGGCGAGGTTTATCAAAAAATTGGTCTCTACTCGTCATCCAATGAGATGCTGAGCCGAGCGATGAGCGAATGTACGAACTTGCATTTGCAAGAATCTCTGATTGGGGTCAAGACCGCAAATCGAAAAGCTTCTCTGCATGCAACCTTAGGAGAAAATGAGCCCGCGATGAAGCTCTATGAACAGGCCGTAACTTGGTCGCAGCAGCTAAATCCAACCGATTACGCCGAATTCAGTCGCGGACTAAATGGCATGGCTTCTGTCTACTTCTCTCTTGGAGCGTATGACGACGCGGAGCGTTTGTATCGCCAGGCTCTAGCTGTACGGGAAAATCACTTTGGTAAAGACCATCCTGAAACAGCCGAGTCCTTGGATGATTTGGGTTATTTGTGTTGGACCTTGGGTCGCTATTCTGATGCCGAGCCGTTCTATGCTGCAGCCTTAGCGATACGCAAGAAGCAGTTGGGTCCCGATCACCCGTCAGTGGCAATTACGCAGTACAACCTAGCATTACTCTACCGTTCAGAGGGGCGATTGGATGAGGCTGAGCAGAACTATTTGCAAGTCTTGCGAATTGAAAAAAAGACGCTCGGTGAACATCACCGAAATGTCGCGGCGACGCTTAATAGCTTAGGCGTATTGTATTGGCATCAAGAGAAATATGCGCAAGCTGAGCCCTTGTTTAGACAGTCGCTAGCTATCCTAACTGGGGCACTTGGCGATCAGCACTTCGACTTGATTAGCCCGTTAAATAATTTGGGTTTACTGGCTTGGAAGAGCGGTGATTACCAAGAGGCCGTCGATTTTTTTGATCGCGCACTCAAAATATCATCAGATTCGTTAGGCGAAGAACACGTTAATGTGGCTTGGCCATTATGGGGACTGGCCAACGTTTATCGCGACTCTGGTGATTTCAATAAAGCTGAACAGTTTTATCAACGTGCCTTGGCTATCAGGAAAGAACATCTTGAGCCAGATCATCCTCAAATCATCGAAACCAACACGGAGTATGCAAGATTACTCAAGTTGATGGGACGAAACTCCGAGGCAAATCAGTTGCTCTTAAATCATGAACGCGGTGTCGCACTACAGACAGATGTTGTTCAAGAACCAGACTAGATCTCTCAGATTCGAATTCGGCCATGAACCTTGTTCATTGGCCAGCATACAGGTGGCGTTGCAGGTATCGGTTCCAATCCAACAGTTCTGTTGAGATGCAAATTCGTCGAAGTCAATGGTGCCCGATGTGCCAACGTCAAGACCTGCTAAAGCTCCAACTCTGATGGCTGTGATTTCAGCCGAGCTATTGCTCAGATCAAGCTGTTGAAACCACTTGTTTCCGTCAATCCAGAGTCTGAATTCGCCATTTCCTGGGGTTGAACTCCAAAAGAACTCCATGCTATGCCAGCCATCGGATATGACCATGTCGGACAACGATCCTCCGTGAATGGCAAGAGCAGGGTCGCCTAATATTCGTATAGCCAGTTTTTTCTCGTTATTCTCCTGGGATATAGACAGGCCAATGAGTGTTACCTCTTGCGTATCATAGGCGACGACGATATCTAACTCGCCGTTTTCAGGGAGAACGAGGTCTGTCGTGTTGAACATCAGCTTTGCTCTGTATGTTGTAAGCGGAAGCGCAAGTACGTCCGCAACATAGGTGGGCGATGTGTCGCTTATGGAGACGCGCAATCCGTAGGTCCCTGAATAGGCGGCTTGTTGGTCGGCCATAGCGGTGCCTGCAATCAAACAGGCACTTGCCGTTAATAGGATGAAAAAGCTTGTAGCTCTCTTGAATTGAGAATGGATCGTTTGAGTCATCATGGCCGCCTATCAAAGGGGTTCTGGAGCGGTCGTTAATAACCGGGCCAAGTCCGCAATCTTTTTGTAGGCACAGTCGATTACCTGGTTGCCCGGTTCACAGGCGCCGGAAAACATGTTTGCCCAATCTGGGCAAATTTGCGTAATTTGAATCATGAAATGCTGACCGCTACCTGACAAGCCCATTTCGTATACGAGTGTGTCGATCACTAATTCGGCCGCTTGCAACCGGCAAGGTTCGTTACTCAAATCGATAATAGGGCCTGGATCTAGAGGGTGGTGTTCAAAATGACAAAAATACTCTCTAAACAAATGATCGATAGTGAAGGCAATCGTATCGGCAACGTGTCTGCCCAAAATATCAGCGGCTGGTGCTAAGAAGTAGGGCAGAGAACGTGCTGCGGCCGCCAACTCTGGATCTACGGGACCCCCACCGTGTCGGGCAGGCTCTAGAATGGCTGCTGCCCAAAGCCGTATGCCGCTCTGTAATAACTCGGTGTCTTCCAACCCGAATTGAGAGCCTCTTGAGCTTGGCGAGCAATAGCCATCACAAATAGGTCCTGCGCTCTGGGCATCTTCGTCGCATCCCGTCCCGGGAATACCGTTCGGTTTGGGTTGCCGCCAGTTACAAATATCCTCGGTAAAAGGACCACTCGGTCCCCAGTTACAAAATAGTGCGGCTGTACAATCGCCCGAAAAGTAACAGTTACAATTTGGGAATTGATTGGGTTCTGTGATGTCCCACGAGAGCGTTGTTCCCGATTCAAAACCGTCGTTAAAGATAGGTAATTCGTCGCCCTTTTCCTGTAGATTGATGTCCGATTGTGCCGTGACAATCACACTTGCGAAGCTCAAAAAAAGGACGAAACAGAAATTCAAACTGAATCTCCTTGGCCTAGTATGGCAAGTCGTCTTCAATCGATGGTATGACATTGAATGCAAGATATTCTCTGAATCATAGCAATCAGCGCGAATCAATGCGAATGGTTTCACCTTGGCGTCCACGAGTTGGATTGTGAGTGAAGTAAATGTGGCTGGCTCATGAGTGCTGATTACTTGATGTGACCGTCAATACGACTATCGCGTTTTGTTGTATTAATCTGAAAAATAGATCAATTAAAGACGTTTCGATTAGCTGGCTTCGCCAGTTCCGTGGCGCCGAGGAATAGAGACTTACGTTCTTGAGTCTTGAAGACTGTTATGCGAACGCCTCAAGCAGCCTGTCGTTTTATGGCGCGTCATAGGTGCGCCATGAAGACCCGACCATCGCAGCACGGACAGATACGATTAGTCTCGATAGGCCCAAAACAAAATGACTAGATTATTCAGCCCACTCGAGGTCGGCATACTTAGCCACCAGCCATTTTTTATAGCTTTGCCATAGGTGAGATTGAGACTTGGAGACATCATGAATAATGGCTCTTGCTTGATCAAATTCAGCAAGCAAGCAGTGCATAAGGGCCATATCCATAGCCGCCTTTTCGGCATAAGTGGGGCTCTTCAGCGAAGACATGATTTCGATTGCGGCCATAAAGTCAGCTCGTGACATAGCGTCGACGCCCAACATGTATGTGACTTCTTCGCTAGCTAAGCCTTCACTATTCAGCTGTTTGGCAATGGCTATTTGCGCGTGTGATGTCTTTTTCATCCATAACACCAAAAAAGGAGCTCGCTGGTTCGCGAGCAAGCTGGAAAGATCGTTCCAATAGTTCGGTGAATGATGGTAATTTGCCTCGCCTGCCAGCACCTGATTGACATATCGCTGAAGCCCAAAGTGATTGAGGGCAGCATCCCTAATGGAGTTGGGGATGAACTGTTGAATCCACTTACTGTCTTTAAACCTCTGCTGGCAATCGGCATAATTCATCAATTGACGCAGGTTCTCATCAAGTTCCGTAGGCGGTTCTATCGAGAGTCGTAATGGGAAGTTATCAACCAATGGTTTTGAATGTTCTGTCCATGATCTCAAGAATTCGCTGTCAGCCAGAAAGGTTATGGCCAAGTGACTGGCGTCGTCGAAACCAAGGCTTTCAAGTTGCGTACGTGTTTCGGCATCATGCCACTGGCTCTCAAAATCATCGCGACTAGGTCCTTGGGACAGATTCTTGCTGCCAACGAGCATCCAATTGACCCCTGAACCGCTCCAAAGTGAGGCATCTGAAAAAACATCAAGAAAGGCGCGAGTAATTGATTTTGAGTCTTCTAATGTCAAGGAGTGCACCGGTAACCAGTAGGAAATCATTCCTTGATCGTTTAGACGGTCGTAGGCGAGTTGAAAGTATTCTTTAGAATATAGGTTGACGATGCCGCTGTTCTTGGGTGGCGGTGGTTCTGCGGTTATTAAGTCGTAAGATTGATCAGTCAATAAGAGGTAGTGTCGACCGTCTTCGATGGTGACCGTTACTTTCGCAGAATCTAGTGGATTATCGTTCCCATAAATATGTCTGCTCATGCGCAAAACGCCGCGAGAAATGTCAACGATATCGACCTGCTCTAGGGTCGTATTGTCCACCAAACACTTGGCTGTGTTGCCAACGCCGTAGCTAATCAGTAAGGCGCTTTTTGGGTTTGGCCGTAGGGCGACAGGCAGGTACACATATGCGTTCATATAGCGTTTGGCACCAACACCTGTTCCCGACATTGAATGACCGTTGGTAATTAAACGGTAGCTAGTGTTTCGTCCACCTAAGGTTGATGCACTTAATATCACCGTTTCGTTAACACCCTCCTCGTAAGCAATGATTTTCTCTGAAGATCCGTGTGCTTGACGGTACACAATAGACGGGATGATCTGGCTCTCCATCAGTCCAATTGGAAAAAAGATCAGGGTGGTGATGAGACTAGTGCCTGTTGCGTAAATGCTCAGTCGCAACGCTCGGCTTTGCATGACCTTAGGTTCAATCGTCAATACAGCCACCAAAATGTATAGCGTGGCCAAAACCAGGATAGAGCGTTCAATACCCAGCAGAGGCAATAACATGAACTGGGCAACCAACGATCCCAGCATGCCGCCAGAGGTATTGAACAAGGTCAACATGCCGGTACTTTTTGTGGATTCGTGCAGGTGTTGTTTTAGTTGCATACCCATGAAGGTAAACAGTACGCCCGATAACAGGGCGACGGGAAACATCAGGCGCATGGCCATCTTGAAAGTAAACCAGAATCCGCTGCCATAGGTGTAAAGCACACTGAATCCGCCCAAGTCGAAAACGGCGTAAAGGATAGAGACAAGTAGCGCCGAAGCCAGGGCGACAACAGGCGTCCAGCAACGGGACTGCGGCCATACAACGGAACAGCGACCGGCAACAAGTCCGCCTATCCCAATACCAGACAAAACCACGGCTAACATGACCGAGAAATTGAGACTATTACCGATGACAAACATGAGGCTGAAACGAAACCATACGACTTCCAAAGCAAGCAATATGAATCCTGAAAGGGCCGTGGCTAATAGCACCTTCTTGTGCCGTGAATGGCTAGGTCGTGTTGCTAGGCTTGGCTCAGGTGCAGACTCCCCCCACGTGCGACTTAGATAAAGGGCCAGAAGCGCGACGAGTATGTTGAGGGCAAGAGCGAAATAGCCGGTCCCTTGAAGGCCAAGTGCCTCGAATAGAAATAACTCGCCGCCGAGCGCGCCCAATGTCGCGCCTAGCGTATTCCAGCCATATAGTTTCCCTAAGGCATTGCCATAGGGCTTGTTATGCCTCATCAGCGCTTTAATCAAAGTGGGCAATGTCGCGCCCATGGCCATCGTTGGGATAATGAGCAGAGCAAAAGCGAGTAGAAAACGCACACCCACATTAAGGGAGGGACTCATTGATAATGTTTTCAAGAATGGAGCGACAAGACGGGTTAGATGTGGGAACAAAACGACAAGCGCAAAACCTACTACACCAATCGTCGCCTCTAATTTTGCATAGAACATGATTGGCTTTTTGATGCGATTACCGCGCGAAGCCATCCATCCATTACCGATCGCAAGGCCCCCCATAAAGCTAGATAGGACTAAGCTAGTTGAAAGTACGCTACTGCCGAACGTGATGCCAGCGAGACGGAACCAAAGGGTTTCAAAAATCAGCGCTGAAGTGCCCGACAAGAAAAAGATCAGACACAGAATAACGATCATAAATAGATTTCGCCGTCCATTTTTTCAACGATTATAGTCTTTTGCTTGCCTAAGGACAGGTTCTGACTATTATTGATTCGGTCTTTACCTGTCTGTTTATCTGCCATTTTGTTATTATCTATTCTTAAATTTACTTTAAACAGCATGAAAAAGGGAGCCCACCATGGCCAGACTATGCATGATTTTGACTTTATTTGTTTTTTCGTTGGGGATTTTTGCTCAGTCAATCGAGCAAGAGTTGCAGGGTGTCGGAGACCAAAATTCGGCCACAGACTCAGCGCCAGACCCAGCAGCACATCAGCGGGCATTGGATATTTTGCGTGGCGGCGGATCCTTGTTGCTAATTCCAGAATCGACCAATGATCGTGTCATGGCATTTGACCAGATAACAGGTGATCTGGTTGATGCCGACTTTATTCCAGCAGATCCGGCCAATTTATCTACGCCTATCCATGCCATGGTTCATCCGCTAAGCGGAAACATTCTGGTGTCCGACCAAATAGATGATGTCGTTCAGGAATACGATTTGATGGGAACCTATGTCGGCGTATTTGCGCCAGTTGGTGGCGCCAATACTGCCATCCTCGATAATATTCGTGGGATGGGATATGGGCCAGGTAATGCAACTATCCTGGTTACGGTTGGCGGTGGCGCCAATGATGATGCCGTGGCTCAATTTGATTTGAGTGGCAACTATCTGGGTAATTTTGTGGCCAATGGCGCCGGTGGTCTCAATTCACCGTTTGATATTACTGCACAGAATAATGATTACCTTGTGGGCGGTATCACCAGTGATCAAATACATATTTTTGATAACGGCGGCCTGAGTTTGGGTATTTTTTCTCCCATAAACACTTTTCCTGAACAGATTGCAGTGCTCGCAAATGGAAATGTTTTGGTCGCCAATTTTTCCGGGACTGAAGAAGGTGTCATCGAATATATGAGCAACGGCGTTCAGGTAGGGATTTATGATCCAGCTTCGTTGGGCGGCTATCGTGGCGTCTACGAATTGGGTAATGGCAACATTCTAACGACAAACGGTTCTGGTGTTCACGAGATTGATCGCATGGGGAACCTCGTTGAGACGAAGATAGCCGGCGTAAGTGGACGGTTCATTCAAATAGCCTCAGCGACACAGGCCGTGCAAATTCCTACTCTATCTCAGTGGGGCTTGATCATGTTCGCCTTGTTATTGGCGGCATCGGCGTTGGTCTTCATTCGTCGATCGAGCAAAGTACATTAAGCCACTAATCGGTTTATGGTGGCGCTGTGGCTAGCTAGCCACAGCGCCTTCCATGACAGAGCAGATTCAGCTCAGATCAGAGAATTAATTTCGGTACCATGAATCGTTAGTAGTCGGTCAGATTCTTGTCGAAGATCTCTGGTCGAGTTCAGTCGACTAAAGGCATGCTCGATCGGTCCCGTTTGGCAAGCATTTAGACTAGTAACGGGGCTCTATTTGGATGTCGGTCTTAACTGAGTTGGCGATGAAACACAGTTTGTGGGCGCGATGGTGAAGCTTTTCCACGTCTTCCGCGCTTGGAGATTCTCCAATGAATTGGATCTTGGGATGTAACGTCACCCGCGTCATGGCCAAATGACCGTCGCTGTCTTTGCTCAGCAGGCCTTCGGCTTGATCGCTGTATTCCGTCACGACCCATCTTTTTGCACTCGCCACATGCAAGAACCACAGCATGTGGCAGCTGGACAAGGAAGCAATAAAAGCCTCTTCTGGGTCAACGGCAGCTTCTACCGAGTAAGGTAGGGCAACGACCTGTGGTGACGCAGATGCAGGGACTTCGATGCCTCCATCGAATTTCCAACTGTGTGCCCGACTGTATGTCCTTGCCGCAAAGTTGTCATTGGAGTCTAGCGACCAATTAACTTCAGCTGTGTATTTCGACATGTGATTCTCCTATTTCTTGTTTGCCCATTAGCCTTACACGAATAATGCCAATTATCTTGCCAGATTGATGGCCGCCATCGACCTCAAACCGTTAACCGTACCTATGCTCTATGGCCTTGGCGAGTTGTTCTTTGCCACCGGATTCGATCAGCTCGCCGTGTGCCATGATCAGTCGATCAAAGTCAAGTTTAAGCAGAGCCCGTAAAGAGTCGACGAAGAGCGACTTATCGGAAGTAATGAAACGCAATAGCCGACTTATTCTTGCTCCAGGCGCAGCGTTAAACAACCACGTCATCAATCGAGTCTTCCAGTGAGGTATCTCTTGAAAGTGGAACATCAGGTCTGTAATGATCAACGTCTTGGAAGAACGATGGAAAAAGGCCGTTTCAGCCAACTTATGGGCGCCCAAAATGGGAATCACCTGAAAATCTTCAGACCAAAGGTGCTCTTGCAACTCGGCGGTCCATTTAATGTCAGGTCGCTTTCTTTGTAGTGCTGCTGGGGCATAGGTCTTAGCCGCTGGGAATTGTTCCCAGAACCGCTTCACGAAGAGGTGATGAAACGTGTTCGGGGCAATGATATGTGCAACCGGCCCTAATTTCTTTAGCTCGTCGATCAGGTCAGGGTCTGGGCGCAGGGGTGCATGTACCCACAAGTCCCCATCCGCTAATCTCACAACCGTACAACGTGCAGGGAAGGGGACTCCTCCTGGCATTGTCAAAGTTTGATCCAGCACCCAAATATCGTTTGTTACTAATTTCAGCATAGCCACCTCTTTAGTCAAGCTTGATTGACTAACTATAGTCAGGTAGACTTGACTAGTCAAGGGCAAGGGGTGTGTGATGGATGATAGATGGCGAACGATCGAAGAGCTTAAGCGGAAGGCGACTTTGCAGGTGCTCTTTCGAGTTGCGCGTATGCTTAACGAAATGGGGGTCAAGCGAATCGCCTCGATAGCTCCAAATACGTCGTTACGACCTGCGCACACCTCGCTATTTCCGCACATTCCCCATGAAGGAATCCGGTTGGTAGATCTTGCCGCCAGAATGGGCATAAGCAAGCAGGCAGTCTTTCAGCTGGTTGAAGATCTGGTAGGCGAAGGCATGTTGATGCGTCGTCAGGATCCGAGTGATGGCCGTAGTAAGTTAATTTGTTTCTCGGATTTAGGGATGGAAGCCATCAAACGTGGATTGGCGACGCTTTCAAAGATGGAGCAAGAGTTGGTACTAGCGCTTGGCGATCAAGTTATGGATCAGCTACGAACATCTGTTTTGGCGGTTCACGACCATCTGAATCGTCAGGAATATAAAGTTAAACAGGCGTGAAATCGCCGTCTATCCAAGCTGCTCGCGCTATTTAGTAGATCGTTTGTATACGGCGGAAGCGAATCAGGTAGAATCGGGGATGGGTAAAAGTACACACGACTATCAGATGGACCCGCGTAACGCGACCATCCTAATTGATATCAACGGCGACTTGAAACGGCGAGAACAAGCCATGGTTTCGGTATTTGACAGTGGCTTCATGCTGGGTGATGGCGTTTGGGAGGGATTACGCGTGCATCACGGTAAAGTGGTGTTCTTGGATCTCCACCTTGATCGGTTATTTGAGGGTGCCAAAGCCATCGATTTGGATATTGGTCTTAGTCGGGCCCAAATCGAAGAACGAATCTCCCATGTGCTGAGGGCCAATGGCATGGTTGATGGCGTGCATATTCGCTTAATGGTCACTCGAGGGCTACGGTCAACGCCGTACCAGGATCCTCGCGTTGTGGTGACACCTGCAACGGTTGTCATTATTCCTGAATACAAACAAGCATCACCCGAGACAGCGGTAAGTGGTCTCCGCCTTTACACGGTTTACGTGCGTCGCGGACGTCCTGATGTTCAGGACCCAAAACTCAATAGCCATTCAAAACTAAATTGTATCCAGGCATGTATTCAGGCTAACAAGGCAGGGGCCGATGAAGGCTTAATGCTCGACCCCCAAGGATTTGTGGCTACTTGCAATTCAACCCATTTTTTCATCGTGCGTAAGGGCGAGGTCTGGACATCTACGGGTGATTATTGTTTGGGTGGCATAACTCGCGGGTTGTTAATCAAGTTATGTCGCATGCATTCGATTCCCGTATTCGAAAAAAACTTTACGTTAACTCAGGCTTATAGCGCGGACGAAGCATTCGTGACCGGAACTTTTGCGGGTCTAACGCCTTGTATCGAGATTGATGGTCGGGTAATTGGCGATGGCAAACGAGGGCCGATGGTCAAAAGATTACAAGACTTGTATAAGCAAATGATTGACGAAAGTGTCAATGGTGCAGCCGTATGACCACGAGAGTCGCTATGTGGTCTGGACCACGAAACATATCTACCGCCATGATGCGCAGTTGGGAGAATCGGCCCGATACCCAGGTAGTTGATGAACCATTTTACGGATTCTATTTAAAAAAAACGGGCATAGAGCATCCCTCGAGGGACGCCATATTGAGAAGCATGGCTTGCGAGTGGTCGCAGGTCGTGGATCAAATTTCAACGGCACCCGTGTCATCGAGTATCTTTTATCAGAAACACATGACCCATCACATGCTGGTTGGTTACGACATGTCGTGGACAAAGAAGTTGCGGCATTGTTTCTTGATTCGAGATCCAGAGTTGGTCGTCAACAGCTACGTTAGGACACGGCCTGATATGAAGGCTTCCGACGTGGGAATCCAACGCCAAGCTGAACTGTTTACTGAAATCACCGAGTTGACGGGTCACGAACCCCCAATCATTGATACGGGCGATGTCTTGCAAGATCCACGAACCATTTTAAATAAGCTATGTGCGGCTTTGGAACTTCCGTTTTCTGAATCAATGCTTCATTGGCCGGCGGGAAAGCGTGATAGCGATGGGGTTTGGGCGCCTCATTGGTACCAGAACGTAGAGCAATCGACAACATTTTCTCCCTACGAAGCCCGTGAAATTAAATTAAGTACCTCGCAGTCTGAGATTGTTCAGATGTTAAGGCCATACTATTTGAGCCTATTCGCAAAACGCATTCGGCCTTGAAGTATAGGCGTGACCTTGGTTTTGGGATGGTGAACGGCAGTTCCTTCCCCAAAGCATGAAATTATTCACCACTTCATCAATTCTTCATATTCAGCTTTCAACATGAATAACGAGGAGGACATGATGGGTGAATTGCTTGATGCGGTTAAGGTTGCAAAATGGACATCAATTAAGTTTCGCATGGTTGCCATCATCGCAATTTGTGTATTGGTGGGTGTCGCAGCCATTGGTGTCTATGTGCTACATCAGTTTGAAGAAGCCAGCACGCTTGAGATAAGCCACGAAGGCGTGTTGTTGTCAGATATGTTGGAAGCGACATTGACGCCTCTGGTTGAAGCGAATGATGTTGAAGGTATCCAACGGCACATTGATAGGTTAACCGGAGCACGCGAAATAAACGATATTGAAATCAATGTCATGTTTTTGACTGACGACGGCGCATACATAGTCGCCAGTAATATCAGTGATAATGTTGAGATTGCAGACCCTGAAGAATACGATGATCTTGATGAGGCGTTAAGCATGTCTCAAGTTGTATCTACCATTGAATTTGATGAGTTTGAAGAAGGATTGGGTCCCGACGACCCCGATTACTATTTCGTGGGCCAGCGTCATCTGACAATGATGGCGCCTCTGCTGACTAAAAATCGAACGGCAGGCATCAACGTCAAGTTGTCTCTAGGCGCCTTGGACCGTGGACTGTCTCGGATACGTGGGACGCTCATTGCCGTTGGACTATTTGGTGCGCTTTTGATCGTGGGCCTGATTGCCGTCTTGCTCAATAAACAGATATTCGCACCCCTCCACGAATTAGGGTCGAATATGGCCAGCATCGCAGAAGGCCATTTGAATAAGCACGTTACATTTGCAGGTGAGAACGAGATATCCGTGCTGGCGCGCTCTTTCAATCACATGTCAGATCAACTCTCACGCACCCAAAAGCAGCTATTTCAATACTTGAATCCGATGGCCATCGAAGAGGCCTATAGGCGAGCCGCCGGACAAGATATTACGCCTTCAGCACAAGAGAAAATCTTAACGGTCTTTTTCATTGATATTGTCTCGTTCACCTCTGTAAGTGAACGGCTTGGACCTAGTAAAACTGTGGCGTTCCTAAATAGCTTCTACGATGAAATTACCGTCATACTGCAGGCTTGCGGTGGTGCCATCGATAAATTTGTGGCGGATGAAATCGTTTGCCTATTCGACCAAGCTCATCATGCCCAGGGTGCCGTGGACGCGGCTCAAAGAATACTGGATGTTTTGTCGCGTCCTATTCATGGCGAGATGATGCAAGCTCGAATCGGCATTAATACAGGTTTCTGTATGGTTGCTGATGTGGGAAGTCATGTGGCCGGGGCGTTAGATCGAACCGTTATTGGTGACACAGTTAACACTGCCCAACGCTTAATGGCTTCAGGCGAACCCAATAGCGCCATCATATCCGATTCAACTTTCCGAGCATTGCAGTCACGACCCGAGGGACTTGACGCGGCGGGTCGTATCAAGCTAAAAGGCAAAAAAGAGGCCGTCAAAGTCTACCGCTTGACTCATGATGACGATCGAGAAGCGAAGCCGTCCATGGCCCTCGTTTCGAATCTTTAGGAACACCAATTTAGCCCCACGACACAAAACCCTGTAAACGATTTGGGCTTCGGTGAAACTTTTAGTCGCATTTGCAATCTCCAATACCGTCGCAAAGATTATTTGGGTTGATGGGATGGTGAGGCATGCTAAGTGTGATTTTATGGATGCTCATGGCGCAGGAATTTGAGCTCCATGAGAACGGATTTATCTATGACGCCCCGACCATGATGGCGCTGCAAGCCATTGTCGCTTCCGAACAGGAGGCATTTGAGGCTTGTGAGCAAGACCTAGTCTTTCGGGGCAGGTCTCAAAGTTTAGGCCGCTACGCAGAGTTCCAAATGACTGAAGAAGACGGTCGCGCAATGTTTGATCGTCTTTCGTCGGGTCAATCGGATTGGAATTCGATGATTGAAGAAAATCGCTTTGCACTCATTCAAATATATTCTGATGTGTTGCTGCTGGACGAATCATCGGAAACTTCATCTGCCTTAAGCATCATCGGAGCTTTGGCAGAATCGGTCTATTTTGAGGTCCAAGAATCCCGTGGCCTTCACTTTTGGTCGTACAACGCCGGCATTTTCAAAATAGTCGAGCTCAACAGGCCCTTTGTGAATCCGGTTATGCATGAAAAATACGGTCGCCTGATTCAGTATGTCGACTGTATGGTTGACCCAGAGACGGCCATCATCATGACTCGCAGCCTCCCGAGTACGCCAATCACGTTAGCTCGAGAACAACTTGGCCAAATGATAGGGCTAATCAGGCCCAATCTCGAAGCGATCGCCGACCATAATTTGCGCCGCGAAAAAGCGGCAGCTTGGCAGGAACGCTTTTGGGCTCGTGTTGATGAATTGTCTGACGATCAGGCCTTCACTGCGCTGGTCGCTCAAGCTTGCGCTGAAGCAATTGCATCAGGTCTAGACGATGAAACATTGGAAGGCATAGTCGCGCGTACACTTCCAAGCGAGTCATTATTGCAGCTAAAACGTAGCTATCAAGTCATCGGCGGCTGCAGTATGGACACACGCCCTCGCACCCATGCTCTTGAAATAGCCAAACTGGCGGCGCAAACCAGGAAGTGGGACATTTTCCTCAGAGCTCATTTGGATATCATGAACGATAACTTCGATCGTATGAGTGATGGCAGTTACGCATGGGGACCTAGGCAGACCTATTTGGCTGAACTCGAATACCTCGACATCCATGTATTAGATTTGATACTTGGCACCAACCTGAGTATTGATTCCAAAAACCACCATTACACAGCTTCGCCAGGCCGTTTAGGGCGCACCATGACGGAATCCATGGACCGTCAGTTGTTTGAAACTCATGTGGTATCGGCGATCAACGATAAACAGCTGGATCCTTGGAATCGTGTGCGCTTCCTCTATCTCTACGGGAGTTATGTTTTCCAACTTGGAAGTGATTCGTTTGGGTTGATAGAAGACCTTAAAGATAGATTTGACACATTGCCCCATTACCTTCAATCTCTAATCTCTATCTTGCAGAAAGAGCTAGCCGGAGAAATGTGAAAATTAGACCAAAAACTGGATATCCGGCCTAATACAGTTCAAAGGCAGATTCGGCAACGGTTTTGCCGTTTATCGTAATTTCTAATTGATGCGTTCCTGGGTAATACCGACGTGTGGTAATGGGTTTGAACGAATGACGTTTTGTTATCTGGATATGTTCATCCGATTTAATTTTCAGGTTGCGTAATTTGAATACTTTACGTGTCGACTTACCATTTGCGCGTACGAAATGGATAGCGTAATCAAGCACGATTTGGGCGGATGGTCCGGGGTTGTTGAACTCAACGCTAAATTGGATCTCAGCGCCCATTTCAATTTTGGCTGGCTTCACATCCAGAGTGACCGATTCGATTTGGTGCTGTGATGTATAACCCAATATCTTGAAAACCTCTGGATAGCCCTTTTTAACCAGCGTTCGTAAAGCATGTTGTATTAGCCATTTACGGTTCTCGTCGGCTCCCGCGGCCCACGATTGGCAGACATCAATCACACGGTGTGGATGATCTTTGGCGATGTCATTCATATGGTTCGCCACCGAGCGCCGTACATAAAGGCTCGCATCGTCGCGTAGAACAGAGATTAGCCGTAAGCCTGGTTCAGGACTCTCAATTAAACGTTGGACGCGTTTCCCCCAAGGTAAGCGTGGTCTGGTGCCTTCAGACACCAAGCGTCGTACGTGTTCGTCTGGGTCTTGAACCCATTGCTTGAGTTCGGACATCGTTATATCAAATTGGTGCATCAGGAAGGGTCGGATGGCAAACTCGGCCGAAAACATCGAGGTGAGGTGTTTTAGCAGGTTTAGCGCACAGTCAGGCCTATCTAGTCCATAGACACCTACATAATCGATGAGAGGCCAGGCCGCAAAGATTCTGTATGAGTCGTTGGGGTCTCCTGGGTCCCACACCTCTTTAATGGCAGAGAGGTGCTGCGCAGCGCGCTCGAAATCATGGGGCAGCACAAGATATAGTGCCTCGATCAAATGATTCACTCTTTGTCTAAGTTCAAGTTTTTCAATGCCTTGCAGAGCTTTGTTTGTAAATAGAGCTGTATCAATGTGCGCATCAACTTGCTTAAGCGCTTTTGCAATCCGAGATATCGCTTGGGCGTTTAGCGCGTCCTTCATTAATCTCTGAGTCATTTTTCCTCCGGTTCAGTCACTAAACTATGCGATTTATGCAGGATTGCAACTGACAATCCGCCGCCACCTTTGTGCAGTGCCTATTAAGTCCTTGTTTCGGTGTTCCTTGAATTACGTGGAGTTCTTAGATTGCGCTATTCTGGTGCTTTTTAATAATTGTTTCGCTTTCCATTAATTCAATGATTGCGTATGACTTTCGGGTTTGATAAAGATGTGCTGTTAGAAGCGAAGGGGGCGTTTATGATCGATCATTATCAGGCACCTGAATACGTTGACGCGCCTCAGATTAACGAGGCGCCAATCCCTGCCAGCAAGGAACTTAGACTGGCAAATCATATTGTTGATCTGGTAGTCGTAAACGTTCTGGTGTTTGGGGTCGGCCTTGTTTCCGCGCTATTAGCGGGAGCAAATGAAGAAGCGGGATCTGACTTACAGGTCATCGTCTTGTCATTAGCCGTGCCTTTGATTTATTACGTTATTTTTGAAGCACTTTGGGGACGAACGATCGGTAAATTATTGACGGGCACTCGCGTTGTCAATGAATGGGGTGCCCCTGCAACTCTGGGTCAGGTGGTCGGTCGCTCCTTTGGCCGATTGATACCATTTGAGGCCTTTTCGTTCTTGGGCAAAACAGGTCGTGGATGGCACGACAGCTTGAGTCGTACCTTTGTGGTTAAGATCTAATTCCAATACTTCGTAGACAATTACCAGAGCCACTACATCCTGTTCCCCGCGAATTTTGAAAGAACAAGCTCGTGGATGACAGTCGTGGAGGTTCCATTACCTCACCAAATGATAATGCGCCCTTTCGGCTCAATCCGCGTAAGCTTTAAGGGCAAAGTTAAACTAACGTCATTTTGGGAGCGACGCGTGACTAGCAGCAAAATTTCATGTTTGGTTTGGGTGGCAGTCCTTTCGATATTGTTTATTGCATGGCCAGCCAAATCGGGCGCGTGGGTGCCAGCCAGGCAGGCGCTTTACTTCAAAATAGCCTTCAATGAATTCTCGACAGATAATGCCTTTGATGAATTTGGTGATGAGGTGAATGCCAGCAGGTTTGAAGACAGGAACCTTTCTTTGTACGCCGAATATGGATTACCTGCCGGACTTGGGCTTTTTGCTTCATTGGCGTACAAGGATCTTCGCCAAGATGGAGAAGTGGTGCAGAGTAATCGAGGGTTTTCTGATCTTGAACTAGGCATTCGTCGCGTTTTATGGAAGCGCAAAAGTGTGCTTTCTATTTCAGGCGCTATGAAACTTCCATATCTATATCAACGACGCGAAGCGATGCCATTGGGAAACGGTCAGGAAGACTTCGAGCTTCGCTTGCTATTTGGCCGAGGTATCGGTCAATTTTATTACGGCATCGAATCAGGCTATCGCTGGCGTTTAGAAGAGCCTGCTGATGAATTCAGGTATTTGTTGGAAGTGGGAGCTTCATTTGATCATGTATATTGGCGTAGCAAAATCGACGGTATTGAAAGTGCAGGAAACGGCCAAACTGACCGAACGGTAGACAACCCATCACTGCAGAATGATTTTGACCTAGTGAAGTGGGAAACGACGCTTGGTGTCAGTTGGACGCACAAGATGGATTTGGAATTTACTTATACAAATAGTATTGACGGTCGTAACGCCTTGGCTGGCGATCAGTTTCAGCTGGGTCTGGTTCTCAAGCGCTGATGGTTCTTTAGTTCGTCAAGACGAGACGTACCTTTTGCGTCAAGTCAGCCATTCTAAAGGGCTTTTGGATGAATGGGTCTTGTTTTTCGGAATCCTTGTCGATAATGATATTGTCAGCATATCCGGACATGAAGAGGACGCGAAGGTCAGGTTGACTTTTTCGTAGCGTATAGAAAAGTTCTTTGCCGTTCATTTCTGGCATATCGACATCGGATAGCAATAAATCGATTTCGCTCTGATTGTCTTCAAATATTTTGATCGCCTGCTTGGGTCCGGTTGCTACCAGGATTCGGTAGCCCGATCGTTCGAGAATTTCTTGGGCCATTTCACGGACCATTGTATTGTCTTCGACCAATAAAATGGTGCCGCCGCTTTCTTCAAATTTTGAAGTGCTTGACTCCAATTCTAACGAATCGGTATAGGACTCAAGCCGAGGAAAATAGATAGATATCGATGTGCCCTTTCCGCTTTCAGACAGTACATCAACATGTCCAAAATGTTGTTGTACGATTCCGTAGACAGACGACAAACCTAAGCCCGTGCCTTTGCCACTTGGTTTGGTGGTAAAAAAGGGCTCAAACATATTTATTTGGGTCTTTTTATCCATACCGATGCCATGGTCTTGGATACTCAGCAAAACGTAAGATCCTGATTCCATAATACTGCTACGATCCTCCATCGAAGGATCGACGTAAATCGTTTGAGTTCTTATTTTGCAGGTACCGCCAGATGGCATTGCGTCCTGTGCGTTAAGCACCAAATTCATCAAAATCTGTTCAATTTGGCCGCTGTCACCTCGTATGTAACAGGGTCTCTTGTGCAAAAGGAGTTTGAGTTGAATATCGTCGCGAAGACTTCCCGCTAATATGTGATTGAACTGCTTGATCGTTGTGTTGAGGTCTATATCTTCAAGCTGTAGTGTTTGTTTGCTAGAGAAAGCAAGAATTTGTCGGGTCAAGTTCTTGGCGCGTAATGCCGCTTTCTGAATGTCGGTGGCCGCTTTCTTAAGCTTTTGGTTGTTTTGCGACTCTTGAGAGATGATCTCCGCGTAACCCAATATGGGTGATAACAAGTTATTAAAATCATGGGCAATGCCACCAGCCAAGGTGCCAATGGCCTCCATTTTTTGTGCATGGATGAGATGTTCTTCAAGATCGCGGCGTTCAGTGACGTCATTCATCAACGCAAGCACATGAATTGTATCCCCTCCTAGAACAGACGTTGTTATCTCGAGTATTCTTTCTACGCCGTCCTTTCGCGTAATAACCCACTCCTCAGCTACTAGATCATCACCTTCGCGCATACGATCCATCCTGCTGATGGCCTTATTTCGAATTTCCTCATCTGGATAAACTAGCTGGTACCATCCACTTAAGTTGACTTCGTCGATGGTATAACCTGAAATCGAAACCATTTGATCGTTCCAGACCGTGAATTTGACAAAAGGTGATTGATCAATTTCGTGACATACGCACAGCCCTTCGCCCGCGTATTTGATGACCGTATCTACGAAAGTCTTCTCCCTTTGAATGGCTTCTTGCGTCTCCTTACGAATGGTGATGTCTCTGATCACCGCCAAGAAACAAAGCTGGCCCCGCAAATGCATGGTCGTCAGGTGAACTTCGCTCGCAAATGGAGACCCGTCGTTTCGTACGTCTGTGGTCTCAGTTAAGACCGTTTTTTGCAATCGTAGCCGGCTCATAACGTCGTGAAAATTATGATGACTCTTGGGATGAATAAAAAGCTTTACGGCACGGCCGATGGCTAGCTCGCGGGAAATACGATAGAGGCGACAGAACGCGGAATTCACGAAAACCAGGTCCTGGGTCGAGGAATTTACGACAGCCACCGCATCACCCAGTTGTTCCATCGCCTGTTCGAATTGTTCATCGGAATCTGTCGTTTTTTGGCTTGTAGCGGTAGTTAGCGGCTCACATTTCAAGATTACGTGGTCTAACCTTCCATTATTCGAGAAGAATCCAGTGAAATGCAGCACGGCTGGCGGCAATAGGCTGGCGTCGTTCTTCCATTCTAAACAGAGTTCCTGACCGGGTTTGACTTGTAATAAAGTTTGCTTGAATTCAGGCATGACATGGTTGAGATTGACTGCTGGACCGCTTTCATCTGCCCAACCGGTCCATGCCTTAAATGCTTGGTTGCTGGCCCGAATAGTGCCGCTGACTTCCACGTAAACCGCAGGTATGCCAATTAGTTCGAGCGTCGATTTGGTCCAATCATGGCCGTCAATTGGGGAGGAGGACAAGTTGTCTTACCTAACGTGGGATTCAGTATCCCTAATAATAGATAATTCTTAGCAGTTTGTCTCTAAATCCACCAAGCGTTGAGTTGCCAAGTCGCTCGCTCTCGATGCGTTTGCGGCGGCGTGACGTATTTGGTGGTTGGGATCACGATGTCCATTGTACTCAAGTTCCCATCCAAGTAATGACTTGGCTGTAAGTTCTTTCGTTTGTACACAAAGCTACTAATTTTTTTCGGCAAATAGGGCACGATATTGGTGTGCGTAAGAGGTTCGTCCTCCTGCGCGAGCTTAGGCGTTTTGAGCAGCCACCAAGGATCGTAGTGCCAAGAGCTTAAAAAGCACTTGCGCTCCAACTGGAATCCACGAAAGGTCAGTCTCCAACCTAATAGTTTTCGAATAGAGCCTTGGTAAGCATCTGCGCCTAAGAATAGTTTGTCTTCGTTCGTGATCAGCATGTATCCCGTTACAGTTCCATGGTCGTCGAAGAAGGGGAAAACAACCGTTTTCCCCAAGTCTTCTCCATTCCAGGTTACATGACATCGCTTTAGTTGTTGGGCCGTTATGTTTGAAAAGAAATGTCGTGTCATTTTCATGAAAACCCTCTCTAGGCGGGACTAGTAAATGCTGAAGTGGCCAAACCCATGGTGGCTGGCGCTATGGAATGGACCATTTCGCTTGGAATCACCATCAATGCGCCTTTTTCTTTCACTGACTCGTACGTCATGTTCATGGCCCTTAACTGCATGGCGCCTGGGCTGCCAGCGTAAATCTTACTCGCCAAGTTCATCTGCTCTGCTACCTTGAGCTCTGACTCTGCCAAGATAATGCGCGCTTCTTTCTCGCGATCTGCCTGCGCTTTACGACTCAAGGCATCTTCTAACTCGCTAGGGACCATGACGTCGCGTATCTCGACAGATTGAACCGTAATTCCCCAGTCACTTGTTTTGGCGTCAATAATCTCCCGTAGCGTTTTGTCAAGCCGCGCGCGGTCAGAGATCATTTCCACCAATTCGGCGGTGCCAATAACATCTCGAAGTGTGGTTTGAGCGACCCAATTGACGGTGTTCGCGAAGCCTTCAACTTCAAGGACCGCTTTCTTGGCATCCGTCACAATCCAAAAGAGAACGGCATCCACATTCACAGGCACGGTGTCTTTGGTTAATGTTCGTTCTGCAGAAAATGTTGATGAGCGTATTCTCATGTCTACATGAGCAATGGTTCGGTCTAATCCGGGGATGAGCCAAGAAATGCCCGGCACAATTTCGCGATGGTAACGGCCCAGCCTCAAGACTATGCCACGTTCCCATTCTTGTACGAGCCTTGGTGAGGCCGCCACTATACTGCCGATTAAGAGTAATGACAGGGCGACGGCTGGCATGTCCGCCAGAATGACCGTCGCGGTTGCAATGAGTGAAGTTGCTAAGAAAATAATGACTGTGATGATGTTCATTTATCCTCCTTCCAGGATTGTTGAATGAGTTGTTGAAGCTCCACCGACCCAAGCCCACTCTCTTTTGCTAAGCCAACTAACTCTTGAGCGAGCGTTCGTATCGATGTGAATTTTTGGTCACTGACTGATTGGTCGGGACAGGTGTGCGAAATGAAACTGCCGATTCCGCGTCTGAGTTCAAGGATGCCGGCACCTTGAAGGTCTCGATAGACCCGGGCGACGGTATTAGCATTGATTCGTAACTGTACAGCCAGCTCACGAACCGTTGGCATCGCATCTCCTGGCTTTAGGGATCCGTTATGGATGAGTAACCTTATTTGCTCTTCAATTTGAAGGTAAATAGGGATGCGATTCGCTTTATTGAGTTCAACTTTGATCATGCATGCCACTCCCATGTGCAAGAGTGACCTAATGATACATTGTACTAGTTAACTATGTCAATGTGTTTTTGACCGTTGGGGTTGATCAATATGCCTCAGTTAATGGGTTAACGGCTGGAAGTAGATCTCTAAAATACTCGGGTTGGATGCCATTGATCTAACTGTTTCTTGGTCGTGTGGCACCCTGTAGGTGCTACATTTTTCGTTCAAATAGGGGCGCATGTAGGCGGGAAATGTAAGTTTCTCTACCGCGTTAATATGCGCTTGCAATTGATTTCCGGAGCCTACAAGAGCGAGTACATCCAATATGAAGAGCTGTGCAAAATAATAGGGAAGTGCAGGTTTTTCAGGGATTTGGTCGAGACATGTACGCGATTCGCCAAGTCGGTTCTGATCAAGGAACATCTTGCCCTTTAGCAGGAGCACATATGAATAGGTCAATGAGTCGCCAGTTGTTGCCACCAAGGCATCCATTTTTTCGAAACGGTCTATTGCCTGCTCATATTGTTTGAATTCGAGATCCAACAGCGTCAGAAACAAGAGGCAGTCCAAGGTACCTGTGGCCGCTTCTTGTTGGTTGAACAAATGCAAGCAAGACTGCATGCGATCGGCGACCCCCATGAGACAGTCGTCTTGCGGCTGAGGGAAACAGCGTGCCAATGAAACAAAATTCTGGAAGAATTGGATCTTGGCCAGGGTTGATGTTGCACCCATGGACTGTGCTATTGATTCAGCCTCTGAGAGCAGCTGTTGGGCACTATTTAGCTGGCCGTTGTTAGACTCTAGATATCCTAGTGAGGCCAACGCCAGAGCTAAATCGGGCTTATGGTCTAGCTCCCTAAGAATGGTGATCGCTTGCGTAAGGTAAGCTCTTCTATCGTTTAACCCAGGTGCGTCATTGGAACCAAGTACAAGTAATGTTCGAGCTAGCTTGGCTCGTAAACCCATTGCTTGATAGTAGTCAGCCGATTGCTGTAAATCCGCGAAACATTCAATATTATTGCGTTGACTCAGTTGAGGATTACCTAGGAAGAACAAGGTGTCAGCTTGGTGCTCGAGGGTACTAGCAGGGATCGCCATCGCTTCAGCTTCATCAAGTACTCTGGCCAAATCTTTGAGCTTTCCCTGTCGCAACAAAATGTTGGCCTGTTGCATGAGTGCTGAATGCTTTAGGACATCGGATTGAAAATCGCTAACACGTTGCCATTGGCTGTTTAGAATTGAACTGGCACGTTTAGTTTCTCCTTTGCGTGCCAATACATCCGCCATCAAACCCTCGATGAATACAGTCACGGCGAGGTTGGATGATGGACGATCAAATATTTGATGATAAATCTGTTCAACTTGATCCCAATCGCCCGCTTGAAAATAGGCGTTAGCGAGTTGAGCGCGGGCCCAACGAAAATTAGGGTCACGAACTAAGGCGGCTTCCAAGTAAGGCCGTGCGAGCGCGGCACCTTGCGTGTCAAAAGCGGCCATTGCTTTGGCGTAATCGGCATTGGCCTCGTCATTGCCCGAAAGGGCGGGTTTCGCGTTTTTGGATTCTGTCGCGCCAAGTTGTAGCGCCAGTCGTTCCACAATTAGTGGTATACAGGCCGTTAGCTGGTCGGTTACAAATCGGCCTCGAATCTCGGAATCATTCATTCTGTAGAGTGTGTAGTTGAATTCGTAATGCTGCTCTTGTTTTTCGACGTAGGCTGTAATCAATAAGTCAGTTTTGTGGTTGGCCAAGAAAGATTGCACTGACTCCGGTTCCCAACCGTCGGCCATTTCACCGGCAATGGCCGAGTAGAAGTCCTCGCGTGTGAACGTACTGAGAAAAGGCAGATTTTGACACTCACGAGTCAACATGTCACTCAATCCAAGCTCCAACCATTGGAGATCAGGATTATTCGTTCGATTTTCAAAAGGCAGGATCGCTAAGCGTTTAAGTGCCACCGACGCTTCATTTGTTGACGGCTTTTGAACGACACGATCCATGAAGAAATAGGCAATCACCAAGGCTAGAATGCCGAACAACCACTTGCTTGAGCGAGGCCTATTCTCTGCGTCAATGCGCTTGCTTTCAATCGCAGGGTTGCTTTGCGGCTCATGACGGGTCGTTTGCTGCAACCATTGGTAGCCGACACCCGAATGGGTCCGGATATAGACGGGTTCCTGGGCATCGTCATCCAATATTTTGCGCAGTTCTTTCACACCTTGGGTTAAGGCATTCTCCGTGACGTGCGTATCGGGCCAGACAGCGGCAATTAGGTTAGATTTCTCCAAAACTTGGTGATCGCTCTTTAGTAGCTCCAATAATAAGCGCGCCGACGTGGACCGCATTTTGACTGGTTGGCTTTGGCGCAACAGTTGACATGTTTGAGATTTGAATTCCCATTCGTCAAACAAATACGACGCGCGACCATTTTTTTCAGATTCGTTTTGTCGGTTATTTTTCATCGTTTTCATATTACAAATCCGTGAACCAATGTGGCATTAAATCTCGTGGCGTACGGAGTTTCATATTTGTTCATGTTTTGTCACAACCTGTCAGCGGCAGATCCTTCTATAGCAACGTACTCAGCAATGATACCTAGGTTTCAAATTAGTCTTTAGGAGATTCCCATGAAAATACTAACCGTAGGCTTTATTGCCATGGTGACTGCGTTATCTTACTCACAGTCGAATTATCAAGTTGCAGATTTAGAATCCATCGCCACTAGTTACATTAAGGCCTATGAAATGCTCGACTCACAAAAGTTGGCTGCGTTTTATAGCGACGAATCCGAATTCAATGACCACACCTATCAATCAATCTTAAGAGTGATTCAAGGAGACAAATATACTGCCAGCAAACCGATTGTAGGCAGGCAAGCTATTACCAAAATGATCGATGGGGTTGCGGCCACGATGAAAGACCTGAAATTTGAGGTCGTAAAAAAGATATTTACCGGCGAGCACGCTCTGTTTGTGATGAGAGCTAGTGCCACAGCCATACAAGGTGACGGTAAGCCTGATTTGAAGGGTGAGGTTTCCATGGTGACCGTGGTTCAGGTTCGGGATGGCAAAGTGATTAGTCACCTTGATTATGTCGACTACGCAGACTATTTCCGACAACGAGACGCCCAGTTAGCTGAAACGAACTAAGGCGTATGCGGGAGGCCAGATAGTTCTGGCCTCTCTAAGCACATCTTCTGCACTAAGATGACGATTGCTAACTCATGGCCAAAACCCAAATCCCGGTCAAGGGTTTCCTGCCATGCGGAATTAGCTCTTGGTCGCAGTTTGAGCATCGGCAAGGCCGACCTCAACACGAACGCCACTTAAGACGGCATTACCGCTGACGCGATCCCAATCGTTGCTGTGTGTGATGTCGTTTATGCTAGCGCTGTGCGGGAATGGGCTGGCGGTGTGTGCGTGCGCTCGACCGCTGAAGCCATATGGCAAGCAAACAACGCGATGTGTCATCCCTGAGTCCAATTCGGCGACGACATCTATCTGAGCGACATCCGATTTGACGGTTACCAAGTCGCCGTCGCTTACACCTAAAGACTCTGCGTCCTTTGGCGAAATCAGCAAGGTCATTCTTGATTTACCACGATTTAAGTGTGGAATGTGTCGAAGCCACGAGTTGTTGTTAAGGAGATGCCTGCGGCCAATGAGGCGAAACTCCTCGGTCTGTTTGCCAACATCTTTTACCCGATTCAAGTCTTCTACAAATCGTTTGGGTGCCAATTGAATTTGCTCTTGCCTTAAGCCTTTTGGTAGCTGCGCTGCCATGGCACCAAGATCAATGCCATGGGGGTTTTGCAACAGCTGCTTTAGACTTACTCCGCTCTGACCCTTTTTTAAGGCAAAGGCAAGTATTCGACGTGCGCCCATCCGTTTTTGTAGGTGAAATTTGAATTTCTGACCGAATGACAACTTCTTGTGTCGCGCTAATCTGCATGTCAGCTCGGCGAATATCTCTCCATCATCCATAGCTCCTACTGGTCGTGGCATGGTGGCTTGGCTAAATTTGGATGTATTGCGAATGGCGAATTGGTGGAATATGAGATCGTAATGATCGCGCTCCAAGGGCGAAACCGGCGGTAGGATGATGTGCGCATGTCGATTGGTCTCATTTAGGTAAAAATCAATCGCGACCATGAATTCAAGACCTTGAATGGCGCGCTCTAGCCTTTGCCCATTTGGTGTGGTCACGGCTGGGTTGCCGGCGGCCAAAACTAGCCCCTTTATCTGTCCGTCCCCGGCCGTTTCGATTTCCTCGGTTAAAGCGATTACCGGTAATTCGCCCGCAAATTCGGGCAACGAGCGCACACGACTCTTCCAACGCCCATGGTGACCGGGCGACAGAAAATCCAGCACATTGACGGCTGGCGACGGGAACATGAGTCCGCCAGGCGTGTCTAACTTATTGGTAATGATATTGACACACTGGATGAGCCACTGAGTGGTGGCTCCAAATCGCTGGGTAGAAACACCGATTCTGCCGTACCAACAGGCTTTTTCAGCTTTAGCAAACGTTTGCGCGAGACACTCAATTTCGTCTTGTGGGATGGAGGTTAAACGGCTGACATCCTTTACATCAATCGATTGCACAAAAGACTTCAATTCGTCTAAGCCCGTGCTGAACTCAGTCCAAGGCCCGGGTTGATGCCAGCCATTTTCAAGAATAAGCCTCAGGACCGCGGCCATTAGATAGACGTCTGTTCCCGGTCGGATGGAAAGGTAGGTTGTGGCCAAATCTGCAGTTTCAGTCTTGCGTGGGTCGATGACAATGACTTCACCGCCACGTTTCATGATGGCCTTGAGCCTACGACTGACGCCGGGTGCGGTCATCAAGCTGCCATTGGAAGCGACCGGATTTGCGCCCATGATGACAAATAGATCGGTACGGTCGATATCTGGTATCGGTACCATGAATTGGTGTCCATACATTTCGTGCGCTACTTGCTGGTGTGGCCATTGATCGACAGAAGAGGCCGAATAGCGGTTGGGCGTGCGTAGCAGTTTCGAAAAATTCGGCAAATAGAGCATGGATCCCAAATTGTGCACGTTAGGGTTGCCTGCATAAATGGCCATCGCCTGATTTCCGTACTTGGCCTGCAGGTCAGCTATCTTCTTGGCGGTGGTTTCTAAAGCTTCATGCCAGTCGGTCTCCACAAACTTTCCGTTCCGTTTGATGAGTGGCTTCCTTATACGATTCCCATCTTCGTGAATATTTTTTAGAGCCAATGCTTTAGGACATATGTGACCGCGGCTAAAGGGATCCTCTTCATCACCTCTAATCTTCATGATACGGCCATTTTCAACCTCAATGGCTAGTCCACACATGGCTTCACATAATGTACATGTTCGATAAGTGGTCACAGGCACCTTCTTCTCTTGAATAGATAACCAGCATACAGGAAAAATGTGTAACGGAAGTTTATGTGCAACGCCCTTTGATATTAGAAAATCAAAAAGGAGATGATTATGCGCATTCTTTTACTGCTGTTGACGGGATCCTTGTGTTGGGCCCAGCTTGAGTTTCTTGGTTTCTCGGCAGACGGTGTTGGCGGTGTGTCTGGAATAGGTGGCGCCGAATTTGTGGCAGTTGCGCCGGATGGCGGTCACGTATATGTAACGGGCGCGTCGGTTAATGGCTTGGCCGTTTTCGATCGCTTAGCGTCAGGTACGCTGTCATTTGTCGAATCTCATATTGATGGTAGCGCCGGCGTGGATGGCTTATTGGGCGCCCAAGGCATCACCATCTCAGGCGATGACTTAGATGTTTACGTGACGGGATCGGCGGAAGATAAAGTGTCTCATTTTCGCCGCGACCCCAGCACAGGGATGCTGTCATTCGCGTTTGCTTACGAGAATGGTTTTGGTGGCATCAGTGCCATGGCGGGACCGGTTCGAGTCACGCTTGATCCCAGTGGAAGCCACCTTTATGTGGGATGCATAACGTCCTCAAGTGTGGTGATTTTTGAGCGTGACGCGTTAAGCGGCGATCTCACGTTTGTCGGCAGCGTAAGTGATAATGCAACTAACGGACTTGCGGGCGCGGCAGGCGTCGCTCTCAATGGGACAGGGACCCATCTATATGTTTCTGGCAGCGGAGAAGATGCGGTGACCTTATTTGAGCGCGACCCAGTGACGGGTCTGTTAACGTTCTTGGAAGTTTATCGCAATGGTTCAGGTGGCGTTGCTGGAATTGCCGGCACCAATGATTTGGTCGTTTCCGGAAGGTTCTTGTACGTGACAGGATTTGCAGACTCAGCCGTAGCTATGTTTCGGCGCGACCCTGCAACCGGATTATTGAGCTTCATTGAAGCTGAGTATGATGGGGTGGGATCCGTTGATGGTTTATCAGGTGCCATCGGTGTCGCCGTTAGTCCTAATGGTAAACAGGTTTTGGTATCTGGGTTCAATGACAATTCAGTCGCCGTATTTGAGCGAATATTAGGTACTTTGACCTTTCGACAAGTATTGACTGACGGCTCGGGCGGTGTGGATGGTTTGCAAGGGTCGGTTTCACCTACTTTTAGTGCGGATGGAAAGCATGCTTATGTTACGGGTTTTACGGATGGAGCGGTCGCCCAATTCGAAACCGTTGCATCTTTAGGCACACTATATGAGACTTGGGCAACCTCGGTGTCGATCACCGATTTGGCGGCTTATGTATCCATGTACCCATAATGCAATTTTGTTAGTGGCTAGACTTCATGTAGGTCATCTGGCAAGATGCAGCCAGTTGACATGATATTTTTTTGCCTGTTACTTTTTCAAACGAACACCCTGGAAGTGGGTGTGGCTCAACGGTTTGAGCAAGGGTCTGAATGGACAATTAACGTCTCAGAAAACGACTACGTCGCATTCCGTTTGACCCAAGCTGGATGCGACGTCTTGACACACATTAAGCTGAATGATGATGAACATCGACAAGATGGCCAGCAGGGACGTTGGGGGGTAGAGGACAGTCACTTTATCTGTGGCGCTGACGGGCGTTTAACGGTCGTTATTGAGGTTCAAGATATCCAAGAGGATGGCCACTATCTCATTGAGTTATTGGCACATGAAGCGGCCGAGACAAATCATCAAAAAAAGGTCCAGTTACAAAACGACATGAACGAAGCGCTTGAGGCCCATACTCTAGGTGAAAAGCAATCGCTGGATTTTGCCAAACAGAGATTTCTGGCGGCCATAGTCCTGGCCGAAGATCTAGGTCAAGAGGCTGAATTGGCCTTAGCGCTGAACAGCGTGGGCCATATCCACATGTTGGCTGGTGAAATTGATAAAGCCGATGAATATTATCGGCGAGCATTAGAACTCTGGTCTGTGATAGGTAACGACTGGGGTTTGGGTATGAGCACCAATAATCGAGCCCACTTAGTGGGATTGAAGGGTGAGTCAGAAAAGTCGCTGGCTTTGTTTCAGGAAGCTTTGATTCATAGGAAACGGGCTCATGACGGCCATGGCGTGGCTGTCACCCTCAATAACATGGCCGTGGAATATGCAAAGCTTGGTGACTACCGTCGCTCAGTGGCGTTATTTGAACAGTCGGTTATCCTTCCGGAGGTCGACGACTTACTAAAAGCCCGCATTTGGACAAACATCGGTTTTGTCAGACAAGCCTTGGGTGAAAACGATGATGCCGTTGAAGCCTACCGTCAGGCCTTGCATGTTCAAGAAAAGATTGGAGACGGTCAAGGACTGGCGACCACGCTTAACAACTTAGGTGTCGTTTATAGGTCGCAGGGCCAATCAAAGCGAGCTTTTGCGACATTCGATCGAGCGCTGCAACAGTTTAGGCGACAAGGTGATCGCAGAGGCGAGGGACATGCTCTGGTTAATTTGGGCGTGCTGCACGCTCAGAATGACCAACTAATCGAGGCCGAAAATCACCATAGACTTGCGGCCGATATTCTTGACGAGGTGGGCGAGGCAACGGCCCAGGTAGACGCTCTAGCTAACCTAGGGCGTACGCTTGCGAAGTCGGGTAAGTTAGCAGAAGGTCAGATCGTTTTTGCAAGAGCCCGCAGCGTTGCTGAAGCATCGAATTACAAAACCGGCATCTGTAAAGTGTCATTACTAGAGGCACGAGGCTATTCAGAAAGGCAGGACTGGACCAATGCCGTTCTTCGTTTTGACGAAGCGCGGCAACTGGCTATTGAGTTAGGGCTTAGAGCGCTAGAACTAGAATCTATTCATGGTATGAGTTCTCTCTTTTACGCTCAGGGACAAAAGGAACAGGCATTGAAGTGGAGCCTGCAGTCAGTTGATCTCTTAGACGACTTGCGCATTGAGTTTGAACAGGGCAACGCCAGGACCTCCTATTTGGCCAATCAATCGGCCGTTTACGATCAAGTAATGCTGAGTGTCGATGCGCTACCTGAACATCGCAGGGCGACAAAGCGCTTTGAATTAATCGAACGCATGCACGCAAGGACCTTGGCTGACGTACTACGCGAAGGACGTAACATTACGCCTGCGCATGTTCCGCCCGAATTGATGCGTCAAGCTACCCAGCTACGCGACACTATCCGCATAACGCAACGCCGATTGACGACAGCCAAAGACGCTGAACAACACACGCACCTTCAAGCGACCATCACCGAAACCATGGATGCGCTTGAGCGAACACAGCTGCAAATACGACAGGTTTCTAAGTCTTATGCGTCTACCTATGACCCTGATTCTACAGAGCTTGCCAAGCTTGATTTTCTAGGCGACCACACTGCCGTTCTCGCCTATTACATCGCGGAACCCATGTCTTACTTGGTGGTCAAGACAGGTCAAAAGACGGTTGAGTATCCGATTGCCGGCTTGACGGAACTACGTGAAAGAGCAAATCGATTGCAACCTCTTTTGAGGCATCAGGTTGGTCGGCAATTGCCTAGGCTGCAACGTTTACTTCACGAATGGTATCAAGCCGTGTTACTTCCGGCAGCCGCTGATCTTGTTGGCGTTGAGAAATTAGTTTTTGTGCTCGACGGTCCGCTTTGGGATGTGCCTCCAGCTTGTTGGGTGACCTCAGACAATGGCCAGCAGAATAAGTATCTGGTGGATGATTTTGAAGCGCTCATTGTACCGTCTGTTAAGAGTTGGCTAATGGTCAAGAACCGAAGCAAGCATATTGCAGCGCAGCCTGATTTGTTGGCATTGGCCCATCCATTTGATGACGAAAACCGTTCATCGCTACCGGCCCTAAGAAATGAAATGGGGCCACTACCATTCAGTCGTGATGAAGTGACCGCTTTAGTTACCTTATATCAAGGACAAAATGTGATTGGACTGTCCGGAAGTAACGCCACTGAGACAGCCCTTAAGATGCATGCGCCGTTGGCGGATCGCATTCACCTTGCGTCCCACGCCTGGCTGGATAATGATCAAATTCGCCTCTCTGGTGTGCTACTGGCAGCCGATGAAAGCAATGACGGTTTACTTCAAATATACGAAATCATGGGCATGCCACTTCAGACCCGCTGCGTGGTGTTGTCGGCCTGTAATACTGGCCGGGGTACGAATTTCTGGGGTGAAGGTGTGGTCGGTTTTGCCCATGCCTTCTTGTATGCGGGTGCCCAGTCGCTGGTTTTGTCGTGGTGGCCCATCCAAGATGAATCGACGTCTGTTTTTATGACGCGCTTTCATCACGATATGTTAGCGGGCCGCAGTCCATCTAATGCATTACGTTCAACTGCCTTATGGATGAAAGAACAACCTCGGTACCAGCATCCCTTTTATTGGGCTGCTTTTATGGCGATTGGTTCAGCCAGCGACAACTGAATCGCTCAGTTATGTCTCCGTTCTTAAGCTGAATGGTCCACTCTCCGCTCATGAACTCGTTGGTCGTAAGCATGAAACTAACGGCCCCATCATCGAGCGGCGACAGTTGCTTATAGCTTCTGATTAAAACTCCGTTTTCGTCATAAACGAAGGCGTCCCAAGTTATTGCTTCCTGATTGGGAAAGAGATTGATGAGTAAGTATTCGGCGTTTTCCGAGACTTGAACCTGATGGATCTGGCTATTTCTTGTATCTTGGGAAATTAAGTCCAGCGTCTGAATTTGCTTATGCACCGCAGCAGGTCGATTTACGATCATTCCCAATGCTAGTCCAATTAGCAAGGATGCTGCTGTTGCTATCCAGCTAATTTTGAATGGGTTCGCCTTCTTGCGAAACTGCTTTGCACTCAATCTAACCTGTACCACTTCTTGATTGCATGAGTCGCACGACTCTAAATGCTGTTGGAAGTCGGCTGAGATGGTGGGATCAATCCTCTCCTTATTGGCATAGGCAATGACGAGTTGGGGTGATGGGTGCTGTGCGTAGCTCAATGCCGCAAATTGCGCGTCACGTACAGCCTGGCTACATGCTTCACAACCGGAGACGTGAGCGTCAAAAGCGCGACGTGACTCGGGTTCTGCACTGCCATTGAGTATCCAGGGAATGCGTTCAGACCATTCTTCGCATGTCATGTTCGACTCCTTGTAGATAAAGGCGATAACGTGGCATTTTTGTTACGTTTTTCATTGATTAGTTGGTCTCGTATTTTTGCGGCTTGTTGTCGACATCGAAGTGCCTTAATGCGTAGTGCACCTGCATTCATACCCAATGCTTTTCCCATTTGTTCGTAACTTTCGCCATTGACAATGCGGTGCCAAATATCCTGACAAGCCTGCTTCGCACGTTTCATCACGGCAAATGCTAGTTCGGCTGTTTGTAAATCGACCATCGCTTGAAAGGGACTCCTAGCTTGGGATGCAATTGAGTCTTCAAGTTCCTGCATGAGGTGTTGCCGACTTAATCGGCGAAGCTGATCAATGGCGCGATGATTGGCAACCCGCCAAACGTAGGCTTTGAAACTGGTTTCAATCTTAAGCTGTTCACTGCGTAGCAATCGCACCAACTCCATATGAATCGATTGCACCAAATCATCCAAGTCGTTACCTAATCGAATTCGGTAGCTATAAGTCGCCGATCGAATCCATTGGTCGACGGTATCGACGGCGTCGGGTTCACCATCGCGATAGCGGTACACGTGTGTCATCGTCACTCAGTCCAACTGTGATCGGAACCCTGCAAAGCTAACACAGCTAGAGGAAGCGACGGGTTAACCAATCGGAAAGGCGTGTTCGCATGTCTGGACGTCCGTGGTGGGTCACAGCATAAACCTCTTTGTCTGCGCATAACTCGATCAAAACGTCGTCGCTCACACGTAGCTCGTCGACTAAAGCCAGGTCCAAGGCCTTTTGTCCGTAAAAAACTTCACCGGTAGCGATTTGCTCAATGTCAACCTGGGGTCGGTGTGCTTTGACGAACTCTCGAAATACGGTGTGGAATTCTTCAAGTTCGGAAATGAACTTTTCGCGACCTTCTTGGGTATTTTCCGCGAACATACTGACCGTGCGCTTGTACTGTCCTGCGGTTAACTCTTCATAATCCAGGCCATGTTTTTTGAGGAAACGGTGGAAGTTAGGGATCATGGCAACGACTCCGATTGAACCGACCATGGCAAATGGTGAGGCAATGATGCGATCGGCCACGCAAGCCATCATGTAACCGCCGCTGGCAGCCATCTTATCGATACAAACGGTTAAAGGAATCTTGCGATCACGAAAACGCTGTAGCTGTGACGCGGCGAACCCATAAGCATGAGCTTTGCCGCCGGGGCTTTCTAGTCTAAGCAATACTTCGTCGCCTTCATGAAGTTCTGGGATCAGACTATTAAGTGTCTCGCGCAAATCATGAACCGCGCTGGCGGCTAGATCGCCTGCAAAGTCCAGCACGAAAAGGCGCTCGCGATCTGATTTGGCTTGTTTCTTCAGTTGCTTGTGATGCTTTTTTGCTAATTTCTTGGCTTCGGCCCGCGGTAGCAGGGAGAGCTTTAGGTCCAAATGTCGCTGTTGGTATTGGCGATTTAGATGATCTACAGACAGCCGACCGTCGACGCCGCCAACGGTGCGCCTCAATGAGTTGACGATAATCAATACGACCGTCGCTACAGCCCCGGTAATTAAGGCCGTTTTAACCGCGAATACTAGAAGTTCGATCAGTGCTTGCATAAAACAAAGAATACCTAAGCTTTAAGGAAAACACCATGGGCTGAAGACACAATACTGATGTGCATTGATCGGATTGACCACAATGACTCAGCACTTATTGGCTATCAATAGCAAGTGAATAGGGGAGTGAAGCCAAAACCCTATGACGAGTTTTGCCGGTATCAGATCGTTTAACAGCCAAAGTTTCGATGAGTTTTACTTTAATCCTAATATCGAGAAATTAGGCACGAAATCGGCGCAAATCTTGACGAAGGCGGCTCATTACGGTTATTTTTGGAATGTAAAAAGGAATGTTTCCAGGGGAGCTTTGCATGAATCGAGTCACCTTGGATCGCGTACCCGAGCATCTACGGCAGTATGTTGTGACGCAAGACTACGGCGCTTACGACGAAATCGATCATGCCGTGTGGCGATTCGTTTTATTACAGACATACAATCAACTCAAGAAGACAGCGCATCCGACTTATATTAAAGGGCTTGAGCAAACCGGGATCGCCATCGACCGCATCCCACGAATTGAGGAAATGGATCGTTGCCTTAATGAATTTGGTTGGGGTGCTGTGTGTGTGGACGGATTTATTCCTCCTAGAGCATTCCAGGAATTTCAAGCTTTAGGCATCATGACCATTGCAACCGAAATTCGAACGGCCGAACATTTAGCTTATACACCTGCTCCGGACATCATCCATGAATCTGCGGGTCATTCGCCAATTGTTCCTGATCCTACCTACCGCAAATACCTACAACGGTTTGGAGAATTGGGAGCCAAGGCCTTTTCCTCGCAAGAAGACAATCGTGTTTACTTGGCTATTCGTGATTTATCGGAAATCAAAGAAGATCCTAATGCAACGACGACCCAAATCGATGAAGCCGATCAACGTCTGCGAGATGCGATAGAAGCAGTCAACTACGTGACCGAGGCGGCCCTGATGTCGCGATTACATTGGTGGACCGTCGAGTACGGTTTAGTTGGTACACCGCGCGATTATCGAATTTACGGGGCTGGATTGTTGTCCTCGGTAGGTGAAAGCTTTTTCTGCCACCATCCACGCGTTCAGAAAATAGTTCTATCACCTGCCTGTATTGAAAAATCTTATGATATTACCGAGCCTCAGCCACAACTATATGTCGCCCGAGATTTTGACCACTTAAACGAAGTGCTTGACGAAGTGGGGCAGGGCCTGGCGTGCCAAATGGGTGGACAAGTGGGCCTTGAACGCTTTCGTTTGAGTGCTGAAGTCGGCACGCTGCTATTGGATTCAGGTATTCAAATAACCGGTGTATTGAGTGATTTTTCGTTGGACCGTAAGTTACCGTCAATGATTAAGATGAGTGGCGCTTGTGCCCTTTCCTTGGACAATCGGCACCTGCCAGGAAAGGACTCTACGTATTTAACTAATGGATTCGTGACACCGATTGGGTTGTTGACGGACGGCCGTCGATTATCCAAGTGCAAAGAAAGTGATTTGCGTTGGCTGGGTTGTGAGGGGCGCGGTCATCATTTGCAGTTAGAGTTTCGTTCCGGCATCCGCGTTCAAGGCCGCATGGAGAAAGTGATCGCCAATAGTCGCGGCCTGATGTGCTTAATCACATTCTCGGAGTGTCGGGTCACACGCGGAGACGAGCTCTTATTTGAACGTAAGAACGGCGAATTTGATATGGCGATTGGCGAGGAAGTCGTTTCCGCTTATGCCGGTCCCGCCGATCCAAGCTATTGGCCGAGCTCTAAGTTCACAGACAAATTGGTACCCTTTGCTAAGCGGCTAGATGAAAAAGGCCAACATTTGTTGGAACTCTACCAGCAAGCACTCGATATTTGGGATAAGGGACTTGGTAATCCGGATATTGTGGTGACGGAATTCACGCGTATCGACCGCGAATTGTCGTTTTATCGCGATAGTTGGTTATTGCGCTGGAATCTGCTGGAGGGCCTCAAAAAGATCGATCGTGGTGTATTATTGGCGTCACGAATCAAGGACGAGTTGTTAGAAATCGAATCACGGCACTATCAAGATGCACCAATCACGATGGGCTTGCGTTATCTGGGATTCCTTGAAGACATGACATTACCCGTCTAATTTTAGATAGCTTCCTCGTTTTAGGTTGAAAGGAACCCATTTATGTTTTTAGTCATAAGTGCGATTTTAATGAGCAATCCCTTGTTGGACCAAGCGACCTTGGCACAAGCGGAAAAAATGGCCCATGAAATCGTGATTTTAGATGGTCATATTGACCTGCCGTATCGGCTCTTTGAAGAGATGGAAGACATTTCAGTACGTACAGAATCGGGTGATTTTGATTATGTCCGCGCCAAACAGGGCGGACTCGATGCGCCATTCATGTCGATCTATGTGCCTGCCAGTATGGAAGATAATGGAGCCAAGGCACATGCAGATAAGTTGATTGATATGGTGGCCTCTTTTGTTAACCAATGGCCGGATAAATTTGCGCTAGTGAATTCGGTCTCTGATCTGGAAGCTAACTTTAAGAAGGGGCTTATTTCGTTGCCAATGGGCATGGAGAATGGTGCGCCTATTGAGGGCGATCTAGCCAACCTCAAATATTTTCACGACCGCGGTATTCGATACATTACATTGACCCATTCGAAGGTCAATCATATTTGTGATTCGTCTTATGACGAAGAGCGCCGTTGGCATGGACTTAGCCCATTTGGGAAGACAGTTGTTGTTGAGATGAACAGGCTCGGCATCATGATCGATGTTGCTCATATCTCGGACGAGACCTTTTTTCAGGTGATGGAATTATCAACAGCTCCTGTCATCGCTAGTCATAGCTCTTGCCGGCACTTCACACCGAATCTCGAAAGAAATATGAGTGACGACATGATCCGCCTGTTGGCAAAAAAAGATGGTGTCATTCAAATCAACTTTGGCAGCTTTTTTATCAATCAAGAGAGTCGTGTGGCTGGCGAAATAGCGCGCAAGGAAATTACTGAGATTCGCGAACAGCACGAAGGGGAAGAAGCCAAAACACTGGTTGCCGCTTACCGCGCGGCAAACGAATTCCCGCGGGCAGATATTAAAGATGTCATTGCCCACATTGAACATGTTATTCAACTAGTTGGAGACGATCATGTGGGATTAGGCTCTGATTTTGATGGGGTAGGCGATACGCTACCTGACGGTCTACGAGATGTCTCGCAATACCCGAACCTCATCTACGAGATGTTGCAGCTAGGCTATTCGCAAGAAAGAATACAAAAAATATGTTCGGGTAATGTTATTCGCGTTTGGCGTGCCGTGGAGAAACGAGCGAATCAAGCGCCATAACGTTCCCAGAAAGAAGGTGGCCTGGGCAGTCGGATGCTGCCGCAGGCCACAACGCACCATGATGGAGGAGCGTTATTCGTGATCTATGGCGGCGATAAACTTTTCAAAACGCTCGTCTGCGCGTAGTGAAGCGAGGTCTTTGTCTTTTCGGATATGGTGTACATCGTCGAAACCGTCCGCTAATGCGCGCTTCAGCCATGCAAATGCTTGATCCGCATTTTGGGCTTGAGCGTAACAACATGCTGCATTGTAAGCGGCGGTGCGGTTGTCACCTTTTTCTCGCAGATGGGCGAAGGCTCTTGCGGCCAAATCCCACTGCTCGCCGTTGTAGAGACTCCATGAGATATTTTTGATCTGGTCTTTAGAGAAGCTGCCTGACGTGAGTCGACTGTCAAAGTCACGCATGAATGTATCCCAAGTATCGCTACCGAATGCGGCCAGCAAATCGACTTGAGCTGCTCTAAGGACCAATTGGTCAAATCTGGCGTCGTCATGCAGTGCGTCCAGATCCGAATCATGGCGTATATGGTCGGCGGAGTCGAAACCTGCTTCGATAGCGACGGTCAAATAGGCAAAAGCTTGCTCAATCTCGCCATTTAGCGATTTACAGCAGGCGATGTTGTAGAGCGTGCTATCCACATCTGCATGATCTGATGTGGCGAGATGTTCGATGTACGCTTCACTGGCTTCAGCATATTGCTTTTGATGATAGTTTGTACTGGCACGGTGTTTCACAATCCAAGCTTTGTCATCGTCGTCAAGCGTGCCGAGTTTTTCGGCTTCAAGTAATAGATCCGAGACCTTGGCGTGATCTTCATGTTTATGAGCCTTTTTGATGTCATGACCCAATTGTGTTTCTGCAGAAAGTTGGTCAAGCACTTCGCGATAAGCTGATGTTTCGCGTATCGCATCTAGATCCGAATCCTGGACGATGTGTTCGTCGTCGTCCCAACCCAACGCAACGGCCTTTTGCAACCACTGATTGGCCTCGCTTAGATTGCCAGATTTTGAAAAGGTACAGGCCATATTATAAGCGGCGGTGGACGATTCTGGATCCAGCTCCAACTGCTGCCGAAATGCCTTTTCCGCCTCAGCGAGGTCCCCTTCAGAAATAGATACATAACCCAGTCTTCCCCAAGTTGATGCGCTGCGTGGCGCGATTTCCAGTATCTCGCGTAGCGTTTGACGTTGGTTCTCTTCCTTTTTCTTGTCGTGCTTCAATTTGCTCAGCTTCAAGCTCTGTCGCATGAGATGGTTGAATTCGGAGTCGTCGGCTAATGCCTCAAAGACAGGATCGACAAAAATCTCTGCATTAATTTGAGCTGACTCAACGGCGTCACGTAGATGGTTTAGTGCAGCCTGTTGTTTACCCTGCGCAGCTAGGGCTTGAGCCATTTGCATCGACCAATTGTCGTGATCATTTTTCCGATCTTTTATTTGCATGAGCGTTCGTTCAGCGATATCCGGCCGTCCCGCTTCGAGAGCTGCATGACTTAAGGACCACGAAGCATGTTCGTTGTTGGGCAAGAAGCGAAGCGCCTCTTCAAAGGCAGCAACTGCATCGTCCCAACGTTCTCCGTTCATGTACCTCTTACCCATAGTAAGGGCGATTTGTGCCCGAGCAATGGACTCGATTCTAGGATCTATATCGCTCAGTTCAGATGGCGCTGCAGGTAATTCTGTGACGGGCTCGAGCGTTGTCCAGCCTGACAGGACGAATAGGAGGCAGCAGCAAAGTGCTGCGAGCCATCCTGCTGAGACTCTGTGCGCGGATTTGTTTTGAATAATCATGGTTAATCTCCTTTTAAATTGACGGCGACCTGCAGCTGTGGCGCCCATTGCGGTAACGACTTTTGAAGGGTGGAATCCCCGTTCCGCAGCGTCGAGTAACGCGTGCGCAAGTGCTTTTCTGTGGGTTGGAAACGCGTGGATAGCCCACGCATCACAAGATAATTCGGCATATTCTCGGATTTGGCGACGGATGAACCAGAAAAACGGGTGCCACCATAAAAGTCCCATAGAGAACAGTTCAAACCATCGTGTCCAGTGGTCATGCCGCCGTATGTGCGCTAATTCATGAGCTAGGACGGCTTTTTGTCCCGGGTTACCGATTTGTTCTTCCTGCCAGCTAGGCCATACCAATTGCGGTTTGCCCAATGCCCAAATGAAGGGTGAACCAACGCGCTGAACCATTCTCACACGGGGTGCATCCATGGAGAGCCGACTGCTCAATTGTTTGACCACTTGCATGAATGGTTGTTGCGGTTCAAATCCCAAAGACAAGACGCGACCCATGCGCCAAATACGACGACTTTGAACAGCCCAAATCAGAATCATCCCCATCAACCACGATGCCATCAGGGCGGTTGGCACCGTAAACGGGATGCTCCATTTGACTTCGGGAACCGGCACGGGTTTGACGTATTCAAATGGACCGCTTGCTGATTCATTAATCGGTGTCAAATGAGTAGATGCAGGGATCTGGGCAGCATGCGGAGAAACGAGTGTTTCGGCATAGGGTTCGGCAACCACGTGCGTCGCTGCCACGTTAGCGTGCGTGATGGGATGAATGAGGGTGGAAATGGGCGTCGCCCATGGCAGCGGAGGTGCCAAGAGCCTTATTAAAACCAATACCCATAATGCGTGGCATAGGGCAGGCCGCTGCCTTGAAAAACGACAAACAATCGCCACGACGACTGCCAATGCTAATGCCACCAACGTGTTTTCTGTGATCCAAGTCAAAATTTGCATATTGCCCCCCACAGAGCTAATCCTCCGATTCCGTTTCCAATCGATCCAGCAATACTCGAAATTGCTGAATCTCTTTTTTGCTTAAGCCTTTGTGTTCTACAAATGCCAACATGACAGGTGCGCTTGCCCCGTCATAGATTCGGTGCGCTAAATCATCTAGCTGCTCGTTGACGAACGATTTCCGTGTCATACAGGTTTGATACAAGTTTGCGCGGCCTTCTCGTTTGCTCACGACAGCGCCTTTGGATTCCAGCCTCGATAGCAGTGTTTGAACGGTGTTATAGGCCCAATTCTTACCGTCTTTATGCACGTATTCCTGTATTTGAGCGACGCGCATCGCGCCGTGTTGCCACATCACTTGCAGTATTGCAAGTTCAGCATCACTTACATGAACAGATCGATTGGAGTTGTCAGCCAAAGCTTCCCTCCTACAACTTGTAGGACTTTAGTTTAACAGACGTGTTTGTGTTCTGAAAAGTTTCGTTGTTTGTTAAAAAAGATGAATTGTTGCCAAATTCAGTGAATTCCTACCCCCGTAAAGGAAAATAGCTCCCCCAAAACGAGAAGCTATTTATATTTTTCTTAGGTTTTGGTGATTAGAGTTTGATGTAACGGAGTCGCAAGGCGTTAGCAATAACGGAAACGGAGCTTAGACTCATAGCTGTTGCCGCAAGCATAGGATTCATTAGTAAGCCGAAGAAAGGATAAAGAATACCAGCGGCAATTGGCACACCTAGCAAGTTATAGAAGAAGGCGAAAAACAAATTTTGTTTGATGTTAGCCATCGTTTTATGACTGATATTCCTGGCTTGGACAATACCTCTCAAGTCACCTTTAACCAGCGTTATGTCCGCGCTCTCCATGGCTACATCGGTGCCCGTTCCCATGGCGATACCCACATCTGCGAGGGCAAGTGCAGGTGCGTCGTTGATTCCGTCACCTGCCATAGCGATGAATGTTCCCTCTTTCTTGAGTAGGGCCACATGTTGCGCTTTCTCGTCGGGCAAAACACCTGCAATGACCTCATCGATACCAAGTTCGTCAGCCACTTTCTGTGCACTGGATATTTGGTCGCCGGTTAGCATGACGATCTTAACGCCAGACTTTTTTAATCGTTTGACGGCGTCTAGACTGCTGGTTTTGATCGCGTCGGCTACTGTCAGAAAGCCCAAATAGACTTGATCTTTGGCAACATGGATGACGGATTCCTGTCGTTTCGTGACATCGCGAATCTGTTCAGACCAAGAATCAAGGTCAATGGATAGGTCTCGCATTAAAGCCTCGTTACCTACTGCGATGACGTGACCTTGCGCAGTTCCCACCACACCTTTGCCAGCGATTGCTTTGAAGTCTTTAACCGATTCTAGCTTTAACGATCGTTTTTTAGCTTCATTGATAATGGCTTGGGCGATTGGGTGTTCGCTAGCCACTTCCAAAGAGGCCGCGCTCATTAGCAGATCGTTCTCGTCTGTCGCCGTGATGGAGGTGACGCTAGGCTTTCCCTCCGTAAGCGTTCCTGTTTTATCAACGACAAGTGTGGTGATCCTACGCATACTCTCGATAGCCTGAGCATTCTTGAATAGAACGCCCATGGTGGCGCCGCGACCCGTTCCCACCATAACCGACATGGGTGTTGCTAAACCCAGCGCACAAGGGCAGGCAATGATGAGCACGGCGATGGCATTAACTAATCCCATGGCCAAGCTTGGTTCGGGTCCCCAAATCGCCCAAATCACGAAGGTTGCCACCGCGATGAATAAGACGATAGGGACAAAGATAGCGGCTACCTGGTCGGCGAGCTTCTGGATGGGCGCGCGGCTGCGTTGCGCCTCAGCCACCAAGCCTACAATACGCGCCAACAAGGTGTCGTTTCCGATCTTTTGGGCAATCATCACCAGGGATCCAGACCCGTTTATCGTGGCGCCAACAAGGCTGTCACCGGCGTTTTTGCTGACAGCCATGGGTTCACCAGTGATCATCGACTCATCAACGTGGCTGCTGCCTGACACAACCTCTCCATCGACGGGCACACTTTGTCCAGGTCGGATACGTAATTGGTCTCCCACTTGAACGGCGTCAAGTGGAATATCATGTTCGTCACCATCGGCATCAATTCGCGTTGCCTGTTTTGGCGATAGATTCAGTAGGGCGCGGATAGCCGAGCCGGTTTGTTGACGTGCTCGCAATTCTAGAACTTGGCCAAGTAAAACAAGCGTAACAATGACAGCGGCAGACTCAAAGTAGACGGCTATTTGCTGACCATGTGAATGGAACCCGCTAGGAAAAATACCGGGTAACAGCGCAGCAATAAGACTGAAAGCAAAAGCTACAGAAACGCCTAGTCCAATTAAGGTAAACATGTTCAAGTAGCGATTCTTAACGGACTGCACCGCACGAAGATAAAAGGGCCACGCAGCCCATATAGTCACCGGCGCCGCTAAGATCATTTCGGTATACATGCGACCTTGCGTACCTAGTAGCCGGGAGAACCACTGGGAAGTCACCATGTCACCCATGGAAATGACCAGGAGTGGCAACGTGAAGGCGAGAGCTATATAGAAACGACGTGTCATGTAGTTAAGTTCACTTGAATCAGCTGACTCTTCGTGAACGCTAGCCTCAAGTGCCATCCCACATTTCGGGCAGTTGCCTGGCTGATCTTGTTGAATTTCGGGGTGCATGGGACATGTCCAAATGGACTTGGACCTCAAAATCGGTTGCGTCTCCAGCGACATCCCGCACTTTGGACAATTACCCGCTGTTGATTGCTCTATTTCGGGATGCATTGGACAAGTGTATTGATTAGCAGCGCCGACGGTGCTCGCCTGCTTGTTTGCAGACGGTTGATGCTCGTGTCCCTGATGGTGACCTTGATTAGACGATGAATCGTCGGTTTTGTGATGGCTACAACAGGCCTTTTTGTTCATTCATGACCTCCGTCAATAATTAGTCTAGGGCGTCGAGGATCGGACAGACACTAGCCGGTCCGTCACCTTGGCAAGCATCTAGCAGTGAATGGAGCGTTGACTTCATTCGTTCTAGGGCATGAATCTTGACTTCTATTTCGTCTATTTTTGCCTGTGTTTTTTCGCGTACCTGAAGTTGAGTTGCATCAGGGTCGACGCGTAGGGAAAGTAATTCTTGAATTTCGGCCAGCGAGAAACCCAGCTCTTTTGCGTGGCGAATGAACTTAATTCGTTTCACCACCGATGGTGGAAATTCTCGATAGCCGGACTCTCGTCGCGGGGGTGACGGAATGAGTCCTTCACGTTCGTAATACCTGATAGTCTCAATCCCTACGCCAGCTTGTTTTGCAACTGTCCCTATTTTCAATGAAGTCATGCTTTCTCCTTGTCATCACCAATATAAACTCCGTACCCCACTACAGAGTCAAGTGTTTCGAGGAAAAGTTTTTCGAGGGGCAATAAGAAGGTTTCTGGCGGCTCAGAAACTAGATGCTGGACTCATATTTGGGCCATGGCACGACATGTAATATTAAAATTTGGTAGACACTTCTGTATCTTGGCTTGGAATCTTTTTCGAAGTCATTGGATGTTAGATATCCGAGCGTGCTAAGTCGGCGTTTGAGGTAGAAAGATCTGAGGCACGTCACTTAATTCATATGTATAAATGCTTCGACAGAAAATAAGGTTAGCCAAATACGTTTTTACAATTTGCTCGAAACGACTACACGATTCCGCCCTTTTTCCCGGGTGCCACTATTTAAACCGAAACAACGTTTGGCACTAGATTAGTCTATCTGTTCGTTGTAATATTGTAAAAATGGTTGTTAACGTATAAGTATTAATCATGACACATCTAGGGTCCTGGTAAAAAAGGTGTTTGTGATGGAATTGCTTCCCTATTTCTGCCGCGTGGTTCGGGCATCTCAAGACCATCAAGGTGAAGGCTTCGCCAAAGCCATGCTCGATTGTCTTGTCGTAGCGACCGATGCCGAATGTGGATTCGTGGTAGTCAAGGAAGGCGATGGCTTCGTGGAAAAGGTCCAGCTTCGTTTTGATCGACGCGGCATGGCTCAAGGACAACGTCGACTGAGTCGCTCTCTGATTCGAGAAACCTTGCGTTCTGGTGAATCGATCATGACCGATAATCTCACTTCCGATCCCCGATTCTCTCGTATTGAAAGCACCAAAGGTTTAGCTCCAAGTCCCATATTAACGGTGCCTTTGGGCAAGGGTCCTGACCTATTCGGTGCGGTCTACTTACAGAAAAAACCGTTTTCGACGCCCTTTTCACGTGAAAAAGTGAGCAATGCGCTCGAATTCTGCGGTCTTGTGGGTGAGCGCGTGCGCGACTCCTTGCGCCTTAAAGACTTGGAAACACGCTACCTGAATCATGGTTCCGCGTTGCAGCTGGATGGATTTGTGGGGCGCGATCCGAAAATGTTGGAGCTGTACGAAACGATCTCACAAGTTGCACCCACCGATGCTACTGTGCTTATACGCGGCGAAACAGGAACCGGCAAAGAACTGGTTGCCCGCGCTTTGGTTACCAACAGTCAGCGTCGATTACAACCATTTGTGACCATTCATTGTGGCGCTTTGCCGGAATCGCTGTTTGAGTCCGAGCTGTTCGGCTACCAGCGCGGTGCATTTACAGGTGCCCAACAGGATCGACCGGGCCGAATCTCTCAGGCCGATGGCGGCACGCTCTTTATCGATGAAATCGCCGAAATCCCTTTGGCGGTCCAAGCTAAGTTACTTAGGTTTTTGCAATTTGGTGAGTATCAGCGAATCGGAAGCGACCAAGTTCAGCAGATTAATGTTCGAATCATTTCGGCCACCCATCGCGATTTGAAGGAAATGGTTGCCAACGGCAGCTTTCGCCAAGATCTGTATTACCGCTTAAATGTGCTGGAAATTAGCGCACCTGCCTTGAGGGAGCGACGATCAGATATTCGATTGTTAGTGCGGCATTTTTTGGAGCTCCACGGACGTCCTGCGGATTTGGATTCCATTGAGCCGGAGGCCTTGGACGCGTTGGAGGGATACGAATTTCCCGGAAATGTTCGAGAACTGGATCACGCCATTGAGCGCATGTGTGTTCTCAGCAAGTCGCGAGCACTTGAATTCAGATGGCTGCCTAAGGATATACAGGACCACTATCGATCGAACCATTTCGAGAGCACATCATTTGCGTTTTCCGAGTACAACAACCATGAGCTGAACAGGGCGCGTAAGCAGGCCATAAAACAGGCGACGGTTCGCGTTGAACAGGACTTCCTGCAGGGATTGATTGCCATGCATGGATCCAATGTGGCTGCCTGTGCGCAGAAGTCGGGTATTCATCGCACCTATCTTTACCGGTTGCTCAACAAACATCACAAACCGGTTACTGCTCTTAAGGAGTCGAGCTGATGACACCATCCGCCGTGATCCAGATTTCATGTCCAAAATGCGGCCTTACCAATTCGGAATTCAATCCGCGATGTTCACGGTGTCGACATGCATTGCAATCATCCGTAGAGCTTGAAGCCACGCAGGCATCAGAAAAATGGGCACCATTTACCGATTTAACGCCAATCGGATGTGGAAGTATGGGTCGGGTTTATCGTGCCTGGGACCCAGAACTCAATCGCTATGTGGCTCTCAAGATCTTGCATTCCGGCCAGGAGAATCAGGACATCGTAGAGGAAGCTCGGTCGGCTGGCGGCTTGCAGCACCCAAACATTGTATCGGTGTATGGCTTATTTGCGCGTGACGGTCAGCATTACTTTGCCATGGAATGGGTGCAAGGCCATACCCTGCAGGAGCGACTAAAGGCCGGAGACGTTACTTTAAGTTTGACGATCAAACTAGCTGATCAGGTAGCCAAAGCGTTGGCGTGTGCCCATGAGCATGGAGTGATTCACCGCGACCTAAAACCAGCTAACATTATGGTTACAGATGATGGTGTGGCTAAAGTTCTCGATTTCGGCTTGGCTCGGAGAGTTACCTCAGACACCTCTAATCTCGCTACCATGGGTATTGACGGCACGCCTGCCTATATGGCTCCGGAACAATTGCATGGAGATCAACCTAGCATTCAAGCGGATGTGTATGCGTTCGGTAAGATTCTAAGTGAGATGCTTGAAGTTGCTGGGACCGACGCCAAACAAGTCCCAAAAGGCTTATTCGATTTGGTTTCCAGGTGTTTGCAAACTGACCCTGAAGATCGATATACCTCGATGTCCGAGGTATGCCAAATCTTGCGAAAGTTTAAGGGAAGCAGGTTTATTGAAACCAATAAAAATTTTCTTGTTGTGAGCTTATTGGCTGCTTGTGTGGTGGCAGTCGTCATATGGATCGCCATGAACCAGCCGGTTGATTCGATTCCGATCAGGGTGGAACGCATTGCGGTTCTACCGTTTCAAAGCTTGGACGCGGACCCATCTAACCGAGTGTACGGTGATGGGTTTTCAAGTTTGCTAAGTCGTCAGTTGGGTTTATTAGCCAGGAACTCCGAGCACAGATGGGTACTGCCGGCTCGCGAATTGGCTAGATTGCCGTCAATTGAGGGCCCGGATCTATTTCGCGAGCTTGGCGTGACTTATGTGTTTTCAGGAAGTATTCGCAGTTTAGGCCGTCAGCGAACGCTACAGCTAGACTTAGTAGAGGCATCGTCATTGGCCTTAGTTAGCTCCCAGACTTTGCTTCTAGATGAGCGTGTTTTTGAAAGCCAACAACGCGTTTTAGAAGTCGCCCTGGAATTGTTCGGCTGGCATGTTGATGAGGGTCACTTGCAATCCGTGCTCCGGGGCGATGCCGAGATTCCTCAAGCCTTTCAAGATTATGTTTTGGGCTTGGGCTATTTGTATCGCAGCTATCAGGATGGCAACTTGGCACGAGCCGTTGATTCATTTCAGAAAGCCGTCGACGCAGATCCGCTTGCGGTGAGTGCTCGAATTGGCTGGAGTGAGGCCAGGCTACAACAGTGGCATATAGAGAATCGACCGCAGTTTCTGGAAGACGCGTTGGCTGCGGCGTTGGCTGCAGAAGGGATCAGAAACGATTTGGCAAGCGTGCATGTGTGTCTCGGTAAAGTGAGGTTGGCTCAAGGACAATTGGAAAGGGCGATGGAACATCTGAGTAGAGCTCTTGAGTTGGATCCGGGTTCAAGTATCGCGCTATACCAAATGGCGCATGGCGCGGCGGAGAGTGGACAAATGGAGCGTGCGGTTGATTTGTATCATCAAGCGGCTACGGCTTCGCCAGGCGATTGGTTTGGTCAAACCGACCGCGCCAATTTCCTATTTGGACAAGGCCAAATCGATGAGGCAGCGCTTGTTTTTCAGCACTTAATTGACCTGGCTCCCGAAAATGCCTTTGGCTATTCCAATTTGGGCGCGATTGAATACTATCGAGAGCAGTTAGATTTGGCGCAAAACCTATTCGAAAAAGCGATTGAATTGAGGCCTGAGGAATGTACCACTCAGTCGAATTTCGCAACCTTGCTTTACTATCAAGGTGAATACCAGCGTGCGTGTTCCACCTACGAGCAGGCGGTTTCCTATTGCCCCGACCGCTATCTGTTGTGGTCAAACTTTGGCGATGCATTACTCCAAGTGGGCAATGCTTCTGCGGCAAAAGAGGCTTTCGAGAGGGCTAGTGCCTTAATCGAAAGGCGTTTCAGTGTCTCTGAAGGAAGCCGTGAAGAGTGGTGCGATTTGGCATTGCTGTATGCGAAGCTAATGCAACCCCAGCGCGCCCTCGAAGTGTTGTCGAAATTTGAGCCGCGCGCCGACGATCCTTTGCCGCAACGAATTGTGCGGGCGCAAGTCTATGAGCGTATTGGCCGCCGCAGCGCAGCCATTGATCATCTCGTCCCGGCTCTGGAACGCGGCTACACGTTGACAGAAGTGACCCGTGATCCCGAGTTTAGCGACTTGGTCAATGATCCTTCGTTTTTAGCGCGGCTCAAGTAATTCTAAGAATTTAGGTGAGGTTTTGAAACTATGAAAGAACACGTTATGCCATCAATGACCATGACTTTGACATCAGATATTCCCACTTCATTTAAAACGATCGGGAGCTTGGGGGCACTCGAGTTTCAGGTAGTATCGCAGATCAATGGCAAGGCATCACCGAGCTTGTTTAACATTGACTTTGACACAGACTTTGACTTGATTTTAGATGCGCGCGTATTTGAGTCCTTTACGAATTTGCCAGTAACTCTTATGAGCTTATACATCTCCTTTTTTAAACCCGACGGCTCCAATCGCATGGCTGAAATCGATCCAGTTGAGTTTCGTAAACAAGACGCTCCGAACCCTGATGCCCGTTTCGGTCTGGTCACTCGTCCCTTCGCGTTGAGTCCAGCGGTTATCCCACCGAACGCCAATATGCACATCACCCAAGAAAATATGCTTGTGGTCAGCTTGAAAACGATTGCGCGCAAACTGAACCCGCCACAAATGATTTTCGACTATGGCATTGGTGGTTTGGTCAATGTTCCTTTGTCTGATTCACAGGGCATTCCGGTTAGTTTTGCTGTGGACCCGCGCATGATTATTGGGACTGGTTGAGTCGTCGCTGATTGAGTTTGTTTGTAGACAAGCTAGCGACAGAGCTAAGTGGTGTATAAACAGTACTTTACATTTCTTACCTGACCTGGTGCGAATAAGAGATTCAACTCAGCCAGCGACAGGCGTGTGGTTATTAGGGTTCAATATTCTGTAAAGGGATAAATCCTAAATATCTTGTTTTAAACTATTTAGGTTCGTCATTTAACAAGTATTTTTTGTGACTGAGAGATGGCACCTAGGTTGCTCTTCAAGAGGCATGAGGCAGAGGAGGCAGTGACCACCAGTTATTGCCAACATGCCACAACACCAACTCATGGAACTTTAAATGGAGACATGGCTCCAATTCGTCAATCAAGCGGAAACCTTGAATCTACCGGAGGTCGTTTTGTATCAAATCAATCTCGCATCCAGCCAATCGCAACCTGTTGCATGGAAAGTGATTCGGCGCTGCCCTTTTGATTGGACGCATCCTATTCGGATCCCATCCGACTACGAACTCAAGGTCCAAGACGAGTACGGTCATGTCAAAGAACCCATTTTGGCCAAAGCAGGCCAGAATTGGACTCTAACTGAGCATAGCGTGGTTTTGAACAACGAAAAGGGCATAGACCTATGCCTTTTGAATGGTACACAGAATCGCGTATCGAAGGTCATGATCACCAGATCGGGGCGACCCTTAGCCTGCGAATCAGGTTTACCTCCCAAGGGTGAAGCCCGCTTTCGATTTGATCGTTGTTTCTGGATCAAAGCCGGAGTCGGATTCAAAGAAGGCGAGCCTTTGGAGATTAACCCCCGATGGCCACCCCAACCGTTGCTGCTGACGGGTGTCAGATCCGCTGACGTGGTGATGACGGGCGGCGGCTATGGACCTCATGCTCGGCCATTTTCTTTTCATTTGAGTCGTGTTGTGCGCGCATAAACCTTTGCCGACATCCAAAAAACAGGAGAATTTTTCTTATGCAAAACATCAAGCTGAATGTCGTCAATTTGTCGAACGATCAAAACAACTCCCGTGTCGTCATTTTCCAAAAGAACGTGGCCGCCACATTCGAAGAATTAGCAGTGGCTTGGAAGGTCATCCAGAGGCTTGGAAGCGGTGACCACCACCCGTTTTTGTTTCCTCTGACGATGACGGTAGGCGCTTCCGACAGTTGGGGTAACTACACGCCGCAGTTGACTGCTTATCCCGGTCAAGCCTTCCAGATGACACTGCAACCATCTGGCGATGTATTGTCGTTTCAAGGACCATCCTCGGGCCCGACTCAAGTGGACCTCAACAACAATCTGATCCAGGGAGCGATCAATGCCAACATCTACAAGAATGGCAGCTTGCTCTCTACCAAAACATCCGTTGCGCCCGGCCAGAAAGCAACCTTCGAATTCAAACCTACGATTTTCATTGGCGTTGCCTCACAAGTCGTGGAAGGCCAAGTGATGAATTCGGCTATTCTCTCTCAAATAAACACAGAAATATCACTGCTAGGAATCGCGTCGGCAGACATCATCATGACCGGCGGCGGGCCTGGTCCCAACTCGACGTCCTTTGAATTCAATTTGGCCAACGTGGTGATGGCCTAAACCGCCTGCCTGAGCTTGCGGTTTTGCACATCATTTGACCTTCCTTAGTTGAGTGGTTGGCTGGGGGGCGGAGCTTGCTCCGCTCTCTCGTGCCGCTCGACTGAATGTCCACGACTCAAGATAACTGAAAAGGAGCTGTCTCATGTACCCCATACAAGAAAAGAAATGGACAACGGACGACAAGGCTTTCACGTTGATTTATCAAATAGCTGGCCCTGACCCATCAGATGTGTCGGTAACCATCACCTCGGCATCTGATCGTAGCCCGTCAGGCCAAGTGAAATCTCCGCCCATAACGCCGCAAACTTACCCTTTCGATAAAGACGGAGACATGGCTTTCTCGGTGCAATCTCCGAATAACGATCCCTTCAAAGGCACGATGAAGATCACCAGTTTCCGGACTGCAGGCTCCAACGATAACGCCGGTGTATTTTGTGACTTTTTCTGGGGTGAACAATTCGGCCATCACTTCGAAGGCGTCAACGTAACGCTCAGTTTGGGCGGTTAGGAGTCAAAATGGTCGATTTAAGAGTAATGACCTGGAATTCGGGTGGTGAAGCTGACGGTCGAGGGGCCACCCTTGTCAATAGTGTTCAACAAACAAACCTCCATTTTGGGGGTGTACCGGTGCAATTGGTAACCATCCAAGAGGCCAATGTAGGTGGTGGTTCCATTCAGGCCGCTTTAGGCAATGGGCCGCCTTTCAACACCTTTGTACAGCCGCAGGGCTTTTGCCGTGAACACCTACTTCCCCCTGCGCAACCCTATCGGGTGGGCCTTTCGAAAGCTTATCGGGTGAGTTGGCTCGTAAATGATCCCCTCATGGGCAATAACCTAGGCCCCGGAGCTGCTGGTCCGGGCTTGGTGAACTTAGACCCGATGGTGGATGCAGGTGTCAATGCCTACATTATCAATCTAAATTTGGTCGGTCATCCCAATGCCGCAGTGCGCCAAGCCGCTGGAAACATGCGTTGGCCTGTTTACCAAATGCTGACTTATCAAGGTCGGGTGGTCCATTTTTTCACCTGGCACGCTCCGCTACGCAACAACTGGCTAGGCGCAGATATCTTGCCAGTCGCCCTTCAAGGGCCTGCGTTACCGATTGCGTTCGAATTCTTGCAAAACTCAACCTTCTACACCCAGATCATCGCCAATTTGAATCTCAATGATGCGGTTGTGATTGCGGGTGACTTGAACCTTTCATTCAATGACATCCAAAATCCGTTGTTCTTTCCGAACTACACGGGGGTTACCGAAAATTTGACCCATATTCTGTCTTTTTCGCCCAACGGCAATACGGCTGTGAACCAGAACTTGGCCCATGTGACCCCGTTCCCGCCGCATACCATTTTGACGGCTCGTATTCAGTGGTAAAGGAGCTGCAATGAGTGACCCAATTCGACAGAGCTGGCAAACTGCGGATAAGATGCTGAGCTTTGAATTTACGATCCGTCCAGATTCCCCAAATGGCCCCATGGCGATCGTCGCCGATGTCAACTGGATCCGTACGCCGCAAGCAAATTTCACCATCGTCCTTCAAGAACTTTATGGCTCCACGTCCTTTCAGCATACCTACCCTGACGGCATGATTCTGAGAGGCGAACTAAAAGGGATTAGCATTGTTTCTCCTGGCGATTGGGCTCAGGCAGCCGTGTTTGGTGATTTCCACTACGGAAGTCATGACTTTCGACATTTCGAAGGCACCATGATCACCTATCCCACAGAACCAACTAATCCCGTTGACCCTATCATTCCAGTATCACCGTATAGTGGTTCAACGACGGTTACCGGATCAGTTCAAACCTGTGACTTGTTTCCCTATGTCTTTCTCAGAACTTGGCCGCACTTGGACCCCGAGCGTTTAGAACGTGACTTCGTCTTTTATCGGACCAGCTCTCCTCCAACCGCTGCGGACTCCTTTTTTTTGGCGCTCAGTCAATTGACCACGCAGTCAAATGCGCGTGTGCAAATCGAAAAGGCATCCCAAGCCTATCTTGATGGACAACCGCCCTGGACCGGAATGGATATCCGTGACATCAACAACTTGAATGGCGCCATAAGCTGCTTTCACCAACTGGATCGTAGACTAATAGATGATCAGCCTGAAGATCGCGAACAGGCGCTGGCGATTGTTGAGTTAGATCTGGAACTGACAGCAGAGCAACTCGAAACCTATCTACAATCTGCAATTTATGCAGTCGAACTTGGCCGCGTTTGGCAAACCCTGTTTGCTCATATGGTGCTCTTAGGTTACCGCGTCTGCGAAAGCGAGCAGCTTATTCGGACGATACGCATGAGCCATTTTTTACCGCGTTTGTTAAGCCAATTGACACTGAATAGAGAAGAAATCATTGAATACGCCAACGCGTCGGTGGTATTGCCACAACCCGTTTTCCCGTTGCCAGCAAATGGCAGCATTTCGGGACTTTCGCCAGGTTGGGTAAAACCCTATGCCGTAGGCGATCTACAGATGGTTCGGCAACGGTTGTTGGGCTATCGTGGTGGTGAAATCGCCCGCATTGTGAATGTCATGCCTGGGGAACGCAAAGAAATCTCGCGCCGCTCAAGAAAAGCAACGATCGAGACCCAAAATACGACTGAGAAACATTCTAAGAAATCACGCCACTTCAATTCGCAAAAGGAAAGTAATCTTTCAGATGAAGTCACGAAAACGATTGTCGGCAAAACGAAGTCGATAAATTACTCGGACTTCAAGACCAACTACGGACCGCCAACAACAGCTACGCTTTCGGGTGGTTGGGACGAGGCCTGGACGACCAATTCGCCGGGTCAGAAACAAGCAACCCGCTTTGCCCGTGAAGTTCTTGATGAATCGCGAAGCTCCCTGGCCAGACAGGTAAGCGAAGTGCGGCAGCTTCAGGTAACCGACGAGACGGAAGAATCTGAAAACTCGGTGGTGGATAACGTGCAAGGTGATTGCGCCATCGTGGGTGTGTACCGCTGGTTAAACAAGGTTCTTGAGGCGACTGTCGTTCGCTATGGAGCTCGCTTCTTGGTGGAAATGGAGATCTGTCAGCCCGGTCGCTTTTTGGCTGCGCCGCTCGCTCTAAGTGGTACTCGGAACTTGGAACCTCCCGTTACATTGGCCTCGTTGGGTGTGACGCGATTCACCGATATCACAGCACAGAACTACGCTGACCTGGCCGCCAGCCTCGGGGTCACTCAAATCGAGCCTCCACCCGAAGCAACAAAAACAGTTTCAGCGGTCTTTAATGGACATTCCGAGCAAGTCATTGAACTTCCTGACGGCTATCAAGCAAATCTGGCCGTCATCAACTGTGTCATGGGCGAAGGTACAGCCATTAGCCGTGTCCAAGGGGCTTTGGGACAAAAACAATTTGTTTGCCAACCTGGGAAATCTGTTTCGTTGGTGATGGATGCCGAGACAAGTCAGGTCCCAGCTGCCGTCAGTGCTACGGCTGTGGCGATGTCACCTCCCGAGGTGATCGATTCGTTTCAGGTCATTATGGTGGTGACTACGCAACCTACGACCAACCGCATGACCCGTTGGCAAATTGATACCTATCAACAATTATCAAATGCCGCTCAAGAGGCGCAGCGATCTTTTTATGCAATCACGGATGCCAATCAGCGCTCGCCAAGCGCTGAGGTGGACATGGAACGACGGGCGATTAAACGCGCGGGTTTTGCCGTACTCATGCAGCATGCTGAATCCAAGACCGGCTCTCAGCCTTACGGTAGCCCGGACGATTCCGCTGAGTTGGCTCCGGCGATGTCACAGTTTATCGACCGCGTATTTGAGTGGAACGAGCTTTCCTTTCAATTGCTTGAGCCCCAGCTTGAAGAACCGGAACCCCTCATTTGGTCATCAGAAGGGGTTAGCCTCGCCGAATTCCAGCAGGCGCGTCTTGCGCGCGTGTTACTGCCCATCCGACCAGATTATGTGCTTCGAGCAGCCCTATTCTTGGAGTCTGGTTCCATATGGCCCGGAGCCGATCCGTTGACGCCTGTGCTTGATCAGGACCTGGCTTTAATCTCTCACTTAAAGGCGCTTGATCGCCAAGCTAGCTGCGAGCAACTTGTAGAGCCGGGTTGGGAAGTTTTGCTGCCAACCTCATTGCAGATTCTCGAAAACACGATTCTGGAGGTCTAAATGTCTCATTCTAAAGTGCTTCCCCCATTCAAGAACCCATCTCGTTTCGGCTTTCAAGTTCCGGTTGGAGCAGTTATCCCGTTTGCCGGTCTGACTGGCTCATCGGGTGATCACGTATCTAATGTGCAAGCAGCCGGGTGGATGGTTTGTGATGGCAGCACCCTCGATGTCTCGCAATACCCGGAGTTGTTTTCCGCGCTTGGATTCCAATATGGTGGTGATGGAAGCAGCACCTTCAAGATTCCTGACTATCGTGGCTACTTCTTGAGAATGTTGGACATGGGGAGCGGAAATGACCCTGATGTAAGCATGCGTGAGCTTCCGCCTGGTGGAAGTGGTACCAAGCTACAAGTGGGTTCCACCCAAGTTGATGCAGTGCAGACGCATGAGCATATCTATATGCAAGCCCAGGCTGCTTCGACACCGTCTGATGCAGGCGTGGCGGGAATCGTGACTACCCAGAAAGCGTTGACGACCGGAGGCCCCACCAGTTCACTCAATCCACCGGGCAGCGTTCACGTCAGTCAATCGGAGACACGCTCCAAGAATGTCTACGTAAGCTACTTGATCAAATACAGCTATATGCAGGGTCTGTGACATGGCACAGGTGCACAGGGGAACAGAGAACAATCATCCGCTGGTTAGCTGTATTATGCCAACCTGTGATCGCTTGGAAATGGTCCAGAATGCGATCGATCTGTTTCATCGACAGGACTACGCCAACAAGGAATTACTGATCCTGGATAGTGGTTGCGATGAGTTGGCCAGCGTCGTCAACCACAGCCAGAACGTACGCATTTTTGCAGATACGGATGTGCGATCTTTAGGTGAAATGCGCAATTACTTATGCAAGAGGGCTAAAGGCGAATGGATCGCGATTTGGGACGATGACGATTGGCACGCGCCTAATCGTTTGAGTGTTCAGGTACATGAAGCAGAATCGGTTCAGGCGGACCTGTGCGGAATGGACCATCTCGTCTATTGGGATCCGGCAACGCGCAACGCATTCCGTTACGCGCCGCAATTAGGTGGTCAGGGTTGGCTGGCAGGCGGAAGCCTATTATTTCGAAAATCGGTGTGGGAACAAACACCCTTTGTCTCGGTTTCGGTGGGCGAAGACACCTTGTTCGTCGCCGCGCATGGCGACCGACGTTGGTGTGTTATTAAGCGTGACGATCTTTACGTGGCGCGAATTCACGCTGGCAATACATCACCCAAACGGACCTGGGGCCGTCTTTGGAAACCTTACCCTGCAGCAGTAGTTCAGCAGCGCATTAAGCGTTGGACGGTTGATGCAAAGGTATTGGTGAGTATTCCTGTTTATAACTGCCCGACGACACTTCGACGTGCTGTTGAAAGTATTCTTTCTCAGTCGTATCGGAATTTGATTTGTGTTGTAAGCAATGACGGTGGTCCCCAGCCATGGTCCGAAATCGCGGATATCGATGATGCACGTCTCATTCGTTTTGACATGGAACGTAATCGGGGTAGGTATTTTGCCGATCAGGTAGCGCTCCAGAGTATTGAGTCCGCATATTTTGCGGTCCAGGACGCAGATGATTGGAGTGATCCCGATCGAATTAAGACCTTAATGAACGTTCTTGAAGACGAGCAAGCAGACGTGGTCGTGTGCGCCACTCACCATCACAGAATGGACGGTAGCACTCAAGTACAAAAGCCACGCCTGCCGGCCTCGCACCAATCCATGACCCATTTTGCCGATCACTTTGGCCTCTTTCGTACACAGGCCCTTCTGGACGTAGGCGGCTATTACGCAGGCTTTCGTTTGGGCTTTGATACTTACTTGCTGAATCTTTTTCGACACTTGGGACGGATCGCCGTCTGCGATCAGCCGCTCTATCACCGTGTCCACCGTCCAGGATCCTTGGTTTACAATGCTGCGACCGGTTTAGGTTCCCAAGCTCGCCGCCAAACCGCATCTGCTCTATCGAAACTGCTGGAACAAGCGAAATTGAGGATGGCGAGCGGTGACCGTGAACAACTGAAACAGTTGCATCGAGGTCGAATGACGTCCGCCGAATTGGATGACCTTGAACAGGAGTGCAATCGACTTGCTGAGGTGGCAACGACCCGGAAATTTGATGCGCATAGATCCGGTATACCTCGTAATGACATTACGGGTCCGTGGGACGATTGGTGCCTTTCTTCTGCGACGATGGAGGTTTTGTTGGCGCGGCTCAAGGAGCGCCGCCCCCAATCGATATTGGAACTTGGAAGCGGTTATTCAACGCTTGAACTGGCGCAATACGTACGCGAACACGGCGGCAGCCTGGTCACGTTAGAACACGATAAGGTTTATTACCAACGAACCAAGCAGCGGTTATTGGAACGTGATTTGGCTGCCAACGTGGAATTGGTGTACGCACCACTTCAAGACCTGCGTTTGGCCGACGGGTCGTTTTCGCCCATGTATGGGAACATCCCTCAACGTCGTTATGATCATGTGGTCATTGATGGTCCTCCGCAACGGTTAGGGCGCGCAGCGACCTTCTGGGCTTTGAAACCCTTTTTAAGTGAAGATTTTGAGATTTGGCTAGATGATGCCAATCGCGATCATGAAAAGGAGTGTGTGCGCAGGTGGTGCGCTGCGGGTGATCTGGATGTTACTTATCGAAATATCGGTAAGGGTGCCTTCGTTTTAACGCCAGTCTCGAAGACTTGGTTGGTTTTGACTCTGTTGACAGGGGGCCGGCCCGATCTGCTCGCTCAAACGCTGGAGAGCATCAAAATATGGCGTCAAGACGCTCGCTTCAAGGCGATGGGAGTCGCTTTGGTCAATGGCGGTGATCGCGAATCCAGAGGGCTAGTACAACGCAGTGAGCTTTTTCAGGAATATCTTTTAGAGGACGCCTATTTACCTATAGGCATCGCCTACACAAAGTTGGTTAATGCTGCGGCCAGTCTTGGTGGGCGTTATCAATTGCATCTTGAGGACGACTGGCAGTGCACGGACACGTTCGATCAGTTGATCACAGCCAAATCCGTTTTGGAGGTTTATCCATCGGTGGGTCAGGTTCGGTTGAGAGCCAGCCACGAATCCGTATTGCGTCGTCACATGGTCAGCGGCCGTGACATAGAGTGGCAACGCCGGGATGGGTTTATGCTGTCTGAGTCCGCGCATTTCACTTTTAATCCCAGCCTTGTTCGTTTAGAGGACGTGAGAAAAATCATACCAGCACAGGGCGAATCAGACGCCCAAGTTCACTTTTACCAACGTGGCTATCATTCGGCACAGCTAACGCCAGGACTGTTTGAGCATTTGGGCGAACAGACAAGTCTGCGAAAAGCCCTTCACCGCTAGCTACCTTTTTGGTTTTCTCTGGGCTCCCCCAGGCGTCTCTTGCATCACGTCCTTCTGGCTATCGCAGGACTGGGTGCTAGTCCTGCCTCGCTACAACATGCCTCGCGACAACATGTCCCCATAAACCGCCAGCATTCCATAGGCCTACACTACGCCAGCCTAACCTCTGGCTAGAAGAGGCTGTCTCATAACTTGCTTCAAGGCTCAAGAATGTGAGTTTGGCTTCTAGCCAGAGGTTATAATCCGTTTATATTCAGGTAAATACAATAAACATGATAGTCGTTCTAACCGTTACCTCAAACTATTCAGGACTCATGCGACAGCCTCTAGAAGGCAACTCACCTTACCGACACCCAATGTGAGTCCGTCTTCTAGACGTAGGTTAGGCTACACTGGCTTCCGAAGAACAACGAGGCTGGCAAGAAGACTTCATTGTCCTAAACAGGCAAGCGGTGCTTCACGACAACATGTCCGATAAACTGGAAGTATTCCCACATTACGTCAGCCTAACCTCTGGTTAGAAGCCAAACTCACCTTACCGACACCCAATGTGAGTCCGTCTTCCAGACGGAGGTTAGCAAAGACTGACTAGCGAAGAACAACGAGGTTGGAAAGAAGGCCCCATGATTCTAAACAGGCAAGGAATGAATCAACTGTGGTTTTTCAGTATCACTTCACGCGGACTTCAGGCCACTTAAACGGCGCTGTCGGAAGAAAGACGATTAATACTCAATATTTCAGGGTACGGGCTGAATTCCAAAACCTCAGTCTGCTCAAGCGGCCTGTGGCAGTCTCACCGAGCCTGTTGGCTTTTCTGAGTCACATCCAGCAGGGAGCCGGCGCGCTGCTCGTCGGTGCGTCCGAAACCATGGGAGCCTGCTGGGCCTTGTCCGCCCGCGGCCTGCCCGCGAATTCTAAAGACAGCTGTGAATGAGTTGGCTCAGCGTGACTACGTCCTCGCTTTGTGGCCAGGCGGCCATGTTGGGGCCAATATCGCGAAAACCGACCAGGGCGCCTCCTAATCCCGCCCCGATCAATTGAGCCCCATTGATGGCGAGGTAGGGAAATCGAGCTTTGCTGTTAGTCATGTGGGACTTCCATTCGATGCCATCTGCACTGGACCAGATGATGAAGCGATCGTCATAGTTGGTGTCCCATTCAATTCCCCAAAACATGCCCTGCGCGTATTGGATTCCGTAGAGGATGTCACCGCCCAATTGACTGAGTTGCCCGATCTGCCAAATATCGCCGTCGGTACTAAACGCATGGCTGCCATTTGTGCCAGTTGCCACGTATTTCCCGGCCCCGAAGGCAACAGAAATGAATGTTTCCGACGTCAGGCCCGAACCCAACGCAGGCGTCCAAGTCAGGCCATCGTCGCTGTAAGCGATGGCGCCGCTTTGCCCGACGGCAACAAAACGTCCATTGGGCCCTTGACACACGCCGGAGAACCAGGCGGACGGGATTCCGTGGTTCACCGGGCTCCAGTTCTGACCGTCGGTTGAGACCATGAATTGCGAGGAGTTTAGAAGTGCCACCAGCGTATTCCATCCGGCAATCCCCACATAGTCCTCCCCCGGTAATGGCGTGCTGACGTCGACCCACTGAACCCCATCCGTACTGAAAAGGATGGTTCCGTTGTCACCGAGTGCCAGTTCACCGCTTGCAAATTCGTGCAGTAATTTACATTCCTCAAAATCGGCTTGTATTGGGGTCCACACAAATCCGTCGTTGCTGGTGAGTCCGACCCCGGAAGAGCGACCGACGGCCAAGTAACGACCGTTTTGAAATGCGACCGCAAAAATTGTGCCCTCGTAACCCGAGATCTGCGACGTCCAATTCACCTCGTCGGGGCTGGTCAACACCGTGCCGAACCGACCCACGACCACTTTCGGGGTCGAACGGACCACGCCAAATAGGTCATGTTGCGTCGGTACCATATGCTTTAGCCACGCTTGGCCATCGGGACTTGTGTAAAGCGAAGCATCATCGCCCAGCGCCATGAATCCCGTATCGGTTTGGCTGAGCTGGTTGAATTGTACGGCCGCGGCCCCATCGATCTGATAGGTGGTCCAACCGCCATTCTTGATGTGGATCGTTCCGTCGGCCTCCATGACACAGACCACGCCGTTTTTTACGGTCACGGCCACAAGTTCTTCAGTACTTGGCGTACTTTCTTCGATCAAGGAAGTGGCGTCGTTGCCGTGAAGATAGAAACCGTCGGCGCCAACGAAATGGAATGTTCCGTTTTCTATTGCACCCGCATTGAGCCCACTGCTGAAGTATTTGAATGTCGTATTAAAGAACCCAACCGTAACCCCGAGCCGTCCATCGTATCGGCCCATGCGCTCCACGAACACGAGTTGGCTGGGTCCCTTAACAATGTCTAGGATATCGTATTCGGGAACCTGGTTGCTTGATATGTTAAATACGTCATGACGGTTGGGCGAGTAAAACTTGGCGCCATCAAGGCCCGCAATGACGAGGCCGGACATGTCGCCCAACGGGATATCGACAATGGATTGTAGTTGATACCTCGTCATGGAGGAATCCTTGTCGTCCATGATCTCCCAAGCCACTCCGTCCAGGCTCTTCTGAATTAGGCCGTTGTTGCCCACTGCGTAGTAAAGGCCTCGTGTGCGGATGACATCGTTTATGGTGACTGCGTGGGGTTGGGGGTTTCGCCAATGCTGGCTGTCGCACACGATGACTTGCGCCCAACATGATACGAACCCAATCCAGGTGAGCGCGAATGCGAGTACGAGTTTCATGGGGCGTCCCTTCCTTTAACTGGACAAGTTGTTCCCCTTAACTCTGGGGCTCTAGAAAGCCCAACGCAATACCCATTTATGGGTAAAGTGAGAGGCGAGCACAGGTTGCCGCTGAGGTCCACATCTGGACTTTGGTTCTCAAAAGATCAAGGTCAGGTGTGGCTGAAAAGTGGGATCAATCGGTGCTCGATGCTCATGGCCGTGTCACCAGCTGTGCGAAACGCGCCGAAGCAGTAAAGCGACGAACAATTTGAGTCCGTCTTCCACGGCGCGGCGTAGCGGGAGAAGCCGGCCAGCCGGAGGTTAGGCTACATTGGCGTCGGAAGAACAACGAGGCTGGAATGAAAACTTCTTTGTCCTAAACAGGCAAGCGGTGCTTCACGACATCTGTCCCCATAAACGACCTACATTCCTTGACGCACACTTCGTCAGCCTAACCTCTGGCTAGAAGCCAAACTCACCTTACCGGAAGTTAGACCAGAAGCGGTGCTTCACGACATCTGTCCCCATAAACGACCTACATTCCTTGGCCCACACTTCGTCGGCCTAACCTCTGGCTAGAAGCCAAACTCAGTGCGCCCAGGAGGGTGTTATGTCGGAGAGGTGAAAGTCCTCTTCAAACTATAGCTTCAAAGTTTGTAACCAAATTCAACCGCGTCATCGTGAGATGAGGTGGGAAGCAGAAAGAGGTGAATGACCAGTCTATACGCAAGAAACTCGATTCGGCCTGATGCATTGACGAGCCTGCTGAGTAGTGAGCGAAGTCTGAGCCATCGAAAGATGAGCCACGCGGTCCCCTGAAGGAAGCGCTTAAAGGGAGATCAGAGTGCATGGGGTGGTTGGAGATGGAATGGTCGCGAAGGCATAACACATCAAACGGGGAGACCTTGGCTCGGACTGAGCCGAGTCAAGGAGTCAGAGCCCTCATATGAGCAAAGAAAGGTCTGTAATGGACCCGGAGCAAAGGAGGGCAGGAAGGTGGATACGAATGACTTTACAGCGTGAACAAGAACCAACGTCAGTGACGGAAGGGTCTAAACAAGTTGGAGAAGCCTGGAACCGCTGGAACTGGGTGGAACGCGCGGTATGGACTGAACGTATGCTAGAAACCCTGGAAACGGGGGTGAGAGGAGGAAAGTGGTTCAGCTTGATCGATAAGGTACACAGCCGGGCTAACTTAGTAAGTGCGTACCGTAAAGTAGCAGCTAACAAAGGGAGTGCCGGAGTAGACCATGTCAGCGTTAAGCGATTCGGAGCTGCTCTCGAAGAAGAGGTGAAGCGACTCGCCCAGGAACTGGAATCGGGGACCTACCGACCGCGAGCGGTCAAACGGGTCTACATTCCTAAGCCGGGGACGAACGAGCACAGACCGCTGGGGATACCCACGGTTCGCGACCGTGTAGTCCAGGCAGCCCTGAGACAAGTCATTGAACCTATCTTTGAGAGAGATTTTGCGCCAAACAGTTTTGGTTTCCGTCCAAAGCGAGGCTGCAACGATGCCTTACGCGAAGTTGTTAAACGACTTAACGAAGGATCACGATGGGTCGTTGACGCGGATTTCCGACAATACTTCGACACGATCTGCCATGAAAAACTTATGTGCAGAGTGTCCGATAAAATCTCGGATTCGCGTGTACTCGACCTGATCGAGTCCTTTCTGAAGCAACCGATCTTTGAGAACCTCAAGCAATGGACACCAGAAGGAGGCACTCCGCAAGGGGGCGTAATCAGCCCTCTGTTGGCCAATGTCTTCCTGGATCCGCTAGACCATCTAATGGAGCAATGGGGCTTTCAAATGATCCGGTATGCCGACGATGCTGTCATCATGTGCAAATCGCAAAGGGAAGCCGAACAGGCACTCAATCGACTTGCGTCCTGGAGTCAGGATCAAGGACTAACCCTACATCCAACCAAAACCAAAATCGTCCACATGGACGTTCCCGGCGGTTTCGATTTTCTGGGGTATCACTTCGAGGTAAGCAAACGCAAACCCACGAAGATCAACAGATGGCCCAGAAAGAAGAGCATGAAGAAATTACGCTGTCGCATCAAACCGCTTACAAAGCGGTGCAATGGGCACAGCTTGGACACCATCATCAAGCAGATCAATCCGATCTTGAACGGATGGTTCAACTACTTTATGCATTCTAAGTCGAACACTTTTGAGGAGGTTGACGGATGGGTGCGAGGTCGTCTGCGTTCCCTACTCCGCAAGCGACGAAAGTACAAAGGGCGAGCACGCGGCGCCGACCATCAACGCTGGAGCAACGCCTTCTTTCACAGCCATGGGCTCTTCTCAGCCACACGTGCGCATCGGCTGAATTTCAAGTCCTCTGTGAGGTAAGACCACCAACCGGAGAGCCGTATGCGGGAGAACCGCACGTACGGTTCGGAGGGAGGGGGGATTCAGAAATGGCTCCTCCCTACCCCTATC
>JAJCXM010000022.1 GCA_029263455.1 Holophagae bacterium
CCAATCACTTCCCGCCAATAAGCTCGCTTCTCCGTTCGCGACGAGCCCTTTAATGCGGGTTTTAGTCGCTCCCCCAAACATACTTCTTGCTGGTCCGTCATGATTCACCTCCATGCCGACCAGCATGCCCGCTCTCTTTCCCATTGGCTAGATGGGGTTCATCGCTCGCTTACGAACAGAATGGGCCTGGCAGAGTCGGGCGCTGAGATCTGAGTCGTATTGCCGCGAGGTTATCCAGCGCTTCAAGTTGCAATCGCCAGGACTCAATCAACCCTTCGAGTTGGCCTCGGGCTTATGCAACACGCATATGCGAGCGGGACCTCATTCGAGTCACTAGCGACTGCCGAAACAAAGTCCAAAAATAACTAGCATATCGATCATGTAAGGAATCCGTGCGTCCGAAATGCGTGTCTTCGGGACAAAGAATCGCCATGAAGCAACAGGTGTCGTAAATCCTAACGGAATCGGCGGATCCGCGACGCATGCAAACTGGATCAAGGATCAGAGCGTGGGATCTGACAAGTCAAACAGGCGAAAAAGGACGGGCCAGATCCCGATCTAGTCGAACAGAGGGTCGTTTAACAGCTTAAAGTCGAGCTAACGCCTCGACTTCTGATCGACATACTGAGTTATAGGCCACCTTTCACGCGATACGTCCCCAAATTTCCCCTTCTTCAGACGGTCTCAATCTCCCCATTGGTCGGTGTGTGAATAGTGACCTCCGATCGACAAAAAGGCGCCTTTTCATATGTATTGAAGCCGTCAGTTCTCTGCTTTGGAGCTTGAATGTTCTTTGTAGGTGATAAATGTCGCATAGGCGACAAAAACCAAGGCGGCCCATAGCAGTGCAACCCAACGAGACTTACTGACCAGGTAAAGTGACGCCAATGAAATGGCTAAGCCGAGGGTGATCACCAATCCGGTCACCTTGGCATGTGACCAACCTTGTTGATTAAGTCTTTGATACAGATGGCTACGATGTGCTTGCCACACGCGTTCTTGTCTAAGAAGTCGTCGACAAAGCGTGAAACTAGCATCAGACAAGAACACCCATGACAATAGTGCCATCACCAATATGGACTCATGAACGGGTTTTTCTTGGGTAATAAAAGGCAGGGCCGATAAGCTGAACCCCAAGAACATCGAACCCGAATCTCCCATGAATATCTTCGCTGGCGACCAATTCAGAATTAGGAAGCCAAAACAGGCACCGCCAATGACAAGCATCATTGACGCTTCGTACCAGCCAACATATAGAGACCAGAGCAGCGCGATACAAACCGCTTGGCTAGTCGCCAACCCGTCGAGTCCATCCATGAAGTTAAACATATTCATGTAGGATAGGATCCACAGTGCCGCAAACACGCTCGAAGTGATGCCAAGTTTAATGTCTAATGGTTCAGGGAGAGGAAAAAGGGCCAACTCGGGGGCGTTCCAGACGAAACAAAGCACGATTATGAGCTGCAAAGCCAGGCGTACAAAGGGCCCGTTGACGCGTTTACTGTCATCCAGCCAACCAATGAAGCCCAGCGCCAACGCGCAAATGATGAATATCCAAGAAACCGCTATTTGAGAATAGATAAGCAATACGTTGCCGACGATTGTCCCGATGATAATACTCAGGCCTCCGCCGCGCGGTGTTGGGGCTGAATGCGACGATCGTTGGTTGGGAACGTCGAGTGTTCCCGTTTTCATAAGTACTCTTATCAAGATCAAGGTTGAAACGAATGCGGCTAAAGCGGCAGCCAGTGTTGCAATTAGAACTTCCATGATTTGACCACTTCGGGGACAACGTGTTGCGCAGGTGTTGGCGACCAATCAAATGCTTTTTTAGCCTTGTCATTGTCAAATGTTAGATTGCTCGTCATCTTCTCAATTAGATGACTATTAATGGGGAAAACTGTTTTGAGAAGATGTCCTATGCCATCGCCTAACAGACCTAACCCTTTTGCGATGAAAAGAGGCAATCGGAGTGGTCTATTTCGGTTCAATGCCTGACAAATTACCGTTTCTAACTGCAGAAAACTCAAGTGATCGTCATCAGTAAGATTAAATACACCTTCGGTTCCAGTTAAGCTGTGAACAAGCTTGGCAACATCGTCAACCCAAACCATACTTCTTTGACTCTGGCCGCTGCCAACGCCGAGATATCGATGTCTTTTCAAAGCCGCTACCATGGAACCAAAATTGCCAGGAGCGTTTGCACCAATGACCAATGGCAATCTCAAGATGATGAGTTTCGTTTCTTTTGCTTGGAAATAGTTACGACAGGCTTCTTCTGCTTGAAATTTGGACATGGCATACGCAGTGGTAGGTCGACACTCTGTGGTTTCATCGAGATTTGAACCCTTCACCTGTCCGTATACGGCTACCGTGCTGATCAAAATGAACGTCTCTAGCGAATCTGGTAGGGCAGCCAGTAGGTGTTGAGTTCCTTTGGCATTGGTTTGGAACATGCGCCTATGTGTCTTGGGACCATCATTCTTGACATGAGCTAGGCCAGCGACATGTATGACAGTCTTCACATTGTTTGGAATGGCTTCGATGGATTCACGGAGATCGGCCTTGATATGTGTAAAGGGTTCAACGCTCGTCCGTCCCAAAGTGAATAGTTCTTCCGGCTTAAAAAAAGCGGCTATCCGACTGCCAATAAAGCCGGATGCTCCGGTAATAAGTTTCATGTTCTTGTTCGCTGTACACGTTTGATGACGTCTAACATTTGATCAGATAGTTTGTTTCGGTCAAAGCGTTCCTTTGCCAAGGCTAATGATGCACGAGCCATTTCCTCTCTTTGCGATTCGTTTCGCGCGAGTGATTCGATGGCTGATGCGATTTCGCCAGGTTGTGACCTCTTAACTGATAAACCACAGCCAGATTCTTGCACAAGCTCCTTTATCCAGCCTTGGGTCGTCTGAATAATGGGAAGTCCAGATGCTAGGGCGTCAAACAACTTGTTTGGCGAAACCGTGCTAAGTGTGGGTAAGTCTTCAAAAACGACCAGCGAACAAAGCGCATGTTGAAACCAAGGCACAAGTTCGTTCTTCGGTTGAAGACCCATCATGTTGATATTGGTTAGGCCATTCTCGTGTATTTTTGTTCGCATGATTGCTTCATCACAGCCGGTGCCAAAGACAACCAGCTGGACACTTGAGCCTAAGTTTTTTAACGCTTGGGCAACGTCAATCAACAGTAGAGTGCCGTCCATCTTGCCAAGACTACCTGCATAAAGCGCATAGCCACCAGATTGGGGGATCGGGTATGTCTGCCCAGAGAATAATTCAAGGTCACTCGCATTAGGGATCACTTCGATTGGGCAGTTTTTTACTCGTGGCTCAATGGCTTTGGCCATCCCGGGCGAAAGTGCAACGATAGCGGAAGCACCGCGGTAGCACCAGCTTTCCAGTTTTTTGGCCAACCAAATTGCCAGAGAACTGCGCAAAATGCCCAGTTCAATTGCTCCGTCTGGCCAGACGTCTCTGACCTCAAAAACCAGGGGTTTACGAGTGAAAAAGCTGAAAATCCGACCAGGAATGCCGATCGTAAGTGGACCTGAAGAGGCAACGGCTACATCGGCTTTGGCTCTCAATCCAAACCAGCTTGAAACTGCAGAAAACGCAATGAATTTGAGGATCCGGGCAGCCTTAGACTGTTGGTTTGTTGATTGGATATTGATGATGACAATATCGATGCCTTCGATGGCCAAGCGAGTGATGAATCCGTTAGGTTTCAGATCAGATTTGTCGTAACTTGAGGTAATAACGGTCACGCGGTGGCCATCCTTGACCCAGCGGCGCGCAAATTCGTATACCCTTGTGCTCCAGGACCCACGTGGTGTTGTAAAGTATTGATAAAAATAGATGATGTGCATAGTTCTCAGTGGTTTGAGGCGGGGACAGATTTCGAACGTTTCTTATTGAGGTCAGGTAAATCCGAAATAACAAACCGTCTTTTGCCAGATTGGGTAAGCGGTATTTGGTCAACAACCTCAATTTCTATGTCGATATCTATCAAGCCAAGCGATCTTAGGTCAGTCAGTATCCTATGTTTTTGGTTTGCCGGTTTCTTTTCGTCCTTCAAGACCAACAATAGCTGGATGCAGTCTAGTTTCGTCTGCCTTACTTGAAACGATTCCACGAAATCGTAGTGCTCAAAAAGGCCCGTAAAGAAATGGACGATAAGAACCTGGCCACTCGGAGTCCGGATAATGTCAGTATCTCGACCGTCAATGTTTTGTAGAAGAGGCAGTTCGCGACCACAGGGACAATTGCCCTCTTTCAATGTCACCAAGTCTCCCACCCTGTAACGAACAATCGGTTGAGGCCCGGGTAATAACCGCGTTACTAGCGCTTGTCCCCTTTGACCAGAAGCTACAGGAAAATCTGAGTCGTCTACGGCTTCTAGAATGACGTCCAATGCATGTATGTGGTAGTTATCTTCGAATCCACATTGGGCAGCAATTTGAACCCCTTCGCCAATTCCATAAGTGTCGTAAACTTTAGTTTTGAACGCGGACTCCATCTGTTGCCGGTAGTGTGCGTATAGGTTGTCGCCCCAGGTCACAACCGAATTCAAGCCCGCATTCCAACCAGACAGTTCGGCCTGTTGTGCGATGAAATAGAGGGCTCCAGGATACCCCCATAAGTGGCGTATTCCCTTTTCTTGCATGGTGGTTAGGATGTCTTGAGCTTTTCTGGGCGACAGATCAGAAATTGAGACATAGTAAGTCTTCAACATCGTGTCTTTAATAAACCGAAGTAACCCTCGCTTGACGTTCATGCCTGTTTGAAGGTGAGCCTCCCCGATGGTCCAATTTGACCACTCTAATGCCAACACAAAATTTGCTCTCGTCCGAGCTGAGGTATTGTTATCACACCAAACTCGCGTGTTGGTCCCGGTTGACCCGGACGATGAAGCGATGAAATCAAAGCGATTTGAATTCTGCTTGTACCTCTGAAATTGCTGACCAATGTCGGTTTTCTCGCTTACCGGGATATCTCGTAGCTTGGCTCCATCTCTTCCCATACCACTCAGAAGCTTCTTGAGTTTTTGGTGGCGAATTGCCTCGATCTCCTCAAACGGCAACCATTGTTGAATGCGAAGTTCTGCTAAGTTGTCTAACATCGGATGATCGATTAGGCGCTCAAGAACCCGCCAAAGCGGCATAATAAACAAACGTTTAAACTCCTTTTTTTTGCTTAAGCGGCTATCATAGCGTAACGTTTAAGTCGCTAATCCTGAATCAATCGTTTAATAAGCTGAACCCATAGTCGCTCGCAGCGGTCAACATCGTATTTCTCTGCAGTCAACCTTGCATTTTCCGAAAGCTTACTTGTTAGTGCGGGGTTGGTATTGAGTCTAACCATAGCCTCAACAAGCGCTTTCTGGCCATCGAATAAGAGCCCATTTAGCTCATGTTCGATTAAGTGAGGAATCCCCCCAACCGCAGTCGAGATGACAGGAAACCCCAAGGCCATTGCCTCAATCACACTTACAGGTAGATTATCAACACGAGTTGGGTTTACGAAAAGGTCAAACTCCTTCGAGAGCGAGATCCATTCTGCTTTCTCAAGCCGACCCGTAAATGACACACAGGACTGAAGTCCATGTTCATTTACACAGGCCGACAATTCTAGAATGGATCCGTCCTTGTCAGGACCAACAAAACATAGCTTTGCTTTGGGATGTGCTTCTTTGATTTCTAGAAACGCATTTAGAAGAAGCTTCGGATTGTAGATATGTTGCAAGGAGCGCACAAATAGGATTCGCAGTTCGGTTTGAGATCTATGAAGGTATGGGTATTCGCTTACACGAATGAAATTGGGTATCTCGGAATAACACAGACCCTCAGCGTTAAGAACCTGCGACATGTACCCAGACACGGTCACGTTAGTGACGGACCGAGTGAAAAGGAAGCGACAAAGTTTAGGCGAACTCTGAAAACGCGCGGGAAATGCGCCGCCGTGGATGATGGGCACATACTTAATACCCAGGAGATTGGCCACAACTGCCGCAACTAGCGCAAAAAAGAAGGCATTAGAACTGTAAGTGTCGATCAAAACTAAGTCGGTTGTTCTTCGATGTTTGAATATTGTCGTAATCATATGCGCCAAGCGCAATGCTTTGTTCTTTTTATTAGAGCAAGTTGTAACACCAAATAAGCGGCTCAGAATGGGCGATAAAGATTCGATGGTTGTTGGCGTGAAACCATGTTTCGAAAGAATGTTGCCTACATAAAGAATCTGCGGAATGCTGTTGGTTGAAGTGTTCATTATACACTCGGAAATATCAGGTTTTGAACCGGTAAAGTGCTGTTAATTTCCAAAGTCAATTGTTAAATCAACGACTTGGCTTCAGGACTTTTAAGTTGGTTATCTTCCTCGACAATTGGAAGGGACATGGAAAAGGCGATCATAAGTCCAGGCAGGGATGCACGAAAAGCTGCATGGATCATATAAAAAAGACCCCACGACGCCATTGACAGTTTTAGGTAGGTCGCTTCTCGTGTTTGCCTATGATCAAAACAACGAACAACAATCATCCACAGTAAGAGTAACAATGCGATTACGCCAAGCATCCCATGTTCTGCAAGCATTCGTGTCTGCTCTGTATGCGATACAGCATAGTGAAAAACACTTTCGTGGTAAATTTTCGTACCTCCTGGCCCAACTCCTAAGAATGGATTGTCTGCGAACACTTCAATATCAACCTTCAACATTTCATAACGTCCGGTACTCGATGTGTCAGCAAAACGATCTGACAAGCTGTTTCCAGTTATTGAATTGAGAAAAGGCAGGAGAAAGATGTTTATCGCGAATCCGACAATTGGCGCAATTATTATGACTCCACGTCGGGCTTTTGCCGAACGTAACACTCCAAAGCTTAATACGCATAAGGCGATACCAGTCGTCCAAATTCCGCCTCGTGAAAACGTCAATAGACATTGGCCGATCAGCCACAAACTTAGTGATACCAGCACAAGTTGCTGGAGTCGATTTGAAAGTCGAGCAAGAACCAAACAGGCATAAATTCCTGCTCCTATGGTTGTTGAAACTTGATTAGGGCCGAATCCACCTGATGTGACAGAACTTGACTGAGATAGTTGTAGCGTTTCTGCAGATAATGTTGAAAAGGTAGCGATTGCTGCAACGGCGACTGCAGGAGGAATGATAGCAAATAATGTTTCCTCGATTCCTGAGCTTCCCATGCGAATACGCCTTAGTAGGATCATGAAAGCCGTCATACACATTGGCCCGCTTAGATTGAATCGAATATCCCTGAAATCTATCGCGTCCATAGCAAAAATGGATGGAATTAATAGTGCAAAGTAAAGCAAATGATAAGGCTGCTTAAACGTAAACAACTTGCGCCTAACGACTAAAGAGAGTGCCACCAACGTACATGCATATTTACTATATTCCCACGAGAGATTGCCACCGGTCATCCTCCAAAGTACCTCGGACACCGAGATGTACCAGAGCATCATTAAGGTGTATTTTATGTTTCCTTTGACGGCAAACCATAGGCCAATTCCGGTGGTGAGCAAGCTATGAAACGTGGCGATCTGTTCGTACCGAGACATGATTATTCCCAGTGGGATATGCGAGGCAACAAACGCATACTTTATGCTGGCAATCAACAATTGAATGCCCTTACCCTTTTTTTGGAGAGCAGGTCTTTTCAGATCAGGCATCAAGGTTTCTCAATCCGAAGCGCCAGCAAGAAACTGAGAATATCGGTCCTTGTGTGACTGGTGAGAGTGTTTTTGAACAACTGCCCAGGCATTCCGGATAATCTTTTCTTGCAGCATTTTGTCGTTTGAAAGCCTACGTACGACCGCCACCATCTCTTCAGTATTATGACAGATGAAGCCCGTTTTATTGTGACTTACAAGCTCTAATACGCCGCCAACGGGTCTAGCAATGACAATACAACTAGCAGCCATTGCCTCTAGGATAACATTTGGGAATCCTTCGAAGTCTGATGTCAAAACCAAGAATCGCGACTGACTTAACAACAATTGAACATCATCACGTTCGCCAAGAAAGTCGACTGAAACAGCTGATCTTTCAGCAAGTGCTTCCATTTGAGCTCGGAGCGGTCCATCACCTACTATTCGGATTGGAAAAACAAGGCCGCCTTCTTTGAGTGCGGTGACAAAATCTATAAAAAGATCAGCTCGTTTTTGTTCAACGAGGCGACCGACAAATGAAAAGCCAACTTCCCTTTCCTTTGAATTAGCGTCGATATGGATCGCCGATATGTCGATGACATTCTGAATATAGATTAATTCTGAGCATACGCCCATCTCCTTAAGGTTATTAATCGCTGTGTTAGAGTTTGCGATTAGGGCGGTAGTCCAGCTGACAGCGATATGTCGCGCCCACCTCGGCAGGCTATTCATTTCTTGGAACCCATCGTTTCTAATAGCCGCATAGGCTTTCTTTCGCAACAGTACGCCGGCTATTCCTACATAAGGACTCGCATAAAAATGTTGGGCAATTATGTGCGTCGCTTTCATAGCATGTACAAACCAACAAAATTTGATGAGCCGAACTAATCGGTTTTTAGATGTGATCGACAGAACGGTGACGCCCAAATCGCGTATCTTCTCTTCCCAGTAACCAGAATGATCTAAAGTACAGACGGTTACCTGATGACCGAGTTCAATACACGTTTTGACTGAGTAAAACAGTTGTTTTTCGGCCCCACCCTTTCTCAAGGTACCGGCTAAAAACATGATTCTTAGTTTCAATCTCCCGTCCTCAATTCGCCCCAATATTGAGCCAGTTGATCATGAATAATTTGCTGCCATTCTTCAAGCGTGAATGTTTTTGCTGAATTAATTGCACTGTTTACGCACTGAAAATAAGTTTCTGGACTTGCATAAATTTGATCAAACGACGATGCAATACTTCTCGCATCTAATCTGTCATGAATTCTGCCATTTGTTTGATTGATGAGGCTCCGTAGCACAGAGACCGCGTTACAAATCACTGGCAAACCGCTTGTTAGCGCCTCTTGAACAACTTTTGGGAAACCCTCGCTTTGCGATGGGAATATCATCGCGTGCGAGTGGATAAATATGTCAAGAAGGTCTTTATGAGTAACGAGACCTCTAAAAACAACACCCTCTATACTAAAGTTATCTACGAGTATTTCTAATTCGCCCTTTAGAGAACCATCACCAAGTATTGTAAGTGTCGCTCCAGGATAGGTATGTCTTATTTCCTTCAGGGACATGATTGCAACATCAACACCCTTTCCTTTTTCAAGTCGGCCAGCGAAAACGAGCTTTGGTGCTTTTGGCGAGTACTCCTTTCTTATGGCCTTCCGATTGAGCAATTCACATTGTGATCTGCTTAATGTTGTTGCAAAAACCCACTTTATCCAGGGAGATCGAGGGTCGGGGGGTTGTACGCCTCCGCCCGTTGCTAAGGTCACTGTATGTGGTGGCTTCCAGAAACGCATGCCCAAATGCCATAGTTTTTCAGCGACGGTCCGACGGTTTTCCCAATTCCCACAAAAACGAATAAACAGTTTTTTCCGATAGATTTTTGCAAGGATAATGCCTAGAGTTCCGATGTCGCTGGGAATTGGGACATGAATAACATCGCTCTTCCTTGCAATTGAAGAAAGCAATTTGAAGTTTTGAAGAAACCACACCCAAACGCCCAATTTCCTTGTCCACCCCCTGCCTTTAGGTTGTTGGGTCGGTATCAGTTCAATGTTGCTGTCGGTGAAGGAGGAACCGTCTTGAGACTCGATATTATTTGATACTGGTACCACTACGCTAGTTTTGTCAAAAAGACTCGCAATGGTACTGATTTGAATAACGAACCCGCCATCTGTGACGTATCTATGGTTGTGAGTTCGGAATAGTTTGTGGGAAAAAACCGCCAGATTCATTTTGTTCTCCGGTTTTTGCGCGAGGCCGAAACGTTGTTGGATCAGTGGTACTAATTTCTAATTGATAGAAGTTTTGAGGTCATATCCAGTTGCCTAAACAGTTTTCATAGAATATTTCGTTGGCATCGACGGCGGAACCTACGCCGAATTTAGCAATAGCTTTGTCTCTTGCTGCTTTTCCAAGTCTGCTCCTCAATCCAGAATCATCAATTAGAGTAAACAAAGCTGTTGTTAATTGGTCAAGGCTTTTAGGGTCACACAAATAACCAGTTCGCATATGATCCACAACTTCTGGTCCCGGGCCCAATGAACTAGCGACAATTGCTTTTCCCATGCTCATTATTTCTAACCAGAGTACAGGGTGTGCTTCCATTATGGAAGGTGCGACGCAGAATTCTGCAGTTGAAATCAGGCCAGGAACGTCGCTGTGCGGTATTTGATCTCTTAAAATTATCCGATGGCTCAGGTCAGGAGGTATTAGTTTCCTAATTAGTGACTTGTTACCAACTTTAGTATCTGGATCTATCCAGTCACGACCGACCATCATCAAGTGAAAATCTTCTCTTAGCCGAAGCACGTTAATCGCAGCTTTTGTAAGCTCAAGCACTCCTTTCTTGGATGAAAAATTGCCTAGGAACAAAATTCTGCCCTTGGAAATTAGATCCTGGTCTCCTGGACTAAAGAAATTGGTATCAACAGGGTTGTAGATGACTTTGATCGTCCGCGAGCCTAGGTTGTGTAAATCGTGGTTCATTGATGCATTGAATTTGCTGACGGCGCACAAGAAATCTGCTTTGGCAATTGAACGACGTTCGAGCCAAGCGCGTTTCATTTTGGTAGGGCTACCGGTCGATTTGGAAAAGAAGACGTGCCCGCCATGAAACCTCATGATTTTGGGAAACGGAGTCAGTTTCGGTAATAGCGCAAGCCCTGAATTGGGCGCTTCAAGGACATCGATTTTTTGCTTCTGGTTGGATTTTTTTATGGCGTTCCAGAGGCGAGTGCTATTAAACGCAAAAGCAAACCGGGGAACACTTGATGATTGGATCTTGATCACAGTTACCCCAGACAATGAGTGTTCGCCAGCATCTGAAGGGTAGATGCCAAAAATAGATACTTGATGGCCGTTACGGACTAACCCTTCGGCCAGTGTCTTAGTAAAACTGCCTATGCCGCCGACCCCGAATGGTGGATACTCATTACACAAGAATGCTATGTTCATGTGGTTGTCAAAACGGGATGAATTCTCAATTTCTCGTTGATGGTCTTTGTGATAGATCGTTCCGTACTCTGGGTTGGGGAACCGAGTATTTCCTCGACCAGCTTAGCTCTTTGAGAGCTATCTTTTGTCGGATTCGTAAGATACATATTGCAATAAGAAATTAATTCTTGTGAGTTTCGAGCAATTCGCACGGCCCCACTTTTGACGACACGTTGATAGTGCTCAAAGCCATAATAGTCTTCATAAAGAGTTGTATGCCTGTCCGAAAAACCAAACGCCAGATTGATCACGGGCTTGTCATGAAGTGCAAAGTCAATTGTCATCGTCGATGCAATATTGATGTTCAGATCGCTATGAAATGCTAAATTTGCCAACGACATCTTGTCCTTTTTTGTTGGTAGAAATCTCGCCATCTTACGTTTAGTGTCAATCCAGTCCGGTCTCGCGACCCTAACGTTAACAAACTCATTCTCGAGTGACAAATAACGATCATAGGATTCAAATGGCGAGGGCCGAACGGCAACTTGACAATCTTGGATGTCTTCGTTCTTGATCAACTGCAAAAGTAGGCGAACGTGGTCTACGTCCTCTGAGCTAATCCCTTGCATTGCCCCTGAATAACAGATTAAACGCAAGCTTGGAGAAAAGCCGAGGCCTGTTAAGAATTCTTCACGGCTAACGATCAATTCCTTGTTCTTATAGTGTATGAATTGAGGTGCACCGGTAATAGAAACTTGATTCGCTGACACGTTTGGATGAAACTTCAGGAGTTCGCGAGCCATTAATTCATTCCAAACAAAGAACTGGCTGAACGTAGGTGTAATTCGCGGCTTTGTAGTCAAATTATCCCAACTGCTAACGAATGTTGCCGTTCTTAGTCCAAGGGCATTTGCAGCGTAAATTGGATAAACGCTTGGCTCAAATCTTTGTGTCGACGTAAGGACCGCATCAATTCCGTTGGTTTCTAGTAAATGTTTGTAAATCAATACAGAGGGTAACTCTTTGCAGAGATGAGAATGCATTTGTTCTAGAAAGTTAATTGCGGGCTTATTCGCAAAGAATCTGGATATGAAGCGAGAGAAAGCGAGCATAGTTTTACCGTAAAAACTACCCTTGAGGCCACGCGCAATGGTGACCCGCATTCCTTTCGTGTTTCCCCATCTCATATGAGCGAACCTAAGCGTGTGGTATATGAATGCACGAAATTTCGACGGCCTACCACCTGATGGGTCCATAATTAATGGCTGATATGACACGCCTTCAAGTTTAGGAAGGTAACTCTCAGTGGCAAGCTCAATCGGAATTGGATGTAAAACGATAACGTCGTTATCTTCGACCAAGAGTTTGGTGAATGATTGTGTCAGAAAATCTCTTACCCCAACCCCATTTGGGATGACAAACAGTAGTTTCATGTCAGAGTCTGAGTTAGAATTTGGATTTGGCGGTCCAGGAACGAAGACAGTTTCCCCATGATTAGGTCGTCTGTATAATTTTGTAAGATATATTCTCGAGCCTGGCGACCTCGTTTTCGAGCCGACGCCATATCGCCTATTAGATCCACGAGCGGTTGCACAAATACCCCAGTCAAGTTTGGATTCTCCACCAGAATCAAGGATGAGTCATCATTGTACAACTCACTTTGTCCAGGGTGTTCGGATGTAATGCAAGGTAAACCACTTGCCATTGCTTCCAGCAGCGAGTTCGCCATCCCCTCGGCTGCTAAAGTGGGAAACAAGTATGCGTCGGACGCTTGATAGATAAGAGGGGCGTCGTGTGGTTCAATGATTCCTTTGAATGAAATGTCAGGAATCGACTGTAGTGGCACCAAACTCTGTATCACACTACAATGTTCTGACTTATCGCTACCAACTACCCAGAGTTTGGCGTTAGGAATGATAGCCTTAATTTGATTCCAGAAAGGTACAATTAAGTGCGCTCCTTTCTTTGCCACCTGGCGCGAAAATATTAGAACTACTATGTCTGATTCAGTGAACCCAAACTGGTGCCTCAACACTCGACGTTTACTCGCGGCGGCCGGTTTGAAAAAGTCAGTATCAACAGAGTTCGGGACGACCTCCAGCATAGGTTCATACGCGTGTACATTCATGCGGTCATATCTATAAGCTTCGAGCGTTTGAGTCCAGATCACGTCGAAATTTTTTATCGAACAGTATCTTCTGAAGTCGACGTTGCTTAGGTTATATGAGTACCCTCTCTGAGCTAGAATCAGTCGACAAGGCCAATCTACAAACGTCCTTAATAGGTTTCCTAACTTATATAGATCGTAAGCGATTATCACTTTTGGTCGCAGTTGCTGCAGGTGAGCACGAATACTGAAAGCGTATGCAAAGTGACCTGGCTCGGAGATTCCAAATAGAAGAGTCGCGAGAATCCTTTTTGGTACGAATCTCAGCAATTTTGGATTCAACCACCCTTTTGGGTGCAACCTGATTATCGAGCTAGAACTAGCGCCATCAGCTAAACATATTGCTACTTGAGCCTTGTCGGTTTTCGACTTAAGTTGACGTCCGATAAATCTGTTGTATGAGCCAATCGTGTCAGGGTCTTTTAGTGTTAAGTGTACCGCGTCAACGCCTTTCATTTATCGATCCCTTAATCCCAAATTCGAAATTCAATACACGTACTACTAACCCATTCATGGATTCTCACCAAAACTCATCCTGTTCTTTCAATGCGCCGTTTAAAGCCCTTTATCCGATACTTTATGGAAGATTTGATCCTGAAGTATAGGTTTGTGAGATACGCCTTAATCTTTGTTGCTTTCGTAGGGTTCTTGAAATAAACGCAGTAGGCGCTTTTGCTAGAAAGGGACAAACTGAGGTAATCCATCCGCGTCCAGTTGATAAGTTGCGACTCAATGATTTCTCGTTGATTGCTCCGATTACCTTCGAGAAAGACAATACCGTAGTTGCTTAGTAGTTTATCAACATTCAGATTTGGAGGTCCACCGTCTACGATAATGAAATCATATTTCTGACCTTGGTTCAGATCTTGTGTAAGGTTGTTCACCAAAGTATATTGATTCTCGAATACCGAGAGATTCTTTTTCAGACTATTTATGCAGTAGCTGTTGTCTTCAAAAACAGTAAATTCTGCAACAGTTCTTTTTCTTCTATTGCTAGCCAACACGATGTAAGTGAGCGTTCCAATTCCAGCCCCAATTTCCAGCAGACGTGTGGGTGCGTGGCGTTTTAAAACTCGGCTTAAACCCTTAATAGCATTCCAGGATGCAATGTGTTCGCTACCTGAAGAACGCGAGAACCATTGATAGATTTCTTTGTCTGTATTAAGCAACTGAACTCCTCTGCAGCGGGCTAGTGTATTCATGAAAAACAGTTATTCGGGTTTTACGCTGTTCAGATATTGACTAAAAGTAGATGCCTTGTTTGCCATCAATAGCTGCAAATTTCCACTTTCAACAACCGCACCTTTATCGAGTATTAACACACTGTCGGCATCTAAAGCGTGATTTACGTTGTGTGTAACCAAAACAATCGTTTTACTTCCTTTCATTTTACGAAGGTATTTTCGTATTACGTCGGCAGTCTTATGGTCGAGTGAACTTGTGGCTTCGTCAAGGATCAAGAGGTCGATATTTCTGAACAATTCTCTTGCTAGCCCAATTCTCTGCCGTTGACCTCCCGAAATTAATCCCCCGCGATCGCCGACTGGCCCATCCATGCCTCCTTCACGATTGTGCCCAAAATCTAGTGCAGTCTTTTTAATAATTGATTCAGGAACCTGGCCTTCTGTCCAAAGCATAATATTGTTTTTCATAGAATCGTTGAATATTACAGACTCTTGTGTGATGTAACCCAAATGGCGTCGGTAGCTTTTTTTGTCAAGTTCTCTGAGGTCGACTCCGTCAACTAGCACCTGCCCAGATGTTGGAACGAACAGACCCGTCAAAATATTAACCAGAGTTGACTTACCAGATCCTGACTCTCCCAAAATAGCGACCAGCTGACCTGTGTCAATCTTCAGATTAACGCCTTTTAATGCCTCAAAATCGCCGTATTTATAACTGACACCCAAGAGTTCGTAAGTGCTAGGAACCTCTGTAATCCGTGTGGCCCCATTGGATTCAACGTTCTTTTCGAGTTCGGCTATTTTGGATGTTACAAGATCAATCGATGATGATGTTGCAAGGAACGTCTGCCAAGAAACTTGATAAGCCATAAAGTTAGTCAAAGAACGATAAACCAATAGCAATATGAAAATAACGGACGTCACCGGAGCTTCACTAAACGTCGAATGAAATCCTACCAAGGCCAGCAGGGAAGTTACGAGAATAGGTTCGCGCAAGCCTTTTACTAGGGCCTTGAGAATGCTTAGCTTAAACATCGTGCTGCTTAGGCTCTTCACGATGATGCGCAGCTTGATCAGAGTTTTTTGTATGGTCCCAGTGGCAAGAAGATATTTTGCATTTTGGAGATTTTCAGTAACAAAACCTTGAAATGATGACTGTTGTTTAACTAAAGATGCGGATAGTAATTTTGCTTTTCGATTGAGTACCCTCAAGATTAATGCAGACATGGAGGTCAGAAGGATCGTCACTAGGGTGAAGAACGGATTTACAAATGAGGCGACGATTATATATGTGAAAACAGTTAGAAGGCACGACGCCGATGAAACGAAAAGAAAAATAGAGTTGACGCTGTCGGTCAACTCTCCACCGGCTATATGACTGAGAACACCGCTGTCCTGTTTGGCTAAGAAACTAAAATTGGAATTCGAAAAAGACTCAACGAACCGCGTTCTAAAACTAAACGCTAGGCGGCTTTTTTGCCAACCTGCGAAAGCCACTTCACAAAAAAGCATGCATCCCTTAAGACCATAAATGCACACAATCCCGGCTATTATGTAGGGTAACTCAAACGGAATGCCTAGACTTGAATAAACCAAGTGAAACCAGTTTGTTACAGGTGACCTGCTTGTTTGATCGGCATCCATTGTTTCGATAAGTGGCAGAAACAATGCAAGCCCAAAACCATCCAAAACGGTTGTTATTAATGTCAGCGCCATTAATATCAATGAATTCCATCGCATCTCTTTCCAGATCAGCGTTGAATATTGAAAAAACGAACTTCCCCACCTAGACAAACGTTCTCCTCAATATGAAAGCCTAAAACTTCTGGTTAGCAACAAACCCAGTAACCGGAAGTTGCGCACCCTTAATATTAGTGGTCATGGCCTCGCATACCGTTCATTTGGTTGATTTCCTTGCAAGTGCCACAAGGTGAATTTTACCTTTTGGGTTATTGCGATTGCGATTAATGTATAACGAGTAAACCATTCCTAGTAAGTTCACGAAGATTCCTGCTGCCGAGCGGATGGGCCTCTTAACGTTTATGGATGCGGTGCAATAGCGTCTAGTAAACCCGTCGCAAATCAGAAAGTAGATCCACTCGACACTCAGGTGCTCAGTTAGTTTCGCTTTTAGTTCGTCGAATTGATAATGGCGCTTGTGATCTGGGTTGTTATTCTTGACCCAATGTCCGTTGGGCGTTGTAAGCAGCAAGAAACCGCCTGGCTTCAACAATCTTGCGGCTTGTTCAATAAATAGCCCGTCATTTTCTACATGTTCGATGACTTCAATTGCCGATATTCCGTCGAAGGTATTTGACTCGAATCGACTATCTACAAGGTCATCAAGTACGATCGAATTGACGTTGGATCTCCGAGTGCTCAATGCATGCTTAATCTGCGCGTCTACGCCTAAATTCAATTGAAATTGGGCTTCAGTTTCCCTAGGAAGATCGCTAATTGTGACCTTGGCCTTTAAGCCAATGGTGTAAGGAGACCTTCTTCCACCAACATCAAGGATACTCGGATTCGAATCACCTACGATGGATTTAAGTGTCTTATAAGTCCAGTAGTAAATAGGGAGTCCAAATGGTCGAGTTGCGATTCGCAAAATTTCATAAAATGTATGCCTCAATTAGCTCACCTGTTCTTCTTCATATTGCGGTCTTATCATCTCGCCGTTAACGGCAAACCCGTGCAAGACTAAGCCATTGCCATATAAAAAAACTGTTGTCGCTACGACCTGAATCAAATTCTGCCAACTGATCAATAGCAATGTTTTTATTAAGGAAACTATTCTTGTTCCAGATTAGCTTGAGTTCATTAGATCGCCAATCTGCCAATGGACCTCGCAACCATTCTCTTTGAGGTGTCTGCAACGGTCTTTTTGGGGCGATGCTGCTAGAGGTCGGAATGGATCTTTGAGCTATCTTACGCAAAAGTATCTTACCTAAAGTAGGGCTTATCTTTCGACTTTCTTTTTGTCGAAATGCAAGCTCTACCAATCTATAGTCAAGAAACGGCTCTCGTAACTCTATTGAATGCATCATCGAAACTCTGTCGTTGAATCGGAGTGCTCGAGGTATTTTTGTAAAAAAGAGGTCACGATACTGTAGGTTTCTCAACGAATCACTGAATGGCTTCGGTGGAGCCCAAGAACGAGACAACCTATAAAAATCAGGTTTCATACATTCAGGCCGTACCGCTTTGGACCTCGACCCTTGAATGGTAGCCAGAGAGTCGGGTTTGCGGTAATAGTCGTAACCTCCCCATTGCTCGTCCATCCCTTGTCCATCCATTAAAACTCTCAAACCTAGTGACTTAGCCCTGTCAAATATCAAACTATATGCAATGACGGGTATACCGCCAAAAGGTTCATCTTGAGAATCGGAAATCTTTTGCATCAATTCTGGGATGTCGCTGGCTTGAAGTAAACAGGTGTTCAGCTTGTGATTCGTTAATTTAATCATGTTCATCACGTAAGGCAATTCGTCGTAATTAGAGTCACCGGTTGCAAACGTGAATACTTGCGTTGAGTCCATATCACCGCGGTTCTTGTGAATGATCCCTAGCAAGAGTGAACTGTCGAGTCCCCCACTTAAGTTCACGCCGATTGGAACGTCGGCTCGGAATCGTAACTTGGTAGCGTCTTGTAGCAAATGAGTATACTCTTCGGCAACCAAGGACTCATCTCTTTCATCGTAGCTTGAGACTTGATCTATGAATTCGTACCATTGGCGAATATGAGGAATCGTGCCTTGTGACCACTTTATCCAGTGGCCCCCACGTAGGCGAAAAATGTTCTTGAAGAATGTGTAAGAATCGTGGTCGTAGAGGCCGTGTCGAATATAAGTCGCCCAGGTTTCCCAGTCTGTTTCTTTGGGTACACCGAGATCGTGTAAAGATTTGATCTCGCTGGCGAATTTAAAGCCACCGTTAGAGAAGTGATAATAGAGCGGCTTCACTCCAAATCGGTCAGTTGCGGCAAATAGCTCGTTGAGTTTGTTGTCCCAAATTACAAAAGCAAACATTCCGTTGAGTTTGTTGAGACATAATTCACCCCATTTGATATAGCTAGCAAGCAATACCTCGCTATCACTATTTGTTCGAAATTCATGGGCGAATCCAAGTTCATGTCGGAGTTCTTTGTAATTGTAAATTTCGCCATTAAAAACGAGCCAGTATCGATTGGTTGAATCTGACATGGGTTGGTTTGCTTTGTCCGTCAAGTCGACTATTTTCAAACGGTTATGTCCAAGGATTCCACTGCTCAGCTCCTTATAGGCATTCACATCCGGTCCTCGGTGACTCTGGGTACGTAAGCCTAAGTCGATCGCCCCTTGGTTCACGCTTGTGCCAAAGATCCCTAGAATTCCGCACATCACCGTTCACCGACGTTGGCACACGGCGGCAGGTTAACGAATTGAGGATTCGTTCTATCTCCTATGTGATTAAACGTTATGCTCTTTAACATTTCATGTATCAAGTCGCCTTTGATTGAGGCTTGTGTGCAAGTGCCACGAGGTGATAATTACCTTTCGAGCTTATATTGTCGTCAGAATTGGACATCGACCAAATTTGGGTCAACAAGTTGCCTATCATGCTCTTAGCCGTATTTAAAGGTCGCCGTAACGACCAAGGTTGTAAGCCCCATCTTCGAAGTCGTTTGCCGCGGAATTTGAATCTGACCCAATCAACCGTGAAATGGCGTGCAAGTAGGTTCTCAAGCTCGTTTTTCCGGTAGTGGCGTTTATGGTCTGGATTGTTGTTCTCCACCCAGTCACCATTTGGTGTCGTAAGCAATATGAATCCACCTGGCTTTACAATTCGTGCGGCATTCCTAACGAAGTCTTCGTCTTTGTCGACGTGCTCAATGACTTCAACGGAAACGATTCCATCGTATGAGTTATCCGGTAGTTTCGAGGATGCCAAATCGTCATAAACGATACCTGTGACATTACTGCGATTAGAAAGCAGAAAATCCCTCATGCTTTCATTGAGGCCCAACTTCAGACTGTTTTGTATCGAGGTTTCACGGAGAAGATCAGAGATTGTGATTCGTGCCTTAATACCTATCGTATATGGCGACTTTCGACCTCCTACATCCAATAATTCGAAGTCGGGACGTAGCACTAGTGCACGTAATTGTCTGTACGTCCAATGATACAGAGGTATTTCAAACCACCTCAGTTGTTTTCTAATTAGCTCGTATCGCTTCACGGGCGCTCCTCAGCTAAGCCTTGGTGTTATATCATATGAACCGATCATATTTTTGCTTAACATCCAGCCAACGTACCGAAGAACTGACTAGAATTAAATCAACAAACTATTCTTAGTTAGCCAATTCGAGGTCAACCTAAAACGACGGAACCAGTTTTGGTGTCAGTATCGTCAAAATTCTGGCGTAGTATTTTGTTTGCGATTGTTTTAGCTAGATGCCAGTCATCTAGAGTGTCTAAGTTAACGTGTTGGCTCCTGCTTACAATAACTCCCTTAATTCTTTCTCCGTACAAGGTGTTGGCCTCAATGAATTTTGTTCTCGCAACATAGACGGATCCGTCCCGAAAATAGGTTGGCCTCAACGATTGGCGGCGTGTGGGCGGATCTGGTGATTCCGAATGAAGGTGCATGAACCCGTCACAATTTTCAATATAAGCCCATTCAGGATGATGTTCATCTGGAATTCGGGCCATCGTCACGACAGAATCCGCGCCAGACTCCAAAAGGGTGGAAATACACAAATCAATCTCACCGGTCTCTCGGAAAGGTGTGGTGGGTTGCAATAAGCACACTGCGTCGAATCCAGGCATGTGCTGTAAGGCGTGCTGTAAAACGGGTAGAGTGGGAACTTGATCACCCGCTAATTCGGCAGGCCGAAGAAACGGCAGGTGAGCTCCCGCCTTGCGGGCAACGTCCGCGATTTCTGGGTCATCGGTGGTTACAATCAGATTTGTGATCAATTTCGAAGAAAGAGCCGATTCGATCGTCCATTCGATAACCGCTTTGCCGCCGAGCATTCGAGTGTTCTTGCGAGGAATACCTTTTGAGCCGCCGCGGGCCGGGATGATGCCCAGAACCTTCATGAATAGGTCAACTTTTTGTCGATCGTCAATTCGGCTTCAGCAAGAATTTGCGCTATCTTGTACCCCGCTTGACCATTGCCGTAAAGCGTGCTTCTGGGGTAGGGCCCATGCTCCATTTGTATGCCTATGGCGGTTGCTATTTCCTGACTTTCATAATCTTTATCTACGACATTGTGTGAGCGGTCGCGGCCCGCTTGCCGTGTGCCGATATTTACTACAGGAACCCCTAAGAAGCTGCTTTCACGAATGCCAACACTTGAGTTGCCTACGAGGCAGCGTGCGTTGCAGATAAGGCGCAAGAAATCGTCAGGCGCCATATTTTTGAAGAAATGAAAATTGTCACACTCGTTTGTTTCTCGAAACGTCCGAATGGCATTGGACGTGCCGTCGGAACCCGCATCAACATTGGGCCAGAACCAAAGGACAGGTATATTGATTTGATGGACAGCCCTTAAAGTCTCAAAGGCGTGGTTTTTAGCCAGTTGGTGTTCAGTCGTCACTGGGTGTTGCATGACAACGATATAACCACGGCCGCTCATGTGCTCTAGAACGCCAACACCGCCATATTTTTGAAACGGGTCGAAATCAAGCTCTGGGTTTTTTGCAACTTGGGCAGCAATATCAATTGATGGACAACCTGTTACGTATACGGATTCGTGACGCTCGCCCATTCGTTTGACGCGTTCAGCGGCCGCTTCCGAGGATACTAAGTGCAAATCCGCAAGTTTCGTAATCGCGTGCCTAACCTTTTCGTCAATCGACCCTGTAATTTCACCGCCTTGTATGTGGACGAGTGGTATATTCATGTAGGCAGCTGCAATGGCAGTAGCAATGGTTTCATAGCGATCGGCTACAGAAACCACAGCATCAGGTCTGATATTGTCAAACACAGTTGTCAGCTCTAGAAGTCCAATGCCAGTCGTTTTGGCCATACTGGCCAGGTTTTCACCCTCGAGCACCATATAGACTTGCGCGTCGATAGTAAAACCGTCGTCCTTGATTTGGTTGATTGCACTGCCATAGCGATCCAATAGAGCAGAGGCGCAAACCACCAGTTTAAGGTCCAAATCGGGGTGAGCTTTAATGGCGAATAACGCACTGCGAATTCGGCTGTAGCTGGGTCTAGCTGTGATGACAACACAAATGGTTCGTTTCAATTGAGATTATCCTCAATGTCAGAGAATTTAATCATACAACCCTCGTCAAGGGCATGCTTGGCGCGTTTTCCTACTAAATCGCTCATTCTGGACGCTGGAATGCCGGATCCAGGTTTCTTTGTCGTTAGATTGTCGATCGTCAATAACTCCCCTGCCTGAACGCTTGTTGACAAACAAATACTCTTCATAAAAATGGCGCGAAGGTCTTTGAGATTGATTGCCTGATTATCTTTATCATAAGGGGTGTTCAGAGAAGCCTTTATGAATCCAACCCCGTCAACCAATGTTTTGAGTTGGTCTACCGTGATCGACGAGGACGTGTCGGGCCCAAAACATTTCTTATGAAAAACGATATGAACCTCGATATATTTAGCTCCCAAAGTGGCGGCAGCCAAACCTGCATAGATAGTTCCGGAGTGATCACTTAGTCCAATTGGTATATTTAGACGCTTCCTTAACTCAGGGATCAGTTGCAACCCTATCCTTTCTGGTGGGCAAGGGTAAGCAGTAGTGCACTGCATCACTGCGACTTGGCAGCCTTTTTGTTTAAGATAGTTCACCGTGGATTCAAGCTCTTCTAGTGGACTCATTCCTGAGGATAACAACATTAATTGTTTAGTTTCTGCCATCGCATCTAGTAGCGGGTAATTGGTGACCTCTCCTGACGCAACTTTCCAAAATGCCACACCAACGCGCCTGAGCAATTTCACGGCTTCCAGTGAAAAAGGGGAGCTGATGAATTGTATCCCGCGGTCGTCGGCATGCTTTTTCAAACCATGCCACTGTGGCTCTGTAAATTCCATTCGCTTCCAATAATCAAATCGGTATTCATCTTGAAGACTGAATTTGATGCGCCAAGGTTCGTTTAAGCTACTTTCCGCCTTTGCGATATGTGTTTGAAACTTAATTACGTCGGCGCCCGCATCGGCCGCAGAGTCAATAAAAGCATGCGCTTGACCAAGGCTTCCGTCGTGGGCCTGTCCAACCTCAGCAATAACTAAGCAGGAATTCAATTGTCCTCCGAACTAAGATAAATTATTCATCCCAAATTGAAACGCAAGAAGATCCGGCAATTGTGCCCTATTGAAATATTAACACTATAATCATATAGAATCCGGCTTGTTCACCATTAAATATCCAGGTGCTTTGTCAATGTCTTATGAATCAAATTTTGTTGACGATCAACTTCGAAAGTTGATCGCTGATTATCTTGAAAGCGAAGGAATCGTTGCTGATGTTGGGTTTTTTGTAGGAGAGACCAGTAACCTCTATCACAAGTATGAATCGCAAATTTATGACCGGAAACAAAAAAGTATTTCAAACTCCGCAAAAGTCTGGAAGAAAAGCCTTCTTAATATTTGTTCACATTTACCTGACCGATTTTCGCTTCTAGATTTTGGCTGCGGTACTGGCTTCGCTGCTGACATTTTCATGAGTATTTTTGGAAGACGTGTCGAAAAATTGGTTTGTTTTGATCTTTCATCTGACATGGTTTCAATTTGTAGAGAAAAGCTATCTAGCCGATACGACACCAAAATGATATTTCTTGAGGGTGAATCTGGTCTTGAGAAGCTTTCAAATCAGAATTTTGACGTGGTACTAACAAATGCCGTGTTGCATCATCTTTTGGATTTGCATGTATTCCTTGAACGCCTAGATAGGCTTCTTGCACCGGGCGGGATTTATGTTATGGGCCACGAACCCAACGCTAATTTCTACCGCAACAAATCGCTGATTAAGATTACGAAACGGTTTGGTACTTACAAGCGTTTTAAGTGGAGGTTATCCCTCGATTATGTTCTACAAAAACTCAAAATAAGGTCAGGTGCTCGTGGGCTAGCACAATTGACCAATAATGGCCTACGCTCGAGGGGACTAATTGAACGAGACATACCTGAATTCATGATACGGAAACTTGTTGATATCCATGTACCATCAGGTATTGACCGTCCTCAACCCTGGGGTTTGAATGGATTTAGCAAGGAATTTGTGTTGGATGCGCTTCAGGAACTCGATTTAGTCTGTTTTGTTTCTTATGACCACATTAAGGACAGTCATGTGAAAGAAAGTTGGATCTGGAGTCTTGTTGAACAGCATCTTTCAAAAAAATACCCTGACGATGGTTCGGATTGTCTTATGATTTTCCGAAAGAAAAATTAACTGTATTAGTTTTGGAAATATGAGCCATTACACATAAGGCGGAATCTGAAACGAACCGGGCAAAGAAATTACTGCCATTGGCTCAAGTTTTTATCGGAATTTCCCTGACAACCGCTTGAGAATTTTGCGGGCGATGACTTGGGCGCGGATGCTGAGTTTGTTTAGGCAGCGGCATTGACCACGCCAGTGCCCGCAGGGCAACATGATTTGTTTGGATTGTGCCCCGACCGTTTTCTCGATGACATCCCAGTATTTAAGTTTGTCGGTGCCAAAGGTGATGCTTATCAATACCCTTAACTCTTGTGTGGTTGCATAAGGGGCCGTTGAGTGGGTGAAGCCTTCGCCAAAAATAATAGCTTCGCCTAACTCATAACGATAGGTTTGCGTTCCGTCCAAGCTCTGATAACGAAGATAACGATGCGATTCTTGTAGTTCGAATAACGGCGTCATCAGCGTAAAGGCTGGCGCGCCGGCATAATAATCAACGTGCCAATTCTCGCCGGGTGCCTGATTACCCACCACCATGAAGCCGCAGTACATGACCAAACGTTTATCATGATCAATCAACTTCCTGATGTGGTCCTCAATGGCCAATGTGTCGAGGAACTGGCGGTAAAGCGCATAACAGGTGGGCGTATTGGTGGAGAGCCACAACAAAGGGTAACGACCATAAGTGGTCAGATAGTAATCATCATTGCCGTCCATCTTCTGGCTGAAATGCTCACCACCGACTAAGAACTTTTGGTGATCTTCTAACTCTAGAAAAGGCTTAATTTGATCTAGGTAAGATTGGCGCAACTCGTCGAGTAGCTCTGGCTCAAAACGAACCACATAGGCATTATGCGCGCCAAGTTGTTCGATTTTCATATCTGTACCATCATGGTTGCCACTGTAGCACTGAAGCTTAGCTAAGAACGACATCTGAAACTCCAAAGCCCATATCAATAATGCTCTCTTAAATATGAAGTACCTTTTGACTTAAACGACTTGATTGTTGACAGTGCTAGCTTTAGGATAAATAAATACATCAAATGTACTTTTTGATAGTAAACCAAGGCTAGCTCCATAAAAGGTGTTGAAGCCTCAGGAGTCTGATCGATGAAAAGAATCAAATCGGTCTATAACAAACCCGTTCTGAAATGTTACGGGTGTATCGGTGTTATGACCCAAGGTAACTCCAGCGTTATGAACCAGCCAGGTGGGAAAAAGCAAGCGGCGGAAAATCCAAATAAGTAAGCGACCCCTCTAAAAAAATCAAAGTTTACGAAAGCGACCTGAATCTTGATACTCAAGCTGTGCTATCTTTTGCCCGAAAACAGTCTAGAGGTAACAGTTTGTCATACTCGCTTGATGGTTATGTGGTTCCGCCTGATGATTATGTTTCTAAAACATTCGATCAGGAAACGGTGATTGTTGACTTGGAGGGCGGAGAATATTTCGGGCTCGAAAAGGTTGGTGCCCGTTTTTGGGCTTTGGTTGAATTGGGTTCCGGGTTGCGTCCCGCTTTTCGGACATTACTTGATGAGTTTGACGTCGATGAAAAGACGCTGGAAAGCGATCTTCTTGAGCTAGTCGGCGAATTGGTTGACCATGGTCTCCTAAAGTATAGCGATCATCACCCAGATGCGGTTTGAGCAGCGGTGATCTGAATTGGGCGGCATAGCCGGTATTTTTCATCGACGTGACCAGGTGGCCAAGCGCCGAGACGTGGACACAATGTTAAAACCCAGTGCCGTACGTGGCCCACACGGGTCTCAAATATGGCTAGATGGTCCCGTTGGTTTGGGTCATTTGGCATTGCATATTTCCGCTAACCAGAGGCTCGACCCCCAACCTGTCTCGATAGGCCAACAAACCATTTGTTTGCATGGCCGCTTGGACAACCGAGCCGAAATAGCGAAAGCCCTGACTAAAGATGAACCGACAAACCATGTATGTGATGCGCGTTTGGCATTGATGGCCTACCAAGCATGGGGACTAGAAGCCTGGCCAAAGTTTGCCGGTGATTTTGTCTTTGTTATTTGGGACGCTGAAACAGAATCCTTGATCTGCGTTCGCGATCGCATGGGTCTCAAGCCTTTTCACTATATGGTTCACGAACGTGTTTTCGCATTTGGTAGTGACGTCCGCCAAGTCCTGGCTGTGTACGATCGCCCACTTATGCCCAACAAGGGGATGATTGCCGAATATTTGGCTAGCCATATCACGTCAAACACCGAGACGCTTTATGAAGGCATCATGCGGCTTGAACCAGCCCATATGATGACGGTTACGAAGTCGGAAGTTAGGATACAAAGGTACTGGGATCCCAACGCGACCAATGTCAGTTACTCGTTGACAGATGCCGAGCGCGAAGCCAATTACGCGCACGCTTTTTCGCAAGCGGTTAAGCAGCAATCCGATGTTGAAGCACGCATGGGCGTTTCTTTAAGTGGTGGCATTGACTCATCCACCGTCATGGCAGCTTTGGTCCAACACCGGGACAAGGCCCGAATCTCTGCCTATTCATTATGCTTTGAGGGGCTAGAGTGTGATGAAAGCGAGTCTATGAGGGAGATTGCTTCTACCTGGGGCGTGTCGCATCAACCCTTTTCGTTTGATCCACCGTCTTATGAAGTGATCGCGCAGTGGGTTCGTCGCTGGCGCGACTTTCCTGATTACCCCAATTTGATGGCCTATAAGCCGCTTAAACAGCAATCTGTCATCGATGGCTCGCGTATTATGTTTTCAGGACTTGGGGCCGATGATTGGACCGATTTGCGCTGCTCGCCCTTGCCGGATATGATTGCTCGCTTTCGTTGGCTAAAAGCCGCAAAGGAAATGAAAAGAAGATCAGCCTGGTACGGTTGGAGACGAATGCCAGGTGTACTGGCTCGCCAAGGCGTCTGGCCACTGTTGCCTGTTAGTTGGAGGCGTAAGCGTTTCACATCATTTGATTTAGGTCGTAACTATGCGCCATGGCTAAACACCGAATTCTTGTCGAACACACACTTGTCCGAACGTATTTGGGAAGAACGTCAAGGCCGTTTCCCTTCTTATGATCGCCGTGCTTGGATCCAATGGCTAGAAAAAGGCTATTGTGTGCAGTTCGGTGAAGCACAAGAACGTGTGGCTGCAGAAGCGGGCGTGGAGATGCGCTTCCCTTTCAGCCATAAAGATGTCGTGGAAATAGGACTAGGCATCCCACCTGAATATAAGTGGCTACGACCTGCCAACAAATGGATTGTCCGGCGTTGTTTTGAGTTATTAAAACCACCTGCGGCTAACTTCAATTTCACATCGGCGGAAGGGTCCCCCATCTACATGGGATTCCTTAAGTCACTGGGCGCAAACGAATTCTTCCAGAGAAACTTAGCGGTTTATGAAAACGGTTGGATTGATGCAGAAAAAATGCGTGCTATTGCTAATGAAAGCTTTCAAATGTACGATAAGGGTAATAGTGTGTACGCCTTCAAAGCGCGACCGCTTTGGATGGTGGCCGGCATTGAGCTTTGGCTAGAGAATGCATTTGGATAATCGAGGATCAGGAGCACCAGTCATGAATCAGAGAAAAACAACTTATTCAAAGCCGCGATTGCGGCAATATGGTAGCGTAAGCGTGTTGACCCGTGGAGCGGATATATCCACGCAGAATGATCCCAACGGTAAGACCACAACCGGCGGAAAATCAATGCTGTAACAAAGCTCATTTTTAGCATTGGCATATCATTACTCGGCATACGGTCTCAACATCACATCAGAAAGTCAAATCGCTGGTCTTAGTCAACGGCCAAATGGCGACGTTGATGTGCGGGTAAATCTCGACACGCAATTACATGTTCGGTGGGACGAACCTAGCGACCCGGTAGACTTCTATCGAAGTCCATATTGCGATGACCATGGTCGTCCTTTGCTCGTTGTAGATAAGTTAAACCCTTTCTTCAGGCTAACCTTCTCTGACCAGGTTCAATTCATCGTGGCTGAGGATGGTTCACATGTGTGGGGTACATGGCCAGCTACGAGTTCGCGTCGAGACACAGAAATATATCTGACTGGTTCCGTGCTGGGATTTGTGCTTCGGCTAAAGGGTAAAGTTACTGTGCACGCAAGTTCGGTTCTGTACCAAGGTCAGGCGATTCTCTTAGTCGGCGATTCAGGGTTTGGAAAATCAACGACTGCCGCTGCTTTTGTGGCCGAAAATGGCCAGCCTTTGGCTGACGATGTGGTCGTCATCGAGACTGATAAGCATGGAGGGTATACGCGCATGGGCGCTAATCAGATTCGGCTGTGGCCTGACTCGGTTAGCGGTTTGTATGGTGATGAAGACGCCCTGCCGAAGTTGACCCATGACTGGCCCAAACGGTTCCAGCAAATCGATGCTGACCCTCAGGCTTCCTACCCCATCGCGGCGGTATTTGTTTTGCAATCGCGATCGGCTCAAGGTCCGACGATTGCCCCAATGACGTCGGCTGAGATGTGTGGTCATTTACTCTCGAACTCCCATGCTGACGGATTGCAGACGAAAGCAAGCAGGGCGCGAAGTTTTGAGGTGCTATCACAACTCGCAGAACGGGTGCCAGGTTATTGGCTAACCAATCACACTTCTTTCGAACGACTTAAGGACACCTGTAAGATGTGCTTAGAAACCATTCAAGAGGGACCATGACCTATTCCATCTTCGCATTTGGGCGCATGATTGATGATCGAGAACGCACGGAATCCTACGTCAAGGCCCTCCAGGCCAGTGTTCGCCCCGGTTCGGTGGTGGTTGACATAGGCGCCGGAACCGGGGTTTTTTCGTTGGTGGCTTGTCAGCTCGGAGCCCGAAAGGTGGTTGTCATTGAACCCAATGAGGCCATACAAGTTGCGCGTGAATCAGTTAATGCCAATGGTTTTTCGGATCAGGTGGAATTCGTTCAAGATCTGTCGACTGTTTACGCAAGTGTTGAGAAGGCGGACGTAGTGGTAGCCGACATTCGCGGTGTCTTGCCTATGCACCAAACCTCCATAAATTCGATGATCGATGCCCGCGAACGATTGTTAAAGCCAAAGGGAACGCTTATTCCGGGCCATGACTCACTTTGGGCCACCCTTGTTCAGCATGAATCTATTCACAAACAACATATTAGCCCGTGGCACTGGGAACCGTTAGGACTCAACCTTAAAGCTGGTAGGCCCTACGCCTGCAATCACATGCGCAAAGAACAATTCCAGCCCAAACAGTTGGTCGTCGAGGCTCAATGCTGGGCCGAACTTGACTACCGCACGATCGTGGAAGCCAACATCAAAGGCTCAATCTCGTGGACACTTTCTGAAAATATTCAAACCCATGGCATTGCTGCCTGGTTTGATACCGAGTTGCTGCCAGGAATCGGATATTCCAATGCGCCCCAGACGGGTCGTGAATTGTACGGCACCATGTATTTTCCGTTTGATGAGGTGATCAACGCACAAAAGGGACAACGCATCCAAGTGTCCATCCAAGCGAAGCCCGTTAACCACGATTACGTTTGGATATGGGAGGCAGCCGTTTTTTCAGAGGATGGCACACGGATCCAGCGCGTCAAACAAAGCTCTCTTTTCAGTTCATCCATCCACGCGCAACGGATTCAGAAGGTCCAGGACCAGCAGGTAACGGCACTTAGCCCGGAGGGCTTGCTTGCGCTAGATATTCTTGAGCAAATGCGATCGGGTCTTACGATTCTTAATATAGGGCGTGCGGTTTATAAGGCGTATCCCGACCGCTTTAATGATGAAGAAGACGCGGTCCATTTTGTGGCCGGGTACGCACTCAAGTACACATGAGAGTAAGCAGCAAGCGGCAAGCAGCAAGCGGCAAGCTACAAGCAGCAAGCAGCAAGCAGCAAGCGGCAAGCTACAAGCAGCAAGCAGCAAGCGGCAAGCAACAAGCAACAAGCTACAAGCAACAAGCTACAAGCAACAAGCTACAAGCAGCAAGCAACAAGCAGCAAGCAGGAAGCAGGAAGCAGCAAGCTACATGCTTGTGAGTCTGGCTTTCCGATTTGGAATGCGGAGGATTGCCTGTGCTTTTTCGCGCATTTACGTGGAACGCGACTGCTGATCTCGCGATGCTTGCTTCGCAAGCGCGCATGGGCGGAAGGTCTCTGCATTGCAAGGCTTGATGGTGATTTTGGAGTATGGGGTTGGGCAATCGGAGTTTGAAGCTTGATGGTAACCCCGAAGTGTAGCGCTCGACGAGCAAGCACGTCGACATCTTCTTTTCGTCACCTTTGAAGCACCTTGTATAGAGCGGCAGCAAGCTGCGCGCATTCCATATAGGGGTTGCTTCGCGCGCGTTAATTTCGGTTCAGGATCTTTGCACTGCAGGCTTGGCCAGTAACTTCGAATCATAGCGCGCCTAATTCTGTCACCTCGTTGAGGTTTATGACCTGGGCTATTTCCAGAAGCGCTCTAACGGGAGCATCAGCTCTGACCAGTGGCTGGAATATGACATATGGGTCTCCATCTAGTCTTTGGGAGTCATCAAGCTAGATTATTTAGCAATGATTGAATGAAGGTGGTTAATGACTCATCTTGATAGACAGATGCATTCAATGACTCATGATGGGCATGTTAAAATGGACTATGTCCGATCAGAAGAACGTCAAACCACCCATTCGCACGTTTGCTTCGTTTGAGGAAGAAAATCGCGCCGAATCTTTGCGACGTTCAAAGCAAACATCCACTGAGCGCTGGGTCGAATTTAACCTATTACAAGATCGTCTTTTGGGTGAGGGTTGGCGCGAGAGACCTATCGTCAAAGTGGCTAGCTGGGAAATCGTAGCTTGGTTTAATGGACCGGAATGATTTTTTCGCAAGACGTCAAAGACCTGTTGCGCTTATTTCAAAAACACGATGTGGCTTATATGCTGGTTGGAGGCCACGCGGTCGTTCATTATGGTTACATTCGGTCTACACAGGATGTGGACTTTCTAGTGATGCCGTCTAAGGTCAATGCACTACGAGTCTCATCGGCGCTGTTCGAGTTCGGTTTTGGAGACGCAGGTATCGCTCAATCCCTTTTTGAAAAGGAGGGTACGGCTGTTCATTTGGGCGTTGAGCCCAATCGAATCGATCTGTTAACCCACCTAAAAGGAATTCCAAACGAACGACTGTTCCACAATCGACAAAAGATTGAAGTGGATGGACAATCTATCTACATTATTTCGGCATCGGACCTGATCGCCGTCAAAAAAGCATCACAGCGGCTGCGTGATCAGGGTGACGCGGAAGAGCTTGAACGTATTTTTCAATCTAATGATTGAGAGCGTGCGTTTCATGCGACGTCTGGCATCAAACGTGGCTTGAGTGGCGCAAAAAAGTGATCAATTTTGGAGGAGTTGCGCAACTAGCGACTGAATAAAGACATCTATGTCGTCTTGATGGGTGGTATCAATGCGCATGGCGTTCTTGGGTCGTTCGAATGGGGCATTGACGCCAGCCAGGTTCTTGATTAAGCCTGATCGAGCCTTGGCGTATAGTCCGTGTCGGTCTGTCTGTTCACATTGCTCGACCCCTACATCGGCATGGACTTCAATAAATTGATCCGCGCCTATGATTTGTCGGGCCAGCTCTCGTTGCGCAGTTAGCGGTGAAACAAACGCGCATATCACCGTCACTCCAGCGTCATTCATGAGATGTGCTGTCTCAGCGGCCCGCCTCAGATGTTCTGTCGTATCATCGCTTGAAAAATCCAGACCACTACTCAGAGTATGGCGTAACTTGCCGCCGTCAAGAACGCTAACAATGGCCCCTTTCTCCCAAAGCGCTTTCTCCAATTGATAGGCCAATTCCCGTTTACCGCTGCCCACCAACCCCGTGATCCAAATGGTCTTCGCAGCCAGGGCCATTCTCTTTAAGCGCGCTGCTGACTCGACTAAGGATTTATGTTCGTTGGGTGTGTCGTGAAGTTCGTGCCAGGTTTCAACCGGAACCGGGAGTTGGTCTTCGGGTGCGCGGTCAATGATCATGCCAGCGGCAACCGTGTGGTGGTTCAATTCATCGATGAGAATGAAGCAACCGGTCGCTCGGTTCCCTGAATAAGCGTCGTAGTGTATCGGGATGTGTGTTGCCACCACGACTCTACCAATCTCGTTCAGTGCCAATGTCTCTGCCGGTTGCCTGTGTAAGCTCTCTACGTCAACTCGGTAACTTAATTCGACAACACGTGACTTACACAGAGACGTGTTCATTTTGATGAAGTAACTCGAGTCCTTGGACAGATTCGCTTCATCCATCCACACAATCATGGCTTCAAAGAGACGACCACTCTTGGGTCGGTTAGCCGGCGCCACGAGAAAATCGCCGCGACTGATGTCCAATTCGTCTTCTAGGCACACCGTAACAGACATTGGCGGATAGGCCTCTTCTATGGGGCCTTCATAGGTATCGATGGACGCCACTTTGGATGTCTTTCCCGAAGGTAGGGCCATGATCTCCGAACCTGTACGCAAGATGCCCGATACGACCTGACCCGCATAGCCACGGTAATCCTGATTGGGTCGACAAACCCACTGCACAGGAAAACGCAGATCAACCATATTGCGATCTCCGCCCACATAAATACTCTCCATTAGTCCCAGCAAGGGACTGCCCTCGTACCAGGTCATGTTCTTACTGGACTTGGTAACCAGGTCACCATGTAAGGCAGAAATAGGCACAAAACGTAGGTCGCCTATATCTAAGCGCGCGGCAAATTCCGTGAACTCACTCACGAGTTCGTCGAAGCGAGCTTGGGACCAATCCACTAAATCCATCTTGTTCACGGCGACGATCATATGTTTGATGCCCAACAAGTTAGCTATGAACGTATGTCGTTTCGATTGTTTAAGCAGGCCTTTGCGAGCGTCTACCAAAATAACGGCGATATCGGCGGTTGAAGCGCCCGTCACCATATTGCGCGTGTACTGTTCATGGCCAGGTGTGTCAGCGATGATGAATGCTCGTTGACTGGTGCGAAAATATCGATAGGCGACATCGATGGTGATGCCTTGCTCGCGTTCCGCCTTTAAGCCATCCATCAAAAAGGCAAACTCCATGCCCTGCCCACGTTTTTGCGCCGATGAGGTCGCGGCCCGCATTTGGTCGCTATAGATCTGATGGGAGTCATGCAAGAGCCGCCCGATAAGGGTGGATTTCCCGTCATCGACACTGCCGGCTGTTGAAATGCGAATCAATGTTGGTTGTTCTTTGTTCATGGTGAGAATCATAGGATATATGCGCAAAGATCGAAACATAAGTCGTTGAGTCGGTCAGATGCGTGTGATTGGGGGGTTCTTGAATGGCTTGATCTGGCATGGATCGGGCTGACAGAGGCTGTCTCATAAGTCGCTTCAATCGTCTTCAATGTGAGTCCGAGCTTCTAGCCGGAGGTTCGAAGTCTTTTGTATTCAGGTAAATACAGTAAAAAGGATAGTCGTTCTAACCGTTCCGTCGAATTATTAGGACTTATGCGACAACCTCTAACAGCCGAACCTCCGGCTGGCCGGTTTCACTAGTTTCGCCGCGCCGTGGAAGCCAGACTCACATTTCTTGAGGCTTGCAGACAATTCTGCAAAAGCCTCACCTTGTCTGTTGAGACATTTTTTAGAACAGGGAGTGGGCATCAGGAATGGGCTGCAACTAGTTGGAATGAAGCTCCTTAACATCACAAGCGGGACGAGGCTGTCGCATAAGTGCCGATTCTTGGCGTGACGGTTAAAGTGACCATCCGAGGTTGGCGTAATTAACCAAAAAACAAAATGCATATAACCTCTGGCTTGAAGCCAAACTCACGTTCTTGAACCTTGAAGCGAGATATGCGACAGCCTCATCTTGCCTGTTGGGGGCTTCCCCTGGTTGGGGCGACAATATAAGGAAAAGGGCAGTATCTTGCTGCTTGCTGCTTGTAGCTTGAAACGACCTCGGCCCGACTTCGGACGCTTGATGTGCCGCCCGAAGGGGCTCATGGTCTATTTTATGACAGGACCCCGACCTCACGGTCGGGGCTATATCCTGACGCGCTAGGGCGCTCGGGAGGCATGAGCGACCTGCTCAGCTACAACCTTTCTTGTTGAAAAGGCGGACATGTGTCCGATGGCCCCGGACACCTGTCCGGTTGCGTTAAGTCCTTTAAAACATGCCGGTTAATACCAAGCACCTCAGGTGCTAGAGTAAGGTTCCGTTATTCAAGTAAGTGAGTTAACTTGTTTATTAAGAGATATTTGGATGAATACTATCAACTGGCATGAGGCTTGCCTTTACTGGATACGGAGATGATGAATATGTCTATACAAGATACATCGGCCCAAGATCGGACCATTCGACCCAAATCAATCAAACGGGCGCTCAACTGGATCATTCCGGCTGTGTTAATCGTTGTTGCTGTCGGCGTCTACTACGCCGTCTATATGCGTGCATGGTTTTCGGCCGACCGCTCGTTTGAACGCTCTAGAGTTAGGATCGCCCAGGTTGTGCGCGGTGATCTCACGCGCGAACTTGCGGTAGAAGGTCGCATTGTCGCGTCATCGTACCCGACACTTTATGCGCCCGCTGATGGGCGTGTGCGCCTGAAAGTTAGGGCTGGAGACCGCGTTAAAGAAGGCGACCTATTGGCCGTTATTGAAAGTCCAGAACTCAATAATCGCGTTCTTCAGGAAGAGTCGCAATTGGCAGCAATTAATGCGGAACTCACCCGTCAACAAATAGCGGCGCAAACCATGAAATTGACAAATCAACAGGATACGGATCTTAAACAGTTGCGATTAGAGACGAACAAGCGTGAGCTGGCCCGATCGAAGCAGTTATTTGACCAAGGATTGGTTAATCGCAGTGATTATGACGCCGCTGTGGACGCGGTAAGTATTTCCGAACTGGAATACAAGCATGCCGTCGAGAAAGCTGCGTTAGACCTGTCAACCCAATCCTTAGAAACGCAAAACCGAGCCAACCAAAAGGAACGACAACAACTGGTTTTAGATGAAGCAAAACGCAAAGTGGCCGAGCTGTCCATCCAGTCGCCAGTCAATGGCATGATAGGCAGTATATCGGTGGATCCTCGTGATGCTGTCGTCGCTAACCAGGAAGTATTGACCGTCATTGACTTGACGGCATTTGAAATCGAAATCCAGATCCCCGAATTCTATGCCGATGCAGTCGAGGTTGGACACCCAGCTGAGATCCGCTACGAAAACAAGATTTTTGGAGGACTGGTTTCGTTGGTGTCGCCTGAAGTTAACCGATCAACTGTGTCAGGACGCGTTGTGTTTGATGAGGCGGGTCCTGAGGGACTCAAACAGAATCAACGGGTATCGACGCGCATCATCCTTAATACGCAAAAGGATGTCCTCAAAGTGAGGCGCGGACCCTTTCTCGAAGCGGGGGGTGGGCGCACCTCTTATCTGGTTCATGAAGATTTGGCTCGAAAAGTAGCCATTGAAACCGGTGCCGTCAGTTTGACAGAAGTCGAAATGGTGAGTGGCGTCAGCGAAGGGGATTTTTTAGTTATCTCCGACCCCGGAGTCTTCCAGGGCTCCGAAACCGTCTATCTATACGAATAAGCAGGAGGCAAGAAGTTATGTTGTCGATGGAAAGTATCACAAAAATTTATCGAACAGATTTCGTAGAAACACATGCGTTGAGTCGATTCAATCTAAGAGTAGAGAGTGGTGAGTTCCTTGCCATAATGGGCCCATCGGGTTCCGGCAAATCGACGTTTCTCAATATCTGTGGCCTACTTGATGATTTTGATGAAGGCCACTATTTCTTGGACGACAAGGACGTGTCCCAGCTGAATGACAATGAGCGTTCTCGGATCCGAAACCAAAACATCGGCTTCATCTTCCAGAGCTTTAATCTGATCCCCGACCTCAACGTCTTTGACAATGTGGATGTGCCATTGCGGTACCGCGGGTTGAGAGCGTCTGTCCGCAAAGGCATGATCGATGAAGCGTTAGAAATCGTAGGTCTTTCGGGCCGTAAGCGACATTTACCCTCGCAACTTTCTGGTGGTCAACAACAGCGTGTGGCCATTGCACGAGCCATTGCTGGCCTGCCCAAAATACTGCTGGCAGATGAACCAACGGGAAACCTGGACTCGGGCATGGCTCGCCAAATTATGGAGTTGTTGGAGAAGATAAATGAAACCGGCGCAACCTTGATTATGGTGACTCACGACCATGAGCTGGCTGCTCGCGCTCACCGTCAAGTCCATATTCTGGACGGCAATATTGTGGATTTGGATGCGTCCGAGTTTGATTCTATTCGCGAACGAGAAGCTGTCGATGTAAAGGAGGCCTAAGGTGTTTCTATATCACTTAAAAATGGCTTGGCTTGGCATTCGACGTGCCCCCTGGGTCACCCTTATTTCCATCGCTTCGATCGCGCTCGGCGTCAGTGTTTCCACTTCGATGACGTCGGTTTACCATCTATTCACTCAAAACCCCTTTCCTCACAAGGATGATCGCCTATTCAACGTACGAACCGACACCTGGGACGCAGACCAAGAATTTTTTGATGTGGAACCGGGCGAACCTCCGAAATCACAAACTTATCGGGACATGATGGCGCTCATGCAGAACGATATTGCCAGCCAGCAAACGGGCGTCGCTAATGCTACCGCTTACATTTTCCCAGCTAAACAAGAAATCCGGCCGTTTCAAAGCGTGATTCGACTATGCCATAGCGACTTCTTCAAAATGTTCGAGGTTCCTTTCGCGTATGGCAATGCTTGGGGTGCTCAACAGGATCAGAGCCTGGAGCCGGTTGTGGTTTTGAGCCAAGACGGTAACAACAAACTGTTTGGCGGCGTTAATAGCGTAGGCCGCGCTGTCAAGATTGGGACACGCGAGTTTACGGTTGTTGGGGTTATGGATCAATATCAACCCATGCCCCTTGTGTATGACCCAATAAATAGTCTAGCGGGCAAGACGCGCGACTTCTTCATGCCGCTCGAATTCATTCGTCAACCGGATTTGGGGCTCAATATTTGGGGTGATGGAGATGCTTGGGGCCCTAGCGAAACTTTTGATGGAGATAAGTTGTTCACCGTCGCTGAATTCTATTGGATCCAGTACTGGGTGGAACTCGAGCCGACGCGCCTCCAGGAATACAAATCCTTCGTCGATGCTTATGCTTTAGAGCAGAAATCACTGGGTCGTCATCCGCGCCCTGTCAATAATCGTGTAACGCCGATGATGGAGTTTGTGAATAGTCGAAACTCGGGATTAGGTGTCTCTAAGGCCATCATGATCCTCTCGATTCTGTTCCTGGTCGTGTGTGCCATTAACCTCTCCGGATTGTTATTAGGCAAGTTCTTGGCCCGGTCCTCAATTATTGGTGTGCATCGAGCCCTGGGAGCCTCCAAGAAAGATGTTTTTGTCCAACACATTCTTGAATGTGAACTGGTGGGCATCGCTGGCGGCGTTTTTGGGCTAGTGCTCAGTTACGTTGCGTTGCGAATGATTGCGCGCGCAATCACCATCGGCGCTGATCGAGTGAATACAGACATGATAACGGTAGATACCTATACCGCCACCATTGCGATTGTCTTTGCGCTGGTAGCCGGCCTTCTGGCTGGTCTATATCCCTCGTGGCGTGCGGGACGTGTTGCGCCTGCTTTGCAATTAAAAGTTTAGGAGACATCATGGAAATAGGACCTATCTTACGCACAATGACCCGTAACAAAACAGGCGTCGGTTTATTGATATTTGAGATCGCTATTACGATGGCTATTGTTCTTAATGCGGCGATGCTTGTCATCGACAGCAAAAAACGACTGCAGATAGATTCTGGCCTAGATGAAGAAAACATTGTGACCCTGACGGTCAAATCACTGGGCGACAAATTTGATGACACCGTCTACTTTAACCAGATAGTGGATCAAGATTTGTTGGCGATACGCTCGATGCCCGAGGTGGTAAGCGCCAGCACTTGTGCACCTACACCCTTGCAAGGGGGAGGCAGCTCCACCCAGCGCAAACCAGTTGGTGCTGAACCTTCAAGACTTGTGCGCTGTCCTAGATATAATGTGGATGAACACTTCATCAACACACTGGGACTGTCCTTGGTGGAAGGTCGCAGCTTTAACAAAGAAGATATGCCACCGGTTATGGATAGTGAGGAGTCGGTTGAAGAGGATCTAACTTCGAATCCTGTGATTGTGACTCAAGACCTTGCGCTGGCCCTTTTCCCCGACGGTGACGCTCTTGGCCAGCTCATTACCTTTGACGACAGCGGAAGCCCAGACATAATTGTTGGCATCGTTAAGTATATGTTCACGCCTTATGACAACGGCAAAAGCGGCATGGAAACGCGCATTCTCTTTCTGGCGGGCCGTCGCGGCGGACCAAGTGGCATGGGTTACCTTGTGCGGGCTGAAAAGGGAGCTATGAACTCGTTAATGTCGCAATTGGAGTCCACCTTACTGAAGGTTGAGGGTGATCGACTTATTGATATATCGCCGTTGACTGAAATCAAGCGTGCCGGCTTTTCTTTCACTTATTTCATCGTCAATGCACTTACGGTCATTATGTTCCTACTGGTTGGCGTAACCGCCTTAGGTATTTTCGGACTGACCTCTTTTGCTGTGGCGGGTAGGACTAAACAAATAGGTACACGGCGAGCCCTGGGCGCCACAAAGTTCCAAATCGTGCGTTACTTTTTGGTTGAAAACAGTTTAATGACCCTGATGGGAATTACTCTTGGGGCCGTGATGGCGGTTGCACTTAATGGGGTCATTGTTAAAGCGACCGACGGCACACCGTTGGGAGTTGGCGCTATCGTCGCGGGTGTCGTCGCTCTATGGGCCGTCGGTCTCTTTTCATCACTGATTCCTTCGTTGCGAGCGGCAAGTGTGCCTCCGGTAGTTGCCACACGAGCGACGTGAAGCAGTAGAATATCAACAGTCTTATGGAAAAAATCCTGATTGTTGATGATAACGAAGGCGTACGTGAAGCCTTAAGTGTGCTTTTTGAGATTGAGGGCATCGCAGCTGTAGTTGCCGATTCACCCCAATCAGCTCTGGCGCTCATAGAGCGTGAGCCGATTGGGGTTGTCATTCAAGACATGAATTTCAAACGCGACGCAACCTCTGGAGCCGAAGGCATCGCGCTGTTTAAAGCGATACGCAGCCGCGACCCCCATCTGCCCGTTCTGTTGATGACCGCCTGGACATCATTAGAAGCGGCAGTTCAGCTAGTTAAAGAAGGTGCTCAGGACTATCTGGCCAAACCCTGGAACGACGATGCGCTGGTGCGCTGTGTCCGAGATTTGTTGAAAATCAGGGCCAACCTTCGATCTCGGACTGGAACAAAGGACACGTCGTTCATATGCGCCAGTCGAGCGATGGAAGACATCTTGCGGCTAGCACAACAGGTCGCCGATTCTGATGTGCCAGTGCTGATCAGTGGACCCAACGGCGTGGGAAAAGAAAAGATCGCTGATGTAGTTCAACGGCATTCCAAACGCAATAACAAACCCTTCATAAAAGTAAACGCGGGCGCCATACCGGCAGAACTGCTTGAAAGTGAACTGTTCGGTGCCGAAGTTGGCGCTTTCACTGGTGCGATGAAACAGAGAATAGGTCATTTTGAAGCGGCAGATGGCGGTACCTTGTTTCTCGACGAAATTGGGAACTTATCGACGCTGGGTCAAATGAAATTGCTTCGGGTTTTGCAAACCGGAGAATTTCAACGCCTGGGTTCTAGCAAAACACAGCGTGTTGATACGCGCATTCTAAGTGCCACTAATATTGATCTCAAAGCGGCGGTTCGCGATGGTCTATTTAGGCAAGACCTCTATTTTAGGCTCAACGTGATTGAACTCTATTTGCCGTCATTGAAAGAGCGTGTTGATGATATTGAACCTTTGGCGCGGCATTTCTTGCACAAATACATAGCCGACGGCAGTGCCAGTGAATTTACCGACGAAGCCATACAAGCTTTGCGTCTCTATGCTTGGCCAGGAAATGTCCGCGAATTGGAGAATGTTGTTAGGCGCGCATTGGTGCTGGCTAAAGACTCACGGATCACCGCGTCCGATCTCTTTTTGGGAGGAACTGGCACATTATCTGAACATGAACGCAAGGAGCGCATAGAAATTGAGCTAGCGCTGCGAGAGAGTAGCGGCACGATCGCACACGCCGCCCAACAATTGGGACTCTCACGCCAAGCGCTTTATCGTAAGATGAATAAATATGGCATTGGTGTGGAACGCCAAATCAGAGATGAGTTTTGAAGCCAAAGCGATTTACGTTAGCCGCAAAGATTCTATTTGTTACAACCGCGTCTCTGGTCTGTTCGTCCGCACTCATCATTTCCCTGTTGTCCTTGGGACTAGGTCCGATACTTGCCACACTGATCGCCAGCATCGTCAGCCTGATCCTGTTGCTGGTATTACTCGAACGCGTTACCGGTCCCATTTATCGAGGGCTCCAGTCCTTGCGCGATGGTGCCGACAATTTGAAGGATCGCGACTTTAGTGTACGCATTGCCGGATCCCACGAGGACGAAGTTGGCGAACTGGTTTCCATCTTTAATGAAGTCACACGAACATTACAAGATGAACGCTTCGACCTTTATCAGCGGGAACTGATGTTAAATACAATTGTCGAAAACGCGCCGGTTGCGCTGGTGCTAACCGATCCTCGTGGACGTATTCGCTTTCACAATCGTACAGCTCGGCAGCTATTTGATTTGCGCCATGATGATGCCGCCAAGACCTTCTTTGAGATTCTTGATCGCTGCCCAAGTCAGATTCTGGAGGCGGCGCAAAAACAGTCGGACTCATTGGTAAGTTTCGAGCGGGAAGGTGTGCTGGAGACGTTTCATTTAGTTAAGCGAACATTTAGTTTGAGCGCACTGCCTCACCAACTCTATCTCTTTCGGCCGATGACGCGTGAAATGTCGAGAGAAGAGGTGGCGGTTTGGAAGAAAGTCATCCGACTCATCGCACATGAGTTAAACAACTCACTCGCCCCTATATCGTCACTCATCCATTCGGCTCGTAAATTAAAAGATCAACCGGACCGCCGACTTCAACAAGAACGTGTTTTTGTGTCGATTCAAGACAGGTTGGACCACTTGCAACGGTTCTTGGAAGGCTATGCGCAGTTCGCGCGGTTACCCACGCCGGTAAAATCACCTGTCAACTGGCCCGAATTTCTCAACCGTGTGCAAACGCTCTTTCCATTCGAGCTTCATGGCGCTTTGCCAAAGGAACCGGGATGGTTTGATGCGACTCAAATGGAACAAGTGCTCATCAACCTGATTAAGAATGCGCATGAAGCGGGTAGCCCAGCACACGATATTAGTGTCGAAGTGCTGAAGAACAGCGCGACCGTAAATGTTGTCGTCCTTGATCGTGGACCTGGCATGGACGAGCAAGCGCTTAAACAGGCGTTGCAACCATTTTTCTCGACCAAGACACGAGGTAGTGGGCTGGGTCTAGCGTTGTGTCGCGAGATTGTTGAAAGTCATGATGGCGATCTTGAAATCGTTAACCGTGAAGATGGCGGTCTCAAGGTCACCTGTGCGCTTCCTAATAACGCTAATTGACCCCATTAAACTGAAGCCAAATAGGATGACGCGTTAGCTGTGGACGTGACCCTTTCGTTATAATGGTGAGCAACGCAAATGAGGTCATATGCCAACTCAACCCCATGTCTTATTTCTATATACCGGTGGCACTCTGGGTATGCAACCCAAAGACAATCAACCGCTTGAGCCTGCTGCGGCACACCGCGACCTGCTCACTTGGGTGCCTGAACTTAGAGAATACGCATCCATTGATATCGAGATTCTATCGAATATCGATTCGTCTCTGATGACGCCGGAAATATGGATTTCATTGGCGAGTCGCATAGAACGCGCTCAAGAAGAGAAGACACATGCGGGCGTCGTTGTGATCCATGGCACGGATACTCTGGCATTTACATCGTCCGCTCTTTCCTTTTTGTTACCTGGCCTTAGCATGCCTGTCGTCTTGACTGGCAGTCAGCGTCCTTTGGCCGTGACCCGAACCGATGCCAGAAATAATGTGTTAGGGGCCGTAGAAACCGCGTTGGAGGGACCTCACGAAGTGTTGGTTTTCTTTCGCGAGCGTGCCTATCGCGGTAACCGTGTAACCAAAATGGCGATCTCTGACTTTCGTGCATTTACGAGCCCAAATTTCCCAGCTTTAGGCAATGCGGGTATAGCTTGGGAATGGAACGAAGAATTGTTTTGGCCATCGACGTGTCGACCAACCATGTGGGGCGAAATCCCCGATAAATTACCCAAAGCGCCGCTTGTGCTTCCGTGGCTGCCTGGTCTTGATTTTTCTGATCTGCAACCGACATTAGATTTGCAATGGGCGTTAATAATTGAGGCGTTCGGATCGGGCAATATCCCGTTGCCAGATAACACCCGTGAGATTCTGTCAGGCTTCATGGAACGAGGAGGCCATGTGTTCATACGCAGTCAGGTGGCCAAAGGTCAGGTTGCTCTGGATATGTATGCGCCCGGAAAAGAACTCATGCAACTGGGAGCCGTGGGTGCGTTGGATATGACCCGCGAAGCCACGGTTACGAAACTGATGGTGATGCAAGGCATGGGTCTGGATGGAGACCGAGTTCGATACCACATGACGCAAAGCCTCTGTGGCGAACTTACGATTAATTAGGAGTCTGTCTTTTGACGAATCAACTTAGAGCAAAACAACTCTCTTTGTTGGAGGTAGCTTGGCGCCAAAGTGATGATGTCTTTAAGCAAATTAAACAAGAGGCGTTAACGATAAGGCCCATCCCACTAAGACATCCGTTTGTCTTTTACCTGGGGCACCTGCCTGCATTTACATGGAACCAGCTCGTCTTCTTTGACGTTGAGAAATCGCTTAATGCTGAATTTGAGCGCCTGTTTGAACGCGGTATTGACCCGTTGACACAATCAAGCGCAGCGGGTGCGCGGCATGATACGTGGCCAGATATCAGCGAAATAGAATCATTCAGGGACGACATTCGGTCCCGTGTCAAAGAGTCATTGTTAAGCGGTCGCTTTGATGCCATCCCAAGAGTGATACACGGGATTGTGGAACACGAATATATGCATATTGAGACACTGCTCTACATGGTGCACGAGCTCGATCATCAATTTAAGAATCAGGTATTTGAAGCCTCGTCCCAGCAAAAGAAACATGCGCATAAGTGGTGTGTTGTTCCAGCTGCTCGAGTCCAAATAGGGGCCCAACGCCATCAATATGATTTTGTTTGGGACAATGAGGAGATGGCCCATGAAGTGGATGTTTCGGCCATCGAAGTTAGTGATGTGCCCGTTACCAATGATGATTATCGTAATTTTGTTGTTGATGGGGGTTATAAAGATCCTCGATGGTGGTCGCCAGAGTCTTTTGAGTGGTTGAGTGAGGAAGAAATTTGTCGACCTGTTCATTGGCTTGAAGAAGGCGATTGTATACGTGGCTTGACAAGAAACTGGCGTTTCGAACACGCCTCACATTGGCCCGTTCAAGTCAGTTACGCGGAGGCTGATGCTTATGCAAAATGGAGTTCCGCAAGGTTAATGAGTGAAGCCGAATTCAATCGTCTAGCCACTGACAACGCGGCGGAGGGTTCTGCCAATTTTGGTTTGCGACATATGGGACTAGTGAACGTAGGCAGTTTTATGCCCAACGATTTGGGCATTTACGATCTTTGGGGGAACGCATGGGAGTGGACGCATACCGCATTTGCTCCCTTTCCCGGGTTTTCGGTGACGCTGCCAAGTTATGCAGGCTATTCGGCCGACTTCTTTGATGGCAAACATCGCGTCCTGTTAGGGGGTTCATGGGCGACCGCAGATGCATTAATGAGACCTAGTTTTCGCAACTGGTTCCAGGAGCGCTATCCTTACGTTTTTGCGCAGTTCCGACTGGTTCGAGATCTGACGTGATGCGGTGGACGAGATGTCGCAGCAAGCAACAAGCTTCAAGCAGCAAGAGTGTGAGTCCGCGCTTCCAGAGGCTGTCGCATAAGTCGCTTCAAGGCCCAAGAATGTGAGTTTGGCTTCCAGCCAGAGGTTATAATCCGTTTTTATTCAGGTAGATACAACAAATAGGATAGTCGTTCTAATTGTTTCGTCGAATTATTAGGACTTATGCGACAACCTCCTTCCAGCCGGAGGTTCGGCTGTTAGCCCTCATTCTGCAAATAAACGACGTTACAATTCTTAGCCGTACGTAATCCCTCAACCTCCTGTCGCCCGATGGGGCTCTTTTTGGTGAAGGACGCTAAACCCCGGCCTTACGACCGGGGCTAAATTCTGCCGCCTCTGCGAGGCTAAAAACCAGGGTACAATCACCGATGATTAATTAGGATTTCGATTTGGAACGCGGAAGCTTGCCTCCGATTTTCGCATCTCTACATTGAACACGAATGTTGGTATCGCGATGCTTGCTTCGCGAGCGCGAATGAGCGCCTGATCACTGCATCGCAGGCCTGACGGTAACTTCGAAATATGGCGTTGGTTGGGCAATCGGAACCGCACGGTAACTTCGATGCATCGCGCTCGATGAGCTTGCTCATCGAGATCGTTTCTTCAACTCCTGCGTCGCACCGGTCAAAAGCGGCAGCAAGCTACAGCGGCAGCAAGCTACCTCACTCCAAATCGGAGGCTTAGACATCCGTTTCTTTGGTTGAAGATTCTCTGACGAGCAGGGACGGCCCGCGTTCGGCTAAGACAACAACTTCCTGTTCGGCTTCAACATATCCGCTTTCGGCTATGCAATCTAAATGAATGACCTCACCTTCAATCTCGACGGCAACCGTTCCTGAGGGCCGCAAGGGCGATAATGTCAAACCTTTCATGCCTATATAGGCTGTGCGATCAGGCACACCTGTGTATCCATCTTCTTTTCTCATTTCCCCTTTGAGCGCCACTCTGCCCAGTCCCCACATGACGATTTTTGGTGCGGTCGCTAACGCGGCAGCCAGGTGGATAAGAGCGGGAAGCCAGCCAAAGTTTACAAAAGTGAGATGAACCGAATAGAGAATGAGTCCGCAACCGACAATCGCCAAAATGGCACCAGGAATCAGAAGTAGATCAATAAAGATCAGGGCAAATCCGCCCAATGTATAAATCACAATTTCCCACATGATTAGGACTCCATGCTGTGAGGTCTGACTAATATTCGATTGCCGTCGATTGACACCACCTGGATAGCGGTATCGTCATCCACATAGCCTGCATCCGAGACGACATCCAGTAGGTCACCTGACTCGGTTAACATCTTGCCTGCAGGTCTGAGGTCACCGTGCGCTCGTCCGCAAGTGCCTTTAAGCTGGCCGCGGTCTTTAACGGTATCCATGACGTAGCCTTCGGCGGCTGTCAGTTCTGTAGCTAGCAACCGTTTTTGCACATAGTTCAGTTTCAATAATGAAGGCACTGCAATGGCAAAAAGTACAAACGAACTGATAAATGCGCCAGTTAAGTTGAGTACCAAGCCGTTGACCCAACCCCATTGCAAATCGTTTTGAATGGGTAACTCGCCAATATCGGGCAAGGAGGCCATCAATAGGGATCCGAACACAAGCAATAAACTCGCGATGCCGAAGACCCCAAATCCAGGAAGCACAAATATCTCAATAGCGGCGCAGACGACACCGACAACAAAAAGGGCAATTTCTAGGGATGACGCTGTACCGAGCATGTAGCGCGATCCAAAAACGATGGCAAAGCAGATTAGGGCCGTTAGTCCTGGGATCCCAAACCCGGGTGCTTTGATTTCGGCGTAAAGACCATTTAAGCCGATAATGACAAGGACAAAAAATAGCCAGCCATTGGCGCCTAGGAAGCGCAAGATCTGATCGTTGGTTTCCATTTCTAGATAGTCGAGGTCGCCGTCCTTCAAACCCATGCCTTCTAGGAAACTTTCGAAATCATCAACCTCGCGGGCGATGCCAAGCTCGTCTGCTTCACCCGAATGTAGCGTCAGCAACTGGCCCGCTTTGCTTATGACCTTAGCGATTGAAGCGCGTTCTTTTTCAGGAATAAGATCGTATTCGTCTCGAAGTATGAATTGCCGTTCCTCACCTTCGCCAAGCTGTAAGACTTCCACTTTTGCATCAAAGAACCCCTGCGCAATAGCAAAGGAATGCCCCTTTTCGTCGCACGACTTTTTCCAATCTGAGCGGTACACGGTGACAAATTTCTCCGGCGCTTCCTCGATGCCTTCTGCCGTCTGCATGATCATTTGTGCGTCGCCCATCGTTGTCTTTTGTTCCATGACGATTTCATCGCAAGCGAAGGCAATAAAAGTGCCGGCAGAAATGGCTTTTGTTTCCACGTAGGCAACGGTTGGAATTTTCAGGCGCAACAAGCGCTCGGTAATTTCTCGCGCCGAAAAAACGACGCCTCCATAGGTGTCGATCAGCAAGATCACGCGCTGGTATCCTTGCTCCTCTGCTTGATCAAGGGCTTCGACGATCCAGTCAGCTTGCACTTGATCAACCATGTATTTACCGTTATCTGAAACGGGGATTACCAGTGTGTTGGAATTGGCAAAAGCGGAGACGGAAATAAATAACAGCAATGAAAACGTAGATCCGAGCAGCGACTTCAATTGTATTTCTCCTTTGTTGAGACAGGCAAAATGCCATCAACTTACTTAAACGTTAGAAGTAGCCATCTCGTTTCTTGCGTTCCATGGCGTCGTCAGACTCTAGATCGATCATTCGTTGAGCTCGTTCGGAGGAAGCCATTTGCGTCATCTCCAAAACCACATCATCTAGCGTACCTGCACTTGAATCAATGGCACCCGTACATGGCATGCATCCTAAACTTCGGTAACGACATGTTTGCTTTTTTGTCTCTCCAAGCCTCTCTGGAAATGGAAAGTCTTGTTTCCCAAGTAACTGGCCTTCCTGGTTGGCGACCTCGCGTTCTTGGGCTAAGTACAGGGACACCAAAGGAATACTCTCTTGTTGAATATAGGTCCAAATGTCGCGTTCTGTCCAATTGGATAAGGGAAAGACCCGCATGGTTTGCCCCGTCTTGACGCGCGTGTTATATAGATTCCAAATCTCAGGCCGTTGCTGTTTTGGATCCCATTGGCCCTGGCTGTCACGGAAAGAAAAAATACGCTCTTTGGCGCGCGATTTTTCTTCATCGCGGCGGGCGCCACCAAATGCGGCATCAAAGGCATGATGACTAAGGGCATCTAGTAAAGCTTGTGTCTTGAGCGCCGCACAACAAGCATCACGGCCCATCTCATAAGGGTTCATGTTGTCCTTAATAGCTTTTTCATTACGCCACACAATAAGGCTAACGTTGCATTCAGCCGCTATGCGATCACGGAACTGATACATTTCGGGGAACTTGTAACCTGTATCCACGTGTAGCAAAGGAAATGGAATGCGACCGGGCGCAAATGCTTTCTCGGCAAGCCTGAGCATTACGGAAGAATCTTTACCCACCGAATACAACATGACAGGGGCTTGGCATTCAGCCACAACTTCACGCATGATATGAATGCTCTCGGCTTCCAGTTGCTGTAAGTGGTTAAGTTGGTATCTCATGGCTGCTTTATAACACGGCTTAGGCTTTAAGGTAGATTTTACAGCTCTGGGGTTAAGCTCCGATCATGATACGCTTTGCCTTCTTGGATGGACCAAAATGACCGAAACAAAAACACGTAGTTTACTTAAAGCGCTTACTTGGCGAGGGTCAGCAACTATCGCGACCCTGGCTCTGGTTTATGGTTTTACCGGACAGATGAAACTGGCAGCTGCGGTGGGCGGACTCGAAATTGTTATTAAGATGTTGCTTTATTTCGTACATGAACGCCTGTGGAGCAGAATTGGGACGGGGAAAGCCACGCCCGCTAAGTCATATGTGATTTGGTTGACCGGGCTGTCGGGGTCCGGTAAATCGACGATTGGCTTACAGCTTCAAGCGGAATTGATTAAACGAAAGCAAAGGGTAGAACGGTTGGACGGGGATGTGACACGCGCCATATTTCCCAGTACCGGTTTTGACAAAGAGTCACGTAATGCCAATGTGAAGAAAGCCGGGTTCGTGGCCAGCTTGTTACAAAAACAAGACGTTAATGTGGTCGCTTGCTACATATCTCCTTACAAAGAGGCGCGCGACGACGTTCGCCAGATGTGCGATAACTTTATTGAAGTATATGTCTCAACTCCGTTGGCGGTCTGCGAAGAAAGGGACGTAAAAGGACTCTATGCCAAAGCGCGAGCTGGTGAAATCACTCAGTTTACGGGCATAGATGATCCCTACGAAGTTCCTGACAAACCGGAGCTGGTGGTTGATACCTCGCTAATCAGTGTCGATGAGGCCTGCCGCAAGATTCTTGACTTAATGAATTGTCGTGAATAACAAGCTACGCATTGGCATGCCATCCGATGCCCATTCAATCAGCGACCTGATTCTAAGCTTAGTCCCCGAATTCATGCCTCAGCCTAATGAGGTCTTTCTCGATTCAATCGCTCCACATGTGCTCCGTGCCGCCATTGAGGACAAATCTCTTCAATATCGACTTGCAGAGCAGGAAGGGCGAATAATTGGTGTTTGCGGTATTCAAAATGAAAGTCATCTATATCATCTCTTTGTCGCTACGAGCCTTAAAGGGGCAGGTTTGGGATTTCATTTGTTCAAGGACGCATGTCAACGAATCAAAGATGCGGGCTTCAATCGGATGACGCTCAATGCCTCTGAGAATGCCATTGCCTTTTATGAAAGACAGGGTTGTAAGGCGACCGATGAAATGCAGGATAAGAACGGTGTTCGCTTCTTACCCATGGCCTTGACCCTGATTTAATTCGTCATCGGGACGACCCGCTTGGGTTGGTAGTCAGCGAGGGACTGCGGTAACGATTGTCTTATGCTCGTTATCAGCGCTTGCAGGATCCGACTCTTGAGTTGCGTGCGCGCATGAACCAAGCTGACCTCACGAGTGGGCACCGGCTCAGCAAAATGCTTCAACTTCTTCAGAGACAAAGGCGGTAAATCGAGTGTGGCGGACAACGGCAGTAAGGTCATACCTAAGCCGCGGTCGACAAGTCTGATCAAAGTCTCCAAATTTCCACTCTCAAACTTAAGCTGTGCTGTGTCGTTGCTCAATTGGCTGTGGCAAAGCGACATTGCCTGGTCTCTAAAGCAATGGCCCTGAGACAACAGCCATACATCGTTCTTTTGTAGCTCAGACTCCTTGACGGAATTTCGCGAGTTGAGCACATGATTTTCCGACAGATAACACACGAAGGGTTCGTAGAATAGCTGTATTTCGTGAATGGATGGACTATTGAGTGGTGTTACAAGTACACCGGCATCCAATCGCTCTTGACGCAAACGATCCACGATCGCCTCCGTTTGAAGCTCTTCTATGGTCAATTGGACTTCAGGAAACGAGGTAGCAAAATGATCGACGAACCTGGGAATTAGAAATGGCGCTAAAGTAGGGATAATACCTAGCGAAAAAGGCCCACTTATCTGACCTTTGATATCTGAGATAGATGCTTCGATGCGTTTAACCTCTGCGAATACAATTCGAGCTTGCTCGATGACTCGAACACCTATGGCCGTGGGTTCAATCGGCTTTTTGCTGCGGTCGAACAGAATAACGCCTAACAAGTCCTCCAGCTTCTGAATCTGCATCGATAAGGTAGGCTGCGTCACATGACAGGCATCGGCCGCGCGCCCGAAGTGACGCGCTTTATCGAGTTCAATCACATAACCCAACTGTGTCAGTGTAAAAGGCAGCACGATAGTTATTGTCTATCAATATATAAATTTAATCAATTTGAATTATGTAGTGCTGAGAGGCATGATGGAGGTGTACCAGATTATTGGAGGTAGTTATGAATCAACGTGTACTTGGATTGCACCAAGCCTTTCCCCAGTTCAACCTGCCGGCGGTCGTTTCCATCGAGCCCGGTCATGAATTTACTCAAATCAGCCATTCAGACATGGACAATAAATGGCGTGTCTTCTTTTTTTGGCCATTGGATTTCACCTTTGTCTGTCCAACGGAGTTGGCAGAGTTCAATCGACGATTAGAAGATTTCACCGATAGAGACGCGCTACTGTTTGGTGTCAGTACAGACAGTAAATTTGTTCATTTGGCATGGCGTAATAGCCACCCAGATTTGCGTGACTTGAATTACCCCATGTTAGCGGACAACAAGAAGGAACTCAGTGAGCAGCTCGGAATTTTGCACCCAGAAGACAAAGTTCCCTTGCGGGCAACCTATATCGTTGATCCAGAAGGTGTGATCCGCTGGTTGTCTATCAACGACCTTGAAGTGGGACGCAACGTAGCGGAAGTCTTGCGGGTGCTGGATGCATTACAAACGGATGAGCTTTGTCCTTGTAACTGGCAAAAAGGCGAAGGGACGTTGGTGTCATGAACCAGATCGAACTAATGGAACGGCCCTCATTACAACCCTTGATTGAAGGCATGGACACGTCTATTGCCAAAGATCTTAAGATCAATCTAAAACGGCTCGTGAACACCAGCAGTTTGGACGGACAAGAGGTTCATTTGGTTGTCTTGGCACTGGCACGGGCCAGCCAACATGAAGGGCTTGAACAATATGCTCGTCAATGGCTTGTGCATTCTAATGTGAGCGAGAGTCTCATTCGCGAAGCTGTTGAAAGCGCGGCCTTGATGGCCATGTTAACAACCTATTACCGTTTCCGGCACATGCTTGAAGAAGGTGTGGGTAGTTTACACGAGAGCTATCAACAGGCGGGTTTGAGGATGACAGCACTGGCGAGACCAGATATGGGCAAACGAATGTTTGAGATGTTGGCCTTTTCGCTCGCCGTTGTTTATGGTTGTCCTAGTTGCGTTGTGGCCCATGAGCAAGCATTGTTAAGACAGGATGTGGCGCGTGCTCAAATACACGATCTCGCTCGTTTGGCAGCGGTTGTGAAAGGGTTAGCCACATATAGTGATGGAGGTGATTATGCATATTGATATAGGAATTGAAGAAGGACACCGAAAAGCGATCGCCGATGGGCTTTCGCGTTTGCTGGCGGACAGTTACACGTTATATCTGAAAACACACAACTATCATTGGAACGTGACCGGTCCAATGTTTCAAACGTTGCATTTGATGTTTGAACAACATTACACGGAATTAGCACTTGCCGTTGATGGCATCGCTGAACGTATTCGCGCGTTAGGACATCCCGCTCCTGGCTCCTACGCCGCGTTTGCAAAGTTAACAACGATTAAGGAAGAAGAGAACGTACCAGAAGCGACAACAATGATCCGAAACTTGGTAGCGGCACATGAAGCTGTTATTCGAACGGCGCGATCCTTGTTCCCTAAGGTCGCTGAAGCGCATGATGAAGCTACAGCCGACTTGGTCACGCAACGGCTTCAGGTTCACGAAAAAACCGCATGGATGTTGAGGGCCTTGTTGGCCTAATTGGCTCTTTGTCGAGCGATGTAGACGGCAATCAGGTCTATCACAATCAGATTGGCGATTAGCAAAACGGCGACCGCGGTGAGCCAGGCCACGCGGTCGCCAATGACCCAACCGCCGAAAACCCCGTAAACGACTTCAAGAGAGAGCAATACGCCTGCGATGGAAGCGGACAGGACGCGCATACTGTTGTTGTAAAGCACGTAAGCTAATCCTGTACACAAGAATCCCAATGCCAGTGCGTAAATCCAGCTTTGCGTGTCTTGTGGCAACCATGGCGCCGGTGTCATGATCAATGTCAAAGGGATTGCGCCCAGCATTTCAAAGGCTGAAATAACCAGTGCCGACTCGTTTTGAACCCAGACCCGATTGGCTAATACAAATAGGGCGAAAGTGGTATAGGAAAAAATTGCCCAAGCTATACCTTTCCACAAGTTAACTTGCTCGAAGCCAGCATCTATTCCCAGCAGGGCAAACCCGGCCATGCTAATGCCCATGGCAATCACATATCGTTTGGGTAACCGTTCGCCAAGAAACAGAGCGGCGCAGAGGGCAACGATGAGGGGTTCGAGGCCTATCATCGCCGAACCAAGCAGCACACCCAGATATTCGATGGATTGAAAAAACGCAAACCAATGGATGGCAAGTACGACGCCAAGGCTTGTGTATTTCGCGGCTTGACGTACAGACGGCATCTTCTTGCGACAGCGTACCCAAACCCAGAAAGCGAGCATGATGCCGCCAAACGTGACGCGGTAGGAGGTACTTCGCCAAGGCTCGAACCTCGACGCACCGGCGAGCACACCGGCAATGCCCATGAAGAAAACGGCAACGTGCGCGGAAAGCATGGCTTGGCTTTTGGTCAATTCTGCTCCCGGACCTCAAGAATCTGGTCACTGTTACATGAGAGAGAACATGAATCAACGGCAAGCTACTTGACGTAGAATGAAAGGACGTTGACTCATCTCGGAGGATGCAACCATGGTCCGCTTCTTATGCTGTATGGTCTTTTTTGTTTTGCCGCTTTGGGCAGGTACCCAGCTTGAAAGTAAAAGCTATCAATTAACGTTTGAACAAGCGTGGGCTGCAGCCGAACAAGCTTGTGCCAACCATTCATGGAAAATTAAAGAATCCTCCAAAACTGACGGTGTGATGGTCGTGAAAACTAAAGTGAGTGGTTTTACGTGGGGCGCTGTCTTGAACATCAATATTTCAAAGCAGGGCAAGGGTGTTAAAGTTCATGTCACGGCCTCGACCAATCAAATTGGCGACAAGAAGAAATTGAAGAAAGACTTGGGTCGATTTTTTGGTTCGTTTGAGAACGAGATAGCAGTCGACTAATACGCATTAAAGACTGATGAGGTGGCGGTTGGGGATTTGATTCCCTGCAGATTGAGCGAGCTTTGCGGCAATTATCTTGGGTTTAGCCCGCGCTTCAATCAATATGAATCGAGGTTTTTATGATGGCAGCCAAGATTGCAACTTTAATTGTTGATGACGAACCATTGGCGCAACGTTCGATTGAAGCCATGATTGAAAATGATCCAAATTTCACCATCGTGGGTAAAGCCGACTCTCTCCAAGAAGCGAAACGATTCTGTCATGATCAACAAATAGATTTGGTGTTCCTGGATGTGCGATTGCCCGATGGCAACGGCTTTGAACTGCTACATAGTTTCGCCGAACCAGCTCCCGTCACCGTTTTTGTGACGGCATACGACCAATTCGCAATCCGCGCTTTTGAAGTGGAAGGGGTGGACTATTTGCTTAAACCCTTCTCCAAGTCCCGCTTTCGAATGACCTTAGATCGTGTAAAGACTCACTTTGAGCGTGTAAAACCTAAAGCGCATTTGACGATGGAGCCAAAATCTTTACGGATACAGGTCCGTCATCATGGGCGTAGGTTCTTTGTGGACCCAAAGAGTATTCATTACATCGAAGCGGCCGACTACTATGCGGTAATCCACGTGCCAGGAAAGAAAATGATGGTGCGCAAATCGCTAACCAAGCTGGCGGAAGATTTGGAACCACTCATGTTTCGACGAGTTCATCGTTCCTATCTAATCAATCTTGAACAGATGGACTATGTGGATCGCGACGATCGAGGTGCCTATCAGGCGGTCCTCAAGTGTGGCACCAAGATCCCGTTGGGGCCTAAGTACCAAAAAAATCTATTTGATTTCGGCTAATTGACGTGGTGCTAGCTTATTTGATCGGGGTCTTCGCGTTCAGCGAACCCATGGGCGCGATCCGTTTTCAGCACATCGTAGACCCCTTCGATTTGTCCAACCCCATTGTGACAGCTATGGTCCAGGACAACGCAGGCCAAATATGGCTGGGCACCCAATTCGGCTTAAATGTCTTTGATGGCTATAGTGTGGCGTATGTGAAGCCGGGCAGCTGGGAATCTGGTGTCGATCGTAGTTGGATAAGGGCGCTGCATATCGATGCAAAAGGTGTTCTGTGGGTTGCTTTGCGGGATCGCCTACTTCGTTATGATGCTTCAATGCGAGACTTCATCGAGGTCCATTTACCCGGTCAATTTGACGATGTAAACATTCGCGCCCTTAACTCTGACTTAGATTCTATCTTTGTATCCAGCGAAGCCCACGGAACATTAATAGGGCGATGTAATTCCGGCGTCGATGAATTTCATTTTGAGCCCTTTCAACCGCTTGGCGATCGCATGGCTCTGGCATTTCAAGACGATGACATGGGTCGTCTCTGGATCGGACATGTCGAGGGCTTAAGTGTTTTATCGCCGGATCGCAAGCAGATATCGGAAGTTGACGGCTTAGAACTTTGTGTGTCTCTGTCAGGCGACGACAAACGGCAACAAACCTGGGCCACTGACGGTCGCCAACTTCTGAATCTCTCCTGGCGTGATTTGTCATGGCAACGCCATGCGGTTCCCTTTGTGGATGGCGGTTGGATCAACGATATCTATTGTGATGTCTGGGGCGATGTGTGGTGTGCGACCTCATCAGGTCTACTTTGCTTTAATTCCAGTACAAAGGAATGGACGTCTCACCAGTACAACCGCAACCAGCCTTGGTCGATTCAAAGTAGCCATTGCTTGGATCTGTTGCCGGATGCCGATGGCAATATTTGGGTGTCCACCTATGGAAAAGGGGTTTCGCTATTCCGTCCGCGAGCGGCCTTGGTGTCTTGGAAGAACTTTGAGGATGATCCGCAGAAAACGGTTCGTATTTGGCGTATTCGGGCCGGCAAAGAATCGAGTTGGTGGCTTGCTGCGGGAGATGCTGGATTGATAGAAATCGATCGCGACAATTTCAGTGTCAAGCAGCGTGTTCAGGTGCCATTTAGTGATTTGTGTCGTGCGATCACAGAAATGGTTGCGACTCCCGACGGCAATACGTGGCTACTTGGAACCTGCGACGGCATCTTTGAATGGGATCCGGCAAGACATTCGCATAAGGCCTTCTTGCCCAGTGAATACGAACATCGCAGTATTCGATCCATGGTATTTGATCGGGAAGGGCAGCTGTGGGTGGCGACCGATCAAGGAATTGACCGTATCGTTGATGGCGAAATCAGCCATCTTTCAACAACGCCAACGATGCAGCTGTTGTTAGATCGAAAAGGGGTCGTTTGGGCAGGTAGCCTACGCGATGGGTTGTTTGCTTTTGATGAAGAGCAAGTCTTGAAATCGGTTTCGTTGGCAGAAAACAACAACCATCGCCATTCGTTTTATGTCCGTTGCATAACTGAGTCGAAAGACGGCAATTTGTGGATAGGAACTGACCGCGGCGTGTATGAACTTGATAATAATCGAAAACCTGTTCGGCATATCGGCCCCGCGGAAGGCCTGGTCGAACCCTTGATCAGCTCGGTTTTCGCCGACGAATTGGATCGTGTCTGGATCGCCACCCTACGTGGTATCCAGAGTTATGATCTCACGACTGAGAGACTAGTGACTCATGGTTTGTTGGATGGATTTCCAGCTGGCTTTATGGTGGGTTCGTACATGCAAACGGAGGCCGGCCAAATCACTCTAGGCGGACTAAACGGACTCATCTCCTTTGATCCAAAAAAAATCAAATCCGACGAGGTTAAAACCAGACTATCTTTGGGTCAGGTGGATATCAAGAATGTTGAATTGGCGACTCAGCGCTCGCTCTATGTAGACCAAAATGGGGCGTTGGCGAGCTTCGAGTTAGAAGCAGCAGAAAACTGGATATCCATTGAGCTAAAAAACATTATTTTTCCGATCGGTGGCCGACAAGGTATTTCGTATCGAATCAATAAAGGGAATTGGGTCAAACAACCAGCTAATCAACGCCATCTTGTTCTGACCGGCTTGAGATCTGGAAGCTATGCGCTTGATTTCACGGTAGATAAAGATAATTTCGAATCGACTGGCATATCTGTTGTGTTCCGTATTAAACCACCCTGGTACGCGTCGCGATGGGCATTTATCGGCTATGGATTTGCGTGCATTTGCCTGGGTTTATTGGTGTTTATGTATTTACGTCAGCGGTATCAAAGAAAACTAGCCCATCAAACGCAAAAAATGCAAATCCAAGTGTTGGAGGGTAAGCTCAACCGCTCACGTTTGGCATTATTACAATCACAGCTTCAGCCTCATTTTTTGTTTAACACGCTTAATTCCATCTCTAGTTTGGTACGTGATGGTGAATTGGATTTGGCCGACGAATTGATAGCCGAGTTTGCTGACCTTTTTCGTTTCGTGCTTAGCCACAAAGACGACCACTGGATATCGGTCGCTGAAGAATTGGAATTCGTGCGTCGTTATTTGTCGATCGAGAAAACGCGCTTTGGGGCTCGTCTAAATGTAGAAGTTATCTGCGATGATCAGACGGCAAAATATCAGATGCCCGCCTTACTGATTCAGCCTCTGGTTGAAAATGCCATTAAGCATGGGGTTGGCTATCAGGGAACCATCCGCGTTCTGGTGGGCTGCGAAGAGGAACGTATCCACATTGAAGTCACCAATTCGGGTGGAAATTCATTGGGCTCTTATGAGTTGGGTCTGGGTCTCTCAAGTATCAAAGATCGGTTAGCCATTTGTTTTGGGACGCTTGCTTCCATGACGTTGAAAACGGTTGAAAACCATACGTTGGCGCGTTTGGAGTTCCCAGTTACGCTTGATACGGATAGAAGCGCAACGGCAACGCGAACCCAATCTTAGGTTACGGTCGCTCCGTTAATCATTGGCTATTAGTTGTTTGGTAAGTCAAATGGCAACCATAACTGGATGCCGGAACTAGAATCGTCTTCGAATAACAGGTTGCTGACGCCAATACCCAACAAACGTACACCCTTCGTGGTGGCATCGGTTTGGGACAATAGAGCTAAGGCGTGTGCCGCTAGCCAATCGGGTTCTTGGTGATGATCGCTGGCACTTATGGAACGCGTAACCGTGGTGAAGTCCGGATAACGAACTTTTAATGAAACTGTCTTGCCCCAAGCGCGACTTCTTTGTAATCGTGCGCTGACCTCATGGCTCAACCTCTTTATCTCATCTTCCATTTCATGTTGAGCGCGAAGATCTGACCTGTATGTTTCCTCTGACGACACAGACTTGCGGATGTAGTCTGTTCGCACTGGACGCGGATCTAAGCCGCGTACGATGTGGTAGTAAAACGAACCAATCTTGCCAAAATGTTGTAGTAGTTCGGTCAGACTGAGCTCTCGCAGATCAGATCCGTGCCTAATGCCTAGCTGATGCATACGGGCCTCGGTTGCTTTGCCAATTCCGTGAAAACGACCGATGGGTAGTTTGGCGACAAAGCCCACGGCCTCGTCGGGCGTAATCACATACAGGCCGTTGGGTTTATTAATGTCAGATGCGACCTTGGCCAGGAACTTATTAGGCGCCACACCAGCGGATGCTGTCAGCTGTGTGGTCTCGTAAATCTGTTTACGGATAGCTTGTGCGACCCAAGTTGCTGATGGCAGGTCCTTTTTGTTGTTCGTCACATCCAAATAGGCTTCGTCGAGCGACAATGGCTCTACTAAATCGGCATATTGGTGGAAAATCTCTCGGATCTGAATGGATACTTCTTTGTAAGCTTGAAAACGGGGTCGAATAAAAACGGCTTGTGGGCACAGTCGAACGGCTTGATATGCGGACATAGCCGAGCGAATCCCAAACGACCTTGCCTCGTAGCTTGCTGCTGCCACCACGCCGCGACCTTGTGGTGAACCGCCGACAACGACTGGCTTACCTTTTAGTTCAGGCTGATCGCGCTGCTCAACGGACGCGTAAAACGCATCCATATCGACATGAATGATCTTGCGGTTTTCCATGGTCCTAAAGAATACAATAAAGCTTCAGGTAACCACTCAATTTCCATGGAGAGGTTGCTCGAGAATGAATACGATATGGTCCTGGTTGTTAGATCTAGATTGTGGTACAGCTAACACCTTGTGTGGTTGAAAGTCGACGGCGAGTTCGGCGACGATTCCAGGATCGAAGGTGATCGTCTACTTTCGGTTCAAGGTAAAGCGACCGTTTCCGCGGGTAATGCTGGGTTCTGCCATAGGAAATTCACTGACGACCCAGGGTACGAGCCCCGGAGCGCAACTACGGCAAGTGGTTGGGTTGCGATTACCTCGAAATATGATTTTCCAATCGCTGATTCACTGAAGAATCCCGCGTCACCCAGTACGAAAAGGCCTTTCTGGGCTGGCATCAATGCAGCAGCCGCTTGAACGGTCATGCGCTCAACGCCCATTGCATCAAACTGGGTGATGAGAACAGACGATGGAATGGATCCCATGTTAACAAAGGCAATTCCATCAAACACATTGTCCCAGTTACCCGGAAACAATCGCCAGTGATCGGTTTGGATGGAGGCCTCACCTACGTGAGCGGGGCTACCATTGCCAACAGCTGCATATGCAACACTCAATTCAACGTCCTCATCGGAGTCGATCGCCAAATAGGAAATGTCATCGCGTTGAAATAGCTGGGATAGGGTGTAAAAAGACGAGACATTTCCGGCGATCGTGCCTGAAAACGCCACTTGACTGCCGCCATCGGTCGTCGCCATCAATCTGAATTCGCGCGACTGGGCATCTAGATTAGAGACGATCACTTCGGTCGTGAATGAACCACCGGCTCGTGTTACGTGTGGGATCATCCGCGTTTGACTCCACGCTGCACAGCATCCTAGGAACGTCAAAATACAAATAAAACGTTGCATTCCTGCCTCCCTGTGAGGATTAGATCTTTTTGTTTAGTTGTTAGTTGTGAAGGGAAAATTATATCTTTGTTAGCGATCAAGCGTCAACATATGCACCCTAAATAGATCTTTGTTTTTCTGATACAAAATAGTGTTTAGTCAGACGGGTTCTCCACATTTGGAGCAGTTGGTTTGTCCTCCTTGCCACTAGGCGACTTGCGTTGGTACCAATACTGATAAGCTAATGGATCCTTTTTGAGACCACGCAAATAACGCCATGCGATGCCCGTCATATGTGAAAAATAGTGCCAATCGCCGTATTGGTCAAATTTTCGTGTTGAGGTGACCGTTTTCGCACCGCGAACTTGGCGAACCGCTCGTCCACGAGATTTTCCCCAGCGTCTGACACGTAACATCATGGCCACATCTTCGGCAAACATCATGTCCTCTGGGTAACCCTCCACGTCGCTAAAAGCACGCGCATCGAAAAAGACAACACCGGTATCAATCCGAAGTAGCCAAACTAGGGGCACGAAACACATATAAGTAGCGACGATGCCAGGCGACCAACGTTCGAATACAACGCCGGTTGCGCCACCTGCTAGGTTCTTTTTTGACATGGCGGCATCAATAACATTGAATGTCTGTGGGTGGATCACCGAGTCAGCATCCACAAAACAGACGATATCGCCGCTTGCTGCCGATGCGCCGCCGTTTCTGGCCGCTGCAATAACCCGCTTCTTAACTTCAACAACCTGACAATCGAATTCTGCCGCCACTTTAGTTGTACAGTCAGTCGACATATTGTCGGCTACGATGACTTGAATCTCTCCCTCACCATAATAGGCAACCTGAGCGGCAGTCACCGACGCCAATAAGCGCCCCAGCAAGCGCTCTTCGTTGTAGGCAGGAATGACAAGTGAGAATCTAACCATAGTGTATTCTAGACCGACCATGGCCGCAGCCAACTTGATATGGATTAATTCCGGCGAAGTCAGCAGGAAGCGGCAGCCAAGTTAGGCTCGTATAATGCCTACATGAACCTGACACGCGCCTTCATGCTAGAACGTATTTACGCCAACGACACCCAATACGATGGTCGATTCATTACAGGTGTATTAAGCACGGGCATCTATTGCTTGCCATCATGCCGTGCACGACCACCCAAAGCGCAAAATGTTAAGTTCTTTCCCGGTCCTAATGAAGCCGAGGCGGAAGGCTTACGACCATGTTTACGTTGCCGGCCGGACGATTTTTATGCGGGCTACGACCCGGACCAAGCCTTAATTGAAACCCTGGTTAAAGAAATAGATGCTAACCCGGAACGGTTCTCGGACATGGAAGCGATGAGTAGGCGAGCGGGTTTTGGCGCCACCAAGCTGCACCATCTCTTCCAATGCCACTTTCATGTCACACCGGCCCAATATCTGGCTAAGGCACGCATTGCCTCAGCTTGCCGACTCTTACAGTCAGGTCAGGTCGCTGCCAGCGAAGTCGGTTTCCAGGTTGGATTCCAGTCTCTATCCGCTTTCTATCGTCAGTTTGGGCGTATCACTGGACTTAGCCCTGCAGCCTATCGAGATCTAAACACCGAGTTGGTGGTGAAACTACCGGCTCCTTATCCCGTCAAACGTGTCATCGGTTACCTAAACCGACTGGAAGACTCGAGTGTGACTTTTGAAACCGTTGCGGAAACCAGTTTTGGACATGTGCCCATGCGGTTGAACTACAGTGAGCAACATGTCGCGGTCAAGTTTCTTCACGATGTGCCGGAACGAAAGATCATGTACGCGGTTCATGATGAGTTGATTCGCTGGTTGGGTTTGCGACAAACAACCGAATGGTTTGAGAAACAGGTGGCAAGTAAAGTTCCAGTCATGGAGAAGCAGGTGAAAGCCGCTCGTGGGTTGGTTGTGCCGCAAACACGCACCCTGTTTGAAGCCTTCTTATGGGTGATTGTTGGTCAGCAAATTAATCTTCCGTTTGCTTTTAGGCTCATGAGGCGATTGCGTGATGAGTTGGGCAGCCAAGTGGCTGGTGTTAAGTTATTGCCTTCGGCGCAACAGATGGCCGAGGTTGAGCCGGGCGAATTATTGGGTTGGCAATTTAGTCGTCGAAAAGCTGAGTATCTGGTCGGAGTAGCGCGCTGGTTTGTTGCTAGAGACTTGTCCCTAAACAACATCTGCCATCTGTCTAGTTTGAGACTAGAACAGGAATTGTTGGCGATACGAGGTCTGGGACCATGGTCAGTCAATTACGTATTAATGCGTGGCATGGAAAGGCTGAATGCTTACCCTATTGGTGATTCTGGTTTACATGCAGCCCTGAAACGCGTCAGCCCTGAACGCTGGAATGATGTTGGTTGGCGCCAGTCACACATGAATCAATTTGCACCCTATCGGGCCCTAGCTACGATGCACTATTGGAATGGACTGAAGGAGGACGCATGAAACGTCTAAATATCTCTTTTTTGGAGTCGCAAATTGGACGCTTACGTGTCGCGGTTGACGATGAAGAACGCTTGGTCGCCATTTGTTTCGAAAGCGAAGACGAGGAACAACTCATGCAAAGTTGGTCAAAAAAGGGGTTCACAATTCGTCAAGACCCAACCTCGGGAGAAAAAGTTCGCGCACAGTTGACGTCCTACTTTAACGGCAATCTTAGCCGTTTTGAGTTGCAACTTTCTCCCTTAGGAACAACGTTCCAGTGTCGTGTCTGGGATGCGCTCACGGAGATTCCTTATGGAGAAACATGCTCTTATCGCGATGTTGCCGAACGCATTGGTGCGCCCAAGGCGGTACGTGCGGTTGGCGCTGCCAACGGTCGCAACCCCATTCCAATTGTCATACCTTGCCATCGTGTCATCGGATCCAACGGAAAACTAACAGGCTACGCGGGCGGTTTGAAGATCAAAGAGAAATTGCTGTCCTTAGAATCTAAACAGGCCCAACTCTTCGCCGCGAATTAGGTCGTCTCAAAAGCATGCGCTTGTTGCGCTCATACTCACGACACAAAAATGTACCATGAGAGGCGTCGCGTTTGTATGGCGCCGCTCGTGCCTGTAGTCTTGTGAACTGGACTTTTTGTAAAAGAAACTTGACACTTAGTCTGTCCATCACTATGTTTGTGTCAAGCATGCTTTACATAAAGACAAATGGAGTCGATAAATGAAGACACAGATGGAAACGCGAACTTGGGCTGAGAGAGTGAGTCATAGTTCGCTAAGACTTGGCATCTGGACATTGCTTTGGTTGATTACCTTAGCATTGGCCACCTTTGGTCCCTTATTCTTGTGGCCTGGTCAGAAAGCAATCTCAGGCATTGCTGTTGTTATTAACTTGGCGGTTGGGATCGGCATGATTTTGGCGCACATACGTAACTTGAAGAATCAGGATGAATTACAACAGAAGATCCAAATTGACGCGATGGCATTATCTTTGGGTGCGGCAGTTATAGGCGGTATCAGCTATTCTCTATTAGACATTACACACCTCATCGGTTTTGATGCCGAAATCTCCCATCTAGTGATTTTGATAACTTTGACTTATGTTTTGGCCATATCTGCAGGGAAGAGACGTTATCGATGAAAAATCGTTTGAAAGTTCTTCGAGCTGAACGAGATTGGACGCAGGCGCAGTTAGCCGAAGCGTTGGAAGTCTCGCGCCAGACTATTAATGCCATTGAAAAGGGTAAATTTGACCCTAGTTTGCCTTTGGCTTTCAAGGCGGCAAGACTCTTTGGGCTAACTATCGAGGAGCTTTTCCAATATGAGTCAGCGTCAATGAGTTGAGGATCTGTTCATGATCAAAAAAGCGAAAGTTCTATTTTTATGCACTGGGAACTCGTGTCGGAGCCAAATGGCCGAAGCATTTGCGCGCGCGCAACACGATTCCTGGCTAGAAGCCTACTCGGCCGGTATTGTTGCACATGGTCTTAACCCTGTAGCGGTAGAAGTCATGGCTGAATTGGGTATTAACATGTCAACGCATGCTTCCAAAAAAGTAGCAGATTTAGGCACAAACACGTTTGATCTGGTGGTCACGGTTTGTGGCCATGCAGATGAGAGATGCCCGGTTTTTGCCACCGAAACAAAGGTCATCCATCAAGCATTTGATGACCCTCCAAAATTAGCCGCACAGGTCGAGGGTGAGGCGCAAGGCAGGGCCATTTATCGACGCGTGAGAGATGAAATCAAAACCTTCATCGAGACTCTGCCAGTAATCTTAAGGCAAGATTGACGGTGTTTCAACGTGCGATTTGGCCTGTTTTCAAGGGCTTTTGCCGTTTTCGCGGTTCGTCGGGATACATGGACGCGACGTAGTTTTCGTAGCCGTTGAAGATAGGCGTTTTGAAGGTTCTATTAGGCTTCCCTAGCCAATGCGAGCGCGACTGACTCCAACGAGGGTGAGGAATGTTTGGGTTCACGTTAGATAGGAAGCCGTACTCATGGGGATGGACCATCCAGAAAGTCTTGGGCTGTGTGGCCAAGAACTCGATCTTGACGATCGATTTTGGACTCTTGTAGCCGTATTTCCAGGGCACGATAAGACGAATAGGCGCACCTTGTTGTTTAAGTAAAGGCTGACCGTAGGCACCTGTCACCAACATGGTTAGTTCGTTCATTGCTTCATCCAACCGAAGCGCCTCATGATAAGGCCAAGGGTAGTCTGGGGCTAACTCCATGCCAGGCATTTGACTTGGAACACTCGCGGACACAAAGCGTACGTACTTGGCGGTGGCAAGTGGTTTTGCCTTTTCGATGAGTTGGCTCAACTGAAAACCTGTCCAGGGAATGTTCATGGCCCATTTCTCAACGCACCTGAAGTGGTATAGGCGTTCTTCATGAGGAAACTCAAAGATCCCATTAAGGTCCAAGCTCAAAGGATTCTCGCATAAGCCCAGCACCTCCAGGCGCCAAGGCGACACGCTGAATGAAGTCGTGTGTTTCCAAACTTGTCCGCCATAACCGGGCAGAAACTCGTAGTAGTTATTGAAACGGGCAGCCTGATCGCGGGCCGTTATGTCCATTCTGAGTTTCGCAGGCAACGGCACGAGATGGTTTCGTTGGCTTGGAAATATATCAGGCCGGCTGATTGGCGCTGAGAGCATGCGTGACTGATCACGACTGTCCTGAGGATCCCCAGACTTTGCAATGGCAGTGCCGGCCAAGGTCGTCATGGTCGTTTTTAAGAAACGTCGTCGATTGATCCATAGATCAGCCGGAGTTACCTCATGATTAGGTATGTTTGCGACAAACTTTCGCATGTTAGTTCCTGTCGGGCGTATCCACTGATGGCTAACTAATATCGGTAAGCCTTAGCAGCCTCCACAAAAGCCGCCACGTTTTCAACGGGTGTTTCTTTATATATTCCATGCCCCAGGTTGGCGATGTGGCCGGGCTTATCTCCGTTGGCCTCAATCATCGCCCTTGTTCTGATACGGATGTAGTCATGGTCTGCATAAAGTACGGCGGGGTCTAGATTACCCTGAACGGCCACTTGGTCGCCTAACATACGCCTGGAGTGGGCGATAGGCATGGTCCAATCTAGTCCAACTACTTCAGATCCGATACTGGCCAAGAACCAACGTAGATGGGACGCGGCCTTGGCGAAGTAAATCCGTGGAACGCCAAGATCCTTCGTTTCCCGCATGATGCGTTTTAGGTCAGGTAGCATGAGACGCTGAAAATCGAAGGCCGAGAGTGTTCCGCCCCAAGTATCAAACAGCTGAAGGGCGTTTGCGCCGTGCCGAACCTGGTACTCGAAATAAGGAATCAACATTTCGGTGAATTTGGCAATAAGCGCGTCAAAGACATCGGGTTTTGAAAACATAAAATGACGGATAATTTCGGTGCCTTTGCCCAATCTACCTGCGATGGCATAACAGGCGAGTGTAAAGGGTGCGCCGGCAAAACCAATTAAAGCTTTTTGTGGATCCAATTGCGCACGAACTTTTTCAAGTGCCTGGCCCAAATAAGCCATGTCATTTTCGAAATCGGGGATACGCAGACGTTCGACGTCTTCCATCGAACGGATAGGGTTGTGGATAACCGGGCCTTCACCTTTTTCAAAGGTCAGCTCTAGACCCATGGGAATGAATGGTAGAAGAATATCGGCAAAAATGATGGCTGCATCCATATCAAAACGACGGATCGGCTGCATGGTGACTTCTACGCATAGTTCTGGTGTGAAACATACATCCAGGAATCCATGCTCGGCTCTAATGGCACGAAACTCGGGTAGATATCTGCCAGCCTGTCTCATGAACCAGATCGGGGGACGCGGTGTCTTGCGGCGATAACATGCATCTATAAATATCATAAGATCCCCTGTTCCTTGGCGCGGGCCACAGTGTCGGCAAACCTATCCATGTCTTCGATTGACATGGCGGCATTGAGAAAGCCAACTTCGTAGGCAGATGGAGCGAGATAAACACCGCACTCTAACATGAATTTATGCAGCCCAGCATAGGTTTCCGCCGACTTCTCTTCAATTTCCGCAGCGGCTTTAGGAGCCTCTGTTCGATGAAAATAGAGCCAGAAAAGGGAACCAACACGAACAAATCCTAAGCGATCAGGTTCTACCAATGCGTTCATTCTTTGATCGAGATGAGCACCAATCCGGGCAATTTTTTCAGGTACATTTTGCTGATAATAAACCTGCAATGTTGCGTACCCTGCCGCCATCGCGACGGGGTTACCAGACAAGGTGCCGGCTTGATAAACGGGCCCCAGCGGTGCCACTTGTCGCATGATTTCGTGCCGACCGCCATAGGCTCCAACGGGCATGCCGCCACCTACAACTTTACCCAGGGTCACCAAGTCAGGTTTAACATCGTACATTTTGTACGCCATATCGTTAGGGACCCGAAACCCAGAAAGGACTTCGTCAAAAATTAGCATTGCTCCATATTGATCGCATAGATGTCTCAACAAATGAATATAATCCCGATTCTGGACCAATAGACCATTGTTAGCTGGAACACCTTCCATAAGGACACAGGCCAGCTTATTGCCGTGTTCTTCAAAGTAGCGTTGTAGTTTGGCATAAGCATTTAGGGGAATATTACTGGTCAGTTCCGCGAATGCAACAGGGACGCCAGCTGAACTCGGTTTGCCCAGGGTGGCCAGGCCACTGCCGCCTTCAATTAGCAGATAGTCGGCGTGACCGTGGTAACAACCACTAAACTTGAGAATTTGGTCACGGCCCGTAAATGCGCGCGCCAGTCTAACGGCCGACATAACAGCTTCTGTGCCGCTATTAACAAAACGGATGAGCTCTAGCTCAGGTAAGTGCGAACATACAAGTTCCGCTAATTTAACTTCTTCTTCAACGGGGGTCCCGAACGTCCAACCCTTCGCGACCACGGCGTTAATGGCGGCTTTCACTTCTTCATGGCAATGGCCTAGGATTAAGGGGCCCCACGAATTACAAAAATCCAAATAGGTTTTGCCATCAACGTCGGTAACATACGCACCTGATCCGCTTTCCATGTAGATGGGTGTGCCGCCGACCGATCGAAACGCGCGTACGGGCGAATTGACGCCAGCTGGCATAAGTTCTTTCGCACGTGCGTATAACTTGCCAGATTGGCTCAATGGGACTGCTTGACTCTTTTTCGGTGGGGCCACCATAAGACGAGCTCCTTTATGAAATGTTCGGTTTCGGGGCGGGAAGGGACAAAATCAGCCTGCCATCCTACAGCTTCAAGAGCTCGCCTGGTTGAAGGTCCAATAGCGGCGGTCCAATTTGGTTGTGACCCTTCTAATCGGATGTAGTCATAAACCGAACTAGGTGATTGAAAGTAGACAAGGTGATTGACGGCTAATTCTATTGGAATATAAATGGTCTCGGTCATATACACAATAAGGGAATGGACCTTGTGGTTGATTGCCTCAAGTCCCGAGGGGATGATCTCTTTGCTTTGAGGGCTACGAAGAAAAACAAAACGTTGCGGTTCGAGGTGACTGAGGCGGTCAACCAGAGCTTGTGCGTTCGCCGGGGGGTCCGACCACTCGGGACGAATGCCCGCAGATCTCAAAATATCTGAAGTTGTCTGACCAACACAATAAATGGGCTTCAGAAAGTGGGGGCGATGTTGAGTTAACCATTTTGCTGCCTGCTTTGAACTCAGAATCCATGCATCACATTCTTGGGGAACGCTGTTTGGTAGAAAAATGACTTCGCGCATTCGTAGATGGTCTACTTTGAACTTGTGCTCGCTAAGAAATGCGCGTGTCGAGTCACCAATCGCATCAACTTGGGTGAAGTACAGGTTCAGTTGAGCCATTGTTTGCGAAGCTTTTGAAAAATGTCCTCGGCCAGCTGCTGAGGATCAGAGCCTTCGCCATGAAGTGAGATAGGCGGTTTGATATTGGAGGGATCTGACATGAAAAGAAAGAGCTCATAACCGTTAGATTTAGGTCTTATGTGAACACCAAGAGGGAGTTGACAGCCCCCATCGAGGGCAGCAAGAATCCAGCGTTCTGCCGTCACACACCGGGCCGTTTCAACATGGTTTAGGTTGGTGAACGGGACGGCGTAGTCAGATCGAGTCTGAATGCCTAATGCCCCTTGTCCAGGTGCCGGTGGGCATTCCTGTATCGATAACGAATGAACGTTAAACTCGCTCATGTCCAGGGCTAAACGTTTGACTCCAGCCGCCGCCAACAAAATGGCGTCAACCTCGCCCTGGGCCAATTTCCTAAGACGTGTAGGCACGTTGCCCCGGATCGGCTGAAACTGGCTGTTTTCGGTCAATAGCGATAATGCGGCGACACGGCGCATGGAACTGGTTCCGATTCGTACGTTCTTCAGCAAGGGTCGCGATCGTCCAATGGGATCTCGGCTAATCAGCAAGTCATGGGCAACTTCACGCTCGGGAATGGCTGCTACTTTTAGTCCCACAGGTGATTGTGTAGGTAGATCCTTTAGGCTGTGGACGGCGACGTCGATTTCTTTATTTAAGAGAGCATCTTCCAGTTCTTTGGTGAAAAAGCCCTTGCCTTCCATCTTGTCAAACCGATCCTGAACTACGTCACCTTTGGTGGTGATGACCTGAATGGATGTTTCATATCCCATCAACCCTAGTTGACGCGCAACCCAGTCACTCTGCCAGCGGGCAAGCTGGCTTCCCCTCGTGCCAATACGGATCCTCACGGAACGGGCTGGTCAGACTTTCTAAAAAGCGGTGTGGCCGCTGATATGCGTTTGGTATAAGCCGAAACGGCATGTGTGCCGTATTCATCAACCACGCCTCTTAGTCCTAATACAGGTACATGTATGAGTCGTTTAACTAGATCATCGGCCCACAACCTGAGATGTGCACCGTGTTCTTGAGAAAGGTCCGCGGGTAGTTCTTTCAGTAGAAAATCAACCGCCCGGTCGCCTGTGCGTCTGTAATGAGCAGCAATTTCTTGATGCACATTAGCTAAATCCAGTTCTAGCCAACGTTCGTTCAGTCGTATCAATGCATCTTCGAGAATCGGTTCAGCTTTAGGGATTTCTTGTTCTCGTGCGATTCGATTGCTTTCCAGCATGGCTTCCATCTCTTCGAGTCCCCAAAGTGTGACATGTTGAAGATGGCTAGCTGACAATTCAACGTCTCTGGGCAAAGCCAAATCCAATACCATGATGGGATGTTGATGGCTGGCCAACCATTTGGCACTAAATATGGGCTGAGGAGAGGTTGTGGCGGTTACTAAAACATCAAAACTAGGTGGGTTGTCTAAGAATGTTTCCAGACCAACGCTTAATCCGCCATATCGGTCCGATAGATCGCTATTCTGGGTTCGATTAACAAATACAAAATCGCACTGAACCAATTTTGCGAAATGAGGCATGATGCTGTTTATATACTGACCAGCACCCACAAAAGCGATCGTTCCCCGTGAGCCTTTTTGTACGTGACGTTCAGCATACCTTTTCGCCAAAGACGCCATGGATATCACGTTCTTTGTGATCTCTGTTTCGCTACGCACCCGTTTCGCCGCGCGCAAAGCGGCATTAACCCATGCCTTAAGGTAAGGGCCCGCGTAGCCTGCTGCTCGAGCCTGGCCAAACTGTGTTTTCACTTGTTTAGTGATTTCTGTCTCACCAAGCACCATGGATTCCAACGAAGCGGTCACTTGAAACAAGTGACGTATGGCCTGTGTGCCACTTAACTCGAAAAAATGGCTTGCATCGAACGTTTCGCCAATGGCATCTGTAAGCCGTGCCAATAGTTGAGTAAGACTGATGGAATGCTGCTGGCCAATGAAATAGAATTCACGCCGGTTACATGTTTGAAGAAAAAATACTTCACTTACGCCTTGTTCAAGGCGCATTGCCGCAAGAAACTCACCTATAGCGTCAGCCTCGTCAAATTGTAGACGGGCAACCGCATTGAGCGGGGCAGTTTTGAAGTTGATTCCTATAACATGCGTAATCATATGAGTGATTTGCCTTATAAACCGGACTCAACCGTCCGGTATATATACTCTAAGCCATATTCACGGGAAAAGCCATGCATCACAGCGTGTTAGGGCGTGAAATGAATGTGAACACAGTTCACAAAAAGTTCACGTTTTTAGGAAGCACCTTCTAAAGTAGCTTGCTTGTTGATGATATTGGCAAGTTTGAAGTCCTTTTGAGAAATACCGTCCGCGTCGTGAGTCGTTAACTCGATGCGCACGCGGTTATAGACATTAAACCATTCAGGGTGGTGGTTCATACGTTCAGCCTCAATGGCGATACGTGTCATAAAGGCGAATGCCGCCATGAAGTCAGTAAATCGAAATGAACGTTCGAGTTTATGAGCATCATTGACGAGCCAACCGGGCAACGATACTAGGGCTTGGCTGATTTCAGTTTCAGATGCGGGACGAGTAGCCATGATTTTCTCCTTGTTTATTGTGTGATTGATAGAATTAGGACATGATTACATGATTGGGGACCACAGTGCGCGCAACCGTTTTCTTAGATCGTGATGGCGTGATCAATCACCGCATCATGGGAGGTTATGTTAACCATCGAGATGCGTTCAATTTACTGCCCGGCGTCATTCAGTCAATGGTTTGGTTAAGTCAACGTTTTCGCGTTGCTATTGTAACCAATCAACAGGGCATTGCACGCGGTCTTACAGACCCCCAATTCGTACGCGACCTTCACGCCGATCTAGAAAGACAAGTTGTCGAGGCGGGCGGCCAAGCCTTAGAGTATTTTGTCTGCCCCCACCATCGCGACGCAGGCTGTGCCTGTCGAAAACCTCGAGCTGGTCTTTTGAATCAAGCCCACGAAGTTGAAGCTGTCGATTGGGAAAAGAGCTTCTTGGTTGGCGACAGTGACAGTGACATTGCGGCTGGTGCATCAAAATCGGTGACGACTATTAAGATTGGGGAACAAGGCGAACCTGCTGCCGACTATACTGCTGCGTCACTTCGCGATGCCATCGGAATCGTCGAACGCGTCTCATCACGTTGATAGCTGTCGTCACGAATCCCTAGTCCATTAAAAGCGCACATGGAGACCATCTCTCCTTGGTAGGGAACTTTGAAGGCGCAAGCGGATAAACGCTTTTTGCCGACCTCTGTCGCCATGGTCTCTGCGTCCATAAACGAATGGATGACTAAACAAAAGGCGCGAACGCGCAGGCGGGGTTTCTTGATGAAGCAGAGAGCCATACGCCACAACACTTTTCTTTCACTAAATAAGCGATAAACCGCGTAACTCAAGGCCCGCAGGATCCACCAAGGCTTGCGGAACAAGACGCCTAACACGCGTGGGACCTGTTCCCTGACTGGACGATCATTCAGGTCGAGACCGCCAAAGTCGCGCATGAACTTCGCCAACAGGTTACGGTCGGTTACCTGGTTCTTGCGAACAGCTTCCATTAGGAATCGCTTTCTCCCAACATGTAAAACCAGCCAAAGTGCCATTCGTGTGCAATCGTGATGACCAAAGAAAAATGGGTGAGGGTTCAAATCTGTCTGTAAATGGGACTCGACTCGATGCCAAATAGCATCCGCGTCAACAGCAACAGGATTCTTTTGTGTGCGTCCAACTTGGGCCTGTGGTTGCAGGCTGAGAATCCTAAACGCACGATGATCCAGGAACCAATCCAGAACAAAGGGCACTTCGTCGATATTGGCATGGGTGACGGTCATGGTTGATGCCGCTTTGAGCTTCACGCCAGTCTGATGGCGAATACGCTCTAGCAATTCAGCAAATTGAGCGCGTACGAAATTTAGTTGGATCTCATTAGTTGGAACCTTATAGTCCCTACGGCCCCGCTGAGTGGTGTCGATATGAATGGAAATTTTTCTTAATCCTGCTGCTACGAGTTTTTCCAAATAGCTTGGGTCCGCAAGCAGGCGGTCGCCGTGGGTCATTACCATTGGGCTAAGCTTCAGCTGTCTCGCTTTTTCGATGATGCGAATGAGGTCGGCCGCGGGCAGCAGCGTCACCTCGCCTGATGTAATTTGAACATTCCCCCCTGGTCCCAAATGGGCACGTAACGCTTGTAGCTGCAGCTCAACTTGATCAAAAGGTAATGCGGGAATATGGTTTGCTGCTTTACTCAAATAACAGGAGGTGCAGCCAAAATCGCACTTCTCCATCACACCATGAGTGGCGCCACAACCGACAACGTATTGTCCCAATGCTTGTGTATCTGTCTTCAGATCAGTCGCCAGAGAATTTGCCAGACGACGGATTGCCGCCTTACGTTCCAGGGAAATTGGCTGTATGAAATCCTTAATGAGTGCTTTCATAGATATACGCATTGCTTAACTAAATCATACGCTAAGGTCAACACATGGAATATGAAATAGTAGTCTTGGACGCGGCAACATTTGGCGAGGTCGACTGCAAACCTTGGTTTTCGACTCATGGTTCGTTGCGGGTTTATGCGAATACTACAGCTGTAGACCTGTATGCACGTGTGCGGAATGCGAACATCATTGTCAGCAATAAGGTCTTTCTGAGCGCTGATCTACTGTCCAAATGTTCACAGCTCAAACTCATTTGCGTGGCGGCGACTGGCATCAACAACGTGGACATGGAACAGGCACGAAAATTGACAATTCCTGTGTGTAATGTGCCGGGCTATTCAACCGATAGCGTTGTGAGCCATACTTTTGCGCTCTATTTTGAGTTAGCCCATCAACTTCACTATCATCATCTTTATGTATCTGAAGGACATTGGAGTAAGAGCCCAATCTTCACACATCTCGACCGACCGTTTCGATCGCTTGCCGATAAGACATGGGGAATTGTGGGCATGGGTGCCATTGGTCAAGGTGTCGCAAAGGTGGCCCAGGCATTTGGTGCCCGGGTCGTCTACGCATCGACGTCCGGTCAGAACCTGAATCAACCATTCGAATGTGTTTCGTTGGATCAACTTTGTGACCAAACTGACGTCGTCTCCCTGCACGCACCATTGAATACCCAAACACGACATCTATTTGATGGTCCCAGAATAGCGCAGCTTAAGGACACGGCCATTCTGATCAATGTTGCTCGAGGCGGGCTGATAGATACAGAATGCTTGTTGAGTGCCATAAACAACGCCACGATTGGCGGTGCGGCGATTGATGTCATGGACCACGAACCACCTGAACCGGATAACGTACTTGTGCGATGCCGTAGCCCGCGCTTGCTCATGACTCCTCATATTGCGGGTCTTAGCACAGACGCTAGAACTAAACTCGTTGAAGAAGTCAGCAAGAATATCCAGTGTTTCTTGAAACAAGAGCCACGTAATTTAGTCTGATTGTCTGCTACGAGTCAAAAACCAAGGCCTCGTCCTTTTGCAACTTCAACTCAAATAACTGGCCCCATTCCAAACCGCTCATGCCTAGCTGTTTGATCTGACTGTTCTCAATCATGGCGTCAAATTCGGCGCGTCGTTCCTCAATCTCATTCGGGCTTGCCGTCATGCCAAGCACCCAAAGATCGATATCGTTGGGGAATAATCCGGCTTCTCGGTGCCAAATATATAAATCGTCTTTGCAGGTGATGAAATCGATGAGGAATCCCATTTTCCCGTTGAACAAAAAATGTCGAGCTTCCATTACGGTGACATAATCTACGATGAAACATCGGTCGTTGCCACGCCATGCTGCCCAATTCTCCATTTCTTTTTGGGTATCGCGAAAGGCCGGCCAGGTGGTTTCACTGCGAATGTTGGGCACCCGTTCGTGATAGATAATGGCTTGATTACCGGCGACATGTGTAGACCATCGACTCTGTTCAAGAGTAGGAAATCTGGTCAGCATCCCGCGCTGAAATCGCCAACCGGGCGGCGTGCTAGTCCGACGATGCATTTCAGTCATGTAACATCTCCCTTTTGGCAACCGCTCGGCGGATTAACTCTTCGTAAAGCGCCAAGTGTTCGGCTTCGTTATCGTCAACAGGAATGGCCATTTCTAAATGAAACATTTGCGTTTTCCCGCGAAAAAAATTCAGGTCTGGTTTCATGAAGAACGTGTATTTCTTAACGACTGTGTGCGTTTCGATCCGCATTTCGTGTGCAAGGCGTTCCATTTCGTAGTGTGCATCCTGGCCATGAGTACGCTCTAGTCGTTTTACCTCAACGCCTTCTTCGCGGTTAAGCGTCATGAGTGACTCGTCATATTCATCGGTAATTCGCTTGAGGCGATAGTGTATCTTGTGAGGAAAAACGCCCCCAATCAAACTGCAATGATTCTCAAGATTATGCGCTTGGCCTGGTTGTGGGCAAATCCATGCTTGCGACAAGTCATAGTTGAAAAGTTCAGTTTCGAATTCAGGAAAAGTTTCTTGCTTTTCACCTGGGGTGATGGAGGCTAGTACGTCCAGCAATGTCGTTGATTCAACGGCTTCGCCCTTGGCCCAGAGGCAAACTAGATCTTGATCCACCATTCGCATGGCTAATACCAGAGGTTGCGGACCTCCAAATACTGCCAAGTAGTAGGAAGATACGGAATCACTTAAACAATGGTCTTTGACCAGCTGAAACCCCTTGCGCTCTAATGTGATAAGGAAGCCGCAGATGCCGTGATGAAATACGGGTCCGGGCAATTTCAGCAATGAAAAACAGAATTGACTTTGACTGGCTGGTTCGAACGCGGATGTTGAGCTAGATTCTCTCCAACCGCTGGGAAGATCAACTCGATATCCCCATGCGTGCAAAAGAGGGACCGACGTGTGTTGGGATAGATTCATCTTGTCGTTGACTTCACGCCAAAGTGAATCGAACATTGGTTCGGTCAGATACGGTAGTAAAGGGAATTGTTGCCGATGGTAACGCAAGAGTCGTGTTCCCTTTGTGACTTCCCGGCGTAAAATCGGAGAGCCGTCGCGCTCATCTAATCCAGGCTCCTCTTTGATACTAGGGTCTGGCATGTTCTCAGGTTTCTCGGCAGGTCGAGGTCTTGGCATGACATGCGGGGGAGGCCCGCCATTAGAAGCAAATGAACCAACGGGCTCATTTTCGACACGCGTCTCTTGTGTCAGAGCTCTGTCCGAATACGAAGGATCCGTTAGGTCATATAACTCAATGTTCTTGGTTACGGACTCAACTAGTGCGGATACATCGGTGAGTGAAACACCTGAAAACACATAGCTTGCTAAGCCCTTCGCCGCGGCGGAATAATACCAATGATATTGTTTGCCGTCCCGTTCCTGTTTTAGATGTAGCTGGGTCGTGGTAATTCCGTCCCGCTGCTCGTAATTTTCTTTAATGGTTTCAAAAGGGCCTGCCATACCGGGTCCTAAGTTAGCGTCTAAGCGCGCAAGGCTCAGTGAAGCAAGTAGATCGACATCACTCGGTCGCTCTGCTTCTTTCAGGGCCTCCGCTTGAGCTTGCTCGTCCAGTAAACACTCACGAATCATGAGTGCGCCCTTTTCTGGATATAGATCAAATTGATGAAGAAGCCACTGCGGTTGAGCAAATGACTCGGGCAGACTTACCTGCCATCCTTCGAAATCGTATATATTGCGTTGCTTTGGCTCTGTCAATCGTTACCCCCGCTACTTCCTGGCCCGCTTGGTCCACCACCTGAACTACTAGGCCCTGATGGGCCAGACCCGCTTGAACTAGATCCGCCTCCGTCACCGCCCGAGCCTATGCCGCCCGCGTTTCCGCCACTACCTAAGCTGAATCCGGCGGCGCCTGGACGACCTGGAGAAGGGATACTCCCCAGTCCGCTTCCTAATACACCAAGCCCAAATGCTACTGCAGCGTCCTGAGCGACACCGTCCGTAACGGCTGAGCCAAAAGACTTGCTACCGTCGTTAGGTCGCGCGAAAAAGTCGACCGCATTGTTTGCCACTTTCATGGTGGCAGCGACAACGGCATTTTGCGTACCGGTAACAACTGCGCGAACGGCGGCTTGGCGAAGTGCACTACCGCCAATACGTGCAGCAGCGCCGCCTGCCAAGTTCAAACCGCCGAGCGCATTGCCTACAATGCTGCCCAATACGTTGAAGGCTAGGCCTATCATGTCGACACCGTCAGGACCGCCGACCAATACGTTGTAGGCAACATTAATGGGTGTCACCATCGCGGTCGGTAGATCAAAACTTACTGCGGGTGCGGTTTCGTTACAGGCATTTGACGTGCTCAGTAACCGGGCTTGTAAACCTCCAGTGTTCAGAACCGTCATGGCTGCGATAATGATCTCCTGCATGTGGGAGGGGCAGCCCTGAACCATGGTAGGACCATAAACAAGATGAAAACCTATGTGAGGGATGCCGCCCATGAATAGCAATCCCTTTGAACCTGACTTGGAGCTGGGCACGAAATTAATCAATACCGTGGGTGCATTACCCAAGCCAATATGAGGGCTGTACACGTAAGGAAAGGGGAAGGGTACTGGCGGCGCGGTACCTGGCCAGGGGATGACGTAGTGAATGTCGATCCCGCCGTTCCCAGACCATTGTTTAGCGGCGGGAAAGCCGGGAATGAAGAAAGAAATCAGCGTTCCCGGCGTTGGTGCCGCAATTCTTGGTGGACTAGCGGCTATGAAGCTATCGAGGCCCATGGTTTGCTCCCTAGTTCAACATGATGGGATTGCCCTTGACGACGTTAAGATCGCGGGCCTCTGTACTAACGTTGATACCTTCAATGAAGATACTTCCTGAGCGGTCGATGATGATTCGACTGCGACCACACTCTAGGACAATACGTTTCTTAGCTTGAAGAATGAGTTCGTCCGGGGCTTCATCGTCGATTTCGCGTTCTTCGATAGGCCTTAAAGATTGCGTTTGCTTTAGCGTGCAACCTCCGTCCAGTCGTATCATCATGGGTTGATCTGCCGTAATGGTCTTTTTTTCGCTCATCGTGTTTTCCTTATCCTGTTAATTCAACTGAAGGACGGCGCCTTTGATAGCGACCATGGCACCACCGTTAATGGTAATACCGGCAGGGCTGACTGAAATCGTCGAGCCGCCAACCTGAATGGTAACAGATGTGGTCGACTTCACGGTCACGCCTGCGGTCCCTTCCATGCTAGCCATTGCGGTTGATTTCATGGTCAGTCCGGCTGTTCCTTCAATTCCGGCCTTACCGGGCGTTTTGACACCAAAACCACCAGCGCCAATATCGAAACCGGCACTCAATGATTTAACGGCGAATTTTTGTTGGGCCTCAAGACCAATGCTGCCCGTTTGGGCCTTTAGCATGTGGTTTTGTTTGATCTCCACGTTCTGAGAACCAGTTAGCACACGAACCGAATAATCTCCGGTGCTGACTTCGACTTTCTTGTCTTTAAAGATCTTCTGTTCGTGAGAGCCTTTGCTGACAGTTTCTTTGAAGTCACCGCTACGCACGATTAGAGTGTTGTCTTTCTCGACGGTGCGTTTGTACTCGCCTTTGTCAACCGTAACCTTGTAGTCGCCTTCTTCGACGGTAATCGTCTTGTGACGGTGTACTGTCTCGGTGAAGTCGCGACGAACATTAAGTGTCTTGTCGTTTTCAACCAAAGTACTCATGTCTTTGTGTGCGCGGATATCGATGCGTTCCGAACCATCTTTATCATCAAACAGAATATGATTATCTTTGATGGTTTTAATAATGTTTTGCCATTTTTGGGCTGGTCCCAATGGGGCGGGGTTGGCGTCGTTATATACGCGACCTGTCACCAATGGACGATCTGGATCACCATCGATGAAGGACACAAGCACTTCATGTCCGATACGAGGGATCCATTGGATGCCGTAATCTTTGCCCGCATATCCGTTTGAAACCCGAATCCACATGGATGACTTGTCATCCTTTTTACCTTCACGGTCCCAGTGAAACTGGATCTTACAGCGACCCATACTGTCCAAATAGACTTTCTCGCCAGCAGGCCCGGTAACGACGGCTGTTTGCACACCATAGACTTTAGGTTGTGGTGTAAGTTGAGCTGGATGGAAAACGACGTCGCTAGGGAATGCGACGAAATCGTTACGGTACTTACCTTGGATAACGTGGATGTCCGTCGAATAGATGATCCAGCCGCGGTTAAAGGCCCCGTTAAAATGTTCTTTCAGCGTGAATTTGTGGCCAGCGGCGAAGGAGCGACAACTAGTGTAGCCCTGCACTGTTTTGAGTCCAGCCAATTCCGCTTCCTTGCGTATCTTCGCCAAGGTAGCTGCCTGGCCGCTATCCTTGTAGTTCAAGCCATGGGTGTACTGCTCGAGATTAGGGAACGCAGGCGACTTACCTTCGGTTTCTGTCTTCTTGATATCTAGCGCAGAAGTCTCGTAGTTGTAGTCGTTTACGGTGAATTTACCCGAGCCCATTTCTTCCGAATAGGTAAATGATTTTACGTGCTCTAAGTCAGCTACCATCATTTTGGGGGTCGGTTCTTCCGAATAAAGCGCTTCTGACTCCGGCTTGCAATCCAAATGTGCGCTGGTGTCGTCTCCAAGCACCATTTCCTCTTTTTCGTGGTCGAAAAAGAAGTAGATGCCTTCGTCCTCTAACAAGCGACAGACAAACTGAAACGAACTCTCTTTGTACTGTAAGCAGTAGTCACGCGTACGCGGAGAACCGGTCGTTTTCCAGCTGTGCTTGACACTGTGCTCATCTAAGACTTCAGTGACGATATCTTTGGCGGTTTTCTTCTGAAAAACCATTGAGCGTATTTGCTTTTGCAAAAGCCACAAACTGGGGCGTAGCTCTACATCGTAATAAAAGACTTTTTTGGTGGACTTAGGTAAATTGCCGTGACCCGTGCGGGACTGTGCGAACTTTGTGATAATTCCAGTGAAATGACGCTTCTCAGCGAGCTTTTCGCCCACTTTCAAAACGATCTTCGCTGGCGCGTTTAGCATGGAATCAAAGGCAATGGCTGGTTGGTCGGTTTTCATTTGGGCGCTGAGTATGAAGGGGCAGGAAATGGTCTCCTGAATCTTAAACTCTACGACTTCAAACTCACCGCCGGGTCCCTCCCAGAGGACATCGGCTACGTTGTGTTTGATGGAACTCACGGTTTCACCTCGCTCGAGTGGTCACGAAATTTTGAATTAGAGACACCTCGCCCAACGCCGTTTGGGGGGGTAGGCTTATCGGCGTGGGCGAGGTGTGAAGTGGGGTCGGACGTTAAGGTCTAGGAGCCCAGCTCCCACTTGTCTGTGTATTCGTTGCCGTCTTGGTCGGCTATTTTGATTTCTTCAAACATGAAACGGACTTCTTCCATATCACGAAACTTCTTAGAGGCATCGTCACAGGTGTTCAATTTCCAGGAAGTGATTCCCACGACTTTGACTTTTTTCATTTCGTGGGTGAAATAGTGAACGATATCGCCTGATTTTGCATCTGGCTTGAAGTGGGAAACGGCTACGTTTGCAAGTTCGACGTTTTCGCAAAGATGCTTAGCAAAGAGAGGAGAGGCCTTGTCGAGTTCGTGTACGATCGAAAAGAATCCGTGTTGGCGACGTCCTGTAATTGTGCCATCGCGTACGTCTGTTGGCATTTCGATGCTGTATCTAAACTCGTAGCATTCGATTTGTTCTTCGACACCTTTACCAACTGCGGGTCCAGGTATTCCGTCGGGTTTGCAATATGAGGAAACTGACATTTTGATTTGCTCCTTTTTCGGTAGTGACTGACGGACTTCTATAGAGCCAAGATCGTGCCAAAGGAATAACTTCTTTAAATACACATATTTACGCATCTCGTGTTGATCAAATCAGCGATTTGCTTGTTCCGAAAACGGAGTAGTTGTTCTTTGCCACGAACAAGTTCACAAGCGATGTGAGCCAGCTCACGCGGGCTTCTAGTTATTGGTAACTGATGTGTTCTTCAAGGAACTGGTTTAGTGAAAAGGCTGCGCCAATGAAGCCAGATAAACAGCCTGCTGTCACCAGCGACAAGACCCACGAGCCAGGAACAAATACGAGACCTAGTTCAGCTAATAGGTTGGCTGGGTGATTGCTCAAATAGTGAGCCAAACCAACGTAACCAAGGAAGAGGATCAAGACGCCCAGCACGGCACCAACAAAGCCTTGCAAAAAACCTTCAATCAAAAATGGGCCGCGAATATAGGCGCGGGAAGCGCCGACAAGTTTCATTATGTCCACCTCCTCGCGGCGAGCGAAGAAGGTCAATTTCAGGACGTTTGAAATGGTAAAGACCGACGCGAATATCATGATTGCCCCAAATAACCATCCAGCCATTTCAACCATTCGACCAAGAAATGCCAACCTCTCCACCACATCGCGGTCGTAGGACACCTGTTCAACCCCGGGCTGCGATTCAATCAGCGTACGTAGTTCAATAATCGAATCGGTGTCCTCGTCACTATTCAACTTCACGCGAAAGGAGGCAGGAAAGGGGTTGGAGCTTAAGGCGTCTGATATGTCCCGATAGGAACTGAATTCAGACTCGAATCGGCGCCAAGCGTCCTCTTTGGAAATGAACTCCGATGATTCGACCGTGACTTGATTACTCAAGAGCTTGGATAGGGTTTCCTGTTGTTGATCATTGAAGTCGTCATCTAGAAATATGTGAAACTGGAGATTGCGTTCCCAGCCCATGGAAACACTTCGCAAGTTATGACCAAGCAGTAAAAATGATCCTAATATGAAGATGGCAAGGGTAATAGTCCCGATAGAAAGCAGATTCAAGACTCTTGAGCGCCACAAATTGGTGATTGCTTCTGAAAGTGAAAAAAACAGGTATCGGATCATAGGGCCAAATCGACTCTGTCATTTGGTGCGGAATCTCCAGTAATGCGCCCATTCTGGATGGTCAATACGCGACCTTGGATTCGTTGGATCATGTCTCGGTCGTGTGTTGCGATGAGTACAGTTGTGCCGCGCATGTTGATTTTCACAAATAATTTCATGATCTCGGCAGCCATTTCGGGGTCCAAATTTCCAGTTGGCTCATCGGCTAAGAGCAGAACGGGATCGTTGACAATCGCACGCGCGATGGCGACACGTTGTTGTTCACCACCAGATAGTTGTAATGGGTAAAACATGGTTTTGTGCTGTAAGCCGACTTGTTTGAGCACACTCAGTGCTCGTTGACGACGTTCCTTTAGGTCTACACCTAATGTTTTGAGAACAAAGGTTACATTTTCAAAAACCGTTTTGGTCTTGATCAATTTGAAATCTTGGAAAACGACACCAATCGCACGCCGCAAACGCGGGATTCGGTGTAGCGGAAGTGAAGACACATTTTGTCCGTTGACTAGAATCTGTCCCTTGGACGATATTTCTTCGCGGATGATTAACTTAAGCAAAGTCGTTTTTCCGGCCCCACTAGGGCCTGTCAGAAATGTGAACTCGCCGGGATTCATGCGCAGCGAGACGTCTGAGAGTGTGTAAGACTCGCCAGAATACTTTTTGAAGACGTGATAAAAACGGATCATGGCGAACTCATGTTAGCGAATCAAAGTGTCTGCGACAACCTACGTTAGCGTGCGGACAAAATCACATCAGGAATTTGAATGATTGTTGTCTCTGTTTCCGGTTCATAAGTTGAGCGGTAATGGTGGTAGGCGCCCATAACTTTGTGACAGTATTGTCGAGTCTCTTGGTAGGTAATATCCCAAACAAATTGAACTGGATCAAAACGATCGGCCATGGATCGCCAGCGTTGGACCGCGTCTTCGCCGGCATTATAGGCCGCGACCGAATAGAGAGGAACATCGCCTAGACTGTTCATGAGGGTATCGACATAAGCGGCGCCTAATGAGACAGAGATGTCTGCGTCATATAGTTCGTTAAGTTCAAGTCCCTCTCGCCCAAGGCCTGAGGCCACGCGTTTTGCAGTAGATGGAATGAACTGCATCAATCCCCGCGCACTGGCTCCGGATTTAGCTTGTTCATCAAAACGGCTCTCTTCACGGATAATGGCCAAGAGTAAATAGGGGTCCACCCCTGCTGTGTGTGATCGGTCGTTAACTAATTTCTCGAATCCGATTGGATAGAGTAGTTGTCTTATTTCCTGCGGCAGTGTTTCAAAAGGAAGCCACCTGGGAAAGCTCTTGGCCAGTATTTCAGCATGGTAAATGGACGAATTAAAACGATGACCTGCCATGTACCAGCGAGACTTTAGATAATGAATACCTAACTTATCCAAATCATGGTTGCGGTCCGACAATGAATCCGCGGCTAAATCGAAACGGGCCAAACGGATCCATTTTTGTGTCGACGGATGTTGCATCCCGATTTCCTCGTAACTTAGCGGATCAAAAACGGGGATTCGTTTAGCCAATTGTGCTGCAAACGGATGTTGGCTCTTTTCGTTACCCGCAAGGTAATAGCCAGCCAAAAGGCTTTGTCTGTCTTTCTTTGAGGCAATTTCCTGCAATTCGAAGTCATATAGATCGGTAGCCTCTTTCTTGGTGTGATTGATCAAGGCCCGAGCCACTAGACCCGTGTAATGGTTTGGGTCTTTACGGGCTATGTCTAACCAGGCTGAAAGGGCTTTCGACTTGGCGCCCTCCTGCCAATTAATTAAGCCTTCCCAGAGCACTAATTCAGCTAGTTCTTGTCGGTCGGGTCCCTGTGCGCGGTAGCGAGCAAGATGCTTGGTTGCCTCAAATGTCTTATTGAGGTGAAGCGACCAAACAACCCCATTCCTGTGATAGAAGCGCATCATCCAAGTGGGCGCATCGCCCTTTTGCAACTCGTCGTGCCAGGCTTGAAACTGATCGTATTTCCCTAAACGCCGTAAAGCTAGCGCTTTGATCTTCGCCATTTCGAACTTCCACTTTGAGCTGGTAGCGTCAGTCATGGCACGGTCCGATATGTGTATGACATCGTGGTCGCGGCCTACCATGAACAGGGCACGAGCTAATTGAAATTTAGCCATGCCCTCATATTTTGATCCACGTAGGTCTTTGGCTGCCCGTTCAAAAACTTGAGCGGCGTTAGCTGGATTCTCTCTCTTTAGCTGTGTAAGTGCCTTAAAGTAGGTGGCTTTAGCTGCACTTGTAGTGGACGGATTGGCAGCAATAATGGCGGAATAACATCCGTCGGATTCATCAAATACACGATTTCTGTAATACACCCATGCATACATCTCAAGATTCGCGCTACGGCTTGTGAAGGGTTCCTTTTCAGCCTGTCTTTGAAGTGCGACAACCTGGAGGGCCTCATCACTGGCTGGATACCTACGAGCCAATGCGGCCACGACTCGTCGCGCTGCAGTCTTATTACCTAAGGCGTAATGAATTTCTGCTGCATGTAACAAGGCGGGAAGACGGTATCTTGAAGGTACTCGTGAAGCATGCAAACGATTGAAATAACTTAGTGCCCGCGTAAGGTTGCCGGTTTCTTTTGCACATTGACCGGACATCAGCTGTTTGCGGCGTAATTGATTTCGACTTAGAGCCCGATCTTGAGAACTGCGTAGGATGTCTAACGCTTTTGAGGGCTGACCAGTGGCAATCAGAGATTCCGCATATTCAAGTGTGACAACTGGATCATCAGTGGTCTTCAGCGCCTGTTCATAACGCGAAACAGCGTTGCCGACCAAGCGTTCGCTCAAATAAATCCATGCCAGTGTGATATTGAACTGTTCTGATTGGAAGCGTTCGCCATTGCTTCGTTCCATGATGTGTAGGACGCGTTTCGCATCATACCAGCGTTGCGTTTGACAGTGCTGTTGCACCTCTTGGATCCATTGCAACCAAGCAACGTTTGGAAACGAGCTAAGCGATGGAGCTGTTGTCGTCGTACACAGCACAAGGAGACAGATGAGCATGGTTGTTTAACCGGGAGGCCACCCCATTGGGCGGCCGCCAAGAATATGGAAGTGGATATGGTAAACCGATTGGCCAGCTTGAGCACCGTTGTTCGTAACTAAGCGATAGTCTGTTAGCCCTTGTTCGGCGGCAATCTGTTTGGCGCGAAAGAGAAGCGTGCCCATTAACTGAATGTCGTCAGAGCTCATGTCCGAAAGCGACTTTATCGGTTTCTTGGGTATGACCAAGATATGTACCGGAGCTTTGGGGCTGATGTCTTTGAAGGCACAGACTTCGTCATCATTGTAAACGATGTCTGCTGGCATTTCCCCATCAATGATTTTTTGAAAAATACTCACCTAGCCTCACCTTGCTTTGAAGTGAATGCCGACATGGGTCCAGACCTTTACTTTGACGCCGAGCTTCTCAGCGGGTGAGAAACGCAACTTGCTAGCGTGCTTGAGTGCCTTGTCGGGCATGTCATAATCATCCTCGAATTTAGCCATCGGGTTACGTACCATTTCAACATCTTCAACCCGACCGCGTTCGTCGACTAAAGCTCGAACCAAGAATGTTTTGACTTCGCCTTTTCGCACGGTGCCATTTTTTACGGCCTTGGTTGGAACAGGTAGGTACTTGAGCGTGTCTTGCAAGACAGGCTGTACGACGGTGTCGTCGATTTCCACTAAGTCGCCCTCTTGCGGAGGTGTCGGGACAGAGGTTTTCACTTTATCGGGCTGTGTTGGGACAACATCTTTTTTGACCGTGGTCGTTATGGGCACCGATTCAGTCTTTTTCTCTTGAGGTTTATTCGTGTTTGCCGTCGATGGTTTATTGGTTGCGACCTGGCTGTCGGTCGACGTGTCTTTTGTCTCAGCTGGAAGCGGCTGCTGAATCGGAGGTGTTGTTTCGACTGTCTTAGTTTCAGGCTCAGGTTCGTCCGCTTTCGCTTGCGCGGCTGCTTCTAGTTTGGCCCTTTCGGCTTCTATGGCCTGGCGTTCCACCTCTGTTTGCCGTTGAAGCTCTTCAAGTTGCCGTTGTTGCTCCTTGAGCTGAGACTCAAGAGCTGCACGTTGTTTGGCAGTTTCGATTTTTTGATCAAGCTCACTGATTTCGCTCTTTACTTGTTCGGCCTCGGATTCTCGTTCAGTGCGCTGCTTTTCTTCGATCTGTGAACGCAGGGCCTCGATCTGCAAGCGCATGATTTCTTCTTTTTCGCTGGCGTCGCTTTCCTGTTGTAAACGGCGTTCTTCGAGTAGTTGTTGACGCTGCTCGTCAAACTTGTCGACGCTTGCATTTGTGCCCTTGGGTAAAAAGAGAAAAACGGCCACCGCGATCGCCGCAACGGCTGCTACGCCAATACCGATAAAGAGTCCTGTGTTCGATTTGGCGGGTGCTTTAGAGGTAGCCGAAACGACACCCGATGCAGAGTAGGACCCTGCACCTGTATAGGATGCTCCGGTCCCTGGATCGGTCGTCGGAACAGGAGGCGCTTGCGCGACTGATCCATCGAAATGGGTCTCGCGTTCACTTTTGATCTGAGCGTTAATGGCTTCAATATCGGTACGAAACGCGGAGTGCATAAAGAAAGCGAGATTAAATGTTGTGGGGCTGTACTCACCTGAAAATATCAGACTCTCAATCTCGCGCGCCATTGATTGAACATCGACATACGTCTTGTCGGCACCAGGGTCTATGGCTGCCGAAAGGATCGATCGAATCGACTCGGGAATGGGCTCCATGTCTGACGCTGTATCGGTGCATTGGATACGATTAGCTGCGTCTATATCTCGTCCATCGGCATAAAAAGACTGACCTGTGATCATCTCGAATAGGATGATGCCCGTTGCAAAAATATCGAGCCGTTCCGGACCGCCTCCACCTGAATGACGAGGATCAGGTAGATAAGGATTTAAGAATCCCTCAACTTGAGGATTGCTCGCGATGACGTTCTTGAGTGCCGAGCTCAGGGCAAAACCCTTTAGTTTGATTTCGCCTTCATTAGTAATGAATACGAAGGAAGGATGGACCAAACCGTGATGCACGTTCTTACTTTTTGCATAGGCTAGGGCGTTGGCCAATTTGTTAGCAACTAACAACGCATGGTCAATCGAAAACGGAAACCCTTCACTTCTAGATCGATCTAGAACGTTTTGAAGGCTGAATCCTTCGAGGTATTCATAAACTGAAGCCAACGTCGTGCCTTGTTGCACCGCCGTCAATTTCTTGGTGATGTTGGTGTGTTCAAGCTTAGCCGTAGTCAAACTTTGACTCATAACTTGATCAATAAACCCTGCATTTGCAGAAAGGTTTGGATTGACGATGTCTAGTCTCACATGCTGTGTGAGCCGACCACCTTCTATTTCTCCTGCCCGATAAGAGGTAAACAACGCATGTTGTTCTTCCTGTTGGAGCAGGGTGTAATTCTCAAGCTTTTCAAAACCGGTCATGGTTCATGCCTCCGCGCCGCAGACAGTCCAGCTTTGTCTTTTGACCCCTCTAATAAAGCTAACAGAATTGTTGATTAAGTCAACTGATTAGAGGGAATAATGCCAGTTCGACGAATGCCGTCAATTGCTTAATCGGACAAAGTGGCTGAATCAATTAGTAATAAATTGGAGCAGAACCCAGCGGTTCGCGATTGAGAGACGATATTTCAAGCTCAATGGTGTTCCACGAATGACAGTCGTGGCAGCGTGCAGACCAGTCATCATGCCTAGCGGTACAGTTTGTACAATAAAAGTCACGATCAAGCGGGCTTTGAGTTGAAACGAATTCGCGAATTAGTTGGAAAGCTTCGCCTTCACGATCTAGACGAGCGAGCACGTCAGCCAGGCGCAAATTAAGACTAGCGCTGTCTACGCCAACCTTCTTCAGCGGGTTGAAAATTTTGAACGCATCATCCATCATTTCTAAATTCTGATAGAGCTTACCTAGTTGGAACGCCACATCATGTCCGCGTTCTTTAACCATCAGTTGTCGATAAATCTGTATCGCATCCTCAGGTCGATCATGTTCGATATAATAGGCCTCGATTAGAGCCAAGAAAATGCCATTACCTGTCTGACGGTAAGCTCGTTCATAGATGTCAAAGGCCTTCTTGGCCTCGTTTTTTGCCAATAATGAAGAGGCCCATAGGATGTAAATTGGCACAAAGTCAGGATATTGTTTGCTTGCATCCTGCACGTCAGCTAACAGTGTTTTGCCCACCCCGTCGCGGTCGACTCGTTGTTTGAGATGCTCATAAAGATAACCAGGTCGTCGTTCGTCAACCAAATCGGGCCTTTGTGTTTGTAGGTATGCCAATGATTCAAGACACTCGGACCAACGTCTTTTCCGTTCCAATAGTTCCAATTTGAGTAATCGCCCTTTGATGGCGGCGGGTTCCTGTTTTAATTGTTCTTCCAGGGCATCTAGGGCCTCGTCCACTTTTCCTTTTTGAGCAAGGCTTTCAATCCAGGGATAGGCGAACGCTGGTGTCTTGTGGCGCGCAAAGGCTTCGCGAAGAAAATCGTGGCAACGTGTCGCATCACCGATGCCCACCAATGCGGCGTATCTCATTTCATCAATCTTGGCAGAATCGCGCCCCACCTTTTCCAATTCACTAAGGGCTTCTCGATAATTTTCGTGGGCTAATAAGTGTTCTGCGCGTTTTAGGGCCTGCGCCCTGTTCTTTTGTGATTGAGCGTCTTTCACTAAGCCCTTTTGAGTGCGTTTCTGTCGCCACAAGCCCAAACCCATGATCATGGATACCATGACGCTGACCAGTAATAGAGAGGTCAGCCATGCGCGAATAAGGACAAATTGAAATCGGCCAAAAGTAACTTCCGTCAACAGCGCTGTCCGATTTTGTTGGTAAAACAGGAAGACAACAAACGCAGTTATGAACACCAATATGGCGGCGACGATCCAGCGATTACGCATAATTTTACTCGTGATGATAAGGGTGATTGGCGCGAATACAGAACGCCCGATAAATCTGCTCCAGGAGCAAGATTCGTGCAAACCCGTGAGTCAATGTCATACCGCTCAAGGATAACACATCGTTTGCTCGATCTTTGACAGCTTGACTGACACCGAAGGCGCCGCCAATGATCCAGCTCACGTCACGGCTTTCAATTTGACGAAGATGTAAATATTTAGCCAACTCCTGTGACGAAGATTGCTTGCCAGTCTCATCCAGAAGAATGACCCATTCGTGACTGGGGATCTGCTGCAGCAGCCGCTCACCTTCACGATCTATTTGGTCTTTGTCTTGAGCAATAGGTTTAATGGCTTTGTCTTCAAAGCTTGTGAAATGCTTGATACGATCTGAGTAACGGCGACAGAGATCGCTCGTTAAACGGTCGCCATTGGCCCGACCTACCCATATCAACCGGTGCCTCATTAGTCGGAGGCAATAGGGTAAACAACTTTGCCATCATGCCATAATTCTTCAAGCGCGTAATAGTCGCGTTTCTCTTGGTTAAAAATGTGCACAATGACATCGCCAAAATCTAGCAGACACCACTCGCCAGTTTGTAACCCTTCAATACTCAGCGCTTGAACGTTATGCTTCTTCATGTCTACGAGTAGATGTTCAGCAATTGATTTGATGTGCGTCGACGATGTGCCGGACATAAACACAAAGTAGTCGGCGAACGCGCATAAGTCGCTGACCTGGATAGCGCGTAAGTCGGCTGCTTTGAACTCGTTCGCCTTTTCCAAAAGGTTTTGCAGCAAGTGCTCGATTGGCTGTTGGTCGGTCATAGGCTCACTTCCATTGATTTACAGTTCGTCCAGCGGATCTGAACTGTTTTCGATTGGGGCTTCAGGCTCAATTTCCAGGACCGGTGCTACCCAATTCTTGATGTGTTGATATAGCTCATTGGTGAGCGCCTTTAAGTTAACGCCCTTCATAGAACTAATATGATAAACGTCTATATCTTGGCTACGAAGAGATTCGGTTGCCCGTTGGACAGCCGCTTGTTGGTCATCGTCCAGTAGCAAATCCTGTTTGGTAAATGCCACCGAGAAGGGTTTGTCGGCCAGTATATTACTGAACTTGTTGAGTTCATCACGAAGTACATCCATGGTGGATTCTAGTTCGTGTTCAGGATCGGTTGGATCGACCATCAGCAATAGCCATTTCGTCCGCTCAATGTGCCTCAGGAAACGGTGTCCTAGGCCTTGACCTTCATGTGCGCCGCGTATGATTCCTGGAATGTCAGCCACAACAAAACCTTGAAAGTTGTCTACGCCAACTACCCCTAGTTGCGGCACCAAAGTGGTGAAGGGATAGTCTGCAACCTTTGGGCGTGCTGACGAAATCGCGCGGATGAGACTCGATTTCCCTGCGTTAGGGAATCCCACCAAACCGACGTCGGCCATGATCTTTAGTTCCAGGCGAACCCAAATAGTCGTAGCAGGCTCGCCGGACTGTGCAAATCGCGGTGCGCGGTGGGTACTGGTGGCGAAATGGGCATTTCCCTTGCCGCCTCGCCCTCCAGGGATGACGATGAGTTCGTCGTCGTCGGCAGTTAGGTCGCCGATTAGGGTTCCGCTATCACGGTCACGCACCAGCGTTCCTTTTGGTACCAAAAGCACCAAATCTTCGCCGCGAGCACCCGTCATGTCGGAACCCTTGCCGTTGACGCCCTTACCAGCCCGGTAGTGGCGCATGTTCCGCAATGGTAACAACGTGTTAAAAGAGGAATTCACGCGGAATATGACGCTACCGCCATCGCCGCCATCGCCGCCGTCAGGTCCGCCAAAAGCCACATATTTCTCGCGACGGAAACTGACGCATCCTTTTCCGCCAGCGCCGGAACGCACTTCGATGTCTAATTCGTCAAGAAACATAACGGAAAAAAGGCCGCAATCCTATTTGAACTGCGGCCTCCCCAACTGGATTGCTAGATGAATCAGGCAGGAACAATATTTACAAACTTGCCCATTCTTCCGCGATCGCGAAATTCAACTGAGCCATGAACTTTCGCAAAGATGGTGTCATCTTTGCCTAAGCCCACATTGATACCTGGCTTAAATTTAGTGCCTCGCTGGCGCACAATAATGCTGCCCGCTGTAACTACTTGGCCACCGTATCGTTTGACGCCAAGGCGTTTTGCATTACTGTCGCGTCCATTTCTGGAACTGCCTACACCCTTCTTATGTGCCATTTCTAAATTACCTCTTATACCGTTGGAATGGCGTCGATACGAACTTCATGGAAGTCCTGGCGATGGCCGTTCTTACGACGGTAAGTTGTTGTTTTGCGTTTCTTGAAAACGATGATTTTTTTGCCTCGTCCTGCTCGAACAATCGTTCCGGTCACCGCTGGAGATTCGGTTTGCAGTGCACCGTCTTGATGCGTTGCCAACACTGTAAACTCCACAGCGTCACCTTCAACTTTTCCAGCTATCCGCTCGAGTCGGACGACATCGCCCTGTTTCACGTGGTACTGTTTTCCACCACTATTAATGATTGCGTATCGATCCATGATCCGATGATCCTCCCGTGAACGCACCTTGGCTCGCAAGCCGAAGCGCCAGTATACTTAAGGCTCTGTGGCTTGTCAACGCACGAATGACCTAGCGCCAACTTTTGTTGGTTAGTTGCCACCTGAGTTTGAGCGCGGGTTACGCTCGTTGAGCCGGTAACGATATAGAGGTGGGGGTGGTTGGGCCTGAGCTTCCTCTTCTTCGTACGGCCCAATATCTAGCAAACTACCGCACGCAGGGCAAAAAGGGTAATCGGTCGTGGCTTCGTAACTGCACACCTGGCATGACCGCATTTGGCTACCGGATACAATATGGATGCGTGAAATACGCCTAATGCTCATGGCGAATGAGGATTTAGGTTGTTCCGGGTTAACGCCTTCGAATGAAATGGTGCCAATACGGCCTGTTAACGTCTCGCCTGTATCCAAGATCAATTGATAGGTACCCTGGCGGGCTAATGCCGTGATTCGTGTCACCTGGGCCAAAGGAATAAAATCAGATGTGCCATTGGCTTCTAAGGAAATGGCATAAGGGTCGGGACCAGCGATACGGAAGTCATAGAGTTCAACTTCTTCGCCTGAATCTGTAAATAAGGTGGCTTGCAGAGAGGCTGGCACAAAGGCATCTTGTTGAATTAATAGTAAACACACTATCCACACAGGAATTCTCCTTCGGCTACCCAATGCGTGGGACCGGTAAGGGCTAGGCCATCGTCGTTTAGGCTGACATCAATCCAGTCACCCCCGTCTGGCAAGAACCGTTTCAATTTCTCGCCGTGGTTCGCTAGCACGCACGCTGCTGCTACGACGCCCGACCCGCAGGCCAAGGTGAAGCCTTCCACGCCGCGTTCATAGGTCTTAATTTGATATTGCGCTTCGTCGATTGGGCGAACGAACGTGACATTGGTGCCATTGTGAAAATCAGGGTGGGCTCTAAGAGCCGGTGCCTTGACAAGCCAGCGCGGTTTGTAATCGAGAATGACTAATTGTGGATTTCCCACGTCCACGAACCAGCCATTTATTGTCATTTTTGATTGCACTATTTCCACGGGACTAGCCTGGGCAAGGTTTATCTGAATGACAGGGAAATCTTGCATCTGGTAACGCAACTTAACGCCAGCGCTTTGCACCGATCCGTTTGCGGATATTTGGCCCTCTTGTTGAAGGGCAGCCAATGTTGCGCGAATGCCGTTCAGGCAAAAACTGCGCGAACCGTCTGGGTCAAAATGGTCTAGTACAATTTCGCCACTTGAGACCGATTCGATGACCATGATTCCGTCTGCGCCAATGCCGTGTTGACGATCACAGATCGTGGTGACCAGTTCTTGATTGGGCGCCGCCGTGAGCACGACGAAATCATTCCCGCAAGCGTGGACTTTCTTAAAGGGGATCGCGCGCCTCGAAGTCACTTAAACTCGCCGTATCCGTTGCTGGTTGGTGTTGTGTGGGTTATGTTAGCGCCAGCTCCAAACCTAAGGGGACATGTCATGGTTGCCTATCTTTCAGCTGAACAGATTCGCGTGTTTGTTCGTCGAACCTTAATGATCTTACCACCGATTTTGTTCTTAGCCTATTCCGTCCATAGTATCAGTATTCTACGTAGCTTGATGGTCGCCTCCTTTGGTTTTCACGTTAAATTCGCCAATGATTTGATCCAAGATTACCTGGAAATGGAGTTGACGGCGGATCGCGAAGGTCTTATTGCATGCCAAGAAACTAACCCGGACGAGAGCACCTGCTTATCCGGAAAATGGCTGGACGTAGCAAAGCCAGGATCTTTGGTTGAAGACAATGTATATACGAGAGATGGCTATCGTTTCACTTTGAGAGAAGAGGCTTTACGCAACAATATCAGCGAGTTCTTGGTTACCAGAAAAGGACTTTACGCCTTAGTCGAGTTCAGACCGGACCACCAGCCTGTCTATTGGTTCCGAATACTAGGGCCAAACGGAGAGGAGGTGTTTCGCTCCCACGAGGCACCAAGTACTTGGGCCGCGCGCGAAAGCTTCGCAATGGAGCGATCATTGGCGGGTTGCCAATTGGATGTCATTTATTCGAGTTTTGGGCGCAAACAACTATACAGCGTTGCCAAGCGACGCCTTAACTGGGGCATGTTCTTGATGTTGGGCACAATGGCAATATTCAGTGTTTTCTTGATCACTCGCTCAATAAGACAAAAGATTCTTCTAGCCCGCCAAAAGACGTTTTTTGTATCTACGGTCTCGCACGAGTTCAAAACGCCATTAGCAATTATTCGGCTTGCGGCTGAAACGCTGGATGAAAAGCGTTACCATTCAGAAGATGAACGGCAAACTTTTCATCACATGATGATCCGCGAAATCAATCGCCTGGACCTTTTGGTCAAGAAGGTACTCAGCTTTAATAAGATGGAAACTGGCCACTTCAGTTTGAATCAGTCGGTGATGGATTTGCGTGCCGTGGTGCAGCAATGCGTGGATGTTTTCCAAGTCCAAGCTGATGCCGACCACATCACGCTGGAGGTAGAATTGCCAGATGAAGCCTGTCTCGTGCGCGGCGACACAGACGCCTTGCGTTTGGGCATCGATAACCTGGTCGACAACGCGTTTAAGTACAGAGGCGATAGCAAAGCGATTGTCATTCGTATTACCGACGAAGCTGATGACTGGTGTTTGCAGGTGGAAGATCAAGGAATTGGCATGACTCAGGAGCAGTCACGGCAAGCAATCAAAAGTTTCTTCCGGGCCGATGACCCAAAAGTGCAGGCTGTGCGCGGGTCTGGTCTGGGGTTGGCAATCTCAAGTTACGTCTTTGAACAGGTCCATGCTAAATTTGAAATTCGGTCGCAATTAGGAAACGGAACCTGCGTTCTTGTTCGCTTCCCCAAACAGAGGTTGAGCCAAACAGATGAATGAAGCTCCTAAACATATTTTAGTTGTTGAAGATGAAGAGGATCTGCGTTTCTCACTTTGTCACAATCTCCGCTTTGAGGGTTATGCCGTTGATTCCGCCAAGGATGGGCTGGAAGGTTGGCATCGGTATGAACAAGGTCAATACCAGCTATTGATTCTAGATGTGGTGATGCCACAGATGGATGGATTACAGTTATTGAAGCGTGTGCGCTCAAATGACCCCATCACACCGGTCATGATGTTGACCGCTCGTGCCTCGGAGACAGATAAGGTTTTGGGTTTGGAGTTGGGCGCAGACGACTATTTGGCAAAACCATTTGGTCTTTCAGAGTTATTAGCTCGCGTTAGAGCCCTGTTGCGGAGGTCCAGCGCTAAATCGGTCGATGAATTGGAACGTGCTGAACGACTTGTCTTTGGTGGCATTGAGATTGATTTCGAACGGATGACCGTCCAACGCGCGGGTAAGCCAATCCACTTCAGCCAAAAAGAATTCATGCTTATACGGTATCTGGCAGAGCGTGCTGGAAAAGCAATCTACAAAAAAGAAATTCTGGATGCAGTTTGGGGTTATCAGTCGGCGGCAACAACACGCACGATTGACACCCACATCGCGCGGATTAGGCGCAAACTCGGCGATCAGAGTAGCCGTAAAATTATCCAGACTGTACCAACGGTCGGCTATAAGTTCACGGCAGACCTAGATTGAGTGGGGCTGGCCTAAAATTTGCTCATTGCTGCCTGTAACGGCAAACGTACCAATCGTAATCGCGCCGTCTGTGTGGCAATCATGTTAAACAAACCAACTTTCATCAATCAATCGTGCCGTAAGCTTAGTGGTGCTCATTTCGGTCAAGTAGCTGGCATTCCAGCAAACGACCGGTGCTTCACTGCAATTGCCGGTACAGCCTATCTCTTGCCATACCAATGGCAGATCGGCCTCAGCCAATCCACGGCACCAGTCAACCATATCAATCGAGCCCGCTGCGGAACAGTTAGGACCTCGGCATACTTGTATTTCCAGTTTGTGCTCGACGGTCGGCGTGCTTAAATGATCGGCTTGGGGGCGTGTTGACATGGATGATTCTTTAAATAAAGCGTTTTCGATTGATGAGATACGTAGTCTTTTGCCCTGGCTCCGAGAGGTCAGTGAATCTTCAGAATTGGCCTTAATTAGGCTGCAACAAAATGGTTCTGCCGACCGTGCGCAAGAGCAGGCTGCGGCGATTATACAGCATTGGGCAGAGACCGTTGCCAAACTGGGCGGAATGCCGAAACAACCATTTACAGTGGATTTCGATAGTGGCCACGATTTTTTTTGTTGGGAATACCCCGAAGACGATATTTATTTCAGACATGACTACAATTTAGGCTATCAAGGCAGACATCCTATTTGTGATGGACCGATCAAAGATGAGGAAGTGAATCCATGACCCGAATACTATTTTTTATGCTGCTAGCAGGTTCAATCCTGGCGCAGTCAGATTTTAAGATTGATTTAAAGCTTGCCGATAATGCCTTCCAAGAGGAAACCACCCCTTTTCCGGAAGGGCTTGAACTTTTTGCCTTGGATATGAAGGCAAAGTCTGTTCAGCTTGGTGAAATGACCTTGGTTCAGGTGTGGTCGGCTTGTTGTGGTGCCGAGCCTGAAATTTGGGGCGAAGTCGAGGCCATGGTCCGTGAGTATGAGGAACACGGTCTGACTTGGGTTTCTGTTAACTTTGAGAATGGCCTTAATATGGGGCAAATGAAATCCAAGATGAACGATTACTTTGCCCAGCGCGAAGCGCCGAAGAATCTCTATTTGGACCCTATGGGCGACATCATCGATCAATTGAAGGTGACGGGCTTTCCGACCTACCTATTGGTCGTAGGGGATACGGTTGTCTTTAGAACAAATGGCAAGGATCCTGAAGGCGTGCGCCTATTTCGTCAACAAATTGAGAAACGGATTCTCTAGTAAATGATCGATTCTCATTGCCATATTTACGGCCACAAATACGACGAAGATCGCGACCGCGTTGTCGTTCGTGCCGTGGAGGCGGGTGTTCAACAGCTATTAGTGGTTGGCTGTGATGTGGAAGACTCGAAACAGGCGCTCGCTTTTGCTGAGCAAACACCTGGGGTCTTCGCTTCTGTCGGGATCCACCCCCATAACGCCGATACATATAGTGAAGTAGCCCATGAGCAGTTGATAGCTATGACCAAGAACGCCAAGGTTTTGGCTGTTGGCGAAATGGGCCTCGACTACTTCTACGACAACAGCCCGCGTGAGATTCAGAAACGAACGTTCGGCGCTCAATTAGAATTGGCGAATCAGGTCAACTTACCGGTTGTGATTCATACGCGGGATGCAGAAGACGACTCATGGTCGATCATCTCAAATAACCCGCCCAGATGCGGTGGTCATGTTCACTGCTTTACAAATGGCCTTGAATTCGCCGAGAAGTTGTTGAGTCTTGATCTCCATATAGGATTTACTGGTATCGTTTCATTTCCTAGTGCCGACGATCTTCGTGAGGTTGTGCGCATGGTGCCAATGAACCGACTATTGATTGAAACGGATAGCCCATATTTGGCTCCTGTTCCGTATCGTGGTCGACGTAATGAACCTGCATACGTCAGGTGGGTTGCTGATGCGATTGCTCAAGTTAAGCAGTTAGATATTGCTGAAGTACTTGAAGCAACAACGGCTAACTACTTCCGTCTATACGGTTCTGATCCGCAACAGTTACTGCGCAGCCCGCAATCCATGATTGGCGAATCTTAATGCGACCGATCTACATTCACGGGAGTGCGGCGCTGACGGCCCAGACAGGGCTCAACGGTCAAGAGCCACCGTCATTAGCGGATGGTGATCCTTTTTTCCCCTCATTTGCGCTCGCGGACTTCAATCCAAGAGACGTCATCCCAATGATGAAGCTGAGGCGTATGGATCGCGCATCAAGAATGCTCATTTGTGTGCTCGATCGATTACTTCCTAAAGATCGGGACGTAACGGACTGGGGCCTGTTCATTGGAACCTTTTCGGCCGGTTCCGATGCCGTAGAGCAGTTTTTGACGCGATATTTTGACGAGGGTCCGCTTGGCGCGAATCCCATGGTCTTCCCGAATACGGTGTTGAACGCAGCGGCGGGCCAGGCAGCAATCTACTACGGATTAAAAGGTCCAAATTCAACGCAGTGCATGAATTTCTTGGCCGGGGCGGCTGCACTACAAGCGGCTTGTCATTATTTGCAGTTCAACAAAACAACACTTTTGGCTGGCGCGGTTGACGTGTTATCGCCTTTTCAATTTGAAGTATGGAAATCGCATCCGAGTTATGGCGTTGATTCATTCTTGGTCGGTGAAGGTGCCGTTGTTTTGTGGCTGTCTCGCGATCTGTCAGCCATTCGTATTGAGGGCTTCAGTCAAGGACGGTTGCCAACCCAACCCTACCATTTTGCGAACGCAGATACAGACTTGGACGAGGCTTACAAGGGGCACGTTGCTAAGTATGGTGTTCCGGACGTCGCCTATCTTTTTGGCTATGGATTAAGTGAATTGCAGGCGCAAGAAACGATGGTGAACCGCGTTGCACAAGTTAACGTCAGAGCGCTGGGTCGTGCGGTGGGTGTTTCATCGATGATGCCTTTGGCTGCTTGTCATGCCGCCGTTGAATCGTTGCTAGTGAACCAGAGTGCCGATGTCCTAGCATTTGGCATTGGTGGCGACTTTTTGTTTACTCGAATCGCGCGGGTTACTGCTTGAGTGGATCGGGAGCGGCAATTTCGTCGATACGAATGGGCACCTTGCGGCTTGCTTTTACGTCGTCCTCAATGCCACCAAACAAGATGATTTGGGCTTCGGCTTTAATCGCCTCTTCATCAAAGTTCAAGGCTCGCAAGACCTGAGCATAGTGAATGAGGCAATTTATCATGACATAACTGTCATTGACCAAGCCGGGTAGGGCTTTTTCGAACTCGGCTTTGGCGTCCATATCGTTGTGCCAAAGTTTGTAGATTCTCCCTAAACCATAATTTGCTAAGGCTCTATTTTGGTCGGTCGTGGCTTCATGTTTAAGCAACTGACGTAAATGGGGTTCTGCATGTGGCGTTTCAGATTTGGCCAGGTAGGATTCAGCAAGACGAAGTTTCATGGTCTGCCAGGTAGGTGATCCGTCGCTGGTGTGATCTATGCCAGTAAGAAGTGCCTGAATGGCCAGGTCAGGTTTGTTTGATTTGAGATAGTGTCCGCTGCTCAAGAGATATAGTTGTGCGAATTGCTGGTCGTCAATGGGCTGCTGGATCGCCAGAATCTTGCCAGCCCTGCGAAAACTTTCTTCTGCGTCGGGTTCGGACGCGGCTGACTGAGCGCGCCCAAGCGCCATTAGCGCGTTTGCAATCTCGGGCCGATTTGCGGGTAAGTTCGTTTCCCGTAGGCTGAGCGCTTGTTGAGCAAGCTCCAGAGCGTGTGCTGGGTTCTTAAGCTCAACTTCACAGGCAGAAAACACGATCAGCGTTTTCGCTTTGAGTAAATCTTGCCCTTCGAGTTGTTGCCAGACCTCAAAAGCCAATTCCAATTTCGAGCGCGCCTGCGACCATTTCTGTTGCAGAGAGTCGATATAGCCAGAGCGATGATAGGCCAGTGCTTTGACAGGACTGTTGCCTACGTTCAATTCAATTATTTTCTCAAAGTCGGCTTGGGCCAATTCGTAGTGTTTGGCCTGAGCCTGGGATGTGCCTCGCTCCAGGTACAAAGCAGCGAGCTTTTGCGTATCCTGTGAGTTCGCATCCTGGATTGCGCGAGTGAGTGAATCCAGGTTGTCCTGCGCATAGCCTAAGAAGAACCAATGCGATAACAGCGCGACTTTCAATATACAGTTCATGATTATCGCTTCGTTTGGTTGCGAATCCTCTCTTCGAACTGCATGCGCATTTGGTACACCTTCTTTTCATACTGTTCGCGCATTTTGTCTCTTTCGGCAATCACTTGTTCTTTTTCTTTTAGTAAGCGATCGAGCTGACCAAATGCGTTTTGTAGACGCGCGTCTTGTTCACGCATTTCATCGCCAAGTTCGTTTATTTTTGCGTCACGAGTCTGTACTTCAAAATTAAATCTATCTTGAAGTTCGCCATAAAGGCGTTTGGATTCCAGTAGTTCTTCTATCTTCGAAAAATCGGAAAAGCATTCCGCCATATTGTCCTCCGCTGGTGCAGTTCCAAAGAATATCTTGCGTAAACCGAGATCCAGATCGTCTGGGTTAGATGATGCGCCCATCGCGACTTCGCGACTCACTTGGCCATTCACCACTAATGCGGTCAGAGACTGATTCATGGTTTGCATATAGTAGTACTGAACCGACTTTTCCATTTCTTCAAGGATATCGTTGATTCGGTTTTCTTCAATCATTTTTGAAATGACGGGTGTGTTCCGGCATATTTCGACGGCTGCGATCATGCCGTTTCCGTCTCGTCGTGGAACAAGTTGAAGTGAGATGATGGCTTGGAATACTTGAGCCAATTGCATGCGCACTTGTTTCTGCTGGTTGGCAGGGATCGAGTCGAGAATACGATCAATCGACTGCGCAGCACTATTGGTGTGCAGGGTCGATAGGACAAGGTGACCTGTCTCTGATGCAGTAATCGCGGTTTCGATGGTGGCCAGATCACGCATTTCGCCAACCATGATGACGTCTGGATCTTGACGCAAAGAATTACGCAAAGCCGCTTGGAAACTGGGGGTATCCATGCCCACTTCACGTTGAGTGATGGCCGACTTTTCGTCACGAAACAAAAACTCGATGGGGTCTTCGATGGTAATGATATGAACCATGCGCGTTTCGTTTATGTGGCGGATTATGGCGGCCAATGTGGAAGATTTCCCGCTGCCGGTGGGACCGGTGACTAAGACAAGTCCTTGGTGAACCTTGGTGAATTCCTTAATAATATTGGGCAGTCCCCAATCGTCGATCCGTGGGATAGAAATCGGAATGCGCCTGAAAACGGCTCCGTATGTACCGCGTTGAACAAAAATGTTGACGCGAAAACGAGATACACCTGGCACAGAATAGCCGATATCCACGGCTTGCTTTTCTTCGAGCTCTTTGATGTGGCGTTCTTTGAGCAAAGATACGACAGTCTCTTTGATGTTATCAGGCTCCAAGACGCCAAACTTAATGGGTCGTAAGGCGCCGTCTTTTCTTAATAGCGGCGGTCGCATAGGTTTTAGATGCAAATCTGAAGCTTGCATTTCAACCATTACCTTGAGCAGGTCGTCGATCTTGATCATCGTGTTTCAACCATCGCTTACACCATTAATCTCAGCTCTTTCTCTATTCTAAACACTAGAGTTGCCAGGGCATAGATGTTTATCGTGTAACCAGCCTTTCCGTATGATTGCCTGAGCGATCTCGAACGCGTACCTGTACAGGGAAAGCTGTCGAAGGCTCAAACACAAGCCAACCTCTGTCACGGTCAACCTCGAATTCAATAGTTTTGCCTTCCTTTGAGCAGGAAACAGAGGACCAATTAACGCCACTTCCTAGATCTCGAATAGGCAGAACTCTCTTGTTGCCGGTAAAGTAACGGTGGGTCTTGGGTACGCCTATGACGGGCACTGAAATGTCTTGGGCAACAACCATAGGCACGCCATAGTCCATTTCACATTGAATCACGTCTTCTTTAGCTGACGAGGTCCAATGGACCCAGCGTCCTCTGGTCGAAGACCATGCGTAGATACCTAGTTGCCCTAGCTTGTTGGATGGGTAGGAAAGCTTTAATCCGTGTGTGGGGTACCCTTCACGTCCAAAACGCAGGACAGGACTGACGTACTTCAATGATCCAGATTGAACGCGAACATCGGCGGGTTCCAGCCATACTGCTTGAGCTGGCAATGCATTTTTCCCTTGGTAATCAAGCGTGAACGAAGCAAGCGCATACTGGAATTTGTCGTTATCGGGCAGGGCGCCTACCCATCGTCGAACAACACCCTGCGCTGTGCGCCATACCCATTCATTGGCCGCGTGTTCAGGCGTTACGTCAAAGGTATGTCGTGTACGCGCGGCCATTCCGATCAATCCCAATGGGCCCTCAAGTGTGCCGTCGACGTGGGTCGTTATGTTTATCTTGTTAGCCCAAGCTGTTAGGGCGATGGTTGTTGGTTGCACGGATGGTGGTTCAAAGGGCGAACGCGATATGACTGATGGCGCGTCTGGGTCCAGTGTGAGTTCGTAACTTCTGGACTCTTTTATGCCGACGATGGTGATCTTGAGCTTGGTCGTTTCGGTGATATGAAGTGGCATCGTTGAATGCCTAGCCGAAAGCGGTGCTCGACGTTCGTCAAACGCGTAGACGTATTTTGTGCGACCAAATCCCGAATGGCACTGATCAAAAACCAAGCCGGCATCTCGGTAATGATCAAAGGAAATACGATTTGGTTTCCAACTTGCCAATGCTAGTTCGTTGTCTGTGATGTGAATCTCTCTCGGACCTAAGGTATTGCCTTGGTTGTCCTTGATGGATGCGACGACGTAAATTGCGACCTTTCCTGATGATTGAAGGGTGGCAGGAAAAGAGGATGCAAAAGCGGGCTCAGAGCCGCCATTTACGCGTGCTTCCTGACTCATCGGCGCGACCATAACGGCCTCAAGTTTTATGGACTCGCTGACGTCAATCGTAGGAAAGCCAAGGGTGAAGGGGTCCACCGGACGATTGTTCTTATCTCGTGTTTCAAAGTGGAAGTGGGGAAGTCCGGCTCCGGATTCTCCGCTATAGGCCAGGATTGAATCGCGGGTGATGGGCCGATTCAGCTTTAAGGTACCAAAAGCAGTGTTGGCGTCGTATCCGGCCGCTTCGATATCGGCGGTGATCAATGCTCCAAAAGCGGCGAGATGGGCATAAACAGTGATCCAACCATCGTCGTGTTTGATATAGATCGATTTTCCGTACCCTTGATTTTGGCTTCTGACTTTGAATATGTGCCCTTCCGCCGCGGTGCGAATAACGACTCCTTCCTGTCCTGACGTTGAGAAATCGAGTCCGGTGTGGAAGTGGTCGCCGCGATACTCGGCAAATGTGGCTGTTAGTCCCGGCTTGGTGTCAATTGGCCAGGACCATAGAGGCTGCGAAAGTTGAATCATAAACAAAAAGAGCATTTAGAAACCCAATCAATATAGAAGATATATAAGTGTGAGGCCGTTCCAAATGCAATGAACCAGTATCGACCACACGAGACCGCCGCGGTGGTAAATCCAACCAAGCCATAAGGAAAGTGCGAAGGTGAGCGGAATCTGCGGCCATGGGTGCAATAAGCTGAATAGCGCAGAGGTGAATATAACGGCACGACGATAGTCAAATAACGTAAACAGTTGGGATTGCAGGAAACCGCGAAAGAAGCCCTCTTCTATGATGGGCGCAATAAGAACCGCGATAAGTGCCAACGGAATCCCGGTTGTGGGACTTGCGATTAAGTCGCGATAGAGCTCGTTGGAAGCCTGTAAATCGCCGGGCCACCATGGTGTTGTCAGGAAATTGATCAACCAGATGGACGCTAACATGATGATGACTATTACCGGTGTGAAGCCAAGCTGAAGACGAGTGATTTGGCCGAATCTAATGAGCCCGATCATGGGCGTTTGGGTTAAGTAACTGGATTGTTTGAGTGAAACAACAACGGCGGCCACAAATACACCGTAAGCAAGTGGCAAGGCCAAGGTGAGCGGTAGCGAAGGTATGGCAGCCAGACACAGGTTACCAGTTAGATGAAAGAACAGAAAACAAGAGATGGCCCAACCTAAGATTCGAGGAGAGACTTGCGTTGCGACCATTCAAGCGCGAATCGCTTTGATGGCGTCGTGAAGTTGATCGGCATCAGCGTATCTCTGTTTACGGTCTTTGAGGAGACATTGAGCGATGACGGCACATAAGGGTAAAGGTGGATCGGATCGGATGAGTTCCACGCTGACCGGGTCAAAATTGAGAATGCGTTGCATGGTCACAAATGGGGACTTCGAGTCAAATGGATTGGAACCCGTTAACATTTCGTACATGATGATGCCAATCGAAAAAATATCGGTGCGGGCGTCAAGGTATTCAGCATTCGCCTGTTCAGGTGACATGTAACGGGCACTGCCTAGTACCATGCCTGTCAATGTCTTGTAGCCTTCATCATCTTTGGAGTCGTCATCCATAAACTTGACCAAGCCAAAATCAAGTATTTTTGGCGCACCGTCTAGGGTCAGCTTAAGGTTTTCGGGTTTAAGGTCACGATGCACAAGATTCAAGCGGTGCGCATAGGCAAGCCCGTCCAGGATTGGATGAACAAGTTCCATAAACTTTCTTAGTGACAGCCCGTTTGGAGATTGATCCAAAAGGTCACGAAAACTTTCGCCATCTATGTACTCCATGGCGAAATAGCTGCAGCCATGATACTCGCCTACTTCCAGTAGTTGGGCGATAGACGGGTGCTCTAACATCACGGCAGCTTGTGACTCTCTTAAGAAACGTGCCTTTTTTTCCTGACTCAAGAGCATGTCATTGGGTAATATTTTAAGCGCGACGATGCGACCGCCTTGATCGACCGCTTTGTACACGACGCCCGTATTTCCGCCGCCTAATCGACCTATGATTTTATACCCTGAAAATATTGAACCAAGCATGTTCCATCCTGGAAGCGTCAAGTGCTTGGTTCAGATATTAGTACAGGCTGGCAGTCAGATGGAGAAAAATGGCTTAATACGAGGTGATGAATTTATTGCAGCGTGATGTTTCGTTGAGAAACTAAGGTCCCCATGGCGCGATAATAGGCAACCACAGCTTTTCGATAACTAATACGAGCTTGAATCTCATTGTTGATGGCTTGAGCCAATTGGTCTTGTACTTCGGCGACGCGATAGTTTGTGGTTAACCCGTTCTGGAATTTTTGTTGTTCGGCCCGCAAGTTTTCTTCAGCAAAGGTTCGAGCCTTTTCGTTGGCTTTAATCGACTTATTCGCTGTTTCTAATTCGCGAATAGCGCCGCGTACTTCTTCAAGCAAGCGTAACCTGAGCTGACGTGTCGCTAACTCTTGGTTGCGAATGGCCACTTCCGCTTTCGCTTTGTTGATTTTGGATGCCTTATTAAATGGGTACCAAGTGAGTTCCAGCGAGACTTGGTAGCCGGGCAAATCTTGGTTTTGGATTTGATCGATGACATCGCTGTAACTGGAAGACTCAATCATACTTGGGTCGAGCGGATCTATCTTAGGATTACTAGCACCCCGTAGGAAGTAAGCGCCATTCACATTGAGTTCGGGTAGCAGTTGGTTCTGTTGGTAATGCAATTCAAGAATTGAGTTTTCTTCCCGTATGGAGTCTTGTCGCATTTCGGGGCGGTTTGATAAAGCCAAGTCAAAATCGGATACCAGGTCGGTTTTGACGGCCAATGTGCTGGGCTCATCTGCGGGAACGATCTCTTTATCCCAGTCCTCGACCGGTAGGTTGAGTATCTTTCGCAAGACATCTTGCGCCGCACTTACTGCGTTTTCAGCACTGACGATATCGGCTTCTCGGGTGGCTACTGTCGCCTCGGCATTGACAAGTTCGATCGGGGCTAAGGTCCCGACTTCAATCTTGATCTTATTTTGCTCGTACAGTTGTTGAGCCAGTTGCAAGCTGTTCTGGCGTACGCGAAATAGTTCGATCGCTTGCACGAGGTCCCAATAGGCATTTTCGGTTTCTTGCAGCACTTGCGAAACCTTCAGATGGAGGTCCAACTCGGATATAGCGACGTTGCCGCGTGCGATGAACTCATCCTTGCGCGCCACCTCAGGGTCGAACCCAAATCCACGCAGTAACTTCTGTGAGAAGCCGATTGACCAGGTGGAGTTATAGGATTCACCAAACGAAGTACCTGAAGTCGAATCTGTCAACTTATTGGTGAGGTTCACACGCCAATCAAAGCCGAAATCCTCTGACTTGGATAAGGTCGCATTGAGGTCCGAATTGTCATTGGTGAATGTTTCTTCGGGGTCTCCTTCAAAAATATTTGAAGCTCGGGCGTCAAATGACTGGAATTGTGCTGTGCTAGTCACGACAGGCTCGTATTTGGTCCGCGTTGTGTCGAAATCCAACCGACTTGAATCTACCTTGACTCGTTCGATGTGAATGTCCAGGTTGCCTTTAACGGCTTTGTTTAAAGCTTCTTGAAGCGTTAACTTGGACCCGTCTTGCGCACAAATCCACGTACTTAATAGCAAACATGCCAATCCCAGGCTTTTCACATTCATTTCCAATTCCCCCGAGCGTCTTATTTCGTCGCGTACCTTGCTAAATACGCGCATGCCCCGGCTAAGGTTTATTTTGCCGGGGCATGGCCGCAATATTTGTTAACAAATCTTACGATTCTTTGGGCTCAGCCGCTGGTTTTTCTTCATCGGCTTTCTTTTTTCTAGGGGCCCTTCTGCGAGTTGGCTTTTGGGCCTCGCCGGTGTTCTCTTTGCTAGCCGCCTTTTTGCTAGGCGCCCGCTTTCTTGGCGCCGCCTTTTTCTTGGGCTTTTCGTCGACCTCTTGTTCAACCTCAGCTGCGGCTTTGCTATCACCTTTGGGTTCAGCCGCCTTTTTGGGTCTAGTGGTGCGACTACGAGTACGCGACGGTCTCTTGGCACGACTTTTTGCAGCCGGCTCAGCCGCCGTCTCTTCGGTGGGTTCAGTGCTTAGAGGTTCGCCTGACGGCGTTTCTGACTTGGTTTTCTTTTTTGTTTTGGCATCACCTGTGCCCGTTGACTCTGATTTGCTTGAAGACGAGTCTGTGGCCCGAAATTGCGAAAGAACGTCGACAATCGTTTCGCAGATGCGTTCCATCGCCTTGATCGAAAGATCAGGGAACAATGGCAGTGATAAACAGTTGTGAAAGTAAGATTCCGAATTAGGGAAGCGTGAGGGTTGGTCTGCTTTTGATGAATAGAAAGGCATGCGATGGATGGGTATGTAGTGGACTTGGGTTTGCACGCCGCGGTCGATCAAAGCCTGATATATGTTGTCTCGCTTACCGTATAACTGACCGGTTAGCTGGATTGGAAAGGTGTGAAAGGCATGCTCGGCCCAGTCTGCACGATGAGGCAAGATGAGATCTGCGACTGCTTCGAGTTTCTGGAAATAAAATTCGGCAATCGTTCTTCTGCGCTCGATGTGACGATCAAGCCGGGTAAGCTGACTACGGCCCAATGCGGCATTAAGCTCGGACATTTGATAAGACAACCCGGGGAATTGGACTTCGCACCAGTATGACGTTTGATGATCCACGTCTAACTTGGCCGGATCACGTTCAATGCCGTTATCGCGGAAAAGTCGAATCCAATTGGCGTAAGCAGAATGGTCGGTGGTGATTGCGCCACCGTCTCCACACGTAATAGCCATATCCGGAGCAAACGAGAAACAAGTAATATCAGCTTGATTCCCAATATAGTGGCCGCGGTATTTGCCGCCTAATCCGTGACGCGCATCGTCGATCAAGATCAGTTCATACTCGTCACACAATTCTCGTAGCGGACTTAGGTCGGCCGGATGACCGGCAAAGTTATTAGAAATGATGACTTTCGTTTTTGGGGTCAATGCGGATCGCGCAGATTCCACGCTAATGGTCAATGTGTCGGGGTCACAGTCAACCAATACTAGCGATGCACCGACGGTTTCAACGGCATTAGCTATAGATGTGCAGTTAAGTGTTGATGCAATAATTTCGTCACCAGCACTCAATTGCAGACATTTCAAGGCCGCGTGCAGGGCAGCCGTAGCGGAGTTAAGGGCCAGGGCGTGGCGTGAATGGGTGAGTTTGGCAAATAGTGACTCAAATCGGTCCAACTCGTTGCCGCCCATGAGCGTTCCCGAGAGCAGGGCGTCAACCACAGCTTCGACATCAGGTTTTGTAAGCGTGTGTCGACTATGGGGGATGCGTTCTAGGTTGGGTGGTAGAGGTTGATGAAAGGGTTCTTGCTGACGTCGTCGGTTGAAACTACGCTTGCGTCCGTAGTTCTTGCGACGGTAGTTATTATTCATAGTGAAATTATTCCTTTATTAAAGACAAATGCCCAAATTGGGTGATGGCGAGCTAAAGCTCTTCGGTCTTTGAGGCAGGCACAGCGCGTTCGTACGCCCAATTGCGAATGTGGCGAACCTGTTCCTCCATAGTGGTGGAAATAGGTACGATTTGCTTGCGTGCGAGATACAGGTCCTTGAGTTCTAGTTGGCGTTGCTGGAGTCGAGCCGATGTGATCGCTGAGACCACACACTGCTCAATTTCGGCACCGTTCCAACCCTTTGTCGAGTCGGCAAAAACCTCAAGGTCATACAAAGTGGGATCGAATCCCCTGTTAGCCAGATGGATTCTGAATATTTCTTTACGTTCTTGCATCCTCGGCAAGTCGACAAAGAAGACTTGGTCGAAACGACCCTTACGGATCATCTCAGCAGGTAGCAAATCGATGCGATTTGCTGTCGCTGCTACGAACAAGCCGGCTGGTTTCTCCTGCATCCAGGTGAGAAAGTAAGCAAATATTCGAGATAATGCGGAGTCGCTTTGTGAGCTGCCTTCCGCCGAAAGTCCCATCTCGATTTCGTCGATCCATAAGACAGCGGGCGCCATAGATTCCATGGTCTTACAAGCCTTAGCAAACGCTTGTTCTGGAGGTCCATTAGCGCCGGAAAATACATTAACCATTTCCATGCGGTACAACGGAAGTTGCCACGCGGAGGAGACGGCTTTGATACATAATGATTTACCGCAACCTGAAACACCCATGAGTAACATACCCTTAGGTGCAATAGCTCGCGTTTCATCATCGTCGGATAAGAGCAGCTCTTTGCGAGCAATTAGCCACTCTTTCAAATTTTCTAATCCGCCGAGTTCGTCCATGGTCGGAACTTCGGGGATGTATTCCAGTGTGCCTACTTTTTGAATAAGTTGGCGCTTTTCCTCGGCCAGATAACTTAATGCTTGGTGTTCTGAAGTGTGGGCACCAATGCGTGCAAGGGCGTGACGCGCTTCGGATAGTGTCAGGCCCTTTAGCGTGGCTGCAAGTACACGTTCGGGCAAGTGGCCCAAATCATGATCTTCCAGATACTGATTAACCACTGATTGAAGTACAGACAATGAGGGCATTTCTAACTGTACTAAAGCCGTCTCTCGTTGAATTTCATCCGGAATAGCTACGTTCGGGCCAGAAAGCACAATCATGCCGCCCGATTGTCGCCATTGGAAATAAAGATCACGCAAAGCTCTAATGACTTGAGCACTGTAATGTAGATGCAAGTCTTTCATCCAAACAAGCGGGCGTTGCTCGGACTGTTGCAGTAAACGCAAGGTATCGATGGGATCTTGCGTTGGCTGACCCTGGTTGGGTATAAGACCATCGTTTATTTGCCAGGTCCATAATTCTGCGTTCATGGACGCCGCCATTAACTTCAGTTGCACTTCCAAATACTCTTCGTCTGGCGTCTGCACGAATATTAAGGCGCGCCCGGTTTGGAGGTGGGCGGCGAGGTCTTGATGTATGGCTTCAACCACTGATGTATTCATCCAAACGGCAAAGGCTCCTGGACAGTGGGTTTTGGGGGGGTCTCTTCAGTGTCGTAGAACAAAGTGTGCGCCTAATCGAGCACTATGTCAGAGTCCGGCCCAACGTAGTCCACCATGAATATCACAAAATAAGGCCTTTGCAAAGGGCTAGGCGCTGCCAGCCATCGAGATATAATTGTGTCATGACCGACCTCAAACACAAATTAATCGCCTATTTGGAATACTATGCCCAACTTGGTGTGACACATGTTCAACCCTTAAACGCGCCACCGCTTTTGGTGTCAGCGACAGTTGCAGTCAAGAAAATAAGCCAAGCTAAGCCGATGGCAGATCGATCAGAACGCGCGCCTGCACCTGCAATAAAAGGGGCGATGGGTGCCATTCTGAATTTGGTCAAAACAGGGCGCGACACAGAGTCGACACAGGTGAAGGTGAATCAACTTGAGGGTGGCAACTCAAAGGAAATATTAACGAACCTCTACAATGCGTTTGAACATTGTCGTGCCTGCGCCCTAGGGACGACACGCAAGCTTTTCGTTTTTGGTGAGGGACCGCCAGACGCCGAATTGATGTTTGTAGGTGAGGGACCGGGCCGCCGAGAGGACGAGAGTGGACGACCCTTTGTGGGCGATGCTGGAAGTTTATTGTCGCGCATCATTGAAGCCATGTCTTTGACCAGACAAAACGTCTTTATTGCGAATGTCGTAAAATGCCGACCGCCGGACAATCGAACGCCGCTGCCAGATGAAATGGCAACCTGCTCTCCGATCTTAATCAAGCAAATAGAAACAGTTAATCCGAAGGTGATTGTGGCGTTGGGAGGCACGGCATTAAGGTTTTTTAAGGATGCTCCGACTTCTATAGTACGAACTCGTGGCACTTTTTTTGATTGGCGCGGCTATCGCGTGATGCCGACATTTCACCCAGCCTATATCTTGCGTAACCCGGCCGCGAAAAGGGATGTGTGGGATGATATGCAAAAAGTAATGGTGGAATTAGGATTGGGTAAGCCTTGAATCGGGAAGTAGAAATTAAGTTGGAGGTTCTGGACGATAGCCTGCTCTCCAGGCTTTCAGAATTTCGGCTTCATCGGGCGCGTCACTTTGAAGATAATTTGCTATTTGACCGCGTCGACGAGCTCAAATCTAAATCTCAAGTCCTACGGCTGAGACGTGCGGGGGACGACTGGTTTGTAACTTACAAAGGGCCAGCGAGTTATTCGTCGACAGGCATCAAGTCTAGAGATGAGATTGAGACTAAGGTTGCGGACGGTTTAATGATGCAAGCAATATGGGAGCAGCTGGGCTTTCAGGTTGTGTTTCGTTACCAAAAGTACCGAACCATATATCGAACGCAAGATGTCTGGATTATGGACGATGAGACGCCAATTGGGCACTTCATCGAACTGGAGGGCGAGGCTTCTGCTATCGAGTCGGTGCGTAAAGATTTGGGCTTGCAGGAACAACCCGCCATCCTTGAATCATACGTGGGTCTGTTCAAGTTACGCCGCAAAGCGCATGCGGGCCCTTACATGGTATTCTGAGAACAAGCTTGAAAAAGATGAATGCAACTCAACCAAAACAAGGTCGTGATCGTATCAATGGCGGGCCGAGCCGTGTCCACGGCGGGTTACTTAGGATCGAGGAGGATTTATGAAATCGATTCGTTGGGCGCTTTTAGGTGTGCTCATTTGGACGGTCAGTTGTTCCCAGCGTATAGATTACAGTAAAGCGCTCTTCCGCCACGTGCCGGACGATCCCGAGTTACTGTTACTTGCTCGACCTAATGAACTAATGGAGTTCACTCAGAAGAACATGGCCGAGCTGGGCATTCAGGAATTGCTGGGCGATATGTGGAATGCCGACTTTGTTGATTTGGACCAGTACCGACATGTGGCGGTCGAAGTCATTGAAGCGCTCGGATTACCTTGGCAAGATATTCAAGTGGTAGGTGTGTTGGTATATTTCCAAAAACCTGTCTTTTTGGTGAGTGGCACAATTGATCGCGATCAGGTGGCCGCCAAAATACTGGAGCTTGGATTCACTGAGAATGCCAACGGAACCTTCAACTACGTTTATGAAGCACAAAAGCTGTTCATGCCAGAGGATGGCATTATCATGATGGCCGAAGAGGAACTCCTAGAGTTTCTGATGGATATTCCCGAAGAAAACCGGCTATGGAATCGGCCAGATTTTGCCGATTATCGGACGAAGGCTCCTCTGAACAATTCACTTTTTGTGTGGTCAAATCCACCAGATTATTTTCTAAAGAGCTTTGAGTATCGCGACGATCTGGGCAGTGTCAGTTTGGCAATCGACCTTAAAGGGGCCGTCAATGTGAAGAGTACGGTACATATCAAAGATCCCGATAAGACATTGATGTTATATAACTTGCTGACCGGTGCTGTACATATTGGTAGGGCGGCTTTTGGTGGACATCCGGTTTATGGATCGGTGTTTAGTGGGTTAGAAGTGACGCAAGACAATCAGAGAGTGGTTAGTAGTCTTGTGGTGCCAGCAGCTCAGGTTCCGGCTTTGAGAGAACAGTTAATTAGTGACATGGGTAATCCTTCGGGCGAGACATTTCAGGGTTTTCAACGCTTTTTTGAGGCGTTCAAGTAAACGGGAGTCAAGGAGCGAGCGTTTAACATGATAAGCGACAAGGATCGTGAACGCAGCGATGAGCAGCTCATGGCTGCCGTCGCGGCCGATCACATCGAGGCGTTCGAAATTCTTGTATCGCGGCACCAGAATAGAGTGTACCGAATGGCCCTGCAAATGTTGGGCAATGAAGAGGATGCGTGGGATGTCAGCCAAGAAATTTTCATCAAAGTTTATCATGCACGCGCTTCCTACACCGAGGAGGCAAAATTCACAACGTGGTTATATCGGATTGCCAACAACGCGGTTATCGACCGAATCCGCCAACTCAAACGTTTGGCCCGCTTCCAATCAGTGGAAGATAGTTATGGTGAGCCAGCCGCGGAATCACGCGATGCGCATGACGAATTGGCACTCGAAGAAATGGGCCAAAGCATGTCTCACGCACTCATGGCGCTCAGTGAGCGTCAAAGGGGTATGGTTATAATGAAATACTATGAAGGCTTTTCGGTGAAGGAAATTGCAGATGTATTTGAATGTGCGGATGGCACCGTCAAGGCAACTCTTTTTCAGGCCATCCGAAATTTGCGGGACCGTCTCTTTGATTTAGGTATTGTCTCCGCTGAGGTCGTGTCATGAAACAAGAACCCAACTTAGAAATCCAATTTGATTTAATGGACGAAGCCCTGCAATCAGGCGTGCCGTTAGCTGAAGTTGATGATAAAGAAGTGGCAGAGGCCCTCGAGATCGTACAACTTTTGCAACGAGCATCGACGTGGCATGAACAGCAACATTCAGATCAGCCCGGTCCCTTATTCACGCGCCATGTTGTAGGCCGCGTGCGTAAGAAGTCGACATTTATGTGGTGGGTGGGCGCTGTTGCCGCCGCTTTACTGATCTCGCTGGCATTGAATCTAAAAATACCGACCGTTGATGAGGTGCAGGTTGCTGATCACGTTCCCACCATCGATCAGGTTCAGGTGGCCGATTACGATCCCCAGCAAATAACGTTTGACCACGACATGTTAAAACAAGCCATCGGGGCAGACGAACGCAGTGAAATGCTGCAGTATTTGTCAGGTACAGAAAGACTGATATTAGCGCTCAGGGAACCTGAGCTGGCCTGTACGCCTGAAAAAGTTGATTTAGCTTCCGAAAAGAAGTTGGCCAGCCATCTGTTGCTTCAACAAAAAATGTTTGCAAGTCAAATGGACCAATTTGAGTACATGCATGTAAGAGATATATTCCGCCAGTTGGAAACCATTCTCATTGAATTCAATACGTTCGATGGCTGTAGCGACCAGTTAGAAATACAATCATTATCCGATCATATTATCGAGAAGAAAATTCTCACTAAACTGCGACTTATGACGCACGAAATCCAATTATCATAGGTGACCTATGAACCGACTAATTAACTTCATCCTACTAGCGCTCTTAATCTCGCCTAACTTAATGGCTGGTGAAGATTACAATCTTTGGAAAGAGGCCAAGAAGTATTGGTATGGCGAGAAATGGGATGAGGCCGCTCAGACCTATGAAATATTGCTTAAGAACCACCCCGATAGCCCATTCCATTACAAAAGCATGTATTTTTTGGCTTACTGCGAAAAGAAAAAAGGGAATGACGATAGGGCTTTTGAATTAGTTTCTCAACTGATAGGGGAGGGTGAAGCTCAAAGCAACGATAACTTGATTGAGGATGCAAAGTCCTTGAGATTACTGATTGCTTACCAGAGAGCCAAGAGCCAACCTTCTTTTAAAACGGTTTTACGTGATGCACTCAAAGACAAGTCCTCGGCTATTCGTTTTCAAGCGGCGAGCGACTTGGCAGAATTAGGCGAGCGCAACGGGGTCAATGTTCTTTTTGAATTCATCGAGAATACACAAGATACGGATTTGCGAGATCTGGCCATTAAGAAACTGCTGTTAGTTGCTGATGAGAAAGACAAAAAAAGACTCAACGCTTTCCTGCAAGAAAAGCGCAGCCAACCTGGATCAGACGCGCCTCGTATGTTGCGACTGGTAGTGCGCGATTTGACCAGTGACAATGAGGCCATCAAGGTGAACGTGCCTGAAAAACTGTTGGCGATTTTGTTGAAGTCTCTGACGCCTGAACAAAGAGACTTGATCGAACAGAACAATGTTGATCTTGACCTTTTGTCACGCGAGATACGTAACATGCCTCCAAATACGATCATTTTTGAGATCAGCGACAAGAATCAAGAAATCAAACTCATTCTGGACTGAACTACTTAAAAACAATGGGGTTATGTGTCTGTCGCGCGGCTCGTGAGTTGCCGCCTTGCACTTAAAGACAGATCACAATTGTGAAAAGTTGTAAGCAGAGCAAACGTTTTTCGTTCAACTAACGTCTAACTATATGCATTATTACTCCTGCATTCCTGAGAGAGGGGCGCTGATCCGACAGCGCCCCTCATTCTATTTATGGCTGTCTTATTTGTCCTGTAATGGCCAACGCGAGTAGGAGTGCCACTTGACATGATTTCATTTGGGACTTATTGTTCTTATAAATTGGTTGGTTGACCAACTTATTGAGGTGGTATATGGCTAGACGATCAAATCGTGACATTCGTAGGCGACAGATTGCAGATGCGTTGCTCGCGGAAATAGTCGATGTCGGTTATGACCGCGCCACTATCGCGGCCATTGCCAAACGCGCAGGATTAACACCAGGACTGATTCACTACCACTTCAAATCTAAGCAAGCGATCTTGATTGAGCTCATTCAGTATCTTCAAAGCAAGTTGGAATCGCGCTATAAGTTGCTTTCGAGCCGTGATACCGATGCACGCTCCCATCTTAAGTCACTGGTTAGTGCATATCTGGCAGTTGAACCCGATGCCGATGCCCTTGTTGTATCAGCCTGGGTCATGATTGCTGCAGAGGCGGCAAAGAAAGACGAAGTACGAGAACATTTTGAAACGGTTGTACAGGCACAGACGCAGCAACTGAGGCAATTACTTGAGCGCTTGCTTAAGCACGAACGTAAGTCGACTTTAGGGTCTGCAGCCTTTGTATCGGGCCTAATTGCGTCTATCAACGGATGTTATTTATTGGCCAGGTCTTCGCCGAGCGTTATCGTAAAAGGATTTTCTTTTGATTGGCTATGGCAGACAATTGAGCGTTTCGTCGCTTGCCAACCTGAGGTGGCTTCATGAAGTCCGCCATTTACCCTGGCTCTTTTGATCCGCCCACGTTGGGACACTTTTCGATCATCCAGAAAGCAGCTTGCATGTTTGACCGCCTGGTGGTTTTGGTCGCTATCAACCCAGACAAGGCCGCGTTCTTGCAGCCAAATGAACGAGTGGAATTATTGTTAGCTGAGCTACGAACGTTAAACCATGTTTCTGTGGACGCTTGTTATGGTCTTGTCGCTGACTACGCAAGTAAACATGAAATCAGATACTTAGTACGCGGCATTCGAAGCGGTGATGATGTGGAATACGAAATGAAGCTTGCTCGTCACAATTCCGCTCTGAGCCCAGATCTGCAAACATTGCTATTGCCTGCTGACGAAGGGTCTCAATTTGTGAGCAGCACACTACTTCGGTTGGCGGTTAAAGCCAATGAAGTACTCGACCAGTTAACTTCGATCGCAGTGACGAGCCGACTTCAACGGGTACAGAAACATTATCACCCGATTTATCATCGCTGGATCAGTTTGGGAATTCGGCTAGATGTTGAATTCAAGGCCTGGGAACAATCCTTTGTCGGGCTGGTACGTAGTTATCAGACCTCAGGACGTTATTATCACAATTTAGGGCATATTGAGGATTGTCTGCACGATTTGGACGAGGTTGAGTTCCAGGATGAAAGCGGACTTAGCGCGATTGAGTTGGCCATTTGGTACCACGATGTCGTTTATTGCACATGGCGAAAGGATAATGAAATTAGAAGTGCCCGCCGTGCTGCGCGCGAACTAATACGGGCGGGCGTCTCTAATGAAATTGTCGCAGATGTCGAACAATTGGTATTAACGACTCGAGAACACAACCCTGACCCTAATAACAAGGATTCTCAGCTCTTCTCAGATATTGACGTGGCTATTTTGTCAAGGTCAGAACAGGCCTATCGAAAATATGCTTCAGATATTCGTAAAGAATACGGTTGGGTAGCGGAACGCAAATATAGAGCTAAGCGATGTTTGGTTTTGAAACAGCTAATGGATAGGCCACGGATCTACGCTTCAGATCACTTTCGATCACGTGAACAAAAGGCGCGTTTTAACATACAACAAGAGCTGTTCAGACTCGATGGGTAGCCAGGACAAAATGATTACCGATGACGGAAGGCTGTGCAAAGTGGAATAGACCTGAACCACACCGATTTCCATGCCCACTCTCTTGTGGGGCGGCGGGAAGCCAGCCGGTCGTCTCTCAATGGCGCGGCCGCCCGCTACGTGTTGGTTCCTAGTTTGGAACCAAAGGAAAAGCCATCAATCGTACCCCCCTCATGATGGCCTCGTCTTCCACGTTGCCCCGAAGAGTCAAGTCACCCCCACAAAAGATTCGTCTATCTTTATCAAGGAGCGACATAAGATCATAACTCAGATTGAGAACCAGCTGCCAACCCTTTTCATGACTTGAGAATCTGCTCAAGCAGATCAATTTTTGCCTGGTAGGCACGGGTAAGTGCCCAATAAGGTTCACTTTGGTCCGGAACCCCGCGAGTTAGTGATTCGCACTGCAAAATAGCTCGATCGATTAGGAGCAGGTTCTCGCGGTAGGTGGCGGTCAATTCTGGCGGTAATGTTTCAAGACGCGACCCCGCTAATTCCTGCAGACGTTCGATGGCCCCAGCATATGCGAGTTGAGCCTGACGGATTTCGGCCAGCAGAGGATCAACATTTGATTCTTGTGGCCTCGACCAGATGCTAAATGCCAAAATAGCAGCCGCAGCCATTAACGAACCAATAACAATGCGAGCCGGCTTACGTCTTTGTTTGAAAAGTCGATTTTGAAGCCGTGTTACCGCGCCTCCGGGTAGGTCAGGTCCAGGTTCAGATGCCCATGCTTTAAGCAACTTAAGCTCTGAAACAGTCTTTGCCCAATCTGGATCAGCTGAGACCCGCCGTGCAACTTCCTGTTGTTCTTCTTTGGTTAAATGGCCGTCCAGCCAATCGGATAGACGTTGTTTATCTTCAGGTATCATGATTCTACGCTCCGCAGGTGGGGTTGGAGTTGTTCGCGCAAGGCAAAACGCGCGCGGCAAAGTTGAGATTTAGAGGTGGACACTTGGATGTCCAGTATTTCTGCAATTTCACGGTGGGTAAGGCCCTCACGGTCGTGAAGAATGAATACGGTTCGAAAACCATCAGGCAGCTCGGCAATAGCCTGTTCCAAAAAAAGTCGAGTCATATGAGCGGGTGGGTGCCCAGCTACATCATGTCCATATTCTTGTTGAACCTCTTGGATGCGCGACTTACGAATCACGTTCTTGAGGTGATTGACGGCAAGTCTATAGAACCAGGTGAAAAATGAAGAATCACCGCGAAATGATTGCACTTGATCGAGCAGCCTCATGAAAATGTCCTGTGCATGTTCCTCTGCTTCGCCTGCATGGCCTGTAAAACGAAAGCAGATTTGATAAATGCGCGGGAATAGTTGCTGATACAAGGGTGCAAAGTGGCTTGGATCACCATTCTTTAAGGCTTCAACCCATAGCGCTTCATCGGCATTCAAATGGCCCTCCTGTCAACTTGGACACGAGTGCGTGCAATAAGGCTGCATGGCGAGCACATGCAGCCTTAGTTTAGAGTAGGTCTTTAAACTCCTGAACCACTTCGGTGATCATCTTTTTTGCGTCCCCAAAGAGCATCAGCGTATTGTCGTAATTAAAAAGATCGTTGGGAATAGCTGCAAAACCTGCGCTGAGACTACGTTTGACAACCACAACGGTTTTCGCTTCGTAGGCCTTCAAGATGGGCATTCCATAGATCGGGCTACCCGGCTCTTTTTCAGCGGCGGGATTAATAACGTCATTGGCCCCCAAGATGAGGACTAGGTCTGCGTTACGAAAATCATCGTTAATACTTTCGAGGTCACAAAGTTGTTCGTGGGGTACGTTACTTTCCGCAAGCAACACATTCATGTGTCCTGGCATACGGCCCGCCACGGGATGGATGGCATAACGAACTGTGGCGCCATTTTTGGCCAGCAGATCGCCCAATTCTCGTGTTACGTGTTGAGCTTGAGCTACGGCAAGACCATAACCGGGAACGATAATCACTTCGCGAGCGGCTTCCATGATCATGGCGCATTCATCTGGTTGACAAGATTTCACGTTGGGGTATTGATCGCCGGTCTTGGCGGCTCCACCAACAGCTTCTTGACCAAATCCACCAAACAAAACGTTTGCCAAGGATCGATTCATGGCTTTACACATGATTTTTGTCAGGATGAGTCCTGATGCGCCCACTAAAGCACCAGCGATGATGAGCAAGTTATTTGACAATACAAATCCCGTTGCTGCAGCAGCCAAACCCGAATACGAGTTGAGCAGCGAAATAACAACCGGCATATCGGCGCCGCCAATCGGCGTGACTAATAAGATACCTAAGACGGACGCTATCGCAGTTAGAATGAGCGCGTATTGTTCGATTTCAGCAGGGCCCTGAGCGAAATTGACTACGCCAATAGAAAAGGCCACCATCGCCAGCGCTAAAAGGATGTTGAGGATTTGGTTGCCCGGAAAAAGGATGGGCTGGCCTGAAACAAGGCCCTTGAGTTTCCCAAAGGCGACGATACTTCCGGTTAGAGTGATTGAACCGATCACGATACTCAATGCGAGGGTGATGCTGATATCGGTATGAATAATGGCATTTAGGGTTTGAGAGTCATCGCCAATAAAGCCCTTGTCCCACAGGTAAGAAAGCGCCACGAGCACCGATGCTCCGCCCCCGAATCCATTAAAAATGGCAACCATTTCGGGCATCGAAGTCATTTGCACCTTAATGGCCATAATGGCGCCGATAAGCCCGCCTACGACAACACCAGCAATGATCCAGGTGTAATCAACCTTGCCAGCGTCAACTAATGTGGCCAGGACGGCAATTAACATGGCAGATGAGGACATCATATTGCCACGTCGAGCGGTGCTGACACGTGTCAGGTTCTTGAGCCCCATAATAAAGAGAACGGAGGAAAGGAGGTATGCCAATGCAACCATAAAGCTTATTTCCCTTTCTTCTTAAACATTGCGAGCATGCGGTCTGTAACTAAGAATCCACCGACCACGTTGATCATGGCCATCGTGATGGCGAGAAAACCCAGTATGTTGGCGACGTCTGGGTCGGCGCTACGAATGCACAACAGAGCGCCCACAATGGTGATGCCCGAAACCGCGTTGGCTCCAGACATGAGAGGTGTGTGCAATGTCGGCGGAATTTTTGTGATGATTTCAAAACCGACAAACACGGCCAAAACAAATACATAAATGCCTACGAGTAATAGACTCAAGCCTTACCTCCCTGTTCTATCAATTCGCGCGTCGGCTGGTGGCGAACTTGACCTTCATGGGTCAAAAGCGAGCCGTCGGTGATAGGCTCTTCAAGATCTATTTCGAGCGAGCCATCCTTACGAATATGGTCCATGAAGTTCCACAAATTGCGAGCGAATACCTGCGATGCATGAACGCTGACGTCAGAGGCTATGTTGGGGTCGCCAATGATGGTGACGCCTTCTTTGACGTGGATGCCCGGTTCCGTCAATTCGCAGTTACCACCTTGTTCGACGGCTAAATCCACAATAACGGAACCGTTTCGCATGGATTTGACCATCTCTGTGGTGATGAGGATGGGTGCCTTCCTGCCGGGCACTAACGCGGTCGTGATGGCGATGTCCGATGCTGCCACTCGACGTGATATTTCTTGTCTTTGCCTCTCTAGATAGGCCGCACTTGCTTGTTTCGCGTAGCCACCTGCATCTTCCATATCCTCATCGGGTTCCACTTCGATGAATTTGGCACCCAGACTCTCAACCTGTTCTTTGACAGCAGCTCGCACATCAAATGCCTCTACTTGGGCACCTAGTCGTCGTGCAGTGGCGATAGCTTGCAAACCAGCTACGCCAGCACCCAAGACTACGACGCGCGAGGGATGGATAGTGCCCGCCGCCGTCATCAGTAACGGAAAATATTTACCGATATGGTCGGCAGCCTTAATAACCGCTTTGTAGCCGGCGATATTGGCTTGCGAACTCAGCGTATCCATTTTTTGTGCAATGGTGATCCGAGGAATGAGATTGGTTGAAAAACAACTGACTTGGCGCGTCACTAAGTGCCCAATCAAGTCAAGTTCTGCGTTGGGAACTAAGGCGCAAATAAGGATGCTATCTTTTTGTAAGTAGTCAACCTCGTGACCCTTGTCTAATGCCTGTGGAGCATTGATTTTAAGGACGACTTGGGCGCCTTCGTATCCAGCTTTAGCGTCGTTGACAACAACGGCGCCAGCGGTGACATATTCAGAATCAGCGACGTAAGCACGTTCGCCACATCCAGCTTGAACGGTGACCGTAAATCCAGCGGTTACCATTTTTTTGACGGTCTCGGGGGTCGCGGCAACACGGCGTTCGTGGGCGCGAATCTCGGTCGGAATAAATACGTTCATAAAAAACGCCTTTCAGGTTTGGCGTGGTGAAACTCGCGCCATCATATCAGATCGTTATTCTGGAACAACTTGAAACAAAAATCTTGTAATAAATCACCTGTCATAAAAAGTACTTTGCAACCCTTCACGGAAAAAGGGTGTCAAAAAAGTTAAGAAGCGAAAAAATCGCGAACTAAAAGGAGATTTACATGCTTAAACGTCTTATTTTTGCCACCATGCTGGTCGTGTTACCCGCTGTGGCCTCTGATGTCATTGAACGCAGCTTTGCGGTTAGCTCGGACTGCTTACTTGATTTGTCCAATGTGTCCGGCGCCATTGAGATTAGCGTGGGCTCATCGTCCAAGATGGAAATACGGGCTGTCAGTGAAGATAGCCGTATTGACGTCGAGTTTAGCCAAGAGGGTAATCGCGTTTATGTAAAGACTCGTTATCCAGAGTCCAATCGCTCCATCCGGGGCGGCGTTTCATTTACGGTGACGTTACCCGAACGTTCTAACCTACAGATCAACTCTGTATCAGGTTCAATCAATGTGTCCGGCGTATCCGGAAATCACGATTTGAATAGTGTCAGCGGCCGTGTCGATGTGTCAAACCTTGAAGGCCGGCTAGTCTTAAACTCGGTCAGTGGGACCGTCAATCTCAAGGACATCGGTGTTGCCGACGTGAACGCCTCATCGATTTCTGGCAGTCTCACCTATCGTGGTGACTTGGCTGGTGGGCCATACCGACTCTCTTCAACTAGCGGTTCAATTGATATCGAGCACTCTTCGCGGGCCTCGTATCATGTTGAGGGCTCCACGGTTAGTGGCTCAATTTCAAGTTCAGTGGATGGCGTTCAGGTCACCAAACAGAAGTACGGTCCTATGAAAGAATTGAGTGGTCAGTTCAACGGCAATGGGACCTCATTGCGTGTGAGCACAGTCAGCGGCTCAATCGAAATCCGGCAACGCTAAGCAAGCGAGTACTTAATCGAATAAAGACAGCGCCCTCCAAGCGACGGGCGCTGTTTTTGGTTATGATGGAGCCACTCAAATAGGAAAGCATGTAATCGATGGCTGCCTCTGACTCACCAAGCAAGGCCCAAAAAATAGGTTTGTGGTTAGGTCCGGTTGCGGGTTTATCGGTGGCTCTGGCTCTACCAAGCCAGTATGGCAGCATGACGGACCCGGTCCTCCTTGGACAAGCCTCTGCTGCGACTGCGTGCTTAGCTGTCTGGATGGCCATTTGGTGGTTGACAGAGGCCATTGAAATATACGCGACTGCCCTGTTGCCGCTAGTTGTTCTGCCTCTCTTTGGCGGTTTAGCCATTCGCGACGTGGCTGCTCCGTACGCACACGAAATAATTTTTCTGTTCTTAGGTGGATTCTCAATTTCATTGGCGATGGAGGCCAGCGGCTTGCATCGGCGCATCGCGATCCGAATGATCGCATGGTTTGGAAATCGCCCTTCCCAGTTAGTGGCGGGCTTCATGTTAACGACCGCCTTTTTAAGCATGTGGATATCAAATACGGCGACTGCCTTAATGCTGCTGCCCATCGCTTTAAGTCTCAGCGGTGAAGACGAGCAAAGCCAAAAACTCCAGGTCCCTTTGCTGTTGGCGATCGCCTATAGCGCTTCAATCGGTGGTGTTGCAACCATTATTGGCACGCCACCCAACGCATTCTTAGTGTCTTATGCCAGTGACCACCTAAACGTTACATTGGGATTCGTGGATTGGATGCAAGTGGGCGTGCCGGTTTCGTTGTTGATGCTATTTATTTGCTGGTTTGTTTTGACTCGCTGGTTGTTTCCACTTAAAGATTTAAAGCTGCCCACTAAGCAATTCGACCGCATCAAATCGACGCTGGGCCTGCCATCCAGAATGGAACGTTGGGTTTTGCTCGTATTTGTGATGACGGTTGTTTTGTGGGTGACGCGGACTTGGATACAGGATTGGCGCTGGGGTGATGGCTACCCATTTGCTGGCCTCTCGGACCCATTGATCGCGATGATGGCGGCCTTAATGTTGTTTGCCGTTCCTGTTACTCGTGATCAACCTCGATTTGCGCTTCGCTGGTCGCACATGCAACGTATGCCTTGGGGGATTCTATTGCTTTTTGGGGGAGGCCTGTCACTAGCACGAGCGATCGATTCCACAGGCCTGGGAATATACATAGGTAGCCTCGTGTCCGCGGCAGACTATTTACCGTCCGTGCTTATCCTGATCCTGATTGTAGTGCTTGTCGTCTTCCTGACGGAGTTAACGAGCAATACCGCAACCACTGCATCCTTGGTACCGGTTTTCGCCATTGTTGCGCCTAGTTTGGGCTTTGACCCGCTGGCATTGGCCACCGCCGTTGCCATTAGCGCGAGTTTTGCGTTTATGTTGCCGGTGGCAACGCCACCCAACGCCGTCGTGTTCGGGTCAGGCAAGATACAAGCGAGCGAGATGGCCCGAGCTGGCTTTTGGCTCAACATCATTGGCATCTTTATAGTAACTCTAGCCAGCTATCTCTTGATTATGCCTTTGCTTGGCGTGTGAGCCTGATGACGGGTGTGATCAAAAATGCGCGTCGATAAGGGCACACCAAGTATGCCAAATCCATTCGTGGATCTCTTGAATTCTTGGTGTGGCATCGGATGGAGCAACGAGGGCTTCGTCGACGAGGGCCTTTAAAGAACCGCCATCTTTACCTAGTAATCCCACTACTTGGAGCCCTAACTCACGAGCACTTTTGGCCGCCTCTATTAAGTTCAAGCTGTTTCCGCTGGTACTTATGACGATGAGCAGGTCGCCAGGTTTTCCTAATGCTTCAACTTGGCGTGAGAAAACGCGCTGAAAGCCATAATCGTTTCCGATTGCCGTTAAGGCTGAGGTGTCGGTGCTCAAGGATATGACCGGCAAGCCGCGCCGTTCCTTGAGATAACGGCCGACGAGTTCTGCGGCGAAATGCTGAGCATCAGCGGCACTGCCCCCGTTACCAGCTACCAGGATCTTCTGGTCAGCCTTTAGGACCGCCACAAACAGTTCTGCGATGCGGTTAATTTGCTCAAGATGTTTGACCTCTAGTTTTGCAAATGCCGAAAGGTGCTGCGCCAATTCGTTTTTGATGGTTTCCACAGTCATTTGACTCGCCTCCGAAACAAACCTTACACCGACTGTTGGGCCAGATCAATATTGGCAAGCCAACTCTGGGCCAGTTCTTTGCCGCCTTCGTTAAACCTTGGTGGGCAGTGGTGATGCTGCCGGGTGCCATCACCAACGAGCGGGTTGTTGATCGTTTTGATTGGCTTACCGTGCGGGTTAGCAATCGCCAATATTGCGCTAGGTGTATGGATTTGACAAGCAGCCAGCGCTTCGTCAGGGCGAAGAATGGGACCACAGGGGATGCGCTTCATTTTGAGTTCCAGCAAGAGTTCTGATTGCGTCCAATGCCCGCATGCAGCGGATATTGCCGCGACAAGGGCTTCGCGATTTGCGACGCGTCCCGCGTTATTCATTTCCTGCCAACGTTCAGCTAACCCCAGGACAGAGCAGAGTGACCTGAACTGCGAATCGTTGCCGACGCCGATGACAATAACGCCATCGCTAGTGGGGAACGCTTCGTAGGGGACAATATTGGGGTGCGCATTTCCAAAGCGTTGGCTTGGCTTGCCGCTCTGTAAGGTGTTCGTTGCGATGTTTACCAGGCTGAAAAGAGCGGTTTGGTAGAGTGAAACCTCGACGTATGCACGATGACCCGATCGCAGTCTTCTGACTAGTCCAGCCAGAGCGGCATTAGCAGCCATCATGCCCGTAAGCACATCGATTACGGCTAGGCCCACCTTAAACGGAGGACCTGTAACAGGCCCGATGAGACCCATGAATCCGGATTCCGCTTGCATGACCAGATCGTAACCTCGTTCTCCAGAGCGCTTGCTATTTGCCGGATAACTTGTGATCGAAACCACGATTAGATCTGGGTTAAGTGACCATAGACGTTCAGGCGTAAGTCCTAATCGCTGTTTCACGTCGCCAGGATAATTGTCTATCCAAATGTCGGCGACCGCTATGAGTGCCTCTAACTGACTGACGTCAGTTTCCTCTTTCAGGTTTAGAACCAAAGACTTTTTGTTGCGATTACAGCTTTGAAAGTAAGCTGACATACCGTCTTGAAAAGGCGGTCCCCATGAGCGAGTCTCATCTCCCGTTGGCGGTTCAATTTTTAGTACTTCGGCGCCTTGATCCGCCAATATTTGACTCGCAAGAGGGCCAGCTAAAACGCGACTCACATCGAGGACTCGGATGCCTTCTAGAAACATCATTTCAATATCTCCATCAGCTCTTTTAGTGAAAGAGCCTTTTGCGCGGTGGATGCGTCGAACTCAACCACGTCTTCGAGCAGGGCGCGCTTGCGTTCGATAAGCTCGTCGATACGCTCTTCGATCGTTGATCGCACCACAAACCGGTACACCTGAACAGACTCTTTTTGGCCGATACGATGCACGCGATCGGTGGCTTGTTCTTCGCGAGCCGCGTTCCACCAGCGATCGTAGTGGATCACGGTGGCAGCGGCCGTCAAATTTATGCCAACGCCCGAAGCATTTAGACTGCCAACAAATACACGGCAATCATCCTGGCTCTGAAATCGATCAACTTGCTGTTTTCGGTCCGACGTGGCGCCCGTAATCGACGCATAACCAATCCCTTTGTGCTTGAGATGACGGCGAATGAGTTCCAGCATTTGCAAGTACTGCGAGAAGACGACCACTTTCCCGTTTTGTAGAGCCTCGTCTAGGAGTTGGGTAAAGGCTTCCCATTTTGCGGCTGGTAAAGTGCTGGCCTGGTCTAGGCCTAGAATCATCGCAGGGTGGTTGCAGAGTTGCTTGAGACGTCCTAGCAATTGAAAGGCATGCATGAAAGTGGGCGATTTGTCGTTCATTTCATCAAGGCCTCCGTCCAGCATACGTTTGTACAGACCTGCTTCATAGTCACTTAGATCAATGCGCAACCATGTTTCTTCTTTTGGAGGTAGGTCGGTGAGAACTTCGGACTTTGCTCTTCTCAAGATGAAAGGTTGAATGATTGAACTTAGACGTCTTTGTGCCTTTTTGGAGGCAAACTTGAAAATGGCCTCTCCGAATTGATGCTTAAAGTCGATGTTACTTCCCAGGAGACCAGGATAAACCATGTCGAATAACGTCTTTAGGTCGTCGAGCTGATTTTCTATTGGTGTGCCGGTCAGCCCGATTCTGCAGGTAGCGTCGATTTGTGACGCAGCTTCAAAAACCTTGGTCTTAGGGTTCTTAAGTGCCTGAATCTCGTCAAACACGACTAAGTCATAGGATTGTTCATTGAACTTATGGGCATGGCTCCGGAGCGTTCCGTAAGACGTAATCGTGACGTGACTACGACCTTTCGTCGTGGGTTGATAGCTTCCGTGTAGGACGGCGGTTGTGATTAGTGGGCAGAATTTGCTTAGAGTGTCGTGCCAATGGTGGATCACGGACGTTGGGCAAACAACCAAACTATGCGTATCTTTCTTTTCATGAACAGCGGACATAAGCGCCATTGTTTGGTGCGTTTTGCCCAACCCCATTTGATCGCATAACAAACCACCAAGCCCAAACGACTTGAGAAACCATAACCATTCGTAACCAACCTGTTGATACGGCCTTAGATTGAGCATTGTGTGTGCTAAGTCGGGGACCTGTTCACACTTCCCGGCGATTAAGGTCTGCAATCGAATGTCTAACTTATTCGACCACTCAATGCGGTCCCTGAAACGGGCCATAAAGCCGCTCAGGCGGTCCGCCTTCATCAGCTCGCCCTCTGCCAATTGGACAAATGTCTTTAATAGCGCAAAATCCTGGCCATGGGTATCCAATAAGCGGCCACTAATCGGCGCATAACGGTCCTTACTCAAGCGGGCTTGCACGAGCTCAGCATGGCCTAGATAGTAGGCACCAGAATAAGCCGTAATCTGAACGTGCCAAACATCTTCGCCATCGGGATTGCATTGGACCAAGAAACGGTCAAAGCTGTCTATAACCGCTCCATCGAATAACACAGGATCCATTAACGAACGATCGAGGCACCCTAATGTTGATTTGTGCTCCTTGATCCAGCGATCCACTTGGGCGCGTTCAATAAAGCTTTCTTCAGCAGATCCGTACGCAAGCTCAAAAGGCGATAATCCACTCTGCACCGAAAAATATCCCATTTTTGGATGGTGGTAATAATGACTGTTTTTTATGCGATAAGGACCCGGAGCTTGATAGATTTGTTCGCCAATTTGAATCTTGGGTCTGATGGCGAGTCGGCCAGATTCATCGAAATCAATTTGATAAACAAGCGGTGAAGATTCTTTTTGGATCACTACCTGTAGTTCATCGGCTGTTAGAAATAGATCCTTTTTTAGTCCGCGGATAAATTTTTCGATGGGTGGATGCCATTGAAAAAACGATTCGCCTAACAAGTTGAGCTGAATAGTCACTTGATGTTGACCGTTAGCGCAAGCCACCAACTCCAACGACTCGTGCTCCATGAGTTTAACCAGGAGTTTGGCGAAGAGATAAAATTCACTTTCTTCAAATCGCATCAAAGTGCTGGGAAAGCCTTTGATCGACATCTTCTTTTCGGCTGCCGAACGCGCGCCCATACGCGCCTCACGCCACGCTTTTCGGTCTCGTTGTGCGAGGGCTGTTTGGCTATTGGCCATGAATTCTAACCAACGAGTCGATATTCCGATGTCTTCCAGTTGGTCTCTGTAGCGTAGAACCAGTGCGCCCAAATCGAGCTTCTCGGGGGGTATGTGCCGAACCAGTGCCGTTAAACGATGGCGATCGAAACGTTGCCAAACAAATTCAGGCTGTTTTTTAGGCCAACCCTGAGCGCGCAGGAAAATTGCCATCATATGATGGCAGAATGCTGTGTTACGAGCATCTGAACAGCTACATTTCCATGAACTTGGCCGGCTATCAGTAATTTCTACCTGACAGTAATGGCCGCCGCGATCTTCTTCGACAAATCCGAATAGAATGTGTCGTGCAAAATCGAAGAATTTGAGCCGACCGGCCTCGAGATATTCCTGCGCACGCCGAAAGCACGCCGGGTCGCCAAAATTTGTCATGCGGTCTCCTGTCGCGGTCGCTGATAATAGCAGTTCAGCGACACCTGATCGAGCATCCTCTATAATTCTTCTAGGAGCGTTCAATATGCGTGATTGGGTAATGAGAGCCGCCGACGACCTGCACGTCCACCTTAGAGACGATGTACGAAGCAGCGCAGCGATACAAGCCATTCGTTTAGGTGGAAGTAGTCGGGTTTTGGCAATGCCAAATACGCAACCCGCCATTCTTTCTGGCGCCGATGCGGTCAAGTACCGGGATTGGTTACACCGTCAAGGCTTAGACGTTGAGTTGTTAATGACGATTAAGTTAACCGCCGACACGACACCTGAAATCATCATTGAGGCAGCCAGGCTAGGCGCTGTTGCTGGCAAACTGTATCCGTTAGGCGTAACAACCAACTCAGAGGATGGGCTCCAGGATCCTATGTTTTTGGCGCCTGTGTTTGAAGCAATGCAACAGGTTGACATGGTGCTTTCATTACACGGCGAGGTACCGGGCGTTTTTGTCATGGATGCTGAGTCGGCCTTTTTGCCACATTTAGATGAGATCAATTCCTGTTTCCCAAACTTAAGGGTTGTTCTGGAACACATCACCACCAAAGACGCGGTGGATTTTGTAAAGAAAAGCGCTTCTTCGTGCTTAGCGGCCACCATCACCGATCATCACTTAGAGATAACCCTCAGTGATGTGGTGGGTAGCCGAATCAGGCCGCACCATTTCTGTATGCCAGTTGCCAAACGGCCCGACGACTTGAAGGCGCTGATCGAGGTGGTGCGATCAGGCGATCCAAGATTCTTTTCTGGCAGCGATTCGGCTCCTCACCTCATACATGACAAGCAGTCAGACTGCGGCTGTGCCGGCATTTTTAGTTCGCCGTATCATATGCAAGTGCTGGCTTCCATTTTTTCGCGTTGTGACATGATGCCTCGGCTCGAGGCATTCACTTCGCAACATGGGGCAAACTTTTATGGTCTGGACGTCAATTCACAACAAATATGTTTAAAACCTAAGAGTTGGAAAGTGCCTGATCGTTTTGGCGGGATCGTGCCATTTATGGCGGGCAAGATGCTCGATTATGAATTGGAATGGCTCTAGGCAAGGGTTTGCTTGTATGTCTATCGGGGTTGGGATATGTTAAGCGCTCTTAAACGCGGGATGAAGTCTGGGGTGTTTTATGTTTTGGTGTGACGAATTATTGAAGCGATTGGATAACGGGCTTGACGTCCAAATTATCAATGACTCCAAAACGCCATCTGGTCGCGTTCATGTAGGTGCGCTGCGTGGTGTGTTAATTCACGACGCTGTTTTTCGTGTTTTAAAAGAAGAAAAAGTCGCGGTTAGATATCTTTACGGCGTAGACGACTATGACCCCTTAGATGAATTACCTGCGGGAAATAAAGAATTTTTTGCCCCGTACCTTGGCATGCCCTTATGCAATGTGCCTGCGCCTCCAGGATCAGATGCGCCAGACATTGCCCATTACTTCATTTCCGAGTTTTTTGATGTCTTCAAAGAGTTAGGTGTGGAGCCCGAAATCTATCACATGCGTGATGTTTACCGAGCGGGTCGTTTCAATGAAGCCATCGATCGGATATTACGCAATGCCGAAAAAGTCAGACAGATATACCTACGAGTAAGTGGCTCCGAACGTGCCGAACATTGGTACCCGTTCCAAGCCATTTGCGAGTCTTGTGGTCGAATCGGAACATCTGAAGTTTTTGATTACGATGGTAAAGAAGTTAGTTACCGCTGTCGAACCGATCTCGTTTCTTGGGCGACCGGTTGTGGATACGAGGGCAAAATCTCGCCTTTTGATGGAAACGGGAAGTTACCGTGGAAATTGGAGTGGGTCGCCAAGTGGGCCGAATTCCCCGTGAGCATAGAAGGCGCAGGTAAGGATCACAGCACCAAAGGTGGGTCCCGAGATGTATCAGGCAGGATTTTAGGTGAACTGTTCTCGCTGAAACCGCCCGTCAATATTCCCTATGAGTTTTTTCTTGTTGGTGGCGCCAAGATGAGTTCGTCAAAAGGACTAGGCGTATCGGCACGTGAAATGGCCGATTTTTTACCACCCGAGTTATTGCGGTTCCTTATGATCCGGCCGCGACCGAACAAACCGGTCAATTTCGAGCCTGACGAGATGAGCATCAACAAGTTGTTCAACGAATATGATCGTTACCACCACAAAGTGACTGGCGAAGAGCAGGAACCTTCACTTGAAGACAGGCGTATTTATGACCTGTCCGATATCCGTAAGCAGTCAGACTATTATGCCGAAAGTTTTCAAACTGTGACGGCCTTGGTGCAGATGCCTCACCTTAATGTTGAAGAAGAGGTGGCTAAACGTAAAGGAAGCCAGCTGACTGCCGTTGAGAAAGACCGCTTAGCCGATCGCGTGAAGGCAGCCTCGTATTGGTTGAATCACTACGCAAAAGATGACGAAAAGTTGGTCTTGCAGCCGGCTCTACCTGAAAGCGCTGAAAGGCTCAGTCATACACAGCGAGCGTTCCTACATCAGTTGGCCGACAGGCTACCTGAGGTGGATTGGGATGAATCGTCGATCCAGGGACTGACATTCGAAGTGGCAAGACTTACGCCGCTTAAACAAAGCATGGCTTTTGCCGCCATTTACTGTGTGCTTTTGGACAAAAGCGCGGGCCCCAAGGCCGGTAATCTTTTGGCCTTCTTAGATCGTGCCTTTGTCACAAATCGATTTCTAGAAACATCGTTTGATATGTCGGCCTACCTGAACGAAGCGGCTATGTCTTACGCTGAGTTTGATGAATGGTCGGCGGTTAATGAATCTAAGATTAGTTCGGTATCTGTAGATGAGGAAATCAAAACCGAATTTGTGGGCATTCGATTTACCTCGAAAGAACGAGTACAACGTATTTGGGTCAAAGCAGCGACTGAGGCCCAGCTCACCAAGATACGCAAACGATGTGAAAAGGAGTAACGATGGTTTTGACACCCTCTAGCCAAGTGCCCTTGGGTTCAGAGGCGCCGAATTTTGAACTAATTGACCCACGTGATCAGGTGGTCAAGAGCCTGGAAACGTTGAAGTCAGCCAACGGTACCTTAATCATGTTCATCTGTAACCATTGCCCGTTTGTGAAACACGTGGTTGATGGCTTAGTTACGCTTGGAAATGACTATATGGCCAAAGGCATAGCTGTGATCGCGATTAACTCTAACGACGTTGAAAATTACCCTGCTGATAGTCCAGAGTTGATGGCCAGTCTCGCTGTGTCCAAGCAATTCCCGTTTCCGTATCTTTACGACGAGAGCCAGGCGGTGGCCAAATCTTACCGGGCTGCCTGTACGCCCGACTTCTTTTTGTACGATGGCCAGAATCGCTTGGTATATAGAGGGCAACTAGATGACTCGCGTCCTGGCAACGGAATTCCGGTTAGCGGACACGATTTAAGGTTAGCTATGGATGCGCTGCTTGGCGGACAACCAATCGCTGAGCTTCAACATCCTAGCATCGGCTGCAACATTAAGTGGAAAATGTAGGGTCGACTGTTTTTTAGGGTTTGAATTGTCGATTTCGGGCCAAATTTGCCACAACTGGCGACCTTAAGACACATCACTGCACATCTATTCATAGGTCTGGTACGCGATTTGCTCAATTGGGTATGTGTAAAGACCTGTCAAATCGTTAATCCCTTGGGGGACGCCATTCGGATCATGAGCAAGGTCCTTGTAATTGAATACGCCAACGAGGTCGGAAGTGCTGTTCAGAGGCTACTTTCGGTGAATGGCCACGATGTTGTTGTGACCGATGAAGGGCTCGATGGATGGGTTCGATTGAGCGAGGATCACTACGACTTAATGATCCTAGACGTTCAAGTGGTTGAATCCAACCCCTTGGATTTTTGCCGTCGAGCAAAAGAGCGTAAACCTCACATGCCTCAGCTGGTTATCTCAAATCGAGGTGAAGCACCGGACGTCATTCGTGCGCTCGAAGCGGGCGCTTCTGGCTATTGTGTTAAGCCAGTCAACCCCTTTGAACTGGTGGCGAGAGCAGAAGCGTTGATTCGCTTGAAACACGACCTCGAATGGAGTGAGAAAATATACCGATTTGGGGATAACCTGGTCGATTTGCAGACATTCCATGTATTTAGAAATGGGAAGTTTGTCGACTTGTCTGGAGTTATTCTAGATTTACTCAAACACTTGGTACGCAATGAAGGCGAACTCATTAGTCGCGAAGCTTTGCTTAAGGAAGTGTGGGGCTGTAATGGTCCAAACGTCACGCGAACGGTTGACGTGCATATATCTAAGTTGAGGCGTAAAGTTGAGCGGGATCCTCGTAATCCGCGTCATATCGTGACCGTTCAAGGTAAAGGCTATCGCTTCGTTAAGTGACGCTAGGCGGATGCAGCCATTGGTTCTCACTAAAGTTCGGCCATTGCCAGAATGGATCGCTCAAACATTTTGCGCGAAAGATGGCCATTAGAACGACGGTCGCATAACAACCCGACCTTAACTTGAAACTCAAATGTGTGTTGCCATGATCGTTTTGGCAGGTTAGCTCCCATGTTTGAGACCACAATAGCCGCCGCGATCCTTGGCCTGATTTTCCGCGGCGCACGAAATCTGCAGGACTAAGCCCATATCGGCTCAAGAATTGTTGCTCTAAGTCGTGTTCTGGGCATGCCATCTTTGCTCCAAACATGGGCCCTGTTGGCACAATTTCCCCAGTTTCTAAACGCGATTTCAAGGTCGTATCTGAGGAGCTCCAAAAAGTCTTCTTTGAATTGGGGAACCCGTAAATATCACCCTCAACAAAGTGGGGAGATTCTTTTAGGCGCCATTGTAAGTAAAGGTTGAAAAAAGTTGCCTGGACTTGAGAGAAGGCGTCTCTCCGGGCGCGTTCAACCCAGGGCTTGGGATTATCCAAATTGGCGGGATCAAAGCGACCGAACCGTTGCCCGCCATAAAAGTTGGGGAATTTAAACTCGGCGTTTAGCGGTTGATCGTCAATTGGGCCGCCAAGCGTCAACTCAAAATGGTTAAGGCGTACATGGCCTAAAGATAATCCGTGGGCGTGGTATTGGAGATCCAAAATGCGCAGCTGAGGGTGATCGCTCGGCTCTCTTATAGCTGGAATTCGAGGATAAGACAGCCATTGCCGCGCGGTCGCATCGCGATCCTTTTTGCCTGCATGTTTGATGTGGTCAATTGGCACACCTAGCTGTTCGCTCAGCATTCGTTTTGCCGCTGCGGTTGAAATACCCTTTTTTTCGATAAACACAAAGACGTGATCACCGCTGCCAGACGGCTGGAAAAATAGCTCTTCTGTCACGCGAAAAGTGTCCGCGGACTGTTGAAAACTAAGTGTCGGCATCGATGAGCGCTAGTACTTCGGAGGCTATATGGGGCGCATTTCGATCGCTCGCTTGGCGACGTTGCTGTAAGTCATGCCCAATCTGTTCAATAAGCACCTGTCGACTGGAGAAACGTTGTTCAGGACGAATCCAATCGTTAAAGGCTAATAGAGCGCGAGTACCATACAAATCATCCTGATAGTCCAATATGTGAGTCTCGATATGGCGCACCGAATCATTGTGCAAGGTGGGACGTACTCCGATGTTCGTGATGGAACGACGCCATGCTTGATTGACGTACATCCATGTGGCGTAAACGCCATTACAAGGGACGACTTCGCTATCGATCTCCAAATTGGCTGTCGGGAATCCCATATCACTGCCCAGCTTCGCGCCTGCGACGATGGTGCCCGTCACAAAAAATGGCCGTCCCAATAAGTTGTGGCATTCGGACATGTGACCCTGTGCAATTTCATGGCGCAACCGAGATGACGAAAGGGTGCCGTGCTTGTCTTTTACTTCGGGCACAGCCATACAGACGTAGCCATATTTGGGCGCTAAATCATGGAGCATTTGTATATCGCCGGCGCGTTGATTCCCGAATCGAAAATCCTGCCCTACATACAATCGTCGTATTTTAAATGCACAGCACATTTGTTCTACAAAAGCCTCTGGCGAGGTTGATGCCAGCGCTTGATCAAAAGGGAGCTCTATATAGTGGTCGACGCCGTGATGTTCCAATAGCGCAAGCTTCTGGTCCCTATTCTGAATCAATTTGGGTGCTTTTTGTGGCGCCAAAATACGTAGAGGATGTGGTGAAAAACTTAATACCGCTGTTTTGAAGCCGCCCTCGAATGCTTCCTTGCGCGCTTGGGCTATGACAAATTGATGGCCTTTGTGCACGCCATCGTAGTTGCCAATCAAGAGACACAATTCGTCACCAATCGCTTGGCCAAAAACAGTGATGTTCATCCGGTGAACCAGCGATATGCAAACATAATCGAAGCCGCCACCATGCCAGCCAATACGTCATCTGCCATGACGCCCCAACCCTCGGGCAAATTCCCGGAACGCCCAATAAGGTGTGGCTTCCAGATATCAAAGATACGGAAGAGTGTAAACCCGAGAGCGAGCTCCATCAGGCTTGTTCCTGAACCAAGGAACGTTATCCCAATTCCGGCTATTTCATCGATCACAACCGTCTGTGGATCGTGACTCCCCATGTCGCGTTCCACTAGGGTTGACACCCAGACACCGATGAAAACGAGAGCTAAGCAAACGAGACCTTCGCCCAAGAGGTTAAGTCTAGGCCAAAGCAGCCAAATAAGTACGGTCCCAACGACTGAACCCGCTGTGCCGGGCCCTTTGGGTACATATCCAGCACCCAGTCCCGTCGCGATTGGGTAAACCATCCAGCGCGTTACTGGGTGCACAGATTTATGTCAGCCTAGGTCGTCGCGGGTGTTTCGGTTTTTGTATCGGAACTTGCTTCGGTAGTTGTTTCGGTATTGTTATCTTCTGCTTCAGCCGCTTCAGCCGCTTCGGCTGCCGGATCTTCTTCAGGTGACCTCAAGATGGCTTTGTCTAGGGAATCACCAAGCAATGCATTTGCTTTATCCGAGTCCAGAGCGTTAACGATGGAAATCTCGTCAGCTAGGCGTTTGCGAATCTGGTCGTACATTCGCTTTTCTTCAAACGTTGCTTTGGTTTTGTGGATCAAGTTATGGATGGTGGTCACTACCAAGCCCATATCTTCGAAATCACCGGTCTGGCGTAACAGCTCAAATTTGCTTTTACGGTTCTTGTGGTGAAGTTTGGTTAGTTTGTGGTCGGGCACAAACGCGTCCAGTGCCACCTCTAGCTCTTTAGGGCTCAGAAGGCTTCGTACACCGACTCGTTTAACGTTGCCTTCCGGGATACTAATTTTTGTTTTGCCATCAAATGAGACAAGATCAAAAAAGTCGATCGCACGGCCGTACATTTCTTTATGGGATTGCTTTTGGATGAGAAATACGCCACCTTTGGGGTAGAATACGTGATCTCCAAGGTTGAACATTCAGGTACCTCGCTACAAACGGTCCTGCGATGATAGCATTTTTGGACCCTTTTTTGCAAGGGTTAAGGCGCTCTCTGCGTATTGTGCGATCCTGTAAGTGTTTTTAAAATAAGAGCTTATACGTGGCGAGCGACCATATCCCGGTTGATGAGCAGCGTTTTGACACCTTTATCTTGCTTGACTAAGTACGAGCTCTGGGGGTCAAACTCCACCCCTCGTAGGACTCGCTTAAATAGGCTGCGCAAAGCCCGTGCCCCAATTCGATGATTTTCATAGGCCCGTTCTGCTAAGAGCTGCAATCCTTCTTTTGTGATCTGTAAATCAATACCAAGCGATTTGAAATAGGCTTGAGACTCTTTGAAAACCGCATCTTTGGATTCCAAAAAGATACGCATGAGGCCGTGAACGCTGAGGTCGTTAAGGACAATGATCTCGTCGAATCGACCCAAGAACTGAGGGGTCATGCCGTATTCAAACATGTCCTCATAGCGCACGTAGTCGTGGAGGGAGAAATGTTCCTTTTCTTGGACATCGTCCTGGTGATCATTGACGATGTATTCCTGGACTAACTGATCTCGGTGTTCGCCGCTTGAAACTCGACGGTAAACCGCGTCGTAAAGGCCTTCAAAAGCACCGCCACATATGAACAGGATACGGCTTGTGTCGACAATAACTTGAGTGTTCTCTAGTTGGCCTTCCTTTTTGACGGTTAATGGCAACGTCAGTTTCTCGCCCTCGATAAGGGTTAAAAGTGCCTCTTGCGCCTGAATGCCGCGTGGGTTTGATTTGTCGCCCACGATGGCACGAATCTTATCGACCTCGTCTAAGAACACGACGGAGTTTTCGATTAGATTACGGAAGCGTTCAGCATCCACTTCGTCGCCCATGATTCGGTGGGCGTTCTGCTGTAATCTAGATATGATGATGCTTGACTCGAGCTGGCTCGTTTCATCGTCGGCAACGACATTCGCGTTCAAGCGGATGGTATTGGTGAATTTGGAAAGCCGCGGATCGTCGGCGAACATTCTCTCAATGTTACGCATAATCGTCGTCTTGCCCGTACCACTATTGCCAATCAGAAGGATGTTGCCAACATTGATATGCGCCATGTGTTTATACAATGACACCGCGATCTGCTGAAGCGCTGTGTTCTGGTCGATCACGGCTTGGGATAAGCGAGCAAAAAGTTCCTTTGGCGAATTGACTCCGGCAGTCACGTGATTTCATCCACCAATAAGTTATGCGTGCCATCGCAAAGAGGTTGGTTACTAGACTGTTTGCAACCGCAGAAATAGACCGTTTCGTCAGCGACAGCTTTATACATGATGGGCAAGATATCGGTTTCCCGGTGCGACCCATCACATAGCGGCTGTTCTTGGCTGAGTCCACATGCACACCATGCATAGCGTTTGTCTTTCGTCACTTTAAAGGCGTAGGGTTCTGGCTGGGCGATTAATGGATCCATAATGACCTCACTGCGTTCGGTTGTGCACGTGATTGAGTCTACTACAGCCAGCCGTTTGGTCAAAAAATAAGCTGTGGTACAATCCGCCCCCAGTCAGGTCTTTCGGGGGAGATGCTCGTGCAAAGTCACATGCTCAATATGCTTTTGACCGCGCTCATCTTAAGCGGTTCTTTTCATGCTCTTTACTTCAACAAAAAGCAGCATTCGTGGCACCATCATTTTTTTCTTTATTTTTCGATTTTGTTCTTAGGCGGTATAGCCTTTGCCTGGTTTATGTTTGTGACTGAACCGGCAGGCTATTACTGATATGTTGTGATCCGCAGAAGGGACGTTCTTGGTCTTTGTTACGCGCTAATTCTGGGCGTACTTCTCGGCTTGGCAAATATCTATCTAGGTCTGAAATTAGGCTTCACTGTCGGTGTAGCGTTGCTTACCGTTTTTGCGTTGGCAGGTAGTAATCATCTACTGCTCTTCATAAATCAGCGCTGGTCAGGCTTTTCAAAAATTGAATATGCGTGTTACCAGTCCCTTGCTTCGGCTATGAGCTACGGGGCAGGCACGGTATTAGCTACGGCGTTTGCGGCCATTGTGATGGCCAAGCAAATGCCTGATCACCCTTGGCTAATTGCACTTTGGTTATCGGCCATCTGTGGATTGGGAAGCCTTGTTGCCTTTTCAATTCGCGAAAAGATGTTAGCCAACTATTCGTTCCCTTCAGGTCGAGTTGCTGGTGAGAGTGTTTTACATATTTTGCAAGGTCGCAGCGTCCGCCAGTTTTTTGTCGTTTTTAGCCTGAGCGGACTGTGGACGTTGATTAAGAGCCTGACGGGATGGATTCCAGAGGTCTTCTTATCCATTCGACAATTTGGGTTCAGTTCATCACCAATGCTGTGGGGTTTGGGCGCCATCTTGGGGATGCGGACGTGTCTGTCGATGTTTCTGGGCGGCATTCTGGCTTTTGTCTTACTACCGTATGCTTTGGGTGCAGAATCAGAGAAGACGATCCAGTGGATGTCGGTATCGGCCATGGTGGTAGCCTCGGTGGGCGAACTATTGATGCAATCGTTGAGACGCAAACGCGTCGAGCAATCCGAGACTGATTATTCCCCACGATCACTCTATGTATGGTTGCCATTTGTGTTGGTTATTGCCGCCGTTTCCCTCGCCATTTTTCGCATCAGTTGGCAATTGTTGTTGATTGCTATCTTGGCCATTCCTGCCTTTGCCCTCGTATCAACAAGGGTGACGGGTGAGACCGATGTGGTACCGACGGGCGCCTTGGGTAAACTCTCTCTGCTGCTGTTTGGTCTCATTCCGGGGCTGGGATCCGGCGCTATGGTCGGAACGGCCATTTTGGCAGGCACATCCGCTGCGTCCAGTGATTTCATGACGGATTTGCGTTGTGGCGACATGTTGTCATGTCCGCCCATAAGACAGTTGCGTTACCAACTCGTTGGTGCCGTAGTAGGTCCCTTCATCTTTGTACCCATTGTTTGGTATGCACTTATGTCGAGATACGAACTGGGAGGACCAGAATTTCCGGCTCCTGCTGCCCAGATCTGGCTCGATGTTTGGGCGCTTACCCGTGATGTCGGCCTTTCGGACCCCAAAATAAGCTTCGCCTTGGGATGGGGTGCTTTAGTTGGCTGCGTTGGCATGGCCTTTAGCCAATTTCACGTCCTCAAAAAATGGATGCCGTCAATTGTGCCCATGGCATTCGCCGTCTTTTTGGATCCAGTAACGCTATTAACTTTGTTGGCTGGCGCGATTATGGGACGTCTAATGGGGCGCCGAATTTGGGACACAGCCATCGCTATGGTCGCCGGAGAATCCATCTTCATTTGGTTTTCATTTCCTTTTCTTGGCTAGATTACCACTTCTAACTTGTGGGTCCCAATCAGCTGGGTTAGAATACGCAGCCTGTGTCGTCTATATCATGGTATGTCGAAGCCACGGCCCTTTTGAATTTGATGCCGATAATCGACCGGCCGGCGCGAATTTCCAGCTGAGGAGTGAAGCATGACGTTTCTGTTTTCATCAGAATCGGTTACTGAAGGACACCCTGACAAGATTGCTGATCAGGTTAGTGATGCGGTCCTAGACGCTTGTTTGACACAAGACGCCATGAGTCGAGTCGCTTGCGAGACCTTTGTAACCACCGGTCTGGTACTCGTTGGCGGTGAAATCACAACCAAGGCCCTGATTGATGTACCTGAACTCGTGAGATCAACGATTCACGACATTGGGTACACCAGTTCTGACATGGGTTTTGATGCGGCAAGCTGTGCCATTATCGCCACTCTAGACCGCCAGTCGCCCGACATAGCGATGGGGGTTGATCGGCTCGGTGCCGGAGATCAAGGGCTGATGTTTGGATATGCCTGCATAGAAACCGACGAATTGATGCCTTTACCCATTCACATGGCACATCAACTTGCACGCCGTCTAACGGAAGTCCGAAAAGACGGAAGGCTCGCCTATTTGCGGCCAGACGGAAAAACGCAAGTCTCCGTGCGCTACGAAGATAATCGTCCTGTGGCTGTGGATACCGTCGTTGTCTCTTCACAGCACGATGAACAGGTCGAAATGGATCAGTTACGACATGACATTATTGAGCATGTCGTTAAACCAGTCTTACCATCGCACATGCTTCACGAAAACACCGTTTTCCATATCAACCCAACCGGTCGCTTTGTCATAGGTGGTCCGATGGGAGATGCTGGATTAACTGGACGAAAGATAATCGTTGATACATACGGTGGTTGGGCTCGTCATGGTGGCGGTGCCTTTTCCGGCAAGGATGCTACAAAAGTAGACCGATCTGCCGCCTACGCGTCACGCCATGTGGCTAAGAACTTGGTGGCCGCAAATCTGGCTACCCATTGCGAGATTCAACTCGCCTATGCCATTGGCGTTGCAGAGCCTGTTTCTATCAATGTTGATACGTTTGGGACTGGTAAGCGTCCAGATTCGGAATTGGTCGCCCTGATTCGCAAACATTTTGATCTAACCCCTAAAGGCATTATTGATCGCCTTGATTTAAGAAAACCAGGATTCAAACGCGCCGCAGCTTATGGCCATTTTGGTCGCCCTGAATTTACCTGGGAAAAAGTCGATATGGTTGACGTACTCGCTTAGACGTACTCGCTTAACTGAAGAAGGAGAAGACATGGGTTCAGTCGTTCAAGACTATAAAGTAAAAGATATTACGTTGGCCGATTATGGCCGGCTCGAAATAGAAATTGCTGAAAAAGAAATGCCAGGACTGATGGCGTTACGCGCGAAATATGGCTCGACGAAGCCGTTGGCAGGTACACGGATTGCCGGTTGTTTGCACATGACAATTCAAACGGCGGTGCTGATCGAAACCCTTGTTGAATTGGGCGCCTCCGTGCGCTGGTCATCTTGCAATATCTTTTCTACCCAAGATCATGCGGCAGCCGCCATTGCTGCTGCTGGTGTCCCCGTTTTTGCCTGGAAGGGTGAGACGGATGAAGAATATGAATGGTGTATAGAGCAGACATTGCGCTGGGAAAATGGCAAATTCTTGAACATGATTCTTGATGACGGCGGCGATTTGACCGCCATCGTACACGAGCGCTACGCAGATCAAGTGGCTGGCATTCGGGGAATCACAGAAGAAACAACCACAGGTGTGCATCGTCTCTATCAAATGCACGAACGTGGAGAGTTGAAGATTCCAGCGATCAATGTCAACGACTCCGTGACCAAATCGAAGTTTGATAATTTGTACGGATGCCGAGAATCCTTAGCTGACGGATTGAAGCGGGCCACCGATGTCATGGTGGCCGGTAAAGTTGTGGTCATTGCCGGCTACGGTGATGTTGGTAAGGGCTGTGCCCAATCAATGCGTGGCTTTGGGGCCCGAGTTCTGATTACGGAAATTGACCCTATCTGCGCCTTGCAAGCCGCCATGGAAGGTTATCAAGTCCTGACAATGGATGAAGCTGCACCTATCGCAGATATCTTTGTAACTTCAACCGGTTGTAGCGAAGTCATTACGAGTCGTCACTTAGACGCCATGAAAGACAATGCGATTGTTTGTAACATCGGTCACTTTGATTGCGAAATCGACATCGATTATCTGGTCAATCGTGCCGATATTGAAGAAGTTGAGATCAAACCTCAGGTCGACAAGTTTGTGTATCCCGATGGTAAAACCGTTGTCATCCTTGCCCGCGGGCGTCTTGTCAATTTGGGTTGTGCCACAGGTCACCCATCTTTTGTAATGAGCAACAGTTTCACCAACCAAGTCATTGCACAAATTGCACTGTGGGAGAGTCCCGATGAGTATCCTTTAGGCGTTCACGTTTTGCCCAAAGCGCTCGATGAAGAAGTTGCTCGGTTGCACTTGGCCAAACTGGGTGTGAAATTAACGCACCTAACTCAAAGCCAAGCGGATTATTTGGGCATCCCTAAAGAGGGTCCATTCAAACCCGAATACTACCGTTATTAACCTTTTTGCGGCATAGCTTCGGCTATGCCGCTAACTGGTCGTTTGCGGTAACCGCTGTGTGCTTGCTTCATAGGGTAGCCAGGCCCCTTCTTTCTGCGCCAGTCGGTTGGCAATAACCCAAAGCGCAATAGGGTTGTGACCAAGGCCTTGATGGCTTCCTGGCACGCGCACGTTTTCGTTGATATCTGTCTCTTCATCTAAACAACTACGCCATGAAACGATGCCATCGGACTTTGTATAAATGGACGTCGAAGGCATTGGAGGCGGTAGCTTGAGACGAGCAAAAACGTCGACTTTCACATCGGCCAATGAATGACCACTTAAGGCTTCATATAACCAGCGGATATTGGTCGCACCGACTGGGTCCCTAAAAGGACTGCCTAAGGTGATCACGCATCGAACCAGCTCTGGGTGCGCCTTCGCAATCTCACGCGCATACACGCCACCCAAACTCCACCCAACTAAACTGACTTTACGCTGATGATCACGATGGATTTCTTGAAGATGCTGCACCACGCCTGTATCTTGCTGAGGAGATTCCGAAGGGTTGATGTGATTGCCAAAATTGATTCCTTGTTGCCAGCCATATACGCGGTAACCGAGTGTATTCAAGAATCGTCGAAGCGGCCTTGTCACCAAGTCGCCCGTCATAAAACCCGGTAATACCATCACTGGGTGTCCGTCCCCTTTGCTTGCGCTCCGTAAGAACGGATATGCCGCATAGTAACTTCCGAGTTCAAAGATCCAACGACCTTCGAGCAATAAGTTCCAAACCGACGGCGGCTTCATCTCATTCATGTTGATTCATCTTCCAATGCGTTGATGGCCGCTTCCAATTCATTGGCAGATTCCCATATGTACCTCGTAAAACGATCGAGATCTGGCATGACCTTTGGTGAACTTAAAGGACTAATCGTCAACATGTCTTGATAGCTAAAAACGACCATGGTCAATCCGATGCCATCAACGATCGGTGCCATGCCCATGCTTGCTATCATTTTGTGGCCTGCAAGGTAAAGTGGAATGCGAGGTCCCGGTACGTTGGTGATGATGCAATTAAATAGCGGCCGATGGCGGTTGGCGAGCTCGGTTCTGGTATATACACGGGCTGCTTGTCCTGCCAGTCCGTAAGGAACAAGTTCCCCATATTGCATGATTAAGTTGGCATCAACAGCTTGATGGCTTGACTTGCTTCTCAGCATGTTCTGATGGACTTGATTCAAACGCTCAATGGGGTTTTCTATGTCTGTGGCTAACTGAACGAGGGTGGCGTTTACTTGGTTGCCAAGACTGTCTTTCTTGTCGGTACTCCTGGTAGATATTGGTACCATGGCCACTAGCGGCGAATCTGGGAGTTTGTTGATTTCCGACAAATAACGGCGCAGGGCTCCCGCACAAATTGTCAAAACCACATCGTTGACGGTGCAACCGGCCCGATTCTTTATCGCCTTGATGCGTTTCATGTCCAAAACAGCGGTGTTCCAGTTCCGGCTACGGCTAATTGCGGCATTAAAGGGCGTTGCTGGTGCGGTAAATGGGATGGCGGACAGGTCGCGGCGAACGACTCTTGAAAAAGTGCCCGACTTTATGGTTGCCTGTGCCGTTTCAAACAAGATTCCTGGAAGTTTGAATGGCCGTCGAATAAAGTCTGTTGCGCTATGTGCGATCAGTTCAAGCGCTGAAGGTAAGGGCTCAGTAGGTTTGGGCTCTTTCGACTCGTATGTGCTGGTCTCCGCCGTGGCATCAAAAAGAGCACTCATGACGGTATTGCCAGACATGCCATCAATAGCTGCATGGTGAATCTTACTTATGATCGCTACTGATCCTGTGGGAACCTGAGGAATAGCTTCCAAACCCTCCACGAATACAAATTCCCATAGGGGCTTGTTGCGGTCTAATTGCTGGGCGAAAACACGTGAGCACAATCGCCGCAATTGTTTCCAGCCCCCTGGTTTTGGAAGAGCTGTATGGTGAAGGTGATCGTCGATATTGAAATCTGGGTCATCGACCCAGAAGGGACGATCCATGGAAAACGGCACCTCTACCAAACGCTGTTGGAATGTTCGAATCCTGTCTAGTCGGGAAATTAAATGTTCGCGGAAACGTTCAAATCCCAACGAACCATCAAGGATACAAAGACTGCCAACATGCATGGGCATATGCGGCTGTTCCAAATACAGAAAAGCCGAGTCGAGTCCCGACATTGCCTGCAGCGAACGATTGGTTTTTAGGAATTCAAGCACAAATACAAAACTAACACAGGCCTTCGTGCAGCGCGAGAATCAAATAAAAATCACTAATGTTCAACGCTTCAGTTAGGGCGATTCGTTGTGCCAATAAGACTTTCAGGCACGCAGAAATGGGTAACGCTGATGGAAGGGTTATAGCCCTTTTTGCGAGGATAGGGATAAATCGTGCGTGTTCGCGACGTATAGTCATCCAAACATGAATAACCAGCAAGTTCTGCGCACCTTCGCCAACTGAATACGGCGTCTAGTCCGGGCCGTTCGTCTGCTGATCGTAGCCCCTGGCCAGATAGTTCATGTACGTAGCGGAAACCAGCGTGATAAGTGTTCCACGCAGTATTGATCAAATCCTCATCGGTTAAGGCAGACTCCTCTGTGAAAATCAATATGATGCCCGCCTGATGGTAACCCTTGAAGACTTGAACCATTCGCTCATTAGTTTGTTGACGTACCTCGTGGAAACCGTTGCCAACCATCATGACAGCGCCTTTCGTGCTTAATCCAGCCGCTTGAACGGATTTCACTACTCGTTGAGGTTCGGCGATATCGGCTTGTCGAATAAAAGACATGTTGCTGGGCAGCTGGCCAAGACTTTGTGCCTCAACAGCGCGGTCAATTGCGGCATCTTCAAGGTCGGCACCGAAGTAGGAAATCGTCTCTTCTCCATTACGTTCAAAACGCTGTCTTGTGGCTTCGCCTCGGCCCACAGCATGCTCGATAAAGACAAGAAAACGATGACCGGTATCCTTACAAAAGCGATCGAGGGCGTCGTTAGCAAGGGCAAAGGTCTTCCTGTTAGCGTCCTGGCTAGCGCCTACATTGGCGGCCCTGTTGACCCACACTTTACGTTCTTCGCGGCCCAAAAATTGTTGTAAGCGACAAAGGTACGGATAATAGGTACCTATGATGCCAAAGGGTCCCGGACCTCGGCTGAAAACCCGAGCACCCAGTTCAGTGACACATCGGTTGAGATCGATGATTCCTGAGGCTAACAGCACCCTTTCCATGCCATCGCTGATGGTAACGACGTCCTGAACAAACACGCCCAATTGAAAGCTTGAGCTTAAGTTCCTGGCGCGTAATGCAAGTACCAGTGGCAATAATCGATAACCGATTTCAATTTCGTCATCCAGCGCAATCCAGCTTGATTGGCGGACTTTTTCCTTTGGCAAACGAAAGAAGGACTCTACTAGGGGATTCTCCTCCCTCGTCGCCAGCCAAGTTGATACTTGTGACGTCATATCGGTCAGATATTCTTCAGGCAACGGGTCGATGGTCTTGAATAGATCGATAATGCTGGGCTCATCGATAAGGCGAAAGCCGTCATCGCCAAGGCTCAAATAACCTCTACTACGCATAAACTTTAAGTCCATTGTCAGTTGGGCGGTATCAAATTCGCGCTCGGACGCAGGGTTGATGGCCTGACCATGCACGAGTCTCGTCGTTAATCCGAGTTTCATATGTGCGGACAAGATGTGTCGTAAGAGCCAAAGGTCAGGTGGTGCCGTGATGCCTGCCGTGTAGATTATGTTGCGAACGACGCGGATGGCTCTGGCTATCGATTCAACCGTTGCCGACCTCATGTCTTCGATCTCAGCTAGTACCTTTTCCAATTTATTCAACCAGTCGAGCACCAGTAGACCTTTTTGAAATAGATGCGGCACCTCTTCAATCATCAGATTGAAACTTGATTCACAAACATAGGGAAAGCCTGCGCTTGAGGTGCCTGTCTGACCCGTCACAATCTCGATCAAATGTCGCTTTTGCGGTATGCCATCCAGCAGGGCGTGGTCCAAGAGGTAGGGCGCAATCTCGTCCGCTTGTTTCATGGTAGCTCCTCAGTGAACCCACATTATCTAAGTGACAGCGCTTAAACACAATCGACAACTTCAAAGGCTGTGCTAGACTCGGTTCCCCATGAAGAAGCTCTTTCTGGTCGCAACCGAAACTAGCGGTGACTTTTTAGGTAGTAAACTGCTTCAGCATTTGCATGTGACTGCCCCAAACCTAAAGTGTTTTGGCGTGGGTGGCGATGGCATGATTGAACAAGGTCTTGATCCCATTTATCGGGTCTCTGACTTTAATGTGATGGGTTTGGTTGAAGTCCTGTCCAAACTGAAACAACTGAAACGTCAATTTAACCGTCTTGTTGCTTGGGTTCGAAGAGAAAAACCGGACGCGATTGTGCTTATCGACGCGCCTGATTTTAATATGCGTTTTGCGAAGGCCGTAGCCGACCTCAAAATTCCTATCATCTATTATGTCGGCCCACAAGTTTGGGCGTGGCGCCCGCAACGGGCGGCACAATTGGCTGATTTGGTTGACCATATCCTTCTACTCTTTCCATTCGAGGCTCCGTTCTACGAGAATCTGCCGGTCAAAACAACAGTCGTCGGTCATCCTCTAATCGATGAACTGAGCAGCTATAAACGCGATGTCCTTGTCCGAAAGGAACTAGGCTTTGACGCTGAGCAACCCCTAATCGTCCTTGCCCCTGGATCGCGTAAACGAGAAATTTCGTCGCTTTTCCCAGTCATGGTTGAAGTTATCAGGAGTCGGCCCAATTGGCAGTTTGGTGTTGCGTTGGCTCCGACCATAGAACGAACCGTCATTATGGAGATGCTAGGCGATCTATCATCTCGTGTCAGATTAGGTTCCATGCGCGCTATGATGGCCCAAGCCGATGTTGGGGTTGTCGCTTCTGGAACGGCTACTTTAGAAGCAGGATTGATGGGAATTCCCATGGTTGTGGGTTATCGATTAAGCTCACTCACCTATTTATTGGCGCGTCGCCTTGTCAAGATCCCCTACGTTGCTTTGGTCAATATTGTCCTAAATGAATATGCTGTGCCTGAACTCATTCAACAGGACTACAACACCCTTCGTGTCTTAAGTGAAGTGGATGTTATGATCGAGAATCACGAGCAGCATCGTAAGGTGTGCAACCGATTGAAACGAATACCTGATGTTTTGGGCGGCGTTGGCGCAAGTGAACGCGCAGCACACATTGTGGCAGGTTATCTGAATTTATGATGAAGTTACTGCGACTCGTTACGCCTTACCGACTAAAGTTTTCAGCTGCCCTGTTCGCATTGATCATGGCGGCCATATTTACGGCTGCATTAACCGCGACGGTCAAGCCGCTTTTTGATAATGTTCTCGCAACCACACCAAAGGTGAATGAGGAACCTAGCCGTGTTGACGAAATCTTTAAGTACCAGGAAGAGATGCTTGAGGATTTCAAGCATTGGCTCGACGGTCTTGGTTTTTCGATGGATCGTGTAGGTGTGGGTGAGTCTGGCCTTGATTTAGAGAACCCGCTGCCATGGGCCATGTTGGTCCTAGTGATTTTCACTTGCCAGGCTATTTTTGAGTTTTTGGGATCCTATGGCTTAGGGCGAATTGGACTCCATGTGGTCGTTGATGTGCGTCAGAGACTCCTGCAACATGTCCTGTCTATGCCTCTGAGTTTCTTTAAGATATATGGCACTGGCGACGTATTGTCGCGAGTCAATAACGATGTTGCCCGCATCCAAAACGCGATCTCGGTTAAGTTAGGTGAAATGGTCAAGGAAGGTGCAGCGGCGACAGTCGTCGTCATTCTCCTTTTTTGGATTAGCGCCAAGGTATCATTGACGCTTTTTGTATTGGTCCCCTTAATTGGGATGCCGATTGTCGTGTTTACCCGCAAGATCAAGAAGAACGCTCAGAAGTCGCAGATCGCGTTAGGTAAACTGTCCGGACATCTAAAAGAAGTGCTTGTCGGCATCCGCATCGTCAAAGCATTCAACCGCGAAGCCTTTGAAGCGAAACGGCTGCAAGGGGATAACCAGACATTTCTCAAATATGCCCTGCGCGAATTAATGATCGTGGCTTTGACGACGCCAGTCATTGGTCTTGTCGGTATGTTGGTGATTGTCACCTTTGTTTCGTTTGGTAGCTATGTCGTGCAGACCACCAATTTGTCGTCCGGCGATTTCTTGGTTTATGTTCTTTTTGTTTATCAGCTTTACCAACCGATCAAGCGTATGGCGCGTGCCAACAGCGAGTTACAACAAGCCGTTGGTGTGTTACCGCGCATCGAAGAAATCATGTCATGGGAAAACAATATCCATGACCCAGAGTCGCCTGTTCGTCATGAAAACTATCCTAATGTTCACCGCATCGAGTTTGAAAACGTTTCTTTTCATTATGACCGTGTTGATGACCCGGCATTGATCGACGTCAGTTTTGCCATAGATCGGGGCAAAACGGTTGCCTTGGTTGGGGCTTCTGGTAGTGGCAAATCAACGCTCGTCAATCTACTTCCGCGTTTTTATGACCCTTGTTCTGGTGCCATCTATTTTGATGGTATTGCCATAAGTGCCATGACAAAGAAGGACTTGCGAGACCTTATTGGTGTGGTCACTCAAGATACAATCCTCTTTGATGACACTGTTCATGACAATATTGCTTATGGTGTAGAAGCAACCAGGGAACAGGTTATCAAAGCCGCCGAACAGGCGTTCGCACATGAATTTATCCAGCAACTTGAACAGGGATACGATACTTTAATAGGCGAAAGTGGAAACCGCCTTTCTGGTGGCCAGCGCCAGCGTATATCCATCGCGCGTGCCATTCTAAAAGGCGCACCTATTTTGATTCTCGACGAAGCAACATCGGCGCTAGATACCGAAAGTGAACGTGTGGTTCAGATGGCGCTAGATAACTTAATGACTGAGAAAACAACTTTTGTTGTCGCCCACCGCCTTTCAACTATTCGCAGAGCGGACCTAATCCTAGTGATGGATCAAGGTCGGGTTGTCGAGCGCGGTATACACCATGAATTAGCACAGGCTGAAGGTCCGTACCAAAAACTTATAGAATTACAAGACGAGGGTATACATGCTCTTTAGTATGACAGGATTCGGCGAAGCATCTTTTGAGAACAGTCGTATTCAAGTCGGTTTTCGGATTCGCGGGGTCAATCACCGCGGTCTGGATATTAACTTACGCCTGCCTCCGGAGCTGGCGTACCTGGAAACCGCGCTCAGAAAGTGTGTGCAAGACAAACTTTTTCGGGGTCGAGTCGATATTCATACGGAGTTCAGGTTTCTCGATGACGAAGTGATGCCGCCGGCCCGTTTGGATGAAGGCAGACTGAAGCAGCTATTGAAAATCGCTGAACGACTGCTTTCAACGCCACAAGTCTGCGGGCCGATTGATGTAAATACCCTGATTCGCATGCCTGAATTGATGATTGTGGACCGAACAGGATTCAAGTTGCCGGCGAAAGATGAAATTCACCTCTTCACGACCATGGAATTGGCCTTGGAAGGGTTTCTAACTAGCCGGCGCAATGAAGGCAAGCACTTGGAGGCAGACTTGAACCAACGCATGCAAACGGTGTGCGCGGTTAGCGAACAAGTTGCCCCCATCATCGACGCAAGACGCGATCAGTTGATGGACCAAATGCGAAAGCGGCTTGACCTCATTCGTGGGGACCTGCAGTTAGATGAAACCCGCCTCTACCAGGAAGTGGTGTATTGGTCAGATCGCTTGGATGTTTCAGAAGAAGTAACGCGTTTGCTGGCCCACCTCTCCAGCATAACCCTTGAACTGGAACAGCCATCTAGGCCTGCAGGAAAGCGATTAGAATTTATATGCCAAGAAATCCTACGTGAAATCACGACACTTGGAAATAAAGCAAAACTTGATGAGATTTCTGCTTTGGTCGTGACCCTTAAGACGGAGATGGAAAAAATTCGTGAACAGTTGGCCAATATTGAGTAACGAGCCAGGAGTTGTTTGGATCGTATCGGCGCCGTCTGGGGCGGGCAAGACGACCTTACTCGCACAGTTGTTGGCGTGTCTACCTAACGTGGTCTTCTCTGTTAGTCACACAACGAGGCAACCTCGGCCGGGCGAGCAGGACGGCATTGAATATCATTTCGTTAATCGCGGCCATTTCGAGCAAATGATCGAGACAGATCAATTCCTTGAGTGGGCTGAATACAATGGCAACTTGTACGGCACCTCTTACGCGTTCTTGCGTCAACAATCGGACATGGGGTTCGATATCGTTTTAGACATTGAAGTGGTGGGTGCCGCACAAGTGCGTAAGAAACTACCGGAATCCCGAGCTATCTTCATACTTCCGCCGAGTTTTGATGTCTTAGCTACCCGTCTCTCGGCACGTAAGACAGATTCAGCCGACGCCATCACCAATCGCCTCAAAGTTGCTAGCTGTGAAGTTCAACACGCAAAGACGTATGACTTCGTTGTCGTCAACGACCAACTTGGCGACGCATTAGAGCAATTGGTTGCGATATTCGTCGCTGATCGACTTAGCGCGCATCGCCAAGAGCCACAAGTGGACCGCATACTTGAAAGTTTTCGTAGTTTGCAGTAGAATACAAGGTTCGTGTGTATTCTTCTTAAGAGGTGATGCTATTTCTATGCCCATCCCCGAAAAAATTGGCAGCAAATACCGAATGATCGTCTTGGCTGGTCAACGCGTTGCCCAGCTACAAAAAGGTGCCCAGCCACGGGTTACGCCGTTTGAAAAGGAAAAGAACACGCGGGTAGCAACTCGCGAAGTGATGCAGGGCAAAGTTGCCTATTCCAAAATCAGCGAAGAAGAAATAGCGGCCAGCAAACTAGCCTAGCTACTTTTTCGTCAGGGCCGTTATGATCACCAGCAAACGAATCCTACTGGCGGTGAGCGGTGGTATTGCTGCATACAAAGCTGCTGAACTGGCACGCTTGTTGGTGAAAAGCGGACACCACGTCATTCCCGTAATGACGGAGTCCGCATGTAAGTTTCTGGGACCTCTTACTTTAGAGGGCGTTACTGGCCAGCGAGTTAGAATCGCTGTTGATGATGGACCCGGATCAATGGACCATATCCACGATGTGCGATCCATTGATTTAATGGTCATTGCACCGGCAACGGCCCATACAATATCTAAGATGGTACATGGTGCTGCGGATAACTTTTTGACCGCTAGTTATTTGGCTCATGTCGGATCGACACTTGTGTGTCCGGCAATGAACGCCGCCATGTTGGCGCACCCAGCAACACAGCGCAACCTAACTCAATTGAAGAATGATGGTGTTCATCTGTTGATGGGGGAGGCGGGATCACTTGCCTGCGGGGAAGAAGGACATGGGCGTTTAGCTGAACCCTCACATATCGAAGAATATATCCAGGTCCTTTTGGGAAAAAAGTGGCCGTCGTTGGTGGACAAGAACGTGCTGGTAACCGCAGGGCCGACGTACGAGGATCTTGACCCAGTTCGTTTTCTCGGCAATAGGTCGAGCGGAAAAATGGGTTACGCACTGGCTAAAGCCTTTCGTGATGCAGGGGCGAATGTGACGTTGGTTAGCGGGCCTAGTCATGAAATTGCACCTCAATTTGTGGAAGTAATTGCTGTGCGGTCCGCGGCACAAATGCATAGCGCCCTAATGGATCGTATATCCGACTCTGATGTTTTGATCATGAACGCCGCCGTTGCCGATTATCGTCCTGTCTACCGCCCGCAAAAGATAAAAAAATCAGACTTTGACGGGACACTTGTATTGGAACGAACGACAGATATCCTTGCTGAAGTCGGCGCGTCCAAACCGGACCATCTGTTCGTCGTGGGCTTTGCTGCGGAAACCCATCAAGCGCTCGAATATGGCAAACGAAAACTGGTCAGCAAAAAAGTAGATGCCGTGGTCGTCAATGTGGTCGGGCCTAAAGACCGAGGTTTCGCAGCTGATCAAAACCAAGCCACGGTTTTGTGGCGTGATGGCGGCGTGGACAATCTGGAACTCAAAGACAAAGGGCAGCTTGCCGATGACATCGTGGCGCTCTTAGCTCCACGTATCAAGTGATAGCCTAACCAGTTCATGGGGAAATCTATCGCTTAAAAAATCGATTGTGGCCTCGATTTGCTGTTCTTGAGACGAATCGTAAATGAGTGTCAATTGTCCTTTTGAGTTCGACTCCGTTGTCGCTAAATATAGACCGTCCAACGTAGGCATTAGTGATGTGATGATATTGGCTACCCTGGGTGAGACTTTAAGTTGCACCCGTTGCTCGCCTTTCATCGTTGGAATTGGCGAACGGCGCGAGTGTGTTCGTTAAGTGTTTCACTGAAGTAGTGGCTGCCGTCGTTTTTTGCGACAAAATATAAATAACGATGTTCCGCTGGGTTTAGCGCAGCTTCAAGTGCCGCATAGCCAGGACTAGCGATGGGTCCAGGTGGCACACCTGGAGATACATAGGTGTTGTAAGGATGATCGAATTTGATATCACTGCGGTAAATCTTGCCGCGATATTTGCCTTCTAATTTCAACGCATAAATAATGGTCGGATCACACTGCAACAACATACCTCGATTTAGGCGACGGTGAAAGACACCCGAGATCAGGTAGCGCTCTTCTCGTCGAGCAGTTTCCTTTTCGATGAGCGACGCCAGCGATACCCACTCTCGTACGGTCATGTTCAGATTAGCTAGTTCAGATCTAAGTAGCTGTGTTTTGAGTCGAAACTGATTGAGGACGCTCTTCACGATGCTGTCAGGCGTGGCTTCCGCCGGGAAGAAATAAGTTTCCGGTAACAGGTAGCCTTCTAGTGATTGGGCTTGGCTGTCTAGATCACTGATTTCGGAACCTGACTGCAAAAGCGCCATGAATTCTTGCCGATCACCCCACCGAGATTGGCCCAGCAATTCGGCCATCTCCCATATGTCCAAACCCTCGGGGATCGTCAATTTGAAAAGGACCACTTCACCGCGGTGGAGGGTGTCGATCAAATCCCAAGGTGATATCTGGTCGGGTAACTCGTAGGTTCCGCTCTTGACCAAAATCTCCGGTCGAAAAAGGCGAATAGCCAAATGGACCATGTCCGGGTTGGGCGCAAGATCTCGGTGATGGAGCATGTGCAATACTTCGCGAAGCGATTGGCCCGCACTAATCTTGATGATGCGACTGTCTGCCGGTATGGGCCTTACGTCAAACAACTGGTGGTATTGATAGGTGACAAACCATGTTGCCAGAACTATGTGGGCCAGCACCAAGCAAGCCAATGACCATCGAACAAGAATCCGCATCGTTGATTAACGAATGTGCATCTTTAGCGAATGAGAGAGACATTGGCTGCCAGACAAGACAACCACAAACACATGATCGTATTCGGTCTCACTGATTTCGTCGCATGGGCACCCTAGCCGTTGGATTAGATCAGGTATGGTATTGGAGTGACCGACAACTAAAAGGAACGACCCTGTGCCTTTGACCCGTGAAATTAATTGCTCGGGCTTGGATGCGGGGATTACCTCGACGTCTAAATCATGCTGAGCCGCAATGGGTTCGGCTGTCCGTCTGGTACGTAAGAATTCCGACGAAATGACGCCATCGAAAGGCACATCGAGCATTAATCGATTGAGCTGCTTCACTCGCTCCAAGCCCAATATTGACAAATCGGGGTCCTCTACTTCGGTTATCTTTTCGGCGTGCCTGACGAAATAAATGACCTTCAGTTGCTCGTCGGATCCAATTAAGCCTAATAAGGCAAATATCCATAAATGCATAAATCTAGTTACCTGCCCCTAAAAACACATCCATATTGCGCTGATAAGCGTCCAGATCAATATGGTCTCGAAAATCGCGGAACCGAGTCACAGGCATGCCTTCAGGCGCGTAACGCCGTATCAACGACCATGTGTCTTCGAATCCTAATGACTCACCATCTTCTCTTGTAATCAATATCTGATTGCTGGTGAAGTTGCAAGAAAACACCTTTCGCTTGAACCTCAAAATGATGCTTCCCCTATATCCGCGGCTGGCTGAAATCATATGTCCACCATAAAGCGCGATGATAGCTGTCCAAGGCACATCTTGATTAGAACCGCCTTCCAGTTGTAAACGGATGTGATCGTTGGTGACGGCCAATAATTCTATGTTCACTTGGGCGCCTATTTGGTGAAAGCTGGTGTAGTTGAGGATGGTCTCGTCTTCCTGAGACTTTTGGCTAAAGAATTCATTGATGCGATCTACCAGGTCGGCACAAACCTCTTTGGGTTCCAACCAGCCGCGAACCTGTAAAAGATACTGTTGGTCAGGCTCTTTACTTGACAAGAACATGTTGACAATTTTGGTAAATAGAAAGTGAATTTGAGCGTCGTCAATATTGGGGTGGTCTTTGAACACAGGCACAAGCTTGCGAACCAGGGCAAATTGATTTTCCTGAATACCCAATTCAATGGTTGTTTCCAATGCCGCGGCAGGGATTCCACGCCCCTTAAATGCAACTTCATCTACAACAGGCAGGATGCGAGCTAGATCTTTGCTCGGCATGACTTGGCGTACGGCGGTCAAGAAACAGCGATCGGACAGTTCATTTTCGTTATGGCGCCACGCCAGTTCGCCTATTCGCAACAGCTGATCGAGCGTGGGCCCTTTATCGACTAATCCTGCCAACGCGTCGCGGGCCTCACTATACTTCTCGTCACCAAATAACATCTCAATTCTTGCCAAATTGTTGTCAACAACCGTTTCTGGGTCTGATGCATCTCGTCTTTCCCGATTAGGGACCATTAACAAAATAAACAACCACGCCACCGCTAACGCTGGAACAACCCATACGTATGACCAAGAAAAATCATCGAGATACGGTGTCCACCGTGAGTGGGAGAAGGCAAAAAGCAGTCCGAAAAAGATGGCAAAAACGACAAAGGGTATTTTGATCTGGTGATGAAATGAGCGAATTAACCAACCTCTTATATTCATGGTCAAGACAGCAGTTGGGGCCACGAATAAAGTTAACAAAACGATGGTCGCTAAGGAGAAAGACCAGGCCATCGAAGGCGGAGGCCAAACACTGCTGTCAGTCGGCATGATTGATATAGCTGTGGCTGTACCAATATAAATAACGATCGCTACGACATGATGATAGACATGTTCAAAAAGAAATCCGGCCAAGGGTAAGAAAATCAGGGTCAAGATCAAAATGAAAACGCTATGCGACATGACCAGATTGGGACCTAGGTTTCCGAGTCCATTGTTACGATCGCGATGTAAAGGGGCTTTAACGATGGCCAAGGCCTGGTATGACACTTTGACACTTTCTGAAACGACGCTAAGGTATTCGGGGTCATCTAGAACACTGGGATCGTTGCGAGCTTTTATGGAAAACTCATGACTGATCAGGCCTTGGTCAACATCCCAATCGAGCGCCTCGAAAAGTCGCGTTTTGAGTTCAACCTGACGGTCAAAGACACGCTTGTGCTCAGGTACGTATACGAAAAAGTGGACAAGTAAACAGATTACCGTTAGCGAGATAGCCGCCCACGGCGGGATACTCATGTGCGTCTTTGAGTCCGACGATGGATAAATAATCATGGCTTCACAGTCTTATACTTAAGTTCGTTACACTCATCATCGCATATGTGTTAACGAATCGAAACCACACGCTTGGTGCGTTGGCTCACATCACACGGCAAATGATGTACCGCACCCACATGATTGTGTTGCATTGGGGTTTGAGAATTTGAAACCGCGGTTGAGCAAATCGGACGCAAAATCAATGTGCAGTCCAGAAATGTACGTAATAGACTTTGCATCAATCACAATTGGCACACGTTCTTTGTTGAATTGATGGTCGCTTTCATTAGCTTCGTTCGCGAAATCCATCACATAGGTAAAACCGGAGCAACCGCCGCCCTTGACACCCAGACGAATTGCCTCAGAACCCTTGCCCTCTTCCTGCAGTATTCGCACTAGTTCATTTTGAGCTGGTTCGCTTATTGTGATCATTTCTCTGTCTCCTTGCCTCAATGGCAATAAGGATTTTATCACGTTTCGGTCGAATGGTGAATTTAGGTGAGTTTACTAATCAACTTTGAGAAACGCTCAAGTGTTTGGTTAATGTCTGTCTCACTGGTAGAACGCCCAAGTCCAAACCTAATCGCGCACTGTGCTCGTTCTGGATCGCTGCTTAGTGCCCTAATCACATGGGAAGGTTCGCCTGTACCTGAACTGCAGGCGGATCCTGCGGAAAGAGCAATGTCGTGCGCCTCCAGTAATATCTTGGCACTCGGGATCCCCATGAAGGAAACGTTGAGATTACCTGGAAGCCTAAGGCTCTGATGGCCGTTGATGATTGCTTTGGGATAAATACTTTTCAAGCCTTGCCACAGGCGGGTTCGCAGCTCGCCTAATCTTTTACTTTCCTGGCCTACCTCATCAAACGCAAGTTCTGCGGCCTCTGCGAATCCGACGATGCCTGCCACGTTGAGTGTTCCCGCCCGCCGTCCGTTCTCTTGCCCGCCACCAACCTGTTGGGCCATTATGCGCACGTTCGGGCGTCGTCTGATGACAGCAACACCCACTCCTTTGGGTCCGTAAAGTTTATGTGCTGAGAGCGATATCATATCGACATGGGACCAATCGACGCTCAACTTCCCGTAGGCTTGGACGCCGTCACAATGAAAAGCAATACCGCGTTCGTGAGCGATCTCCGCGAGCAGGTCAATGGGCTGAACGACGCCTATTTCGTTGTTGGCATACATGACGCTTATCAGTACAGTTTCTTGGCGACATGCTTGTGCAAGGTGTTGTGGATCAATTAAGCCATTGCTGTCGACGTCAAGATACGTGACTGCACCACCCAAAGTCCGCCAACGCTCGGCAACATCAACAACCGATCGATGCTCAGTTGTGCAAGTGATCAGGTGGTTGCCTTTACGCGCGCGTTTTTGCAATAGACCAAGGATGAGCATATTGTTAGATTCGGTTGCGCCTGAGGTGAAGACCAACTCATCTGGGACAGCAGCCAATGTACCAGCCAAACGCTCACGCGCATGCTCCACGGCGGCTTCCGCTTGCCACCCCCAGCGATGGCTTTGACTTGAGGGGTTCCCGTAAGCGTCGGTCAAATAAGGCATCATCGCATCCAGCACTCTCGCATCGAGCGGCGTGGTTGCATGATGGTCCAAATATACTGCCATGAGCTCACCTAATTAGGACCAAACTTGTCCTAATTGATTATAGGTAAGCCGAATGCACCTGTAAAGCCACCTTGTCTTACTGGAGCTGCTTATAAATGAGCGGTGCTCTTTCGCGAATTGCGCGCATTGGTAACATCATGTTTCTCCCTGACTCGACCATCAACATACCAACCAGATCACCGTGGATGCTTAAGATAGGTGTGCCGGAATGCACAGCCTGAAAGGAACTATCAAGTTGAACTAATGTCGCGCTGGATTCGATCAGCGAATCGGCAACGATTTTCGCTTGTTCGGGGTATATCTGCTGGGCACGCATGAGACAAACCCACACCAATTCGCCGGTTTTGGGGTACGAGTCGAAATCTGGCTCAGCTGGTAATGAGCTACTAAGGTCTGTTTGTAGTAACACGGCCGCAATGCCCGGTGCTTCAAGCGTGAGTTGAGCTTGGCTGCGGCTGCCATCCAATAATGACGTTTGTGGCAAGATGACCAGTGTGTCTTGAGTGAAGCTTCCACCCTTGGTGACGGTACTCCGCTTGCGTTCAAAGGCTCCAGCCACGCTCTGTTGAGAGGTCAAGGCTTTGCCATCCTCGGACATCAAGATACCGGCACCAAAGTTGCCCTCGACGTCAACTTCGAGATAATAAGCGGAACCTAATTCTTGTATTTGTTCGTAGGCGAGCACTTCGCGATCGATGATTTCATAGGGGTCAATCTCTTCTTCATCGGGTTCTTGGTCACGACTAGCTTTGAGCGCTTCCACCAAGAAAGAGGGGTCTGTTGCTTCTGGCTCTTCTTCGTCCTTAGCTGCGAGTTCAAGAGTTGGAACGTGTTGAATCGGCGGCGGCGGCCAAATACTATTGGCGACACTTGTCCCAAAGACAAGCGTCAACAGGAATATGAATAAACCAACTCCGGGCACAGCCCACCACCAATGTTGCGATCCTGACGAGACGGCCTGGGTCTCAATTTTTAAGCCATTGCGGCGTAAGAGTTGGGAAATGCGGTGCCAACTCTTCAGTTCCTCGCCTTTAAGTACAAGCTTCCCCTCATTGGCACGTAGCAACAGCGTCAGTGGAAATTGGCACTCGGGACAGGATTCTAAGTGTTGACTGCAGTCTGAACCGCAGTCAGGGCAAAAGCTGTTGCTCATATTGTTGGGCTCGCTGAATAAGGTGAATATTTCGTTGTGCGCAGAGGGTAAAAAAACTTGCAGCCAAAAAGACAAATAGGAGTGCTATTGCGACTGGTGCAATCAACTCGCTAGGTAATTTCGTGGGTTGCCCTAGGCGCGCGATGTTGGGCAAAGACCGTGCAGGTTGTGGTGGTTCTGGTTGCACGATTGGGATCGGCTGTGTGTCAAAACCCTCGTTATCCGATTCGTCTTCTTGCTGCGGTTGCGAGGACGGTTGGGTGGGATTCTCTTGTCGATCAAAAAACTGTCGTTTCTGTGGATTGTCGTGTTGAATTAAACGAATATTCTTGATCCAGGCGAAGGTGTTGAGAATGCTCCCGTCCGGGCTGTATTGCCAGAAGTTGTGGGGCAGCCATAGGTTCTCGCCATGGGTAATGAAATCACGACCTACATTGCCCTCTACGATATCTTCCATCATTTGTAGGAACGCAGTGCGTTGTGAATCTTGTAAATCATTCGCCAGCACTACTAGCCAATAAAATGGCTCCCCGCAAAGGGGACAGGCGTCCACGGGGTGGTCAAAAAAATGTTGGCAAATGTCGCATTGATACTCAAGTTCAAACATAGCTCATCTCAGGTGGATGTGCGGGCGATTGTAGCATACAGAAAATATCCAACGCTGGTTGGGTTACGCGTGGCTTGACATTTCTGCGTTGAGTCTTTCAATGAGTAGCTGATTAACCAGATTTGGGTTGGCTTTGCCCTTCGTTTCGCGCATGATTTGACCCACTAAGAACCCCAACACTTTGGTTTTGCCGGAACGATATTGTTCAACCTGGTCTTCGTATTGACCCAGTGTTTTCTCAACAATACCGATAAGAATGGTTTCATCTTTAATCTGAACCATGCCGTGTTCAACCAACAATTTGTCGGGTGCCTTGCCTGTGTCGAACATCAGACGGAACAATTGTTTGCCCATTTTCCCACTAATCTCACCGCCCTCAATCAAAGCCACCATTCGACCCAAATCAGTGGCGGCGATGGGACACCTGTCGATGCCATGATCGAGTCCCTTCAACTCGCGTAGCAGTTCCGTCAACATCCAGTTGGCGACCAGTTTGGGTGAACAGTTGTGTCGCAAGGCGGCTTCGAAATAGGCGGCCAAGTGTTTGTCGTTCGTTAGGATGTGTGCGTCTATTTGTGGCAGCTCAAAATCTTCAATAAAGCGTTTGCGTTTAACTTGAGGCAGCTCTGGTAAGCGGTTTGCCAGCTCTGAATTGGCCGCCTGATCAAGGACAATGGGCAAGAGGTCTGGGTCTGGAAAATAGCGGTAGTCGTGGCTTTCCTCTTTGCCTCGCATGACTCTCGATCGCTGGCTTTCTGCATCCCATAAAAGCGTCACTTGATCAACGACTCCACCTTGCAAAACAACGGCAATTTGGCGATCTATTTCGTGTTGAACCGCGCGTCTGACATGATTGAACGAGTTGAGGTTCTTCATTTCGGTTCGCGTGCCTAGTTTTTTCTGGCCGATGGGTCGGATAGAGACGTTCGCGTCGCAACGCAAGCTGCCTTCCTCCATGTTGCCGTCGCATATTTCCAGGTATTGCAGAATGGACTTTAGTTCGGTTAGATATTCGTAGACCTCATCTGGCGAGCTCAAATCGGGTTCAGTTACGATTTCGAGCAGAGGAATGCCAGCTCGATTGAGGTTAATATATGTTTTGTTTTGTGACTGCGGCATGCCATCGTGAACGGATTGTCCCGCATCTTCTTCCAAATGAGCGCGCGCGATTCTGACATTCTTTTTGCCCCCATTTTGTAAGCTAATCTCCAGATGGCCATTTGAAACGATGGGCTGGTCGTACTGAGAGATTTGATAGCCTTTGGGCAAGTCAGGGTAGAAATAGTTTTTGCGCGCAAAAACAGAGTGGTCATTGATTTGGGCGCCAACAGCGTGCCCAAACTTCGCTGCAAACGTGATCACTTCACGGTTCAATACGGGTAATGAGCCAGGCAGTCCAAGACAGACAGGGCAAGTCTGATCGTTGGGTTCAGCGCCGAATTCGGTGGCGCAAGAACAGAAAATTTTGGTGGCGGTAGCTAGCTGGGCGTGTACCTCTAACCCAATGACCGCTTCATATCCGTGCACGTTAAAGCCTTTCTACGGTGTTCCGATCCGAATGAACTCTTTATAAGTTTTATAGTCTGTCCCTTCGTGGTCTGGGGCAAGTATTATGCTTAGCGCATCCAACGTATCTGCGTGGTCAATTTTCTCGAAGAACTCGAACGCTTTGGTTGATCGGTGCCCAATAGTGGAAACATCTAAGCTGGTACGTTTACGCCAAAACTCAACTTCTTCGGCGTCATAGGCAATGATATCCACGGTGAGATCGTGAAGTTTCAGGGTGCCAGCTAAATTCTGAACTCTGATCTCCAATCCCAACTCGCCTTTCAATTGGCTAACGGTGAAATCGTACTCGATCTGGTATTGACGCCGAAAAGTGCGAACCTCATCTGCTGGATCGGGTCCCGATCCGCATCCTGATAAACCGATTAATAAAACAATTGCTCCTGAGGCCATAAGCCCTATGTATTTATTCAACGTCGCCCTCCTCGTTCTCGTCTTGCAAGAGACTATCGCCTTTTTTGCGTTTGCGTTGGATGTACCATTTCGATAGGCCCGAGTGTTCTAAGCCGTAAACGACCTGATAGATTCCTTGATATAAGGCAGGATCGTTAACGATTAACGAAGCCGTCCCATCGCCTTCATCGACCTTCTCCAAAATGGAGGCCAGATGATGGGTTATTTTTTCGATATCTGCGGCTACGCGATCGCCGTACTCTTTGTCTTGTGTCAATCGATAAAGCAATCCTTGGGATTGGGTTGTAGCGGTGACGAACTCTTGCATATCTTTTAGTAAGGTGGTGGCTCGCTCCCGAATTTCTGCAGAGAACTCCGGATCACGAGTCAATAGAGCCATCGCATTATCATTGCGCTGTAAATCTTCGGCAAGGGTTGCAAGACCTTTCATCGCGTCACCTAGCTCCTTGCGAAAACTAGCTCCAGCAACAGGATCATTCAGCAAAACGCCTGCGATACTTTCCTTGTTTTCAATCTCGTCAAGGATTCGTTTCAAGCCATCTGCTAAAGACGCAGCTAGTTCAGGGTCGCGGATTAGGCGCTGAAGCACGCCGTCGTTCTTAGCTAATTGACTCAATAACAGTTTAAGGTTCTCGGTCATGTCGGTGACGTCGGAGACTAGATCTGTGCCTTGGCGCAGTAATTTATCGACATTCAAAGTCTTAACAACTGCCTTAATGAATGCACCTTCTGCTAATTGCGGTGCTTGGTAATCGGGTGTTGCCATAAGGATGTACTTATCGCCAAGTACCCCTTTTGATTTGATGTCCGCTAACGTTGAGGTGCGGATGTGTGTCCTAACGGACCGGTGCACAGCGATAGTAACGATGACGCTGACATTGATGTTCGTTTCAGTTTGCTCCTCCAAAACGATTTTGGAGACACGCCCAATTGGAACGCCGTTAAAGTGAACGGGACTATTTGCTTCTAGTCCATCGACTCGGAAAAAACGGATCTGATACTTCACGTTCTCTTGGAAATTACCCACATAAAAAACAGTGGTCGCCAAGATAACTAGCGAAATAGCGAAAAACAAGCCAACTCGAATCTCTTTAGACACGGTCGTCTCCTTGGAAGTATGCGCGAAGTTTGGGGTGCGTTGATTGACGAGCTTGCTCGATCGTACCAATGAATACCATACAGCCTTCATCCAAGAACGCAAGCCGATCTGCACAACGATAAACCGTTGGCATATCGTGCGTGACAATCACGGAACTAATTTGAAGGTCCTTTTGCATCTTGCGTATCAGTTCATTAATCGTGTGTGTCGTTAGTGGGTCGAGCCCGGTCGTCGGTTCATCGTAGAGAATCAATTCAGGTTGATTGATAATTGCCCTGGCTAGTGCGACACGCTTCATCATACCGCCGGAAAGACTGCCCGGGAACAAATGCTCGATTTCTTCCAAGCCCACCTTTTTGAGGGCATCTTTAACTTGGGCAAGAATATCCTGTGAACTCATGTCTGTGTGGGCTTTGAGTGGATAGGCGAGGTTCTGGTACACGTTCATCGAATCGAATAGCGCGCCGCCTTGAAACAAATAACTGACTCTAGTGCGGATAGGGTAGTAGCCTTTTTCTGGCAGTTGGGTAATGTCGTTGCCGTCAAAGTAAATCTTGCCTTTGTCAGCCGTAAGTAAACCAACCAATAACTTGAGCATGACGGACTTACCAGAACCACTGCCACCTAGAATAACCAGATTCTCACCGCGGCGAATATCGAGGTCGATGCCCCGCAAAACGTGGTTGTCCCCAAAATGCTTGTGGATTTGCTCAAGGCGATAAATCTGTTCCATTAGGTAATCATAATAAATAGTTTAGTTAGGAAAAAATCACTGATGAGAATGACTATGGATGCAGAAACAACGGTTTGAGTGGTTGCTTGGCCAACACCCTCGGCACCGCTTTCCACGCGCATCCCGTTATGGCACGCGATGATGCCTATGAAATAACCGAAGAAAAACGTTTTGCCAAGTCCGCTTGCCACATCATTAACAGAAAGTGCTTGCATCACGCGCGACATGAAAAAGTGGCCATCAACTTGAAGCTCAAATGAGGCAATAAACAGGCCACCAATGATGCCTATGAAGTTGGCCAAGATGGTTAACAAGGGTAGGCAGATAATACATGCAACTAGGCGTGGAACAACCAGCCTGTAAACAGGGTTGGTGGCCATCGATCGCATCGCATCCAATTGTTGTGTGGCTTTCATCGTACCCAATTCGGCGGTAATGCCTGCCCCAACTCGGCCGCCCACAAGCAGTGCCGTGAGCACAGGCCCCAGTTCACGTACGATGCTTAAACTGACAAGGTCACCAATGAATACATCTGCGCCAAAGGCGGAAAGGGCGTAAGCCGCTTGCAGCGCAAGCACCATCCCGGTGAAAAGGGCCGTGATGTTTGTGATACTCAACGATTGCACGCCGATGTGGTGAAACTGGCGCATCCATTCCTTAAATTGGGGCCTGCGTGTCACTAAACATTGAGCGAACTCAAACGTGAGTATGACGATTTGACCTAAGTTTTGGAAGATTCGGCTATACATATGGCCCACGTATTTTGGGGTCGAGTCGGCACGGCATGTTAACAGACCCTTACGATAGCGGCAATGGATCCCCACGCTTTGGACTACAACTCTAGCGAGTCATTTGTTATTATGGCCGACTTGGCGCGTGTAACTTAAATTTTTCGCGTCGCGACGCTGAACCTACCAAGAGCAGTCAAGCCTGGTTGTCAGGTGGAAGCGATGAGAGGGAGTCGGTTGTGACCAATGTCGCAGTCATAGGTGCCCAATGGGGTGATGAAGGAAAAGGTAAAGTCGTTGATGTCTTGGCCGAGAAGTTTGGATGCGTGGTTCGTTTTCAAGGTGGCAACAACGCCGGTCACTCTGTCCACTTTGGCGGCCAGCAATTTGCCCTCCATTTATTACCAAGTGGGATCTTTTGTAACCAAACCCATAATCTGATTGGTAACGGTGTTGTGGTTGATCCCAGCGCGTTGATCCGTGAAATCGATGAACTAAAAGAACGCGGAATCGAAGTGACTCCTGACCGATTGAAAATAAGTAATCGCGCACACTTAGTATTGCCTTATCACCGCATCATTGATCAGTTTCGTGACGCGTCTCCTAACCAACGCAAAATTGGAACGACAGGCAAAGGCATTGGTCCAACTTATGAGTGGAAGGCTGCACGGCGTGGTATTCGCTTCTGTGATACGCACGATAAAGACGACTTTAGCGAAAAGGTTCGGACGGAGTTGGACTTAGCCCAACGCTTGAATCTCGGTATAGTTGAACTTCAGCAGTTGCATCTGGATGCGCTGATGGCCGAAGTTTGGCCAGCGATCCATCGCTTGCAGGACTATGTGGTAGATGGTGTCGAATTCTTGGCCGGTTTAGTTGAGAAAAATGTACCCATTCTATTTGAAGGTGCCCAGGCAACACTTCTGGATATTGATTTCGGCACCTATCCCTATGTCACGTCGTCCAACTCTTGCGCATTAGGCATTGGCGCGGGAGCTGGTGTTCCTGCGCGGGCGATCGATCGTGTCGTAGGCATAACCAAAGCTTATGCTACTCGAGTCGGCGAAGGCCCTTTTCCAACGGAATTGCTCGATGACGTAGGCAGTGCGTTAAGAAAACACGGCAAGGAATTTGGCACCACAACTGGACGTCCAAGACGATGTGGTTGGTTAGATTTGGTTGCCCTTCGATACGCCCAACGTCTCAATGGGTTTGACTGCCTCGCCTTAATGAAGTTAGACATTTTGGATTCATTTGAAAGACTATATGTGTGTGAGGCCTATCGTATAGATGGACGTGAAACGCGTGTATTCCCTGCGTCTCTACAACAGTTACAAAATGCAGAGCCTGTTTACCGCGAACTGCCCGGCTGGAACGAAGACACATCAACGATTAGACAATTTGGGCAACTGCCCACAGCTGCACAGGATTATGTAAAAGCGATAGAGTCGTATGTCGGGTGTAGCGTCGATTTGGTTTCAGTTGGACCTGACCGCGAGGAAACGTTACTACGTTCAGATGGCTTGTTCTCAGATCTGTATAAACGCTAATCTGCTAAACTGGCGCCCAACTTGACAATGGTGAGGTCTTTGATGACGGGTCAATCGCGTATAGATGAGCTACGGGCTCGTGAGTCGTTAGCACTAAGCGGCGGCGGCGAGGCTCGAATTGCGCGCCAACACGCCATGGGTAAACTTACGGCGCGAGAACGTCTCGATCTCCTATTGGACCCTGAGAGCTTTCAAGAACTTGATATGTTGGTTGTCACGAAAACAGACGATTCTGGTTCAACTCAGTACGTGGGCGACGGTGTTGTTTCTGGTTTTGGCCGAGTGGATGGACGTGTCGTTTATGTGTTCGCGCAGGACTTTACCGTTCACGGCGGTTCCTTATCGTTTGCGAATGCCAAGAAGATCGTCAAAGTGATGAAGTTGGCTATGAAAATCGGTGCACCGATCATTGCGCTCAACGATTCGGGCGGTGCCCGTATTCAAGAAGGCGTCAAATCGCTTGCTGGCTATGCAGACATATTCTTGCTGAATACGCTGGCATCGGGTGTGATTCCTCAAATTTCGGCCATTATGGGACCTTGTGCCGGGGGCGCTGTTTATTCACCTGCGCTAACCGACTTCATTATCATGGTGCAAGACACGTCGTATATGTTCGTCACAGGGCCCGACGTGATTCGAACCGTTACCCACGAAGAGGTAACGAAAGAGGCTTTGGGTGGTGCCCGGACACACAATGAAACTTCAGGCGTGGCGCAGTTTTCGGTCAAAGATGATCGCGCTTGCCTTGCTCTGATTCGGGAACTCTTGTCATTTATTCCTTCAAATAACCTGGACGACGCACCGCGTAAGCCAAACAGTGATCCCGTCGATCGTGCAAACGATGTTATCGCTAAAGTAATCCCTTCCAATCCTAATCAGCCATACGATATGAAAAAGATCATTGCTGACTTGGTTGATGACGGTTATTTCTTGGAAGTCCAATCGATGTTTGGCCGCAGTTTAGTGGTCGGCTTTGCGCGTTTGGATGGTCGGTCAGTGGGCATCGTTGCCAATCAACCGGCATTTCTAGCGGGTGTTCTGGATATCGATTCATCGACTAAAGGTGCGCGTTTTGTTCGTTTTTGCGACGCATTCAATATACCCCTGATCACACTGGAAGATGTGCCCGGCTTTCTGCCCGGCACCAAACAGGAATTTGGCGGTATTATTCGCCACGGCGCTAAACTCCTGTATGCATTTTCAGAAGCCACCGTGCCTAAGCTAACCGTGATCACACGCAAAGCTTATGGGGGTGCTTATTGTGTGATGGCGTCTAAACATCTACGGACCGATATTAACTTTGCCTACCCAACAGCCGAAATCGCCGTGATGGGCAGCGAAGGCGCGGTCAACATTATTCACAAGAAAAAGATCCAAGAGGCCGAGGACGGCGATGATATGCGTCGCAAGTTAACGGAAGAATACCGCGCAAAGTTCGCCTCACCCTTTGTGGCAGCCGAGCAAGGATTCATCGACGAGGTCATCGATCCGCGAGATACGAGACGCCGGTTAATTCAGGCATTAGTTATGCTGGAACACAAACGAGAGTCACTGCCGCCCAAAAAACACGGAAATATGCCGCTTTAGCAAAATCCTCATTCTTGACTGCGGCGTTTGCGTACACCCTATAATGGGCATATTCCAGACGCGGGGCTCTCGTCGATGAGACGTATCAAAGAATGGCTACTCGCCTACCGCGAGAGCATTGGTTTTTCGTTCTTAGTCACGCTGATCATTATCGGCTTGATGAACGTCATCCACGTCATCACTTACTTGAAGCCGACTGACGGTGCAATTTGGGATTTTCAAAACGACACGCTTGTGGTGGTGGAAACGGACTTGTCCGCAGAAACAAGCTTACAAGTCGGCGACCGTCTCTTGGCTATCGATGATACCGATATCGAGAATATAAGTACCTACGAAGACAAACTTTATGGGGTTCAGATTGGCTCGAAGCACTTGTATGTGCTGGATCGCAATGGTTCGCGTTATGAACCTTGGGTGCCTATTCGTGGCGTGAAAGATGTCGCGCCTCATTACTACATGTTTGCGGTTACTGGCTTCATATACTTGATCTTTTTGTTGATCATCTTGAGCCAAGACGTGGCCGAGAGCCCTAGGCGTTGGTACATTGTCTTTGCTCTATGTGTCTTCTTAGCCTTTGTCTTCCATTTCACAGAACGATTTACGCCTCTTGACTGGATCAGCTATGTTCTCGATTATTTTGGGCGCGTGCTGCTGCCTTCTGCGCTTTTGTCAATTGCTTTGGCGCAAACCATTCACGATAGGCTTCGTTGGACGTTGCAGCCTCTACACTGGGTACCTTCGGGACTCCTTGTCTTGGTGATGTTCCTTTGGTTCCCGCAGGTCAACCTAGCAGGAACCTTTTGGGGCGAAGAGTTTTATCATTCAATTCAAGACATTCAACGTGTGTGGAGCGGTACGTTGTTGGTGGTGGCGCTCATTCTCTTTGTGCTGCCCTGGAACCGAGTACCTACTCGCTTGCGTCCCTTTTGGCTAGTTTCGTGGTTGCCATATACTCTGGAGATCTGGAATGTTCAATATCCAGGTGGTGGCTTGATGGCTGGGCTGGCCCCTGCATTAACGCCTCTGGCGCTCCTGATTGATTGGAGCCAAAAGGATGTTCTCTATTTAGGAAGAATTGGCAAGAAGTCCATCGTCTATGTGTCCGTTGTGCTCTTGCTGTTCCTGGGCTTCTTCTTATTTATCGGAATTTTTCAAGCCTTGTTGGGATCAAGCGTGAGCCGTGAGGGACAAATAATGATCTCTGCCTTTGGGATTATGTTTGCCGTCGTCTCATACGACCCCTTGCGTAGGTTGGCAGAGAATCTACTAGGACGCATGGTGTATGGGAAACGCTTTGAAGCGGTTCGTCATCTATTGGACTTCTCAGAGTTCAACCGGGCAGACACCAATATCCTCGCTTTTGTTGAAGGACTTACAACCCGGATTGAAACAGCGTTTGGATTCGAGAGCGTTCACGGTTATTACCGTTCCCGTGAGCACCGCTATGCGTTGGTAGGGTCGCAAGACACATTCCTTGAATTTCGGCACCTACCTGGCGAATTAATGACCGGCGCGTTGGCTCGAGGTCCAGAGGTGATGATGGCTTTGCGCACTCATCATCCGGTCGAGCTCAATATTGCACAACAATATTTTTTTGGAATTAGAGTTCACGGCGAAGTGTTGGTTTTGGTTTCACTGCCAGCGGGGGCTCAAGATCCAAGACTGAACCCAGATGACTTAAGGCTACTAAATAGTCTCGTCAATCAATGCGAAGTACTGCTTGAAAATATGGAGCTCTACCGAACCCTAAATGAAAAAGTACTAAGCATAAATAAACTCAAAGAATTTAACGAAAACATCATTGAGTCTTCAAGGGTCGGGATATTGGCTACCGACGAAATGGACCATTATGTTTCTTGCAACCGTGCCTTTATCGAATTAGTAGGCGCATCACGGAATGATCTGATGGGATCTTCGTTTGAGGTGCTTTTGAGGACGGAGACGATCGAGAGCCAACACTTTGTGGGTGCGACTGAATTCATTGAAGGCCAGTACCGCAATATTAGTGGCGAAGGATTAATTCTAGAAGTGCAAAAGACGCCTCTAAAAACGAAAGACAATGAAATATATGGCACGCTTTATTTAGTAGAAGACATTCGCGACAAACGCAAAGTTCAAGACCAATTAATGCAGCAAGAGAAACTCGCGTCGATTGGCCTTCTGGCTGCGGGTGTCGCTCATGAAATCAATACACCACTTACGGGGATTGCAGGCTATAGCCAGCTCTTAATGATGGATGAAAGCTTATCTCAGGGCCAAAGAGAGATGATCCAGTTGGTAGAAGAGCAATCGCGTCGTGCAGCCAATATCGTCAAAGAGTTGCTTAATTTTTCGCGTAAAGAGTCTGCGCCGATGGGGCCAGTCGACTTGGGTCAGGTCCTCAGCCAAACAGTCCATTTCCTCGGCCACCAAGCGGTGAAGAAGAATGTCGAAATCCGTGTTGAAAAAACCACTGAACAGTACATTGACGGATATGCCAATCAAATTCAGCAGGTCTTCATTAACGTCATCGTCAATGCCATGGATGCAATGCCGCAAGGTGGCGAGTTAGTGATTGACTGCGGTCAAGACGATGAACTCATCGAATTGTGTTTTTGCGATAGCGGTCATGGCATATCGCCCGAGATACGTTCTCGAATATTCGATCCTTTTTTTACAACAAAAGAAGCAGGTAAGGGTACCGGACTCGGACTCAGTGTCGTATACAACATTATGCGGGATCATCAAGCAAGCATCGAAGTGGACGCAAGTCCCGACGGTGGAACCATTGTGCGCCTTGTTTTTCCCCGTTCTGCCCTCATCGAAAACCAAACTTAACATTCACACGAGGTATATCTAATCCTATGGAATCTAAACCGAAAATTCTGATCATTGAAGACGAGAAGGTCGTCCAAGATATCTTGCGACGTTTATTGCGACCGAAAGGCTATTTGTTGACGTTCATTGACCGTGGCGATGAAGGGATTCGGCGGCTTAAACAAGATCACGATTTTCAGTTGGTGATTACCGACTTGATGTTGCCTGGCGCTTCAGGACTTGATGTTTTGGCTACCGCAGGTGACCGTGATCCGGAACTACCTGTAATCGTGATTACGGCGTACGCGACCGTTGATTCAGCGGTTGATGCCATGAAGGGTGGCGCTTTCGACTACCTGACAAAGCCATTCAACAACGAAGAAGTAATGCTGGTTATTGAAAAAGCTCTTGAGACTCGCCGACTGGTCGATGAGAACCGAAGCCTTAAACGCGAACTCAACAAGAAATACGGATTCGAGAATATCATTGGCCGTTCAAAAGTGATGATGGATGTATTTGACCTCATTAGCCAAGCTGCTCCCTCGAATGCCACGATTCTTATCCGAGGTGATAGCGGTACTGGCAAGGAACTTATTGCGCGAGCGATCCACCACAATAGCCCTCGAAAAGACCACCCCTTTGTCACCCTAAATGCTGGTGCCATCCCGTCGGAACTCTTAGAAAGTCAGCTGTTTGGCCATGTGAAGGGCTCTTTCACAGGTGCTACGGGTGATAAGAAGGGTTTGTGCGAAGTCGCGGATACCGGTTCGCTGTTCTTGGATGAGATTGGAAACATCTCTCTTGAGTTACAGGCCAAGCTATTGCGCGTGATACAAGAAAAGGAAATCATGCCGGTGGGTTCAACTACGATCATGAAGATCGATATCCGTCTAATTTGTGCCACAAACGCGGATCTTGAACGAATGGTGTCTGACGGACAGTTTCGCGAGGATCTGTATTACCGCTTAAACGTCATTGAAATCGCATTGCCATCCTTGCGTGAGCGCATGGAAGATATGCCTCTACTCGTCGATCACTTTATTGGTAAATACCAAACAGAAAACAGCAAATCCATTCATAGAGTTGAACCGGCATTTATGGAAGTACTGGAGGCTTACCACTGGCCAGGAAACGTCCGTGAGCTGGAGAACCTGATCGAGCGTGCGGTGGTTTTGTCTCGTGATGGAACCGTGGACAAGGACTTGTTACCTCCCCATTTCCTCAAGAAGGTACAGGATGGCCAAGGGTTCGTACCCAGTTTTGACTTTAGTGTGCCACTGCATCAGCAAATACAGACATTCGAACGAGCCTTAATTATTAAAGCCCTAGATGTATGCGACGGCGTTCAAAAGGGGGCAGCGCAGATGTTAGGTGTCAAAACAACAACGCTTAATGAAATGATGAAACGCCACAAACTCCGATAATTTAGAATTCAATAAGAGGTACGACCTCATTAATGACCATCGGGAGACTGTATTTGAAAAGTACAAAATCTGCTGATGCTTCATATTCGAGGCGTACTGTTACTAGAGTGGTGATACTTCCACCTTCACCCCAAGGTTTTCGTGCTTTTTCGACGAAGAGATCTTCAGGATCAGCGGGTATTTCCAAATCTTTCATGGAAGCCCTTATGTCGGCGCGAATTTTTTCTTCTGAACTCTTGTGTCCGGCTCGCGCAATCTTCTCGATGGAAGTTTCCAGTTTACGACGACCTTCAAGAACCGGATACACTTGCATGAATCCGTAAATGACCATGCCGGATACGATGACAGCAGTCAGGCACCCAAAGATTCCTTTTGACTTTTTTTCCTCTTCGCCCCAACGACTCATCGCTGTGCCTCCTCGTCCAGATATATAGCATTGACTGAGTGTTTGATTGTAACCCTATCAACTTCCTTGTTAAATTAAATTTATGACGAATCTGCTGGAACGAGACATCTTAGTCATCTCGGATGCCCATGTATCTGCGGCGCATGACAATGTCGATGACTTCTTTGACATGTTGAATGCGCTGGAACATCTTGAGCTTGATCTTGTCTTCTTGGGTGATATTTTTGACCTTTGGATTGGCATTCCGCGCTACTTAACTGAGCCGCAGCAACGATTTTTGACATGGTGCCAGAAACACAAAGATCAATTTAGGATTGGGTTTGTTGAGGGCAACCACGAATTTTATGTACATGATTTTCACCAGCACATTTTTCGGTGGAGCACCTCTGAGAGTTACCGATCAGGGCCCGTACTTTTTGTTCATGGGGATCAGGCAAATCCCCATGATCGTAACTATCTGCTTCTGCGACGTCTCACTAAGAACAAGTGGATGCGGACCTTTGTCTCGTGGCTGCCGGGCGGAGGTTGGTTGACACAAAAAATCAAGCGCCGCTTAAAAGACACGAACAAAGCCTTTAAGATTGCCTTTCCCGAATCTGAAGTGCGTGAATATACCGAAGGTTTTGGAGATGATGGTCTAAAAATAGTTGTGATGGGACACTTCCATCAAAACTTCTCTTTTGAGACTCAATGGGGTCGGGCACTTGTCATGCCGGATTGGTGGTCAACAGGAGAGGTTGCACACATTCATCGCGGCAATCTCAAGATTGAAGTTAAGCCTTGGCAGGCCTTCGATAGAAGGCCCATTTGAACGTTAAATGTAGGTCTGTTTCGTTTGACAAGCTTGATGATATCGTGGTACCTTGCAGCGGTTTTTTGAGCCTACATGGGCATGGCTCAACGCGCTTGTTAATCGAAGAATTCTTGGCGGGTAGTTAATGGAAGATTTAATCAATTCCTTGCCGGGGCCGATGCAGCTGAATCAGACGCTGTTTATCGTTGCGGCCCTGTTTTTGGTACTCTTGGTCATTCTTAATCAGTGGATTTTTAAACCATTGGTTGCGGTGATGGATGAACGTCATAAATTAGTCGAAGAAGGTGCAGAAGCGCAGAGATCTTCAACCAAAACTGTTGAAGAGAGTTTAGCCCGCTATCAGGAGCGTCTTATAGAGGCGCGCCGGGCTGCCCAGCAAAGGCGCAATGCGATATTGAAGGAGTCAGAAATGGTGCGAGAAGAAATTTTGGCCTCGGCGAAAGAGCAATCCATGGCGCTGGTTCAAGCAGCTGCCACTGATCTGGAAACGCATGTCAAAACGGCGCGAGCCGCTTTAAAAGAAGAGTCGAGAGAATTGGCACAACACATTGTAAATTCGGTGCTTTCACGGGCCTCAGCCTAAATCACCTATTAAATTGAGATAAAACTAGTAATTCAAAGACGGGATAATATGAAGGGCAAGATAACAAGCTTAATTTGGCTGCTGTGCGCCATGCCTCTTTTGGCCTCCGAAGGTGGTGAAAGTGTGCATCTGAGCCCCGTCGTTGAGTACGGAGCAAAGACACTTAACTTCATCATTTTTGCGTGGATTCTTTATTACTTTCTGAGGGAACCAATCCGCAACTTTTTTGTCGGGCGTTTATCAAGAATAAAAGAATCCTTGGAGCTGGCTGAACGTAGCCGAGAAGAGGCGAAGCGGCGACTCGAAGAGATCGAAAGTAAAATGTCCACTCTGGACAGTGAGCTTGCTGCGATTGAAACCCAGGCCCGTGAAGATGCAGAACGCGAAAAGCAGCGCATTCACGATGAAGCTCGCCGCGAATCACAACGAATTCTCGATCAAGCGAAAGCTGAGATTGAAAATATGCAACGCCATGCCTTGATGGATTTACGGCATTTTGTGGTCGAGTTGGCTGCAAACGATGCCGAGAGCCGCTTAAAAACCAAACTCAGCGCCAAAGATAAGACACAGGTCTTCGAAGAATTCAGCAGTTATTTGGGGGCGAAATCATGAGCGCAGCATTGGTCGCTCAGCGTTACGCAAAGGCATTTGTCGATGCGGTTGGCACGGCTGACGCTCCTGACACGCAAGCCTTTTTTGGCTTCTGCGATTTAGTGGATGGGCAAGCACAGCTACAGAGGCTGTTTGCTAATGTGACAATCGCCGCCGACAAGAAAGTGGCTGTCATTGAACAGCTCTCGAAGCGATTGTCTTTGCCTGATCGTGCCACCCGGTTCTTGAATGTACTGGCTGTGAATGGGCGCATCGGCTTGCTAACAGATGTTCGCACAGCCGTGCAGAAACGATTGGACGAAAAGAGTGGCATCCAGCAAGTGGATTTGATTGTGGCTGTCGAGCCACCCAAAACAAAGATGTCTGCTTTTGAAAAGAAATTTGAAAAACGCCTGGGAACGAAGATTCGTGTCACGATGAACACCGATGATTCGTTGTTGGCAGGTGCCATAGCCAAAGTTGGCAGTACTGTGTACGACGGCAGCCTTCGCGGGCGATTGCAAAGGATACGCAAGGAATTAATGAAGGAGAACGCGTAATGGATATTCGCGCCGAAGAGATCAGCAAGATCATCCTCGAGCAAATCGAGGGGTTTCAGTCTGACGTTGAGTTATCCGAAGTCGGAACCGTTATCGCCGTTGGCGATGGCATTGCCCGCATTCATGGACTTGAGAAAGCTATGGCGGGTGAGTTGCTTGAATTCTCCAATGGTCTCATTGGCATGGTACTTAACCTTGAAGAAGACAACGTAGGAGCCGTTTTATTTGGCGAATCACGCGGTATTCGTGAAGGTGACTCGGTTAAGCGTACTGGGCGTCTGGCGTCAGTGCCCGTTGGTCCCGCGATGGTGGGGCGCGTTGTTGACGCATTAGGACGGCCAATCGATGGCAAGGGCCCAATTGAAAGCGACGGTTTTGTGCCGATTGAACGCATTGCGCCCGGTATCATCGCTCGTAAATCCGTTCATGAACCTTTGCAGACCGGCGTGAAAGCGATTGATGGCATGATTCCCATTGGCCGAGGCCAACGCGAGCTGATTATCGGTGATCGCCAGACCGGCAAAACGGCCATCGCGATTGATACCATCATCAACCAAAAAACGACGGGCGTAAAATGTATTTACGTGGCCATCGGCCAGAAACGCTCAACCGTTGCCCAGGTGGTTGCTAAACTCGAAGAGCATGACGCCATGAGCCACACGATTGTGGTATCAGCAACGGCCTCGGAACCAGCACCACTACTTTTCCTGGCTCCATATTCTGGTTGTGCCATGGGTGAGTATTTCCGTGACCGCGGCGAACACGCGCTCATTATATTCGACGATTTATCCAAACAAGCGGCTGCTTATCGTGAACTTTCGCTCTTGCTTCGACGTCCACCAGGCCGTGAGGCGTATCCTGGTGATGTTTTTTATCTGCACTCACGGTTACTTGAGCGAGCGTCAAAGTTGAATGATGATGAAGGCGGCGGTTCTTTGACGGCGCTTCCTATTATCGAAACCCAGGCCGGTGACGTTTCTGCCTATATTCCTACCAATGTAATTTCGATTACGGATGGACAGATATATCTCGAAGCGGATTTGTTCAACTCCGGTCAACGCCCGGCGGTGAACGTGGGTCTTTCTGTTTCTCGTGTGGGTGGCGCGGCTCAGACGAAAGGCGTGAAGAAATTGGCTGGTACCTTGAGACTTGAGCTTGCTCAATATCGAGAGTTGGCTGCCTTCGCCCAGTTTGGATCTGATTTAGACAAGAGCACACAAGCCCAGTTGCATCGTGGACAAAGGTTGACGGAGCTGCTTAAGCAGGCCCAATACGCGCCCGTCTCTGTGGAACGACAAATCGCCATCTTATATGTAGGTACAAAGGGATTTCTCGACGACGTTGAAATGGAGCATATCGGATTGTTTGAGTCACGTTTTTATCAGTTCTTGGACACCCATCATGGTGAATTGGTGAAATCGCTGGCTCAGAAATTGGCCCTGGACGATGAGATAGAAAAGCAACTTGTCACGGCCATTAATGCCTTCAAGACACAATTTAAGGCGGACCTGGGAGTCTAAACATGCCCAATCTATTGGACATTAGACGCCGCATCCGCAGCGTCAAGAACACACAGCAAATCACCAAAGCCATGAAAATGGTGGCGGCGTCGCGACTACGCAGGACCTCTGAACAGGCGATTCAAGCTCGGCCATATTCGGAGCGACTGTTCAGCGTGCATGACACGATTGTGGATCGCGTTCCTGAACTTAATGGCCCTCTATATAAACGGCGCGACGGTAAATGGTTGTTAGTCGTCATATCCTCAGATAAAGGGTTGTGCGGTGCATTTAACTCTAACTTGATGAAGGCCGCACATAAATGGCTAACTCACAAAGGCCAAGCTCAAGTAGCCGTCTTGCCAATCGGTAAGAAAGCGATTTCCTACTTCAAGAAACAGAGCTTTGAGCGAGTAACAGCCAAAATTGAGCCAATCCGCGACGTCAACCTTGAAGTTGCTGAAGAGATAGCGCGCACCATGTTGTCCATTTACGAAGGTGACGGCTGGCAAGAAGTCGTAGTGGTTTACAATAAGTTCAAGAACGTGATGGTCCAGGAAGTCACATTTTCGGAGCTTCTACCGCTAATAGGTGACTCCCGCACGTCGGACGCTGAATCAGCAACGGCAGGCGTCGAGCACTTGGCCGAACCAGATATGGGTAGTATCCTCGACCAGCTTGGGCCCAAAGTGGTACTCGCGCAAGTGTATCAAGCATTAATTGAATCAGGTGCCGCCGAGCACGCTGCTCGAATGACAGCGATGGATTCTGCAACAAATAACGCCTCAGAAATGATCGAAAAGCTGACGCTGGACTTGAATAAGGCTCGCCAGGCTGCGATCACGAACGAGATCATTGAAATTGTAAGTGGCGCAGCGGCACTTTAAGAATAAAGAATATTAACGGACTTCAGGAGTAGGGATTCATGCGAAAAGGTAAGGTAGTTCAGGTCATCGGCCCGGTGATCGACGTGGAATTCGAGGGCGAACTTCCCCATATTCTCAACGCTGTTCTCGTTCGCTACAAAGACGATCAAGGCGCTGACGTTAAGATTACCGCTGAGGTTGCGCAGCACCTCGGGGGAAATAAGATACGTTGCATCGCTATGCAACCGACAGAGGGCATGGTCCGTGGCGCCGAAGCCGAAGATACGGGTGATCCAATTATGGTACCCGTTGGCCCAGAAATTCTGGGTCGTATTTTAAACGTGATCGGAGAGCCTGTTGATGAAGCTGGTCCGGTAATAACTAAGACCAAATACCCTATTCACCGTCCTGCACCTGCTTACGAAGACCAATCCACTCGGCTCGAAATGTTCGAGACTGGGATTAAGGTGATCGACCTCCTTGAGCCTTATATGAAAGGCGGAAAAACCGGACTGTTTGGTGGTGCCGGCGTTGGCAAAACTGTCCTGATTATGGAGTTGATCAATAACATTGCCAAAGAACATAGTGGTTATTCGGTCTTTGCCGGAGTCGGAGAACGTACTCGTGAAGGAAATGACCTTTACCATGAAATGAAAGACTCTAAAGTGCTTGATCAGACGGCGCTTATTTACGGCCAGATGACCGAGCCTCCAGGTGCGCGAGCACGAGTTGGCTTGACCGGTCTGACGGCAGCGGAATATTTCCGAGACGAAGAAGGCAAAGACGTCCTTTTGTTCATTGACAACATTTTCCGCTTCACTCAAGCGGGATCTGAAGTTTCCGCGCTTCTTGGACGTATGCCATCCGCGGTGGGCTATCAACCTACACTAGCTACCGAGATGGGCCAAATGCAGGAACGAATCACGTCGACAAAAAAAGGTTCCATAACTTCTGTGCAGGCGATTTACGTGCCCGCAGATGACTACACGGATCCCGCACCTGCGACAACCTTTGCTCACTTAGATGCGACCACCAATCTTTCGCGTCAGATTTCAGAATTGGGCATTTACCCTGCGGTCGATCCTTTGGCTTCGTCATCGCGTATTTTGGATCCCCAGATTCTGGGTGATGAACATTACGACGTTGCTCGAAACGTGAAGAGAATTTTACAGAAGTATAAAGATCTTCAAGACATCATTGCCATCTTAGGAATCGAAGAGTTGAGTGACGAAGATAAGCTCGTGGTGTCACGCGCTCGAAGAATTCAAAAATTTCTATCGCAACCCTTCCATGTGGCAGAGACCTTTACAGGTATGCCCGGACGCTACGTGAAGTTGGAAGACACCATTCGCGGTTTCAAGGAAATTGCAGAAGGCATGCATGATGATCTGCCTGAAGGCGCCTTCTATATGGTCGGCACCATTGATGAGGCCATCGAAAAAGCCAAAAAGATGAGCGAGTAACGAGGGGCGGCATGAGTGCACTTCATCTTGAGATTCTGACGCCAGACCGAGTCGCCTTTGAGGGTGAAGTATCTTCGGTTTACTTGCAGGGCGAACTTGGTCGTCTTGGAATACTACCGGATCACACACCCTTGATTTCTAACTTATCATTTGGCGTTCTTGACTGTGAACAGAACGGCCGTGACCGAAATGTGCTGTGTGGCCCTGGCTTTGTGGAAGTGAATGACAACCGTGTATCGGTTCTCGTTAAGAGTGCAGAGTCAAAGGATGATTTGGACGTCGACCGTGCAAAGAATTCACTTGAGCGAGCTCGATCACGGATTAATTCAATGGAAAAAGACATTGATGTTCCCAGAGCGGAGGCATCGCTAGCCAGAGCGCATACGCGTTTGAAGTTTGTCGACGCTATCTAAGGTTCAAAAAAGGCTATCCCAGCCCACGTATGGCTATCGCTTCGGCCTGGATAGCCTATTGGTTGCCGCACTTGCAGAGCAAGAAACGTTTCGAACGTTCTTGGACGTAGGTGCCGGCTGCGGCGTCATTGCCTATCTTTTGGGACATTCTGGACGAACTGGGACAGCAGTCGAAATTCAGTCAGAACTGGCCGAACACGCCCGTCTAAACCTTAGTGGTCTTGAGATCTGTGTCTGGCATGCGGACGTGCGCAAGCATGTATGGGATGGCGAGCACTTTGATTTGGTGGCGTCGAACCCACCTTATGCGTCAAAAGAAAACGGTCGGATGAGTCCCAACTATCAGCGAGCGAGCGCTCGTATGACTTTGCATGGCGATGTGCTTGATTTTTTCGATGCAACCCAGTCGGTGGTTCATAAGCGATCGGTGTGGTGCTTCTCAATGGTCTCCCAGGACTGGCCGTTGCTTCGGACTCAGCTCCAAAAAAGGGGCTGGTTTGCTCAAATAATTTGGTCGCTCAAGAAACCGAATCATGAGGATCCCTTTCGTCTCTTTTTGCGCATGATTAGGGACGAAGTGCGTGAGCCCGTGCGAATTGATTACACAACAACAACAGACGTGTTGCAGCCAATTCACCCTCATATTCCTCTTTTAGACGATCTGATTCATATGCTTGGGCTTGAGAGGCGTGCAATAGGAAATGGATTCGGGTATGATTAGGGCCATTCGACCAAATTTCGCGGCTCCGGTTCGACGGCCCGCGGGAGGAGCAATCGCCATGAAATTAAACATCAAAGTCTTGTCCGCGGCGCTTTTGATGGGCGTCTTCTTATTCTCCAGCTGTTATCAGAGCAATGACGTGAAAATTGGAGTCATTATTCCTCAAGAGGGAAGTTTAGGTGACTACGGTTTTCAAATCATTTCGGGAATAGAGTTAGCTGAAGAAGCACTCAAGAAACGTAAGGCACAAGGCGAAGTTGTCAAGAACTACCAAATCATTTACGAAAATGAATCGGCTGACCCCAATAAGGTCGACGTGGCATTGTCGTCTTTTGACCGCCTTAAAAACCAGGGCGTCTCAGCCATTATTGGAGCTGCTTCTTCTAGTGCAACCTTGGCGTTGGCTGAATTAGCAAACCAAAACCAGATAGTACTCTTAAGCCCCGCGAGTTCTTCTCCTGATATCAACAAAGAGGGTGGTGATTTCGTTTTTAGAAACTACCCCTCTGATACTTTAGAAGCGCAAGCCCTTTCAAATGTTATCTTTCAACGTTGCCGTTTGCAGAAAGTACTTATGGTGCGCTCGAAGAATGCCTATGCGGAAGGCATCACATTTGAATTACTGAGGTTCGCGCGCAAGAACAGCTCGACGTTACCTAATCACGTGGTGAAATTTGATTCGGACCCTTCCACGGTGGACTTTGTCGCGGCAGTTGATGCGATTGTGTTGGAGGATGCTGATGCGGTCTTTCTTGGTGGTTATACCGACACCTTGATACCATTGATTAGTGAGATACGATCGCGGAGCGAGCTAAAAGACACTTATCTATTCACGAGTTCATCCTTCCTTCCTGGCAAGGTGGTAAAGGCGTTGGGACCTGAAGTGGTTGAAGATGTGATATTCACGTCTTATGCGTGGGATCCTAATTTAGATCCGCGCACCTCTGATTTTGCTAAGGAATTTGATACGAAATTCGGAACCGAGTCGACTATTTATGCGGCCACCGGCTATGACGCCCTAATGATATTGGTTGATGCCATTGAAGCGGTCAATCATCGGCTACCCAAAGAGACACGCTCACAACTGAACAAAATAGAACATGCGGGTCTTTTAGGAGAAACGGATTTTAACAAGCGTGGGGACGTAACTCGTATTCCAGTCGTTTATTGGATGAAGGGCGGAGTTCCAACGGCGCTAACTGCAGATGATATGGCTGAAATCAAACGAGCCTATCTTACCCGCGTCGAGTAGTCTAATTACAGCCACAAAAAAGGGGCCATATTGGCCCCTTAATCATGTTTGTTAACGATGACTGTTTTAAGCGAAACTCTGAAGTGCGTCTTCGGTTGAATCGTAGATTTGAAATACCGTAACTAGAGCAGTAAGCTGCAGCAATCCATATATCTTTGGTTTCAAATTAGCTAATCGGAGTTGTGCGCCGCGATTAGTGATGGTCGTATAGCTTGCAACAAGTTCACCAACGCCTGAACTGTCCATGTAGGATACATCGTTGAGGTCGAGAATGATTTTGTTTGCGCCGTCATCGAGGACTTCTTGAATGCATTTGCGTAGACGAACGTCACCTTCGCCAATAGTTATCTTGCCTTGAAGCAGAATCAAAGTTACTGCGCCGCGTTTTTGGATGCTACTTTTCATACAAACTCCCATTGGTTCGATGTTGCTCGGTATTATAGACCATACGACGTATACACGTAGGCGACTTTTCTTAGAGGTAGATAGATGATTGGTTATCTTTCAGGCGAATTGATTGATGTATCTGAGCAACATGCTGTGGTTAATGTAGGTGGCGTTGGCTATGAAGTCTATATCGGAAAGTCACCCTGTTTCGATCTGCCACATGTTGGCGGACACGTCAAAGTGTGGATTCATACCCATGTTCGCGAAGATCAAATAAGTCTCTTTGGCTTCAATACCAGTAGCCAACGAAAACTATTTGTCATGCTAACTTCGATTACCGGAGTTGGCCCCAAGCTGGGATATGCATTAATAGGGCAATTTGACGAAGCCTCGCTGATATCCGCGATTGCTTCCGGCGACGCCGTGATGCTTAAATCAGTTCCGGGAGTGGGAAACAAAATGGCGGAACGAATCCTACTTGAATTGAGAGAAAAGATCGGCGGGCTGGCAGTGTTGGGATCAACCATGAATTCGATACCTGGGTCGCCGTCAACTTCGGTTTGGGGTGATCTGATCGACGCCATGCTGGGTCTAGGCTTCCCAGAGCAACGCGTTAAGAACGTGGTAAGATTACTGCAAACCGAACATGCGAGCGAACCCTTGTCGCTTGATCAACTCGTCAAAACGGCATTACAGAAAATAAACTCTTGTTGAACGAACCCCAGGATCTCGAATTCGATGTAAGCCTTAGACCTAGCGGGCTTAATGAATATGTCGGACAACCGGTTTTGAAGCGTAACTTGGCTGTGTATATTTCAGCGGCCAGACAGAGACAATCCGCTCTTGACCATGTCCTTCTGTATGGCCCTCCGGGCTTAGGCAAAACCACCATGGCACATATCATCGCTGCGGAAATGGGCGCTTCAATGCGTTCAACCTCTGGACCAGCCATTGAACGTCCGGGCGATTTGGCTGCCATCTTGACAAACTTACAACCCCTGGATGTCCTGTTTATCGATGAGATCCATCGGTTGAGCGCATCGGTGGAAGAAGTGCTCTATCCGGCAATGGAGGACTATCAGCTCGATATCATCATCGGCCAGGGGCCAAGTGCTCGAACAGTAAAGATCGATCTTCCACCCTTTACCTTGGTAGGTGCCACGACACGGGCTGGATTGCTAACCACACCTTTGCGCGACCGCTTTGGTGTTGTGCATAAGTTGGAGTTCTACGCACCTGAAGACCTAGTGCTCATTTTGAAACGTGCCGCGCGCATCTTGCGTGTGGAACTTAGAGGTGATGGGGCGAATATGATTGCAAGTCGCTCTCGAGGTACACCACGGGTCGCTAACAACTTGTTGAAACGCTGCCGAGATTTTGCAGAAGTTCATGGCGAGGGTGCTATCACCCAGGCAATGGCTGAAATTGGGCTCGAAGCAATGGGTGTAGATGAAATTGGGCTGGACGAAACCCATCGTCAACTATTGAAATGTATCATTCATAAGTTTGGTGGGGGCCCTGTTGGTAGGTCAACCATAAGTGCTGCTCTAGGCGAAGAGAAAGATACGATTGAGGACGTAACTGAACCATATCTGATTCAACTTGGACTATTGGAGCGCACACCTCGTGGTCGAAAAGCCACGCCTCGCGCTTATCAGCATTTAGGCTTGAATACTAACCAAAATCAGGACTCATTGTTTTCACATGACTAACGAATTACGACCCGAAGAATCCATTAGGCTGTTTTTTGAACAGTTTCGGCAAAATCTCATCAAGATAAGAGACGAGCTGCCCACTGCAAATCCGGCGCAACGCGCTCATTTGTTGCTGGGCCAACTCCGAGAATTCGAAAAAATGTTTGTCGAGATGGAAGGGTTACGTGAACGTAGTGATGTTGGCGCCGTCTCACTGTCTGTCCTGCGTCGAATAAGCGATTTCAAGTCATTTCTGAAATGGATCGTCGAGGAGCAACAGCTAGCAAATCTAGCTGGCTTTTATCACCGAACCAGGCAACGCGCATGGGAAAGATTCGCAGGCGAAGGCCAAATGCCCGAGCTGGAACCTTATGAATGGCTTATCAAAGGCTCATTAGCGCGCCGCGAAGAAGATGGGCTAATTCATTATTTTGTGTTTGCCTTTTCGGAACTTAGGCTGGTAGCTAGTTTTCTAACTCCTGACGTCAGTCAGTCCGAAAATATTCAGAACTTACTTTGGTATGTGGCTAAGGTTGCGCCCGTCTATTTTGGAAGTCCCATGAATAGGCCGCGCGGGCGGCTACAAAGCAATGCTGATCTTATCGCCCATGACCCAAATTTCCTGAACATGTTGGCTCTGGTGGAAAAGGCGGCTGTAACGGATGTAAGTATATTGTTGGAAGGCGAGAGCGGCACAGGTAAGGAGATGATCGCTAACTTTATTCATCAACGCTCGCCTCGTCACAAAAAGGCCATGATAGCCGTGAATTGTGCGGCCATTCCAGCTGGGCTCATTGAAAGCGAATTGTTTGGGCACGAGAAAGGCGCTTTTACAGGCGCTTACGCTCGCCAAGTTGGTCGCATTGAGGAGGCCGATGGCGGCACGTTGTTTCTGGACGAAATTGGTGAAATGGAATTGCCTATGCAGGCAAAGCTCCTGCGGTTCTTGCAATTGCATGAATTTCATCGCGTCGGTGGAAAACAAAAGCTTTCGGTTGATGTTCGCATTGTTGCTGCAACTAATCGGCACCTTAAGCAGGGTGTTTCGGAGGGCCTATTTAGGGAAGATCTTTATTACCGGTTATCCGTTATGCCGTTCCGAATGCCGCCTCTACGCGAGCGCCCTTTTGATATTGCACCGCTTGTTCGCTTTTTCCTCAAGAAATATGGACAGTCTTTTGGAGTACCAAACCCGGAGATGGATCCGTTGGTGATTCAAGTGCTGTCGGCATACGACTTCCCAGGGAATGTTCGCGAATTAGAGAACCTTGTTCAGAACATGCTTGTCACCAGCCAGGGTCAGATCATAAGCATTGATAATCTGCCCGATTCAATTAGGGGTTTAGAGCCCAGAGGTAGACCTGTTTTTGAGTCCCCGGCGCGTGTGCAACGTTTTCGGCTGACCAAGAAACAAATGAAAAAATTCAGTTTGCCTTTTTCAAGAAGCGTTTCTGGAGCTCCTGTGGAATCTGAGCTACGTTGGTTTAAGAACGTGCCTAGAACAAACCTGGATCTCAAGGAAATGAAGGCCATGATACAAGATTATTCGAACACCATGACATTGGCGCTCGAAAAGAGGTTCTTGGACAAATTACTCTCTGAGGCCGAGGGCTCGATGCCGAAGGCAGCGAAAATGGCCGGCATCAATCGCACACTGCTGTACAAGATGATCGAACGCACTAAAGAGCAACCATGAGCTTGTCTCAAACCAAGAGACTTGGTCTGTAGGTGTTTGTCTTTAAAAGGGTTTTGTTTTTGGCCCTGATTTTGCTTAAGTTGTGGTGAAGTGATTGACACTGGAGTCTGACCGCATGATGCGAGCGATATGCCTAACTTTTGTCTTGTTATTTGGTGCGAGCACCTTTGCCCAAGAACAAGCATTGGTTAAATTCGATTTCCTGCTTCCTTTCCCTGAACGTACTTATTCTGGGGAATGGGAAATGCGTCTTGAGCTTGCGGCCCTTGACCTTGAACCTTCTTCTATTTTGATTAAAGGTTTCGGTCCATCAGGTCAATTTCTGTTTGAGGAGGAGTTAGGGGCTTTAGCGATTCGAGACATAACGACTTGGACGTTAGCACCTGCCAAGCAAGAACTGGTTCAATCGATCAGTCTGCAATCTGATCAACCGCTCGCTGGTGTTCTGTGGTTGACAAACTTGGTTCGGGGACAAATAAATGGCGTGCGGTTGATTGAAGAATCAAGCGCTACGCTGCGAATGCCTCATGTGGCTCAAAATTATTTTAAGTGGAAATCTAGTTTTTCGTTGGTCGGTGAATCCGAACTCGACGCTTCCAGCAGTATCTTTTTGAATTATCTGAATTCATCGGGACGATTTGGCGAAACGGTGCAAGTCACGGAACAACTTAGGCCACATGCCTACTTTAGGAGAACACCCTTACACGATCTGATCACCGACGAGACACCTGAAATGGGTTTGATCGAAGCGGAAACGGAAGGATTTGCCATGTCGGGATACGCAACGTATTCCCGAGTTGAAGATTCATTGCAAACATGTGCTTTGGAGTTAACAGCCGATGGTAGCGCGAGCGGCGTCGTTTTGTTTACGGGCAATTCGCCCGTGCCACACGACAATTTCTTTGTGTTCTCCAATTTCAGCGAGCAGGCAGCAACGGTGGAATTGACATTGCGCTACACAGAATCCTTGGATGATCAGTTGGACGTGTTAACCGTATCGGAATCGCTGTCATTACCAGCTTTTTCTAAGCGTATTAGGGTTCTGGGGAGTGACTTGTTCGCGGATTACAAAGGTTTGCCTCTCTCCATGAGCTATCAATCGAATGGCGAACTAGGGGAAGATGTCTCAATTAGCGCCATCCACCTGCAGTCGGGACTAGATGATCAAGCTTTAGCAGGATCACATTTTTCCCTGTCAGGTGAGCGCTTAAATACCTGGATGACGGCTAATGGCGCGTCTACACAGGAGTTTCAGTTTGGTAATTTTGGCGAGGCTGAAGCCGTATTCAAAATCAGCCTATACGCACAATCAGGTGAGACTTGGTCCAACCGCTTCGCGTTAGTACCAGGAAATGTTGTTTCCATATCCAGCCAACACCTAATTAACTTCTTATCATTTGATGAAGCGCTGACAGACCTTCCCGTTTTTATGACGGTCCAAGGTGTTCAACTAGCTGAAGGGGATCCTAAAGCTATGTTGGCAGGGAAGCTGACGACGTACGGCAAGAACGATTTTGCGACGATTGCGATCGATGGCATGCCCGCACCTCAATCCTCAGATTAGTTAGCTAAGCTCGGCTTCGTCCGATATGAGTAACATAATGTCTAAATAATCTGTCTCGGCATACTGGTCGCCTGTCTCGGCCATCTGGAATAGACGATATAGCGTCCAAGAAGAGTCGCGTTTCAAGAACGTCTCAACCAGAATGAGCAATTCGCGAATTGCCACAAACCACGCTGGTTCACTGGCTGTGTAATCTTCATGCTTGATGGCCAACCGGTCTGGATAGATGGTGCCGTCGTAATTTGAGATTCGAAAGCAAAATTCAGGGTTAGAAATCCTTTGTTGCCTGCCTGCGGTCTCCAAATAATACTTGTACAGGCCAGGTAACTGCCGCAGGATCGAAATCGAGTCGTTTTGGCTCAGGGAGGCGTCCGAATGATGTTGAGCATGAAATGCTGGGCTGCTTTCAAAGCGTGCCGCAAGCCACTTCCTGACAAAATGAGATGTCACTGCTAGAGATGACTCTGCGAGCGTTGTCAGGTAGCCCAACTTAAGTAATCGACTTATGTAGTTGCGTTCTTGCGCCGTTTGAAAGTGCTCTAGACTTGACTTACCGCAAAATACGTCTTTCATAATATTCTTTTCGATGTCATTCAATAAGTCAAAATTGACCTCAATGACTTGGACCAGTGACGGGTTCGTTTCCATCTCTTGGCAGACCATTTCAATATCCGGGTTCTCAAAGACATGTTTAGCTACCAGTTGAGTTTCAAATGGGTTTCCCTCTGTGAGAGTGAATATCTCCTCGGCAACACTATGCAACTCTAAGCCAGATGAAAGTAAGTCCAATGTCTCTCGGTGTTCGAGGTTGCCAATGAAGCGGGACTCAAAACCATGTAGGAATGGTGACGTGTCTAACGAGGCTACTTGATGGAGCTGTTCGAGTCTTGTCGTGGAACACAGAATCGTCCTGAGACCATTCGTATGTTGCATGATTTTCCGCATCTTGCTTAGGTAATCAGCATCCTGTCGGCCGATATTGATGAATTCTTCAGCTTCGTCAATCAACAAAATCAGATTGTCATATTTTCTTGTGATTATTCGGGCAAGTTGCTTGAGTGCTTGGTGACAAGCCATTTGGGCATTAAGCTGGAGGTCGATAGTGTTCCACTGCAAAGGGAACATGTCACGACTGTCTTCAATAGCGTCAAAAAAACTGTCCGCCAAACCGTGCGTGTCGTAGCTGCCTTGAACATCCCAAAAGAGCGCAAAACTTGAGCCTTTGGCCTGAACTTGTTGTTCTAGTTGTCGCAATAGAGATGTTTTACCTACGCGCCGTTTTCCGATTACCCAGTGGCATGTTTCATGCGACTCAATCAAATCGTCAATGAGAGCGACACGTCCGTAGAAATGAGGGCTGGTGACCCAGCGGCCAGCAATGAATGGGTTGCGTTGATCCACGAATTTTGCCCTTAAATAAGTTCGGGGTTGAGATCATCAACCGCTTGTTGGAAATCGCGCTGTATTTCCTGAAATACGTAACGAACGTCTTCCAGCGTTATTTTACGCCGGTTCTCATTGAGAATGTGAGCGACGAGATTGACACAAATCTTTTGAATCAAATATGGCTTGCCATCAGTTAGCAACAATATTTGATCCACCGCTTCTTTGGTGAATGAGTAGACACCTTTTACTGGCTCGGTGATTAATGTTTTGGCCTGAATGTCGCTGAAGGCTTTCAATTCTATCTGCTCGAAAAAGTTATACCAAGGGCTTCCTTCACTTTTCCAGCGTTTCGAAATGTGTATGCCGGCCATGACAGCGACGATATGTCGTGCAAATCCCTTCATGAAAACGGATCTCAATTGTTGGTTGGTCCGTTCACTAAAACTATTCATGACGTCCACTTCGTCCAACAAAAGCACAAGCTTAGGATTCTTCTCGCAAGCCTCTTTCAGCAATTGAATTGATTTACGCAAGCGGTGCACAAACACGCGCGCATCGATTGGGCCATCATAGTCTTCGGTTTCCAGACCTCTGGCCTGAAGCGTGCCGGAAATTTCGTGGTCTAGGAATGCGAAAAAATCGATCTCTGACACACCCTGTAGGTCAATCAGCACGGGTATAAACTCATATTCATTGTCGTCAACATCAGGCAGGACCGCATGTAAACGATGCAAAAAAGACGTCTTACCTATGCGCCGCTCACCACAGATCATTAAGGAGTTGTTGTGTAAAGTGTTGAGGATCTGCCTCAGTAAGGACCTTCGACCAAAAAACATACTGTCACTGAGGACCGGGGCACCTGCAATATAGGGATTAAATCGTTCACGAAAGGCAATTCTTTGGCGTCTCTGCAAGAGAATGAAGGCAAAGAGGAGAATAAAACACAAGCCGACGATGGCGATTCGTAGGCCGACCATTAAGGTGTTGTCGTCAGGGTGACTAATATTTGTTCGATAGGACTTTGTATGGCTCTGGCTCAAATAGTCTGTAATGACCAAATCGAATTGATTGAGCCCCTCTTGGATGGGAATATCCGTTTGTGTTAATGCTGGAATCTTGAAGGTACGACGCCCCCTGATGTCCCATTCCTTGACTATCTTTTGATTCACACTGAGCTCGGCCTGTAACAGGCTGACATTGCTTGTGATAGCTGCGCTAAATTCAAATAGATCACCCACTTGATTGCTGATCCATTCAATTGACACACTTGGGGCGATGCGTGTCGTCAGGCGTTTGGCCTGTTCCGTTTGAAGTTGCAGGTCACCAATGCGTTTATCCAGATTCTCCCGTTCCTGATTTTGGTCCTGCACTCTCGCTAGCAAACTGGCATTATCGTCCTGCAATTCGTGTAGGCGTGTTTCGAGGAATTCGATTTGTTCTTGGCTGTCGTTTTGTCCCAAAGAGGATTCGTATCGCTGGATAAAAGCTCTAGCCTCGTCATTAGCTAATGGCAACATACGGTCGACGAGTTGGTAAAAGAAGTAAGCTGACTCTAAATCACCTTGGATTTCGGATGTTCGTGCCTTGGCGAGTGTATCGCCAACATCTTGCTCTATCCTTTTCTGTATGCTGGTTAAGGCTGAGTTCGTTCGTATGGCTTCCTCTGCAAAAGCGCTTAATGCCTCCAATGACTCATCATCAGGATAATCACTCTGTAAATTTCGAATTACCTGTAAGGCACCACTATAGTTGCCGACGCTGATGAGTTCCGTGACACCGGTAATATCCGGACTGGACGCTACCGATGTGGGAGGTTCGTTACGTCCGAGATAGCCTTCATAAAGGGTGAGTTTTGAACGGACCATGTCATCTCTGTCTTCGCCATAGCGTTTAGCTTGCTCTAAATAGGCGCGTGCCTTGTCTTCATGTCCAAGAATTAGATGCGCATAGGTCAAATGATGGTAGGGGTAATACTTAATAAGTTGGACACCGTAGGTCTTTTTATTGGCACTGCTCTCTGGGTCTAGCTTGATCGCTAGTTCAAGGGCTGCAATCGCGTCTTCGTAGTCCTCTTGTTGAAAGGCACGCATCCCCTCGTCGTAATACTCATAAAATCTCTGATTCTGAAGAACGAAACATAGGCTAAGGATAATGATCATGTGTGCCTCAAAACCTATACAGAAAGGACGTAACGAGCCAATCGAAACGATCAGACCTCACCACGGCCAGGTCAAGTTGAACCTTGTTCTTCCAGACAAATCCAAGGCCAGCTGTGTAACCCACGTTGTCGTCGCCGCGGCCAAAATTGAAAATAAAGTCCTGAATTTCGCCGACCTCGTCATCGGTTGGGCCTATGAAACGCGTTTTATGATCCGGGTCAAGGAACATACCGCTACGTAGGGCAACAATGCCGCTTTCCACTGGAATAAGGTACTCAAGTCCCAGATGAACTTCAAATACGTCGGGGCTGCGGTAGTCGTCGGGATTGAAACGCTCCGCCGAAATAATCGTAAAGTCCTGGCCTGTCAACTGCGAATAGCGAATCCAATCAAAATCGAGCAGTATAGTCATCAAATCGTTGGGCTGTAATGAGAAACCCAAATTCACGGAATCGGGGACCTTGAATGTGATGCCAAAGCGCTGGCCATCGGGAAATTCATCAGGAGGATGTTGCGGATTGTTGACACGTTCATCAAATCGAAAAGCGGGCTGTCGTTTATAGACAAGACCGACCTTTGACTTGTCGGTCACTTCCCAAAGGCTTCCAAACGCAAGCGTTACTTTTTGACTTTGTGCCAATGCCTCGCTTTGTACGATTTCGTTGAGTGAAAAGAAGTCGCTTGAGAGACGGGTTAGATAATCATAGTCCACGGAAAGTCTGGACAATCCGACCGCGCCGCCCAAGGACAATCGGCCCCAGCGCTTCGAGAAACTCAGCCCGTATGTGTCAATCGACATCGACACATCGTGTTGATTAATATAGTTAAATTCATAACCGCGGGTACGACTAACCCAACGAGTCTGCTCTTCATCCTTGGTCGAACGTTGATAGTCTAAATGATTTACATAAAAAACTGACCATGCCATGTCGAACATGCCAAAGGACAAGGAAGCAAATGCTAGTTTATCGGAATCGATGCGAGTAGATTGAGCCGCGCCACTAATTAAATCGAAGGAATCGTTTTGCTGCAAGAAATCAAATTGCGTGCTACTTGATCGATATTCAAGTGAAAATTCGGGGGCAGCAAGTACGGTCAAACCGGCAGGATTGTTGTAGGCGGCAGTTGCTTCATCGGCGAGACCCACGAAAGCGCGGCCCATCGCATTCGCCCTCGCCCCAGGCGTAGCAAAATCAAACTGAAATTCGCGGTAAATGGTTTCATCGGTCTGCGCCATTCCAAGAATTGCACAGCTACAAACAAAACAAACCCGCCACCCACACCTAAGCATAGGCGATCATAGCACCGCGCCCATGTTTGGCAAGATGTTTCTGTCTCTTCATTAAAGACAGAGACGTGGCGATCTAACTCCAGCCAGTGTTCAAGGTTTTACCCCTTTATTTTCAACGTTTTACGCAATCAACAATCTGTGGCATGGATCTCGCATTCTCGTTCTGCATCTTGTCCCTTGTCGAGGGACGAACTACATCAATCTATCGATCGACTCAAGGTAGGCGAATGTTAATCCCAAAAATGCATAACCCAATAGTCAATTCGAATGGTTTGGTCAATCGAACGATCACTCTGTTTATGGAGGTAACCTTTAATGTTTAAGAAAGCAATGTCCCTGCTGGCGCTAACAGCATTGGGCAGCATGGTGTTTGCCAACGTAGATTTACGTACAAACATCAGAGACATCTATTATCGCGGGACATGTGAAGAGGCTGGTGCTGTCACCATGTCTGTCAACGGTAACGACTTCTTTGAAGCGTCAACCGACACACCCGTATTCATCCGAATCCGTCTTGATAAAGGCGGCAAATTGTGTGACACCTTGGTAGACTTCCAGGGTATCGATAGCTTCGGTGGAAGCCACACAAACGTACCCGTCTATCTGGCAATGCGTATTGAATCTTCATCTGGTGCCTTAATTAATGCACCTTCTGAAACCGTTTCAATCGTACGTTGGAAAGGTGGCGAAAGTGAGCTTTGGATTCGCGTTCAGTCGCCATCCTCTACTTGGGTTAACCAAGGTGGATTCATCTTCGCTCCTGACACAAGCCGTCGTGTTGCTTGGACCTTTGGTCTGACTGCACGTAGTTCATGGAATCGTAACTTCCCTGACTTCCCGGCATTCTCTAACTTGCCAGCCAATACGAATGACGTTCCTGCCATTCTTGCTGCTGCGGACACTCGTGGTTGGGCTGTATCAACTCTATTTTGTGTAGACGTTTCCAGCTCTATCTTGACTCCATGGCCAGCACTGAACTCGGAACTCGAGTTTGATACGATTTCATTTGACTCAGCTACCACACCCCCGTGGTTGGCAGAGTTTGCTTCGCAAATCAACCTGGGTAACCAGACTTCAGCTAACTTCTCGGGTGACGATACGATCGCTCGTGGAATCGATATCAACTGTTCTTTAACTGTTGATAAAGGTGGTCCTGCTGGTGCTGATCTTTGTTTGCAACCTGGTGGTCAGAACCTTCAAGCTGAAGGTCTCGTTTGCATGACCGATGGTATCGGTATCAACCTCTTCTGTGATTATGGCTGGAACCGTGGTTCTCAGATCCATGTGGAAACGCCAGTAGGCGCTCCTTATGGCTTCCAAGTAATCACTGCTGGTGGTAATCCTATCGTTGTTGGTCTTCAGTTCGGTGAAGAATTGTGGGCAGTTAATGCAACTGCAACCGCTAATGGCGGTGGCGGATTTAACTTCTACACCTTCGCTTCTGACACCTTCTCTGCAGGTGGCAACATCCTGTCTAGCTACATCATCATGTACTTCCTTGGTCCTGATGTTCCTCCAAATTTCATCAATTTGGACATCACGGCTACCGTATGTGCTTGGTACACAATTGATCCACAGAGCGTTGAACTGCAAGCTGCAGTTTATGCAACAAACCGTGGTTCATTTGTAGACGATGCTGACCTTAACTTCCAAGGTTTGATCGACGACGGCGATGCCAACAGTGGTATTACTGACGCGGATCAGCGTGCACATTGTCCTCCTTCACTTCTGCTTGTAGGTGTAATCGATTGGCCATTCGGAACATTCTTCCCTTGTCAATCGGATGACGTTGTCATCTTCTTCCCTTACTTGCCGAAGTTAGTTGATACCCCATTCTGGACTGGTATCTCCTTCGTCAACCAAGGCTACACTAACTTTGACGACGATGAAGTTGAAATTCACATCTACGAAGCTGATGGCTCTCGTTGGGATGCATCATTCCCAGCATTGGCTATCCGTCATCAACAAACATACTTGTTGACCGATGGCGATCAAGGTGTTGGTTTTGAAGACTCAGACAACGGTGTCTTCATTCCTGTTGAAGCGCAAGATGGCGACCTCGTGCCGCTTGACAAGCGTTCTTCTGCATTCATCATTGCCAGCCACATTGGTACTTCTACTTCCAACATCGCTAACCCTGACATCGACGGCTTCTGCTTGATCGGTAACACGGTAACTCAAGTTGTTTACGGCTACCTGCCGCGTAACATCATGAACCCACGTTTCGGTCAATTCAACGACATGCCGCCACGTCGCGGAAAAGACATCAAGTTCAGCGGCGCATACGAAAGTCATCTAATCACTGACTTGTCTGCACGCAGATAATTGTAACTAACTAGTTACAATTTGATGATCACCGGGGGCCCCTCTTCTTGAGGGGCCTTTGGTATTTTTGGCCACGGTTTTGCATAAATTAGGGAATGATTCCCTAATCACACGTGTTGATCAAAGTAATGAAATTAATGAGGATAACCTTTATGAAATCCGCCATTCCCGTTGTCGTCTTGTTCACAATGACTATCGCTTCGCTTGCTCAAGTTCCAGATCTCACCGAAGTCCTTTGGAACGGTGATTGGCTCTCGTCACAACGTGACCAACTCGTGCATGGCGAAGAGTACCGCGGTTACCCTGGCCCACTTGTGAAGATGTTAGCTGCGGTTGAGTTTGACGCCAATCATCCAGCCGTCGATTTTGAGTTACGGTTTAACGTGCAGCGCGAAGCTCTCTACTGGAATGGACAATGTAATGGTTGGGCGGCCGCGACGCTGCTTCATGAAGAACCGACTAGCTTGGTCATCAATGGCGTCAAGCTATTTGAGCCTGAAGTCAAGGCGCTACTCACTAGTATCTACAAAGACAACCTGCGCCACTACTTAACGGCCCGTGTCGCGGATGGTATGTCCCCTAAAGTTTTAGATGATGTCTTGGCGGCAACCATCGGACGAGGTGAGCCTGTCATATTTGACGTTGACATTTCCGAGGCCATATGGAATTTCCCTGTCGCCACCTACACGAAGAATGAGGCGGTGTCCGGCGACTGGACTCTGGGCACCATTACAGTTGGTTATGTCGCAACTATGGAAATGACAGATTTCACCGGTCCGACATCGATTGATTATCATAGTTACACCTATCGTTATCCAACGGGTTCAAACACAGGTTATGAATGGGTGGGTAGCTCAATTGGTGATCATCCTAATGTTGCCTGGACGCCCAGCCTTCCCTATTCTCCGCAACTCTGGGAACTGTCGGCCGATCGCTACTTCAACTTGGGAACCTATGATTGGCTTTACGATTTAGCTAGCCAACCCGGCACGGAAGTGGACCTTTATGAACCCAATGATAACGAGCAACAGGCAACAGCGCTCAATCGACAATTAGTACTGGCAAGTCTCCACAGCGGAGACATTGATGTCTATACCGTTCCACTCGCGAAAGGCGAGGCGTTGGACGCGGTTGTTAAAGTCTACGACGGGCCTGAAATTAGCATTAGGCTACTAAATCACTCTGGCCAGGTTTTGGAGACATACACCGATAGTAGCCAAGTCAATCTGGATTTCGTTGCTACCCAAACGAGTCCGGTCATTTTGGAACTGACGCGCAACGAGGAGACAGCCGACACTTTTTATCAAATTGTGTTCTCTGAGGCAGACGGCACAGTGATAGTAACGGAACAGGAAACATCCTTGATCGCTATGAACTTAGACGATACGGATATTGCCAGTTATGGACGGACCAAGATTGATCTGGCGGCAAATTCGTCTGTCGAAATTCTTGACGCGCCTCATGATGGTCAGTTCCGTTCGTCGGGCGATGTTTTATGGACACTTGAGCGGCGTGGCGAAAACTATTTGGAAAAAGAATATATTCGAGACCATAAACCTGCGTTGTCTTATCAAATTCCTCATTTGACTTTTAAGAATGACTGGGACACACGCCTTGAATTGGCGGCCTCGATGGGGCAATCGGCGGTGGACGTCCGGACATTTGACAACCAAGGAGAGATGATAGAAGTAGCGAGTTTACAATTGGATGAGGATGGCCGATTCAGAGGATCACTTCGCGATGTCCTCAACAGTGCCTCGATATCCCGAGGTGCTTGGTTCGAGTTGGACGCGAAGCCCGGTAGCTTGAGTGGAAGCGCCGTCTTTTGTCGCGAAGCGTTGAACGATTGGGTACGTATCGACATTTCGAGCAAACCGATCAATGGGGAGATCCCTATCTTAGGTGTAAGAGCGCCGACGACCGGATGGACAGGCGTAGCACTAGTGAATACATCTGGCGTCGAAAACGAAATTCAGTATAGAGCCTATACAGATCGCGGGACGATTGTCGATGAGGGCCTGTTTGTTATGCGGCCCGGCGCCAAATGGCTCAATACGACGGCAGCATTTGCTCCGTCATTGCCTGAGGGTGGTAGTTTAGTTTTCTTTGCGCAATATGATGCAAACGCCCTTGTGATTCAACATGAATATCAGCCGCGATCAACTTACGGAATGAGAGCCTTAAGTTACTTCCAAGACGCAATTACGACTGCTTACTTTTCTGTTCCTGAAGACTGGCAAGAATCTGCCGTTGTCGTCGCAAACTTAAATCGAACAAGCGTGCATGCGCTTTTTGAAGGCTACGATTCAGAAGGTGTGCTTCAAGGTCGGTTCCATACCGTTCTTGGCAATACGATAAAAAGTTATGAAGTCAGGTATGCCTCGATTGCCCAGATCATGGAGAATGGTGTTGTAAACGGCGATGTCTCGCAAATTCGTAAGTTTAAGTTAACGGCGGTTGAGCCCATCTATTGTTATGAAATCGTTGGTGATCAGAGCCAGGGGACGCGAACGGTTTCTAGGGTCTTGCCGTTTTATCGTAACCCTTAGTTCTTTGGAATTTGCGCTACAGCAGAATGACAGATTTCTGCTTAACATGCGAGGGCCCACCTTATGCTTTCTTTGAGTCATTATGAAGCGTAATTCGAGTCCAGATTAGTCGCCAGGAACCACTCGATCTGTATGTTCCTTTTCTTATTCGATGGGTAGTTGTGTCTGATGTCGCAAGCCGTTGAGCATACGACCTTATTGAAATTTGTGGCCCTTACGATCGCGCTTACTAATTTGAAATCCTACCATGAGTTTCGTTTTGGGAGAGATGGTTAGAGCGGCGGTTGAGAACGCGCAGTCGCGCTGAGAACCTTGACCAAACAGAACGCTAGATTGACAGTTGAGCCAGATGCGTGCGGAACATGAACACGAAGGCAGGCCGTCTTCAGCTAAAGGTGCATAAGCTTCGTAAAGGAACGCTTGAAACAGCCAAATGGAGCGTAACAGGCGCCGAAATGCTTCAGTAGAAGAATCGCTCGTACTTCAATGCGTGTATCCAAGAGGCCGTGTAGAGCACATCACGGGATCATTTTGCGGTATCAACGTGAGTCCTCCAACGGTCAGCAAGCTTAACAAGAAGGTCTATAAACCGACGACTAGACCATGGTTATCCTCACGAATCTGGACGGTGTGGTATTGAAAAGAAGCTGGGCCGGTGAAGTGAATAACATCTCCATCCTAATTGCATTGCCATAGACGAAGAGAGTTGCCGCCAGCTGTAAGGTGTGTTGGAAGGCATGTAAGAAGACAAGAAAAGTTGGTTAGGCTTTCTTCGTTATCTTGAGAATCGTGGAATTAGACGCACGAATCTGGTGATTCCTTCTTCTGCGCGAAATGTCACATTCTCCAATTCGCCGCGTAGAAAAACGAACAAACGAAGACAGCTAATTTTAGATTGGCTGATCAAAAAAAGGGGCGCCATATGCGGCGCCCCAGTTGCTTAGTTAGGTCCCGACTATTGGGAGCATACATCTTCGTTTTCGCGAAACACGTAGTCAAGTATATCCACAATCAAATCGGCATTGAGGTCTGAAAGTGGCTCATCATCTTCTCTCCAGTCATCTAGCATAGATGCCAGCGAAGGTACGCCGCCTTGAGGAACCGTAATGGTGACTGGGTAAATACGTGCTATGCCCGTCGTGTCACTTAACACCCTTAGATATACCGTCGTATCTACCGTCAAGTTGGGGATAGAAAGGTCCCATGTCACAACGTTATTGACTGATTGAGTTGTGTAACTTGGCGTACCGGCGTATAGGTCACCTAGACTCTCATACCATTCAGCGGAATAGGAGTCGGCAACCAATAATTCCACTGCCCAGGTTTCACAAGAGAAGAATGAAAGGTCAAGAGCCCCCAATACATTGTCAAAAAATGGTTGTTGTGACTTGAAAGTAAAATCTGTGATTTCCCAATTGGGGCTGGTACTTCGGTTTTGATCTAAGTAAGGTGCCTGAAAGGCAAAACGAAAGCGTATGTATTTATCAACTAATGGGTTGATAAGGTTCGGGTTAATCTGCTCCCCGGAAAGAACCAACGGGGATATTGGAGGATTCAAATGCATCCATACACGCCTGTTCGCTATCGAAGAGGGTATTGTATTGGGGAAGACAAGGCTGTGATAAATCTGAATGGCTGAATAGGTCTCTATCTGCAGCACTAAGTCTTGCCATGACGACCAGCTTGTTGAGCCGTTGGGAGAAACGCTGAATTCCAGGACGCCGCCTGCTAGATTGAGGGGCAAATTGGGTAGGTGCGCTAAGTCGAAAGACGGAAAGGATCCCGTGCGAACGACTGGTGACTGCAGGGTGTAGAGCTGGCTTGCATTGTCGGCCTCGCCGAGCCAGCCGTCATCATAGGTCCAACCAGCGACACCAGCCTTCGTCGTTGGGGCGGGCGTCCAATTGGATAGACTTTGAAATTCTGTCACATTTGTATTTTCACAGTTTGTTCCAACCGAAAAATATTCGCGATGAGAGGTTGTCAATGAACCCCGTAAATGCTCGACTTCAATGTAAAAGAACGACTGATCGCAGGCTGGGCCCGCGAATAATTCGTAGCTCAAATTAGATACGACCTGTTGTGAGTCGGTAAGGGTTGCAGGGACTGCCGAAAACTGGGCGAATGCTTCCGCGGAGACGGCCGGATCAACGCCTACCTCTACGGACACACTAAAAGCGGTTTCTCCACTTGCATTGGTAATCTGATAGGGCAATGAAAGGGTTTCGCCCGGATCCAAAAACGAATCTGGGATAGGTGTTTCTGCATTAAGGAAACTAGTGGCTCCAAGCGAATATGAGAATCCATTCACAGCTGAAATAGTGGAAACACTATCGTTTGAGGCGATGTGTCTTACACGTGCCTCTATGGTTAAATCGTCCGTAATCGAAAAAGCCGCATCAACATCAAGCGTTAACTTGACGCCGTCGCCATTAATGTCGGTGAGTTTAGTAATTGATTGGTTGGTGCGAGCATACCAGTCAATCGCATAGGATGAGGACAAGTCTGCCCCTGTTTTCCAAAGTGTCGGCGCATTAGCCGTAGCGCGTATGTTTCCGCGACTGTCGGTATGAAATTGGGTTATTTCAAATTCGGGGCTAGGTGGACCAAATGCGAAAGTAAGTGGCTGACACGATCCTTGTACGCCAATATACAAAGCTACTTCTCTAATGACGGCCGTTCTAAATAAATCAAAAATAATGGCGTAGGGCGGATTGGAATAGTTGAGTACATTTCTTACGGATCCACATGTGGGATTGAAATTTGAAAGATCATAAAAATTCCAGCCTGAACCGTCAGGTGCTCCGACGTTGCCGGCTCCGCCTGCAGGCGCCAAGGGCACTACACCGTTGGTGGTTCCAGCGATGGTACCGGTCGCGTCCACTAAGGTACCGTTATATAACTGAACTTGGCCTGTGCTGATGTGTATGTGGTTGATGCTGCAGGTTGTTGAAAACGGATAGACAAAAAAATCGAACATACTCGTCGGTGAAAACCCAAATGTATACCAGTCGAGCGCCAAATATATTTTTGTATCCGGACTACTCAAATTCGTTAGTAACGGGCTGACTCCAGCTAAGGGCCACGGGAATTCGTCAGAATGGGCGATCAATCCACCATTTGGCAGGGGCGTCGCCATATGTGAAGCGCGTTCCACAATGTTTACGACGTTCTCGTCAGGACGAAGGAAACGCAAATTGTTTGAAGAGCCACCCAAAACGATTGAGCCCTGGCCCTGCCAGGTGAAGCCAATGATAAACTCGATTTGGCCAGTACATAAAGTGGTGCAAATACTTTGGCCGCCAGCTACATTATCGTAAAGATGTAAGTTAAACACGACTTCCTTAGATGCTCCATTTGTCCAGCTAGGTATGGCAGCCTCAACGGTTGTGGCGCCGTTTTTGTAACCCACATATGACGTCGAGAAAATGCTTATGTCCTTGCCACTCACGTTAATGACAGAACAAGAAGGCGGTGAAAGGCTAGGTAAAACGTTTAAAAGTGTTGTGGATGCACCTGTCATTTGCACCGTAAACGTCACCTGCAATGTATCATCTAATACCAGTTGGTCTCCGCCTACACGCGAAGAAACTGTGAATGTCTGAGCAAGGGCCGGATTCACCCAGATAAAACAGCTTGCTATCAACACATACTTGCATACACTCATAGTTTCTCCTGTTTCTTGTATCCATATATTGATCGAATATTGCCAAAGCATGTGCTTGGGCTGCACGAACCGCAAAGGCGCACTGACGGCACCTATATGACTCTGGCTAGCAATCGGCACGCCAAAATATGGCAGGCAACGGGTCGAAAATATATGTAGAAATTAAGTCATTTATTTTAAGATACTTATGTCTATGTCGTGTGTTGGTGTTGACGTATTTCGACGCTAAATAGTCTAGGATTGCCCTCACAATGAGCAGAGTTTATTCGGCTGTATTTATCCGAAGAGACAAAGCGAATGTTCTCACTTGCGCGTCTCTCTACAACTCCTCGCTAGCGGCCAGCTGAAATCCGCCTTTTTGACACATCGCCGACCGGATTGAAAACATCCCTTAGAGTAACCCTCTTGTTTGGTTGAGCTTACGGGTAAGGCTCCGATGGCATGAATGCTGCTTCTCAGCAATGCAGGAGGGTCAATTTATGTGGATACCTATCATATCTCTATGCCTAATGGGACCTGACTTTGTAAGACTTGAGAACCATTCATTTATCCTTGAGGATGTTGAGCCATCCAGCCATCACAGTTTCTCGGTGGGATTTCAAACGCCAGCTGACGAGACCGTCCGTGTCCGTAGCATTGTCGAGACATGCACCTGCACGGTAACCGTCAATAATGCTGTGTTATCTGCTGAAGATTTTGTTTTGCAACCCGGAGATAGTGACTATTTGGTCATCGACTTTACCGCGCCTTCCTCCGGCGTTTTCGATGACTATATACACGTCAAGTTTGTCGGTTTAGAGTCTGGTAAAGAACAGGTTACAAGATTCACGGTCCAGGGACGCGTCAAAAAGACATCAACTTGGTCAGATGCGCTACTGCCTTTCCAGAACACGAATGTCTCGCAAAAACAAACGCTTAGTTTGAGATCGCAAACTGGAGATGAACTAGCTCTCAAAATACGAAAAGTGACTCCTGACCTGCTTGATGTTTCTGTCGAGGGATCGTCTGACATAAGCGTCTCTCTAAATGAAAGAGCATTGTTGACCGCGGACCGAAGTATTGAAGGCTGGATTGAATTCTCGTACCCGTACGGCGACATCGATGTAGTTGATCGATTGCCTTTTGAAATTGCCTTGAGCAACCCTTGTTCTGTACAACCGCGTCTCGTTTTGTTTGGGCGCGTCGAGTCTGAGTTAGATCTAATCCAGAAAGCGGTCATCGATTGTGACGATCTCGAAATCGTTCGTCTCATCAATGCCCCAGACTACCTGTCGGTTCGATACGAAAAGATTGAGGGCCAATACGTTATGCTCATGAAATTAACGAAGGAACCCAGTAAGCGTTTCGCCGATGATATATATATTGAAGTCAAAGACGCGCCATTGCCGTTGCGTCTTCAGGTAGCTGGCCAAATCATGGTGTGGCCTAAAAAAAATGAAGGTGAATTATGAAGATGAAATGGATATGCCTCGCGCTTTCGTTCACGGCATGGGCACAAATACCGCCTGGAATGGTGGGTCCAGAAGGAGAGCGAGACGAGGAGGGACTAGCGATTGGCCGTGTGATTGCCGAGATACTGCTAGACAAGCCCACCTCCCAACGGCTCAATCAGATTGCAAGTATGTTTGCTGGCGACGATCGTTTGCATCAAGCACGCTTCTTTTATCAGCAGTCTTTGTTGATTGCGCCAAAGGATCAAACCGCATCGGCGGGTTTGAAGTCAGTTGAACAAAGTCAAGCCGACTTACGAATGAACTATGAAAATTACGCAAAGCTTGCTGAGTCTAAAGGCGATATCCGAGATCGTTGTAGTATGGCCGCGATCAAATTTCACGAAGGGTACCCTCAGGTGTCCATCGAGATTCTAAACGAAGCGTTGGTTCTGTTACCTGAACAGTCTCAGTTCGCTCGGGGATTGAGAACGACTTTTATTCACGGAATAAACCTAGAAACGGCCCTGCTGTCACGCCTGGAAAAAGAGCTGGAGTTGGCAACCTTTGAAAAACGCCTCGAGGAGGCGACAATTCTTTGCGGAAGAATGTTTTCCATTGGATTGGGAAAGCCGCGCACGGTTTCGGCAATGAAAGAACTCCAAGGCTTTTTTCCTGATAAGATCAATACGCAAAGCGCAGATATGCTCGCAAAAATGGCCGATTTTTTCACAAGCCAAACGGGCATTGAAGGAGAATGAAGATGTTATTACGATCTGGGTTTATTTGCCTACTGGCCAGTGTTTGTGTGATAGCTCAGGACCTAACTCCTGACGAAGAGATGCAGGACCTGATAAACAAAATTGAACAGCAACCGGCCGGCGACGAATTGCCCGTGGATGTTGTAGAACATAAACACACCTTCAGTCCAAGTACTGACCGCGAGAAAGAGTTGTTTCATCGGGTAGATGGCTATTGGGGTTCTGCGGCTAGTGGCGAGTGGTCAAAAGTCTATCAATTTTACTGGTTACCATTCCGGGATAATATGCCACTCAACTCATATTTAGGTGCTGACAAGGCGATGATCAAGGGCGGTTACGATATTAAGAGCATCAAATTCGTTGGTGATCAATGCGCTCAAGTGGTCGTTAGTTATGGCATTGAGCATTCCATGATGAGCATAAACAAAATAAGTACGAAACAGCCCTGGCATTTGGACGCGGATGTGTGGTCCATTTTGGCAGATCCATATGAGAACATGATGGGCATTCGCCCGCCTGGCGCAGAAGAGATTCCGGAACCCTGCGACTTCAGCTCACTGAGAATTGCTGCCCGAGCATCTGCAAAGGCGAAAAGAGAAAAAGCAGAGGCTGCTGAAAAAGATTGAAGCTATCGAAATAGACCGTGTTTCGAGCGGATCATGACAGAGTCATGGCATTGAGCAGGGTCTGTTTCTGGGTGATCGATGTTGTAATTCAAGCCTCTGCTCTCACGCCGATTGACCGCACTTCTGATAACTAGTTCTGCGATAACTGATATGTTTCTCAATTCAACCAAGTCTTTTGAAATATTGAAGTTCCAATATGAGTCTTCAATCTCAGTTCTTAATGAGCGAATGCGCCTTAAGGCCCTTTGAAGTCGTTTGTCAGAACGCACTATGCCCACATAATTCCACATAAACCACTTAACTTCGTTCCACAGTGGATTTACAAGTGACTCTTCGTGGTCATCGGAATAGTTGTGATAGACCCAGTCCGCGATCGAATCAGGTACTTGAGCATGGTGACTAAACTCATTTTCTAAAAACTGCGATGATTGACGAGCGTATACGGCCGCCTCTAGCAAGGAGTTAGAGGCGAGTCGGTTTGCACCGTGTAAACCCGTGAAAGAACATTCGCCACCAGCCATAAGGCCTCGACAGCTCGTTCGGCCCCACATATCAACCTTCACGCCGCCACACAAATAGTGAGCAGCGGGGACCACTGGGATAGGGTCAATCGTCATATCCAGATCCAGTGTCAATAACTTTTCGTAAATGGTTGGGAAGTGTGATTTGATTTCCTCGCTAGCCAAATGCGTCATATCCAAGAACACACAATCACCACCCGTTCTCTTCAATTCGGCATCGATTGCTCGAGCGACAACGTCTCTTGGCGCCAAATCCTTTAGTTCGGGATGATATTGCTCCATGAAGGCGTTTCCGTCGCTGGTTCTGAGAATACCGCCTTGCCCTCTAAGCGCTTCGCTAATCAAGAACTTTCGTTCCAAGTGATGAAAGAGAAGCGTCGGATGAAATTGAATGAATTCCATGTTCACGACTTCGATGCCCGCACGGTAGGCCATTACGATTCCATCGCCGGTTGCGGTGCGTGGATTGGAGGTATATGGATAAACTTTACCGGCGCCACCGGTCGCCAAATACGTTATAGGAGCCGTGAAGGCGGTAACCTCATTCTTGGTAGCGTCTAGAACGTAAGCTCCGACAATGCATGCCTCTTTGGTTAGTGTTTTTGCACCTGGTTCGTGAATCACAATTAAGTCGATAGCAAGGTGGTCTTTATAGATTTGAATCTTTGGATGGTTGACGACACGATTAGTCAGTGCGCGCATGATCTCAGCACCCGTCGCATCCTTAGCGTGAACGACCCGATTATGTTGGTGCCCGCCTTCACGATGAAGACTGTAGTGATCCCCATTTTTGGTGAATTCGACTCCAGAATCAGCCAAATCTCTGATCATATCTGGGCCGGCTTTGATGACTAGGTCGACAACATCTTGATGACACAATCCATATCCGCAACTAACAGTGTCATTGAAGTGGGAATCAAAGCTGTCAACTTCGCTAAGGACTGCGTTGATTCCTCCTTGCGCGTACTGAGTAGAGCAAACGGGAAAATCATCTTTCATGATCAAGTGCACGGAGCCTCGGTCGGCTACTTTTAGTGCGAACGATAATCCGGCGATACCGCCACCAATCACCAAATAATCTGATGACTTGGGCTTCACTTAAGACCGTCTTAACATTTCGAGTAAGGCTTTTTCGGCGGCTATGCGAATAGGTTCTGCGACGGTAACTTCCGGTCTGCCTGTGCGCAGTGCTAAGTAGATCTTTTCCATGGTGTTAAGCTTCATGTAGGGACACGTGTTGCAACTGCAACTCTCGTCTTCGCCGAGCGCTGGGATAAATGTCTTATCCGGCGCGTTCTTCTTCATTTGATGAATAATGCCCGGTTCTGTGACAACGATAAACGTTTTTGCCGGATTTTGGATAACGTCATTCAGTAACTTCCGCGTTGATCCCACGAAATGTGCTTCATTGAGTGTCGCTTCTGGACATTCAGGGTGAGCAATGACGCGGGCGTCCGGATTTCTAACCTTCAATCGTATGAGGTGCTTGAGACTAAACGTCTCGTGCACGATGCATGTGCCGTCCCAAAGCACCATGTCTCGACCCGTCTGTTTCATTACCCAGGCGCCTAAATAGCGATCAGGGGCAAAAATGATTCCTCGATCTGGCGGGATTGAATTGACGATATCCACTGCGTTGGAACTTGTGACAATAATGTCACTAAGTGCTTTGGTCTCGGCGCTGCAGTTAATGTAAGTGATGACAACATGATCCGGATATTTCGATTTGAAAGCCATGAATTTGTCGGCAGGACACGATTCTGCCAAACTGCAGCCAGCCTTTAGGTCAGGGATGAGTACTTTTTTGCTCGGATTGAGAATTTTCGCGGTCTCAGCCATGAAGTGGACACCGGCGAAAAGGATCTGTTTGTGGGTGACCGCTTGTGCCTGGCGTGCAAGATCAAGTGAGTCACCGATAAAGTCAGCAATGTCTTGGATGTCGTCTTCTTGGTAGTAGTGGGCTAGGATTACTGTGTCCGTCTCCTTTTTGAGCCGGGCAATTTCAGATTCTAGGTCTACTTGCGTTGCAATCATCTAGCGCACCTCTTTTCTTTAACGAGCAAAGTGATATCTGGAGCTTTTACGGAGTGAGTCAAGGATCCAATGGAAATACGATCCAGTTTTGGATGACAATATGCGGAGATAGTTGCCAAGTTCATCCCGCCGCTTACCTCTAGTAAGGCTGTGCCGCGCTCGACTTCGCATGCTTTGTGAACTTGTTCGGGGCTGAAATTGTCGAGCATAATCAATGTAGAACCAGCGTCGATAGCCTCGTTCAGTTGGTCAATCGACTGCACTTCAATTTGAATTTCTATGCCCTTAGGTGCACGGTCGCGAACGAAGTCAAGCGTTGCTTTGACGCTGCCAAAGGTCGCAATGTGGTTTTCCTTGATCAATATTTGATCGCTCAGACTCATGCGATGATTCATCCCGCCCCCGCAAAGAACGGCATATTTATCAAAATAGCGATAACCAGGCAGCGTCTTACGCGTGTCTAGAACAGCTGCTGGGCAGCCATTTGAGCGAACCAAGTCGACAAATGTTCTTGTTTGTTTGGCGATTCCCATTCCACGACCGACAAAATTAAGTATCGTGCGTTCAAATGCCACAATATCCGCGCTATCCCCCTGTATATGAAAGACTTCACTGCCCGGAGTTAAGGCGGAACCATCTATCTGTTGGGGCACCACGACAAGATTGTGACTCGTTCGTTTTGTGTATGAACCTAGGACCTGCTTGTACCAAGCTTCACCCACCATCACACCCTGTTCGCGAATGAGGATGCTGGCTTCCACAGTTTGACCACTTAGTTCTAATGACGTGGCTGTCACATCTCCGTCAGGCATGTCTTCGGCAAAAGCCATGTCTGCCAAGTTGCTGACAGTTCGTTTTAGATCCTCTTTGTAGTTACATATGACCAATGGAACCCCTTCAACATAGTGAGTCGTATGTCAGTTACAACACCTTTAGCCTAGCAGAATTCACTTATCTTCTCGATAATCATATCCAACATGATCCTTTGGTAATCTGGGAATATTGACGACCTTATCTTGGTTAATCCACGTGTAATAGGCAACGAGATTAACTTGAGAATGAGAAGATGGTTTAGCTATGTTACTAATCATTGAACGCGATCCCCAATTCTCGCAAAAACTCAAGAAACACCTCAAAATTGAGGATTTAGAGACATTTTTGGTAGAGAGCGCGGCAGATGCTGTTTTTCTGGTGCAAAACGAATCCGTTCAATTCATTTTGATTGATCTAAACGCTGTTTCAGATTGGGCCGATCTCTTTTCACTTCAGCGCTATGGGCGCGAAAACAACGTTCCTCTGCTGTTCATTGAAGGTCGCAAGAGTACCGCGGCATTGGCGCAAAGATTACATGCGAAAGGCAAGGTGGAGGCAATCAGTCTGCCATTTCGCGTTTCGGCTCTAAAGGAGCGAATTCATAAACTCATATCAGCTAGTGATGCGTTCGTTGGAACGCAGATAGGCCCCGAGGGGCAGAAAGTCACACTTATTAGAAAACTGGGTGCTGGATCAATGGGCTCAGTTTATGAGGGACATCATGAAGCCTTAGACCGTAAAGTGGCTGTTAAATTTCTTTTGGGAAATAATGAGAATCGCGACCTTGAATCAAGCCGTCGTTTCTTACAGGAAGCAAGAGCGATGGCCAATATCCGCTCCCCTCACGTCGCACAAATTTTCTTCACGGGCAGCCATCTAAAGACGCCATATCTGGTTATGGAGTATGTGGATGGACCGGATCTAGACAAATACCTAAGAGCGAAAGGCTGCTTGAGTCAAAAAGAAACATTGCGATTGATTCGTGAGATCCTGTTGGGTTTGGTACAGGCACATGAAGCTGGAAAAATTCATCGTGATCTGAAACCAGCTAATATCATGTTAAATCCTGCGGGTCAGGCAGTCATCTTAGACTTTGGCTTGGTGCGAGAATCGGCCTCCGAGGGCTTAACTCAAACAGGAACGGTGCTTGGCACACCAAGGTACATATCACCGGAACAAGTGCAAGGAAAACAGATAGACACGCGAAGTGATTTGTATTCCGTAGGCATCATGATGTTTGAAATGTTGATTGGTCAAGCGCCGTTTAGGGCACCCGATCTTGTAGGTTTGTTAATGAAACATGTTACTAGTCCGATCCCGGACCCCGCATCCTTTAACAAGACTGTCCACCCAGATCTCTTTTCAATTATTGTTCGTCTTACCGAAAAAGAACCAGGTCAGCGGTATTCGTCTGCCACTGAAGCGCTGCAAGCACTGAGTAATTTCGAGTTAGGCCTTGTGGACTCGGAGCCAGCTGCGCAAAACGAAATCATTAATGTGATTAGGCCGCTTGGAGGCATGGCCATCAGCGAGACAGGCTCAATTATCCATCAATTTGGCGAGGTCGCCGATGAACAAGCACAAACGTTACATATACTGAGGAGCGCACTGACTCAGCTCGAATTATCCGCCCCCATCGGCAAGTTTGAGCGTGGACTTATTCATAGTGACGCAAAACGTTTGTTACTGTTTTCTTACTTTGATGGGATGGCGGCGATGGAGACCAGCCATGAGAGTATCGACTCGGCCTACCATCAAGTCAGCGCACCTGAATTGATGGCCCTATTTGAATCTGAGGCGCGATCGTGATTTCGTTACGCGACTTCGATGGCATTGCAGGTTATTTGTGGGGTACACAGCTCCCACAAGGTGGTGAACTCGAATACTCAAAGTCCGTTCCAGAGTCAGCGTCCCGTACTGGGATGCCGCTAGTAGCGCGCGTCTTGGCGCAGGCGCCATTCGAAATGCCAAAAGCAGATTTGCAGTTCTCCGATTGCCGCGTGCTCGTCAGGCGTGGCAATTTTGGCTTGCTGCTCCTCTTTTGTGAGCGGACCGTAAATGCAGCGCTTGTAGACGTCGTTATCCTTGAAGGGCAAACGGTGGCCGGAAACGTTAAGGCAAGTTCCGATTCTAGCTTTTCGGCCATCCAGTCCATAAACGACTCCCTGGCGCCCATACCCGAAGATGTGATTCAAACTCTTATTGAACTCTGGACAGAGGTGCTCGGCCCGCTGGCTCCAGTATTCGCTAGACGCGATGCCTCGGCAGCAGGGATTGATTTGCAGCATGTTGCGACGCGTGATTGGTCAAAATTATTGAATCTTTTAGCTCGTCGTATCGACGATGACGTGAAACGAGACCACTTTCTAGATGAAGCCGTGTTATTAAAAACGCGTTTTTAGGAGCAGAGATGAGCCTTTCAATTCGATTCGCCTTATTTACGTCCTTACTTTGTTGCGGGATCATTGGAGGGATCACTTACCTGTCTTATCGAATATCCTATCGTCAACTAGAAATATCAGTTGGCGAAAGACTAGAAGCCGTCGTGCGTAGTGGTGCTATTGGCGTTGATGGATCGCTTCACGACACGATTAAGAGTAATGAAGACGCGGCATCCGAAGCGTTTTTGTCAATTCAGTCATATCTACGCAAGCTTAAGAAAGCCAATGATTTAGATACAGATGTGTATACGATGCGACGAGTTGGCGAGTCTCTCAGTTTTGTCGTCATGACAAATGAAAAACCCTTTGTCGGTGATACTTATTCTATTCGTGAAGAGATGTTGCCGACCTTGAACCGAGGCATTGCCAGCAGTACAGGTGTTTATCAAGATACACATGGTAGTTGGATTTCTGCATACGCGCCCATACTGGATCAGCAAGGCCAATTGAGCGGCATTCTAGAAGCAGATGTCGAGGTGCAAACCTTTCTAACATTGCTGCATGAACGATTCAGGTGGTTGGTCTTGAAGGGTGTTGGGTTTGCGGTCTTCGCGGTCTTGATGAGTTTTCTGTTAGCGCGCACAGTCACACGTAAACTTGTCTATCTCACTGATGTCACAGAAAAGATATCCCTCGGTAAATTGCAGCAATCAATACAAATAAAGGGGTCAGATGAGGTTGCCAAGCTCGGACATTCGCTCGAGCGTATGCGCGAAAGTTTAAAGATGGCCGCAGAGTTGATTCAGTGATCAGCTTTGGCATCAATCTCTAATCGCGCTAAGCAGCGTCGAAATTGATGGTAAGACAGGCCTAAGCTGGTGGCAGCGTGACGTTGATGAAAATTATGGCTGCGTAACGAGCGCATCAGCCATGAACGTTCATACTCGTCCATTAATTCCTGTAGTTTGACCGGTTCGGATATTGGACCTTCTTCCGATTCTTTTGCCGAAGGCAGCCTTAACCGGTAAGGGGAAGCAAAAGGGTCAAATACGATCTCCTCAATAACACCCCCGCGTTCTCGATACACCGACCTCTCCACCACGTTTTTGAGTTCACGAACATTTCCTGGCCAGGGATATTCAATAAGGTGATTCATTGACCTATTTGTGAATTCCGGGTGTTCCTCAATACCCATTTCGCGGGCCATGCGACGTGCAAGGTATTGTGCCAGGAAAGGAATGTCGTCGCGCCTCGCTCGCAATGGTGGAATGGTGATCACTTCGAATGAGAGCCGGTCTAAAAGGTCGGCCCGAAACTGGCCTTGGTCAACAAGCACAGGTAGATCTTCGTGCGTGGCGGCAATCACGCGTACGTCAATCTGTAGTGTTTCGATTCCGCCTACTCTCTCAAACTCGCCGTATTCCAATACGCGTAAGAGCTTTTCTTGCAATGGCTTTGTGCTTTGAGCCAATTCATCTAAGAACAGGCTGCCTCGATGTGCCAATTCAAAGCGACCAGGCTTCATCTTGTCCGCGCCCGTGAACGAGCCGCGCTCATGTCCAAAGATCTCAGATTCCAATAATTCAGGTGCAAATGCCGCACAGTTGACCGTAATACGGCTTTGGTCCCAACGTGCCGAAAGGTAATGGATACGGGCCGCCACCAGCTCTTTTCCTGTTCCACGTTCACCAACAATGAGCACTGGCCGATTTATGCGAGCCGCAGCGGAAACCTGCTCTAGACAATTCAAGAAAGGCTCCGACTCTCCTAGCATACGGTACTTTTCGATCAGCTCCGCTTGCGAGTGTCGTCTCACTAACCGCGACATGCAACACCTCTTGTGGTTTGCACTAACTTTTAGCGGAAAACGCTACGTGAACGCAAGGTGCATTTTTTGGATTCGGCCTTAAGACTCTTGTTATCAAGCATATAGATGCGTATGTGGAGTTGGTATCACGCTTGCTCAAGTACAGGGCGACATACAAAACAGGAGGTAATTATGGGTGTCATTTCAAGAATATCCGATATTGTTAACGCGAATGTGAATGCCGTATTAGATCGTGCAGAAGATCCAGAGAAAATGGTGCGCCTCATCATTGCCGAGATGGAAGATACGCTGATTGAGATTAAGTCATCATCAGCCGAGGTCGTTGCAGACCGAGTGCGCATTGAGCGAGAATTGAGTCATAGTCAGCGCCAGTTTGAACAATGGAATCGTAAAGCTGAGCTCGCGTTGAGCAAGGGCCATGAGGACCTCGCGAAAGAGGCTTTGGCGCAAGGCTTAAGTTGCCGCGAACGCAGTGATGCGCTGCAACAAAGATTAACTGAGTTACAAGCGATTGCTTCGCAATACTTGGATGATATCGGCCGATTAGAAGATAAGTTGCGGCTGGCCCAACAGCGACAACGATTGATGGTTGCCAAACATGTCAGTCTCCTTAATCGCAAAAAGGTTGAAGAACGCATATACAAAGTGAATACAACAGGTGCACTGGCTCGTTTCGAACGCTATGAAGGCCGGATGGATCGACTGCATGCTGAGACAGAAATACTCGCTCAATCTAATCAGACGTTAGATCAGAAATTCCGTAGCCTTGAACATGAAGGTGAATTGCAGCGTGAGTTTGAGGCTCTACAGGAGAAAGTCGCCGCGACCGCAAAATCTTAAGGTGATGGGAGAAGATATGATGCAATTGATGGTTCTCATGATCGTTTTCGGCACGCCTGTCGCGATTGTGGCCTTGGTTCTGCACTACCGATTAATGAAATTGAGATTGTCGCAAGGAATGCACGTGGTCGAGGCAAGCGATGTCCAGGATTCAAACCTGAATCTGGATTCGAAAGCTCAACAAATGCTGCACCGCATCATTAACCTGGAAGAAATTTTGCGATGTGAAGGAGATAGAGATGTCATTGGCTAAGTTAATCTATGTAACAGGTTTTGTGATCATCAGTCTCATCGTGCTTTGGGCACTGGGATTTGCCGTCAAGTTATTGTCGCTGGTTTTTGCGCTAGTGAGCATACCTTTCACGGTTGTGGGTCACTTGTTTGGTGCAAATTTCGTGTGGCTATTATGCCTCGTCGGATTGGCGTGGTGGTTCTTTCGCAAACGGGGAGTACGACCTGTGTCATCGAGCCTGAAATACGAAATGACGTCGTTAGAATCACGATTGGATCGGCTTAATCGCTCGTTGGCTTCGCGAAGATATTGAGTAAGGAGAGATCAAAAACAAATGCGAAACGTATACTTAGATTATTCCACTGCAGATTTGGGGGTTAACAAGATGTTTCATCGTAGGTCATCAACTTCACGTAAAGTTTACCGTTCGTCGTCGGACAAAGTGTTGGGCGGTGTGATTGGTGGACTTGCGGCGTACTTCGATGTTTCTTCGTTCTGGCTGCGGGTGGCATTTTTGGTGCTGCAATTCACGTTCATCCCGGTTCTAGTGATCGCCTACGGCGTTGCCTTTTTTATCATGCCAAAGGGTCCTCATTTAAGTCGACAAGAAGATCATGCTGTCGCCAGTCATAAGAAGACATATCCTGTTGAACCAGCGCCCGTTGGCGCGATGAACGAGCTGACCAAACAATACGATCAAATAGAAGATAAAATCCGACGACTTGAGGACTATGTGACCTCACGTGAGTTTGCGCTCAGTCGAAAATTTGAGGAGTTGACTTAGAGCTCCTGATGCCGGGCGATCTTTACGGCACTTTCGAGTGCCGTAGCTGCAACGGTTTTTAATGGGTGATCTGGGTTGACGCCCTTACCCACATAGTCAGCGCCGCTTGGGTCTGTTATCTTTCGGGTTGATAATATGATTGACCCGCCGCCCTTAAGCGTTATGGATTCGTAGTGGTAAGGCAAGCCTTTAGTCTTCTTACCTACCAAGGTTCCACAGTCTAATGAAACAACCAGGGCACACAAGGCCTCCGCGCTAGCGGAGGTAGATTCGTCTACCAAGATCACAACCCGGCTGCCTGTCCAACGACCTGACGTCGAATTATTCAGCTGCTTTTCCAGTCCGACGGAGGAACGAAGTTCAGCAAATGTGCCCTTCAAAAAGAGACGAGAACCTAAAGATGCAATGGCATCGTCATTTGGCAACGCGTTATGACGAAGATCCAAAACGAGAAACTCAAGATCGGTAAGTGATGCATCGTATTTTGTGAGGAACTTGTCCAAATCGGAAGGGAACACCGGGAGGCGCAAAATGGCACCATGCTGCACAAGTTCCAAGCTAGGTGAGGGAAGAACACGCTCTTCCGCTTCAAGAATCAGTTTTCGGGTTTCGGCTTTATCGTTTTCGATGGTTAACGCTATTTTGCTTGCCATAAGACTCTTCTGAGCTTGATGAAGGGAAATCCTGCGAGTTTGTTGGCCGTTTATTTCGATAATGTGTTCACCCTGACTGATCCCAATTTCGGCCGCAACCGAATTAGGAAAAACAACCATGGCAATAAGATTACTTTTGGACTTAGACACAACCAAGCCAGTACGTTTGGCCACTGGCCAAGGATCCAACATAGCTTGATCAGCCTCTAAGACGAAACCGGCACCTGGGTCTATCGCCTCAAGTGCACCTTGAAATGCGCCATCCATCAGTTGCGCCACATCGGTATCGTCCACATAAGCGCGGTCAATTAAGTCAATGATTTCTGGCATATCGCGTAACTGACTATAAAGTGTTTCCTGCACGCTGCCATTGGGTGTGCGTGATGAAATCCAAGCAGCTGCCGATACGACCAAAACCAGCGACACGATAAATCGACTCATGGTGTCTCCTTAGCAGGCTCTAGTATATCTTGCTGATCGGGTACAAAGGTAAAGCTGAAATCCACGAGTTGACGCCAATTGAGAGGTGATATGTGGTCTGTTTCAACTAACCATTCCGCGAGACGCTGCCATCGACCAGGGTCGCACTGTCCAAGTCCATTTTGCTTTGTATAGGCGGAATGCCAAAATGGAATGGTCGCTTTAAGTACTCGCAATTCCGATTCGCGCAACGGGCCAGCGCTGATTTCTTTTAGGTGTGTTCTGGAGATCAAGTCTAGTGCCCCTTCAGGGTCATTAGTGACATCGACTAGGCCACGAAATGTGGCACGCAAAAATCCGGCTACGGCCTGGGGATGCTCGCCTGCAAAGTTACCTTGAACCATTAAACCAACACCGGGTAGATTGTTACTATCATTTAGAGGCAACGTGTAGACCGTCTGGCCATTGCGCTGCAATCGTATGGGCTCGTGATTTATGTAGCCGACCACAGCGTCAACGGTCCCATGTTCCATCGCCTGAACTTGAGTAAAGCCAATCGACACCAAATTCACCTCTTCAAGGCTGAGCCCAATTTGGTGAAGCAGGGCCTTGAATCCAAGGTATGACGAACCAAAAGTTCCTGATATACCGATCCGCGATCGTTTCAAATCTTGAGCATTAAGAATGTCCTTGGTAGATATGAGTGCGATTGGGTAGGACTGATAAAGAGTTGCGATATGAATAAGGTCCATGCCTTGCTGGGTTGCCCTTAAAAAGGCATCTGGGTCTGCCGAGGCCAGTTGCACTTTGCCGAGCGCTGTCAACTTAAAAACATCGGGTCCAACGGTATAATCTAGTGTCAGATCGACGCCCTCTTCAAGATAATAGCCCTTTTCTAGAGCCACATAGAATGGCGCGAATTGGACATTGGGGATGTAGCCTGCCGCATAGACAATCTTTACGGGAGCCTGGGCAAAAAACATCGATGCCAGTAATAATGTCATCGCTTCCGCCTTTCGTGATGCCATGGCCCAACGATGAGTGCTTCCATCGCGGCGACCGCTGAGTAAAACGTAATACCTATCGCCGATAACAAAATAATACTCACAAAAAGCATGGGTGTATCCAATAATCCGTTTGCCTCGAGCACTAAGTGCCCTAGGCCGGCACCGGCACCAAGGAATTCACCAACGACCGCACCGACAACGGCTAACGGGGAGGCGATTTTCATGCCGCCAACGATTCCAGGTACGGCCGTTGGCAGTTCGATGTAACGAAAACGTTGCCATTTGTTGGCGCGTAGGCTCTTCATCAGGCGGACGTGGATGGATGACACCTGTTTGAAACCCACAGCCGTGCTAACAGTGACAGGAAAATAGACGATCAATGCAGCCACAACTATTTTTGTGGTAATACCAGTGCCAAGCCATAACATTAGCAGCGGCGCAAAGGCGACGATTGGAATCGAATTGGCGGCGATTAAATAGGGCGTCAGCCACCGCTCTAACGCTTTGATCTGAGAAATCGGATACCCAGACAGTAGCCCGGCAATCGTGCCGCCCGAAAAGCCGGCTATCACTTCGATAAGGGTCACCCAGATATGGTGCTGAATGGAGCCAGACTCCCACAATTGTAGAAATCGCTGTGCCACTTTTAGCGGGCCTGGTAGTAGCCAGGTGGGTGGCTCGGTAGCCCAAATAATGATTTGCCAACCTAGAATTGCCATCCAGAAAGTCAAAACCAAGACGACAAGCCGCGCCAGCAGACGTTTGGTCATAATGGTTCGCTTGCAACTTGCTGGGGGAGGTTGGGATGGAAGGGCAAATGAGCGCGGACTTCGCGTATGACTTCAGCAAAACGACGGCTATTGAGCGTGGCTTCGTTTCGAGGTTTTGGAATATCGATCGCCAAATCGTAAATGAAGCGACCTGATTCTAGAATTAGAATTCGATCTGAGAGAATGACCGCTTCGTCGATGGAGTGCGTGACAAACAAGATGGTTTTCTTGGTGCGTTCTTGTAATCGCAACAAGTTGATATTCATGTTCTCTCTCAATAGTGGGTCCAAGGATGAAAATGGTTCGTCCATGAGTAATAGGTCAGGCTCCTGCACAAGAGCCCTCGCAATGGCTAGTCTTTGTGCCATGCCTCCGCTGAGTTGGAATGGGAATAGGGATTTGGCATAAAACAAGCCTACCTGTTCTAAGGCAAAATGGACGCGTTCCCGGCAAGTGACTTTGTCTATGCCCTCAATTTCCAGGGGTAAAGCCACGTTGCGTTCAACGGTGCGCCAAGGCAACAATGCGGGTCTTTGGAAAATATAGCTCATCTTAATCGGGGCAGCACGGCGTTTGATACTGCCCTTGGAAGGCTTGACCAAACCCATAATCAAATCCAAGAAAGTAGATTTACCAGAACCGGACCGACCAACGATTGTGATGATCTCGCGGTCGTGAATCGCGAAATCAAGTTCATCAAGCACAGGGTGGCCGCCAAGACTCTTGCCAAGTTTCTGGGTGCTTATGAGTGGCTCAGCGTTCAAAATAGCCGCCGTTAATCAAGGCACAGTTGTCTGATCTCACGACTTGAATAGACATATGGTTTTGTGCAGAAGCTGCAATTCATGGTTATGTCCTCACCTGAGTCGGCCATGTCCGTGAGGTCTGCCTGTGGCAGCGCAGCTAGGACCCTACTTATTCTATCCCTTGAGCAATGACACCGGTAGGATACTGAATCTTGTGAGAGTAGTTGAGCGTTAGTGCCTTCCATTAGGATATCGACTAATTCCTGAATTCCGTTTGGGCGCGCGAAATAGGAAGCCAAATCGCCCAGCTGAACGAGGCGATCCTCAAGAATAAAGAGTAGATTGTCATTAGCACCGGGTAAGGCTTGTATGAGAATGCCACCTGACGCCGCTATTCCTTTTTGAACATCCAAATGTGCGGCTAAACTGATGGCGGAGCGTATTTGGTCACTCTTATTTAGGTAATGGGCGATGTTGGTGGCTAGGTTTCCAGCAATAATGGGAACGGTCGAAGTGTAAAGATGTTCGCTGCTAGACAATTTTCTGCGCACGGTTATTCGGCCGTCATTGAGCGCTTGTTGGAACCACGAAAGCTCACCCGACGGATCGAAATCCAGGTTGAGATTACCTGCAAAGCCTCTAGCTTCACCGTTCATGTTGGCTTCAACCGTAATGTGACCTATGGGCCCATCGCCGTCGAACTTGAAGGACATGGTGCCTTCAATCTTAAGATCGGAAACAAGCAAAATCGCGCCAGTCATTGCTTGCGTAATTAGCGACAGAGCAATAGGAGAACATTGTAAGCGAACATAGGCGTCTTGCCCAACTGAAGTGGTATCAGTAATACACACGCGTACATTTTTGTTTTCGTCAATATAACGAACCAACAACTTGAGCACTCCTTTAAGCCATGTCACTTAGTGAGGGTCATTATCGTCGAGTCAGCCCGTTTTAGGCAACTCATCGACGGCGGCCACAGCTTTGGGCAACGAGGCAACAACTAACGTAAGGTCGTCGTTCTGTTCACCCGTTGACACAAACTTCCGGACATCTGCTAATACGGCGTCGCGGATATCTTCTGATCCCAACTCACTGAAACTAATAAGGACATCGCGTAGCCGATCTAAGCCATAAAGTTCGCCTTGGTTGGTCATTTCGTCAAGGCCATCTGTATATAGAATAATTTTATCGTCCGGTTTGAGCGTAAAAACAACGGGCTTAATAATCTTCCCAAACACCGAGTTTTTTGCCAGCCCAATGGCCATGCCTGGTGGGAGTACGTCGTGGCATTTGCCCTGGCTTATGTGAAGCGCCGGGCAGTGGCCGGCACGGGCGAGGGTTGCAATCCCTCGTTGACCATCAAGCAGTAAATAAGCTGCAGAAATAAACACATTAGCACTTAGCGCAGGGTATAAGATTTCGTTTATGGCCAACATCAACTGGCGCGGATCATCCCAAAGATGACGCAATGCAATTAAGACACCTTTAAGTTCAGCCATATAGAAGGCCGCGGATGTGCCTTTGCCGGAAACATCGGCAATGAAGATTCCAACGCGACCTGCTGCTACCTCAAAAACATCGTAATAGTCGCCTCCCACTTGCTTGGCGGGAATACAAATCGCCGAAATGTGTTCGCCTGCAGGCGTATCGCGCATGTCAGGTAGCAGGCTCATTTGGATGTCGCGTGCTATCCGCAACTCTTCTTCGTATTTCTCTTTGATGCGAACCTCTTTGAGTAAGGAGTTTATGTTAGTCGACATGGCGTTAAAGGATCTTCCCATGGCACCAATTTGATCCTTTCCTAAGTAAGGCAATTGATAGTCAAGGTCGCCACCTGCCATCCTTTCATGGCCGTCGGCGATCGCATTGAGCGATCGTGTGATGTAGCTGATGAGGTAAATACCAAAAACAAATGCCATAAGCTCTGCGAGAATCAAAAACAAAGTAATACTGAGGATCAGATAAAATTGAATCTGTTTTTGGTCATTACCGAGGAAATTGCGTTCCTTAATACGACCCAAACTGGCTAGTAGTGAACTGGGCGATATTTCGAAAGTCATCGTGGCTGTCGGTCGATAAATTCCGCTGGACCAATCTAGCGCGCGTAGCTCCCAGGTGCTGCTCAACGGCTTGAACAGCCAACGTAAGAACCATGAACTTCCTGGGCTGTCTGTCCGGTAACTCCAATACCCTCCGTTGTGGTCCAAGCTGACATTGATGTCCATGGTATCCCGTATATGTTCCAGGAACTGAGTGTCGATGGGTACGGTGGCCACGGCGACTGTTCTTGAAGTTTCGTCAAAGGGACGCACGCTATAGTGCTGAATAAAGAGCCGATCTTGCCGCTCGACGATGGCCAAATGATCATCGCCCTTAAACCAATGTGGGAATATGGCTTGGTATTCGTCGTCAGGTAGCGTTTTGAATCCTGTCAAGTTAGAGAGACTCTTGTCCCGCAGTGTTTCGCAGTACATACACATAAACAGATTTGACGCATTGAAATCCGAAAGAAAATAGACGTCGACGAGAAGGTCACTATAGGAATGGCGACTTAATTCTGAGCGGCGTGTTTCGTCGATAATATTGGACAATTCCAGTTCCACATTAAAGTTGGCGTCGCCTACGGACAACAACTCAAGTGTCTGGTCTTGTACGGATGTCGAATACTTAACCAAATCCGCAGACAACATAATCATCATATTCTCAACGGTATTGGCACTGGTTATGCCAAACAATGCACGAATTCCAAGGGCGAAAATTAAGACAGTACAGGCAAGTGGGATAAACGCGAAGATTAAATAGGACAAAATGAGCTTGCGGTTCAGGTAGTAGCGGGCCCATTGTCGCAATGCGAAGGCCAGCGATGCCGTGAATAGTAAAGCCAGACAAATGGCCAGTGCTCCGTTGACGGTAATGTCATAACGCACTTCCGGGACTTGGCCGGCCTGTAGCTGAATAAATTGATGGCTGAGGAAGTCTTGGCCTTGAAAACCGAAGGCATAGCGGAACAGGAAATAGAAGGAAAAGACGGTTAGGCTTGGCCAAAACCAGCTTCGCCATTGTTTGGCAGCTTGGACCAATCGGGAACTCACTTTACGTAACCCAAAGACCGGAGTTGTTCCAGATAGGCATCATCATTTTCGTGACGAGGTCCCCATTGCGATCGTGGACCGTAAGAAACGGCTTCCTGGGTTGGATTTGAAAGCGCAGTAATCATTTGTTTGTCCAGCGGCAATCCGTGCAGTTCAAGGGCTATCTTGGCGAAATCCGTTTCGGTTGATTGCGGCTTGAACCGTTCACGTAAGTTAGGTGATTGAATGCCTAAGCATTCAACATAACCTTCATCTAACTCAGATCGACCTGACGTCAAAAGGATGTAGATGAGACTGTCTTCGGGCATCTGGGATAGCCATGCGTGGATCAATTTTGCCCTCTTTTTAGGCAGGTCGTCGATTGCCAGATGAGGCATTTCTGGCTGATTTGCTAACACGTCGGACAAAGGGAAATAGGCAAGGGTCAGATTGAACTCGTCTCCTAGCGTGGTCAGGTAGTGCCAGATCGCCTGTTCTCTTTGAACCACAGCTAAGACATCCTCAGAGCCTTCTTCAAGCCAGTTTTCTTGAATACTGACCGCAGGGATGCCGGTGCAGTAAGGATATTTTTGATGTTGTAAATCCCATCGCTCCGAAAGTACCCTGCCCGATTGGCTGGAAGCAGGAAATGTATGCCAGAACCCAAAAATGTTGGTCTTTAGGCCCTGCTCGTCGAGAATTTCCCATACGTATTTGGTTTGACGAGTCGTTCGCGTGGTTGGTTTAGACAGGCCCACTTTGCTCGCAAACCAAATGACAGGTGCGAGAATTGCATCGTGCTGATTAAGTGCGTGGTTAAAACCAACAATCTCGTGTGAAATGAGAGACGTCATTTGGTTCCTAATACCGGTACCAAAGCGAGTCCAGAATTGGCTTATGTCACTTTCATCAGCTTTGAATTCGGTTCTTGGCCAACTGGGTAAGAGATTAGCAAAGCCTTCCATCTGCTCAGAAGGCATGTCGAAGCCAAGGACAATTAACGGTGGTCCATCGGCAATGGCACCGAAAGACTTTACTGGGCTTGGCCAAAAATAATATGTCCCCAAAACGATGCAGGCCATCAACCACATCCAAAACTTATGCCGCTTGTGTTTAGGAGGACGGTGACCGAACCAGTAGAGTCGGCTTATGATCAGCAAATGAAAAGCCTCTGCCCAAGTAAGAGCAGCTAAAGCAAAAACGCCGAGATATGTCAGTCGGCTTAAAGCGCTGGCTTGGTAAAGATTAGACCTAAGCCAGATTGAAATCATGATGAAGACGAGGATGGCTATGGGCAGTCTCAGATAACTTAGAAAAGGACCGGAACGAATGAGATCGATGAGCATTGTGGAGGAAAGTGAGACAGCGACAAAAATATCCATAACCAAGGTGATAATCAAAGTCGCCAAGGCGTAAACCACACTGATCTTAAACAGGTCCGTGCCGCCTGCCGTACAAACAAGTGCAGACATGGTGCCCATAATCAAGCCAAGAGCGGCTCCGGCAGCTAATAGATGTCGCATATGGCTTCGCCATCCCGGCAGAGCCTGTCCCCAGATCCAATGTACGACGGGGCTGTTTAGATAGCCTAGGTCGCGAAGCTGTGTTCGGTAATCAGGTGCCATATCAACGTTGAGTCACATTACAGTGAGGGCAGACGTTTGTTCGTTTCGAAATAGGACGGCCACAGTTCCAGCAGAACAAGCTTCCGCTTCGCGTCATTCTTTTTGGGGCTTGTTTTGGCATCGCTAGTTCGCTGCTACCAAGCGAGCGAACTTCACCTGTGTTCAGGTTCACGTCAAGCTGGCTTCCAGTGCTTTCTCCCCGGTCACGAAGCTGCTCGATATGTCCTTTGAGGTCAGAGGCGGATTGGTAACGAGCCTTGGCGTTGGGGTCCATTGCTCGTAATATAAGTTGACTCACATTGAGCGGTATCTTTGGGTTGTGATGATGTGGTGGTTTGACGTTGCCTTCGCGCGCCATTTGAGCGACACGTTGCGGGTTGGGATCAAAGAATGGCAATCTTCCGGTTAGGCATTCGTACATGAGAATCCCCATCGAGTAAATATCCGATTGGCGGACGGCTCGCCCCGAGAAATGTTCTGGCGCCATGTAGGGCGGCGATCCGATTCTGGTTGAAGCATATTGATCATCGGCCAGAAATCGCGACGTTCCGAAATCGGTCACCTTTACGCGTAAACTTTTGTCTATCAACACATTTGCTGGGCGAATATCTCGATGGATGACTTTCATACGGTGGGCGTAATCCAGGGCCTCACATATATCTGCAAACCAAGACAAAGCTTGTTTGATCTCCACTCGCTTGTGTGTTCGCAAATATTGTTCAAGCGAACTACCGTCGACATATTCCATAACAATGTAAAAAACATCGTTGGTCTTTTCCGCCGTGATGACGGTGACTATGTTTGGGTGGTTTAGAGCAGCCAGTAAACGTGGTTCTTTGAGTAACTTTTCTACATCCTCACCCTGTTTATGAGGAATCTTGATTGCGACTTTCTTGTCTATCCACGTATCAGCCGCTAAGTAAACGGCACCGAACCCGCCGCTCCCGATAGAGTCAATGACTTTATATTTGCCTATTTGTTGGCCTTTGAACAGCATGTTCCGCCCGCTGATTGTTACGCTTCATCATAGCATATGGAGGCGCCACAACAGCGGCTCCGGCGGCCGAGAACAGGGCTCGTTAAAGCTCAGGCGATGATAGGCTTGCGTTGACTTCAGCAGACTTCGACCAAGCGCTTGGGTTGCTTCGCCAGTGGGCCACAGTGAGTGCTTGTTGTTCGCTCAACTGAGCACGTGTTTGCAGTACCTTGGTCAAGGTGTTTAAGCCGCTGAGAGCGCGGCGATTGATGTCCGCTTTCTTGAAGGCATCATTTGCTCGCTCCATGCCGTATTCGAAAATCGCCAGGACGCCGGGCAGCACACAACCAGCACTCTGCAATACCTGAGCAGCCTTTATGGAGCTTCCGCCGGTTGATATCAAATCTTCGATAAGGACCACACGCTGGCCCGCAGATATTCGACCTTCAATTTGATTCTGTTTCCCGTGTTGTTTAGAGCTCGCTCTGACATACACCATGGGAAGTCTCATTTTGTGTGCTACCCAGGCCGCGTGGGGAATTCCGGCAGTCGCCGTTCCAGCAATAACGTCCGGGCACCATTGCAAGGTTTCTATGGTTTCGACAAAAGCGTCGGCAATTGTTTCACGCGCGTCGACATGGCTAATTAGGAGTCGGTTGTCGCAATAGATCGGTGACAGTAGGCCACTTGCCCAGCGAAAGGGTTTATCGGGTGAAACGACAACAGCACCTTGTTCGACGAGCAGGGTCGCAATTTGTTCTGCGAGCGACATGTTAGCCTCTGACATTCGCACACTTTATCACAGGCAAGCTGTATTCGATTCTTCTTGCTAACGTGAAAGGGCTCCCAAGATTGGGAGCCCTTTGAGGACAAATTTCAGACAAGACCTACATCATGCCTGGCATGCCGCCACCCATGCCGCCTCCGGGCATTTCGGGCTCATCGGATTCTATCTCTGTGATCGTTGCTTGAGTCGTTAACATCATGCTGGATACTGATGCAGCGTTCATTAATGCATGCTTCACCACTTTTGCAGGGTCAATGACGCCAGCAGCGAGAAGATCTTCATACACATTCGTTGCCGCATTGAAGCCCACCGTGCCCTTGGCATTGGCGACTTCGTTGACCACAATCGCGCCTTCCAATCCGCAGTTTGCGGCGATCTGGCGTAATGGTTCCTCCATGGCATAAAGAACGATCTTGATGCCTTGGTTAATGTCAGGATCTGCGTCAGTCATTTCTGCAAGGATCTTCTTAGCGCGGATCAAGGTCGTGCCGCCACCAGGTACGATACCCTCTTCAACCGCAGCTTTGGTTGCATGCATCGCGTCTTCAACACGTGCTTTCTTTTCTTTCATCTCGGTTTCAGTCGCTGCACCAACTTTAATGACGGCTACACCGCCAACCAATTTGGCCAAACGTTCCTGAAGCTTTTCGCGATCGTAATCAGAGGTTGTGGTTTCAACCTGAGCTCGAATCTGCTTGACGCGCGCTTTAATGTCATCGGTTGATCCGCCGCCATTGATAATGGTGGTGTTGTCCTTGTCGATGGTCACCGTTTTAGCGGTTCCTAAGTCTTCTAGGGTCACGTTCTCAAGCTTGATGCCCAAGTCTTCTGAGATTAAGCGACCGCCAGTCAAAACAGCAATGTCTTCCAACATAGCTTTGCGACGATCACCAAATCCCGGTGCTTTGACCGCTGCGACGTTTAATGTTCCGCGTAGCTTATTGACTACCAAAGTTGCCAGTGCTTCGCCATCAACATCTTCGGCGATAATCAGGAACGGGCGACTCGCGCGAACGACTTGTTCCAGAACGGGTAGCAAGTCACGCATGTTCGAGACTTTCTTTTCAAAGATCAATATGTACGGATCGTTGAAATTCGTTTCCATGCGCTCTGCGTCTGTAACGAAATATGGTGACAAGTAACCGCGGTCAAATTGCATGCCTTCAACCACGTCGAGCTCGGTTTCAAAGCCTTTAGCTTCTTCAACCGTAATAACACCGTCTTTGCCAACTTTTTCCATCGCTTGAGCAATGATTTTGCCAATCGAGGAATCGTTATTGGCAGAAATTGTGCCTACTTGAGCAATAGCGTCGCCTTCAACAGGGCGGGCACTATCATCGATATGCTTGATGACAGCAGCAACGGCGCGATCGATGCCACGTTTAAGGGCCATCGGTCCGTGTCCAGCGGACACTGCTTTTACGCCTGAGCGATAAATAGCGCGAGCCAAAACGGTGGCTGTTGTTGTGCCGTCACCTGCTGTGTCCGAAGTCTTTGAAGCGACTTCTTTAACAAGCTGAGCGCCAAGGTTTTCGATTCGGTCTTCGAGCTCGATTTCCTTAGCAACGGTGACACCATCTTTGGTGATGGTCGGTGACCCAAATTTCTTTTCTAGTAAAACGTTGCGGCCTTTAGGGCCAAGTGTGACCTGGACGGCATCGGCGAGTTTGTTTACGCCGCGAAGCAGTGATTGACGTGCGTCATCACCAAAGGTCAAAAGTTTCGCATCCTTAGCCATAGTCGGTATTCTCCTTAATTATCTTTATGTTCCAAATAACTCGCGTTTACTTTTCGACGATTGCTAATACTTCGTCTTCGCGAACGATGATGTGTTCAACATCGCTGATTTTGACCTCAGTGCCGGCGTATTTGCCGAGCAGGATCGTGTCGCCGACCTTGACCGTTAATGGACTGATTTCGCCATTGTCTTGGCGTTTCCCAGATCCAACGGCAATTACGGCAGCTTCTAGTGGTTTTTCTTTGGCGGTGTCTGGGATGATGATCCCACCGCGCATCTCTTCTTGACTGTCAATCCGTTTGACGAGAATGCGGTCGTAGAGTGGCTTAATATTCATTACAACTCAACTCCTATTACAAGTTAGCGGGCGCGGCAAAAGTCCTGGCGCTCTAAATGCCCGAGTGCTAATTCTAGGAGATGCGTGCCTAAGTGTCAAGCTAAAATGATTGGCACTGTGTTGTGTTAATTAGCCCTTTAAAACAAATAACTTACATATAAACGTCTCATGTATATACGTCATTGAATGAAGAAAACTTGAGTGTAAAACACTCAAAAATGTCAGGCTGTTTCGGCCAAAAATGGACTGAGCCAAGCACCGCGATAGGCGTTCGTGAATTCGAGGAAGGACTGGATGTCGCCTTCTAGATCGTCCCAAACGTGATAGGCATCTGGCGTGCGGGCCATTTTTGAGTGTGCTTGATCCATCGCCGCAACCACGGCATGGAAGCGCTTGTTGAACTGAGGTACAGTATGGATCAAGGTTTCGATGTGGCTCGCAGTGTAGCCTTGTATGAGTAGATCGCGGCTGAAACGTAACATCGTGTTTTCAATCATGGTTGACCTCGTATGTGTTGTACTAAGGGAATAATGGGGCACCAGGTGGACAGCCCTTGTCGGAGGTCGTGTGAATCGCAGTGATTTGGTTATTGAACTGAGGGCGCGAACGGATTTGACTGCGCCTGAGGCGCAGTGGCTTGTTGCCGAATTCTTTTCCGCCATAGCCGATGGATTGGCCGTTAGCGGACACGTCGAGTTACGCGGGTTCGGGGTTTTTCGTGTTCAGACCCGTCAACAGGCGGGCTTCATAAATCCTAAGAACCAAATCTACTACCCCGGTTTGTCAGTAAAAACGGTGAAATTTCAGGGATCGTCGTTATTGGACGTCGAGATGGGTTCAGGGGATTGAAGTTCGGCTTGAATGCGGCGTTTGCTGATACTCAGTTTCTGGGACAGGGTTTTTACGGCTTGCGAATGACTTAGGCCCGAATCTCTGTAACTTTGATATATAGCCTGTGTGTTGGGTCTTTCTTGGGGTGAGTTTTCGATTGGTGCAATCAACAGGACCAATTCACCGCGCCAAATGATGTCCCTATTTAGAATAGCTGTGGCCGTACCTCGAATACATTCTTGGTGGATTTTGGTCAATTCGCGGCATACGACGATTTGGGTCTCGGCAAATAGTTCCGCTAATTGAGATAAGGTATGACGAATTCGGTGAGGTGATTCGAAAAAAATGCACGTCATATTTAGAACAGGTAGGCGTCTCATGATTTCCATACGGGCGTTTCGAGAGCGCGGCATAAATCCCATAAATGTATGGGGTGTAGGAGGAAGCCCTGAGATAACTAGTGCCGTAATGCTCGCACTGGGTCCTGGAATAACATCTATGGCCAGTTCTTTTTCGAGCGCCCATTGTACAAGTGCGTAGCCGGGATCGGCAATCACAGGCATGCCAGCATCACTTACAAAAACCACCTCTTGTTGCAGCATCAAATCAAACGATTTTTGTCGACTGTGGGGGCTTGAGTGTTCATGAAAGGATCGAAGAGGTTTCTTGATTGATAAGTGATTAAGCAACTTTCGCGTATGTCGTGTGTCTTCGGCGTAAATAATATCTGCATTTTGTAGCGCCGACACAAGGCGCTGGCTGATATCGCCGAGGTTGCCTATAGGGGTTGCAGCCAGAATCAGTCTCCCGCTCATTGCTTACCCCATAATTCCACTTCGTACGCTAGATCCTGGGGCAACAGTGGCTGCCACCATATTGGAGCAGCTACTCGACCGCAGTAGCTCTCCAGTCCTTGAAATGCAGGCCAGGTAAGTTGCCCGCAATGAAGCATCATTTTGTGATTGCAACGGCTACCGTAAAGATTGTCGCCCAGAATGGGCATACCCGAATTGGCAAGATGGACTCGAATCTGGTGTGTGCGGCCAGTGACCGGCATGGCCTCTACCAGCGAGTGTGAGCCCGACGTGGCGATGTGACGAAGTCTTGTCACAGCAGATTTGCCATCGGCTGCATGTATTTGCTTAGTTGGTTGGCCTTCCAACCTTTCGGCTCTCAAAGGAAGATCAACCTGGATTCGCTCGCCCGCGTGAGGCCAGGCATGTGCGGTGATGCACAGGTACTTCTTTTCGATTCTATGCTCCGAGAACAGTTTCGAAAAGGCGCTGTTGACGTCTTTAGATCTAGAAAATACCATCATGCCAGATGTATCTTGATCGAGGCGATGATGCAAGCCAACGTAGCCTTTGCAGTTTTGCTTTAAGAGTTCATAAAAGCAGTTGTAGTCAGCATCACGACTGCCTTGGGTGGCGACGCCACTTGGCTTATCGCAGATCATGAATTTCTTCTTGTCCAATACGATCCAGTGATCGTCAAAGCTAAGCTCTAGCCAACGGATAGGCGGTCTAATATAGACCTCTATTAATTGACCAGCTTTGACCTCGGCACGGACCTGCTTGAATCGTCGTTTGTTGAGGTAAGCACCGCCCATTCTGATCACCAGCGAAGCTTCATCAGCACTCAGGCCGCTTAGGAGTTGAATGGCGTCAATAAAAGGGACAGGCTTGCGAATGACACTTTTTTTGTGAAGCAAAAGCTACTCTCCTGTAACGCGAGGCTAGTGTACACTAACCCAATGCGTATGTTACTGCTGTTCCTAGCGATATTGCTCTCCTGTGGCCAAGATCAGCCAAAACATACGGCGATGTCCCCCGACACAGCGGCCTCCGACGGGCTTCAAATTCCCGATGCTTGGGCGGCACAAGCCCCTAGCTTACAGGCCCAATTGATGCAGGTCCTTAATTACGACACACCTGCGTTCCAAGTGAAGCCGCTCTTTGTTTTTGTGGACGATGGACGTCTAGTAACTGGTCCATTTAGTGCACTGGTTACTCACTTTACTTTTGTTCACGTTGCCCTGTTCGAAAAAGGGCGTTTGGCGTGGAGCGGCAGTCTGTTGATGGATCCCAATCGTGGAACCGCCGTGACGTCTCTGTCGGGACATGAGTTTGATGTGATTCCCGAAGCCTCCACGTATCGCCTTGAGCTAAGGTGGGATGGACAATTGACGCAGGCCACGTTAGCAAGGCGCGGCAATGATTTTGTCAATGTCGATTTGGGTAACGAGAGACACCTGTTTGCGGCGCGATTACAATTGCCTAATGAACGTCCAATACGCCCTTAATCCACCCACGACTCGGGCACAAACTTGATCTGGCCAAATTGTATTTTGATGATCTTTTTGTTGTTGGGATCGAGGAAGTATTGATCAAACTCGACGGGATCCGTTGGCGCTTGAATTTCATAATGCAAAGTCTCAATTTCACGCCCATTGTCAAAAATGGTCTCTGGTCCCAGGAAACGAACGAGTTCGTTGACTATGACAGCGTCCGACTCGATTAATACGGCATAGTGCTTTTCGTCGCCAGGGTTGGTGAGATCACGAGCATATAGAATTGGCGGCAGGTCTGCATAAACATGTCCTTGGTGGCTAAGCTGTTTGGTGGTTGCAGGCTGCTGATCGACCGTCTGGCTAATTGAGATCTGGCCATTCTTGACTTCACTCTTTATATAGATCACCTGTGCGTCGATGATGCGGGTCGTTTCTGACACTCTGAGCTCGAAGTCTTTACCCAAAAATGCCCGGCGTGTTGTTTTTCGGCGGGACATATTGCCAATCGCGTGCAGATTCTCGCTGTCTAGTCGATAGCCACTGCTGCCGTCCTCAAATTGTGCTTCATTGATACGGTAATTCATTTTCATGGTGCGTTTTCCAGCGTCAAAGCCAACCAGGTTCGATTCATACATAGGACCGCCACAAGCAGTCAAAAAAAGCAAGCTGGCCAAAATTACCAATTGCACGCCCAACTTAGGGCGAAGCGCCAAAGTCATAGAAAACCTCCAAACGACCCAGGAAGCCTATCATAGTCATTAATGTGTGCGTATATGTCTGTACATTTGTTGACGTTGACCATGCCCTGCGTTATCTTTAACGCATAAGAAAAACAGGGTTTAGCTATGGCTGCGCAAAAGCAGAAGAAAATAGGCGAACAATTACTTGAAGCTGGCCTCATCAGTGAGGCGCAACTGTTAAGGGCCCTAGAGCGGCAACGAAACTGGGGCGGGCGTTTGGGTTCCAATTTGGTCATGATAGGCGCCTTGACTGAAGACGCGTTGCTTAAATTCTTGGCGTCAAAGACCGGCATCCAAGAAATGAATATTTCTGAGATTGAAATAAATGCTCAGATCATTCGCAAGATTCCTCAAAAAGTGGTCGAAAGTTTTCACATTGTCCCTGTGTACATGAAAGATAAACGAACCCTTGTTGTAGCCATGGTAGACCCAACTGATCTAAATGCAATTGATGAGGTTCGCTTTATCACGGGCCTTGAAATTGAACCGGTTATTACGTCCTATTCTTCGATACTACAAGCGATTCACAAATACTATTTGGGTACCCAACTCCGAGAGTCACCCGACCGCGAAATTATGATGGATGAGGGCTATGCTGCCTCAACCATGGAGGACCACGGTGGAGTTGCTGCTGTGGATGATCCTGACATTATTATTTTTGGTCGTCAGTCAGAGGGTCCTTCTGAAGATGACAGCAAGAGTGATAGTTCTTTTGAATTTGACACCAACGCCACTGAATTGAGCGAAGTCGCGGCACCCGCGCCCATCCCTTCAACCGGCGATCTGGACCAATTCGACCAGAATCAACGTCTGATAGGTCTGTACGAAGTATTGCTGCGCAAGCGTATTGTGACGGAAGCTGAAATCGCGCAAGAGTTGACGCGTTTATGGTCACTAGGAAAGCTCAAATAAATCTAAATGATGTCATTGATCTAGATGGACGCCTGTATCGCGGTGTGACTGGATATGATGGGCAGCGAGTCAGAGCCGTGCTCGCTCATCGCGGATGGGTTCGTTGGTACGGGATTGGTGCGCTGGTCCGGGCACATTGGGCAAAAAAGAACGGCGCACGTTACGTGACTGAATCCTCGTCCAGTGGCGTAGAAGTGTCTTCAGAAGGTAATCGGTAATGCTCCTCAAGCCAATGGCCTAACTCAATGGCTTGGCAGCGTTCGCTGCAAAAGGGTCGATGCGGATTGTCGTTCCAAGTAGATTCATGACGGCACCTTGGACACCTAAATCCTTTTATCAACGGACAATGCCTCTTTCGCTTGATTCAATGAACGCCACCAAATAACTTACTTTGGAGCAGTTAGGAAAGTCTGCTTTCAATTTCATTAAGGCTTCCACCAGACGAAGTTGACGTTGAAAGAGTGTCCGGTAGGCCGACTTCAAATTCTTGATCTCAATTTTCTCGAAGCCAGCTCTTTCTAGACCAATCGAATTAATCCCGTAAATTTTTGCGCGATTACCCACGGATTTCACAAAAGGTAAGGCGTCCTGGGTGATGACACTATAGCCGCCTATAAATGCGTGATCACCGACACGACAAAACTGATGCACACCCGAGTAGGCACCAATTGTGCCGTGACTGCCAACAACTACATGCCCAGCCAAAGTGGCCGCATGGGCAAAGATATTCTCATCACCTACCTGACAATCGTGGGCGACATGGGCCGCAACCATAAATAAATTAGCATTTCCAATTTGAGTTACACCACCGCCATGACTTGTACCACGGTGGATGGTTGTATGCTCTCGAAACACATTATCGTTGCCAATCTGCAGTCGCGTTGCTTCGCCTTTGAACTTCAAATCTTGAGGTATGACACCCAGAGTCGAATATGGAAATACTTGGTTTCGGTCCCCAAATTCTGAATATCTGCCTATGTAAGCATTTGCCATGAAATGACAATCCGCGCCAATAGTGACATCATCCTCGATAACCGTGTAAGGGCCAATGACTGTCCCCTTTCCCACGGTCACTCTTTCACCGAGGACTGCAGTCGCGTGTACTTCACTCATGCTTCGTCTCGTTTCACCAAAATCGAAGCAAATTCAGCTTCTGCAACCAACTCGCCATCTACAAAAGCTTGGCCCTTCAAACGGCACACCTTGCGCCGAAAGAAGATCACTTCAACTTCCATTCTTAGTTGATCGCCGGGCACAACTGGCCGTCTGAACTTCACCTTGTCTATGCTCATGAAAAAAATGACATACTCATCAATGCGTTCAAATTCCTGCATGATGAGAACGCCGCCGGTTTGGGCCATGGCTTCGATAATCATGACACCAGGCATAACGGGTCGCCCAGGAAAGTGACCTTGAAAGAATTCTTCATTGATGGTGACGTTCTTAATGCCCACGATGCGTTTTTGTTTTTCAACTTCAAGAATACGATCCACGAGCAACATCGGATAACGATGTGGCAAGAGATTCATAATGCCGGCTATGTCTATCTTATGATTCATGATTGAGCTGGTTCTCCAGTTCCTTAATGCGACGCCTCAGTTTATCCAAAGATCGCAAGTTTGCAAGTTGGCGTTGATATTTCATGACAGGTATCGCCGGATTCCCAGCGTAGGTTCCAGGTTCATTGAGACTTTTGGTAACGACAGATTTGCCCATGATAAGAATCCCATCGGCTATCTTAATATGGCCATTGACGCCAACTTGTCCAGCTAAAGTTGTGTGTTTACCAAGTTCGGCGCTGCCTGCAATACCAGATTGACTGATCACCATGGCGTGTTCCCCTATGACGACGCCGTGCGCGATCTGAACCAAATTGTCGATCTTAGTGCCCGATCCTATTTGTGTGTCTTTAATCGCTCCGCGATCGATACACACGTGGCTGCCAATCTCAACATTGTCGCCAATAACGACGCGTCCGATCTGCGGAATTTTCACGTGCTGGCCCTTTTCCTGGGCGTAACCAAAACCGTCACTTCCGATCACGCTGTGCGCATGAACTCTCACGTTGCGGCCGAGGATTGTACGCGGGTACAAGACGACGCCAGGGAATAGGTGACTGCGCGCGCCTACACGGCTCTTTGCGCCAATTACACAATGGTGCCCGATGATGCAGCCTGTCTCGACGATGGCATCCGATTCAATAACAGCGCCGACGCCGATGACCACGTCTTCCCCAATTTCAGCGCTGCTATCAATCCATGCACTTGCATGGATGCCCGTGAATCCTTGTACCTCTGGGTGAAATAGGTTCATTATTTCGCTCAGTCTGGAAGCGGTAGCGGAGGTCTTTAGCTGCAGGACCTCCGCCCCTTGATCAAACGCATCCACAAGAACCGCGCTAGCTTGGGTCGATTGCAACAAGTTTTTGTACTTGAGGTTTGTTAAGAAACTCAAGTCACCGGTTTGTGCCTCATCTAATGCGCGTACAGCGGAAAGGGCTACATCCGCGAAAGCGCGACTTGGCGTTAGCTCAAACCGGGCAATCAGTTCGGAAAGGAGCAAGTCTTAGTCCGTTGACTGATCGTACTTTTTGATGACGTCATCGGTAATATCGACGCGTTCGTTGAAGAAGACGAGGTTAGATTGAGGACCATGGTTCATGATGATATCCAGACTCATTTCTTCCGCTACTTTCTGAATGATGGGTCCTAATTCTTTACGAAAGCGACTCAGCGCGTCATTCAGGCGTCGATCGCTTTCCTGTTTGGCGTCTTCTTGCAAACGTTTGATTTCCTTCTCGAGGTTTTGCAGCTCGACAATCATCTGCTTGCGTTTATCTTCACTCAGACTGTTGACCTTGTTCTTGTAGTCTTTCTCACGATCCTGATATTCAGCAATTCTGGCTTGGATAGACTCTGCTTTAGACTTGCCGAAATCTTCGTATTCCTGAAAGAAGCGTTTGCCTTTGATCGAATTTTGAATCACGACGTCGGCATCAACAATGCCTATTTTTATGGCGGTCTCTTGAGCCAAGAGTGGCAAGGCTGCCAAAATAAGGACCGCGAGTAATTTGTTGGAATTCATGACGTACCTCTCGAATGTGTTAGAACGTGGTTCCGATAGAGAATTTGGGTTCTCCACCTTTTTCGTCAAATGGCGTTTCGACGAGTTTGTAAGCATAAATTAAACGCAAAGGCGCTTGGAATACAGGCAAACTAAATCTCATTTCAAGGCCGGTGGACATGGCTAAATCCGAATCAAACCACTGTTCGTCGATGCCAAAAACTTGTCCAGCGTCAAAGAACATTACGAAGCGAAATTGGTCCGAAACGGGCACGATGTATTCGACATTGAATTGGAATAACTTGTCACCTCGCAGGGAATCAAGTCGTCCGTTGAATATGGACGTAGGGCCTAATAGGTTGCGACGGTATCCGCGTACAGACTCTTCGCCGCCTAGATAAAACAATTCAAAATAAGATGGCCTCTGGTCTTCAAAGGTATCCATTAGCGAGGCTTCCACATTGACGCCGACAAAGGTTTTCTTGAAGGCATCAAAATATTTGGTTCCGCCAATCGAATACTTGTAGAACAGAGAATCGCCGCCCGTTTGCCAGCCAGCCAGCTCCAATGAACCTGTCAGTTTGTGCCCACGAGTGGGAAAGAATGGGTGGTCGGTTGTGTTGAATGTGTAGGTTTGTGTGAATGAGGACGTTAACAATCCGTCAACAGGTTGGAATATAGGTGACTGAACTTGCGGCACCGTAATTTCCGTAAATTGATAGGAAATCGAATAGGTAGAAAAGGTTGAAGGCCGAAAGCTCAGGCCGGTGTTGAATCCAAAATTATCTTGCTCAAATCCAAACCAGCGTGTTTTTGTATTGAAAATCCGAGCAGAAAACCCACGCGGTTTGTCAAATAACCAAGGTTCCACAAATGTGACGTCATAGGTGTCCGAGATACTTCCGAGTTGCGCTTGAACCTTGACGGTTTCGCCGCGGCCCAGGAAGTTCAGTGTCGAGAAGCTGAGGAAGCCGTTACGGCCCCTGAAATCGCTATAACCGATGCCAAAATTCAACTCATTAACGCCGGATTCTTGACCTTTAATCGTGATATTGACTTTGTTTTCATTGGGTAAAGGTTTGATGTCTGGCTGATCATGAGTCACATCAAAATAACCTAGCTGGTTGATGCGTAAGAGGGAGTTTCTGAAGTAGTTAAGTCTGAAAACGTCACCTTCGCGTACAAGAACTTCACGGCGTAGCACTTTGTCTCGTGTCGTGATGTTACCGGCAAAACCGATCCGATTAATGTAGATTTGGTCGTTCTCGTTTACCTTAAAGGTGACGTCAACAACCGTCTCGTCTCGGATCTTTACATCTTGTTGAATGCTGTAATAAAGATAGCCGGTATTATTGTGCAGTTCTTCTAGGCTGGTAATCCACTCATTGACCTTACCCAAATCGTAAAGTGCGCCTTTACGCAGCGGGAACATGGCAAGGTAGACTTGTGTGGGAATGACGGTGTTATCGGTAATCGTCAACTCGCCAAGATGGTAGGGGCGACCCTCAAACACAGGAATCGTCATAGCCATACGCAAATCTTCTTTGGGATTCTTGTTTTTCTTAAGTCGCTTGAGGTTCTTGCGTTTTTGACGTTCGCTGGTATGGTCTGTTATCTCAAATTCGGGATCGCCCAACAGAATATCTTTGTAACCTTGCTCCCAGTATTTTGCCTTGATACGATCGACATCTTCACCGTATTTCTCTTCGCTTTCGTTAAAAACATCATGCTGCGTTAACCAGGAAAACATCCAGTGTTTTTTGGTTTTACGCATGGTACGGCGTAATTTTCGGTCGCTGAAATGCTCATTCCCCTCAAAATCAATGTCGTAAATTCGAACCTTGCTGCCTTCAAACACATTAAATACGACCCGAGCTGTGCCCGCGTCTAATCGTTCCAAAGCGTAAGTTACCTTTGCGTTGCGCAACCCGCGGTCGTTTAACATTACTTTGATTAACTTGCGTATCTCGCTGATTTTGCGGTAGTCGAGTGGGGTGTCTTCTTCGATGGTTAATCGCTCTTCATCAATCTTATCGTTGATCGTCGACTTGCCGACTTTGCGGTTCCCGCGGATGTCCACTTCTTTGACGATGGGCAGTTCACGCAAGATAAAGGTCAGTATTAGACCCTCATCTGTATCTTCTCGCTGCACGCCGAGGTTTTCAAATAGACCGGTGTTCCACAGCTCCTTAATATCTGCTGTCACCAACCTTTCATCAAGTGGCTCGCCAACTCGTGTGGAGAGCCTATACGTGATGGCTTCGTCTGAGACACGCCGGTTTCCGTAGAAGCGGATTTCCTTAACGATATCTTGAGAGAAGCAGGGAAGGAGAGTCAGGAGGATGCAGCCAACACCAAATCGTTTTAGCTGCTGCATTCCACCTCCTCCGGGGCAACCTCTTTCTGAGTCTTAATCAACTCAGGTACCAGTACTTTATCTATCAGCTTCATATTTACGGTGCCCTCGACCGTGTCGTCGGCTTGGACGATGAGCTCGGCCAACGGGTCTTCTATATGTTTTTGGATAATACGTCGCAGCGGACGCGCCCCATATTGACGATCTTTGACAGTCAAGTCAAGCAACCAGCGATATGCGTCGTCATCGACTACTACTTCAAGATTCTTCTTGCCTAGGGTTTCATTTAGTTCGGAAATCAGCAGGCCGCATATGGCGCGTAGATTTGTATCTGTCAGCTTGTTGAAGACGACCATCTCATCGATCCTGTTTATGAATTCCGGCCGGAACAAGCGTTTCAGTTCTCTTAAGGCTTCTGCTTTCATGTCGCGATCTTTCTGATCCACGTTACTGGTCAAACCAAGTGCTTTCTCAGCAATAATCTGCTTCGAGCCAACATTACTGGTCATGATAATAATCGTATTGCGAAAATCAATCGTGTTCCCAAAGGCATCTGTAACTTGTCCATCTTCAAAAATCTGAAGCAAGATGTTTACCAGATCGGGATGGGCTTTCTCGATTTCGTCAAAAAGAACGATTGAATAGGGGTTTCGCTTCACTTTATCGGTAAGTTGGCCACCTTCTTCAAAACCCACATATCCTGGCGGAGAACCAATCATTTTGGAAACTGAATGCTTCTCCATATATTCCGACATGTCGAATCGAATCAGGCTCTTAGTGTCGCCAAACAAAAATTTTGCCAGCTGTTTTGACATTTCTGTTTTGCCCACGCCAGTGGGGCCAAGGAACAAAAAGGAACCCATCGGCCGGTTGGGATTCTTCAAGCCTGTGCGGCTGCGTCGAATGGCGCGACTGACGGCCGATATCGCGTCATCTTGGCCGATAATAAACTTGTTGAGATGACTCTCCATGTTGGCGAGTTTCTTCTTGTCTTCCTGCTTAAGGGCTGTGACTGGGACTCCGGTCCAAGAGCTAACCACCTGTTCTACATCGTCGATAACGACACTGAGAATCTGGTCCTCGCGCACCGAGTTCTGTTTTTCTTCCTGGATTTGCTTACGTAACTTGATTTCTTGTTCTCGTAATACAACGGCCTGTTCGAAGTCCTTGTTGATAACAGCTTCGTTCATTTCTTCGCTCACGCGTCTTAAGTCGCGTTCGAAGTTACGGATCGTTTGCGTATCGGCTGTATTGGCCAGTTTCACTTTGGCGCCTGCTTCATCCATGAGATCAAGCGCTTTGTCCGGCAACGAGCGGTCAGTGATATAACGGTTTGATAAATAGACCGCCGCTTTGATAGCGTCATCTTCATATTTGACTCGATGGAACGCTTCGTAATGGTCGCGAAGGCCAAACAGAATACGGGTGGCTTCTGCTTCGTCCGGAGGATGAACGTGGACCGATTGGAATCGTCTTACGAGGGCGCGATCTTTTTCGATGTACTTGGTGAATTCCTTGTGGGTGGTTGAACCGATGCATTGAATTTCGCCTCGGCTTAAGGCAGGTTTGAGGATGTTGGCCGCATCGAGCGAACCTTCGGCAGCGCCTGTCCCAATAATGCTGTGAATTTCATCAATGAAGAGGATCACGCTGCTGTCTTTTGATGCTTCTGCGATGATTGACTTTAGTCGTTCTTCAAATTGACCGCGATATTTTGTTCCCGCGACGATCAACGAAAGGTCAAGTGCAAAAATTCGTTTGTCCATCAACCCAATGGGCACGTTTCCCTGCACGATTCTTTGCGCCAATCCTTCTACGATGCTGGTTTTTCCCACGCCTGGTTCCCCGAGCAAGATGGGGTTGTTTTTGCGGCGTCGCGAAAGGATCTGCACGATCCTTTGGATTTCGGTATCACGGCCAATGAGCCGGTCAAATGCGCCACGTTCGGCGAGTTCCGAAAGGTTCCTACTAAACTCGGATAATAGGGGGTGCTCTTTCTTTTTCTTATTGATCTTTTCTTCTTTGAGAATATCGAGCAGAATTTCTTTGGCGCGATATAAATCGGCTCCCATTTCAATTAAGAGTTGGGAGGCAAATGCGTGCTCATCTCGTAGGATCCCCAGTAAGATATGCTCCACACCCACATATTTATGATTAAGCGACATTGATTCTTTCATCGCATAATGCAGGACGCGCTTGGTTTCCTCGCTTAAAGGAATCTCAACCGTTGTCGAAACCTGCTTCTTGGGTAGGTTTTTGGAAATAATACGATCCTTGAGTTCTTGAACATTAATGCTCATTTGTTCGAGAATCTGTATCGTCGTTTTTTCGGCCTCGCGTACTAATCCCAGCAACAAATGGGCAGAAGTAATGGTACTTGCCCCAAATTGAGATGCTTCGTATCGTGCAAAAAACAAGACACGACGTGCCTTGTCCGTATATTTCTCAAACATCAGAAACCCCCTGCTCGATTGGGTAGCTCGTGGCGTCTTCTAACGCCAATATTCTATCACAGCGACTGGCTAGCTCCGGGTTGTGGGTGACCAATAGGCATGCGATCGCCCTCTCAGCTTGCAGTTCGCGCAGCACATCGAAGATCCGTTGTCCGGATTCGACGTCGAGATTACCAGTCGGTTCGTCCGCTAGTATCAAATTAGGCTCAGTCATCAAAGCGCGTGCGATTGCTACCCTTTGCTGCTCGCCTCCGCTCAATTGGGATGGGCGATGATCAAGCCGGTGATTGAGTCCTAATCGGCCAAGCAATTGACTCGCGCGTTGTTCGGCTTTTTGAATCGACCAACCGGCAATGATGCCTTTTATCATCGCGTTCTCGAGTGCATTAAACTCGGGCAACAGCTGGTTAAATTGAAAGATGTAACCGATTTGATGCTGACGATACCTGTCCCATGACTCGGGAGACCAACCGCTGACATCATCATTCTGGTACAGCATGCGGCCGCTATCCGCTCTATCGAGCCCACCGATAAGGTTCAACAAGGTCGTCTTGCCGCTACCTGATCGCCCAACGACGGCTAATAGTTCGCCGGGTGCTACCTGCATCGTCAGGCTGTGCAGAACTTGTACATCAGCCTGACCATTCCAGTAAGATTTATGAATCGCGTCCAACTGCAACAAAGCCTCACTCATAACGCAAGGCCTCCGCCGCGTCCAGGGAGGCCGCTTGCCAGGCCGGATAAAATGAAGAAAACAAAGCGATAATCAATGAACCCGCTGCGACCACAGCTACTTCCCATGGGTTAATCTCAAAGGGCAGGTAGTTCAATACTTCATAAACGTCAGAATTGACCTTTAGTAGCTTAGTTCTGTCAGCCCATGTTGCAAGGCCGACGCCTAAGAGCGAGCCAGATAAAGTGCCCCACAAGGACAAGGTCAATCCTTGACGGACAAAGATGGTCAAAATCATGCGTTTACTTGCGCCCATGGCCTTTAAGATACCTATGTCGCGGTGTTTTTCCATGACCAACATAATAAGGGCCGAAATCATATTTAAAGCCACGATCATCATAATTAGGCTGATGATTAACGTAGTGCCCCATTTTTCGAGTTTCAGGGCGTCCAAGAGTCCAACATTGATATCTCTAAGATCAATGACTCTCGCATTGAAGGGCATATCTGGATGCCTACGCAAGAGCGACTTGGTAGCATCGAGCGTCCTGACATCCTTGAGTTTGACTTGGATTTGGCTAATCTGTGTCGTGCCCAGCAACGACATGTATTCTTCTAATAAAACATAAGCAGATAAGCGGTCCAGATCAGAGCTTCCTGTTCTAAATATCGCGACGACCTCGAACGTTTTTTGTTTTAGTGAGCCCCGGTTTAGCGCTAGCGAGGGACTCGATACCTTAGGAACCATGACCCGCAAGACATCGCCGGTTGTGACGCCAAGTTTTCCTGCCAGATCGTAACCAAGGACAATCCCTGGTCTGGTTGATGTTGGGCGCTGCTCCAGGAATCCCAAGGAGCCCAGTACCATCTCTTGCAGGCTTTCATTTACCAGCAGTTCGTCGTCTGGGATGATGCCTTTAATCTGTGCCGGAGCAATCATTTGTTGGCCGCGGGTCAATAAAGCCCACTCGCTTACTTGATAAGAAATCGCAGCTACGCTGTCTATGTTTTCTAAAAGTTGACTTATGGTTCGTATGTCTTCTTTTGCAAAACCAGGCGCTGTCCAGTCGACGTGTGTGATGCTTAAGAGACCGGTTGAGCCGATCAAGCTGCGTAAAAAAGCGCTACGCATGCCGTTATGAACCGACAGACCTATGTTCAAAGCCGCCACACCCAACGTGATTCCCAGAAGCGTTATCAGTGAAATAACACCAATAAATGCTTGTTTGCGCTTGGCCCGTAAATAGCGTTTTGCAATATATGCAGAAAAGGTCACGTGTGAAATCCCTCAGTGTTTATGGGTTTGGGCCCGGTCGAAATCGCGTCGCTGTTGAGCTGGATAGGATACTGTTTCGTTTTGAGAAAAGTGCCGATAAGGATTCAAAACACTGTTTGACTTTATCAATGTCAGGCGATTTGCAGGTTATTTTGGTCCACGCGTCCTGGCCCATTCCACTTGGATAAGATCCAATTTCGATCTCTGAAAACTCTTGCTGCACCATTTCGAGCTCAGCCGCAAACTGCGACTCCGGCTCTTTGACGTCCAATGAAGCGATAAAAATATGAGGCTGTGTGGGTAAGAGTTTGAGCAGCGCATCGAATTTACGCACGAATAACTCAGGAAGGCCGGGTAAGGCAAAACAATTGGCAACTTTGATGAGAGGCCAGCTGGTGGTTTTCGTATCGATGAGTTGGGCTTGATCGGGCAACATGGCCATTCTTAGGTGGCCCGCAGTGATTTTGTCGGCAAAAAACGAACGCATCCGCTGCTCCATGCCGGGATGAAGGGTCAGCGAACAATCGAATGCATCGGCAAAAGCGCGCATGGTGACGTCATCGTGTGTCGGGCCTAGCCCTCCTGAAGTGACCACCCAATCGCTGCTGGCGCTTAGTTCACGAATGGCCTGGCTGATGGTGAGTACCTCGTCGGCCACAATGCGAACCTCGCGCACACGGTGCCCAGATGCCCCGAACTGCGCCAACATATGTGTGATGTTGACGTCGTGGACTTGGCCCGATAGCAATTCGTTGCCAATGACTAAAATAGATATCACCCAAGGTCTCCTCTGCTGGGAGCAGGCATTATAACGCAGCCCTAAAGTCAGCACTGCATCTTGTATACGTCAAGATGACGTCTTTAGGGCTGATCGATTGCCTAAATTGTTGATACGAGCGGCTGGCACAAATTATGCTCAAACCGAAAGCGATTGGAAATTGTCGAAGGGAGGCATTGATTCATGAAGAAAGCGACGATAACAGCGTTTTTGATTTTTGCAGGTGTGGTAGGCGTTCTGGCAGGTGGCAGTAAGCTGGCGGTTGCTCAGGAAGTAACCCAATCCTTTCCCTCGATTGCGGATCTAGCGGAAGTTTTGAGCCCCACCGTTGTCTATATCGAAAATATTGAGCGCCAAGCCCGTAGCGACGTGCCAGAATCACATAACAACCCCTATTTCCGTCATTTTTTCGGTGATCCCAACGGTCCACGAACGGGTGCTGGTTCAGGCGTTATCGTATCCGGAGATGGTCACATTATCACCAACCATCATGTCGTAGATCGCGCCGATGAAATTCAGGTGACGCTTACAGATGGACGGGTTTTCCCGGCTGAAGTAATTGGGTCAGATCCTGAAATCGATCTGGCCGTTATCAAAATTAAGGCTGATGACCTGTTTTATGCCAAATTGGGACGGTCGCAACCGGTGCGAGTCGGTGATTGGGTGGTAGCCATTGGCAATCCACTGGGCTACCGATATACCGTGACTTTTGGAATCGTCAGTGCCTTAAGCCGAGGCAACGGGCTTAATCATATTGAGAATTATATTCAAACAGACGCTGCCATTAATCGCGGTAACTCGGGTGGACCACTCATCAATATGAAAGGCGAAGTGATTGGTATAAACACAGCCATTTCCGCCGATGGCCAGAATATAGGGTTTGCCGTTCCTATGGATCTTATTCGACCTTCATATGATCAGATCATTGAGTCTGGAAGCGTTTCGCGCGGCGCCTTAGGTATTCGTCTACAGCCACTGACGCCTGAGCTGAAGGAATATTACGGAACGAGCAAAGGCGTTTTGGTAGCAGATGTGCCAGCCGGGCCCGCACAAAGGGCAGGGATCAAGCAAGGTGATTTGATTACGGCCTTTAATGGCGAAGAAGTTGAAAACTCGGCGCAACTTATCTCTCGCGTTGCGGTTAATCGACCAGGCAAGGAAATCACTTTAACCGTTGTTAGAGATGGCAAGGAGAGTCAGTTTAGTTTCAAACTAGGCGACCGTAAGCAAATCTTCTCAGGTGTGGCTGTTTCGGAGTCGAGTGCGCCCGAAAACGAGAGTGTTCAAACCGTTAAACTCGACGAGTTGGGTGTTGTTCTGGAGCGTATCGGTGAACAGCAGGCAGCGACTGGATTCTACCAGGCTGGCGACTATGTGATCAGCGAAATAGCCGCCGACAGTCCGCTACGCGAAAAGGGTGCAGCGCCTGGCCTTGTTCTCATTCGCATCAACGATCTTGATGTGACGCCCATTAACATCAAAAAAATAAGGGCCGAACTAAACGCGAGTGGTGTTGTGAGATTGCAAATTAAGAGCGATCGAGGCACGCGCTTGATTGGCGTGCGACCGCTGGTCAATCAGAATTAGCGGCCTCTAAGGTAAAGAACCAATGCGCCCGCGCCGCCCATGGCGCGTGGCGCCTCCGCATAGCTGTGGACGAATCTTGCGCCTGGACCCTTGATCCAGCTTTCAACGGTTGGCTTCAGCACTGGCGCACGCATTGCGTTGTGTTTTCCTTTGCCGGTAACCACGATTAAGCTCGTGACATTATTTGTGAATGCTTGGATCACAAAACGGGAAAGGATCTGAAGAGCCTGTGTCCTTGTGTTTCCGTGGAGATCTAGCACTTCTTGAACATCAAATGTGGATTTCTTGGCAAGTTTAAGCTTACTGGCTTCAAGAGTCAGTGTCCTTGCTGGTGGATCTGGAGGATGTAGCTCGTCATTCAAGGCCGACAAAAACAGTTCGCGATCTTGATCGCTTGAGGCGTCTCGCTTGCGTGGTTGCGCTGCTGGCCCGTTAAGTGGGGTCACATTCAGTTGGGCCATCGTCTTTACGAAAGATTGCTTTGAATCAGGATTAGTCATGGGACGATCACGATGTCGTTGGCAACGATGGTGAAATCATCCTCCTTGCCAGCCTTAATGTTTTTAACGTTGACTTTGAACTCCGCGAATTTGCCATCGCTTTGACGTTTAACCATGACCTTCTTTTGTCGCGCGTAGTCGGTTAGTCCACCCGCTTTGGCGATAACTTGCATCAGGGTCACCGGTTCTTTGCTCGAAAATTTCAATTCTCCCGGTCTCACGACTTCGCCTGTCACATAAACAGAAAAGGCGATATCCAAAGGTACGTTGACCGTGTCGCCTGGAAAGATAGGAATGTTTAGATGGGACTTACCTTGGTTAAGTAGAGCGTCTAGGTCGATCTGCAAGGTCGCACCTATACCTTTGTCAGATCTACGTATGACTAATAATTTGTCGCTGGCATTTTCTGTCACGCCGCCAGCTTGACTAAGGACATGCAAGAGGTCGATATCATACGTGATCGTAATTTGGCCCGGTCTGTTTACGGCGCCGATAACGGAAACGGGCCGCGATCTTTGCTGTTTCACTTTGACGATGACTTGTGGGTCATTTAGATAACTCTTGGCTAATCGCTCGGTAATGAGATCTTGTAACTGCTGAGCGCTAAGGTCCTTTACCAAGAGTTGATTCAGGTAGGGAAGGTTGATTGCGCCGACGTTGTCTACTTGATATTCGCCGTTGATCTCGTCGAGGTTAAGTACTTGAATATCAAGCAAATCGCCCGGACCCAAGGTGAATTCTTGCGCCCTCAAGCAAGGCGCGAGGATCAATATTGTAAAGAGGAGCCGCATGAGTTAGTACCCCGTGTGTGTCGTCGCGATTAATTGCGCTTCTGGCGCATCATGTGCCATTATAGTCGAGACAGATCGGGAACAGCTCCTCGCTTCGCTAAAGTGTGACTTTGGCACGGGATTATATCGTGCCCTTATTGAAAAACCTTTGGAGAAGGCGGGAGTGGTGTGTTAATATCCCCCGGTTATGCATTGAGGTCCGTACCTTTTAAGGTACAGGATGTTTTTAGGAGTGGATCGAGACAATGGACAAGATTACTAAACAATCGATCATCGAAAAGTATCGTATTAACGCAAATGACACCGGTTCGCCGGAAGTTCAAATTGCCATTTTGACACAGCGAATAAACGAGTTAACCGAACATTTCAAGCTGCACTCGAGTGACCATCACTCGCGACGCGGGTTGTTGAAAATGGTTGGTACTCGAAAACGTTTGTTGGAATATGTCCGCAATCAGGACGAGAAGCGGTACCAAGATGTGATAGGCAGCCTTGGCTTACGAAAGTAAGTTGAGGCAATGAACAAAGCCCCGACGTATTGTCGGGGCTTTTTTTCTGTTTAAAGCGCCATAGGGGCGCAAATTTAGGAGAGATAAATATTATGTTCCTTAAGGAAAGTGTCGAAATTGGTGGACACGAACTGTCGTTTGAGACAGGCCGAATTGCTAAGCAAGCGCATGGATCAGTTCTTGTGCGTTATGGCGATAGCATGGTACTTGCCACCTGTTGCGGGACGGAAGATGCCGATCCCGACAAACCTTTTTTTCCATTAACGGTCGAATACCGAGAGAATTATTATGCAGCGGGTCGTTTTCCTGGTGGCTTTTTTAAGCGCGAGGGCAGAATGAGCACTAAAGAGACGTTGGTCTCACGAATCATAGATCGCCCGCTAAGACCTATGTTCACTGAAGGCTACATGGGCGAAACCCAAGTCAGCTTATCAGTCATCTCATTTGACGGCATCAACGATACCGACGTTATGGCTATGGCCGGTGCTGCGGCAGCGACTTACTTGTCGCCGTTACCGTTTCCACACGCCCAGGCATCCGTTAGGGTAGGTCTGGTAGATGGTGAATTTATCGTCAACCCAAGTTACGAAGTACGAGCCAACAGTCAGTTGGACTTGGTCGTTTCCGGAACCAAAGACAGTATTGTCATGGTTGAAGCCGGTGGTAACTTTATCAGCGAAGATGTCATGGTTGATGCGTTGGAATTCGCTCAAATCGAAATCGGCAAAATTGTCACGCTTATTGAGAAGATGGGCGAAAAGTTAGCTATTCAACGGTGGGAAATTCAACCTCCAGAAATTGACCAGGAATTTTACGACAGTCTTGCTGGCGAATTCAGTTCGCGAGTTGTTGAGGCCATGTCAGTTAAAGGCAAAAAGATTTCTGAGAAAGCGGTTTCAAATCTCAAAAAAGAAGTAAAAGATCGCTTTGAAGACGATGAAGTAAAGCAAAAGCTTGCGAGCAAGTATTTTGGTCTAATTAAAGAAAAGGCTTTTCGAAGCTATGTATTAGATCAACAGAAACGTGTCGACGGTCGTGGTTTTGAAGATATACGACCTATATCGATTGAGGTTGGCATCTTGCCAAGAGCTCACGGTAGTGCACTGTTTACGCGCGGTGAGACTCAGGCCTTAGTCAGTTTGACTTTGGGTACAAAATCCGACTCACAAATAGTCGACTCGTTAGTTGCGGAATCAAAAAAATCGTTCATGCTGCATTACAACTTCCCTTCATTTAGTGTGGGCGAAGTGCGGCCTTCTCGCGGGCCAGGCCGGCGTGAAATCGGTCACGGTGCGTTGGCAGAACGTTCGCTGGATCCTGTCATTCCAAGCAATGATAAGTTTCCTTATACGATGCGTCTGGTCTCGGACATTATGGAATCGAATGGTTCTAGCTCGATGGCTTCCGTGTGTGGTGGATCATTGGCGCTGGCTGATGCAGGCGTTCCGATTGATAAACCAATTGCAGGTGTGGCCATGGGCCTTGTCAAAGAGGGCGACAAATACGCGGTATTGAGCGATATCCAAGGAGCCGAAGACCATTACGGTGACATGGATTTCAAAGTGTCTGGAAGTGCCGAAGGTATCACGTCCTTGCAGATGGATATCAAAATCAAGGGCTTGACTAAGGACATTATGGCCGAGGCGTTGCACCAAGCACGACGCGGCCGCTTGCACATCCTTGAAAAGATGAATGCTGTGCTTGCCGAACCTAGAGATAGCTTCTCCGAGCATGCGCCTCAGATCATTGTCATCGACGTACCGATCGAAAAGATACGAGATGTTATTGGGCCTGGCGGCAAAGTGATTCGTAGCATCGTCGAGAAAACCGGCGCCAAAGTAGATATCGAAGACAGTGGTAAGTGTTTTGTTACAGCACCCGATACCAAGTCTGGAGAAGCTGCTTGTAAGATGATTGCCGAATTGGTCGCCGTTCCAGAGGAAGGCAAGTCTTATCTTGGGCGCATCACACGTATCGTTGATTTTGGCGCATTTGTCGAAATCCTTCCAGGAACAGAAGGTTTACTTCATATTTCCGAAATCGCCAATTATCGGGTAGCCAACGTTTCCGATGAACTACGTGAAGGTGAAGAGGTGATGGTTAAAGTCTTGTCCGTTGAACGAAACGGGAAGATGAAGCTTTCTCGCAAAGCTTTGCTTGAATAGTAGATACACCAAACCAAGCTAGTTCAATGCGCCCTCGGGATCACTCCCTGGGGCGCTTTTTTTTGACTAGCTTGTGGTTACGCGGATTCGTGACTGCTGCGTAGACCGAAGTATTCGTCTAAGTTGTGACGCGCAAAGTAACGATAAATGTCGGGCTGCATGTTTGTTAAGCGAAGCTGGCCCTTAAATTTACCGATCGAATTCTTTGTAGACACGAATAGGCTGACGCCTGATGCGTCGATGGTGCGTAACTGGCTCAAGTCTAGCACCAGCGCGCTAATCTCTTCACGGGTCATTGCCTTGAAAAAAGACTCTCTTAATCGAGCGATGTCTTCTAGACGAAGGTCGCCAACTAGATGAAAAACAATTTCAGGTGGATTGCACTCGTTGGTGACATTCAACATCTACGACACTCTAATAGGGACGATTTTTTGGGAAACAAAAAAGGGTCGCCTGCTGGCGACCCTTTCGAGATGCTCGATTTGCAAGTTCTCAGGTCTTACCCTTTGATCCAAGCGACGGCCAACGTGTAAAGAGCCAGAGACTCAATAAGCACAAGGCCAATGATCATAGTGGTACGGATGTTACCTGCAGCTCCGGGGTTACGGGCGATGCCCTCGCACGCAGCTGAAATGGCTTTACCCTGACCCAGTCCACATAGACCGGCTCCAAGCGCCATACCGATACTGGGTGCAAACAACACACCCGAATGTCCATCTTGTGCCATAGCAACCGTTGCGAATGCCATGGAGACCAAAAGAAATAGCAGTTTTTTCATTGTGAAGATCCTCCGAAATATGCAGTCCGGTTCGGAATCGAACTGTGAATTAGTTTAATGCTCGTGCTCAATGGCCGAGGTCAAGTAAAGCGTCGTCAGAATGACGAAAATAAATGTCTGCAGGACAGCCGCGAAAAGTCCCAATGCCATCAAAGGTATGGGTACGAGCCACGGAATCATGCCGTAAATAATGCCAGCGACAATGTGCTCGCCACTGATGTTGAAAAAGAGACGAACACTAAGGGAGAAGGGGCGAGCCAAGTGAGAAATGATCTCAATGACCACCATCAATGGCGCAATCCACCAAATAGGACCCATAAAGTGTTTGACGTATCCAAATCCGTGTTCGCGAATACCTTCAAAGTTATAGAAAAGAAAAACGATAACCGCGCAAGCGACTGTCGTATTGAAGTTACTCGTAGATGAAGAAAACGTGGGTATCAGCCCGAGCAAGTTACCGATAAAAATAAAGAAGGCAAGGGTACCAACAATGGGCACGTATCTTCGGCCTCGGGCACCCATGTTCTCGTGGAGCATACCTAGAATGCCTTCCATGACAACTTCAATGACCTGTTGAAAGTGGCCTGGCACCATATTGAGCTTCGTTTTTGTACGAAGGGCAATCAAGAGGCAAATGATAAAGACGATACTAGCCGCTACTACGTGATCGTAATAGGCAAACGCGTGCATGTCCTGTACACCTAAGATCGCGGCGACGAGTTTCGTCCAAACTGAGGGATGTATTTCCATGAGCTCCTCTGCGGTCGTTTACGAGTATTTGCCGGACGTGAAATCGTTCAGAATCAGACTCGGAAGAAAGGTACAAACTCCGACAAAAAACCACGCCCATTCGAGCTGAATCCGGCCTCCGAGCACGCGCATTATGCCATAGATGAGCCCGCCAATCAAGGCGTAACGGAGGATGACCAAAACACCGACTATCGCGGCACGAGGCGTTGCCCCCCGTGTTCCAAGTGTTACGGTCAAATGCCATAACCCCAACAGGATTGTAATAGCCGCAAAACCAGCGAAAAAGCTCAGGCCACTACGCCAGCTTAAGATGATGGAAATAGTGGCCCAACTTAATAAACCCAATCCCACCAGCCAAGCATAAAGCCGAGATAGATAGGTTTCAGGTTTTGCTGTCATGACTTTCGCCTGACTCTTCGCGGTTAATGACGCCAAGTTCCCGAAAAAGGTTGATGATGCCTGCCACGGAGCCCAGTAAACCAAAGACAAGAATGAAAATCTGATCCGTACCTACCCAGCCATCCACCAAATAGCCCAAATAGCCGCCAATAAGGGTTGTGATGATGAGGTGAGGGCCTATGTAGGCATAACGGGCCCATGACTTGTTGTCTTTGCTCATCCTGGAACTTGCTCCAAATACTCAACCAGTCCATTTAACAGGCTTAACCCGTCATCGGTTCCTAGTTCCAATTCGACGTGTCGTTCGGGATGCGGCATCAGACCTAGGGCGCGGCCTGACTCGTCGCTAATGCCCGCGATCGCCTGCATGCTGCCATTCGGGTTATCTTGTGCGCGAATCTCGCCTTGATCAGAGCAGTAACGGAAAACCACTTGGTCGTGGTCTTCCAAAGCCGCTAGGGTTTCGTCATCTGCCACATAGCGGCCCATTCCATGAGCGATTGGAATATTGAGCACGCTGCCGCGTTGTAGCCCCTGTGTAAACGGGCTGCGCGTACTTTCGCAGCGCACGTTGACGTCTTGACAGAGGAATTTCAAGTCACGGTTTTTCATGAGGCAGCCAGGTAAAATTCCCATTTCACAAAGAATCTGGAAGCCATTGCAGACGCCCATGACGTAGCCGCCTTTTTGATAGTGATCTTTTACCTCAGTCATGATGGGCGAAAACTGTGCAATGGCACCCGAACGTAAATAGTCGCCAAAGGAAAAGCCGCCCGGAATAAAAACCAAGTCTGGATTTCTAAGGTCGTGGTCCTTGTGCCAAACGGTTGAAACCTTTAGGCCCAATATGCGCTCAAATGCCCACAACGCATCATGGTCACAATTACTACCCGGAAAAACGATGACCGAAACGCGCATCTCAATGCTCCAGCAGGTGAAAGTCTTCGATCACCGGGTTAGCCAACAGCCGTTGGCACATCGACTCAATACGGCTACGAACTTCATCGTCGGGAAGGTCAGCCGCCAGTTTAAGGTCAATAAGCTTGCCGATGCGTACGTCCTGGACCTCGTCGAACCCGAGTGCGTGCAGAGCATGGGCGACCGTTTTTCCTTGCGGGTCAAGTACCGAAGGTTTTAGCCTGACACTGACACGATAGGTTTTTTGGTCCATTATTCTTCCTCCGAGTTGTCGGCATCATTACCGTCCATATCCTCGTTGCGATCGGTGTTCTTGGTGTCATCGCTAAGAACTTCGGTGAGTTTCGAAGGCGTGTTTGTGATGGTGGTGCGTGCCGCTTCTTTGAATTCCTCAAGACGATCTTCATAAAGTCCATGTCTTTTCATCATCAGGACACGAATAGAGAAATTGAATTGATCGTGGGCATCTAGTGTTCGAGGTACTGGAATGTCCACTTCTCTAAGTTCCTCAAACGTAAGCCCTTCTAGCGCGGTTATTTTTTCTTCGCGGTAGTCTTTGCGCACATTGATGTCTTCATCACTCATGGACGCAGCCATGGAAGCTAGTGAAAGCGGTGTTGGCATTGGCATTTCGTTTTTCTCCTCTCGCGGACCCTTAACAATATCGAACCGTGGCGTTATGTGCTGGCCCAACCTGACTTGAATATGAACTTCGCAATTGAATCGCGATTCTAAATCGCGCAGCTCGCCACGTCGCGTATTGAGGACATGAAGCCCCAATTCCTCCGAAACCGTGACTACTAGTCGTTGAACCGATGCATTGGTGACCGATGTTTTGATACTACGCAATAAATCGAGTGATTGGGTTTCTAAGCCTTTCACGCGACCTAAGCCCTTACATACAGGACAGTCTTCGTAGTGTTTTATTTCTTTAGAGGTCTTGATGCGTTGTCGAGACATCTCGAGTAAACCAAAACGCGAAATACCGGTAATAGTGATGCGTGCCTTGTCGTCTTTGATGGAATCTTTAAGGCGCTTTTCTACCTGTGCTGTGTTGCGTCGGTCACGCAGATCAATGAAGTCGATCACAATTAGACCGCCCAGGTCACGTAAACGTAATTGGCGACCAATCTCGTCTGCCGCTTCTACATTCGTCTTTAGGGCAGTGAGCTCTAAGTTGCCTTCCGACGTTTTTCCGCTGTTGACATCAATCACCACCAGGGCTTCGGTTTGCTCAATCACAATAGATCCGCCCGATGGGAGTTTGATTTTACGAACAAAAATTTTCTCAACTTGATCTTCGATTTGATATTTGGAGAAGATCGGCGCTTTACCGCGGAAATACTTTACGATCTTTTCGTAATTGGGCATCATTTTTTGAAAATAGGATTTGATATCTGAGAATGCGTCATAGTCGTCGATCAGGATTTCAGAGATATCTTCGTTGAAATAATCGCGGATGGTGCGGTTCAAGACATTGTCTTCTTTGTAGAGAAGCGCGGGGCTCTTGACACGCTCGGCGCGGGACTCAACTTCTTTCCATGTGCTTACGAGCACGTTGATGTCACGTTGCACTTGATCAGCAGACTTACCCAAGCCAGCCGTGCGGATGATATAGCCCATCTCATCCGGTACGGTGATGTGTTCCACGATTTGTTTTATTTCACGTCGTTCGCCCATATCTTCGATCTTGCGTGATACGCCCACCTTTTTTGAGAAGGGCATGACAACAAGGTATCGCCCTGCAATCGACAAGAATGTGGTGAGATAAGCGCCTTTTAGACCTATCTCCTCTCGTCCGACTTGGATCATGAGCTCTTGGCCAACTTTTATTTTTTCTTCGTAGGTCACCCTTCTGTCGTCTGTTGAGAAGTAGCGTGGGTGAATTTCGTTAAAGGGCAAAAAACCATGCCGGTTACCGCCATAATCGACAAAGGTAGCCTGTAAACTTGGTTCGATTGCAGTGATGGTTGCCTTGTAAATATTACCTAGAGAATAAGACTGTTTAGCAATTGATTCGAAGTCGACCTGTTCCAACAGGCCATCTTCATTTACAATAGCTACACGGATTTCATCGAAATCCTTCGCATTGATTAGCATTTTGTATTTAGACATCGGCGTTTCATTCCTCGTTCTGAGTAACGTATTTGAAAATCAATCCCATTGATTTGAGGAGGTAACGTAGAAACGGAGCAAATAATGAAGAAAATCCAAGTTGGTAGTGAACTCGACTCCTACTGCGGTAAATGTAAGATGGAGTTGCGCCATGCTGTCGTAGCTATGGTGGACGCCCTTCCAAAGCGTGTTCGCTGTCTTACCTGTTCCAACGAGCACAATCACCGCCTGCTCAAGAAAAAATCAACTGTAACAAAAACTCGCCGTAAAGGCACAAAATCGCCGACCCGCAAAGCCCAGGAAAACGCGGCTCATTGGGCCTCCTTAATGTCCGAGTGGGACGATACACGTGCCCTGAAATACTCCGTATTCGGTTCGTTCCAAGTGAACGATCGCGTGGTCCACTCCTCTTTTGGGAAAGGGGTCGTAACACAAGTGCCGGGACCCGACCGCATTATAACACTATTTGAAAACGGCGAAAAACTGTTGTTACAAGGACGTAACCGGCCAGCCCGGTCGTAGCTTGTGAACATCATTCAGAGTTTCGCCTTAAACTCACGATATAACATGCTCGCTTGTATATCGTGATTGCCTTGGTATTTCCCGCCGTCGTATGAAATTAAATCACCTTTCACCTGATGGTAGAAGATTTGGCATATTTTGATGTGTTTGAAGATGCGTATAGGCTGAACGGTGGATATTTGTAACGTCCAATAACCTTCGAAGCCTACGTCGCCAAATCCAGCACTGGCGTGAACGGACAGACCTAGACGACCAATCGATGAGCGACCCTCGAGCATTGGCACCAGATTCCTTGTGACGGTGCGCTCGAGGGTCCGACCCAGATACAAGCGTCCCGGCTCTAGAATGATTCCTTCCTTAGGGATGGCGATCGTCTGAGTCGGGTTGTGGGCCGACATATCCAATACACGTTCGCGATAAACAACCAGCTCATCCCAGAGCCTTAAGTTATAGCTGTTGGGGTTGAGCTGGCTTTCATCGAATGGATCGATAACGATGTCTTGATTAAGGCGTCGCTTGATTTCAGGTCCGCTTAGGATCATCTAGCCTTACCGCTTGATAACCTTAGTGCCTGCTAACTTATCGTGGAACCCTCGACCTTCAGGATCAAAGAGGACTGTCAGGAAACCTAGGTATAGAGGAATAGCACATAAGATCTGCCCAAGGATTCTCATTAGTACCGGTTTGATATCAAGGCCGATTTTGTTGGGATGATCGATTTCAACGATTTCAATTCCTAGGAAATGCTTGCCCAATGTCTTACCGAACTTCATCCAGCCTACGATGAAATAGGCAAGGACGCCAAACGAGACAAGCAGGCTTAAGATTGAGGTAAGCCATCCCGGTAGCACAAAGGCAAGACCAACTATGATGAGTTGTACGGCAACAATGAGTACGATGTCGATGATTTGGGCCAACAGACGGTGGATTGGACTGGCAGAAGTGGCTTCTCCCGCGCCGGCGAATACAGGTTGTGCAGTCATGCCGGGCATCGCTGGTGGTGGGAAACTGGGCGCACTTGGAGGTGCCGTCGGTGCCGTGTATCCGGGCGCTGGCGGCATTGCTGGTGGCGCAGGGTTCTGTTGATAAGGCGGCGGCGCTCCGCGCGGTGGCGGCGCGCTTGGCGCATAGGCCGGCGGCATTTGTGGAGGAGGTGGCGTGGTCACAGGTGGCTGTCCGTAACTCGGCGCTGGTGGCCCACTGGGTGCCGGTGGCGCACTATGCACAGGTGGTGCGCCAAATGTTGGAGGCGTTCCCGGTGGTGAGGCCGTGGGTTGAGGTACCCGAGGGGTGTCATCGTAGACGCCCACATCTGGCCGTACCGTTCTCGTTTCCACGGTTTCTGCCAATTGCGCTCTGGGTGTCTCTGCTGTGTCACCCATTAAGTAGTCGTCAGCAGAGGCTGTCGCTACCTTCTGTGAAAAGTAAAACTGAACACGGCCAGCGATAATATCATCGCCGTCGTGTAAGACGGAGTCCGACACTTTCTTTTTGTTGACATAGGTTCCATTGGAGGAATTGTTGTCAAATATGTAGTAGTGGCCCGACCGATTCTCAATCCGAACATGAAGTCGCGAGACGCTTGAGTCATTTATGACGATATCCGCTTCTTTGCTACGGCCCAGTGTTATCACGGGCTTGTCTAGCGGATGGTCAAAATAACCTCCGTCGCGTTTCTTCTCTTTCAGGATCGCATGATTCATTGATTCCCCCAAGTTCGAGGTAGTACGATAAAAGCGTTCGCCTGACGTGCAGTAATTGCCGGAATCATAACACGGTCATTGTCGTCAGATCACGTTCTTTGGCGTATTTTGTGCGCTGGCTCAATCGACAGCGATTTTTGGGAGTCCTAGGTGACGGTTGAAAACTTAATTGAGATCTTGGATCGGGCCGAGAAAGTACAGCTCGACATTCAAGGGCACCTCTATGAAATTCCTAAAGGGCATCCGCTTTTACGTGGCTTCCAGTTCCTTGAGCTGAAAGGCGTTAACATCAACGTAACGGCTGGTCCTTTCTGTTGGAACGGTGATTGTCAAAGCTGCCTTTGCGACATTCGGGTTGACGGTGTGGTGAAAACCGACACCTATGCGTGTCAATATCGGGCGGAAAACGCCATTGAAGTTGTAAAAATCAACGATAACTACGATTTTGATCCTGACTGAAAACGGTTAACTGGGAGGCGTGTTAAGATAAAAGCACACTTTCAGTATTCATAGCCTTTTCCAGTTTAGTGAGGTATCCGTGACGATTCGCGGCTTGCCTTCAGTTCCGCGTTTCTCAGTAGAGGAGGAATCACCGTTCCCTCACTACGTGTGGGTACGCGACAATATTCAGCACAAAGTGCTGTTGGGTCGTGTTTACCCCGAACTCAATCCTATCCGCAAAAGCCTGCAAGAATGGTGTGGTACCCGTCACCCGAGCTTGCCAACGCTGCTGCGATTCGAACAAGTCGATAGCGGACTTTTAGCTCTATTTAGACATCCCGGTGAAGCCAAGAGTCTGCGTGACTGGGATTCAAAAGCGCTCACGGCAGATCAACTTAGCCTTATCGCATGGCGCTGGTTTTGGGCACTTGCATACATTCGAGAGCAAAAATTTTCGCTACCTCAGACTGATCTTTCCAATTGCATTTGGTGCCCAGACACCGGATTTGGATTTTTGGGCTACGAATTGGCTCGGCGCGACGATCGCCATGTGGCAACGCCGCTTGATGTCAGATACACGCCACCGGAATGGCGAGCAAGCCAGGCTCCCACGGAACCGAGTTGGATTTACATTGCCGCGTCTCTGTTGACCCACTTTCTGACGGGTCAAGTCGCTCGTGCCGGTCAATCGGTTGATGCGACCCAACGCATTCGCCGCTTGAAACGTGGCTGGGATAGTCTGCTCGGGAGCATGCTTGATTCCGACCCTCAACAGCGGCCCAGTTTTGGGGAGGCCCTATCAACCGTCATGGCATTGGGTTCCAGTGCGGCAAAACAGCGCATGCAAAGCGAATGTTTGGCATTGAATCCGTACGTTTGTCATGACAGCAACGAGTACATCAATAATCTATTGCAACCAGGGACCATTCGATCGCACACGGCCTTTGTCGAAACCGCTGCTGGGGTTGAGGTCATCAAACGGCTAGCGCCTTTAAGAGACAAGGCCTATTCGGAGGACTATCTCATCCTTCAAACGTGGGCACCCAAAGAACGAGGCGTGCCCTATCAAGTCGCAAACGAACTAATTGCTCAGCTAGATCTGATCTTGCGTGAACTTGGTGAGGACGAATTGGCCTCCCATTTATCTGCCCTTAGTGAATGGCAAGATGTTGAACAGATTTATGAAAAATGGCATCCTCTTTCGGAGCGCCTTATAAAGGTTATGTTGTCCAAAGCCTACCGTGGTGTTTTGCTCATCATTGAAGATGTTCATCACTTGGATTTGTTGGCTGTTGAAGCACTCGTCTCCCTTGCTCATTGGGTGAAGAGAGATCCGGTAGCTTTTGTCTTCACTAGCGACCATTTACTTTCAAAACAAATGCGTACCTTGCTGTCGCAATGGCCCTATTCGCCCATGCGAATCCTTAGCTCAACTCAAATTGATTATGCGAAGTTGACATCACTTGCCCCGGTTGATGCACTGAATCTGTTACCCACATTTTCGGGCGAGAACGAAGTAAGCTTTTTGTATCGCCACTATGAACACTATTTTGGGCGTGGCTCTTACGACGAATTTGTTCAACGAATATGGTCGTCACTTGAGGCTCGCGAACAATTGGTACTGAAGGTACTTAATTGTAGTTTCAGGCCATTGCTCGAAACTGAAATTGGCGAGGCGATGGCGCTTCGCGAGCTCCACATTGCTGTGGAATCCTTGATTTCTGCGGGCATCGTAGATGCCGATGAGGATGAGCGCCTGACGATAAGGAATATATCGGTGTCGAGCATTCTTGAAAATACCCTCAGCGTGGAAGAAAGGCGTTTTATTTGGCAGCAGCTTCTTGATTACGAGCAAAAGAAGCCAGATCCAGATGAACTTTTCCTCATCGATTTGCATTTGTGCCTTAACTTGGAATTGGAAAAGAAGCACGCATTAGTGAATTCAGTTATCGAACGCATTCTCAACAAATTTGACTTGAAGTCTCTGTATCAACTTCAGTCTGTGGCCGATCGCCATCCCGAGGCATTGCCTCAGGTTACCGAACTGTTAGGTGCCTTCACAGCGCGAGTCGATTGGATTAGACAAAAGCCAGCCTGGCCGTGGCTGAATGACGTCCGTTTAGCCTGGCGTTCAACAGCTAAGAGCGATGACCGTGCGGCCGTTAATTATTGGCGCAAAGTGACGCATTCAAAAACGGCCCCTAACTCTGTCAAATCTTGGGCGCTTGCTCAGATGAGTCTTTGTGCGACGGATTTTGATGATAGTTTGCGCGTTTCAACTGCTTGGCGTGAGTACTGCGACATCGATAGAAGTGGTGTGCAGGCAAATTCACAGGAGATTTGGCGGGCCCAGTTTTCCGAATCTTTTATTAGGTTAGGGGAGGGACAGCACGAGGTCGTCGAGTCGATGTTGAGTCAAGCTAGCCAAGTATCGATGTGGGTCCGTGCCATTCATGATCGCGTTGGACAACGCAATATTGAATGTGTAGCTCGTTATCCATACCTCGGTCAGTTCATTAGCCAATTGCCTGATTTGCGACTCAAAGCCAGAACCTATCACTTGTTTGGCAATGCTTTCTATCGTGCCAATATGCCAGTGGAAGCCGTGTCTGCGTATGGCTTGGCCACTGAATGCTACGCTCAGATGGGTCACCAAGCTGGCGTCGAAAGCCTGCGCTTCAATCTTGCCACCACTCTGAAACTAGCTGGCGAATTTCCCCGTGCAAAAGCTGAAATGATGCTTCTCTTGCGCGATCACAACCTGTCCGGAGATAAAGAAACATGCTGTGAATGTCTATATAACCTCTCAGTAATCGCTCTTTTGTCTTACGACACGAAGAATTACTTGGAGTTGTCAGCTCGCCATTCACAATTGGCCAGGCAACTAAAGAATACCGATGAAAGGGTACGTTTTCTGGCTTTGCGCCTTCACGCAGCCCGATTAATAGGCGAAAACGAGACCATCGCCGCTATCTCCGAGCTCAATGTGCTGCTTAAGAAACACGAATCATTCAAACTGTTGAGAGAAGAGTCTACGTTTGCACTTAGATATGCAGGCGCAGTAGTGGATCAATTAGCGGGAACGGGCGAGCCGGGCCGTTTTACGAGATGGCGGCACGAGCTCTTGGATACCATCGCCGGACTAACCGATGCCCGTTGGCCAAAAAGTTATGTCGATATGGGTGATGGCCTTTATCGCGCTTACAACCTTTTTATCTTGCGTGAGTCGATAGAGTTGGGCTGGGTGGATTCAGCGGAACTTGAGGAGAATTACTCTGTCGCCTTTCGAGCATACGCAAATAGAAACGGCGTTGACCTTGGGGCGTTCATTCGAAAGGCGTTTGCCCATCATGGCGTGTTTGGTGATGTGCCCACGCCTGAATGGGAACGTATTATCCAGAAACTTGAGCAAATAGTTTGGTGGCAACTTGAACCTTGGCAGACCTTCTTGTGGTTGTTGGATGAAATTAGAGTGGTTTGGCCGTTTGAAGGGTGGGGATTGTCCGTTCGCGATGCTGTTGAATGGCGAAGTTTACCGTCGGTTGATGAGCCCGACGAAGGCGCGCTGGTAAGAAAAACGCTCAAAACTTATGAAGGTCGGTTACAAGACGGCTTTTTTGCGTCATCTCTATACATTCCTGGTAAGGACGCAGTATCGCAATTGTTTGTAATGCCCTTTGCTATGCGTAGTAATCGCAAGGGAGTTTTATGGCTGACGGGGTCTGCACAGGTTGTGCCTGTAGACAGGTATCGCCCCTTGATTCGTTTCATCGTCAAGTTTGTCGAGTGGGTCATAGACCAATGGAATGAACAACACAATATTAATTTGGTCGCTGACGACAAATCGGATGTTCCGGACTGCGGTATGGTTGGGGCAAGTGGCGGAATTCATGCCGTAAGAGCTAAGATTCAGGTTTTTGCGCCAACAGATTTACATATCCATGTAAATGGCGAATCCGGTACCGGCAAAGAGTTGGTGGCCAGGGCAATACACGCATTGTCTCAGAGACAAACAAACCCAATACGGACGGTAAATTGTTCGCAAATTCCCGACACCTTAATCGAGTCTCATTTGTTTGGCCACGTCAGAGGGGCGTTTACGGGCGCTGTGACCGACAAAGCCGGAGTCTTGGAGATGGTGGATGGAGGATCCTTATTCATTGACGAGGTCGGTGATATTGAGCCACGCGTGCAATCGTTGCTTTTGCGCGTCATTCAGCAAGGCGAATTTTCGCGAGTCGGTGAGATGAAAATGCGTCATGCAAATATCCGATTTGTGACCGCCACCAATAAGGATTTGCGCCGCATGATTCAAAAAGGGCAATTTCGAGAAGATCTTTTTTATCGAATTGCCGAGGAAACGCTGACTTTACCGCCGCTACGACAGCGATTTGACGACCTGCCATTGCTTGCCCGTCATTTCGCCAAGAAACATCAGCCTCAACGAAGTGTGCAATTTAGGAAGCCGTTTTATGCTGCCTTACGTGATTACCACTGGCCCGGCAATGTGCGCGAATTTGAAAGTTATATACGCAGGGTGCTTTTCACGTACAGCGATGCACCAGAAATCAACGTGGAACATGTGGTTGAATTCCTTATGGCAGAAACGAACCCAAAATCTTCCTCCCATCAATTGCAGCCGTTGGCGGCAATAGAGCGAGAAAACCGACGACGTGTCATCCAGGAACGCCTCAGGCATTTTGGTGGTAATCGCTCAGAAACGGCCCGAAGCTTAGGGTTGTCACGCCAACGGTTGAGTACGCTTGTGACTGAATTTGAGCTGCAGGACTAGTTATGTCGCTAGTTTTGTCAGCTGCCGCTTATAGCTGTCTGCCTCTTAATTGAGCAAGCCTAATTTCATCTAAGTATCAGCTTAACCGCCAATTGCTTAAAAAAGGACGATTACAGTCGGCTCTTAAGTTCTATAAGGTCTTTGACAAGACCAATATAGGCCATGTCGACAGGTGAAAATGTTCGTGCAGTATTTGTTTGGTCAAAAACGAATAGCCATTTCGAATCGTCAGCAAGCACCATCGAAAAAGCCAGGTCAGTGCCAACACCGTCAACGGGAGACTGAACCAGACCATCGGACTCTAGGGCGGTTTGCAATGTTTTGTCGTCTTCTAAAGGCACGTAGCTCGAGTCCCAATCCTGCATGCGAACAATGTTTTTGCCCGTGTTCCAGCCTGAGACGATGTCTCCAGTGCGCATATCACATACGAAAATACGATCAACGCCTAACCATTTTTGCCAATATGCGATGGCAGAGCCAACAAAATCGAGCAGCGTCGCATGGGGTGAAGCGACCAACCTGACCAGCTCTCCGCGGACGGCTTCTATTTCAAGAGCCATCATTTCATGAAGGGCTTGGTCTACACGCTGCATATAGGGTTTGCGATGTTGAGAGGGAAACATGAATATAGATTAACAGACGGCCGAGTAACTGGGAATGGCGAAGTTAAGGACTTAAGTTAGTCCACCAGATGCAAGCGTAAACCAAAATGAAAAAGAGACCTGTCGATCGCGCTACCGGTTTCTTTTTCATGGCAAGTGTTGTGAAAAATATCATTGTCGCGAACAACGAATAAAAAGGTATCAACGCTGAGCTTGACCATGATTGAAATGCGGCGGTCGATATGGGCGTCAGAAGGGACGACAAGCCAATCACAAGTGGGATGCTTACTAGGCAATCACCTACGAGACCGGAAATCCCCAGATTCCCCTTGCGCAGCGCTAAGCGTAACATCAGGAAGCTTTCTGGGAATACAGTCAAGAGCCCCATTAACAAACCTAGCTGTTGCATATTGATGGATTCGCCAAACGTTTGTAAACCTTGAGAGACCAAAGCCACGCTTTGTTGGATCATGATTGCGGCTATTGCTAAACCTAAAAAGATGAGGCTTAAATCTCTAAAACTTAGCTTCTGCTTTTTTGACACCTTGCCTCGCTCCCGCAAAGAAAACAATTGGGAAACCGCGTAAAGGCCAACTAACCCCAACCCGTCGAGCCTCGTTATCTGACCGTCACGACACATCCACAAAAGCAAGATGGCGCCGATCCATAGAAAAAACAGGGTGGAGGCAAAAGCGCGATTCTCTCGTTTTGCCTTCTTACTGCGCCCTTTACTGGGGCGAATGAGCAGGGGCCCGGCGACAAGTAAAAGTAGGCCTGTTACCAGTGACGTATTAGCGATGTTATTACCTATATTCAATTGAATAATGAGGTCGCCTTGCAGGCGGGTCTGGCCAAAAAGTCCAATCATGAGATTGGGAAAGCCGGTACAAAGTGGTGTGATTAGGACGCCCAATTGAACGGAGCCAAATTTGTGTTTTTCTAGCTTCGAAAGGACCCAAATAACGACTTGCGTGGCGAAAAGCAGTCCCAAACACCCTAAGCTCAAAGCAGAAAGAGGACTTAACGCCGCTAGCCAGGTTTCAAGAATTTGTAACATCCCCGCATCCAAGCAAGTCAAAGGCGGGATTGCAAGTAGGAATAAGCACCTGCACCAACATGCTTTGTCTGCAAGGTGAAGATCGTGCCGGGCTGTGCTAGAATACGCGGCCGTTTATGTCTTCAAGAGTCGTGATGAGGAGGAGTCAGCGATGGCAGTGAATCGCGCACAAACTGTGGATGAACGGTTTCGAGTTGAGCTGGCATCGTGGCAGAGCCGCTACCGGCCTGTTGATCGAAGTCCAAATGATTGCCTCTTTCAGGATCAATCACTCACGCAAGCTGAATTAGTCGAACTTTTTGATTGTCAGGCCACTTCTAGGTGGATTGACTATGTGGCTCGCGAGCTAAAAACCGAAGGTAAATCGTTTTACACGATTGGGTCAGCTGGCCATGAAGGTAACGCCATGGTTGCGATGGCTACGCGACCGACCGACATGGCTTTTTTACATTACCGCAGTGGCGGATTCTATTTTGCCCGGGCACGCCAGTTACCTGGTGAGACACCTGTGTTTGATACCTGCTTGTCTCTTACCGCCTCCAGCGAGGATCCCATATCCGGTGGCAGACACAAGGTATGGGGAAGTGTGCGGATGAATATTCCACCACAGACAAGTACCATTGCCTCCCACCTGCCAAAAGCAATGGGTGCAGCTCTTTTCTTGGATCGTCGTGCCAAGATCGGAGCCGGCAATGACCTACCCAAAGATAGCATCGTGGTGTGTTCGTTTGGCGATGCTTCTGTCAATCATTCCACGGCGGTTGGTGCGCTCAATGCGGCCTCGTGGTGTGCATTCCAGAATTTGCCGATGCCGGTTCTGTTTGTGTGTGAAGACAACGGTATTGGCATATCGGTGCACACGCCAAAGGAATGGATTGAGTCTAATTTTAAACAACGAGCAGGGCTCAAATATTTTTACGCCAATGGGTTGGATGTTGCTGAAGGATGGTCTGTAGTTCACGAGGCAGTGGACTATTGTCGTCGCCGACGCCGACCGACCTTTCTGCACTTACGCACAGTCCGTATGCTGGGGCACGCAGGATCCGATGTGGAAACAGTCTACCGAGCGGTTCATGATATTGAAGCAACGGAACGTCTAGATCCGCTGCTTCGCACGGCTGAGCATCTAGTTAGCACTGGCGTTTTGTCGCCAGACGACTTGCTTTCACGATATGAAGCAATCGCCGAGCAAGTTCGCCAAGCTGGAAACGAAGCTGCCGGCCACGCAAAACACACGACGGCAGCAACGGTCATGGTTCCTTTGGAGCCGGATTACAATGATCTAGGCGAGAGCGAGCCCGTTGATGATGCCCGTCGTCGTGATTATTGGGGCGCGCGCCTGCCTGAGAAACAAGCTGCTAGACATATGGCTATGTTAATCAATTGGGGACTTCAGGATCTAATGCTCGAACACCAAGACATAGTGGTTTTTGGAGAGGACGTCGCTAAGAAAGGCGGCGTGTATAACGTCACTAATCAACTTTATGAACGCTTTGGTGTCGGTCGCGTCTTCAATACTTTGCTCGACGAACAGACCGTGCTCGGGTTGGCAATCGGTGCCGGACACGTAGGTTTGACGCCTATTCCAGAAATCCAATATCTAGCTTATCTACACAACGCGATTGATCAGTTGCGTGGCGAAGCATGCTCTTTGCAATATTTTTCAGAGGGCAAATTCAGTAATCCCATGGTCGTGCGTATTGCAGGGTTTGGATACCAAAAAGGATTCGGGGGACATTTCCACAATGACAACGCCATTGCAGCGTTGAGAGAAATTCCTGGCCTCATCCTGGTTACGGCCTCAAACGGGACTGATGCTGTTCGACTCATGCGCTCGTCGGTTCAGCTTGCAAAACGACATGGTGCTGTGGTCGCTTTTATTGAACCAATCGCTCTGTATATGGCAAAAGAGCTAATCGACGAAAAGCCATGGACATCTACCTACCCAGATCCTGGTGAAATGATGCCCTTTGGGGAATTGGGGTTGCATGGCGGCGGTGACGCCGAAACCTTGATTATTTCCTACGCCAATGGAACCTACCTAAGCTTGCAGGCAGCCCATGATCTTTCGCAGCAGGGGCTTCAAGTTGATGTGATTGATATTCGCTTTCTAAAACCATTAAATATTGAGGACTTGATGCAACATGTAAGGACGCGTAAACGAGTCCTGGTTGTAGATGAATGTCGTGAAACAGGATCGTTGTCGGAAGAATTGATAAGTAAGCTCTGCCTGGGTCTTGGGCAAGATTGTCCGGCGGTGGCCCGACTCTGCGGTCATGATACCTATATCCCACTTGGTTTTGCCTGGGAGTATGTTCTGCCGTCGAGGATAGCCATTGTTGCGAAGATCAAGGAGATGCTCAGCCATGTCTAGAGTCGTTGTGGTGGCCCCCGGAAGAGGCACGTATAACCGTTCAGAGCTGGGTTACTTGGGTCGTTTTAGTGACGCAGCGGGTTTTTCTAATCGAGCCAAAATATCGCAGATCGCTGACCGATATCGAAAAGCAAAGCAGCGGGTTGTGGTCAGTGAATTGGATGAAGCCGAGCATTTTCAGAGCCAACTGCACTTGCCAGGAGAGAATGCCTCCGGACTCATATTTACCTGCAGTGCGGCTGACTATTCTTTGTTCTCGTCTAGACATGAAGTGGTTGCTGCTTTAGGCAATTCCATGGGCTGGTACTCGACGCTCTACACGGCAGGATGTTTGAGTTTTGAAGATGCCTTTCACGTGGTTGAGACGATGGGTAATTTTCAGAAGACAAACAGCGTTGGTGGGCAGCTCATCTATCCGGTTATCAACGAACGTTGGCAAATCGAACCTAAGCGCGTCGATGATGCCTTCGCATGTATCGATAAGGTTTGCTCCCTGGGTGACGATCATTGGGTCGGTCTCTCCATTCGTCTGGGCGGGTTTTTGGTTCTAGCTGGAACGGATCTAGGTATTCGTCAATTGTTAAAAATCTTGCCGGCACAAAAAGTGGGTACCAATGAATACCCATTTCAGCTGAACAAGCATGCTGCATTTCATACACATCTGATGACTGACGCATCAAGACACGGCCTAACGTCGCTAAACGGATTGGTGTTTAAGCAGCCAAAAATCCCCATGATCGATGGTCGAGGCGCAATTTGGCGGCCTTTGCAGGCTGACCCAGAGTCACTACGAACTTACACATTCGCATCCCAGGTGCGCGAGCCGTATGATTTCTCTGCTGCGGTTCGGGTTGCACTGCGTGAGTACAATCCTGATCATCTTGTCCTGTTAGGACCTGGCGAGACATTAGGCGGCGCTATCGCGCATGTAATGATCGCAGAAAAGTGGCGTGGGATATCCTCAAAAGAGGACTTCATTGCCGCTCAAAAGCAGAAGATGCGACCATTAATCACGATGAATCGCGCTGACCAGGCTTCCTCGATTTGGATCTAGGTCTCATCACGACGACTCAAATTCCTGAAAGCGCTGAAAAGTTGCGATATTCGCGAAAATAACTTATTTTTTGTGTGCGAATGTCCCCTGTTTAACCCGTCTTGATATTGGCATTAGATTTGCCTCCATGGAAAGTGGGAGGGACTAATGGAGATTTTGTTGAGCATATGCCTAGGCACTGGGCTTGCGGCTGCATGCGGGTTTAGGGTGTTTGTGCCGTTATTGATGATGGGCATGGCTAGTTATACGGGACATATTCAACTTTCGGAGTCGTTTGTTTGGATGGGCAGCGTTCCTGCGTTAATTGTGTTTAGTGTGGCAACAGTCGTAGAGATCGCGGCCTATTACATCCCTTGGTTGGACAATTTAATGGACACCTTGGCGACACCGGCAGCCGTGATAGCTGGCATTATTGTTACTGCCTCTTGTGTAACGGATGTGTCGCCGCTTTTGAAATGGACATTGGCCGTCGTTGCTGGAGGCGGCTCTGCAGGAGTGGTTCAGGTAGGCAGTAGTTTATTGAGGGCTGCATCCACCGCGACCACCGCAGGCGTGGCCAATCCTTTGGTTTCAACAGCCGAGGCAGGAGGAGCGATTAGTCTTTCGTTGATTAGTGTCGCCGTGCCTTTTGTAGCCGCAGCCGCTGTTATTTTGGGCATTGCCTTTGTGGGGCTAATGTGGCGCAAAAGGCGCCTCAAGAAGCGCCAATTTGCCACCTAACCTAACCGTAGATAGGAAATTTCGCGGTTAATTGTTCAACTTGAGTAAGGATGTTCTGCAATTCGGGGTCGTCTTTTTCAACCGAAATTGCTTGATCAATCCACTCGGTGATTTGGTCCATTTCGCTGAGACCCATGCCACGTGTGGTGACGGCAGGCGTGCCGACCCTAATTCCCGATGCAACCATGGGCTTATTCTGATCAAACGGAATGGTGTTCTTATTAACGGTGATGCCGACTTTGTCCAACCGTTTCTCAACCGTGCGGCCGGTTTTGCCTTTGACAAAAGTGTCCACCAGCATGAGGTGATTATCGGTCCCACCGGAGATAATGCGGAAGCCTCGTTTTTCAAATGAGGCAGCCAAGTATTTGGCGTTTTCGATTACTTTTAGTTGATAGGCCTTGAATTCAGGTTTCAAAGCTAGTCCAAATGCAATGGCTTTGGCTGCAATGATGTGCATCAAGGGTCCGCCTTGAACGCCAGGAAACAAGGCCCGGTCGATTGCGGCCGCGTATTGTTCTTTACAAAGGATGAAACCGCCCCTGGGTCCTCGCAAGGTCTTATGGGTCGTGCTTGTCACAACATCGGCATGTGGGACAGGGCTTGGGTGCAGGCCAGCGGCCACCAACCCTGCGATGTGCGCCATATCGACCATCAACAAAGCACCTACCTCTTTGGCTATTGCGGCAAATCTTTCAAAATCAATTGTTCGTGAGTATGCTGAGGCGCCAGCTATGATCATTTTAGGTCGATGCTTGCGCGCCTTTTCAGCCAAGGCATCGTAATTGATAATCTCGCTGTCGCGTTCAACTTCGTAGGTGATGACATCAAAGGAAAGGCCAGAAAAATTGAGTGGGTGGCCGTGGGTGAGATGTCCACCGTGTGAAAGGTCCATGCCCATGATTTTGTCGCCATGATTCAGCAGCGCCAAATAAACGGCCATATTGGCCTGAGACCCGGAGTGGGCTTGTACGTTCGCGTGTTCGGCGCCATAGATCTGTTTGATGCGATCACGCGCCAATTCTTCGGCAACGTCGACAAATTGGCAACCGCCATAGTATCGTCGACCGGGATAGCCCTCAGCATATTTATTAGTTAAAACGGAGCCGGCCGCATCCAGAACCTCGGCAGCTACAAAGTTTTCGGACGCAATGAGTTCGATATGCGATTCCTGACGCTTCAGTTCAAGATTTAACGCATCACCTACTTCTGGGTCGATGGCTGAAATTCGTTCGTACACGTTAAGCTCCTTGTTCTAATGCATGAATTTTTTCGACTCGACGCCCGTGTCGACCGCCTTCAAAAGGTGTTTGAAGAAATCGTTTGGTAATGGCGAGTGCAATGTCCCGCCCAATCACTCTGGCGCCGATGCAAAGCACATTGGCATCGTTATGGGCGCGCGCCATCTGGGCCGTAAATTCATTATGGCAAAGAGCGGCTCGAACGCCCGCGACTTTATTGGCGGCAATCGACATGCCGATTCCTGTCCCACAGATGAGAATACCCAGATCGGCTGATCCGTCGTGTACCCGTTGTGCCACCTTCTTGGCAAAGTCGGGGTAGTCAACCGAGTTCGCGTTGTCTGTTCCACAGTCGTCTACTTGGTTTCCTCCTGCGATCAAGATTTCCTTAATCATATCTTTTAATTCGAATGCGGCGTGATCGCATGCTAATGCGAGTTTCATAGAGACCTCCTCATGAACCTTGAGCCCAAATATTCATAACCCAAGATAACCCGACAATGGCACCTAAAGCCGAACCAAGAGTCGAAAAGAGTGTAACAAGTAGGACTCGGGTGAACGGATTACGATAAAAACCCTTAATCGTGCGAATGTCGTCATGCAGATTTTCCAGATCCTCAACCGTAGGCTTTCTCAGCCAGGCCTCAACGAGACCCACTACCATTCCGGCACCCAATGTTGGATTGAGCGAGGTGATAGGAGAAGCGACAAAGGCGGTCACCACGGACAAGAATCGTCCTCCAGCAACAATCGTTAATAAGCCGGCCATAATTGAATTCGGCAGTACCCAAGCGGTTAACATGTTCGAAAATGATTCGCCTTGGTGATCACGCCATCCAAAATAGAATGCCGAAAAGATAAGCGCGGGAATGATCCACTTTAGTAAGCCCACCCATTTCTTTTTTGGAGGTATTTGTTCAATTAAAGAACGATCAACAGGCGTTCCAAAGTGAGAAAGCATGCCTTGTACATGGCCAGCACCCACGATGGCGACGACGACGTTGCCCTCGGCTTCTTGGATATTCGACATCAAATATTGATCGCGCTCATCAATCAAAGGACCTTTGATTTCAGGTAATTTCTCCGCGAATTCTGTCATCATGGCGGATAACTGGTCTTTATCTTTGAGACTTTCCAAATCCTCTTCACTCAACTCGGTATCCGACCACACGGAGTCAATAAGACCCGACATGACCACGATCCTCTTCCACCAAGGCACATTTGCCCACGAACGTTTAAGTGTTATCTGAACATCTCGATCGGCGAGGACCAGTTTCGCGCCTGTCTCGGTGGCGGCCTCAACAGCGGCCTTCAGTTCAGCGCCAGGTTTTATGCCGAATTGGTCGCCGAGTTTACGCTGAAATGAAGCCAAAGCGAGATTCGCCATCAGCAGAAGGGTTTTGCCTTGCTTAATGACGTCAAAAATATTGAGTTTCTTCCAGCGCGTGTCGTCAACCATGGATTGGTATCGTGTTTCGCACAACTCGACACAGACCGTGTCTGGCTTCAATGAGTGAATGAGTTGTTCAACTTCTTCAACACTGCGTTTAGAAACGTGAGCCGTCCCTAAGATGTAAATCTTCTTTGCGCCTTGTTCTAATATTTCAAGTACTTTATAGGCACTTCGATCGAAGTTGTCTGTAACAGTCTGAGGTGTGTTATTCATGAACCCGCTATTCTAGCGATCGTTACCGAGCATGGCTAGTTGCTTATTGAGATGAGGGGAGCTTTCCGTACCAAACTTGCGTGACCTCACTATCGACAATACGGAAACTGGTTGGGTAGCGATGAGCGTAATAATTGATTAAGCTCGCTTTGGCTGGGATACAGGGATATCCAGCAATTTCGCCTTGTATGGCGCCTCGTGCATCTAGAAGAATGATTTCCGATGTAGGTAGCGCGATCTGGATACGCTGCAGTTCTTGCTGGCCTGGAGGTGATTCCATAATGACGACTAACAAGTCCCGGTCGGCCGTATTTGATTGCTCAGTCAGCGCGGGTAGCGATGTCATTTTGAAACCAGGCTTCAGTCGAAGAATAAGTGGATCAAAGAGTGTCGTTTTTGCGCCGACGAGGGTTACCGACAACAGCAAGACAAATGTGAATATGAACGCGCGTTTGAGCGAATGAGTCATGGCTGGGACCGGCCATTTCTCTACCCAAGCCAAGGCCAAAAACATCAAAGCGTCGAAAGCAGCATTGACCGTTGGACTGATGGTTATCAGTGGACCAAAACAGCCGCACGGTTTGCCGTAACCATAGAGGCCTAAGAAGCCCAAATAACCAATGAATATGACCAAGAGAATTTGGCTCATGTGCCGTGCTATCTTCAAATTGAAGCCCGAAACCAACATGGACCCAAGCAACAATTCCAGCCAAAACAATAAGGCAGCCAGCGGCGCTGCATAGTCGCCCAACGGCAAGCCGAGGGTTTCAAGGTGGCCGGAGAAGCCCTTTAAATGCCAGCCCTTAATCAATCCAGAAATCACAAAAACGATGCCGACAGATCCGTGCACAATACGACTAATTAATCGCTTCTGTTGATAGGGCGTCATGGTTGCCATCTAAAAATTTTCAAGTTAATACGGTCCCGATCATTAAAAATAACACCTTCCGACTCTAGTCTCGCGCGTTGAATCATGGCTTGCTCCGTGCCCGCATCAAAGACGCTACGCCCTTGTGATCCAACAACGCGGTGCCAAGGGACATCAACGTCCTTGGGCGTGAGCCGAAGAGCGCGCCCGACATGGCGTGCATGTCGGGGATGGCCAAGCAATGCTGCGATTTGGCCGTAGGTCGCTACTTTACCTTGAGGTATCAGTTTCACCAACAGCCAAACTGATTGCAACCAATCGTCTGCTGGGTGTGAGGTGGATGAGCCGGAGGAAACCACGTGTCTATATGATAATCCCGAAAAATACGAATAAAATGCCCGTCGTGATCACGGCAATGGCTGGACGTCTCCCTCGTACCCTGGCTAACAAAATGATCTTGAAGGCTAAGAACAAAAATAATGAACGCAAAATGACGCGTACTAACCCGAACTCGGCCTGGATCTCTTTGGGTACGAAAGCCATGGAAACCAACATTAAGAAGATGAAGAATTCCAACGGGGTCGTTAGGACTAGTTCCTTGCTTTTCCTGAAAATCACCTTGCCGAATACGCCGAGTACCAATGTCCAGAAAACGAGGGTCTCTATTTGTTGGAACGGCAATCCAAAAAAGACATGCTGGTTGCGCAACAAATGTTCGGTCACAACAACGACCATGGTTGCTAGGAAGAAGAGTGTGAAAATAAGAAAACTTTCACCGTTTTCACCACGCGTGATCAACAGATAAAGAACGAGCAGAATGGTAAATGAAGAGATCAAGAGCAAGTTGGCGGGGACCCAAGGCAATCCCAACGAAAATGCCAAGACATAAATCAAGGCGCCAAGCTGAATAAGACGTAAGGCTACATTGGCGAGAAAGTTTTGAAACTTGAATGGAAACAAGTGATCCATAACGTCCGAAAGTTTGCGGGTCCATTTGCTCAAATCGATCAAACCCGTAATCTGACTTAACATCAAAACAATGGTCAAAACAAGGATGGGCACCAGAAAAAACTTGAGTCTACTTGAGTTGGCCAATGCGACCGTACATAGACTCAAGACGGCGGAAATGAAATAGATGGCAGATACGGTTTCAGCGTGATTCATGCCGTAATTCAACAGTCGATGGTGAAAATGCATTTTGTCGGCGCTGAACGGGCTTCTGCCCTCCTTAAGGCGACGGATAATGGCCCACAGCGTATCTGTAATGGGCACGAGCAATACGAGAACGGGCGTGATCAGAGTCATGGCGGTCAATGATTTGAAATTCCCTGCAAGTGAAAGCGTGCCTAAGCTGAAGCCCAGGAATAGGGAACCGGTGTCGCCCATGAAAATCTCGGCCGGGTGGGTGTTGTATTTTAAGAACCCAAGGACACTTCCAATCAAGGCCAAACAAACGGCAAAAAGAGCCATGTCATTGCGTTGATAGGCGAGAAATCCGAAGCTGGCAAACGCGATAAGTGAAATACCGCTTGCGAGGCCATCCAATCCGTCACTTAGGTTGATGGCATTGGTGATGCCGACGATCCATACTAGGGTCAAGGGAACGGACAACATGCCTAAATCAAATTGCGAACCTAACACGCCGCCCAAGAAATCGATATTGATGTCACTGATCATGATGGCTGAAAGCGCTGCTACCGCTTGACCCAATAGTTTCAAACGCGGTTGTAATCCCATGGTGTCATCAATGAGGCCGACCACTACAATGATGACCATGCCGACGAAAATACCCTTGAATTTCGAGAATTCGGAAAAATAGATCGCAAAGGTAACTAGTACCCCAAAGAATATGGCCAGACCGCCCATGCGCGGGACAACTTCAGTGTGGACCTTGCGCTCATTAGGTTCGTCAAGCACGCCCGTTACTTGGGCAAGCTGTTTGACGGGTGGCACCAGTAATAGCGTGGTGACAAGTGCGGTTGTGAAAATCAGGAAATAATCCACAACTCCTCCAGGGTTGCCAAGGCCACCGCGTTCGAGCCTGTCCATAAATCAGGTCCAAAACTATCAGTGTCTAATGTGAAATAGACCGGTGCCGTATTATACAGAAAATTCGGAAAAATTGGGGATTGATAAGGCATCTAGGGCCATCCAGCGCAAACGATTAATAACTTAATAGCCTGGGACGAAGCAATATCGAAGCCAACTAGTCATTATTGAGGTCGAGCGCTGCCATGAGCTTTGAAGTCTGGCTTGAGATGGTTGCGTTTGCTTCTACCCAAGTTCGGGCGCGTTTTCCCATCTCAATACGCAGCTCTGGATTGCTCAACAATTCAAAGAGCTGTTCAACCCAATCATCATGAGTCGAAGCCAGACGACCGCCCTCTGATAATCGAACGTACGGTACATTGACGCCAACAGGGCTTGCGACTGCTGGAATGCCACAGGCGAAATACTGGATCAGCTTCAGGCCACACTTCCCACGAGACCATGGATCGTCGCGCAAGGGCATTATGCCAATGCCAAACTGGCTTAGTTCGTCGATTTCCCCGGCCAGCGACCAGGGCCTACTTGACACATTGAGGCCTTCGTATTGCCACTGGGCTCCGACAATTCGCAACTCAAAGTCAATTCGTTTACGCAATATGAGCAACGCTGGCGCCAGTTCTTGCAAGTAGAAGAGTGTATTGGGTGTTCCGATCCAACCAATGATTTGGCGGTCACCAGAAACGTGCACTTCTCGGTACCTATCCCAATCTATGGTGGTAGGAATGATGGAAACACGAGGGTTGAATGCTTCGACAAATTGAGCCAAATATTGGTTCCCGACAACGATAGCGGATGCATCTTTAAGTGTAATTTCAAACTTAATTTGTCGTTCTGTTGGGTAGCGGTGCCAAATTGCATCATCAAAATCATAGAAGCGTTTCTTGGGAAGAAAGCGAATGAGCAAGCGCTCAAACCAGGGTGGGCTGTAAGGAATGAGTTCGCCCTCGATCCAGACCATCTCAAATTTGGAAGCGACCAGACAAGTCCATATTCGCCGACATGTTCTCAAGAATAGGTAAAAGTGGCCCGTGCGTTTGCCCGCAAATAATTGGGCTACGTATTGGTTAGTAAAAAGGGGAGCGACTTCGACTTGGTGTCCGCCTCGTTGAAATTCAGGCAGATACTGGAGGAACCGATAACGGGAACTTGGGCCTTTATGCCCGTATTTGGTCAACCATAAGATTCTCATGAGTCAGCTCGCCTGAATGTCAATAAGTCCCATGAAGCGAGCAGGTATGCTTTCAGAACAGCCAGCGGTTTTCGATTTGTGAATAGGGCATGAATGGCGTGTGTCACCGTATCAAGAGACACAATCAGCAAGAGGGGTAACCACGTCCAGCTACCGACATTTTTGCGGAAATAGTGACGCATGGATCGCACCGTGCGGCGGATTGTAAGTGTCTTAACCTGATTTGATGATCCGCCCCCTTCGTGCCAAATGGACGCCTGTGCCTCAAAGAAGACCCGCCAGCCAGCCTTTTTGCAGCGCCAACAGAAATCGACTTCCTCGTAATACATAAAAAAATCTGTATCAAGGAAACCAACTTCCTCGCAGGCCTCGCGTCGTATGACAAATAATGAACCCATAACCTGGTCCACATCTCTTGAGCTTTTGTGGTCGAAGTCACCCATCAGGTAAGCGTTCCAGAAACGGCTCCTGGGAAGCAGTCGATTGATGCCACTGGCTTGAATGAATTGACTGCCTAAGGATGGAAATCGTCGGCAACTCGGCTGCACTGCTCCATCAGGCCCCACGATTTGACAGCCCAGCACAGCAATGTCGGTTTCGGTGTCCATGCGCTTTTGAATACAGTCGATAGCGCCTTCGTGTAAATGAACATCGCTATTGACGAGAACGTGGTACCGACCGCGACTCAGATTTATCAGCTGGGCGTGGGCTTTTGCGAAGCCCAAGTTAATTTGGTTGGCGACCACTTTGATATCGGGAAAACAGCTGGCAAGCATTTCCTGCGATCCATCTTGGCTAGCGTTATCGGTAACGAAGATTTCATGGGGAACATGGGCGGCATGAACACGAATAGAATTGATGCATGAACGCAAGAGTTCTCGCGTGTTCCAATTGACTATGGCGAATGTGAAGATGGGTTGCATGGGTGTCACTCAACAAAATTGGCGTTGACGCCGTTAGTCGAACTTTTCCTCCTTGGCGAATGAACTCAACCAGGATCGATCGACGAGTCTAAAGGCCCAGAGCGCTAGACCATATGTTCCGGCCGCAGCAGGTATGGTGAGAAGCGGAACTGTTTGATTCGTTAGCAGGCCAACGGGACAGACTAAAGCCGCCAATAAAAATGCAGGCACGACTGCGGGAATCGGGCGAAACGAGGGCGTGTCACGTTTGATGACAAAGATCATCGCGAAACATAAAAGTCCTTCTGAAATGACTGTCGCTACGGCGGCACCAATGTGACCCCAATGAGGGATCGAATAAAAGTTCAAGCCAATATTTAGGACCGCTGTAAGGCTAACTAACCACAGAGCCTTATTGGCTTGATAAATACCTAAGAAGAACCTTACCAAGGTGGCGTTCATGAACATAAAAGGTAGTGACCAAATCAAAATACTCAGCGAATCTGCCGAAGGCTGGAATGCCGGCCACTGTGCCGGGAAAATTAACTTAATGATTTGTTCAGCCACCAGCGGTGTGCCCCACGCAATCGGAAATGCGGCAACACACAAAATTTTCATACCTTTTTCTAGATGGCGCACTTTTTCTGCCATCGAGAGAGCCTCTTTTGAAAATAGAGGGAATAATGCGGCCGCAATTCCTGAAGAAACAAATAACAGGGCTTCAACAAGCGTATAAGCCATCTTGTACCAACCTGTCTGCTCGGTGGCCACCATCTCCGGTAACATCAACATGTCGATGTGAAAGTAAAGTACGATCATGAAATTGAGAATCGCCATCGGTGTCGCTTGTTTTAGAACCCAGGTCATCGAGATAACTCGACCAGATTCCTGCATCAATGGCCGTACGATGATTAACGAAAATACAGCTCGAATACAAGATGCCAGTAGTAAGCCTGAGGCCAGAGAAAAGAGCACGGGTTTGAACATTAAAAACGCAATGGCGAATAAGGCAAATGAGCCCCAGCGAGTAAGCGAAAGCAAGGCGCAGCTTGATAATTTCTTGCGCCCCTCTAAAACGGCATTGGCAGTCATGCTGATGTGGTCAAGAAAAACACTGGCAAGAATAAGCGTGACGCTCCATTTGTGTCCCGCCAATGCATCGCCGACTATTTTGAAATTGAGCAAAACCACAAAAACGCCGATCGACAAGCTAGAAAGCACCAGGCGCCAGCCAAGAATTCCTGCGAAAGCACGCCACGTTAGCGTTTCATTGGCCACGTGCCTGGCTAGCCACAAATCGATGCCAAATGTGGATAGGATGCTGATCACCATTAGATACGTCGTTGCATTGGCAAATACACCGAAGGTCGTAGGGCCAAGCAAATTGCCAGCGATTACCATCACGGCAAATCCCAGCAAGCGACCAACAAGCATGGCTAATGAATATTGAACAGACTGCTTGAACACTTGCAGCTAGTCTTTCATCGGCGTATCAAAAGGGGTAAGCACAAGGTCAGCCCAGCCTGCCGTGTCATAACGATAGTCGCCCGCAGATCCTGGCCCTACTTCAAACCAAATGGCATCGGACGACGAAGGCACGACGACGTTAAAGGCCACACCTTTTCGGTCCTGTAGCTTTGATTTACCGTTTATCTCCGCCTGCCATAAATCGACATATTCACCTTGGGTGCGATAGCCCAGTTTAAATAGAACGCCATCTCCTTCTCGATTCCAGGAGCCCGGATCGGTCAAAGCTCTTCCTTCAAGACGGAATTGTTCCGACGGGGCGATGGGAAATGCGACCTTAGCATCTGGATGCATATACATAACACTACGTGATGTCCCATCTGGAAACTGAAAGGTGTTTTGTGCAAAGTAGTTGGGGTTCGGTAAATGAACGAGTTCAGCCTGGCTCAGGTTCTTGAGGAAATAGTTGACTTGGTATAAAGCGGCTCGACGCACAAAAGTCGCGGGCGCTACTGGTAATAAGCCGTCTAAGCTCCGGTAAAAGCCTGCTTTGCAGCTCGTTTCAAATAACGTTAGTCCAGCGTAAGGGGGATATTCCCAGCGCTCCACTAAACTTAACGAATCACGAAGATCTGGGTGAATTAGCCCGCGAGTAATCAGTACGTAGTCACCGACGTCTAGACTTTGTTGCTGCCTGGGTAAATAGTGTGCGCCACTCTTATTCAGATAGCGATTTAGGCCAGCGTCGTCAGAAAACCACAGTTTCGACATATCGCTTACGTTTGTTTTTAGGTGCTGGGCCAACTGGTAGTCCGCTCGAGCCTGCTGGAAATCGATACGGGCTAAGAAGATAGAAAACGCAAAGCCTAGCGCGATGAAACAGGCTTCACGCCATCGGGAAAGCCTGTATAACTGATGTCCAAAAACAAGCATTAAGGCGGGCGGAAGTGCTGGCAAAACGTAGCGCGCTGTTGAATAAGGCATAAACAAAATGTTGTAGAGCAATACACCTAGAAACCAGAATGTGGGTAATAACATTCGACTAGCGCGACGCCGATCTCGGACCAGTAATCTAAACCCGTCGACCGATTTTGCCACTACCTGAAAACACCAAATCAAGCCAATAAACATGAGCACTCGTAGTATTAATGTCTGTGGCGCTGTGTAGGCATCAAAAATGGCGCTTTTGTCGCCTAGATGAAAGATAGTGAAAGTAATAACGGAAGCAAAAACAACGTGTTCAATGAGCCGCCGTTGATTGACACTCAATAATAGAATCGGCGTTGGGATTGCTAGCCCGAGACCTAAATTTATGAGGGTTGCGGTGGTTTTATGTAAATAGTGTTTTACGCCCATCCCGCTCTGCACTTCAGACGCGATGTTGTAGTCGATGGTGCTAGACACGAAGGGAAAAAAGTCAGTCAACATGAAAACCGTTAATAAGTAGGCTGTGAATAGCAAAACGGGCACCAAGATGACAATGACGAAGCCCCGGAGTTGCGTTCCCTGAATGAGAAAATAGACCCCAATAAGTGGAATGAGTGCCACCGACTGGTAGCTGACAAGCAATGCAAGCAACATGAGCAAAGCGGACAAGAACGCATTTCGTTGATGGCCAAGTTCCGCAAAACGAGACGCGAAGACAACCGTTCCAATCCATAGCGATGTCATCGCCACGTCAGTCATTAGGTTGGTTGCATTGACAAAGAACAAGGGCGAACTGGTCAAGAACAGAGCCCACTGAGGTCCAATTCGTTTAGCTCGAAGGTAACGGCGTGCGAAAAACAGTGTGAGAGCGGGAAATAAGAGGAAGCCGATGTGATAGGTGAGGAAAGGGTATGTCTCGAATTGGGGCAGATGACTTAGTATTTTCAGGTAGAACGGGATAAGTGGTGGGTGGGTGCTTTCATACGGGCTCAGTTGTTCGTATACCTGACCTAAGAATTCGACACGACCTTCAGCTTGGCCGATAAAACTGAAGGGTAGAATGTCGCCCATGCGTAAAAAGAGCGCGTCATCAATATGAAGAGGCTTGTTGAAAAAAAGAACAAGCATCACCATTGGGACCCCATAAAAGAGCCATGGTGAGATGCGCCATATGCGTTCGGTTCGTCGTCTGGTATCGCTCATGCTGGTTCAAACCAAGCCATCACCATAGCATGGGCGATCATGCCTGACCATGCTTTGGCAAACACAGTGACATTGCTATACTCTCATCGCTGATGGTGTGGGACGTGGGGACGTGACATTTAGCCTTTTGTTCGTAATATTTGGTGCCATACAAGACGACTCATTTCGTGTTGATTATGTTGAAACCGTAACCGTGATGCGGATTCCGGTACTGATTCAACGCGACCGTCGCTTGGTTAAAGGCGTCCAGCCGCAAGATGTCTTGCTTCGTGAAAACGGAGTGAGTCTTGACGTTGTAGATGTCACCGAAATTGAGCTCCCGTGCACGGTACATTTGCTTTTTGACTTGAGCTTTAGCCAGTCGGAACATATTCGGCGTGCCAGGCGAATTGGCTCGGATCTATTTCGCCATCTTAGGAAAGGTGATCGCGTCAAGATTGCCACGTTTTCGGGTCGTTATTATGGCTTGACGACATACACAGACGACCTGGATAGTCTGCGCCCCGTTCTTGACCAATTAAAACCTCGGGGTACGACTGCCTTGTACGATGGCGTGTACTTGGCGCTGCAAGAATTGGCCGCTGAATCAGGTCCGCGGTTGCTGGTTGTGTTGAGTGACGGGGTCGACATGACCAGTCGTCGCAGAGAAGACGAACTCCGGACCATGGTTAAGAGCCATGGCATCCCGATTGTCCTCGTCCGATTCTCAAAAACTGAATTAAAGGGAACTCAATTGATTGCGCAGGCTGAATCATTCCGCTCCATCGTTAAGGAGAGTGGCGGTACTAGCTATTTTGCTGATTTTTCGGTGTCTCGTAGTCTCAACCGAGAAATCCGAGAATTCAGTACGCGCGTACAAGTTTCCTATTTGCCACCTAACCCCGAAGATGTGGGTCAGTGGCGGCATATTCAAATCAATATCGCAGATTGTGATCAATGCGAGATTGAATACAGGCGCGCCTACCAGCTGAACAAGCTAACCGACTCACGCAACTGATCCAATTACTGCATGAACGATTCGTCCCGAGTCATTTGATTAAGGGGCTCCAAAACGGAGCCCCTTTCAAAAGGAGTTAGGATACTTGTCGTCTTCGACGAATGCTGAAAATGACAGCGATGGAAAGTAATAGGGTGATGAAGGCAATCAGGCCCCATTGTGACAAGGTTGGGATCTGAACAGGCATAGACTGCAAACCGATGGAAGCCATCTGCAGTAAACCAGTAGGTGAGACGGAACCAAGGGTGCCTACAAACGTTGAATTACCTGTGCCAAGATCAACAGTGCGTAATTCAGCGGCGAAGCTTCCGCCGTTAAACGCCGCCATGTACATGACATTATTAATCGCATCATACGTTAGGCCTTGGCCAAAATTGGCGTCGAAACCAATTGGTCCAATCAAGGATGCGGCACCGGTACCACTATTAACGGCATAAAAATTGTCATCGCAAATGTCGTACGTGTATAGTTGGCCATTGTTGTCACATGCCAATGCGATCGCACAAGGTGAACCAGTAATCGGACCAATTAAGGTGGCTGCGCCTGTATTTAAGTCAAGGGTGTAAAGAGAAGATGCGGTGATGTTGGTTGAAGAGGCATACATCGTGTTGCTCGCTCTACACCATGCAAAACCAGAATAGGTTTCTCCGCCGTTGAGTGTGGCGGTTCCAATTAAGTTGGTTGCGCAGGTATCTAAGGCAATCGAATACAAAGCACCTGTATTATTACCAATATAATAAATGTTGGGGTCATTTGCGAAGTCACCAGCGCCTGGAAAGTTGGCAATGTCAGGGACAGCGCAAAGACTGCTGAGAGTGCCGGGCGCCGACGATGTGAAGCCGTAATTGAACCCAGTTTGCGTTTCAGCACCGACGATATCGACATCCATCAGCCCACCACGCGGTGTTTCTACACTTGGTGTTGACACGCCAGCAGGAGCACGTCCTGCGCTATGTTGGGCGAATGTCAAGCCACTAATCAATAAAAGACCAAAAACTATTCTCATCTCATCCTCCAGTTAAAAACAGACCAATAATTGTGAACTATAAATACCTTATTATTATGTAATTGTAAAATTGTCATGAGTGGATCTACATTAAGGGCGTATGAATTGACTAATTTCAGCGCTGACTTCACCAATACTCTGCGAGCCGTCTATTTCGATGAAACGTGTCTCAGGGTGGGTTGAGACCCAATCTTCAATCGCGTTGATTGCGGCCACGGTACCATTTTCATTGTCAAAATAGATGTTAAGTCGCACATTGATGGCGTGCTCATCGATGTCGTCCTTGCGGATAGTGACTTTCTCCCCGCATTGCGCGCAGTAATTGACACCCTCACGAATGACGGGCGCGATGGCGGCAATGGCAGAATTATTGGGGTGTCCATTAGGACAAGATGCTCTGCCAAGCAGGCGTGATTTGGCGAGTTCCCGTTGCATTTTGATGACGATAACCGCGTCTAACGGCTTGCGTGATTCGACCAATGCCTTTAGTAACGCTTTTGCTTGACTGGGGTTACGTGGAAATCCGTCCAAAATCCAACCTTCCTGACAATCATCGCGTTGAAGTCGTTCGGTGATCATGGGAATGGTGATTGAGTCAGGTACAAGCTTGCCCTGTTCCGTGTACTGTTTGGCTTGTTTACCTAGATCTGTGCCGTTCTTCGCATTCTCACGAAAAATGCCTCCAGACTCTATGTGGGTGAGTCTAGTTCTTTTCGTCAAGATTGCTGATTGCGTGCCTTTACCGCTGCCGTTGGGTCCAAAAATGAGAATTCTCATAAACGATTCCTTTAAAAATGAGTAAGACCAGGTTTGCCAATGGGAAAAACATTGAAACCCAGATTGAATAGTTCGCGGTGATTCAAGATATTACGTCCGTCAAAGATAAACGCGGGTTTTTCCATCGAATCATAAATGCGCTGATAGTCCAATGTCCGATAAGTCTGCCATTCGGTCATGACCGCGATTGCGTGCGACCCTGTAGCGGCTACGTAGGGATCACTCTCTAGATGGACGGCTAGGTCACGCAGATCTTGTTTTGCGTTGTTCAGTGCTTTTGGATCGCTCACCCAAACGCAGGCCTGCTCGGTCAATAGATTCTTGGCAACCTTAATTGCAGGTGATTCTCGGGTGTCTCCTGTGTTTGCCTTAAAGGCGAATCCAAATAGCGTGATCTTTTTTCCGGCAACCGTGTTGAACATCTGTTTGAGAATATTGTCTACAAAGCGGTCGGTTTGAAAATCATTCATGGCCACCACTTGATGCCAGTAGTCGGCGACCTCTTTGAGGCCGTAGTGACCGCACAAATAGACAAGATTAAGGATATCCTTCTTAAAACAACTACCGCCAAAGCCGACGGACGCCTTCAAGAATTTTGGCCCGATGCGCGAATCCAGCCCAATGGCGCGTGAGACTTCATCCACGTCCGCTTCGGTAGCCTCGCATAGAGCTGAGATTGCGTTTATGGATGAGATCCGCTGGGCTAAGAAGGCGTTAGCGGCCAGCTTCGAGAGCTCAGCGCTCCAAACATTTGTGCGCAATATTTTTTCGTCAGCGACCCAGTTGGCGTAAATATCTACTAGCGCTTGTACCGCGTTCCGCCCTTGTTCCGTCTCTTGACCTCCGATCAGTACCCGGTCCGGGTTGATGAGATCCTGGATCGCAGTGCCCTCGGCCAAAAATTCCGGATTCGACAAGACCTGAAACTGGATGCCATTTTCGCCAGAGTTGAGGATCCGTTCCATGGCAGCCGCCGTTCGCACCGGTAGGGTCGATTTCTCCACAATGATCTTAGATCGGTCGGAGTTAGCAAGGATCTGTCGCGCGGTTTTCTCCCAATACTGAAGGTCTGAGGCCATACCAGCGCCGTGCCCGAACGTTTTGGTGGGTGTGTTAACCGAAACAAAAATGATATCGGCCTTGCGGATTTCGCCATCAATATCCGTTGAGAAAAAAAGGTTTCTGCCCCTGGTTCGTTTGACGACCTCATCTAACTCAGGTTCGTAAATAGGTAAGCTATCTGAATTCCAGGCAGAAATCCGGTCGGCATTAATATCGACAACGCAGACACGGAGATGAGGACACTGGTCGGCAATGACCGCCATCGTTGGTCCACCCACATAACCTGCCCCAATGCATAAAATCGAATTCACTGCGTAAACCTCCACAAGCTTGCGCGGCCTATTCTAGCGATGCCTTGTCGTCCTGTCCACGCGTGGCTGGTCAGGCGGCTTGCTTTTCGCTATGCTTGGCGGCTACGGCGGGAGGCTTCCGAATGAAGGTACTAGTTACAGGCGCTGCTGGCTTTATTGGTTACCATTGCAGTCTAGAGTTGATGAAACAGGGTCATGAAGTGTGTGGTTACGATAACTGCAATGACTATTATCTGACGGCTCTCAAAGAGGCGCGTCTTGCGCGTTTACAAGAGGCAGGACTGAATCGATTCGAACGGGCTGACCTGGAAGATCAAACACGCATGATGAATGTGTTTGAGCAATTCCGGCCAGATGTGGTTGTACACCTTGCGGCGCAAGCCGGAGTCAGATATTCGTTATCGCATCCGCATGCTTATGCTCAAGCCAATTTAATCGGTACGCTCAACATTTTAGAGGCGTGCCGCCACAACGGTAATCCTCGTTTAGTTTATGCCTCGTCGAGCAGTGTCTACGGTGGCAACACCAAGTTACCTTTTGCGGTTGAGGATTCAGTGGACCATCCGATCTCCCTTTATGCCGCTACCAAGAAGGCGAATGAATTGATGGCGCATACCTACACTCATCTCTACGGGCAACAAACAATCGGGTTGAGGTTTTTTACTGTCTATGGCCCGTGGGGTAGACCGGACATGGCGTTATGGCTGTTTACCGATGCCATTGTGCAAGGACGACCCATCCGCGTTTTCAACCAGGGAAACATGTCGCGGGACTTTACTTACATCGACGACATCGTTGCTGGGGTCATTGCCTGCATAGAGAATGAGAATTTGGAGCCCTATGAGATTTTCAACTTAGGAAACCACCAGAGCGAAGCTTTGATGGACATGATTGGGCTTATCGAGCAGACATTAGGTAAAACCGCTGAAAAGATTATGATGCCCATGCAGGATGGTGATGTAGCTGACACCTATGCAGATATAACCTTGGCGCAATCTAAACTTGGATTCAGGCCGCTGACGCGAATTTCAACGGGTATCCCGCGTTTCATTGATTGGTTCATGCGTCACCCTGAATTTCACAGCCAAACTTAAACAAGCTGTTCCTTGACCTGAGTTTCAAAGTCAGCTCCCAACAGAGTAGTCATCTTTTGTGCGATCTCTTCAATGAGAAACTGTCCTTGCAAGTGCGGTGAGACGGGAAAGCTCAATTGGCCATCTGGCGTGAGTTGAACTTGGTTGTCAGTCTTCATCCAATCTAAGACAACTGCCGTCTCCACCAGCGCATCCTGATGAAACTTCATCTTTATTCGTTGGCCTTCTCGGTCGACGCTTAACACTTTATGATGACCCAGCTGTAGTTTCAGTAGGGACTCGCCAAAACAAAGATTGACCTCGTCAGGGATCTCACCGTAACAATCTTCAAGTTCTCCATGGATATCAGCCAGTCTGTCAAGGTCGCTAGCGCCATAAATCAGTTTGTAATAATGCAGGCGTTGGTTGGTATTCTCAATGAAGCTTCTCGGGATAGCAGCTCCTATCTTTAAATTGAGCAGGCATTCCACGTCGTCTTCGATTTGCTCGCCCTTGAGTTCGGCTACGGTGGATTCCAGCAGCTTGACAAACATTTCATAACCGATGGCTTGGATATGACCAGCTTGATTGGCGCCAAGCAAATCACCAGCTCCGCGTAGTTCCATATCCATGGCAGCAATACGAAATCCAGACCCAAGGTCAGAGAACTCCTCGAGCGCGGAAAGCCTTCGTCGCGCCTCGACGGTCATTTGTGCTTTTGGTGGCACCATCAGGTAGGCGAATGAAGAGCGATCGGATCGGCCAATGCGCCCCCTCAATTGATAAAGTTGGCTGAGCCCAAAATGGTCAGCGCGATTGATAATCATCGTATTTGCATTAGGTATATCGACACCATTTTCGATAATCGTAGAACATACCAATACATCGATTTCGTGGTTCATAAATGAGATCATGACTTTCTCGAGCTGGTGACTCTCCATTTGTCCATGGGCCATGCCTACTCTAGCTTCGGGCACTAAATCGGCTATTGTTTTGGCGATTTCTTGCATGTTCTGCACGCGGTTATGGATGAAATAGCTCTGACCTGACCGATCAAGTTCAAACCGTATCGCATTTTGAACAACGCCGTCGCGGTAACCCATGACAGACGTGCAGATGGCTAGCCTGTTCCGGGGTGGCGTCTCGATAACCGATATGTCACGAATCCCGGTTAATGCCATGTTTAGGGTCCGCGGAATGGGCGTTGCAGACATTGACAACACATGGGCCCGCTTGCGTAGCTGTTTTAGTTTCTCCTTGTGACCCACGCCAAATCGTTGTTCTTCATCGATGACAATGCCGCCAAGATTCTTGAATTGCACGTCCTTCGACAAAATTCGATGTGTGCCAATCAGGATATCTATGGCACCACTCGTGATCTCTTGCATTATGGGTTTAAGCTCACTACTGGGTGTGAATCGGCTCAACCACGCGATTTTGACAGGAAAGGCAGCAAATCGTGCTTTGAATGTCATGAAGTGTTGAAAGGCGAGTACTGTCGTCGGGCACAAGATGGCCACTTGATAGCCATCCATCGCCAGTTTGAAGGCCATTCTCATGGCAACTTCAGTTTTCCCGAATCCTACGTCGCCTACTAATAAGCGGTCCATGGGCTTCTCGCCGCTGGTGAGATCCGATTTTATGTCTTGCGTCGCCTGCAGTTGATCCTGGGTAGCTTCGAACTCAAAACTGTCCTCGAATTCGGTTTGCCAAGTGGTATCGGATCCGCAGCGGATGCCGCGCACGACGACTCGTTGTGCGTAGAGCTTGACGAGATCGACGGCCAACTTGCGAACGGCCTTTTTTGCGCGCGTTTTGGTTTGCGCCCAGCCTGTACCGCCTAACTTGTCTAAACTAGAACCGCTCTGTGAATTGCCATGCCGTTGAATTTTGTGAAGCTGACTTAAGGCCACATACAAACGATCCTGGCCACGATACTCTAAGGCCATCATCTCGGTTTTTAGACCGCCTACTTCGACCTCGACTAGTCCTCGGAATTGGCCAACACCGTGATCGGCGTGAACCACAAAATCATCTGACTTTAGGTCGCGGAGATCGGTGACGAATGCTTTTTTCCCTGCCTTTAGAGGTCTTGCTCGGCGGCGTTGTGGAGGAAAGATATCGTGATCGCTAAGAACCGCAAGCTTACGGTCCGGCCATTCGAAGCCTTTATCCAAGTTGCCTCTTGCCAGATAGAGTCCGGCACCAAGACCTGCCAGCGAAGTTGGGAAATCGAGCTGGCGCGCCGTGAGTTCCCGATCATGGATCATTTCGCTTAAGCGGTCATAGGCACCTTTTGAGGAACAGACCAAAATCACAGCATAACGTTGGGCTCTTTGTATCCATTCTTCGAACCCCCGAATAGGGTCTGCCTCGTAGCGCACAATGGGCCGGGTTCCCAATTCAATTTCGTGCCTACCCATCGCTAAATGATGGCTCATGACAACGTCAATCGGTTCAGGTACCTCGAGGTGGAATCTATGACCAAGCGCCCAAAGATCCAAGGGCTCGGCATATATTTGTTTGCTGTTCTTGGCGTGTTCTGCTTGCAAGACACGGTCGCGTATCAAATCGTTTAGTTCTTCATAGATCGAGTCGGGATCGTCCAGAAAAAGACAGCTCTTTAAGGGCATCAAATCCAGTAAATGAACCGTTTCTTTAAAAAAGAAAGCTGTCCAGTGTTCATAGCCCACAAACGAGCCGTAGTTCTGGAGTTGGGACACGATTTCCAAAAGATGATTACGGGACGAGGTTCGGTTCCATGCTTGGCCACCTCTGTGCGAGAAGTGAACACGGTCGTCTTCGGTGGGAATCCATTCACTTAGAGGAGGGATATCGATTTGCTGATGATTTTCTAGGCTTCGTTGGCTTAGCAGATCAAAGGTTCGTATTTCTTCGAGTTCGTCGTCAAAAAACTCCAGTCGGTAAGGGTACTCAGCCGTCAATGGAAAGACGTCAACAATACCGCCCCTGCGTGCATACTCGCCGACTTGGGTGATCAAGTCGACACGCTTGTAACCCATAAGCTCGAAGTCAGTGCAGAGCCGCGCCGGGTCAATCGTTTCACCTGCCTGACAATTTACGCAAGGCTCGGCCAATCGGCTAAATGGAGGTAGCGCTTCGATTAATGCTTTGGGTTGAGTTATGACAACATCCCATGTCTGTGCTTTCAGCGCGCCTAAGAATGCAAGACGATCACGTTTTGCAGCTTCGTGGATTGGCGCATGCAAAGAGGGACTTCCGGGCCGGGGCGGGTAAACAAATACGCGAAGACTAGGATCAAAGGTTCTAATATTGTCTGCGGTAGCTTCTAGGTCGCTAGATCTTGTCGTCACATATACCGTAGGCTGCGATCGCTCTACGACATACAAAACCGAAGCATTACTGCGTAATCCATGCAAGTCTATTTGCCGTTGCGATTTGAGTTTAAATTCACTCATGATGTTGCTTAGAGCGTATGGCGGTCGAAGAAATCGATTCGTAAGAGTGATGGGGTAACTCGATAATGCGACAGGATGAATTTGCTTTCACCCAATCTTTTGCCTGTTCCAGCTGATAAGCGTTTTCTTGACGTGGAACGACATAGATAGCCGTCATTGAGCCAATGAGTCCCAATGCGTTTGTCCATTGTCGCAAATTGATGAAGCTATCTGCACCCATCAGGAATTGACGATTTCGAGATGCCATTTTTGGCAGCCACCCATAGGTCGGGTTGCCTAGTTCTGAAGCTAAAAAGCCAGGAAACACATGTATCTTACGGCTGTGTGTTTGTTTATTTATGTGACGAAAATGCGCCCAATCGCATCCTCGTTCTTGATCGGGTTTGAAGGGGCTGCGATCTGGTACCACGACCAATTCGCGGTCGGTTGCGTCACTGGCTAGCTGTAAGCAGGCGTCGTGTCCTTCGTGCCATGGATTAAAGCTGCCACCAAAGAAGAGAGGGTTCTCGACGGCCGGCGGCACGGACCACAGGCGCTTAGACTCACCAGCACCGTGAAAGAGTGGCCAGTGACGAGAAAGCGCATCGCATAGGATTGCCCCATGATCAAAGGCCAGGTCATCAAGCTCATTGAGCAAAACCCATTCTGCTTGATGAGCATCATCACCAGCTTTTACGTCGGGCGCATTTGCAAGGTAAACCGAGTATGGCTGCGTAACCGTCCAACCACGAGGATCACGGCCCTTCTTGGCGCGTAGTGTTAAGGGGGTTAGGTCCCAATGATCGAGTTTAAGGTTTGTTTCTTCTAGACATTCACGCAACGCAGCTTGGACGGGGATTTCGTAAGGATCTACGAAACCGCCCGGCAAAGCGTAGGCGCCAATATAGGGCTCATTGGCGCGTTTGATAAGTAAAACCCTGGTGTCGGCATCGCTTCCGGTGAATACGACCACATCGACGGTCAAAGCAGGGCGTTCGTACATCTTAGGTTTGCGCGTGATCCTCTAAGATTTTGACGACTGAGGCCGTTAGTTTCTTTGCATAAGCGATATGTAGAAATTCGTTGGGGCCATGAGCATTGCTGTTTGGACCTAACACGCCGGTGATGACAAATTGGGCATCTGGGAACTTTTCGCCCAACATACCCATGAACGGGATGGTACCGCCCTCGCCCATATGTATGGCCGGTTTGTCATAAAACATAGTCGAAGCATCGTTTAAAGATCGATCCAGCCAAGGTGCAAGTGCGGGCGCGTTCCAACCTGTTGCCGACTCTTCGAACTCCAAGGTTACTTTGGCTCCGTAGGGCGTATCACTGGCCAAAAGACGTTCAACCTCGGTTTGGGCGACATGACTATTTAGGGTAGGTGGTAGGCGTAATGACAAGTTAAGTGTCGTATAAGGTCGCAAAACGTTGCCTGCGTTCTCGAGACTAGGCATACCCTCCTGGCCGGTTGTTGAAAGCGCTGCGCGCCAGGTGCGGTTAAGTACGAGTTGAACGGGGTCTTGGTGCATCGTTGTCATACCAGCAACGAAAGGGAACTTTGCAAAGACATCATTTCCTAGCGCATCGGCGGCTAGCTGAGCCTGTTGTACACGTTGCGCAGGAATTTCGACACGGAGCTTAGACGGGAAAACCTCGCCCGTTTCAGGATCTTCTAACCGACTCATTAGTTGCCGTAGGATCCTAAAAGACGAAGCGACGATGCCACTGGCATCGCCCGAATGCACGCCCTCGTTTAAGACATCAACGCGAAGCGTTGCGCCAACAAGTCCACGCAGCGAGGTTGTGCTCCAAAGTTGGTCGTAGTTGCCGGCTCCTGAATCCAAACAGACTACCAGGTCTACTTGACCAATTTGTTGGGCATGTCGCTCGACATAAAACGGCAGATCAGGCGATCCACTTTCTTCGGAAAATTCAATCATGATCACAGAACGGGCGTGCGGTATACCTTGTTCATGCATGGCTTGCAGGGCGCAGACGGAAGCGAACAACGCATAACCGTCATCTGCACCGCCGCGACCGTAAAGTTTGTCGCCTTCGCGAACAGGTATCCAGGGTCCCAAACCTTCACGCCACCCTGTCATCTCAGGTTGCTTGTCGAGGTGACCGTATAAGAGAACGGTTTTGTCGATATCTCCGGGCACATCAATCAGGATGAGTGGTGTTCGGCCCGGTACTTTGTCAATTTTGACGGTTGCTCCCTTGAGAGGGTGAGCTTCAATCCATTCCCGTGCAAGGTTCAGAGCCTTGTCCATGTGGCCAGCCGTTTCCCAATTTGTATCAAACGCAGGTGATTTGTTGGGAATGCGGATGTAGTCGATGATGGGAGGCACAATATGCTTTTCCCAAAACTCATCAACAAATAATTGGGTCTTTTGGCGATCGACCATGACCTCACCTCCAAAGAATATTCCGGCTAATCCTATCAGAAGCGAGGGACGCTGGGGAGCCGACTAAAAAATCGATTGCGCTTTCATATCACGTAAATGATCTCGTAGGGCGGTTTCCCAGTGGCGCATGGGATGCCCCGTCAATTGATTGAAACGGCGATTATCTAAGATGGAATATGCCGGTCTGTGCACTTTCGATTGAAATTCCGATGCTTTGATAGGTACAAGTTCGGCCGGTAGTTTAAGCACATCAAAAATCACTTTTGCGAAACCGAACCAGGATGTATGTCCTGATTGTGTCATATGAAAAATACCGCGTCCTTTTGATTCCAAGAGTAGCAGGATGGCGCCAGCCAAATCTAAGGTGTAGGTGGGCGCCACAATTTCATCATTGACAACGGTCACCCTGTCTCGTGTTCGGCCTAGATGAACCATGTTAGTTATGAAGTTACCGCCCTTGGCTCGGGTAGGTATGGCGCCATAGAGTCCGCAACTGCGGACAATGCTCACATCGACACTGCCATACGCGGTGACCATGTGCTCGCCGGCCAATTTACTGACCGCATAAGTATTCATCGGACAGGGCAGATCCTGTTCGTTGTATGGTGCGTTTTTGCGACCGTCAAAAACGTAATCAGTACTTATGTGACAAAGATGGATTCTCTCTTCTCGGCAAACAACAGCCAGGTTTCGAGCTCCGATTGCGTTGACCTCAAATGCCCGATGATAATTTTCTTCGCAGGCTGGGACTTGATGGAAAGCCGCTGTGTTGACAACGGCCTTTGGCTTGGCTTTTTTAATGAACGTCCGAACATGATCAATCACCGTGATGTCGAAATCCGCGTGCACAGCAGGAATAGCTTGATCCATAATGCCCATCAAGTCGGTCCCAAGCGCTCCATTAGCGCCGATTACAAGGGTGCGTTTCATGTCAGGGCCTCCAACGAATCTAGTGATTTCAGCCGTTTATTTGCTTCATTTAAAGCGATTTCAAGGACTTGTTCAATACTGAGATCGTCCGTCGCAATTTCCAATGCATCATCTGCCTTGCGCAACGGAGCGATGGCTCGTGACATGTCTTTTTGATCGCGTTCTATTTGATCTTCAAGTATAGAACTGAGACTGGAGTTCGGGTCCGTTTTGACCTGCTCAAGCCAGCGTCGACGAGCACGGGTTTGGGGCGATGCCGTAACATAGATTTTCAGAAAGGCGTTCGGGAAAACGATGGTCCCAATATCGCGCCCATCCAAAACACAAGCTTGCGTAGTCGCGAACGCACGTTGCTGTTCCGTCAAATGATTTCTTACTTCAGCAACGGCAGAGATGAGGCTTGTGTGCCTAGTTACGTCTGGACGGCGTATGGCATCGGTAACGTCAATCTGATTGAGTAAAAAACGATCTCCATCAAGTGTAATGTCCTGACTGGCAAGCCAGGTCTGATCTTTAAGCAGTTCAGGGTCTGAACCCTGATTGAGCCAGGCCAGAGCAATGCATCGATACATGCCGCCAGTGTCGAGGTATTGCCAGTTCAATCGCTGGGCTAATTTATGTGCCAGCGTTGACTTTCCGACGCCGCTCGGGCCGTCGATGGCGATAACTCGAGCCTTCATTTTTTACCCCGTCCCCCCCGGGAAGACCCTTTTTTGAGGCTGGGCCGCCGATCCGTGGTGAACTTGCGCTCATCCGATTTTGGCCTCTCATGTTTCGGGCGTTCAGATTGAGTACGAGAGCTTGCTGGGCGTCGATCTGACGAACCGCTACGCTTGCTTGCAGCTGGGCCTTCGCCAGTTCTTGGCTTACGCTCAGGCCGTGTTGCACGATCGGAATTGCTAGAAGAGCGGGAATCGGAGCGTCCTGTGGAGCGTGAATCGGAGGTGCCAGAACGGCTACTCCGACTGTCGGCACCTACATCGCGGCCCGTTCTTGGTCTGGGCCTAGCCGGTCGGTCCCCTTCAGGTTTATACGAACTAGATCGTTCTGTACCGCGACTGGGTCGACGGTCAGAGGTGTTCCGTTGGTCAGATTCAGACTCGTCCTGACGTGTCCTTGGCCGAGACGCTGTCTTCGAATAGGGCCGGCTCGATGACGGTGGGCTGCGTTTATCGCCTCGGCTGGGATGTTCCGATCTGTTACGGCTTTGGCGTGGATCTCTTTCAGAATCAGAACGGGGATCAGGCCGTGGTCGGCGTTCAGGTCTATCTTTTTCGTCGGGACGCCTGGTTCGGCTTTCTTGCCTTGGATCGCGACTCGTCGTCCTTGATTGACTACTTGAACGCAGTCCGGATCTTTGTGATCCAGGTGTAAATGTGCGCTCTGGGCGTGGTGTCTTGATGGGTACGCCAGCTTTTCTTAGTTCAGCGAGTCCATCGGGCGAGCGTCCGTATTCACCCTTTTGCAGCGCTTCGACTTCAGCCTCAGTTAGAGTTCTGAATTCGCCCGGTTCGAGTTCACCTAACTCAATGCCTGCAAAGGCGATTCGCTTAAGTTTTGATACCGGGTGTCCAACGTGTTCGAATATTTTGCGTAAATGGTGTTTTTTGCCTTCGTACAGAACAACACGTAGCCAAGCGTTCTTTGGGGTATCGAATAGGCTTATTTCGCAACCTGCATAGCGCAATCCTTCGATGGTTACACCACGTTCAAGACGTGCCAAAGATTTAGCGTCTGGGATACCGGAAACTTTTACAAGGTAGGTCTTATGGCATTTAGAACGAGGCGACAGGAGTTTATGCATGAGGTCGCCGTCATTGGTAAGTAGTAGGGCGCCTTCCGATTGAAAATCCAGTCGACCGATTGGGTAGAATCGACCCTTTACACCGCGAATTAGGTCGGTGACCACGGGGCGGCCCTCTGGGTCGGAAACGGTGGAGACCACGCCCTTGGGTTTGTAAAGCAGGACGTAAATAAGACTGTCGGGAAGCGTGATTCGTTTTCCGTCAACTTTAATATGGTCGTTCATGGGGTCCGCTTTGCTACCTAATTCATCGACAACGGTTCCATTGACGGTGACTCGGCCTTGTTCGATAAGTTCCTCTGCAGCACGTCGCGATGCGACACCTGCTCGGGCGAGTATTTTTTGGATGCGTTCCTGCACTATTTCTTCTCCGACGTTAGGGTGTTTTGTACTTTATTGATCTGTTGCCAAGCATCGCTGTCTTCAAGTACTTGTTTGGCGGCGGCTTGTTGTGCATTCTTTTTTGAACTGCCCCAGGCTTGCCCGTAGTGTGTGTCCACAATCTGAACCGACATGAGGTAACGACGATTGTGAGCGGGCCCTGATTCTTCCATTAGAACATAATCGGGTAGGCCCATGCCCATGCCTTGTACCCGTTCTTGGAGTTCTGTTTTAAAGTCTTGTTGTTCTTTCAGATTTAATTCTGTTGCGTTTATTTCCTCTTCAAATAGCCTATCAATGAATGTAGAAGCGGCTTCAATTCCTCCGTCCATGGCAACCGCAGCGATGATGCCTTCCATCGCGTCGGCAAGGATGGAATCTTTCTTGGCACCGCGCGACCGGCGTTCTCCGGTCCCTAACCGCAGATGTCTACCTAAGTTAAGTTCTTGAGCTTTTTGCGCTAACATCTGCGCGGAAACGATTGCGGACTTCTGTTTGGAGAGATCTCCTTCGCGAGTGTTTGGGTGAGCGTCAAAAAGTTTCTGAGCCACTAAATAGCCCAGAATAGAGTCGCCTAAAAACTCCAAGCGTTCATTGTGTCGAACGTTTTTCTCAAATCCAAACGACGAGTGCGTGAGTGCTTGTTGTATCAGGGTTGGGTTTTTGAATTGATAACCGAGTTTCGATTCGAGGCTCGTCATCGTGGCCTCCACAAAAGGGACATATTCTACGCTGTTGAGATGGCATTCGTCTATGCTCATTAGCGAACCAATAGCAGAAACACACTCTGCAACCGTATTTACATGTTGCCATTGTAGATGTTCGTAGGGAATGATTCCTAACTTTTGGCTGCGTTCTATCCAATTTGACAGTGGTCTCATTTGGGCGCCTAGTATCAAGATCGGTCTAGAAAGCCGAGCATCTTTGCGAGCGCTGGCAAGCAAATCAAATATTTCGAAGGCGGTTCCGACGCCGCCAGAAAAGGCGATAAACAGATCACCTCGTGACATAAGGACCTGTTGCCTTTGATGCAGATCATCAAATCGTGACGTCTTTTGAGCGTATGGACTCTGTGTCCGATTGGGCACAACCAACTGGACGGCCTCCGTTTCGCCACCCGCATCACGTGCGCCCTTGAGGACCGCGTCCATCAAGCCCGGACCGCCGCCGGTGATGACTAGGTGCCCCATTTGAGCTAACGAATGACCAAGCTGGTGGGCAACCTGTAAGTCTTTTTTTCGGTGTTCAAAACTGCCACAAAAGACGACGATATTCATGATTTAGAATCTAAATGTGAGCTGACCGCGATGGTGGAGTTCCAGCTGGTTTGGAAGGCCGATTTCTTTCTCAATGAGCTGGGCAGCTCGAACTGTTTTGTCTTCGTAACGACGATCTAAAAATAGATAAAAGTGCCACAGTGCGCGATGTCCGTCGCGTAGTGCGTCTAATTCGGGGTGATGGACATCTGACAAACGAATCATGGGTCCCGAATCTACCCGCACCTGCACGTTGGCTTCTTTTAGGCGCATTTCTGATTCGGGTGCGTACAAAATAAGGGCGCTTACGGGGATACCAAGCGAGCGCGCCAGTTTTCGTTCTAACTTGCCGCGCGCACCGCGTTGATTCAGGTGGAAGTCATTTTGAATGCGTTGCATGACCGTATCAGGAGTAGAATCACCCGTTAATGGGTCGCGACTCACCATGTATACCCGCTTGTAGAGACGACGTGAGCTGTAGGCGTGCCATAAGGGTTCGAATTCATGGACCTGATCGATGCGCTGACCAAGTAGGTAAGTAAAGCTGTCGTCCCTTAGTCCGTACAATTCTTCAATGCGGAATACGTCTTGTTCGAGCATGGCTTCTAAGAGACGAGACAACATGGCTCCGGCGACCACTTTCGCATGATGGTAATAGACACGTTCTGTTAAATGAAAACGCATGCGTAATAAGTTGATCAGTTCCGTCCATGCGTCCTGTCTGAAACCGCGTTCACTATGCAAACTAAAACACAAATGTCCGGCTTCAAGGGTTAGGTACTTGAAGATTCGAAAATCATAATCCAATTTGAGTCCACAGTAGTAAGCGTCCCGTTTTAGGTAGTCCAGCAGGTCCGCGCATATGGGACCCGCCACAAGGTCGTATGCATAGGACGGGAGTTGGCTTTTCCCTGCAGTGAAGAATTCGAGCAATTGATCTTGGATGCCCAAGTCCCGTAGAACTTGCCCCAAACCTAGCGAGTCCAAGAAATGGTGAAGACGTGCTTGGCTCTTGTCATGAGCAGGAATAATGCGCCTTTCATCTTCGAATGTGTGGCCGAAAGGAATATGTGTGATGTCGTGCAAGAGCGCGGCAATGGCCAAAAAGTCAGTTTCTTCACGGCTGATGGGCGACGCTAGTCCATTGTTAGCCGCTCTCGTGTTGATCTCACCGATGAGTTGCTTGAGGATCCAGCATGTACCAATCGAATGTTCAAATCGTGTGTGCTGTGCACCTGGAAACACTAAATAGGATGTCCCCAGTTGTCTGATGCCCCTCAGGCGCTGAAATTCGGGCGTGTCTGTGATTCGCAACTCTTGCTGGGTGAGTTGGATATCACCATGGACGGGATCACGAAGTGTTTTGGATTTCATCATGTTAGGGGCCACGTATGTCACTTAAATAATGGGACATTTTAGATTCTCACGGTTGAAAGCTGGAACCTCATAGTTCCTTGCAACTTGACAAGCACAAGGTGAAACTCCCATGTGATCTGTAAATCAGAATACTGCGCAATATATCCTTTAGCGAGGTGGACTAGCCGTCTCTCCTGGGCACTCTTCAGGACGCTGGCAAGAGTTTCGTCACGATCGGACCGTGCTTTCACTTCAACGAATAGTAACTGTTTGTGATGGGCCATGATGAGGTCGAGCTCGCCGTGACCCATGCGAACATTCTTTGCGACCAAATGATACCCTCGCCGATGGTAGTAACGACGCGCTATGTACTCCCCTTTTTTACCCACATTGCGAATCCAAAACGGGTAGGGCATCAACCATCCGTGGCAGCACTCAATCAAGCGATAAATCATCCGGCAGATGAATCGGTAATTCCAGTCGGGTTGAACTCCAAGCGCATTAGAGCTCCGTGGCCAGGGGCCTCGCAAAAAATAAGGAAACTACCGCGCATTTCTTGAATGGCATTGGCGCAGTAGTAGAGCGAAAAATGTCGTCTTGTAAGCGTGGTGCTGTCGGATGGCGATGCAAGTGGGTCTACGACCTCAGCGGATTGTAAGGCTCTGGCATCTCCGATCTGCACCGACACGCGACCTGATTCCATTTGTTGAACGGTAGCAATCATGCGCCAAGGACCGGCAGGGTTGTGCATGACCATGGTTTCACAGCCGTTTCGGAGGAGCGTGACAATGACTTGCAACAGTTTTATCTTCGGCGCTTCCACTTTTGGAACGGACTGCAGGTCCTGTTCAACCTCAATGCGGTGCTCGTCTAGTAGACGTGACTCCATCGCAATCGCGTCCCGTATTAAATGGCTCAAGTCGACTTGATCGACGCGGCTCTCTACGTTGGCATAGGCTTGTTGCGCTTTGACGATCTGATTCAGCTTCTGCACCATATTCGAGAGTTCGGTTATCTCGTTTACGAGTGAATCATAGGCGTTGCTAAAGTATTCGGAAAACTGGAGCAGTGCATGAGGGACCTTTTTGCCGCGCTCGTCTTTCTCAAGAAAGTTTGCCAGATCATTTTCATTGTCTTTAAGTAAAGTCACTAACTTGGTGAGAGACTTGGTTTCCAGTTTCTCTACTTTCTCGGTCACGACGCTGGTGGAAACATTTATCGTGTTTAAGACATGATAAATATTCTTGAGAATACCTTCGTTCAGTTCTGCGATGCCCGCCTGGTGTGCCACATTGACCATTTGAGAGTCTGTAAAGGTGCTTTCGTCTTTGCGTATCTTTTGCGCGAGCTTTATTTCTTTAATCGTCGCGTGTAAACGCAAGCAATAAAGGATGAGACCCAAACAAAAGGCAGCTAAGACAATGACAGCAGCGATCATGGCATGTTTTTTCGTTTCAAAGACTAGAATGGTTGCGTGTCTCATTGTAGCTTAGAACAGGTCTAGAGAACAGACATCAGCCTGACAACGATGCGCGATTGTCAAAACTCTCAAGCAGTTGGCCACCTAAGTATGATTTAATGTGTCATGGAGTCGTCTGTCGCGAGCTTCCAAAATACATAAACTCATACCGACAAAAGCCATTAGTTTATTTATGACGCAAGATTCAAAAACCACAAAAACCATCGGGCGCTATGTCGTTCAGAGTCTTCTGGGCGAAGGTGCTATGGGGTCGGTGTATAAAGCTTTAGACCCCGTTATTAAACGCGTCGTGGCCATCAAGACGATTAAGCTTGATCAGAGTCGTAATGAAGTTGATCAAAAAGAATTCGTACAGCGATTTTTTCAAGAAGCCCAAATAAGCGGCATCCTGAATCACCCCAACATCGTAAGTATTTACGATATCGGCGAACAAGATGGCATGCCCTACATCGCCATGGAGTATATCGAAGGTCGCAACCTTAATCAGGTGATCAACGACCAAGAAGATCGACCCGATGTTGTTAACCTAGCGCAGATCATCTTGCAGGTGGCAAACGCGCTGGAGTTTGCTCATGGCAAGGGTGTCGTTCATCGTGACTTGAAACCTGGCAACATCATGGTGATGCCCAATGGGGTCGCAAAGATCATGGATTTTGGCATCGCCAAAATGAGCGGGTCCCATTTGACTCAGACCGGAGTGTTCCTGGGTACGCCAAGTTTTGCGAGTCCTGAACAGATTAAGGAAGGCCAAGTAGATCACCGTTCGGATATCTTCTCTTTAGGTATTTTGGCCCATGAAACCATCACGGGCTATACACCCTTCCCGGGCCAAAGCATTTCTGCGATTTTGTACAAAATCGCCAACGAGCCGCCGACTCCGGCACCTAATCTCAAAGATCTCCCGCTTCAAATACCCCAATGGCGCGCTGTTTTTGAACGCGTTTTCCAGAAGGAACCGGGTCAACGATATCAGCATGCTGGTGAATTTGGGCAAGACCTCTTAACCAGTCTAGCCTTCACTTCCCAGCAAGAAGACGCGCTTGGCACCTTTGTCGGTCAAGTTAATGCCTCCGTTAGGGACGCGTTCGGCATTCAAAAGGACATTCAACGATCCGATTTTGAAAAATCTCAGGCTCCCAAACCGGTCATCGCTCGCATCCAAAAGAAATCGTCGCCCTTGAAGTGGGCAGCGGTCCTGGTTTTATTGAGTGTAGCGGCTGTGTTTGGTCTATTTAAGGCCGGCGTGATTGGGGATGGAGAGCATCTGGCATCGATCATACCGGCAGACATCGCCAAGGAAATATTACCTGCGCGTACTTTGGAAAAAACGGTCATGATCCATTCCCAGCCTGAAGGGGCTCAAGTCTACATAGACGACCAATTGAGTGAATTCAAGACGCCCCATGCATTCTTGTTGAGCGGAGATGAAGATCAGGTTTTTTCGGTTCGATTGGAAATTGATCAACACGAACCCAATACGCGCACAATTAGCCTGAAGCCTGATATGGCGACAGAGCTGACGATTGAACTAAAGGTGTTACCTTTTGAACGCGTCATTAAAACAAGCCCAAGCGGCGCTGTGGTTAAAGTAGACGGGAAAGCGATTGGCCCAAGCCCTTTAGAGTTCTCGTTTGCTCCAGAGCAAAGCTATCAAATTGAAGTTAGCCTTGAAGGCTATGATCGTAATGAGACCACCTACATAGAAGGCCAATCGGCTGTCTCATCGTTAGAGATGAAACTAGTCAAGGTGCTACCACCTGGAAAAATAGCCGCCAACTCAGCGATTTCGGATCTTAAATTGACGGTCAATGGCAAGACTTACAACAACTCTGTCAGCCTGCCCCGCGGCACGTATGAGGTGAGACTGGTATCGCGAAAATACTTTTTTGATCAACGCCAACGAGTCACCGTCAGAGCCGGTGAAACAAGCACGCTCTCGGTGCCTCCTGTGGTGACCATCAAGCGCATCAATATCTTGCGTGGATACGCAAATGTGAAGATTGATGGTCGGACGGTCGATATCACGCCCATCCGAAACTTAGAGTTGGTTGCTGGCAAGCACGCTTTTGAATTTGTGGATGACGATGGTAATATGATCAGCCAATTCGAGCGTGACATTGTGGGTGGTGAAGACATTGTTGTGGATCATTAGTTTTGCGTTTGGATTAGCCTTTCCTCAAGATCTTGACGATCAAGCAGAGCGTCTTTTTACTAATGCCAGTACCTTTATGGCAGCGGGTAAATATAATGAAGCTTTAGCCGATCTTCAGAAGATCGTTGATTCCTATCCCAAAAGCCCTTGGGCAGATAAGGCGTTGCTCGATATTGGCGGCTATTATCTACAAGTCAAGAACGACGCCGTCACTGCACTACTCTACTTCACGCGTATCCAAGACCAGTACGCTACCAGTGAATCTGCCCCGGCAGCCTATTACTGGAAATCGTACATACTCGAGAAAACAGCGCCAAATCGTCAAGGCCTAGAATCAGCCGTTGCTGACCTGATGCGGATGTTGAATCTTTATCGTGACCATGACTGGGAAGACGGGGCCCTTTATCTTTTGAGTCGACTTGGCATGCGACTGCGTGATTATGGTCAGAGTCTAAACCACGCTCAGAGGCTCGAATTCAGTTACCCCAATTCAAGATTTGCCCCGGCTGCATTGCTTCAAAGTGGGTTAGTTGCTTATTTAACTGGACGCAGCGAGGAAGCAGAGGTCACATTAGGACGTCTACAAACCCGCTACCCAGAGAGTCGTGAGTCTCAGGTTGCAGAAGGCTACCTGAAGGTATTAGACCGCTTTTCTGGACATGAGTTGGTATATCAATTAGATCGCAACTTCCCAGGTGCCGTGCCAAAAAAATACAAGAACCCTAACGCCGTAGGTGTTGCCATTGATGGATTGGTTGGTGTATTGGATGCCAATGGTGTGCATTTCGCTTCAACCGGGACACCGCCAATCGTTCGTGTTAACGATGTGCGGGAGTTAAAAGGGTTTAGTGTTCATCCAGATGGTGAATTGTTGTTTGTTGCTGAGAACCGGGTGACGTTTTTGGATGGGCGACCTGCGTTCTCTGGGTTAATGGTTAATGGCGAATTGATAGATCGCATCGTGCGTGCGGATGTCGATCACTATATGCGCTTGTATGTATTGGATGATGATCTACGCGATGTAGCGGTTTTTGATCGAACTGGGAATTTCAAGAAGACACTTCAAGTCCCTAAGGCGCTGACCTTAAAGTGCTTTTACGACAGTGTGTGGGTTGTTCCACAAGATGGAAACTCGATTATTGAGTTTGGACCCAATTTAGAGCGCGTAGGTTCTCTGTCGTCAGGTCTAGTTAACATCGAAGATTTTGCTTTCGATCCATTTGGTAACCTCTATGTTCTGTATGACAAGGGTTATCGGGTGGGTATTTTTGATCAGCAACGTAATGTACGCGCACAACTTAATATTAAGAACGGTGGTTACCCGCTAAAACAGGCTGAAGCCATTGCGGTCGATCAAACTGGCGCTATCTATTTGGTTGATCGGCGTGGTGGATCCGTGTTCCGCTTCCAGTGATAGGCTGGCTCAGGAGAGATTGATATGATCTGGCTCTTTTTTTTCATCCTCGCCCAGCAGGACGAAATTGTATCTGAGAATTTAGACACGGTTTCCGTCTCGATGGATTTTGAACGCTCTGTTTCCAAATATAACTCGATCGACAGAGACGACTCGCGGCCGATGTTCGAAGACATCGTGGCCACTTTGGAAGCCAAGCCAGCATTGGGCGATGAAGATCAGTTTATCCTACGCGAAAGCCTGAAATTTCTTGGTGTCATCACTTATCCGGCTGAGACACGTAGATACTTTGAAAAATTGGTTAGAGTGGACCCGGGCTACAATATGGGAGCACAAAAACTATCACCCAAGATCGTTAAGATTTTCGATGATCTCAAGCTCGAGATGGTTGGTCAATTAAGGGTCGGTATTTCTGATGCCACAGAAAAATCCGGATTATTGTTGACCGATGCCACATTAAAAATTGACGGCAAATTTATCGGACTATTACAGGGCGACACGACCTTCGAAGTTTTGGCCGGTGCGCACAAATTGGAGATCACCAAACCTAACTTTGATCCTTATGTTAAGGACATCGTGGTGCAAGCAAACAAGACGACAACCATCAATGGTGTTGTCTATAGGAACTCTTCCGAACTGGTGTTCATGACGGTCCCAACCGGAGTGAAGATATTTTTTGATGGTGTGGGCCAAGGGACGACTCAAGGCTCTGCGCCCATCACTTACTCGGACAGCCTCATGCGCTCGGGCATTACGCCTTCTCAAGCTTCAGATCTCTTTGCAGTAAACGGTGTCGCACCCGGGAAATACCAATTACGTTTTGAGAAGCCGTGTTTTAAAACCAAGTTAATAGAAGTTGAAGTGACGCAAAATGAACGACGTACCTATCAACCTGTAACCATGGAACCCGTTTATAGCTTTATTGATGTTGCAACGGCCGCCGGCGATGCAGCCGGGATCGTTTATTTGAACGACGAGAGAATCGGTTCACTTCCCATTAAGGCCTTTCAGACGTGTCCTGGCGAGTTCACGTTGAAAGTGCAATTCACCGATGGCCAGTTTATTAAGCATGTTGTTTTGGAAGAAGGTCAAACAACGCGTGTTTCGGCAGAGCCGCTGCCTTCAATAGTTTGGTTTGGTGTCAAAGAAGAAGGTGTTCAGGCCCCAGACGAAAACATTGACCGTTGGCTTAAAGATCTAAAATCCTGGAATGTCTCGTTGGTTGACCCCAACAATACCCGACTCGTGCAACACGATCCCTTTGACTTACTCTTCAACGAATCAAGGACGGCAAGTGATTCAGCTCTGTCGCTAGATCGCTCGCTTAATGCCGATTTATATGTAGCGGCCCGTGTGGTTCGCAGAAATGTGGTGATTCGTTATCTTGAAGTAGCTTTCTGGACCCCTTTAAGCAAGAAGATTCGCGTCTATTCAATCGACTTTCGAGAAATCGAAAAATTCAAAGAGCTCATGAATTCCATAGATGGTCCCCTGCCTCTTACTCATTCCTGGATCGGCGCACGTACGGCTAAGGTCTTGGCCGTAAACGGTGTGAAGGTGTTGGAAGTAAGCCCCTCTGGACCGCTAGCTGGATTGGCCGTCAATGGCGACTTAATCACTTCGATTGACGGTAAGCTCATCAATCATCCGGCACAACTCATGTCATTAGTGGCTGGTAAAGCTACTAATGTGGAAATAAACGGGACGAGTGTGTCTGTCGTTCCGCTAGAAACGATAGCTGAGTTGCCCTACGACCCAGCATCTTTATGTCCGCAGGCGGTCGTGGCGCGATTAGAGAAACTGGGTAAATATGCGTCCAGCCCCTTGATCAAACAGAGCGCCACCTTCAACCGTGCCCGCTACCAATTCTTCTTGGGCGACTTTAAACAGGCTTTTGATACCTTTTCAGATGCAAAATTCAGGTTGGATTACGACTATGGCATCAACCAAGGCTCTCTTTACTTCTATCAGGGGCTTTGTTTCCGAAGATTGGACTTGAATGCGGAAGCGCGCAATGCGTTTGGCGAAGCTAGTAAATATCCAGAAGGTACATTGTTTGACGCATATGGACCCAAGGTGGCTTTTTGGGCTGAAGCCCAAATACAACAGCTCTAAATGCGACTTTTCTTCTGCTGCTCTGTCTTGGCCTTGTTGTTGGCCAGCCTGCCAGTTTGGGCTAACTACACCATCATCACGCAGAACGGGCAAGTCATGGCCGCTCAGCAGAAATATGTCATCGACCAAAATGGGATGGTCTCATTTAGGCTGGTCTCAGGTCCCCAGATCTCATTGTCAAAAGAGACCATCGATTGGCATGAAACAGCTCGCGTCAACAAAGAAGAAGTCCCGCCGTGGGCGACGCCAAAGAAAAGGACGCCAAACCGCGTTGACGTGGGCAAATCACTTGATCTCAATTTCGATTCGGTCATGGATGAGTTGACCATGTTGCGCGAGCAAGGGCTGCGTTGGGATACCTTGGGCAGCGTCCGTGTCGGAGGTTGGATCGCTCTGGGCGTGTTGTTTGTCATTTTGTACGTTTTGTTTTCGGTGGTGCTCCATGTGTCGCTTAATATCGCGGGCGAACCGAACCCCTTTTTGAGGGTGTTTCGCTGGAATGCGGGCTTAATCTTTGCCTCCATTCTTGTCCAAGTGGTCTTTAATTTTTTGCCCGTCTCTTTTTGGTATGTGATGATCTTGGCGCTCGTGTCCAATTACTTTGTCTTGTGTGTTTTGGTGATACAAATTTTTGAGGCAGATATCCCAAGTGCCATGATGGGCGCCTTTATCTATTATGCCTTTAGCGTCTTCTGTTTGTTTGGGCTTTGGAAAGCTACCATAATTCTTGCCTAACTAAGGTTGAGCAAAGATGATGGCACGCCAAGGTGCAGGGTGCGATTCGACAGTAAGTTGGTTATTCTCGGGATTAAGTTTTTCTTGAAAACTTGGTTGTGGATGCCATTCTGTCGACCGCTGCTCTTCGGCGAGGTGACGTGCGTTAGAAATCACCTCCAGGCTCTTGAATTTAGCCTTTTTTAGTAAGTTGATGAGGGCTGCCAGAGTGGGCAAGAACCAAATATTCTTCATACCTGCATAGCGATCTTCAGGCAGTAAACACATGGAACCATCGCCAGGAATGACAATTGTTTCGAGCACGAGTAAGCCTCCCGGTTTGATGCACTTTTTTATCGCTCTTAATAGGTCGATTGGACTGTGATGGTGATAGAGGATGCCCATACACAAGACCGTATCAAAACAAGCCGGCAGAGCGGCCGTCTCTTGCCAACCCCAGGGTCGAAAACCAATGCTTTGTACTTGGGCGCGCGATTGTATCAATTCAAATTGCATTTGAAACTTTGGGATGGGGTCAATACCTAAGACGGTTTCCGCACCCTGGTCGTGGAGGCGAAACAAGGTGTAGCCATTATTGCAACCAATGTCCAAAACATCTTGACCTTGAAGGGAGGGCAAATGCTGAGCAAATCGGTTCCACTTCCAATCCGAACGCCATTCGGCGTCTATCTCTACCCCATTCAAGCGAAAAGGTCCCTTTTTCCACGAACCTAATCCTTGAGCAGCTAATCTTATCTCTTTTTGAGCCGCGTCACAGAGTGTGTTGCCAACGGCGATGACACCATTATCGATGTGAAAGGAGGGGTTTTGACAAGGAGGTAGTGCGGCCAAGACTTGTCTTTGTGCTTGCCACCTCTGATCGTTGAGATGCCTTAGACCACGGCGATTGGCTTCAATTAATACGTCAACGCGATCCTCTCTTAAGAATGAAAATGTCATGCGGTGTAGTCTTTAATAGCAATGAATGAAGCAAAGTTGTGCCACTTAAAGAAGATTTCTGCTTCGCCAAATCCTGCCTGGGCTAGTAATTCGAGTTGTTCATCGACTTTGTAGGGCACAAGCACATTTTCGAGCTGTTCCCGTTTACGACTGATTTCGAGATCTGAATAACCTTGGCGCCTCTTAAAGGTCCAATACATTTCGATAAAGAGCCTGCTTATGGCGGTGCTTTGCTCTAATACTTTCTCAGAAACAATCAAAATGCCACCGGGCCTAAGTGATTGGTAGATCCGATTGACGACAGATTGTCGGTACATGGGACGGACAAACTGTAACGTGTAATTCATGATGACGACGGACGGATCTTCCAGTTCAACCTGACGCAGGTCCGTGTTTTGCCAAACTATTCGACTTGCCAGGGGGTGATCCGAAAACCGCTGCCGCGCTCGATCTAACATGGGTTCAGAGTCGTCGACCCCGACAAATCGATGTATGTCAACTTGGCTGTCGTCAGCGATCTTGGCGAGCGTTGCGCCCGTCGAGCAGCCCAGGTCAATCAGCGCTGATTGGGGTTGGTAGAAGGCCTCAACAAAATCGACGATCATACGATGAACTTCGTCGTAGAACGGGATCGATCTTGACAGCATATCGTCGAATACAGCTGCCACGTCTTCGTTAAACTCGAAGTCAGTTAAAGCCCGTACCGGTTTTCGAAATAATTCGTCGCGCATGATTTACCTTTCCTTATTGTGCGTTGCAAACAAAGCCTTTTTCAAGATGCGGTATACCGAAAGCAGCAAGAAACCGCAAAAAATCCACTCCAGTACGCGCATGGGAATGATATGCGAGATATAGGCCCCAAAGAATGCAAATAGGACTGCCGGGATGGCCAATGGCAAAACCGCATGCCATTCAACGAGCTTAGCTCTCGCATGAGCTATCAAGCCCGATAAAGTCGTGGGCACCATGGCGGTCAAACTTATGGTTACGGCAAGGATCATGGGCATATCTAATAAACCCACCATGAGGCCCACCATCACAACGCCACCGCCAATGCCGAACAAGCTTGATGCGAATCCTGAAGCCAAACCGATTGACGCAAAAGACAGCAATCCAGGAGATTGCTGCCCCTCAACCCAATGCCATCCAATCAAAATACGCATGGCAGTGACTAACAGTAATATGGCAAACATGAGTGCTATTTGCTTAGTTGGAAGACGTCTAAGCGCCAGCGCACCAAGCTGTGCCGTCGCAATGGCTGTCGTCGCCAGTGCTGCGGACTCTAGCCATGGGAATTCCGCCTGGTTAAGAATACCGTGACTCAGGGCACCTACCGCGGCAATCGGGGCAATACAGGCGATAGACGTGGCAATTGCTTTCTTGAGCGGGAACCCGCTCCACACATGAAGAAGTGGTACGAAAATTATGCCACCGCCGATGCCAATCATGCTGCTCGTTAAGCCTGCTAATGCGCCAGCGATAAGCCATAAAGGCAATGGTTTTTGATGTGTCATACGCGAGCACTATATCGCCTGTGTAAGTGGCGCTGCAAGACAGCTTTCGTTATACTGAACCGCGCGTGGGAGGCTAGCATGCGATCGAGCATTGAAAATAAAGTTAACAATGGAATGCGATTAAATGGCGACGATGCTCGATTTCTGTACGAAGATGCGAGTCTAGAAGATCTATCACGATGGGCGACGCAGGCCCGAGCCCGTTTTCATGACCCCAAGACGGCGAGCTACTTAGTCATGCGCATCATCAATTACACCAACGTGTGTGTTGCGCTTTGCGATTACTGCGCGTTTTATCGATTACCGAAGTCACCTGAAGGGTATGTGCTTTCGTTCGAGTCGATGTGCGAAAAAATCGACGAATTATTGGAGCTTGGCGGCGACCTAGTTGGCTTCAATGGGGGCTTTAACCCCAAGCTCAATATCGACTGGTATGTGGATCTCTATGGGCGAATTCGCCGTAAATACGGAGACCGCATCGAGTTTTACGCGTTAACCATCGCTGAACTTATGTATATCGCCAAGATAAGTCGCATCAGTTGCGAGGAAGCCAGTTCACGTTTGAAAGCTGCAGGCGTGCGCTGGATAACGGGAGGTGGTTCAGAGATTCTGACCAACGGGTTTCGAGAACGCCATTCACCTATCAAAGGTACTGCGGACGCATACATTGACGCACAAAGAGCCGTGATCCGGAGCGGGTTAAACACCACTGCGACCATGGTCATTGGATTCGACGAATCGATCGATGAACGCGTCGAACACCTACAGCGTGTGCGCGATTTGCAGGATGAAACGAACGGCATCTTTAGTTTATTGAGTTGGACATACAAACCTGAAAACACGGAATTAGGCGGCGTGGAACTGAATCACGTGGATTATTGGCGTCACTTGGCTTGTGCCCGCCTCTTTTTGGATAACATCAAGCACATTCGAACCTCCGTATTAACACAGAATGAGCATGCATTACGAGGTCTGCATTTTGGAGCAAACGATTTTGATGTGCCCTTGGAGGACGAGGTCACACAAATGGCAGGCGCTACCATTAACCCCAACATAGACGCTGTTCTTGATGCATGTCGTGCTGAAGGTTTTGCGCCCCAATATCGGCAATTTGCGCAGCCCGCGTTGGACATTTAAGATGACTTTTGCGTCTTTACAACACCACGTCGAAGACTTTATGCAGATCCCGCCCGAGGCGGTCATCAAGCAGGACATTTTACGCTGCGGGCTACGCTTCTCCGAAGCGGCAATGACCATCGCCGCAGGGTACAAACCCAAAGACTACTTTATTTTTTCGTTTGACCTTATTGAGATTAAAGATATGCAGCAACGTGAGCATTTAAGGGTTCCGGAAGAGATCTGCATTTCTGACGGGCCATTTGAGCTGGCGAATACCATTATTTCCGTGCGCATCAATCCAGATTCGCCTTACGTTGTTGATGTTATCGAGGGTCGAATCACATTGCACTGTGACGGTAATTGGGTTGGAGATGTGACTTACCATCCCATCCCCTCGTTCTATCATGAACCGCTTTCGTCCGGGAAAGCTATGGGCGAAGTAGCGCCCGTTTTGGAATGGGGTTACCTGATCTATCTAACGGTCTACCGTATGTGCCAATACTTCAACAAAGAAGAACAATGTCAGTTCTGCGATATCAATCGAAACTTCATTCAACAGCGAAAGGCTGGAAAGCCATATACGGGTATTAAGACCGTCCCGGAGATTATTGAAGCGCTGGCCCACATCGACAGAATGGATCAACGGGCACAAGCCTATACATTAACCGGCGGCTCAATCATTACAGACCTGCAAGGCGTAGACGAAGTCGACTTTTATGTGCAGTTCATCGAGGCGATTGAAGAGAGGTTCCCGCGACGTTGGATCAGCAAAGCGGTTGTGCAGGCCTTTGAACCCAAAGATTGCCAGCGTCTTAAGGATGCCGGTCTGCAAATCTACCATCCAAATTACGAGGTTTGGGGAGAAAAGCTCTTTAATGCTATTTGTCCCGGAAAAGCCCGTGTGATTGGTTTCGAGACTTGGATAAATCGAGTGGCCGAGTCAGCTTCTGTTTTTGGGGCCAGCCACGTAATCCCAAACTTTGTCGGCGGCGTTGAGCTCAATTCTGTTTGCGGATACAAGGATGTAGACCAGGCCGTTGCGCATACAACTGAGGGCCTCGATTGGTTCATGTCGAAAGGGATCATGCCTCGATTCACTACGTGGTGCCCCGAACCGCTGGCAGCCTTAGGCCATCAAGCCGCGCCTCCTTTGGCCTATTTCTGCAAGTTATTGATAGCTTGGAGAGAGCGTTTCTTACATTATGGGCTCAAAACACCGCCGGGCTACGGCGCTCCTGGCGTCGGAAATGCCGTATTTTCGGTTAGTGCTTTTATGGATGTTTTGCCAGCATTATCAATGACGGAGTCGTGATGTTTAGCCTTGTCTTTTGTTTGATGTGTGCGACACCTGGGCTAGCACCTAAGACTTGCTTAGCTGTTTGGACGCCCAGAAATGAGTCCCATTTGGTGATGGCGTCGGCTAAAGGTATTTATGGGGTTCGCTGGTGGGCTGAAGCGAATGGCGAGTTGTTGGTGTTGGCGGATTGCGAGGCGCTCAATGGTCTTGGTCAGTTGGGTTTTTTACATCCCATCGATTTAGAACCTCGCTTGGATCGGCTTTATGTTGTGTCGAATGATCTTAACGATGTTACAGGCTCATATCTGGTGTTGATGAAGGGTGCCAGAAGTTCTGTTGTTTACTCGGAACAGCCAGTGGCTACGAAACACCCTGACAGTCACGGGTTGCTGGCGAATGTGGTGGATAACGTTGTTTTGGAAAAGGCCCCATTACCACCATTCCCGCTGACGCATTGTTCCGGTATCCAGGCGCTTGTCGATCAAATTGATGGGCCAAGATGGTTCAATGATGTTCAATCCTTGGCGTCCTTTAATCGCCATACTCTTCAGAGCGGAAATATTGCGGCTCGCGACTGGCTAGTCACGCAATTTCAGGCAATTGGTGGTTTGACGGTTACAACGGAAGCGTTTGTTGTTAGCGGCACAACCACTTACAACGTTATTGCTCAACTGGACGGGACTACCTCGCCGGATGATTGGTATATTGTGGGCGCTCACTACGACTCAACCTCTGAAAATACACCTGCTTCCGCGCCGGGAGCTGAAGATAACGGAAGTGGGACGGCGGCTCTTTTAGAACTTGCCCGCTTGCTTACGACCACGACACCAGAGTCGACGATTTTCTTTATCGCCTATTCTGGAGAAGAGCAAGGGTTGCATGGAAGTACAGCTCATGCTTCTGGCCTGGTGTCGTCAGGTAATGACAGCAAGGTAAAGGTCGCCCTGATCATGGACATGATTGGCTATTCGAGTGATGCTGACTTGGATTGTCTTTTAGAAACGAATGCCAGTAACCAGTTCATCATTGATGACCTGAGTGCCGCTGCGGCTAGTTATACTTCACTGAGGATCGTCACGACCTTGTTCCCTTTTGGATCCGACCATGTCCCTTACCTTAACCGCAATATGCCCGCTTTGTTGACCATCGAAAACGATTGGGATGAATATCCCGACTACCATCGGACCACCGATTTGCCGGCCAACATAAATTTGAATATGGGTCGCGAAGTGATTCGCATGAACGCGGCTGCCCTCATCGAATGGACAAGTGCTGCTACCTGCGTCGATGTTCAGGAGTTGCTTTCATTGTGGCATAGCCCCATATCGGCACCTACAGATACCAATGGCAACGGCATAGTGGATGTGGTGGATCTTTTACAACATGGAATTGCCAACTGATCACAAGATGCTAGACTCTGTTTTTTAACGAATGAATGAGGCGAATTGAGCCGGGGAGTGGGTTTTGGAGAAGCGCGGATTACCTCCAAGTGCGTATGGCACAAAAGAAGGCGAAGAATACGTTCCGTATACGCATGGGCAGACGCTCACTGAATTCACGTTCAAGTCTGTGATTACGGGTATTGCTCTCGGCATCGTATTTGGGGCCGCAAACACCTACTTGGGACTCAAGGCCGGGTTAACGATTAGCACTTCAATACCGGTAGCCGTTCTGACGGTTGTTGTGTTTAGAGCCCTTGCAGGCGTCGGCGTGAAACATACGATCCTGGAAGCAAACATGTCGCAAACCATTGGTTCTGCGAGCTCGTCAGTGGCTTCGGGTGTTATCTTCACCATCCCTGCGTTGTTTCTTTGGGGCTTAAAGCCCGAGCTAGGACGTTTAACCCTGTTGGCCATGTGTGGTGGTTTGGTGGGCGTGCTGTGCATGATCCCATTGCGTCGATTCTTAATTAAGAAAGAGCACGGCACGCTTATTTATCCCGAGGGTATGGCCTGCGCCGAAGTCCTTGTCGCCTCAGAGGGCGGTGGAAAACAAGCCGCTAATGTTTTTTATGGACTGGGTATTGGCGCACTTTTCAAGTGGGTGACAGCTGGTTTGAAGTTAATAGGTGAGACTTTTTCTTTGAAATTGCCTGCCAAGGCTGTTTTGGAAGTTTCGGTTTCTCCAGCACTCATGGGCGTTGGCTATATTCTTGGCATGCGTGTCGCCACCGTGATGGTTGCCGGTGCCGCGCTCTCATCCTTTGTTCTGATTCCTTTAATCGCGTGGTGGGGACAAGATCTAACCGCGCCTTTCTATCCAGAAACAGATCAGCTTATTCGCGATATGGCGGCGAAGGATATTTGGAATCGATACATTCGTTACATCGGTGCTGGGGCCGTGGCTACGGGCGGCTTTATTACCCTCTTCAAATCTATTCCCACCATGTTGGAATCGTTTAAAGTCGGCATCGACCAATTAGTTAACAGCTCCAGCCGTTCCTCCGACAAACGAACCGACACCGATCTATCGATAAAAATAGTGATCGGCTTTGTGGTAGCTATCCTGTTGGTACTAACCTTTGTGCCCGGGATCCTCGGTTATATCGATTCGATTTGGGTTCGCGGGTTAGCCGCCATTCTGATTGGCGTTTTTGCCTTTTTCTTTGTGACCGTTTCGGCTCGTATTGTGGGCTTAGTGGGTGTGACTTCCAACCCTACATCAGGCATGACCATTGCCACTTTGCTGGGAACGAGTCTTATTTTTTACATGTTCGGTTGGACAGATCTGATGGGTAAAGCCACCGCTTTGATGGTGGGAACGGTTGTTTGTATTGCCGCTTCCATTGCTGGTGATACATCGCAGGATCTAAAAACGGGTTTTGTGCTTGGTGCAACCCCTCGTTTGCAGCAGATCGGTGAATTGGCTGGAGTCATTACCTGTTCCGCCTTTGTTTGCTTGACTTTGATTTGGCTGGACGAAAGCCATACTTTAGGTTCGGACGAGTTGCCAGCACCTCAAGGCGTGTTGATGAACCTGGTTATCAGTGGCGTGTTAGACCAGAATTTACCTTGGACGCTGATCTTGATTGGCGTTGGGATAGGGCTGGTAGCTGCTGCATTCCGAATTCCGGTTTTGGCCTTTGCTGTGGGCGTTTATCTGCCCTTAAAGACGATGGCGGCTGTCTTCTTAGGTGGACTGTTGCGCTATTTGATCACGCGAAAAGTACCGGAAGAAACGTCCGAGAATCGACGCGAAAAGGGAATTCTATTTGGTTCAGGCCTGGTAGGCGGAGAAGGCCTTATGGGCGTGTTTTTTGCCGGCTGGGTAATTTTCGTGAACAAGGGCAACAAAATTACTGGCTTGGGCATTAATTGGGAACCCGTGATGGCAGCTATCGGGTCGCTACTGGGCATCGCCGCAATTTTAGGCCTGATCGTATGGTCATCGCGTCACGGTGAAAAACGAACTGAATGATAGATCACCCTAAACGAACAGCAATAGCCGACAACGCGGCAATGACAAGCTTGGTGAACAAGCTCTCGTAGATACCTTATGCTTTGAGTTAAAGTAAGGGGAGCGCGCAGTGGGCACAATCGGCGTCTACGAATAATAGACCGAACGGACCGTGAAGGCGTGTGGCTCTTTTGCAGGTCTTCGCAATCGGCACAAAACATATTGGGGAAAAATAGTGGAACCGCAAGTAAATTTGGAGCTGGCCCTGGATCACGGGCTCAGCGAAGATGAGTATCAGCGAGCATGTGACATTCTTGGGAGAACGCCAAGCTACACAGAACTAGGAATATTCTCCGCAATGTGGTCGGAGCATTGTTCCTACAAATCGTCTAAGTTCTATTTGCGTAGACTGCCTACCAGCGGAGAGCAGGTATTGATCGGGCCGGGCGAAAACGCTGGGGCCGTTCATATTGACGATGAATTGGCCGTTATCTTTAAGATGGAGAGTCATAACCATCCGTCTTTCATTGAACCCTATCAAGGCGCTGCCACAGGCGTAGGAGGCATTTTACGGGATGTATTCACCATGGGTGCTCGGCCAATTGCCAACCTAAACGCATTGCGTTTTGGACGCGCAGACACGGCCCACATGAAATACCTCATTAAACGCGTCACCCAAGGTATTGGCGACTACGGTAATTGCATGGGTGTGCCTACCGTTGGGGGCGAAGTCTTTTTCGACGAAGCTTTTCAAGGCAATATCTTAGTGAATGCTATGACGGTAGGCATTGCGAAAAAGGATCAGATCTTCCTGGGACAAGCATCCGGCCCGGGCAATGCCGTCATGTACGTTGGTTCCAAGACAGGTAGAGATGGGATTCACGGCGCGACAATGGCATCGGAGGAATTCAGCGAAGGCAGTGAAGAGAAAAGGCCAACTGTTCAAGTCGGTGACCCGTTCACCGAGAAACTGTTGTTGGAAGCACTCATGGAATTATTCCCTACGGGCAAAATAATTGGCATTCAAGATATGGGTGCAGCCGGTCTGACTTCCTCGTCGTTTGAAATGGCTGGTCGAGCTGGCTCTGGATTAGAACTGGACTTGAGCAAGGTCCCAATCCGTGAAGAAAATATGTCAGCCTACGAAATCATGCTGAGTGAAAGCCAGGAACGGATGTTGCTCGTTTGTTTGCCGGCTGATGTGGGTGACATTAAGCATATATTTGAGAAATGGGACCTTGAAGCGGAAGTAATTGGCACCGTTACCGATGACGGTCATATACGCATCAAATCACCAACGGGAGAATGGGTTGCTGACATGCCAGCCGCACCATTGGCAGACGAAGCGCCCGTATACCAGCGGCCAGCCCGAGAACCTAAGTCCTTCAAAGAGAGTCAGGCCTTTGACTTAAGCCCATTTGACGAAATTGAAGTGGGATTGTGTGAAGATCGACTAAACAACTTGTTATCGAGTCCGAATATCGCCAGCAAAGAGTGGTTTTACCGTCAATACGACCATTCGGTCCGCACCAATACGGTCATGGGGCCTGGCGGCGAGGCAGCGCTGATCAGAATCAAAGGTACCGAAAAAGCGATCGCGATTACGACGGATTGTAATCCGAGATTGGTGTATTTGGACCCTTATCAAGGGGGCGCCATGGCCGTGGCTGAAGCGGCACGCAACATTTCCTGCACGGGCGCTTTGCCACTGGCTATCACAGATTGTCTTAACTTTGGCAGTCCAGAGAATCCAGAAGTCATGTGGCAATTCAGTGAAGCCATTCGCGGGATGGGCGACGCTTGTGTCGCTTTGAATACACCAGTCGTTTCGGGCAATGTGTCCTTTTACAATGAAACCAATGGCAAAGCTGTATTACCGACTCCCGCTGTTGGCATGGTTGGCCTTTTGGAGAATAGATCCGTGCACGCTACCAACACGTTTGCGGCAAGTGATTTGTCCGTCTATCTGCTGGGGTCGACGCAGACTAGTCTTGCGGGTAGTGAATACCTGCAACAATTTCATGGACATCAAAGAGGGAAATTGGCGGCTATTGACCTTGAACTCGAGAAACGTCTGCAAGCTGTCTTAAGGCAAGCGATCGGTTCTGGTGTGATTGTTCATGCGCGGGACTGCTCCGAGGGAGGTCTGGCCGTGACCTTATCTGAAATGTGTTTTGGACCAAAATTGATTGGTGCTCGTTTGACATTGGACAAGGATGATGTGCTTGTCAAAGCACTTTTTGGGGAGGGCCCCTCCAGGGTCGTCATCGCCGTTCGCTTGGACGATGAATCGGCTCTGCAGCAATTGGCAGCCCAAAACGATCTTCCGTGCATGCGCCTGGGTGAAACTGGCGGAGACAGATTACAGATTCACCATGGTGGCCAATTACATGGTGGCCAATTGGCTATCGACTCTGCCGCTCACGAACTAGCTGAATATTGGCGCGGTTCCTTACCGAAAATCTTGGATTAGAGGTGCTTTGTGTGTGGGATCTTTGGAATAAAACCTTACGCTGAGGCGGCGAACCTGGCCTATTTGGGTCTATATGCCTTGCAACATCGTGGTCAGGAGAGTGCAGGCATAGCCAGTCTCAGTGGAGAACGCATCTCGGTTTACCGGCGTATGGGATTAGTCGCGGATGTGTTTCAAGAAGAGACATTGCGTAACCTTGAAGGTTCGGCCGCCATAGGCCACGTGCGCTATTCGACCTCCGGCGATAGTCAGCTCGAAAATGCGCAACCGATACTCATAACCTGCCACCACGGACAGGTGTCTTTGGCCCACAATGGTAACTTAGTAAATGCTCAAAAGATTAGAGCTCAACTTGAGTCGACAGGCTCGATTTTTAACTCCAGTAGCGACAGCGAGGTCATCTTACATCTCATCGCTCGCAGCCAGAAAGAGAAGATTGAAGAGGCCATTGTTGAGGCGCTAAGTCAGGTAGAAGGCGCGTTTTCATGCGTATTCTTGACGAAGAAAAAAATGATCGCCGTACGTGACCCTCATGGCTTCAGGCCTTTACTCCTCGGGCAGTTAGGCGAATCCAAGTTATTTGCCTCAGAGTCATGTGCATTTGATCTGATTGATGCACAAATGGTTCGTGAACTAGATCCTGGTGAGATGGTAGTGGTCAATAACCTAGGCGTGACACGGTCGTCAAAGCCTTTTGAGGCCAAGCCGACTCGGCATTGCATTTTTGAGCATATCTATTTCGCGCGCCCTGATGGCATGATGTTTAATGAGTCGACTCATGAGTACCGGCAAAGGTTAGGTGAGAAACTAGCTAAGGAATCACACATCGAAGCCGACTTAGTGGTTCCGGTTCCGGACTCTGGTGTTTGTGCAGCTTTGGGTTATTCCCAAGCTTCGAAAATACCCTTTGCTTTTGCGCTTATTAGAAACCATTACGTTGGTCGAACATTCATTGAACCCAAGCAATCTATTCGACACTTTGGTGTCAAGATCAAACTCAACCCGGTAAAACGACTAATAGAGGGAAAGCGTGTCATCTTAATTGATGATTCCTTGGTTCGCGGGACAACGTCACGAAAGATTGTGAAAATGATGCGCACAGCAGGGGCTGACGAAGTCCATTTACGCATCAGTGCGCCACCCACTAAGTATCCGTGTTATTACGGAATCGACACGCCAAACCGTAGCGAACTAATTGCTTCTTCTCATTCAGTGGAGGAAATCCGCAAATACATCGAAGCGGATTCGTTGGCGTACATATCCATGGACGGCATGATGGATTGTTTGGCGGCCTCCAACAAGGAGGATTACTGCCATGCCTGTTTCAGTGGCGACTATGCGGTTCCCTTCCCGAGTTTGTCCGTCTAATGGTTGAGCTTGGTCGACTAGTTGCCCATCTAAACGACTTCTTGCTCGTTAAGATCTTTGAAGAGTCCGCTATCAATGGGCTTCAGATTTCGGGAAAGAAGCAGGTGCAACGGGTCGCGTTTGCCGTGGACGGCGTTTATGAGACCTTCAAATTGGCGCGTCAACAAGGCGCCGATTTGATGATTGTCCATCACGGCCTTTATTGGGGGTTTCAATGGGCCTTGCGTGGACCTGATTATCAGCGTGTGAAATTGTTAATGGATTCTGAAATAGCGCTTTATGCCGCTCACTTACCATTGGACGCGCATCGTCAGGTGGGTCACGCTGCCAACCTGCTTTTGCGTGTTGGTGCTGATCCAAGTTCGTTGCTTCCATTCGGGTCGTACCGCGGTCAAACGATTGGATTTAGCGCCGTTCGGCCTCAATTAAAGAGAACTGAAATGGATGGGTTGCTTGAGTCGGTGCTTGGCGGTCCCGTTCAGACGCTGCCGTTTGGCCCGAATAAGGTTAGCCGCATTGCGTGTGTTACGGGTCAGGGTGCCGATTTTGGTCTGTTGAGAGAAGCCAAGAACAGCCAGATTCATTACTACATATCGGGTGAAGCTAATCATCCTGTTTATCATTTTGCCAAGGAACATAAGTTAAATATTGCCTTGGGAGGTCACTACCGAACGGAGGTTTTTGGATTACATGCCTTGTCAAACTACCTCACTGAAACATTTGCTTTAGATTGTTTTTTTATCGACGTGCCCACGGGAATGTGAGTTTTTCACCAGGAAAATCAGTAGAATGAGATCAACGAGCAAGGAGGCACCCGATGGAACGTCAAATTGAACTCGAGGAAAAGTTATACGGTCAACTGGCTGCGCGGGCGGCGAAACGGGGAATTTCAACTTCCGACTATGTTCATCGAGCGCTAAATTGGTACCTACGCCAAATTAAGAAGACGGAAGAAGGCATGAACACAGGCGTGCAATCTATGAAAATCATGGCGCAGGATGACGTCGATCGCGTGTTCAAACCTTAGACCAAGATAAAAAGGATAGAGGTTCGTTACAGTCGTTGGCTTTCAGGGCAATGTGGGTACCTCTTCTTTTCGATGGCGTAATAGGCCTCAAGAAGTTGGTCCTCTAGCCCAATTCTTTTACGCACGTCGGAAACCGTTAGCTCTGTCATGGCTTCAAATTCAACCTTGCACAGGGGTTGACAATCGGAAATGAAGCCCAGTTTTACGGCATCTTTAAACACATGTAAGTCTTCATCGCTAAAGCGGTATTCTTTGGGGTACAGGTATTTGGCGAAAAGGCCATAGAGAACTTCTTCGGTTGTGGAGACGCGATTACTACTACCCATCGTAAATCCAATCACGAATGCTTCGTCTTTAGCCAAAAGACCACGACCTAGAACAATGTGCAGCAAGTCGTGTGTTTTGAGATCAGTGGCTCCGTGAAATAGGTCGAATCCGGGAAGGTCAAATTTAGGGTTCTCAACGAGTTGGATGAGAAAAGGGATGTCCTTCTGCTCTAGACCAATTGCCTTTAGATCTCGGTAAACATCGCCTAACACGGCCGCGCCGCCGTGTAACGGAAAATACCAATCCATGAGTCTTGAATCTAACAATCAAATCACCTCAGACAAGCGGCAATAGTTTGCAGATACGTGCCGAATGCTTATTGATGTGATAGATTTTCGCACAAATTTTGGGGAGTTAGATAATACGTTGCTTGTTTGTTATGTTGATGTTTGCTCAGGTTATTGTGGATAAGACATTTGGTGAAGAAGAAAAAATTCGTCAACGCGAACGGTGGTTTGATTTGCAACGCGGATTACAAGACATCCCTGCACCCCATCTTATGAGAATGAAGGGTGTAGTTGAGACCAAGGTGGCGACCGCAGAGTGGTCGCTTTCTTCTAAAGAGCCGGGATTTCTAACCATGTTTGATGTCGATGTGAATCTGCACATCGACATCAAGGATCTAGTGGTTGGGTTAGAAGGGAACCTGTGTCTATAGGTGATTGTGCTTGGAAAGCGTCCCTGTTCATAGGTCTATGTCTATAATGTGAACCTTGGAGATCATATCTTGAGCATTGTGTTGAGAGTATTAATAGCCGACGACGAAGAGCCAGCGCGCGATAGGTTGCGGTCCGTACTTACACGCATGCCAATGGTTGAACTGGTAGCTGAAGCAGATGATGGAGACCAAGTTTGTTCGCTCTACTGGAAACACAAACCACAAGTGATGTTACTTGATATACGCATGCCCGGCTTGTCAGGCATAGATTTGGCCGAGCTAATGGCGAATGAACGCGACCATGTCGGAATCGTTTTTGTTTCGGCTTATGACCAATATGCCGTTGATGCCTTTGAGTTAGATGTCGATGATTATGTGACCAAACCGATTCGCCCAAACCGGTTAGAGAAAGCGCTGGCGAAGGTGCGAACGCGCCTGCAGCATAAGTCCTCTGATACCCAGCCCAAACGGTTAGCGATGCCATTGAGGGACCGTCTCGAATTTCTTTCGTTTGATGACCTTGTGCATGCGAAATTTGTGCACGGTAACGTGGAAATACACAGCCTGCAGCGCCTCTATCATGTGCCTTGGAGTTTGGCTGAGCTGGAACAGCGCTTGTCTGGCTCGTCCCAATTCGTAAAAGTGAGCCGCCAGGCGTTGGTCAATTTGAATCACCTAGAGTCGTTGGAGAGTCAAGACTCTGGAACAAGTTTGTTGCATATGCGGGGCGGCGCACAAATCGAGGCTTCCCGTTCTGCGACACGATTGATCAAATCCAAGTATTGAGCCGCCCGCTCAATACGCTATTGGAACCGTTCGCTGTTGATCTGATACCATTCGTCTCGTTCGACCAATATCTATGGTCATTCAACTCGTATCCTAATACTGAAAGATAAGGAGGTGTTGAATGACACTTGTAATGTGTTTGATTTTACTTAACGGGCTAGACGAAGCACGAGGATTCATTGAAAACGAACAAATGGCGAAAGCGATTCCCATTTTGGAACAAGTGCTTGCTGAAGGCGAAGAGCCCGAAGCATTGCGGCTCTTGGTTAAAGCATGCTCGGCTACACGTAACTTCGATTTAGGCTTGGCATATTCAGAAGCGGCCTTAAAAGCATACCCTGAGGACAGCAGTCTATGTGTACAAGTTGCTGAACTGTATTTAGCGAAATTCTCGAAAAACCCCATGGGCTGGATGACCGGTAAAGGTACCTATATTGACTTACTAGAGAAAGCCATCCGCTTGGAGCCGCATCATGTTGATTCCTATCGGAATCTGATCGGATTCTATTCAAACGCGCCAAGTATGGTCGGCGGCAGCACCAAAGAGGCATTGGCTTGGTGTGACAAGTTATTTGCTGTCGATGAAGTTTCGGGTCGTTTGGCTCGGGCAAACGTTTATGTCACCAAGAATGATGAACCTATGTGGCGTGAACAATTTGAACATTTACTGGCACATGAGCCAAACGGCGATGTCTATTACGGATATGGTATGGCTCTGACTTCAATTGATAAACATGGAGAAGCCATCAAGGTTTTTGACCAAGGTGCACGACTCAATCATGTGCCATCGCTATATCAATCTGCGCGATCACGGCTACTCGCTGAGGTGGAATTTGAACAGGCGGTGACTCTTTTTGACCAGTTCCTAAATACCACATCCGCTGGGAACCCATACCGTTCGGGCGCCTTCTGGCGAAAAGGACAGGCATTGGCAGCCCTGCAACGATACGAGGAAGCACGCCAGTGTTACCAGGATTCTCTCGCCTTGGATAACGATGATCGGGTCAAAAAAGATCTTGATCGCCTACCCTCAGGAGGTAACTGATGATCTTCTTATGCCTGTGGTTATTACAGGGCGCATCGTTTCAAATGGACTGGCAGATTAACGATGAACAAAAAGAGGAATGGGCCATGTTCGGCCCAAACCTCGAGCTGGCTATCTCCCCGAGTAATCAGCTATTCATTTTGGACTGCCTCAATAAACGTATCGTCGTTCTGGAGTTAGATGGGACTTATGTGCGAGAGTTTGGGCAGCCAGGACAGGGACCAGGTGAGTTTCAGGCGCCGGCAGCGCTCGCGTTTAACGAAAATGGCCACTTGGTCGTCTTTGATAGCTTGCGTAGATCGGTCAGCGAATTTGATGAAAAAGGCCAATTCCTAGTTGATCAACTCCTGCCACAGGGTATTGTTTCTGTGTTTCAACCCAGCTTTAGTCAGCAAGGTCTGTTGTTAATGAGTACCGTGCGGCTCAATGCCGAATTCAAACAGTCCTACAGCTTGGATATCTACGACAAGTCGCTTGCCATTAAGCAGACCATTTACGAACTGCAGTGTCCAAGTACAGATTGGTCGCGTATGGGTCAACCGGGCTTTTTTGTGGATTACCTAAAGAGTCAATTCGAATCCGTAAGCGCTGGCGTGCCTGTTGGCTTGGTGTTGGGCTCCTCTTGGTTGGCTATTACTCCGGCAGCCCAAAAAGGGTTCGTTTTTTCAGGTAATCCTGAGCAGGGCAGGGAACTAAGTTGGCAACATCAACCCGTTCGCTTTGGTGATGACCAGAAGTCACTTCGATGTCGTGAATTGGCGCAAAAAATAGCAGCAAATTCGCCTTTTGGTAACCAAGTGACTGAGTCTGTGATCCGCCAGGCTATTGAGCAATCTGAGGTACCTGCCTTTGTTGTCCCTATTGCAGAACTGTTTCCTGCAGGCGACGGCTTTGGTTTTCTTGTGGTTGAGCAGGACAAAAGCCACCCGTATTCGCTGAGGCTTTTCGATGCACAAGGCACCGAAATTCAGGGAGGTTCCTATGCCGGACCAACCGAAGCGTTAGTGGCCCAACCGGGACGGTTGTTCGCCGCCGGATTTGACGAGCAGGATCGAATGTCCATCGTTGGCTATTCCATTCATGACAAGTAGACTAGGGACATGAGCTGGCAGCCAATGCGTTTCACTGACTTCTTAAAGTCAAAGGCTCTGTGGTCGAGTGCACGGCATGCCATGATATGGGGGGTTCTCATCTCCCCTTTTATGGCGTTTTTGCTGAATGGTGGCCTAGAGAATCCGGGCAAAATCTTTTCGTATTGGGGACGTAATTTTGCGACTGTAATCTGGGCCACACCATTAATAGGACTTGTGTGGGCTAGTAGCCTTAATTTCGCTTCTGCGTTGCTTCGATATTATTTGATTCCAAGAATACCCCTCGGTTGGGGGCCCCTGAGAGTTGGCCCTTTCTGCACGGTTGTTGGTGCCGCTGTGGGCATTTCGGCCATGTGGTTTGTGATTATTTTTTGTGACAATGTGTTGGGTATGCCAACTGTGCGTCCAGATTCGGAATGGACCGTTTCTGGAATCGCGGGTATGTTGGGTATCGTATTTGCTCATATGTTTTTTGCCTTTCACTTGAACGAAGTGAGGATGCACGAGGCAATGGACCGTCAAAAGGAACTGGAGAGTCAGCGACTACAGGGCGAATTGATGAACATGAACATGCGTATTCGCCCTCATTTCTTCTTTAACGCCCTTAACACCCTTTCTTCATTAATGGAGCAAGACTCAAACAGAGCACAGGATTTCTTACTAGACCTTTCTGATCTGTTCAGGAAGAGTTTTCGACATGGGTCGGATGGGCACTTGTGTCCGTGGAAAGATGAATACGAACTGATCGAACACTACCTGCTATTGGAGTCGTCGCGTTTTGGTGAACGATTAAAGTGGAATCTCGATGTCGATGCTGAAGACGACGCGCCGTTTCCTGCCTTTTTTTTACAACCCCTTGTTGAAAATGCGGTCCATCACGGATTGAGTCGCTTGAAGGGTCCGGGAACGTTAGAACTTAAGGGTCAGTTCAAAGATAGTCGTTGGCAATTGAATTTGACGAATAGCGTATCGGAATGCATCCCTTTCCAAATGAAAGAGGGTCATGCGCTCTCAGTGCTTAATGCGCGAGCTCAGTTACTCAATGGAGAATTGAAGGCCACCTGCGAGAACGGTGAATTTAGCGTTAAAGTCACGCTGCAAATCGATGCCTTATAGACCAACTTTAGATTTGGTATGATGAGAACCACAACGTGCAGGAGAAAACTTGTTGCGCTTGTGTTCGCTCGACGTTCGCGCTCCTTTGATGCACAAATGTTTGCTAATTGGGTTCAGCCTATGTTTGTGGTGCCCAACTTATGCCCAAGATGAATCGATTCGCTTCCAGCGGCTGAGCCTCAACCATGGTTTGTCTCAGACGACCGTAAATGACATAGCCCAGAGCGAACAAGGCTATATTTGGATAGCCACTCAAGATGGCCTTAACCGATATGACGGTTATGACTTCAAGGTTTACAGTTATGAAGCCGATCGCCTAACTAGCCTGTCGGATAATCATGTCCAAGTTATTTTGTCTGACCCATCAGGTGACTTGTGGCTTGGCACACCCAATGGTGGATTGAATCGCTATATAGCTAGAATTGATGCGTTTGAAAGAATAGATTTAGGCGATATATGCAAAGACATCAGAGGGCTGGCTTTCGACAAGAACGGCCATTTGTGGATTTCAAGTTATGGTTCGGGTTTGCTTAGTTACGATCCTGATACAAAACGAAGCCGTCAAATTATGTACCGTGACCCGGGTTGGGGAACGGATCGACTTGGCGAATTGATATTCGACAGGGAAGGCCAGTTATGGGTGGCGACTCAAGGGGGCGGAGTATGTCGTTTCGATCCCAAATCTGGTCAGATCGTCAAAATGATGCATCGGCAAGATGATACCTCTAGTTTGTCGTCTGGTGAAGTTATGGCCCTGTTAGAGGATGATCAAGGCCGTATATGGATTGGATGCCATGGTGGGGGTTTAAACCTGTGGCAACCAAAGTCAGGGTCATTTCAACATTTCAGCTTTGATGCAAACCGTACAAATAGTCTTGCGGGCAACGATGTAAATGACATTTTCCAAGATTCCGAAGGCTGGATTTGGGTCAGCACGCGAACGGGACTTAGTAGAACAAAATCGCTGGAAGACGGATTTTTGCGTTACGAACATGACCCAACCGACGATTACAGCCTACCCCATGACATCATATCCGTACTTAGCGAAGACCGAACAGGTTCGCTGTGGGTGGGAACGCTAGGCGCGGGGGTGGCAAAATGGAATCGCAACACCACAGGTTTTCGACACTATCGCTATATAGCCGGACATGATCAATCACTTAGTTCGAATTCGGTTTGGTCGATAAGACAAGACAAGATTGGCGATCTATGGGTCGGCACCTCGAGAGGATTGAATTGGCTCGATCAACGGACGGGCAAATTCATGTCATTTCGACACGATCCTGAAAAGCCCGACTCCATTTCCAGTGACATAGTGCGAGCCGTCTACGTGACCTCCGACAGCCGTGTATGGGCAGGGTCCGACGGCTCAGGTGTTTCAATCCTTAATCTCGACAGAAAGAGTTTTTCGCGCCTCAAGCATCAATCTGGCGACGATAGCTCTCTTCCTAATGATGCCATTCGCTGTTTTCTGGAAACAAATAATGGGCAGTTTTGGGTGGGCACCTATGGGGGAGGACTTTGCCTTTTCGACCCAGTAACCGAAGAATTCGAGACATTCTGCGTTCGCAGTGATGAGCCAGACAGTATTAGCGATGACCGCATCTATTCTTTAGTTGAATCCCAAGATGGAAAGCTATGGGTTGGAACCCACGGCGGCGGCCTGAACCTCTTTGATCCGGTTTCAGCGCGCTCTATTCGCTACCAACATGACCCGAGCAGAGTTGATACGTTAAGTAGTAATGGTGTCTTGGGAGTGACCAAAGACAGTGTCGATCGAATTTGGGTATGTACTTCAAATGGATTGAACTTGTTTAAGCCCGACACTCACACGTTCGATGTTTATCACAGCCGTGATGGATTGCCCAATAATGTTGTTTACGGAATATTGGAAGACGCAGAAGGATTTATGTGGATGAGCACTAATAACGGCCTCGCCCGCTTGAATCCTGCTTCCGGGGCCTTTCGGACATTTCACGAACATGACGGTTTGCAAAGTAATGAATTCAACGGCGGTGCTTACTTCAAATCCAGCGACGGAACCTTATTTTTTGGCGGTATAGCGGGATTTAATGCCTTTGACCCATTAGGCATTACTGTCAATGACTATCCACCGCAAGTGGTGATCACTGACTTGAAGTTATTCAATCGATCGGTGCGTCCAGATCCGACCTTGGACTCGTCCATACTGCATCACGCAATCGGGTACACGGACGGAATCGTTTTCGACCATCGTCAATCCATGTTTGCTCTCGAGTTCGCTGCTTTGCATTATGCAGACCCAAAACAAAACAGATACGCTTACCGCATGGAAGGTCTGGATAACGATTGGATCGAGACCAACAGTCAAAGACGTTTTGTTTCTTATAACCGTCTTGCACCAGGCGACTATCGATTCCACGTAATCGCCAGTAATAATGCTGGTGTCTGGAATCGTCAGGGCAAAGAATTGTCCATCCGGATCTTGCCGCCTCCTTGGCTTACTTGGTGGGCTTATCTTTTCTACCTTACCGCCTTCTTGGCCCTAGCCGTTGGCTTACCTGCATGGCGTATTCGTAGTCTGCAAAAACAGGAGCGGCTGCTGCGGCTCTTGGTCAATGCCAGAACGAGCGATTTGTCGGAGCGGAATAAGCAATTGGAGACTTTGGACAAGACCGTTCACGCGATCAATCGAGAAACGAAACTAAGTGAATTGTTAGACACGTTACTCGAACAAAGCCTGGCTTTGATTTCCAGAGCATGTTCAGGTTTGATCACCCTGAACACCGAAAGTGGCTACCGAGTTATGGCTACGAGGGGACAACTCGATGAAGTTGTCGGCACCTTATTAGACGAAGCGGATTGTCTCAAGCGCTTCCTTCCTCTGCCAAGTTTGCTGGAATTGGGTGTTTACCTGTCAGAGCAGAGTCCCACCAAGACCCAAGAACTAATCCTAGCCATCATGGATGGCGACGTTGTAAAAGGGTTTCTGGCCATGCAACATGCCGCCGAATTGCCTTTTGGCTCCGACGATGTGGACAGGCTGATGCTGTTAAGGGGTCACGTGGTGACCGCTATAGAAAAGTCACATCGCATCCAGCGACTTGACGATACCGCAAAAAAACTGAAACAGACCCAGCAGGAACTTATGGAAGCCGCCCATCTGGCTGGCATGGCTGAGATCGCCGAGAATGTGCTTCACAACATCGGTAATTCACTGAATAGCATCCACGTTTCTCTTGATGTTGCTAATGATTTGGTCATTAGAGGAACCGGCCCTCAATTGATATCCAAAGTGGCTGAATTACTAGACGAGCATCGTGAACAGTTAGATGTGTTCTTGACCGCAGCACCCAAAGGACAAAGAATCGTGGAAGCGCTACCGTCTTTGGTCCGAGAGTTGGATCAAAACATGGTGCGACTTGGGGAAGAAATCATCGCATCCAGTTTGCACGTCACTAAAATGACCGAGATTGTGAGGTCACAACATCGGTATGCTGCCGGCGATAGTTTTGTTCGCGCGATATCCATTAATGACCTTCTTGAAGATGTTCTGCATTTGGAAGAACAAAAAATTCACCAATTAAACATTCAAATCATTCGTGAATTTAATCCCGTACCTCATCTCAACTTGTCCAAAACCAAATTGATCCAGGTCGTAATTAACTTAGTTAATAACGCCTGTGAAGCCCTATCTGAAGTAACCGATCGTGAGCGGCGCATCATCGTAAGCACAAAGCTCGCCGATGAATGTTACGTGCGCATCGACGTGGCCGATAATGGACCCGGCGTGGCCAATGAACTTTGGTCGCGCGTATTTTCGCCAGGTTACTCAAGCAAATCACGACATCGGGGCATGGGGCTTCATTATTGTGCTACGTGTATCTCTGATATGCGTGGCCGAATCTTGCTTCGACCGCCAGAATCTGGTCAAGGCGTCATCTTCTCATTCTTCTTACCCATCCAATCCGATCCGGCATTATCCGGTAACCCGACATAAAATTCGTCGAATTCACTTGACATGCAACCATATGGTTGCCTATATTGTTTTTATGGAACATGTGTTCAAAGCGATGGCAGACGAGAGTCGCCGATTTTTGCTGGATGAGTTGTTTAGAAAAGACGGACAAACTCTTCAGCAGCTCAGTGTACATCTGAGAATGAGCCGGCAAGCCGTTTCAAAACACCTGAGAATACTTCAAGACGCTCAACTTGTCAGTATTGCCTGGCATGGAAGGGAAAAGTTTCACTACTTGAATCCGATTCCTATCCGAGAGGTCATGGATCGTTGGATCGCCAAATACAACAGGCCATTGTTAGAGAAGATGTTCCAAATTAAGAATGGGTTGGAAAACCCAAAAAGGGAGCAGCAAATGGAACCACCGGTACACGTCTATGAAATCTATATCAAAACAGAGCCACAGTCGTTGTGGCATGCGTTAACCACTCCTGAGTTCACGCGCCAATACTTCCACTCAACCTTAATTGAATCGGATTGGCAAGTAGGGTCGCCGGTTGTTTATCGAATGGACGATGGCACAGTGGCAGTGGATGGTGTGGTATTGGAATCCAAACCGTATGAACGTCTATCGTTTAGCTGGCATGTGCACTACAGTCCAGAATTGGAAAGTGAAGGCGCGACGAGGGTCGTTTTTGAGATCGAACAAATAAACGACACCTGCCGATTAAAGCTCACCCATGATCAATTTATCGAAGCAAGCGCCTTGTATGACCAAGTCAGCAAAGGCTGGACAGCGATCATGAGCAGTTTGAAATCCTTGCTGGAAACAGGTTGCGCACTGGCCGTATCGAATTAATTTAGCCAATGATATGGTGCGAGACGTCATGTTGTTTTGTGGAGGCCTCCCAATGACCGACGCTTGGTGTCATCAAAATCGCAACCATACGACTGTATTCGCGTAAGATTTCTTGGAATTGTTTCCAGTAGGGCATAAGTGCGCCCGCTTTAATTACGAGGAGGGTTGTGCCTTGAAACACTTTATGTCGGGACTCGCGTTACTTAGCTTTGGTCTTTTGTTGTTTGCAGACCAACCGGGTCAAGTTACGGATGATCCTTATATTTGGCTTGAGAATGTCGAGGGCGAAAGGGCGCTTCAGTGGGTTAAAAACAAGAATGCTGAGTCGCAGGCGATTCTGACTGGTAACGATCTTTTTGATGGTGTTTATTCACAGATGAAAGATATTTTGAATGCTAAGGACCGAATCGCAGAACCCGAAATTCACGGCAAATATCTTTACAATTTTTGGCGTGACGAGGCTCAACCTCGTGGTGTTTGGCGCCGCACATCACTTGAGAGTTATGTATCAAAATCACCTGAATGGGAACTGGTTCTAGATGTCGACAAACTGGCTAAAGTAGAATCAGAGAACTGGGTGTTCAAAGATTCTGTGATCCGCAGTCCAGACGGTGATCGTGCATTGATTCACTTGTCTCGTGGCGGAGCTGATGCGGTCGTTGTGAGAGAATTCAACTTACAGACAAAGACATTTGTCGAAGACGGTTTTAGTTTGACCGAAGCCAAGAGTACCGTTGCTTGGCGAGACTTGGACCACCTTTATGTGGCCACAGATTTCACAGAAGGTAGCTTAACCGACTCGGGCTATCCACGGATGGTTAGGTTGTGGAAACGCGGTACGGCTATCAGTGAAGCGGTATCCCTTTTTGAAGGCGAAAAAGGGGATGTAGGTTCCTGGGCTATTTCAAACCGTGATTACGGTGATGATCATGACTTCGTTCTGCAGCTGAAGACATTCTATACGTCTGACATATATGCCGTAGATGGTCTAAAACTGAGCAAATTAGACCTACCCGATGACGCCACGATCGCTACAGTGATGAACGGTCAATTGATAGTTGAATTGAAGTCGGATTGGTTGACCTTTAAACGTGGGTCCGTCGTGAGTGCAGACTATCAACGTTTCTTAGACGGCGAACGGATATTTCAATTAGTCTTAAAGCCAGATGAGCGCTCATCGGTATCGACGATCTCACGCACCAAAGATCTTTTGCTGGTTGTGACATTAGAGAACGTCAAGAATCGTATTCATCAGTTTAGATTTGAACAGGGCAAGTGGGTCTCCAATCCAGTGAGTTGGGAGCAACCAGGCACCATCGCTTTTGTGGACGATGTCACTGACAGTAATCAGTATTTCGTGACTTATACGGGTTTTTTGACGCCTTCATCTCTATGGCTTATTGACGGTGACAAAGGCAGTAAAACCATGATCAAGACGTTGCCTGCCTTTTTTGATGCGTCGCCCTATGAGGTGCGGCAATATGAAGCGACTTCAAAGGATGGGACGCTGATTCCCTACTTTGTGGTGATGAGAAAAGATGTCGTATTAGATGGAAGTAATCCCACCTTGCTATACGCTTATGGTGGATTTGAGGTCTCTATCGTGCCCAAATATTCGGCGTCCGTAGGCAAAATCTGGTTAGATCGAGGTGGTGTGTATGCCCTGGCCAATATCCGCGGGGGCGGTGAGTTTGGTCCGAAATGGCATCAGGCAGCGCTCAAGAAAAACCGCCATAAGGCGTTTGAAGACTTCATCGCCGTATCTGAAAACCTTATTGATCGCGGTGTAACGTCGACACCGAAGTTAGCCATTCGGGGCGGCAGTAACGGCGGACTGCTCGTTGGTACTGCTTTTACGATGCGACCAGACCTTTACCGCGGCGTTGTATGCCAGGTGCCCTTACTCGACATGAAAAGGTTTAACCAGCTCTTAGCTGGCGCAAGCTGGATGGGAGAATTTGGCAATCCTGACGATGTAGACATGTGGTCCTATATTCGTACCTACTCCCCATATCACAACCTGCATAAAGATACGCACTATCCAAAAGTGCTTTTTACCACGTCAACTCGAGACGATCGAGTACATCCGGGCCACGCCCGTAAGATGGTCGCGCGCATGACCGAGATGGGGATCCCGGTTTATTACTACGAGAATATGGAGGGTGGCCACGCAGGTGCCGCCAACAATGAACAACGCGCGTACTCCGAAGCTCTTATCTATAGCTATTTGAGTGATCGACTCATGCAAGACGAGAAACCCACATTGTGATTAGGCGTCGGGCGGCTTTAATCAGGTCGCCCGTGTCAATCACTTGATGAGGGAATAAGTAATCGATCGCCGGTTCTTAGTTTGCGGGCGTCTATCTTATTGGCTGACAATAAAACGTCCACGGCAACATCGTATTTGCGCGCGATCGATGAATATGTTTCTCCGTGAATTATGACGTGATGTGTCTGACCAGAATTCACTTGGTCCCGGAGTCTTTGAATTCGTGCGTGGGCAACCAATGCTGAGGCCTTGATCTTATATACATAATCGCGAACCTCCGCTGGCAACTGCGAAGCAATAGCAGGCCAAGCCAGCGTGTCATATTGGGGACACCACTTCTTCACCGATCCCTCACCTGCGACGTAGGCTGCAAGAGCCACTTCCCAACTGCCAAAAAGTTCGCATAAATATGACAAATATGAGGCACAAGCCCTGGCGGATCTGATTGGATCTAGTCTTTCGTCGACTTCTTGGGAAACGCTCAGACCAAAGGCTCGAGCTGTCGACTCCCGAAACTGGAACATGCCAACGGCGCTCTTTGGGCTCACCACGTCAGAACGAAACCCACTTTCAATTAATGGTAGCCATACCAATGCGGTAGGCACGCCAGCAGCCCTGAATTCTCTTCGAAACGACGCAATATGCGGCTCGGCGCGACGCAGTGAGTGTTCCACGTGTTCGCTACGTTCGTTTTGCAAATAACGCACCCAAAACTTAACCCGAGCATGGTCTGGTTCCAGGTTAAGCGCACCGGTATGTGGGTTTGCGATAATAATCGTCAATAATATAAAAATAATCGTGCCGTTTCAGTTGTCTTTCTCCACTTATCGGCACGCAATCGCTCTAAATCAAGCAGTAAACTTGTAACCCAGTCGATGAACTGTAATCAGGTGACGCGGATCGTGTGGGTCCTCTTCGATCTTTTTCCGCAGTTTTGCTACATGCGTGTCCACGGTTCGGGTAAATGGTAATGCTTGATAACCCCAGACATCATTCAGGAGTTCGTCTCGTGTTACGACTCTTCCCCGATTTTCAATAAAGTATTGCAGTAGCATAAATTCGCGGGATGTCATTTTGAGTGGTGTGCCGTTGCGTTTTACTTCATGTCGAGCCAGATCAACCTTGATCGGTCCGAACACGAACGAGGTCTGTTTCTGCTGTGCTGAATGAAACTTAGGTAGCCTTCGACGCATGACAGTTTCGGCACGAGCCAATAACTCTAATAAGCTAAAAGGTTTAGTCACATAATCATCGGCACCTAGTTTTAATCCAAGTACCTTGTCAATTTCTTGGCCTCTAGCTGTGAGCATGATGATGGGTACATCCGAACCTTCGTTGCGCAACATTCTGCATACGTCTAATCCGCTAATTTTTGGCAACATGATGTCGAGGATCATAAGGTCAGGCTGCACCTGCCGGGCTCGCTCCAACGCACGTACGCCGTCCGCGGCGGATGTCACATCATATCCCTCGGTTGTGAACCCTTCTCGCAACGCGATCGCCAAGGACGTGTCATCTTCGACAATAAGTACCTTCTTGGAATCGGTGGCTGTGATCTCAACTTGTGCTAACTGTTGCATGAATCCCCCTTGGATTACGGCGTGGGCGCTAGGACAGCGGCACCAATATGGTTTTTCTGTTTGTGAATGGGCAAAGATACGGTGAACGTACTTCCTTTGCCGATTTCGCTTTGTAATTGGATGGTTCCGTCGTGATCTAAGACGATTTGGCGAGCTATCGCCAAACCTAGACCAGTGCCGCGAACATGATGGACAAGGCCATCACCGACCCGGTGAAATCGCTCAAAAACTTTAGATTGGTCATTGGCTGCGATGCCATAACCGTTGTCTGAAACCGAGATGATGACTTGGTCTTCACGCGCGTCCAGCCGGACATTGACTTCGTTATTGTCAGGCCCGTACTTAACCGCGTTATCGATGAGATTGTTAAAGACAAGCTGAATAGTGTCTTTTTCCGCTTCAATGGAGAGTGGGTTCGAACACGAATCATGAAATTGTACTTTTACGTCAGGATGGTCTAGGCGACCCTGATACGCAAACACGCATTCTGCAACCAAGCTATTGATGCAGACCGGTTCTTTGTTATAGGTCTGATCACCCGACTCCAATTTTGAAAAATCCAAAATGTTCTCTATCAGCTGGGCCAGTCGTTTGCTTTCAGATTCAATGTGCTGGCCAAATAACTTTACTTTGCTTGATTCCACAACGCGGCCTGACGAGATCATCTCCGAAAAAGCTCGGATCGATGAAACCGGGGTTCGTAATTCGTGCGAAACATTTGACACGAATTCCGTTTTTAAGTTCGATAGATGTCGGTGGTGACTGGCTGCTCGCAAAGCGAGCGCAAGTCCTGCCAGTAAAACAATGGCTAAAGCACAAGATAAGGCTAAATTTACGCGCAAGCTGCCAGCTAAACGATTGACGGCCGTATCTTGCGCATCGATATGAAACTGCCAACCCTGCAAAACGAAGGTCGGTGCCATTGTTTCTTTGACAATGTGATCATGGTCCTTGTGGACAGGACTGCCCACGACCAGCGAGCCCTCATCGTCCAGGACCCGGATGTTTAGCGCTTGAAGCTGTGATGTTTCTTTTAGCGTTTCATCAACAATGCTAGGCATCAGATGCTGCCGAATATGACCGACGTCCAAGACTATGGCGATAACCCCAACCAGACGCCTCTCCTCGTCGCTGACGGGTGCTAGCACAAGCGGGTAATCTGGTTCCGACTCTTCAACGGAATAGCCTGATGGTCCCAGTGAAACCAACTTCTCTGCCAAGAGCTTCCAGTACAGGGTCGCCACAAAAGCGGCATCTGCGAGATGAGGATCAATATTATCAATCACAGATCCATCCACCGTGGAAACGAAGAGGGGTGTATCGTTCTGGCCGACTTCGAAACTTTGGGTCATGACCATGGACGCAATTTGACGTTCATCTGGCGTCAATCGTTTAGCGCGAAGTTGAACAAACGATTTGAGTCGTGTCTCGTCGGTTAACACACTAGACGGAGCCGAGAGAAAGGCATCTGCAATCTTGACAGTTTGTTGACGTAATTGGCTGTCTAAGGTTGTCAATGCTCGTTCGATGGTTAGCTCATTGGCAATCTTCGATGCTTGCCGCCATTGTGTTAGCGAGCGCCATTGACGTTGCACGAAGAAAAGGGTCGGAATCAACACCAAAACGACCGAAAGCCACGTAATGGATTGCGAGCGAACCAATTCGATGATTCGATTGCCGATGGGTGAGTTCTTCGCCACGAATTCCTCTCGCTTTAAATAGCGACGTGCTGTGAGTAATTAAGCTTCATCTTGTGGTTTACGTGAAAATCTCAGCCAGTTTGCATTGTGATTGCAATTTTTACAGACGTAAGCAACTCTGCTCAGACGAAGCTAGGGCCTCAAAATCGTCGTTTATGAGCAGGTGACTTGCAAAACGAATGGGGTATTTGTGATCTTTGTGTTCGCAAGCTTTGAATGAAATGAAAAAACGCCAGCCTATTTGAATGCCAGCGTTTACAAAGATTTCACAAAATAAATCTGGCTGTCTTAGATTTGTGCGTTCGGGTTCGCGTGATGTTTGACCATATGTGCGCCAACCCATTTCGAAACCGTCTCGTCCGGAATGGTCGCCATGATCATGTCGAGCTTTTGGCGTTTGCCTTTGCGTTCGATAACCAGGGGAACATGGTCGCCGACCTTGATGGACTTCATGGTGGTAGCTAATTGGTCGCCAGTCATGCCAGCCAAGTCCTTGCCGTTCATGGATATCAAGAGATCGCCTACTTTGGCACCTGCGAGTTCGCCCGGGCTACCTGGCGTTATATCAAAAATTGAAACCAAGCCCGATTCATCACCGATTCCGTCCACCTGAATTCCATCCCATGCGGTATTGATGAGATAGGTCGTCATCTTATCCAAACAGGCTTGTGTTTCGCTCGCACATTTATGCCCATCATTGGCAAAAAGCGAAGCACTGACGGCCCAAACGGAAATAAGCACAATGTTCTTCATGACGCCTCCTAGTTCCAGATCGCGAAAGGACACGAAGGAATTAGATCCTAATCTACAGGTTGCAGATGCAAACGTCTTGACCGACAAGAAAAAAGGCGACAAATGTTGTTAACATCTGTAAAAAAATTAGAGGCCGACGTCGCTCTTCTTGTAGTGGTGCTGAATAAAGTGGTTGCCAACCCATAATGCAACTAGATCTGTTGGGGGTGACGCCATCTTGACTTGTTTGTGAAACGTACGGTCACCACGTTGCACTGTGTAGGTAACGACCGTGCCCACTTTTAGTGATTTCATGGCCTGAATGAGGTCCTGATTTGTCCAAGTCTGCATGGGCACACCATTGAGTTCGACCAGGATATCGTCTACTTTGAAACCTTCAGCAATGCACGGACTTCCAGGCTCAATTTCGACGACACGTACAGGGTCTGAACTGCTTACACCATCAACGCGTAAACCGTCCCAAGCGGTCTCCATGTAAGAGCTTACGATCGTTTGTAAACACTGATCAACGGGACGAGGACACTTCTTGTAATGTCTGTATGATTCCTGCCCGAATCCCAAACAACATGTCGCAATTATTAGACTTGCCTTTGTAAGTGGGGTAAAAGCCATGGTTAGTCCCCTGTTCCCTCGCCCAGACATTATACTTGAAGCAAGACGGATTGGGCTGTGATTTTAGTTAAGGAGTGAAAAATGAACCAAATTTTTTGGTATTTCGACTTCATTTCACCATTTGCATATCTACAGTTCCAGGAACTTCATCGCCTATGTGATCCACATCAGATAAATTTACGCCCAATCCTACTGGCAGGCCTTTTGGGGCATTGGGGGCAAAAAGGTCCTGCGGAAATAGCAAGTAAACGTCTCTTCACTTATCGCCACGTCTTATGGCTTGCGAAGCGAAAAGGGCTAGAGATGCGTCTTCCAGAAGGCCACCCGTTCAATCCTCTCTTCGGGTTGCGATTAGCTACCGCCTGCGAGTGTCGCTATGACGTTGTGGCAGCGATCTTTGATCATATATGGCGTGCTGGAAAGACATTCCAAGACGTAGACGAGAATGCAGATTTGGCGGAACGACTAGGCGTGAATATCGCCAAGGTCAACGCGGCATCCGTCAAACATGAGCTCCGTAATAGCGGAGAACGGGCTTTAGAAATGGGCGTATTTGGTGTGCCTACTCTGATCATCGAAAACCGACTTTTTTGGGGCTTGGATGCAACCCAGATGGCAGCAGATTTTCTAGCAGGCGATCGCGAGGGCCAGGATGAAGTGTTCAAATCAGTCGAAAAATTGCCGGTTTTTGCGAGACGAAAATAGTTAGCTTAAAGCTTTAGTTTTTTTCTCAAAACCCGATATGAGAGTCATGGAGGGATAACGTGAGAACCGTTGATAGCGCAGACGAAGTAGCCTTAATTCAACAACGTGTTCTTGATGACGCCGACTATCTCGTTATCTACATGGACTGGGTCGTCACAAGCAACCATTCGTTTCTCGTGGCACTTGGCGTTGATAGTGAAGGCAACCGCCGAATTGTGGGTGTGTGTTATGGAAATGCTCGTTCTGTCAAAACTGTTCAGACGCTCTTAGACGACCTCGTTCACCGCAAGCTGAAAATAGATCGAAGGCGGCTTTACGTGGTGGCTAGTTCGATGATCCTACGAAATTCCGTACTTGGTATGTTCGGAGATGCTGCATTGATTCAACGGTGTCGCACGCACTGTCTTAATAATGTCACCGGCCCATTGTCCGATGACTTAGGCGCGTCAATCAAAAAGCGTCTGAAGTCGGCCTTTTCGGCGCCTTGGCAGCGGGCTCGGGCAGAAATTGAGATTATGGCTACGGACATCCGAGATGAAAACCCAATCGTGGCCGCCAACCTGCTTGAGAGCCTCAACGAAGACCTCACCATCAATCGTTTTGACTTGCCTCCAGCGCTCACCCGCGAACTTGCAACCACTCGATTTCTGTTATCCCCAGAAAAAGGCTTTAAGCATCGCCTTAAGGTGCTTAATCGGCTAAAAATAGAAACAGAAGCCACAGCCTGTTTTGCAGATCTACTGATTGAAGTCGAAGAAAAATTCAGTCGCATACCTGGCTTTCGCGATCTTTGGATTCTGGATACAGCCCTTAAACAAGAAAATATCGACGAGTCTTACGGTGAAGATATTTCGGAACCGATGACCAAAGTCGCTAGCTTCAGCCGTGCACAGCATCGGCGACATAAACGCTGGAATGTCCACCATGTTGAGGGGCAAATCCAATGTACGATCCGCGCAAATGTCATGGATATTAGCCTTAATGGTGTTGCCGTTGAGACACGCTCGCCCCTGGCGGTGGGCAGGTCATATACCTTCAATTTGGCTAATGCCGACAAGAAGGTGGACCTTATCGGCAGAGTTGCTTGGTGTAAGTTAAATAGAACCGAAAGAGTTTCTGCCGATGAAATAGCGGCCATCTACCGTGCTGGCATCGAATTCGATGGCACACTTTCGTCAGCGGGCGACAATCTGTTAAGTTTTCTGGAGAACAGCGTGGAGATCTTGCTGGATCGGCGCATTTTTGGTCGCTTCAAAGTCGTGGACGGTGAGCGACCCATCCAACTCAATTCCGCATTTCCGTTTGTGGTTAAGAAAATATCTGCTTCTGGAATGCTTATCGAAACCGAATTTCAACCAGAACTTCAGACGATATTGCCAATAGAAGTTAAATTGGGCACAAAGACGTTCGAAGCGAGCGGGAAAGTTATCCACACTCATGAAAAGCCAAACAGTGATCTTTTTGAGTTGGGAATCGAGTTCATCGAATGTGAGAAAGAGAGTAATCTGATTCTTGAGTCGTTTATCTCAAATGAACTCGATTCCGTGGCTATATCAGATTAGTCGTCTAAGCTGAAATCCGAAGACGAGCCCATTGATTTATGATTGACTAAACTGCCATCGACGAATTTTATCTGGCTAGGTAAGCCAGTAGATTCATTCACTTTCGTCGTGAAGTAGCCCATCTTTACGCCTTTGTCAGTGCGCAGATTCCAAGTTTCCACGCTTTTGCCACCTTGTTCGCTCTTCTGAAACGAAACAGGACGGCCAGTGACGCAATAAGCCTGTTTCTTGCTCATGCCATTAACCAAGCGGCGTTCAGCGATGGCGTCCTTGATATCCCTAGACCAATCGTCGTGTTCGTCTTGAAGCGGAACGCGAGAAAAGGCGAGTTCAAGGCCCTTCTTGAAGTCATCAATGTTATGGATGTCTACCAGCATAATAACGGTCTGAATATCGTCGTCATCTATACTTTCCAGCTCAATCTCAATGCCGTCATCTTCGATATCGAACTCTTCAACCCTTAATCCCTCATTAACGGACACACCCCAATAGGTACTGTCGGCGTGATACCAACTCGCCGAAATGACATTTTCGGCCTCGGTATTGACGCCCTCGGGTGAAACTTCAACCAATGGTCGTTTGTAAGTGCCATAAGCATGCCGTCCGGTCGCGCACGGCATATCGATACGCGCGTAAAATGTGCCGTCTAATAGTTTCTTAACTTCCTTTTTATCTGATCGTCCGAGTCCAGCAAAAGCTGGTGTAATCAAAAGTATCAGTGTGATAAGTCGCAACATAGAAGACCTCCCTAAGTGGTTAAGTATTTTAACAGTTCTAGCGCGACTCGTGTAGCGCCTCTAGATTGACTTTAGTTGTGCTGCCTCCAGATCGTTGGAACATGCTTTTCACGTCCTCGACGATTAAGTATCCACAGGGAACGAGAATTAGGGAAATGACGGTGGCGAACATCACGCCAAAAGCCAGGGAAATGGCCATTGGAATGAGAAAACGCGCCTGCATGCTGCGTTCTAACAACAAGGGCAGTAGACCCATGAATGTGGTTAATGAGGTTAATAGGATAGGCCGGAACCTTTTCATACCAGCGGTCAAAACAGCGTCTCTAGCTGAGCCATCCGAACGGCGATTGCGATTGATGAAATCAACCAAAACTAAACTATCGTTAACCACTACCCCAGATAGAGCAACGATGCCGAATATGGAGAGCATGGTTAAGTTCATGCCCATCAAAACGTGTCCCCAAATTGCGCCTACTAGCCCAAAAGGAATTGCCGTCATGATGATGATCGGCTGCAGGTAGGATTTAAGTGGAATTGCCAGTAGCGCGTAAATCATAATTAGTGCGAGCAAGAACCCGCGCATGAGACCAGACATGGTATCCCGTTGTTCCGCTTTTGAACCTTCAAAAGTCGCCATGGTTTCTGGGAATTGCGCTTTGAGTTTAGGTAGAACATTGGCGGTCAAGTGGGCGATCACCATATCGGGGCTTGATTTGGTGATATCAACATCCGCCGTCACATTGACGGCCCGTCTTCGATCCACGCGTTTGATGACAGCGTAGCCGCGGCCGGACTCAACATCTGCTACTTGCGGAAAAGGGATTTCAAGGCCCCGATTCGTGCGTATTCGCAGATTGTCCAAATGGCCAACCGATCCTCTTTCGCTTTTCGGATAGCGCACCATGACTCTGACATCGTCTCGTCCTCGTTGAACTCGTTGCACTTCTTCGCCGTAAAAGGCCTGGCGCACTTGACGAGCTAAATCCGCTTGACTGAGTCCCCATGTCTCAGCGTTTTCTTTGATACTAACTTGAAGCTCTCTTTTGCCCTCACGAAACGAGTCGGTGACTTCATGAACACCTTCGTAATTGGAAAGTTCAGCTTTTAGCACCTCTGCAGCCTGCTTGAGACGAGTTACGTCACGCCCAGTTAGTTGAACATCAACATCGTCGCCGGCTGAGAAGAGCGAAGCCGAAAACGAGAGCTCTTGCGTGTCTGCGATGATGCCGGTGAGTTCGCGCCATCTATGGGCCAGCCGCTCACTGCTTACCTGAATGCGCTCTTCGGCCGGAGCCAATTCAATGGTTACTTCGCCCAGGTGCGACCCTGTGTCGCCCGATCCGAGGCCGCCGGCATTCTGTGCCTGTGCTAGCCGGTAGGGTTGCTCACCGACAGTCGCATAGATGTGTCGAAATAAGTCGCCATTTTCCGTGCCACTTGCGTATTCGTCGGCAAGTTGGTGGGCACTCTCTTCCAAGCGCCGAATCGCAGCTTTGGTCACTTCCACGGGTGTTCCTTGAGGCATGGCTAAAGAGGCGGACACGAAGTCGGCTTCCACCGAGGGCATGAACTCAAATCGAATCCACCCGCTCTTTACGAGTGCGCCGGTTATGATTAATACCGCTGTCGCAACAGCCACAGCTACGTAGCGCCAACTGAGGCTCATTCTTAAGAACGGCGCGTAGATAGCTTCCACGACTCGTTCTAGTCCAGTGGCAAATCGATCCTGAAAACGGTGCCACAAATTGGGTTTCTTATGTTCGTCACGTTGGCGAATATGCGACAGGTGGTTGGGTAGAATAAGTTTAGATTCGATGAAAGAAAACACGAGACACGAAATAACGATGACAGGAATGACGCCCATGATCTTCCCGATCGTGCCTTCGACGCTTATCATGGGAAAAAATGCCGCTACTGTCGTTAGAATGCCAAAGGTCACGGGCACAGCGACCTCTTTTGCGCCTTCGATGGCGCCGCGCAGTCCTTCACCGTGCCGTTGTTGATGGGTGTAAATATTTTCGCCAATGACAATGGCGTCGTCGACCACAATGCCGAGCACGACAATAAATGCAAACAATGATATTAAGTTGATGGACACGTCAAACATCGGCATCAACCAAAATGCGCCCATGAATGAGATGGGAATACCGATGCTGACCCACAGAGCCAGTCTAAATCTCAGGAATAAACTAAGCGAAATAAATACCAAGAACAAACCGCTTACGCCGTTGCGGATCAGCAAGCCCAGGCGGTCCTTGAGAACTTTGGATTGATCTTGCCAAATGGCCAATTGAATCCCAGCAGGTAAGCTCGGTTCTGTGCGCTCGATATAAGCTTTGACTTTGTCGGCGATATCTAGCGCATTCTGTTTGCCGATCCGAAAAACTTCGATTAATACACTGGGATGTCGGTCAAAGCGGCCAGCCTGTTCGGTTTCTGCGAAACCGTCTATCACCGATGCGACGTCGCCTATCGTGATGCGGGTCCCATTGGCATTCGTCAACACCACAATCTCTTCGAATTGTCTTTTTCGGTAGGCTTGGCCTTTTGTTCTCAACAAGATTTCGCCTGCGTGCGTTTTGATGGATCCGCCGGGTAAATCAAGCGATGAGCGCCGGATTGCCATGGCAACATCGTCAAAACTCAGGTTGTATCTGCGAAGGCTGTCTTCTGAGACCTCGATAGAAATTTCGTAGGGTTTTGCCGAAGCTATCTCAACCGCCGTAATGCCAGAAATAGCTGTCAATTCGTCGCGAACACGTTCTGCAACCTGTTTCAAGGAAGACTCGTCAGCTTCGCCGTAGATGGCAATATCTATCACTTGTCGCCTGTTCGTCAGCTCCTTAATGATGGATTGCTCCACTTCGTCAGGAAATGTGTCAATGGCGTCAACACGTGCCTTGATTTCGTCTAGCACCCGCGCCGAATCAGCATCCAGCGTTAACTCGACCATGATTGAGCTAAAACCCTCGGCAGAGGTGGATGTTACGCGCTTAATGCCGTCGAGTCCTTGGATGGCTTCTTCCACTCGTACACTAACGGCTTCTTCGACCTCTTCGGGCGCGGCACCCAAATAAGCAGTCGAAATGGTGATTCGATCCAGTGAGAATTCTGGGAAGACTTCTTGGCGGGTCCGCATTAGGGCCAGTCCGCCGCTGGCTAAAATGATGACCATGAGCAAATTAGCGGCAACACCGTTACGCGCAAACCAATTGATAAGGCGATCCATCACGACCCTCCTTGAACTGATGGTTCATCCGGCTGATAAGGTTCGATTTTCATGCCGTCTGTCACAACTTCAAGTCGACTGATCGCAACACGCTCTCCGGCGATCAAACCCTCCCCAATCAGCACCGATTCGGTGGTGCGACGAACGACTTTGATATCTCGAAAGCGCAAACAGTTGTTATTGTCCACAACCAGCACTTGGTGATCGCCTCGTAAAGCTTCACGAGGTATGGTCGTCAGCCCCTTCAAAATACGCCCTTTAATTTCTGCATTAACAAACATGCCGGGCGTCAGCGGCGGCTTGTGAGTCTGGTAGGGATTTTTGACTTGAGCGACCAATTGCATGAGGCGTGTTTGTGGATCTATGGATCCCATCGAACGCGTGATATTGCCCGACCATTCAAATGCTTCACCCGCAAATTGGGTCTTTATCTGGACATCGGCATGCATGTCCGAGTTAGTTAAATCCATATCCAAATAGGCTAGTTCACCGTCATCAATTGCCAATATGATTTCGACCGCGTCAATTCCATAGATCGAGGCTAGGGGTGTGCCGATGCCAACGAATTGACCTTCGTCGACAGTTGCTTGCATGATACGACCCGCATAAGGTGCGTTGATAATACATCGCTGCAGGTCACGATCTGCTCGCTCCACTCGAGCTTGCGCGGCCGCGCAAGCTGCCCTTGCTTCGTTTAGTTGTGGCAGCCTTAGCGTCAGCGGATCCGCGTTTGATTGCTGACCCAACGCCGTCCATTCTTGACGTGCAATGCTTGATTCAGCTTCCTCTTGCGCCAATCTAAGTTCTGCGCGGGCAAGCTCAGCCTTTGCCACAATCAAATTCTGTTGGTAATCGAGGTCATCGATACGTAGCAGTTCGTCGCCAATGTCAAAAAAGGAACCTTCCGAGAATCGATTCGATATCTGCTTGATTTTTCCGCTGACTTCAGCGGTCAGCTGAGACTGCTTAGCGGGCTGGACGGTGCCTTGGCTCAAGACATTCATGGTCAATTCTTCTTGAATCACGTCAAGCACACGTACGAGTGGCGGCTGAATTTCGAGCTGTCGTTTGGCGACCGCTGGCTTCGTCTTGACGATCATCATTGCCAGTACAATTGCCCCCAGGATGAGGATTAAAGGCAAGATGGTACGTAATCGTTTAAGGCTGGGCATGTGAGGGCTTCCTTTCCTCGCCGGACTGTTGCTGGAATCCGCCGCCCAGGGCGAGGTATAAATCGACTCTGTTCTCTAGCTGTGTGCGGCGGGCGCTGATGAGATCTGACTGTGCATTTAGCAATCGCCGTTGCGACTCTAAGACAGTGGCGTACGGCGTTAGACCGCGAAGGTATCTATCTTCAGCCAACGAAGCGGCAGCTACTGATTGATCTGTTGCGTACTGTATGTGTGTAATCCTGCTTTCCCAATGCTGTTCTTGCGATAAATGACGCTCTACTTCGCTATAAGCTCGCATAAGCAAATCTCGAAACTGAGCATCCATCTGTGCCATTTGTGCATTGGCCAGTAATATGGATGCCCGAATGCGCCCACCTTGAAAGACGGGTTGCAGGATGTTTCCAAGCAAACTCCAAACGCTGAAGTTGCTATTTAGGATTTCCGAAAGCGAGTCAGTGCCAGTTCCCAGCGATGCCGATAAACTGAATCGAGGGTAACGCGTTCGTTGGCTGGATTCGAGTGACGACTCGCTCGCCAGCACGCGCAAATAGGCTGAGGTCAAATCGGGCCTGCGAGCCACTAGTTCAGACGGCAGAGCTGAAGGTATTTGGTTGGGCAGGCTTGGTAATTCTTTGGGAATGCGAAGCGAAGCGTCGGGAAAAAGACCACATAATACCTGCAGGACTCGGACGGATTGGTCTCTGGCAACGGCACGTTGTTCAAGTAGAGCAGCGGCGGTGGCATAATTGGCCTCGGCTAAACGCAAGTCTAATGAAGGGCGAACGCCCATTTTGTAGCGTTTGGTTATCTGGTCCCTGTCTGTTTGATAGCTGGCCAGCGTTTCTCGTGCCAGATCAAGTGCCTGATCTGCCTCTAAAGCCGTGAAATAGGCCTTGATGACTTGACCGACGAGCGACAAACGGGCCGCTTCAAAATCCGCCTGCGCCGCTTGAAAACCTTGAATGGCTGCCTTCTCTTGCAGTTTTAGTCGGCCCCACATATCGACTTCCCAGCTAATGTTCAATGCCGAATTCCAACTTGTGGTTGTGCTAGAAAGAACGTTGTCTTCGTTGCCCGGAATGGGAAGTCCAATAAAGTTCTGCTTTCGTCGAGAACCGGCTAACGACACGCCGATTTCGGGTTTAATGTCGGCGCCAACTATTTGAGCTTGGGCGGCAGCTTGATCCAGACGAGCCATAGCAATATCCAAACTTGGATTAATGCCGATGGCTCGTGAAACCAATTGATTTAAAGTGTCCGACGAGAAATCGAGCCACCACATATCGGTGATGAGCGCGTGGCTGTCGACCTCGGCATGCCTGAATTGATCGGGCACGCCTACGTCGTGGGTTGCCTTTTTCGGAAGGGTAACGGCACAACCCCCAAGAACAACGAGTACGCTGATGCCCACCATCCTATGCTTCATGAATATTCCCCCCAAACGCGATTGGCGCGCGCAAGCCAGCGGCGGTAAATGTAATCAACTCTTCCAATACGCTATGCGGGTCGGCATGCTGTTTCGCCAGAACCTGTGCGTTGAGGATCCAAGTTACCGCGTGGCTCATCGATCCAATTGCAAAGAATAATCTTTGGTTTAGTAAGCTCGTGTTGAGATGGGGTAGAGCTTGTTGGAAAAGGGGTACAAAACGACTCAGGATTTGTTCGAATTGTGCGCGGAAGCGTAGTGTGAATTCGCTATTTGTTTCCAAGTGCACTCGCATGAGCAGCCTCAAAAAGGCCGCCCCATCGGCGCCCATTTGCTGTAAGACACGGAATGGAGGTGCCAAAAACGTGCGTAGTAATGATTCCAAAGGCGGTATATCAGGCTGGTATTCGTGCACCAACCTTTGCAGTTCAAAGATGCGTTCTTGATTAATAGGATCTAACCTACGCTTGAAAACGGCGTCCAATAACTCGTTCTTAGAACCAAAATGGTAGTTGACAGACGCCAGGTTGGCATTTGCTCGGCGCGTAATCTCGCGCACAGCGGTCGCGTCGAATCCGCGTTCTGCAAAGAGAAATTCGGCGGCGTCCAGTAAGCGTTCTGATGTGGAAGCGTTCAAGTTCAAACCTCTAAATCAAACGTTCGTTTTAATTGTACGTCTTGCTAATTTATTATGTTTGAAGTTTGTGGATATTTTTATAGTTAGACTTGAGATGCGAATCGACAGCCATGATGAGCACGGTATTTGACGGTTAAGAGGTGCGTGTGCTCAAGTCGCTTTGTCGTGACTCTATTAACCCCGCGGCGTGCAATTGAGACAAAACGAATTTCAATTCCAATGGGGCCATGATTTTGTCCGAAAACAGCTGGTTCACGGTAACGGGACCGTTTGCTACAAGTGTCTCAATTACGTCTAGTGCTCGCAGTCCATCAAGCTCTTTTGGCAATGTTTGATTGAGCCCTCGCCAGAATAGTTTCTGGTCCATGGACAGCGTGTAGGGCACACGCTCCAACTCGTCGCGCCAATAAACGGACTTCATGATCCAACTCTGCACGCTCAACAACGGTTCGCTTGCGTCCACGTCACTAATGCGAAACCAAAAATGGCCGCGATCTAGGCCAATGAGGCTGATGAAAGCGTCGCTGCCGTGAAAATCGTCAAATTGGGCTTCGCTAATGGCGCCCTTGTGAAAGCTAAGACGACCTTTTGACCGCTCTGTCAAGACATCGAGGTGACCTGTTTTCTGGTTCTGTTCTAAGCTTTGCGCCAGTTCCTCAAAAGAAAAGGTTGAAAAATCGCCGTGCAGATCTTGGTCAGTGGCGGTGGAATTAATGAGTTTCTCCAAGCGGGCCATTAATTCGGCAGGTTCAAAGGGCTTGTTAATGAAATCGCAGTAGCGGGAACGTATACCGCGCACTCTGTTGGCCACGTTGGTGGTGCCCGAAACGAAAAGAACGGGCAGTTCAATCGTGTCGTAGCGACTTCTGAGGTATTCATAAACTTCCCAACCGGAAAGATCAGGCATGATTAAGTCACACAGCACTGCGTCGACTTGGTGATTCTTCAGAAACTGTTTAACATCACTTGAATTTGTTAAGGCAAAGACTTCATGGCCTGAGTTTTCCAATAGGGCTTTGATGAGTGTGATTACGGCGATATCGTCATCAATTATCAATAGTCTTGCCATAGACCGCTTCCAATCTCTGCGCAATTGCCTCCTATTTTAAGAAGGGAAATGTTTTTATTGATATTCGCAGGTTCACTATTCTAGCCAAATTTATTGCAATGGCAAAGGCAACTTTGGATGCCCAGCCTGATTGCCGGACTTTTAGGTAACCTAACGGACATTTATCGCTATGAATACTCGTATTTTGCAAAGTGGCCTGCGTAGAATAGAACTAATTCTTTAATTCAATTAGGTTAGGTGGGAGGTTCTTGTGATCCCTGATACGACTAAGTCATGGTGGTACACGGCGTCAAATCAGCAACGGGGTCCTGTCGAATGGGCTCAACTCAAAGATATGGCGAAGACAGGTCAATTGGGAGCAGCCGATAAGGTATGGTGTCAGGGGATGCCGGCTTGGACGTTGGCCAGTGAGATTCAGGGACTTCTGCGGTCGTCTTCAGCACCAGTTAATCAGGAGCCCGTGGCTTCCCCTTATGCAGCGCCCGCTATTGCGGATGTTCAGACGCAAAAACCTGGCAATGTGAAGCGAGTTAGTTTCCCTTTGTTGTTGGGACTCGCTGTCGGCTATTTCCTCTTGTATGCGGTGGTGTTTGCTTCGCTCTTCATGGGTGGCGATGATGATGTCTTCATTTGGGTTAGTGCGGGAGCAGGTGGATTGGCATTGATCTGTGGTATTTCTATGGCCGTATATGGTTGTATTTGTCTCTATCGAGCATGGTATGCCCTGCAGGACGGTCATGCCAGAACAACGCCAGGCAAAGCCGTCGGCTTCATGTTCATTCCGTTTTACAATTTTTATTGGATGTTTGTGGCAGGTTACGGTTGGTCGCAAGACTACAATCTATTTACTCAACGTCACAATCAAACGGACGCGCCTGCGGTAAACGAAAATCTATTCCTTGCCACTAATGTCATGTATTGCTGTCTGATGGTGCCTTTCATTAACTTAATTGTCATGATTCCGGTCATCATTACCGCGTGGATGTCGCTGTATCAGATGTGTCGCGCCATTAACTACTTTGCTGAAAACTAAGCCTTAACAAGTTTAGGAAGGATTCGGTTACTTGGCGCTATCGGCCTTGGAACAACTGGTTGGGATAAGTGCGTCTTGTTCGCTTGCAGTTCAGCTCGTTTGTCACCGACCTGCCAAATAATAAGGGTCCGGTCGTCGAAATCCGGGTCATTGTTTATGTTGGCGTTCGTGAATGCATCGTAATAAGAGTCCAGCGTCGGTTTGTGGCGGCGTCGTAGCAATTCCCTAATGACCGCATTTGTGTCGATTGTCTCGCTTATCCCGTCCGACATAAGTATCAGGATGTCATTGGCTTCGAGATCAACGTTAATAGACGTATATTGGCTATCGGGTAATAAACCAAGCGGCACAGATGACTTAGTCAGTTGGATCGTTTTCCCTTCGCGAACGATGATAGGCCACGGCATGCCAGCGTTCACGTAACGCAGTCTATTTGTTTGTGCGTCGAAACAGAGCAAAGACAGGGCCACAAATCGATTCGCCGGCAAGCAGCGAAATAATTCTCTGTTCAATTCATGCATGACGTCAGCAGGACAGGTTGGCCGTTTGAGGAATTCGCTTCGTAGCATGCCTTGAGCCATTGCGCCATAAAGTGCGGCAGCGGTTCCTTTTCCAGAGACATCTCCTAAGGCGTGGACGACGCCATCCGAGGGGTGAGGCAATGACTCAATGAAATCCCCACCTAATTCACGTGCAGGGTCGGACGACCAACGCGCCATTAATTGTCTATGTTCAGCAAAACGAGGTAATAACCCTTGCTGGGCGGCTCTTGCAGCCTGCAAATCGTCCTGCATTGATCGTTCTCTCTTTTGTAATTGAAAGACCAATCGTGCGTTGACCACGGCGTTGGCAATCAAGGGTGCAACAGCATTCATGAACCATTCATCGTCCTTGCTGAATCCGGCTAGGTATTCGCTTTCAAGGTTTAATACGCCTACTAAGTGGTTGCTATGAATGAGCGGGATTGCCAATTCCGAGCGAATGCCGTTGGAACGATCGCAGTCAATAAAGCGCATGTCTCTGGTGACATCGTCCACTCGAACTGAACGGCGCAACTGAGCGGCCGCACCACAAATCCCCTCGTCGGCCTGCAAGGACATGGCGTCTGGCCATTCTTGGCCATGGCGAATACTATAGCGGGGCTCTAGGCGGTTTTCTTCTTCGCAATACAAGAATAGAGTAAAGAGGTCGCAGTTGATCACCCGTCGTATTTCGTGACCGATGCCAGCTGCAAGCAAGGACCAATCGGATATTGATGTGAGATATGATCCAATTTCATGTATTGCAGTGAGTGCACTTAGCGCGTAATTGGCATCTTCATTTGTACCCTGCTGAACTTCTTGTGCGAGCGATAGTGCCATGTTAACCTCGTTTTGAAGTAATCCTGTACTAAACATGCTCGCTTTTAGTTTGCAATACCAGCGAATTAATTGGCGTAAATATGTGAGAAAAAGTAATGAATTTGAGGGATCTACCACTTAATGCTTTACGCGTATTTGTAATCGTTGCGCAGGAAGACGGCGTCGCGGCCGCAGCTGATCGACTACACGTAACCCATGGTGCTATTAGTAAACAAATCCATCTATTGCAGCAAACGCTCAATATCAGCTTGTTTCGAAAATCTGGCAGACGGCTTGTTTTGACCGAAGCTGGCAAAGAATTAGCCGACGGCGCAGGACAAGTATTTTCAGATATGAATCGACTGGTAAATCGTCTTTCACGTCAGCAGGAGGGTGCAAAGTTTGTTGTTTCGGTGGTGCCATCCTTCGCTGCTCGCTGGTTGGTTCCTCGATTAGAGAGCTGGTATGCTGCCCAGAATTTTGAAATCTATATTAATGCGACCATGTCGGTGTGCAACTTGAGAGCTGGAGAAGTGGATGTCGCCGTTCGTTATGGCTCAGGTCAATGGCCTGGTCTGCATGCAGAACTATTGCTATCGCCTGAATACATACCAGTCTGTGCTCCGTCACTGGCCAAAGTCCCATTATCCGATCCTGGATTGATGAAGAATCTCAGACTCATCCACGATAATTCTAGAGAAGCCTGGACCAGATGGTTTCGCTTGGCTGGACTTGGGGAAGCCTCATTGGCCGGACCGGTTTATGATGATTTTAATGTGGTCCTGCAGGCGGTATTGAGTGGTCAGGGTGTAGGTTTAGCCAACAAGCGATTTGTACAAGCGGAGTTAAACGAAGGGCGGTTGGTTCAACTCACGCCCCAGTCACTAACTGAAGCAGCCTTCTATTTTGTGTGTCTGCCGGAACGTCTCGATGAGCGGGAAATCCAGACATTTCGAAGATGGCTATTCGCAGAGATGAGCAGTCAGGAACCCAGCATACGCCTGTAGTTTTGCTGGCAAATTTTGAATTCCGCCCTCATGAATAAGGATCAAAGACCTAGTCGCGAGGCTTTTCTTTGCCCCAAAGCCTCTCCTGACACACTGCTGTCAGTAGCGTCCACTCAACCCATACCCGAAAGCGTCATGATTGCGTATGCTATCTCCATGGCAGCCATCTGTATTGAACTAATAACAATTAAAGGAGACTTTATGTCGATCGAACAGGTAGCAAAGGGTCTTGTGTCGTTGTGCCGTGAGGGTCAGTTTAACGAGGCAATCGAAAAATACTATTCGGAGGGAATCGTCAGTGTCGAGGCGGTAGGTAACGAACAAATGCCTGCGGTTATGGAAGGTATTCAAGCCGTAAAGGCCAAGTCACAATGGTGGGCTGATAACCACGAGGTGCATAGCCTTGAAATCCTTGGCCCCTATTACAATGAGAATAGTTTTTCGATTCATCTAAATTCAGAAGTAACTTTTAAGCCAACAGGTGCCAAGTCGACCTTGAACGAAGTTTGTGTATACGAGGTTAAGGACGATAAGATCGTCAAAGAAAACTTCTTCTACGATGTCACAGCCTGACAGGCTAATAGCAAAATGAATCCGGCTAGTTAATAGGTCGGTATCATAGAAAAAAGGGGACGTTGAGTCCCCTTTCTTGCTAGGCCATTTTTAACCCTGGCATCTCTGCTACTTGGCTATGTCGCTTGTTGCCCTTGCTCAATAGGTTGATGATGATCTTATTGACGTCCATTTGTGTATTTGTTCGTTGGGTATGGCGAAGCTCCCCTGCTTTTCCTGTCGCGCCAAAAGGTCTCTTAAGAAGATTGCTCTGCGCTTATCTGGCTCTTATGATGGTTGGCGAAGGGGGATACCTTGTTTTTATTGCTGTTATTTTTGGCTTCAAACCCATTTCTTGACAAATTGAAAGAGCCTAGCTCGTTCAGGGATCTAGAGAGTGCCTACGCCACATTACTAGAGGGCGCAAAAACCTATTCAAGTCACGATAGCCGAAGCGCCGCCTGTGTCGGAGCGCGTTTGATGCGGGACGGCGACGTTGAACAAGCATCAACATGGTTTAACACAGCTCTTGAGCTCGACAAAGACGACCCTGAAACTTGGCTGATCGTAGCGCGCGCCTATTATAGGGCGGGCATGCCTGAGAAAGCGGAAACGCTTATCGACAAAACCATGGCTTTTTGTAAGGACCGCCGAAAAGAAAGCTTCTTGATCTCCATGGCTTGGATGTTCGCGGAATTAGAAGAGCCGGAACGTGCGGCAATAGCGCTTTCCGTTGCTGTACAGATGGATCCGAAAGAAGAGGACTATCTCTTGGAATGGGCAGCCATATCGGTTCAATTGGGCGATATTGATACCGCTATCGAAAAGATCGAGGCAGCGATTGAAATTGACTCAGACGTTGGGACCTTGGTCAAGGCTAATCAGATCGTGAATGGGTCCTTCGTTAGCTTTTTCACGATTGTGCCTGTTGGCGCGTTTCCAGTCATAGCCACCTCAGCTAAGCCAAATTTAACAGCTACTGAACGTGGCAGGGCATTTGGTCTCAAAATCGCCGAGAGGTTATTTGAAAGAAGCTCTCGCACAATGAATAGGGTTTGGGCAGCGAGCACCTTTTTGAAGTGCTCGGATCTGGAGCGCGCAGAAGCTTGTATTCAGCTAGTTCGGAAACGAGGCAAGCGAAATTCAATGGCGATGTCGCAATTGGCGGTTGCCTACGCTGAGCAGGGGATGCAGGGTAAAGCAAATGAGTTTGCTGATCTTGCGTTTAAAGGAGCGGTTGAATCTGAAGACGAAAAAGAATTGCTGGCGGCTGGTTGGGCCCTTAGCCGTTTGCATAAAGCCTCAGATGTTTCTTTTGTCCTCATCGCAATGCGTAATAAAGCAAGAGTAGGCCAAGGCAAATATCTCAAAATCGCTGGCATGCTGGTAGCTTGCGGCAAGACGAATTCAGGCTTGAATCTTATGAGGGAGTATTTGCTCAAGGACGCAAATGAAGAGTTGCTTTATCAGTTGGCACTTGAATTGATCGAAGGCGTTTACCGAAATCGCGACTTAATGTGAACACAGCGACAAAAAAAATGAAGGTGCCGAACCAAGCCGCGACGTCGCACGCTCGTTATACTTTGTCTCGGATGTAGGTTGCGGGAACACATTTTGTTAGCCAAACATGATTTTCAGAAAGGAAAAAAGCAAAGTCGTGCTTGTGCATGGTCGCTGCGTCGATAATCAAAACGACCGGTTGGCCGTGTCGAGACCCAACACGGCGTGCGGTTTCTGTGTCCGCAGAAAGATGGACATGTTGTCGACTGCCAGGAAGCAAACCCTGCTGACGGATGGCCACCAGGTTTTTGGCCGCCGTTCCGTGGTACAGAACTAGCGGTGGTTCGCATGGGTCAAGTCCTAGCTTGACCGCGAGCGAATGGCCTTGGTTGGCACGAATACGGAGGCCGTCATCCGAAATTGCAAACCTCTTCTTGTCATTCCGTTTCACAACTTCAAATAATAATCCAGGCGTTATGTCTTTGCCCGCAGCGCTCGCCTTAGTCAGCAATTCTTCAACGCTTGCCCAGCCATGTTCGTCGAGGTGTAGGCCAATGAGCTGCGGGTCATGACGCAATATTAGGCTCAAATACTTACTTGTTGATATGAGTGACTTTTTCATAGAACTGACTTCCTGTTGCTAGCGCGTCCCCTAGTAGATTTTTATCATTACCAGTGGAGGCTTGTATCTTTGAGAAAGCACATCAACTGCTCGATACCTTCACGGTTCCGCCATATTTGCTCCACTATTTTAAGCCATGATTTGGGGTGACGAGGCATTATGCCCACCAAGGAGACGTTGAAATGTTTATACCCGTTTTGATAGCGGCGATTTTGTGGCAAGTGGAAACGCCGAAGTTGGTTTTTCCATGGGTCACATCCACAGCCCCTTTCACATCCAGACTGTGTCTGGTCAACCTCAATCAACAGTCGCAAACCTTAATGCTCGAAGCCCGCGATTCAGCGGGAGCGAAAATTCGCAAGGAACATGTCTTGGCAGCCAACGCACAGCTTGTGGACGATGCGTCTAGGCTATTCCCGGAGCTGGTAGGCTTGGGCGGCTTCTCGGTATTCTGTTATGTAGAACAAGGTGAGCTTCAAGGCGCCTTGGTGATCGCCAGTAATGGCAGTCCGTCCGGATTTTCACCGGCACAAGCTAACGCAATGGAAATGGATGAGGCCAGTCATAGTATTGTTTTTCCCTTTCAGAGTGGTTCGGTCGAATCCTCAACGGCCATTGTGTTGGTGAACCTTGACGACGAAGTGGTAGCGCAGGTTGTGCTTACTGCATTTGAGAATGATGAAGTCGTCGGCCATGCAGATGTGACGGTCCAGGCTGGCGCAAACATCGCCCACATGTTGAGCGATTTGCTTCCAGAAATGACCGCCACAGGGTACGTTTTAGCTTTGAGCGATACCCCAATTATGGGAACGTCGTTTACGTTCAATCGTTGGGTTGAGCCTGCCATGTCTCACGCTATTCCGACAACGGCAATATCTGAAACGAACGAGCCGAATACGCTGCTCGATCTTTTTGTCGAGCACACGGAAGCTTATCTAGACGGCGAAATGCTGGTGATTCGTACTGATGATATTCCCAACCACGCAAGTCCCTATTTCGCCACCAATGATGCAAGCTATGAAGCACCGCACGAGGGTATGCAGCTGAATCCCAATCGCATTTACGCTCAGGACTTCGAATTTCGTGTACCGTTAAACCCCAAAATCTCCGGTACGCTCGAGGAAACCCGTTTGGGCCCTATTGGTGTGGCCACCAATGGTGTTGTGTTTTTTAATCAGTACGCCGGACGCACAGCGACAGGCTGGGTCCCATTGGACCAAGAAATTGAGACTTTTGACAGATTCAACGGTCACCCACAACAGCAGGGCGCCTACCACTACCATCTGGAACCGACCTATTTGACGGAGTCTGACCCCAGCACACTAATAGGCGTCATGTTGGACGGCTTCCCGATTTATGGTCCATATGACGCCGACTTGTCTGTACCTTCCGATTTGGATGCGTGTAATGGGCATGAACATGTGACGGCGGAATTCCCAAATGGTATTTACCACTATCATGCGACGCCTGAGCCACCTTATTTGATTGGTTGCTTCAAGGGCACCGCCGGCACATTGAATTGAGGTGGGTGATGATCAGTGCGGCACAGTGTCTTTTCGTCATTTGCGTATCCCTTTCTGGTACCAAACCCCCCTCGGTCTTTATGACACATGGTCAAACAGGCGTGGACCGAGTCGGCCACCTGCTAAACAATACTGGACAGTTCTATTCGGGATGGCTCTACACGTTTTGGGATGACGAATCCATCCGGCGCGCCACCTATATCGAAATGGGACAACGTGCTGGTCTAGATGTGTCTTGGACCCCCGCTGGAGGTCTAAGTGATCTTCGTTTCTACAAGGCAAATCGACGGGTCGGCAAACATATGGGTTGGTGGTCAGAGTGCTGCCTTCGTTATCTTACGGAATACCGAAACGGACTGAAAGCGGGTCGTGATTGGGCTTGGTACGAAGATGGTACCCCATCAAAACAGCAACATTACAAGGACGGCAGAGAGTACGGCCGCCAACAGGCATGGACCCTGGCGGGCAAACTATATGCGAACTATACAGTGGTTGATGGCAGGCGATTTGGCTTGTTTGGCTCGCGACCATGTAGCTCGATCATGGAAAGCGGGAGTGGGCCATGATTCTCTTTTTGCTTGGGCTTTTGGCACAGACGGGTCTTCCGTACTATAACGACTCCAACTTGACGCCCGAATGGCCCGTGGTCGCAGTGCAGAAAACACCACCTCCAAAGATCGACTTCACGAATCAAAAGGGCGAATATATTAGTTCGCAAGATCTTTTTACCCAGCCCACGGTGATTTGTTTCTTCTTCACAAGTTGTGGCAGTATTTGTCCGACAATATTGAGGCATATGAACCAGTTAACGGCGATAGGCAGCGCCTTTGGGATAGCTGCGATCTCGGTCATGCCTCGTGTAGATACATCGGCGCGTCTCAAGCAGTGTGCGGAAAAGTACGGGCTCACCGATCCGCGTTGGCAGCTTCTAAGCGGCGACTTACAGGAAGTGGTTGCATTGGCGCGTGACCATTTCTATATCGATGGTGGGTCCACTGACGATAAGGAGAATGCGTTCATTCATAGCGAGAAGATATACTTGCTGGATGCCACTGGCTCCATACGTGGTGTTTATCAAGGAACGCGAGCCATAGACATGACATTCTTAGCGCAGGACATAGAAGCTATCACTGCTGGCGAACGGCTGTGAACTTTGGCGGTGAATTGAATGCTGGGAGCCAAGATTGAGAATTAGTTACAAGCTATTCATTGCCATGTCATCGACGGCTGTGATGGCGTTGTTACTGATGCTTGGCTTTACAAAATGGACAATGCAACAAGGGTTTGTGGAGTATTTGAATGCGTTGGACGAAGCCAACTACGCTGCGACAGTAGACAAATTGAGAAGCCACTACAAGGCAAACGGAGGCTGGTACCTCTTACAGGATCAACCCCATCTTTGGAACCAAATAACCGATGATCGACCTGCTGTTCGTATTAATCGACCAGAACACGGGCGTCGACGCCCGCGTCGCGAGCGTGACGACTGGCCCGCAGAAAAGCCGCCGAATAACCGCTTAACGCTTTACGACGTCAACAGGCATAAGGTAATCGGGCCGGACCCACGTGACAAGGAGGTGGTATTTCTAGCCATCGATGTTGAAGGCGAAACGGTTGGGTGGCTGGGCTTAGCCTCGCGTCGTGAACTCGAGGCCGCCGCCGACCTTAGTTTCATTGAACAACAGTCACGAAAGTTTGTCGTATTTGGCTTGTCACTTCTGTTTGTTTCGGTGGTGGTTTCATCAATTCTTGCGCGCCATTTCACCAAGCCGATCCGAGCCTTGGCTTGGACCTCAAAACGTTTGAGCGAAGGGGATCTCAAAGCACGCACGCGCGTGAAGGGAAATGACGAAATAAGCCAATTAACCCGTGATTTCAACTCCATGGCGGAATCGCTGGTTTCGAGTTTGGAACGACGGCAACAGTTGTTAGCTGATGTAGCTCACGAACTCAGAACACCCTTGTCCATTCTACGAGGTGAGATCGAGGCAATCGAGGATGGCGTTCGCGAATTGGGCCCGGGAACACTCGCTTCAATACAGCAGGAGGTCCGGCGCTTAACCAGAATGGTCGACGACCTGCATCAGTTGGCACAATGGGATAACGCGTCAACTCATTTGGACATGGAACCACTGGATCCCATCCAACTGACGCGTCGACGTATGCATCGGATGGCGGCTAACTTTGCTTCCGCCAACTTGGATCTGATCGATGAACTTCCTGATAATGTGATGGGTTTAGTTGAAGGCGACGAATCAAGACTCGGGCAAGTGCTGGACAATCTTTTGGATAATAGTCTGAGGTACACCGATGCGGGTGGTCTTGTGCGAATCACCGCACAATGGAAAGATGATCAATTTCTCTTGATGATCGACGATAGCGCGCCCGCCGTCTCAAATCGAGAGGCCTCAAAGATTTTTGAACGTCTCTACCGCGTGGAGCCGTCACGCAGCCGAAAATACGGAGGGTCTGGTTTGGGTCTGGCCATCTGCCGCAGCATCATTGAAGCTCATAACGGCCGTATTTGGGCAAAGCCATCTTTACTGGGAGGCCTCAAAATATTGCTGACACTACCTGTTAAAGGGAGCGCACCATGAAGCGTATTCTCATTGCCGAAGATGAACCCAAGCTGGCTGCACTGCTGATCGATTATCTGGAACGATTCGGGTTTTCCACACACTGGGTTGACGATGGTGCCGAAGTGATGACCAATTTTCGGACTTACGAGCCCGATTTGATTCTGCTGGATCTCATGTTGCCCAATCGCGATGGCATGGATATTTGCCGCGAATTACGTAAATGCAGTGAAGTACCAGTGATTATGGTAACCGCACGTGTTGAAGAAATTGATCGTATTCTTGGTTTGGAATTAGGAGCAGATGACTATATTTGCAAACCTTTTAGCCCGCGTGAGGTTGTTGCCCGCGTTAAGTCAGTGCTCAGACGGATGGTACCCTCAGACGCCGTTGATAGTCGCGCCACAAGACAAAGACTTATGATTGATGAAGCGGCCTATGAAGTAACAGCTGATGGTACCGAGGTCGCCTTGACTCCGCAAGAATTCCACTTGCTCAAAGCCATGGCAGCTCAACCACATCGAGTCTTTTCGCGCAATCAACTCATCGACAAGATGTATGACGATGGTCGAATAGTAAGTGATCGAACCGTGGATACCTACATCAAGAATCTGCGCAAGAAACTCGCGGTTCCATTACACAACGACGAGGTCATCGCATCTGTTTATGGCGTAGGTTATAAGTACGTGCCACCTGAGTGATTCACGTTTTCTTCACGGCCTATCCACATTTACACCACATGCAAGCGTCAAATTGTACTCCGTCAGGGGATATCTGATTAAGGAGTTACTAAATGACAAAAATATTCATGACCTATGCAGCCCTTTTGTTGGCATCACAGGTCGTCTGGTCGCAGCCTCGCGAACGACCTGATGATGATCATCATCAGGTGTCGCCTGTTCGGCGCATCGCCCGCGATCATGCTCCCGACCGGCCGCAAGACGTAGTCTTTCAAGCACTCGTGTTTCGTACGATTGATGGGACGCAGAACAACGCCCATCAACCCAACACGGGAGCGACTCATACACCTCTATTGCGACTCGTTGAGGCCAACTATGCCGATGGTGTTTCTGCTCTGAGTGGAAATGATCGGCCTGGGCCACGTGAGATTTCAAATGCTGTTTGCGATCAGGATCAAGCTCACCTGAATGACAGGCGAGCCAGTAGCTTTCTTTGGCAATGGGGCCAATTCTTAGACCACGATATCGACTTGACTGATGGCTCCGATCCTCCTGAACTTGCGGATATCGATATTCCGACTGGGGATCTGTGGTTTGATCCACAAGGATCTGGCGAAATGTTCATGGCCTTCAATCGCTCTCTTTATGACGTCAAAAGTGGAAGCGATGATCGCAATCCTAGGCAGCAGCTCAACGAGATAACCGCGTGGATTGATGGTTCGCAAGTGTATGGCTCCGATTTGGAACGAGCCGATGCGCTTCGTCGATTAGACGGGTCTGGCAAACTCAAGACAAATGATGGCTATCTCCCAAACAACGTTGACGGATTTGCTAATGCTGGTGGGTCTAGCGATCAATTGTTCCTGGCTGGCGATGTACGAGCCAATGAGCAGGTAGGTCTTCTAGCACTACACACGCTCTTCGTGCGGGAACACAATCGGCTAGCGCAGGAATTAGTCGAAAGAGAGCCCGGTTTATCCGGCGATGAAATTTATCAACAAGCTCGCATGTTGGTGGGCGCACAAATCCAACACATTACCTATTCAGAGTTTTTGCCGCTTTTACTAGGACCCATGGCGCCCGGTCCATATCGCGGCTACCGAGATGACCTGGATGCATCTATTGCTAATTCATTCTCGACGGCGGCCTATCGCGTAGGCCACACCATGTTGAATGATAAGCTTCTTAGACTAGGCCGCGATGGTCGGGAAATTGCCGAAGGTCACTTAGCTCTTCGCGATGCCTTTTTTGCGCCAGACAAACTTGTCGAAGGTGGATTGGCGCCCGTGTTGCGCGGGTTGGCAGCGCAACAATGTGAGGGCATTGATATCTACATTATTGAAGATGTTCGGAATTTCCTATTCGGACCACCCGGTTCTGGAGGATTCGATCTGGCTAGCCTCAACATACAAAGGGGCCGCGATCACGGGCTACCGTCCTACAACGATACACGGCGGCAGCTTGGGCTGAGACCAGCACGACGTTGGTCGGATATCACTCGTGACGATAAGGTGCAAGCTAAGCTTGCTTCGGTGTATGGCCGTGTTGATGACGTAGATCTGTGGGTCGGCGGGCTCGCTGAGGATGCGGTTGATGGCGCAATGATCGGAGCCTGCTTCGCCACCATAATCCGTGACCAGTTCGAAGCTCTCCGCGATGGCGATCGTTATTGGTATGAGGAACGTTTAGACCCAAGGCAGCGGCGCGACATAGAAAATACGCGTCTGTCTGACGTGATACGTCGCAATACAAACATTGGCGACGAGCTTGCTGATGATGTGTTCATTGTCCCGTAACGGATAGGGTGCCGCCATGATTGCGGCACCCGCCTTTGGCTGATCTTGGATCCGAAATCAAACGAATCAAATTTCGAAGCGGGCGACGGTTAAATCGATTAGCTTTGCTTGGGCGAGCATGACCTTTATCATCGCCTGTGGATGGTGCCTTTTTTTGTAAACAAATGGGTTCTGGCTATTTCTGTCGAAGCCGTACCTCGAGGCTACTGTCTCAGAGACGACCTTTAATTAAGGGGCGATTTGCCGACATAAGACTTCAAAGCTATTTTGCAGGTCTGGAAAATTGAGCCATTTTCCGGTCACTGCCAGCACGCCGAAGAGTATCAAAAACAGCGGCGTTAGTCGTTCCAGGTGCCGCCAAATGGACGGATTTGTCCATTGGCTGCCGACGGCAACGGCTAACAGAGCTGGCAGAGTCCCAAGCCAAAAAACCACCATCGCGAATATTGCGCTAATGGGATGACCTGAGGCGCCTGCTGCGAATGCAAATGCATATAGATAACCGCAAGGTAATAGAGTAGAGAGTAAGCCTATTAGGAATGGTGTTGCCGATTGCGTTTTTTTGCCGATCAAGCGACTCATCCATTGGCCAGGCTTGGCGAATATACGTGTACGTCGTCCGACCACGTGAGAGAAACCCAATAACATCATCATGATGCCCAGTCCAATTGCGAGTGCGCGTTGCAAGGAAAGTGTTGATGATAGTGCAAAGAGGCCTTGACCCACCCAGCCTACGACCGCTCCTAACGAAAGATAAGCAATTAGACGTCCGAGTTGATAACCTAAATGATGGCGCCAGCCGACGGGCCGCAGGTTGAGGCTATAAAAGGCGACAAATGGACCACACATGGCGACGCAGTGGAAGCTACCAACAAATGCAGCGCCAGCAATCAGCCAAATACTACTCATCGATGGATGACCGTTTGATATTCGATAGCACCAGACGGCGTATCACCACGGAGTGTAAGTCGCCACTTGCCTGGATCTAATAGGGGCATCGATGCATTGAAGAGCCCGCTTTCTTGTGCTTTTAGTTCAATTTCGAAATCGGATGCGGCTGTTTGAGGACGATACAGGTAAGCATGCATGGCTACCGGCATGGGGCTATTTGTATGAGCTTTGAGATGGACGCTCATGATGTTGTTTTCATGATCGATTGTCCATTGAAATCCCTGCCCACGTCTTCTTGCTTCGAGCGTTTCCTCGTAGTTGATTTCGCGTTCATAATAATCTGCACTGGTTAAGTCGATGTCCAATTGAGTGGAAACGAAGATAGCTACTAGGTTAGCAATCACGGCAACACTAAGTAGCCCAAATATGAGCACTTTATAGGGTTTAATCTTCATGAGCTGGCCCAATCAAGGTGATTTCATCTTGAAAGATCGTCTTATCTTCACGTCGAAAACTGACTACCAGTCTCTCTTTCCCATCAGGAGAGAATTTGTCTAAATGGCGGCTTACAAAAATTGACTGGTTTTGGGTGGACTGAGCTGGGATGTTCCAAGTGCGGAGCGCCGTCGTCAATTCGAAGCCTGGTGGCAGGCAGGGTTCTATGGTGATCGCCTTAGACGTTCGGTTCGATATTTTGACCTGAAAGTGATTAATCACGTGATCGGACTGAACGCGCGAGAATCCGCTGCCAGCCGCCCGCAGGATCTGAATACTGTATTCGCGTTTGTTGAGTAGGGCATAGCTGCCTGCAGCAAGTAGAAATACTGCCAAAATACTGTAAGCAACCGTGCGTAACCTAATGCTACGTTGTGATTTCCCTTCCAGTTCACTGATTGATGTGTAGCGAATGAGACCGACATCACGTCCCACCTTTTCCATCACTTCATCGCAGGCGTCCATGCAGGCGGTACAGTTGACACATTCCATTTGTAAGCCCATGCGAATGTCGATGCCTGTGGGGCAAACCGCCACACAACGATTACAATCAATGCAATCACCTGCCTTGGACTCTACGCCTTTTCGCAGGTGTTCGCGGGGTTCCCCGCGGCCGTAGTCGTAGCCAACGATGAGAGAGTGTTCGTCGAGCAAGGCGGATTGGAACCGTCCATATGGACAGGCAATAATGCAGAACTGTTCCCGGAACCAGGCAAAATCGGCAAAGAAGAGAAACGAGAGGAACGCCATGAAAGTAAACCAACTCCAGTTGTCGCCAGGCGCTGTAAACGTCATGTGCATGACGTGATCGGAGCCCGCGAAATAACAGAGCACGGTATTGGCGAAATGGATGGAAATGATCATGAATAGCGATAATTTAAGGGTCTTTTTTCGCAGTTTCTCCCACGTCCAAGGTCCACGATCCAGGCGTCGCCGTTTCATGGCATCACCCTCGATCCACTTCTCAATGCGCCGAAAGACGTGTTCAAGAAAAACGGTTTGAGGGCATGCCCAACCGCACCAAAGGCGTCCCCACAGTGCGGTGATTAAGAAAATACAGACAATTCCGCCAACCACAAAGAACCAAAATATGTAGAAGTCCTGTGGCCAGAAAACAATGCCAAAGAAAGCGAACTTACGGTCAACAATGTTCAACAAGACAGCTTGATGGCCATCAATCTTAATCCATGGCAGGACAAAGAAGAGCACGATCAGGAATGCGGCCAGCCATTGTCGGCGTTTAAGCCACAATCCCTTGAAACTAGCGGGGTATAGCCAAAACCGCCGACCCCCTTCACCAATAGTGGTGACGCGTTCTTTGGTAGGTGACGTCGTGGTCAATTGGCTACTCCACCGGGCTGCTGGACTGCGCTTCTAGGTCGGCCTGAATGCGTCCTTCGCTATCGACTAATTCGCCTTGGGCAGGGATTGGATTGGCAGCTGTCGTTCCACGCAGAGAGCGCAAATAAAATGCGACCGCGCGGATGTCGTCGGGCCTCAAGCTCGCCTTCCACGGCACCATACCTTTGGACGGTACGCCCTCAGAAACGATATGGACCAGATCCGCAAGTGTGCCACCATGGATGTAGTAATCGTCGGTCATGTTTGGACCAATACCTCCACCACCGTCAGCGGCATGACACGGTACGCAGAATGTGCGATAGGTCATTTTGCCATCTTCCTGCCAGTCGTTCTTTTCATACAGGGCGGTCAGGTCTTCACCTTCTTGTTGGGCGTTATCCTGATCGGTCGTGGTTAGTACCGTACGTCGTTCGGCGTCCGCCTTTTCCCAAGCATTGGCCGGTAGTTTGTCGGGCCTCATCCAATGGTAGTAAGGGACATAGAAGAGAGCGAGCAGAGCTGTGGCCCAAAAAATTCCCAGCCACCAGCGCGGCAGGTCATTGTCGAGTTCTTCAATGCCGTCGTAATCATGTGATAATTCAAGCGGTTTATCTTGGTTCATGGTCTCTCCTCCAAATGGCTTGACGGTTCATCGTTGAGTGGGATCTGATCCAATCCGCGATATCGTTCTCCGCCGCGCCAAACATGCACAACAATGGCCGTGAATGCGGCACTCAGCAATAAAACAGCGATCTGGGGTAGCGTCGGCAAATGGGTTTGGCTAAGCACGTCTGAGATCATGTTTTACTCCTTGATATCGGTGCCAAGTCGCTGCAAGTAAGCGATCAAGGCAGTTATTTCTTTGTCGGCAAGGCCATTTGCGCCAGATTCGGCCAACTCATCGGCGATCAATTGGGCTTGGGCACGGGCGTCGGCCTCCGAATATTGCACTTCTGCTTCGCTATACGGGACACCGATTTTGGTCATCGCTGCGACTTTATGACTAATGCCCTCAAACGAAACCTGTGCCGTCAGCAACCAGTTGTAAGCTGGCATGATGGAGTCGGAAACGACTGTGCGTGGATCTTCCATATGACGGAGGTGCCAAAGGTTCGGGTATTTCCCGCCGATGCGATGAAGATCTGGGCCGGTTCGTTTTGAACCCCATAAGAAGGGATGGTCGTAGACGAATTCCCCTGCCTTTGAGTATTCTCCATAACGCTCTGTCTCTGCCCGAATGGGACGGATCATTTGTGAATGACAGTTGTTACAACCTTCGCGAATATAGATATCACGTCCCACCAACTCAAGCGGCGTATAGGGTTTGACCGACGCAATACTTGGGACATTGGATTCGATGGCCAACATGGGAACAATTTCGAGGATGCCTCCGATGAGAATGGCCAAAGTGACACCTACGGAGAAAAGAAACGGCTTGCCTTCTAAACGCATATGGAACTTACCCTGTAGCGCGCCACGATCTCGCGGTTTGGCCTCGGCAACGGTGTCAGTCAACGGGCCCGCACTTTGCGCGGTCTTGAGCATGTTGTAAACCATTAGAACGGTGCCCATCAGGTAAAGAAATCCGCCGATAGCCCGTAAATAATAGAAAGGGATTAGGTTGATGACAGTTTCCATGAAGTTGGGGTAAACCAGGTAGCCTTGATCGTCGAAATCAAGCCACATCAAACCTTGGGTAATACCGGAAATGTACATCGCAATCATGTAGACCAAGATGCCGATTAGACCTAGCCAAAAATGGTAATTGGCCAGTTTCTCGGAATAGAGCTTGGTGTTGTAGAGTCGCGGCAGCATCCAATAGATGCATCCAAATGAAAGGAATCCCACCCAACCAAGGGCACCACCGTGCACATGAGAAATGGTCCAATCTGTGTAGTGGGATAACTTGTTTAGTGATTTGATGGAAAGCATGGGGCCTTCGAAAGTGGCCATGCCGTAAAAAGTGATGGCTACAACCATGAATTTCAGAACAGGTTCTTGCCGAAGCTTGTCCCAACCGCCCCGTAAGGTTAATAAGCCATTTATCATGCCGCCCCAAGAAGGCGCGATTAACATGAGGCTGAAAAGAACACCTACCGTTTGTGCCCAATCAGGAAGAGAGCTATACAGGAGATGATGTGGGCCGGTCCAAATATACAAAAAGATCAATGACCAAAAATGGATGATCGACAGTCGATACGAGTAGATTGGACCTTGTGTGGCCTTTGGCATGAAGTAATACATGAGACCAAGGAAAGGGGTCGTTAAAAAGAAGGCGACCGCGTTATGGCCATACCACCATTGCACCAGTGCGTCTTGCACACCGGCATAAACGGAATAGCTTTTGAAAAGCGTGACTGGCACTTCTAACGAGTTGAAAATGTGAAGTACCGCAACCGTAATAATGGTAGCGATGTAGAACCAAATCGCAACGTAAAGGTGGCGCTCACGTCGCTTGACAATCGTTCCGAAAAAGTTTATCGCAAAGGCGACCCAAATCAAGGTGATCGCGATGTCAATCGGCCATTCTAATTCAGCGTACTCTTTCGATGTGGTCAGCCCTAGCGGTAACGTAATAGCAGCTGAGACGATAATAAGTTGCCAGCCCCAAAAATGGACCTTAGACAGCAGGTCCGAAAACATCCGTGCTTTAAGCAGACGTTGTGTTGAGTAATAGATTCCGCCGAAAAATGCGTTGCCAGCGAACGCGAAAACGACCGCATTGGTGTGTAGCGGCCTTAGGCGGCCAAAAGTTAACCACGAAGTATTTAGGTTAAGGCGCCAGTCCGCCAACTGCATCGCGATGATCAAGCCGACCAGCATGCCAACGGCGCCCCAAATGACGGTGGCCCAGATGAACTTGCGGACGATCCCATCGTCATACGAAAAACGCTCAAGACTCATTTTCTTCCTTCCTTTCTTGCTTCTCATCAAAGAGCACACGAAATGCTGGTGTCTCTAAATCATCAAATTGGTGGTTACGGTGGGCCCAGATGTAGGCACCAACGGCGATCCCAGCAAGGATCAAAGTTATCGGTAAGAGCACAAAGAGAATGCCCATTAGGTCGACCCCTTGACGGTAGCTGCAGCTATGGCAATCACCGAAAGTGAACTCAAAGGCATCAGCAATGCAGCCCACAGCGGCCCGATCAAGCCAAACCAAGCCAACGAAATGGCGGCCAGATTGTAGGTCACCGACGCGAGCATGCCATTTCGGCCGGCGCGTTTGGTGCGTTTAGCCAAGTCCATCAGGGTCGCCACATTCAAAAGGCCGCCCTGCGGTATGACGATATCGGCAAACTGCAATGCCGCTTCCGTAGCCCCTGTGTGGGTAACGGACAATGACGCACAGGCCATTGCGCCCATATCATTGAGGCCATCGCCGACCATCATCACATGGCGATCTTCGGCCACAGCTTCTATCATGAGACGTAGCTTTTCGGTTGGGATTACGCCACCTTGTACATCATTTAACTTGAGCGCAGAACATGTGGCGACAACATGGGCTGGACGGTCACCTGAAATGACCCTCAATGCGTGTCCGTCGGCTCGTAACTTGGAAATAGTGGCCGCCGCGTCATCCAACAAGCGGTCGCGTAATTCGAAGGCTGCGGCAAGGCGCTCGTCAACCACCACCAGCACATGAGTACTATCTGACGATAGATTTTGTCTCTTCAGTTGCGCGTTAATGTGGTCTGAATGGATGCCAAAACGAGGTAAGCCCTGTGGAGCTGCGATCACGATCCTACGCCCTTCAACGATCCCGCTTACGCCGTAACCGGGTTGCACTCTGACTTCAGTGGCTGTGAGCGCTGGCGTGGTGTGAAATGATTCGCGAAAGGCATGAGCCACTGGATGATTGAGCCCATCTTCCAAACATAAAATAGCGCCCTTCAGCCAGTGCTGGTGAGGTGTTTGCCAGTGCTCTCGAACGATCTTCGGGCAGCCCGAAGTGAGTACGCCAGTTTTGTCGAAAATGACTGAACGTATTCGTGCCGCTTCATCAAGCGCATCAAGTGACCTGATCCATATGCCTGATCGGGCAGCTTGAGCTAGCGCAAATGACATGGCTGTTGGTCGCGTTAATGCCAATGCGCAAGGGCAAGCAACAATCAAAATGGTTAGAGCTGACTGCCAGGCTAACTCTGGGTTGCTGCGCCAATGGAAAACCAACGCAGAAAGGGCTGCAATGGTGACAACTGCAGTGAAACGGGCTGCCATTGGCGACTCATTTTCCTGACAGACTCTGTTCTTTAGCGTTTGAGCCAAGCCACGTAAGCGTTCCTGGTCTGAATCACAAAACGTCGTGTTCACTTTCATCACGAACGCTGCGCCTAGATTGATCGCACCTGCAGGGAGGAGTTCCTCTGTCTGTCGCAAAACAGGAACAGACTCGCCACTTACCACGTGTAGATTTAGAATAGCTTCTCGGCTCTCCAAACGACCATCCACTGGCACAAGTCCGCCACCAACAATGCGAATGCGATCGCCTGGCTTCAGTTCCTGGGCGGTTACTGCCTTCCATCCGTCGCCGTCAGCGCGTTTGACCATTTGAGGCATGGCGGCAACCAGCTGCCTTGTATGTAGCAATGACTTTTGAACGCCTTGTTGCTGGATGTAGCGACCCAGCAAAAGGAAGAAGACCAACATCGAGAGTGAATCAAAATAGATGCCGTTCAAGTTACCGCGCATCAGTTGACTGAGACTCAAAATTTCGCCACTAATCAGCCCTACGGCGATCGGCAGATCCAACGTCAACAAGCGGTGACTGAACAATAGCCATGCACGCCGGAAAAATGGCCTGGCAGCATAGAATAGGACAGGAAGCGAAAGTAGCGCGGTGATCCAACCAAAGAGAGCGCCATAGCCAGGAGTCTCCAGGCCCACATAAAATGGCAGTGACATGAGCATGCTGTTGCCAGCTAGAGCACCGGATATACCGAGCCGCAAAAGGTCATCAGAATCGTCGTCGATTTCTTCAGGACGTTCGTTTAACGAGACACGATAACCAAACTGATCTAACTCTTCGGCCATACCGATGGCATCGAAACGAGCGTCAAAAGTGAGTTCGACTGTGGCGGCGCTGAGCGAGACACGATGATCGCGGACCCCAGCTCGTTGATCCAAAAAACGTTCTATCAGCCAGATGCAAGCGGCACAAGAAAGTCCACGTAAATACCAAGTCACTTTGAATAAGCCATTCGCCAGTTCGGACACATATTGCTCGTGATAGGTGTTACTTGCGAGGAATGAAAAGTCGGTGGTATTTCGATCACGTAGGTCGGGAGCTGAACCTTGCGTCATTTGCTGGATACGATAGAAGTCAGTCAAGTCGCGATCCTTAAGGATGCGAAACACGGTTGCGCACCCCGCACAGCAGAACTCGGACTGACCGGGCAGAAGCTCCCGCTCACAGTGTCTACAGGCCGAGGCTCGAACCGTTTCTTTGTGTTCAATCTGTTGCATGTCCGCTCACAAAAACGAATAAGAGACCTGGTAATCCGGTATAATAATGGTTGGATATGATGCCGTCAAGATGAATGGCCTGTTTTTGGGCCTTTTTGCTACCAGCGCCAACTTTCCTTAGAGGATTTGTGGAAACTAATCGCGCCGGAGTGGGCTTGAAACAGCTCACGACGGCGCTAGCTGCAACGTCGAACTGTGCGGGTGATGTCGCGATCGCCAGTGAGTAGCGTGGCTCATTTGAGTTACAGCTGACGTGCGCTCGAACGTCAGACAGCTGGAATACCGCGGGCGCCTTCTTAGCTGAGGTGGGTCGGGCTATTCTTCTTTGAATACCGTATCGATGGCGAGGCCGGCTGCTAGCAAAACGTAGGAAGTCCTGCCGAAGGATTTCCGTTCAATTGAATAATGTAGTTGTCAGCGGTGGTAAATAATTCTTTTCCGAGACCCGCCCATTTTTTTGTGACTGTCCCAAGTTCAGCATCGTTCAAGTCTAGGAATTTGAAGGTCCAGCCTATTAAATACGCCCGTAAATTTCCGGATGAGTTAGGTCTTGCGATCTAACATCTTTCCTCATTAGTAAGCAAGATAGGTCTAATTATCATGGTGCGAATCTATCCCACTCTAAAAGTGAAATCGTCGAGGACGGACTCTGTTTTGTTCAGGCTAGAACGGTCATTTTGGGTTGGAACGTTTGTGATCCAGCTTAATTGCGAAACCATCCGCTGATAGAAAGGCGTTGTCGCGAAGTTGGCAACACCTCATGTAGAATGCTGTCACTGCGAAAGAGAACTAGTGTTCCGGCTAAAGGTTCAATATCTTGGTAGCGCTCAGCCTCGTGGATGCGTAATTGGCCGCCCCATTTGCTGCGCCAGTTTTCGTTCATGTAATAGACCATACTGATGACGCGATTGCTGCGGCTATTTAATTGGTCTAGATGAGCTGAATATTGTCCCCCAGGAGGGTAGATGGCGTAATGGACCTCAAGGTCGTGCAGCGCGGTAAAGAGCTCGCGATTAAGTTGCAACCTCAATTGATCTGCTAAGACCAAGAACGATGTTTGTACGTCTGTCGGCTCGAGCGGGTCCCACCAGCATGTCTTATCACTGCGGATATGGGTTTGTACTTTGCGTAAGACACCGGAGCCAATGCGCGCTGGTTCAAAACGGCGGCTTTCAAAAAGCTGGTAGCAGTCCTCAGAAAGTAACTTACTCGCGGACGCTGGCTCAACTAACGGCTGACAACACCAGCCCGAACCTACAAGATGTCCAATGCTTTCTGCGCTGAGTAACGGCGGCACGACCAACGCACCCTCAAGGATCAAAGACATGTAGAGACTCCGATCGCTAAAAGCTAGGGTGATTCTGGTTTGCCAGCGCATAACATTGCGCTTTTTAATTTGCGATGTCAATGTGGAGCTGAGAGCCGCGACCTCCTTTACAGAAAATGACAACAAATGTTGATTATGGGTGAAGGATGGGTTGAGACTCGATGCCGTCCATGTACCTGCGCTCGGGCAGATCTCCTCTCAATACGAATGCGGTGAAGGGGACCGTTGCCGACGCCTCGATCCAACGAATGAAGGGCGCGCTTGCAGGATTAAATATCGATTCAATCACGCCAATCCGTTTCCCGTTTGCCGGAATTGTCCAGCTGACTTCTCCAAGAGCTATCCCGTTTTCGCCGTAAGCCTGTAAATGAATCGTGTCTTCAGCGTTGGCCGTATTTACAATGGCAATACCGCTCCAATGTTGCTCATCGACATTGATACCGGTCAAAGCGGTACGCGAAGTTGACTCACCGACATTAAGGCCTGCCAATGAGAGTCCGTTTTGGGTTCCGAAAAGTTCGTAACCGATGAGAGGTTGATCAGACGAGATGTCTATGTGACTGGTAGCGACCGGAATTCCGCCAACTACTAGATCTTCGGCCAAACCCAACCACTTCGAATTGGCCGCTAATGTTAGTGCAGATATTTGTAGGCTTTCGCCGCTCGGGCCACGAAACTGAACCGTGACATTAGCCACGCTTATGCCACGATTGACAAAAGCGATGCCAGTCCAGAATGTGTTTGTATCAGCCGCCACGTGAGGAATGATCAGTCTGATTCTCGAAGATGACGCCAAAGGCAAGGCAGCGGTTTGAAAGGCGCCATCTACGCGCTGAAAACGCTCGAATCCAGTTAAATCTCCGGAACCGAAAAGTGTTCCTTGTGTCGTTCCGCTGGCCGCTAAGTCGTCTAGATTCATTGATATTAGATTCCGGTATGCATGAGAATCGTAAATCGCTTCGCTTGGATTGAGCTGTAAATTCTGGGGAAGCGGTGAAAGGTCCTGTATTTCAGCTTCTGTGGTCCATACCACCGTGTTAGCTGCAATGTGGGGGAGCTCTAGAAAGGGTTCACGTTGCAGAAATGGATAAGCATATGACGTTTGATCATCTAGGGATCGAACGGTGACAAAACCGGCAAAAGATTGAGCGCTACTCAAGCGTAGCGTACGGATGTCTTCTGACTGAAAGATATTCATGGGATCAAGTGTTTCTGACGCTTTGGCTCGTAGCTCCACATCACGGATTTCAATCAAATTCCCCATTTGATCGAACCCGTGAAGCCGAATTACTGCCGATTCGAGCTGTGTGTTCACCAGGTCGAAGGAGGGCTTGCCAGCGGTTGGAAAATGAGCGTACCTGACGTACGGTTCGTAAATCCCCCTCGCCGAAAAAGCGTTGCTAATCTGATCAAAGTGGGTGCCATCAAAGATAAAATCATCAGCTTCCATAATTGCGATTGCGAGATCACGAAACAGGGGTCGTGGAGCCAAGATGCTTAACGCGAGCATCAGGAGCTCGTCGGTATCCTGCTGTCCGATCTGTTGTCTGATGTCCACTAATGTCGACGAAATAAGCTGGCCATCTTGGTGTCTAGCACCTGTTATGGCGGTTGGGTAAATGCCTTCAACGTCGCATCGACGAACGTAAAATGGAGGTCCGTCTTCGGGATGTTGACCAGCTGCATTCCATTGCATGAGCGCATATATATCGGTGTCGTTGGCTGCCTTCAATTCACGCGTTAGCGAGTGTGTGAAGTAGTCGGCACATCCTTCAGCAATTGCCCCTGCCTCATTGGTTCGTTGATGCACTGGCAACTGTAAATTGAAACTGGCGTCAAAAAGCAGGTCGCCAGCAATGGCGAAGTGCAGTGCATGGAAGTATTCGTGATAGATGACATCGGCATCCTCGGCATCATCGACACCGCCATCTCCAAATTCCAATGATCCAGCAGGGTCGCTCCAAACAGAAAACTGGGATGCATCAGCGCCATCTAGGCCATGGGCATCAAACGGGATAGGCCGGTTCTGGAGCTCAGTAATGCCAATGGCCTGCAAATAGCTCTGGGCTCGGTGAATGTGGTGATAGATATTGATCTCTTCGAACCATGGATTCGAGCGCGTGAAAAGGAAGTTGTCACTCGAATTAGCTAATTCGCCGTGTGGAGCCGACAGGTCTTGGCTCTGACTGAAAGCACCGTTAATCAGTACCGGTTGATTCTCAGTCAAAGCCAGCAAAGCGACGTCATCATAAAATCCAATAGCAACCGCGTTATCCTGGTCGTCTTGGTCACGAAGGTCCTGGCCACCTGATGAAACGATCGGATTGGGTAAGAACACCTTACCGACATTGACATTACGTAATTGCCGGGGCCTGACTAAATAAACCTGCTCGCCACGTGACCAGACGTGCCAATAACTGAACGCGCCTGTGCGGTAGGTTGTCAATTTAACCTTTATTAAACCTTGTTGGTGTGGAAACCAGGCCATTGTGCTGGGTGCAGGAACGACAACAGGTTGCTGAACGTCGTCAAAAACATCGGATAGCCAACGCTCTAAACTTAGAGTTTGAGGCAGTGACCCTGTGATTGGCATCTCAGATTTAGGCAACCAGGCCCAAGAAGTGTTGGCCTGCTGGCTGACCGTCAACACAAATGAAAACAGAACAGGTAGTCCATCAATGGACACCGCTTTCCGCGTGAATTCGCCATGCCTATTTTTTTGCAAGCTCAAGGGCTGCAATTCACAAACGCTTGTCCAAGATTCGTACGGCTGCGACGTGAATGTCAGTGCCGGTCGTGGCATGGACTCAACTGTCAGCTGCGTCGAACTCATATAGTACAAGAGTACTAAGAAGTACATATTGCACCTCCCCCAAAATCAGACAAACTTTAACACAGCTGCCCTAGGCTGATTCTAGCTCTGTGTACAACGATTCAAATTGTTTTGTCAGTTTGTGATTGGATGCGCAGTATATGAGTGGCTGATGACGTTGATGGGATTCCTGCATGACTACGGATGAACTCAATCGTGTTTTGAACACAGGAACGGATTCACTTTCCAGCTCTTGTATGAGTTGTTGCGGCAACCGTGCGCGTGACCGGAATTGATTAACCACGATGCCTTCTATCTGAAGCTGTTGGTTATGGTCAGCCTTAATTTCTTCCACTTCTTGGACCAATCGATAGAGGGCCTGCCTGGAAAATACATCACAATCGAATGGCACCAAGCAGCGATCTGCAGCAATAAGCGCTGATAAGCTAAAGAAATTAGATGCCGGTGGGGTGTCGATATAAACCGCGTCAAACCGACCTGCCAATGAATCAAGAGCCTCGCGCAATTTGTAAATCTTGTGTTTGGATTCCAGCCTGTTATGTTGCTCTGCCATGCTGGCATGTGCTGCCATGACGGTGAGATTCGCAAATGGCGTCTCGTACAAGAACCTCTTGGCTGGCCAATTCAAGAGCGAAAAGCCCAAGAACTGTTCAAAGAACTCACCTAAATGATGATCAGGTTGTATGTCATGACCCAAAACGTATTGGCTCGTGTTGCTCTGAGGATCAAGGTCAACCAGCAGTGTGGAGAAACCGCGGGCGGCATGTATGGCGGCTAGATTGACGGCGATACTGGATTTGCCAACGCCCCCTTTCTGGTTGTAAACCACCCTTCTCATGAGCCCTCCAAGATTAATGAACTACTATTCATTATACGCTTTGCTGCCCGGGAAGGCTAAAGCCATATCCAAGTCAGAGGCGGATAGGTTGTAGACAAAAATGGCATAGCCGATTTGATGATCAGGTTGCCGTTGAAGCAGGTAATTCGTGAGTCGACGGAACCGAAATTGGTCAAATGCCTGTAGTTCCCTTTTCAGCTCGGGTGCTTTGGATTGCGCGACGATGGCTGAAGATTGCAATTCTGGTTGCCACTTGCGAAATAAGCTTCGGTAGGCCTGTTCGTATTCTGGGGACCATTCACCTTTGCCCCAATTAAGGTAGACCGGTTGCAGCATGCTTGCGCTTACGATATAACGGCCGGGTAAAAGTGGCTCAATGACAAGTTCTTCCAGGCTCGAGAAACTAGGCAATTTGTGCGTATCAATCCCATAGTGTTTGGGCTCGGCGTTGCCGAAGTAAGAAAAGTAGGTAGGCTCCTCGGTTGGATTGTCTTCCATCCATATCTTCAACTGATTGAGGCCCTGCCCCCAATCGAGTGAACTATCGATCAGGTGTTTGTATCCATTTTTAGAGCCACCGACTAGTTGGTTGAAATAGGCTAAATAGTTAGGATGAACGCTAATTGATTCGATAGATACAAGGATCACTACAAAAAAAATGAGCCACTTCCGCCAGCGCATCAAGGGTTCAAGTGATTTTAGGCCCCACCCGATTGCCATAAACAGAAATGGGTATAAGGGTAGCAAGTGCCTAAGGCCAATGTTAATTCCTGAAGTGAAGGATATATAACTATAAATAGCCACAAATAAGCAGCTCACGTAAAGGTATGGGTTACGCCAGTACTTAGGCTCTTTGAATAGCCATATGCCGCCGAAAACCAGCGCGTTGAGGCACAGTAATAGCGTCGTGATTGGGGTTTTGATGAGGAATGCGATTGGGAAAAAGCTGGCACGACCTCCGGAGTGGTATTTGCCATTCAGAAAGGCAGCTCGATTTTTTGAAAATGCCTTAGCGTATTCAAAACCATACAGGAATGCCTCAGGTGCAAGGCGGTAATTCTTGGCCACGCGGACCATCGTTGAGGTTACCGATGTGGTCGATATTCGCGACCACGAGATGCTAGGTTGGCTTGCATGATTGACAGGATCAGATACGGTTCTGAATCGCAAACCGTAGTTGACCCATACCAGGGCTAAACATCCGATTGCGGCCAGCGAAATGGCCGCTGACAACGCAAAGAGTCGTTTGCGAACAGTATTCAAACTCTGAACATCTGGGCCAGATCCCATTTCAAGCACAATAGGTAAGGCGGCACGAATAACAACGGCAACGATGATCACGGGCCCGAGTACAAAGGCCGAGTATTTAGAACAGACCGCTGCCGCAAGCGCGACTGTAAATAGACATAAACGTGCCCATGTTAGCTGTTTCAAACAACTGGCGAATAGAAGTACCGAAAGTGTAAGAAATAGTGTGGCGCACATGTCCGAGGTCGCCAATGAGCTGTGAGCGAGAACCAAAGGGTCCATCGAAAACAAAAAGGTGGACACAATCGCAGACATGTTTCCAAACCAATGACGAGAAACATAAAAGACGATGAAGAGGCAGGCAAGCGAGATGGCAATCACGCAACTACGTGCTTGAAATAGAATATCCATAGGCTTAACCGGCCCGGCGTGAATGAGGTCGCGACCCAAGTGACCAGCTGTCGAACGCGCCCATGCTGGATGGTCCCAGTCAGGTAGTGGCACTCGTTTATCGGCAGCAAGCGTGAGTGTGATCAGTCTTTGTGCCAAGACGCCATTCTCCGGATGCATTCGATAATCGTTTAGTCGCCAATAGCTAAGGCCACCCGCGATGTGGAACGGCTCGTCGAACGTAGCTGATTGGATATTGGCGACCGAGGCCGTGCGAATCACAAATAGCAATGCCAATAGCGCGAACCAAAAACTGGTTGGCTGAACTCTGATCCATCTCATGCGCAGATTCTACACGACTAGACGTTGCTCAAAGCACTGTAAGTGAATGGAATGGGGTATTATTCGATAAAGACTTTTGGATGGAGGGAATGTGTCGACGCCGTTGGATACAGATTTTGCCCGGGACCTGGTCAGAGGCTTGAAAAATCACCCTAGACGTCTGTTTCCTAGGTACCTCTACGACGATGTGGGAAGTGCGCTGTTTGAAGTCATAACACTATTGCCTGAATACCTGATTACGCGCAGTGAAACACAGCTTCTCAGGTCATCCTCGGCCGAAATAGCCGCTCAGCTCCCTTCAGGTTGTGCAGTTTGTGAGCTAGGCGGAGGTCGGGGCGCCAAGGCTAAGTTCTTATTGTCAGGATTGGCCAAACGCGATCGACAGGTGAAATATTTCCCCGTTGACGTTTCGAGGTGGGCATTGGATGAGACCGTCATCGGTATGGAAGGTATTGATGACGTTGTGACGACACCGATCTGTGATACTTATTTGGATGGTTTAGTGCAGGTCGAAGAGCGCATTGATAAAAGACCATTGGTTGTATTGTTTCTGGGGTCAAATTTGGGAAACTTTGATCTTCCCCAGCGAGATGAATTCATCGCGAGAGTTAGTGCCTGTTTAAAGACTGGCGATGCGTTGCTTTTGGGTGTGGATATGGTGAAACCGAAGGCGTTATTGCACGAGGCTTATGACGACCCAATCGGCGCCACGGCCGCCTTCAATAAAAACATTCTGGCGCGAATCAATCGCGAATTTGAGGCCAATTTTGACCCAAGAGCATACGGACACACAGCCGTTTGGAATGAAAACGAGTCTCGAATGGAATTGGGGCTCGTTAGTCATCGTGCTCAACGAGTGGTAATTCCTTGCCTGGGTCTAGACTTAGACTTTGAACAAGGGGAGCGTATCGTGACGGAGTATTCGTACAAATTCAATCCTTCAGATATCGATGAGGTCGCCAAAAAGGGAGGATTTAGTGTACAAGGCACTTGGACACATGCTGAGGGTCGTTTTTCGGAATCACTGTTGATTAAAACAGGTGTAAAGACAAGATGAAGTATGTCGATGGCAAACGCTTTCGACGGGCGGTAGTGGCCGCGGCGCAACATGTGCTTGCCTGCCAGGAGCGTCTGAACCGCATCAATGTTTTTCCTGTAGCTGACGGTGACACGGGCACCAATATGGCAATGACCTTGAGGGCGGTTGCTGACCGCGCCATCGATATGAGTGACCGAACACTAGCCTCCATGAGTGCTAGTTTGGCTGAAAGCGCTCTTTTGGGAGCGCGGGGCAATTCTGGTGCAATTCTCGCCCAGTTCTTTCAGGGATTGGCTGTCTCGTTTAGAGGAAAGAATCGTGTAAATACGACTAACCTTGTGGATTCCATGGTTGTGGCCGTCTCGCATGCTGAACAAGCGGTATTGAAACCGGTCGAAGGAACCATCTTGACCGTCATGCGTGACTGGAGTGAACATTTAAAACACAAACGTCAATCAATTTCAGGCCTTGATCAAATCATGAGCGAGGGACTGGCTGCGGCTAGCCTGGCATTGAGTAGAACGCCCAAACAACTGAAAGTACTTGCCAGTGCAGGTGTAGTTGATGCAGGTGCCCAAGGGTTCGTAAATATGCTGGAGGGAATTGTCCGTCTCATTGAGGTGGGTCAACTCGATTGGGGTGCCAATGCCGACGAGACAGAGTTGGTGCAGACCCTGATTGATGAGCCAAATCCAGACCAACAATTTAGATACTGCACAGAGTGCGTCGTTAGTGGTACCGGTATATCGCTAACACAAATTCGCTCGGAAGTGGATGCCTTGGGCGACTCTCTGATAGTGGCAGGCAGTTCGGAACTTATTCGCATTCATATTCATTCCGATGATCCTGAAGCTGTTTATGAGATTGCTCGCAAATTTGGAGCCGTTAAACTGACGAAGGCAGATGATATGGTTGCCCAACAACAAAATAATTTTGAGCAGAAAAAGACACCGGCGATCTTAACGGATTCATCTTGTGATGTGCCGAGTGATTTTCTAATTCAACATCGGGTGCAAGTCGTGCCGGTTCGAGTTTCATTTGGCTCACGCGATTATTTAGATCGATTGACGATTACGAGCAAAGAAGTTTATCGCTTGATGGCTACTCAGAAATATCAACCTAAAACATCGCAACCCTCGCCCGGTGAATTCATAAAAGCCTATCGATTGGCGAATGAGCACCACGATCAGGGATTGGTTTTGACGATTTCGTCCGCTTTGAGCGGTACCTATCAGGCTGGCCAAACGGCAGCAAAGCATTTACCTGATTTTGAAACACGTGTCTTTGATACTCGTTCGGCTGCACCAGGGCATGGCTTACTTTTGATGCTAGCCGCCGAATTCATAGAAGCTGGCAACGACCTTGATGAAGTCGTTCGCAAATTGACGTTCGCTCGTGCTCACACGACCGTATTCGCGTCGCTTGAAACGGTGGATTATGCGGTTCGTGGTGGACGGGTGCCAAAAATTCAGGGGCTTGTCGCTTCTCTGATAGGGCGCGTACCCATTCTTAAAGTTGATCACACTGGCAAAATTAGGCGAGTAGCGATGGTTAATCCCGGTGAAACAGCTGATCGCAAGCTGCAAAAATTGATACGAAAACAGGTAGGTAAAAAAGACATACTGCGATTCATTGTCAGCCATGCGAATGCAGAACAGCGTGCCAATCGTTTGTTGAGTTACATTGCTGAAGAATTTGGCGTGGTTGATGTGCCGGTGCTTGATGTTTCGCCAACCTTAGGTGCGCATGTAGGCCCTGGCACAGCAGCTGTTGGTGTCATGGCCTATTCGAAAGCAGAACAACCGTGGTAACGATCGCGGCGTATTTGGTAGCGTCCTATCTTTGTGGATCAATAGCCACCTCGATTTGGGTCGGTAGATGGGTGTACGGACTAGATGTCCGTGAGCATGGCAGCGGCAATGCTGGTGCTACCAATGTTTATCGTGTCTTGGGGTGGCGTCCTGCGTTGTTTGTCGTGATCGTTGATGTCGCAAAAGGCTGGGCGCCCACTTGGTTAGCCGTTTTGGTTTTTAGTGAAATGCCACCTGTCAGATTGGTGTCCTTACAAATAGCAATTGGTGTAAGTGCCATACTTGGACATGTATGGACCGTCTTTGCGGGTTTCCGTGGAGGAAAGGGCGTAGGAACGGCTGCTGGTGTGCTTCTGGCCCTTTTTCCGATTGCTGTCCCAATCTGCATTTTAGTTTTCGGTCTGGTTGTTTGGCGGACTGGTTTGGTGTCGCTTGCCTCAATCACAGCGGTCTGCTGTTTTCCAATCGTGTTGGCTGTTCTTCAGGTCTATTTTGGGCAATCGATTGCTCCACCGCTCTGGGGCTTGGCGGCCGCTATCGTTCCTTTCATCATTTACACTCACCGTTCTAATCTCAAGCGTCTTTTAGCTGGCGAGGAGAATAGGTTCCACAAGAAAAAGTAGATTAGTAGTCTAAAGCTTGTTTCTTTCTATCCATTCTTGCGGCGAATACCTGCCGAATTCTATTTAGCTCATTGAGTTGAGATTCACTCAGTTGATCTTCATAGACTCCATAGAAAAACATCTTGGCTAACAAATATTGGATATTGTCGGGATGGCTGACTAGACCGATTGCATTAACTTCATGCCCCAAGACGGATAATGCTTCCGGTGTGTCTACCATTTTTGAACGTAGGACATGAACCATCAATGTCGTCGTCATGGCATAAACGGAGAACGTGTTTCTGAGGATGTAATCGCTGCAAATTAATTCAGCTTGATCAATAGCATGTCGGGCATCTTCGACATCAGTCGAGACCAGCAGCGCTTTGTCGACTAATTGATTGGCTTTCATTAGGGGAATTTCAAAACGGCGACCATATTTCCACGCGTGTTTTTGATCGCTAGCAATGATATCAGCCGGCATGGTTGTTGTGGCTACGTTAACTAAAACAAAAGAGCAAATGACAAATCCTGGCAGGCTAACAAGCAAGGGCTTCGAGAACACTTTACGTCGTGACGAATTTTGATTAAATCGAATCGCTGCGCCGACGACGAGAATAGTTAAGATACGAATCGCGGGTACGCGAATGGGAAACGAAATAAGCGAATGAATGAGAACAACTGCAACAATCGCTCGTGCAGCCATCACGTAATAACGGCGATCAGCATGTTGAGAGCCTGAGCCTAAACACGTCCAAAGAATAACCAACAAGAGTCCTATCGCGATAATGCCTGGAATGCCTAATTCATTGGAAATTTGTATGTAGTCATTGTGGTATTCCGTCCAATCTGCGCCACCGTCAGGCGCGGAAGACATTGATGGCGGTAACAAAACGTAGGTTGACCCTAGACCGGTTCCCATTATTGGCGCGCGTTTTAGAAAATTCACCCCAACTTTCATCGCTTCAACGCGATTGCCCCAGTCAAATCGATTCCTGTCAAACTTATCGAGGTTACTTCCTAGGGGAATCTGGGAGAGAATCAAGACCGATAGCATGACGCCAGCGAATGCAAATTTGTAAGCCGTCCAGGATGACTTGTTCCGAGCAGAAGACATGGCAATCTGAGCAAAAAACAATACGATTGCGATCACCAGCAGCAGGATACCGCTCCTTGAATTGGCAAATCGAAATGCCAAGAAACACAGATCTAACAAAATAAGATCGAGTAGCGGGTTCAAGAAGGAAATGAGCACGTTGGATCGGTGGCCGGCAGCACTTTTCCATTCCTTGACCATTTGCCGCAGACCTAATGTAAGCGACTGAATGCAAAGCAAAATGAGGATAACTGACGTCAAAGCAAAATGGTTTGTATTCACCAATCCGCCAAAAGTTGTTTGGTAAGGAGACAGCCAACTGCCGTCTGAAATGAGTCCCCTACCTGCCATAATCATCAGCACACTCAAAATGAATGTGATCAATCTGAACCAAATACGAAAAACTTGTCTACGAGGGCGAGGTCCTACAAAAACCAGTAAGACCAAATAAAAATCGCAACCCAATTTGGCCAGTAATAGGCCATGGTATGAGGGCAAAACAGCAATTTGAGTTTGTACAGCTGTGTCTGGGAATACGGCCGCAATGGCGCCTGCAAAGTAGACCTTGATGGGGGCCAAAAAGCTGAACAGAAAATGCGGTAAGGGAATCAATTGTATGAGGCCCGTACCCATCACCAAAATGATCAGCCAAGTCACTTGCTTTGGGACTGGATAGCTTGATTTTTCGCCGAAGGCCAAGAATGTAGCTAGCACTAAGAACCCGGCATGTACGGCAAAATCGCTGGCTGCTAAGCCTCCGAAGTTTAGGTATTGATATAGTGCGTCGCAGAGCAACACGCTCCAAAAAAGATTGGTCCGCCATGCTCTACGATCTAGCTGTATCATGATTTGGCCCCGGGATGAGTCATCCCAGGGCTGTTACTCCGTTAGAACGAAAAGTGGATGGAACCGGATGCCTGGCGTCCATTTATTGAACCGCCATATAGTTCAAAATGTTCATCGTCAAAGGCGTTGATCACATTCACCGTGCCACGAATGCGGTCGCTGAATTTGTAATCGACATTGATGTTCATGGTGTCGAATGCGGGTATATGACCTACAAAGACGCCTGCGGCCCAGGCGAAGTCATCCGTGTGTTTCCACTTTGCGCTGGCCGAGAGCTTGTCCCTGTTAAAGGACAATCCTAAATTGTATTTGTATTCAGGAGAGTTGGGCACAATATCTGCCTCGACACCTGCGTCAACCACGTTGAAATCGAACCAGCTAATGTTGCCATCAACGGTCCAATTATCGTTTAGGTAGTAGTTAAACGTGAATTCCATGCCGTCCATATCTACTTCACCCGCATTGGTATAGGAGAGGGTGAGAATGGGCTGACCTGCCGATGAGGTGGGATCGAGGATGCCATCGTTGGTGGCTAAGCCACCAAAGAGAGAACCGACCGTGCTTTGTAGGGTCCCTAGGATGGCACCATGTAAAGCAGCAGGAACCCCGTCAGGTAAGGTGTATGGGGTTAGATTTGGGTTAACTCCAGGTAATAAATCAGTCACAAAGTTAGTGGCTGTAGAGGTGTAATAGTCAAAGGTGACGAAGAGGCTAGTGCCCACGATGCCCTTGTAACCAAATTCGTAGGTTTCGATTTGCTCCACCGTCAAATCAGGATTGCCTAGCGCCATCACCTGGGTGGTTTCCCAATTTAACGGGATGTCGACGCCGACTGCGGCTTCAAGGCCCGCTTCGATCAAGTTAAACGGCACGACACCCGCTGCGGCGCGTAAGTAAAACTCAGAGAAGTTAGGGGTCTGGAACGCTTGGTTGTAGGTTGCGCGAAGCGTGTGGTTCTCGTTGATTTTCCAAACGAGTGCGCCTTTGGGCGATTCTTGACTGTCGTGGAGGCTTGACTCGTCATAACGACCGGCAACGACGACATCAAAATGGTCACCGATATGAACAGTGGCTTGGCCAAAGGCCGCTTGCTGGTCTTCAGCCTTACCTGAAATCATGAGAGTTTCGAAGCCAACATCGTTTGTGGTGTCGATATCTTGCTCGTGATAAGAGAGCCCACCAACTAAGTTAACTTTGCCGTCGAATAGGTCGTAGTTAACTTGTAATTCTGCATGCTGCTGATAGGAATTTTCGTAAAGTTTGGCCGTCGTATTGAGCGACGTTTGACCGATTGGCGTGTCACGCTCAGACCGCCAGATCATGAAGTTATAGTGCGGCGTGTTGTAGTTCAGACGAATCCAGGGTCGTTTGGACTGGTCGATTTGAACGCGCCCGATTCCCGTGACCGCGAGTCCGTTGTCAACTTTTGACGTACCAGCCTCAATACTAAACACATGGCCGTTACTAAATTCTTTGTCGAGGCGAGCACCAAAATAAACAGATTCGATTGCGTCCGTATTTAAAGCAGCTAGCTCGGAAGAGCTGCCAGCGGCGTTCTCGTTAGGTAGTGGTCCATATTCGAAAGGCATGTCAGCTAATGTCCGTGACTCAGACCAGCTATCGGTCGAGAAGGTGCCACCATTTACGCGATAAGACCAACCGTCGCCAAAGACGCCACCATAACGTGCGTCTGCGCGGAATGAGCTTAATTCTCCTCCGGATAAGGTTACATAGCCTCCCGGCGTGTCGACGGGTCGTTTTGTGCGAATATTTAAGACACCATTAAATGCGTTGGCACCGTAAAGTGCAGAGCCCGGTCCGCGGACCAATTCCATGTTTGAAAACTCTTCGAGTGGAATTGACAGCGTGGCCCATTCTTGGTTACCTAGGAACCCAACGGCCGGGTCTCGTCCGTCGATCAATACTAAAATACGACGATTCAATGAACTGTTGAATCCACGCGCATTGAGGTTGAAATCATAAGCGCCAGATTGGGTAATTTCTACGCCGGGCTGGTTTTCAAGTAATCGGGGTAATTGGCCGTGTGAAGAAGCTCGCTCTAATTCATCAGTGGTAATGACGGAAACCGAAGCCGGTGCTTCGACAATGCGCTCTACGCGGCGAGAAGCAGACGAAACCGTCAGTACTTCCATGATATTTAGCGGCGCGATCATGTTAACCGTAAGGGTCGAAGCGCGGCCTTCAACGACGTTGACGTTTTCTTCAACATACGTCTCTAGTCCCGTTGCAGAAAATTCAACGTTATACGTTCCTGTGGGCACGCGACCGATGAAAAAATCACCGTTATCGTCGCTAACAACAAATTCCATATAGGAGGATGATCCTCCGGCATCGTTCACGGTGACCAATACACCGGGTGCAGCTCCCGCATTTGTGGTCACGTGTCCTTTAATGGTTCCAGTGCCTTGCGCAAAAGCTGAGGCCAATAATCCAAAAGCCAACATCAGGCTGGCGAATTTCGCCTTCATGATAGTCCTCCTAAGAGCTAAATTGACTGCTCCATATCTGACAAACAGAATCAAATCAGTAAGTTGAATATCTATATGCAACATAACACCGAAACGCGTGATCGGCAAAGGAAATGTCGTGCGTGGAAGCTTTGAATGCAATGCAAACAATGGAATGTTGCATGCGCCATTCGTATCCCGTGGCGCAGCTTCTCGAACCCTATTGGTTGGCCATCTTTCGTCTTTACGATAGCAGGTTAAACCTCTATCCTTGTGCTTCATGAATACCGTCGCAGTTATTCTCGCTGGGGGCGCAGGGATGCGACTCTGGCCATGGTCAAGAAGAGAATTCCCGAAGCAGTTTTTAAGCTTAATCGGGTCCGAATGCTTGTTTACGTCTACATTGAGGCGCGCGGCCAAAATACCTGGGGTCATCGAATTACTGGTGATTTTGGGCCTTGACCAAAAATTCTTAGCACAGCGTGTTATTGCTGAGTGCGATTTTGGTGTGCCGGTTATGTTTGTGGTTGAGCCGTTCCCTCGCAATACAGCTCCTGCCATTCTATTGGCCGCCTGTGATGTCGTGCAACGGCATGGTGATGTGCATTTGGCCGTTCTGCCAGCAGACCATTTAGTGACTGACCAAGAAGGTTTCGTATCCGCGTCGCGGTTGGCGCTGGCGGCTGTCAGTCAAGGTGAATTGGCCATCATGGGAATTAAGCCGAGCTACGCCGAACCCGGGTTTGGTTATATCGAGACCGATGACAGCGGACAATCCGTTCGACCGTTGGTTTCATTTATTGAAAAGCCCGATGTGGAGCGTGCAACACAATATGTTGCTAGCGGCCGTCATTTTTGGAATGCAGGTATGTTCTTCATGGGCTCGAAACGTACGCTAGACCTGTTTGAGGCATACCAACCGCTAATCATGCAGGCAGTCACGGAGTACCTAAGAACAGGCGAGAACGATGTTTTTCGCGATTGCCCCTCATTGTCATTCGACTATGCCGTCATGGAACATATCGATTCAGCCGTGGTGGTTGCGTGTGATTTTGGTTGGAGTGACCTTGGCAGTTGGTCCGGCGTGCAGTCAAGCAATGTCCGGGATGCTGATGGTAATGTTTGCCAAGGCGATGTCTTGGCCATCGAATGCAAGAATAGTCTTCTGTATTCAGATCATCGTTTGGTCGTTGGTCTGGGTCTTGACGACATCGTGGTTGCCGAGACACAAGACGCCATTCTTGTAGCTCACCAAAAATCTAGTCAAAAAGTGAAGAAAATAGTTGAGCTGCTTGAAGAAAAGGGACGCTCCGAAGCGAAGAGGCGCGCGATTGAGTTCCGGCCTTGGGGTAGCTTTACCGTGCTCGAGGATGACCCGAAATTCAAAGTGAAAAGGCTTGATGTGCTGCCTGGAAAAAGGCTGTCCTTGCAAAGGCACCAAAAGCGAACGGAATTCTGGCTGGTGGTCTCGGGAAAAGCCATTGTTGTGATCGGCGACGAGACGCTAAATCTGAACACGAACGACACCGCCACCATTCCTTGTGGAACGATTCACCGAATCGAAAATCCCGGATTAGAACCCCTATGTATTGTGGAAGTACAGGTAGGGACCTATTTTGGGGAAGATGATATTGAAAGGTTCGAGGATGATTTCGGACGTCTGTAAAAGCGGGTTGTTAGAATGACGACACGGGCAGTGTAATTTTTGTTTTTGGGAGTTGATATGTCTATTTTGGGTATCTTAGTCATGATGTGGCTGCCAGCCGATTCAAGGGACGATTTACTCGCCCAAATTGAACAAGCAGGTGTTACCGGGTTTCAGCCTGTAGAGATAGGCTTGATCGCTAGCGGTGTACCAATTGATGAACTTCCAAAAATGGTTGCTGAATACGAAGCATTTGTAATGGAACTAACATCTGAAGTGGATAGTGGCAAATCAGCCAAAAAGATGGCGAGACAGTTGTTTAGTGAACTATTCAGCAAGGTGAAGACCCATGATGAGGACTCCCATAAACTCACTGATTTGCTTGGATCTAAAACCTATTCAACGGTTACGGCAGCTTTCTTATTTTATGATGCGGCTCAGCGTTTAGGATTAGACGTACAACTGGTTGAAACGCCAATCCACGTATTTGCCGTCTTTAATGACAACAAAAAAGAAACCGACATTGAGTTCTTTGACCGTAATTCCTACGACAAAAAATATAGTGATTACCAAGGCTACGGTCGCGATTTGTTAGATGCGGGTGTAACTGACCAACAGGCACTCGCTAATATTCAGTTTCAGAATGAATTTGAATCGATCCGTAAACAACGCAAGGGCATCAGTTTGAGAGAGGCAGCAGCTATTTTGCTGAGCAAAGCGGCGGCAAAATACGGACCCAGCGATGTGAATGTGCGAATTCGAGACCTCAAACTGGTCAATCAACTTGCACCCGAAAGTTGGTTTGGCAAAGGCAACTTTGATCGCGAATTGCATCGTCACATCGGCGAGCTGTATAAGAGCAAAGAGGTTCTGCTTGGTTTGAAGCTCGCCACCGTTGCTGCGCAGAGGTTTCCTGACTACACCGAATACAGCCCTTTCCTGTTTAATTTCGCCGTTTTGCGTGTCCAAGAGCTTGATAAAACCAAGGAATTCTCAAAAGCATTCCTCGTGGCCGATGAAGTTAAGCCTCTATTGGCCGCAGATGTACGCCCATCTTTTAATGATATCTATCCAACCCTACATCACAATTTCGCCGTCGATCTGTTTAATAACAAATCTTATGCGATGGCCCTAGAACATGCTGAAGGCGCTTTGGCTGGGTATAAGCAAATGCAGGAACACTACGCGAGCCAGGCCGAAAGCGCTAAGAAATTGGAAGAGATCAAAGTCTCACTTAAACATGTAGAGGAACTTGTACCCAATGCGCAAGAACTGTGGGTGATGCAGTTGTTAGACGAAGGCGATCACGTTAAGGCTCAACAAGTGTTAGCTGATCTCGCAGTAAATAATCCAGCGCGTGCAGATCAAATCAAAACGAGACTGGATCAACAAGCGTTGAAGTCTCTTTATGAGTCAGGCAACTACCGAGACGCCTTGGCTTTGGCCACAAAGCGTATCAGCGACGACAACGGCCAACAGAATTTTCTGGCGACATTCAACCGCTTCATCCTAGACCTACTGTCGAAAAAACAATTTGAAGAGTCTCTTAAGGAACTGGACGGGGTTCCCGAAATAGTGGCAGGCGACAAAGCTGTCAAAGATCTACGCTACAACACCTATATTGAGTGGCTTAACAGGTTCAAGAACGATTCTGCTAAAAAACAGCTACCTATTTATCAACGAATGTTTGCCGATAAGAGGCTTGAGCTAACCGATGCTGAACGGAAGGCGCTGATCTCTAATCATGTGGCCGTCTTTGCCGGCAGGGTGGAAAAAGCAATTGCGGACGGCCGCTATAATGAAGCTTCTGATCTCTTGGCGGAAGGTGAAAAATTGTATCCTGACGATGTAAGCCTGCAGGCGTGGCGCAAGAAGGTACGAACGATTCAGGAGCGGCTCGCCGAGTAGCCGAGTAATCCATATGCCGCCACTACAATTCCGAACGCTTTTTGGGCCTCAAGTTGTGCGGGCCGACGAGGTCCGTATCGTTGATTTGGGGAGCAACCTGGCTGCGGGTTTAACGCCGGGTCATAAACGGGCCCTTAAGACAAAAACGGACAAGAATGAAGATGCGGTTGCCATTTTCCAATTTCCAAGCAACGTCGAGCTTTTTCTGGTAGCCGATGCTCATTTTGGTGCGGCTACTTCGAGCTCTGCTGTTGAATGGTTTGTCCCTGTTTTCGAAAGCCTTAAGGGTAGCTTGGAATCTCGTCTATTCTGCACGCATCTTGAGATTGACCGTCGACTTGATGCCTTTAAACTCGATCAGCCGACGATCTCAGACGGTAGCTCAACGACTTTGCTGAGTGTCTTAATTCACGATCAACATGTGATTTGGGCGAGTAGCGGTGATTCGTTGCTTTATCTATGGCGTGATGACAAGCTCTTTCAGATTAATCGGGGCCATCACGCGCTCTTCCTAGGCGATGCCCTCAATGCGCCTCGCCATGCGGCAGCCATACTCGAAGGCTATGTTTCACCAGCTACGGCACGCGACATTGGTCTTTTTGATCAAGTTCTGTTGGGACTCGCACAATTGGCGCATGCCCGTGAAAGTTATAAAGGCAGTGAAACCATGGTCGCTGAGGTAATCAGCCTGCTTGAACGTAGGTTGGGATGCGAGTTGTTGCTTGAACCAAAAGACGTTCTGACGCCTTGGAGCCGACTCAACATCGGCATTGCGCAAGCCGTACCGGAATTTGGGCGATTCAAATTGGCCGAGAATGACCTCATTTTGCTCGCAAGTGATGGGCTTGATGCGGCAGTCAGTGGCCTGTCGCAGGACGACATCAGACTCATTCTCGGATCTGGAGAGGGTGATGCTGAAGTGAGGGTGCGAGAAATGCTCGATCGTGTGTTAAGTCGAGATGGGGGAATGGATAATTGTTCGGTCGTGTTGAGGATTTGGCGTCCGTGATATTCGGTTTGTCGCTAGAATAGCGAATGAAGAAAGGTGGTGACTCATGTTTATGTCGCTTTTACTGATGTCATTCTTGGTAGTTGAAAACGATTTTTCGACTGCAGAAGAGGCTTGGAGGGCCGAACGGCTTGAAAAGCTCAAGTCTGAAGACGGCTGGCTAAATCTTATTGGCCTCTTTTGGCTTAAAGAAGGTGAAAACCTGTTTGGGACTGCTGAAGTCAGCGATATTTTGTTACCCACCATGTCCACGGTCCCTCATGCAGGAACGATTATCGTCAACGATGACAAGGTTCGTTTCACCATGGAGCGCGCTCAAAGAGCTCTGTTGAACGGCGAAGCCAAGCGCGAGGGTGAACTGAAAATGAGTTCTCCACCTGATATTCTCGCGCACAATCACATACGCATGTTCTTAATTGAACGGGACGATCGTTTGGCATTGAGAGTGAGAGATTTACGCGCAAAGGCGGTTGTCAACTTCAAAGGGATTCAGTCATTCAAAGCCAAAGAAAAGTATGTTGTAGAAGCGCAATACACGCCTTTCGAAGAGAACGAAGTCATCTGGGTTTCAACCGTCATAGGAACACAAGAGATGATGGAAGTACCTGGAAAACTAAGCTTTGAATGGGAAGAGGAGAGCTATGAGCTACTACCGTTTGTCGAAGGAGAAGGGGACGATCGCTACCTGTTTATCATTTTCAAAGATCTAACATCAGGATCGGAAACCTATCCGGGCGGACGTTACTTGAAGGCTTCGATACCTGCCGAAGGCGAAGCGGTGATGCTCAATTTTAATCGCGCCTACAATCCACCATGTGCATTTACACCCTATGCCACCTGTCCCTTGCCACCTGCCGATAATTGGCTCGACGTATCCATTGAGGCCGGAGAGAAATACATTGCCGGCGATCATTGAGTTAATTTATGCATGATCCTCCTTCACTTTCACAATTGGTCGACGAAATCAGTCAGATCTTAAAGCAGGCCTGCCAGAAGGATGTCATCGCTAGCGACCGACCGCTTGTGGGCGAATTGGGCTTTGATTCGTTGGATATGATAGAAGCGGCGTTTTCTATGGAGGATCGCTTTGGATTTCAATTTGCCGAAAAACATCCATTAGATGTACTCAACGAAATAGTTGGCGCGGACATCATCGTCAAGGAGGGTTTGCTGACGCCTTTAGGTCGCGAGATGGCTATCAAAAGGATGCCTGAGTTAGGTGCCTTCCAAATCGAAGAAGGCGTTAGTACAGATGCATTGCAGGCCTATTACACGGTTGAAACCTATGCGCGAATGCTACGGGAGTTTTACCTTGCGCTTCCTGAAGTTGACCCGGAAACTCAAGAACTGATTGTCCTGGATGGCTTACGCCCAGTTACGCAGACATCTGGAAAAATCGTCAATCCGCCCGCTGGAGATGAATTGGTAAAAAACTGGGCGCTAAAGGTCGCTGCGGAAATAAAGTGAGAGCTATTTACCTCGGTGAATCTGAACATGTCCTGCCCGCCAAATTAACCATTGACGATTTATTCAAGGGCCGCTCAGGCGTTCAGAGATTGGGCGAACAGTGGCCCGTTCATGTGGCAGGCAAAGTCAGCGGCACATTGCCGGATTTAGTGGATTTCCCGTTCAGGTACCAGCCGAGAGCACTTCAATTGGCCGACAAGGCCATATCCGGCATGAGCCAGGAACGGTCACCTCAATGTGGATTAGTCTTAGCCATGTCGTCGCTATTTAGTGAGACCGACTATTTGCAGCACACGTTGACTCATCGCGAAAGTGAAGTTGGCATGCGTGAAGTTGCCGGTTTTGCATCGGACCACGCCTTACACTACTTGGCCAAGAGATGGAAATTCATGGGTCCGCGTATCCGGGTGGATTCGGCCTGTGCCAGCGGATCAGATGCGCTAATTGTGGCGTCTGAATGGCTATCGGCTGGCTTGGTGGAAGAATGTATGGTGGTTGCTGCCGCTTCCATGCTTAATCCAGTTGGCTTGGCCGTCTTTAAGAATCTACGCGCTTTATCGGTCGAGAATGATCTTGAGGCAAGTCGCCCGTTTGATCGCCGACGCAAGGGCTTTGTAATGGGTGAAGGGGCCGTTGCATTGCTGCTTAGCACAAAAACAAAGTCGTCGTGTTGTGTACGAGGCTGGGGCCAATCCATGAATGCGCATAAATTCACTGACCTACCTGAAGATGTGTCGGCTATGAAACAGGCCGCGTTGACGGCTGCAGGCGCCAACTTGGGCGATATCGCCTACACATGCGCCCATGGCACTGGCACAGCTTCAAATGATTGGGCAGAAACACGTTTGCATCATGACATCCATCGAAAACGAGCCGAAAGCATACCGATATCAGCTATTAAGTCTATGACGGGACACTGTTTGGGGGCGTCATCACTGTTGGAAATTGTGGTCACGGCAGAGGCCTTGACTCGACAACAAGCGCCGCCAACTATTCATCTTCGAGTCCCGGACCCCTTGTGTGATCTGGACTACGTTGTGGACCATGCCAAGGTAATCGACGGCGATTTCGCATTAAGCCAATCATTCGCCTTTGGCGGACACAATAGTGCCGTTCTTATGGGGTTAGCATGATAGCTATCCGTGAAATTAGCGCAGTTGTCACCCGCGACCTCGGTATCGTGTCGCCGTGGCTGTCGATTGTGCAGCAAGCTGAAGATCGGCGTAGCAGTTCTCCTGCAGCCCAATACGCATTGATGGCAGCTTCCAAATTGGCCACCTCGCCCACAAAGATGGCGATGATATGTTTTTCCGGTCCCAGTGGTGCCCATATCTCTCGTTTTGATGGCGCATGTGATTCCCAAAAACAACTGGTAAGTGATGGCTTCGCTGCGACCCGACATCGCAAAATACATCCTTTCACTCTACTCTTGGCACTTCAGAATCAAGTGCCGGCCATGTTATCGATGCAGCTTGGTATGCTTGGTCCATGTACGAATATGTTCGAGTCGGGTACGTCATTTGCCTTTGCTCTACCATTGATAGAGGCATATTTACGAGGCGGATTTCGCGTGCTTGTGGTCATGAGTAGCGCGGCCGATCGGCTTGAAGAACGGCAACGCACAGCTAGTTTTCGCGCATCCAAAAAATCATTTGAAGGCGCCATTTGTGTGGTTTTTGATAGGAAAGGCGAACTTGGCCACATCAAGGCCGAAAGCGAACATGCAGAATGGCTCGATCTATGGTACGACTTGAATGTCATCGAACCAGTGCTGATGCCCGGTGTTGGCTTACTGAAAGCAATTCACGGCAAGGCCAAGCAGGTCAGAGTTGGATTGCGAGACGATACGGGTTTTGAATCTTCATTTTGTTGGGAGGCTGTTTGATCTACATCAATCACGTTGTAACGGCGGTTCCGGAATACGAATTAAGCCAATCTCAAGTTGTCGAGATGGGGCGCGAGTTGCTTAGAGGTAAGGTCCCTTTCGTGGAGCAGGCTTTGGCCCTCTTTCGAAACGCGGGCGTTGAGCAGCGATTCCTTGTGAAAGACATCGATGAGATCTTGGCCCATCCATCTCTTGAATGGAGAAACAACGTTTATGTTGAGTGGTGTAAACGGCTGGGCGAAAAACTACTTACCGATCTTTTCCAAGAAACTGGGTTGCGACCCGACGAACTGGATATGCTGATTACAACCTCGTGCACTGGCTTCATGATTCCGGCCGTTGACGCACACCTCATTAATAAGTTTAAGCTTCGTCCAGACATTGTTCGGATGCCGTTAACGGAATTAGGTTGTGCCGCGGGGGCCATGGCGCTTTCCCGGGCTCACGATTACTTAAAAGCACATCCGCAAGCGAAGGTTGTCGTTATGGCCATAGAACTGCCATCAATGACCTATCAGAACGATGACCATCGCATTGCTAACTTGGTTTCTGCTGCTCTTTTTGGAGATGGCGGTGCCGCAGCCCTGATCTCAAATAAGGAATCGAGCTGTCAAATGGTGACCGGACGCACTCATTTTTTCTATAACACCGAACATCTAATGGGTTTCGAACTGCTGAGCAGCGGCTTTCAGATCGTTTTGGACCGCGATATACCGACCCTTATCGAATCAGGGTTTCGCGACGTGATCACCGATTTTCTCGCTAGTGAAGGTTTACAGATATCTGATATCAAAACCTGGGTGTTCCATCCGGGCGGGCGGCGAATTATGGATACGACGCGTGATGTATTAGGGCTGCAAGAAAGTGCCTTTACTCACTCTCGACGTGTCCTCAAAGAAGTTGGAAATTTGTCATCGGCATCGATCCTGTGGGTGCTGAAAGAAACGCTTAACAATCACCCCGATACAGGGCCCGCTGTCATGGCAGCTTTTGGTCCGGGATTCAATGCCGAACTCATTTTGGCTAACATGACCGGCGCACAAAGTTGACGTCGTCCAACCTGTATTTGGCCTTTATAGGCTTTATTGCATTGCTCCGTTTGGGCGAGTTGTTTTTAGCCCAAAGGAACCTCAAGAATGTTGGAACACAGGCTGAGGTCGTCGCCGAGCCCCGTTTCTCGCTGATGGTCTTGATGCATAGTCTTATGTATGTGGTCATTCCGTTAGAACTGTTCTGGCGCCGTCCAACTCTTGGTGGTGCGCTGACTTGGATCGCCCTCGTCATCGTGATCCTTGCTTTGATAGCCAGATACTGGACGTTGCGAACGATGGGTACGGCTTGGCACGTCCGCATCTTAAAAGGACCACAACTTCCCGTCATAACCGATGGACCGTTTCGCTATGTGCGTCACCCGAATTACGCCATTGTCATGGTTGAACTTCTATTCATTCCCTTGATTCATCACCTCTACCTGTCAGCTATAGGATTGACAGTAATGAATGCTTGGGTGCTAAACGGGCGCATTCGGCAGGAAGAAGAATGGTTGTCTCAACGTCCCGATTGGGTCCGTGAAATGCAATCTAAACCACGTTTTTTCCCCCGCCTATTTGGCCGAGAACCATGAACTCCGTGGCCACTATTGTGGGTGGTGGACTGGCGGGACTGAGTGCCGCTCTTTTTTTGCGTCGCAAACGAATAGAGGTCCGAGTCATCGAAGCAAAATGCGGAGTCATTGATCGTGTTTGTGGTGAAGGCATCCTGCCATTTGGCGTGGAGATCCTGGAAGAGTTGGGTTTAGCCAAGCAAGCTCGAGCCCGTGGCAGAGTTCTGAAAGGAATCAAATATCTTTGTGGAAAACGGGTGGCTGTCGGCCGCTTTGATGGGAAAACAGGCATCGGAGTACCTCGCCATGAGTTACATCAGATCTTTCGCGCCGCTTGCAAAAATGAGGGCGTAGAGCTGTGTGAAGGCCGATCAGTGTCGGTAGAAGAAGGCTGGGTCGATGCCCGGGGGTTGCGAGCACTGCGAGAGAGATCGCCCATGATTACCAGTCGTCGTGTCGGAGCCCGAATGCGACTTAATATCGATATCGGGGACCGTGTTTGCGTCGCTTTTGAACCCTTTGGAGAGATCTATATGACGCCTATTGGGCCCCAGCAAACATCGGTTGCCTTCTTGGTTTATCCAAACTGTGTGCCGCCTGGCGTGGACTGGTCAATATGGCTAAAGGCAAAGTTTGAATCCTGTTTTCCTGAATATGGTGAATGTCCGTTACAAGATTTTGCGGTTAGAGCGCCAATCGCAGGTTTTTCTACCGAGCCGCTGGGGTCCCGCAAAGCGGTTGGCGACTCTCTGTGCGCATTTGATCCAATATCGGGTTCGGGGATGAGTTTTGCTCTTTTGTCTGCCTACCATTTGGCGCAATATTGGCAGGATCAAACCTCCTTTGTTCGGGCCATTCAACCAGCCATAAAAGCAATCGATAGTTTCACGGGTCTTCTACTTTGGTGTTCAGGTGGGGGTTGGCGTAGTTCTCTCATGACTCGCCAACTGGCTCGCCGCCCGGCCCTCTTCAACGAGATCCTTCGGCTACATGATGCGAAACATCAAGTGACAGACCTAGGCGCGCTCAAACTAGGCATGTTAATCACACCTTAAGCGGGTAACGATCGTTTGGTCCTATTTATCAGCTAATTTAACGGCTTTTCTCAAGCGGCCTAATGCGATATTGAGGGAGTGGGTGCGTTTTAAGAATTTGAGAACAGGTTTACTACGTGTTCCCATCGCATCTAAAGCATGGATAATCGGTAGGTAACCAGGTTCGATCTTAAGGCCTTTTTTAAAAATATCATATGCAAGACGACGGCTTGAAGCCTCCTGATAAACACGCCCCAACAGGAAGTAGTGGCGAGGATTGAGTCGATCTAATGCGATCGCTTGGCGACAAAGGTCAACGGCATCTTTGCGTTTCTTTTGAACGATACACGAAGCGTAGCCAAAGGCAGATAGCAGATTGGCGTAGCCACGAGGCTTAGGCTCCGAATCCATGTGGTCTGACATGGGACCCGTTGTAAGTTGAAGAACTTCGTCTAGGCGGCCAGCTTTGATCATTACCCAAGCCTGCTCAGTGAGCTTGGACAAGGAATCATTCACAGGGAACCTCCAGATATCACGAACCTGAAGTTGGGGAACTAGGTGTGATTGTAATTGGGATTATCATAACTTTAACAGCAAAAGTACGGCAATCAAAGGCGCCAATAAGTAAATCCATTCGCTTTTGCCGATGCGGGATCCACGGCGCTCTTTACATCCATAAAGACAGGATTGTCTCCAGCTAGTTGACGCATCCACTCGATACCTTGGTCGATCAATTCTTTGTGAGGGACCGCAAGCACAATGGCGTCGACTTTGAGCGCCTTAAGGTTACCACACGGCTCCATTTTGAATGACGAAGATATTTGCTCGTCTTGGGCGACCGGATCGTAAACGTCGACGGTCATTCCGTAGTCTTTCAACTCATGGAAAACGTCTAGGACTTTGGAATTTCGCAAATCGGGGACGTTCTCTTTGAAGGTGGCGCCTAAAATCAATACATGGCAGCTCGAGACCCGCTTGCCAACACGAATCAATTGTTTGACGGTCTGTTCAGCAATATAGCGACTCATGCCGTCGTTGATACGCCGACCAGCCAGAATGACTTCTGGTAAATATCCAGCGCGTTCTGCTGCGTGGGTCAAATAATAAGGGTCAACGCCGATACAGTGTCCACCAACCAGCCCGGGTGTGAACTTGAGGAAATTCCACTTGGTGCCAGCGGCATCCAAGACAGCCTTAGTGTCTATACCCAAACGACCGAAGATGATGGCTAATTCGTTCATCAATGCAATGTTCAAGTCGCGTTGCGTGTTTTCAATGACCTTGGCAGCCTCTGCTGTGGCAATTGATGGGGCTTGATGGATGCCGGCTGGCACCACCTGGCCATAAATTGCCTTTAGTAGATCACAGACTTCCGGCGATTCCCCGGCCACCACTTTGACGATGCGATCAAGTGTGTGTTCTTTGTCTCCCGGATTGATTCGTTCGGGACTGTATCCCACAAAAAAATCTTGGCCACGCTTCAATTCGGTATGTTTGCTTAAGGCCGGAACACATATTTCTTCCGTTGCGCCCGGGTAAACGGTGGATTCATAAACCACGACCGAACCCGCTGTAAGCTGGCGAGAAATGGTATGGCTCGCGTCAATCAATGGTTTGAAGTTTGGACGTTTGTAGTCGTCTACAGGTGTGGGGACGGCAACGATGATGAATTTGGCGGCTGATAGACGCGTGGGGTCAGAGGTTAATTCGAGATCCAATGAATCCAAGTCATGGGCTTGAATTTCGTCGGTTTCATCGTGTCCATTTCGGAGTTGCTGAATACGGCGTTCATCTATATCGAATCCGATTGTCGAAAATTGCCTGGCCAAATGGACCGCCAGGGGTAAGCCGACGTATCCAAGCCCCACGACCGCAATCTTTGCTTCTCTTCGCTTATATACATCAAATGAAAATGACAAAAGCCTCTACCCCGACGAAAATCTAGGTTCGCCAGCATGATAGAGGCTTTACTGCCATTGTCAATAGTTAGGCTGGTCTAATGAAATTTCCTCAAGATACTTCGGCTGGTGTCTTAAGGCCTGCGAGTTCCATTAGTTCAGCGATGGTTGTGTGTTTCATGGATTCTGCGACTTTGTCGTTATATCGGTCATAAACTTCAGATACCGTTTGATTGACGGCTGCTCCGATAAACGAATCAGGGTTGGGTTCATGTGGGGATAGGGCGAAAAATTGAAGATCTCCGAGACAGTTGCTCAGATCGTACAGGCTGACTTCCGACGGCGGTAGAATAGCTCGAATACCACCTCGTGCCCCTTTGTACGACTTCAGGATTCCTCCTTGAACTAATAAACTACATATCTGGCGTAAACGTGACGGGTGTACACCCGCATTCTCAGCGATGTCATCTATCCGAACACGTGCTTGACCTACCTGTTCCAAATAGATGAGAATGTGCGCCGCCGTCGATAGGCGGGTTGATCTACTCATAGCGACCTCCTGACGAGAGTTATCGGAGAAGTGCTCATGAACCTTAAGCACAAAATTGCACGAACTTCGGCAACGGGAAAATGGTAATTGACTAAAAAAACAGAAACAACTCGCGGTGAGAAAAAGGCGTACTAGGCGAACTTCGCTAATCCCGGTAAAAAAACGATCAGGGTGTTTCGAATTCGAGCGGGAGTCCAGCGGCCTTTATGACCCTTAACGCGTTGGTCGATTTCAGTTCGTTTGGATGTAAGCGATAGTCAAATGTCATCTGGTCCCCGCTTATAGTTTCGCGAAAATGGTATTTTTGAATTTGCTGCGGGGCTTGATCGGCAAGTGCCAATAATTCCAGGTCGTGAGTTGTGATGATGCCCGTGGCTGCTCTTTTAGTTAAATACTCGACAATGGCCTTACAGGCTATCAAACGTTCCCGGCTGTTGGTGCCACGTAATATCTCGTCCAACAGGAAAAAAACGGGGCGTCCTGGCTCCTGAACCGCATTGAGAATGGCTTTGAGTCTTAGAACTTCGGCATAAAAATAGGATACGCCTGCGTTTAACGAATCTTGAATGCGGATGCTGGTCCATAACCTTGGCAAACTGCAGGTAAGTCGTTCTGCGCAGACCGACGCGCCCAGTGCCGCGAGCACCCAATTAGCACCTACGGTTCTCAAAAAAGTACTTTTGCCGGACATATTTGATCCGGTTAACAGGTGAATTTGCCCCGCGCCCGAAATACAATAGTCGTTGCCTGCACGTTGTGCCTCTGCAATAAGGGGGTGTCCCAAACAGTTGGCTTCGAACATTATTTTTTCATCAGCCAAGATCGTTGCTGGCGAGAATTGAGGGAATAACCAATTGAAATGGGCCAGGCTGGACAAAGCTTCGAATTCCACCAAGTCCTTAAACCAGGTCAATAGCTGACTAGCGTGTTGTTGACGCCAAGAAATGATGCGACTCACGTACCAAGCGTCCCACTGAGTGCAGTAGTTCAATAGGAAGTGGGCCAAACCATTGGCGCGGTAATTGAGGCCTTCACAGTAGGCTTGGAGGTGCCCTAGCTGCTTGCCAGCCTGGGATTGATTGTAGCGATGATGAATGGCTTGTAGCTGGTGACTTGAGAATTGGTGGTTCTCCAAGATGCTAGCCAATGAAGCGGTTGCATTGATGGGGTGTCGATGTTTCATCACGCCATCTATGAAATTGCGTTGTGTCCGACCGAAGAACGCATAGGAAATAAATGCCAGGCCGGAAACAGGTAACCAGGGTATGTTCTCAATCTGAAAAATGAATCGCATTAGGATCAGGGTGGTTGCCGTCAAGGCCAACAGGGTTGCGGCAAATAGAAAGTAGCGATTCGCAGTAAAGGGTGCCTTCAGGTCCAGCCATTCAGGTCGTTGGTCTAGGTCAGCCGAAGCGTGTTCGTAAGTACGTGTGCGTAACATCATGCGTAGGCTAGCTTTTGGTGCGAGTTCCTGTGCTGAGGTCTGGCGTTCTCTTACTTCGGCAACGGTTGAAAACACTTCTATCCATGACTGCAGTCGCTTACTAGAAGCCAGGAAATGTGTGCAATCGATAAGTTTTAAAAGACCGTTAGGACCACTAAAGTCTAAGTCGTGAATGAATGGGTGCGTGAGTGGGAATGTCATCGGGTGCTTGACCACAACTGCTTCTAGATCAAGGTTTATGCGGTTCAGGTCGTCGGCATACAGGGTTTGTCGCGTCCGGCAGCGCGTCAAATGGCGGTAAAGCTTATCGTGGAGCAGTAACTCGCCAAGGAAAAGCAACAGCAGGACGACGCTTGCCGATCCGCCAATCGCCATGTAATCGCCGCTAACCGCGAACGAAATAGCAGCTATTAGCGCTAGAAAGGTAACAACACGAACAACGGCAAGTCGATCAATCAAACGTTGGATTTTTTGACCGCGACGTGCGTATCGTCGAACGCCGCGGGTTAAAATGCCCTCGATAGTAGGAATCGAATTGGCCGAAGCCACTTAGACCTCAGTTCCCCGTAACCTGAATGAAAATCGGGTTGGTAAAGCCAATAGGCAAGTGTCCGGGATTCACCTTGCCAAAGGTGCCCGTTTCTATTTCGGTTTGACCGGCCAATGCATCTAAGGGTGCGCCAGCTTCAACGACGACCCAATGGGATCCTGGTTGTAGGTCCAAATCGAGTAAACCATTATATCGAATGGTTTCGTCCTCGCTTGAAGGACTTAAGGCAACCTCGCTAACCACCTCACCATCAACCACAATGCGCATTTGGGGAACGGGAATCCAAGGGGCCGCTCTCACTTTGATGGTTAGTTGCGGTGTGGCGCTGGAAACTTGGTCTCCAGGGCCTGCAGAACCAATTTGAGCTTCGATGATCGGGCCGTTGGTTATGAATGAGTGACCCAAGTCCGCGTTGCTCCAGAAGTCTTGCAGGTCGTTGTCACGTAAATCGGTATTTGACACTTGGATGAACGTGCGCACAACACCCATCAAAGTGTCGCGAGTCGTACCATTTCCCGTGCCGCCAACGGCGGCTCTAAACTCGCCTGAATTGAGTAAATTGAACCAGTCTGCGCGCGCCAATAGGTATTCGTCGTACCGATTACCTGAAAGAATCTCGATCATATCGAAATCCATCCATCTCGTGCTCGAGCCGCTCACCGCCGTTTTGTTCAAATAAATATTGTCAGCTGGCAACGGGGTTTGCTGATCCAGACCTGACTTGGCGGCAATGGCCGAGAACAGCCCAAGGTTACTTGCTAATGGCGCGCGTGGTCGGACAAGTGTGATTAAGGTCTCAGGTCCAATCTCGCGGGCCATATCGTAGAAGCCAGCGGGGTCGCTAGTAATTTCCGGAATATCGATAAACTCAACCACGTCCCGGAAGGGCAGATTCATGACACCAAAGAACCCTTTTCCGTTGGGGAACTCCCGTGTTGGGGCTGAGGTTACGGCGGCACAGCGGCTAGGCGCAACTTCGTCGAATAAACTGTCGACCTTATTTTCACGATCATCTGCGTCGAAAGAACCCTGAACCAGTGCCAAAGACATAAATCGATCTTTTATTTCCGGCTGAATATTGCGATCCATGAAAAAGATAACGTCCAGGTCTTCAGCATAGGGAATCAACAACATGCCGTTGATGTCGACGAAGCCACCGACATCGTAGTTGGAGAAGACCTCAAAATCGGCACTTAAGTAACCGGGCAGTTGGATGGCTTGATTCATTTCAGCAGACCAACGACTCGGAACAACTGGCGTGGTTACGTTGCCTTCATCATCCTCTACATCCATGATGGTGACCTGCTGGATATTGACACTGTGTAACGGGCCTCGACTCATGTGCATCTCGTATGTGCCACGAACAAATCGATGTGCGCCCAAAGATGAGGTCAAGTAGAGGGTGTGCTCCTGAGCAACACCGGGGAAAAACCCTGCATTGTATTCGAGGTCATTCAAGGGTTCCACTTGAATGCGACTGAGCAAAACTCGTTCGTGGTTCTGGGTCGCTAACCCGTACGTAAAACTGAAATGAGCTTGACCTATCTGTTGGACACCCAAATCGAATGATTCTTCAACAACAATTTCGATGGGCACATCGGTGAATGTCTCGATACCCTCATCATCTGTTTCTCTGTCGGTGCGATGGTCAATAACAACGGGGTCGCTATTGATTGGTCGCGCATATACGGCAAGCTTGCCAGGCATGAGGGCTAGTGAAATAGTTGGATCATTGTTGCGGAAAGTGCCGAAGACAGGTAGCGTTTCATCTGCGCCTAAAGTAACCCAGTCCGACCCGTCAAAGTAGTCGATACTTTGATCGCGATATCCCACGACGTAGTGAGTGTCTGGTGCATTGATGTAATTGAACGATGCAGTGAAAGCGCCCAATTGGTCAAACGAACTATACGGCGACTGATCGCGAGAGCGACCGCGGAAGCGGTTTGCGATGAAATCATAGACGGTTTCATCAACCGTTGATGCGCCCTTTACGTAGAATTCCCGCACAAATGTAAGTTCGCCGCCGGGTGCTAGAACCTGTCCAGGTCGTCCCACTTTACCGATCATTGTATGTTCTAGGCCGCGGTTATAGTCTTGATTGGAATTGACCGCAACCATCGCATCCATATCCGAGAATGCGGCGTAGTGGGCGACGTTACTTTGGTAAGGCTGAAAATGGACAAATGGGACATATGCGATTGGATGCGTGCTATCAGATGCCGGACGCTCAAAACCCCAACCGGGGTACGGTACGAATACATTCATGCCCTTAATAGGGGTTATGACATGGTCATTAACCGTGAAGATCGGCAAATCATTTTCTGACTCGTTGCGTATAACCGTCGTTAAGCGCACAAACTCGCCGGGAGCAGTTATTTCCGGGTTATCGGTTGGTTCGGCATTAGAAGCCTCGATCATGGTCGAAACATAACAACGGTCCACCTTGCCGGAAATGGCGTCGGTGGTGGCTCCAGCGCTAGCTAAAGAGCCGTCAAGATCGTATACGGACCCTTCGAGCACGATCGACGAGTTCAGAATATCAATATTATTGATGTGAATAGAATCATAGCCAATTGGGTTTTGGGCATTGAGGTTGATCCCTTGAGCTAGCAATTGAAGGCCGTCATCGTCGCGAGTCTTGTATTCCGCGAAGGCGTCGACGAAACGAGTCGTAAAATCGACAATCGCTCCACCGGAATGTTCACGGTAAAGGTTGCGGTGGGGCGTGTTGAAATCGCCATCGAGGACGACCGAAACAAATTGAGTCTGCATGACGATGTCGCCAATGCGCCCGGTAGATTCGACGCCTGTTGGCAGGACATTCACATTCTCGTTGGTTACGCGAAACGCACTAACGGCTTGCGTCGATACGGCAGTTGATCGATAGCAACTCGACAAACACAGAATTGCCATGCAGGCACACAGGCCGTGGCCCACTAACTTCACCATAAGGTTCTCCTCCCTGAGTTCCGGCCACTTGACCACGCAAACTGAGGTAAACATGATAATGACGTGATCCCAAGCTGTCAATGAGCGCGGGCGATCTCGATGTGTCGTCGTGTATGTGGGTGTTGACATTTGGCACGCTTCTCCGTTTAGTTAGTGTTAATTTTGTCCCTAATTGGTGGTTCATGGCTGACGATCTTGTCGTACACATTGTTTCTGATTCGACCGGAGATACGGCGATGACAATGGTCAATGCCGTAGGGGTTCAGTTCAAGCGTGACCAAATCTATATCAGGCGCCACTACAATATACGTACCAACACTCAAGTGGACATGGTGATAAGACACGTAACCCGCGAGCCTGGACTCGTAGTTTTCACTATGGCAAACACGGAGTTAAGCGCCTATTTTTCGCGGTTGTGCGCGGAACGTGATGTAGCCTGCGTGGATTTGTTGGGCCCCCTGTTTGACGTGTTCTCGCGTCATTTTGGCGAACGAGAAGAGCGGGCCGGCGCGTTTCACGCCATAAACGACTCGTACTTTAAACGTATCGAAGCCATCGAATTCACTTTGGGTCATGACGACAATCAAAGCGTGCATACGCTTGGTCTTGCAGATGTGGTCCTCGTTGGCGTCTCCAGAACTTCAAAGACGCCTGTAAGCATGTACCTGGCGATACAACATGGGCTTAAAGTGGCCAATATAGCGCTGGCCTATGGTCTAGAGCCGCCAGAGGAATTGATCAAAGCCTCTGCAAATCGAATTGTTGGGCTGACCATTCAACCGGGACGGTTAGTGGAAATTCGTCGCTCAAGACTAGGTAAATTAGACCCGAGGCCTGGCTCCAACTATGCCGATGAATCATATGTGTTTCGGGAGATTGAAATGGCGGAGCGCTACTTCAGAAAGAACCCGCGCTGGCCCGTGATTGATGTGTCGGATCGCAGTATCGAGGAGACCGCGACCCTAATCCTTGATAAGGTATACGGACGAGTGCGACCTATTAAGAGTAATCAATAGGTTGAGAATGAGAGGAATGTATATGAAAAGCATTTTATTTATCTTGGCGCTTACGCCAACTTGGGCCCAGGAAGGCCCTTCTGCTTTGGAAGATGCTCTCTGGAAGGGAAGCCTCGTCATTCATGCTGGCGGTGATTTGCAAAACCAGTACTTGGCCAATACGGTTTCAGAGGCCGGTAACCTAAATGGATTCACAAAAGAAAAATCCACCCTGAACGTGGACATGAACGTGCGTATCGATTTTTTGGTTAGCGCACTTGGCGAATTCACGTTTTTTCTGGTTCATGACCTTAAAGGTAGCGAAACGACCCACGTCGAGCACAAGTCCATTGAAGAAGAAGAACAAATCCTTGAAGGTGGCATCAAAGCCCCGTTGCAAGTGCAGTTCGTTGAGAATGGCCACCGCGATGTGAAATATGAAGGCTCTGGAGAACACTCAGAATCCCGATTTTCTTTAGGCCATATTCGCATGACACCCAAAGGAAATATGAAAAAGAAGGGTGAGCTACATATTGAAGGAGATTTGACTTTCCGCTACCCAGGAGAAGGTAATTATCGAGCGGAAAAGGAAAGACAACCTCCTTCGGACGATTACGCTCGTTTGTTTGAAGAGGCTCAGGTCAAGCAATCGTTAACGGTTCCCATGACCTTTCATGCCACGGTGAAATTCAAAAAGAAACTGGCTCAAGGGTCCATGTCCGTCAAAATTGACATGGAAAACCCGTTTAAACATGACGACGAAATCGGACGTGACATTCCAACTAATCACATCAAAACAACGGGAACGGTGACGATGGAAGCCCTGTATTAGAGAAGAGAATTGGACAGGTGTCAGGCGTGAGGCTTCACGCCAACCACCTTCTGATTTATGGCTCCAAAAAGTGATTGCCCTGATGGTTCTTTCATCTCGATACGGATTCGATCTCCAACTTTCATAAACGGCGTTTTAGCTGCGCCCTCATGAATAATCTCCAACATGCGCTTCTCTGCCAAACAACTGCTGCCTTTGGCTGTGTCTTCGTTGGATACGGTGCCACTACCGATGATTGTACCGGCAGCCAGCCGCCGTGTTCTTGCTGCGTGTGCGATCAAATCAGCGAACGAAAAGTGCATGTGGCCAGCGTCGGCATGTCCAAATTGTGTTTCATTGTAATGTACCAGTAATGGCAGATGAACCCGGCCATCACGCCACGCATCGCCCAGTTCGTCAGGCGTTATCGCAAACGGCGCAAAAGCGGACGAGGGTTTTGATTGCAGAAACCCAAAGCCCTGTTTCAGTTCAGCAGGTATTAGGCCTCGCAGAGACACATCGTTGATGATGACGATCAAGCGCACGTAATTGAGGGCATTTTCTGCTGAGACGCCAAGTGGCACATCATCTACAATCACGCCTACTTCGCCTTCAAAGTCAGTTCCATGACTGAAATCGGTCTGAGGAATATCTTCATCAGGGGCCAAAAACACATCGCTTCCGCCTTGGTACATGAGCGGGACGGTCATTAACGTCTCGGGCGGCGCCGCGTTTCGAGCTTGACGAACAAGCCTCACATGTTGAATGTAAGCCGAACCGTCCATCCATCCTACGGCTCTTGGCAATGGCGAATGAAAGTCTTTTTCGTTGACCGTGAATGCTTGATCACACTCACCTTGGTTAAGCTGCTCGTATCTCTGGGAAAGTGGCTCTTGGACGTCTCCCCAATTTTCGATGGCAGATCGTAGGTTGGGCGTAATGTCCGTTGCGCGCACTGCTAGCAAATTATCGCGTGAGACCACAACCAATTCACCGTCTCGCAGTGTGGGATGTTTTAAGCTTCCGAGTTTCATAATGGCACTTCCCTTCGAGTTGTCAAAGCGCGGGCATCATAACAATTTGCGCGGTGCGCATCTAGCGCGAATTTGTCTTAATGACCACATTCAGCTTCTTTTTGGGTCAGATGATGAAGGCAATAGAGCCACATTTCAGTTGGAACTTGCCAGTTTTCGCCGACTTATGCTTTAGAATTGCTAAACGCAATATGGGCTATCTACTCCTGCGATGGCACAGCAATACGCATTTATGATTAGGAGATTATGTGAGTCTAACCCTGTTCAGCTACTACCGCAGCTCGTGCTCTTATCGGGTGCGAATCGCCTTGAACCTAAAAAAACTTGAATATCAAATCAACACCGTCCATTTAGTGCAGGATGGTGGTCAACAGAATCGTGCAGAGTACGTGGCATTGAACTCAATGCGACATGTACCTACCTTGGTGCATGATGATCGAGTCATCGCCGAATCTGTCGCTATTATTGAATACCTGGATCATCGTTACGATCAACCTAAACTCATACCCAAGGATCCCTACCAAGCGGCCAAAGTGCGTCAACTGGTTGAAATCGTCAATAGTGGCATCCAGCCGCTCCAGAATTTGAAAGTCATGCAATATGTCGAATCTCAGTTAGGTGGAGACAAATTAGCATTCGCTCGCCATTGGATTGAACAAGGCCTTGATGCATTAGAAGCGACCATGAAACCTCTAGCAGGTGAATACTCGCTGGCAAATAGCCTCAGCGCAGCTGACTGTTACCTGATCCCTCAACTCTACAACGCGCGTCGACTGGGTATCGATACGTCGGTCTTTGCAACCCTGAATCGGGTCGATCAGAATTGCCGAAGCCAAAGCAGCTTTCAGAAGGCTCATCCAAGCCAACAACCGGATACACCCGATGAGCTACGTCACGAAAATCTCTGAATGTACTTGATTTCCATGAATTCGTGAGATGATATTTAAGCAACACGGGTTGTAGGAGGGCCGAATGCGTCTTTTGTTTATGTTTTTCACTCTATCCTGTCTTGCCTACAGTCAGGCAACATTCCAGGAACAGGCGCAACGATTACAGAACATATTTGGCTATCTTATCGATTTTAGAGCTGCTGCAGCGCCTACCGTTTTCGATAAAACGACCTTAGAAGTTGTGCTCGACCTAACACCACAACCCAGTATCGATACGCGTGTTGGCATCAAGGAAGAAGATGTCGAGCCACCAGAAGTGGTGCCTAAATTACGTGGCCGCATTCATCTGAAGAATGGACTCATGTTAGGCGGTGCTTATGCCCCTGGCTTGGATTTCGAAGGTTATAAAGCCGAGTTTGTGGCTGTGGAGTTGGGCTGGCGCAAGTCGTTTGGTGCTTGGTCGGGTGGCATTCGTGGCTCGTATATAGATGGCGATGTCGAAGGACCGATCACCGAAGTCGATTTGGATGATCTTTTCACTTTCACCAATATGGGTGTCGATGTTTCCGTCGCACGAACTTGGAATGCTTGGACAGGCTATGGCTTTGTGGGTATCAACGACATCGAGACGGAACTTGACGTCGCCATTGATGGGGTGCACCTTGTCAATGATGATGATGCCGTTTACGGAGGGTTAGGCATTCAATGGGCCTCCAAACGCTGGGCGTTTACGCTCGAACAGCATGCAACGGACGACTATTTGCAACATCTAATCGTGTCCGTCGCTTTTCGGTTTTAGGGGGTAAAAATGTATCGAACCTATGTCGCTTGTATGTGCCTGGTGTTTAGTGTCATATCTTGCTCCGATGCGGATACATTGGCAGACGAGCCACCCCCAGAAGTAGTTATTAGTGGTACGCCGACTTATAGCAACGGTGTTGGTGAATTGCTGGCGCTCAAATGCGGCTATTGTCATGTGTTTCCAGCAGGTGATTTGTCGCCCGACAACGTTCCAGATATGGATTTGAACCTATATGAGACACGACGTGTCGGTGAAGTCAATGTGGCTGGAGCCGACTCATTGGGACGCTGGATTCATGAAGGCATTCTCGATCACGCTGTCGATAAGTTCAAACTGATCGCTAGCCCTAGGCGCATGCCGCTGGACTATGGGACGCAACTAACAAACCGCGAGAAAGATGCCCTTGAAGCCTGGAGCGACTTAGCGACGCCTAGGGGCGATGAAGTGCCACCTGCGGCTGGTAACCTTCAGGCAGGTGCCGAAATTTACCCTGCTTGCGGAAGCTGCCACGGCGATGAAGGTGGCGGATTCTCCGACTTTGCGCCCAAGATCAGACGTTCGCACGTCACCATTTCGAAGATCAAGAGTATGTGGTTGTACCGGGCCGGTCAGTTTACGCCGCTCACGGATTCGCAAGCGGCTGACCTGAGATCTTACATTGTTACGCTTGATGATCTGGAGGATTGATGGTTGCCACCATGACTGCTTTGATGGTGTGCATGCGGTTCTCTGCTTGATCAAATACGCGTGAACGTGTTCCGGAAAACACCTCATCGGTGACTTCACAAATGTCCGGAAACTTTTTTGCCAATTCGGTTTCATGATTGTGGAATGCTGGCAAACAGTGGAGAAAGATTGAGTCGGCTCTTCCCGTCTTGGCAAACATCTCTGCATCCACCCGATACGGCTTCAGCAACGCGATACGGTCACTGATCATGTCTTCCTCACCCATGGAAGCCCAAACATCGGTGTAAATGACACGTGCGTCTTTTACGCCTTTAGCCACATCGTCCGTCACGGTTATTTTGGCGCCCGACTGGGAAGCGAACTCCGAACACATCTTTAGGATTTCTGGGTCAGGTTGTAGGCTTTTTGGGGTGACGATGCGAAAATCGATGCCGAGTTTGGCTGCAATGACCATCAAAGAGTTAGCCATGTTGTTGCGGCCGTCGCCCGTGTAAGCAAAGACGAGATTGTTTAAGTCGCCAAATTCCTCTTGAACCGTTAAATAGTCAGCCAAAACTTGGGTAGGGTGATAGCGATCCGTTAGCCCATTCCAAACTGGAACGCCTGCATGGGCGGCTAATTCTTCGACTGTTCGGTGCGCGAAACCTCGAAATTGAATACCGTCAAACATGCGGCCTAATACGCGGGCTGTATCAGCGATGGTCTCCTTCTTGCCAATCTGGATATCGTTCTTGCCCAAATACTCAGGGTGCGCACCTTCGTCGTAAGCCGCAACCACAAACGCACAGCGCGTACGTGTCGATGGTTTCTCGAAAATTAGCGCGATATTCTTGTTTGCTAGGTGTTTGTTGTAGTGGCCTGCTTTTTTTTGCGCCTTTAGATCGGCGGAAAACTTCAATAATGCGAGTATTTCTGTGGACGAATAATCGGCTAGGGTCACCAGTGATCGACCCATCAAATTAAGGCTCATACTTTTTTCCCTTCTTTACATGCCTATGGCGTGAAATCCTGCGTCGACGTGAATGGTTTCTGCCGTGACGCCAGACGACAAATCGCTGAGCAAGAAGACGCCTACTTTGCCGACCTCTTCCTGACTGATATTCCGTCGCAACGGCGCTGTCTCACTGACGTGATCAAGAATGCTTGCGAAGCCCGATACGCCCGCAGCAGCAAGCGTTCTGATGGGGCCTGGCGAGACAATATTTACTCTTATCTGATGGGGACCTAGATCGGCAGCTAAGTACTTGGCCGACATCTCCAGCGCCGCCTTTGCGACGCCCATCATATTGTAGTTCTTAAAAACGCGTTCGCCACCCAGATAACTCATGCAGATGATGCTACCGCCACGCTCTTGCATAAGTGGCCTTGCGTGCTTGGCTAATGTAACTAACGAGTAAGCCGAAATGTCGTTCGCTAAGGCAAAGCCGTCACGTGAGGTGTCGGTGAATCCGCCCTTGAGGTCGTCGCGGTTTGCGAATGCGATTGAGTGAACCAAACCGTCCAAGTGTCCCCAAGTCTCTTTTAGATGAGAGAACAGCGCTTCCAACTCTTCGTCTTTGGAAACATCGCAGGGTAATAAAGTGACGCCCTCAAGATCTTTGGTCACCTTTTCCACATTCACTTTGAGACGTTCACTCTGGTAGGTCACCGCTATTTGGGCTCCAGCATTTATACAAGCTTGGGCGATGCCCCAAGCGATAGATCGATGGTTGGCAATGCCTAGAATGAGTATCTTTTTGCCTTCTAATAGTTGCATTCTTCCTACCTTTCCGCTTTTGGTCCTAAAACCGTGACTGGTGAACGCTAATACAACAGATGTTGTTTTTCAAGCGCTATCCATAAAGGATTGAACTGTGAAGTTGTTTGTCGGCGAGGCGTGCTCGTCCGTTGAGGAAGCTCAGCTCAACAAGGAAACTGAGGCCAACAACCTCTGCGCCTAGGCGCTCGATTAATTTCACGGTGGCTTCAGCGGTCCCGCCAGTTGCAATCAAATCATCGACAATTAATACTTTGTCGCCGGCTTTGACAGCGTCGATATGGATTTCTAGATGATCTGTACCGTACTCCAAATCGTAACTGATCTTTTCGGTATTATGGGGTAATTTCCCTGGTTTTCGAACCGGGCAGAAGCCGGCATTGAGCTGCAAGGCAACTAGAGGCCCAAAAATAAAGCCGCGAGACTCCATTCCCACCACGGTATCGATGCCTTTGCCCAGGAACGGCGCTGCAAGGTCATTAGCCGTCTCCCGTAGAGCGTCTGGATTGAGGAGCAAGGGTGTGATGTCCTTGAAAATAATTCCCTTCTTTGGGAAGTCAGGGATATCTCGAATGAGTGCTGCATATTCCGGATTCATGAATTACCTCTTAAATTATTTGTTGTCCGCCACTATCAAGCCATGAATTAGAGCGGGAACAGCTTTAACGTGAAATAGTGAACTGAGTGTAAGTTATGTCTTCGTTCAGGTCCATTTCGTCAACTTGTGTCACTTTTGAAAATCGTGGCCCTTCGCGGATCTTTTGAATAAATGCGCTAAGCTCCGCATCCTCTGCAGCGACGTTTATTTCAACCGTTCCGTCAGCACAATTTCTAACCCAGCCAACCACACCAAGTTGCCGGGCTGCCTTCTGCGTGTAATAGCGAAAACCAACTCCCTGTACGCGACCCTGGACCACCAAACGCCTGTGTTTCATGTCGCTCATTCTATCAGGGAAGTGCTTAACCTGGATATTGACGAATGGGCTCGACTGCGCAAGCATGTGAGTATGCGCCCTTCATATGCCGTTCTCATAACCTGCTACAACGAAAAAGACCGTATCGGGCAAGTAATTCAAGATGTGCGGTCTCATACCGAACATCTTTTGGTGATTGATGACGGTTCACGGGACGGTTCACGAGCCGCGATTCTTGCGACGGGTGCGCCTGCGCTCTTTCATGCGAGCAACCAAGGCAAAGGCGTGGCCATTCAAACGGGCCTTCGTGCACTTTTGTCGATGGACTATGACTACGTAGTTTTTATGGATGGCGATGGCCAACACGATCCTAACGATTTATCTACCTTCCTTGCTGAAGCGGATAAAGGCACCGAATTTATTTGTGGAAACCGCATGGCGGAAGTCGCAGCTATGCCATATAAACGCTTTTTCACCAATCGCATGGGTAGTTGGGCCCTTTCCTATATTGTGGGTGTGCGAATACCTGACACCATGGTTGGCTATCGCATGATCGCCACTTCTTTGTTGCGACGTTTCCCGCTTATCTCTAAGGGATTCACAATCGAAACGGAAATCCTTATGCGTTGTTTTAAACACCAAATTAGCTTTGCCAATGTACCGGTGAAAACGATTTATCACCAAACCGACGACAACAAATATCGTGGATTCGTCGATTCTTGGCGTATCTTCTTTTTCTGTGGCGGCATGGAAGCCATGCAACACCGGATTCTTAAAACACAGCAACCTGCCGCTCTGAGAGCAGAGAGCCGCTTAACCTGGTCATAACGCCTGTTGACCAGCTAGGTGGGCATTGCTAAAGTGTGGGCTCGATTTGCCAACCGCTGGCAAGTCTTTTGGGGGGCTACGTGACAGAGGCAAAAGTCGATGCAGCAACAGTCAGGAAGGTTGCGCAACTGGCGAACCTCGAATTTGATGAGAACGAGATTGATCAGGTAACGCTAGACCTGGGATCTATGATTGCGCATATGGCCAAAATCGCTGAGTTAGATCTTTCGGGTGTCGCTCCTACCTTTACCGTATTTGATGAACGCGGCCCCTGGCGCGACGACAGCGTAAAAGCAAGTTTGGGGCAAGCTCAAGCACTACTTAATGCGCCGGATAAAGAGTCGGGTCACTTTTTGGTACCAAAAGTCATCCAAACGAAGAGGTCATAACCCGTGAACAGGCAATGCGTTAGCGAACTAACTGCATCACTCATCAACGGATCGACAACCAGCGTTTCTCTGGTTGAGACCTGCCTTCAGCGAATGGAAGAACACCAGAAACTAGGCGCATTTTTGGAAATTGATCAACAAGGTGCTTTGACAACTGCTGCGGAGATCGATCGTCGTCGGCTAGAGAATGAGCCACTCTCGCCACTTGCAGGCATTCCCGTTGCCGTCAAAGACAACATCAACATTAAAGGCCGAGTAACCACCTGTGCCTCAAGCATGCTTGAGAATTTTGTCTCTCCGTATGACGCCCATGTCATCGAACAATTGAAGCGTGTTGGGGTCGTGTTGATTGGGAAAACCAATATGGACGAATTTGCCATGGGCTCGTCAACAGAATATTCAGCTTTTAAGAAAACGTTAAATCCTGTGGATCAAACGCGCGTGCCAGGTGGTAGTAGTGGTGGCAGCACCGCGGCCGTGGCAGCTGGCCTTGTGCCTCTTGCGATCGGCTCATCCACGGGCGGTTCGATTCGTCAACCTGCCGCATTTTGCGGCGTGGTGGGTGTCAAACCTACTTATGGCCGGGTTTCGCGCTATGGGTTGGTGGCATATGGGTCGAGCCTCGATCAGATCGGTCCAGTAGCTAACGATGTGGATGGCGCAGCCTTGCTTCTCGAAGCAATTGCGGGACATGATTCACGTGACTCAACCTCTGCTCATCGACCTGTCGACTTGATACCCAATGACAATCGCTGCGACCCAAGAGCCATGAAAATAGGGATTCCGAAGGCTTGGCTTACCAGTGACGTTCAAGCAGAGATCCTTGAAGCAACCATGCGGTTAATAACTGATTTTGAAAAAGCAGGAGCCGAGATTGTAGAAATCGAGTTGCCCAATAGCGCCTATGCCATTCCAGCCTACTACCTGGTGGCAACGGCGGAGGCTAGTTCCAATCTCGCGCGTTTTGATGGGGTTCGCTATGCGCTGCGCCATGAGGACGACTTGAACTTGAAGGATATGTATGTAAAAACCCGTACCGCCGGTTTCGGGACTGAAGTGAAACGTCGCATTCTGCTGGGAACTTATTGTTTGTCAAGTGGCTACTACGAGGGCTATTACCTAAATGCACAAAGGGTTAGGACCAAAATCGCAGAGGACTATGTGGCGGCGTTTCAAAAAGTCGATGCCATCCTAGCGCCTACGACACCTACGACCGCGTTTGCCTTCGGCGAGAAAACAACGGATCCAGTGTCCATGTACTTAAATGATATTTTTACCGTGACGGCGAACCTAGCGGGTTTCCCAGCAATGTCAGTTCCCGCAGGCTTCGATAAGAAGAGCCTGCCCATCGGACTTCAATTCATGGCAGCACCTTTTCAAGAAGCGCGTATGTTCGAGGTCGCAAAAACAGCCGAGACCCTAATCAAAGCTTGGACTTAATTGGGAAAGCATCTCGCGCGCGTCTTGGATGACTTGTTGATAGACACCCTGTTTAAACCAAACTGTGTCGATGCTGAGATCCGTGAAATCTAACCATCGTAAATGTTTGAATTCAGGAGTCGTGGCTGCCCTCATGTCTAATGACACATCGTCAGCAGCATGCAGTAAGAAATAAGTCTGTTCTTGACCGATAAAAGGATTGAATTTGCGGGCCAGAGACACCGGAAACCTATAGCGGTATGTATTTGGCAATTGCGCCATAATTTTCAATTGATTTAAGCCTGTTTCTTCATAGACTTCCCGCATAACAGCTGCCCTTGCATCCTCTCCTCTCTCAATCCCACCTTGTGGCCATTGCCAATATCCAGGTGTATCGTGACGTTCGCCAAGTAGAATCTCGGATGGGCCACCTAGGTTCCGGATTATGAGCGCACCGGCATTCAATCTGAAGGGACCATTACCGTCACATAACTGTTCTTGCTTCATCATTACTCCTACTCATGATCATAACTGAATCACATTGTCATTTGACGAATGCTTGAAATTCTGGGATGCTGAGGGGTGTCAAAGGATTGACAGGCGGTTGAATTGATTCTAATTATTGATGATGACCCCCATGTAGCGGAAGTATTGGCTCGCTTGATCACAAAGGGTATGGGCCACCCTTGTCGCACTTGTTTCAATAGCTCGGACGCACTTGAATTGGTGAGGCGGCAGCCTTTTGAACTGATCATCACTGATTTAGTCATGCCAAGAGTCAGCGGCTTAGATATTGCCCGCACAGCCCTTGAAGCTTATCCCGATACCTTGGTTATCGTGGTGACTGGGCATCGGTCTTTGGAGACCGGTATTTCAGCCTTGCGAATTGGGGTGTACGACTACATCCTAAAGCCGTTCAAATTAGATGAAGTAAGACACTCCGTTCAACGTGCCTTAGAGCGCAGAACCTTGATTGAGGAGAATAGGAACCTCAAATCTCAGCTTGCTTTGCATGAGGGAAAATGGGAATTGGTAGGCAAGAGTCCGGCTATGGAACATGTCTATTCGCTTATTCAGCGCGCGGCACCTAGCCACTCGACTGTATTAGTTACTGGAGAGAGTGGAACAGGCAAAGAGCTTGTGGCTAGGGCTATCCACCGTTTGAGCACCCGTTGTGAAGGTCCATTTGTTTCTGTCAATTGTGGCGCGATTCCCGATTCTTTATTGGAAAGCGAGCTTTTTGGCCATCTTAAAGGTGCCTACACCGATGCTGATTCGGATAGAATAGGTCGATTTTTGCAAGCTGATCACGGCACCATCTTCCTGGACGAAATTGGCGTAATGCCGATGCGTCTTCAAGTAAAATTGCTGCGAGCCATCCAAGAAAGAGAAGTGATGCAACTTGGCGCCGATAAGCCACAAACCATGGATGTGCGAATTGTGGCGGCAACAAACGCCGATTTGACCGACATGATTGCACGCGGTGAATTTCGCGAAGATCTTTACTATCGCCTGAAAGTGATTAGCATCAAGCTGCCGCCGTTAAGAGATCGACTGGACGATATCCCGCGTTTGATCAATCACTTCATTCGCAAGCATGCCCAACAGCTAGATGTTAATCCCAAGCCTTTTGCGAAAGACGCATTGCGAAAACTGCAGACGTTCAATTGGCCAGGAAACGTGCGCCAATTAGAGAATGCGGTTGAATCTTGTCTGTCGTTGTCAATTGGGCCGGGACCCATTGGGGTTGCTGAGCTACCTGACGAAGTTATTAAGAACAACGTCATGCCTTCACTGCCACTTGAGCTCGGTGATGAGCCCATAGATTTGGCCATGGTCGTTGGGCAATTCGAGCGTCACCTGATCGAACAGTCCATCTTGCGCAGTAAAGGTGTCAAATCCAAGGCTGCCAGGCTATTAGGCATCAAGAGGACGACCCTCATCGAAAAGATGAAGAGATTTGAGTCGGACCCTGTCAAGGCAGGCTAGCCGACCCTAATAGCCTCATGCAGGAACGGGCTTGTAGAAGGCCAATCGCCGTGTTTCAGGCGCATGTGCCGCTGTAAGTCTGGGCGGCTAAAAAGGTTATTGCCATCAGCAAGGCTTGGCGACGCCATGTGCCTTGCAAATATTACTGAATAGTTTTATAGTTGTATTTCGGAGGTGGTAATGGATGACGCACAGTTACAGCAATTAGCCCACATCTTTAAGGTACTAGGTGAAGTCTCTCGACTTGCTTTGCTCAAAATACTCATGCACGAACATGAATGTACCGTCAGCCAGTTGGTAGACAAGTCCGGTCTGTCACAGGCCAATACATCCAAACACTTGAAGGCCTTGTTTCACGCCAAATTGGTGTCCTGCCGAAAGCTCGGTAATCATGTTCTATACAAAATCCAAAATCCTTTGGTCTTTCATATCTGTGAGTTGTGTTGTCAAAACCTGGATCAACAAGAGGCTCAACTCTTTATCGAACTACGGCAGAAATGGGAAGCCAAGCTATGATTATTTGCTTAATCCTCCTTGTTCAAGAACCCGTCTTAAGCGCGCCGCTGAAAGCGCTCTTGCGTGCATTGCCTCAAGTTCAGTCTGCATTAACAGATATTGAGATGACGCAACTACAGGAAACGGCTTCGCAAGCGATGCTGTATCCACAAGTTGGTCTTAGCGGAACTATGTCGAATACAAACCAGCCCGTTCTGGTCTTTGGACAACGCCTTGCCGCGCAAGAATTTGAAATCTCTGACTTTGCTTATGTCACCGATGCCGGGCTAGACCCCTATCCGGTAAACCACCCGTCCTCCGACAATGATATTGGTTGGGCGATAGATCTGGATTATGCCTTATTTGATCGCTCGCGAACGGCTCGTATCAAAGCGGCTAGCAAAGCCACTGATGCTAGTCAAGCAATGCAAGAGTTGGTTTGGCAACAGACATTGATTCAATTTGTCCAGAAGCGAATTCAAGCTCAAGGCTATGAGGCGAGTTCGCTCTTATTGGTGAAGATGGTTAAGCAATCGCTCGAGATGGAGACTTTGTTGGCGCAACTTTATCAGGAAGGTCAAATTTCGAAACTGGCCTATTTGGAGGTGCAGGAATCACGTTTCCTATTGCAAGCTCAATTGGCGGAAATGAGTGGCCAAGTACATGCCAGCAAAGTGGGAATGGACCAATGGCTGAAGAATGAATCAGGCGTGGTGTATCCCGTTTTGAAATCGCCTACGGCAAGTTCGGCGGGCCACCACTCTTCGTTAGTCGCAGCCCAAGCGAATTTGCAACGACAAGAGTGGTTGATGGCAGCAGAGCAACCGTTGTGGTTCCCGAAAGTCCACCTGTTTTCTCAATTGGAACAGCACCAAGGCGCGAACGTCTTTTATCAGGTCGGCATCATGGCTAAGGTCCAACTTTGGGATGGAGGCTATCAGAAAACGAGACGCGGTGTTGCATTGTTGGCTGCCAAGCAAAGCAGCTTGACTATGGATAACAACCTGCGCGAATTAAGACAGATACGTTCGGAACTTGAAACCACGATTCAAGCGAACGAGTTGGCGTTGGTGAAGCATGATGGAGCCATTGCTTCAATTCGTGAACGTTGGGAACTAGAGAAGCAACTGGTCGAAGAAGGTCAATATCAAAAAAGCAAGTGGATCGAAACCCAAAATCAACTAGTTCAAGCTGAAATGAACCGCATCCGCGGACAAACAAGACTAATTGCAATGAAATGGCAACAGACTTTTGCCAATGGCCAAGATTTGGAACTGGCCATTAATCAGGGAGGTTCACATTGATTACATTGTTTTGGGTTTCCTTGTGGAGTTGGCAACATGAGATGAAATGGGAAAACGGCTTTGAAGTCATCAGTTTAAGCGGAACCGTGGAGCCCCAACAAGAAATGTTGATGGCTGCTCAAGTGTTGGGGGAAGTCGCGGAGATACCTGCCCACCCGGGCTCCGATTGCCGGGCGGGAGAGGTGCTTATTTTGCTCCGGCCCGCTGGACAATCGGAGCGCATTGAGGCTGCGGAACAGACGTTAGAATCGGCCTTCGCCGCCGAAACCCTGGCTCAGCAACAAGTTGAAAGGCTGGACCGATTGCGACAAAGCGGTGCTGTTTCTGAGCTTCAGTTTGAGGAATCGCGTATTAAGCTGAGGTCAGCTCGGGCTGAGACAAAAAGCGCTCAGGCACTGCTCCAAGGCGAACAGGAGCTTTATCGATTCTTAGAAATGCGAGCCCCATTTGACGGTAATTTGACGGATATTTTTGTCTCGGTGGGGACACGCGTGAAGTCAGGCCAGCCGTTGGCTCGGATCGTCGGCCCTAAGGCCAGATCCATAAAAGTAATTTGGCCCGGGCGATTGATCGATGTTTTGTCCACGGCGAAATTTGAGCTAAGGATTGACGAAAAGTGGCTTCCCACCCAGAGTTCCAATCAACAAAGTAGCTTCCAGTCAACAGGTAATATGTTGGTCTATTTACAAGCTGACCATGGATTGATGCCGTATCAGCGTCCGCAAGTTCGCGCCCTTATCGAAATTGAGGGTCTATTTTTGAGACCAGGCCAGTGGGAACAGCGTGGAGCTGCCACGTTTGTACATGTGCAAGTTGATCAGGAAGTGCAGCGTAGGCTCGTTCGACTTGGACCAACTCTGCCCGAGGGCAAACGTCAGGTCATGGCTGGACTCAGGGTGGGCGACATCGTGATAGCTCCTTTTGGCGTTAGACCATGAAAAAACTTGGGTTGGCAGGTCAATTAGCTTCAGTATTCATTAACCACTCATTGACCTTACCGTTGACACTCTTGCTGATTCTGTCTGGATTTGTGGCGTTGCAATTGACGCCACGGGAAGAGGAGCCCCAGATATTGGTACCGATGGTCGATATAACGATTCAATGGCCCGGCCATACGGCGCAGGAAGTGGAAGACCAAGTTGTCCTACCACTGGAAACATGGTTATTGAAATTGCCAGGAATGGACTACGTGTACGCCAATACGTCACAAGATGGGGTGTCAATAATTGCTCGCTTCAAGGTGGGTTCATCTGAAGAATCGGCACTAATTCAAGCCCAACAGGCAATCCAGGAGTGCATTGAAAAATGGCCAAGTGACATTGGCCCAGTCCAATCCAAGTCACGTTCCATCAATGATGTCCCTGTTTTTGCGCTTACGCTATTTGTTAAAGATGATTCGCGCATGGACGCCATTCAGCTTACCGATCTGGCTCGCGAATTGGCACGTGATTTCAACCGAGAACAAAACGTAGCGGATGTAGAAATCATCGGAGCCCGAGATCGTGAGGTCCTACTGGAATGGGAGCCAACACGTCTCGCCGCTTTTGGTCTTACGCCCAGCATGGTGGACCAACAGGTTTCTGCCTATTTGCAGCGATTCCCAGTTGGCAACGTTCAATGGCAAAACAAAATAGCCACCATCCGTTTGGAATCGGCACTAGATCAAGTACAACTCGCGCAATGTCCACTAATGACGATAGATGGTTCAAGTGTCTATTTAGGCGATGTATTGGACGTTAAGCTACAAGAAACGCCGCTATCGTCTATGGTTCTCTTTTCGGACATAGAGTTACAGAATCGCGAAGCCGTGACTCTTTCTGTGAGTAAGCGGACAGGTGCCAACGCGTCATCCTTGACCCAGAACCTCCGTGCGCGTGTAGATCGGTTTCTGGACTTGAAATTGTTGCCTAACTCGGTGGGAACTTGGGTTGTGAGGGACTATGGTGCGAGTGCCAAGGAAAAAAGTGACGAGCTCATCAAGCACCTGTTGATTGCCACGCTGTCGGTTGTGGCTTTGATTGCGTTTGCTCTAGGTTGGCGCGAGTCCCTAGTCGTGCTGATGGCGATTCCGGTTACTTTGGCTATGACTTTATTATTGAGCTATTTACTTGGATTTACGATCAATCGGGTCACGCTATTCGCGCTTATCTTTTCCATCGGGATATTGGTGGATGACGCAATTGTCGTTGTTGAAAACATACACCGTCATTCGGAACAGTCAGATGAACGAACGTTCTTGGCGTGCATCATCGACGCTGTCAATGAGGTAGGCAACCCCACAATCTTGGCCACATTTACCGTAGTTGCGGCCATCCTACCCATGGCGATGGTGGGCGGCTTAATGGGTCCTTACATGCTGCCAATTCCCATTTTGGCTAGCCTGGCGATGTTGTTTAGTCTCTTGGTCGCCTTCGTGGTCAGTCCATGGGCTGCATTGCGCTTTATGTCTCATCTGCGGACAGAACATCGGGAAGAAGGTAGACTTAACAAGCTCTATCGGCGATTCATGCAATGGCTTTTGACCCATAAAATTAGTTATTTTGGCTTTTGGTTGGTCACTTTAGTCATGTTTATCGCGGCATTGAGCCTGATCCCGTTCAAAGCGGTAAAAGTGAAGATGCTGCCATTCGATAATAAGAACGAGGTACAGATCATTGTTGATTTGCCGCAAGGTTCCGCGCTTGAGGATACGGCGCGAGTGGCGATGGATGTGCAGGCAGCCTTACTCCAGCATGACGCCGTTGACTCGGTTCAAACTTACATTGGCAGTGCGGCACCAATTACTTTTAATGGTTTGGTACGGCACTACAATTGGCGTAACGGTTCGCACCAAGCCGATCTGGCAGTTGAGCTATCGGATCGCCATGAACGCGATAAACAAAGCCACGAATTAGCTAAAGAACTACGTCAAGCCATTTCTGCTATTGGCCGTGAACTTCAAGCCAGTATTAAGGTCGTTGAAATACCACCAGGCCCTCCAGTATTGAGCACCGTCGTCGCTGAGTTATATGGTCCTAATCGGGAACAGCTACGGCAGTTAGCATTAGGCGTCCAGTTCGACATGCAACAGATGGCTGGTGTGGTTGATGTTGATTGCTTTGAATCCGACCCCCACGACCAGATGGTGCTGGACGCGGACGTTGCTTCTAGTCAACGATTGGGGGTTTCCTCTCATGCTATTGCTGATGAGTTAGCAGCCATTCGGCAGCGTGAAATTGGGCTACTTCCCAAAATGCACGACCGTCACGGCGTTTCATTACGCATGGGTTTCTCTACCGAACAGCAATATCAAATTGAGAAATGGTTGCAGACTCCGATCCGATCGAATTCTGGGTTAGTTCAATTAGGGCAAGTAAGCCATATCTCGTATCTCCCGGTCCAACCCATGCTCTTCCGCAAGAATGGTCAACAGGTGGTATATGTGGTTGCCGATGTTGCTGGTTCGATTGAGTCGCCCATCTATGCATTGAAGCAGCTACAAGACCTGATTCAGGCCCGTGCTAAGGCGATGGCGATACCGGAGCTGACCGTCTTTCATACGTCCCAACCAGAAGATGGCGAGTCGTACAGTTTGAAATGGGATGGAGAGTGGCATATTACAGTTGAAGTGTTCCGTGACATGGGCTTGGCCTTTGCAGCGGTGTTACTGTTGATCTATTTTCTGGTGGCCGGCTGGTTTCGCAGCCTCACTTTACCGATTGTCATTCTGCTGCCGATTCCGCTCAGCCTAGTCGGTATTCTGCCTGGTCACTGGATGTTCGGTGCCTTTTTTACTGCCACCAGCATGATTGGATTCATCGCCGGAGCAGGCATTATCGTTCGAAACTCCATTATCCTGGTAGATTTCATCCAACAACTGAGAAGGGAAGGTGTTGCCTTAGAGGATGCTGTCGTCAGTGCGGGTGTCATTCGCTTCAAACCCATGTTACTCACCGCCGCCGCCGTTCTAGTAGGCTCGTCTGTTATCCTGTTTGATCCCATATTTCAGGGCCTCGCGTTAAGTCTAATGATGGGTGAAATCGCTGCAACGTTACTCAGTCGTTTCGCTGTTCCCCTTCTTTATTTAGGCCTCACTCGCTTAGGTCTCAATTTCGACCCGTTGGCTATCCGTTGAATGTCATAGGCTTGTTTACGGGAATGTCAGTTGAATGCTAGAAGTAAGTGGAGCCATGCCTTGATCTGTAAGCTAGAATGAGTTTTTCGTGGGAGGGTAGATATGTGTTTAATGCTGTTTTTGAGTTGTTTGATGGCTGGCGATGGCCAGTACGGAGCTACGCTGAATGACAATGTAGCTGAAATAAAATTGACCCAATTGATGGCTGCACCAGAGGCTTACCTAGATAAAGTGGTCCAAGTTCGCGGTGAAGTCAAAGAGGTGTGTCCCGCCAAAGGGTGTTGGATGGACGTGTCTGCCGAAAACCAACAAGTTCGGATTAAAGTCAAAGATGGCGAAATCGTCTTCGATCAGGAGCTGGTTGGCCAGCAGGTCCTGGTGCAAGGAACCGTGTACAAGTTCGAAATGAGTCCCGATCAGGCTAAGAAATATTTCGCGCATTTGGCTGAGGAAAAGGGTGAGGCCTTTGATCCAGATACCGTAACCGAAGGCACGACAATTTATCAGATTGGAGGCATAGGCGCCAAGGTTTTGCCTTGATCGCTGGCTTAAATGATTCCGATTTCAAGGGTCCTTACCGAGGAAGTGGCGGCCAAGTTACGGTCGGAGATTGCAGAGTCTCAAGGTGCTGAGATATTCGCGGTATTACATCGCGATGCAGACAGGCCCTTATTCAGTGAAATAACCGTCATTGCACGCGGCACTGGCGTCGAGGTTCCCGCTCTTTTGAGTCGTGCCAACTGGGGCGATATGACGGTACACAATCACCCCAGCGGTGAATTGAGACCCTCTGAAGCCGATATGCGCGTAGCGACCATCTTCGGTGAAGAAGGTGTCGGCTCGATGATTGTTAACAACCAAGTGACGCACACATATGTGGTGGTAGAGCCGGCGGCCGACGTGCAAACCGTTGAATTGGCAGCTACCCAGGTCTCAGATGTTTTTGTGGCGGAAGGTCCGCTGTCGAAGCAGCTCGAAGGCTACGAAACACGAGAGGGCCAAGTCAAGATGGCACTACACGTTTCTCAAGCACTCAACCGGGGTGATTTGATGACGGTTGAGGCTGGAACGGGCACGGGCAAGAGTCTAGCTTATCTTGTGCCCTCCATGATGTGGGTTCAAGCCAACAAAAAGCGCGTCGTAATCGCAACCAAGACAATCGCCTTGCAAGAACAGTTAGTCTATAAAGATATTCCCATTGCCAAAACGCTGATGCCTGACCCACCTCACGCCGCGCTCATCAAGGGTCGCAGTAACTACGTTTGTTTGCGAAAACTCCAAGACGTTGTACAACACCAGCTTTCGTTGTTTGGTGAGGAAGAGGACGGAGCAAAACAAGAAATAAAGGAGCTGGCAGATTGGGTTACGTCACATGAAGTCGGCGATAGAGCCGATTTACCTTATCTCCCTTCACGACGTGCCTGGGAATCAATTCAATCGGATTCAGACATGTGTTTGGGCGCAAAATGCCCCCATTTTCAACGCTCTCCATTCTATGTTTCAAGGAGACTTGCTGCGAAAGCGAGAATCTTAGTCGTCAACCAAGCCCTTTTGTTTGCCGACCTTGCCGTTCGCCAGTCCACTGGTAACCATAAAGCCGCGGCTGTTATTCCTCCCTACGACGTTGTCATTCTTGATGAAGCGCACAGCATTGAAGATATTGCAACCGATCATTTTGCCATGAAAATTTCGTCATTCGGATTGCGTTTAGCGTTAGGTAAATTAATCTCGGCACGAGGCGCCTCGGGTGTCATCGTGAGATTATCTGAATTTGTTATGCGCGAAGGCAAGGCGGACTTAAGCGCATTTCTAAGTGAGACGATTCCTCAAATACGTGAATCTCAAGAACGTGTTTTTCAGGCGGTTGAAGCCATGGCTGCAGAACTCCATGCAGCCCTCAACCCTGAAGAAGCCAAGCGTGTCGAGATCTGGTTGAACGAGCGAACGCTGAATTCGGGGCGCCTGGCAGAATCTAAGAATATGGCGCAAGAATTGATGATCGCTATTTCTGTCTTGTTGCATTTATGTAAACGCATCCGTCGAAAGTTAACGGAACTTGACGATGCGTTTGCGCAAAAGATCGAGGGCCAAGCGATTGAACTTGATGCCCGTATCTCTCGCATCGAGAATATGACCGCCGCACTCAAAGATTTTGCCGTGAAACATGACCCGGCCGTGATTCCGTGGGTCGAGTTGCGTAGGTTCAGAAACGGTCGTCCAGAATTTGACTACAAAGTTTCGCCGCTCGATATCAGTGAAATGTTACAGAAGGCCCTGTTCAAGCCGTATCACAGTGTGCTCATGACCTCAGCAACACTTGATTTGAATGATGATTTTGCCTTTTTTGCTGAGCGTGTGGGTTTGAAAGATTATGCGGATCGAAAGCCTGTCTTCTTGCAGGTCAATTCGCCTTTTAGTTATGCAGACCAGGCACGATTGGTTGTGCCTGACTTGGGTTTGGATCCAGATCACCCCGGTTTTGCAAAGCGGATCGCAGAGTTGGTAATTGAATTGGCGGAAACGGGCCACGGCGGCACATTGGTGTTGTTTACGTCTTATTCGCTTTTGAATCGAGTGGCTGATGCTTGTTCGGGACCACTATCCCTCAAGGGGATTGAGTTATTGGTGCAAGGCCATGAACAGCGAAGCGTGCTGTTAAACCGTCTCAAACAGGGAATGGGCGTTTTGCTTGGGACCGATTCATTCTGGGAAGGCGTGGATTTGCCCGGTCTTGCCCTAAGCAAGCTTGTCTTGACCAAGCTACCCTTTCCTCAGGTGAACGATCCCATTTTTGCCGCACGCAGTGAAGCGATCCGCCTTGGTGGTTCTCATCCCTTTGCCAGTTATGCCTTGCCATTGGCATTACTTAAATTTAAGCAAGGGGCAGGCAGACTGATACGAAGTCGAGTCGATGAAGGGATTCTATTTGTGACGGACCGCCGCATACTGCACAAATCTTATGGCGGTCGTTTCTTGCGTCAACTAGAGCAGTATCCCCTCTATCGGGAGTGGCCAATCCCTGGCAACAGTATGCCAAAGCGCCTTTAGGCGTCTTTTGTGCTGTTGGAAGATTCGAATCCCGAAAGGATGCGAATAAGTTCGTTGGCGCGATATGGTTTCTGTAAAAAAGCGTCGGGTTTTACGTCTTGAAAGCGTCGGCTAGCATGTTTTTCCGAATAGCCACTGCTGAGGACCACATATAGATCAGGTCGCTGTTGCCGTAACTCAAGCAGTGTCTCTTCACCGTCCATCTCTGGCATCGTGAAGTCAAGTAAAACGGCGTCGATAACTTGTTTATTCTCTTCAAAACGACTTAGCCCTTCTCGACCGTTCATGGCAGTAATGACACGAAATCCCGCTGAGCCAAGTATCTGCGTCGCCATTTCAAGGATGGAGGACTCGTCGTCGATGACGAGAATTGTGCCTGAGGCCTGTAATCCGTCTTCGTCTACAAGGTCCTCGATGTATACAGCCGGTTTGTCACTAGCCGGGAAGAGGACTACAAATTCGGTGCCTTCGTTAGGCTGGCTCTCGACAATTATGGTTCCATTGTGGCCACGGACGATTCCAAGTACGACAGGTAAGCCAAGACCTCGCCCCGTGAATTTGGTGGTGAAGAAAGGGTCGAAGATGTTCTTGAGATTGGATTCACTGATGCCGAGTCCAGTGTCCTTAACCCTCAAGTATATGTAATCGCCAACCGCGATATACTCGGAGAAGATGGAGCGATTCAAAAAATGTCGGTCGCAGTGACGGAAACCGGTCCCGACGGTAATTACGCCCTTTCCTTCTACTAGTGCTTCTGACGCATTGAGCACTAGATTCATGACCACCTGGCGGATCTGTGAAGCATCGGCTTCAATGGCGGGAATGTCTGGCGGGAACTCCAGAATGAGCTCTGCCTTCTTTGAGATACTACTTTCCAGTAAGAAGGTCATGTCCCCGGCGATTTCAGACAAACAAATGGGGCGCACTTCAAATGAGCCTTTACCGCTGTAATCCAGCATCTGCTGTGTAAGTTCCGATGCACGTAACGCTGTTTGTTCCATTTGTTTGATCATGGCTAGTGGAGACCGGCCAGCTTGTGTCTCAATACGGGCCAAACTAGCGTTGCCCAATATGGTGGTTAACAGATTGTTGAAGTCATGTGCGATGCCGCCTGCCAAAATGCCTAAGCTCTCAAGTTTGTGCATTTGGCGGATATTCTCTTCTAACTTGCGTTGAGCCTCTTCAACGCGTCGCGTCTCGGTTACATCACGTCCAATAGCATTGAGCGAAACGACATGACCTTTTTGGTAGTGGAGATTCAACGTCCACTGTACGGTGCGACTTTCACCGTCAGAAGCATGGATGGTGAATTCAACATTCAGATGAGGCGAACCTGTTGCAATGGCGTTTTGCATGGTCATACCTGTAGGTGCCTGATCTTCTTTCTTGATGTACTTAAATACGAAACAGCCAATAATGTCATCGCCCAATATACGACGAACCGCCTTGTTGGCAAATCGCAGTCGTCCAATACCGTCAACTTGAGCAACTAAACTGTCGGTGTCCTCGACGAAGTCGCGGTAACGCTCGAGCAGCTCTCTGAATTGGGACTCTGTTTTCGTGCGAGCTATGGCTGCACCCAAGCATTCGGCGGCCGTCCTTAAGGCGCTGATCTCTGTCGTTTCCCAATCTCTCATTTGTACGTAATCGTTAAAGCCGAGGAACCCCCACCAAATGTCATTGGCAAATACGGGGACAACGACCATCGATTTGACTCGCCTAGATTCTAGGAAAACTCTTTCCGAATCAGGGAATTGGCTAACCAGTCCACTGATGGCGGTACCGCTGCTTAGGGATCGAAACCAACGCGTAAAACCTAGCCGACTATAACTGAGGGCCGACAGCGAATGATCTTGGATGAGAGAGCGTGTGCCGGGCGCGGCCCATTCGAAACGTTGTCCAACCAAGTCGCTATCACGTGGATCATTTTGGTATACATAGGCGCGACTAGCACTGGCCGCTTCTCCTATCTTTCCGAGCGCCTCTTCGATGACAGATTCCCATGAATGGGTATTGATTAGCGCATGGGCAAACTCATTGACGGCACGTAAGATATTCTCGCTGCGTGCTTCTACGTCAGACGCCTTGTGGCCGTAAGAGTTGAGTGCTTCGCCCATGTGTCCCCGAGTGTGCGCGTTGCTGTTTTGTCTCGTCGAATCACTAATTAATAAAAGAGTTATAGCATATCTTTACAATTCACTCCGCTTCTCGTATTAGGGTGTGACGTCTTTCATCTCTCTGACTACGCGAAACCCGATCTTGGAATTCTTCATACTTCTAAGATGGACGCCCCTGAATCCACTTTCACACTTACCGTCATCGCTGACGAAACTACCGCCACGTATAACGCGCGGACTTGGGCTGAGGGCTTTCTCGACAACAGGGTCGACGACACGTTCATTTGGGTAGGGCGCATAAATATCCTCGCACCATTCCCAGACATTACCGTGAAGATCATAAAGGCCCCAACGATTTGGGGTGTAGCTGCCAACATCGACTGGTTTTCCGGACTTGCTACGATCATGGCGAAAGTTTGCGTTGTCGGACGTTAACGAGTCGCCGACGTTATATAACGTATCGCTACCAGCCCGACACGCATACTCCCACTCAGCTTCTGTGGGCAAGCGGTATTGGTCGCTATTCTCCAATCCGTTTAAACGCTTGATAAACGTTTTGGCGTCCTTCCAAGAGACATCGTGTACCGGCATGTCATCGCCCTTGTAAGTGGACGGATTATTACCCATCACCGCTTGCCACTGGGCTTGCGTGACTTCGAACACCGAAATCATGAAGTCTTTGCTCAGCACAACGGAATGTAATAAGTCATCGCTACCAATGACGGGTGTTTGGTTTCCCATCTGAAAACTGCCAGCCGGGACTTTTAAGAAACGCATATTCAAGCTGTTGACATAAGTAGACTTGTCGAGTTTTGCGACCGCTTCCCGGTCATCCGCGCGAGCCGCGTTGTGTTCAACAAGCAGGGTCAGTTGTTCGCGTGCCTTCTTGACGTCTTTAGAGGCAATGCCTTGCTCAAAGGCAGCCCTAATTTCGACAACTCTTTGTTGTTGCTCTCGTTTTGCCTCTGCAAGCCGCGTCTCATATGGCGTAAGAAAAGTCTTGTCCTTGGTTGCTAGATTCATTTCAGCAACGACTCGTTCCAATTCCTGGATTTGACCTAACTGCTCAGCCTCTACAAAACGTTTCTCGTAAACTGACAGATCAACTTTTTCTGTTTTGATGGGAGCCGGTTTAACCGCAACCGCCTTTATGTTTTGCTGCTGAGTCACCTTTTTTAGAATGCGATGTTCCGTGCTCGTGTCGTGGTCCAGTGACTCTAGCTTAAGCAACGTAAGTTCAGCGTCGTCCAGTTGGCGTGCATCCACTTGTTCAAAAAAGCTTTGTTGAAGATCTGTAATCATGCGTTGCTTTTCAAGTTGGTTGCGCTGGGCTTCCGCAATTCGCAACTGTTCTACGTCAACTTGGTCTGGCGGCGGGTCTTCGTCTTCATCATCGGTGATTTGATCCAAGATAGTTATATCGCCAACATCTTCTACCGCAACAGCTGGGGTCTCAATATCTATGGGGACCGGAATCGGTTGACGGTCAAATGGCCAGTTTTGCGTCTTGAACGCCCATAACCCTGCTGAGACCAATATGAACAAGGGCACAAGAACCAAGGCCAGCCAAAGGCGTTTGCTGGGAGGTGTGTGTTGTTCGATTGAAGGTATGTGAGTTAAGGCTAAAGTTGCTTCTGCATCATGAGTGCCTGCAAGCGAGGTTTCCAAGTCTTGTATAAACGATGAGGCGGATGCGTAACGGTTACGCGCCTCCTTAGACAGTGCTTTTGTGAATACCGCACGAATTGCATGCGGGGCATCGCATTTAATCGATGAAAAATCGAATTCCGGGGGTGAATTGACGAGGTGATACAGGATCGAGTTGATGTTATCGCCCGGAAAAGGCCGACGACCTACCAACATTTCGTGCGACATCACGGCAAATGAAAAGAGATCAGTTCTTTCATTCACGGTGCCTGAGACCACCTGTTCTGGTGCGGCATAGCTCGGCGTACCTAAGAATTCGCCGGTTGTGGTTAATTTTGAATCGGCCAATTTGGCAAGGCCAAAATCGACTAACTTAGCCGAACCGTCGGCAGTAACAATAATGTTTGCGGGTTTGATGTCTCGATGTACAACGCCTCGACCGTGTGCATAGTCGAGACCCAAGCCAATGTCTCGTAAAATAACGAGTTTATGGTCCAAATCACGAATAAAGCCTTTCTTGATGGCTTGGTCTAAGGCCATGCCGTCAACATACTCCATCACGATATACGGTTCCTGCTCGTGAAATCCTGAATCGTATATACCCACAACGTTGGGGTGATTAAGTTGACTAACCGCCTGTGCTTCGCGATGAAAGCGATCTCTGAATCCTACAGAGTCTGCATCCGATGATCTGATGCGAGCGTGGATCATCTTGACCGCAACATATCGCTGCAAGTTCGGGTCGAAGGCTTTATAAACGGCACCCATGTTGCCTTGGCCCAACAAACTGTGCACTTTGTAACGACCTATTTGAGTAAGAACACCTGACATGTAGTCTCCGAAAATGGATCAGACTCTTCTATTTTTACAGAACATGGCGCCTGTGTGTATTGTAGGCATCACATTCTCGCTCAAAGCCTAGTCAAAATTAACTCGCGGGAACCGCTAATTAATAGCGCAAGGAGTTGTGTTTGGCACTTGTTGGGTTTGTAAGTTCCTGATAAATAAGTCGTTGGAGTTGGCATAGAGTTTGATAAGTATAGGGCGGAGGTGTGCGTTGATGACCTTTTTTGTTTGGCTATTGTTATTCGTGTTCTGTTGGCCGCTGGCATTGTTGGCCTTGATTTTGTACCCAGTCGTCTGGATTTTGTTGATCCCGTTTCGTCTCGTTGGCATAGCGGTTGAGGGTGTGTTGGATCTGGTTTCGTCCATCATTCTATTTCCTGCGCGTCTGTTGAGAATGGGTCGTTAATCCGCCTAGCTGTTGCACGTTGCTAAATGAGAAAAGGTACGAACCGTTTGCTGCGAGCTTGATAAGCTACATACCTATCTCCAAATTCTTCAAGCGCCATATTTTCCTCGAAACGGGCAAGCCAGGCATAGGCAAGTATCAAGATTGGCCAAAGTAGGATCGTGAACCACGAAGGCCAATGTACTAACCAACCCAAGCTAAATAGAATTAGGCCCGTATATTGTGGATGCCGGATGTAGCGGTAAAGACCGTTATCAACTAGATCTGTTGCCCGATGGATCTGGCGCCAGCCTTGAGCAACAAGCAAAATGCCTATGAAACTCAATCCCGTTCCGACCGACGCCGGCCAGTGACCAACCGTGTGAAACCAGCTATGTGACAGATTGGGAACCTCTATCAATGGCGCAACCATAAATATAAGCAAAGGAAAGCCAAACATTTCGGTCATTAATGCGATGGCAAAGGCCATAAATGCACTGCGAGTTTTCCAAACGTGTTTGGTTGGCTTGCGATATGGAAGCAGTAACAGGAAGGCGATGACGATGACGATATTCAAAATGATTAAACCTTGAGTGCCAAACGTTGCTTCGATCCAAGCCAGGGTGCGAGGGCGTCCCTTGTGAGGCAATAATTCCACGCAATAAATCGCTATGAAGAGCAGGATCGAGAGCCATCCCAGTAGGTCCCATAACCGGCTTGATTGGGAGCTGGGTTGTGTCTTGCTTGGTTTTTCAGCACTCATCTCGGCGTACCTGCCTCGTCCTCTTCGACGACCTCAACCTCCGCCGCTGCCAGCTTCTCGAGTTGTTTATAGGTCTGAGATTGCACCACCGTTTCCATGTACTTACGCGCCGAGCCAGTCAGTGAAATGCCGTAGGTATAGAAACGACTCACGACCGGAAAATACATGCTGTCAGCAATGGATAACGATCCGTATAGCCACGGACCGCCATGTGCGAATTGATCTAGGGCTTGGTTCCAAATGGATTCGATGCGCTTAATGTCTGCCATTGTGGCCTGTGCGATTTCGATTTTGCGTTTTGCTCGCACGTTGACAGGCAGATTTGACCTCAAAGCCTGAAATCCTGCGTGCATTTCTGCCGCGGCTGATCTGGCGTGCGCTCTGGCGTCAAGGTCCTTCGGCCATAAATGCCCGTTATGGTTTTCGTTGATATATTCACATATAGCTAATGACTCCCAAACCATTCGATGGTCGTCTATCAAGATGGGCACACGACCGTGGACGGAGTATTGTGCGATACGGTGCTTGAATTCTGGGGTTGAAAGCGGAATTCGTTCAAATTCAAAAGCAATCTTGGACTCGGTCAAAAGGTGCCAGGGCCGCAGTGTCCAGGACGAATAGTTGAGATTACCGCCTACTAGTTTCATGGTGAGGACGCCAGGTGTTTATATGTGGTTCGTAACGTGATTGTCCTGGCGTCATCGTGCTGACTCCAATTCTCCTGGTAGACACCAGTTTCTGTGGGATGGTAGTCGATGCCAGACAAGCCGTCGCTTGTCGCCAGTCGAAAAACGCCGTCATCGATTAATACGCCGTGCATAATTGATCCTTCTTGCGGCCCAAAAAAGACGATTGCCTCAAATTCGCCAACATCGATCGCCCGAATCATTCCATGGGCCTCCCAAACAGCGCGCGTAGGATGTTTTCCGACGAATGTGAATTTGATCCAATCGCCACCTAACACGGACTCATAGCTCAATTTACCTTCGGCTTGAGTGCCATCTGGGTAAACACTATGAGTTTGCCACTCGCCTATGAGGAAACTTAAAGGCGTCATGGACTCAGAAAGAACGGCGGACTCGAAGCATATGAAGGCCAAAAACCACATCTTACGTACCCCAATTTGTTTTCGACAAACTAGCGCAGAAAGCAATAGCTTGGCAATTGGCATTTTTGAATGATTGTTTATGACGCCCGGCGCTTTTTGCTTGTTAGACTGGAGCCAAAAGGCATCACAGTACATAAGAGGTGATGACGGAGGACACCATGGAACAGGATCAAAAGGTAACGACGTCAAGGCACAAGATACGTGGGCTAATGGCCGAATTAGTTGTTGTGTTTGTGGGTGTCTATTTGGCATTTTGGCTTAATGTCTATCAGCAAGAACAGCATGATCAGAAAGCCAAGGTCGCTTTTTGCGAATCAGTGTTGGCCGAACTCATCGTCATCAGTCGCGGCATAGCCAAGCCGCTAAACGAACAGGCATCTGACGCTTTGAATCACCTAAATGAGCACGGTAGTAAGGATTTTCAACCGCCGCTATTGTTTTTTGACAGCGAGAGTTTATTAATCAAATCGGCGGTTGACCCCATTCGCTTCGATGCTATTGGCAACGACCTTGCCGTTAATCTGGCTCTTGGACACAACGGCATAACGTCTTTGAAAAATCGTGTAGACACATTTCGTGATCTCTGCGTGCGAGACATCATTGGCACAGACGGGAACATGCGAAAACAGCAATTACTTAGCTACGAACGACTCTTGCACGAGATTATCGATGGCAGCGGCTCTCTCATCACGGCTATTGAGGATCATGCATTGCCTGACCTTCGCCTTCAAATTGCTCAGCTGAAAGGTGAATGGTCGTCATTGTGACCGTATTTTTGCTGCTCGAATTAGCATCAAAATGATGCTTGTTGCGGGCCAGCAAGGTCGATGCTCTTAGATGACGACCCTTCGTCGGTTCCAAAAAGGCTTCGATGTAGACAATCCGTAACAGTTGGGTAGCCATAGGGCCAGCATAAAGCTGGCCCTTAGTCGGGTCTATTGAGGAGGGCTATCAAGACCTCGACGTTTTAGCAGTGGGGCAATACTAGGTTCTTGGCCCCTGAAACTTTGGTAGAGGGTCTGTGGTTCGGCCGTGCCGCCTCTCGACAGAATATGGTCGCGAAACGATTTGGCTGTTGCTTCGTCAAAGATTCCGTTCTTCTTAAATACTTCAAACGTATCTGCATCCAGGATTTCAGCCCAAATGTAACTGTAATAGCCCGCAGAATAGCCGCCAGCAAAGATGTGAGAGAAGTAGGTTGAACGGTATCTGGGGATTATTTCGTCAATCAGTCCCAAATCATCCATCGCCTTCTTTTCAAATGCCAACGTGTCCTGCTCTTGACCGTCACTGATGCTGTGCCATTTCATGTCCAGGTATGACGCCGCCAAATACTCAACGGTTTTGAATCCCTGGTTGAATTGACCCGCAGCTTTGAGCTTATCAATTAGTTCCATGGGAATGGGTTCGCCAGTCTTGTAATGTTTGGCAAACTTACTTAAGACTTCTTTTTCAGAAAGCCAGTTTTCCATTACTTGGGAGGGAAACTCAACAAAATCACGGTTAACGGCAGTGCCGGAGAGCGAATTGTAGTGGCAATTGGACAAGAGTCCGTGAAGCGCATGACCAAATTCATGAAATAGGGTGGAAGCCTGTTCGAAAGTCAATAAGGTGGGCTCGCCTGCGGCTGGCGCCGGATAATTAAAGCAATTGACGATGATCGGTTTTACTTGGCCATTGAAAAAGGATTGTTTTCTAAATGAGTTCATCCACGCGCCACTTCGCTTGCTGTCACGCACATAGTAGTCGGCGAAATATACGCCAAGCAGAGAGCCGTCTTTGTCAAATACCTCGAATGCTTTGACGTCAGGATGATAGACAGGAAGGTCAGAGCGCTCTTTCATGGTGATGCCAAAGAGTTTATTGGCTACGTTGAGCGCGGCGTCGAAAGTACTAGTTACCGAAAAGTAGGGCCGCGTTTGCTCTTCATCAAATTGATATTTGGTTTTGCGAATCTTTTCAGCGTAATAGGCCCAGTCCCATGGTTGCAACTTGAAGGTTCCACCTTCTTGGTCGATCATGGCTTGCATCATGGCGGCTTCATCTTTGGACTTGTTAATAGCGGCAGGCCATACTTGATCCAGTAGTGCATAAACGCCCGCGGGCGTTTTCGCCATGTTCTGTTCTAATACGTAATGAGCGTGGGATTGATAACCCAATAACTTTGCTCTCTGCGACCGTAATGCGGCGGTTCTGGACGCGACTTTCTTGTTGTCAAAATCGTTGTCGTTATTTGCGTTGTTTGCGTAGCCTTTGAACATCTTCTCCCGCAGACTGCGGTTTTCAGCGAATTGCAGGAAGGGCGTCATGCTGGGTCTGTGGAGCGTGAATACCCATTTGTTATTGTGGCCCTTCTTTTCTGCTGTTTGAGCAGCACTGGCGACAATCGCGTCTGGAATTCCGGCCAAATCATCTTTGTTATCGATGACGAGCTCCCAACGGTTGGTATCCTTGAGTTGGTTCTCTTGGAACTTGAGCTGTAACAATGAAATCTCTTCATTTAATGCTCGCAGGCTGCTCTTGTCTTTTTCGCTCAGGTTGGCGCCACCGCGCACAAACTGTTTATATGCGTTTTCTAATAAAATCTCTTGTTCGGCTGCCAGCTTGAGGGATTCTTTTTGATGATAAACAGCCTTGACCCGCGAAAAAAGCTGCGCATTAAGTACAAGATCATCGTTAAGTTTGGTCAGTTCTGGCGTAATCTCGGCTGCTATTTGATTCAACCGATCGCTCGAGTGCGATGACATGAGGTTGAAAAAAACGCTACTCACGCGCGACAAAAGTTGCCCTGAATTTTCTAGAGCCTCGATCGTATTTTCGAAATTGGCTTCCTCTTTATTATCAATGATGGCCTTGATGTCGGCGTTATTGGCCTTGATTCCGGCCCGAAATGCAGGTAAGTAGTGGCTTTCTTGGATTTGATCAAATGGTGGTATTCCGTGTGCCGTTTCAAATTCACTCATAAACGGATTCAATGGTTCACCGCCTATCGAAGTTGCTGCTACGAGGCAGCTCAGTATTATGCCCATCCAACGCGTCATGTATTTCCTCTTTTTCTGTCTGATTCATGCGCAAAGGGTGAGACATAAAATCGTCCAAATGAAGGCGCACTTTTTGTCTTACGTCCACGTTAACGATTAGTTTGGTTTCAAAAGTAAAAAGCCTATGCAATCGAATTAGATCGGGTTGTCGCTGATAAATTGATTGATGGCTACAGCGAATTCAGGACCATTATCCTCTTGTAGAAAATGACCGCCTTTGATAATCCGATGATTTTGGTTCAGACAGCCAGGTATGTGTTTTTGCATCAAACGATCCATGCCGCGCATGATGGGGTCGCCATTGCTGAAGCAAGTTAGGAAGGGACGCTGCCACTGGCATAAGTTGGACCAAGCCAATTGATTCTGTTGTGCGTCATAGGTGTCAGATTTGATTGGTACCAGCCGCGGAAAAGCTCGGGCGCCAGCTTTGTACTTGGCACTGGGAAAAGGCGCGTTGTAAGCCCGTTTTAGACTTGCGTCAAACTTCTTGAAACAGCCTGCCTCGACAATACGCGCGATAGGGAACCAAGGGCTGAAACGGGCAAAGACTCGCCATACCCGGAAAATAGACGGCATCTTGTGTTGACCAGTTGGTAATGCACTGTTACCCACAACGATTCTTGAGAACAAATCGGCGTAGCTGCCCGCAAGTCGTAATCCCAATAACCCGCCCCAGTCCTGACAAACTAAAGTGGACGTGCGGATCTCAAGGGCATCTATTAATGTCAGCAGCCAAGTGAGGTGCTTGTTATACGTGTAATCCGAGATGGCGGTCGGTTTGTCTGACTTGCCAAAACCGATCAAGTCAGGTGCAATCACTCGGTAGCCCGCCTTTACACATACCGGGATCATGAAGCGATACAGATAAGACCACGAAGGTTCACCATGGAGCATAAGAATGACCTGGCCGTCTCTGGGTCCTTCATCAAGGTAGTGCATGGTTAGGCCCGCTTCCACATCCAAGTAATGAGCATCAAATGGGTAGTCGGGCAGATTTTCAAATCTCGATAGGGGTGTTTTAAGTACGATCATGGTATGAAATATGCCGCCTTTCGAAGATGCAAATGTTTATGACTTTTGGACACAGCTAGATAAAGAGAAAAGTAATTTGTTAATTATTGTAGCGGTCGCCTTGCCTCTGGACCAAAACGAATGCTCGCGGTATAGTGTGGGCCCGTCAACTGGCGGTCGAGGGTAGGCAAATGGAGGTCATCATGGAAACTCAACTGAAAGAACGAATTGATAAGCTTGTATCGCATGAGAAAGTGTTTTTGTTTATGAAAGGAAACCCTTCGTTTCCTCAGTGTGGATTCTCAAACCAAGTCGTGCAGATATTGAAAGCTTACAAGATCCCGTTTGGCCACTTTGATGTGCTTTCCGATTCCGAAGTGCGCCAAGGAATTAAGGACTATTCGGACTGGCCGACCATCCCTCAATTATTTGTAGGTGGCGAGTTCATGGGTGGATGTGACATTGTTCGCGAAGCCTGGGAGAACGGCGAATTGACTGAACAGCTTAAAGAGACTTTTCCTGACCTCACGATCGAGGCACCGAAACCTCCAGCTCAGGTCGTACACATTTCACCGTCTGATGCCAAACAATTATTGGAAGAGGCTTCCTCAAAAATGCTCGATGTACGTTCACCAGCAGAGCGAGAATTGGCGTCGGTAGATGGCTTTCAGCTGCTCGATCAAGAGTTAGTCCAGGAGATGGTCGACAAGTGGGACCGTGAGACACCGCTCGTTTTTATGTGTCACTTTGGCGGTCGTTCGACTCAAGCAGCGGAGTTCTTTTGTCAGCAAGGTTTCCAAAATGTCAAGAACGTCGCAGGTGGAATTGACGCCTGGTCCAAGCAAGTTGATAACGCCTTACCGCGTTATTGATCGCTTAACCGCCAATCTGGAACATTTCAACGCGCTCCCTATCGCTGGTTTCCGTACGGAGCTGGGAATAGCGATCGCTGCGTATGGACCATAGTTGGGACACCGCGCGTTGCAAATCATCGTCTGTTTTAGCCGACCTCAAGTAGGGGCGGATGTCGGTGCCTTTTGACCCAAAAAGGCACGTGTACAATTTGCCGTCGGCCGACAACCTCAAACGAGAACAACTCTGGCAGAAGGGTTTCGATACCGACATGATCACACCGAACTCGCCTCCGTCGCGATACACAAATCGATTAGCAACGTCATGGTTTGAGTTCCTTGGTTTAGGCACGAAATCGTAGACTGCTTTCATGCGTTCCAAGATTTCGGCACCTGTAACGACACGATCCAATGTCCAGCCATTCAGCGTACCGACATCCATGAATTCAATGAACCTTAACTGTGCGCCCATGTCTTTTGCTTGTTGTGCCATGGCGACGATCTCATCATCATTGACGCCCTTTTGAACAACCATATTGATCTTTACTGGGCTCAAGCCTAATTCGAGGGCGTAATCGACTGCACGTAGCACTTGCTCGGCAGACTCTTGGTGCAGCGTGAGCTTTTTTAGTGTGGCCGGTATGAGGCTGTCCAAGCTAAAGGTGACCCTTGTTAAACCTGCATCGCGTAGAGATTTGCCATGTTCGTGGAAGAACATGCCATTCGTCGTTAGGGCCGTTTCCTTGAGTCCGGGCAGCTTAGTAAGTGCTTTGACCAATAGGTGCAAGTCGCGCCTGAGCAGTGGTTCTCCACCTGTCAATCTTGCTTTTTCCACGCCCAAGGTGGTCAGCGCGTTGGTCAACCGTACGATTTCTTCAAATGTCAAAATCTCTTTTCGCGGCAGAAATTGATATTTTCGGTGGCCAGGCATGCAGTAACTACATCGCAAATTACAGCGATCGGTTACCGATATCCTGAGATCGGTTAGGGGGCGTTTGAATACATCTTGAATGGTCAAAAAGGATCGTCCTCAAAACATCTATTCTGACGTGCTTTGTGTGAACGCGCAATTACTGAAGGATAAGTGCCATCCGTATTTGCTTCGCGAAAGCGAGTAGGGTTTGTTGATAATCTTGCCAATCAATGATGGGTCAATTGGAATGGTTGGCAAAATGAGGTAGGCGAATGAGTTCTGTCGTCACAGAACTCGAATATTTATTGACCAACGCCAACTAGAGTTCGGGTCATGACGTTTAGATTGGGACATCGTCATAATGGTGTCCAAATGGGTAACGGCATGTTTTTGGGTATGTTGACATCCATTAGTTCAATCGTTATCCTCGCCGGTATTCAAATCGGGAGTCTAGGCATGGCTTGGCGTTTGCTGGTCTTACTAAGTTTGGCGGCTTGTCTTAGCTGCGGCAAAAACGAGCGCTGGAACGTCGTGCTGGTCACTTTTGACACGACGCGCGCAGATTATATTGGATGCTACGGCAACGAGAACATCCAAACACCGATCGTAGACAGACTTGCGGCAGAAGGGGTGCTCTTTGAGCATGCCTATACACCGGTTCCTATAACGTTACCCTCGCATTCGACCATGATGACCGGCAAAAACCCTTTCTCTCATGGGATACGCGACAACGGCTTGTTTGTATTAGGTGAGAATCAGCTCACATTGGCCGAAATTCTGAAGGCTCGAGGATATCGCACGGCCGCAGCAGTAGCCTCGTTTCCGCTGACTTCTAAATTTGGCATCAATCAGGGATTTGACTTGTTCGACGACATTCTGGCAACGCCTTATCAAGACCTGTATGGCCGTCGAATTTTTCCTAAGGAACGGCTCTTCTTTGATGAACGCAAGGCCGCACGGGTAAACGAGGCATTGCTGCCATGGTTAGAAGAAAACCACCATGAGCCGTTTTTTCTGTGGGCCCACTATTTTGACCCTCATCATCCCCACGAGCCGCCTCCACCCTACAATCAACTCTATGCGCACGACCCTTATGCTGGTGAAATTGCCTATGCTGATGAAAGCTTCGGTGTGTTGATTGATAACCTCAAACGCCTAGGTGTATACGATAAAACGCTAATCATCTTTACCTCCGACCATGGCGAGGGCAATGGCGAACATAACGAGTCCACCCATTCTCTATTGCTATACAACGCAACGCTCCACGTTCCGCTGGTCATCAAAGCACCAGGTGGGGCTGAAGGCCGCCGAGTTTCTCAGCGTGTTGGCACGGTTGACCTGTTCCCAACGGTACTGGAATTCTTAGGCATGACCTCAGCTGATGATATTCAGGGTCAAAGTTTACTTGGTTTGCTTAAGAAAGACGGTTCAGTAAAGGTTCCGGAATCGCCCCTGTATGCTGAGACTCTCTCGCCGCGGTTATCACAGAATTGGGGAGAGTTACGGGCATTATTTGAAGGTGATTACAAATACATCCATGGGCCTAGGCCTGAGCTTTTTGATATCACCAGAGACCCTCGTGAATTAAACGATCTCAGTCAGGTTGAACCAGAAATTGCTGCATCGCTGCGTGCCAATTTACAAGATTATCTTGCCAATAACGCGGTACATGGATTGGATAGTTCGACAGTACTTGATGAGGAAACCGCCGAACGACTGATGGCGCTCGGCTACATTCAGAGTAGCGGCGCGAAAGTAGGTCCCATAGAAGAGGTCCTAAGGCAGGATGGCACGCCGCCGCAAGATCGAGTAGGCGACAACAGTGCATACAGCATGGCGAAAACCTTTCTCTTTCAAGGCAAGTTCGTCGAAGCTCAGGAACTTCTGCAAGATTTACTTACAAGCGACCCAGGTAACCCTCACTATTTGGAAATGGCGGCCAATGCGGAACTCATGGTCGGAAACCATGATCAAGCGCTTGATTTGTTGGAACAATTGAAAACAATTTCCCAAGAATATGTGCCTCCAGAAAGGCTCTTGAACGCGATGGGTGGAATCTTTTCCCAGCAAAAAAAATGGCCGCAGGCTTTGGAGCGATACCAAGAGTCGCAGGCGCTTAAGGCAACAGCTGAAGGACAGTATATGCTCTCCCAAATACATGGAGCCCTCAATCAGCAACATGAATGGCTACGATGCCTAGAAAACTCTCTGTCCATCGATGCCCATTATGTGCCTGCGCGGTTAGATCTGGCCATTCAACTGGCTGGCAGCGGTGACCTGGCTGGAGCCGAAACAGAATTCAAACGAGCGATGGCCGATCAGCCATACCATGCGCGTTCCTTCTTTAACTACGGCGCTTTCCTTGTTCAACAACAAAGTTTTAAGCAGGCGATCCCTTATTTCGAACGCGCTATTGCATTGAAAAGTGACTATTTGGGCGCGTACCAATCGTTGGTAGATCTACATAGCGGTCTTGGCGAACGGGTAAGAGCTGAATATTACTATTCAATTTTGAAGGGTTTAGCGCCACACAGCAAAGAAACAAGAATTGCTCAGTCGCTGCTAGAGGTTGATCAATGATTCGTATTTTAGCGCTACTGCTTGTCATGATGCCGCTGTTGCTGACGTGTCGAAACGCAACCCACAACTCTGAAGAAACGCCTCAAGGTGCCCTAGCCGTTTACGACGGTGGCATTGTCACTGCTGAAGATGTGGATCGTGAAATGCTCAAGTTACCGGCCGACTATCGTGTTTTGACAGACGGTCATATGGTTGAGCGCTATGAAGCGCTTGCTCAAAAAATTGTGGTTGATCGGATCCTACTGGAAGAGGCGAAGCTTATCGGGTCTGACAGCAACCCCCAATTCCAGGCGCTGGCGCGTCAAATTGAAAGAAATGTATATAGTGACCATTACCTTGCAAGCCATGATATGCCCTTAACGGCATTAACTGAAGAGGACTTGAAATCCTATTTTGAGGCGAATCGAGATGAATTCGTGCGTTCAGCGAAACGTCACGTTTTTCACATGTTTAAACGCAAGGCAGAGGGTCAAACAAAAGAAGAATTGGTGCGTGAAATGGAGGCACTCCGTAATAGAGTTTTGGCCGGCGAGTCTCTATCCGAATTGGTTGCGGAACATTCGGATTCCGAATCGCGTCATCGTGACGGCGACCTTGGATATATCGAGAAAGGACAGTTCTCTGCAGATTTTGACGCCATCGTCTTTTCATTAGACAAAGACATACCCAGCCAACCCATCGTTACAGCCGATGGCGTTCATCTTTTCATGGTTCAGAGCATTATTAGGCAACAAGTCTTTGAATTCAAACAGGTTCGTCAGCAGATCATTGGCACCCTATTTGCCCGAAAAAAGATGGAGCGTAGCAATCAAATTGTTGAAGGCATAGGTGTTCCACCTAATTCGTTTGTACCGGATGATTCCGAGGTTGCCCGCTTTTCCCAAAACGGAGATGCCGGAACGACGATCATGCGCATCGGCGACTTTCAACTAACGCTTGGCCGTTTCAACCAATTACTTGCCGACCGCAAACGCCAATTAGGCGGCAAAGCGCCAGCGGATTTGATCAAAAATCTATTGCAAGAGGTCCGAAACCGTGAGGTCATATTCCAACACATGCGTGAAGTCGGTTTCCCTGAATTGCCTGACAATGAATTTCAAGTGAAAAGGGATGAAGAATTAATTGCCATATTCGCTCAACGTAAGATGAGGCTTCTGTTGGAACGCGATCCGCAACGGCTTCAAGACCACTACCAAAACAATCAAATGCGATTTTGTACGCCATTAAAGCTGCATCTCAATCGGCTCACCGTCACACTCGGAAGTGAACCTTCTGAACAGATGGCGCACCTGGAATCGCTTTCTAAACAACTCAATCAAGGTTTGTCAAATTTTGAGCAAGTTGCGATAGACACTTACGGAACGATTAGCGACCTTGGTTTATTGAACATGGCCCAAATCAGTTCTATCGACCCACGTGCACCTTTCTATTTGTCGGCACTTCAAAGTGGAGCTTTTTCGCCACCGTACCGCTGGGGTGACCATTTGATCTTGTTAGAAGTTCGTCAACGTATTGAGCCAGCGCCATTACCGTTCTCCCTGGTTCGTGACGCTGTATTGACCGATTATCTTCAGAACTATTCACAAAAGGTTTTCGAAGAGATAAGCGATAGTTTGTTAGAATCCGTTCACTTTAAGATAAACCCTAATCAACCGGTCACTCTTGATATTTTCGAGGCCAATTCGCCGAATAAATAGTCACGGTTTGCTAATAACCTGACCAAGTATCGACTAGCTTTCAGGCTGTGACATTGGCCCATAAGACCATAAGGCCCGACATTAAACAATCTTAATCGAGGCGGTAAACTGACACGCAGATTAAAAGTAATCAGATGCCTCACTAATTAGCTACGAGCCTCAGGTATTAAGGCAGTGCATATATTGAATTCACGCCTGTCTTGGCTTCGAAATCCTTTGTTTATTGAATTGACAGCCAGCATGCGCTCTGTTAAAACGGTATACTGTTTCATTAAAAATACGACCGCCCTCGATAATATTCCGCGTTGAATGATGCAAGAACGATAGGGCGAACGATTCCTCATTCAAAAGGGAGATTGCCATGAAAAGATCCGCAGCTATTGTTTTGACGTTAGGCTTTTTCTTTGGCGGTGTCATGGTCATCGCTCAGGCATCTGGTAACAATTGGCAAGACGCCATACCTTACGAGCCCGATTACGAGAATTGGACGAAAGACGAAGTACGAGCCTATAACCAGCAGTACAAAGCTGCTTTGGAAGCACGTGCTCGCGAGTTGGGATTGATCACCAAGCGGGATCGCAGTTTCAAGCCTCTGACACCTGAGCGACGTGTCGAAGATAATAAGGCCACAGCTAAGCGAATACCAGGTACGTCGATTACTTATCATAGTGGCACCTTAGGGACAGCAGGCCTCAACGGACAAATGGTGGGAAATCAATTTAATAACGCGCTCAACCCGGCAGGCACGGCCATTTTCCCCATCGAGGCTTCCGGATCCATCACCATGGTTACCTTTGATCTTATTGGTGCAAGTGGGAGTGTGTTCCTTAGTTTCTATCACCAGCTCATGGGAACGTCGGCAGCCCAAATTACGTCGATGAATATTTCGGCTGTTACTGGTCTGAATACCCATACAATAAATACAACAGCGAATACTTATTCAGGCGGCACCTTCCTTGGCGGGATTTGGCAATTCACTGGCTCTGCGACGCCTGCTGTGGCAACGGGTTCGGTGTTGGGTCAGGGCTTCCACGGCATCAGCATTAACGATGGCACCGTCGGGAACAGCTTCTTGGTTTTCACTAACCTAAACGCGGCGTTCTCGGCTTCGGGCAATCTGGCAACGCCTGTGGAGCTGATCAACTTCAAAGTTGAATAGAATAAGAAATCAACTTTTCTTTTAACAAAGGGTGGCCTAATTAAGCTGCCCTTTTTTATTTGTCCAACTATGTAAAACTAGTTCGAATTCGTTATTGTTCCAAGGTTCTTGGCACGTTCGCCCTTGTTGATAGTCATTGAGGCGCCTTGCCGCTGATTCAAAGGATTCTGGCTGATTGGCTGCTGAATCTCGAGCTTTTGTCTGCCACCTAATGGCATCTGAAAACTGTTCTAACGATGCATAACACATCGCAAGCGTTTCCATTTCGAAAACAGTGAGTCCATCTTTGGAGCAAGCAGCAAGGAATTGCGTCAAATTCAAATGATAGCTGGGCGTGCTTGCCACCATGGTGGACCAAAGTCGTGCCGTCAACCAGGTTTCCAGTGAGGAGCCAGGGAAGGCGGCAAGACATGCATCGAGCTTGCTAATGGCTTGGTCGTATTGTCGTAGCAAAACCAACGATATGACGGAGCCAAGTTTGGCATGATGGTCAGCAGGGTCGATTACTGCCGCGCTTTGGTAGTGCTTCAAGGCCTTCAAATACTGTCCGCTATAGCGAAAAACGTCTGCCATACCCAGGTCGCCTTTTGGCCCAGCCGGATCAGCAAGTACGGCGCGCTGAAAAAAGACAAGAGCAGCGTCTGTTTGGCTTTCGTCCCTTGATAGGTTACCCAACAATACGAGCGAGGGCGCGTGGTCGGGTTTGTGGCTCAATAGGATATTTAACTCCTGCTTGGCCAGTTCACGACGCCCTAGCCTCAACAATGCCATCGCTAGGTTGAAACGAGCATCTGGCCGTTCCGCATCCAGTTGTAAGCAGCGCCGGTAAGTCGCTATCGCTTCTTGGTAGTCGCCGCGTTCGAGGGCTTTTTGTGCCATATGTTCAAGGGAAAGCGCGTCTTGTTGAACCGCCTGAATAGCGATCATGAGTGGGTCATTAAGCACTAAATCAACGCGGCGAGCTGGATGTGACTCTGCTAGAGCGAGATGTTTTCGTGCGCGATCCATGTCACCTAGCTCTCTGAGAACTAGACCCATATTGTAATGGAGCTGGGAAGCTTGTGGCTGTAGATCCAACGCCATTTGTAGAAAAGTGGCTGCGCTGTCAAAACGACTCTGAGCGCTCGCGACCATGCTTAGACCATAGAGACATTTGGCGCATTGAACATCAAGCCTGCTAGCGTTCTTGTATTGTTCCTCTGCCGCTTCGTATAGGCCACGGTCAAATGCGTTTTCTGCTATCCATACCATGGCTGGTACATATTCTGTGCGTAACCCAAGTACGTTTTGGAAGGCGACATCCGATGCTTCAAAATTGCCGAGACTACGTTGAACTTTCCCCAAATAATAGGCCCAGCGGTATTCTTGTGGGTCCAAGAGGTTGGCGTTGGAATAACAATCACGAGCTAGCCCCATATAGTTGAGCGCGTGGTAAGCATTTCCCAATTCGCCAAATGCCTGAGCCAACAGTACGGGCTTCTTTTTGGCATATGGCAAAAGACGCTTAACCGTCTCAGAGAGATCGTTAAGCGGTTGACGACCCATCAAGGTGTCTGGAAGGGGAACGACACTCAGATTCGTGGCCTCAACCTTGGGGTTACTGCACTGCCAACTTGTGAACGCTAAGAGCATCATCACCGCAAGGCGTGCAGAGATGAGCCTTATCAAGGTATATCCAGTGATGGCTCGGTACCGCCGCCTTTGACCAACGTTGAGTATTGATTCGCGGGCAGATCCGTCCACTGCTCCACAGAACCGTCTAACCAGAATACGGTCACCGATTCAAAATCTGGTGACTCGCCTAAACCGATCAGAATACGGGGATCGTTGGCAGAAAGATAACTGGCGTCGGTTCGCACTCGACGCCATTGCGTTGGTAGGTTTAGGCGATGAATAGCTAAGCGAGTCCCCAACATATCGCGTCTGCCCGAACCGGAGATTCGTATGCCTAGCCAGTTAGAGTTCTGGCCAACTTGATTGATTAGAAGCCTAACCTGACCATTGTTGTCGTTCACTAGGGCATCGGCATCGCCGTCATTGTCCACGTCTCCAATGGCCAATCCACGGCTGACCGTTGGGAGCGCTAGAATAGATGCCTTGTGACTGATTTCGGTGAACGATGAATTCTTGTTTTGAAAGAGTTGGTCGGATTGTGCGTAAGGGAAAGGCTCGTTGTTAAGCTTGAGGGATTCTACGGCTTTAACTGCACCGTTCACTGAAATGATGTCTTGCCAGCCGTCGTTGTCGATATCAAGAAAGGCACAGCCGAATGCCGTGAATGCGAAACTTGCTGGGCCTAAGCCTGTGTTCACTGAATAGTCTTTAAAGTAACCCTTACCATCATTGACATAGAGTGTATTGGTTTCACCTGCCAAATGCGTCATGAAAAGATCATCATCGCCATCGTTATCGAAATCGGCTGCGTCGACGCCCATACTTGCCTCGGCCAGTCCTTGTGCATCCAAAGCGTTTCCGCGAAACAAAGCGTCATTTTCGAAGCGACCGTCGCCCAAATTCAGCCAAAGATGATTGGGCTTTTTATCGTTAGCCACGTAAATGTCTTGCCAGCCATCGTTATTGAAATCTGCGCATACGACCCCCAAGCCTGTGCTGGGTGAATTTAAGAATCCTGCTGGGCCGGATACATTCTCAAAAGTGCCATCACCTCTGTTTCGAAATAGGCTGTCCGTAATGGGTTGGTAACTGAGGGGACCACAATAATCTAATTCACCCTCGTTTACGCAATCCTTATTGTTCGTCAGACGAAAGTCGGTGTAGTTCACCACGAATAGATCTAAGAAACCATCGAGATCATAATCAAAAAAGGCGGCACTTGTGCTCCAGCGCAGATCATTGACACCGGCCTGTTCTGTGATGTCTTGAAAGCTACCATCGCCCATGTTGCGCCAAAGGCTATTTGCTCCAAATTGGGTCAGGTACAGATCCGTAAAACCGTCATTATCTACATCACCGGTGGCTACGCCCATTCCGTAACCAGATGCCTTTATCCCGCTGCTGGCGGTCACATCGGTGAAACTTAGACGAAATACACCCTGATCCAGGACACCATCGTTTCGATAAAGCTTGTCCATGGGAGCGTCTTGCTCGGGAACGGCATCCGCCGAACCGCTTTGTACCAAATAAACATCTAAATCGCCATCATTGTCGAAATCAAAAAAGGCACACCCTGAACCGACGATTTCGCAAAAATAATAGTGCCCCGACGCGCCATTTTCGTGATGGAAATCTAGGCCGCTATCGGCCGCGGCATCAATGAAAATCTCTGGGCTTGATGTGGAGACCATTCCGCTATCAAGGATTGTAGGTCGGCAGGTTAGAATACAAAAAGCCGCCAAGACGATAGCCATGTAAGGCCCTGATTTGGGACGAGGTTCCATCGAGTAATCCCCATGAAAGGTAAACTTCATATTATAAGTGAAAGAACTTTAAAAGTGAGCCGATCCAACGGACCCCGACATCGTGGCTCCAAATCATTGACTTGGAACCTATGCTGGGTCTGTTGTTTTTTGTCGACCTGTAGTTCTAATGGGCCGCACGTTGAAGAGGTCCGATTCGAAAGTAATAGGAGAATGGCCGAACGACTTGCGTTATTGGAACATGAGTCTAGCCCAAACAGAAATCCGTTTGCCAATAACGACCGTGTAGCCTATTACCGTCAGCTCATGCCGCCGCTGGACTCACCGGAATGGCCCAGAGCGCAATTTCAATTAGCCGTTGAACTTGTTTTTTCCGGTAACTCTGAAGAAGCAATCGTGCGGATTGAACATGTAATGGATGAGTTTGATAAGCAAACCCATAAGATGACCAAGCATTTTGTGATGAAGCTCAAAGTCATGACGGCAACGGCTTACCTACGGCTTGGAGAGCAGCAAAATTGCCTTGAGGGTCACGATCCAGAGGCCTGTCTACTGCCGATCTCCGCTAATAGTCAGCACCAGTTTGAAAAAGGTTCGCGGTCCGCGATCAATCTTTTTCAAAGCATTCTGGAAGAAAACCCCGATGACCTGGAAACACGCTGGCTTCTGAATATAGCAGCCATGACTGTGGGTGATTATCCGGAAGAGGTGCCGCCACAATGGCTCATTCCCCCGGACGTATTTGAGTCCGACTTCCCCATTCCTCGATTTCACGATGTAGCAGCCCGATTGTCCTTAGACGTTCTAGGCACGGCAGGGGGAAGTGTATTGGAAGATTTCGACGGCGATGGCTATCTAGACCTTATGGTTTCATCCTGGGGTCTAAGAGACCAGATTCGTTTGTTTCACAGCAATGGAGACGGTCGTTTCAGGGAGAGCACTAAACAATCAGGTCTGACGGGCATCACTGGCGGTCTCAATATGGTGCAGGCTGACTACGATAATGACGGGCTAATGGATGTTCTTGTTCTACGCGGAGCTTGGCGAGGGTTAGAAGGTCGTCATCCTAATTCGCTCTTGCGAAATCGCGGTGATGGATCTTTCGAAGACGTCACCGAGGCCGCCAGCCTGCTAAGCTTTCATCCCACACAGACAGCAGCCTGGGGTGATTACAATAACGACGGCCTGCTCGATCTTTTTGTGGGCAACGAATCCATCGGCATTTTTCGAAACCCCTGCCGGTTGTACCAGAATGATGGCCAAGGAGCTTTTACCGACGTCACGGCAAGTGCCAACATCGCAGCAGACGGTTTTGTGAAAGCGGTCATTTGGGGCGATATCGATAATGACGGTTGGATGGACTTATTTGTTTCTCGGCTGTTGGAGCCAAATTTATTGTTCCATAACCAACCCAGCCAGGACGGCAAACGTCACTTTGTTGAAATCGCCGAGAAGGCGGGTGTAAGCAACCCTGTACACAGTTTTACCTCGTGGTTTTGGGATTTTGACAACGACGGATATCTGGATATTTTCGTTTCTGGATACGGTTCCGACTATTTTTCAATTAACGCTAAGAGTGTGGCTGCAGATTACCTCGGCTTGCCCAGGGATGCAGAAACCCCTCGGCTATATCGAAATCAAGCGAATGGCACGTTTGAAGATGTGACAAAAGGCATGGGTCTAGATAGCGTGTCGTTCACCATGGGTGCCAATTTCGGCGATATAGATAACGACGGTTTTCTCGATTTCTATTTGGGTACCGGTGGCCCGAGCTTCAGCACATTGATCCCTAATATTATGTTTCGCAATGATAGTGGCCATTTGTTTCAGGATGTGACGACTGCTGGGGGGTTTGGACATTTGCAAAAGGGACACGGCATCTCCTTCGGTGACGTTGATTTGGATGGAGACCAGGATGTTTATGCTGTGATGGGAGGGGCGTACGAAGGCGACGTCTATCCCAATGCTCTATTCAAGAATCCGGGCAATTCGAACCGGTGGATTAAGTTGCTCTTGGAGGGCACCAACGCCAATCGTTGCGCCATAGGCGCTCGTGTGAAGATTCAGGTTGAGACGCTCGCAGGGCGTTTCAATATCTATTCTACCGTCTCATCTGGAGGCAGTTTTGGGGCGTCGCCATTGAGGAGAGAGATTGGCTTGGGGGATGCGATTCGCATCTCCGCCCTATCAGTGTCCTGGCCCGGTACAGCGAAACCTCAACTTTGGAATGGGATTGAATGCAATCGTACTTACAAACTGAAACAGGACCACACGCAGGCGATCCCATTGGATTTAAAGCCTGTGAGTCTTTCTCCGACGCAAGATCATGGTAACAATGCCACATCTAAAAAACACAATCATCACCAATCACTCAATGAAAGATAAACCCGGCGCTTTATGAATAAATTCCGTCTCTCGGGGCAATCCGACTCGATCAATACCACTACGACGGCCTCATTTTCCTTTCCAATTCTACTCGGTTGCTTTTTCCTGTCCGGATTTGCGGGTTTGATTTACGAAACCGCTTGGACACAACAATTCACTTTAGTTTTTGGAACCTCTGAGCTAGCTGTCGCTACGGTTTTAGGTGCCTATATGGCAGGCTTGGCATTAGGTGCAGCCATTGCTGCACGGTATTCGAATTCTATTCGTCGTCCGCTTTGGCTATATGCGGTTTTGGAATTGGGGATCTGTGTGACCGCCTTGATGGTACCTTGGGCGATTCGGGTCGCGGGCAAACTACAAGTGAATCTATTCAGCGGCCCTAATCTACCTAATGACGAGACAGGACTTTCTCTTCTATTGTTCGACCTCATCTCCTCGTTCGGTATCTTGTTGGTGCCTACATGTCTCATGGGCGCAACGCTTCCTTTTCTTGTGCGTTATGCCGTAAGGCGAGAGCGAGATGTGGCGCCACGGGTAGGCATGTTATATACGCTCAATACGCTTGGCGCTGCCGTTGGGACACTGGCCGCAGCTTTTGTTTTTTTGCCTAGGTTTGGCCAAAACACAACTGTTTGGGTCGCGGTGTTCACCAATCTTGCCGTCTTCTTGGGTGCGTTCCTTTTAGCGCGAAATGAAAGGAACCAAGAACTCGATATCTTGACCGAGAACAACGAGCATCAGGCCTATACCTGGGTCTTACCTGTCATGCTTGTATCGGGGGCGATCTCGTTCACTTATGAAATACTGTGGTCCCGTCTCTTGACACACCTATTAGGTGGAAGCATTTATGCTTTCGGAACCATGTTAGCGACGTTTTTAGCTAGTATCGCATTAGGTGCGGCTTTTGCCGGAAGAATGGCGACGACACGGGCAAGGACAATTCTGATTTTTGCCTTGGCTCAAATTTGTGCAGCCTTTCTCTCCTTGGGGGGTTTTGCCGTTGCCAACCGGTTGCCTCAGTTGCTGCCTACTTTAGCGAATCAGGACAGTCTTTTTTGGATGGGAACCCTACTTTCTTCGCTCACGATCTTACCGGGCGCACTCTGTTTTGGGGCGACTTTCCCGTGTGCCGTAAAATTGTTGGCAGGTGGCGCGGCCAATGCTGGTCGAGCCAGTGGTCGCGTGTTTTCCTGGAATACCATGGGCGCTATTTTCGGTTCGTTGTTTGCTGGTTTTTATCTGATCCCAACCTGGGGCTTTGCTGGCACCGTAAAGCTGGCAGTGATTTGTAGCCTCGGCCTGGCGATGGTGATCACACTCTTGTGGAGATTTTCCTTCACAAAATCGACGTCGAGTACGGATGAGGGTTTTCCTTGGAACGTGTCATTCATCTCGCTTCTTGTCTTGATTTTCACTGGATCGGTGGTTTGGTACCTGCGGCCACCACAAACACCGTGGCGGATCTTACAAACGTCCTCACTAAGGGGAAACACAAGCGACGCAAAAGTTGTTTTTCTTGGGGTGGGCCGAAGCTCAACCGTCATGTTGACCGAATACGGCAGTGATTGGAGATTGACGACAAACGGTCTTCCAGAGTCGGTAATCCAGGCACCGGGCACAAGGCCAAGTCGGTTCTCGGTAGCGCGCTGGCTCTCGCTCCTGCCTTTAGCCGCTCGGCCTGACACACACTCGATGATGGTCATCGGTTTGGGTGGCGGTGTAACCGTTGAACAAATACCAAATACCGTCAAACGAATCCAAGTCGTCGAATTGGAACCAGAAGTGCTACGGGCCAATCGACACCTGAGTGCACATCGTCGGACTGATGCTCTGCAGGATCCACGTATTAGCATTCACATAAACGATGCAAGGAATGCCTTGCAGTTATCGAATGAAAAATTTGATGCGATCGTTTCGCAGCCATCACATCCCTGGACGGGTGCCTCGTCCAACCTTTTCACCACTGAGTTTTTCGAACTAGTTAGGGCACGCTTAAACGACAGCGGCGTTTTTGTGCAGTGGATTGGGCTTCAATTCGTCGATGCCGATTTATTACGCTCGCTAGTCGCCACCCTAAGTGAAAGTTTCTCCTACGTTGAGCTATATGCGCCTGACAAGAGGAGGGCGGTTCTCTTCTTGGCGTCTAACAGACCACTTGGCGATCTCGCAGCGATGAAGCTTTCCTTGTCCAATGCGAAACACAGTTGGGCGGAGGTCGGGATTTATCGCGTCGAAGATATTCTCGCGTCGAGGGAACTGGATTCGCAAGGAAGTCTCATGTTTGCAGCCGGAGCGCCAGTCATTAGCGATGGACGTAACCTCTTAAAGATTCGTTCACCACGAGTACTAAGTCAGCCCATTAATTTGGCCTTAGTCGACGCCATATTTGGAACTTGGGATCCGCTAAATCAAACAACGGATGGCATGGACCGTGTCTATATGGCTCGCCGTCTCCTAGAACGGAAGCAAGTAGTGCGAGCCAGGCGTGTGGCAGCTGCAACCCATGACCCGCTGGCTCGCCAAACGATAGAGGGCATGATAGCCATCGCAGAAAATCACATTAAGAAGGGCGTACAAATTCTTACCGATGTCTTACGCCGCGATCCGGGCCATGCTGAAGCGGTTGCCACCATAATTCAACTATTTAGATCAAATAGGCGCGGTCAACCCACTGTGACGTTGAATCCGTTACTTTCTGAACATGCTCGTGCCCTAATTCATGTATGGCAGCTTGAGCGTGAGAATGAATGGGAGCAACTGCGTTCGATGGATTCAAGTCTTTTAATAGAAGATCCCAGTCATCCGTTATATGACGACTGTTTATCTGTGCGAGTGAGCTGGCGATTGGAGTTTGATGACCCAGTACTGATTCAGCAAAGCCTTGCTTTAAGTGAAAAGCTCGTTCAGCAGCGCGCTCTGGCACCGAGTTTTATTTTGCGCGCACGCGCCGCATCTAAGGCTGAGAATTACCCCATTATGTTGGCAATGTTGTTTGAGATGATTCAGTATCTCGAAAGGTATCCTGCCAGCCAGTCACCGGTCCTTAAAGAACATCTTGCGCATGAGGTGCGGCAACTCATTGACACCATGCCCGCTGGTCATCCCCTTGTTGAACACTACCGTTTGAAGATGTTGGTACAACTGGCAGAGGTAGGCAGTAAGGTACAGCGGCAAGATGAATCTTAGTTTCTTCAACGGCCACTACGAGGAGAGTAAGATACGGCGCTTTTGCGCAGAATGGCGGCCAATGCGACAGATCGCTATCGCATGCTTGTTGATACTCAGCGTTTGTCGACCGCCAAAACAACAAGACCTGAATTTTCAACGTGGTCTCAACGCGATGGCTCAAGGGCGATATGATTGGGCACGGCACTATTTCATCGAGGACCTACGAGAGAATCCAGAACGGCCGGATTCGTTACGGGCACTCGGCTTGGCTTGGGTTGCTGGATACGAAGGCAGCCTCTCCAACGGGGTTGCGGTCTTTCGTCAATACATGGCTTTGCGTCCTGATGACGACCAAATACAGATTGAACTAGCCAAGGCGCTTTTGCGGCTTGGCCAAAAGCAAGAAGCGCGTTTTCTGGCTGTGGCAGCTGATGACTCGCTTCAATCGAATCAACTACTGGCCGAAATCGAATTACAGGACAACTCGGCCAGCGCTCTTAAATATATTCTGCGAGCCCTCGAGATCGACCCTGATAGTTATCGTTCCCAGCTACTTGCTGCAAAAATCTATCAGGCGTTGGCCCAGTACGAAACAGCGCTCATTCACGCCAATCTGGCCGCATACGCCGACCCATTTCCCAAGGCAACCTTCTACATACTATCGCAATTACATCGGGAAATGGGAGAACCAGAAAAGGCAGAGAAATCACTCGCCGTATATGAATTATTGGATGATCTTCCTGAGAACAGCATGCCCAATAGGTTAACGCTGTTCGAGGAATTGGCGCTCATGAACAAGCTCAAAGATCTTTTAGCTTCTGATAGTCCCAAGTTTCAGATGACAATGTGTCGACTCCTATGGGAAACAGGCCAGCGTGATGAAGCTGAGCATCTGTTAGATCTCATTGAAAGTAAGATCGATCTAATGCCACAACATTGGCTGGTTTTTGCTGACCTAGCTGCGGAACTTGGCAAAACCCAATTGGCAATTATCTATTACGAGCGCTTTGCGGCCGAAAACACTGATAATGGGGTTTCTTTGTTGAAACGAGCAGAGTTGGCCACCAGAATGGGCGACCTAGTTGAAGCTAAGAAACTACTTAAGCGAGGCCTCGAACAATATCCCAATCACGCGCCTTTCCTGTACAGTTTAGGAACTATTTCGTTAGGCCAAAACCAGTTGGAAGAAGCTGAAATGTATTTGATCGAGGCGCTTGAAGTGGCACCTTGGCAGACAACATATCGAATCACACTTGCTGACATATACCTGAGCGATGGACGTCTTGACGCATTTGAGCAGTTACTTAGACAAAGCCCAAGTAAGGATAAGCAGTTAGAAAATTACAAATCGCTGCACCTCGGAAACTAGCATGGAAAACCTGTCCTCCGTACGTGAGCTGTTGTTTGGCTTCAAAACCAGAAGGTGGATTCTGTCTGCGTTGTCTTTGTTATGCATCCATTTTGGGTGTCGTTCGGGAGGGATGTCAGAAACAATTGGCGACCCCAATGAAGTCGCATCCCAAGCTGAATGGTTTCATGAGGTTGCCGCTGAGAAGGGTATCAAATTCATTCATCGTGATGGCCGATCAGGGCAGAGATTCTACGTTGAAACGGCCGCAAGTGGTGGAGGTTGGATCGATTATGACCATGACGGCGATTTGGATGTATACCTTATCAATGGCGCAAAGACACCAGGCTCGATCATAGAGGAAATACCGCGCAACCACCTATTTGAGAATCGCAATGGTCTTTTTGTTGACGTCACGGAACATGCCGGTGTGGGTGATCGCGGCTATGGGATGGGGATGTGTGTCGGCGATTTTGATGCTGATGGTTTTTTGGATATTTTTGTAAGCAACTTTGGCCGCGATCGAATGTATCGGAATACGGGGAAGGGACAATTTGAAGAGGTCTCAGAACAAGTCGGGTTAGCTGGGGATCGCTGGGGTACGAGCTGTGCTTTTGGTGATTTGGATGGGGACGGAGATTTGGATCTTTACGTGGCTAATTACGCTGATTTTCGATTCGAGCATAATCCCCGTTGCGGCGATGAAGCCCAGGGGTTATGGAGCTATTGTCGGCCTGCACGGTTCGACGGACAAACAGATTACCTCTATATCAATAACGGTGAGGGCAAATTTGAGGATCAGTCGCTGAAGAGAGGTATTTCAATCGATCACGACGATCGCGGGTTTGGCGTGGTCTTAAGCGACATTGATGACGATGGTGACCTCGATATTCTGGTGGCGAACGATGGGTCTGCCAATCGTCTGTACATAAACAACGGAAATGGGTTCTTTGATGATCGTGGCTTGGCTAGCGGTTTTGGCTACAATCGAAATGGGCAGGCTGAGTCTGGGATGGGACTTTGTTTAGGCGATACTAACGGAGATGGGCTGATGGATCCTGCGGTTTCTAACTATTCATTTGAGACCAATACGCTCTATCTCAATCGCGGCAGTCTCTTTTTCGAGGATAGTACGTCATGGACGGGTATGGCTGATATGTCCTATCTCCCTGTCGGGTGGGGCATTCAATATTTAGATTACGACTCGGACGGCGACCTGGACCTCGCGGTTGTCAACGGACACGTTATGGATAATATCGATCAATTCGAAACGGGCATCGGCTATCCGCAAAGTAACCATCTCTTAGAGAATGACGGGTCTGGTCATTTTGATGATGTTTCTGCGCAAGCAGGTCCTGCTTTTGGGGCTAAGAAAGTGAGCAGGGCCTTGGCTGTGGGTGATTGGAACAACGATGGCCGACCTGATCTTTTGGTTACAAATACCAACGACCACCCCGATCTCATTGAAAACCTTGTGAAAAGCCAAAACCACTGGCTAGGGCTTGAACTAAAAGGTCCAGCCATTAATCCCTTTGCCATTGGAGCGCGTGTTACTTTAAGTCGGAATTCCAACCGTCTCGGAATTCGTGAAGTTCGTAGCGGCGGTGGATTTATGGCACAGGACGATTTAAGGCCGCTGTTTGGCCTCGGCCGCGAACCTGGGCCTGTAACCATCCAGATTAGATGGCCTGACGGCCGTCTTCAAAACGAAATTATTCAGAAGGTCGACCGCTACCTTCGTATTCAGTATCGACCCGAGTCAAACTCGAAAAAGGATTCAGAATGATGCATGGTCTATTACTTTTTGTGGTTGTTTTTATGGGGATTTCAACCTTTGAGGTGCCAACACAAGAAACTCCAGATGTCGTTATCGCAACATTCGACGGCGGGACAATTACCAGGAGCGAGTTTGAGAAGTGGTGTTCGTTGAGCAATTGGGAACCTGACAGCGACCGCGAACTTGTCATCCAGCAGTTAGCAATCAGTAAATCAATGGCAGCGGAAGCGATCCGTAGAGGCTGGGATGCCGACCCTGTGATTCAAGTCGAGCTTGATTGGAAGACAAATCAATTGGTCCAAGCAACGCTTAAGAAAGATGTTTTCTCCAAGATTGTGGTACCGGTACAGAAAATCGAAGCGATGTACCAAAATTCGAGAGACCGACAGAACAAGCCGCGTAAACTTCGACTCTACAATATCTATAAACGAATACCAGATGAGCTGGACGTGCCCCGTAAAAAAGAAGTACGGCAAGAAATCGATCGTCTTCGCCTGCGATTGCTTGCTGGCGAAGACTTTACCGCAATCGCTGAGGCAGAATCGGATTCACAAACGAGATTTCGCAAGGGTCTCATCGGTAACGTTCCAGCGGGTGTCCTAACGCCCGAGGTCGATAAAGTGGCGATGACGATGAAAGCCGGGGAGATTAGCGAGGTCATCGAAACCAAAGATGGTCTCACGATTCTTTACTGCGAAAAGATAATCCCTGAGGTGAAGCGAACTGAAATCGAATTCAAAGAAAAGATATCCAAGTACCTTAAAAGACAATTGCAGGAGCGAGCTTGGTTAGACATCGAAAATGAGCTTCTGACAAGAGCGGCAATTCAATATGACTTGCCCATTTTGCGAATGAATGATGTTGACGGCAGCTCCGTGATTGCTCATTCCCGAGGGAAACGCATGAGTGTGAGTCAATTGAAGGCATTGGCTAGTCTTCCCAACCCATCGTTGTCGTATTCGGACACTAACCTCGAACGACGTAAGGAAACCGTTTCCCAGTATTTCTTGCTTTGGGAGACATTCGCTGAGGCTGAACGACGAGGCCTGCTAACGGCCGAAATTACGTTCCAGCGCGCTATTACGCGGCAAAAAGAGCTTGAGCAAAAGCTGCGCCTTCACCTCATTAAGGAAAAGTTTAAACCGCCGTCCGATGAGGAGTTAGTGGCATATTTCGAAGCTAATCACAATAAATTCGTGCAGCAGGAGCAATTTGATCTATCCATGATTCAATGGAGCTTTTCACCAGAAGAGTTGAAGGACAGTTACCTCCAGGGCGAAAAGGTACGTGCTTCGATCAGCAGTGGCGAATTGGACTTTGAAGCTGCGGCCGAACGCTATTCAGAACTCGATTCCTCCAAGAGTGGGGGCAGATTGGGGTGGATAGGTCGGTCTCAAATCGGCGCATCCAGCATGATCCTGCTCAAGGCCATCTTGAGGATGAAGCCTGGCCAGTTAAGTGGCCTAATTCAACATGAGCAAAAGCTCTGGATTCTGAAACTTCATGGTCATCACGATAAGCGCCCGATGACCTACTTAGAAGCTAAGAGCCAGCTGGAGGACATAGTAGGCACCGATAAGGCCCAGGTGTTGGAAGTTAAGATCATCAATGAATGGCTCGATAAAATTGATATTCAAATGGCAGCCTTGCCGGTCGTTGAGAGTCCCGAATAGAAAGAATCGGAATATCCCCGAACAGTCTAAGAACAGGATCGTAGAGTCAAAATAAGTCATTACGTCATGCTGCTGGGATCTGTAACCTCACCATGGATCGCTTTAGCTGAGTACGCGCAATGACTGAACGATAGGTGCCATCCATATTTGCTTCTCGAAAGTGAGTAGGGTTGACGTTCGATGGTCTGAGTGACTCGCGCTTCTATCGCAATAGGGTCGATCCAACCTGCCACCCCGCCCGTCAGTGAACCTGCGATTTGATCCAAATAGATGCACGGCCAACTAGGGTTCAGGTTGTGTGTGGGATTTTTCATGACATTTATGGTGTTCCAAATGGGCCGCGGATCGTCGTCATGAAAATCGGTATCCCACGGCTTCACCCAAACGCGAGCTGACAAAAGCCTTTTGGCATCTTGCGCAAACCACTGGATGTGGCGGGCACGTATAGATAAAACATAACATCGCAGTGGCAGTTGATGAAGCGTGCGTAGGAACATATGATCAAAACAGTGCCACTTTTGACCGCTCCATGGCGGCAGATGCTCCTGTCTAAACAGTTCGGATTGCAAGGCGATTTCTCCTGCTTCTGATGTAAACGAGCGCCAACGGTGCTTTGTCAACCAACGTTGCAGCCGCATGCGTGGATGTAACGCGTAGGGCAACAGAGGGCGCCATTCGCGCTTACATTGGCTCGCAGCCTGACTGGCCCAAATAAGCGGAAAACCCATGTCCAAGGAAATCGGGAACCGGTTGTTTGTAGAACCCAATGCACATAAGTGTGCGAGCGGAGCGGGGCGATATGTGTATGGACAAATCCAAACGAGTCTTCGATCCGATTGCATCAAGCGGACTCTTTTCAAGCGGGTCAACGATGTGCTGGCCAGAATCTGGTTGCTACGTGGCGGCGATTCAGGCAACTGCGAAAGAAGCAATTTCTCTATTGCCTGGCCACCTTTACTGGGTAAACGTGTCAAGCGATGTTCTTGCCAAAATTGAGTTTCTAATGGTTTCGGGTCTACCATTAGCCATGCGAATCGGTAGGCATTGAGACGTTGCGTCAAGGGGTCGACCATGGTGGCAAGTCTCGCTGTAGATAGAATTTTTTGTCGGGCTCAGGCACTGGGATTCGTTGAAATGTTTCTTGGCACAACGGCATGCCAGCCATGGTGTGTGCATAGTGAAAGAAACAGCCATCTTTGCCTCGTTCGGCTAGCATTGATAGATCGACAGCAGACTGGGGTCGTGTCAGCCACACAAGTAATCGATATCCCGTTTCGAATGAGGGAACACTCATGTAATAGGTTGTTTGGTCAGGTACCCACGGTGGGTCCTTCCAAAGGGAACACACGGGCTTTGTAGCCAAGTACTTCCAGACAAGAATCCAATTTTTCAGTGTTTTCGGGCAATAGGGAAGTTTAGGGCTTGTTTGGGTCACGCGTAATTTGCCACATTTAAGGATTTCGGAAATTTCTTGAGGGCCCATGTGATCTATCCAATACATGTCATCAAACGGCCAGTAGATCCATCGTTTTGGCTGGCAGCGATTGGGCTGTATGTCTCTGCCGGAAAGTAAGGGCCTGAAATGGTTGGTGTTGTATCCTTGAGGGATGGTGTCAAAGGTGAAGATTCGTTTGGCGTTGGTTACGACACCTCTTCGGATTGGGCATTCAAGACTCGCTAAAGTTGCTGAATCATCGCAGCAGTTGTCATTTGTCGAGAGTGTCCATACCGACCTTTCGAATTGGGTCTGGTCCATTCTTGAAAGCACTCGTTCATGGCCTCGATGAATCTCGATGGCGACCGAAGGGTTGCCAGCAGGCCGGTGACTGAAGCCCAAAGCAATCGGGAACGTATCGGCTTTAAAGATATCGCCTTGCCGCACGCCATGATCTGAAACGTAGTTAACATACAGTTGCCTAGCTAGATGGTTTCGAAGCGGTAATGCGTATTTGGCTTGCATGAATTTGCCAGGCAGAACGAATCCGATATGACCTTTTCGTTTTGTTAAGCGCAGACTCATAACCATGAAATACAGGCTAAGGTCGGCGTTTCCTGGAAGTAGCCGACGTTCTGGCGGGGTTAGGGAAGCGCGAATTCTCTTTTTTACCTCCCCATGGATGCGTGTACCGCTGATCCAAGGAGGATTCCCAACGATCAAATCAAAGCCCCCAGCCATGAAAGCCTCGCTGAATACGATGTGGGGTTCAAATTGAGATGACCATGCTGTCGATACTTTGATTCTCTTATCCGATGGCCTCTTTACGTCAAACAGACAGGTCTGCGAGCGCGACTGTTTCGTCTCGTAAATGGCGCCAGCTCGGGCCTGTTGATCCAAATAAGTCTGCAGCTCGGTTTCCAAACGACTCATGTGTTTAAGCATGGTGTCGCGTCGTTGAGGCTCAGAGTCAGGAAATCTCACTCTCAGGCGCTGGAGCTGCTTGAGTTTGGGCCATTCGCGCAAGCGATTGAGATTGATCTGAGATCGTTGAAAAAGAAAGTCACCGCAACGAACGTGGTGTCTTAGGTTCGGCAGAGCTGGCGCCAGTTCGGGATCTGATACTTCGATATCCTGAATCATGTTCAACCACAACCTAACTTCCGTCAATTTGACGGCTGTCGGGTTGATGTCCAGTCCAAACAGGTGGTGGGAAACAATCTTCTTTTTGAGTTCATACAGCTTCCCGTTTGTACGTTCTTGAGCTGGAGATATGGCTAGCCATTCGTCTAGCAAACACTGGAAGGAAGCAACCAGAAAAGTGCCGCTACCGCAACTTGGATCCAAAACGCGTAGCTCGGACAAGAATGACCGCATGGCGTCGGGATCCTGTGCATTGATACCGTGATTCTCGCGCAAATGCTCAAAACCCGATCGCACTTGCTTAGCAGCCAACGCAAATGGTGTATAAAAGACGCCCTGCCTTTTGCGTTGCTTTTCGTTGAGAAGATTCTCGAATACATGACCGAGGATCTCCGGGCTAATCCCATAAATGGTGCGGCCCGGGCGGGATTCGATGAGCGAAAACGAGAATCTGGCGGAAAGCGTATCCGTAAAATCGAGTAGCCAGCGGTTATCGATAAGAGGCAAATACGACGAGTCCCACTGAAACAGTCCTCCACCCAAGCGAGGCAAGTTTCCAAGGGGAATGAACTCCGCTACCCGTATACCTTCGAGGCGTGCAAATAGTGGCTTTAAAAAACACTGCAAGATCGAAAGTCCCTTTTCGTGACTGTAAGTCATCCATCGCTGTATGTAGTTAGGGTCGCTATTTAGCCAGCCTTTTCGCTGAACGAAAACCAAGAATAGGATTTTCAACATGAGGTCAACAACCGCTTGGCGTTGATGAAATTTGTTTTTGTCGACCACTCTTTCAAGAAACATATTAAGCACTTGTCGAAATCGGTCTCTGATTTCAGGATCACGTGCCATGTCAACCATCGAATCAAATCCATTTTGATCTAGGTTCTCTACAGGGGCTATTAGCTTGAGTTCAACCTCTGTCAGTCTCGAAAAATCCAGATCGACATGAATCGCTTCGTTTGGCCAATGTTTGCGCCATAAGATGAGATGGCTGCGGGAGCCGCTCCAATGGACGACGTGTAGCAAAACACGGTCAGACAGTTGTGTATGGGCACACAAGATTAGATGAGAGTAAGCATCTTTGGGAAAAAGGTCAGATACCACAAACTCGAGGAAGGTGACGCCATTAACCTCCGCGCGGTGAACGCGAAAAACGAGGTCAACGATGTGAGCTGTTAAATTAAGCTGGCCCCATTGCTTGGTAACCAGTTCTTCAAATTGAATTCCGCTAGCACCAATAAGGCGCTGGGTTGGCAAGGTAAGTGTAATAGCCATATCGAGTATGGCTTGGTTGATTCCAAGGCAACCTTACTTGTTGCTTGATTACTTGTCAACGACCATATTTGGCATTTCTTGCTTTTGTTCTTCGTATGGCTGATATTCCGGAACAATGGGTTTGATGAACGATAGCAACTCGCAATCACCTTGTTGTGCCGCTCCAATTAGGGCCGTTACCTGATCATCGACCACAGATAGGATACCCTGATTTGCGACTAGGATTTTTGGGTGCGAGGTCCCGACTTGTTGTTCTTGGGATGAGAATAATTCTTCATAGAGTTTCTCACCCGGTCGCAGTCCGGTTATGGTTATGTCCACATCGGTTCCGACTTCGAAACCGTGAATTTCGATAAAGTCACGGGCGAGATCATGGATGCGGATAGGTTCTCCCATGTCCAGCACGTAGACTTCTCCGCTGGTGCCCATGCTGGATGCTTGAAGGACCAGTTGTGTGGCTTCGGGGATGGTCATGAAGAAGCGGGTAATGTCTTTGTGGGTAACGGTTAACGGGCCACCTTGTTTTAGCTGACGTTCAAATATAGGAATTAAACTTCCTTTACTACCCAATACGTTACCGAACCGGACGGTCATGAATATGCAGGGACTGCGGCCGTTGAGGCCTAAATAGTAACGTTCCAAGACGCGCTTTGTGACGCCCATCATATTGGTGGGATTGACCGCTTTGTCCGTTGAAATGAGGATGACACGGTCGGCATTGTACGTCATCGCCAGATCAGCTACGTTCTTGCCGCCCAGAACATTATTGATAACACCAGTCGTAGGATGTAATTCGACCATGGGTACGTGTTTATAAGCAGCTGCATGAAAGATGATTTGCGGTCGGTGCAGGTCAAACACTCTTTTTAGTTCTTTATGATTCTTGATGTCGGTCAATGACGCAATGATCTCAACCTGCACGTGCTTTTCCTTGAGCTCGCAGTCGATTTCGTACAAAGGTGATTCTGCGATGTCCACCATTAGCAATTTCTTTGGCCGGAAATGTAGTATTTGACGACAAAGTTCTGAGCCGATAGAGCCTGCAGCACCAGTGACCATGACACATCGGTCGTAAAGGTGATGCTCGATCTTCGATAGGTCCAGGATCACGGGATCTCTGCGCAAAAGATCTTCGAGGTTGATTGAGCGCAGTTGGGTTGCAGGGTTCTTGCCTTCGACAAAATCTGTCAAATTTGGCAAGGTTTTGATTGGGATTCCGAGGGGCCGGAAAAGGCGTAATAGCTGTTTGAGCGTCTCACCACTCGCCGAAGGCATAGCAATAATGATTTCTTGAAAAGGGGTGCGACTGGCAACCTGAACCACCTCTTCGCACGTTCCCAAAATGGGTAAATTACACAACTCTTTGCCTTGTAAGAGGGGATCGTCATCAAGGAATCCTACAATGCGAATTCGGCTCTGGTGTCTTAGCGCGCGGACCAGCTGCACGCCTGATGTTCCTGCGCCTGCAATCAGGATCGATTTCTTAATAGCTAATGCTGATTTCGGTGTCTTTTTCTTGTATCGATTTATTTTTTCGTGCATGTAACGGCCTACGAAGCGCAAGGAAATGACCATGCCCGACAGGATCATTGGGTAGAGTACAAAAATCGACCTTGGGTAACCTGTTTGGTGAATCGAATACAGGAAGAGACCAGACGTCAATGCACCAATGGCGATCGAGGTGAGCAGCCGTACGGTATCTTCAAAGGTAATGCGCAGCAAACTCAGCCGGTGTGTGCCAAAAGCCACAAACATCAGCGTTTGAATGAGGGTTACGGGTACGATTCCGCGATAGAAAAAACGCTCGTGGATAATTTCAAATTGAAACTCAGAACGGACAAAAAAAGCGAGCCAGAATGAGATGGCCACAAAAAATGCGTCCAGTATGAGGATGATGTATCGGTTGAGTAGAAAATTCATGGCCTAGCCTATGCTGTCTATGATCGACTTATCATATAACCAATCGATGTTAGGCCCAAATACGTCTACCTGTAACCAAGCCAGCTGTATGATTGCGAATCGCGGTATAATGAGTGTTTACGTATAGCTCTGAGGCCCATGATGACACAACCCGATTTTGCTATTGACCAAGAACAATCCGAATTCAATATTTTCGAGTATTTAGGTCTTTTACGAAAGTATTTGAAGATTATTGTCTTGTTTGGCGTGGTTGGACTAAGTGCAGGTGTCGTGTATTGGTTTATCACCCCGCCGCGTTATCGTGCTTCGGTACTCATGAAGATGAGTCACATCAGCCAGGACGTAATTGGATTCGGCCAGCAATATGCTTGGGACCCGTATCGCGATGAGTTCTTTAAAACGGAATTCCAGATCATACGCAGCTTACCGGTTGCTATTAGAGTGGTTACTGATCTTGGGCTCAATTTCTTTAGAGCAGACTATGATCCGAGCTTAAAGTCCGATAATTTGGCCTCGTTAATTGGACAAGAGATCGACACCTATGGCGAGGATCCTGACGCTGCGACCAAGAGAAAGCGAGAAATCCAGAGTCAAGGATCATCGTTGCTGGGTGGCCTATCTGCGGACAGCGTTCGAGGCACTAACTTGGTGCGAATTTCATTCACGTCACGTGACCCTGATCGGGCACAAATTGTGGCCAACGCTTGGGCAAATGCCTACATCTCACATGATCTGGACGTGAATTATGAAAAAAACCTTGAAGCCTATACCTTTATTTCGAACAAGGCTGACGCTTTACGCCTGAAAATAGACAGCATGGTCAATAACCTCAATAAACTGAAACAAGAAAAAGATATTGTCGCTATTGGTCGCAATACAACGGTAGAAGAAGACGCACTTTCGCGCCTAAATGATCAAGTCATTGAAGCAGAGACTGAGCTCTCCGAACGCATCGGTGCGCTAAATAAACTAGAGGACTCTTCATATGCTTTCTCCAGTGAGGTTAACGATAACTCGATTATTAAAGACCTCACGACACGGCTTGCGCAAGAAAGTGCGAGCTATGAGCAAAACCTAAAAATATACAAACCTCAAGCGCCCCGAATGCAGTCTCTAGCCAGCCAGATCGAGTCCATGGAAAAAGAACTGTCGGACCAACGTCGCAAAGTGTTTAGCCAGCTTGTTCGAGACGCGACTGCCGATATAAAGGCCAAAGAGAACGACTTGGCGCGTATTAAGGCTAATTTTGAGCGACAGAAGCGGTCTTCTGCAGAATCCCAAATCACGTCTCAAAGTCAAATAGAGTCTATGGTGTCACAATTAGCTGTAATGCGTAAGCAGCTAGAAATGCTTGACTTCAAGAAGGAAGAACTAGATTTGGCTTTGAGTCTTAAGAATATAGGTCGATCCAATAAAGTGATCGTCCAGGAAGCAACGCGGCCTGGAGGGCCTTTTGCCCCTTCGCTGAAACGTTTCGCGTTAGCTGGCCTAGTTTTGGGCTTTTTTCTAGTTGCTGGTCTGATTTTTGTGCTCGAAATTACGGATCGAAAAATCCATACGGCAGAAATACTTGAAAGGGTCACCGGTCTCCCCAATTTGGCGACCATTGCGCTCGTGCAACCGGAAGGCAAAGTCAAAAAGGTACAAAGGGATCCCAGCTCACCTTTAGACCACAGCGAAGATCGGGCAAAGATAGCGTTCTTAACTCACAGTTCGCCAACTTCACCCTTTGCTGAAACCTACCGTCACTTGCGTACCAATATTCAACTTTCCAAAGCCGAGCGTAATAAGGTGTTACTGGTTACTAGCGCCGTGAGTGGTGATGGCAAGACCATCTCCAGCGTAAATCTTGCGATATCATTTGCTCAATTGGACAAGAAAATACTCTTGGTTGACTGTGATCTGCGGCGTCCTAAGATGCATAAGTTATTTCGTACGCCCAACCAAAAAGGCGTTGTTAGCATGATTGTCGAACGCGAACCCTTGGGACGCTGCGTCAATCACACGGCGATCCCGAATCTTGATCTCATGACTTCTGGACCATTGCCGCCTAACCCAGCTGAGTTGGTCGCTTCACCCAGAATGGGTGAGGTCTTGGCAGAATGGCGAGATCATTACGACTATATCGTGATTGATACGTCGCCTTTATTGGCTGTGACAGACGCCATTATTATGGCCCACCAAGTAGATTCGGTTGTTTTTGTTTCCAAAGCCTCGTCGACCCACCGCGATGATGCGGCGCGCGCGATGCACCTGCTTGCTCAAAGTAATATACGTGCCCTTGGAACGATTCTTAACGGTTACGACTATGCTCAAGGTCGTAAGTACGGTTATAAATATGGCTATCGTCGCTACGGATACGGCTATGGTTACGGTAGTTATGAATACAAAACCGAAAAGGTCTGAGGTTAATTTTGCGAAAACGTATCTTGGTGACTGGCGGAGCTGGATTCTTAGGTTCCCATCTATCTAACCGCTTACTGGGCGACGGCCACCAGGTCATCTGCTTGGATAACTTCTATACTGGCCAAAAGCGAAATATTCGCCGACTAATGGATAACCCACGTTATGAGTTCATCCGTCACGATGTGGTTGAGCCCATCCGCCTTGAGGTGGACGAAATCTATAATTTGGCGTGTCCAGCATCCCCTGTCCATTACCAAAATAACCCTGTGGCGACAACCAAGACCTCGGTTATGGGTGCCCTCAACATGCTGGGCTTAGCCAAGCGACTCAATATCAAAATCATGCAGGCCTCCACTTCCGAAGTCTACGGCGACCCACAAGAACATCCGCAAGTTGAAAGCTATTGGGGTCACGTCAACCCGTTCGGTATACGTTCCTGCTACGACGTAGGTAAGCGCTGTGCCGAAGCGCTCTTTTTTGACTATCGGCGCCAACATCAACTGAACATCAAAATTGCACGCATATTCAATACCTTTGGGCCCAACATGCATCCCAACGATGGTCGTGTGGTCAGTAATTTCATCGTTCAAGCATTGCTTGGTAAAGACATTACGATTTACGGTGATGGCACCCAGACGAGATCTTTTTGTTACGTCGATGACTTGATACGTGGTTTTATCGCCCTCATGGCTACCGATCATGATGTAACGGGTCCCATCAATATCGGTAACCCCCACGAATTTACGATCGCTGAGCTAGCCCAACAGGTACTCGATTTGACCGGCTCCAAATCGGAGATCATCTACCACCCGCTACCTGGCGATGACCCGAAACGACGCTGCCCTGATATTGGGCTTGCAAAAAAGGTCTTGCAGTGGCAGCCAGAAGTCACGCTAAAGCAAGGTTTAGAAAAGACGATCCGTTACTTTGACGATCTTTTGCGTGAGGATGACGGATATGTTGGGCAAATGATAAGCACCTAAAGCCGCTCTCACTCTTTCTTTGCGTCCTTAAAAGGGTATAATGCGAGGTTTCTTTGAGAGGGAGCAAAGCCTATGGCCATTTCTGTCTACAACACCATGACACGCAACAAAGAAGTTTTTGTGCCGCTAGTAGAAGGCTGCGTAAGCATGTATGCGTGCGGGGTGACAACCTATGATGTCTGTCATATAGGCCATGGCATGCAAGCACTTATCTATGACGTGATTCGTGAATACCTCAAGTTTCGCGGTTACCAAGTAACCTATGTCCGCAATTACACCGATGTGGACGACAAAATCATTGCACGTGCAGCCGAGCTAGGCGTACCAGCCCTAGAACACGCTCAGACAATGATCGATCTGAGCGAGCAGGATATGGCGTTGATGGGTATAGAGCCTGCCGATATTCGGCCCAAAGTAAGCGATAACATCCCCGAAATCATTGGGCTAATCGAGTCTTTGATTAAACGTGGATTCGCCTATGAAACGGAAGGTGACGTCTACTTTAAGGTCCGCGCCTTTGAAGGTTACGGGCAACTTTCTAATCGCAATGTCGAAGAATTGCGCTCGGGTTCGCGGATAGAAATTAGTGAACGTAAGCAAGATCCCGTCGATTTTGCGTTATGGAAACAAGCCAAGCCCGGCGAGGTCAGCTGGCCATCACCTTGGGGAGATGGTCGTCCTGGCTGGCATATTGAATGTTCAGCCTTGGCCATGAAATTTTTAGGTGAACAATTCGATATTCATGGCGGCGGCAAAGATTTGATATTCCCGCACCACGAAAATGAGGTCGCTCAATCCGTGTGCGGAACGGACGGTGGTTTCGCGAAGTATTGGGTGCATAACGGCTTGGTTACAGTCGACGGGCGTAAGATGTCGAAGTCTTTCAATAACTTCATGAGCATTCAGGATGCGGTTGAGAAATACCATCCTGAAGCCATTCGTTACGCTATCTTGAGGAACCATTACGGTGCCAATATCGACTTTTCGGAACAGGCCTTTTATGACGCATACAGTCGTCTCATCTATTTCTACAATACGCTGGCTAAAGTTGACGCGCTGGCAGACTCTTTTCCAGATGCACCCGAGAGCGTACCTGCCGGTCTTGCCGTTCCTGACCTCGTCAGCGCGTTCACGGAAGCAATGGACGATGATTTCAATTCGGCCTGTGCGGTCCGAGAATTAGGTCAAGCTATTAAGTGGGTCAACGATGTGATGGCGTCGAAGAAGCCTAAGTTAGCTCAGAAGATCCACACAATTAGACAGGTGGTTCGTGATATTCGCCGTTGTGCATCCGTATTGAGATTGCTAGACACGGCGCCCAATGTCGCTCTGGAGTCTTTAAAACAATACTTAATCCGACGCCGAGGCATTGATCATGACCAAGTATTGCAACTGATTGCTGATCGAGACCAAGCCCGCGCCAACAAAGACTGGGCAGAAGCCGATCGCTTACGCGAAGAACTGACCACGCTCGGTATTGTCATCATGGACTCACCTGAGGGAACGCAATGGCAAGTTCAACCCTGATCCCAGAAATATTGGCCCCAGTGGGCAATATGCTGAAGCTGAAAGTTGCCGTTATGTATGGTGCAGACGCTGTCTACTTGGCCGGCCCTCGTTTCGGTTTGCGTTATGCAGCAGATAACTTCAGTGAAGAACAGTTGCGCGAGGCCTGCGTTTTTGCCCATCAACATGGCGTGAAGGTTTTTGTCACCCTCAATGCATTTTTGTTTGATGAAGACATGCATGATTTACCTGCATTTGTTGCGTTTTTGCAGGAAATCGATGTCGATGCAGTTATTGTCTCAGATGCCGGTGTTGCGCGAGTGGTGCGCGAACACTCGTCATTGAATATTCATGTATCCACACAATCCAGCACGCTTAACACCTGGTCAGCGCGTTTCTGGGCACAGCTTGGTGCCAAACGTGTGGTCCTTGGACGTGAGACGTCGCTGGCTGCGGCGAAGGCTGTTAGAGAAGGCTCTGGCCTTGAAGTGGAAATGTTCGTCCATGGTTCCATGTGCATGGCCTTTTCTGGCAACTGTACGATTTCTAACTACACGGCCGGGCGCGACAGTAATCGCGGAGGTTGTTCTCATTCGTGTCGTTACGAATACGGACTGTTTGACCAATCTGGCCATAACTATGGAGAGGGCCATTTCATGAGTTCAAAGGATCTCAATGCCCTACGTTTGATTCCTCAATTTGTACAGGCCGGAATCGATAGTTTCAAAATAGAAGGTCGCATGAAGAGCGCCCTGTACGTGGCCACTACCGTGCAAGCCTACCGCCATGCTCGCGATGCGGCATGCGGGCGTTTGAGTCCGGTTACACATAACAATCTCGATGACCTTCCTAATCGTGGTTACACCGAAGCGAGCCTGATCCAGGCTGCTGGGACAGAATCGATCGCCTTACAGAAAAAGGATCAAGCCGTTTTCGATATGGCCGGCTACGTGCTCGATACCAACGATCAATCTCAAATGGCTGTCTTCTTGAATCACCCTGTCGAAAAGGGACAGCGACTTGAATTATTGTCGCCTGCCGGTGAAAACGTACCTGTTCAAACAGGTAAGATCATTGATGTACGAGGCCGCTTGGTCGATCGCGGAAACCCAAACTCTGTCGTGCTTTTGCCACGCCCTGAGGGCGCATCTGCGTTTATGGTGTTACGCCTACAACATGCGTCGTAGCTATAACGTTCATTCCATAGATCTGTGGCATTCGATAAAAAATCTGGCGCTAGGCCACGAACTGCTGCTTGAGCATCGCGAACTAGGGCGCTTAGGTTGTTTAGACAGCAAGCAATTGAGTGAACTTGCCATTGAAAACAGGGCGCATGGCGGGCGCAACGTTCTGGTTTGGGACATTCTTGCCAGCGATGCTCAAATTCAACGCGCTGACACATTGCTACATGAGCTGGACTTGTCGATCATCGACGCCATCCGTGTGCAAGATCCTGGCGTTGCGATGTACGTGTCACAATCGTGGCCGTTGCCCTTGCAGTTGGTGCTGGAAACAGGGAATCACAATATAGGTGCCATTTTGAGTTGGATAGACGTGCTCGGCGACGCCGTTGAACGGATTATCCTTTCTAATGAACTGCCGATCTCGTGGACTCTTCAATACCGTGATCAAATAGCCGTCGAAGTGGAATTGGCGGTATTGTCACCCATCCTTATTTTTTACTCACCTCGACCGTTGATTGGGACGCGCGTACCGGAACCCGATCAGCCGCTTTTTTGGGGTGAACCAGGTCAAAGGCGCTTGCCGGTCAAACAAAACCAACACGGTACCTTCCTGTTCTATGAGAAAGCACTTTTCTTATTACCTCACTGGCAGGATATTCGAGCAGCAAGGGTGGATGTGAATCGCTATGACTTACGACTATGGCACTCGGATGCCTTGGTCGATACGCTAATTGCATGGCATCAGGAGAAGGACACTGAATCAAGCAGAAGGGTGCGAGATCAGCTAACTAAGCGCACCACGCAAGGATTCTTCAAATCGAATCGTACGGATAAGCAGTTTGCCAAGCTAAAACGTCACGATTCCGTGCCTGAAGGATTACGACCCGCCGGACTGGTTGTGGATACGCGAAAGAAGTCCTACACACTGATTAACCTACAAGAAGCGATTAGGGTGGGGCAAACCCTCGTTTTTGTGAACTCAATTGGTGAGACCACCCATCACCAAATACGTTGGATCGAGGACCTGGACCGCCAACGACACTCGGTGCTCGGTTCGGGGTTGGCAATCATCGATCATGTGAGTCGTGCGCCTACGGGTACAAATGTCTACATGCCAGTTGACGATGAGACTTTTGAGTAGCATAGAATAACCTTTCGAGGTTTCACGACATTTGTGATTTTGAAACGTCATGGAAGGTGAAAATGAGTGCTTCTCAACAAATCTTGTTCTGGTGGATGCTTTTCGCCGCTAGTCATATGTTGTTGTCTTCGTCCAAACCGCGTGCCGCGCTGGTGAAACGATTATCGACGCGTGGTTTCTTGGGCGTCTATTCGCTCGTGGCCATCTTCACCTTTGTGCCAATCGGTTGGATTTATCTCAATAATCGTCATGTAGGTGAACTTGTATGGAACTTTTATGGTGTTGGCTGGGTCAGGAATTTGGCCATAACACTGGCAGCCCTTTCACTGACTCTTACGCTAGCATCGATTAGTCAGGCTGGTCCCACCTCGCTTTTGGGTCAGGGTCAGAGTGCACGAGGGCTGCTGCGAATCACGCGTCACCCGATGTTTTTGTCCCTAGGATTTTGGGGGCTTTCACATATGCTACTCAATAGCTTCACGAGCGACGTTGTCTTTTTCGGCGGTTTTTTTGTGTTTGGGGTGGTTGGCTGTTTACACCAAGACATGCGCTGGCGAAAGGATGAGACTATGGCGGGTTTTTTTGCAGAAACCTCCTTCTTCCCGTTTCTTGCTATTCTTACTGGTCGCACAACCTTGCCATTAAGGGAGCTGCCATACAAGTCATTGGCTATCGGACTGGCGATCACTTATGGGATCTATTTGATGCATCCAATGATGTTCAAATAGCTAAACGATGCCTCTGTCTTGATGTTGGATCAACATCTAAGATTAGTTAGCATCCAAATGGTAACGTGTGTTCTTTCGATAGCGCTTTATAGAGGCGATGAAATCGGACAACTTGGGAGTCGGCTCGCCAGCCAACCGATTGAGATGCCCGATATACCAAACATTAGACCAATGTTTCATCAGTTGTCGCCAGGCATTAAATAGGCCATGGCGCGGATCATACATGTGCGAAGGTTCAGCGGTTGCGCCATTGATTTCTACCATCTGAAAGCATTCTCCGGACCGAAACGCTTCAAGATTCTTTGCGCGGATATCAATACGACAGATATGTAAGCCTTCAATTTCGCGCGTAATTAGATCTATTCTCTCTTCCAGCTGAGGGGTAATGAGGTGCGTATGGTCCAGGAAAATGGTGCCTTGACAGTGATTTCCAGCGTGCACCAAAGCCAATGTCTCGCCGCGCACAAGTACCTCATTTAGCCTGTCTTTGAATCGGTTCGTGAATATATGGATGCGTCCTTGTGCGGCCGGCAGGCGTAGAATCAAGTCCTCGATATTCGTTGTGCCATCACCAACGAGTTTCGGGAATTCCTTGCCGGTTATGCCTGCCACAACGCCGCGCTCTTCTCCTGGTCTTCTCACATAATAGACGCCAAATTCATAGGGTCCGTGCGCGTATGCTTGGGCAATGGTTGGGATAGGTACGAGCTGCAGGTAGTCGTGCATATCGGTTGCATTGCGTATGAGCCGTACACCATAACCCCGCTGTCCGGCGTCGGGTTTTAGGATGATAGGGAATGTTAACCCCCCTTCTTCCATCCACTCGAGAGTCTGAGCGATGCGGCTCTCCACTGTGCCGGCTAGGAGCACCCTATAAGACGGGATAAATCGGTGTGGCTTTTTGTATAAATCAAGAACCTCCGATTTTGATTCGCCAACAATGCCTCCGAATTCAATCGAAGGATTACAAAGCAGCGGAAGGGTTAATCGTCGGTACTTTATGGCTAACCACAGGTTTTGCACGAAGATGGGCAAGTAGAGCACACCGATGGGCCAGAACTCCCAACGCATGATGCGGTGCAAACGTGAGCGAAACCTGCGGCGCCAGCGCCAATTGGTCAGTTTTGAAAACCCTTGAAATACAACAATTAGGATTGCGAAACTCAGCGGCACCACAATCCAAGGATGGGCGCCCAATTGTGTGAATAGTGCGCTCAGGCGGTCACCGAAAAACCACGAGGCTCCCAAGAGTAGTGGCGTCCATATCGCGGTTGCGATGGCAGCCGCGAGCATGAAGAACGATGCCCTTGAGCGCATGACACCAGCGGCAAAATAGGTTGGCAGCCTTGTACCTGGTAAGAATCTAGACATGATGACAACTTGGATGCCGTTTCTCGCAAACCAGGCCTCACATTCAGCTACCTTTTCAGGCGTCAATAGTCGCCGCAAGATCGGTAATTTCATGGCAGGCCTGCCAAGCACTAGTCCGATTAAATAGAGGAGGCCATCACCGAGAAAGATGCCTAAGAAACAACCCCAAAACGCAGTGGACACGGATAGAACATCCTGGGAAATTAACATGCCTGCGGCAATCGTTGTCAGGTCTTCCGAGACGACAAAGGTTGAGACGCCCAACAATCCTATCTTTTGCCATTCGCTCGCCAAAGCTATGTTTTGGCTGAGTTCGATCATCCAATCATCCATGAAAATCTGCCTTTGTTTGGGATGAATGGTTCACGTTTTATCCTAAAAGGGAAAGCCAGCTTTGTCAGCTTGGCGCTGGTTAGATGTGATTTGATTAAACTCATGCCAGATGGGCGGGGACACTAGATAAATAAGGACGAATGGCAATGTAAAAAGGACTACTTGTTCCAGTTGATAGGGCTCAAGAATCATCTGCAATAACTTGACACGTTTGACCATGTACCATGCCGTCATCGGTAATCCAGCCGCCAACAGGATAGGCACCCATCGATTCTGACTCTTGAGTAGATGAATCGTCGCAACCAAAACGCCACACACGATCAATAATCCATAGAAGTTGATACGAGCTGGTTCTTCTGGAAGCGGCGGTAAGCTCAGCGCCACCACTGTGCCTAACATAAACAGATAGGTACTCAAAAGAATACGACTACTCGATAAGATAATATTAGGTGTGTACGTGGTTGGGCTAGTCACGGATACTCAGGTAAACTTCGGCGTTAAAATCATTGTTTCTGTCTGGTTCAAAGCTTGACTGACCAAGTCGTCAATTTTGAGGGCGGATTCCATGCGATGGATCTTACGCAAGGAGACACGCGTTGCAGGTTCAGCAGGCGCAAACAAAGAACAGCAATCTTCGAATGGCTGAATCGATGTTTCATACGTTCCGATTCGTCGCGCAACCCGAATGATCTCCTGTTTATCCATTCCGATCAGCGGGCGCAGAATAGGGTAGGGTACGTCTTCTCCAATCACGCCCATGTTCTCGATCGTTTGTGATGCGACTTGTCCCAAGCATTCTCCCGTTATGATCGAGTGTCCCGATTCTTGCCTCATGATTTCAGTGGCAATCCTCATCATAAACCGACGGCTCAATACAACCATGCAACTAGGGTCACAGTCGGCAACGATCGCTTTCATCACTCCAGTAAAGCTTACGATGTGGAGCTTTAACTGGTTCTGAAATTTAGATAATATTTGCGCCAACTCGATTACTTTGTCTTTCGCTTCCTCAACTGTATAAGGAGGCGTATGAAAATAGATTGCTTGAATCTGACCACCGCGTTTCTGGATTAGGTATCCGGCAACAGGTGAGTCAATGCCGCCACTTAGTAGTAGACCGTGAACGTTGCGCTTCTGAATTGGAAGGCCGCCCATCGCCGGCCATTTCTCGACGGATAGCCACGTGTCATGGACCTCTGTGGAAATATTCAAATTCAGATCTGCATTCTTAAGGTCGACCGGCAAATCCAGTCCACGCATGTAGAGGCTATCAGCCACCATGGTCTGTAACTCTGTCGAACGGATTGGGAACCGTTTATTTGGGCGTTTTGCGCGAACCGAAAATGAGCGACCTGAGCCGATAAAGGGTTTTACAAGAGTCCAAGCACACTCAATGATCTCATCAGGATCATGAGAACAGATATAAACCGGGCTAATACTCGTGATCCCCGCAATTGTCGATAGGAGGGCGCGTACTTGCTCCGGTGGCGCATCTGTTGTGACGATTAACTTTTTGTGTAGCGACCTAAATCGTCCGTCTAGGATCTTTAGACGTGGCTTAAGCACTGCCAACAACTCGTTAACAAAATTTCTGCGATTGCGTCCTTTGAGAACCAACTCGCCATAACGGAGTAAATATGATTGCACGAATCTACTCCAAGTAGGCGGGTGCTTGCACGGCCAATTGACGTATTAGTTCAGAGGTAACTTTAGCGCCGTTTATCTCCGCTTTGCCTCCACCTTTAAGCACAAAAGCAAAAGCCAAGCGCGGCTTGCTTAACGGCATATAACCCACCATGATGGCGTCATAGGGCCTGTCTCCGGCTGTCCCTGTCTTGGCCGCCAATTTGATAGAGCCAGCTTCGACGTTACGTGCCGTACCTCGTTCGTCATTTAGTGCCGCAACCATGGATTGACTTATCAGCTTGGAAATTTCGGCACCGATGACTTTGCGACCTTTGATCGCCGCTGATTCGCGGTAGGCCGATCCTCTCAAAGTGATGACGCGATCGATTAATCGTGGATTCGGCATGACGCCCTGATTGGCGATGGTTGCTGGAATGATTGACAACCCCAAGGCCGTAGCTTTGATGTGGTCAAGGCCAATCGCCGCACGGCCGACTTGAAATTCATCTTCTGGATCTGTTGCTAAAACGCCGTATTTTGCTGGGGTGAAGAAGAATGGTTTGCTGTCACCATCAAAAAAATGGCGCATGCCAGATCTTAACTTGGGCCAGCCCATGTCGATGCCCATGTGTGCGAAGATCAAGTTACAAGAGACGGCCATACCTTCTTCAATTGTTTCAATGCGGCCGTGTTCTGTCCAATCGTAGAAAATTCGCCCGCTAATAGATTCGCTGGAAGGATAACGTTTTGGCACGTAGTTTTCTACGCGGCCACCGTCCTGCAGAAAGAATCCGTAAGTGATCAGCTTGACCACAGAACCTGGCTCGAACATGGTTGTAAATGGCTCAATCCCCTCAGAGCCATAAGCGGCATAAATATCGCCGCTTTCAGGGTCGATGATCACCATGGCCCCGGCAAAACCCTTCATTGCCTGATAGGCGCTGCGTTGTACATCTAAATCAAGCGTAGTCACGATACGATTGAGTTTGTCTCGCGTTTCGAGACCGCCGAGCAGTTCACCGGGTTTGTCGCCTACGGTTGGCCAACCCGAGAATAGTCTAGGAACGGTGTATATATGCTCAGAATTCTCGATGTCAACAACGACAATCGGCCGTTCATTGCGATCGAGAACAACGGGAACTTCGCCGGATTGCTCAAATCGGTCGGCCATGGCTTTCAATGCCGTGAATGCGGCCGTATTGCGTTGTAGCGGACTTACATTGGATAACATCCTACGGACTTCAGCTAGTTCTCTTGTACCCAATGCCATGGTGGCGAAGTCTAAGAAGTGTACGCGCAATTGGTCCTGTGTTTTCCAATTCAACAAGAAATCACGATAGACCTGACCACGATGGTAAAGTCCTTGTTCGATGAAGCGACCGAGGACCAGTTCCGGTTTTGCCCCAAAACCCGAAGGTCTTGACGTCAAAACACGTTGGAAATATTGGTTTGCCAACGATTCGTCACCCTCGAGAAGCGCCAAGGCTCCAAGACCGTCGTCGCCGACTGAATACGAGAATGGGATGCTAGACGCGCGAGCGAAAAACTTTTTTGCGTCGTCATCGTGTAGGTCCGCTAACGCATGATTGGCTTTCCCCAATGTATAGCGGATGAATTGGCGATGAGAAAAATAACCCGCCAAACACGCCAAGATAACAATGATCGCGAAGCGAATGGGTCGCATTTTCACAGCCCCGCGCCGTTTGCGTGGTGTATAGGTTTGCTTAATTCGTACCAAAATCGCTCCTTAGTAGCCGAACGCAAGCCAACAGCCTAACAAAAATCACGCCGACTGTCAGGCGCATCCCTGTTTCTGGTGCTATCAACGCCTCCAAGTTTGTGGCAAAAAGAGAATTAACACAGAGAAGATCTCCAATCGACCCATGATCATACATAAGGTCAGCACTAAAATTCCTGGAGCTGGGATGCTTAAGAAATTTTCTGTCGGTCCTATCTCTCCGAGACCCGGGCCTACGTTTCCTAAACAGGTCAGGGTGGCCGTAACGGCTGTCAAGATGTCCACATCTAAGAACGCTAGGAATGCGGATGCGGCCATATGGAGCATGATGAACACCAAGAAAAGGCCCAAGATATTTTGTATCACCTCACGTTTCACGCGCGCACCATCGAGCTTGATGACAAAAACGCCTGAAGGGTGGAGCTGTTGATTCAAAAGTACTTTGAGATATTTGAAGAGCAGTAAGATTCGCACGACCTTTAGTCCGCCACCAGTACTGCCTGCACAACCGCCCACAACCATTAGACCCAAAATAATCATCTGCGCGAATGGCGTCCATAATTCAAAATCGTTGGTGCCGTAACCGGTGGTTGTGATAATCGAAACCACTTGAAACAAGCTGTCTCGGAAATTTTGTTCGGTGGTCATACCGTCATTCAGTCGCGTCAAATAGATAGCCGTGGTGGCCAGAGCGATTAAGGTAACGAAAAACCTTAGTTCAGCCTGCCTAAAGTAGGCTTGGGGTCTGCCAATGAGGGCCCGGTAGTGGAGGGCGAAGCTGACGCCGGAGACAAACATGAAGAAGATGATGATGTAGTGGATAGATGGGCTTGAGAAATGGCCAATCGAGGCGTTGTAAGGAGAAAACCCACCTGTTGCGACGGTCCCAAACGTGTGGCACGCGGCATCAAACCAGCTCATGCCAAACGTCATCAATAGGACAAAACAAAGCAGGCTTATGAGGATGTATACTCCCCACAACAATTTGGCAGTCTGTTGAATTCGCGGCCGTAATTTGTCCTTGGTCGGACCTGGTGATTCTGCTTTGTAGAGCTGCATGCCACCTAGCCCTAAGAAAGGCAGAATGGCGACCGATAGGACGATGATGCCCATGCCGCCAAGCCAATGAAGGAAACTGCGCCAGAAAAGGATGCCTTTTGGCAACGATTCAATGTCGGCGAGGATGGTTGATCCGGTCGTCGTTAGCCCCGATGCAGATTCAAAGAACGCGTATGCAAAATGAGGTATAGTGCCTGAAAGTAGGAAAGGGATCGCCCCAATCAGTGATGCCCCGAACCAGCTAAAGCCAACGATTCCGAAGCCATCTTTAAGGGACAGTTCTTCAACGGCTCCTCGCTTTGGATTACTAAAGAAGAGCGCGGCACCGAGCGCCATCGAAATGATGGAACTCAGAAAAAGCCGATTTGCGCTGCCGTCATCAAACCAAACCCCGACAGCTGTCGCCAATAACATCGACGCGCCCATAAAAAAAATAACGACACCGACTAGCGATGCAATACGGCGGATTCTCACGGGAACAAAGCCTCAAGTTGCCTTTGTGACTCGGGCTTTCCAATAACAACCACCTTGTCGCCGACCTCAAGGGTTGAGAACCCTGTAGGGATAAAAACTTCGGGCCCACGACTTACCATGCCAAAGAGGACTTTGGACTTGAGCTTGAGGTCTTTAAGGGGGGAACCCACCAACTTGCACTTATCGGTTACGATGAATTCGATAACCTGTGCTCGATTACCCTTTAAGGTAACTACCGACATGATGTTCCCACGTCGTACGTACTTGAGAATAGTATCAACCACGGCCAGCCTTGACGATACGGCCGTATTGACGCCAACTTTCTTGACCAAAGGCACGTATTCTAATTTTTCCAGCAAGGCAATGACCACGCTTACCATATGGTTTCGAGCAATCAATCCTGTTAATAAATTTTCTTCATCGTCTTGTGTTAAGGCCAAAAACGCATCCATTTCGTTAAGCCCTTCTTGTTCCAAAAGGTCAATGTCGGTTGCGCCTCCTTGGATGACCAATGTCTCGTCTAACTCTTCGGCTAACTCCTCGGCACGCTCTTCATCCGCCACGATCAACGTCACCCGCGTCTTTTGACGTTCTAACATTTGACATAAGTAGTAGGCAACGCGACTGCCACCGAGCACCATGACTCGGCGTACAGGCGTACGCTCGATGCCACAAAACTCAAAAACCAAATCCATGGCGCTCTTTTTGGCGATTATGTAGACTTGATCGCCTGCCTTTAGTTCGGTAGAGCCATATGGCAATGTGGTTTGGCCGGCTCGGGTGATGGAAACAATTAAATAGTTGTCGACTCCAAACTCGAATTTAAGTTCTTGCAAAGGCCCTTTGAGACAGGGGGCACCCGCCTGAACCGTTAGACCCACGAGCAACACCTGGCCACTACCAAATTCGGCCACATCTGTTGCGCCTGGCACACCTAACAAATTCATGATTTGTAAGGCACATTCGAATTCGGGGTTGATGAGTAAATCGACACCCAGATTGTGTTCACTGAGCCAGTCGTCTAAGGGGTAATAGTCCATGTCACTTACGCGCGCAATTTTGAAAGGCACGTTGAATTGGGCGGCAGCCAGGGAGGCGATCATGTTTGTTTCATCAGAATTAGTGACGGCCATAATCATGTCACATCTTTCGATGCCGGCCTTGCGCAGGACCCTTGGCGATGCGCCATTGCCCTCGACCACCATGATATCGAATTGGTCCTGCAGCACTTGGGCCCGCTGTTTGCTGGCATCAATCAGGGTTACGTCTTGATTCTCGCCGGAAAGATGATCTGCTAAATGAGTGCCAACCGAACCCGCACCAATCACAATTATCCGCATAGGTATGTCCCTCTTTATCGGCTATATGACATGTTTAAGAAGACTCTCAAGCCTTCATCATCCAAGTCATCGATGTTTGAATCCCTTTGATGCCAGCCTATGGTTAGGCCTAACTGATAGGGACGCTTTAGTGGAATTTGACTTTGTAGTCCGACAAGGAGGATATCGTCTTTACGACGCGCTATGTCTGTGCGAACTGGGGTGCGGTAGTCGTTTTGGCCAATTTCAAAGGTGGGGCCCAAAGCGAAGTGCTTTGAAAACTGGTAGCTCATACCGAAAGCAACACGGCTACTAATGTAGTGATTGAAACCCTCGAAAACAGAAGCAATTGGCGTCTGACTCAAGCTCAAATCTGAACTCAACCTGCGCGTGAGTTTGAGGTTCGCGTAACCTGTCACCTTGATACTGGACGCGTCATGGTTGAGCTCTGCATTTTGGGGATAGTCATATGCAAACGAAACGGGACCAGCTTTAAGATCGATGTGAAAACGCTCGCTTACTTCGTTCCTGAATCCCAAAGCGGCCGTCTCTGATGTCAAGGTATAAGGTTGGACAGTGTCTTTGAAGTTTCGGTCTTCGTAGGATAATTCAAGTAGAGGCCAAAATCGCTGGGACCGCTGCCACAACGTAGTAATGGCGTAGCGTTCTCCGCTTTGATTCAAACGGTTAAGAACCGGGTCACTGCTTTGAAAACGAAACTCATTATGCCTGAGGTTCATTTCCACGAAGAGTCGCGCGCTCAATTGAAAGACAAGGTCTCCGGTGATGGCCTCGTCGCGGTTGTCTACCCGATCGTCAATCTCGCTATTGGGGCGCAAAATCGAGTCGCGAAACGAATAAGCCAAGCTTGCATGGGCGCGCCTAAACATGCCGTGCCATTTGCTGTCTCCGGCAAATTCAATGCCGTTGAGTTCATCATTCTCGTTAAACCACTTGTAAGCTATCCGAGCATCGTTTTCGACGGCGAATTTGCCGCTGGGACGCCAAATGGTTTCCATTCCCACATAGGGCGAAGACGAGTAGTTAGCCTGTCGTAAGTTGTCTTGTTGGCTAAGGGTGTTGTTGTCATAACCTGTTTCGCTCAGTCCAAAAATAGGGCTAGCTGACCATGTTGTGTGGCGCCAGAGAGCGCGTTCGAACTTAGCTTCAATCGTTTTTTTGCGATTGAAAGGCTGGCTTTGGTAACGCTCTCGGTCATTTTGGGCCGCCGCGTATACCGCACACAACAATACTAAACTCAGTCGCGTCCAAATATACATGCATGCCTCGTTTCAAATTACTGAGCATCAGTCTAGGGTTTTAACGGTCAGAATAAAAGAGCGTTGTGTACAACAAACCAAATGCGATGGCTAATGGTAAGATAGGGCGAGATCGAAGTGGTGTTGGTGTGAACTTGTTAAAGTGTCTTTTTATATCGTTAACGTGCGTCTCCATCTACGGACAGAACGCTTTTTATGTTCAACTGCTGGAGCAGGGCAAACATGCCGTTTTGCTAGGTCAAAGCGAGCGCGGCAATGAACTGCTGGAAATTTCCGCATTCGGTTTACTGAATTATCCAAACCTTTTGCACGAAGCCACAGTGCGTCGCATCTTCTGTCTGGCCAGCTTAAACAAGATGGATCAAGCAAAGACATTATCAGTGAAATTGCGCTCCTGGATCACAAGTGACTCCAAAAAGCCTATCGGAGTCGAACAGGGCTTGTGGGATGCCTTCCTATTGTTTGCTTATCACGATTCGGAACCTAGCCATGATTTATTGGTAGACGATGTTTCATTGTCAGCTTATTTATCACTAGTCCCCGACGATGCGCTCGTTTGGCGCAAAAGGTTGGAACGTTTTTCGCCAACTACGGAACAGAATCAAGGGGACGCTTGGCTGACAGCCGGACTTGCGCAGGTTGCAGATGATGTCCCGTTCTTGGAATCAGGAATCCTTTGGTACGACTCAACAGGACGGATTGATGACGCCAATTTCATCGCCGAACGACTGTTGTCACTTGATCAAAGCAATAGCTTGGCCCACGAATTAAAAGCGTTGCTTGCTCGTCGGGCTCAAAAGCAAAGCCAGGTCAAGAAACACTCGGTATTTATCACGGAGTCTAGGCTTTCGGAAAAAATGGAGTTAGAAAATCAACCAGAAGTTCAGCCAAGCATCGACACCAATCAGCCGCCGCCCAAATTGTCCCAGCGAGAAATTATTAAGACGCTTGATCGTCAATTGGATGCGGACGAATCGAACCAAGCTGTACGTGCTCGATTGATAGCGGCGCTACTTGATGCGGGCAGCCTCAGGAAGGCGGGTCGGCAGTTAACAGTTCTCGGTAAGGCAGATCCGGCGGATCTGAGTTACTTGACGTTGTTTTCGCGTTTCAACTATTTAACCAAGAATCATGAAGCCAACCTTAGCTTGTTTGATCTGGCCAAACGTACGCCTGAAGCTGACTTTTATTTGGCTAAGTCGTGTCTGGAATTGGGACTTAATGAGCGTGCGCAGAGGCTGATTAACGCATTACCTGAGGACGCAAACTTCAACAAGAGTCAGTTGCAAGAAGACATGAGCCAACAAGTGTCGGAAGCAACCTATAGCAAAACACAGACAGAGTTACTCGAGAATCTCGTCAATAGTGGCAACGCAAGCTTCATTGAACGAGCACAGCTAGGCCAAATATATGTAGATGAAAATGAGTGGAAACGAGCGCAACGCTTGGTGCAAAAACTCGTGAAGGAATTTCCCAAAGAACCTCGCGCTCAATATCTGGAGGCTCGAATACTGCTCCAAGATGGCCGGCATGAAGAGGCATCTCGTATTTTCAGTAATCTAGCCAACGCCGGCTTCCATGATAACGAAGTGTTCTATTACGGCGGGCTAGCCTACTACTACCTTAACAATCATGAGATCGCTGCCTATATGTTTTCTCGCGCACTCAAACGCGGCACCCAATTTGAAAATGAAATCAATGGCATTCAAGCAAAACTACAGAGCCAATGATTTAGTGAGCTGGATAACCACCTAACTCAGTTCTGTCCTCGTCGCCTACCAACCCAAATCCTACCAGTACAGGTCGATCCAATCTTTCTTTGCAGATAACGGATCCAGAAAACCCGAGCGGGGCGAGCGTGGTGGTCTTTGCTTGCGGAGCCACACGGATGGTGCTCGATTTTGCGATACTTCCGTCAAGGTTCCGGAACTGAAACTCCAGATCAGCAATCTCATCGCTGACGTTGACAACGGCGATCCCGGTCCAGGTTTCTTCATTACCTTCGACGTATGGGAAGGAAAGGATAGAGCGTGGCGTCGCAGGCAGGGTGAAGCCAGCCAAATACGGCTGTTCCTTCGTGACTCCGCCAACCAGCTCAACCCCTACTAACGGTTGTGAACTGTCAATCCTAATCCAGGAAGGCCTTGCATCTACCAGCCTATCAACGCCGATGACGGCGACATCTTGACTTCCTGCGGCGATGGAGATCGATTCTCGGGCTACTTCAACACCTTGGCTACTGAATCCAGTCATTATCAGTGTGGCGGATCTTAGTGGGTCGGGATTGAGCAGGCTGTAACCGGTCCAAAACAGGAGAGGGTCCTGAGCGACGTGTGGCAAGAAATAGGATCGAGCCGTTCTTCCTGGCTCAAATTGATCTGTATTTTGTGGCGCTATTGAGGCACTTCCGCCGCTTCCGTTTCGATGGCTAAAGGTTAAGTACCCATTGACGTGGGGGTTGTTGGGACCGCCCACGTCCAGTAATGTCCAGCTCTTATTTGGGGTGGGTATGTAACTCGGGAATTCGTAAGCAAATGAACCCGGTGAGTCGACTTGACCCAAGGCTACGGAGCCATTGCCAAACGACCAGCGCAAGTCGGTCGGCGTTTCAGTCGCAAAGGTGAAGCGATTGCGCCAAGTAGTTGTCTGTGAAGCCAAGTGGGGCAAAAGGCACGAAGTGAAATAACTCGGGCCTTGGGTAACCAGGTCTAAGTCACCTTGGGCGCGGGTAACAACTGCGGTGACGATTGGTAAACTCGACATGATTTGAACGGCACTTGTTGATGGGTCGTTGAAATGTTCGTTCATGTCAACTCGGGCGTGGGCGTTGATGATCATTTGACTGGCTGTCCCTGAGGGCCACTCTGTCCATCGAACGATCACCGATTGACCATTGGGGTTGTTGACAACGCATCGATCTGCTGGCTCCAACAAGGGAATGAAAGTCAAAGGGAAACTGCGTCTTAAGTCTAGGGAGTAAGTTGAGTTTTCGTTGTCTAATGTCTCAACACGCATGAAATACGAGGATCCGGGTCTAATCTCAATGTTTTGGGCCTGGTTGACGGGTTTTTCGAATAGCCAGGGAGCAACAGAGTCCGGGGTTACGGCCAACTTAAGGGTTCCCGTCTTAATGCCGTCTACCTTGAGTTTGGCATATTGACTACCGTCAAGTGAGAATGCATATGAGTCTGCCGAATCGTAGTTGTGTACCTCTAGGTCGCCATAAACACCCGCTACCAAGAACCCGGCTCCGAGTAATACGTTCGTTTCTTCGAGGAAGGTCTCGGCACTTTCTATGCGTCTGAACAGATAGCGATAAGCGGTTGTCAAAACATTCAGGGTCTGTCGTTCCACGAGCTCTGCGCGAACGATATGCAGTCCTTCACTTAATAAGTTGGGGTTTATGTCCAGGTCAACATAGGAGTTGTTGAGTGTGAAACGCACGTCGGCTTCGTTGGAGCTAAAGGTCATCACGTCCAGTGATAAATGACCGACCGTTTTGCCTACCAAAACGACGCCTTCCGATTCGGTGAATGCGATAGCAGCATCCGCCCTGTCCATATAGAAACCAATGCGTCCTTCAATTTCGTTGCTGCCGTCATCGACGGTGAACTTCAATTCGTCCAAGCCAGTCCAAGCTTCAAATGGTTGAAACAGATAGCCGTCCGTCGTCAACGACACGTTGCCGTATAAAGGAAGTTCTTTGATATTAAAAATTAGCTGCTTGTTTGGAGTCTCAGGATCAACGGCATCAAGCTTGAAACGAACAGGATCTAAGAATTCGGAGACAGCGAATGTGGCGTTTCGTGGGACAGGGGCAGAATTAGTGCCCTGGGAGCAACTTATGTAGTTGTTGCCGTCTTTTTCAAGAACAGATACCAGCTCCACCAAATCGGTTTTGTGCTTGTTCAATACACCCCAAATGGCGACACGTAATATGACAGAACCAGGCCCGTCGGACACATATTGGCAAACACGTATATCGTTCAGCTGAACCACCGTGTTGGGCGATAACGTACCGGAAAGTAACTGGAAGCGAATGGCAATTGCGCCGCGCGTGTCGCTATCGATCACTTGTGCGGCTGACCAAGCGTTGCCTAAGGTGTCGGTAACACTGCCCAAAGCTTCTATTCGATAAGGCACACTCGGTTGACCGGTAACGAATGGGGGGTTGTCGAGATTGGTGTCGGGAATAGAAATGACGATCAAAGTTCCGTTAAAAAGGGTAATTGGGCTGTTGATCTGAAACGATAACGAATTCTCGAGGCAGACAACTTGGTCCGTGTCACCGCATAACGAGACATCGGCCGCCATACTTGGGATGGCCAACAAAGCGGCGCTTAGGATGAACTGTTTCAAGGTCTGCCTCCTGGAAAATCGAGAATGTCTAGTTCTCGATCGAGACGTTCTGTGTCGTCTCTTGCACCGTGCGCTCTCTAAAAACTGCACGATGAACTAGCTTTCAATCATGACCCGTGCCAGTTTTGATAATCACGCATTGTGCGAGCTTTTGTAGGACTTAATTCGTGGGTCGCTTGGAAGCGACTAGCTTGCGTCAATCGCGAATTTTGCTTTTGAGGTTTGGAGCGCTGCTGGGGTCGTCAGAACGGACATATCTACTTTCATTTTTTGTGGCGGTGACATTCTCGTAGACACCTTTCTCACGCTTGACCAGTTTGGTGAAGCCTAAGTTCTTGAGTTCTGAGTTGGTTTTAGGAAAGGCCAACCCTGGTGCACTAATCACCCGCATAATGGCAGATTGGGCCGGGGTTTCGCCCGTATCTATCCCCGCTTTTTGACACAATTCGCCCCATGTTGTTAGCGTCTGATTGATGCCATGCATGACCTCGACGATTTGGTTGTTGGTTGGGCAATGATAGTCGTAAGTTGGCATCGTTTCCTCATTTGCATGTTTAGGGCGCTGATGGTCGTCCAAACTGCTTGGTAGTCCATTTTACCTGAGACGCGGAATATTGGCATGCAGATGTGTGTTCTCGTGCCAATGGGCCAACATGAGTTAGAATGCTGGCTGCGAATTTAGTTTTTTAGGAGCGATCATGGCTGTCTGGTTTACCTTATTATTGTTTGGTGGAAGCGATGTCTTTTTTGAGGGCAGCCTTGAGGACGTTTTTGCCCAAGCAAAAAAACAAGAAAAATTAATAGTAGTAGATGTTTACACCACATGGTGTGGACCTTGTAAACTTCTGGACAAAACCACCTGGAACGATGCCAGGGTTAAGAAGCTCCTTGGCGAGGACGTGATTGGGGTTAAGATCGACGCCGAGAAAGGCGAAGGTATTGACTTCGCTCGTAAATACAAAATCTCGGCCTATCCGAACCTCTTGATTCTCAATGCAGATGGTGAAGTGGTTTCGCGTCAGGTCGGCTATGTCGCTCCGGCACAATTCCTGGAATGGGTGCGTCAAGTTATCTGATGACTTTAGCAATCAAGTCATTTCAAATTGACGGCATCAAACTGGTCACGCCGCGTGTCTTTAGTGATGATCGTGGATATTTTTTTGAGTCATTCAATCAGCGCCAATACAATGATTTGGGTATCGAAGGTGATTGGGTCCAAGACAATCAGAGTTTCTCAACAAAAGGCACATTACGCGGCCTCCATTACCAAGTGGACCAACCGCAAGCAAAGCTTGTGCGCGTAGTTGAAGGTCGCGTTCTTGATGTGGCTGTTGATATTCGACCTGGCTCACCAACCTACGGGAAATGGCAGTCCGTTGAATTGGATGCACAGCAACATCAGCTCTTCTATGTTCCTGCTGGCTTCGCCCATGGATTCCAAGTACTCAGTGAACGCGCTGTTTTCCTCTACAAATGCAGCAATTTTTATGCGCCCAACTGCGAGCGTGGAATTTTATGGAATGATCCCGCCTTGGCGATCGACTGGCCACTAAAGAATCCTCAGCTAAGTCCCAAAGACCTAGCATTACCTTTGCTAGCCCAGCTTGATCCAGACGAGGTGCGTTGTTGAGCGTGCCGCGAGTCGAGATTATCTCGACTGGTGAAGAGGTCATCCACGGAGAGTTGGTTGACACCAATGCGGTGTGGCTCTCGCAGAAAGTCGTAGAGTTGGGTTTCCATGTTCAACGCCGAATCACGGTCGGTGATCGCATGTCGGACTTGGTTTCCGTGTTTCGAGAAAGAGCCGCTCATGCCGATGTCGTTGTCGTAAGTGGTGGGTTAGGGCCAACGACCGATGATTTGACCGCAGAAGCTGCTGCATTGGCAAAAGGTGAACCTCGTGTCATCTTTGAAGAATGGGCCCAGCACCTACGCGATCGGTTCTCGCTGCGGGGTCGTGAAATGCCTGATAACAACTTAAAACAAGCGCTTCTGGCTGAGTCAGCTGTCCTAGTGGATAATCCCATTGGCACGGCATGCGGGTTTAGGCTTGATATTGATGGCACACGTTTCTATTTCACTCCAGGTGTGCCCCGCGAAATGAAGCGCATGATGAGTGAAATTATCCTCCCTGAAATGGCGCACGACTTTGGCGCTCAGAAACGTTGTTTAAGGCGCCTTCATACTTTTGGCGTCAGCGAAGCTCGTATGGACGAGTGGCTTAACCAAATGCCTCGCCACCAGGATATTTCGTTAGGGTTTAGAGCCCATCTACCCCTGTTAGAAGTGAAAGTATTGGGCGTTGGCGATCAAGCAACTGTCCTCGTTGAGCAGTTTTTGGCGTCGATGCCAGAGAAAGTACGTGAGTCTGTTGTTGCTCGAGATGATCAATCCATGGCCCAAGTGATTGGCGATATGTGCCGTGCCCGCGCCATAACCATCAGCACAGCGGAGAGTTGTACTGGCGGCTTACTTGCCGACGCATTTATTCACGTAGCGGGTAGTTCGGACTATTTTGTCGAGGGCGCGATTACCTATAGCAATCGAGCCAAGCAGAATCGTTGCGATGTGAACCCTCAGCTCTTGGATGAATACGGTGCAGTCTCTCTTGAAGTGGCACGCGCCATGGCACTTGGCATGCAACGTCGAGCCGAGAGTACTTTGGCGCTGTCGACGACAGGAATTGCTGGACCCGGGGGCGGATCCGATCAGAAGCCTGTTGGTACGCTTGGCTTGGGGCTGGCCACTGAATCAGGCTGCTATTCTCAGCTTCTCGTCATGCCAGATTTTGGGCGCACGTCAGTCCGACTGGTGTCCACCTTCTTAGCGCTGGATATGCTCCGCCGTTATCTTTCTGGGCTTGACGTTTTCGCGCCCTACGAAATGATTAAACGATTACAACAGCACGTTTCTTAAGTAGTCGATCTAAGAAATATGCGAATGACGCCAATTAATCATTAGTTCGAGAATAATACATAGTGCCTTGTAACTTGCTTGAATGAGACTATAAGTTTAAGATGAAAGATAAGTATATCCATTGAATTTGCCACGCAACCCGTAGGGCTTAGGTTGTCTGAGGAGAAACACATGGGAAAGAAAGTCTTGTTGGCCGATGATAGTATCACAATACAGAAACTCGTCGAGATGGCATTTGCCGACACGGACTTCGATCTGGTATCTGTCTCGGACGGCCAACAAGCGATAGATAAACTGCCTGAATTTCAACCTGATATTGTTCTAGCAGATGCGATCATGCCTTTGAAAGATGGCTACGAAGTCTGTCGCTATTTAAAAGATTCACAGTTATACGCGCATATTCCTGTCGTACTTTTGACGGGTCGTTTTCAGCCATTTGATCAATTAAAAGCCGAACAGGTGAAAATCGATGGCCGCGTCGTAAAGCCATTTGTTCAGGAACAACTGGTTGACCTTATCAACCGACTCACATCTGGCGGCGAAGAAGAGCCCGCTGCTGAAGCACCGGTTGTTGAAGAGGTCGCTGAAGAGGTCGGCGAAGCACTTGAGGAACCTGTCGAGGAAACTCCTGCAGAATATGACGCCGATGAGACCTTGGTCTTAGACGCCAGCATGTCTCTAGATGATGATCAAGAGCAAGACGAAACGCGTGCCGACGACTCAATGAGCTTCGACTCTCACTCAACTATCCGAGTCAATCCCGTTGATCTGCAACAGTTTCTTACTGACAAGCAGATTGAGGACGGGTTAGGTCAAGGAAACGATGCTGAAGAGCTCGGCATGGATGAACTTGAAGATATTGATGATTTAGAAGACGTCGAAGAACTAGATGATGCGCTAGAATCGAACGAGTTCGTCGCTGAATTTGAAGATGACGAAGATAATTCACTTGATCAATCCATCGAAGAACTCGAATTGGATGATTTGGCTGAACTGGACGAAGAAGACGAAGACGACGTTCTCGAGCTTGACGAAGCACAGATTCTTGACGATACGCCGATCGCAGAAACGCCAGCTGTTGAGGAAGTCGAAGAAATTGATGTAGTCGCAGAACCTGTCTGGGACGAAGATGTTGAGGAGTTGGGCGACGAGGATTTTCTTGCCGAACCGCCCGAGCAAATCGCGCTTAACTCTATCGATTTAGAAGAACCTAGCGAAGTCGAAGCTGAGTTAGACGAAATAGATGACTTCGAGCTGGAAGACGTGAGCGATGAAGACGCGTTTACGCCCATCGAAGAACGCGACACGGTTTCCTTTGAAGATGAGCCCATGGAGCTAGCCGAAGAGGATCTGCTCTTGGATGACGATTTTAGCGATGTCGAGGCTTTGAGCCTGGATGATGAGGAGCCGGACGAAGCTCAATTTGATGAAGCCACCGTGGATGAATCAGGATTAGGGCAATTGGGTATAGAGTCTGCCGCCGCGACCCTACCACTGACTCTACCAGAAGATATCAAAGAATATACGTTAGATCAGCCGGAACCAGAGGAAGTAGATCCACCCGAGCAGGTCATTGAACCCATTCCGGAAAGTGCTGATATTGAACCCGATTTCGAAATACCTACCGAAGAGTTAGATGTCTTGGGTGAAGAGGACCTGATCACAGAACCCACCGATGTCGAAGCGACAGATATACCAACGGAAGTCAGCGTTATTGGCGAAGATACATTACCGGGACAAAACGTGGTTACAGAGATTGAAGCCGACGATACGGATGAATCATTAGCTGTCACAGCGGAGCCCGAGGATGAAGAGGATGAAGACGAATTAGATGTGGCTGAAATAGATGACGATTTCCTTGAACAGGTCGAAGAGGTCGAAGCAGTAGATGCGGACGCCGTTGAGCCGCTTGCTTTCGAAAAGGCACTTGCTGATGAAGGTGAAGATGTCGCGCTCGACTTGGACGAAGAAGCTGAGCCTACTTTCGATGAAGAATTTGGATTAGACACTGGTGACGAACCCGTTTTTGATGCCGAGGAAATGGGATTAGAAACGGAAAGCGCAAATGAGACCGAATTAGATATGGCCATTGCCGACTTCTCTTTAGATGATGATTCAGTTGAAGAATTAGTGGCAGAAAGTGAAGTAGAACCTCTACCAACCGCGAGCTGGGATGAAGAAATCATCACCGATGAAGTAGAGGCAGAAGTCGAATTCGAGGAACCTGCATTTGAAGACCAGCCGATTGAAGAATTCGCGGAGTTGGTACCCGACCTAGACGACGAACCCTTTGAGGTTGAAACGCCGGAATTACCGACCGCTGATTTGGAACTGGATATTCCTGTCGAGGAAGTCCCAGATGTGGATGAGAGCCTTGGCGAACTGCTTGATGTCGAAGTGCCTGAATCTGAGCCCATCAGCGTTGCCGTCGCCGAAACCAATGAAACAGTAGGTTCCGAAACACCTCCGCCGCTTCCCGTAGCTATGCCAGACAATATGGACGAGTTGGTTGAGGCTGTCGCTAAGCGCGTGATCGCTAAATTGAGTGATGAAGTGTTGCGCGAGATCGCCTGGGAAGTTATCCCAGAACTTGCGGAAGCGATGATCAAGAGCCGCATACATGACCTCGAGAAATTGGCTGAAGAATAGAGCGTTCACTGCGCAAGGAGCTAACATTCATGTGGCGTAACTTGATAATTGGGGCATGTTTATGTCTTCAAATAATGGCATTAGACGATACGCTACCGCCCGGTGCCTCCGTCATACAGTTTCGCTACGATTTCATTGAAGCGGATGACTATTTTGACACCCACGGTCTAAGCGTCTCACTTGCTGATGACGGCTTTGATCAAGCCTATGAAGGCACCAAATCTACCCTGGAATACGAAGTCGGCATTGCTCACGGTATGTCTATTGAGTTCAGGGCTGAAAACTGGAGCCGAAAACTCGCAAGCCCTGAAGAATCGTTCAAAAGCAGCGGCACCGGTGATGTTTACGTTGGCTTACGCCAACGATTATCGCCCATGGGTTCCAGCCATATTTTGATTTCTGAGTTTGGCGTTTCTTCGCCCACGGGATACAACCAAAACGCAGATTTGCCCCTTGGCTCTGGTGGCGTGAATTGGTACGCAATCATGACGTACGGACAACAATTTCACCCCTGGCGTAGTGCTGTTCAGATGGATATTGGTTATGTTTTCCGCAATGAGAGACCCGATGACGAAGTCTACGTCCAGATTGATTTGGATTTTGGCATAACCAGCAAACTATGGTTACAACTCGGTTTCTATACTGAAGAAAGCTCCAAGCGTAGCCTCATTCCCTACGATGTCTTGGCTTACCCTAGTGAGCATGGCAATCAATATGCCTCCGCTAATCTGTTGTATCATTTAGGCAATCGCTGGCACGTAGAAGTGAATGTCGCGGAAACCATCGACGGACGTAACCAGCTCGATGAGCAACGATGGGGATTCGCGATCGGCTGGAGAAACCAAAAATGAAACTCACGAGACGTCAATTCCTGAGGTGGGGGACCCAATCAGGCGCTGCCGTCGCTGTAATGAGTTTGACTAATTGTGAGAAAGCAGAGGTCGCCACTGAAATAGAAATGAAGGCGCAACCGATGGTGACCTCGGAAGACAGAGCCTTCGTTCTCAATCATTACCCCCAGGCGCCTATTAATGAGACACACTGGCGCTTGCGGCTCAAAAGGGCCAATAGCGACGACCTTAATCTGTCGCTGACCGATTTGCACAATCACGCCAATCGGATTTGTGCCTTGGCATCGGTCGTATGCGTTTTTGATGGGCCGGATCAAGACTTAGCCTATACGGGTATCTTTGAGGGCGTGGCCATTAAAGATCTATTAGGTGAACCCGCTCCCGAGACCCGGCGGATATTGGTCCATGCCGCAGATGGTTACACCAGCTCGTTGCCATTATCGATTCTTGAGCAACGTGGCGATGACGTACCCGCTTTCTTGGCTACCAATTACTTAGGGAAGCCGCTGAGCCACGAAAGGGGCTTTCCAGCGCGCTTGATTGTGCCTGGTTATTACGCGTACAAGCACGTTAAATACGTGACCCAATTGAGTTATTCAAATGAGTCCCAAGCTAGCGGCGATTTCGAGTCCATGTTTAGAGATGCACCTGATCGCGCCCTTTCGGGCAGCACAAAGATAAGCCATCCATTGGATACGTCTATTGTTTCGGCTGGCAAGCTGGTGTTGACGGGTTATGCATTGCCTTCGTCTGCACCGGTAACCAGGGTGGAAGTCAGAATTAACCAGGGTCCATGGCGTCCCGCTCGACTGGTGGCGGCCGAGAGTATAGCCAAAGAGATACATGATTTGGGTGCCCGCTTACCTATCCAGGTCGCGAATGCGCGCGAATACCCATTTGCGGGTGTCTGGGCGCCGTGGGTGTTTAATTGGCATGCGGAGCCGGGCGAATATTCGATTCAAGTTCGAGCGCATACCGCAGCAGTCGCGTACGTACCTAAAGATCAGTACCAGCCAGACCCGGGCCAAACTATCCAAATTACAGTCCTTTAGAAACAATTTTGATTGCGAAAAATTGCCATTGAAAGGTGAAACGGGCACCGCTGAGGAGGGTCACAGTGCCCGTTTCTTGGGACCGCTGGAGTCTTGGTACTGAATTTACCGGATTGACCCGGTATGCCAGGGGAGACGCCGCAATCGAGGATAAGTTTCACATCAATTTGATGGACCATTCGGGTTTTTTGTATGGCCCATTTTAGTAAGTGGTAGTTTCAATTGGAAAAAAAATGGAATCAAGTGAAAAAGGCTTGAATATGCAAGGGTCGCATGATGTAATGGGCTCCTTGAACAAGGTTGTCTTTTAGACATACCAACATAGGGGGAGGAAGACGTCGGGCTAGATCCCGGATCATCGCTTCTTTTATGCATTGATTTATTAATTGAGGGTTATCTGGGGGAGTCGTTTAGAAATTAAGCGACTTGGCGTCCGTGTCTTCGGATTTATGACACGTATTTTTTGTTGTTTTCTGCTGAGCCTTAGCGCTTGGTCCCAAACACAAGACGACATGCTGGCCACGTCTCGTTTTGAAATGAAGAGGCTCGGATTGACCTTGTCGCCGGAACATCAAACGGTGTTACTGGGTTTCAACGAGTCACCTTTGTCGTTCCGCTTGGCTTATGACGGTGCATTGCAAAGTGGCATGCGCATTAAGGCTGGGCTTACCGGATCAGGCCTTTCCGCGCCTGTTCAGGTAGATGTGCCAGCCGACCAATTGCGAATCGACCTGGATCGCTCTGTCTTCACGACAATCGGCAGCTATGAGTTGATTGATGTCAGGTTGGTCAATGCAGCGGACCAGGTGATCGAGTTTGCAGAGCCGCGAAACGCCAAGATCGACGTTATCGATGATGTGTTTGTAACGCGCGTTGAAGTACGTGAACTCTCACTCGAGGAGCTGTTAGAGCTCGGCTATGTCTTCAACAAGGCTGACTATCATTCTGTCAGTTTCACACTGAACCTGGTAATAGGTTCTCGCGAAGAAACCGTAACCACCAATGTTGTTTATCCGAAGGTTAAGAATGATCGATTTAAACCGTTAGTCATTACAGATCCCTTTAAACCTTACGTTCGCGCGATTCCGATGGAAATCTTTTTGCCGGAATATGATGTGCCGTATGCCGATTTTACGCCGCCAGCGCCTAGCGAGTTTCGTGGCGATGGCTTGTTGATCATCCCTGGTAACTTCAACTACCTGAAATCGCATTTTGGCGTGACAGCCGTCATATTGAATAAAGGACCCCAAGGTTTGGATGTACGGCTTGAGCGCTTGAAATCCAAAATTGTATTGCCTGACGCCACCATCTACGGAGAGCCACTCGCCACCAATCAGTCACGATCCCAGGATATGATTAATGTTGGGCCAGACGGTGAACGAGATACGCCCGATGACCGTAACTTCGCCGATCCAGGCGAAGAAGCCTCCTCACAATATGTCCTCATCGGCAACATCGAAGGAATGTACGACGTAGATGTGGAGATCACTGGCGACGTTGCTTTAACCTCGGAAACGATTCCCATACGTTCAACCGCTCATGCACGAGTCTTTGTTCGCAACCCCAACTTTTCGGTCACCTTTGAACATCCGGATGCCGTTGCCGAAGACGAAGCATATGACTTGCACATGCATGTCAGCAACACATCTGAATCCAATCTTTCCGGATTCTCGGTGACGCTTGACCCCTTCCGTATGGTTGGCGTCCAACTGGATACGGGCGTAAACCCCATCCAAACATTAGCGACGCTGCCGCCTGGCGGTGAAGGAACGATTACGTATCGTCTGCGTTCTAACACGGCTGGAAAAGTGTTGGCTTCCTATCTAAAGATCGATGGCGCACCTTCTGGTCAGGTAGATTTGTATGTCGGGGTGGGAGAAAGCGGCGAGGTAATAACCCCTTATGTTTTTAACTATCCGCCCATATTTAACCTGTTTCCGGCTTCATTAACTTCACCGCTGCGTCGGCTTGCAAAAAAGGGCATGGATTTCGCCCAGATGACATCAGACACGCTGCCGTTGGAACTTCAACCCATATCACCTGCTGCGGTTCGTGAACTCAATGACCAAATGGTGCGCGCAGCCCAGCTACAAACGTTCCAAGCCCCATACCAAGAATCTTTGATTCAGCTCTTTGGGACTTGGTTGCACGGCGTAAAGGGCTATGAACCCATCGATCTTTTGCGCCGAAAACTCATCTCCGAGGGGACTGTAGACCCTAGGTCCGCCTTTGCCTCAGAGTTTGAATCGAGTTTTCAATTCACAAGTCCTGAAACCATTGCCCGTACTATCGCTCAAGAACTAGACGCGCAAACAAATCAAATTGGCGTGGTTATTAACGCTAGTCAGCCCGGACTAACCGTGCGTGTAACCGATGGGTCGGGCCGATCATTAGGACACGGACTGCCAGACCAAATCCCCTTTGGCACCTTCTTGCGGCTCAGCGATGAGCAGAGTCTGATATGGATTTCTGCGGCAACCGAAACGCCCATCATTGAACTCCAAGCTCCCGATGGAACTAACGTCCAAGTGGCAGCCATATTTCCTGGCTCGTCTAATACCCTGTTTGCTCTTCTACCGCCTTTCACCCTTAACGGAGCGTTGCAGATCGGTTTTGAACCCAGCCGAAGTCAATTAGTCCTGAATCCTGCCGATCAGCCGGCGTTCAATCTCGCTGCTAGCACATTACCTGGCAAAGCAATTGAGTTGCGGGAAGTTAAGCAAGTAGACCCAACCTTGGGTCGATTTGCTGATGGTTATGGACGTCATGTCATGTTTCCGTTTACGGCGGAGCTAGATCTTTCTTCGTTGCAGCCCATCGAAGACCACATTTGGATCAACGGTGAGCCAGCTGTGGATGCCAGTTTACAAAAAGACGGGCGCACACTTTTCGTGAGCGCACGCATGCCTCTGGGCCCCTACCGAGACATTGACTACAGAATCGAAGGCGCACGCTCAAAATCAGGTTCAACCATGGCGGTCGGCCAAGGCTTGGTAACCGCATCTAGCTGGTTCATTGGTGTCTCCGTTGAAGGGCGAGTGGTTGATCATGCTGGTAGCGATTTAGACGATGCCGAAGTGATGTTGTTCTTACCCAATACCACTCATTCGGACGATCCAAATCAACCGTTTCGCGTGTTTGCGCGAAGTAAGCTCGATAGTTCTGGAGCCTACAACTTCGATTTTGTCCCTTTTTTGCCGTTTTCTCAGTCGAATCAAGGTCAGAATCGCGCAACGGGCGCTGTTCGCGTGGGCGTGCAGACTGCAGACGGTCGCTTCCGATTTGAAGAACTTTGGCCCGGCGGCGCTGGCCAAACGTTACGGGCCGATTTTGCCTTTTTACACCAGGGCGATGTTGAAGGCTACGTTTTTCACAATGGTGAACCCGTCCCCTTTGCGCCAATATTTGTCCAACACAATAACGATCCAGTCCAAAACCGCGAGACCACCACCGATCAGAACGGCTTTTACCGCGTGACTGGCATCGATGTTGGCCCCATCACCGTGCGCGCCCTAGCCAATAATACGCTTGGATTAAGATCCGGGTATCTGACGCAGGCGGAATCGCCGCTCAGACTCGATGTTTACGTGGATACACCTGAAGGCGCCTTAACCGGACTTATCCAATTCGAATCCGAAGGTCAAGATCTGCCGTTGGCGGATGCGTTTGTGGTATTCGCTCGTTACGGCGACGTGCTTTCGGAATTTGAAATTGCTGGATTTTCTTTTCAGGCATCGGCTGTAAGCCAGACAGGCGCAGATGGCCGCTTCCTTATGGAACATATCCCTGCGGGTTTTGGGCAATTAACGTTACTCAGTCGCCAGTTTGGGATGAAGCAAGTTGAATTGACCATCTCGCCGGGCGCCGTTGAGGTATTTAACTGGACCTATCAGGTGGACGACGACCTCGAGTATGGAGGGATAGCTCGTGGTCGTGTCTTAGTCGACGGTTTTGGCTTTGAGGGCGCCTGGGTTGCGGCAGCCGGTCGTGGCGTACAAACCAATGCATCCGGCCAATTCGAATTGCTAGATTTACCGCTCGACCAATTTTTATCGCTTAACTTATTTATGCCTGGCTCATCAACACCGAACGCGACCTTTGACATCTTCTTAGCTAAAACTAACCCCATTGTTGAGAACCTCGAATTCAACATGAATGCGGCCATAACCGTGAGCGGACTGCTTCATGACGAGTTGGATCAGCCAGTGCCTTTTGCACCCATATTCTCGCCACCCTATATCGAACGCGTGCGGCCCGTCGCAGAAACCAATGCTAGCGGCGAGTGGTCTTATCGCAGCACAAAACGTGGTCATGTCAATCTCACCGCCATCCGTCAACCCCACATCGCAGAAACCGAAATCTTCGTACAAGACGACGATATCTATGGGCTGATCATTCGAGAAACCGCTTCATCCGCGCTTAAGGTGCGTGTTTTTGACCCCGACGGCAATCCCATTCTGGCCAAAGTTAGACTCAAATCCCTGAGTCCCATCTTGCATCCAGATAGTTATGGTAAAGCGCAATATGGGCTGACTCACGATCTACTGACAGACGCAACTGGCGTGATTGATTTCCCGGAACTGAATTCAGGTGACTTTGAAGTCTGGGCCAGCAACCCGCTTTATGGCGATACGAATCATTTCACGGGTTATCTTGCGCCTCGTACACCCGACGACCCGATCGTGATCAGCCTCTCATTCCAGCAAGCGACACTGGCTAATCTGTTTGGTACTGTCTTCGACGCGCAGGGCTTTCCCGTGGCCGATGGCATCCACGTCCAAGCGCGATTCGACAACATATTCGCGCCCATACGCACCAACCCAAGCGGAGACTATCGCTATGAAAGCCTTGTTAATAGCAATGACCCGACTCGGGTCGAATTGCTTGCCTATAACCCGCAAACAGATCAGTTCGCCGTATCAAGGATTGATTTGAGACAAGGGCTCAATTACCGGCAAGACCTGGTTTTGAAGAACCGCCGTAATGTCATCGTTCGCGTCGAAGACCACGAGGGTCAACCCGCCGATTTCGCGGCCGTTCAAATTGAATACAATAATGTCTTGTTCACGCCGCCAGCTGATCCCAGTGACCCGCTCTCCTTCGGTGAAGCCGATTTGCGACGAGTGGTCGATATCGATCAGGTCACCTTAAACGATCCTGCCGCGCAATTCGATTCGGTCCCACTGGGTGAATTCACCATCAGAGCCAGCTCTGGCAACGGTTTAGCCGCTCTGCGATCTTTTATCCTGCCCAACTTGCCAGGCGACTTTGAAGTCGTGGTTCGGCTTGAAGCGGCTTCCCGTATTTCGGGAACCTTTTTCGACCATGGCGATCAACCAATCGCTGATGCTGAAGTGGAGCTGAAACAAGGTTCACGTGTTCTTCAACAGCACTTAACGGAGGGCGCTTCAGGAGACGTCGGCCATTTCGAATTTGATGAGTTGCCGATGCGCACCTATCAACTTGAAGGCTTAGACCCAACTACAGCGTTCACCGGGCGTGCGACCGCCACTACCTCGTCGTTTCACCCTGACGTAGAAGTTGATTTGAGATTGGACCCGATCGCTCATTTGGCAGGGACTGTCTTTTTTGCGGGTAGCCCGGTCGTGGGTGCCACGGTCGAATTGGCGGGCAGCGGAATCCTGTTGTCTACGGGAACAGACGATCTGGGTCGCTATCAGTTTGCGAATCTACCACTCAATAACTATCAGTTGTCGGCGTCCAAACTAGGCATTCCCTCAACCGTCGCCAGAACTACCGTCACCTTGTCCGAAGCCAATGTCGAACACATCCAAGACCTTTTCTTTATTGAAACTAAAGATGTAGATGTACTCGTTTTGGATCCAGACGGCGTGCCGTTGCAGGACATATTGGTGACAATGGCAGCCAGTTCGGGACAAACCGGATTTGGTGATATCGCCTATTCCGATGAAGAAGGCATTGCTCACTTCACCGATATCACACCAGCAAGATACCAACTTGAGGCGGAGTCGCCGCAAGGCTTCAGTGATGCTACGGGTACATTGGTGGTGGCCTCCTTAGACTACTCACCTGTGTGGCATAGCCTGCAATTCCCGGGCATTGGTTCGGTTTCGGGACATGTGCTTTTGAGTTCGGGTCAACCGCCAGGTCAGACCCTGGTTGTTACCGTTGAGACGCGAAACTTTGTGGGTAATTGGTACAGCTTAAGTAGCTTACCTGCCAACCAGGATGGCAGCTTCTTCATGCCCGGTCTCAACGTGGGACAGGGTTATCGTTTCTCAGTTGCCGATCCATCGACCCGCCAATCAGATTCACTCAAAGTCACGCTCGACTTTCACGGCGAAAATCGCGCTATAGATTTGACGTTACAAGAAACGACCTACATCACAGGGTTAGTGCGACGCGCTGACGGGTCTGCTGCTCCCCACGTGAGGGTTACTCTAAATGAACCGTTCTTCGACATTGCATATACCGATGGCTTAGGCGAGTTTTATCTAGAACCGGTTCCCGCAGGCTCATTCGAGTTGATCGCCGAAGACCCGCTCTCACCACGATTGGCACGCTATCAGGGTGAGATTCTGACCGACGCGAATGGCTTCCCGATTCCTGCCAATATTGAACTAACCCTTGGCGGCCTGGCGACCGTCAACGGCATGGTCCGTTTAGGTGACGGCTCGCCCGTAACCTTTGGTGAAATGCGCCTGCAAGCTGAGTCCACTGGCGTGATCACAACCCCGATCCAGGCTGACGGATCTTATTTGTTCTCGTTGGTTCCGCTCGGCAATTACCAGTTGACAGCATTTGACGGCGAACTCATTGCCTATAGTGCGGCGCAAACGGTGCTATTAGATGTTGATGGCGGATCAGCCACTTTTGATGTCGACTTCCCAGCGAGTTATCAACTTAGCGGTCATCTCTTTATGCCTCCGACCCAACTAGTGGCGGGTGGAACGGTCGAGTTATGGAAGCGACCCGCAGGCTCTACCCAATACTTGCTTGTCTATCGAGCCACTACCGACGAGTTTGCGGCCTTCGGTTTTGACCATGTTTATCCAGGTAGCTACCAGCTGAAGGCCTCAAATGCTAGCTTAAGTGCGTTGGCGAGTTATGCGATCTCCATGCCCAGCGGGCCATGGGTTCATGATGTCTATCTAACGGAGCGTGCCACGGTCATTGGTCAGGTCATGGATGGTTCGTTGCGGCCCTTTACCAGTGGCAGTTTACAAGTTACGCAGTTTTGTCTGACCCAATCCGTTTCAATCGGCCCTGACGGTGGTTTTTTCCTCGATAACCTGGTTCCTGGCGATGTGACCTTTGTGGCGTCGTTGGTTTCTGGCTGGTTCAATATTGATCAGACGGTGACCTTGGGCGCTGGCACAAATGCCATCAATTTGCAGTCTCAACCCTCTGTGGATATTGCCGGACAAGCGATTGTTATTTCGCCTCTGACACTCGTACCGCAAGTCTCTTTTTCATATAACGGGCGTAGCCGAGGCGTTTCGCTAAATGCCAGCGGCGATTTCGTTTTGTCTAGGGCCCCAGCCCAATCCGCACTGGAACTATCAATACGTCGCCAGACCCTTAGACGCGATGTAGCCATCAACACCGCTGTAACGAACATGGATTTGGGCGCTGTATATCTAGATAGTACGCCACCGGAAGTTAGCTTTGCGGATGCAGGTCAGACGGTTACTCAATTGCCTTATTCGATGCAATTCACGATCACGGAAACAGATCTTCAAAGCTCGATCGACGAAGATTCTCTCCTCGTGCGTGTCAATGGCAATGACGTAACCCACCTGTTCCAATTAACGGGTTCATTTTTATCGGCGAACTTTCAATATTTCCCCGATTTCATGGTGTTGGGAAACAACCAAGTACACCTTGAAGTGAAGAACACCAGCCGCGCAAAAGCAGACGTTAACTTTGATTTTGATTTGCAACCACAGGATTTTGCCTTGGTTGTGAATCTTGTTGATGTTGGCAGCCCCGTTGCCGGACAGGTCTCCTTCGCGGCCGCAAGCTACGTCGACACCGATGCCTCCGGTCAAATTGTATTTAACAATCTATCGCAAGGGTCCTATCAACTTAAGGCTCGCGTTTCGGATTTAGGCGCTCGTGCCATTGCAAACGTGGGCGTCACGCCAACCGCTTTCTTGACGATAGAATTGGATCCAGTCGCTTCGTACACCGGTGAAGTGAGGCTCGTGGATAGTTCACCCGCAGCCAACGCCACTGTGTGGGTAGGACCATTTTGGGAAACCGCCGACGCAATGGGCGTATACAGCTTTGATCTGTTGCCGCTTTCAGCGCATGCACTATTTGGCAAGAGTGGTGCTCAGCTTGGCTACCTGTTAGGGCCCGAGCTCACGCTTAGTGGTCAATTGATCATTGATGTTGATGTGCAACTTGAAGGTTCGGGCCAAGTTCAAGGCGTTGTCTATGACGACGACGGTTTAACGCCAGTGCCCAACGCAGAAGTGACATTAACAACCCCAGGACTGCCGAGCTTCTTTGACCGGGCAACGACAAGTGACGCCAGTGGGGCTTATGCGCTTAATGAGGTCATCGCGCGGCACGCAAATTTGACCGCCTTAGACCCCGTCACCGAACGCATGGGATTTGCGGAATCAGACATCATTGCAGATCAGGTGAACCAAATAGATATTGTTTTGGCGCCTGCCCGAGATCTGTTTGGGATATTGCTTGATAGTCAAGGTCAACCGCTACCTGATCATACTGTTGAATTGAGCGGACCACGTTCGGGCAACGTTCAGACCGAGGCACTGGGTCAGTTCCGTTTTGAAGATCTACCCATGAACGCCAATTACTCGATTTACGCCGAACAGCGTGACCTTTTTGAATACCTCGAACTAGATGTTCAGTTACTCGAAGCGGACTTGGATGTGGGCTCTTTGACCATGGCCGTCGATCAGCCACCCGTCATCAATTTATTGACGGTGACCGATCCCTTGGACCCTGTCGCGCCCGTTTATATGTCAGTCGACGTAAGCGACGACCGCCGCTTAAGTAACTGGGACATAAGATTTTTGGATGGTGCAACCAGTGTTGGACATTCCTATGGTGGGCTTAATGGTACGACATGGGTGCGCACGAGATCGGTAGACGTGAATAATGCCGTGACCGCATCCCAATTGACCTATAACTTCACAGTTACTGATCATTGGGATCAAACGACCGTCGTGTCTCAGACGGTGAATGTTGTGCTTGATGCTGAACCGCCAGTTGTTGCCATCACGGCACCGCTGGCAGGCAGTGAGTTTTTTGGCGGAGACCGCATGACGATTCGTGTTGATGCCACAGATAACTTTAGTGTTGACCGCGTCGAGTTGTCGGTGGCAAGTGATCCGCCTATTCAATTGAGCGACCAGAACGCGCCCTTCCAATTCACCATCGATGCGCCGTTTGTGGCTACGGCAACAAACGTTCCTTTTACAGTGACGGCTTACGATCAACGAGACAATTCTGCCGTTGCTGCATCCGATTTCCAGTTATTGCCGCTTACCACGACCGGTGTTCCTGAACTGACGTTGAACGCGCCCGTGGCTAACCAGCCTCTGCCTATCTGGTTGACTCAAGGCCTACAGCTTCGTGTGGCCGCAGAAGCCAGTGATCCGGACGGTTTATGGAATTACACCCTCTTCATCAACGACATAGAAGTGCAATCAAATCTGTTGTCAGGTACAACGGATCTGATAGATGCGACTTACGTTATCGGGCCCGAGTTCCGGGATTTGACTAGCATGGATGTATCACTACTTGTTCGCGACATCGGCGGCCAGAGCACACGCCGTGATGTCACGATCCAGAACATTTTGGGTGTATCACTGGAAGCATTGGTGATAGGCGTCAATGACTTCCAATACGACGGTCAATCATTGATCTTGGTAGGTGGCTCACACCTGATTGACGGCGACCATCAATTCCAGAACCTGGTGCTCGTCAATGGCGCAGAACTCGGCCAAACCGCCACACACGATGTGTTCCCAGAAGTGGTTCGCACTCAATTGCAAATCGACGAACATTTTGTGGTGGATTATGGCTCAATCGTTAATTTTGATGGTGCAGGTTATAGCGGTCTGCCCCCGGAACTGAATATCGCGACGGGTACAGCTTCACACGCAGGCTTGGCTCACGACGGTACGAACCCAGCCGAAATTTACGGATCTCCCTTTCAACCCAACCGGCCTGGCTCATACTGGGGCGGTGGTTGCCTGCGTGTCATCGCACCAGATCAATGGATTTTGGGTGATATTAGTTCTGATGGCGCTCGCCGTACGTCGTCACCTCATTGGGGATCTGGTGGCAGTATTTGGCTGAGCGCGACTCAATTCCATGGCTTTGGCAACATCGGAGCCAACGGCTATCCGGGCAAACTCTCGCAAAGTTCGTTTGGTGGTTCTGGCGGACGTGTCGCCATTGAAGGTGACTTCCAAGGCACGGTGATGGCCGTTGGTGGCAAACAAGGGAACGCAGGCGGCGCGGCAGGAACCGTTTACCGGCGCACACTAGACGCCTCAAAGCCAGACGGATATCTAGACGAATTGAGCATCCAGAATGACGACGTCAATGCCGACAGTCAACCCACCTTATTGCAAGAACTAGGTCCGTTCCAGGTTGATCAAGATGTGTTTGTCCGTTTTGAGACGGTGGGGCCGGATACATTCCAGGTCTTGGATATCCCGGCTGGCTGGAACTATTTGGATGTGGCTGGCTTTAAAGTCGTCTCCGACGTGGACCCCGTTGGCGTTGCGATCATGCGCAACCAGTCGACTGAACTCTGGTTGGCAGCCAATGAGACGCTTGTCTTGAACCCGGGCAATCAAGTGCGACTTGTGGCAAAGTTCGACCACATCGTGATTGGTAAACGAGCGGTCGTTGAGCTAGCGGGCAAGCTATCTAGCCCGTCACTCGTTATCGATAACGGCACTTTGGCCGGTCGTTGGGCGCACGCCGATGTGTCCGCTATCGAACCTGTTTTGCTGAATGATATTTGGATACGCGGCTCTGTTCAATTCGCCGATTTGATCACCCATGCGGGTTTCACCTTGGATATACGTGGATCCTTATTGACAAATCTCTTTGACCATCAAGTAGGCGATGTCACCTTGGATGGCGAAATCGTGGCCAATACGCTGAATACGGGTGTTGGGGCCAATATCCTGACCCCAGCAGGCCTCTTAGGCGCAACCATTACCTTGGACGCCAATGCGCTTTCCTTGGCTGGCAATGTAGAAGCTCGTAGAAACGGGATGGTATTGGATACCAGTGATCCCGAGCAGTTGGCTCGGTCTCGCAGCCATGGCGGCGTGGGTTATCTACCCACTTCCACCAAGACCTATGGCAGTTTGTACGACCCGAAATCTCAAGGGAACGGTGCGACCCATGCGGGTGGGATCATCAATATTCTTGCCCAGGATTTCTCTCTCGATGGCTCACTCAATGCCAGCAGCACGAGTCATAGCTCCGGTGGCACTGTGCATGTCAGCGCTACAACCATGGCGGGAGCGGGTCAGATTTCTGCCAATGGCTGTTCAAGTTGTAATGGTGGTGGCGGCGGGGGTCGTATTGCACTTTTAGTAAACGACCCTAGCTTGTTTATCGGGCTCGTCGAAGCGCGCGCACAATCTGGCGGCGGAGCGGGCACGGTTTATTATCGAACCGACCAATGGCCTTTGGGTCGACTGGTTGTCGATAACGGCGGATTAGATGGCGGATCGGCAAGTCAGCCTAAAGACCGTGAGACTCTATTGCCAGGATTAGGCGTGCGCACGGCTGGGCAGGCCACAGGCGGTACGGAAATCTTGGGTTCAGATTTTGCCGATAGTTTGTCGGGTCTGCACCTGGTAGTCGATGGTTTTGCGCCGTTACCAATATTAGAGAACACTGACACTCAGATCCTGCCGGTAACATCCTTCCCCAGCATTGAGGCAGGTGGCTCGTTCTCAGGGCTACATCGCCTGAACGTCGTAGAAATTCGCGGTAATGCGCACCTTGTGAGTATCGACCCCATCGAAGTCACCGATGAATTGATTTTCGTGGATGGCTCGATTTCAGCTCCTGATATTAGCTACCCTCCCGGCTTTGTATTCAGGGATGGCTCTATTACCCTCGATGCGCCACTAAGTAGCAATGAGTTGATTCTGGATAATTTCCATATGACCGTGCCTTTTCCGTTGAGTCTGGATTCGATTCAACTACTCAACGGTTCGACGCTTGTTTATCGGGAACCCATCAGCGCGCAAACCATTGCCGTCGACGCATCAACCTTACAAGCCGAAATCGAGAATCCCGTTGCCGGCATAAAATGTGTGGACCTATCACTATTAAATGGTGCGTTGTGGACTGTATCGGACCTTCCCGCCACAACAAGTGATCCCTATGCCATCGACGCCGAAATTACGGGCACTCTGCTAATTGATTCGAGTTCATCCATTACGACAGGCTTGCAAGACAAGAATATACGCAAGCGTTTCGAATGGCCTTTGGGTGTGACCTATAACCCAAGCAACAGCGATATTAGTCATGCGGGCGTAGGGCGTTTGTATTCCGGTATGGACGCCAAGAGTTCGGGCTCATTTGCCCGGCCAAACCGTTTTGGTAGCGTCTATGGCGGCGGACTCGTCCAGCTCAATGCGAACCACATGCAAATCGATGGCAGCATTCAAGCCAACGGGTTTAGTATTGGATCAGGTGGATCGATTCATCTGCAAAGTCAAACGCTTGCGGGCGCTGGACGGGTCGAAGCAAAGCCGGCCCATCGTCGCAGTGGCGGTGGGCGCATAGCCGTTCACTACGCCAACGACGCTAGTTTCCGCGACACGCTCGTATTTGATACGGCTTTTGACACCGTAGAGGCTAATTCACTCTATGTTGGCGGAGCAGGGACCGTCTTTTTCCAGTCGGCCAGCCAGGAATACGGCGAACTGATAGTCGATCAGAAAATATCTTCAGCCACCACATCCTCGTCACCACAGGAGTATTCAGCTCGCAGACGCTTTACCGCCGTTCCTGGCTTTGATGAAATCAATTTGTTTAGTGATACAACGCCTCAGGATCTGACCACCATTACGGATCCCAGTTGGAGTTTGCCTCCTGATTTGACGGGCTTGACGTTGATCGTTGACTCACCAACACCTTTTGAAAGTCGCATCCTTGCAAGCACGTTCACTTCGATCACGGTTGATCGTGATTTACCCAAACCGATTGCCGATGGTACGCCGATGCGACTCGTGCTCAAGCTGGACAAGCTGACGCTACGAAATGGGGGACAACTCTATTTTGAAGGCGAAATTGAAGTCACCGAATTGAATCTGGAAGGGACTTACCTCAACAGCGTTTGGGCCAAGGACCTTCTTGGTCTGCCGGACCAAATCCAATGGATCGATCAAAAAGTACGCTTCATCCTCGATCAACCTAGCTGGCAGAGCAAGCAAATAGAAGCGAACAACACGCATATCTATATAGATAAGCCGCTCGAGATGAATAGCTTGTCATTGGTGAATAGCCAAGCCATGCACTCTCTTTATGACAGTACGGACTTGTTCTTTGCGCCACGATTTGAACTGACCGCTGATTCTGTTGTCATGGATTCCTCTAGCTCCATCGACGTAAGTGCTCGAGTAGAGAGCTTCGCTCATAATGGGATACGCAATAGCCACGGCGGTGTGGGAACCAGCACCGAAACCACCTATGGTTCTCTGTTTAGACCAATTGACTATGGCAGTGCCAACTCCGGTGAGTTAGCCGGTGGCGCTGTGCGTTTGCAGGTCAATAATCTTTCCGAAGCAACCATCAACGCTGCCGGTGACCGTGGCGCAGGTGGCTCAATCTGGATTGAAGCCAATCACATCGCAGGTGACCTCAACCTGGACGCCTCTGTCTCAAGAAGCTTCACGCGCGGCGGCGGTGGCCGCATCGCCGTTAATTACGACCAACTGGACGGTGTCATCATTGCTGATGCGCGCGGCATCCGCAGTGCTGGCACGATCTATCAACGACATCGGCCAAGTCAACCTTTCGGTTTACTTACCATTCAAGACATGACCGGCAGTAACCCTGCAGCCACCAGACTTCCTGGCTTTGCGCCTGCCACTTTAGCGGCTGGATTTACCCAGGATTATGATCTTGCCAGTGATCGAACCAGCTTGCGCATTCCGGCACTCACCCTGACTGAAAACTTCGTGGACCACCACTTAATGTTCCAGGGTAATGAGGCGATGCGATTCGTGATTGTCGATCAGCAGCAGCAGGGTAGCGATGCCCTATTCACTTTAGCAGGGGAAGTGCCGTCACTAGCCATCGGTGATGCCTACCAATTGGCCGTAGTCTTAGATGACTTTGATCTGTGCGCTACTTGCAGCATGGGCGTCGAGAATGTGCGACTCATTGTCATTGACGATGTACCGCCGGTTATCGATATGGTCACCGCTTCTCCGCTCATCGGTGGCGTGCTCGATTCCGGTCAACTATTCGACGTTGAGGTGACGGGCTCAGATAACCAGGCGCTTAACCGCGCAGAAATTTCGTGGGACGGACAGGTATTCACTCTGATGGGCGACAGCCCCTACCAGCTGCAGTTACAAGCGCCAGTCGTCGGCGTCGCCACCGATATGCAGTTAAGTGTTGTGCTCTTTGATGCCGGTGATTTGGCTTCGCTACCTGCCAATCAAATGATTCAGGTGGTTGAGCCGGATATGATTGATCCTGTGCCCACCATCGAATCACCAACCGCAGGCACACAGGTCAGTCCCGACACGCCATTCATAGTGACGGTTTCAGCATCTGACAATCGCCTTGTGTCCTCAATCTCGATCACCTTCAACGGTGAAACCAGCGAGCATATCTACGCTGAAGGTACTTGGGGACAAGCGGTTGACTTCAACGTTACCGCACCGTCCAGCGGCGGAATCTACCCCATCCAACTTAGTGCGACAGATCTACAAGGTAATATGAGCAGCGTTTCAATCGACATTGAAGTTGATGCCTCGGACACAGAAGCTCCAGTGATTACCGTGCTTATGCCTACTCAGTCATCTGCTGCAGAAGGCGATGTTTTAGCCATCGAAGTTGAATTGTCCGATGCCAGCGCGATTCAATCGGCGCAGGCCACTTTGTTAGGCACAGTCGCTCAACTCACCGAGTCCGGCGGCGTCTATCTGGGTAGCTTACCAGTCTCGGCACCCATGTCGCTAATCGACGCAGCATCTATTTCCATTGAAGCCAGCGACATCCACGGTAATTCGTCGATGGTTCCCGTACCCATGCAGGTGACCGCATCCAATTACGCGTTACCCACATTACACGTCAACGCACCTGCTCAAGGATCAACGGTTGAGAGTCTTCAAGCCGCCGTCATTGCGCTCGAATTGCGCTATTTAAACGAGGATGCGGAGGCGCCGTCTCCGGGTTGGTCTCACACAGCTAGTAGCCGATCCGTCGACTGGCGACTCGACTCAGTTTCACCTCACTTGGGCCTATCTTCGTGGCGTATCCCGGACCAAGCTTCAAACGTGGCTTCACTGAATTCGCCCTTCTTTACGCCTGCCAATGGCAGCAAACTCAGCTTCTGGAACAAAATGACCGTCAATCCTCGTGTCGATGCCGGTCAACTATTTGTCGAGACTTATTTGGCCAAGACAGGCAAACGTGTTGTTACTGCCGTGACCGATTTTGAGATGGGCGGCTATAAAGATGTCATTAACCAATCAAGTAATCCCGCCTTTGGTCAACAAGCATGGACTGGCAACTTTGACTACGAACCTTGTGTCGTCGATCTGTCGCCTTGGCAGGGTCAGGCCATTCGTCTCACCTGGCGTTACTCCAGCAATAGCACCACCAACGGCGTGTATTGGGCTATCGACGATATTCGCGTGAGTCATTTGGGCGGTCCCGCCAATCTGACTCAGTTCCAAGTTGATATTGACGGTAATCTTTTTGATCTGGAAGCTGAACGTCCATACCTACCCGTCATAGCACCAAATGTCGCCATAGCAACCACACAAAGCTGGCGATTCCTGGCAACAACACCGGATAATTTGTCACTAGAGATCTCCCATCAATTCAATTTGATCCCCGATGCCACGGCGCCTGAACTCGAATTGATCGCACCAGCATCCTACGCGGTGGTGAATTTTGGCGATCCGCTGCAGGTTGCTCCGCTTGTTTCGGAACCCAGCCAGGGATTGCTTGTGCTCGGCTTTGAACCGCCATATGCGGGAATCGATAATCGATCGGCTAATCCGGCTGGTTTCGAAAACCTGATGCTGGCCCAAGATCATGTGCAATTCGACTTACTCAATGGCAATAATTTTGACGCGTCAGTCGAAACAACTGCGCTCGTGGTTCCAAACGCAGGAAGGCTAACCTTCTCGCAATCATTCTCCCAGAGCCAAGCCACGGCGGGATCCATCATGGAGATCAGCACCGATGGCGGTGCAAACTGGTCCGACCTTGCGCTTTCAGTTGTGGGTGGATATGACGGCGTTTTTGGCTCGTCAACAGCGGCAGGATGGGAAGATCGCCCCTGCTGGACGCCAGAAAGTAACCCGAATATTGAGGTCGACCTCAGTTCTTATGCCGGTCAACGCGTGCAATTGCGCTGGAGCCTGCGCAAAGTGAATTTCACGGCCGTCACCTGGACGTTAACGCAAGCGCAGTTGAGCGGCGTCTACGCCGATGATGCCAGTCGCATCGATGTTGTCGAATTTGACTATGCCGGTTCGCAGTTGCAGGATACGAGCTTGCCGTTCACGGCCGATTTCGTTAACCCCAGTCCTTTGGGCACTGAGACTCAGGTGATCACGATCACGGCTCGGGACCTTATTGGAAATCAAAGTCAGTTGACGCGTCCGATTCTGGTTGTTGGTTCTCAAACGCAACAATTGAGTTCGGCCCAGATTATGGCTGGCGATGCTACTTACGATGGTCAAGACATCCTGCTTCATGCAGGCAGCCATTCCATTGAGGGTAGCCATCAATTTGCTTCACTTGTACTTCAAGATGGCGCTGTCATGAGTCACGCTATGACAAGCGATGTCATGAATCCTGCTGGACTGGATTTGAACATAGCGGGCAGTTTCGTCGTTGCCAACAATGCTCAACTCGATGTAGATGGGCTCGGATACCCACAAGATATGACCGACCCAAGTCTTGGGTTGCTTTCTGGGCACGGACACGCGGGCCTCGGTCAAGGTGAAGATGAGGGCAGCTATGGTTCCGTTGTCGCACCATTCACGGTTGGTTCTGCCACCGGCGGTGGTCGCATTCGCATTCAGGCGAACGAACTGATTATTAACGGTGCCATTCATGCGGACGGCAAGCCTTATAACGGTCAATTTGGGTCGGGCGGTTCCATCCACTTAATAGGCAACACGTCGATTTCCGGTCAGGGCACCATTTCCGCTAACGGCTATTCGGGCAACCGAGCGAGTTTCGTGGGAGGCGGAGGCGGACGCATCGCTTTAACAAGCAATGGTTCGCTTGATTTCAGTGGCTCCGTTTCTGCGTTCGGAGGCCGCGAAGCGGGTTCCGGCACCATTTATCGTTTTGCACCGGGCATTGATCAATGTGATGTTGTGGGCTTCAGCAACGATGAAAGCCGTCACATGACACCTTTAGACACACTCGATGTGACGCCACAACTGCTGCGCGTCCAACATGCTCGTGTCTCTCAAACAGGTCCATTACCAGGAACCTCGTTTGAAGTCACTGATGGCGAGCTGGGCTTTGACCTGGCACAGTTGGTCGACCTCAGAGGTCGCCTTCTGAATACCGACGCGCGTCTGTCTGGCGATTTGATGTTGGACCTAGAGATCATCATCCCAGGTTCAAGGAACCGCGGTTCACTCGAATTGGCGGGTACCATCAACACAGGCTCGTTGAATCTAGTGGCCGCTCAGGGCAACCAAGAGATTGGCTTCGTTGGAACCTGGAATGCACCTTCGCTGATCAATTCAAACGTCACGATTCGTTCCATGGATGATTATGCGAATGAAGCCATGCGCTTCCAGATCACAGGTAACATGAGCGTTTCATACGATGCCGTTATTGATGCGCGAAACGGGGCGGGTATTAACGCGAACCGGTACTCCCATGGCGGCTTTGGTCTTCAGTATTTACAAGGCGGAGCCATCGAAGAAGTGACAGGCGAGTCACCTTACGGTTCGTTCTATGCGCCCAACACGCCAGGAGGCGTAGGTGGCATCATTCACATTGAGTCGAACCAATTGACGGTGGACGGTGTCATTAAAGCGGATGGTTCGGGATTAGACGGAGCTGGCGGATCAGCAGGCTCCGTGAACATTGAAGTTAATCAATTGTTGGGCAGTGGCACCATTAGCGCTCATGGCGGTCAAGAATACGACGTGGGCAACATTGTCGAAGTGGCCGGATCGGGCGGACGCATCGCCATTCGCGTGAATCAGGTGGGCGGCGACCAATTTTCGGGTCAAGTCTCGGCAAATGGCGCTGGCATTTATCCATCCACCGAAATGTTTGCCGCCCCGGGAACCATCTATCGCGTCAATGATCAGTACCCGCAGGGTCATCTGCTGATTGACGGCGGATGGGGACTCATTTATCAACATGGCAGAACCGTTTTGCCTAGTCTCGGTCTGCGTACCGTGGGCACTGACGATACCGATCTCGACAATCTCTTAGTTGATGCGACGCAACAGTTCACCGCAAGTCTGAAGGGACGCGCGCTTGTTCACGAATCGGGGCCGGTGGTGAACATCCTCGACAACGATGAGACCAGTATATTGGGCGACCAGCCTTTTATGGCTTTTACAAGCGGTGAAACTTACTGGGGCCGCCACCATGTTTCTCAGCTTACGGTGAATTGGGATCTGGTCAGCGAAGACGAAATTGTTTATGACAGCCTCGACCATCAAGACGGCGTGATCGATGTGCTTAACTTTGTCGTGCCCAAAACGCGGCTCTTGGAAAAGGGCACAGGCGAGTGGCAACAACGGCAAGTCCAAGAAGAGTTGGTTCTTGACCAGTATGAACTGAGAGCTGTTGGACCACTCCGTGTTGGACGACTGGAAATGAGGGCCGGGTCGCGTTTGATCCTGGATCCTCACCTCCCAGCACACCAACTCGTGGCCGATGAGCTAGTCATGTTGCCTGGGTCACAGATTCTAGTGGCCGCTTCGAATGAATTATTGCCACCGCTTTCGATCGTTGTACGTGGCCAAGCCGTGATCAGACAGGGTGCGAGCATCGACGGATCGGGTAGCGTTCTCAGACCAGACATGGCGCCGTCACATGGCGGCATTGGCAGTACGTTTGCACTCGAAAGCCTCTATGATTCGCCCGTTTACCCACGACGAAGTGGAGGCGGACCCACAGCTGGCGCTGCGATCAACTTACAAGCTGAAGTTTTGTCGCTTGAAGGGGATATCAAATCCGACGGATTTGCATTCTCGTCTGGCGGTTCAATCCTTCTCACGCTTTCTGAACTCAAAGGCAATGGCCGTGTTTCAGCGATTGGCGGTCAAGATGGTCAGCGTCAAGCCGGCGGTGGTCGAATCGCGATTCACGCCGACCACTGGCACCGATTCGCAGGCTCATTGGTAACGGGGCAGGGCGTGGAAGCCGGCACAATCGTGCTCCATCGCTTGGGTTCAGAAGAGCTACACATTGCAGCTAACTACCCGCAAGAAACGACCGATCAGCCATTGTCTGTGTTGGCAGCTATTAGCCTTAAACAAACAGACATTCACCAGCTAATGAGAAATCAAATTGGAACGGTGCTCATTGTCGCCGACAGCAAGCACTTACATGATTTGATCGGGCTAAGGCTATTTGATGACGAAATCAGCCTGGAAGTGATGGACGTGGTTGGTTTAGATGATAAGCGCACCATGATCCAACTCAGAGGCTACTTACCCTCAGGGTTCGGGGATTTAGAAGCAGGGCTCATGATTAATCACAAATCAGAGATGGCACGGCCCGGAAGGTTATTGCTACGAACCGAAGGGACGCGTTAGGTTATGAACATGCACAGGAAAACGAAGATGTTGAGAATTCTTGTTGGCATCGCCCTATTTGCGGCCTTGCCCCTGTTCGCTCAATTTGAGCGCGTGGTTTTGACGGGGTCGCGCGGTCCTGATCGTTCGGTCACCCTAATCGCAGCACCGCAAGGGACGGATATCCAATTACCAAACGCCATGATGGACCGCATCGAATTGATCCAAGCTGATCTTGATGGCAACGGTACTCAGGAACTCGTGGTTGTGGCTGATTATGGCGCCCTGGAACGAGCGCGCATTCGTGTCTTGGATCCAAAAACTGGCGTCTTGCTTGCCACCCTTGAGCCCTCCGATTTTGACGCGACCCTTGGCGGTGCCGCTCAATTGACGGCCGCCTATTGGTCCGGGCTCGGCGGTCGGCTGATCGTTGGTCTGCAAAGGAACACGGAGCTGGAAATCACGGCTTTTCGCTTCTTTGGCAATCAGTTTGAGATTGATCCCAATATTCGCTTCTCCATCAATGACACCACGGAAAAATCCAGGCTTTTTGCCCTCGACACCCAACTCTACTTAGCCCTGGTTGATGGAACAGGCTTTGCCCAACTAGATTTGGCTCAGAATAAAGTCGCGCAAATGACCAGCTTTTCGGGCAGCAATGGCTGGCCGCCGGACCAGGTCCAACTACACGCAGACAGCCAAACTTGGTGGATAGGCGAACAGGGAAAAGCCCTTGTGCATCAGTTCAACATGCAGGGCCAAGAGATCCATCAGTGGAACTTCCCGCTCAGCCCGAACTTTGATCGTTTCGCTTTTCATATCGCGAGTCCTTCTCTTGTCTACGCACTAACGTCACAAACCCCGTCCGGCTCCAACCGACTCCTGCGCTGCGTACTAACTGGCGATTCAGTTTTGATCGAATCTGAACTTAGCGTTGACCAGCTCGGCTACCCTCATATTTGGCCTATCGGTGCCATCGACTTCCTGGACATCGAGGGCGCAATCCAGGTAACCATTAGCCAACCTGTCGATGGATTTGTGACCAACGCACAACCGCTACCCGTCGAAGGAACCTATAGCGGTGATGTGCAGTCACTCACACTTAACGGTCAAGCCAATCCTTTCAGTAACCAGACTTGGTCGAACCAACTAACATTACCTGAAGGACCCGTTACCTTAGTGGCGCATGCGGAAGGCGCAAGCGGATCTGACGAAGATCAAGTTGCGGGCATCATTGACCGCACACCGCCCGTCATCACCATTACCCAACCGACCTTCAATCAAGAGATAACGCGTCTTCCATTTACGATCAGCGGCAATCTAACCGATAACTTGGATCCGTCACCTCGTTTAAGTCGTAACGGAAACCCCTTGTTCAGCGGAATCGGCGCCTGGCAGACAAGCATTGCGGGACTCCCAAATGGCAGTCACGACCTGCAATTCGACGCCATCGACCATGCCGGAAATAGCTCTAGCGTCACGTGGCGGGTGCGTATCAATGTGCAAACGGTTGAAGCCTCGCTCTCCGTTCCGCCAACCGCTCTGCGCGGAACCACGATTCAAGTCATCACTGAGGTACCGGCTGGTACAGCGCAACTGATTCTGCCCAACGGGCAGTCGCAAACGGTGGGCACGGGCCAGACGCCTATTGCTTATGCTATTGACAATTACGAGCCTTTGGATCCGTTGACCTTTCAATTAGTGACCAATATTCAAACCATCAACCGTCAATGTGACATCAGTGATCCGCCTCTTTCGATTCAAAACCTAAGCCCGGTCAGTGGTTGGGTGACCGATGCAACCAGCGTCACCATCCAAGGCTCAGTCACACCACAGTGGGCCCAAGTGCAGGGTCCCGATGGCCAGCCACTAACGGTATCGGGTGGTTCGTTTCAGGTGACGGTGCCTTTGGCGGCAGGTTCAAACGACTTCGTCATCCAAGCCAATACCTTTGAACGTCAGACTCAGGCCCCTTTAAGTTACTACTCCGATCAATCCCCACCCGTCCTAGATTGGACGCCGCCGGTATCAGTGCTGCGTGGACAGGATTTGCTGATCCCGCTTAGCGCTACCGACGATACGCAACTACAAACACTTGAAATTTGGCGTGGTGACTTGCTACTTCAGTCTTGGAGCAGCAATCAAGCCAGCTGGTCGGGCAGTTACTCACAAACCATCTCCTTAACTGAATTAGAAGATCAGTTGGCATTGCGTTTCCACGGCACGGATCAGTTTGGACACGCGGCGGATCTCACCGCATCCGTCAATGTCCTGCAGCCTGATGTCAGTATCGAGATCACGAGTCCGGCACAAAATAGTCTCACAGGCGCAGCCCAAGCGATCGTTCAAGGCGTCGTGACACCTCCTGATGCAACGGTCACCAGCTTGCAAGGCTTTTCGGTGCAGCAGACAGGCGCAAACTGGACAGCCACCGGAACGCTGGTCGAGGGCGAGCAACAACTTCAGTTCCGGGCGCAGTTAGGTGCCGTAAGCGTAGATGCTAATCTGGCGATCAGCCTCGACACCACGCCTCCCGAGATCACCATTACCGCGCCAACAACCGCACCGCAGGGCGCAACTCTTGAATTCTCATGGCTTGTGAGCGATCTTCATTTAGACGAAGCCAGTGTGGTTGTCTCATTCACGACACCCGCTGGAACCGAAATCATTGCCAGCGGGCAAGCCAGTGGTAGCCATAGTTTCGACGTCCCTTACGACATCAACCTCAACCAGGTCAGCATCGATGTACAAGCCTCCGATTTGCTCGCCAATAGTCAAGCTGGGTCTGAAGCCGTTAGTCTGACGCCTCCAGATGTGACCCTGTCCATCGTAACGCCTGAGCCCGGATTGGTAACGAACCTAAACACGTTGACGGTGACGGGGACGGTTAGTCCCGCAAATGCACCGGTGGACATTGAAGGTTTGGCGGCGACCGTCACGCAAGGGACTTGGCAGGCCGAGATTCCACTTGTCGTGGAAGGTGAAATAGTCATGACGGCCAGCACGCAGGTTGGCAATTACCCGCCTGTCACCGCGTCAAGAAACCTGTTTCGCGATATCACGCCACCGGTCATCACCCTTAATGCGCCCGCTCAGATCGATCAAGGATCAGACTTGATTTTTGACTGGACTGTCACCGATGCGAGACCCGAAGCGTTGAATGTGGTGGTGAACTTAGACGGTCAAACGATATCGCAGGCGGCTGTCGCGAATCATCAAGTCACAGTTGATTACGATCCCTCTGTCACTCAGTTCCTTATCGAGATTACGGCTGACGACGGGCTCAACCCTGCTTCTCAAACCGCTCATGCGGTAACAGTCAACCCCTTCGAGTTGATGGTCAACATCGATGCGCCTGTTGCTGGGCTATTAACCAATAATCCGGTCGTGCACGTAACCGGGTCGGTCTCCAACGAATCAGCTATTGTCCAAGTGAACGGCCAACCAGCCACCCAGTCAGGTCTAGCTTGGGAACTGGATTTGACCGTCAATGTCGACGGCATCTTTGACATCCAAGCGCAAGCCGACTTTTTTGCTTACCAAGCCGTGGATCAACGCAGTATCGATATCGATACCACGCCTCCCGATATCCAGATCACAGCGCCAGCCGCCGTTGTACAAGGCGAGATGCTGCAATTCTCGTGGACCGTCACCGATGCGCACGCGATCGATCTGGTCGAAGTTCGCCTCAATGGCAATCTGGTTTCGGATCAGGTGACCGGTACCCATAACGAGTCGGTTCCTATCGATGTGGCTCCTGGCGAATGGAACATCGAAATCACCGCTCGCGACGAAGTAAGCAACCAAGCGGTGGTACCCGAATCGGTGGATATTAATCCCATTGCTTTTGGTGTGACGATCGACTCGCCTCTTGACGGCTTAAAAACCAATTTGTCTGACATGGTGGTGCAGGGCACGCTCACCCACGAAGGCGCGGATGTTAGCGTCAATGGCGTGGTTGCAGCGGTCACGGGAACCGCATTTACGGCCACTGTTCCGCTCACGGTTGAAGGACCCATCGTCTTATTGGCCGCAGCTTCGTTGGCAAGCTATTCGGCTCAAGACCAAGTCGCCATCATCCGTGACATTAGCCCGCCTATTGTTGCCATCACCGCGCCTGTTAATGTCACAGCTGGAACAGATATTCCCTTCAGTTGGACGCACCAAGATGCCAACGCCATTACGGCCGTCCGTGTATTTGTAGACGGAAATCTATTGCTGCAACACGACGGCACAGGCGTTTCCAATGCCGTCACGCCCACGACGCTCGCGCAAATGAATAGCAACGTTGTTTTACGCGTGGAAGCTGACGACGAGCTTGGCAACTCGGGTTTTGCGCAGCAAAGTGTGGCCGTGCTTGAACTCGCCGTTCAAGTCGACTTTACCCAACCCACTGAGGGCAGCTACGTGTCCGCCGTACCCTTTACGGTATCGGGTACCGTCAGTCCCGCCGAAGCGGAGGTCAGCTTAGAGGGCCAATCTTTGGGCTCCGGATCAACCACTTGGACCACCCAATTAACGACGGCCGATGGACCTCAAACCCTGAACGCGATTGCGACCTTGCAAACGCTAACCGATACAGCCAGCCGTTCATTTATCCTAGACACCACACCTCCTGTCGTGACCATCGACTCACCGACTCAAGTTGGGCGTGGTGGCTCACTTGACTTCACGGTAACCGCCACCGACGCCAATCCCATCACCCAACTCCTTGTGACCGTCGACGGCCAAGTCATTTTCGACGGTGCCAGTTCCACCTTCACGGGATCCTGGCCAGTACCCGCCGACTACGCCAATAACCAAGTTCAAATACAAGCAACAGCCACAGATGCGGCTGGCCACCAAGGATCTGACTTGGCGGACGTGGAAGTGCTGGATCTCAATATCGAGCTCGTAGTTACCGAACCAGACGAAGGTTCGACGCACGCGGTCGCAGATGTGCGCTTCGCAGGGACAGTCGCCCCGTTAGGTGCAGCGGTGACTGTGCTTGGTCAAGCGGCAACAGTTGCAGGGAACGATTGGGAAATAACGCTGAACTTTGCCGATGGCGCCCATTCAGTGCCCATCCAAGCCACATACCAAACGGCGCTTCCCGCGAGCGCCACACGCAACATCAATGTCGACACCTTAGGCCCGGTCATCACCTACACGGCGCCTAACCTTTTTATTCGCGGTATCAGTTACACGGTCACTGTTTCAGCCGTCGACCCGTCCGGCGTGCAGTCGCTGGATGTCGCTCTCAACGGCACGGACTATCCGGCGGAAGCGGGTTCAACGCGGGTTTTCCAAGTGCTAGTCCCCGAAGATGAACCACTGAGCAGTTATGTCTTTCAATCCGTCGCTGTGGATACCCTTGGTCACAGTTCCAGCGAGCCATTAACGGTTCCCGTCCTCAACATCCAAGATCTCGATCGTGTACAGGTCATCATCGATAGTCCTCCGCATGGATCCACGTTCCTCGATCCTAGCCAAACTATCCTCGGCCATGTGATCCCAATCGACGCCAGCCTTTCTTTGTATAACCAACCCATAGCCGTCAATGCGGATGGAACTTTTACCCATCCAGCCACGCTCAGTAATGGGCTAAATACCTTTCTTTTTTACGGTCAACGCGAAGGGTATTTGGATGGTGTGGGCAAAGTAGACCTCTATTTGGACAACACCGCACCCATCGTGCGCGTGGTTTATCCAGCCAATGGCACCCGCACCAACCATCCCGAAATCGAAATCTACGGCACCGTACAAGACACTTATGATGTGGATCCCGTCCTTACCCGAGAAGATATTGAAGTGCCCGTTTCAGGTGGTCGGTTCCGTGAAGATGCAGTGCCCTTGCAGCAAGGTGAAAATACCTTTGTCTATATCGCCACCGATGCCACGGGCCATACGGGCCAAGACCAAGTCACCATCTATTACGACGCGATTGGACCGGAACTGACGTTAACTCATGACGCCTTTGTGCGTCCGGGCGACAGTTTTGATGTCGCCGTCAGCGTCACCCCAACCGAGAACATTCAGGGACTGCAACTCTTTGTCGACCAGAACCTGGTCCATGACAGCGCCATCGGTGACCCCTTTCAGGGCCAATTCACGGCTGGCCTCTACAAACGCGCCATCCCCATTCGCGCCGTTGCACGTGACCATTTTGGCAATCGTGTCGAACAACGCGGTGAGGTCGTCGTCGGTCGGGCCCACTACGTCTTTGGACGCGTCTTGCAGGATGCCACAAGTCATCCCGTGGCCGCTCAATCGGTCATCTTAACCACGCCCGAAGGCAGTAGCACGCTGAATACCGACGCCGATGGTCGTTACGAAGCCTACGTTTACGGCTTTCCCATCGCGGTTTCGGTTGACGACGCCAACTATGCGGCTGTCACGCGACGCATGCTTAATGATCGACCCGTCTGGCGTGCGCCCGACTTACGGGTCACTGAGCGCAATAGCCCGACCAATTTGAGTTCCAACACCCTGGTTTCACTAGAGAATATGAACATCCAGTTCACCGGTTCTTGGTCAGGTACGGCCAATGTCACTTCGCTGTCGCAGCAAGCGATTTCAGAACTATTACCCTTGGGCTATTCGCCCGTTGCCGCCTTTGAAGTGGCGAATGCCGGGGGTCAGGGCGATATTCAATGGACGGTTCCAAATCTGACTAGACTCCCGCTTGGCGCGCGCTTGGTGTTTCTTGCCTTATCCGGACCCGAATGGCGGGTTGAAGCCGTTCAAACCATCAATAGCAAACAGATTGGCTACACGTTCAATAGTCAATCGGCTGGCGTTTTTCTGGCCGCTATCCAGGATCAATGGAACAGTGACGAAGCCCCAGTGCTTGGTTCGAATATGGTTCGTGTTCGAGATGCCATGGTGCCTCCCAACACGCTAGCCAACGCGAAAACCGAACCATCAAGCGTGTCTATCGTTGATGATCCGCAAACCAAGGTCACATGTTCGTTTAAAGCCCATACGCTGATTCCGTCGGGCAGCCAGGCACGCTTGGTAGCCGCAGAGGAACATGACCGCATTGATGGCAATTTGACGGTTAAGGACTCGCTCTTGGATGTCTTTTGTTATGCCTATGAGTTCGGCAAGCACGATCAACCGACACAAATAGGCGGTCACGTTCAAGTACGTGCACAGGAGCTGGTTTCACCCGACATCACGCGTTATGCGCGCATTGACTTTGATAGTTTCCCTGGCTACTTGGAACAGGGCGAGTTTCTGGAACAGCCTACCTGGGATATGGGTGCATTACATGTGGATTTCAGCAGTGCCGCCAATGCCCCGATCGTGGTTGATATCCAATCCAGCTTACTGGTTGATTTCCCTGATCAGGTCGGCACAGAACTCTTGACCGCCTTTGAACTACGCGTGGGCGGTACGCTGCCAGCTAGCCTTGGCCTTACCTACGACTACGGAGACGCGGCCCACCTGCTTGTTTTGCGACGTTCGGGCCCTGGCTCCTATGCCTACGTCGGCCAATTGACCCAAACCGGTGGACAGTGGATTTCAACGAACTTTGCCGAATCGATTGTGGAGTCGGGTAGCTACGCGATTGTGGCCATCCAGTTCCCGGTTTGCGAGGTTAGCGGCGTCGTCAGCAATGGAGCAGGTGTCGCCAACGCGCGCGTCTCCAATGCATATTTAGCTTGGAACGGCTTGAGCCGAAGCGATGGCAGCTATTCAACCGTGGTACCGCAAACCGATGTGGAACTGGAGCTGTTGGCCTATGACCCCATCAGCCGCCGCAGCGGGTCGCGTAGCTTGTCATCGACGTTGACTGCCAGTTTAGTCGGTCAAGATATTAGCTTGGATCCGCCAGATTTCAGGGTGGTTGAGAGTCTGCCTCGCCAAAACGAGGCGCATCTGGAGCTAATCCCCAAAATGACGCTCGAGTTTAGTATGCCGATCAGCTTGGATCTCAGTCATTTGGCTAATCACTTGGTCTTGGAACCAAGTGGCGGCGGAACGCCAATCCCACTCCAAATCGTGGCCGACGAGAACCGATTAGCCGTCAACTTAGTTCCCATTCAGATCCTGGCCGCCAGTGCCAGTTACGATTTACGCGCGCTTGCAGGTCTGGAAAATCTGTATGGCGATCCTATCGCGCAACCATTTGCGGTTAGCTTCACCACGCGAGCCTTGGCGCAAGTAGCCCAGCTCGACCTCGCGTTGTTCGCTATGCGTTGGGATGGCTCGAATATGTACTTGGAAGCGCCGGCCGAAGCCATTGCGCCCGGCACTCGATTACGTATCTTCAACTACAACACCTTCTTCACCTTGGAATTGGACTTACAAGCGGGCGCCTTCAGCGAGCAGGTCGTTGCCAGCATCGGCGATAGCTTGGAGTTACAAGCCCAACTACCAACCGGCGAATGGCTCAACCACCAAGTGTCATTGGTGAAAACTGGCGTGGATCGATACATCTTCGGCCGCGAACCCTCGCGTATTCTGTTGGCCAACGGCAATCAGCTTTGGATTGATCACGTAGACCGGAATCCGTTAACCGAAGTGCACATTGAGGTGGCGCAGGAAGGCGCCGCCGTTGCTCAGTTAGCCCAGGTCGAAGCATGGGACAACCTGCCGCCGGGCGGATTCCATAGCGGCGTCAGCTTCAGCGTCGACGAGGCAGGCACTATGCCCGCTTTCTCTGGCCGAATCGTCATGCCGTATGACGAAACGACCATGAACAATAAGGACATCCACTTGCTAGCAGTCGGTGATGCGGTCATGTTACCGCCCGACCCCACCCAACCCGAAATACTCGCGCCAGTCATGCTTGGCCAAGTCCTCTCAACCGAACGCGTCACCGATAGCGAGCTAGTTTCAAAAACCAAAAAGACGCAAAAAGGTCAGAAAAGCGGACTCATTAGTATCGCTGCCGCTTTCTCCGTGGGTGCGTCGTCATTGTTGGAACAGCATGTGCGGAACAGCGTTCTATCGTGGATGATCGATACCGGCTATCAAGACCCACAAACCGGCGTCTCTGCTGTTGCCAATTACGTCAAAGTAGACTGCCTCAGCGAACCCTATGCCGGTATCGACCGCAATCCAGGTGGTCAATTTGTTCAGCACGCTTCCTGGCATGACGAACCCGTGAATGCAGATTTGGAGCCTGTGCGCAGCGTGGTTGTCTATCAAGTAGTTCAACTCGCCAATGGTTCGCTGACCCATGTTCCCTTAGGCACATCGAACGAAACCGGACGCGCCCATCTTTCCTGGTTCGGAAGTGGAGGGAAACCGCTTACTGGTCTCGATCCTATTACCTCGGAGCTAAAGACCGTTGATCCCGTCACGGGCACTACAATCCGCGATAACTTGGAAATCGAGCTCAGTTACCACGCACGACGCCGTGTGGTATTTAATCCGACAGATGTCGAGTCGGTCCCTATGCAGCCGCCTCGAGTCACGCTGCGTTGGGAAGTTCTGGATCTAAAAGATGGCGTCTTAACCGAGAATGCAACGGAAACGAGTAAGTTACAACGGCTGAATAAGATTGACCTTTCTGTTGACCGTACACTCAAAGCCTATGTGACCAGTGATCAAGATATGAGCGCCGATATCCCTCCGGTTTTAACAATAAATGGTCAGAACATCGAAAATTTGACGCTCGACGGGCCACGCAATGCGGTGTTTGAGTTGCCGTTGGGATTCTGCGATCGCGCAACCACACTAAGGACACGATTACGCGTCGAGAACAGCCAACAACAGGCAACCACCATTCAAACGAATATCTTGGTCATTGACCGCACCGAAGATTGCGCTTGCCCGGGCGGTGAATCGGACGAGCGTTGCATGGGCAAACCTGTCGTCATCCAAACCTTGCCTTTGGATAAACAAGAGAAGGTGCCCATCGACCATCGCTTCTATTTCAGTTTCAACGAACCTATCTCCGGTTTGAACAACGATAACGTGCGTTTGGAATGCCTCGCGGATGGCGAAGTTTCTGAATTCAAGTTTTTCGATCGATTTGGGGTCGTAATAACGACCGAACTAGTCTGTGAAGCCTTCGCGATCGCAGAGCGACCACTAAAGTTCAGTGCCAATTATGTCTTAACTGTTGCGTCACTTCAGGATGCGGCTAACAACATCATGGAAGAACCCCATACGGCTCGATTCAGCACCGTCGGTTTAGAAGTCAAAGACCCCAACGACGATTTGAATGGCAGCTTGCGCGAATACGGAACCGCCGTTTGGGCCTATCGCAATCTCATCCTCTACCTAAACCAAGAGAAAAACGGGTTCCGCAATTATAATCTCCACCTCTTTGACGTGAAGAATCCCTACGAAGACCGGGAACCAAAATGGCATGTGCCTATCAAAGGTTTATTGGGCAGTAACTCTCAATTCAATCTTGAAGTATTTCTACCCCACGACCTGAACACAGACGCCGACACCTCTAATTACGCTGACGTCATTAAACAAGAAACATCGAAATTCGCGCTGAAAGACTTGCCAAAAGGTTCGATCATCGCTATCTCGTATTGGAATTACTACGCCTCAGCTGGCTCTAAGAACGTCTTAGATTTGTATCGCTACGATGGGAGCTTTGACGAATCAGACCTCATCGTCCGCATGCCACTCTTCGAGAACACAGCCCCGACCAGCGTCGCGAAAATAGGCCATCATCTAGTGCAGTCATTCTATGGCTGGTTCGGCGATCCTGGCCCTACCATCGTTTATGACATCGAGAAGATCATTGACCCGAGTGAGGGTTTCGAAGCGTTAAAACGTGCACGACAAAGAAATGAAATAACGCTGGCTGAGTATTCACAAAAGCTGTCCCGACTTGGCATCGTTTCCCATTACCCCATCCCCAAAGATGTGGTGCAAGTAACCAGTTTCTTTAGAAAAGTAGGTGCCTTGTTCTTACCTGCTTTTGGATTGAGTGGCGCTCGACATCCAGCCGTGTTCCCCTTCGACCCCAGCACACAACCGCCCTTGATCGGCATCCCATCAGGCGGCGACATGGACACCTGGGACAACCGCATGTTCTATCGCATGTCCTATTTCGATAATCCTCAGAACCAATACAACTGGAACACACATAATGGCGTCGCCCAAGGCATTCGTTTCCTCCTAGACGACGAAATCGTCGAGCGCGACGTGATGGTGACCAGTCACCGCGTTGGCGCAACCGACAATAGCTATTTAGAAGTCTATTTGCTCGATCCAGACCACGTCGCGCAAGATCCTCCATCCCAATTGGATGCTTACAAGCGTATTCTCTTTCCGAAAGATCGCACTATTTACACCATGGCCGTGGACCGCTACAAGGGGTTCGTGGCTGTCCAAGACGAGACGGGCCTCTTCTCAGTGCTGGACATCAAGACATGGTTGGAGAGCGATGACGAAACGCAAGGTTTTGAGCATGAGGCCTTTTTCATCCGAGGTGAGCAACGAAATCACTTTTTCAATAAGCTCATCATGCACCAAGGTACGGTTATTGGCGTAACCGATAACGGCATTGAATTGGGCCTCAAACGCGTCCTGATTGCGCCCACAACCTACCGCGAAATCGGTTGGGAGTATATCGATCTCAATGCTTGGCTCTTTAACAAGGATGAAGACGAGATTGCGGAAGTACATTTGAGCCCTTACATGGTGTTCAGGGCGTCGGATATCCTAGATGATGATTTGAATTTTAAGTTTGTCATGGAACTTGGCACGTTTGATATTGTCATGAATTCAATCGCCGATATTGAGCTAACTTTTTCGACCGCCGACGAGTCATGGGAACATAAGATCGAACGAAAACGAGCGGCAGAGGGCTCAATTCAACGATTCAGCACCCAATGCATACGGGATTACTTGGATGGAGAAGAACGGAAATCTTTGAGGACGATGGGTTATAGACACTTTATTGTCAAATTTGAAATCAGCTCAGGCGGAGTCATTGACTCTGGTAAATACGATTTTGTAGTTCAATACATATCCCCCGCAACAAGATACATCGACCCTCATCGCCACACCACATACCTCGATGCGTTAACAATAACGCCCGAGTTCTCAACAACAGACCACAATTTGTCCCATGGCGATTCTCGTCTCGACCTTTCTCCAAACCGTGTCCTCCTTTCTGAGTATCTTTTAAATGGTGGAACATACGGGATGGGGATGATGGATGGCCAACAATTATTGGTGGCCTATCCAATTTGGTGGCTAGTCGACGAGGCTGAATTGTCCACTGGTGGATGGCATTCTGCTGAACCCGCCAATCCCAGATTAGTCTTTGAGCATCCTGGCCGTTTTCAATTAGATTGTCATATTGATGATATGGGTCAAGTCGTTGTTAAGAATGACTTGGTATCCAAGGTCAGCAATGAAACCGGCAAATCATGGCGAATAAACCACAGAGAATCAATGATTTATGAGTTGAGTGCTGAGAAACCCATTCTTGAATACAAAAAGAAATTTGCCAACTGGAACCATCATCTCAAGAATACATCTTCTGCCGCTGAGCAAATGAGCTATCCCGTCATACGAGGATTCCAAGGATTTGAACAGCCAGGAAATTACTACAATCGCGCCGTCCTCAATATGCAAAAGGCGGAACCGTGGCAGAATAATTTTAAGTTCTTAACCAATGGGTACCCTGCCGATAACCCAAAGAAAATCGTTGAGTATGTCAACGATTCAGGCCAGCGGATTCAGGATCGCGAATACAAACAAATGAAAACAGGAACGTTTGTCTCCGAAACGTCATTTTCCATTAGTGATCCAATGGTAATCAATTATACCTATGACGAAGATGGTTTTTTAACCAGCGTTAAATACATGAACGAACGTGAGTTGATTTACGAATGGGAGCCCGTGGGCAATGACACACCGGTTGTTGTTGGTGAATCTAAGTTCAAGAAACTCAAACGTATTCAGAAAGGAGACTGGTACCAAATCTACTCGTATGTGGATGGATCAAGTATTCGTGTAGACAGTATTGAAGACCCGTTTGGTATTCATCAGGTTTCTCGTGATTATGACCCCGTGCTTGGCCTCGCGAATTATGTGAACATTTTGTCAATCGATGATGAAGCACCTGACCAAAAAGTTACTTTCAGTTTAGATTCTGGTCAGTGGCTTTCTAAAGCGTATGGGCCGGGCCACGCAGTCATCGATACCTTCGAAATCAGATGGGATAAGTTTGAGAATTTGGCGAGTCATGAATGGCGAATCGTAGAGGATGAGTTTCAATCTCGCTTTTATGCCTACGACAACCTAGCCAGATTATCCGGGTTTGCTCGATTTGGATCACAACAAGTAAGATGGGCATACCCCGAGTCGGGCCCTTTCATGGAAATCCCCAATATCTTTACTGATGCAACACAGAAGTCCTTTTTCATAACTACGGACGTTATTGGCCAAACGATCAGGGATGAAGATCTTAATCAAACAGGCAAGAGAGCTGGCTCACCAGACGCGAAGAGCATCAGCACTTTTTATTCGCCAAGTGGTGCGGTTAGATCGATAAACAGTTTATCCGGTGTTGAAGTGAATGCCGGAAAAACTGAATTCTATTTGCCGAACGGAAACGGCTATAAGGCACCGAATGGAAGGCTCCTGAATTTACCGTTACATGGCTTAGGAGCCTCGCTGTCGACTTTTGAATACAACGAACACGGAGATACCACTTCAAGTGTTGTTGCAGGCATAAAGACATCCGTAGATGGCATGAACTTTGATGATCTTGGTCGGCCAAAACAGATCGACTACCTACAAGGACAATCGCGAGAGTTGAATTACTCGTACGATTCGGGGCTATTTGTCACAGTTAGTACCGATCAAGGCAACACAACCCTTGAGAAACATGACGAGGTTGGGCAATTAAAATTACGTATTACCAGCCATTCGGGCGGAGCTTTTGTAGAGGAATTTCATCATGACCCTTTGGGTCGTCTGACCAACATCTATCACAACGGAGAAGAGTCAACGACATTTAGTTATTTCGAACAGACAGATGTGCCATACCAGATAACGACACCTGACGCACAATATCTTATTGCCATGCACTCTGGATTCAACCCGATGATTGACGGCGCACAAATGACTGTAGACGGAAAGTCTAGAGCGATCATTACACAAACTGATGTGTTGGGTCGGCAGACACGCGCCGAATGGCCCGGAATTGGTGAAGTGATTCTTGAATACGATGTTTGGTCACGAATTGTTAAGGTCTCTGTAGACCGATTTCCTACCATAACCGAGGTCTTTTCTTACGAATACGATGTTGAGGGCGGTAAACAAGTCGTCACCGTTACCGACCACCGAAATGGTGCCAAAACTAAAACAACATACAACGATCCATCAGGCCTGACGGGGAGCCAGACAATCAATTATGCTGGCGACGATGTGCGCACGACTGAATTTGGGATGGACGTACAGGAGGACAGTGGCAAGGGTTTCCGGATAAAACAGACGGCAGCTGTAGACGGTTCGACGTTAGACCATTCATGGGATTTCAATGCTCAAGGCTATTATCTTGGCGAAAAACACGGGTCGTACGATATTTCGTCAAGTACCGATGAGCGTGGTCGAGGTTCGTCGTTTAGTGGACCATTTAGTTACACGCAAAATTGGGATTCATTGGACCGCCCTACTGGAATTATCGATGCAAATGGAGATCCCAGTACGACGACCTTTGACGTGAGAAATCGACCGATTTCGGCATCAACAACGCGATCTCAATCCGTTTCAATTGATTATTTTGACGATAGTGCCACGCCAAACAGGATTGAGGTTGATCAGGTCGATCTTGTCAATAAACCGTCTCGCAGCGTGACAGATGTAGAGTCCGTGTTGGGAGCAACTCAATCGATTGTCGTAGATGAACTGGGTGAGACGCTACGTGTCATAAAACAGTTCGACAACGACCTGACAAGAGAAAGTGAAATCGAGTTATATTCGAGCTCTGGATCCTTAAAAAAAATCACGGACTTTGAGGGGACCGAGACCCAAATCAATTATGACGTATTTGGCCGTCCTGCAGGCCAAGTCACACTTGACGGGCTTGACTATAGAATCACTTGGAATCCTGCCGGCGAAGCGCCTTTAAGTGCGACCATAATGCCCGTCGGTGGGCAACTTGAGACTCTGGTGGAATTTGACGCCTTCGACCGTATCTCAACAATAGAACGTGGCCAAGCTAGGGTTGCCATTGAGCGTGATGTTGAAGGACGGGTAACTAAAGTTATTTCAGATCATGCGACAGAATATGAATATACGGGTATCCATCTGACGAAAGTCACTCACCATACAACGCCGCTAACTGAAATTATCTATTCGGACCACACGGCTTTGGGCTTGCCGCAGCAAATAAGTTTCCTAGAAGACAATCAAACAACGGTCGAAATTGATCAAACCTTTCATCCAGATGGCACCATAGAAACAAGAACGATCACGCCTGCCAATGGTGGCGAAAAAGTGATCATGACATTTGACAAATTTGGCGAGCTCGTGTCGTTGAAAGAAGGTCTGGAACCCGAGAAAACATATACCCATAACAAATGGGGCTTACCCTCAACGCTCACCTATGACGGTGCGCCATATGACATCTTCATGGATCGCAACAACCTCAACTTCGCGCTTTCCAATGGGGCAA
>JAJCXM010000023.1 GCA_029263455.1 Holophagae bacterium
TGTATTGAAAACGGTCATCGGGTAGAGGGTCTCGATGACGTCGGAACCAGCCTCTCCCGTCCCTTGACCCACCGCCCAGCCACCAGGGTTGACGGAAACAGGTGCGCCAAAAACCGCACCGGTGCAGTCGGCAATCGAGACCTCAGTCACCAGCATGCTGCCTTGATCGACGGTGGTGATCAGGATCTGTTCGGCACCCAGAAAAGTGCCGTCAACCGTGACCACCGGACAGCCGGTGTTAGGATCATCGTCCAAATCAAGCGGGATGCGGAACTCCACCGTTTGAGCAAAAACCAAACATGAAGACAATAAAGTTCCCACAGCCAGCCTAATGAATAGACGCATCCAATCCTCCTCAAAATAACCACGAACGATTTGTCATTCTAGCGCACGTTTTAGAGCCGTGACGCCAACATCGAAATCTTTACAGTGGTAACAAGGCAGTCAAGATTAGTTGGGCCCGGACCGCAAGCTTAAACGCTGGCTCTTAAGTGCATGAGGCCGCATGGCTTAACGTCATTTGACTTCAGTGTTCAGGACCAGCCCGTCATTAATCCATTAATCCCAATGACACAGGACAGTGATCTGAACCCAATGTTTGAGGGTGATGTTGTACGGAATTAACACGGCTAACTAAGCCGCGATCGACGCAGTGGTAATCCAGACGCCATCCAACATTGCGTTCACGTACGCCTTTTCGATTACTCCACCAGGTATAGTGACCGCCATCGGGGTTTCGTTCCCGGAAGATGTCGACATAGTCGTCCGCTAGGAAATCCGACATCCACTGTCTCTCTTCAGGCAGGAAGCCTGCGTTTTTGCGGTTGGACTTAGGGTTGGCTAGGTCAATTTCTTGGTGCGCGATATTGTAGTCGCCACAAAGGACCACATGTTTGCCTTTAGCCCGCCATTGATCCAGGAAGAGCTTTATCTGATCACAGAAGCGCAATTTGTAGGGCAAGCGAGCGTGTTCCCTTTGGCTATTTGGGAAGTAGGCATTGACCACAACACATTGGGGGAATTCTAGCCACTGAACGCGTCCCTCGTCGTCGAACTCATCAATGCCAAGCCCCGTTCCTACCTGCAGCGGTGTTCGTTTTGAGTAGGTAACCAAACCGCTATACCCTGGCTTTTTGGCCGGACACCAAAAGGACTCAAAAGGATGCGGCCGCAGCAAATCATCGGTCAATTGTTCAGGTTTAGCCTTGATTTCTTGCACGCAGATGACATCGCCGTTTGAACCTGCCATCCACTGCAGATAGCCCTTCTTGGCTGCTGCCCGAATGCCGTTTACATTCCATGAGTACATTAACAATTTAGCTCCCTAGCGACGTCAATTCGGTCGATGGTAACAGCTTTAAATTAGCGTCTGAACGTTATTTCTGCCTTAGAGAAAAGGGTAATCGCCTTTGGCTAGCTGACGCAAACGGTATGGTGAATGCAACAAGGCGTCAATGGCGTTGGTGGCTTGCTCAAATCTTGAACTCCAGCTTCCTGTAACTTCAACAAGCGGAGCGCCAATCTTGCGAAGCACGACGGAAAAACGACGATCCATATCTTGTCTCACGTGCTCCCCATCGCGGGTGCCATCCTGAGTGAAGGGCACATCACAGCGCAAGAACAGGTACAAATGCGGCATTCGTGGTCGTGCGAATTCCACTAAAGAACGCGAACTAAAGGCCAGGTAGCGCTCATGCCACACAGCGGTTGCGAGTGGGTCGGTGTCACAAATTAGCAAGCCTGAGCATTGTCCAGCTTGGGCGTCCTCGTGTTGCGCTTGTTTGTGCGCAATGTGAAGGAACTCGTCGCTGTGCCACTGGTTGCTTTCTAACGTCGCCTCACCGTTAGCTAACTTCTGTGCCCAATAATCGCGCCCATACTCGGGCACCCAACTCGTCGCATAGTGTTGGCTAAGTCTCTCTGCCAGCACCGTCTTGCCAGTCGATTCGGCGCCGATCAGCACTACACGCAGGGCTAAGAACGCGCGTGGCCCCGGCCCGATATGTGACCAATGAGCGAGTGGGTCCTGCCTAATTTGCGTCGCCGATATGGGAATACGAGTGCGCTGAGGGTCGACACTAATATGCTTACAGCCCATAAAGTGCGCATAGCGTTCTCCATAGTCTTCAGAAGTGAAGACCACATCGGGAGCCATACCTAGCCGTTCAATCGTGTGTTGTGCCCACAGTTCGGAATTATCGTCTTCGCCCAAATCGAGCACGCTGTGTACCAAGGCCTGTAGGAAGCGTTTCTGGACCCAGTCGACACGCATGTGGCCCGGAATCCATTGGTCCGGCAGATGAATGACAAATATGTCTAGATGATCGCAGTGATCAAGCGCGTAGTTGATCAGATATTCGTGGCCAAGGTGGGGCGGATAAAACTTTCCAACCACTAAGCCGCGAGTCATGGGTGTTGTATTTGGGCGTTCATTTCTACGCCTTCCGCTATTTGAGTTGTTGACGGCTACGACCCGCGGTCGAATCGCTATGTAACATAGCAAATCTTTCGCTGGAAGCGCGTGATGTTGCTTGAATTACGCGCGCGATCGACCTAGGGTTATGAAAACGCAGGTCCAACTATTCGAGGTAAGTTCATGCCAGATTCGCCCTTTCAGCATATATCTGATTCGCCCACCTTGCCCAAGTCCAAATCCGAACGGGACGTTTATGATGTGTCCAGCCTCTATGAAGGCCCAATCACCACGGCAAGCGAGGTGTCGGGCGATATTGAATTGGACGAGAAACTCCGGCAAGCCTATTTCTGGATCGTCAACTTCGCCATTATCAGTCCCCACTACGATCTGGAATACCATGATGGCCCCAGCACCCAACTCAGAATAGGCGATGGCAAAACCGCCATCAGTCTCCCTTCGGGACAGAGTTATTCGAGTTTTGTGCTCATGCCGCTACTCACCTTTGCGGTGCGTAAGCGCTGTTTGTTTATTGGCGGACCTGGACGCGGAAAAACGGCTTCCGCGATTTTGATGGGTCTTTTGGCAGGTTATTCGTTAAAAGACGTACGGCGATCGATCCAACACGGTCAGCCCCAGATGACCATTTCTGACCTGCTCGGTAACCCCCTACCTTCAGATCTCATCAACGCAAAAAACATGGATGACATTCAAATCGCCTGGCGGAAATGGTTGTCCATGCGCGTCAAGATTATTGATGAATACAACCGCATTCCCACGCGCACGCAGTCCGCTTTGCTGACGGTTCTGGCCGATAATTACGCGGAGATCATGGACCAAATATATGAGTGTCCCGACGCCGCTTGGTTCTTGACGGCAAACGATGATGCCGGTGGTGGCACTTATCCTGTGATTGAAGCTCTGCGTGACAGAATTGATGTGGTCGTCAAAGCGCTTGCCTTTAACCATCGTTTCTTGGATACGTTGTTGACACGGATTGAGGAAGACATTAGGCCCGAAGAAGTGATGCCAAGCCGCATCATCTTTACCGAATCTGAGTTAGACCAGATGAATCACGCAATTCGCGGCGTAAAGGTGCCCCCATTGCTCAGGCGTCGACTTGAATTTTTTGCCAGCCAATTTGAGTACCTGGACTTTGGCGGCGAGCAGTTGGAGTACAAAACCAAAGATACGGCACGGATTGCAGGCCTAGACGTTTCGCAGCTTTCAGCCAAAGCATCGGGTGTGGATAGGCTCAAGGATTTGGGCTCTCAAACCATGAATGGCTTGTCGGTCCGTGCGCTGTTAACCACTTTGAGTTACGTCAAAGCGCTGGCTTACTTTCGCGGAAACAACGAGGTGGAGATCGACGATTTGCGCCAGATCCTGCCATTTGTGCTGCACGATCGCTTGGTTATGAACGCGGATTCGCCCTTTTTTGAGACGGCAGAGAATGAGCGTCTGCGTTCCGATCGCGTCAGTTGGATTCGACGTTTGTTTGACCTAGCCTGCGCTGAATATGACCGGCTGGACCTGGACCAGTCTGACCCGGTAGCTGACTACAGCAAAACCTTTGAGCTAGGTCTGGAAGGCCTCACCGCGTCCGTGGTGGAAACGCGGCTTGTGCAAATCGAAAACACGCTGCGCGATTGGACAAAGGGGCGGAAATTGTACGGGCATTTGTATGAAGACATTCTAAAGCTCAAGTACTTACACCAACGTTACACGAATTACCTACGCTGGCTGAAATGGCAATCTTAAAAGCCTTAGACCCGGCTACTAACGCGTTTGCACAAGCGCTCCAGCGCAACCGTCAGCGCTGTAATACTTTGTTTCGCATGCAGCGCCATCAACATCCTCATTTGGATGGCAAAGTACTCAATCAATGGTTGTTAGATGTGATTGAGCCAGTTGTGCGTGAATTGGTAGATCAAGGTGTGGATGCCAACGAGTTAAGTCTCGCTTTTTTCGAGCTTAGTCTGGAATTGGCCGTGCACCGTCAGCTGGGTACGCAGCGCGACGACAGTATGCGGAGGCTCTGGACACGATTGATTCCTCGCTGGGGTCAACGGTTGAAATCAGATGCCGCTGCGCAGGTCGGCAAGCTCATTAATGCCAGCCTGTTTATGCGTCAATTTGGAAACTCGGCCGTTGATTTGTGGTTGGACTTGATGGAGCAGGCAACGGTGTTGGAGATGAATGCGGTTGATCTCTTCGAGTTTGGACAGGTGAATAGTTGGCGCTGCGGTGCCGCTCAATTTAGACAGTCTGCTTTAGATCTGTGTCAATCAATGCGTGCCGATTCGCTGGTTCTCTTATTTGGTGATCGGGTCGATTGGACTGTCGCCAACGCTAAGAAAGAGGCATTGACACGCATGAATTCAGATCCCTGGTGGAATGCGAACAAGCTGGCAGAAGACCGATCGCTGAAACTGGTGAATCGAATAGATGGTTACCGTGGCTTTGGAGGCCATTTTCAAGCGCCTCCGATCGTGCAATTGCAAGGCACAGATTTTGCCATCAGTGATGGACACCGTTGGTGGAGACTGTATGCGGATTGTTATGGGCATAACTTACAAAGATTCGACTACAAGAATGAAGATTTTGAGCCGCTCGAGATTCGACCGCCGTGGAAATGTAAATTGGATGGATCACCAATCGAGTGTGATAGCGAAGAGCTAATACCGCCCGACTGGAAATCGGCCCGCAGTGTGGCCGCCAACCCAACCACACTTGTCTATACGACGCCTTTTAGCCATCAACTTATGCTGGTCGCCAAATCATGAAAACGCTTAGCGAAGAATGGACTCAGGCTTGGCCCGCGGCGCTTAATTGTTGGAGTCGTTTCACCCAAATCCGCGAACCTATGTTTTGCCAAGATGATAAGGAAGCGAAAGCGCAAGGCTTGACCTCGAGTTTTGCCATGATCCGTTTGAACGATCACGCCATCGTCATCAATCTGGCTCATATCAAGTCACTGGGTTTAGAAAACTATCCGCTAGAGGTGATGGCCCACGAAATAGGGCACCATGTCTTCTGTCCTGGCGATTTAGGCGACCATGGCCGCATGTTAGCCGTGGTTCGTCATAACTTGCCACTGCGAGAGGAAGATGCTGGCTTGGTGGCCAACCTGTATTCTGATCTGTTGATTAATGATCGCTTGAAACGTGTTTCCGGGTTACGCATGGAAGAAGTCTATCGTCGCTTAGCAACAACAAGCGATGGTTTGTGGCGTGTCTACATGCGCATCTACGAAATATTATGGGCGCAAAAGACGGGTAGCCTCAGTGGCGCGGAACTGAGCGATCTTGAGGAAGGAGACGCTCAGCTCGGGTCGCGCATTATTCGCGTCTACGCCCATGATTGGAATCGAGGAGCGGGCTTGTTTGCGGCCCTGTGTCATCCCTATCTAGACGATGGCAAAGGCGAACAGACGAAGAAGATCATGAAGCGTTGGTTGGATACCGCCAATACGACGGGCGGTGAAGCCTTCCCGGCGGGTCTCGTTGAACGCGACGACGCCGAATTGGGGCCAGCCATCCACCCCTCGCAAGACCCGAACCTCAATCCACAGGCGAATGAAGTTGAAGTCACCGACTCAACATCGCAAACGGCAAGCAGCGGACAGGCCCGCGAACCCTTCGAGTACGGTGCCATCTTGAAGGCCATGGGTCTGAAGTTGGATAGACACGATGTGGCCGTTCGTTACTACAAGGAGCGTGCGACGCCGCATCTAATCAAGTTCCCAAGACGGCAAATGCCTGAATCCCAAGAACCATTGGCTGAAGGTTTGGAGCCGTGGGATATCGGTTCGCCCATCGAGTCGGCGGATTGGTTTGAGAGTCTGATCCGAAGTCCGCAAATCATTCCGGGCGTGACCACCGTCCAACGCGTTTACGGCACGTCCCAAGGTGATCAACCGTCATACGAAGCGGTGGATTTAGATCTGTATATCGACTGTTCGGGCAGTATGCCAAACCCTCAATCACAAACATCATATTTGGCTCTGGCCGGTGCAATTATTGCCTTGTCGGCTCTTAAAGTTGGCTCCCGAGTACAAGCTACCTTGTGGAGCGGGCCACGTCAGTTTCAGACTACGAACGGCTTTGTTGATGATGAACAAGCGATCTTGCGCATCGTGACTGGATATTTGGGCGGTTCGACCGCCTTTCCCATCCATTTGCTTAGAGACACGTATGAGACGCGCTCCGACGACGCTCGACCGGTGCATATCATGGTGATCTCGGACAGTGGGGTGGATACCATGTTCGCTAAAGACGAAAAGGGCGCTTCTGGCTGGGATATCGCCGCTGAGGCGCTGAATAAAGCCCGCGGTGGCGGGACACTGGTGCTGCAACTTTGGAAAGGCTGGCAACAAGTTCCTGACTTAGTACGGGCCCATGAGCTCGGATTCAACATCCATCAAATCTCTGATTGGCTGGAGCTGGAATCCTTTGCGCGTGCCTTTGCACGTGAGCAATATGAGGTGGTGCCATGAGTCAAGGTCCCGATGTCGGTGTCTTGTTGCAAAGGCTGGTGGCCACGCCGGCTGATTTCTTGGTGGAAATCCCTATCAAAGTGGAATGGGGAAGCTTGTCGGTCTTGGCGGTTGTGGCTGATACGCTACGCCTTTGGTCGCAAGCGTCACTGTCGCCTGAATTGGCCAATAACTGGCGTTACCAGTCGAAACAGGACGTAACCCAATATCGCAATCATATGAGGCTCTGTTTGCTGGCTTGTTGGTTACTGCACGAAGAGTCGTTCGCCGATTTGCCCGAGAACACCAGCAAGAAGGTCCAACAATGGATGAGCAAGGATTTGAAACTCCTGGCCGAGTTGGTCAAGGCCGACCACGTGGTTCGCGATTCGGATCGAAGAGAGGAGTTCGTGCGCTCAGCATTACGTGCACTTGATTTGCGTCCGGCCGGCGAAAGCCGTGCGCTGGCCTCAGACCGGCTGCAGACCTTGGATTCTGTGGCACGCGCTCGCGTCATTCAGGAGACCAAAGCAGCGCAAGACCGGGTGCGTAAGATCCGTGCCGAGATGCAAAAGAAGAGAGCGGCCGAGGCAGCCGCCGCCTGGGGACGAGAATGACCGACCACCGCTATCCGTGGCTATATGAGGCGGCCCAAAAGAACCTGAATCGTATCCTGGAACATGCGAACGCCCCCCGTTTCAACCATGAGTGCGGCGACTGTCTGGATGATGAAGATTATCGAGCCTGTATACAGTTTGAGCATCAGCTTAGGTCGACACCGGTAGGGTGGCGAAAAGGTGAGACCCCAGCTTGGCTGAATAACTTTGCAGATCAGTCGAAAGCGTCCGTACCCATCTATCGCCAGAAAGCGGCCTTAACGCGCGATTTCAGCGAGTTTCCAACCACCAACCGCCAGGAAATGGCGTCGGCTCCCTGGTCATTTGTGCCGGACGACCAATCACTGGATAAACTGATGGTTTATTTCACGTCTGGCAGTACAGGCAAGCATATGGATGTCTTGTCGCATCCGGTTGTGTCTAACAAATTCCTCGTTTTGATGCGCCACGTTCTGCGTAAACAAGGGATTGAGTTGGATGCTGGACCTGATCAAATGGCGATGGCTTTGGTTTGTGCACAATCGTCCACTTACACCTATGCATCTGTATCGCGCTACCTGAAAGGCTCGGCCTTTGTTAAGTTGAACCTCAACCCCAAGGAATGGCGGCAGCCCCAAGATATGGGCGCTTTTTTGAACGATGTCCAACCACAGATCATTAGTGGTGATCCCATCTCGTTGGCTGAGTTGGCTCGCCTTGATCTGAAGTTGCTGCCGCGCGCGCTTATTTCCACTGCAATGACGCTCAGTCCGGCGCTGTGTCAGCAACTTAGCGAACGGTTCCTATGTCCAGTGATAGACGTGTATTCCATGAATGAATCTCGATTGATGGCTGTTGCAGACGATAAGGGTTTGCGCTGGGTTGCGCCAGACTGTTTTGTGGAGATCTTCGCCGAGCACGATGAGCCAGTGCAGCATGGCGAGTGGGGCGAGATAACCATAACGTCAAATAGAAACCCGCTTTCTCCTTTGATTCGATACCGAACCGGTGACTTTGGTCGCCTGAGTTTTGCCGATTCGGTCGTCCGCATCATTGATTTCCAAGGTCGCCCGCCGGTCGTTTTTCGCGTGGGCCAGCGTGTGATCAACAATATCGAAATCGCGGTAGGGCTGCGGGCGTTCCCGCTGTTGGAATATGGTCTGCATCAACAACAAGACGGTGGGTTTGTTCTAAAAGTGCGAGCCGAAGCATCGGCCATCAAAGATGCATCGACTTGCTTACAGAGTATGGGAATCAGTCCTCTGAAGATAGAGCCCTTGCTCGACCTCCCAAACAAGAAACTCATTCAGTTCTCAACAGATCTGAAGCAAAAAAACGTGGCCTTAAGCTATGATCCGCTCGCTCCGCCGTAGCTATACCGCGATTGGCCCATGAAGAGCCTTCGGGCTTGATCAATTAGCGAATTTTGTGAGGCCCGCAATAACTAGACATAAAAAAGAAGCGGTGTGAGGGACTAGTCTTTTGAATCGAGATTGCCGACGCTGCTAATGTCACGATGTAAGTGCAAGACAGCTCCGACCATGATGGCGTGATCGTCAAGTTCGCTCGACCAGTGACGCGCACGTTCTGAACTTGGCTTTTCGGGCTGAAGGCTGATGCCGTCCAATGGTCGCTCTTCCACAATGGGCAGCAGTCAGTCGGCTAAAAGTTGCCATTTATAAGTCACGTTGGCTTTAACGGTTTCGATCAATCGTTTACCGATTTACGGGCGCTATCACAAAATGCCAAATTCTTACCCAATCTCGTCTCAATCCATATCCGATAAGTAAGAATGATGGACATAATCAGTGGCTTGGACGAAATACTTATCCCTTGGGGTTCTATTGGTTCATGCCCCAAACATCAGTCCAGAATTCAATCCCACACTATTTTTCCGGACAATGTGTCCGATTCCCCTTTGACATCATCCGAAGCTAGGCTAAATGTGTCATCGGTCGGTGGGAAAAAGCAAATATTTTTTCCACATTCACACAATCCCAGCGAGGACTACGACAAATAAGCTCTTACCTGCCTAGTCTTAATATCGGAACACTTGGCATTGTCTTTCGATTGTTGATATGCGATGTTGAGATGTGGAATATATGCTTCTTGCTTTGATATCAATTGGTAATGGTGGGCAACCGTCTGACCAAGCTTTCATACGCGGTACTGCGCATAACCGTCAAATCGTGGATTGGCTGGTCGCCTATGATCGCGTCGCGTGGGTTACATCTGACGAGGCCATGAAAGCACCGAAAGAAAAACTCAAACAATTGGGCCGGGTATGGTTCTGTCTCGAAGTCGATGGTCGCTGGCACGCATTCTACGGCAAGCAAAATCATGATCAAGACGTTTTTCAATTGGTTCTCCAATATCATATCGATCACGAAGACAAAGTCATTGAATGCGACACCAAGGTTGACAAGCAGGAGTTGGATGCGTTTTCTCGTGCAATGAGCGTAACGAGCCAGAAAATCCGATCCGTTTTGCGGTGGGAAAATGTACGCGTGAATCACTATTTACGTCGCTTGGGTGATCACAACATTGAAGTTTGGGTATTGCCAGCAGCACAACCTGATGGGACATACGTCTGGGGCGGAGAGTTCCGTTTTGTCTATTCCAGTGACGGCCGTCAAGAATTGCACCGCGAAGATACATATACACGATTTCACCAGGTGAAACCCAAAGAGAACCCAATCATCGAAATAGACAACTGGTCACGTGACTTCCCGACCGTTGAGCAGATCTTCTTCCTGATGGTGCATGGCCATGTCTTTGAGAGAGTCACCATTCTAAACAAGCATTCCCATACACTCAAACCTGGTGGGGCGATGAGGACTTCTTTGCTACACGTCCAAAACGAAAGACGCAAAAGAGGTGAACTCATTCCGTCAAAAGATACCGGCTGTCTAGTCTTCGATGACCGTCAAGAAGACAGGGCAGGCGAGATTCTATGGGAGGGACCGTGTTTGGATGGTGTCGCCCAAGGTCTGGGTCGTTTGACCTGGCTCGATGGTGAAAAAGTACCGTCCGTATTTGAAGGGTTCCTCAAAGCCGGGAAAGAACATGGTTACGGTAAGTACACCATGTCAAGCGGAGACATAGTCTGGACGTATTGGGTTGACGGCGCCATGACAGGGCCGCAAACCATTGTCTCAACAGAGCACACGACGTGGGGATATGCTTTGGACTCACAGCTTGTTGGTTGGTGGCGATCTATCGGTTCCGATGGAAGAGTTCTTGATTGGTACCAACACGACAGCCCGTTGGCGAATGATCTTTCCGACTTATGTCGCGGTGCCTATCTGGGCGTGAAGAATTTGATCGATCATACATTAGCAAAGGGAATACCGATCAATTTACAAGGGCCTGATGGCGGAAGTGCACTTATGTGTGCTGTGCTAGCGAACCGTCCTGAAGTCGCAGCCTATTTGTTGGAACACGGCGCAGACGGCGAGGTCTTGCACTATGGTCACCATTTCAATGCATATCAGTTAGCCAATGCACTTGGAAACACCGACATGATGTACCTCCTATCGGAGAACAAAGCTGCAGATGAGATCAATTCCGATTGTGTACCTTCGCCGGTCACCCTATGGATCGAGATGATGAAGGGTTGGCAAACGATCAATGAATCATCCTTAGTTTGGTTTGGAAATGAGCAGACTAAGGAACTAACACCTGCAACGCCAGACGAATGGTATCGGCTGGGTGAAGTCTACCTGGAATTTGGTTGGTTGGAGCAGGCTGAGGCTCCGCTGACAAAGGCTGCCCGTGCGATGGGGACGGCAGAAGCATGGAATAGCCTTGGATATACGCTTCAGGGGCTCAAGAAAGTACAGGCCGCCAAACGAGCTTATGAACGAGTGCTCGAAATTGATCCACACCACCTTTCCGCCAAAGTTAATGACGCCTATCTGTCTACGAATTCGGGCGACTATCAATCGGCAATAGTTTCATTCAAAGACGTCTTAAAGCAAGAACCTGGCTACGTCAACGCAGCCACTGGCCTGGCGCAATGTTATGTGTTGAGCGGTGACACAAATGCCGCTTTGCAATGGATTGAAGAAATGACAAAGGATTATCCAAAACAACCGATTTTCTGGAGAGTAAAATCCTGGGTGTTGAAGAAGGTCGGCCGTGATGACGAGGCAGCGCAAGCGCAGTCACGCGCCGAGCATTTAGAGACGACGAAATCTGACGATTAACAACGCCCTGGCGGTATCAATGATGGGCGAGAAGGTTTTCGTCACCGCATTGAGCACAACGCGATTGTCAGGCCCGACCAGCGAGTGCGCTACAGCGAAACAGGGGCTGTCGCTACATTAGTTGGGTTCTTCCCCGTCTGTGACATGCTGCCCTGGACCGACTTCTACAAAGACTATGGCGAAGATGCGCGCGCAATGATTGATGCCAACCCTCAGGGTCATTTTGCCTGGCATGGCGACGATCCATGGATGCCGCCCATCAGCCCCTTGAAGGAAATGGCTTCACTGGTAACCCGCCAAGAGTACACCGCCGATGGCGATGTGTGCGAGCCACCTGACTGGCTGCGTGCCAAGGCCATAACCGTGAATGAATTCCTTCATCTGATGACCCTGGGCGCGGCCTACGCGCTCTTTCGAGAGCAAGAAGTGGGTTCGGTGGAGGTGGGCAAGTTTGCAGATTTTGTCGTCATCAGCGACGATCCCACCAGCGTTGATGCCACTGATATGTGGAACCTGCAACTGCTGATGACGATGGTAAACGGTGAGATCGTCTTTTGCCGAGAAGCCGATTTGGATGCGGACCTCCGGCTTCAAAAAAGGAACATGGACGCGACAGCGGTTGGGCGACCCAAGATCTGCGCATCCGTTGTCCAATAGAAAGCCCGGGCTGTGAACATGTTTTTACCTTGTTATTTCGCGGGCATATACCTATCGGCCAATGAACGTGTTGGGGAATTCGTCGTCGGCGGGTGAGTCGGTCAGCCGAATGAGGCTACCGCTCTCTACGGACAACGCGTATATCTCAAAATCACCGTCTCGAAACGAAGAGAACCTGAGCCATTTCCCGTCAGGCGACCATTTGGGATTCTCGTCTGAGGCTAAATGGTTGGTTAGCCTAATAACGTTGGTGCCGTCTGCGTTCATGACGTAGATTTCGTTGTTGCCGTGGCGATCGGATTCAAAGGCGATCAACGTGCCATCAGGTGACCAATCGGGTGCCTCGTCAAAAGCGACACTATCTGTAAGCCGCGTCAATGAGCCGTCGATTAGGGAAAGAATCGATAAATCATTGTTATTACCAAATAGGGTTTGGAAGACGATTTGCGATCCCGACGGTGACCAGGAAGGCGAGACACCTAACGCAAAGGTCAATTGAGTCACCATTTGGCTTTCAACATCAATCACAAAGACTTCTGGTCGACCGGAATCGGACCTCAGAGACGAAAAGGCAATCTGTTGACCGTCGGGCGACCAAACCGGCTGACCGTCTAATGCTGGGTGGCTGGTGAGCTGTTGAAGATTGGAACCGTCAGTGTCCATCACATACAAGTCGCCGTCGCCGCTTCGATGTGATCGAAAGACGATCTTGTGACCATCAGGCGACCACTCGGGTTCCGTGTCCTGTGCTGGATGTGTTGTTAGACGGCGTAGCTCTCCGTCCTCTTCATTCAAGATATAGATCTCTTCGTTGCCATCGCGCGTCGACGAGAACACCGTTTTGGTGGCTAAGGGCGATGTCATGGGGATGGCCGCGTTTGACCATAAGAAACGTGACCCATCCAGATCCCCTCTTAAGGCTGTAATGGTTATGTCGCCGGTGCTTTGAACTTCGTAGAAAGAACCTTCTACCGGGCTAAACGCTTGAGAGAAAACAAGTAACCCTTTTCCGCTGGGCGCGATGCCTGACAAGGACGCAGGCGAGCGATCATTAAGCAATCGCCCTTGACCATCGAACTGAACGACGCGGATATCGACTGCTCCATCATCCAGGTTGACGACGGCAATGCCATCCCAAGTTACCGATGCGGAGCCGGCGGGCACTCGCCAGGCCTGTGCAAACCGATCCTCTTCAACCACATGAGCGATGCCTGAGGCTTCGCCGGTCGCTTGGTAGCCCGCGGTAAACATGACCTCATCGCCTTCAACAATTCGAATATGTGACACCTCATCAATCCCAAAGAGATCCGCGATGCTTGAGCTTTGGAAGCCGCCTGCGGCGATGGTTCCCTCCGCTGCGGCCAATAGCAGACCTTGCGCATCAAACGCTTCGAGAGCCCAATCATGGGCACTGCTATCCAAGCCGTGGATTTGGATGTGGGTGCTGAAGCCACCTGCCGCCCGAGTGACGTGGGGAATCATACGCGTTTGCGCCCATCCGCTTACCCACATAAATAGACCTATTAAAAATACATTTGTTTTTGACATTTAAGACCTCCGAGTCTGTTCGCAACCTTGTTGCTCGGCTGTCTAAATACAAAATCGGTGCCTGGAATTTGGTAGACTATGCGCGTCCGTTAACTTGTTTAATTTAAGCTAGATACGGAAACAACCAAGCGTAGGGTGCCTAAATGCCTTTTACGATATATGCAAACTTCGCGATATATGGCAAAAAACCTAGCTCTTTTTGTTGGGCTTAATGGCTAACTTGCGTAGCCTAGACTCCAGCGTCGATGGATTGAGGCCCAGAATACGGGCAGCGCCCCTGGGTCCACTTACGCGACCGCCAGTAAGTTCCAATGTCTCAAGAATATGCCGACGTTCCACGTACTCAAGTGTTTGGGAAGTTATCGTAGCTGCAGACTTCTTTTCAGGCAGCCAACTTCCCGGACTTAACACCGGTCCATCGTTGAGGATCAATGCGCGTTCGAGCAGGTTTTCCAATTCACGGATGTTACCGGGCCAATCGTACGCGCTTAAGGCGTCTATCACTTTTGCATCTACTTTCTCGATGGACCTGCCCATTTTGCGACCGTGTTTGTTAAGCAGATCAAAAACCAGGTTGGGGATGTCCTCCAATCGATCGCGTAGGGGCGGCAACGTGATGGGAAAAACATTCAATCGATAAAACAAATCTTCACGGAAGCGGCCTTCACGTACGGCGAGCTCAAGGTCAACATGCGTGGCTGCCACCACTCGCACATCACACTTGATGGGCTTGGGGTTGCCGACCCGATTGAACTCGCCCTCCTGTAACACGCGCAATAGACTGGCCTGCAAATTCGCGGGTAGATCGCCGATTTCGTCCAGAAACAAGGTGCCGCCGTCAGCGACTTCAAAGCGACCTAGTTTTCGAGAGACGGCGCCAGTAAATGCACCGCGTTCGTGACCGAACAGCTCGCTTTCGATGAGTTCCGCAGGCATGGCGGCACAGTTCACGGTCACCATCGCCGACTTGTGACGAGCGCTACGGTTGTGGAGCGCTTGTGCCACCATCTCCTTTCCGGTTCCCGTTTCACCGCGAATGAGCACGGTGGTGGAGGTCTTGGCGACTTTATCGAGCTGCGAGAGAACGTCCTGAAACCCACGATTCTTGGTTTCGAACTCGTTAAACTGATTGAAGGGACGCGCTTCGATGCGCAAATACGTGTTCTCGGCCTGCAGGCGGTCACGAAGATCTTGCAATTGCAGATGCGCCTCATTGAGAGCCGTGTTACGTGCCGAGAGCTCGGCTGTTCGGGCGGCGACGCGATTCTCGAGTTCGCTATTCAAGGATTCAAGATCCGATTGCGCCTGTTGACGTTTTTGGATCTCTTGATGGAGTCGAATATTGTGTTCGGCAAGGTCTTTTCGTAGTTGGTACAGGTCGATATGTGTGCGCACGCGCGCCAGTACTTCATCCACCTGGATGGGTTTGGTGATGTAGTCAACCGCGCCACTTTGGAAGGCCTTTATCTTGTGTTCGGTTTCAACCAGGGAGGTCATGAAGATAATCGGAACATCCCGTATATGCGGTAGAGCAAGCAAACGCCGTGCGGTTTCGAATCCGTCCCATCCTGGCATCACCACATCCATCAGAATCAGTGCCGGTGTGATCAATGCGGCCTGTTTAACTGAAGTTGGACCGTCGTTGGCGACAGATATGTCATAGCCTGCCGTTCCCAGGCAACGGACCAAGACGTCAAGGTTGGTGGGTGTGTCATCGACAATGAGAATGGTTGATGGGCTCATGAAAAGTTTTCCTGGGTTTCATCGACCAGTTTGCGTAGTCCGGCCAAGTCAAAGGAGTCGGCGTATAACTTGAAACGGGTGGTTAGTGGATTAAGATCGGGATTCAATTGCTCCATGGCGGCAATACATTCTCGCACGCCCAAAATACGACCGCTGGCGCAGGCATCAGATAAGCGCTTCAACAATTCGCGAGGCAGTTGTGAGATAAGCAGATTAGTCGCTGCGGGCTGCGGTTGAATGCCCTCGTCGATGGCAAAACGCACGCTGAAGTGGAATCGGCTTCCCTTTCCTACCTCGCTCTCAACTCCAATTTCACTGCCCATCAGTCGACAGAGATTGCGGCAAATGGCTAATCCTAAGCCCGTGCCTTCGTTTTGCGTTTGGCTCTCCGGAGTCACCTGATGAAAGGGCAGGAAAACATGTTCCAGCTCGTCAGGCGGAATCCCACGGCCCGTGTCCGAAACCTCAAAACCAATCTCGATGTGACCATCCAAAGGCGCGCCATAAGTTAGCTGGACACGAATATCACCTTGCGAGGTGAATTTGATGGCGTTCATGCCGAGGTTAAGCAGGATCTGGCGTAAGCGCGTATGGTCTGCGATGACTCTTTGAGGTGGGTTGCCGATGGTGACGCGTTCATACGAAAGCCCTTTGGCTTTGGCAGGCATGGACAGGAAGCGATCAATTTCATCCATGAACGGTTCCCACTCGATGAGGCAGGCATTGAGTTTGATGTTGGCCATGTCTAGTTTCGAATAGTCGAGGATTTCATCGATCAGAGAGAGTAAATGGCGGCCACTCTGTTCAATGCTCAATATGTCGCGTTCCTGGGTATTGCTGGGCTTGGATTGGATGAGCATTTGTGTCATGCCTAGGATGCCGTTCAGCGGGGTGCGTAATTCATGACTCATTTGGGCTAGAAAGGTACCTTTTGCTCGATTAGCGGTCTCGGCCGCCAAGCGCGCGATCCTGCCTTTGTGCATGCCTGCGAATTCCGAAGCAATGAACAGCGACATGAAAAAAAGAAGCAATAGGCTGCTACTGCCATAAATGAGTGGCAGCGAAAAATGAGTGTCCGTTATCACGTCAATATGAGCGAGGATGACAAAAACGAGGCTGATAATGAAGATATTCCAACCCAAGACGATGAGCATTAAACCTGGTCGTTTGCGCCTGAATTCGAACCTCAAAACAAGTCCAATCTCTAGTAGCGCAATCAGCAGCAGCGGCATGATCATGGATGTGGTCAGCCAGGGGCTTAAAGCAGCCAGAACGCAGGCGGTCGCTACATAGATTTTGATTCGGCGCGGCAGCGGCTGACTGCTGAATTCGTAAAAGAATAGGATGGCTGAAATACCTAGCGTCAAGATCGCGATTTTGGCCGCTGTGTTATAGCTCTCCAACAGCCAAGCATCCGTTTCAAACCTCAATTGAAGAGGCAAATAGCCTAGCGCGGCCATTGCCAGCGCGAAAAGCGCGAAATAGGCATTGGAACGTTGTGGCAGGTAGTAGAGGTAGAGCACAAAGTGCAGGACCGCAACGGCCAGTGCCAATCCCGTGAAGAGCCATTGAATGACGCTGTGTTGACGGACCTGACGCTTGTAATCGGCCATGGCTTGGTCCCATGAGGTTATGTACAAGGTGAACCCAGCGGCGACGCCTTCGCGCCATGCCTTTTTAGCGTGAGGGTTCGCGAAACGTATGGCTAACACACCTTTTTCGCCGAATTCGGGTCGAAAAATCAAGGGTTCGGGCAGGTTCGCGTTATTACGAGTGATGACATCGGGAGCCAGCTGTCCCCAAACATGGATCAACTCGCCGTTCTGATAAATTTCAGCCGCTCCAGCGCAACCGAATACCAATGCCAAATCGGTATCGGCCATGGTGGCGGGCAGGAAATAGTCCAGCTTGAACCAAGCCACCGATTCGAAACCGGTTTGCGGTAATTGATCATGTGTGAGCGCAGGGTTGACGCCGGTCTCCCATTCACCCTCATCGAAGCGTGCCCATTCGGCTTGATCGCCGGACCGATATCGCCATGGCCCAAATTGGGGTTCTTCAAAAGCGATCGACCATATGGGCACGATCCAAAGTAAAAACACGAGTTAGCGAATCTCCCTTTTTAGTGCTCCTATTCTACGCTTATGCCAAATTGAGTCACCAGTCTTGATCGCGATTGCGCTTTTCGCAAGATCTGGATCTGACCGTCTCAACACGCGCTTTAGTTGCAATAAAAACCAGAGACCCCGCATCTAATCCGTATATCTAATAAACAAGCTTGTTTGTCCTTTGACGGAGGAATGACATGAGGGTTCTCGTGTGTGTGATCTTATTACTGGCTACCGCATGTGGTGCGGTGCATCAAAAATCGAACAAGTCAGCTGCGCAAAAAACGACTACGCCAGCTCGACCGCTTAATCCGAACCAGCAAGAGAACGACCGCTTCGAGCAACAAATTTTAAAAGAAATTGCCGGTCGTGAACGGGAGCCGGCCGAAAAAGTGTTTGAGAATATTCGCTTGGACGCGCTTAAAAACATCCCGGCCAAACGCTTCCTGCGCATCATGAATGCGGGTTACAGCCGAGCGCTGGGTGTGGAGTGCACCCATTGTCACGATGACGGCGATTTCGCCAGCGACGATAAACGGCCCAAACGCGCCGCACGCGAAATGGCAGCCATGCACCGTAAGATCAACGCACAACTAGCAGAAATGGAGCATTTGGAACCGCAGGCTGAACAACGATTTATCAATTGCACAACCTGCCATCGTGGCTCCATTGATCCCATGAATTAGGGCGCTTTTGTTGTCGCCCTAATTCTGTTTCGGGATTAGGGTGTACTTGCGTCCGCGGTCGCACCCTCTGGCGCAATCAGTCGGGACTCGTCGAAAGCCTTGTCAAAAGCCCAGTTTGAGACTTCGCCCGTCACCACCAGATCGTGGCTTTCAGACCAATACACGTTGTACCTGGTCGGTACAATCATGCCGCTTACGCTTTGATCACCGTCCCAGATGAGGACGGAGGCTGGTGAAGAATTGGCGCCGTTCTGCATCATCGACGCATAAGTCATTACATACTCGTAGCCTTTAAGGCGATAACTTTGGGGATCGATGTAGAGCGCGTAAACGTCGCCCGGTGTATCGCCCACCTCGGCTTCAAAGGTCATTTCAATCTTGATGTAGCTCTTATCGTCGTGTGGGATTTGGCCGTGGGTAGGTTTGCCCAAGATGACGCCCGGGTCCTGCGTCAACCACGGCAAGTTGAAGAGGTAGAAATTCCGCCAGGCAGAGAAACGGGCCGGGGCCCGGGCGAGGCCGCGCAAGTCGCCGGCACTCCACGCCTCTTGACCGTCAAAAGCGATCTGACCGGCGCTACCATCGGGGTTAGGTAGCTTTGCGTAGGCGCGACGCGATTGGCGTTCCACGGTCACCTGCTCCCAGTATTCGAGCCAGTTGTCGTTGCCGACATGCAGTTTCAGGTGACAGTCGAAGCTGATGGATGGTGCTGCCAGCCAAGGCTGCATTCCGCCATGGGCATCTATCATTTTTGTGATGATCTCTTGGGTTTGTGGTGAAGCGTAGCTGGGTCCCGTTGCGGGAGTTACGGCAAAAAGAGCGCTGGACAATAGCGTTATGAAAGGGGTCAAGATTTACCTCCGAGTTGAATTCGTCGATCGATCGACGTCAGACATTTCGAAACCTAAAGCCTGAGCTGGCTTTAAATCCTTAAATTTGCCATTCAATTTCGATTAAATTCATTCAATCAAGCGTTTGTGCACTTCAACGAACCTGGCCAGGTGACGTTCGTATACTCTATCTACACGCACTGAATTTGGGACAGGGATTGTCAATGGTTGACGTCAATTGCATCCGCTTTGGAGCCTTTAGCTTCGATTTGGACGAAAAACAATTGTTCAAGGATGGGCAGGAGGTTGCGCTCCGTCTCAAGAACCGCGAGATGTTGTGGGCGCTGATTAGCCAAGCGGACAGGGTTGTCGAGAAGAATGAGTTGCTCGAAACACTGTGGGACGGGACCGCCGTACAAGAGCAAGCGGTCGCACGTTGTATCAACGAATTGCGTGCCGTCTTCAACGACGACAGCAAGTCGCCCACCTACATCAGAACCGTGGCCAAACGCGGTTACCAGTGGATCTATCCCCTTGATAAGCAGACGCCTGAACAATCGTCAAATGCCGCAAGTGGCATAAACAAGTGGGTTTGGGCCTCGTTGGTGACGTTTTCATTACTTGTTGCGATTGCGCTAGCCTATTTTGCCTACAAGCCAGAAGTGGCCGAAAGCTTGGTCGCTGAGAACGAGCGCGTTTCGCTCTTGGTTCTGGATTGTCGAAATGAAACCGGTCTAGCTGAGCTGGAGAGCTTGTCTGGCATGATCATTACGGCGCTGGAACAACGGCCAGGTCTCAGTGTGATGACACGTTCACGGCTGCTAGATGCTCTGCCAGCGGTGGGTCAACCTGTGTCGCTTCCACTCGATGAGTCGCAGGCCGTGAAGTTGGCATTAGAGACGCGCACACATGCGGTTGTTTTACCCACCATCCGCCATTTTGACGATCACTTCTATTTAGATATCAAAGTGCTTGATCCGTTAACACGCAACTACCTGTTTGCCAGTTCGCGTAAGGGTGGAAACATTCCAGACATGATCGACCGCTTATCCGAGGAACTGAATCAGCAACTGTTTCAAGGTTCCAGTGCGCCCGCAAACGCGGTGGCTGGCTTAACCACTTCAAACTTAAAGGCTTACCTTGTTTATTATCGAGGCGAATCATTGTCTGCCGAGGGCCGTGTCGCTGAGGCGCTGGCTGCCTATCAGCAAGCGATCGACCTTGATGCTAACTTCTCATTGGCCCACTTCAAATCTGGGCATACACTCTTCCTCAATGGCTTAATCAACGATTCTGGCGTTCGTGAACACGCTCTCAAGTCATACGAAACGGCCTTGAGCAAAGCGGAGAATCTACCCGCCAAAGAACGAGCCTTACTACAAGCCGAATACGCCATTGTCTCGCAGCGTGACTACAACGCGGCATTGGACATTCTTTCAAAGCTGGAGCAGCGTTTTCCCTTTGAAAAGGACATGTTGTTCTTTCTGGGTCAATGTCACTATCGAGGGAGTCGTCTCAAACAGGCAGAATCCTATTTCAGTCAAGTCCTAAGCATGGACCCCAACCATGTTCATGCCTTGCGATTGATGGTGTGGACGATTCGTGAATCGGGCCGCTTTGCCGATTGCCAACCGTTGGCGGCTGAGTGGCACGCGGTCCAGCCTGAAAGCCCAACCGCTAAAGCTTTGTACGGCTGGTGTTTGGCCGTCAACGAGGATTGGCAAAGCGGCCGTCAAATCGTTGCCTCTGCCCTAGCAACCGCTCCTGGCGATGGCTACATCACCAGCCTGCTCTTTGGGCTCTACTTCAGTCATGATCGCTTGCAAGACGTCCAGCAATTGGAGATCGCCTATGATTTTCCCGAAGTGGTTCAGCTGTATTTAGGTCAGTACGGGAAGGCTAAGGACTTTTTTTCGCCCGACGCTTATGAGGCGCGACAAGAGAGCCAAGTACGACGTGAATTAGGTGACCTCACCAAATCGCTCATCGACTACTGGGGTTACCGACAACCATTAGGCTTGCAGAGCGAAAACCCAAAGCCGGTTGCTGAACATCTGGTTGCGCCCTTTGAGGATAAACTGGATGTGATGGCGCGTTATTACTGGGAACAACGCTTGATGTTGCAGGTAGTTAACGGCGATGCAAAAGGCGCTCGACGGATAGCGGCTCTCAAGGGCTCTTTATTCGCGACCGATGAATGGCAACGTTTCGGCGATTGTATGTTGGCCATTGTGGAGGGGCGACCATTGGACGGCATCGGCCGTCTGCCCGCTACGCCCAGGTTCCGAACGCGGGTGTCGCTGCCCTTAGCTTGGAGCCTCTATGAGGCAGGCGAACCTAGTGAAGGCTTGTCTTTGATTGAGGAATTACAGCGAACGCCAGACGTTCACGTCGATTGGGCTCGAGCTTTGTTCTACCCCAAGAGTTTCTATCTACAAGGACGCATTTACGAAGATCTGGGCAAGCCGCAAGAAGCCGCCGAATGTTATCGTCGCCTTCTAAAAATGTGGCAAGAGAGCGACGAGTTACCCGAAAAAACCGACGCCAAGTTACGCCTAGCTCGACTGACAGGACAAAGCCAAGCAACCGCCATCCGCTGAAGGTGTTAGTTACGATTGCCTGAAGATCTAACCCCAATCCACTAAACTATTAACCTCGAACCTTACGTTGTCTCTACTGGGGCCGAATAGACACGCCTGGCGCGCGACGATGCTCGTTTAGTAGAATCGCACTTTTCGGGGAGTCAATACGTGACCTTGACACGGCATACACGAAAGCGTACGTTTTAACGAAATGGCACGAATATTCACTAGCTTACTCTGGGTCGCATGCATGATCGCTGTGGGGATCTCGGGTTTGTTCTTTGTGTTTGGGATGTCATCAGCCGAGAGCTCACCGCAGGAAGCGGTTGTTGCCTCCATTGCTTTGGTTATCGTTGTTCTTCCGTACGTGTTAGCGAGGTCATTTAGTGAAATGTACTGGCTTAGCTCTAACGGAAAAGACCATCGAAAACGGATCGAGTGCCCACATTGTAAGGAAAAGATAATTAGAGGCGCTGCTGTCTGCAGGTTCTGCAACATTAATCTAGAGTACGAAGATTAACCTTAGCCCTCTTTCGTTCGATTCGTAAATTTAGTTTCTAAACTGAAGTTCACGTGATATGACACCAATAACGCACCATGAAATCTAAATCGGAGGAGAGTTTTGGAATGAGGTCTAATCTTGCCCAGAGGGAATGAGCATTGATGCCGATAGACTTGAAAAAACGAGCCGTCAAAGAACGCATCAAGAGTCTCGAAGATGCGCTGGCCAAAGCATATGAGTACCTGGATAACGGCTCGCATGCACATTTTCACGGATTTCAGCCGTGGTTTATTCGGAAGTTTCGGGACGAAAAGGTGGCGCCTCCACATAGGGACTGGATAAAGAATGTATTTATTCCAAGTCGCGAAAAGGCTATTCGTAAAGCAGAAAAGATACTTGATAGACTGGGGTGAATTCATCATATATTTGATTTCAGTCTGGCAACAAGAGCATGTAGACCCGGATGCGGCAAAGCCGTGCCGCTGATGCAGGGCATTAGAAGTCGAAAGGAATCCAATGGGCAGTTCATTTGTGGGACTGAACGGCAAGGGCTTCTGGATGCGGGATGGTATTCTCGAGCTATGGTTACGTCTGCTGTCTTTGCACATTGAGGATTCAAGCGATCACAATTCGCCAAACACCTCCATTCGTAACCAGTGGTTGTTGGCTTCTCGCGGCTTCTTTAGTGGATGTGTCCCGACTGAAATGGAGAGTGCGGTCTCAACAGAGGAAGGAAAAGCGGTTGTCATTAAGGCAATCAACAGTCTGCTGGAAGGGTTGAAGGACGCGCCAGATCTATTGAGCAAAGATTTTTTGAACTTGTTGGGGTTTCAGTCTCCATGGACGATGGACATTGAGACAGCAAGAATGGCTGAAGTGTGTCAGGCATTCCTGGATTTGATCGACGGAAAAATAACGATGGAAGCCAGAGACATGTCTTTCAAGCCTGGGTGTCGCACAGATCACTAGCCACAAAACGCAACGGACTGACTATCGGTTTACCGCGGTTTTCAATTCCCGTGGCATAGCCGCATCGTTGTTAATCGGTTTGATAACGGCTCTTTCAGTCAATGTAGTCATGGTAGGTACTGAAGAAATCATCATGCAGAGAAGTGCCATATTTAGGCGGTTCAGCTGAAATCGAAGCGCCGAACCACAGTCCGGCTGGATTAAGACAAAACTTTACGCATTGCCGAACCTGATGGACCGTAAAGGTCTAGAGCCGACAACACAGCACGCTCCTCGTCCGTTAACTCTACGCCTGGCGGGTAGCTCAGGGATTGGGAAGCTATAAAACCCATCGTTGCATCGACGCACTCGTCGATTGCCCGATGACATTCAAGCAACAAGGTGTGCTCCACTGCCTGACTCATGCTGTCACTCCTTTTTTATACAGACAGATCAGGGACCCTAAAACAGAGCTTGCAATTGCACCTATTTTCGCCAATTCGGCGTAAATGATCATATTTGGATCAATGGGAAGAACTCCCCTGCAGTCCGATTTCAGCAGCTGGTAATGTGTTCTTGTCATGGCCTCTCCAGCAAACGACTTAGGAATTCTACGCCACCAACCCGATGTTCTGAAAGAATGTCGAGGATGACATCTCCGTGTATCGTATCTTCGAGAATAATATTTTCCTGGAACTGCCAAGGGGAACCCCGTTTGTTCGCCCTCCAGGAGGAGACAAAGTGGACGTAATACCTGGAGGAACTGACACTGCGTGTACAGTTTCCAAGGGCTTTGGAAAGCCAAGGGTATTCATCCTCGACATGCTTGGCGGCTTCGATCAACCAAGAAGGATCGTAGGTTTTGGAAAACAGACCGAACATATTAGCGCACACGACGATTGGCTAAGGTGCCGCAGGGCCTGTCGTACTTGGATGTCCCAGGGTGTAATCCGACCACACAGAGCGACAATTTATGGTAAAAACCATAAGAGCCCTCGTTTTGAACCAATAAACGGATTTTTGTCTGGTGTGTAGCCTGCAAGGGCTTTTTCAACGGTGAGATCGAAGGAGTACATACCTGAATCCATTGCCATAGCCTGAGTTTTGGATAGACGGCGAACTGTTTTGTAGGTGGTGTTTGGATCCTGAACTTTGGAAAGAAACCAGCGTTTGGCAGTTTGACCCAGCTCATGTTCATGACACGATTTTACTAGGTTTGAAACCAAATAGGCCATTGGATCCGGGACTCTGGTGATACGGTTAACTTGGCCCTCCCGTTTCGGCAAGATGAAGTCGGTGCATATATTGAAACCAGGCAATTCTGGCGAAGGCGCGAACCCTTCAATACGACTGCCATCACCGTGAAATACGTATACGATGTTGCCGCCGAACATGAATATCTTCGTGACCACGACGAGGCAAATCCAGCGATCTTCAAAGCAGATCTCAAGTACGTCTCCGGGGCTCTGTCTAATCATTTCTTGCTTACGATTCCCCTTTACGTAGCCTAGCCTGCGAAGGTGTAGGAATGACGGGGTTGTTAGACGTTTTCTCGCCCTTTTTTAAAGGCATGCCTTGCCCAAGCATTGGCTCCCAGGATGTCACGCCAACATACTTGTCATAGCTTGGCCACTCTTTCTCTGATAGGCGCGCCCGAGCTACGCGAAAGGTATACCCACCAAAGAGGTGCCCGTCGTTGTTCACCATCCAGTCGAAGACGTCTTCACGGTGGAAGCCAAGGCGTTCGCCAACCTTGTGCCATTTCGAGAACTCAAGTGGTACCTCGAAAAAGAGGCCAGAATATATGCCTTCGTTGGCGTGGAAGTGAACATCGCTGAGCCAGAGAAAGAGGAACTGGTCCTCACCAAGTTCTTCGGACAGATCAGGATCTTTAAAACGGAGCTTGGCACTGCACTTGTGTTCGCCTATTCGTAGTACATGATTATGAAAGCGAGGCATCGATGCGGCAGCCGATACGTGTGCCTTCTCCATTTCTGCGTCGTTACCACTGATCGCTGTGAACAATGGTTCTTTCGGCTCGTCTGACCTACTCCGCTTCTTGCTCCAGAACATTCAGACTCCTTGATTCGCTCGTCGTGGTGCCGATTATCTTGACGGTAGCTCCTAATCGAAAAACCATGAGAACGATGCTCTACCTACGGTACAGGGTAGCCGATAGTTGAGTTCTTTCAACTTGTTAGCTTTGAGGTTCGAACAATTAGCGCTTCCGATTTTCTGAGATAGCTCTGATTGAGTAAGAACCACAATCTCTGGATCTAGGGATTCAACGGCCTGAACTAATGCGGGTTTGTTTACAAAACGCTGTGCTCGATCGGCACTATCACCACGCGTCATCACCGGACGGAAACAATTCATGTATAGGTTGAAGTCGCCATCCGAATCGACGACCGCAGCCTCATAGTAGTTTCTGGGGTACGAATACCCACGAATGCTTTTGACCTCAATAACGCCCAAGCCTTGCAGCGAATAGAGTAAGGTCTTGAAGCGCTCAACACCCATTTCCTTTGCATCACAACCTGTGAATTTTGATGGTAACTTGTACATCATGATTAATATAACGGAGGTCGAATTTTAGCGGCTGTCGATTCCCGAAAGGTAAGGGTGGCAAGGTATTATAGATTAGACGTATCGTGCATATTTTGCTTCTGACGTGCCATGCCTGAACCAGGGACGCTTTGTATTGGATAGGCTTGAATTGTCACCTTAGGGTTGAATGGGGTACTTCCAGGATATGTTGAAGCGATCAACGTTGGTGTCTATGTCCACACGGCATGTCATCAACATACGTACGTCGGCGGGCTCGCCACCTACAGTGCCTGCCTGGTACGTCCATTGCGCAAGAGCATCAATGAGGTGTTGGTGATAGGAAAAAACACCAAGTTCTTCGGTACGCGCTTCGCTGGGACGGATGATTTCAATAGTCCCGTTGGCACTAAAAACAACCTCAAAGGTGATGGCTTCGTTGATCGCACTATGCCAGCCTGAGTCACGTGCCCAATTAAACGGTTTCACTTCGTTAATTATCGTGGGTGGAGTCACGTTAGGTTCGCTGACCAAGGGAACCCTCGATGTTGGGTAGCTGCTTTGTGTTTGCTCCAGGAGATGAGGCATCACGTTCGCTACCTTTGTCAATAGAGAGAGATAATGGCATCCGGAAGCCAATGTGTAGCTTACGGCGATCCACAACACAAACTGGGGACCCCATCGACGGTGGGGTTTCCAAAGAAAACAAAGATAAACGTAGATGCAGCTTATAAACCCCAACAGGTAAAAGTGATTCTTTGCAACCCTATCTGTTGCCATAATGATTTCGTCGGCAAGAGTGAAAAGCAGATAACCCTCTCCATGGCTAAAGTCCAAACCTTTTTCTTGGAATGGTACGGTTATCATGAGAAACGACCAGTCATATAGGTAAAAATTCCCAAAAAAAGTCAGTGTGAGCAAGAGCAGAGAGACGAGGGGAATCGTCGGCGATCTAGTCGATTTGTGACATGACGAGCAACGCATGTTTTCGGCAGCTGTTTGCGTGCCGCATTGTCGACAAAAGAGTAACCGATCCTTGTCTTTGTTCAATGAATTCCAAAACCAGCCCAACATGTTTCCCCCTCAACCCAATAGATCCCCTACAAAATAAAATCCCATAACCAACGCAAACACCGCCGTTGTGAGAGCTGTCGGGATGAAGCACCATATGAATAGCGACCTACCGAACGAAAATCCGTAGGTTCTGCATGTTATCGAAAGGATGGCACGCCATAGCAAAATAGACGATAAGAACGTCGACACGGCGAGTAATGTGTAAAGGATCTGAAGTGGCCTGCTCGTAGCGTCGAGTAGCTGGCCAATGCCTAAGAGGCAGCCCTCCAGGATCCACCAGGCAACGAGGACATGGGTTAAACGCCATCGCGCCTGCTTCAAAGCTGGAGGACCGCCCAACTTAACCGCTATGTAGTTGAAGAGAGGCCAGAATAGAGTGATCCAAAAAAGGCAGAAACCCAAGAGAAACAGGGCGTTCGGTAGGTATATAGACCGGGAAGATATCAATCCATATAGGCCACCTGTCAGAAAGAAAACCAAAATAAAGACAACTGAAATACGCGGTTGCTTCAGGACATCAACGGCACGAAGAGGCATCAACAGTAACCTAAACCCTGTAAACACGTGTCCCTCCATCCCGTATCTCCATCTTACCAGCGTGGCTGCATCACAACCTGTGAATTTAGGTGGTAACTTGTACATCATTTAATATGTCTGAGGTCGTATTTAGACGGCTGTTGGTTCCCGAAAGGTAAGGGTGGCTAGGTATTATGGGTTAGATGTATTGTGCATATTTTGCTTCTGACGCGCCATGCCTGCAGCCTTGGGATCGCTCGTGCGCGAGCCCGGCGGTTGCACTCGGCTGACGAACTCTTCAGCGAAGTACTGCGGCGTCGATTAAACGTTGAAACTGAGATTTCTGCATCGCTTTTCAGGTCCCTGGCCCTGACGTACTTATGAAATAAGAAAGAGCTTTCGCGGAAACGGATGTTGCTCATGTGGTTCGTTGTTGGAGGTGGGTCGATGCCGAGTGCAACTCGGCGATCCCAGGCCTGATCCGGGGACGCTTGTATTGGATAGGTTAGAATAGTGTTCGAGGGGGTTGTGTTGAACCGGAATACTCGCGACCTGGAAACCGGCTGGACGTCTCGGGGTTATCTGCCACATTTTTCTGAGACCGGTGCACTGCAACACGTGACATATCACTTGGCAGACTCACTGCCATTGTTATCCATTAAGCGGATGGAACTTCAATTGACACTTCAACCACAGGAACGTCGCTCCGTGAATCGTCATCGACGGATTCAAGCGTTGCTAGATGCAGGGCATGGGGCATGTGTTCTGAGGGATCCGGCTTGTGCGGCTATTGTCGAAAACTCGTTATTCCATGGAGACGATAGCCGCTATCGGCTGCTAGCCTGGGTGGTGATGCCCAATCATGTACATGTGCTCTTGGAGCAACTACAAGACTGGCCATTGAGCAAAATAATACAGAGTTGGAAACGCCATACGTCGCGTCAGATCCGCGCACGGCACAAGACGGAGGGTCCGGGATCGCTCGTGCGCAAGCCCGGCGGTTGCACTCGGCATTTACCCAGCAAGACCGAAGAACGGCAGGAAGCAGATGCGGATGCACAACAGGGAAGGTCAAGCCTCTGGCAACGGGATTATTGGGATCGGTATATCCGAGACCAGGACCACTTTGCGACGGTGGTAGATTACATTGAAATGAACCCTGTAATGGCGGGACTGGTTTCTCTGCCTCAGGATTGGCGGTTCGGCAGTGCTTAGCGTCGGGGTACAAGCTGATCGAAAGGCGAGGCACTATTGTGGGGATTGTGATTTCGTGACGGCCGTTCTTTGGTTTGGCTGGGTCGATGCCGAGTACAACTCGGCGATCCCAGGCCTGATGCGAGTCGCGCGGGTCGGTTTTGGAGAAGTGGAATTGTCAAAATGAGTCAGCTTTTTTCCTCACGTCGCCATGAACCTAAGACCCCTTGGAAATATCAAATGAGTACATCACCGCTGGTGACTCGCTACCACCTAGTGACTTGTAGAACTGTCTTGCGCGGGAGTTATCCTCGTCGGCCAGAACCCAAGCTTCCGAGCAACCAAGCAGCTTGCCGTGCCGAAGTAGCGCGCGCATGAGCTCTTTGCCGACTCCCTGACTCTGGCACGGAGGAGCAACACCAATTTCGTTAATCCAGAGCTCGCTTGGCTTGTCAGGATGAACATAGTGCACGGCTGAGGCAAAGCCAACGACCTTGCCATCGCGAAGGGCCACGGCCAAATGGTGACGTGGATCTTCAAGAAACTCACCGACCAGGTCGGGCCGAACCGGTTTGTCGAAAACCCCGTCCGCTACCTTGGAGAGAAGCTCAGCCTCATCGGGCTGCAGAATTGAGATCGTGAAGTTACCTATACCCATACGACGTGCCGCCTAGTCACTAATTAGCTTATTGAATTGACCTCATGAATGTCATAAGAGCCTGTATTGACTTCAAGCTTACCTGCTTAAACAAGAATATTATGGTGACCTATTGTCGTAAAGTTTAAAGAAACACGAGAAAGCCTATGTTCAACCAAGATTACGAACGGCGTGCGCTACACTGCGCTCACGGTTGGGCGCAATTTGACGGGGCGTTAGTCATGGATAAATGGAAGAAAACGATTCGTCGTCACGTTGGCACCTTAGCCGCCGTTTTTGGTGCCATCGTCCTTGGTTGGCTGGCTCATGTTTGGGACAGGTATGCTGAATTCATAGATCAAGGAGAACTCCTGTGGCCCATTGTTGAGCTTTTGGGCTTGGTGGATCTGATCGAAGACTGGTGCAAAGACGTAAGCATGATCACCGCCATGTCTTTTGTCTATGCTGGCGCACTATTCACTTGGCTCGCTCCGCCCGTGATGTTGGCTGGCTTACTGAATCGCGCAAAGCCATGGCTGGAATTGCCCATTCTCGTGATCCTGCTGTTGCCAATTTTTGTCCTTTTCCTAGCTGCAAACGCAGCTGGACTATTGTTGGTCGTATATTATTTCTGCTTCTGCTGGTTGCTGGCGCTGCCATATTTTCTTGGTTACGGCACGCGGAAGCTTGGCATGTACCTAAGGGTCGATCGACGGCCAAAATGTTGAACCCATAGGCTATGACTATCGTTCAGATATAGATTTGGGCTGATGACATCGTTTCACAGTGCCGTTTGACAGACAACTTGGTCGTTGGGAAGGGCTAAAGAGTGCTCCCTATTTATCCCCTTATTCGATCTTGAGCTATAACGATTGGAGTTATAGCTCAAAAATAGGCTATATTGTGAGTTATAAAAGGAACGCATATAACTCATGGGATGGAATTGGCAAAAAGGCGATTGGCCCCGTTTCCGCTGGGATAAGGCGGCGCTAGATGCGGCCGAAACGATGTTCCTGCATCAATCCGGTGTATTGATCGGGGCAACCATGCATTTCAGCGAAAACGAAGAGAAACTGTTGGTTGTTGACCTGATCACGGGAGAAGCCATGAAGACATCGGAGATTGAGGGAGAATACCTCAATCGGGACAATGTTCAATCTTCCATACGGCGTAATTTTGGACTGGACACGGATAGTCGTCGGATCGAGCCTGCCGAGCGCGGCATATCCGATATGATGAGCGATTTATTCAATAACTTTGATCGACCACTTAATCATGCCTCGCTATTTCAATGGCATCAGATGCTCACTATCGGCAGGCGTGACCTAGAGGATATTGGCCGATACCGCACTCATGACGAACCCATGCGAATTGTCTCTGGCAGAATCGACAAACCAACCGTCCACTTTCAAGCGCCGCTTTCGAATGTCCTAATCAAAGAAATGGACCGGTTCATGGCATGGTGGCATGGCACTGCGCCCGGGAGCAGGAAGCCGCTTCAGGCTCTGACACGCGCCGGGATGGCGCATTTATACTTTGTCTGCATTCACCCGTTTGAGGATGGAAACGGACGCATTGGGCGCGCGCTTGCCGAAAAAGCGCTGGCAGAATGTTTGGGAAAACCGACCTTAATTGCACTGTCCCAAACCATTGCACGGAACCGCAAGGCCTACTACAACGCCCTGGAAGAGAGCAACAAGGATAATGAAATCACGGAATGGCTTGCCTATTTTGCCAAAACGATCCTGGAGGCGCAGGCCTATTCAATGGATATGATCGACTTCCTGATCGAGAAAACGAAACTATACGATCGGGTGAGTGGCCATCTCAATGGACGTCAGATAAAAGTCATGGAGCGCATGTTCCGCGAAGGGTTGGAGGGTTTCATGGGCGGATTGAGCGCACAAAACTATGTCAGTTTGACTACCACGTCCCGCGCAACGGCTACCCGCGATTTGTTGGACCTGGTTGAAAAGGGCGCCCTACTCAAAACTGGCGAACTGAAAGGCACACGCTACCATCTCAACATCAAACGACGGCGTAAGACAAAGCTGGGTCACTAGTTCAGAACCTAAAGAGCCATATGCTGCGTTTCCACTCAACCGCGACCTGGTGAGTCAGAGGCTTTACCTGCGACGGCAATGCTCGACGAGCAAGCTCATCGATGTCATGTCTTCACCACCCGCCAATACTTCGATCAAAGCTGCGGCGAGCCGTAGCACTCCACATCGGAACTCTGAGTAAGCCCCGGCGCGCCTATTGGTCTGGTCCTTTGGCGAGCTGCTTGGGGATTCATATTCAAAAAGATATTAGTCACGGGTTAACGGTGGGTTGATTACGACTAATTTCAATAGTTGAAATTCGATTACGAAAAGAAGCGTTCTTTGACTTCTCTATACCTTGTGCGTCCGACCGGCAAGCATTCACCGTCTGTGAATTCCAACTCATACCGGCTCCCTACATAGACTTGAAGGCGCCGCGCTTTCTGCATGTTAACAATATAGGATTTGTGGACTCGGGCAAATCGCGTAGGTAACACCACGATTAGTTTGCTCAACGTCTTGCTGTGGATTTCGCAGTCGCCATTATCTAATACGATTTCTGAATAATAATCAGCACCTCGAATAAACTTAATACGGTCAAGGCTGATGCGCTCAATGGCGCCTGATTTCTTGTAGGCGAGATATTTCGTATGGCTGCCATGGTGAGCGTGCTGATCCAGAATCCTTTGAAACGCTTTGCTTAACCTTTTCTTTGTGAAGGGTTTAGGAACGAAGTCCAACACGCCGTAAGCAAAGGCATCGACTGCCTTTTCTTCGTAAGCAGAAATGATGATCGTGTGGTACGAACCCGCTGCCGTCATTTTCAATAGGTCAAAACCATCGCTCCCGTGAATGTTCAAATCGAGCAGAAGAAGATCGATGGGTGTTTTCTCGAGATAGTCAATCGCCTCATCAAAGTGATGAAAGACCTTGAGGTGGGTTAAATACTCATTGAGTAGGTCACGCGTCAAACGTTCGATTCGATTAGCAACCGTGACCTCATCCTCTACGATCACGACGATCACGAGATCTCCTCCCCTGAACTCCTAATATCAATCAAAGTCAACCAATGGTTACCTTCTGCCGCAGCCTTCATTTGCCATGCGGCAGGAAACGCACGCTCTAATTGGGCCTTGATGTATTTAAGGCCCATGCCTGACCCAGATTCGTCGCCACCAGGCTTGACCTTTTTCAAGCCAACAAATGGCGTCTTAAATTGGTAACGAATGCGGTCACCCTTGCGCTCGGCCGATAAATGGAAGGTCACGATCGGGTCCGTGTAACTATTGTGGCTGATACCGTTTTCAGCCAATGTATGAAAGACCGCGGGTGGAATTCGTTCCTGAGTGTCAACGCCGTTTAACTCCAATCGGAATTGTTTCTGGAGTCTAAAACCCATTATCTGCAAATGAAGGCGGCACAATTCTAGTTCTTGTCCAAGAGAAATAAGCGGCCGATCGGCAACCAGGGTTAATAGACGGAACTCACTGCCCAGAGCCTCGACAAATTCGGCACCCTTTTCCGGGTCTACTTCCACCCATTCCATCAAGCTGGTTAAAGAGTTCATTAGGAAGTGGGGCTGGATGTGTTTTCGGAGTAACTCCGTCTCAAGTCTGCTTGCATTCACAAGACTCATCAAATAGCTCCGTTGTTGCTGGAAATGTTCCATTGCCAGCTGGGCCAATATGAGCGTAAGTAAGATACCAAAACACAGGAAAAAGGCACCCATGTGCATCATGATCCCAATCAAACAACTCAACACGCCCAAGAACGACGGCAACAGACCCTTGCCGCCACCCAAAAACGCCACCACATGGATCGCTAATGACGTCATCAAGACTAAGATAATGATCAATTGGCCTTCGTCATCCATGCCGAATACGACAATCGGTTGCGCGGCAACCAGCGTCGCCGCGATGAACAAGCCACCTAACCAAACCCATTTTCGCTTGAGGTTGTATTTAACGAGGAAGTAGGTGGGGAAGAGTAAGGTGATCAACCCAATACAGAACGTCAAAGTCCACCAATGAAGAATGTATTTGTCGTAGGAATAACCGATGGCCCACCAAAAAATATCCGCCAATCCCAGCACAAAAAAGCTAAAACAAAGCACACTGAACACCAAATAATGCCGTGATTTTCTGTGGCCGATAAACAGAAAGAAAAAATAGAGACCGACGATGATCGGCACCGCAACGAACATCAATTCCAGCAAATCATGTGGGTCCAATTTACCGTGCCCAATCACGGCCTCCTGGAAGTTCCAATGTTGAAAGATGCGGTTATTAGCCAGGCGCTGAAGGGGGTCAAAATAGAGACGATCCCCATATTGGCGATGCCAACTGGAGAGCCGTAGGCTAAGAACAACCGAATCCTCTTCTACAATATGTCGTGGTATCCGAAAGATATTTTCATAGCGACCGGGAACCTCTTCCTGGGCAACGCGACCAACCTGTCCGTTCATGCCAATCAATTCGCCATTCAAGAAGAGTTCGTACGAGGCCAGCATCCTCATTTTGAAATCAAAATGGTGACCAACTTGTCGCGCCTCATCTCCGATGATGAGCCTCGACCTCACCCAATAAACGCCTTGGATGTTTCTAAGCTGATCACTTGATAACAGAGCCCAATCGGAGTCGTCATAGTCGGGATTCGACCAACTAGGGTCGTCACCAGCCTTGAATTTGATTTCCGGCATCGAAAATGGGTCATCGAAAAAACAGGATTCGCATGCGATGACATCCGATGCGAATATGCTTAAAACGGATAGCACTATCCCAAGCCGTATCACGTATCCCCCATCGCCAACCGCTCGATTGGCCTAGAAACCAGATTACTGGTGAAACTGGTCATTGATTTGGCATCTGATTCACCATAATATCCCATCGGTGTTTTGATTAAGTTTGTTCTCTTGCGGAATTAATCTTGGCCCAATGACTTCCGACTGGCTTCGTGGTTGGACTTGGTTGGCCGCCTTTTCTATGGAACCCGTTTTCTATTGGACAATCAGAGGCTCTGTTTGGTACAGGTACCTTGTGCCTTCGCGAGAGCCGCGAAGAAACAGCAGCACACTCTCTTGGCTGCTGATAATTTGGATTTGTTGTTCTGGGTCGTCGTCAAACAGGTCATCAAAAACCATAATGTGTTTACCGTTTGGCGCCAAATCACTAATGATGGTTGCCCGGAAGGTTTCGTCCCCTTGCTTATTCTTACGTACACCTTCGATGTGAGAAGGTTCATTACCCAAATTGACAATGGCCATTCCTTCCCACGATTTATCCCACTCGCTGGCATAGGAAATGAATAGGGTTCCAGTGTTTGTGACTTCTTGAACATGGGCTGTGACGCCTTGGTCACTATCGAACCTGTAGGATGCCGTGGTTCGAACAAACCCGCTTCCGTCGATTTGAAAATGGCTGGGTTGGGTTCCAGGATTAAGCAGCCGATAGTCGTTCACATTGATTTTCCCGTATTCAAATGCGACCAATTCCAACGTAATTCCTGGGAGTGGTACACCGTTCTTGTCAAAAACGAATAGACTCAGATATCCCGGTTCATTTCGCGTATTGGTAAAAGTGACCTCGGTTTGAAATCCCCCTTCAGGTGTCGTCAAATGAGGGATCCAACGTATCGATTGTGGGTTCGACTCAAAATTGTAGTACTGGTTGATGCCTTGAATGTCGAGGTCACTCAAAACCATACCGCCCATGGTTCGCGCAAATTGTTCAAATCCGGGCTTGGGTACGATCGTCGCTCCTCCGTCACGTGAAAAGGCATTCCATCGGTAATGCATAATCGACATAAAATCATAGTCAGAATATGTTTCAGCCCCCCGACTGATATCAAAATTCCCAGCATAGTTTTCAAAGATACGATCCCACTGAATGTCAATGAATTGGTCACGGTCCGGTCGTGATTGTTCATGCAACAGGCCAAGTGTATGGCCTATTTCGTGTTGCATGGTCCAGTTACTCCAGTCAGAAAGAAGGATAATCTGTTGGCCTCCAACCATGCCAAGCTCTGAAAATCCACCGAAAAAGTTAGGATCAGGATGGTTGCGAACTTCAACGAAGTTTACCTGGTCGGTTCGCTCAACAAGAGTAATCACCGTGATGTTAGACATGGCTTCCGCAGCTTCCATAAATAGGTCTTGATTTGTTTGTGTTACGTCATCGGCGAAGCGATGATATACGACGCCATTCGGCCAGCGGCGAACAGACGTTGTTGATTTATGGTTGGCGGTTCGAAAAAGGATATCCCCTGACGCATGGTAACCATCTAAACCAGGCACATTCTCAAGGTCAGATAGTGATAAAGGACCCTTGGACACGGTCCCAGCCAGTAAATTTGCTGCGAATAAAGTCATACAGATTACACGTTTTATATTGGTCATAATAGGCCTCCTCAATGGAGATTAACCTCATCTTTTCAGTCTCGAGTTATTCTCCCGTCAACTGCTCAGTTAATTAGGGAACGACTCATTTGCCTCCCTTCGCGACGTACCCCACGGAAGTTGCGCCAATTAGAATGAGCGTTCCCACTCCGTTCGCCCAAAGCATTCCTTCATTGGAATGCGGTGGCTCACGATCGTTTTGGGGCGACGCTATCCAAAGGTCACGGCTTTCACGGCGAAGCTTGCTTCGTGAGCGCTGATGTGGGGACTTTGATATAGACATTAATAAGCGATTCGGCTGCAACGCTCGACGAGCAAGCTCATCGATGTCACGTCTTCACCACCCGCAAACACTTCGATCAAAGCTGCTGCAAGCCGCAGCACTCCATATAGGAGCCCCATCTCACCTGGCGTGGTGAAAATTTGGTGGGACATTCCCTGTCTATTGAGGATAGTTTTACTGGAGTCTTTTTGCCTGCCGCTTAGTTCAGTCAGTCGACTGAGCATCGTTGCTTATGGTGAATTTGTTTTCGGTGAACTACTGTTAATGCTAGCCGGAGGTTATTCACTCATGTTGAAACAGGCTTGTGTTCGCCGACTCATTTGGGTTCTCATTCTGACGTTAACGTTCAGCTGCTCCAATGATTCATCCTCTCCTGAAGCTGACGCATTTGCCAACCTGGCTGCCGACATCAAGGCCGTCATGGAGCGCCAAGGCGTGCCGCAACTCTCTGCGATTATCACCGATAAAGATGGCTTAATTTGGCAGAGCCATCAAGCCAGCAACGGCTTGACGCCACCGCGCTCCGACGCTTTGTTTGCCATGGGATCAATCTCTAAATTGGTGACAGCGGTGGCCTTGATGCAACTCGTCGAAGCGGGCCAGGTGGATTTGCAGGCGGACATCAATCAGTACCTAGGCTTTAATGTGCGCAACCGCCATTTCCCTGATTCCCCGATCACAGCCTTCCACTTGCTTACCCACAATTCCGGCATGGCGAGTAACCCGCCCGGCGATGTCGCCGAAGGCCAGTTGGTGTTTGAAGGCACGGTCGATCTGGACTGGATCCCACATTTCTTGGCCACCGAGGGACAACAGAGTTCGGATAGCTTGTGGCGCTCCGTCAATCCTGGTGACGGTCAAGCCACCTCCATCCAAAGCTCAAACATGGGCGTCGCCCTCGTTGGCGCGTTGGTTGAGGCGGTGAGCGGCCAGGACTTTGGTGTCTATGCAAAACAGGAGATTTTTGAGCCGTTGGGCATGCAGGACAGTGGTTTTAGGTTGTCTGATATAGTTGTTAATCGGCTGTTGGCGCTGTATGGCGATAGCTTAAACGAAACGGTTGCCCCCTATGACGTCTATGTTTATCCGGCCTTCTCTCTGAAATGCAGTATGCCGGATTTGCAACGTTTCTTAATGGCGATCATGAACGGAGGTTCGTTGAATGGGAATCGGATTTTGCGGACCGAGACCGTCGCGCAAATGTTAGAGAACCAGTTTGTGGCGACCAATTTGCCTTTTTCATCTTCGATCTCATTGATGTGGCGCCAGCCCTTTAATCAAGCCTGGATTGGGCATACAGGCGGCGTACCAGGAGCAAGCACGGTCATGGATTTTCATCCACAAAGGGGATTCGGGGTCATTATCTTGACGAACCAAGCGGGTCATAGCTCGATCTATCCGGGCGGCGAGATATATAACCTAATCCACACAGCGGCTTTGGCCAACTGATCCAATAATTATATGGCTGAGGCAATGGCCTGTCTTTTTTGAATGGTTGGCAATACCCCGAACATGTATGGAATATTTGGTGTAACGGATCACTCGGGTGATAATCACCGTAACCTCCAATATTCCCTAGTGACATGATCGATCGGGCCTGTAATTGACCCGACGGGGCCAAAATGAATCAAGCCAACCGTTTCTTGAGTCAACCTAAAGCTGCCTTGCCACGCTGCCCGCAATCCTGGTACATCCTCGGGCCGTCTAGTATTAGGCCAGGCAGGGTACATCACTTTGACATGTTAGGTCGCAGCTTGGTGTGGTTTAGGCCCTTAGATAAATCGCCTCCTCAAGTGTTGTCAGGTCACTGTCCGCATATGGGTGTGCATCTGAAGAATGGCACAGTCGTAGACGCAGGAATCCGCTGCCCGCTCCACCATTGGGTTGTCTCTAAGGACGGCGTGGTTTCGCCGCGTTGTGATGTTGCATTTGACGATGTCCCCCAGCTTTCCAAGTACGGCGTTGTTTTCGCACATGTCGGCGACGATCCCTGTTTTGAAGCACCTGCCTTTTTGGATGATGTGCAGCGTACCTATTTACCGGGTCGGCCGATCGAGTTTTCAGTTCCCTGGTATGTCCCATTGGTTAATGCCTTTGATATGAATCATTTACACACAATCCACGGTCGCATTTTGACCCAGCCACCCAAAATCGAATATTTAGGGCCCTGGACTTTTCGACTGACCTACGTTTCTCGAGTCACAGGGCGAGGGTTATCCAATCGTTTAATGGCATGGTTATCAGGTAACGAAATTCGAATTAGCATGACCTGTCACGGCGGCACGACCCTGATTGCTGAATCTGAGATTGGTCAGTTTAAGACGTGCATGATGATGAGTTTCCGTCCCACCGAAGAAGGCGTAAGTCTCTTCCCTTTTTATGGCATTCAAGGAACCGGCCTAGGCCGGAAATTTGCCGTACGTTTGACGCGATTCCTTTTCAATTCGTTCCTACGGAAAGATATTCAAATACTTGACGGTATTCGTTTTCGCGCCGACCACCTTGGTCCTGGAGACGAGACCCTGGCTAGGTTCTTGGAATTCCTGCAAGGTCTTCCATTCAATGAAACACAAGAGGTAGCAGTATGAGAACTTTTATTGCATTGTTATTTGCCACAACCGTTTATGCGCAGGTCAGTTCCGAGGATGAGGTGCATGATGCTTTGCGCTCACTGAAACAGAAAATGTCTGACGCACTGAATCAACGTGACCTTGAGGAACTGCTCAAACATGTGACCGATGACGTCGTTTTCACAACTATGAACAGTGATGTGTGCCACGGATCGCAGGAGATCCGCGACTATTTCGACAAGATGATGACCGGTCCTGACGCCATTGTTAAAGATTTGAAACTGTCGTTTGAGGCGGGCGCGTTGGCACGGCTCTATTCAGATACGACCGGCATGGCCTATGGCAGCTCGGCAGACAAGTACGTCTTAACAAGTGGCCGTGAGTTTGAGATTCAAGGTCGCTGGACATGTGTCATTGTCAAACAAGATGATCAATGGAAGGTTAGCGCGTTCCACTATTCGGCCAACCTGTTTGACAATGCAATCCTCAACACGCTGCAAGGGCTTCTGCTCAAAGTGGGCATTGCGGCGGCAGGCATTGGCTTGCTGGTAGGCGGACTAATTGGCTGGTTTGGAGGAAAGAGACGCAAGGCGTGATCAACCACCCCATTCCAAAACAGTTAAACCTGCTGCTCGGATATTTGGTCCCCAGTTTGGCTCTTTTTTGGCTATGGTTGGCCGCACACAGTGGCGGCTGGTTGTTTGCGTTGGCTGTGCTGGCATTTGGCTTCACAAATAATACGGTCTTTTCGCTCTTACACGAAGCTGTACACCGTAACTTTCACCCGAGCACGGGTATCAATGAATTCTTTGGCCGCTTCTTTGCCGCTTTCTTCCCCACCGGCCTGACCATGCAACGCGTGTTTCACCTTAGCCACCATCAACGCAACCGGACCGAATCAGAACAGTTTGACTATATTCGCCCGGGCGATAATAAGTGGCTTAAGCGCGCTCAGTGGTATTGCATCCTGACCGGTTTTTATTGGCCCTTTCTACCCTTAGGCGCAGCCGTCTTTGCCCTATGGCCCGGGTTCTTCTTTCTGCCCATATTCTCATCACCGCATGGCCGTCAAACGGGAGCTGCCGACATGTTCAGCGGGCTCAAAAAACACGCGCCTGGGAAGATTCGACTGGAGAATTTACTGAGTTTCGCTTTTCAGTTCGCGGTCTTTTTTGTGCTCGACCTTAGTCTCTTAAGTTGGGCGGCGTGTTATGTATGTTTCGCTCTGATGTGGAGTTCATTGCAGTACGCAGATCATGCTTTTAGCCCGCTCGACGTCAAGAACGGGGCCTGGAATTTGCGCATTCACCCCTGGATTCGTTGGATTTACCTGAACTACCACTTCCATCGGACTCACCATCAAAGGCCGGAACTGAGTTGGTTCTATTTGCCCAGATACACGGAGAAGTCAAACTCAGACCCTTCCTTTCTAGGCGTGTATTTGGCGATGTGGCGTGGTCCGCGGCCGCTGCCCGTTAATACGCCAGCTTCAAGTGTTCAAACAACGAGACATACAGATGGGTAAACGTCTACAACTGTGCCTCGCGTTTTCTGGCTGGTTTGCTGTCCTGTTTGTTGGGTCAGATATGTTGGCTCACGGAAGAGCGACTCCTGCGCCGCATTTTCAATGGGAACTGGAACTACCGTTTTTGGTTTCAGCCGTATGGATCTATTTAAGTCTTAACTTGGTCTTGTTGATCTCTGCTTGGCGACTTCCCTACTCGATTCTGCGTAGTCTTGTTTTGTGTGCGGGCCTGCAGGTGCTGATAGCGGCGCTTCTTTTCACACTTTGGCCAATGACGCTGGCGTACCCATCACCGGAACACAACGGAACGGCATATCAACTAGCGGATTGGCTTAATCTCACCTATAACCTTGTGCCTTCGTTGCATGTGAGTTTTGCGATCACTTTGGCTTTTGCTTGGTTTGTGTATCGTCGCCAATTGAAGTGGGTCGTGTCCATATGGGCGGCGGCTGTTGTTTTGTCGACGGTCTTTACCCATCAACACCACTTAGTAGATGTCTTGACGGGAGCAGTCATGGCGGCTTTGTTTTGTGGTTACCTGTTCAGGTCGGCTTGTGATGAGCTGTTCTGGCAAACCGCCAGAGCCGAGTGGTTGTGTCAAAAGGCGTTTTGTCACTTTACGCTACGACACCGCAGGTATGCGCTCATTTGGTTGATGATGATGGTGCAAAGTGTCAGATCCTGGCGAAGAACAAGAAAAGTTCGGTATGCGTTTTGTTGGGCTCAATGGATTGATGACTTGTTGGATGGTGATTGGCGATGTTCGGAGGAACCACTCTACCTAATAAATTCGCTGGTAAACAGCTGGGACCAGGGTCAGTTTGATGACAACGATTTGTCGTTCCTAGCTTCTATGCTCTATCGGGAATGCGAATCATTGGACCATGCAATGGAGGTTCGGGGATTGTTTTCCCAACTGATTAAGACAATGTCAAAAGATAGAGTCAGGGTTTTGGGCCAAGAAGCTTGGCCGCAAGATCAGCTCGTAGAACACCTGGGTACGACCTTTACCTTGAGTCTGGACTTGCTGTTAATCTTCAGTGCATCTAGCTCGCGTGCTTCCAGGTGGAACGAGCTCATAAAAGCGTTGGCTTGGTGTTCAGTGGCCCGCGACCTGGAAGAGGATTTGGCAAAAGGCCTGATAAATATTCCCCAACGAGTATGGCAGTCCTTTGCTGTTAAGCCGTGCACCTGGTCCGAATGTTTGAGTAACACGGACTTTTGCGAATGGTACTTCCCTTATCAAAGAGATGCTCTTGAAAACTTGGCACTTGCCGATGCTGCTGTGATGATATGTGACGACCCGCAAACGAAACGTGTGCTTAGACTGTTCACGAAAAGTATCGGCCGTTACCGAGTTCGGGAACCACGTCTTGATGCGATACGTCGACTTGAGGAAAGCACATGAAGATAGCTTTGATCTCACCCAAGGGACCGCTTTACCGTTTTCGCAAGGGTATATTCAAGAAATCACTGCGTTATATGCCACTGACGCTTCCAACACTGGCCGCCTTGGTGCCTGCAGATCTCAATGCCGAAATCGTCTGCATCGATGAAGGTATTCAAGAGGTTGATTTGAATCTGGCCGTCGATATCGTGGCCATGACCGTGATCACTGGAACAGCACCTCGCTGTTATGAACTGGCAGCCCATTTCCGATCAAGAGGCATGGTCGTGGTTTTAGGTGGACCGCACGTCACTCTTCTGCCCGACGAGGCTCAGAAACATGCGGATGCGGTTGTTTTGGGTTACGCGGAAAACAGCTGGCCAAATCTTTTACGCGACTTCGCTAAGGGACAAATGGAGAGCCGTTATAAACAAGAAACCGATTTGGTTCTTAGCGGCTACCCTTTACCTGATCGATCGGTGCTTCCCAAGCATCGTTATCTAACGGATAACGTGTTTGAGGCCACGCGAGCCTGCATCCATAATTGCAATTTTTGTGTGGTTCCCAGCGCTTGGGGTCGACGTCCGTTTCAAAAACCAATCGAAGCCGTGGTTGACGATCTGAAACGAAGTGGTGCGCGCCGAGCGATATTTGTTGATCTAAATCTGATTGCTGACCGTGATTACGCGGCACGGTTCTTTGAAGCGCTCATTCCGCTGCGTATTTCTTGGTATGGACTTGCTACAACCTTACTGTGTAAGGACGAGCCTCTATTAGAGCTTGCCGCTCGATCTGGATGTCGCGGTTTGCTGATGGGTTTCGAATCCATTTCAAGCCATGCATTGCGAGCGAGTGGCAAAGGCTTTAATAGACCTGATGACTATGCCTCCATCGTGCAATCGCTACACAAACACGGCATCGCGTTGCAAGCATGTTTTGTATTCGGGTTAGATGACGACAAACCAGATGTCTTCTCAAAGACAGCCGATCTGGTGGTCAAGCTAGGCATCGATTTACCCAGATTCGCGGTGCTGACGCCGTTTCCTGGGACGCCTATTTTTGAGCAACTGGAGAGACAAGGTCGTATTTTGCATCAGGATTGGGGATCGTACGATGGACAGCATGTGGTCTTTCAGCCAGCGCAGATGACGATCGAAGAATTACAAAAAGGGACCGAACACGCGTGGCGCAAGAGTTACAGTTTGCCGAATATCTGGCAGCGCTTGCGTAAAACAGCGGCTCCGCTCGCAACTGCTTTAGCGACCAATCTCGCCTATCGCCATTACGCGTACCATTTGAGCCAATTCTATACCTGCGACATAATGATGCCAACAAACGAGAGAGAACCATGGTCCCGTCAAAAATCCGACCTTTCCGCCTGACATTCGTTCACCCGTGCGTTGGTCGTCACCTCGGGATGAAGAAGTATATTCGCACTTGGCAAATGGAACCACTATCAGTGGCCACCTTGGCAGCATTGGTACCGTCCGATGTGGAAGTGCGTTTTTATGATGACCGCCTTGAGGCGATACCCTTTGACGAAGCAACCGACTTGGTCTGCATCAGTGTAGAAACTTATACGGCCAAACGAGCCTATCAAATCTCGTCTAGTTTTCGAGCGCATGGAGTTCCAGTCGTGATGGGCGGCTACCACGCCACGCTGTGCCCTGAGGAGGTGGCCGGCTATTGCGAGAGTCTGGTCACTGGCGAAGCAGAGAGCGTTTTTCTAGAACTGCTTGATGACTATCGTTTTGGGCGTCCCAAGGCAAAATACGTTGGTAGCCCTAAACATGATCTAGCTATCCTGCCTAAGCGCGAGATTTACGGTCAAAAGAAATATTTGCCCCTCGATTTGGTGGAGTTCGCGCGTGGCTGCCGCTTTCGCTGCGACTTTTGCGCGGTTATGAGCTTCCACAATTCGACCCATCACCATCGTCCCATCGATGTTGTGGTGAAAGAAATTGAGTCGCTTAAGCGCAACCGTCTGATCTTCTTCATCGACGACAACATGACGTGCAATATTGAGGCGGCAAAAGAATTCATGCGCGCGATCGAACCGCTCAAGATCAAGTGGGTAAGCCAAACGGCGATCCATGTTGCGCATGACGAGGAAGCACTACAGCTCATGAAGCGATCTGGCTGCCAGGGTGTGTTAGTTGGACTGGAATCGTTGAATCCGGAGACGTTGAAAACGATGCGTAAGGGGTTCAACTTGATGCAGGGCGGAGCGGCAACAGCCTTGGCAAATCTCAGGAATCACGGACTGCGTATCTATGGAACTTTTGTATTTGGTTACGATACGGATACGGAAACCACCATCTCTGAGACCGTCGATTTTGCGCGAGAACAAGGGCTGTTTATCGGAGCTTTTAATCACATCACGCCATTTCCCGGCACACCCTTATACAAGCGTATGCAGCAAGAGAATCGGCTTGTCTACGATGCTTGGTGGTTGGATGATCGCTATCGCTATAACGAAATTCCATTCCTGCCGTCAAAAATGAGCCGCGAGGAACTGGCGGACCGTTGTGTACAGGCGCGCACCGATTTTTATTGTTGGTCAAGCATACTGCAACGCGTTAAACACAAAGTACAATGGCAATCTGGTCATATGTTGTTTAACTACTTCCTGATTAATTGGATGCATCAACGCGATATATCGGGACGAAACGGGCTTCCACTCGGAGATATGAATTGGCAAGGAGAATGGCTGCCCAGTGAACACGCCGAGACAGCAATCAGCATGGGCCGTTGAGCCCGCTTGTCCGCTTGATGAGCCCTCCATTCAGGAATTACTAGCCGAAAAGCCCATGCGTGGTCAGATGTGGCTGAGCCTGCAACGGTCGCCATCATTTCTCGATTCACTGACGATTGAAGGTCATAGAAATACGTGCCATGTGGCTAGAGATAAGACAGGTCGTGTGTTGGGAATGTGCAGTCGCTCTGTTCGCCGGGTGTGGTTCAACGGAGAACCAGCCGAGCTTGGTTATCTGGGTAACCTTCGGACAAGCAACGCAATAAAAGGACGGATTGCCCCATTGGCTGCGGGATTCGCTGCCTGTATGAACGATCACCAAGCAAATGAGCTTGAGTTTGATATCACCTCAATATTGGCCGATAACAAGGAAGCTCAGCGACTATTGGAGCGAGGTCTGTCGGCGTTACCGCGCTATTCGTATCTAGCTCCCTTTCGCACATTTGTCATGCCGGTGAAGCAAATGCGGATGCTGAAAGCAGGGCGGGAAGTTGCTGCGGTCGATTCGCTATGGCTGACGCCGTACGTGCAATTCTTGAATCACAGGAACCGCGATTACCAGTTTGCACCAATATGGAGAGAAGACGATTTCAGTAAACCACTATTGCGCAATCTCCCAGTCACAAATTGCTACATGATTCGTGACAATGAAAGAGTCCTGGCCACAGGGGCACTTTGGGATCAGCGCGCCTTTAAGCAAACACGAATCCTGGGTTACGAACCGCGGATCAGGCACTTCCGACACCTCATTAATGTCGGCTTAACGATGTTGCGGCAACCGCGATTACCTGCCGTTGGCTCGTCCATCAATTTGGCCTATGTCTTTCAACTCCAGGTGCTTGACAACGATCCCAGTCTGTTCGTTCACATGTTGGACCATCTTGTTGCGTCGGCCCGATCTAAAGGCTTAGATTATCTAGTGATAGGCATGGACCCGAGGCAGACCTTAGCTGAAACCATCATCAAGCGTTGCAAGGCACGTATCATTGAGAGCCGTATTTATGCGGTCAGTCGGACCTGCAATCAGGTGCCCCAATTAGACCCTGAAGACAGGGTTGGGTTGGAGGTTGCTACGCTATGAAGGGCCAATTTATCGCTCGCGCAGCGTTGAGCGCAACCGCCATCCATGAACTCTATCGTCTGTTTGAGCAGCATTTTGATGGCGTTGACGAAGCAGGATTCATGGAGGATCTGAATCAGAAAACCGGTGTTTTGGTGGTGTATGACGACGATGACCAGCTGGTTGGATTCTCAACCATTTTGTTCGAACAACTCACCATCAGGAAGCAAGCGATCGCGATGGTCTATTCCGGCGATACGATCATGGACCCACGTGCATGGAACAGCTCAGCCCTGGCGCGCTGCTGGATTCGCACCGTATTGAGCTTCCAAGATCAATGTCCTGATCGACGCTTGTACTGGCTATTGATTTCGTCTGGCATACGGACCTATCGATTCCTGCCTGCATTTTGGCAACGATTTTTCCCTCACCCATTTCAGGTAGAAACCGAGCTCGGCGAACTGGCTACTGCGTTGGCAAAGCGCTTGTTTGTAGAACAGTATGATCAGGTGACAGGCGTGATTCGCTTCAAACAACCACACATGCTCAAAGCACACTTGCAGGACCTGCCACCACGTTTGCTCAAAGACGAATTCGTCACCTTTTTTCAACAAGCTAATCCCAACCATCGAGCAGGTGACGAATTGGTATGTCTTACCGAAATCTCAGAATCCAACTTGACCCGAGCTGGCTGGCGCATGGTCAAGGGTAAATCACCGGTCTAGTTTTATGGTTAAAGTCGCAGGGTTCATTCATCTATGGTTCTAAAGCTGGCAGTTAATAAGGTTTGGAAGCGCTTTGCGAAGCGATCAGCAACTCAATTTGTCCGTGCATTGCAAGAGCCTCAATTGACGCAAGACCTGCTGCTGACGAATCTCGTTGAGCAAAATGTGGGCACCCGCTTTGGGCGAGAGCACGGATTCAGTGACATCAAAGACTACGATGATTTTCAAGACAAAGTGCCGATTCGCCGTTACGAGGATTTTCTACCTTGGATAGATCGAATTCGGGCGGGTTCGCTCGCTGAACTCACCAAAGACGCGGTGACGCGGTTGCAGCCTAGTTCAGGCAGTGTGGGACCCGTCAAATGGATTCCCATGAACAAGTCCCTATTGCGATCTTTTCAAGAAGCAGTCTCTGCTTGGATATTTGACCTTTATCAACAACAGCCGCTAGTAATGGATGGCAGTGCCTATTGGTCACTTTCGCCGCAAATGAAAATTCCAGAAACACAATCAGCCATCCCCTTGGGCTTTGAAGATGATTCCGCTTATGGCGGTCGATGGCTACAGCCTTTGATTAGAACACTTTGGCCCGTGCCTAAGGAGGTCCAATTTGCAGATGATCTCGAAGCTTTCCAAGAACTAACGCTTCTTTACCTGTTACAGGCTCAAGACCTTAGATTGATTAGTATTTGGCATCCCTCGTTCATGAAGCTTTTGTTAGACATGATGATGGCTCGCTGGGATTCATTGGTGAGAGGTTTGTACGACGGTAAGCGTTTCATTTGCGGTGACCGCCAACTCGAAATAAGGAATAGGAAGGTGGCCAGACGACTCTTGAAACTTGACCCTGCTAACACTCAGTCGGTATGGCCAAAACTACTGCATATTAGTTGTTGGGCAGATGGTCATGCGCACACCGCCGCTGCCGATCTGCAGCGGATCTTTCCAGAAGCCGTACTTGCTCCAAAGAGTCTGCTCGCCACAGAAGGTTGTGTGTCGGTCCCATTCAACGGCGCTTGGCCGCTGGCCATCCGCAGCACTTTTTTGGAGTTTGAGGACCCTGAAGGCGTGATATTACGAGCACACCAACTTAGTCAAGCTGGCACTTACAAAGTGATTATGACAACGCCAGGCGGGCTCTACCGTTATCGACTGGATGATCAAATTACGGTTACCGGCTGGGCCGGTGCAACGCCTTCGGTTCGGTTCACGGGTAAGAGCGATTTTGTTTCGGATCTTGTAGGTGAGAAGTTGAACGAGGCTTTTGTGGCGTGTACGCTGAAGAACCTCAAGCTGGGTGGTTCATTGTTGGTTCCGGTGCGTGACCCGGCTCACTATCGACTTTTGCTTCATTCGAACGACATAGATGAAACAGGTCAGCTGGCTGCTCGTTTGGACGGATTACTGCGTGAGAATCCCTATTACGCGCAGGCCCGTGATTTGGGTCAACTAAAAGCCATCGAAGTCGAGACGATTAACTACGACCCACAAAAGAAACAGCTTATGCAAGCAGCCACGGACGGACGAGTCATGGGCAGCGTGAAGCTGTTGGCGCTTGCGAAAGCCGTTGACCGTTAGTTGGAATCGAGGCGTTTGTGTGACCAAACCCGGACCTTGAACGGTGTGGCGATGCTAATGGATGGCTAAAAATGGCTTCTTCGCGATCTGAATCAATGGGCGTAATTCTCTATGGTGTTTAACATAAGACAGCATGTTTGATGGCCTGCAATGGCACCAAGAGCCAAGCCAATGGGTGCATATGGTCCAGATGCCTGTGCGCCGAGTGCCCCTCCAAGAGCTCCCGTAGCGGAGCATGCAACCATCTTGACCCAGGCATTTTTCATTTCGGTGCTTCTTCCAAAATCGGAGAGGATCAGCTCCGCATCTCGGGGGTTGCAAGCTAGAATGCGTGCGGTTGATTCAACGAGTCTTCTCCGTGACGAATGGTCTGACATAAAAGTGCTCCTATATGTTCAGCTTAATCAGAGTGATGTGACCACTTTTTGGTTAACTTTATGGACGAACTGGGTTTAGGTAATTCTCTATCCATTGGTGAATCGATTCAAGGGTTAAGTTGATTCGAGTGCAGCAGGAAAAACAAGTCGTATGCATCCCAACATCACCCGACTAATCTCAGCGCTATGAAATCAGTCTGTTGTGATTGCGGCTCGCACGGCTTTTTTTAAGGCTTGCCACGATGTGTCGGAGTAGCCAGAGTGTTGATAGAGAATCGAGCCTGTGCCATCGAGCACCATGGTTGTTGGCATGGCTGGCGGATCGAACTTAGCGATCCAGGATTGATCTCGATCCCAAAGGACGGGCACAGTCAACTGATGGCGCTTGATAAGTGAGCGATAATTCTCTTCTTTATTGTCCACAGAAACAACGATGACACGTAAAGCGGGGAACTCCTCGCTGAGTGCCTGCATGTGGGGAAGCACTTTGTGGCAGGGCGCGCACCATGATGCGGCGAAATCCAAAACCACGACTTGATTGTTCAGGTCTTGCAAGCTGTACGATTTTCCAGATTGATCCTGTAACGTTCCTGGCTCCCCACTGATTATGATTAATAGGAGTAATGCAATCATTGTCGACTCCAGCCGAATCCAAGCGAGAGGGTCATGCTGTTGAGACCTTCGTCTCGTTTATAATATGAAAGGCGGACTTTGTAGCGATCCATGTAGCGATGGTTGGAAGGCGCTTTGTAGGCGATGCTTACGCGATAACTATCAAAAGTGGAAAGGTCGCGATCGGCGGTGTAGAAATCGTCATCGAGGTTGGCTTCAGACGGGAGGAAAAAGTATGGGCTGCCGTCTTGGATGTGATAGCGCAAAGTCAGGCTGAACCAAGAACCCTGCTTGGATCCAATTTTTATGTAGGGTTCCAATTCAATCGTTTCGGCTTGAATATCAAAATCGTCGTCGTAGTGTCTGAGGCTGTGCCGCACGATGAAACGGTCGCTGTAAGCATGGTTGAGCTTAAGGGTTAGCGCAGTTCGAGTACGTGCATCGGGCAGTCGTTCGGCGGTAATGGTGCCGTCCTGGAACTCGACTTCTTGGAATGGGGAGGAAAGGAATCCTGACTGGTCGCTGATGAAGAATTCGCCCGTGACAACCGTCTTTCGGCCTAGCACTTGAGTCAAGGCGAAAGTTAAGTCGGTGGTGTCTCGATTGGTGTCGCCTTGATTCACGCCTTCGATATCGTAGAGATCCACGGTATCAGCGTAGTGGGTCAAGCCGACGATTGCAGTCGTGTTCTTCTGATTAAAATCCATGGCGTAACTTAAGCCGCCATGTGCTGAAAAGTAATCATATTCTGTGGAGAAACCCAAAATACCACTGATTCGTGACTTGCCAAGGTCTCGTACGCTGGTGACATCCAAGAACGCGCGCGTATCTACACGCGAAGCACCACTTACGTGATCCATGGCATCGATGGAAGCGGATGTCACATTATCAAAGCCCAGGTGTGCTGAATGTGACCAAGCCGAGTCCGGGTTGAACTTGATGTCAACAATAGGCGATGCGGACTGCAAATCCTCGGTCCCAACGCCTCCCGTAACGGCGGAATGATCACCCGTTTGATCATAATAGCCTACCAAAAAATCCACCGACCAACGGGCATCATCTTCTTGGGCAATGGCTATTAAGCTCAGCGTTAGCCCCAAAATTAGTCTACGAACAGCCACATCCGCCTCCAGATTTACCGCCATTTCCACCAACTGCGCCTTCTCGATAGACTTCCATATTTCGGTCAAACACGCCTAAGTCGATGGTCTCGACTTGCATGGGTTCTAAGGCTAAAGTCTCACGTTCCCATGGTTTTAGTTTGGCGCAACTACTAAGAGCAAATGTCATGCTGAGCAGAAACAGAATCAAAATTAGACGCTTCATGGCGTTTCGTTTCCTAGTCTGATTTTTAGGTCACGGGTCATATGAACTTCCCCCTCCCAGTCTACTACAATAGCTGAGAAGCCGGTCAACCTATCCACTAAATCCAATCCCTCGACGCCGAGCACAAATAGTGCCGTTGCCAGCGCGTCTGCAACTTCCGCGTCCGGGCAAATCAAAGTCGCACTTTGTAAGCTGCGCGTAGGCGAGCCCGTGCGTGGATCAATGATGTGGCTATAGCGCTCTCCATTGACCTTAAAGAATCGCTCATAGTCGCCAGACGTAACAATAGCTTGGTCCAAAAGCCTAAGTTCAGCTAGTCGTCGATTGCCTTCTCGAGGATGGGCAATACTGATCTTCCAGGGCAAATCGTCCCCGTCTTTTCCGAACACAAACAGGTCGCCGCCAGCATTGACAACTCCGCCCATGATGCCTGCGGCGCGGATCAACGCGGCGGCACGATTGGCAGCATATCCCTTGCCGATGGCACCAAGCCCGAGTCTCATCCCCTTTCGAGGTAAGAATACGGTTAGTGCTTCTAAATCCAATTCAATCAACCGGTAGTCGACAAGTTTTAGGGCTTGCTGAATCTGACTGGCGTCCGGTACAGCTGGCGCACGTGTTTTGAAGTCCCAAAGTGTTAACACGCTGCCGATGGTGATATCGAATGCGCCATTTGTCAGTTTGGATACCTTTTGGCTGCGGGCTACCAGGTCAAAGGTTTCGCGAGTAACAACCACTGGGGCAATGCCGGCTTGCGCGTTGATGCGTGAGGTTTCGGAATCGTCGCGCCAACTGCTGATGAGACTCTCGATGCGGTCGATTTCGCGAAATGCGTCGTTGATGACTTGCTCACCATGTACGGGATCAGGATCAACCACAGTGATTTCGAACAAGGAACCCATTTTGGTCTGTTGCACTTTTAACGTATGGTGCCCGGCATCATAGACCTGTGTCGATTGAGCTACCAGCTCAGATGCAATCAAAACCAATACGAGTGCCGTCATTCGTTCTCACCCAATTCCGTGACCAATCGCTGGTTTTAGGCCAGCTATGTTAACGGCGTTGCTTGTGTTTCGTTCACTAGCCCTACCTGCGACGTCGATATCTTACTGCAAACAAATCAACGCTGACAGGCATTCCATGCTTATGTAACTTCTCCTTATTGATTGGTGATCATTCGAGGTGTGCGCTTTTTATGTCACGGGCTGAACTTGGCGGGTTCACTTAATGGCAGGATGGATTCCACCGCGCAGTTCGCCAGCGCCAGTTGCACCATAAAGTGGGGCGAAGACAGGGTCCAACTCGCGACTGTTCGGGGTAGAAAGCCAAACTCTTAGAAGTAATCTCCTTTTGTCGCGATCGTCCGAATCGTTGAATTCCGTGCGTGAATGGAGCACGACATAGTTATTCAAGAAGAGCATATCGCCAGGTTTTTGGTGGAACCTGACGTGATGGTCCGGGCGGCGTGCCGTTGCTTCCAAGTAGTCAAGCGCCTCCAGTTGGCTTTGCGTGAGGTCAGGACATTGATCTGATTGATGGGCACGTAATATCAGGACACGCATGATATTAGCCATGAATCGTCCTTTATAGGGTGCGAAGACGGGAAGTTGGTACCAGGGCCGTTGATTGCCTTGGTCGATAGTATGGCGTTTCCAATAATAAGGTCGATAGAGTTCTGCCAATAGATCAGGTCGTTCTTCCTGCATGGTTTCGTGGACTGCAATTGAAGAAACCAAGAGATTTTCACCGCCGTAAATGGCTTGACGAATACAAAAGAAACCGATGACATCACAGCGATCGCTGTGGAAGGAAAGCGCCCGTCTGGTATTGGGACCACGGACCCGTGCGTCATGTTCTGACAAAGCTTCGTTCTGAACCTTAAAGAGACGTTCACCATTTGTACTCTGAGATATAGGCGTCCCTATCTGACGATAGACTTTTTCAAAAACCGCCAACTGTTCTTCAAGCGTGTCTGGCAGTAGGCCGCTTGCCAAGAAAACGCCACAACCGCTTTCCAGTTGCTGGGCGGCCTGCTGCAAGATATGAGAGACGGTTGTCGAGCCGTAGGCTGACTTAAGTGTCAGTTCGGCAATTTGATCGTCGCTCCAGGGGTGGCGTGTGAATTGATGACGCCAGAGTTCGTCCGCACGCCAGACCACGTTATCATTGAATTTATTCTGATTAGACTGCATGACTACCTCACGTGTAACATACACTAGTTATCGGTGACGATAGCCGCGATTCGATGTGGGGTGAAAGGTGATTGTGTTAGAAACCGACCGGTTGGTCCTAAAGAAGCTGACGTTGGATGATGCGCCCTATATTCAGCAGCTATTGAATGAGCCGTCGTTTTTGGCCCATATTGGTGATAAGGGTGTCAGAGACAAAGAAAGTGCTTGTGCCTATCTTGAGTCAGGTCCCATCGCCAGTTATCGCCAACATGGGTTTGGGCTGAATCTGTGTACGCTTAAGGATGACACAGCGATCGGTATGTGTGGCTTATTGAAGCGCGACACACTTGAAGATGTGGACCTGGGTTTTGCCTTCTCGCCGGCTTATTGGGGTAAAGGCTATGCGACAGAAGCCGCTTTAGCGTCGTTAAACTATGGCCACCAGGTTTTAGGACTGACGCGCATTGTCGCCATTACCAACTTAGAAAATGAGGCATCGGCGAATGTTTTGTTACGCATTGGGATGGCGTTTGAAGGTTACATACGTCTAAAGGGTGAAGAGCAGGATGTCTCCCTTTACGCTTGCCATCGGATCGCAGGTTAAGGGTCTGGCGTATTGACCCAAATGTCGACCAAGTCGGTTGCGCCATTGCCGTAGGTAGTGGTCACCAAATCCCAACGGCCATCGCCTGTCACGTCCCCGCAAGCGATGTGATTGATACCGGAAGGTGGACTTTGAAGCAGTAAAGCGGGGCCCCAAGTCATCGCATCACGCATATAGAAGCGTCCGTCCGACAAATCATAACTTACCACCGCCAAGTCGTTTTCAAGGTTGAAGTCAAAGTCGGCGGCGCAGAAATGTACCTCGCCAACGCCAAAACTATTGTCAATGGCCATCAAGGTCCAGAGATTGTCGGGATTGGCAGGCGCATCGAACCAAGCGAGCGCCCCGTCGCCGTTGGCATGTTCATAACCCACAATGACTTCAAGAGTGGCATCGGCGTCCAGTTGTGTGGCAATGACGTAATGCGGCGCGGAAACGTTGGCTAGAATGTGTTTCATGAAGACAGGCGAAGGGTCGACGCCGATACGCGTATTTTCGTACCAGGCAACTTGGTCGCTACCCCAACCTGCCCCTACCAAATCCAGATCACCGTCATTGTCAATGTCGTCCGTCCATACATTGTTGACGGTGTTCAAAGTATCATCGACCACCATTCGTGCAGACCACGTCAAAGGTGTCCCGCCTTCATTGCGAAACCACCAAATACCAGAGGCCTGAGGTGTTCCGCCGATATCGGTGAGTTCAATCGCCGAAACCACCAAATCGGCCCGACCTTCGCCGGTGAGATCAGCGGCCCGTACATGAATGGCGCCCCAAAATGTTAGGCCTGTGAAATGGTCGGCGTCCCATGTTGCGAAAACATCGCCAGGATTCTTGTACCACGCCACCTCGCCGGCTGAGGTGAAGCCGCCACTACGATCAAAAAGCCCTACGGCCGCGATATCTGGTCCATCTTGGCCATCAAAGTCGGCTATGGTGACGTCTGTGGCGACAATCGTGTTGGGTGCGGCAACTTCGATTGTTGCCCAGATACTGCCATCTCCGCCGCCCAAACTGTCACCGCCATTTATATAGGCAACCACTTGGTCAGATAGGCTATAAGCCACAATCACATCAAGGTCCAAGTCCTGATCCAAGTCCGCTATGCGTAGATTCTGTCCGTGCACGAAACTGGCGTCCAAGTTTTGCGACACAAAACTTATGGGTTGTGGTGGCAGTCCAGCAAAAAGACAATCGACCAGGTCTTGCACATCCAGCAAACCGTTTCCGTTTACGTCGAGGGGGCCTGTTAGCGAGCTTTGCCACTGGTCCCAAGTTAGCGGACAACCGGCGAAAACGAAACTCAGGCAAAATAAATGAAGCATGTCATCTCCCTTAGATGACGACCTCAACTAGGTTACCACTTTTCACCTGTGCGGTTGCCTGTCAAGCCTAATTTGCTTGGTTAAAGTACCAAAGAAGAGTGCCCACCACAGAGGCAGCTGCCAATACGGCTAGGGTTATTTTGATCCAGCTGTAGGGACGCTCGCCTTGAACTTCTCCCGTTTGGCCGTTAACAAGAAAGGTGTAGACCTTTTTCTTGTACCGATAAGCACTTATCCAAATCGGTAAAAGAATATGCTTAAAAGTGATGCCTCTATAGTTGGTATGCATCCAGGAAATACGTTGATGGTCGCCACCTATATCCTGTCGAATCGAGGCACGGATATGCGTGTCCATGATTTTACTGGCTTCGTCGAATCCTTGTTCAAGGTTGATTTGATAAACTTCACAGCCAAAGCCAGCTACATAGGAGTCGGAATAACCTGCTACCTTGGTCAAATCCCAGGGTTCCAAGGCGTCGGCATAACGTTTCGGCAAAGACTTGCTGGCCAGAACTAGAATGTCATCGAATAGGTTTCGTACGTGACCCGAGACCGAGCGCCAACGAGTCTTTCTTACTTGGCGAGTACGCCTGACGGATTTCCCGTTTTCAGTGGCGGTATAGGATTCAGTCACGTAATAGTCATCGCCGCGCATGCCTCGATAATCACTGGCGGTATCAGAGTCATAGGTCCAGTAGGGGGCATATACGCCTTTTAGCCCGGCGTCGTGGCGTGCGTGCCGTTTGAAAGAGTTGGGTGCAAACCAGCGACTCTTCAACCAAGCCGCGAATCTCTCTCGAGCGGTTCGTGACTCAATCACAAACGGCAATAAATGCGATGGTTTAATAAGCGTGCGATTGCTGGGTTCAACGACGATGGGCGTATCGCAGTAGGCGCAGCGCTCTGACGTTTGATGACCCTTGACTTCGAATTCTGCCGCGCAAGTGCTGCATTTAACCACTCGGTCCTGAACGGTATCGCTTTTTGAAACGCGTTCCGCTAAAACGGCCCTGAAATCATGTTCCACGACTTCGGTGTTTTCGAAGCCTTCGATGGGATTCAGGTGACCGCAGTAGGCACACTGAAGCGCTTCCTTGCCCGGGGCGAAGGTAAGTTCTGCGCCACATTGGTGACACGGAAATTGGACCGCTGTTTGAACTTCGTTCATTTAGCTAGGAGGGAAAGGCGGAGGTCCGTCATCGAATAGATCGGCCAGCTCATCGACCAAGCTGGCTTTTGTCCAGTTAGCCATACCCTTGGTCCAAACCAAGGTTGACGCGGTCAAATTACCAGCTGAAATCTGTTGCTGGAGTGCTGCCCTATCGAAGGGTCCGAGTTGTTGATTGTTCACGCCGATATGATATTTTTTTGCGGCTGGAAGCGGAGGTGGTGCTGATTGCGGTGCTGGCTGTGCTTGCTGCGCGGGTTGTTGCATGGCATTTCCCATTTGATTTGCCATGGCAAAGCCCATGCCCATTCCCATGCCTTGCCCGGCAGCGGATCCGCCCGGTTGACTGGCCGCGTTTTCAATGGCTTGGGCCGTTTGGAATTGGGTAAATTTGTTCATATCGCCCAAGATGCCCATGCTGGTGCGTTTGTCCAACATCTTCTCAACTTCAGGCGGCAATGACACGTTTTCGATCAACATGGAGGTCAATTCCAAGCCCAGTGCTTGAATGTCAGGCATGATTTGATCGCTGACGCGGGCGCCTAATTCATCGTAGTTCGATGCCAAGTCGAGGATGGGAATTTTGTTTTCGCCTACCGCATCGGTGAAGCGCGCCACAATCACATTTCTTAGTTGCCCAATGATGTCATCCGTCGAGAAGTGCGCGTTGGTGCCAACGATCTCCTGAATGAAGGTTTCCGGAAAGCCGACACGTACTGCATAGGAGCCAAATGCGCGTAAGCGCACGGGTCCAAATTCTGGGTCGCGCAACATGATGGGATTTTTTGTACCCCATTTAAGGTCTGTAAATTGACGTGTGCTCACAAAATAGACTTCGGCTTTGAAGGGACTATTGAAGCCGTGTGGCCATGCTTTCAAAGTAGAAAGGATGGGCAGGTTGCGCGTCTCTAGTTCATAGGTTCCTGGGTAAAAGCAATCGGCAATTTGTCCTTCATTGACGAACACCGCGTTCTGGCCTTCGCGCACAATCAATTTGGCCCCGTTCTTAATCTCATTGCCCTGTCTCTCGAAACGGTGAACCAAGGTATCTTTTGAGTCATCTAGCCATTCAATAACGTCTATTAACTGGCCTTTTAGCTTGTCCCACAGACCCATCTTAACCTCCACAAAATCATTGCATCACCAACTTACGTGTCGCGGCCATGACTGTCAAGTTGAGGCTGTTTGCTCGTCCGCTGCTTGATCGAAAGTTGGCGGTATTTGGGTTTGTTCTAGTAAGTGGGTCACAGGCGTATTTAGCCCAATACCCCACTTGAGTGACAGGTCATATGCCGCGCGGTTGAATGCAAACTCTGCAGAAAGCGTTTTGTAAATGTGACGCACGCCAAAAAAGACACGCCAAGTGACGGCATGGTCACCGTTATTTAGCACGACGACTCGACACTTCACATCAGGATTGATGGCTGACTGGTGCACGCAAGCTTCTTTCCAAACGGCCTTAAAGAATTCGACCACTTTGGCGCTCTCCAGGCCATATGCCAGGTTGAAATCTATAAATTGCGTAAGACTCTTGTTGGGTGAGCTATTCAGGATTTCCAGCTTTGAGTTTCTGAACTTTGAATTTGGAATCAGGATCAAATGTCGCTGACGTAAATCGCGGATGGTTGTCTGTGTAAGTGAGATTTGCACAACAACGCCCAAGATCTGCAGTTCATTACAGCGAACAATGCTGCCCGACTGAATCGTATCGTTATAGAGCAAAATCAAACCATTGATATTGTCTGGTGCCCAAACATCTTTGGTCGAAAAGGCAATGATCAGCAAGGCACCTAAGGCGCTTGTGGTTTTGAGCCAGCTGGTCAGGTCCCAAATGTTGATCAAAGCAACCAAGGCGGTGATGGCTACCGTGGAGACTGCCAACAGGTGAAAGACTTCTGACTGGTAGCTTTCGCTGAGAATGACCTCACCGTCAATTTCGCGCACTCTGCCAAACCGATGCAAAAGCACCACATGCAGAAAATGACTCACCAGATAACCGATCAAGAGCGTAATGGCGGTTTTGCCCACTTTCTGCAGCAGGTCGGGCAAGAGCAGACCGATGAAGTAGAGCAAGAATAGGAGAATGGTGATGGCTCTAAGAGCCATGAGCCGCATTTCGATATCCGCATTTTTGCGGTCGCTTGGTACGGTGGAGACGATACGCCGAGCAAAAATCAGCACCAACAAGTTAACGACAAAGATGATGTAGTCGAAGATGGTGAACTGAGCTAGATGACTGGTGGCGTATTCAAGCATGTCCGGTTCTTAATAGATTTTGACTTGTCTGTTTAAAGTCTACTCTATCCAGACCTCGGTATCCTCAGAAAAGGTGACCGATGATAGGATCAATTAGGCATGAAGCTGATCGAGAAAGGGAGACGAATTTGGATGTCAAGGTGATGATGGATGGGGAGTATGTGCCATCGGATCAGGCGAAAATCTCCGTTTTTGACCATGGTTTTTTGTTTGGTGACAGCATCTACGAGGTCGTGCGAACGCGTAATCGAAAGCTGTTTGTGGCACGCATGCACTTGAGCCGATTGCGATATTCTGGCTCACAGACCGGTTTACTCGTGCCTTGGTCAGACGAGTTGTTATTGGCCGAAATGGAAAGCATGGCTCAATTACTAGCTCCCCAGGAATGCTATTTGAGACTTGTAGTCAGCCGCGGTGTTGGACCCATGAACATCGATCCGGCAGGTTGTGACCATCCTCACCGCATCCTTTTTGGAAGAAAACTAGAGATCCCAAATGCTGATGTCTATCGCGACGGCATCCGTATTTTCCTCAGTAGTATCCGTAAGAATAGTCTGTCCGACGAAAACGGCAACATAAAGACAGGCAATTACTTAGATCATGTTCTGGCCATACGCCAGGCACGCGAACAGGGCTGCCAGGAGGCGTTGCTGTTGAATCATCGGTTAGAGGTGGCGGAATGTACCACCTCTAACATTTTTTGGTGTCGCGATGGCGTGATGTATACACCTGCCCTGAAGGCAGGCATCCTTAAAGGGGTGACACGGCAAATCGTCTTCCATTTAGCGCGCGAACGCGGTCTCCGCTGTGAGGAAGGCCTGTTCCCGTTGGCCGAATTGTTAGACGCAGACGAAGTCTTTATTACCTCTACCACGCGAGACGTTTTGGCGGTTAGGCAAGTGGGCCAAAACGAATACGAGGTCGGCGAATTAACGAAAAACTTCATGTCCGATTTTGCAAGCGTGGGTGACCTGAACCTCGCTTTTTAGCTGGGTTCGGTTATTTCTCCTTCAGAGTGAGCGATGACAGCTGTTCCCACCGAATCACTAAACACATTGACGGCGGTACGGTACATATCTAGCGGCCGGTCGATAGCCAACATGGTGCCGACGATCACGCCTACCATCTCACCTTCGATACCAACCGCGTCAAGCACGATGAAGATCATGACCAGCCCCGCCGACGGAATGCCAGCTGCGCCGATGGAGGCTAGCAGAGCGGTAATGACGACCACTAACTGCTGGGTGATGGACAGATCGATGCCTAACACTTGAGCGATGAACAGCACGCCGGCACACTCGTAAAGAGCCGTGCCATCCATGTTGATCGTTGCACCCATTGGCAAAACGAAACTGGATATTTTGTTTGAAACGCCGACGTTGTTTTCAATGCATTCCATGGTCACCGGCAAGGTCGCAGAACTGGAACTTGTGGAAAAGGCCGTGGTCAGGGCGCTAGCCATTTGTCCGAACAATTTAGCCGGACTACGCTTGGTAAACAAATAATAGATGATGGGTAAAACAACCAAAATGTGGATGGTGAGGCCGATGCCTATGGTCCCAAAATACATGCCTACGGCGCGAAAGAGACTTAACGGGTCCTCTTGGGTTGGGTCCACGGTTCGGTTAAATGCGGTGACGATCAAGCCAATAACGCCGATTGGCGCTAAGCGAATGATTTCTTCGGTGACGCGCATCATGATGTGGAAGAATGAATTCACAAGTGGCAAGACCTTGTCGCGATGAGCTGCGGAAATGCGCGCCATGGCAAAGCCAAAAAAGAGCGAGAAAAAGATGATACCGAGCATGTCACCTTCACTCGCGGCGGCAACGGGATTGATTGGGATCATGCGGATCACGATATCGAAAACCGAGCCCGGTTTTTCTAAAGACTCTGAGGTATAGGTCTCGGTCATGGGAATCTCAACACCGACGCCAGGTCGGATGAGGTTGGTTAACATCAGTCCCACAATGATGGCCATAAGACTGGTAAGTGTGTAATAAGCAAATGTTTTGAGACCCAGCCGCCCAAGGTTCTTGGCGTCGCTAACGCCGGCCACGCCCACAATGATGGAGCTCATAACCAGGGGCACGATCACCATCCTCAGTAAGCGAATGAAGATGGTGCCAAGTGGTTGCATGAACTCTGTTGAGCTGTGCAAAGCCAAACCAGCGCCCCAAAAAACGGCACCACACGCCATGGCGGTTAAGATGTGCCAGTGCAACTTCATGCCCACGAAGTAGCCCCATATCACCGGTGCAGCGATGAGCGTAAACAGAACGCCCTGCCCAAGGATTGCCGGCAACTGCGTGAACACTGCGTAATTGTTCAGAGCAAAGAATGTACCCCAGACAATGGTGCCACAAACTATGGTGGTCAATATGAGCCAGTGAAATCTCATGCCCGAGAGGTAACCCCAGATAACCGGCATAGCAATGAGCGAAAACATGACCGTCTGCCCGAGGATCGTCGTGAACCGATCGATGACCATTGAATCGACTTGCATACTCAAGGCGACCAATATGAGTACGTATGTTATTAACAAACTAACGATAAGCGGACGAGAGAGGGTGCGCATGCGGCGAACTCCTGGATTTTATTGGGGCTGCGTTGTTGGTGGATCATATGAATGGCGTTATCGGGCTGTCAAGCCAACCCAATTGGAGCCGTGTGAGCGGGCAGTGATGCAAAAACGACACACTAGCTGGGCGGCTGTGCGTGCGAATGCGTTGTATAATGGGCTATTCTTGACATGGCACAGCGATTGCTCGAGGCCGTTACTCGGGAGGGTTTTATGTGTGGCATTATAGGTTATGTAGGCGGCAAGAAAGCCGCTCCCATTCTGATTAACGGGCTTAAACGGTTGGAATATAGGGGATACGATTCCGCTGGCATGGTGACGATAGATAAGAATGGGGCCAACCGATTCAGGGTCGTGGGCCGCGTTCAGAACCTTGACAAAGCGGTTAGTGGTTTAGATTTGAATATGACCTGCGGCATAGCGCACACCCGTTGGGCAACCCACGGCAAGCCTACCCAGTTGAATGCACATCCACACAGCGACAGTCGCGAACGGTTTTTTGTCGTACATAACGGAATCATTGAAAACCACAGTAAACTGCGTGCCCAGCTTGAGTCGGAAGGCGTCGTATTCACCTCAGAAACTGACACCGAAGTCTTGGTACATCTGATCGACAAGTTACACGAGACCAACCTTGAGTCGGCGGTCGAAAAGACCTTGCAACTAGTTGAAGGCACATTTGGGATTGCTGTCGTCTGTGCTGATGAACCCTCAAAAATTGTGTGTGGTCGGCGTGGGAGTCCTATTGTCCTGGGTGTGGGTAATCAAGAAATGTTTGTGGCTAGTGACGTGAGCGCCATTGTGCAATACACCGATCAAGTCATTTATTTGGAAGACAACGAAATGGCGATTGTTACACCCAACGACTATCAAATACGTACCCTGGACAACAAACCCATCGCCCGAGAGACGTTGCAAATTGACTGGAACCTTGAAGAGGAAGGTATGGGCACTTTCCCTCACTACATGCTCAAAGAAATTTTCGAGCAGTCAACGACGGTTGAAAATGCCATGCGTGGGCGAGTGATGCTCAATGAAGGCAGCTCGATGTTGGGCGGTCTGCAATCAAAAATTGATCAAATAAAGAAGCTCAAGAAAATTGTCATTGTGTCTTGCGGCACTTCTTACCATGCAGGCATGGTGGGTCGTTGTATTTTTGAACAGCTCACAGATATCTCGGTTGATGTTGAGCTGGCGTCCGAGTTTCGTTATCGCAAATTGCGATTAGATGAGACGACGGGCGTTTTGGCGATTTCCCAATCTGGTGAAACGGCAGACACTTTGGCGGCCATTCGCGAAGCGCGACGCAAGGGTGCCTTGACGATTGGCCTCGTCAATGTCGTTGGCTCCACCATTGCCCGAGAAACCGATGTCGGCGTTTATTGTCACGCTGGGCCAGAGATTGGTGTGGCATCAACAAAAATCTTTGTTTCGCAGTTGGTCATTCTAAATTTGATGGCGCTCCTCATTGGCCGTTACCAGTCCATATCGTTAAGTGAAGGCGTGGATCTATTGAGGGCCATGGGCGAAATTCCGCGTCAGATACAGCATATTCTGTCGCGTGCCTCTGTATTGGAAGACTTAGCGCGCCAATACTACAAGGTCAGCTCGTTCTTATTCATCGGCCGACAGTTGCACTATCCGGTTGCTTTGGAAGGCGCCTTGAAGCTTAAAGAAATTTCGTATATTCACGCGGAAGGCTATGCGGCCGGTGAAATGAAACACGGGCCCATATCGTTGATCGATGCCCAGTTCCCAACCATGGCTGTGGTCACGCGAGACGCCACCTACGAGAAGATGGTCTCGAATATTCAAGAAATTCGTGCCCGCAGCGGACCCGTCATCGCGATTGCTACAGAAGGTGATCTGCATATCGCGGATGTCGCTGATGCGGTGGTATACATTCCAGACACCCATGAGCTACTTCAGCCCATCCTTTCGGTTATCCCGCTGCAGCTATTCTCTTATTACTGTGCACTTTATCGCGGTTGCGAAATAGATAAACCGCGAAACTTAGCCAAGAGCGTGACCGTAGAATAGCTGTTTGAGCAGCCTTCAAAATAAATTCTTAAGGCCCGTAACCCTGTATTAATGCGGTTCGAGCGAGGTAGGCGGCTAGTTTATTCAAAATTGGCGCTACAGTTTTGGCGCTAAATTGGGTAAGATAACCGCGTTTGCCCGCAGGCTAGGCGGGCCTTTTCCACGTATTGACCCACCTTATCCGAATCAATAACCGTTTAGGGACGTCCCATGAAGAATCGTAAGAAGCAGTTCGGAGCTATTTCCCTGCTCGCTTGTCTCATCGTATTGGCAATTTCATTGACTGGTTTTCAGAACCCGGTCATTCCTTCCTCGAAGAAGGCCGATATTCAATTGAGCCAATATGCACCTGAGCAGCCGATCGCCTACAGTCACAAGCTACATGCTGGTGACTTGGAGATCCCGTGTGAGTTTTGCCATACCTATGCGCGCCGATCACGGACGGCCGGTATCCCAGCCATGGAACAGTGTATGAGTTGCCACAAGATTATGGCGACTGATCGTCCAGCCATCCAAGAAATGGCCTCGTTATACGATCAAAATCAAGCTGTTGAGTGGGTTAAGGTGCATGATCTCCCAGATTATGTGTATTTTTCTCATAAACGCCATGTCAAGGCGGGATTTGAGTGCCAGGATTGTCATGGTCCAGTGGAGACCATGGATGTTGTTGCACGCGAAGCCCCATTGACGATGGGTTGGTGTGTTGATTGTCACAAACAGAATCGCGAACAAGGTGCGTCACTTGACTGCCTCGTCTGTCACAAATAAGGAGAACGCTTCATGACCAGTGGAATGAAACGTCGAGATTTTTTGACCCTGATGGGTATGAGCGGCGCTGCCGCAACCATGAGCTGTGGCGATGCCACCTCCTATGAAGAAACTTGGAAGCCATGGGTACGACCGCACGACGGCATGATTCCGTATGTGCCTCAATATTACGCAACCAGTTCACGTGAAGCCGGTGACGGCGGCATGTGGATCAAAGTTGTAGATGGCCGGGCCATCAAAGCAGAAGGCAACCCTAATCACCCTATAAATAGTGGCGGCCTAAATGCGCGCAGCCAGTCTGTTTTGCAGGGTCTCTATGGTAGTGGGCGCATCAAGGCCCCGAGACTCAAAGGCGGCAAAGAGATCAGTTGGTTTGAGGCTCGCAACTTGCTCAAGAGTAAGTTAGATGCCGCCAAAGGCAAACACGTCCATGCTTTAACAGACGTCATGGCGGGCGCCAACTTAGAAGTCTGGTCAAGCTTTGTCGGACTCATGGGCGAGGGTCGCGTCACCCAATATCAGGCTTTTAACCATGCACCGTTGGTCATGGCAGGAGAACGGGTCTTTGGTCAAGCCAAGGTGCCGATGTTCCATATCGCGGATACAGATTTGATCGTTGGCTTTGGTGCTCAGTTTTTGGAGTCGTGGGGACCGGTTGAGAAACTTTCTCGTGAATTTGGTAATGCGGTTGCACCTGAAAATGGCCTGCGAGCCAAATTTGTTCAAATCGAGCCCAAACGAACCGGAACCGGCGCCAACGCAGATCAGTGGTTGGCGGTTATCCCGGGTAGCGAAACGGCGATAGCGCTTGCGCTACTTGGCGAAGTTTCGGCACACTCTGCTAATTTGACGTCCGACGAGAAAAGCCTCGTCTCTCAAATCACCAAAGGCTGGACACTGGACCGTGCGTCTGAACTAAGTGGCATTAAGCGCGAGAAACTACAGCAGCTTGCGGACGAGCTAAGCCACGCAAAATCAGCCGTTGTGCTTCCTGGCGAAGACTTGGTCCTTGGCCACGACGCCTTAAAGAATCATGTTGCCGTCTTATTGCTTAATAAGGCTGTTGGGGCCATTGGTCCCCGTGTTGACTATGCGGGCGGAAAATCCATCGAATATGTCCCTTCCCATGAAGGCATAGCCAAATTGTTGACGGATATGTCGGCACGCAAAGTTGAAGTTCTAATAACGAAAGACGTGAATCCGGCTTATTCATTACCTGCCGATTGTGATTTCCCTAAAGTATTGACTCAGGTCGGTTTTTCGGTGGCATTTGCCGATACCGAAAATGAAACCACGGCATTAGCTGATTTAGTGATCCCCGTGACCCATGACTTAGAGTCTTGGGGCGAGTTTGGTGGTTACGAGGGTATTCGCAACCTACAACAACCTGTGATGACGACGCGTTTTGAGGCACCACAAGCGGAAGATGTTTTGATGGCTCTTTGCAACGAATACGCGCCAGATACATTTGCGGAGACCAACTTCCGAGATTATTTGAAGCGCCGCTGGTTGGAGCGTTTTGATCAAGCGGGTGTTGGCGAAGCCATGTGGACAGAGTGTTTGAAGAATGGGGGCTTGTTCGCAGCGCCTGAGCTAAGCACTGACATAGCCATTTCGGCCAACCTTGCTGCAGACAGCAACGTAGACTACCACCCCTATCGAGCAGGTGCGCTTAGCTTGGTCATCAATGAATCTCTTCGATTCGGAGATGGCAAAACGGCCAATCGTGGTTGGATGCAAGAGCTACCCGATGCTATGACTGGCGTTGTCTGGGGTTCTTGGCTTGAGATTTCTGAAACGACAGCAAAAGCGAATACGGTCGAAACTGGCGACGTCGTTGACGTTCGGGCAGGTAACGTATCTGTTGAGCTCCCTGTCTTCATATCAAGTACGATCCGGGACGGCGTGGTTGCCATGGCCACCGGCCAAGGACACACCCATTACGGCGATGTCTACCATCGTGGTGCCAACGCATTCGCGCTGATCACACAAGATCTCACCGAGGGCGGCCAATTTGCGGCCGGACCCATGGCGGTCAGTCTCAACAAGAGCGGCAAGCCGCGAGAAAAAGTGGTTACCACTCACGTGCCTGGATTGGGTGATCGCATATCGCAACCACTTACCGGACAGGTTGAGGGTGTCCCCATTTCTGGCGAACCGGGCAGCCGCGACCGCGATGTTTATCAGTCGATGAGTCTGAATGACTATCAGCATGGTGGCGGAGATCACGGACACGGTCACCATTCCGGACCTTCGGCGGAATCGCTTTTCCCGGTACACGTAGATACAGACTTTTATCCCGACCGTTCCGACACCAAGGTGTTCAAGGACCGTGAAGAGACCTTTTATGACGATTACAAATGGGAGATGAGTGTTGACCTGAACCGATGTAATGGTTGTGGTGCATGTGTCACGGCCTGTTATGCGGAAAATAATTTACCTGTCATGGGTAAGGACCAAGTTGGAAAAGGTCGCGAAATGGCATGGGTACGCGTTAACCGCTACGTGCAATTCCATCGTGATGGCGATGAGATTCGTTCGGAAGTCGCCTTTATGCCGATGATGTGTCAGCAGTGCGGCAACGCACCATGCGAATCGGTTTGTCCTTCTTTGGCGACCTATCACAATCGTGAAGGCCTTAACGCCATGGTCTATAACCGTTGTGTCGGTACGCGTTATTGCGCCAACAACTGTACTTATAAAGTTAGACGCTTCAATTGGTTCGACCCTGAGTTTGATGGCGATATGAATTGGGCTTTGAACCCTTCTGTTTCAGCTCGAAAACGTGGCGTCATGGAGAAGTGTACCTTCTGTTCTCATCGCATCCGAGACGCCAAGGACGTGGCTCGCGACGAAGGCCGTAAAGTACGCGATGGTGAAGTTAAGACAGCTTGTCAGCAAGCGTGTCCAGCCAACGCCATCGAGTTCGGAAACGCGATGGACGAACAGGCGATCGTCACGCATAAGTCGCATGAAGCGCATGCATACCGTTCATTAGATGATCATATCCATACAAAGCCGGCGATTTCTTATCTCAAGAAAATCACGCTGAGCAATAAAGCTCATTCCTAAAAGGGGCTCGCCGTGAAAGAGATTAATTTTAACTATAAAGATATCAACCGCGATATTCTCCGCACCCTGGAGAAACCCGGGCTGACATACCTGTTATTGGTCGCTTTTGTGGTGGCTGGTGTCATTTTTGGCGGCTACTGTTGGGGCCTTCAATTAGTGAAGGGTATGGGCGTTGCTGGATTGAATCACCCGGTAGGTTGGGGTGTTTACATTACCGACTTCGTTTTTTGGGTAGGTATTGGACACGCTGGTACATTGATTTCTGCGATCTTGTTCTTGTTCCGCGCTCGCTGGCGCAACGCCATTTTCCGAAGCGCTGAGGCCATGACCATTTTTGCGGTTATGACGGCCGGTTTGTTCCCGGTCATTCATGTTGGCCGTGCTTGGGTCGCTTGGTGGTTGATTCCTTATCCCAATCAGCGGGAACTGTGGGTGAATTTCAGATCGCCGCTCCTGTGGGACGTGTTTGCCGTCAGTACTTATTTTTCAGTGTCCGTGCTCTTCTTCAGCCTGGGCCTCATGCCCGATGTCGCGCTGATTCGAGACAAAGCAAAGGGATTGAGACGCCAAATCTACCGATTTATTGGCTTGGGTTGGTCGGGAAGTACCGAACAATGGCGCCACTATATGGCTGGTTACGGGTTCTTGGCCGCGTTGGCGACGCCCTTGGTTTTGTCGGTACACTCCGTGGTTTCTTGGGACTTCGCGGTTTCAATTGTGCCTGGCTGGCATTCCACCATATTCGCGCCCTATTTTGTGGCCGGTGCCGTGTTTTCTGGTATGGCGATGGTGGTGACCATTCTCATCCCGTTCCGTAAGATTTTCAGTATTGAAAAGTATCTGACCCCTTGGCACTTCGATAACATGGGTAAGTTAATTGTTTTGACGTCAACCATCGTTTCTTATGCTTACGTCACCGAATACTTCATCGCTTATTACGGTGATGACCCATTCGAACAGTTCATTTTCTGGGAGCGGACCTTTGGTCATTACGCGATTCCATTTTGGCTAATGATCTTCTGTAACTGCATCATTCCGATTCCGTTGTGGTTCACCAAAGTTAGACGCCACTTACCGACCTTTTTTGTCCTTTCCTTATTCATTAACGTGGGTATGTGGTTTGAGAGATTCAATATTATTGTGTCCTCTTTGGCCCAAGACTATGACCCATTTGCATGGGGTTGGTACATACCCACCTGGGTTGAAATGGGCATTACCTTAGGGTCATTCTGTTGGTTCTTTATGTGGTTCTTATTGTTCATAAAGTATTTCCCTGCCATGGCCATCACGGAGATGAAAGAAATTTCGGATCCACCCATGAAGGGTCATGTGGACCACCAGATGGAGGTGGCTTGAGATGAAAACAACCATTTCAGGTGTCTTGGGTATATTCAGTCATATGGACGTTCTCATAGACGCAATCACTAAATTCCGCGGCGAGGGGCGAACAGACATTACCGTCTATACGCCAACCCCACGTCATGAGTTGGCGCACGCCATGGACGAAAAGGTTAGCCCAGTGCGATTGTGGACACTGATTGGTGGAATAACGGGCTGTACGGCCGGCTATTTATTCACTTCGTTCGTTTCGTTGGATTGGATCCTGCCGACATCCGGTAAAGCGGTCGTTTCATTGCAAGCCTATACGGTGATTGCCTTTGAGTTGACCATCCTGTTTGGTTCAATCTTCACGATTATGGGTATTGTCAACCACGCACGCCTATTCCGTAGTCGCACCATCCCTTACGATGATCGCTTCACGGAAGACAAGTTTGGCATTTTTGTTCCTTGCGAGAGTGATGCTTTTGATGAAGTGAGCCACTCACTCACAGAGCGCGGTGCTGAGGAGGTTTCTCATGCTGAATAAGCGCTTCTTGTGGTGTGCAGGATTGGCTTTGGCAGCCATGGTGATGGTGGCTGGAAATAACCGCCCTTACCGCTGGTGGCCGATCAACGATATGACCGAGCAACAAGGCATTAAACCCTTTCACACGGATAGTTTGAGGGCGCCGGCTGAAGGTTCGGTATCCGTGGATCAGTGGGATCCTGTTCCTCCTAGAGCTGATTTCATGACGGGCGAGAAGAACATGATCAACCCTGTTGAAGCCACAGAGGCTTCGATTGCGACGGGTCATGAGCTTTATGACATCTATTGCATCTCGTGCCACGGTAGAGAACTGCGTAATGATGAAGGCTACCAATCGCCAGTTCAGGCAAAGGGCATGCCGGGTCTTAACTTAACGGTCGTCTCAATTCGCAATGACGGCTATATCTACACGACCCTGACACATGGGTCGGCAATCATGCAACGCTACTCATTTCACTTGAGCCCCGAGGAGCGCTGGCATGTTATCAACTACATTCGCCATTTGCAAAGTCAAATGGGTCAATGAGGTAGGGACACGTGCACGCAGAACATCATCAGGATTATATTGAAGTCGTTAGCGCGATAGGACCGCAAAAGCCCGCGTCCAAAACCATTGTTCTCTATGTGGTTATGATGCTGGTCGGTTTTGCTGCTTTCGGCTATTTCGCGTTTGTTCATCCACAACCGCGCATTGGTTGGATCTCTTACCTACACAATTTGTATTTCTTTACGGGACTTTCCGCTGCAGGTGTGGTCATTGCCGCGATTTTACAAGTGACCAACGCCATGTGGGGTCGGCCCATAAAACGCTTTGCTGAAGCCAGCGGTTCCTTTTTGCCGTACGCTATTGTTGGCGTCATCGTGCTTTGGTTCGGTGCCGACCATATCTACGAATGGATTAACTATCCACCACAAGGTGGCAACAAAGCCTTTTGGTTGACCAAGCCTTTTATGTTTGTCCGTGTCATCGGCGGTCTGTTGTTGCTGACTTGGTTGGCGAAATATTTCACTAACCATTCGTTGCGACCGGACCTCGGTTTGGCCCATGAGCATAATTCAGCCTGGAAGCAACCCTCTCATTGGTTAGGCGTAGAAGCAGAAACCAATCGTAGCCAACGTCGCCAAACCCTGATTGCGCCTTTCTATTGTCTCGCTTTCGCCGTTGTTTGTAGCCTGCTGGCGTTTGATCTGATCATGTCGTTAGACTATCGTTGGTTCTCGACCATGTTCGGTGGTTGGAACTTCACCACCAATATCCTTTTAGCCTATGGCTTTATGTATTTTCTAACCCATTTTGTTAGCAAACGATTTGAACTTGAAAAGTACATGAGCAGACCGCTTTTTCACGACATTGGCAAGTTGACGTTTGGCTTCACGGTCGTTTGGGGCTATTTGTTTTTTGCTCAGTACCTAGTTATTTGGTACGGAAACCTGAGTATTGAAACAGGCTACTTGATAACACGATTTGAGAGCATGCCCTGGAAGAATTTCTCTTATATTGCCTTTGCCATGGTATTTGCTTTGCCCTTTATCTTGGGTCTGTCCAAGAATCGAAAGTTGGCATTCGCCAGCTTTGTGCCCGTAGCCACGATTAGCTTTATCGGGATTTGGATCGAGCGTTTTGTTCTGATTGCTCCGGCGACATGGTACTTCGATCATGAATCCAATACTTTTATGTCAGGTGTGAGCACATTAGTAATAGCCGATATTCTGGTGTTTATTGGCTTCCTGGGCTTGTTTCTCTTAATCTACACCACCTATTTGTTCAAGCGACCCCTGATGGTTATCTCAGATCCTCGCTTGGATATGGGTATCAACCGACACTGATCTTGGCAGGGTCCGGCTAAACGCCGGACCAAGCCGGTTTAGGGAGCCGAACTTGAGTGCTCATCTCATTCGACCCGCCGTCGCTGCCGATGCCGGATCTATTCTTTCTTTAATTAAAGAGTTGGCTGAGTACGAGCGCTCGTCGGACCAAGTGAAAGCTAATGTAGACGATATTCTACGTGATGGCTTTGGGCAACGACCTCTATTCGACTGCTTAATAGCCGAGGTTGACGGCATTGCGGTTGGTTACGCGCTCTATTTCTTCATGTGGTCTACCTGGACAGGACGGGCGACCTGTTATTTAGAGGACCTCTTTGTGCAGCCGGGCCAACGCGGAAAAGGCGTGGGCCTTGATCTACTGCGTCATTGCGCACGTATTGCTGTCGCTCGCGATTGTCAACGGTTTGAATGGGCGGTGCTTGACTGGAACACACCTGCCCGCGACTTCTATCACAGCTTGGGTGCCTTTCATAAGGAAACCTGGTTGCCTTATCGACTTGAAGGCCAGGCCCTGCTAGACTTGGCACAAGCCTAAACACGGATTTGAGCTGGTTCTTTCAAGATTTGGTTCATAGGCGACTGTGTAAATAGCGATTGTTTCAGATTCCGGCAACGCCGATAAATAGCTGTTTCCAGTCCGCTCGTCATTGGGGGAGTATTATGCGCCATTATGTCTATTTTTGACGGATTAAGCGTGCTCACATTTGGCTTTTGATTAAGCCCCTCAATCGTAGCCAGCACAATGACAAATAAGTTCGTCACCATAACGCTTCCTGAGTGATTTGTCGCGCTCAATCTTTAACAGTCGATTTCATATAAACAGTTGACAAAACGACTCTTTGGGACTTAAATTGAATAACGGATCCTAAACTCCATTATATTTAAAAGATGGAGTGAAAAGTGGCTGGTCTTGGAGCCATCTGGTAAAGACCGCAACCTTTGTAGTGATCGCTTTTGAGAGTAGGAGGACCACGATATGTTTGCCTATACACGTATTGTCGCAATCGCTTTTATGGCCAGTATGATGGCCCTAGCGTTTCAGACTAAAAACTCGGATATCCCGCTTAGCGCTCATAAGTATGCGCCAGATCAGGCGGAATTCTACTTAAGCAATAAGCAAGCACAGTATGTCCGACCCGGTCTCAATTTCGCGGTCGAAAGCTGGGAAATCAATAGTGAGAACCGTTTGGTTGTCGTGTTGAGCCTTAAAGATGACCTTGAGCAACCGCTGGACAGACACGGGCGCATCACGCCCGGTGCCATATCCGCCAGTTTCATTTTGGCAGTCTTTGACGGCGACCAAAACCAATTTCATGCTTACACGACGCGGAACGCGACGAGCTCAATCACCGGTGCATCTGCCGAACAAGCCGCCACCGATTCAGGTGGTAGCTGGGTTGACCTAGAGTTGGGTCGTTATCAATACACATTCGGAACCGCCATGCCGCCCGATCTGGACGCGGCAGCGACGCACACCATCGCCATTTATGGCAATCGGAATCTACAGGACATCATCGAAAAGACTTATTACGACAATCTTGAATTTGATTTTCGACCGGACCAAGGTACCGTGCAGCAGACTTGGGGCTCCATGTTCAATGAAACCTGTAATAGCTGTCATGATCCGCTGGCTCTGCATGGTGGACAACGCCAGGATGTAAAGCTGTGTGTGACCTGTCACAACCCGCAAACGAGCGACCCAGACACCGGAAATACGGTGGACATGAAAGTCATGATCCACAAAATTCATATGGGCCACAATCTGCCCAGTGTGCAAGCGGGAACGCCTTATCAAATCATTGGCTTTCGAAATTCGGTTCACGACTATTCTGAAGTTCACTTCCCTCAAGATGTCCGCAATTGCACGACCTGTCATGACATAGATGCGCCCAATGCAGATATCTATTACACGCGCCCAACAAGAGCGTCTTGTGGTTCTTGCCATGATGATGTGAATTGGATGACAGGAGCCAATCACGATCCGGGGCCACAGGCAGACGATTCTGCCTGCGCAAACTGCCATATTCCTGAAGGCGAGTTCGAATTTGATGTTTCGGTGCTTGGCGCACACGTGATACCTGAAAAGTCAGGCCAACTTGATGGCATCCATGCAGAAATACTCGACGTCGTAGACACGGCTCCGGGCATGAAGCCGCTGGTAACCTTCCGAATTTCAAATAATGACGGTCAAGCCATTGACCCTTCTACATTAGACCGCCTAAGGTTCTTGGCAGGTGGCCCAAACTCAGATTATCTTGATTTCATGACACAAGACGCAACGGATGCAGAATTTGATGGTGATGTTGCCGTTAAACGATTCACCAGCGCGATTCCAGAAGATGCTACCGGCAGTTGGACATTATCCGCTGATATCTATAGGAATGTAGTTATACAAGGTAACGACGAGGAGATAGGCGTTCGTGAAGCTGCTCTAAATCCCATCTTTGCGTTTCCTGTTACCGATGCCTCCACGCAAGCACGCCGCCAGGTGGTGGACATGGCCAAATGCAATGACTGTCACGATCAACTCTCGCTACATGGTGGTCAACGTCTAAATGTCAACGAGTGCACTATATGTCATAACCCGGTTAACAGTGACGAAGAAGTTAGGCCGGAAGACATGTTGCCCGCCCAGTCCATCCACTTCAAATGGCTGATACACCGCTTACATTCTGGACATGAACTTACACAAGATTTCACGGTCTTTGGGTTCAGGAGCAGCGTACACAATTACAACGAATTGACCTATCCCGGTGACCGACGTAACTGTGAAGCATGCCACCTTCCTAATACCTATGACTTGCCGCTTGTCAGCGACGCCCTAGGCACGATCACTGACCGGGACTGGTTCTCTCCGATGGGTCCCGCGTCAGCGACTTGCCTATCTTGTCACGACACACAAGACGCTGCGGCCCATGCGTTTGTTATGACCGCTCCTTTCGGCGAATCTTGTGCCTCTTGCCATGGCGCCGACCGCGAATATTCGGTTAGCAAAGTCCATGCAAGATAAACACTCATGGATTCCTTGCCAAGAATTGGGGTGGACAAATGACTAAAAAATTGAATCTCATCGTTCTAGGATTCTTGGCTATGCCGATGAACGCCGCTTGGCTTTATGCAGGCGACGACCCTAAACAGTTCACAGCCGAAAGCTGTTTGGAATGTCACGATGAGGACATCGGGGGTCTAACCACCACGGTTCACTTACCACTCTTTGATGTCAGTTGTCAGGATTGCCATGTTGATGTTGCCGGACACATGGAAGACGAGGACGTTAAACCCACATCCCCGTCGGGCGCCGAAGGTCAATCAGTATGCCTTAGTTGTCATGATTCCATACGAGATCCTGGCTGGGGAGACACGGAGCATCTGAATGCGGGAGTTACCTGCGATGACTGCCATCAGAGCCACGAAAAGGACCACAGCGCGCGGCCGCTCTTGCTTGCTCAGCAACAGGACCTATGTTTATCCTGCCACGAAGATACTCGGGTCGCTTTCGCTAAGCCTTATACACACAAGACGGGTCGCACCCTGATGGAGTGCTCCTCATGTCACAACCCTCACGGAGGACGTGGTGCCTTTAGTCTCAAATCGGACCACACGGGTGGTGGCCCTTGTGTAGCCTGTCACACCGAGAAACGTGGACCATTTGTTTTTGAGCACGTTTCTGGAATCACCGGCGACTGTCAGGACTGTCACGAGCACCATGGCTCCTCAAATCCGGCCCAGCTGATTAGAGCCAACGTGTCTCAACTCTGTCTGGAATGCCACACAGCGGTGCCCTTGGGCCCGTTAGGATCCCAGCCGCCTGCCTTCCATGATCTTCGTAGTCCAAGATACCGTGACTGTACGGTGTGCCATACTGCGGTTCACGGATCCTACAGTTCACCTACGTTGGTGAAGTAAGGGGATGTCATGAATATACGCCTACTAATTTCTGTCATGAGTGCTTGCTTAGGCTCTTTTGTTTGGGCTCAAACGGCATCCGAATACTCCTTAGAGTTTGGTTTGCAAGACGTAAAGATCACTGGAAATAGTGACTTGTTTCGTTCCCAGGTCAATCAGGACGATGGCCTCTTCCTAAGTGCCTTCACCTATAACCTTATCGATGGTACGAGTCGCATTGCGGGACTTGACCGACTTCGAATCGACGCCTCAGGTTTTGGCGCATTGGCCCATGGCCATATTCGTATTCAGGCAAGCAAAGCCAAATCCTATGACTTGCGTTTGAAGTTCATAAGCATGGATCAATTCAATGCCCTGCCAAACTATGCCAATCCGTTTCTCAATGAAAACATCGTGCCGGGACAGCATACCTATGATCGGTCAAGAGAGATTCTGGACTTTTCACTCGAGCTTCGCTCCGGCAGATCATGGAGACCACTGATCCAATTCCGTCAAGTAGAATATTCGGGCCCTGCACGAAGTACTTACCATATTGGGCAAGACGAGTTTGCCATTGCCAACGTTCGTGACGATATGGAACGTGAGCTTCGCCTCGGGCTTGCTTTCGATATAGGCAAATTCAGCGGTCAAATTCTACAAGGCTGGCGCGAATCGGATACCGAAGAAAGGGTGGAACTCCTTCCTGGCGCTAATGCTGGGAATAACATTCGAGAAATCTTGGGTCGAGAAATCGAAGTTGATTCCATCGACCGGCTAGCAAAAACAGAATCCAGCGCGCCTACGACAACGCTGCATCTATCTGGACCAGCCCATGAACGAATTGGGCTCATGGCGTCATATGTGCGTACCCACATCGAGAGTGACGTAGAGGAAGAGGAGAACATCGCCGGACGGTTAGCTTCGTTTCAAATCAGTCGCTTCTATAACGGACTCAACCAAACCGTAACTTCTAGCCCTGACGTTAACTTGTGGAGAGCGCATTTTCAGGCCGATATCATGCTGCCAGCCCAATTAAAGTGGCGCATCTCGTGGTCTAACACCAATCGAAAGTTGGACGGCCAGGCATTGATTACTTCGTTGTATACCGATGTCATGACCTTCGGTAACCAAGACCGACCCGACTTCATAAATCAGTTAGAAGCGCGTAATTACTTGGAGCGGAGCGAGGAATTTATAGAAACCGAACTGGTCACCTCTGACATTAACGGCTTTCGATTTTGGGGTGGTTTTTCCTTTGCCGACCTAGAGTCAATTGTTGAACCAGACTTAGCAGAGTTGGTCGTGCCAGGTGGCCAGGGTGGTACGTTCGTGCGCGAGACGGATGGCATTAGGTTGGGCGCACAATTCAAAAAGAAATCCCATCTTTTGAAAGTAGAGTGGGAAAACAAGGATGCTGACAACATAATCATGCGAACCGACTATCAAAGTTGGAGTAAGTTCAGCACGCGCATCAAGTCTCGAATCAGTAAGAATATTCGTTTCTCAGCAAAAGCTATATGGTTGGACCAAGAGAACGATCATCCGGAAATTGGATACAAATCGGACTACACAAATTACGGTACGGAGCTTTCCTTCCAGCACAAGAGAGTCTTTGACGCTGGGCTGAGCTACGGTGTCTATGATTATGAAAGTGAAGTCACCTTTATTCAGCCGCAAGACTTTTCAAGTGCGCAATCGTTCCATCAAGAGGATGGCGTTGAATTCGATCTGCACGCTCGTCTGTCGATAAAGAAATATGAACTTGCTGCCAACTACACCGAGTATGACTCTGAGGGTGTTCTGGATTTCTATCTGGAGCGAATAGCCATTCGTGCCAGTTATGAAATAACCAAGAGTTTAGGCGTTACGTTAGAGTTCGTATCACAGGACTACAAAGAAGAGGGCGTGCCGTTTGCAGCTTATCAATCTGAAACAGTTGCTGCCTTGTTGCGGTGGAATCCTTAAGTGTTGATTATGGATAAAAACGTGTATCTGATGGCACTGGTGCAGCTTCTAAATGCAAAAAAGGAATGAAAGTTGCTCGACAGACCCCATGCAATTTCGATCTTTGATGATTAAATCCCTTGCAGAAGCGCTCAGTTCAGCGTAGATTCAAATAAAGGATTGGCAGGTCATCTATTATGTTATGGCCGTCTACATGCAATCCGATGGAGGAAATGATGGTTCGAATACTTTTACTGACGATGTTACTTTTGGGTTTCCCCGCAGTTGTTGGTTTTGGCGGGGATGGTGCTGAAGTTTTTCAAACGCAGAAATGTACTAAGTGCCATTCTGTTGAAGTGGCATCGATCCCCTTCAATCCGGGTGAGCCAGACGAAGATGACGATGAAGACGAAAAAGAGCCTGTTGACCTCTCGAAAATTGGCGCTGCAGTTGACAGTTCGCATATTGTCGCCTTCTTGAATCGTAAAGAAGTTAGCCATGATAATGGCAAGAAACACAAAAAGAAATTTAAGGGTACAGACGAGGAACTACAGGTCGTGGCCGATTGGTTGGCATCACTCAAATAGTGTCCATTACGTGACCATTTGAACCTGACCAAATAAGATCAGGAGGAGTCGGTGCGCAAACGCAGACTGATTGAATCGTTTTATAACCTTACGAGTGTCCTGGGTTCCTTGCTGGCGTTGACGGCTTTTGGCGTCACGTTGTCGCTGATCTTAATGGATTGGGTTTCGGGCACCGAAAGCCCCTATCTCGGCATTTTGACTTACATTGTCATGCCCGTATTCTTGATGATCGGTCTGCTATTGATTCCGATTGGCATCTGGCGTACCAATCGCAGGCAAGCGAAAACTGAGGCCAGGTCTGCGCTGCCAGTTTTTGACTTGAACAATGCTCGCCATCGCGTCACGGCCGTTGTCTTTACGGTTGGCTCGATGCTCTTTATTGTCTTCACTTCATTTGGCACCTATCATGTCTATGAGTTCTCGGAAAGTAACAGTTTCTGTGGAGAGACCTGCCACACAGTCATGTCGCCAGAGTTCACTGTCTATCAGCATAGTTCTCATGCCGAAGTTGATTGCGTCACATGTCACGTAGGGTCTGGCGCAAGTCACTACGTCAAAGCGAAGTTCAATGGCGTAAACCAATTGTTAGGCATGATTACCGGAAACTTTGAACGACCCATCGCTGCGCCTGTGCATAATATGCGAACAGGAGAAGAAATTTGTTTGACCTGCCATGCTCCGGACAAGAATTACGGTTTGACCCACTTGAGGAAAGAACGCTATAAAGTCAACAAACGCAATTCGAAATATAGTTATGATCTACTGGTCAATGTGGGCGGCCAAAGCGCTCAAACTGGAGAATCTAGTGGCGCCCATTGGCACGCCGCAAATCGTGTTGAGTATGCACCAGCCGACGCAAAACACCAGGTGATACCTTGGTTCAAAGCGATCTATCAAGACGGTACCAGTCGTACCTACTCCACTTCAGATGCTGGAGATCCGCCAGCTGAGCGTGTCGTGATGGATTGTATGTCTTGCCATAACCGCGAGGCCCATAGCTTCTTACCGCCGCACATAGCTATCGACGAAGCCCTGACGAGCGAAGCCATCAATCCAGAAGTTCCGAAGATCAAAGAAGCCAGTCTCAATGCGTTGGGTTCGGCCGCCAAAGCCAGCGACAAAAAGACGGGGCTCGAGCAAATAGAACATGAATTCAGGGACTTTTATGAAGATGAAGACCCTGATCTGCTGGAATCGTCTAAGACCGAAATCGAAGCGGCCATTCAAGCGGTGCGTCTTATTTATGATTTGAACTACTATCCGGGCATGAATACAAGCTGGACGTCGCATCCCGACAACATGGGTCATTTCTTCTATCCGGGCTGTGCGCGCTGCCACGATGGACAACATACTAGTCAAGAAGACGGAAAAGTCCTGTCCTATGATTGCAATGCTTGTCACTCAATCGTTGCGTTCGAGAATCCCAAAGGAGAAGTGACATCAGATCTTGCAGGGTTAGAGTATACGCATCCAGACGCTGATGAAGAGGACTGGATCGATACGGGCTGTTTTGAATGTCACGGCCCATAGATTATCGCTAGTTCACCGCAGACCCAAAACTGTCGTTTTAGCCGCAGACCACTATCATGGGAATACGTCAAATCCAAATTGACTAAAGGTCAGTTTTGAATCTGGAACATTTTCCCGAATGGGTTGTCTTCATCTGTAAAAGGGAATGGCTGAAATTTTGGGTCCTCGCCAGGTTCTCTTTCAGGATAATCGCCTTTGAATTGGAGCCCAACAACGGTGACATTGTCGTGACCACCTGAATTCTTGGCTGCATCGATAAGTACATTAACTTTGTGCGCTAAGTTGTAACCGTTCTCTGCCAGATACTTAACTTTGTCTTCAAGGTCTTTGGCTTCAAGTTCGGAGTACAACCCATCTGTGCAAAGAATAAATAGGTCATCTTGACAGACGGGTAAAAAGCTAACATCCACTTTCAATTTGTCGGCACTACCCATGGCTTGCAAAATGACGTTTCTCTGTGGATGTCGTGCCGCTTGTTCTTCAGTAATCGTGCCCATCTCAACTAAATGGCCAACAAAACTCTGATCCCTTGTGATCTTGCAAAATCGATCACCTCGTAGCACATAAGCCCTAGAATCCCCGATTTGAAAACAAAAAGCCTTGTCGCCTCTCAAGTAGAGTGCGGTCATCGTAGCACCCATGCCTTTTTGGGCTTTATTGGCTTGGGCGGCTTCAAATATCGATTTATTTGCTTGCTGTACGGCCTGTTCGACGATTTCAACCATAGTTTCCACTTTGCAGTCGCCTAACATTTTGGCCTTATTAATCAACACATCAGCGATAGTACTCAAGGCAGTGCTACTGGCAACTTCTCCAGCTGCTGCCCCGCCCATGCCGTCAGATACGCCAACAAAGAGATCGCCATGTTCGCTTAGGTGCGTAAGGCTAGCGGTATTTAGGTCGGACAGATCCAAATGTAAGGGCTGTATAACAAAACAGTCTTCATTAGACGAGCGAACGCACCCTACGTCGGTCATTCCAACGATGTCGACTGAACGTGCTTTGGGCTTTGAATCTGGCTTATTCACTATCGGCATTATAATGGCCCGCTCGATGTAAAACAAGCATTGCGCGTGCTTTCGAATACTTCAGAAGAAAGCTAACCAGTCTTGTTGATCGGCATCCCACAGATAAGCTCGGATCCGGCCAGAACTGGGAGATATGACAGCGCAGTACGCGCGCCGTTGACTATCAGTCATAGTAATACTCGCTGCGCTTGACCCTAAATGCGTGAAATGAATCCGTGGGGCATGGGTACTGCTAAGTGCCTGATCGATGGACTTTGCTTGAGTGGGGTGAGGCATGGTCGTAGGTAGGAGGGTCAGATCAATGTGGGAATCGCGCGGTTTTGAATGCTGCGCAATGAGTTCGCGGCTGCCGTCTTCTCGTTCAATCCAGCAGTTGTAGTAGCTCTCTTCATCCTCTGAGAACTCAAACCATACGGGGCGGTGACTGACTTGGGCATAACGTCGTGCCATAACCAAGTTACCGGTCATTTCTGCCGCAAATGCGTGGAACTTGCTATCTCCGATAGGGCCGCTGAATAGCGGCACGGCGATTACAAGCATCAATGCTGTGATCGCCAGCCCTAACATTAACTCAATTAGACTATAGGCATGATTCACCGTGACCTCCCCCGACAGGGGGCTCTCGCCCCCAATGTCGGTCCTTTCAAGAAATACCCAATTTCTTCCCGGTGCTCGGTGTGAGCATGGGAATGCGAATGCAGTTATTTAGATCGTGATGAGAGGGGCTAAGGCGTCAAATGTTTTGGCACCAATTCCCCGGACATTCATCAGTTCTTCTGCGCTCTTAAAACCCTTGTTGGTTTCTCGAAATTCGATGATCCGTTGAGCGGTTGCAGGTCCAACACGGGGCAAGGTCTGAAGCTCTTCTGACGTAGCTGTGTTGATGTTGACTTGTTGGGCCTGTACCTGCTCGGTTTTGCTTAGTTTCTTCGAATCCGCACCGTCGGTGCTAGCTAATCCGAGGACTCCGGAACTTAGACAAATTGCGAGTAGCGCGATTTTGAACCATTGATTAAGTTGAGACATTTTGTGTCTCCTTTCCATGTTTTTTTGGGAATCAACCAAGCCTCTCCTTTCCGTTTTTGGATTGGTGAAGTGCTTGATCTTCCTCTATGGAAAGGCAACACGAATGCCACTTTTGATTGATTGCTTAAACCGCAACTAGCTGAAAATGAGCTGGTTGTAAAGGCGGCCGCGGTTAAAGAAAGAGTCGGTGTCGTCTGAGCTTGTCAGCTATAGGCTGCCACACTCCTCAAGATGTCCTTGATCTAGGCCAAAAACGGCGCCTAAATCCTGTTTCAACTGGTCAAATTCATCGGAACAAATAGACAGGCTGAATTTGGATCCGTCAGCAGACCAGCGCGTACCGCTGCGTTCTTGAAAGTAACGGGTCATTCGATTGTAAGTGAAATCACTCTTGGGATGGAGTTCGTATGATTTGGCATCAGTTCGCTCCATGAAATTTTTGAACATAAATAGCTCCTCTATTGTCTTTGGTATAGATATACAGCGAAATGGGATCATGAGTCGCGAACTGACGGTGAACTCATGATCTTCTGACCGATCCCTAATAAGTATTAAGGATAAGCGTTTCGGTGGCTATCAGATTGGTATGGGATGGGGTCGGTAATCTGGGCTCGATAAAACCCACGCAAGCGTAAGGCGCAGCTATCGCACTCGCCGCATGCTTGTGTCGTTGATTGATAACATGACCACGTCAGGTGCAAGGGCGCTTGATGTTCAAGTCCCAATGTCACGATTTGTGATTTTGATAGGTGAATTAATGGCGTTTCAATAGTTATCTGTGTTTCGGGACGTGTGCCATTTGCGATTAATGATTCAAATGCCTTGAAGAAGGAGGCTCGGCAGTCAGGGTAGCCTGAAGAATCTTCTTCAACGGCACCAATGAAAATGGCCTTGGCTTGTAAGACTTCAGCCCATGATGTAGCGATGGCAAGCAGGTGTGCGTTGCGAAATGGGACATAAGATGTAGGGATCTCTTGAGATGAAAGGTCAGCCGGTGTCACCGACATCGAGAGGTCGGTTAGGCTCGATCCGCCAATAGCGCTCAAGTGGTCGAGGCTTGTTATTAGGCGGTAGTCGGCCTGCAATTCGTCGGCGACGGCGTGAAATGCTATTAGTTCGCGCTCCTGAGTACGTTGTCCATATTGAACATGTAATAGAGCCAATTGATGCGTCTGCTTGGCAAGCGTTGCCGTTACACAACTATCTAGACCACCGCTGACTAAGACGACAGCGATAGGTTTCATTTGCCCCTCGCGTCATGCCAAATTACTTTGTGTAGCTGTATCTGGAATCTGAGCTTGAGACCGCTGTGCACGACCAACTCGGCCAGCTTTGCTTTGTCGGCCCAGCCCCATTCGGGTGAGATCAACACGTTAAATCGGTTGTCGAGGTCGTGTTCTTGAATCTTGATCTTTGCCCAGAGCCAATCTTCCAAGCAACAAATCACGAATTTGATTTCGTCAGAGGCTTTGAGCAGGGTCAGGTTTTCCCACAGGTTTTTACTCTCTTCACCGCTTGCTGGTGTCTTCAGATCCATCACAATGTGTGTGTCTGGATGAAGGCCAGCAATTGAAACGGCTCCGCTAGTTTCAACCAATGGCTGATAACCGCCGGCCACTAACTGGTCGATAAAAGTCCACACAGCCGATTGGTGCAGCGGTTCGCCGCCCGTAATTTGCACAAGCCTTGTTGGCTGATCTGACAGCCAGTCGAAGAGTTTCTTGAATGACCACCATTCGCCCCCGTGGAAGGCGTATTCGGTATCACAATAAACACAGCGCAAGGCACAGCCAGTTAAACGCACAAAACTGCAGGGCAGTCCCACGTGCGTGCCTTCTCCTTGTAAGGATGTAAAACACTCGGTGATTTTCAGCCTCAACTCGGTCGTGAGGCTGGATTGCTTGTTTTGCGTCATATTCAGAAACCGGAATTCGGTCCAAAAATGAATTCCATACGGTCGCCTACGGCATAGCCTTCAGGGATAGAGGCGTCAAAGACGCTCGCATCTATTGGCGGGTTTATGACGATATCGGTAAGGTGTAACTCAAAGGTGTCACCGTCTTTAGAGGTCACTTTTATTCGGTAAATAAGATAGCCCTCATTGACCCAAATCCGAATTTCATCAAATTTCTTTTTCAGCTTGCGACGCTCTGGGTAAAGAATTAATTGTTGATCGCCTGTGGTGCCCGTTTGGTCTACGCGCCCAATCGAGAAAACTTTGAGAAGATTGTGGAGCTGTTCCGTGATCAGCATTTTTGTCAAATCGGATTTGCGTTTTGGCAATTCAATGCGTTCGGCACGTTTTTCTTTGTGCGAAATAGAGACCATTTCAGTCTGATTAACCAGCAAAACCAAATCGCCCTGTGGCTCAAATTCAAATTTCATGGCGTTGGGTTTCTCTAAAAAGAAGGAGCCACTCATTTCGATTGGATCGGTTAATAACGATATCTCTTTGCGTTGGGTGAACTTGGCGGTGAGCGAGGTGATTTGCGAGTTGACTTCGTCAATTTTTGCGACAAGCTCTTCCAAGCCAGGATCGATGTTTCGATCAAGCGATGTACTGAGTAGTAAACTCAAGAAGACACAATTAATTAGCATGTACTTTTCCATTCAGGTAGTCTTGACGGCGCGTCGCTTGTTAAAGGGCACGTTTGATGCCAATTCTTGATGTAAGTGACGTGAATCCGGCGGTGGGCGTCGATCAAGCTCGCGTTCACAACGCATCTAAATGCGCAGGCAGATCACGCATCATATCCGAACCGACCATCAAATACTAGTGGTATCGCGCTGAAGCGGCGGGTTGCGTCCCCTTTAGTAGACGGTTTGGGCAAAGACTTTGCTTGCCTGTTGAGTCCCGTTAGCAGCTTTTGTTCAATTCAGAATCGGTCGTGTTAGACTTGCGGCCATGAAATATGCATGGGCGCTTATCCTGGTCAGTGGCTGTGGATATAAGACGGTTAAATGGCATGAGGCAGATGCTCGGAGTCTGTTCATTGCGCCTGTTTCGGCGTCGTCAGGGACAGCCCCATTGAGCGCCCGTCTGCGGGACGCCTTGCGCGAAAGGTGCCTGACAAAAACGACGCTTGTCCCGGTCAATCGATTGCCTTCGGATTACGCGCTTGAAGTCCACATTGACTCCTACGAGGAAAGTGTCGTGGCTACCGACGTGGATGGACGTACGCGCCGAATCCAATTCTCTATTCGCGCGAGCTTCAAACTCATTGACGCTGAGGGCGCCACGCTTTGGCACTTGCCTGCCTATCAATATGCCGACCAGTTTCAGTTATCAACAACGCGTGTCGGTTATCGTGACGAGTCACACTTGGTCCAAGATGAAGCTCTCAAGAGCGTTGCTGACTTGGTGATGACGAATATCGTGATTGCATTGATGGAGACGCCCCAACTATGAATGTTCCAGCGCTTCTAGCGGCGATCGCGAAGGGAAACATTGAGTCGATCTATGTCTTGTCAGGCGATGAATCCTATGCACGTAGACGTATTCTGAGTGCCATTACGGCCGCTGTTGTTGAACCGTCCATGGCTGATTTTAATTTTGAACGCCTTTCTGGTCTTAGCCTCACGGGAAACCAAGTTGTTGACGCTGCGGGTACTATGCCTATGATGGCTGAGCGGCGACTGGTTCTGGTGGAGGAGACTGAAAAGTGGAAAACAGCCGACTGGTTGGCCCTTAAGAACTACGCCAAAGAACCAAGTACCACAACATGTCTAGTCGTGGATACAGCCAAGGGCCGCTTGAAGCCTTGGATGAATTCTTCCAAGATAGTTAAGGTTGTGAAGCTTACGCGCCCGCGTCCATGGGAGCTACCCGAGTTCATCGATGGATTGGCAAAAGAACAGGGATTAAAGCTCAGCAGAGATGCAGGCCGCTTGTTGGCGGAATTTGCTGGTGACGAACTGGAAAAGATCGTGCGCGACTTGGAAGTATTGGGCCTGTATAAGGGAGATGGTTCTCGAATCGAAGAAGAAGATGTTGCTGCGGTGCTTGGGCGTACACGCACGGTCACTCAGTGGGAACTCAACCAATTTGTGGGTTCAAGGGACTTAGGCCGCGCACTGACCAAGATGGACGATATTCTGTCTTCAGGGCATGACCCAATTGCGGTTCTATCCGTTTTGATTAATCACATGCGTCAGCTCTGGATGGTCAAGACCTTTGTTACCCGCGGGGTCAGGAGCAAACAGGAACTTGCTCAGGCCATCGGGTTACCGGCCAAAATTGCAGGTGACCTTATGGATCAGCAGCGTTTGTTCTCTAATGTTGAGTTACGAAACGCCTTAGCTGTCCTCCATGAAACGGATCTTGCGCTTAAGTCGGCACGTTTGCGGCGCGACCTCATCCTGGCTAGAGCAATCACGCAAATTGTGGAACCGTCAATCTATACGCCACCCAGCAGGACGCGACCTCAACGAGTTAGATAAGAGCGTACCAGTCCCAAAACCGAAAATTCGTCTCGGTTGACGGTTCCGTCAAGACCCGCCATTTCCGTACACACCTCAATTACTTGATTACGCTGCTCGACGGTGGTGAGATCGGCGGCCCATGTGGCAATGAACGCAGTAATTGATTCGGCACCTTGCTCGAGGGCGTCTTCGATCTGTACTCTGGTTGAGGCCACAAACTGTGCCATTTCGGTTTCATCGCCAAAGGGAGATTGTTCAATTAGACGGTCTATTTGAGTGATCTCTTCTAAAGCCACTTCTTGATCGGAATGAACAATCAATAAGGCCAGTGCCAACGATGCTTTGGCCTGTGCGTCGTCAGGCTGGTGGTGCCACAATTTTTTGATCCATTGCTCGAATAACATTGCGTTACCTCAAATTGATGTGTCGTCGTAGGGCCACTTTGTTAGTGCTGCCGCTACTTGTTCAAATTGACCGCTAGCAGGCAGTCGAAAATTCATTTCTTCGCCATGGGTAGGGTGCGGAAACTTAAGAAGTCCTGCATGCAACATAGGGTAAATTGGCATGTCCTCGAATTTCTTACTGAGCGCCTGATGGCGGCGCCCGCCATACATCGCGTCTCCCACTACGGGATGCTGAATGGAAGCCATATGTACACGGATCTGGTGGGTGCGACCAGTAAGAATGTGAATATTGACGCGAGCTGCCTCTGTATAAGCTTCAACGGTTTTGTAGCGACTATGTGCGTATTTGCCATTTTCTGTGTCGGCAGTCATCCTTTTACGATCGGTTGGATGGCGCCCAATACGCGACTCCATTTCACCATGGTCTGGATTGGGAACACCCCAAACAAGTGCTTGGTATACCTTGGTGACGAGCCCTGACTGCCATGAACTGGTCAGGGCCGCGTGGGCTGCGTCCGTTTTTGCGACGACCATCAGTCCAGTGGTGCCACGGTCCAAACGGTGCACTAGGCCCGGTCTGATGGCTCCACCCACTTGACTCAATGCCGAAAAATGAAAAACCAGCGCATTAACAAGCGTGCCGTCTTTGATTCCTGAGCCCGGATGCACCACCATACCGGCCTCTTTGTTTAAGACCAACACGGCGTCGTCTTCGTAGATGATGTCTAGTGCAATGTTTTGGGGAATGACGTCGATAGGAAGCTCAACTTCGGGTAAAGGGCAGCTAATTAACTGCCCGTCTGATACTGAATAGGATCCCTTGCGCGCGATGCCATCAACCTCGACGAGCCCTTTCTTACACAGCGCCTTTATTTTAGTTCGAGAGTATTCATCCAGTTCGTTTGTAAGGTATGCGTCGAGCCGTTCGGACCACTTTGTGCGCACTTTCAATTTGATGGGCTGGCTCATTTTTTCCTGCCTAGTCTGACATATAGAATGATTGCAATCACAAAAACGACGGAGGCAATAATCTGCGAGGTACTAATACCAGACCACAAACCACGAACCTCGTCTCCTCGCCAAATCTCCATCACAGCGCGAGTCAACGAATAAAGCATGAAAAATAGACAGGCGATTTGACCAGGAAACTTTCGTTTCCTTAAAGCCCATAACAAGATCGCGAAAAGCATCAGGCCGTTTAAGAACGCTAATGGTTGGGAAGGGAATAGACCGATGCCGGCAGGCGCATCGCAGTGCTCAGGAAAAACCAAGTGGAAAGGTCCGTTGTAGGCGATACCGTGACAACAACCGGCCGCTAGACAACCAAGCCTTCCGATTCCAATCGCCAAAGCTACGAAGGGTGCCATGATATCCAAGGTGTCCCAAACCGGCATTTTGTGGCGGCGCATATACCAGACGGACCCCAAAGCGCCCACGATCAAACCTCCGTAAAGGACACCGGCGGCACGTAAAGTCCCCAACAACTCTTTGGGATTTGCTAAGTAATAGTCGAAGTCGACGATAATCAATAAAGCTTTTGCACCGACTAGACTGATCAATAAGGTAACCACCGCAAGGTCGACTAGTTTCTCGCCGTCACGACCAAGCCTGTTGCCTTCGCGCTTGAGTAGCCAACTCGAGAGGATGAATCCAACCACGAGAGATACGCCGTAGGTTGGCAGCTGAAATCCGCCAAGATCCCAAAGAATTCGATGCAATCGTTACTCCTTTTTTGTCGTCCAATCGGGTTGCTTCAAGAGAATGGTAATCAATCCGATAAAAATGGCCCAGTCCGCTAAATTAGTGACTGGCAAAATGCGAATGTGCAGATAGTCCATGACCCAGCCTCTATAGCAGCGGTCCACCAAATTGGCTGCACCACCACCTGCGACGGCCGCAAGCCCCAAGTTTAGAGCAATTGTTGGTTTCTGCAAGCGATACCTGAAGCCGCAGACCAGCGCGAGCGCGATGGTGACAATGGTTATGGCGAGTGAAGGCGCCAGCGGAATCCATCCTAAGAATAGAGCGGAGTTGGTATACGAACCGAGCATGATCCAGCCGGGGACCAGATGGACGACGTCCCCATGCCACTGTACGATACGCTGCTTGATGACAAATTCTGTACAAATAATGATAACAGACAGCAACAGAAAGCTGTGTGCCGACGACAGTTTTGCAGCGGTCTTCACCTGCGGACTCTAGACCCTATGAGCGGTCTAGTCCTCTTCGTCGAGGAAGTTGGTGAGGTAGTCTTGGATCGCTTCGACTTCGTCAGGTTCTGGTTCGACATAATCTTCCCCGTCAATTTTCAACAGGAACATTAGTTCGCCTTCTTCCACACGTTCTGCCCAGGCCTCTTCACCGGCCTCTTGAAGTTCCTCGACGTCAGTTAACGAGGCCAACAACACATAATCGTTATTGTTGACGGAAATGCGATCAAGTATGACAAAGTCTTCTGTCACCCCACCGTCATTCTCAAGCTCAATGACTTCTAGGGTGAAATCGTTTGATTCTTCCTCAGACATAAATCACCTGCCTTTCTGGGCAACAAGTTACCATGGATTATGTGCGGTGTCCCGTTTAAGCTGCATATTAGGAGTGTGTTGTTATGGATTGGGATCAGGCGGTGGATTGGCTTGAGCGTGGTTGTGCGCTTGCTTATCCCACCGATACGCTTTGGGGTTTGGGCTGTCGCGCGGATGATCCGGCTGCTGTTTCACGCTGTTTGGCAATAAAGGGACCCTCACGTCAGACAACATCATCCATGATCGTGCCCCTGGAGTGGCTCCATGAAATCGTGGTAATGCCATCGGAGGCAGAGGTCGATCGATTCTTGCCTGGTCCCTATACACTTGTTCTGCCACTACGCCAGATGCGCTTCAAACATCTTGCAGACCCAAAGTTGAGTACCATTGGCATTCGTGTACCTAATCACTTGAAGCTAATGGCTGCTGTTCACAAATTAGGCCAACCCTTGTTGACCACGTCACTCAATCAACATGGCCGCGAACCGGCCCTTAATTATGAGCAAGCCAAAGCCCTGGCTGATGTGTGCGGTATAGGTATCGTCGATGAGGCGTTTGATGGCGAAGGCCCTTCAACGGTGATTCGCTGGCACCAGGATCGTTGGCATGTCCTTAGACAGGGTTTAGGACCTGCGCCAGATTAAGAAGGTTGGACAATCTGACGCCAGGTGTCCGTCAGAATTTGAAGTTCTTAATATTCACGCCATGTTGTTTGAGCTGTAATAGGCCGCCCGCTATCTGAGTGGTGATCAGCAGTTTCAGGTGGTCGCGATTAACCTTTTTGTAACCAAATGGCGGCAATATTTTGAATTTATCGCTGTCATAGCCCTTCAAGAAGTCTAACGCTAAGTCCATACGAATCGAATGACCTTTTTGAGAGTCGAAGGTGAGGCGTAAACCTCTCAGCACTCGATCAGCCGTGTAGTCCAATAACAATTCGCCCTGGCCGTCAAAACCGACTGAATTGTTCTGAATGGCAATTCGCTTGGGGAGGTGTTCGCGATCATAGTCAATCGTCATATTGGCAAAAATATTGTCGTCAACACTCGTGTAGAACAAAGCGGCAGGTAAGTAGTTATCTGCGTAGATCCATAACTCGTAGCCGCCGTCATACCAAAACGTCCACAGCTTTTGTATTGGGATAGGACCTTTTTTGGCTTGTTTGCCACGTGTGGGTTTAAAAATGCGAACGACATGGATTTCTCGTCCGTCATGAACGCCTGTACCCCCGTACACAAATCGGTATTTGCCACTTTCAAGAATCTGGGTCTTCATTTGAGAGATCTTCTTGAGCGCAAGACTTTGAAATGAAGTTAGATTGGCGTTCTCGTTGCGTGTACGAATGACCTTTCCAGCGTAGGATTTGAATTCGTGACTGACGGTTAGTTCCATCTTCTGATTGCGCGCCACGAAGGTGTCGCCCAGCCCGCCCTCAACCTGGTATCGATAGTGGCCATTTGGAGCTGTTACGCCATCGATATTGAGAGAAAAATCTACTTTGTCGGGACTATTCAAGCGGGCGTCCACGGCCTTAAGCGGCAGTTCAACGTCCAAATTCCCGCGAACTTCAAGGGTCGCGCTATCGGCATAGCCTGATCCGATCAATTGGCTGCCAATTTCGTCGAAACAGCGACTGATCAGTTCCAGTGCGTTGTATTCAGGGCGCATGTTGACATCGTGTGCAAGTGGTCCGTTATGGTGAGCGCGACCCCTCAGTGTGTCCTGTGCTTGGCCTATGGCGAATGAGCAGCCCCATAGAGCCAGCAAAAGTCGTGTCATGTTTTAGCCTCTTTCCAGTTCTTGCCGACGCCCAGCTCTACCGTTAATGGGACACGGAACTCACCTGCGCCTTCCATAGCTATACGTAACGACCGACGTGTTTCATCTAGTTGATCTTCAGGACATTCAATTACCAACTCATCATGGACTTGCAGAATCAGGTGCGCCTGTAATTTTTTGTCGCTGGCCATACGGTCAAAACGGATCATAGCCAACTTGATCACTTCAGCTGCGCTGCCCTGTATGAGCGTGTTGACGGCAAGTCGCTCGCCTTGTCGTTGCAGATTCTTGTTGCGGGAATTGATTTCAGGCAAGGCGCGTCTGCGGCCAAACAGGGTTCGCACTTCACCAGCTGCGCGTGCTTCGGCAATGACACGTTCTGTGAATTCGGGTACACGAGGCATCTTTGAAAAATAGGTTTCAATATAGTCACGCGCTTCTTTACGACTAATGCCGAGTTCTTGAGCGAGGCGAAATTCGCCCATGCCGTAAATCAAGCCGAAGTTGATGCTCTTGGCGGCGCGACGTAGATCGTCGGTGATTTCGGACTGTGGTAAGCCCATGACTTCTGATGCAGTGCGCCTGTGGATATCCTCACCTTTTGTGAATCCGTCTAGTAAGGTAGGGTCCTCGGAAAAGTGGGCGAGCAATCGGAGTTCGATTTGTGAATAGTCAGCCGCAAGCAGCATCCAGCCCGGTTCAGTAGTGAAGGCGGCTCTAATTTCCCGTCCTACTTCTGTGCGGATAGGGATGTTTTGTAAGTTGGGATCGTTGGATGATAATCGACCAGTTGCGGTTACGAACTGGTTAAAGGCGCTATGGACCCTTCCACTTATCGGATTAATCATTTCGGGTAACTTATCAACGTAAGTACCGGTAAGTTTGGTCAGGGTTCGGTATTCGAGTAGTTTTACAGGTAGTTCATGTCCTAAGGCGGCCAGTTTCTCAAGGGTCTGTTCCGACGTGCTGTAAGACTTTGTCTTCGTTGTTTTTCCCATGACTGGCAAACCCAGTTTCTCGAACATTATCCGACCTAATTGCTTGGTGCTCTTGATATTGAATTTCTCGCCAGCTAAATCGAAGATTTCGATTTGCAAGGTCATGGTCTGGCGAGCGAGCTTCTTGGACATTTCCGCTAGGAAAGCTCGATCGACGCGAATTCCGCGCAGTTCCATCTTTGAAAGAACCGGAATAAGCGGTCTCTCCAGCTCGGTGTAGACACGCGCCAGACCTAGCTCTTCGATTTCGGGTTCTAGGATTTGCTTAATCTTCAAACAGATATCGGCGTCCTCTGCCGCGTATTGCGTGGCCTTGTCGATGGGTGCTTGGGCAAAACTTGTCTGCTCAGTGCCGCTGCCACAAACTTCTTCAAAACTGATGGTTTTGTAGCCAAGCCGCATTTCGGCCACATCGTCCAGTCCATGTTTGGTGCCGGTCGGGTTAATAAGGTAAGACATGGCCATAGTGTCATCGATGACACCCTCAAACTCCCAACCCAATTGGGTTAACACGCTGAAGTCGTATTTTGCGTTGTGAGCGACTTTTGTTAGCGCGGGGTCCGCCATGAGTTGTTTCAGCAATGGAATAGCCTGTGCTGACCATTTCGGGTCTTGACCATCGTGAGCTAATGGCACATAAACAGCGTCATCCTCAGAAACGGCCATGGCGATGCCAACCAGTTCGGCTACAATAACATCCAATGAAGTGGTCTCAATATCGAAAACGAATGAGCCACTTTTTTTCACTTTTTTCACCCAAGCTTGCAAGGTTTGCAAGTCGGTGATTGCTTGAAAGTCACCGGTCGACGTGGCCAAGTCACGAGTGTCTTCCTCTAACAAACTCTGAAAACGCAGCTTGGTGAATAGATTCATCAGCGCATTTTGGTTTGGCTTGCCCAATTTCATTTCTTCGAGATCGAACGGAATATCAAGGTCCGTTTTTATAGTTACTAACGTCCTTATATCGGGAATTTTGTCTCGCACCGCCTCAAATCCTTCGCGATATGACTTGCGTGTTATTTCTTCGAGATGGGTATAGATATTTTCAAGTGAGCCGTACTTTGCCAGTAATGTCTTTGCACCTTTCTCGCCGACGCCAGGAACGCCCGGTACATTGTCACTGCTGTCACCCCAAATGGTGAGTAGATCGATTATTTGGTGTGGCTCGCAGCCAAAAAAATCTTGAATCTTGTCTTCGCCCATGTAGTGAACGCCTTTTGAGGCGTCAAACATCACCACATCTTGTCCCCTGACCAACTGTAAGAGGTCTTTGTCGGCCGAAACAATCACTATTTGCAGATCATCGCTGGCAGCCTTGGTGGCTAGTGTGCCGATAATATCGTCGGCTTCATAGCCTGATTGTTGAATCATGGGGATACCGTAGGCTTTGATGATTTCCTTGATAAACGGTACCTGAGCATTGAGGTCCTCAGGAGGGGCATCGCGATTTGCTTTGTAGTTCGGATCTATTTCCTTGCGAAAAGTAGGGCCTGGTGAATCGAAAGCAACGGCGATGTATTCCGGATTTTCGCTGTCTATGAGTTTCTTAAGCGATGTTGTGAAGCCAAATACGGCTCCATTGTCCATATTTCGTAAAGCGTAGTAAGACCGGAATATCTGAGCGAAGGCATCAATAATGAAAAGGCGTTTCTTGGCCAAGCGAACCCCCGAGGTTTAGTGCACCTCATCCTAAACCATGGGGGTCGTACTTGGCAAAAGCCTAGGGTTACTGTTTCTTCTGCACGTCGCTTCCAACCAGAATGGCCGAGGAGCTTTGCAGCGATCCGCGCAGCCCTAAGACTGAAATCTTCGCCTTAGCGTCATTAGCCTCTACGGTGTAGTAGCAATCGTCGCAGAAACTGAAGAGGTCGGACACCACCACCAGTTTCTTTTCGCCCGGCGCAACAGTGCCTGCAGCTACGCGCGCGACTTCGCTGTCACCAGATTGGCGTCGCTGCACAATATCGACGGTCGCTGAATTGGAACTACCTAAGTTAAGAATGGCAGCGCCATCCCAGAAGTTGGTACTTTTTCTTGATTCCATGGTGAACAAACCACCAAGCGTCGTCCCTAAGTCGAAGTCAGATTCAGGTAGCGTGGCGGACAGGGCGTCCAAGTCATCTACCTGCTGATAGGTCACCGAAACTTTGAGGTTGTGCAGATTGCCCTGTTCCATCATGCCGATATGAGAGATTTGATCGATCATGGCAGTAGAGAATAGGCCGCTTTGGTTTTGTTCGTCGGAGTAGATGGGTATCAATGCGCGCATACCAATAACCTGTACAGGTCGTGCGGTGCCGGTTAAGTAGCTGCCCTGTTGGTCAAAGCCGGCCACCCAAAGAGTCGCTGGCAAGGTTGGGAATCTATTCTGAAAGGTGAGCCACCCCTGAAATCCGCCAGCCTTTTTAGGTACATGTAGAACCCACCGTTTTATTGCTGAGAAGTCGGTGGGAATGACACTTGGTCCGGCGTCCCGTGGAGGTCCAACAATGATGGATCCTCCAGATGTTTGATGATTGGTTTTTCCGGTGTCAGGGGTTTGTCGCAGTACGTGAACCTCGTATGGTTCGAGTGGAATCCCGCGAGGGATGACGTACACGATCGGGTAAGCATTGGGCTTCAACTCAACTTCGAAGGTGACTTCACAGTTTTGAACCAATCGCACTAGGTAACTCAATCGGATATCCTGGGCCTTGGCCCAACCGTCAGAATTGGGATCAGGTAAGAGCAAATGAATTCGTAGATCTTCCTCAACCCAAATATTGGCCTCAGAGACGAAGCTGGGTGGCGTCAAGAAACCATTTGATTCAGTCACGTCCAGGGTTGAAACCATGGACGTCAGTGGATCGGTGTAGGAGCCGTCGAAACAGAGGTTCCGCAGTTCTACATCGAATTGGCTATTGCTAGGCACAATGGCAATCGCTTTGGCGGTTTCGTCGGCCTCGAAGGAGACTTCACTTGAGAAGCCGCCACTTGTAAATCTAGCTGTTCCGCCAAAAGGACCAAACTGGGAGTGGACCTTGAAGCTATTGGCCGTTATTTCGCTGAAACTGACGGTTTCTGGAGGAATACAGACCTCTGCTGGTGTTCGAACCAACACGCACAGTTCAGTGCTGTACTCCGTGCGAAACTCATCACATGCATTGAATAGGCAAATAACGTACTGGGTATCAGGTTCGAGTGTAAGTTGGTCCATGGTGTTAAAACTTGCGCGACCCGAACCGACCAAGAATTCCTCTGTCGAGCCGTCTGAAAGAAATAGCCACGCTCTCCCCCCAGAGGTCCCAGTCGAGAAGGTCCCCGTAAATCCGAATGGGGTGATATTTGAGGCGACAAAACCCGATGGAGGTCCACATTCGGCTAGTGTTGTCGCGGTTTGGCAGTTTGGTGTGCTGTAGAAACTGCCACACTGATTGAAGAAACAGGCAGTATATGAAGTACTGTCTTCAAGTCCGCCAAAAGTCACAAATTGCGTGCCCGGGCTCAACATTTTCGTCGCTTCTAGAGTTGAGCCCCTGCGCAGTTCTGTCTTACCGCCGTCTGGACCAATATTCACCTGATAACGCAGAGAATTGGTTGTGGTGGTGTTGATCTGCAAACCAGAGGGCGGGGAGCATCCTGGCGGTTGCGTCTGAAATTGGAAAAAGTATGAAAGGCTTGAGACCGGCGAAGTACACAGGCCATCTGAAGACACGTTTTCGCAAATGTTTTCCACGAATACGTCATACAGAGTGTCCGGTTGAAGGTTTAGAAAAGTGATCTCGAAATAATCGGGATTGGGATATTGAGTTTCTAGTGACGTCGTTGAGCCGGCAAAGAAGAGCCTGACCTCGCCACCGCATTCCTCGTAAATCATGCCAAATGTAAAGGAGGACGATGTGACATCAACCACCTGGTGGCCTGTCGGCATTGGGCACTGAGCAAAGCTGGACGTGGTGTAAAAAAGAAAAGCTGCTACAGAAATAGTTCGCATCGTTAGCCCCCTCATTGAACTTTACTCAGCGGGCTACCCACAAGTAACGGTGGATCTTGCATGTTTGAACCGCGTAAACCTAAGACCTGAAACGTGCCGCCCTCACTTGTTTGTTCCAAGGTGTAATAGGCGTTGTCATCAAAGGGCACAAGATCGGAAATCACGTGTAACTTTTTTTCGCCGGGGGCGACCGATCCCAATGATTGGCGCTGGATGATTTGGTTGTCTGTCAATGACCTTAGAACCAAATCAATCTCAATAGGGCTTGGTGCGGAGAGATTGGTAATCGCCACTCCGTCCCAGTAGGCGGTACTCTTGCGCGCCTCCATGGCGAAGGTCTTGCCAACGGCCTCACCATCGGCGAAGACAGCCTCTTGGACCGTGGCCGTTAAGCTGTCATCGTCAATACTCTTGTACGTGATGGCTGCCTGGATAAAGCGACTATTGTTGCTTTCAAAGAGTCCGATATGTGACACCTTGTCCTCTAGGGCAGCGGGATAAATCGCCGTACCAGAGTTAGCATTACCGTAAATCGATATGACCGGTCGATGTCCCAGTATTTGGATGGGGACTTGAGAGTTGGGGACCAGATTGCCTAAGGCATCAAAGCCAGCCAGCCAAATGGTAGAGGGTAAGGTTGGGAAGCGGTTGTTAAAGACCATTTCGCCTTCAAAGCCCCCTCCTTTACGCGGCACATGAAGTAGCCAACGGCCAATTTCTAGATGATTACCGGATATGGCTGGATTGGATGGCGGAGGGCCTACCAAAACTGTTCCTGGCGAGGTCTCTTTTTTGAACTGAGTGGATTGACGCGCTATTTGTATTTGGTAGTTATCATTAAACAAAGGAAATCGTGACCGCCACAAGTATGGATAGACGCCTTGTTCCACAATGGCAACAAAGATCTCTTCGCAACCATCCATGATGCGAATGATATAGCGAAAGTTAACGGTTCCGGTTGGGTCAAGCCCATCCGAGTTGGGATGGGGAAGGAAGATCTCGATAATGCGATCGACATTCATCGAAATATTGGCTTCGGTGATGAAGCTTGGGGCCGATAGGATCAAGGCCCGGGCGGATTTGTCCTGCTTGTCACTGCTTTCGGATACAGATAAAGGCGCGTTTTCTACGCCAGCGCGCTCAGACGCAAGTATCGTAAACCCAACGATTAGGACACAAACCACCTTGCTCAGATGACTGTACATGCTCGTGGTCCTCCATTCAAAACAAGAATGAAGCCTACCCCAGTATCAATAGGCGTGCCATTGTGCCAGGTTAGACGGTAGTCAAACTAGGTAGGGGACAGGTAATGAGGTAACAAACTGTATCCCGGAAGTTTGGTTAAAAGAAGTAACGCACGCCAAGGGTTAATCCGTTGACCGCATCTTTGGTGCTGACCACAGATTCGCCGACCTGGACGTCATTAAAGTCAAGAATAGGGTAGGTTGTATCGTATTCGAAATCTTGATACTTGTAGCCTAACGAAATGACAAATTTGCCAAGCAGTACATTCCATGCAATTTCACCGGTTGGCCCAGTTGCATCGCCTGTCTTGTATGCTGTTGTGGTACCGCTTAACCTGAGCTTCAGGTCGGAAGTGCTTAAGAAACCGTATCCCAAGGCCACTGATAACATGGAGTGAGCGGCTTCAATTGGGATTGAGGCATAAGCGCCTGCATATATGCCGCCCAAATCTACATCACCTGAAAGCAAGGTTTGTCCCGTTGAGTTAACGGTAACTGATGATGTCTCAACCTTCTTGTACCCCAAATTGACGCCAAAGTTCTGGTGGATGGCGTAGTTAACGCCAAGATCAATATCGCGTTTATCGTACCGAGTTTCGGTTTGGAATTGCTCGTCTTTGAAGAGAACATAATCTTCAAAGCCGTCCATCCAAGTTAGGGCCAAATTCCATTTTCCTCTTGTGACCGCCAAAGTGATTCCACCCAATGCGCCACCGCCCGATTCATCGCGTCCGATGAATACTGGGTTACCTTCCACATCACTAGCGAACGTTCCTTGCGATGTTTTGAAATCGCCGGGCCAGTATTTGAATCCGACAGAGAATCGAAGGTCGTCGCTGGCCCACAGTGAAGCAGCCACACATAACAATATCCCGATGCGCATCGTGCATCCTCCTGAATTGACTGATTGGAATCAAGTTAAGGTCATTATAGCTAACTCGCAAGCTTTTCTATCTATTCAGTAAGTAATCACAAGGTTCTTAGGCGCATCAGACACAGTAATTTTGGTGGAGTATCTTTTTGAAGGTAGCTGGTAAACCTGGCCAGACTCTTCTTCTACAGCAAAATGATATTGAAACTCACCGTCTCTTAGAGAGCCGTGTGGAATTTGAGCGGTAAATTGATTTCCCGCGCCTATCATTTGCGTTTCCGAAGGTAGATCGGAATCAATAGACCAAACGAGATTAACCCTTTTTATTTTGAAGTTGGGTGTCTTCGTGAGTCGCATAGACACACTGAAAGCCTCGTTGTCTTTGGTCACTTTATATTTGCGTTCTCTGTCGTGTTCGAAGTTTGAAGACAAGAAAGTCTTGTATTCCTGATCAATATTAAAAATACGGTTCTGGATTTCGTTGACGTGATTGGCGTCCGTATTGTTGTAATTCTGAAGGTACTGTTTGAGCGTGGGTAAATTGGACGAAACCTTGGCTTTTGCGTATGCCTCTGCTTCATCTTCAACGTGGACGGCGTTGTTTGCCGCGTTCAGTTTGGATTCAACCTTGGAGACTTGGTCTACGGTGGCCCAGGTCCGGTACTGGGACAAGAATTCTGTCAGTCTTTCAGGCTCGTTGGACAGCATGGCTTTCTGGAAGGCGGAAGCCGTTTTCAATTGATTAAGGCGGTCTTCCATGGATGGTGCCCATTGCGATGAAGGGTAATTTGCTAAGAATGTCTCCACCTCTTTGAGGTTATTGCTGCGTTTAACGTTGTCATAGGCTTGTTGTTCTAACAAATGATCGCGTTCGTTTTTGGCTAACGCTGAAAAGGCCCCGTTGGGGTAGGTGTCTAAATAATTCTCAAAGGATGCGACTGAAGGTCGTGAGGAAGCCTCGCGCCACGCAATCTGATCTTGTATTTCTCTATCTAATGCTTCGCGGCGCCTTATTTCTTCGGGGCTAAGGCCCTTGTCTACGATCACTTCTGGGTCAGGTTCGTCATTGGTGGTCTCGATCGGTTTTTCTATTTCACGAGTTTTAGTCAACCGAGCAAGGTATTTGCTGCCCCAATCTTCGTTGGCCAGCAAGACATGAGAAGTCGATTCGTAACCTTCAAATTCGAATCGCAACTCGAATCGGTCTTTGGCGGCAATATCAAATTCGTGGTTTAAGGGAGTCTGACCTTGGTCTCTGTCGTTTATCCAAACTTTGGCGCCTGACGGTTCAGATTGCAGCACCAAGCTTCGGTTTGTTACGGGTAACTCAGGAATAGGGTCAAGATCGTCATCGTCCGCGCCTCTCATAAACCAAACCGTTAGAACGGCAGCGACAGCGACAGCTGCCAAGGCGGCGTAAAGGCCTGTATAGGATTTCTGAGTCTGTGATTTAGCCGAAATAACCGGGTCTTGGGCTAGGTGACCGGAAGTAAGCGGTTGACTCGCTCCCTGTGGACGAACGGGCTGCGGCGAGTAGGCCACAGGTGGATCGATTTTATGTGTTGGCGGCGAGATTGCCGATCCGGCTGGCGTGATCTTTTGCGTCGGAGGTACTTGCTTGACGTCCGTTTTAGTCAGACCCGACACGGGCGAAAAGTCTTGGGCCGGTGCCTCGTGTGTCTGGGTGTTCATGGCCACACGTTCTGACGTCTGAGTCATGTTATCGCCGTCAGAAAGGTATGGTTTACCAAACGCCTGAGTTGATACGACAGGGTTCTCGGCAGTGGGATGTGGAATGGATCGTTCGGCCGTACCGACTAACCTTCTTAGCTCTTCAGCGAGTTCGGACGCGTGTTGGTAGCGCTTTTCTCGATCCTTGTTCAATGCCTTCAGAAAAATCAATTTGAATTGCAATTTATTGGCGTCAATCTCTGGGGGCACGTACTCTAGTGAGGGTTGGCCATTGACCACTTGATAAAGGATGGAGCTAATCGATTTGCCCGGGAAAGGCAGCTTTCCGGTAAGCAGTTCGTGAGCCAAGACACCGAGTGAAAAGATGTCCGAGCGATAGTCTACTTTCTCGCCGGCGATTTGTTCCGGGCTGGAATAGCTTGGCGTTCCAACAAAAAAGCCCGTTTTAGTCATATGCTCATCGCCAATTTTTGCGATGCCAAAATCCATGATCTTTGCGATGTGGGCGTCGGTAACCATGATGTTTTGAGGTTTTATGTCACGATGAATAATGTCGCGTTCATGGGCATAATCCAGAGCATCGGCAATTTGCATGATGATTTGGACCTTGGTGTCGATGTCCATTTTCTTGTTGGACTTGCTGTGTTGTTGCAGCGTACGACCTTCCAAGTATTCCATGGCAATAAATGGCGTGTTTTGTTCTTCCCCTAAATCGTATAAAACAACGATGTTAGGGTGATGCAAACTACCGCAGATCTGTGCTTCATTAAAGAAACGACGCTTAAATTCTTTGCGTTCAACTGTCTCTTCAATAATATCGGTCTTTATGGTTTTGATGGCGACGATACGCTGGATGACTGGATCATGCGCTTTGTAAACGCTACCCATGGCGCCTTCGCCAAGTAACTTCTCGATTGTGTATCGACCTATATGTTCAGGGAGTTTGCTCATGAATGCCCTTAATGGAGCCGCGCTGCATAAAACATCAACATGAATATTAGGTCAAGCCGCGTTGGTTTTCAACGAGGGCGGTCACACATTGCCGTGTTCTGAGCGATTCTCGCACATAGATTGCGACCTTAGGTACCGTCCCTGTATGCTTGATGTGAAACTTTTATTCAATGTAAGTGTCTCCACCGCGGGAGGTGAATCATGATGTTCATCCGTTTATGTGCGTGGATCATCTGGGCGGGACTGGCCATGGGTCAAGATCTAAAGATCGATCTGAAAATCAGCGAAACAAAAAATAATGAACAGACCTCGAGTGAGGCAAATGTTGAACTTCATGAGCTCTCTGAGACAGAACTCTATGAGTTGTTCCAACGTCTTCCCGATCTCCCTGCAGAACCCGAGACCGGTGATGTGGTTCTACGTGAAGAGAGTATGCCACCGCCAAGACCTGGCCAAGATCTGGAACTGCTTTTCGCAAATAATGAATCGTCGCCACCGCTGCCTCCGGACTCAGGACCACTTAAAATCATCCGCTCTGCACCGCAAGGGGAACGCGATCAAGTAACGCAAATCCAAATCGCCTTCAACCAAGATGTGGTGCCACTTACAAGTCTGGATGAAATTGATCGCCGATCCTTCCCAATCAGTTTACAACCGGAAACCACCGGCCGCTGGCGCTGGATTGATCCGCGTACGCTTGTTTTTGACAGCGAGTCGGTCTTTCCTCGTGCCACCGAATATCAAGTGACGGTTTCGCAGTCACTGACTTCACTCTCGGGTAACAAATTACTAGATACAGTCGCGTGGAAGTTCACGACCCCAGCCCCCAAGGTAACGCGTAGTTATCCGCAAGGGAAGGGTCATGTTCTAGACCCATTGTTTGCGATCGAATTTGATCAAGACGTGGACGCGAATGATCTGGTCAAATGGATCCGCGTTCATGATTCAGGACGCCGTGTTCCCGTCATGGCTGTTAATCAAGCTGATCTGTCAGAACTCGACTGCTTGCGTGTCAAAGGTTGGAATCCCAACCGCATCGTTTTGTTCAAAGCCAAGGAACCCTTAAACAAGAACCGCTTGTACGAGGTAATCCTGCCGGTGGGTTTAGCTTCACTTGAAGGCCCGAGAAAGACTGAACAGGAAAAACGCTTCTCTTTTCAGACCTATGAAGAGCTGAGTGTGGCTTCGGCCCGTTGTGGTTGGCAAGACCGCTGTGAACCGGGCTGGCCGTGGCATATCCAATTTTCAAATCAACTCGATGAACAAAAGTTCAGCGAAGATATGGTCCACGTGGAGCCGGCCCTTGAAGATATGATGGTCCATTGCTCAGGTAATACACTTACCATTCAAGGACGTTCCGTAGGTGGTAGCAAGTATCTCGTTCAGTTAAGCCCACAATTATCAGATGTGTTTGGTCAGGAACTAGGCAAAAGCGGGCCGTTGAATTTTAATGTCGGCCACGCGCAACCTCAGCTGCGATCAGGATTGCGGTATCTGCACGTGTTGGATCCATTTGTCGATCCAATTATTCCTCTAGCCTGCGTCAATATTGATGCGTTTGATGTAAAGGTGTTTACGGCTGACCCCAGCGAATGGTCGTCCTATCACCAATGGTTGCGCGCTTCCGGTAAAGCCAAAAGTGAACAGCCCCCATTTGCCGATCTGATCGCCGAAAAACGTTTTCCTGGCAGCTCGGTCGAGGACCAATGGAGCTTTGCTGCCATCGATTTGCAGGAGTGGTTGCCTGACGGGAAGGGTCAATTGATCGTTAGCATCGCGGCTGATGACAATCAAACCGAGCGCTCGCGAAAAGGCGCGCGATCAGAATCGGTTGTTTGGATTCAAGGCACCGAGCTAGCCATCGATGCCTTTTATGACGGTAGCCAGGTCGTGGCGTGGGTTACGCAATTGAGAGATGGCACGCCGGTCGCTGAGGTGGATGTCTCCCTTTTTGCGGGTCAACCTTCATCGAAGATAGGGACTGCGGTTACGGATGAAAACGGCTTAGCCACTTTAGATGTACCTCTGGTTATGCCCGGACCCGCCTTATTGGTTGCTGAGACCGAAGACGATCGTGTTTTTCTTCCCGAACACCCTAATTGGTGGTCGAGTGATAGTCGTTGGCGGAAGCAACAAGCCAGCTCGCAGCCGCTTTGGTACGTGTTTGATGACCGCGGTCTGTATAAGCCAAACGAGCGTGGTGAAGTGAAAGGCTGGATCCGTTATTCTGTGCCAACTCCGCAACCAAAGTTACGCGTACCTAGCGGATCGGTTTCTTACCAGTTGGTTGATGCGCGTGGTCAGGAGATCGCTAAAGGGTCTGTGCCCTTGAGTCTGCTTGGTGGATTCCAGATTTCATTCGAGCTAGCAGATAATGTCAACCTGGGCTCCGCTCGCTTGAACATGCAACACGATGGAACTTCATACACACACGTCTTACGTGTCGAAGAATTTAGGCGCCCTGAATTTGAAGTTCGATTGCAGCGCCTGGGTTCGGTCGCCATGGTTGGCGAGCAAACGGACTTGCAAGCAAGCGCCAAATACTTTAGTGGCTCGGCTTTAGCCGGTGTTCAAACCCATTGGACTTTGACCTGCGAAACGGGCAGTTACCAACCGCCTCGATGGCCCGAATACCAATTTGGTGAGGCAACTCCTTGGTGGCGCTGGTACGACAACCGAATGCCCATCGTTTTTGAGAATGAAGGTTTAACTAAAGCAGATGGCAGCCATACGATTTCTTTGGCTGTGGACTCGATTGAGCCCTTCCAGCCCGTTTCCATCCAAGCCGAAGTGGCGGTCACCGATTTGAACCGTCAGCAGTGGACTGATCAGACGCAATTCATTCTGCACCCAGCGAGCATTTATGTGGGACTGAGACAGGACCGTGGTTTCTACAGGGCAGGAAATACGATGTCGAGCGCCTGTGTGGTGACCGACTTGGATGGGAATCTGGTTAGCGATAGGCTTATTGAGTTTGATGTGACTCGATCGCAGTGGGTTTTTGAGAATAGGCGCTGGCAGGAAAAGAGCCATGTGGTCAAAACATTTACGCTCAAGAGTGGTGATGAACCCGAACCATTCAGCCTAGAACTCACGGACCCGGGCAGTTATCGAATCAAAGCGCGGGTGGTGGATGCGAAAGATCGCACCAATGAAACGGTTATGTCGGTTTGGGTATCCGGCGGCACGGCCCCGCCCTCACAGTCGAATACGTTGGAATCGGTGACTATTATTGCCGATAAGGATCGCTACGAGCCCGGTGACGTTGCTTCTCTCTATTTGAGGTTGCCCTTTAAAGGCGGGCATGGTGTCGTCATGGCATATGGAAATGGTTCGTCAATAGAGATCCCATTCACGGCGGCCGAAGATGAGGCGACCATAGATGTGCCCATCGGCCCATATACGTTAAATACGCAAATCCAAGTCATGTATGCGGGTGTATCACCACGGGATGACACCGGCACAAAGCCTCCTATCCCCAAAACGGCGACCGGTCAGCAGACCTTAATCGTTAGCCGAGAGTCATTACGGCTGGATGTCCAGGTAACGACCAATAACGACGTGGTTGTGCCGGGCGCTGAGGTCGAGATTTGTGTTGCTGTTAAGGATGCGGATGGTAAAGGCGTAAAAGGCGCGGAAATCTGTTTGTTCGCCGTCGACGAGGCTGTCTTAAGCCTGACTAGCTATCAGCTAGGTGATCCGCTATCTGCTATGACGGCCCGACCGTTCACGGGCGGTTTCATGACAAATATGCGCGAGCTAATTTTAGTGGTCACTTCCGAGATGTTAGAGGCCCAAGAGGAACGTCCAGAACCACGTGAGAGCATGATGCGGATACAGGGTTTTGAAGACAGTTCCAACATGATTTTTGTGCCAGCACCTGGCGAGGCGTCGTCGCCCATAACGGTGCGAAAAGTATTTGACGCTCTGGCCTTTTTTGAACCGAACCTGCTTGTTAATGACGACGGCAAAGTGTGTGTCAGAGTTAAGCTGCCGGATTCGGCGACGCGCTATCGAATTATGGCTGTCGCGGCTACGGCAACCGACCAATTCGGCAGTGGCGACGCCAATCTGACAGCACGACTACCCTTGTTAGTACGCCCTTCGATGCCTCGATTCCTCAACTATGGCGACAAAGCCGAATTACCTGTGGTGTTGCAAAACGGATCACTTGAAGCCCAAGACTTAAGTGTAGGGTTTCGGTCCACTTCGTCGTTAAAAATGGCTGTGCAAGGCTATCAACTGCGGCTTGAGCCCGAACAACGCGTCGAAGTGCGTTTTCCTGCTGAGGCACGAGCTGCGGGCACGGCTACGATTCAAGTGGCAGTATCCAGCCAACTTTGGTCGGATGCCGCTCAATTGGAAATCCCAGTATGGACACCTGCCACGCGCGAGGGATTCGCCTATTACGGCTCATTGGAAGCGGGCCAGAACGCTTTCCATCAAGTGATGGCTCCCGACGATGTCTTGAGAGATTATGGCGGCTTGGACATTAGTCTGTCAGCGACTCAGTTACATGCATTGTCTGACGCCTATATCTATATCTGGAATTACCCTTACGCATGTACAGAACAACTGGCGACAAGAACGCTAAGCAGTCTCGCCATCGAACCGGTTATTTATGCCTTTAACGGCAACGACATACCTACAAAGAAAGCCATTCAAAATCGTGTTGTTAGCGATATAAGACTCATATCTGAACGTCAATCAAATGATGGTGGATTCAGCTATTGGCGTGCCGACCGCCCCAGTGATCCCTATTTGTCCGCACACGCAACCTATGCGCTCTGGCTAGCCAAAGAGATGGGTTATGAATCTGATGAGTCGGTCCTTAACCGAGCAAAGAATTATTTACGTCGCGTGCATAATGATCAATCTATTCGCGCCCACCTGGTCGCCAAGTCATATGCCCTATTTGTCCGCCAACTGATGGGCGATAACTCACAACAAGATTTGGCTCAACTCACGTCGAACACACTAACGGATTGGCCAGTTGATGCACTTTCATTTTGTCTTCTGGCTGCAAAGGACCTGCAATTGGTTGTGCGCTTGTCTACGGAACTAGGTGCTCGTGTACGTGAAACGGCTGGTTCGGCCGAGTATGTTCATGGCGTTCAAAAGGAGGCACCACTTGTGCTTGCCAGTGATCGCCGTTCTGATGCATTAGGGATGTGGGCGGCCATGGAGTCCGGAGCCGATTCGGCTCTCATTTTCAAACTGGTACGCGGTCTACTTGGACATCGAGTCAAAGGGCGTTGGGCGAACACGCAAGAGAATGTGTTTGTTTTGTTAGCACTGACACGTTATTTCGAGCGCTTCGAAAAAGAGGATCCAGATTTGTTGGCCCGAACTTGGATTGGAATCAATCAAGTGGCGGACACAAAATTCGAAGGCCGACAAGCGGTTCGTTTTGAGAACCGAGTGCCGATGAAGGAGTTGGCTGCTGAGGAGAATGTGCAACTTGCCATCCAGAGCGAAGGCAAGGGTCGTCTCTTTTATCGTTTGGGATTGGACTACGCGCCTGCGTCTCTTACGTTAGAGGCGCGTAGACAGGGGTTCACCGTGAATCGCACGTATGAGGCTGTCGACGAAGGTGACGTCCTAAAGCGAGAAGATGGGTCTTGGTGGATTAGAACAGGGGCTGATGTGAGAGTGAAACTGACGATGGTTGTCCCCGAAGGTCGCAATCATGTTGCTTTGGTAGATGCATTGCCAGCGGGTCTGGAGCCTGGCGGCATAGAGCGATCTGACTACGCGAGTATTCGGCGTCACCGAGGATGGTCCAGCACCTGGTACGAGCACAGCAATATTCGAGATGAACGGGTTGAAGCCTTTGCTTCGCGTTTAGGCGGTGGCGTTTACGAACTCAACTATCTTGCTCGTGCCACAACACCTGGTCACTTCATCGTTCCGCCAGCTAGAGCCGAGGAGATGTATGAACCTGAAACCGTCGGCCGATCTAGTAGCGATCATGTTGAGGTCAGTGAGTCACCTTAAGATATGACTACTTCGTCAGAGCCACGATTTACTTAACACCTCGCGAACTTGGGGCGTGTCTAAATTAAAGTTTTCGCCTCGGCTATCACCAACAAACCATTTCCATAAGAAACAGCCTTTGAGCCATGAGCGGTGAGGGCGAATGGTTTCCAAAGCTATCTGCATGCAAAGAGCTTGATGTTCCAAAGCTCGCGCTCGATCTTTTCCCCAAGTTTCGTGGTGGGACCAAGGTTCGACGTGTGCGTTGAGTGCTGCGTTATAACCAAGCTCCGTTAAGACGACAGGGCGATCCCATTGCAAAGCCAAATCTTTCAGCTGAACGACGATTTTTTGCCAACCGTCCCTGAGTTCCTGCTCACTCGGTTGCGATTTGTGACTGACAGGAAAATAGGCCTGCACGCCAATAAAGTTGAGCGCGTCCCAGAACTCTATTTTGGAAGTGCTATCCCAGTTAGAAGCATATCCAAGTATTGCGGGCGTTTTGGTTTTAACCGCAAGGGTCAACTCGCGCCAGTAGGCGCTGTCCGCGGTCGTCCCATCTAACTCGGTGCCTACGACAAAAGCATCTGCGTCTTTGGTTATCTCGGCGAGGGCTAAGATCCATTCTCGATAACTACGCTGAAAAAGCGTCAATTCGTTAGGGTCCTTAAACTCGATGTCACCACGCCACGAGAATTTGGAGCCCCAGTAGGACAGGTGGGGTTTGATGCAAATCTTGAATCCGCGTTCATGGGCCATTTGTATGGGTCTGGTTAGATATGCAGGTGCGTTCTTGACGCCGTAACGTGATCTGACTGCGCCATCGTTGCCAATGCGGGCGTAAGGATGGATCGATACCCAATTTGCGCCCATGGTGGCAAGCCGGTCCAATTCTTCCCCAAAGGAGTCCCTGCTCCATTCAATGCCATAGGTCTGACAAGAAACGGTTATGCCGTGAATGGGTTCGCTCATGTCGGGGTGGTTGAGCAAGAAAAGCAAATAAATGAGCATATTAGGTTGAACGGTTATTGGCGGTGAGTTGTTCCAAGGCAAGCAACAAGCCATGTGTGCCTTTGCGCCCGTGACCTAATTCTGATGCTTTGCGATACAGGTCTAAGGCGAGAGCTAGGCCCTTTAGATCCAAACCCATTCGCACCGCCTCTTCCAGCGCGATCCCCATATCTTTAATAAAGTGTTCAATAAAGAATCCTGGGTCGAAATTGCGTTCCAACATTCGGGGCGCCAGGTTGTCTAATGTCCAGCAGCCGGCAGCTCCAGATGAGATAGATTGCAGAACCACGTGCAAGTCTAGACCTGCCTTGTAACCATACAAAAGACTCTCACACACACCGATCATGGTGCTGGCAATCACAATTTGATTGCACATTTTTGTGTGCTGGCCACAGCCAGCTCCACCTTGGTAGACCATATTTTGGCCAAAATGACCGAGGATAGGTTGAATCCAACGAAACGCATCAGCGTCGCCACCAACCATCATAGCGAGCTTGCCGTTGCGGGCACCTACATCTCCGCCAGAGACAGGAATATCCAATGCGTAACAGCCCAGACTTTGGGCACGCTGCGCAATAGCTTGAGCGATGGAGGGTTTTGTTGTCGTCATGTCCACAAATATTTGGCCTGGTCTTGCTTTTGAGAAAAGGCCGCGCGCTCCGAAATAGACGTCTTCAACGTCTTCAGGAAAACCGACCATGGTGAAGACAATGTCGCTATGACGTGCCACATCTGCTGCCGTAACCGCAAATGTGGCTCCCAGGTCGTGCAGTGACTTGGCTTTACTAGGCGTTCGTGAATATACGCGCAGGGCGTAGTGAGCTTCGAGCAGATGGCCAGCCAGTGGTTTTCCCATCACACCTAGTCCAACCCAACCGAGTTGTATGTCTTGATTGGCAATGCGGAAGCGTAACTCGTCACTCATGCTGGCACCCGTAAATGATTCATTAGATTCGCCCCCTCTTAGTCAGTCAATAACTTGGGACCTACTTCCCTTAAATGAGGCGCTGTAGTGTGTAGCATAATCGAAAGCGGTGCTTTTTTGTCCACAATTGGAGTCAGCGAATAGCGTCAACTCTTTGCATGTGAGTCTTCTTGTGCCCTTTCCTAGGCTCGAATCGTTGTCTTCTATGTGACTCCCATGTTTTTATAGTACGTGGATCAAAGAGGTTAGGGGTTTTCATGGACGAGCCAAAAGCCGCTGGTCAATTAGGTTGTTGGTTAAGATCTGCCATTTTTGTGGCAATCACAATCGCATATGCTTGGTACCTGACTGGCTTTATCAAGCTTGCTGGTGTTGTTGTTCTGTCATTGATCGGTGGCGTGCTGAGTTTTTCTGGTCTATGGCTTTTGTTCAAGTCAGTTATCAAGTCGCCGATTTCAATTGGCGGCATCGTGTTTGCGCTCATTATTTTGTGTTTTGGTTCCCTCGCCTTGCTCCCCGGCGCACCCGACTCGTTGCTTTTAAAAACACCCATAGGTTGGTCCGTATTAGAACACCGCACCAAGAAACTAGAGCGAGCCATTCGCGACAACAATGTTGATAGGGTGCGAAAGATCGCGCGGGTAGGCGTTGGCGACACGGCCCCTCGTGATGGCTTTGGGAATCCGCTCATCGCGGATGCCATAAAGAGGCCAGAACTGATGAGAATCCTATTGGCGTCGGGTCTCGACGCCGACGCGCGATTCGAAGGCGGCGGCACTCTATTGATGCGCACATACGACGAGGAGGTTGCGAAAGTACTACTCGAATTTGGGGCAGATGTGAATGCGCGAGATGACGAGGGCTTAACGCCGCTAATGCGTGTCGTGACCACTAATTTGGGCGTCGTAAAAGTTCTTGTTGAAGCTGGAGCCGATGTGCAAATGAGTGATGACCTTGGTCGCACAGTGGCTGATCTGATGAGCAGCCAACCCGATATTGAGGAATTCTTGACATCGCATTATGGAGCTCAATTGCGCAGTGGAAATGAGCGTGAATACAAAGATATTGCTAAGCGCGACTGGTTGACCCGTGTTGGTGTCGCCGATGGCATGACGATCGAGCCGTCCGAAATCAGGCTTGACCCGGATCCCATGAAATATGGCGATCTAGCCGAACTTGAGATTCGCTTAAGCAATTCGTCCGATGTCGACCGCGTCATGCAAGTAAAAGCTCACTTGAATTCGGTAGCCATGTTCGTGGATGCGGATTTCGGTGGCAAAATTGCTAATCCTCACCAACCGCAATCTGACCAAGAGATACTTTGGCCAAGGTTGGCATTGCCAGCGCGCAGTAGCGGGACTTTGCGAATGACAATCCTTGCACGCTCTGAATGGGATGCGGGTGACCTCACCGTCGATATTCGTGCACAGAACGTTTTGGATTACGCAGAAACATCGGCCATCTATTTGAATCTATATCAGCCTTTATCGCAGGCAACCTACCGAGACCAGGATTACCGTGGGTGGGCGTTTATTTTGATATTCCCTGGCGTGCTACTCGTTTGGATTGCTTGCCGAAAAGTATTGGGCGCGGGTCACAGAATTACTGGGCTTTCTGGCCGAGCGGCCGCTGGCATATTTGCCGTTCTGGGCGCTTTGATCGCCTATCAGTTAGTGGGTGAAGCGCTGAGCCCTTATAGGGATTATCGTGAAACCCAAGCCGTGATTCTGGATCGTCGCTTCTATCTCAAGAGCTCAACCTCAACTTCGTCAAGTTCTAGATCCTCATCAAGGATATATCAGGTGCCCATTGTTTGCGCTCGCTATCAAACAACTAGCGGTCAAGTTGTCGCGGCTGGCTTGGCGCATCAAATCCAGTCTTTACATATACTTCGCGACTATCGGCTAGGCGCTGAGGTGACGTGTTGGTACGATCCTGATCAGCCCAAAAAGTTCGTTTTGGTAAGGGGCGTAAGTGTGTTGTTTGTAGTAGGAACGTTGATTTCAGCGGCCGGATCACTCTTGCTTGCGTGGCTTGCGTTACGAAGGAAAGTCAAAACGAGTGATGCAAGCTCGAATCGCTGAGCTCGGCTTAACGATGAATGTGATTATTGCCAGAGGTGTCGTTGCGTTTGCCTGAGACTGATGACGCCTTCTCGACCGACGACCATATGGTCGTGGAGTGTGATGTCGACGGTGCGTAGGGCTGCGATCAACGACGTGGTGAGTGATGCGTCTGAAGCGGAAGGATTGGGATCCCCACTTGGGTGATTATGAGCCACAATCATGGCTCGTGCATTGTACGCAAGTCCGTGTTTTGCAATTTCGCGAGGAAAAACCGCGCTTCGGTCCACCGTTCCGCGAAATAGTCGTTCACTATGGATAAGTCTGTTTTTGGCGTCTAAATGTAGGACAAGAAAGAACTCAGCCTCTTCGCCGACCAACTCGTGCTCCAAATAACGGGTCACCATTTCCGGATTGGTCAACAAGTCCCGCTCCAATAGGGCTGCTTCACTGATGGACTGGACCAGTTCGCCGAGCATCCTCAAATAGTGCGCTGACTTAGCAGCAAGACCAGAAACTTGAATGAGTGATTCTACCGGAGCCAATAGCGTTCCCGAAACACTACCGAAACGGGAAATCAACTCTTTAGCGATGGCTTTCGTATCTTGGCGTGGGATAACAAAGGTTAGCAGGAACTCAAGTTTTTCGTAGGGGTGAACAAAGGCCTTGCGAAACCCCAATTCTTTGAGTTTTGTCCACATGCGCCCCCGGTGTCCAATATGGTCGGCTGTCATAGTGTATTCTAACAATATTGGTCTTGTCTTTCTGCGGGTTGTTCAGTGGTGCATGCGTTAGCGAGAAAAGACACGATGCGTTTTTTCGATGTCCGAGTCAGGGTGAGCCTGCATAAATGCCTTCACTTCGCTCCTTCGACAACGCAGGATCTGGGCTTCTTCACGTGAGGAGTCGAATGTCAGGACATAAGCCCAATCTTTCCAATAACCAACAAGACGCAGTGCTTGCTCCCAACTGAGGTCACGTTTAATCTCTCTGCCTTGCAGGTCCAAGAAAATGGCATGGTTATTCTGGTGCGGAGACCCGATCCAACGATTAATTTCCAGCCAACCTTCTGGCGAAAATGACATCGACCGGATAGCGGGGAAATATTCCGGATAATTGATCTTATATTTATGATTGGGTCGCATTTGTTTGACTTCGTTCAGCCGAATCTCGGCCCATTCAACGTCAAAAGGGATCTTTGGTTCGCGACGTTCAATGACATGAGTGACTTGGGCAGAGTTTGCGTCAATGATGTGTATTCTGAAATCGTTCGCCTCAGCAAGTGCGACGATCGCGCCATCAGGTGAGACTGCCATTCTTGGCGTTGGCGAGACAGGCGTGTACTCTGTCTGGTCGCCTTCTACTGCGAATTTGCCAATTTCACCACGTCCGGCAACGCGCATAATGACACGTTGATTCTTAAATTGAAGGTCACTGATTGTCAGATCGCTTAAGGCATCTGGTGCATGTTGGGAACGCCAGGCGCCAGTCACCCAACCGCTTGTCGTCTTGACGGGCACTAGCCGTGTCGTTGGCAGCGTTAGTCGATGACTGAAGTCACCATTCGCCATATAAACCGAGATGGAGTCATTGCCCAGATCGTGAACAAAAAGTTGGTTGCCTTGGAAGAACATGTGATCCGGATAAACGAGTTCGCCAGGTCCTTGGCCTTTTGTCGCTATCTTCTTCGACACGGAACCGTCTGCACTGAATTGTTTGATGGTAGCGTCTGCAAAATAGAGCACGTAAATTTCTCCGTCGGGTCTTAAAAGGACTTCACGTCTGGTCAATGGTTCGTAAAAATTAAGATCATGCAGTTGCCATTCAGCAAATAGGAGAAAGATAAAGAGAATCATGGGCGCACCTCTAGCGTTTAACTTTTTTGGTTCAGAATCAGGTCGCTAATTTATGGAAGTCTGGTCTGTTATGGGTCGGCGAATGGACGGTTCTCGAATACCCAATCGTGGTTTTGGTCGTCAAAGTGGGTGACCATGAAAGCGGCTTTGACGGGTTGGCCTTCAAATGGACGGGTACTTACCTCGAGGGTGGCGATGAGAAAAAGCTGTGTCGCTTGCTGGTCGTTGTTAAGCGTGCCCGCAATGGCTGCACCGCCATCGTCAATGCCGACCGAGGTGTTTAACAGTTCTACTTGGTCGCTTGTTAGTCGCAAATCACTTAAGGTAATGAATCGACGTTCGTAGTCATAAAGCAAACGAAAGGAAAGCTTAGTGTCGGCAAGAATGGTGATATCGGAACGACTGTAGTCCAAGAAACGATCCATGTTGCCTCGTGACCGCACCAGCCATTCCGTTTTACTTTGTGCCTGGAATTGATCATAACCAAGATGCTTTGATACCTGAGTTAGCGCACGACGTAGGATTTCAGGCTGATCGGGTAGTTTGAGTTCGCCGGCACCCGCAACAATGACATAAAAAGTGAGGCGCAAGTGATGGGGTGCAATATGTTTGATGGTCTCAAGGTCTACGTGTAATCCTTCTGGCACATCGGCGCTTGGCACCTGGGCAAAACATATCGATGTGGTTATTAGGACAAGTGCCCATCGAATCATGGTTCCACCTCGAATCCGACGTCAGCATTACTGACATTCGTGTTTAAATATATGCGAATTTTTGGATCGTCAGTCGCATAAGTCAGCGTGACAACGGCAGGCGAAATAATTTTTGAAATGGGTTGTGAATGAGCAGGCTGTGTCGCCCGCCAAACGAGTGCAACTAATGGGATTGCTGCAGTCAATGGCAGGAGCTTAAGCCATACGGGCATCGTTCTTCGAGGAACTAACGCCGTGTTCAATATTTGAAATCGCTCTTTGCTGGAGCATGGTATGTCGTAAGGCGTACGTAGCAATGCCATTTCTTGTTTAAGTTTGACCCATTCGCGATAGAAGACTTCGTCATTGGCTAGTCTAGTTTCGACGATCTTTGCCCGCTCGCCTGTTAAGCGTCCATTCGAGTAGTCAAGCAGGCTGGAGAAGTCGTGTTTATTCACCTCAACTCCTTTCGCATCTTATTGCGCGCTCGGTAACACAGCGCCTTGATGGTTCCAACAGAACAGCCCATGGCAGCTGCCGTTTCTTTAAGGCTGTGTCCTTGCCGATAAACGAGTACCACGGCCGCCCGTTCACGCGGCGATAGCAGGCTCAAAAATAAATCGAGCTGGGCACGCTTGTGTAATATTTCATGGGAAGACTGGCTTTGACATACGGGTTCGTCCGTGAGCGGAACTGTGAGGCGTCTGCGCCTTAACACGTCGTAGCATGTATGGATACTCACTCTGCGAATCCAGGCTTTTGGGTCCTTTTTGGGATCAATGCGATTTAGGTTCCTGAATAGTTTGACGAAGACATCTTGATTCGCATCCTGGGCATCGCTTTGATTGCCCAACATGGCGCGGCAAATGGCATAAACATAAGCATGGTGCAAATCAAACAAGATTTCGAACTGGCGAGCAGCATCCGATTCCTTGTCCAATGAAGTCAGACTCATCGCAGGGTTGTCGCTCAAATCCAACTGATTCATCCTCGCTTATTGATTACCGTTCAATTACTAATACTCGATTTAACGAATAAAGGTGTACGGTAGACGCGAGAAATGCGATTTTTTACGGCAATAGGGCGAACAAACGCGGGAGTTGCAGCAAATGTGTGACCCTTATTGCAGAGAAGCGCCTCCCCATAACTTTGCGTATTTCTCACAATGGATCAGCAGCGATTTGACCTTTTTCCAGTCGATGTCGTCCGCTAACAAGTAGCTTTGGGCTCCTTGATGTGATTTTAGCGGTGCAATCAGGATGGCATCCTGGGTGGCATTCTTGGATGTCAACACAGGTAATTCCTGTTCAGATAAGAAAAGCTTAAGGTCTGGTGCCTTTTTTGTTTTGAACTCGTCGTCCAGCGTAAGCACGACCCCTTCATCTGTTTGCGTGATAGACCAAGCGCCGGAAATGGGCTGGCTCTTCTTGGTCCATGTTCCAGAGGCCTGTGGATTCGATTCTTGGGCGAACGCAGACATGGAAACGGCGGCGATAATTAAGGTCGCGAGTTTGATTGAATAGCGCATGTTTATTTCCTCATCTTGGTGAATCATTGCTAAACACATGACACTGAACAGCCCATCAATATTCCTATCAAAGGGGAATTTTGCTTAGCCTAGATGAGGGTGGGCGTTGCTGGCAGCAGTAGCCGATACGGAGATTCCAGCGCTGAGATAGTTGAATGCTTAATCGCTTGTCTGGCAACGTACGGCCCAGTATGTTTGCTTGTGGCCCTTCTTTTCGTATGCCTTTACGATGGCTGTTGCTTGTTCGAGCGTGTGCTGGTCACTGATCAGGAATTCGTTACCGTTGTCATCAAGGCGTTTGACGCCCCAATGCTGTTTTTGGGTGTCGCACAATAGGTGGCTGAACTCAGGATAGACTATGGTGTCTAAAATGTGGTCCAAGCTTGACGGACTAATTGCTGGTGACAGGTCGAGCTCATTTAGTTTCGCTTCTAGTCGTTGTCTAATTTGTTGCCATTCTCGCTCTTTCATAAGGATCTCTATGTGGGTTGTAGAGCCGTAGGCCGGTGTTTTGGCACCGGCCCAAGCTTATGCTCAGATTTCGACTAATTTGTCACAACTCGGACCATGTCAATTTCCATGACCTTCATTTCTTGCTCGCCCATCGACATAAACATTTCCATATGCTGTTTGTCGGTGCCTTCAAAGGTGATGACTTCGCGAACCGGGATTTCTCCCATGGGACTAGACATCATGCCACCCAAGGTCAATACGCCGTTTTCGTCGAAGTTCCCTTCGGCAATCATGAGTCCCGTTCCATGATTATCCACCCAAACGGAAACAAACTTTTTTTTGGCGTTGTCGTAGCCTTGGATGTTCAGGCCTTCAAAGGGCATGCCCATGAAGGTACTCGTGTGTTTTGACATGAGGTAACGGCCACCCATCATTGAGGTGTTAACCATTTTGCCGCCCTCGGAAAGTATGGGTTCAGCACCAGGCTGCATCCAGTGCTTAGTAGAAACGGTAAACTCGCCAACCCATTTTTCTTGGTTTGCGTGATTCTCGCCTGGCGTCATGAACTCCATCCAGGCTTGCATTTCGGCTGCTTGATCGCCATGCGCAGGTTCCGATTCCTGAGCAAAAACAGGTGCTGCCAATAAGCCAAACGCCAGTAAAAACTGCATTAACTTCATTATGTTCTCCTAACATGTAATAAGGGGGATTCTTATTCTAGATTGAAACAGTGTGAGTTGCCAATTAACGATATGGTGATGGGGTTTGGAAAATTGACCCAATGATCGATCTCTATCCGCCATGGAACTTCAGCCAAATAGGGGTCCCTTGTCTCTCCATAAGTAAGCCAAGGCCATGCCTGCCAGAAAACCACCGATGTGTGCCCACCAAGCCACACCCAGAAAGTCGAAATAGACGAATACAAACTGCAGCAAGAACCAAAAGCCAAAATAGACGATGGCTGGCCAGTCGAATCGGACATTCAAGTAGGCCAAATAGAACCAACGTGAAGTCATCGTTTGGTTGGGGAAAAGAACGACGTAAGCTCCGAATACGCCTGCAATTGCGCCGCTAGCGCCTACGGCTGGAAGGTCACTTGATGGGTTAAATATCATGTGGGCTAAGATCGCAACCAGGCCGCTGATCAAATAGACCGTCAAGAAACGCACGCTGCCCCAGAATGTCTCCAGGTTGTCGCCAGCGATAAACAGGAAATACATATTACCCAGCAAGTGTGCCAGATTTGCGTGCATAAACATGGAGGTGAAAACAGTCCATGTCTGATGGCCAGCTAACACTTGGTTGGGTATTAGTCCCCAGCCATAAATGCTTTGTTCCAGGCCTTGCTGAATCATCCAAACGAAGACCAGGATGTTGATAACGATCAGGCTGGTCAGCATGGGTGCCAGAAGGCGTTGTGAACTGTCTGTTTCGATGGGAAGCCCTGTTATCCACTGGAATAACACCATCACATCGTGATCGGCTTCGACATATAGAGTCGAATCTTGGTTAATCGATACATTCGTCGTGGAGGGTTGGCTAGTAGTCGGTTGCAGTGCCTTTTTCGCCGCTTTAAACTCACCTACATCGAGGTAAACGCCTTTACATTGTCGACAATGTTCAACGTGGATATCTATTTGAGCCAGGTATCCGTCACACAACTCATGGCTGCACTGAGCACACTCGAAGAGCGTGGGTTTTATGCTAAAGAAATCGAGGTTTAGATCAGATACGGGCCGTTTAAGGGCCTGGGCTAAGGACTGTCCCGAATACCAAGTTCCATGACAGCCATTGCACATGTAGATAGGCTCAGTCGAAGCATGAACTGGTGCCATTTCGCCATTGCATTTGAAGCAGGCGATCGTGCTATTGCTGGAGGCTGATTTCGTGTCCACGACTAAAGATACTAAAACCGACGCCAAGTTCGGATAACAAACGTGATTATTGGCTGAGATTTACGCCTCATCGCTGATAAATCTCTTCTGAAAAGACGTCGGAACCATTGGACACGCGTTTGATGTGCGTCCAAAGAACTGCAATCTATGTTTGGCGATTTGGGCGTAGCCAAAGTCGACCATCCTTGTGGGCAGTATTCGCATGACCAAAGCAGCGATTCGCCACAGACCACCTAAGCTTGCAAGGATATGGATCAATGCTGTTGCGCCGCAGAGCTGCCGGCCGTCCAATTCAAGCTGAATCGACGTCGGTTGGCTTTGCTGCTGTGGTGCAAACGTGAAACGCGCATGAAGATCTTCTGCTAGAACAAATCGAACAAATCCGTGACACATGCCGCACTGCCCATCGAAGCGGATCAGTTCATGGCCCTTAATGGTACTGGCAGCAGGGATCCATGTCGGATCAAAGGTGAAAAAGTGGATCAAGACCATTGCGAAACTAAGATCGCCAAACCTCATGACCGACATTAAGCCCAAATGCATCAACAGCATGAAGAGCCACATCAATGGACGTAGTCGGCGAAAGAGAACCAAAGGCGCAAAACACAACTCAGCAACCAAAACGAACCAAGTAGTGACTTTCAAAACTAGATCAGGCAAGGCGGTCAGCAATTCAGTGACTATGTTCGTGCGCGCAAGTGGGTTGTTGAGAATCTCTAGCATGGCGCTACCGTCCACCCAGGAGGGTGAAGCTATCTTGGTTAGACCACTGAAACTGTAACCAAGCGCGAGTATGATCCAGGCACTAATGTAAATGCCCTTTGGGATATAGGATGTGCCTATTCGTTGCAGGCCCTTCGAATGAGGGATGCAAACATGCGCCAATAAGAGCCAACCTATATATGGGATGCTGGGATTAGAAATCAATGGGTTACGACCAAAGAGACAAGCCCACAAATACCAAACGATTAGAGCGGCCCAACGGTCTTTCCATCCCAACGCCAAACATATGGATGTCAATGAGCCTATGACCAAGAGAACGGCCACAATTAATGGATCATCGACTAGGGCTAGAACGTTGGGAAAAGCATGGATCAGTGGGCTCGTGGACGCATCGGGAAGCACGCCTTGGTTAGAGAATAGTTCTGTCCCGTACGGAATAAGTTGTACAAAATGAACCACTAAATAGCAGCCCAGGAAGGCTCGAAATAAACTGTATTGCCCTTTAGTCCAGTTCATGGCTCTACCTCAAAAGTGAAAGTCTGCATGTCGGATGTGTTCTTGGGCTCTATCCTTATTGAAATGCGACCGTTGATCTGATTTGCATCAATACCTAGCTCCGTCAGTAAGGGCGCGTTCCCTGTGAATGCGTAGCTCAAGATTGGGTCTGTCATTGTGCGCGGTAAGATCGGTCCATAGGCTAAAGCCGCCCCATATACGTTACGGCGGTTGTATGGGCCAGCTAGCTTAGAGGCAGATTTACTGTCGATCACGAATTCATGTTCGCAGCCCTCCAAGTCTTGCCAAAGCAAAGTGAATTTGGAGGTGAAGGTTTCCAAACCGTTTGCGCTGCAGAACACTTTAGGTGCGGGCGAGGCGCCAGTGGCGGCCGCAAATCCCTTAAGGGTTTGGTTGCCGATTAAATAGCCTGTCATGTGCAATAGGCCTAGGGTGAGAAGAAAGCAGGTTCGCTTTTTCATGGCTTGGCCTCGCGACTTAACGCTTTGCCGAGTAACATGTGGCGGATCTGTCTTTCCTGGGCAAGGTCAAACCCGCACTCAAATTGCTTGCCTCTGGGGTTGTAGAAGGTTCCGAATAGCATGTCCCAAAGAGGTAAGTCGGCATAGTTACCGCGATGTGCGCCACGCAGATGATGCCAACAATGGCTTTCGGGTCGTTGAATCAAATAACCTAACCAATGCGGTGTTGACACATTCCAGTGATAAAAAAGCTCGGCAAAGGCTGTCAACATGACGGCGTATGTGGCGCATTGTACGGACAAGCCAAGCAACAAATAGAGTATGGCGCTTGAAAGCAAGCCGTTGAGAAGCACTTCCAGCGGATGTTTGTAGAAGCTGGTGGCGATCTCGATTCGAGAAGGGCTGTGATGCACTTGGTGCAACCAGCGCCATAGAAAATCAGAGCGATGTCGCGCTCTGTGCCACCAATAGTAAATGAATGTGATCACCAAGTATCCGATGAGCGCGCCAGTTAGGTCACTGGCTTCCAATGACCAGGGCCGGTTTTGGTGGAACCAACGGTCCCATGTCCTGACACCTAAGTAGGCAACGGCGATTTGGGCGCCGTTCAGAATGAACGCCCGTGTCCACCATCCTGAGACCTTTTGCCAGCGGCGACCGGCAACACGCCATTCAACGATGATCATGAATAACGCACATGTGATGACGATGACTGGAACGTTCATGACTTCCTCCCTCGGTTCGTGACATAACCGAAAGGCAAATCAGGTGCCAGCTCTCAGAGGCTAAAAAAGCAAGCTTTGTACGTAGAATGTACAGAAGGCTCCGTCGCTATACTCAGTATGATCATTGACGCGTGATGGCAGTTGGTGCCATCGGAACACATTCTATTCTTCTGTATGCGAGCCTATAGCATTGCTGGTTGGTGTAATACATTGTTCTTGTGTAAGTCATCTGTCTGCCAGTGGGGCGTGACTTCAGCGTCATACTCAAGACGAGACTTAGGGTTTAGGCGTTCTTGTAAATCGAATAGCTACGTGCGAGTCGGTTACTAGTTAGATCACATGAGCTTCGATTTTCTTTTCAAATGGATGCTGATTTGGGTGTCACTTCGGAGATGACGAATTCGCCTTCTTCGTCCACAGCAATGGTGAATACCTGACCATGGGTGCCTAACAAGGTGCCGCCTTCACCCAGGTCGGCAGAAAAACGACCTACGGCTTTTCCATCGGCCCTGGCGTAAAGACCTTGGCAGCGAGCGGCCACTGGAGACTCAGTAAATACAAGGTAGCCATTATCTGCTACGGGCAAGACCTTGTCATAGAAGGACTTGCTTTCGGGGTATTCTGTTTTGAAGAAACTATTGGTTTTAATCCATTGTTGGCCTTCAAACTCGTCAATGTCGTCTTGTGTCACTTCCGCTTGGACAAGGGGCAATCTGATTTCGGTAACCAAGCTGCCGTCTGGCTTATAAACACGAAACATGGGTTCCTCTGAGTTACCGATCAGCAAAGTATCGTTGGCCGAGTTGTAGTGCATGAAGAGCGAGGCCGCATAAATATGCAAGATGACGCCGCTGCGACTTGAGTTCTCATAACGCCATGTCTTGTCGGGAGCTTTGATATAGCTCTTCAAGCTTTCGCCGGCTTTGTCATAAGTGGCGATTTGACGAAAAGGCTCTTCGGCCGTGTAGCTGCTATTAAAAATGAGTAGTTGGTCTGGTCTAATCATTCGAAATTGTTCCGCGCGACCATTAGGTAAATTAAAGCGATACGAGTCCTGATAAATACCGTCGAGTGAGAACCGATTGACCACGCGGTTTCCGCCATCATAGACGTATATATCATCGTTGATGATGTTGATATAACCCTGGCGCCCGCCCATATTGGCCTGAAAACTAAATTCGCCAGGTCCCTGGCCCTCATGGCCAAAGTGCCTGATAAAGTTACCGTTGGCCTCCCAAACGAAGACGGTGGTGGATCTTAAGTCCAGCACATAAACGCGATTATTGGCATCGACGGCCACATCCGAAGGTCCTTGCAGGAATACGGGGTTACTGTCTGGGATCGCCTGCAGTGTTCTTTCAGCGACAAGGTCTACATTCTGTCCCGCGAATACAGAAATAAGCGCAAGAAAAAGCGTCATGTTTATCTCCTCATGGGTAGGTTAACAATGGTCTTTGGTTTGTAAAAACTTGTTATTGATACGTAAACAAAGTCAATTGGTTGGGGGTTATGTGAATAAAAGGGCGCTAGTTAATAAGATGCAAATAAGAGCCATAAAGTTTGATTTGTGCCAAGAAAAGCCTATTTAAGTCGTTTTCAATGTGACTCTTCCAGGCTAACGATGGTGCGGCGAAATGCTTCGATGGCGCACATGCGAAGCATCCAAGAATTAATGTTATTGGTTTTGGGCTCAGCGCCAGCTAATGCCAGATGAGTGACGTTAGAAGCAACGGACAAATCAGCGATGGAGGGGTTATCGCCACCTAAGAACGGCTGCGCTTTTAGTCCTTCTTCCAGGATAGGTGCCAATTCCAGCAGTCGCGTTTGGCCTCGTTCGATGGCGAGTTTATCGCCTTTGTCACCCATGAACACTTTATTGAAGACCACGTCGATCACCGCTGGTCCTAAGCGGGTTTGATTCCAGTCTAGCCATTGTTCAATTTGCGCGCGCTTAGCCAGTTCTGATGGGTACCATTCGTTCAGTGCGTATTTGAGACAGAGGTAGCGCATGATGGCATTTGATTCGTGGATCTTGGTGACGCTATCAATGAGGGTGGGAACCTGGTGGTTGGGATTGATGGCAAGGTAACTGGGACTGTGGTGCTCGCCGGTCTCTAGAGACACGCGTTTGGCTTCATATTCAATGGTATTGGCGTCGAGCAAGGCAACAACACGACGTGCATGTTGAGAGAGTGGGTGGACATAGAGTTGAATCATAAGAGCTCCTTCGTGGATTCGAACCTATCGGTCAATCAAAATAACACCGGCTCGTGACAGCCTCCTGTCAGGAGTCTCAACCCTTGAGGTAGGAAAAGGGATACGCCCGCCTGATGATTCCTCGATCACGAATTTGATAGGTTAAGTGGTTTCAACTACATGAAAGGCCGATTCCAACTACCCGACCAAGCCAAGTTCAACCGACCCGATCCGATGAGGGACTGGAACTGGCTGCAGCCTCATACAATTAACCTCTTTGAGTATGTGGGCAACGATCCTATCGACAAATGGGATCCGACAGGGTTCTCAAAAAAAACGGTCGAAAAGATATTGAAGGCCATCGACAATAAACTAAATGTAGCATACGAAAAATCAGGTGACGAGAATGGTTGGGAAATGGAATTCGGCATATATCAAAAAAGAAATGGGAAAATTAAAGGAACGAGGGTTAAAGCATCTCCAGAACGCACAGGCGGGACCTCTTCAATAGATACCCCTGCCAAAGCCCAATTTAAGGGAATGGGCCATACTCATCACCAAGATCTTGATGGAAGTAGAAACAATCCTCCGAGCACCACGGACGTAGTCGCAGGAGCCGTGATGGACAAAGAGAATGTCCATATAACTCAGACCGATGATGTAAGGTATGTCGTGGAATCGAACGATCCCGGAAAGGCAAAAGAGTTCCTTGCAACTTTGGGAGGAACAGAAGAAGACATGGCTTCTAAGATTTGGGATTTGGCGAATTCTTATGCACAAGAGTTTCAGAATGAGAATCCAAACGCAACCCGCCGCGAGGTACACGAATATGCGATCACGAAATTGGCAAGTCAGCTCGGGGCGTCTGTTTACAAAACATCCATGGGTGAGGATCAAACGATCGTACAACAGATAACGATAAAAAAAGACGCTCCAAAAGAAATAGAGGGGGATTAGTTAATGAATTTCCTAATGCTCATGCTGTCGAGCGTTCCCGGGCTTAAAGAAGCAAATAGTATTGATATTGTTTCGTCTGTCGTAGGATTGCCCCTAAGAGATGCAATAACGCATCTTGGCTTAAAGGGTGATTACTGGTTGGGAGGCGGTGCGGGGGATCATATTCTTCAGTACTGTGTCATGTCTGACGAAAATTCCAACAGTTTCTATCTCTGGGTTGATGTATCCAGAACTCCACTTCCTAACCGTTTTCTTGACAAAGAGCGTGATCGAACCCTCGAACGGATATTCGAGTCAATTCAGAACTCAAAGGTAACATACGTGTCAGTAATCAATACTACTGACTATTTGCCATCGTCAGGCAATTGCAAAGTTCCGCCGCTAATTCAATTTTCCGGCCGTATGGTGAGTGAAGTTTTGAGTAGCGTCGGCATTGAGGATGAGCGAATGGTCGTTGTATACAATATATTCGTCAATCGATATGTCTTGCGTGTTGCTGCGAAAAGCGGCGATGTGTACGAACTGCAGGTCAATCCCACAATTGATCTAAAGGCGAAAGCTAATCGCAAGGTAAAGCCCAAGCATTTGATGAACAAGACGGTTCTTTTGTTAAGAGTTTATTCAGGAATCCATTCTCGCCTAAAAGGCCAGCTGCCGGCTCTTGATGGGAGCAGGCGTTGAAGTGAAAAGTCGTTGGTAGGACACGCTTAAATGTTTAGCAATGAGTAATCTGCGTGGTATAGAACAAGTCAAAATCGAGGGGGATTGGTATGAAGACAACACTTATTCTGGCTATTTGTGGTGTCAATCTATTGGCTCTGAATATTCCAGGTACTTATAGTGGCCCTTATGAAGTCAGGATCAACTTTGACAGGGAACCAAAGTTCGGTCAAGAATCCATGAATGCCAGCTGCGGTGCTGATTTTGTCTTTGACCTCAGCAGCCAGGACGACCTCGCGTTCACATTCTCGACGAATGGAAAGAGCGATGAGGACGAAGCAGTTGTAATTGAAATCATAAGAGCTTCTGAATACGGCTGTGGCTATACATCATCGTTCTGTCTACCATTGGAGGTAGCATTTTTGTTGCAACCACCACTTTGGTACGCCGTTTGATTTGTCGATTCGTATTTTCAAGCGCATTGGTGGTGCGCATGCGCTTTCGATGACTGGGAGGCAGATTAAAGACCGTCAGGCCCTGAGGAATGTTTTCCTCCATCCAGTCTGCGAGGGCAGGCGCCGTTTCTCGATAAGAAGAAACAGCTAAAGCGAGGCGTTGACATGCTTTGTCCTTATCAGGGGCGTTGAAGACATCACGTAGTGTTTGAGCGACTTCAGCCCGCATATGGAGCATGGGAACATAATGACCCGCGTTTTGTTCGAGGTGGAACTGGCATCGTTGCCACGGTGTGTTGATGAATCGGGTATTTAGAGCAGATGCGAGTCCTTTGTGATCATCGCTGGTGATAAACTGAACACCATGCAGCCCACGATCCTGAAGGCTCTTAAGGAAATTCCGCCAATGGACTTCGGCTTCGCTTAGAGAAACACTAACACCAAGAATCGTCCGTTTACCGTCAGCGCGG
>JAJCXM010000024.1 GCA_029263455.1 Holophagae bacterium
CCGCGACACCGGCCAGGCGGTTTTGGATTACGACTACGCGAACCGCCTCAAGAACGAGAACTGGAACGGTGATGGCGGCACGCTATCGTTCAGCCGCGATTATGACGCCAACGGGAACCTCACCCAGGTCTCGCAAACCGACGATCGAATAAGTGACGCGATCCTGCGCCACATCGAATATGACGATCTCAATCGACCCACACGTATCTCCACCACGCTGGGCGGGCGGCCTTCCATTTGGGTGGAATTGGGCTATGAAGACAACGGTAACCGCTCACTGGTCACACGAGGTGTGGGCAGCGATCATGGTCTAGCGGTTTCATACGCCTACGATTCAGCCAACCGCCTGGTCCTGGCCGAACTCGCCGAGGCCAGTCTTCCTCTTGGTGACGTCCAATACGCGTACCACGGTAACGGGTTACTGGCGCAGATGTCGCTCTTCAACGGCGTCACCAGCGATTGGGATTATGACGATGCCAACCGTTTACAGAGTCTCACCCATTCGAGTAATGGCGTGCCCATCAGTGACTATCAGTTGGACTATTACCCCGATGGCAGTCGTCAAAGCCTGACCGAGGATCACGGTGTCCACGGCCTCTACCAAACCAGCTATGACTACGATGATCGAGCGCGACTGACTGAATGGCAGCGCACCAGTCCGAATGGCTCACGAATCACTCAGTACAACCTGGACGCGGTTGGCAACCGCCTATTCGAGAGCGAGACCGAAGTCGGATCGGGCACCGAATACACTAAGGCACGAAACTTCACCTTACTGCCAGGACACCGTATTGGCTCGTTCACCGAGTCGGTGGATGATGATGGTCAAATCACCGATGTGGCGCAGTTCTATAACTATGACGCGTGTGGGAACCGTACCCAGTCGACGCGTAACAACCTCACGCAAAGCACGCTTGAGGTCTCTGATTACGATTGGGATCCACGTCACCGCATGCGGACAGTGACGGTGGATGGCAGTCCCCTCACCTACGATTATGACGATTTGGATCGTCGCATACGGAAGTCGGGCGACAGTCGAACGGGCGATCCGATCCTGTACCTATGGGACGAGATGGCGGTGTTATCGGAATACGCCGATCTGGGTGATGGCAATGCCCCAGATGTCCTGGCCCAATACGCCTTTGGTCTCATGCGACTCGCCCAGTTCAGGCCGGGCCAAGCGACCGCCTGGCTGGGTCATGACCCGATGGGTTCAGCTTCGCTGTTGACCGACGACGTAAGGGGAATATATGGGGACACGTTGTCGTGAAGCGAGTTTATAACCTATTCTTGAAATCATGATTGTTACTGGATGGCTGATTTCTACTTGATTTCCAGGTTCACAGGACCCATGTTTTGGACAGCACCATCAACCATATTTCTTTGAGGGGGAACTTATGGCACGAATTTGTCGTTTGAAGTCGCATCTTGACGGGCAGGCGTACCACGTCATGAACCGCACCGTTCGCCAAGCATTCTTGTTTGATGACGATGTGAGCAAGGAATGGATCTATCAAGAAATATTGGCATTAGCTGAGATTTATACCGTGGACCTGCACGCGATTGTCGTCATGAGCAATCACTATCACATCATGTTGACCATGCTGAAACCTGTGCTTACTGAAAAGGACGTGGAAGCACGATTTACGCGCTATCAACGTCGGCTACGACATCCGCAGAAGTGGTTCGAATGGCGATTCAATGAATGGTCAACGCGCTTGACCGATTTATCGCGCTTCATGCAGGATTTGAACCGATCCATTGCGCAGTATGTCAATAAGCGCGACAGGGCAAAGGGTCGACTGTGGGGCGATCGTTTCAAGTCAACGCTACTCGACGATGGCGATGGTTTCCTTCGCTGCATGGCCTATGTGGAAATGAATCCGGTAAAGGCTGGTTTGTGTCAGAAACCATCTGAATATCGATGGTGTTCGATGGGTCGATTCCATGGTGGCGGACGTAAGGCCGCCGGCGTTAACTTCCCCAAAATCAAGGGCTTTGATTTCGCTAAGACAACAGCTCAACGTCAAAAGGCGTTTCGTCTTTTCCTCGATCACCTTGCCGACCGCGAGCATGGTCTAGACAGCAAATTGGAAGTCGATATGGCTGAGCTTGAGAAAGCGATTTCTTCTTGGAAACTGGACGAACTGGCTGACTGGGTCCTGCGCCGAACGGAATGGGCGTGGCAGAGCTTAGCGCTTGGCTCTGAATCATATTGTCGAGACGTGATCCATCGCTTCAAGTTGCAATCGCCAGGACTGAATCAACCCTTCGAATTGGTATCGGGGTTGTGCAACACGCATATGCGAGCAGGTCCGCATTCGAGTCAGTAACGGCTGACAAGACGGAGCCCAAAACTAAAGAGCTGGTCTTACATCTAAAGGGATAAGTGTGTCCGTGATGTCGATTGATCTCGTTTGACGACGGAGTAATCCCGCCTCGCTGACTCAGCATACGCTAACTCCACGACAAAAGAGCCAGCCGCAGAGTTCTTAGGGCACTTTCAGGGTTTGAAAGTAGCCTTGACCTGTCGATCCGGCGAAAAAAGAAGAATAGCCACCATCATGTCGAAGCTAGACCGCTAGTCGAGGGCCACATCCTGTCTGGGTGTATCTCTAGAATGTTTTGTAGCCTAGGTTTTATGCAACGTGTCCCCATAAGGCTCCCCTTTTCATACGTGTAACTCTAGAATGATTCATAGCCTAGATTCTACACAACATGTCCCCATAACTTATAAGCAGAATTCTCGGAAAATCTAACATTTGCTATGCGAAAGTGGTTGGATATATTCGAGTTATACCTGAGAACACTAATAACAACGTATTTGAACGGAAGTTTTTCCATATCCAAAAAATCCTTAGACTTGAAATCCTAAAATAGACAAGATGACATGCGAAAAAGGTCACTTGGGGACATATCACATAAAAAGTGGTCTATAAGCCAATTTGGTGATGGATTATCGTCGGATAGAGAGCTACAGCCTACAAGAGAGCTACAGCGGGACACCACATCATTAAGTCCATTGGCGGCCATCATGTACCTTCGCTTCACTACTCTAATCAACTCAAAACGCGTCGCGCGACTAACTGTTGAGCGTCAACTATTTCTTCCTTCCCGGCACTTTTAATTGTCGCTCATCAGGTTTTCAAAATTGTTTGTTTCAATTGACTTAGGGGAAGTATAACCTCCGCCTGGAAGGCGGACTCACGTTGGCAGACTCACCTTTTTTGGACTCACGTTAGAAGCGTCTCCTTTGCGGAGTCACAACATAACGGATCAACAAAAATGAGACGATTCGACAATGGCTGTCCAAACCTGGCCACATAGTTGTGGAAACTCTTTTACAGGAAGCCATCTACAGCGGGACGCCATAGCTTCAAAGCCCTTTTCCCCAAACCGATTGAAAATCGGGCATGGCGACAAAAAAATCATTCAAATACAAAAGATTAAAGCGAAATATGGCACCGAGAACTGCCCCCATCAGGAACCCGCCTATATGGGCGTCGTATGCCACTGATCCAGAGGATACCTCTCTAAGCGACGACTGAAGCAGAAACCAAAAGACGAAGTAAATCAATGCGGGAACAGGTATCACCTTGAAATAAAGGGACCATCCGATCGCACGAAAGGGAAACAGGATGAAGTACATACCCAAAATACCCGACACCGCTCCAGAAGCGCCCAACAAATAGAATTCGCCGCCTAGATGGCCCATGAGATAAACACAGGCGGATGCAATAGCGCAAACTATATAACTCAAGATAAATCCGACCTGTCCTACGCGATCTTCGATCAAGCGTGCGAAGGCGTAAAGAAAGTACATGTTACCGGCCAGATGAATGATGTCGACATGGAGGAAAGCCGATGTAAACACCTGTAGCAGCGTATCTCGTGACAAAAAGCCCGTATAAAGAAACCACTGAAAACCGGCATCATCACTCAGAATCTGCATCCCATAAGCTAGAACACATGCACCAATTAAGCTCATGGTTATCAATGGAGTCGAGCTCACGTGTTTGGACAACTCAATAGGAACTTGAAAAAAGAAGGCAAAAGCGCGATCGCGTTCGTCTAGTTCAACCAAGTCGGATCGAGGATTCACGTCATAGGCCTGACGCCACAAAAATCAAGTAACAAACTAACTGGATTAAGAATGGAACCTTCACTTCGTCCCAGTGTACGTAGGCGACATAAAAAACCGCGAACGGAATGAGAAGCGTCGCAAGTGCCCAAGTAATACCTAGGTTCGTCCAAATATAATAGATGAAATATAATTGGCACACGATTGCGACAACTGCGACGAATGTTAACATGACTCCCCCCAATCATAACGCCGGCCCCAATACACAGGGCAATTGCTCCATAATCATACATGAATTTGTAGCCAGCGTGGGCTTGGATCCGCCCATAGAATTCTAAGCCGATTGAGCATGATTTGCTTGATCTGTTCCTCTAGGCCATTTTCCCACTTGTCTTCTGCTACGAGCTCGAATTTTGTCTCCTGATGCCGACTTGCTCGGTCTGGAATTCTCGGCGTACTTTACCAGTACGCCTGCAAATTCGTTCGGTCGCAAGACGACATCCGAAGCCACCTTCAAGTTCTCGCAACGAATACAAATGGGAAAGGAGGTCATCTCGAGATGAACCCAATGAAAGCAGGTCTATGTCAGCGGCCTTCGAAGTATCGCTGGTGCTCCATCGTCCCATTCCAGCGCGGAAATGGCCTTTGGGGACATATCACATAGAATCTGTTCTAGAAGCCAATTTGGTGATGGATTATCGTCGGATATCATCCAACACCGTCAGCAAAACGCGTTTCTATTTAACTCGACCCCAATTCACTCGTGGTTTTTCACCGGTTTGCCATGCCGAATCCTACTTTTTGATCCTCGAAAATGACTTAATGCGACTGTGGATTGCTCTATTAGACAAAGGCAACCGTTTCTCGTCGCTACGAAAAGATACGTGGCGTCTTTCGGCTTCTAAGAGCCGCTTTTTGGACGCACTAATCCCCTTGTTGATCGATGGCTTGTGACGGTAGTATTTTGATGGGTCAGCGGCTACTGACTCGAATGCGGTCCCGCTCGCATATGCGTGTTGCACAGACCTGCGGCCAACTCGTAGGGTTGATTGAGTCCTGGCGATTGCAACTTGAAGCGCTGGATAACCTCGCGGCAATACGACTCAGATCCCAACGCCAGACTCTGCCAGGCCCATTCTGTTCGACGCAGAACCCAATCAGCGAGTTCGTCCAATTTCCAAGAAGAGAGCGACTTCTGCAATTCAGCCATATCGACTTCCAGCTTACTGTCTAGACGATGCTCGCGATCGGCTATGTGGCCGAGAAATAGTCGAAACGCTTTCTGACGTTGAACGGCTGTCTTGGCGAACTCAAAACCCTTGATTTTGGGGAAGTTAACGCCTGAGGCTCTTCGTCCGCCACGATGAAAACGACCCATCGAACACCAGCGATATTCCGAAGGCCTTTGGCACAAGCCAGCCTTTACGGGGTTCATTTCCACATACGCCATGCAACGCAGGAAACCGTCGCCGTCATCAAGCAATGTTGATTTGAAGCGTCCACTCCAAAGCTGGCCTTTGACGCGGTCGCGGCCATTGACGTACATGGCAATCGATCGATTCAGGTCCTGCATGAAGCGCGACAGGTCCGATAGTCGGGATGCCCACTCCTCGAACCGCCATACGTACCATTTCTGCTTATGCCGCAATCGACGTTGATAGCGAATAAAAC
>JAJCXM010000025.1 GCA_029263455.1 Holophagae bacterium
GGAAACGCCCACATTCATACGGGCCGGGTTGGGATTGAGGTCCAAGATCTCGGAGACGCGATCCCAGGCATCGTACTTGTATGTGTAACCCACGTTGGCATTGACGTAGATGGTGCGGCGTAACAGGTCACGCTGATCAAATTCACGCCATACGATGTGCGGTTCAGCCAGGTCGCGATAGAGGTAAACGGAACAAACGACGCGGCCCTTGGCATCGACGTAGGAACGCTCGGCGGTTCGGGGCCCGACCACTTGTGTGACGTTACCGATGGGATCACCAAAGGATTCGACGTTGTTGAGGTTACCGGGCTGGTTGAAAGGGTTTTGCGCGAGCAGGTCTTCTTTCGTTGGCCAGCGCGACTTGTAGCCCGGGTAATGGTCGACCACTATGGATGAAGGGTAGGTGTCGTAGGTGAAGTGGATGGCGCTGTCCGACACTTCGGATGCAGTGGCCTGTGCAACCACGATATCTGGAACCTCAACCTCGGTTTCATCAATGGATTCAGACAGAATGTCGCGAACCATTTTCACCCGTCCGAGATCTTCCTAACACCATTATGGCAAGCGTGCGATAGATCATATTTCACTTTCCTGGGATCAATCAGTTCGTACCAGTTTAGTTCAGTTTTCCTTATGAATAATTCTTGATGCCCTTCATCAAGTCAAATCGGCTCTTTCTAAACAATAATAGCCCTAATAATCTTTGGGACTGCGCAATGGAAGAATCGATATACCAACTTCCAACCGAAATGCTGGCTGTGCGGCGGCGGTTGGCTCGTACCTATATTTGTGGCAACGGCATCGAAATTGGGGCCTTACACCAGCCTTTGGAAACGACCAATCATGCACAGGTTCGATACCTGGACAGACTTAATGTCGAAGAATTGAGGAATCATTATCCGGAGTTGGCGAGCCTGGACTTGGTTCAGGTCGACATTCTAGACGATGGTGAAAGGCTCAGTACCGTGTCTGCCATGAGCCTCGACTTCATCATTGCCAACCATTTTTTGGAACACACCCAAAACCCCATTGCGACCATTGAATCTCATTTGGCTCGAATTAGAGAGGATGGCTATATCTATTATTCCATTCCCGACCGCGATCACGGTTTTGATAAAGACAGAAATCTGACAAGCTTTGAGCACGTACAACGAGACTACCAGGAAGGTCCTGGCGTTTCACACGAAGAACATCTGCGCGAATGGGTCACTTTGGTCAACAAGGCAAGTCCCGACCAGGTTGCCACACAAATGGAACAACTCAAATTGACCAATTACTCCATTCATTTCCACGTATGGGATGGGCCTTCGTTTGCGGAGTTCTTAGAGCAAACTCGCGTTTTCTTGGGACGGCAATTTGATATCGTTGAGATGACGGCTAACATGAATGAGCATATTGCCATCCTAAAGAAATGCGGCACTTTGATTAGTACTCGCCGCCGGTTGAATTGAGAAAACACCTCAATACCCGAAGTCGATTGTTGAATTCATAACTTGCATGAAATATCTGTTCTACGGCATATGTTCTGCCTTTTCCACCATTCCAAAAAACGGCGCAATGGCGCCGATAGAAGCAAGGCTTAAGGAGTGAAACTGTGGATAAGAAATAATTAACAATTTTGGATTCGTCGTCAGCCAGCTTAGTGTTGTAGCACCGCGGACCTTCCGCGCGTGCAACCCTGAAGATCCATTGGCCCGCTGAACAGCTAGCTATATTCTATGTGCTCATTGTCCTCAAGGGTTGAATAGGTTGCACTGATGGTTTTGAGTCTAATAATTAATCAAGGAAATCAATGTTGATGAAACACAGCCTAATCACCCTTCTAGTCTGCCTACTGGGAATAGTGTCAGTCCAAACGCAAGCACAAACAATTATGCTAAATGGTTGCCAAAGTGGATTTTGGGAACTTACTAGCAAGGATGTCCAAGCTGATGGCAGTTACCTGTCTAACCGTGCGACTTCGACCTCTCACTGCCTCTTTGACGGATCTGTTTCCATGGATGAATTTAGGATGTACGCTGAACAAGGCAAGGTCGTCTTTCGAGGTATGAGCCTGACAAGTATCGCGGACGAAGAAAACAAGCAAAAGACTCTATGGGCGATGGTAGGGGATAGCGGTTTAACGATCACCGATGGCCACCTTGATAAGGGCGTTTTGAAAACGGAGGGCAGCGGTAAGGATAATTCTGGATCCTTTATGGAAAGGTCAACAACTACCTATCCGTCTGAGGATCAATACATCTTTGTCCTTGAACGGTCATACGATCAAGGGTCCAACTGGATTTCTCCTTATAACGAGATAAGCGCGAAGCGAGTCTCCGACGCCCCACCCCCATTGCCCATAGAGCTAGACGAGGCTGTGGCAAAAAATAATCAACATGTCAGGGCGGTAGGCAGCTGGCATCTAAGTATTCGTATCGTAAACCCAGATGGTTCGACTGAGTTAAGACATGGATTGGAAAAGGTAACTGTTATTCTTGATGGGTTGGCGGAATTATCCGAAATATCTGAGTTTGATACAGATGGCACATTGGTCTCACAGAAAGTGCGTTTTTCATCTAGATATGCGGATACGTGGCGTTCAGTCCTGTGGACAGTTGGCAGCAGCACCGTATTGATCGATGAATTACCTGTTAATTCTCTTAGTGGACATCAAGTAAACAACGGACAAATGGATCGCAAAACCTCGATCAAGGTCAGCGAACTGAGTCCAAGTCACTATGTGATGGCCATCAAGCGTGACGACCAAACACTCTTGAACGTGATTGGACATAAACTGATACCCGAACCGAAACCAATCGTTTCGCCGCTGGGAACTGAGGTCACCGATTTCGCCTGTCGAGATTACAATTTCGTGCTGGGAAACTGGAAATTGAACGCATCGTCTTTAAAACCAGATGGGTCTAGAAATCATGGTGTTGGTTATGTGCACGCATACCCGATTCACGACAACTCAGCGACAGCCGCTGAAATGCACGTTTTTTTTGAAGATGGTACGGGTTTCCGGGGTACGACGACCAGAGTCTACAATGTTATGTCGGGTCGATGGGACGTAGCGTGGATCAGTGATGGTGGCAAGGCTACCACGGGCCACTCAATCGCAAATAATACGGATGTCTGCGACGAGATTTGGGCCTCCAGAGATCAGCGAGGCACGTTTAAGGACACACTGAGACTTTTCGACATTACCCACGATCGTTTTGAAGTACAAATGAACCGTCTTTACGATGGAAACCCAAGGATCATAAAGGATATCTGGGTATATACGGCGTTCCGATTGCAACCTTAACCATCAAACGCTTGCGGATCATCAAACAACGGGGACCGATATCCTGAAATTACCCCTATGACTCTCAGTCATTTTGGGCTGTATCATCTGGAGGATGTTTATCTGTCGCAAGTCAGAGTGCCGTCTTGGACGGCCTTAGCAGCAGAGGTCGTAGGTAGATTGATTTGAATTCAATCGCGATGGTTCGATGAAGCAGAGTACCCTCGCGCTTAAAAGGAGATTGTCGAATATACGAATAACAGAAGTGGATTTACGCACATTTTGTAACAGGCTCTGCAAACCACTCGAATATTCATTTCACGTGACATATAGCGATCAGAGTAGGATCAATAGCACCCTAAACCATCCTGACTCGCGGTGAAGCATCTCAAAACGAAGCGGTGGGGTCTGTGCCTAATATCTGGCGACTGATCAGAAGAATCTCTTTTCGTTAGGGCTTGGGTGATGCTCTTTCGCTTCTATGGGTGACAGCGCTTTTTTCGCGGTCCCGTTGTTATTCGATCCCAACAATCTTCAACATCAATGAATCGTAGAGGCTCTGTTTGTCCATTATTGATGCGAGACAGGCGTATCAGGAGATGATCTGATCAACTCGAAATCGGTTTTTCAATGCAACTTCACTTTCTCCGATACAATGATCATGGAGCGGCTATATGTCTGATGAATTAACAAACAACCCTTTTGAAAATGGGGCGGCCTTCAACCAGTTTCTGATGGTTGCTTACAACGATTTGCACCAGATTGCGCAACGGCTCTTCTCAACTGAGCGCGACAATCACACGCTTCAACCCACGGCCCTGGTCCACGAAGCCTATTTGAAACTTATCAGTAGGGGTTCGAATACTTATTGGAAAAATTCCGGCCAGTTTTATGCCTTCGCTGCGGGTGTCATGCGTCAGATTTTGGTGGATCATGCGCGCAAGAAAAATGCCGTAAAACGTGGCGGAACCGAAGTGATTGTTCCGCTGATAGACGAAGCGGACGTAAATAGCATGTTCAATCTTGATATCCTGGACCTGGACCAAGCGTTGCTCGAATTGGCGGAAAAAGATCCTCGCAAAGCGGAGCTCGTTGAATTGAAGTTCTTTGGTGGCTTGACCAACGCTGAAATTGCAGAGCAGTTGGGTCTCTCGGTTAAGTCGATTGAGCGTGATTGGCGCCTTTCGCGTGCCTTTCTCTATAGTCGCGTTCGCAAGAAGTAATTAGCCGTCTGGCAACAAGAGTTTGGAGAGCTTATTCAACTCCCGCTTAGTAGCGGGGTTATGGAGTTTAGATACGCTGCCAGTCTCTTTCTGTTTGGATAGGATCGATCGGGCTTCGTCTGCTTTCCCAAGTTTGTGGAGGCAGGCCGCAAGATAGATTTCTACCTCGGCTGTTCGATGATCCACGGGTCCAAACTTACCAAGGGTAATCGCTAGGCTTTTCTCCAGCAGCGACATGGCCTGGGCATGGTTGGATTGCTGCATTTGGATGCGAGCCAAACCCAAGTAGACCAGTCCAAAACGATGGTGGTCCGGTCCCAGCGCGTCCGTCAGAATATGCTGTGCCTGCTCAAAGGCAAATTGGGCCTCGACCAATTTGCCCTGTTCCAATATGGCAAATCCGCTGTTGATCCAGGTGATCCCCACATTCTGATGACCTTCACCCATGGTGTTGATGAAGATGGTGCGGGCTGATGTAGAGTTTGAAACGGCTTCGTCGATGCGGTCCATGTCAAGCAAGAGGCGTCCCAAATTATTATAGCCAACGGCAACGCGCCAATGGTTTTCTCCGTAACTTTCAATCAACGACGAGAGCGCTTCACGGTAGAGCGGCTCTGCTTCCTCAAATCGACCCATCTCACGCAAGAGAATGCCGTAGTTGGTTTTCGTATGTGTGGTTTTATGATGGTCGTCGCCAAACGCTTTTGTTCGGATTGAAAGCGCCTGGCGGTAGTGATGATCTGATTCCTGCCAACGACCTTGTTTTCGATAGACCAAACCTAGGAAATGATGACATTGCCCAATGTCGGGATGATTCTCTTCCAAGACGGTTAGTCTCGATTCCATGGCTTTGAGCACCAAGGCCTCAGCGCGGCTCCATTCATCCTTCTCAACCAAGATGTCGGCGATACCCATCAAGTCATTGCTGTAACTGAGGACAGAACTCATGTCTCGGTCGGCTATGTCCAATGCCTTTTGAAAATAGATCAATGCCTCATCGAGTTCCCCACGAATCTGGTTGATCAAACCAAAACGGTGGTAAATGGACCCCAATTGCCTATTAGAGCAATCACTACATCGTTCATAAGTTTCGGCTGCCATGAGGCAATAGGCTTGTGATTCTTCAATTTGGTTCTGTTTCCAAGACAGCAACGAAAATTCCAAGTAACAAGACACCAGTTTGCTAGATGGTTCTTGCTTCTTGAAGTGGTCCAGAGCGACGGCAAGCGTGCCCTTGGCCTGATCATATTCCTCGAGCTGGAGATAGGTATATGACAAATATAGATTTGACTCTGATATCAGGTCTTCGTGGCGATCTGATTGTTGCTCAAAAAAGGCGACTGATTCTTCCAACAGAGATTTGCTTTTCTCGAAGAAGCCCAGGTTATGGTAGATGTAGCCCAGCACCATGAGCATTTCGGCACGCAGATCGGGTTGATCGCCCAATTCAATCTCCAAGGTTTGGGTCCCGCGATCAAGCAGTTCCTTGGCGGTCAGGGTGGTGTTAGTCACATTATCCGGGCTTGAAGATCGAAAAATGCCAGACAGATAGTTGACGAACTGCCTCGATTTCTGAGATTCGTGCAGGGCTTTGTTTTTTTGCTGAGTAATCTTTACGGTGTGAAAAATACTGGCACCCAGAAGCAAGGCCATGAAAAGGCCAGCGTAAATGACGGCCGTCAGATTGCGAGTGACAAACTTTCTTGTCTTATACCAACGATGGTGTTGACGGGCTGTGACGGGAGCACCGGTGAGAAAACCGTGTATTTCGTCGGCTAGTTCGAGCGCGGAGCTATATCTGTTTTCTGGCTTTTTTTCCAATGCCTTTAGGCAGACCCAATCCAAATCCTCGCGTAAAGACACCAGCCACCTTTTTTGTGAGGGCGTCGAAAGCCTCGCTGGCGGTTCAAACCTGGAGCTGGGAAGCGGCGGTTGATGTTCCAAAATGGCGTGTTGCAAGCGCGCGATATTAGAAGAGCTAGCGCCAGCGAACGGACGCACACCGGTAATCAACTCAAATAACAAGAGCCCAAGACCATAAATGTCACTTGCAGTCGAAATCGGGTTGCCCTCTATTTGCTCTGGACTTGCGTAGTCTGGGGTCATGACCTGTTGATGGGTTTGGGTTAAGTCGGCACTCTCTGTCTTGAGAACTTTTGAGATTCCGAAATCAAGAAGTGTCACTTCGCCCTGTTCATTAACCAAGATATTGCTGGGTTTTAAGTCTCTGTGTACCACTAGGTTCGTGTGAGCAAAGTGAACCGCGTGGCAGATCTGATTGAATAAATTGAGTCGCTCGCGTAGCCCCAGTTTCTCGGCGAATTGGACCAGATTTTGGCCTTGTACGTATTCCATCACGAAATAGGGTTGGCCACTTTCAGCCACGCCAGCATCCAGGAGCCTACAAATGTTGGGATGATCCAAGCTCGCTAAGATTTCCTTTTCGTACAGGAAGCGTTGATATCGTTCGTGCGTCATATGCCATTGCAGGAACTTAATAGCAACTTCTTTGTGAAATTGACCATCTGCCCGCGTTGCCTTGAAGACTACGCCCATTCCGCCCGCGCCTAGCTGCTCACCGAGCTCATAGGGGCCGATACGGCTGCCGGTTGTTGGGCACGCGTTCAACACAGATTGCGAGAGCGGATTGCCCTCCATGAACGTCGACGCGTTTTGATCGCAACTAATGAGCCGCAAGACTTCTGTTAGGACGTGCCGGTCCTTTTCGCAGGCTTCCACTAAGAATGTGTGGCGTTGTGCTTCGGGAAGCTCAAGCGCTCGATGGAAAAGAGATTCTATTTTGGGCCATTGATCGGGTTCTACCAATCGACCCTCCAGGCTCCGTACTTATGGATAGTATGACAGCCAATCGTAGCACGGCTGTCCTACAAGCTTGAACGCGATCCCGATACGAATACGTGGGGTTGTTTATGTCTCGCGGCACGCCATATTCGAGTTCTTTGGAAGGCAAATCGCCAGTCTGCGTGACCCAATTCCGCAAACGTGCCACAGCCGACCAATCCCTATCAGATAAAGGTTGTTGAAAAGCTAGAGGCTAGGTCAGGTGGTACGCAGTCCAAATACACGGGTCTCAAAGGACCCTATATCAAATCGATGCTGACCATATCTTTTTAGATTGGTCCAAATACGGGTGAAAAACTCGCTCGAAATGTGACGTGTCAGGGTTGCCTTACAAATGTCTCGTCGTTCCAGGTGAAACTGACGAGTGCGCCGTCGTCGTTGCGGATGAAGCGTACCTGTTCGAGACTCTCGAATGGATGATTCTGTGCCGCGAAAAGATCCTTGCTCGCCGCTAGCAGCTTGGCCTTTTGGGAGTGAACACGCACGGACAATTGCTGGTCCACCAAAGCTATCTCCGCGGTTAAGTAGGGGTTGGCTGCTTGAAAACGCCCCACATACTGGCTGAGTTCGTCCTTGCTGGGCGACCATTTCCAGCCACCCCAGCTTTCTTGGGCTCGCTCGTCGGCCAAGCTTGATTGCCGCCACTCTAATAACTTGCTAGTGCGTTTGGGGTACTCTTGATGCCTTAACGCGGCCATTTCGTCGGCTTTAGGATCATCTAACAAATACTGAAGATATTGGAATAAGGTTCGGCCCGTGAACCATCCGGTCATATTATCTGAATTGGAGAAGACCGCCACGCCAACACCTAGATCTGGTGAAAAGGCCATGATGGTACGCGCACCTGTGTATCCGCCGCCGTGGATGTAAAGCAGATGCCCCTGATACTCACACACATTCCAACCCATTGCATAACCCGAGCACGGCAATTCGTAAGGGTTCCGTTGTTCAGGATCGGTATCCACACCTATTTTATGCGCGGCTAACAGCTGGTCTTGCGTGATGCCTGATCCTTTGGGTCCTGTTTGACGCAATTGTAACTGCAACCATTTGGCCATATCGTTCGCGGAAATGACCATACCGCCAGCCGACTGCATCATCTCGTCGGTTTTAGGCTCTATGCCATGCCAACCCTTATCCTCGCCGAGCCATTGATGGCTCCACGCGACTTCCAAGGGTTTGAAATCCGACGTTCGAGCAGATGTCTTTGACATGCCCAACGGCTTAGTAACTGTGTCTGCAAGCCAGTCCTGCCATGTCTTCTGAGTTTGCGTTTCCAGAATGGCTGCATAAATGTTGTAGCCCAAATTGTCATAGGCAAAGCCAGGCTCGCGTGCCTTGGCGTATTTATTGAGGATATCGACGTAGTCGGCGGGTTCGACGCGCGTGACGTAGGCTTCCAAAAAGGTAAGTGGATCACACTCGATAGGCACTTGATGAGTCAGAAGGTGACGTAACGTCCAACCATCGCCATCCACTCCGTCAGGCCATCTTAACTGCGGCCAATAGGATTGAATCGAGCGATCAATTGGAAGAATGCCGTCTTGATCCAATTTAACCGCTAAGAGTCCTATAAAAGCTTTGGTTTGGGAGGCAACGTAAATCGGTGTGTCCGGCGTCATAGGCAGTTGTGCTTGGGCGTGACGCTGACCCTGAACATGAGACAGAACCACTTTGTCTTTCGTGACGATGACGGCTGCGAAACCGGGACCCAGGTTGGGCGCGTCCTTTATGAATTCGACTAGTTTTTGTGCGGCTAGTTCAGGTGTACCGGCGTAACACCAGCTAACGATCCCAAAGCCCCATATGATCTTGCCTAAAACCGACATAGTTGACCTCCAAAGAGCACGATTTATCAACCACAATAATGGCTCGTGCGTATGTAGTCTTGTATGCATGAAACATGGAGACAACGATGACCTTGATCCGAGAAGCTAGCGAGACCGTTTACACTCCGGACCAATACATGCCCACCCACCGTGACCGCTGGTCCAAATTGGGTTTGATCTTGTCGGGTAGTTTCCATGAGCAGAGCGCAAGTAGCGAAGCGATGGTGGGCGTAGGTGACCTAATCATCAAGGGCCAAAACCATTGGCATGCCACGCGCATCGGCTGTCAATCAGTGCGGGTCTTTTCTGTGCGAATTCCTGAGTTAGTGGCTGAAAAGTCAAACGGCTACGCATTGCATCAGGACGATTGGGGCGGCTTGAAACAGGTTCTGGAACTATATTCGGCTTGGAAGCTTGGAAAGCCCAAATTGTTTCGAATGAGGTACCAGCGGATGATGCGTTTTTTTGCTTCCACACGTCCACAAACAAAACAGGCTCCCGAATGGCTGTTGCAGACAAGGGACCGTTTGCTGGCATCACATGAGGTACAGGTCAAGGAGTTAGCGGCAGAAGCAGGCTGTCATCCTGTGCACCTAGCTCGATGTTTCCGAGCCACTTTCCATTGTTCTATCCGCGAGTTTCGTCAACTACTGCGATTGAAGTCGGTACTGGTCTCGTTGCCCAAGAAGGATAATTTGGCGCAGGTGGCTCAAGATGCTGGATTCTACGATCAGAGCCACATGAATCACTCCTTCCGCAACCAGTTCGGCGTGAGTCCTGGCCTGTGGCGCAAAGCGAACACATGATTGCTCGTTTGCGCCACAGTCGTCTTACTTCAATCAACGCTCTCACCAGGAGTGTGATTTAGCCATATAAGCGCCGGAACGCTTATACGTGCACTGTCCCGGTAATGCACCCGAATTCCTTCTGTCCCCGTAAAATTCGTTCTTTCCCATCGGTTATTGTGATTGGTGCCGGTCTTGGCCGGGCAGTTGCTTATCAAAGTATTTGGGCCTACCCGCTCTAACCGTTATTGAGTTGAGAGACAGATGCCGTTCGTCGTTGCGCCTATCAAACGAAGGGGTTAGAACTTCACACTGGGTTGTGCCAACCAATCAACCTACACGTTGTTGCTGAGGTGATGCCGCAGGGAAGATTTCGTTTCGCAGCAAAAACTCATCGTGCTAGAGCGATCGTTTGTTGGCTATCATGTGTAGTTGATAGTGAATTCGGACGAGTTTTTGAGACCTGAGGGGTTCCTGAAATGCCTATGATGAGAGATAAAGTTAATCGTTTGATGAAAATAATTGCTATACAGGCATGCCTAACGTTGTGTGTCTTTGCACAAGTAGAAATTTGCCCAGCGGCGTCCCAATTAGAGGTTTACATCCCGCTCGAGGGTGACAATGACCTTTTTGAATTTAGTATTTGGAGCGGGCCTGCTAGCGATCATCGCGCCACAGGAATCGCTTTACAAAAAGGTCCGCAAGGCTGGCAGGGCTTTTTCATATCAAAGTCGATTAATCTTCCCTTACACCCGAAGGACGGAGATTGGGAGCAGTGGATTCAAGAGCTTGATGATTTACAGCTGTTTGATTTGGAGGGCGATGCGCGATTGCCTTATCCATCTTGCGTCACCACGAAACTATTGAGTGATGGTGAGCTGGTTGCGACCGAACAATGGCCTACGGGCTACCACTACCTTGTCTGTGTGGAATACAACCGCTACGGAGATAAAAGATCCTTCAGCTACACCTTACCTTGGCAATGTGACATAGCCAAGGATTGTCCTGAATTTGAGCACGCCTGCAAAATGAAGAAGGTTGTTACGTATATTTATGGGCACACACAAGTGCTCAAAGAAGGTCAGCTCTACGCCCTGAACGCAATTGAAGAGTTGGAACGTGTAAAGCGGAATGGGCATTAGCGTGCCAATATGCTGCGCGTTGTTATCTTTTCGATTTATCCACGGATGAATAGCATCCTCCGGCGGAGTGCGAGTATCGACAGGAGCCCGAGCGACTGAGGTACCGCTTTGGACGAAGTGTTTGCCACACTGAAGAGTTCGCACCGGCCATCGAACCCAGTGAGGTGCTCGGGTAAGTGACGTGAAGTCACGCGAAACTACGCTACTTTGTCGCTTGCGAACGTCGCTGCGCTCGATTCACAGACCGGGAACCTTCGACTTACTCCACCTCTTCGGCGAAAGCGGTGCCTCAGTCGCTTCGTCTCCTGTCGACTCCGACACTCCGTCGGAGATGTGAATATCCATCAGGGTCGAGTTTCACGTTTGCAGTCCCAGAAAATGGTCGTGCCTATCACGTTATGAATCGAACAGTAAGTCCCGCCTCCGCTTAAGAGCGGCACGCAGGCGCTTTTCTTTGCGACTACGTCAAACAGTCGATTTAGCAGGAAATCCTTGGATGAGTCAGCCTCTAACAGCCTGAATTTCAACACTGGCACATATTTGTTATCAGGTCACGTAAAACTGAATTGTCTGGTGACCCGAACATACGGGTTCACCGGTTAGCAGCGTCATAGCCAACACGACGCTCATGAAAATCTATTTCACGATTAATTTTTGGTCCGGTTTTCCGGACTTTTGCGCGTCAGCGATTAGAGGGACTTTGTCGCTCCGATCAACCTAAGGGAGAATCCATGAAATATATAACCATCGCCACCATCATTGGCGTTTCCATCGCTAGCTTAGCGCAGGTCAACGTCGACGATTTCAGCACACCTCAAGGTCCCATTACCCAGTCAGGCGCGATTGGTTCCATGACCGATATGGCCACCGGCGCAGGCATCCTAGGTAGTGAGCGCACCATCCGTGTCACCTTGGCCAATGCATCGGGAAGCGCGACCTCGGAAGTCACAGGTGGCAATATCACCTTTGTATGTGACCAAGATGCTGACCTTGAAGTCTGGTGGGACGGCGACACCATGAGCGCATTCAATACGACTGGTTTGGGTGGGGTCGATCTCACTCAATCCATGATGCAAGATCGTTTGACCATCAACGTTAACGCCAACGACAATACAGGTGCCAACATGGGCGTAACCGTCTACACCGATGGTTCCAACTCTTCGGAACACCAATTCACCATGCCAAGTTCGGGCTCGGTTGAACTCATGTTCAGTAACTTCAACACCTTGTCGGGCGCAGGTGCTGACTTTACAAACGTAGGTCTGGTCTTCTTTCGCACCATCGACAGGGTAGGCGCCCGTTCCTTTAGCCTATCGTTCCTTGAGTCAACGCCGGTTGAGCTCGTCGAATTTAGCGTTCAATAGTCAAGCGCGCTTGGGCTTCACGGGTTGCGACGGCGTCGCGGCCCAACACCCGCACCAGTAATTCATGACTGAGTTCTAGTCCCTCCTCCGAGCCAGGTTGCATTAAGTCCCTGGCTATGGCCGCACAAATACTTTGCGTGTTGGCGACTTGCCAATGATCGGGTGGTAGCACTTCACGATATAAGGCAAGCGCCTCTTTCGCCAACGTCGCTGCTTGTTCTAAACGGCCACCAAGCCTGTAAATCTCTGCTAGTTGCGCCTTTGAGTCGCCCACTTGCGGATGCTTTTCTCCTAGCTTTTGTATTCTAATCTTCAATGCCTCGGACAAGAGGTTTTCGGCCTCCTTATTGCGATCCAGTGATCGATATAGCCAGCCCAAACTATGCATTGAAAGCGCTGTCATTGGGTGGTCCGCTCCCAACAGAGCGCGTCTCATTTCAAGTGAGTCCAAATAATATCGCTCAGCTTCTTCGAATTGGGACAGGTTTCTGGCCACCCAACCCAAGTTATGCAGATTGGTTGCAACCATGGGGTTTTTAGGGCCATATGCATTTTGGTTGATGGAAAGAGCCTGTTTATATAGCTCGTTTGCTGATTGGAAATCACCGCGCACTTGTTTGACACCCGCCACGTTATTGATTGCCAGGGCGAGTTCGGGATGGCCAGCGGGGAAACAGGATTCGCGGATTGCTAGTGCTTCAGCAAACAATGTTTCCGACTGCGCATAATCACCCACGCGATAGCGATTGACGGCTAGATTATTGAGTGTCACGGCAACATCGGGGTGAGCTTCTCCAAGGGTTGCTCGTCGGATGTTGAGCGCTTCTCGAAGGTTCATTTCGGCGTTGCCAAAATCGCCATCCCGATCATTGATGTCAGCTGCGATGGTCAAAAGCGTACCCAAATAGGGATGATGTTTGTCGAGAAACGTGCGCCCAGATGAAAGCGCGATTTGGATGTGTTCTTTGGCTTGCGCATTGTTGCCCGCTTGAACCAAGACGTCTGCCAATTCACCATGCGCGCTGATACGCGTCATTTCCCCTACCTGCCCATCTAAGCGTGACAGCATGTCCAAGGCCTGCTTTGCCGTAGCCACCGACTCCTGAACTTGGCCACTCTCCCGCAATACGCCAGCTAGACCCAATAGTGATTGCACGACAGCGGGATGGCTGGGCTCGAGTTTGCCTTTGATGTGTTGCACGTTCTCCTGGATGATGCGTTTGGCTTCATTAATGTTCCCGCGCCGGATTTCTGTCGCCGCATATAGACAGGCCAGTCGTGCTCCGAGATCCACAGAAAGTGTGTCACTGGTGCCAGTCCTCAGCGATTCCAGTAACTCATGTACCTGATTGTATTGAGCTTGAGCAAAATGGACCTGTGCTCGATCAAGCATTAACTCTCCTCTTTTGGAGCGACGATTACCGTCGATCTGGCTAGATAGATTAATGGCTCGATCCAGGCAGTCGGCCGCTTCATTGTATTGGCCAAATTCGGCATATATTTTCCCAAGTGAGGCCAGCAACGTTGCTTGGTGCCTGGGTTGCTGGCCTAAACTCTCGGCATAGGACTTACCAGATGCAAGTACCTCAAGGGCCGATATAGACCCGCCCTTGGCTTGACGGGCAATACGAAAGGAGTCGATCAAAGCCTCATTGACCGATTCCGTTTCCGCCATCAATACACGTGACCTGGCTTGCTGTTGTCTTAAACGGCTGGTTTGAAACATTGAAAAGGCCAGTAAGCAAGCAAGTGTCAGGAGCGTTGCGCCTGTGATGAGTGCCCGTTTGGGGTTGCGTAAGAAAAGCAGTATCAGTTCGTCCCAACCGCTAGTCGACGCGATGCTGATGGATCGCTTTTCCAGGGTTCGTTTTAGGTCGGTGCGCATTAACTCAAGGGAAGGGTATCGCCGGTTAGCTTCTGGTTCGAGTGCCTTTTTGAGAATGGCGCGAACCGATTGACTAGGTAACCCATTGGGGAAGGCAACTGAGCTGGCGTCCTTGTCAGGCCCATCATCATCGGCAGGACGTCGCCCGGTCAAGAGCTCAAAAAGAACCACCGCCAATGAGTAAATGTCCGATGCGACGGTCATGCGCTGACCTGCCCTCTGTTCAGGGCTTGCGTAGGCCCAGGATAGGGCGCGTTCTTCGTCGAGATTCTGGGTCTCCATCAATTGCGCAATGCCGAAATCGATGAGTTTCACACGACCTTCATCAGTGACCAAGATGTTCGATGGTTTTAGATCGGCGTGGATGATCAGGTTAGCGTGCGCAAATTGCACCGCGTCACAAACTTGCAAGAAAAGATCGATACGTTGATTGAAGCTGAGTTGGTGACGGGCGCAATAATCTCGAATCGAAATGCCTTGCACGTATTCCATGATGACATAGGGGTAACCACCTGTTGTCCCGCCATCAAGCATCAACGCGATGTGCGGGCTAGTGAGATCACTGAGTATTTGTCGTTCACGGCGGTGTCGCTCAGGGCGGGTGCTGCGGCTGGGTTGTCGACCAATCTTGATGGCAACTTGGCGATTGAACTCGCCATCAGTGCGCTCTCCCAGATAGACGTCGCTCATGCCGCCTTGCGCGATAAGTTCTTGTACGCGATAGACGCCAATTACTTTGCCGCACCAGTTCTGTGCGCGTTGATTATTGTCTCGGTGTATGGCCTCCAATGCCGATTCGGGGAAGAGGATCCCCATGTCGTCGCCTTGCAATAAGCCTTCAATTAGTCCTGCTAACTCGGGATCGCTGGCGGCAATGTTTGTCAACATCTGCTTTCGAACTTGTTGGCTTTCATCCACAAGCATTGCGAATTGCTCCTGTGCCACGGCAAAACGAGCTTGATCTAACATACTGGAGCCAGTCGACTTCTAAGCCATGCACTGGCGAAGCGCCAATGGCGGATGACGGATGATCTGCCTATGTCCAGACATTCTGCGGTTTCATCAATGGTGAGTCCGGCAAAATAACGCAGCTCAACCACGCGCACGATGTCCTTATCTAATTCGAATAGTTCCGTCAGTGCTTGGTCCAGATCGATCAAATCAGGGTGATCGTCAAAGCCGGTCAATACAACTTCGTCGGGTTCTACGCCCGCTGGCGTGTATTCTCGCTTTTGGGCACGTTGGCGACGTACATGATCAACCAGCGACCTTCGAATAACGCGTGCAGCTACCGAAAAGAACTGGGTGCGATTATGCCAATTTGCGTCGCGCTGTTGAATGAGACTGAGGACGGCCTCGTGGAGAAGTTCCGTTGTCTGTAGCGACAACTGCGTGCCATTCAATTGGTTAGAGGCAATGCGACGTAGCCAAGGATAAATGCATTCCGCTAGCTCAGCGCTGATGGTACCGGATCGAGACCAATCAACCAGCATACGTGTGAGTTCAGCAGAGTCTTCCATCATGGCTAAAGTCTAACGTAAGTGGGGACCGCGAAACCATAGATGTCCCCATACCAGCCCATCACTACCGAAAATAAGATACGTAGCGACTCTCCGAGCGGCGATCTATCTGTTGGGCAGGAGGCATCGTGAGGCATTTGCCAAAGAAGCAACCACGCAGGTCAATATGGTGTAATACTCACTTATTATGAAGGCTCTCATGCGTACACCGGAAAACACAAGATGGCAAGTCTATGGGATTTAAACATTTTCGAAATCTTTTGTTGATAATCCTAGTCTTGATGCTGACAGACTGTGGAATCGTGGCCATCAAACCGTATGTGACCGACCCGCCTACACATAAAATACAGGACACAACATCACGCCTAACCGTCGCCATCAGAGCAAACGACATCCGTGATGCTGACGTAATTATCGAAAAGCTGCAAACGGAACAATTGTTCGATCAAGTTATCCATGAATCCCAGCCATCTACTTATGATGTCCTTATTGACATCAATCGCGAGCCTGGTTTCACATGCGGAAACCCTCAGATATTGACTTATTTGTCTTTCGGAATCATTCCAACTGGAAACGTCGCACGTGATTGGCTGACGATCAAATTCATGGCGCTAAATCCATCACGTGTATTGAAAATAGAACGAGAGCTCAAGGCCGAAACCCGCCATGGATTATGGGCCTTATTCTTGCGAGCAAGCAAGAACTGGAAACGCCCAGATTGGGACCATGACGCAACAGGCTCCCTGAATGCCATTTTTGAAGTAATTTTGGCAAACCAGGATGAGATCTCAAAACTGACGCGTAACAATTGCGACGAAGTCCTGCTGAATAGGTAAAGTAATTGTGACTAAAGAAAGTTGGCTACAGCCGCTAAGATCACACTATCAGTGAAAATGGCGACGAATGATGGTTTGAAGTCCGGTGTAGGGGCGGTTCGCGAACCGCCCCTGGTACATTGAGATGGCAGCCGAATGCACATGCACAAAGAATAGTTAGATATTGACCGTCGTCGTAGCCGGGGTTTCTTTTTGCTTCTTTTTCTTTGCGGAGGCTGTGGAAACGGTGGAAAGGTGAATACTCTGCCCACCTAAGTGACACAGGTGGGCACGGAGCTGTATTAAGGCTTAACGACTACGGAGGAACGTGTTCTGGCGGAGTGCGTGTATCGACAGGAGCCCGAGCGACTGAGGTACCGCTTTGGACGAAACCTTTGCCGAATCGAATAGCCAGCAGCGGGCATCGAACGCAGTGAGGTGCTCGGGTGAGAGGCCTGAAGTCACCCACACCTGCCGTCCTCCGCACTTGCGAACCTCGCTGCGCTAGATTCACAGACCTGGTCAACAGCAAAGTGATTTCTTATTTTCAACTATGCAAAAGACCATTGAAGCACTAGGCGGCCGTCTCTCGTTAGTCGCGGAGTTTACGGACATTGAACCTGTCATCCTAGTAGGTTTTCAAGGTCTTAGGACCGAACGCTGAGCTGAGCACAACATTTGATTGCATCATAGTTGAAATAACCCTTCCCCGGTGGGTCAAAAATATGTGAGGAACGTTGCTCAGGCTACTATCGGTAGCGACGCGCCGCCGGAAGAGGTACTGATCGTGTTTAATGTATTTCGATCGGAAAGTCGAACATCATTTCTACCCGCCTTTTGTTTGTCTCCTTACGCTGGTTATTTTAATATTTAATCTGCGGTTTTACGACGATGCTGTCTAGCCTCGAACACAACGTTAGTCCAAAGGCATTCTGCATGAGTATTAGATGGAACACATTTGAGCCCGGCAATCAGGTCGAAGAACTTGAACGACAAAAGAAGTTAACTGCTATCGAGTCTTGGTGGCGTCAATTTGAGAGCAGAACTTCAAAGATAGAGGCTCTATTCAAAAGGGAAGACAAATGGGATCTCGCAAGCTGGATGCTAGAAAACCTCCAAGCTATAGAGTCTAAGTTGATGTGGGAGTTTGGCCCTGGCCTTTCAGGCGGTCATCGGCTCATAGTGACACCTGAAAGCGACTACTATCTTCGACCATTTGTTGATGAGATACTCCGGCTTTCACCAGAAATTGAGGGTTGGACATTCTATGGTCACCGGTTGCCTGAATCACTTGAGCAGGCTTCTTCAATGGTCGAGAGCCGATCGGGAGTCGGCTTAGCCGCCACAAGCTTTCGATGCCAACCGGCGAGTTTCAACTTGATCGATGTCATCATTGAATTCCCTGGCCAGTTCTTACGCCAAAACGAACAACTTGCCTATTCACAAGCATTCATCCTAATCGAATCCCTATTAGGAGAAGCAACATTGAATACATGGATCGGTGCTATTGATATTGGCAAAAGATCTTGGTTCAGCAAAAGTAAGCATCTTGAGAATTTCGCTGAGACAATCGATCACATGATCTGCAGCTTTCAGGAACAGCTACCCGGTCTGCCCGCCTTACGAATGTCAGAGGATTCGTCATGGTCGCTATTTGAAACCAAGCCCGTTCAAGCAAATGACTATCCAGCTCGCACTGACATACTTGTCGGCACTGCGATGAACGCGGAACTGTGGCAGAACGCATTTGAGGGAACACGATTCTCTTCAGGGCGTTACTCACGGACAAATGAGACGTTCTGCTATCTCAAGATAGACGGTTCCGAGGGACTCGATGGAACAGTATTTGATGATAGATCCCATATTGAAGATACTCTGATTGATGCCTTACTCCCAGATGAATTGGGAGGTCACATCGGAGGCGGCACCGGTCTTCGCTACTCATACATCGATCTTGCAATTACCGATCTTTCACGCGCTCTGCCGATCATTAGACAGGTTCTTCAATCGGGGCGGCTCACAAAGCGATCTTGGCTTCTTTTCTTCGATACGGAATGGCAGAATGAGTGGTACGGAATTTGGCCGGATTCACCGATGCCACCCATGGCGTCAGAGTACGAATAGATGACGTCTGATCAATCATGATTTGAAATCTAATGCTGTTGGCCCTCCATCTACTACAGCAGGACCAATTGGAGTAAGGCGATGTTTGTTTTATCGATGTCTGCCCTGAAAAGAATATGTGGGACAAGACGATTTGTTACTTTGATTCAGCTGCTGCCCAGGATTCTATGTACCTTCCGTTTGTCTCGGCCCTAAGAGAATTGGAGAGACATGATATTCACAGACTCTTTTTCGTCTATACGTCACTCAACAATCTGTGCATTGGGCCATCAAACCCGAGTGAATTAGGGAATGACGATGTCGTAAGGTTAGGTTATCGGAATGAAGAGTATGAATACCAAACACGGGATCAAGATAGTCGGAGAGATATATTTCGATCACGTTAATGTACAAGACTGTATTGTCTTGGGATGGGATTGTACTTTGGCTGCGCTGCGCATTAGATTGCATGTTTCACTGCTACCGAAGCATCCGCAATATATGGCTCCCCTTGCAGAAGATCGCTCCTGTTTCGTCAGTGGGAAACTTGTTTTTCCCAATCCCAGGAATTTATCAGGCCTCGATCCAATGGATCAGGTTACGCCATCCCTAGATCCAGATGGTTCGCTCGATTACGACACCCTGCATGGCGTCTGTTCGATTGCCGAAGGGTATTATTTGGAGGGCGAGTTTGGTAGCGTAATTCTCGCATCTGACGCTCCTGTACTTTTGCTTGCGGGCACAAGCCATGTCTACCCCGCCCGTATTCTTGCCCAACGCACACCAGAACACTGACCACATTTTGATCCATAATAAGATCCGGTCATTGGACATAGGCATGTTTAAAGTGCCTAGTGGCTATTGCGAAATGTGGTTGCTCCATGTGAGTCTGTTGCCTTTCTTGGTGCTTCTTGACTATGGACAACACAGTTTATTGACTTAGTAAGACAGGCGCTCGACGAGCAAGCTCATCGATGTCGCATTTTCATCATATTGATGCAGCGGTCGAAAGCGGCAGCAAGCTGCTCGCACTCCATATCGGACTTGCATGGTTTTCTCCGAGCGATTCTCAGAGTGACAAACTAGTCGACGTTCCCCATGCACTATTTCTATCTCTCCAGGATTGGATTGACAGACTCACTTGAACTTGTCCCCGTTAAGAGCGTTGGGCGAAAATAGCCGAAAGCATGGATTCACCTTGCCCCTGCCAAGGCTTGTCCAGTAACATTGGTTTAGCTTTTTAACCAAGAATTAGGGGTCGCATTTCAATGAAAAAACTTCTTTTTTCTGCGCTATTTCTCTGTTTTCCCGTACATGCCCAAATCTCAGTTGTACTTGACTCCTCCGATGGGCGCTCGATGGGCCAGGTGGTCTTGCGGTTGATAGCGCAGGAAATTTGTACGTAGCTGGGACGTTTAGCGACAACGTGTACAAGATCACACCGGGGGGTATGATCACGGAAATTATCGACGCGACCGGTGGTGGGGTCAGTGTGATGGATAATCCCTCAGATATTGCGGTGGACGGATCGGGGAACGTTTACGTGTCTGCCTATAACAGTGATAACGCTTACAAGATCACAGCTGGCGGTATGATCACAGAAATCATCAACGCGTCGGGTGATGGCATGGGCAATACGCTGGAATATCCAACCGATATTTGTGTAGATGGAGCGGGCAATGCTTATGTGAGTGGCTTAATCAGTGACAATGCCTTTAAGATCACACCGGGTGGAATGGTCACGGAAATCATCGATGCCGCTGATGGGCTTGATGGCGGGAATTCAATCGCGGTGGATGGATTCGGCAACGTTTACGTGAGTGGTCTAACCAGCGACAACCTGTTCAAGATCGCACCCGGGGGTACGATAACGGAAATTCTGGACGCGTTGGGTGATGGCATGGGCAATGGCTTCGACTTGGGAAGTGGTATCGCGGTGGATGGATCGGATAACGTTTACGTGTGTGGATATGAAAGTACCAACGCCTTTATGATTACGCCAGGTGGAATGATTACAGCGATCATCGACGCGGCGGGTGATGGCATGGGCAATACGCTTGATAACCCAGTCGATATCACCGTAGGCGCAGATGGAACAGCCTATTTAACGGGGCAGGCAAGCTACAACGCATTCAAGATCACTGCAGGGGGCATGATCACAGAAATTATCGACTCGATGGGTGATGGCGGCAATCCGCTAACCATTGCCCAAGGCGTAGCTGTTAATGCAGCGGGCGATGTATTCGTGTCTGGAAATTTTAGCGACAACGTATTCGTTATCATGGCCGAACCGCCTTGTGGCGCCACCCCCGAATTCTTCACTGAACTCGGAAACTGGCCAATTATCGCGGACACCCTGGCAGCCCTGATCTTGATCGTGAATGATGCTTGCATGTGAGAGTTGGCAATATCTGATAACCGATTAAATGTCGCGGTTTCTGGCTTGCCAAGACGGTCAAGAAGAGACATTTAGTCAAATATGGAAAGGCCGCCATCTGAACGTGTTTCGAATCAACGGATCGTCAGCCTAAACCCCCTGCATGTACGAGTACGTGTGTGTTGGTCGCTGATAAATGTGTGCAATGTTTTTAGGCAAGCATGTTCTTCCATGCTTGGATTGTGTGTTCTGGGAGTTGCGTGATTCCTGCGAAATACTGCGACATGAATTTCTTGGGCATTTTTAGGGCCGCTTCATGGGCTAGCACAAGGTCTCCTGGGCGATGCTCCATGAGTTCATCAAGAAGTAACGATGATTGCTGGATATCTTTGCGTGATTTAAGCTGTTGAAAGGCTCCACGGCGTTGGGCTACGACCAATTTGTGTATGGCGAATCTTGCAGGATTGGGAACATGAACCAGAATTCCAGACTTTGCAATAATCGCTGCGGGTTCCGTGTCATGCAAAAGGTATTCAAGGAAGCGTAGACCGGTCGCATTCATATTTAGGTTCTTCATCAAGACAGGCTGACGTTTGGGGCCAATCAATGGTGTCAGAAACTCAACTGTGAGATCAAGATCCTTTATTCTAAAGCTCGGCAATACGCGGTTTTTGAGGTCGAGGATCTGAATGAATTCCAAGTCGGTTCCTATCAGCCTTGGATCCGGTTGGCTATTGGCCGGCACACCCACTCGAATCGCGTCGTCGGCGATATCACTATCACTCGTTCGCGTTGATTCATTGGGCCATTTTAATCCAAGCATATTCCCATAGGTTGCAAATGCCTGAGACCCGACCAAGACCCCTCCATTTTCAAAGACGCCCATCGTATTAAGGACGTCTAGAACCTTAGCTTCACCCCTTGTCGGGACAGCCGCTCCGCCTTGCCTAAGCATTGCGACAAGTTCGCTACGACGCTGGACCAAGGGCTTAGCCTCATCCCACCGCTTCTTTACCCTCTTTATCTCGTCTGCTAATTTTGGGGCATCTTTTCCTAGGTACGTCTGGCACTTTCGACCCAATATGCTCGATTGCAGGTACCAATACTTCGTATCACCTATCGTCTTTGATACGAACGACCCCTTTTTATCCAGAATTGAGACCGTATCGATCAATTGCTGGAGTAATTCCGAATAGAGAAGGCTGGTCGTGTTTGACAGTGACTTTATACGCATGTCTCAATATACTGCGTATAAATTTTATACGCAATAGTATTGCTTGTGCGTATAAAGCTGGTCTTGACTTATTTTGTAGTTTCCAACATGCATGATCTATTAGAGTTAACGAGCAAGCGCGGGCTGGAGACGTTTGTTTTCTTGAATGTGGTGGAAACCAGACGTGACTTAGATCGGGAAATGGTGGTCGCTAGAGTGCAGCTCCGGGTGACGGCCCATAACGCCGTCTTTACAGAGCTCACAGGACAAACCCAACTCACAACCATCGTGGGTGCCGATATGTTCGTGATCCTCAACGCAGCTAGCCAACTCAAATAGCTTTCGACAAGCTGCTAAATCGATCACGCAGTCGAAATAGACCCATTCTCTAACCTTAGACCAGGCTTGACCGCGGGATGTGATCGCCATACCGGCGTCAATGAGCGCCTGCTCCACTTCAATGAGATGTTCACATGTCATAACTCGCCACCATTATCCACAAGCCTTACGTATCCTGCGTTGCTCGTCAACATCCAATTTCACCATTAATACGGGCCAAAAAAACCAATCATCGTATTCGGATCTCAACGAATGTACCGAAATTCATGGATCAAAAACATGGCTATCTTGGTTAGACTAAGGCAAAAGATATTGGGGGCGGACTGATGGCTAAAGTCGACTTTTCCAAATGGAAGCCGTTTGCGCTGGAAGCAATCATGGTTTTTGTGGGCGTGTTTGCTGCTTTTCTGTTGGATGATTGGCGTGAATCAAAGGCGCTGGCTGATCGACAACGGCAAATTTACGCCGCCGTACAAAAGGATTTGCTGCGCTACGTGTCGGCCGGCGAAGACGAAAAATCCGGCTTTGTCACCGGTTTTCAAAAAAATGAGAAAGTCATTTCAGAACTCATTGCAAAGCAAGAACTCAGCCGACAGATGGTTCTGTTCGGAGACTATTGGCATATTGAAATCATTGACTCGATGTTGAAGAGTGGCATGTTGAGCGACATAGATATCGACACCTTTTCTCGAATTTCGAGGTTCCACAGCATTCACCAGAACATGCTGATGATGATTCAACGATTCAATGATTTTTATGAAAATAACGTCACCGCCAATTACGGCGTGGATGGCAGCGGTTTGTATGATCCTGAAAGTGGTGAATTGAGCTCAAGATACATAAGCGTCCAAGATTACAGCCACCGGATCTGTCGTTTCGCCGAATTGACCGTTGAACTGGCAGCAGAGATAGCCGACGAAATCGAGACAAAACACCTGGCCGATTAGCACATAGCCGCAAACTGTTGGCACTAGTTAGCGAGGCTGATCAAGAGAGGGGACTCAAAGAGGAATATCATGAAAAATCAATTCGCAGATTTAAAGTCCGCTCGGCTGACCATTCTAGTTTCCTTGTGTCTGTTGCTAGCTTGCGGAAAACCGCAAGCAGCTCCGGAAACGCGTACATCTGACGATAGTTTGCTTATTACTGGCGTCTCTATTGTTCAGCCTTCTAGCAATCAGTTATCGGAGCCGCGCGACATTCTCATCGTTGCTGGCATGATTACGGCGGTTGAGGAGTCTGGCACTATCGCCCCGCAACGTGCCAGTCAGGTTCTGCAGGCTGAAGGCCTATTTGCTCTGCCTGGATTGATTGATGTCCATGCCCATATTGGCGATGGTGGCATTGGCGAGCAAACGGATATCGATCGCGAGATGGCGCTAGCTCAATTTGTACGTTACGGCGTGACGACCATTTTTGTGCCAGGCGGTGGCGGCGGTAACGACGATCAGCTTATCGAATGGAAACGCAGGCAGGCTGCGGGCGAGATCGTTGCTCCTGGACTTTACGGTTCGGGAGCCCTGATCACAGCACCGGGCAGTCACCCGATTGGGACGATCTGGGACATGCCTTTGGATACTGATCCTGAGATTGTTTATCAGCGAGGGGCGATCGCTCTTTCCGAAGATGAAGCGGTTGATCCGTTACTAGAAAAGAAAGTAGCGATGAAAGTCGATGCCATCAAAGTCATCATAGAAGACGGCCCGGGTCCCTGGTTCCCAAAACCAAGGCTGTCGACCGCCAAGGTGGCGGAGTTGGTTAGTGCTTCTCATCAACGTGATTTGCGTGTGTTTGCCCACGTCAGTTCGGCGGATCATATACGCGATGGAGTGGAAGCTGGCGTTGATGGCGTGATGCATTCTGCCGAGGATTCCATTCCGGATGAGTTACTGAGGGAGATGGCACGTCTTCAAGTCTTTTTTGTGCCCACCTTGTCGCTATACGATGGTTTTTTTGATCGAGCGCTCGGGAACTTTGATCCGGAACCCTACGCGCTTGCCGGCGTATCCAGAAAGGCGATTGCCAGTATGGAAGATGAGGGTTGGCGTAGTCGGTCCATTGATTCGGCAGAATGGGTTGAGCCGACAAGAAAGATTCTCAGCGATAACATAACGCGTGCCGCCAAATTCGGGGTTCCTATTGCTTTGGGGAGTGATGTTAACAACCCTACCGTTTACCCCGGCTACTCGGCCCACGAAGAGCTAGAGCTGTTGGTAGAAATGGGCCTCTCACCGGCAGCGGCACTAACGGCCGCGACCAAAAGTGCGGCGTCGTTTTTGAGACAATCAACTCGTTTGGGCGAGCTTAAGGATGGATTTGAGGCGGACATCCTGATCCTCAAGAATAATCCCCTTCAAGACATCCTCAACACGCGCGCCATTGACGCGGTCGTCTCTGACGGGGTCTTAATCGAAAACATCGTCTCAACTTTATAACCAGTTAGTCTGTGGACCTGTCGGTTTCTGCGAGTGACGTAATGTTGTTGAGAAATGCGATTGCTTGACGATCACTGGGCTTGATGGCCAATGATTTCCGTACTTCGGCGATGGCTTCTGCGGGCTGGTCATTTGCGATGATGCGTGCCAGCAAAAAATGTGAGGCGGCGTTATTAGGTCGCGTGGTGACAGCATCGCGGAGTAGCGTCTCTGCGTCTGTGCCTGAGCCATTGCGCCACAACCATTCGGCTGCGTAGATTTGTAACTGATCGAACGCATACCACCTGAACTGAGGCTGATTTCGCAGAGCTCGAATTGTCTCAACGATGCCGTTTGCTCCAGACCGCTCATAGGCTGCTTCGATTTGACTCACAACCGATGGCTGTGGCTGATGTGACAGAGCCGTTTCCAGGGCAAGGTCCGATCCGCGCAAGAATTCCTCGTGAGCCAAACTGATACTGATGTCGGGCGTGATAGCTTGGCGGGCGTCTCTAGGATCGAGTTTTTGCCAGTAAAGCGTAGATATTCTGAGCGTGATTCCTGATTTTGAGAGTCTGGTTTTGCGGGAATCTCCATATGCATTTGCGGGTGCACCGGTAGGTTCGCCGACAAAACTGGCCAGTGTATGTTCGGTGAGATAGGCCGCAAACGTGACAGCCGCTGAAAATGTACCGCGCCCAATCAGAGCTATCAAATTTCCCGGTTTATTGACCGATTCCGATCGAATAATCTCATGCAGAAGAGCCTTGCCTACCTCGTTACTGCCGCCCATGTTGCGGCGCAGGTCAATGATGAGACGTTCTGTTCCCTGGTCCGCCATTTCACGGAACATGCGTTGTGAAAATAGTTTTAGGCTCTCATCCGCGTCGGCCACCTCATTGAAGGTCATCACGCAGGCGTTACGCTTTGGATAAAACACAAAGCTGTAATTGGCTTCATCATTTGCCCGCCATAAAGGGGTAGCTGCGAGCTGTTCATGGAAGGACCAATCTATGGGTGTAAAGGCTTTTGCCGGGCTTAGCTGGTGTGAACGCCCGCCTTTATCACACGAAAAGCTGGCCTTTAAATCGGACTCGACGACGCCTAAATGGGCTAAGAGTTCAGGAATACAGAGATAGGCGGGTGCAAGCAATCTGAAGCCCCAGTCGTTGTCGCAGTGGACATAGGGTTTCAGTCGTTCCAACACTTCGGCAACCGGAATATCGTTGATGTGCGTTATTTTCGACGCCAACAACGACTTGTGTTCTTTACCCGCTGCCACAACGTGAAGACCGTCGTCGAACTCGTACAATCGAAGAGGGTATTGAGACAGCACAAGGTTTGGGTATGTGGGTAATGGTGTTGAGGAGTGGCCTTGCCGGAACGCGAACTCAGGATCTTGTGGCAAGGTTAAGCGAGAATGGCCGTCACCGATCAGCGCGATTAAGCGCGTCATTTCGAACATGATCCCATGTGAGCTGAGCTGGTTGACGCGCTGGCGTAAATTCTGAACCTCGTGCTGCCATTGCGACTGCGTGATTCGTGTAAACGGGTGCGGATGATTCTCCATAACGGCTCTTTCGAGCTCATTAATATCTGTTTGCCAATCAATTGCTGACGGATTGCCAACCATGGCAAATGACGTTGTGGTAATCATGACCATCAATAAATTCATCATTATTTCTTCCCATCCATCTTAATCTGCTCTTTAGCGTTTGATGACGATATCGCCACTAATTGTTGAGATCGTCATCTGAAGATCAGCGTTATGGGGCCCAATTCTCAACTGATCTCTTGCGTCGTTGGCCATGCCTGTTTTATTGCTGATATCACCTCTAGGTGACTCCGCCGTGACTGCCACGTTACTGCTGCGGCTCAGTTTCACACGAACATTGCCACTGCCTGTGGTGACGTAACCCATGGTTGATGCTCGTGTTTCGCCTAGGCTGATTTCTACGTCACCAAACGCATTCATGATAGCGAACGAATTGACGGGGTTTTCAAGAAAAATGTCGCATCCCAAACCCTCGAACTCTAATGTGCCGGGCCAATAAACTAAGGTGAATACGTCGCGGTTGGATTTGAGTTGGCAAATGAGGGCAGGCGCCTGAGGCAAATGGATGGTCGTGATGCGGTTACTGTTTTGTGTGGTTCCCGTGATCTTTAGGCTGGAGCCTATCGTCGCAAATTTCAGTCCGCCATTCTCAACAGGAACCCAGTTTTCGTTGTCGAATTTAGGCTTGACGTTAACCAGTACCTCGCCTCGGTCATGCGCGATGACGCGAATATCACCAACAATATCGATGAGATAGATGGTGTCAATGGCATCGCTTTCCAAGGGAAAAGCATGATCCTGGAAAGAATGTGTAATTAGCAGACAGAGCAATATAATCATGGGTTACCTCAGAAATACGCTTGAGTAAGAGCGACCCAGCGCGGGTCGGATTGTGTTTCAGCCATTGTGTGTGCCATCGCAGTAGATGTATCCCGGTCCTTGAGGCTGATGACGTCCAAGAGCGCCAGTTTCACTAAGGGGTCTGATTCGGCCTCAAAGGCATCGGCCACCCAGTTCAAGTCGAGGTTGTTGCTCGTCTTTAAACGCTGTGCGGCAGCGATGCGAATCAGCGCCCTCGAATCCAGCAGGTTAACTTTTATGTCCTGTTCCCACTCTTGGAATGATGTGCCGGGTGCTTGGCTGATTTGGTTCAAAAGTGTAAAGGTCGATTGCTTTGGTTCGTGTTCTTCAAGGTTCAGCAAGGACAGCGATAGGGCCAAAACACAGGCAGCCGCAAGCATCCCTACGATGATTCGTATTCTCTTGCGCGCTTTACGCATGGGTTTCGGATGCGTTACGCTCTTTTCGTGCTCAAAAAACGCAAACATGAGGCCGAGGGTGTCGTCTTGCCCGTCAACAAGTTCAGCCAGCTCAACTTCATCGGCTAAGGAAGACTGACCTTTGTAGAATTGGTCACGCAACTCGGTCAGTCTCTCGTTGTGACTACTCATCGATCAGCTCCCTTAATCTGGCTCTGGCGCGGCAAATTAAGACCCGGATGTGGTTTGCATTGGTATCCAAATGCTCGGCAATACGCTTTACCGTCATGCCTTCTACGTGGCGCAGTTGCATCACCAAAGGCACCGGATCCGGTAATTCTCGGATGAAGCCCAATACACTTTTGAGTTTGTCGCGTCCAAACGCTATTTGTTGCGGTCCTGGCTCTTTGCTGGCATGCACGTTTTCTAGATCAACCTGAGTTAATGACGGTTTTCGCATACGGTCGAGGCATGCGTTTCTCACCACTTGCGTCAGCCACGCATCTATTTTGGTGGGGTCGTCGGGGCCTGATTGGCTAGATTTGATTTTGATATACACGTCTTGAATCGCGTCCTCGGCTTCGGAATCAGAGCGGACGAGCCAGCGAGCCAGCCGAAACAGGCGGTCACGCTGAGCGACGAAACAGGTTTCGGTGTGTCTCGGGTCATCCATGCTTAATAGACGTCGATTCCAGGCCAACCATTACAAAAAAACTCCCAAGCTCACTAATATTGGCAATTTGACTTCATGACCCTTGTTGGGGGTAAGTCTAGGCGGCAGAACCGATTTTGAATAGTTCACTTCAAGCGAAGAGTCTGTTCCTGAAAAGATGTGGCCTTGACGCGCTGATCCAAATTGGTAGGGAAATAACGCGGCGAGCATCAATGGGTCGTGAATTCCAATGGGTTGTGGAGCAGTGCCACGATCTGTGAGAATAGCCATTCGCACTAAACTCAAGAATGATTTAAGTGGAGTAAATATGAAATGGAATGCTCGGACGGTACATCGTGAGGTTGCCTACTTTTATGTCGGCCTGATCATCTCGTTCTCGCTGTCAGGGATTTTTCTCAACCATAGGCAGTCTTGGTTTCCAACCAACTATGTTTATGAGACGCGGCCCGTCTCAATAACAATGCCTGATTCGGCGGACGCAATTGACGCTGAATTTGTGGATCAGTTGGCGTCCGAATTAAACATTGAAGATGTATTCAAGGGTTTTCGCGTACGCGGTGACCGGTTAAGAGTCACTTATGAAAACACGACGCTTGAAGTGGATGTGAACACGGGCGCGGGCGATATCGAAGAGTTCTTTGCTGTGCCACTACTGTCTCAAATGACGCAATTGCATGTGTCGACCCATAAAGGTTGGATCTATTATTCAGATGTCTTTGGTATCGGAATGTTGGTCATTGCCTGCACGGGCATGTTCATTCAAAGAGGATCATTGAGTTTCCGGCAGCGTGGTTGGAAGCTCGCACTTTTGGGTATTCTGTTCCCGCTCGTTTTTCTCTTCCTGCTGAGTTGAGGCCATGTTTACGATTCTGTTCCTATTATTGAGTGCTTCCGATTGGCCTGGCTTTTTAGGGCCCAACAGGAATGGCGTGGCAGACGAAGTTAATGTCGAACAAATCTGGGGTGACGCAGCTCCTGAAATTCTATGGCAAGTCACGTTGGGTGAGGGCTATGCCGGACCGGCCATTGTCCATAACCGTGTTTATGTATTTGATCGGCAAAATAATATGGAGCGCCTGCGTTGCTTGGATGCCAAAAATGGTCAAGTCAAATGGGTGCAATCCTATCCAACCAACTACGAGGACATGTACGGATTCAGTAATGGGCCGCGAACGACGCCGTTGGTGGACGGGCAACTCGTCTATACATTTGGCGTTGAAGGCATGCTCAGCTGTCGTGATGTGTCGAACGGTTCCTTGGTCTGGCAGATCGATACGCGTGCGAAATACGGAGTCGTACAAAACTTTTTTGGTGTGGGTAGTGCGCCGCTAATTTATAGAGATATGATCATCGTCATGGTCGGAGGCAGCCCGGCCGATAGCCCGAACATCAAGTCGGGAAAGACCATTAGTAACGGGTCCTGCGTGGTCGCTTTTAACAAGGAAACAGGTGCAGAGATTTATCGGATGGGCAACTATTTGGCCAGCTATGCTAGCCCTGTCATTACCTCCCATTCTGGCCGTGACTGGTGCCTTGTTTTTGCGCGTGCTGGCTTGCTGGGGCTCAATCCTGTAAACGGCCAACAAGATTTCTTTTTTCCTTGGCGCGCGCGTCGCAATGAAACCGTCAATGCAGCTACTCCTGTGGTTCATAGCCAAGAAATATTAATCACCGAGTCCTATGAAAATGGTGCCGCGCTACTCAGGTTCGGAGACGCTGGAGTAACACCCTTGCGTTTGGATGATCGGCGCAATCAAACCATGGCCAGCCATTGGGCGACACCTATTTATCATCAAGGCTTTCTGTACGGTTGCCATGGAGAAAAGACTAGTAACGCCATGCTGCGCTGCATTGATTGGGAATCTGGCGAAGTGATGTGGGAAGAGGCAGGACTTGGTCGCACCAGCATTACTTTGCTGGGTAAATATTTGCTGGTACAGAGCGAGAATGGCGTACTGCGACTGGTCGGCGCACAAGCATCAGGTTATCGTGAAATTGGCCAGCTGAAACCTGTTGGATCTCCTGCTTGGAATGCACCTGCCGTTGCTGGCGGTCGAATTTATGTTCGCGGTCCCAAGCGTTTGGTCTGTTTAGGGCCTCCAAGCTAAACGTCGATTCATGCATTGGCAAGCCCAATCGGCCATAGGGCCCGTGCGCTGTAAGTTGGTATTTCGCTAAGAACAACGCATGGCTATGGCAAACCCATCTAGCGAGTGGACGAGAACGATCGGCTATGAGACAGCGCTAGCAACAAACTCGCCGTTGATTCATCTTTTTTGAATCCAAAACGTGGTCAGAACCATTCAGAATAGATATAGGTAAGGAGGTCCTCTTGAACGATATCGTCACCGTCGCCGCTATGCTGTGCATCACCCTGTTCCTAACCACGCTTCTCATCCTCTTCTTTCGCAATAAGATGGAGCAGCAAAAGACATTACAAAAACTAATCGAAACCAGCGAAGAACCCAGTGCCGTCATCGAAAAAGTTTTGCAAAACACCAATCGCAAAATGAGTGATTTGAGGAGAGGCATGCTTTTGCTCACTGTTGGATTAACGGTCATGCTGATTTTCTTCTATTTGGGAGGCGTGGCTTGGATGTTTGGGCTGTTGCCTGTTGTCGTTGGCTTGGTTTATCTCTTCTTTTGGTTCTTGAATGGTCGAGCTTGAGTCTCTGCAAGACGAATTGGATTGGATAAGGCGGGTGGTCGTTGCAGACGACCATTGCGCCTTTTCGCTCCTTGTTGGCAGTCACCAGTCAGCCATACGTCAATTCTTGCGTAGACTTACGCGGCAAGACATGGAACGGGCAGATGACTTGGCCCAAGAGACCTTTTTGAAAGCCTACTTGCACATTCGCAGCTACCGCCAGGAAGGTCGTTTTCGCAGTTGGTTATTCAAAATCGCTTACCAGATTTTCTTGGGCGATCAACGACGGCTGGTACGAACACCTATGCTTGAATCTGACTTGAGCCTGCTAACCGACAAGCCTTCAACAGTCGACGAACGTTTGTCGGTCGACAAGGCGTTGAATCAGTTGCAAACACAGGAAAAAACAGCTTTGATGTTGCACTATGAATACAATATGACCCATTCTGAGATCGCCTCTATTTTGAAAAGACCCTTGGGTAGCGTTAAATCGACCATTCGCCGCTCGTTAGAGAAGATGCGAACGCTAATGAAAAAGGAGCGTGAACCATGAAGCATGAACCGGAAGACACATGGCTGTCCAATGCCCTCAAGCAAGAGCCGTTGCCCGATATGGGATTCACGAGGAGGGTCATGGCACGCTTACTCAAACGCGAACTCGTTAAGGTGTGGGTATTTGAGGCGACATTAATTTTCACCATGCTCGTTAGTTTGCTACTTGTGGTGCTTAAGACCGATCTACTTCACGCTCTTCCGCCAGCCACGTCATTTGGGCTGGCCGGTTGTCTCCTATTATTGGCGTTTCTTTGGTTCGATACCGAACCTAAGGGTCTTATTAATTAAGCGTTTATTAAAGGTGGGCGGCCCATGATTAGGACCGCCGATCAATAGCGCTATTTCAGTAGCGCTTCGAGTTCTTTGCGACCTGATTTTGTTGCCGTCTGCGATGGGCTGGTACCTGCATTGTTAGCCAACTCCCGATCACAGCCCGCTGTAATTAATCGTTGTGCAGCTGCAACTGAACCGTTCTCAACGGCATGGTGGAATGCGGTGTAGCCAGTTGAGTTGGTGGCATCGATTTGGGCGCCTAGTTCCAACAACAAATCGATCATATCTGGATGATTGAACCAGGCCGCCCAATTCAGGGCTCGTCTACCTGATCTACTCTTTCGAGTATCTAAGAGATTAACATCGGCTCCTCCTTCGATGGCTTCCCTGGCCAGCTTCAGGTCACCTGATCTGGCTGCCTCCCACAATCTTGTTTGTGCATCGTCTGAGTCGCTAGCCTGAGACGGGTAGGTCACGGGATCAAGGACCACTTGCGCTGGAAACTGCAGCGGTTGACTCAGCATGAAGGCTTTCACCAGTTCACGCATCGGCGGCCAATTTTCGTAGAGGTTGTACAGGGCTCCATGAGAACCACCAACCACCTCAATCAAGTGACCGTTGCTCAGTGACGCAAGCACGTCTCGAGCGTTATCTATGGGCGTCGATGTATCCCAGGTACCGTGAATCAAGAGCACGGGCTTGTCGGATTGAACATTTTCTCTGAATGACTCGCCTAAGTCGGCAAAATTCCATGTTTCCGATAGCGCTATCAGGTCAAGGTTAGAGAAGCCAAATACATGGTTGGCGGGGTCTTTGTCGATCAAGCTACGACGCGCCGGACTTACACCGGATGCTGTGTCCATGATGAATTTCATCGCGTTTGGTGCGCGAACTCGGCTGAGGCTGAGACCAGCGCGAGCCGGTAAGCTGAAATCACCCTTATCCATGGCTAGGATGAGTTCTGGCCACAGATGAGGATTGTCGCGACTGCTGGCTTTCCAATCGGCGATGAACTGGACCAGTAATTCGTTGACCCAGATCTCATGTTCTTGGTCGCCTCTTTTGACTAGGACTTTGACGGGTTGCTTCTTAACCCGTTCAATCACGCGTTCCAAGGCGGCAATCAAGCCGCCATTGGGCATTTGCGTTTGAAATGCGCCAGATGCCTCAACAGAATGTGCGATGCGTTTAAGCGTTTCCAGTTGTTGGGAAGGTCTGTCGTAGGTGTGATCGGGACCTTCAAGGCCATAAAAGATGGCGTTTTCAACCTGTTCCGGAAACTTCCTAAGGTAATGGAGTCCTAAGTGCGAGCCGTAACTGCCGCCTACTAGAATCACCTTCTCGTAGCCCAATGCCGATCTCAAGTCGTCCATATCTGACGCATTCTCGTCGGTATTGTAAGCGCTTAAATCAACGCCCTGATTGAGCCAATAGGCGCGGCAGTCCTCGGACAAGCCTTGAAGTAATTTGATGACGGAATCTCTTTGGATCGGCTTATCGGTTTCGATTCCTGCCTGGCCCTGACATTCGAGGGCAGGAATCGAGCCGCCGGCTCCCCTCTGATCAAAAACCACCACATCTGCGAATGACTGATAGAAGGCTATTTCTTGATAACGTTCCAGTCCTTTGAATTGTTCTATTCCTGAGGAACCTGGTCCTCCCGCTAACATGAAAATGGCGGCTTTTGTCTGTGGATTAGGCGATTTCAGCCTGTAATAGGGGATCGATATTTGGCGCGTTGATTCTTTGCTCCTATTTTCAGGAAGCGTTAAACGGCCCGATTCAACCTCAACCTTCTCACCTGATTCGCTGGTCACGCTGAGCATTTCCCAAGTCAATCTTTCGGCTTCGTTTGCCAAGGTGTGGCCCAGGCAGAACAGAAAAATAATTAACATCGTCAATCTCATTCTTTACTCCTGTTGGTTTAGTTACCGGCACTCGCAGATATTTAGCCGGGCCCAGCCAACTTGCCGTATGTGCTCCTTAGTTCGAATGCCGCACATCCAGATTTGGATGCACGCGGAGCCAAATTTGATGTGTTTGGGACGGTTAATGTGGTTGTCAGCGCGTCAAAACGCGATCATAGGATGTAACTATGGGCGTTGGTCAAATGGGTCCTTGGCGCCGATGTCCTAACCATTCGTTTACAACGCTCATGAAGCAATACGCTCCCTTCAAGCCATCGGGAGGACCGTTTGTTGCTCATCCAACTCGTATTTGTGTGCTTGGCTTCATCTTTCTGGCGGTCGAATTTATGTCCGTGGCCCCAAACGCTTGGTCTGTCTGGGACAATCCAATAGTTGCAGTTAGCTCATTGGCAAACCATATCGAGAATAGATTTGTGGCACCCTAATTTGGACATCGCAGCAAAAAAGAAAGGCATGGTAAAAGCACAGATTTTTCCTACCATCATGGGTGGAATGCGAAGCGGGCAATCTTGAGGCTCTAGATAACGACCATTTTGGATTGGGGACTATTCACATTAATATGGTGATGAGCTGATTGAATTCAATGAACGTGGTGCATAAGCTCATCGACAAACTCAAGTAGCTTCTGTCGCATAAATGGCTTTTCTATCAACAGCATAGGATTCTCTTTGATGAATTTTTGCACCTGTGGCGCATAGGCCCCACCGCTCATAAACCCAATATGGTTGGCTTGATTTTCATTTAGTTTTTTTACCTCGGAGAAAAAATCGACGCCGGTCATTTGCGGCATCATCAAGTCACAAAGAATGAGGTCAAAGTATTCTTGTGTAATCAGGTGTAGCGCTTCCTTTGCGCTTGAGGTGCTTTGCACATGATGGTGGTCAGACAACATCCTGCTTACCAATTTAGCCAATACGGGGTCGTCGTCGACTACCAGAATTTTACTCTTTTGGGATGACCTGCGTTTGCAAGTGTTTACAGTTGAAAATATTTTTCGGTTTTTACAGATTCTCGTGCAAGAGCGTCTTTGTAAAGTGATGTTAAGCGAAAAGACAAAACAGGTAGGAACCGGGTTGCACAAAACCTACTCTAGCTACCCAAGAAAAGGGTCATTAACTGCTCTCCGAAAGAATTTGCATGTAGCTTCCAGTGAAACTGGAACCAACAAGATCGCCGCTGACTCCGACTGGATTTGACTTTGTTTTTCCAGTTCATCGGGGTGATTGAATGTCTTCGCTAGAATTAACTGCCAATAGTGGCTCTGCTGTTGGTATTCTAGGCCGAATTTGCATGACAAGATGCATCACAGAATTTGTCGCGTGTTAGACAGAGGACCACCGATTGACGGGCACCCAGCAAATTGTCCGAGGCAGGATCTGGCCCATGTACGAACGTCACGAAAACGAGCAATACTTCTTCGACCAAGCAACCATTGGAACGCTGGCCTCTTTCGTAGCTCAGTATCAGTCTGTCTGTTGTTTGTGTACGCCGATGCTTGCCAAGAACTTAAACCACAACTCACTAGACGTGACCGTACTCGATAAGGACCAGCGGTTTTCGGACATTCCTGGTTTTCGGGACTACAACTTATACGAGCCGGAGTGGATAGATAAGGCGTTTGATCTCATCATCTGTGACCCGCCGTTCTTTAATGTTTCCTTGTCACAGCTGTTCAAAGCCATTCGCATGTTGAGCCATAACAACCTGCAGCAGCCTTTGATGATCAGTTACCTGAAACGTCGTGGATCGGCCATTACAGGAACATTTGCGGCCTTTGACTTGAAACCGTCCGGTTACTTTCCTGGCTACCAAACCGTTCAAAGCTGTGATCGCAATCAGATCGAGTTTTTCACCAATTTGAGCGACGTTATCTTGGCCCCTTTGCAGACCGGGCCGGAAGTTACGTGACGCCTACTTCGATGGGTGCCAGCGTTTGCGTTCCAGTTCCTCTTTCCAGCGATCGGGAAGCACGGCTGCAAAATCGTCCGCACAATCAGCCCATAAAATAGAGTCATTGGATTCCACCAGCCATTGATCAAATCCTTTGTCCACACTGTTGCGGTTAAGTCTTGCTTCGTGCAGAAGCTGCACAAATTTCAAACTTGCTTCGTCAGCTTCGCCCAAAGTGAGGCAACTAGTCGACTTGTCCCAATCGCCAATGGCTGCAAAGCCTGCCGCCAATGACGACCACAGTATTGGGCTTTCCGGTTTCCCTTCAAGCAGCCGGCGTTCCAATAACTCGCGGGCCTCGTTATGGCGGCCCAATCGAATAAGCGAGGATACGTAATAGCGTTCGGTATGCAAGGCTGTAAAGCTGGCATAACCAGTTTGTTGGTAACGCCACTGCATACAAGTCTTTAGGACTGGCTCGGCAAGCTCAGCTTTGCCATATACGAGATAAAAGTAGCCAAGATTGTGGGCGACAAGCATGGTCAAGGGCACTGAATCGCCTAAATGCTCAACAGCTATTTCAAACGCTTTTTCTTGGGTGCGAATGGCGTGATCAACATCGCGGCGCAAGGTCGTCGTTGCGTATTCGTTCATGACGCTGATGGTCTGATAGTCATGTGGACCGAATATGCGTGGATTCTCTTCAAGCAACTCTTCCAAGTATTGAATGCCCTCATCGTAATGATCCGTCTGCACCAGGCACGACGCCAGGTTAGATTTGAGAATCAATGCGTCGGGGTTATCGGATCCGTGCTGAGCGATGTGGGTCTCGTACACGCGACGCATGTGTGGTTCAGAAAGGCCTGGCTGATCCATGGCCCCGTAAATGGCGGCCAACAAATTAATGATCACCAATGTATCCTTGTGATCGGGGCCAAACACTTGTTCGTGACGCGAAACCAACGAGGGCAACAACGTTAAGGCTGTTTCATATTCTTCCATGTCGTAGAGTAGGATGCCGGCAACGTATTCGGCATTTAGCGTCTGCTCGTGCAGTGGTCCCAATTCACGATTTGCTTTGTTGACGGCTACATCGATAATGCCACTGGCCTCATTGAACAATCCCAGCATGATGTAGGTTTCGGCCAAGGTCGCGCGAATCTCAATTTCGACGGCGGTATCCTGCGAATCCGATTCATTTAGCGCGCGTTCGGCACCTTCTAAGACATCTACCATGCGCGCGTCGCGACCCAACTCGCGGGGGTCGGCGGAGACCAACATATCCTTCAAGAAGTCATTGATCGCTTGCGCGCGCCTGGTCTCTTCGTCGGCTCTCGTAAGAGCGCGCTCTGCGCGGATATAACCGACGCCTGCCGCCACGCCGCCGCCGATCAGACTCAATACAACGATAACGGCCGCTCCCACTAAGTAACGATGGCGGGCAATGTACTTTCGCACAAGGTAAAGCGCATTTGGCGGGTGGGCCAAAACGGGCCGACCTTCAAGGTAACGCTGGAAATCAGCTGCAAGGTCAGAAGCGCTGGGGTAACGCAGGTCGCGTTCCTTAGCTGTCGCCTTTTTCACAATCAAGTTCAGGTCGCCTTTGAGTAGCCGTTGTAAAGATTGCGCTTCAAGGTTTCTGGCCAGAATGATCTTCTTTTTGTCTTTCGATTCCAGAGCGGCAAATCGTTTCGACATGGAAGGCGGCTCGCGATTAAGAATCGACTGCATCACTTCAAAAATAGAAACGTCGCCAAAAACAAACGGCTTCTCGCCACACAATAGCTCGTAGCAAATCATGCCCAGCGCATAAATGTCGGTTCTAAGATCCACATCATCGGCATGGTTGACCTGTTCAGGGCTCATGTAGGCAGGTGTGCCCAAGATAGAGCCGGTTTTAGTACGTGCGGCCTCTTCATCTCCCAGGGGATCCAAGGCCTTAACAATGCCAAAATCAATAATTTTGGGCGTGGCAGATTCCGATTCCCATTGCACCATGATGTTGGAAGGTTTGAGGTCTCTATGGATTAGACCGCGCATGTGTGCGTGGTGCACGCCTTCACACACTTTGATCATCAGCCGTAAGCGTTCATCAATATTGAGTTGGTTTTCGTCGGCAAATTTGATAAGTGGATGCCCGTCGACGTATTCCATGGCGAAGAAAGGCAAACCGTTTTCGGTTGTTCCTGCGTCAAAGAGTTTGGCGATGTAGGAATGCTCTAATCGCGCTAATGCTTGCCGTTCCAGCAACATACGCCCCGCATTGTCTTTACCGAATTGATTGATAATTTTGAGGGCCACCAAACGTTGCACGGGTTCTTTTTGTTCGGCGAGGAAGACCTCACCCATGCCGCCCATGCCCAGCAAGCGAATGAGTCTGTACTGATCTATCCAGTCTCCAACTTCGGTGGTCTCGCCATGGATAGCCGCCAAATTGGGTCCGACAATGGTTTCGGCCGTGTCTGAGGAGAGTAGGGCTTCGACCTCATTTCGGAGTGCGCTGTCGTCGCCGCAAGCCTGGTCCAGGAACTGAGTACGTGCCTCACCGGAAAGTTCCACCGCCTGCATAAATACATCTTTGAGACGGTTCCATTGTGTTTGCGACATACCTGTTCACCTAGCGTTGAAGCCCTATTTAATCACGTGCATGATGGACGTGACATGGGAGCTCCCAAAAAAGGCGCAGGCGATGGGCACGAAATGCCAAATTTCATGTACGAATTTGGAAGGTTTAGCTTTTGTAACTGACGATTAGTGCGGATCTAGAGCTTTATGAACATAACTGGTCGAATGAGTCTAGATAACAAAATGTACGAAAATCTGAATTTTCCGGAATATGAACAATGGTGTTGAGTCAGGACGATTCGTGACTAATGTCACGCCCTGCGATGACGAATGTCGCTTGAATGGACGAAGGAATAAAATTAACCTCAGCATTATATTTATGTTGAGAGACTATCTTGACGATAACGGAGGTATCATCAAAACGAGATACCTTGAGTCCGACGCAGGCGTCGACTTTTCTGGGCTTAACATCGCAACCTATTACCCCGTCCAGTGATAACTAGAAACAGCTAAGTAGATAGAACTTGATTCTTACTTCAAATAGCCATTTCGCTAAGCCAAATCTATTGGCGTTTTCGAGGATCGCCGCGTGGATCGTCGCGTTACTTTCGATCGTCGTTCTTTGCGCCTGGATATTTGAAGTACAGTTGATCAAGAGCGTTGCCCCTAATTTTGTGACCATGAAATCCAATACCGCTTTGGCGTTTTTGTTTTCGGCGGCTTCATTATGGTTGTTGCAGACTGAAAAATCCGTGAAGAAGTCGAGGTTGGCGTCGCGAATTTGTTCGTTGACTGTCTTTGTCATTAGTTTAGTAACTATATTGGAGTACCTATTTGGTCTCAACTTAGGCATAGACCAGATTTTGTTTCAAGATGATCCCAATTCACTTAATACGCATTCACCAGGTCGAATGTCGCCAGCCACGTCCTTTAATTTTTTTGTCCTGAGTGCGGCTATTTTTTGTTTGGACTGGCGGCCTAAAGTCTCTTATCCTCTGACCCTGGTGGTATTGATCGTCTCGTTGATCGCGGTATTGGGATATGCTTATGGTGTACATTCTCTGTACGAAGTTAGTTTTTATTCGTCCATGGCGATCCACACAGCTGGCGCGTTCACGTTGTTGTCACTTGGACTGCTCGCCTCGCGACCAGAAATTGGATTTACGCAGGTTGTTGTCAGCGAATTCGCCGGTGGCATCGTTGCTCGTCGCTTGTTGTTGGTGATCCCCCTAGTGCTTTTTGTGCTTGGACTATTGCGCCATGCAGGGGAAGTACAAGGTTATTATGACGGATCTTTTGGCGTGGCTTTGATGGTAACGATAAGCATTGCCACAGCGATGTTTTTAACAGCTTGGACGGCTCAGATCGTTCACCGCCTCGATTTGCAACGGGCTCATTCGCTGGAAGAAGTGAGGGCTTCTCGCGAATGGCTCAATCATGTGGTTTACAGCATGGGTGAAGCCGTTATTACAACGGATGATCATCGTCGTGTCAGATTAATGAATGCTGTGGCAGAGGAGCTAACCGGATGGTCGGAGAGGGAAGCTTCGGGACGAACGATTAGTGAAATTTTCGTCATTTCAGACGAGCAAACGGGCCAGGTTCTTGAGGATCCCGTAACCCAAGTGCTGCAAAAAAGATCGATTGAACGTCAGTTCGACCATATTCAATTGACGTCGCGGCAGGGGGTTAAGAGACCTATTGCTGATAGCGGCGCACCTGTTCTTGACGCCCACCAAAAACTTATGGGAGCCGTATTGGTTTTCAGAGATCGAACGGAAGAACGCGCGGCGGAAAGAGCGGTATCCGAAGCACGCAAATTTGCTGAGAGCATTGTTACTACCATTAACCAACCTATTCTCGTATTGGACCACCAATTACGAGTGATGGCGGCCAATCCAGCGTACTATCGCGCCTTTCAGGAATGCGCAAAAGAAACGATTGGAGCTAACTTCTTCAACCTGGGTGCCGGTCATTGGGATGTAGGTGAAGTTCGCCAAAACCTTAGCTCCATTCTGCCTCTTAATACGACGTTGGAAGGATTTCAGATTGAGCAGACATTTGCCAAGATTGGGCGACGGATCTTAAAACTGAATGCCCGACGAATTTACCGACAAGAAAACGAAACAGACACATTGCTTGTCACGATCGACGATTATACGGCACGTTACCGCGCCGAAAGCAAATTCCGTGACCTACTAGAATCGGCACCTGATCCCATGATCATCATCAATGAAGAGGGTGAAATTGAGCTCTTGAATCGGCAAACTGAACATGTGTTTGGATACGATCGCGGAGAGTTAATAGGTAAGCCCATCGAGTGTCTTATCCCTCCGCGTTTTCGCGAAAATCACCCAAGCTTCCGTGCCCAATATCTAAAAGATGCGGTGACGCGAAAAATGGGACAAGGTGCTCAACTTTATGGTTATCGGAAGAATGGAGAAGAGTTCCCGATCGACACCAGCCTTGGGCCGCTGATAACCGATGACGGTGTGCTTGTTTCCTGTGCGATTCGCGATGTTTCTGATCGCAAGAATTTGGAAGAACGCTATTTTCAGGCACAAAAAATGGAAGCTGTTGGCAAACTAGCTGGGGGTATTGCCCATGATTTCAACAACCTGTTGACTGTTATTATCGGCTATGGTGAGTTGGTATTGACCCATATGGCGAAGGACGATTCGCAACGAGATTCAATGGAATCGATTTACGAAGCGGGTGGCCGAGCGGCAGCGTTGACGAGACAACTACTTGCTTTTAGTCGACAGACGCTAATCGAACCAAAGAACCTAGATCTTAATGCCGTTGTGGCCGACACAGAAAAGATGCTCAGCCGCCTTATTCCTGAAGACATTACACTAACGACGCTCTTTGACCGAGATATTCAGTTGATCTGTGTTGATCCAGGCCAAATTGGACAGATCCTTATGAACTTGGCAGTCAACGCCTGCGACGCGATGCCGAAAGGTGGTCAACTCACCATTGAAACGCATCATGTAGAATTCGATCAAGGCTATGTCAGTCAACATCCACAAATTAAGGTGGGTAATTATGTTCGGTTGACCGTTTCTGATACCGGATTTGGAATGGCGCCTGATATAAAAGCCAAAATATTTGAGCCCTTCTTTACGACCAAAGGAATCGGTAAGGGAACAGGTTTGGGGCTTTCGACCGTGTATGGCATGGTTAAGCAAAGCCTTGGTTCTATCGAAGTGTACAGTGAGGTTGGCGTAGGAACGACATTCAAACTCTATTTTCCGACCGTTAGCGCTGGTGCAGTCCTATCGCAGCCTGAAAAAGTGAAGCCTTCTGCCAAAACGGGAACGGAAACGGTTCTTCTAGTTGAAGACGAAGAAGGCGTGCGCAAATTCACAAAACTAGCCCTGGAATCCTATGGCTATAAGGTGGTCGAAGCAGAAAATGGGGCGCGTGCTTTGGCACTTGCCAACCGATATGTAGGTACCCTGAATCTGTTGATGACTGACATCGTCATGCCCGAAATGAGCGGTCGTGAGTTGTCCGAGAAACTAGCTGAAAAATTTCCAAATCTAAAGAAACTTTACGTCAGTGGTTACACCGATGACACCATCGTTCGCCATGGCCTATTGAATGCGGGATCATCCTTTTTGCAGAAACCGTATTCGGTGCATGTTTTGGCTCGTCGTGTCCGCGACGTCCTAGATATGCAATAAAGTGCCTTAGAACGAACCCTCCTCTATGTTTTTGCTTTATATGTAACTGAATTATGTCATTCGGATGTGGTGTAATGTGCGCCGAACGCTAACTTTTACGGTTATTGATACTTAATCGCGCTAGCATGGTTCATCCGATCACGTTGGAGGATGGCATGATTCAATTTGCGTGGGTTATTTCTGCACTATGGCTACAAGAAGTCAGTTTGCCACTGTCGGAGTATGAGGCGCTGTGGCGGCGTGTACATCCCTCTGAGTTTCAGGTTAATGATGAGCGTGAAGCAGCCATCATCGAACGCGCCGATGTACAGATGACCATTGACAAGGATCGCGTGCGTCTTAAAACCAAGTACCGAATTCGCGTCGTGCATAAACAAAAAGTCCGATTGTCGCTTGGTTCGGGACGCTTGGTCTCCATCGATTCCCATGGCTCCGCTATCTTTGTTGAGCGTTCCGACGATACAAATCAATGGGTTGTTGATGAAGAAGCTGGCGTTTACGACGTTTCTGCGGACATGGTTTTGCCGCTCACACCGCTGACGTCTACGGCTCGTGCATCCTCTCAGATTGAGTGGCTAGCTCCAGTGGCTGGCGCTATTCGGGTGCAATTGAAGCTACCCGAAGATATGGAAATCGCCTGCGATAAAGGTGGAGTCATGCTGGAGGGAGACTCTCCGATTCTGATTGCTGAGTCTGGTGAACCGCTAATTCTGCATGTGGGCAACCGCCGCCAACAGGAGGAGCAACAACCTTTTTCCTATCGAGCGCAAGTAACGGCATCGGATTCGGTGGCACGGACACGACGACAGATCCGCACCCAAATCAACCTGATTAAACAGGGCGGCGAGTGGCAACCGCTTGTCATTCAGCTACCCGAAGGCGCAGAGCTGGCACGCATCGAAGCGCCCGACGAAGTAGGGCACACAGTGGAGGAGTCGCGCTTGACAGTTAATGTGCCCGTTGGTTTCGGTCGCATCTGTGACTTAGGCTTGGTGTTTCGCCTGGAACCAACGCAGTCGTTTCTTAACCTTGTGCCGACCCCCGAAGGTGCCGTTCAGACTGAATGGTTAGTGGGAACGTTAATCGAAGGAGACGGCCTGTTGGTGTTAGTCGATAGCGGACGTACACAGATTGTGAACAACACAGACGAACTCATAACGAGAATAAACCAGACGTTCTCCCGCTTCCATGCTCGTGGAAGTCAAGTGAGCGATTTCGGGACTGCCCTTGAAGCACAAACATCAGATGCCTTAGCTGAGTGGTCGGTGGAATGGTCTGAAACCGCTGAACTTCTGGCGCTGCGCATAGACACCGCTCACGTGCGTGTCACTTTGGGGTCTGCCGGTCATGCGCTCTACCAAGTGTGGTTTGAAGTATTCAACAACGGCGCGGGCCGCCTGGACTTCATGCTTCCTGAAGGCGCGCAATGGACCAAAGTGATGCGAGACCAAACGGTTGTGCAGGCCGCGCAATTGGGCCGATCGATCAGTGTGCCCCTACGCGCCGCACCTGAAACAAAGCAGATCGTGTTCTGTTCCGCGATCGTGCCCTTAGATTTACCGAATGAAGGCTCATTCCGGCTAGCGCTTCCAGCCTGCTCGGCTCCTATGGCCCAAGTGCGTTTGGCTCTGATTTCGCCGCCTGGCTTTAAATTGAAGGCCAGTGCTGACAAACCGAACAGGCAATTCGCGCCACCTAGTCACGCTGAAATAATGTTTCCGCAGGGCTTTGAAGAGGTCGCGTACGGGTGGAATGCGATGGCAAGCCAGTTGGAACCGGTGACGATAGATGTTGATGTGAAAAACACGAGGGATGGCTGGCTATGATGACCACGATTATGTTTCTATTCACAGTCATGGCCCAGGAATCAGTGGTCAATTTGCCTTTAACCGATTATCTAGAACTTAAAAAGGCGGCCGAACAGCTTGATCGTGATCAAGCCCTAATGCCGGAACTCACACTGGTTTCATGCGAAGCCGTCGTGCATTTCAAGGAGAAGATTGCCGAGATCGATACAAACTTCACGATACAAGTTTCAGGCAAGCTCGACGATCTTGCCATTTCTCTGACCGGTACGCCCGTTTCTGCTGTAACTGGTGATCAGCCAAGCAGTGTCAGGTACGTTGACGGTAAACTTTGGTTCACGCCATTGAAGACAGGCCGGCACCAAATTAAGGTGCGATCGGTGACGGCGCTTTCGTCTTCGCGTGGAACGAAATCCATGCGCATGGCGCCCTTTGAAGCCTCCGTAAATCGCTTAACGTTAGTACTTGAATCCAAGTGGGATTGGCGTTTGCCCGACGCGGCACTTATTCGAGAAACAACGGGCGAACAGGAGACGAGCGTTGAGTTGGCCCCGCCATTGGGCATCGATAGTCGGCTAAGTTTAGTCCCAAAACTGGATCAAAACGTCGCTTTACGTGCAGAAGCTACGCTTGTAACCATCATGGATGTTGGCCGCGATTCGACACGTTTCCTGCACGGTGTCTTTTATAAGGTTTATTCGGGGTCGCTTGCCGAACAATCGCTTGTTGGATTGGATCGCGCCCATCTGGAACAAGCCTGGACCAGTGACGTGAATTTCAGCCGAGATGAAGTTTACCAATCAAATATGATCGAAATTCAAGGTCAAAAACGGATTGTGAACCCTGCTTGGAATAGTGAACGCGCATCGATTCCCTTGATCCACCTACTTGAGGATACAGGCTATGCTGTGTGGAAGACACGACCTCTAAAGGGCGACACATTGACGTTACCTTCACTTGATCCTGGCGTGCCTATCCGCGCCCATTTTCTTGTGCAGTCGTCGTCGCGTGTCGTTGAAGCCCAACTCTCCGAAGTAGATGGGTGGCAGCGGGTTGACATGACCGATTTGCCGGCGGAATTCACAGAAATGGCAAAGGCTGAACAATGTTCGGCTTTGTCTGTGTGGCGCAGAGCCGCAGCTGAATCTACCAGTCAGATCACACTTAAACGTTTTCCAGATGCCGAGGAACTAGAAACGGTCGTTGCCAGTCGGACCACAACCACCTTGGTCACCATCGAAGGACGGCTGGTCCACCGCGATGTCCTGCAACTCAAACGTATGGGCTCTTTTCTTGAAATGACCTTACCAGCCACCGCCAGTTTGTGGTCTACTTTGGTCGATGGCGTTGCCATCAGGCCGCTTGTACAGGGCGACTTGGTTAAGATACCTGTGACGCCCGGTCGTCGTGACAAATGCGAGTTAGAGGTTGTTAGCGTTGCCGAACACAACATGCCTTCCTCTCGCACCACATTGGCGCTCTCATTACCCGCGTGGCGGGTGCCCGTTTTGCAACATGAATGGAAGCTAGTACTCCCTGAACATCGTCGTTACCGTTTCCGGTTTGGCGATTTAGAGCCGGTCCCACTTTCGCAATATGAGGCAACAGGTAATGTATCCGTTTCGATTGGCAAACATTCTGGGGGCGGAATAATCGCTGGCCGTATAACAGACGATAACGATTCAGCTCTTCCTGGAGTGGTGGTCGGGCTTGCTCAAAACCCGAGCACGACAGTTGTTACTGACGCCGACGGAAGGTTCAAAATCTTCAACTTGGAGCCAGGTAACTACACAATCGTTGCCACAATGGCTGGCTTCAACACACTGAAAAACGAGGTGCTCGTGCGCTCCGGCACAACGCACACTTTCAATTTGGTTTTACCTCTGGCGTCGGTTAATGAACTGCTTGTAATTAGCACAGTCGGAAAGTCACGGAAATCGACGCCTGATGAGCTGGCTGGCGCATCGTCCTTTCAGAACACCTACCTGGCGCAACAGGTCATTCAAGAAGATATCTATTCCAATTTCCAAGCTGGATTAGTTGGAGGCGTTAGACCAATCCCTGTGGCTGTTCCTGAAACCGGAAAATTAATGGTGTTTTCTGGTGTGTTGCCACCTTCGACCATCCGCTTGGAATTAGATGTGAAAAAGTGATCAGGGAATTCATCCTCTCTCTTTTTAAATAGGTAGATGCCGGGGACATGCTTGTCCCCGACTACTTGATCGGCACTGAAGCTGGCTATTTCGATTGAAAAGGCATGCTGAGATCGCCCGAAAGGATCGAATAGACTCGGTAGACGCCCAGCATCGGGCCCTCGCCATCGGTCGACACTTTTAAGAACGCACTAACCGCGTCATACTTGAAAGGGCCTTGATGGCGAAGCCGCGAATGTGGAACGAATACCGAAAGCACGTGCTCATGCAAACGCACTTCGAATCCGGGTGAATCCATGTACATCGGCATGCCCGGGTTTGTTGGTGGAAGCAGGTTCGCTAGTGATGCCTTTTCAGCCGCAACCACGGACAACCCGCCAGGAACTTGTGTATCCTCGCCGAGCACGACCCAGTGTGTGTGATAGATGACGCCATCGTTGGCGTAGTCGCCGTCCATGTCCTCATCCCACAATGGCGTATCGTCAAAGTCAGGATGTGACGTGACTGCTAATGCCAAGATCCCCTCTGCCTGACGGAAGCCAACCACCTTCGGGTCCAAGTCGGTGACAAACACATAAGCCAAAACGCCGGCGCCGTTCACTTGGCCATGGATTTTTGGGACCGTTTCACCTGCGATACCTTCCACGCTAATCGTGAATAGCCATAACGCCTGCTCTTGCTTATTGGCGACGGACGCTGAAGAAATAATCAGGTTGGGATGTTCGTATTGAACACCGTCCTGCGTAAGAAAAAGTAACATCCATAACATGGTCAAGCTCCTTGCTCGGTTGCCAGGCAACCTTGATCGTTACAACCTGGTGTGGTTTGGTGATTGGCTGCCGGACGGGCCCCGTGAGCGCCGACTAGTAAGCCGTAGTCAAGGCCTTCTAGCCTTCCAAAATGACGCCATGATTCATGGCCGTCACGGTTAATGACCAGGCTACTGGGCGTACCCTGAATGCCCAGCTTTGCCATCGTTTGTGGTAAACGGCCCGCGCCCGCTGCATCAATCGCTACTGGAAACGTGTATCTGAACTCACTTAAGAACGCCTTTAGTGCCAGCGCGTTCATATGCTCATGATGCTCAAATACCGAGTGAATAACGAGGATCTTGATGCCATGTTGACTGCGGCGATCCCACAGCGCTTGCATCAATGGCAGACTTTGCACGACACAGGCAGGGCAGAGCATCTGAAAGAAATGCAGCAATACGGGTTGTCCCTGTAATTCGTTTAGGTAATTTGGGTCGCCATTGACCCATTGATCGATGTTAAGTTGATCGATGATCTTTTTCATCACAGCTCCTTTACGCCTGCGCTTGCTTTCGATTACAGGCTTGAATTTCGCTATGATGGAGGCGGAATTCAAATCCAACAATCCCGCACTTTTTGGTAGGGTACTTACTCGACGGATGGCATTAGCATGGTTACAGCGAAAAATAGTTCAGGCATTAAGGGCGTTCTGCAAGACATCATCGGTTGTAAGTGGAGTCTGGCTGTCATTGAAGCAGTGCGAAACGGGGTCAACCGGCCCGGCGCCTTGGAACGTCATATTGAAGGCATCTCAGCTAAAGTCTTGAGCCAGCGACTCAAGAAGCTAACTCGCTATCGGGTACTTGAACGCACCGAGTTTGCCGAAATTCCGCCTCGGGTTGAGTACATGATTTCTGAAAAAGGTAGTCAACTGATCGAGGTTCTGGATGCCATTCAGGAACTTGATGAACATTGGCTCAACGAGTCAGAGACAGCAACCTAAACCATCGGTATTTACTGCCTCTTGGGCCTTTGGCGAACACGGCAAAGTGCGCGTCAATTGTGTAGACCCGAGAAGGTACCCTTCAACTAGTCACGCTGGTTGGAGCAAACGGTTGGCGCGTCAACTAACGTGAACTATCCAGGACCTGGAACTCCAAGAAACTTAGGCGTCTACCAGGGGCAATAGTCGCGAATCTGACAGGGCTGCTGTTCGATGACCTAACCCAGCCAAATACGCCTGATTACTGGTAAACGCTTTGAAATCTGCCAATGATGGTTGTCGAACAAGCAAAACCAGATCCCATCGTTCTTCGGCGGGGCCGATAAGAAAATCGCCGCCTTCGCCCATGTACATGAGGCTGCCGCCATGGTTTTCTAGAAATGGTTTTGCGTGGTCCATGTATTTTTGGTAAGCGGCCCGTCCTGAGAGTGGCTTGTCAGGGGCCAATTCTGGGCTGCCCGAGTAGTCAGCCAGCTGGCGAAAACGCAAGAGATTCAACATCACCACTTCGCCTTCAATATTACGTAAAAACAGCTGGTTGGCGGACTCCGGTGTCGGCATTAAATAGCTCTCAGACATGATTCCCTCCCTGATCGGATTTTGATTCGCAGCATAACAGAATGTCAGTTCTGGGCTAAGCGATTGAGTCAGACTGATCTGTGTCTTGTACTTACGAAATGGATAGAACCTAATGAGAATCAGAATAGACCCTTGATTTGGCCCGTCTCGGTGTCTAGGTCCACGTTCATGAACGCCGGTCGTGACGGCAGACCGGGCATGGTTTGCATCTCACCCAGAAGCGGATAGATGAAGCCAGCACCCGCACTCACTCGCACTTCGCGAACGGGTAGCGTGTAGCCCTGTGGATCGCCCTTGAGCCTTGGGTCGTGGGAGATGCTTAGGTGGCTCTTTGCCATGCAAATCGGCAAATGACCAAGTCCTAATTTCTCGTACTTCGCTATTTGTTTTTCGGCCTTCTGTTCGAAGATCACTTTGCCAGCTCGATAGATTTGGGTCGCGATGGTCTTGATCTTTTCGCGAATGGACATGTCTAGCGGATAAGTGAACTTGAAGTTCGAAGGTTGTTCGCAAGCTTCAACTACAGCCTCGGCCAATTCTCGAGCACCCTCGCCTCCGCGCGACCAATAGTCACCAACAACGGCTTGGGTCGCGCCCGCCTCGATCGCTAACCTGCGTACGAGTTCCAATTCTTGTTGCGAATCGGTAGGGAACTGGTTAATAACCACCACGGCTGGAACGCCAAACGTGGAAACAATACGCAAGTGAGCGCGAAGGTTAGCCATGCCTGCTTCCACCAGTGGCAGGTTCTCTTCGACATAGGCGCGCGCAAGTGGACGGCCCGGAACCGCTTTTGGACCACCGCCGTGCATTTTTAGGGCTCGAACCGTGCAAACAATGACGACGGCGTCTGGTTGCAGGCCCGAAGCGCGACACTTGATATTGAAGAACTTTTCCATGCCAATATCTGCGCCGAATCCGCTCTCGGTGATGACGTAGTCCGCGAGGCGTAACGCCATTTTGTCGGCAATGATGGAGCTGTTTCCTTGTGCAATGTTCGCAAATGGGCCCGTATGCACAAAAGCGGCCTGTCCTTCGATCGTCTGCATGAGATTAGGCATGAGCGCATCTCGTAACAGGACCGTAACAGCGCCAGCGACGCCTAAATCCTCCGTCGTCACAGGTTTTCCGCGTTTGTTAAAGGCCACGATCACGCGGCCAACCCGAGCTCGAAGATCGCTTAAGCTGTTGCTGTTGGATAGGATCGCCATCAGTTCTGAGGCAGCCGCGATATCAAAGCCGGTCTCTCTCGGTATTCCATCACCAGTGCCGCCGAGCCCAATCACGATATTGCGCAATGCGCGGTCGTTGGCATCAACCACACGTGACCAGTTAACGCTGTGAGGATTGATGTGTAGCGGTGTTAGACCGATCTTCTCGAGTTTCGAATCTGGCAAACGGTTTTCGTGATAAAGCCTAGCGTCCAGTGCCGCTGCAATTGTGTTATGTGCAATGCTAACGGCATGGAAATCGCCGGTCAGGTGGAGGTTGAAATCTTCCATGGGCACCACTTGACTGTGTCCACCACCTGCCGCGCCACCTTTTATTCCAAATGTCGGGCCCAAACTCGGTTGACGTATACAAATAATGGGCCGTTTCCCAATGCGGCCGAGCCCTTGTGTCAATCCAATCGCCGTGACCGTTTTGCCTTCGCCAAGCGGTGTAGGTGTGATGCAAGTGACATCCACGTATTTGCCTTTTGGTGCGTCTTGGAGTCGCTTGAGGAGACTCAACTTCACTTTCGCTTTATGTTCGCCATAAAGCACAAGCTCGTCGTCTCTGATGCCGGACTCAGCTGCGATCTGGCGGATTGGTCGCAATACGGCTGCTTGAGCAATATCTAGATCTGTCGGCTGTGGCATACATGCTCCTACTTTTTGTTCTTGGGCGACGACCAATAGAATAATCGATGGATTCAGGGCCTGGGCCTAAATACTAGCCCAAGATCTGACGGCTGCAAACGATTGCTTTTTAGGGAAGAGTGCCGATTAGCGAGCATAGATTGAATTCCCAATCATCAATCACGGCACAATGCTAGCTGGGCAATGAACAATCATGAGAGCGATGAATGCGGACTAAATGTGTTGTGACGGGAGCCGATGACGTTATGCAGGGGATTGGGTCGAGCGGCCCACTTACGTGACATTCTCAGGGCATTCTTATGGTCGAAACTATTTGTGATAGTCTATCGGCGCCGCTCGCGATGCTGATCACGTACTTGCGGTACGGACAAACAATTTGATGTTAACCAATGCGCTCGGGGGCATGTGTGTATTAATGAATGATTTGATCACCGAAATCGCTGTGCGACATGGCGATGCCGTGGATGCGGTGACCCGAATTAACCAAATTCTCAATCGTGAAAAAGGTCTGATTCCACCCGAATAAGCGTAAGGAGCCTGCAATGGATGCGAATAAGTTAAAAGCCCCCAATACATTTATCATCATAGGTGGCATATTGCTGTTGGTTGCCATTGCCACCTGGATACTGCCGGCTGGGTCTTTTGACCGACAGGAATTTGAGAACCGTCAGGTGGTCGTGCCGGGCACGTATCAAACTTTGGAAGCACAACCGCAAGGGTTGGCGTCAGTATTGATGGCACCAATGCGTGGTTTTGTGGCCGCTGCAGACATCATTGCGTTTGTGCTCCTGGTGGGAGGCGCGTTCGGCGTTTTGCAGAAGACTGGTGCCATTGATGCCGGAATCGCTGCTTTGGTCCGCAAGACCCGAGGCTCACGAAAACTCAGCATGGCCATGATTCCCATCATCATGTTCGTGTTCTCCTTTTTTGGAGCGCTCTTTGGCATGAGTGAAGAAGTGATCCCCTTTGTATTGGTTTTTGTGCCGCTAAGCCTAAGTCTTGGTTACGACTCCATTGTGGGTGTGGCTATGCCTTTTGTTGGGGCAGGGTTTGCTGGCGCGTTCCTTAATCCATTCACGGTGGGAGTGGCACAGGCTATCGCTCAACTCCCGCCTGGCTCGGGCTTTGGTTACCGCGTAGTATGCTGGTGCGTGATCACGACAACGGCCGTTGCCTTTGTCATGTGGTACGCCCACCGCATTCACCGCGAACCACAGCGCAGCCCGGTATACGAGCTGGATGTCATCAAACGCCAATCACTGCATCTGGACAGCAAAGCCGATTTGCGAATGACGTCTCAGCACATTCAAGTATTGGTGGTTGGAGTACTTGGCTACGGCTGGTACATAGAGGAGATAGCAGGTCTTTTCTTGGGAGCCGGAATCGCTGCTGGAGTTGCTGGTCGTATGCGGTTTGCCGCTATCGTTGATGGTTTAGTTGATGGTGCAAGGTCATTACTGTCAACAGCCCTGATTATCGCTGTCGCGCGCGCCATTTTGGTCGTCGCTGAGCGTGGTCGCATTATTGATACTTGTCTCAATGCGCTGGCCTCGCTCATTAATGGTCTGCCTGGATTCGTCTGCGCTCAGATCATGTTCTTCGTACAGTCGCTGCTGAACTTTTTTGTTCCCTCAGGTAGCGGCCAGGCGGCTTTGACCATGCCTGTCATGGCGCCATTGGGTGATTTGGTTGGTGTATCCCGCCAAACGGCGGTGTTGGCCTATCAGTTCGGGGACGGATTCAGTAATCTCATCATCCCAACCTCTGCCGTGTGCATGGGCGTATTGGCCTTAGGCGGCGTGCCTTGGGAGAAATGGGCACGTTGGATCTTGCCATTGCAAATTATGTTTGTGCTCTTGGGTATGTTGTTACTGATCCCACCGTTCTTGATGGGATGGTAGTCATCGTTATTTATTTCAAATGAAAGCCGGCATAAACGCTATTAACGTATTTGCTTAAGCCAACTTGCGATTTCTTGAGTTTCTTTAGCGTCCTCACCGAGGGTATCTTGGACGATGATTAACGCGGACTCTAGCATCGTGCGGGCTTCGTCGATCTTACTCTGCTGCCCCAGAACGGAACCCAGTAAGGCGCGGGCATGGGCCGTACGCCAATCGTTAGATGTGTAGGTCTTTTCCATGATCGTCACGGCTCGTCTGATACGTTCTTCTGCTTCAGGGTACCGCTTTCCGTGCACATCTACCTGTGCCAACCCAATCAAAGTCGCGGCTACCTGATAGTGATCTGGACCCAAGCTGGTTTCTTGAATCACCATCGCATCGCGAAACAATGTCGCGGCTTCTGTTAGTTTGGCTTGGTCTAAAAGAAACTTGCCGTATTCCGACATGATGTTGGCGAGCGAAGGGTGATCTGCTTTAAGCGTGTCTCGGCTGATAGAAAGTGCTTTAGCAAAATAGCTATCGGCCTCGTTGCTCTGATCCATGTTCCAGAGAATATTAGCCAAAATCCCCATCGTATTCGCGACTCGTGAATCTTGTTCGCCGTAGATGCGTATGCGCATAGCCAAAGCCTCGCGACAGAGAGGTAGCGCTTCTGCAAACTTATGTTGTTGCTGCAGCATGCCTGCTAGGTTGCCGAGCGAATAGCTAATCTTAGGGTGGTCCTCTGTGAGGCTTGCTCGCTGTATGGCGAGACACTTGCGAATCAAGGGTTCCGCTTCTTCAACGCGTCCTTGCCGTTGAACAGTCACAGCAAGATTATTTAGCGCATTGGCATATTCGGGATGCTGCTCGCCTAACTGATCCCGCCTGATCTCAATCACTTCTCGAAAAAGCGGTTCTGCCTGTTCCATTTCGCCCCTACGAACTAAGAACACGGCCAGATTGTTTATTGCGCCGGCCGTTTCTGGATGACGGTCACCAAAGAGCGTTCGCGCCATGTCGAGTGCTTGTTGGTAGTGCGGTCGTGCGGACTCGTTGTCACCTTCAAGAGAGAGCGAACTAGCCAAACCCCTTGTTAACTCAAATCGATCTGGATGGGCTTCATCACCATAGATATCTCTAGCAAGTCCAAGGCCCTCGCGGTAGGTGGCAATCGCTTGGTCAAGCGTGCCGCGTTCCCGGTGAAGTGAGGCTAATTGATATAGGTCCTTAAGCACCAGCGGGTTCGGCTGATTGGGTTCGCTTCGATCAAGGGCCAAAGCCTCCTGCAGCAAAGGTTCAGCCATGTCGAAGTCCCCTTCGCTCCGTTGGATCATAGCAATTGATCGCAGGCAGTGGGCCACATCTGGATGTCCGTTGGGGTGCAACAGTCGTTGCATCTCCAATGCCTTTTGGTGGAATGCCAGCGACTCGGCGCGATCACCCTTGTCCCAGTAAAGAGAAGCGATGTTGGACAGGCATTGTGCCACTTCCGTTCGATCGCCTAGATCGCGAAGCTGTGCCAGCGCTGAATTTAGTAGCGGTAAGGCTTCGTCATAGAGACCTAGCGAGTGGTACACCATGCCAATGGTGTTCTTCATTCGTGCCTGGACCAACGGCTGGTCATGAAGTTCTTTATCAATAGAAATGGCACCATTATCGAGAATCTCACGGGCCGTGATCGAGTTTCCGCGAGCTTCGGATGGTAGGGACACTTGAAATAGGCCGACCAGGAAATCGGAGACTTCATGGGCGGTAGCTGCTTCGTTCCCAGCACGGTCAGCTTCAGCTTGCGCACGGGTGAGACCAATCGTCGTGCCAACGATACCGCCCACTAGTGCGAGTACCAAAACTAATGCACCAATCACGGTAAACGTATTGCGTTCGAAGAACTTACGCGCCACGTACCATTTGGATGGCGGCCTTGCTTCTACAGGTTCGTGCGCAAGGTAGCGACGGAGGTCTTCGGCCAAGGAAGTAGGCGATCCGTATCTGGCGTCACGGTCCTTGGCGATGGCGCGCATGACGATCCAGTCCAGGTCACCTCTTAAACGCTTTTCAATGGCCAGCGGTTGACTGCAACGTCGAGTGGCCGCTTGTGCTTGCTCTTCGTCGGAAAGCGAATGCCATTTGGTACTTGGTTTGGATGCCTCGTCCTTGGCGACGCGATGCAGGACCTGAAGGATGCCTAACCCTTTGGCGTCATGCGGCTTGCAGCCCACCAGCAATTCGTAGAGTAGGATGCCCAAGGAGTAGACGTCAATACGCGTGTCCACGTCGTCACCGGATTGAATGACCTCAGGTGCCATATAGGACGGCGTACCCAGAATGCGCTGCCCGGTCAGGTCCTGGTCTTCCAACAGACCCTGGTCGATCACCTTAGCCACGCCGAAATCGATGATCTTGGGAACGTTTCGCCCATTTATGCGCGCTACAAGGATGTTGTTGGGTTTGATATCGCGGTGAATGACACCCTTTTGGTGTGCGTGGGCCACACCTTCACAGACAAGGCGGAACAGCTCCAGCCGCGCGTTGAGGTCAAGAACCTGATCGTCACAAAATTCGGTGACCGGTTTCCCATCCACATATTCCATAGCGAAGAAGGGCAGTTGTTCCTCAGTCGTCGAGGCTTCATACAGCTGCGCAATGTATGGGTGCGTGAGGTTAGCTAACACTTGGCGTTCAGCGTGAAAACGGGCCAATGCTTGACTTTGCCGCATGGGTCTAGGCACGATTTTGAGTGCCACCTTACGGGTGATCGGCTCCTTCTGTTCGGCCAGGTAGACGACGCCCATACCGCCTTGTCCCAACAGTTCGATGATTTCATAACAGCCGATACGGCGCTCTGTTTCCAGTTGGAAGGCCGGGGCGGAACTTGGCTGGTCGGTATGGGTTGCATCGGAGGCCATGTAGGCCTCTACATCACGCTTCAGATCGGCATTATCGCCACATTCTTTTTCAAGGATGCGGGCGTGTTCAGCGGCTGGAGCATCGCTCAGGCGTGCAACGATGGCTTGGATACGTGTCAGGCGGTCTAGTCGATCCACATGCGCTCCCCGCTGAGCGAATCGACGCAATACGAAGACTCGCTTTAATCATTTGCTGCGGGAATCGTCGCAAAAATCGCAGTAAGAAGCTAGGACTTGTAACGACGATCTCTCAAGTTCATCAACCGGATCCCTGACGACCTCAGGTTCGACTCACGAGTGATACAGCCTAATTGTCGATGGAGAGAAAAAATCTACATGTCAACCTGAGCGCACGGGTCAAATCGATGATTGAGGTAGACGTCAATCTCAGTAAGAGTCGTTTACCCGTTTTTATGATATCAGGGGAGCTAGCTGCTAATTCTCCCCATCGGTCCAAGAAAACAACAACATAGTAAAATCTGCCTGAAGTATTTTCCGCGTGCCTGTGCTCATATACGAATAAAGGAGATAGATTCTAGGCAAAACCGATTTACACCGGTCTTGCCTAGAAACGTGAAGCCAGTTATTTAGTGCGTCTAACGAACCAAATAGCAGAGATCCCTAATAATGCTAGGAAGGCCATAAGACCCCATTGGTTTAGCGTAGGAATGGCAACGAAACCGTTGACAATTGTTCCACCGACCACCAGGTCATAAGTACCTAAGTTAGCAGGACCGAATCCACATACGACCAATTGGTATGGGACACCAGCAGCCAAGGCAACGCCGTCCCCAGGAACGATAGCGCTACCGAAACCGACACCGCCGTCATCGTCCCAGGCAGCAATATTATTGGCTGGATTTAGCGGATCAAATGGATCGCAATAAAGGAACAAAACTGAATCAGCAAGTGACCCTAATACAACTTCGGCGTCTAGGTTCTCGCCGCCCGGGCTAACGATGGCGTCATCCGATGCGCATGGCTCCAATTCAATCCAGTTCGTCTAGTTTCGATTCAAGTTTGTCATGTAGAAGTTGGGTCATGAAATCTGGGAAATCGTGGGATAAAGGAATGAGAGCCGCACGAATGTTTTGATCGTTAAAGGGAAGCTTAATCCAGTTTCCAGTTGATCGATCTTCGAAACTAATCAAATCCAAATCTCTATAAAAACTTGAATGGTCCGCCCAAAACACACTTGCGTTGATGTCTACACAGATCGCGTTGCCGCCAATGGAGGAAGCAATCACTAAATAACCTCTTTCCCGAAGGTCGACGCCCGGGCTACCTAACAATTCATCTAATAGGCCCCTAATCGATTTAACGCGCATTCCGGACGCGGCGTACGTTTCCTTGGGGAGGCATGTCGTAAGGTACTTTTGTAGACATGGACTCTCAAGCCAGGGGGCGAATTCTGAAAGTTCGACTTTGTCGTGTTTTTCAGGTGCGGAACCAGATCTGGCGTGAACTAACGATCTAATTGTATTGAACATGCTTACCTGCACTTACTGTATTCATATATAAGGCTTTTAAGTTCCTAAGCTTCAGCTTTTAAGTCGCTTGCATTTCTTTGGCGCGAATTCGACTCCAGCCAATGGCCAGGTATCGGGATTCGCTGTCGAACTTGCCTGGCTTTTCGGCTTTTATGGTGTCGCTAATCTGTATGGCAAACACATCTCGAACCCATTTGCGTTTCGGGTGACTGAGCGTCCACAACAAAAGCTCACGCGGCCTAAATTGCTCAAAGATGGCCTGATCCATTCTTTGCTCAAGTCCCTTTAGGTATCCGAGTACGTCGCCCTTTTGAGGATAATCGCCAGCAGACATGTGTTGTTTGAAACCGTTCAGAGACCGTTTGAAGTGATACATAATCGACGCTTGGTCAGCCAGCGAACACCAGACGACGTGCCTAAACCTAGGGTTCATTGACAGCGCGTCCAATACATCGCGCCAATCCAAGCGAATCGCCGTCGTAACTACATCGTTATGCATCGAGTTTAGGCGCGAACCGTGACGAGCGTTTGCCCAGTCAAGGCACCATTCACGCACTGGCTGCAATTCAGATGGCTGAAAGTGATGCTGAATGCAAGGCAATGTGATTGCGTCGTTGGCGAGGATTTCGATGCCTTCACTGTAGTCCGCCAATATGGATTCTTGTAATCGGTCACAGCAACCCTTGTGACCTGATCGGCAACCGTAAATACATATGGTGATCGACGAACAATCGTCAAGAAATTCGTCGATCTCGATGCAGTCCTTTCGAAAAACGGACGCGGAGTCGACGAAGTTTTCAAAGTCATGACCTCCGCTGTCCAACCATAAGCGGAGCCACCGCTGGCCATTATCAAGATCGTCGCGATCACCATGCTGAAGCAAATAGACCCCTTCGATTGAGGTCCAGAACCAAGGGTCACTAGTTTGATTTGCACGCTCCTTGGCTGACTGCAACCAATCACCCTCGCTCAGATACCAGTCCAGCGACGGACTGTAAGCAGCAAACGAAAAACGGAGATTGAAATCCATTTCCGACCGAATCGCATCGATTTGCCTCATCGCCCAGCTGTCAATTTCAGAGTAACGTTCTGCGTTCGGGGCATGGAGGTTCTCAACTTGAGGTAGGTCGATTTTCCTCTGAAACTCTTGGTAGAGGTCGTCAACCTCGAAGCTAAAATCTAACCAATCCATACGTATTCCGTTCTCGTGGTTATTCCTGCGTTGAGTGGTCTGTGTTGATCACTTTAGGGCGCTTCTGCTTTGAACCGTTTGAGTTGTGCGGCGTAGTGGGCGTTGCTGGGGTTGGCTGCAAGGGCTGCTTCGATCGCGTTCACTGCCGCTTGTTTTTCCCCACGGGCAAAATGTAACTCGGCCAGTGTGTCGAGGGCCGCCGACCTAATGTCGTCGTCGGAGGCGGCTTCAACGGCAGCTTTCGCCCATCCAAGCGCCTGCTCGCTTGCGATCTCTGCTTCAAACAATAACCAAGCGTCGTTATTCAACCATTCACTGCTTTCCTCAGGGCGCGTGCGTTGCAAAAACGATGCGCAGGACGAGGGTTTCACCGCGCATTCCAGCCAAACCATGTGCTTGCGGGCTGAGCTGAAGTAGGGCGATGCCTTGTCGTCCGGGTCCCACAGTTTTGAGCGCGCAAAACCGAGCGCTTGTTGATTGGCGACACCTGCCTCGTAGAGAACCGTCAGGCCGAAGCGCTGGCGCGATGAGTGCTCTTCGGCAGGACCAAGGGCCATGATCGCTTCAAGATGGGCCCTGACTTCGGGAAAATTTTTGTGGCTATACCAGGCTTCAGTTGCGCGCAGAAAATGCCACCTGAGGGCGTACCACGTCTCATCTTTGGGCTGTTCGATGCCATCCAAGTAACGCCAATAACGCGCCATTATTTGCTTTCGCTGATCGCGCGCAACGCTCCAATGGTCGCGAATTAGCCAGTAGATTCGGTTTTTGGCATCAAACAGTTCTGTTTTTAGCGTTGCTTCAATCTCGGCCAGGAAGTGATCACTTTCAGCCTCTCCAGCATAGACAAGACTGCCTAGAGCGCTTAACTCCCTAGAACGATATAGAGCGCGTGGGTTTAATGCAAACGCCTTGGCATAATAGGCTTGTGCAAGCTGGTAGTGGCCGCTGAAAAGGGCCAGCTCTCCCACTTTTTCGGCCATTGATTCGCTGGGCGTTGCGTTGAAAGACGCGATCAAAGCGTCAATGGGGTCGAGTCCAGCGACAAAAGCATCGATGATGTGCGTGAACTGTTGACGTTTATAACCGATCCAGCTGAATCCAGCTTTGTTATGTTTATCGTGCAGCACGAATAGTGGACTGCCTAACTTTGCGTATTGGTCCAATATGGAGCGACCTTCGGTGGTGTCTTCGTCAAGTTCGCAAAGCACAACCTTGTTCAAATTGGTCTGTAACTCCTGATCACTGGTCAGTTGTTCCTCAAAGTACAGGCACCCTGGACAGGTGACGGTGTGCCCGTACACCAGCAGCGGCTTACGCGATTCGATGGCTAGTCGTTGCGCCGCTTCGTATTTCGCTTGCATCTCACCTGTTAATAAGTAACTGCAAATTAGGTGAACAAAAAGCACAGCTCCCCCACTCGTTAGCTTTCAAATGGGTGATCTCAATAAGTCATTAGGAATGAATATAACCCAAATCGATTGCGTCCTCATCTTCCAAAGTGAGAGGAAGCAAGCTTCAACTTTAATCGAATGAATATTGGGCGCTCGATTGACCGGCTTCAAGGCTTGAACGACTCAGAATTGTGATGATGAGTTCGAAACGAAGATCTAGACCCTCTCAAAGAGAAATCAACGCCTTTGAATGCACTGGGAAATTAGTATCGTTGATCTGATACTGAGGGATACGAAGGGATGGCTGGTAAGGCGTCAAATCGCTTAACTATTTTAACGTTTGATATGGAAAGAACAGACTTAACCATCGATCGGTTCTTGCTTGCCAACTTGCCCAACCAGATCCTTCGTTCACTTCGCCGCCCGAAGGTTCAAATCCTCGCTCCTCGAACACTTTGAACAAGCGACGATTGTCATCTGCCATGCTCCAGGCCTCGACAGGATTACGCAAATCGTATTTGCCCCAGTCCATATAGATGGTTAATTTCTGATCAAGCGGATTAGTTACAAGGCTTTGCACGCCGCCATCAAATGTTGTTAGTGCATAGAGCGATTGAATAGCTAGGTGACCCATTTGTGTGGGTAACTTGAGTGCGCAAAATGCGGCATCCGAAGCACTCCAGCCCATGCCGACACAAGCTCTGGCTTTGGCGTCGCGCAGTGTTCGATAGGTTTGATCAATGGACGGGATCAATTCTTCTGTCATCATCTTTGCCATCGCGTGGCTAGCTCCGCCACCATCACGCAAAATGAAAACCGCAATCATCGGACGTACGGATTTTGATTCGATGAGATAGTCAAAAGACGAAGTCAGGGGTGTTTGAAGTGCTTTTGAACCTGCAAAGATATAAATGACGGGGAGCGCGCCTAACATATCGTTGTAGCCGAAAGGCGTATAGACGGCTATTGGAATCTCGCTTTTCAAGATGCCGCTCGAAAACTGAAGTTTCGTGACATCGCCGTTATTTTTTGTTTGACCGTTTAGGTGGCTTGGCGCAGTGCGATTTGGCATTGCGAACCATGATAGGTTCAGGCTCCCGCCAACGATGGGTTCGAACTCGGGTCCGTAAACCATAGAGAGCTGTGTGAGCGGATTATGTCTATCATTGGTAAGCTTAAAGTCAACGATATAGGCATAGCTAAGTGCCGCATTTGCTTCCAAGCGAAACGAACGCGCGAAAAGATCACTATTGGCCATCCGCGGAAGGGCCTTTTCTTGACGCGCACCTACCAAATCGCCGGCAATGGCGACGTCTTGCGCTTCTCCTTGGAAATAGAACAGCGCTTGATCGCCATTTATGATCGGAGAGATGGGATGGGACTCAATGAAGTCGGCGACCGCATCATGCATAGTTGTCGGATCTCTTAGCAGCTCTTTGAGTTGAATAAGTAGCTCATGTTCCTCAAATTGATCGGAAAGGGCGATGGTAGAAGTGGTCGGCTTTCTGCTGAGCACATCTATGCGGGCAATCTTGCTCATACTACGGGCGTAAATCGACCCCTCTGAAAAACTAGGCGACGTCCAACTGACGTCGTTGAAGACATCTAGACTTGCTAACTCCTGATAGGCGTGCGGTTGAGCTTTGGCTATATGTATACTTCCCGTTTTTGTTTGGATTACCAGATGTCCATCAACGATAATCGGGAAACCGTCTCCGGGAGATCGACTACGCCAAACAAGTGATCCTGTTGTCGCGTCGATGCATGAAAGGATGCGTGAACTGTAGGCATAAAAATGTCCATCCAGGTATAGCGGCACCGCGTAGCTATTGCGAATGGATCCACTCTCCCAAATCTTTGTTGCAGAACCATCGGCACTTATCCCAACCAATAAGCTTTGGTCGTCTCGGTGAGCTAGCAGGACACGATCTTCGTCTATGAGGACGGCAGACATACTTTGTGCACCCCGTGTGCCCGCTCCTTGGTGTTCATAGCTCCAGAGTAAGGCTCCGTCGCTCGGGTTGATACCGAATACATGCGAGTTCCCCGCCGCTACGAATTGCTGGCGATCCATTAATGTGCCGATGACCGCTGATTGATAATCAACGACGTCAGTTCCGGCCTTCCATTTCAGCGCCCCGTTATTGATGTCAAATCCAGCAAAGGCCTGTTGGTATCCACCTATGGGAACGATGACGATACCTTGTATTATTTGAGGTGAGGCAGAAAAGCCGTAATGAGGTTTGATGGCCTTGAATTCGGCCATCAGGTCTCGTTTCCACCGCAACTGTCCAGAATCTGTTGCGTAGCAAAACAGTCCGCCTCTTGGCGAGAGCATAATGACACTTCCATCTGCTACTGCGGGAGTAGCAAGTGGACCCGAGTGAGAGCCGTCGTGGCCCAAGTACGATGGGCCCAGCGATGTTTGCCAAAGGGTGGTACCAGTGTCGGATTCAATTGCAATTGTATAGTCAAGGGTTCCATCCGAATAGGCTATAAACAGCTGATCGGCTACCACAGCGATGCCTGAATAGCCGCTACCCAAATCCTTTTGCCAGGATATTGATAGGGTGATGGCCTGATTGTCGGAAAAAATGTTGGTCTCGTTAGTGTGACCGTGTCCATGAAAGCCGCGGAAGGCGGGCCAATCGGCCCCGCTGCCTAAACAAGTTCCTGCCCATAGACAAAAGAAGATCGCATATTGCAAGCACACTAATGAGAATTTCATGTCTGGTTGCAAGATGTGGTTTGTCCCTCCAGTAACGTTCGTTTGGCCTTCATTTGACAGCCAAGAAATTGTCTGGGTTCAAGGAAGCTCCTTTTTGCCTTGAATCCAAGCTTGCCACAGCTGGTTGAAGGAGTAATGCAGATTGTATTCTGAGGAGTTGAAGTGTTCAATGCGACCTGCCAAGGCACGTATCCGCCTGTTGGTCATAAGGAAAAAAATATGTTCACATAAGCATAGGTCCATTCGAAGTTCGATGGCTTTTTGATGTTTTGGGGTATTCTCAAGCATGGAAACAAGTGCCTCAAAGCTACAAATTACAAAGAGACGCTCTGACTCCGTCATCTTATTTCTTAAGGCTAACCGCAGAAATGACCGCAAGTAGAATGGACGTACTTTTTTTGAGCTAGGACCCAGTTGGCCACCCGCCGAACGTTCTTTTAACTGCTTTATCCACCAAGAAATCCTGTCTGTTCTGGTGGAGTAAAAATCTTGAAGGTTCGGCCACATCGAACCAAGACCACGAACGACGCTTAGACTTCCTTGGCGCGACATACAACAGAGTTCAAAAACACTTTTCTCGTCTAAGTAAATCAAAATTCGCTCAAATCTAACTCACTTGGTAATCCATTCTAGGCGCTCAGCATACGCACCACCAACACGTAATATACCTACTATCGCTGATTGCGCGTTTTGTCCAGTTTTGAAAAGAATCTCCGACAACAAAAGTCAGAGTCGAGCACATGGGAACGCATTCCCTTTCGCCAATCGATAGCTGTAGTGTGCTTTCAACTATAATTGGCAGGTGGCATTCTCTTGGATAGGGCACCACGTTCTGTGGCGTAGCGAGGGTAACAGGTGACATTTGACGGCGTAAATGCAGTACTCCTATTGAAGTGCTTGCTTTTTTGGGATGGGATTTGTGTTGGCTAAAGAGCAGGTAACCTGGCGAAAACCTAAGGCGACTGCTGTAGCGGAGTTACGTGACGAGCGACGAAATCTTGTTCGTCGCATTGGTGAATCCTGGCTGCTTTTCGCCATCATCTGTATTCCCATATTACTCGCCCATGGCTTGATTCTTCCTGACATGTTGGCCAATCTGGCCAAGGCGATGTGGGTTGCCTCGCTCACGGTCCCTTTCTCGTTCGCCCTGATGCTTTCGGTCAAGCTTTTCGAGGTTTGGTCGCGCCCAAAGTACATGCTCACTGAATTGGGAATATCAGGAAGACAATTCATCTTATTTGAGGGTGTGTCCTTTTATTCGCTGCATCCTCAACTAAATCCCTGCCGAATCTGTTTCTGGAGCAGGTTAGGGGAAGTTAGGTTTCGGGTACCTTTGCCAGGTGATGACCAGATTAAGGACCTGGTGATCAAACGGTTTAACGAGAGTATGGTGTGCCGTGAAGTCGACGATAAAGAAGCTCAGGTGCCAGACATTCCGTATCGGATTGTTATGATTGGGTCGCTACTCTGCGTGATGTGGGCTACGTTCGTGGGTTATGGATTGGCCGGACTGCTGCTAAAAATCGCTGTGAAACACCCTGTGTTCTGGGTTTGTGTAGCCTCGCTGCTTCCGGCCACAGTCTTATATGCGGCGCTGCGCAACAAAATGTCAGGGTTTCGCCTTTTCGCCTATTCCGTCAGCGCCGCTTTCGCGCCCGTATTTCTGCTAACGATGCTGATGACGGCCATGTATATCACTGCTTCATTTGTCTAGTCGGAAGTGAGTGTGATTACTTCAGTCAACTCACTTGTGATTGATCGTCGATGTAGGGCTGACGATAATTGGCCAAGTCCAACAGCTTGGCTTCAAGTAACAAAGCGTGCCATACGCTTCAATTCTCGATAGCCAAATCATTGCGACTTTCCGACCTCTACCTTAGGTTTCGGATGCCCGCGTTCCTGGCTTCGGCGATGATGGCTTCACGCTGTTTCACCAATTTCGCGCGCTCCTGTTGCATGCGCTTGACTTGAGAGTCCTGGCGAGCCCTGGACACACCGACACCGGTGTCAGGAATTTCCATACCAAGATCGTCAATCTCGTTCGTATGAAATCCGCCGCCTCTATCGATCTCATATTTTTCATTTCTATAGGGCTCGTCAAGCTCCTTCAGACTATTGGCAATGACTTGATCTTCTCGCTTTTGTATGTCCACGTCTAGTTGCATGATCTTGGCGTCAATCGTTACCAACTCTTGCTTCAGGGAACGCTGAAGCTGGTGCAAATCGGTCGTTGCGGGACTTGCAGGCTCTTCCGATTTTTCCTGTGAATCGAATTCGTATTCTTCCTGTTGGTCTGAGCTATTGCCGTGGTGGGTACGCGCAAATCGATTGAGATCGTTATCGCCCAAACTTATGGACTCGGAATGCTGATCGCTATCTAGCCGTCTAGAGACCGACGAAAAGTTTCTTTCGCCCGTTTCTTCGTCTGCTACCGCAACAACCTTCTGGGTCGCTCTCTCCGTATTGGTCCGTTCAGTCGCAGCGAAGTCGATCAGTTTCTTAGGCAGCTGGCTTAACTCACCATAGGCATCGGTAAAAACTACGTAGTTACCTTTGATTTCATAGCTTCCTGTGATTTCAATGGTTTGGGCATTGGTCAGGACGAGCACGGAATCTTGTGCTTGTGACACACACCAAAATAGAAAACTGACGCAAATAATTGCCGCGACTTTCATGATTTACCCCTCCATGACGCCCGCGTGGTGCAGGGTGAACTGCTCGTCATGTTTACCTCATCGCCAAGCTAACATAAAAGCAAGATAACTGGGCAAAAATGATTGAGAACGGCAGCAGCATTGACTATTTGCAACTAGCGCTTTGAAGTAAGGTCAAAAGGCTAAGAAGCTTAATAACAAGCTGGGAATGATCAAGTTGCCTCGGTATATTGACCGTAAATAGCCTGGTAATAAAGTTGATCCAAGTGGATCTCGTTCAAGAATCTAAATGCTCGAAATCTGAAAACAACCGATTTGTCACTGTTTATTGGAGGGGTTATTGGCGACCAGTGATCATCGGCAGGGCCGTCTAATTCGAAAGCTGAGCCTTCAACAAGATAAAGTGAAGGCGGTTCCAGGTCGTGTAAATGAATCTCACGCAATTCATCGAAACGCGCGATAGGTGGGTCGGGTTTTTCGCTGGGCCGAAGTGGTATAATCAGAAAAATCGATTGTTGATCTAATAACTCAAAGTCGTGGATTAAGTCTGCGAAGAGTCGTTGACCCAATTCGATCCATTGGCTTCTTGGAACATCATGCCGCAGGATTTCATCGATGTGGCGAGACACAGGCTTTGAAGTCTTATGCTCCGGGGACACTAATGCCATATTCATATCGGCTTGAACGCATCTATCTCATCAAAAACGCGAATCACTTCCTTTCGAATCTGATCGATTAATCCTGAGTCTTGGGAAGCAAGCGCAGCACGATAACGGGAGATAGCTTCATTCACCCGCTTGCGGTCTTTGCCGATGCACTGCTCAAACATGCGTTCCCCACGGGACAATAGGGTGCGATTCACCACCTGGTCGCGAGGGTGGATTTTCAAGGCTTCGAGATCGCGTAACGACTTTTTGATTTGTTCCTTTGAGAGCGTACCGGGACTTTTCTCAACCACGAGCGAACGCATTTCACCCGAAGACAACGATTTGGCTTCTACCTCGAGAATCCCATCGACGTTGTAAGAGAATCGCACTTCGATCGGCTCTGGTTCGTCCATATTCTTAGGTACAGGCATAAGAATTTCACCCAAAAAGAGATTCTTGTTTACGCTACGACTCTCGCCCTGATAAACGGATATCTTCACCTGATCTTGCCCGAGATACATGGTGGAATATGTCTCGGTACGACTCACCGGGACCGGTGTGTTGCGATCAATGATTGGTGAAAAGACGCGTTTGTCCACATCGTTGGGAGTCAAAAAATCGCAAACCTGGATACCAAGCGTATAGGGCGCAACGTCGGTCATAACTCGCTCTCGATATGCCTTGTGCTTCATCTTCAAGCCAGCCTGAATGGCTGTACCCAACGCAATCGCTTGATCCGGATTAATATCGGACTTAGGAAATCGGCGAAAGATGTGCGCAGCAAACGTAGGAATCATCGGCATGCGTGTCGCTCCGCCCACTAGCACCACGTCGCTCAGCTCGTCAACTGGCAAGCGTGCGTCTTTAATAGCGCGTTCCAAGGGGTCTCGCAACAGGCGCATCAATCGACGACTCTGTTCTTCAAACCGCGGACGGTTGTAGGCCAATATAACCTCTCGATTTCCAATGACGACAGGTGTTTCCACAGCACTTTCGTTCGACAACTTTATCTTCGAGAATTCCGCCAATGCGCGCAAGCGACTAAGATCTTGCAGATGCAAGTTGGATAATTCGACCCCTTGATTAGCTAGTTGTTCATGAAAATCCCGCAGTATGATTTCCAGAAAATCTTCACCCCCCAAGCGGTTGTTACCAGCCGTGGCCCGCACTTCCATGACGCCATCGAACATCTCGAGAATTGAAACATCAAACGTCCCACCTCCCAGATCGAAAACTAGAAAGGTTGCCTCATCCATGTTCTTGTGGAGGCCATAAGCAAGGGCGGCGGCACTTGGCTCATTGATCAAGCGACTCACGCGAAGACCCGCCAATTCGCCAGCCACGCGGGTCGCCTTGCGCTGCGCGTCGCTGAAGTAGGCAGGTACCGATATAACAGCTTCTTCAACAGCTTGGCCCAGGAAATGTTCGGCGTCAGCCTTTAGGGATTTCAAGATCAATGCTGAAAGTTCTTCCGGACGAAATATTCGCCCAATATCTAGCCGGTATTTTCGATCGGTACCCATGTCTCTCTTGAAGCACGATATCGACCGGTCGGGATGTGTTATCAATCGATCGTGTGCGGGCTGGCCTACTAGAACGGAATCGTCACAATCCAAAGAAACCACGGACGGCGTCAAGAAATCACCGAAAACATTCGGAACAAGCGTGGCTCCACCTTCCTCATTGGGAATCGCAATAAGGCTGTGTGTGGTGCCCAAGTCGATACCAACAATCACAATCGACCTCGTTTATCCGATACGTGTTCACTAAGTAGCACAAGCATTTCTCTGTTATCCAAGGTGGCCGCCAATTGCCATGCATTATGGCCCGACTCGGATGGATATAAAACGTCGGCACCTAATTCCAACAGTAGTCGTGTTTTTTGCGTATCGCGACGAAGAACACATATCTGAAGTGGCGTAAAGCCTTTTGAGTTGTATGCCTCCAACAATGCACCACGTCGTACAAACTCCCGCGTCATCACGTCAGATTCCAAATCCATCGCGTAAAAGATGGGAGGATGATCCAGATATTTTGACGTAAGAACGCTGGGGTCTTCGCGCAATGCGTCTTCTACAAGTGATAAATCGGCTGCCTTTAGAGCGTAGGCCAAACGCCAATCTCGATCTGCGCTTTCCCAGCTTTGTTCGCTGTGATTTACATATGAAACTGAGTTTAATGGCCTCACACTCATTTGACTGGAATCGTTATGATCCTTACACGAAGACATCCGTCCAAATACAGATATGATGATGACCAATACAGTGGCGACGGCCGTTCCTGGGTGAACTTTCCTGTCCACCGGCTCGCTCATCCAGACGTACGACGAATCTCTAAAATATCGAGTATCTGGAAGAATGATTGGCGTCGCTAACCATTTGCGTATCTTCTCAACCCTTGGTCTACCTAGTCTGGTTTCGCTATCCAAACTCATCCAGTCAAAAATGGACACCATCTCGAGAATCCACTCGCGTTTTGGCTTCTTGTCGTCAGCAAACTTAATTAACTGGTGCTCTAACAAGGCTTTGGCTCGTAAATCATCAAATTCAGGCGCCATTAAAGCTTCCTTTAGAAACGTTCCAAAAACCTCAGCCTCCAAACCTTGTTCGTGTAACCCAACGGTTTTTCGCACGATTCGATTAACCATATCTGTGTCAACGGATCGTTCCTCAACCAACCTCTTTTTAACCTTTTTGGAGATCCGTTGCTGGAAGCTGCCGTTTTGAATCGATTCCAAGAAGTCATCAGCGTTTCTCTGAGCCTCGGCCAGGGATGTTGTGGACGGTTCGGGTGCAATGGCAGTATTGAGTGCACTCACATATTTTCGATTCCTCGTGTCTTCTAAGGCCAATTCATAGGCATTTCGTAACTCAGAGAATTCATCCGTGTCGTCCAATGAGATAGTTTTCAGACATGCAGCATAAGCCTTCTTGATGGCTCTCTGATCAGATGTGGGCTTAATATTCAGGACAACCCAATGATTCATAATGAGGCACTTACGTATGGCACATCATTACGCGCCCACAGCCACTTGAGATGGCGTGCTGTATCCTTGTGACCAAGTTCCAAAGCTAACACCACAAGATTTCGCTCAATATCACTTGATTCACAGCCGGATCGCACACATTTTCGATTTTAGGCATGAGTGCTAAAGCCCGTTCATGGGCCTGCCTTAATCGTTCTAGTTCCGGGCCGTTGTCTTCCATCGATACTGCCCATACGCGTCAGAAAAGCGCATTCTTGTTAGTCCTTAACTCGGATTGCGGAGCATGTTCCGGTACAGCTAAGTAGTCGTTCATGCCACTCCCGTGATCGTGTCGTATGCTCTCAAATCGATTGTACAACAACCCAGTCCTGCAGCTATTGATGCTGCTCACATCTTTTGCGAATCTAGTTATTGGTTCATTTGACGAGCCCCCGATAGTTCTTTATCCCCGCCGGACTCTGTGAGAAACAATGTGTGATGTCTTCTGGTGAATCTGCCTTGATTTCCTTACCTGAATAGCGAAGGATCATCATTCCTCCTTGTCATGTTCGATCTCTCAGTCTGAATTCTTTGAAACGAGAATGGCTTTGCCAAGGGGTGAATTGACAGTCCGTGTTGAATCGCATCACTCCTTACCGCACTTGTTGTAACCGTCTCTGTATTTCTCTCTCCAGGTCGAAAAAATACTTATCCGCCATGTGCTCTAGGATCAGGTGGCTTAGTTTGTAGTAGGCGAAATATAACGAGACCGTACTACAGGCGATAAACTTGAGTAGGGGCGGAGCATGCAGCAAATAGGCTAAGAGCAGGGCGATTGCAAAGAGAAAGAACAAGGCCAAATGTCGTTTGAGCATTGCGGAAGCGCTATGTTGGATCCCAGCATACTTTTCATTTTTGAAGTGCACCAGAGAATGGATCATAAAGGCGAATAGAACGACTAAATACGGGATTCCCAACCATTCGCGTTCCCTGAGGAACATGGCGATGACCATCATTAAGATGCCAATTGGCAACACCCATTTAAGTGCGTTGATCATTTGGTGACTTAGCTTCACTGCTTCCATGATTCACTACCGATTTCGTGCTGCGTGATAGTATTTTCTGCGATGAATTGGCTGCTGCCAGAACTTAATAGATTTTGTCATTTGTGTCATCGGGTTGGGATCCATGACGGCGTAGCTCATCCGTTCATGTTAATCCTCTTACTCACGCCCGATACGCTTTGGGCGAGATAATGCAAATGGTCTTCGAAACCGTCAACCCAAGCCCAGAAGGCGATCCGTTTTTGGGTTCCAAAATTCCCCAGCGTCGCCATGGAGTTTCCTGCCACGAAAGATACGTGATCCGAGTATTGGGAGGACATTAGATCGCAAAAAGACGAAAGGCTTGAACACTTTTTTTCGTCTGGAACCGGAAAGCCCCAGGTCATGAAGTGGTAGGGCCCAAAAAAGCTGATGACGGCCCCAGCTCGGTCAAATACCGCTGAGTAGAGTTGACTGATGATCTCATCATGGACCCAATCCGATTCATGGATTCTAATAAGGACAAACGAAATCTCGCGACGCTCTCGTTTTGACATCATGCCCTCCTCATTTAGGCTAGCGCTGATAGACGTTAACACCAAAATACGTCTCAGTACCTTGTTTCTTCTAATGCAAGACGCAAGACAGGTGCATGATATTGAAACGCAGTATTTCATTCCAACTCGAACTGCTTTCATTTCGCGATGATGAGCACGTGCTACCGGATGGTCTCTCCCTGATCCAATAGGGCTTCGTCTAGAATCCTAATTACACAGCTTTCATCTTCAATCTGTCTCTTCCTGAAAATGAGTACTAGACAGTGTGCCAACATCTTGAATACATGAACGTTAGACCCGACATGGCAGCCTGCGGCATAGCAGATATCAAGATGTCCGGACGGCAAACAATGAGTGGCTTGTAGCAAAGAAGCAATTCGGTTTTTTATTGGGTCCACAAATGCGCTGCTCAATCCCTTGTAGAAGCCGAAGTCGATTGTCGTCAAAGCGCTTATGTGTGATTGAAGATGAGATTCGTTCACTAGAGATACGGCAAGGCCAGCGTGGCTCTTGTTGTGAAAATCAGCTCCCAGCAGCCCGTAATCATACTTCGCTCCACGCGGGCCAAAGTACTCAATAGAAACATGTTCAAGGGTAATTGGATCGGCTATCGAGGCTGGAAACCGAAAGATTTCTGTAGAACCAAGGCGCCTAAATGGGCGCTCGTTAATCCATACCAACCAGCGGTCCATTCCGCGATTGAACCTGTACTTCATTTGTCGTGCCCCTGATAGTTCTGCCTGCTTGGCTCAAGAATCTCAGTATAGGGTTTCACCGCCTCAGGATTACATGTTGAATGACGAGAAATAGTCTTTCTCGACAGCTGTTTTGCGCGCAAGACTTCCCGCATCATTCAACTACATCCCACGATCAGTTTTTAAAAAGTCTTAATGCTGACTGAATGGCTAAGGCCATCAACATTAAAGAAATAATCAAAGTCACCAAGTAGTTTATTGGACCAGTGACCTCAAGTGAGCATAAGTTTGGCTGATCAGGATCATAGTAGACGGGTGTGCTGGATCCTATAGGGTATGCGGCAACGAGAGCTTCCACGGATGTCTTTGTGAAAGGCATATCCCCGCCGATCTTGACGCGCTTTGAGGTGTAGTGACGCCCATCAACCGAAAATTCGTACTCGATGATGGCTCGATACTTTTTGCCCTCATCATATTTAATGTCAACCTTGGATTCGGTAACGTGAGCTTGGGTCTTTAGCCAATATTTTCGCCGGCGTTCTATCTTGCGTTCTTCGAGTGCCGTTGACAGGCCAGAGATTGAGGCATAACCAAGGATTAAGGCCACAATTAAATCAAACATGGTTTTCACCTCTCCGCCTAGTGGATGAGGCTCCACACTGGCATTTCGTGTGGAAAAGGAGCACCCAACAAACGGTTGCGAGGCCTCCTTCCCAGGAAATGTTGGTCGCTGTTTTAGCCACAATTTGTCCTGAACAGGGCGTAAGTCAATGCAAGAAAGAAGAGAACATATGCTGTTGTTGTCTTAAGTACCGATTTTTGTTTCTCGTCTTCAACCCAAAAGACGTCGTTTCGCCAAGTTGCGTCTTCTCGCTGCATCGCTTGAAACACTTTTTCGGCTTTCGCAAACAGTATTGGCTCGGAGACAAACGCTTGATCGCCATCGACCATTCGCAAGATCAGCGTGCTGTCGTGATGTTCGATGGTCAGGCGTTGTGATTCGCTATTGAGACTAATGCTCGTCATGCCCGACGGAGTCTGTGAGAAACAATGTGTGATGTCTTCGGCAGAAGCTTTCTCGATTATCTTGTCCGAATAGCGAAGGTTCATCAATGCCCCATGCTCGTCATCTTCTATCTCTCAATCTGAGTTTTTTGAAGCGAGAATGGCTTCACCATAAGGCGAAATAACAGGTATCCAAGCTTCGGTCAATGCGGCCAACTGGGACCTGTCGAGACGCAGCATGACACGATCGGTCGACTTGGAACTGTCGGTCTGCCAACACGGAATGTTGCCAAGCAACTTGTCTAGACGATCAAGGCGGTCCTGTGTCCACTCAGTTAAATACGCGTTTCCGTGGCATTCATTTTCAAACCACGTGTAAATCTCATCGGCCAGGGTTTTGAAGACGATCGGGATCAAGAACCTCTCCATCATCCTAAGTTCGTTTAAAAAACCACCGACTTGGTTTTCATAAACGATGCCGGTCTCGAAGGGAACGATGACGGCTAAAAAATTATCTTCGGTACCGTCGGGGTCCAAAATAACCTGATGCTTAACCACATTCCTCTTTTTCGACCTAACATCTTCATCGTTCAAATCTGGAGCCTTGGTCAATAGATTCCGAAAATATCTCTTAATCGTATTCAAAACCGTCAATGGTTGACTCCTCTAGCCATTGTGTTGTTGTTTTGGGCGCAAGATCGTCATTATGAATATCGGCTTGAGCCTCAGCGTACCGATAAATTTAACGGATATTTTCTCTTAAGTGACACCAAGTGCGTTCGTCTAAATTCATCAATTCGGCTAAATGTCTTATGAGGTCTAGCGACTCCTCAGAAATCTGATAATCGTATTCACCTAGCTGGTCACAAATCACTTCAAATGCAACACCAAATTCATTGTGATCGATAAAACAAGAAGCATTGTTTATGTCCTCATCCGTCAAACCGGGTGCGACTTGTGTCATTAGAATGCGCAGATGTTTCTCAATTGTTTTCCAAATTCTCAATGGTTGGCTCCTCAGACTGATTGTGAAACGGAAAAAGCACTACCTGTCGAGCTCAAAAACGACTTCTCCTATGATGCTCTAAGATACATTTTAGCTTCAGTATCGCTTCTGAGATCGAATGCATCGTAACAAGGTAAAACTCCAAGGCCTTTGTCAATAATCCGATCTTCTTTTCCGGGCCACACATTCTCGCCAAGTCAATGGGCACATGGGTCCCCTTAAACAGCCGATATTTCGTGCGTTTCTCGCTAGTTTTTACCGAATCCTGACTGTATGAGCCGTTGACTGGCAAATAGTTCGCTTTCCGTTTGACGCCTCCACAATGACGCTACGGCCAAGCCTCAGAAGGTTGAGAGGCTCAACTTGCACTTGGTCGCACTGCGAAGGAACCGTGAGTTCGGATCGCAGGATGGAGATAAACATGATCAAGTTAGCTGGCTATCTTCTCATCTCGTTGGCGATCGGCCATACGATTGTTGGTGCCGTTCTGTTTCGGGATACATTAGCCATGCTGATTAGAGACGGCGTCTTTGATGCTGTTATGCCCCATCTCGAAAGGCGAGCCGCTTTTTGGTTTCTGATGTTCGGCTTCATGCTGTTCTTGTGTGGTCAGATCACCCTATACGCTGCCGAATCCAACGACACCTATTTACTGAGAATCATCGGCTTTTACGTGTTCACGATGGGCGTAATTGGCGCCATAGCCATGCCCAAATCACCCTTTCTCGTTGCCATTCTCATCGGGTCGTACCTGCTTTGGTCGTCCTACTAATGTCCCATTTGCAAATGCCAGGAGGTGTACCATGGGCTGTAACTTTTTTGATTTCATGCGCGCGATTGTTTATAGACGTGCGGGTATTTTTTTAACGGTGTGTCTGGCTTTGCTGGGATGCAGCAGTGGCGGGGATCATGACGACACACAGGAATTGCTTCAAATCCAAAATGGGAATGTGTTCCTGGCTGCGTCTTTGGATCTGCCAAGCTCACCCGGGCCTCATCCTGTGCTGATCATGGTGGCTGGATCCGGGCGAGTGACACGTCAGCAGTTCGCAGGCAGTGCGGCTCGCTATAATTCGATTGGATTTGCAACACTGCGCTTCGACAAACGGGGCGTCGGTCAATCAACGGGATCCTATATCGACGTGAATACCGCCAATAGCGCGCGAGCATTTGACGAACTTGCCGATGACCTTGTTGCCATCACCGATTACCTGTTCAAACAACCCGAAATACGGTCGGACAAGATCGGCATGATTGGACCCAGTCAAGCTGGCTGGATTATTCCCTTGGCCGCATCCAGAAGCGAGAAAATCGCCTTTACGGTGTGTGTTTCGGGTGCCGCCTCGAGTGTGGGTGTTTCGGACTACTTTGATTCCATCGCCGAAAATTATGCAGACCCAAATGATCCACTCATTGAAATTGCATTGAACAACTACAACGGCACTCAGGGTTTTGATCCCCAAGAATATTTGAAGGTTCTAAATAAGCCAGCTCTGTGGGTGTATGGCGGACAAGATCGCAGTAATCCCACCTATCACGACATGGCGATCCTCGAATCGATTAGACAAGACAAGGATTTGGATTTCACCATTCATCTGTTTGAGAATGCCGATCATGAGCTAAAAGACGTTGTAACCGGAGCACCCGTTCCCGCCAGTCAAGCATGTGTTGACCCATGGTTGATGCAGCAATTGCAACCATGAGCGCTCAATAAATAGTTGGGTAACATGAATGCCAAATGTCGGTCGATCAGCCAGGAAATCCGTGATTTGGCGATTAGAGTGATCTACCTTATAGATAGCGACCGGAATTCGAGGCGACTAAATACGGCCATGACGTGCTTGCGAAAACTCATTTTCATATGTCTATTTGGCTTGGGTATCGAGGTGACGGCCTGTGCCTGTTTCTATCAGGGTCCGTTTTCTCTGCCTGAGATTCGAATCCTTACCGCAGATAATCCAGTCTTCGCTTTGCCCGAATACGATGACCATTCGTGGCCGCTCTTTCTCAACGACCAGCTGACAGAAATCGACGGTGTATTTTGGGTGCGCGCCGATTTTTTTGTCGATCCATCCGTGAAAGACAGTGTTGAGTCTTTCGAGTTCCGAATGTCGATGCTTGCCGCCTATGAAGTTTACATCGACGGAGAATTGATTGGCCGCAGCGGTCGGGTCGGTGCGACGCGAGATGCAGAAGTTCCGGGACCCTACATCAACGCTTTTCCCATTCCCCGAGATGTTATTCGCAAGGGTCACGGTGTTTTGGCACTGCGCATGTCCAGCTGGTATCGAATCAAACCTGACAAAGCGTTTTTCGACCCTTTTGGCAGCCTTGGGGCCAATACCGTCTTTCAAGAAATGATCATCCTGACAGACACGATCGACAATCGCATGCTGAATGCGTCTGATGTCATGGTCACGCTATTCGTGACCATCCCATTCTTTGCCGCCTGCTACTTCCTGCTGGTCTTTCTTGGCCATCGACAGGCTACCCACTATCTGGTTTTTAGTGTCTTCTGTGCCAGTCTCTTTGTACTCGGTGTGGGCGACATCCTACGCTGGGTTGTGGGTTATCCATACTCCTGGCACTACGTTCAATGGTGGGTGATCGGGATTGCCGTTCAATGGGTTGTGCTATTGTTCCCCGCGTTTTTCCTGGTGCGCTTCAAAATGAAGGGGAAGTGGGCCTATTTACTATTGGCGTTTGCGCTTTCGATGGCGACTTCGTTTCTTTCTCACGACCGTGGCAACACGTCCATTGGCGAACAACTGATGATCGAATCATTTGCTTTTGTTGTCCTCATCCACTTGTTATTCGCCTTCACGGGCGGCAAGGGCAGTTTACCGACGCTTGCGGTGGTTTCGATAGGACTAGCGCTGTCCATCACGAACTCTTCGTTGCTCTATTTCTCCTTTTCGTTGGTGATACTGGTTGTGTTTGCACTGCTGGCACGTGAGCAATTTCTGCAGCGCCGTCAATATCTTATGAGTGTCGTGGAAGCCGGTAGGCTCAAGTCGGAACTGCTACGCAAAAATATCCAGCCGCATTTTTTGATGAATAGTCTGACTAGTCTCGTCGAGTGGGTTGAAGTAGACCCGGAAAAAGGAGCCGAATTTGTGGAGGCGCTTGCCGATGAATTCCGCATCCTGAACCAGATCGCGGAAAAACCATTGATCCCCATCGCTCAAGAACTAGATATGTGTCGGCTTCATCTGCGAATCATGGGATTTAGGTTAAAAAAGAACTTTGAATTGGTTTTGGGAGAAGTCGATGAAACGGGCCAGATCCCACCGACCCTGTTTCACGCGTTGTGCGAGAATGGCATCACCCATAACAAGTATGTTGAACATGAAATAGACTTCCATTTGAATCAAATCAAACTTCCCGATGGCATTCGTTTCGAGTTCAGTACGCCGATGGGCCGGCCGTCAATACGCCAGAACAAAAATACGGGTTCGGGTCATAAGATGATCGCTGCGCAACTGGAGCGTGCTTATCCGGGACGCTGGAAGATGGCCAACGACAGAGGTCCACAAAATTGGGTAACGCGCATCGACGTTTTCGAAAAAGCGAGTAGAGCTTGATCATCGTCATGGTGGAAGATGAAACTTCCGTAGGAGATCGCATTGAGCGCTTTACGCGCGACTATATGGGCGACAAGATTGCCGCGCTCAAGCGTTTCGAAACGCTCGACGATGCCATCGACTACCTCAGTTACTCAGAGATTGATCTCTTGTTGTTAGACCTCAATCTTCACGGTCAGGATGGTTTCGACGTGCTGCGCCAAACTGCCAGTGGCGCATATCACACGATCATCGTTTCTGCCTATGCAGAACGAGCCATCAACGCCTTCGAATACGGCGTATTGGATTTCGTGGCCAAACCGTTTGGCCGTCGTCGTTTCGATCAAGCGTTGGACCGATTTCTGTCTCAACGTCGTTCAATCCAACCCACGACGCGATATCTGACTTCGAAACATGAAGGCAAAGTTGAGATTATCGATTTGGATGACGTCAACTATATTCGTGGTGCCGACTATAATTCGGAAATTGTCATGAAAGACGAAACTTGTAAGATACATTCGAAGACACTGGCTAGACTCTTGATGATCTTGCCCCCTAACTTCGCACGTATCCACAAATCTTATGTTGCCAACATGAGCGGTGCCATCTGCATCCTCAAACACCCAGGAAGTCGATACGAACTCATATTAGGCGATGGCACCCACCTGCCCGTAGGTCGCGCGAAATACCGAGAATTAATGACCGAATACTTCAAAAGCTAGTGAAGGTCAGTGTCCATCTCTATGGGTATTGTAGGAGCTGATTAGACTCATTCATGATTTGCGTCAAGCATCAAGAATGTGAGTCTGGCATCCGTGAGGCTGTCGCATAACTCGCTTCAAGGCTCAAGAATGTGAGTCTGGCTTCCAGAGGCTGTCTCATAAGTAAACTTTTTAACTGCTTATGGCTGAATCGTACGTGATGGATTCTCGTCATTCACTAGCATTGTTGGGTTTTCGATTCTCAGTGCCATAACTCGGGGTTGCGTGAGGATTCTTTAAA
>JAJCXM010000026.1 GCA_029263455.1 Holophagae bacterium
GAACCTAACACCAAACTCTGCATCATCCATTCAGTCCGACGCAACACCAAATCGGCGATCTCGTCGAGGTCAAATGAGGCGATCGCCTTTTGTAAATCGGCGGACTCAATCGGTAACTTACTGTCAAGATCATGCTCGCGATCAGCCAGATGATCCACAAATAACCGAAACGCCTTTTGCCGTTTGGCTTGGGTCTTTGCGAACTCAAATCCCTTTATTTTAGGGAAGTTAACGCCCGCTGCTTTTTTCCCCCCGCGATGGAATCGACCCAGCGAACACCATCGATACTGCGAAGGCCGCTGACATAGACCGGCCTGCACAGGGTTCATCTCGACATACGCCATACAGCGCAGGAAACCATCGCCATCATCGAGTAGCGTGGACTTGAAGCGATCGCCCCACAATCGACCTTTCGCCTTGTCCCGCCGATTCACGTAACGGGCAATAGAGAAATTGAGATCTTGCATGACACGCGACAGATCACTCAGCCGCTGCGCCCATTCGTCAAACAGCCATTCACGCCATTTCTTAGCGTGCCGCAAGCGACGTTGATAGACATCAAAGCGTGCTTTCACTTCCTTCTCGCTAAAACTCGGTTTATTCACCGTGAGTAAGATGTGGTAGTGGTTGCTCATGACGGCAATCGCGTGTAAATCGACGGTATAGATCTCGGCTAATGCCAATATTTCCTGATAGATCCACTCCTTGGTAACGTCGTCGTCAAAGAAGAACGATTGGCGGACCGTTCGATTCATAACGTGATAAGCCTGCCCATCTAAATGAGACTTCAAACGTGAAACCCGAGACATTAGTACCTCACTGGTTGAGTTGACAAGGTAAACATGGGTTCCCAAACAACAAAAATCAAGTGTTTTCAATCAGTTTACCTGCGATGTCCCACTAAATTCCCGTTCTATGCCGTCTCTTGGGGCGCTCATCATTCGTCTTTGAATCAATTCGGCGAAGACTTGGGCAAAGCCGATAGTGGCCAGCCCGATCGTGGTCGCAATCGACTGTTCATCATCGCTGGCCAGTAGGCAGAGGACAGAAAGACTGACGTTGAAGCCATCGGCGCGGATCTCTGATGAGCGACAATTAAAAGTCTGGCCCCGTTGCCTCAACGAGTTATGTTACCAATAGAATCTATCTGGGAACAGCCTTCAAACCGGATGCAATTAGGTGTCCATCGAAACGATACCCGTAGGGTGAGTGAAGGTGCACCACCTAATTGCGTGCTCGGAGAACTCCTGGGAATTGGCTTGATCCGCCTTCCTGTGCCAGCTCTTCAGTTTGGTTAGCAAGTTGTTGGTCCTACCGCGATAACTGGCACGGAACATGGCATGCCATCACTTTCATTCAAGCATACATAAACTTGATGCTTGGCCATAAGTCCTCTCCATTCTCGCACTCGTCTTTGAAGGGTTCTTAGTTGGCCATTGGGGTATCGACCTGGATTCTCTTTTTGAAGTCGCTTGAATAATTCTTTGGCTGTAATATCGGGTGTTTCTTGCAACGATTGAAGAACTTGAGGCCAGACCTCCTGAAATGGATCTTTTCTGGTTCTCCACCAACGTTGTTCGGCTCTTTTTGTCTGATGAGTGGGCCTTACCTCCGCCAAGCGCCACATGTTGGGTAATTCAGCAAGAAACGCCTGTAGAGTCCTTTGTCCAGGATCGCATTCTGTATTCGACAGCGCTGCAAGCGCTGCCTGGCTTTCTCGAATCTTAAACAACAATTCCATGGGGTCAAGGCGTTCCTGTAATGATCGAAGTCTATTCTTGTTCTCTGGTTTGACCCTCAGATCATTCATCAGTCTTTGACATGGTGTGGCAGGTTTGTGATAAATCTTCTTGATCTTGGACCCCACTCTTGTCTTTCCGCGCAGTTTAAACGAGGGCTGAAAGTAATTGGTAACTAGCCTGACAGATTGATACAACCGGGCAAGCGCTTGTCCAGCAACAACCCCCGAATACCTCGCGTGTCCAACATGCCTTCTAATAATTGAGCCGTTCTTTTGTTCGATCCAAGCCTGATCATTCTTCCGATACGCTCGCGACCTCGTAAACTCGATGTGGTTTGTTTTGCAGTAGGTCACCAGTGTTTCATTAATAAACGCACCATCGTTATCTGAGTCAATACCCAAAATCGGCACCGGGAATTGGCGACGAAGCACCTCAAGTCCTTCGACGACAAGGGATTGCTCTCTTGCCAATAACGGGACGCTTTCTGTCCATCCTGAACACACATCCGTTGCGACGAGTGTGTGAATGACCGAACCGGCCATTGACCCTCCTCCATGAACCACAAAATCAATTTCGAGGAATCCTGCACAAGGATCGTCCCAATCGGCAAATGTTCGAATGGGTATCTGCTTTCGGACTCTTTTTTGCGTAGGTTTCTTTCTCCTCGTTTTTGCTCTAACCGGAGAGAGCAATCGATCGATCGTTGCAGCACTTATCCTAAAGAGACGCTTTCGTACTTCGAGGTCAAGTGATAAATGCCCGTGTCTCTCCATGGCATCCACTAGGTCCGGGATGATTTGCTTAAGACGCTTCCCGCATATCCGATCGGATGCCTCCCAAACCACCGTCAAAGCTTCCTTTGTCGCATCGTCATATATTCGCTTTCCAAATCCTGTTGTCTTAGCAGAAGAAATAAAGTTACTGGCTCTCATTAAACGAATCGCATGTTTGCGATGATACCCAGTCGTCGCAACGAACTCATTCAGAATACTTGTTTTTTCGGCTTTGGCGGCCATCATGTACCTTCGCTTCACTACTCTAATCAACTCAAAACGCGTCGCGCGACTAACACCCATTTTCATTACCAGCCTCCTGTTTCGGTAACATATTATTGAGGCAACGGATATGGTTGAAGTAACAAAAACCGTGAGTCAATGCGGCCGCACTTTTAATTGTCGCTCATCACCCGCTGCTATCAGCATATTCCCGATTAGCGGATCTGCCAGAGAACGGTGGAATACAGGCCGATTCGGTAGAGCGCCTGGGTCAACTCTTTCGTACAGGGCAACACATGGCTTGTTTGCGTTCATGGATGACGCGTAATAGATGCCGTCCAAGGTGTAAGCGCTTTAGAAAACCTGCGACCACCCACGTGCTTTAGGTCGTGGCCCACTATTGATGGCCATCGAGGCACCTATACGCGTCGGAAAATTACTCGTCAAATTGATGAGCTGCAAGTTCTGATTCGATTCGAAATCTCAAGAATTTTGGGACGGTTTGTTTGCTGCTCTTACGTTTTCCACGGATCAATCACCGGTACGCCGGCCGCTTTGTACGGGGCGGTGTCGCGAGATGCCACAATGAAACACCTCGAGGCCGCAATTGCGGCAATGTAGCCGTCGGGTATTGGGAACCCTCGTCCGGCATTCCTTGCTGTTACGGCTAGGTCGGCATAGTGGCGAGCTGCATCGAAATCGAATGGCAATAATCGGTCCCTAAATAGACCCATTAGGCCATCAAGGGCCTGTGACAACATGTCTTTACGCTTACTATTTGGGACAGCTGCGATACCGAACAAAAGCTCGGCCAGTGTCACACTGGACAGGTACAGGGTTTCGGCCACTTGATCATTCAGCCAGGCGCGTACTGACGGGTGTGGCTCCGGTTTCATCGCTTCGGAAACCACGTTGGTGTCTAGTACGATCACTCAAACCTCAAAGGCTCGGCCGGCGCCTTGCTGGCTTGGTCGAAAACTTCGAAATCCCCATTTGTCAGACCAATTTCTTGACCCAAGGCTGCAAGGGCTTCGCCCAGGCAAAGCCGGGTCTCTGGTTTTACCGCCTCTGCCAGAATCTCTCGCACTTCAGCTTCGGTACTATTCCCATGCTGAGCGGCCCGCACCCGCAAGGCGCGATGCACTTCGTCGGGAAGATTCCTTACTGTAAGCATAGCCATATCACCACCTCGCCTAACGCGCCCTCTGCATTCATTATAGTGAATTGCATGCAAGCCATCAAGAGTCAGAGGCTACTGACTCGAATGCGGTCCCGCCACCTCTACTCGTTCTCGTTTCAAGAATGGGTGGTAGTGTGGCTTGGCGACCATAGGTTCCTCAAGTTATTTCCAAATGCGCTCGAATGAACGAAGGATGGACGCTAAACAGAGTACTTATCCATCTTTGTTCCCTACCATCTGGACTAGTAGCCATGCGCACACCCTCCGAATCTAAAGACGTTCAATCTCATTTCCTTGCCTCCGCCCAAGAGAGTGACAGGTATGTCCCCCCTCCATTACGATTTGTAGCCCTGTGATGCTTGACGACCTTATTCAGCGATTTATCGATCAACATTGGTTATCGTTAGGGACAGGTTAGGGTGTAAGTGTAGGATGCGTTGCTGATGGCGTCGATCCAATCCAGCAGGCCTGTGGGTCCGTTGGGCCAGAGCGCCATTTCCGTTAATAAGAGCCCGGGATTGCCTTGGGAGTCGTAGAAGACGGTGATGCCAGCCGCTTCTAGGGTGGCAATCCCGCCGCATGCCGATACATTGAGCAGGTTGTACCTCAAATCCAGCTCTAGTAGGTTAGGCACGGTTGCCAATCCGGTAGGCGCTGTCATCAACCGATTCTCGTTGAGGTCAAGCATCTCCAAATCCGTCATTGAGCTGAGGTCGGGAAGATCAACTAGACGGTTATTGGCAAAAACGAGATCGACGACGGCCGTAAACTGTTCCAGACCACCCAGATTCTGAATACCCTGTCCAGAGCCGTCCATTGCGCCATGAATGATGCCTGCTTCACTGGCAGTCACTCCGCCATCGCCATTGATGTCAATCCAGTGATCCTGCGCATTGGGGTCCTGCCACATGCCTTCCAACAGGAACTGCTCAAATTCAGGGTCAACAAAATTGAGAAAGGCTGTGGGGTCATTGTCATCAATAGTCACGGAAATCATCCCGCTGCCAAGACTGGCGTTGGTGGGTGACGACAATAACAAATCAAAGGTTTCGACCGATTCCGGCGCACCATCGTCCACCAGTTGAATTGCGAACGGAGTTTCCCGCACCCCTGGTATGAAGGTCACCATACCGGCCGGCACGTCAAAGTCTGAGCCAGAATTAGCGCTCACGTCCAAGGCTGCGTAATCGATTAAAACCGGCAATTCGGAGTCGTTTCCCGACAACGACAACTGGATGGGCACCACACCGTCGCCCTCATTGACCACGGCCCAGCCGTATTTGAATCCCACGGTGGGCGCTGCATCGTTATCGGTATTGGTCATAATCAATTCATCAAGCAATACATTGTCGTATAGGGAGTCATCGGAGTACCCGGTCACACGGATCACGTATTCCTGATCACCATCGTAAATGCCATCGTCCATGCCCATGACCGAGAAGCTTTGCGGCATATCCCAGTCATCAGGTGTGAATACCAGAACCTCGGGGGATGGCATACCTTCGCCAGGGTCACTGGACACAACACCCACCCGAACCTCCCTGTTGGGCTGAGAGGCAAGCACAACATCGAAGTCCAGCGTCGAGCCGGATTCACTGGTCACCGTCTGCGGCAAGTTTTTGGGAACAGTATCGGTAACCACACCACCGGCAACGTCTGTTTCTATGCGGCGACGGTACAAGTCGATGCCACCGCCCGACCCAATCGTGCCGTGGTATTCCTGGGTCGTAGCCCACCATGCCCAGCGGCCATCACGGGTGACACCGCCATCAATGAGCGCTTGATCGGTGGGCACATTGGGGAGTGTCCAATTGATACGCTCAAAGCCGTTATCTAGCGTGTAAATGAACAGGTCATTGAGTCCCGTGGCACGGCCGGGCGTGGTTAGGCCCGTTTTGTCGGCAACATAGGCGTAGATGCCTCCGCCCCCAGGCATAATGGTAATGGAGGGCTTGTGATTGTTGGCAATCCGTCCGGCTGAAGGTCCTAAAACGCCATTCCCATCTCCAGCAAAGACCACATAACGATCGGCCACACCACCCGCCAGCTCAAACGATATGTAGACGTCGGAATCTGACGTTTGAGAATTGGTATCCCCAACATCCAGATTATCCTCGGTGATAAATGAGATACGCTTCCCGGTTCGATCTACCCAGGCCTGTCGTCCACCTTTGGGGCAAAGATCACCTTCATTGGCGTGACCAAAGGCATACACATTGAGGGGCACCGTGGTCACCGATGAAAAATCAATAGTGCCCATGGCATCAACACCGTTAAAACGCGCCACGACCGCATCACGCACATCGCCATTGGTATCCCCGCTAAAGAGATTCGTGTGCGACGTGTCAAAAGCTATTTCCAGACCATCGGCGGTACAGGTGGGTCTTAGAGAGCCGCCGGTTGAAATCAACCCACCAAAACCTTCCTCGCCAGCCGGGCCCAAGCTTACCCGACGAATCAGGGTGTTTCCCTGCATTAGGTCACCGTCCAGGTCGGGGTCGAGGTCGATGCAATAGATATCGTGGTTGCTATTGGTGTCGCCCACGATGTAGTTGTCGAATCGATCGTTGAAGAACAGGTAGCGGCCATCGTAGGTGGCGGCCATGTTGAGATAAGCGGTTGTACCCGCAAATCCAACGCTCAAATCTGCCGGAAACCCGTCTCGATCCCTGTTGATTAGGGTGATACGCCCGGTAGCCAGTTCTTTGACATAGAGGTTAACGCCAGTCAGGGATTCTCCAGGAACCAGGTTTGTAGCCCAACTGGCAAAATAGACGAACGCGCCATTGCCGCTGATGGCCGGATAATAGGAGCGGCCATTACCCAAATCGCCAAGTTCGGAACTGCTGGCCATGACAATACTGCCGTTTTGCCAGGCGAACACGTCGGATTGATCGTTGAGATCGCCGGGAATCAAATCCTTGCGACCGGACTCAAAAACGAAGACTGAACCGTCATCGGACACCTGGACTGATTGCACACTGCCTGCATTGGAGATGGCGTCGTCGACGCTGTCATCTCGTCTAGAGAGGACTTCCAAGTCTCTATCGCCAGTCAAGTCGATCACCTGATCCGTTTTTTCTATCGCAAAAGTAACTGCGCCCGGATTACCTACAACATCCCGAGAAACGAAGGTGAGCAGATTCAGACCATCAAGCAGTTCAATATCGCCATACCACGCCGTAGGACGTCCGCCCGCTTGGCCGAAACTCAGAGGGCCGCCAGACAAAAGGTTGGTATTGCCAGGCTGGGTCAACTGCCAGTCAGGTGCGAGACCGTCGCCGGCCCGGATTTCAATGCGAACCACATCTTCGGCGGTTCGATAGTTACCGCTAGCCAGTTTCAGGGCAGCGGTTGTCCCGGCCACATCGCCAACAAACTGAACGGAAACCGGCGGCGCTGTCCAGTCATACAACACGCGAAAGATATGATTGGCTGTGTTCCCAAGCTTATCCTGAGATGTAGCCACTAGATCGACCCAAGTAGCTTCCACATTGACGGGCGCGGTCGCCGCGATGTTAGTTTGCCCCATGGTGAATAGGCTGGGCGCAGACAGTGTCCCTTCAGGGTGACCTGGCACCGTAATCACCCCCTCGGCACCCCCGAACTCAACGTCCTGAGCGGTGTAGTGGAGCTGCGTATTCGGGCCCACCACAAAGTCCAGAGGATGGACCGGCTCGTAGTTCAAGGCATTCAATGGCGGTTCCTTGTCAACCAGAATACTGATCTGCTGAAGCACAGATTGATTGCCTGACCCATCTCGCCCCCGGAAATAGAGGGTATGAAGTCCGTCGTCAAAAAAATCTGCCAGGTGCAGTGAGAATATCGTGCTGATCAAATCAACGGTTGTTGGAGATGAAAAGCCCGGATCATCCCAGGCATAGTCCACGAAACCAGTTTCATTAAAATCGACGCGAATAAAGGTACCCGTTGTGTTCTGTACAACCCAATCGCTCTCCCTCAGATTGAGAATCGCATTCAGATTTGGATTCTGCACCTGAGCTTCAAGCAACGAGGAACGAACGGCCAAACGGCCCCTCGATTGACCACCACGTTGGCAGACTTTTGATGGCCCAGCTATGACGTTAAAGACGTCGGTAAGCGTGACACTCGGCGCCAGCATGTCCATGCGGAAGAAGCAGGTGCGTATATGTTCGCGACCGCCCTGCAAATTGACAGATTGCCAGTCTAGTCGGAAAAGCTGTTCCCCATTTAGACTCAACGGAGCGACGCTATCAAGGCTGGAGAATGTATCTTGGAAACTAGGAAGGACAATTTGCCAGTTGCCAACTTGAGCGGATCCCTGATCGGGGAAGACAACGACGCGATAACGGATCTCAGCGGCAGTCGCCAAGCCGTTGTCACCAAACTGGTCCTCGTAGGCAACGGAAACGGGGTCGAAGGAGAATAGCGTTGACGGGCCCACCAAACCGTATCGGGACGGGACATTGAGGTAGGCCAGCGGTCCGTCCAGCACAAGTTGGGTTGTGGGGCAGACCAGCGACTGCAGCATCGTGAATCCGATCGCGCTCATCTCGGTGTGGATGTTCATGTGGTTAAGTCCGGGGTATCCCTGAACTGCCTGCATGTAGCCACCAGGAGCGAGAGTGGAGAGCATGGTTGCAGACACCGAACTCAGAGCCAAGTCACCGGGTGTTTTCTGGATCAGATTAGTATCGGTGATGTTGTTGTAATTGGATGCGGCTTGATTAAGGGTTGGACTGACATTCATTTCCACTGGGTCACCTTCTCCCCAGATAACGAACTGTTTGGTATGTGGGTTTTCACTCCAGGCGTTCAGATTATCTACACTCCCTTGGGGATCCAAATCCGTCGATAGCTTGGGTTGGGCCGGGTATCCCATGGTGAACGACACCAAGCCCTTGATGGCCTCCACGCCCGCCGCAACCTCATCGCGCAAGCTACTCGAGTTGGCCAGATCAACGGCCGTCGCGGCTAAATTGAAACCCAATGCTAATCCCACGTTAATTAACTGATCGGCCATATCGTCTATTTGTTGGTTCAATATCGGGAAGGCTTCATCGCGGACGTAAGTTGCGATCATGGCCTTAAGCAGGACACGCACGGGTTGAGATTGATCTCCAAGGCCCGTTGTGAACCATGGATTGACAAAAAAGCTGCCTTGAACAGGACCCGAATAGAGAATGCCACCCAACTCGGCTAAGGTGGATCCTCCAAACGGGGGTGCTGTGTAATAGACGTTGCCGATGCGTTCACGCTCCGCTTTGGAAGGGCTGAAATTCAGCCGATGCAATTGCGCGCGGGTATCGACGCCCCCGGCACTGTGCGTCACGATATTGATCTGCCTCAAAGCAGCGAAACGGCCACCGGGCGAAAATTCGGAACGCAACAGATCCAGCATATCAAGGGAATGATGCACGGTCGCACCATTGCGGTTGTAGTTGCTGACAAGGCCCTTTTGCGACAATTCTTCGATGAAATCCAAGGCAGGACTGTCACAATCAAACCAGGTGGTTGGGTCCAGTAGGTTTGCATTGGGACAGCTGACAGGGATGCTGAGCTTATAGGCGTTTGAAAGAAAAAAGCCAATGGGATCTGGTGAAAGCAACGCGTTTCCGTTTTCCAGATCGTCCAGAGTTCGTAGCACGGCCCAGCCTTCAGCTGCAGTGGCATTCTCTTCGTTGTCCGGGCTCAGCCACTGTATGACGTAAGAATCCTGTTCATCTAGCACACCTGGGTCTGGATTGGTGTCGAAGCCAAGTGATTCCCAGTATGGCCCGCCATGGGGATGCCAGGTAGCGCCATCGGCATTGAATCCGTGGACATAGATGATTGGCATTTGGTCGGGCCCATCGTGAGGGATGGTCACCGATTGAGAAAATGCCTGCATTGGGATCAGGGCCAATAGAATCGAGATAGACAGACACATGAATCGCATGAACATTGTTCAACCTCCAAGGGTGCAAAAAGGGGTTTTGACCCATGCAATCTGTGTCGCTTTCCTATTAAAGACTTAAAATTTGGATTAGATTTTCTTTAGAAAAGTCTCTTATGGATGCCGATTCGCCTGCCAGAACAGGCGGAGATTCAACAATCACGATCACAACAAAATCGCATACGTAGGATCACTGCGTGCAATGTATGCATCGCCAGACGAGGCTGTGATTCTGGAACTGTACCCTAACGCAACACCACGGGCTGCGTTCTTTTGCGCCTAGGCGCCAAATGATGCATGCCGATGGAGGGTTCACCTTTACGTGCTGACAAACCTATTTAACGGTTCCTAAGTTAAAAGGGGAAAGGTCAGCGAAATTTGAGTATTGATATAGCTCGACATAATTCGCACTCAGAAATAGACAATGAACGGCCATTACAATTACCGCAAAGACAACCATCGACAGGCTTCCAGCATTGGTCGAATCCGATCAGGGAACAACTATGGCCGCAGATATTGTTTTGATCCAAATGCGCCTCGGACATCAGAAGTCCAAGTCGCTGAAGCCAACGACTAGAATAGGTGACCGCCAGAATTACTTAAAGAATCCCACCAAAACCAAGCCATCAAACTAGCTAGAGTGCCAACCACGAGGGATGAGACACTCAATCGATGACGTCCACCTAGCCACCAACCAAAAGAGCTGATCAAGATGCCAAAGAGCCCCAACACTCCCATCATACCTATGATCGGCAGCCAGCAAATCAGGGCAGAGGCCACCGAGACTAGGAAACCCGTCCAATGGCAGCAACTAACGAATCGGGATGTGCTTTTTTTCACAGCTCATCTTAGCTTGAAACCACATAGCGCGGCCATCCTGAGCTGACTCGAGCTTTATCAAACGCCGTTTCGGAAGACTCAAACGTAAATTCAAGAGGCAGCGCCAGCCATTAACTACAGATGCGTACTAACCTTGTGCGCGCGACATGGCGACGCTGCGCGATGGCCAGCTTCTCCATGGCGCCACCAAAGGAACGTAACTGATTGACGTGTTGGTCGGCATCCATGCCGTGCTCTTCGAGATCGGCAAAAGCGCCCAGCATGCATGCGCCAGGACCCAGTGAAAGCGCACCTGGGATACCGGCCGTGAAGGCAACGTGCCTGATGCATTCGGTCAAATCATCGTTTGTGAACTTCTGTGCAAAGGGGCCGCGCAACAGCTTTTCGGTAAACCGCTGACTCGTAACCGGCCAACAAGTTTCCACCAGGTGCATCGTTTTTGAGGACACAAAAACGTCGGTTGAGTAGGGTTCGGTTTCATCGTCAAAAAAGACGACCGACTGGTTAATCACCGAAATGAGACCCGTCGATAACTCGTGTGCGTTTGCTAGGGTGTCATATGCCAGCGCAACCACCGTGGCGCAGCGATAGTCATATTCCGATAGAGTTAGGACGAGTTGGTTAATGCCAGCACTTGCCTGCTCCCATGTTAGCTTCATAGCTTTCGCCCCCTTTCGTGACCTCAGATATTGTGTTCTGAGCTCCGTAACCTTAATAATGGTGTCTGGGAGCCCAAAAAAGCAGGTACTTTTGTCACTAATATGGGAGACATTTCTGCATTCGAAGTTGCAACATTACCAATCGATCAGGTTGAAATGAATTGCAACCAAGTGGCGTTTACGAATTCAGGACCGTGGCTCCCGCGCCTTACTAGCTTTGATTATTCTGGAGATTTGTGATGACAAAACTGATTTGTTTAGCTCTACTTTCTAGCGTTTGGTTTGCCTGTGGCCATCAAGGTGTGGAACAAACATCCACCTCAACACTTGCCTATACAGATACAGGCCAATATCAGCTCGCGACCTTTGCGGGTGGCTGTTTTTGGTGCATGGAAGCGCCATTCGAAAAGCTTGATGGCGTTGTTTCGGCTGTATCCGGATACTGTGGGGGCCCTGAAAAGAACCCAAGCTATAAAGATGTGGCATCGGGCAAGACTGCCCACACCGAGACCGTTCAAATAACCTTTGATCCGAACATAATCAGTTACGATCAGCTGTTGCAAGTTTTTTGGCGTCAAATCGATCCAACCGACAGCGGCGGCCAATTTGTGGATCGTGGCTCTCAGTACCGCTCCGAGATTTTTGTACACGACGCGCAGCAGCGCCAGATCGCTGAGGCTTCTAGAGATGAGCTAGACCAATCGGCCCGCTTTCGCGACCCCATCGTGACTGCAATCACGACCTACGACACCTTCTATGCCGCGGAAGGCTACCACCAGGACTTCTATAAAAAGAGTCCTGACCATTATCACCGCTACCGCAACGGATCGGGCCGCGACCCATTCCGCAAGAAATTCTGGGGAGCTGACTTGGACATCCATTTCGACAAGTCGCCCAAACGAACCAGTTATACAAGACCATCAGAAGGTGAAATACGCGCAAGTTTAACCGACTTACAATATCGAGTGACCCAAGAAGAAGGCACAGAACGCGCGTTCAGTAATGAATATTGGGACAACAAACAGGATGGCATTTACGTGGACATCGTTTCAGGTGAACCTTTGTTTAGTTCCACCGACAAATTCAAGTCTGGTACCGGATGGCCCAGCTTCACCCAGCCCATCAGAGGCATCGAGATTGTGGAGAACACCGATCATCACATCGGATACGCCCGCACTGAGGTTCGCAGTAAAGTGGCGGACTCTCATCTTGGACACGTTTTTAAGGACGGTCCCACACCAACAGGCTTGCGTTATTGCATCAATTCTGCGGCTTTGAAGTTCATCCCTAAAGACGAGCTAGAGTCAGAGGGTTACGGTGATTTCCTTAAACTCTTTGAGTTGCCTTAGTTCTCACTTGAACTGGATTCCTGACATATCGGCAACCTTGCACATGACGCCCCAACCCCCGAAACTCTCGGAAACGGCAAAAACCAGCTCGTTGGCGCCAGCTTTCAAAGGCAAGCTGACTGAATCAAATAGGCCAATGGTGCCTAAATAACGATAGTCTCTGGTTCGATATCCGTTGTCTCCTTGATACAAAGGCACACCATTCAAGAAGACGCGCACTCGGTCGCTATATCCAAACTGAAAATCCTTGGTCATCGTTTTCTCGGCATCGATGGCTACCTTGGCGAAGACGGTGTTTTTTTCTTGGGTAAGTTTATTCATCTGAGCGAGGTTGGCCACACCTGACGATTCACTGGCCATCGAATGCCAACTGACATCCTTTCCGATTTTCTTAAATTCATCTTTCTGTAACCGGGCTTCAGCAAATGTTGACGATACTTGCCAGCTCTTGACATAACCATCGGGTGCCGCGCCATCATTGACGTAGCTCATCTTGCCAGGACTCGTTTTCGTGACGCTTAAGTTGGCGAAATAAGCGGGTCCCAGAGCACTTGCGGTGAAAGCAAGTGGCCCTTCAATAGGCATTTGTTTCAGCCTCTTGGATACCAACAGCGGTTGATTCATATCCTTCACAAAAAACTCGGCTTGTTGACCTTTAAGCACGATCTTCACATGCATCCAGGCATCAAAACTAAAATCGATGGCGTGACTGTATTCCGGTCCGAAATACAGTTGCCAGCCTGCTACGCCGTTGTATTGCGGCGTGTATTGATTGGCGTCTTCAAATCCGCTCTGATGGGGACGCAAATAGAAGTGCTCATAGGTTTGCAGGTCTTGAGCACGAAAAGCGATGCCCGAAAATGAACGAATCGGAGGAAAGGCGATGTCGAATTCGATGGTGCCATCCATCATCACGATATCTTTTGGTTGAGCCATGCCGCCTCGTAGGCGCAATGCTTCCTGACCCAAATAATTCACAATATGAGCTTCTTGAGCCTGGATATTCCACTGATCCAAATCAAATGGGATCTGCTGTGCAAAACCAGCAAGCGGGCTCAAAACCAACATATATATCCAGTGTCTCAACATCATTTCACTCCTTGGGCTCGGTTAGTCAACACGTTTTGTCTACGTGCCTCGTCAACCTAGTTATTCATCAATGTATCAATTTACAGATAGGCCGTATTGTAAAAATGGGACGGGCTAGTGGACGCGAAATATTGAGAAAGTGGACTGGCGTCGCGTGTCAGTACCGGGCATTGGGGCGTTGATTGCGTAAATCTCTTAACTTCATGGATCAAATGAGCTTGGTCGTAAAATCCGCAACAGTCAACAACATCGCGCCAACCCAGTCCAGCACGAAAGAGGCGTAAACCGCTTTGAAACCTGAAGATAGCGCCCAGCGATTTAGGGCCTAAACCGACGCAGAAGTCGAATTGCCGCTGGAGTTGACGCCGACTCAAGCCAAGCTGTTTCGCCAACTGGTCGATCTTCATCTTTGGCGCTCTTTTCAGAACACTAATAGCATGTTTTGCGCGCGCCAATATATTCAAATCAGTTACAGCCGTGCGCCTGAGAAACGCCACGACTACATCTACGCGTTCGCGCCCGTCGCTACACATACCTAACTCGTCAATCAGCCTTTGATATTCGTGTTTGTCCATGAGATCACGCAATGGCACGTTACAGTCCCGAAGCTCGCTGAGCCTGACCGCGAATATGTGTCGAGCAGCCCAGGGATGGAAGCGCACAATGAGGATTCCAGTTTGTCCGCTGGCCACGACCTCAACCGGCCGCGTGCGTTGACCCACGAACGACAACTTGGGCTCCTGTTGCCAGCCATCTGGACCACGGACCAGAAACGGGTCCCGATAGTTAACAATCAAATCCAAGCAGCCGGAGGGCAGAACCCGAGTAGGCCGTGCAAGATGCAGTGGTACAACAAGGTTATCTTCTTGTAACCATATCTCGTAGACCATGTGAGCCAAATCTTCACTTGGCTTTATCCGGGCATAATGCATTCAGCAGACCGCAAGCGTATCGTTGCATGAACCTACGGATTTGGGATTAATAGGTTCAGAACGCTCGACTCACGGCCCGGGTCCGTCTAAAGCGACTCGTCAAAGGCCAAAAAGAATTTGTCGATCTCCTGGCGCATCACCTTTTCAGAAGCCTCGGAAACAGCATTGACTTTGATAGAAACCACACTTTCGCCTTGTGTAACCTTGATGACTAATTTGACATTGGATTTGGTCTGAACTGTCAACTCTCCTTTACTCTTGGACGCCGATTCCACGTTCCACGAAAAACCAGCACAGGCATCGTTAGCGGTCTGCCAGGCTTGGTCGAACGTCAATACGGTGTTCTTGGTCGCCATGATCGTTTGCGATTGCGCAAAACATGTCGGCGAGACTAATAAGAGCCAAAGCAATGGATTCATGATTCCTCATTTGCTGCGAGACATACTGCAATTGGAATAAGATAGGTTCGAATCGTCAGCTAAGCTATGATTTTTTTCACGTTATTGGTGAGGTAATTGAAATGAGCGCTGATTCGACACTTGTGGTAGGTCTCGCGCAAATGAGCCCTGTTTTTCTTAATCGCAATGAGACTTTATCCAAGGTCATTCAATGGATCGAACAGGCTGCAAAAAGTAACTGCCACATGGTCGCTTTTTCAGAGGCATTGGTACCCGGATACCCGTTCTGGTTGGAATGGACCGATGGGGCTCGCTTTAATGACGCGCGCCAGAAACGGCTCTTCGCCTGGTACAGCGCCGAGGCCGTGTGCATAGAGTCTGGTCACTTAGACGCCGTGTGTCAGGCCGCCAAAGATCATCATATTTGGGTGGTCTTGGGCATCATTGAACGTCCGCTGGACCGTGGCGGGCACAGTCTATATGCCTCGGTTGTCACCATCAACGATCAGGGTGTGATCGTCAATGTGCACCGGAAACTGTGCCCAACATATGAGGAACGCTTGGTTTGGTCGCCTGGTGACGGGCACGGACTACGCTGTTTTGACGTAGGCGCTTTCAAAATGGGATCACTGAACTGTTGGGAAAACTGGATGCCGCTTCCCCGAGCTGCGCTGTACGGACTGGGCGAGAACCTACACATTGCCATTTGGCCCGGAAGCCGGCGCAATACCGAGGATTTGACGCCTGTCCTAGCAAAGGAGGGGCGTTCATACGTGATGAGTGTCGCAGCTCCTTTCCATCGCGACATGATCCCAGATCATCCCGACTTCGAATCGTGGCGAGAACAGGCACCCGAGTGGCTTGCAGATGGTGGCTCATGCTTGGCGGCTCCAGATGGCACTTGGCTGATAGAACCGCAAACTCATCGTGAAGAATTGTTTACGGCAGAAATATCGATGATGCACGTGCGCGAAGAAAGACAGAGCTTTGACCCTTCGGGCCACTACTCTCGACCGGATGTCACGCAACTGACCGTTGACCGACGGCGACAATCGACCTTGAATATTCGGGAGCCTTAAATGGGCAATAGGACCGTACTGAAAATTGGCCATCCAGGATTGAGGGTTTCTTGCGAACCCGTATCATTTCCTTTTGATCAAGATACGCAAACAGCCGCCGACGAATTATTAGAGACATTGAAATGGTTCCGTGCTCAACAGGGTTTTGGACGAGCCATGGCCGCACCTCAGGTTGGATTTGGTAAGCGAATGATTGCTGTTGCCATGCCCGCTTGGCCAAGTCTAATCATCAACCCAGTCATCACCTGGAAAAGCGAAGAGACATTTACGCTCTGGGATGACTGCATGTCGTTCCCGTTCATGCTGGTCCGCGTCAGAAGATCTGAGTCGATTTCGCTGACGTTTCAAGACCAAAACGGACTCGAACATAAACGGTCGAAGCTGGATTGCGCAGCTTCTGAATTGTTCCAACACGAAATTGATCATCTCAACGGCGTTTTGGCAACCGACCTTGCCTTGGACCACGCATCCTTGTTGAGTCGGACAGAGTTTGAGGCCAACCCTTCAATCTATCGAGCCCAGGTGGACTACTGCATCGGCGATTGAGTCATGCCCTGTCGATTTCACAGGACTGAGCAAGACCTCCCATCTGTTACAATTCCGACAATTCACATTCCGAATGGGACGCAAACCGAGATATGGAGTAGACCTTGTCATCTTCCAGCCAATTAGTAGTTCGAATGCGGCTCACAAAAAAGGGCTGGACCGGAGCTACCCTAAACGGATCTCACACCGTTCAATTAGCGCTACCCAAGGATGAGCAAATCGAGGATGGCGACATTTGTATCGTCAAAAAAGAAGGCGGCCACTACTTTTTCGAGCACAAACTTACGGATGGTCAACCTCTCTTCGAGAAGTGGATCCGCCTATTTGAGCAGCAGGGCGTCCCGCTTACATATGACGAACAGACCTATGATGAATCTCAACAGCTGGCACTTGACGCTGGTACATCCGATCCCAAGCTCAAAGATCTGTGTTCGCTCCCTTTTGTTACCATCGACAATGCCGATTCGCGTGATTTAGATCAGGCCCTTTTCATCGAGCAATCAAAGCTAGGATTCGTTGTTTGGTACGCATTGGCGGATGCTTCTTATTTCGTAAAGCCAGGAAGTGCACTTTTTGACGAAGCGATTCGGCGAGGCACCAGTTATTATTTGCCAGGCTTAAGTGCGCCCATGCTACCCAGATCCTTGTCTGAAGGCGTCGTGTCATTGAACCCCGATCAGAACAGGCGTGCGCTTGTATTTGAAATGCACGTTAATCATGACGGCGATTGCGTAGCGACCCATATTCACCGTGCCCGTATCTGTAGCCGATTCAAACTAAGTTATCGCGGTGTGCAGGATATCTACGACGGCCTCATCGAACCCGAAGCGGAAATTGCCAGTTCGTTAGCGGCACTCAAAGCCGTAGGCGAGTTACGCATGAAGTTATCCGAATCCAAACATGTGGTTCGCTTTCGCAACAGTGAAATTGAAGTGCAATGTGGGGATCATGCGCTTGGCTTCCAAATTGGCATCGATGAATCCATGCCGGTCGAACGCTATAACGAACAGATCTCACTCTTATGCAATATTGAAGGCGCGAAAAAACTAATCGCCGCGAGCCATGAAGATCACGTTCAGGCCATTTACAAGGTCCACCCTTCACCCATGGCGCGTGACCTAAATGATTTGGCCGCCATGACCAAAGACCTAGCACAGGTTCACAAACTGGACCCGAAAGTCTGGGTTTGGCCGGGACCCAAAAAACAGCCATTGGCTAAGTACTTGAAGCAGCTTCCCCTTATTGGTCCACAATCGCGTTATACGCACGCCATTGATCGACAAGCGCGCATGACCAACCACCGTTCAAGCTTCCAAGACGAGCCCGGTCTACATTTTGGTATCGGAGCCCCAGTCTATGCGCGATTCTCCGCGCCCATGCGCGAGATCGTTGGTATTTTTACGCACAAAGAGCTTTGGGAGGCTTTGGGTTTGGCCAGCGCAGACGCAAACCTTGACCATGATTTGAGGGAGCGGATCATTAAGGCTGGCAATCGCGCCAAAACCATCCAAGGCCGACTCACACGTGCGGCGAACAAGGAAGTGCTTGATCGCTTTTTCGATCGCGAAAGCAGCTTACCGCTTGCAAATCGCCCTAAACGAGCAGCGACGGTGCTCGGCCTGACCGCCAGCAAAATCTATCTTCAATTCGACGATCCGCCGCTGGAAATCAAGCTTTATAGCTCTGATCTATCCGCGCAGTGGCAGCAAGAGTTCTCGTTGAGTCGCAGTGGATCATGCTTGCTAGACAATCAAAAGGAAGTTGCGATCGCTTTAGGCAGCTCTCTCAGCCTTGTCGTCGACCAGTATCATAAAAACCGACAGCGCTGGCTCTTCCACGTAACCAAAATTTGATATGCCAAAGAATTTAGACCCTGACTATTCAGAACTAGACAGCGACGCTCTCTACGAACGTTACACAGAATTAAACGCTGATGAAGACCCTGAGCGCGCACGAGCTATTCTCAAGGCGATCAAAATGAGACGTTCACCTCGTTCCTCTAAGTTCAGTCAGAACCAAAAGTTGATCGTAATTGCTGCCGGTACCTATCTACTAATTCGATTGGGGTTCCGGCTCTTTAGCTAATTTGTCGTCGCGCTTTTGGATCGAGTCCAATATTTCCTTCGCCTGCAGAACCACCCTTTCCTTCCAACGTGGATGCATCTTTTCTGTTTCCGCTAGCTCAAGCGCCATTTCTGCTTGCACTTTGGCTTCATCGAACATGCCTTGTGCTAGGTTTATCGACGCGTATCGCGAGCGCACGAACGGATCTTTTGGGTAAAGATCCAAGGCAAGAGCCAACGCTTTGTCGGCTTTGTCAGGCATATCCCAGTCGACCAATGCGGCGGCCACATCGGTTAACGAGTCTGACGAAATGGCCCTATCCATGCCTCTAAACCGCTGTTTTGGGTCCTTTTCGCGATGCGCCTTACGGTATGCGGCTTCGGCAACCGACCACTCGCCTGTTCGAGCGAGCTGTGCAAACGACTGGGCCGAGAGCGGCATTGTCGACGTTCTTGTGGCGGTCAAGTTACGCTGCATATGGATTAGGCTACGTTCAATTGCGTCAGCTGTCTGCCAGGTATCATCTAAGACGTCAAAGGCGTGACGTGCTCCTGGCAAATTGATCCAGTCTAGCTGACCATCCATTTCCATGAGGCGTAATGCCATATCCTGCATGCCAAGGTTCAAATCATAACGATCCATGCCGGACCGAACCAGCAAGGTGGGTGTTTCACGTTTCAATAGACTTGGATCGGCGTGCCCGTAAAAGACCTGTAAGCACTGGACACCGGCTTGTTCAGCGGCAGCCTGGACACCAATGGGTACATTCCCTGAACAGCACCAAATGCCAACTCGTCCCATGTCCAAGTGATAAGTCTTCGCCTGTTCGCGTAAAAAGGCGAACATCTGTTGCGTATCTTCAGCTACTGATTCGTATTGCGCTTCATAGGTGATTGCTACTAGCCCTCGTGCTGCCGTTAAGCGTGCCCAATCTTGATAAACACGCCATTGTGGTAGGGCTTCTGAGCCCACACCATTGATGAACACAACAACGGGTCTTAGCTCTTGTGACGGCAATTCATAAATGAAGAGTTCCAAAGATTGGTCGTCAATCTGCTTGTAAGTTTGCTTCTGCATTTGAACCGCTTGCGTGCGCTCATCGTCATAGAGAACGGGCAGCTCTGTCAGTGACTGAGCAACTAAAGTTTGGGCAAATAACAACAACAAACAATACATTAAAGACTCCTTGGGTTTCGCTGAGTAGCCACCCCACCCTTTTGGCGATGGGACAGGATTACCTGGACTAATACGCCAAAAACGGCAAAAAAGATGCCTTGGCGGGTCAAGGGGCGGGTTAAGTCCGAAGCGCCCGATTCGAAAAAGAACGAGAAAAGGATCAGGAACGGCGAAAAGGCAATCGCGGCACTTGAAAGCCACCACAGTGTGACCAATTTGCCCAATGCACCCGGTTTTTGGTTAGCCGCCAATAGATTTAATAACGACGCCCACAAAAGGTAAATGTGTGCCGTGCGATACATCATGCGCATGCCGTGCTCCATCCCTTGCAGATGATTGAGCCAGTGATCCATATATTGGCCCGTGAGCAAAAACAGGATCAGACCCAGCATTCCGATCGTTAGATGTATCCTCGAAATGATTGTGCTGGAAATGCTGGATGACACGGATTCAATTCTCTTGAGATGTAAATGGAGCCCAGATATTAAAACACTTCTGTCGATGAAGGCGTAGAATAACCAAGAAACGATTTTCGAAATGCTTCTGGAGGACCCTAATATGACGAGATCACTGTGCGCTCTGTTAACCTTACTTTCTGGATACGTGGCAGCTGGGGACTGGCCCCAATTCCGCGGACCCGATCTAACCGGTTCCGTGAGCGGCGAGAACATCATCCCGGGCGATGAATTTGGACTGGAAGTGGTCTGGAAAAAATCGCTTGGTTCGGGTTACGCCTGTGTATCTATCGCCGGTGAAAAGGCGGTTACCATGTTTTCGGATGAGTCATCCGATATTCTGGTCGCGTTAAATGCTCAAACAGGTGACGAACTTTGGCGCTATGTTATGGGTCCCGTCTATAAAGGTCACTCAGGATCCGATGATGGACCTTCCAGCACGCCCACCATCCACGATGGAATCGTTTACGCGCTGGACACTCACGGTATTCTGGTCGCTGTGTCCCTAGACAAGGGTGAAAAGATTTGGCAAAGAAAATTAGGTGACGATTTGGCGGCACACGTACCGCATTACGGCTTCAACACCGTGCCGACCGTCGCCGGTTCATCTTTGATTGTTATGACGGGCGACAAAGAAGGACGTGCCGCTACCGCACTAGACCTTAAAACGGGTAAAACGAAATGGAGCGTCGGTGATGATACAAACACGTATCAGTCGCCATTTGTTTGGAACCACGAAGGGCACTCCACCGTGCTTGCGATGACGGACAACCACTTGATGGGCATCAACCCAGATGACGGAACGCTTCGTTGGCAACACGATCACACCTTGCAGGACGGTGAATCATTTGGATTTCCACTACCCGTCGGTGATCACGCTTTTCTATTAACCAGCTTACGTGGCGCTATGGTACTAGATCTTGATCATGAAGGCAGTAACGCCAAAACACGGTGGCAGGAAAACGCGTTTATGAATACCTATGCCATCCCCGTTTTTCATGATGGTTACCTTTACGGCTACAGAGCCCAATTCATGAGCTGCGTCAATCCAGCGGACGGCAAAGTTATGTGGCGCTCGCGTCCACCAAGTGGCCGTGGGTTGAGCCTTATCCAGAACATGATCTTTTCGGTTAGCAACCAGGGAGACTTGGTCGCTATTGCCGCAAACCCTGACGAATACAAAGAAACCGCGCGCATCAATATATTTGATCAAGCCTCGTATACGTCGGTTAGTTATGGTGCCGGACTCGTTTTTGCCCGTAACCTTAAAGAGATCGCCGCTATCCGTATCACCGACAAGCCCAATGAAATGGTCGCAATGGCAGATGCCAAGCCTGCCGTTGAACTCATGGGCGAATTTGGTAATTGGGTCAAAAAAGTTCAGGCCAGCAAGGACAAGAAGTCCATGATCAATGGCTTTTTGAAAGAAAACAAAACATCACCCCTGATCGAGGGTGATGTGGTCCACTATTTCTTTAGTGGTGATGTTGAAGATTTGGCTGTTAGCCGCGGATTTGAAGATGAAAAACCAATGGCACGCATTGAGGGCACCAACTTCTACTATTTCAGTGAGAAACTTGACGAAGCTGGTCACTGGGAATATTCATATAGCGTCTATGGCGACCAACGCCTAGATCCGCTTAACCCACTCGTTGTTGGCGAAGGCGAGAATGCAGCTAACGAGTTAAGGATGCCGAAGTGGGTGGCACCAGACTATTTTGGAGAGCCTACCGGGAAACGGGGTAGCCTTGCCGAAACCACCCTCACCAGCAAATTATTTGAAGCTGACTTCCCACTCAAAGTCTATCTACCCCCATCTTATGGTTCAAGTGACAGCCAATACCCTCTGGTAGTCGTCACACACGAAAGCATGCTCAGTACTGGCAAGATGGATCGCGCCTTGGACAATCTCATCGGCAAAGAAATTGCCGAAGTCATCGTCGCCTTCGCGCCCCGTATTACCGGCGAGCAAGCAGGGCCACGGCGAGACGATTATCTTGCCTACCTGGGTGATGAACTTATCCCCTTCATCAATGAAAATTACCGCACCAAAAAGGATCCAAGTACTAGACTGGTGATGGGTTATGGGAGAAGTGCTCTGCTTTCCGCTTATGCCGGACTCAAACGGCCTGACATAGCCGGTAACTTCTCAATTCAATCCTTTGTTTACATGCCACCTGCAGGCGAAGACACCAAAACCATGTTGGGCGAAGCCACTGCAATCACGCCTAGATTCATCGTTGAGGTCAGCACCAATGACTATGACTTTCCTGGCTTTCAAGCTGAGGCAGATAGCCGCGACCTCGTAGCTCAACTAACGGCAAAGGGTGCCAAGGTTACACAACTCGACACGGCTGGCTCACCGAGTTGGAGCGGATGGCGTGGTAGCGTGGGTCGCATCCTAAAGGCCGTCTATCCAGTCGCACAAACAAACTAACTTCATCCAAGGGTCGGTGTCTATGATACCGACCCAAAAGCACTCCCTAACATCCAGTCAGCCATTCGCGCTGTCATTTCTCGACGACCTTCACAGGAGAGGTGTTTGGATTGGAGCGCTTGGCTATAACTCAATTTGCCTAACCAAATGTGCGTTAAGGTGCGGACATGGGTAGAGACGACAAGATCCGAATCGCGGCCCGGATCGCGGCGACACAAATCGACATCGCGATGATCAACGACAAGCCACCAGTACTTTTTGTTGGGACGCTCGCCGGAAAATACAAATTGTATGACTGTGGGCGTTCCAAACTGATTAATGATTGACGTATCCAAGTTACGACGAATATCCCACATCAATAACATGGGGTCCAATTCGTCGTCACGTAAATCGTCCGTGATGTAGCGGTGACCCCAGTTACCCAATTCCACGACCACGGTTTCTAGTGCTTTTCCAGACTCAGTCAATTGATAGGACGTGCCCTTGCCACCGCGATCTCTCTTTACTAGCAAGCCTGCGTCCGCTAATTCATTTAGCCGTTTCGATAAGGTGGTTGGCGATATCTGCGGAATCCCCTTTTTCAAGTCAGAAAACGTTTCGCAGCCAAACAACAACTCCCGCATGATTAATGGCGTCCAGCGTTCTGCAAAGATTTCGGCTGCCCTGGAAATTGGGCAGAACTGGCCATAGGTTTTACCCGGATTCAATTGAACGCTCATATAGTACTCAATTCAAACAAGTTAAGGAGGTACACATTCTGTACTTTAACCTTGAGTTTTTGTCGACTAGATTCACTATAGCTGAACGACAAGGAGTAACGAAACAGAATGAATGCAAATTTAGACCTCAAATCAGTCATTAACGAACTAGGCCCGGAATTCGCGGCCCGCGCGAGCGAAGTCGATCAAAACGATCTATTCGTCGCGGAAAATCTTGAAAAGCTCAAGCATAGGGGCGCCTATAAAGCGCTTATCCCTACCGATCTGGGCGGGGCTGGATCCAGCTATACGGACATGTGCCAATTCTTACGCACGCTTGCCGGCTACTGCGGATCGACTGCTTTGACGCTTTCAATGCACCAACATCTAGTGGCCGCTCAGGTGATGAGTTTCCTGAACGGCAAACCTGTTCGCGCCTTACTTGAACGTATCGCGCGCGAAGATTTGGTGCTCATAAGCACAGGTGGCGGCGATTGGTTGTCTTCAAATGGCGAAGCCGTCCGTGTCGACGGGGGCTATCGTGTTACCAGTTCAAAATACTTCTCAAGCGGGTGCTTGATAGGCGACATAGCAATGACCAGCTGCGCCTATCGCGATAGTGATGGCGACGAACACGTGCTGCATTTTGGCGTTGGGCTTAAAGAAGAAGGTGTATCGATCGAAGAAAACTGGAAAGCCATGGGGATGCGGGGCTCCGGTTCTCACTCCATCCACATGAAAGACGTCTTCATCTCAGACGAACGTGTCGGCTTGATGAGGCAAAGAGGAGCATGGCATCCTATCTGGGATCTGGTTGGCACGGTGGCTTTTCCTCTTTTTATGGCGCCTTACGTGGGCATTGCAGAAGAGATGCACGGTCGTGTGGTTCGCCAATTATCGAAAAGGCGTGTCAGTCCGGCCATTGCAAGCGTATTGGGCGAAATGAATAACCAACTTCGCATCGCTCAATTGGCAATTGATGACATCGTCTCCGCTGTTGGTGATTGGACGATTAAGCCCAGTCTAGTATCCGCTAATCGCTGCTTGACAGCCAAGACGCTCATCGCTCGCTCTGTGCGCGAAATGGCGCAAAAAGCCATGGAAGCCATGGGCGGACGCGCCTACTTTCGTGATATCGAGCTTGAACGCATGTATCGTGACTTATTAGCCGCTGAGTTCCACCCGCTACAGGAATCAAAACAGCGAGAAGCTTCAGGGCACGTCCTATTAGGAGGTACACCGGCCGATATTGCCTAAAAAGCATGTATTTAGGGACACTTGGCCGATGCGCTCGTTCGGCTTTGAAGTAACTGATTTTGGGCAAGCCAAAAGAATCTTTTTGGCTTGCCAAGCGCAGGAATTGGAGCACGGCGATCTCCCATCAAACCCCAACATGAGTTACACTAAGTGCAACTTAAGTGGAGATCGTTCATGACACGGATTATCGTCGTGTGCCTTTTTGCTGTGTCGCTCTCAGCTCAGACGTTTTACGTCGACACGATGGGCTCGGACACCACAGGCATCGGCTCACAGGGCAACCCTTGGGCGACAATTCAATTTGCTTTAGATCAAGTACCCGACGAGGCTTTAGTCCTGGTTGGACCGGGCGAATATTTTGGACGTACACGATTAAGGGGAATATTTCCTGTCGGCGTTACCGTCAGAAGCGAAGTCAGGTACCAAGCGCAACTGCGCCACACAAGCACCGTTGTGACTTGTTTTTATGGCGTGGGTATCACTCTGGAGGGATTCGATATTGCGCACACTGGACCAGGCGCAGGTGCACTTGTCATCCAGGTACAGAACCTCAATGTTTCACCTGATCCTGACGTAAGTCGCATCGTATTTCGAGACAATGTGATCCATGACAGTTTCAATAACGACCTTTTGAAGATCAACAACGGAGCGCTCGATATCTTGGTTGAAGGCAATATTTTCTACAATCAAGCAGGCTCTGATGAACATATAGACATCAATGGCGTCGTGAATATAGAGGTTCGCGACAACATTTTTTTCAACGATTTTGAAGGCAGTGGGCGACCTAATAATAACGACACCAGTAGTTTCATCGTTATCAAGAATTCAGGCGCCCATCCTCTGAATGAACAGTTCCATATTCACAGAAACGTTTTCTTGAACTGGCAAGGTAGTTCGGGTTCTAACTTTTTGTTGTTTGGAGAGGACGGTCAGGCCATTTACGAAGCCGAAGATGCTTGGGTAGAGAACAACCTATTCATCGGGAACTCGCCCAACAATATGCGCGCCGCGTGGGGTGTCAAAGGTTGTCGTCTCATTCGTTTTCGCAATAATACCGTGGTCGGAGACTTACCCGCCCTCGCCTTCGCCATGCGAATCAACCAGGAGGGCGCCAACCTCGTCAACGATGAAATTAGCTTCTATAACAATGTTTGGTGCGACCCCACAGCCACGATGGGTGCGGAATTTGGGCAATCAAATAATGATTTCTCCGACACACCGCCTACCGCTACTGACCAATTCGTGATCGAACAAAACCTATACTGGAATGGTGGAGCGCCAGTCCCTGATGACCCAAACGAACTAATCAATATGAGTGATGACGCGCTGGCTGTGGTTGGTGACCCGCAGCTCCCAGCTCAGGCGGCCATTGTCTTGCCTCGTTGGGACGCGGGTTCCATGACATTCGTAAGTGGTAACTCAACCATCCGCGAAGAATTCTTGCGCTTAGTTAACGGCTACGGAAAACCTGGGCTAGGCAGTCCAGTTACTGATATGGCAAATCCGCTCATGGCACCTCTATACGATATTTTGGGTGAAATTCGGGGACCCAACCCTGACTTAGGCGCCTTTGAACTTGATGCTTGCTCTCTGCCTTCCGATTTAGACGGTGACTTCGACGTCGATGCCGATGACCTGGCTATTCTCGTTTCGTTATGGCGCACCGATTTTCCATTTGACCTCAATCAAGACGGCGAGATCAATGTATTAGATATGATCATCCTTATCGACTCATATGGGAGTTGCCTATGAGTTTGCGGTTATCCAGAAAAGAAATAGTGTCTTAAACTTTAGAGGTCAAGGCTGGAGTCCGATGAATCAGATAGAGACTTGTTCGCATTTAAATTCGTCACCAAGATGAGGTTTACACTTTGCCTTCTTGTATCCTAATTGTCGACGACAACGAGCTCAACCGCGAGATACTTTGCCATCAGCTACGCGGCAATAGTTACGACACGCTGACTGCTGGCGGGGGTCAAGAAGCCGTTGAGCTTGCCAAAACAGGCACCGTCGACTTGATCTTATTGGATGTCGTGATGCCGGACATCGATGGCTTCGAGACTTTAAAGCGGTTACGTAAACTCTTCCCCATATCTGAACTGCCCATCATCATGATTACAGCTTTAAGCCAAAGCAAGGACATCATCCGCGCCTTGTCTCTCGGAGCAAACGACTATATAACCAAGCCGATTGATACGGCGGTAGCACTGGCCCGCATCAAGACTCAGCTGCACTTAAGGGAATCAGAACGGGCCTTACGCGAAAGCCAGGAACGTTACGCATTAGCGGCCGCAGGCGCAAATGATGGGCTCTGGGATTGGGAGTTACAGTCTCAGAAAATCTATTTCTCGCCGCGCTGGAAGTCGATGCTTGGTTTCGACGACGACACCCCCAACGATACGCAAATTTGGTTTGATCGCATCCACCCAGACGATAAGGCACGCGTGCAAACCGATATCCAGCGCCACCTAACCAGCGAAACCGAAAACTTCGCATCGGAATATCGAATCCTCCACACAAACGGCAGCTATATTTGGGTTTTCTGCCGAGGGATCGCAGTCCGAAATACAGAGGGAAAACCCTATCGCATGGCAGGCTCGCAAACCGATATCACGCATCATGGCATGCACGACGCGCTGACTGGACTACCCAAACGCTCGCTGTTCCTACATAGTCTCTCGCGTTCAGCAAAACGCCATACAGGCTTGGCCCACACTTGTGCCGTCCTGTACTTAGACTTGGATCGGTTCAAGATGATCAATGACAGTTTTGGGCATCAGGCTGGCGACGAAGTACTCATCGAAGTTGGCCGACGATTAGATAATTGCATCAAACCGCGAGACACATTGGCACGGCTGGAAGGCGATGACTTCGCCATCTTACAAAGCGAGTTGGAATCCGAACACGATGCGATCGATCTGGCTCGTCAGATCCAACGCGTCCTGGCTGAACCTCAACGCGTAGGTGAGCATGACTTATCCATGGAAGTCAGCATTGGCATTGCTTACGGCGGAGTTCATGAAGACAAGGCTGATAACTTATTGAGAAATGCGCACACAGCCCTATTCCACGCCAAATCAATGGGCAGCGGAAATATCGATGTATTCGACAAGGACATGCATCAAAAGGCTCGAGCCCGATTAACCCTGGAGACAAACTTACGCCGCGCCGTTAGAAACTTGGATTTCAGCTTGTGTTATCAACCTCAGATCGACCTAAAAACACGGCAGTTGGTGGGTTTAGAAGCACTCATACGCTGGAAAGACGAGGAACTCGGCACGGTATCGCCGACCGTGTTCATCCCTATCGCAGAAGAATTGGGCCTCATTGGCGCCATTAGTGAGTGGGTGCTCGACAGCGCCATCAGCGAAGCCAAGAGTTGGGAAAAACAAGGTTTGCCTGCCGTAAGAGTAGCCATCAACCTTTCGCCGAAGCAATTTAACCGCATTGACCTAGTCGACCAGATTCGGTCGGTCCTAAAGCGGCTTAACTACAACCCGAGCTTGCTAGACATAGAGATCACCGAGTCAGTCTTGATGGACGACAATGAAAATGCGGTCGAAATCCTCAAACAACTTCATGACATGGGAGCGCGCATAAGTATCGATGATTTCGGAACGGGATACTCATCGTTAGGTTACCTGAAGAGTTTTCCGATTGACTGCATCAAGATCGATAAATCATTCGTGTTGGACATCATAAATAACGCAGACGACGCGGCTATTACGGCGGCTATCGTTGCCATCGCGCACAATCTTCACATGTCAATCATCGCTGAAGGCGTTGAAAGTGAAGCACATGTGGCCCATCTCCTAGCCATCGGTTGTGAAGAAGGCCAAGGCCATTTCTTTTCGTACCCACTAGATAGCAAAGAGATCATTGAATATTTACGGGCGATTAAGAAGCCAGCCGATCCCGCCATACGGGCTGCTAATTGAGTTATCTAAACGTTGAATCGAAAGTGCATAATATCGCCATCCTGCACTAAATACTCTTTGCCTTCTAGTCTCATGAGGCCACGCGCCTTAATTTCCGCCTCCGTTTTGCAATCTTCCAAGTCTTGTAGGGTATAGACTTCAGCGCGAATGAAACCCTTTTCAAAGTCAGTATGGATGACACCTGCCGATTCTGCGGCTTTGGCACCCTTGCGCACCGTCCATGCGCGAATTTCTTTTGGTCCGGCGGTGAAATAGCTTTGCAAACCCAAAAGTTGATAGGTTTCGCGAGCCAGCGAGTCGAGGCCAGACTCAACTAAGCCTAGCTCTACCAAAAAGTCGCGCGCCTCATCGGCTTCAAGGTCTGCTAACTCTTCCTCGATACGACCACAAATGGGAACCACTGCAGCTCCATGACCTGCCGCATAATCCTTAACCATATCTAAGAGTGGGTTGTCTTCACCGATATTGGATTCGTGTAGGTTGGCTAGAAACAGAACGGGCTTCATCGAAAGTAAGAACATGGGCCGCAAAATAATGCGTTCGTCGTCAGACCATTCTTGGGTTGCGAGCCATTTTCCTGCGTCTAGAAATTCACGGACACGTTCAAGAACCACGCGTTCGCGTTTGTACTCGGGTTCATTGCGCTTACCAATTCGAGTCAATCTCTTCGAAACCGCATCCATATCCGCAAAGATAAGCTCCAATTCAATGTTCTCGATGTCACGAATCGGATTCACGGAGCCGTCAACGTGGATGACATCGTCATCATCAAAACAGCGAACCACATGCAGGATGGCGTCTACTTCGCGAATATTGGCCAGGAATTGGTTACCTAGTCCTTCACCCTTGCTAGCACCTTTGACAAGACCCGCAATATCGACCACTTCAATAACGGCCGGAATTATCTTTGCCGTGGGCATAAAGTGATCAATGCGATGTAAACGTTGATCGGGCACAGGTGCGATTCCCACGTTAGGCTCAATGGTACAAAACGGATAATTAGCGCTTTGCGCTTTACCCGAACTAAGTGCGTTAAATATGGTGGATTTACCTACGTTCGGTAATCCCACCATGCCAGCTGACAATCCCACATGAACCTCCCGACGACAAACAGCCACGCATTGTAGCGGAATTCGCTCAGACTGTCATGCCGCTTGAACGGGTAGCCGATTTTTGACAACCCAGTTCCCAGCTTTCATCACATGCTCAACATGGTTAATTCCCCAGTTATACACAAGGAAAAGCGGGTTGTGGGTATCTAAGATTGCTATATCTGCAGATTTCCCAACTTCCAGTGTCCCTAGGCGATGCGCCTGTTGAATGGCGGCAGCCGCGTTCAAGGTCACGCCTACAAACGATTGCTCAAACGTCATGCCTAGGTTCATACAACCGAGCGCCATCATTAAGGATTGAGAACAGGTGTGGCTGCTGCCCGGGTTGAAGTCTGTACTGAGTGCGATCGCACAGCCTGCTTCTCGAAATGCCTTTGCATCTGCATAGTTACCGCGCAAAAAGAAGCTAGTTCCGGGAAGTAGAGTCGCCATCACGCCGGCCTCAGCCATACGTTCCATGTCCTTGCGATCCGCGTAAACCAGATGATCGGCACTAATTGCGCCCACCTCAGCTGCCAGCCCAGAACCGCCCATATGCACAAGTTCATCCGCATGTAGTCTGACCCCAAACCCAAGCTCACACGCTCTTTCTAAATGGCGACGTGAATCTTCTAACTCAAATACCCCACGTTCACAGAAGATATCAACATAAGTCACGTCACCCCGCGCTTTAACTTCAGGTAACAGATCCTGATTGAGATAGTCGATGTAGTCGGCCGGTCGGCCTTCAAACTCGGCTGGTATTTCATGGGCACCCATAAAGGTCTGAACCATTTCGACAGGGTGTTTTTGGCTCAAGCTGCGCATCGCATCCAGCTGTTTGATTTCCGTGGCATGATCCAACCCGTAGCCGGACTTGGCTTCAATGGTTGTCACACCCTGCATCAACATTTGATTCAATACTTGAATGCCACGTTGCTCCAACTGCAACTGGGTAGCCGCACGCGTAGCGCGCACGGTGGACTTAATACCGCCTCCAGCTTTGGCGATATCCACATAAGTGGCGCCATGTAAGCGACGATTGAATTCCTCACAACGATCACCAGCAAATACCAAATGGGTGTGGGGATCGATCATGCCAGGGATTGCCGACTTGCCGGTCATGTCTATGCGTTCATCAAATTGTCCGCTTCGTGCCAAAACCTGATCTGGCGGGCCCACATCCACGATCATTCCGTCTTCGATGGCAATTGAACCTGGGCAGAATCGCTGTATGGTTGCATCACCAACGACAGCCTGATTACCCACGGCGGTCAACACTTCGGTGAAATTTTCTAATAGTGTGCGCTTACACCCCGTGCTCGTCATGCACCGCTTTCCTTACGAACACGATTCAAGACATGCGGCTCGTTCTTATTGGCTTCCGAAGTGAAGCTACGAAGTTTGTCCGACTCGACCGACATTTGCCGTTCCGCATCCACAAAATGTGCGAAGCGCGTTACCATCATTTCAACTTCGGCGAGAATGTCGTTTCTAACGCGACGAACTTCTTGTACTTGACGCGCCATCTTGTCTACTTCTTTACGAGCATGTTCGTACAGAGTCTCAGCTTTGAGTTGTCCTTCACGAACAGTCAGTTCCGCTTCTTTTGAGGCGTTTTCCTGGATCTCGCGTTTAATCTGTTGCGCCGAAATGAGGGTGTCCTTAAGGATCTTGTCGCGATCCTCCATGTCACCGACTCGCGCACGCAAAACGCTTAACTCACGCGTGATGACATGATTGTTTTCCAGTAGATTGGCAAACTCTTCCGAAATCAAATACAAGAAGTGTTTTACTTCTTGCGGGTCACAACCACGAAGTTTGGTGGCAAATTCCTGATTTTGTATTTCGAGAGGGGTAATCATGAATCACTCCGATAAATGACTGAACTCATGATAACACAAGGTGATCCGTCAATTCGCTAGTGTGCGAGGATCAGGAAAAGTCGAATCAGCGCGTAAACAGCGAACCAAAGAATGATGGGCGCAAAATCGAAACTACCCGTGACCGTTTTCCCTTGGGTCCATTTCCGAATCAATCGTAGCGGCGGCTCCATGAGCTCTTCCAAAAAAACAAACCAAGGCACATAGCGGTCTCTGACAAAAAAAGAGGCCAAGACATAGGCCAGCAATAACCATTGGTAAATATTCGCGGCGAGAATCAAAACGTTAAAAACAAATACTTTAAAAGCTATCACTGGATTCGTTCTCCGAAAATGTCGGTACCGATCCTCAAATAATTGGCCCCTGCGGCGATGGCCATTTCGAAGTCACGGGACATACCCAAACTCAACCTACCGGACCATTCGGGGTAAGTTTGTTTAAGCTGTTGACGTAGCTCATCCATCTTGACGAAGTAATCGCTGGCCTGTTCCAGGTCATAGCCGACCGGCGGCATCGCCATCAAGCCACGACACTCAAGATGTTGACACGCAAGTGCTTGACCTAACACGTCCTCCACGGTCTCAGCGATAAGACCGTGCTTATCTTGGTCCTGCACCAAGTTGACCTGCAAAAATACGATGGGCCGAAAACGTTCCTCGCTAGCAATTTGATCAACACGCTGCAGCAATTTCAAACTATCAATGCTGTGGATATAAGCAAAATGTTTCACGCAAGCGCGTACCTTATTCTTCTGCAGGTGCCCGACAAAATGCCATTCGATGTCTTTGGGTGCGGCCTTTATTTTGGGCACGCCCTCTTGGATTTGGTTTTCACCAAAATGTCTAACACCGAGCGCATAGGCATCCAAGACCTGACGCAGAGGTTGACGCTTACTCACCGCAATCAGGGTCAGATTGCCTCGATTTCTCAACGAACGGCTCAACGCTTCATCAATTCGATGTTCTACGTTTTCGAGCCGTTCGCTAAGGTCGCGATCGGCACTTTTGCCCATTAGGAAGTCAGCGCCTCTTCATGGAAGTAAAGAATACGTTGGCAACTATCGCATTTGATAACGCGCTGGTTGTGGCGAATCATCTCAACGACATTAGAGCGGATGTGGACATTACATGCGGAACAAATCGAATCAACACACAGGGCCAGTCCAATTCCTTGTCTACGATCAGCGATCCGTGCAAATTGACGCATGAGCGATTCAGGGACCAAGGCCGCCTTTTTATCGCGTTCTGCCACATTGCTTTCGAGTTCTGTTTTGAACTCGCTTTGTGTTGCTCGGTACTTCCTGAGCGCGGACTGGTATTTAGACTTCGATTGAGACGCAAGCTGCTTGCATTCGTCTATGTTCTTCGTAATCTCTTCTAGATCCACCATTCGTTTCGTTATGTCATCGTTGAGACTGGACACCCGTTTGCGTATCGCATCGATTTCTTTGATGACCGCATTGTATTCCTTACTATTGGTTACTTCGTTAAGGTCTTTCTCGAACTTCTTGGATTTCTCCGTTGCTTCGGCAAGGGCAGTGTCCTGAGTCTTTTGAGTTAGGCTCTGCTCCTCGTGGCGTGCAACAAGTTCAGCTAACCGTTCTTTCATTGTCTGCCACTCATTTTCGAGTACCTGAACATCTTCAGGTACAAACGAAAGTAGCTTTTCCAATTCGGAAATTCGGTTTAGGACTATCTGGTAGTCTTTTAGCGCAGTTAAAGCGTCGTTCAACGTAGCCTCCGTCAGCATAAAAAAAGGTGCGTCAAGCGCACCCTTACCCATCTATCGATCCGTGATCCGTACCCTTTTTGTCTGGAACGCATCGCGTCGCCTCGGTCAAATTTGGTGGGCCTACCAGGACTCGAACCTGGGACAGCCCGGTTATGAGCCGGGGGCTCTAACCAACTGAGCTATAGGCCCGGAAATGCGCGTTACACGCAAGTCGCATATTATAGTACGCAGATTTCTTGAAAACAAGTAAGCGATTGATTATTTGAACAAAGACATCAGTTATACTGCGCAACATGCGCTTCAGCGATGACTCAAATTATGAAACGCCATGGATAGCGGGTATTGATGAAGCCGGTCGTGGCGCGCTGGCAGGACCGGTTGTCGTTGCCTGCGTCAAGTGGATGCCCAAGCAAGCTGTTGAACAACCCTGGTTTGTCGAACTTAACGATTCAAAGAAGGTAAGTGCTAAGAAACGCCTGCAATTGGCATTCGCGATTAAGCGTTTTGCCTGGTTTCGAATCGCCTTTGTTAGCCACATCGTCATCGATCACATCAATGTACTGCGCGCCAGCTTGCACGGATTTGAGTTGGTTGCACCCGATCCAGACGACCAGACAAGTATCATCATCGACGGTAACCAGAAACCCACCAGCATGCCACAGAGCTCCACATTAACAAAGGGCGACCAAAGGGTCAGCGCAATCGCTGCTGCCTCGATCTTAGCAAAAGTAGCCCGCGACGCGTATATGACCAACCTATCCCTATCATTCCCTAACTATCAATTCCACCAGCACAAGGGCTACGGCACCGCCGTCCACTTGGCGGCCCTTAGTTCGCATGGCCCCTGTCGGTACCATCGAAAAACTTTTGCGCCGGTTTCTCAAAATTCCACACCAGCTCCTGGTCAGGAACAATTATTGTTCAAGCAATTGAATCTGGCCGTGACGCAGCATGACTTAATCAAGCTCTGGAACCAATTCAGCGACACCTATACGTCCTATTCACAAGAAACAGTCAGGCGGTTTCTGCTCGATTTCCAGGCGCGAGGCATGCCGGTTTTGGCGACACCCCAGTCGCTGCGACCTCAATTTTCATTAACCGACCACAAAGTTGAATCTCGCGCCTAATCCCTGCGTACGAATCTTGCACACGGGCTGTCAGGAGGTAGTGACTTTGCAGCGATTGATTTTTTTCCTAACCACGTTCGTTTCGTCTTGGGTAATGGCTAACTATCCGGCTAACTATGCGGATGCACGTGTTGAAGCTTTAGCCGAACAGGTCCAACAAAACAAGGCAACTGAGCCACTGGACGCAACGCTCATTGCAGAAGAACTCTATTTCCTGACCCATGAATCCAGCCGCCAAGCTGACATCCTAGAGCTGGTACGCACGCTTTTTGACCGCACAGTTCAGGCCGAAGCACGCGCCGAAATCGGTTACCTTTTGACACAGATCTACCGCCAGATCGGTCAAGTTGACGCGGTCGCCGATCTTGTCCCTTCATTAGGTTATATTCCCGAATGGCGCATTTTGGGCCCCGTCGACGCCGGCCACAACCAGGCCATAAAATCCATCCTTGAAGCAAAGCAAACTGACGGATTACATCGTCAGGTCTCATGGCAGACCGTCAAGAGTTGGGACGATGAAAGCTATACCAGTTCGGGCCTTGGCCATTACGGGTACTTCAATGCCAATCACGCCGTTTACCCGTATCAATTGGCAGGCGCTTACTTCAACACGGCTTTTCATCTTGATGAAAAACAAACCATCCGCTTAGGGTTAGGCTTTAGTCACCGCATTCGCGTATGGATCGATCGATTCGAAGTGACAGATCAGTTAGAGAAACAAGAATCGCATCCCGACCAACTTGTAATTCATGCCCAAGTAAAGAAAGGTTGGCACGCGTTAACCATCTATCGCGAAACCGATAACGACGCCACTAATCTCGGGTTTTTTGCCCGACTAACTGATGCGGAGAACCAACCGCCCCAGTTTGACTCGACCCGTGGCCACAAGACGAGTCGCAGCAAACCAAGCCATGTCGACGTAGGCATGTCCGAACTTGTCCTGCAGGCGCAAGCTCAATCTCAAGCCGCTCTCGGAAGCTTGATGTTGATCAAAGAGTTCAATCAACATTCCATTCTAGGTAATCCACGCGATCACTTGCTTGCGGCATTTGACAACAAGCCAGACCAACGAATCGCTGAAAAGCTGCTTTCTTTAACACCCAACCCAAACGATCGAGTCGCACTCATTAACCGATTTCTCGCGCAACAACCGAACTCAGCTTGGGGATTAACGCAATTGGGTCAAATCGCCCTGTCTCAAGAACGATATTGGGAAGCACGTCTCTACGCACAGCGCGCCCGTGAAGCCGATCCACAGTATTGGCCCGCCGAAATTTTGCACACCAATACCTTGGCAAACTTGCGGTTAGTTGGGGAAGCCTTGCGTCGAACCGAAGATCTTTCCAAGCGTTACCCTGACGTACCTTGGATCATGATGGATTTGTGTGACCTTTACTGGTCGATGGATTTTGATCAGGAGAGCGAAGCTCTACTAGACCGCATCATGAAGATTCGACGTGGCCAGGCTAAATACACAGAGCGCAAGATGATCCTGCTCAAGAACAAAGGCGATAGTGCGGCGTTGGACAAGCTCTATCAGCAGCTTTTGTTAGATGCGCCCTATTCGATGAGTATTGCTATCGAATATGCAAATTTGTTGGCAGCAAACCGTCGCTTTGACAAAGCTGAATCGATGTTGCTCCATTACTTAAAGCAAACCCCTGAAAACCCGTACATCCTACAAGCGTTAGGGGAATGCAAATTGCGGCGCGGCGATGCCGAAGCCGTTGATTTACTAAAAAAGGCATTGGCTTTGCGGCCACAGAATCCGCCTTTAGAACGTGTCGTCACTGCGCTTGAACAAACTCAGAGCGATTTTTATGCGGCGTACCGCGTCGAGAAGAGCCCAGAAACAGATGTGCTTGAAAGATCATCCATCGTACTCAATATCGATAACCGTGTCGTGAAGTTGGCGCCCAACGGCCAGAGCTCTGAATATCATCAACTTGAATATGAAATCATGACCGAAGCGGGTACAACCGAATTACCGGGATACTCGTTTTCGTATGCGCCCTTGCGACAAACCGCCAAACTGATTTCAGCGGTACTGACGCGCGGCGATGAACGTACCCTCTTAACCAATGTAGGGCGCGCCCGCGTCTCGGAACCTGAATACCGCATGTACTACGATTTGGTCGCATTCCAGGTTGCCTTCCCGGCACTGCAAGTAGGCGATCGCATTCAACTTGAGTACCGAATCGATCATCACGATGCGACCAATATTTTCGGCGACTATTTTGGTGATTTAGTTTACTTCGCATCCTCTTATCCTACGAGGCGTGTTGACTACCGACTGATGGTACCCAAGGGACGCCAGATTTATCACAAATCTGAGAATATGAATGCCAAATACGATGTCGAAGAGCGAGATGAATTCACCGTGCACCATTGGAATCTGAACCAATCGCCTCCTTACGAAATGGAAGCTCGCATGCCTGGCATCGCCACATACATGCCCTATGTCAGCATCTCCACCTTCTCGGATTGGCAGGCCATGTCTAAGTGGTATTCAGAACTCATAAAAGGGCAACTGCAATTGGACCGAGCCAGCAAACAATTGGCTAAGGACATTGTCGGCGATACCACCGATCACCTGGAGATCGTCAAAAAGGTCCATGAATACGTGGTAACCAACACGCGTTACGTCGCCCTTGAATTTGGCATCCACGGCTATAAGCCTTACCCCGTAACGCAAGTTTGTAGTCGTCAATTCGGCGACTGTAAAGACAAGGCAAGTCTATTGATTGCCCTACTGCGCGAAGTGGGCGTAGAGGCCAGCATTGCCATTGTTCGAACCTATGACAAGGGCGATATTCATACGTTCCCAGCTAGTCTGTCGTATTTCAACCACGCCATAGCGTATGTGCCCGAATTCGATATGTACTTGGACGGAACCGCCGAGTTCTCAGGCATCAATGAACTACCTGACATGGATCAAGGTGCGCTTACTTTGGTCGTAGATGAACAGGGCCGTGGCAAATTGAGCCACATCCCATTCAATGATAACAATCGACGACAATATTCCTTTGATGTACAGCTTGATCAAGGCGGCAAGGCTCAAATCAGCGGTGAACTTACTTATATCGGCTCACAGGGACCGCCCATACGTCAATACTTGTCCATCGAATCTAAACTTGACCGTAACATTCAAGATTTGCTTACCGCGAGTTTTCCTGGGCTGAAAGTGCAATCGGCTAGTCGTCAAGACTCTAACTTGCAGGAATCTATTCAACTCTCCTTTGCAGGTGAATCTCAGTCATTAGCCCAACAAGACGGCACGGGTTATCGATTGCCACTCAAGATGCTGAACGATTCGTTAACGCAAGCATTTACACCCAACTCAAGGCGCATGTTCCCGGTCGAAATGGGTGTTCCAAGAGAGCAAACGATCCGCGTGCAAATCGGCACGCCTGAAGAATTTGAAATCGCAGATCTTCCCGACCAATTAAAACTTGAAGACGACAATGTCAGTGTGGCCATCACTTTCGACCAGACTCAGCCACACCAAATCACGGTCAACTACTCCTTAAGATTCAAGAAACAACGCATTGAGCCCAACGAATACGACGCAATACGCACTCTTTTCTTAGCTCACGATCAGACCCTCAATCAATCCATCCGTTGGTCTAACCCTTAAGGAGTGAACATGTTGCGATCGTTAATCCTGTTACTTGCAAGCTGTTTTTCGCTAGCTAATAACCTTGACGAAGCTTGGTCCGAACTCATAAATAACCGTCCGCAATCTGCCCGCGCTCTGTTTGAGCAAGCCATGGTACTTGATAAGGATCCGAGCCTAGCAAAAATTGGCTGGTTCCTGACCTACACCGGAAATGGCCCAACAGACGAGTTGGCTGAGGCGGCTCTGAAGATCTTGCGTGACGATCCGCTTGATCCTGCCGTTGAGTTGGTGATGGCCTGGATGAAGCCGATGAGGAGCTTCCACCCAACTTGGGCAACCGATGCGCGACCATTGATTGAAGACAGTCAGCCCGAGAACCCCGAGTTAAGAATCCACTTCTCTAACCACTTGCGGCACATTGCGAGCCTCGAAGGCGACAGGCAATTATTCGAAAAAGCATTGGCCATGTCGTCCTATCTAAATCAATGGCGCTTTTCGCGTCGCTTTGGCAGCTATCCCATTCCAGACTTTGATCAAGTTTGGCCGCCGGAGAAAACCAGCTATTGGGCTGAGCAGCCACTTTCATCTTTCAGAAGTGGCGTTGTTGTGCCCGCCGGACAAGCGACTGGTACAGGCATCGTTTACGCCTATTCTGACTTTTCACTGAAGGCGGCGGCACCTGTCCTATTCCGTATCTTCTCTTATCAAACCATCAAGGTTTTTGTGGATGGGCGGTTACTCGTCAGTATCCCTCATCTTGAACGCGAAGAAGGCCGCATTCAAAGTTTTAGAGCTAACCTGCCCGCCGGTCACCACGAGGTGCTTGTCAAGATCACGCAGACAAGAGGCAAAAACGGACAGTTCTCGCTGAGCTTGCTCGCGGATGGTTTGCAAATATCCGAACCCAAGTATCCGGCTCTCGATTTGAACCAAAAACGGTGGAAAGCCAAGCCCGTAAGCTATGGACTCAAGCAAAAAGTGACGGGTGATCCTAGGCCTTTAGCGCGCTTTGTGGCTGGCTATATTGCAGCCGGTGAGCGCGATCTGCAATTGGCATTGACGACGTTCGAAAACTTGGTCCAGAGCAATCCGTCGAGCCAGCTACTAGGCGGCATCCTGGCGGAAATCAAAATGACGGGCGTACGCTTCCAACCCGAAGAAAAGAGCATGGGCCACGCCTACCAGATCCTGTCTCAACTTTGCGCAGACGAAAACCGAACAGCCGATAACCTTACCCGTCTCGGGCGCTTGCTATACAACGCACGTTACAGCGAGGAAGCGATTCCCTTCATTGAGGCTGCCCTGGAATTGAACCCAGCCCACTGTGAAGCCATCGAAACGCAATTGGACCTAGCGATCAAAGAGAACCTATTTGATCTGAGAGCAAAAGCCATTAAGAATCTCGAAGGACTGGGCGATGATCACCGCTGGGCGTTACGCTTGCGGTTTGCCAATGCAAAGGCCGAGGACAATCTCGACGAAATTCGATTCTTACTTGAGAAACTTGCTGACTTGGAACCCTGGGACGGTTATCGGGCAGAACTATTGGGCATGAACGATGACTTTCTAGGCGCGATCGCTAACCTGGAATACAGGTGGGAAATATTCCCCGAAAACAATGACTACCCGTATGAAATCGCCAACAATTACGCCAAACTTGGTGACCGAGTGTCTCAGCGGGACTGGCTAACGCGAACCCTGGAACGTGATCCAAGCCATCGACGTGCCCTACTCGACATCATCAATTTGGACAGTTACGAGGGCCAATCAGAAACCGCCAAAGCACGCATCCTAGATTACCTTTTGATTGAACCCGCGGATTCCGCCTTTAGGCAAATGCTCAGTCACATGGAAGGTCGAACTGCGTTCGAATCATTTCGCGTCAATACCCATGACGTTATTGAAGCGGCTCGACACTTACCCCCGGCAAAGGACGCCGACTCAGAACTATTACTCGACCAACTGATGATCCGTCTCTTTCCCGATGGTTCGCAAATGCGATATACCCATTTGGTCACACGTGTTTTGACTAAAGACGGTGTTGATAACGAGAGTGAGCTGAATCTGCCACAAGATCTCGAGATACTTGAGCTGCGGACCATCAAGCAGGACGGAACCGTTTTTTATCCCGAGAACATCGACAACAAAACCACCATAAGTCTAAGCGGTATTGGCGTCGGCGACTTTATTGATGAAGAACACATCGAATATCTGCCACCCGCCTATTACGACCCCAATGGTGTCGACGCCAGCATGAGTTTTGTTTTTCAAGGCATCGACCGTGTTTACCACCACAGTGAATTGGTACTTATTTATCCTTCTGGCCTAGAACCGGCACCCAATATCCAATCAAAGAACTATCCCGGCGAACCCGAAACGCGGGAAGAAGAAGATTTAACCTATGTACGCTGGCTAACCAAAGAGATGCCTCCTGTGGCGCCCGAACCGTCGATGCCCAATCCCGGATATTTTCTTCCTCGTGCAACCTTAAGCTTCAATACGGAATGGTCAGAGATACGCGACTTCTTCACCAATGCGGTTAGGTTACGCATGATCATGACTAAGCCATTGGATGAACTCCTCAAGACGTGGCAGGCTGAACACCCCAAGAAGTTCGACTTGGCCGAACACATGTACCGAACAGTGGTTGACGCCATCGAACCATCCAATCAGTTCTATCAAAACATTAACCTAGTCTGGGAGAACAAGAGTGGCAATGCCTCTCTACTGCTCGCCAAGCTTTACGAAGAAGCCGGAATCCCTTGCCAAATCGTTCTAGCTCGTCCAGCAGAACTCTTATTGGTTAGTTTCGACTTGCCATTGCCTGATCTATTCACGTATGCCCTATTGAAAATAGAGGTGAACGGCAAGACCATTTGGCTGGACCCTAACCAGAAAGATTTACCTTTTGGCTACATCCCCTTTGATTTTCGAGCGTCCAATGGATTGGTGCTGGACCCCCAACAGGACCCGCCACTGCTAGACATCCCCATGACGGATATCCGTTCCGAACGAATCGAGTTTGAATACGAGTTCCTGTTTGATGAGGACGGCCAAGTTGCTGCCCTAGGCACGGAGAGATTTTTCGGCTCGCTAGCAGGCCAATTAAAGGAACGGTTCTCGACGCTCAACCAACCTGAGATAAGGCAGCGAGTCGAAGTCGGCATTAACGCCAACTTCCCCGGTTCAAATGTCACAATCGTAGAAATCAAAGATGCTGACGTGATCGGCGTGTTTGCCATTGAAAGCGCATTTGAAAACAGTGGCTTAGTGCAAAAAGGAGATACCTGGCGTATTGACCAACTCTTGCCAGGCAATTCAATCCAAGGCAAGTACGCCAGTCAACCGACACGCCACCTGCCCCTCCATATTCGCAACCCACATATCAATGCCGGAAAGGTAACGCTACATTTACCCGAAGGGATGCGCTGGCTGAGTGAGGAACAAACCATTCGCCGCGAAAGCCCATTCGGGAAATTTGAGCTTTCCATCACCCACATTGATGACTTAACTATTGAAGTCAAACGCAGTTACAACATCCATGCGCAAATCATTGAGGTCCCGGACTATCAGTCTTTCCTTGAGTTCTGCCAATTCATGACTGAGAATGAAGAAGTCAGACTACAAGCAAAATAGCCGTAGGGGTACTCGACGATGAATCTTAGTCAACTGTTTCAAAGCCATATCTCTGTCATGCAGTCGCGTTACGAAGAGACACTTGCATTACTACAAAAAGAGGACATCCATATCGAGGCCGTCTTGGTCCACAGCGGCACTGAATCCGTCTATTTCGCGGACGATAATCATGTTCTTTTCCAGGCACACGCTCATTTTCAACACTGGCTCCCTGTACAGAGACCTGATCAGATGGTGCTCTTTCAGCCAAACAAACGGCCCGTCTATTTTCAGGTCGTACCAACCGATTTTTGGTATGAACAAACGGTTAATGTTGAAGATTGGTGGGCCAATTCTTTTGACATCGTCAAGCTAAGCGACAGCAATGAGGTCATGGACCACCTGCCAAAACTGAGACGAATTGCCTTTTTGGGCCAGAACACGGCATTTGCCAGCTCGCTTGGCATCCCAAGTCAATTACAGAATGAACGGCACCTATGCAATCGCTTAGATTACTGCCGTAGCATCAAAACTGACTACGAAGTTTCCATGGTCGAGCAGGCCAACCAAAAAGCCATGCTCGGTCATCAGGCAGCCTTCGACGCGTTCATGGGCGGCGGTTCCGAGTGGGGCATCCACATGTCGTTCCTGACTGCCAGCGAAATAATCGAAAGCGAATCTCCGTACACCAATATTGTTGGATTGGACGAGAAGTCTGCCATTCTTCACTATCAAAATAAACGTCGTCAATCTGGCATGAAGAGTCGGGTCCTTCTGATTGACGCGGGCTGCAAAGTGAACGGCTACTGTTCAGATATAACCCGAACGTATACGCGAGGCGACGCGCATCCCGTATTCACAGCGCTGGTTGCTGGTGTCGATCAATTGCAACAGGACCTTGTTGAGCAAGTGGTGTCGGGGCTTTCATATACCGAACTGCACAATCAAGCCCACGAAGGGGTTTTGGACCTGTTATTGGAACATGACCTTTGTCGCGGTTCGCGCGAAGAACTAAAGGAAAAAAACGCGACAGCTGTTTTTTATCCGCACGGGACCGGGCATTTACTGGGATTACAAGTCCATGATGTGAGCGGCCATTTCAAAGACAATACTGGGGTCCTCGCGCCGCCGCCCGAAGAACACAGATTCTTACGGCTAACGCGTAAAATGGAGCCCGGCATGGTGTTCACCATCGAACCAGGTCTGTATTTTATTCCAGTGCTATTGGATCCACATCGAGAAGACGAACTAGGCAAGTTAATGAACTGGACGTTGATCGACGAACTCACACGACTGGGTGGCATCCGTGTTGAGGACAACATTGTTGTTACTCAAGATGGACGACGAAATCTAACTCGCTAATTCTTTTTACATAAAGGAATCGCGTTTTTAGGCCGTGCACACAGCTTCCTGCTTCAATTCGGCGGGCACATTCCAAAACTGGCTTACGACAAGTGCAAAATCCCGCACATTGTGCCATGGGTCATCGACCTCATAGAACGTAGGATATGGGTGGGTTGTCACGCCACCACGCCGAAGTGCGCGCTCAATAAGGGTACGAACGGTATCTGCCAATGGTCCTTTAAGCTCGCCGGTGTCCGGATTCCACATCACCGTGCCACCTGCATGTCTGCCGATTGGTGAAAGACTGATTTTCATGGAAACCTCCACATCTGAATCATCGGATATTCAACCGTTGTTGCGGTGATTCTGATTTAGTTGCTGAATTACAGGGCAAGATCTGGGCCAGAAAAGGTGCTAAGTGCAGGAAACAGGGCACCACAAACGGCAAGGTTTTCCCAAGTTTTACTTAAGCGCCCTAAAATGCAGTGCTTTAGCGTTCTTGAAAAGGGTCCAAGATGGGCGAATCAGGCCTAGTGTCCAATCTCTTGGACGTTTGTGGATGCGTCATTCCCTCAACCCGGTCAACTTGACATGATCAAAGTGATCGTCTACATTCCTACAACCTAAATGAGCGGGCAGCCGGGCATTTCGTCCTAGTCCGACGTGGTAAATGGGTGGTCTATATGATTGAAATTAAGTTACCTGACTCCACTGTGATGGCCCTAGAACCCGGCTCAAGCGCAAGAGATGTGGCGACTACGATTAGTCCTGGGTTGGCTCGTGTTGCCGTTGCAGCTAAGGTCAACGGTCAGGCGCAAGATTTGACACGCCCTCTAAAAGATGGCGATCAGGTTCGGATTTTGACCTTTAATGATGACGAAGGTAAACGCATCTTTTGGCATTCCTCTGCCCACATCCTAGCTCAGGCCGTCAAAAGACTTTTCCCTGATGCAAAGCCCACCATTGGCCCACCAATCGAGAACGGGTTCTTCTACGACTTCGCCGATTTGCAGGTCAGCGAAGAAGATTTCGAGCGCATCGAAAACGAAATCCGCGCAATATTAAAGGAAGACCACGAACCGCAGCGCATTGAATACGATTCGCAGCAAGAAGCTATCGACGATTTTGCCGACAACCCGTTCAAGCGCGAATTGATCGAGAACTTAGAAGAGGGCCTTTCGGCTTACCGACAAGGTGAGTTTGTAGATTTGTGCACGGGCCCACATATTCCAAGACTGGGTTTGGCGAAGGCTTTTAAGGTCCTCAAGACTTCCGGCGCCTATTGGCGAGGCGACTCAGCTAATACTCAATTGACCCGAATCTATGCGATCAGTTTCCCAGACAAGAAGATGTTGAAAGCATACTTGCACCAAATGGAGGAGGCCCGCAAACGCGATCACCGCGTGGTGGGCCGACACCTGGACCTATTCTCGTTCCAAAAAGAAGGACCAGGCATGCCATTCATCCATCCCAAGGGCATGGTGATTTGGAACGAATTGCTCGCATTCTGGCGAGAGCTTCACTTAGAAGACGATTATGTGGAAATCAAAACACCCACCATGCTGGGGCGGGAACTCTGGGAGACGTCAGGTCACTGGGAAAACTATCGCGAGAACATGTACACCTCTGAAATTGAAGAGAAGGTTTTCGCCATCAAACCCATGAACTGTCCGGGCGGGATGTTGTTCTTTAAAGAGAACCAATTCTCGTATCGTGACTTACCCCAGCGAGTTGCGGAGGTCGGACACGTCCACCGCCACGAAATGAGTGGCGCTTTATCGGGTATGTTCCGCGTTCGTTCTTTCCATCAAGATGATGCGCATATCTATATGAAGCCTGATGATATTAAAGATGAGATTGTGGGTGTCTTGAAACTCGCCGACAAGATCTATAGCCAATTTGGGTTGTCTTATCACCTTGAATTGAGTACCCGGCCAGAAAAATCGATTGGCAGTGACGAAGATTGGGAACTCACCACTGAAGGTTTACGAGCGGCATTAGAAGAATACGGTCGTGAATATCAAGTGAACGAGGGAGACGGTGCCTTTTATGGTCCCAAGATCGACTTCCACATTAAGGATGCCATTGGTCGTACATGGCAATGTGGCACCATCCAATTGGACATGTCTTTACCGACACGATTCGAAATCAGTTACATCAATGAGTCCGGCGAAAAACAACAGCCAATCATGCTTCATCGCGCGATTTATGGTTCTGTTGAACGCTTTTTTGGCATTTTGGTGGAACATTATGCGGGTAGATTCCCGCTTTGGCTTTCGCCCGTGCAATTACGTTTCTTACCCGTCGCAGACAGACACCACGAAAAGGCCATGGAATGGAGGAAGCGCTGCAAGCAACTTGGGCTTAGAGCCGATGTGGATTCGTCCAGCGAGTCTATCAATAAAAAAGTACGCAACGCTCAGGTCCAGCAAGTGAACTACATTGTCGTTATCGGCGATCGCGAAGTAGAAGAACCCGTTCTCTCGGTTCGGACCCGCGACACCAAAGTCCATCCTGGCGTTGAGCTGGAACCGTTCTTGACACTGTTGCAAAAGGAAGCTCAGGATCGGTGCCCGGAGTCGCTACTACAGGATTAGCGTAGGAAATTCCATCTTTCTAAACGCAGCGGCAAGCTGAAGGGCCAAAAACCGCCTGCCCGAGCTAGAATAGAAGATTCAGGCGGTTGTTTTATGGCGGACCAGAAAATCAAAGTAATTATTCCGGCCGGTGGCATTGGGTTTCGATTCGGCTCCGACCAGCCCAAACAATTCCTGCCATTTCGCGGAAAAACGCTGATTGAAACGACACTTGCGTTGTTTTCCGATTACGAGGTGTGGGTGCCGGTCCCTGAAGCGTTTGAATCGGACTTTCGTCGTCTGTTAGGCGATCGAGTTAACTTGGTATTGGGCGGTTCCACGCGCTTTGATTCAGTAAGGAATGCGTTCGAGGTTATGAACGCGGACGACGATTGCTGGATAGTCATTCACGATGCAGCTCGTCCCTTCTTTGATCCAGCCACGCTACTGCCAGCAGTAGAAGCGGCTCAGGCAACTGGAGCTGCCATTTACGCAGCACCTGCCACCGACACCATCAAGTGGGCAACTGACGGCTTGGTAGAGAAGACATTGGATCGCAGTCATATTTATCATGCCCAAACGCCACAGATATTTCGCGCAAGTCTATTACGTGATGCCTACGCCGTATGCCAGCAATCGCCAACACCGACGGACGAATCGGCTATGATCGAGGCCTTCGGAATAAGGGTCGCCATCTTCCCCTGCTCCCATTCCAATCGTAAAATCACTCAACCGGAGGACATGTCTTTGCTACACGCGCCCATTCGTATCGGTCACGGTTATGACGTCCATCGATTTGAAGCAAGTCGACCTCTATTCTTAGGCGGCATTGAGATTCCGGGCGGGCCCGGCCTGTTGGGACACAGCGATGCCGATGTGGCCATTCACGCTCTGATTGATGCGTTATTAGGTGCCGCAGGTAAAGGCGACATAGGCCATTGGTTCCCAGACAACGACGATCAATTCAAGGACATTCGCTCAACCCAGCTACTAGAGAAAGTATGGGCTGACCTCAGCAGCCAAGGCTTTCGCTTAATGAATGCCGACATCACGATCCAAGCACAAATACCTAAACTAGCGCCCTATATCGAACAAATGAGGCTCTGTTTAAGCGCCATCCTTGCCATCGACAGTCAGGCAATAAACATTAAAGCGACCACGACGGAAGGTCTCGGATTTGTGGGTGAGAAACAAGGAATGGCCTCACATGCCGTTGCCTTACTGAGCCAAGAAGGTCGAGGTTAAGCATGGAAAGCAATAAGTTTGGGTTCATTTTTCACATTTTTGACATGCTGCTGGCTCCCTTCACCAGACGCGTAAAACATATTGCTGATACGCAAGCTCAGTTGAAGATCCTATTTGAACAAGGCCAAGTCGTCTTTGTTGGACGAGCTGCTTCATTTATTGAGTTCCTAGTCGTCCGTCGCACGCTCAAAAAGTTTGGCCTGCCACAGCCTGATTTTTGCAATGGCATCAATCCCTACCTCTGGCTGCCGTTCGGACAAGCTACCAAGATCTTCTTTAGTCGTTTGTTTCGTGACTCGGATGCCGTGGGCCAAGAAGAAGTGAATCAACTACTGGAAACCGTGGCTCAAGGTCGACATGGGATGATTTTCCTTAAAGTGCGCCGGGGCATTGTTCGCGACTTGGATTACCATTACAGCGGCTTTTTTGGGCAGGTGGCCACATCGGGTGATAGTCGGATGGCGCCTACCTTCCTCGTCCCTACTTCGGTATTCCTGACACGACGTCGTAAAAACACGCAACGAACATTATGGGATATATTCTTTCGCACCTACGATGTGCCGGGCCGGTTTCGAACCTTGGTTCAACTGATCGCGTCAGGCAGTAAAGGTATTACCCTTTTTTCCAAAGAAATCGACGTTCGCAGCGAAACAGAGCGCGCCAGGGCTCGCAATACCGGTGAAGTCGCATTGGAAAAAAGATTCAGATGGACACTACTCTTTCACCTAAACAATGAGGATCGCGCATATAGAGGCCCCACAAAACGCAGTCGCGAACGAAAAGTACGTCGCATTCTAAAAGAACAACGGTTACGACTTGATTTGGCCAAGGTAGCTGAACGCCAAAACCGTAGTTTTGATAGCGTCCTAAAGGAAGCCGATAAAACACTACACGAAATTACATCGGACACATCAGAGCGCATGGTCAATTTCTTACGCATGTTCTTTGACTTCGTTTGGGCCCGTACGCTAGAGGGCATTGATTTCAAGCCCAGCGACTACAACCGCATGCGCGAACTGAGCAAGCAAGGTCCGGTCGTATTCTTACCATGCCACCGCAGCCACGTTGACTATCTCGTTTTTGCCTATATGTTTGAAAAACAAGGCATGAATTACCCCAGATTTGCTGCCGGCGATAATCTGAGTAAATGGCCGTTGGGCATGATTTTCCGGCGTGCTGGTGCCTTTTTTGTAAGACGAACCTTTAAGGGTGAAGCTATTTTCCCCATCGTTTTTGATGCCTACATCCGCTACCTCTTGCGCGATCGACATGTGGTGGCTTTTTTCATGGAGGGTGGCCGCTCACGAACCGGTAAGTTATTGCACCCAAAAGTAGGATTGTTAAGCATGATTATGGATGCTTGGCTTAAAGACGTCGTCGACGATGTGCCCTTAGTCCCTGTCACCATTGACTATGGTCGAATTTTTGAGGGTAAAGCTTATCTAAAAGAGATGGGCGGTCAAGAGAAGCAAAAAGAGAACCTTAATGCGCTGCTCCGCACTCGCAAGTTCCTGCGCAAAAAGCACGGCATTATTCGTATGCGTTTTGGCGAACCAATTTACTTGAGCGAGCACCTGAAGAAGGCTGGCCTAAAGAAAGAGGAAGTGGGTTTCCGCAACAAACTACCTTTGTTGCACGACCTCGGGTTCCAGGTCATGAATGACGTCAACCGAATGGTCACCATCACGGCGGCCAATGTTCTGGCCGGGATCCTGATGGGAAATCCTCATCGCGGGATGACACTTGACGAGATACGAACACTCTTTGTGATGAGCGTCCGCTACTTAACACGACGTGACGTTGAGCTGGCTTTTCCTGAGAAGAACCTCGAAATCGCACTAGACAATGCCATTCAAACCTTTAAGCAATGGGAAACCGTGGTTTTGGTGGAGGTGGGTGGTGAAACGGTCATCAATATCCCGCCCAATAAACGTGCCGAGATGGAGTATTACAAGAACAACGGGCTGCATTTCATGTTGGACTTGGTACTAGTTGCCACAGCCCATAAATGCATCATGCATCCATCTAGATCGGACATCTTCCACCTGTGCAAAGACATGTATGAGTTATTACAGCTCGAGTTCATCATGGCACCCGATTACCCTTCGGTGGACGCCATTGATGGCGCCATTGATTCGTTGATCGATATGGGTGCTTTAAAGCAAGACGGCGACGAACTAAGGAGAGGCGACGATGAGAATGGCCGACTCGCATTTGAAGTATGTGGACGTCTGCTAGTTAATTTCTTGGAGTCTTACTTCGCCGTTGTTGAATACCTGATCAGTGCGCTCAAGAGTGATTCAATGTCCAGTAAAGATGCACTCAAGAACATGCTTATTCGCGCCGAACTCTTGTATGCGGTAGGTACGATACAAAATCGTGAATCCATTAACCGCGTGACTTTTGATCAGGCCATGCAGCGATTCAATAAGAAATCATGGATCCAGCTTCGTACACCCAAGGGTCAGAAACATCCCATGGTGTCACTCAACAAGGAAAAACTACCAGAGTTCAATCAACTGCGAGAAACGCTGCTAGCTTGGATGCGTTCGGTCTACTAGTCAACTAATTCTGATCAAACTTTTTACTGATATGGTCCTGTTTTCTGTTTATTGATCCACGCTCTCGCGTAGGGAGCGGCGAGATACTCACCCCAGCATTGTTCGAGCGTATTGGAGTTTCAATCCACGCTCCCGCGTGGGGAGCGACCAAGACAAGGCCGTCGGCAAAGCTATCAGCTACATGTTTCAATCCACGCTCCCGCGTGGGGAGCGACCATCTGCTATTGTTTTTAATAATGGTTCATCTAGAGTTTCAATCCACGCTCCCGCGTGGGGAGCGACATAGTTCTCGATGTCAACTCTCGCATAGATCCGTTGTTTCAATCCACGCTCCCGCGTGGGGAGCGACTCGAAGATGCGCGGAAAGCCTGCAATGCCATAGATGTTTCAATCCACGCTCCCGCGTGGGGAGCGACCTTGAGCAAACTATGTTGCCTTTTCTGTTGGACAGTTTCAATCCACGCTCCCGCGTGGGGAGCGACCCATGCTAGGCGCTTTCGTTTCGGCCGTTCCGGCTTGTTTCAATCCACGCTCCCGCGTGGGGAGCGACCGAGACCGCCAAAAAGGCGTTTTATCACCTGGCGCTGTTTCAATCCACGCTCCCGCGTGGGGAGCGACTCCGGGTTTATCGCGGTAAACCATTTGATCAAAACGTTTCAATCCACGCTCCCGCGTGGGGAGCGACTTGGGATGAGTGCGGCAAGCCGTCATGGATATATGTTTCAATCCACGCTCCCGCGTGGGGAGCGACTTAGGAGGTTCATTAGATAATCGGCATTGACGCGTTTCAATCCACGCTCCCGCGTGGGGAGCGACGTTCAAGTTCTGGAGCGCTTGTTATCAGAGGACCAAGTTTCAATCCACGCTCCCGCGTGGGGAGCGACATGCTTTGGTGTTTTGCTGTGTCTACTAAAAATGTTTCAATCCACGCTCCCGCGTGGGGAGCGACGACCAATGGCATTGACCTGACCTTAAACTTCGCGTGTTTCAATCCACGCTCCCGCGTGGGGAGCGACGTGGGTTTTTGGTAAATTTTGGTTTGTTTGGACCGAGTTTCAATCCACGCTCCCGCGTGGGGAGCGACAATAAAGCAGTGCAATAAAACCTATTGGGATTTAGGTTTCAATCCACGCTCCCGCGTGGGGAGCGACATATTACTTTGGGTAAGGATGTCTTCAGGACGAAAGTTTCAATCCACGCTCCCGCGTGGGGAGCGACGCGATTATGCTTTGAATTTGGGCGATGATAGTGTGTTTCAATCCACGCTCCCGCGTGGGGAGCGACGCGATTATGCTTTGTATTTGAGCAATGATAGCGTGTTTCAATCCACGCTCCCGCGTGGGGAGCGACCCAGATCTGCCGTCACTGCCCGATGCCGATATAGTTTCAATCCACGCTCCCGCGTGGGGAGCGACGGCCAGCAAAAACAATAGAGCTTGACGCAAGCGATGTTTCAATCCACGCTCCCGCGTGGGGAGCGACACGTTGATAGCCCATGCCGCGTCATCCTCAATTGTGTTTCAATCCACGCTCCCGCGTGGGGAGCGACAGATTGATCGCCCATGCAGCATCGTCTTCAATCGTGTTTCAATCCACGCTCCCGCGTGGGGAGCGACATGACCTATATTATAGGTATAGAGAGACACGGAGGTTTCAATCCACGCTCCCGCGTGGGGAGCGACGGACGCATTTTCACTATAAAATCTGATTTATGAGGTTTCAATCCACGCTCCCGCGTGGGGAGCGACTATGTTTGTTCGAACGAGTGAGACGGGCCCATAAAGTTTCAATCCACGCTCCCGCGTGGGGAGCGACGATTTTGTGGTGTGTTTGGTTGGGGTTAGAGATGTTTCAATCCACGCTCCCGCGTGGGGAGCGACTCGGTATTTCTCGGCAATTCGTTTCGCTCTCCTGGGTTTCAATCCACGCTCCCGCGTGGGGAGCGACCCGGGGCTATACGCGCCCGTATTGGTATCTAGTTTGTTTCAATCCACGCTCCCGCGTGGGGAGCGACGAATTGTCAGCCGCCATCACGCCCGTTGACCCGCCTGTTTCAATCCACGCTCCCGCGTGGGGAGCGACTGTTGAGCGCCGTCACGGCTGCCGAGTCGATATCTGTTTCAATCCACGCTCCCGCGTGGGGAGCGACGTAAACGTCGCGCTCAATCGTGCGCGTTAACTGCGCGTTTCAATCCACGCTCCCGCGTGGGGAGCGACCACGATTGTAAGCGCGAGTGCGCCTACTTCGGCAGTTTCAATCCACGCTCCCGCGTGGGGAGCGACGCTGACGCGTTGAATCCGCCACTCGAGCTATATCCGTTTCAATCCACGCTCCCGCGTGGGGAGCGACTAACGTGGCGTCGACTTCTAGCCCCGAGTTAACACCAGTTTCAATCCACGCTCCCGCGTGGGGAGCGACAATTTGCAACGGGCTCAATGTGGCGATTACACGGTTTCAATCCACGCTCCCGCGTGGGGAGCGACCACAGGCGTCCCGCCTGTGATGTCAAAGAGATCCGTTTCAATCCACGCTCCCGCGTGGGGAGCGACTCCCTCACTATAATTGATTAGATTCAAAACGGTTAGTCGCAATTACGCGCTAACCTCCCGAAAAAGGCAGAAAAGCCATTTCATAATTGACCAATATGTCATAACCATTTTTATACCTAAGCACTTAACAAAACGCTAGCCTCCTGGCTATTGTCTGTGTACGTGTGGTTAGCGCTAAATAATTAGGGGATCGCGAAAGACATCATTTGCCAGCTTGGCTCCAAAGTGGTGAACCTTTTGGCGACCTTTCTTTCCAAGCATATAGAACCTTAAGCTATCCTCGTCTTGACTCATAATTTGGAGTAGTTCGTTCTTAAGAAAAGAGAATTGGGCTGGATTTACATCACATTCAAAGACAGAGTTCTGGACTCGAATCCCGTAATCGACACAAACTTTCGCTATCTTCCGAAGCCGACGCCGGCCATCTTTCGTAACGACACTTACATCATATGTCACCAAAACAAGCACTAAGTTACTTCACAAAGAACGGTGGGTACTGATTTAAGTCGCCTCGCAAATGCCGCGACAACAAAAGAGCTTGGCAATGCGGAATTAGGCCCACAGCGACCTTTTCGTTGAGATAGGGGTGTGTGACGATTTCTTGTTTCTTGGCTTGAAATGCCATTAGAACCGATCGACGTGAAGCCTCCTTCAAAATAACAGCGCCACTTGCCTGATAATCGAAATCCGAGGTCTTTAGTTCTCTTCGATTGATCAGGTTGAGTGCAAGACGATCACACCACCACGCCCTGAATTCCTCCAAGATATCTAAAGCTAAGCTAAGTCGTCCCGGCCTATCCGTGTGCAAAAATCCCACATAAGGGTCTAACCCCACACCCTGTAGTGAAGATGAAACTTCGTGAGTCACCAGTGTGTATAAAAACGAAAGCAATGCATTCACTGGATCTGTCGGTGGACGTCTAATTCGACCTTCGAAACGGAAGCCTTTGCCCTTAATAAGGTTATTAAATACGCCAAAATAGATTGCGGCCGCTTCACCTTCGATTCCTCGTAAAATGGCGACATCATCCGTTCGTTGACAACGCTGGAGACATATAGCTAGTCTTGAAATGGCATCGTCCAGCTCTTTGGTGCCGCCAGCATTACGTATTTCGCGCTGTAATATTCGTCGACTATTGGAAACCTTAGCCGCGACAATGTTACGTGCAATAAGAATACTTTTTTGACCGTCGTCACTAATGCGGTATTGCGCCCTCCGCAATAGGACATTGCCATTCTGTGCACCTTGTATTCGAGCTAAGAATTTACCGTACTCAGTGAAGAAGGCTAGACCAATACCCTTCTCGCCACAGTACCCCATCAGAAACGGAGAGACAGACACTTGACCAAAACACAAAATATTAGCAATCGCATGGGAAGGGAATTGCGCCAATTTTGCTTTAGCGCGCTTGATGACGATCGTTTCACGTTCCTTGTGGACATAACTTTCCTGCGTAGTTACATAAAGGCTGTTCTGTAGCTTCTTCATAGTCTATAGATGTTTCTAACGTAGCGCTCCGAGAAGTCCTTTTGGAGGGCCTGGGGCTGACAGTCATCAATCAGTGAACATGATAAACACCGTTTGTCGTAAATCGGCGCAGGATTGAGTTGGAACGCAAACATCTCTTTCAATTGGCGAATGACATTCTTGGTTTCGTTTCGAAGATTTTCATCCAAATCAATCCAACTTCGCTTTCTTACTTGCCAATACCAAATCGCGGCTCGGTTAATGTTGACACTCCGCATTTCCTCCAAGCACAATGCTTGCGCGCATAACTGAACTTTGTCGCAATTGTTCAATTTCGGCTTACCGCGCTTGTACTCGACTGGCATGAAGGTGTTCTCTATTGTGTCTATTTCCATTACATCAAGAACGCCATGAATACCCAATGCGTTGCTAACAACTGGGACAGAGCGTTCAACACGCAGGTTAGCTCTTTGCTCTGGCGTTCCTTCGTCTGTTCGTTGATGTAGGACCCTTCCCTGGGCAGTCCAATAGTTTTCAGTCCACAATCGTTCAATATGTATCAGTGCGCACTGGCGTGGACAGAATACGAAATGCTGAAGGGCGGAAATCGGGATTAACTTTTCTTCATCCATTTTCAGAATCCGTGTATCACCTCAGGTACAAGACCCTCAAGAGCGGATCCCAATGATTGCGTCAAGTGATCAGTATCTAATGGTTCCCCTTTGTTAATTAAATCACGAAGAGTCTTATGAACTCTAGATGATGAATACTTACCTGCTTTTGATGAATGCTGCCACCAAATTAGATTATCAATTGCCATTGAACCCTCAGGTCTCGCCGACGACGCATCGCCTTCAAACAATTTGAGCAGCACACTTTTAATTTTTATTGAATCTTCATTGCTGAACCCGGTCCTTTCCGCGAGCTGTGGCGACATGGCCCCATAGGCAACATAGGTGGCTTCATCAACGCGATGTTTCATACCCATAGTGTCTGAGCCTTTCTTTGAGCCATCGCCTTCGCCACTCACGCTTTTCGTTATTTGAAGGCTACTAATGCTGACCGGCTTGACGCTGAATGCGGAGTGAATCGTTACAGGTCCACGTATGGGAATTGATACCCCATCCTTGGATTCACTCTTAAAGGCGAATAACTGACCAAAGCTGCGAACGTCGATCCATTTGTCGCAAGCCAATCTTGCCGCTTCTTCCGATGAGGTCTTCTTTACATTCAGTGCATCTTTGCCCAACCCATACTCACTAGACTCAGCCCTGTTTCTTAGGCTCGTCATGCCGTCCGTTTTCTTTTCATCTGATTGTACAAAGATGGATTCCCCAGCTTCTTGCAACCGGTCTCGAATTTTGCGTTTAAGACATACGTCTGAAATCTCGCCAAATCCGTCATAGTCAATTCTAGGCCTGTTCCCATTTAAAGGATCACCATTTGGGTTAGCATTCTTAACCGAAAAAATAATTGCAAAATCAATCTTGTTCGATAGTGGTGCCATCATTCATCTCCTTGTTCTTCTGCGTTTTTGTCTGCAATTGCCTTAACCTTCCATTCGCCTTTTTCCAATCTGTGATCCCGGAGCCATCTTCTCTGACAATGAAAACCGAGAAGATATTCGCCAGTTAGCCTTGTGTCCGATTTGAAATCCTCTTTTGAGAAAAGATCGCATATATCATCAAGAAGTTTCTTGTAAGCTGACTCCAAAGACGTCCGTTTTGTGCGTAGTCGCTGTTGATATGGGGCTAGTCCAGTTTCAATGGTTAGCCAGGTGGACGAAGGACGATCTGAGAATCGTTGCATTAAGCGGCTCGCGTGCGTGCTTCTTGCAGGTTCTTTTGCAATAATCATTGCCATTTCTTCGATTCGCTCTGCAACGGCCAGAAGTCGTCCATAGAGATAGTCTTTCGAGCTGTACTCTAAATCTAGTGACATGCTGTAATCCCTCCTTTTGCCTCTAATTGGGTGTCGTTTATGAAATCCGCGATAAAGTGCACATGCGACGCCAACATTGCGCTCCCACAACCAATGTTCACAACCGGCAGGACTACTAGCCCGCGTAACCGCCAGATTGACGACATCTAACGGAACTGTCCGTCCTTCAACGATACATGGCAAGAGACGCTCAATAAGACTCTTTTTGAGTGTTGCGTTACTTTTGACAATATCCCCGTACGCAGCCTCGATAATATTCCTCGGAGATGGCGCACAAACGAACCAACGTACCACGGTCTTTGACTTCTTGCCGGTCGATTCAATTGGCATGCTTATGCGTTGAGGCCACGCAAATTCGGAGTGCCACTTTTCCACGACTTGCAAATAGTCGTTAGGCGAGAAATCACGGTAATAGGTAACCGCCATGCGACCCGGCGTTGCCGAATCCAACGACATTACAATAATCGAATCATTAGCCTCCAATTTAACTCGGTATCCTGAAATTGCTTTCTTCAGCGAAATCGCAAATCTTTGGCCCATGTCACGGCCATAGTCACTGTGGCATTCCTGTCCACCATCCGGCTCATAATGATCCGAGACATCTTCAATATCGAATGAAAGCGTGTCAGCAATCGGTTCAGGGATCGGTTTACCGGAAACCGCCCAGGCAACAACGACTTGGTCTCCATTTCTGTAGCCCTGCCTTGAAATAAGCCATCTTAGGGCATTATGAGCCTTCTGCGTTGACTCATAACTAACACTGGCTACATCGTGACTTTTTACGAACTTGCCACGAAATGTAAATCCGGATTTATCATTAGCCGATAACAGTTTGGCCTTGTCGCCTGTATGACGCAATTTTGCAGGGTGATTGACCGCAACTTGGGTGTAGTGACCCGACACGTAACATAGCGACTCGCCCCTTGATGACTGAGCATCAAAGTCTATCCAACTTTGCTGAAGACTCTTATCCAGCCAAGTCTCCGATTCGCTGTCTCCGACTATTTCAACTGTCCAACACACAAGCGCATTTCCTTGCTTGAACAGGCGTTTCTCTTTCGGCAACACCTTAAACAGCAAAGGCAGGGGATGGCTCTCTGTGTCTTCATATGGCCACGACGTCAACAACGCTCCATTATTGTCCAAAAAACAGACTTCTGAATTTACTAAGTCGCGGATCACCGTTTCTTTGGTTACATAACTAAGGACAGCTTTGGCTTTTGGGTGACTGTATTTTGAAGCACACCATGACTCCAGTAATTCCTTGTAGTTCTTATAAAATGATGGTTTCAATCCTCCATGTTTTCGATAGTCAGCTGCTACATATTGAAGCTTGTCCGCTAACGGGTGAGGCGGCGGAATTTTGCCGGCTCTTCCTGCAGATCCTTCGGTGGCTGGCAAGATTACTTTAATTTTTTCTAATGCTTTTGCTTTTATGAAGTTCCCCGTGCCATCGATCACTATATTGATGTAGGCGGATTGTAAAGTATGACTAATAGGCATGGGTTTCAGCTCGTCCCCAATATCCAAATTCATACCCTGTTCATAAGTCTCATGGAGTTTCGCCATCCAACTCATATGCGACCATCCTCAAGCTCAACGCCAAGTATATTTTCGTTCATTTCGAACGATTTCGGCTTCATTTTGCGAACGAATCGACGAATCTGACAATCTTCTGGTCGCGGAAATGATAAGACGCCGTGCTCCATCCTTGGCTGCCAGAAACGTGTTTGAAGCTCGTTCTTTCCCGTTTCGTCAGGATAATCAAAGCCATGAAACATCAAGCCAAAACCAAGCTCGGGGATATCGTCGTATGCACCTGATCCCGAGCCAAATTCACAGGGTTCAACATATCCCTGACAGTCCCTTACGCCCAAAAAAATGTCTTGCCTGCCCCCTTTTTCAAGCATGCGATTTAGGATTGAAAAGTGTTTACCGTCAATGCGGTCCTTCTCTAGCTCGGGCCTATTCAAATTCCACTCAAAGTGTGCTTTTACCTGGTACGCGACATCATGAAGAAAGGTGTAAATGGCTAGACTGTTCCCCCCTCCCCAGTTGAGTGGTTTTGTTCCTTTAGTTTGGGTGCGAAACGCATTAAGCACGCGTACTTGATCCACGTACCAGACCAAAGTCGGTTTCCAGTATATTGATTTCAGCACACCTTTAATTGCTTCATATGTGGGTAGATGATACGAACATTTTTCTCCACCCACCTTTGTTATAGGGTCGGTGAATAAGGCGTAACGGCCCCAAAGTCTGAAAGTAATCTCATTACGCATTTATCGCCCCCTAAACTCCCATAAATTGTTGCCCCTGAACGGGTTCCACGTTAATCCCAAATGCTTCGCTGTAGAATTCATTTTTCAAATAGAAGATGCCGTGGCCCGGCTGGGTTTCTTCAACTGCTTGATTCTTGATCAGTTGCGTCCACATGTTCGGGAAAACATTTACACTGAATTGTTGTGCTTCACGTAAGAGTTGGTAGTACCGCCGCACGTCAAACTCTTTAGCCGCCGAACACAAATCCGTTACAAGTTGATAGCCTTCTCCATGTTGAACGATAACGGATTGAGTCGGTGCATCTATGGCTTTGAATTGTTTTCCTGCTTCCATAAATGACTGGCTCAACAATCCGCCACCAGCATTAGGCGAAACTCTGCGCGGGCAAAGTGGATTATCACTCAATAAGTTGAGCAAACTATCGTCACGGCCGATATCTTTGACTCCAAGTTCGTAGACCATGGCATCTGCACGTTGGTAAAAATAGTATTGAAAGTACCTTTCCATAGCGCTGGGAGCCAGCAAGTTTTCATGATCTTCGCGCATGACACGCTCAGCGATTTCTTTGCCTACCTTGATGGCCGGCAGCATACCCACGGATTCCTTGTCGGGATTTAAGACGTAGACATTTCCCTTCACCTTGTTACCACTGGCATCTTTGAGCATGCCATTGCGATTACAGCGTCCAGCAGCCTGTGCAATCGAATCTAGACCAGCTAGAAAGCGAATCACGGTCGCAAAATCCACATCCACTCCAGCCTCTATCAATTGTGTGCTAATGCAAAGAACAGGCGCGCCTGACTTCAATCGTTCCTTAATTTCATTCAGCATTGACTTACGGTGAGCGGGGTATTGATAGGTACTCAAATGAAATAGATCATCTTGACTCACTCTACCCTCACACTCTTGAAAAAGTGACTTTGCCCACGCCTTTGTATTGACGATAACAAGACAGCTCCCATAAGCACGAAATTCATCCATTGCAAGCTGAGTAATTTCGCCTGAATTCCAACCGCCAATCTTGCACTTGTTATGAATTTTCACTCTTTGAAGGTCGACAAAATGTCTTTCAATGTCGCCAGCCAACTCGTTTCCATTTGGAACAATGAGCTGACCGTACTGAGGCGACTTTAGATTCGTCAACAAGGGTTGTGTTGCCGTGCATAGCACAACCGTCGATCGACAATGATTAGTCAAGAAATTGATGGCATTGCAGAAGATATGAACACAATTTACTGGAAGGGTTTGAATCTCGTCAAAGATTAAGACGCTTTTGGCAAGATGGTGTAAGCGGCGAACGCTTCGGGTTCCGCCACCAAAAAATGCCTCCAATAATTGAAACATCGTCGTCAAGACGATTGGCGCATCCCAATTCTCTGAAACTAACTTGCTTTGCCATGTTTGTTGATCAGGTTCTAAATTGGAATGATGTTCTAATACCCACTTCGCTGTGTCATCGTCACGTTCAACAACATCGCGAATTGCCTTAGCGTTTTGATCAATAATTGATGTGTACGGAATCACGAAGAAGATATGTTCTAAATTGAACTTCCGAGCGTGGTGAAGTGCAAAACGCAAACTGGCGTAAGTTTTGCCGCCACCAGTTGGAACTGTTAGTGTAAAAATCCCTTGCTGCGTCTCGGCTTTTGACCTGCAATTATTTGATATCTCACCTCTCAGATCGTCGACGTAGTTTTTCGGCACTAAGGATTTCAAGTGCTCCTCAATGCGTGCAACAGCCACATCCCAGGTGGGCGGGCCGACCCTAATGATCCTTGCTACTTTTCTCGATTCGTCTTCGAACTCGGCACTATTTAGTCGATCCGCATCAATAAGGCAGCTAAATAGGAAGCGTAACAAGAAGCCACGCTCGAAAAGAGCTATCTTGCGCCCCAATGATCCTGACCGTGCTTCAATCTTACCTATCGCCTCTATTAACTCGCCCACCAAAGGGCGATCTAGCAGTTGGTTTGCTCGGTCCAGGATTTGTTTGTCACTAGCTTGGCAAGATTCGTCCAAGTGCGCCTTTTCTTCTGCCTTTTTCATCCGTCTTTCAAAAACATTCTCGCCATCGAGATTAAGGCTATCTATCAAACCGCTGTGGTGTGACGCAATGGCAATAGCTAGTATTTGTCCGCTAAGTCGGCCCTGTCCTTTTGCGCCTATCGTAGACAACTTCTTCCAAATATATTGGGCGCCAGCACTTGAATGGTCAATTTTCCCTTTCAGAGATTTGAAGTCGACGTAATCGTCCATGTCTTGATTGATGAGTCCAGTAGCCGACTTAATATAGGCTTGGAACGCTTGACTATACTTACCGAAGTCGTGAAGCAGGCCAATAATTTCGCCAGCCATTGGGCAACCGATTTTATCAGCAAACGTCTTTGACAATTCTGCGACTTCGGAGAGATGGGATAACAGGCTCTGTTCTTCCCTGTCGAACTTTCTCACATGCGCTAAGAATTCATTATTACCCATGGCGTGAAAACCCGTGTTCAATATAAAAACAATAGTCTTATGAAATCGGAATGTCTACGTGAAACTTGAGAATTTTGACTCTTTTACATTCGGATGTACGCAACTATAAATAGGGAATCAGCAACGACGGCAATTTGAGTACCCAACGATACCTGAAATCGCTGCGTTTTTCCTCTCCCTCAGCGTCCGCTCTACCCGTCTAGTTGTTGTTTGGCACTCTGGAGAAACGACGCACATTCGCCTTTTGGCGGTTTTTTTGATTTTTGAAAGCGGGCCATCGGTGATAAGAATAGCTTAGGCTCAAGCATTCACCATTAAGAATGGCGAAGAGTTAGTTACACCAAATAAATAAGTACCAACCCATAAGGATATACATTGGCTTTGAATGCGCGTCAGCACGAAGCGACCCAAAAAGGAAACTCGCTCGTCAGCGATCTGCTGGATGAAACTCATGTTGCGTTGGCTTGGGATACGGTTCGCCGCTATTACGGCGTGCGCGCTCAGACCCAACTGGGTAAAGCGGCTATAAGTGCACAGAAGATCCTTACTGATTCACAACGAATTGAACACTATCAGTCGCTAGCCTTATGGAAAGAATACCTCGCCAACCACCCAGAAATGAGTTTCCCGGAACCTCCCGATCTTGATTTCTTATCAACTAACCCTCACCTCGATCCTTTTGAACCCAAACAACTGAGACAGTTTCGAGATTTGCTTTCGTTTTGGATGACGTTAGCCAAATCCGACATGCCGCACCTGGCAACCCTAGCCGCCGAGACCAGTGCCGAACTACAACCGCTCTTCGACCAACTTAAGGACATGTTTACCGCCAATGGTGACTGGTCCTTATCCGTTTCACCCACCTACGCAACGTTGTGCCATCAAAAGGAACGTCTTCAGGAGCGCTTGACCCAGCAGGTACTGGCATCGCTTAAACGTTACGCCGATTACCTGAGCGAGGCGGTCGTATTCGAGCGTAACGGACGCAAAGTGTTGGCCGTGTCTGCGCAGCACAAGAATCGCGTTCGCGGCATGGTGCAAGACATTAGTGCATCGGGCCAGAGTCTCTTCATTGAACCCGAATCACTGATTGAGGTGCAAAACGCACTGGTTGAAACAGACGCCAATATCAGAGAAGAGCTGCTGCGTATCCGTCGAGAAGTCAGTCGACAAATCCTGGCTATGCCCCAATGGTCAACTATCATTCCCACATTGGTTGAGTGCGATCGATTACAAGCACTGTGCTTGACGGCACGCGAAGTCGATGCCCAAATCATCATGCCCAACAAAGATCAGCAATTGAGCTTATTGCGCGCTCGGCATCCCTACCTGGATGAGCGATTTGCGCGCTTAAGGCAACTTGCCGATGATTTACCCGCTGAAGACAAACACCACATGGTTGCTTTCGATCTGCACTTAGACAGCGAGACTCGGGGTTTAATTATTTCTGGGGCAAATACCGGCGGCAAAACGGTGACCTTAAAGACAACCGGTCTGATGGCACTCATGGCCAACGCTGGCTTTCCTGTTCCCGTTGATGAGGGCAGTAAAGTACCCGTTTACGACTGTATCCTCGCCGATATTGGTGACCATCAATCTATGACTCAAAGCCTTTCCACCTTCGCCTCACACCTGCGTGTCCTCAAAACGATGGCGCAACAAAAAGGAACCACCACATTGGTGCTGATTGACGAGATGGGATCCGGTACCGATCCACTGGAAGCCGACGCACTAAGCCAGGCGTTGATGGAGACTTTTGTCGACAATCAGATTCATTTCATCTGCACAACACATCACCAGGTCTTGTGTACCTTTGCTTTGAACCATGCTCAACTCGAAAACGGTTCTATGGCCTTCGACAGCCATCAGCTGCGTCCAACCTACCGTTTCACTCAAGGCGTACCGGGCCGTTCTCATGCCTTGGAAATCGCACAAAAGACAGGCATGGACACCGATCTGTTAACAAGAGCACGCAGTCTACTCGACAACAATATGGTCGACATACAAGCCGCAATTCTATCGCTACAACAAAGCGCGAAAGATCTTGAGCGCATGAAGTCAAAGGTGAGGCGCCAAGAACTAAAGCTGCACCACCGCATAAAGGAAACCAAGAACAAGGAAAAAGCGCTTCAAGACGCCCAAGAAGCCATACAAGAAAAGGCCCGAGAACGTGTTCAGAAGAAGGTTAGTCAAGCCGAAAGCAAACTGAGAGTTCTGTTGCAAGAGCTAGAAAGCAACAAACAGAAACGGCACGCAGCGGCGGCATTCCAGCAATTAAAGAAGGAGATCCAAGAACCTGAACCCGAATCCAAGGTGAAGAAGCTTGATTTACCTGTTTCCGGAACGCCCGTTGAGAAATGGGCCAAAGGGGACTCTGTCTATCTACGTTCATTCCAGAAGTCCGGCAAGCTCGAGTCGGTTGACCGCCGCTCAGCGCGCGTCGATTTGGGCGGCATGACCGTGACCGCCAGCATCAAGGACATCTTGCACCTCTCGCCATTACAGGAATCCGACGCCGACGAAGTTCTAATCCATGAACATCACGATTTTGATCAGCCTGCACAGCTCGAAGTTTCCTTTATCGGCATGCACGTGCAAGATGCACTGATTGAATTGGATAGGAGCCTGGATAAGGCGCTAAGTAGAGGATTACCCTACTTAACAGTCATCCACGGACACGGCACGGGACGCCTCAAGACGGCCATCCGCGACCATCTTTCGCGCCACCCCGCTAAACAGGCTTGGCAGATGGTTTTGCGCCCCGAAAACGACGGTCAAACCGAACTAAAGTTCGACTAGCCAATCAAGAGCTGAATTTCGCGCCGTACTGATGACAAGAGTTCAGGTGGGCTGACGACGACTATGACCGTATCATCGCCACCTACCGTACCAGCCAAACCCTGTATTCGAGATTCGTCCAGCCTGAAAGCGATGGGCTGAGCATGACCGGGCGGCGATTTGATCACCAACAAATTAGGTGGCGCTTCCGTCACGACGATGGAAGGGATGCGGAATAGCGTCTGCTCAGGCCTCACATAAACGCCTGCCTGTTTGCGTATACCTAATTTGGTTAGGTGCCGCGACAAAGTCGATTGATTGAGTTCGACACCGCGACGCTGCAGTTCGGCGGCAAGCTCGGCTTGCGTGCCTAACTCCTCTTGTTCCACTACTTCCAAGATCAAACGATCCACACTCATGCAACTATTCTCATCTTTTCGCCATAATATGCAAAATAATGCTTGAATATGAAGTGTTATGTGGGTATTCTGGCAGAAATTGTGACCCTGGAGGTTGGGCATGCATGTTGTTTTAGCTTATTCGGGAGGTTTGGATACCTCGACTGCCATTCCCTGGCTTAAACATCAGCGCGGTGCCGATAAGGTAACGGCTGTTTTGGTTGATGTGGGACAAGACGAAGATTTGTTGGCAGCTCAAGCACGCGGTTATGCCCTGGGTGCAGATAACGTACGCATTGTCTCCAAAACTGAAGCCATGGTTCAGCAAGGCATCGCACCCATGTTGAAGGTGGGTGCATTTTATGAGGGTAGCTATTTATTGGGTACAGCCATCGCGCGCCCATTCATTGCCGATGCCTTGATTGAAGTAGCGCTTGAATGTGGCGCACAGGCCATTTGTCACGGCGCGACCGGTAAAGGCAACGACTATTTGCGCTTCGAACAACGCATTCGACAGCAAGCGCCAGGCCTGGAAATCATCGCTCCTTGGCGTGAATGGGACTTGAAGGATAGAGAGGGCGCGATTGAGCAATTGAAGCAGAGCGGACACCCAATTCCCGAAAAGACTTTTACTTACTCCACCGATGCCAATCTTTGGCACACGTCTTATGAAGGCGGACCACTTGAAGACTTGAGCAACCCAATCCCGCAAGAAATTGCGGCGCGCATGTTAGCAGACGGTGCACTGCAGCTAGAGATCAGTTTTGACGAAGGCGTTCCCTGCGCATTGAATGGTGAGGCCATGGAGCTCACGCCGCTGATAAAGACATTAAACGAGCTCTTATCTCAAACGGGCTATGGTTGGATCGATTTGTTGGAGACGCGCACCAATGGCCTGAAATCCAGAGGGCTTTATCACACGCCCGCAGGCACCTTACTCTACGCTGCCCGTACCGCTCTTAACCAAGCCATGTTCCCTAAACCTACACTGGACTATTTGGACGAACAAGCCAAGCTGTATGGGAAGATGCTGTATGAAGGCGCGTGGGATCACCCTGTGCGTGTTGCCATTGACCACGCGGTTGACCACCTCTACAAGAACACACAGGGTTCCTTGGTCATTTCCATTTGTGGCAGCCAAATGCTCATCCAACAACGAATTTGTTCACCCAATCTATTTGATGCAGCACTTGGCGGATTTGGGCACATGGATGTCTGGGACGATTCTTTTAGTGACGCTCTCGTCTACTTGCAACGCATGAAATATCACAGCAAACCCTATCCCAGCTTGCAGAAAGTGACGTCATGACCCAACTCTGGAAAAGCCAAATGAATCAAGGCATGTCGGAAGCGGCTTGGGCAATGAACCGCAGCATCCAAGTAGACATCACGCTATGGCCTTATGAAATCCAGGGCAGCAAAGCGCACGCGACCATGTTGGGTCAAGCAGGACTCATTTCTCAAGCGCAGGCACGGCAACTCAACTTCGTTTTGGATGAACTGGCACAAGGATTTGAGCTCAACCAAATTCAGGTACTGCCTTCCGACGAAGATATCCATGGGCTTATCGAGCGTTTACTAACCGAGCAGTTAGGGTCCTGGGCATCCATGATCCATATGGGCCGCTCACGAAACGAACAAGCGGTTTTAGCCGAGAAATTATTGCTGCTTGAGCAAGCCAACATCATGAAAGCGAAGTTAAGTGCTTCTATTGATAAGCTTGAAACCATGGCCGAGGTCGCAGGTGAGACCATCATCCCGTCGTATACACACTTACGACGAGCACAACCCATGTTCTTACGCCAATATTGGCTCGCGCATGCTCATTTGTGGCAGCGAGCGGTTAAAGATCTTGACCATTTCATCGAGTTCGCGATGCAAGAATCGCCCATGGGAGCTGGTGCGATCAACGGCACCACGCTTGAGACAGATCCCATTTATGAAGCCAAACTGCTCGGCTTCAAAGGCCCTCCAGTCAACGCCTTAGCCATGGTCTCGTCACGTTCAGATTCGCTGCGGTTTGCATCATTATGGGTACATTGGATGCTTGACGTGTCGCGCCTGATGGAAGATCTCATCTTGTGGTCAAGCGACGAATTCAAAACCATCACCATGCATTCTGACGTGACTTCTGGATCAAGTATGATGCCGCAAAAACGCAACCCGGACATTTGCGAACTCATGCGTGGGAAGTCAGCCGTCGTGCTTGGTTTATACACCGGCCTCATGACACTAACTAAAGGTTTGCCAATGGGTTACATGAAGGATTTACAAGAAGACAAAACCCTTTTGTTGCCTTTGATTCGCGAGATCAGTTTTGTATTAAACGCTATGCCAGAGCTGCTGAATTCGATTCAGGTAGAAACGGATGCCACGACGCAAGCAAGCGCGGACCCCATGTTGCTGGCAACCGATATCATGGAAATTCTAATTACTCAGGGTAAGCCTATGCGGGAGGCTCATCACGAAGTAGCCGATTGCATCGCAGAAGCTGTCGAACGGCAAGTGGATTTCGAATCCCTTGCTCGCCAACGCTGGCAACTGCCAGAAGACGCTTTTGATGTCCTATCCAGCTGCAGCAAACGCGCTCCGTGAACTGAGCGCACCAGAGTCGAATACAAGTAGGCAGCTTTCCAGTCACTGACAGTGGCCTTGTATAGGCTTTCCAGGAATCGTTTGCACTTATGTCCCACGCTTTTTGACTATCTGCGAAAAAAAAGGTGGGCACGTTTGGGCCGCAAAAACGCGGTAATAGTTGCGCCATTGCTAAAGACACGCCCATAGTGACTTTAGCCCGGGCGCCTATTCTCAGACGAACGGGGACACATCGATGCATCAACCTCATAATATATTCCGATCTAGCCTTGGCCAAAGCAGCACAGCCATTATCGTGAGCCTGTTCATACAAATCATTTTTGCAGGGTCATTGATGGCTCAAACCATAGGCACAGGATTCACACTAGGGACCACCACCAGCGATCCATTTGGAACGGGCGGCGCCAACCTCGGCTGGGGTAGCGGTAGCCAAAACGGGACTGGAAATCATGTGGTCACCAACCGTGCTGACAATGGTGGCCGTATAGATATGGACGGCGACGGTCTGTATGAATTCGCCGCCCTTAACCCACAGGGTAGCGACAACCTCATCATTATGGAATCCACGGCAGACAATACTTACGTCAAGGTCTGGGGAATTAGCCTAAACGGCTCCAACCTAAACAGTGGCGGCCTGGCCGTTGGCGACTCCGACGGTGATGGCATGTTAGAAATAGTCGCGAGCGACGCCGCATCCGATTTGGTGCGCATTTGGGAATACGATCCCGCGTTGGGAGCAGGTCAAATCGTAGACGGTACAAATCCTGCCGACACACCCAAATTGTCGCGAGCGGTCACCGATCCAATTGGCATGACCATTGGAGACTTAGATGGAGATGGTTTTTTGGAAATCTTAATGACCTCGACCAATGATACAGACAGCTTCATCATTGTTGAATCATCGGCCGACGACACCTGGTCAGCCAATGATTCCACCGCTGTCGGCACAGCAGGATTCGGCGCCACCGGGATCAGCCACGTCATGGACCTTGATGGTGACTTGACCAACGAAGTGGTGATCGGCCCCGACTCGCAAGCACGAGCGGATAACGCCTTTTATGTCTACACATGGGACGGATCTACCTTCACTGTTGAAGCCACCCTACCGTTGGCGGCAAGTGGAGGTGGTCGCAATAGTGTCTTTGTCTATGACCTGGACAGCATGGGTACACCTGAAATCATTCTGGCTGATCAGGCGACGACTGATCGGGTCTACGTTTACGAGTCAACGGCCGCAAATAGCTATGCAGCTGACGCAGGAACAAGCGGAATAGTTGGTCTCACTGGCGAGATTTTTGCGCCTTCGGTTGGTGATCGCGATAGCGACGGCAATCACGAAATCTACCTGGCCTTCGACGATAATTCGCATCGCGTTATTTATTATGAACACGATGGTACCGCTGGTGCCTTCGCGGCAGCCAATTTTGGCGCCCAACAAGTATTGATCACCTTGGACACCAATAACAAAGATCCCCGCGACGTTGCCTATGGCATGGGAAGTTTAGATGTTGGCGGTGACACCAGGGGTGACATTATCGTCTCCGACCAGGATGCACGATTATTGGCATTAGAATCAGACTCAGACGGTTCACAGGTGCCGATTGAGTTGCTGTCGTTTATGGTGGACTAAGACAAGTTTGCAGCCCGCATTTGCAGCGCATCCGTTAGTTCGCGTTTCAGCCAAATGCGGGCAAACATCCACCTTCTTGTCAGTGTAGTACGCCCCAAACTCATCACGGAAGCAGCCTCGTTCACGCTCAGCCCGCCAAAATAGCGAAGTACAACCAGTTTCGCAGCCGAGGGATCGATAAGCGCGAGTCGGTCTAGCGCTTCATGCAGAGCCAAGACGTCAATCTCGTTTCTTTCTGAATTCGTCGACACGTTTTGCTGACCGGGATCGGATCGCTTAATACGACGTTTGCTGCGATGGTGGTCAACCAATATCCGCCTCATGATCTGTGCTGACACGGCTAAGAAGTGAACGCGGTCGTGCCAAATTGCCCGATCTTGATTGACCAGTCGAAGGAAAGTTTCATGTACCAACTCCGTAATTTGCAGGGACATATCTCCGTCTTCAACTTGCATTCGCTTGGCGGCAACCCGCTTTAAGTCGGCATAAATCAACTCGAACACCTGTTCGCCCGCCTCATTTGAACCGCTTGACCAACGTTTCAGGAGCAACGTGATGGCACCATCATTAGCATTCACTTTTGCGACCCCTCTATAAGCGGTTCATGAACAGGGAGCGCGCCAAGCCTGTATTCAAATTCATCAACTCGAGCGCGATCACCGACACTATTAAAGAGTTCAAGCAATCGCAACGAAGCTAGCCGACTCGCATGCGTGTCATCGCCTTTCAGACAGACAAGCTCTTCATGATGTGTCACAACATGGGCAAGGCCTTCATTGAAATGTCCCTGTTCCGCCATGACCCGACCAACCACCGTTTCCGCATAAGCAATCCGCCAATGCCCATAGGGGAACAGCTGGTGATATATAGCGGCGGCAAGTTGCGTTTGCTGCCAGGCATCTTGTGGACGTTTTTGAGCCAATAGAAAATCGGCATAGTTATTTCTCATTGAAGCTACGTTGGAGGAGTTTTCTCCTGAGGCTTCAATTAAGATATCAAGTCCTTGCCTAAAATTCTGATCAGCTTGATCAATTTTTCCCAATAAGGCCAATGATATGGCTTGATGACCAAGTGAGCTTCCGACGACCAATGATCGTTCACCGGCCACCGCACGACCTATGTCTAACGCTTGTTCAAAGGAGGCGATGGCCATCTCATCGTTGGCCAAACAATGTAACGCCAGTCCTAGTCCGTTATAAAACTGGGCTTGCATCTCATGGCCTTGCGGCCAAATGTTCAACGAGAGACGGATACCTTGGTCGTAATAATCAAGTGCCGTCTCATAATTACCATTATCGATCGATAGCCCAGCTAGGTTGCTTAGGTAACTCACCAAGCTTGGGTGCTGGTCACCAAGACCTTGTTTACATCGATTCAAGGCCTCCAAATACATGACTTCGGCCTTTTTGAAATCACCCTTTTGCTGGTAGATGAACGCCAGGGTATTCAAGCCATTGGTGATATTCGGATGTTGATCTCCAAAGAGCTTCTTCGTGATCTCTAGACTCTGGAGCTGTAGCGATTCAGCTTCAGCATATTTGGTTCTACTGACCAAAATGGCGGCGAGGTTTGACATCGCATGGGCCAGCTCACCTCTGCCGACCCGCATTTCTCGTAGTCGTAGGGCTTCACGAGCGGCTAATTCAGCTTGCTCATAATCACGCCGTCCCCAATGGACTTGAACCATAATATTCAGACAGTCGGGTTCAACATTGTTGTTTTTCGAATCAGGCCCAAGCGCATTTAAGAGATCTATTGCATGCTTTTCGGCTTGGTCATAGTCACCTTGCAGGATGTTTACTTCGGCAGCATTCAACTTAGCTTTTTTGGTCGACAAGTGATGAGTACCCATCACATCAATGTAGATGTTTAACGATTCATCCGCTGTCCGTTTTGCGTCCTCTAAGTGTCCCAGAGCCCGATATAACATTGAAAGTTCTAGTAAACTCTTTGCGGTCGCTTGATGACGATGCCCATGCTCCCGCTTCCGCAATTTCACTGCATCTTCCAGAAAGGGTAACGCTATGTCGTAATGGCCCAATCCCCGGTAAACCACGCCCATGGTTTCCTTGAGCTCGGCTGTGAGGTCAGGGCTCAAGTCAACTTCCGCCTGCAAACGCTTAGCGGTTTGATCCAAGATCTCGCGAGCACTTATCTGATTACCATCAGTATTGACAGGGTTAGCGAGATCGAAGGCGCCAATCAAATATTGAGAAACGGCTCTTGCTTGATCGCGTTCGATGGTTGTTTGGCGGGCTTGGTTCACACCAAACGAGGACAGAACCGCTATGACAATGAAGGCAGCAAACCCAATTGCCGATTGAACCGGATGGCGGCCAACCAACTTCCGCAAACGCTGTAATAAACTTAAAGGACGAGCTTTCACCGCATGACCCGAGAGGTAACGACGCAAATCCTCAGCAAGATGATCAACTGACTGGTAGCGCTGGGCCGCTTCAAAATGCATGGCCTTTAAAACCACACTGTCAAGATCGCTGTCCAGGCCCTGAGATTTAGGGTAGTTTGCCGACGCGCAGACACGAGCGCTAGGCGCGGCATAGTCGTTCCAATCTGAGACCGTCAGTGCCGCCAAATCGCGATGGCTCCAATCATATGGTCTCGTGCCGCTACAAATTTCGTACAGCAAAACACCCAATGAATAGATGTCCATGGTGATGGATGCGTTATGTCCTGCCATCTGCTCCGGGCTCGCGTAATTAGGCGTCAAGGCCCAGTCACACCGATTAATGATCAATCTATCTGCGGACCCAGCAAGCAGGCTGGCGATGCCGAAATCGAGTAGTTTTACCTCACCTGTTTCGGTCACTAAGATGTTGCTGGGTTTTAAATCTAAATGGACCACCAGCTCTTTGTGCGCGTAATGAACGGCGTCGCAAACATTCAAAAATAGATTTAGCCGCGCCGTCAAATCTAACCGTTGTTGAAAACAATAATCTGTCAGTCTTTTTCCTGCGACCAACTCAATGACAGCATAGGGTCTGCTGTCTAACCTTCCCGCATCTAATAAACGAGCAATATGGCGGTGCTCTAAGCCGGCCAGAATCTGGCGTTCAATTTCGAAACGCGATTCAAGGTTGATGAAATGGGAAGCATGAACCACTTTAATGGCAACCTCGCGCGCGAAAGCGCCGTCATTACGAACAGCTCGGTACACGCGTGCCATACCACCTTCACCTATATCATCGGTAATCAAGTAAGGCCCAATTTGGCGACCAATCCAGCTTGGATCAAGGACTTCAATGTCTGGATTGAATAGCGGCAATTCTAAAAAATCACCTAGTTCACTTTGTTGGGCGAGCAACTGTTGAACGTGCGCCTTAACTTCCTCATCAGCCGTAGACTGCAAAACAAACTGCGTTTGTTCATTGCCTTCAAGGGCTAACGCTTGTTCGACAATGGTCTGAACCAATCGCCACTGCTCTATCGACATCACGCCTCTTCTCGCTGCTCGCTTATACTCGCCGTCTAGCAAAACTATCACAAAGTGACCCACTTGCAAGTGGGTTGCACGAATGCGTCAGTACGGACCAAAAGGTCCAACCGCTAAACTGCCCGATAAACCAGGTTTCAATCGTGATAGCACGAATTTGGGCTTTTGAGATCTAAACTAAGCGACGCTGTTATCGCTCCCTACAACCCCGTGCTAACTTGACTTTTTCGAATCAATCGAACTATCTTGGCTCTTTGCGACGATCTCAAGGATCGTTTCACAAGAGGGGTAAATGATGTGCTGGCTGTTGCTATTTCTCCTGGCATCAGATCATGAATTGTCTCGTTTGATTGAGCAACCGCTGACCGATTTGGAATGGAATGTGGCGGCCGAATTAGACGACAACGAAGCTGTTATTCTGAAACAAGTCCTTAAGATCAATAAAGATAGCTATGAGCACTTCATCCGCATCCGCGTACTTTCTGATGATGGCCGCAACGCGCCCGAGACCATCGAGCTACCGGGTAATATTGCTGAGTTACGGGGACGAATTATCGACCGATCTGGCGTGGTTACGGCTTTCGATCTCAAACACGACGTAGTCCAGCAACTGGATATCAAGTCACGTGATGAGGAGAAATCTCACTACGTGTTGATTCCACCGGGGATGACCGGCAACTGCATTTTTGAAATGTATTGGTCAGAACCCACTGAAGAAGGATTACCCAAGGACATTGGCCACTATACTTACCCCGTCCTTTCGGCTTATCCCTGTGTGGAAAAAACAATCTTCATTTGGCACGCGCTGGACAATTTTTCAAAATTACTCTACTCCGACGGCATTTTTACGCTGATCACCCGCTACTATTGGACAAGTATTGAAGCGCCCACCCAATTTACCCAGCAGATTCTCGGCGATTACATTGTTTTGAAGTATCGGGATGTGCCACCAGCCAGAGTCTATCCCTATGGTGCCCCCGAATTTGATCAGCGGGCAGCCCGCTTTGTGATTTACAAAACTCTTCCGGTCGAAGAGATGACGCCAGCCCAGTTTTGGGACGAAACATCGTACTTGTTGTTCAAGTCACTTTACCAGACCGAGTATATAAAAGGCTCTAACTACCGGGAATGGATTTCACAACTGCGCTTGGACTTGCCGTCTCTATCGCCGGAAGGTGCCCGCTATGTGTATAACGAATTCCGGAACAAGATCCATTGTGTGACCAACTTGGGGCATGAACGTCGCACAAAGATATCTTTGAACGCAGGTCCGATTACGGCTTTCGAACCCGAGATGATCAATCGCTCTTTGCAACGTGGATTCGCGTTTCCATCTAATATGCCCATATTGCTCTATCATGTTTTTCGCGACTGCGGCTTTCCCGCCCAATGGGTGTTCACCACACCTAGTTTACAAATCCCTTTTCGGCCTCAGGATATGAATGTTTTCTCGCTCGATTTGGATCAACCCTTAATCGGTCTCTGGAACAAGGACGGGCAGGCCTACTATTTTGCGGCCTCACGACCGGAAATGCCTGCCGGGCTTGCACCCGAATCAGTGATGGGCGGCAAGGGAATGGTGATTAATCCAAAGAACTGGCATCACCGTATGATTGAGATGCCAAAGTACCCTCGCTCGACACATAAGTTATTGCGTAAATTCAATGGCCGTTTTCAGGCCGATGGCACGATGCATTTCAACCTATTGGAGAAGGGGACCGGTGAGTTTGAAGCACGACAACGAGCTACCCATTTCGGTCTGACCCCTGATGAGCAGAGCCAGTCCCTTAAACGGGAAATGCGACACCGTATGAGGGGCTGGCAAATAAGATCAGCGAGAGTGGCCCATGCGTACGATCCCCACAAAGAGATCCTCTTAACGGTTACTGGCGACCGCAAGACGCCCATCGTTGCAGGCACAGCCCTGATTCCAGCCTTTCCCGACAATCATGATGAGTTGGATTTCCCCTATGTCTGGCCTGACGACCGATCGCAGCCGGTTCTTCTGCCGTATGTCTTCACTTTAGTAGAGTCGAGCGAGTGGCAAATACCCGTTGGCTGGCGTGCACAATTCCCTCAGAACACTGACTACTCCTCTGATGCAGGCCGAGTAAAGGTGACCTTTGAGGAATCCGGTCAGCTTGTCCGCGTGCGACGTGAAGTGTTCCTTGACCAGTGGTTATTTACAACCCAAGAATCGGATCAGATTCGCGACTTTCTGTGGACTTGGATCCAAGATCGGGGCATCTACATCAAACTGGAGAAGATGCCATGATAGCTTTGATTTTGGGTATTTATGCGCAGACCCTGCACTTCCAGTCTCAGAAAAGCCTACCCACATGGTCGGACAGCTATCTGGAAGATCCTATCCCTGTTTATCTTCAAGAAGAAGATGTTTTGGTTCTGCTTGATGAAGTCGTCGTTCATGCAAACGATGACGGCAGCGTTCGAGTCATTCACCGATCACTGCGAAAAGTACAATCCGAGCTGGGTGTGGAACGAGCCTCGGTTTTCTCCTGCTTCAATCAACTGGGCGGTACGAAGGTAGAACGCCTAGATGGCTGGCACCGATTTGCTAACGGCAACCTTGAAGTCTTAGGCAGCGGTCAAATCGTTACGGTCGGCGCTCCGTCGTCGAACGCTGTCCACGATGGACAAGTGACGATTGGCTACTTTCGCAAAGTTGCCCGTGGCTCCGTTATCGCTTTTGAAAGCGAGGAAATCGTTGACCTGTTTCTTGGCCCCATTCTTCCTTTTCCGATCCTTGCCGATATGCCAACGGTACACAAACTGTTTAGGGTAGAACAAGCGGAATTGATTCAACTTCAACCACTGAACTTGGAAGCATGGGGCTTGATCGCTCAGCCCTTGAACGACGGTCTAGAATTCAAGCTGCTTCCGGCAGATCGGCAGCGCGACTGGGCTCCTCAAAGTCGAGGATACTGGCCCGTTGTTTTTGCTCGCATGAAGCACGCGCGCACTGATTCTTATCGCAACTGGAATGAACTCGCGCATTGGTACAACGGTGTTTTCACCAAGGCGGCCTTACCCAATCAAAAGGAGCGCCTAAAACCATTAACCAAACTCGGGCTATTTAACCAAACAGCCCAGTCAATCAAAAGTAAGCTTGCCTACCGGCAGGTCTATTTGTCGCCCCACCGCGGCTGGATCCCAGACGCTGGTGAAGAAGTATTTAAGCGTTCTTTTGGTGACTGTAAAGACATGGTTTCCTGCAGTGCCTATTTGCTGGCTGAGCAAAATGTGTCTGCTTACCCAACTCTTGCCAACGTCTACGACGGATTTGACTTCAAAGCCCAAGATCCGGCTAATCCCTGGTTCAACCACGTCATTGTGGCCATTCCACTACAAGCAACATTGGGCTTGGCGTCCGAAGTGGTAGCCCGCGAAAAGCGGTTCTTGCTGTACGACCCAACCGCGCAACACACACCGGCCGGAACCTTACCGCGTGCATTTCTCGGACGCCATGTCCTAATTTGCACGGCAGACGGCGGCTATTGGATTAGTGTTCCCGAATCTGCTTTAGAACCGGCACGAACCGACTTTAGCTTAAATGGTGATCTAGATGAAGCAAATGGCTTTCGCGGCGAATTTGTCATTCTAGAAAAAGGTAACGCGATAGGCGTTCGCCAGACGCTCAGCAGTTCCACAAAAATGAACCGCGAAAATTGGATACGCAAAGCATTTCAAATACCTGTCGACGCCAAGGTAGAGCTACTAGATTTTCAAAGTGATGAACTCGGCGGCGTCAGCTTGCGTCTCCATGTGACTTGGCCACAATTCCTAAAAACAGGCCCGCTGGGAAGTCGCCTACCACCAGCGATAGTTCCTCCTGCCCTTTCTTATTACGGTCAAAATGAGTCGCGCAGGCAGGCGCCTCTTGCTCTACCAAGTTGGCCGCTTCAATCCTGGACCATAACATTGAAATGCGAGCGCCCGTTGCAACCGCTTCAGGCTGAATTTGACTGGTCTAATGAGCATCATCGTATCCATTGGCAAGTGAACACCGACTCACAGCTGCTGATCCGTTTCGAAACACAAGGCAACAGCGAGGTGTTTACAGGCAAGCGCGTAACACTGGGACTCAGCCAGCTTGCGGAGCTTCAGCTTAACTATGAACGCTTTGCGTTGTTCACGCCGCTTTTTTCTTTATAGAGCGAATGAGTAGGCACAGCTTTGAATTTCACGCTTAACTAAACCGCTTAGGCTAGCCGTGTGAGAAGATTTGCATGAATACTTCTTGGCACAAATCAAAAAGAGCGCCCCACAAACAAGTAGAGCTCGCTATTGGAGTCATCGTTCATTCCTTTAGCGAAATAGACCGGTCCCAAGATCGTATCGAAACCAATAAATAAGCTAGCCGAATACAGCAGATCACTGCCGTCCACCCCGGACCTTTCTGTCCAAAGGTTGCCAGCCTCAAGTGATCCACCCACAAAGAACCCATCACCAATGGTTTGCGGCAACTGAAACAACTGGTAGAGGTATAACAACGAAGCCTTTCCTCCGTAACGGCCAATGACACTCTCTTTCGGGTAACCCGACAAGTTGAACAGGCCACCTAAGCTATAGACCTCCGGGGTGTCGCTACCCAACGCACTATAGAAATTGGTCAAACTCAAAACACTATGACGGCCTCTCTTCATAGCCATCCCAGCAAAACCAATCAAATGTTGGTAGTCGACATCGGATCCCCAGCTCTCACGGGCGTCAAAAAAGTCTAGGACAAAAAAGCTACCCTGGCGTGGGAAATTCATATTGTCGAACTGATCAAATGTGGCGGTCAATTGCAGTCCAGTTGCGTTAGTCGTGAGTTCTGAGTAGCCCGCATCTCCATCACTAGGTTCAATCAACACGCGCGTGAACGTGGGTCCAAAACGAACCTCTCCGTAGCGCGAGAATTGATAGCCCAGATAAGCTGATCCACGAGAGGCACTAACATCATAAGGCGCGTAAAGCCCATTGTCTTGAAACACGAATGAACTCGAGGTTTGCAGCAGAGCAGTGACGGTACCAAACCAGTTATCTTGACGGCTCAGAGGCTGATAATACTCGCCAAGTACAGTGGGCGTTTCTCCGATCTGAGCCCGTAACTTGACTTCGCCTCGCCGACTATTCAAGTGCGTCATATTGTAACTTGTCAACACATCAAAGGTACTTTCACCAGCAAAATCCGACACGAAATTGACGCCAAACCTCAGGTAATTGGGTCCCCATTTTTTGTCATGAGCTTCGAGGTATAACTGGTAGCCCGTTTCGCCTTTCTTAAGATAAAAATCAACCCGTTCATAGTCACCCGTTTCATATAGATTACGAAGGTCAGACTCGATCGCGTCCAGACTAAAAGCATCGCCTGGACGGATTGTGATGCGTTCAAATAGACGCTTTGAGTTGGATGTTGAGTCGGCCGTAAGTTGGATGGACTCGAATCGTTCCAGAAGTGGGTGTTCCATTCTTATGTTGGCGATGTGGCGCTGAAAGGTTTCCGCGTCCAACATGAACGGCTCCAGTTGTTTGGAAACGTCGTATGTTGCCGCTTCACCTACCGGTACCATTTCGATGCCCCGGTCAAATTGCGAAGACTTGAAATCGCCACAATCGGGTTTGATCAAGACGGTCACTTGATGTAACTGTTCGTCGACATTCTTTCTAAAGGGGATACTCAACATTTGATTGGTGACTCGCGTCATGGACCCCAGTTCATCTTGCTTAAATAATGGCTCGCCTACATCCACGGCAATAATGACATCCGCACCCATGGCGATGGCGACATCAACGGGTAGGTTGCGCACCAAACCGCCATCCACCAATAGTTTTCCGTCCCGCTTTACGGGCGAAAAGACACCTGGAATCGACATGCTGGCTCGTATCGCGAGGCCCAGGTCTCCTGCGCGCATGACCACCATGTCGCCGGTTTCAATATCGGTGGCAACGGCGGCGAACGGAATAGGTAACTGGTTAAAGTCTTGGATGCCAGCTGAGCGCAGCACCATTCTTTGCAGCACAAAGTTAAGTTTTTGGCCAGTCACCATACCAGGAGGCAACTGGATTGAGCCTCGATTAACGCCCAACTCGAGACGGGTCAAGAAAGTCTGGTCATCGACCTTCTTACGGTAGGGAAGTAACCGACGAGCAGGTCGATCCTCAAGCACCTCACGCCAATCAGTATCGGCAAGGATCGTCTGCATCTCGTCAATGGAGAGACCCGAACTGTATAGTCCACCCATGATGGCACCCATACTGGTGCCTGTGATGACATGGATCGGGATACGCATTTCTTCTAGCGCTTTTAGGACGCCCAAATGCGCACTTCCTCGAGCTCCGCCGCCGCTCAAGACAAGCCCAATTTTGGGACCTGTCTCTTGGCATATCACTCTCGCGGGAAACACCAGAAAGGCCACTACAGTCATCATTTTCAAGATTGAGTAGTCAACACCGATAGAGCGGCTAATCTGACGATTGCTTAACGCGTTCTTGTGGATGTCGTTGTGCCTACATGAGGCCATCTCATTGAATAACATGACGTTATTCTACTGAGCCCATTTTGATCCGAACACTCTTTTCCGACCAAAACAAAATTTAGACTCTTCGTTTGCGTAACTATTTCAATCAATGGTGACCCGATACCAATTTGGATGAGGGTTTTTACCTAGCGCTTGCGCTTACTCCTCGTGAAGGGCCGGATAACGCCGATCAAATCCTCATTTCCCAATGCTCAGGTAGGAGTGTCCACGTGATTCATTGTTTAGTTGTACTGGCCTTATTTTCTAACCCAGAATTGGATGATTCGCTGCATCTCGCTTTCAATCACAGCGAGTGGGTCCACGTGGTAGTGGCCCTTGACGATCAGGCCTGGCCAATCAGGCTTGAGGATCAAATGGCACGGACCAATGCCGTCGTTGAAGACGCACTGAGCAACGAATTGAACAGCGGTTTTGTGTTGGAAAGTCGCTTTCATACCGTTCCTTCACTTGTTGGCTGGATGAGCCGCGACACGTTTCGGACGCTAATCGCACCTCGTAAATACAACTCATCTATTGTGGCGGTCTCTTTGGATACAGCTCTCGATAGCACGGAGCCGACAACAGCCACGACTGCTGGCAAGTTATTGGAGAGCACGCAACTAATTGGCGCGACGCTCGTGCACAACCAAGGCATTCGCGGTAAAGGCATCGAAATTGCCATTATTGACAGCGGTATCGATTCTGATCACCCAGACCTACTCGGTGCTTTGGTGGCTGAGGCATGTTTCTGTGATTCTGCGCTTGGACCCTGCTGTCCTAACGGCTTAAATCAACAAGAGGGTCCGGGCAGCGCTGAAGATGACGAGGGCCACGGCACACATGTCAGTGGCATTCTCACAAGTGACGGCGTTATCGCTTCTACCGGCGTCGCCCCTGATTCCGTATTAAGCGTCGTCAAAGGGATCAATTTCCAAGGACGAGGCCGTCTATCAAATTGGGTTTCTGGGCTCGATTGGCTGCACATGAATCGTCCTGATCTCAAAATTGTGAGCATGAGCATACAAGCGGGAGTTTTTGAGGGTGTATGCGATGAGGGTCCCGCCGTCATCCGCAGTTTCTATAGGGCCGCACAAAATCTCTATGATCGCGGCATTCTCTTAATCGCCATTTCAGGGAACCAGGGTCAACCTGCTGCGCTTTCTGCGCCAGGCTGCCTGTCTAATGTTTGGGCCATTGGTGCCTCTGACAAGATGGATATCCCCTGGATTGCATCAAATAGCCATGATGAAGTCGCTTTTTTTGCGCCAGGCGTGGATATTGTCTCCAGCCAAATAGGCGGCGGCAGTGTTTCTGCAACGGGTACATCCATGGCGGCTCCACATGTAGCAGGCGCAGCGGCGCTTCTATACGAAATCAATCCGCTGCTCAATCAAGAGGATCTACGCGCCGAATTGGAGAACACGGGCTTGTGGATTCAGGACAGTCACGGACTCTATCGAGCCAGAATCGATGTTTGGCAAGCCTTTCAGGAGGTGAATGTGGGTCCGTTCAAACGTTGGCTGCCATTTCTGACCGATGACCACTCTTATCAGTTGAATGTTGCCCTGAAAAACGGGAGCCCCTTTTCGCAAGAGGTTAATTTGTATCCGCTTGCCGCAAATGGGCGCGCCCTACCTCGAGAGCGCCTCCATCTTAATCCGTATGAGACCCGGGTTGTGCCAGCTAGCAGCCTTTTCTCCGAGATCCCAAGCCATTTCGCGGTTGTGACGGCAAAACAGGTAACCATATCGGTTTCAATGCAGGCCATTTCTGGCATTAGTTTGCCGGTTTACGTTCATGAATCACTACAAGCAGCAACGGTCTTTGATTCAAGCGCTATGTCACCATCGCCAAATGCGGCCGCCATCGTCAATGTGGGTCCCAGCCAATCTAAGGTTTATGTGTATCAAATAGCGGCCGACGGCAGGGTATTGAGGTCAAAGAATTACGGTTATGTGCCACGTTTTGGGCAGCTGGCTATGAGGTTAGACAGGGATTTTCCATCTGTATCAGGTAGCTATTACCGGCTTGTCTCAAGCCAAATCAGTCACGCGGTATTTTTGGCCATTCAATGAACTGGGCTCACTGTGCAGGCTCACTAATACAGTAAAGCCATTGTCTTCCTCGCAGAATCAGGTCTCGCTCTACCAATGCAGGTGAGGCGCTGAAACTATCGTCCAAACGGTTCAGAGCCAGAACCTGTGGTTGATCGCTATGACTCATGACAAGTGTTTGACCTTCAAGATCCACCACGTAAACACGGCCAGCCGCAGCCACCGGCGACGCATAGATGTTACGCAAGGAGCCCAATCGGAAACTGCCCGGTCTGTCATTACCAGTGAGCGCATCAACCCGACTTATGACCCCTTGGTAGTGGGTCAAGAAGTATAGTGAATCCTCATAAAGTAACAAGGAAGGGACATAGGGCGTACCCCTCGTTCGCGTCCACAACACACGATCACTACCGGAAATATCGCCACTCGCGCCTGGTAATCGTATCGCTAAAAGTGCGCGTTTCTCATAACTGCTACCCACAAGCAAAACGCCATCGCCATAGACAGGGGTCGCCACCACGTTGGCGGATAGTCCCCCACAACTCCACAGCACGGCCCCAGAGTTCAGATCATATCCCCTGATGCGTTCTGTCCCAGCCACAACCACTTGCAACGGTTTCTCGATCACCAGCGGTGTGGCCCAGCTTGTGGCTTCGTTGCGCTTAACCTTCCATTTTTGTTGGCCTGATCCAGCATGAAACGCGACGACAAAGGAATCCCCCTCGTGATCCCAGTTCACGACCAGCGTGTCTTGATAGAGCACGGGTGAACTGCCCTCGCCGTGTCCGTGTTTGCTATGCATATTACCCAGGTCCTTTGACCACAGCAGGTTACCGTCGAGATCTAAAGCATACAGTCCATAGGATCCAAAAAAGGCAAATAGCTGTTCGCCATTGGTGACAGGCGATGCCGACGCAAAACTGCTAGTGATGTGCCCACCCTCATGAGGCAATTCTTCAGCAACCGTTTTTTGCCAAATAACACGCCCATCCTTTCGATCAATCGCCAGAACCACGAATCGTTGGCGCTGCTGGACTGGCAAGTTGTCATGTGCACCTGGTCTATTTGGAACAGATGCAGGAATTATCTCTCCAACCGGAATGGCGCTGGTAATGAAGATCGTGTCGCCCCAAACCACTGGCGAACTGTGGCCCAGACCAGGGATCTCAATACGCCAGCGAAGGTTATCATTTTCACTCCAATGGATAGGAGGGTCGGCTTTGGGTGCGACGCCTGTTCCAAGTGGTCCGCGCCACTGAGGCCAGTTGACCTGAGCAATCAAGGACGTCGCAAAACAACAAACAAGCAAACATCGCATCATGCGCTCATTCTAAAGCAAAAGGGCAGCGCACACCTTTTCCCTCTCTGAAATCATTTCAACCATCCACAGAGCGGGTCAATGATGGATTCCTGCAATCCAGCTAAGGCTGTGGATTGAAGGTGGGACAATGACTCACTAAATTCACCAAGTCCTGTACATTGTTTGGACTTGGCCAAAGCGGATAGGATTCCTCAACGACCGTAAATGAGCGAATAGCGCCATTGCGGCCAGCAAAAGCGGCGATCCCACTCAATGTTTGGTCCATGCAGAAGCGGGATTAGTTCTTCACTAAAAGGTGGGGAATTCTGTAGGCCATTTCCTGGGGAATCATATTGTTCGGTTATAGTTGCCATCGCTCACCTTAACGATGTCGGTATGCTAGTGCCCCTCGCAGCAGTGGCTCAATGCAGTGACTTGTGTCCCTGTCTCAATTCCTGCGGCTGGCAATCACTTCTTGCCACATATGCTTCCAGGTTCTCCAATCGTGATCGCCCTCTACCCATATGACCCGATGTTCGGTTTTGTCCTCAACGAGGCGGATGCCATCAGCCAGGCGATCGGACGTTCCGCAGTAAATCGTGATCGCTATGTGACGCTCCGATAACAGGAAATCCCACACCTCGAGAATCTTCCTCGTTTTGTCGCCGTCGTTGGTCTTCGGTTCAAGTTCATTGCTTTTGACTCGATCTAGAATTGATTCGTCACCAAGGAAAGGTGAGAAAAGGAGTAGCTCCTTTACTTGGTCTGGGTATTCCTTGGCTATGACCGATGCACCCAATCCTCCCATTGAGATACCCGCCATGACTACCTTTTCGCCTGGCATAGTTGCGAGGATGTCTTTCTTGATGCGTTTGACCAGTGAACTATCGTTGTAATAACCCAAATGGGCATCGACAAAAATTAATGTCGGTGGCTGCCGATTAGAAGATTCCTCTGCGATCTGAGGGTACTGGTGCTTGATGAATGAGTTAATACTGCTACGCCTACCTGGTAACCAGACAAAGGTTTCTGGTCCGTTTTCAAAATAGGTTCTGCTGGGGATCGGAACCACTGTCTTGGGAACAAAGCAGCCAAAAACGTTCAACACGAGCGGTAACCCAGCAAGATATACCCACATCTTCTTTGTCATCTCACAACTCCCAGCTAATCATTGAGTCAATAAAACTAGACCATGCTGCGAATAAACTCCGTGAATCGAGCTATATTTATTCACTCCGCTTTAACTTCCGTAACATCTTTCTGGCGTCCTCTTGGAAATATATATTCCAAGCGAGTGGGCTTGGTGCCAATTTAGGATCTTGACCCAAGACCCAATTTAGGTCTTTGAGCATCTCTGCGATGTCGCCTGTTCGAGAGTGTAAGTACTTTGCCCGACCCCACCTCACCAAAAGTGAGCCTTCAGCATACAGCTCAGCCTCCTTTAAGGTCGATTCAGCGCGAGCCAAACTGCCGCCGACGCTCTCGGGCAAAGCGATATCGTAGATGGCTTGTGAAAAAAGAACGGCGCCAAATTCGTAAGAGCGATTGAGTTCCAACATCCGGTTCAACATCGATTGTGATTTCTTAACCCATTGAAAATGAATAATATGCCCAAACGCACCAAGGCACTCTTTGTAGTAATAGGAGACGCCAGTTACCCACAAGAGCATCGCTTTGAGGTCGTCTTCTCTTAGTGTAGGGATGGCTTCGTCCAGGGGCGTTTCTGAAAGCATGAGATCACGGAATTGAGGATTCTCGGCCATGGCACGCTCGGCAAATCGAATCCCTTCGCGGTACCACATTCTTTTTTCGCGTTTGGATTTGGCGTATGCCGCACCATATAGAATTTGACACTCAGCCAATCGATTGAGCGCGTGGATGGCTTCCTGGGGCTGAGTGCTGGCCTTCCGATATAGGTCGATAGCACTCTTCAGCTTGGGACCGTCAGTTGCCAATGCAAATGCTTGGTCTGCCTGGGAGACCAAATCGATCGGGACGCTCCCTTGGTTTAGGTCCATGTCCAGCTGCCATCCCGGTTCCCACTTCATACAGCCTTGAAATGTGACGCTGATGATTACTGCGATCGCCATCTGATTTTTCATCTGTTTTCTCTTTTCTTAGACTTGGCACCGTCCGTCTAATTTGGCGTCTTGATCGTTGCCGGGTTATCCGGCCATCGTAGGTGAGCCATTCGAACGGGTTTGGATATAGACTGTAGGCGCTTTGAATTTATGGTGATTATCGGGACTGAAGACTTTCGGGGCGGTGCGTGTATAAGTCAGTTTACATCAGGTACACAGTGGATTCGATTTCGAACCTGTACTTCGGCCTATTTCGTCATCCGTTTCCCGCTTCTTGAAGTGGATGAGGCCGGCCACTGGGTGCCTTCGGCGGTTAAGCGAAATCACCTCTGGTTTTGAACAGACAATCGCCATCACCGTCGCCGCAATTCACGTCAAAGGACTGGTTGCTGGATCGCCGTCAAGCGCTGGAATGCGGGCCCGACTTTTAGATGGCTGTTACACACCCCTGGCGGGAGTTGAAAGGGTTGATTGAAGCCAGCCGATTGCAAGCCATAACGATCAATCATGTCTCGACAGAAGGACTCGGAATCCAACGCCAAACTTTGCATCATCCGATCGGTACGGCGCAAAACCAAATCGGCGATCTCGACGAGATCAAATGAAGATAGTACTTTTTCACCATTAGTCATCCGCAACAGCTACGGCTGCGGGCTAAAGGTGGGACAATCACTCACTAGATCGACCAGTGTCTGCACGTTGCTTGGATTTGGCCAAAGCGGATAGGATTCCTCAATAACCGTAAATGAGCGAATAGCGCCATTGCGGCCAACAAAGTAGCGGCGGCCACCAAATGCGGCGATCCCGCTCAATGTTTGGTCCATACGGGCCGAACGTAGCTCAAACGTCATACCGGTTGGATTCCACAAGACCGCACCATCCTCTCCGGAAACCCACCATCGAACACCATCAAAATGAACGGCCCTGAAATCGTCGTTGCTAGGTGACGTGACCGCGCTCCAAGTCATGCCATCAGCGCTGGACCGCAACGAGCCTTGGTCACCGCATGCCAGAAACGAGCTGCCATCACCATCTACCGCATAGAGGGCTGAAGCAGTGCCGGAAGTCTGCTGCGTCCAGTTTTCTCCATCAGGGCTACTAATCACCGCGCCGCCTGCGCCCACAGCTACATATAGACCCTGGTCGTAGGTAACGGCATTGAGGTGCTGCGATGTATTACTTGTTTGTTCTGTCCAGACCAAACCATCTACTGAGCCCAGAACCAGCCCGTCGTCACCCACAGCAACCCAAAGAGGTCCTTTTGTAATGCCCCGCAAAGCAGCTGTGCTAAGACTGATTCCCTGCCAGCTTGTGCCATCATTGCTATAGACCAGATCACCATTTGTCAGCGTGCAAACAATGCGCCCGTCGGCTTTGAGGCCGTCGGAAATGGCAGAAAACGTTGATGTCTGCTGACGTTCCCATAGCATGCCATCCACACTAGTCACCCAAGCTCCCCTTTGGCCCATAGCCGCCAAGAAGCCACCCATATCGCGAATCGCGTTCAGGTCGTCCAACATACCCTGGTGGCGAGCGATCCAAGTGTGTCCGTCTGTGGTGGTCAATAGTCCACCACCTCCGATGGACGCGATCAAGATACCGTTTCCACTGACCATACTAAGCGCGAACTTCTCAAATACGGACGCCGCCACGCTCCAATTGGAGGCATCGGGGCTGGTGAGTCGAACACCGGTGATGCCTCCCGCAACGTAGAGTCCGTTAATATGATCGACCGCGTACAACGGATAGGTAACTCCACTGACTCGAGGCGTCCAAACAATGCCGTCTGGGCTTGTCACAATTGCGCCACCCAATGCGACGCCAACCCATTGTCCCGCTGCAAACGTGATGTCATAAATATTGCCTGCGATATTAGAGACGCGTGTTGTCCAGGTAACCCCATCCGAACTAGTAATAATCTTGCCATCTTGGCCTCCCACGACATACAGACCATTTCCATACGAGGCACAAAACAAAACACCTGGTCCCTGAGGGTCCTGAGGTGTCCAGGCCAAGCCATCGGGGCTAGTGAGTAAGGCAGCGCCCTGGCCCAACGCCACGAACTGTCCACCGGCAAAGAGGACATCGTTGTACGAGGCAACGGGGATGGTAATTGGGTTCCATTGCACTAAGTCCGTACTGGAATGTGCAGCGCCTGAATACCCCAAGGCCACGTAGCGACCCGCGCCAAAGGCAACGGCCGTGAAATCGGAAGTTGTCCCCATACTGGAAACAGTCCAAGCGCTACCGTCATCTGACGTTTGTACGACGCCGTTATTGCCTACCGCCACAAATCGGGCACCGTCATAGGCTAGGCCCGAAAGGATTTGACCGTGGGGTAGAGGGTTTTGCCAAGCCCATTGACAGGGGCTTTGAAGGTAGAGGGCGAACACGAAAATGGTTATCACGTTGGGGGCTCCTTGAATTTTGTACTACTATCTAAAGGGCTCACAAAGCAAAAAGCGCACACCCGGTCTTTTTGGCTTGCCGAAATATGTGGATCGGGATACTTGGTTTAGGATGAAGATCCATGGCCATCCGTAGTGTACGGTCCTGTGCAGTCACAGCCTTACGGACGGCTGATACGTGGCGAAAATCACGGCTAATTGGTTTCGGTAACCCTATATTGGTTTCTAGGATGAAAAGACACAGGTCCATTGAGTTACGTTCCAAGTGGCTTGCTCTGCTGTCGCTCTTGATAAGCATCAATTGCTGGAGCCAGACTACCGCAGCTAGCCTTGGTGGGTGTGGTGATGCACTGCCCGAGCGTATTCTCGAAGCCAACCCGGGTAACTACCTATCCATGATCGCTAACCTTATGCCCGGCGATCTGCTCAATTTATCGGCTGGTGATTATGTGGATGGCTTGAATCTGCATGATTTAGCAGGCGAGCCAAACCGCTGCATTACCATTTCAGGGCCACAATCAGGGCCGCCCGCCGTGTTTATTGGACGGGATTGTTGCAACACCATTAGCTTGAGTAATGCGAGCTACTTAGTGATTCAACACTTTGAAATCGACGGAGACAGCCGTCTAGGAGATGCCATCAAAGCGGAAAGCACCAGCAGTTCTTGCCACCACATTACCTTGCAGAACCTTTCAATTACCATCAAGACGTCAATCAACAAGTGGTAGGCATCAATACTAAATGTCCTACCTGGAACTGGGTCATTCGCCGCGTTCAAATTGACGGTGCCGGAACGGGCATGTACTTGGGGGATTCAAATGGAGAAGACGAATTCGTCAATGGCCTCATCGAATTCAATGTGGTGACCAATACAATCGGCTACAACTTGCAGGTTAAACACCAGAACGGCCGTGCGACCGGACTGGGAAGTCCAGCCAATGGACAGACTCTGATTCGCCATAATGTATTCCACAAGACCGATACCAGCAGTTCAGGTGGCGCTGCCCGACCCAACGTCTTGGTCGGTCACTGGCCGCTCACTGGAGACGGATCAGACGATCACTATCTAATTTATGGGAACTTCTTTTTCCAGAACCCCAGCGAGAATTTGTTTCAGGGTGAAGGCAATATTGCCTTCTACCAGAACCTCTTGGTTACAAATAGCGGAGGCGCGATTGCCATACAACCGCACAACGATGTGCCAAAGTCGATCCGTGTATTTCAGAATACCGTCCTGTCTGTAGGCACCGGCATACATGTGAGTGGCGGGAACCCTGGATTTACGCAAGAGGTCGTCGGTAACGCGGTATTTTCTGATTTCCCACTCAATGGTGGTGATCAGATAGATAATGTAACCGACGATTTTGACCAAGCAAGTGTCTACCTCAACAATCCCAGTGGCGACCCCCTACTCGGCACACTTGACCTTTATCCTGTGGGCGGACTGATCGGATCGCTTCTCGACCTGTCCAACATGCTTAGCTACGAAGCATGGGATCTAGACTTCAACGGGAGCGCCAGGAACGGAACCGTGCGCGGGGCTTATGTCGGGCAGGGTGTAAACCCGGGTTGGGTTTTGGCCATTGAGGTCAAGTGCTTGCTGGGCGCTGGGACTCCACTTTGGGATCAGTGGCCTAGCCTGTCGGTGATTTCTTTAATTGCCCAGCTCGGATCAACTTGCTCAGCCCCACCCTAACAGACCTTGACAGAAATTTACATGTAATATACATATAAATTATGGAATCGGTTGTTGAATTACGAACTCAATTACGCCTTTTGCTACGGAACTTGGGCGTCCTACAAGCGCGATATCCTGAGTTGGGGCTTGGTGTCACTCAATGTCATGCGCTACTTGAACTGGAAGCTACCAGCCTGACAGTAGGTGAATTGAGTAAGCGCCTGCAAATCGAAGCCTCCTCGGCTAGTCGCAACATGAAAACGCTGGCGCGACATGGTTTGGCCGAGGTTGACACATCTACCCCAGACTCACGAGTCAAAGCCTATCAATTGACAGCTTTTGGCAACGAGAAAGTGGCTCTCATCCATGAGCGCGGCAATCGCGTTATCCATCAAGCAACAGAATATATGACCAGCCAAGAATGCGAGTCTGTTTGGCAGGGCATCAGTGTCCTTGAAAAGGCCGTGTCACGTTCAAATGCAAGCAGTCTCGTGACGTTTCGCGCCTCGACACCTCGCGATGATGCCGGCATCGCACACGTGATTCGAACGGTTCTGGCCGGACTAGACATGGCGCGCGAGGGCACGGCCTATTTCGAGCCACAAACAGACTGCATTCATGAAACCTATGCGGCTGTGGACGGCTTTTACTTGGTCGTGGAGCAACAGGGGCAGATATGCGGAGGTGGTGGTATCTACCCACACTCAAGCGAGCTATGCGAACTCAAGAATATGTATTTCTTAAATGAGATACGAGGAGGCGGTCATGGCCGCCGTCTGATGAATATGCTGCTTAGATTTGCGCAGGAGCGTGCATTCAAGGAGATCTTTCTTGAAACCAATTCAGACTGGAAAGCCGCACTTCACCTTTATCAACAATTTGGGTTTGTCCCTAGTCAACCACCAGATTTTTATGGCTGCCATGTGGTGTGCGATCGATTTTTCTCACTTAAACTGAACAGCCAATAGAGTGCTACTGCAACTCAAGCTGCGCACCACTCACACGGGCGTGCTCTGGATCCTGAAAAGTCATATGCAATTTTCCATTTAGAATCGCAAGTCGCGGGAAGCCACCGGAACGGTCACTGGGCGTGGCAGATACAACCCATTGCTTAACAATTTTTGATGGCTCGCCATCGATAAGCACCACCCTGACCTGACCCTTGTTCTTGGCATCAATCCAACTAACAAATAGTCCGTTTGCACTGAAAGCGGCTGACAGCCGACCCATTGGAGACTCACCCAAAGCAACCGGTTCGCCATTTAGTGACGATGTGGCAAATACTCGATTTTCACCATCGCTAGACGTGAACCAGGCTGCGCCTAAAAGCGTACCATTAGCGGCCAGAACTGGGCCGTTTACGGGGCATCCCTGAACTGTCCAGTGGGAGGTTTCAAGCGCGGCTGGTTTTGACCATGTGCCGTTGACACGCGAAACGATAAAGTTATCGCGTACGTGATCGGCCGTTTTGTTTCGATATGCTACATGCACTTGCCCATCCACCATTGTCCCCGATGTAGAACAACATTCACAGGTTTCGTTGTCCAACAACGTTTCGGGACCCAACCCATCAGTAGAAACCGTGCGCGTGCGCAACTGCATCGTGCCTGACTCGTTTACCATAGCCCTGCCATCCAACCAAATCGCCTGAATCTGTTTATCTGAGCCAGCTAACAAAGTGACAAAACCATGTTCGCTCTCCGACTTGTCTTCGTGTAACCAGAACGGCTCGACAAAGCCAGATTCCGGATCAATGGCGGCTTTCACCCCATAGGAGTAAGTACCCTTCCCGAGCTTGCTGGGCCAGGAAACTAAAGTGAAGCTAGCGTTATGCGCAACTTTTGGTGTGTCCGCCCAGTTAATAAACAGCTCACAACTTTCGGCAACTTGTTTAACGGACGACCATGATTGACCATCCCAACTTGCTACCTTCACCACCCCACAGCTTTCGCCTTTGCGTTCAATCCAAACCAATGAAATACGATCGTCTGCAGCGAAAAGATCCGATGCCAAGCTTTTATCGCCACAGGGCAGCGGCCAACTGGTCCAATCCGACGAGACAAACAGACATAACAAGAGAGCGAACGCCAAAAAACACCTCACCTAAAAGCGTATCTTAGCTTTTTCGACGTCACTTCAAGATAGAAAAGTGCGGGAAGCGGGCTAGCCGCTTCCCGCGAGGGTGGAGTCGGGAGGATCAGGAGAGACTAAAATCGATACGTAAGGTGAGGCGAACATCGGTGGCGCGGCCGTGGATCCGGCCTGGCAAGAAGTCCCACTTCTTTAGCGCTTCAATGGCAGATTGCTCAAAGCCAAAGCGACCCTTACCGATGGTCTTCAGCACTTTAATCTCGCGGATTTCACCGTTGGCGCTCATCACGGCTTCTAAAAGCACATAGCCTTTCAAACCAATGCGCACAGCTTGCTCAGGATAGTTAGGCACCACACGACTCGTAATAACCGGTGGCTCTAAGCCTGGCGTGCCAGGGACTAATGGTTCACTGAAGGTGGGCGCGTCAAAGGGTTCTATATCCCAGCCATCGGTGAGCATGATGTCAGGTTCATGCAATTCAGCCAGCGACGATTGAATCGTTTCGACTTGCATCGGATCCAAGGCTGGCACGGGCCGTAAGGCTTGTGATCTTTGAGTCATAGGCACTTGTTGAGGTTTCTCTGCTTTAGGAGGTAATACGTGGTGTACCGGCTTAGGCGAACTCACTTGGATGGGTGGATTCACATCGACTCTAAATGTGGGGGCTGGCAACCAAATAGCCGCCAGTGTGGCCAAAAGCACGCTCAACAAGTAGGGCTTGTAGGAATTCTGAGGCTGTAAGTGTTCGATGAGATAGTTTGAGTCAGCTGGCATTAGAACCTCCCGGTAGTTGGAGAACTTTCGAATGCTCGCGAGCTTGAATTAAAGATAAGTGCTGATGGGAAGTTTGTCTCTGCAAACTCTTGCAAAGGTTAACCCTGACCCCTGTTTGATGTTTCTGTTACATTTGGTACCCCTTAGCTAGATTCGCATGCCGAGACGTCGCAGGTCGCGTACGTTGCTCGCTTGTCTCAATTAGACGTGTGGATGTTAGGTTTGCCCTAGTTCCCGATACAACCATGCCTTGGCAAGGCGCCACTTGCGGACAACCGTTGCCCGCGATGTCTCCATCAGCTCTGCGGTCTCATCAATCGATAAGCCACCAAAAAAGCGCAGCTCCACCAGCTTGGCTTTGTCGGGGTCTATCAAAGCCAGTGCATCGAGCGCCACATGCAGAGCAACGATGTTTTCCGGCTCCTGCATTGAAACGTCGCCCAAGTCTTGTAAAGAAACTATCGTCAATTGCCCGCCACGTTTTTCGGCCAAACAAGCGCGCGCGTGATCGGTCAAAATGCGGCGCATGGTTTGTGCGGCTATCGCAAAGAACTGCGCTCTGTTTTTCCAAGTAATTTCCTGATGGCCAATCAGCCTGAAATAAGCTTCATGGACTAAAGCTGTGGGTTGGAGCGTATGGTCAGGTCGCTCTGAATTCAAACATTGGCGCGCCATTTGACGCAAGGTGTCGTAGACCTTGATCATAAGCTCATCCGATGCCTGTTTATCGCCGTTTTGCCAGTCGTTGAGCAAACGAGTGATGTCCTGAGCTTTTGTGTTTGGGACGCGGCGATTCGATTCCATGCATTGGATTATCGTCATGTTTCAGTGCAAATGCTATTTGGATTTGCTTGTATGGACCAAATTGTAATGCGTGAACAGTGGGTCGAGCTCACGGTCTTGGATACCGCTATTTCTGAGGATTGGTAGCAATTTTTGTAAGCTTTCATAATCACCCAGATAAAAATACGCCTTGGCCTCATAGACCCGATCCCACAAGGTTAGCGGATCGTTGTGCTCTTGGGTGCGTGTCAGTATGGCGTTGAAATGCACTTTCGCTTCATCGCCGCGTCCCTGCCTATTTAAGACTCGCCCCTTCATGTAATCCCAGCTCTGCCAGTAGGAATGGTCGTCGGTTAGGTCACAAGAAGCTATCTGCAGTCTCAAATGATCTAAGAGCTGGTCACATTCGTTATTTCTACCTTGAGTCAATCGAATGCGAGCACGAAGTAACTCGGCCTTAATAGCTAACTTAGCATCGCGAACTGGGTTTTTGGCACACACGTCCAAGACTTCACAAACACCATCCTCGGCCGCATTCAAGTCATCTGATTGAAACAGGGCGCACGAAAGTTCAAAAAGAACTTGCTGACTCTTATTCTTATCGCCGTGTCCTTCAGATCTTATGTGATAGGCCCGCTGCAAAAGATGTATCGACGCTTCATAGTGACCCAAGTAACATTTAGATATGCCCAATCCATGCATGAATTCGGCAATGGATTCATGGTCCAAACCAAAGGTATCCAACTGTATTTGCAGAGCGCGTTCCCTCAGCCGATCCGCTTCGACAAAATAACCTTGTCTTAAATCCACGCTAGATAAATTGAACAGCGTGTTTGCAGTATTGGTATGGTCAAGTCCAATGGTTTTTTCGTAAATCGTAAGCGCTTGTTCAAAATAGCTCGCTGCCTTTTGCGGATTGCGATCCATGCTTGCGAGGGCAACGTTATTGAGGCTATAGGAAACGGCACTATGGTGCTCGCCTAGCTGTTTGCGTCTAATCGCCAAGGATCGCTCATAGTTCACCAACGCGTCATCGATGTGGCCTTGGGCTCTTTGGTTTCCAGCCAGAGCGTCGAGGCAATCGGCGACATGGCCATGATCGGGGCCAAAAACCTCAATGGCGATGTCCCTCGCGTTCTCCAGGTACGGTTGAGCTTGATCATATTGGCTTTGAAAAAGGTACAACGATCCTAAATTCATGTTGATCGATGCAATATCTCTGTGAAGAGGTTCTAGAATACGTTGACGTATTTGCAGGCATTCCAGATAGTGTTGTTCTGCTATGGCATAGTTACCGTTGAATTGATTGGTGACGGCCAGCAATTCTAGCGCATTAGCAAGCTCCTTTTCGCTTACAGGCCCCAGTTCTCGCCAGGTACTTAAACCTTCATTTAGGACAGCCTGCGCGTCGTTATACTTTCCAAGCAGAAAGTAGACTTTACCCATCGTATTCAGCAATGTCGCCTTGACCTCAGGCTGACTGTCCATTTCGGACCTTAAACGCAGTGCGCCGTCGTCTAAGACCTCTCTGACCGTGAGTTCACCGCCCTTTGATTTATCCGGATCCGCGTTTTCAAATAGATCCACTAAGAACTTCGAAATGCTGTTGGCTTTGTCGCGTTCCAGTTCAGCTCTGTCCCGTTCAGCTGCAACGCGTCGCGATTGGATGTTGGCTGTCACCACAAACGAAACCAACAAGAGAACAAAACACGTGAACCCTGCAACCGCCAATGCGTTTCGTTTTGCGAATTTGCTGGCCACGTACCAAAACGTCTCCTGCCTGGCTTTGACTGGTAGGCCCTTCAGGTATCTGTCCAAGTCTTCGCTGAAAGCACTCACGGACCCGTACCTTCGTTCTGGGTCGTGTCTAAGTGCCATCATGACAATGTTATCTAAATCACCCTTGATGGCTTTGTGCCATGCAACGGAATCGCGCCCCGTCTTATCGAAATCGGTGCCTGTTTGCCTTTGGATTGCCTCACTTGGGCATGTACTTCGGGTTCCTGGACCCGTAGCATATTCACCTTGGAAGTCAGGGGTTACGCCAGTCAAGAGTTTAAACAGCAGAACGCCCAGCGAATAAACGTCACTGGAGGTTGTAATCGAGAGACCTTTGCGTTGTTCCGGACTTGCGTAACGCGGCGTCATTGGGTTCATCTTGGTTTTTGTCTGATCGAATGCTTCCAACCAAGGCGTAGATCCAAGTAGTTTTGCGATGCCAAAATCTAGCAGCTTGGGTTCACCATTGCCGGTGACTAGAATATTGGAAGGTTTAAGGTCACGATGCACGATCAGGTTGCGATGGGCATGTTCAACGGCATCCGCCACCAATCGGAATAGGCGTAACCGCTCCTTGATCGAGAGCTTATGATTCGTGACATATTGATCAATTGGGATACCGTCGACGTGCTCCATGACGATGTAGGGTCCCGTTGAGGGAGTACTGCCTGCATCCAATAGTTTGGCAATATTGGCATGGTCCAAAGCGGCCAGGATCTTACCTTCCACCTCGAAACGGCGAAGCATTTCTTGGCCGAGCACACCGGATCTGAGGATCTTGATGGCCACATTCCGGTCAAATGTACCGTCTATCCGCTTGGCAAGGTAAACGCTACCCATGCCTCCATGTCCCACCAAGCCGACAATTTCATAATTCCCAAATCGCTCACCCACCATTTGGGGTCCAACCACCATCGTCGGATCTTCTATTCCAATGACGGGTTGTTCCAGAAAATGTGAGGAATTGAGCCAGGCGGCCAATAGTTCGGAAACGGCTTCTCGCAAGTCGGAACGATCCCCGCACAATTCAGTCAGGACCTGCTGTCTTTGGTGTTCCGGTTCCTCAAGAACTTGGTTGAGAATGTCTTGTTCCAACTGCCATCTATTCAGATCCGTGTCGCTCATAGGCCGCTTGCTCCAATTGTTACCTTTGCGGGATCAAAATATCTTAACAGGGATTCAACAGCAAGGTCGTTAGAGTGATGTCAGCCTCTGGAAACGCCAATGGCTGCGGTTCAAATAAAAGAGACAGCATCCTTCGGGTCCGCTAACTGAGGCATGTTTGCGAAATGCGAAAGGCTACCGGAGCACCTAACCCAAGGTGATCGGTAAAAGAATCGCCGCGACGATGCCAAGAACGTAGATACCCATGATGACTATGGTTGCCACACCCCAAGTACGCCAGAGACGTCTGTTTTGGTTGCAAAAGTCAATTAGGTGCTCAGCGTTTGGATGGTCTGACACCTGACGCGCAGATCTGGCTGCGCGGTAAATGAGCCAGCCAAAAAACACATAAATCAACGCTAAGAAGACATAAAACGCGCCAATTATGCTTGACATGGCCGTAGATTCACCAAAACCAACAGCCGCAATAGCTACTGCAGCGAACAACATTAAGAAGAAACTAATTGCAAAGAGAACCACAAAAAACATCATCCAGGGTCGGGTCCCACTTATGTGATCGGCAATGATTTGCACCTCGGAACTCGAGATAGCTTGGCCACCCAATTGTGGAGGGGTGGACGGCGACTGAGGTGCGGAGTACATGTTTTCTGTCATTTCGCGGCTCCTATTCGTTTTCTAACCTTATCATTCAATCGGGCTATGCCAATAGCTCGTTGATTTACCCTTATAGGCGTGGTTCAAACGTCTTTCCTGATGAAACATTCAGCATGCAACGCCATACAATAATGCACAGGATCATTTGACCCCTTGGTCAGGCAGTGGTACAACGCGACGAACCGACAAAGAGGCAACCATGAACGACGACTTTCAAATCAACCCGCCACTCAGGCGGATCACCTATCTAGGAAAGGACCTAGCTGGATTTGAGCCTGCGGTCAATCGTTCGTTTTATACGCTAGATCCGGGTGTCCGATTCCTATGGATGATTGGTCGCGGCATTAGCTGGACAATCCTCCTTTGCCTTCTGCTTTTTTTGGCATTTATCAGCAAAATCACTCAGGGTTCAGCAACGACTTGGCTAATTCGGGCCTTTATCGGGGCACTACCCCTCGCGGCAATGAGTTTGGTTTGGCCGCTGCTGGCTTACAAACACTGGGGATTAGCTATCCGTGATCATGATGTCATGATTCGCTATGGTGTCTTGTTCAAACGTGTGATGACGGTCCCATTCTCACGCATCCAACACGTTGACACCCATTCGGGTCCTATCGAACGGTCGATGGGTCTATCGACGCTCATTATCCACACCGCTGGTGCTCAACTGAGTTCGCTGTCGGTCCCCGGTCTGCCAATAGAAGAAGCAGAACAACTTCGAGATTACCTGTCCAAAATGGGCCACACACATGCAAACCTCTGAGCAGACCGAATGGCTAATGCTACACCCTTCGATGGTGATACTAGAGCTTGCTCGTTCCCTGCGATCAACACTCTTTGGCTTAGTTTTGGGAGGCTACTTCGCGTTGAAAGGCAACATGGGCTTATTGACCATGATTATCTTTTTCTCCATTATCTTGCCGACGATCGGCATCGTCTTGCGCTTCGTCTCCTATCGTTACGGTTTTGGCGTCGGTCATATCCTCATCAAAGAGGGCATTTTATCTAAGAAGCAACGGGTTATTCCTGTCACCCGTATACACAACATCAATACCACTCAGTCGTTGGTAGCTCGTCTATTTGGTGTCGTACGCGTGGATCTTGAAACGGCAGGCGGCGGACAGGCGGAGGCGACCTTGCCAGCCATTACACAACTGGCTGCCAATACAATTGATGACTTTATTTCTCAAGGTAAAAAGTCTGATACAGAAGCTCGCGACACGGATGTAGAACCGGATACGTCAAGTCATCTTGTCTACCAGGCATCCAACTTGGACCTCATCTTGTTAGGCATCACAACCAATCGCATCGGACTCATATTCGCTGGCCTTTATGCCATGGCCGAAGTTTATGAACAGGACATTTGGCGAATGGTCGAGAATTGGATGCAGCGCGTTAGCGAGCTATCTAATCAAATACAGGACCGTTCCGGCCTACAGGTATTCTTGGTGGTTGTGATTTCCGTTGCGTTAATCATGACGGTTTCCTGGGCCATAAGTATCACTTTGGCCATCATTCAATATTATGGGTTTACTTTGTCCAAGGTTGCGTCCGACCTGAAAATACGAGCAGGCCTATTTACGGTACGTTCATATACGATCCCCGCTGGAAAAATCCAGGCACTTCGTTTTAAAACATCAGCTATACGCCGACCCTTTAAGCTACTGCAAATTAATGTACAAAGCGCAGGTCACATGGGTGTTCAGGAGCGAAACCAGAATTCGGCCATCCAACCGAGTTTATTGGCACCGTTGACGAACCGAAAACACATTGATCTATTTGTAAATGCTGTTTGGCCAGACGCAATTTGGTCCTCTATCGAGTGGCTTGCCGTTCATCGCTATACGCGAACACGTCAGTTTCGAGTTCTTTGGCTGGTTGCGAGCGCTGGCATTGTCGCCCTTATTTGGAAGTCTGAGCCTCATTGGGCGCAGTCACTTAGCATTTGGCTAATCGCCGGTATATTGTCATGGCTTATTGCACACCTAACCTATAAGCAAACTGGTTACGCGGTCGACGAGCGTTTCGTGTATCTAAAAACCGGATTTATCGGCTTACAGTCATGGGTCATCCCCGTCAATCGCATCCAAATGCTTGAGCTGCGCCAAAGTCCGTTTCAGCGGCGACGGCGGCTCGTAAGTTTAGTGATAGACGTTGCCGGCAGTGGACGCGACAGGGCTGCCGTCATTCCCAATATCGAGCTAGAAAACGGATGGCGTTTATTCAATCGTTTTGGAAGTCCTTCGGCACAAAAAAATTAGTCCTTGAGAATTGGCTAACCACTTGAGGTAAGCTTGCCGTTATGCCGGAATCATATCCCTGGGAATCGGGTACATCACGCAGAAACAAACTCCACGTCCTGGATCTAACCAGCCCTCAACTTGAGGACTTGATTCAGTCTTGGGGATACCGAAAAAGCCATTCGCGTAAGCTTTTTGGCTTTATTCATCGATATGGGATGAATTTACCGTTGGCTTTCAAAGCTAGTCAATTACCTAAAGGTCTTTGGCATCGTCTCTTCCACGATGACCAGATTGCCATGGACCCCGTATCAGCTTGGACGGCGGAAGAATCTTGTGACAGTTCCACCAAATATGCGTTCGAGCTCAAGTCGGGCGGGACGGTTGAAGGTGTCTTTATGCCTTTTGAGCATCGCAACACCTTGTGTATTAGCTCACAAGTGGGATGTGCGATGGGTTGCACCTTTTGTGCGACGGGCAGTATGGGTTTTCATCGACATTTGTCAGCAGGAGAAATGGTCAGTCAAGTGGTTCGCATGCGTGCTCAGCATCCAGATCCAAAAGGCTGGCCACGCCGTTTCAACGTCGTGTTCATGGGCATGGGTGAGCCACTGCACAATATCGAACAAGTGATGAAAGCCGTAGATGTATTGACCGATGACGCCGGGCTAAATCTCACCGCTCGGGATATTGCGGTTTCCACATCGGGCCTTGTACCTCGTATCCAACAGCTCGCTGAATATCCTAATCGCCCGCAGCTGATGGTAAGCATCGCGGCTACAACGGACAAAGCGCGTAGCCAAATAATGCCTGTCAATCGCGCCTACCCGTTGGCTGAATTGCGTCAGTGTTTGGGCAATTATCCCTTACGAAAACGCGAAAAGATCATGCTTAGTTATGTCTTGATTTCCGACGTCAATGACAAACTAGCCGATGCCGACCGCCTAGCTGAGTTGGCAAGCGAATTCCCTAGTGTGGTCAACCTCATTCCCATGAACGAACATGAGGCCAGCCCAGGGATGCTTGAGCCTCATGGAGATCGGGTCCAATTGTTTTATGATCGACTCATTCAAAAAGGTGCGTTTGCAACCATTCGCCGAAGCCGTGGCCGCGACGTGGCTGGAGCCTGCGGTCAACTTGTTCAAACACTTTCAAAAGGAAACAGAATTGCGCGCACTCACATTTAAGAACATCAAACAAGTTCGTGTGGAAGAGGTAGATGAACCCAAGCTATTGACGGCAGACGACGTCATTGTCCGCGTTAGCCACACGGCCATTTGCGGCTCTGACCTACATGTCTATCACGGACGCGAAAAGGGCATGAAGCCAGGAACGGTGATGGGACACGAATTTGTTGGCGTGGTTGAAGAGGCTGGCCATCAAGTAGAGGGTTTGGCCGTCGGTGATCGCGTCTTTAGCCCGTTTACAACCAATTGCGGGCAATGTGCTTCGTGTAAATCTGGACTCACTTGTCGCTGTGAACACGGTCAACTGTTCGGTTGGGTTTCTGACCATGGCGGACTCAACGGTGTGCAAACCGAACGCGTCCGCGTCCCACTTGCCCAGAGCACCCTGAAAAGAATTCCAACGGGCCTGAGCCCTGAAGTGGCCTTACTTCTTGGCGACGTGCTATCCACGGGCGCCTACTGCGCGGAACGCGCAGCTGTGTCTGAACAAGGCTCGTACGCGGTTATCGGTTGCGGACCTGTTGGGCTGATGGCGATCACAGCCTGCCGCTGGCGAAACGCGGGCCAGATTTATGCCATCGATTTGCAACCGGATCGACTCGCGAAAGCACGCGAGTGGGGTGCCATTGCCTTGACACCCGCCGAGGCCAGCGACAGAAATTTGGTCGTAGACGGCGTTCTAGAAGCGGTGGGAAGTCCAGCTGCGAGTCGTCTCGCATTGCAGTTAGTACGCCCTGGCGGTGTGATTTCTATCGTGGGTGTACACAACGAGCCGCACTTCGCAATCACACCGACCGAAGCCTATGACAAAAACCTAAGCATCCATATTGGGCGCTGCCCGGCGCGGCGCTTCATGGATGAACTAATGCCATTCGTCAATTCGAATCCCTATGACTTGGCCTCCATCTTCACCCACCAGCTAGATCTAGACGACGCTGCCGAAGGTTACGAAATATTTGATCAAAAACGTGATGGCTGTCTGAAAGTGATGTTAAAGCCCTGATCCATTGAGGTTATTCGGGTAGCTCATCTAGTTTCATGACCATAGGTTCCACCAACGTTTTGATTTGTCGCAGTGAATCGTCGATCTCCATGGGTAAGAACATCGTAAAGGTATCCAGAATCACGATGGCATTTAGTGTTGAGTCTTTCTCGCAAACAGTTTTGAGTCGTTCCGCCATGTGACGATTAATGGTGTGTAGATCATCGTATATACGCTTTAACTTATCGAATGCGACGGGTTTATGTTCAGCCGAGCGGCGATCTGCGACATGCAGCGAGAGTAAATAGAATGACATCACCCGTGCCAATGTCTCTTCAGGACTGGCGTCGGGCACATGATAACGGGCTAGCGGTCGCAGGCATTCTGTCAGTGGACATCCACTGGTTGGGATGATGAGCCCTAACATCGAACTCATGGCTCGTTGTGCGGTGGTATCTAATTGATAGGTCCGCTCCTTAGTGATCACCTCTACCTTCATTTCACTATAAGACGCCATATCTTTGGCGAACTCCACCAACGGTGCCGTACTCAACGCCAGCGGACAATGGGGAGTCGTTTCTACCTTTAACGGGCAATGACTGCACTGACAATGACTCAAAGCTGTCCAGGACGGAGGCTGCTCGATTGGCTCTTGTTGGAGCTGGTATGTGGTGGGGTCAAAACGAAGGTCAAACGAACGGGTTCGGCCGTCCGGAAGCCTGTAAAGGTAAGTGACCAAGTTAGGAGAATGAAGCATGAACACGGCTCCCTCTTTAATCCTATCGGTTGATGGTCCCTATTTACATAATGTTAATACGCTAAATGTGATCTAGCTCAAACCTTGCCGCGTGACTCCCAAACAGGAGGACGCATGCCACCTCGGTGCATACTGCGCACAGCCACGCAGGGTCCCAGAATGACCTGCGCAAAAATCATCTTTTCCAAATCTGTACGACCAGGAAGACGGAACGACTGACCGGTCTGTTCGCGACGAAGCTTCAAAGCATCGGAGTGGATGGTGTGCTGCATGCCAACTTCAAGTGGCACATCTGGTGCGGTACGCATTGAGATGACCTTGGCAGGCTTTGATCGCACGGGTTCGATCGGAGGCGGAACCACCTGGAGGGCCGGCGGTGACACCTCAAGGGGCGGAGGTTTCTGTAAAGGTGTGCCCGCAGGTTGGGCTTGCCCTTGTACTCGGGCAAGCCATTCCTCTAAGGTCACCGCTTTCTGCTGCGGTTTCTGACGCCGCGCAGAATCTTCTTCAAACAAAGCTTGAAAAATCTTTACGATGAGCTGGATGATGATGTCCATTTACTTGGCGTCATCCTCTTGTTGCTCTGATCCGCCACTTAGGCTTTTACGCATCTTGGTGTCGGCTTCAATGTTTTTGAAGTTGTAGTAGTCCATGATACCCATGTTCCCGTTACGAAACGCTTCGGCCATCGCTAAAGGAATCTGTGCTTCTGCTTCGACCACTTTTGCTCTGTTTTCAATGACACGTGCATGCATTTCTTGTTCGGCAGCAACCGCCATTGCTCTTCGTTGTTCGGCGCGAGCCTGAGCAACATGCTTATCGGCTTCAGCCTGGTCTGTCTGCAATTTGGCACCGATATTCTCACCGATATCGACATCGGCGATATCAATGGAAAGTATTTCAAAAGCGGTTCCTGCGTCTAACTGACGATGAAGCACCGTCTTAGAAATAACATCCGGGTTCTCCAAAACGTGTTTATGTGATGCCGCAGAACCGATGGCAGAAACAATGCCTTCACCGACACGTGCAATCACGGTATCTTCGGTGGCGCCACCGATTAAACGTGGTAAGTAAGTGCGAACGGTTACTCGCGCTCTTACACGTAATTGGATTCCGTCTTTCGCGACAGCATCAATGGTTGATTTGGCTTGACCAATTTTTGGCACGTCAATGACTTTTGGATTAACCGACGTGTTGATCGCGTCCAAAATATCGCGACCGGCCAAATCAATGGCCGTGGCTTTCTTAAAGTCCAAATCGATATTGGCTTTGTTCGATTCAACCAGCGATTGCACCACGCGTTTAACGTTCCCTTGAGCAAGGTAATGGGTTTCCAATTCCTCGACCGTAATGGGTACACCCGCTTTTCGGGCAACAATATAATTATTAACAATCAGACCTGGGTTAATTTTTCGAATCGGCATCAGGATGATTCGTACCAAAGAGACCGGTGTATTCGAGACCACCGACTGAATCCAAAGCTTAAGTGAACCTAAGATAAAAAAGCTGAGAATCACAAAAACGATGGTGATTGCTATGAGAATCCAACTCTGCATATGGGGAGCCTCCTCGGCGTGGAAATGCTAAGCTGATTGTAGCAGGGTTATTGACCGAAAGTTTGCTCAAGCGCAGGTGTTCATGCTTTTACTACTTTTAATGAGTTGGTCATTACAGAACAGCGACAGGGCCATTAAAGTGGTGAAGACGGGCGAATTAGACATAAGGCCAGCAGAAAAGGTGGGTACGGTTTTTGAGAGCTACCCACACTGGTCAAATTGGGAATGGCTCGCTACATCGGAGCCCGACCAAACTTTAGTTACTTTTCGCGGTGTCTTTTCGCACAACACTTCCATGGAGCTGATACAAACCCATCAATATGAATGGGAGCTAGGCTTCAAATTCATGCATTTACATTCGATCTATGGACTTGAACGCGATGCGGCGGATGATCAGATCATTGAAATCCACTTCGAAGTCATCGACGGAAAATTTAGCGTCCATTCAGGCGAATTCAAACGGCAATCATCTGAAAACGAATGGCATAGCTATCCGCTCAGCGATAAAGCATTGCTGATGGTTATTAAATCGCTCTACCGTCCAACAGATCCATACGCCATGCTCATCAAGGGTCTTCCCTACAAATGATCTTGTGATTTGCTGCTGCCTACTCGTTCAAGCGTAAAAACCAGTGCGATTCCAAAGACAAAGAGCACAATTGAAGCCCAGAATGTCTGGTCGAAATGTTCCGGCAAAACGTTTTTCTCACTCAGAATGTATGTTTTTCCTCTGATTACCGTGGAATCCAACATCTCTTTCCAGGGCCAAATTTTACGCAGCGAACCGGCCATTAAACCCGTTAACAAGGCCATCGTGACGTTGTGAAATCGAGTAAGCAGGTAGCTCAACAGACGTGAAAAGCTAGTCAACCCCAGCGCAGCGCCAGAACAGAAGATGGTGATGATGAGCAAGTTATTCACATCAAATGGATTCTTGATTGCGCCGGTCAAAAAAGCGTATTTGCCCATGATCAAAAGCAGAAACGCGCCACTCAAACCAGGTAGGATCATGGCGCAAATGCTAATCACGCCGCAAATGAATATGAACCACCAAGTTTCCGGTGTTTGCACAGGGATCACACCCACCAAAAAGTAGGCAAAACTGGCCCCTGCCAGAAACGATAAAAAATGAAACCACTGCCATTTGCGAACACGACCGGCAACGAACCAGATAGAAGCGGCGATGAGACCAAAAAAGAGGGCTGCCGTTTGCACGCCGAATTCGTCCAATAAATAGTGAATCACACGAGCAAGGGTCAGGAGGGCCATGACTATGCCTGTGAATAAGATAAGTAGGAATCGTAGGTGTGACCGTGATACTGCATCTGCCCAACGAAAACAAACGAAATCGACGATTACCTTACGGTCGATGGACTTAATGGCTTGAAGTAACGACTCGTATATTCCCGTGATTAGAGCAACGGTGCCGCCCGAGACACCAGGGACAATGTCGGCACAACCCATACAGAACCCCTTTGTCCATAAACCCAGAATCGAGCGCCATGACCTTGGACCGGGCGCAACCAGAAAAGCGGCCCATAAACTTTTAAACATGGGCGCTACCCGAACAACGTGGGCACGATGACTTCTGGGCTCGACGGTTGAAGGTCAGACAAGAAGCCTTCCCAATGACGACGCGTTTCTTCGGACAATAAGCCGGTCATTTGTTCGATAGCTGTTCCACCTACAAAAAAGTAGTTCTCGTCAGGATCACCAAAACTACCGCCGTTCAGTGTATAGATTTCAAAAGTCCCATTCTTCTCGATCTCTTCACCGGTGATGATGCAGGTAGGATCTTCTAAAAAATAGGCTCGCCTGGCAAAGGGATCTGTCGTAAACGCCTCAAATCGACGTCCTTTGTAGAGCTGCAAATTTTCCATCGACTGTTCAGAAACAAAGTGCCTGAGCTGCATCTGGCAAGACAGGCATTGAGCTGTCTCCAATATACAGCGTCCCTTATCGTAAGCCTTGGCAACGATAAATATGTCCTCGGCTGACAAGTCATTAGAACAGGTACCACAGCGGTTGATGGGCTCTAAACTTCGTTCATAGTTCTGGCGACGATGTATAAATTCGTCTAAAGACAAGCGGACCTCCCAAAGCAATATCCGCAGCATTATAGCCTGTCAAACGGTTTTCCCAATATTCGGATAGATTTACGTTCATTTGCCACCTATGTGATGCAGCTCCGCCCATGTAGCAGCCAGACAATTTGAGCTGAAATCTCTAGGCCAATCCTTTGGTTACCGGCGTGCTGCTAAAACCGATAGCCCTCATTGCCCATGGATTCTCCACTTGCCACTAGCCCCAGGATACGCGTCATCCATCCAGTCACACCCCAAACAGTCCCTTGCGAAAAATGATAATAGTGCACGTTTATCTCCTCGTTGCGATACCAAGGCTTGGTTTCATGATTTGCGTGATCAAACAATTGCGCAAACGGAACACGAAGCACGCTTTCGACCTCGTCAAGGTTTAACTTTTCGTGCCAGTCAATAATTTGCCCGACATAACAGTGGATGTGATACCCAAGCGGAGAATAGACGTCGTCGATACGCCCGATGATCTCGATTTGGTCGGCTTCTAAACCGATCTCTTCATGGGCTTCGCGCACGGCGGCCTGTAACGGCGTTTCTTGGCCATCCACGCGGCCGCCCGGGAAACTCACCTGACCTTGGTGGTGTTTGAGGTGTTGGGCTCGTTGGGTATAGATGAGGTGGGGATCTGGGTCCATCAGGATCGGAATCAATACAGCCGCTTGCGTAAAATCCCTGTGGGGCAATTCTTGATGTCGGTAGTCGGTGATTCTACTTCTAACGGTTTCCCAGTCCCAATTCATCGAGTCAGCCCAGCCGTCAGAGCCTTATGCCCAATTCCAACGGCTGGGTTCTTTGATGTTCCATCTTCACAGGACATTGACCAATTCTGCCAAGCGCCTAACATCGACCGACGGCGTGGCGCACTGATCAAAGACAGTGCTCCTCCAAGCCGGATAATAGTCAGCGAACAGGGTGGAAACGAAACGATAGATACGGTTCGGCGAACCGAGACTAACCACATAGAGTTCACCACACGAGTCCTCACCAAAAGTAGGAATGCCACCAAGGATAGGTAAAGCCAAAGTACTGCGGACCCAAGCTCCGGGCGTCATGGCCCACAACTCACCATTCAAACAATAATCGGCAAAGACATACTCCCCGTCCAAAGCAGAAACGGTCGCGCCGCGATACACATAGCCGCCTATAACCGTCGCGCACCCTGGTCCGGAATTATAATCAAAGACCGGATCTACTAATGAAGGATCAGAACAATCACATGGACCCGAACAGACCCCGCAGCCAAAGCAGTTGCTGCCTTCTTTAATGTTCCAGCCGTAATTCTCGCCCCCAGTCGAGGAAGCCATCTGAAAATCTACTTCTTCGAGCGTGCCTTGCCCCACATCGCCGATATACAGATCGTGCGTATCTCGATCAAACGAAAAGCGCCAAGGGTTTCGCATGCCATAGGCCCAGATTTCGTCTTGAACGCCAGCCATACCAAAGAACGGGTTGCTGATAGGGATCGTGTAGGGCAAACCAGAATCCACATCAATGCGCAGGATTTTCCCAAGCAACGTATCCAGTTTTTGTCCGTTACAGAAGACGTCGTTTGCTCCGCCGCCATCTCCCAAACCTATATACAAATAGCCGTCGTTTCCAAATTCGATCTGGCCACCGTTGTGATTGGAAGCAGGTTGCGAAACATTCAATATGGTCTGGGCAGACCCAGAATCGGCAATATTGGGATTGGCCGACACCGTGTAGCGGGCAACCATAGTGTCGCCCGAGTTATCGGAATAATGTACAAAAAAATAGCCGTTATTGGCGTAGTTAGGATGAAAGGCCAAACCCAACAGACCTCGTTCACCACTGAATTGCACAATGCCGGTAATGTCCAGGAATGGCGTCGTTAGGACCTGTTGACCGTCGAAAATCAGGATTTCACCATCCTGATCGACTAGAAACAAGCGCTCGTCGCCAGCATGCGCGATGCTGATAATCGGATCAGAAATAGAGACGATCTCTTCCAATGCAACTTGAGCAAAAGACACGCTCAAAAAGGAAAGTGTCAGGAGTAAATGTTTCATAGAGGTCCTCTCGAAAAGGGTCATTCGTTATTGCGTGATGAGCAATAAGTATAAGCCCGCCCACAAGGTCGTACAACATTGATACCTTCAACACGTGCTCTAGATCACAAGGCTTGCTACACTATGGGACCTTGGAGGGCCGTATGAACTTGGACCGCTTTCGACTAACCCCATCCCGAATTGAACGTGTATTACAAGCAGCTATGAGTCGTGGCGGTGATTACGCGGATCTTTTTTGTGAATATAGCCGCTTTGAAGGGCTAGGACTTGAAGAAGGGATCCTGAAGTCGGCTGTCTCAAATATTGAATGCGGCGCCGGCGTCCGTGTGGTTATCGGCGAAAAGTCAGGTTACGCATACACCGAACTTTTGGAAGAAAGCCATTTGTTGAGCGCGGCAAAGACAGCCGCAGCCATTGCACAAGACCATGGTAGTCAGCATTCATTCTCGGTGGGCGCACACGCAATTGGCAATTATTATCCTGTGCCCAACCCCATGATCGACGAATCTATGGACGAAAAGATTCAATTCGTCTACCTGGCCGACCGAAGCGCACGTGCGCATAGTACGGCCATCAAACAAGTAAGCGTTTATATGGGCACGGCCCAACGGTTGATCCTGATGGCCGATAGCCGCGGTAGGCTGGTTGAAGATGTTCAGCCGATGTTGAGATTTACGGTTTCAGTGGTCGTTGAAAAGAACGGTGAACGCCAAAATGCGATGGCAGGAGACGGCGGCAGGCTCGGTGCCGATTTTCTCACCAGCAGCCGCGTTGAAATGTTGGCCAAGAAAGCGGTTGATGAGGCGCTCGTATTATTGGAAGCCAAACCGGCGCCAGCGGGTATGTGGCCCGTCATCTTAGCGCCAGGCGATTCGGGGATCTTGTTGCACGAAGCCATTGGTCATCCCTTGGAAGCTGACTTCAACCGCAAACAGTCAAGTGCCTATTCAAACCGATTAGGGCAAATGGTCGCCGATTCCCAGTGTACGATTGTCGATGACGGGACGGTGGCATCAGACCGAGGCGCGATTAACGTAGACGATGAATTGAATGAGTCGCAGAGAACCGTGCTCATTGAAGAGGGTCGTTTACGTAGTTATATGTGCGATGAAATGTCAGCGCGCTTTTTTGACATCGAGAGTACGGGCAATGGTCGACGTGAATCCTATCGTTTTCAACCCATGCCACGCATGCGTACCACCTACATGTTACCGGGCAAATACAGTGCCGATGAGATTATCAAAAGCACAAGTAAGGGTCTTTACTGTAAGACGTTTCGCGGCGGCCAAGTCAACATATCCAACGGTAACTTTACCTTTGTGCCATCAGAGGCGTATTGGATTGAGGACGGTAAGATGACCTATCCCGTCAAAAACTGCACGCTGATTGGAAACGGACCGGACGCCTTAAGCAAAGTGAGCATGGTCGGATCGGATTTCGCCATCAGTGCTGGTATTTGGACCTGCGGCAAAGAGGGCCAATCGGCGCCCGTTGGCGTGGGGCTACCGACCATCAAAATATCTGAAATGACCGTTGGAGGAAGTTCGGGATGACCGAGGATAACAAAAAAACCCAGCTGCGTGACACCGCCGAATGGTTGGTTGAAACAGCTGTCAAGATGGGCGCCTCAACCGCCGAAGCACACATGAACCACAGTCGAGATTTCGAGCTCGAGGTGCGCGGCTCCGAGATTGAGAACCTGAGTGAAGCCGAGTCACATGGAGCCTCAATTACCGTCTCCCGCGATGGCAAAAGGGCATCCGTTCAGTCAAGCGACACCGAACGCAATCACCTGCGGACATTAATCGAAAAAGCGATGTACCTCTGCGAATACACCGACAAAGATGATTCATTCTCACTGCCACCCGTCGATCGGCTAGCTCGTGAACCCCAGGACCTGGACCTTTTTGACCAGCGCCTTGCTGTTTTATCGGTGGACGATAAGTTTCGTCTTGCCCAACGTGCCGAAAAACAGATGATGGCTCACAACAATCGCATCATTTCTAATGGTTCGTCGTTTTCGGACACCATCAGCACATCCGCCATGGCTAGTAGTCAAGGCTTCAGCGCCAGTATCCAAGCCACCATCGCGGGTATGGGCGTAAGTGGATTTGCGAATGACGACGTGGTCGATGGTGACCTGAATACAGGGCGTAAGCAATCTGGCGGTTGGTCCCAACAAACACGCTTCTTCGACATGTTCGATTCACCAGAATCGCTTGGCGAGCGAGCGGCAATCGACATCTTGCGTTTATTAGGCGCCAAGAAACCACACACGGGCAAGTATCCGGTTTATTTTGAGCCCGCTACCGCAAGAACACTATGGCGTCATCTTTTATCAGCTATGACGGGCAGTCATATCTATAGGGACGAATCCTTTTTAGCGGGTAAGGTGGGTGAGCAAGTGACCAGTGACAATGTCACCATCATCGACGATCCGCTGATTCCGAGAGCCTTGGCCAGCCACCCTTATGATGATGAAGGCGTGGCCTGTGCGCGCCGCGACCTGATTGATGCCGGCGTACTAAATACATATTTGTTGTCCACTTACTCTGCCAATAAGCTGGGTTTACAAACGACGGGTCATGCGGGCGGAACGGGAAACATTCTCATCAAACCCGGTGATCAAAGCGAGGACCAGCTAATCAAGTCCATCGACAAGGGCGTTTGGATAACAGGTCTATCAGGTCAAGGCGTCAATGTGGCCACCGGTGACTATTCAAGGGGTGCCGAGGGGCTCTGGATTGAAAAGGGGCAAGTCTGTTACCCCATCATGGAATTCACGATTAACTCAAATCTAAAGACTATGTTCCAACATATAGCCGCCGTGGCCAGCGAGCCTGAACTTGGATGGTCCGTTGTCACGCCCGGCTTACTGATTGACGAAATGTCGGTCAGTGGCGTCTAGGTCAGGTCATATTGACATAGCGAGGATTTAACGATCAACGTGGATGAGTGTTGGGTTCGCGCATGAATTTTGCTACCATACTCGGGTTGTGCACAGTCCTATAGGAGGAATCAGCGAAATGAAGCATGCTCTCATCATGGGATTCACTTTGGCATTAGCCACATTTTGGGGTCACGCCCAAGATGAAAAGGCGCCCAAAGTTGAATTTGAACGAATGGAACATGACTTTGGCAAGATCGACAAAGGCGCCAAAGTTGACACGGTGTTTAAGTTTAAGAACACTGGGACAGATATACTTGAAATCAAAGATGTATCTACATCATGTGGATGTACATCGGCGAAACCTGAAAAGATAAGTTACCAGCCCGGCGAAGAAGGCAACATTCCTGTATCCTTCAATTCTGGCCGATTCAGTGGTCCTATCCAAAAAAACGTCACAATCGTCACCAACGATCCGATCAATCCACGCACGGTCGTAAAAATTAAGGCCGATGTCATCGTGGACATCATGACCAAACCTCCAACCGTGTTTATCAACAACTTGAAACGCGGCGAGTCAAATTCTCAAGAGATATTGGTGTCAACAGAGCGCTTGGAAAAGCTTGAATTAAGCGAAGTTAAAGCCGACCAGCCCTTTATTGCCACGGCAATGGAGCGCGTTGATGACAAAACGGTCAAACTCATTGTTACGGTTGACGGCTCAAAGATACCTGCCAGTGAATCACGACTGAGAGGCTTCGTTACCTTCAATACCAACAGCCAGTCTCAGCCCACGGTAAAAACCAATGTCAATGTCCTGGTTGAGAACCCTGTAACGGCACAACCTAGCTCTATTTACATGTTTGGGTCAAAAGAGGGGCAACCACGCGAAGCCATGGTTCGTTTGATTCCCAGCTCCGATAAGAAGCTGGCATTAAGCGACGTCACGGTGGAAGTGAAACACGCCAATCCGGAAACGCCCAACGAAAAACATAGTGCAGACATCTTAATGACTGAGATCATCAACGAAGCTGGCGAAGCGACTCTGAAAATCACACTTTCGGATAAAGCCGCCAAAGGTCGCTTCGAAGGCGCTATCGTCATTAAGACGAATATCAGCGAGCAACCTGAAGTACGCATTCCCGTACGCGGCAGCGTTATCTAAGGTTCACTAGACTTGTAACACGACATCGCGAGGCGCTCTAACTAGAGCGCCTCTTTTTTTGGAGTGACGGGTGCCCGAATTGCCAGACATACTGGGCTATCAAGATGCCATGCGATCGCGCATCATGCACGCCAAGCTCATTCAAATCAAACTGCATAACCCGTTCATTCTACGATCGGTTGCCGACCCACAAAGTTACCAAAACTCACGGGTCACCGAGGTGAAACGTTTGGGCAAACGCTTGGTTCTGTGTTTCGACCGCCCTGGTTTCATGGTTATACATCTTATGATAGCCGGTAGGTTTCATTGGCTACTGCCAACCCGAAAGCCAACCAGAACCACGTTGGTCACCTGGTTCTTCGAAGCGGGGCAATTGACGCTTACAGAGCAAGGCAATAAACGGCGCGCGTCGCTACATATCTACGATACTTGGGACGAGGTTGAGCAACACAACCCTGGCGGACTGGACGTACGCCTGATGGATGAAAAGACGTTTATCGAGCGTCTTACCCGCGAAAACAAGACGTTAAAACGGGCGCTAACCGATCCACACATTTTTGATGGCATCGGTAACGCCTATTCAGACGAAATTCTCCATGCGTCGGCCCTTTCGCCTCTGAAACGTAGTCGCCAATTGAACCAACAAGAACAGCTCCGCCTTTTTGAAGCTTGCAAAAACGTTTTGGCCCATTGGATTGACCATTTGCGCGACGAGGTGGGTGATGGCTTTCCCGAAGGTGTTACAGCGTTTCGTCCCGAAATGGCCGTCCACGGTCGCTATCAAAAGCCATGCCCCAAATGTCAAACCCCGGTGCAAAGGATTCGTTATGCGCAACGTGAGGCTAACTATTGTCCGACCTGCCAAACAGACGGCAAATTGTTGGCCGATCGAGCGCTTTCACGCCTCTTAAAGGGCGAGTGGCCCAAACGTTGGGAAGATTTGGAGCGCTGATCAATTCAATTATTCACGCATGAGTCGATCGGCAACCATGCGACCGAGAGACTGCTTGAACAGACCAATAAAGAGCCAAAAGTAGAGGCCGGTAAAAGTGAGAAATACAAATAGGATAGGAATGAAACTGAAGCGCATCATCTGATCCATATCGCGAGGGGAAACCCACAGTACCACTTGCATCACCACGGCATTGAGCAAGACACAAAAAAGCATATCCCAGAATAAGGAGACACGAGTCGAGCCGTTCAACGGTGGCTCGTCGATTGCTACCGACTCCTCCACCAGGGTGTTCATCTGTTCATTAGACTGCTCAGCGGTGATCGTTTGTCGCCTCAATCTTGGCCTTTCGGCGTCATCTCTGGAGTCAGGGACCCTGACCGCAGGCGGAGGGTGATCTTCAAATGGCTCACGTCTCATTTCTTCGGGCAGAAGGCGACCAAACATGAAACGAGGTTTACTGCGCGCCAATACAATGTCAACCATCACATGAACTGAAGTTTCACATTCAACACAGCGCTCATCCTCAGGGCCTAACGAATGCCCACAAACAAGACACACGTCCATCGCTTGTGTACTCATGTCACATCAGAAAGAAAAAGAACCATTGATCCTTGTCAACTGGCGTGATGCTACCGTCATAAAACAAATTAATCACCTGCACATGATGCATCAGCGTTGAATTGGCAGACGTCAAGACCGCTGCTCGACGAAAAAACGCATGGGCCTCATCCAACTCACCGGTTGCCACTTTTTCTAGTGCAAGCTTAGTCTGAATACCCTTGAGCGTGTTGCGATACGCCTCGTTCTTTGGATCCATCGACAAAGCTGTCATTAATAAATCAGACGCCTTCCCTAAATCACCGTCAGCAATTGACTTATCAAGGGTCTTTAATTCTTCCGGCTTGACCTCTTTGGTGACAATGCGATCGGGCAATCGATCAATTTCACCACTCGCCTGTTCAATAACTGCCTTGAGCCGCACTAAACGCCCTTGTGTACTTTCATCTAACTTCGCGTTTGTTTTGTTGATTTCTTCCACTTTAGGGTTCGCAATATTTTGTGCTTGTTCGAAGGCGAACATGGCAAACAGGAATTCACCCTCGTCCATGTAGTCCGTTCCGATTGATGCGAATTCCTCAGCACTGCGTTCCGGACTATCCCAAACATCCTCTTGCAGTATTACCTGCAGCGGCACATCGGCCTGATCCAAAACAAGCTGTCGTTGATATTGTTGCCAGCCAAAGTATCCGCCCACACCGAGCGCGATCAGTACGACAACCGCGATAGGCAACCACTTCGGGATTTTGCGTTCTTTTTTCTGCTTAACGATCTTAATGACTTTACGTGCTTCCGACTTACGGCCCTCGCCAGCTTCGGGCGTAAAGTAACGGGTAATCTCATCATCTGTTGCCGAAGAAATATGTTGAGACTGAGTATCTTCGATCTCTAAGGAGCGGATCTCCGTAATTTGACGTTTGCGCTCCTCGATAGATTCTTTAAGTTTTTGAGCGCCCTCTAAGTGAGGGGCCTTAATGAGCAGATGCAAAACTTTACGTTCTGCTTCGGCATGGTCGCCTGAGCGAAAATCACTCTCTGCGTCGTCGAGCAAGTCGACGTATTCTTGTTCTTTGTCTAGAGCCGCCCTGGTTTTGCGAATACACTCCTGTGTTTCTTTGTGGCCCGGATGATATTTGAGAATGTATTCCCATTTCTCTAATGCCGCATCAAAGTCTTTATGTTTGTAGAGCTGCAGACCTTCGTTGTAAATGGTGAGTAGCTGGTTTTTATCTGGAATCTCATCAGCAGCGCCTTCGGCGCTCACGCTCGCCGGATGATCGCAATCTGAAACCATGGCACGCACGTTGCCAAGGTATTCCATGGCAATGGTGTTGTCAGGGTCGACCGCCAAAGCCCTCTCCCAGGTATTCATAGCCTGTTCATAATCCTGAACTTCATATAACTTGACACCTTGTTGAATGAGCTGATCGACATTTACAGAGGCTTCGCCGCTCATCGCTGTCTCAGCGCGATCAGTGTAATACACCGTCGATTCGGGAGGCGGTGCTTCCGGCTTAGGCGACGACTTTAAGGCATTTGTGCGCGCTTCAATTTTCGCGTACAAACCCTTGAGATCGGCATTATTTGGATGGCGTGCAACTAAATCGCTGCACAAGATCAGGGCCTCATCGTACTTGCCCGCTTTGTAAAGCTGTTTAATCTCTTGGAGGATTTCCTTGGAGCTCTTCTTCACGGGTGGCATTGGTTCGTTCAAGCGTGTCAGTCCTTCCTGCATTAGAGCTACGCATCTCGACGATTTAACAGGTTAACCCCACATTGGGTTTGCCCCGAATACGTCTGAACTAAAGGGATTCATGAATATACATACACCTGTGCCAGTTTAGTTAAGGAAAGCCAAGATTGTCAAGGCGATGAGCAGTCATTGCCAGACTCATTCGTCAGCTGGACATACTTTGTACGGCGATGCTAGACTGAGCTTGGAGTTTCGGATCTATGCCGCAATTCCAATAAGGGATGCAATCTCGCCATTTTTTGGCCCACCACATATTATTCCTACCAACATTTGGCCCACCAACAATTGGCCCACCAAATAAACGCCCCCCATCTACACTTGCATCCCTTTTTAACTCTTTTCGGCAAACGGAAATGTCGCTAGCCAACGATCGTAAAGTGGCTCAGGTTCTGGCTTGAGCTGGCGAACCCAATCAAACAGTTCGCGATCAAACCAAAGATCGGCCGCCCTGAAGGTGACAAAGCCCGATTGCAATTTACCCAGCAAGGCACCAAATCCTCGTTGATCTAAATCAGCTTGGGCAATTTCGAAACCGTCGTCAGTTTGCTCCATGACCCGCAGACGCCGCAGGGTTTCTTTAGATACGGGTTCATCAACCACTAGAAACGCAAATCCGCGACGTTTGCCTCGGCCCACCCTTCCCCGTAACTGATGTAACTGCGACAGGCCAAAGCGGTCGGCACCGTCAATGACCATGACGGAGGCTCGCGCAACGTCAACGCCCACTTCGATGACGGTGGTCGCGACCATGACATCGATCGCCCCGCGCCTAAAGTCAGCCATTACACGGGCCATCTCGTCACGTTCTAAGCGACCGTGAACGAGGCCAACTCTTTGCTCACCAAAATGTTGACGCAACTCCTTAACCATAGCCAAGGCCGATTTTTCGCGATCCGCTTCTTCGCCTTCAATATAGGGGAACACCCAAAATACGGCTTCACTTTGCTTAACTCGAGATTGGGCAAAAGCGATGACCTCACTTCGATTACACGCCTTCTTCAAGATGGTCTTGACCGGCTTGCGCCCAATCGGTTTCTCTTTTATCTGATGAACAGAATAGCCGGCGTACAAGGTCAACGCCAATGAGCGCGGGATGGGAGTCGCCGACAAGGCCAGGTAATGGGGCCTTTTTCCCTTTTGAATGAACTTGGCTCGCTGATTGACGCCAAACCGATGCTGTTCGTCAATGACGGCTAGTCCAAGGTGCGCGTATCTGACGTCATCTTGAAATACTCGATGAGTGCCAATAACGAGGTCAATGTCACCTTCAGCTAGTCCATGCAACACTCGATTCTGCTCTTCATTTGATTGACGTGAACTAAATAGAGCTACATTTAACCCAAACGGGGTGAGCAATTCCTGGGCAGTATTGGCATGTTGCGAGGATAGGAGCGAGGTTGGGCACAGGATCGCGCTCTGCTGTCCTGCACGAGCCATCAAGAATGCCGCGTACAAAGCGATCAGCGTCTTGCCACAACCTACGTCGCCTTGGATCAAGGAAAAGACCCGTTCGCCTCGCCCAAAAGCCGACTGCACGGCCAACATGGCCGATCTTTGATCGTTGGTCGGCTCAAACGGTAACTGACGGACAAATTCGTCATAATTCGTCGCTTCCACAGCTATCGGCTCAACGCGCTGCGGGGATGACGCCAAATGGGTCATGCCTAGCGAAAAGAAGAATAGTTCCTCGGCGATCAAGCGCTGGAGTGCAGGCGATTGACGATTACGGATCAAAGCAACGGCTTGACTATCAAGCGGGTTATGGACACGAAGAAAAGCTTCTTTTCTCCTGTAGCCAAATTTGGTTGTCAGTTCGTCAGGAACAATCTGGTCATCGGGCATCCGCTTTATGGTTTCGTCAATCCAAGCGGCTATACGCTCGCTCTTGAGACCGGCCACTTGACGATAAACAGGCTGGATGCGAGGGCCACCTGCCGCTGGCGTAACTTTAGGGTTAGCTAAGTAGCGGCCGCGACGATCAAATTCGATCTTTCCGTATAAGGCAACCTCGCTACCCTTCACAAAGGTTCTTGAGAGATAAGGCTGATTAAAATACACCGCTCTGATAGTCCCTGAACCATCGTCCAAGAGCATCTCAAAAACGGGTATTCGACGTCTCTGAGTTCGGTGAGATGCTGAATGAATAACGCGACCGCAGACCAATATCGTTTGACCGACCTCCGCTTCTGAGACGGGCACCACTCTTGATAGGTCTAAGTATTCGCGCGGCAAGAACCAGATGAGGTCGCGGGCACAGACGATTCCAGCCAGGGCAAGCTTCTCGGCGCTCTTAGCACCCAGCCCACGAATCTTCAATTGACTGATCGCGGTTGCTTCATAATCTAAGAGACGGTCAGTCAAGCGTATAGCCTTTGCGTGCAAACACCCTAGTGCCCATTTTCTTTACCTTAATTTCAAGCGGGTGAAAGCCCCTGCGCGAGGTGGCTGGCACGACACCCAAAAGATACTGGTTACGAAGGTCGGACAGTACCTGATCAAAACGATCGGCAAGATCGCCCAACCCATCCGCATGATAATAACGCCCACCGGTCTCTTCGGCCATTGCCTGCAAAGCATCTTCATTGATGCGTTTACCTAATCCAATGGTAAAGATAAGAATCTCATTGTTCTGGGCCCGGGAAATGGCCTTTCGGAAGAGCCTGGCCTTTTTGTTGGGCTCTTCGTGAACGGAATCTCGACCATCGGTAAATAGTACGATAGCTCGACGACCTCGATCACGCTGGCCAACCTTTTCAAGGCTCTTTAGCAATGTATCAAAGAGTGCAGTTTCTCCGTAAGCTTCGAACGCTTGAATACTCTTGCGCATAGTCTTGCGATCATTGGTGAAGTCCATGACAAAATCGACCTTACTTGAGAAACTGACCAGAGCCACGCGGTCCCGTTCGTGTAATTGCTCCAAGAAACTTGTCGTCGCGCCCCTTAAAGTATCCATAGCGCCCCTTAAAGAGGACGATGTATCCATCATCAACACCAGGTCCAAAGGCACTTCCTCGTGATCAAAGGTTGCGATCTCCAAGGGTTGGTTTGATTCAAAAACGCGGAAATCATCTTTGCTCAGCTTTTCGACTGGCCGATTGAAGCGCGAACGAACAATGGCCGATAGCAAGACCAGCCTGGTCGTCTCTTCAAAGTAGACGGCCAATTCTTTGGTTATCACTAAGTTAGAACGCACCACAACACCTGATACCAGTTTGATTTGCGCCTGAACTTCAACGCGTTTGAACGCTTCATCAAAATTGATTGTGACTAGCTCATGCCAACCGCTCTCGGAAAAACGCACTGCGCCATCAACCAGGATCTCTGTGAGGAAGACCTCCTCGTCTCCCTCTTTTTCAAGGACCACTTCGTAAGGTCCGGAAACCAGTGCATTGCGTATTGGATCAACGATTGTCAGTGTCTGAGCCCAAGCAGTACAGAATGCAAAGGCAATCATTGAACCGCGTAACCAACGGCAGCTTGAAACCATCATGATAAGAACTGTTTATTAAGCAAATTGAGTGGGATCCACATCTAGTATGACCTCATTTCTGTTGAGCAGTTTTCGCCTAACGGCCGCGTCTATGACCCGACTGGTCAACTCATGCATCCAACTTCTAGCATCAGATTTGACCAGTACTTGAAATCGAAATACGTTCTTCACCTTGGCCACGGGCGCCTTGCTGGGGCCCAGGACAACTAATTTTTTGCCCTCCTGCGAATGGCCCAATTCCTGCGCAATCCATGACGCAGCCTCGCGAGCTCGCTGCTCGTCTTTATGACGAACGATCATCTGAACTAAATGCGCAAAAGGTGGATAAAAGAGACGATCGCGATAGCGCAGCTCACGTTCTGCAAATGCCGTGTATTCATGACTCGCGGCAAATTGGATACTGTAATGGTCAGGCATATAAGATTGAACGACAACATGGCCGGGAAGTTCGCCCCGGCCACTGCGACCGGAAACTTGTGTTAGTAGCTGGAAGGTAGATTCCGCGGCGCGCAGGTCTGGGACCCGCAGTCCGATATCCGCATTGAGAATGCCAACAACGGTCACAAGCGGGAAATCGTGCCCTTTGGCGATCATTTGAGTACCAACTAATATCCTTGATTCTCCACGCCTAAATCGGTCGAGGATGGTTTGATGGGTGTCGCGCGCATTGAGGCGGTCCCGATCTAAGCGATCCACCAGGTCCGCGCCATAACGCCGTTGCAACTCTGATTCCACTTGTTGCGTTCCTTCCCCAAAAAACTGGAGCACTGAATCATCCTTGCCACACTGAGCGCACTGGCTGGGCACGGTGCTGGTATCGTCGCAGTAGTGACAATGGAGGCGATGGCTGTCTCTGTGATAGGTCAACGTCACCTCGCATTGATGACACATCAAGGCTTCACCGCATTTTCGACACATCATAAAACTATGGAAACCCCGCCTATTCAACAGGATCATGATCTGTTGATTCTCTTGCATGGCGCTGTCCATGCGCGCAAGCAAGGACCTTGAAAATAGAGTCCTCTTCTTTTGCTGTTTGAACTCCTCTCTCATGTCAACAATTTCCACTTTAGGCAACACGGCGGCCTGTTTTGCGCGCTGCTTGAGACACAGCATTTGGTATTTGCCCGATTGCGCCAGCTGCCAAGTCTCCAATGCAGGCGTCGCGCTTCCTAATACGATGGGGACCCGATTCTGTTTCGCGCGTACCAATGCCAAGCTACGTGCGTGATAGCGCACGCCTTCATTTTGCTTGTAACTTCCGTCATGTTCCTCATCCACAATGATCAACCCCAAACGCGGAAGCGGCGCAAACACCGCCGAGCGTGCGCCTAACACAACGTCTGCCTTGCCGTGCAAGACTCTTCCCCACTCTTTGGCGCGACGCGCTTTGCCTATGGCCGAATGTAAAATGGCTAGCCGAGGACCAAAGCGTGTTTGGATTCGTCGATGCATCATGGGCGTTAGCGAAATTTCCGGGACGAGAAAAAGTGCCTGCCGACCTTCTTTCAGACAGCGTTCAATGGCATTTAGATAAACTTCCGTTTTTCCGGAACCCGTCACACCAAACAACAAATAGGCAGAGAAATCTGAGTCGCGAATCGAATGCTCAATGGCCTCAAACGCAATTTTCTGTTCGCTCGTCATCACAAACAGGGAGTCTTGCATCTTGTTTTGCTGCCGATCCAGCTCGGCCTCGTCTATTTGGGTTTTTTCCACAAGTCCGGCATCGGCAAGTGCCGACAAGACTGACGACCCGCCCGCGACATGGCGGTTCAATTCGCGGATCTTAAGCCAATCATGAGGTTGTCCCTGCAAGTAGGTAAGGACACGTTTTCGTTTGGCACTACGGCCCAATGAATCCACCGCCAACGCTTGTCCAGCTGACGTTAAGCGCACCACATCAACCCAGGGAATCGCATGTTTGAACCCACCGATAAGTTCAATCCAACCTTTTTGCTCCCAATCTCTAAGGTCCGATGCAGCAATATTCGTTTGCGCCGCACTTTGCCACTGTTCGCGCGTCATAGATCCATTGAGAACGCGCAATTGCTTGGCATCCAGCTCATCGCCTTCTTGCTGATGAAACTGGCGACCCGATGCCGTTAATCGATAGACACTCGTCTTTGACTCAAGGGCTCCGGGCGGCATCGCCAACTTGACAACTTCACCCACAGGGGCGCGGTAATAATCGGCGGTCCAACGTACCAACTCACAGATGTCGGGCGTCAACCAACAGCGACTATCGTCGACGGTTAACAGATCTCGAACCCTTGCTTGATAGCCCAGGTAGGGACCCTTCATGATGACGCCCCAGACGGATTTACCCCGGAACGGTACTTGAACCCGATAGCCAATTCCAAATTCATCGTGCGAAATTTGGCTCGGGACACGATAGCTAAGTTCGCAAAACAGAGGCACTGGCACAGCTACATCCACCAACCAGTCGGTGGGCGCAGTTTCGGCTAACTCAGGCAATGACCATCAATGGAGCGCCCGATTCAACCGGGTCGCCTTCGGATACGTCGATGGACTTAATAACGCCAGACTTGGGCGCCTCAATCTCGTTTTCCATCTTCATCGCTACCAAGACCAGCACGGCTTGGCCCTCTTCAACTTCGTCACCGGGCGAAACCAATAGTCTCAAGACTTTCCCAGGCATGACCGACTCAATCACGACGTCGCCTTTGACTTGGCGACCGCCACTCTCGCCCAACACACGTTCCATCGGATTGAGCGTTTCAATCGAATAGCTGTTTTCCCGCAATACAGCTGTCATTCGATCATGTTTATCGCGATCGCTTACTCGCACTTCGTACGAGTCTTCCTCGATTAACAAGGAGTATAGATTTTTTATGGGTTCCCGACAGTGGACGGTGAAAGTTTGACCCGCCAAAGTGACTTCATAAAGATCTGGCTCAAGTTGCCGTATGTTGATTTCATGTTCACGTTCGTTTACCTGGGCAATGAGTTCCATCAGTGAGTACCTCGGGCCGCTTCTCTACGAGCCGCTGATTTCCATTCAGACGTAGCGGGCTGATCCGTACTAAAGGCAATAGCCGATGAGGTCTTATCGCGAAACGTCTTGATTGCTGCCGCAATCACCGCTACCTGCTCGTTATGGTCGCAATCATTTGTACTGAACAGTTCCGGATGTTCGTCAATAAACGACGTATTTAGTGCGCCAGCTTGAAAATCAGCATGCCGTAAGAGTCGCAAGTGAAATTCAACATTATGGGCAATGCCACCAATTTTGTATTCATCCAGCGCTCGAATCATGCGTGCAATTGACTCTTCACGCGTGGCGCCCCAAGTGGAAAGTTTCGAAATCATGGGATCGTAATAGATTGGAACTTCGTATCCTTGATAGACGCCAGAATCGTCGCGCACGCCTGGACCGGAAGGCGTACTCAAAAATGTAATCAGTCCAGGAGATGGTCTGAATTTATGCTGCGGATCCTCCGCATAAATACGGCATTCGACCGAGTGGCCCACAAATCTGACATCATCTTGAGCTACGGATAACGGTAACCCTGCAGCGATTTCGATTTGCATTCGGACTAAGTCCAGGCCTGTGATCCATTCTGTTACAGGGTGTTCAACCTGGAGGCGCGTATTCATTTCCAGAAAATAGACATCGCCTTGCTCGTCCATGAGAAATTCAACGGTGCCGACAGAGTCATAGTTAACTGCTTTTGCGGCCTGAACGGCAATAGCCCCAAGTCGCTTGCGCAGTTCACCGTTCACCGCGGGAGATGGCGCTTCTTCAATGACTTTCTGATGGCGTCTTTGGATGGAACACTCACGTTCGCCAAGATGGATATGTGTGCCTAATTTATCGCTAGCAACTTGAACTTCTATATGTCGCGGTCGTTCTAAGTATTTCTCAAGGTAAACCCGACTATCTCCGAAGGCGCCTAAGGCTTCTGACTGAGCTTGGCTGAATGCTGACTCAAACTGGTTTTCTTCGCGCACTAAACGCATGCCTTTACCACCGCCGCCAGCGGCTGCCTTCAGCATAACGGGAAAACCTATCTTTTTAGCCTCCACTTTTGCCGATCCCAAGTCAATGTCATCCCACTCTCCGCCCGGAACGACTGGCACACCTGCCGCCTTCATGACAGCACGTGCAGTCACCTTATCGCCCATCTGGTCAACGGCAAATGCGTTAGGGCCAATAAAAGTGATACCTTCTTCAGCGCAACGTTTGGAAAACTCGGTCTGTTCACTTAGAAAGCCATAACCTGGATGAATAGCGTCTGCTCCGCATCGTTTTGCCGCCTTTAGGATTAACTCGCCTTGGAGGTAGGTCTCCTGAGCCGTATTGCCAGGAAGATGGACTGCCTGATCCGCCCAGCGCACATGGAGGCTGTCACGGTCAGCATCGGAAAATACGGCGACAGATTGGATATTCATATCGCGCAAACAGCGAATGACTCGAACCGCTATCTCGCCTCTATTGGCAATCAGCACCTTCTTGAACATCGTTGACCACCTTTTTGTGAACTCACGGCAACAGGCACATGATCAATGTTTGAAATGGCGAGTACCTGTGAATAAAAGTACCATGTTGTGCTCGTTTGCGGCTTGAATGACTTCATCATCGCGAATAGAGCCACCGGGTTCAACCACAGAACTGACGCCTGCTGCGGCGGCCGCATCGATGGAATCACGAAAAGGGAAAAACGCATCGGAGGCCATGGCGCAACCCGTCAAATCGAAGCCTGCCTCACCCGCTTTATGTACGGCCACACGTGCGGAATCGACACGGCTCATCTGTCCAGCGCCTATCCCAAGTGCCCCTTCAGAATCGGCATAAACAATGGCATTTGACTTGACGTGAACGACGATTTGCCACGCTAGTTCAAGGGCTCGCCATTGGGCCGTATCTGGGGTTCTGCTTGACACGACCTGCCATTGATCCGCTGGCACGCGTTCGTCATCCAGTTCCTGGACGAGTAATCCACAATCAAGTCGCTTCAATTCAAAGCGAGGCGTACGTCGACCATCATCAAGAATCTCAATCACCCGTAAGTTCTTCTTTTTCTTGAAGCGTGACAAGGCTTCGGGTGTGAATGCTGGTCCAATGACTAACTCAGCAAAGTTTTCATTAATCGCGCGTGCCGTTTCCTCGTCAACCGTTTGGTTAAGGGCAATCACACCGCCAAAGGATGACACGGGGTCCACACTACGAGCTCTCAGGAAGGCGGCGGCAGGAGAGGCCCCCTGGCCCACACCACACGGATTGGTGTGCTTTACGACCACAGCCGTTAGTTTTTTGAACTCACATACGCAGCGCCAAGCGGCGTCCATATCAACAAGATTATTGTAACTCAGTGGTTTACCTTGATGGAGCTTGAAGCCAGGCTGCGGATCACCCCACTGATAAAGGGCCGCGTTTTGGTGGGGGTTCTCGCCATACCTCAGCGATTGTGTACGCGAACTTGTCATGCGCAGCACTTCGGGGAATCGAGATTCATTACCCGATCTTTGGGCACTGACTTTATCCAGGTAATCGGCAATATAGGCGTCATATTGATAGGTATGGTGAAAAGCCTTACGGGCCATGTCCAATCGGAATGAAGCCAACTCACCGTCTTGCAGGTCCAAAAAAGACTGATAGTCATTTGGGTCAGTAAGTATGGTGATGTGCTTATGATTTTTCGCCGAAGCTCGAATCATTGTCGGACCACCAATATCAATTTGTTCGATGGCCTCATCAAACGTCACATCAGGGCGGCTTATGGTTTGCACAAAAGGGTAGAGATTGACAACAACAAGGTCAATAGCCGAAATACCATGTTCCGTAAGTTGAACGAGGTCGCTATCCAGTTCGTATCTGGCAAGTAACGCGCCGTGGATCTTTGGGTGAAGTGTTTTGACACGGCCTCCTAAGATTTCCGGAAACCCAGTCACTTCACTTACTTTTATGGCCTCAATACCATGGTCCACGAGATGTTGATGAGTGCCTCCGGAACTGACTATTTCGTAACCTCGGCTAACCAACTCGGTCGCAAGTTCAGCGATCCCTTTCTTATCCGACACACTAATTAATGCTCGTGAACGCACCAATTTTTCCTCCCCTAAATCAGTCAGTGATGATGTGTTTTTATTTAACGAGCGCTGTCTATCACAACGCTAGCTTCCTGTTCGACCCTCACAAATGGCGTCCGTGTTGCGTCACCGCGGGCCGATGCCCAAGCGTGCTGCCACAATTGGGCAGAGCATTGTGCCAAACTTGAAAAATAGATTGAACTAACACCAAATACAGCAGAGCGCTCGTCAAAAAGGAAACGAGCGTTACCACCTACGCGCGCATAGTTGACATCAAGTAATCGACCATAATTATCTAATGGGCCTGCGACCGACCGCAAGTACGAAGGCACATCTTGTTGCTTACGAAAGGCATCGTAACCATCAAAAACAAAAAGGAATTTACGTAATTTGGCATTGGTATAATATTCGAAACCGCGCATGGCCGCGTCACTTCGACCCCAGGACGGATTAAGCCAGACAGCGAGTAAACCCGAAACGTAGCCCATCTGATAAATAACGCGCGAAAAAGGCGCGCGTCCGTCAATCATCTCTGTGATGAGCTGGGTCTCACGCTCAACCATACTTTCACTGACGTTTCGATACGGGATCTTGATGCCCTCGTCTATGCCAGCAAAAAGCTGGTCCCCGTGACGTTTCACCAAAATCCTTAGACTCTCAGGCAAGATCGAATGGGCACGAACAGCCGCTAGCTTTTGTGGGCGGTGATCCATATCGCCTGCAGAAACCATCAAGCACATCAAAAAAGGGAGCAGCCAGAGCGCCTTCATGTAGCTATTGTACGGGCGATGCCGAGACGGGGTCAATCGATTGAAGAGCTCAAATCACGCGATTGCGTACCTAGAAGCGAATCAGACAGCCATTTTACAAAAGCATCGCCGCTCTCACTCCAAAGAAACGGGCGCGCTCCGTAGAAAACCTCTATCAAATGCAAGCCAGCAGCGGGGGCGGTCATGGCCATTTGAGTTCGTTCTCCGCTATTGATACGATCTTCAAATTCTGCCACCGTCCATTCTGCTACTCCCACTTTAATTAAGCTACCGGCCAGATTACGGACCATGTGATACAAGAAATTTCGCCCAATCACATCAAATACAACAAGATCATTGAGGCGACGTACTCGAGCAGCATAAATCGTTGTCACCGTTTCTGTGCGTTTGTCGGCAGCAGCCTGCAAGGCCCTGAAGCAACGGGTTCCAACAAGTGTCTTTGCGCCTAAATCCATATCCTGATCGTTGAGGCCGCCGGCAACACGCCAGCCAAGATCAGCTGTCATAGGCTCAAGTTCGGCACGGTTGAAGATACAAAAAGAGTATTGTTTGGCTCGTGCATGATACCGAGCCGAAAACAATGCATCTCGTTCTTGTACCTCAAAGACGTGCATATCGTGCGGTAAAACGTAGTTCAGGGCACGTTGTAGCGACTCGGCAGGTATGGGATTGTGGCAACTGAATGACACACACTGAGCGCGGGCATGCACGCCCGCATCGGTACGCGAGGAACCGACTGTTCGGACAGCTTCCTGAAGGATCTTGGACAGAGCTCGGTTGACCGTCCCTTGCACGGTTTCCCGGTGCGGTTGGATCTGCCACCCGGAATAGGCAGTGCCCCGATAGGCAATCTTCATCGAAATCGTTCTATGCAACGACTTTAGCCTTCTTGACAGATTGAAAATTTCGGTGGTATCGTCGGCGTGGAAATCCACAGGTGACAACATGATTACCGGCTTCAATACCGACGTTAAACACAAGTCGAAAGTCTATCACGTGCAGACGGAAGATAAAGGACGTAAGAATCCTAAGATCGAAACGCTTGTCTACATGGGTGGCGAGATACTGGATTCTCACCGAACGACTTACGACAGCGATCGTGAGTTGCTTTCCGAAGATGAAATCGTCAACTTGATGGAGTCACAACACAAGAAAGTCATCAAAAGTATCAAAATTGGTAAGTACGATACCGGTGAAGATGATGCGGTCGATTTCTTAACCGACCGTGACTTTGACGACGTTATCACGCAATATCTCAGTACCGAAATGCCCAACGACCAAATACTGCTTGAAGTTGAAGACGCAAGTGACATTAAGCGCGGCGCTTCGAACGCGTTAACCGTAAACGTTAAGACCGCGGCTCGTAAACCGATCAATGGCGCAAGCGTCAAGATCAAGCTTGTTTCAACCGCACACCGTCCCCGTTTATTGAGTCGAGGCGAAACGAACAAAGAGGGCTTTTTCAATGCGGAGTTTGATATTCCACCATTGAAAGGCGACGAATTTGCCATTCTCATTCAAGCGTCTAGCGATTTTGGAACGGCGGAATACCGGCAAACAGTGTAGGTAGCAGCTAGTTGATTAATTCTTTGAGCTGCTTGCCAACCTTGAAGTAAGGGACCCGTTTGGCCGGAACTTTTACACTGGTACCTGTTCTCGGGTTACGTCCCACACGGCGACCACGCGCCCTGATTCTGAAACTACCAAACCCACGTAATTCCACACCCTCGCCACGGTTGAGGGCCTCAATGATGCTTTCAAGAAATGTATTAACTACCTCTTCAGCATCTCTTTTGCTTAAAAGCGTTGCCTTCGCTACGGCTTCTATTAGATCAGCTTTGGTCATTGCGTCACCCTCGAATCCACGAACAGTCCGCAGGCGTTAATAGCCCTAAGTGATTGTAAAACTTAGATATACTATCAAAATAATCAGTGAGAGTTAAAAAGTCAACCACTAAGTCTGGGCGCGATGTCTTGTAGGGGGTCCAACAAGCTTCAGTTGAACCACATTTGGACAAAACACTTGAAACTGTGATGTTAATCGATTCAGGCGCTCATACAAGGCCTCAACCCAGGCCCGTTCATCCAAATACAGTGTCAATATGCCACTTACAAGTTCCAAACGTTTCACATGGCGAGCGGCGATATCTCCAATGACGTCAACAAGATGGGCTTGTAAGTGGGCTTCAGCAACAGGTTTACGAGCCATCAAAGTCGCGTTCTTAGCCAATATGTCACCTAACTTAACGGTCTTGGAAAGTCTTTTTCTCACGTGTCTCCCTACCAGCAAACAGGCTCCGACTAAGCCCGAAACCCTGCGGTATCTTTTTGGTTCATATCACCTAACAACAGCAAATCAAGACACATGGCTTTGTGGCACAAGGATTGCTCCATTCCCAGCGTCTGACTTGACTGGGAGATTCTAATGCTACAACGTATTTTCGCCTTAACGCTGCTTTCTACCACCTTGGCGATGGCAAACGTTGACGTTCGAACCAATATCGCCGGAGTTTACCACGAAGGTCAGAACGAACTCATCGGCAGTTTTACGTTGGCAGTAAACGGAAATGACTTTGAAGCAGCCTCTCCAACCACGCCGATCTACATTCGCTTTCGAATTGTTCGGGCCAATGGCTGGGCAAAGACACGGGTTGATTTAAGAACTGGCTCACTCAAAAACGTTCCAATCAACTTGGCGCTTTCTGTTGACGGACAGGCCATTATGAATCCGGGACTGCCGACCAACGCCATACAACTAGTGAGACTGGTACAAGGTGAACGAGACGGTTGGATCCGTGTCAACTATCCGTCTTCGAGTTGGTTACAGGTAGCGGGCTTTCCTGCCCCGCCAGATAACAATAACGTCGTGTCCATGTCGTTGGGTTTAGACGCACTGTCTTCGGTGAGACCAGGTGCATCAACCGTCACCCAAGGTAATGAGTTTGATGACGGCAGTGGCTTAGCAAACACGGAACTATGTACCGATTACTCCAACACACCTACTTTTACACCCGGCGACTTGGATTTCCTCGATTTCATCGCCTTTGACGATGAGACGACAGGTGTCGAGGATGGCATACCCAACCCAGGTAATAACGCGGGCGTAACCTTTTCCAACGATAACCAAATTGCACGCGGAGAACTTTACGTCGCCCGTTTTGAGTACCACGTAACCAAAGATGAATTCGACGGTCCGGGCCACGACCTGCAACTTAACCGCCTGAATTCAGTGGATGTTTGGAATTGGTGCGGGCCCATAGACCCTGTTTTCTTCACCAATTCTGGTGATTTCGATTGGGAACCAGGTACAACCCTTTACCTTTGCTTACTTCCTTTCAATCCCGCCTACATCAGCGAGGGTCTTCCCGATGGTTTCGGACTCGATGAGCCGGCTTATTTGGCCGACTCCGATATACAAGTTAGTTCCCCGGAAAGTCAATCTTGGCACGTGGAGAAAATATACCGATCTGGCTTTTTCGTGGGTTATGCCATGAATCTGCAGGCTGGCATCGTGCCACCGGCTGGTCGCGTCGATATTCAAGGGCTTCAGTCATGTATGAGCAACGACTATCAGAAAGCCGACCTTAAACTTGCCGCTTATGCCTATGTGTTGAACGATTTTGTGACGGACGGATTACAGATCCCATTGGGTCCACGCATCCGTATCACGGCCGACATGGAAGAATCTGAAGCGACTTATTATCGTCAAGTCATTCCCTTCACTGCCTATGACCGCAGTAGCTGGAACTTTATGACCAAGATCGTTAATCAGTCTGACGAAACAGCAATCGCCACCGCCATACTCTTTAATCGGCACGGACTAACCCTACGAGTTCACGGTGTTCAGTTAATAGAACCGAGGGGCAGCCTTACGATTTCAGTGCCAGAGCTCTTTGGTAACGAAGCTAAAGGTGTTTTAGCTTGGATGGAGATTTTGAGTGACCAACCGCTTTCTACATCCGGCATTATCGACGACGCAGTCAACGACTCTTTCGATATATTTGCGGGCGTCAAGGACTTTCGTGATGTGCTCTACTTACCCCACATCCCAAGCCTACCAGACATCTGGGAAACAAAAACATATGTGCTTTCATCTGAGTTGGAGTCAGACACGCAGTTCTTTTTGCAACGTCCAAACGAGGCACCCACTCAAATCCGCGCCATCCTTATTCCGGGATCTACCGCCGTATTGAGTGAAAGCGACTATTTAACCGGCACAGGTCGTGCCACGTGGTTACAGCTTAATGCTACAGAGACAGCTGGCTCAGGTCTCGCCATATTCAATAAGAAGGGCGCGAGTGGGCAGGTGGCTACCATGCCACTTAATCTTAAGCCATCCAATGCGTGGCATTTTGATCATGTTGGCCGCCGTGACAACGGTTGGTGGAATGGCTTGATCCTATGTAATCCCAACTTCAGCAGCACCTTGGTTCGCATTTACGGATTAGATGACAACAGTGTTCCGCTAGCTGAAGCCGAGATTGAGATTGCTAGCCAATCGAGAATCGCCGACTTCGTGCGTAGTTTTGTTGAGTCGACCGCTGACCCCATATCCCGACTTCGCATAGAGTCCGACGTCGATATTGTCGCCTTCCTACTGTCGGGTATCGATGACAACGACCAATTAACGGCGATCACGGGTAACTTACCTGAGAGTTCCGATCTGACTTTGACCCATATTCCGCAGTCACTTGACGGTTGGGTCGGTCTGAGTCTGGTAAATCCACGGAGCCAGAGAGCGGCCATTTCGATGCGAGCCTACACGGCTTCCGGGCAAGCTAGCCCTGACATTTTTCTCGACGTGCAAGCCCAAGGAAAAAGAGTTTTTCTGCTATCTGATGTATTGGAGAACGCGCATTTATACACACATCTCAGTGTGACTAGCAATGTGTCTATTCGAGGATTCGCGCTGATCGGCAATACCTCACACACGCAACTTGCTACAGTTAACCTTGAACCTGTGCAAGTGCGGCAGTAACTAAATCGGCTTTCTTGGCTTCAAAATCACGGTACTGTCTTGCTGTAAACACCTTGCCATCATTAATTTCTAACAGCTCATCGGCCGGACAACGTTGCTGGAGCGTGAATTCACGCATGAATTGATCAAGAATGCGCACAAGCCGTTCGTCTTCGCGCCCACTCGCAGTTGTTAACGCTAATTCAAAAACACGTTTCGTTAGACCTGCCAATTCATCGTCATCGAGGCCTCGGGTCGCCGCTTCGCGGAGCATACCGGTCAGTGTCGTTCGGTAGGGCGACAACCATTCGATGACCTGTTCTCGAGCGGTTTCGTCGTAAAGAATATGGGTTAAGACAATGCCAGGAATCATCCAGTAAGAAGCACACAGCGCGTCGAGGTATCGGATCTCGTAGAATCCTCGCGGTCTTACCTCGGGGAACAGGGTACTCAAATGCATCATCCAATCATCCATGGTTGGGTAATAGCCCCGAAAACCACATTCCATCCAATGTCGAAAGGTGCGGAAATGGCCATCAAAGACCATGTTGCCCGATTCGTCAGGCAGAAACATACAATAGGCATCTACGGCAAAGTCGAGATACTGCTCAACAGGACAAGGTCGGTAATCGGCAGCCTCTAACCCGCGCTGGAAGCCGGTGCGTGTGGGGTCCAGGTTTTGCCAGATAATTGAGCGAAAACTCTTCGCCCCGGCGACTTTACCTTCCACAAAAGGAGAATTGGCAAACGCGGCCGTCATAATAGGTGCCATCAAGTTTGCTGCCAGCCAACGACGAGGCGCGACCTCTGCCGTGCCGACATCTAAATTCACCTGCAGCGACGTTGAGAGCCGCATCATTTTTTGGCCAAATGGTCCGCGAGCTGCGAAAAAGTTATTCATGTTCTGGTAGCGTTCTTTTCTCATTTGCAGACCGACATCTTCGATGTTGTACCAAGGATTGAGACCACCATGGAACAACCAAATATTCGACTCAGCCAACACCTGATTAAGCTGACAGATAAAGTCATTCATGGTGGTAATCACGCCAATCAAATCAGGGTGAGGGGCGGAACTGTATTCAATCTGCGCGCCTGGCTCAAAAGTGATTTGTGCTCCATCAACGTGGGCAAATCGAGGTGTGCCGTCCGCGAGGGGTGCAAAACTCCACTTGGGGTCGCTTAAGGGCAACTGATGAACGGCATTAACGACGCCGTTCTCGCCATGCAGCGGAATTAAGCTGTTCTCTCGTTCGTTGGTTGCACGAAAAGGCATGATCTCAAGCTCAAGACCAACCACTCTTCGATCCTCATTCATATCGTGAAAGAACGACTTTAGAATTTGATTTCGTAATTGGCCACAAGTGACTTGTCGATGTGTAGAAGGCATGCTTTATCCTTACGTGCGCAAATCGCGCTTGGTTCGTAACAATATACGTTCAACGTCCTGACCTGCCCAACCCATTTGCAAAAAAAACTGGCTGAGGTGGTCCGCGTCACTAAGGAAACTCCGAAGTTCGTTCAACTTATTCCAAATCCCCAGGGAAAAGCTAGCCCGACAGATTAACTGTACATGAGAACGCGCCGAAACCTCATATCGATTGAGAACCAAACCCAAAGACGGCATGCCTTCTCGATATTCAAGTAACTCTGTCCATCGTGTAACGCCAGCATTCACACTAGGCAAAACACGAACAAGTAGACTTTGCTGTTTTAGACGCAAAAGCGAAGCCAGCTTCAATGCCGATATCACCACCAAACGTGTCGGCGACTGTGGATCCATGAGTTGAGTTAATGAACTTAAGAGTGACTTGCGCCTACGTGATATCGGTAAATGGGATAAGAGCTCCTTTAGTTCAAGCCAACTCTGACTCCACCCTAGAGACGCCATAAAAAAACACCACCAACGCAATAGCTCCAAACTCTCACTATCCGGCTCCGCCGACATCGCACTCAACACACTCGTCAGCCGCTGCCCGTCACCGCGAAAGCAGCCCAACGTCGCTTGCATCAGTCCGGCTGATATAAAGACTGGCCAAATATGGAGCGCACTTTCAGCGGCCAACATTCTACCTATTTCTGACAGTACACGCTCTTTCGATAGATGATCAGCGCGATTGGCCTGACGGGTGATCTCGTCAACTTCTGCAGCATGAACTTGCCACCCTAGCTCCGAAAGCAACCGGAAATAGCGTAAACTTCGCAGCGCATCTTCCTCGATTCGTTGACTGGCCTCACCAACAAACTTCAAGCGCTTTTCCTTCGCGTCTTGAATACCGCCAACGTAATCGACAACCTGTCCTCCACAATCCTCAAACAGTGCGTTAACAGTGAAATCGCGGCGTCGCGCATCTTGTTCGAAATCACCACCAAACTCTACTTCGGCCCGGCGGCCATCGCAAATCACATCTCGTCGCAACGTGGTGATTTCTATATGTTGAATACTTGTAACCGCCGTTACCGTTCCATGACTCATTCCGGTCGGAACCATTTTATATTCACCACTGAGTAGGTTGATTACGGTGTCGGGTAAGGCCGTCGTCGCAATATCGTAATCCTTGGGCTGTCGATTCAAGAGATGGTCGCGAACGCAGCCCCCTGCTAGCATAGCTTCATACCCAGCCTGAATGAGTTGACGACAAACTTGCCGCGCTTCATGCAATCGCTTTTCCGACGTTTTTGGCATGGACGACACCTCTAGAAACACCCTAGCACGATCTCGATTCACGGTGTCGGACTGGTCTAAAGCGCTCGTCGGCTATTCTCGACATGCCGCAATCGCTATAATGGTCCGCCTATGGATGATCAATTGCCACCTGCTGATTTACCTTTTCAGCTCTATTCTGATACTGAGCCGTTTCCCCTCGTTATGGGGAGAACACTTGATCACATGCACCTTTCATTCGAAAGTTGGGGAGAGCTAAACGAGGATCACAGCAACGCGGTCGTTTTGTTTACCGGCCTGTCGGCATCTAGCCATGCACGCTCACATGCCCTGAACACGGCACCGGGCTGGTGGGAAGCCATGATCGGACCCTCTTGCGGACTAGATACCAACAAATACTTTGTCCTGTGTATCAACCATTTAGGTGGTTGTTTTGGATCTCTGGGTCCAGCAACGATCGACCCAGCTAGCGATAAACCTTATGGGCCGACATTCCCGCCCTTGACCATCCGCGATCTGGCCAAGGCCGCCCATCGATTAATCAGATCCCTAGGCATTACGCATCTATACGCATGCATAGGAGCCTCATTGGGAGGCATGCTGAGCCTTGAATATGCCGCATGTTATCCCGATCAAGTTAATCGCTTCATTTCTATTTCAGGGACAGGCCGAACTGGACCGCAATCCATTGCTTATCGTTACGTTCAACGCCAAGTTATTCTCAACGATCCCGCGTATCATGACGGTTGGTTTTATGACAAGGACGAACGACCCACGAAATCCATGGCAGTTGCGCGTCAAATAGGCAATATCACCTATCGGTCACGCCAGGAGTGGGAGGACCGATTTGGACGCAGCCGAACAGGTAACGGCTATAGTTTTGGACCAGATTTCCAAGTCGAATCGTACCTCCATCATATGGGTCATAAATTGGCCCACCACTTTGACCCTAACAGCTTTATGATTCTCACTAAGGCCATGGATCTGTTTTCATTGGGTTATGGTTTTAGTTCGTATCGCGAAGGCGTCGCTCGTATTACTAGCCCAAACCTCATCATCGGTGTAACAACCGACATGTTATTTCCGATCGATGAACAGGAAGCCATTCACTTGGCCCTCAAAAATGAAGCCGTGGACAGCCAATTCTTGGCGTTGGATAGTTTGTCAGGTCACGATTCCTTTTTAGTTGAAGTCGAATTTTTCGCCAACGCTATCCAGAATTTTCTAAGGGAATAGGATGTCTTACCTGAAGAGTATGTTTGATGCGCCTCAAAGGCGCATTCATTTTGAGAGTTGGCCAGAAACCTCCTGGGGCTCCACGCTCTCCTTTGAGATCGAAATTAGCGGTCTCCAAGTTCATGGACCAAGAGCCGAGTTCACTGAATTTATCACCATGGCTGAACAGGGCAATGGTCGCTTTCAAGTCCCCGCACTAACTTTATGGCAGCGTATCAAGCGCGTTCCCGCTCCAGTAGGCTCTTACGAGGATGTCGAATCTATTCGCATCGTTACGCTATGGACAGACCCCGAGCTAGTATTCAAATTGAACATGGAGAACGAAGATCACGAATTCAAGTGGCGGCAGTTGTACGGGTTGGTTCGCTCTGCGGGTTTTGCTTTTCGCTGTGAACCATGCGGTCGTGAGGATCCTTATCGGCCGCCTTATTGGTCTAAATAGACGCCTGTCGCGAAAATCAACGCATCGCAGATCAACGCTATCCACTAGTAGTGCCAAGCCGGGAAGATGTACGCAAATACCTAAAGTGAGCTTTTAGCCCTCTAGCCTTCTCTTTGATTCGCGATATAAAAACGTTTTTCCGCTAACTTGTCTCTTAAATCGCTTAGGGTGATCTCGTGGAATTGGACGGCAAGATTGGCCCGAAAACGTTGCCACTCGTGGTGTAACGGACAAGGGTGACTGTCCATACATATTTCAAGCCCCAAAATACATTGCGTCTGCGTTTTTTGTGGACTATCAAAAACCGAAGAAATATCGATCAACCTTATGTCACCAGGTGATTTTGCCAGTAGATAGCCGCCGCCTGGCCCTTTCATCGACCTAACGATGCGATGATTCTTGAGTTGCAGGAGTATTTTCGCCAAGAATTGGCTAGGCACGTCGGAATTTTTAGCGATAATAGCAACCGAGACAGGGCTCTCGCTCGTTTGGCTAGCAAGGTATATCAATGCCCGGATCGCATGTTCACATGGTGGGGAAAAAAGCATTATGGATTACTCGGTTCTCTAATCATCTTTTATTATGCGTAACAGGCGGGTCAGATGTCAAGCTAAGAGCGTGTTGTTCACTAGCGATAGCTTAGGAGCGATGGTGTGGCAAGCGCTTTATGAGCAATCAGTCAGGCATTTGACGAACAGACCCTTGCTCTGAAGCTGCAAAGTTATGTGTCACTAAGAGGAGTCGCAAAAATCATGAGTGAATCTACAAAACCAAGTTCATACCACCTATTCGCACAGCGGTTTCCCGAGATATTAGAAGCTTATGAGAAGCTAAATGCCGATGTCCGCGGACTGGGGTTTTTGAACGAGCGTGAAGTAGCGCTAGTCAAATTAGCCTTGAGTGTCGGTGCGGGACTTGAGGGTGCCGTTGCCAGCCATACACGTAAAGCGCGCGAAGCGGGCGTCGAAGAAGCGAGTTTAGAGCAAGTGGCCTTGTTGTCGATCCCCACTTGTGGTTTTCCAAATATGATGAAGTGCTGGAAAGCCATCAGAAACCAGGTTGAAGACTGATGCAAGGCGTTCTGCTGGTTGGAGGTAAATCAACGAGAATGGGGACGCCCAAACATCAACTGATTCGACCAAACGGCGAAACAATGGGCCTCTATCTTGAAAAACTCCTATTGCAAGCATGCCAAAGACCGCCTCTGATTGTGGGAACGACAAATGATGATGTCCCTTGGTCTTCGGGTACGCGGTTAGAAGACGATCCACGTGCAAAGGGTCCCATGGCCGGTATTCTAGCCGCCATGGCCCAATGTCACGATGTTCCGCTACTCGTCCTTGCGGTTGATTTTCCTAAAATCCGCTTAGAGACGCTACGTTGGGTACAGGAACAAGCGCGAGACACACGTGTTGCGTGTTGGCCAAAGCTGCCTCAGCGCCCTTTTGGTGAACCGCTGGTGGCCGTTTATTTTCCTGCTGCTAAGGCAATCCTAGAAGCCGCTATTGAACACAGCTCCTATTCTCTGGTAGATGCGCTGCCGCCAGAATTAAGATTTGAGCCCGATGTGCCTCATTCAATGGCGTCGCATTTCATGAACGCAAATACCCCAGAAGAATGGCGCCTCGCAACTCACTTTGGCCATGCCAATCAATCGAACCACTTGCCGGCAACTGACGCCGATTGAGATGCCTCAACAGGGTCGCACGCGCAAATCGTCAATGCTAGAATCTAAGCCTTAACTTGATGGCGAAGGGAAACCTATGTACGCACCTGCAAAGGCCCATTACGAAAAGCTGCTCAACGACATTCAGCAAGCCGGCCTAACCAAGAACGAACGAATTATCACGTCACCACAACGGCGGGAAATCTCAACAGAGCAAGGGACTTTCATTAATTTTTGCGCCAATAACTATCTCGGATTAGCCGACAGCCCGGAACTCATTCAAGCCGCGAAGGCCGGGTTAGACAGCCATGGCTTTGGCCTATCGTCGGTGAGGTTCATTTGTGGAACACAAGACATCCACAAACGCTTAGAAGAGAAAATAGCGGGATTTATGGGTACGGACGACACGATTTTGTACTCATCCTGTTTCGATGCCAATGGCGGCCTATTTGAGACGCTCTTAACGGATGAGGACGCCATCATTTCGGACCAACTCAATCACGCGTCCATTATCGATGGTGTGCGACTGTGTAAGGCTAAACGTTTCCGTTACATGAATAGTGATATGGCGGATTTGGAAAGGTGCTTACAAGAAGCAACATCGGCGCGCATCAAATTGATTTCGACGGATGGCGTTTTTTCTATGGACGGCTACATTGCAAACCTACAGCAGATCTGCGATCTGGCCGATCAATACGGCGCCATGGTCCATGTCGACGATTCCCACGCGACTGGATTTATCGGCGAACATGGGCGCGGAACGCCAGAACATTGCGCTGTCGAAGGACGAGTTGACTTGATTACATCGACGCTTGGAAAAGCACTAGGCGGGGCTTCTGGTGGCTACACGACGGGTAGAAAAGAGCTTATTGACGTGCTTCGGCAACGATCGCGCCCTTACCTGTTTTCAAATAGTTTGGCACCCGCATTGGTTCACGCCTCCATCCATGTCTTGGACATGCTAAGTAGGAGTTCAGAACTGCGGGACAAACTGCGAACCAACACCCAATATTTGCGCAAAGCACTTAACGAGGCCGGCCTTGACGTTTTGGAAGGCTCGCATCCCATCGTTCCAGTAATGATTGGGGACGCCCAAAGAGCTGCCGATATGGCGGAATCCCTGTTGCGTGATGGCATTTATGTGATCGCATTCTCGTATCCGGTGGTGCCGATGGGCAAGGCGCGCATTCGCGTTCAAGTTTCTGCTGCACATACGCAAGCCGACCTCAACCGGGCAGTAGCTGGTTTTCGTCGCGTGGCCCAAGAATTTGCGCAGGCTTGAACATGGCATTTGAGTCTGTATCAGAACAGGTACTCAAACGTGAGCGAGCCAAGGCAAGGGACATTAGGCTATCAGCCTGGTGGCGAAACCAAATTGGACGAGGCCAATGCCATTATTGCCAAAGGACAATTCATCCTGATGAGCTGACCATGGACCATAAGACACCCATTGCACGTGGTGGCATGTCCACCCGTCAGAATCTGGTCGCCTGTTGTAAAGAATGCAACAACGAGAAAAAGTATTTGACCCTAGCGGAATGGATCGCACAACGCCAAACGGCTGGCCAGCCATTGCCATGTGCCGCGATTGACCTATATTAAGAGGAACTATGTCACCCGCTTTAATCTTTGACATCGAATCTCCATCGATACTTTTCTCACTGCTGCAAGAGGTTCTCGATTTTGAGGTCGGAGCATTGGAAATGCGCGAGTTTCCCGATGCGGAAACCTATGTGCGCTTGGAAACACCTGTCTCTGGTCGCGATGTCTTCCTACTTTGCTCTATGTTCAAACCTGACCGCAAACTACTACCACTCATCTTTACCGCCCAAGCAGCACGGTCACAAGGTGCCCGCTCAGTTCAATTGATCGCACCCTACCTTGCCTATTTACGACAGGATGCGTCGTTTAAGTTAGGAGAAGCGGTAACGGCAAAAAGTTTCGCGCAGGTTCTGTCGGGAAGCTTTGATGCCATGATGGCGATTGACCCACACCTACATCGTATCGGTTCACTCGACCAGGTTTACTCGATCCCAACTGCGGTACTACACGCATCTGTTCCCATCGGGCAATGGATCTCTCAAAACATCAAAAGGCCCCTACTGGTTGGCCCTGACGCCGAGAGCGAGCAGTGGGTTGCAGAAGTGGCAAGACGCATACACTGTCCATTTGTTATTTGCCACAAAACCAGACACGGCGACCGCAAGGTCACGGTTGAATTACCGCAGCTGCCAGACATGACAGAGCTGACACCGGTCCTATTGGACGACATCATCTCGACCGGACAAACGATGATACAAACCTTGAAACTGGTTCAACCCAAGAGCAAGCAGCCATGTGTTTGTTTAGCAATCCACGCTGTTTTTTCTGGGGACGCCTACCAACAACTACAAACCGCAGGTGCTGCGCAAATCGTCACTTGCAACACAATCCCGCACCCAACGAATCAAATCAATCTGGCGGCGCTGATTGCAGATTCCGTTCGTCAACGTGCTCAAGTTTGGCAGGACTAACTAAAAAATATTGCGAATTAAGGTTTGGGAACGATTTCAAAGCCCATAACTTGTGCGAGTCGTTCGAATCCTGACTTTGAAATCATATAGGCCCACTGCGAATAGTGCTTGTACTGTTGCACCAGTCTCACTTCGTTAAACGTCTCACGGTCACCAAAGACAACGCCACCCAATTTGCGCTTTATCTTTTGCCATGATGACCGGTTCTTGTTAAGCGTATCGCCACCCACAATCTTGTACGCTTGACCCCAATGTGCCAACGGCAAGAATCCTTCGTGCTGGGCCTGCGTAAAAGCTTCGGTCTCTTCCAACATGACCGCATGAGGCATTGATACAGAGTTGCCCGACTGCATCGGCTCATCGCGCATACTCTCTCGTAAATCCGAACCCAAGAGAATACAGCCCTCTAGATTCGCGCCGCGAAGGTCGCTATAGCGAAGATCCGCACCCGTCAGGTCGGCGGCCCCTAAATTTGCATGCCGAAGGTTAGCATTACGTAAATCGACGCCTCGCAAATTGGCATTGCCAAGATGGGCATAGGAAAGATCAATGCCGCGCATGTTCTTGCCGGCCAAACTGCAACCACCTAGTGAGTAGCCCGAGAGGTTCAAGCCAGCTAGGTTTTGTCTGTCTGTGATTTCGTCGCGTCGCAAGTGTCTAACCTCCCAATATCAAATATATATCAGGAATGACAAATCCACGTGACGAAAATCACAAATGCGTCAACGTTGCACGTTCTTTACTTCAAAGCCAAGATCATCTAAGTTTGTGAGTCTATGCGCGAAGGAGCACGAAAACATGGCCAATTTTGATGAGGTCCCAGCAAAAACAGACTTCTCAGCCCTCGAAGAAGAGGTTCTTGCTTTTTGGGAGGAACACAAAATATTTGAGAAGTCACTCGAACAACGTGCTGACCAAGAACGGTATGTCTTTTACGATGGACCTCCTTTTGCCACCGGACTCCCCCACTATGGCCATTTGTTGGCAGGCACCATTAAGGACATCGTGCCCCGTTACTGGACAATGCAAGGTAAATACGTTGAACGGCGTTTCGGCTGGGATTGTCACGGGTTACCGGTCGAGAATGAAGCGGCTAAAGACCTCAAAGCCTCTGAAAACCTTGATCTATCCGGTAAATATGAGATCGAAGAATACGGTGTCGATAAATTTAATGAATACTGTCGTTCCATCGTTCAGAAATACACGGCCGAATGGGAGGTCGTTGTTCGGCGCATGGGACGCTGGGTAGATTTCAAAAACGACTACCGCACCATGGACCCTGAATTCATGGAATCAATCTGGTGGGTATTCAATCAACTATGGCAAAAGGGACTCATCTACGAAGGCTATCGCGTGATGCCCTTTTCTTGGAAACTATCAACACCGCTTTCTAACTTCGAAGCCAATATGAACTATCAGAATGTTCAGGATCCCGCCATTACCGTGCGCTTCAAGTGTAGCGACATAGATAACACCTACATTTTGGCTTGGACGACAACGCCATGGACTTTGCCAAGCAACTTGGCATTGGCTGTAGGTCCTGATATCGACTACGCTAAAGTCAGCGACGACACAGGTGCTAGCTACTTCTTGGCCGAAGCTCGATTAGAACACTACCGCGGCCTGATGAAACAAGAACTTCCGGTTAGTGAGGTGGTCAAAGGACACACGCTCTTAGGAACCCAGTACGAACCTGTGTTTCCCTACTTCGTTGGCCACAAATCTATGGGCGCTTTCCGTGTCGTGTCATCCAGTGAAGTTTCTACGGAAGATGGCACGGGCGTCGTGCACATGGCTCCGGCTTACGGAGAAGTCGACTTTAACGTATGCCAAGAGGCCGAAATCCCCTTAGTTGACCCTGTTGATATGGAAGGCCGATTCACCGAAGACGTCCACGATTTCGTTGGGCAGCATGTCAAAGATGCCGACAGGGAGTTGATCCGACGCTTAAAGAGCCAAGGTTCCCTTTTCCATCAAGGCACCATCGAGCACAGCTACCCATTCTGTTGGCGCTCCAACACACCACTTATTTATAAGGCCATCAGCACTTGGTTTATGCGCGTTGAAGACATCAAGGATCGTCTCATAGCAAACAACAATAAGGTGCATTGGGTTCCCGAAGCCATTGGCAGTAATCGCTTTGGTAATTGGCTGGCGAACGCAAGGGATTGGAACATTTCGAGAAACCGCTATTGGGGAACGCCCATCCCACTGTGGCGCAGCGAAGATGGCGATTTTTTGGCGATCGGATCGGTTGCGGAACTGGAAGCCCTAACCGGCGAGAAAGTGAACGATCTGCACGTGCACTTCATTGATCACCTGAAAATCGAGAAGGACGGCAAAACCTATAGCCGTATTCCCGAAGTATTTGATTGCTGGTTTGAATCGGGCTCAATGCCATACGCACAAAACCACTACCCGTTCGAGAACAAAGAAGTCTTTGAAGCAAATTTCCCCGCCGATTTTATCGCTGAAGGCTTAGATCAAACACGTGGCTGGTTTTATACGCTGACCGTCCTATCGACAGCCCTATTTGATAAGCCGGCCTTTAAGAATGTGGTCGTAAACGGCTTGATCTTGGCCGAAGACGGCCAGAAAATGTCCAAACAAAAAAAGAACTACCCAGATCCAATGGAAGTGATCAACAAATATGGCGCCGATTGTCTGAGGTCCTACTTAATTGATTCACCGGTGGTTCGAGCGGAACCTCTACGATTCCAAGAAAAAGGCATTGTTCAAATATTCAGAAAAGTAGTTTCGCCGTTCTGGAACGCCTATAGCTTTTTTGTAACCTATGCAAACTTAGATGATTATAAGCCGCAAGGCGATATCACTGATTCAACTCATATTCTTGATCGTTGGGTCATATCCAAATTTCAGACGTTAACCGCCAATGTCACGCGGCACATGGAGGGTTCTTACCTATATAACGTGATCCCCGAACTTGAAGAATTTATCGATCTAATGACGAATTGGTATATTCGACGTTCGCGACGCCGTTTCTGGCGCACCGACAGCGATCAAGACAAATGGCACGCTTACAATACGCTGTATTACATCCTGACTGAGTTTTCGAAAGTGATGGCACCGGTGTTGCCATTTATTTGCGAAGCTATTTATCGGAACCTGGTACGCGACAAGGATGCCCCTGCCAGCGTCCATTTGTGTGATTACCCTGTCCCGAGGGCCGATCGAACCTTTAGCCAAATCGAGCAAGATATGGATACCGCTCGTGCTTTAGTAAATATTGGTCGCTCCCTCAGAGCCAAACATGACTTAAAAGTAAGGCAACCGCTTGGTCAAATGTCGGTGGTTGTCAGTGACAGCATGCGCGAGTCCGTCATGCGGCTCAGCGATGTGATCCTCGACGAGTTAAACGTTAAGGCGATTGAAGTTTTAGAGGATGAAACCCAACTGGTCACCTATTCAGCCAGGCCCAACTTCAAATTACTCGGTCCACGATTGGGTAGCGATCTAAAAACGGTCGGGGCTGGTGTACGTAGCATGAGCCATCGCGATATTGCCGCTTTCTTACGCACGGGCAAAGCGCTGGTTGCGGGCCACGAATTGAGCGGCGAAGACCTCTTGATCGACCGTCAACAGAAAGAGGACACGGTGGTCATGAGCGAAGCTGATCTTGTCGTCGCCCTCGATACTCACGTGACCCCAGAACTCTTGCTCGAAGGGGATGCGCGCGAGCTGGTAAACCGAATTCAGAATGCCCGTAAAGAAGCGGGTTTCAGGGTAGAGGACCGTATTCATCTATCGGTCGAAGGCGACTGGCTGCACGAGTTAATCGAAAAACACGGTGCCGAAATCGCCCACGAGACATTGGCGATCGACTTAAACCAGGCCAACTTCGAAGCTGAATTAGAACGGCAATGGGACGTCAACGGCAAACCGGTTTCGATTCGGTTAGCCCGCGTTGAACGACCTACTTAAGGGTTGAGTTGCCAGACGGTAAAGTTAAAGCAAGCCGTATAACCGACCCACGCAAGGTAGGGCAGCAACATGAACGAAGCCGCGCGCGAAATCCGTTCAAAAGCGACAATCGTTGACAGGACAGCGACGATTAACATAGCCACGTCCAAAACGGCCAACGCTGGCTGTCTCAAACCAATAAATAGAAATGACCATATCGCGTTCAGAATGAGCTGGGCCAGATAGGCGAGCCACACTTCGGAATGACCGTGGAACCCTCGTTTTAACCAAACCATCCAACCACTTAACGCGATCAGGGCGTACAGAATGGTCCAGACAGGGCCAGTCGTCCAAGCTGGCAGTGTCCAACTTGGCTTCTGAAGCAAGTCATACCACTCATCCGGTGGGAATTGGGCGTTCAACAAACCTGCCCCAAAAACAATTAGCACAAAACCCAATAAGGTTACGGTCGGCTTCAAGTAGGTTCACCCATCTTAGGACTTACTCCCAAAGGCGAACCCGTTCAGCGCGCCAATAATGAATACGTGGGAACGACGCACGGTTTTGCCCGTGCGCCGCATTTTCTATTATACCGAGGGGCTTATGAAGCCGAAGGGCCTGTGTACTGCGCGTCTCCAAAACCTAATAGAGGCACAAAGATAAAGCCCAATAGAAGAATACCAATACCAAAGCCAACGCCTTTCCCAAAGCTCTTGGCCAAGTCAATGGACAGCAAGATAGCCGCAACTAAGTTCACAATAGGGATCAGAAAGAGGACAATCCACCATAAGGGTCGTCCCACAATTTCCAACATGACGATGATGTTATAGAAGGGTACGAGACATGCCCATCCAGGTTTGCCTGCCTTCACAAACATTTTCCAACTGCCAGCCACGACGACAATGACAATAGCCAACCAAATAACGAGAAAAATAATACCGAACAGACCACCACCAGATTCTTGCATATAGACCTCCACAAGTTAGGAAATGAACGTATAGCTTGTTAACTGCAAGCTGCTATTTTTTTTGAGTAAGCACACTTACATTATCACAAGTCATCGCTACTAGATGAAATAACGATCGCTAACCCGCTAAGCGCACAGGGATTAGCTAGCGAGACCACATCCTTTTGTACTCAAGCTAGGCCACTTCTGATTACGGCTGTACAAATTGGCCACTACCAAAGTCGGCGCTGAACTGGACACACCAAATACTGACACTGTTGAAGTCCATTAGAGAAATATGAGACGGCAAGCTAACGTCAAAGGTCGCATTCTCATAAGGCATAGACGCTAACTCTTGACCGATCGCTTCTCCATTGATGAAATCATTGTCTTTTGCAACGTACACGAATACCAACGGACCTAAGCCGTCATAATTGAATTGGCTAATTCGCAGGGTCTGTTCATCGATAATGGTTACCTGCCCACTCACACCATGAGCTTTGGGCTGCAAAACCGCAACCGCGCCCACCAAATCGGCTGTCTCCGTCAATTCCGGCATGGGGATGGCGCCAGTTTGCCAGAAATAACGGTCCGATCCTGTTGCAAATCGAAGCGCAGTGAGCGCTACGGGCATGTCTGATCTAATCTCAAAATAGTGATCGGCCACACGCGCAAAATCATCGTCGAAAAGATAGAGACCCTTGCTTTGGACACCCAGGTTGGCGCCGAATGGACTAACCTCTTGAGCGATGGTGCCATTGAGTCTGATCTGTAGGATGGAAATAGCTGCCTGCTGCGCGCCCACATTGACCACAGCAATGCCATCAGCCGCATCGTTGAAAAGCGCGGGGAATATACGCCAACGTTTAGACATTTCGTTCGTTTCGCGCACATGGGCTGCGCTAAAAGCGCCGTTCTCATCTTGATAAGCTAAAGCCACCGAAATGCCGTCACCTTCTATCACAAAATGCGAGATTAGGTTTGTACCAAAAAGAAATGTTGGACTCGTCACGATGGTTTCGCCAGCCGCCAAACTCCCTATTGCAGGTATTAGGGTTGTGCCATCTTCTAAATAAGGCGTGAATCGATAGCTCGACGCTTGATTGAGGGTATTGGCTATAATTATTTCAGTCGTGAAGCCGCCCGTTGATCGCGTTAAGTGAGGAATCATACGCATTTGTCCAAAACACAAGAATCCGGCGAACAGCGCAACCATACAAATGCGTTTCTTCATGGTCAGTCCTCCAATCAATAGCTTTATGCTTTAGCATAACCCAAACTCAAGCTTTCGGTTGATTACCATTTGGTTAATTGCCTTACGAGCCCCAACCCATGCCAAATCTAACGCAGCGCTCAGCACATCACGTCAAAGCTGGCGAATGAAACGCGCCTCCTGTTTTGGGTTTTGTTTGTGAAACTCAGAACATTGGTGATCTAGCAGCTTCGCTTGAGCACGGGGCGACAAGCAGACCTACTTGTCATAACGCACAACTATTCAATAACCAGTTCAGCATACCAGCCATTAATACCCAAATATGGGTATTTAAGTTAGATCTACACACTATTGCCGTATATTCACAAAATGACTTGTATCGGCGCCGTGTCTTTATTTCTCTTCACTACGGTCAGTTTTCGCGTGCCACCGCAATTAACGTTTGAAAGATTAACAGTTGACGACGGTCTCTCTCACAATTCCGTTCGATGCCTGGTGCAAGACGATACGGGTTATTTGTGGCTAGGAACATCCTATGGCCTTAACCGTTTCGATGGACAGCATATCGTTACATACAAGAGCGACTTGGACGAGAACCACGCCCTTTTAACAAATAGTATCAACGCGTTGGCGATTGGAGAGAATAACGCGCTTTGGGTTGGTACTGACAAGGGGTTGTATGTTTCATCGGATCGGACTCCGCGAAGGCGCCAGTTTCAAAAAATCGCATTAGGTGATACGCCTGTTGAGATATCCACTTTGTGTGTAGATTCAAGAGGCGATGTATGGGTTGGGTCGAACCGAGGTTTATGGCTCACGAATGGGTCGGAAACCGAGTTGATTGAAGAGACGTGGTCAGGCGAGGATTTCGTTCGAGCGATTGTGGAATATGAATCTGCAATTTGGGTAGGAAACAGCCAAGGCCTTTTTCGGCTTGCCCACGGCCAGCGGGATTTTGAGAAGTTGGACCTCCATCTAACCGACAGGTTTGGCGTCACCAGGCTCCAAGTGATTCAGGGAGAGCTTTGGGTTGGAACGAAGCATAAGCTTTGGCGCACTTCGGATTCCGAGAAGACGTTTCATCTAGAAATTGACCGGCACAAATTGAAAGTAACCCACATGAATGGATTCGTCGTGAATGAAGACGCAATTTGGATCGGAACGATAGAGGGACTTTACCGAGTGGATAAGCAGTCTCGAGAAATCAGTGTCTATCATTATGATGGCGTAACGGATGGCAGTATCGGGGCCAACTATATTCGGGACCTTGCCATTCTTGATGACGGCTCAATTTACATTGCGACAAGTCCAGGAGGCGTTAGCCGAATAATTAGGGAACGACCCGCATTTGAGATGTTGCTTGAATCCCCTACAAAAGATCGATTAATCAACGACAGTTTCGTCTTGGCCGTCTCCCAAGCCTTTGACCATCTTTGGGTTGGTTCCTTATATGATGGCCTGCGTTTGATTGAGAAGGACCGTTCCATTCGAATTTGGCCATCTCAGGGACGAAGATCCGTTATCACAATATGTGAATCACAAGACGGGGTGTGGGTTTGGTTTGGAACCACAAGAGGCGCCTTGGGAGCGCACCGACAAACGCACGATCTTCGGTTCGTACCAGGGATCGATCTTACTGTTTGGGCGATCGCTGAAGATCAAAACAACCAAATCTGGATAGGGTCCGAAATAGGCTTGTTTCGATTCGACCCTAAACTCGAACAAACAACTCAGATCGTGGGTGTTGACGGCAGCGTGTCGGCAATTATCGAAACGCAAGATCGCGAAGTATGGACTGTCGGTAAGTTTGGTGTTGTCAACGTGCGATCAGAGGATGCAAATAACGTCAATCACACACAATTTGCGGAATTGGAAGGTCTTCGTTTTGTTGATATTGTGGAGACAACAGACGGAAATATCTGGGTCGCTGGAGATGAAGGGCTTTGGCTTTTAGACCCTGATTCCGGTGATGTGTTTAATTACTCTGCTCGCTACCCTGATCTTGTGGATTTGCAATTTGTAAGCTTGGTCGAAGACGGGGTTGGGGCTGTTTGGGCTGGGACTTCAAAAGGATTGCTTCGCATCGATTTCGGCAATGAGTCGTTTAGGTTTTTCGATGCCGACGACGGGCTTGTAGGCATTGATTTTTCGCCAACGACAGCCTCGATGGCTCACGACGGTCGCCTCTTGTTCGGCGGCGTCAATGGAATCTGTCACTTTCCGTCTGGAAACTTCCGTGACAATTCTCAGCCCGTCCAGGCGGCCATCGTTGGCGTCAACGTAGCAGGCCGGTCAATTTTGGATGACGATGATTACTGGAAGCTTAGCTCTAAAAATGAATGGACAATCAGGTTGCCATACGACAGACAAGGCCTTTCGATTCAGTTCTCTGCCTTGGATTATCAGTTCCACCGCAATTTGTTTCGCTACAAATTAGGGAGCCGCTCGGATTGGCAAGTCTTAGGCGAACACACGTTTGCCCACTTTCCCGAACTCGAACCTGGGCATTATGATTTTCTTGTGTCCACATCCAACCGTAGCGGCGTTTGGAGCGATGCGCCCGCTAAGTTAAAGATCATCGTCGACCCGCCTTTTTGGAAATCTGTTTGGTTCAGATCGTCTGTTGCTATCATTGTTTCGTTTGTAATTTTCGGCGTTATTTTCCTGAATCGTCGGGCCAAACTGAGAATCGAAATGGCCGCTCTCGCAACCAAACGTCAAGCAGCAGCAGACTTTCATGACCATCTGGGACACCAACTCACACGAATGTCCATGTTGAGTTCGATCGCCTTAGATAAATTAGAGAATCGATCGCAGCTTGAGTTCCTTCTTAATCAGATTCAATCGACATCAAGACGTATTTATTCGGAGTCTCGAGATTTCATATGGAGTTTATTGCCAGGGATGCATTCTTTACACGATGTGGCGGAGCATTTAGAAGATTTTGCGGTCGACCTTTTTGAAGCAACGGATTTTGAACTTCGAATGGCAATCCCGGAACATGCTTTGGACTTCGTTTCAATTTCAAGCGAACAGCGCCGACATCTGTGCTTATTCGTGAAAGAAGCATTGCACAATGCGTTACGGCATAGTCATGGCGAGCATGTCACTTTGTTTTTAAGCGTCGAAGAATGCCAAGTGATGGCTGTTATTGAGGATGACGGACAAGGTTTTAACTCGAATAAAGTTGCGGGCATAGGGTTAACAAATCTCCGACAAAGATCACAAGCACTCACCGGCTCAAGCGATATCGAAACGAGTGATAGGGGCACTCGAGTAAGGCTAAGGTTTCCAATAACCTAAAGGTATTTTCCATGAGCTTTAGTTTGGAAAATTTCATGGTCAATTCTTCAATTTTGTCTAAGGATCAAAGCAAAAGAAGAACATTACAAGTAGACCCAAAACCATACTCAAGACGATGAACAAGCTAAGTATACGATCGCTATCTCGATGAGCTTGTAAGGGGAAAAAGAGTCCTCGGTGGTTTTCAATTCAAACTCGAGTGCTGATACCCAAATGTGGGTATTTGTGAGCCAAGGTAATCCGAAGTGACCTATATTATTTGGAAATGAAGGAGCGTAAGTTGATTCGTATTGTCGTTATTGACGATGACACCATCATTCGTGAAGGCTACCGATCAATGATTAATCGGTCGGACGAAATGGTTTGTGTTGAAGTTTATGGCGACTGTGAGTCGTCTTTTCCGAACATTCTTTCAGACAAACCGGACGTGATCCTGCTGGATATTTCTCTTCCTGGAATGTCTGGTATCGAGGCCATTAGCGAATTCCATGATGTCCTAGGCAAGGTCGATATCATCATGATAAGCATCCATACGGATGATGATCGCGTTTTTGCTTCGCTTCGAAATGGCGCAAGTGGCTATCTGACAAAGATCGTTACACCAGCGAGACTGATCAATGCAATCAAGGAGGTATTTCTTGGAGGTGCACCGATGAGTACTGAAATAGCGCGCCGTGTTATTGAATCGATGCATTCGCCTAACCATAAAACAACGCTAACCAAGCGCGAGATGCAAGTGCTAAGAAGGCTATGTGAAGGGAACAGTTACAAGATGATCGCTGACCAATTATGCATTAGTGTTTTAACGGTGCAAACACACATCAAGCATATTTATAGGAAGCTTCAAGTCCATTCGCAAACAGAAGCTGTCTCGCTGGCCATTCGAAAGGGGATGGTGTAGGCGTAGCCCATACAAAGTTAACTAAAGCGACTTTCTGCCAGCGACTGTCATGACGTTCGCGACCCCCGATGTGGTCGCTGCACCTAATCTGGTACGCGAAACTCGTTAAATGCTAGTTCGAAGATCCGACAACGACGGTCCGTTGTCCCTGGCGTTGTTCTGTTGTTCTGATCGCGTTGTGGGTTCGCGCCGACGTAAACGGACGAATCTTGGCTATCACACTGAGCGAAGCAGATGTCCTCTGGAGGAACATCCTTAGGAACGTTCAGGATCGAGGGCAGGATGAAGTCGCTCAAATACCTAGATTGAGGTATTTCAATTATTTAGCTGAAGCGCTTCAATTGAGGTAAGCCAGGTATCACAAATTTGTCCGGAGGTAGTTAATGAATAGATTAGTACCATTTCTTTTACTTTTTACGTTGCCGACCCTTTCTCAGACAACGATTCAATACGACTCAGGTATTGTGGGAAATCAAATCGCCTACGATGTCCAAGGGCTCAGTGGGAATTTATTTACTGGGCTTGGGACCTCACGAACCGTCACCAAAGTAACGGTCTTCGTTACTTCCCTACCGGGCGGCATCTATTCTCCTTTACTCTTGATGGGCCTTAGAGACTCGGGATCTGCTGGTGTAAACCTGGGGTCGACCCTCATAAATCCTGCCGCGCTAGGGTTCAATACCGTTACGCTTGCTACACCTGTGAACTTTACAGGAACTGACGTTTGGGTTCAAACTAACGACTACGGTGCGAAAGGGATACCTCTTGATGCTGTAAGTAACGCCGGTCAAGGCTTTCACGCGTGGGGTCAAGTACAAGGAAATATCGGTCCTATAGACACGATGGGCGTCGTGAATGGGACCGGAAATCCTGCCAATATGTGGATTCGGATTTCCGGACCGGCAGGGTTACCCGTCGAATTACTGTATTTCAATATTGACTGATTGCCAGCAATTAGCGTGAAGAAATGAACAGGTTTCGCGGCATATCCCCTTTTGTTGTGCTTGGTTTATGTTTGTTGGGATTATTTGGATACTACAAATTCCAACCGAAACGTTGGAATGTACTCGTCATTACAATAGATACGACCAGAGCAGACCATCTAGGCTGTTATGGGAGAAGCCCAACTGCTTCGCCGACCATCGACTCACTGGCTAGTGGCGGCGTTCTCTTTGAGAATGCGTACGCAACGGTTCCTTTAACAACGCCTTCACACTCGTCCATCATGACGGGAAAATACCCGTTTAGTCATGGGGTACGAGACAACGGTCTGTTTGTGTTGCCACCAAGCCAAGAGACATTGGCCGAAGTTCTTAAGCAACACGGGTATTCTACAGGCGCAGCTATTGGCGCATTTCCTCTCGTTCGAAAGTTTGGGCTCGATCAAGGGTTTGATTTTTACGATGATCAACTAACTAAGAAGTCAAACGTTCTTGGAACGCAGGCGCAGCCAATTAATCTCTTTTTTGATGAACGAAATGCTGGCGACGTCAATGGGGCAATTTATGAATGGTTGGAAGCACAAAAGGGACCCTTTTTTGCCTGGGTACACTACTACGACCCCCATCAACCGTGGCAACCGAAAACGCCCTTCAGAGAACAATTCTCAGATCCTTACCTTGGCGAGATTGCGTCCTGTGATCACCAAGTCAGTCGACTACTCGATGCTCTTCAAACCAACGGGACACTTGAGAATACCCTCATCGTTATAGCTAGCGATCATGGAGAGGGTCTGGAAGAACATAATGAAGCAACGCATGGGCACCTACTCTACAACGCTACGCTCCATATTCCGCTAATCGTTCGTGTACCTGGGCTGGAAGAAGGAAAAAGAATTCAGGAATGGGTCTCGACGGTGGACATCATGCCAACGGTTCTTGATTACATGAACATAGAAGTCCCGAACAACATACATGGTCAATCACTTAAACCCCTTATCGAAGGTCATAGCCCTTTTAAGAGGGCTCTTCCGTTGTACGCAGAAACACTCTCTCCCAGACTGAGTTATGGGTGGGGAGAACTTAGAGCCATCATGCAAGCTCCTTACAAGTATATTCACGGGCCGAGGCCCGAGCTTTTCGACTTAGAGACTGACCCAAATGAAAGCCATAAAGACTTAGAAGAGCATTTAGCAGGAGAAAGCATCCGTTTTCGAAGCATATTGGAGAATCTTATTGAGTCCCATGCTGCTCCACCCGAAGATGCGTTGCTGACCCTTGAACAAGATGAAATTGATATGCTTAGATCGCTGGGTTACGTTTCGAGTGGTAATGACGTCAGCCTTGTCGATCAGTTGAGAGAGGACGGGATTCCTCCGCAAGATCGAGCCCAGGATATTACTCGATGGAGCCAGGCTCGACACGCATTGAGCTTAGAAAAACCACTCACGGCTAAGGTCCATTTAAGAGACTTAATTGAACGGGACCCATTGAATCCCGTTTATATCGAGCTAATGGTGCATTGTGAGTCCATGTTGGGTAATCCAATTGCCGCGGAGCAGCTTCTTGACCAGCTTGGGCATTCGAAACGTTTCGTTCGACTTGATTCGCGGACGCCATTGGCGGTGGCACACGCCTACCTGGAAACCGGTTCTCTTGATGACGCCACTCGAATGTATGAGCTGTCGTTGTCCATTCAGCCCGACGCCGAGCGGTGGGTTGATTGTGCTCGCATCTACCATCACCTCAATAATAAGGTTGGCTACGTCACAGCTCTTAAACAAAGTCTCATATGTAATCCAAATCATGTTCCGTCTCTTGTGGCTCTGGCGGTCGAAGACGCAAAAAGTGGTAACTACCAGCAGGCGGAATTCAGGTTGACCAAGGCAATAGACCGCCATCCGCAGTATGCGCCGGCTTGGCTAAACTTGGGCGTTATGGCCCATCAGCACCGTCAGTATAGAAATGCCGTTGATTGTTTTTCTCGGGCCTTGGAATTTGCACCGGTATATGAGCAGGCTCATTTATACCTCATAGAGAGTCTCGTAAATAATTCCCAATTAAATGAAGCTGGGGACGCTCTAAATACGTTCGGTCGTTTATGTCCCGCATCCGATCTCCTTGATGATGCAGCGAAAATCGTAAAGGGTGCACCATGAAAAACTTCTTAGTGTGCGTAACATTAAGTCTCTGTACTTGCGGTCCATCAAACGAACTTGATCGATCAAAGATAAGCGAATGGGCACAAGGATCAATTAATTCCCATGAACTTATGTCGCTCCTACGAGAGTCCGAAGCGCAAATCGACTTCAATGATCCTGATTCTGCCTTGCAGGAAATAAAGGAAAGAGTACGGCGTCGCGTCATCGAGAATGAACTCGAACGGATTGCCCCTTCTCTGGGGTTAAACCTTACGAAAACACGTCTCCAAGTAGAACGTAGTGTAGCAATGGACATCTTTCATGACGAACTGGCTTCCAATTCCATTTCTGACGATGATCTACGTCGTCAGTATGAAGCTCGTCAAGACGACTTCAAAAATCCTGCTCGTCGCTTGACTTTGCACTATTTCAAACGAGGATCTAATCGCGACACGTTAAAAGCGGCGGTCAAGAAATTTCGAGGGCGACTCGACTCTGGGGAGACATTTCAATCACTCGCTTACGAACTTTCCGACTCAACATCGCGCCATCAAAAGGGCCAATTGGGCTGGATTCGCGAATCTGATGTGCCCTCGGCAATCTGGTCGGTTATTTCAAGCCTCCCTATGGGTGAATTGAGCCAACCGATCTATTCAAATGAAGGCGTTCATCTCTTTCTTGTCAAAGATCATATGGCCGAGTTTCACATAAATTTTGAAGACGCGAGAAAACGGTTGATCAAAGAACTTAGGTTCGAGCAACTACGGACGAGCCGTAATAGCCGACTATCTGAAATGACGATCGAACATGATTTCTGGTGTATTTCGGCTGATGTGCTTTCACAAGATACCCAACTCGATCGGTCCCATGTGATCATGCGGTCAAACGATTACGAGCTAACCAGTGCCGATCTGAATCTTCTAGTTTCAGAAGCGACAAAATACGGTTGGAGAAATAATTTCAACGACCTCGTTGACTTTCTCAAGGCACGAGAAGTCATCTACTTTAACTTTGTGGATCGCCTAAATGAACCTGCAATCAAGAATCTTGTAAGAAAAGGAATGACAAGCTGGATACATACGAACACTCGGCAGCGCCTTTTAAAGAAGTGCGTGACCGATGACATGCTCCTCGAGTACTTCAGATTGAATCAAGATAAATACGAAACAGAATTAGAACTTAAACTGGATCTGCTTAATTTTCCTTGCCCTTTGCGTATTGATCCCAATTATTTAATGGGCCATCTTGAAGATGCTGCTTCTCATGAATTGTCCAGCGACGAGTTCAATGCCTTGACACAAATGCTAGAAATTAAACCTCTCGATATAGGATGGAATACTGTATGGCAAGCTGGTACACATTACCCGGGACCGTTGGCCTATATAACTTCACTGAAGCCAGGATGGATGACGCCACCTCTCTTTCGCAACAATAGATATATAGCTGTGTATGCGTCTGCGAGGAAGGAACCTGTTTTAAGGTCCCTTGAAGAAGTCAAAAGCGAAGTCTTGATCGACTTCGTCAACTCGAATTGCGACGCCCTCATAGAGGATTTGGAAAATGAACTAATCAACCAATCGCAAATGCACACTTATGATGAAAATATTCAATCGTTCATTTCGTCTCTGAAAACACCTTTGCCTCAGCCAAACAATTGATGCCGTTTTCAAGATTGTCCTAAACCTTTAGCGGTGGCGCCACTCGTAATTGACAACTAAATCCCATATTCATGGGATAGATTTCCCATTTCGATGATGTTTAAAGTAGGGACATTAATACTGCAACCGCGTCGGAGGGCCTTATTTTGAAATTAGCTAACATTGCCATGTTGTTGGTCGGGTCTCTTTGTTTTGCTCAAACCACGATTCAATACGATTCCGGTATCGCGGGTAATCGTATTCCATACACAATCCAAGGAAGTAGTGGCAACCTATTTACTGGCTTAGGTAGCTCCAAGACTTTAACTCGGGTTACCTTTTTCATTTCTGTTTTCCCAAGTCCAGGGATATTTGGAATTCAGATCCGCGATTCGGGCTTAGCTGCCGCTAATATCGCTGCGACGGCCATCGCGGTGCCGACAACAGGACTTGTGTCGGTCAACTTGGCATCTCCTGTCATATTTACGGGTACTGATGTTTGGGTCGCAACCAACGCTTACAATAACAAGGCCGTTCCCCTAGACGGGGTCAGCATGCTGGGTCAGGGATTCCATGCATGGGGGAGGCAAGCCTCGATCGTAGGCCCCATCGATACGATGGGTGTCATTAATGGCGGCGGAAACCCAGCGAATATGTGGATTCGAATTACAGGCCCAGCTGGGCTGCCGGTTGAACTTTTACACTTTTCTGCTGAATGAATCTGTACCTTGTACTGACCGGAAGAACTTCAAACCCTTTTCATTTCACGCTCGTCATCACACCGAAATACCGGTCAGACCAAGCAGCGCCACAAAAAACAACATCTCAATCCGTCCTGACAATCTAGAGGCGGAACACCAGGCCACCGATGACGTCGGCGCTGACGAAACCTTGAACATGGTCAGGTGGTGGGTCAGCCACGGGATCTTGATGCCGGAGGTCTGCTGCGAGGCGTTCTTTTTTTAGAAGCCCGCACCAGGCATAATAATTAGCTTAGGACCTCAACAAATTGGCGTTGCACCAAATCGCGATAGGGGCCCTCATTGGCCATAAGCTGATCGTGGCTGCCTTGCTCGACGACACGACCTTTGTCTAAAACCACAACAAGATCCGCATCACGTACCGTGGACAGCCGGTGGGCAATAATTAAGGTCGTTCGCCCCAGCATCAAGCGATCAAGCGCTTGTTTCACCAGGAACTCACTCTCTGCGTCAAGGGCACTCGTCGCTTCATCTAAGATCAAGATTCTAGGGTTTTTGAGGACAGCACGCGCGATGGCAACTCGTTGTTTCTGGCCACCACTCAGGCGCACCCCACGTTCGCCAACCTCCGTCTGATAACCATCTGGAAAACTAGAGATAAATTCATCGGCATTGGCCGCCATAGCGGCGGCAACGACCGCTTCGTAATCGGACCCCAGTGCGCCATAACGTATGTTTTCCTCGATACTGGTTGAAAACAGGGTGGGTTCTTGTGGAACGACACCTATCTGTTCTCGTAGCCAGGTCGGATCCAAGTCTGTCATAAACTGATCATCCACTAGGATTTGACCACTGCTTGGATCATAGAATCGCGTCAATAAACTTGCGATCGTTGACTTCCCGCTTCCCGATCGTCCCACTAAGGCCACTACCTTGCCTATTTCTAAGTGAATACTCACATTTGATAGGGCGGCCATATCGGGTCGCGTTGGGTAAGCAAAACTAACGTCTTTGAGGGTCACCTGCCCGGCGCAATGTGCAGGTAACAAGCCACCAGACAAGGGGATTTTAGGTTGTCTATCCAGAATCTGAAACAAACGATCCGCTGCCCCAATGGAACGTACGAAATCTGCAAATAAATTGCCCAAGGCGCCAATGGCTACAGCTACGATCATGGCATACAACAAAAAAGACGTCAGCTCGCCTAAGGTCATCAATTGATCAATCACCATATGGCCACCATGCCAAAGAACAAGGGCAATCGAGCCATAACCTAAGAAGGTTAAGACCCCCTGAAACCAAGCAATACTCGCTGTTCGATAGCGATGGGCCCGAAACGATCGATTGATGGATTTGGCGTAGCGATCACCAGCCGTTGTCTCGCGCGCAAAGGCGCGTACGACACGAACACCTGCCAAGGTTTCCTCCGCCACTTCATTGGCCCGTGCCAGTTCATCCTGCACCTCGCGTGACAAACGGCGAATCACTTTGGAGAACCAGACCGTCCCAAACGCTACGGGTGGAATCACCATCAACATGATCACCGTCAATCGCGGTGATGAATAAAAGAGCAGTGCAATTCCGCCAATCGCCGACACTAAATTACGCAGGACCATGGAGATATTGACGCTGACCGCGTTTTGCAGCACCGTCGTATCCGACGTCAATCGGCTCAACAATTCGCCCGTTCGCCTTTGATCGAAGAAGCCGATCTCCTGGCGCATAATATGCCGATAGGTCTGATCTTGTAGTCGAGTGACGATTCGGAAACCGGCTACGGTGAACAAGTAGTAGCGCAACGCGACGGCCAAGCCCTGAATGGCAAAAATAGCCGCTAACATAATGGCCGTTCGATCTATGGCGGAAAGGCCTTGGTTAAGCGCACTGTCGATCAAAATGCGGACAGCCTGTGGGTAGGCCAATCCCATCGCACTGCCGACGAGCAAAAACAACGTCGCCAACGTCAACACGCGCCATTCGGGTTTAGCTAACGAAAAGATGCGCCCGAACTTTGGAAGTAAATCTCGTTTTACTTGGCTCTCCATTACAACCGCCCCATTGGATTCAAGCAGCATACATGATTTGGACCCATCGATTTCGAACGACCCTGTGAAATTGAACCCAAGCAATGAGAGAATAGGGTATCCGCCAGCAGACAGGAGGACCCATGTTTCAACATCTTCTGGTACCTGTAGATCTTTCAGATCGCAACCATACAGCCTTAACAACGGCAGTCGATTTGGCCGGGCTAGATGGCGGCAAGATCAGTCTTCTCCACGTCATAGAAACCATTCCACATATGGACTTCGATGAAAGTCGCGACTTTTTCGCGGTCATCGAAGAGAAAGCCAAGCAGAAGATACGCGATCTCATAGCTCCATTCAGCGACACAGACATCAGAATAAGCCCAGAGCTAAGGTACGGTAAAACCGTCAAAGAGATTGTTCTATTTGCCGCTAACTACCAATGCGATTTGATCGTGCTTACATCTCATCGCATGGATGCCCATGAAATGTCGCGAGGTCTTGGAACCGTAAGCCATCAAGTGGCTTATTTCGCGCAGACTCCAGTGATGCTCGTGAAATAGAGAAGGGCGGGAAACCGCCCTTCAATTTATCAAGAGATAGCAGCCATGGCCTTTTCGTAATCTGGCTCTTGCACGATTTCAGGTACAAGTTCCGTGTGAACAATTTTTCCTTGTCCATCAATGACCACAATCGCTCTCGCCAGCAGGCCCGCCATCGGACCGTCCACAATGCGAACCCCATAAGCATCGCCGAAGTTCAGGTCACGCAACTCCGAGGCTGTGACAACATTGCTGAGGCCTTCAGCACCACAGAAGCGACCAAAGGCAAATGGCAAATCCCGCGAAACACAAACGACAACGGCATCATCGTTTCCACTAATACGCTCGTTAAAGATTCGTGTAGACGTGGCACATACAGGTGTATCAATGCTTGGATAGATATTAAGTACGACTTTTTTACCTTTGAAATCAGCAAGCGATGTATCCGTAAGGTTCGATTTCGTCAGTTTGAAATCAGGCGCTTGGCTGCCCACATTTGGCAGCACTCCATTTGTGTTAATTGGGTTTCCTTTAAGCTTGATTTGGGCCAACAGGCACCTCCCTATTCTTTGTAAGATTCATTCTAAAACGGTTTCGCTATTGCAAGCCAAGCCGCGACGGCTAGCAAAGCAAGGGTCGTCCACCATAGCTTTGAGCCAGTATTTTGTAAGCGGTAGCCCATCGGCAGTAGAGCGCCTAAGACGAGCCAAATAGCCAATTTCCCATACACCCAACCCGGAAACGAGTGGATGCCTAAACGTGCAAGCATGCCAAAACCGCCCACAAGCGCCAACAAGAGCCCAAATCCATGGGTCATGGCCAATAGCTTGCGCACTTTGTTTGATTCCTTGTCCCCACCGTTCATAACGTGGACCAAAACTCCACCCACCGAAACAATCGTTGCGAAAATGCCTACGAAATGGATCAAGCGATAAATTGTCAATGCCGTCATATCTTTCCTCCATAGCAATCCACGAAACGGCATCCTAACACGATCAATAGCTCACACAACCGTTCGCCCACCAAAAGAGCTGCCAAGATTTTCAGTTTATGTGGCCACAGACTTCGGCTGCCAATTCCAGCAGGCATCCTGATTCGATCAATTCCTCTGCGGCAACTATATCCGACGCCATATAGCGATCCTCGTGCCATGGTTCAACGACTTCCCTCACTTTGGCGACAACGCCCTGTAAAGCTAAGGCAGGTTTACGAGGCTTTAGGAATTCGAGTCCCTGAACGGCGGCCAACAGTTCGATGGCCAAAACGCGACGGCTATTGATGGTGACATCACGAAACTGGCGGGCAGCGATCGTACCCATGGAAACATGGTCCTCTTTGGCGGCCGAAGTAGAAATAGAGTCCACCGACGCAGGGTGGCACAAACTTTTGTTCTCACTAACCAAAGAAGCTGCCGTGCAATGGGCAATCATAAACCCTGAATGAAGACCGCCATCGGCTACCAGGAAGGCAGGCAAATCGGACAAGGTTGGATTGCATAGTCTTTCAATGCGTCGTTCACTTATGTTGGCCAACTCCGCGACCGCAATTGCGGCAAAATCAAAAGCAAGTGCCAGTGACTGACCGTGGAAATTACCGCCACTTACCAATTCGTTTTCGGCAGCGAAGACCATGGGGTTGTCGGTGGCACTATTGATTTCGACTTCAAATATTGATTGCACGTGCGTCAACGTATCTCTCGTTGGACCATGCACTTGCGGCATACAGCGCAGTGAATACGAGTCCTGAACTTTTCCGCAGCCTCGATGAGAATCCATAATTTCGCTTTCATTTAAGAGACGCCAAAGATTGTCTGCAGATTCACATTGACCACGGTGAGGCCGAACCTGATGGATTCGTTTGTCAAACGCTCTTCTGGAGCCCATCAGCGATTCGAGCGAAAGAGCGCCTATCAGGTCAGCATGTTTGGCTAAAGACCATGCATCCCATAAAGACAGTCCGCCAATAGCTGCCATGACCTGAGTTCCATTAATGAGCGCAAGCCCTTCTTTTGCCTCAAGATCAATCGCTTCAAGCCCCAACGCCCGCAAGACATCGCCAGCGGGTTTAAGTTGCTCGCCTTCAAAGGCCTGGCCTTCGCCAATTAGATTCAGGGCAAGATGCGCTAAAGGCGCGAGATCACCCGAAGCGCCCACCGAACCCTGCTCTGGGATAAAGGGATGGAAGCCCGCATTTAGCGCATCAACTAATGCTTCCACGTTCTTCAAGCGAATGCCCGAATATCCTTTGGCTAGTACATTGGCACGCAGAGCAATCAGTGCTCGGCAGGTTCGCGCATCCAGAGCGCTGCCTACGCCTGCAGAATGGCTGCGTATCAAGTTATATTGGAGTTGTTGCAGTTTATCGCTGGGAATGACCACCGAGGCGAAATTACCAAAACCCGTGTTAACGCCGTAAACGACTTCCTCACGCCTCAGGATATCGTCGACCACCGCTCGTGAAGTATCGATTGCGGAAGCGGCCGTACCTGGTAATTGCGCTCGCGATCCATTGGCAATATCAACGAGATTCTCAAGACTAAGTGTTTCTCCGTCTAGCTGCACCATTTCTGTACCTCCAACTGGCGGGCAGTTTATCAGTTCTGGCTGCGCGCCGCGAGTACTGTCGCAGCCATTTTCTGCAGTTGCCGATGATCGTCATACCGATCCCGCTTCAATGCAACCACTTCGCCACTGAGATCGCGCCAAGCGGGCGTTCGGTTCAACTCAGTAATGCGCTCATTAGTTAAGTCATACCTTGGCACATAATGGGCCAGCCACCACAGCCCATGCACACCTAACATTGCTTCTGCTGAGTCCGGCCCTTCCGCGACCTGTAACGACAATACTGACAAGCGATAGATGGTTTCTGGACCCCAAGGGTCACGCGCCCAAACAATTTCCATATAAGGCCAAGCCTGATCCGGCCTCTGCCCGCGCATAACTACATCAAGTTGTTGATCCGCTTGGATATATGCGCCCAACTTCGAGGATGCAGGTAACCACAACAAAGAGGTTGAGATTACCGCAACCAGTACAAATCCAAGAGACACAGACAACCGCCAAGGTTCTCGTATTATCGAAGATTTGGGCGCAATCAAAAGCAGACAAAAGGGGATGACAATATTCAGGTAGCTGCTTGAAAACGAAAACAGGAGCAACATCACAAGAAAGGCTTTGCCAAAAATTGGCGACCTAGTTGATTTGAGCCAAACCCAAACCCAAATACTGGCGATAAGTGTCCAGGGCAAGCCAAACAAAAAACAAGCATCCATCAAGAAGTTGTGGGTCGAACGCGGCCGCAAATTCACGTCCAGAGTTAAATCAAACGTAGGTTCTGCATACTTGGGATAAACAGATCTGAATTGACCTAGTCCAACACCGACACCGCCAACCTGCCCCAACGCCCGCAGCCAGCCTTCGCTTAAAGAACGTCTCACCATCAAACTATGCGACTTACCTCGAAAAAACGCATCGCGATCTTGAATTAGAGACGGTTGTTCATTGAACTGGGATACGTAATTAGTCAACTTAAGCGGCTTCGTCAACCAGGGTCCAACATCAGTAAAAACCCAACCGACCAATACCAGGAACAGGCCAGCTATGATCGATTTCTGCCACCACGAACGCCATTGACTTTTCAGGACCAGGAATATTAACCAGGCGAGCAAAGCCGCTTTTGCGTGGGTCAAAAGCAAGCCCATCAAAATCACTAATTCGCCGCAGCGCCTGAGCGTGTTATTAGTAGGGCGGCGAGAGAGGACTGCGGCCAGCACCAGAAACGCAGCATGGTCTTGAGCATTGCCCCAAAATGAAATGGCTTGACGCCCAGAATCGAGGGGAACAACATCGACGCCAGCCATTTGTAACAACCCATAAATGGCCGACAGAATTGCGGCCCACCATAGCCCTTCTCGGAGACGGCGTTTGAAAGACAGACGTGGTCCAACGATAAAAGCCACGCCTATGAGCGCCCAATCCTGTAAGGCACTCAACGAGCCTGGCAGGTCAGTTAGCCACACGACACGAATAACCGGAACAAGCCATAGGCACAAAAAAACCCAAAAGTAAGGGGTCTTCACGAATGAGTTGGTCGCGACTAGGCCAACAACCAATAACATTGCAACCAGCCACTTCAAGCTCAAATAGGGAGCTGGACCTAATCCGATTCCACAGCACATGGTCAGCATCACACAAAGGCCAACGTAGCGTTGTAACAAAACATCAACCATTCGATTGCCCGCCACGTCCTATAGAATAAGAGCACTGTACCAAGGGGAGTCCTATGCGCAATATATCGATCTCTATCGTCGTCGTCGTAGCCATTGTAGGCTTTCTTCTCTGGTATTCGTTCCGGCAATCGGGTCCCGTGCCGGAGCCCGAAACGATTCCAAATACCGTATTCGAGCCGCGTCAACCAACCGATCAGGCAGATTTTGAACTGCCAAAAGAGGAGCCACAGCCTGAATCTACGCCCGAATGGCCAAACTTCAACCTGCCTTCATTGGACGAAAGTGACACCGTTCTCATTAACGAATGGAATGAGTTAACAGAACAACCCATCAAAGGTCGTATTAAGGGCATCAAGCACTTGTTGCGGCGGCTGGTCACGGCAACCGACCTCATCAGTCGAAACAAGAACCCATTCAAGCAAATCTACGCCTTTCGGCCAGCTGGCGAATTTCAGGTCGAACAGCGCGGCGACCTCACGTTCCTAGCCGTCGAGAACTATGAGCGATTTGATGCCTTGGTTGATGCACTAGACAAAATCGACACCCAACGCGTTGTCAAACTCTATCGACATATCGATCCCCTGCTCAACGAAGCGTTCGCTGAACTAGGTGACCCAAGTCGGACCTGGAAATCGACACTAATCGATTCAATTGATCAACTGCTCTTGATTGAAGTGCCGGACACACCGCCAGAATTAGTTGGGCAAAAAGGCATCTATATTTACAAGGATCAAGAGTTAGAGGCAAGTTCACCGCTACAGAAATTGCTTGTGCGCATGGGTAAAGACAACGCTCAAAAATGCCAAGCCAAGGCACGCGAGCTACGGTCACTATTGGAATAAATTCGATTCTCCTCGTAGAATTGACTCAAACACGTGGAGGAACAACATGGCCTACGGCCTGATCGCCCATCAACACACTGCCATAGCGCTAATGCCGCTAGACAAAGCGGCAACCGAACACAAAGTAGCGGAGTCATCGCCCTCAGTAACTAGGCAATGTACTCATGCAAGCTTTAATGGCAGTTGGGGTCAACATGCATTGATCCATGACCAGGAAGGCCAAATCCAAGAAGTGTGGGTTGGCCAAGAGGGTCAACCAGATGATCCACGAGCCTGGCTTTTTCTTTTCGCCGAATTAAGCGCCAAATTGCCTGCTGGCACTTATGCCATGGACGCTTTCTCGTTAGACCCAGAATGCTCATTCCAAGCAGCCATCGGCTGGGGACTAGCCCATTACGATTTCAACCGCTACAAATCTGCTGAATCAATCGTCAGGCCCGACCTCTGTCTGCCGGATTCAATTTCTTTAACTGCCGTTACTGCACAACTCGACAGTATTTTCCTGGCCCGAGACTTAGTCAACGAACCCGCTTCCTCGCTAGGGCCAAGTGAAATGGCCGACGTAGCCCAACTCTTGGCAAACGAATATCAGGCGAAATTGAGTACGATTCGCGGCACGGATCTATTAAAAGAGGGTTATCCGGCCGTTCACGCCGTTGGTCGAGGGAGCATTCGTGAACCTGTTCTCATCGATATGGTATGGGGTGACCCACAACATCCTAAACTCACCTTGGTAGGCAAGGGTGTCGTTTTCGACACGGGCGGGTTGAACATGAAAGGCGCAAGTGGCATGCGCAACATGAAAAAGGACAAGGGTGGCGCTGCACTTGTGCTGGCATTGGCAAAATGGATTATGGCAAGTAATCTGCCCGTCCGGCTCCGTGTCCTGGTTCCAGCTGTTGAGAACTCACCAGGCAACGGAGCTTACCGCCCAGGAGATGTAATCGAGACACGTAAAGGTCTGCATGTAGAAATCCATAATACCGATGCTGAAGGGCGTGTCATTTTGTGTGACGCCCTCTGTGAAGCGGTGAGCGAGAATCCGGACCTGATCATTGATATGGCGACACTCACGGGAGCTGCCCGAGTGGCTCTGGGTCCTGATCTACCGGTTTTTTACACGCCAAACAAGAGTTTGGCTACTGCGCTTAACCAGGCCGCCGACAAAGTTGCTGACCCGATTTGGCAATTACCTTTGTGGTCCAGATACCGATCCTATTTGGACAGTCACATCGCCGACATGTTGAATTCGAGTACGACGAGTTTTGGCGGATCGATTACGGCAGCCCTCTATTTACACGAGTTTGTGAAGCCGTTTGAGAATTGGATCCATTTCGATATCTATGCATGGAATCCAAACGCAGCACCAGGCGCACCAGTTGGCGGAGAGGCATCCGCGTTCCGCGCATTGGCAGCCTTTCTTCAAGACCGATTCACGAACTCATAAAGCGATGAGCATTGGCGCAAAGCAGCTTTTCGAAAGCTGTGTTATCTTTGCACGTTTGTTTGGTGGAGACGTATGACCCTGTTTGTCCTTTCCCTAATGAATATTCTGGTGCAGAGCAGCGCACCTTTTGTGGGCGTAGAGCTTGATGTACGCGACCCCGTACATCATTATGTGCAGGTTGAAATCTCGTTTCCTGCAAACGCCAAAACCACCCGTCTCGTCGCCATGCCCAATTGGATTCCCGGCAGTTATAAGATTCGAGATTTTGCGCGACATATTGAGCAATTCACGGCGCGCGATGCAGACGGTAAAGGGCTACCAGTCACGAGAGTTGACAAGAGCAATTGGTCTATAAGCACTCAAAAAGGCCGTGGCTTTGTCGTCTCTTACGCAGTCTACGCGGATGAGCAATCGGTGCGCACCAATTATGTCGATTCCGAATTGGCGATCTTGAACCCTGCAGGCTTGGTGATTTATGAAAAGGGTCAGAGAAACGTTGCCCATCACATCAGGGTTTCTACGCCAGCAAATTGGACCATTGAAACGGCACTTCCACGCAATCAGAATGGTTTCTATTTGGCGCGTGACTACGACCAGCTTGTAGATAGCCCCTTTCTAGGTGGCAAACTGCACACCTTCGATTTTGAAGTCATGGGTGTTCCGCACCGCTGGGTACTGGCCGGAGATGTTTCAGGTAACGTGGCAAATATGGTTCGAGACATGCACCGCGTCTGTCTGGAAACGGCAAGTCTCTTTGCTTCCACGACCTTTGATCACTATGTTTTTTTGAGCTATTTCGCAGATCAACCTAGACAGGGACTCGAACATGCCAACAGCAGTTTATTGGCCTTACCCCGTGATGTCTTACTTGATAGCGACGGCTGGTTGAGTTTCCTTGCGCTAGTCGCACATGAGTACGTTCATGCCTGGAACGTCAAAGCGATTAGGGATCAGAAAATGCTCAATTATGACTATCAAACCGAAGTCTATTCTGAGCTGCTTTGGTTCCATGAAGGACTTACATCCTATTACGACAATCTCTTGCTGGTGCGAGCTAATGTCAGTAGTGAAAAAGACCTATTTAAGAGCTGGAAGAGGCTGATCGATACTTACCACCACAATCCAGGTCGCGAACAACAAAGTTTGCAGGATGCTTCTTTTAACGCATGGATCCACCAGTACCAAAAAAACGAAGCCTTTGTTAATGCCCGCAGCTCCTACTACAGAGGCGGCGAATTGGCCGGCTTAGCAATGGACGTCTTGATCAGACAAAAGAGCCAAGACAAGTTGAGTCTTGATGACCTAATGCGTCATTTGTATACGCTTTCAAGCAAACGTCGCACAGGCATCACACAAGTCGACATTTCGAACTGGATGAACGAGGCTATCGGCCCAGACGGCGTCGCATTTATCACGCAACACATCCAAAACGCTAAAGCACTTGATCTCAAAACTATCTTAGAGAACTTGGCTCTTGAATGGGTCAAAGAAGAGCAGAAACCATTGGACAATGTGCATTCATTTGAGCGTCCAAGGGAATTTGAAATTGAAGGACTGATGATGCGGAACGAGGGCGATAACGCCTACGTGAAGCAGGTCCTCGCCAATTCCAAGGCATGGGAAGCGGGTTTCAACGTGGGCGACACGATCTTAGCCATTGAAGATATTCAAGTCGGACCCCGTGACCTAAATACGGTGATGACTGCTCGCGGACAGGCGGGCCCAGCATTGATACTCGTGGCCCGAAATCAACGGGTTCTGAAACTGAATGCTCAGATCCAAGAAAAGGCGGCAAATCACGTGATTAATCGGAGAACGAAAGCAAGCGAACGTCAACAGAAACGATTGGCGAACCTTCTATCATCGCGTGTTAAAGACACCAAAAAAACGACGGAGTGAAGCATATGGAACCCATCGATATCGGCATCATCGGCGGCAGTGGCCTGTACAAAATGAACAGCCTGGAAAACACACTGGAAACTATGCTTGAAACGCCTTATGGAGAACCGAGCGACAAATTCGTCATTGGATCTTTGCACGGGAAACGCGTCGCTTTTTTGGCCCGCCACAACCGTAACCATACGATTTTGCCAACAGAAATTAACTTTCGGGCCAATATGTATGCCTTTAAAAAGTTGGGGGTTAAATACATCATCTCTGCCAGTGCAGTAGGCTCTTTGAAACAAAGTTATGCGCCAACCCATTTTGTCTTCCCCGACCAATTTATCGATCGTACTCGACACCGCGTCGATAGCTTCTTTGGACAAGGAATCGTCGCCCATGTCTCATTGGCAGATCCGATTTGTGGTTACCTACAGGGAATCCTCTATCAAGCAGCCATCGATGCTGGCGTCACGAGCCACAAAAACGGGACTTATGTCTGCATGGAAGGTCCTCAGTTCTCGACCCGGGCCGAATCCAACCTTTACCGATCATGGGGTGCAGATGTCATTGGTATGACCAACTTACAAGAAGCGAAACTGGCTCGTGAAGCCGAAATTGCTTATGCCACCATCGCCATGATCACCGATTACGATTGTTGGCACCAAGACGAAGAAGCAGTGACCGTTGATCAAGTAATGAAAATCCTCAGCATGAATGCCGAAGCTGCCGCTCAAACGGTATCCAACGGCATCAAAGCCTTGGACCTAAGCAAGCCGAACCCACTTCATGATTCACTCAAATATGCGTTACTCACTCGTGAATCTGCCATGCCCAAGGCAAGGAAACAGGCGCTCAAAGCAATTATCGAAAAATACGTTAGCTACGACGAGGAGAACTAATGTCGATTTTGGTTGTTGGATCCGTTGCATACGATGACATCATCACGCCATACGCAAGCCGCAACAACGCGTTGGGCGGTTCAGCTGTCTTCTTTTCCCTGGCAGCACATCACTTTAACTCAACCAAAATTGTTGCGGTTGTAGGGGATGACTTTAAACCCTCCGATCGACGGATGTTGGACGCCCACAACGTAGACACCAAAGGGCTAACCGTCGAACCAGGTAAGTGCTTTTATTGGAAAGGTGAATATTTAAGTAACTGGAACGACCGAGTGACGCACGCCACTCATCTGAATGTATTTGAAAACTTTGATCCCGTCATTCCTGAGAGCTACACGGATATCCAATATGTGTTCTTGGGTAACATCGCACCTTCGTTGCAGAGCCGTGTCCTAGACCAGATTAGGCAGCCGAAATGGGTCGCACTAGATACCATGAATTATTGGATTAGCCACGCTAAGTCCGAGCTGATCGAAACCTTAAGTCGGGTAGATATATTGATCATCAACGACTCCGAGGCCCGCTTACTCAGTGGTGAAACCTCGCTGGTGGAAGCCGCGCGCACCATTCGTGGCATGGGCCCACGGATTCTGTGCATTAAACAAGGCGAGCACGGAGCGTTCTTGGTCGTTGACGATCAGATCTTTGTCGCACCCGCCTACCCGCTTTGCGAGGTTGTCGACCCTACTGGCGCGGGTGACGCATTCGCTGGCGGTTTTTTTGGCTACTTGGCAGCCGGAGGACTCGACGACTTCGAAAGCCTCAAAAAGGCCGTAATTTATGGCAGTGTGATGGGATCATTTACAGTGGAGTCATTCTCCATCGATCGGCTCTCTACGTTAACTCAAGCCGACATTGATGACCGTTATCAAAAGTTTGTCGACATCACCCATTTCGACCGCTAACCATGGGTTTTGCCTTGTTAATGCTCTTTCTGGTGCCGCAGGAAAGTGTGTCTGCAGAATTAGATGTCGAACAAATCGGAACGCGCATATCGGGCATTGACTCGGATTTGAAGCGGCTACGTGAAGCCATCACAGGTTTTACCAAAACCACCAATCAAATCAGCGTAGAAGTTGGCAGACTCGAACTAGAACGGGCCATCCTAAGTTCAGAGGTCAAGCGGGCAGAACTACAAATTCAACTCACCAACCGTGAGCAAACCAGGATAGAACAAGAGCGGCAGACGCTCACAGAAAAAGCGGCCAGCCAGGAACAAGCCATAGGAAGTCGCTTGAGGCAGCTATATAAGCGCGGCAAGCTTGGATACGCACATGTCTTCCTAACCCAGTCCAAACTTGATGACTTGCTAAGCGCTTTCCACTATGCGCGCCACATGACCGAGCGCGATCACCAAGCCATTCTTTCCTATCGAGATACTTTCAAACAGCTTGGTCTATTGGAGGTAGCTCTTGAGACAACTAAACTAGTCGCCGAAGAGGCTTACAACGAGCATTCAAATAAACGAGGCGAATTAGACGAATTACTCAACAAACGAAACCGTAGGCTCCAGCAACTTCGACGCGAACAGAATAAAAAACGTTCTTTAGCTAGAGAATTAGAACTTGAACGCTCAGAGCTAGATATGATGATCAAACGCCTGCTGTCCGACGAGCCCGAAAACACAGAGTTCAGAGTTCCCATTTCAAAATACAAAGGTAAGTTGGATTGGCCCGCCAAAGGGGCGATCCTGCGTCATTTCGGTGTTATTAGGGACCCCGAATTCAGAACCGAACGACGTCAAAAAGGAATTGACATCCAAGCCGAACGCGGCTCCCAGGTCACCGCCGTCTATAGTGGCCGCGTAATCTACGCTGATTGGTTCAAGAGTTACGGGAACTTAATCATCCTGGATCATGGCGACGACACAACCACCTTTTACGCGCATAACGACCATATCAATGTCAAGAAGGGTGACTTTGTAGAACGAAACAGCGCTATTGCCAGCTCGGGTGACACAGGCTCTCTTGAAGGACCATTCCTGCACTTTGAGATCCGACACCAAGGAAGTCCCGAGAACCCTACCAGATGGTTAAGACCATCTCAAAAATGAAAGCCATTTTTTCATTCGCGTTTACGCCACTGCTCTGTGCGCTGTTCTTGAACTTGGCCTACCCGCCCTTCAACATCTCGATTTTGGCCATGTTTATTTTGGTCCCTTTATTGTCTAGTTTACGGCTTTCTCATCGACACCGATTTCTCAAGGGTTGGCTGGCCGGGTTTTTGCTCCAGGCTACGGCCTTTTATTGGGTTTTTGGTACCCTGCAAGACTTTGGCGGTCAATCATGGTTTATTTCAGGCGTTGGCGCCTTTTTGTTCTGGGCATATCACGGTTTGGATATCGCCATTTGGCTTTGGCTCGCACCGCTAGCCTTGAATTGGAAAAGACCCGTTTGGCAAGCGATTAGTCTGGCTTCTCTGTGGTCCGTCATTCAGCTTGATCTGTTTTCTTACGTATTTCCGTGGAACATGGGGGCTGCCTTTATCGGCACGCCCATTCTCGGTCAATCGGCCACACTTTGGGGCGATGACGGCACCAGCTTCCTGGTGACCGCCATAGGGATGACGCTGGCTCTCGTAAGACAACAAGCCGAACATCGACGTTGGGGCTGGCAACCGCTGCTGGGAATCCTACTAATGTGTGTTGGTAGCCTAATCCCATTGCCAGCTCCTGATCGCGAATTGAGAGTCGCTGTCGTGCAACCCAATTTGATTCCCTGGGCCAAGCGAGACATGCAATCGAGTTTCGAAATATTCGAAGCACACGCACAGCCCACGCGCACCCTTTTTGATCGAGTAGATCTGGTGGTCTGGCCAGAAACCGCACTTCCCCTGCCATTAGATCAATCACCTCAATATCAAGATGCACTTCAAACCCTAGTCAATCAGCTCAACGTGCCACTCGTCATGGGAACAATGGGGTCGGGTCCTGATGTGGATAGCTATACAAATGAGATATGGCTGTTTGCGCCGGATTCGAACCCACAACGCTATATAAAACGCAAATTGGTGCTTTTTAGTGAAAAGCTGCCGTGGATCTTGAGCTGGGCCCAATGGTTTGATCCTAATCTTGGTGCCTTTCGCCCAGGCAATGAATCCAATAGCCTATCATTTGGCGAGTTGGAGTTGATCCCGTTGGTCTGCTACGAAGCCACACTTCCACGATTCGTGTGGCAATTTCAGGGGAACATGATCGTAAACGTCACCAACGATGCTTGGTTTGGAAAGACAAAAGCCAGCAGCCAACATTTGCAACTTATTCGCGGTCGTGCCGTGGAATGTGGCATTCCCTTAATACGTGCAACTAATTCAGGTATATCATGTTGGATTGACCCCGAAGGCAAGATTCATGAACCGACAGCTCTTTATGAATCGGCAACCCCCATTTATCAGGTCCCTTATCGAGCAGCCTTGCACCCATCCTTGCAAAAATATGGCGGATTCGCCCTTAGACTTTTTTATTGGTTGATTGCGAGTGCCTCTATTTTCTTAGGTTGGCGCAATCGGCGGCCGCAACGCGTGTCAGTCGAAGGGCCTGAGTCATAAGATCAACTTGGAGTCTGTGCTATTGCTTGATATCCTTGGACTGTTGTAGACACATACGTTCGACAGTACACACTTTTATTTATTTAGCCCAGCGCACACAAACACCATCAGGAGGAATCTCAATCAGATGAATGCCCAAACTTTGCAAAGCATCGCCAAGGCCTTAGTCGCCAAAGACAAAGGAATCCTAGCGGCGGATGAAAGCTTCCCGACCATCGCAAAACGTTTCAAGTCGATTGCAGTTGAATCCAGCGAAACGATGCGGCGAGATTACCGATCGATGCTTTTCACGACACCCAATATGAGTGATTACATAAGCGGTGTCATTCTGTTTGATGAAACCCTGCGCCAAAGTACAGCAGGTGGCAAAGCATTCACCCAAGTCATGCATGAAAATGGTGTTATCCCAGGCATTAAGGTTGATGGCGGTGCCAAGCCGATGGCGGGCTGCAAAGCAGAAACCGTGACTGAAGGCTTGGATGGCTTGCGTGAGCGTTTGGCAGAATATCATTCTCTAGGTGCGCGATTCGCTAAATGGCGCGCAGTCATTAGCATTGGCGACGGCATCCCATCTGACGCCTGCATTGACGCCAATGCGCATGCATTAGCCCGATATGCCGCGCTCTGCCAGGAGGCAAACATCGTCCCTATCGTTGAGCCTGAAGTTTTGATGGATGGCGACCACACACTTGCCCGTTGTGATGAGGTCACTACGCGGACGTTAGATTGTGTCTTCGCGACTTTAAAAAGGCATCATGTGCTGTTAGAAGGCATGCTGTTGAAGCCAAACATGGTCATTTCTGGCAAGAGCTGTCCAAATCGCGCAGACATTCAAGCGGTCGCCGAGGCCACGGTCAATTGCCTAAAACGCACCGTACCAGCCGCCGTGCCGGGAATCGTCTTCCTTTCGGGCGGACAATCGGCCGAGGAAGCCACGGCTCACCTCAGTGCCATGAATGAAATGGGCCCATTACCGTGGGAAGTCAGCTTTTCGTATGGGCGTGCGTTGCAAGATCCAGCTCTTAGGGCTTGGTCTGGTCAGGGCGCCAATGTCGAGCATGCACAAAAGATCTTTTACCACCGTGCGCGTTGTAATGGGGCTGCTCGCAGCGGAACCCACACCGCCGCCATGGAGCAAGTGATCAGCTAGTCAAACTGCGGGTGTTATCCAACATCCGCAATCACGTCTTTTTGCAATAATTTTGGTTTGGAAATTAGAGGTTTATGGAACCCGTTTTACTGATAGGAGTCAAACGACCCGACGAGAAGTCCTGGCAAGTTGAAGACTATCTGGACGAACTCATGATGTTGACCGAAAACGTCGGCTTAGCTGGTAAATTTCGGTTGGTCCAAAACAGGAGTAAGCCCAACCCGGCCACTTTTGTCGGTTCCGGTATGGTTGAAAAAATCCATCAGCTGGTCGTCAATGAATCGCTGCATGCCGTGGTCTTTGATGACGAATTAACGCCAGCCCAACAGAGAAATCTAGAACGCATCCTACCGGTTCCCGTTTACGACCGCACGTTCATCATCCTCACCATCTTTTCTGAGCGCGCTAAGACCAAAGAAGCTCGCACACAAGTCCAACTGGCACAGCTCAAGTATGAATATCCGCGACTTAAGAAAATGTGGTCTCACTTGCATCGGCAGATGGGTGGCATTGGCGGACGCGGCGGTGAAGGTGAAAAGCAACTTGAAGTCGATCGTCGTATTGCGCGTCGTCAAATGGGCCGCCTAGAAAAGAAACTCGACCGTTTTGAGGCTGGCAGAAACCAACGTAAAAAACAGCGTCGCAGTGTTCACAACGTCTCACTAATCGGCTACACCAATGCCGGAAAATCGACCTTGATGAACCAATTGACAAAGGCTAATGTCGAAGCTGATGACCGCGTTTTTGTCACCCTTGACGCCACTTCTAGAATTTGGTCAGTGGACCCAGTACTCAAAATCGTTTTATCGGATACGGTGGGTTTTATCCGTAAATTGCCCCACGATTTAGTCGCCTCATTTAGATCCACTTTGTCTGAAGTCCGAGATTCAGATCTCTTGTGCCACATTGTCGATGCCAGTCACCCCCATCTAGATGAACTCATGCAAACAGTTGACGACGTTATCGCCAGCATCATTGAGGGAGAAGTCCCCGTTGTGCTTGTGTTCAACAAAATTGACATGATGGCTGAGTTAGAGCTAAAGAGCCTTCAACGCGCATATCCCGACGCCATATTCATATCAGCACGGGATAGTCATGGCCTTGAGGCTTTAAAAGAACATATTATTCAATTCTTTGCCTATCGCGTCTTAACTCAAGATTTCTTGTTACCAAACAAGGACCTGGCAAGCTTCTATCGGATCGGTGAGTTTGGACAAATAACCCATAGCCATCACCAACCTGAGGGCATCCATTTCAGTATCCGCGCGTTAAGTGAACGTATGTCAGCATTGATACGCGACTTGCCCCAGCTACAACCGGTCGACAGCGATTCCCTTTCGCCAGCTGCCCATGACGTCTAGTCCCGATATCCATCAGTTCAACATGGACGACGGCTGGGAAATTCTCGTTGGGCGAAGTGCGCGAGCTAACGACCATCTCAGTCTAAAACTTGCGCATCCTAACGACTTCTGGTTTCATGTTGCAGGTATGCCGGGCAGCCATGTTGTTGCGCGTCATCCCGATCGCCCCGTACAATGCTCCCGCGAGGTCAAACGAACGGCAGCAGGATACGCTGTCTTTTTCTCAAAAGCACGGAGCGCAGGTAAAGTTGCCGTCCACTGGACACAATGTCGCCATGTCAGCAAAAGGCGAGGCGCGCCTGCAGGTCAAGTCACCCTGCAACGTTTTGAAGTTATTCGAGTTGAACCGCTGGATCCGAAATCATCAGGAGAAACACCATGAATGTGAAAGAACAATTAACGCAAGCGATGACCATGCCTTTCGGTAAGGTTCTAGCCGATACCATGGCCTCTGCAAGCTTTGTTGATGGCGTTTGGTCTGAACATAAGATCACGCCTTTGGCTCCTTTGCAATTGAGCCCAGGCGCACATGTCTTTCACTACGCTTCTTCGTGTTTTGAAGGGATGAAAGCTCATCGTGGCCAAGACGGCCGCATTCGCGCATTTAGAATGGATCGTCACATGGCACGTTTTCGCAATAGCGCAGAGATGTTGTGTCTTCCATTTCCTGCAGATGACCTCTGCAACCGCATGATCAGAGAACTGGTCTCCGTTTGCGATCACTGGGTACCAGAACATCCGGGCACGCTATACATTCGGCCCACCCTCATTGGCACGGAAGCCAGTATTGGATCCGCTGCATCGCCATCAAAAGAAGCGTTACTGTATGTGGTGATTTCACCCGTGGGCGACTATTTCCAGGGGGGCCAGCGACCGCTGAAGTTGATGGTAGAAGCAAAAAAGTGGCGCACGAGTCCCGAGTTTGGCCAAGCAAAAGCCGGAAGCAACTATGCCGCGGCATTAAAGATTATTCAGGACGCTAAAAAGAAACTTGGTGTCGATCAAGTACTCTTTGCGCCCGGTGGCGATGTTCAAGAAACGGGTGCCGCTAATTTCATCATGCTAAATGATCGGCAACTAATCACTAAACCGCTAGACAACTCCTTCCTACCAGGAATCACGCGCGACTCGATCCTCAAGTTAGCCCAAGACTTAGGCTACGAAGTCGTCGAACGTAAGATTACACTGCAAGATCTCTGGGAGTGGATCAAGAACGGAGAAGCCGCGTTAACAGGAACGGCAGCTGTGTTGGCTGGCGTCGGGACTCTTGTTTATGAAGGCAAAGAGATTCTTATTGGGGATGGTGGAATTGGTCCCAATACACAGCGATTGAGAACGGCACTTTTGGACATCCAAAAAGGCCTGGCTCCAGACACCCATAGCTGGATGAACAACATATAAACAGTGGATTTCTCTTTAAACGCCTCGACATCAGATGAATGGCTACAAGCCGTTCTAAAGGATTTTGACCAGTTCTTACTGGATCACGCATCGGCGGAGCGCAAGGCGTCCGCGATGGCCGTATCCTTTGTGGTTCAATATCCCGATCGATTTGCACTTCATGTACCCATGATTCGTATTGCGCGCGAGGAGTTACTCCACTACCAAAAAGTGCTCAAACTCATACATAAACGTAAGCTCATATGGGAACGCGACAGCAAAGACCCCTATATCGCAGGGCTTCAGAAACACATGTCAACGGATCGAGAGCGCCGATTATTGGATCGCTTAGTGCTGGGATCAGTCGTGGAAGCCCGCGGAGTCGAGCGCTTCGCATTAATCGCAGGTGCCTTAAAAGGATCGCTAGCGGATTTTTATCAACGACTATCTGATTCTGAGTCCAGGCACGCGCGTGTGTTTCTTGAATTGGCAAAACCATATTTTTCCAACGACGAAATTGCATCATGCCTTAGCCATTGGCTAGACTTGGAAGCGACTGTAATGATTAGTGTGCCACCCAGGGCTGCGCTTCATTAATGATTAATCTGCATATCTGCATTCCGGCCTACGCAGAAAAAAACTGGTTACCCGACACCTTAACAAGCTTACAAGAGCAGGACGATCAGGACTTCAGCGTTTGGGTGTGCGTCAATCACGCCCAGGAAGATATAACCAACGCCGCGAAGTCCGATGTAGTCGCCAACAACTCAGAAACGCTCGACTGGATAAAGCGACAGAGTTTCCCATTTCCGCTGCAGGTTATTGACGCTACCCATCACGATTCCGCGCCGCCAGCCAAAAAGGCGGGCGTCGGCTGGGCACGTGGTCAACTTTTTGATCACGCATTCGCGGCAGGCGCGAGTCATGGTCTCTCGCTAGACGCAGACAGCCTAGTGCCTCGTAACTACGTCAGCGAAATAAAAGCGGCATTTCGCAAACACCAAAACGCGCTAGGCATCGTTTCACCCTATATCCATCCAGTCGATTTACAGGCTCCGAATGCACGCCAGGCGTTGCGGTATGAAATATATATGCGTTATTACCAGATTTGTTTATGGCTGATCCGATCACCATACGCCTTTCTACCATTGGGCTCAGCGATGGCATTTACACATGAAGGATATCGACTGGCACGCGGTTTTGCATCTCGTCAGGCGGGTGAGGATTTTTATTTCCTACAGAACTTGCGTAAAGCAGGGCCGTTGGTTCGTTGGCTGCCTACCCAAGTTAGACCCGCCTCTCGAGCATCACTGCGGGTTCCGTTTGGTACCGGAAAAGCGATTTCCATGGAGATGCCTGAATTATGCAAACAGTTCCCTCTTTACTCGTGGACCTATTTCCAGACCTTGAGTGACTGTTTCGAGGCATTCTCGCAACTATATAAACAAGATTGTACGCTGCCATGGGGGTCGTTTGTTGAGCGTTTGGGTGGCTATAGTGCCTTTTCACGAATGCGGCGTAACTCGAAAGACGAATCCCATTTTCGGCGGTTATGTCATCAAAAATTCGACGCACTCAAAACGTTGCAATACCTGCGCTGGCGCCGTGCAAATGACACTCAGATCGAATCTGACGAAGTCAATCTGCGCCAATTATCTGGACGTCTTGGCAGCGATTTACCGCACTGCCAGCTGGCAGACGGATGTTTAGAGGACCTCGATAAAATGCGCCAAGCCCTGGTCACACACGAGTCCATCATGCAGCAGTCGTTCATGAATAAGTGGTCTTACACCACCAACTGGTAACTTTTTGTTTGGAGCATTGCCCACTTGAGATATACTGTTGAAGATTGTGGTGCCCTTTCTTTTTTATGGTTAGACCTAAAGCGCGACCACCATGATCTAGGCGGCTTGACCCTTTGCAGCGTTACCGCCCCCCGATAAACGCGTGAGGATTGCATTAATTCTTGTCTCTAAGATGCCTGGAGTAGCATGCTGATCACACATGGAGTGTGGACCACGGCCCGCACAGATCAACCCGGACTCATGCTTTGGGTCGAAGACGAACGCTTATGTAATCGCGCTCGTCAGTTCGAGCCCATTTCTGATTTCGCCACGCATACAAGGCGAAGTCGGAACGGACAAGAAATGGATTCCCATCCCTTTGCCGTCGAGGGTCGTCGATTAATGGATATCCTGTTGCCTGAGAGCGCTGCAGATCCATCGCGGTTCCGGCAATTGACCACCATCGAGCTGTTATTACCCACCCAGGACACGGGTCCCATGCCCTCACCCTGGGTCAAGGATTCTGGACAAGCGAATGCGCACACACGACTTGACCCTTGGCGTATACCTGCCGTCTGTTTGTCACCACCCAAAGCCTTACAGTGGTTACTCGACCCGCGCCGTAAGTCAAGCACCGTATCGTTTCAATACGCCGATTCTGTTTTGTTCTGGCGCGAAGCAGCCAACTTGGTTTTGTACTGTCTTATTCATGGAACTTATTGGCCGGCACTCAACGAAGTTGACCACCAAATAAAGACACACTGGGTCTTAAACGAACGGATCCTTGCCAATCAGCTTGAACACCTAAAAAAGAAATTGCCCGAATCATGTCAGGCTGAATGGTCGGCAGACGGGACTCGACGCACCAAAGATGCAGTCATCAAAGAGTTCTTCAACACCACGATTGATTACATGATTCGCAATGTCACAGGAAGCCGGCTCATGGCAAACTTCCCGCAATCGAAGGGTAGCCGTCGCCGAAAAAAACAAAACCCGCTGGATATGTTGACATTACCTTTCTTGAAGTCAGGCTTCTCAAAACAGAACACATTCAGTGCAGCCCGCGATGTTCAAGCTGCCTTTGTGGCGCTGACACTCAATTGGCTTAAACATCGCAGTGAAGATCATCCGTCCCAGTGGCGTACCTGTTTCACGCTATTACCGCCGAATATTGACGGCGCGACCATTGAGGACATGGATCCTAAACTTCGAATTTGGCGGGTTGCCTTTTCGCTGCAGAACGCCCGTCAAGAAGCCAATCAAATATATGCTCAAGATATCTGGGAAAATACGGTGCCCACCCAGACCAGCACGGGCGAAACATTAGCAGAACTGCTCCTAAAGGGCCTTGGCCGAGCCTTGAAGCATTTCAAACCGCTTCGGCGAGCGTTGGAATACGCATATCCAACTCATGTCGACTTGAATACCGAAGAAGCGCACGCCTTCTTAAGCGAACAAACACCCCATTTGCAACAGGCAGGATTAGGCGTTGTTACTCCAGCCTGGTGGACTAAATCTGTCAAACCGCTTAAAACAAAACTCAAAATAGATGGTTCCGTTTTCCAAGGCAACTCGATGATGGGTTTCGATTCTGTCGTCAATTTCGAGTGGCGCGCCTCAGTAGGCGAAAAAACGCTAAGTAATGATGCCTTTTCCAAACTGGTTAAAAACAAACTGGCATTGCTGCCAATTGAGGGGCAGTGGGTTGAAATTAAGCAGGACGATCTAGTCAATACCTTAACCTTTTTCGACGATCACGATTCCAAAGGCGAAATGCGTTTAGTCGACGCCATGAACATGGGCTTAAAGTCAGATGATCTTCGCACCGCCATGGACGACGCCCGCTTTGATTACCGCGGGGCTTTGGCCCAACTATTCAACGGCGACCAAGAAAAGGTATCGATTGTTGCCCAACCGCAAAAATTTAAAGGCACATTGCGCCCTTACCAGGAACTGGGCCTATCCTGGTTAGCCTTCCATCACCACTTAGGGTTTGGCGCTTGTTTGGCCGATGACATGGGATTAGGGAAAACCATCCAACTACTTGCCTTACTACTTTGGGAACGCGAGAAGTTGAAGGCCGAGACAAAGGGGAAACCCACACTCTTGGTATGCCCTATGTCCGTTGTGGGTAACTGGCACCGCGAAGCCGCTCGTTTTGGACCTAGTCTCAAGGTGATGATCCATCACGGCACAGACCGGCACGAAGAAGAATCGTTTTTGCGCGCCTACAAAAAGTTTGATCTCATTATCACCACCTATCATTTGGTGAATCGCGACCAAGAAACCCTCAGCAAGGTCAACTGGCACCGCATCGTGCTCGACGAAGCGCAAAACATCAAAAATCCTGCCGCTCAACAAACTCAAGCAATCCATCAATTGGATTCCAACCATCGTATCGCGTTAACGGGAACACCCGTTGAAAACAAGTTATCTGAACTTTGGTCAATCATGGAGTTTCTCAATCCGAGCTATCTGGGCAAGCTAAGGGACTTCCAATCACGCTTTGCGACGCCGATCGAGAAACAAAAGAACAAAGAACGGGCTGAGCTTTTGAGGCAATTGACTCGACCCTTCATTCTGCGAAGACTCAAGTCAGATCAACGCATCATCAAAGACCTACCTGAAAAAATTGAGATGAAGGTTTATTGTGACCTTATCGAAGAGCAAGCAGCCATATATAAAGCCTATGTTCAGAAACAACTCGACGAAATTGAAAGGGCGGACGGCATCCACCGCAACCAACTCGTCCTGACCACCCTCATGAAACTCAAGCAGATTTGTAATCACCCCGTTCATTTCCTCAAAGATGGCACCGAAATACATGAGCGTTCCGGCAAGTTGATGCGATTGACGGAAATGCTTGAGGAAGCTCTTGACGAAGGTGACAAATCGTTGATTTTCACTCAGTTCACTGAAATGGGGAAAATCCTTGTCGAATACCTGAGCAAACAATTTGGCGAAGAGGTGCTCTTCTTACATGGCGGTGTTGACCAACCTAAACGACAAGCCATGGTTGATCGATTCCAGAGTCCAACAGGCCCACGTCTTTTCATCCTCACCGTCAAAACAGGCGGAACCGGCCTAAACCTTACGGCAGCAAATCACGTATTCCACTACGATCGTTGGTGGAATCCAGCGGTTGAGAATCAAGCCACAGACCGAGCTTTTCGTATCGGTCAAACGCGCAATGTTCAAGTACACAAACTCATTGCCATTGGCACGTTAGAAGATCGCATAGACATGATGATTGAACGCAAACGCGAGTTAGCCGAGAACATTATTGAGACAGACGAGAATTGGGTGGCTCAACTTTCGACCCAAGCGTTGCGCGATGTGTTGAGTCTGTCCGTAGACCAAGGAGATGCTATATGAGATATGCCTCAGGAAAAAGAGGGAATGGCAAAAGCAGCAAAAAAGCCAATCCCACCATCAACCTGACAGGCATGCCTCCTCAAGCGCAACAAACCTGGTGGTCGCAAAGGTTCATCACCGTTCTTGAATCATTCAAGTTGGGCGGACGACTCGCACGCGGAAAGGCATACGCTCAAGAAGCAAAAGTGCTTAAGATAAATATTTCTAGTGGTTTAGTGACAGCGTCTGTACAAGGGAGTCGGAAATCATCCTATCGCATATCCATACGTTTTGAACCGTTGCCGGATCAAGCATGGAAACATGTACTCCATAACATGACGCGCAAGGCCATTTATGCGGCTGAAATGTTACTTGACCGCATGCCGACCGACATCGAGTCTGTTTTTGCCTACGCAGGCGTCAGCCTTTTTCCCGAGCGACTGGAAGATTTGAAATCCGAATGTGATTGTCCCGACTGGTCCAATCCCTGTAAACACATCGCCGCCACCTATTATGTGTTGGCACAACATTTTGACCTTGACCCTTTCCTCATCTTCGTTTGGCGTGGTCGGCTCAAAACGCAGATCTTGGAAGCTTTGAGGCAGACCTGGAAACAGGGCCGGCCCCGTTCGACACCTCTGACATCGGTACGCGATTCGCTTGCTCCAGATGTTATGCAGCTCTTCTGGCACGGCATAGACCCAAATGATCACGCTGCGCCCTTAGATCCCTACTCCAAAGCGGTGCCAGACACCAGTATCAAGGGTCTTGGAGCCGCGCCCCTCGAGCTGAACGGCCAAGAATTGGGCAGTATTCTGGCAGAGTGTTATCTGGAAGTCTCTGAAGGTATTCGTGATTGGTCCAAACAGACTTATCGTGGCCAGGATCTGGTGGCAGCTGGAGAGGCGGTTAGACATGAATGAATTACCGGCACTCACCCAACTTCGATTGATGGCTATTGCGCTCATTCAAGAAGGAACAGGCGATCTAGCACCTGAATTTGAGGAAGAATTTGCCCATTTTGAGCGCAACGGTTTGCCATGGCGCGAGTACACGATCAACCAAATCAACGGACAAACGTTACCGGCTGAATTCATCCTTGCCGCTATCCACAAAAAATGGAAGGACAGCCGACATAAAAACAAAGAACTCTTTACCCGACAGATCTTGTCCGAATGGGGATTTCTTTAGGAGTCAACAATGCGCATACAAGGTCAGATCGAATCAAAACTAAATCACGCCTTTTCACCTCAGCACTTGGACGTGATCAACGAAAGTCACAACCACAGCGTACCGACCGGATCGGAATCTCATTTTAAAGTAGTGGTTGTCAGCGAGTCTTTTGCCGACTTAAACCGAATACAGCGTCACCGCGCCGTCCATCACGCATTAGCCCATGAGTTGAGTCATGATATCCATGCTTTGACCATGCATCTGTATACAACAAAAGAGTGGGAAGTACGCCGTGGAGCCGTGGCCGATTCACCAAACTGTCGCGGTGGATCCAAGTCATAACGGTCCTTTAGTCAGGCTCGTGCGCCCTTATCCACACATGCCACCGGTGCGCTGAAGAGCAAACCTGGCTTTTGGGTTCATTTATTGGTCCATAGTACGGGTAAACAGATTGTTCAGTCACGGGTTTAGGTTGATACTCAAACTGGGTTCAAAATTTTATTAGGTGTGCCACCGATTTCTAACGTATTCCATATATCAGCTGACATCGATTTATGACTTGCCTCATGACTAGCCGCTCCACTCCCGAAACGGACAAGCCAACTTGAATCCTGAAAAAGATCTATTGCAACGCATGAAGAACGGCGATGAGTGCGCATTTAAGTCTAGTTATGAACACTTTTTCCCTATCCTATTACGCCAAATATTCTTTAAGTGCCAAGACCACTCACTTGCAGAAGACATCACACAGGAGGCGTTTCTAAAAGTTTGGACCCACAGAACATCTATCAGCACTTCAAAACCACTATTTCCTTTCGTAGCGAGAATCGCGCATAACCTGATGCTCGACCGATTCCGAAAAAACAAAACCGGCGAAAAGTATAGAGACCAAGTTATCGAAATGAGTCATCGCCACAATCCTGAACCTGATGATTGTTACCAACACAAAGTCCTTGAAGAGGCCATAAGACGAGCTGTGGCTGATCACCTTCCAGAAAAGTGCCGTCGTGTCTTCTTATTGAGCCGCATTGAACGTATGAGTAACGCGGAGATCGCCTCGCTACTCAACGTTTCCAAAAAGACCGTTGAGAACCAGCTCTATCACGCCCTGAAAGTAATCCGCAAGAAATGTTCACAATACCTGTAATCATGAAGCGAACAGACGAAGTTAAGAGAAGAGGCTCCGATGAGCGATATTAGAGAATGGCTGAAGAGAAAAGACCAAAATCCAGATAAACATGATCCACAAGATCATGACCACGCCGATCTCGAACGAATTTGGCAAGCTACGGCCGACATGCCCCGCCCGCCTGAGCCCGATATTGAGCGGCACTGGCGTGAATTAAGCGTCGCGATGGCTGAGACACACGCTAAACCTTCCTGGAGTCCCGGCCGTTTCCTAACTTTGACAACAACCGCCCTGTGTATCTTGATGGCACTCTGGATATTTGTGGCTAAGGATAATGATCGCATTATCCGAACGAAACGCGGGGAGCATCAACAACTTGAGCTGGCTGACGGCAGCAAAATCAGGTTAAACGCCGACTCGGCTCTACGCATCTACCGTGACTTTGATGAAGCCCACCGAAAGGTCGCACTCGAAGGTGAAGCCTATTTCGAGGTAAAACCCTCACAGCAAGCATTTGTGGTTGAAGTCGCCGACCTGGAGGTCACTGTTTTAGGTACCCAATTCAACATACGGTCAAGAGAGTATGGCGTTGAAATAGGTGTCTATTCTGGCGTAATTGAAGTCCAAACAGACCAGAACAATTTTTTGACCCTGAAAGCGGGTCAACACATGTTCTGCCCCACCAACGGGCCACCAGAAGCTATCGCCATGCTAGCCGATGAGCACGGACCACCCTGGCTACAAGGCGGACTACGGCTGCAAGACACCGCGCTGGTTGATGTATGTTTGGAACTGGAACGCCGCTACGACGTTCGCATCCTAATTCAAGACGCTTCGATCCAAAATAAACGTGTTTCAGGATGGCTAGACGGTCAGGATGCGCGCACCGTAATGCAGTCGTTGTGTTATCTGACCGAAACCCAGCTCGTTGAATCCGAAAACCAATTCGTGATTACACTTTAGCTGGACTGTTCGACGTTTTTGTAGCTCATTTGCTTCTTAGCACTAGATCACTTTCCATTTTGATCAGTTGAACGCAGACCGATGGGGTTTGGTATTGCCTCCTGTTCAGCATCAAATATGTTAACCAAATTTAGGCAAGATTATTGATCCATTTAAGTTAACGCTTGATTTGTTCGGAAAAAGCATGGCCTTTTTGTGTATGCTATGGCCATCGTGATTTCCACTTCCAACCTCAAAATTAGTCTGAGATTAGCGTTACAGGACCAGCATCGAGCCTGGATTGAACGCCATCTGTTGCCGTACCAGAGTGAACTCAGGTTCGTCGATAAAGACGCTGATTTGGAGTTTGTAGACGACCCTGACGCAGCTTCTGGAGAACGCAGCATACTCATCCATACAACGACTGAAATCGACTCCGTTTGTTTGGAATCTTTTGTCGACTTCTGCACGGCTTTCGACAACTTTAGGTTGCCAATGATCTTGCGACGCGAGATCGGGACACTTAAGGCCAGTCACCTCCGGGAAACGCAGCGGTCCAATATCGCAGACCGCCAAATATTCCGACAAACATTTGAAACGAATCAAGCCATTAAGTTACTAATCGATCCTATTTCGGGTCAGTTAATCGATGCTAACCAATCGGCATGCCGTTTTTATGGCTACGAAAAGGCGGAGCTACTCAAGCTACGTATTTCAGACATTAATGTGCTCACCGAACCTGAAGTTAAAGCTGAAATGAGACGTGCTCAATCTAAGAGCCAACTTTTCTTCCGTTTCAAACATAGACTCAAAAACGGCGAGATTCGTGAAGTTGAAGTCTATAGCGGTCCCGTACAAATGGACGACCGCACCGTCCTTTTCTCCATCATCGTTGATGTATCCGCTCGCGAGTACGCATTGGCCGCGCTGGAAACCAGCATGAAAAATTTTAAGGCCTTATTTGAGCATAATCCTGACGGCATGATACTAGCCGACGCCCAAGCTGCCATCCAAGATATCAATCATGTAGGACTCACACTAATAGGATACGAACGAAAAGAGGCTTTATCTCTGACCCTGCGGGAGCTTTGGGCGGACCAAGACAAAGAGCACGGGTCCCAAGCATTCAAACGCGTCGCAAGTGGCGAAGTGGTTCGAACCGAGCAGCGTATTCGACGCTTCGATGGTGAAATTATTGACGTCGAAATTCACGCCAAGCAATTACCTGACGGTCGATTGCTCGGGTTGGTCCGCGACTTGACGCAGCAGAAAATAGCCGATGCCGAACGACTGGTTTGGGAAGAACACCTTCGCCAATCCCAAAAACTCGAATCAATCGGACGTCTCGCTGGCGGCATCGCGCATGACATGAATAATTTACTCTCGCCTATCATGGGTTACGCAGAATTAGGGTCCATGCGGCAGACACCGCAAGAGAAGGATCATGCCTTTAAGCGGATCATGGAAGCGGCTGATCGAGCCAAGGAGCTAACCACTCGACTGCTGGCTTTCAGCCGAAAACAGGTACTAGACCGTAAGAATCTGCAGTTAAATACGGTCATTGAACGATTTGTTTCGCTGATGCATCGCATTATCGGGGAAGACATTGCGATGCAACTGGATTTGGCAAAGGACCTGCCATTGATTTTTGCGGATCCGGGTCAATTGGAGCAGGTTGTACTTAACTTGGTCATCAATGCCCGAGACGCCTTGGCTGAAGGGGGCGAAATCAGAATCGCAACGAGCAGTAACCGACTAGGTGACCTCCATTACGTAACCTTAGCCGTGACCGACGACGGTATCGGCATGCAGCCTGACGTTCTAAAACGGGCATTAGAGCCTTTTTTCACCACTAAGAATGAGACCAAAGGCACTGGCCTCGGATTGGCCGTCGTTCACGGTATCGTCTCCCAACATGAAGGCCGTGTCGAAATTGAAAGCACGCCCGGTTACGGTTCCTCCATCAAAATTACTTTTCCCGCGTCCACAGGTGAAGAACACATCGAACCGCAGATGGCACCCCAAGAAATAGATATCAGAGGAAACGAACATTTGGTCATCGTGGAAGACGACCCAACCGTTCAAAGCTTCCTAGAAGAAGGCCTTAGACAACAGGGCTACCGCATCGACGCCTTCGGTGACCCTAGAGCCATGTTGCATTGGTTGTCGCGCACGCCAAAGCCCGAAATCGATCTCATCATTACCGACGTAGTGATGCCTTCCATGCGCGGACCCGCGTTAATACAAGCCATTCGCGAACGTATAGGGCCTATCCGTGCTTTATTAATCTCTGGCTATCCAGAAGCCGCAAACTTTGAGCACGTCTTGAAATCCAAATACCTTTCTTTCTTGCGTAAGCCATTCACGATAACCAAGCTCCTCCGCGAAGTGCGTAAATTGTTGGGTGACGAGATTGAGTAGATCCCCCATCAGCATGGAAGAGATTTATGTCACCACTAGCTAGCATCCAATTCAGCGGGTAATGCGAGCTGCAAATCTCGCCACAAAGTAGCCTGGCCTACAGAATCAAGTTTGGTATACCCTTTATTTCAAGCATTTTATAATCACGCTGAGCCACGCATTAAGATCCGATAACACTCAAGCGAACCAGGACTGCGGGAAAAACGCGGCGCAGGATTATGTATTAATCTCGTTACCCTGGGCGGCTTGGATAGCGATTTGTTGGTCCCATAACAATTGTCGAGACCCTAAAAACGAACACCTGACTTTAGGCCCTCCCAATGCCATCTGCATCCTTTAAACCTCGCCAATACTGTTTAGGATCAGCAAGCATTAGCGTGAAGGTCACTGATTCTGGGAATTATGTGCTGTAGGACGACATCAGCGCGGCGAGCCCTCGTAAATAACCATGAGTCCGCGTGCCAACGCAGCCGGAAAAACACTATTGTGAATTTCGCCCTCAAAGACTTGTGTCGTCAACTTCAAATTCGGATAGGCTCTCTTTTTCAAGCGTTTAGCGAATTCATTCAAGTCACTTACCATGGTCAGTCGAATTAGGGGCGGCTCTTCTCGTCCCCCAATGGCCAGGTACACGTGGGCGTTCAGATCTTTTGCTACTTCGGCATAGGCTGCCTCAAGGCGGAAGATGACCTTTTCGTCATACCAATACGACGGACTCACAATCAAATAGCGCTGAAAGGATTGTGGAGAAGTCAGCAATACCCAAGAGGCGAACAGACCACCAAATGAATGTCCAACCAGAGCTTTGTCGTTCTCATCTATCCGATAATGCTTGAGTAAAAATGGCAGGAACTCTGTGTTTATGATCTCTAGAAACTTAGCCGCGCCCCCGGAATGTTTCTGAAACTCGGGTCCATACCCACCTTCTAATGTATGTGTCGGCGTATAGTCACGGGTACGATTGATACGATAGTCCCGTGGGTTTTCTATGCCACCTGGATAAGCAATGCTAACCAGGATCACTGGTCCGATATTACCTCGGTCAGCAAAATGCTCGACAACCCCATGCGCCAGCGGAAATGCATAGTCAGCATCAAGCGTAACCAAGACCGGGTAGGTCTTATCGTTTTTTTGGTAATCTATCGGTAAGCTTATATACAACACATAATCGCGCTGACCCAATTCGGAAGAGAAGGTTCTTACTTCAGATCGTGGCAAGGAAAAGGCAGGCAACTGTTGGGCCAAAGGCGCACAAACAATCAGGGTTAGACAAAACATATCCACCTCAGTTGATCAATTAGCATAACGCCTTTTACGCAGGTTTGAATCCTGAGTTCCATATCGTCCAAGCTAGTTGTTTTCATAGCGGTTTTGGCAATTACAAAGTGGAACGTCTCTTGCTCCACCGCTTAGGAATACAAGAGAATGCCATAGAAGAATATGAAAGCGCCTTTTGCGATCACGGAGCACTTATTATGTTCCTTGCCCTGCTTACCTACGCCATCGCCAACAACCATGCAAATTCAGTCTCTTATTCGGCGGGTGCCCCTTCTGCGTTAGTTAGGTCCGCGTTACAAGAAAAAGGGCCACCTATAAAGGTACTCGGAATGACCTTTTCGAGGACAGCCACCGTAGTAACAAGCGTACAAGAATCCGTTTTACAACGCAGAGACCGCTACGAAAGATCCGCCGTGCAATGGTATCTCAATGCTCAAGTCTTTCAGGCCTCGCCAGGGGTGTTCATCGTGACGGCCCAGATCGTATTGCCCCAAGGCTATGAAGACGGGCGCATTGCCATTGAAACCCATTTGCTGAATGATCGGCGGCAAGCTGTCGACAAACAACAAACCATCATCCAAATGAACCCGGACGTGCGCGAACAGGTACTGCACGACGCTATTCTGGCAAGTCAAAGGCCCGCTTACATTCAAGTCACCCTCAAACCAGCTCGAGGCGTGGCCAAGGTCAGAGAAAAGCCGCTTATCTACGATGCATCTCTTAATCCTGCCATTGGCGAATGTTATATGTTGCGCGCTGATCCGGTTACCGTCATCAGATTGAATGACGCACGTTGCCGCGACGACAAGCAGCGTAAAAGAGCCAGGGCGATAGACCCCCTCTTTGTTGACAATTCGACATTGGTTCCTGCCTATATCCCCTATGCGTCACACGACGGCACCGCCACCTTTCTCTTTCAAGCAAAACAAGTTGATCTAGATCCTCAGCTCATGTCTTTCAGTTTCAGTGATGGTGAGAACAGTCATCCACTTCGAAGATCTGCTCTAGCGCAAAGAGAGTTCTTCAAAGGCCACGCCCTATTCGAAGTGATCCTGGACGTATCGCAAGTCTTAAGACCGGGCCTTTTGACCATTTCCTATGCGTTACCAGAAGACAACGGAACGATGATTAGCCGGACGCCAATTGCGCTAAGGCCCCCGGTTCCAGCAGCAAAGGAGCAGCTCAATGATCTATTCTTGCAAGCTTGTCGCGCGTCATCTGGGTACTTCGAAATCAAGCATCTTGTCGATTGCGGTGCAGACCCCACTGCAAGTGACCCAGATGGCAATGGCGCCTTGGCATACGCCGTATTTAATGATCGCCACAAGATGATTGCGCCTTTGGTTGAACTGGGCGTTCCTTTAGACGCGCAAAACAAGAACGGTCACAGTCCGATCATGGTAGGTGCTGCCAATGGCCAGTTAGCATCAGTCCGTGAGCTACTCAAGCTAAAACCTGATTTGACACGCAGCGATTTTTTTGGACAAACGGCCATGCACCACGCCTGTCGTTCTAGCCAAGAACGCATTGGATATGTGCTAATCCAAGCAGGCTCAGACTTGAGCCTGCGCAACGAGTTAGGCCATACGCCGCTCATGGAAGCAATCGCCCACGCGAAGTTAGAATTCATTAAATTGTTTGAGCTCGGGTCGGTTGACCAAACGATGCAAAACCGGCAAGGATACGGACTCGCACACTTGGCCATACTGAACCGCTACTTCGATAAGAAATTCATTCGCTACCTGTCAGACGCAGGTATTTCCTTCGAACAAGAGAATCAAGGTGGGCGCACCCCACTGATGCTGGCATGCTCCCTAGGTCTTCAAGATGCCGTATCCCCCTTGTTGACGCTGGAGCATGATCTCGAGCGTAAGGACCATTCTGGCGAGACGGCGTTGATGATGGCAAGTATCAACGGCAGCGAACCTGTAATTCGAAAATTGTTAAAGGCTGGGGCAGACCCAAATACCAGCAATCGTGGTATCAACGCCTTAATGTTAGCCGCGAATAATGGTCACCTTGAGTCAACCAAATTGCTTCTGACCGTGACCAATCTCGATAGCAGAGACGAACGAGGCTGGGGCGCGGCTGAATACGCAAAACAGAACGGTCAGGACAAGTTGATTCAACTCTTCAAAAACAAATAGACAGCCCAAGTGCAAAGAGTTGTTAAAAGTCGGGCTGTCCTGTCGATTTGGCAGCCCTCTTGCTCCTTGGAAGGGACCTAACTAGACGAAAACCACGTGGAGGCAATTCAATGGGCGACAGCCCGATCCAAAACCGGTATTTCCATTTTCTTGTATTCTGCCTGTGTGCTTGTTTATCGGCTCAGGAACCCCAGCGTTTGGCCGAATTGCAATTAGCAGGGTTTCAAGATGAGAGCAGTTATCCACACCTATTTACTCAGCTAAAGGACCAAGTTGTCTTTGCAACAGGATCACCAGTCGCTTTGTGGCTTAGCGATGGCGATGACGCGATTAACCTATCTGAGCAGCAATCCCTCGGTGAGCTAAGGACCGCCAATGTGTTGGGCGACACCGTATTTTTTTTGACAAGGAGTAACTATCCGGGCTGGGGGATGGTACGGACCGACGGAACGTCTGCGGGCACGAATCTGTCAACCGATTTTCCGTTGGTGGGATTCCAATCAAACCTGAGTCGCCTTAACCCTTTCGCAAAATTAGGGCCTTGGTTCTATTTCTTAGGTGAAGATGGTCGTCGTCTGTGGCGCTCGACTATCGAATCTGAGGTGGCAGAGCCCGTAACTGACATTGACGTCGGCCAGGCGGAAAATAACGAATACTACACCGTCCCAGTCGCGTCCCATGATCAAGTTTTCTTTGCAACCGGAGTGGCCGAAGTAGGCATCAAGTTTTGGCGCTACGACCCAGAAACAGACATCCTCCATGAATTTTACTTCATCGAAAGCGGCGAAGACCTAAGTGTCGCCGCCATGGGTGACATCAGTAATCCCGTTGCGGCAGGCGGTTTTGTATATTTCTTCGTTCATCGTTTTGAGACAAATGAAGGTAATGAGGTGATCTCCTCTCAATCGCTGTGGTCATACAATATTGCGCTGGACAGCATGCAGGAGGTTGGTAACTTTCGAATTGCCGACTTCAGTAAGCCCGCGCTTGGGCTAATGGCATACGGTGATCGCGTGCTCTTTACCGCTTACGAAGTGACGACCGGCTATGAACTTTGGTCATCATCCGGCACACAAGAGACCACAGAACTATTGATTGACCTAACATCTGGTCCAGGGAATTCTTATCCCCAAGGTTTTGGCATCGTCAATCAAGTACTCATCTTTTTTGCTGAAGTTGACGGCGATGTTGGCCTATGGAAAATCGATAGCTCCTTTAATTCACCGTCGCCGTTAGCGAGTATTTGGCCATATGCATTCAATCGGACAGGTGTCCCGAGCGAGTGGTTCATTAACGAGTCCAACCAAGATCTAGTCGTCTTCTTCGCCGAAAAGACGAACGAAGGCCCAAGTACACGAGGTTTGTGGCATAGCGACGGAAGTGCGTTAGGTACCCAGCTCTTAGATAATCAGGCATGGGGTCAAGAAGCCACAAATACAGACATGGGTATCTTCTACGCGGGTATTTCCGTGTTTGGATCAGAGCCCACCGTTAGCTCAGATGGCAGCAGCCAAATATTAGGGAACCTCAATCAAACGCCCACAAGTACCCTTAATCCCCTTACCGACTTTCATAGCGCGGCAATTGGGGACTACGTATTTTTTACGGATCGAAACGCCAATGGTCAGTTCACGGTGAATCGCAGTGCTGGGTCCCCAGAAACCACTGAAAAACTAGTGAGCTTAGGTGCGCACCAATTCCCGGCCTTTTCATTTCGCACGCCGCCTGCACAATTCACTCAATTCCGAGATGACACAGTGTTTGTTAGTCGCGATGAATTGTTTGGATTGAGGTTAATCAAAGTAAGCAATGGCGCTATGGAAACGCTGTTTCGTAGCCCAGGACGCTTTAATGAAATGAATATCCTAGTCAATAACGATCATATTCTCTATTTTTCTGTACTGGACGAAAGTAATAGAATAACCGTCTATCGATCAGACGGATCGCCAGGCAATACTATGTCTGTTTTCGAGGGCGACGCCAGTTTCGACCATGAATTACTGCTGCCGGTTTTGCGCGACGATCAACTCTTTTTTGTTTATGGGCGCTACGGAATTTACGACCTGTTCATAGCGGATAACCAAGGTTCTGTCCTACTACAACGTGTCATGGATCAAAGTTCAGATCTTTCTCGTCCGCAATACGCAGCAATCGTCAACAACCGCTACCTGCTTGACACGCTGCATATCCTTAACATCAACGCCAACGAGATTTTGTCCTCAAAATTGTGGAGCTCTGATGGCACGGTCGCTGGCACCCTACTACTTGTCGAACTAGACACAGACCTTAGAGTGCTCGGTCAGCAGAATTCCTGGGTCTATTTCGCGGTCGCCGACCGAAATCAACAACTGAGAACCGACGGGACACCAGACAACACCCAATTCGTGGAGATTGACGCCCTCCTCAGACAGGCAGAAGTTTGGGTTAGCGACAGCGACGGCATCGTCTTTTCGTCGATCAAGAATGGCCAACGAGGACTATGGTCGACAGATTTTCAAACGATACAGCAATGGGCGCTGTTTGAAGGCGATTATCGGGATTGGCGGTTACGATTCGTTGGTGGCGACATCACGCGCGTCTACTTCGAAAACGATGGCCGAATTTGGTCTACAACGCCACTTGAAGACCCTCACATCATCTCAATGGCGGCCATGATTGAAGAGTCCGATTTTGATTTCAAGCAAAGAATACCGGCTAGCCTGTTCGGCTCAAAGTTCTATTTTTACGCCCGCGATGCGGAGGGCCCAGCGCTCTGGGAAAGCGATGGTAGCCAAGGTGGGACCCATCTTGTGCTGTCACAAGATGCACGATTGGTCAGCCCAAACCGCTTCCATGTTGCTAACAATCACCTCTATTTCGACGCCATTGACGAGGGTCAATTCGTCCTGTGGTCAATTTGTAAGACACCCGATGTTCAAATAAACGCTGCAGATCAAATCGAGTTTGGCACCCAAACCGAAATTCTTTTGTCGAATGTTCCCAGTAATGCCGAAACCACCTGGCAGATATCTAGCGGCGAAATCATTGAACAAACGAATACAAGTCTACGCCTACGTGCGACCTCGACCATTGACTTGAATGTTAGCGCGCATATCACAATCCCGGGTGGGTGTTCCGTGAGTCTTACGCATACTTTTGACGTTTTTGAAGTGCTCGAGTCCTCACGATGGCTACCCCACATCACACGTAGCGGTTTTGGTTTCCAGACCCACATCCTCGTACACCACAGCCAAAATCAAGAAACCGACCTGGTCTTGCAACCATACGACATGCAAGGCATGGCGCTTGCCCCAACATCATTAACCATCCAAGCTGGCGGATTCTCCAGATGGTCGACGTCCGAACTGTTTGGCAGCCAAGCTGTCAGCCACGTGGGTGTCATTACCGATGAGGAAGTTACGGTCACAGCTTCATACTCTTCAACACGACAAGCTGGCGCTAGCGCCGAAGTGCATGACAGCTCGCTAGTGGCCCGTGTTTGGCGTTTTTATAGCGGTGATTGGGATCAAGTATTTGATGGCGCTGCGATCTTTAATCCCGGCGCAATCCCGGCCAACATCAAGTTGCGTCAAATCAATGAGTTAGGCGATATTGTTCAAGAGGTGTTGCTGCCTCCGGTCCCCTCCCTGTCAAAAACGTTGACGGTATTGGGCGATGTTTTGCAGAACCAACCAGGGTCTGTGATCGAATTGGATGCGGATCAAGCAATCATGCCGGTCTTGTTACGTGGTGACCTGGGTACCGCAGCCACACTTTGGACCATTAATCCTTTTGCTATAGTGCCCTAACAATCATGAGTCCACGAGATTTGCTTACCAAGCAAAATACCAACATTTTTTCTGCATGTGATCTCGATTCAGGAATAAGCACGAAGTCTCGCGCGTTTCTATGCTGACAATCATGGCAAGCTTTTAGACATTAATGGGCTTTCAAAGCGATCAAAGGAGGCACGTTGCACCTCGTAATAATTGGCAATGGGATAGCTGGCATAACGGCTGCGCGCCATGTCCGCAAGCTTTCGCGACACAAGATCACGGTCATTTCCGGTGAATCCGATTATTTCTACTCAAGACCGGCCTTAATGTACATCTATATGGGTCATATGGAACCGCAGCATACCGAGCCCTACGAACGCCACTTTTGGGCGAAAAACGATATTGGCCTAAAGAGGGCATGGGTCAAATCCATAGAATCCGGCGCCAAAACGGTCACCCTCGATGACGGTAGCCAAATAAGCTACGACAAATTGATACTTGCGACCGGATCACAATCGAACTTTTTCGGCTGGCCCGGGCAAGAACTAAAAGGTGTACAAGGCCTTTATGGCTTGCAGGATCTGGCATCAATGGAAGCCAATACGAAAAACACTAAACGGGCTGTCATAATTGGCGGCGGTTTGATTGGTATTGAAATGGCCGAAATGTTACGCACTCGCGGCATTGAGGTCACCTTTCTCGTGCGCGAGGAGCACTACTGGGGGAACATACTCAGACGTGAAGAAGCTGAAATCATCGGTCGCCATTTACACGAACATCACGTTTCTCTGCTCACGCAAACGGAACTGAAAAGCATTGAAGGCGATCAACAAGGCAGAGTTTCTGGTGTTGTCACCAAAAAAGACGAGCTGATTCCCTGCGATTTTGTTGGCATCACAGCTGGCGTCCATCCCAATATCGATCTTGTCAAAGAATCCGACATCGAGACCCGACGCGGCATCGTCGTCAATTCGTACCTGGAAACCAACGTCGAAGATATTTACGCGGTCGGTGATTGCGCCGAAATTGGCGGCAACGAAGGACGAGGCCTAGTTGAACAGCTTTGGTACACAGGTAAGCTACAGGGCGAAGCCGTCGCCAAGACTATTTGCGGTGAACGAACCCTGTACAATCGAGGCATTTGGTTCAATTCGGCAAAATTCTTTGACATCGAATACCACACCTACGGTAAGTTATTTGCCACCGCACCAGCTGGCGAAGCGTCATTTTATTGGGAACACCCACAAGGTAAACAATGCATTCGCTTGGTCTACAATGAGGATGATCAAGTACTCACCGGCATGAACGCCTTTGGCATTCGATACAGACACCAGATATTCGAGCGTTGGCTAAGCGAAAAGCGAGACCTACGTTATGTGCTGCAGAACCTAGAAGAAGCGAACTTCGACCCAGAATTCTTTCGTCGCTTCGAAAAAGACATGATTGCCGCCTTCAACCGCGCCAATCCATCAACAACGCCGCTGGTTTGGCAAAAAAAACGGCGTTGGCTCTTTGGGATAGGTACTTAAACCATGAATACCTCCGCCGACCACAGTCTACAACTCGTTCCGGAAGTTCATCCTGGCACAATGAATGGCCGGACAAAGACAGGTCTGGCTTGGGTGAGCGTCGGCATCTTGGCGTTACTCACCATCGCTTTAGGCGCTGACACGCCCCACCTAATAGGTTGGCTTGGGTTCCTAGCCATTATTGTTGGTACATTGGTTATCAGCTCAAACTGGTTGTCAGAGTCACCCGGAATCAAGAACAACCACATCATGTTTGGATCTGCAACGCGACGAGGCATGGTTGCATGGTCGCTTGGCATATTCATGACAGGTTTTTACGTCGTGCTCTATTTTGAACCGACATATCTCAGCCGCGTTATCGCTTTGGTCGACCCACTGAAAATCGCGATAAGCGGAGAATCAGCCATAGGTTCGGATGGCTCGGTAAGCCAATGGTTCCTTTACGGATTCTTGTACACGATTGCCGTTCTCGTCATGGGTATTCGCGCCATTATCAAATACAGACATAGTCGTTACCAGGTCGTACGCACGTCCTCTGTCATGTTCTTCCAGTTAGGGTTTGCATTCTTGATTCCCAACATACTCTTGAAACTCAACCAACCCTATTACGAGTGGACTAATATTTGGCCGTTGCGTTATTACGAGCTGTTCCCGAGTGAGGCGACGCATTTGGCCAATAGCGGAACCATCGGCATGGTGATGTTGACTTGGGGTATTGCCTCCATCCTCATCCTCACGCCAGTGCTTACCTATTTTTTTGGCAAGCGTTGGTATTGTAGTTGGGTTTGTGGGTGCGGCGGATTAGCTGAGACTTTGGGTGATCCCTTCAGGCAAAACAGTAGCAAGACGTTGGCATCTTGGAAGTTGGAACGTTGGCTAATCTATAGTGTTTTGGGATTGATCCTATTGACCACAGCCCTCTTATGGTTGGACCATTTGTGGGGCTTCTTAGGCACAACTGCCGGCACCTTCGCTAAAGGTTATGGGTTTCTCATTGGTGCTATCTTTTCCGGCGTAATCGGCACGGGCTTCTATCCAATCTTTGGATCACGTGTTTGGTGTCGGTTTGGATGTCCAATGGCCGCAATTCTAGGTCTCATCCAACGCTTCTTTTCACGTTTCAGAATTACGACTAACGGTAGCCAATGCATTTCGTGCGGTAACTGTTCGACCTATTGCGAAATGGGCATTGACGTCAGATGGTATGCACAACGAGGCCAAGACATCGTGCGCGCATCCTGCGTTGGCTGTGGTGTATGTTCGTCTGTTTGCCCACGTGGTGTGCTGCAACTAGAAATGGGACCCAAAGAAACCCGAAAAATGGTTGTCTGAACAGGTCAACATGCTGATGCGTTCATCACTTTTGCTACGAACAGTCATTTGCCATTCTTACGTTCATCGAGGCATTTGATGTAGTCATCTAGGGTATGTCCATCCAATGACTCAAATGTTTCCTGCTGTGTCTCGACACGATGCATGCGGTCCAAGCGAAAGTTACGGAAATCACGTCGCCATTCACACCAGGCAGCCAGTGACCAGGTGCTACCCCAAAAAAATAAGCCTAGTGGTTGCACGCGACGACTACTGTGACAACCATCGGCCTTTGTGTATTCGAAACTAACCCATTGTTTTTCGCGAAGAGCCTTACGCAACAGATCCGTTCGTTCACGCACCTTTCTTGAAATATGGAAATCGGGTGCGAATAAAGTTGAGGCCTCAATTTCAGGCCGCAGTTCGTCAGGAAGAACGCCATCTACTTTGGCCAATACTCGGCGTGCCGCAGCCGACAGCGTAGAACCGCCCCAAGCCGATACCATACGTGCACCAAGGGTAAGTGCTTCAATCTCGTCGCGATCGAACATTAGGGGCGGCAAGTCAAATTGCTTATCAAGCATATAGCCCACGCCCGCCTCACCTAACACAGGCACACCAGACAAGCTCATATCTCGAATATCGCGATAGATGGTCCTGACCGATACGGACAGCTCTGAACCCAATTGCGCGGCCGTCATGAAACGTCGATGACGCAAAAGCAGGACGATTTGAAACAAACGGTCTGCACGGCGCACTAGGTCACACCTCTTGAGAAAGCACGAAAGTAACGGAATCGCCCTATTCGTAGCACTCTTTTGACAACACGAGTCAAGTTCGAATATGTCCATTTCAGTAAGAGCAAACGGTTCATAGCTGTCCTCCCTGACCCACGGTGCGGGGTTCACTAACAGGATGACTCTAGTTTATCCCCCCTGACAGCATCATGTCAGTAGTCGTGCAGCTTGAGTCAGGTTCTGCCAACGTATATCAACGCCAGATTTCGCCCGATTAATCTCAGACTCAGTGTCAGCCCGTACACTATCCCACTGCGTCTTTGCCCGTTGATTCACAGCTACTAACTCATGTTCTTCTATCCATTCTTGTACGGTCGGGAAAAGTGATTTTTCTTCTCTGATGTGATGATGTTCCAGCAAATGTTGCAAACGGCGCGCACTTTCCAGACAAGCTAATAAACGATCGCGAGGGTCATCGTAATCAACGCTCATTTGTTGCGTATGCAAGGCCAGTAAGACGCGAATCTTAGCGTGCTCACGCAAATATGTGCTTGCCGGCCAATGTTTCTGTGTGCCACCACGTTCGAAAATAGGCATCAGGTCTTGCTCTTCAAGTTCGATATGGATCGATAGCCATGCTCCGTACACCTCTAACATCCAAGTTGCTTCCGCAAATGAATAGCTCGCCAACGCAAATTTATGAGCCTTAAAGAGGTCTTCTAAATCGCTGTGCATTGTCTGATAGGTTTTTGACCACAACTTAGACTTCGACATCGCCTGCTTCGTCCATCCAGAACTGATGAAATTCTTCGATGTATGCCAAGTTACGCGTATCGGCCAGCCGATCAATGTACAAAACGCCATCAAGGTGATCAAATTCATGCTGAAACACGGTCGCCAGAAAATCGTCGGCTTCAATGACACAGGATTTGCCATCTAGATTGATGTATTCCACTTTTACCTTACGCGGACGTGCCACAGCACCGCGCAAGCCAGGAACAGAAAGGCAACCTTCCCAAAATGTTTGTGTCTCGGGATCTAGCACTGTGATTTTTGGATTGATATAGACACCCAAAGCGGTGTCGCCATTAAAGTCATAGCGATCGTTTTGGGGATCCAATTCGATGATTGCCAATCGTATTGGTTGACCGATTTGAGGTGCAGCTAGGCCTACGCCATCGTGCGCGTGCATGGTGTCTACCATGTCTTGGATAAGTTGTTTAAGTTCTTGTGATTCTATTTCCTGTGGCGTCAATTCCCGCGCTGGCTGGCGCAATAGCGGATGACCCATCCGCAACACATCAAGAACAGCCATTTGGCCTCCATAATTCGCGAATACGCTTAAGCCAATATTCTAACGCAGCTGGGCCTCAAACCATATTTCTGCGCCCTGCCTTACCGTAATCGAGCGGGAAGTGGGCGCTTCGATGTTTACCAACTCGAAGTCGATCTCAAGGGTTTGCTTCCAATCAAGCGGGCTGATCGCAAAGGGCGGGCCTTGACCTGGGCTAGGTACCTGCAGAAAGACCATGCCAAAATAGCGACCTTTTGCTTTGAGGTTGCTTCTGACGGTGTACAAATAGTCCGATCGAACGCTCGGGCTTAAGGCACAAAAACAGGTGTACTCCCAAACCGCATCGTATTTATCGGGCAGCTTCAACGACAAGATATTTGCTAACCGCCACTTAATATTTGATCCGTATAGGTCTGCCGCCGACTCCAGGGCAGCGGGCGCTAAATCAACCGCTGTAACCTCCGCCCCGGCCTTACTCCACGCGGCGGCATCATGTCCAAGGCCACAACCAGGTACCAGCACCTTCCAGCCACTCACATCGTTGTCAACCAACCATTCATTCAAGGCAGGCGTTACATCGCCAAGGTCCCAGGGCGTGTTTCTCGACAGCCAGCGACCCTGCCAATTGTGTTCATTTGTCAATTGAATCGCGACTTGTCCAAAGCCTTCATCAAAGCATCTTCCTTGTTGATCTTGCCAGTGGTTAACAGTTCCATCAGGTGATCGTCCATGGTGCGCATGCCATTATTTTTGCCTGCCTGGATGACGGCATTAAGTTTATTGGTATCTCCAGAGCGTACGACTGCTGGCAGCGAACCCGTATACAACAAAATCTCTTGAGCCGCATAACGCCGTGACCCGTCCGCACTTCTTAACAGCTGCTGCGAGACAACCCCTCGTAATGTATTCGCGAGAACTGAGCGGATCTCGTCTTTCTGGCGCGCTGGGAAAACATCAATAATACGATCGACCGTTTTTGCGGCCGAATTAGTATGTAACGTCCCAAACACGAGAATCCCCATTTCCACCGCAGTCAACGCCAGCTCTATGGTCTCTCGATCTCTCATTTCACCAACCAAGATGACGTCCGCATCACTTTTCAAAGCGCCGCGAAGCCCTGAATAAAAACTTTGAGTATCTGGGCCTACTTCTCTGTGAACCACCACGCTCATTTTGCTTTTATGCATGAACTCAACGGGTTCTTCGATGGTAACAATCTTGCGACGTTTATTGGTATTGATGAAGTCGATGATGGCAGCCAAAGTGGTGGATTTCCCACTCCCCGTTGGGCCTGTTATGAGCACTAAACCTGAGCGCAGCTCCGCAAAGCTCTTAAAAACTTCTGGAGCTTCCAACTGCTCCAAAGTGAGCACATTTGAAGGGATTGTTCGGAACACAGCGCCTAGCCCGTGGTATTGCCGTAAATAGCTGGCCCTAAAACGGGCACGATCACCCATGGAATAGGCGAAATCAATATCGCCACGTTCAATGTACTTCTGCCAGTAGGCTGGAACCGTTATCTCGCACATCAACTCAGAAAGCCGCGCTTCAGTCAGGACCGCATGTTCCGACATCTCTTCTAAATGACCGTGGACACGTAACTTTGGTTTATAGCCCTGATTCAAATGCAAATCAGAGCCGCCCTTTTTTAGCATTTCCTCAAACAGCTGATCAATTTTTGGCATCGTTAACCTCAAATGCTACGGAACCTACTCATTGAGAAGGGATAGGTGGGTTTGACCATCGCTGGCAACGTATTTAGCAAAATTCTTGGGGTTAATCGCTCGATAAAAAGCTTCTCGCCCGTCAATCAAGCCTTTGTTAACTAAGGTCTCTAATGAGTCGTCAAGCAGCACCATACCGCCAGCTCTGCCGGTCACCATGGCCGATCCAATCATGTGCGCATTATCTTTACGGATCAAATTGGAAATCGCCTTATTGACAATCAGTACTTCAAAAGCCGGAACCATCCCGCTGCCATCCTTGAGCGGAATCAACTGCTGTGAGATGACGCCACGAAGCGATTCCGAAACCATATTACGAATGATCTGACGTTCATCAGGGGGGAACGAATCGATGAGACGATAAATGGTGCGCGAGGCGCTGGTTGTATTCATGGTCGCCAACACCAAATGGCCTGTTTCTGCAGCTGAAACCGCCAATTGCATGGACTCGAGATCGCGTAATTCACTGATGATCAGCACGTCCGGATCTTGGCGCAATGCGCCTCGAAGTGCAGAAGCTTGGCTCTCAGTGTGTGTTCCCACTTCACGTTGCGTGATTTGACACAATTTAGGTTCATACAAGATTTCGATCGGGTCTTCGATAGTGATGATGTGTTCATGGCGTTCCTGGTTAATCATCTCCAAGAGGACGGCCATGCTCGTGGTTTTACCGCTACCGACAGGTCCCGTCACCAAGACCATGCCCTGCGTCCACTTGATGAGGTTCAGACACGATGGCGGTAACCCTGAGGTTTCAAAACTGGCGATTTCACTGCCGACAACGCGAGCGGAAAAAGTTATGCCATACCTCTCGCGCATGAGACTAGCCCGGTAACGTCCGTCTCCTTCGACACTGTGAACAAATTCAATATCCGACGTCTCGTCGAACTCTTTCATGATCTCTGAGTCAATAGAACCGCGGATCAACTGTTCCACGGCTTGAGAACTTAACGCCGACTCACTGGCGTTAACCAATTTGCCAAAACGCCTGAATGTGACAGGGTTCTCGGGGGTTATGTGGATATCTGATGCTTTTTGCTTGCGCGCTTCCGATAGATAAGCATCTAAACTTCCTGCCTGAACAGGTCGTATTTCTGGCTTGACTTCAATGACGGGCTGCGGTTTAGCTACTTCTTCTTTGGCTTCAGTTTGCGCCTGATTCTGTCGAATAAACGCGATCAATTTTCGGTACACGGCTTCAGGTAAAACGCCTTGTTCCACCAGAACCATGCCGACATCTTTATCGGGGGTTACAAGGTGCCGCACACCCATGATTTGCTCACGGGTAGCCAGTTGATTGGTCATGATAACTTTGGCGATAAATTCGTTGTTCACAACATCTGCATCACTTTTAATGTTTATTCGACTATACCTGCGCCCGCAAAGCTGCGCAACGAGTCACTCATCCATAGAGATCGGCTTACGGCCCTGTTTCTTGAGCGCCTGCTTACGTTTTTTATCCATCCGTGCCGCTTTGGCTCCTGCTTTCGGTTTAGTAGCAACTCGGGTTTTTGGCTTTTCGCATGCGCGCCGGATCAGCGAAACTAATCTTTCCCGAGCATCCTCTCGATTGCGTTCTCGACTGCGAAACCGGTGCGCTTTGATGATGACAATCCCGTCAACGGTTGCGCGTTGGCCCGCAAGCTTAAGCAAGCGCGCCAGAATTTCTGGGGGTAGTGAGGGCGATTGCTTGGCATCAAACCGAAGGATCACCGCGGTCTCTACTTTATTCACATGTTGCCCGCCCGGGCCTGAGGCGCGGGCGAACTCTTCGGTCAGCTCCCTCTCTTCGAGCTCTATGTATTCATTAACCTGGAGTGCCATAGTTATGTATCGTGCCTTTACCAGCCACGCGGCTGTCCCTTCGTTTGTTCATCCAGCCACACTTTTAGTGGCGCAAAGTAATCGATCACCGCATTGGCATCCATGGCTGTCTCACCTGACAAAGCGGCAAGCGCTTCGGGCCAAGGCCGACTCAAGCCCATGGCGAGCATTGTATTCAATCGCTCACCAGCCACCTTGTTGCCATAGATAGAGGCGCGATTTAGGGGAGCAGAGGAGGTGGAATCCTTCGCCAGTGCACGATGGAATTGGAATTGTAAAATATCGGCTAGGAAATAGCGCGTATAGGACACATTAGCCGGCACGTGGTACTTTGCGCCCGGATCAAAGTCTGATTCGCTTCGGGCAACAGGTGGCATGATTCCTTGATACTTTTGTCTCAACTCCCACCACGCCTGATTGTATTGCTCGGCAGTCACCTCTCCCGAAAATACCTTCCAACGCCATTGATCAATGATCAATCCAAACGGCAGAAAGGCTACTTTATCCAAGGCCAAGTTCAATAATAAGCCAATGTCTTTTGACGGATCGGGCTGTGTCTCTATGTAACCAAGGTCCACCAAGTATTTAGGCGTTATAGACAGTGCAAGCGTGTCTCCTACCGCTTCGTGGAAACCATCATTGGCACTGCCTTGAAAGAGAAAAGGCTGCTGATTATAGGCTCTTTGATAAAAATTATGGCCGAGCTCGTGATGGATCACGCCAAAGTCTTCTTCATCCACCTCGATACACATTTTGATGCGCAAATCGTCCACATTATCCAAACACCAAGCGCTGGCATGACAAACCACATCACGATCGCGTGGTTCAACAAATAGCGAACGTTCCCAAAAAGTCTCGGGCAACGCTTCAAATCCCATCGAGGTGAAAAAGGCCTCCCCGATTTTGACCATGCCGATCGCATCCGTTTGGCGGTCTTTGAGAATTTGAGTCAGATCATAGCCAGGATCGGCTTCTTTTGGGGCCACCAGTGGATAGATGTTGGACCACGTTTGCGACCACATATTGCCCAAGAGATGGGCCGGAATAGGACCCTTCTCGGAAACAACTTCATCGCCGTATTGCTCGCGCAGTTTCATGCGCACATAGGCATGTAGACTCTCGTAGAGTGGCTTCACCTGTTCCCACAGACGATCTAGCTCGGCCTGAAAATCTTTACTTGGCATGTCGTAGCCAGACGTCCAGAGCTCGCCCAAATCACTAAAGCCCAAGTCACGAGCACCTTGATTGGCAAGGTAGACATATCGTTCAAAATCTTTTCTCATGGGCGGCGAAATGGTGCGCCATCCTTGCCACGCTTCCAGCAGTTTGGCCGGATCGCGGCTCTCGGCCAGGATGTTACTCAATTCACCGACCGTGAAACATTCACCCTCTTCGTTGCAATAGCGGCCTTTGCCGTAGACACTCTTCATGCGTGTCGTGATCTGAGTTAACTCTTCTGCAAGCTTTGGGTCACTTGGCGTGGGCAAAGACGTCGAAAGCTTCAATAGTTTGAACTTACGAGCCAATTCTTCCGGCATCTTCAAGCCGTCAAATCGTGTCGCCTGTTTGGCGTAGTTCATAGTTGCGACTAAAATGCGTTCCTGTGCTTTTGACGTTAACATTTCCGTATCGTAGGTGATGAAGTTAGCATTCACCCATGCAGCTCGAGCGGACTCAACACTCATTTTCGCCAGTGTAGACTCAACTTCCTCGATAAAGGCTTGGGCCTCCTTCAGAGTCGCTTTGGATTCTTGCGCAAAAGTAACCAGTCCTGTTATTAACAGCACGATCATAGTTATGCTTCTCATCTCACACCTCGTGTTCGTCATAAATCTCGTAATCATACAGCATGTGATATGGGCACATCACTTGTGATCGGCTAAACTCGGCGAGCCCGAACCGTTGGAGGACGATTTTGCAAGCTGAAGGTAGAGCATCGATTTGGCCGCATATTGCCCTGACGTTCGGCGCCACCATTGGAGCTGGAACCTTTCTGGTAGCAAAGGATGCCACACAGCGTTTCCAGGTTCTAGAGCTGGCTTGGTTCCGAATCACACTCAGCTCATTGTTGATTGCAACACTGTATTTACTGCGCCACCGCAAACTCCCTCGCCTTCCTCGTTCCGAGTGGCTCAAGATTTCGGTTCTTGGACTTACCGGGATCACCTGCAATCAGCTCCTATTCCTGTACGGCATCCACTTGGCCCCGCCGATCGACGGTGCTCTTTTATACGCATTTACGCCCGCGCTCGTTCTGCTAGCTGCTCGGATTTGGTTAGGCGAATCGCTTACAACGGGAAAATTGCTCGGCGTTTTATTAGCCTTCCTTGGTGTTTACACCGTGCTCAGAACCCGCGGGCTTCAATTCCAAAGTGACTCTCTAAAAGGCGATTTATTGCTAGCTGCAGCAGTGGTTTTCTGGGCGATCTATACATTGATCGGTAAAGATTTACTGAAGAGACATGACCCGCTGGCCGTGAACACGATCGGATTCGCTATCGGCGCACTTAGCCTATTACCGGTCGCGCCTTGGGTCTTGACGGGTATGGACTGGTCGCGTCCTGGCACTCAAGGTTGGCTAGGATTGTTATACCTAAGTGCGATGACATCGGTGGTCGCGTTTAGTTTGTGGTACTGGGCGCTTAAACGCATGGACGCTAGCCAAGTGGCTATCTATACAAATTTACAGCCACCTTTGACAGCCGCCCTGGCCTGGATATTCTTGAGCCAAATCCCTAGTCTTCCCATCGTTTCAGGCGGCGTACTGGTTATCTTGGGCGTGACACTCGCTCAAATCAAACGACGGCGTTAAAATGCCTAAATGACACATAACGCATATGACGACATCCCATACGCAAGCCACGCTTTTGAGCCGACCAGCATTGAACATCTCTACACCATGGGTCGCTTGTTTGGACTCAAGCCAACTGACCCCGAACAATGTTCCGTGCTTGAAATCGGCTGCTCTTTGGGTGGCAACCTGTTTCCGATGGCCGTACGCCATCCCCAATCGCGCTTTGTAGGTATTGACCTTTCAAAGCGTCAGATTGAGTTAGCCAAACAAGCACAGGCCGAGTGGGAAATCTCCAATATCGAGTTCCGCGCCCAATCATTAGTAGACCTCACGCCCGGTGACGGGACTTTTGATTACGTGATCGTACATGGCATATTTTCTTGGGTCGACCATGCCACTCGCCAACATATTTTACGTGCCTGTCAAGAGAATCTGAATGTCAACGGTTTGTCCTATGTAAGTTACAACACCAAGCCGGGCTGGAATACGGTTACTTCGCTACGCGACCTCATGCTGTTTCACCTGGATCCGATTGATGACCGAAGAGCTCGTACAAAGGAAGCACGGTCCTTATTGCGTTTCATGCAAACGGCCATGAAGGATGTGGACACCGCCTATGCCCGTTTCATGCGCGAAGAATGTGACTTACTGCTTGGCTTGAGTCCTGACTACCTAGCTCACGACCACCTAGAAGAAGTCAACGAACCCTTCTATTTCACTGATTTCATGAAAATGGCGCACGAAGCCAGCTTGCAATATGTGGCAGATGCGAGTTTGTCATCGATGTACCTGGCGAACTTCCCCGAACATGTCGCCAGCGAAATTATTCATACAGAAGATCTAATCTTACGCGAACAGTACATGGATTTCTTTCGCAACCGCAGGTTCCGATGCTCGCTACTCACGCATGGGAACCATCAAGTAATTCGTGATTTGGACATGTTAGATGTCGGCACCTGTTATTTCGCCAGCGCACTAAAACCCGTAGGCGAGCAAGATCTCAATTTCGATCAAGATGTTGCCATCCAATACGCAGCGGGTAATATCCATTTTGAGGCAAAACAACCGCACCAGAAAGCGGCCCTACATGTGCTCTGGCAACACGAGGGTCATCGCGTGTCTTTGCCTCAGTTGCTGGCTGCATGCGCCGACTTACTAAACATGGCAGAAGAACAAATCGAAACGACCGATTTGATAGGGCTATTGAGACGACTCGTGCTCGCAGGAGCCGTTGAGCTCTGCATGTTTCCCTCACGTTCCCAAAACCGCGTCGCACCCTGTCCTGAAGTCTGGTGGTTGGCCCGAGCTGAGGCCTTAAAAAGACAGTATGTGACCTCGCTAAACCACGAACCCGTTTCCCTAACCCAACCGATGCGGGTCCTATTTCAACTCTTAGATGGCACTCGATCTATCGAAGGCGTGGAAGACGCCATCATGACTTTTGTCAGTGAGGGTGAGCTGAGTTTACCGGGCCAGGACGATATCAAGAATGCAACGGAAATGGTGGCGCTGGTCCAGAGCTGGGTCAGCGAGTCTTTGGACAAGATTCGAAGAAAGGGTTTTTACGTATAAGCCTCGCGTTGATCCATTAGCCATTTTGCTTCTGCGCGGGCGACGACTTCGCCCTCTTCGTTGGTTATTTCACTCGTCAAGCGACGTTCTTCCCGTTTACTTCCATGGAACGGCCCTAACTCGTCAAGACAGCTGGCGCGCATCGTTCCTCGAGCTTTCTTCAAGTATTCAATAGAGAGACCGACGAGAATGGCACGCACGTTGGCTGGCTGTCCGCTCATCATGGCAAGGCCCGTGCTGAACTCGGCAAGATTCATTAGGGCAATCGCATGGATGGAATGTAAATGGTTTCGAACAGCTCTTCTGTCGCTGAATTCGACCATCGCTTTGCCTGGCTCCAACGAAACGACTCGCGGTCGAATGGATCCTGTATAGGGAATGCGAAGCGCGATTATTCGATTAAAGAAGAATCGCCCAAAGGGGAATCGATCCATGCGGTGCCAAGACTGCATTAACGCGGACATGAATCAACCGCCTTAGAATCGTTCCACGCCGTGGCACATGCGCGAACGATATCCCCAGCATTTTGTATCTCATGAATACCGTCCACACTTTTCCCGGCTTGCAGGATATCTTTCTCCGAGATTGGACGGAATAGCGATTGTTTCAGTTTCAAACCAGAGCGCAAAAAGAAGAACGTTCGCATCAGTCGTTTTCGCTTCCGGCCTTTTAACATCCAGCGAGCAATGGCACCCGCTTTAGTGCCAATTCGGTCAATATAGGGCGTTCTGATCACAGATACTGGGACCCCTGTGACTCTTTCGGTAAGCACGATATCTGATTCGTTGGCTTTAATAATCGCCTCTTTGTAATCAGCATGAGCCGTACACTCTTTGGTCGCAATAAAACGAGTCCCCATTTGAATGGCATCGTAACCAAGTTGCATGGCCGCTGAAAATTGTTGAGGCGTACCAATGCCACCCGCACACACCAAAGGCACACCGAACCCAGATAAATCCTCGAGCAACTGCTTAGGGTCGCGTTGACCAGCGTGACCGCCAGCGCGTGAATTCACGGCGATAAATCCGTGAACACCGCCTTTCATAGCTTTTTCCGCGTGTTTGGCGTGAATAACATCGTGATAGACGATGCCGCCATGCGGAGCAACCATGTCCACGACCCATTTTGGGTTACCAAGCGAAGTGATAAAGAAACGAATCCCTTCATCTAGTGCTTCTTCAATCCAAGTTGTCATACGACGTTCGTAGGTTTTTGATGAATGTTCAATGAGCGCGTTAAATCCAATTGGCTTATCCGTCATAGCGCGGATAGCGCGCACACCTTCGCGAAAAGGCTGCTTATGGACATAAACCAGTGACACAGGCTGTAAAACGCCGATTCCACCCGCCTCCGATACAGCAGCAACCAACTCTGGATTGCTACATGGATACATCGGCCCACATATTAACGGAACCTCAATCCCTAGCTGTTGCGTGACTCGTGTTGACATATAGGCTCCTACTTATGGTTATTCTCAAAAAAATCAAAATCGACCGAGATAGCGGCCGCAAAAAGAACAGCTTGTTCGTCCAACGATTTGGCAAAAGTACCGACATCAACCAAGAAATCATCCGAGTCGGTTGCCCACTCGCGGAACAAACCACCCCATTTCTTGGATATAACGCCAAATCGTTGTCCGTTCATATCCAACAAAGGGAATGTCCACCAACGCCAGAAGGGACTGCGTATCTGGGCAAAGACACGCCCTTTCTGGTTGACCAAGTCATACACTCTCACAAAGGGGTTAAAACGTCTATGTACAGATCCCAATCTGGCACCGTCAGCAGCAAAGACAAAAAGATCTGAGTGGAACCAGAAGAAACCGCGATCCAAATGCAATACCACTGATTGATTATGGTAGGCATAAACATCAATCTCCAAAGGACGATGAGAACCTAGGAGTAAGCGTCTCAATATGGCCAAAACGCCTTTGGAATGTTCGGACAACAAACCAACAGACCTGTTTTTTTCGTCGCGTACCAAATATTTTTTGGCTATCTCCCAATTCAGTAATAACTCTGACCAAGAAAGCACTGGTTGTTCAATAAAGAACCTGTCGCGCGAGACAAGCAAATCCAGACTCTTATACTTCTCATGTAATGGCAGGGGTTTAGGTGGCGGTTTAAATCGGGCGACAATTACGCCGCAGGCCACACACTCTTCATTATTAGGCTGTTCAAAGCCACATTTTGGGCATTCAATCGTCGATTGAGACACGATCATTCCTCCTACCTGACCCATCATCACCAAAATGGGATCCCATTGCAAACGGCTTAATGACCTATAATTCAAGCAGCCTAGGTAATTGGCCGAAGAAGTAGATAATATGAAGAGACGCACATTCCTCCAATGGACACCCACACTTTTGGGTGCTCGTTTGCTGGCAAAAAATCAAGCTGAAAGTGCGTTGTCGATCGTCTACTTTCATGACTATCCACCCTTTAGCTGGACCGACAATGGGGATCCGGTCAAAGGTATATTTGTAGATATTCTAGAAGAGGCCCTTCATCGTAGACTAGGCATCAAAACTAATCATGTTGGCCTTCCCTGGGGTCGTGCGCAGCAGCTTGTGCGCTTGGGAAAAGCGGATGCGATGTGCACTGTCTTCACGCCCGATCGTGAAGTTTATTGTAAGGCATCCAAGAACCCCGTCATACGCGTGCCGATGCGCATTTACACGTCACACAATCATCCTAACACCGAGAGTCTGCGCCAAATTAAGAGTCTATCTGATCTTGATTCCTATCGAGTTGCCTCCTATATAGGCAATGGATGGGCGGAACGCCATCTTGGAAAACTCAATGTGACTTGGACGCGCACCCTCGAGCAAACCATGAAAATGGTCGCATTACAACGTGTCGACGTCTCTGTTGACCCCGAGCCGGTGGCTCAGTTTTTCATCAACAAGCTAGGCTATCGTGATCGCCTCAAATTGATTGGATCCGATCTGGACCAAGTGGATTTTAAGTTATTGATGCGGCGAGATTCGCCATACATCGACCAGCTCGCTCAGTTTGACGAAACGATTGAGGCATTGCGGCTTGACGGCACCGTCAAAAAGATACAGGATTCATATTTAACAAGTTAGCTTGTTCTCAAATAACGGCGACCGAAGGATCCTGCCCTTGTTCTGGAAGAACCTCGTACGCGATTTACGCAGAGCTGGAATTTCCCGCCGCCTCGTTGTGTACATCATTATGTGCAGTACGGCCATCGCGCTCTTAGCTACTGCCGTACAGCTCTATTTTGATTACACCACCGACCTCGAATTCCTAGATCAACGGTTAGATCAAGTAGAGGACAGTTTTGGTGAGTCGATAAGTGATTCTTTGTGGAACATCGATTACGATCAGGTGGAAGTCGTCATTGAGGGTATCTTGCGATTACCCGATATCGAGTATGTTCGCGTCAAGCCCAGCGAAGAAACCATCGAAATAACGACCGGAAAAAGGCGATCTCAATACACCAAGATTCGCGAATATACGCTCAATCACCGTACGGACAGCAACGAGATAGAGGTGGGGCGCATGTTGGTTGAAGCAAGTTTGACCGGCATTTTTAAACGTCTCAAACAAAAATTCTTTTTGGTGCTCATCACACAAGGCATCAAAACATTCTTAGTTGCCATGTTCATGTTCATTATCTTTAACGCGCTTATCATTAGACACTTAGACACGATCTCCATATTCGCAAGGTCCTTGAAGTTTGGTGGTACGGAACCTAGTGAACTGATACTGGACAGGCCCTCAGCGGGCGACGAGATTGACGACGTGGTTGACGCCATCAATCATATGCAAACCGATTTATTCACCACATATCAAGATCTCGTTCAATCGAATGTGGCACTTGACGAACGCACCCAAGAACTCAAGAACCATCAAGAAGGACTTGAGCGACTCGTCGACGAACGCACCGCCGAGCTGAAAAAAGCGCAGCAGATCCTTCTAGATCAAGCTCATCAAGCTGGTATGGCCGAAATTGCAACCGGAGTCCTTCACAACGTCGGCAACTCGCTCAACAGCTTGAACATATCTTGCCAGTTGGTTCAGGAACGTATCTCCAGCTCAAGTCTGCGGAAATTGGAGAAAACCGATAGATTAATTGAGGAAACACGCTCCGCCCTCATGGATCTAGACGACTCGCGACTCTCCCGATTACCTGATTACCTCGTATCACTGTGTCGCCGACTTGTTGACGACAGAGACACAATCAAGCAAGAGGTTCAACGTATGCAGGAACACTTGGCCATGGTGCGCGGTGTCGTCAAGGACCAACAAGCCTATGCCGATTTCTCAAGTTTCGAGGAAAAAGTGCAATTAGGGCAACTGATTAAAGATGTAGTGAGGCTTGAATCGGTAAGTTTACAGGAGTCCCAGACGAGCATGAGCTTTGATTTGGCGGACGCTCCGTCGCTCATGTTACCCAAGGCAAAAGTAAGTTACGCGCTATTGCACATCCTAAAAAATGCCCACGACGCCGTCATCCACAACGCGATTGATGACCGACAGATACAAATCACATTGAGCCAACAGAACCAACATATCCAATGTGCTATCCGCGACAACGGAAAAGGCATAGACAAAGCCGACATCGAACAGATCTTTCAGTTCGGTTTTTCAACCAAGGGTTCAGGGCGAGGGTTCGGGCTTCATACCTGTTCGCTCGTAATGACAGAACTCAAAGGCGATATTTTTGTCACCAGTCGAGGGCCCGGGAAAGGCAGTATATTTACACTGTCTTTCCCGCTGCCTACTTCGACTGACCCTGTTTAATTGGCCACTTTACGGAACAAGAGCGTCATGCGATCGCTCTCACCAATTTCCATATAGGTTTCTCGGTCCACATCACCCAATGCAAGGGCTGGCGGCAATGTCCAAACACCCTGCTCATGATTCTTCATATCTTTAGGGTTGGCATTAACTTCACTGGCGGCAACAAACTCGAATCCCGCTTTTTTTGCCAGTTCCTTGACGTGCGCCTCCGTAACATACCCGTTTGAAGCTTTAGGATCTTGATCGCCAGCCGGCGCTCGGTGCTCTACTACACCTAACATGCCACCAGGCTTGAGGGCCTTGAAGAATGCGGAAAAGGCGGCATCAGCTGAACCACTTGACATCCAATTATGAACATTGCGGAACGTTAAGACACGATCGGCGGTTCCTGGCTCAGTAATTTCAATTTTCTGGGGCGGGGCGAATTCTGTGACTTGCACCTTACCGTAGTTCTTAGGATCTGAAGCCAGTTTAGCTTCGAATGTTTTTTGCGACTTCATGGCATACGCACTAGTACTTTCTTTATCGAAGCTAGCAGCAACGTAGGTTCCATTTGCTTGCAAATAAGGTGCAAGTATTTCCATGTACCATGCTTTGCCGCCGGGAGATATTTCAACGACGTTAAGGTCTGGCGTAACCTGAAAAAAGGCAAGTGTCTCCGCCGGATGGCGGTAAACATCGCGTGCCTTGTGCGCATCCGAGCGATGCGTCCCTTTTAGTACTTCCATCATTTGTTCGCTTGTTTCACCGGCGAACAGAACGCCTACACTTAAACACATTAATCCTATGATCAACTTGGCCATTCGTTGCTCTCCTTATAATTCTATTGTTTTGTGATGCGGTCAATTTGTTCGAGCAGCCGCGAGACAGCAATTTGGTCGTCACTAACAAACACTTTGACCTGACCTTGCTCTGTCCCCTGAGTCATGATTTTCAGCCAATTCGTATAGCGTCTAAACTCGTCGGAATCCAGATTGAACTTAAATCCAATCTCATACATCACTTGATCCGACGTGGTTTCGGAAGCGATTCTCGAACGCATAATAGTGCCATTGAGAACGATCGAATTCGAACGCGGTAATTCTAGCGTTAACGCATGCGACTTTTTTTTATCCACCGCCATCCACGACGCACTGGCTATCAAACAGCCATCGTGACTAATGTCCTTGATAAAACCAAGTTGTCGCCCGTCGATATAAGCTCGCACGTCGTTTCGAAATCTTACGCGAGTTAATCGTGGTTCTCTTTTTCGCATTATTCTCCTCAACTCAATGACACCCATATCATATACGACGACAGCCTTTGCTGGGATCACATATGATATTAGACCAGGTATACTAAACGCATGATATTTACGTTTTATTTCGTGCTTTGGTTATACCAATCGCAAATCGAACCATTCACATCGCCTGATCAGGCCATTTTTGAGCGTGTCAAATCACAGGCCACTCAAATAGAGACCCATGATTGGGGGGTTTATGTCGGTGAAATCGCGAAATTGTACATAGGTTCACCATATCAAGCACACACCCTGGAGCAGGCTGGCGCGGAACAACTGGTCGTCAATCTTCACGCATTTGATTGTACGACCTTTATGGATACCGTTTTGGCGACAGCAATCAGTGCCCAATCTGACCCATTCAATGCCGATTCATTTAGGCAGTCACTCAAACGTATTCGCTATCGCGATGGCCAACTTTCTGGCTACCTGTCTCGGCTCCACTATCTGAGCGATTGGTCGTATGAAGCACAACGTCTTGGCTTTGTAACAAACGTGACTCCGCAACTAGGTGGGGTTTTGCGTAACAAAAAGATCAATTTCATTTCTCAACACCCTCAGAGCTATCCAGCACTAAAGGGCATTGACTCTTTGCATACAATCAAAATGATCGAAGATGAAATCAATCAGCGAGAGATCTGGTTTTTGCCTAAAGACAGAGTTGCGGCCATTGATTCGGATCTCAAGAACGGCGATATCATCGCTCTGACATCCTCCGTGACCGGGCTTGATGTGGCACATGTAGGCTTCTGTTATCGACAAAACGGCTTTGCCCATCTGTTGCATGCCTCGCTGAAGGCAAAACAAGTGCTGATCTCGGCGCAGTCTCTGCCTCAGTACCTGAACGAAAACGACTCATTTGACGGCATCATGGTCTTTCGACCACGAGCCGTTGGTAAGACGAATTCCGCCAAATTGAACGTCAATCGAGGTAAACATTGACAGCCAGCCACGATGTCACGGCGCTGCTAAAAGACTGGCAAGGTGGCAAACGCGAAGCACTCGACGAGCTGCTTCCCATGATCTATGCGGAGTTGAGGCAAATGGCGCGTTCCTATTTGCACCGCGAACGGGTTGGTCACACACTTCAGTCGACGGCCCTCGTCAACGAAGCCTTTATGAAACTCATCGACCAAGATCGTGTTGATTGGCAAAACCGAGCCCACTTTTTTGCTCTTGCAGCAACCATTATGCGCCGAATCCTGGTTGACCACTCGCGACGCCGTAACCGTGAAAAACGCGGTGATGGCGCCATCAAAGTCACGTGGAGTGAACGCATTGAACAGGCTCAAGAGAATGAATTCGATGCGCTCGTCCTTGACGACGCACTTCAAGCCTTGGAGAAACTGGACGAACGCCAAGCTCAAATCGTAAGTCTGCGGTTCTTCGCCGGTCTTTCCGTGGAAGAATGCGCCACCGTTCTTTCTGTCTCAGACCGCACCATTAAACGAGAATGGCGCATGGCTCGCGCGTGGTTGCACCGTTATTTGAGTGCTGGTATTACGTGATGTGGGACCGCGATCCGCAACCAGTCATCGAAATCTTCAATCAACTTTTTCAGACTAGCCATCGCACTGAATTATGTGAGGGCGGCAGCGAACCTTTTTATTTACCTGCTTCATCATCAGATCAAATGCATAGGATCTATTTCCGAGAGGGCTATTTTTCGAGTGCGTTACATGAAGTGGCGCACTGGTGCGTCGCTGGCAAGCAACGTCGCATGTTAGAGGACTACGGTTACTGGTACCAACCCGACGGCAGAACATCGCATCAGCAAAAGCAATTTGAGGCGGTTGAGCGCAAACCCCAGGCGCTAGAATCGCTTTTCGCAAAGGCATGCGATCATCCGTTTGTGCTAAGCGCCGATAATCTTGAATCTGCATTGGCGTGTTCGCCCAATTTTGAGCAAGCTGTCGAACGTCAGGTCAATCATTACCTGAAGCACGGATTGCCTCGTCGGGCTCGGCTCTTTTTGCAGGCTTGTCACGCGCGATTTGAGTCTCACTCACTCATGTGCGTTTAATAAGTACATAGGTTCGGTCATCGTCAAAGGCGGTTTCCTGTACGTAGGTCACTAAGGTGTCGTCCAGCGAAGATGCCATTGCTTGGGCATCGAGCTGTCGAAACTGCACACATGCATTTGCAAGGTTCAGCATGCCAAACTCCTCGCCACTTGCATTGCGCGCCTCGGTCAAGCCATCCGTATACAAGAGCACCGAGTCGCCCGGCTCTAGGGTTGACTCACCTTCGCTATATTGGTGGGTTCGCATCAGTCCAATCGGGAGCCCCGTCCTTTCTAACCATTCAACCGACCCATTAGCTCGTACGAGAAGAGCGGGATTGTGTCCCGCATTGGCGTACACAAGACGGCCGGTCTCCACATACAAAACGGCCATGAACATGGTTGCATAGCGATCTCGTGGCGTTCGCTTGATTAACAATCTTGAGAGTTTAGAACAGATCTCGCCTGGCAAGAGTCCGTCCTCGATTGGGCTGGCCGAAAGCGCTTCTAGAGAAGCCGTTAACAACGATGCAGCCACACCTTTACCACTTACGTCGGCCACCAGAAAAACACACTCCTGGTCCTGATTGCGCAGCACCGTCTCGTAGTAGTCACCAGAAATGGCCTGTGATGGAACATTCTTGGCCGCGATTTGGTAGCCTTTGAGATTGGGAAGTCGATCTGGAATGAGTGTCAACTGAATGGTGCGCGCCAACGATATTTCTTTCTCTAAGATCTGGCGCATGGCGGCTTCTTCACTAAGCGCCACGTTTCTGATTTTCAGGGCCGCCACCGACGCTACCGAGGCCAGCAAGCTCATGTCATCTTCTGAAAACTGACGTACAACTACTTTGGATGTCAGGACAATGAAGCCAAGGGAACCAGCAGCGTCCTGTAAGGGTGCCGCTACCAGCGACCGGATACCTGAGGTCTGAATGCTTTCAGCTGCGGAGAAGCGTTTGTCAGTGGTCATATCAAAAACCAGGGCCGCCATCCCCTTCTCAGCAACCTCGGTTACGATGCTTTGTGACAAAGGAACCTCGGTGGAATGTCCTTCTTGAGTACGTTTTGCTGCACACACGTAGCGACTGTCTGGGTTCTTGAGGAAAATGACCGCCTGTTGCGGCTGTAACAACTGGAACACACGATCAAGGATCAATTGCAAAAGGGAATCAAGCGACATCGATTTGCCCAATGCCTCATGAATTTCGTTGAGGAGTTCCAGTCGCTGCACGTAGCCGCGCAAACCCACATCATCCAACTGCCAGGCAGAACCCGTTGTAAATTCACGAGTTTTCATAAGTTCGGTGGCGGGTTTGAAGATCATGTTCTCGGCCGAGATCGAGCCTTCCGCTTCCGTCGCAGCTTGGTCGGGCTCGATGAATATCCGAGTTTCTGATATCTGGACGAGATCACCTGTCCGAATGGTGGTGGGACCTTGAATTCGAACGCCATTGACATAGGTACCATTGCGTGAGGATAGGTCTTCAATTTTCAATGATTCAGATTCCACGTACAGGCGCGCATGCTGGCGAGAAAGAAACTGATCAGCGATCATCCAGTCGGCCGAAGGTGCACGTCCCAAAATGACGGACGTGCCGTCGTGTTCTCGAACCGTGGATTCGGCTTGGGGAGGCTGTATACAAACGTGAATCGTCATAGTGTTGTTGATTCAGCTTATCGCAAATTACCCCTTCGAGATATAGTTCGGATCTCGAAACCCATACCAGGGACATTGCGTGCTCAACACAAACTTTGGTCTTCTTCACCAAGTAACAGAAATGACATACAACTTGTCGATTGGCATTCATCCGACCTCAGCAAAAACCGATCGCAGGCACGCATATATTTCAGCAGCGATAGCTTTAAGCACACCTGATCAAGCGTCTGGCAGCGGTCGAGTTTCATGTGTCTACTCGGCCAGTAGACGGTCAGCGGGCGTGCTAAGATAAAAAAAACGTACCAACGAAGTGACTATGAACGTCAGCTGGATTACGGTTAGCGCCCTTTTACCGCTCTTGGTCTTTCAGGAACCTGTACCTTCGTCACCCAACACGTGGGGGTCGCTTGAGTTCCGGCGTATTTCCAGCCAAAACGGATTATCCCAGAGCACCGTCTGGAGTATTGGACAGGACGCGCAAGGATTTATCTGGCTAGGCACCGAAGACGGTTTGAACAAGCATGATGGCTACCGGTTTTCCGTACTCAGGCAGATGCCTGAGCTTTACGCATCATTGACCGATAATCGCGTCTTGTCGATGACACTAGACGGGTCGAACAATTTGTGGGTGGGCACAAAAAATGGATTGAATCGGATCAACCCTGTCACGATGGACGTTCAACATTTCTTCGCGGAAACGACAGCCGGCTTAACTGCGAACTACATTCGCTGTTTACTACGAGATCAGCAGGGCCAAATTCTAATTGGGACCTACGAAGGTGGCTTGTGTCGATTAGACCCCCAGACACAAATATTCCAAGAAATACCGGGCATACCTTTAGCGCCCAACGACCATAATATTAGAGCGCTATGTTTGGACGAGAATGAACGACTATGGATAGCCACCAACAACGGATTGTTGGGCTATTTAACTGAATCTGATGTCCTTACATACAACCAAGATCAAGGGCTCAGCCATGCACAAGTCAGATCGCTCAGTTTGGGTGCCAACGGCGAATTGTGGGTTGGAACCACTCGTGGACTCAATTTTATTGATACGCGAACCGGAAAACTAAATGACGCCAATAGCCGTTTTGCAGCAAATCATGCGCTGGGAACCGCATGGATTAACGTCATTAAACATGACTCATTTGGCCGTGTTTGGATTGGAACTGTGGATGGCTTATGGTTGATCGACGAAAGCAACGATCAATCTTTTCATTACAAACATGATCCCTATTCAGCGAAAAGTCTTGCCGGCAATGACGTTCTTGACGTTTATGCCGACAGAACCGGTCTCGTTTGGGTTAGCTCCTACCAAAATGGACTTAGCATTTTGGATACCAAGCCACCTAAGTTTCGGCTTGTTCAAAACAATGCCCGCAACCCTAAGGCTCTAATTGGCGAGCGCGTTTATGCTTTGTTTAAAGACCAAGAGGGCAGTCTCTGGGTTGGAACCGAGGCAGGACTCAGCAAGAGCATTGATTTGTCGGAATTTGAGTTGGTGTCCACTTTTTCGGATGTGGCACAAAGCCGGGCCTCAACATCCGTGCAAAAGATCGTGCAAGACCAGGAAGGCGATTTGTGGATTGGGACCTACTATGGCGGTTTGCATTGCCTCAATCCCAAAACAGGCGAGTTGAATAGTTTCGTGGAAGAAGAAGGCAATGCGCAGTCACTTTGCGACAACACCATTCAGGAAATTCTAATTGAAGCCAATAGCCTGATCTGGATAGGAACCAGACAAGGATTGTGCCGCCATCGGAAGGGCTCAGATTCGTTCGAACTCATTCACAGCGATTTGCCCGGCCAAGATAACCTTGTGTCTCGTAGTATCAAAGTCATTGCCCGTGGACAGGAAGGAAGCTTATGGCTTGGCACCTATGCGCGCGGACTGATACGGCTATCTGCCGACACGCATAAGGCAACAGTGATCGGTCATGATCCTAAGCTAGATTCGAGCTTAGACCATGCCAGCGTCAGCTGCCTCCTTGAGCAAACCGATGGGTTCTGGGTCGGTACGGCGCAAGGTCTCAATTTCGTCAATGCTCACTCCTTATCAGTCACACGGACAGGCCGTCAAATGGGTCTGCCAGTAACTCCGATCCATGGAATGATTGCAGACGGAAACGGAGCATTGTGGCTAAGTACAAACAATGGACTCTACCGGGTGGACCCCTATCACAACCAATATAAAGTCTTCGATATTACCGACGGCCTTCAGGACAATGAGTTCCTAGACGGAGCGGCATTTAAGGACCCAAAGGGGAACTTGTATTTCGGGGGGTTGGATGGCTTCAACACATTTCACCCATCAAGAATCGAAGACAATCAACATGTGCCCAACGTCATCATCACGTCCATGAAAGTACATGGCATACCCACACAGTTTGAGGAAGCTGCGTCACAGGGGAAGCCGTTGCATTTCAATCACGATTTGAACTTTATTTCATTCGAGTTTGCAGCGCTCGATTTCACGTTTCCCAAGAACAACGAGTTCGCCTTTAAGCTCGATGGCATCGATCAGGACTGGGTACAAGCAGGAACCCAAAATTATACCAGCTACACCCAGCTCCCTAGCGGCAGCTACCGCTTTCGAGTCATGGGTTCAAACAATGACGGCATATGGAATGACAACGAAGCTATCGTTGAATTCAAGATACATCCTCCGATTTGGAGAACTTGGTGGGCTTACAGTCTCTATTTTCTCGGTATTGTGGCTTTGGCAGCCAGTTTTCACTTCTTGAGGCTAAGGTCACTGCGAGAACGGGAGCGCGAACTCAAACAGCTTGTTCGCCAACGAACGACTCACCTTGAAGAAACACAAAAGAAGCTAGTGGAAACAGCACATCGTGCAGGAATGGCCGAAATCTCTACTGGCGTGCTGCATAATGTGGGCAATATTCTGAATTCGACAAATATCAGCGTGGAACACGCACGGAAAATAGTTGCCCAGTCAAACATCACTGGTTTTTGGCGCGCAAATGAGATGTTGAAAGGCATGGAAAACGAAGTACAGCTAAACCCAAAAGGCAAAAAACTGATTCAGTTCTACGAAACGCTCGCTCAGGGACTGAAAAAGGAACAGGACGCCGTTCAACACGAGTTAGACCAACTCTTAGAGTCTGTAAGGATGATGCGCGAGATTATTGAGATCCAACACGATTATGCGCAATCCGGCCTCTTAATCGAGGAATTGAGTCCTGCAGAGTTTATTGGCGAAGTCTTAGCGCTGATGCATGTTTCCATGGAAAGGCATGCCATTGACGTGCACGTACACGAGCTAAGTAAAGAACCATGCCTGGTAACGCGCACAAAGATCGTGAATGTATTGGTGAACTTGATTGAAAACGCCAAGGACGCAGTCGATGGCAACCCTTCACTCGGTAAGCCCAAGCGATTGGAAATCTCGACATCGCAAACGCTAGATGGGAAGTTAGAGATAGAAGTGCATGACAACGGTTACGGGATCCTTGCAGAAAACATGGATCATGTTTTTACCTTTGGGTTTACAACAAAAGCAAAGGGACACGGTTACGGCCTCCACACTTCCGCCAACGCCATGACAGAAATGGGCGGTTCACTACGAATTGAAAGCGATGGTCCAGATTGCGGAACTTCGGCCATAATGCAACTGCCCGTCGTCCAAGTGACAGCAGTCCACAACTCGGCAAGCGACACAACATCCTCATAACCAGTTAGTCATTAACCGCTTACAACCCAGATTTTTAGAAACTCAGATCACAAGTTTTTTTAATTCACCGGTGTCACTATTTTTCCATTCTGAAGAACCATGTAGATGGAAAGCGTATGTTTGATGTCATCAAGCGGATTTTTGTTCAGGATAACTAAATCGGCCACCTTGCCGACCTCGACCGTTCCGCGCTCTGACAGGATTCCCAGAGCTTGGGCGCCATTGTGGCCTGCCATTTTGATGATGTCCAAAGGCGGGATACCGGCACGCTGATATAGCTGCAATTCGTGATGGTAAATAAAGCCCGGCGTCATCCAAGCGACCCCCACATCGGTGCCCACGCCAAGCCGAACGCCCCGCTTGTAATAGGCGTGCAGTATGCCGAGAACGCCTGGAAAGTATACGTCGCGTAACAAGACCGCCTCGGCTTCGCTTACATCATCTCCATATTCGGGATGGCGTTTACGCCAACCCTCGCCCCACCAGCCTTTCAAATCGGCGTCAGGAGCCAACTCGGTACGGAAACGCGGCAGCAGCTCTGCATCTCTACCTAATCCACCCGCCATCATGACAGAGAGGGTGGGAACGACAACTACCTTATGTGCCAGTAACGTTGCCGCCAGTCGTTCGAATTTTGCGTGATTAGGCGCATCAGCGTAGGCACGGTACCAATCATCGTCTGAAGCGGATTCTAGGTCGTCTAAATTGATCAACTCCTCCATGGGCGTTTCCCAACCAGCATGAACCAGCATGTCGACGCCTAGCTCAGCCGCTTCGGTCCAAGTCGTCGCCACCATGTGACCGATCACTGGCAGTCCTAGCTTGTTGGCTTCATCCACACACACCCTCACCATGTCAGCCGGTAACCTCCTATATATCTTGATGAAATCGACGCCCAGACTCGCTTGGTCCTTGATTTCTTGCCGCATTGCTTGCTCGCTGTCTACAACCGCCCCCCAACGCCTAAGCCAATCAGTCGAGGGCGCATAATCGATGATGCGGCCGGCCGTGAACATCGTCGGACCTGGATGACTGCCATCACGAATCCGTGCTCGAAGCTCTACTCCAGCATCGGGTCGAGCACCTGGATTCAGAATCGTGGTTACCCCAAACTCCAAAAGTTTTGAGTTAATAGCAACTTGGGTTGACCTGTCTTCAGGATAATGAACATGCAAGTCCACAAAGCCAGGAAGCAGATACTTACCTGCTAGATCGTAAACAAGCGCATCGGTTGGCATGGAGAAAGACGAGTTGGATTCGATGGCGCTTATCCTACCGTCAACAATGACCAGACATTGATCAGACAGAGGTTGGTCGCCAGTCCCGACAATGACCGTCATGTTCTTAAGAACAATCGTCGTGGGACTATCGGATAATGCCCAACTAGTTAATAACGCAATAAAAAGAGCATACATATGCATTTCCGTAATGGAGAGAAGTGGTAACTCATCATAACGGACACCAGTACGGCCGCCAATAGGACGGGCTTATGACGAGCAATATTCTCGGCAACCCGGTCTAACAGTTAGACAGGTAGTTAATAAACTCAATTGTCTATACGGCACCACCATGACCTAATCTTCTTAGTCTATTGGGCATTAACTTAGCGCTCAATTATGTTATGGTGTTGCGCTAATTCGCAGGCGGAAAGAAAAGGTGGAACCAATGCGATTGGAACCAATGCGATTAGCCTTATTTGGGTTTGGTAATGTGGGAGCTGGTTTCGCGCGTGTCCTTGAGCGCCATTTAAGGGAAAACGATAGGCTCGACGAATTTGTGATAAGAGGTTTGGCCAATAGTCGCGGCGCTCGTCTATTTGACCAGCCACTTCTCGTTTCACAGCTATCGCAGTGGCAAGAGTCCAAACACACCCCCTTATCACCAGAACAGCTCTTAGTGCATGACGAAGTTGATGTCATCGTCGAGAGCATGCCCACGAATATCGACCACCCGGAGCCGGCCATGAGCTATCACCGCTTAGCGCTCAATGCCGGTAAACATGTCATCACGGCCAACAAAGGGCCCGCCTCAAAGGCGCTAACCGAGTTACGGCATTTAGCTCTGGCGAATCGCGTTTATTATGGTTACGAAGCGACCGTCATGAGTGGTACGCCGTGCATACACCTAATAGAGAGCCTTAAACCTGCGGGCATAGAAAAGATTAGCGGTATCCTCAACGGCACCACGAATTACATTCTTTCGCAGATGGACAACGGGTTGAGCTATGAAAGAGCCTTATCGCTAGCCACGGAATTGGGTTATGCGGAGCCGGATCCAAGTAGCGATGTCGACGGCTTGGACATCCAGGCAAAGGTCTTCATACTTGCGCAACATGCTTTTGGTTATCGTCCTGCGGAAGTAATAACCGCCAGTATCCGTGACCAATCAAGCCAGGAACTGAAGTTAGCCAAAGAGGAAGGCTGTCGCATCAAACTGATTGGCGAAGTGACAGCAGAAGGTGCGTCGGTCAAAAAAGCGAAATTGGCGGCCGTTGACCCGTTAAGCCAAATTGAAGGGGCAACCAACGCCATCACCATCGTCACCAAATCATTGGGAACGATCACCATGAAAGGCCCGGGAGCAGGCTCAGATGCGACCGGTATGGGTCTACTAATGGACCTCCAAAAAGCGGAGAAATTATGACTAATCAGCCACTCATCGAACGATATCGAGACTTTTTACCGGTCACGGATAAAACGCCGATCGTTTCCCTCTATGAGGGATCTACCCCGCTTATTGAAGCCCCGCGACTGAGCAAACGGATTGGAGCTAGGGTATTTCTTAAATACGAAGGCCTCAACCCGACCGGGTCGTTCAAGGACCGTGGCATGACGATGGCGGTGAGCAAGGCTAAAGAGGCAGGCGCAGAAGCAGTCATATGTGCCTCGACCGGCAACACCTCAGCTTCAGCCGCGGCCTACGCAGCCCGCGCGGGAATGCGTTGTATTGTCATCATTCCGGAAGGCAAAGTTGCCTTAGGTAAACTCGCACAAGTAGCGATTGCTGGTGCTGAAATTATCGCGGTTGATGGTAACTTCGACACCGCCCTTGCCCTGGTTAAAAAGATGGCTGAAAGTCACCCCCTCTCGTTGGTGAATTCGCTTAATCCCTACCGAATTGATGGTCAAACGACCGGCGCTTTTGAGATCGTTGACCAATTGGGTGATGCCCCAAGCTTTCACGCCTTGCCGGTGGGCAATGCCGGTAACATCACGGCCTATTGGAAGGGCTTTCGCGCATACAAAAATAGCGGTAAGGCCTCATCGTTACCACAGATGCTGGGTTTCCAAGCGGCAGGTGCAGCGCCAATCGTATTAGGGCATGTTGTTGATGATCCAGAAACTGTCGCTACAGCCATCCGCATCGGTAATCCGGCTAGCTGGCAAACCGCGCTCAAAGCCCGAGACCAATCAAACGGCGTTATAGCGGCCGTGAGCGATGAAGAAATCTTATCCGCCTACAGATTATTAGCTCGCGATGAGGGTGTCTTCTGTGAACCTGCCTCAGCCGCTTCGGTGGCCGGGGTATTAAAACTAGCCAAAGAGGGTCGATTCAAAGCACAAGACACCATTACCTGCGTCTTAACCGGTCATGGACTTAAAGACCCGCAAACGGCAGTCGCACAGTCGCCGGAGATACGTCGCTGCCGTGCTGAAATGCAGCCGCTGAGCGACCTACTAGGTTTAGGATGACTTGGACGATCCGCGTCCCGGCCACGTCGGCCAATTTGGGTCCTGGCTATGACCGGCTTGGGCTAGCGCTACCTTTATGGCTAACGGTCAAGGTCAAACCAGCGCAAAAGTGGCAGTTACACCTTGAAGGTTTTGGATCGAAATTGTTCCCGGCTAATCAGAACCACAGCTTGGTCCAATACTATCGGAAAGCGTGTGACGCTTGGAGCTTGCAACGCAGAACTTTCTCTGTAGAAGTGACCAGCGAAATACCGGTCTCGTCCGGCCTTGGAAGTAGCGCTGCAATTATCGTAGCGGCGTTGGCATTAGCGCAAATATCTGCTTTAGGCTCACTAGATTTGCCATCTCTCAGTGATCTTGCAGCTGAGTTGGAAGGTCATGCCGACAATACGATACCGGCCATATTTGGTGGCCTGCAGGACACGGAATTAGGACAGCTTCCCATCCATTCAAAGGTGCGTATTTTATGTGTGACCAGCGAACAGCAGGCGAACACCAAATTGATGCGTGAATTGGTACCCAAAGAGGTCAACACACAAGTCGAATCAAGAACAAACGAACTTAGGGGACAACTGATTATCGGACTGAAGGACGCAGAAACAAATGGACTCAGAGCTTCGTCGCAGGATATCCGGCATCAACCTTATCGTCTCGCCGTTCAGCCCCACGCTAGATCGGTATTTGAATTTTTGAACGAAGAGCCGGGTATTCATGGCGTCTTCTTGAGTGGCTCTGGTCCAACGGTGAGTGCTTGGGTATTAGATGATGATTCGATCGACTCGGACATCGTCATGCAGAGAATGAAACAAAAGGGCGTCGCGGCTTCTCAATGTCTTATCTTGTCTCCGGACCTCAAGGGTTTGGTGGTGAGAGGGGACGACAGATGACAGTCCGTGTTTACAAATTTGGCGGTACATCGGTCCAAGACGCGCAACACGTCGCTAAAGTAATTGGCTTAATCTCAATTTGCTCGGAACCACTTGTGGTCGTGACCTCAGCGCCGTCAGGCATGACTGATCTACTGCAGTCTTTAGTAGATGACGGACAGCGAGGACAGGTATTTCCGGCCATAAGCGACCGCTACCTATCAATTTGCAAAACATTTGTGCATCAGCAATCGGTCCTGAAAGAAATCGAGGCATTCATAGGTTCGGAGCTGCAAAAGCTTGATATTGGCAGCTTAGAACATCAACGAGCGCAGGTGATGTCTTTGGGGGAACGGCTCATGGCACCTGTTTTGGCCGCTTCGCTAAACGCCTCAGGCATTAACGCAGTATCTCTTAATGCCTGCCATATGATTCGGACAGACCAGTCATATCTGAACGCGCGGGTACAATTTGAGCAAACCAATCAACTGGTCTGTCAACAAATCGAACCTGAACTGAAGCGCAAAAGAGTGTGTGTAATTGGTGGCTTCATCGCTGGCAACAAGTTAGGTGAAATTACCACCCTAGGTCGAAATGGCTCTGACTACACGGCGTCTATCGTTGGAGCCAGTTTAAAGGCGGACGAAGTTTGGATATGGACGGATGTTGACGGTCTATTCAGCGCGGACCCTCGATACCATGCAAACGCCAAACTCATCACACACATGTCGTTTCGTGAATCAGCCGAAGCAGCCTATTTTGGCGCCAAGGTCGTTCACCCATACACAATGTGGCCTTTGATTAATTCAAATACTGCATTGCGGATCAAAAACACCATGCGTCCCCAGTCGGCAGGCACATTGATCAGCAATGAACCTCACGCCCGCGGCGACAGTTTGTTGGTTACGACGATTGATGAAGTAGCTATCGTGACCGTCAGCGGTTATGGCCTAATAGGCGTGCCTGGTGTGGCAGCCAAGGTGTTCGCTTCGATCAGTGGCTGTGGGACTAACGTTCTGTTGATCAGTCAGAGTTCTTCCGAACACAACATCAGTTTCGCCATACCGCGAAAGGATTGCTCTCAAACCGTGGCCGCGCTAAACCGTGACTTGGCCGAGTGGATGTCCGAAGAGCATCGGGTTGATCGGATCCGTGTCTTCGATCATGTGGCGATCGTTACCGTGGTTGGCGAAAACATGCGAGGCCGAAAAGGCATTGCGGGCTCAATTTTCTCGGCTCTAGGTCGAGCCGATATCAACGTCTTAGTCATTGCACAAGGTTCGTCTGAATATTCCATCTCAATCGTCATCAACGAAGCGGATGTGAAGTTAGCAACAGACGCCATCCTGAGCGCAACATCTGGAGGAATAGCATGAAAAAATTGAGAGTCGGCATTTTGGGCGCCACCGGCGCCGTTGGCCAGAGAATGATCGAACTCCTCAGCGATCATCCTTGGTTCTATGTAGGCGAAGTATGTGCCTCGGACCGTTCGGCAGGTAAGAGCTACCTTGAAGCCGTTAATTGGCGTATGACAACGCCTTTAGCACCTGAAATCGCGCAAAAAGTTGTTCAGTCATGCAGACCTCCTCTAGCTGTCGATGTCGTATTTTCTGCGCTTCCAAAAGAAGAGGCCATGAGGATCGAACCCGAATTCGCGGCTTTCGGGCTACCCGTGATTTCAAATGCTAGTGCCTTTCGGATGCATGAACACGTCCCCTTGGTCATCCCGGAGATCAACCCTGACCACACCCACATGATTCTCGAACAGCAAGAACGAAAGCGCTGGAAAGGTTTCATCGTTACGAACCCAAATTGCGCCTCCATTGGCGTATGTTTGCCGCTCGCCGTGGCCCAGCGCGCCTATGGTCTAAGAACCGTTCAAGTAACAACCATGCAAGCGCGTTCTGGCGCTGGTTTCCCCGGTCCCTCTGCGGCTGTCATAGATGACAATGTACTGCCTTGGATTGGGGGCGAAGAAGATAAATTGGAGACAGAGCCGCAGAAAATATTAGGCTCCATCGAGCAAGCGGCAGACTTCAGTGTCTCTGCGCAATGCAACCGCGTCAATGTGAGCGATGGCCATCTAGAATGTGTCAGTATAGGTTTAAGGTCAAAGGCGACGGCTATAGATTTTATTAGCGAACTACAAAATTTTCGACCTAATCAAATGGTATCGAGCCTGCCTTCCTCGCCATCGCCCGCCATCCAAGTATTCCTTGAGGAAGACCGGCCACAGCCTAAACTTGACCGCCATGTAGGCCGCGGCATGACGGTGACAGTCGGTCGCGTGCGCGACTGTCCGGTGCTAGATCTCAAGTTTGTCGTGTTATCCCACAACACCATTCGGGGAGCCGCCGGTGCAGCTATTTTGAATGCGGAACTATTGCTTGCCCAAGGTTTCATTAAACGTGACTAGAGTGATTGCTAAATTGAACCGACGCCTAAAGACGTGCTAAGGTGTGGCGAACAGATTTCGTGTGCCCAAAGTGATGCTCAATGCCCGACATTGACCCCGGAAAAGAAAAGCCCAGCGTTGCAAATAAACAGTCCGCGTCTTGGCCACGTCATGATGAACCAGCATCAAACGACGACCCCATGATAGGGGCAACTATTGGTGATAAGTACATCGTTGAACGTGAACTTGGACAAGGTGGTATGGGATTAGTTTATCTGGTGCGCCACAAGACACTAGATAAGAAATTTGTCATAAAGGTTATCCGCATTGCCGCTGTCGAATCAGACGGTGAGGTCGCGCTACATCGCTTCAAAAGAGAAGCACGCGCCATCGCTCGTATCGAGCACCCCAACGTGGTTAGCGTCGTTGATTATGACGTTGTCGACGGCAAGCCATTCATTGTCATGGACTACATCGATGGCACTGATTTGGGTGAGTTTGTGAAGCGAGATTTTCCCAACGGCATGCCTATCCAGATATTTTCTCGGTTATTCGGTCAAATGTGTGATGCCATGGAGGCCGTGCACGCCGAAGGTATTGTCCACCGTGATTTGAAGCCTAGCAACATCATGGTCCAGCAAACGAAGAGGGGTCCGGTTGTCAAGATTCTTGATTTTGGGCTCGTACATATTGCGCATGGCCAATTAGAAACGACTCGACTGAAACTGACTGGCACGGGACAGCTGATGGGCACGCCCATGTACATGGCGCCCGAACAATGCCGAGACCAAGAAATCACAAGCCAAACAGACATCTATGCACTGGGATTACTGGGCTACGAAATGCTTACGGGTCTACCGCCTTTCCATGGCTTCAATTTTTTTGAACTCATCAAAAAGCAGGTCAAAGACCCGCCAGAACCTCTTAAAAGTAAACGCGAAGACATACCCGACAACATTGCTGCAGGCATAGAAAAGGCCCTCTCAAAACCAGCCAATGAACGTCACGAAACCATGGCTGATCTTAAATCAGCATTGGGTGTACTGACAGAAGAAGACTCGTGGGCCAGCTCCTCTTTCCCCGTGGTCACGAAACAGCAACTTGCAGCAATGGCTCAAGCTCAGCGACCCTGGTGGGAAGAATACCGCTGGCCACTATTAGTCATTATCCTCGCCATCGTGGCTTTGCTGGTCATGTTGTTTATGGGCGACAATGAGCAAACGGGCAAAAGCGTGCAGATGGATTCGACGCCGATTATTGAAGAGACTTGGGTCAACGAGCTAATTGCCCATGAATCTAACAGAAACAAACCAAACGTCGTTCATTTTCCGTTTGCGGAGGGGCGTGTTCATCAAGTCCCATTACCAATCAGTTTGCAACCCGATCCTTACATAGCGACTTTCGACAACACTTAGCGAATTTCGCCACACCTGAGCACCCTGTTAAGACTGAGCGTTTCACACAAACTACTGGTTATGCGGGGCTTATGCTTATCACGAATACATGGAATGGGCCTTGCTTAATTGCTGGCAGGTAGGAGGCAATTATGGGTATCTTCTCGCGTATCGGAGAAATAGTTAACGCAAACATAAGTGCCATGCTTGAAAAAGCTGAGGACCCGGTCAAGATGGTCAAAATGATGATTCACGAAATGGAAGATACCTTGATGGAGATCAAGTCATCGGCCGCTGAGGTGATTGCTGAAGAGAAGAGGATTAATCGCAACGTTCGCCAGTTCGACGAAAAATCGACTAGCTGGCAACAAAAGGCCGAACTCGCCGTGTCCAGAGGTCGCGACGATTTAGCTCGCGAAGCTCTTGAACAAAAACTGGCCTACACGCGCAAAGGCACGGCACTAAAAGGCCGTCAGGAAGAGATCAAACAACTGGTTGATCACTATAGAGCTGATATCTTACGGCTCGAGGAAAAACTCCAAAGCGCAAGGCTACGACAGAGATCGTTGATGGAACGACAACAGCGGCAGGCTAAGAGACGGCGTGTCGAAGAACATATATATCAGGCGACAACCGGAAACCTGAGTCGGTTCGATCAACTAGAATCGCGCATTGATCGCGTGGAAGCCGATGCCGACGTGGTCGCTATGAGCAACGAATCACTTGACCGCCGTTTTGAGGAGCTCGAGCATGAGAATGAAGTAGAGAAGGAACTCGAGAGTCTAAAACAGAAAGGTCGCGCGCCAAAGAAACGTAAAAAAGACGACGTAAGTGCTGAGGATTGAATGAACGATTTTTTTGCATTCCTGCTGCCAGTCACCATCGTAGGCATGGTATTGGGTTATCGATTGTTAAAAATGAGGATGAATCGCCAGGTCGATTCTGAACCTATCGAAACCAAAGACGAGACTTACGGCGATCTTGCCCACCGAGCTGGCGACCTTAAGCGGCGAATCGAAAACATAGAAGAGATCTTGTACGACGATCCAGAAACGTAAGAATCTGGGCAGGTCTCCACATCTCCAACTAAAAACGCATCCTCTAACAAAAGGGGAAGTGGCGACCTGTCCATTGCATTCTAACGCAGGCTAATAGTCACATTTTCATAGGGGCTTTCAACTTGCAATAGCGTTCCTTGGTAGTGGCGCAGCGATTTGATGACTCGGCCCATATCAATGCGGTCATTCTTTAAGTCCATTGCTGCAAAAGCATCCATTGGCAAAAAGAGCCGAACCCGTTCATCGTCGCTGTTTATTTCCATCTGCACGCTTGCCGCATTAGCCTCGATGAGAATAGTTTGATCACCGTCAATGATCTCCATTTTGGCTTCTGAGCCCGAGTCCCTGACCGCTTGGGCAACCGCCATCAGATCAATGGAGCAATTCGCGCCACCTAAATCTTCCACTTCAAGTTGGTTGCCATTCAAGCGCAAAGCCGTTTCAAGGGCAGCAAACGGCATCGAGAACTGTATCACTTCGCCGTGATCTTCTACGTGCAACACCACCCGTCGACAACTCTGTAAACAAAAAACGATTAATAACCACAGTGCAAAGTGTTTCATGTCTGAATCCTCCTATCAAACTAACGAACGACTTCAAGCGAGCGTTTAGACTGAATCCTTGAATAAATTCAGCCAAACACGTAGACTCATGTATCGAAATAGTGCTGATTACGAAAAGGCGGTAGTTTGCAGAAAAACACATATGCTAGATTGGGTCGGTTGAAGTTGGCTTGCTTTTTAGTCGCCTCAGTGGCTCTGCTGAGTCTTTTCGGCTTTACGTCCCCAGACCGGGACTCCGGCGGTCAAATACCAGCACTAATGCTTTCCTACGATGTACTGCATTACGATTTACAGGTGACCATCGACCCAACAAAAAAGTACCTTACCGGCAAGAATACAATTACGGCCCGTAGCCTCTCGCACTTACAGATATTCCAGTGCCACTTGGACGAATCCCTTACCGTTACAGCAGTAACGGTAAACCAAAAGACTACCCCGTTTCGCCAAGCACTTGGCCAAATCGAAGTTAACCTATCCATTCCGATCTCATTAGGCGCAGAATTCAAGGTGACCATCGAATACGCAGGGCACCCAGTCAGTTCAGACAATGCACCTTGGAAAGGTGGATTCGTTTGGCAAAAGACACGAGAAGGCCAGCCTTGGATTGGGGTTACATGTCAAGGCGAAGGAGGCGATCTCTGGTGGCCATGTAAAGACGATCCAGCCGACGAACCAGACCGCGGTATGGGCATCCAAGTGACCGCCCCCAAAGCCCTTAAAACACTCACCAATGGTCGTTTGTTGGGCTATCGTGAAAACGACGACGATACCGCGACGTCAACCTGGGCGGTTTCTTATCCTATTAACACCTACCTGGTTACATTGAATATTGGTCCTTATGAACCCGTTTATGACACCTATCATGGGGTTAATGGCACACTATCCATCCCCATCATTTTCTGGGCCGTTCCCGAGCATCTTGAGAACGCCAAGACACTAACGCCGCAAATTGCTAACATCCTGCGTGTGTTAGGTCGTCGATTCGGGGAATACCCTTACGTCCGTGACAAATTCTGGATTGCCGAAACACCCTATTTGGGCATGGAACATCAAACCATCATTGCCTACGGCGCCAGCTTTGAGGACAATAGTTATGGCTTCGATACAATCCTACTCCACGAGATAGCGCACGAATGGTGGGGGAACCACGTTACAGCCGCCGATTGGGCTGATTTCTGGATACCAGAAGGATTTGCAACTTATGCGGAAGCGCTTTACACGGAAGAAACACTTGGTAGAGCCAAGTACCTTGAATATATGCGAGAGATCCGTTCTCGCATTTTGAACCGTGTTCCGCTTGTTGTCGGCCGAAAGGTACCCGCATCCAAGTCATATCATCCTGATGTCTACAATAAAGGCGCTTTCGTTTTGCATAACTTAAGGTATTTGGTAGGCGACGATGCCTTTTTCGACATCATTTATCGCTTTGCGACACAACCTGAATACACCAATGGCAATAACATCGAAACCAAGCAATTCATAGATCTGTGCAAGAATGAATCTGGTTCCTACGACTGGTTCTGGCAACGTTATCTTTATCAGCACAAGTTACCTAATTGGACATTAAACCGAGAATCCATGGAAACCGGCGACCAGTTAGTCTTCCGTTGGGACGACGAGCATTTTGAGATGCCTGTTACGATTCGCATCAACGGTAGAGATACGCGTTATGATCCAACTGCAGGCGTCATCACACTCGTTGTACCTCACAAAGCCGTTGTCGAGATCGACCCTGAAGGCTGGCTATTGGCGGAAAGAAGCTAACAACAACTACTGCCCGAAGACGAAACAACCATTGGGGCACAGTCAAATGCACCTAGATGGTTCAACGTGTCGCCATTTATTTCGAAATGAGAGGCGTAACGTGTCTGCTGCAGCATTGCGGCGGTATTGCCACACACTTTGACAGCAACACCTGCGTCGAATTCATGATGATCATCAAGAACAAAGCTATCCGGGCTCTCTTCGATACTGCCGCGATAGATAGCTTGTTGACCATAGTCTTCACATATATCTTCCAAATCACTCAATTTAAATGCGCGAATGGTGATGGAGTAGAAGCGCACGTCGCCCACCTTAGCCCTAATGTCCGACTCAAGCTGTACTTCTGAAGTCTCAACGACTCGATAATCCAAACAGCCAACTTGACGAAGTAGACGTCTGAAATCTTCGATATAGAGGGCGCCGCCTAGGCATTCGCCCACAAGCACTGGATCTTTCTGCAGATGCTCTGGTAAACGCCTATCGGCAAAAATATCCGCAAACAGCAACTCTCCGCCTACCGCCAACACCCTGAATATTTCAGAAAAGACGGCATGTTTTGAAGCCGACAAGTTGATGACACAATTAGAAATAACCACATCTATGCTGTTGTCCTCGATGGCCAGACTCTTTAGGTCTTCAATGGTTCCGTGCTCAAAACGGACATTGGGCTGATCGTAGCCAAATTGCTCCATTTGATGATCCAGATGACGCCGCGCAACATCTAGCTGTGCTTCGGTCATATCGACCCCAATGACATGACCTGATTCACCCACCAACTTGGAGGCCACATAAGCGTCACGCCCAGTCCCGCAGCCCAAATCCAAAACACGGCAACCTTCTAGAGCGACAGGGAGTGGCGATCCACACCCGTAAAAACGATCCAGAATTTCTGCATGAATATCACTCAGCACGTTACGATGGTGTTCGGGGACCGAATCGATAGGACAACAAGCACTGGTTTTGAGATCCGCGCTGCTTTGTAACACTTCGCCATAATAATTCTTAACATCTTGTTGTCTGCTATCCAATTCCATTACATCCCCTAACTTTCTAAGATCAATGCTGCTAACAAATCGTGTCCACCAACTATTCCGACTGCGGTGATAGGATAGCGTTTCTACCATATGCGAATACTAATTGCTAATTATGAATATCCGCCGCTAGGAGGCGGTGGCGCCTGGGCAGCGGCCCAGATAGCTAAAACCTTGGTTGACCTTGGACATGAGGTCGGCGTCTTGACCGCAGGCTCAGGACCAACCCCATTGAGCGAAGACGTCGAGGATGGGGTTCGCATTTGGCGCTGCGCCTGTTTTCGTCCGCATAGCGACCGTGCTGGCCTTAAAGAAATGGCCTCATTTATCCAACGTGCACAAGTCCATCTACCCGAGGTCGTCAGGGCGCTAGAACCACAAGTAGCTATTCTCTTTTTTCTATTTCCTACCGGCATGATTGGACCACGACTCAAGCTCAAATTCAATATTCCCTACGTTATTGCTTTTCGCGGCGGGGACGTTCCTGGCCTTGAACCCGACATCCGTTGGATTCATCGATTGTTAAGTCCACTACGCTACCGAATTCTCAAGCACAGTGCTGCTGTCACGGCCAATTCCGTGAGCTTAGCTGCCAGCGCTCAACCATACAGCCGTCGCCCTGTACAGGTGATCGTAAATGGAGTGGATTCGAATTTTTTTGTTCCCGCAACTTCAAGCCAGCCTCGTCCTTTTCGATTTGTATGTGGTGGCCGATTACAAGCGCAGAAAAACCTGCCAAGCATTCTGAACGCATTTCGTGAGTTGAATTCAGGCGTCGAGCTGTGGATCCTGGGGGATGGTCCTTTAAGGACAAGTTTGGAGTTGGATGTAGAAGCATGGGGTTTAAGAGAGCGGGTCCACTTTACTGGATGGCTGGACAGAGACAAACTCAGAGCTACATACCAACAGGCAGATTGCCTAATCAACTTTTCGAATTACGAGGGTCATTCAAATGTCGCCCTGGAAGCGATGGCCAGCGGTCTGCCTGTCATTGCCTCTAAAGTCACAGGTAACCAAGAATTAATCCTCGATCAAGAGACAGGTTGGCTTGTCCAGCCGACCGTTGATTCGTTGGTGGAGTGCATGACAAATGTGGCAGCGAATTCAGCACAAACCGCATTAATGGGCTCACAAGCTGCACGTTGGGTAAGAGATCATCTGTCATGGACTAGAACCGCAAAGTCTTATGCAGACCTACTGGAAGCCTTGCTGACCAAGGGTTCAGGTGGATCCAAGTTCTTGGCAGCTTTCAACGAATAGGTCGTTTTCTGCTGCGACTCAAAATAGGTCCTGATCACAAGTTCGGCCACTAGCCCCATCAAGACAAACATGACTCCAGTCATAAACGTCATACCGGCCAACATAGGTAATGGCGTTTCAATGAACGATTTCCCGCCCCATAACTTGTAATAGACGGAAACCAAAAAGGCAATAAACGAGATTAGAAAGGAGAGGAACCCTAAGCCTCCGAACAAGTGGATCGGTTTCCCCATGAAGCGATCTAGGAACGCGACCACGATCAAATCCAGAAGAACTTTAAAAGTACGCTCAAGGCCATAGTTAGACACGCCGTGTTTACGAGCTCGGTGATTAACGGGGATTTCGCAAATGGAGGCGCCATGCCAACTGGCGTAAATTGGTATGAAACGATGCATTTCGCCGTACAAGCGCACATCTTTGATAATGTCGCGTTTGTACGCTTTAAGGGTGCATCCGTAATCGTGTAGCTTCACTTTGGCGATATAGGAGACAAACCGGTTTGCAAGTACCGAGACCACACGGCGCGACAACAAATTGTCTTTGCGTTTCACGCGCCAGCCGGATGCCACGTCATGACCCGCATCAATCGCTGCCAGTAATCGTCGTATATCGCGAGGGTCATTCTGGAGATCACCGTCCATGGGAATAATGATGTCGCCGCGCGCATAGTCAAAGCCAGCCATCATGGCGGCCGTCTGACCGTGGTTTCGGCGAAAGTGCAAAACTCGCACCCTCGTTTCCTTGTCAGCCAGCTCATCCAGCAATGCTTCTGATCCGTCGGTACTGCCATCGTTAATAAAAATAACTTCCCAGTCACGGCCAAGCGCCTTAAGTTCGCCCACAAGTTCATCAAATAACTGGCGAAGATTATCATGTTCATTAAAGACTGGAATGGTAACAGTAATCATACTTATCCTTAATAATCCACGCCCAAGATATCACATTCACTATGCAATGACTGACTAACAGCGCGATTGGCCTTAATTTTCGCAATTCAATCAGGGTGAATTCGACAAATGGGAGACAAAAGTACGGATCGCCTGCCAGGCTAGCGGATCCAAAAGCACATCATGACCGGCGCCTTCAACAATGAGCGGTTCGACATTAACAGCATCGGCCATTAGGCGGCCATGATAGACAGGTACAACGGGGTCATTCTCACCGTGAACGAACAGGACGGAATTGGCTCCTGTTATTGCCGACACTGATTCAAGACAACGTGGCACAATGAGGGGAACCAACCAGGCGGGAAAATGATCTGCGCTCACCTTTCTTAACGTCGACCAAGCACTAACCAGTACTAAATGATCCACGTCATCCAACTGAGCGGCGACAGCGGCTCCCAACGACCAGCCAAGGGCGATGATAGGTCGTCCAGGGAAAAGTTCACGTATGGCGGCGACTAGTTCATTTGCACTAGCTATCATTTTGGACGGGGACGGTTTTGCCGCGCTGCGTCCGTAGCCGGGGTAGTCAAGCACCGCGACGGTCCCTAATTCTGTCAGCGTGTTTAGAAAACCACCTCGTTTAAGTGTGCCCAAATCTTCTCCATTGCCATGGAAATACAGGACGATCGGTTGGCGATCGACAGACCGATAAAGCCAAACCACACACTTACTCTGCGGCAATACGAGTTCATGCCAGCCCTCTGGCACATCACCAATGTCCGCGGACGGGGCTGGAAAAAGTGAGCTCGTGAAAAATGACTTTAAGCCCAGATAAATCACCAGACACGTGCAGATTGAAAAAAAGACGAACAACAAGAGTCGACTCATTTTTGGAGGCGGTTTATAACCGCGTCGGTAAAGCTAGAGGTGGTTCCTTTTCCACCTATGTCCCCTGTACGGTCGTTTTTATCCGCCAATGTCGCCATTAACGCCCGCTCGATTCGTTGACTACATTCGTTCTGTCCAAGGTGATCTAACATCATGATCGCCGAAAACAAGAGAGCGGTCGGATTCGCTTTATTTTGTCCTGCAATATCGGGAGCGGATCCATGGACCGCTTCAAAAATGGCATGTTCTTTTCCTATATTAGCGGAGCCTGTCAGTCCTAAACCGCCAACTAAACCAGAAGCCAGGTCGGAAAGGATGTCTCCGAATAGGTTCGTCGTCACTACCACATCAAATCGCGCCGGATTAATGACCATCTGCATGGCCATGTTGTCAATAATCAAGTCCTCAAACTCGATTTGCGGATAGCGTTTAGAAATCTCTATTCCAACTTCTAAAAACAAACCGGTCGTTAACTTCAAAATATTAGCTTTGTGCGCGAGGGTCACTCTTTTCCTGTGCCGATCCACCGCATATTGGAAGGCGGCCTCAATAATGGCCTCGCTGGCTAAACGGGTTACAACGGCAATACTTTCCGCGTGCCTTTTCTCTTCATCGACCCAACGTTCAATACCGCTGTAGAGTCCCTGCGTGTTTTCGCGGAACATCACCAAGTCCACATTAGGAAACGGCGTATCTACGCCGGGAATCTTTTTTGCCGGTCTGATATTGGCATAAAGTTGAAACCGTTGGCGCAACGCGACATTAACTGATCGAAACCCCTTGCCGACGGGCGTGGTCAATGGACCCTTAAGCGCTAACTTATGCTGATCTATTAAATCAACGGTCGCAGTTGGAAGCGGCTCACCAAATGCCTCAAATGCCGCCATACCGGCCAATGCGGGTATCCATTCGATCTTGGCATCAGCCGCGTCAAGAATGCGTACAACGGCTTTTGAGATCTCTAATCCAATTCCATCGCCTTCAATCAACACAACTTTTGTTATCATCCATCACCTACACCTTCTGAACTAGGTCGCGTATTGTAGCAAACCATTTTCGATATTGAGAGCCGCGATGAACAAGATACAATATCCCGAGACACATCCGTTAAGAGGAGGACCCATGGCAAAGCGAGTCAAGCCACCAAAAACTGCCGCCGTCCGTTTGCTTGACAAACACAGGATCCCATTCACTGTCTGGTTATACGATTATGTTGACAATGGTGGGGCCGAACGGGCCTGGACCGAACTGGGTTTAGCCGAAGAATCAGTCATCAAGACTTTGGTGATGGAAACGGATAATGGCACGCCTTTACTGATCCTCATGCATGGGAACAAGAAAGTATCAACCAAAGAGCTGGCCAGAGAGTTGGGATGCAAGAGCATTGAGCCCTGTAGCTCTGAAAGGGTCCTCAAATTGACGGGCTACCAAATTGGAGGAACCTCGCCTTTCGGCACACGGCACCAATTAACAGTCTACGCGGAACAATCCATTCACGATCTAGACGAAATTTTTATTAATGGCGGTCATAGGGGATTCTTGGTCGGCATTTCGACCGAGGATATGGAGCGCGTACTCAACCCAATCTATGTCAATGTTTCACTCTGATAAGGCCGCGACAGGGCGATTTTGTCAAAAAGGCGAGTCAATAATCCTTCCGATGGACCGCGGCGTCCACGGCAAAACTGGCGAATCTCCTCCGCCGCTTGTTCCATCAGGTCGATATTGCGACGAAAACGCGCTGAAGGGTCCTCTGTTGGCCGATAGGAAATTAAATGTCCGTTAAGTTCGGCCAGTACCTCCAAATCTGACTGGTCTAGATATTGATTTCCCACTTCTACGCTCAATTGACTTGCGCAGCCCCTAAGTTCCGCTTGGATTTCGGCATTCAAATCTTTAGCACGGACAAGCCATTCGCGGTGACGGGCCATAAACGTCATATCCGTCAGCCGGTCCCAAAAGAACAAATAACCAACAAGTGACCAATAGGTCAAGTAGTCCCATGCGATTTTGATCGGCATCAGCTGATGGTGACCGAATAACGGGTACTGGTTCTCGTAGACACTGAGCGTTGAACTGACCAAATTGAGATAGATCTGATCGTAAACGGATGTCCTTTGAGCGATGGTCTCGCCCTGCGCATCCCGTCGAATCAAATCAACAACCAATGTATTTGAGATGGCGATGAAGTCACTTCCTGGCGAATAGAACGGGTCTAGAAAGGCACCAGCTTCACCGGTCAAGGCAACTCGATCGGCGGAAAAGACGTGCTTCGCGTCATAAGAAAAATTCTTGAGCGCGAGGAAATCCTGCGGTTCATCATCACTTATTGATTGCGCGCACTGCGGCTCATGTTCTCGCAACCAATCCATGGCCTTATCAAAACTATTCATAGCGCGTAGATCGTGCAGCTTTGAATCTGCCACGATTCCGATACTGGTGGATCCTGAACCCAGCGGAATTAGCCAAACCCAATAACCCTCGCCCATCAAATGATTGGTGCTTAACCAGCGTTTGCCTGCAACCCCTGAGCGCTCGGCCCAGTGTGTATCTTGACTCCATTCATCAATTTTCACGTGGCGCGGAACACGGAACCACACCGCATGGACCTCGTGTTGGTTGGGCTTTGCCCAATTCAGTTTGCGTTTCAACAATCCGGCTCGACCGCTAGCATCGACAACCCAGCGAGCGATCACCTTGTTTTCAATGCCTTCTTGTACATACGTAACCTGATGGCCGTTTTGAACGTCCAGCTCCACATCGACCACGCGCGCACCGCTAAGAACTTTGGCACCATCATGTTGGATAAGCTCTTGCAAGTGATTCTCTAATAGGCCGCGATCAAATTGGTAACTTGGCGTAGGAAACGTTTTTCGAACGCCTACCTCTAAGCGGCGAGAAATATCGCTATTGTCCTCAAAGCCAAAAAAGAATCGCAAACCATACTTGGGTAAGTGAACTTGCTTAATGTGTTCTTTCAAGTTGAGTTTTTGGGCAAAATAGTGAGCGCCGATTTCAACCGACGACTCGCCAACTTTATGGGCCGCAATGGGAACAGGGAATGTTGATTTTTCTAATACAGTGACTCGGATTTCGGGCTGCTCGATATTTAACTGCCGGGCCAGGCACAAACCCGCGAGACCACCGCCCAAAATGACCACATCGTATTTATCCACGTTCAGCCAACAATTCGGCCTGGGTATAACGACTCCAGGTTGTTGAGATAATGGTACGCAAATCTGAATGATGTGGACACCAGCCAAGTTGATCCATCGCTTTTTCACTAGAAGCCCACAAGCTGGGCGGGTCTCCAAACCTACGTCCCACCACTTGATGGACAATCTCTCGGCCGGTCACTTGTCGAGCCACATCAAGAATCTCCAAGACCGAATAACCCTTGCCCGTCCCCAAGTTACACATTAAAGACTCGTGATCGGTCAAATAGTTCAAAGCTCGAACATGAGCGTCCGCTAAGTCTGTAACGTGAATGTAGTCTCTAACACAGGTACCGTCTGCGGTGTCGTAGTCTCCGCCATAGACATCCACCTGTTTACGAATTCCTACAGCCGCTTCCATCACGATTGGCACCAAGTTCCGCGGATTCTGCTCCAAACCGCTTATGCGTCCGGCTTTATCGTAACCAGCCGCATTGAAGTACCTCAGATTTGCAAATTTAAGGAGATGCAAGCGACCGTACCACTCTAAGACACGTTCGATTTCTAGCTTTGTAAAGCCGTAAAAGTTATCTGGTTCCGTTGTATGTTGCTCGTCGAGAGGCAGCGCCTTCGGTGTGCCGTAGACAGCAGCAGACGAAGAAAAGACGAACTTCTGAACGCCTTGCTCAATGGCCACTTGTAGCAAGGTCAGTGTCCCAGAAATGTTGTGGTGGGCGTAGCGAGTTGGCTCCTCCATGGACTCAGCCGCTGCTTTGAGTGCCGCGAGATGGACAACAGCGGTGGGCTTGAAATCAGAAAATGCTTGCGCACAATCGCTATAGACCATCATGTCGAATTCATATGAAGGGACGCTGTCCGGTACATTGTGCCGATGTCCGCTACTCAAATTATCTAGAACCGCTACCTCGCAATTTCCCTGATCTAGCAACGCCCAGACAATGTGGGCTCCGATATAGCCAGCACCACCGACAACCATAACGCGCTCGCGATTCATGAAAGAGACTCCTTAAACCTATCTAAAACGCGACGGTCCTTTTTTGTGGGCCGCCCTTTGGTGGTGATCTGCTTAATGGCCAACTGGCGAACGGTTTGCAGCATGGCTTTGGTTTCTTCATCCATGCCTGGATCGATCTCATGTTCGAAACAGATAGCTGCTTCCGCTGCGGAGACCCGCTTCTCCTGGATCTTCTTGACACGATAGGCGTGTTCTTGGCCGTTTCTTTTCAATCTTATGTCGTCCTCAAGCCGGACAAGTTTATGCGCTTTCGCGCTTTCGCCGTTGACTTTAATTTTTCCGCCCGCGATAGCCTTAGCCGCTAATGCGCGCGTCTTGAAAACGCGTACGGCGACTAGCCAACGATCCAACCTGACAGTCTCCTTTAGATCAACCACGCCTAATCTCCAACCCACATAGCTCGTAAAGCATCATGCTCGACGAAGAATTAGTCAAGGCTCACATTGGCAGCTTGAAACAGTCCATCAATCGTGCCTTGCGAGATACTGTGGTAGCCCGCCCGCGCTTGCAGATAGGTCTCTTTTGCCAACTCGCGCGTCTGAGGTTGCGTAAGCATTAGTTCATAAAGAGGTTTTAGGAATTTTCGGCGACCAAACTTCTTAAGAAAAGTCGCCAAATCATCAAAACTACTGGAATGGTGAGATCGAATGGCCACCATAAACCAGGCAAAAGCAACCTCCGCATTTCCCGCTTGGTCTAGCGCAAAATGTTGCTGTAGTTGACCCGCACGTTCCGTACTTAGATCATGTGGCAGACTATTCAGAAATTGTAACCATTCCTGTGTAACCCAATCTTTGCTTTCAGGCATGGTTGCGTCGTTAACAAAGGCCTTTACATCCGCTTGTCTCTTGTTGAACTTTTCGCTAACGGCAACCACCATACTGGCTGGAATACCCGCTTGATAAATCCAACGCTTGGCATCAATCGTTTGCCATTTCTCTTTTTGGTCTTTAACCAAATGGACCTCAATGTCTTCAAGAAACGACTCGGTGGTTAATGTCTTGAACTTAAAACGCTCAAAGTAACCGCGCAAATATACATCAAAAGCCTCGCGGCCAAATGTCAGTTCGATGAGGCGCAGAAAGTTGGCCCCCTTTTCATAAGCAATATCGGTCATGCCGTCGTCTGGGTCTCTATCCTTCAGATTGAGCTTGAGGCGGGTGTCCTCCGGAGCCAGCGTTGCCGCAACCCGCTTGAGGTCAGCCTGTCCCAAGAACCGAATCATGCTAGCCATGTCCTTGCCGTATAGAGCCTCCATAATGCGCTGTTCTATATATGTGGTGAAACCTTCATTAAGCCAAAAATCGTCCCATGTAGCATTGGTCACAAGGTTGCCCGACCATGAGTGTGCCAATTCATGGGCCAAAAGACTGACCAATGAACGATCACCTGCAATGACGGTTGGCGTGGCGAAGGTAATTCGTGGATTCTCCATGCCGCCGTATGGGAAGCTGGGCGGTAATACCAAAATATCCCAGCGTTCCCATGCGTACTCGCCAAGCAACGATTCGGATGCTTTGAGCATGGATTCCGCGTCACGGAACTCCGAGGCCGCCGCCTCAACTACTGACGGTTCCGCATAAACGCCCGTTCTATCAGAAATGGCCTTGAACTCCAATTCACCGACGGCCAAGGCGACTAAATATGTCGGAATCGGCTGCTCCATCACAAAACGAAAGACGCCTTCATCGCGATTGTGTTGACCATGCCTAGCGCTCATCACCGCAGAAAACCCTTTCGGCACGTGCACAACCGCATTGTAGGTCACCTTAGCGCCCGGCGAATCCATACATGGAATCCATGTCCTGGCTAAAATCGCCTGCGATTGAGTAAACAAAAACGGCTTTTTACTGGCGGTCTGTTCCGCAGAAAGCCATTGGACAGCCGCTGCATTAGGCGATGTCTTGTATTCAATGCGCACCTTATCCACCGTTCGATCACCCAACTCAATGATTAGGGGGCGACCCATAAAGGGTTTCTCGTCACCCAAGTGAAATTTCAAGGGTTGTTGTGTTTGATCAGAAACGGATTCAATGGTTAAGTCTCTGGTATCTAATACCAATTGTTTGATATCTTCACTTGCAACCTTTAACTGAAACTCAACCGAAGCATTCATCTGATTCGTTTCAAAATTCAAACGGATATCTAAATCAAGGTGGTTGATACTTATCTCGTGCGTATTCGCAAAGCTATGGGGGTCCTGAACCATCAAAAACATGATCACCTCAATAAAAGCCACAAAAACTCCAATCAATTTCGAACTAATCGTTCGATACATAATCCGCTAGGATAGTTATCAGCGTACCTTAATTTATAGTGATCACTCAACTGCTCCACCAGGCGGCATTGGAGGCAAAATGACTCAGACAGCAATCTTCTTGTTATGCACACTTACGATTCAGGCCCAAGAAACGCGTTTCCGATTTGCCATTGAATCCGACATGCATTACCGCGACTCCAAGCACGCTGAATTCCCGATTCCATTTCCCTTCCCACCCGAATTCCTTCCGGTAGGCGACACAAACGGTTCCCTTGAGACGGTTGAGGCAGGGACCTTCTTCGAGACATCTCGGTTCTCACTCTTTGCGACGGTTGAACGTGACCTATGGACAGCACACGCCAAAGTCGACATTATCGATATTTACGACCGCAACCCCACATCAAGCGATCGCGAATGGGATCTGGACGAGTTTTGGGTCAGATACGGCACCGAATATGAGCCCGGCGAGCTGCCAACCGAGCGCGGGTACTACGTAAAGCTAGGCAAGTTCGGCAAGTTTGAGCGACAAGACGACCGTCACTTGATTAGCTACGGTTTGGTTGGCACATCATTCAACCGATTTGAAGATGCTGGTTTGGAAGCAAACTTTGACGTCACACCTAATTTCTATATCAAGGCTAGTTACACAACAGGTAACCCTGTGTTTATTCGCGACCCCAACGCCTTAGCTGGCGATAATGGCGCTCCGACACATAACCCATTCATCAACCCATTCCCAGATCCACCTCTAAAGAGCGGTATTGTGTTGCTATATGACGCAGAAATCGAAGGCCCAGACTTTGATAACGCAGAGACTGGGCTTGGTCTTGGCTTTAGGTTTGGTGACGATGCCGGTCAACGTGTTTTTAATGGTTTGATTTCTTACTACGAACGGGATTTGGCTGACGAAGTGGAACTTCGCGGCACGTTCTACCACGGCGACCTTGACCTGCTGCGCGGTGTCGACGAATTCAATTTACCTGGTCTACCGATAAATGGACGTTCAAAAGAAGAACTAACTGCCACCTTCTGGCTTTACTTCGACGATGCAACCCTATTCCTTCAAGCAGTCGATAGCGACGTGGCCGGGCTCGAACGTAAAGGCTACGAGGGTGAATTCTCATGGACCTTCAAGTTGCCCCTGTGGTGGGCCTTCAACGAAGCACAAATCTTCCCTTCCATCACCCCAGTTCTACGTTATTCAAAAATTGATTCTGGATTTGTAGGCGATTTGGCTACTTACCCGGCTCCTAGCGTTTGGTGGAACTGGAAGAAGCTGGATATTGGCGTATCCGCCCGTCTGTACCGCGGTTGGCGTTTAACGGTTGAATATGCCGATAACCAATTCCTGCGAGGTAGCAATTGGGAGCACAACGACGAATACCTGGCTACCGTTAGATGGCGGATGTCCAGTGATCAACGATAGGAGCGTAACCATGCAAATTCGCGGATTGTGGTTAATCATTGCAATGACCAGCTTAAGTTACGCTGGCAGTATTGAAGGTAAGATAACCGCTCCCAACCTTGAGACGGTTCCAACAGGTGCTGTCGTTTTTGTTGAGTTACTAGATGGCGAACCCTCAGCTTACGTGATAGGCATCAAGGACCGAACGTTTATCCCTCAGGTCGCCATTGTCCCAAGAGGAGTGGCCGTCGAATTCCATAACAGCGGCAACATAGCCCATAACCTTTACGCCCGCAGCGGAGCCAACACTTTTGTTGGCGGACGCCTTGATCCGGGCGAACGTGAACGCTTTACATTTAAGGAAACAGGCTTGGTGGAAGTCCATTGCAAGGTTTATGGAGACATGAAAGGGATCGTGCTGGTGCGAGACCGTGTCGCATGGACAGATGTCGCCGCCGATGGCAGTTTTAGACTAAGCCAATTAGCACCCGGTGTTTATCGATTAGGCGCATGGGTTCCCGGATACCCATACATAGAACGTCAAGTTACCGTCATCGCCCATGACAAAGCCACCATCCATCTGGCTTACGACGCGCCATACACTCCACCTTCACCCCCAGTTGTGGTGGCGCCTCTAACGAGGCCCCAGGTCAAAGAGGCTGTCGCAGATGTACCTAAACCTGAAGTGGTTACCGTGGAGCAAGAGCAAGCGCACACTCAAGCGGAACCCGAGTCAGTGGCCATCAACAAAGAACCAGAAACTTCAGAAGAAGTAGAAAGCACTCAGCTAGTTGCTGAAGTAGCCAAACCGACCCCAGAAACGCCTAGCACAGGGACACTGGTGGGCCAGATCTCCACCTCAGGCGACGCCGCCGGCGACCCCATCGTGGTATGGCTAACAGGCTCAAACCTCACAGCACCTTCACAAGTTAATAATCGATTTGAAATCGTGACCAAGAATAAGCAGTTTGTTCCCCATGTTTTGGCTGTTCCAAAAGGAGCCAAGGTTCACTTCCCAAACTCAGATCCCATCATCCATAACGTCTTTTCGGTGTCTGGTGCAAATGCATTTGATGCCGGTCGATATCCCGAGGGCCAAGGCGTCTCCCATCAGTTTGAACATGAAGGCTTAGTCAAGGTCTTCTGCAACGTACACCACGAAATGAACGCCTACATCATGATTGCCGACACACCCCATATCGCTTATGTAGGGCCTAACGGAAAATTCCAATTTCAAAATCTATTACCAGGTGAATACAGCATTCAAGCTTTTCATCCTCATGGCAAATTAGTGCAGGAACAGGTTAGAATCGTCGCAGCACAAACTGCGAACGCGCAGTTAAGCTTGTCCCTCAAAGAGAAACGCATCGCCCATCGCAACAAAATCGGCAAACGATATAAGCGAGCCAATTCGGAGGCATACTAAATTTGAGTTCGTTACGCCACAAAGTCTGGCTCAGCATCACTGGCATTGTGGTTTTGTTACTTGCCGGCGTGGGATTTGTGTTTGAGCGATCGGCGCGTAGCACCGCAGACCGTGTCATTGTGCACGGACTGGAACGAGCCAAGCTGACCATTTCCAATTACGAACGAGATGTGCGAGCGCGCCTTGAATCGGTGAATGCATACATAAGTGGCAATAGCTATTTCAAAGCTTATATGGCCGAAGCAATCGAGTCTGGCGCCAATCAATCGTTACTAGATCAGTTCGACGAAATAAAACGCTTCGCCAAGTGCGACTTCATGGTCGTCACCGACGCAGAGGGCACCATTGTGGTTTCCACGGCCACGGTTGAAGGTCGTTCCGAGACACTGCTACTCGAATCGCTCGAGTCCTTTGGGGCAGGTGGCGAATCAGTGAGTGTACTAGCATTTGGATCCGCACTTTTTCATGTTGTTATGAGCGAAATAGCCGTTGGCGAAGCCGTATATGGTTACGTGGTTATTGGTTATCGAATCGATGATTTGGTGGCAAAACAATTCTCTGAATTGACCGACTGCGGTATTGCATTTGTTCAACTAGACACATCGGCTTTAATCAGTGCTGCCTCGTTTCCTGATCACCTCAACCAAGTAGACAGACAACAACTAGCCAGTGATTTCTCAACGCTCGTCCCAAACCAAGTTTCAGAGATCGTTTTGGACGGCGAACGTTTTAAAGCAATTACAGGAGCTCTTGTCGCCAACACGGGTACTGACGTTGGCCGCTATGTAGCCATCAGATCAATCGATCGCGAGATGGGCCCTTTTCACCGCATGATCAGGTCTGCCATGATCCTAGGAGCGATTGCATTACTCATCCTCATCCCACTCAGTTTTTTTGTTTCTGGCGGCATCATTCGTCCTTTGTCAAACCTGACTGCGGTCGTCGATGGCTTACGCCAGGATCAGTTCGAGGATCAAGCAATTGACGTCAAGCGAAATGATGAGATTGGTGTGTTGGGACGTGCATTTACCAGCTTAGTCAAGGAGTTGAGAGAACAGCGTGAGTTGATTGACTTTTTGGAAAAGGCGGCTCAGAAAACGGTTGTCGCTGACCCGCAACCCGATACGCCTAGTGGCGGAACCCTAAAAGAAAACACCATTCTCAGTGGCCGATACAAGATACTTGAAGTATTGGGAAAAGGTGGCATGGGTCAGGTCTACCGTGCTCATGACATGACCCTGGATGAAGTCGTAGCACTCAAGACTTTGTATATCGACGATCCTGCGCTGGTTGAAACCCTAAAAACGGAGACTAAATTGGCGCGTCGCGTGACGCACCGCAACGTCGTTCGCACATTTGACTATCACGTCATGCAGGGTCTTCAGTTTGTGACTATGGAATATGTGCAGGGTCGCACGTTACGCCAGGCTCAACGCGGTGTCGACCAACTACCGGTTGCCATCGCAAACAGAATCATACGTCAAGTCTGCGCAGGTCTTCACGCCGCCCACGAAGCTGGGATCATTCACGGCGACGTAAAGCCGGACAATGTCATGATCGACAATCGTGGTGTCGTTAAAGTGATGGATTTTGGAGTGGCACGCATCGCAAAAAAAGAGAAGTCAGAACAAGCCTATATCACGGGTACACCGATATATATGGCTCCCGAACAGATTATGGGTCAACCGATGGATGCCAGGACCGACCTTTATAGCGTTGGCGTCATGATGTTCCAGGTATTTGTAGGTCGGTTGCCATTTCAAGGTGAAACACCCACCCAGATATTTCATGCCCACTTGCATCAGGATGTTCCACGCCCGACCCAGTCCAACCCTTCTATCTCAAGTGAGTTAGAGTTGGTCATCATGAAAGCCATGAGCAAGAAGCCGTCCGAGCGGTTCCAGTCTCTGACACAACTTGAGGCCGTTCTCTCCGAAATGTCTAGTTAATGAAATGAAATTCGTTTCACGATTTTTCATGTTGGTCGCCGTCATTTCTGTCGTCGAAATGTGGCTGTTGATCGAGGTTTCGGCTCGGCTCGGTCTGGCATGGACGATTGCGGGTTGTGTATTGACCGGTGTCGTAGGCGGGGCGCTTGTCCGTCAAGAAGGCATCAAAACTCTGATGGACATTCAAAGAGTAGCGGCACAAGGGCGCGTGCCAGCACAAGAATTAGTTGCGGGCGCGATGTTGTTCGCCGTAGGCGCGTTGCTGGTCACGCCGGGTTTTGTGACTGACTCTCTGGGTTTCTTGGTTCTAGTACCTGGAATCCGGAGAAGCCTCGCTGCTTATTTACTGGATTGGTTTGCCGCGCGACCGAAGAAAGTCCATGCGGGCGAAGTAGTCATCGAGGCACAAGCTCGTAATCCAACGAGCGACCAACCCCTAATTCACAACGAAGACGATAAAAGCTAGATATTTGGTATAAAAATTGCCCAGTCAAGCTGACCGGGACCGCACATATCAATTGAATTGAGCGCAACAGGGGGTTCCGGTCGCAATGGGAGACGCCGCTATACGTCACTTTGGCGTATCGTGTTGGTCTTTCTTGCGTCTTTACACTGACCTCAACAAAAAGATGGAGAAGAGGACATGTCAAAAAACGATCAAAGTTCGCAAGAACGCGAGATACTGATCGATGTTCGTAACCTAAGTAAGTCCTATGGCCCGATACAAGCTTTGGATTCAATCAATTTCCAAGCACGTCGTGGCGATATTCTAGGATTTCTTGGCCCCAATGGGGCTGGTAAGTCGACAGCCATGAAAATTATTACCTGTTTCTTAGAAGCTAATGCAGGAGAGGTAGAAGTAGGCGGCTACGACATTAACGAACATTCGATCGAGGTGCGACGCCTCATTGGCTACTGCCCTGAGAGCGCGCCCGCCTACGGTGAAATGACGGTACAGGGATTTTTAGATTTTGTCTGTGACGCCCGCGACGTCGAGAACCGCCAGGAAGCCATTAGTAGAGTTGTGTCATTGACAGGACTTGAAAGCGTCATTCATCAATCAATAGAAACACTTTCAAAAGGCTTCAAACGTCGCGTTGGATTAGCCCAAGCGCTAATCCACGATCCAGAAGTACTTATTCTGGACGAACCGACCGACGGATTGGACCCAAACCAAAAGGCCCTCATCCACGAGCTGATTAGCAGCCTTTCCGAGAAAAAGTGCATCGTACTTTCCACCCACATCCTGGATGAAGTGGAAAAAATCTGTAACCGCGCATTGATTATCAGTGAGGGTCGGATCTTAGTGGATTCGACCCCTGAGGATTTGATGCGTCAGGCTCCAAATCATAATGTGATTCGCGTTGTGATGTCTGAAGATAACAAGAGTATGATCGACGCGGTCGAAAGCCAAGAGTGGTGCGAGAAAGTCGATCGTGAATCCGATAGCACTTTCAACATGGTGCCCCAGGATGGCAAGAACCATCTTTCTGACCTGCTCGCCACGCTGAAAGACACCACCTTACAAAGTATCCATCTGCAAGAAGGACGCTTGGACGAACTATTTCGGAAAATCACTAAGGGGGTGGCAGCATGAAGTTTACCGGCCTTAAATCGATTTTCAAGCGCGAGTTCAAGAGCTACTTTGCCTCGCCACTGGGCTATATCTTCGTGGTGATCTTCCTGGTCGGCACGGGATTCTTAACAGTTTCTAGGGATTTTGGACGGTTCCTGGAACTCAGGCAGGCAAGCCTTGACCCGTTTTTCCAATTCGTACCCTGGATCATGGTGATTCTGGTGCCTGCTGTCGCGATGCGACTCTGGGCTGAAGAACGCAAGTCCGGCACAATAGAACTCCTACTCACCTTACCCATCACCTTGGAAGCGTCATACATGGGCAAGTTCCTAGCTGGCTGGTCATTCTTAGCCTTTTCGTTGTTACTGACGACGCCAGTGGCGATCATTGTCGCTTGGCTAGGTGACCCAGATTGGGGCACAATTTTCTCAGGTTATTTAGCTTGTGTGCTGCTTGCTGGCGCTTTTTTGGCCATCGGCATGCTGTTTTCAGCGATGACCAAAAACCAAGTTGTGGCCTTCATTTTGGGCATCACAGCCTGCATTCTTTTCCTAATTCTAGGACTACCACAAACCCTTGATGTACTGCTGGGAATACCTTTGATTGGCGGATACGCCGAGCAATTCTTTTCTAGCCTAAGCATCATCGATCATTTCAGTACCTTAACGCGCGGTTTACTTGAGCTTAAGACCCTCTTCTTTTTTGTGGTCATTACATTAGCTTCGCTAGCCGTCGGCATGATGGTGCTGCGCCAAACCAAGGCTGTGTGAGGAGAACACCATGGGAAACAATCGTACAATCACCATTATCCTCATCATCTTACTGGCTGGATTCGGTATCCATGCCGTTTATCAAAACACAGACGGTATGCGAGCCGACCTTACCGAGGACGGCCTCTATACGCTGACTGAGGGTACCCACCAGATCTTAGAGAAGATGCATAAAGAGGGTGTCCAGCCCATTACCATCAAACTTTATTTCTCAGAAACAGTCGGCAAACGCTTACCGGCATTTATTAAGAACTTCATTACCTACGAAAACTACGTGCAGAGTTTGCTCAAAGAGTATCGTCGATATTCTGACGGTAAGATCTCACTGCAGTTCATCGATCCCAAGACCGATAGCGATGAAGCACAAGACGCCGCTGACTTTGGTCTTGACGGCAAGTTACTCAATCAACACGGAGATACGTTCTTCTTCGGCATGGTCTTTGAGACGCGGACCGGAAGTAAAGATGTCATCGATTTCTTGTGGCCTGAGAAACAAGAAACACTTGAGTATGAGATCTCTAAACATATCTACAATATGTTGTGGCCTGCCAAGAAACGTCTCGGCATTATCTCTAGCCTCGACGTCATCGCTGACGATAATCCGTATTACGCACAGTTGATGGCCGCGCAAGGAAAAGCCGTCCCAGAAACATGGTCCATGATGAAGATGATGCAGGAGACCTATGAAGTTTCCAAAATTGATCTCGAAACCGACCAGATCTCTAAGGACGACTACGATCTTGTACTGGTTGTTCATCCGCGTTCGTTCACAGACAAGGCCCTATGGGCTCTGGACGAATGGATCGTAACAGGCGGGAACACCATACTCATGGTCGATCCATATGCGATCCGTGACCAAGCCCCACAAAATCCGCAACAACCCTTTGCTCAATACCAATACAAGCCGTCATCCAACCTGAACAAGCTGATGGAAAAATGGGGCGTAAGACGTGTTGAAGACCAAATCGCTGCCGACTTCAGTCTTGCCATCAAACGGCCAGTCGCACGATCTGGACCCGCTGAAAACGTGATTGTTGATCTCGGGTTCACCGACAAACTAAGCGCGCAAACGCTTAACTTGGATATACCTGTTTTTCAGGGATTGGATAATATCCGCTTCTTTATGGCTGGTGTCCTTGAGCAGATCGACCCTGATGCAGATAACGGTCTTGAATACATCCCTTTGGTTAAGACCACGGCAGACGGTGATCGCTTGGAAATGAAAGCAGGATTCCCGCAAGGCGACGAACTCACCTTCCTTGACGCTGGTAATCCTGGCAAATTGATGGACAAGTACAGCCCTAAAGGCGAGCAGGTACTTGCCTATTTGATTCGCGGCCAAATGCCGTCAGCCTTCCCCGATGGTGCTCGTTTCCCGGCTGCCACACCCGAAACACCTCCCGGTATGCCTCCAGGCTTCCAGATGCCGCCAGCTGAGGATGCGGAATGGGTCGAAAAGGACGCGGTTCCGAGCGAGAACTATCAACCTGCCAGCGTGATGGTATTTGCCGATGTAGATTTCATCGCCGATGAACTTGCATTTCAGAAAAGTATATTTGGATTGCAAGCCACTAACGATAATCACAAGGTAATGCTGAACGCCCTTGACTATATGTTGGGTTCAAAAGAGTTACTCAACGTACGCTCTAAATCCACCATCAAACGGCCATTTGTGGTCTTCGACGAAATCGAAGAAGCTGCTGATGCGGAAACGCTTGATGAGGAACGTAAGTTCCGCTCCGAAGTGGAACGCTTCCAGAAAGAGCTTTCCGAGAAGCAAGGTCAAATGGCGCAAAAGAACGCACAACTACTCGAGAAACGCGTGCAAGATGAGCTGACCGATCTACAGGAAAAAAAGAGCACTGCGGAGCGTCAATTGCGTGAAATTCGCAAGCAGAAACGCGCCAAGATTGAAGACATGGAGTTCCACGTTAAATGGGTCACCATGGGACTCACGCCCTTTTTGGTCCTGGTTCTTGGTTTCACACTGCTCTGGCGTCGCAAAACCAATCAAGCTCGCGCTCGAAGGGGGTCTACATCATGAGCCGTAATCAGATACTTGCCATAGCAACAGGCGTCATGGCGCTTTTGTCGATCTTCAGCTACAACAACTCACAGAACCGAGCTGTTCGCTTTGAACGCGGTCAAAAGTTCCTACCCAACCTCAACCCTGATGAGATCGTTGAAGCTACCATCACCAAAGACGGCGAGACGACACATCTTAAGCGGGCCGACAAAGAATTTGTCTTGGTCACTAGCCATGGTTATCCTGCCAAAAATGAAGCGGTAAATCGCTTTGTACGCGATATTCTTAACCTAAGTCTTGAGAAAGAAGTAGGCAGTGGTGAATCACTCGAAAAAGAATTGAACGTGATGCCTGACGGCGCTGAGTCGACCCGGGTCGTGTTCAAGAACCAAGCCGGCAAAGCCATGGTTGATTTTGTGGTTGGTAAAGAGCTGGAAGGCGGTTCAGGCAGCTACATCAAGCGTATGGATGGCGAAGATAGCAAAATCTATCTGACCTCCAACCGCGCGTACATCAATACTGGCGCCGACGCCTTCATCAAGAAAGAACTGCTCAATATTGAGCAAGCCGATATACAACGTATCAGCGGTCCTGACTATGTTCTTGAGGACCAGGACGGCACGCTCAAGCTGACCAATGTGCCTCAAGGAAAAAAGGAATCCGCAAATGTAAGCCAAATCAAGTCGGCCATCACAAACTTGACCTTCGACAAGGTGTTCGTGGCTGACGATCCTGAAGTGGCTTCCTTGAACTTCCAACCGCGCCTGACTTATGACCTCAAGAACCAGGCCCATTACACGCTGGCCTTAGCATCAAAAGGCGAACGTACCTTCTTGCGTATTTCGGCCGTGCACGACCTACGCTCGATTAATCCTGCTGAACTGGAGTCAGACGACGCCGTTAAGGAGAAATCCGAACAGTGGGAGGCAGCCGTTAAAGTTCAAGAGTATTCTCAATTCCACGGGTCTTGGGTGTATGAACTAAACGAAAGCTCCGCCAAGAAGTTCCTTCACAATCGATCTGAACTAATCGAGGACGAAGAAAAGAAGAGCTAATCAACTAGGCGGGCTAAATGCCCGCCTTTTCTTCTTGCACGAAAGTCTTTTACACTTGTGGTTCCGGTTCACCGGCACGAATGGCTCTTTTTGTGATGCTGGCCATTTCCGCTGATCAATGAGGCAACAACACAGGGCAACCGATGTTAACGGTATCAATCATACCTAAAACAGATCGCACAAACGGCCAATCAAGGTTCATGATTCGAATAGCTCGATCGTCGGCACAAACAGGAGCATAGGAAGGTGCTATGCACCAAGCAAGGGAAGTACCTGATTCTCCAGCTTCGTGATCGATAATTGTCAATTCCCACATACCCGCACTATTCTCACCTCTGAAGCCAGATAGGCGTTGAAAGGGGCGAACGTGGCCATTAATCGCAGGAGCGACGGGCCGACACATATTCTCAGCAATCGTCTGGGCAAAATCATGTACTTCACACGAAACCACATCTTCTTCACAGCCAAGCGCGTTTGCGGGAAACCCGGGCCGATTCAGCAAAATGACTTGCGTATCTGTTTCCACATGACGCAAGCGCACTTCCAAGTCACCGACTCTCGAATGCATGATGGATAACAAGATCTCCATATCCGTAATTAAATCGCCAGCCGCTATTTCAATGACAGACGAAATACCCACTGGGTCATCGTCTGGTATGACTAAATCAGTCAAGTTGCAAACAATAGATGTCGTCATAAAGCTGCGAACAGCGGAGGCCGCGCCTTCACCACACGGATTCAGGGGTCTCAATCGCCAAAACAGGTTTGTATCCGAAGGCAACCCAAATTCGCGGTCAAGGGTATGAGAACCGCCAATAAGGTTATTGGCAACATAATCTGGTGACATGAAATTAGGATCATCGTCGATCTCAAGAGTCACCGTCTCGAAATGGGCACCTGGTAGCCAGGCCATGGTCGGGAAGCGTGAGGTCTGCAGGGCTCCATCATCGGGAAAGGTAAGTGTGGGCGTGGCTGGCACTTGCTCAAAGATATGTAATATCCAGTCGTTTATTTCCGTGAAGCCAGCAGTATCTTCTTCAATTTCGAATGGGAACGACCCCGCAGCCGTCGATCCGTCACTAGTAAGCGTGATCGTAACCGTGGCTGGCAAAGCCAACACGGGATTCTCGGAGAAAGAGGCGCTGACGCCAGCAGGAAGATTCAACAAATCCAAGGTAACAGGTGGCGTCAAGAAACCAGTGACTGAGAATTCAAATTGCGCTTGGCCAACTTCGCATATCGATGCAGAAGGTAAGCCGCCAGCTCCACCTCCAAATGCCAGCGCCGCCAACATGACAAATAAACTTCCCATAACCTCTCCTTATTGCAAACGTACGGATAACGATCTCAATAAAAGAGTATGGGTTGCTTTGCTCCGGTTTTCATCACGAATCGAAGAGATGTGATTTAGAACATACCATCTGATTGGTTCAGTACCCGACACTAGCGATGATCGACCTAGCTCTTATAGCGTTGGCTTTACCAGGTTTATCTCTAATCAATAAACCAAGCACCTTCGGCTGCATGGGTTTTCTCGCTTAATGACTTGTGCTGACCTGTCTGCCTGTCATAGATCCAGACTTGGTAGCCCACATACGACGACATCGTTCCCGCAGATTCAGGCTTCGCATCGGATTCTGCCTTCGCCGTCATCAATACGAATCGTCCGCTCTTATCCACATTGGGTAATCGGACATTGTCTGACCAACTAGGTTGACTAATTAATTTCCAGGTAGTCGTCTCACCCTCCATGGGTATTTCATACACGCCGTTGATTAACGGATCCTTTTCGTCCGCCTGATAATGGATCGCCAAAAAGTTTTGATCATCGAGCCAACTGCCATGCGCTTCAAATCCTTGCGTTATACGCTTTAACTTCTTGTCATTTAAGTCATAAACAAATAGCGCCAATGGGTGGTCAAAATAGGTTTCAAACTCATTGGCAACAAGCAAAAGACGCTTATCGCGGACTACTGGATTAAAAAGTAGACCCTTATGGTCGATAACTTTCTTGTGTCCGCTTCCGTCTCTCTTACATTGCCAAATTTCACCCGTCACGTGAGTCGCACTCTCGTCTCTTAGGTTGTTACTAATACGATTGTAAAAAACAAAACCATCTTGTCCAAAAAAGGGTTCCATCACCTCAAAACCCTTCTCATTATGCGTTAACTGAGTACGCTTCCCTTGCGGGTCAATACAAATGAGCTCGGCAGCACCCTTGACCGGTGTCGTGAAAACCAAGAAACCATCGGCTGTGGATTTGGGATAGTTTTCAGGCTCAATGGAATTCGTTAATCGTTTCCATTCTTTGCCAGCGGATACGCGGTAAAGATCAGCCTGGCCTTCGCGATTCGACAACACGACAAAGTCTTGCAAAGGCGAATTGGGCTGAAAAACAAGCAAGCTAAAGAATTGAGCAATTAACATGATTATCTCCAATAACGGTGCAACGAGATGGGTCCACACTAGCATGAGCTTAAGGTATGATGTGGCAAAAGAGGTTATTGCCCATGAACGCACCGTCAGACACGGCAATGAAACACGAACGGCCTAGCTGGGATGACTATTTCGTTTCCCTGGTTCGGGAAATATCGAAGCGGGCAACTTGTGACCGCGGTCGCTCCGGCTGTCTCATCGTCAAAGAGAAACGAATTGTCTGTACAGGATATGTGGGCTCTCCACCAGGCATGGAACATTGTGATGAAGCTGGCCATTTACTCAAGCGGGTAATGGACGAAGAAGGTGGCGTCAAAATGCATTGCGTGCGCACGATACATGCGGAGCAAAATGCGCTGTGTCAGGCTGCCAAGTATGGGATCGGCTTAGATGGCGCCACCCTTTATTGCAGTATGGAGCCGTGTAGAACTTGCGCCATGTTGATCGCATCGGTGGGTATATCGCGCGTTGTCGCCATGAAACGTTATCACGCTGGACAAGACACGCGCGGCATCTTCGAGCAGGCTGGCATTGAACTTGACATTGTTGACAACAGTTTTGAAACCTATGAACAGCAGTGAGAGCGTAAATTGATTGAAGTGCCTCATACCCTTTTAAGTCATGACGCGCTTCGCGGTGTCATCGAATCGTTCATATTACGCGAAGGCACTGATTATGGTGAACACGAGCTGGATCTTGAACATAAGGTCCGCCAAATACATGAGCAGCTTAAGAAGGGCGACATAACCATCGTTTTTGATGAGAGCCTTGACAGTTGTTCCATCGTAACGCGAGTAGAGCGCGATCGCCTAAAACGCGCCGCAATAACTTAAATCTATCTATAGCCAGGAGGGCAACGTGACAGAAGAAACTATGGACTGGGTCCAGAAAAAGAGTCCAAATGAACCTGAGTTTCATCAAGCCGTTGAAGAGATACTTGAATCCATTGAACCAGTCCTGGAGAGGCACCCCGAATATAGCCACGCCAATATTGTAGAACGACTCATTGAACCTGAACGTGTCATTATGTTCCGCGTTCCCTGGGTCGACGACAAGGGACAGGTCAATGTGAATCGTGGCTACCGTGTCGAGTTCAACAGCGCGATCGGTCCCTACAAAGGCGGACTGCGATTTCACCCTTCAGTCAATTTGAGCATTTTGAAATTCTTAGGCTTTGAACAGATCTTCAAGAATGCCTTAACGACGACGATGATTGGCGGCGGCAAGGGCGGATCTGACTTTGACCCAAAAGGCAAAACCGATCGCGAAGTGATGAGTTTTTGTCAGTCCTTTATGAGTGAGCTCTTTCGCCATATTGGCGCTTCAACCGATGTTCCCGCTGGTGATATTGGGGTAGGCGGTCGTGAAATAGGCTACATGTTTGGGCAATACAAGCGTTTAGCCAACCGTTTTGAGGGAGTATTGACAGGTAAAGGCCTAAACTGGGGCGGATCACTGATCAGACCGGAAGCTACAGGCTATGGTTGTGTTTACTTCGCGGAAGAGATGTTAAAAACGCAAGACAAGCGCCTGAAGGGACTAAAAGTGCTTATTTCGGGGTCAGGTAACGTTGCGCAGTTCGCGGCTGAGAAAGCTCTAGATCGCGGAGCTCGGGTCTTGACGTTCTCAGACTCTGACGGTTTCATTTACGACGAACAAGGCATGGACGCCGAAAAGATCGCATACGTCATGAAACTCAAAAATGAACGACGGGGCCGGATCCGCGAATTTGTCGATCAATACCCCCATGCCCATTATCAGGCGACAAACCCCAACGCGGCACACAACCCATTGTGGGACATCAAGGCTGACGTTGCATTACCTTGCGCTACTCAGAACGAAATCGTTGAAGCCGATGCCATTAACATGATGCGCAATGGCGTATTTTGTATCAGTGAAGGAGCAAATATGCCGTCAACGCCTAAGGCCATCGAAACGTTCATTGAGCACAAGGTCCATTTTGGCCCAGGCAAAGCAGCCAACGCTGGCGGTGTTGCCTGCTCCGCATTGGAAATGAGCCAGAACTCCATGCGACTATCGTGGTCACGAGAAGAAGTCGATCAAAGACTGCATCAGATCATGATCAATATTCATGACAACTGCCAATCAACAGCGAAACGGTTCGGGCACCCAGGTAACTTGGTTATGGGCGCCAACATCGCAGGCTTCATTAAGGTTGCCAACGCCATGCTGGATCAAGGAGTGGTATGACTTTAAGCTCCACACTATTCAGATATCGCTCTCTGATGCCGAATCATGTGCGCGATATTCTGATGGTTGCGAGTCATTACGATTGTTTTGTACTAGAGGAGGACGGTCGTTTCTCAGACCGTCTCCTCAGTCAATACATGTCACTGGATTTGTCTAGCCCGCCCCATTTTCATCACGCTATCTCTGCAGATGACGCCCTAGCACGACTAGCAGATCGTCGCTTTGACATGGTGTTGATGACGCCGCATTCTGCCGACATGGCACCAACTAAACTGGCATCCAAAATCAGGGCTGACTTTCCCGACCTGCCGATTGTCCTGCTGACTTACGAACAATCGGATGCGAAGTCCTATGCGTCACTGGCGGCTAGCTGTGGTATTAGCTATGTCTTCTCATGGACCGGCGACCCAAAACTACTGGTCGCGATAGTTAAGTTAATTGAAGACCGCGCCAACGCTGACCAAGATACACAAGCCAGTAAAGTACGGGTCATTTTGGTCGTAGAAGACTCTCCTTTCTTTTATTCAGCCTTTCTGCCCGCCATCTACAGCGAGGTACTATCGCAAGTGCAATCATTATTGCCCGAGCGCCTAAACGAACGGGACCGCCACTATCGCATGCAAGCCCGCCCAAAAATCTTACTGGCACGGAGCTATGAAGAGGCTCAGGCAGATTACGAAAAATACGATGATTATCTTTTGGGCGTCATAACCGACCTGCGATTCAAGAAACGCGGCAAGTTAGTGCGACACGCCGGCCTTAGACTTGCCAGCGTCATCCGAAAAAAACACCCAGACCTGCCCATCCTGGTTCAATCACGCGACGAAACCGTAATCCCCAAAGTTCAAGCGCTCAAGGCCCTTTTCGTCAATAAGAGCTCGGTGGATTTGATCCGCGAGATTCGCGAGTTCATGAAACAGTATTTTGGCTTTGGTCCATTCATTTTCAGATTACAAGACGGGTCGTTCATTGCGGAAGCACAGGACATTTCTGACTTAACTCAGGCCATCGAAAAGGTTCCCGACGACTCGCTTGTCTTTCATGCCAACGGCAATCATTTCTCAAATTGGCTTATGGCCCGTTGCGAATTCACCCTGGCCATGGAAATTAAGCCAGTTAAAATGGCCAATTTTGCAAACGTTGACGAATTCCGCGCCTTTATGGTCGATCGCCTCAAAGCGTTTCTTGAGCGCAGACAACGCGGTCAGATCACCGAGTTACGCGATGAAACCAGACTACTTGAACGAGATTTTACGCGCATTGGTAGCGGCTCCATTGGTGGCAAAGCCCGAGGCATCGCTTTCGTCAGTCATTGGTTAGCAGATTCCGACATTCACGCGCGCTTCCCGACCATCAAGATCATCGTTCCCAGAACGGCAGTCTTGGGGACCGATTACTTCGATCGGTTCGTGGAGATGTATCAACTGCGTGATGCGGCACTCAAACTCACCAGTGACCGAAAAATATTAGCCCTGTTCATGGAACACGATCTACCCGAGGACCTAATTGATGTCTTACGTCGCATCGTCAATGAGATCCATTACCCACTTGCCGTACGTTCGTCCAGCCTCCATGAAGACTCGCAACTTCAACCCCTTGCCGGGCTTTACAGTACGTTCTTGCTGCCAAACGAAGGCGGTATCGAACGTAGGCTTGAGCTCTTGTCACGTGCCGTACGCCACGTGTATGCCTCGTGTTTTTTTAACCACGCTCGTTCATACCTATCTGCACATGGACTGCGATCGGAACAAGAAAAGATGGCCGTTATCATCCAACGTTTGGTGGGCAGCAAACACAGTGATCGCTTTTACCCGGACTTTGCCGGAGTCGCCCAATCGCACAACTACTATCCGTTGCGATACATAAAAGCGGAAGACGGCATCGCAACCGTGGCTCTCGGTTTTGGCTTGACCGTTGTTGAAGGTGGAAAAGCACTAAGTTTTTGCCCTCATTATCCTGAGATCCTGCCACAGATGTCGACGACGAAAGACGCTTTACAGTCATCTCAACGCGAGTTTGCCTACTTAGATCTCACACGCCGACCGCGGCACAATGTTGAAGGCTACCTGGCCACAGGCAATCTGGAAATGGCTGAAATTGATGGAACCTTAGAAGCCGTTGGCGCCACTTATTCGTCAGCCAACAACACGATTTACGATACGATCTACCGCGATGGGTCCAGGCTAGTCAATTTTGCAGGTGTGCTTAAACATAAACGGTACCCTCTCGCCCCATTGTTGGCTGACTTAATGCAACAATTCGAGGCGGGAATGGGCTCTTCGGTGGAAATCGAATTTGCTGCTGCGCTGAAAGGCGCCTCAGGCAAGCCAGAAATGGCGCTGCTACAACTACGCCCATTGGTCACAGGCGGATCCGATCGCGATATAGACTTGATTGGTATTGAAGACGCCGAAGATAAGGTTGTCCTGCGCTCCCAAGCGCTTGGCAACGGTGCCTTCAAGGGCCTAACCGACATTGTCTACATCCGGCCCGATGAACTTGATTTCGCCACTACCCGCGACCTAGCCACGGAGATATCTCGCATCAATCACGGCTTAATCAAAAAAAATAGACCCTATGTCTTGATGGGTCCAGGACGCTGGGGCACTGCAGATCCATGGCTTGGCGTGCCAGTAACTTGGAATCAAGTTTCGGGATCACGTATCATTGTGGAAATCGAATGCAGTAAGCGTATCGACGCGAGTCAAGGCAGTCATTTCTTTCATAACTTAACTGCATTACGGGTTGGCTATTTTAATCTCAACCCGCGCAAACGTAACCAAACGATAGACTGGGATTGGTTTGAACAACAACCCTGCATCAAACGCATCGGACCCTTACGTCACATCCGCCCTAAACAAAATATTTCAGCCTATATTGACGGTCGCAATGGACGCGGCCTTTTACTCGTCGACCGCGTCAAAGAGTATTAGCCAACCCTCACAGTTTGCACTTATTCACCAGTCGAAGCGGTAAATTCGGCGTGTCGCTGGTGAAGCACAAACGAACAGATTTTGAGCTCAATCGAATTTCAGCGCGCGCGATGTTTCCGTGATTCTGGCTATCACTCACAATCAACACCTTGCGTTTACTGGGCTCCAACACCTCAACCTGAACGCTTGCTGACAATGGCAATACCAAACTCTTAATGGGACAGGTCCTATTCGCCGCAATAGGCGTAATGGTCATGGCCTGACAATCAACAGAAACCACCGACCCAGTTACATTAAAACTATAGGCCGTTGACCCTAACGGAGTGGAAACAATCACACCATCGCACAAAACGGGATTGAAGGCTAAAGGCGTGTTGTCGATGGACAAATTGACGCGACATGTTTGTGCCGTCATGCGCTGCAAATAGATATCGTTCAAACCAAAACCGTGATGTAAGCGATCTGACAGGTCATAGGCATCTACTTCAAGTAATGGAAACTCCCACATCGAAAACAGACCCGCTTGCAATCGCTCTACATTCTCATTCATGCCCGGCGCGACTTGGTTCATCATGAAACCTACGTTGCCGTAATTCAATCCGTAAAAGGGGATCTTGTGATGGGAAAGTGGACCAGCATAGTGGATCATCGTTCCATCTCCACCCAGCACCACCATCAGGTCTGTGCCAGCCGCAGGTGAAACCTGATCAATTGGGATACCTTGAAAAACTTCGACATCAATGCCTAAACGCCCGCAGTGTTCAACGAATTGGTCGATGGCGCGCAGAATCACGCGCGTCTTGCCCTTTGGCTTGGGATCCGCAAGAACCGCACATTTGGAAACGGGGAAGCCTTTGAGCATAGACTCCTCAAACTAGATTTAATTGGAGCTTAACACAAGCTGATCATTACCAGATGTATCCGCACATCACCATCAATCTTTGCAGCACTATGTTTTAAAGGATCAAACGTCGCATCTGTTCGGCTTCGAACTGGAAGCGAAACGATCGCGAAGCCACAGCCAATTGACGAGGCATAGCTGAAAAACCGTATATTTGGTGAATGACTCATCATGTCCATTCGCTTTAAGACTAGCGACTTCTCCAATGAGCTACTTTTCGGTCATCTCCCGCATGAGTACGTGACAGGACAACTCTGGAGGACCGAAGATGAGTAAAGCCAATTCAAGCCGCACAACTTACCCGTTCAACCTAAAAGATTCACTTATCAAAAGTCTGGCTGCCGCGATCTGGCAGTCTAAGCAACTAGGCTATCTGAAGTCGGTTGCCTTTGCCTGCTTGGCGGTCTCGTTGCTGGCTCAAGACATCTCCGGATGGCAACCGATCTCCGGAGTCACCAACAGTAATCTTGGTGCGGTGGCCTGGGGCAATGGACAGTGGGTCGTACTAAGCGACTCAAGTCAAGTTCTTCGGAGTGAAAACGGGTGGGATTGGGAAATCGACACGGTCTCGCCAGGCCTGAATGGAGTTGACTTCGGTAACGGTGTGTTTGTTGCCGTTGGTGACAGCGGCATGATTGGCACCCTGGACACACAAGGTGTCTGGCATGCACCTAGCAGCGGCACCACCGACCGCTTACTAACCGTAACTTTTGCAGGCGGTCGATTTGTAGCCGTCGGCGAATCCGATTTTGTCTTTGTGAGCCAAGATGGAATTACCTGGACGTCTCACGCCCATTCCGCTCCCGGCACCACGCTCAACAACGTCACCTGGGATAAGCTTTCGTTCTACGCATGTGGCGATAATGTGACCTTGTTAAGCAGTTCTGACGCGATGACCTGGAAAACGGAGTATACCGGCACAGCCAACCATAACCTGCACCACTTATTGATCGAGGATACGTTCCTTGTCGCATTCGGTGACGCCATTATGCTACGGGCCGAAGTCGAGTGGTCAATCGAGTCATTACCTGAGAATCCAGACGACGTCATTTTAGGCGGACACGCCCTGATCGCCGCTTCTGACGGACAACTCTATGCTAGCGATTCCGGGTTTGTTTGGGTGCCCATGCTCAATGGACCAGCAGGTGTGAGGGCGCTAGGCTGGAACGGCCGACAAATCTTGGCGGTCGGAGACGGTGGCAGCATCTCCATCACAAATTTGGGTCTCGATCGCTGGTGGACACGACACAACTCACACATCCCTACATCCTTCTTGGATATAGTCCACGCAGAAGGTCGATGGTTGATCCTGGGGGACGATGACACATTCTACGGAACCCGTGATGGCATCAAATGGACGTCACAAGATTCGGGATTTACTGGCCTCAATTCACTGGCCTATCGGCATGGACGATACGTAGCCGTGGGTGACTTGGGACTCGTCATTACCAGCGTAGATGGTAGATCCTGGGCCGCAGTACCTTCGACCACTAGCGAACAACTGCTTGATGTCGCATCATCGGCGGACGACTTCCTTGCTTGTGGCAGCGCTGGCACCCTGATTCGCTCTAACCTATTGGGTACGGTCTGGAACCCTGAGACGTCTGAGACATCAGAGGACTTACACGCCGTCGCGGCCATCGGTGCAGGCTGGGCAGGCGGCGACAACGGGACTTGCCTAGTCAGATCGGGTTCAACATGGATTTCCGAACCCGTTCCCAGCGTGCAGCGGATCAATTCAATCAGTGGAGAGTCGGATAGTTTGATCGTGACCACTGAGGGCGGATCCATCCTACATCGGGATCAGATGGGAAATTGGCTTGTAACTTACGATATTGCCAGTCAATCATTCACGCACTCGATCCACAGATCGTCTTCGGGTTTTCTGGCGATAGGAGAACAGGGCCTAATCCGGACTTCAGACGACGGAATCACCTGGAAACCGTCTTATCTTATCGTAGGTCCTCACCTCAACGCCGCCGCTTGGGACGGCACTACAACCATGGCCATCGGCGTCTATGGACGCTTCGCATTTGAACGACCCATACTAGATCATGCCGAGAATATACCCAACAGATCCAGTCATTTGGGAGTCATTAAGGCCGTCGGGCAAGGCCAACAGCACCTCGTGGCTGTCGATTCAGCTAACTATCTTTATCGAAATGCCGACCAAGCTTATGCGGAACCTGAGCCGGCCAATGTGCCGCTCGACCCGATCCGTTCCATGCTCAATGCTGGTACCCAACTTTATGGAATCGGTGGAACCGGATGGTACCAAGAGTCCTTTCCAGATTGGTCTGTTTCTCATCCTTTCATTTCAGAATCCATGCGTGACGCGGTCTGGACGGGCAACTTTTTTGTCGCTGTTGGTGACGGCGGAGCCATTTACAAGAGCATTGACGGTGGCGTATGGACGCCCCAATTGAGCGGCACAGATGTGGATTTGCTGGGTGTTATCTGGGATGGTGCCGATGTCTATGCATACGGCAAGGCCGGTACCCTAATTGTCAGCGCAGACGGAGAAACATGGTCTGACACGGGGCAAACCCGTAGCAATGACATCCTTGGTTTAGTGTGCGTTGATGGCGTTTTCGTGGGAGCACTTTCCAACGGAATGGCATTGCGAAAGACCGCCACCACAGGTTGGGCCGGTCACATTGTAGATTTGGGCACGCCCATTATCGACATCATCTGGACCGGGAAGCTCTTTCTGGTATTGAGTCAGGACGGCGATCTTTTCTGGAGCTATTCAGGGATATTCTGGCGGCCGCTTGCACAACGTGGGACAGGTATGCTTGGTCTCTATTGGGACGGCATGACCGCCTTCATATACGGTGCTGATGCAGCCGGTGCGCCACGCATCGACCGCATTCCGAGTCTTTACGAGCCTGACCCTGTTTCTTTCCAATACACCTCGCCCTTTCCATTCTACCCAATCGTCGCTACTTGCCCGTTTAGATCCGACTGGATTTCTGCTGACTCTTACGGCAATATTTTTGGCCTGAAACTCAATAGACATTACACTTGGATAGACCAACTTCCTTCCGAACTGACCGGCTTGGCGAGCAGTGGTTCTAAGCTTGTCGCTGTGGGAGTGGGAGGAGCAATTTATAGCAGCGACGATGGTTATCAATGGACCTACAGCAATTCGGGTACGACGTCAGCGCTTCGCGCCGCGAGTTGGTGGCGTGATCAATTTTTGGTTTTGGGTGATAGCGGCACCATACTCACGTCGCCGGACGGGTCGGTGTGGGCGCCTCAGAGTTCGGGTACTACTGAGAATCTCCAGGCTCTTGACGGTCACGGGGAGCGAATGGTTGCTGTGGGAGATGGGGGAATATTGCTTACCACAACCAACGGCACGGTTTGGTCGCCCGTTGTAGTCCCAAATATCGCGAGCAACTTCACGGCCGTACTCTGGACGGGCAACGAATTCCTTGCAGGTGATGATGCCGGCTCGCTCATTGTCAGTGATTCGGGCTCCACCTGGGAAAGCGTTTCAACTGAACTACCCGGCGCCATCGTCGATATGGCCACCAATGGCCACACTAACATCATCGTTAGTGAAGAGGGTATAGCGTTCGGGGATGTAGGTGCCAATTGGCACATTCTCCCGACCTTCAATGCTTCAGGTAGTACGCTTGCCACATATGAAGCGACTATATTTATCTTTGGCCAGTCAGGTCGGTACGAATGGCGGCCAATGCACCACCTGCAGCAGTCCGCGCCCATATCGATTGAAGCACCCAACACGGTGTGTCACAGCGACACGTGGGCGGCCACCGTCGTCACCGAAACGCCGACGGAATTGTTGGGATTCCAATGGTTTCACGATGGCGAAATCTTGATCGGCGAAAACCAGCCTGACCTCACCATTACCGACTTCGGTCCTGATGATGAAGGGCAGTACTATTGTTGGGTGACCAATGGAACGTCGTCTAGAACTCAATTTACTTCGGTTTCCCTGGAATCACTTTTCATCGCCGACATTGAACATCCCACCTATGTGCAGGGTTTGGACGACATTGTGCTTTTGGCCGCAATAAATTGTGACCTAAATCCACTCGCTATGACATGGCACGACCTTTCCAGTGGAAGTCTCTTAGCTCAAAACGTGAACCCGCTGGTTGGGTCCTTCACTGAAACGCTTCAGGTTCAATTTGAGACCACGGACTTGACGACATTGCAAATGGCCTCCGATAGTGCCTGGGTCCTGGTCTCTCAGAACCCTTTACACCGCGACTATAACGGCGATGGCTGCAACAACCTTCTCGATCTTTGGGGATATGCCGAAAAATGGCGACAGTTTGATCCCCAAGACGCTGACGGCGATAGCATCGTCACCGTCCTTGATCTCATGTATCTCAATCTCGACCACCCTACGCCTTGTCTATAATGGCGAATTCACAAGGATGTATAACAAGCCATCCATAATCCGGAAACTTGGCGCAAGACACGATAATGCGAAGTTGATGGGCCAACGGCCACGAAAGTACAACTACCTAGATAAGTAATCCCGTCACTTTTGCGTCGATACGCGCACAATGCGTCCGGTTTGCATCTCAAAAGACCCAGGCTGGAGAGTCAAAATCAATTGTTGGCAGACGCCCGTTTCATCCGCTGAATCCGTCAGCTACTTCGACTTCCATGGCGAGCATCGCCATGCCGTGGGTTTTGCCTTGGGCATCGGTTTTGACGGATTCGGTACCGCCACCACCCAAGCTATCGTGTAATAGGAAGTTAAGCGCTTTGAGGTTGGGTACTTCAAATCGATCCACATCACCATGACAAATGGCATGGAAGTGTCTCTTCACAGCTGCAGCGGTGACTTGTTCACGAATAATTTCATATCCTGCTTGAGACAACGCAATCAGACCTACATTGGAGCCATCACCCTTGTCGCCTGAGCGTGCGTGGCAAAAGTCAGCCAATTTGATGCGTTTCATCTTAAACCTCCACCACGTCTACTTGACTCTTGATCAGTTCTTGGCGGATCAGGGCTGGCCAATATGCCACGATCTCTTGCGGTTTAGGGCGTCCACCCGCAAAGCCGGTGACACCCGGAGGCCCACTTGTCACCAGAGGCGCAATCTCTTGACCAAAACGATCCACTACCTGACGGTTGTGATCCTTAACGCCGACTCTCAAAACAACTTCAGGAGCGTCGCTTGCCGTTTCGACGATGCCTTCATGGCAAACACCAACCCCTAAATACTCGGTTATTTGTTCCTCGTAGGTACAACCCGCCTTCGCCAATCGGCCCCACAAAAGCTCAGCACATTTTTGTGCTTTCTTATACGCGTCTGGACCGGAAATGGTTAGTTGGCCGGTTGCCTTGTAGCCGTCTAGATACGAAATCGAAACTTTGAGAAACTCGGTTTTCGCTTTCCCTTTGACACCGCTAACTGCGACCCTGTCCTTGCCGGATTGTTGCAACTTGATTGACGCGAAATTAGCGACACAGTCCGGCGTAATGTAGTTTTGCGGATCACCCATTTCGTATACGAGTTGTTCTGAAACCGTATCTACAGTCACCAAACCACCGGTACCCTCATGTTTGGTAATCGTGAGTGCGCCGTCAGCGGATACTTCTGCGATGGGGTAGCCAATATTCACCATATCCGGTACTTGATCCCAATAGGTGAAGTTACCGCCAGTCGCCTGAGCGCCACATTCCAAGATATGCCCTGCCACCGTGCCCGTGGCTAATAGATCGGCCGTAGACCAGCCAAACTCATGGATCAGGGGCGCTAATACCAGGCCAGGATCGGTGCCACGTCCCGTGACCACAATCTGTGCGCCGGTCGCAAGAGCATCGACCATGGCTTGGGTCGGCATATACACATTGGCGGAAAGAATCTCGCGTTCTTTTGAAAAGAGACTCTCACCTGTATCCATATTGGCTAGCAATTCGCCACTGGCTTCAAATTCCTTTAGTCGATGCAAAATGTCATCGCCTCGCACAATGGCGATTTTGATGCCCGACAAACCTAGCTTTCGAGCTGTTTCAACTAGTGCTTTTTGGCAAGCCTGGGGATTAACTCCGCCAGCGTTAGCTATGATCTTGATACCACGCTCGACAATGACGGGAAAGACGCGCTCCATGAAACGCACGAAGTCAGTGGCATAGCCACGACCGGGTGCTTTCATTTTCTGTCGCTGCATGATGGACATGGTGACCTCGGCCAGATAGTCCAAAGTCAGGTAGTCAAGCGGTCCATCCTGGATCATCCGAAAAGGGGCGTCAACGCTATCACCCCAAAATCCTTGACCATTTCCGATGCGGATCGTTCGTGTCATGTCATCTCCGTCGCTGTGCTTTTGCTTCATTTAAGCAGTTAGTACAAAGGGCGTTTTCAGGGTCACTTGGCACTAAATCAAGCGCCTCTTTTTGGCCACATTTGCTGCATTCAATGTTGTAAATCAAACTTGGTCGCGTCCGATCACTGTGTTTCCTGGTGTAACATTCGGTGCACTGGATGCGTTCGTCTTCCTTCGGCTGAAACTTCAGCGTGATTGCTTTGCGACAGGTTCGGCATTGGACTCTGAATGAGCGAACCGGTTTCTGTTCCTGATCCAAGCTATCTTCTAGTCCTTGCTTCTCTTTCGCTTCGGCTTTCGCTTCGGCTTCCGATTCAGCTAGGTTGGATTTATAACAGGCCGTGCATTGGAAGGGTCTGTCCGTTTTTGGTAAGAAGCTAACTGTGACTTCCGTGCCACAAAAATCGCATGGAGTTCTGTACTTAGTTCTTCCTTTTTCCGTTACGAGAACCGTTCCCGGTTTACCAACTTGGTGGATTTCACGGCATTTTCGGCAGTAGATCGCCTCGTCTGCACGAGGTGCGCGACGCAGCACAACTTGGGTTGAGCAACTATCACAAGTCGTGCGAAACCTCTCTCTACCCGTGTCGTCAGTGACCGTCATCAGACCACTTCTTCGGTTTGCCTCCGCGCTATTGGCTTTGATTACTTTTATTTTTGGTTTTTCGGTCATATCGGTTCCGCCTATCGCTTTCGCGACCTCATTCTATCAGCTTGAGTAGTCGTAAAAGCCTTTTCCGGTCTTTCGACCGAGATAACCAGCATCTACCATCTTCACAAGTAAAGGACACGGACGATATTTATCATCCCCCAAACCTTCATGTAGGACCCGCATGATGAACAAGCAGGTATCAAGTCCAATGAAGTCGGCCAAGGTCAGAGGTCCCATAGGGTGATTCATACCCAATTTCATGATCTCATCGATGGACTCTTTGCTTGCAACGCCTTCAAACAAAGCAAAGATTGCTTCATTGATCATGGGCAACAAGATGCGGTTGCTAATGAAGCCAGGGAAATCATTCACTTCAACAGGTGTTTTGTTGATGCGATGAGTTAAATCGGCAATCGACTGATAGCAGGCGTCTGAGGTTGCAATGCCGCGTATGATCTCGACTAACTTCATGACAGGCACTGGATTCATGAAATGCATACCGATGAAGCGATCAGGTCGATTGGTAACCGCGGCCAGTTTCGTAATCGAGATGGACGACGTATTGGATGCAAGTATCGCTTCGGGTTCTAAAATGGCATCTAGCTTCTTAAAAAGATCGCGCTTGATTTCCAGTTGCTCGACAATTGCTTCAACCACCAACTGACAGCCACTCAAATCGTTCAAATCCGTCGAGCTATGAACACGCTGAAGCACGTTGTCGCGGTCGCCCTCGGTCATACGTCCCTTGTCGACGCCTCGCTGCAAATTCTTGGCGATCGTGGTCATGCCTCGTTCGACAAATTCAGCCTTTATATCGTTCAGGACGACATCGAATCCTGCTTGCGCAAAAACGTGCGCGATGCCATTGCCCATCGTTCCCGCACCAATGACACCTATCTTTTGCATTTCCAATTTATTGCTCCTTTTTCAACGTTCCGAGTGATCTCTATTTTGTGATGTGCTCACAATAGGCACACTGTTTGCGGATCTTACCCGCTTCACTCCAGGCTACTCGAAACCGACTTATTAGATAATTCTCTCGTAAGGTAACGCATTTGGGATTTGTGCAAGTGATAACACCCTCAACCACAGGCGGTATTTCGGGCGTAATCTTCTCTTGGACCTGCCCATTGCGAATAATCGAAATGGTGATCGAAGGCGACAACAGCGCCAATTTCATTAAAGTCTCAGGGTTGACGTCAATATTTTCGATCTTAATGATATCTTTTGTCGTCATACTTGGGCTTTCGACGTACGAGGCATAGTCAATCTTGGTTCTTAAGATTTCTGTCGGGAAGAGTTTCAGAATCTCGATCCCCACACCTGCTTTGATATGGTCCAAAACGATGCCGTTATGAATTCGTTCGATTCTCATACCTCGACTCCAAGTGTGGCCGCAATGATGGCCATACGCATTTTCAAGCCGAACTCGGCCTGCCTGAAATAACCAGCATTTGGGAGTTTATCCACATCGGTGGAGATCTCTTCGTTTCGCGGCAAAGGGTGCAGAATCAACAAGTCATCCTTGGCGTTAGCTAGAGCTTCGCGATTGATGATGTAAGAATTCTTCTTACGCAAATACTCTTCTTCACTAAAGAATCGTTCTTTCTGGAGCCGTGTCACATATAGGACGTCCAAGCCATCGATACATGACGTTGTCCACTCGCGCTCGACAAAATCGGCGCCCAGATCGATCAGGCTATCGCGCACGTATTGTGGGATGTTAAGGCCTTCGGGCGCAAAAAAATGCATTTTCACACCGAACCTCGCCAGCAGCCGCACGAATGTGTGCACGGTACGACCAAACAAGAGATCGCCCAAGAAGCCCACTTGCAAGCCCTCCAGCCGTCCCTTTTCACACAACAACGTATAGGTGTCGCCTAGCGTTTGGGTTGGGTGCAAATGGGCACCATCGCCGCCATTAATAATAGGTACCCTTGAGAAGGTGCTGGCAGCCAACGCTGATCCCTCAAAAGGGTGACGCATGGCAATAATGTCCGAATAAAGAGCGACTGTCTGAATGGTGTCAGCCAAGGTTTCACCCTTAGATACGGAAGAGTTGGCTGCTTCCGAGAAACCAAGCACGTTTCCACCTAGCCGAAACATGGCGGACTCGAAACTTAGCCTTGTTCGTGTCGATGGCTCCCAAAATAACGTCGCCAATATTTTTCCCGTAGCTAGCTGATTTGCATCCTCACGCGGCATGGCCTGAATACGATTTGCCAATTCCACCAGCTCCATGATTTCGCTGGTGGAAAGGTCTGCGGTATCGATGATATGGCGGCCTGCGAAACTACCCATGATTTTTCCCCTAGCATCCGCTCATGCTGATTGACTTTCTTTGCGTTAACGAATCACTCATAGGCACTATAAAAATGCACATGTGAGGCATCTTAAAGACTACGGCTGCCATGGTAACACTGGCTAACTATGCGGACAAGCGCTGTGTTAACTGCAAAAATAGGGTGACCTCAAGCAGCCATTCATGCGCTATGCTGGCCTCATGAAGGTTTGGCATTTTGATCAACTACTCACCAGCCAAGGGTGGCGTTCAGATATGTTGGTAAGCGTCGACGAGCAAGGCTCGATTGTCGCTGTCGAAAATGAAACTGTAGCCACTTACAAACAGGCCGCAGAGCGAGTAACTGGGCCTGCTATCGCAGGCTTAGTGAATAGTCACTCTCATGCTTTTCAATACGCGATGGCAGGACTCGCTGAACACCTGGTGGACGGGAAAAGGGACGATTTTTGGTCCTGGCGAGAAAGCATGTATCGACTTGCCTTGTCAGTCGATCCCGATCATGTGCGCAGCATTGCGGCCTGGCTTTACTCAAATATGGTCAAGCTAGGCTATACCGAAGTGGTAGAGTTCCATTATCTACATCATGACCGCGACGGACGAGCTTACGCCGACATCGGTGAAATGGGTGTTCAATTGTGTGTGGCCGCCAAAATGGCTGGCATTCGCTTAACCCTAGTCCCGGTTTTTTATCAACAAGGCGGATTTGACCAACCGGCCAACGAGCGTCAACGACGGTTTTTGTGCAAAGACTTGACACTTTATTGGGAACTCGTTGAACGGTTAGGAAATGTGACTTCTCAATACGGCGCAAAACGAGGTGTGGGCCTGCATTCATTGCGGGCCGCAGACGAGCTGGATATCGTTCGTCTATTTGAAGAGGCGCCCAAGAACTGCGTACGCCACTTACATATCGCAGAGCAGCAAATCGAGGTCGATCAGTGTCTTGATACTTGGGGAAGTCGACCCATCGAATGGCTAATGAAACGAGTAGAGATTGACCGCTGGTTCAACCTCGTACACGCGACCCATATCCAAAACCACGAGATAAAGGGCCTAACCGCGGCCGAAGCCAACATCGTCATTTGTCCAACGACGGAAGCCAACCTGGGTGATGGCTTCTTTCCGCTTGTGCAATACCAAAAGAAGCGCGGTCACTGGTCAATCGGTAGTGATAGTCATGTCTGCCTTAACCCTGCCGAGGAGTTAAGACTGCTTGACTATGGACAGCGCTTGCTCATGGAGCGCCGCAACGTATTGTGTCGCCCTGCCGAGCCTGACAGTGGCGAGCTGCTCTATCGACACGCTCTCTTGAGTGGCCGACGATCGATGGGTGAATTCGGCAACGAATATTTCCAACTAGGACAGCCGTTTAGCGCTCTGGTTTTCGATGCAACCCACCCTTGGATAGCAACACGATCCCAAGAAAGCCTTTTGTCCTCATGGATATACGCCTTCGATGAGTCGATGCTCTTTGGAACGATTGTAGGTAACAAGTGGTTGGTCAAACAAAACCGCCATTGCGCCCATGAAAGCTTGCAAACCTGCTTCGTCAACGCGTTACAGGAATTGGCAAACGAAACATAAGACGTGAGATTAAGACTTCATTCCTCGAACTGTTTTAGACCTTAAGGCTTCAGACAAATTCCTATCTCACGCATTCAATCTTTCATCCCACAAACATCATCGCTCTCAAATGGAATCTATTTCACCTTCAGGGGGGTCAATTTAATATGCGAATCTACATCAGAGGCAGGGTGCGGGTTCATCGAGGTTGAGGTAGAGGAGGTCAAGCACATGGATTTGGCCATCGCCGTTAGGGTCGTCTTGGTATGCTTGAGTCCAAAATGGGATGAGGAACCATAGGTCTTCGAGCGTATTACAGCCATCGCCGTTGACATCCAAGTTCAAAGCATCATGAACTAGAATGGTTGCTTGATGGCTCAGCACGCCGCGTTTGGTTGAGAAAGCACGCAACTCCAAGGTAGAAGTTTCAATGAGCATCGGCAGCATGATGGGATCACCAAAGAACATGTCTCCGGTCTCAAGCAGTTCCCATTCAAAATCAAAACTGCCGCCCCCACAATCCACAATGGCTGTCGCAAACATCAAAGGATTATTGCCCTGAGCATTTCCTGGCGGCAGGATTTGGGTGTCGAGAATTTCCGTTCCAAAGACGACGGATAGGGATTGAGCGGAGCTGGATCCGCAGGCGTTATTGGCGGTGACGGTGATATCGCCTGACGTGGAGCCGAATGTGACTTCGATGGCAGTAGTGCCCTGGCCCGAGGTAATCGACGCCCCGGTAGGAACGGTCCAAGTGTATCCTGTTGCACCGGACACCGCGGCGATGGCATAGCCCTGCCCTGTATCCCCAGCACAGACGGCAGCAATTCCCATGATGTTACCAGGTTGGTCAGGTGAACAAAAATCAATTTTTGTCACGAACACGTCATAAAGGCCATTGTGCGACTCGTCGTAGGCGCCTACGGTGGTGGGGAAGGTCGCGGATTGTGTATAACCGGTGACGTAGGCGTTGCCGCTGCTGTCCAACGCGATACCAGTTCCGTAGTCCCAACCCGTTCCGCCGAGGAAGGTGGAATACACGAGCGCCGTTCCGTCGCTGTTAAGTTTGCTCACGAACACGTCATAAAGACTATCGTGTGACTCGTCGTAGGCGCCCGCGGTGGTGGGGAAGGTTGGAGAACTGGTATAACCAGTGATGTAGACGTTGCCGCTGCTGTCCACCGCGATACCAGTTCCGTAGTCACTACTCGTTCCGCCGAGGAAGGTGGAATACACGAGCGCCGTTCCGTCGCCGTTGAGTTTGCTCACGAATACGTCGATGCTGCCATTGTGCGATTCGTCGTAGGCGCCTACGGTGGTGGGGAAGGTCGCGGATATGCTACGACCGGTGACGTAGGCGTTGCCGCTGCTGTCCACCGCGATAGCCCTTCCTTCGTCACTACCAGTTCCGCCGAGGAAGGTGGAATACACGAGCGTCGTTCCGTCGCTGTTGAGTTTGCTCACGAATAGGACAGTGTCGCCATTGTGCGATTCGTCGTAGGTTCCAACGGTGGTGGGGAAGGTCGGCGAAGCGGTATAACCACTAACGTAGGCGTTGCCGCTGCCGTCCACCGCGATTCCCTGCCCGTAGTCATTGCTCGTTCCGCCGAGAAAGGTGGAATACACGAGCGCCGTTCCGTCGCTATTGAGTTTGCTCACGTACACGTCATAACCACTATTGTGCGACTCATCGTAAGCGGATACGGTGGTGGGGAAGGTCGCAGAGTCGGTATAACCGGTGACGTAGGTGTTACCGCTGCTGTCCACCGCGATACCATATCCATCGTCATAACTCGTATCGCCGAGGAAGGTGGAATACACGATCGCCGTTCCGTCGCTGTTGAGATTTCTCACGAATACGTCACCATTGCCATTGTGCGATTCGGCGTAGGCACCGACGGTGGTTGGGAAGGTCGGTGAAGAGGTAAGGCCGGTTACGTAGGCGTTGCCGCTGCTGTCGACGGCGATACCATTACCTTGGTCATAACTCGTTCCTCCGAGGAAGGTGGAATACACGAGCGCCGTTCCGTCGCTGTTGAGTTTGCTCACGAATACGTCATAATTGCCATTGTGCGATTCGTCATAGGCACCGACGGTAGTGGGGAAGGTTGAAGAATCGGTAAAACCGGTGATATATGCGTTGTCGCCGCTGTCCACAGCGATACCCTGCCCGAAGTCAGTATTCGTTCCGCCGAGGAAGGTGCTCCAGGAGAGGTAAGGGTCAATGATCAAAAGCTGACTTTCATCGTAGCGGCCAAGCTGGAAGCCGATTTGTCCTTCACTCAGGAAACAGTATTGAACGTCAACGGGTATTTTGATCCCTGCATGTTCCTGGTACGCGAACGGCGCGCTCATACTCAGTTCCGCCCCTTCCAAACAGGCCACCAAGGATCCGTCAGCTAGCAGCTCGAGAGTGTCGGCTCCGCTTTCGAGCTGTATTTGGGCGGGGTCTTGGTCCGGATGGACAAGCAAGCGAAACTCCAGCCGATCCATATGACCGACATATTCCAGGTCAACCCCTTGCCACGCATCCTCATAGACTAGTTTTTGATAGGTTGGGATGCCTGAGCGCCAATCCGATTCCGGACCCACGAAGAAATTGACCGTGGCGCCACTAGCCTCTTCCAAACGCGGCGTAATGCCCCGCTTGGCAGCATGAATGGGTAACAGGCCAGCCTTGAGCACGACCGTTCGTGTCTCCACCACTTCTTCCAGGCCCTGCAACCGTTCGCGCTTGTGTCCCTCCGTGCCTAGCGCTTGCACGTCCGTCGTCGGCACGCTTATACCGATATAGGCGCCGCTGGGCGTAAACATCACCCTTCCCTGCTGGGTTTGCACAAAAGCTACCACCCCATCTTGATCGACCAGCCGCTTACCCGTCTTTTGATGGGCCGTGTTAGGAATGAAATAGCTGGGTGCCACTTTGTAGGCCGTCAGAGCCGCCGTTTCTTGGGCGCCCTGTTCCTGCCCAACAACGCTAGGAGCCCCTAAAGTCAACATTGCCATTAATGTACACATCGTTCGTATCATCAGCCTATCCTCCCGAACTGGTAATTCTCGTTTTCGGTAAGCGCCTCGTCTAACCAGGTTTAATTAGCCACGAAGCCCGTCAGCACAACCATACTTTCATGAACGTATGCTTTAAGCAGAGTGGTGGTACTCTCATAAGACTTGAACGGGCGGTACTTGATGTGCTACCGCTTTGTGTACTTGGCAAGAACATGAATCTGAACTGTACACAGACTCAACGACGGCTATTTTCTCACTGCCCCAAAACACGATCGAACACGGGCGTACTATCCTTTTTTGCAATCCCGAAATCGTCGTGAAAAATGGACAGCGCAAGAACATACAGAACCACCTGGTTTCACAGTTTGCGTACAGTCATCTTGCGGTCGAAAAATTCAACTCAACGTATCATTGTTAATCCCGCAATGAATCATGATGGGTTAACAGAAATCGCCCGGCACCAAATCTGTTAAACCATGTATTACTAACCCATTGCGAGGTAGTGTTTTTAAGCCAAGAGAATTTTCACATTATGTTGGTTTTTTCGAGATAAAGTCAATCAGAAACCTGTCCCGTTGAGCATTGGCCTATTTCTGAGACGAATTCAGTCGCCAGGCAGTTTCATATACAACTCAAGGGCCGGATATCAAGAATCTAAAAAGCATTGTCAAGGTTACTCATCGGGTGAGTTGGCGTTGGATTTGCCGACGTGACAGATAGCATAACCGAATCGGTTGCAAAGCCAACAACCAAGACTATTCCTTGTCCTCCAGTTGACGTGTCTTTTGGTAAAGATAAGTCCTTTGGATACCCAACTTTTCTGCCGCCAACGAATAGTTGTTATTGCAAGCAGTGAGGACTTTGTCGATGTAACGACGTTCGCTCCGACGCTTGAATTCTCTTAGTGTCAAGTCCAGGTCAAATAGCGAGGATTCGTCGTCCTGTTCATTGTGCACCGTATCAGGCAGTTGCGTCGGCCCAATGGGATCAACACCCATAATTGCCATTCGTTCGCATAAGTTCTTGAGTTCCCTTATGTTACCTGGCCATGCTTGCCGCTGAAGGGCTGACAACGTTTCTGGCTCCAGTGTCTTCCTGCGCAAGTGGTTTTCAAGAAAGCAAGTGAGGACAAAGTGGGTAGCAAGAGCAGGAATGTCCTGTGGCCTATCACGTAATGGCGGGACAAAGATTGGAATCGTGCTGAGTCGAAAATAGAGATCGCGACGAAATTTGCCTTCATCTACCATGGCCTGTAAGTCGCGATGACTAGCCGAAACTACACGTACGTCCACGACCACTTCTTTGGTCGCGCCGATGCGTTTGACAATACCGTCCTCAAGCACACGTAAGAGGCGGGTTTGTAAATTCATATCCATGTCGCCTATCTCATCGAGAAAAGCGTCCCACCGTGAGCCTCTTCAAAAAGACCTGCTTTCGGACCCTTGGCGTCCGTAAAAGCACCGCGCACATGTCCAAACAGCTCATCTTCTATGAGGCTAGCCGGAATAGCCGCGCAATTTATTTTGATGAAGGGCTTGGCAGCACGTCTGCTCATCTTGTGAATTGCGTTGGCGACCAACTCTTTGCCCGTCCCGCTCTCGCCCCAAATAAGGACACGCCCGTTTGTTGGAGCCACTTTACCAATTTGCGTTTTAAGGTCAACCAATGCTGTTGATTCGCCGATCAGGGACTGCGTTTTTGATAGATTGCTTTCCAATTCCCGTACCTGATTGCGCAGGTCCGCATCATTAAAGCAATTCTTAATTGATCGCTGTAGACGCTCACGCGAGAATGGCTTCTCAATAAAATCAAAGACACCTAATTTCAATGCTTCAACCGTCTCAGAAATGGTGGCCTCACCCGATATGATAATGGTCGGGGGCAACAGCGATTCTTGCGACAACTTCTCAACTAGATCGACGCCACTCATGCCGCTTAGTCGTACATCTAGAAGCAAAAGATCGATCTTTTCATCAACACTCGCTAGGATTTGATAGGCATACTCCGCGTGTTCACACGCGTCAGCCAGATAGCCTTCCGCTCGCAACTGAAATAGCACATTAGCTCGTATTCTCTTGTCATCTTCCACTACAAGAATTCTCTTCATCAGTCGCCTTTCGTTGCACGCGGTAACCGAATCCGGAATTCAGTCCCAGCAGGATCGCTCCTAAGTAACTCAAGATCACCACCGTGATCAAGCATAATCTTCTTCGAAATGGCCAAGCCTAATCCCATGCCCTCACTCATTTTTTTGCTCGACACATACGGTTGAAAGAGACGCGCCAACACCATTACAGGCAGTCCCGGACCCTCGTCGATAACGTCAAGAATCGCGTAGCCATCATCTTCGCTTAAGACCAATCGCAAATGGCCAGCGCGTCCAACATCCAGCGCGGCTTTAGCACTGTTGCTACACAAATTAACCAAGACTTGGCGCAACATATCGCCATCAAACGCCACTTCGCATGCATCGTTTACGATGTAGGAGATAGTCAAATTTGGCCATGCCTCCGAGTAGAGATCACCAAAATCCACCACAAAATCTTTCAGCGCTTTCAATTCTTTGCGCGGCACACCTATTTGCGCAAACGCCACAAATGATCTTGTAAAATCTGCCAGCCGTTCTAGCTCCGCCAAAATATTGGTTTTGCGCTTTATCAAAACAGCCTGGACTGGTGGGGTTAGATTAGGCTCCAACAAAGCGGACAAAGACTCCAGCTCGAGCCGGGTCGCGGTCAGCGGCGTTCTGATTTCGTGCGCATGTCGACGGGCAGATTCCTGCCACATCGACAGATTCTCCAAATAGCGTAACTTACTGTTTTGGCGGCGCATAACTGCAGCGCTCGAGTGAATCATGCGCTCAATGCGATGAAAAAGGCCGGGCTTCAACAGCAACGTAAGCGGGAGCTTAACTGCACCTATTCAGGGCGCGGGTATTCGGCCACAATCACGGGATGTGGAAGTGGAACGCGTGTTTAAGCCGAGACGGGTGGCTGATTGGGCATCAGCGCTGGGTAGTCCGATGGGTTGACGGCAG
>JAJCXM010000027.1 GCA_029263455.1 Holophagae bacterium
CTGCCGTCAACCCATCGGACTACCCAGCGCTGATGCCCAATCAGCCACCCGTCTCGGCTTAAACACGCGTTCCACTTCCACATCCCGTGATTGTGGCCGAATACCCGCGCCCTGAATAGGTGCAGTTAAGCTCCCGCTTACCAAGAGCTAGACAGTCTAGGTTCAGTCGCTAAGGAGTTTGCTGAACAGTTTGCGTCGGATAAGTCTCACCATGTATCCGAAAGAGGTCGTTTTGCACTAAGAAAATTAGAAGAGGCGGAGCGTGCCAATGCTCCCTAACAAGGTCTATGGGGAAATGTTGTCGCGAAGCCAATTAATGAGCAAACTTTGAAATCATAAACTGGCAGAGTTGGTCAGGTTCAGTTGGTCGCGACTTGAAAGCCTTTCGCTTGTCAAATCAGTAAAAAAAGAATCTCAAAAAGCGGCCAAAGTAGGAGACGCTATAATGGCTAGACCTGTGTTACTAGACTATTGGGCAAGTGTCGAGTTCCTATATGAAAACCCAGATGAACCGAAAATAGGCGGTTTTGTATATTTGTTTCTTCGAGCCAAAGATGTTCGCGACGCGATTATGAGATTCGAGCCCAAGTATTCCGAGCTCCAGCTCAAAATATTCAATGTTGAGTTTGTTGCCCCCTACTTAGATATTCCAGGGGAGACTGAAGAGGAGGAATTGAAATACGCTCAAATGTCAATTGATGCAAAGAAAACTAGTAGCGTTGTTTTCGATGTTTTCTATGCCTACAAGGATCGATAAATCGCTTTAGATACCGACCTCAAGGAGACTTGGGATCAGTAGACCAAGGGAAGTTCCGGTGTTTGTCAAGGACGCTGCCGCCTTTTGGCTACGCGACACTTTTTAAGTCCATAGGTTTTGGTGTTCGTGTTGAGCCAAATTTCAAGGTTGGGCGTCCAGTTTTTCGTGGCCTCGCTTAACGGTGAAGGCCCAAACGATGTTTTCCGGCTTCTCAGCCACCGAGTCGAGCAACTGGCTCACCTTTTTGTTGGCATCGTAGGGAAGCCGCGTGAACTTTAGGCCGGCGCCGACGCGACTGCCGACCCGACAAATTACCCACGAGATGGAGTCGGCTTCAGCAGCGGCGCGAAGCCGAACATGTATGGGTGTCCAAGTCTGGTCGGAGATCATAAGACAGATGCCAATTAGTTCTGCCTCCAAGTTTCCGGTCCTTCGAGCAACGGCTAAGCGAAAACCGTCGAACGACTCGTTTCGCCATTGAGCAGGATACGACTCGCGAAGCACGGTAGGCAAGAAGCGCTCAAGGGCGAGCTGGAGTTCGTTGTATTCGGCGGATTCCTTGATCTGGTCGCCGTCAGTAAGGGCTGGTAAGACCGAGCGAAGGCAGCGACCGACTACTTGTTCCGCTTTTGAGATCATGCTCGCCGCACAGCCCAACACGTCAATAGCAAAGCGAATAGCGTGTTGTCTTGAGTAAAGCGAACCACGTTAGCGTTATCCTGTTGCTTGTGTTAGGCATTTTGGCCAAAAGTGACCACTGCGACGGGCACAACAGGAGCCGTGGTCAATCTGAATTGGCTTTTTAGGCATGCTGTCATCCCGAATAGAATAGTACATTAGTCAGACGATAAAGAGAAAACGTGGACAATACAATAGGCCCACAGATCAAGAACGCGTGGAAATGACATACGAGAACATGTTGTCACAAACCCAGTTTATGAGCCATCTTTGGAACCATAACTGGCATTGATGTCAGGTTCAGCCTGTTGGGATTTGAAAGCAGGATTTCGCTTGCCAGCACAGTGAAAAAAGCTGGGAATATACATACTCGTTGTCTAGAAGCTCGTTTTGATGTGTAGGTGACTGCGACAGCCATCAAATGCACAACTTTACTTTGGCTCATAATCTACGTTTCAGTTGATATATCCCTATTCTTGTTCAATTCTGGCTAAGAGTCTTGTGATGATCGTAAAGCTTGTACTCAATGGCCAATCTGCCCCTGAACGGCACCTGACGTCCCTCAACGATTTTTGGTTCCAAGCACCATGTCATGACTTGAGCTTCTAATTCGTTCATCGCCTTTCCGAAGGGTATCGGATGCACCCAAGCGAGACAGAAGACCGAACCCTCCGTCGAAACACCTATTTCCATGTACACATCGCCTTGTAGATTGATCTGAGCCCACCGATGCGGATATTGCGGCATGGGTGCGTCTAAGATCCGCGCGACCAACTCGTCGGTAGTTACTTGAACCAATGATTGGTATTCTAACCCTTCCCCAACGCATTCCGTTCCGTGTTTCTTGTGCTTAGGGAAATTTTCGCCGACGGACTTTGATGATATTCGAATGAGATTCGGAGGAAAACGGTCGACAATTTCTTCCTCCGGTTGGCCATCGCTCATTCGAATATGAATATCGAATGTCGATTCGCACGCGCATCTCCGAAACCTGCGACATCTCGGAATCTGGATTCGCACGACACCGTGCTCTTGATCAATCGACACATCGACGCGCCAGCGAATGGAACTGACCGTATGCGGCAGAAGCAGTTCATCGCGCTCTGTTACAAGATCCGACAAGGCAAGGTTGTTCACAACAGACCCGTCGCCGCGATAAATGACGACGACATTATCGCCATAACCCATTCCGTGCCAATCGTCGAATGTCACAATGTTTTGACCATCGTTTGTGACTAAAGCCGAAACAGGTGCCACTTCGTTTCTCAAGTCAAACGACGAGACGCTGCGATAAGTATTCTCCCGTACGCGGGTGAGCAGAACCCCTCGGGCGCGGTTCGATAAGTGGCTATCTCTTACGCCTGGGCGATCTACGCCTTCGACTTTGTCACTCCAATAATCGAGCTGGCTTGCTATATTCGTGGGAATAACATCAAAGCGGAACTGCTTGTTCGACGAAAAGTAGCTTTGTCGCTCAGGAAGCATCCACTGATCGATACGCAAAGTCGCAGAAAGGTGCGAAGACATCAAAGAGGCGACAATAGCGATTAGCATCCTCTAAGTTTAGCAAACTGGGTGGTGTACTGTTAGATCCTGGAAGATAGTCCGCCGCTGTTGAACGAACCGAATCCTACTTCACAAGATCAGACTGCGTTCGATAAATCCGTTTGTTCACAAGAACTGACGATAATCTGTCCCCGTCATCCGCTTATCGATGGGCAAATGGATCAGGAATGCGTGAATGTGCGGTTCGCTGTCCTGCAATAGTGGCGCATATCGATTCAACAGAATGGTCCAATAACGGGTGCGGCCAAAAGACTCTATCGCAGCTGGAAAAAGACGATGCCATTAAAGACAATAAAATGCAACGGACTAGTGATCAATTCCCTGCTGTTTTCAATTGCTGCTGTGATTTTCATGGTTATTCATTCTCAACCCATCAGACAGGTTCGATATTCATCCGCTGATTTTCACGTTATGTGATCCGATCGAATCGTGATTGTATAGGCCTATGAATGATAAGAAGATATCGTTAGAACAAGCTTATTTAGCCATGTACGCTTTTCTAGAAAACCATTACGCACGAACCAACTCCAATGATATTGGTGGATTGCTTGGAGATCTCTCTTTGTTGTCAGACGGTAATAGTGCAGATCCTGCCGCAAGGACAGATTGGGACGAAGCTGTTCAGAAGGCAATTTCTGGCAATGTAGATGCAATGCTTAGATTTAAAATCACTTAATACAGCGTTACAGAGCATGTATATAGGGTCTACGATTGAAAAGGATTTGCCTGGACATGTTGTCGCAAAGCCTCGAGGCATAAAAATCCCTCGCTATCGGTAAGGCACCCAAATCTCTGGTTTGTGTGGCCAGGTTGCCTGATCCTTGTATTGGCACGCTGCTAAAAATGAAAGTCAACGGGACCCAAACGAAAGAAACGTTCTTTATCCGTATCTCCGATAACCTGTTCCGTTGCGTATTAATCGCCCCATTGGGACGTTCTCGACTCTTCTATTATTTGTCGAAGCTCTTGCAAGCTTAACGCGTGTTTCGGCTTACGATGTACCATTCTGTGGCAGTTGCTGCAAAGCACGGCAAGGTCAGTCTTTGGATTCGTATCAAATCCGAAGTCACCGGCCTGACTGAGCTCTTGCATATGGTGAATTTCCGCGAATCCTTTGCCCCACGAACCATAAACTTCGCCGAAATCAAAATCACAGACCTGACAACGATGACCATGGATGCGTAAGGCGGCTGCTCTCATTGCAGGGGAGCGTTCACGCCTCTTGGACACGACGGCCTTCAGGGCACCTTCTCGACCCAGTATAACTCGCTCTTCATCTCTATCAGAATCTGCCCGGAGATCACTCAGAACAGTCTTGGGAACTGATGTAATGTCTGGGTCGGCCCATTCACAAACTGCCGCCCAAAGTTCGTTGTCAGGACGATCTCGCCAAACTTCCAAAATAGATGCATCCAGTTTGGGTAAAGGTTTAGGCATTCCATCCACCAGCCAACCCTTGCGCCCTGAATTCAAGTGGCTATCAAATTGATCTCTAGTAGCTTTCATGCTGTTATGAAAAGTTCGCAGCGAACGTCCATCGGCCAGTTGATCATAAAAAGCCGCATAGGCCACCGCCCAGTTGTCAGTGGATAGCTCTGAAGGCGGCAACGGCTTACCACCTTCAACTTTGCGCCCACAACGCGAAAGAAACAACGCGGTCATTATGAATTTGCGGCTCCGCTGTACCGACATGACTCCGAAATCCCCCTTGTTTACTGACGGTCGTTTAGATTTTACCTGAAAAGTTTAATACGCAACCGCTCTTGGTCATAGTAAACCCTTCTTAATATTAGCTTTGCCGTAAGATAAGGGGGTTAAGTCGTCGGAAGTGCTTATGGACAAGACGGTTTTTACATAATTTAGCGCTTCACGCCTGTAGCGCCGTTAAGATTCCGTGACTGAACCCAATAGTGGTGGCAAATTGGGCGGCGCAATCCACACGGAAGCGGCAAAACACCTAACCGTGATCACATTTCGCTATACAATTCATCATTGGCCCATGGAGTAGCACGATGAAAACGTTCGTTCGTCTGCATGTCTGCATCTTCACACTTTGTTTGGCATTAGTTCACTGCAAACGAACGGATGATCCGGTTCAGATTGGTATACGAACACAGGTTTGTTTGGATCGTGATGAAATCCCCGTAGCAGAACACACGTTGATTGCAGATCGTTGTCAGCACATCATCGGCTTAGTACATTCCGATGAGGTCGATCAAATCTATGAACTGTCAGACGCTAGATTACGCGCGTCGATAGACGTGAGCCAATTTAGAGCTCAGATGAATTCTATCCAGATGAGAATACCGGCGAATACGTCCGCTGAGTTGATTGATATGAAGCTGATTGAGGTTTCGGGTAAATTTCAAGGGACAGTCGCGTGTGGTTCAGTCGATCCCGACAATGCGGCGCATGTGGCGATACCATTGGGTGCTGAAAATGAGTCGGTAGCCGTCGTCTTGTTTGAGTCACCCGGTGATCCAATGGCTAGGGTGATAGCCATTCAACTCCGAAAGACCGAGGAACGGTGGAATCTCTCCGCCATTCATGTTTCTGATTCTGCATATAACGGTAAGTCTGCGAGCGACTATGCTGATCATTCAGAAGCCTTTGCAAAACAAGGCGATTCGTTAGGCCAGTATTTGTCGTTGTTGATGGCTGCCAACTTGAGCAAGTCTGCTCCGTTCTGGGTTCCATCACAATCACTTCGCTACGAACAAGACCTCAAAACCCTTTTCCAAACTACACAAATGCAACAGCTCATATCGAAATGGATAACAAACGATGGTCCGTTTACAATCATAGGTGTGTCACTCATTTCAACGCTCAGTGACATAACGCCACACGTTAAATATCTTTCGCATGGCGTCCTGGAAGAGCAGCAAATTGGGATTGAAGCGGAGTTTCTTGCCGAATATGTTCGGACAAAGCACCCATCGTTCAACATCTGCTTTGAGAATGTACTGTTCGATGCTTATGAGGAATTACCCGTAGATCCGCAGAAAAAATACTCAAGCTTTCGCGTCGTCAAGAAGATCTGATTCGCAATCTCTAACTTGCCGGTTTATTTAACTCTGGCGTCAAGCCTCAAATGGCCCGCCCGGACAAAGGTCTATGGCGACAGGTTGTCACGAACCCAGTCTATGAGCCAACTTTGAAATCATAACTTGCAAAGGTGATCAGCTTCAGCTGGTCGGGATTTGAAAGCACTACACTTGTCAAACAAGTGAAAAAAGCTGGGAGATTACATATTCGTTGTCTAGAAGCCATTCTGACGTCTAGGCGACTGCGACAGCCTTCAACTGCTCAAGGCTAGCTTGTCCTATAATCTGAGTTTAGGCAGTCAATGTTCCGCTGTGCGTTAATGGTTGATGGTAGCCCTGAGTGTGAAGAAATGAAGGATTCATATAAAGACATGCTGGCTTCGCTTGATGATTTTGCTCAAGGTAGGAACAGCATCAACTTTTCAGGGGCTTCACCTTGAAGCGCACAATCGCCGCAGATCTTGTCCTTGCCATTCATTTCCTTTTCGCTGCATTCGGTGGTTTCCTGGTGCTTCTCGATTGGCGGGTGGCGTTTGTGCACATTCCGACCGTTGTGTGGTCATCGGTCGTGAATCTGGCGAACTGGACATGTCCTCTCACGCCGCTAGAGAAGCTACTTCGTCAGCGGGCAGGCCAGCAAGCGTTTGAGGGAAGCTGGATCCAAAACTACATCGAGCCATTGGTACGGCCTCTTGGCATGCCGAGGCGCATGGAGCTGATCGCTGGGGTATCCGTCGTCCTGTGGAATGCGATCGTTTACGGCATAGTTCTATGGAGCGGCAATGCTACCTAACCAAGGAATGACGCCGCTTACGCTTACGGTTGAGTCCAAATGTTATTCTTAATCATGAATCGAGTTGGTAATGTTCAGGGGTTGAAGTTTTTCGTTTCGGGCAAGGTTTATAGTTTTGCCTGTGTATCTGGGAGGCTTAAATACGATGATCATAAATTCTCGGTCAAGTGCCGAGTTCACGGAGACAATGTAATCGACATAGATTGCGAACAGGCCGAAAGTTTCGAGGTAAGTTGCCAAGGCGCTGTTGTTTTTTTGAGTCTATTTCCGAGCTAATGTTGGACTTTAAATCTGTATCGGCTTCACTGATCAACCATAGTTTGAATATGCAATACTTAATTCAAGGCCAGGGTGTAGCGACTCATATTTATCCAAACGCTCAATTTTGATCCGTGTTAGTTATGGGGGCATGTTGTCGCGAAGCCGGTCTATGAGCCAACTTTGAAGCTTAAAGGCAGGCAGTGCGGAATCCGTATCCCGTCGCTGGTAGTTGACTCTTGTTCATTATTGTTTTATGTTCATTAAGAGTGAACGAAGTGATGCAATGAACATTGAGCCTAAACACAAAACGAGATCCCCTGGTGATGAACAGACGATACTGCGGCGAGCCTACGATGTGCTAACCGAGGCAACGGGCCTCACTATGTTCATCGAACCAGGTCTAGCCACAGACGCACGGCTGCGCATCGTCACGCATGAAAATGAAAGCATTCAATACGATATTTACATCAAGCCCCGACTTACGAAAGCGGCATTGGGCGTCGCGCTTCGATCGATCAAAACATTAGGCACGAATCCACTCATCATCGCTGACTTTATTAATCCGAAGCTTGCGGAGATGCTCAAAGACCTTGAAATTCCGTTCTTGGACGCCGTGGGTAATGCTTACCTAAATGTACCTCCTATCTATGTTTTCATCAAAGGGCAGCGCCCGCTGGAACCGCGGCTCCCTACGATCCCCAACCGGGCATTTCATCAAGCGGGCGCGCGTATCGTTGCCGCACTTCTCATGGCGCCAACCTTAATTCAGCAGCCATTTCGAGCGATTGCTGAGGCAGCAGATGTTTCTTTGGGAACGGTGGCCAAGACCATCACCGATCTGAAACGCCTCGGATACGTTGTGGAAAGGGGGGAGAAGGGACGTCGCCTCGCACGGGAACGTGAATTGGTCGACCGCTGGGTCATAGCCTACACAGAAGTGTTACGTCCGAAGCTCATTTTGGGCCACTACCGGGCCGAAACACAGAACTGGTGGAAGAATGTAACGCTCACACCCCATCAAACTTACTGGGGAGGAGAAACTGCCGCCAATATGATGGGTATCCTCCGTCCCCATGAGACGACAGTTTATGTACGGCTGCCTGTCGCAAAGTTTCTCGTCACTCATCATTTACGTCATGACCCTGAAGGCGACACTGAAGTTATCAAGGCATTTTGGCGTCAAGGAGACGAACCCGACGAAGGAATAGCACCGCCTTTGGTGGTGTATGCTGATCTCATTGCCACAGGTGATCCGAGAAACGTAGAGGCGGCACAATGGGTCTATGAACATAAGCTACATAAATCTTTCGGGTGACCTGGATCCTGTATGGGAAGTTATATTCAAATTGTTGACTGAACAAGAGATTCCGTTCTTTGTGATTGGTGCGTTGGCTAGGGATTTAATATTCACTTTTGGTCATCAAAAGCCAGTCACGCGTGCGACCTTGGATATCGACGTAGCCGTTAAATTCACCAATTGGGCAGATTATGATGATCTTCGAGGCCGTCTTTTAGATTCGGGGTTTGTTGGAACAACGACGACCCACCGCCTAATTTACGCGGATGTCACGCCGTTGGATCTGGTTCCATTTGGGACGATTGAGACGGAGGAGTCAACCATCAATTGGCCTTCCAACGACGGAATGGACCTGAATGTCATGGGGTTTGAAGATGCCTTCAACGCGGCTCAGAAAGTGGTTTTCCCGTCCGGCTTTCACCTTGATGTAGCCTCGCCGGCAGGGCTCGCTTGTCTTAAAATATTAGCTTGGCAGGATCGAAAGCCAGACAATACTAAAGATGCTCTAGATTTGGCTTACGTAATCGATCACTACTTTGACTTGAACGCCGATATGTTGGGCTCTGACGGTGATCTGCTTGAAACCGACGAATTCGAACACGACATGGTGTCGGCTCGACTGCTCGGCAGAAATATGTCGCGGATATTGTCCCCGCCAGCACGCGAATCGATCAAGCAGATTCTGAAGCGAGAAGTGGATTCTACCAATCAGAAGCAACAACTCGTGACGCATATGACTGGACGAATTGATCTTGATGGAACAAAGTTTTCGAGATGGGAAAAGTGCATTGCGAGCTTGCATGAGGGATTCAATGAGTCAAATTAGGAACTAGCCCCTAAAACCAACGATGTTTGTTAGAGTACCGACATAGGCGGCCGTCAGATGACACTATATCCCATCATGACAGCTGCAATCGATTCTTGAAGGGAATCCCATGAAAACGCTCGCAACTGCACTTGCTCTCATCAGTCTGTTCCCCAGCCTGGTACTTTCGCAAACGGACGCTGATCGTACAGCTGTCCTGGAGACCTTGGATTCCTGGAACCAGGGTTGGGTTGAGCGCAATGCAGCGCTCGCTGTTCAGGACTATTCCGAAGATGTGGACTGGACGAATGCCTTTGGTGACCGATTTCAGGGTCGTGATGCGCTCAGGAAGGGCCTTGAGTTCATCTTCAGCCTAGACTTTGTAATGGCCGGCGACTCGGGTGGTAACGAGTTCGCAGACGTGAGCTTCCTGACACCAGATATTGCCCTGCTCCGGAGCAAGCTCATTCGCTTAGAGCAGCAGACCAGTGGAGGAGAGGTGATGCCTGATCGCCACATCCACCATCTCCGGGTGCTCCAGCGCCGCGATGGCAAGTGGCAGATCGTAAGCCATCTAATTTCTCAGGCCAAGGAAAAGAGGTGAACGGTCTTGCCGAGATGCGGGCGTCTCGTGAGAGCGAAGGAAAAAGAATGCTCCGAAGAGCGAAGTAAGGGTTTATAGAGACAAGTTGTCGCGAAGGCTGTCTATCACCGCAGCTGTATGGCCAGTGGGACCCATTCGTACCAGCGTAGTTGCTGGCCTCATTGCTGAAAGCTTCACCAGAGTCGCTAAGGAACAAGCTCAACTTGAAAGACTTCCGGCACCACCAACGCACGGATGGCTTCGGTCCGCCGGTTTCTCATGAACATTTGAGGGAGTGGAAAAATGCAACATAACCAACAAATGCACTGGACCGGTGTTTGGCCGTCTTGTGACTTGAAGCGTTAGACAGACCAACATGAAGTTGAACGTTTTGCCAAGACAAGGCTTGATTTTAGGCTTTGCCGTCGCCACGACGGCGTGCGGCTACTTCATGGCCGGGACCTGGGAAGATGATCCCAAGAACTGGTTTCGCGCCTTCGGGGAAGAAACGCCTTCACAGGTTAACTTGACCCACTCGTTGTACGCCAGATATCCACATTTTACTCATGAGCACTCGTTCTACCTCGAGTTTCAGGCGCCGCGCGAGTTCCTGGGCGAAATGATTGTTAAGTTCGATCTCCGCCGAGCTGCTACGGAATCCCAATCCCGACGGGAGCTCCTTGGGAATTCGTCTGGAATACCAGATTGGTTCTTGCCCGACCCGATGGAGAACGTTGAAGTGTGGAAAGGTAAGGGAGCGTTGGAGGGTGCCCAAATGTTCATCGATGCGGGACGTGGCGTGGCTTACTTCACCCACATCCAGCTATAGCCAAGGCCACTCTTCCGTGGGACTAGTCACATCGCAATACGAAGCCGTCGTCAAGAAGCTGTAGGCGCTATGTGCCGCATAGCAATCGGCTACTATCGAAATGGAAAAAGCTCCGGCATCGCTTCCACTTATCCCAGCCGAAGAGTCAGGCATCAGGCTTACACCTGCACCTTGATCATGTCTTATACCAGAGTTATTCTTCGGTCATGAAGACCGCCGTTTCAGTACCGGATCCGCTCTTCGAGGCCGCCGACGAACTGGCTGATCGCCTTGGAATGAGCCGTAGCGCGCTCTATTCGCAAGCTGTCGCCGAGTTTCTCGAGCGTCATCGATCTGATGGCGTAACAGTCAGGCTCAACGAGGTCTACTCATCGACTTCGTCGGAACTCGATCCTGTGCTTGGGGACAGTCAGTTTGCGTCGCTGGAGCGTGAATGGTAGTTCCACAACGAGGGGAGTCTGGTGGGCTTCGCTTCGACCGCTTCAAGGCTGCGAGCCAGGCTACCGACGTCTCGTCCTCGTCATCCAAAGCAACTCGTTCCATGCCAGTGCAATCCAAACCGTGGTAGTCGCCGCGATCACCAGCAACTTAAACCTAGCCTTGGCACTTGGCAATGTCCGTTTACCGCGGTCCTCTGTAGGGCTCAAGAAGGCGTCTATCGTGAACGTTTCCCAACTGCTCACTTTAAACAAGTCGGTCCTCGACAAACGCGCCGGAGCCATAGGCACACCTGACCCTAAAATGTGAGTCCGCCTTCTAGGCGGAGGTGTTTGGAAACGCGTAGTCGCTTGAAAACTGGGGTTTTCGGCGATACCTTGAAGGCTGATAAGGCTGCTTTCACTTTTACCATTTTCGGCGATCTGCTTTTGGTTCACGTACTACGTTTCTTTTTCGTTACCAGCATTTCTAAGACAGAAAGAACACCTCTGGCTAGAAGCCAGACTCAGTGCGCCCAGGAGGGTGTTATGTCGGAGAGGTGAAAGTCCTCTTCAAACTATAGCTTCAAAGTTTGTAACCAAATTCAACCGCGTCATCGTGAGATGAGGTGGGAAGCAGAAAGAGG
>JAJCXM010000028.1 GCA_029263455.1 Holophagae bacterium
CGTTTCGGTCCTTGTCGACGATCAAAATGGCGGCACCGACAGCCAAGCGTTCACCGTCACCGTAAACGAAGTGCCCAACCAAGCGCCCGAAATCACCTCTACGCCCGTCACACAAGCCATGGCCAGCGAGCCTTATAGCTACGCTGTCGAAGCAACAGACGCTGACGGTGACACGCTCACCTACGCACTAACAGAAGCGCCCGCCGCGATGTCCATTGATGCAGCCACTGGACTAATCGCTTGGGACCCAACCGTCAACGATATCGGCAATCACGCCATCACCATCGACGTGGTTGACGGTCAGGGCGGCAGTGATAGTCAGTCATACACGCTCACCGTCATTGCCTTCAACAACCCACCCGAGATCACCAGCCTCCCCATAACCACGCTCAACCCCAGCGGCACCTACGAATACGACGTGGAAGCCACTGATCCAGAAGGCGACACCATCACGTTTGCCTTGACCGACGCCCCAGTGGGCGCTTCGATTGATGCTCAAACCGGCCTCATCGCTTGGACCGCCGATGCGCTTGAAGTCTGTGACCAGACTTTCACCGTCACCGCTGCCGACGAACACGGCGGCCAAGATACACAGACTTACAGCCTCAGCGCCAACCTGGATATCGATCTCGCCGACGCAACCAACATCAACACCCACATGCAAGACACCGATCTTGTGTTGGACAGCCGCTTCATGGGCAGCCCTTACCTATGGATCGCCGTCATCGGCAACCACACCCTCGTCAAAGTCGATACCCGAACCGATCAAATTGCAGGCGTTTACCGCCCTGCGCCCACTGACTTTGGCTCGTCCAGCCCACGTAACGCTACCGCCGACGGCTATGGCGGCGCTTTAGCTCTGATCAGTGGCCAGATCGTGCGCATGGCGACACCCGAATCCTGTGATTGCGAAGACCGCAACGGCAATGGCCTCATCGACACCTCTCTCGGGAACGGTGACCTGCGCCCCTGGCCGACCGGCGATGCCAGCTTCGCTGAGGACGAATGCATCATCCTCTTCGCTGATTCCACCGCTTTTACCACCCGATTTGCGGCATTTGACGCAGACGGCAACTTGTGGACGAACCGCACTGGCTCGTTCAATCTGCTTGATGGCACCACCATGGACATCCTACGCACGGAACCCAAAGGCTTAGCAGCAGGCGAAGGGCCAGGGTTCATAGACCAGAACGGCGTGATGTGGAGTTCCCGCAGCTTTGGTGATGCCCTCTATTGGGACACCGCCACCGAACTCAACGACACCGCCTTCGAGTTAGAACACAGCATTAATCGGCTTGCCCCCTCAGCAGACGGCACGGTTTGGGCCACGCAACGTAGCGGCTCAAACATCTACCACTATGACGCTGAAGGCCAATGGATCAGCTCTCACGACAGCACACGCTCCAGTATTAGTGATCTGGCCGTCGATCAGAATGGCCACATCTGGGTTGCTTCCGCAAGTTCACCGACAGCTGTTGTCCACTTCTTACCAGACGGAACCCTATTAGGAAACGTACCCACGACCGGTTCCGTGCGCGACATCTGGATCGACCCAGCCGGCCAGATCTGGGGTATCCAGCAGAACCGGTTCCTGCGCATCGACCCCAACGCCGGACTTTTGGGCGCAGACGGGATCACACCCATCGGCGCGGTAGCCTTCCATCACCCCACCATCCATAACTTCGTTTCAAACTCCGATCCCATTGGTGCCACCATCCCAGGCACACCGCAACGTGGCATCGCTACCTATGTCTTAGACGCAGGACAAGCGGCTCACGCTTGGGGCCGATTGGCTTGGCTGGCCGATGTACCCGAAGGCGCGCAACTCACCGTTCGTGCCGCTGCCACCGATGACGGCAGCGCCTTTCCGGTGACGACCGCCGTCACAAACGACACTGATTTCACGACCAACGTCGGCCGCTACCTCTACGTCCAGGTGGAAATGGCGCCCAACTCTTTGGGCGAATCGCCAACGCTGCAACGCCTCACCACCGTTCCCAACTCACTTGTCACTGGAACAGATCTGACGCAAGAGATCCCCCACGCCGTCGATTTCCAAGTCAACGTGCCGGACTCTGGCTTTACCGCGCCCCTTTATCAGATTATGAAAGCGCCGTTGGGCGTTCAAATTGATAGTCAAACAGGCACACTCTCCTGGCGGCCTGAATTCACTCAGATCGGCAGTCACCAACTTTCGGTGATGGTCAGCAATTCAATCTGTGGCACGTCCATCGTGCGGTTGGAAATCGACGTCGTCGCTCGACCTAACCAAGCGCCTCAGATCCTGTCTAGCGCGATCACCGAAGCCTCCCAATTGGTTGCCTACCAATACCCCGTCATCGCGGAAGACGCCGATGGCGATGTTTTGACCTACAGCCTCACCACAGCTCCTAGCGGCATGTCTATCGACCCTGCCACTGGCCTAATCAGTTGGACACCTGACCTAAGCCAGCTGGGTGATCACAATGTAGCCGTGCTGGTGGACGATCTATTTGGGGGTAACGACGAACAACTCTTTACCGTCACCGTAGTCGTTGGCGCAGCACCCGTTGCCCACGGCCAATCCTGGGTGATTGACGAAGACACCAGCTTGCCCATCCTTTTGACGGGCACCGATGCCAACGATTTACCTTTAACCTTCCAAATCGTCGATCAGCCTGAACACGGCTTGGTGCGTGGCTTAGCACCCAACCTTACTTACACGCCACGGCCCGACTATGCTGGAACCGACAGTTTCACCTTCACCGTCCATAACGGTGCGACCGCATCCGCTCCGGCGACGATTGATCTAGTCATCCAGGGCATCAACGATGCGCCCAGCGCCTTCGGCCAGCAGTTGACCACAGCCGAGAACACGACCCGTAGCATCACGCTCCAAGGCAGCGACCCAGACGGCGATGTATTGACCTTCGAACTCGTGTCTCAGCCTCAATACGGCACGCTCAGCGGAACCGCACCCAACCTCACTTATACGCCCTCTCTCAATTTCCGCGGCTCAGACCGCTTCCGCTTCCAGGTGCGCGATGCTGAGCTAGCCTCATCGCCCGCCGAAATCACCCTCATCGTCGAGGCAAGTAATCAGCCACCTAGCGTGCAAAACCTCGCCTATAGCACCGAAGAAAACGTAGCTGTGGATGTTGTTCTACTCGGCCAGGACGCCAATGGCGACGCCCTAACCTATTCGATTCTCCAGCAGCCACAACACGGTGTGCTGGTAGGTCATCCACCCAACATAGCTTATCTACCCGAAGCCTTCTACGTGGGCTCAGACCAATTCACCTACACCGCCAACGACGGCGACTTAGTTGCCCCCGCAGCCACTGTCTCGATCCAAGTTACCGACGTCAACAACGCGCCTTACATCGTTAGTAAACCCAAAGCCCTTCATATCCTTCACCCAGCGGCTGGAGATGCGTTTCTAGTCGACTTGAGTGACTGGACCTTTGAAGAACTTGGTTATGGGTCTCAGCAACAAGCCGTTTGGGAACTCAGTGAAAATAATACGGTTGCGACGCAACTGGTCAATGCTCGTGCCTCCGTCTTGCTCTCCGATTTCCAATTAGAGAATGATCAGATTATCGGTACCTGGAAAGTAGACACCACCAACGACGACGATTACATGGGTTTTGTATTTGGTTACCAAAACAACAAACAATTCTACCTATTCGACTGGAAACAGAGCGACCAAGACGTCGCCAAACGCGGCATGGCGGTCAAACTCTTCAACCTCGACCCCAACGGCACCGAAGTCCCCGACGGCTGGCCCTTCCCTCCGCCAAACGGTAGCGTGCTCTACTCCAACAATATCCCGTGGTTAAACCAAGTCGAATACGAGTTCACCCTCACTTTTACACCAGGCGAATTCACCATCATCATCCGTCAGGATGAGTTGGTTGTCGATTCGTTTACGGTTGTCGACGACACCTTCACCGATGGTGCCTTTGGCTTCTATAACTATTCTCAAGATACCGTCGTCTATACCGGGTTCACGCGCAAAAGACTTTCAGAAAACGAGTTCGGGTACCGGATCGTCGCCGAAGATCCAGACCAAGATCCACTCACTTACAGTCTCATCGAAGGTCCAGCGGGCGCGACATTCGACGCCAATACCCAGTTCCTCACTTGGCCAACCACTTCCGATGATGTGGGCACGTATCCCGTCGAATTCCTTGTCCAGGACCCCTTTGGTCTGCAAGACACGCAAACATTTGAGCTCGTAGTTGTCGACGAAGTCCCGCTGATCACCAGTAAACCGATCACATCTGGCCACGTTGATTATCCCTACATATACCAGCCCGCCGTCTTTGACCCCACCCCAGGCGATGTTCCCAGCTTTACGCTCATCACGGGACCTGCAGGCATAATGGTTAACCCCGTCTCTGGGCTCGTACAATGGAACCCTGTATTCGCAGACCTAGGCGATCACGATGTCACCATCCAAGTCAGCGATAACGACGGCTATCAGAGCGAGCAAACGTACATCATTACCGTGGTCGAAGCGCCACCCAACCAGCCGCCCGTCTTCACTTCTGAACCTCCTGGCCTGACTTATGTGGCCTATTGCCGACCGGCGCTCGGATTCGAGTACCGACCGACCACCTTTGATCCTGAAGGCGACATGGTCTCTTATTCACTGGTAGATGTCCCTTACGGCATGACCATGCACGATGGCGAAACCGTGCGCTGGATTCCCAACCTCGATCAAGGTGGGCGTCACCATATCGTCATCGAAGCTATCGACGAACATGGCGCGGCCACCCAGCAATCCTTCACCCTTACCGTGGGTGAAGACAGTAACCTGGACCCGCTCATCGAGAGTCAACCCGATACGCAAGCCTTCGTTGGTCTCCCCTACAACTACGCCATCGATGCCTTCGATCCAGACGGTGACCCGCTTAGCTACCATCTCTTAACCGCACCAGCGGGCATGACGCTGTCATCCGATGGCTATCTGCAATGGACGCCAAACGCAGTCGCAATAGCCGCTGTCGAAGTGCTGGTTAGCGATGATCGCGGCGGCTTTGCGCGCCAAGCGTTTGACCTCTATGTCGCACGCGAGGAGTTCAACCAAGAACCCAACATCCAGTCCCAGCCACAGACCACCGTCATCCTGGGCAATAGTTTCCAGTACCAAATCATCGCTTCCGATGCCGATAACGATCCGTTGCAGTACCATCTGGTTGCCGGACCCAATGGCATGAGCCTGTCCCTTGCCGGTGCTTGTTCTTGGCAACCCAATGCCATAGGCACCTACCCAACCACCTTACGCGTCACCGACGGACGTGGCGGCTGGGCCGAACAGCGGTTCGAAATCTTTGTCACTGCCGATAACTTACCGCCACGCATCGTTTCCACACCTGTCAGTCCCGCCTATCTAGGTCAAACCTACCAATACCAAGTCCTGGCCCAAGATCCCAATGGCGACGCGCTCAGCTATAGCTTAGACGAATCGCCCAGTGGCATGGACATCGACGCCCAGTCCGGCCTCATCCAGTGGACGCCATCGGCTGCCAGCCAAGCCAGCGTGCGCTTACGCGTCACCGACACCTTTGGCGCCAGCGTCAGCCAATCCTACATGCTGGTCGTGCAACCACAAACCAACACCGCACCTACCATCACCTCACTGCCCATCACGCAGGCGTTCACCAATCAGACTTACAGCTACCGCGTCATGGTCTACGATCCCGATGGTTTCCCCATCAGTTATTTCCTAGACCAAGCGCCCAGCGGCATGAGCATCGCCACCGATGGTCTGATCACTTGGACACCCCAAGCCACCGACCTTGGCGGCCACGCCGTCCGTGTCCGTGTCCAGGACAGCCTACTTGCCAGCGACTTACAAGACTTCACCGTCACCGTCCATGATTCAGGCGACACCAGCGCGCCGCTCGTCTCTATCTCGCTCAACCCTTCGACCCCGGCCCTCAACGACCTGGTCCAAGTCACCTTAACGGTTCAGGACAGCAGCCCCATTGCGTCGACCGAGTTAACCCTCAACGGTAACCCGCTGGTGCTTAACCAGAACCTAGCTAGCTTTACGGCCGACCAATACGGCTATTACCGACTGGAAGCGCTAGCCATAGACAGTGCGAGCAATCAGGGCAGCGCTGAAGAAGAGTTCCTCATCCTGTTTGGCGATGATCAGACCGCACCGGTCGTCATCATCCACACGCCGCTGGATTACAGTGAAGTCACGGCCCCCACACCCATCACCATCACCGTTGATGACGAGTACCTACAAGACTACAGCCTGACACTCAACCGGATCGGCGATAACTGTGCCGAGATCCTGGCCAGCGGTTACCAGAACCTGGCCCAGGCCGTGGTCGCCAACTTCGATCCCACGTTACGTAAGAACGGGCTCTACGAAATTGAACTGGAAGCACGGGACGTGGCTGGACACACCACCCGCACGCGAACCGTGATCCAAGTAGACGGCCAAATGAAGGTCGGCTACTTCACGCTCACGTTTGAAGACGTGTCCGTGCCACTCGACGGCATCCCCGTCCAAGTGCACCGAACCTTTGATAGCGCCCAAAAGTGTCCTGGCGATTTCGGTTATGGCTGGAACCTGGCCAACGTCGATATCCAAGAGAGTCACCTTCCTGGCGATGGCTGGGAAGTCTATATCGAACCCGCCAATATCTTTGACCCGAACCGGTTCTTGTGTGCACGTCCGACGGCCACCCATTGGGTGAACCTGACCATGCCAGGCGGACAAACCGAATCCTTCGAGATGGGCGTCTCGCCAGAATGCGAACTCTGGCAAGCGCCATACGACATGCAGCCAACTTATGAAGCACGACCGGGCAGCGAAGGCACCCTCTTCGCCAACGATAGCTACGCGCTTCAGATCCGCGGTAACCAACTCGTTGATTACGCCGACCTGGGCCTGGATTATGTGTTGGATCCCAACGAATACGTCTATGTCACCCCGGAAGAGATCACCTTCATCCTCGATCAAGAGGACGGGATCCGGCTGATTCGTGACCGCGAAGGCAATCAGGTCCAATTCGAACGATCCGGCATGTTCCACTCCTCGGGCACCGCGGTCCGCTTCGACCGGGACCCTCAAGGTCGCATCACGCGCATCACCGATCCACGCGATCAACAAACCCACTACACCTATGACACCAGCGGTGATTTGGTGGCAGTTACAGATCCTTTAGGCCATCGCGTCGAATACCGCTACGACGATCAGCATAACTTGCTCGAGATTATCGATCCTTTGGGCAATGTGCCGGCGCGCATGATCTATGACCAAGACAACCGCCTCATTGCGCAAGAAGACGCCAACGGCAACGTTATTAGCTATGAGCACGACATCGCAGGCCGCCAGGAACGGGTCTATGACCGTAAAGGAAATCTGTCGGTTTTTACTTATGATGTGCGTGGCAATGTGTTGGTGCAGATCGATCCGCTGGGTAATAGCATGACCTACAGCTACGATGCCTACGACAACGAAACCACGGTCACCACCGCCTTCGGCACGCCGCTGGCAGCTACTACCACGCGGGTGTTTGATGCCAACAACAACTTGCTCTCGGAGACCGATCCTTTAGGCCACGCCGTCAGCTACACCTATGATGCCCGTAAACAACCGCTCACCATTGCTGACACGTTGGGCAACACCACCAGCTTCAGTTACAACAGTTTTGGCTACCCGCTGTCCATTACCGATGCGTTAGGGGAAGTCACCACATCCACATATAGCGGCAATAGTGCCGGTAACTTGGTCACCACCACCACCGATCCGCTCGGTTATCAAACCGTGACTGAAACCAATCGCAAGGGTTGGATCGTGCGCGAAACCAGTGCCCGTGGTCAGATCACCGAGTACGGTTACGATCAGAGTGGCAACGAAGTCAGCCGCTCCACGACCCGACTCGACGAGTTTGGTCAGGCGCGTACGCTCACCTGGCTTAAGAGCTATGACGCCAAAGGTCAGGTCACCAGTGAAACCAATCCTTTGGGTCACGTCACGCGCACCGAATACGACGCCAATGGCAAAGTCACCGCCAACATCGATGCACTCGGTCGTCGCACGACTTATGAGTTCGACGCGCTGGGCAACGCCCTCCGCACGGTCTATCCGGATGGCAGCAGTGATGCCACAACTTATGATGCCAACGGGAATGTACTCACCCAGACCGATCGCTCAGGTGGGGTCACACGATTCGTTTATGACGCAGCCAATCGCGTCACCCACACCATTGCGCCTGATGGTAGTCAGACACGGCAGGAATACGATGTTGCGGGTCGCGTGGTCCGCGTATTCGATCAAGCCGACAACATGACGACAAATGAATATGACCCGGCCGGTCGTCGCACCGCTGTCATCAATGCCTTAGGTCAACGCATGACGTCGGTCTATGACGCCTTAGGCAATCAGATCCAACAGATCGACCCGTTAGGTCGTGTGACCAGCTTCGTGTATGACGACAAGAACCGCCGTGTGGAAACCGTCTTCGATGACGGCACCTCGACCTCGGTGGTGTATAACGCGCTGGATCAGAAAATCAGTGAAACCGATCAGGCCGGTATCACCACTTTATTTGCCTATGACGAAGAAGGTCAGCTGGTGTCAGTTACGGATGCCTTGGGCCAAGTCACCCAATACGTCTACGACGCGCTAGGACAGAAGATCGAACAGATCGATGCCGAAGGACGGGTTACCAGTTGGGCCTATGACGATCTGGGCCGTGTCATTTCGCGCACCCTGCCTTTGGGCATGCGTGAATTTACCAGCTATGACGCCTTGGGCAATATGACGTTACACACCGACTTCAACGGCGACACTACCCGTTACCAATACGACATCATGAACCGCTTGGTGAGCACACTGTATGCCGATGGCACCCAGGAAACCATGACCTATACGGTCAGTGGTCAACGGGAAACCGTGACGACGCCCTTAGGCGCCACTTACTACAGCTATGACCTGATGGATAGGTTGGCCAGCCAGGACAATCCTGACGGAACATGGATCACCTATGACTATGATGTTTTGGGGAATCGTATCCAGTTGGATACGCCCCATGGCACGACTAGTTATAGTTATGATGCCTTGAGTCGCTTACTCAATGTGGTCGATGCCGAGGGTGGCACCACCTGGTACACATACACGGTGGTGGGCAGTCGTGCCAGTGTCACCCAAGCCAACGGGGTGGTCACCAACTACAGCTACGACCAGCTCAATCGTCTGACCAGTCAGGAGACACGATCTAACAGCAACGATCTATTGACCAGCTACCAGTACACACTAGGACTGTCGGGTAATAGATTGGCAGTTCATGATCACACGGGACGGGTGGTGAATTACGGTTATGACACGCTGTATCGTTTGACCCAGGAACAGATCCTGGATGCGGCGCTGGGTGATCAAACCATTAGCTATAGCTACGATCAGGTAGGCAATCGCGAGACCAAAACCGATGCCAGCGGCACCATTACTTATGACTATGACGCCAACGACCGCATCCTTACGGCCGATGGTGATTCGTACCAGTACGATCAGAACGGCAACACGCTGCAAGCGATCCAAGATGGTGAGGTGCTGGACTATCAATACGACGCCAGGAACCGTTTGATTGAGATCTGGGGGCCACAAGGAAACACGCAGTATCAGTATAACTACGAGGGTATTCGCACGGCCAGCACCCAAGATGGTGAGTTAACCCGTTACCTGGTTGACGCCAACCAAGCCTACGCGCAGGTGTTAGAAGAAAGAGACGAATCGGGTTACGTGACAGTGGCTTACACCTATGGTGATGACCTGTTAAGCCAAACAAGAGACGGGCTAAGCAGCTATTACGCCTATGACGGACACGGAAGCACCACCGCTTTAACAGACGGCGACGAAACCATCACCGACAGCTACGTCTACGATGCCTGGGGCGAACTCTTAGCGTCAACAGGCGATACCATCAACAACTACCTATACACGGGTGAACAATACGACCCCAACGCTGGCTTTTACTACCTACGAGCCCGCTTCTACAACCCAAGCCTCGGCCGCTTCCACACCATGGACACGTGGATGGGCAGACAGTTCGAACCGGTGACGCTGCACAAGTACCTCTACGCAAACGCTAATCCTGTTGTCAACGTAGATCCATCTGGGAACTTTTCTATGATTGACGTTATGGTTGCAAATGCAGTCAGAAGTGTTTTGAGTGAGGTGCAAGCGTCGATCGGTTTTGTTTTGGCAAGTGCAGCTGAATCGAAATCGGAAAAGGAAGCACTCAAATCTATCATTTACTCGGTAGCAATAACAGGGGGGACGTTGGTGCTTCGTTCACTCCTTGCAAAGGGTATTTCAGTATTTACTAGAAGAGTCATTCAGTCTTCATGTTTTGTAGCGGGAACTCTCGTGATGACTGATAATGGTCTAGTCGCGATTGACGAGATCAATAAAAATGCACAAATACTGACTTATGATTTTTCAACTGAAACTTTTCAGTTCAGATCCGTTCTAAGGACCTATGAACGCGAAAACGACGAAATGGTCCGGATGGAAATTAAGGGTGCAAACGGTTTCAAGGATGTTATTCAATGCACTCCGGAGCACCCGTTTTGGGTGGTAGGCGAAACAAAGTGGAAGACAGCAATCCAACTTCAGCACGGCGATATGTTGAAAACTGTTCAAGGCCGCGAAGCATTGGTACTATCTATCCAGAGGTTCGATACGTCAAAATCTAAGGTGTTCAACCTTGAAGTCGCAGAATTCAACAACTACTTTGTTGTGGGAAGCGAATATGGATCCCCGGTTCTAGTTCACAATATCTGCACTCCGAAAATTGTCAGGCGATTCATGTCTAGGGACGAATTCAAAAAAATAAGGAAGTTGGGATACAAGTTCGATATTAACGATCCACGCAAGGGAATGAGCGCAACAACGTCACACTTGCCTCCCAAAAATCCGGACGCAATCAGGACCGCAACCAGCGCTTTACATGCAGACTACTATATTGACATTTCTACCGATGGACTTGATGTCTTTTACAAAGGCAATACTAAGGGTGGCTTGCCAGATTGGAAAATTCAGTCGGATTTTGGTGTCGAACAAATTGTTGGCTCTGGAAGGGTGCGGAAATGAAACTAACTGACCAATTAAACAAGCAGGCCGACTTGATTCAGGACGGGCTAAAAGAGCTAACGCAGCTACTTCGTGAGGCGATTGATCAAGATGTTAACGACACAGCGTTGGTTTCTACGCTTGTCCGATTAATACGGATGAGAATAGACGTTCTAAACGCATTTGAGCTATTAATGCGCATCGATGGTAACAGAGCGCAACAAGTCTTGCTTGATCTCTATGTGGGTAAAGATGTCGACCCAGACACGAAATATGGTGGATTCACAAGTGAATTATCAATAATGATGTCTGACTTGGTTGATTTCTATGGAGTCAAATCGATTGTTCAAATTATTCGATCTGAATTTTTTGATAAGCGATTGTTAAAAGATGCTAGATTCGCTGAATCAATTGTCTTCGCCGCAGAAATGCCCCTGGATGAATTCATGATTCATCAAGGACTGGAAGAGCTTAATCCTTAGTTGCCTGCGATCCTGTCAAGTCGCAGATAATTTTGACCCCTTTAGTCGCATATTTTTTTGCCCCCCCCTTTAAAGGTGAAATAGCTGCCCTTCGAGGGCGATGAGGGTTGAAATAGTTGTTTTAATTGACCTCCGGATCAGATGGAGGTTGCACTGTGGCTCAGGAGGAGGAGAAACTGGATATCAGGCAAATGCACCGTGAAGGACAGTCGTTAAAGGCGATTCATTGGACAACCCATTCATATAACTTCAACGGTCCGTAACTCTCCCATTGATAGCCAGCACTTACTCGCCTCATCGCGTAGAGACTTGAACCGTCGGTTCGTACGTTAATGATACCGGGCAAAGTCTTCTTGAAACGCCGTTTGGCGACCGTATTTGCGGCGGACGTAGAAAAGTCCAAGTCGCCAAGTGTCGTAGGTTCGATCACCGTCACCGCATTTGCATCGCCGGCATCGGCAAAGGTCGCCGCGATCTCGGTGGAAAAAACCAGTGGCTCAGCGCCTCTACCAGCTTTCCCGATACCACCTAAGAAGAGCGCTCGAGGGTGGCCATGATCTGGGCTGTCACCTGATGACACCACCGTTATTTGTGGTCTAACTGCCTCAAATAGCGGTTGATAAAAGTCGTGACTCCCATGATGTGGCGATTTCAATACATGCGAGTCGAGATTAGTCTTAATCGTGTCATCGGCCAATAAGTGTTTCGACCCTTCCGTATTCAAGTCCCCGGAGAAAAAAGTGCGCGTGTCTCCATAGGTCAAACGAAACACGACGGAATGACCATTAATCGTATGAGCCCGATTTGAAAACCATTTCAATGATCCATTCGCTTCCTTCTTAGGACCTAAGATCTCTATCGTCACATCGGGATCTCCAACGTCCAGTAAACCGGTTGACGTGTCAACTGACTCATAGACAGCACCACTTGCGACGACGGCGTCTATCCATTTGCCAAATTCTCTCGATAGCGTGTGTCCGTGCAGATCAGTCGCAGCGCTATGCAGCGTTACTAACTCTTTATCGACCACATCACCTAGTGTTGTCGAGAATCCGCTTTTAAACGACCCAATCCCATTATGCATGATGTGGGAGACACTGATTTTGGGGTGTCTCAGAATAGGAATGAGTCCCTGAACATGATCGGAATCCGCATGGCTAAGGATCAAGTAATCAATGTGGACCGACGTATTGGGCTGATCGAGTCGATACTTCCAAATGAGAAAGCCAAGTGCCCGGTCCTTGAGACCCCCATCGACAAGGATCTTTACGTTATTGGGCGTAACCACAAACGCAGCATCCCCTTGCCCTACGTCCAAGAAATACATTTCAAGCGCTCGCTTGTTCATGAGCTTTGGTTTCTTCATCTCGCCTTCGCGGCCGCGATACTTAACCGCCGTCCAATCAGGGCCACTCGGTGCAGATGCCGTCAACGTATCGATTTCATCGCCAAAAATGAGTACATAAGATCGTGGCGTATGATCCGCATCCAAGAAGTGGAATCGATGCGTCTTTTTGGCTAGGTAACGTTTGGCCATGAGACAAACCACGCATTTGACAGACTAACGATAGCATTTCAAGTGCGTTCAAAAATGTCAATAGGTAAAACTGTGGCAATTTGAATATCTCAGATAGTGCCGCCTAAGACTCTTTCAACGCTGCTAATGCTTCCAATGCAAGAAAATCTACCGCACGTTCAACCGAGAATATGCTCTGCAAACCAAACCGTTACTACTTGACGATCTTGATTGAGGGATCCGAAGGTATAGCGGAATGACCTCCTTTGACCGCAATAGGTGGTAGGAATCTGACCTTAGGTTTTTTTCTGCCTTCCCCTGTCCAGTACAAATGGGCATGTGCTGCACGCATATGGGGTCGAATCTTTCGTCCACTAGGCTCGCTTGTACGTGGGTGTAATCTTCCTCCCAGTGCTCGATGACTGCTGCAAACGACCGGCCGACTTGGAAAACATCAGGATCTTGAAGATCCTGATAGCGTCGAGCTTTTCGAGGGTCTCTGGCGTGCTTTTTCCTTGGTTTGGCACCTGGGTGAACCCCTTTCACCACATCTTCATCATTCAATATATACAGAATGACGTTGATCAGTCCGCCAAGTAACTTGGGCTGAGTTCGGGCTAATGTCCTAAGCTCAGAGCCAATCTCTTCGAGCCCTTTCGTGTCCGCCTGTGAAGCTGCGGCTTCCGAAAAGGCATTCCAAGCACTAGATAGGGTTCCCTGTCCCTGCCCGAGGAAGGCCAAATCGCTCAATTCACATTCACGCTCTGGATCAATGATCGCAAAGCGAAACTCTAATTCTCCCGTCGATTCTCTATTAGTCGCATAATCCGTCCAGACGAGCGCACTAATAGGGCCCTCTTCTGTCTCGATTTCAATACCCATTCCATTTCTAGGAAGTACAAAATGCTCCATGGGGAAGTCGCCCGGAAACTTAGCTGCCAGCAGAGATTCCCACAGTTTTGATTCCACGCGATAGATTGTCTTGGAAACACGGTAAGCAGCCCATCCGGCCGTTTCGATTCCCCTTCTGCCGTTGATCAAGTAACGCGTTGATCAAGTAACGCTCTATCTCAGCCACTCCATTTTCAGCAAGCTGCATGTCCGAAAGATTCCAAGGAACAGCTCCTGGTAGGGTAACGCGCGTCCAATTTTTTTTGATCGTTTCCAAATCCTGGAGCGAAGCCTGTTCCAGAATGGTCTTCGAATAAGTGGGCTCAACCTGCTCACAATAGGCTAACCATTCGGCGTGCTGTTTCCGCCAAACCCGCCACGCTAGTTCGATTTGGCCCGACATACTCTTCTCCTTACGCTAGGCTATTTACGATGTATGGACAATTATCCCAGCTTGCACAGAACCAAGCAAACAAGTAAGATCATGGTGGTGTGACTGTCGGCCCCTTTGAAGCGACATTTGGTTATCTATCAGCATTCTTGTAACGCTGACTTTTCCGATAGTCACATCATATGAATACAAATTAGGGTTGCTGAGGAAATCCGGCCCGTCATGGAACAATCGATCAAACGCTAGCGAAAACAAGTATGAGCTGACTGGTGTTTTGCCAATCAGCTCACGGTTGCTCGGTCCTTCTTAAATCCACGCGCTTGAAGCGCGACACGATCGTCCCCAAGACTACTGGGGAACGTTTTTGCTTTTCGTAAGCAATAAAAAGACAACTGGTTCATCCCTCTCAACGAGGGAACAATCCGAATCTAATTCTTTAGCTCCGTTTTGTCAAATTCGAGTGATCAAGCAGCGAAGGTTACTTACTAGTCGTTCCCCTTCGCACGGAATTCGGCCGTCATCCTCACCATGTATGGTCGATAGGGCTTGAATAATCCCGTTTGGGGCCATGGTGTAACCGTCAGCTACAGAAGAGGCAAAGCGATCATGGACATCCGTATCCTTCGCCATTAACACTGGCCAAGTGATACCTATCTTCTTTTCGAACGATCGCAGCCAGTCCGCATCCTTGTCTCCACAGATTGCGATTAGCTGAACGTCCAGTGACTTCAATATGGCTGCCTGCAAAACCATTTTTTTGAGTTCAAGTTGACAGCCACTGCACCAGCCCTCGAATAAATAAATCACCGTCCACTTGCCCTGCAGGCGACATATATGAAAACGCTTGTACAGGCTTGCCGATCAAATCAAACGATCTAATTTGTTGTCTCACATCGTTGAACTATGGATGCCGATCCAACATCCGCTTGCCGAGTCGACAACCTCATCTCCAATCCGCCATAGGCCCACAACGCGAAGCGAATGAATTTCGCTATCAGGTTCGACCCCACCGAATCAATCGAATTGAAGTCTCTTACCTGCCTTGAATTTCCCTGACGTCTTAGCTGGAATGTCGATCGTCTCCCCCGTCGCTGGATTCCGACCTTTTCGTGCCGCTCGCTTACTGACCTGGAATGTTCCAAATCCCGTTAGCTGAACCGAGCCGCCGGCTTGCAACGCTTCGATAACTGTCTCACAGTATCCCTCCAAGGCAGCAGCCGCATCTTTACGGGATAGATTTGCCTTCGTTGCGATGGATGCAACCAATTCTTGCTTATTCATAAACCCCTCACTTTTTTAAATTGATGGTTATTCTACGACCGCTCGATCATCAGATCCAGCGCTTTGGTTAATCTTCAATGATAGTAGTCACGTTCCATCGCTGACAAACGCTGTCATTGCGGTGCTATAGTCTTAACGGGTGGAGGGACCGATGAATGGCACACTACGCAATGCAGACCGTCTTCTTGGACGGCTAAGGATGCACTTAGCTAGTGCGCTCAAAGATGAAGAATGGGCGCCTGACGAATTTGATATCATCGAGAAAGACATGCTTGAAGCCGAGTTTGTTCAGGTTCGCCTCCGTGAATGCTTGGCCATCCTGGTGCGACATGGTGCTGGCCAACCCTTGACACGTTGGTTAGATCATCAGACCTTACAAAGTGATACCATGGGGACGGAGGATTCATGAGCCAACAAACCTACGAATTATGCGCGAACTGCCATCAAACATTGAACACACGGGCAGATGATGGCTCTTGGGTTCGTTGTGATCGATGTCAACAAACGCGTTGTCGATCCTGTTCCTCGGATCCATGCGGCCATTGTCATTCTAAAGGGCAGGATTCTGAATGGGGTATGAACAAACCCACCTTTGGTGTATCGCCGTTGGCCTAAGTCAATACCTCACGCCAACGAGCTCCGAACCAACCTGGCATCGTATTGTTGGGCAAGAAAACGAGCCCGTCCCCTTCCCGCGGGAACGACCGACGCTGACGTACTTTGGCTAAGGTGTATCTCAGCCGTTGCCTCTCATCCGCTTCGACGAGGCCCCGTTCTACTGCCCAGGTCGCGATGGTTGCAGGCGAGTAAAGTTTGTCTGGATCCAAACTCATAAGTACAAGGCGTATTTGCAGGCTGATCGGACGTCCCATGCCATCGATTGTAACTTCTCCACGTTGATTTATCTACTTGATAATAGTCAACGCGAGGATGTATAATGGAGTCATACAAACTAATGTCAATTGCGTGGAGGCACCATGAACTACGAACCACTGACCATTCCTGAACTGCGCTGTCTGCGGCTCTACTACGACTCCATGAGTCCTGAAGAGGTAGCGAAGACGAATCCGTACGGTTACGACCGACGGAAGTGCGAGTTAGAAACCATTCAACGTTTGTTTGCGACCATCGAAAAGCTCACCTCGCGGGGACGTCAAACGATATTCCTGCAAGGCATCGCGTCATAGGACAAGACGCCTCAAATTGTCATCCAAGATGGACTCTTTTGGCTTCAATGGCGGCGATTCTGACGGCACTATTTTTGCTAATTCTTAATACCAAACCCTGAACAATATAATGCAAGCCGATCGTCGCTTAGGAGGATCTCGTGAACCAATTTAATTACGGCATGGTCGCCGCAAGTGGCCTGTTCTGCATCTTTGAAATCATTGGCTATTGTCTTGCTGGCATTGTCAAACTCCTCGAGGTCGTCTTCAGTGCGCTATGGCTTCATGGCGGCATGGCCCTGTCTCATGTTCTCCGTTTCATGGGTCGTTTCGCGATTCGATTCGGTGAACGGATGTTGTATGCACGACAACCCTATCTACCCAAGAGTCAACAACTTGTCATGCCTCCTCCCATAACCCCCTAAGCACAATATATCCATGAGTTAACCCCTTTACGTTAACTTGACAACCACTTAGGTCTGCGTTTGAATAACCGGTTCTATTTAGGTAATTAGGTGGTTGATCTGCGTTACGTCGTGGTGGGTGACTTGAATGGTTGTATGGCTGCTTTAAGACCCAATCTCGAATGTGCCGGCGTGGTTGACGGCCGGGGCTTCTGGAACGGCGGCAGCCAAACTCAATTGGTCATTCTCGGTGACCTGATTTGCGATCGGATCCCATCTGGCATCGACACCTTGGCCTTGATTCAGAAGTACCGGGAACAGATCGCCGAGATCGGTGGGCCCGATCCCATCGTTCTAGCCGGTAACCATGATGAATGGGGTTTGTCCTACTTACTGGGGAAGTCGGTCATGGACCGACCTCACTCATTGATGGAACTACCGCTTTCCCAAGCCATCATGAACGAGGGTCAAGGAATTGGGCTATTAGAGTTTGGGCAGTTCGGCGCAAACCCTCTGCCTCGCCTTGTCGAGGAGGTAGCAAGCGGTCGATGTCCTCTTCCCCAATCAATGACGAAGGCGTGCTCTACATGATGTCAGGCCTCAAATCAACGTGGGATCCAGATATAGAGAACCTATACGCCATGATGCACGTGTTATCGAGAAGCGTGTGTGAAGGGATCCCCCGCTGGTTGCGGCAAGAGTTGGTTAAGTTTCAAGTGGTTCGTCGCTGCGGCCCGCTCCTCTTCCTCCACACCCCACCCGCTCGTCCTATCCTTAATAAACTGCTAGGGGCCCCAATCACTTGACCGGAATATCGATCGAGCCAACGAGGCCTTCGCGCGTATCCTTCGTCCCTGTATTGGAAAAAAGAAGCGATACAGCTGGCGCCGGCGTTCTCATCGTGAAGCTTTTGAAAAGATCTCCACCGCCTTTCTGTCTACCGCAAACAGGCAACACGATCTCGATGTAGATTCAGCGAACCAGCTTCAAGCCGTAGGAATCACACATATCATATATGGGCATAATCGCGACGGAGAAGAGCGCTTAAAGGATCCGATCAAGTTCCATGTACACGGTCTTGAACTGGTACCCGTAGATTTTGGCTATGCGCCCATAGACGAGCTGGATCACGTCCGTTCCGTTGCGGTGTTTGATGAGCATGGAAAGCTCCACCTTGGCAAGGATCAAGTGGCAGCCTATGCTGCTACCCAACGACCTGGGTCCGCTTGATCCATCAAAGCGAGATTTGAATATCCGGGTCTGTTCTCTTTCTGCGACGCTGCAACGCTTCGTCCTCCTCTTCTTGTCCGTCGTGGCCAACATAGGGTTGTCCCGCCTGGGCAATATGCAGCAGCCCATCAAACAAGCTATTAGGTAGAAACTGGTTGGCTTTTATGAGGTCACAACGGGAGTCTGGATTGTACCTAGGCAAACCCATGGCAATGATCCCTTGAGTGTGCGGATCGATCGGACCCAGGACGTTGGCGAGTGCTTGTGCCTCCCCATGGGAAAGGATGGATCCCGCGAAATCTCGGTACACGTGGTGCCAACGCCCGTTTTGATTGGTTAGCTCGATGTGACCTCCGAACAACGTCCCATGGTAGGCATGGTTTCTCTTCTCAAGATGCCCACCAAACATGCGAATCAGTTCAGGGAGGTCCAGATCACTTTCACTTTGCGGCATGTAGCCTAAATAGGCTTCCAAAGAACGGTAAGCATCACGCGTCGATCCACCTTCATCAAACGTCAAGAAATCAATGACGTCGCCGCTTGCTTTAGGCGGCATTCCCATACCTGCTTCAACCTTCCATCTCCATCCTTGCGGAGACTCCCAAGTGGCCAGCGTAAGGCCGCTCATGCGGAAATAATCTAACCCATGTTCCGACTTGACCCCTACCCAACCCCGCTCAGAAAGAATCCCTGATAAATTGAAGGCACGAGCTCGTATTCTTTCGTTAAGCGTTTCTCCCTGTCGATCCAAATAGGCTTGAGCTTCGTGGGTGTTATACCCTCGCATGAGTTGAAGGTATGCCTGAGGCCCACCGATGGTTTGCTCGGCATCTTCGGCCACTCGATGCTGCATCGTCCATCGTCCCCCGTCTTCAAGCAACATGAGAGATTCTCCAGGACGTTTTTCATGGGTTCCCGCCCAGCCAACCATATACGGGTTGATGTGAATCAACTTAAGCTTCCATCGATCCGCTAAGGCCATCATTCGCAGATCTGGTTTTACGGGTATAGGTTCTACCCGACTTCGTGATAAGAGCTGAACAGCCTCTGCCCGCGGCATGTGGCTGTATCGAGAGACAAATTGCTCAGCGGTTCCACGGTCTTTCCCTGTGTCGTACAACCAGGTTCCTCGTCGAGTCCGATAGATTCGGATCGTTTCATCTCCAGGACCTCGTGTCTCCCAGGCCAGCCCTCGTGGACCCGTATCTGCTTGCCATGCAAACCCCAAATCCTCCCCAGCCCGTTTTAGGTTTCCCATTCGCGCGACGAACAAGTCCTGATTAGGCACGGTTCGATACGCGTAATCTTTGATGACTTCAAGTTTAGAACGCCCCAATACCTCCGTCCCAAACTCAAGCGCACCGCCAACCACATCAACCCCATCAAGGTCCGTATGATGGAACTGCCACTGGCCCGATTTGGTCTGGTCAAGAAAGAGGTGCTTGCCTTCTTTTTGTCCATGCCATGCAGAGATGTGGCCTAATTTCGATTCTTCTAAACTCATCTCAGCCAGCTTCCACCCTGACCGCTCAGCTTCCCATTTGAGGTTCACTTGGTTCGCCAGATCGACTTCACGCATGGTCACTCGATTAAATCGCGCAAGTTCTTTGACAGCCTCATCTCGTTCCTTCCCTAGCTGACGAACTGCAAAATCGATGGCATCACCACGAACCGGCGCTCCCTTTGCCGGCCACAAATCATAACGCCACGTCCCTCGTTTCTCTCTGCGGACTCTCAGGGAATCATCGCCACGCTCCCCTCTCCATTGCCCGACTCGCATTTTGAACTGCCAGCCAAAACGTTCGGCATACTTACGCAGATCAACCAGGCGTGCCAGGGTCCATGTATCCTCGTCTGGAGCGGTCACCACATGAAGCTTCTCCAGTGCCTCTTGGCGTCCGTACCCAACCAATTCGAGGAGTTTTTCGGGTTCGCCACGACGACCTGGGCCTTTGACATCCTCTCGATCAAAATGCCATGTACCGTCCAACGTTTGATAGGCCTTGTAGCACGCCTCCGTATCCTGGTAGACCACAACAGGCGTCTCTAACCCAAACCGTTTACGTGTCGTAACATCCCTTCCTGCCCCTACTAACGCTTGCTCAAATAGCTTGTGGTCATGACGAATAGGTCCCCTAATTGCCTTTTGTTCCAGAAAGGTTTCGATATAACGGGGCTCATACCCCATCCCCAACTTGCCCGCCCGGCATTTAAAGACCGTGTCGCCTAATGCATCATCCGTGTAGTCCATTTCATAGCGAGACGATGCACGAAACGGTGCCACCCGAATGCCCATTGAACCTAGCTTTTCTTCAAAGTCTGCGATGTCATTTGCCAGGTGTTTTGCTTCATTGATTCGGCGCTTTAAGCTTAGGACCAAGCTGATTTCTCCTCGTGCATCCATTTCAATGGCCACCCGATTATGCTTCTCGAGCGCGCGTTCGCGCACCGGTCGTCGCAGGCCAAAGTGTTTCTCAGCAAGCTCATCTGTGACATGGGAGTATTCAGCATAGGCACCTTTGTGATCACGAAACTTCTTGCCGGTTAGCAGGTTGATCGCTTGAAAGACGAGATGCAAGTGAGGATGATCGTGGTCCCTATGGACGAACATCGCGTAGGCGTGCTCGTTTTTCAAAACCTGATCGGCCCATCCCCTGCCCAGACTCAGAATATCCTCGTTGCTCATCTTTTCGGTTCCAGGGTCGCTAGGGTCCAGGCTAATAATGATTTCGTAGTGCGTATTCTTGCCTCGGGTTTTTGTCCTACCTTTTTGCCCATTGTGGAACTCGGCGATCGCCTGCCAATTCTTTCCTACCTCCTTCCACGACTTCGCCCCCTGGGAGTCCCAGAACGCGCTCATGCGTTCACCCTCTTTGAAACCGGTTGCTAAATAGGCCAGGCTGACCATAGGGTTATCTCGTGGGATGACTTTGGTAATCGGCATGACCTACTCCACCGAGACCAGCTGGATGATGGCCGACACAAGAGCCCCATAGGACGACTGCAACGAAGCCATACCAGCACGCGTGTCCGCATCCATCACGTCTTGATTCACACGGATCGCTATCTGATTGAGATTGTGTCCTTGCTTCTGCAACTCCTTCATGATGACATCAGCTTGGTCCCTAGCAATGCGAGGCACGGGTGGCTTTTGATGTAATGCGGCATTGAGGATAAACGTCTTTAATGGGACCCCTACCTGTTCCGCGGCATAGGCGATAGCGGCGATGTCCTCCTGGTAGACATCGATTCGGATCTCTGATTTGGGGATCCGTTTTGACGGTTCCCAGTCAACTGGCGGGGCACTTAATGTCTCTTCCTCTAACGCCTGGTGAATGGCCATCCGAATGAACGCACCCTTGGACATGTTGGTGCGTTTCCCGGCCGCTGCAACTTGTTGATGGGTCTCGCGGTTCAGTCGAAGACGCACATTGACCGGTTCGCTTTCGCCAATCAACTGTGCGTCTTTCTTCACCATTCTTGCTTCCCATCGTGCGGAGCACGTAACGATCGAATACGGAGTATTTGTAAAAAAGGTGCATTTCCCGGAGGGAATGCCGACCTTGCGTGGTTGCCTTACGGCATTGTCGCATGGTCAGCTTTCCTACGGCAAGAATTTTTCACCCCCCTTCACAGTCACAGGCCCTACTGCCACATCATCATCCGCCGGTTCACCCGTTTGCCTTGTGCCTCCGGTCGCACCGGTTTCGATTCCTGCAGACGGAATAGCAGGACGCTCTCCCCGTCTCTCACTGGTTCTCATAGCCCGCTGAAAACGCGCGAACGCGCGTAAAGCCACCTGGATATCAAGCCTCCGGCTTGAAAAGAAGAACCCTTAACCTTAGCGTCCCGGGTTCAGACTATTCGGCATCCCCGTTCCTTGAACGCCCACAAATGAAGCGCCTGACAGAATGCATTAAATTCGTCTTCTAACAATTCCTGGCTCGCGCCTCGTTGAATGCTTGTCCTTCAAGGCGAGCTTTCAGACCTACCACATCGTACGTTTTAGCAATTTGAAATTCTAATTGTTCCTCACAAAACAACCTGGCCTTTTCATGTGCCACTCAGTCGATACTGTTCCTCAGCCGACCACGTTCAACAATGCTTTCCCTTATTCGCCGGCGTTCTCCCCTGTCGACCACTCTAAGTTGGCGTGGGGTATGCCCTTTTTAGGTCCCCACAAATGGCGTGGTATGTCGGCTCCTGAGCACAATACTCAGGTGGACGCTCAACGCAAAAAGGGGGGGGCCTTATGCCCCCGTGTGCGCCGATAGAGGATCTATCCATGGGCTAGTTTGGCATGACCCCTTTGCGCTGGAGGTCATACCCATGTCGCCAGCGAAAATCATTGACGACGCATATTAATCCCCTACTCTATCCGCGAAGTCCCACGCATGGGCTTCCCGAGCCAAGCGAATATCGGCCCAGCCCATCATCGCGACAGGCGCATGTTGACCCTTTGCATGGATCATCGTCGGATCTAAAGCGAAACACCGTTTCTGCGTGAGACGGATATCTGTTGCACGGATCACATGACTGTCAGCGACGGTTAACGTGCGTCCAGCCGACACACCCGCTGGCCTTCGTGCTGGGATCATCAGCACATCTCCCTGCCGAACTGAGGACGTTAACTGTCGGATCGATGTATCCCACATCCAGGCTTGAACCGCTTGCACGACGTCGACGGAACGATTGTTTGCAGCACGTCTCACAACTTGCGCACTAATGGGCTGGCGGAAGAATTCGTGAGTCACCTCGTTCTGTCCTGCTAGGAAGTAAGTCTTGCGTACCTGAGGGTAGTAGTTAGCCTTTCGACGAAAGAATTGACGCGCCTGGACAACGGCTACACCCTGTTTCGGTTCGTAGGCGTATAGGTCGTGGTTAAGCGCTCCCCCTCTCTTCTTGCGGTCAAACTCGCAGTATTCATCATCGAGCGCTGGACGAAACAAGTTCAATATAGTGAAGGCCTGGACAAGGCGCTCCTGGGTGTTCCAATGGATGATTTCGCCATAATCACCTCTGTTGCACCTCATCCCGCGGATGACCCGCTCGATGCCTTTGTGTAATGAAAACCAATCTCTTCGACGTTTAAATGTAACAGGGCAATTCAACATGGCGTACCTCCTAAGGGAAAGAGGCGGCTCAAAGAGCCGCCTCCTGCTGTTGGGATGCGCCGTAGTTGGCGTGCATTTCGAGGTCTGTGACCGTGAGGTTGGTGTATCGATTGCCATTGGATGCGGTGTTGTAATCCAACCGAAACTGGCAAGTCACCACCGTGCCGTTGTGGGCGTACTGCGCCAAGCGTTCGGCCGTTTTGCCCCAAGCGGTAAGGTTGTGCCAGACTGTTCGGGTTTCGCCTTTGACGTAGCGTTCTTCTGGGATCGAGAACTGGATGCGGGATGTGTCGTTGGACTCGGTGAGTTCGCTGATTTGGCGGATCGTTCCTGTGATGAATTGAACTAACATGGGTTTCCTCCTGTGATTTCGAGGGCGTTCCCTCGTTTCACCCGTCACGGACGCTGAGCGTCGAGCGGGGTCAGGCGCAAAATGGGAGGGACCCGCCGCAGGTGGGAGGCGCCGGGTTTGTGCTTGACGCTTAAAGCGAGAGGCGAGGCACGATGTGGCGGAATGAGGGAATGTTTCGAATCACGGAGGCCACCATGCCAATTCAAGAGTCCACATAGAATGCATACGCAATGTCACGACACACCCTATAAGGACACCTTGCATCCTGTTCAGCGGACCCACGGACGTACCAAAAAAGTGGAGGGGTCTGTATCGTCTTCGCTGCGGCAAAATGGCTACGTGATCCGGAGACTCGCTCAACGGTTTGAGGTGCGCTCACGGTGGCTTTGGAGTCACCGCCCATTACCAGCGCCCAACCAACCCATGGACAAATCAGAACGCGGTGCACCTACTAGTGCCTTGCGTTGATATGGTGTTCCTTATCAAACATATGCAACAACTTCGTTACAGCAGGACCCATTTCCATTTGACCCATTTCGTAACGATAGAGCGAGCTAGGGCTAACGCACAAATAACGAGCAAGCGCCGCTTTTGAGCCAGCGGCGTTGACTCGGTCGGCCCATACTCCCGTTGATTGATGGGGCTTACCTCGTTTATTCATTTAGTGCCCGTCGATTTCTTTCCTCCCAGCTTCTTAATGGCTTCCATGAGGCGATTCCGGCACAGATCGCTGCCGAGTATCTCCATCACACCAAATAGTGGAGGAGCGACTTTCTTGCCCGTAATTGCGATGCGCACAGAAGCGGTCAAGTCTCGTAACGACCACCCCTGCATGTCACCAATTCGTTTGAATGCCGACTCGATATGAGACTCTTCAAAACGTATGAGGCTTTCTAGTTCCCGGACGAATAGCTGAAGCGTGTCTCGAGTATCGTTTTGTTCTTTCTTTTTGGGAATCAGTGACTCCAGCTCGTAATCAACGTTAGAAAAGAACATAAAATCACACAGCTGTATAAAGTCACCTAGTCTATGCATGCGTTTATTGACCAACGGCATTAGCTTGGCAAAAAACGCTGGGTTCATACGCCAATTAACGACGCGTCGAACCAGTTCGTCGTCAGACATCGAGGCCAAGTGTTGTTGATTGATCCATGTCAGCTTTTGGAGGTCAAACACGGGTCCGCCTAAACTCATCCGCGAAATATCAAAATGCTGCACCATTTCGCCTACTGTAAAGACCTCTTGTCCTTCAGGCATTGAATACGCCATCAGCCCCAGAAAATTGAGCAAAGCTTCGGGAATGATTCCCAATTCTCGATAATAGAGAATAGAAGTAGGGTTTTTGCGTTTTGAGAGTTTGGACTTGTCTGCATTGCGTAATAAAGGAAGGTGATAAACGATGGGTGGCTGCCAGCCAAAGTATTGGTACAAAAGGTTGTGCTTAGGCTGGCTTGAAAGCCAATCTTCACCACGTATCACGTGGGTAATTTTCATCAAGTGGTCGTCGACGACATTGGCAAGGTGATAGGTCGGAAAGCCATTGGATTTCAGCAGCACTTGATGGTCGATGACGCGGTAGTCAAACTGGACATCGTCACGCATAGGATCGTCAACGTGACAGGTACCATCAGCCGGTACATTCATGCGAATGGTGTGTAGCTCACCGGCTTCCGCTCGTTGCTTCGAAATCGTCTCTTCTAACCGAGAGCACCTTCCGTCGTAACCAGTTGACAGGTTATGCTTCGAGCGCTCACCACGTATGGTTATGAGCGTTTCGGGAGTGCAAAAGCAGCGATAAGCATGACCAGCGTCCATCAATTCTTGCGCATGGGCTCGGTAGATAGCCGTGCGTTCGCTTTGTCGATAGGGGCCAAATTCGCCGCCCACATCGGGGCCCTCGTCCCAACTAATGCCTGTCCATTTAAGTGCCTCCATGATCATGGCTTCATAGACCGGATCCGATCGTTCCTGGTCGGTGTCTTCAATTCGCAAAACGAACTTTCCACCATGCGATTTGGCAAAACAATAGTTAAATAGGGCGATATAGGCGGTTCCTACGTGTGGGGATCCCGTAGGCGAAGGAGCAATGCGTACGCGAATTTCTTCATTGTTCATTGATCTTTCGCCACCATCTCGGCAATTTCTTCATCGGTCCAAGTTGGATAACCGTCGTGCAGGCCATGCGATACAGAACAGTATTCCTCATCTCTATCGTCACGTGGCCAAAACCCCGCCGCTTTCATGACTTTTTCTTGTTTAGGTGTGACTTGGATTTTTGCGCCACATGGTGACTGCCAGGTTATTGTTTTCAACTTATCCTCCGTGTCCCTTCTCCTTAATATAATGCGTAACGCAAGATAATCCAATCCATTTCATATTCAAGTTAAATTATTTTGTTCTCTTTACTCTTTTCGATCGCTAGTCCTCGTTCTCATCGCTATTCTGTCGGCTCCACAAATAGAGCCCTTTGCAAAACGCGTCAAATTCACTATCAATAATGGCCTTGCCTCTCACGTCAGTAAAAACCTCGCCATCACGGCGATCAATGCGCGTGCGCGAAGCACTTAGTCCCCTGCCCCATCGATTGGCTGTTGTTTTCGAAATCGTCACACCTGCCAATGCCATAATCTCAACGATTTCATTTGCATCAGGTTCAAATGCCATCTTAAGCCACTTGAAATTCTGATTATGATTTCCCACAATTGACCTCGTCGTTAACAGGAATCAGGCTGGATGTGCCAATCGTTCACATTCTTTTCAGAACCGTCCAAAGCCATCAAATCGCATCGCTTTGGCTTGGAAGTGGGCTTTAACAGTACATGTCGGCCCATTTCGGTGCTTGGCGATGATGAGCTCGGTTACAGCGGATTCATCCGCAAATTCAAGTTCCCTTTTGTTTCGATAGTAACTGTCGCGATAAATAAAACAGACAATATCTGCGTCCTGTTCAATGGAGCCAGAGTCCCTAAGATCTGCCAGAAGCGGTCGTTTATCGGTCCTCTCTTCACATTTGCGGTTCAGTTGACTGAGCGCAAATACAGGGACCTTCAGCTCCTTAGCCATAATCTTGAGATCTCTGGTTATTTCCGAAACCTCTTGCGTCTTGTTTTCCCTCGTACGACGCCCCTCATTACGTAACAATTGGATGTAGTCAATAACCACATAATCCAAACCAAAACGGCGCTTAAGCCTCCTAGCTTGGGCGCGGATTTGTGGAACTGTGGTAGCCGCCCGAACGTCAAAGTGCAAAGGCATTTTTCTAATAACATCGGAAGCATCATGCACAAACGACCACTGATCGCTTGTTAGATTCCCTCTATTGATCGATTCAAAGGGAACATTTGCCTGTTGAGCAAGTAACCTATTCATGAGTTCCATATCCGACATCTCAAGCGCAAAAAAGGCCCCCACCGCTCCGCCTACAGACGCGGTCCGTGCGATGTTCATGGCTAAACATGACTTCCCCATACCGGGTCGTGCAGCAATGACAACCAATTGCTCTTTTTGAAAACCGCCTGTCTTTTTGTCTAGATCGACAAGTCCCGTAGGGATACCACGAACGGCTTCCGGATTATTCTGTTTTTCCTCCGCCAGCGACAACACGTCGTCAATCAGGTCACCAGTAGCTCGGAACCCGTCTGTTCCATCTTTGTCGTCAAAATCCAAAAGTAAATTCTGAGCATGGACCGCGATGCCCTTCGACGATAGTTCAGGATCATGAAATAGCTCCTTTATTTGGCCGGTAACATGGGCCAGCCGTCGTCGCTTGGATGCCTCAACGACAATTTCAGAATAGTAGGCGACATTGGCAACCCGCGGAATACCAATAGTCAATTCGTTTAGGTATTCGTAGCCGCCTACATCGAAAAGAGAGCCTCCTTTTTCCAATCGGTCAGCTAGCGTGAGGACGTCGAGAGGAGTCCCGCATTCCTGAAGTGTCAACAGATTTGAAAAAATAACCTGATGTCTCATATCAATGAAATCATGATCATGCAGCACAGCGGTGATGTCGTCCATATGCGTTGGTTCGACGAGAACAGCCCCCAATACGACTCTTTCGGCCTCATGCACCGTCGTCTCTGTTTGCTTCATACCGTCCTCCCTTCGGAATTCGTTACCGTTGATCTTCAGGCACGCATTCGCAGTAGTAAGGCACCTTGTTTGGGCCTTCGCCTTTGTAGATCGCACCAGTGCCATTACAAACCGCACAACCAATCTTCCCAGCCGAATGTCCAGAAGTCTTTCCATCGGTCAATGGAATTTTCATTTCCTTGGCTCTGCGTAACCAAGACTTAAAGCGCGATTCAAACCCAGCTTGAGTGCCAGGGAGGTCATCTTTCTTCCGATAATGATCGAGAAAGGATTCACGCTGCTCTTGGAGTATGGTTTCAGAAATGCCTTGCTTCTTAGCAAAGGTAAGAAGAGAAGAAGATAATATATATATATTATCTCTTTTTTCCTTAGGAACAGTCTCCGTCGATTTGGATTTGATAGCTTTGTTTGAAGCTTTATCTTGGTCTAGACTCATGTTGAGGACGAGATTGATTCGTTTGTCTAAGGGTAAAAATTTGGCGAGTTCCCAAGCCATTGTATGGATTGCATCCTGAAAAACCTTGACTAATCGAGCCTCATCTTCTTCGTCTCCCAATGGAGGATATTTAATTGTGAGTGTTTGAATCCGTTTGGTAGCATCGCCAAGGTTTGTCTTGATTTGTTTAAGAACCTCAACGTTTTTTTTGGTTTTTTTGAGCCCAAGGATAGCTTTTTGCTTTTCAATGTATTTAGAAACATTCCGGGTGCTTTCTCCAAGAATAAAATACGCCAGGGCTTTGGTGGCTAATGGCTTATTGTCGAGTACGGGAGTAACTACACGAAGTTGGGTGACACTTAGGTCGTGAATTGTTGGAGTGGTGCCGCGCGGGGCCCCACCAACAATATCGTGATTAAAATTGGGGCCCGGGGGGGCCACGGTGTTTTTTGTAGGTAACAAATTATCAAAATATATGTCAGCGA
>JAJCXM010000029.1 GCA_029263455.1 Holophagae bacterium
GCTCGGGACGCACCCTTTAATAACAGCTTTGGTCGACTAACCTCTCGCTCCACCATCTGATCCAACATGGGACACCTCCATGCCGATCAGCTTGCCCCATCTCCAAACCAACCGCCAGATGCACTTCCTCTCCCGCTTACAGCTCTTGTATCAGAAACTGTGCTGAAACCCGCCTAACAATGGATGAACGGTCTTCAGATGATCTTTTCAACAAGACGAGCAGCGGGATTCTGGTTTCCTGATCTCTTTGAGCAACGATAGGCGCAAGCTTGCTTTCACAATGTCGAATATCAGTCCACCCCCACTTCCGACCTTCAATCCATACAATTCGGCCTTCAAATAAGCTACGGTATGCTTTAGCTCGAACTGAAGGCTGAACAGCTAAACTAGCGATTTCATCTATTTTCCCATCAAGAATCGGTGTGCGACCTAGCTGAGAAAAGAGGGATGACATAGGCCCAGAAGCCGATGAAATCAGCTTAGTCCTAAGCGACTCTGCTATTTCCTTTTCACAAATGATTTGCAGAAGAATCTCTTTATCACCTTCTTCGATCCTGCCCCATGAGGTCCAATTGGAAAGCGTAATACACAGCGCTTCAGCTACGTACTTTGGATCAGTCGATTTTGCTATCTCAGGTAGCTTTGCCCTTGCAGCCCCACGCACTTGAGGTACCCAATCATTAAACCTGCGAATAGCCAGGTAAAAAAGGAATGTATTTGGTGCCGGTCCTGACAGGACGCGCAGTGCTTTCTCGCGCCGGTAACCATCCCAGCTAATCAGGTCAAGCCATGTTATCAATTCCTTAGGTTTTGACGATACCTTCCTCTTCGGAGGAGCCGATTCCCTTAGTGCCGAAAAATACTCAGTACGAATCAAACACGCCCAGTAGTCAAAACGCGAATGAGACAACTTAGTTGTCACCTCAACCAGTTCAGACATATCGGCTACGACCTTGCTTCCCGAATTAATCGAGTTAGCGAAATTCTTCACTGCTGAAATAATTCTATCTTTCATCATTCGCGATTGCTGCACTTGTTACTCGGCTACAGATTTTATGAATTCATCCAATATCATGGCCATACCACAATGTTAATTCAGCGGCCAGAGCGTGTGCGAAGCGCGCCGATTGATCCGCTGCAATGTTTGGTATGGCACGGTGCTCAATATTTCGACAAATATCTCATGTTATCTGACATGTTGCTGACTGGTTTAACGTCCACTTCCTTGAGCAGTTTCTTCCACAATTTCTTGTAGTACTTCTTCTCGATTTTTTGTACCTTTCGAACCGTGAGGCCGTTTGCTTTTGTCCCGGAAGCGAGGAGAACCACTCCACCTTCTTTTACGAATCGCATCAGTATTGAATTCTCCGTATTATCGACCTGAAAAACAAGCCTCAAGACGCCGTCCGACGAGTTTGTTTTGTCTATCGTACAATCGAATGTCGAAGCAACTTCCTCTGCCACCTCCAAGCACTTTGCGATGTCGGCATCGGTTTGGGAGTAGGAGAATAGACAGCATGACATTGCCAGCAGAATTGTCGGACGAAAATGGCTCATGATTTCATCCTTCGAACGGATTTGGCTACTAATAACGTTGAGGTTGGGTGCTACCTGATTTTATTCTGATGTAGGTATCCATCGGAAAAGGATGCCGCCAGCGTTCTTCATACTCTTTAGCGCCATACCTTACTAAAATTCTGTCGGCCTCATTGAGATATTGTGATTTTAGCCGTAATATTCGAGTTTTGAAACTGTGAACACACTTGCCTTTGTCCCAAGGTTCATCCCTAAGCTCATTGTCGAACTCATACACCCGAATAAGAACTTCCTGCCCTTCGACGGTAAATCGTAGCTTTGTTCTTCCCGGTTCATGGTCAAATGCACAATCTGACTCAGGTATTCTATTGAGCAAATCGAGAACAGCTTGAGAAAGCTCTGCGAAAGCATCCGATAGATAAGAGATCGGATCGATTGCATAGCTTTCTCCATCGCACTGCAACGTGGAGGCTGCCCATCCGTGATCGTCAATGTTGTACGAAAGTGTGAATTTCATATGCAGTAAACGTTACTTGCCCATGCCGCAACTAGTAGCTAGGTTGAAGTCCAAATTACCATGAAACGTGGAATCTGGCTGAACAAATTGGCGACCGCGGAAAGGTTCTGCGTTTACCGACCGGTTGTGCCTATCACGACCGTGGAATAATGGACTGAAAACGTACTTTCATTTTGAAAACGATCCATCCTTTGTTGACCCCAAAAGGCATCAAGGTGTTCCTTTCAATTAAAGCGCTCATCTCCTCTGGTCAAAATACTTAGCCATCTGCTGGGCAGCAATTTCTTCGCCAAGAGAAGCTGCTAACTTCCAATCCTCGAGGGCACCGTCTAGATCTTTCAGGTTGAATTTGCTGTTGCCTCGATTCAATAATGCATTTGCGGTATCAGGCTCAGCCTCTAGTACGTGATCATAATCCGCGATAGCGCCACGATGATCCCCCATGTCATCCTTTAATGCGCCTCGGTTTGTCCAGGCCGACAGAAAATCCGGTGCCAATTCAATGACTGTATCGTAGTCTGCCAGCGCTTCCTTTGAGAGGAAGAGCTCATCTTTAAGAATGGCTATGGAATACAATGCATCCATATTTTCTGGGTTAACCATGAGCACACGCCTGAAATCTAAGTACGCGCCAAACTTAAAGCCTTTTTCGTAGTTGACCATCGCTGCGCCAAAGTATTCATTCTCTTTTGCTGGCTCGAAGACCTCAATATCATCATTTTTCTGAAGTGCACCCCAATCCGTAAACAAACAATCAAACGAGAAGCCCAGACGAGCCATGTCCATAGTCCAGTATTTAAACGACTCTGAATCGAAGAAGAATCTTGCTGCCTGTCCACCCAGTTCCCAAATATCGTCTTTTGATTGGATTCCCGTGACTTGATACCCATAAATATCTGTTAATGATGATTTTAGTTTTTCGAGATGTGCACGCGAATTCGACTCAAAGAAATAATCGAAATTCAGTCTTCCAAATTCCTTCTGCCCTTTCGATTTAAGTCTGTCGCAAAACTGCGCACCCACTGAAAGCTGATACGAAAGGCATTCATTCATTTCCTTGGAAGACAGAAATTGAGACATGGATCAAATCTCCTTCATCAATATCGTGGCATAACGGACGGAAACTAACTGGCGCAAGCCTTCGCTAGACCCAACACCGCCGCGCCAAGTTGAATGATGTGAGTCTTTGGCAAGCAAATTTGAAGGCTGCCGCATTCGCATTGACTTCAAAATGGCTTCTTGACAACGACATTGCAAATTACCCGGCTCTCGCTGTGATGACAAGCTTATACCAGCTTTCAAGCAGAAAAGGGAATGACGGGGGCAGGAACGCGCAATCCATGCTGCCCCAGTCACATTGTTGCTGATGCCACCTCGTGCATCAATACCTCACATTTGTTGCCCAAATCAGGCCTCATTTCGGCCAACGTACTGCACCACTGACGCCATGCCAGAATGAGCTTCGCCTTCGCTAACCTTACGGTCCGTCTCTATTAATAATTGATGATTGAGGCTAGGAAATTCTTTTTTAATCTTTTCAATGCTCATAAGCATATCAATGTCTTTTGGCCCACCGGTATGCCTTGACAATTGAGCTTCAGAATAAGCCTCAAGCAGAACAATACCACCAGGTTTAAGTGATTCTTCAATAAGGGGGTACAACCTGTAGCGGATGGAACTGGGAAGATGTGCGGAGATAGAGATCACTGTATTGTAGCGTTGTTCTTTAGGCTGAAATTCAGCTAGGTCGACAACCTCTGTCTCGATAACAACGCCTCTAGATTTTGCAAGTGCATGTGCTTTTTCTAAAGCCACTTCTGAACAATCTACACCCAAGACACTCAGCCCACGTGACGCCACAAACACAGCGTTACGGCCTTCTCCTTCAGATAGAGAGAGGACCGGTCCACGTAGCAATTCTGCATTTTCAATAAGAAAAGTGTTTGCGTCTGTACCGTAGAGATACGCTTCATTTGTGTATCGTTGATTCCAGTATTTTTGGTCGTACATTGTTCAGTCCCAGCGATGTATTTATCTCAAAGTTGGCTCATGGACCAGCTTCACGACTATATGTCCCCATAAAACGCTGCCCACATATACTGATTGGAGAGTGACTTTGCCCGCATAACGACTGCGATCTCGCTGAGGTCCGGCGCCTAGGTTCGCTATTTCCCACAATTTCTATCCTGCTCACCGACGGAATCCAGATAATCACTAACTTTGATGTTGATTTGACCCAATCTTTCGTTTTTATCTAAGAATCAACCAATAGTGGTTTGATTTGTTATCAAATCTAAGGTCGGAACTTGGTGCGGTCAATAAAAATACGCGGATTTTAGAAAAAGTTCAGGAAACAGGCATGCGAAATCACGATTCCATCAATACAGAAAGCAGTAAGGGTGACTGGATTCCCCGCAATTGGCTGTTGGGCGGCACCGTTTCGCTTACCACCCTACTCATAGATTTTGCCGCAATAGAGAAAGGTAGCAAAACGCTTCCATGGAGATACATCATGAAGAGCGTGATCAGGCGCGAGCTTTCTTCCAAAGTCGCTATCTACCGCCCATGCTCGAGCTGATTCGAGGTAATCTTCAATGGTAGTGCATTCCCAGCCGCCAGCATCTGACGCATACGGATTGGACGGATTTGCAGCCTCTAATCGGGCCGCGGTACGTCGGTCCTGTTCCAAGGCTTTAACGAATGCAAGAAAGCTAACTTCGTCTGTCACTCCATCGAGTAGTTCAGTGAGCTGGGACATGACGCTCTATACTCCGATCACGGCACTGCGCCTTGGGCGCGTTTCGTGCTGTTTCACATGTTATCTGCATTTTTAACGACTGTTGCATCAATCTCTACCAGCTGCCCTTCATAGCCAAGCATCGACACGCCAATCAGAGTTGCTGGCGGGACATCATTCTCAAAATCCTCCATTACTGCCTTCCAAGCAGTCGTAAGATTATCGCGAGGCCCTACTACGTAGATGGTGAGATGCTGTATGTCTTGTGCAGAGAAGTCGTAACACGACATCAGGACCTTGAGATTTGCTATGCATTGTACGGCTTGGGCATAAGGGTCGTCGACTCCTACAGTTCTTGCGGATGAATCTTGAGGAACTTGGCCGGCAACATATAGTTGATTGCCCGTCAATTTTGCATAGCGGTACCCCGGTGTTGACGCCAATCCAGCTTTAGTCTCGATTTCATTCATACAAACCGCCAAACGGATTGGTGTTAACCGGCTGGCAACAGCGCTGACCGGCCCCGATTCTGCCGCTTGATTATGACGCCTGACGGAACCCATGGTCAATCGAACCGAACTGTTGAGCAGTCCGGTTCAACGGCTGGGTGGGCAGTGAGCGAATCGAGGTCAGCGTACTCCATGGGAACGTCGTCTCTGTGCTCGTAGGTCGGCTCGAGCGTGTCGATTAGTGCGTTTAGATGGGCATAGAGTTCGGGACGCGTTTACTAAAAATGTAGCTAGGTGCATGGGAGGATGCGGGATCAAATTGAATCCACTTCCACGGGTGTCTTGAACCACATATCAAGCGAATGCAAACTCGCGTAGGCTGGTAGTACCTGCACCCTTCAGCATCTGTCATTGGCAAGCCGCTATGGGAATTGGAAGCAAGAATTCACTGCTTCGATGAATTCGTTAATGCCGTGCAATTCGAATTGCTCCCAAAGAATCTCGACACAGTCCGTCGCCATAAAAATCAAGCCCTCGTCATGGATGGAGGTCAAACGATCCTCTCTCCAGATTGGTAAATCGGCGGTTTGATGTCCGATATCACTGGCGGGTCTAGGTAAAAAAACTTCGGAACAATTTGGGAAGAGAGTCGTTCCCTCACCCAACCCGTTACCACCTACCGCGAAACCATCTACGTAGCGAAAAACATCGAATCCGGTTGGGCAATCAGTAAACCAAACAAGTTGATCCAAGGTAAAGGTATTGAACTCATCTGCCCCTTGAATGATATCTTGTTCTGTCCTTTTGGCTGACCGCAGAAACGGGTCTGCCAATTGGATATCGGCCGCAGTCAACGCCAGAATATTTGCCTGCGACTGCTCATGAACGAATGAAAAGTTCATCAAACTTTCGTCGAGGCGACCCACACTTCCTGTTGTGCCGACAAAGATGACGTCACCTGAAATGTGCTGCTGCATAGCGAGAACCGAGCCCGTAGGCGCGACCAAGCCCAGACATGCTGCCCCCGATCTGTCGCAGCGGCCAATGATAGGGAACTGGCTATCAGGAATGCCGTACCAAATGCGGTTTGGGGTTAAGAGAATCGGAGTAATGGCCGTATTGGGGAAATCCATCACCTGGCTCCAATCCAACCCATCCCAGTGAAGGACGACCTCTTGACCAGACGCCACCACATCCGTAGAACTGAGTCCGTGTACGTCGTAGAGATTCTGAGATGTGTGGCTGTCAACGGGTGACCAATCGCTACCATCCCAATGAAGAATAGTGCCAGCCGCGCCCACAATCACACCAAAATCTCCGCCTTCGTCCATCCAAATGCTTGTCAGGTTTTCCGTTATGCCTGAGGGAACGGAAACGAATTGGCATATTCCGCGACTACCCAGCAGTATGAACAAGAATAGGGATATATGTTTCATGGCGACGTCCTTTCGAAAACTTGCTACCAATATGAGCATTTTATCTCCAAAAAAGCTCCTGATCTCTCTTGACTTTTTCTGATCAAGCGCTAAATGAATGCCATTAGATGAATAGACGTTGGTCAATATGGTCAGCCAAGTCGATCGATTTGGGTTTTGATTACATCAATTATGTAGCCAAGCCTCAACGCCAACGTATTCCCGTAAACAGGATCTATATCCCGACCACTTGCGTCGTAGATATGAATGGAATTCACCGCTGTGGCAAAGAACAAGACCTTTTTAACCAGCTCCTAAAAACACCCGTAACGCTTAGGAAAAAGTAGTCGCAATCGTCACCATTTCAAGATAAACGAGCGTAGTTTGATCTCATGAGAACAATTTTTAGCGCCTATTTCTTGTGGATTATGATTATCTGCTTCGCATGGGTTCAATGGTCTTCCTGCCAAGGCTTTGTATTCGACCATTCAAACCATTCCAGGTTGCGCCTACCGGTTGTAGACCACGATCTCGCTGTGTGGCCACCACAGCAAACGATTTGGATTTGCAATGACGGCGTGCTTAAGTTTGGGTCTCGTCTCATCGAACCGCGTCTCATCAACAAAGACGACATTGGAAACGCTATCAATGCCAGTCGGCAGCAACTATTTGCCAGGCATGATCCTACCTGGAAGGATTCGGTTTGGTTAATCGCTGACCGAGACACTTCCTACGGCATCATTGAGGACGCTCTGGATCAAATCCGTCTCTTCCGCTCCCCATGCCGCGTCTACTTTGTCGGTGATCGTCGGCCAGCGCCTGTGCCAGCTCGCAATTAGGATCAGTCGGCCGCCGATCGAATCGTCGGCTATGGCGTTTCAGTGCCTAATTCTAAGGGGAGGCCAAGAACTTGTTCACTTGTTTGACAAGCGTAATTTTGCTTTCAAATCGCGACAAGCTGAACCTGACAACCAAAGCAATTTATGATTTCAAATTTGGCTCAAAGACTCGCTTCGCGATAGCATATCCCCAAAAACTGTACCAGTTTGTCGCGTGTATAAAGAACCAATTATTCGCATTTATCGCTTTGGCAGTCAATTTGTTAGCGATAGCCTATATTCGATCTTATCTCCCTGGCCATTCGTGACAACATCATACATTCGATTTGGATCACTGATCTCATGAAAAGTCCCGACTTTGTTCTTCTTGTCCGAATTGAAATATACACGTGGATTATTATCGAAAACATGGTCTTCAATTACAACGTCTTCTCGAAATTTGACAATCCGCACCTGACCTTCTTGTATCCCTCTTTGTTTTATTGCGCCACTTGTCGCTTTTTCAAGATCTTCGCTTAGCGAAGGCCCGTATGTCATGTAGAGTAGGTCCCAATTTGTGCCGAACAATTGGTCGGCTCTTACTTTACAATTCCTGCGATCCTGGCAATGCTTGTCTATAGTTTTCGCCAACTGAGATTTGCCGCACGAGACCTGACAAATAGCTAAAACAAGCATCGTCGGCCAGCCAACATACCTGCTCGCAATTAGGATCTGTTGGCCGCTTGTCATGACTCCTTCACTCGACTTGTGCTCGAAACTGAATTAGATATAGGCGATTCATTCATGGATTTTATTGATGAGATATTCGACATATTCTGGGTTATCAGTCGGTTTTTCTTGAATAATTTGAACGAATAGTTTGACGTATTGGCGCCCCAACGCCACCAATTCAGCATATTTGGGCTCGTTCAAATTTGACGCCATACACTCATAGGCTCGCTTCACAAAGAGCAATGAATTCTTGTCGTCTCCAACATGGCATAGATTGAAAGCGAGATTGGTACAAATTACAAAATCATATAGGGCATGGTTACGGCGGTAGAGCCCGTCGACCCTAACTTCATTGATTTGCTTTAAGATGGCACCGAGTTCACCAGAATACAAATGTCTGATCTCCCTTAATCATCACCCTTGGTCTGATCAAAGCCAGAATTGCTGTCTGTCACAGTTTACAGGAGTCGGTCGCCGAGCAAATCGTCGGCTATGGCTTTAGGGGGGCTAAATCGAGGGCAATTAACTTTTCCGTGTCTCGCATGTAGAGTTGCGTTCCCACCAGCGTGGGCACGGTCCAGGATCGGGGTTTAAGCAACACTTGCTGGGCCTTTAGTTCGAAGCCATTGGCGTCCATATGTGCCAACGTCAGTTTGCCCGACTCGTCCAAAATGAGGAATTTGCCATCGACCGCAATCAACTGAGCGACTGGGTAACCGCGTTCTCGCCATAAAACCTCGCCGCTACGTATGTTTAGTGCGGTCAACAAATCGCCGTTACTTCCATAAGCGATCTCACCTATACGCACCACATTACCGTGCAGAATATTGAACTGCCGGGTATGCATAACTTCTTCTACAGCGATGTTCTCGCCCTGCCGCTTAAGCCGCAGGGTGAGGCTGCCGCCATCCCTTTGTGAGGGTACAAACAGCAGACAGTCGTCGCCCATCAGGGGTCGCGCGGCATGGGTATCATGTTGGTTCACTTGCGGATGACGCCAACGGATTTTTCCCGTCACAGCCGCAATGCCGATGACTTCCCTCTTTGAAAGAAACGCCCATTGTTGCTCGCCGTCGACGTCGATCAAGGTTGGGGCGCCATAGCTGACTTCGGCCCGTTCGCTTTTCCATAACAACTCGCCCGTGGCAAGGTCAAAGCCAACCATGGCGTGGTGTTTTCCGCCAACCATGGCTACCAACATGCCGTTGTAGGTGACCATGGCATTGCTGTTGCCCGAGATATGGGCCTTACCTTGCCATTCGTCGATCAGATTGTGCTTCCAGATTAGTCGACCGTTGTTTTTGTCCAAACAATGTAAGGTCGAATCGAAACTCATGGTGTAGAGCCGGTCCCCGTCCAGATGGGGCGGTGCGTTGGGACCGCGGCCGAAATCGGCGTTCTGACCCGCGCGAATGGTGGTGACGTATCGAAAGGCCCACAGCTGCTCGCCGTTTTGTGCATCCAACGCGACTACCACATCGGATTCGCCGTCGCGGTACAGAGTGTAGAGCTTGCCCCCTTGCGCGAGGATCGCTGCATATCCTTCACCTAAGGGGCGCTGCCACAAAAGCGTTGGCCCGTCTGGCGGCCAGCTTTCGGCCAAACCGGATGTGGAGATCTTAAAATCTCCATTGGGTCCACCCCAGCGGGTCCAGTCATCACCGGCCTGGCTATGACTGGCCAAGAGCGTGCAAAATAACCAGCTTGCAAATGACATAACAGCGCTCCGTTTTTTAGGTTTACGTCCCCTGAGACTATAAGTTGTTCTGAATGCTACCGCAAAGATGCCAAGCCGTCCTTTTTTCATTAGCACTTGGCGCTCGCGACCATGGTCGGGAATTCGAAAGATGCGCGCCTTTATGCACAGCCAGGGCCACATTTTAACTAATTTACTCACCTATTTACACAGGGACAAGTCGTTCAGTAAACTTGTCTAAGTTATATCTGAACGGCGATCTCTGCGTGTATTATTCTGCCGAGGATCAACACCGCACCAGCGCCTCCTCAAATCCCGCACGATGTAAGGATTTCAATGACAATAATTGTACTAGCGTGCCTCTCTATTTTTTATCAGGAACAAGGCAAAACGCCGCAACTACATTTTAATGAAAGCGGCTTTTCCATTAGTCCACTTGAGAGGAAGTCTGACAATGACATCAATCAAGTGTTAATGATGTTCCTACCAACGACCGATGGATTTGCTCCCAATGTAGGCGTGCAAATTCAGAAATTTGACGGATCACTCGATGAATACATTAAGCTTACACGGAAACAATTCGAAAGCGCTGACATCGTTGTTTTGTCCGAAATAATTAACAAAACAAATGTAATTTGGGAATATACCGGCCCGCTCGGTGGAAACAAACTACACTGGTTAGCAATCGCCAAAAAGGGAGACAAACGAGTATTTCTAGCGACAGCGACAGCTCTTGATTCCCAGTGGAACGCAGTGTCTGCTGAACTCAAACGCTGTCTGAATAGCTTCACGATCACGAAAGATTAGCTACCGATGTTGTCACATTTTTTCTTATGCTGGCAACATACTATTATTGATGGTGAGCCAAGGCTGACACATCAGCCTTCATGAATCGCTGCTCATCAAATTGAAGTCTGCTTGGACTTTATTGCATCTCATATTGCGTATTTCCTCTGGATATCGACAAGTCGCACCGCTTCCAATTTGCCGCGTCGAGCTTCTTTCATGGCATTGATGGTGGCTTCGTTTGGCACAAGCGGTTCAAACGGAAGCGCTTTCTCGTAAGCGACACGTGTTAGTAAGATACGAATTAGTAAGATACGAAAGCGGCAGACACAGTGAGCCCCATGGCTGCTAATACAACTGTAGCTTCTTCTTTGATATGTTCATCGATTCGAGCTCGTACTACGGCGTTTACGGCCATTTTTTTGATCTCCACTTATTTGAGCTACATTGCAGCTAAATTGGCTGACAAACAGAAGTACTTTGCAGTTACAGGGCTAGACACTTGTTATTGAGTGATACGCAGGACGACCGTGCCCAGGCGCTGTTCGGTTTCTACGTGGACATGTGCCTCACGTACCTGCTGCATCTCAAAAACGCGGCCGATGACGGGTCTTATCTCGCCCGCTTCGATCATTTTCTTGAGGTCCATTAGTTCGTCTTCGCGCTCGGCTGCTAATGCGAATATCGCGGTTTTGTCGCTTAACTTACTTGTCCAAAGCGAGCGCAGCATTTTGTACACCGTTGGATTGGCGGTTAGATAGCGACCCTTTGGCTTCAACGACTTGATGCACTTGGTATAGGAGCTAGCCGCCACCATATCAAAAATGACGTCGTAAGCCTGATCGTTCTCAGCAAAATCCTGCTTTTGATAATCGACGAAATGATCGGCTCCTTGCTGTCGCAACATATCCTCTTTGATACCACTATCAACGGCCGTGACTATGGCGCCCATTTGTTTGGCAAGCTGAACGGCAAAGGTGCCGATACTGCCACCGGCACCGTTGATCACCACGGTCTCACCCTTTTGAATGTTGGCTCTGCGCATGAAATGCAGGGCGTTCAACCCACCTAATGGGACTGCGGCCGCTTCTTCATAGGTCAAATTGTTGGGTTTCTTGACCAAGGTCGCCGTGGCCGAAACACATAGATACTCTCCATAGGCACCCATGGATAATCCCGTACAGCCAAATATGGCGTCGCCAACCGTAAAGCGCGACACGTCTTTGCCAACCGCCACCACTTCACCGGCAAAATAGCTTCCAAGAATCGGTCTCCTCGGTTTGCGGATACCCATCGCCAGACGCAAGGGCAACCAGAACCAAGCAACTGGGAACCTAAAACTGCGCAACTCGCAGTCACTCTTAGTTGCTTCAGCAGCATGAATCCTAATCAAGATTTCGTCGCTCTTTGGAATGGGCTTCGCGACATCTTCAAGCTTCAAGACATCTACGGATCCATATTGTCTATACACGATTGCTTTCAAATGTCGTCCTTCCACCCTTTCAACTCGACCCCTTTGCACTCGCGGCGGTTTTCACAATCGAGTCCGTATTCGCAAAGCCAAATATGTGCTTGATATACGATCAGTTAGTTGTTTTCGGGACATCCATAAACGACTCCAGCTGATCCCACGGCCTCAGGCGATCGCTATTCAAAGTTTTATACACCTGCCGCGCTAAATCTTTGCCCGCCAACTGTGCCAATAGTACAAAGGCGGCGTCGTAACTCACCAAGCCGCCGTTGGACGTCAGTCGTTTACCATCCATGACAAACGAGACACCCGTCTGCACCTCAACTTCAGGAAAGGCTTTCTGTAAGTCGGCTTCGCCTCCTGGCCAGGTGGTGGCCTTTTTACCATCAAGGATGCCTGCTTGTCCTAAGATAAAGGCACCGCTGCAGTTGCTGGCAATCCAGCCTTTCTGCGCGCGTATGTAAGCAATAAGCGCTTCATGTTTACGCAGGTTATCGGTGTCATAAGCGCCCGGAACAATTAAGGCGTCCACAGACGGAGCATCAGTTAGCAGGACATCGGCGCGAATCTGTAATCCTTCGGCTGTACGTATATTCAACGACGAGGAAGCCGAAATAAGGTGCATCTTCCATTGGCTGAATCTGGAGTCATGAATAGCCATGCCAAAAACTTCGGCGGGCGCCGTGACTTCACTTGTAAGTACATCGTCAAACACAATGATGCCAATGGTTGGCGGGTTGCCTAGCAAAATCGACATGAATAGCAAGTTTACGAGCATAGATTTCCCTTTCAAAAAAACGCCCAAGCTTAGCATTTCTTGAGCACCAGGTAGATGCTGGAAATTTGGGAACCTTCGTACCTCAGCACTCACAGCCTACTGAGGCTATCGCATAAGTCGCTTCAATCGTCTTCAATGTGAGTCCGAGCTTCTAGCCGGAGGTTCGAAGTCTTTTGTTTTTATGTACTTAGCAATGATCCAATTGAACTAACAAGCTGTTTCGAGCAAATTAGAAGAACCATGAGACAGCCTCTGGAAGCCAGACTCACATTCTTGAGCCTTGAAACGAGTTATACGACAGCCTCTACTGGCCGTTGTTTTATGTTAATTTGCCTAGGCGAGGGCTTAGTGCAAATGAAAACCATTAGACAGCAGATCGAAATTGAATGCAGCCAGGAAGTGGTTTTTGACCTCAGCCAGAACTATTCGAAACGCTTAGAGTGGGATCCTTATCTCACTGAAGCGTATTTACTTGATGGCGCCGATCGCGCAGACATACGCGTAGAAGCCTATTGCAAGAACCGGTCAGGCGCGGCGATGGTCACTAAATACATATCATTCGATAGACCTCAGGTTGCCGCTGTGAAGATGGTTAAAGGACCGTTCTTGTTGCGCCGGTTCAGCGGTGCATGGAATTTTAAGCGTTTAAGCGATTGTCGAAGTCAGCTCACATTCAATTACCATTTTGAGTTAAGAGGCGGTTTATTTGGGCGTATGCTCCTGCCGATTGCAACCTATCTATTTTCAATCGACATGAACAAACGTTTAGAGGCCATCAAGCATTATCTTGAATCGCAAAACGCTAATTTGCATTGAAATCTAATCGGCTTGCGTTCTCGGTGTGGGTGAAGTCACGGACATGACAACGTGGTTAGGTAAGTCTCCTGCGTGACATCGTTAACCCATTTCATCAAACGGTTGGGCACTACTCTCCATTGCGGCAGTTCACCGTTGAATGACGAAAAGTTGCCTTGCGGGTTATAGCTGAATACAGCACCGCTCGCATCTGCTCGCTGTTGTAAATCAACGATGTTCGCGCAGTCTCCTGCGTCCAAATTATTGCGATCCAAGACCAGCACATGATGGCTGTAATTCAATAAATCGACCAAAGCATTGAGTGAACTGATGTCCAGTAGCCGGTTGTGTTGTAGATGCAGAATTTCCAAATCCAGGCAAAAGCTTAAGGGTGAAAGATCAGTCAACTTATTATCGTTGGCACTAAAGAACTTCAAACCAGCGGGCAGAAACGGGGGCAATGAGGTCATGTGGTTGTGATTTATGGACAATGATTCAAGAACGGGGATTTGGCCTACGGTGAATGGCAGGATTTGCTGGTGCGTGTCGTCCAGGACAAGGGTCCTCAGATTTGTCAGATTATCGAAGGCATCCCAAAGTGGAATTAAGCGGTTGCCTGACAAGTCTAGATATTCCAAATTCTGCAACAAGAACAATTCAAAAGGCACATCCTGTAGGCGATTATGAGCCAAGCTTAGGAAAAACAGGCCACTAGGAAACACAAATTGGCCTGCATCCTCAAGACTGGCTAACTCACCGTCATCCAAGAAGAAGGAGTTCAGACTCGCCATGCCCTGCATATTGGGCAGGCCAATAATTGGATTCCCATTTGCCGAGATCCATTGTATTGCAGGGAACATTTCTAGACCTGAAAGATCGGTTACGCCCAGAAACGAGCAATCAAGGCCCTGAACGAATTGGGCTTCGTAGGGACTGATTTCGTCGTCGTCATAGGTGTCAATGCTCGGATCTAATGTAAACACAGCTTTAAGTGCAGTGTCAGGAATGAATAAGTAGGGATCAACAGACCACGTCCAGGAACTGGTGTCATCTTCGTTGGCAGCAGCTCCGTTGTTGGGGGTGGAATCGGCGTCAGCTTCGCTGCAAGCAACCACTTCAAAATTGAGGGTTTGGGCGACATCCTGAGTTAAATAGCCAGCCAGGTCCAGTTGAGCGCTAGAAAAAGCGGCAAGACTGGCCAGGCTCCAAATGCCGCTGACAGCGCTGTAGCTTCCTTGTGCGGGTGTGACAGATGAAATATTCAACTCAGACGTTGACGTCACTTTTATCTGAATACCGGTCGCGCCCTGAGCACTGGTGTTCTCCACCCATAAACTGATATTGCCCGTTTGTCCGACAGATAAACTGGTTTGCGACGAAATGGATGTCAATTGCAGATCAACACTGGCGGGAGCTGCGTAGGTCAATACCACATCATCCGTACTCGCGCTGCATGGACTATTGGTGATCGTCCATCGAAGCGTATAGGTGCCGGAAGCAATAGCGGGCGTAAAGGTTGACGACGGCCAACCTGGACTACCGAATTGGGTAGGGTTAGTACTCGGCCCAGACACGATCGACCAAAGACCACTGCCGATCGCCGGGGTGTTAGCTTGGATGTTGGCGACTTGTCCCGCAGCAAGGTTCTGATCGGGCCCAGCGTTTGCATTCGTTGGCGGCGCTGACACCGAAACGGCAGTTGCGCTGGTCCCTGAACTACCACAACCGTTCATGGCCGTGACACTCACGTTCCCACTTTGCGACGCGAATAGGACACTCACCGAAGTGCTACCTTGCCCGGATTGAATGACCGACCCAGCGGGAACCGTCCACAAATACGACGCTGCCCCACTCACCGCATTCACACTATAAGTTGCACTCGTATTGGCACACATTTGTGCAGGTCCCGACGGATTCGCGGTTTGGGCTGGCACGCCTGATGCTGGGTTAACAGCAAGGGATTTGACCGCGGACAAGAAACAAGCATTTTGAGCTTGTACTTGAACGCTACCACTGGAAGCAGCGACCTGCACGACAATGGCGGGCGTACCCTGCCCACTTACGATGGAGAAACCCAGTGGTACCTGCCAAGTATATGTATCTGCGTTTGCAACCGGCTGAATCGAATAGGTAGCTTGCGTCCCCGAACAGGGTACGCTAGGTCCTGTGATATCACCTGGCTGAGGTAGAGCAGGCACGATAGGGATGTCAAAGGTTTTCATCGAGGATTGGCCGTTGCGAGTGACGGTTAATTGAAGTTGAACGTTGCCTGAAACGCCTGCCGTGAACAGGATGGAAGACGTTCCCTGCCCAGCATTAATGACCGCGTTACTAGCCGTCCACGCATAGGTCGTTCCTGTGGCCCCATCAACCGTACAAGCTGTGTAATTACTAGTGCTAGGACAGACATAGTTGGGAGCCCAAATCGCCGCATTTGGACGTAATTCAAGGGCGAATAACTCGTCATTTGACCTCACAGTCATGGCACCATAAATCAGTTTCTGATTCAATTGCGCAAAACCCGAATAAAAACCGCTGCCAACGCCAGGATTCAGATCCGCGACACGCATCGTGCCGCTAGTCGTGCCGTCGGAAGTCCAGAGTTCCACACCTGTATCATGGCTCCATCCGCCAAAGAAAATACGATCGCCAATTCGTCTAATCCCGGTTCGCAGGCCACTAACGACGCCAGGATAAGTGTCTTTGACCAGCTGAGTTACGCCGGAATTGACATCTGTTGACCACAGTTCCCGGCCCGCAGCTCCACTTTGAGCACTATAGAATAGGTGGTCCTTTAGCTTAAGGGCAGTTCCCGCATTGAACGGCAAGTCGGTTAACTTTGTGGTCCCCATTTCGGTGCCATCACTGCGCCACAACTCATAGTCACCATTAACCTTTTGAACGTGCATGTAGAGGACATTGTCGATCACGTTCAAGAATTGAGGTGTCAGCATCGTCGATCCCTCCCAGATCTCCTTTACCAAGGTCACGTTCACCCCATCAGTCTTGTAGAGCGCATAATCCGAGTTACCCGTAAACGATGTTCCCGAAAAGTAGGCATTGCCATTCATGCTGGCAAAACCCTCCCATAAATCGGTTGACCCAATCGTTGAACTGCCAGCGGCTGTTCCGTCTGACGCCCAAATATCGCCGGTCGTTGAGTTATGCATCAAAAGCAGATTATTAAATACGCTAATCGAGTCTATGTTGATAGGACCAGCGACCGTGCCCGTGCCAGCGGCCGTGCCATCACTCTTCCAAAGCGCATAAGATGAGAAAGTGACTTCATCGACGGCAACGTAATAGGCATGGTTATTCATGACTACCAGATTGCTAATCGAAGGACCCAAATTCATAACGTGGGTACGTGCCAAAGTTGTACCAGCCGCCGTGCCGTTACTGAACCACAGCTCATTGTGTAAGGCTCCGGTCGAATCAGCCACGACAAAAAAATTGTTGCCGGCAGGTGCCAATGCCGAAGGGTGTTTCAAGGCGGGGACATTTAATATGTTGGTGCCTGCAGAAGTTCCATCGGTCACGGCTAACTGTCTACCGCTCGACAGAAAATCGACTAGAAAGAACAAGTTACTGCCGACATTGGCGAAGTAATTCGGGTTAGAACCAAGGGGCACGCTCGAGGTTGGCCCAGCGTAAGTGCCAGCGGCCGTGCCATCCGTTGACCATAAACTGCGATTATCGTGTTCAGCTGAGAAATACAGTCGATTATTGAGCACGACGCCACCACTTGCCCCATCAAGCACACCAGGATTTAAGTCGACTACGATTTGTGTGCCGGCCGTTGTGCCATCACTGGTCCAGTATTCCCGGCCTTCGCTACTGGTTACGGCCGAAAAAACTAGCTTGTTACCCAGTGAGAAAAAGGAGCTTGGGCTGGATCCCATTGCGCCCGGTTCGATGTCGCGTACCAAGCTGGTTCCTGCAGCTGTGCCGTTTGATTTGTATAACTCGATGCTGGTGCTTGCGTCGCCGCCCGCAATATAGAGCGTTCCGCTATGTCCATAGGCTCTCGTAAACCCGTGACCCGCTCCGTTATCTATGTCTACTACTAGAGATGTCCCCGCAATCGTGCCATTGGTTTTCCATAGTTCGTATCCATGGGTTCCGTCATCACAACCGAAGTAGAGTTCATTCTGGAATTCCAAAAAACGAGCTGGCCCAGAATCTCCACTACCAGGTTTCAAATCCATGAACAACGATGTGGTGGTTAAGTTACTGCGCCACAACTCAATGCCGTTGCTGCCATCATCGGCCGCAAAATATAAATACCCGTCATACACGATCAAATGGGAAGGGTTTCCGGATGAACTACCGATGCGGATATCTTTCACCATGGTCGTGCCAGCCAAGCTCCCATCACTGACCCAAAGTTCTTCGCCATGCATGCCATCATCTGCGCGAAACAGCAGCTTGTTTTGATACTGGGCGAAATTCTTGGGACTTGACCAAGCGAACCCACTATTAATATCCCTGACCAATTGAGTATTGGCGGTTGTACCATCGGTTTTCCACAATTCTTTTCCCACACCATCGTAGTTGGCCGTAAAGAATAGGGTCGACCCCACCACCAGCATTTCACCGATACTGGTCAATTTGCTATCCGCATAAATCAGACTCGTGCCAGCCGGTGTGCCATCGCTAACCCACAGATTGTATTCACTATCGAATATCACCAGTTGGTTTCCTAATACACTTAGCTCGGCAACCGAGTCCTCCATGAACAAGTTCAGGCTTGTGCCATTGCTTTTGAACAGACCCACTTTCCCAGCATGCAAACCCGTAAAGAACAACGAAGCGTTGAAACTGGTCAGCCGAAATACGTTTTGCGGAGCGGATGGCCCCACGCCGGTGTTGAGTTCCTTAATCAAGGTCGGGGTTTGGCCCCAAAGATAACTGGCTAAAAATAAAAACGAGATGACGCGCATTTTTTTGACTCCTTCAGTGGCTCCTGAAGGTAAGGCGTCAAGCACCCTCATTAGGGGACAAACTATTTATGGCGTCAGCTCGGCATAAATTAGCACAATAATCATAACATTAACTGAAACGCTGGCTTTTGACCAACTCAACCACTAGGATTGTAGGGAGACCTCTCGAAGGTTAAACCACGTTAGGTTGCCGGATTGAATGACAAGAGATTGGCGTATGTCTGCGAACGTTCAATCGAGCGCCGACTCCTAAAAGTCGATGGCGAATTCTCTGCCACCCTGCCCAAGGTGCACGAATACTTGGGCGATTGGATTGCCGAACCATACAAGTCGCATGCAGCGACGGTTATCAGCCGATCCATCGCACAAGGCATTCCTTATGCCTTGTGTTACGAGAGCCATGAGCGTAAGACTTGGTGGCTGGATCATGGATGGCCGCAAGGCGACACCTTTAAGGGTGTTATTCAAGTGGCCGGCGAAAACGCAATCGATGATGAGCGTCTAAATCCTGAAGACATATTTGGTCAAGGCGTTCTTGACCTTGCCAAAACCAACTGGCTGTCCATGTCGAACCTTGGTGAATGTATTGCCCATATCACCGAGACTGCGGCGCAAATGGTCGCCGTTGAACGCGCAAGTGTTTGGTTCTACGACGAGACCCGATCCCACATTGAATGCAGCGATCTTTTCTTGGCTTCCCAGTCAATCCACCAGAAACCGGGCATTCTGAAGGCCAAGGATTTTCCAGAATATTTTGAGGCGATGAGACAAGCACGCATCATCGATGCGGTGGACGCGCACAAGGACGCCAGAACGGCCGAGTTCTCGGGCAGCTATCTCTTGCAGCACCATATTGGCGCCATGCTTGACGCACCTATCCGCTTTCGAGGCGAAACGTGCGGCGTTATTTGTCTGGAACACGTCGGAGACACTCGGGACTGGACAAGAAACGAAAAGGCATTCATATCAACCTTAACCGACGTCTTGGCGCTTGCCATGGAACAGTGGCAGCACCAGCATTCGTTGCAAGAGCACGCGCGTCTTGAACTCAAGATGCTGGAATCACAAAAATTAGAGAGCTTGGGTGTGCTTGCGGGAGGAATTGCTCACGATCTCAATAATATGTTGACCCCGATTCTTAGTCGCGCTTCATTGGCCGCTTTAAAGTTAGGCTCTAATCACCCTGCCATCGGCGATGTCGTAGCCATTGAGCAGGCCGCCATACGAGCTGGCGATATCATCAAGCAACTGCTCGCCTATGCGGGGCGCACACCTAATCAAAAGCGACCGGTTAATATTAATCGCGTCGTTCGAGAAATGACCGAGCTACTCAAACACACGATATCAAGTCACGCCGAAATCAAATACGAATTGAGCCGCCACAAACTTGTCGCGTTGGCCGATCCGGGCCAGATCCAGCAGGTTGTTTTGAATCTAATCACCAACGCCAGTGACGCCGTGGCCAGCAAAAGGGGCACGATTCTTTTGCGTACCAAATTGATTGATCAAGGTAGAAGCATCTCACTTGAGGTCATTGATAATGGCTGCGGCATGGACCAAAAAACACAGGCAAGTATTTTTGACCCCTTTTTCACCACCAAAGCAGACGGCCACGGGCTTGGCCTTGCCGCGGTAATGGGCATTGTTGAAGGCCACGGCGGTAGCTTGCATGTCACGAGCGAACCAAATGTCGGAACCGAGATTAGACTTGTTCTTCCGCTGGTTACCGAATCAGAGCAAATTGAGGTGAAGGACAGTCATGGCGTGATTGTGGATTCAGAAAAAGGGACGATTCTTATTATCGACGACGATGCATTAATCCGAGAATGTGCCCTTGTGTCTTTGGAATACTTTGGCTATCAAGCGTTGGAAGCCGAAAGCGGTAGTAAGGGCTTGCAATTATTCAATGAACATCTTGACGAAATCTTATGCGTCATTGTGGATCAGAGTATGCCAGATATGGACGGACCCGATGTCATCAAATCATTGCGACTGATTTCTCCAAATATCCCAATTCTCGGCATTAGCGGACATGCGCGATTCCCCTTGCCGAAAGAGATTGATTTGACTTATACGCGCTTCCTGCAAAAACCCTTCAAGCCCCAAGAAATCATTGAACGCGTTGAAACGCTCGTTGCTCGGGCAAAGGTTGACCAAGCAGGCACAAACCAAAATAAACAGGAGCCGTTAGCCTAATCTCACCAAACAATCTGATTTTGGCGTTGCTTTCAGCTTTACTCGAGGCGGCTCGGCAAGCTTCTATAGGTGTGTTTGTGTGAATAGACGTTATCTCATTATATACACAAAGTCCCAGCACCCTTACACTCATTATGATTGTGATGGTCTCTTGGGAAACGGGGGATCGTCTTGAAGTTCATATTGCCCTTTGTTCTTTTTGCACTCACTTATGGCCAGAACGATCGAGCCTACCTACCTCACTACACCTTTGTTGGCGGCCACTGGAAAACCGAGTTCACCATCGCCAACATGAACTCCGTACCTACGTTCCTAACCATCACGGCTTGGTCTGATCAGGGCACGGCGTTAGGTGAACTGCGATGGGAGCTGGATGGCTTCGAGTCACGAACCCAACTCGTTTCAGAAGCTTTCCCCAACTTACTGGAGCAGCGCGGTTGGTTACAGCTATCGGGTGACTTGGCCAACGTACGTGGAACGATGACCTTTGAGTTCAGACAAACGGGCGGTGCCACAAGTTTACCTTTAGTTCTTTCTACCAGCTCCGATCAAGTACTGGTGGGGCTGGACCACCGGCCAGGCCAAAACAGCGGATTCGCCATCGTGAACCCGACCGCTACAGATCTTCAGATCGAGATGCAATTAGTGGGAACCGATGGCAGCTAAATAGGACGAAGCCTGAGCTTAGCGCCGCGCCAAAAGAGGGTCGGACTTATCGAGGATTTCTTCTCAACACCGCTTCCTGATTTATCGCGGCTCGAACTGTCTGGATCAGGTGAATTTGTCGCCTTCGGTCTCACCTTCAAGCATGGCAACCAACAAATCATCGCCGTGCCAGCCGCACATTTTGCACCTGGCTCAAGACCCTTTTGGCAAAAACAGCTCGACGCCATCACTACCGCTGGTCGAGGCGGCGTAGTGATTGGGTTACGCGTGGGCAATGAGAAGTCGTTCGTGTTGGCCTCAGGTATGGCAGATGAAGGGGCAGTACTGCCGATGACGGTCAATCATGCTTCAGAAATTGGCAGTATCACTAAGACCTTGGTTGCCTGTCTCACGCTAATGCTTCGTGAAGACGGCCAATTGGATCTTGATGAAAGGCTGCAAAACTGGTTTCCAAACTTGAGGCATAGCTCAGAAATCAGCCTCAAGATGCTATTACAACACACCTCTGGTATTCCCGATTACGCCAACGAATCTTACAGTCGCGACATATTCGAACGGGGCAATCGACATGTCTGGAATCCAGAGGACCTATTAGGATATGCGCTGTCTGAGCCCCATTGGTTTGAACCCGGTTCAAATTCGCGATATTCCAATACCAACTATCTGCTTTTGGGCATGGTGATTGAGAAGGTGGGCAGTGCCTCACTGGCTAGTCAGATTCGGGCAAGGATTCTCAATCCATTGGGCATGTCGCATACCCACATGCGTGACGTCGAAAGCCCCAAAGGTCTGGTGGCTCGGGGTTACCTTTGGGACCCTCATCATTTTCTTCTCGATCAAGATTTTAGCGATGTAACTGATTCCGTGCATGGCTCGGCCCAATTTGGAGACGGTGGATTGGTCTCAAGCGCCAATGACCTGATGATCTTCAGCAATGCTCTGTTTGGGGGAAAGCTACTTTCCGATGCATCCTTAATAGAAATGCTTACGCCCAGGGCGGTTGGCAGCCCAGATTATGGCTATGGTGTCGAATTGGGCAGTAAAGAAATCGGACATAGCGGGTCATTTATTTGGGGAGGTGCCCTACTCTCCTACTATCCCGAATTCGATACCACGGTTGCAGCCTTAAGGAATGTTTTCGTGCTCGACGACGTCGACCCGACCGAATCCGAAATCTTAGCTTTGATAGACGACATACTTTCACAAGAGGTCTTCGAAACCGAAAAAGAGCGTTGATAACGAATGGGTTTCAGTTTGACGACAGACTCATACTTGATATTAACCTTACGAGCTCACCAAGAAAGGTGCTTACGTGAGAGCTGGTATCCGTTGGTAGACAATAGCGTTGCCGCTTTTCCCGGTGGGCACCAATTGCTCCATGCGGCGCAAACAGTAGGCCATTTTTTGGGCTGTGCGTCGCGAGACGCCAAGCGCCTTGGCCAAATGGCCCGTCGTGAATCCATCTGGCAGATCATTTGGAATTAGGCTGGCCACATCCTCCGGTACCTCAAACAGTGCCTCGCTCACGACCTTCAACAATCTTCGTTCATGGCTGACCCAACCCTTTCGGCGCCAACTCTTGTTGCCATCGTATCTTCTAACTTCTTCTTCCTCGATCAGCACCACAAGCAACGTGAAATTGGGATGGCAGATCAACTCAGGGAAACTCACCCATTCGTCAAATACATGAACCAGCTTGCCTTGTTTGGGCGATTTGCGACGCTGGGGCAGCGAATGACCATCCTTTGGCTCCTTCACAATCCATTTCTGTTGTGCGATGGGGTAAATCAGGCGCACGGGATTATCAGCCAATAGGCAGCGTAGTTTTGATTTGATAGCAGAGAAATTACGTGTTTGGACCTCGATCAGCTCAGTTCCACGAACCAGATCGATCACGTAGCCCTGCTTAGGCACTTCAGTAAGATCTCCTACCTGCTCGTAGCGTGCTTTCAAGGCCGCGTGCAAGGGCTTTTCGTTGAGGGTCCCAATGGCATTCATGCACGTCAGTCTAATGCATATAGGCATTCAACGACATTAGGATGGCGATCATGGTTCACGCTTAATCGTGAACATTGGGCTAAGAAACTTACTGTTTATTCATCCGGTAGAATGGTTCTAGCTATGACTTCCTCGTTTCGCTAAGTTAAAAGCAATCACCTATGTACGGAGGCCCACTTTGGATTTAGCACGCATCATCCCCGTTCTCAGAAGTTTTGACGAGCTCAAAGCCAAGGAATTCTATGTCGAGTTCCTCGAGTTCAAAATCGACTGGGAGCATCGATTCGAGGCCGATTTCCCTCTCTACATGCAGATATCCAAACAAGGGTGGGTCATACACATAAGTGAACATCATGGTGATGCTAGTCCGGGCTCAACCATCATGTTAGAAATGCCTAACGTCGAAGTTTTTCAAAAACACCTGCTCACCAAGAAATACAAAAACTCACGTCCTGGCTGCGAAAGAACTGAATGGGACACCATCGAAATGACGATCGCCGACCCGTTTGGAAACCGCCTCACCTTCTTCGAAAACGTACCCCAACCTGAAAAGAAAAAATGAGGTGCTGCCAACCAGTTGAGTTGAACAGCAATGCTTCAAACCTCTTGAAAGTCAGACGCACGTCAGGAGCGCCGTCTAAACGTCGGGCAAGCGGATGATTAGGCGGTTATTTGACTAGAATGCGTTCAGCCATAACTTTCATGCGATCGATGTACTGCTGATTTGACCAACCACATTCGAAAATGAGGTTCTCCCAATTCCCTACCTGCAATAACGTCCACAATGTATCGGTGGCGCTTTGCGCGGTCCAACCCTCGGACAAGTCGCCATCGGCAATCAATGCCTCGACGGCAGCACGACAACCGTCACGCATAGCTGCCATGCGGTCGTGCCAAGCAGCCGCGGCCGCCTTGTCCTTCGCGAGCAAAAGTGCTTTGGCAACATCGTATATATCAGGAATGTAATCGCCCCAGAACTCGATATAGCGAGCTAGGCGCTCGCTGCCAGAACGCGCCGCCCGCGACTGAGTAAGTCGCGCATTGAGATCGAGTTTCTCATCCACGAATCGGGTGGCGGCCACCAGTAAATCGGTGCGAGACGTGAAGTGAAGGTAAACCGCTTGCCGGGAGATGCCAGTCTCTTTCGCAATGTCACCCATACGCACAAGGCCCCCATGCTGGTCGAGCAAACGAACCGTCGCTTCAAGAATCCGAGACCGTGTATCAACATTCTCACTTGACATAGTGTAAAGTGTGCCCTACATTTGACACTGTGTCAATTGACACTGTGTCAAGTTAACCAAGGAGAGCAACATGAAAAGCCGTAAAGCCAAATCGCCTCAGCGTATTACGTTGGTGTTAGGAGGAACCGGTAAGACCGGTCGACGCATAGCGGAACGCTTGCAGGCACGCGCAGTAAAGACGCGAATCGTTGGACGTTCCACCACGCCTCCATTCGATTGGAACGACCGCGATACCTGGGACACCGCCCTCGCAGGCGTAAACACGGCCTATATTTCCTACGCGCCTGATCTCGCCATTCCCGGCGCCACCAACGCCATCCGCTCTTTTGTTGGAAGGGCCGTTAAACTGGGTGTCCAACGGTTCGTCTTGCTATCCGGTCGAGGCGAAGATGAAGCGCAGCGCTGCGAACGAATTGTGCAGGATGCAGGCGTTGAATGGACGGTGGTTCGAGCTAGTTGGTTCAATCAGAATTTCTCCGAAGGCGAATTCCTCGTTATGGTGTTAAACGGAGCGATCACGTTGCCAGCAGCTAACGTTGCCGAGCCATTTGTTGACGCGGATGACATTGCCGATGTGGCCGTTGCCGCGCTAACCGAAAGCGGCCACAACGGCGAGATATATGAAGTAACAGGCCCACGAATGATGACGTTTGCTGAGTTGGCGAAGGAGATTAGCCACGCTGCTAACCGCGAAATCAAGTTTATCCAAATTCCTAAGGCAGACTTCGCCGCAGGCATCGCCCAGTCCGGCGCGCCACCCGAAATTGCCTGGCTACTCAACTATCTCTTCGACACTGTGCTCGACGGTCGCAACGCCTACCTTACCGACGGTGTCCAACGTGCACTAGGTCGCGAACCAAAGGATTTTGGCGATTATGCACGTGACATCGCCGCTTCGGGCATCTGGCAGGTGCCAGCATGAATCTGTTTGTTCCCTTAGTTGGCACAATGGCATTGATCGGCTCGGCCTTGGTGGCGGGCGTCTTTTTTGCCTTCTCCAGCTTCGTAATAAAGGCACTTGCACGCTTACCCACAGCCGATGGCATGGCAGCTATGCAATCGATCAACGTGGTTGTGATCAATCGTTCATTCTTGGGTACGTTCATGGGTACAGCTGTGTTGTCTTTACTGGTGGCAGGTCTCGCCGTTTCGGGATGGGACCACCCATCAGCGATATTGCAGTTGAGTGGCGCGATTCTTTATCTCGTGGGTACAGTTCTGGTTACCGTTAGCGGCAATGTGCCGCTCAACGACGAGCTTGCGGGCACATCTCCCACAGATCCCTCCGCCGCCGCAATCTGGAAGCACTTTCTGGCCAGGCGGTTGATGTGGAATCACGTCAGGACGGCGGCCGCAACGGTTGCAGCTTTGTTTTTCGCCTTGGGCCTGATGCAGCACGGCACCGCGTGATGATGGATGATTTCCGTCAGTCGTGTTTCCATTTGCCCAAAGAGAAGAGTTGCTGAACTGGCTTCAAAATGAAAAGCGCGATTACCAGTTCCGCTAATGTCCAACAAATAGGGATCAAAACGTGGGGAAAGTTCTCAACAGCAAGACATGGCGCAGGGCTTGCTCATATAGGCTGCAAGTAGTCAGCGCGGACCTTCTCACTGAGCCAGGTCTCCGCTTCTGAAATATCCCGGAAATAAATGATTTAGGAGACTTACAACATGCCAAAAAAACGCGAAAAAATCGGTACTATGAGCGAAGAAATGCAAAACATCATTGAACATGCCCGAGCTCTGGTAAACGCCACATCAGATGAAGTGGACGAGCGAGTCAAGACCGCCAGAGAAGCGCTAAAAGAACGTCTTGATTCATCCAATATGATCTACCGAGATATTGAAGAGCAGTTCCTCGAAAAAGTAAGGGTCGCCGATGAATTCGTCCACGTGAAACCCTACTATGTGATAGGCGGAACCTTCATCGGTGGTCTTCTTTTGGGTTGGTCCATGTCAAGGAAATAGAATGAGCAGACTGCCGCTGTTCATTTCAGGCCTCACAGAGACGACTGGCCGCCTTAGTGGCTTAGCAGGCCAAATTCTCCAAGATCGCTTGGAACTACTGGCATTGGAGCTTCGCGAAGCCAAGATACGTCTGATTCAGGCATGGCTCCTTGCCTGCATGGCGATGGTATTTTCACTGATTGGTATCCTACTGCTGGTTGTGTCCGGGATGTATGTCTTACCGCCAGAATGGAGAATATACGGACTGCTGGCCGTCGCATTAGTCAGTCTGATGGCGGGATTGGTCATCTTCATGGCACTCAGCCGGCACCTGAGCCAAAAACCGCGGGCCTTTGACCAGAGCATCGCTGAACTAAAAAAGGACATGTCATGTTTCTCGACCAAGAAATAAGAAGGATTCAAAAGGCCAAGAAATGCCACACCATTTGTTGTGATCTGCGGCGTCAACTTGTTCATATCGAGGTCCTTGGCATCAAGCGCAGTGTGTTTAATCCCGTTACAAATCTTAGCCTAGGCCTGGCTGTAATCGAACGTGTTCTTGAAATTCTACGTGAGCGCAAAAGTAAAGGTTCGCCGTGAAAGGCCGATCGAAAATGGCCGAGGGCAAGGACAAATTTCTATTCGATGGAAGCGCTTGCTAACTGCCCATTATCGCAACCATCAACTTCAGAATAAGCCGTGATAACAGTCGGCTTTGTTTCGCAAACACATGGACACAGAAAGCCTACCGATCTCAGAGCACTTTACGAGTCCATAAAAGTCTAATTATCACAGCGATACATAGGAGCGACTCATGATCAACAAACCCACTGGTGAGAAGAAATCTCATTCGATTTCTTTTTATATCGTGATGACTGCGGCGCTCTTTATTTTCATCCATACTTTTTCGCTGCTCGCGCCAATCTTTTTGTCATTCTTACTTGTGCTGTTGATCTCTCTGGCAGTCAATCCAGTGATCAACTGGATGAGGGACAGGAAAGGCGGCAGAAACCTTCCCACGGGGTTACTTGCTGTGGGACTAGTCCTGGTTCTTGGCTTAACAAGCTGGGCCTTCTTCGGTCCCATGAAGTCGTCGGTAGTGAGCATATCAAAGACCTTACCCGAATACTGGCAACGTCTGCAAAAGCCTTTGATAAAAATTGAGCAACAATCCGTCATCTTCGAGGAGAAACTTCAGGCGGAAGTCAGCTCCGAAATCGCTAAAGACGAGTCCGATCTGGAAATCCAGCAAGTAAAGCCCAAGAAGAAGAAAAAAGAGCCAGTGCCACCAACACCTCCCAAAGAGGTAGACACGCTACGAACCAATCTACGCACCATGATTATGGGCGCCCTCGGCAGCTTCACGGAGGTTGCTTTCAACGGTGCTCAAATACTGCTGGTTCTGGTTACGGTCTTCTTTGGAGTGATCTTTATGCTCATGAATCCGCGCCCCATTTTTGCATCCATACTTACCCTTTTTCCTGAATACCACCACGACAAAGTAGTGACCATTCTGCGGCGTATAGGGAAATTTGTCCCTACCTGGGCTGGCGCCACCATGATGGGAATGATTGCCATTGGCGTACTCGTTTTCCTGCTTATGTGGCCAATCTTTGGGTTTAAGGACGCGTTGGTGCTAGGCCTAATCGCCTTGGTTCTTGAAGCTATTCCCTTCATGGGGCCGTTACTCAGCGCTGTACCGGCACTGTTACTGGCTTTCGGCAAGGGTGGATTGACTCCGCTGTGGGTCGTGCTCATTTATTTAGCCATACAAGCCTTCGAAAACAATGTGATCACCCCTTACATTATGGCGCGACGTATGAAATTGCACGCGGTTGCGGTCATATTTTCCATGTTGTTGTGTATCGCTGCATTCGGCGTCCTTGGGGTTTTACTCGCAGCGCCCATGGTCGCTGTGGTAACCATCCTGCATGACGAACTTTACCGAAAGCAATTTCTTCCCACGACCACGGACGCCGATCTGGATCATCTGGCCGCAGTCGCCTTGCATGAAGTAGAGGTTGTGATCAAGTAACACAACCTATCCATCATCCTGATTTACGAATCAAATCATTTTGATCGACTTCTAGACCGATTGCTGTGATTGAAATCAAAAAGGAGCAGAGGAATATCGGCTGCCCTTTTGCTGCTTTAGAGATGAACAGATCAATAGCTTTCTGTTTACGCCATGAATTGCCATTAACAAGCCCTGTGAATGCTCGGCTCATTCTCTATGCTTGTTATTTGCTAGTGAGAGGGCCGACATGGCAGGAACCTTGCTCCTTTGACCATTTACACAGGCAATTTCGACCATGTGTGCCGACCCAATTCAGCTAGCGGAGATTCAGCATGAAAACAATGTTTCTGATCATGAGCATGATGAGTATTGCTGGCGCCACAGGCATCCTCGAGAATCGCATCACAACGGACATGATTTTGACAGCCCACACTTTTGGCGCTACGGCTGAAACAATTCTGATGCAAATAAACACGCCGGAAAATACAGTGGAGCCGATCACTCCTTTCGATCGAGAGCGATTACGCAATGCAGGTGTGCCGTCAGCAGTGATTGACGCCCTCCTATATAAAGCAGGCCAAGCAACGGAACCTCAAATTGACCTGCAACCCGACAATGCTGGCCTGCTGGATGTGGTGAAGCTCGTGCAGTCAGGAATATCCGAGCAAATCATCGCCGAGCAGATCCATGGCAATACGTTGTCGAGCCGACCTTCGGTAGCAGATCTGCTGTACCTCAAGCAAAACAATGTCTCAGAATTGATCATCTCAGAATTAATGATCGCGCCGGTGTCAAAAAATATCGAGACCAGCGAGGTGACGTTTGATGGCCTGGTCATTCGCAAGTTCTTCAAGGACCGATCTGGGGCACTTGTGATCAGCGATGACAAGCTCACCTGGCGTGATTCCTCCAATGCGACCAAAGGCTTTGACCTCTTCATCAATGGCGTGTCCCGCATCAATCTTTTCTACCGCGTTCGTGACAATGGCAATTTCTGCTACAAGGTTCAATTTGAGTTTACTAAAGGCAACAATTACGCGTTTGAAGACATCCAAAAAGATACGGGCGGCAACGAAAACCTCACACGGATGGTGGATTACCTGAAGCACAAGTTTGCCGACATTCCTTTTGTCGACAAGGAAAAAGGCTGAAGCGTAACCAGCCGCCAGACAATCATTCCCTTAGCAGGACAAAAAGCAAAAAACGAACACAATAACCCATAGATCAAAGCCGCTGCATTAAGCCTTTTGTCTCTGGTTTCTGCCCTTCCGGGCCTAATCGAAAGGAAATTCTTTATGACTATCAACCTTGGTTCTTTTCCTCTATACGCCGGTCCAGTGATTGCTATCGCCGCCGGAATATTGATTCTCGTCAAACCCAAACTACTAAATTACGTAGTCGCTTTTTATCTGATCATCACTGGCGTCCTAGGCCTACTCCCCTTTATCCAGAGCTGAGATCCTTAGCGATCTACCTCGGGTGGTCTGTTGGCAGCTTGCCACCTGAGTGCAATAACAAACATATTGAGGACTTATGACCGCAAAAAGAATAAGAATGATCCTGGCGTTGCTGCTTACCGGCCTTGCCATCGTATTTGTTGTCCAGAATACGGTTCCAGTAGATATCAAATTTCTGTTTTGGACGCTTTCGATGTCCGGCGCTTTGCTCTTCATTCTTCTCATTGTTTCGGGCGTAGTTATGGGATGGTTCCTGCGAAGTTCTTACGTACGCAGGACACGCCAAGACAAGAAAAAGGCTACGGATGCAAAAATCGAAGCTGAGATTATGAATCGTATCCATACCGCTCCTTCAGTCAAAGACGCCCAATCGGGCCAATAAGATGTCTGTTGAACTTAATTAATGTGCAGGTGAGTTTTTTTGGGACACATTCAAGAAATAGGCAGAAAGGCCACGATTAGACAAGGATGCGCCACTACTATTAAATCCGAAACGCACAGCCAAATTTCTTGTATTGACATCCTCGAACAGTCAGTTGTCTGCCAAGAGGAAAAGAGTCGATGAATCCGGATTCGCTACGCCTTAAGTTAGAAACCCACCAACAGCCTGTCTCGTCTGCGCAGGAATCGGTCGCCCTACTAGATGGTGGCGATCAGGCCTACCCTCGGATGCTGCTAGCTATTGAACAGGCTATAAAGAATGTGCATCTCGAGGTTTACTCCTTTTCACTCTCGGGCGTTGGCAGCCAATTCATAGACGCCTTGTCAGATGCCGCAAGTCGCGGGGTTCGCGTAAGCGTTATGATCGATGGCTGGGGTTCGGCTTGGAGTGGAAGGACCATTGCAGCTACATTGCGTCAATCAGGATGTAAAGTCCGTATTTATAATCGCCTGCTTACTGCCTTGATCGGACGGATTGGCCGAAATCATCGCAAGATACTGCTCGTTGACGACGAAGTTGCCTTCCTGGGTGGCATCAACATCGGCGATGAGAATATGGATAAGGGCGTACAGGTTAGTTGGGCCGACCTTGCCATCGAAATTCGCGGCCCGCAATGTGCGCGTTTGCGCAAAATGTTCTATCGACGCATTCAGCTTCCCAACATCGAAAGTTCGTTACGCATTTATTTATGCGGGCTAGGGGGCGGAAGGCGCATGCGCCGTCGATACCTGAGCGCCTTTTCACGAGCGCAAGAAAGCATCATGGTAGCCCATGGTTACTTCTTGCCTGACCCCACGGTGGTGCGTACGCTCATTGCCGCGGCGCGTCGGGGGGTTAAGGTCTGCCTTTTGCTCGCAGGCCGCAGCGATATTCCTTTTACACGTCTGGCAACACGCAGTTTATACGGGCGTTTACTAGCTGCAGGTGTCGTCATCCACGAATGGCAAGCCTCTGTGCTACATGCAAAAGTGGCGACCACCGATGGGTCCTTGTTGCTGGTTGGCAGTTTCAATCTCGATCCGTTCTCACTTGCTAACCTAGAGACATTGGTCGAAGTGAAAAACGAAAAAGTCGTGGGTGAGGCGGAATCTTGGATCCACACCCACCTCAGCGATTCTCGATTGATCACGTCCCTAGAAACCGGATCGAGATTGCAACGTTGGCTACTGGACCCCTTTGGTGGGATTATCTCGCGCATGGTGGATGCATTTAGTCGCATCCTTGCAGACCGCAAACGCCGTCGTATGCCATCGGAACTAAGCGTATCTAAACCTACAATCCCTTTGCGGGCCTCCAAAAAATAGAGCCATTTGCGTTTGTACTAAGACCAGACGGGAACGCGCGTAAGCCCGATAGCCCCCAGAAACCTCCATTTCCAAAAACGCGAAAGAGTCCTGGCCATATATGACCCTTTGTTGATATTTGACCGTATCAACAGTCGCTCGCCATCACACCTATTATAGTAACTATATATATCACAACTATTTACGAAATAACGAGCGCGCAAGTATTAGTGGCACGGACCTTGATAGTAATACATTAGACACGGTCTCCGAGATACACGTTGTCGGAGCAAATCAGCGTATTGCAAATTGCCACAATATGTCATTGCCTGTCATTTTTTATTAGGCATGGACCATAGGAACAAGCGGAGGTCGTATGACGACAGTTCAATTAGAAAAAACAAAAGACGAAATCGTCTCAGAATATGAAGAAAAGGGCCGAAAAATTGGTGCTCAACTCGACGAGATGGTCGCCAAGGCGGGTGATAAAAAACAGGATGCTCAATCCGAGTACCACAAACGAATCGCGAAACTGAAAATAAAATACGAGGCAGCCCAAAAAAAGCTGGCCGAATTACGCGATTCCGGTGCGGGTAAATGGCATCACTTCAAGGTCGACTTGAAGACTGTTTGGCAGGACGTTGAAACAACGATCAAGGGTCTAACTCACTAACCAATAGTCCCTCAACAAGTCGGCCACAAGAATCACCGCGTTAGCTTTTTTCGAATGAGGTATACAAGCGCAAAACGCGGCTTAAACAAACAAAAAGGTCCATTATCAGTGATCAAAAGGGAGAATTTGAATGAAAATTATTTTAGTAATGATGTCCATATGTGCATCGGCCTTCGCCAACATCACCGTAGCTACACCAGATACTGACCGGGCTATCGAAAAGACCATCAGCCAAATGTATGTATTCAAGGTGTTATTGATTGAAGATGATATCAAAGTTGAAGCCAAAGACGGCGTTGTCACTTTGACCGGGACAGTTATGGATGAGCCCCATAAAGCTTTAGCCGAAGAAGCTGTCTCCAGTTTGCCTACCGTAAAATCAGTCAACAACAACCTTAATTCAACCGCCGGAATAACGGCTGACAAGGCAGACGAGCGTTTGTCCAGGAAAGTCAAAATTGTGCTCATCATGCACCGCAGCGTCAATGGTTTCAACACGACTGTTTCCTCCAAGGAAGGCAAAGTTACTCTTACAGGGGAAGCCATCAACGCCGCTCAAAAACAACTCACCACCGAGTATGCTAAAGACGTTGAAGGCGTCACCAAGGTGAACAACGAAATGACGGTAGCCAAGAAGTCCCCTGAAAAAGAGACGGTTGGCGAAAAGATCGATGACGCATCCATTACCGCTCAGATCAAAGTTTCGCTATTGTTTCACCGTTCAACCAGTGTTTTAAAAACCCAAGTGAAAACCGAATCCGGTGTCGTGACACTGAGTGGCATGGCCAAAAATGCCGCTGAAATTGAATTGGTAACCAAACTTGTCAAGGACATCAACGGTGTTACCGATGTGGATAACCAAATGACTCTAGTCAAAGCCGCATCTTAATAGAAGATAGCTAAAGCTTGAATCGTTCTGCAGGGCATTGTCGTAACCGATAATGCCCTGCTGCATTTTTGGGTCTGAATAATATCCACCTTCGTATTAGATTCCAAATCTCCAACAAATATCGAATTGAAAACCATTGGCCAATAAAACTGTGGTGGTCGATCATCTAACATAGCCATCGCGCTCGATCGGACAGATCATGGACAACAGATTTTTTAAATGTTCAGAAAATACTGACCAAAATGTGTGAAGAAGGGGATCCGCACTTCCTTGCCCATCAAGAAGAAACTGGTACATCTTCAAATACGAGCGGTAAACCCTATGTAGAGACATTGTATTAAAGTAAAAATCCAGCCCACCAGAATCAGCCTCCCTTAAGGCAATAAGGTCAACTGGGATTACGGTCGGCAATGAGCCCGTAAGATTTGAGCTTGCGATATAGCGTTGCCGATCCGATGCCTAAGTGATCCGCGGTCTGAGATTGATTGCCATTATTCTGTTCCAAAACCGAAAGGATATATTCCTTTTCAACCTCACGTAGAGCTTTAGGGTGGATGGAAGCTGCGATTTGCAGAGGAGGTGCTTGGCGTAATTCTTCTGGGAGATCGTCTACTTCCACCTGACTACCCTGCGAAAGCGCGACCGCCCGTTCCATCGCGTTTTCCAATTCCCGAACATTTCCAGGCCATTGATAGCGAAGCAACAAATCAGCTACGCGCGGCGAGAAACCAACCAATTTTCGAGCCATGCGGACAAGAGAACTCGCAAAAAGGATTCGGGCCAAGGGTAAAATGTCATCTTTGCGTTCGCGCAAGGGAGGTACGTGTAGCTCAACTACTTTGAGCCTGTAATAAAGGTCTTGGCGAAATGCACCATCACCAACATCGTCAATCAGGTCGCGGTTGGTGGCAGCAACTACCCGCACATCGATGGGCCGACTCCTGTTTTCGCCGACGCGCCTGATTTCTCGTTCCTGGAGGACGCGCAACAATTTGACCTGCATATTGGGGGAGACTTCCCCAATTTCGTCCAGCAGCAGAGTTCCGCGATTGGCGGCTTCAAATAAGCCAGGCCGATCTGAAACGGCGCCGGTAAAGGCACCACGGACGTGTCCGAAGAGTTCGCTTTCCAAAAGGGTTTCCGAAATGGCACCGCAGTTAACAGCGATAAAAGGGCCAAGTGATCGGGTAGATTCGTCATGTACAAGTCGGGCAATACGTTCTTTACCCACCCCACTTTCCCCGGTAATAAGGACGGTTGCATCGACCCCGGCAACCCTTCGTGCAAGATCCACAACCTTCTTCATCTTCGAGCTGCGAGCGACTAAACCATTTGGCTGCTCGTCGGTTTTAGCGACCTCAACCAAGACTTTTCGGTGCAATCGCAACTTTTCCTCTGCAGCCTTGAGGGATTCCGTGACACGGCTCAAGGAGACATCCAAACTCTCTTTCAGATTCTTTGAGTTGAAATAGGCTAACTCGCCTTGGTGCTCCTCGCCCCATTCTTCCCGCGTACGTCCAACCAATTGGCATGCGGCATGACCGACACCAAGGCAACGGTGTTCCAAGAAATATATTTCTTTTCCTGTGGAATGACATGCATAACCACTCATAAGACCACAAATGGTCCAGCACACGACAGAATCGGATCGCCCGAAGTGTAAGAGGTGCTGTTCCGCTTCGTAGGACGCGAGCAACATGGTGCCATCATCCGTTAACAGATCTCCACCTCCGGCTTGAGGTCTGAACAGACCTTAAAGTGAGTAAAGATAAGGTCCAGCCTGACGCCATTCATCGTCATTGGTCCATTGGAATTCCTTGCGCATCGCTTTCGCCATGCGCCATCCATGGGCGAAGCCAAATTGGGTCAGCACGGTTCGGGCGGCATTAATTCCAAAATTATTGACCAAATATTGACGCAGAAGTCCCATGGCTACGGCATCGATCAATAGCGCACGTTGCCCCGCAAAGCGGATCATGCCTCCTTCAGGGTCGAGCTCTAGTAGTTCATTGTGCTGTAAATCCTGGACGCGCAAATTTAATCTCCAGTCGATATACAGAATACCATCAAAATGATGGTATCGCCCCTTGTATTGCAGGCATTTTTCTGAGTATTCATTCGATAATACGGCTTCCCTAAATGGCTGCAGGCCTATGGCTCAATAGTTGCTTCTTTACGGTTAGGATCCTAGGCAAAGCCATCCGCATTAGGTGGTTTGGCCTCCAATTCGCAGCGGCCATTCCACTGGCGATTCGGATCGCAGACCGACCACCAAAGCGCGTTGAGCAGTGGAGTGATTTCATGCCAAAGAGCCGGATGAACAATGTCCCACGATCGTCGTTGCCGTCTGAATATCGACAAACCAGCACATCGCTAGATTTATGCCCGACCAATCCATTAGCAGGCCAACGACCAAAACACTTATGCCTTGTCGTCGGCGTGTCCAATCTGAAAGTTCCAAGATTGCCATGATTACGCTCCGTACATCCGACCAGCGGCGCCTTAACCAAAATCCGCATTATCGAACCCGGCTTACATTCGATCCTCGAGAACTTGCAGATCCTTTGGCCAACGGCTTTGAATCCCTTGAGATACTCAATGAACACTGGCTTTCTCCTGGCGATAATCTGCCACCCTATCCACATTATCACCCGGCCGAAATACTCATTTATGTCTGCCAAGGTGGCTTAGCGTTTGAGGATACGCTGGGTCAAACAGGGGTGATTCGTGTTGGGGAATTTTCGCTCATTACCGTCGAGGACGGTATTCGGCATGCGGAAATGAACGCGATTGGTGCCCACTGGGCACATGTCTTTGAAATCGGCATTCGCCTCAACAAAAACCTCAATGAGCCTAACCACAGCCAGCGGCGATTCAATGTTGCCGAAAGAACGGGCTTTCTGCGTGTCGTGGCGTCGCAGAACGGTCGTGGCAATTCCTTGCGACTTAAACAAAAAATCGTCATTTACTCGGCCTTCTTAGATCCGGGTAAACATGTGATTCTTGAGCTCTTACCGGGTCAGAGTGGCTGGTTACATCTCATAAAGGGTGAAGCAGTGTTTTGTGGTCAAGTCTTGAAAAGTGGCGACGGTGTTGGTGTGAACAAGGAACACGCGCTCTCCTTTACCGCAAAGACGTCAACAGAAATTATCTTGGTCTCGTTCAATAAGTCCTAACCTCTACTGCTTAGCATCCAGGGAGATCAAACGAAAGGCATTTTATGCTTCAGGAATTCATCCAAATCTGCGAAAACATCCTGGGCTCAGTTCGAGAACCATTACTCGTTCTGAACGCAGAATTAGAGGTAGTCCAGGCTAACAAGCCGTTCTATGTTGCCTTTGATCTTCAAGCCAATGAAACCGAAGGCCTATCCATTTATCAAATTGGAAATGGCACGTGGAATATCCCCGAACTTAAGGTGCTGCTTGAAAAAATACTGCCCAAGAATTCTTTCATGAACGATTTTGCGGTTGAACATGATTTCCCGAAGGTCGGACGCAAGCAATTACATTTAAACGCCCGCAGAATATATGACGAATCCCGCCAAGCCCATCTAATTCTATTGGCCATAGAGGATGTGACGTTGCGAGAGAATCTGAGTCGTAACCTTGAGGATCTTGTTAAGGCCAGAACGTTTGAGGTCACCGAAGCCAAAGAACATGCAGAGCAGGAACGAATGGTGGCAGAAGCGGCTTTGACTGAAATAAGGAATTTAAGAAAGCAACTCGAAGCAGAACGCGCCTACCTTCAGGATGAAATTAGGTTGGACAATAATCACGAAAGCATTATCGGGCATAGTGATGTGCTTAATTCGGTTCTAGTGAAGGTACAACAAATAGCCAAGGGTGATACCACGGTATTGGTTTTAGGTGAGACTGGCACGGGAAAAGAATTGGTTGCGCGCGCCGTCCATGCGATGAGCCTTCGTAAGGATCGACCTCTGGTGAAGATGAACTGTGCCGCATTGCCTTCGAATCTCATTGAAAGTGAACTCTTTGGTCACGAAAAAGGAGCATTTACTGGCGCCGACTGTAAAAGGTTAGGTCGCTTTGAAATTGCCCATCGCTCCACCCTCTTCCTGGACGAGATCGGGGAACTGCCTCTCGAATTGCAACCCAAATTGCTTCGCGTCATCCAGGAAGGTGAGTTTGAGCGGCTGGGTAGCTCTCAAACCCTTAAGGTGGATGTGCGCTTGATAGCCGCCACCAACCGCGATCTTGCACAAGAAGTTAGTAATGAGCGTTTTCGTAGTGATCTTTGGTATCGCCTGAACGTTTTTCCTATCACCATGCCGCCCCTGCGGGATCGAGCCGAGGACATTCCCGAACTGGTTGAGTTCTATGTCAAAAAGATATGCAAAAGAATGGGCAAAAACATTGAAGTTATCCCTACGCATGTGATGGAGTCATTGCAGAATTATCAGTGGCCTGGCAATGTGCGCGAATTGGAGAATGTACTCGAACGAGGGGTTATCAATTCATCGGGTCCCAAATTGCGTCTAATGGATGAAATCAAGAGTCTGCCCAAGAGTCCAACCCTAACCTACCAAAAAATGGAGTCGGTTGAACGCGACCATATCCTAAAGGTGCTGCAACAGACTCATTGGCAAGTGAGCGGTGTCAACGGTGCTTCCGAAATTTTGGGCTTGCACCGTAGTACGCTGCGTGCCCGTATGCGGAAGTTAGGTATTCAGAAACCCAGGTTTTCATGAGCTACGGGCTAAAGGGCCATATATGGCCATGTGGTGATATATGACCTCTCGAAGGGCTTTAAACGCCGACAAGAATCACCACTATATCCATATTTAACAATGGTTTACGCTAAATGCCAAAACAGACAAAAAATGGCATAGAGCTTGATACTCAAAGCCTTTTGTAGCTGACAGCTACTGGATAACTTCATACAAGAAAAGAGGAATCAATGTTGGGATTTATAGCAGTCGTACTAGTCGTTCTTTGGGCCTTAGGCATGGTTTCTAGTTACACCATGAGTGGGCTAATTCACATATTGTTGGTCGCGGCCGTGGTGATGATTCTGGTTCGGCTTATTCAAGGACGCCGGGCAATCTAGTCCCGCATCGTTTCCATAGACTTACACAGGTACCTGTCACTTAGCAGTGATTGAGTACACAAAAAGGAGCCCGTCATGGGATTAATTTTAATCATTGTTTTAGTCATTTTACTCGTCGGTGGATTGCCACGATGGAACTACAGCAGAAACTGGGGTTATCGACCCACTCACGTTGTGAGCACCCTGCTACTCGTGCTGCTTGTTCTCTTTTTATTGGGCTACATCCGGTGATCTAATTTGTTCGTCAAGAAATAGTTAACAGGCATTTCGATGCCAAAGAAATCTTCATCCTCAAAACTTCAAACTCAAAAAATATCGTTTGGCTTCATACGACGCGAATTAATTGGTAAGGAAAAAACATGAACACAAAAATCATAGGAATCATATTAGCTGTCTTGGGAGCCTTAGCTCTAGCATATGGGAGTTTCACTTATGTGAAATCCGTAGACAAAGCCAAGGTTGGACCCTTTGAATTTTCGATTAAGAATAAGGAAACGGTAAATGTTCCGGTATGGGCTGGAGTGGGTGCCTTGTTGGTAGGCGGTATTCTTCTAGTCGTCGATCGTAAGAAGCTCGCCTAAAGCTAGGCAACGACCTTAGGCGACCAATAGGCTGTTCGGGTCAATAGCCATTCTCACATTTACGGCAAGATCCGTCGACAGCCCTGCTTACAGGAGGGTCTATGAAGCGAAATTGACTAGACAACACATTTCCCCCCAAGAATCCTCACTTACGTCGACGAGTACGAGCTGAAAATGAAAGACAGATCATGTACAGATCCAAATGAGGGTTTATGATTTACATAGTATGACGATGTGGCGCATCGAGTATTCACAAGATTATCGGCAAACACCTCTCAGTTTATGGGTGCATAGGCATTTGGACCATGAGGTGTGGCACCAGGCATAGGTATTTGAACCGCCATTGCCAAAGGCGGTGCCTGGTGAAGGATATCCAATGCTCATTGTTAAAACGCTTGGAATTGAGTTGCGGTTTGCGTCAGTGGCGGAGGTTGAGCATTTCTTAGCCGTGATCCGGCAAAAAAATATGCCAACCACGCAACGGCTTTCGCAAGAACGCTCCGACACGTGCGGGCCCAATAGACATTGGCTAAGCCGACTGCCTTCAAGCATCAAAGCCTGGAGCAAGAGAGAAAAGTTGATTGTCATTGTCGAAAACGCACTAGCTGAATTTAGGCAAATCGCGACCTAGTTCGTAACCTCAGACAGCGGCCAAATGGCCATAAGCTAATAGCGACCGTAAGCTTCGCAATGAAGACGCAGAGTTAGTTTTAGGGGGGTCGGTTTTACATCAGTTTCGAGGGAAGGGAGTGTCATCGCTATCTTGCCTGAATATCATCTGACCCCGTAGAATGCTATTTATCAATCAACAGGAACTAGCACTTGTTTAGCAAACTGTTTCGGAAAAAAGACCCAAAACCATCACTGTCCAAAATGGAACAGGAATTGGTCGTGGAATTAGGTTACGAACCCTCCGTTTTGGCGTGTGTACGATCGAACGGCGAGTCTTTTGAACGACTGGAAGGACTGACACCTGAATTCGATTCCTATCTGGCAAATGGAATTGTGCTCCTCACAAAGCAAAAAAAAGGGCTAGCCGTTTTAGGTAAAACACGAGAATGCCTGCGTGGGACAAATTATTCAGCCTATCTCCACGTCAACGCACACGGGTACCGACCAGATAAGATAGCCGTAGTGAATTCTCGAGACGAATACGAATTCCTTGCCATTGTGCGAACAAGTGGCGTCAATCACGACCTGGAGCACGATGATGTGATAGCTCGCTATCGTAAATGGGATCAAAGGTACAATCTTTCACTAACCGGTGCTGGCCAGGACTGGCTAGAGGCGACTTTTGGCGTTGCTCCCGACGACTGGTTGGTTTTTGCGCAGGAAGTGTACGAATTTTGTCCCGATGTCGTCGATCAAGGCGCTGGAGACTTGGTCTCTTTGTCTGAAGAAATGCGCCGAAGGAACGTCGTTTACCTGTGGTGGGACTAGGCCAAAAGCGCTGAACTAACGTTACCGTCACCAATGAGGCATAATGGATTTTCGGCCCGGCTTTCGTCTCTCGCTCTTGAATATAGCCATTCTTTTGGTGGGAGGAATTGGGGCCTTGGGTGCCTTCACGACTGAGGCCGCAATCTGGTTTGCCATCGCCTTCGTGGTGGGTCACTTCTTCCTGTTCTGCAATGTGATTCGCATGGCTCGGCCGTCGGAGTTGATTTGGGCGACGGTTTTTTGCCTGTTATAGGGGTCTCGATTGGTGTCGGGCTCACCTTCGCTTGGCGTTGTCGTGGCTTGCTCCTTAATTGTCACCGTAATCGTGATTGCGATAGAGACTCGCAAGCCTTCGTATCATGGTGTTTTGTGGTCAAAGATCAACCCAAACCTAAGGGCATGGTTTGATGAACAGGTTACCGATAACCGCTTGAGTTAAAGAACTCAAGCGCAGCTGCTCCAATTCGTTCTGAACTGAGTTCTGCTGGAACCGTGACTCAAGGTCTTCGTGTAAGGCATCCTCAATTACTTTCGGTATGATGTTTGCTTTCGTTCAGATCAAACACACGAAGGACGAAGTCATGAACATCATCGTCTTTGGTTTATTTACATTTTCAACGCCCTTCATTGTCGGTCAACAGGCGGAGCTAACTCTGTTGCAAGAGATTGTCTCGTACAGCGAAAAAGCGAATAACGCGCATGACGATAACCCGACCACGACTCTGTTTAATTTTGTGGCCCAGATGCAGTCAAAAACAGGATACCGAACCATCGAACGGCTATTAGCCGAGGGTGCCGATCTCACGGCTACGAATGCAAGCGGTGAAACGCCTTTACTCATCGCTGCGTCATCAGGCACGGTGAATGGTGTGACTCAGATGCTGATGTTTCCAGCCGACATCAACGCTCAGGACCACCTGGGAAGAACAGCCCTGCACTGGACCCTTAGTCCCGAAATCAATCCTCAATGGTATTTGGATCGTCACGTGACTCCAGGTCGATATATGTTGGCTACCGTCTTATTGAATGCCGGGGCTGATCCAACGATTAAAGATGAAAATGGACGTACCGCCGAAGATTATCTCGCTAGTCTTTGCTCGAAGAAGGAAGAGCAGGATAATTTGTTAGATGAGGACTACAAGATCAGCACATCGGACACTATAAGATCATTAATGCAACGGTCTGAGGCCTTATCTGAAGATGAACGATCGATGTAAGCGGGAGGGGAACCGCACCTATTCAGAACGTGAGCATTCGGCCACAATCGCGGGATGGTTATAAAGTATGCGTATTTAGGCCGTGTCAGGTGGCTGATTGGGCATAAGCGCTCGGTAGTCCGATGGGCTGTGGGCGCTGACCAGGCCGCCCAGCAAGAACCGGAGGTAGGTGCGAGGTTCCCAGCCGTTGGCTTTGGCGGTTTCGATCAGCGTATAGATAACGGCGCTGGCCTTGGCACCCTTTGGGTTCCCACTAAAGAGCCAGTTTTTCCTACCCAGCACAAATGGACGGATGGCGTTTTCGACGAGATTGTTATCAAGGCGCAGGTCGGCGTGTTTCAAGAAGACGCGCAGGTTAGGCCAGAGCTTGCGTGTGTAGGCCAAAGCCTTTCCCAGCTTGCTCTTGGGTGGCACCTTGTGAATGACCTTCTCAATGCGTTTGTGGATCGCATCCAGGATCGCTTTCGATTGCTCGTTTCTCAAACTGATCAGCCGATCACCGGTGATGCCTGCCTCCAATGCATGGGTTTCCACGTCGTAGAGGTCACGGATCTTGTCGAGCATCTCTTGGGCGATCCCCGACACCGCACGATCACCCTGCAGCGCTTTAATTACATCCACAAATTTGCGACGCACATGCGCCCAGCAGGCGGCATGGCTCACGCCTTCCTGTCCATCGAGATAGGTGTAGGCCGCGTAGCCGTCGCTCTGCACCACACCCTGATAGGCACCAATGCAGGCGCGCGCCTTCGACTGCGACCTGGCCGGGTCGTAATCGAAGAAGACAACAGGGTTTTGGGGATTTCCACCTCGCATGATCCACATATAGGACTTGCTGGTAGCTTTGCGGTTGGGTTCTTTCAAGACTTGCAACACGGTTTCATCAATACCGAGCACAGGACCCGCCCGGCATTCGTCCAACAAGGCGTCGACGATCGGCCCGGCCCGCGAAGCGACTTTACGCGTCCAATCGCACATCGTGGTGCGTTGCAAGTTCACGCCGTCCCGCGCAAACTGTTTCTCCTGCCGATAGTAGGGAATGGCATCCGCATACTTACCGATCAAGAGTTCGGTCAGCAGCGAGATGGTGGCGTAACTTTTAGGAATCAGTTGGGCCGGTGGAGGGGCGATCTTCACCGTCTGCGCGTCTCCGTCTTCCACCCCTTCACAAGCCTTACAGGTGTATTTCGGTCGCACATCGACGATCACTTTGAACTG
>JAJCXM010000030.1 GCA_029263455.1 Holophagae bacterium
TGGGGACACGTCGCCGTTAAGGAAGTCTAGTACCCATTTTTGAGACGAGATTTTAGCAAGAGCGGCCATTTCTCCCTGATTTATGAGTTCTTGGGACCCATGTTTTAACCATCACCAATAACCATATTTCTTTAAGGGGGAACTTATGGCACGACATTGTCGTTTGAAGTCGCACTTGGATGGTCAGGCTTACCATGTCATGCATCGCACGGTGCGCCCCGCCTTCGCTTAAGCTATGCGCTCGCTGTAAGGAGAGATATGAAGATTCTTCTGCTAATACTTGTCGTTGTACTCATTATCGTTATCCTGTTTGTCCTGAACGGCAGAAGGAGAGGCAGGCCATCCGCAGCCCAATCTCTCACCATGGAGCATAAGCTCGACATATTGGCTGATTGCGGACTCAGCCTTTCAGATGCATTCAAACCGGAAGACCTTCTGAAGTCATGGGGACGAGAGGAATATGAGAAGCCGGGATTCGACATCGTGCTCGTCGGCCTCGGCATGACGGAGGAACAAGAGCCGTGGCGGAACCACTGCGTCAACCTGTGGCATTTCGACACTGAGTGTATTGAAGACGACGGGGACTATAAACAGATTGTTGAACGCATGGTCGAGATGGCTCAAGGATCGCTCCCTATAGTGAACATCCAAGACCATGTCGACGTGGAGAAAGAAGAAGCGTGGTTCTCATTCACCTTTCAAGGTAAAGAAGCCAGAGTGGACTGCAAAGTCGAGGACGACTGGGTCGACTCGACGAGCTTTATGACATTCGTTGAACTTCTCGAAAAATCAGATCCTGCCAAGGTCTTTGTCTACTACGACCTTGGCGGGCAGGACTGCATCATTGGATGCATATCAAAAGATCAATTGAAGAAGCTGAACAGTCAGAGGATCAAGTTTGTCCCATTGACATGATCAGCGAACAATTTGCTGCACGGGAGCGCAAAAAGCGCGCGCCCCGTGAGCAGGGCGTTGTGCATTATGAACGAGAACTACGAAAAATTAATCCAGCCAAGCGAGTTCGCTGACGATGAACCGGTAGAATTCGCAGCGGTGGATAAGTGTTTGCTTCCAAGTCCGATTGAAGAGAAGAATTGGGTCCATATTTCAGAACGGCTTTGGGCTCGGCTACTCTCCAATGGAGCAAGTTACGGACTGCACTTTCATCAAGTCATTGAGCCGGTGATTGATACAGTCTTGAATTCGAAGCAATGTGAGGCGTTCGCTGAAGAACTCGAATTTCTAGCCGGTGTGGCAAATGATCCTGCTTTTCTAGGGGCTCTATCGGTCGTTCGCACAGAAGTGAGCAAGGTTGTAAATCGGCAAAACATACGCCTTGTAATAAGTCCACCGTAATGGGCAGCTTGCATAACAAGGCGCTGCTGCGGAAAATTTACTCGCTGGCGCTCCCAAATTTCCTGAGAGCGTTATGTGGAGAAACCTTGACGGAGCGTACGTAAAGACGTACATTTGTGATTGAGGGTGAATATGACGACACTATCCGCGACCGAAGCAAGAAAAAACCTATATCGCCTTATTGATGAGACGACACAACATCATGAACCGATTACGATTACCGGCAAGAGGGGCAACGCCGTTCTTGTTTCTGAAAGTGATTGGCGTGCGATCCAGGAAACCCTTTTTTTAGTCAGTATTCCTGGCATGCGTGATTCGATTCTTGAGGGCATGAACACGCCAAACGAGGCGTGTTCGGAGACTCTTGACTGGTGACCTGGCAGGTCATCTTCACCAAACAGGCCCAAAAAGATGCCCGAAAACTCTCTTCTGCCGGGCTAAAAGACAGGGCACTTGCCATCCTCGACCTTTTAAAAGAAAACCCGTTTCAGTCTCCTCCTCCTTTTGAAAAATTGGTTGGGGATTTGACTGGGGCTTATTCGCGAAGAATCAATATTCAACATCGGCTGGTTTATCAAGTGTCCAAGAAGGAAAAAATGGTTAAAGTGTTACGAATGTGGACACACTACGATTAGAATCAGATAACCACTCGCTGCCCCGATCGCAAGGCCTGCGGTCTTGCTCCGGGTGAGCTCAAATCGTTTGCTGACAAGGAACGTTAAATGTCGGTCGCAGCGTTCATTTCTCACATTGCGGATAGGTCACCCGCGTTCAAGTGCTACGCCTGTGGTGATCGCGAGGCGTCGCTCGCCCTTGTCGCACACCTCACGCATGACATCGGTGCTCCTGGATCATCGTCCGCGGTGGATGAGGTTCGAAACTGGCTGGGCTCGCACGCCGACGTTTTCGTCGATATATGCGAAACACAATGGGTGCATCTTATACCAAGACACCAAGAGCGTCGCGGCTGGTGTCCGGCTATACCGGATTGAAGACTGGCAAATTCAAACAGACGAGATGAAATCCCAGTTTGAGGCGATGGGGTTCCCGTCAGATGAACTACCCGCCGCCATCCCCGATTCGCTGGCATTTGCGGAGATCCCGCACTCCGCCAACTATTTCACGGTTAAGACAACCGGGCCTGATTTTGGCAAGATATTCTACGCCGATCACGATGATTTCAGCGACGATCCGTTCGCGAATTCATTCGGCGAATTTCTCGCACGCATAGTCGCTGATCCGGCACAGTTCCTCTATGACGTTGGATGTTATACTCGATACTTGGACGGCAAATCATCGACACAATGGATACCAAGGCATTACTTCGCCGACGCCCGGTGAACTTTGTCGTTTTGGCCATAGAGGATTCGGAAATTCGAATATGATCGTAACAGGAATATCGATTATCGGATCTATCTCGTCAATTGGCGGTGCTATACGGGCTTCGCTGTTACCGGACGTGCCTCCGCTTCGCTTCGGCAGGCCGCAGAGCTTCGGCGTTCGCCATAGGAATCGGTGAGAGTGATACCCGGGCCTCCGTCAACGAAGTTTCTTTTGGCTTTTGTGGCATTAGCGGCCGCTGTATGTCTCCTGGGCTGCAGTGGTCGGAATGATACAAGCTCTGCACGTGTGTCGTTTGTTACCAAATATGCTCCGATCGAGTTCACTTTCCCGGCCGGCTGGTATGAAAATTCGGAAGAACACCCCTACGATTTGCAGTGCTTCTCGCCGTTTCATAGGATGAATACTGGTGTTTTTGCGTTTAAGAAAGTCGATGTTGCCACTGACTCAACCCCAATCGACATTTTGTGGCAGCAGATAGATGATCTAAGATCAAAGCGAAAACATTTTGAGGAATTTGAGACGATTCAGAAGCACGAGCACGGCGACAAAACAGTGACTTCGATTACATACCTCGGCGACAAAGGCGTGACGAAATTGCTATAGGTTTTCGTTAATCGAGTTCAAGAAAGATGACAGCAAATTTGCCGTCGTTCTTCAAGAGGCGATACCCGGAGACTGGGATCAGAGCGAGTCCGTTTTGAACGAGATTACGAAATCTGCCAATTTATTGCTTGACGACAATTAGACCGAACCAAGCGGTGAACCGCAGCCGTTATGTGAAAAAGACACGAGGAAACTGTTGATGCGAGAATCCAAAAAGCACTCATTTGTAGCATGGGTAGTAGACGCTTACGTTACAGAAATGATATTGAGTTACTTGGATCATGTTGCCGGTATCGGCTGGTATGAGACCCTGGCAATTCCAACGTTCATCCTCACAATTGTCTACCATGTTTTTTTGGCACAGCGGACGGTATTTCGATCTTTTGGTGAGCATATCGTTGGGGCTTTCGTCGAGAACGGCGAAAAAGTGCATCGAAATCCCTTTCAAATAAGCCGCGGATTATTATGGTTTTCCATGATAGTCAACTTCGCCGATATTAAGAGGGGCAGTACCCCTTTGTTTATTCCACCTGATGCAATAGCGATATTTGTTGCTTATGGGATTCTGTTTGTGGTTGGTTATATCCTGCTCAACAAGGCGAACATTGTTGGATTGGTGATTGTGGTGAGCTTGATTTTGATCAAGATCTCAAGGTCTTTGGTATGGTTGTTTGACGGACTAGAAAAGAACAACAATTTGGCCACCGTATTTTCTGGAGTATATTTTGCCGTGCTCGTTTTTTGCGTGGTCGTGCCAATTTGGTATTTTCGAAAACGATCGTTTTAGAGATCGGACAAATAATCAGTTGGCTTGGCCCCGAGAGGCACACCGGGACCTGATTTCAAGCAGGTGGATTCCTTAGTCCACTTAAGAGTAGAGCTTAAATTGGGCGGGCTTCTATTTTTGTTTTAGATGCATAGCTTGAACGCATACGTACTTAGGGCGCCTCTAGGGGTATAGTTGGGAAGCTGGCTAAACATACCAAGTGCTTGATGCGGGCGGTTTTGCGATAGGCTTGTCTTAGCGAAAACGGCTGCGGGAATTCAAGAACAAAAGGAGCGTCATGCAAAAAATTGGGCTTATGGGATTTTGCTCGGATAGTCAGTCATCGTTCATGCGGGGACCGGCGGCAGCCCCAAACGAGATTCGGGCCGCCTTGAATAGTGGATCCGCCAATAAATGTTCTGAATTGGGGGTGGACTTGTCTCAAGGCGAATGGTTTGTGGATCTTGGTGATGAGGAAATCGGAGATAGCGTGGCCGACTACCTCAGCATTGAAAACAAGGTTCAGGCCTGCTTAGAGCGAGGGTTTCGGCCGTTACTGCTGGGTGGAGATCATGCCGTCACCTATCCCATCATTCGTGCCATAGCAAAAGATCGCGGGCCGATTAACATTCTGCACTTTGACGCACATCCCGACTTGTACGATTCATTCGAAGGCAACCCTTACTCACATGCTTGTCCTTTTGCTCGCATCATGGAGGCTGGCTTATGCTCAAGACTAGTGCAAGTTGGCATCCGCACACTGAATGAGCATCAACGCAATCAGGCGGCGCGCTTTGACGTTGAAATCGTCGAGATGAAGGATTTTGAGCGGACTGGCTATGAACCCCGATTTGACGGTCCTCTCTACGTTTCGATTGACCTTGACGCCCTTGATCCAGCCTTTGCGCCTGGCGTATCTCACCACGAACCGGGCGGCCTGAGTGTAAGAGACATCATTACGGTTTTGCACAAATTGGAGGTCCCAATTATTGGTGCTGACGTGGTTGAGTTGAATCCTGTGCGTGATATTAACGGCATGACAGCAATGGTGGCGGCAAAATTGGTCAAGGAACTCGCAGGACTCATGATCAAAGCGTCCTAACACGTTTGCCGATGGCTAATTTACCCTTGAAGACCCACAAATCAGGCGTTCGGCGAGCACGAATCCGATTGGTATGGCCACAAAAAACACATTTAGCGGTTCGCTTCCGCGACCAGCAATATCAATCTCACCCAGTGCACTGGCGACCAAAGGCGCAAAGGTAGTAGGGATCCAAGCAATTAATAATGAAACCGCAAACCAGCGTGACAAACCATCACCTGTGAGCAGTAGCGTCAGTGTAGCGAGAGCGATAACAATACCTATCAAGCCATGCGCCATCAAGAATTGTTCAGGCGCTAGCAAAGACAGAATAACCGCCAATCCAATAAGGACCGTGATCGCAAAAGGGCCGTAAATGAATCCCATTAGTCGATGACTCACTGAACCGCTTTTGAAAACAACCGCGAGATGAAGTAAGCAGGTTTCTGCCAAGACGCCAGATAGCAACAGGTAAATGACAAGCGACGCTAAACGCGACCCAATAATGACGGGTCCACCCCAGTGCAGCGCTTGCAGTATCAAAAATATTGCTGCAATTTTGTGCGCGCTAAATCGTCCATAAAGCCAGAAGTAGACGCCTGCGGATAAGAAACAAAGGCCGACGAGATTAAGGACGACCGAAAACTTGAGATCTTCCGCCTGCCAAAGGCTGGTCGCTCGATACGCTCCGACAAAAATAGTCATGGACAGTATTGTCCAGCTTCGTTTTAGGTGATGTTCGGTCATCGATAACGTCCTCAAGTCGGATTGATGTGCTTGATCGCTGTGCACGCATACAATATGTTAGAGATAGCTTAGGCTAGTTGTCGCGCCTATGCTCTGACGTTACTCTTATTTTTCGCTGATTTCGCTCAGGAGGTAGTCCATGTTGCACGCCATATTGCCAAAAGCGGAGCCTAAGAACTTGGTGACATTTCATGATGTTGTCTTGGATCTTCAAAGCGGCGAACTAAGGCGCGGCCAAGAAATCATCGCCTTACGTCCACTTGCCACGCGTTGTTTGTTGCTCTTGGTAAAGCGTGCCGGTGTTTTGGTGACAACCGACGAGTTACGCAGGGGATTGTGGGGTGATCGTGTGGTTGAGTGGAATGCAGGTTTGCATCAAGCCATCCGACAAATTCGAATAGCGCTTAAGGATGACGACCACCAGATCATTGAAACTGTAACCAGGCAAGGATACCGTCTTCATGCGGAGGTCGAAGAATTTAGAGAAGTGACGAAATGCTCGCCGGCTAAAAATAGCAGGCTTCGCTATTCGCGTGCTTTTGTAGCCGGAATAGCTACACCCTTCATACTATTAGCGGCCTTTATCGCTTTATGCGGAACCCTGTATTGAGCTTAGGCACTCGTGAGCACATTCGAAGCGGGTCGCGATTGTGTTGAAGACCATTTCTATTCATTGTGCCACCTGCAGGACACGTTTACTCAAGTACCGGAAGGGCGGTCGTGGAGGGCTAGTGAAGTGCATGCAGGACCGAATTATTCGCGACGAAACGACAGAGTTTGGACATTGCCCTAACTGCGGGACACAGTTTGCCCGTTCCCTGCAAATAGGTGCGCCTAGCGGATTAAAGATCATTCAGGGGAAGGTGTATACAAAGGGGATGCTTCGCAAATAGCGTTCCCAATTCAGGGGTCGCTGACACGAATGATTTTAGCTCCCAATTTACTTGCCTCCAACGATAACCCTTTTGGAACAAAGCCGATATAGCCAGGATTGCGTGCAATGTAGATGAGGGCGTGGGCTTCGTTTTGTACGAGGAGGGGTGGTTTTTCGCCGGCCTGAACTTGCTGTTCGTACCAATAGGCCTTGGCGTCGAATCGCTTACCCAGAATCGCTGCTTCAAATAATGCCTGCAATGATTCTTCTGATCGGTATTGGATTGGATAAATTGGATGTTTTCCAATGGTCGATATTTGCTTGAGGAATATGTGGCGCAACTGTCGTTTTGTCAGAGATTGAGCTGGGAAATCCCGATGGGCAATGACAACAAAACCATCGTTTCCTTGCTGCCATAAAAAAAGGCATAGAGCCAGCATCAACATGGGAATGGAGTTCCCGTTGCTGAGATGTCTATGTCATGCCAACAATGTATTAAAAAATAAATCCCAACCACGCAGACCATTCATGACGCCACGAATCGATGGATTGTTTATGTGAGCCGTATTCAATTCGAGCGCGCAACCAATCGGTAGGCCAATAGCCTGCCGTCAAGGTATGCGCATAGCTTCTAATTGGGAGTCCGGTTTCGACATTGTCCGTATCGTCGTAGCGGTAGTTCAGGAATATCTGCTGGTTAATTTGCCACTTTAGTTTTGCATAAGCGCCACTTGCATCAGCGGCGCCTTGTCTCTTGACGTGGATTCGCTCGGCACGTAGTAAGAGTACGTTTTCACGCAACCGTACTTCGGCGTAGGTAAGCCATGTCTGACGTTGTCCGATGAGTGGGTCGCTGCTTTCATCAGAATTCATGTAGTCGTAATAGAAAGATCCAAATCTATATCTATCTTGAAACATGAAACTGACGTCGGCTCCAAAACTTGCTTGATTGTCCAGTTCGCGGTTGTCGGACTGGGCTACAAACGCTGAGTAGTCCCAATTACCGACGGCATTCATTGCGCCCCCCGAAGCTTCAATACCCAGCGCGTGCATGGGGATATATCGCCTTTCGGCCATCAGTGGTTTTCGATTAGCGTCGACCATAATATGCCAATGCTTTTCTTTCCACAGACCAGAAGGTGTATTGAATTGACCCAACCTCCACTTGAGCGCATGCGAGTGTTTGAACTCGAGATATGCGCGTTGAAGTGACGTGGAGCCACCTAAGCCTTCAGTATTGATGGAAGCCATTTCAGTGAAGAGCCGGACCCGCTGAGAAATTCGCAAATCCGCAAAGAAAAAGACATGCGGCACGTAGCCATCCACATCCTCACCCTGTGCGTCGTCTACCCACAAATCAAACCATCCGCCCACATGAACTCGATCACCCAGCTGAAATCCCTTCAGGGGTGCTTCCTTGAGTTCCTGAGCGTGACTCAGACCCGAAGCTAAGAGTTGCAAAATCAACCAATAACGCATGATTATTCCTGTACGACATTCTGTGTGAATGCCGCAATACTTCACTTTAACACTTCTTGTCATGATGTCAGCTTTGTTCGTGGATTGCCGATAAACGCGAACACCTGTTGCAAGCCAACCTCGCAACAGGTGTTCATTAAGAGACAATTAAATTAATTTGCCCGGGAAATCTCGATCAAGGCAACCGGTCCGTCCCAGGTATAGGCAGCGGCATCGACGTCACCGATACCATGTACGCCGCTAGAAATATGGACATAACCTTCAGCGCCGCTTGTGTCTCGAACTCCGCCATTCCCACACGGAGGTCCGGGAATGGAAGCGCAATCCTCGGAATTTGTTTCCGAGCCTGCGTCATAAGCCAACGCCAGGAATTGCATCGAGTAGGGAACGCCTGCTTTAAGCGACAGGGTAGGCGCAACAGCACCACTTACACCAAAGAAGGCGTCGTTGGTGCTCACCAACATTCCAGCAACACTCACACGATTAAAGGAACCAGAGGTTGAGATCTGAATCGTTACCGATTGGCCCGGCATAACGGGTCCGTCAGCAGTCGAGACATCGCCAACACCTGAATCTGCGGCCAGTTCAGCGGCCATGACACTGTTGTCACCGTCTTCTGCCATGGTGTAAAGACCAACCGTCGGGCCTTGGCCTAAACGGAACATATAGGTGCTACCGTCATGGGCGGCTGCGATGGGAGGCGAGAATATTTGACTCTTTGTAATGTTTGTAATCGTCACATTCCAAGTCGTTTGTGCAAAAACACTTGATGCCAAGCTTAAGATCATACCGAGTAACAACTTCTTCATTAGTGAACTCCTTTTGATTTGGCTCGTTTCGTTTGTCATTGGGAAACGTTGGCGCTAGTTTAGATAAACAGTCTCACCGCCAGCTTACCTGGGGGTTACCGTTTGGTAATCTTGCGTGCATATCTTGGCGAAACCGAGGTGGCTCGTGTATTTTCAATTTGGGAGGGTTCGTTGAAAATTCTTATTGTTGAAGATGATCTATCGATTGGCGAGTTCATCCAAAAAGGCTTTAAAGAGGCTGGATTTGCGGTGGAACATGCCATCAACGGAGCGGAGGGTTTGGCTTGGGCAATAAGCGACCAGTTTGACGCCGCTGTCGTTGATATTATGATGCCAGAACTGGATGGCATTTCATTGATAACAACATTGAGAAGTCGCGGCATTCAACTACCTATTCTTGTCCTCAGTGCCAAACAGCGCATTGAGGAAAGGGTACGTGGCTTGAATGCGGGCGCAGACGATTACCTCACGAAGCCATTTGCCTTTACTGAACTGTATGCTCGAGTAATGGCACTCGTTCGCCGTGCAAGGGGTACAGGTGAATCGACGCTCTTTCAAGTCGCCAATTTGAGGGTGGATCTACTTTCGCGTCAGGTATGGCGCGATAGCGAACAAATCGAATTGCAACCGAGAGAGTTCGATCTCTTGGCTTACCTGGTGCGTAACCATGGTCGTGTTGTCTCAAAGACCATGATCATCGATAACGTTTGGCACTATAATTTCGACCCCAATACCAATATAGTCGAGGCCCGCGTCTCAAAACTGCGTGAAAAGATAGATCGAGACTTTGATCCCAAGTTAATTCAAACTGTTCGCGGTGCTGGATACGTGATTCGTGACCGAAGCAAAATTTAGACAAAGCCTTTCATTTAGGCTGGTAGCTGGAACCCTGGCCGGTTTTGTAGTTGCGTCCATCATCAGCTTGTCAGCCCTGTTACTCGCGCTCGATCACTATCTGAGGCACCAGCGCGATGAACAGTTGAAAACCCAGGCTTTGGATCTTTCAACCCATATTGCTGGCTTTTGGCGTGATCAGGCTTGGTCGTCGCTCGAAAGCGAATTGCAACGATTTGCGTTGACCCGTGGAAGCGCCGAACAATTTGTTCAGTTATTTGACGAACAGGGCCAGTGGCTAATGAGCTCGGATGCCAATTATTGGACGCACCAACGCCAACAATCCATCAAGATAACGAGTCAATTGTTTGCATGGCATGATTTCGAAAATCAAGAGCATGCAAACGGCGTGCGCGTCCTAAACTTCAATAGCCCAGACGGTTTCATTCTTCAGCTAAATGAAGATCAAAGCGCACGCAAGGATCTCTTACGTTCGGGTCAGAAAATGGCAACGGGCGCAGCGTTATTTGTTTTGCTAGTAGGTGGTGTTTTAGGGTTTTTCCTCAGTCGCGCCGCTCTGCGTGGTGTCTTCAAATTGGAAGCAGCCGCACAGCGTGTGCAGCAGGATATGAACCTGGCCGAACGGGTCACGCTACCAACGGGTAGCGCTGAAACCGATCGCGTGGCACATGTTCTGAATAGCATGCTCGACCGCATCAATGAATTAGTCGATTTCCAAAAAAACACCATGGACCACATCGCACACGACGTGCGTTCTCCGGTCACTAGGTTGCGAGCGATTGCCGAACACGCCCTTGGTGATGAAGATCATGAGTGGGCGGGCAAGGTGATAGGCGAATGTGACTATATTTTGGGGTTGGTGAAGACGCTATTAGATATATCGGCGGCAGAAGCCGGCATTCCCAATTGGGAGTGGCGATGTGGTGATCCTGCGACGGCTGTTGAAGCTGCCTGTGACCTGTTTGAACCGCTTTTTGACAAGAAGAATATCCGCCTTGAAAAGGATTTGACTTACGGAGCTTCAATCCGCATGGATGAGCACGTTTGGCAACGTGTCGTCGCCAATTTGATCGACAACGCGGTCAAATTCAGTGACGAAGAGTCATGCGTACGCGTTTCTATTGTCCAGGAAGGGACAGATATTGTGTTCGCGGTAGTTGACGAGGGGCCCGGAATTGAGGCCGACTATCTCGAGAAGGTTTTTCAACGGTTCCATCGTCAACAATCGGGACATACGACCCATGGAAGCGGACTTGGCTTGGCCTATTGCCGGGCGTCGGTGGAAGCGATGGCTGGTAGCATTCGCTGTGAGAGCACGTTCGGAGAAGGGGCAAAGTTCGTGGTCAAGGTACCGCTGGCCTAAGAGCTTATACGTTGCCAGATCTGATTGCTTTTAAGTTTTGCTTTGCAGATAAAGGCCGTAAATTTTTGCCAGCTAATTTGCATGAAGTTGTTTATTTCAATGCACGTACCTAAGTTATACTAAGTGCACGATGATCAGTAACCACTTGAAATTATTTTGTATTTTTATCCTACTGGCTTTCAGCTACAGCCTTGCTTTTGCTGGCGATGACGATGATCCGCATCTGCCTTTATTTGATGCGTCGCAGTACCCGAGCGCGGCGGAATGTGGAACCTGTCATCCCGCCCATTATCGGGAGTGGTCTGTTTCTCCACACGCCTATGCGATGGTGAGTCCGGTTTTTAATGCCATGCATGAGACAATTCTCATCTTGACCAACGGCAGTAATGGTGATTTTTGTATTCGATGCCACACGCCAATCGGCATGCAAGTTGGCGAATCGGTTGCAGCCGCGGTTGAAGACCGATTACCCATTTCACGGGAAGGTATTACCTGTATTGCATGTCACCGCGTTGCTAGCCCACTTGGAAAAATAAGTGGGCGTAGACCGATTAAGAGCGGGGATATATATGAGCCTGTTGTCGGTCCAAAAGGCGGCGAAGAGCTAGCTCGAGCCATCAAAAGTGGAGACTATCGCATTACCGACAAGGCGGGTGAAGTAGGACGGCCAGTACATAAAGACGTACACGCGTTTTTTGAACTAACACAGCCTGGATTTTGCGGCACCTGCCACGACGTTAATTTTGTTAATGGCTTTCGCTTAGAAGAGGCATTCAGCGAATTCAAAACATCGCCTTCAGCAAGACGCGGCGAGACGTGTGTCGATTGCCACATGAGCCCTACGCCAGGTCAGGTGAGTGAGTTTCCGCAGCAACCGGCGGCCGAAATTAATGGAAAAACAACGCAGCCTCGCAAACGCACAAACCATATGTTCATCGGTCCAGATTATTCGATTGTTCACCCCGGTGTATTCCCGCATAACGGCAAGGCGCAGGCCATGGCTAGCATTAAGGAATGGCTCCTGTTCGACTGGCAATCAGGCTGGGGAACCGATAACTTCGAGGATGAGGACCACGAGGATAGCGAGTTTCCGGAGCGTTGGCAGTCGATTGACGATCGCTATGATGCCAGAGAACTGATCGACGATAATCTAGGTCTGCTCCAAGAAGCACAAGATGCGCGCCTGAAAATTCTGCAGCACGGCTTCCAATTGAGTGACATCAAGTTACGCAAGGCCACACGCAGGAGCGGAATCAAATTCGACATCGATATCATTAATGGCACGGACGGGCATGGCGTTCCAACCGGCTTTGACGCGGAACGCTTGGTGTTTCTGCAAGTGAGTGTCAAGGATGAGAAAGGTCATGTTGTCTATCAATCAGGTGACCTTGATCCAAATGGCGATGTCAGGGACCTTCATTCCAGTTATGTAATCTCGGGCAAATTGCCACTGGATCGCGAACTGATGAGTTTACAGTCCAAGTTCGTGACTCGTATGATTCGAGGTGGTGATCGCGAGCAAGTTCTGGCGGTCAATCAGTCTCCATCGCCACTCCCTTTTGTTCGTCCAACGACGACGCCTAATATCTTGACCGGTGCCCCAAGAGGCGTTCGTAAACACAAGGCCAACATTGAGCCGCTCGGCAAACGCACGGCAAGCTATCACGCGAAGGACGCAGTCCTGCCGGGCCGTTACAGCGTTACCGTCAAACTGATCGCGGGCATGGTGCCGGTTAACTTGTTACATGAGATCTCGAGTGTAGGTTTTGATTACGGCTTGAATGAGCAGGAAGTGGCGCGCCGAGTCATCGACGGACACCAGATTTTGTGGCAACGCGAATTGGAGGTATCCGTACCTTGAAGTACGTGTTTCTGTTTTTAATCTCTTGTATTGGCTTGGCCTGGGCCTCAGGTGATGGTGCAAAAGATGCCAGCCAAGTGGAGCGTCCAAAGCCGCTTATCGAGTGGGGCGGGGACTTTCTAGGGACTGGCGAGCTACCAGCGCTTTGGCTGTTACCGACCGGCGCCGTGTGGTCACCACAATTTGTGCTTTTTGGAACAGTGCGCACGTCATGGTCTGCCTTTTCGTTAGGCGAAGATGAGGTTCAAGAGGGCAATATACGTTTAGACCTCAATGCCAACTTACAGCTGAGTGGCACGGAACGGTTGGTCGTCGGCTTTCGACATTTTGATCAAGACGGTCGCTTCAGTCGCTATGTCGTTGAAGATCCAGCCGGCGAAACAGGCGGCCGCAGCGAATTTAATACCGACATACGAAGTCTCTTTTTTGAAGGCGACTTAGGGGAGATTTTCCCGGCACTCAACAATAACGACCAAAAGGCATGGGACCTAGGTTTTGCGGTGGGACGATTACCGTTACAGTTTCAAGACGGCATGTTGCTTGACGACACCGTGGATGCGATTGGTTTGACTCGCAATACGCTATTGCCGCGCGGCACATCCAACCTAAGGATGACGGCCATTTGGGCGTGGGACGGCGTCACCCGCAACGCAGCGCTAGAAGATGACGGCGGCATGTTTGGTATATTTAGTGCCGTTGATTTGAGACGTACCACTTTGGAACTAGATCTGGCTTATGTGGACGACGAAAACGAAAAAGGTTTTGCTTCCGCGCTGAGCGCGAAACAACGCCAAGGATACTTAAACACGACTTATCGATTGATGCTGACATCCAATGACCAAAGTGAAGACGGGCTACTTGTATTTACGGGTTTTTCTTGGGCGCCTAAAGGGACTCACGATCATATGTATGTGAACGGATTTGGTGCCTTTGGTCAAGTTGCATCCGCTTCTCGATCTGGTGATACCGGCGGCGTTTTGACGCCAGTCGGCGTTTCCTTTTCCGGTACGGGATTAGGACGTTACCCGGCTGTAATTAGTGCAAGCGGTAACGATACGGCCGGCGGCGCTATTGGCTATCAACGATTTATGACCGCAGGCCGTCAGCAACTCTTATTCGAGTTAGCAGGTCGATTTGCCACCGATCACAAGTTGCGCAATGAAGCCCGAGAACAATGGGCGATGACTGCCAGATATCAGTCTGCGCTTGCGTCACGTTACGTGGTTCGGGTTGACGGTTTTTTGCGCAGACTTGATGGTCTTGTTGATGTAGGTGCACGCTGCGAGTTGCTCATCCAGTTGTGATCGTCTTCTACGATCGACAAGGCAATTCTAACGTGAAAATGGCCCCCCCAGTAGGTCCATCGCTTACTTTAATCGTGCCTTCGTGATCTTCAATAATGCGTTTAACGATAGCTAGTCCAAGCCCTGTACCTTTAGGTGATTTAGAGTAATAGGGGATGAATATTTGATCGCGCTCTCCACTTGGGATGCCTGGTCCCTGATCTTCCACGGACAAAATGACTTTAACGTCTTCCTGCGTCATTTTGAGCCAGATGGTTCCCGATTTCGGAGACGCTTGTGCGGCATTGTGAATCAGGTTGGTCACTACTTGTCGAATCTGGGCAGGATCACCGTAAAAAGATTTGTCTTGTTTGGGCAAATCCGATTTGAAATGCAAATCTGGGTACATGGGAGCGTAAGACTCTGCGAGGTTCTCCATCATGGCTCGCAAATCAAAATGTTCATTGGTTGGCGAAGGTAAACGTGCGTAGGTGGAAAAGTCATTGACCAAGTTTTTGAGAATAGATATTTCGGCCATGATCGTTTCATGAGCTGACTGCACGGCTTCGGGCAGATCGTCGGCATTCTGCGCTGCCTTTCGTGCAATACGCTGCGTACTCAGTTGGATAGGCGTGAGTGGGTTTTTGATTTCGTGGGCTACGCGCCTAGCTACCTCACGCCAGGCTGCCAATTTCTGTGCGTTAATCAATGAGGTCAAGTCTTCAAGGACAACCATATGGCCAAAAACGTTTTGAGCTTCGCTTAAAGGAACAAAAGTGATGTTGGCGCTAAAAAGGTCGCCGCTCGGGCCCGGAATCTCAAGTTGAACTGAGGATGTACCCGCATGTGTCAAATAGTGCTGCCAATAGGAAACCAGTCCTTGATGGCGCTCGCTGCAGAGAACATCGGTAATCGGTCTGTTTAGGCTTGAGGCCAGGTCCACACCCAGGAATTCAGCTGCGGCCGGGTTCAGGGTGCGAACATCACCTATGTCGTTGGTTGAGATGATTCCTGTATTCACTTCTCGCAGCAGAGTCTGCGTGTACTCCATTTGTGTGGACAGGCGATCGTTGACGAGTTTTAGGTCATCGGCTCGTGTTTTCAGTTCCTCTTGGTTCATCTTCAAGGTTTGGGTCATGCTGTTGAAGGCGTGGACCACATCGTCCATTTCGTCGCCGGTCTTTAGGTCGACAAAAGTCTCGAAATCGCCGTGACCAACCTGCTCTGCCGCTTCGGTCAACTTCCCAAAAGCGCCTAGGAACGTGCGCGCAAAACGCAGACCCATCCAGATGCCTCCAAAGATAACTGAAAGCGTGATGATTAGTAAGGTTGACTGATAAAGGCCCGAAACGGTCTGCCGCTTTCGTTTCAGAAGGTCAAGGGCCGCATAACTCTCCGCAATGAAACTAAGTTTCTCGGTATAGCCAGTCTCCTTAGCGTAGATGAAATGAATCCTTGTTGAGTCAGCGGCATACGGGAATCGCCAGATTGTTAGTCCGTCGTCAAAGGCATCCTCAACCGGATCGGATCCGGACAAGCCGGAAAGATCATCAACGCGGCCACGCCTGTTTTTGGGAAAGTTAGCGGCTAGAATGAATTCGGATGATCCGTCCTCAACGATTTCTACCCCTTGAATGCCTTGTTTATTCATGAACTCGAGCACTTCGTCGGGGCCCGCAAGCCACGCTTCACTGACAGCAGGACCAAAAGCAGTGTGAATTCGATGGAGATCCTGGATATAGGATTCACTTAAAGCCTGCGAGTTCTCAATCAGGGTTTCAATGTTGGCGTCGATGGAAAGGCCGCTCAGGATTTGTTCTGGTAACCGCGAAGCAAACAAAAACATCATGACGGCAGGGAACAGCGTTAACGGCAGTAAAGCCAGCACAAGCTTACTGCGCAACTTGAATCCTGGCTTTTTGGCTTTGCGCTCTAAATAGATGTGGACAAGGTTGCGCGTGAGCACAAAAAACAGAACCAGGATTAAGAGACCGTTGAGCACGGTCATGATGTTGAGTATCAAGCTGACTGCGACAGTTGCTTTGGCAACGGCAATCACTTGGAATACCAAGGCTAATGTCATGGCGAGCAGTAGCGTAAATAGAAAGCTCTGCCAGCGTCTGTTCACTTGCGTTACCTAAACATCTTTACGGAGAAGCATTAACGGCCGTATTTAAGGCAACAGCATAACAATCATCAGCCTTTTGGCTGTGAATACAAACGTCGAAACGGCGGCCGATATAGGCCTTGTCCATGTCGATACCTAACTCTATGTAGTTATCGGTCAAAACAGACATGGGATAGCCTTGATAGGGCTTTGGCAATAAGATTGCCCGTCTAATTTGTCCGGCATGACGTTCAGCGTGAAGCCGTTTGCGTTCATCTGAAAAGTCCCGTAACAGACGAGCACGATTCTTAATGATGCGACCGTTTATCTGCTCATCGTAGGCTGCTGCGGCGGTGCCTTTGCGATTTGAGTAGGGGAAAACGTGCAAATAATCCATGGGTATTCTTTGTAGGAATGCATAAGTTGACTCGAAGTCCTCATCGGTTTCGCCAGGAAAGCCAACAATCACGTCGGCGCCGATACAGATGTGGGGCATCGCTTCCTTTAGGCGTTGGATTCGGTCAGCGTATTGAGCGGTGTCGTATTGGCGCCGCATACGGCGCAACGTGCGATCATCACCAGCTTGGAGTGGGATGTGTAAATGGGGCACGATGCGATCACTCTTGGCCATTAAGTCGATCATGTCGTCAGGAATCTCTGGTGAATCCAGCGAGGAGATTCGTACCCAGATGTCTGGCGCCGAACTTTCTATGGCTTCCAATAAATCTTGAATGTGTTTTCGCGGTCTGAAATCGCGTCCCCACGTGCCTATATGGATGCCAGTTAGCACCACTTCTTCGACACCCTTGTCCGCCAATATCTTGATCTGTTCTATGACATCACTGGCAGGGACTGATCGATTGTTGCCACGCACAAAAGGAATGATGCAATAGGCGCAACGCAAATTGCAGCCATCTTGAACCTTGATGAAGGCTCGCGTTTTTGCTTCGAACTTCTGCAGTAAGCGAAATTCTGCTGGCCGTTTCTCCATAATATCGTGTTCTTCAATAGATGGGCTAGAAGCGCCTTCAAAGGCCTCGATAATGGGTTGAACATTGTACTTCTCGACGTTAGTGGTTACAAAGTCAACTTCATCCATGGCAGCTATGGTTTGGCCCGCTGCTTGGGCGTAACAACCAGTAACGACCATGAAACTGCGAGGATTTTGGCGGCGATACTTGCGGATCAGGTGACGAGATTCTGAGTCGCTATTGTTGGTGACTGTGCAAGTGTTAATAATGACTAAGTCGGCGTCTTTGGGATCACGAATCTGCTTAAAGCCATGCTCTTCAAAGCCTGAACTCATGACTTCAGAATCGTAGAAATTCAATTTACAGCCCATCGTATGAAAGGCAAATGTTGCTTTAGACACCCTAACTCCAAACCATCGGCTAACCGGACCTCCGGCTGCCGGACCTGCGGCCGTAACCGGAAACCCCCTATTATACGGGATCAAAATGGATGGGGTAAGGTTCAAAGCTCACAAATTTCAGGCTGTCAGGGGATCGTAGCAGTCTTGTAGACAGAAGCGGCGCTTGTCTGTGAGTTGGACTGGCAGCCTATGGAATTCAAGAATGAGGTTCGTGGGTCATTGTCCGTCAAGCTTTCGTAATCTAACGTTTTCATAAGCTTGCATTGATGGTTGAGCCGAAATTGCTAAAGATAACGTAACTCATGTAGTAGGTGAAATATGACTTTTTCCATGCCTATCCGTCGGCCTTGTCAACAGGATTGGGATAAGATGCAAGGTGAATGGGTGCGCTCGTGTGTTCATTGCCAGAAGAATGTCCATGACTTGTCGCAACTAACGTATCGCGACCTTGAACGTATGATCCGAGAACAAGGCAGTTTATGTGTGCGTTATCGTAAGCCTTCGCGCATGGATGCCGCCGCGCCGGGCATGGAGGACGCTATTTTGAAAGCGCCATCAAAGTGGAGATGGTGGCGCCGGGGCGGCATAGCCACGATGGGCATATGCTTGATGGCGTTGACAGTCGGTACGGGTACAAAGCAAGAAAGACTGTTTGGCATGTTCGTATCTGACGTAGGTATTTTGGCAAACTATACAAAAGCCGATGTCCGCTTTAAGGTCAGTGGTTTGCCAACCCAAAAGATTAACGTCGATCCGTTAGGTCGATTTGAAGTGATTGCACCATCAAAAGGTCGCTATCAACTGGATGTTTCCCTTGAGCATTTTGAAACAAAACGCATTAAAGGAGAGATAGGCGTGGACCGTACGTTGGAGGTACCGCTCGATGGTGGGTACCACGGATTGGGAGTGATGCGTATTATCCCACCGATGGAAGAATATGTACGCCGCCATAGTGAACGCAAGGATGATGATTGGGGCTCTCTCAAGATTGCTGGATCTGTATTGCCCGTTCATGTGGGTGTCGTTAAGCACGATTTGGACTTGATCCGTCGCCACTTGTCTTTTGGCTTTCCCGTTGACCTAAGCGGTCTATATGGCGAAACACCGCTCATGCGTGCTGTGAAGCATTTAGATACTGTTCAACTCCTACTTGAACATGGTGCCAACCCCAATCATGCAAGTAGTTTTGGAGTGCCCGTTTTGAGTTATGCAGTGCTCGAAGACAATCGTGAAGTGGTTTCACTTTTGCTAGACCGAGGTGCGGACCCCAATAAAAGAGACGATCAAGGCCGCACCCCAACCTTGTTGGCGGCCATGTCGGGTCGAGCGGAGCTCTTGGAACTCATGCTTAAGACCGGCGGGGATCCCGATACGGTAGATGACCAAGGCCAGACATTGCTCCACTATGCGGCGATGTCTAACTCTAATGGTGCACGCAATATGTTGCGCTATGCCATTGAGTTGAGCTCTGATTTGGATGTGGTCGATGAGTGGGGCGAAACACCTTTGATGAAAGCTGCTGTGTTGGGAAACGACGTCATAATTCTTCGAGAGGCGGGTGCAGGTTTAGATTACAGAAATATTTTTGGCCAGGACGCGTTGAGCCTTGCGGTCATTTCGAAAAATATGAGTGCTTACCAATTTTTGGAAGACGAAGGCATGGATTTAAATCGTACGGATACGCGTGGCCATACACCAATTGATCATATCGTAGATATACGGAAGAGAGAGCATTGGCTAAGGAACTCAGATATACAGAAGAAGGAGCGTTGGCTAAGGAGCTCAGGAGAACCTCCTAAACAGTGATGGTCTGGCAATAATTATGCAATTCATCGGTTTGTTGTGATTTGCGGACTTTACCGAGTAGTCGTGACATCCATGGACACACAGCCTTAGAACATCGTTTCGATTCGAACAGGCGATGGTGGCACGACGTCTTTGAAGGTGTCCGTTGATCTGGCAATTTTTATTTTCTTCAAGCGGCGTCTGAACCCGCTATGATTCGGCTATGAGATTTGGGTACATAGCTCGGGGTCTTGCCATTGCTGCAGTCGTCTTTTCCTTTCTGATTTTCTCCCAATGGGGAGGGCGAGAGCCAACCGAAGTATTAGAGTGGCAGGCAACCATTACCGATGTAAAGACGGTCAATCAAAACTACGGTGGTCGTTTTGGCGGCAGCACGAGACAAGAAACTTACCTTCATGTTCAGTTGGCAGACGACCGTGTCATCGTACGCAGGGTGCCCGACAATTGGCAGGCTCTCCACCCCGAAGCACCCATGCTCAAAAGTGGCTTGGAAGTGTTGGTGATTGAGGAAACCTACGCGTCGGGTGAGCCGAGTCTGATCCTTGACTTACGAAGCCTTTATGATCCCTGAAATTGGTGAGAGAAATCACTATCTGGGATCTTGATTAGCAAAGCTTGTCGGTGCATCCGTTTCTTTAACGAGTGTCCAGTTAAGGAGGTTGTGATGATTGATCTTTTGAATTTGCACCCAAATTCGCGTATTTTTGGACGAATTGTGATTGAAGCCGATCAGATTTACCTAGAAAAGGTTAGATTGATGAAAGAGGGTGACTCTGTCGATGAGCATGATGAGTCGGTCTCAGATCAGGGGCGACAAAATTCCACTATGGTTGACGATTGGTAAACGCGCTTTGATCGATTGCGGTACGAGGTAAGCATGGGCATACGAGCAAAAACGGGTTCTGGTCGCTGTAGCGTGTGTCGGCTGCACTTCCCGATATGCCTTTGTGCCACTCGACCTCAGTTACATTTCGACACGGAAATCGTACTTTTTATGCACTATATCGAATCGTTTAAAACCAGCAATACAGGTATCTTACTGCAATCGTGCCTCACTCATAGTCAATTGAACCTATTTGGCGGCCAAGGCAATCAGTGCCTGGATTGGGACGCGCTCGAATTTGATGCACGTGATTGTGCCGTCCTGTTTCCAAGCCCAGAAGCACAGCCTTTGGCGGAAAGTTGGTTTCCAAAAAGGTTAATCGTGCCTGATGGGAATTGGCGTCAAGCATCCAAAATGGCAAAAAAACTGCAACGCCGATTCGGCATAAGAGCTGTCTCGATTCAGGCTAACAAGCCGTCTAATTACAGGTTTCGAAAGGCGCCAAAAGAAGGCTGGATCTGCACTTACGAAGCGGCGGTGGCATCGTTAGAATGCCTTTACGGTAAGGAGGCGGTTGCGCCATTGGATGACTATTTCCTGCGGGTCATGGATCGCTTGGCTTGGATGAAGGGATGGCTGGACCGCGAAGCTGTGTATGGCGGGATTCCAGCAGGTTTGCAACGTCATCAGCTTGTAAAAAGTGAGGCTTCAACCGGCAGCCCTAAAATAATCACTTGATTTTTTCGTCAAAAACCTTCAGTTTATGCGGAGAAGGCCTGCCAAGGCCAATACGAGCGGAGGAAAGTATATGAGAACCGTCACCACACTCCCCAATGAGAGTGTTTTTTTGCGCGCGGTCCCGCTCGGCTTAGGACGATAGTCTGAATTAGTTTCGTTCTGACAATCTGTATTTGGATAGTTTAACGCTGAGCGCTTAGGTCTGCGCACAACCCTCAACTGGAATTCCATAATTGAGAATTCATGGGCTGTAATCAGATACGAGGTGGCGTTATGTCGAGTGAAAAACTCGATTCATTTAGTTTAGGTAAAGTGTGGCGGTTAACAAAAGCGGCCATAGGTGGTGAAGAACAGGATTTCACCAAAGGCGATTTGCGTGTCGGTATGTTTGTGCTGGCGGTTCCCATGGTCTTGGAAATGGTCATGGAATCGGTCTTCGCTATCGTCGATATCTTCTATGTTGAGAAATTGGGCGCGCAAGCCGTAGCAACCGTTGGTCTCACCGAGTCTGTGCAGACGATTGTGTTTGCCGTTGGCATAGGTTTGGGCATGGGAACCACCGCCATGGTTTCAAGGCGCATTGGGGAAGGGGACGTGGTTGGCGCTCGCGTGGCCGCATTTCAGGCAATTGTCTTGGGTGTACTGGCGAGTATTCCATTCTTGGTGCTTGGTCAAGTTGCGCCTGACCTGGTCTTACGGTTAATGGGCGCCGAACCTGATGTGATTGCGGTGGGAGCCGACTATACAAAAGTATTGTTTACCGGCAACATTTTCCTAATTCAACTCTTCCTCATCAACGCTATCTTTCGTGGAGCCGGTGATCCAAGCCTGGCTATGCGTTCATTATGGTTCGCCAACGCCATCAACCTATTGTTAGACCCTTGCCTTATTTTTGGTTTGGGTCCGTTTCCCGAATTAGGGGTTGCCGGTGCGGCATACGCCACCAATATTGGTCGGGCTTGTGGTGTGATGTACCAGATCAGTCATTTGATACGCGGAAGTGGTCGCATCCATTTGTATCGCGCTAATCTGCGTATTAACTTGGGCGTCGCATGGCGGCTATTTAGGGTTTCCATTTGGGGCATTGTGCAGTTTCTGTTGGCAACCTCAAGTTGGGTCTTCCTTATGCGTATTGTCGCCCAGTTTGGTTCGGAAGTTTTGGCAGGCTACACGATTGCCATACGTTTGGTGATGTTCACTTTCTTGCCAGCCTGGGGTTTCTCCAATTCGGCCGCCACATTGGTTGGTCAAAATTTGGGTGCCAAGCAGCCGGAGCGTGCAGAGCGAGCGGTTTGGCTAACGGCCCATACCAACGCAATCGGCATGACACTCATGGGATTGTCCTTTATCCTAGTGCCTCATCTATTCATTGGGGTCTTCACACAGCAACCAGAAATAGCGGCTAACGCGGTTGAATGCTTGAAAATGCTAGCGTGGGGATACCCAATGTACGCCTATGGCATGGTACTTATTCAGTCGTTCAACGGCGCGGGCGATACCACCAGTCCAACGCTAATCAATCTCTTTTGCTATTGGGTTGTTGAGATCCCCTTGGCTTGGTCATTGGCTTTGAGCCTCTCTATGGGCCCAGCTGGTGTCTATCTATCCATCGTAATCGCTGAATCTTTGATGACCATCGTTGGCTTTTTCGTCTTTCGCCGCGGACGTTGGAAAGCCAAGATGGTCTAAATCCGGACTTTAAGGTGAAATCTGTTATGATCGGTATTCTTATTCAGGATCAACGATGCCAAAGAGCAAGCTAATCAAAGACGTCAGCTCCATGGATCTCTTGGGAAGAATGCTGGGGCAGTACCATGTCATTCGCCATATCGGCAAAGGTGGCATGGGCGAGGTCTTTGAAGCTTTGGACACAACGCTAAAGCGGCGAGTGGCCATAAAAGTCATCAATCGCAAGCATCGGCTTGATGTTCTGGCAAAGAATAGGTTCCTGAAAGAAGCCAGGATCTTGTCGCAGATCGATCACGCCCATATTTGTCGCGTATTTGAGTTTATCGAGCGTGACGATGTCGATTGTCTGGTGGTCGAGTACGTGGACGGCGTACAGCTGGAAGATTTAATGGATACGGGCTTGGACATGGCGAAAAAGCTCAAAATTGCTCGTCAAATGCTAGAAGGTGTCCACGCTGCGCATCAAAAAGGCATTATCCATCGTGATCTAAAGCCTGGCAACACCATGGTGACGAAACAAGGGCGGGTCAAAATTCTCGATTTTGGCGTCGCGATGGTGGTGAGCGATCCTGACGAGACACATCGCCGTGAGTGGCCTTCTGGTTCTACGCAAATGACGTTTGAACTGAATCAAGCGCTAGAAACGCACTTAAGCTCGATCGTGGGAACGCCGAAATTCATGAGTCCTGAACAGGCGCGTGGTGAAACGGCCAATGTGACCAGCGATATCTATTCGTTGGGGCTCATTCTCCAGTATCTGTTTACCGAAAAAGAACCCTACCCGGATGCAAGCTCATCGGTTGGGTTGTTATGGCGAGTTATGAACGCTGAAACGCTACCGATCGAAAATCTGGATCCCGAATTGACGGGCTTGATTCGCGACATGAAGAATTTACAAATGTCGGCACGACCCTCGGTTGGTCAGGTCCTGGACCGTCTGGATCGCTTCATGGATCGCCCCAAACGCCGAGCCAAACGAATAGCTGCATTCAGCGTCGGAATGTTGTTGGTCGCAGCGACGGTATTCTCTTCATTTGCCTACGTTAGGGCCAACAAAGCGCAACAAGAAGTGGTTTCTGCTTTGGATGAGGCTAAAGCCGTTAACCGCTTCCTGGCCGATATGCTAACCGCCGCCAGTCCTGACAAAAAGGGACGCGATGTGAAAATGGTCGAATTACTCGATGATGCCTTGCAAAAAGCGGAAACGGCTTTTCAACGGCCAGAAGTATCGGCTGCCGTTCATGACACATTAGGTACAACCTTTTTCCATATTGGTGAATTCGATAAAGCGGGTATTTGCTTTGAACGTGCCATGGATCTGCGCACACAAGCGTTTGGGGCAACTCATACGTTGACATTGGATGCGAGCCATAATCTAGCCAACGTTAGGTTTGAACAAAGCCAATTTGAGAATGCTGAACGACTACAGCGTTTCGTTTGCGAGCAGCGTTCGTTAGGTGCAGGCAAACAACATGCAGATACGCTGGTAGCCATGAACTTGTACGCATTGATCTTGAACGCGCGAGGCAAACACGGTGAAGCCGAACGCATTTGGCGGGAAACAATACGCTACCAGCGCCAAAACCCAGACGTTCCACCCATTCAAAGATTGGTGACGCAAGAGAATTTGGCTCTGTGCCTGATGTCGCAACATCGGCTTAATGACGCCGAGGTTATTCTTAGAGAATCTCTACGTGAGAAAACAAAACAGCTCGGTGAATCACATCCAAGGACGTTGGACGCAATGAACAATTTAGCGGCAACCTTAATGCGGGTGGGTAAGACAAAAGAAGCGGTTAAGATCCAACGTGCCGTATTCAACAAAGAAATGCAGGTACTTGGCGAAAGACATCCAAACACCTTCAATTCGATGTCAAATTTGGGTGATGCACTCATGCGTGATGGCCAATTTGAAGAGGCCGAGAAACTCATTTTGAGAAGCTCAGCCTTAAACAAGGAGATCATGGGCGAAAACCATCCCTCATCACTATCATCGCCCTGCCGTATCGCTATGTTAGAGATGCGAAAGGGCATGTACAAAGAGGCCGCCGAACACAATCAGCAGGGCATCGATGCACTTGCTCCCGTCATCGGTGCTCATCATCCCACTGTTCTCAATCAACGACGTGTTCAGGCTAAGTTAACAAACCTGATGGGGCATCCTGATGAGAGTATTGCCCAACTCAAGCGCTTGCTAACGGACTGCCGAGCACACCTAGAGCAAGCACACCCAACTTCAAAAGGGGTCGCACGGGATTTGACAGAACGTCTAAGGGAGCAAGGCCTCGATGAGGACGCGCAGGTTTTGGACAAGGAGTTCGGCCCTTTTTTTAGCGACTACGATTGAGCAATTGGCAGTTGAATTGGCGTCGAATGTCCCATAATCAATCGTGATTATGGTCGAATAGACGGGACGGATTCGCAGTCGTTCATATGATGTAGATTAACGCTCTGGTCTCGTCCTACCAGCATGGCTCTCACCGAGTCTTTGGCCAGCAAATCGCTCACTAATGTTTCGTCAACCGGTACGTGATACAGGAATACGGGAATGCCAGCTAGACTGCGTTGCGTATTTGATCCGTAGATTGGCTTGTCGAGATCGCCGTATTTCATGGACATCACACTGTGTTCGCCAAAATAGAACAGCATTTTGTAGCCCGCAAGGACAATGGCATTAATCCATGTGTCATCAGCCAACGGATGGGTGTCAAAGATGGTACGAAAGCCGGCTCGTCGGAAGTGAGCTAAGTTACTTGGATTCTCACCTTCCACATAGATATGGTTTTGCAGTCCATACGGATCACTAATCGCCTTCAGCCTGGAAACGGCTGCCTGTACCTGTTTCCGGTTCAAACGCCGAAGTTTCTTGAAATCTAACCAGTAATAGTGAACCTCATCGATTTGGGCAAACAATTCCTCGAGCGTAAGAATTTTGCCGTCTTTTAACACATAAGGCTCGTCGTGGGAGACGATGAAATCGCTTAGGTCACGGTCAAAATAGACGTCCACTTCCACGCCCACCGCTCCGAGATCAAAGGCCTTTTGAATACTAGCGACCGAATTTTGCTCGATCTCATTGCTGTAACTGCCGCGCGCCGACCATACTTTATGGCAATCATCGACGGCCGTGAAGCTAGCTTTAGCCAATTGACGATTGACATAAGCATTAAGTATCGCAAACGTCAGTATCATCATCAGCCCAAGAGCCGCGAGCACTCGGACAGAACGTCTTTTTGCCAACCGATTGATTTTACCTGTGTTCACTGCTTGATTGTCGTCTGAGCGAGTCGATGTAGCCTGTTCTCGTAAAGATAAGAAGAGGTATGGATAAAGGCTAATAGGTCGTTTTCAAGTTCTAAGTTCTGCGCGGTCGGGAAAAGTCCATCGACGGTGCGAGAAAACGTCTGAGGCAAGCCATCTGGCAGCACCATAGCAACCTGATCAGATGTCATCAACGCATAGGCGTCATGGTATTGCATAAACGCGATGTCGTTTTGGGCTGTAAAGACACTTCTGCCAAGAATGGGGTGATCAAGATGTAACCCAAGCAGATCAAGCGATGTAGCGATTGCATCTGGTTGTGAAGCCAAACGTTCATCACGCTGAGGGGCAAGTCCCTGCGCGATGATGAATCCCGGGATTTTGAATCGTTCAATAGGAACTAGATCACGTCCGGCAACTCGATAGTCGTGGTCAGCAATCACTAAAAAGACCGTGTCTTCGTAATAAGAAGACGATTTCGCCTGATCAAAGAAGCCGCCAAGGGCATAATCAGCATATTGAACGGTTCTCTGTGAGTCACTTAAATCATTGTCGGCGATCCTTCCTTCTGGAAATTCAAAGGGTGTGTGGAATGAAGTCGTGAACACCACAGAAACGAAAGGCTGATTACGCGTTTGCAAGGATTCAAAGTGTTGGTGTGCTTTCTTAAAGAGATCTTCATCGCACACGCCCCAGGTGCCGTGAAATATGGGATCTTCGAAATCGTTTTCATCAATGACGAGGTCAAAACCGTTGCCTTGGTACCAGTGACCCATATTGTCAAAGCGTTTTTCGCCTCCGTATATGAAACTAGACTCGTAACCAAGTGGCTTCAGCAGTTGGGCAATGGTGAAGAAACCATCTTGCGCTTTTCCCCTCTTGACCACGCTCTCTCCGGGTACAGGTAAAAAGCCAGCTACGACGGCTTCCATGCCGCGAACGGAACGGATGCCGGTAGCGTAAAGATTCTGGAAGGCGTAGCTTTCTTTGCTCATTCGATCGATATTAGGGGTCAGTCCTTTTTCGCCTCCAAAAGACTCGACAAACTGACTACCTAGGCTCTCCATGAGGATGACCACGAGGTTTTTCTTTTTGGTGTGATTGAAATTGGATAACTCTGTTCGAAGAAAAGGTACATCGTCGCTGCATCCTGAGATGGTTAGTCTTGACTTTACTCGATTCAGAGCTGTTTCTGGGGTCATCACACCATAGACGTCGATGTCTGTGCTGTGTTTTGAGCGTGAATAGATCGTGAAACCCAAGGTGTAAATAGCATTCTTGGTTACTTCGTTTACGATATGAGAGTTCGAAAAAGCAATGTCAGAAAGGTTTGCCGGTCGATGACCAACGGATGAGCGGATGCCGACAAATTGCAGGACTAATAGCACAAGGCATATGGCGATCCGCTGTAACCAAGATCTTGGCACTGTCAGGGTGAGAGTTTTAGTGAAACGAATGTAGAAATAGGGAATCAATGTCGATAGCAGCAAAATGACCAGCAGATTACCCCAATGATCCTTGATGAGCATGGAAGAAACTTCTTGTGGATAAGCCAAGTAGTTGATGAAGAGATCGTTGGGTCTGGAATCAAATTCTTCGAGAAATGGTATCGAGGAAATCTCCATAAAAATGGCGATCACAAAAAGGATCAATATATAGGCCTTGATGAATATGTCTTTCGCCTTTTGTAATTGATTTGGAATCAATAGAAGTGCGATTGTGGGGATGACGAAAAGCATGCAGGCTGCCATCAAGTCGTTCCTTAGTCCGTAAACAAAGGCGAGTCCGCTTGACGAGCCATACTCAGACATTCGGCTCCAATAACTAAAAAACAGACCTGCGCGAGCAAGGCTAAACACGGCAAGAATAGTGAGAAAACAAATAGATAAATAGCGCAATCCGCTTATTTGTTTGGACCCTGATTTGGTCATTCGATCTCCAGCAATGATGCGCATTAACCGAGCATCAGATTCATTCCTGCCTAGTAATACACCAGTAAAATGAAGATTAAATGAAGGGCGCTCTAGAAGTTAGACTCAATCCTGTTGCAACTTCGCCTTGCGCCACAAGACGTTAATCTTCGCATCAAACTCGGCATTGTATCACGTACCCTATTTCCAATATTCGCGTGTTCAAGTTAATCGAGCTGAATGGCATTGAACACACTATTCTTGGGTAAGGTGTTAACTTCACGCTGCCCACATTGGCGGACTATTAATGGCTTGCTTGTATACTTGTCTGAGGGATGTGATGTCGTGACTTCGATTCTGATTTATCTGATCTTGGCTGGAAATTGCGATTGTCGAGACACGACGACCTATCGTCAAGCCATGTCTTTTTGTGCGGACTCTGGGTTGCAAACTAGGCTCTATTTCAATCAAGCCACCGAACTTGAAGCGCCATTCTATGTGCGTTTTGCGTTGCCTAGCGAAAACCGATTTTGTGAGTCACGGGTTGTACCTACTCAATCAGAATCCTGGATTTCCATGCCCACTGTGCTGGAAGGAAGTGGTCAGTTGAACGCGCCGCATGATGCGGTTCAGATTGTGCGTTGGCTTGAAGGTGAAAATGCGCTGTGGCTTAGGTTCAATCAAGTGCCCGACTCCTGGTCAGAAACAAATGGCGTCAGCGTTCCACTAAGTGACACGAACAGGATTTCCATATCCTTGGGGAACAGCGTGGAGTGGTATCAGACTCGACTGAACGAAAGCTTTGAGCTAGGCCGATCAAACTTACTGAATCCGGTTGATTCATCAGGACTACCTGCCGCTACTGACGTCAGAATAGATAGTGAATCAATCGTGCTTGACGATCGACGTATCCGTCTTTCGGCAACCCTTTTCCCAGATGCACAAGATGTAGAGTCTGCCGTCGAACAAGCGGACATTATTACTGGCCAAGAGTCGCTGGATAAACCATGCTTTTGCAGTTCAAACACTATATATGGGGGGTTTTCAAGCAAGATAGTGCCTTGGGTGACGGCCCGTTCGCCGTATCTAACCCAATTGACATTGTCCAATCCGAGTAATCACAGCCGTCAAATGTATTTGAGGTTGAGGCGAACGAACTTGGATGAACAATTAAGCCTCACGTTAAACGCCTATCAGTCGCTCAACTTGGACCTGGGAACTGCTTTCCCGGACTTAATGAATGGGTCTGGATGTTCCCTGCAGGTCCAGTCGGTTTCCAACCTGCCCTGGCTTTTAGTCGCTAAAACCCAGAATGAGAACCTCGGTTCGAGCGCCATCATGCAGGCACACGATCTTTATCAATCATGTGGCCATCAAATATTTGTGCCGCCTGTTCAAGCAGGGACAGCGCTCGTGATCGTCGTGGTTGAGAATGGACCGATCGAGTTGATTCAAAAGTCAGCCACTGGAACGAGTGTCATTGAGCAGACGGACGCTCATGCCTTTGATCCACTCGTAATGTGGCCACCGCCAGAAGAGCAGGGGCTCTTCCTAAGTTCGAATCACAAGATCTGCGCCTCCATCTACGAATTCAACGAGGATGGCAGTTTTGCGGTCCTACCCCTAACCCTAGATGCCAGTCAAATTCCCGAGTAAGGGCTCCACCGCGATTGTTCCGTTGAATTATTCTATGCGAGCGCTACTTTAGATTCTTCGTTTACGCTCAAAATAGCGGCCAAATATTATTTCGGTACCACACCATAATAAGGTGCCGCCTTCGAGCGCAGCGAACCCAAGAGCCTCCCATCCAAAGCCTCCAAGCGTTATCCAGCCCTTTGCGAATGAAGCAGCAACCACGGCCACGACGATGAAAAACCAACCCGTGAAGTAACAATGGACGCGACTACATCGCCGTGCGTTTAAAAAACAGGCGCAGCCCATCCACCCGAAAGCTACAGGCCAGATGAATGGGATAGCGCTTGGTATGCCATAACCCGTAATCAGAATAGCTGATATGGGAATACCCCAAGCCACTAGGAAACTTATGCTTCCAGTGACCCAGTCATTTTCGTCTTGAGATTTCACGTTCCGATTCTCGAATTGGGCCCATAGATTTTCATTCTTTCTTCTTCTGTTGACTCCCTGTCTCCACAATGGCAATCGATTGGGTTTCAGGCAGCTTGGCTATCAAGAGATCCGACGGTTTAATCAGCTTAGGATCGTATTCGACTTCACCGATTCCTGATGCCAGATCGACCTTGGCATTGATGACGCCCGGAATTTCCAATAGGGCTTTCTGAGCACCAGTAACACAACCACCACAAGTCATGCCATCGATCTTTACGGAACACGAGGCTGGGGTTGTGTCGCTGGGTTCAGCGGTTTTCGACTCCTGTGCAAGAGCCACAAACCCTACACACGCGATGGCTGCGAATAAAAACATTTTCTTGAACATATTGATCTCCTTTTTTTTCTGTGTCACCACTTAGGTGGCACAGCAACTTAATTTGTCGACACTTTTGCCAAAGGCAATGGCGGCCAATTTCACGCTTTCACTCAAGGTGAGATACGGATGAAACACCGATATTAAGTCCTTGACAGAGATGCCGTACTTGATGGCCAGGGTCAGCTCCATAAGTAACTCAGAGCCTTCTGGCGCCAGGATTCGTGCGCCGACAAGTTTGTCGTTCGCTCGGTCTCTGATGAGTCTGATGAATCCGCGCGTATCGCGTGCCGCAATCGCACGGGGAACATATGTCATGGCAAGTGTTGACACATCAACATCAATCCCCAATTCCGTCGCCTGCTGTTCGTTGAGACCGACGCCTGCTACCTGAGGGTCCGTAAAAATGACCCAAGGAAGGCTCGAATAGTCCCGTTTCGTCTCCATTTCCGTCATGGCGTTAATCGCAGCAAGTTTCCCTTCATAGGCTGCTGTATACACAAACATATGCTCACCAAGCACATCCCCTGCGGCGTAGATACCTGGAGCCGATGTCTCCAACGTCTCGCTAACTTTTATGAACTCTTGTCGGTCAAGAGCGACACCCTGTTCCTCTAGCCCCATATCCCGCGTGTTGGGTCTTCGTCCTGTAGCTACAAGAATATGAGATGCACGGTATTGTGATGGTTCTCCCTGAATCGACGTATCAACGACAATTGAATGGCGATCGTATTTGACTTGTCTAATGGTCACATCCGTGACGATTTCGATGCCCTCTTGAGTGAGTAGCTGTGTCAACTCGTCGGTAAGAAAAGGACTTTCAGTGGGTAGAATTCGTGACGACCTCTGTAAAATCGTCACCCGCGTGCCTAGTCGAGCAAACATTTGTGCAGACTCAAGTGCAATAAATCTTCCACCAAGCACAATCAGCGATTCAGGTAACGACTCAAGTTCAAATAGAGATTCGTTGGTTAGAAAGTCTACTTCCGTCAGCCCAGGGATGTCAGGGATGAATTGTTGGGCACCGGTTGCCACAAGTAATTTGTCCGCGCGAATCTCTTCACCATTCACGGCAATTGTTCTTGGCCCAACAAGTTTGGCTCTGCCCTCGATTCGTCGGAAATCCGGTAGATCGGCAACTACGTCAAGGTACTTTGCTTGACGTAATTCCTCCACCATCTCTTGCTTTTGTTCCATTATTCTCTTGAAATCAATGACTTCGCTTTTTGATTGAATGCCGTCAAAACCATGGTGGTTCGATCGATGGTTTACTTCGGCAGCGCGAATCAGCGTTTTCGATGGGACACATCCTACATTGACGCAGGTCCCACCAATGGGAAGACCGTCGTTTATGAGGGTTACTCTGGCCCCATATTCAACCGCATTGATCGCGGCCGAAAAAGCGGCTGAGCCACCCCCGATAATGACGAAATGAGGCTTTTCATTTGATTTATCGCAGCAATCCATACGTCCTACCTCTATTCTTGTGCAGCCGTTGATAACACATTGTTGATTTGAAGCGTGTATTGGTCGTGGACCCTAGCCTTCAAGATTTCCTCCGGATCCACCTGATTGCGGTCATAGGTAACAGAAGCAAGGCCCGTCTCCCAACTTACGTTGGCACTGATGACACCGGGCACGTCGAGCAACGCCTGTTGAACGCCGACAGAACACCCGGCACAAGTCATGCCATCAACGATCAGAGCCAATTCAGAATAACTAGCCACGCCTACCGACGGCTCGTGTTGGCTAGCTACTTTGGCACTTGCCACGTCCGACAAGAGTGGGACAACGCCATATTGGAGAGCAAGGTACGATGATATTCCGACTCCGAAAATCAATACGACGGTTTGTATGTCTCTCAGGCGATTGTGTGTCACACAACATTGGTTCCGTTTCCGTATGACATACCAAGAGGCTGCGGCCATGATTATCAGCCCAATTCCGATGAAAACGGGCTTGTATCTGTCGAGCCCAAATAATGCTGATGCGCCACCGAACCCAACCAATATCGGTATAAGCGGCCCAACACAACAGAGTACCCCCAGAAAGCCGGCACCTAGGCCGAACTTAAGCGCTTGTTTTGTTTCGCTCATAGGAAACCTCGTCTTCTGGAATCAGTTGGCTGATGAATGTCTCGAATTCGGGTGAACACAAGGCATAGAACATGGTTTGTTTCTGGCGTTCCACCGACACCAGTCTCATATCTCGTAGCCGCCTCAAATGTTGAGAGACCGCAGAGCTGCTTACCATGAGGATGTTAGCTAGATCACAGACACACAGACGGTGGTGCCAATGCAGAAGTGCTACCAGCCGAAAACGTGTAGGGTCCTTAATTGCCTCAATCCACCTAACTGTCTGGTGCAATATCGTGTTCTGATGCAATTCGTTCCGTATTGACATCAGTTCCTGTGCGGATTTGATCGATGCTTCACAAGCACCATCTTTCGAAAGGTGTCTTTTCTTCATAGAACACTCCTTAAGTACATTAGTGAACACTAACGTACTTGGGCATTATTCCATCGATTTATTTTTTATTGTGTAAATCATCGCACCATGATCCGCATTCATGGGGCAGCGACTCAATACCTACGTGCTCATATGAGCGTAAGACATGAAACCTATATAAGAACACCAATCCGATGATCAGTAGGAATTGAAACGTGAGGTTCACGACGGCATAGAATATTTTTCTTAGCGGACGAGGTTTGTAGTTGAGAAGTCGCTGTACGCGTGATTCGAGACAACTTCCTGGCTGAAAGAAACGATGAGTTTTCATTACCCAAGCATGACTATTGCGCGTCACTAATTTAGCCGCTTTGACCAATGCCGACGCAAGTGCCAGCGGATCTTTCGTCGCTTCGACCGCGCATTCGTCACAACTAAGTTCATTGCCTGCATTAACCTGTCGAATGACAACCCATCTAATTAAGACTAAGGCATAAATTGATCCACATATTGTGATCAACGAATTCAAAGGGCTTAGCACAAACAGAAAAGCGAATAGTTGTATGATCATAATGGGCACAAGGCAATACCCGATTTCGATCAGCCAGGCTTTAAAGTTGTCACGACGGTTGATGTGTCCAAATTCATGTGCGACTAACGACGCCAACTCATGACGATCTAACTCTTTAAGGAATGGTTCAGAAAAATAAAGAGTGGGCCGAAAACTGCCGACGACCATGGCCGCAAAACCCGACTTATCCAGAAGCCGGATCTTGAACTGACGCACGTTCATGATGGCAGCAATCTCTTGAGCCGTTTTTAGCAGCAGTACATGGTCAGCTCCTAGTTTGTGTGAACGCAGGCGTAAAAGAGCGGTGCTTAAGAGGTGGCCACAAAAGCGCAACACCAAGAGTAGCATTAGAGCGATCGTGACTAGTTGTAATAAATCAACGACACTACAGTGAATGAGATCCCCTAAGAGGATCTTGTGATTGGCTGCGAGTATCCCTACGACGGAATCAGGTTGTGTCATCACGCTTACGTCGCTCCGTGATTAATCTTTCGAGTTCATCAAGACGACTCGGCTCCGTATTTACGGAGTGGACAAATTGGCTCATGACAGCCGGGCCGAAATCATCCAACAACCCTGAGAACAATCCGTCTAAAGTGTTCTTTATGAGGTCAGCCTTTGAACAATTCGCAGAAAAGCGATATCCCTGTCCATCCTTGACGCGATCGAGAAGTGATTTGTCTGCTAGCCTCATCATGACAGTTGAAACGGTCGTGTAGGCAATTTTTCTGGATTCACGAAGATACTCGTATGCATCGCGTGCAGTTGCCGTTTCGTGGTCCCACATGTACTTCATGATCTCATACTCGAGGTCACCTAGGATCTTTTTGAGGCCCCGCTCTTGCCACCGAATGTGTTTAAAAAGTTGCATTATTACTCCTGATCGATCACTTCACTTGTGCCAATTGGGTCAATCCGTTCTGAATTTCTTCCTGTGTCTTAAAGCCGACAAATTGTCGTCGTATCTTTCCATTAGCATCCACGAGAAATATCGATGGGACGAGTGTTGCACCAAATTCCTTTGCAAGTGCGTCATCAGCACGGGCGGCCAGTGGTAAGGTCAAATTCAGATGAGCTGTAGCCTTGACCAATTCGTCATTTGACTCGACGTTGACATAGATTGGTAAGAAGCGGATGTCTTTATTGTCCTTGCCCAACTGCTCGATAATAGGTAACGTCTTCCAGCTATGACCACAATGTGTTGCTAGAAAAACGAAGGCTGTCAACTTTCCATCAATGGCATGATTGTCGACCTTCGATCCATCGGTGGTTGTCAGACTAAATTCAGGCAGATCAGCGCCAGGGTCAATGACTAACCCATCCCGTTTTTTCTCTTCTGTATATTTTTGCAGCTGGTCACCGGTTGCTGAAGCCAAATTCCCGTAAACGGAGCAAGCTCCATAGTCGGTGCATCGATTAGCGGTGGCACAACTATTTAGGTCGAATTCTCGTCTCTTCAATTCTTCCAAGACCCCAGGACGCCAGTACTCAATCGGCCGGTCCATCATGTTCACGCCAGTAGATTTCGTGATAGCTTCAGGATCGACAGCAAAGGATTTGCTAGAAACGACATGATCGCAGATTGTTTGGATCACCTTGAGGTCCGATTTTGAATATTCCGCAGCAAGCGTGCAGGCTTCCGAACATGCGTGAGCGACTGTATTGGAACATGTGGACTGACAACTCGATGGTGTTTCTGGGATCCAGCCTGAAACCCACGCTGTTGACAATAACGCAAATACACTCAAACAACAAAGAATCTTCATAGGTTACCTTCCTTCCGATAAACATACATCGTACTACGAGACATAGTAGCATAAGTTTCACAGCAATGCAGAATCGATGGCCCAATTGAATGACTCTATTCATAATCTTTGAGCCCAGACCCAACCTATGTTTATGTGGATCGATTAATATCCAGTTAAGCCTCTTCTCGTCTCCCTCGGCGAGCAAGCCGAAAGCGCCGACGATCTGCCCATTAACTTCACAAACCTCGTAACCATCATCGCTATGATCAAGAAATGCTGCATAGCCCGGACGTTCATTAGGCGCAAAGAAGTCCGGGCAGTTTGCATCGAAAATAGCCATGCAAGCCTGATAGTCGGCCGAACGGTACGGTCGAAACAGGTTCTGCATCGTGTTCACCTATGACTTATTTGCTGATCCGAACTTTAGATAAAGAGACGGCACAACGATTAAGTTAAGCAGAGTCGAACTCAGCAGTCCCCAGAGGATGACAATCGCCATGGGAGCCTCGATTTCACCTCCCGGTTGGCCTGCTTTTAGGGCTAGAGGGATAAGAGCGAGTCCAGCACTAAGCGCAGTCATGAGAATGGGGGCTAATCGCTCTAAAGCGCCCAACTGGACCGCCTCATAGATATTACTAATGCCTTCCATCTTAATTAGATGGTTGATATGGGTCACCATAAGGATTCCGTTGCGCGTTGCGATACCAAAAAGCGTAATAAAGCCAATGATAGAAGCCACAGAAATGATGCCGCCCGTGAAATAGACACCTACGACACCACCTATAAGGGCCAGCGGGAGATTGACCATGACCAGCAGAGCATCGCGGCTCGAATGAAAGGCCATGAATAGCAACAGGAAAATGCCGATAATGACGACCAATCCCAAGTACATGAGCTTTTGCGATGCGTCGGCAGCACTTTCGAACTGTCCGCCATATTCAACATGATAGCCATCAGGTATTGTCACTTCCTGGTTGACCTTATCTTGAATGTCCTCGACCACGCCTCGTAAATCGCGCTCGGATACATTGCACATAACCACGATTTTCCTTTGCACATTTTCGCGGCTGATCATGTTTGGACCCTGTCTTCGCTCAATGGAAGCCAATGCCGATAGAGGTACGTGCGCTCCACCGGGTGTTTTGACCGGTGTTGACTTAATCGTCTCAAAATCTTCGATAGATTGCGGAGAAAACTTGACCAGTAAATCAAAGGCCGCTTGTCCATCCAGCACGCGTGTCACCTTCTGACCCACAAACCCCGTCTCTATGGTTTCGGCAACCTCTTCGATGCTCAAACCATGGCGAGAGATATTGTCCCGATTGAAGACAATTGAAAGAAAGGGAATATCGGTCTGTTGTTCCACCGACAAATCGACAACCCCCGCGATATCTTCAATATGGCCTCGAATGGACTCTGCCAACTGCCTCAGCTTATAAAGATCAGCTCCAAAGACCTTAATCGCGATATTTGCACGAGTGCCCGATAACATATGGTCGATGCGATGCGATATCGGCTGACCGATGACAATATTCATGCCGGGTACGATGGCCAATTCTTCACGAAGTTGATTCAAGAAATCGTCTTTACTGCGTTCTCCCATTTTCAGATTAACGTCTATTTCAGCGGCGTTGACGCCCTGCGCATGCTCATCCAGCTCGGCACGGCCGGTTCGCCTTGCCGTCGAAACAACTTCGGGTTGTTGCAGGATGATTTTCTCGACCAGCGCGCCCATCTTATTTGATTCCTGAAGCGAAGTGCCAGGCAGGGTTACGGCGCTGATGGTTAAGGTTCCTTCGTTAAAATCAGGCAGGAATGATTGTCCCATGAAGCTCAAACCGCCCATGGCTACGATAAAGAGCACAACCGAAAACGTACAGATGGTTTTCCAGTGCTTAATCGACGAAATCAGGAAAGGTTTGTATGCCTTTTTGAGCTTGGTGACCAGGAATACGTCTTGTTTGTCGGTAATCGCTTTTGACTGCGGTAGCAGTAAATAGCACAAGACAGGGGTCAAGGTTAGCGCTGTGACAAGCGACGCCGCCAACGAAACGACATACGCAAATCCCAAAGGGCTTAGCAAACGTCCTTCAACGCCGCTTAAGAAGAATAGAGGTAGGAACACCAGAACGATAATCAAGGTTGCAAAAACGATCGATGTCCGGATTTCTTTACTTGCTTCGAAAACGACCGACCAAAGGTCTTTTTGCTCGTTGATTGGAAGCAACGCGTTGACTCGCAGTCGCCTAACCACGTTTTCGACATCAATAATGGCATCATCGACAAGTGCGCCTATGGCGATGGCCATACCGCCCAGGGTCATGGTGTTTATGGTCGCGCCAAACGCCTTTAAAGCCAGGATGGCAACCACCAATGACATGGGAATAGCGATCACGGTTATGCCGGTTGCTCGCCAACTCGCGAGAAACAAGATGACAATCAACACGACAAGTAATGATCCATCGCGCAATGCCTCATAAACATTGTGTATCGCCAATGAAATGAAATCGGCCTGCCTAAAGATGTGACGGTCTATTTTCATGCCAGCGGGCATGGATGCCTGGATGTCTTCGAGCACAAAGTCTAGTTTTTCGGTCAGTTTGATCGTATTCGCTTGCGGTTGCTTTTGGATGCCAATGATGACCGCATCTTTACCGTTGCTCGACCCGACCCCTCGTTTCAAGCTCGACCCGGTTTTCACTTGTGCGACATGTTTCACGAGAATTGGATTTCCGTTCCTCATCGTGATAACAGCCTTTTCAATGTCTTGAAGCTCGCGAACGCGCCCAACGCCGTGGATCAGGTATTCTTGACCGCCTTCAAGATAAAATCCGGCAGACGTATTTTCGTTCGTTTTTCGAACGGCACTGACTACATCGTCAATGGAAAGGTTGTAGCTGATAAGGCTTTGAGGGTTCACCAAAACCTGAAATTGCTTGGTATCTCCTCCAATAGGGATAACCTGCGAAACACCTGGTACGGCAAGCAGTCTTCGTCGAATATCCCAATCGGCGCGTGTTTTCAACTCTAGGCTGGTGTGTTTATCCGAAGTCAACGAAATGAACATGATTTCGCCCATGATCGAAGAGATGGGCGCCATCACGGGCGGTTCAATTTCAGGGGGCAGTGAGCTTCGTGCCAGCTGCATCTTTTCAGAGACGATTTGACGTGCCTGATAAATGTCAGTACCCCAGGAGAACTCAACCCAGACGACAGAAATGCCTACGCCTGTTGATGAGCGGACACGCCTGACACCAGAAGCCCCATTGAGAGCCGTTTCAATTGGGAAGGTAATCAGGGTTTCAACTTCCTCAGGCGCCATACCGTGTGCTTCGGTTAGAACCGTGACCGTCGGAGCGGTTAGATCTGGAAACACATCGACTGGCATCCGCGCCGCTTCGTAAACTCCCCAGACCAACAAAAGGATTGATGTGAAAATGACGATGACACGGTTGTTAAGTGACCATTTGATGATGCCATCAATCATGGATCACCCCCATCAGCCTCTCCCACTCCAATGCCGCATTCCTGGCCCTATTTTCTCTATTAATGACTTCTGTCTGGGCCTGGAAATAGGACTCAAAAGTGTCGAGCAGAATATACAGACTTATCTCGCCCGCTTCATAGGCGAGCTGCGCCGTCTTAACCATGTCGTCCGCATCGCGGAGCATTTCCTGCCTCAGTGACTTAGCCGATGTAACACTCTGTGCTAATTCTTGGGACGCGCTTACTAGGCGGCTTTGCCTCTCTATTTTCAGCAGGTTCTTTTCGGAACGAGCCATTGCCGCTTGGCTTCGTGCCATACCTAAATCTGACTTTCGTCTATTAAATAGTGGAATAGAAAAAGACGCTGACAGGAAGAAACCGCTGTCATTGCGGAGCCCGTCATCTGACTGTTTCATGCCCGCCGCAATGGTTGGGTTGGGGATGGCCCAGCGTTTGGCTGACTGCGCCAGTTGTTCATAGGCCTTTATGTTTTCGTCCAAGCGCATGATTTCCGGATTCTTCTTTTCGAAATCGCCGGTTGGGCTTAGCTCGGGCAGCAGATTCCCTGAGAGTTTAGGGACAACGTCGCCATCCATGCCTACGAATGAGCTAAACAGCTGCCATTTTTTCGAGATTTCGATATCAATGGCGTCAAGCTCCGATTTTGTCTGGGATAGTTCAAGCTTGTTGCGCATGAGATCGAGTCCCGACGTGTCACCTGCCTGTTCGCGTAAAGCAATGATCTTGTTGATTTTCCCCAAATTGTTGACCCAGAGCTCAAGCACGACACGGCGTTCCTGTAACGTCATCAACTCGTAATAGTCATGTTTAATCTTGTGCGCTCGATCGATAAGCTGGCTCTTAGATGCCAGTATCTCAGCTGATGCGAAATGCTGTGCAGCTCGCGTTTCTAATCGTTTTTCGCCGGATAGTTCTATCTTTTGACTGAGAATTAAATAGCTTTCAGATGTGTCTAGTAGCTCACCGTCGACCTTTTCCCAAGATGTCATGATGGCTGGGTTTTCCCATTTCTTAACTGCTGAAATATGGTGTTGAGCGATCGCTTCATTACTTCTTAAGATCGTGAGCACGTCTTGGTTCGCCATGCCGATTTCAAGCACCTGGTCGATGGTGATTGGTTCAGAAACAGGCGTTGAAAATAGACAAATACTTGTGAAGAGAATCATAGTTGTCGTCATTGTTTTCTCCTCAATGCGCGTGGCCGTGGGCCGGCAATGTAGTTGAAGTGGAAGCTAAACGAACTTGATAGGCACCCTTTGTAACGACACGTTCACCTACGGCGAGTCCATCGACGACACGAACAAAATCTTTATGCTGACCGCCGAGTTTGACGATTCTGCGTTCAAAGCTTTCTCCACTTATGTGGACGTAGACAACCTTCACTCCGCTTTCAGTTAAGACGGCGGTTTTTTTAATTGCTACGCCACCTACTTGATCTTCGATGTACAAATGGACTTTGGCAAACATACCTACTCGCAGTTCGCGCTTCTCATTGTTTCTCAATGAATAGAGAATAGGCAGCGTCCTTGAGTCAGGATCAATGCGTCCGCCCACACCTATGAGATCCTCCTTACTCACTTCAAATATCTGGTCCAGACCTTCAGGTCTTATCCATGCGCCGAATGGAGTGCTGGCCAGACCGACTTTATCTTCCGGAACCCGAACCTCCAGCATGAGGTTTTTAAGGTCCACCACATGTAGTAGCTCATCGCCTTCGCGCACACTCGCGCCGAGCACAAGATTTCCTTCAACTACCGTTCCTTCGATTGGCGAATACACATCAAAACTATTCTCTAGTACATCGGATCCGCCTTGACTCAAGGTTTCTTGGTATTGCTGGGAGCGCGATCTGGCTGTTGCGAGTTTTGCTTTAGCGGTGTTGTACTCGAGTTCAGCTTGTTGAAGTCGCGTTTCAGGAACCGCCCTTTTTGCGAATAGTGATTTCATTTTGTTGAATTCCTTATCGGCGAAGGCGAAGTGGAGTTCGGCACTTTTGGACGCCAGAATGAGTGACGCCGGATCGTCGCTATTATTTAAGAGCGGAATGACTGAACAAATGAGGTCATTGCTTGATACCTGTGATCCTACGGCTGGCGCCAATTTGCGAGAAAGGATGCGACCGGCAACGGGAGCGAGAATAACGGCTTCGCCACCAGGACGTGCGGTCACCTTGCCATGAACCTGAACCGCATCGCGGAATTCCAGATAGAGAGTAGCTTCCGTTTCAAATTCCATCTTCCATTGTTGTTCCTTCAAGAAAGAAACAAACGAATCGTTCTCGGTCTGGGGTGTCGGGAATTCGTGATGTGAGCCATAGACTTCAACGGGTATGTCCACCTTTGCCAAACGCTGCCCGTCAATAGGTACCTGAATTTCCATGTTCCACGTTCCCTTGGTCGGGAAAGAAACGCTTGGAATGTATATGCCATCGCGGTCAGGCGCTTCATGCTCGTAGACAATGGTCATCTCATTGGGGTTCGTCAGGAATACGTCAATTTTGCCCGTCTTTTTTGGCAACCATCCGTCAATAAAGGTGACATGAATGATTAATCGAGTTGCTCGATCGACCTCAAATAGTTCGTGTTCCATAAAGATTTCGATTTCGTCATTCCAAATAGTGACCTGGTCCGTTGGATACTCATCATGATCGTGGGAACCATGATCAGGTTCACTACCGTCATGGCTGTGTTCGTTCTTGTTTTGCGTGCAACTCGACAAAACGAGTAGGCAAGCCAAAAATATGCGTGCGAATACCATAAGGCGCACTCCTCCTTCATATTGTTCTTTTGGTTCTTAAACTGAAATTAGACCAAAAGAGCTGGAGGTGCCCTCGGATTAGCTTTACCGGTTACAAACCGGCGGTATGGACTTCGGTTAGTCCCGTAAACACTGCCATTCGATTCATGTAAAGAGATCGCTGGAGTAGGATCAGAGATAGTGACAAAAGCCACATGGAATGAGCCTTTGTCTTGTTTCTTCGAGTTGTTCAGGTAATGGGTGGCATGTTCGTCAGAAGAATGATCGGAATGCTGATCTTGTTTGTGTGAAGAACTATCCGCGACGTGCTCATGGTCAGCATGATCGTGAACGTGATCTTCAACCGCAATTGGGTGCGCATGACCATCGATGTGATGTTCAGACCCTAGATGGAAAGGAATAAATACGAAATTGAAGTACGCGACAAATGGAAGGGCGATCCACAGATAGGCCCCTTTTTTGTTACCGGCGTTATTCAAAGTCAATCCTCTGATTTCAATCGATGCCTGCATGCTAGCACAGATAATTTTTCGTCTTTACAAAGAATGAACGCTAGTGTTTGTGTTCATGCGGGTGGTCGTCTGAGTGCTCGTGCCCATGGTCGTCGGATACCTTTTCACTCTTAGCCACTTTGCAGCAAGCCACAGATCCCTTGTAAAGCTTGCACTTGCCACACTGCATGCGGCCTTCTTTTTTACAGCAAACTTCGCTTCCCTTAACTTCACCACACTTGCCACAGATCAGAACGTCTTGACCCTTTTCAATCTTGCAACAACCGGCCGACGCTTCAAAAAGTCCGCATTTCTCGCAGACCTCTCGCGATTCGGCTATGCAACAGACCTCGCTGCCTTTAATCTCGCCACATTTCCCGCATAAGTAGATAGCTGTTTCATTTTCGTTTGTATCTATTGCCGGTGAATCGGCGAGAATGCAAACCGGTACCGAAAGGATTAACAGGGTTACGAAAATTCGATTCATGGATCACCTCTTTTTGTTCATCTCCAGGCCTTAACCCTGTCTTCTGTTGCCAGCTAGCCAAATTTGAGAGCTATTCGCTTCGTGATCTGGTTCGGCTGTAACGTAGGATTATGAGACGTACGCGGGTTCAAAATCAAGCTCGCGATAATCAGCTCCATGTATTCAAAGCTATGATGGCCAACTCCGAAATCGTCAGGTCAGCTAACCCACCAGTTTTTGCCTCACAAATTTCTGGATGCCAACTCTGTGTTTAACTTTAGCCACGGTCGAACCTCTTTACCTAGAAACATTGGTCGAGATTTGTAATTCACGGGAATTTGATTGCTGTCGGTTTTAAGGAGAAACGGGCTGTGAAACCGGAGCTCGTGCTTCGACGGCAGCGAGTCGTCGTTTCAGGTAGAGGTTACGCGGGGCGATCTCCAGTGCTTTCAAGTAATAATGTCGTGCTTTGTCGAAGTTGTCTTGTTCATCGTACAAATCGCCCAGATTGGCGTATGTCCAGAATGAATCGGGGAAGTAGGTGACTGACATCTCAAGAGTGGTGACGGCTTTCTCGGGCTTATTCTCACGCAAGAATTGATTGGCGATTCGAGATATGTCCTGTGCGGTCATTTCTTCGTTATTGCCTTCGCGTAGTCGCGTTTCCACTAAGTACAGTGCTGATTCAGCACCGGCCTCCACAGCCTCTGCTAGTTCCATATCCGCGCCTGACTGACTTCTGATTTGGAAGATTTCGTGGCTCACTTCTGCTGCTTCGGCCTCGCGACCCCGAGAGCGTAGTGCGCGTCGCAGGTCATGTAACCCGTATCGCGTATATGGATGCAAAGGCCCCAAAACATTCCGTCTACCCTCAATAACTTTGCGAGATAGGGATTCAGCCTCTACGTCCTGCTGCAAATCCCATAAGATCTTGGAGAGATTACTCATGGACATAAGCGTATCAGGGTGATCGTCGCCGAGCACATCACGCCTTATCTCCCAGCATTCCCTTTCCATCGCCTCGGCCTCTGCGCTGAGTTCAAGGTGTCGCCTATTAGCCGAAAACCGGCTCAAGGTCGTTAACGTATCTGGATGACGATCTCCCAGTACAGCTCGACGCCGCTCCAAAGCCTCTCTGAAAAGCGGCTCTGCGTCTTGATAGCGACCTAAGAAATCTAATGCCGCAGCTAAATAAAATAGGCTATTAAGGGTGTCAGGGTGGTCTTCTCCCAGAAGCGCTTTGCGCTTCTCAAACACTTTACGCCAAAGCAGTTCCGCGTCGATCATGAAACCTACATGGTAGAGAGTTAGAGCTAATTGATGCTGCGACTCAAGAGCATCGGGATGATCATCGCCATATATGCTTAGGCGGATTTCCGCCGCTTCCTCGAGCATCGTCATAGCTTCTTCACTGTCGCCTAACGCATCCAGTGTATTACCAAATGTGTGGAGTATAGTGGCGCGAACCTCGGGATGATCGCTCAAGCCATTCAATGTCGGCTTGAATGCGTAGATTAAATCGGTGACCTTCACATCGATGCCGCGTTTCAAAGGGTCAGGAGAAGACATGAACTCTTGCAGTACAGAGATAATCTCTTTGGCCTTGTCGGCCTCGCTCTCGGCTTTTTCCAGGGCCAGAACGGCTTTGGCTTGCGCGCGTTTTGCTTGAATCAGTCCGAGCGTCGTGCCCAATAGTCCCAGGACTAATAAAACAATGAATGCGACGGTCACAATACGCCGCTTCCGTCGCCTGGGTAGCTCCAGAATCTCGACCAGGCTTTTGCTCGCTTCTTCTGAGCTGGGTCGAATGGCGGGGTCTAGGCTCTTCAGCCGATTGATGAGAGAGGTTAGGTCTGTGTCTAGTCCGGTCAAGGGCGCGGTTTCCGCTTTGCCGGCTTTGACAATGAGTTCGAACGAACTCAATCCCTCTTCGTATGGGTTGGATTCGGTGAACAACCACTGAAGCAATAGGCCAAAGGAATACATGTCACTGGCGGCCGTAACCGTTCTGCAATGAGCTTGTTCAGGGCTCATGAACATGGGCGTGCCCATAACTTGGCCGACAGTCGTAACGAAAGCGCTACTTGGTGACGAGAGCGTTGGATCGGAGTCTGTTTTTTGGCTTACCGGTTCACCCACGGGTCGCGCCAGCCCGAAGTCCAATATCTTAACGCCGCCACGGTCAGTGATCATCACGTTGCCTGGCTTGAGATCGCGGTGAACGATCAGTTTGCTGTGGGCGGTCTGCAAACCGTCACTGATCTGACGGGCAATTTCCAGCTTACGTGTTTTTGAGAGTCCTTTTTTTATGGCATCGGTCAGTGTAACGCCATGGATCCATTCCAATACCAGAAAGTCGGCTTCGGCTGCGGTCATATAGTCGTAAACACGACATATATTTGGGTGTTCCAGCTGGGAGAGTATTTTGGCCTCGCGGGCAAAACGTGCGCGAATCTCGGCGTCCAATCGGTAACTGGCTCGAATAGCCTTTACCGCCACCCGCCGTTCCAAACGTTCGTCGAAAGCGACATAGACGTCGCCCATCCCGCCGCTGCCCAACAGCTTTTCGAAAGTTAAATATCCGATACGTTGACCAAGCAACTGCTTAGATTGAGCTTTTGGTGGTTGCCGGCCAGCCGATCCCACCAGGGTTGCGTCAGGGTCTTCAGGGATTTCTTGCTCCAGGCGATCTAAGATGGCTTGTTGTAAGCCTTCATTGCCTTTGCATTGCGATTTGATGAATTCGGCACGTGTTTCAGGCTCCAGCACAGAGGCCTGGCGGACAAGTTCATTAATGCGTTGGTTGAGCGGTCGATTCAAGGGTGAGTTGTTTCCATCATCATTAAACGATTATCCCATCGTTTTCGAGAACGCGGAACCTCCTTGCGTGGGTTGAGAAAAACGATTTTGAACGATCGACTAGGTGTCGACTATTTGGGGCTCCCATCAGCAGTCGGCCAAATCCGCCTCATTCGTCCTTCATTTACGGGCAAATGATGTCGCTAAGGTAAGCCCACATTTCGTTTTGAAAGATCATGGGCACTAACGATTGGCCAGGATTATCGCCCATACGTACCACCACCAAATCCATGCTGGGAACGACGTTGATCAGCTGCCCGTTCTTGCCCATGGCCGCCACCATGTCATCTGGCGCGTTTGGTGTGAGCGGGCCCGGAAAGGGGAACTGTAAGCCCGGAACCAAGTAACTTTCCTGGCCGTTGAGCCACCAAAGGTAACCATAGGACGGGTTAAGCGATTGTGAAGGCATCGTCATGGCTTCGACAAAAGCTGAGTCCTCGAGTATCGGCTGACCAGCCCAAATGCCTTGGTTCAGGATCAGAAGCCCAAAGCGAGCCATGTCCCTTGGCGTGCTGTAAAAGACGTGGTTAAAGTCGCTGTAGGCCCAAAAACCGAGCATGCCGATGGGGTCACGCAAGTTCTGGTTGAAGTAGGCATTGAAGCCTGCGCCTGTCGCGTTGACCAGCACGCCGTCCAAGAGCGTGTAAGGCCCATTGTGGTAGGCCCAGCGATCGCCAGGATCGGCTAGGAAGACTAAGCAGGCTGGATCGGTGCAATAAGGGTCGTCAACGCCGTCATCTAGTCCCGAGGTCATGGTGATTTGATGGCGGATGAGAATCTCCCCCTCGTCACTTTCGTTTAGGCTGGTCCAGCCGCTCCCGAGATAGAGTGAGGTGGGATCATCCAACGACAAGTAGCCTTGGTATTGGGCGATGCCCACCAGTGCGGCCGTCAGCGTTTTGCCTGCCGAAGCCCAATACCAGTAACTGTTGGCATCAAATGGCTGGCTGCTGAGGTTCAGTCCCCAGTATTGTTCGAGCACAATGCGGCCGTGGTGCAATACCAGCAGGGCGCGTGTGTTTTGGGCGTCCATGTAATCGTAGAAGTCTGGGAGCGCGTCGGTATTCCAGCCTAGTTCGTCAGGAAGCATGGTTTCCCACTGCGGTCCGCCGACATCAGGGAAATAACCGTCGCTAACACAAGCAAACAAATCGATGAGGTTGGCGTCGTCAGGCCAGTCGGCGATACGAGGGCAACCAGCGCAAGGTGCGAAAAGCCATCCCCCGAGAGTCGCGCCTATTAAGATGATTGAGCGTAGATGAGCCAATTTACCTCCGTTGTAATGGAGACAAATCAAGGTTAAGAAGGGTTTAACGTTTGACCAACTCTCTTGGATGTTGGGTGTGGTTCTTAATGTATTTGGGGCAGTATTGACCAGATTCACGGCAATGCCTGGATCTGTCACCGTACCTTGCTCCGCTGCTCCCGGTTTGAAAACTCTTTATGTGGTGTTTTCTGGTTCCCTCTATTTGGGGTAACGTTAAACTGTCGTAACAAGCTCATTATAAACAACTTAATTTGAACGAGTAAAAACCTCAGGCGGAGTGCGGTGTCGACAGGAGTCAGCGACTGAGGCAGCGCTTTCGCCGAAGAGGTGGCATGCGTCGAAGTAATCCCGTCTGTGAATCGAGCGCAGCGAGGTTCACAAGCGAAGGGGAAGGGAGGTGCGCGTGAATTTTCTAGTGCCTAAAGCGCCAAAGCGCGACAGGATATAGCCCCGACCGAGAGGTCGGGGTAAGGTCAAAAAAGAAACCTTGAGCCCCAAAGGGCGACTCATCCAGCCCCCGAAACCGATTTGAGATGACCCATGTGTGCCCAGTGGCACAGGCGTCCTGAGGCTGTCGCATAAGTCGCTTCAAGGCCCAAGAATGTGAGTTTGGCTTCTAGCCAGAGGTTATAAGCCGTTTGTATTCAGTTAAATACAGTAAATAAGTTGGTCGTTCTAACCGTTTCGCCGAATTATTAGGACTGATGAGACAGCCTCGTCCCGCCTGTGGTCTTAAGGTATTTAATATCAAATATTAACGTCAATTTTAGATTGCGGTTTTTCCAAACTTCCTGCCGCTCAGGGGGCTCTTTAGGTGTGTGGGATGTTACCCCGGCCTTACGACCGGGGCTATAATCTGCCGCCTCTTTGAGGCTCAAACCCTCGTGTTATTCGCCGATGAGGTTGAGTAATCCCGTCTGTGAATCGAGCGTAGCGAGGTTCGCAAGCGAAGAGGAATAGAGGTGCGTGTAACTTCGAGGTTACGTACCCGAGCAACTCCTCGGCATTGAATTCCGTGGACGTCGTTGATATATTTGGCCAGCTAATTGATCCTTGAGTTAGTGTTATGATGATTGCATGAATTCTATGAAATTGACGATCGATGTTAGCCGCAGTTTTGAGGAGTCTGACCAACAGGACCTCGTCGCATACGCCGCAATGAAACCCATTGAGCGATTAGCTTTGGTCGAGAAATTACGTCAATCTTTCTTTGGTTATTCATATGATAAGCCAGCCCGACTTCAGTACGTTCTTAGCGTTACTCGACCAACATAAGGTTCGCTACATGATCGTAGGTGGTCATGCGGTCGCTTACCATGGATATCCCAGGTTCACTAAGGACCTTGATATTTTTTATTGTGATGAATCATCAAACATCCGCTTGCTGAACAAAGTATTGATTGCCTTCGGATTTAGAGCGAGTGATATCGCAGGCGATCTGTTTGATCAAGGGAATATCATCAAGATCGGTGTTGAACCTGTTCGCATAGACTTACTCAATCGTATTGATGGTGTGCGTTTTGATTCGGCGAGTGTCAACGCCGTCGAGGCCGACCTAGGCGCATTCACCGTAACAATGATTGGACTGGACGACCTCTTAGTCAACAAGTCATCAACATCAAGATTGCAAGATAAACTCGATTACGAGAAATTATGCGCGATTAGGTCGCAGCTAAAAAACGACGACCAAAACCTGAAATAAATAACGCAGTAGTTCATCGAGCGACTGAGGCATCCAAATGGCCCTGGCGGGGCCAAGCATCGCAGTCCGGGGCGGTGGCATGGGAGGTGAGAATCAGGTCTCCGACGGAGTGCGGTGTCGACAGGAGCCTTGCGACTGAGGCAGCGCTTTCGCCGAAGAGATAGAGTGAGTCGAAGGTTCCCGTCTGTGAATCGAGCGCAGCGAGGTTCGCAAGTGAAGGGAAACGGAGGTGCGAGTGAATTTTCTCATGCCTAAAGCGCCAAAGCGCGACAGGATATAGCCCCGACCGTCAGGTCGGGGTAAGGTCAAAAAAGAAACCTTGAGCCCCTAAGGGCGGCACATCCAGCCCCCGAAACCGAATCGAGAATTCCCAGGTGTGCCCAGTGGCACAGGCGTCCCGCCTGTGGTCTTAAGGTGTTTAATACAAAATATTAACGTGAATTTTTAGATTGCGGCTTTTTTTCAAACTTCCTGCCGCCTCAGGGGCTCATTAGGTGTGTGGGATGTAACCCCGGCTTTACGACCGGGGCTATGATCTGCCGCATCTTTGAGGCTCAAACCCTCGTGTTATTCGCCGAAGTGGTGGAGTGAGTCGAAGGTTCCCGTCTGTGAATCGAGCGCAGCGAGGTTCGCAAGCCATAGGGCGCTGCACGTGTATTTTCTCATGCCTAAAGCGCCAAAGCGCGACAGGATATAGCCCCGACCGACAGGTCGGGGTAGGGTAAAAAAGGAAATCTTGAGCCCCAAAGGGCGACACATCCAGCCCCCGAAACCGATTTGAGATGACCCATGTGTGCCCAGTGGCACAGGCGTCCTGAGGCTGTCGCATAGGTCGCTTCAAGGCCCAAGAATGTGAGTTTGGCTTCCTTGGCGCGGCGTAACTAGTGCGGCCGGCTAGCCAGAGGTTATCAGCCGTTTGTATTCAGTTAAATACAGTAAATAAGTTGGTCGTTCTAACCGTTTCGCCGAATTATTAGGACTGATGAGACAGCCTCGTCCCGCCTGTTGTCTTAAGGTATTTAATATCAAATATTAACATCAATTTTAGATTGCGGTTTTTCCAAACTTCCTGCCGCCCAAGGGGCTCATTAGGTGTGTGGGATGTAACCCCGGCCTTATGACCGGGGCTATAATCTGCCGCCTCTTTGAGGCTCAAACCCTCGTGTTATTCGCCGAAGAGGTTGGGTAACCCCGCCTGTGAATCGAGCGCAGCGAGGTTCGCAAGCGCATGAGAAGCGAGCTGTGCGTCATGATGTCGCCTTCCGTGTCGGGTGAATTGATGACTTGTCGCGGAAGCCTAGACATCGATGATCACGATGTGAAACCCGCGATAAGAGTAACCTTAAGCGCGGGACGCCCAATAGCCAGGTCGACGCGCGTGGTGAGCAATTGCGAATATGACGATGCCCTCGTTATCAGGGCGATAAATGACAGAGAAGGGGAATCTATTGACGATGAGGCGCATTGTGTTTCTTGTGGCACGTGTACCGGCATTAGGGAAAGCCAAAGCTCTGACTGCAGCTTCTTCTATTTCATGTGCAAATGCATAGCCAAGACCTGGCTCTTTTGTATTGTAATAGACCACTTCCTTAAGGAATTCACGTCGTGCAGGCGCGACGAATCTTACTTTCTTCACTTGTCGATTCGTCTTGCCTCTGCAAACACATCCTCGGCCGGGTATACATGAAGCTCGCCACGATCATGGGCAAGTACACGTTCTTCTATTTCTTGAGACCAGGCGTCTTTGATCATTGCAAGTGGGTCACTCAACGATTCAAGCATGACTTCGACTAATTTTGCACGTTCTTCCGGTTCAAGACTTAATGCCTGTTCTTTTATTTGATTAAGGGAATCGGTCACAAGAATCCTCCGTAGCTTGTAGTCTACACTTGATTTCTGTTTATGTGGACTGGTCATTGTACAAAGCTAGGCGGGCGATCTTTTGAGAGGATCTGGATCGGATCGGACATGATCTAATGTTACGGAACTATATATATTGGATATACCTCGGCCTTGAAACCAGGGCTATGATCTCCCACCTCTGCGAATGCGATCTTCTATTGTTCCGCCGGATATGGTGTCAACAGGAGCCTAAGCGACTGAGGCAGCGCTTTCGCCGAAGAGGTGGCGAGAGATGAAGGTTCCCGGTCTGTGAATCGAGCGCAGCGAGGTTCGCAGGCGATAAAATAGGGGAGTTGCGCGTGACTTCAAAGGTTACGGCCCGAGCACCTCACTGCGTTCGATGCCCGGGATCAGCTCTTCAGTGTGGCAAACACTTCGTCCAAAGCGGTACCTCAGTCGCTCGGAAATTCAAATGGCCCTGAAAGGGCCAAACATGACAGCCCAGGGCCTCGCCCTGGGTTAGGAATCCAAAGAAATCGTTAGCCCTGAAGGGGCGCGACAGTTATGAACTCTTCTGAAATGATAATCCCCCGATGACGATCAATCCCGTTTTGATTGAAGCCTGGAATTGTGGAACACCCTTTCGGGGCACAGAAAGACGGGCGTTTCGTTTCCCAAGGCAGTGCCCTGGCAGATGAGAATCCGTGTTTTGGTATACTGATTGGGCTGGATAAATTCAATGCCAACAATCTCAATGTTTTATGGAATTATTGTTCGGATGTATTACGCGCCGAAAGAGCATCCTCCACCACATTTTTACGTCTACTACGGCGAGCATAAGGCAACCGTCGATATCCACACTTGCGAAGTGATTCAAGGAGATCTTCCAAGGAAACAGACTAAGCTTGTGCTGGCGTGGGCAGAACTTCATCAGGAAGAATTAGTAGCAGATTGGGAGCTGGTCATGAATGGCGAAGAACCGTTCAAAATCCAGCCGTTGCAGTGAGAGGTGAAACGGTGATTCCATCAGTAAAAAACGTCACACCAATGGCGGACTATTTGCTCTCGATTGATTTTGACAACGGAGAGAGTGGGATTTTGGATATGAAACCCTATCTGGATTTTGGCGTTTTCCAGAAGCTCAGGGACCGCAATGCCTTCAATCGAGTTCGTGTCTCATTCGACACCATAGAGTGGGATTCAGGTGTCGATCTGGACCCTGAATTTGTTTACAACAAGAGTCAACGTTCAGTCGCGCGGATTACACCAGCTACGCAGACTTGAGAACTGGCTGTTACACGAAGTTGTCAATATCACGACCGACAGCAAAGCCGATTCTGTTTTTCCGGCTTCCGACTTCCGGCTTCCGGCGGAGTGCGGTGTCGACAGGAGTCCGCGACTGAGGCACCGCTTTCGCTGAAGAGGTGGGGTGAGTCGAAGGCTCCCGGTCTGTGAATCGAGCGCAGCGAGGTTCGCAAGCGATAACGTAGGGGAGTTGCGCGTGACTTCAAGGTGACGTACCCGAGCACCTCACTGCGTTCGATGCCCGGTGCGAGTTCTTCAGTGTAGCGGGCACTTCGTCCAAAGCGGTACCTCAGTCGCTCGGGCTCCTGTCGATACCGCTTTCGCCGAAGAGATAGAGTGAGTCGAAGAGACCCGGTCTGTGAATCGAGCGCAGCGAGGTTCGCAAGCGATAAAGTAGGGGAGTCGCACGTGACTTCAAGGTGACGTACCCGAGCACCTCACTGCGTTCGATGCCCGGTAGCAGCTCTTCCGTGTGGCGAACACTTCGTCCAAAGCGGTACCTCAGTCGCTCGGGCTCCTGTCGATACCGCACTCCGCCGGAAGACGCTTCAACCTTGTTTAACTAGGCTGTTACGGAGCTATTGTTTGCCACTTCTAACTCTAGCTTTCAAATGGATTGACCGGTGTGTAATCGTCAGACACACGCAGTTCGCTTGTTTTGAAGCTCCGAACCGCCTCCTTGAATGATGCCTTCGCATGTGTATCAAACCATTTTGCGGAGCACCAAGGATACTGTCGGGCGTCATGGACGAGTCCGTGATGAACTGGATTATCCATGACATAGTTAAGGCGCGAAAAGTAACTGCGTTTGAACGAAAGCTGTTTGTCCCAATAGTTATGCCAAACTTTGCGACCTTTAACGCCATCCATCCGGTTAACAAATCGACTTGAATCGGTATGCAGACGTGTGATCCATTCGCGCAGCGATTTACCGCCACTTGACGGGCTATCGGCAATCAGATGGTAGTGATTAGAGAACAGCGACCATCCTTGTAACATCCAGCCATAAGAATCTCCTATCTCGAACATCTTGTCTTGAAGAAAATCAAGCGCATCGGGTTTCGTGAAAAAGTGGTTGTGTTGATAACAAGCCGCTGTAACGAAGTAGGTGCCTGCATCTTCGAAAGAGTGCCGAGGAGCGTGCGGCCAATAGTTGTTGCTGGGGTCCATGACCAAATCTTACGTGTGAAAAGACTGACAGCAAAGCCGTTTCTGTTTTTCCGGCTTCCGACTTCCGGCGGAGGTGCGGTGTCGACAGGAGTCCGCGACTGAGGCACCGCTTTCGCTGAAGTGGTGGAGTGAGTCGAAGGTTCCCGGTCTGTGAATCGAGCGCAGCGAGGTTCGCAAGCGATAAAGTAGGGGAGTTGCGCGTGACTTCAAGGTGACGTACCCGAGCACCTCACTGCGTTCGATGCCCGGTATCAGCTCTTCAGTGGGGCTAACCCTTCATCCAAAGCGGTACCTCAGTCGCTCGGGCTCCTGTCGATACCGCACTCCGTCGGAAGACGCTTCAACCTTCGTTTAACTAGGCTGCTACGGACCTAATGCTTGCCACCTCTCGATTTCAAGAGGCGAACCGTTCGATTCATGCCGTTCATCCTAACGGGATCGTGCGATACGCAGACGTATCGAACAGGATCAAGGATCATTAAGTGGAGTTGGGCAAGTCAAACAGGCGAAAAATGGGCGGGCAAATCACAATCTTGTCGAACAGTGATCGTTAAACAGCCTCAGTTGAGCTATCGCCTCGACTACCGATCGACATACTGGGCCACAGACCATGTTTCACGCGATACGTCCCCAAATATCTTATGATGGATGGACCTGACCCGCCCACCCCGAACTCCACTTATTTGAATTCATCCTTTTTGAGCAAAGCTTCAGCCAACTCCCAAATATTCTGAGGGCGGTCGAGGTCATACTCTTCTTTCGTTCCCAGAAATGCATACCCATCGATATTCTCGACTTCGTTAATACGTGAGAGGTCATTGTTTAAGAAAAGAGCAGGGGGCTCATCAGGAGTGGTATCCAAGGTACAGCCACAACAAAAAGTTGCTGGTTGGTCGTCAATGCATTTTTTTTTGCTGCAATAGTTCAAACATTCGACAATATCGTCAATTGCGAGATATGGGTGACAATGCAATAAATGAAAGACCGTCTCAAATCGGTACGTAAGCAAATTGGCGATATTTGCGCACGTCAATCGAGTTCCCTCAATTCTTGGGTTACCTGCACAGGTTCCCTCAGTGCAGACTATCTTTCTTGTCAATTTTCATCCAACCTATTTTACAACTTTTTTATTAACTTTACCGTGATCCCCGACCTTGGAATTTGTTTCATTCTTGTCCATATTTGGGGATTCAATCTTGCAGCCTCTAGGCTGTTTAACGTGTTGATCAATGCAGCAAGCTTTTGTTCATGAGTTTCCAGAACGCCAGATACACGGATTACTTTGCTCATACCTTTGAAATGTTTGTGGTTTTGCGTTACGAAGATACCATTATTGCGTTCGATCATACTTCGAATGATTGGATCGTCTGTAGACAATGGAACTTTAACGACATCGTGTCCCTGTTCCCTAATATACTTGTTCATCCAAAAATTATTCTCATCAACATATACCTTTAGAGGAGGAGGAGCTTCAGTAAAGATTATATTATTTACGTCGGAACCTAAGAATAGGGCGTCCATAATTGGCAGCCCACCTAATCCTAATGATAATTCCGCTGACATCGAAAACCCAAATAATGCGGCCGATAACTTCGCCGAAACTAACATCGCTTCTGTCAAATCTTGAGGGCGATGTTCAAGGGTGTTAACAACCTGTTGCCCTTTGCTAGGACCAATATTGAGCGCAATTTCATGATGAGCTATCTGGTTCTCGACTGCGTAGTAAACATAAACAGGAGCATAGGTCGTTAGGCTTAGTTCATGACGGAGTTGATACAATTCCATCAATTGCATTCTTGCGGTTTCTTCGTCGATTTGAGATGAGGTGCCTGTAGAGTCGAAATACTCCACAGGACTGTTCCCCACATACGAGTACGGATTCACAAACTCCCTAGCCGGATCGACCTCTAGGAATCTTCCGATTTCGGGCATGTAGAAGCGGGCGCCGTAGTACATCAGGCCCAGCGCTTCTTCGCGTTCCTGGCCCGTGTAGCCGTGGGGATCAGCCTCTCCACCGTTACCCGAGTTGATCAGGTCCCGCCAGGTGTTGCCATAGGCATCGTTGTCCATGGCGGCGGTTAGGACCGCACTCTCGTAGTTGGACTTGTCCAAGGCCAGCACCATCTTGGTGGAACCCAAGTGGTCCTTGACGTAT
>JAJCXM010000031.1 GCA_029263455.1 Holophagae bacterium
ATAGACTGGTCATTCACCTCTTTCTGCTTCCCACCTCATCTCACGATGACGCGGTTGAATTTGGTTACAAACTTTGAAGCTATAGTTTGAAGAGGACTTTCACCTCTCCGACATAACACCCTCCTGGGCGCACTGAGTCCGACATCCCTGTCGGAGGTGTTTGGTACCTGCAGCAGCGTCCCGCCAGTGATCTCAAAAAGCCCGATCAACCCAAATGCAACCCTTTGTATTTATGTCCTGCCTCCCCAACAAACACTAGCCCCAACAGGCTCGAAGCCTGTTCCACGGTTGAGATCAAAGGCCCATGTGGCACAGGCGTCTCGCCTGTGATGTCAATGAGCTCCAGTTCAATCCAAATGCAACCCCTTTTTCATTGTCCCGTCTCGACAACAAACAGAAACCCCAACAGGCAAGATGCCTGTTCCACAAATACGCCTTAAGCACCTCCGAAAGCGCCAAAGCGCGACAGAATATAGCCCCGACCGACAGGTCGGGGTAAGGTCAAGAAAAGATTCCTGAGCCCCTTAGGGCGGCACATCATGTGTCCGACATCGATTGACAACGCAAAAGTGACCCACCTGTGACCAAGACCAACAACATACGTCAAATCCAAACCCAAAAATCACCCAACCTCCTGCCGCCCGAAGGGGCTCTTTGCGGAATTTGGAACCTTGAACCCCGGCCTGACGACCGGGGCTAAAACCTGCCGCCTCGGCGAGGCTCGAAACCAGACATCGCAGGTGAAGAAGAAAACGACCTAGATCAGCTTGTTTGTTGCGCACAAAGCTTCAAAAACGCGGCATAAAAAATGGGTGATAGACTCACTTAGCGACAACGTGTCCCCGTAAAATTCTTTTCCCAAAGCGCCAAAGCGCGACAGAATATAGCCCCGACCGACAGGTCGGGGTCAGGTCAAGAAAAGATTCCTGAGCCCCTTAGGGCGGCACATCATGTGTCCGACATCGATTGACAACGTAAAAGTGACCCACCTGTGACCAAGACCACAACGTACGTCAAATCCAAACCCAAAAAGTTTCCCAACCTCCTGCCGCCCGTTGGGGCTTTTTGCGGAATTTGGAACCTTGAACCCCGGCCTGGCGACCGGGGCTACAACCTGCCGCCTCGGCGAGGCTCGAAACCAGAGCCTCGCAGGCGAAAGAGAAACGACCCAGATCCAGCTTGTTTGTTGCGCACAAAGCTTCAAAGCCACAACGTCAGAAATGGGTGATAGAAACACTTCGCGACAACGTGTCCCCATAAACCCCCCGACATCAAAAATGGTTGATAGACTGGCTTTACGGCAACATGTCCCCGTAAATTTTCCCCATCACCACCGGTGGCCGTGTCTTCACGGGCATCATACTCTTGATCGGGCTAGGCATCGCCTCCGTCCCTGCTGGTCTGGTGGCCTCAGCCCTCTCCAAAGCCCGCGAAATGACTCCGGATGCAAGGGTTGAACACGGGGATAGCGTCAGCAAAGCTACGGAATAACGATAGAAATGATGGTCGAAATGAACAGTGGGAATCAAGTAGCTGTAATGGATTTACCTGCGTGGCCCGGTAATATTCATTTTGTATTTTGATTGGGAAGAATACAGCCATAAACCTGCCACATTCGCCTAAATGGACACAGCTTGGAGTACTCCCATGGCCTTGAATTACATATTGGCACACGATCGGGACATTCCAATATTGAACACCCTGCATTTCCTTCGAGTTCTACTAATACACTCAAGATTGCGCCAGAGCCCCTAAGACAGGCCAGTTCCCAAGTTTCAATATTGGGGTAGTTTTTGCTCGTGTGCCATCCTTGGCCTTGTAGGATTATGGGGGCCCCGAGTTCTTTTTCATATTTTACCCAGAGATCATGAGCGGGAGAGCATACGAGCTCGTAGAAAGCTCGCGGTCGTTGTGATACGAATGTCTTGGCATTGTTTAGTAATTGGGATAATACTTTACGAAGGCGTTCAAAACCGTCCCCGGGAAAAATCGACATCAGGGCTTTACGCGCAGCTTCTGCGATGAACTCGTGAGCGTCACGCGTGGTCATTTCTTTGCCTGAAGGATCGATGCTTTTGTCAAGTGTGACTTTACAATCGCTTAGCGTATCGTAGATGTCGGCAGGATCGTTGAGATTCGCCCATTCATATTTATCAACCAGTTCCCGAAGAACTTGACCAGCGTCAAAGAAATTTAGTGCCACGTCACACACGACAACTAATATTCGCATTTGCTTTTCGTGTGTCCAAGCGTTCCAACACGAAACTGACCCTTCTAGGTAACGACGTACAATTTTATACGGAAACTCTGGAACATCATTCGTATCAAAGATGTGTCTCTCTATTTCGTGGGCCATGCTTTCTTGAATTATGTATCGACCAATGTTGATTTCCGAATAATCCGTATCGCCGGGGTCATGTTCAGTATCACCCTCATACTTGCCATAAAGCCTATCCCAATTATCAACGACGATATCGCTCAAAATTATCGGAAACGTACTCAAATTTTTGTGTTGATTTACTGCATCCTGAACAGCCTGGGCATGAATAATCAAAGACGCTAGCCCACTCGCGTGCAGGATATTTTGCATAAAATGGATATATTCATGAAACAGCGACGCATTATCTTTTTCATCCCTAGTAACCATCCATAGGGTCTGGAGATCATAGTAGCCAAGTGTATCAACCATTGTCATAGTTCCTATCACTTTCATCTGTAATTCCGCAGCTTCTTTTGATTTTTTGCTTGCGATCTAGGATGCACTATCTCATGCCTAGAGCAAGGAAGTCAGGTGTCAAGATTTTAGCCTGAGTCGATGCTTCAATTCGGTCGTTCAATCTGGTCACGGATGCGATTGAGCCGCCGTTGATGTTTTTTGCCTTGGCTATTTCCAGGAAATCATTAGACGTCATAGTCATCTGCCTAGCAGGCCGAGTTGACAGTTGATTCCGCGTAACAGAGACAGGTAAACCAGTCATCCAAACAGCTTTGACCTCGGCATCAACGGTTTCCCAAAGACTAGCGAGCACATAACAAAATGAGTGCGCGTCTATCAGCCGATCCGAAAGGTCCTTTTGATTTAGCTTTTCCTTGACGAGGTTTAACCGGTCCAGATAGCCCGTGTAACTTGACCAAGAACATCTGCCTGACAGTTTTTGCGGGATCCCCAAGTGATCAAAAGCCTTAGAGAATAGCTTTGGACTAATGGGCATAAACCGAGTCCAGTCTTTGAGAAAAAACAGATAGGCCAACAAATCAAATTTCCTACCCAGGATGGCAACCAACTCGTCGAAGCAACGATCTTCTGGTTCTCCGTCCTTGTAGAGTGAATAGAGCACCTTTTCCAATCGCTTTTTCGTCTGATCATCGGCCGTTAACAAACCGATATGTGATTTCCCTTTTTGTCCATAACGGGCGTCCCATCGCACCAAATTGTTCCTCAATAAAGAGTCTTTATGTATTTCGATCGCAGATACTGTGTCGTCAAAAATCGATTTCGTTTCACCCGCGGATAAAATCCCCATCTTCGATCTTCGCCATTTACTCACCGCAAGCCGATGGCGACCCTCTTGATAGACCCAATCCTTGTAGCCTTCCCACTCGAATACCAGACCACTGCTGAAATTGACAAAGTCTTTGCCGCTCTTAAGCTTGACGGCCGCTTTGAAGCGCTCGAAAGCTCGCTGAAAGTTCGTTTCGGTTAGTTGAGGGACGGCTTCTCTATTATTCATGAAATCCAACCGCGATTCATTGCTCTGCTTTTACAATTACGTTAATTGGCGTGTGACGTTAGTTGTATAGAATGGTACTTTATTCAAAACCTGATTGGTCCGAAATAATCGTTATAGGGTGACATCAATATGTTTATTACCGATACATCGTCAATCACGCGACGGGGACACTTATGATTACCGGTGAACTCAAGTCCAAGGTTGATCGTATTTGGGACACCATGTGGTCGGGCGGTATTTCCAATCCGCTCTCCGTGATTGAACAACTGACCTACCTGCTGTTCATCAAGCGTTTAGACGAGTTACAGACGCTTAAGGAACGCAAGGCCGTACGCACCGGCGCGCCCATCGAGGCAGCCGTGTTCGCAGCCGACCAGGATGCCTTGCGTTGGTCACGCTTTAAGGAGTTGGCACCCGAACCCATGTTCGAGCTGGTACGCGACCATGTGTTTCCCTTCATCAAAACACTCGGGCACAACGATGACGATCCAAGCGGAAACGGCAGCACCTACACCCACCATATGAAAGACGCCATCTTCATGATGCCCGCGCCCCGCGTGTTGGCCAACGTGGTGGATCAACTTGACGCCATCGATATGGCCGACAAAGACACCAAAGGCGATCTCTACGAGTACATGCTGGGCAAGATCGCGACGGCGGGTCAGAACGGTCAGTTCCGCACGCCGCGTCACATCATCAAGCTGATGGTGGACATGACCGCGCCCACGCCCAAAGACCTGATCTGTGATCCCGCCTGCGGCACGGCTGGCTTCCTGATCGCTGCCTCGGAGTACCTGGTCTCCCACCACAGTGATGCCATCTATAAGGACGCAAGCGCCCGTCTCCGTTTCAACGCGGGTACCTTCCACGGCTATGACTTCGATAACACCATGCTGCGTATCGGTAGCATGAACATGCTTTTACACGGCGTCGAGAATCCCGACATCCGCTACAAGGACTCCCTCGCCCAAACCGACGATAACGATGCCGAGCGCTATTCCCTGATCCTGGCCAATCCGCCCTTTGCGGGTAGCTTGGACCACGAATCCACTGCCAAGGACCTGCAGCAGATCGTCAAAACCAAGAAGACGGAGCTGCTGTTTGTCGCACTCTTCATGCGCTTGCTGCAGATCGGGGGGCGAGCGGCCGTGATCGTGCCCGATGGCGTGCTATTCGGTTCCTCCAAGGCACACAAAGCCTTGCGTAAGATTATGGTGGAGGACCAGAAGCTGGAAGCGATTGTTTCTATGCCGTCCGGTGTGTTCAAACCCTATGCAGGCGTCTCGACCGCCATCATGTTCTTCACCAAAACCAACTCGGGCGGTACCGGTCAGGTTTGGTTCTACGACATGCAAGCCGATGGTTACTCCCTCGACGATAAACGCACGCCGCAGCCGGATAAGAGCGACCTGCCCGACATTCTGAGTCGTTGGCAGAACCGCGAGGGTGAGGCTGCCAGAAAACGCACGGACCGCAGCTTCCTTGTCCCTAAAGCCGATATCGCAGGCAACGATTACGACCTCTCCATCAACCGCTACAAGGAAGTGGTTTACGAAGCCGTTGAGCACGATCCGCCGAAAGTGATTTTGGAGAGGATGGCGCAGTTAGAGGTGGAGATCGCGAAGGGGCGTATACAGCTTGAGGGACTGCTGGGATGACCTGGCCACTAGTCAAGTTGGGCGAAGTGTGCGACGTTGTCTCTGGTGCAACGCCGAAGACCGGAAACTCGAAATTCTGGGATGGCGACGTGCCTTGGGTGACGCCAAAGGACTTAAGCGGCATTGTTCACAAGTTAATCAGCGACTCACAAAGGAAGATTACACACGCCGGCCTCAAGAATTGCTCAGCTCGAATGCTCCCCAGCCAGTCCGTATTGTTCAGTTCACGTGCACCTATTGGGCTTGTTGCGATCAACTCGATTCCGGTCTGCACGAACCAGGGGTTCAAGAGCTTTGTGCCACACGACGGGCGTATCTTCGCTGACTACCTTTACTGGTGGTTATTGGTCCATCGAGACCGTCTCCAACGTCTGGGTCGAGGCGCGACATTCAAGGAAGTCTCGAAGAAGATCGTCGAGGCAATCCAAATCCCGCTGCCTCCCCTCGCGGAGCAGAAGCGGATCGCGGCGATTCTGGATGCGGCGGACGCCTTGCGCGCCAAGCGCCGCGAGTCCCTCGCCCAGCTCGACACCCTGCTCCAATCCACCTTCCTCGACATGTTCGGCGACCCCGTCACCAATCCCATGGGGTGGGATGTATTCGGAGTTGAAGAAATCTGTGAGCAGGTGGTTGATTGCGTCAACAGAACTGCCCCTATTGTTGAATACAGAACTGACTATAAGATGATTCGGACTACAAACATACGTCACGGCGTTGTAGACACAGTCAGCGTTAGATATGTCGAAAGGGAAATATATGACAAATGGAATAGGAGGTTGGTTCCCTGTGAGGGAGACGTGCTTCTTACTAGGGAAGCGCCTGTAGGCGAGGCGGGGATCCTTCGGGGTAGCGACCAAGTGTTCCTTGGTCAAAGAATCATGCTATATCGGTCGAATCCATTGAAGGTGACTCCAGAATATCTCCTTTTTGCGTTCATGGGCGAGGGTCTTCAAAGGCAATTTAATCGCAATGGTTCTGGCTCAACAGTAAAGCACTTACCTCTTCCAGCCTGTAGAAATTTTCGGATTATTACTCCGCCCATATACCTCCAACACCGATTCGCCGCCATCGTGGAATCCGTTGAACGCCAAAAGGCCCGAATGAGGGCCCATTTGGCTGAGCTAGACACGCTCTTCGCCTCGTTGCAGTTTCGCGCCTTCAATGGGGAACTCTAGCCGTGACCAACTTCGCCTTTCTGCCCGACCCCTTCCGCGAGATCGCGGCATCGGCGGCCAAGGCGGAAGGTCACATCACAGGCGACCCTCGAGCCGCCTGTTTTCAAGCCCGCTTCACACTCGAAGCCATCGTGCACTGGCTCTATCGACACGACGCCAGTCTGCGCTTACCCTACGACCAAAAACTGGGTGCGCTATTACATCATCCCGATTTTCAGAATCTGGTACCTGAGGCGGTCTTCCAGAAATCACTGCTCATTCAGCAAGTGGGTAACAAGGCCGTTCACGGTACTCAGCCCGTGCTCGAACGTCACGCCCTGCATGTGGTCAAAGAACTCCACCACCTCTGCCATTGGCTTGTGCGCACCTACACACCCGACGCTTCGCGCCAGGGCGCCTCCTGGCAGGACGACCGCGTTCCGCAACCAGCCACCGCCGAAGTCGTGCCTCGCGAAACATTGGAAGCCCTACAGAGACAGCTTGCCGAGCAAAGCGAAGCTGCCTTGAAACAACAGCAGGAACGCGACGCACTTGACGCCGAACTACAGGCGCTGCGCCAGCAACTAGCTGAGCAACGAGCCGCCCGCGAAACCGTCCCCGATCCACACGACTACAGTGAGGCGGAAACCCGAACCGCCCTGATCGATGTGAACCTGAACCGCGCCGGTTGGGCATTAGACCAACCACGGGATCGCGAGTACAAAGTGACCGGCATGCCCAACCAGCCAGGAATCGGTTTTGCCGACTATGTGCTGTGGGGCGATGACGGGAAACCGTTGGCGGTGGTGGAAGCCAAGAAGTCTACCGTCGATCCTGCCGTTGGCCAGCAGCAAGCGAAACTGTATGCCGATTGCCTGGAAACCATGCACGGTCAACGACCCGTCATCTTTATCACCAACGGTTACAAGACCTTTATTTGGGATGACAAGACTTACCCGCTGCGCCAGGTGGCGGGCTTCTACAAGAAGGACGAGCTGGCGCGTTTGATCCTGCGCCGTTCACAGAGCCAGAAGCTGGATGTGGCGGCCATTAAAGACGCGATTGTGGAACGCTACTACCAGAAACGCGCCATCGGCAGCATCTTCGAGCAGTTCAGTAACGCGCGCCGTAAAGCGCTTTTGGTGATGGCCACGGGCACAGGCAAGACGCGCACCGCCATAGCGCTGGTGGACGTTTTGCAACGCGCCGGTTGGGTGAAGCGCGCGTTGTTCCTGGCTGATCGCATCTCGTTGGTGAATCAAGCGACCAACGCTTTTAAGGCCCATCTGCCGGAGTCCAGCCCGGTGAATCTGGTCACCGAAAAGAACCAGGACGGACGGGTCTATGTCTGCACTTATCCGACCATGATGGGGCTGATCGACGCCTCGGATGGCGGTCAAGCGCGCTTTGGTGTCGGTCACTTTGATCTGGTGATCATCGACGAAGCGCACCGTTCGGTGTACCAGAAATACGGGGCCATCTTCCGCTACTTCGATTCCTTTTTGGTGGGATTGACCGCCACACCCCGCGAAGAAGTGGATAAGAACACTTATGGCTTGTTTGATTTAGAGCCAGGGGTGCCAACGGACGCGTATGAGCTGGCGACGGCGGTAGCGGATGGGTTCTTGGTTCCGCCACGTGTCCAGCAAGTGGATCTGAAATTCCCTCGTGAAGGGATCGATTACGAAACGCTCAGCGACGAAGAGAAAGAACAATGGGAGAACCTGGACTGGGGTGACGAGGTGGTTGACGATCTACCCGAGCGCGTCAACGCCACCGCGATTAACAGTTGGTTGTTCAACAAGGACACGGTGGATAAGGTGCTGCAGTTCTTGATGGAACACGGCCACAAGGTGGAGGGTGGTGATCGCCTGGCCAAGACGATTGTTTTCGCGCGTAACCATGACCACGCCGCCTTTATTGAGGAGCGCTTCAACCATCACTACCCGCATTTTGCCGGTCACTTTGCGCGTATCATTGACCATTACGCCAAGTACCCGCAGAGCTTGTTGGATGATTTCAGCCTAAAGGATAAAGTGCCGCATATCGCGATTTCGGTAGATATGTTGGATACCGGCATCGACGTGCCTGAAGTGGCGAACCTGGTCTTCTTCAAACCGGTCTATTCCAAGATCAAGTTCTGGCAGATGATTGGACGCGGTACCCGTTTATGTGTGGATCTGTTTGGACCGGACCAGGACAAAGCGGACTTTCGTGTCTTCGATTTCTGTTTCAATTTCGACTTTTTCCGCGAGAACCCGGATGGCATTGAGGCTAGTGGAAGCGCCTCGCTAGGTACACGTTTGTTTCGAGCGCGTGTGCAGTTGCTGGGCCATGTGCAACATGTGGTGGAGTTGGATCCAGACGCCGTGTTGCGAGGAACACTGATTGACGACCTGCACCGTGAAGTCGCGGCCATGAACACCGACAACTTTATCGTGCGCATGCAGCTGGCCGAGGTGGAGCGCTTCCAGAAACGGGATGTGTGGGACGCGTTAAGTGAAGACGATCAGGACACATTGCAACGGGATGTGGCAGGACTGCCAAGCGAGATCGAAACCGATGAGTTGGAAGCGCGGCTCTTTGATCTGACCGCCCTGCGCATGCAGTTGGCGCACGTGGAAGCGGACTGCGGGCGTTTCGAGGGTTTGCGTACCCGTGTGGTGGAGTTGGCGATGTTGTTAGAGGAGAAAACGGCGGTTCCGGCGGTGCGGGAACAGCTCGTGTATTTTGCGGCCATCCAGGAGAAGGGGTTCTGGGAAGGGATCGATCTGGCGGGGCTGGAAGAGATGCGTCTGCGACTGCGCGGATTGATGGCGTTCCTGGACAAAAAGAAACGTCACATTGTCTACACCGATTTCCAGGATGAAGTGACCGCCGTCCGTGAAGATGCCGTTGTCTACATGCCCAAGATGACAGGTATGCAGTATGAGAAGAAGGTTAAGGACTTTTTGCGCAGCCATCAGGACCATTTGGTGGTTCATCGTCTGCGTACGAATCAGCCGCTCACTGAAGCTGATTTACAAGGTTTGGAATCGACGCTGGCCGAAATCGGCGAGGACGACGGTCCGACATTGTTATCGGGCATGTTAGCTCGTAGCGGTGCTCCGTCGTTGGTTTATTTTGTACGGAGTCTGGTCGGTATGGATCGGGTTGCGGCGCAGGAGGCGTTTTCGGTTTTTCTGAGCGATCGCAGCCTGACAGCATCACAGATCCGGTTCATTGAGCTGTTGATCGATCAACTCACGTCACGCGGTGTGATGGAAGCATCGGCCTTGTACGAAGCGCCGTTCAATAACCTACATGCGGGCGGGCCGGACGCTTTGTTTGAGGGTAGGGAGAACGTGATTGAGGGCATCTTTGCGACGTTGAAGACGGTTAGGGAGTGTTTAGATCGTTCGTCAGGTGAGAGTGCTTGAGGGGTATTGGAAAGACGAACAATGCGGAGAACGGATGATGAGCGACAAAGAGTACGAGTTTCAGATTCTGATAAGTGAGGCCGACCACGCCAATAACAGATTGGCACCTATATGGATATTCAGATCAAGCTGTCGAGTGTAGTCTTTGGCGTTATTGGTGTGTCCCTGGGACTCTTATTCGCAACAACCAAGGTCTTCCACTCCACCTCGGCCCCATCCAGCAACTTCTCAATAAATAAGCCACTCATGCCGCTACCCTTTGTTTTTTGACCACAAACATCACAAAGGGCATGAAAGCCAAACTTAACCAATTTATTCGTGTTTTTCGTGGTTCCCTCAAAGCTCCCTGACTCATGCCTCACCCCCTTCCAAATTCCGAATCCCCGTATCCTCAGTCAGCAACCGCATCTGCTCAATCGCCGTCGCGTTCAAGAGCACCACCCGCTCAGCCTGCGGTAATTCCTTTTTAACAAAATGCGCATTCAAGGTTTCCAAATTAGCTAGGCACACCAACTGTGCGACATTGGCGTAGTCGCGCATGTTGCCTGATTCATCCGGATGTTTCGCCCGCCATTCTGCTGCCGTTTGCCCAAAAAGAGCCACATTTAACACATCGGCCTCGCTGGCGTAGACCATGCTGATCTGTTGCGGGCTGAGTTTTGAGGGAATCAGGTTGGCTTTCACCGCGTCGGTGTGGATGCGGTAGTTGATTTTGGTGAGTTGTCGTCTGACGTCCCAGCCGAGTTGCCGAAGTTCGTCGTTTTTGAGGCGCTGAAATTCTTTAATTAAATAGAGTTTGAACTCCACCGAGACCCAGGAGGCGAATTCAAAGGCGATGTCTTTGTGGGCGTAGGTGCCGCCGTAGCGACCAGCCTTGGATTGCAGGCCGATAGCGCTGGTGGTGCTGATCCACTGCTTGGGGGTCAGGGTGAAGCTGTTGAGGCCGGCCTGGCGTCTAATCCCGTCGAATTCGACGGGATTAAAATCGGGATTGTGCAGTTGCTCCCAGATCCCCAACAACTCCAGGGTATTCCGGTTGCGCAACCAGTTGCGGATCAGGTCATCGGGATGGTCGGGGTTCTTCGATTTGGCGATGTCGGTGAGGCAGATGAAGTCGTGCTGATCAATGATTTTGACCTTCACCGTGGTGCTGAGCACCTTCAGATGGGTATTTTTAGCCATGCTACCCGCCTTCGATTTCTCGTTTTAACTTGATATTAGAACATAAGGATCAGAGCTACTAACAGCCGCGTCTTCGCAATGGACGACGGACTTTTTCCAACGTTTTCTCAGTTAAGGACACTATATTGGTCGCTGGAATGGAAAGAGTTGGCCTTTGGCAAGCCGTGTCTCGACGAATTGTCCAGAAAACGCGTAGCGTTCTGTTTTTTCTGAGACGAGGTTTACGCTGGCGCTATTACGCTTGCCTTCCACGATGCCGCAGGCTTTACCCTGAAAGAACAACATGTAGTCGGCTGGACCTGAGTCGGTATCCATTTCGCGAACGATGACGCCGTGCCTTCCTGGCTCGCCTGCCGTTAAGTTCAGTCGATTACGGTCTTGAATCGTCCATCCGACGACATAGAGTTTTGCGTCAATCTCTTTGCGGGTATCTTCTTCTGGCTTGTCGGTAACCAGCGTATGGCTCCTTTTAAGGTTGTCCTATAGTTTTAAGCTATATTGTGCTGTGCGCAAATGGAAATTTGCGAAAAGAGTGAATTTCGTCTAAATTTTGACAATTGGAATTCGAATCTTGTTTGCTATTGGGATATTAAATGAATGCATGTAGGCAGCGTAATGGAAGCATCGGTACGAAGCCGTTCAATAACCTGCATGCGGGCGGGCCGGACGCTTTGTTTGAGGGTAGGGAGAACGTGATTGAGGGCATCTTTGCGACGTTGAAGACGGTTAGGGAGAGTTTAGATCGTTCGTCAGGTGAGAGTGCTTGATGGGTTAGAAACGATGACCGGAAAAACGATTCAGATCTATTTACCGGACGGGAACCCGCGAGGTATCCGCATTGCGGAAGTCACGAGCCGGACCGTACAAGCGATCCAGTTTCCACGGGCCATGTTGGCTGAAGCCGGGCGACGAGAAGAGTTGAACAATGTCTGTCTGTACGTACTGGTTGGAGAGATTGAATCAAAACGCCGCATTTATATTGGCGAAACCGAAGGGCTCATCGATAGGCTATCGAGACATAACCGTGACAAAGATTTTTGGACAGAATCGGTCGTTTTCATTAGTAAAACGTAATGGTTCACCAAGACTCATGTGAAATACCTTGAGTGGCTCAGTGTGCAGGAAGCACGCGTCGCAAATCGGTTCGCGATTGAAAATACCAGTACGCCAAGTAAACCTCACGTTTCGGAGTCGGCAGAAGCTGACCTTAAGGATATCTTCGCAACCATCCAGCTGCTGGCCTCTGCGTTAGGGTTCCCCGTTTTTGATCGACTAGCTAAAGGTCCAAAGAAGAATTTGGTGTTTTGTAAAGGTAAGGACGCAAGCGGAAAAGGCCAATATACCGAGGACGGGCTAGTGGTGTTTAAGGATTCGCTATGTCGTGCCAAAGCAACAGCGGCTGTGAGGCCAACTACTTTAGCGGCGATAGAGGCTATGAAACAGGATGGAGTTCTAGAGGTCGAAGGCAGCCAGCTTCGTTTCACGCAAGATTATGCGTTTCCGTCTCCTAGCGCAGCGGCGGTTGTGATATTGGGACGGAGCGCGAATGGCTGGACCGAGTGGCAATTCGCTGATGGTCGCACGTTGGACGCAGGCGTTAGGCAGAATCTTGGGGAGGGGTAAGTGTGGAACAGGCATCTTGCCTGTTTGTGTATTTGTTTAATGAAGGGATCGGGCAATGGAGGAGGGGTTGCATCTAAGTTGAATCGGAGCTCTTTTGACTTCACAGGCTGGAAGCCTGTGCCACATTGGGATAGGTTTGTGATCGAAAATATTGACCTAAATATATGTATTTAAATAGGTTGTTGTACAAGGCAAGAAGCCTGTCTTACTATCTAGGAGGCATATACAGCCTAGGCGATAGCCTCGATTCACTAACATCATCGCTTGTGAACCTCGCAGCGCTTGATTCACAGACCGGGTTACTTCGATTCATTCCATCTCTTCGGCGAAAGCGGTGCCTCAATCGCTGCGCTCATGTCGACGCCGCACTCCGTCGGAACTTGCGGTGATGCGGGTTGTTGGTTTGGGAGGGGTGCGAGGGGCAAGAGTGGAACAGGCATCTTGCCTGTTTGGGTCATCCGTTTGTTACGGACACAGGGCAATGGGAAAAGGGCTGCATTTGGGTTGAATCGGAGCTCTTTTGACTTCACAGGCTGGAAGAGGCTGTCGCATAAGTCACTTCAATCGTCTTCAATGTGAGTCCGAGCTTCCTAGGCGCGGCGTAACTAGTGAAGCCGGCTAGCCGGAGGTTCGAAGTCTTTTGCTTTTATGTACTTAGCGATGATCCAATTGAACCAAC
>JAJCXM010000032.1 GCA_029263455.1 Holophagae bacterium
GCCGCTTCAACGCCGCAAGGGCTTTTTTGCGTTTTGGCTGACGCGCTGCCCGGCGTCAGCTTGATCTCTCCCTTGTGCGGCGTACGATGAGTACGCCTCCGCGGGTGAGAACAAACTTCCTTGTGCAGCACGCCATCCAAAACGCAAAACAAGATCCTGCTGGGCTTGCTGCTGCGGATCAACATGCGTACCTTGAATGAGATACTGCTCTGACCCTCGACTTCTCAAGTCTTGCTGCTGGTCTCTGGCATCTTGACGCTTGTCTCTCTCTCGACACCCGATCGAGGCGAAATCAACTAGGGTCATTCCTTTTGCATATGTTTCGCCAGAGTTCAGCATGAATGCCCAGTAGCCGAGACAATGCGACTTTACGGCGTTACCGACGTTGTCTTTGTGAGCCGTCGTCCCGTAGACTGTTGCCATGGAGAAGGACATTTCACTTGACCAGTTCATGACGTACTTACGTTTTGAACGTCGTGTTTCTACACATACGCTAGATGCCTACCAACGAGATCTAATGGCTTTGGCAGATTTCCTAGATGTTCCTCTACTAAACGCAAGGACTGAGCAGATAGCATCCTATATTCGCTCTCTTGCCGTAGACCAGAAAGCGTCATCTCAGTCTCGGAAAATGAGCGCTTTGAGGCACTTCTATAAATATCATCTGAAACTGGGGCATATCCATGTTCATCCCATGGAATCGATTTCCAGGCCAAAAAAGGTAAGATCTTTACCCAAAACTTTAGCTCTGGCTCAGGTGGAATTGCTTGTCAACGCGCCAGACTTGGGCCAAACACTGGGTATCCGAGATAAGAGCATGATCGAATTAATGTACGCAACAGGTCTGCGCGTGTCCGAATTGATTTCATTACGATTCTCTCAACTGCGCCTAGAAGCTGGTTTTGTGCTTGTTTATGGGAAGGGCGACAAGGAACGAGTCGTGCCCTTAGGTCGAGCGGCGTTGGCATGTTTACAGGCATATCTAAAGCAAGCGCGACCACTCCTCTTAGACAAACCCGATGACGTGGTCTTCTTGAGCCGTTTTGGTTCTGCCATGAGTCGTCAAGCATTTTGGAAAATTATCAAGAAATACGCACTTAAAGTCGGGATTGAACGAAAGCTTGTTTCTCCCCATGTGATTCGGCACTCCTTCGCAACCCACCTACTCAATCACGGGGCCGATTTGCGAGCCATTCAAATGATGTTAGGTCACTCAGACTTAAGCACGACCCAGATCTATACTGCGGTATCAAGGGAACGTTTGAAAAAGATCCATCAAAGTCATCACCCGCTTGAGTTTAGTTAGTCAAAGATTGTCGTTTTGAGTCAATCGTAATTTTCATTAGGGTCAAAAGCTCTTGGTTCTCGGCGACAAGCTTTTCGGCTCCGGCCTGTTGACCGCGCTTAACAAAATCACTTGGCAAACGAAAAACTTGATTTGCCAATGCTAATTGCAAGTATTCAGGTAGGTGACGATATTCTTCATCCGTCAACATGATTGCAACGTTTTCAGGCGGAGATTCGTACGGCGAAAACCGCTGGAAAACAATCATTCCGCGATCAACGGCAATAGGATACCAAGAGACGTGGTCATGGAAAACACTTGTCCATCCATTGTTCCATACAGGTATGATGGCGACATGGCAGTTGTATTTTAGGAATAAATCGGGGTTGCGTTCAGATAAGGCACGGTCATGAAGGTCCAATGTTTCCCCGGCGTGCGGTGAAAAGAAACCGTCGATCATGACCTTTTTTCTCCCTGTCCATTGCAACATAAGATAGCCGCCTATGCCGATAGTATTCATGGCGGGTTGGTCCAAAAACTTGTCCAAAATGAAATCGGGTACTTCTCGACTAAAGTAAGGTGCACGCGTCAGGCTAAGCCGGTGTCCAGGGTATAGGCCAATCAGTCGCGGTAAACCCATATTTGCAGCTATGACTGTGCCAAAGGCGAACAAGGCTAACGGACGGAATATTTTTGCCGGACGAGAACAAAACCAATGGTTACGGCCTAGGATAAATACTGACAAGATACCGAGGTAACCAATAGTTCGAACATAGCCGAGCCCAATGACCCAGATACCCAGCCACGCAAAAGCAAGTGGATTCCTTTCTTCCTCCTTCCATAGTCGCCACCCCGCTAGGGCCGCGCATCCCAGCGACAACCATACGTAAATGTCACCCAAGTAAAAGAATGGCGATTGAAAATCAAGTGATCCAAATTGATTGACAGATGGATCCCAAAGAGTGCTGTTGAATTGATGTATGAGACGCTCGAGTAGATTGAGTTGTGACAACGGAACGGGTCCGGCTGGGTCTCGAGCGATGTGGTCGCTGTTTGTGATGAAATAGGTTGCCCATACGACTTGACCAGCAAAAAACGCTACCATGATCGATTTCCAGTTTAGCCGCGGGCTGTTTAATGTCTTTATCGCAATTGAGGAACCAATCGTTAAGGAAAACAAGAATGTTAACGATGCAATTATTGCAACCCACAAGCCGATTCCATGGGTAAAAAATGATAAAAACGACATGGCCACGTGACTGCCCCATGAACTAAAAACCAAGGCAACGATCCATGCAAAAGGAATGTTAAGTGTGTGTTTACGGTTGGAAAGCATGTCAGGTTGCTCCCAGATTGTGCCGCAAAAGAGGGCGCCCATGATAAAAAGGCCTAACAGATACGAACCGTGGAGATTAGACCAAACAACGATTATTATGGTCATCATCCACCAAGATTTCATCTTATATGCCCAGCGTTGGTTGTCCGTACACGCAATAATTAGAGCCACGCCCAACAAACTAAATGCAGCGTTTCTGACTATCTGTTGTTGATAGGAACAGCCCAAGAACATGAAACTTAGGACAATCGCTAGTGACCGCTCACGAGCAGTGGGTTTTGCAATTTTGACTACGGCTATCCATGTCAGGAGCAAAATAAAAAGAGTCAGGAACTTGTCTCCGCCTGCAGAGAATAGTCCATAAAAGATCGAGTCGCCAAGCCAAGTATGGCGAAGATCGTGATGTGCATTTGCATTGACTGGCGTGAAGTATAAGGTCGTTAGATCGGGAAGTGCACGCTGTTTTACGATTTGATGACCAATTTCGATATGCCACCAAATATCCACATCGTTGATTGGCCTTATGACAAAACCGACCGCCATTACTAGTAACAAAGCGGATGCGATGCGATTTCGTCTCGACCAAAGCCGATTATTTCTTGTATCGTCGCCCATAGCTGGGCTATTCAACCATGGAAGCTGATATAATTAACGATGAATTTTGAACTAACCACTCTTACGGAACGTGACTTGCGTAACGATTTTTTTGGTGTAATTCATGCTAGCCTTTCGCTTCGACGGGCATAAACGCAGCGCCAGTTTCGAGAATTCGTTTGATCCAAACCGTTCTCAGTTGGCGTTTGTGTGGACTGTGAGCGAAAAATTCCAGAAGAGGATTCAAAAATGAGACCTGTGCTTAATGATCACTTTCGGGCCCACAAACGCGTTAACGGCTGTGGGGTCGTTTTATGCCTCATGGGATTCCTTTTATCACCTGCCGTGGCGCAAAGTGATGTCTTGACACTTAACGGTGGGAGTTTAGCCGCTGGCGAAACAGGTGTGTTCCCGATTTTTTTGCAAGATGTTTCGGGTTCTGGAATTGACACGGGCACCGAGAATGTTGGTGCTATTCGCATTAGAATGACTGTACCTGCCAACCTAGTCAATGATGGACTCATCAGACCGGCTGGATTATTGGCCAGCTTCCCAAATATTGTTGTCGTGAGTAGTCCTGGCGATGTATTTAACCCTGCGACCAACGAATTTGATTGGTTTATTGTTTTCTCAAGCGCGCCTCCGTTCAATTTGGATGCATCGTCACCGGGTGATTTGATAGCGGAGTTGGAGTTGACTGCTTCTGGCTCAGCAAGTGGCCAAACTATTAGCTTTTCACCTCATGGCGAGGACACATTGGTACAAAGTGAATTAGGCGAAACGGTGAATACTATCGCCTCAGGCAAGTTGATCGGAAATTTACAATCGATTTCTGTCACTCAGACGAGCGGAGGCAACCCTGTCGTCAATTCCTTTGCGGCTTCGCCACCTTCAATCGTTACGGGCGGATCTAGCACGCTTTCTTGGGATGTTTCTGACGCAGACTCGGTCGTTATTGATCAGGGGATTGGCACAGTCTCATCATCCGGCACGTTTGTGGTTTCGCCCAACGTTACGACCCTCTATACATTGACTGCCACCAATGGGAATGGCCAAACTCAACGTTCAACAACGGTCGTGGTTTCAAGCGATATCGTACCGCCAACGATCAATTTTTTTCGCGTAAGTCCAACATCCATTAGTCCAGGCCAAACAGCCGAATTGGAATGGAGTGTCTCCAATTCAAATGAAGTCGCCATCGACCAGAGTATTGGCGTCGTGTCAGCAGCGGGGACGCATGACGTGCAACCCGTGGTAACCACGACCTATAAATTGACTGCGACCAATGCCTTTGGGTCCAGTACCGCCAACGCGACAGTCACTGTGGTTACCGGCGTGCGTATTGATAGTTTTACAGGTACACCAAACGCTATTCGCATTGGCGAGAAAGTGACCTTGGCTTGGGAAACAACGAACGCGGTCACAGTAACCTTGAATCCAGGTAATATGACCGTAGACCCTAGTGGGTCGTTAGATGTTTTTCCAGCGACGTCCGCCGAATACATTCTTCGTGCTACGGGCAGCCAAGGCCAAAACACATCTGCGGTTGTACAAATAACGGTCTTTAATACGGATATTGAACTGACAGTGAGCACGTCATCCATTGAGTTGGGAGAGGACTTAGTTAGCTCTTCCTTCGATTTAACCGCCGTCAACATCGCTTCTGTTGATTGGCATGTCGTCAAAAAGCCAGCTTGGGCGACGCTGAATCCGCCTGACGGCCAAGTCGGCTCAATTCCTACGCGCATCAGTGTTTCCGCAGATCGCTCAGATATGTATCCAGCGGAGTTTAAGGAAGGCACAATTGAAATCGCAGCAACAGGTGTGCCTTCGGTAACGCTTGAAGTGAGCGTCGCAAAGCGAGAACAGCCGCTAAATGGGGCGATGTTACTATTCCCTAACGCGGTCGTGGATGATGATCACGAAAGTGTGATCCGAGTCGTTAACGGTGAAAACGCCACCGGCAAACTGGACATCCAAATATTTAATCAACTGGGCGAGCTTGAGAACGTCATCAGGAATCTTCATTTTCCGCCTTTTGGTTCCTACCAGCGAACACTGCCGGAAATGGCAACCACGCGCGGTTGGGTCGTGGTGACTGTAAATTATTCGGATCAAGCAAGTGGTCCACGTATCGTGCATGGCTGTTTAGTCACACGTACCTTGGATGGACAGGAAATTGTGGCGACAACACCTTCGAGAAAATCATCCGGCAAACTTTTTGTGCCCCATATTGCCAAAGACCCAAGTTTCTATACGGAAGCATCGGCCGTCAACCTGAGTCCTGACACCATGTTGGATTTTTCCTCGCAGCAAGTTGGGACCTTAATGGTGGACGCAGTGGATTCTGGAGAGCAATCGAGTTTCGATTTTCGTGAGTTGATGGGCGGAGATATTCTAGGTCCGGGGTGGGGCGAGTTAGAGTTAGATAGTGACACGCCGCGACTGGGAGGCATGGAAGTCTTTGGTCGCAGTAAATCAACCGGCCTACGTCAATCGGTTGGCGTGGGTATTGACGGCGAAACCGCTAATCAAATTATCTTTTCACATATCGCAGCCGATATCGTCACCTTCTGGACGGGCGTTGTCTTGATTAATACGTCGGGTCAGGAATCAGAGGTCACCATTGAGTCGTTTGATAGTACCGGTGCCGGCACGGTGATCGTCGAAAACTTTGGGCCATTTGAAAAACGCTCCTATTTAGTGACTGGCGACCAATTGGCCTTTGGTACTGATTCGTCCTGGGTGAGAGCGACCTCCAACGCGCCGCTGGTGGGTTACGAACTATTCGGGACCTACGATGATCGGTTTGCAGGTTTCGAAGGCGTTCGTGAACTCTCGGAAGATCTGTTTTTCCCGCACCTAGAGCAAACGGTGACTACCGGTGGTTGGACAGGTTTGGCGGCCGTCAATCCTGGGTCGATCCAGGCCAATTTAACCATCGAAGTTTATAGCCGCTTGGGTGTGCTTAAAGACACCTTGTCGTCGCAACTGGGCGCTAAGCAAAAATTAGTGGCTTTGGTTAGTACCCTTTTCCCCAATACAAGCTTTGAACGCGGTGATTGGGTTCTGATGCACTCGGATCAGCCGATTGCTGGCTTTGAACTTTTTGGTTTTGGTCAATCGACCTTAGCAGCGATCCTAGCGGCTACGCCTTTGCCATAAAAAAGTGAGAGCTTTTTTAATGTAGGACGTCTAATATTTAATGTACGAATACAGAATTGAGAATTTTCTGAATATGAAAGGTAGGTCAACATGAATAAGTTGATAGGCGCACTATGCGTGTGCGTTTTGAGTGTTGCATCATTTGCACAATTGTCTATGAGATTTGATCCGGTCGCCCACGCGGGCTTAATTACCGGAAATGCATTGGACGTTTCTGGGTTTGCCAATGGCGATCCTATCTACGTTGAGGTATTACTAGAGAATTTCGAATTCACGCTCGCAGGCTTTGAGTTTGAACTTCGGTTTCCGCCCTATATGACGGCTATGAGTGTGGTTGATAACGATTGGAACACCGGAACAGGGAATGTGTTTACGGCCGGTTCCTTTATTTCCGCGCTGTCCGTTCAACAGCTCCCTGCCGCTGCTGACGGAAGTCTTATTGCGAATAATAACGTCACCCTCATCAACGGCGAAGGCCGTGTGAGAGTAGGTGTTTTGTTTACGGTTACAGGAGATCGTCCTGTTGGATCTGTAGGCACGCCAAATGCTGGTGGCGTGATTGGTCGCCTCTGTTTCGCTTTGGATAACTCTGCCTGTGATTCTTCAGGTGAAACTATTTCCTTGACCATGAGTGGCGCAACAGCCGAGATTTTTGCGGACGAGACTGCTACTCAGGTGGAAATGGGTACAACTAACTTGACGGTTGTCTTGAATGGTGCGGCCACAATTCCTCGTGCCGATGGTAACCATAGCGGTACTCGAACCTTTGCCGACGTAGTTCCTGCAGCACGGGCAGCTCTTCCAGGCGCTGGACAATGTGATGCGGTTGTGAACGCTATGTACGACTGGTGTACGGATGCCGGCGGTGAGTTCTTGTCAACTTTTGATGGCAATTGTGACGGAACTATTAGTTTCACCGATGTGGTTATTAACGCGAGATTGGCATTACCGGGCGGATTTAACCGTACGCAGTTCAAGAAACTTGAATACTTTGAAGTCCATGAGAATGGTTCCTTCGTGGTCAATAGTGAAGGTCGTCAGGGTGTTGCAACTCAGATGGTACTGAACATGCGTGATCTCAAACTTAGTGAACCAACCATTAGTCCAAAAGCACGGGAAGCCGGTTGGGCCATAGTGAGTGATACGGTTGGTGAAAACTTGGTCTATATCTTGTTCAACGCCAGCATGAAGTCGTTTGACATCCCTGCCGTGACCGTTGCTTACGAAATTAGCGGTAAAAACGCGGGCATCGCGATGGCTGATGTCGACTATCAAGCTTCTGATTTGCAACTTTTCAAATATACGCCTTTGGTAGAAGTATTTGAATCTGTTAGTAAATAAGTGTCAAAAAACAGTTTTTTGAGCTAATTTCAAAAAAAAAGGGTGTGCCTGGCAAATAGGCACGCCTTTTTTCTTGACCCTTACAAGCAACGATCGTAAACTTGCACAGTAAACGTGTACTCACAACCCAAGAAAAATGGACAGAGGGTGGATTGATATGAATAAATTACTTGGCAAAATCGGGATGATAGCGGTTTGCCTAAGCGGACTTTCTTTGTTTGGCCAATCGCTAAGCATGCGTACAGAGACTTTTAACGTTACCCCGCAGGGGAGCGAGTACTATATTCAGACAGGTGTTTTTATGACCCTGACTGGAATCACAAATACAACCGGTTTCTCCGGAATCAACGCGACACTTACCTACGATGCTGGGGACAATACGCGATTGATCGGGGCTCCGGCACTTCAGGGGGTCATCGACCCTCAACCGGAGACGGGTTTACAAAATCCGGCCGACCCTTTAGCGGGCACGGCCACTCCTGGGACAACTACTAATAACGTGATTGAGAACGGGGTTCCTGCAAACGGCTTTATGCCAGTTGTGGGAACAGACTTGACGAACTTTATGGCTAGTGAGGTTCTTCCGAACCAATCTGGAACCATTATTTTGGCGTCGGCTGACTTCCAAGCCATGATGTTTGCGGCTCAAAATGGGGTTGAACTCCTTATTGGTGTCATCGAATTCCGTGTTGATGCGGCTGCAGGAAATGGCTGGGCCATTGACGTAGCCTTCGACAATACAATCGTTGATAACAACGCTGTTACTCACGGTACAGATCCGACACTGCAAGCGGGTACAACTGACGGCCAAGTGGTTGTCTTCGGCGCGCCTAACTGCACCGGTGCAACGGTTGCCGACGCACTTGGTGGCGGAGCGCCTGGGGTCAACGTCAATATCGACTACCTTGATCCAACGGCTGGTGGTGTTGGTGGCGACCTCGACTTTGTGATTAACCACGACGCTGCCGATCGAATTTCCTGGAGTGGCTCGGATGGCTCTTCCGGAATGGTTCCAGCGGTTGCTATGTCAACCATGTTCTCGCTGAATACACAAGGGGACGCGACACCATCGACTGCGGTTGCTTCGGTAACCTATACACTGACACCTGAAACGGAATTCCCGATCGGCTCGGGTACATTCAACGGTGGCACCCCTTGTATGCTGACTGTTAACTGGAATGCACCAACGTGCACGATCGTCTTTGACTCAATTCCAATCATCGGCATGTCAACGAATCTTGATGTGACACTCGGAAACGTTCTCTACGACGGTGGCAATACACGTTTCGGTCAGATCACAACAACATCTGCTAACGGTGGCTTCCCTGTAGATTTGGATGCGCCAAGTAGTGTTGCTGGCAGTGTGTTGACTTACAACGACGCCTTTAACTTTGCGGCGGTTGTTGCAGGGGATGTGGGCACTTATACTGTGTCAGGCGCTTCTGGACCTGGTGGTCCGGTAACGGGTTGTTCAACCTTCCTTGGTTTGGCTTGTCCTACCTTCAATGCCACGCAGTGTGACGCAGCCAACATCAACGCTGGCATGCTTGCTCAAAACGGTGGACCTCTGAGTGTTGCTTTGGACGCGAACGATGTGGCCGATTGGGAAGTTGACTATAACGGCACAAACGACGCTGGTATAGCTCCAGCGGCGACACCTCACTTGCACACGAACCCTGTCTCCGCCTTGGACGTCGACTTCTTGATGACGGTTAACGGCTTTGACTCGATGGGTGTGGCATGTGATGCCACGCAACTCTGTGCGTTGGACTTCGAAGCACCTACGTGTGACACCTTCACGCAAAACCCAGACTCAAGTGTCACTCCAGTGAATCCGGGCACAATGATCATGCTCTCTATCAACACCACCAACGCTCTGTCGGTGACTTATGATGATGGCACGGGTCCTTTGGCCATGGTTTCCACCAGCGGTGTTCCTGAAACAACCTATATGGACACTTGGACGGCCACCTACGCCGCATTCTTCCCAACCACCATCACGGTGACTGTGACGAACGCGGACGGTGAAACCACTACCTGTACAACAGATATCGGTGTGAATTGTAATGCATCGATTCTAAGTGTAGGTTCGCCTGGTTCAACTGGCACAGTAACGATTCAAGGTATTGGCGCTGTTGCACCTGGCCTTGACTACGACATCTACTACTCAAATGACTGTAGCTTAGCCATTAGCTCGGACTTGGCTGGTTTGGCAACATTTGCCGGATCAATCAATCTGACGGGTGCTGGCGCTGTTCAAAATAGCGGTCCTGCTGGTCATATGATTCAACCTGATGTGTGTTACTACGTGACATGTAATGGTTCAACCATCATTCTGGATGTGTTCGGTCGTCGTACCGTACCAACTCTGGGTGAGTGGGGACTGATGGCATTCGCTCTACTTCTCATGGCGGCAGGTGTGGTTCACATGCGCCGTCGACGCGAAGTCTAAACTTTTAACCTATAAACCTTTAAGGGCCCCGAGCAATCGGGGCCCTTTTTTTGTGCCCAGCTACGCACATTCACTTACCTCAAGCCCGTGAAAGAGATCCGCGGTCCGGATGGCAAGCCTGTCCTTTTGAGAGCGAGCTGAAGAAGGCGGAAAGCAAGGCGCTTTCCCGACGGATAGAAACCGGAGCGGACACGATGGCTGAATGCCAAAAACACCAGAAGCCGCTGTTTCAGTAGCTATTTGGACGTCGACGCAGCGGGCGTAATCGCGGAGGTGGACGCCCATTACCACGATAGATCTGCCTGCCTGAGGGCGTCCAATAACGGACTTCAGGCCTCAAGAATGTAAGTCGGGCTTCCACAGCGCCGCGGAACGGGTAAAACCGACGAAATGACGGCCCTAAGTCGTTTATTTACAGATAAATACTGTGGAAAAATTTATTCACATAACCGACTCAGCAGGTGATTGGCACTCTTGAGACGCCCTCTGGCTGCTTGCTTCACTCCTTGCGGTTAGCAATGGTTCTTTCGGCCTGACACGTCCATTTTGATGGAGCGATAGCCTATAGGATCATGGAAGTAGCCGATCGCCCTGTGCAGGCGAATAAAGGCACGGCCAGCTTACACCACATACGTTGGAGATATTACCGCTTTTGCGTGCCTCCTATCGGTTCCTAAACGGTTATCGTGCGAACAAAAAACGTCGTGTTTTATCGGCCGGACTTTTTCTTGGCGATCAATGGTCGGTTCAGATTGGTCAAGTCATCAGTTTCAGGCTGGTCCAAACCGTGAATCGAAGACAAGTGGTCGATCTCAATCATATATCGCATTGCGTGAAGATAATTCGTGGCGTTGCATGTGAGCTTTTAGCGGTAAATCCAAACGGATTCACCTCGCATCCGCACCAACAGCGAAAGTTTCGTGCTCGAGAGTCTTGTTGAAAAAGAGCCGGAATCGTGGTCGCCGATGCTCAAATAGCATGCAAATTCGTTGGGCGTATTATGAAGGCAAGTCCAGCTGAGCTTTGATGATTGGACCATAGCTGGCAATGAGATCGTCATCGCTTAGCTTATCGTGCCGCTTGAGACGTCGGAAAATGAACACGGCAAAGATACCCAGGCCGATAAGAATGATGGGGCTCATCCAGGCCAAATAGCCCAAGCCATCACGGTCAGGCACGGTAAAGGTCACGTTTTTTCGCTCGGATCCAAATTCCAATTTGGCTAATTGATCGAATATGGCTCGTTCACTGTCGCCCGCTACAACACGTTCTTCGATGAAATCACGTATATCAAAAGCCCACTGACTCTCGTGGAAAGCAACGGGAATCATATTTGAACAACATGGCGCAGCAACAGATTGGCCAAGTTTCGAAACCAATTTACGCTGTTTTGCGGTCAGCTGGCTTTCTTGACTGAAGAGAAAAGGCGTAAAAAAAGTTAATAAAACCAGAATCCGACACATGGTGACCTCCGCCAGTCCATTATAATCGATGATGTCTATTTTGTTTCTATTGTTGATGGTGAAGGATGGACCTGTGGTCATAACATGCCTGTTTTCTCTTTTGATGCAATCTGCCCTGACTTTGGATCAGATCATGGATGATCCCGTTTGGATGGGTGAGTTGGCGCTTGAAGTTAAAGCGGATGAATCAGGTGACGGCTTCGTCATTCGCATTCAAACGCCAGTTGGTGCTCCAGCACTGTGGAAGACGATATCCAGGGCCGGCGAACTAGGTGAGTTGGACGCCGATTCGCGCATTTCTGCCCTTGCAAATGAGAAATTGATTTACGGGACACAGTCAGTAAGCACTGTTGCTGGTGGCTTATGGCTAAGTGATGAGACTTCTGTTCGACCAATCATGCAGGGTCTTTCCGCAGTTTCATTGGCCGATTGGCGTCGCGAGGGTCTGACCTATCAAAGAGATTCGCAACTATGGATTTGGCGCCCGCAGTTAAATCAGCATTTTCAACTGCTTGCCTTTGATTATTCCGATGAGAAAAGCGAAACGGACGATTGGGCTTCAAAGGAAGAACCGACGTTAATCGCCTACGTCGAACATCTTGAGCGACAACGTGAAGCAGGTGAATCCTATAAAGAACAGAATCGAGAGCTGTCGACCTATCGAACAGCCAAGCCTGTTTTGGTTGGCAAAGACTGGCAGCTGAGTGATTTAGGTTACTGGGAGGACAACCGCTACCGGCTTGGCGTGAGTGACGATATGCGTTACGGATATGGTGTCTTTTCCTCGAAGGAGGAAGGAGACGCAACCCAATATGCGCAATTCGTCAACGAGGATGCCAAGGTCAAGGCGTTAGACGCCCGTCCAAAAGTTGGCCATGAGACCCCCTCATGGAAAGTGGCGTTGGTTGATCGTGTTGACGATTCGGTGAAGTGGCTTGATTTTTCTACACTGCCTGATATCAGTGTTCCGAGACGCAAATTATTGGACGGGAAGACATCAGATGATCAAACGACTCGCCCAGTCTTTGTGGCGGCGGGTGGCTTTCAACGAGCCTCAAATTATTTGTTATTGACGGTCTATTCGCAGGACTACAAGGATCGTTGGATCTGTTTAGCTAATGCCACTACGGCGGAACTCACACTTCTCCACCATCACCACGATCCGGCATGGGTCCAGTTTTACTTAAGCAATGTCGATCATTCGCCGACCGTAACGGGACGCGCCTTTTGGACGGAAGACCAGCAAGCTGTCGCTTTCTTGTCCGACGAAAACGGATATCAGAACTTATTCACGATAAATATCAATGACCGTCGACTCAATTCTGTCGTCGCAGGTAGGTTTGAAGTCTATTCACCTTACCAACAAGGAGGTGATTGGTATTTCCACGCCAATAAGCAACACCCGGGCGTCACCCACTTTTACCGAAAAACGGACAACAAATTAGAACAGCTCACACAAGGGACAGGGTTGCACGATGCTTTTTTTGTCGAAGACCAACTCATCGATTTGGCCAGTGAAGGTAATCGGCCACCATACCTAAAGATAAAGTCAGCTAATCAAAGCTGGCGTGAACTATATGACGGTCGCAGCGCTGACTTTCGTCAGTTCGAGTGGTCAGAGCCTGAGTATGTCTCCTATTCCAATGGCGATAAGGGTGAAGTGCATGCCCGTTTGTACCGGCCAGCCAAGCCAAACGGGGCAGGGGTCGTTTTTGTTCATGGTGCCGGCTATCTACAAAATGCGCACAAGGGCTGGAGCGGCTATTTTCGCGAGTATATGTTTCATAATCTATTGGTCGAGCGCGGTTATACGGTGATTGACCCTGACTATCGCGCTTCGTCAGGTTATGGACGAGATTGGCGGACGGCCATCTACCGCTACATGGGCGACAAAGACTTGGAAGATGTCGTTCAGGCAGCTTCTTACCTAACGGGATTAGGAGTAGATGCAAGCCGCCTGGGTGTTTACGGGGGCTCTTATGGCGGATTCATTACCTTGATGGCTATGTTTACTCGTCCTGACGCTTTTGCTGCTGGCGCGGCTCTGAGGCCTGTAACGGACTGGGCTTATTACAACCATTGGTATACGTCGCGAATCCTGAATACACCGCAAAGCGATCCGGAATCTTATCGACGCAGTTCGCCGATCTATTTTGCTGAAGGACTAACGGGTCAGCTAATCATTTGTCATGGCATGGTTGATGACAATGTACAATTCCAGGACTCTGTGCGATTAGCGCAACGGTTGATTGAATTGAAGAAGTCGGGCTGGACGTTAAATGGGTATCCTGTCGAAGCTCATGGATTCCGTATGCCGTCTTCTTGGTATGATGAATATCGGCGTATTTTTGAACTATTCGAATCTACTCTGATTCAATAGAGACTACACGAATAGTTAATCGTTTTCGTTCATCCACGTATATGTATAGATGGAAGCTGCCATGATTGATTTATGCGATCTCGAATATCGCCACCAAGAAACCCAACCGCCTCTGTTTAGCCATCTGAACCTCAGCGTGCCTGCAGGTGAAAAGCTAGCTATTCAAGGAGCCTCTGGCGTCGGTAAGACGACACTTATATATTTGTTGGCAGGTCTCTTGCCAATCTCAGGAGGTAGCGCAGAAATAGATGGTTTCAAACTTCATGACCAACGTGAACGGGACATCACCGCTTTTCGAAACCGCAGATTGGGCGTCATTTTTCAAGAATACAACTTGTTGAGTCAATTGACGGTCGAAGAAAACCTAAAAATTCGTTTGGCCATTGCTGGTACCAAACGGAGTGAAGTTGAGCTAAGAGAAACCTTGGATCGTGTTGGCATGGCCGATTACCTGTCGCGACCTGTTAATTCACTAAGCGGTGGTCAACAACAACGGATCGCATTGGTACGAGCTCTGATTACGGATCCTGATGTCATCCTTGCTGACGAGCCAACGGGGAACTTGGATGACAAATCTGCGGCATATATAGTGGACGTTCTAATGAAGGACACGCCGCAAACGGTTTTGATTGCCAGTCATGATGCAAGGTTATTAGTTAAGGCAGATCGTCGATTAGAATTTCTCTCTTTGTGTGGACACCATGAAACTACTGTTAACTGAACTCGACCTGCTTAACCGTGGTTCTCGCAAGACATTTTTGTTTGCACATTTCGGCATCTTTTTGCTGTGTTTCTTGTTTTCACTTGCCTATATCTTAGGGTCAAATGTCGTTCAGTTTGTGCGGAACAACCTCATTGGCAGCCTGCCGCAACAGGAATTGTTGGTGGAAGTCAAGAAAGTCGAAATGGCTATGTTTCGCATGGACGCACCAGACGCGGCTCGTTTAACAACGGAATCACTACAAAAAATGGCGGCCATAAGCGGGGTTGATCAGGTACTCCCCATCCAGTACGCGACCGGACCCGTAGCCGTTGAAGGTAGTTTTTTGGGTCAGCAGTTTGGCTCGAAGATGGTACTTCAGGGATTTGAGCCTGCCTGGGTCGAGGACGAATTCGCTGCGCCAATACTGGATTGGAAGCCAGGCGACGACATTCCCGTCTTGATCAATAGCCAAATTCTAGCGATCTACAATAATGGTTTCGCGAAGGCGTCTGGGTTTCCCGAGCTTTCGGCGTCTGCCATTGTAAACCAGCGCTTTGTGCTGGTGGTTGGTGACGAAAAACGCGGTAAGACAAAGGCGCATGCCAAGGTCGTCGGTTTAGCAAGTAAAGTTGGGTTAGGCGTGTGTATTCCGAACGAGGCGCTGAATTATCTGCATTCTGGTTTTTCGGGCCCGGACCCGATCCCAGTTCAGGCCGTATTGCGCGTGCACGACTTACCATCGGTCGAAGCCGTGAAAAAACAAGTTTTGGACCTGGGATTTCACATCGTGGAGCCACCTGCATTGGTGAAGGCCTTGGTTCGAACGGCGCGCATTGGGGCAGTTTTTGCGTGGTGCGGTGCCATTCTTTTGATGATCGTGGCACTGTCATATCTCAATCAAACCGTAAAAATGCTCTTTTATCTCAAACGACGTGATTATGCGATGTGTCGCGCGATGGGCATGGGCCGACGTAAGATGAGGTCTTTACTACTGGCCGAAATGCTGATGTGGGTTGCCTTTGACGCCTTGTTAGCTTTCTCGCTGTCGTCGTTCTTGTCGCATTGGATCAATAAGATCTATTTAAATGACATGTTGCTTCGATTCACCGGTATCGAGTTTGTGGTCAACATCCCGTCGCAACGATTGGTCCTATTTGCGGCAGTTTTGCTCTTCGCAAGTGCTGTCTCATTAATTCCGCGTGTCTATTTTGATACACGTCGCTTTGTGGGACATGCCATCAAGACCAGTTAGATACGAAGCTCTAGGGCTTGATTACGGATCAATTTGATTTGATCGCGCCGCTCAGCCGCTTTCTCAAACTCAAGCGACTCTGCAAATGCGACCATTTCCTTTTCCAATCGGGCAATCTCCTGGTAGGCCTTTTCTTTGTTACCAAAAGTGGGAGCCTCAGCTATGGCCCTTGACGTGCCATAGTCGCGTTCATAGAGTGAGCCCATGGGGTCGTTAAGGCTGCGCACAACGGTTTGAGGTGTAATGTTATTTTCTAGGTTGTATTGATTTTGGATTTGCCTGCGGCGAGAAGTCTCGTCCAGCGTGACTCGCATGGCATCCGAGATGCGGTCTGCATACATGATGACTTGTCCGTCGACGTTGCGGGCAGCGCGACCTACGGTTTGAATCAATGAGCGCACGGATCTCAAATAACCTTGTTTGTCAGCGTCAAGGATAGCTACAAGTGACACTTCTGGTAGGTCTAGTCCTTCACGCAGCAAATTGACACCCACTAATACGTCAAAATCGCCTATACGCAAGTGTCGGAGAATTTCTAAGCGTTCTAAGGTATCAATTACGGAATGCAAATAGGCCACTTTAAGACCTTGGGCTTTGAGATATTCGCATAGGTCTTCGGACATACGTTTTGTCAGAGTTGTGATCAGAGTACGTTGATTTTTCTCAATGCGTAATCTGATTTCAGATAATAAATTGTCGATCTGGCCTTTACTTGGACGGACATCAATTTTCGGGTCCATCAAACCGGTTGGGCGAATTATCTGTTCGATAACCCGGCCATTTACGCGCTCGCGTTCCGTATCGCCAGGCGTGGCAGACACATAAAGAATCTGTTGGCTTCGTTGATTGAACTCTTCAATTTGCAGAGGTCGATTGTCAAGCGCGGAGGGCAGGCGAAAACCAAAGTCTACGAGATTTTGCTTGCGAGACCTGTCACCTTTGTACATGCCACCAATCTGCGGCAAGGTGACGTGACTTTCGTCAAGGAAGAGCAAGAAGTCGTCCGGGAAATAGTCCATCAACGTGGAAGGCGGGCTGCCGGGTGGACGTCCGTCTAGATGTCTGGAATAGTTTTCAATACCGTGACAGAAACCGGTTTCAGCTAGCATTTCCAGGTCAAACTGGGTTCTTTGTGAAAGTCGTTGAGCTTCAAGCAGGTGCTTTGAGGCATGCAAGCAAGCAACGCGTTCGTCCATTTCGATCCGAATCTGCTCGATGGCGGTCTGTAGCCGTTCTTGAGGCGTCACAAAATGAGTTGAAGGGTATATGTTGATTTCATCTAAAGATTCGAATACTTCGCCCGTTAGAGGATCAAAGCGCTCGATCAATTCCACTTCGTCGCCGAATAATTCGATACGGTACGCCGTGTCTTCGTAACTCGCATAGATTTCGATCGTATCGCCTTGGGCACGAAAAGTGCCCTGGTAGAAAGCGCTCATGTTTCGTAAGTATTGGATTGCGACCAAGTCACGTAGTACTTGCTGACGATCCACTTCTTGACCGAGTGTGACCGTGACTTTCATACTGCTAAAGAATTCAGGTGAACCGAGTCCATAAATACAAGAAACGGACGCCACAATGATGACATCCCGTCGCTCAATTAGGGACCGAGTCGCAGAAAGCCTCAATTTCTCAATGTCCTTGTTGATGGTGGCTTCTTTTTCGATGTAGGTGTCCGTGGAGGACATATAGGCTTCGGGCTGATAGTAGTCGTAGTAACTGACGAAATACTCAACCGCATTATCAGGGAAGTAGCCGCGAAATTCTTGGTAGAGCTGCGCTGCTAGCGTCTTGTTGGGGGCCATGATCAGGGTTGGCCTGTTCAAGGTTTCGATGACCTTGGCCATCGTGAATGTCTTACCGGATCCGGTTACGCCCAAGAGCACGGTGTGATTCTGTCGTGCCTGGATCGATGACACGATCTCGGAAATCGCCCTGGGCTGATCGCCTTGCGGTTCAAATTCCGTGACCATGTGGAATGCGCGCGTGCGTGTCATCCGCGGTTGCGCGTCATTTTATAAGAAACTCCTAAGCGCGTACGGACAAGCATCCATGACGACGGGGATGCCAAATTTTTCTAATCGTTGTTGAAACACCATGTCGACGACGCCTTGCTGGCACCAAACCAACTTTGGTTTCCATTTCAACTTTAGGATCTCGTTCGCGAGATCTTGCAGCGCGGAGCTATTGCGGAATACTTGAATAATATCAACGGCCACGTCCAAATCGGACAACATCGCTTTGATAACGACACCATTGGCTGACGATTCGTAGTTGGGATTAACACCTACGACTGGGTTGCCTTCGGCAATTAAGTATTTTGTGATCTTGAAGCTCACGCGACTTGGTTTTTCGGAATAGCCAACAACCGCTACAGTGGCATGATTACGAAAAAGGCGCATACCTTCGGAGACAGGTCCGAACATAGACAACGACCTCCCGACCGATCATTCTATCATGATAAATTAGGCAGACTCATGTGTCAGTTTCTTCGATTTGACACGTTTGACTTAAAGACGCGCTCTGTTTCTCCCTGGTAGACTTGGCGAGGTCGGCCAATACGGGTGTCGGGGGACTGAATCATTTCACGCCACTGAGCGATCCATCCGGGAAGTCGACCCAAAGCGAAAAGCACAGTAAACATTTCTACTGGAAAGCCTAAAGCGCGGTAAATGATGCCGCTATAGAAATCAACGTTGGGATAGAGTCTTCTTTCAACAAAATAGCTGTCTTTCAATGCGGCTTCTTCAAGGCGCATGGCGGTATCCAGCAGTGGATCTCTAACGCCCATCTTCTTGAGGATAATGTCACAATATTTTTTGATTAATCGAGCTCTAGGATCGAAGTTCTTATAGACTCGGTGTCCAAATCCAAATAAACGGAAATCGCTATTCTTGTCTTTGGCTTTGTTGATGTATTTAGCTACGTTACCGTCGTCGGCCTGGATCTTGGTTAACATCTCCAGTACTTTTTGATTGGCACCGCCATGTAAAGGACCCCATAGCGCGCAAATACCGGCCGAAATGGAGGCATACAAGTTGGCCTGCGAACTCCCAACGATCCTTACCGTTGAAGTGGAACAGTTCTGCTCGTGGTCAGCATGCAGTATGAACAGCATATCCAAAGCTTTAACGACGTCAGGGTCGAGATCATAGCGTTCTGTTGGTACCGAAAAACACATGTTGAGGAAATTTGAAACGTAGTCCATGTGATTATTCGGATAAATCAATGGATGTCCTATGGATCGTTTGTAACTGTAAGCCGCGATCGTAGGCATTTTTGCCAATAAGCGAGCGATATTTAGGCGCCGATCTTGACTTGATAGCGGGTTCAAAGTGTCCTGATAAAAAGTGGACATGCTAGCCACGGTAGAAGAAAGGATTGCCATAGGGTGCGCATCACGCGGAAACGCATTAAAAAAGATTCGCATGTCTTCATGCAACATCGTATGCCGGGTGATCAGTTCATAAAAGTCATCGTATTGTTCTTGCGTTGGTAAATCGCCATAGATTAATAGGTACGAGACTTCAACAAAATCGGATTGCTCAGCGAGCTGCTCGATGGGGTAGCCTCGGTATCGCAGAATGCCTTTTTCGCCGTCAATAAAGGTTATTTTGCTGTCGCAAGCGCCTGTGTTGACGTACCCGTGGTCAAGTGTTATCACACCCGTTTCTTTTCGCAGACTTGAGATATCGATGGCGATTTCATTCTCGCTGCCAGAAACGATGGGCAGTTCGATCGTTTTGTCGCCGATTTTTAGTTGCGCGGATTCCATCAAGAGTCTCCTTCATTCAACGAGCATATTTCAACGTTAATACAGGTCATGACATGCGATAGCCTAAGGTGCGCGTCTATGTGGCTCCACTTCCAATTGTGGAATTCGGGGTTGTTTCCTAAAGGATTTTGAATGAGTCCCTCGTCGCGAATATTGCCCCTCATGACCCCCTCGAATTGTAGACGATGAGCTGGTTATTTTGAAGGGGAAATCGTGAGTCTCGGTCGACCCTTTGAATGGTGCAAGAGATGCGTATAATATGAGGCCATGGAAAAAAAGCTCTTGCAACTCATGGAACTTATAGCGAGCGGTCGATTGTCTCGCAATAAGCATTTCGATTCTTTTGAATCCGATATGGTCTTAGAAGCGCGGCGTAGCCACGCTAGAGTAAGCCAGCTGGGCCAAATCGTATCGAGCTTGGAGAAGGATCGTGATGTACATATAGAGGCCGATGCCCTTTCCGAGGGCCGCTTCAGATTAAGACTTAATCTTCCGAAGCTGAAATTGACTTGGCAAGCCCGTTTGGAAGCTCATGAAGTTGACCATTTGCTTCGGTATCCAACATTTAGGGCGCTGTTTGAATCCTGAACGCCGCAACCTGAGGTCACGATGAGGTTAGAGAACACGCCAACGAATCGTTGGGTTACCACTTGGTTCGCAGCTATAGCTGTCTTTATTTTTGCCATGGTTGTGCTTGGCGGTCTCGTCCGCCTTACTGGCTCAGGTCTATCCATCGTCGAGTGGAATCTACTGATGGGAACAATCCCTCCGCTTTCCAACGATGCCTGGCAGGAAGTTTTTACCGCCTATCAACAGTTCCCTGAGTTTCAGCAAATCAACCACCAAATGACGCTGCCTGAATTTAAGTTCATTTTCTTGATGGAATACGCTCACCGCTTACTTGGACGTTCGCTGGGGCTTGTATTCTTGATTCCTTTCATTGTGTTTGTGTGGTTCCGAAAACTCACTCGTAAACAAATCTTGCAAGCGTCTTTTCTCTTCATGTTGGGCGCTGCACAAGGCTTGATGGGATGGTACATGGTCAAGAGTGGTCTGGTAGACATGCCGAGGGTGAGTCATATACGCCTCGCAGCGCATTTGATATTGGCATTAGCAGCATTCTCGTACAGTTTGTGGCTGTGTTTTGACGGTTGGCACAACGATCAAACAAAAACACATGAGTGGTGGCGCCTGGGTTGGGTCTGTCTAATACTCTTGTTGCTTCAGATTGGATTGGGCGCGTTCGTTTCCGGGCTGCATGCAGGCCATATGTTCAATAGCTTTCCGAAGATGGGTGATCAATGGTTAGCGGAGGCCGCAACCATAATGCAGCCTTTTTGGCATAATCTTGTTGAGAATCCAGTAATGATTCAGTTCATGCACCGTTGCGGAGCGCTAGTCGTGTCAATTGCTGTCAGTGTTTATGCCTATTTTTTGTGGCGCGTTTACAACAAACGCTTGTCAATGGTCCTAATCGGTTTGCTTGTTTGCCAGGTCGTGCTGGGTATTTTGACCCTAATTTGGTATGTGCCGACCACGCTTGCATCGGCCCATCAATCAGTCGCTTTCTTGTTGTGGGGGGCACTGTTGTTTTCGGTACATCCGAAGGCTGTTTGTTCACCTGTAACTAAATAAGTAGGCGCGTAAGGGCGAACGGAAGATAAAACACGATGGCAACTATTCTATTTGATTTTGACAGTACGTTAATAAGCGAAGAAAGCTTAGATGCGATACTTTCCCATAACGCCGATCAAGCCATGAGAGAAGCTCTAAAAGCGACGACCGCTCAGGGAATGGGCGGCGAGATTCCATTCCATGTGTCGTTACAGCGACGTTTGCAATTAGTAGTCCCACGAAAACGAGATGTGGCTGAATACGGTAAAGGTGCCATCAAATTATTAACGCCGGGTATGGAGCCGTTAATTGCCGAATTACGTGATCGTGACCACGATGTTTGGATCGTAAGTGGGGGTCTAATGGAAGCGATCATGCCGACTGCCGAATTTCTTGGACTCGATGAGAGCCATGTTCGAGCTGTTCAGCTGCTGTGGGATGCGGATGGATTGTTTGCAGGGATCGACCCGGCAGATCCCTTTTCGACTTCGAAGATTGCGGGAGCCCGTATTGTGGCGTCCAATTGGAAGGCACCAGTCGTAGGCATTGGTGATGGTATGACCGATTTCGAGCTGTACAAAGAAGGGTTAGTGGAGTATTTTATTGCGTTTGTCCAGCACGCACGACGGCCCGCATTAATTGACGTGACGCCGCATGTTGCAAATGATGTCAAGGAGCTCAAGGCTTTGCTGGAGGTGCTTGTATGAGTCCATTTTCGTATCCCAAGGATCGCATTAAGGTCGTTCTATTGGAAGGCGTGCACGAACGCGCCGAACAATCTTTTCGCGAAGCTGGTTATAGCCAGGTCCAACGGCTCAGTCATGCATTGAATAGCTCGGAGCTTGCCGACGTTTTGTCTCAGGCACACATGGTTGGTATTCGATCACGTACCCAGCTCACCCAAGAAGTGCTGGCCGATGCTCGCCGCTTGATGGCAGTCGGGTGTTTTTGTATTGGCACCAACCAGGTTGATGTCTTGGCTGCAGCAAAAGCTGGCGTTCCCGTTTTTAACGCGCCACACTCCAATACCCGCTCGGTCGCTGAATTGGTTATTGGCTGGATTATCATGCTAATGCGCGATGTGTTTCCGCGAAGTCAAGCAGCTCACCTTGGTGAATGGCAAAAGACGGCGTCTGGTTCAAACGAAGTGCGCGGTAAAACATTGGGTATCGTCGGCTATGGCCATATTGGATCTCAAGTCTCGGTCTTAGCCGAGGCCATGGGCATGCAGGTGCTGTATTACGATATTGAATCGAAGTTGCCTCTAGGCAACGCCCGCGGCGTGCCTGATCTTGAATCGCTCTTGAAAGCGAGTGACGTGGTGACGTTACATGTACCGGGCACCGACAATACGAAATGGATGATTGACGAGCAACGCATCGCCAGCATGCGGCCGGGTTCGTACCTGATCAACGCTAGCCGAGGAACGGTTGTTGCGATCGATGCATTGGCTGCAGCCTTAAGATCAGGCCACATTAAGGGTACTGCTATTGATGTTTATCCAACGGAGCCTAGATCAAATGACGATGTTTTTGAAAGTCCACTTAGAGGGATCCCGCAGGCTATATTAACGCCGCATATAGGTGGATCGACATTGGAAGCGCAGGTGAATATTGGTTTTGAAGTCGCGAGCAAACTCGTTCAGTACAGTGACTTTGGCTCAACGCAAGGAGCGGTAAATTTCCCTCAGCTCACGCTGTCATCGCATCCTGACGCTCATCGGATTCTGCACATCCACCGTAATGTTCCTGGCGTGTTGAAACAAATCACTCAGGTCATTGCTGAAGAAAACATTAATATTGTGGGTCAACACTTACAAACCGACGCCAATATTGGATATGTCGTGCTGGATGTTGAGGGGCAAGCGCCTGTGCAACTCCTAGATTCTCTCAAAGATATTAATGCCACCATCCGAGCCCGTATTTTGTATTAGGCCGCAACATGATTACTTTCGCTCCTGGACCTTCCCAAATCACAAATACAACGATGGATGCCATTGCAGAAATTGCTGTTTCGGGTTTCCTGTCTTGCTCGCATCGCAGTCAGCGATTCAAGGACGTTTGTCAGCAGGCGATTGAAGGTCTACGGTCTGTATTTGGCATTCCCGACGAATATGCAGTGGTGTTTCAACCGTCTGCAACAGCTGCGATGGAGCTAGTCCTGCGCAACTGTGTTTCCACGCGGTCCTCGCACTTTGTTCATGGTGCTTTCTCAAAGCGATTCTTCGAAACGGCCTGCGAAATGAGAATACGTGCCCAGGCCTTAGAGAGCCGGGCCGTTGAAGCTGTGCCCTGGAGAGATTTCATTATTGCCAACGATGCCGATACGATTTGTGTAACGCACAATGAAACTAGTACGGGACTCATGTGGCCTAGTCATGAGTTAGCTGAATTGAGAAAGAAATTTTCTCAACAGATTTTAGCCGTTGATATTACGTCATCTTGGGGCGGTGTTGCCTGCGATTGGCGGATGGCCGATTTCTGGTTTGCGTCTGTTCAGAAATGTTTTGGTATGCCGGCAGGGCTAGCGATCGTTGTTTTGAGTCCGAAAGCGCTTTCGGTGGCAGCCAGCACACAGCGTGGCGTGCCTTGGAATCCCGTTGGCTGGCAGAACTTAACGCAACTTGTTGATCAAATGACAAAGTTCCAAACGCCAGAAACACCTAATATGTTGGCGATTGCATTGCTAGCCAGGATTCTCAGCACCTGGGATGCCGAAAAAGTGTGCAAGAACACGTCAGACAAGGGCCAATTAATTTATCGGCCGCAGTCCTTTTGGCAACCGTTTATAGAAGATACGGACTGGCGTTCCAAAACGGTCGCTCACTTTCATACAGATCAAGCAGAAAAGCTAAAGTCTCGAGCGTTGCAGGCTGGTTACCAACTGGGGAATGGTTATGGGCCATACAAATCAAACGGTATTAGAGTAGCTAATTTTCCGGCGTTGGACATCGACGATGTGGCGTCGTTGCTACGTGTGTTGGCTGGCAGAACGTGATTGAAGTAAAAACCGTGATCGACGCTGAATCGTTTGCAGCCTTGGAGTCAAGGTGCTTTGATCAACCTTGGACAGCTTCTGACTTTAAGCCGCGAATTCCATATGTAGGCGCAGCTTTGTGGGTAGATCAGGTCTTTACAGCCTATGCCTATGGCACTTTGATTGGGGAAGAAGCGGAACTCTTTCGGGTTGCCTGTCACCCTGACCGCCGGGGCAAGGGTCATGGGCTTCGTGTTTTGCTAGCTTTCCAAGTAGATTGTTTTGAAAATGGTGCTCGGCGTCTATTCTTAGAAGTGGATGCGAACAATTTAGCGGCTTTAGCGCTGTATCGGAAGCTAGGATGGCAACAGACGTCGCGACGAAAAGACTACTTCGGCTTGGGTAACGATGGTTTGAATATGGCATTGACGCCTGAGGCGTTAAGGTCTGAATTGAAAAGAGGTGGATATTGAAAATCGCCGTGATTATGGATCCAATAGAACGAATCAAGCCTCACAAGGACACGACCTTTTTTCTGATGCTTGCAGCCCAAGAGCGTGGACACGAATTATTTACGGTTTTGCACACGTCTATACGATTACGACAGGGTGAAGTTTTTGGCGCTATGCATGCGATCAAGGTATTTGACCGTGACCGGGATTTTTTTGAGAAAGAGGGAGGTCATATTCGGTCATTCTCGGAGATGGATGCCGTATTGATTAGGACGGATCCACCTTTTGATCGCCGTTACTCCTATGCCTGTATGATGTTGGATTTGATTCCGCCACCAACAAAGGTTTTCAATAATCCAGTCTCGTTATTGGCTTGGAACGAAAAGTTAGCGGCGCAAAAATATCCGGCTTTTACCCCTGAAACCCTCATCGCTAATCAAGTCCAAGAGATTAAGGATTTTATGCGGCGCGTGGGCGGAAAAATTGTCGCCAAACCCGTTGACGGACATGGCGGGCGGGGAATCTTTATTCTGGAAATGGGCGATAAGAATATTGATCAGGTCCTTGAGATGCTTACCCATGCAGGATCACATTGGATCGTTGTGCAGGCGTATATACACGAGGCAAGTGAAGGCGATAAGCGCATCTTGCTTGTCGATGGGCATCCAATAGGATCGATCTTGCGCGTCCATGCCGAAGGCCAGGAACTCAACAATCTCGACGCTGGCGGTAGCGCAAATCCAACAGAATTGACCAGCCAGGACCATGAGATCTGCGAGGCCATGGCGGATGATCTCAGGCGTGAGGGCCTATTTTTTGTTGGCATCGATATTATTGGCGGTCGCTTAATCGAGGTAAATGTCACCAGCCCCACCGGATTACGGGAAGCCGCTAATTTTGCTAAGCAACCACTACATTTGCAAGTCATTGCTGCCATGGAAAAACATTGCCAAAACTAATTGGGGCGTCGATGGCTGGCAATAAATTTCTCAACGGCTTTTTGTTGTGATTCGTGCAGGGACGCTTGCTCTAATATCGTCGGTGAAGAGGCTCTAAGCTGACATGCTTGTGCGCTGAGCGGGCAACGTTCACAGGTTTGACCTAACTCTTGCTTCGGGATCATTGGATCATTTGAAAAGGCAATTTTTCGTTTAGTTGCATTGTCGAGTTGAAAGCCTAAGGTGACGCTTGAGATGGTGTCAGGCTGTAATACCAATGGCCGGGCGACCGATATACATAAGAATTTTGTTGTTTGATCTAAGAAACGAGACACCTGAATTCCAATAGCCTCGTGATGGCTATTTTGCGTATTTTGGTTCAGAACCTCCAATGAGAGCCACCTACGACAGAAGTGCTCGTTAAGGCTAATGCCCGTGGGAATGTTTACGTCTGACATGTTTAGCGCCTTACTTAAGCGATAAACGCCCTTTCGAGCCGTAAATCGCAGAAAATGAATACGAGTCAGACCGTTGTCTGCAGGAAGTACTTGCGAGAGACGATAGAAGAACATTTCAGGTGTTGCTTTGAAACGGTGCATGAGACTCAAAAATGCATCGCTATGCCATTGGTCCTGTGAAAAAAGGTCTCGCATAGATTGGGCGAGTTCGGCGCGGTCGATAAGTAAGGCCCCCGCAAAATAGGACGCTTTAAAGTCGTTTAACACCTGATCAAATGCCTGCACATCAAGGGGCGGCGATGTTAACGCCCGAGCTTTTAGATCCAAAACGTGATACGCAATTTCTCGCGCCACAATGAATGCTTTCTGATTGTCGAGGAGTCTAGGGTTCAAGAACAGCTGCGGCCGCTTTCCTGGTACCCAAACTGACCTCAGGCGACTTAACTCCGGGTGGTCGGTCGGCATGAAGTCAACATCCGCACCTACTAATTGTTTGAGGCATGTTGCGGCGGACTGCCATGTGTGTAGCTCTCCGGTACGACGTCGAAATGATTTTGCTTCCAACTCAATGTCCGGGAAATGGTTACGATGGATCTTTTGGTAGGCTCTCAAGGCAGCGTGAAAAAAATTCTCGATGCTCAAGTCATAGTCGCGCGTAATATCGACAATGGTACGCGCTAACGCACCCGCTTCTCTTGGGGCCTGACTCAATATTTGAATGATGTCTTGCGCCGTTATGCCAAACAAATCAAGCGGGAACTTCTGTATTAGCGCCGAGTCGAGTACCTCTCCCAATGAGTCCAGTTCAGCGTCAAGTTTTGTCGACACAAGTTCGTCATAGGTGGTGTTCAGGGCGGAGGCTAACACGACAATCTTTTCAGGTTTTGGGTATTTCTTGCCCTTCTCAATCTCGTTCAGATAGGAAACCGAAAGCATGGTTTTCTCTGCTAACTCCTTGAGCGACAACTCGTGTTTCAAGCGCAGTTGCCTGAGCTTCATCCCTAAAACAAGTCGCGGGTACTGACGATGCATGATTCGATCCCTGGCTAAACGTACCCCAGTTTACCAGGAACGGCCATCTTCGTCCAAAGCTAACAGCGATCAATCGCCAATAGCGAAAATTCGCTTGACTGCGTTTGTTCGCTCAATGTAGACTGCGGGCAAATGGATTGGAGGCGAGATGCAAAGCGTGACGGAGTCAGGATGGGTTGACCTGGGTTATGAACTTCAGATCTATGGAAATGCGTGGTCAATGCAAGCCCAAAGTATTCTCAATCAGGGTGCCTGCAAGTTCCTGTCTGCATTGGCGGCCCAATTTGAGGCGACGCGAATCGAGCTTTTGCAGGCGCGAGCGGATCGGCAAGAGGGCTTTGACCAGGGCGGATTGCCCGGTTACCTGGACCCCGAGTCGGAGGCGGCTGCAGGAGCCTGGCAGGTTCGCGAGATCCCTCATGATCTAAAGCAACGGCGAGTGGAGATAACAGGACCTGTCAATAACGCCAAAATGGTCATCAATATGTTGTCTCGAAATGATCAAGGTGAGCAAGCCGATTGCGCCATGCTCGATTTTGAAGACTCGATGATGCCTTCGTGGACAAACGTTATTGACGGCTTTCACAACGTCAAAGAGGCGGTGGCCGGCTCGTTGAAATTTGTCGATCATCGGAAGGGCAAAACGTACGAACTGCAGCCAAAGGACATGCCCGTTCTGATGGTGAGAGCTCGTGGTCTACATCTAGATGAATCAAATATACGTTTTAATGGTCGGCCAATTGGCGCTTCGTTGGTCGATATGGGCCTGGTTTCTTACCATTGCGCACAAGCTTTGCTTGAACAAGGCAAGACGCCCAAATTCTATATTCCTAAAACAGAGCACTTTTTGGAGGCACGCTGGTGGGACCAGTTGCTCACCGCCATTGAAGGCGCGCTCGACTTAGCTCTCGGCACGATTCGCGCCACGTTACTGATTGAAACACTGCCAGCAGCCTACCAAATGGAAGAGATACTTTACGAAATAAGGCAGCATGCGGTCGCACTTAATGTGGGTCGCTGGGACAAGATATTTAGCGATATCAAGACTCTGAAATCACATCCGGATCGTATTTTGGCTGACCGTGGTCAAATCGACATGAGTAAGCCTTGGATGTCTAATTACGCTAGTCGGTTGGTGCATATTTGTCATCGCCGCGGCGCGTTGGCGCTGGGAGGCATGGCTGCATTTACTCCGGGCAAAACTGAGGTGCTGAGACGTCAGCAAATGGACAAAGTCGTAAAGGACAAACAACTTGAGGCGTCACTTGGTCATGACGGGTGTTGGGTTTCTCATCCTTTTTTCATCGGCAAAGCGCAAGCTCAGTTTCCAATTCCAAACCAACTGGCCAGTATGCTTGAAGTCGGGGACCGATATCCAGATCTCATGCCTCAAGCTGATGGATCGCGAACGATAAGTGGGCTTCGCACAAACGTCAGGGTTGGTATTGCCTACATGTATGGATGGCAGCAAGAAGTTGGATGTGTCGCTTGGGATGATCTGATGGAAGACCTTGCGACGCTTGAGATTTCGCGTGCTCAGACGTGGCAGTGGCTTCATCATGGCGTCCGTTTGAGTGACGGCAAAATTGTCAGTCAAACCCTTGTGCGTGAAGTGTTTGAAGAAGAGATGAGTCAAATTGAAGACGAACTAGCACTGGAAGGTCGTTTGTTGTCGGATTGGCGTAAGGCAAAAGCGTTGGCCTGCGAGCTATTCGTTCAATCAGAATTCCAATCTTTTTTGAGTCGGCAATCGCCGCTTGCTGCGGCTAAATCTGAGGAGGTAGTCTTATGAAATACGATCCCCGAGTTCAACAAATTCAGCACGAATGGCAGCAAACCAGGTGGCTTGGAATTGAACGGCCCTATCAAGCTCAAGACGTTGTCAAACTACGTGGTTCTATTGATATCGACTATACGTTGGCTCGTCGAGGTTCGAGACGACTTTGGAAAGCACTTCACGAAAAGCCTTTAGTGCGGGCGTTAGGCGCATTGACGGGCAATCAAGCCATGCAACAAGTGAAGGCGGGATTAGAGGCTATTTATCTGAGCGGCTGGCAAGTCGCTGCAGACGCGAATTTGGCCGGCCAGATGTACCCGGATCAGAGTCTTTATCCGGCCAATTCAGTCCCACAAGTGGTGCAGCGAATTAATCAGACACTGCAACGTGCGGATCAGATTGCCTGGGTAGAAGGGGACCATGCAATCGACTATTTCGCCCCAATTGTTGCTGATGCGGAAGCGGGATTCGGCGGGCATTTGAATGCATTCGAACTCATGAAAGCCATGATTGTGGCCGGAGCAGCGGGTGTTCATTTTGAGGACCAGTTGGCGTCCGAGAAAAAATGTGGCCATTTAGGTGGCAAGGTCTTGGTGCCAACCCAACAATTTATCAAAACCTTGGTGTCAGCGCGTTTGGCTGCAGACGTCATGGGAGTGCCTACCGTATTAATCGCGCGCACCGACGCCCACAGCGCGAAGCTGATAACAAGTGACATAGATCATCGGGACCAGAGTTTCATCACGGGCGAACGCACGGCGGAAGGATTTCATAGGATTCGCTGTGGTGTGGATGCCGCCATCGCGAGGGGAATTGCCTACGCGCCTTATGCTGATTTGGTGTGGTGGGAGACGTCCAAGCCGGATCTAGGTGAAGCTCGCGAATTTGCCGCCGCGATGCACGATGTCTATCCAGACAAAATGTTGGCATACAACTGTTCCCCTTCATTCAATTGGGAGAGACATTTAGATAAGAAAACGATCGCCCAATTTCAGGATGAATTGGCGGCAATGGGATATCGATTCCAATTCGTAACGCTTGCTGGCTTCCACAGTTTGAACCACGGCATGTTTGAACTGGCTCAGGCCTATGGGCAAACGGGAATGGCTGCTTATAGCGCGTTTCAACAAAACGAATTTGCGTCAGAGTCGGTAGGCTACACGGCGACACGCCATCAGCGCGAAGTGGGAACAGGCTATTTTGATGAAGTTGTCCAGGTGATCACCAGCGGGTCGGCCTCAACGATGGCATTGAAAGAATCAACAGAAGCTGAGCAATTTGTTTGAAACCAAGCTGAGCCTCGCTGGCTGAACGTCAGCGGGGCCTTATTGCACAATTTAATGCCTGTGTTATCTTTGCACGCGTTGACGAAACGCAGATGTGCGAGAGGACGGTAATTTGTTGGCACTGGGTTGGTTGTTGGTATTTGGTGGTATTGGCGGAGAGGCCTGTTTCGAGCTTGTGTTAGCCGAAGTGGGCCAATCATATCTCGACAAATCACTCGATCAAGCGCAACTGCTAAACCAGATAGCATGGCAGTCGAAGCCGACCTTAGTTGACGCAGACATTCGAGAGTATCGCTGGGTTACACACAGCCTTTTGCTGCATCGAAGCGCAGTTGACCACTTGCCAGCTATGCGTGACGTCGTTTCGCATCGTTACTTCAAGATAAGGGTGGATGGGATTGACCTATATGTCGGTGTCTTTTTGCCCGCATCCAGTTTGAGAACATCGAGCATCCCGGTCATCAAGATTCGCGAGATTGGTGCCAACCAAAAGGGCGAATATGCAAGGGAATCATCTCGCCATTTGACGATCAGTTTTCCGGCGCTTGGCATTTTGGATTCTGATGTGCGCTCAGCGACTGCCATTCGATCTTGCTTTGAGGTTCGGTCAAAATTAGTCGAGTTTTAAATTGATTGACACGATTGTTTAGTCTTCGTCGTCGTCCTTGTCGCTCGCTTCGTCTTGTCCATCCGATTCATAGTCTTTTAATTTACGTTGTAGTGTTCTTAATCCCACTTCCAGGACCTCAGCAGCTCGCGTTTTATTGCCGCCAACAGCGTCTAGTGTTTGATAAATGGCTTCTCGTTCTAATTCACTCATGGTCATACCAAAGGGAACGGCAACGCGGCGATTCTTATCGGATCGAGAAATGATATGGGTCGGCAACAAATCTTTGGTAATGCGATCTTCTTTGGAAAAGATAATCACATTCTCGATTAGATTTCTCAGTTCTCTCACATTGCCAGGCCAACCGTAACTCATCAGCGCCTGCATCACGTCGGGCGCCACATCGGTCACCTGTTTCTTGTGTTCCGTGGCGAATTCAGACACAAAATGGGAAACCAGTTCGGCGATATCTTCGCGGCGCTCCCTCAAAGGTGGGATCTTCAATGAAACGACGTTGATCCGATAATAGAGATCCTCACGAAACTTGCCTTCCTCAATTGCCCGTTCAAGGTTGCAGTTGGTTGCGAAGACAAAACGTGAACCGATACGAATGGTCTCAGTGCCGCCCACACGCATGAACTCCTTCTGCTCTAAAACCCGCAGCAACTTGACTTGCAGGTCAACACTCATGTCTCCAATTTCATCAAGAAAAATAGTGCCATTTGTTGCTATTTCGAATTTGCCAATCTTGCGGGTTATGGCACCCGTAAAAGCGCCACGTTCGTGCCCAAATAATTCACTTTCCAATATGTCTGAGGGAATTGCCGCGCAATTGATGGGTAAGAAGCGTTGATCTTTCTTAGGGCTGTTCTGGTGGATGGCATTGGCAATAAGTTCTTTGCCGGTGCCGCTTTCACCTGTGATCAGCACGTTGGCGTTAGTTGCTGCCACGGCTCTTACCATTTCAAAGAGCTGTTCCATCTGCCTTGATTTTCCAATGATTTGTTCAAATCCGAACCTCTTATCAAGGCGTTTGTGGAGCAGGTCGACTTCGCGGTTCAAAGATTTGTGTTTAATTAATTTGTGCACGCGTGCGCGAAACTCAAAAAGATCAATTGGTTTGGTGAGGTAATCGTCGGCTCCAAGTTTCATGGCCTCGACGGCATTTTCAACGGAGGCGTAACCGGTTACCAAAAGCACCGCCATATCCTGATCCGCCTGTTTTGTTTCTTTGAGAACCGTTAGCCCATCTACGCCTGGCATGCGCAGATCGGTGATAACGAGATCAATGATGGACGTCTGCGAATGAATGTACTTGATAGCATCCGCACCATTGCCAAAAGCCTCGACATGGTAGCCTTTTTTAGAAAGCGCCAATGTCATGACTTTACGTGATTCTATTTCATCTTCGACAATGACAACATGTCCGTCGATTTCTTCCTTCAGGGGTCGGGTTTGCGCCATTGTTGTAGCCAGTCCTCGTGAACGATTTCAATACCTAACTCTTGCGCTTTAGCAAGTTTTGATCCAGCTTTATCGCCAGCAAGTAGTAGGCTCGTTTTACGGGTAACGCTGCTTGTCACTTGTGCACCCAATTGTTTTAGCAAGGCACTGGCGTCATTTCGGGTCCAATTTAGAAGGGTTCCCGTTATGACGACCGTTTTCTCAGACAAAGGTTGATCAAGAACTTGCTCTTTTTGGGATTGAAATTGCAATCCGAGGTCTTTCAACGTCTCTATTTCGCTAAGGCTTGTTGGTCGTAATAAGAAGCTAGTAAGAGATTCGGCGATTTTGGGTCCTACTCCATGAATTGCGGCAATTTCTTCAGTGCTCGCTTTTTCGATGGCTTCCATCGTTAAGAATTGATCGACCAAGAGTTCCGCGACTTTTTCGCCTATCATTGGGATACCCATAGCAAACAGTACTTTATGAAATGGCTTTGCTTTGGAGGCTTCAATTTCACGCAACAGGTTATCCGCCCAGCGCTCGCCGGCCCGTTCTAGTTGAATGAGGTCCGCTTTGTTCAATTTATAGATATCCGACAGCTCTCTTAACAGACCACAAGCCAGTAGCTGTTGAACCCATTCCTTGCCTAATCCTCTTATGTCCATGGCATTACGGCCAGAAAAATGGAGTATCCGCCGTTCCATTTGTATCGGGCACGCCAAATTGACGCACCTTAGAGCTACAAAATTTTCCATTCGCTGCACTGGATCGCCGCAACTTGGGCAATTGGTCGGCGGGCAATAGGGCTGTTGGCTACCATCGCGTTTGCTCACAACAACCGCCAAGACCTTGGGAATAATGTCCCCGCCCTTTTCAATGAAAACGGTATCGCCAATACGAATATCTTTGCGTTCTATCTCTTCAAAGTTGTGTAGTGTTGCTCTGGAAACGGTCGTGCCTGCCAATAGCACGGGATCGAACTCTGCTACTGGGGTTAAGACACCTGTGCGGCCGACTTGGATCTGGATATCTACTAATTTGGTTGTTGCTTGTTCTGCTGGGAACTTATACGCAAGCGCCCATTTTGGAAATTTACTGGTGTAGCCAATCGTTTGGTGGCGGGTAAGATCATCGACTTTGAAAACGATGCCATCCACGTCGTAACTCAGCTCGTCTCTCAAGTCTAACCATTGCTGGGTCAGTTCCTTTAATGCTTCAAATCCGGCCACCCGCTTGTTATGGGGGTTGACTGGAAAACCAAGGGCACTGACGTAGTTAAGCGATTCGCTGTGTCGATCAAAAGCATGAACATCACCTAATACTTGGTAAATGAAGATGCGCAGTTGTCGCTTTGCGACCTCGCGCGCGTCGAGCATGCGCATTGAACCTGCGGCAGCGTTTCGAGGATTAGCAAAAAGGGCCAGGCCCTCTTCGAGACGACTCTCGTTGATGGACGCAAAGGTTTTCTTATCAAAATAGACCTCGCCGCGAACTTCCACGCTTGCAAGTGAATGCCAGTCGTCCACTCTAAGGGGTAAATCGACAATGGTCTTTGCATTCATCGTCACGTCTTCGCCCACATCACCATCGCCGCGCGTAACCGCGCGTGCCATCAGGCCGTGCTCGTAGATAACACTCAAAGACAAGCCGTCGATTTTGAATTCGGCAGCATAGTCTACCTGGTGATCGGGACTTGCCTGTGTACGTGCCACAAACTCTAGGATTTCTTCTTCGCTATAAGCGTTCCCTAAGCTGAGCATGGGATTCAAGTGGGCCACAGATTGATGCGCATCTGAAACACCGCCGCCGACACGAAAGCTCGGTGAATCGGGCTGAGTCAGACTTGGATTTTCGGATTCAAGTATCTTGAGCTCGGTTTCCAGGGCGTCGTATTCTTGATCTGAGATTTCAGGCGCATCCTCGAGGTAATATCGCTTGCGGTGATACTCAATCTGTTTGATCAAGTCGCGCATGCGTGTCGTGATTGATTCGGTCATGGTTCGACGTCCTCTTTCAAACCCAGTTGCTTGAGTTTTCGGTGCAGGTGACTTCGTTCGATTTGCAGGGCTTCCGCTGTCTTTGTGACGTTGCCTTCGAATTTATCGAGTTGGTGCTCGATGTAACTCTTCTCAAAAAAATCACGCGCATCTTTGAGGGAATCAAAGGCCATGGAGAACATCGTTTCTTGTTGTTTTCCCGTTATTTGTGATGGCAAATCGTCGGCAGAGACTTCGTCCTTGCGGCACATGATCATGAGCCGTTCGACCACATTTCGCAGTTCACGTACGTTTCCGGGCCACGAGTAAGACGCCATCATGCTGATTGCTGATGGCGAGAAGCGAGGTGCCAACCGACCATATTCTTTGGCAAACGATGCACTGAAGTGACGGCACAAGATACCGATATCTTCAACGCGTTCGCGTAATGGCGGTACAACGATGGGGATCACATTTAAACGGTAATAAAGATCCTTTCGGAAGCGGCCTGCTTCGATTTCGGTTTCAAGGTCCTTATTAGTAGCGGCAATCACGCGCACATCGACGGCGATTGTACGATTGCTTCCGATTCGTTGAAACCGCTGTTCTTGCAGAACCCGTAAGACTTTAGCCTGTGTCATTAACGACATATCACCTATTTCATCGAGGAATAATGTGCCTCTATCGGCTTCCTCGAACTTGCCCTGTCGCGTTTCGATAGCGCCAGTAAAACTTCCTTTCACGTGGCCAAACATCTCCGATTCGATGAGTTCAGAAGGGATGGCCGCACAATTCATTTCGATAAAGGGTTCATTGGCTCGTTGCGAATATTCATGGATGAGGCGGGCGGCAAGTTCTTTTCCAGAGCCACTCTCACCCAATATCAAGACGCGAGCTGGAGCCTGAGCCGCCAATTCGATTTCACGTTTAAGCGATAGGATCGGGGCGCTTTCTCCAATGAGCTGTGTTTTTGGGATGCGCAACGATAGTTGGTGCTGTGTTCTTTCTAGGCGATTTTGCTTAAGTGCATTGCTTAAACTGATGACAACGCGATCCAAATTGAGCGGCTTCTCCAAAAAATCGAATGCGCCTAAGCGTGTCGCTTTCACAGCTGACTCTAGTGTTGCATGGCCAGAAATCATAATGACTGGCATGTCGTAATCTAATTCCCTTAATTTGGTTAAGGTTTCAACGCCATCAATGCCAGGCAGCCATACATCTAGCATGATGGCGTCGAGCCTTCGTTCACCACGTTTAAGGAATTCCAGCAGGTCTTCGCCAGACTTGCATAGTTGCACGTCGTAATGTTCGTCGCGAAGGATCTCGGCTAAGGTTTTTCTAATCGCAGGTTCGTCATCACAAATGGCGATCAAAGGCGCGGTCATTTCAACTCCTTTTGTGATTTCTCGAATGGGATTGATCCTCTGTCATGGGAAAAGGCCACGTATTCAGTTTTGAGCAAAGGCCGGTTGTTCAGCCAAATGTGTCAAAAGCTCTTCGATTTCTATTTGGCATGTCACTTTTCGAGCCATTTTCTTGAATTCGTTCTCTGTCGGTGCATGTTCATCGACAAGTCGGATCAGATACTTGCGCAAGCGCCTTGCCATCGACAATTCGTCACCCATTTGTATGGTTTCGCTGACGAAATGATTCCAGTCATTAAGTTGATCGGCAAATGGCAGAGCGTGATTGGGGTAATGCGTTCCTGAAAATGCATGACAAATTCGGCGCAATAAATAAGGGTTTTCGACGGCGCCGCGTCCGACCATAACGCCATTGAGATTGCCGATTTTGCTCAGTGCAGACGACTCGCAACGCACGTCTCCGTTTCCAAAAACGGGGATATCTAAAGCATCTTTGAGCCGATAAATGGCTGACCAATCCGCCTCGCCCTGGAACTTTTGTTCATAGGTTCGTCCGTGTATGGTGATTGCATCTAAGCCGGCATCCTGGAGCTGGATGCCAAATGGAATGAGGTTATCTGCATGTCCCCATCCAAGCCTGGTCTTGACACTCACGGGACAGCTGACGGATTTTTTCACCTTTTCCACAATTTGACAGGCGAGGTCTATGTTCTTCATCAAGGCTGAACCGTGTTGATGGGCTACAACGCGACGTGCTGGGCAACCCATATTCAGATCAATGCCTGCTGCGCCCTGTTCCTCAGCACACATGGCCGCGACCCTGAAATGGTCAGGATCTTTACCGTAGAGTTGGACAACAAGGGGTTGTTCAAGTGGCGAGATTTGTAACCACTGTTTGGCAAGGCTGTGTTTCTTGGCAATTTCAGTGGAGCTTAGAAATTCGGTGAAGACGATGCAACGCGGCTCGATTTGTTTAACAAATCGTCGAAATGCTCGGTCGGTGTACCCATCCATGGGGGCCAGGATTACCAAGGGGTTTGGACTCAACGGCCATTGTGCAGATGCCATCATGACGCCATTATAAGGTGAACCTGTTTGTAGGATAAGCAGTCTTAGTCAATTTTGATCTGGATATCACCCTCAATGAGGCGAACAGGATAGGAAACAAGATCCGTCTCGGCTGGAGCGCCACGGGACGCGCCTGTCTTGAGACAGAATTTAGCGCCATGCCAGGGGCACATGACATCCATGCCTTCGATATAGCCTTCCGTGAGAGGCGCTCCGATGTGGGTACAGGTGTTTGAAACAGCAAATAGTTGGTCATTGACACGAAAAATACCGATTTCCAAGTCGCCAACGCTGACCGCAGCGCAGTTGTTATTCATAAGTTCGGTGTTGGCAAGCACCTTAACCCAATTTTCCATTGAATCACCCTCTGCGTGGTTGTGAATAGGTTGGCGACAGGACTTTGATTATCAAGAGTCGGTTCGATGCAGAAGTAGCTTTTGGATCTCGTGTTCATACTCAGATGGGACTGACAAAATTTCGAGCCCGATATGTGATTGACCGTTTTCTAGGTCCACCCAAGCAACCCTTCCTGATACCGAAACCAACGTTCCATCGATGTTTAAGGTCAGACTCAATAGATCTGACAGGCGCACATCTCGCGGCAATTCTAGATGTAGACCTTTAAGGCTTAAATCCGTTGAGCGTGCCATGCCCGTCTCTAGCTCGTCCTTGTCGGGTTGAAGCAAGGTATATGAAACCAGCGATGTTTTATCAATACGGACGAAATTCCGTCGATCCTTGTCGGACATAACATAGCTCCTTCTTATTTGTGGCTCTTCCTATTCTATCGGGCTAAATGACAATATCCAATATAGTCGTATTAAGTCATGGTTCAAATGACGATTGTTTGGGTAAGTTGGGCTCGTCACACAGCAGGTGTTGCGATATAGTTAGCCACTGTCACTCAACACCATACTTTGGGCACTGCAGCCATGAAGATTGACGCGCCGTGCTCTCTTAAGGGGGAACGATGAAAGTCGAGGATATTCGCAACGTTGGCATTGTCGGCCACGGCAGTGTGGGTAAAACCATACTCGCTGAAGCCATGTTAATGAGTTCAGGTATTATTAAGAGAATGGGATTCATAGAAGAGGGGAATACGGTTTCCGATTTCCATGGACAGGAAACGGAACGTCAAATATCCATCAGTACCGCCATGATGCACTGTCCCTGGTTGGATCACAAAATCAACCTCATAGATACACCAGGATATTTAGATTTTTTTGGCGAAGTTTATGGCGCCATGCATGTCGTGGACACAGCACTGATTGTAGTTGATGCAATCTCGGGTATCGAAGTTGGCACAGAGTTGGTTTGGCAATACGGCAAAGAGCACGAATTGTCCAAGATGTTTGTCGTCAACAAACTAGATAAAGACGATGTGAATTTTGATCGGGTTGTTGAAGATCTGCGAAATTCGTTTGGACCCGATGTAATCAAAGTCCAATTTCCCTACAACCCCGGTCCAGATTTTGATGCGATCATCGATCTGGTACGGGGAAAATTATTAAGGTTCAAGCCAAATGGCTCAGGGAAATTTACAGAGGAAGACATTCCAGCTGATATTAAGGATACGTTCGACGCAGCGCGACTAGAATTCATGGAATCTATCATCGAACATGATGAGGAACTCATGAATAAGTACGTTAGTGATGAAGAGATTAGTGAAGACGAAATCAAGAAGGCCTTAAGCCATGCTTGTAAGCACAATGAAATATATCCTGTTTTATGTACCAGCGCCCGAACCAATGTTGGCGTATCAAGGGTCATGGATTATTTAGTCAAGTATGGTGCTTCTGCTTCTGACCTGCCCGATGTACACGGGACGGATGTTGACGGAAATGACGTCACTCGTAGATGTCGGAAAGATGAACCCGTCTCGGCATTGATCTTCAAAACAATTTCGGAGCCACATGTCGGAGAGTTGTCCTTTATCAAGGTCTACTCGGGCGCGCTAAAGATTGGATCAGACGTATTTAACGCGGTAACTAATTCGACCGAACGCATCTCAACTTTGTTTCTTTTAAACGGTAAAGAACGTAAGGACGCGCCACAAATCGAATGTGGCGATATGGGTGCGATTATCAAGCTGAAAAACTCTCATACAAATGACACTTTATGTGACAAATCGGATCCGATTTCGATTCAAAAGATTGCGTTTCCAAAGCCCGTCATTCGTGCGGCTCTACATGCAGTCAACAAAGGAGAAGAGGACAAAATTGGGTTGGGTTTGAGCGCCTTGCATCAAGAAGATCCTACTTTTCACTTTCACTACGATGGTGAGCTGAAGCAAACCATTATTTCAGGTCAAGGAGAGCTCCAGCTAGATATTGTGATTCACCGGCTACAGGGCCGATTCAATGTTGAGACGGAAATGAGCGAACCCAAGATTCCTTATCGGGAAACCATAACTCGTTCTGCCGATTACCGCCGGCGCTACAAGAAACAGACCGGCGGGCGCGGGCAATACGGCGATGTACATATTGAAGTCAAGCCCCGCGCACGCGGAGAAGGATTCGAATTTGTTAACAACATCGTTGGCGGCGTTGTACCCACAAAATACATACCAGCTGTCGAGAAGGGAATCGTGCAAGCGCTCGAAGAAGGCGCTTTGACCGGCTCTAAAGTCGTCGATGTATCTGTCAGGTTATTTGACGGCTCTTACCACAACGTAGACTCATCTGATATGGCGTTTCAAATCGCTGGCGCTCAGGCATTCAAGGAGTGTATGCAAAAAGCGCATGCCATTGTACTTGAGCCGATATATCAATTGAATGTCAAGATTCCTGAGGAGTATATGGGCACCGTGATGGGTGATATTTCCAGTCGACGTGGCAAAGTATTGGGCATGGAAATTGACGGCAAGTTTCAGGTCATAAGAGCTGAAGTCCCGCTTGCCGAACTATATCGCTATTCTCCGATGCTACGGTCCATGACTCAAGGACGAGGTCGTCATGAGCGTCACTTTGGGCACTATGAGCATGTTCCAAAAGAGGTGCAGGTCAAATTGATAGCAGCGTATGCTGCGGAACGAGAAGAGCAACACTAAGTTTGCATAATGAGTGGAACCGGGTAGGTCGAACCCGGTTCTAGCTCATCCATCCCTGGGCTGAATTATGCGTACAGGTGTTAGATGTCACGGGTCCTGTTTGAAGACTTTTCCGGCTTTCATGACAAAGATGACATGGTTCATGGCTCGAATATCTTCAAGAGGGTTGTTTGCCACGGCAACAATATCCGCAAGTTTCCCGGTTTCGATTGTGCCCAACAGCGATTCCTGACCCAATAACTCAGCAGCCTTTTTGGTTGCGGATTGAATGGCCTCCATTTGGGACATGCCGCCACTTACCATTAATTCAAATTCTTTCCAGTTATCGCCGTGACGCGATACGCCGCTATCGGTTCCGAAGGCAATATTGACACCGGATTGGTAGGCTTTAGAAAAGGATCCGAGCATGATTGGACCAATGGTTGCAGCTTTTGGTCGTACAATTTCAGGAAAGTAACCGTCGATTTCAGCCAATTCGGCCACCGTGGCACCAGCTAGTATTGTAGGAACCAACCATGTTCCTCGCTCCTTCATCAATGTGAGCACTTCGTCGGTCAGGTAGGTTCCGTGTTCAATGGAATCTACGCCAGCCAACACAGCCCTTTTCATACCCTCTGTACCGTGAGCGTGAGCGGCAACCTTGAAGCCGTAGTCATGAGCCGTCTGCACGATTGAATCGAGTTCCTCAGGTAAGAATTGAGGGTTCATGCCACTTTTGGCCATGCTCAAAACACCACCTGTGGCTGTGATTTTGATTAGGTCTGCACCGTCTTTATAACGTTGACGTACGGCTTTTCTGCCGTCCTCTATGCTGTTAACGACGCCGTCGATTGGCCCTGGGTCGCCTTTAAGATCACTTTTGAGTCCATTCGTAGGATCGGCGTGGCCACCGGTGGTCGCAATTGATTTTCCGGCCGAAAAAATACGTGGCCCGATGATCCAACCGCGCTCAATAGACTTCCTCATAGAAATTGAGATGTTATCTCGATCGCCCAAATTTCGAACTGTGGTGAAGCCAGCCATGAGCGTCTTTTCTGCGGCCTGGACCGAGCGGAAGGCGATTTCGGCCTGTTCAAAAAAGAAACGTTCGGTGTATGACTGAGGGCTCATCTCCATGCTTAAGTGCACATGCATATCAATCAAGCCTGGCATGACGGTTGCCGAACGTAGGTCAATCGTCTGGCCGCTTTTTCCTTGGACATAGCCCGGAATGATATCGACAATTCGGTCGCCTTCGGTCCGGATGGTTACTTGGTGGATCACTTTGTCCGATTGTCCATCGATTAGGCTGCCACATTGGATCCAAAATTGATCGGTGGCACCCAATTGAAGTGCAAATAGGAAATAGATGAGGTGTTTCAAGTTAGGCTCCTTGGTTGTTGTTCGGTTGCTTGTCAGGGTAAAGATGCGCGCCATTGCTGGTATAGATCTCGACATTGGATGTTTGGCCTGGGATTGACCAATTGACTCTTGAGGGAAAATGACGGTGGCGAATCCATCGATTGCAGGATAGCACCAAGCGCACTCAATTCGCTTTCTTCGAGTCTAATAAGGGGTCGTTCCAACAGGTCGGCAAGCCCTTGGACAGCTGCTAACCTACGAGCACATCCACCACTTACTAATGCGGCGCGGTCAGGTGAAATGTCAAAATCATCCAAGATTGCGCGAATCCGAAACGCATAGGCAATGGCGCTGGCCACAGGGTTGCGAGTTTGGTTGGAATCATTTCTGTGTCCCAAGTATGGCGTTCCTAATCCTGGGTATTCAGGCGAAACCAGATCATTCACAGCAAATTCCGACGCGGTTGAGCTCGCTCGCGCCAGTTCGGGGAAAATCTTGGCTCCGGCATTAATCGTTCCTTCCCAGCACCACTTTGGCCCGTTGAGTCGTTCCCAAACAGCCGATCTTAGGTATCCAGGCGGCGGGTGGCCGTGATTGTCAATGGTGATGAAAGTGCCCGTGCCCGCATTAATAATAGGCACATCAGGGAAAAGGCTGCGAATGGCAAGAAATGCGGCTGCTTGATCAGAAAGTACTGCGTGAAAATGGACGCCAGCTACAAAGAGAGGCATGTCTGCCGGTTTCAAGATTGCGGCTAGCGTTGGGCTTGGAACTCTAAATAGTGCCAAGAGTTCGGGATCCCAAGCACCGCGTTCTGGATTCATAAGCAGCGTGCGGGCTGCGACGCTTGGTGCCGTTACGAAAACGCCGCAATTCGACCAATGGTAAAGCAATATTGTCTCCAATGTGCCTAGGATCGAACCACCGCCTTCAAGCGTCGAAACCAAATCGGGTTGAGCTTGTCTAAGCGTTGCTAATTTGGGTCCCACATAATGGGCGTTCAATGGCAATCCCGTATGTGATAGGATCAGCGCGTTTTTGTGTTCGTTGTCTTGACACCACGACGCCGCGCGCGTGTCTTGCCAAGATATGAGTGGAGAAATTGGTTTACCATCAGCCTGTCTCATGATGGCAAAACTGGAACGTTGGACCGATAAACCTAGATTGCGAATGCCCTTGGATCTTGCGATTTTCAGGGCTTCGCTAGCAGCTTCAATCCAGGCCTGGGCATTTGTTTCGCGAATGGGGCCACGACCTCGTGGTCTGGGTGCAGGGAACCTTGCAACGATTTCAATTCCTGCTCTTTCTGCAGACCAGCGGGCTACCTTTATCTGAGTTGAACCCAGATCAATCGATCCCAATGTCATGAGTTATTGGTCCTCAGGTGGTTAATACGATCGGCTAACCATCCAGGTCGATCAGACATGATTGCATTGGCACCCATGGCAACGGCTGTGTGTACGTCAGCTAGCTGGTTACAAGTAAAAGTAAATAGTAATTTTTGACGCACCCGTATCGATTCGGCAAACGCCATGTCTAGTCCGTTAATATTGACTGAATATGCAGTGAGGAAGTCATCGTGTTCGGTTAATTCGGCGTGATCTTGATTCCAAACCAACTGTAAGTCAGAACAAATGTGATGCATCTCTTTCAGGAGGTTCAGGTCGTAGCATAAAAGGTAGATTTGGCTCACATGTACTTGTTGGCTGGTCGTTTTTGCCAAGACTTTTGCTAACTCTATCTGCCAGCGCTTGGGACCGCGTAATTTTAATTCGACCAGTAAATCCGTGCGTCCTGCAAACTGACTGAAAACATCGTCGAGTCTGGCAATACGTTGATCGGCAAATTCGGATGAAAACCAACTTCCTATGTCGATGTCTTTTAAGTCGTCCCAGGTAGATTCATGAATAGTTTTTGTGGATCCGGTCATCCTTTTTAGCGTCCTGTCATGGAAAACCACCGGAACCAAATCTTTCGTCAATTGAACATCAAACTCAATCCCATCAATGGGATAAGAGAGTGCTGAACGGAATGACTCCCAGGTGTTCTCTGGACAATGTATTGCATCGCCTCGATGGCCGATAATCTTGGGAAAACTGGGCGCTGGCATGTGGTCAAGTATATCGCGGAGGTAACATCAAGACGCAAACAGATCGCAAACTGCCAATATTGAAACCCGATTTGACGCATGAATTGCCAAACCTGGAATCGTGAATGTGCTCTGTCCACTAAGTGCATAGCTAAACGATATGAGTCTCGGCGTTCTTCTTGAAAGGGTAAAGCGAGAAAAAGGATTAGAGTGCTGCATTTTTGCTCATGTTAAGAGTCGTAAAGAATCATTTCAAACTATCAACTTTAGGCACCTTTAGGCATGCAATGTCTGAAAAGCTGGCGGGGAATTGTGTATGACGAAGGGCACAGATCAAGCAAGCGTGGCCCGTGATTCGTTACCGCCATCTGAGCTTCTAATGTAAATTGCTAATAATCCTAGTCAAGATGATTTTGAGTCTTTTGTATATGTGCGCGCACACTATCTCGAAATTATTGGCCAGGCGGGACTTAGTCTTAGTTTATTCAAGAAGATATTGGGTTTTGGCTGTGGGGTTGGACGTTTTCTTTTTTCGATCTCCCAGGAGTTGGCACAAGATCAGGAACTGTGTGGATGTGACGTAAGCGAACGCTTCATTGAGTTCTGTCAGAATCAGATCTTGTTTGCTCAGACAAACAAGAGCAAAATCGAACCTCCATTGGCATATGCAAGTGAGATGTTCTCGCTTGTGTATGCTTGCTCTGTCTATTCACATCTTCCGATTGAGTTTCAGCTGAAATGGGCTCAGGAAATGTATAGAATTACGGCGCCTGGCGGGTGTTTGTTTATGAGCACGCATGGTCCTGCCTACTTTCCGGTAATGCATCAGGCACGACAAGCGAACACCTTTTCAAAAAGCTCAATACTGTCGGTGGACAGCACAGGTCTTTTCATGTGTTGTGAAATATCAAGTGTGTCGGGATTGGGACAACTTGAATTTGCAAGTGCCCACAATCGGACAGCCGTCGAGCATATTTTCCCATTCTTTGATTGTCGTTTGTATATACCCACCAGTCAGATAGCCGCTAGCCAAGATGTCTATGTCTTAGTGAAGAGACCCGATGCTGGCGGGCTCGTAGACGCAAAACAGTGCATGGAAGGAAGCGAAGATGCCCAATCGGTTATTTTCGAATATCAGGCGGAATTAAGCGGCTAGCGCTTGTTTCATGGGCTGATGGTATTCAGTCGTTCATTCCTGGGCGATGTCTATTTAAGGACCTTATTAAGAGGTGCCCAGGATAAGATCCTATATGATGAACGAACGTGCATGGCGTCATCTAAGGTTTTCGGGACGGGGATGTATTATCCGCTTCATTTTCAGATCGAAGCTTATTTAGGAGAAGTGAAACTAACCCTAGTTCTTGAAGGGACCCCAGCAGAGATTGAGGTTAGGATCATACGTCCGGTCTTTTATTGAGGAAAGGCTCCGCTTGGATTGGCTCTGAGAATAGACTGCTACGTGTCATAGGTTTTAGTGTTTTTGCATCTTACTGCGAATCCAAAATAGATGTTTTTACTCCGGGCTCTGGCCCTAACGGAGAAACTCGTATGTTATCGCCCGGCATGATTGAAAAGTTAACGATGCGGTCGGCGAAATGGACTTCCACGTGGTGCATCCCTGTATAAGGTGTTCCAATGAGAATAGGGTATTGATTTTGCGACAAAAAGCCTGACCCTCCGTCCACAATGCGAGTAAATTGTGTACTTGGCGATGATTCCGGCCACGCCTTGATGACTCGGCCTTGTTGGTTCAATTCACCGCATGGTCCAACAACTGTAATCACGAATGCGGAGTTTGAACGTGCACTATTATTCTGAAATACCGACAGTTCTCCGACGTTGGTTCGATGCACTAAATCGATTAGCCCATCGTGATTGAAATCCCCGAACGCCACGAGATCGCTACACAAACCACAAAAACCCTTAGGCCTGGATCTCACGAATTCGGTGCCGTTGTTTATGAAAATTTTTGGGTCGCATAATATACCTCCCGCGATGACGACATCTTCAAGTCCATCATTATTCATGTCGTAGGTATTCAATCCGTAGCTTTTGCGATAGATAGCGCGTGGGAATGCATCTATCTTTACAAATCTGCTGCCATTAAACGCAAAAAGGTTCGGACCCTGTTCAGGATGGTGAATGATCAAATCAAGAAAACCATCGTTGTTCCAATCTAAAAACTTGATGCCTTCGTCAAATAGTTCGGGCAAACCCATTTCTGCTCTTCTATCCGTGAAGGTGGCATCACCGTTATTGAAGAAGAAGTGTCCAGAAATGTACAGATCGATGAAACCGTCCAAATCAAAATCGACAGCTTGAGCACCTTCGGGCCGAAAGTCTACGGGGCGAGCTGCTAAGCTCAAGCCAGTCTGATGGGCGACCTCAGTCAAATTCCCAGATCCGTCGTTTATGAAGAAATAGCATTGCCCGCCGGCAAGTGGAAGTCCCGTCTGTTTGCCGTGTGTGTAATAGGAAATAAAGGGATCAAGGTCGCCATCATTATCAAAATCGGCGATCACTATGGTTTCGCCAAAACCCGTCAATTTTAGTCGACTAAATGAGATGTCTTCGTCAAATGTCCCATTGTTGTTTCCCCAAAATAGGTATGCAATTGACTTGGAGTCATCAAAAGGTGAATAGGTATTCGTAATCAAATCTAGCAGCCCGTCGCCATTAAGGTCGGCGAGCCGATTATCGCGGTGGATGCGGTCGCTGGCAAGCAAACGGCCCATGACAACCGAATTGTGTGAATCACGTTGCAGGTTCCCGTGTCCGTCATTGAGCAGGCCCAAAGGCTCTGGCCAGCCATCTTGGTTGATGTCCGCAACCGTAGGCGACAGGTGACCAAGTCCGCTGAATACGGATCTCGTGAGTGAAATCGTAGAGTCAATCGGCCTCGATATCACACTGATGCTTCGATTCTTATCCAATAGTATTTCTCCACGATTGGGCAGCAACAATCCGTCAACGGATACGATTACCAGGGTATTGCATGATTCACTGGCATATGAGTATTTGACCAATGTACCCATTGAATGACTGCTGCTTTTTAATGGCTCCCCAGTTACGCCTTCGCCAACCTCAACTGTTAACTCAAATTCAACAGCGTCCACAACATCGAAACTTAATTTCGCTTGCGATAACATCACCACGGAATCCATACCAACACGCTTAGAACTGAAATTGTAAGGTTTTTTTTGAATTGGAAACTCGCCAACAAGCCGTCGTCTGTTTTGTTTATCTACCCATTCCCTGTATGAAGCGTCCACTGTCGTATCCAAATCGATGATACTGGTGATCGACTGCCATCCCAGGATCGTGGTGTCGATAATGTCTTGATTAGGGCTATGTGCATTCGATATTGTGGAGGGCCATATCGCCGCGGACAATAAAAATGATCGAAGAATTACCATCCCCTACCTTCCGGTTCCATTTGTTCGATTCTGCAGGATTGTGAATTGGGACCATCGCGTGTTAAATAACATCTGCAAAACCATTCCGTGTCCACTGAAAAAACGAGAATCCAACCCAACCGATAGCCGTTCCGGCACAGAAAGATACAAGAAAGGCGCTTATGTGGGGCAGGGTCCCATAAATTACGAGGGCTCGTGTTTGTTCGAGTACGGTAGATAGGGGATTGATGGCCATATAAGGGCGCAATGACTCAGGTACGGCGGACAAAGGATAAAAAATGGGGCTCATAAACATCAACAGCACCAGCAATACACCAACCAATTGTCCAAAATCACGGAAATATACGCCTAACGAGGCCAATATCCACATGAAGCCAAGCGTCATAAACACCAACGGGATCATGGCGATTGGTGCCAATAAGATTGTTGGATGTATGCCACCTTGAAACCAAATCAAGCCCAATGCCAAAACAAAGCTACTGACCAATGCGTGAAAGATGGCGTTGGTCAACGTAATCCAAGGTAGGATTTCAATGGGAAAAATGACTTTGGTGACAAACGTTCGATAGTTGATCAAAAGGCCACATGCTGTCCCGACGCTTTCAGCAAAAAGATTGTAAACAATTAAGCCACTAAACAAAACCAGGGCAAACTCTATTTCGCCGCCGTTTTCTTGCCATCGGCCAGTGAAAATCACTTGAAAGACAAAGGTGTAAACTGCCAGCATGAGGAGTGGAAATACGAGCGACCACACGATCCCTAGTATGGACCCTTTGTACCTTGACAAAATGTCTTGGCGTGCCAATTGAAATATGAGTTGTCTGTGGAACCAGCCTCGTTCGATGAATCGCCAGGGAAGTAAGTTTTTGCGACTGAAATGGCCTGGTTGTAGATTCGGTTGAGATTGCAGTTTCATTCAAATGAGTCCGATCTGAAGTGTCATGCTGTGTATAAGTGTATTTAGGATGTCACTGGTTCAAGGTTAGATCTAAGAGATGAGATGACCTGCTTGTGTCATTTTTACCCGCAAAGCTTGCTTCGCTTTGCTTGCACTGTCGTACCACTCGTGGAGTAGGATCAATGAAAACATGAGCCGGTCCCTCTTGACTCCACGGGCAAGATCTTCGTTGACCAATTTTATTTCGGCGTCGCTGTTTATGCCCGGAACAGACTTTTGCCTTAAATAGTTCATAGGACCACCTTGTTCCTGATACCACTGCTGGATCCAACTCTTCATGGGCAAACAAAATCCCTGTTTGTTACGTTTTAGAATGGACTGTGGTAACCAGGTTTTAGCGATCTCTCTTAGCGCAATCTTACTGCTATGGGCTTTTCGGGTCATTCTCATATCAGAGGCAAGTCTAAATCCGGCGTCTACCACGCGTGGGTCCAGATAAGGTGCTCTGCCTTCTAAACTATTGGCCATCGCCATACGATCCAATTTGACTAGCAGGTCGTCTGGAAGCCAAGTAAGCAAATCCGTTGCTGTTGCGCGTTGTAAAGGATCTGAATAAGCATCAAGTGTTTCCATTAGCTGAATTTCCCATTTACTTGGCTCGCCTAGGAATTTTCCGGTCAATCTTTCGCGATCACCGGGATCTGCGACCAGAGGAAATCCTGACGGAGTTTGGGGCGTTGGGTTGTGAACGTATCGGCTCATTCGGCTTGGGCTTGATTGCCAAGCTTGGCGGTATAGCCGTTGTAACCAATTTCGGTTACCAGGCGACGCGCCTCGATAATAACCGTAGCCCGCAAATGCTTCATCGGCGCCTTCGCCAGTCAGGACGACTGTGACCGACTTTCTGGCTTCTCTGGATAGCCAGAATACGGGAAGTAAAGCTTGGTCACCAACGGGTTCGTCCAAAGCTGAAGCCACTTGAGGTAAGAGATCCATGAAACAGCTTTCATCAAATGTGAAATGGTGGTGTTGACTATCAATGTGCTTGGCCACGACAGCCGCGTGAGCACTCTCGTCGAATTCGGCTCGCTGGAAACCCATCGAAAAAGTGGCGATTTTTGGAGCATATTTGGCTGCAACCGCTGCGACGATCGCGCTATCCAATCCCCCGGAAAGGAATACACCAAGCGGAACGTCGGCCACCATTCTAGATTGAACCGCCTGGTCGATGATGTTTTTCAGATCTTTAGGGCGCAGGTCTCGTTCTTGGCCGCTAGGCAACCGGTAATATGTAGCAATCTCGAAGTTTGCGTCGTCGAGACTAATTTGCATGCGATGGCCGGGCAAAACGCGTTCTATTCCACTATATATGGTCTGGCTGCCAGCCACGAAATGGGTTGCAAGGTATTGGTCGAGTCCATATTCATCGATGTTGGTATCTACCCAATCGAGGGCAGCGATCCCGGTCGCTGACGAGGCAAACGCAAATTTATTCTGTTGTGCCGCGTAAAAAAGTGGTTTTTCGCCAAAGCGGTCACGAGCAAGATGTAGGTAGCGAGTATTCAAGTCACAGATTGCGATGGCATACATGCCATCTAACTTTGTGAGTAATTTCTCGATGCCCCAGCAATGGTAGCCATGGGCTAATACTTCTGTATCCGATTGAGTATTAAAATGATAGCCGGATTCTTGTAACTCTAGTCGAAGCTGACGGTGATTGTAAATCTCCCCGTTCTGGAAGGCAATGATGCGGTTGTTGGCGCTGAATTGGGGCTGCCAACCATGTTCCAAATCAATCACCGCCAATCGACGCATGCCCATGGCCAGTGATTCCGATTCGAAAAATCCGTTACCGTCTGGTCCACGGTGTGTCATGGACTCAGTGACAACTTTGACCCATTCCTTTAGGTAACAGTTTTGTTCAATGTCAATGATACCGGCGATCCCACACATGCTAACCTCCCGTTCCGTCGGAGACGTCTGCGTTGAATCCAGCTAACCAAGCCTCTTTAAACAATTCGCCGTAGGCATGGCTCATGGACTCGAAGTCGTTCAATATATTGAGAACTGCGCGACTATTCATTGAGAACCGCTGACGCAGGGCTGAATCCTGAATCAATCTGGAAAGACCCTTAGCGAGGCTACTGGGATTATCAACCTCATAGAAGAGCGCGTTTACTTCTTCCTGAACCTGCTCAACGATGCCAAAGGCAGGCGTGGTGATGATCGGTAACTGATATGCCATTGCCTCAAGGATGACGCGCGGAAAACTCTCGATTCGAGAAGTACAAACAAATACATCGGCTGCGGCATAGAAACGTGCTGTTTCAGGTGTCTCTTTGACGATGCTTATCCGTTTCTTTAACTTGGGATGCAGACTGTCAACGAGCTGGTGAAGCTCTTTACTATAGATGCTGGGCCGGTCTCCCACGATACGACATTGGATATGTTGCCAGTCGTCTTCGGCTAATTGAGACAGAGCGTTGACAAGATCCTTTTGGTTTTTTCGCTCGCAGACCGTCCCCAATAATAGAATCAAGATCTCATCCTGTTTCAGACCCAATGATTCTCGTGCCTGTGACCTTGGAAAATGGCTTGCCTTTTCCTTCAGCTGTTCTAGGTTAAGACCATTGTGAATGACGCAAAAATTATGATGCGTGTTTAGTGGTTGATACACGTCTCGTGTCGCATTGGCGACAAAAACAACACGATACGGAAATGTGAAACACCGAAGGGCTCGCTCTGCTATGGGCTCAGGCCAGTTACTGAAGTAACTGCTCCAAGGTTCGCTTTCACGTGGATTCCAAAGCGAAGGTTTTCCGGCGGTTGCGGCGGCATCGATTGCGTAGAATGTTTCGAGGGTGTTGCCGTAAACTAACTCAACGCGCCAATCACCAATCTTTTGGGCAAAGAGTTGAATGGCCTGCTCATATTCTTTGCTCGTTGAGACTCGCGCCAGTGGATGTTCAAAAACTTCAATCTTAATCCCTGCGTTCTCGTAAGCCTCTCTTAGAGGTCCGTCTTCCGGGCAATAAACGATCGGGTCGATGACGCCAAGATCACGTAGTTTAACGGTTAACTCAAATTGACTATAGGGTGCGCCTTCCCAATTCAAATTGAAGGCGCACATGAGTGTTGGGATCGGCGCAGATGCATAATTGTTCGGACGTCGAGGCTGAATTTGAAATCGTTCGTTTACTAAAGATAGGTTTGGGTTGTAATAAGGGTCTACTTTGTTTGCATAGTGCATTTTGAAGTAGGCGGTTTCGGCCGGGTTATCTGCAAAGCCTCGCGATCGACCCTCATGATGGATTAATGTTGCGTCAGGGCAATACACACATCGCAATCCTGACTGACTTAATCGATAGCAATAATCAACATCATTGAATGCGACGGCAAAGCGTTGCTCGTTAAATCCCTCAAACTTCAAAAACGTATCCTTACGTGTCAGTAAACAGGCGGCTGTAACTGCGCTGTAGTTACGCGAGACCCGCGCATACGAGAGATAGCCATTGTCTGACTTGCTGGCCAGTCTAAAAGCTGGACCTGCCAATCCTTGGTAGTAACCATGAACGATGCCAGCATGTTGGACACGATCGTCTGGAAACAGCAGGTAAGCACCCACCGCTCCTACACCTTCTTGTTGAATCCAACCTACCATTTGAGAGAGCCAGCGTCGTTCAATGGCTTCGGTGTCATCGTTGAGAAACAGGATGAGCTCGCTGTCTGCGTGCTCGACGGCTTGATTATTGATGTAGGCAAAGCTGAATTTGTCGCCAGGATTGGCGATGGTCACAACTCGATGTTGAAGTGATTCAAGGTATTCAAGGGTTTGTGGATCGTCACTTTGATTATCGATGACGACTATTTGGTAGTTTTCATAGCTGGTAATAGCCAGTGAGTCTAAGCATCGCTTAAGCATCGTTTTTTGATTCTTGGTGGGAATGATGATCGAAACACTGGGACCGGTATCGGGAAAAATGGGCGCGAATATGCCCAACCTAGCTTGCTCTGCGAATTTAGGTTGAATCACCCGTGCTTGCAGGCCGCTTCGCTGCCACGCTTCTTCGACTGCCTTTTTACCTGCAACGATGCTTAGAGGTTTTTCATCCGCGGAGTATGCTGTAGAACCGGGGAGTGCCCGCCAATGATAAAGAATCTTAGGAATGTGACCTATAGAACGTGCCCGTTCCGTTGCACGTAATGCGAAGTCGTAATCTTGAGAGCCCTCGAAACCAACACGGAACCCTTGGCAATCCATAAAAAGTGAAGTTCTTACACAGAATAGATGACTGAAGTACATGTATGCGCGTAACAATTCTGGCGACCAATCCGGTTTGAACTGCGGATCAAAGCGTTTTCCAAAGGCATCAATCTTGTCGTCGTCTGAATAGACAATATCGGTGTCAGGATGCTCGTCGATATACAAAGCCACTTCGGCCAACGCGTTTGGCGTTAGTTCATCGTCTTGATCGAAGAATAGAATATGGCTGCCAGTAGCCAACTCAGCTGCGCTGTTGGTGGCTTTACTAATATTGCCATTTTCGTCGCGATAGACGACGTGAATTCTGTGGTCTTGTCTTTTCCAGTGATCCAGACGTTTAGCAACGTCGGGATTGGTACTTGCATCGTCGGCGATACATAATTCCCAATGAGGATAAATTTGCTCGACGAGCGTTTCGATGGCGCGATCTAAGAATGTTATCTCTGGATTGTAAACGGGCATGACGACGGAGATGAGAGGTGGATTTGGCTCAAGCTTTAGGAACCGCTGCCTAATCAGCTTTTCCTCTTTTGTGTTCCACTGGTTGACAGACAACCATTGATCATAGACATCTTGAGCGTTGGGCACGTCATACGCAGGCGCGCACTTGGGCGTTTCTGTATTTCGCCAACTGCGCACGGCGTACAACAATTCACGAGTGAGGATACGCCATTCATGTAACCTAGGGCCTCGACCCAGCCGCTTTTTTCTTTGGTCCGCGAGCCAAATGACATTTTTGATAAACGAATAAATATTAACTGTGAATTTCTTGAGACGTGTCCACAATGGCTGCGCCGTAACCCTAAATTGAGATATGAAGAGTTGGGTGACTTCATGACCATTCTCTAAGACCGCCGTGATCAGGACTTTACCTACCCCCGGCTTCAGAGGAATTGTGGATTCGAATCCACTCTTAAGGCTGAAGGGGATATCGGCATAGATATCGGCGACGTCAGGACGCTCCAGTCCCATCTCGCAATATGCCTGTTGACCGTTAACCGACAAAGTAAGGTATTGGATGCGTTGTTCGGAGTGGACACACCATCCTGAAAACCTTATGGGCCCTTCGACGTGTGTCAACGAGACTGGTGTGTCTAAGTTGGCACACAATTCTTTCTCTTCGAGTCGGGCTTCGTTTTCCTCTAAGAGGTGCCATTTGTCTCTGTCGTCTTTTGCCTCAATACGAAGTCTGTTTGCACCGCGTTGTAATTGTAGATGTAACTCAAAACCGCTTCTTAACGATTCACTGACATCACAGTGTGAGGCAGCAACATCTGGACGTTCTAACCCGAAAACGCCTTCTGTGGTCCAACCATCGCCCTTTGCTCGCACAGCTGTAAGTTTTGCCGAGCCTTCGATAACACACCAACCGCTCACAATGACTTGACTTTGGCTGAATTCCCAGGACAGCGGTTGATCAATATGATGCCGTATCACTTGTCTGATGCTCCTGATTCAGTCTTTTTTGAAAAGGATCTTATTGGGTGGGTAAGTTTATATCGCCACTCGTTGCGATCTTCGTTGAACTTGTCGGTTAGACGAGCAAGATCTTCAGTTAGCTTTTGGCTCTCCTGCCTGATTTGTATGATGAGTGATTGGTTATGACTGCGCTCATGGTTAATAGCAAGGCTCAAATGCGACATTTTTTCGTCGAATCTGGCCGCTGCATGATCAATTTGCGCAGCCAGGTTTTCGGTCTTAGAATTTATTGGGTGACTAGTTTGCATGTCTTCAAGCAATGGCGCCCGGTAATTACCGATGGTAAGAATTAAGCGGTCCAATTTCGCGCTTGCCTCGTTGATTTCGCCAGAAAGTTGATCAGCTTGGGCGGTCGAGGTCGTTAAGTCATGCTTCAAGTTTTTGACAGTATCGTTGACACGGCTCAAGTCTATGGTCAATTGTTCAACATGGCGCTTTTCTTGTTCTAATTCGTGCTTAAGATGGGTGCGCTGTTCTTGCGCGACATGAATTCCATCGATTTTGGACGCAACAGTGCGTTGCAAATCTTCAATGACTTGCTCACGTTGGTCAATGATGGTTTTTAAGTCTAAATTGGCTTGAGTGACGTCGTTGTGCAATGCCTGACCGTGCTCGAATTTCTGGGTCAAGGTGTTATTGTTTAACTCAAGCGCATGCAATTGTTCTTTAACTTCTAATAGATCATTGCGACCTGTTAACGCCGTTTTAAGCGCTTGCGTTTCCCGCTCAAGCAGTTCGCGATTTTCAGATAGACTTTTAAGTAATGATTGGTGCTCATCGTCTAGTTTTTGTGACAGCAGGCCTACCTGGCCTTGCAGCGTCTCAACTTCGAGGCGTTGATTTTGACTGTTTTTGATCGATTCTTCAAATAGGATCAAGGCCGTTGTGGTGTCAATGGCGTCTTGAGTTGGGACGATGTGAGGTTTGGCAAGATTTATAAACATCTCGACTTCGAGGGCTCGCTCATCGAATTTGGTTTTCATCGATGCTTCTCTCAGGTCGCGGGCGTGGTGCGCGTCACGTGCTCTATCAATTTCTGCGAGTAGCTCTTGATTATGTGTCCGAAATTGATTGATTAATGGCCCTAAGAAATAGGTGGATTGTTGCGTTCTCTTTCGCAATTCCGAAAGTTTTTTCAGAGCCATTTTGTCTAGCTCGAAACCATGGATGAGTTCGTATACATCGGCGTAAACTTTGACCTGTTCCACTCTGCATTCATCCATGTAGCGGTCCTGATGGTGCCGGCTGTCCGGGTTTAGATACTGCTCCAACTGCTGCTGCACAGACGAGGGTGGGTGAGGGAACTCAATATTAAAGTGATCTTTGAGTTGCTCAAATAAATCAGTTGTACTACTTAATAAATCTTCGAATCGAATCCATGCGTGTTTATGCCCCTGCGTATGTTGTTCGACGTCAAGTATGTGGTTTAGCCAAAGCCACCAGGATTTTTCTTCGGAAAACCCATCACGGTGAGCTAATGAGTCACCGACTTCAAGCGGATGTCTGATCATATTGACAAAAACAGGAAGGCAGCTCAAGTGCGAAAAAATGTCGGACCAGAGAGGGATCAAACGACACATTCGTGGATCTTTAACGCCCCAAAATAGTGAACCTTCTAGCTCGCCTTCAACGATGCCGATCAATTTTTGGCGGAATGGTTGAATGTCTTTCCGCAGCCACCAGTTTGTAGGCAAAGGTAAGACATCATGCCAATAACTTCCCAGTGCGGCTAAGATTTGTTCATGGGTGGCAACGATATCGGCTTGTTCCCAGAAACCCTGAGGGTTATCGTCTTGAGCAGGCAGAAGTTTGCCGCCCGTTGGAATCCCCAGTATTCTCAACGAACCCATCATGGCGGAGGTTCCACTACGGTGCATGCCTAAAACAATAAAAATCGTCTTACGTGGCATGTCGAACACCGTGTTCAATTTGGAATGAAGGCCGAATCATGAAATCAACCTGGGACGTATTAAGTCGCGACTCATCGATCTGTACACGGTACATTGCCACATCGATATGACGTGCCAGGTACTGGAGGGTACCATCCAGCACACCTTCGACACCGGCATTTAAGAAATAGACACCCGGAGATAGGGCGCATTTAAACGCGAATCTGACAACGAAGGAAGTCCCTTTTGCCACATATTCGATTCCTTTTGAGACGGGAGCTGTAACTGCACCACCCAATTCAAATCCACTGACTGTCTTGATTAGCATACCAAATCGAACATTAAACGCGTCCTTGGAGAAATGAACCTGATAGGTATATTCATAATCTTCTCGATTCACCAATATGTTAACTCGTTGGTCGTCCGTGCACTTTAAGTGTGGATCCGAGATTTCTACGCCCAGCGACTGATATTTGGTCGTTGTTTCGGGTTTAAGATTCGGGTCGTACCAAGATTTCAATGAGGATCTAATGCTCAAATCTTGCTCGTCCTTAGGGTCAGAGGATGATAGGCTGAGTAGATGATGTCCGTGTTCTTTAATGATTTTTGATTTGATGAGCTCCGATTCACCTGCTGGCGCATAGATGAGCTGGTGATATAGAGCGACCACTTGTTTGGGGACACCCGCAAAGACCATCTCTCCGTGATCCAGACAGATAGCTCGATCACAAAGTTCGATCACCGCTGATGCCGAGTGTGATACGAAGAGAAGCGTCCCTCCGCCCTCTTTAAATGCTTGTATGGCGGCGAAACACTTACGTTGAAATGCCTCATCGCCCACGGCCAGTGCCTCGTCTATAATCAAAACATCAGGGCTCACATTGATGGCTACCGCAAAAGCAAGCCTAATGTACATTCCGCTAGAGTAAGTTTTGACCGGTTCGTCAATGAAGTCGCCAATATCTGCAAATTGCGCAATCGTTTCGAATCGCTCGTCGATTTCATTTCGTGTAAGACCAAGCACCTTGCCATTGGTGTAGATATTCTCGCGTCCGGTAAACTCGTGATTAAAACCAGCACCTAATTCCAGAAGCACCGCAACTCGCCCGCTGACAGTGACGTCTCCGGTGGTTGGTGTCAAAATACCAGCAATCAGCTGCAACAGTGTTGATTTACCCGAACCGTTCTTGCCAACGATGCCTAACGTTTCGCCGCGATTGACCGTGAAGCTAACGTTGCGAAGCGCTGAAAATGGTCGGTAGTAAGTCCTGCGTTTTCCCACCAACATCTGCTTCAACCGATCTTGCGGGCTGTTGTAGATGTGGTAAGTTTTCCCCAAATTTGTGGCGACGATGACCGCAGGACACTCGTTTTGTATTGAGGTCATGAATAACAATCCTCTAAATTCAACGCGGAGAATAGGTTCTCTGAATTGCGAAGAGTGAGCCGCTAAGACACAATTCTGGGTGATTCTAGCAGGATCAAAGGCAGTGTGCGCCACGAAAACGAACCCGCAAGGCGTCGCCAGAGGCGTAATTGGTAGAATGGGTTGTTATTTGATTGCCGCTTGAACCTGATTTATCGTCAAATTGAGGTCGAATACTCCGATTAGAGGTGGATGTTCTTTTGTCTCATTATTGCTAAACAAAAATCGGAATCAAGGCCGCCGGGTAATTCCATTAGGATCGACTCAATTTCCAAAAGCATGTGCACGATGGCTTCACTTTGCGGGCTTCCGTTCGATAATGCTTGGTTATTGAGCATCGGGAATAACGGATGCAAAAGACCTCCCCCAAATGGATGCATTTTCTCAATATGAAAATAGTTGTCGAGAAATGGAAGAATGAGCTTAGAGCGAACGCTTTCTGAGGGGTCGCTTTGAATCGATTGTTGAACGCTGTGATTGACGAAGGTATCCCGAGTGGCAATGGATCGAAGGCTTGGAGGGAAGCAGCGATATATGCGGTCGATCAAAGCAGTTTGCCGCTGATTATAAACGTTGTAACAGTCACCGACGTATTCGTTGATTACGAAATATCCTTCGGGTTTTAGGGCACCTTTGACGACCTCCATAAAACGTTCAAGCTCGCGAACATGGTGAAGTGAACCTGAACACATGATGACGTCGTATGATTTTCCCGTTGGTATGGTGAATTTATTTAAATCGTCCGTATAAAAATGAATCGGTAGGTTGGCTTCGGTCGCCTTGTTTGTAGCTATACGGATTGACTCGTTTGAAAAGTCAAACGCATCAACTTGCTTGAATTTTCCTGATCTCCCGACAATAATCTCGTGGTCGCCGACGCCACATCCCGGGGAGAGAAGACTCTCAAAGTTCTTAGTCGAAAAAAAATCATCGAGCAACCAATTGAGCCAATGTTTGCCTGAATGGCCACCGCACATGCGATCGCTTACTCTTGATTGAACGATTGCGTGGCTAGTCCACTGGGCCTCGGAAATCGCGGCTTCCGGGTGGCGTTCCCAATAATCGTTCGTATGGACTTCGGTCATCACACCATCCGACACTAAACTAATAACTTCTGCCGCGAATCCTAGCAGCGGTTGTTCTTTTTGTGAACCGCAGAAGTCTAATAATTACAATTCAGTGATTCACAGCACTCAAGGCCGCTGGATCCTCTGTTAACGACCGTTGTGGTGGTGTGAGTCTCGGATGACACGAAATTCTTGAATCTTTTGCATTTCAGCTCGCGGCGCAGGGAATAACAGGTTCTCAGCGATGCTCCGGCCATCTAATGATCGAATCCGTACGAGATTATTATCATCGCCGATAATGACTGAGCGACCGTCTTCGTCAAATTCGAAACCACCAAAACATTGAGTTAAACCGGCACAGACTGTGAAAAGCTGTTCGCCGTCAGGGCTTATCATGCGCAGCATGCTCGAAGTTCCATCGCCGTTATCACCACGCACGAATAAATGACCCGACCCGTCACTATTTATGCAACTAAAAGCGCCTAATCCGTCTGGCTTATCTTTGCCGTCGCCTGGCCAAATGAGTTCTGCTGAACCGTCATGATTAACTCTGACAACATCACCAGTACGCGTGCCTACAAGTAATCTATTCTGATTGTCTAACTTGGTGATGTCGTTATTCGAGAATAGCGGATCACCCCCGCCGGATGGAATCCCACGGCTAAAAATGCTTTCGTTACCGTCCATGTGTCTTTGCACCACTGAATTAAACGTGCCGTTGGGGAAATTAGCGGTTGGCGCACCACCCGCACCTGAAGAAAAGAAAAGGTCACCACTAGGACTAGCTGCAATTCCGTCGACGTCGCGAATGAGAGACAATGACCTGTTGATACCGAGTTGATCACGAACAATGGCCGCATCTTGTGGATCGTTTAACAGTTGATAAGTCGCTTGGGGATCGAATGGCAGGACCATCACGCCGTCGTTGCCGATTGAAGCGTAAAGATTGAATTGTGCGTCGACAGAGACAATAAACGAATTCGCCAGTCCACCGCCTGTTGCAACAATTCGCGATTGTTCTAACTCACGCGTGTCCTGATTGAGTCGGTGATGGCTAATCGCACCATTCTTGAAGTTCATTGAATATACATTCCCGTTGAGATCAATGGCCACGTCGGAGGAGCCGTTGATACCGTCTTGGGTATTGTTGGCTAAGATGTCTGCAACCAGGCCCGGAGCCACAATATCAGGTAACCCAGGATTCAGTTCCAGGCGGAACTGGATGCCTTCATCGCCCTCGACCACGATGTTAATTGCTAATGTTCGGTAACCGGGCTTGCTGATTAGGAATTCATATAATCCCTCAGCTAGATCTAACGTTGATGATCCAGAATCATCCGTGAGTTGCTCTAAACCGCCTTGTCTTTTTATGCGCACATCAGCTAGTAGCTCTTTGGTGAATTGATCTTGTATGATGAATTGTACCGGCACAGAGGGTCGTGGTTCAGTGATAGCGGCCAAGATAGATGCCGACTGAGTCGGCTTTATCTGATAAAGAACTTGATAGTCAGCTACGAGATAAATATGGAAGCCATCGGATACGATAGCGCCATTGCTGAAGCGGTGTCCTCTTATCGCGTCCCCAAATGCTAACAAAGATATTTCACCCGATTTTGTGATAGCGAATATTTGGCCCGTACTCACGTCATATTGATATAGAACACCATTTTGGTCGACTTCAACGGGGAACTCATTTAAGCCACCAATAGTTGCACCACGAAGATTCACCAATTGATAGGGCCCGCTGGGGCTTTTGATGACGAGTTCACCCGTATGGTAGCCGGCGTAAATCGTTTGATCATCACCAATGGCAAATGAAGTCAGCACATTTAGCGGGATGCCAGTTTGTTGTTCTGCTTCATCTGTGGACCAAACAGGTTCAAAAAAGCCATCGCCGCGGTCAACAGACAAAATCGTGTCGGGATAGAGACCTTGAGGTCCAAAACTGCTTTCGGCGACGAACAAGTCACCACCTGAGGTGACATCGACACCACGGACGGAGGGTATGATCGCAAATTTTAAGTAGATTCCCGAGTCCCTTTGCCAGGTACCCAAGATGAAGTTGCTGACCCCGAAATAGAGCGTGCCGTCTGGAGCAAATCCTAGGCCCTGGCTGAAGAAAGGCAAGGTTCCTGCCGTTCCTTGATTAAGATCGATCCACAGAATGTTTCCGCCTTGTTGGGTTGTCTGCGCAATATAGACGCGGCCTGTTAAGGGGTCGATGTCCATATCCCAGGGAGGTTGGCCAAGGCCGCCCGGTAGCGGATCAGCCACTTGGTAGATGGCTTGAATTTCCAGCCCTGGGCCAACTTGAATCGGTTGTTCGAGAGCCAAGTATAGATATGCCATCAAAAGCGCCATATCAAGCCTCCGACAATTTCTCGACCTTGTTCCTCACCGGCTGCGCTCAACACAGAATCAAATTCATAATAAGCCACGTAACGTTCGTCAAATAGGTTCCTCACATGGACAAAAACATCCAATCCTTGCTTAATGTCCAGGGACTTCGCGAGCCTCAAGGAGAAGGTAGTGTAGTCCTGCTGGTTATCGCGGGTAAAATTTGGCCCTTCGGAAGCAATATCACCACTGGTGAATTCGTTTGGATCTGTGCGATCTGTGTAGTGGAATTCAAGATGAGATTGGAATCCGCTTATATGTTGCCATGTCCAGCCCGCATTTGACTTGAACCTGGGCGTAAAAAAAGTCTCTCCCGATAAGTCATTCAAACCGCTGGGGCTCATGCCGTGCACATTGGCGTGAATCTGATGTCCGGCGCCGACAAAAAAACGCCAGGAAATTTGTAAGCCGCGGGAATACGCGTTAGATAGGTTCTCAAAGGATGTTGTTGTGGTAAACAAATTATTGGTAGGGTCGAATTCAATATCTGTTAAGCGGCCACTGTCGGGATTGCCGATCAACTCAGAGTAGGTTTCGTAATAATATTCCGCCTCAATCTGTGAACGTGCCCCAAAACGGCGCACAAAGGTGAGGTCAACGGTGTTGATGGTTTCGTTTTCGAGGCTCGGGTTACCGCGAAAACGAACGCGGTGGTTCTGTCTTGGTACGTTAAGGTCAATTTCAGAAAAGAGCTCAAACAAGCTAGGCGCCCTAAATGCGCGACGGGCAGTCATTCTAAGATCTGTATCCGGATTGGCAAGCCAGATTAGGCTCGCATTGTATCCAAAATCTTGTTGTGTAATCGAATCGTCATCAACCCTTAATCCCGCAGATAGGGATAAAGCTTGGTTTGCTTTCCATGTGCTGTTGGCGAAGATGGAGGTGATCTCCTTATCGCTATCAAGTACCAATCCGCCTTTATTATCTATTTTTCGATATTCAAGACCTGCCACCCAGTTTACTGACGTCGATTGATTCAGTCCTGTCCAAACTAAAGTCAACGAACCTATATCTGAATTCCCTTCAAACGGGACCGCATCATCAAGGCTAGGGTAGAAACGGTTGCCTGGGTCAACAGCAGACAAAACGTCTGCCGTGCTGGGGACAAGCGGCGTGCGGTACTTGAATTGACTGAGATGGAACTGCACGCTGAGTTCATGGCCTGGGCGCATCGAAAAATCAAGACCAGCTTTTAAGAACCGACGTGTGATATCCCAATCTTCGCGAGGCAATCCTGGCTGCGGAAACAGCTCTAATGTGCCGTCTGTGACACCAGTTTGTGCTGAAAACGTTAAAGCGTTTGTCTTGTGGACTTCGAGGCTAACGGTGATTCGATTAACTTCTTTGCTTTGTTCGTCATCCACGAAGTTGTAGCTTGTTGGAATACGATTGAATCCAGGATATTCGACGCGCGTTTCAAGGCTGTCCACGTTTTCGGCGCCGCCAGAAACGATTAAACTCATATTGTCATTGAGCCAATGTGCACGTAAATGGCCTGCAAGTTGAGTATTGTTTCCGGAAGAAAGGCGAACTTCAGCACCTGGCGCTTTCGCTTTCTTCGTGATGATATTGACGACACCTGCAAAAGCGTTCGCTCCATAAACGCTACTTGCGGGACCGCGAATGACTTCAATTCGCTCAATATCGTCTAAGGTTACAGGCAGCGCGTGCCACAGCGTCACGCCGAACACATCAATATATTCGCTGTGACCATCTATCAGAACCAGCAGCCGCCGATTAAAGGTTACGCCCTTGCCGCGGATACTGACTTCCGTTTGTGACGCACCAAGCGCAAGAATGTCTACAGCAGCAAGACTAGACAATAGCTCTGGAATATCCTGAGCGCCACTCTGCGCAATTTCCGCTGCCGTGAGCACTGAAACCGGTACAGGCGACTCCCTTAAAGTAACGGAAGCTCTAGTTGCAGAGACGACTTCTAGGCTGAGCAAGTCATCGAGTGAAAGATCAGTCACCTCGTTTGTCTGGGTTTGCGCGACACAAACCAAGCAAATAGCCAAGAAATAGGCGTACAGGAGTCGGCTCATTCGATACATTTTCCTAGACAAGTCTACCTCATATCTAATGCTTTTAGAGCAGGTTGACAAGGATAATGCAAATTCGCTCGTGACGGGATCCAGTTATTAAAATGCTACAATGAGGGCCAATCCTCCACAGGACGGACAATGCAGGCGATCATCGTCACATTGATTTTGATGACTTTGTCTTGGCAGAGTTACTCAACTGAGGGTCTCGTTTGTTACGTATATCTACCAACAACGGACCGACCTCGCGCTGTGCAGGATGGATTGTCTGGTGCTTATCCCAATGTGAGTTTTGTCGTCTTTGGACGTTTTCAGGAGTTTCGCCAAAGGGTTAGCCATGAAAATCCAGACGCGATTCTGACCCTGCCCTTAATCAGTCAGGAAGTTGAGGGCTATCAGACCGTTCTCCAAGGCTACGCTCAAGGACAAAGCAGCCAAGCACTCAAGTTGCTCACGGTGGGTGAACAGACCCAAATCGCAGAGGAAATGGTGGTTGGTGTTGTTGATCTGTTGGGTCGTCGGGCCATGCAAGAACACACAGCAAAGATGTTGAACCTAAAGTCTGTAAGGGTTCGTACCGTCACTAAACTAGAGGATTTGTTAACGCTTTTGCAATTTCAAGACGTCGATGCGATTCTCGTTCAATCTTCAACTGTTCCTTTTTTTATCAACCGCTCGAGACTGGATTTGCATGCACATGCGCTTAACCAGTCAAGACTAGGGTTGCCATCGATCGCCATTCGGGTTTCTGGCAGCGGTACCGGCAAACGCGTCAAAGAGGCGTTTGTGCCGCTGAGTTCCGAGATTCAGGCGTTACTGGGGGTGGAATCATGGCAAGAACCATGATTTTCTGGTGGGCCTTGTGCCTCTCTTATTGGCCTGCACAAAGTGCCGAACGATTCTCATTGTTGATTCTCGGTCCAGACAGTGCTGGCTTCCAGGAAGTAGTCAATGCCCTCCCTCTGGAATTAGGCAGTGAATTCACCATCACCCATCGGATCGTCAATGAGCGCACCAGTTTCGAAAGGTACATGCAATATATTGAACAAATAAAGCCCCAAGTTATGGTCCTAATGGACAATGTTTCAATTAACTACTACCGCCGATACCAGCACATCCATAGTCAGCCGGAAAAACAAATCCCAGCAGTCGCGGCCATGGCTCTTTTTATGGACCAAGCCATCGATGGGCTCAACCAGGTTGTTGGCATCCGTTACGAAGTGCCAGCCGTGATAAGTTTAGTAAATCTACGAGACTTGATGGAGCAACCCTTTACACGGGTGGGCGTCGTATATCGCGCCCAAACCAAACCCTTCTTTGAACAACAGAAGTTAACATGTAGTCGAGAGCAGATAGAATTGATAGGCGTTGAGGTTCCTAGTCAGTCGGATAAGATGAATAAACAATTAAAAAATGCGTTGTCCCAGTTGATCAAACAAGATGATGTCGATGCACTTTGGATTTTGAATGACTCGGCTTTACTAACAGAGCACGCCCTAACATATGTTTGGCTACCTCGAATTCGTCGGTTTAAGGGACCGGTGGTCGTTGGTGTTAGGCCACTGGTGGAAAAAGTTCCACTTGGCAACTTTGCCGTCGTACCTGATCATCAAGGTATGGGCAAACAGATTGCAAACTTGATTTTCGAGATGGTGGAAGGCGGATTTGATTTTGATGGCCCCAAGGTTTTCAACCCAGTTTCGGTAGAAACTATTCTCAATTATCGGCAAGCTAGAAAGCAGTTTTCTATCAACTCGGAAAAATTGGGTCAGGTTGATCTGATCCTGTCGAATTGAGCCTTATCATGAAGTCTATTCGTCAAAAACTGACCCTGCGAAATACACTGAATTTGGCGGTGTTATTCTCCGTCGTTTTCGTTTTGCTATTTGTGGTAACTGACCGAAGAAATCGTATTCGCTTACAGCAGACCCGAGATCGAATTGAGTCAGGACTCGTAGAGAAAGGTAGATTGCTTGTTTCCAATAGCGCCTTTCTTCTAGGTGTCTATATTGAGGACAATTCGATTACCACCGTAGGCGATATGGTTCGCAACACGGTTAATGGCAATCAAGAAGTGCTTTATGGTGGCTACGTGCGCTTCGAGGACTACCAACCGTGGGTTTGGGTCACACCTGGAGATCCCGACGGCGTCATTGAAAGCGAGTTGGGCATGCGCAGCCATACTACTGAATGGGCATTCTCTCAGAAACGCACCAGTCATCGCTTAACGGAACTCGGTGGTCAACGTGTATATGAGTTTTCCGCCCCGGTTCGACTGCCTTACTCTGATGAGAGTGATCCAATCGCAGGATCAATCATATTTGGGTTCACGTCGGCGTTGCTAGACCAGGAGTTAGCCGCGGCTGAAGACGCGTACAAGTCTGAATCCAATAGGCTTTTGGGCGCTTTTGCAATGTTAGGTGCCTTGGCTTTACTACTCGGATACTTGGTTATGCGCAGACTAGCCGAAAAAATAACTGAGCCGATTGAACGGCTGACGTCCGCAGCAAACACCATCGCTGGCGGTGAGTATGGCACGCAAGTAAAAGTAGAAAGTGAAGATGAAATCCAAGATTTAGCCACGGCCTTTAATACGATGTCTCATGACATGAGCATTACCCTGCAGGACTTGAAAACCAAGAACACTCAACTGCAGCGGGCTCGCAATGAATTGTCGGATTTGAATCGGCTGCTCGAGGAAAAGGTTGTTGAACGAACAAGGCAATTAAGCGCAAGCGAAAACAAATTCCGAACATTATTTAATGAGTCGGCGGACGCTTTTGTTGTCGGCGACATTGATCGCATCATTGATTGCAATCCTGCCATGTTAAGCCTGGTTCGCTGTCCCGACAAGAATACCTTCATGGCTAGCCCAGTCAAAGAATACTTCCCTAAGGTTCAGGCTGATGGACAGAAGTCATGGGTCATGCTCCAAGATGCCTACAATCGGGCTGTTACCGAGGGCAGTCAGTTGTATGAGTGGGAAATGAAGCGTCATGACGGTACGGCCTTTATGGCTGAGGCCGTTGTTACCTCATTTCCGCTTGGCGATCGAATGGTTTTACATGGTGTTCTACGCGACATAAGTGAAAGAAAACGGACCGAAGTTGCTTTGGCCCTGGCTCAAGAAAGGCTTATTAAGACAGCGCATAGCTCTGGAATGGCTGAGATAGCTACCGGTGTATTGCACAACATCGGCAATATCATTAATAGCGTGAACATATCTGTCCAGCGACTGGAAGGAACGCTCGGCGGTCTGCGTTTCAACGCGCTTATCAAGGCCAATGAATTGTTGCAGTCTCATAAAGACGATTTTGCTTCTTTTCTGACTGAAGATGAGAAAGGTCGCAAGTGGCCTGATTTCATGGACCGTCTAACCGGGTTCTTAAAAGAAGATTTCATTATTGTGCGTGAAGAGACTTCAGATCTAATGGCGAAAGTTGACCTGATGCGAGATGTCATCTTCACTCAACAAAACTACGCCAAGTCTGAAATGTACGTAGAGATCACGTCCGTACGCGAATTAGTCGATGACGCCATCAAATTGCAGATCGGGGCTCTTCAACGTCAGGACATCGAAATATCGAGAATGTACCAAGCGGAGCCAAGGGGTAATGCGGCTCGCATCAAACTCATTCACGTCCTGACTAACCTCATAAAGAACGCCTTGGAGGCCATGTCTGGCAATGATCACTTGAGGAAACCCAAACAACTCTCCATCGGCATCGATCGCACCGCAACAGGACTAGTTGAAATTGTCGTCGCTGACAACGGTTGTGGCATAGAGCGCGCAAACATAGATCGTATTTTTCACCATGGCTACACAACTAAACCTGACGGTCATGGGTTTGGCCTTCATACTTGTGCCAACTTCATGAACGAGATGGGTGGCGAACTTTACGTGACTAGCGATGGTGAGGGTTGTGGTGCCACCTTCATCATGCGGTTCCCCCTACAAGACCCGCAGGAAGTCACTTCAGTTAGTCGCGGCTGAACCTTGCTTAGCGCTTGCTGCAGCCATATTCAAGTGTCCATCGATGCTTTCAATGCGTTTGATCCATGCCTGAATCGAAACTACCGTGGATAAATCAAATCCGCCCTCGTGGGCGACATGTGTGTAAGCGTAAAGTGCAATGTCAGCTGTCGTAGCATGCGTACCACATAAGAACGGGGTTTGTTGTAGTTGGTGTTCCATGACCTCTAGCGCTTGCTTGCCTGCAACTAGATTACGCTCATATTGCTGTTGTCTGTCACTGGGCATCTTTAAGTATTGTTTAATGAAGCGATTCACGGCAATCGTTGGTTCGTGATTGTATTGCTCAAAGAATTGCCACTGCATGACTTTTGCCCTTTGCCAGCGATCATCTGGAAACAAGGAACTACCCTCAGCTAGGTAATTCAAAATAGCGTTAGACTCGGTCAGGACCCCTTTTTCCGGGAATACGGCGACCGGGATGCGTCCATTGGGGTTCAGTGTTAGAAATTCAGCCCGTTTTGTTTGTCCGGCTAAGACATCGACATCTATCCACTTATAATCCAGACCATTTTGGTTGAGAATCCACCAGACCTTATAACAATTACCAGACCTTAGATCGCCATAAACGCGAATTCTGGCCACTAGATAAAACCCAACTGGAATTGCGCTTCTTCAGACATTTTTGAAGGTTCCCAGGGTGGGTCCCAAACAATGTCAACGAAGGCAGAGGCTACACCTGGAACTTGTCCCGCTTGCATTTGTACTTCAGCGGGAAGTTCTTGGGCTGCTGGACAATTGGGCGTGGTTAGGGTCATGTCGATATGTACGGCCATCGAAACCTGATCAATGTCGATTTTGTAAATCAAACCCATATCATAGATATTGACAGGGATTTCGGGGTCGTACACCTGACGTAACGCTTCGACAATATCAAGTCGTAATTGTTCGATCTGCAATTCATCCGTATTCATGACTTCTACTCCGTCGTGACAACTTGGTTTGATTGTTCGAGCGCCGCTTTCAGCGTGTGCCAAGGTAAGCTGGCGCACTTGACGCGCATGGGATACTTGCGGACGCCGATGAAAACAGCTAACTTGCCGAGTGTCTCCGGGTCGACGGTGTCGTTATCGCTGGCCACCGCATGATGAAATCGGTCAAAGAGTTGATGTACTTGCTCGCGATCTTTGCCCTTAACCTGCTGAGTCATCATCGAAGAGGAGGCCGTGCAGATGGCACAACCTTTTCCCTGAAACGAGATATCATCAACTTTGTCGTTCGTCATGGAAAGAAAAACGCGAATCTGATCCCCGCATAACGGGTTAAAGCCCTCAACAGTGCTAGTCGCGTCGTCAATGACCCGAAAATTTCTCGGGGTCCGCGAGTGATCGAGAATAACTTGCTGATAGAGATCTTGTAAGTCGTTTACATCCATTAGCCCACTAACACCTTTCTGACGTGACGCAATCCCTCAACCAACGCATCCACTTCATCTCTGGTATTGTAAAAAGCAAAAGAAGCTCTAACCGTGGCCGGAACGTCAAAGTGTTGCATGACTGGCTGGGCACAATGGTGTCCGGTCCTTACACATATACCGGCATGACTGAGAATCGTTCCCACATCGTGGGGATGTGCGTCTTCCATCCAAAATGATATGACACTTGCTTTTTTAGGGGCCTGTCCAATGATCCGTAAACTATTCAACTCGGATAGTTGTTGCTGACCGTATTCTAGTAAGTCTTGCTCATGCTCAGTGACAGCAACCCAATCCAACTGCGCCATATAATCAATGGCAGCACCTAAGCCAATAGCACCGGATATATTGGGCGTACCGGCTTCGAATTTGTGGGGCAAATCATTGTAGAGGGTGCGGTCAAAAGACACGTATTTGATCATTTCACCGCCACCTTGATAAGGCGCCATGGCATCTAAGAGTTCATGGCGGCCAAAAAGGGCGCCAATGCCAGTAGGCGCAAACATTTTGTGACCGGAGATTGCATAAAAATCACAGCCAAGATCCTGCACGTCTATCGGATAGTGAGGTGCAGCTTGAGCCCCGTCAATGATTGTGACGGCACCAACAGATTTGGCTTGTTGAATCATGTCCTTGATCGGGTTAACGGTACCAAGTGCATTTGAAACATGAATACATGCGAAAATCTTGGTCCGTTTACTGAGTAGTCCGGTAAATGCTTCCTGATTTAGGGCTCCATACTCGTCAAGAGGGATGACCTTTAAGCTGGCGCCCGTTTGCTCACAAACCATTTGCCAGGGCACGATGTTTGAGTGATGTTCCATATGACTGATGAGCACTTCGTCGCCTGCCTGTAACAAAGGGCGAGCGTAACTTTGCGCCAATAAGTTCATCGCTTCTGTCGTCCCGCGAACAAATATGACTTCTTTGGAGCTAGGCGCATTCAAGAAATTCTGGACCTTTTGCCGAGCGCCTTCGTAGAGGTCGGTCGCCTCTTCACTAAGGATGTGTACGCCTCGATGTACGTTAGCGTTATGGCATTCGTAATATTGAGTCACGGCATCTAAGACGGCTTTAGGTTTTTGGCTAGTAGCGGCATTGTCTAAATAAACCAGCGGTTTCGATGATGATATGCGGCGCTTCAGTATGGGGAAGTCGTCGCGTACGGACTCTAAATTGAATTGAACTGCATGGGGTCGAGATAATAACGTCATTTCGGCTCCTGGCCTGCGAATCTGGCATCAATGGCGCGTTCGATGTGGTTACGCACAAAGGGTTGTTCTATTTGATCAGCAATTTCGTGGGCAAAAGCTCGTATCAACATCTGCCGTGCTTGGTGGCGGGGGATTCCGCGTGCCATTAAATAGAACAACGAATCTAAGTCTAAGCTTCCGGTTGTCGCGCCGTGTTGGCATTTGACATCGTCTGCGTAGATTTCCAGTTGCGGCATCGCATTTACGCGCGCATTATCAGAGAGCAACAGGTTTTTGTTGCTTTGACCGGCATCGGTTTTCTGAGCACCTTTACCAACCACAACACGACCCGTAAAAACGCCATGAGATTGATCGTCAAAAATACCGCGCACCCATTGACGACTCGTACAGGATTCGGCAACGTGGCGTATGCATAACTGGTTTTCTATCTGTTCAGATGACTGACCAAGCATTAAGGCATGGATTTCGGTATGCGCATGTGTCCCGCTTAACGATATGTCGCATTGCTGTCGAAACTGCTTTCCAGATAAATTGAATACCAAGAATTTGTAATTCGCGTCCTTTTGAACATCAATTTGTGTGTCGCGAAAATGAAATTGCTGCTGGCCCTCTTCAACCACTAAGGTATGGGTCAACTGAGCTCCTGGTTGCAACTCAATATCAACGACGCTGTTCGTCCAAGCTGAATCTTGATTACGGCTCTCGTAGCGCTCAATAAAATGAACTTGAGCGCCAGCTCCAATCTTTAAGGTGACCTTAGGGTGGCGGCTGATCTTGCCATCATGGTCCTGTACGTAATGGAGCAGGATCGGTGCGACAAGTTTCGTGTTTGCCGCAACATCGATGACTGGACCTGCTTGCAAAAGGGCCGTATTTAGCGCACGAAATACGTTGGATTGAGCAAAAGCTGACTGTTCAGGCAACATCCCGTGTTGACGGATGGCTCGCCAATCATCGACTTTGACGCCTTGCACGTCGACACCATTCTTGATCTGTTGTCCGTTGACATAATGGATATGAGATTCAGTAATGTGCAACCAGGGGTCGTCAACAACATTTGAGCTGGCCGCATGTTCATCCAGGTTTTGACCAAAATGTTGCTTGGTGAACTCTTTGAGTTTCGTAAATCGAAAACTCTCCTCTCGATTGCTAGGCCAACCTTGATCCGTGACAAGACGCAACGCCTCGTGACGTACGGCTCGTAGTGATTGGGCTTCACCTTCAATGAGACTACTTAATGACTCAATGGATTGCGATTCAGCGCTCATGGCTTTACTCCGCTCCCGCGCCTGCATGTTCTTCAACCCACGCGTAGCCGCGGTCTTCTAGCTCTAATGCCAGGTCCTTGCCTCCGGATTTGGCGATTCGGCCGTCGACCAGGACATGGACAAAATCTGGAACGATGTAGTTTAGTAAGCGCTGATAGTGGGTGATGACCAAGAACGATCGCTCAGGCGTTCGCATACGGTTGACCGCATCAGAAACAACTTTGAGTGCATCAATATCAAGACCCGAATCGACTTCATCCAATACAATGAGCTGGGGCTCAAGGACGGCCATTTGCAACATTTCGTTGCGCTTTTTTTCGCCACCTGAGAAGCCTTCATTGACCGCTCTTTTGAGATCGTCAAAGGAGATGTTGACCTCCCGTGCTTTTTCTTTGAATAGAGACATGAGGTCCATCGCGTCCAGCTCTTCTTGGCCGCGGAAAGCGCGAACTGCGTTGACGGCAGCACGTAGAAACTGCAGGCCACTCACACCTGGAATTTCGTGCGGGTATTGAAAGGCTAGAAAGAAGCCCTCGCAGGCTCGTTCATGGGGCTCCATCTCAGCTAAGTCCTTGGACTTAAACGTCATCGATCCTTGGGTAATCTCGTACGCGTCTCTACCGGCAAGCACCTGAGCTAAAGTGCTCTTGCCAGAACCATTTGGGCCCATAATGCAGTGCACTTCGCCCGGCTGTATTTTTAGGTTAAGCCCTTTTAGAATGGGTTCACCTTGAACAGAAGCATGTAAGTTCTCGATATTCAATATCATCTACTGGACCTCTAATTTTAGTTGAGCGTTTGTTAGCCGACGCTTCCTTCTAAGCTGACCGCCAACAGTTTCGTGGCTTCGACTGCAAACTCCATCGGCAATTCTTTAAAGACTTCTTTGCAAAAGCCATTGACGATTAATGACACGGCGTTTTCCGCGTCCAATCCTCGTTGTTGAACGTAAAAGAGCTGGTCCTCAGCGATCTTTGACGTTGATGCTTCATGCTCAACTTGAGCCGTAGAATTGCGGACGTCGATGTATGGAAAGGTGTGAGCGCCGCACCGATCACCGATAAGTAGTGAATCGCATTGTGTGTAGTTGCGGGCATCTTTTGCGCCCTTCATCATCTTGACTAGACCACGGTAGCTTTGTTGACCACGTCCGGCGGATATCCCCTTAGACACAATCGTACTCTTGGTGTTCTTGCCAAGATGGATCATTTTGGACCCCGTATCGGCACGCTGGCAATGGTTAGTCAACGCTACGGAATAAAACTCGCCGACAGATTCGTCGCCCTGAAGAATACAAGACGGATATTTCCAAGTGATAGCGGAGCCTGTTTCAACTTGTGTCCATGAAATGTGAGAGCGGTCGCCGGCGCACTTTCCGCGCTTGGTGACAAAATTATAGATGCCGCCCTTTCCGTTTTCATCGCCAGGATACCAATTTTGTACAGTCGAGTATTTAATAGAAGCGTCTTTGTGAGCGACCAATTCTACGACGGCTGCATGAAGTTGATTCTCGTCACGCATCGGTGCCGTACAACCTTCAAGATAACTCACATAACTGCCCTCATCGGCAATGATCAATGTTCTTTCAAATTGTCCCGTTGCAGCTGCGTTGATCCGAAAATAGGTGCTCAATTCCATCGGGCAACGGACGCCTTTGGGGATGTAAACAAAAGAGCCATCCGTAAATACAGCTGAATTTAGGGCTGAAAAATAGTTGTCGGATTGTGGGACCACTGATCCCAAATACTGTCTTACCAATTCTGGATGTTCTTGGACCGCTTCAGAGATTGGGCAAAAAATGACACCTTTTTCGGCAAGTTTCCCCTTAAAGGTGGTAGCGACCGATACGCTATCAAAAACGGCGTCGACCGCTACGCCAGCAAGTCGTTCGCGTTCATGGATGGGAATCCCGAGTTTTTCATAGGTTTCAAGCAGTTTTGGGTCAACTTCATCTAACGACTTGGGTCCGTCTGAATTCTGTTTAGGGGCCGAATAGTAAGAAACAGCCTGATAATCAATGGGGTTGTATTCAAAGTGCGGCCAATGAGGTTCTTCCATGGTTTGCCAGTGCCGAAAGGCTTTGAGGCGCCAATCTAGTAGCCATTGAGGCTCTTTCTTGACGGCTGAGATGTGTGCTATCACTGACTCATCTAAACCAGGAGGCAGGGTTTCCGATTCGATGTCGGTGACAAATCCGTAGTCGTACTCACGTTTTGCGAGTCTTTCAATTTCTTGTGAAGGGCTCATACGGATACTCCAATGGGTCTAGCATAGGCATGGTCGTGAATTAAATCGGCCAAATTCATGGTATTCAGAAAATGATTCAAGAGTTGGTTAAAACGTTGGATTGGATGGCTTATGGGACAACTTTCAATGATCTGGCAATGACTATGGTCATCGTCTTCGTCGGTGCACAGGGCAAGTTTGACACGACCCTCTAATGCTTCAATCACTTGAAGAAGCGATATTGTGCGCGGATCGCGGGTCAAATAATAACCGCCATTACTGCCTCGTCGTGAATCAATCAATTCGGCACGATGCAACTCTTTAAGGGTGTTAATTAGCAGTGCGTGGGGCAGGTCGAAGGTGTCTGCAATGGTTCGTGCACTGATAGGGCCAGCGTTATTTACCCATTCACGGGCTAGCTGCGCCAGTGCGATAAGTGCGTAATCTGTTTTTCGAGTGAGATTAAAGCTCACGATCTATGCCCCTAGATGATTTAGGACTAATTAGGTCCCAATTAAAAATAGCCTAAATTGAGCTTAAATTCAAGCCTCGCAATCAGGCCGTTATTCTTATCTCAAAGTAGGCGACCAAGACGTGATGCGAATTCCCCCTCACATAACGAATTGTCCTTGATCCGCGGTCCCCTCAAATTCACTCATTGACCGGCCCGTAAAATCTAAGAGGTTTTGGATAGGCTCAACACTAGATCCCTGACACGGGTGATTCCGTGGTTCGAATGTAAGATTCGACTGACAATTTGATATCTGGTTTTGGGAATCGCGCTCGCCTTCGTACCTCCCATGTTCGCCATTAATTTGTTAAGAGAACGTAACCTAGGTTGATCAATTGGCGATTGGGTAAGTTAAATGGACGTGTTGTTCTTTTTCTATGTCCAGGATGTTGAACACGCCGTTACGGGCTAAAGACTAGGACATAGCCCTTACTCGTGCCCACGTAGAGCCTGCCTTGTCGATATGCTAATCCCTTGGGCGATTTGATCTGCTGGCTGTCGCCGCTTTCTAGTTGAAATAGCCACTTTCTGGTTACCAAGTCAAAAATCTGGATTCTATGATTACCTGTGTCGGCGACAAATAAGAAACCGTCGCCGCTAATAGCGGCTTGAGGTTCATCAAATTCGGATTGTCCTGAGCCTTTCTCGCCTAGTACCCACCATCTCTTTCCTGATTGATTGATGCAAATGACGCGATGTTTACCCGACTCTGTGATAATCAAGTTCCCACGTTCGTCAAAGGCGATGGATGCAGGTCTTTTGATGTCTTCAATTACTTTGAGTAATTGGCCTTTCGCGTCGCATTGAACGACACGATCATTTTCTGTGTCGGCAATCCAGAAATTATCGTGTTTGTCAGCGATAACGGCTCGGCAGCCATCGAAATCAAGGTCAAGCACGCCCTTCTTGCCGAAACTAGAAACGAGTTTACCACCCGAGTCGTACATGCGAATAACCGAGTCACCTGGGTCAGGAACGAGAATGCGGCCTCTTGAGTCGATACCGATTGATCCTGGCTCGTCGGGCAAGTCAAATGAGCTTAATTTTTTTGCGAATGAAGAATCCCAAATTTCCACAGTTTCTGAACTCTTATTGGCGATATGCATTCGATCATTAACTAGCACCATGCCTTGTATGTGACCGATGTCTTTGGCCAGGTAGTTCAGAAATTTTGAAGGCGGCTTGGGACGCGCAGGTACAACCCTATCCGTCGTGTGTTCAACGGGGCGAGTAACTGCTTTTGTGACTTTCTTATGAGCAGGCTCACTATTTGGTTCAGTCTTACGATCAGCGGCTGGCTTAGATGCGTCCTGCTCAGACTCAAGCAGTGTTGATTGTGAGGCCGCTTCTAGTACGGTGTCACCGGACGAAAATGTTGCCGCTTGATTTTGGGCGCGATCTGCGTCGTCTAATTCCGAAGAGTTAGATTCGTGGATGCCGAGATTGATCTGGCTATCGGTCTCGATCGACTCGTTGATGGTATCAGCGCCTGACTGCTTCAGCATGTCAGGACTTTGGATCGTTTTTGGTTTGAAGAGAATCCATCCACATATAGCCAAAACAATGGCCGCCCCAAGGAAGAACCAAACCTGGGAGACTTTCTTTTGAGAGCTGGGCCGCATAGGGGCCTGAGCTTCATGTATGGGAGGTTGTATGGGTGTTTTGTCTTCTAAAGCGGGCATGAGTTCCGTCATTTCCATGGACGGACTAGGCGCCTGTTGTTGGTTGAAGGCAATTTGCAATTCGTTGGCAAATGATTCGGCATTTGGAAAACGCTGCTCAGGGTCCTTGGCCAAGGCGATGGCCATCACTTGATCGATTGCGGCTGGCAATTGACTAGAAAAATGAGTTGTAGATGGTGGCGCCTCGTGGACGATTTTGTAAGCCACAGTCGTGATTGAATCGCCAGGAAATGGTGTCTGCCCAGTGATCATTTCGTAAGTTAAAACGGCCAACGAGAATAAGTCACTGCGGTAGTCGACACGTTTGCCCGTGACCTGCTCGGGCGACATATAAAAAGGTGTCCCTAATACCATCCCTGTTGCTGTCATTTTGCCATCAATGAGTTTGGCGATACCAAAGTCGGTCAATTTCACTAATTTTTCGGGTCCAACAAGAAGAATATTGGCAGGTTTAATATCGCGATGGATAACCTGATGCCGATGAGCGTGGTCTAAGGCCGCCGCCATGGCTTTGAGTATCCGAAGTACTTCGAGTAAATCCAGAGAACCCTTACGTTTTAATTCTTCGTGCAGGCTCAGGCCCTCCAGGAACTCCATGGCAATGAAATTTTCGCCCACATCAAAGATAGTGACGATATTAGGGTGCGAAAGTCGGCCAGCGATTTGAGCTTCTTGATGAAATCGTTCAACTAATTGCTTTTGTTCGTCTTCAGCGAACGCTTGTAAATTGAACGTCTTAAGAGCGACGGTACGGTCGATTTTTGGGTCATATCCTCGATAGACGGTACCCATCGCACCCTTGCCAACGATCGACTCAACCCGGTAACGACCGAGCCTGTCTGGAAGCTGAGCCATGGATTCTCCTCGGTGCATTTTGTTGAGTATTATACTCCTTAAGAATGGATCTCGTATCAATCAGGTCTCAACCTGTTCGAGCTCAACTTATGAATCCGTTAATTTCGATTCCGGCAGATCATGACATGGCTCACCACGCCTCTCTTACATGCAGGCGAAAACGACTAGGTGTGCATTTGTTTACCTGCCCATTTATCACAATACAGTGACATAAGGCGCTCGACATTTTAGTCAATATGGTCGTGCGACGATGACCATCTAAATCGGCTCCGGGAAACATCAAAGTCGCGGCAAGTTTTAAAGGGCCAGGTTCTCGTTTATGACAATTCGTGTCATGATGGACTTGAGAGAGGCTATGGTATTTCCCCGACTACTATTTTTGTTCGTTGCTGGCTTTGCGTATTGGCAATACGCGCACTACGACGCCTTGCTGCCAGATGTCGTGGCAACTCACTTTGACGGAAGCGGTGTGGCAAATGGTTGGCAATCCAGAGCCGGTTTTTGGCAGTTTTATGGCATCTTCTTGTTTTGTATCTGGTTCATCTTCTTTTTGATCGGGTGGTCTCTAAAGTTTATGCCGTCGTCGCTCATTAATGTTCCAAATCGTGACTATTGGTTGACTAATGAGAGGCGTGAGTCTTGCCTTGCTCGTGTTCGTTTTGCATTGGATTGGTATGGCGCGGCTACAGCGTTGTGGATCCTTTGGATGATGCAAAGTCTTATCCAATTGAACCTATCAGAGTCAACACAATTAGGTTCCATGTTTCTTATGCAAATCGTGCTGATGATTGTGGGTACATGTATTTGGGTGGTGTGGTTACTTTCGATGTTTAGATTGCCTAATTCTGAGCGTTGAAAGCTGGGGTCGGAGGTAAATTGATGGCCAACTTTAGTACCGTACGAGAATTTATGCAGCATATGGATGTGACAATTGTGCGAGAGGATAGGGACGAATGCGTTCTGGTTGTTGACGCACCTCAAAATGGGATCAGGAATTTGGTTGTGCTATGTGATCAACCCATTTTGATCATGCATCAAACGGTTGTGCCGGTTTCGGAGCCTTCAGTTGAGTTCTATGCGAGAATCCTGCAACTTAATGCGCAACTCGTACATGGTGCATTCGTGTTAGACGCTGACGCGGGGAGCATCAATTGGCGTCATACTCTGCAATTAGAAAATCTAGACTTTAACGAATTAGATGCAGCGGTCAACGCGCTGTCCTTAGCCATGGCTGAATTTGCATTCGAATTTGTTAGCAGTTCCAGGCCAATAGAATAAAGGTTTTTATGGGTTTTTTTCAACGAGTAATCAAAGCACTTCAACGTGAGCCTAAGTCCCTGCTTGACCGTTTCGATGAATCGATTCAAGAGACAGAGCAAGGTGTCGTGCGGCTGAAGAAGGAATTACAAACTACCATTGTAAGTTTGTCTGAAATTCGCGGTGTCGCAACTCGATTGCGACATCAAGTAGATGACGAAACGCAACGTACGCTCAGCTGCGAGCGGCGTGCGATGTTGGCTCTATCCGCCAGTGCAAAAGGTGATCTGAGCGAACAGGAAGCCGAAAGAAGAGCCTTGGATGCGCTTCGCGACCAGGAACTCGCGGCTCATCGCTTAATCACCCTAACAGACGATCTCAAAACACAAGATGCGCTTGCAGATCGTCTCAAAAACAAGGTCGATCGATTGCGCCATTCTATTCAACGGCTGGAAAATGAATTGGTGACGCTAAGAGCTCGGGCGCGCACCGCTCAATCAGTGCGTAAGATTAATCGACAACTCAGTCAAGTTGATAGTCACTCTACCATCGCGCTGTTAGAGAAAATGAAGCAACGGGTGATTGAAGAAGAGAGCCTTGCAGATGCCTACGGTGACCTTGCAGACATAGAAGCGGACGTGGAACGGCGCATGACGGACATTGGCTCCGACGATAATCCGCCTTCTGCAGAAACGGCGTTGGACTTGCTAAAGCAACGAGTCAGCGACCAGGAAAAACAGCCTTGAGGTCCCAAGTCCTGCGTTTCAAGGAGCAGGAGATCGCGGCTGCTTCTTCAGCAAGGCGCGCAAATCGCGTCATTGTCGTATGTGCAACCTGCCGCCTTCAGCTCTGCTCATTTGAAGACCGTATTGAAGTTAAAGGAAGTCATGACCACACGTTTTCGAATCCAGTTGGTCGAATTTTCCCGCTTCGTTGCTTTAGCCGGGCCGCCGGCTGTCAACAAGTTGGCCTACCGACGCAGGAATTTACGTGGTTCCCTGGCTGTTCGTGGACCTTGTTGCATTGTCGCGGCTGTGTTAGTCACCTGGGCTGGCACTATTCGGGGCCCTTAAACTTCGATGGTTTGATCACATTTCGCGTCAAGGACATGGAGGTTAAGAATGTCTGAAGTGTTGGATTTGGCTGCAGAGCTGATTAATATTGAGTCGGTGACCGGCAATGAAAAAGGCATGTGCGATTGGCTCGAGAATTGGTGCCAACGGCAGGGCTTAGAAGTGGTTCGTCAGACGGTTGCGCCCGATCGCGATAATTTGTTTGCCAAAGTACCAGGGGTGAAAGCACGCTTGTTGTTTAATTCACATATTGATACGGTTCCGCCCTTTTTTGAGGCTCGTTTTGAGGGCGGTCGTTTAATGGGCCGCGGTGCCTGTGATACCAAAAGTCTCATCGCCGCCCAGTTACTAGCTGCTCGGCGTTTGCTGGCTGAAAAGAAGCCGATTGGCTTGCTCTATGTTGTCGGTGAGGAAGTGGATCATTGCGGGATGATCAAAGCAAACGAACTGGGATTGGACCCTGAATTCTTGATCGTGGGTGAGCCAACCGAGTCTAAGTTAGCTAATCGACAAAAGGGAATGCTTAAGATTCGACTTAAATGCCAAGGAAAAGCTGCACATTCAGGATATCCAGAATTAGGCGTGTCAGCCATTACTTTGATGTTGGATGTTCTGGCCGACCTAAACGGGATCGCGTGGCCAAACGACGAAACGCTGGGACAAACGACGATGAATATTGGGGTTTTGAAAGGCGGGCGTGCTGCCAATGTCGTGCCTGACTATTGTGAAGCCGAATGTTTGGTGAGGGTGGTCACCGATCACCGATCGATTTTGGAAACGATCACAGAAACGATCGCTAACCGTGCAAAGATCGAGGTAGTGGCCGGCAATGACCCAACGGATTTATCGGTCGTTGACGGAATGGAGACAAGTGTTGTGTCCTTTAATACGGACATCCCTTATTTCAATTTCAGTGGCAAGGCTTTCTTGTGGGGAGCCGGTTCGATTCTGGACGCACATACTGACCATGAATTTATAGAAACCAGCGATTTGGAACATGCCGTAACGGTATACGAACAATTGGCGCGCCAACTATTGGCATAAAAGGAGAATTTTTAGTTTGAATTCTAGCCGCGACTCACTTGCATCAACGTCTGTCTTACTTGCAGCCGTTCAAAACGGCGATGAGTCTGCCCGCAATATGCTGTTTGAACGATATCTGCCCATCATGCAGAAATGGGCCCATGGTCGTCTGCCAAGATATGCACGTCATACATTAGATACGGATGATCTTGTGCAGGTTTGCCTGTTTCGGGCGTTAAACCATTTAGAAGGGTTTGAACAGCATAGGGAAGGTGCCTTTCTTGCCTATCTTCGTCAAATACTTTTGAATTCTATCCGCGACGAAATTCGGCGGACCGTACGTCGGCCCGATGGCGAACGGTTTGAGACCGAAGACGAAATCCCGAGTTTGGTCGAGCAGTCAGTGGGGAAGGAAACAGTCATGGCATATGAGGCGGCCCTTGCAGAATTGTCACCGGCACAGCGAGAAGCTGTCGTTTTGAGAATAGAGTTTGGCTTTAGTTTTCCCGAAATAGCTACGGCTATGAACAAGCCCTCGGCTAACGCCGCGCGAATGATGGTCAGTCGCGCACTTGTAGAGTTAGCCCAAGGGATGGGCGGGCGGCCATGACCCAAGAACTTGACACCTTAAGCAGAGCGGCTACGTCGGTGGCAGATTTTGATCTGTTCGATGCACATGACCCATCTGAGGCCGACCCACACGTCCGGAAAACCATCGAGAATCTGCGCGTCGTTTCAAGGTTGGCAGAAGCATATCGACAGGTAAGTCGATATCACAAACGGGCGCCAGGGCCAGTACCGCAATTTATGTGGGGCGATCTTGAAGTGTACGAAAAGATAGGTGAAGGGGCCTTTGCTGAGGTGTTTAGAGCGTTTGATCCGAAGCTGTCTCGAGATGTGGCATTGAAACTCTTAAAGCCATCAGCTGGCAGTGAAAATCGACAACGGCGATTTATCGAAGAAGCTCGTTTATTAGCAAAAATAAGGCATCCTAATGTACTGACTATCTTTGGTGTTGACGTACACGATGGTCGCGCAGGTTTATGGGCCGACCTTTTGGATGGTGTGACGCTCGAAGAGTGGGTCACAGAGAACGGACAGTTAGGTCCACAGGAGGCGGCCGTAATTGGCATGCACATGTGCCGCGCCTTAGCTGCAGTACACCGTTCTGGTCTAATTCACGGCGACATAAAACCGGCAAATATCATCCGTGAAAAGGGTGGTCGAATTGTGCTACTCGATTTTGGGACAGTAAGAGAGATTCCGCATCCGGACGAGCCAGTTTCTATACCCATTGGAACGCCGTTAACTATGGCACCAGAAGTATTGCTAGGCGATCATCCAACACCACAATCCGATGTTTATTCACTTGGCGTCGTTCTTTATTGGATGGTGGCAGGTCGATATCCCATCGAAGCTGAGCGTCTGGATCAACTAATTGATAAACACCGTTCTTTTAAACGCAACAGAATGATTGAGTCCCGGCCAGAAATGCCTCGGGGTTTTATCGAAGTCGTTGATCGAGCGTTGGAATCTGATGCCAACAGCCGAACGGCCAGTCCGGGTGAATTTGAAGAAGAATTGGCACAATTTGTCGGCGAAAAACCGACGCAACTTCCGTTGCCGTGGCCTTGGAAAAAAACGGGCGCATTAACTTTAGTGGCAGCATTGGCCGTCTTTTTTCTGTGGGCTGCGCTGAAGACGCCTGCAGCTATGTCATTAGATGCCCAATTGGTGTGTACTAGAATTGGTGAATCGATTCTGCTGCCAACGCGGGGGACTGTCCACTTGGGTGACCAGCTGCATATGGAATTCATGGCCGATCGAGAGACGTATGTGTTTGTATTTAACCAAGACGATCTGGGCGCATTTCATGTTCTGTTTCCAATTGAATCGTCGGGTCTCCAGAATCCGTTACCGGCTAATCAACGACATTATCTGCCTGGTAAAGTTGACGGAGAATGGATGGATTGGCAGGTAACCTCATTGGCGGGTTATGAGGATTTCCTGTTGGTGGCCACAGATGTGCCCGTACCGGCGTTAGCGGATTTGATACAACGCCATCATGTTGCCAATCAACAGACTGTTGCCATGAATACGCGCGGTGTAGGTGGCTTAACGGCTGCTGCTTTGCCTGTCGACCTGCCACAACAATTAAGCGATGTGAAAAATTTGGTGGATTCTCTTATGCAGCGTGGGGTTTTGGTCGAGACGGTAGAGTACCGGCTAACGAGTTCGATGGACTAAATTCTAACTACCCAAAATTCTTTTCATTTCACGGATAAGCTGATTGGCCTTGTAGGGTTTTTGAATGAAGCCCGAGATCGTTTCTCGGGTAAATTCATTGATCGTGTCGTGTTCGTTGTAGCCGCTGGTGAGCAGTACTTTGATGTCTGGATCAATAGCAACTAACCTCTTCAGGGCATCTTCACCGCCCATGATGGGCATCGCTAAATCGAGTAATGTTAACGTTACCTCACTGTGATGGGTCTTGAAAAGTTCGACCGCTTGGACGCCATTACTCGCTGTCATAATATGAAAACCATGTTGTCGCAACATCATGGCGGTCACATCCGAAACTAATTGTTCGTCTTCGACCAAAAGAATAAGTCCGCCGTCTAAGGTCGTTTCTAATTCAACTTCAACTTCCTGGACGCTTGCTTCAAGTTCGCTAGCTGGGAAAAGTAACGTGAATTCGGTGCCTTTGCCGGGCGTGCTATCGACTGAAATGGCCCCCTTGTGGCTACGAACGATACCTCTCACCGATGCCATACCCAAACCACGTCCGTGGGCCTTAGTTGTATAAAAGGGGTCGTATATTCTTGCTATCGTGGCGGGTTCCATACCTGCGCCGGTATCTTTGACCCGCATATATACGTAAAAACCTGAACTCAATTCATCCGTTGGGAATTTGTTAAGTAGGTCCTCTTCGCTCATGAACTTGGCCCATGTCTTGATATGAATGGCACCATGAAAACTACCGATGGCTTCAGATGCATTGGTCAATAAATTCATGATCACTTGTCTTAGTTGGGTGACATCTGCTTCAACTGCAGGTACTTTATCCGCTAGTTCGAAATTGACATCGACGTTCTTGTTGATGGTGACGTCCAGTAAATTGTACATGTCGCGAATAACTTCATTCAATTGGACGGGTTCTACGATGAACCGGCCTTTGCCTGAATAGGCTAATAGTTCCCTACACAACTCGGCCGCTCGAGTTGAAGCTTTAACAATAGCGTCGAGACATGTCCGTATCTCGGTGTCTTTGGGTGACTTGGCTATGGCTAAATCTGCGTTACCTAAAATGCCCATTAACAAATTATTGAAGTCGTGCGCAATACCACCGGCAAGCACACCAATGCTTTCAAGTTTCTGGGCTTCCTGCATTTTGGTCTGAAATCGATGTTGTTCCCGTTGAAGTTGGACACGATCATTGATGTCCATCAATGTACCAGCAACGCGTCGCGCATGTCCTTTGGTCGCCCATCCCACGACACGGCCCTTCAATAGAAACCAACGCCAACTTCCATCCGAATGTTTAAGGCGTACTTCGCGTTCAAAAGTTGTACTTTTGCCATCAATGTGCGCTCTAAGCGCATCAAACGTGCTCTCACTCTCATCGGGATGAATCAGTTTACGCCACCAATTCAAAGATGGTGTGCAATCCAGAATGTCGAAGCCTAAGAGTGATCCCCATATTTCGTTGATAGCCAAAAGGCCAGTTGCCAAGTCCAAATCCCAAAAACCGAGTTCGGAACCTTCGGCAATTAAAATGAGACGTTCTTCTGCTGACCGCCGTTTAGAAACATCCAAAGTGGTGGTTACATGGGTAATAAGTGTGTGGTCGTCGGACAATCGCGGTTGAAAGTTCATGCTTACCCAGCGATATTCACCCGACTGGCACATGAGTCTTAGCTCAAACGAAAATTTGTCTTTGCTTCGGGTTCCTTCGTGAATGGCCCGCTCAACTTGAGCTAGATCAGCTGGATGAATCAGCAATTTCCAATTGCTTCCCATTAATTGTTCGCTACTGCGGCCTGTAAACGCGAGCCAACTAGGATTCACGTACGTAAAATTTGCTTGCTCAGAAATCGTACTTACCAAGATGTCCAGCGCGTCGAAGGCGTGCACGCTTAGGTTGGCACCTGCAGCCAATTCACGCTCGCGTTCAAAGTCTGAAACGACTTTCTTTTGGCGTTCGAAATCAGCCTTTATTTGCGTCAGCTGTCTCAGTATTTGCTCGGATTCTGCGTCTAGCACCTGTTGAGCTTGCCTTTCTTGGCCAAAAAATGGGTTATGAGAAGAGTGATTGATTGTAATCTCCCGGACAAATAACGAAAAGAGATGAATTGTCTCAATAAAGTTATCGGACCGAATTCAAACATGCTTTATTACTTACGCTAGCTAATTGTGTCTTGCGCAAACTTTTTCAGGTGTGACTGCATTAAGACAGCGCCGCCACCAAATATTAACGTGGCACCATAATAACTAGTCCGATGTAACAGCGTGGCTGCAGTTGCTAATGCCGGGTCGACTCCTACGTAAGTGTAAAGTTGGATCAAGAAAAACTCGGTCGCACCGATTCCGCCCATTGTGCCAACCGCAGTGCCAGCAAAATAGCCTAATATGACGGCGTTGGCGATGGTCAGGATAGACGCGTCAGACCCGAGAGCCTTAAAGACCATGGCGTTGGCAATGCACAGGGCCGCAAAAGAACAGGCAGCGAGCAGTAAATCGCTGCCTGCCTGTGCGGGTGACGAATCTGGACCCAATAGGGGTTCTAATACACGGGCGGCAAACCCTTTGTCTTCTCCCGCAGCCGTTGACTCAGGATTGCTTCGTTTGAGTTTTTCGGGTGTCCATTTTCGAACACGGCGCAGCCACTTGGGGCTCTGCACTAAGTCCCAAAGGCGTCGCCGCCCGCGCAAGTACAGATAAACCAAAAAAACGGTTAACCCACCCGCGGCAAACAACGGAAAACGAATGGCTGGGTCGCGCAAGGCAAAGGCGGCTGACAAGGCTAGCGCCGCAAACAACAGTGCATTGCCCAATGAATTGGTGAGTTGATCAGCCAATGACCATCCGTAGGCGACAGATTTTCTTAGCCCAGTGATGCGATGGATGTACAGTGAGCGAACGATGCCACCACCTAACTTAGCTGTTGGGGTAACTAAATTAATGAAGGCCCCAGACAAAATAGCTAACATAACTGGTCGATGTGCAATCGGCGTTGCCCTTAGTAACATGCGACGCCATTTATAAGACCAAATGACAAATCGCAGGGCGATTGGGATCAGTGACGCGGCTAGCCACCAGGGGTCAGCCTCCAGCGCCACCGCAAAAACACGATCGACACCCATCCCACGTACGGTCCACCATACGGCCGCTACGCACAGCAGCACGATGGCTACTTGCAATAATGTACGCAGTTGTTTTCCGGAAAGTGTCACGGAAAGTCCGGTGGGTTGAGTTGATGCCATTGGGTGGCCTGTTGATATGCCCAGGCGACCTCTAGTGCTTGATGATCTTCATACAGATCACCGACAATAGTAAGGCTGGGTATCCCGGACTCAGCGTATGCGCCAACCGGTAATACAACGCTGGGATGGCCAGTCAAATTAGTGAGAAGAAGACTATTGCCTGTAAATGGCGGGCACACATAGACGTCTATACTCTCAAATAACAGATCCAGTTGTCTGCCGAGGGCGACTCGATGTCGGTTGGCTTGAATGTATTCCACGGCTGGGATAGTGCGCGCAGCCCTAAAAACGTTGGGCCAAGCGTCTGCAATCTGTCGTACTAACTGATCATCTCTATTTGATCGAGTCAACTCATCAAACGCCGCCGCCGCTTCGGCGGTCAGGACGATGCTCAACGATGCGACAGGAAAGTCAGGAAGCTCGATGGGGACTAATTCGGCACCTAGTTTTTTCATTTGAGCGAGGAAGCTATCGTAAGCGAGCTTATTGTCCGTCGCTTCGGAAAATGCTGCTGTCACAACGCCAATCCGATAACCTTCAAGCTTCCGTTGAGACTGGAACGGGAACGTCATTTCAACACTTGCCAAGTCACCAGAGTCAATGCCTCTAATGGCATCAAAAACCATGGCGCAATCTTGTGCGTTTCGGGTGATGGGACCCAATTTGTCCATCGACCACGAAAGGGCCATCGCACCGCTTCGGGACACAGCTCCAAACGTGGGACGAAAACCGGTTACCCCGCAGCGAGTGCTGGGCGAAACGATCGAACCATAAGTTTCACTGCCTATGGCGAATGGCACCAATCCAGCGGAGGTTGCGGCAGCAGGCCCAGCTGAAGATCCACTGGACCCCTGCGTTGTATTCCAGGGATTTTTAGTCGTACCGCCAAACCAAACGTCACCCCATGCCAAGGCACCCAAGGTCAACTTGGCCACCAAGATAGCCCCAGCCTCATCCAATTTTGTGATGACCGCGGCATCACGTTCTAAACGCTGATTCTGGTACGGCTTTGCGCCCCAAGTAGTGAGATCACCGGCAGTGGCTAGTAAATCTTTGGCGCCATAGGGAATGCCATGCAAGGGACCGCGATAAATACCGTTTGCCAACTCCAAATCCCGCTCGCTTGCAGTATTTAGCGCGCGTGACTCAGTTAGACTAATAACACATTCAAGTTGGGGTCCATAAAGCTTCAGTCGCTGTAAACAAACTTCGGTTAATTCACGGCAACTTATGACCCGATGTCGAATCATGGCACCAAGATCAGATACAGATAAGTAAGCTAAATCGTTTAGATTAGCGGGCCTTGCTGGCATCGGTGCGTAAGACCAACGAGCCTTTATTGCGGGCCGATCTGGCGGTGGTTTGCTTGTTTGAAATACCAATGCTGGCGGCATATCATTGCCCAAACTCCACTGATGAAGCGCCCGGTAGGCTTCTAAAAGGTCGTTCAGTTCAGATGCCATCAATAAGCGTTCAGTCTCACTAAATTCCAAATCTGACAAACGTTCCAGCGCAGGAATGTTTTTGACGAGCTCAGCGCCCGGTTCGGTATTCGTCGCTGATTCTTGGATCGTTCCGGTCATCAGAAGAAAGAGCATCAACATGGTGTGGTCCTATAAGTTTTGTTTGCTGAAGAGGCATTTAGAAAATCCCTGATGGCATTGCACTGACATAACCATGCGGGATTCGAGAGCAAAAGGTGATCGTCGTCGAAGACATGGAAGCCGACATTAAGATTAGGTGAACGCCTGATCAAATCTCTGATGGCGGATAGTCGGACAACTTCGTCGTGTTTTCCTGCTAGCACCTCAACCGGGATTCCGTCGGGAATGACAATCTCAGCCAGTTGCTGATCTATTTCTGGTGTGTCGTAGTCAGGGTCGTATAAACCAACGGCAGGCGCTATGAGAATCATACCTGACACCAGATGAGGGTAATCCCTTGCAAAAACTAACGTGGTCAAGCCACCTAGCGAAGAACCGATCAAAATCGACGGCTCACGTATCATGTGTGCAAGAGCCTTGATGCGCCGGTCAATATTATTTGTGAGCTGAGGTATTTTTATGGTCGGGAAAAGGGTCTTAAGCCGGGATGCCCGCTGGCCAAAGGGTCCACTGTCCATGCCATGGATATAGATCAACACGGGTATTCCTTGTTGTTTGTTGTGTCCGGTTACCTAGGCTGGCGCATTTTAACATGCATTGATGGCCTCAAATGATTGAGGATGACGACTTTAGGCAGCGACAAAGTAACTAGCTTCTTAATCTTGAGATTGCCAGATATTCTCAAGGCCAGAAGGGGCATTAAGTAACTTAAGACCTTCGTATTGGCGCATGGCGTATTCAACTTCCCATTCTCCTTGGAAAAGGACGGCTAGGTGTTCTTCAGAATCTCGCACCCGTTTGAGAAGGTCAGTCGATTGCGGCTGATATCCCTGAGGATCGACCCAGCGGCATAACGAATAGGGAAGAGGCTCGCGATTTAATGGAACACTATATTCCTCTTCCATGCGCGCAAAGAACACGTCGAATTGCAGTTGGCCCACCGCAGCGACAATCGGGTGAGCGTGCCCGCCTTCTGGATAGAAAACTTGAATCACCCCTTCTTCGCCTAACTGTTTGATGCCTTTGGTGAATCCCTTACGTTTAGAGGGGTCCGGTAGCGTGACCGAGACGAATGTTTCTGGCGAAAAAACGGGAAATCTCTTGATGGCAAACGGCTGGCCAGCTGAAATAACGTCACCGATCTTGAATATGCCAGGATTTACCAGACCCATGACGTCACCAGGAAAGGCATCGTCGATCGTGTGCCTTTCTCCACCAAATAACCGACATGGGTAAGCCATTTTTATGTCGCGCTTTAAGCGCACATGAGTGGCCTTCATGCCACGTTCAAATTTGCCCGAAACAACACGAATAAATGCCACACGATCCCTATGTGACTTGTCCATATTTGCTTGTATCTTATAAACGAAGCCAGAAAAACTAGCGGATTCTGGGGGCAAAGTACCTAGAGACGTCTCCTGTGGACGCGGTTTTGGTGCCATTTTGATGAAATGCTGCATGAAATTCTCAACGCCAAAATGCGTCAACGCGGAGCCGAAAAAAACGGGCGTCATTTCACCTTGTCTGAATTCGTTTTGATCAAATGAATGCATGCCATCTTCGACTAGTTCCATGTCGTGAATAAGTCGTTCTTGAGCCTTGATTCCAACGAGTTCTTTGATGTTTTTGTCATCTGGACCGCCGGTTGTTAAGGCTGCTTTGTGTTTGTTGCCAGCCGTTCGCTCAAAAACATGCACGGATTGGCTCTGTCGTTCGTATACGCCGCGAAAGTCTCCTGGCTCACCAACCGGCCATGTCATCGGTACGGCAATAATGCCCAAGACAGATTCAACCTCATCGATCAGGTCGTATGGGTCTTGATAAGGTCGATCCATTTTGTTGATGAACGTAAAAATGGGGATGCCTCGTTCGCGGCAAACGGCAAATAACTTTCGTGTCTGCGCTTCAACGCCTTTTGCGGCGTCGAGTACCATCACAGCGCTATCGACCGCCATCAAAGTGCGATAAGTGTCTTCACTAAAATCTTCGTGACCAGGTGTGTCAAGCAAGTTAATGACATGGTCTTCATATTCAAATTGTAAAGCGCTTGAAGTAATGGAAATGCCACGTTCTTGTTCCATGGACATCCAGTCGGAGGCCGCGTGTTTCTGACCCTTTTTTGCCGTAACCGATCCGGAAATTCGGATGGCACCGCTGTAGAGCAGCAAATTTTCGGTCAATGTTGTTTTCCCTGCGTCAGGGTGAGAAATGATCGCAAACGTTCTACGACGCGAGATCTCACGGTTCAATTCTTCAGACATTGCCGCTCCTCCAAAGCGCAGTAGCATAACATGACCACTGCTACGCCACACACTATAGGGTGTGGTCGATGCCAAAAACGCGCATAATCAATGATCGACTCTGAGAAATCGAAACCATATACTTATGGTGCGTATCGGCTGGCACCTCAAAGGCAAGGGCATGATTGGACTTGAGCAAATTGCCTTGCTAAAAGGGCAAAACAAAACGGAAATTCTGCAGGAATTGGTGGCGATAGCTGCTGGTAGCACTCAGGTCGTTGATGCTGATCAGCTGCTTAGAGCGATCATGGATCGTGAGAATCAATACACAACGGCGATCGGATTGGGAATTGCCGTGCCCCACGCGCGGACTGATGCTGTCCATGAGCAGATAATCGTGTTCGGTCGCAGCCAGTCGCCTATCGAATGTGAGGCGCTTGATGGTATTGGCGTGTCCATTTTTATCCTCATTGCCGTGACTGCCAATGGCCACAAGGAATACATTCGAATGTTAGCGCGAGCGGCTCGCTTTCTTAAGAATGAAGATCACCGCCAAGCCATTATGGAAGCAGCTGATGAAAACCAATTGTTTGCAACCATTCGAGCAATGTAGGTCAGCGGTATTAAAGGTCATATCTTATTGAAAATATTCAACCGCAAACTTAAAGCTCGGATATGGAATCATTCAGCGAGAATGGTTTTTTTGAGCGTTGTCGTTGGTGCCGTAAGTGGCGTGGCCTCCGCTGTGTTTATGTATGGTCTTGATTATACGAGCGCCTTATTTCAAGGTCAGTGGATGGGCATTCTACATCCACATCCAAGCGGAGAGTCGACCTCGTTTGGGTTCCATGAGTCGGGTCTGGTCATGGGATTCGAATTCATGCAAACAACGGCCAATCATTGGTGGAAGATATTGTTAATTCCCTGTCTTGGTGGCCTCGTGAGTGGCTGGCTTGTCTTCAAATTTGCCCCGGAAGCCAAGGGTCACGGCATAGACGCGCTGATTACAGCTTTTCACCATCAGAAAGGAAAATTACGACCACGGGTTCCAATCGTGAAAATGTTGGCTTCGGTTGCGACCTTAGGCAGTGGCGGCTCCGGCGGACGCGAGGGTCCAATTGCCTTAATTGGTGGTGGCTTTGGGTCATGGTTGGCGGATCGTTTTCGGCTGCGGTCAAGAGAACGCCGGCATTTACTGTTGGCGGGCGCTGCTGGGGGTATCGGTTCTATTTTCAGGGCACCCCTTGGTGGAGCCATCAGTGCTATTGAAATCCTATATTCCGAAGATATGGAAACCGAAGCCCTCGTCCCGGCTGTGGTGAGCAGCGTGACCGCATTCTCTGTATTCACGCTCATTGCTTCTCCTTTATTTGGATTCGATGGGCATTTCGTTTTTGAAGTACCAAAACTGGATTTTCACCCTGTCCATCTCTTTCCATACCTTGTATTGGCCATTGTTTGCTCATTGCTCGGTAAACTCTATGTGACCTTGTTCCACCGTATGAGAACGCACGTTTTCGAGCGCATTCCTATACCTCGCGTCCTGCGACCAGCTTTAGGTGGCTTAATTATTGGGATGGTGGCGCTGGTCGTACCACAGACCTTGGGTATGGGCATGGGCTACATACAACAAGCTATTTCCTTTGACGCGACGAGTGCAGACTTAATGCTCGTAGCACGATTCTGCGTCGTCCTTCTGCTATTCAAAATGCTCACTGTTTCGGTGACGATCGGCAGCGGAGGTTCAGCTGGTGTGTTTGGGCCCAGCCTCTTAATCGGCGGCTTGGGTGGCTTTGTGGTGGGCTGTGTCTTTTACGCACTTGCACCTACTTTTTTCCCTTCGTTATCGTTACCTCCGATAGCCGCCTTTGTCATATTGGGGATGTCGGCCTTTTTTGCTGCGGTTGCCAACGCGCCACTTGGTGCTTTGGTCATGTCCAGCGAGATGACATTTGGCTATGAACTCTTGGCTCCGTTGATGTTGGCGTCAATCGTCGCCATGCTTTACACGCGTAAGTACTCTATTTATCATGCTCAAGTTAAAGATAAGTTCCGTTCTCCTGCCCATTTGGGGGATATTAGTTTTGATATCTTAAGTAATATCAAATTAGGTCAAATCTTTAAGGCACAAGAGACAAGATCTATTGCGGCCCGCGCAACCTTGCATGAACTTAGAGAAGTCATTAAAGACGAGTCTTTTGCGTTTCCGCTTGCCGTGAAGGATCGCAACCACGAATTGGTAGGCATGCTGACAATGAATGCGTTCCGTGAAGCGATCTTTGATCAGGAGCTAAGCCACTTGATCATTGTAGAAGACATCATGACGCATATCGTTACCTGCAGCTTGGAGGACGATTTAAAACAAGTTCTCAATCAGTTTGCCACTCACGGATATGGGCGTTTACCCGTCGTTGCCAATGAAAACGCACATGACATTATCGGGTTTGTCCAGTATCAAGAGATTATGGAGGCCTACCAAAGCGAGGTAGCGCGATTACGCGCGTCTGACTGACGCAATGACGCGCGTCCGACTGAGTTCATCTCAGACACGTATTAGTGATCCGCAAATGCGAATTTCGCGAATGCCATTTCTGCAGTGCTAAACCACAAATATGATTCCTCACGCGATTTTTTCCAGGAATTGTAGACGTTTGCGTAAGCGGGATCTTGAGCAGCAAATTCGTCCATGATTTCGAAGGACGATTTCTGTGCCGCAGCAAGGATATCGTCTGAAAATGCGCGCAACTTGACACCCGCACCGATGAGCCGACCCAATGCAGGCGGATTCTTGGCGTCATAACTCGCTAGCATCTGGACGTTGGCCTCAGCCGAAGCCACTTCAATTGCCTGTTGATAGAGGGAAGGTAATTTGTCCCAATCTGATCGATTCACATAAAAGGAGAGCGATGGTCCTGGCTCCCACCAGCCCGGATAATAATAATGTGAAACGATTTTATGGAAGCCGAGCTTTTCGTCGTCGTAGGGACCAACCCATTCTGTGGCATCAATGGCACCCCGTTCCAGAGCGGGAAAAATGTCACCACCGCCGAGTACCTGAACGGTGACACCAAGTCGGTGCATAACTTCACCGCCTAAGCCAGGAATCCTCATTCGCAAACCCTTGAGGTCTTGCAAGTTAGCGATCTCCTCTCGAAACCAGCCGCCCATTTGCATGCCTGTGTTGCCGCCTGGAAAATTGATGATGCCAAAGTCTGAAAATGCGCGCCGCATGTGATCTAGTCCGCCGCCGTAGTAGAACCAAGCATTTTGTTGTCTTGCGGTTAGGCCAAAGGGAACGGTGCAGTCAAACGCTAAAACCGGGTTCTTGCCTTTGTAGTAGTAGCTGGCCGTGTGACCCATTTGCACCGTACCTTGCTGGACGGCATCGAGCACTTGCAGGGCGGGAACCAGTTCTCCGGCATCATAGGCGATTATCTGGAACTTGTTAGCTGTTAGCTCGGCCACCCGTGAGGCCATTAATTCAGCTGCGCCATAAATCGTATCTAATGCCTGCGGAAAACTTGATGCAAGTCTCCATGTCAATGATGGCAGCGTATGAATTGCCGCAGATTTGTTTGATTGATCGACGGAACCGCCACAAGAAAGTGCGCTTGCGGTAGCGGCCAGACCCGCCTTAGTCAGAAAGTTTCTGCGTTTCATAATGATGTTTCCTTCATAGCAGGGATGTGACCCGCATTCTAGCGAGGGCACTAGCTTGGGGCAAGCTTTGCACCGTGATAGAGTGATTCAGCGAATCCGTGTCACACACGGGCACCCATGGAGACGATGCTAAACATGCCCATTCACCCGCTTGCGGCACACGTGCCCATCGCACTCTGTTTGCTCTTTCCCTGTTTGATTGTCTATTCCATGTTTGTGGACCGTACGCCAAAAAAAGCGACCTTAGTTGGACTCTGGGTTTACCTATGTCTATTAATGGTTTCGGCCTTAATTACTCGACAACTTGGTGAAGGTGATGGGCAAAAAGTGAGCCCGTATGTGCAAGCGCAAAATTTGACGGAACATCAGAGCGATGCACAGCAATTGGCGGTTGCGTCCCTCTTGAGCGTGTCCATTTTTGGGCTTCTCTTGTTGAATCGTCGCGTAACCCAGTTCGGGCGAATCGCCCTGTTACTTTTTAGCCTCGTCCTATTACTGTTAGCGCTGCGGGCAGGACACTCTGGCGGTGAACTGGTGTACGGTGATCAAGCTAGCGCCGCTTTTGTTGAAGACTAATTATGCGTGTCCATAAAATCGTATAGGAACATTTTTGCCTTCAGCCAATCTCGTTCGGCTGTTCTTGTAGAGATGTCTAGCAATGTGGCAATTTCCGCGGTTGAGAATCCGCCAAACATTTTGAGATCAATCAGGTGAACCAATCGATGATGCGTCTGCGACAATTTATCAATGGCACGATTGAGGTCCAACATGTCGATGGCGGGGTTTCGTTCCGCTAATTCTCGATCATCAATAGTTATCGCCGCATTGCCATCGCCTCGTTTTGCGGCATGCTTTTCGCGAACATACTCAACAGCGACCATGCGCATAGCTCGGCAACAAAGTGCCATAAAATGAGCGCGATCATTAATTTGTAGTTCCGCTCCTTTGCCAAAAAGCTTTAGGTAGGTTTCATTTACTAAGGCCGTGGCTGACAGAGTCTGGTTGGGCTTTTTCTGGTGTCCACGAGCGATTTGCTTGAGTTCTAGGTAGATTGAATCCCAAATCTCTGCAGCTGCTTGTTGGTTACCTTGCCGAAACGATTGCAATAGTCCTGCAAATTCATCTGTCATTTGCGTTCCGCTCCTCATCGCCGAATATAGGCTATTTTAGGTGTCTTTAGGCAGATTGGTGCAATGGTAGGGTGAGTTGGTTTTAAGGTACGTTGTTGATGGGCGTGATCAAGAGATTGGCGAAATTGAGGTTAATCGACGAAGAATGCAGCCAACGCGCGATAAAGAAGGGCGGTCGTGAAAAGCAGTGCGATCCCGTAGCACCAAAACAGGAGGCGGTACAGTGACTTGCGACGATGGTCCTGGAAAAATGGATAACCAATCAAAAAGATGAAAAGGGCTGGTACGGCAGGTAAAAGTACCGTGAATAGTAGCCAGAACGAATAAGAGAAAAACAATTGTCCCAAGTGCTCAAGATCTTGAATTGCTTGAATGGCCACAAGCCCAAGCCAAATAAGGGAATAGATGCCACAGGTTACCCATGGGAATCTAAGCGGTATTCGCCGAAATCCCTGTTTTGAGTGTGGCGTTTGGTAACGATCAAGCACAGCTCTATTCTACGCTGACTGGAAGCCCATAAAATCGCCTATACTAAATTAATGCCATGATTGACCCACAAGAACTTGACCCCTTTTTGGACGAATTTCTGGATCTATCTGAATCAGAACGACCCGCCTTTATCGAGAAACTCAGATCTGTGCGTCCTGAATTGGCCGACGAGATTCAAAGACTATGGGCCAACATGAATGCCCAGCCGAGCTTGCTGGACCGCACGGCAGATTTACCGTTAATTGGGCATCAGGAAGATGCGGATACATCCATTCCGACCGAGCTCGGCGCTTATCGTGTACTTCGAGAGATCGGACAGGGTGGTATGGGCAGGGTGTTTCTGGCTGAGCGTGCAGACGGCCAATTTACACGCGAAGTAGCCGTGAAGTTTATTCGCATCGAACTTTCACGGTCGTCAGACCGGCTCCGTTTCGAACATGAGCGAAACATCATGGCCCAGTTGAGCCATCCCAATATTGCCCAGCTGCAAGATAGCGGCATTACAGATGAAGGGCATCCGTACTTCATCATGGAGTACGTTCAAGGCACGCCCATACTCATCTACTGTGACCAGCGACTCCTCAGTGTGTCTGCTAGGTTGAAGTTGTTTTCGGAAGTTTGTGGCGCCGTGCAATACGCCCATGAGCAGTTAGTTGTTCACCGAGACCTGAAATCAAATAACATTTTGGTAACTGGTGACGGTGAAATCAAATTGTTAGATTTCGGGATTGCAAAAGTCTTGCAAGAGCAAGACGGTGATTCGGTTTATCAGTTGACGCAAACCGGAAATGCGGTGTTTACACCGGAATGTGCGAGCCCGGAACAAGTGATCGGAGAATCTGTTACTCCTGCAACGGACATTTATGCATTAGGTGTCTTGCTATATCGCATGTTGTGTGGCCGCCCGCCTCTAAAGTTGCCCCATGCTTTTGACCCATCATTCATGCACGTTATTCTGAACGATGAGCCGAGTCGGCCCAGTCAAGCGGCACTGCAGACCGACGATTTATTGAATCCTGCTTCTCACGCAGATCAAATCGCTAAAAATCGTCAAGTCTCACCAAACCGGCTTAGCCGAATCCTCAAAGGCGATTTAGACAAGATAACACTCAAGTGCCTTCGCAAAGAGAAGCGTGCGCGTTACGGTTCGGTGGCGGCACTTCAGGCAGACATCGAACGTTATCGATTGGGCCTTCCTATTTCTGCAAGGTCATCAAATTGGCGCTACCAAACCGTGAAATTTGTGCATCGCAACCGCTGGTTGTTGGCCATGGGTTGTACCGCGTTAATGGCACTCATTGGTTACGCGGTTATCGTGACTGTGATGACGCAAAAGGTGAGCCTGGAAAGAGATCGCGCTCGTGAAGTTTCGGCCTTCTTGGGCTCAATGCTTGAGACGGCCGACCCCCATCTCAAGGGTCGAGATGCTACGGTCGCGGATTTCTTGGATGGAGCAGCAGAAAGCCTATCAACAAAGTACCTCGATCGTCCCGATCTCAAGGGCTCATTACATCGAATAATTGGAACTACGTACCGAGGTCTATCCGACTACAAGCCTGCCAAACAACAGCTTGAGAAGAGTCTCGAATACTTGACAGAGAGTGATCCCTTTGGGGCCGAGTGGTTTGACTGTAAGCTTGAAGTGGCCTCGATCACGATGGAAATGGGCGATATACAAGGTGCGATCTCAACGCTCGATCAACTAGGTCCTCAGCTTGAATACCATCATCCTCGCGATAAAATGCTTCGTCGCAAACATCGATTGATTCAAATCTTGGGCGTGTCGCAGACGGGCGACTGGGATAAATCGATGCAACTAGTTCGTGCCCTGGAGGATGAGTTAGGAGACGAGCCGCATGATGATGTTGCTCAAATCAAAATGGAGTTGGCCCAGCGAAAAGGAAGCATCCTGATTTGGGATCGTAGACCAGACGAAGCGGCCGCCGCCTATAGAGAAGCGCTTGAGATAGCCATTCGAGTGTTTGGTGAATCGCATGTGAATACGCTTGAATGTGAGACCGACTTGGCTGGCGCTTTAATGCGAGCCACCCGATACAGAGAAGCCAAGGACCTGTTACAAAGTGCGATCCCAAAGGCGCGACTCTTGCTCGGTGACAATCATTTCTTGACCATTGACGCCATATTTCGCGCGGGCATTTTGCACAGTCGCGAAAAGGATTTCCAGCCGGCTCGATTACTGTTAAGTGAGGCTCGAGACCGATTTGCCCAAGCCTTTGATTCTGAACACCACACCACTAGTGCGGCTCGTAGTGAACTAGCGACGGTACTACATCAAACAGGATACCTTTTCGAGGCGGAGTCTGAGTTTAGCGATCTATACCGTATTCGCTGTCAGCAAATGGGCGCTAGTCATCCTAATACGCTAGTTATGATGCAGCGTTTAGCTGCGATCTACACGGATTTGGGTGATTACGTCGCAGCCGAGGATTGGTTATGTAACGGGATTACCATAGCTGAAAGCAGCTATCCAGCCGATCATCACCTAGTGCTGAGACTGAAACGCAAACTTGCCACCACATATCAGCAAGCAGGCCGATTTGACCAGGCTCACTCGCTTTTAAAAGAAATATACCCACTGCTTTTGGCCCGCCAGTCTTGGAGCCGTGACGTTCTGTCCGTCTGTCAAGCGCTGATTGACGCTTACCTGCGTTCTGCACAAACAAGCGAGGCAAAAGCACTGCTTCATGAGATGCGCGACGCGATCTTGAGTCTCGAAAAGCCAGAACAGGAAATAGTGGCTTGGTGTGACGAAACGTTGACTCGTATTGAGCAGCTCCATAAAGGCAACTAATGCGGCTTTTTCCTAGGAATGATGTCCCGAATCCAGCTGGCCAAAGCGTGAAGCCCGCTGAAATCTAAGACGAGCTGCTGTGCTAATATCAGCGATTCGGAGTGAATCCCTATGTTGCGTACGCTTAAAGCCGAAAACCTGGCCTTATTGGAGTTTGCCGAGCTCGAATTAGGTCCGGGATTTGTATGTTTGACAGGTGAAACGGGTGCGGGTAAGTCGCTTCTGATGGATGCCTTGCGCCTTTTGTCTGGTGGTAGAGGATCGGCTGATTATGTCCGTACAGGATGTCGTAAAGCATCGGTTGAAGCCTGCTTCGAGCTTCATGAAAATCATCCTGAGCTTGATCTAATTGATGGCAATGAGTTGTTCTTACGGCGTGAAATTACTGCGGATGGTCGATCGCGGGCCTATGTGAACGGTGTCGCTGTCCCCATATCCCTGCTTGAAAGTTACTCGTCCATTGTTTTCGAGTTGTTCGGTCAAGGTGGACAACAGAAACTGCTCACCGAAAGTAGACATTTGGAGTTTTTCGATCACAGTATGGGTTTAGAAAAAAAGGGCTTGCAATTGAGCCACCTCGTTCGTGATTTTCAACTAAAGTGGGCGAGCTATTGGACGTTAGTGGATGGCGAACGAGAGCGTTTACGCGAGATGGATGCGATCTCAATGCAGATCCGTGAGATTGATGAAGTGGACCCCAACGAGGAAGATTTAGATCTGGATGTCCGATTTGAACGCGTACGACATGGCGAAGAAATTAGACAACGCGCACAATCCGCATCTACGCTCATTGACGATCAGTTGTCGAGCGATTTAGCTCGCCTATCTAAAGACATTCAGTTTCTAATGAAATTTGTACCTGCATGGGAACCTTATGGGCAACAGCTTCAAGAAGCCAGCTCAACGATCGACGATTTGGCGCGCGATTTGAGCAGCCTAGCGAATGACGATGAAGACGAAGATCTGGCAATCCTTGAAGCTAGAAACAACGCATTGAATCGTCTGTATATGAAGTATGGGCGCGATTTGCCTGAGGTCATTGAGGAACACAAAAACTTAAGTAAGCGATTGTCTCTTTTAAAGGGCCAAAGTGGCGAACTACCGCTGTTGTGGTCTCAGCTCGAGAAGGATTACGAATCGCTTAAGAACCAAAAAGGTGCCTTAGACAAAGAACGTGTTGCAGCGCAGCTTCAGTTTTCTCAGCGTGTAGCAAGCGAGCTAGCGGAATTGTCATTTCCTAACGCAGCCTTTTCAATGGACTACGATTGGCCTGCATGGCCTTCCAAGTTGGAGCCACGGCCCGAATTGTCCTTACCAGGCGCAAAATTGAAATTTCTGTTCTCACCCAATCCCGGTGAGCAGCCAAGAGGGTTGGCCAAAATCGCTTCTGGTGGCGAACTCTCACGGGTCTTATTGGCCGTTATTTGCGCGGCCGAGCGCTCGGATAAAGTGACGATGGTTTTTGATGAGGTCGATGCAGGCATTGGTGGTGAAACGGCGACACAAGTTGGTAAGAAACTAGCGCGATTAGGGGATTCATACCAAACAATTTGCGTGACTCATTTAGCTCAAGTCGCGAGTAAAGCACGTCAACACTTGGTGATCGAAAAACAGGTTGCCAATGAACGCACATCAACCAAGATTTTCGAATGTCGCGATGAAAACCGGGTCCGAGAATTGGCAAGATTAATGGGTGGCGACGCCGAGTCCGCAGCATTGCAAGAACATGCGTCCTCAATGTTGCATCGCTAATTATGGTCAAGGAGACAAGCTTTGCGTAGAATAGGGCCAATGGTATTTAAACGTCCGCACATTTTGGCTGCACGTGTGAAATCGAAATGATCCGCGCAATCCTTCCGGGATCATTTGACCCGTTGACCAACGGACATGTGGATTTGGCGATGAGAGCCATAAAGATGTTTGACGAAGTCGTCATTGCCGTTTTGGTCAACTCTCAGAAGCAACCTTTGTTCTCGGTGGAAGAAAGATTACATTTTATTGAAGAAAGTATCGACAATTCGAGGATCTCGTGCGTCAGTTTTGAAGGGCTGCTTGTGGATTTCGCCAAAGAAATGGGCGCAAAAGTTCTAATTCGCGGTCTTCGAGCAGTGTCTGATTTTGAATATGAATGTCAAATGGCGATGATGAATAGAGACCTAGAACCTGATATTGAAACGGCGTTTTTGATGCCAAAAACAAGCTATTCTTTTTTGTCTAGCCGCATGGTTAAAGAGGTTGCAGCCTTGCGCGGCAATGTATCTCACCTTGTTCCACCTGTTGTCATGCAAGCCTTGCGGGAAAAATTCAGGTCCACTTAATCCACTGAATATATCTAAGGAACCTTCTATGTTACTGCTCGTATCGGAAAATCAAGACTTACTCAGATTGGTGCTTCAGGCCAGTTTTGTCGCAAAGCTTGTCATGATTGCCTTGCTGCTCTTTTCAGTTTCTTGTTGGGTACTGATCTTTCAAAAGCAGATTCTTCTAAAGAAAACGCAGCGCGACACCACCCATTTCTTGAGTGTTTTCAGAAACTCAGTGCGATTCTCCGAAGTAAAGAGTGTGTGCGATCGCTACCCGTTCTCGCCGCAGGTTGGTCTATTCCTGGCCGGCTTTAGCGAACTAAATTTTCAACTTAAACACAACAATAGCAGTACAACAGGTCAACCCAAGGTCAAGAGCCTGGAATCAATTAATCGTGTATTGCAGCGAGCTAGCTTCGTAGAACTGTCAAAACTAGAAAAGAGTTTGACTATGTTGGCTACAACCGCGGCTGTCGCGCCATTCGTGGGCTTATTGGGCACCGTTTGGGGCATTATTGAGGCTTTTCGAGAAATTGGTCAGCAAAAATCGGCTTCTTTGGCCGTTGTCGCGCCTGGCATTGCTGAGGCCTTAATCGCCACTGCATTTGGCTTGTTTGCGGCTATTCCTGCCGTTATGGCCTACAACTTTTTCACCAGTAAGATCCGGTCGGTGGCTGCTTCAATGGAAGATTTTTCGTTGGAGTTCTTGGGCATCGTCGAAAAGAATTTTACCTGAGGTAAAGCATGGGATTTTCAACTGGCCAAGGCCCACCGCAGTCACTCACCGAAATCAATGTCACACCGTTTGTGGATGTGATGTTGGTTTTGTTAATTGTATTCATGATATCGGCACCTCTTTTGCAAACAGGTATCGATATCGATTTGCCGCAAGGCAACGTCGAGATGCAGCAGTCTGACAACGCCTTAGTCGTGTCAATCGATGGCAAAGGCAAACACTATCTGAATGAAACCTACCTACAGCCTGAGATCTTAATGGAAAACGTCAAAAAGGCGCGCGCAGCGTCCAGTAATAAGGTTGTTTATGTACGCGCAGATAAGTCGTTACCTTATGGTTCGGTCATTGAGTTGATTAGCCAGATGCGCGAGGCAGGCATTCAAGAAGTCAGCTTGATCACCTTACCGCCGGAACGTAAATAATGGCTGGCCTTACCGCGCGTCTACCTGCCAAACAAGCGGATGTCGGCTTTAAATTCGCTGTCACCTTGTCGGTAGCCGTGCATGTGTTGGCCATCGGGGGCATGATTGCAGGAGGACTTATCAAGGGCCGAAAAGAGAAGCCCCTGATGCAGGTGTTAAGCGTTGGGTTAGCCGATCCACAGATGGCGCAGCTTGGCGGTAAAGAACGCAAGGCACCAGCCGTCATGCGTAAAGTAGAAAAGCAACAGCCTAAACCAAAAGAGGTTACCAAAAAGGCACCGCCTAAAATCGAGCCAACCAAAGACCAGATTGGTTTGAATCGCGACAAAAAACCGGTTAAAGAGAAGGAGCCTGCCGCTTCCATTGAAAAGCCTCAACCTACCATTGAGCAACCCAAGAAGCGAACAAATGTAGGCGGAACAGGCGGTAGCGAAGAAAGTGGTGTTGCTTTTGATCTCAGCTCGGATCGCCCGAACCTAGATCAGAACGTTGAATTCATCGAATACTACCGTTTGGTTTTGGGTGAAGTAGGGCGGCGCTGGACAAAAGGGGGGCTGGACGGAGGTTCGACCGCTATTACGTTCGAGATCTTACGCGATGGCGCAATCCAGCATGTGGAGATTTCGGAATCTAGTGGACGAGCATTTTTGGATGGCCCGGCAAAACGCGCCGTTTTAGGGGCTCGATTACCGCCGCTACCGCAAGGTTACAAAGACGATAGATTAATCTTTACCATCCGCTTTAGATATGGTGAATAGATACATAATGGACAGGAGTCATCAATGAAGAGGATTGTGATTTGGGGATTATTGGCGATTTCGTGGGCCTATGGTCAGCAACACGTTGAGCTAGAAATCGTTGGCGAAGCGATTAAGAAGAGTGATATCGCGGTGCCCGATTTTGCCCTGCTCGAACGATCAGGCCTATACGACAAACCGTGGCGAACACTCAATGAAGTGCTCAGAAATGACCTGATCTATTCAGGTTACTTCAATGTTTTGGCTGAGTCGCGTATTCGCATGATTAAGAGCCCGCACATTGGCCCGATCGATTTCGCAGAGTGGGGTAGCATTGAAGCGCAACACTTGGTGGTTGGGTCAGTCCAGAACAAAGACGGCAAGATGTACGTCGAAGTTCGTGTGTATGAGGTGGCTACCAAACAGCACATTATCGCTAAGGCTTACCACACCAAGCCGGAACTGGCTCGCAAGACAGCGCACATTATCGCCGATGAGATCATGCTGCACTTGCGCAATATTCAATTCGCTACATCCAAGATCATTTACACTCAGGAACGCACAAAAAAGATGCCTGATGGCGATCGTCCTATCAAAGAAATCTACATGATGGACTATGACGGTTTTAGCCCTGTCCCATTGACCGAGGGCGGTCTTGCGCTGTCACCTTCAGCCGTTGTTTCCGGCAATAACACTTTGATCGCCTACTGCGTCTATGAAAAGGCTTTTACCTATGACGCCAGTTATGGCCTCTACTTCAAACCAAGCCTAACTGCTCGTCCACAGGTCCTCTTTTCTGACAATAAACGTAAGGCGTCTACACCAGCGCTTTCGCCTGACGGACGAAAAGTCGCTTTTTCGATCGCTCAAGATGGCAATGTTGACATTTATGTCATGAACTTAGACGGTTCAGACCTCTTGCGCTTGACCCGTCATCCCGGCGTCGACACCAACCCTTCGTGGGCACCAGGCGGTGGCTCCCTGACGTTCACGTCTGATCGCACCGGCGCGCCTCAAATTTATTTGATGGACGGTGACGGACTAAATCTACGGCGAATCACATTTGATTACGATTATTGTGATAGCGCCGTGTATAACCCGCATTACGACTACATATCCTTTGTAAGCCGTTTTGAAAATGACTTTGACATATTCATCATGGATATGAAAACAACCAAAAACTATCGTGTCACGCGTTACGAAGGTAGCAATGAAGATCCTTGCTGGGGACCTGACGGTGAGCGCTTGGCGTTCTGTTCCAATCGCACAGGGTCTTGGCAGCTGTTTATGGTCAATCGAACCGGCGAGAACCTGACACAAATTACACGTAGTGGCAATAATCGAAATCCTACTTGGATTCCATAAACCACGAAAACCATTGACTGCCGTAGGCTTTCCTTTTAGGCTTAGGGCGATTGACTAGCGGAAGTGACGTCAATAATTATCATTACTTCCTAGAATCCACATCGTTGGAGGGTATTTACCGAAATGAAGCGCTTTCAATGGATCTTCATCGCGATTGCGATCTTAGCTCTCACCGTATCCTGTAAAAAGAAAGTGGAAGAAACGGAGCCGCCCCCGGTTCCTGTCGCTACCACACCTACTGAAGAAGTTGAATCTGAGCCAGTTATTCCTGTCAAAGTGGAAGATGAAACCGCTCAACCTACCGGTCTTGAATTATTGGAACATCTGAAAAACAGTCTAGAAGACGTGTATTTCGATTTCGATAAGTCTGACCTGCGTGAAGATACACGTGCCACATTGCAAAGGCATGCACGTGTGCTTAGTGCGAACCCAACTGTCAACGTTTTAGTGGAAGGCCACTGTGACGAGCGAGGTACTGAAGAGTACAACGTGGCATTGGGCGAACGCAGAGCAGAGCGGGTGCGTAGTTACCTAACCAGTTTAGGTGTCGATAATTCTCGTATGAAAACCGTGAGTTATGGGGAAATTCGCCCCAGAGCCCAAGGCCATGACGAATCAGCTTGGGCGGAAAATCGCCGTAGCCACTTCGTTTTAAGCCTCAGCCAGTAGACATTCTAAAGCTCTAAATCGTCGGACGGAGCTTCGGTTCCGTCCGGCTCTTGTTGTGCAAGGCAGGTGTCAATATGAAGCGACTCTTATGTTTATGTGTTCCTTTTCTTATCTGGTCCTGTTCCAGTGATGAGGAACTCATCAAGATCAAACGAGATGTCGCCAGCCTGCAAGAGCAAGTTTATCGTTTGGAAACATCGAATAAACAAAGTCAGGATGAACTAAACAAGACGTTGGAAGAGATTAGAGTTGTTTTGGCCGATCGTGCCACTCAGGCGAATCAAACCGAGCAGATGAATCTGGTGCGCGAGACCCTGTCTCAACTTGAAGCCAGAATGGCCGATGTCGAAACCAGAAATGCACGTCAGACCAGTTCGACAATGCATTCGCAAGTCACAACCACCTCCCAGGCAGGAACCGATCATGTTGAAACCGTTGCCAACTCGGACGTTGAAATACAGTTTCGTACCTCCTACGGAGATTTCCAGCGTGGAAAATACGAATTGGCGGCCTATGGTTTTGAAGAGCTACTCAATAATTTCCCTAATTCCCCTCTAACCGAGCAATGTTTGTATTATTTAGGTCGTTCGTACTACGAACTCAAAAACTACACTCGAGCCAACGAGCAATTTGGAACGGTGGCCGACCGCTTTGGCCAGGGCGATTTTTCACGCCAGTCGATGCTCTATCAGGGCAAATGCTATTACTATTTGAATATGCACAACAAAGCGATCTCGCGACTTTCTGACTTGATCAAGAACCACCCCGGCACGCAAGAGTCAGAATTGGCTCGCTCGTTTATGCGCAAAGCGGGATACGAAAACTAGTATGGCAGCTCGGTCACGACCGGGCGAGGTTCGCATACCACGTGGCCAGTTTCGTGGCCGACGTCTCCGTTTTGATCCATCCGATGGATTGCGACCAACTGCCGCACGCACGTTGGAGGCGTTGTTAAGTATTGTCCAGCCATTAGCGGCAACCCACAGTTTCCTGGATGCTTTTTCCGGTTCTGGACTAGTTGGATTCTCCGCCGCTAGCATTGGGTTCAATGATGTCGTGATGGTGGAACGGCACTTGCCAGCTGTTGATCAGCTTAAACGACACGCAAGCGCGTTGGACAGTGCGGTACGCATCGTTGCCGGTGATGTGTTCAAAGTCTGGCCTTCGATTGTTATGGCTCAACCGCTGCTTGTTTACGCAGATCCTCCTTTTACAGATGAATCGGCGTTGCTTCGGCTTCAGACTTTATTGAGTCAGTCGTCTTTATCTGATGTGAGACTGGTTATTGAGCATCCGACCCTCCGTGAATTACCGCTGATCGAGTCTGCAAAAGTCATAGATCAGCGTGCATATGGACGTTCTACACTCACGCAACTCACTTTTTCTATGGCGCATAACCTTGGCGTAGCCGATATGGACGAGTAGAATATGGATTATGCAAGGAAGTGCAAAACAAGGGCTTTGGGCCTATTATCGAGGGATTTTCTACTCGATGCCGTTTGATGAGCACAATCAGAACCTGGACCATGTCTCTTGGTTTGATGAGATTGGGCTGCCTCATTACGGGCCCGGATTTGATCGTATTGTACGGGGTCGTCTTATTTGGCATCAGAATTACCAACAGTATGTCTTGAGTTGGTACAGCTTACCGATGCTGCCGAATCGTATTTATAGGGCGGTAGTCAAAGCGTTTGGTGCCCATCAACACCCCATTGTTGAGAAGCCGATCGTTACCGAATGGGTGAGATAAATTGGCTTTAGATGTCGAATTCTTAGTTACCTTATTGGAGGAACGTCACTTCATAACGTCAGAAGAAAGTGTTGAATTGGTTCGCGAAGAGGTTCGTCTTAGACAACGTTTGTTCCGAGAGAATCGGGACGAATACGTTGGTCGCATGGCGAATGCCAACTCAGTTCACCCAATAGACGTTGTCCTTGCTTATGAGCTATTCAAACAGCCTGGCAGAGAGTTAGACGAAAACAAACTTACCCAGTTCATTGCCGACAAGAAAAAACTGACTCTAAAACATCTTGATCCACTTAAAGTTAATTTGGAGATTCTAACCAAACACATCTCTAGGCCCTTTGCGCGCAAACATCTGGTAATCCCGCTATCTGAAACCAAAGATGAACTGGAATGCGCCCTGATTGATCCTTTCGATGCGGAACTCCTGTTCAGCCTAAAACGCAACACGGGCATGGTGATAAAGCCGGTTGTCTCTCCCAAGAGCGAAATTGTGCGTATTTTGACGGAATATTACGGTTTCCGTCAGTCGGTTAAAAAGGCCGAAAAAGACCTTGACCCTATTCGTAATCTCGGTAATTTGGAACAGCTGGTCCAGCTCAAGACCGAACGTGAGTTGGAAGCATCTGACTCACACGTGATTAAGGCAGTTGAGTACCTTTTACACTATGCCTATGATCAACGCGCGTCTGACGTTCATATCGAACCTAAACGTGACCAATCACTGATCCGATTCCGTATTGATGGCGTGCTACATGATATCCAAAACATGTCAGGCAAAGTTCATGCTGCTGTACTTTCGCGTCTAAAACTACTTGGGCGCATGGACATTGCCGAGAGACGCAAACCTCAAGATGGCCGCATTAAGACCAAACTCAAGGATAAAGAGGTGGAACTGCGTTGCTCCATCTTGCCCGTGGCATTTGGCGAAAAACTAGTCATACGTATTTTTGATCCTGACGTGGTCTTTAAAGATCTGCACTACCTAGGTTTTCGTGAAAGGGAAATGAAGGCCTTTGACAGTATGATCTCTGAGCCTAACGGGTTGGTGTTAGTGACGGGACCCACAGGCAGTGGTAAAACAACGACGCTGTATTCAGCATTGAAACAACGCGCAACTAGTGATGTGAACGTCACAACCATTGAGGACCCTGTGGAGATGGTTTACGAGACGTTCAATCAGGTCACGGTAAGTCCATTATTGGGACTGAGCTTCGCCGGCGCCTTGCGCACGGTGCTCAGGCAAGATCCAGATATTATTATGGTAGGTGAAATCAGGGACACGGAAACCACGACCTATTCCTTGCAATCAGCACTTACTGGACACCTTGTCTTCTCCACCCTGCATACGAATGATGCCGCCGGTTCCATTTCGCGCTTGTTCGATTTGGGCGCAGAGCCTTTCTTGCTGGCAAGTGTGTTGCTGGGATCATTGGCACAACGTCTGGTGAGGCGAATATGCCCGCATTGTCGCGCCGATGACATCCTTACCCATGCGCAGCTGCAATCATTAAATATTCGCACCAAAACGGGACGTCCTTTGAAGGTCCAAAAGGGGACGGGCTGCCATTATTGCCGGTATACGGGTCTTTTTGGTCGAACAGGTCTATTTGAATTGATGGAAGTGGACGATACGATTCGTAAATTCATCATGAATCGAGACGATACATTCACGATTAAGCAAACATTGCGTAATAAAGGTATGGAGACGCTCAAGGAGTGTGGTATTCGAAAGATGTTAGCTAGTGAAACCACATTTGAAGAAGTGATTCGTGTGTGTATGGGATGAGAGATTTGAAAATTTTTGACCGCCGTTTTCTCAAGAGAATACTTTTGTGGACACTCATATCATGCGCAGTGGCCGTGTTGTGTGGCTACGGTTTGGCGTCCTATATCCTTTATAAGGGTGGGACGTACGACGACCTGCAGGTCCTGCAGAACTATCAGCCCAAAATGTTCACGCGCATCTATGATCGGCATGGAAATCTAATTGATATTATTTCGTCAGAAAAACGTATTCTGTTGGAATTCGACGACATCCCTAAGGATTTTGTTCATGCGCTCGTTGCCTTAGAAGACGAAGACTTTTTTGAGCACATTGGTGTGTCGCCATTAGGTATTTTGAGTGCCGTCAAAGATAACCTCATCACAGGCAGTCATCGTGGCGCGTCCACGCTCACCCAACAACTCGTGAAGAATATAACCAAAGACAAAAGGCAGAGCTATCAACGCAAGTTGAAAGAACAGTTCTTAGCCGTACAGCTGGAATCTACCTTTACCAAAGGTGAGATTTTTGCCATGTACGCCAATGAAGTTCCGCTTGGTAATCAACAGTTTGGCATCGAAGCCGCGGCACGCTACTACTTTGGCAAGTCGGTCGGTGCACTTAGCTTAATGGAATGCGCAACTTTAGCCGGGATCCCACAGGCGCCTTCCAGATTGAATCCCTATCGAAATCCCGAAGCCTGCACGCGCAAACGCAACCTGACACTCACCCGTATGTATGAAGAGGGTTATATAGAACAAGATGTGTTGGAAGCAACCAAGAAGGAACCATTAGTGCTTGTGGAGCGCAGTTCGGTTTCAAGTCGACCGGTTGCAGCTCATTTTGTCGATAAAGTTCGTGAATACTTATTCCGCGTTTATGGGGAAGATGTGGTGCGTTCTTCGGGCTGGGACGTTCATACAACTCTCAACATGGAGCATCAGCACATTGCGGAATCGATGGTCGTCAAAGGTCTTAAGGAGGTAGACAAACGTGGCGGCTACCGACCATGGGATTGTCCCAGTGTTCTCAAAGGCGAAGCTGCCAAGCTGGAGAACCCTTTAACTGATTACTTTGACCCTAGCTGGCATACGCCTATCCAACATGGCGTCGAGTTGCGTGGCGTGGTTATGAAGGTGGCTAAAGAACTGGCACTAGTTCGTGTTCGCGATACATTATTTGAAGTTGGCCTCGCTCAGGTTAAGTGGACGCGACAGAAAGACCTTACCCACGTGTTTAAGGTCGGTGATGTACCCATTTTTTATGTGCAAGAAAAACCAGTAGAAACGACGGGCGATGCGCCAACCCCAGAATCGCCAGATTTAGACGAAACCGTTGCTGAGGATGGCGAGCCTCTACCAAAGAAAATTCTTGAGTTGGTTTTGGAACAAGAACCGGTGGTCGAAGGCGCTTTTCTTTCGTTAGACCCCACAAACGGCGACATTATCGCTATGGTGGGTGGATACGACTACAACAAGTCGAAATTCAATCGTGCTGAACAGGCAAAGCGCCAAGTGGGTTCTGCCTTTAAACCAGTGGTTTATGGGGCGGCCCTGGAACAGGGGTTTACGCTTTCAGATAAGTTATTTGACGAACCTACCATGTTCGTTGATCCCTCGCTCTTTTCGATTGAGCCGGACGGGACAATAAAGCCTCGTAGTAAATCGGCGGCTGAGGCACGAGCCATTCGATTGGGTCTAAAACAGGTACAGAAAGTCTATGAACCGGCCAACTTCTATTTGAGTTATGCCGGTAATGTGACGCTTAGGCAGGCACTGGCCCAATCCAAGAATATTGTTGCTGTCAAACTGCTCAACTCGGTAGGCTACGATCACGTGATTGAATATGCCTATCGGCTAGGGCTTGGCCAAAACGAGTTACAGCCATTCCCGAGCATGGCACTGGGTTCGTTTGAAATGAGTCTTTTGGATTTGTGCTCAGCATACGGAACTTTTGCCAAAGAGGGGATTCGATTTGAGCCTCGTTTTATTTCCCTCATTGTTGATCGCCGCGGCCAAGTCATCGAACGCAATTTGCCTAAGGGCGAACAGATGATCTCACCTGAGAACGCCTTTTTGGTCACAAGTGCTATGACATCTACGGTCACAGAGCGCAAAGGAACGGCTCATCGCGCCAACCGTTTGGGTTTACCTCTGGCTGGCAAAACAGGCACTACCGATGATTACGCAGATACTTGGTTCATTGGATTCCATCCATCTTTGGTCGGTGGCGTTTGGGTCGGCCACAACGATAAGGAAACCATTGGCCGAAATGCAACGGGGGCGAATACGGCTCTTCCCATTTGGTACGATTATTTTGATGCTATTAAAGACGAGCTTTCCACCGACGGTTTCAAGACACCCGAAGGCATAATTGATGTGGCGATTGACAAGAATACGGGCACACGCCTTACTCATGACTGTGACTGTACGACTGAGAATAAGGTGTTCGAGATTTACCGGAAAGGGACCGAACCGGTTGACATCTGTCAACGACAAGAGCAGCTTGATGCGGCCCTGCCTTGGTTCCTTCAAAAGAAGATGTACGAATTTGACACGAGAGTTGGACGAATAAAACCATCGGTCGTCATGGTTGATTACGCGTCTCAACAAAGGGCTCTTGTGTTCTTGAAAAGTCAAGAAGAGCTAAGACTCAATTAGGTCTGCCGATAAACCCAAGCCAAATCGCCCGTGACAAGATTGATCCTAGTTATGCAAAATCAGCGCTGTAACTGAGTTTGTTGGTTGGGTTATGATCTTGTACTCAGGGGGCAAGAGGTCGTTAAGCATGTGGGAGACAATGACAATTCAATGACTAAAAAGAGTTTCATGGATCGAACGGTTGTACGATTGCAAAAACGACGTTCCAAGATTGTTGCGACATTGGGGCCAGCAACGGCCGATCCGACTTCCATAAAGCGGTTAATCGAACTCGGAGTCAACGTTTTCAGGCTCAATATGTCCCATGGCGAGCACGCAGGCCACGCCCAAATCTATCAATTGATTCGATCTGCGTCAAAAGAATTAGGTGTTGATGTGACGGTCCTGGCCGACCTCTGTGGTCCAAAGATCAGGGTTGGTCGCTTTGAGGGCGGCTCAATCAATTTAGCAAATGGTGAGACAGTTCGCATTCGCTATAGCCAGGATTTGGGCGTAGCCGGGGTAATCTCAACCAGTTATGCCCATATCGCCCGTGATGTAGAAGCGGGAAGTCGAATTTTGCTTGATGACGGCAACCTAGAATTGAAAGTCATCGCCCGTGAAAACGAAAATGTGATAGCGGAAGTCATCACTGGCGGTGTATTGAAAGACCGGAAAGGCATGAATATGCCTGATTCAGAATTGACGGCCCGCGCCCCTACCGCAAAAGACCTCAAAGATGCTGTGTTTGCGTGTGAATTAGGGGCTGATGTATTGGCTTTGTCCTTTGTACGTTCGGCCCAGGACATCGTTAAGTTGAGAGCAAAACTCCCTGTAGCTTTACCCATCATCGCAAAGATAGAGATGCCCGAAGCCTTGGACGAAATCGAAGCGATCGTCGCAGAAGCAGACGGCGTGATGGTGGCCCGCGGTGATTTGGGCGTGGAATTAGCGGCAGAAGACGTGCCCATCGTTCAGGACAGACTGGTGGACATGGGTCGAACGCTCAATAAACCTGTGATCGTGGCTACCCAGATGCTAGATTCGATGATGCGTAACCCGCGCCCGACTCGTGCTGAAGTGACTGATATATCACATGCTGTTTGGCGAGGTGCTGACGCGGTCATGTTGTCTGGAGAAACGGCTGCCGGTTCTTTTCCTTTTGAAGCTGTATCGACGATGGACAAAGTTGCCCGCAGAACTGAAGGCTACATGTGGGCTCAAGGTCATTTTGCGCATATTGCCCAATTGGACCACCTCGCACTGCCCGTGGGCGTGCCTGATTCCTTTGCCAAGGCGACGGCCATGATGTCGCGCGACCTTCAAGTCAGGGCGATTGTTGTCATATCACGGACGGGGCGTTCCGCCAATATCGTAAGCTCAGCGCGACCTGCGGCTCCAATCTTAGCGCTTAGCTCGCAGCAAAATGTGTGTCGCTGTATGAACCTGCTGTGGGGCGTTTACCCTTTTTTAGTTGATGCCCATGTTATGGCACATCCTCTTGGGCTAGCGCGTGAATTGATCATTGAACAAGGATTAGCAGAAAAAGGAGATCACTTTCTGCTCGTCAAGGGCTTTAGTAGAGATGCAGATATGGATGCACCAAGCGTCACCATTCTCCAAGTCTGAGATGGCTTGTAATTAGTGATTAATGTGTACGGTGAGCCGAGACAATGGCCGAGGCATCATGCGAGGCGCTATATTGTAAGGACATGAACTCTTTCACATAGGTCCGGTGCATTAATGCGTATCCTTATCATAATCACATCTTTTTCTTTTCTCTTTTCGCAAGACCTGTATTTAAACGTTACTTTTGACCCCCAAGGCTGGGTCTTTTCGCCGGATGAGCAGATAACGTTTCAAGCAGAAAACGGGTTGGATGAAAGAACGCTAACCATTCAGTGGGATTTTGGTGATGGCACGCGAGCATCAGGCAACGTTGTACAGCACAGCTATGCTCAGTCCGGTCAATATCAAATCAATGTGTTTGGCACGACCGCTCAAGCTGAAAAGAGTCAAGTATTCTATGCTCCCATTTTCATTAATGCTGTGAACGGCGACGACCGCGTGGATGCGTTCATCGTCGAGCCCAGCTCATTTGTGGTCGCACAAGCGGGGTCGACGGTTCGATTCGAAGGCGCGTCTAATTTTCCGGTGAACTATTTCTTTTGGGAATTGGCGGGTAGTAACGTCACTCATCGCGGGGCGACTTTTGATTATCAAGTACCACGAGATCTAGACGATGATTACCTGGAGATACGGTTGTTTGCCGTGAACTCCGATGGGTTTGCATCGATTTACCCTGACTACAGATCGATTTACGTTTATCAAACCAATATTCCTCCGGAAGGCACGCTTATTTCGCCAAGTTTGGATGAAGAAGGCGTTTATGCCGCCGAACTTGGGGAATCTGTGGTCTTCGAAGCCACTGGAATCGATGTCGATGGCACCGCGCCTTTAGCGTATTTTTGGACGGTGGATAAACCGTCAGGAACCGTTACGGGCGAGGGCAGTACCTTCCAACTGCAGGCGGACGAACAAGGGTTCTATTATGGTTACGTGGATGTCATCTCACCTGATGGCGGTTACGATCCGTTTCCGCCTGAATTCTATGTTTGGGTTCGAGGCGATGCAAACGAGAATCCTGTTGTCTGGTCGCAACATGGAACATTGACAGCCTATGAAGGCGAGGCGCTCAGCATGGGCGCTGGCGGTTACGATGTAGATGGTGACGAAATTACTTTTAATTGGGATCTTGGTGATGGTCGACAAATGACTGGAGAAACGATTTCGGTTATTTATGAAACTGCTGGCCCATATGTTGTGACTATTACGGCTGTAGACTCTCTGGGCGGCCAGTCAAATCGATTCGAGACCTGGGCTCTGATCAATCGTGCTGTTCCAACAACCAACATCGAGCCGCAGGCGGCCATAATCACTCCGAAAACGGGTGAGATGTTTATGGAAGGAAGTACCGTCTCCTTTAAGGGTCAAGGATACGATTATGAAGGCGGAGGCGTAGACTATTTCTGGAGTTTTGGTGACGGCGTCACAGCAAACGGAGAAATGATCGATCGGGTCTTTAGTTGCGATGACGATTCAAGTTGCCTTTTAGATCTTGAGCTCTATGTGCGCGACGAAGGTGGCCTTTTCAGTTGGTATGGTGACTATGTCACGACCGCAATTTACAAAGAAACTCGGCCACCAAATGGTCTAATCGTGGCACCAAAGCCGGTTACTGAGTCTTATAACCAACCGGTCCACCAAATGAAACCCGGAGAAAACGTCTCACTGGTTGGCGATGTTGAGGGCGGCGATCGATCCGGGGCTGATGCCGTTTGGCGATTCTATCAGGGCGACGAATTCTTCGAGGTGAATGGATTTGAGCCTCAAGCGATTTCTTATGAATCATTCCCAAGTACCGGCTTTTGGGACGCCTATTTCCATGTCACGTCGGATTTAGGTATTGAGGATCCGATCGCCGATTCTGTCATTATTTGGGTCAGAGACTCTAATGAAGCGCCCCATGTAGAAATCGCCATGCCTGGTCCGGAAGTAGCTATTGATCCTGGCGGTGTATTGGACCTATCCGCCTATTATTTTGATAATGATGGCGATGATGTGTCGCTGGAATGGATCTTGTCAGACGGACGTCGATTTACCGGTGATTATGTGGCAGAAGTGAAGTTCGAACAACCAGGTCTCTTTTGGCTTGACCTGATCGCACGGGACGGGGAACTAGAAGGCGAATCCCGAGCGCTTGTGCGTAGATATATCATTGTAAATCCATCGTCGGAATCCGAAGTTGGGCCTCCTGAGTTACAACTTCTTGGTCCATTTGGCGATGATCTCGTTGGCCCTGTGGGCTCTCGTTACCATTTTTTAGTGGACGTGGAGGACGGTTATGAGGGTACGGTCACCGAATGGTTGTGGGACCTGGGGAATGGCGATATAAGAAGCACTCAGAATCCCGGTATTGCCACCTATATTGATCCCGGGCCTGTTTATGTGCGGGTGTTTGCGCGTAACTCAAACGGATTGTGGACGCCATCGGTGTACGCTTGGCGACTTTTCATTTATGGCTCTAATGTGCCTCCAAACGGGGTAATCGTGGAGCCTGCACTTCGCATGCATTCCGATTTTGACGAACAACATGTGATGCCCGTCTTAATCAATAGCGAGATCCGATTTAATGCGATTGCCCAAGATCCTGATGGAGACCTTCCGCTGTATACAACCTGGTACGTGGACGGAGAGACTTATAGTTTTGATCTGACACCACCACCTTTGATGTATTCAGAACGTGGACAGCACTTGATTGACTTTTATGTCACCGATGCAAGGGATCTGGATGATCCATTCGGCGATTATCGTTACGTCAAAGTGGCTGATCCCAGTTTGAAACCTGAATCTTACATTTCAAGCCCAGATGGAGACATCACCGTAGAGCCAGGCCAAGAGCTTTACTTCAGCGGATACGGCGAAGATCCTAATGAGCTGGAAATGAATTATCAATGGGATTTTGGACCTGAAGCTAACATTGCGACGGTCTCTGGTCCTGAAGCTGATGAAATTGTCTTTAACAGTGAATCGCCGCCCAATGATCCCTATATTGTTCGTTTTACAGCGCGAACTCAGTTCACTGTAGATCCCACGCCTGCTGAACTTCGTGTGACGGTCAAGAGCTATCAAGACAATGACTTTGAGCCCAATAACAGTCTAGATGAGGCTAAAGACATACAACAGGGAACCTATTCCAATTTGAGCTTGGATGCAGGTGCTGCCGATCAAAGTGATGTTTTTCGTTTTTCCGTTGATCAACCGGGACGTGACCTGCGTTTGCACATTAAGAGTCAACAGGGCGAACATATCGGGATCGAGTTATTTCGTTTTATCGACGGCGATTGGCAGGCATTCGGGATAGCGACCCAGTCTTTTGGGTCGAATACGTTGGTTTCAGAGAATTTACCAATAGGCACGTATGCCGTTGAGATTAAACCTGGATCGTCGAAAAAAAGAGATGGCATACCCTACGGATTTGGGATTGGGACGGAAAAGCCGGCTTTGTACTTACCGTTCGTGGTGGAGGACGGGGTTCTCAAATCGAATTTCGGCATTATTAATCCATTTGGCGAAACAGTTGATTTGGCTATTGTCGGTTTAGATTCGAACGGAAAAACGGTTGATACAAAAACGCACCAACTGGCGCCCTACGGGCGAATGCGCGCAAGTAGTCTTGCCTTTTTTGGAAGCGAAAATCGAATTGAGAAAGCACGTTCTGTGGTTTGGTTAAAGATACAAAGCACCCAGCGAATGGTTGGCTATATGACGGCTGAATCGCTTGATGGGTCGCAGTTATTTAGTACCGGCGCCATTGGCAGTCTCATGCCATCCCTCGTCGTGCCACACATTGCTGTGCGAACGGATCAGTGGTACACACGCGCCATTACGATTGATACGGGCGCTAAGCGACATTCGTTGGATTTCGTGTCGCCAGCGTCTGCTACTGAGATCACGGGCACCGCTGGCGTAAATAGGCAACAAGATTTTAGATTCGCCGATGTTTTCGATACGCTTCCCAGCTGGGGTCGCTTTTCTAACCGAGAAGGAGAAGCAACGCTTGCTGGCGTGGAACTGTTTGGTCGTGTAGACGGCGCGCGTCAAGTTGCGGGTCTAAACTACATTTATGATCGCGGTTCAAACCCTAACTTTTTTCAACTTGAACGATCACTTTATTTCCCGCACGTGGCGACCGATACAGCCAATTTTTGGACCGGGATTTCTATCATTAATCCATCGCAATCAGAGTCAGTCTTAGAAATTGTGGCCTACGACAATGCAGGCATCGAATTGGTCCGTCAATCTGAAGTGCGATTGCCTGCGGGTGGCAAAATTTTGAATACTGTTACTGGACTGTTCCCCGGAATCCAGGGCATCTCATGGTTGAGAGTTGACACAACAGAAACCCTTGAAGGCTTTGAGCTCTTTGGTGATCATCAGGACACGCGATTAGCAGGCTTTGAGGCACCGAGGTTTGCCAGCGATTTACTCTATTTCCCCTATATTGGCGTTAGCGATTCCGAGTGGACTGGGATTGCCTTAGTCAACGTGGCTGCTGAATCAGTGGTAGTCACATTTACGGCCTTTGACAATAGTGGCCAGGAACTAATCCAAACCAATGTGTCATTGGCAGCAAGGACGAAGTTTCTTGCGCTTGCTCAAGACATATTTGGTGCTGGATTGCCGGACGGGATCACATACATCACGGCACAGGCCGACCAAAAGTCTATTGTCGCGTTTGAACTTTTTGGGAGTTTGGTTAATGGCGGACTGGGTGGTCGAATGGCCGGACTGCTGGCATTGACCCCTTAATGTAAAGGTTGGCGATCAATATCACCGCCTATGTCGTTCGTGTTTGGGCTCAATAAGCTCGGTCGATTGTGACGTTGCAATGTCTATTCTTTAATTGCTTTGCCTAACGCTTGAAGGTCCTTGTCTCGTAAGCCAATAAGAATACTCTTGCCTTTCGAGTCCACAACCAATTCCCCATAAACGGCTTCTTCGAAAATGGGCCCCTGACCCTCTTCAAAGAAGAAAGACTCCGCGCCCAAGGAGATTCGATGTTTGCCTACCTTATAGGTTAAATAATATTCTTGAGCGCTGAGATTTGTACCGTCATCTATTCTCACCAATTGGGCTACGCCCTGTTCGTTGTCTCGAAGGACAAAGCGCCCTCGCTGCGTTGCTTCATTTGGGATGTTCTGGCGAATTTCGTAGTCAAGGATCATGTAATCGCCCTGCATCAATGAACGGGGGTCCGTCGGTGCGAGCTTCAAAAGCACGCGACGTCCTCCATCCAATAGGCGTTCCTTTTTCCACACACTCGTATTGAATGAAAGTAAGACCAAGATCCCCCAACCGAGAATCCATTTAGATTTCACTGGTAGCTCCTCTTCTAAGTAAGACGAAACGAGCTAATAACAACACAGACCCTGCAGTACTCAGGAGCAGTGATTTGTGCAGTAAGCTGACATCCAAATAATAGTAGTAAAACCAGATAGATAGAGAAAATGCGACCACTGAAATGCCGAACAGCCAAGATTCTCGGTTAGCGTAAGCGACGATCATAAGTGTGAGCGCAATCAAGATGGAGGGCGTCGTCAACCACGCAATGATGGTCATCACGGCTAAAGCTGCTGATGGCCACAATAGACTCTGTTTTGCCCGCGGCCGAATTCGCCACATGAACGCCGCCAGAACCGTCATCACACCAAGGTTCACAATCCACCATTGGATTTGTGGATTGTCGTGCCAAACGTCTATAGGAACTAATGAAAAACCTGAAGCGCACGCGGCACTCAGAGCCAAAGCGTACGCGAGTGGACGTTGAAACGCACCTGCATGGGGGCTAGAGAAGAAATAGACGGTTGTGGCGGTGGTAAGTAACACGTAAATCGGGAGACTGAAGATCTGCGTATCCACCGCCAACCATGCGAGAACGTTTCCAAGGAAGACCGAAAGCCAAAGGAAACGCAGGAGTTGGTTGCGAAACGCAATCAGGAAAAGGCATGTTACTCCGTTCGCAATGACCATCTGCCCATGACTGTCGCTCAATATCGCCCAGCCGACAAGGACCATGCCCAATCCTCCCAAGCTCAAAGCCAAAGCCATATACCCCAAGAAACGGTGCGCGGTGACACGGAAGGTAGTCAATGACATGCCGATAAATAAGAGTCCCAGGAGGATCCAAACCCATCTGAATTCGCTGATGGCGCCGAATGCTGAGACGAATACCATGAAGAATATCGCAGCAATAAATGCTGCAAATCCAAGTGCTGCCTCTAAGTACCATACTTTCTGAGGCGGCATAAGAATTGCCCTAGCCGTGGCGGATTCTGGCAATAAACCTTCTGACTCAAGGCGCGATAGGATCGTCTCAATCTGGTTCGCGCTCAAAGGTCACTTCCCATGGCTCGTTTCACACGATAGAGGAAGAGAGTCGACGTTGAGATAGCGGCCATAATGACTAAGCCCGCCAGCAAGTACTGGACAATAGCGTTTATTTCTGCGGTGAATCTAACCAACAAGCTACAAACCATGCAGGCCATACTGAGAACCGTCAAAGCAAAAGCGTTGAAGTCGGGTCGACGATAGCGAAAGAAGGCAAATAACAGCCCGTGGATAACAAGCCAGATTGGCAGCGCCACCATCTGAGCTGTGGTTGGAGAACTTAGGTTATCTACGATCCAGGCGAAAAGTGGTATGTCGGAAAAAATCAAGAGTGCCGTTAGGACCGGGATTTGGGGTAGGTCACCTTTTTGCCACAGTTCTCCGACAACGAGGACCGCCGCATTAAAAGCGGTTAAGATGATGGGGACAAACATATCGTCGTGTTTAATAAGCTGGTAACCAGCTTGATCAAAGAACAAGACCAGACCCAGATTAGCAATCACCAGCCAAAGGATCCATAAGGATTTGAAACGGAGCAGCACGACCCAAGGCAGTATGAGCACAGACCACGCTCGAAACAGCTCATAGCTATCTGCGCCTGTTTGATAAACTTGACCGTAGAAGGCTAATAAAACGCCAAGAATCAGCGCTGCCGATAGCAATGATATTTTACTGACCAGATTCTGGTAGCCTTTATAAATACCAATCCCCAGACAAACCAGAATGGCAACCTGCAGGATACTGAACTTAACCATGGGTGGCATGTCAGCCCAGTTGTAGGCAAAAAAGAAAAGGATCCCAGCCAGCAGGTGGGCGCTACCTAGTGCCAACAAAAGGCGGTCGACACCCCACCACCAAGCGGTGTGAACGGGCACTAGAGCAAGTGCGCGGTCTCGAGCCTCTTGGGTGAGCGCGTGCTGGTCAAATGCCTGATTGATCAATCGCCGCGTCTTAGAGCGAGCAAACATCGCCAACATTTCGGACCCCCTGAACGGTAAACAGTATTCTGCTTGGCACCTTTTTGTCCCAACGGTCGGTCGATAAATCTATTCCAGATGTTGTTGAATAATCAAATGCTGATTTAGGGCAGGCGATTCGATGATTTGTTTGGAGCCATCAGGCCATGTGATTGCCAATTCTACCGCTTTTGATTGGGTCCCTAGCCCAAAAGTAACAGGCAATTCCACTTGTGACAGGTAACTGCGAGTTGGCATTACTTGCCTCGTTTGAACGGACTCAGCTGTTTTCAAACTAACCCAAGCACCAATGGCATCCAGATTAGGGCTTCGACCCTTAAGTCGAACGCGTAACCAATGATTTGAGCTATCGAGTTCGTTTCGAAGTACCAGCGGCCGATCGGCGACCTGAGTCAGAACAACATCAAGGTCTCCGTCTCCATCCAAGTCGGCATATGCGCTGCCCCGACCGACGATGGCTTTGGATAAATCACCGACTTTATCAGCCGCAACCTGAGTAAATCGGGCTCCCGAGTCAGAACCCTGATTCCAAAACAATTGAGCAGGCTGATGATAGTGCTGACTAGGTTGGATTTCGTTAATTTCGTCCTCCAAATGGCCATTGGCCTGTAACATATCAAGGCGTCCGTCTAGGTCGAAGTCAAAGAAGAACAAACCAAAACTCAAGTGCAATCGGCTAGGTGAACCTATCCCTTGGGCATTCGACATGTCTGTGAACAGCCATGGGTTTGTGGCTTGTTGTACGTAGAATGAAGTGCTTTCGTTGGCAAAATTGGCCACGCCCACAGCCAAAGATCCGTCATTGGCATAATCGACCAAATCGATACCCATCGCTCCCGTTGCGCTACCCATCTGATCAAATGCGACACCACTTTCAGATCCCACTTCAATAAATCTACCGGCTTCGTTCTTGAATAAGAAGTTAGCGGTGGTGTCGTTTGCAACCAATATATCTATCCAACCGTCACGGTCGACATCGGCAAATGAGACGGCCAATGATTTCGCGATGGGTAGCCCTGTCGCAGGATTCTTTATCTGCAAGCCAACGGATTCGGAGACGTCCTCAAACGTGCCGTCTCCTTTATTGCGATACAGATACGGGAAGGTGCCTTGATAGTTCGTTGGCGGGCCATAGGCTCGATCGCGGCCGTTGATGCTGAAGTTAAGTTGCAGGTCAATGTCTTTGGACCACTTCACGTAATTACAAACAAAAAGGTCTAGATGTCCGTCGTTGTCGTAATCGAGAAATCCTGCGCTTGTGCTCCACGTATTTGCATCACCTGCTACTCCCGCTGATTTAGTGATGTCTAGAAATTTGCCTAATTTGTTGCTGTACAATCGGTTTTCGCCCAAAGCGGCCACAAATAGATCCAAATAACCGTCATGATCGATGTCCCCGTAGGCAACGCCCGTCCCGTAAAAGGAATCATTAAGGCCAACTTTTTCGGTCACATCTTCGAAAACGGCTTGGCCGTTATTTCGGTATAGCGAGTTGGTCGTCTGCAAAGACTGACTGGCGTTGGGCCACGATGTAGCGTTAACAAAAAAGATATCCTGATTGCCGTCTTGATCGAAGTCGAAACATGCAACGCCGCTGCCCATGGTTTCCGGCAACAGCTTTTCACCCGTTGCTCCGTTATGGTGTTTGAACGAGATACCAGACTCTTCGGTAATATCTGTGAAGGGAACGGTAGGAACGTCGCCCGTTGCCATCTTCAAATTATCGGGCGGTTCAACATCAACCCGTTCGATGGTATCTGCGACCGCTGGTTCTTTGTGGCGCCAATAATAAACGGTAGCTACAACGCACGCGATAATGGCGATGCCTGCTAGCGACCACCGAAAGGCGACGCCGATGATTGCATCATCGCGTTCTTCTGCTTCAAGATCGTGACCGTTATTCTCTGGGTCAAGGTTCATGATTCATGTTTCCCTTCGTTGCTAGCGGGTCAGCTTCTCGCTGTAGATCGTATATCACCACATCCTCTGCTGCGTGATTGGCTGCCGGATAACGAATGCGTGCCGTCGCGACGGCTTGGTCACGGGCGTTGTCGTCCGGTTTGTATTTCCCATGTAATTCGGCGTGTATCTTTTCTTTCTCGGGATTCTTGATAAAGGCGTAGTACTGTTTTAATCCCCAATGGGCGGTCAAATTTTCCGGATCCATGCTCAGCACTTTCAAATAATTCGATTCGGTTTCTTCAAGGAATGAAGCCTGAGGGTTACCACTTGAACTGAGTGATAATTGGAAAGCCGCAGCGGCCAAGTGGTTAAGTACCCGGTAATCCTTGGAAAAGTCGAATCCTCGGCCTTCGGCTTGCGCAAACCCGCCTCGCACCAAGTCACGATAGTTGGCGATGGCCTTGGAATAGTCTCCGTTCTGTGCAGCCACCTGGCCTCCAAACCACAGCAACCACCAAGCTGGTGCATTTAGACTACCAGCGCGCGCCAAAGCCTCAGGTGCATGTGTTTGCACGAGACCTTCTTTAAGGTAAGTACGAGTTAAGTTAATAGGTCCCTCTGGGTGGCCCAGCCTTTCAACTTCACGAAAAGCTTCTTGTGCTTGTCGCAATTCGGCGCCTCGGCCTTTGAGTAATAAGCCAATACCATAATCGTTCCATCTTTGCCAAAGCGGAATTTCGGAATCCAGTTGACTAGACTCGACGGGCGCGTTTGCGATAGCAAACGTGATTTCGTCCTGCGCTAGGGTCGTTATCGGTAGATTATTCGCATATTTAGGGTCGTTTGTTACCAACCTCATGTATTCCGTATCGAACTTCCGATAATGCAGTGCCACTTTCAGAGTAATTGAATTGCCGGCATCCTCCGGAACACGAAACCGATAATGGACGACGTCAGCTGCGCCAGGGGGGATTTGATTGTTGTAGAGTGGGGTGAATATGTCTTCGGCGTTGCGGCGATTGATACGATTACCGTGCCTATCCAACAGAAAGACATTTACGAAATGAGACCATGGGTCCACGGTTTGAGTGACAGGCTCTCTTAGCCCGCTGTGACCCAATAGACGTTCATCAGAATGAACGGTGGCTTCTAACCAGATCTCATTAGAGTCGACCGTCCCTTGCGTGAAGTGGTGACCCATTTTCATGGTTCTTATGATGGTTTCGAAAAGATAGGTCTTTCCTGGCTCTAGAACAGGTACTGAAGGACGTAAGGGAGCAATTAAGTTGCCATCAACTTGCCCACCCTCGCGGATCCCGAACAAGTCGAGGCGCATCACGCCATCTAAGAATTCGCGATGTTTTTGGATGGCCCCTTCATGATCACCCATTTGCTCTTTGACCAAGTGGGGGATAGCTGTGTTTGCGGACGGGAACATATGGTCGTGGGTTTTTAAGAAACCTGAATCATCAAAATGAGCAGCGCCAAAATTTGGCTGCTCGCTAATTCCTTCCAACGGCATATGGCAGCCATTGCAATTATCATGGGCTTTTTTTGGGTAGTAGAAACTTCCGGGCGCGTGACCAGAAACGCCGCTCAACCAGAACGAATCATAGTGATTTTGACCTCGGAGCCACTTGTAATCATTAAGTTCAGGAGGTAGATGGACTTTATGGCATGTACCGCAAAACTCAGGAGATTTATGAAGAGGTTTCAAGAAGGTAGCTTTGTGAAATTCCGGTTTGGCCTTAATAAGTTGCCGGTTTAACCAGCCAAGGAAGGGTTGTTCACTGAAAGCGAAAGGATAGTGAACCGGCTCGGTAATCGTGTAGTCGGCGTTGCCTCGGGGACTATTAATATGGGAGATACTGTGGCAGACAGTACAAGTGATGCCGGCTTGCGCGCTTTCGTCGCTTGAAAGATCATATTCAGGGTCATCAAATTTCGGGTCATCAAATGCGCCACTAAAAAAAGGAACTGGGTCGTGACAGCCAGCGCAGAATCGTGACCCTCGAACGTGGCCGTCGCGTTCCATCATGGCGCGTCTTGTTGCCTTAACGCTGAATTCGTATGGTGGATTATTAAAAGAACTTATTCGATGAACACTGTTTGACCATGAGTCGTGTACATCGCTGTGACATTCCTGGCAATATTGATCGTTCCTGAGTACCTGTTTTGGTATGAAGTTACCGGTCGATGTGCGGGAAAGTGATGGGAAAAAATAGGTTTCTCCACTTTCGGGACCGGTAACGTTCCAGGCTCGGGGATCCTTACTGTGCAAGAAAAGCATGGCTGTGGCAAAGATAGCGGCCACTGCAGCCCAGCTAAGACCCCGCCTCCACATGATCTTTTTACCCGCGAGCCGATGCAGAATGAAAAGCCAAATGGCCGCGAGTGGCGTCGCGACGTGAAGGACATACGAAATTTGCCTAGTAAATGCATCGTTAATTTCGAATCGGTAGCCAAAAACGTCAATACGGGTCAGGATAATGCCGGTGACAAACAAAAGAATTGACACGCTGAAAAGCGCATATCCGACGCGAATAGCGCGTCTATTTTTACGGTAGTGGGTGTTGCGGATATGGGCGATACCAAAAACAATGACCGGAACAATGATGAGAAGGCCGAGGGCCAAATGCATAGCAAACATCATCATATAGAACCAATTCTGGTATTGAGTACCAGCGATGGTGATGCTGCTTAGATAGACTGAATTGACAACTAACAGGGCAAATAACGCAAATACCACCGCCAACAAACGTTTCAGTCTGGGTCCAACGGGTGGAACATATTTCTTTTTTGGTTTTTTGGCTAACTGGTCATTTTGCATAGGGTTTCCAATGACGGTAAAAAATGTTTTGAGGCACGAAGCGCTAGATTATAACCCGATGGTGCGGCCCGTTTGTGTGTCCTCGGATGAAATTCGAGAAGTTTACAAATAGATGGCTTTTAGTCTCTTATGCGTGGGTTTCCAGTACAATAGGTTGTAGTGGCCACGAAGGAGGCAAGAATTGATCATCATCGCTATTTGTGCCTTGATCCAGACGGGTGTAAGCCCGTTCAGTCATTTAGAATCATGGGAGACATTAGCAAGACCTTGGATGACCGGTGTTGAGTCGACATTATTTGATGCCTTGACTGAAGAAGAAAGAGTACGATTCCGCGGAACTTTTGTGGCTCGCCGCCAAGAACATCCCGAGGTTTGGTCCGATCAAGGTCTTTACCTGCCCATCTTTTTTTGTGACCGGACTTATGATGATATCCGTGACTACTTGCTCGCGACCGTGGGTGAACCTGATCGAGTTGTAAAAAATGCGACCAACCCGTCAGTCCCTTCCGAATGGCATTATCCCGACTATGAGTTTCATTTTGTGGCTGTAGCGCGCACCCGAATTACTTTGACCGAACGCAGCGTGCAAGAATGGGAGCGGGTGAAACAACGCATGATCCTACACCCGCAAATGCTCTACAGTTTTTCTTCAAAGTCGTTTGGCAGGACGCGCCTTCCCGAGGACATCACTTGGTTCGATACGAATGTCGTGTCTTATTTGCTGGATCCAGATCCCCGTGGCGAGCATTTGAGGGTCGTCGTGGCTTTGCCGGCGAGCTTTATTGAGGCCGTAAAAGCACGAGGCGCGGATTCGGAAGTAGCACTAGAGCTGCTAATTGAACTGGACAAGGGAACCGGAGAAACCGAGTTCCGCCACGATTCGAGTGTCGTTCAAGTAACCGACGATCGTGTAGCTGTGTTTGAGGCCCACCTGCCGCCCGGCCACTTCAACGCCAAGCTAATGATCTATTCGGGCTTCCTACCTGTTGGTTTACAGGCTCAGACATCAATTTATGTGGCTCCTCCTGAATTACCGCGCATTGGCACACCCATCATTGTGCAGCAATGGGCACCCGAAGGCTTGATTCAACCTGGCAAGAATGAACTCATGTTGGGTGGATTTCGCTATCGATGGGATCAAGCATATGACAACAAGAAAATGGCTATGGTGCTGGTTCATGCGCAAGCACTACCCGCAGAAGTGTTCATCCTCAAAGGAGACGCTAGTCCCCAACCTTTGACGTTTCTGAATCGGGTTGGGACTTGGTTCCTTTTTGAGTTGCCACCGCAGACTGGGCCTTTCCAGTTGATTGCGCAAACCATTGCCGACGGTAATGGTTTGCGCGGATTTCGAACGTTTCCACCCCAATGGCCTACCCATAGACAATCGACAGCTCTATCTTTAAAAACAGAGACTAAGAATTATTTGGAACTTGAAGAATTGCAACTGGGAGAAACCTCCGCGCTGTCGTATCTGTTCATTGCTGGACAACCCTACCTCGCGACTGATAGTCAGACGATTCCATGGCTACCATTTAACTGGGGTGAGCAAGCGGAACTGAGGGTAGGCGCAATGAAGGACTCTTCTTGGCAGGAGGCCACCGCGATCTTAAATCGATCCGAAGTATATACAGAACTTGACGTCAGAAATGAACATTTGGTTTTGGGTTCAAGGAATGCTGAGGGCGACGTGCAAGCCGTTCCAACCATATTGCGGGATGGCGTTCCGCTGCAAGGTGCCTTGCAAACACCGATTGCAAAAATAGATCAAGTTTGGGGACTTGTTTTCAAAGACGATGTGTTGGACCGATCACTTTGGCCCTTCGCACGTGAAGAATTGATTCGCTGGCTCGAAAGTCATCTGAAACCAACGGATTTGGTCTATGTGGTGCTGATCTCGCAGCGGCCCCAGCTAGTTCTGCCGCCGACGTTGTCGCGCGCGGATTTGGTTGCTACCTTAAATTCATTAACGCCGTCCCTTCAACGCGATACCAGTTTTGATCTGCAATACCTAATTGATGAAATCACCCATCTCGAATACCACACCAAAAAGCCCCACCAAGTTGTGATGATGACGCCTCAGCTTACAGATGATTTGACCCAACTAGAGAGCCTGCTGCTTGAGTTACGTCGCACCGGTTTACAGGTCTACAATTTGGAGTTCCCTGATCCATTAAGAGTGGCAGATTCTCGCAAGAGTTTGAAAGATCGTGCCATTCCGATGGAAACGATGAAGCCGGATACAGAATCCATTCGTGATAATTTTCAAGAGACGCGCAACACAAAGGTAGGGTTTCGCATTTCTTTGGCGGAGAAAAAACTAAATCAGGCTCGCCGTGATCAGTTGACCAAAGAAGCTGCCGCTAGGTCGGCGTTTTCAGATCAGATTCAACTTAGGACGGCTGGTCTGTGTATGAGGGCAGAGCCTGGACAAGAACGTCAAACGCTAAGTGAGTTCTTTAGGCATCTGACCCTTTGGTTTGATGCTCTGACACACGTGCAATTGCCCGTAAACACCGATCCTGAAAGCTTAACGTTCCAAGTAGAACCCGGAACACAGGTCTATTGGACTTCCGTTCAGTGGACGGCAAAGTAGTGACTTTAGTCTGGCATTGTTTTTGCCTTCAATTGTTTGTGCCTGTAAAGGGCCAAAATCGCCGACTCAATACAGGGCGAAATGGTTACTGTCTCATCTAATCTTAGTTTGGGGAGTTCAAAATGCGTTTCTTTTTGATAGCTATCTCGTTTTGTGGTTTATCCTTCGCCCAGTCGGCTCAATCCCATATGATGAAAGCAAGAGCCGCCATCTGCGATAAGAATTATGCGGCGGCAAAAACCTCGTTGGATGCTGCTCTGGCGTCCGATCCTAACAATGCAGAGGCTCAATTACTTTTTGTGGCGACGCTCTGTTACCAGAAAAAACAACCCGATGCCAAGACATTTGCTTCGTCTAAAACGGCTAGCGGGACATCGACTTTGCTAGATGCTCAAGTTGCCTTGTTCTCAAGAGACGTCTCGCTTGCCAAGGATATTCTAAATAAACGATTACAAAAGGGTGATGATTATTTGACACGCTACTTATTAGGCTATAGCGGCGTATTGGAGCGTAAAACCGATGATGCTTTGAAACATTTAAAGCGTGCTTACGAATTAAATTCGTCCCATCCGGAGACGCTCTTTCTCTTAGGTGATCTCTATCGCGCCAAGGATCAAGTTAGTGATGTAGCCATATACTGGTCAAAGTACCTTGAATTAGTGCTGCCTGGCAATGGCTGTTCGTCTTATGTTCATGACTATCTGGCGAGGGCTGGAGGCCGATAATTGAAGAAAAGGTGGGTCATACTCGCCGCGATTGTTCTTACGATAGTCATCCTGCCGCATACGCCAATCGTGGAGCGATCTTTATTGAATCGGACGATCAAGGCTTTGCGCGAGTTGGGCATAGACCTTGAGGCAAAAGAGCTCCAGCTGAATCTGTTCAGGTTATCTGTACGCTTGACGTCGGTACAAATTTCGGGTCAAGGGTGGGCGGCCGATTGCGGCCACGTGTCAATCAATTTAGGGCGTGGAGTATTGACTGGACGCATTGATGTTGACGAAATTGTCCTACGAAGCGGACAACTCAGATTGGATGACGCCTTATTTGAAGCGAACAATAAAGAGTCCACTAGTCTCCAGATTCCCAACATACGATTAGGCCGCTTGCAGGTTGACGATTTCTCTTTCGGTGCCCAAGGCAAAGTAGTCGAAACGTCCGTAACGGCCGATGATCTGTCTATCCTTCGAGATAATGCCCATCTAATTTTTCGGGCTGCAGCAGACAAAGTTAAGCTAGCCAATTTGGAACTCGCAGAAGTATCCATTGCACTTGATTTGGATACGGACGATTTCTCCAATTTCACAAACATCCAACTCACAACTCAAACAGCTCAATCTCAAATATCTATCGCTGGTGATGCCGACCTTCGGGAGCGTGAATTCCAATTACGTATTACGTCTTCTGTGGGCCCTGACCTCTTTGACTATCCCGAGCCGGTTAACTTCAACATGGTCGTCGAGAATGAGATGGGTCATTGGCGGGCGCTAAGTAAAGTTGTGGCCATGGACCAAACTTGGCCGCTTGAGGCACACGGAGAGGCCCAGCTATCGATGACGCCACAAACCGATGTTCAGTTTAGGCTTGGGGATATCGCAGTGGGGGAAGGCTGGGTTGAGTGGGATGGGACATCTCTCAAAACAAGTTATCAGGTGGAAATCGATGCATTGAAACTGGAACCGCGTATTGAACAGGCGGGCATCTCGGATTTGTTATTGCACGGTACTTTTCAAATGAGCGATGACTGGGAATTAGTGGCAAAAGTGCAAGGCAATGGGCGAGCTAAGCTAAATGCATCCGCATTCATGACAAGCGCAGGTTCTAGGTTGGTAAATTTGAACTATGGCTACCAAGATGTGAGCGCGGTGGGTTGGTTTGATCAAAACAATGAAGGTTTTGTCGACATCCGATTGGGTTCTGACCTCTTTTTGCGTCCTTGGCTGGGAGACCAAGTTCAATTTGATCGAGCGGAGTTAGGTCTCGAGGCAAAATGGGCAGATGGTTCGGCCAAGATCCAGCGAAGCAGCGGCCTAATTCGTCATTTGGTCATTCAAAATGAGGACCTAGGTGATGTTAGGGTCAGGGCTGCAGGCGATCTGAAGGCCTTAGCATTTGAGGCGTATACAGAGAATAAGCAAATTGATTTGGAAGGAGTGGTGGATCTGCTCCAGATGGAACTTACAGATGGTTGTCTTTCACTCTCTTCTTTTGTAGTAAATCAGTCTCCAATTCCAGCCGTTTTTGACGCGAACGTTCGTATTCGAGGACCATTCAATCAGCTTGAAGTTGGCGGTATGCTGGCTGCTGAATTCAATGCAGGTGGATTAGAAGGTTATGCTGTAACTAGCTTGGAAATGTCTAAGCAAGTCTTGTATGGCAGGCACGTTGATATTCGTTACGGGCCTGTACGAGTCATTGGCCACGGTTCATTTGCGTCTCTGGACCAATGGTCGGCAGAAGGTGTCCTACATAGTCAACATGGTGACCTGATGTTGGATTCTGGGCCCATTGGCTTACCCATCGTTGATTTGGCATTCAGGGCTAATGCTAACGAAGTGTCGGCAGACGTGAATCTAATAGATCAACAAATAGCCGTAGGTGAACATGTCATCAATCTTGGTGGTGATGTGACTATTCCAATTAGGGTTGCCCTGAAGGAACCGTTGGCCTTGGACGTTAACCAACCCTTTGATGTAGCGGGAATATCTGTTTATGGCCTTCACGTTGAAATGACGGGAGATGAGACTCAAATAGAAGCGGACTTGATGTTAAACAGTTGGTCAAAGACCCTGGCGTCGTTAGCCATTGAAATCCCTTCAGAGTTAGACCTGTTCCAGTCTTCAATTAGCCTAAGCGTGTCTTTACCCGCAAATCGGGCACCTGAAATCTGTGTCAGTTACGGCGAATTGAATGGCGCATGGGATGGCCAACCCATCACGTTGTCCGACATAAATGCGTCATATCAAGATGATTTGAACGTTGAAACCTTGCGTGCCAATACGGCTGGCCTGAAACTGAACTGTTTTGCGGGCCCTGCGACTCGCGATTGGCCTAAACCTAGCCCTAGGTTTGGCAGCGACGAATTGGATTGTCACTGCACGGTTGACCTAACAGACGAAATCGCACTTAATGAGACCTTGGCGTATTGGGAATTGCCTCTAAAAGCAAATAAATTAGCGGCTGAGATTGAGTTGGTCTCTGATCTTTCCTTTACGCGTCCGCGATTTGCACTCTGGCTAGATGAATTTAAGGGTTCGTACGAAGCGTCCTCTGTTACCGTCGATCAATTGGCCGTGGCTTATGACGGGCAATGGCATGCCAATGATGGCTTAATCCTATTTGATAAGTTACCTATTAGTTTGGCGGTCGAAGCCGATGGCTTACATGTGAGATCGGTTTTGGGTGTGACTCAACTTCAAGAGTTTGCACCGGAATTATTAGGTGATGCGCTCTTTTGGATTGATGTTCGTGTGCCGCCGCTGGACCAACAAGACCATCTCCAAGCGGAGTTTCGTCAATTGGTAGGCTCCCTTTTTCATCCCGAACCCTGGATGGAAATCCAAGGTGCTTATTTACAACTTGAAAAAAAGGGACCTGATTTCAGGCTCCAAGACTCGAAGGTAGAAGTTAACGGCGCACTAGTCGCATTATCTGGCGCGGGCTCTTTTCGCGATGATCAGTTGAATTGGCACGTATCCGCTTACGGTGAATCGGTGCCGCTTACATATGGCGACTTTTTTGGTCTCACCGATTTGGCCATTATGGTTCAAAAACCGAATCAAGGGCGGGCGGTCCTTCGTGGTGAGGTGAGTACCCGTGATGGCTATTACACTCCAAGCCAGTCGCTAGAGAGTTTCATCCGCGACATGATTGAAGAGACACCGGCAATCTATTTTCCCGATCCTGTCTTGGACAGTGTCGACCTTCAATTGCTGGTAAAGACGGCGTCACCTTTGATCGTCGAACACGATCTCGGATTTGTGATTATGGAGAGTCCCGACCTGATGATTCTTGGGACATTGGCATCGCCTGATTTGACCTCCGGAACCATTTTCATCAATGAAGGTAGTGAAATAAATGTAGGACGCGAAACCTACGTTTTTCGAGAAAGCCAAATCCAATTTCATGCCAATCGTCCCGGTGAACCCTATTTACAAGTCTTTTTGGAGTACGGTGAGTTTGATGACCGTCAACCCATTCAGCTATTGGGTTATATGTCTGACTTAGAAGGGGATACGTCTTCAGATGGTCTGACAGATTTGGTGGCGAGCTATTTGTTAGGTCATGTCACTTCTGCGGTCAGTCTTGAGAGTGAGCAAAACGAGCAGATATTTGACCGCTCATTCTCGATCGTTTTTACTCAGCCATTACACGATAAATTGATTAGCCGAGTTGCCGTGCCCATCGATGACCCCTCGCGACAACGAATCGAACTAGGCGTGGGTCCCTATTTCGAAAGTTATGCGTCAGCTGTTTACGAAGAAAACACGCTCACCTACGATGTACGACGCCGGCAGAAACTAGGATTACCTGCCCATCAACCGCCACGAATTGAAAAGATTCAATGGTTAGCGGAAGTGACAAGGGAAATAAAACGTAAACTTGGAATTCGAAAAGGCGACGTATTTTCGGAAACCTATTTGAGAAGGGCGCGCCTGCGTTTAAACCGTCACTTTATTAAACACGGATACCTCAACGCCAACGTCGATATCACATTTGATGACGGAATTATGGATGTGTCCGTGAAACCGGGGCCTAAAACGGAGATCATCATCGATGGTTTGGTGCTTGAAAAAAAACAGCTGCCGGAAATGTATCGAATCGTTAAGCAAAGTGGAGATGCGGCTTCTCGCAGGTTACAGCTATGGATGGAACAGACGGCGATCCGGACAGGCTTCAGATCGGCTCAAGTTGAAGTTATGCAAAGTGGTCACTTATGGCGGGTGAAAGTGACAACCGGTGAGCCGGTAGGACGAATTGATATTCAATTTGGCGATGCAAATAAACTACTGGCATCGCTTGTCGAAAAACAAGAACGCGCAAAAACATTCCTCGTTGAGTACCTAGTGGCGCCTTCACGATCTGAGGCGTTGTTGCGTGCGCGCCTGGCCGCGCAAGGCTATGTTCAACCTAAAATTGAAAGAGGACGATTTACAGGTCCCCTTAAATATGAAATTCCAATCAGCCTCGGGCCAAAAGCGCTTCTGAAAGAGATCATTCCTGGCGAGGGTTCTGAACCCTTGCCCAAAGGAATCACAGAACGCTGGAGCGGCCAGTCATTTAGTTACGACAACCTGAAGTCACTGACCGAACAACTTGATTCAGCGCGGCGCCGTGATCAACGAGTCAGTGTTGCGCCCCGTCAAGTTGAAAGCGATGTCGTGATCGAGATCAAGATCAGTACTACCGCTGAATCGGTGTTCCGTGACCTGTCTATCGAAGGCGACGATCGCATTGACAAGAAAAAACTGTCACGTTTCTTTCGTCCCAAGAATGGATTATTTACCCAATCTTCGTTGATTAAGTCGCAAGAGGAGCTGATCAAGACTGGCAGTTATCGGGCTGTGCGTATCATGAGCGAACAAGAATCGGCGCATATTGTGCTTGAAGAACGTAACCGCTGGGACTTTGAGTATGGCCTAGCCATCAACGAGTATGAAGAACCGACTTTGGTTGCCCAGTTTCGAGATAATATGTTTGGAAGCCGCGTCAATACCTTTTCGGTCCGTGGCGAACGGGGACCAACTCAGCGTTCTGTGTCGGCACAGGCCCTCTTCCGACGTATCCTTAACAGCCCTTTCAATTTTTATTTATTGGGCGGTTGGGACCGCTCCACTCGGGACGACAATCCCGACGAATTTCAACCTCCGCTTCAAATTGAAATTCAGCGGCGTTTTGTTTTCCCAGAGTCCTACACGGCGAGTTCCGAAATTCGCTATCCCATCTCACAACGGAGCGAGCTAACTTTAGGCGCTGAGTACAAACGCATCATTCAACATGAACAGGTCATCTTCTTTTTCGAACCATTCGATTATGTGGAAGGTCAGCCGCTTGATGCAAATGACATTACTGAGATCGTTAACTCTACTTCTAATATTGACCTTACACCCCTTAAGTTCTCATGGTCATACCGCGATCTGGATAACAAGAGTAATCCTCGTTCAGGCTTTTTGCTGCGCTTCGGATTGGAACATTACATCCAGGTGTTGGGCAGCGAAAATGCAGTTAATGGTACGCGTGTTAATGGAGCATGGACGCTGTTTAAGAGCGGTCGTCGATGGTTATGGCAGCAGCGATATAAGCTTGGCTTTTATCGTCCAAAAAATTCGATCCCAGATGCCTTCAGTGATCAACGCGACCCGCTCCTGTTCTATTTAGGCGGTCCAACCACGTTGCGCGGTTACAGTCAGGACTCGTTGGGACCATTCTCTGGCGATGGTGAACGGATCGTAGGTGGTGAGGCTATGCTGTTTGCCAGCCACGAACTTGCCTACGATATCGGTTGGCAGGACTTATCCATTAGCGGATTTGTGGATGCCGGTCGTGTTTGGAAAGACTACGATAATGTCGACTTCAGTAAGATTTCGGTTTCAACAGGCGTTGGACTAGGTTGGGACAGTGCGATTGGTCATTTACAATTTGATTGGGCTTTTAGAGTACAAGAATATTTACCTGATGATTTGGTACTCAAAGCAACGAAGGACTGGCATTTTAGGTATGGCCGGACCTTTTAAAGTGCTAGTTAGGCACCTCAGGGATAGACATCATCAAGGGATTTTGTTGGTTTTTGTCTAGCGCTTTCCAGTGATTGTTGCGACCCAACGCGTGATTTGCCCGGTTGTATAGTGTATCTTTACTGGCGCTGTGCATAGGTCTAATCAAATGCGGCCAAATTCTATGTTGAGGTATTCATGATTTCCGTTGTCAATTTAGCCAAGCGATATGGTGCTCAAGTTCTTTTTGAGGACGTTAGTTTGCGCTTCGATCCGGGGAAACGATACGGCATAGTTGGCGCGAACGGAGCTGGTAAATCTACGTTCTTGCGGCTGTTGACCGGGGAAGAGTACGCAGATAAGGGCGAAATTAATCTTCCATCAACCATTCGGATTGGCACCATGAATCAAGACCATTTTGCCTTTGAAGACTGGCAAATATCTGATGTCGTCATGCTTGGCAAGAAGGAGCTGGGTGAAGCAGTTCGAGAAAAGGAACGCTTGCTTCACGATCCCCATTCGGATCCCATGAAAATTGCTGAAATGGAGATGGTTATCGCGGATCATGATGGCTATGTTGCGGAAGCCCAAATTGCCGAAATTCTGACCGGTTTGGGTATACCGGACGACAGACACTTTGAGCCCATGTCCATATTGTCAGGGGGCTACAAGCTACGAGTACTTTTAGCTCAAGTTCTTTTTAGCGATCCTGATGTCCTGTTGCTCGACGAACCGACCAACCACTTGGACATATTGTCTATTCGTTGGCTGGAACAATTTCTCTGCCAGCGACCCGGCACCGTGATGATCGTTTCCCATGACCGCTCCTTCTTGAATAGTGTGTGCACCCACATTGCGGATGTTGATTATCAAACAATCAGGGTCTATAAGGGCAATTACGATGGTTTTTTGGCGGCCAAAGAGGCCGATGACACACAGCGTCAACAAGAGGCTGAAAAAGCCGAAAAGAGAATTGATGAGTTGCAACAATTTGTGACCAAGTTTAAGGCCAAGGCCACCAAGGCAAGGCAGGCGCAAAGTAAGTCCCGCATGATTGAACGTATGGAAAAGGACCTGAGTGAACCGCTTTACAGCTCCAGGATATTTCCGCGCATAAAGTTTGAACCCATCAGGCCACCTGGCAAATCAGTTCTCGAAATAACTGATCTCAGTAAGTCCTATGGTGAGCATAAGGTGCTGTCTAATTTGCATTTACGTGTACATCGTGGTGATAAGTTAGCCATTATCGGGCCCAACGGAGTTGGAAAGTCGACGTTACTCAAAATACTGATGGACCATATGCAGGCCGATGCCGGAGAAGTAACCTGGGGGCACGAAACCCACCCCTCCTATTTTGCTCAAGACCATCATGCAGAAATCAAAGACAATACCTCACCCTACGAATGGCTCTACCAGTTTGCGCCCGGGGAATCGATAGGCGTCATTCGCGGAACCTTAGGCAACGTGCTCTTTTCTGGCGATGATGTACACAAATCGACAGCAGCTCTGTCGGGCGGCGAATGCGCCCGTCTCATCATTGCCAAAATGATGCTACTCAAAGGCAACGTGTTGGTACTGGATGAGCCGACAAACCATTTGGACATGGAATCCATTGAAAGCCTGGTGGATGCCCTAATTGAGTTTGACGGTACGATTCTGTTGGTCAGCCATAATCGTTATGTGGTTGAGAAGTTGGCCACCAGAGTATTGGAGCTCAAACCCGACGGTTTTGATTTTTTCGATGGCAGTTACGTTGAATTCATCGATAAGGTGGGCATCGATCATTTGGCCTATCAAGTCGATCAAGGTGAAAAATCCAACGATCGCAAACCAGCAAAAAACGACCGCAAACAGCAAAAGCTGGCCTCGGTGGCGCAACGAAAGGCCTACCGGCAAGAGGCAAAAGAGGCACTCGACGAAATCGCGCTATTAGAGGATCAAATCTCCGCTTTCGAAAAAGAAATAGCAACGATTGACGATCAGTTTTCGGATCCGGTCTATTTTGCGCGCACCGCGCCGGACGAGGTCCGCCGCATGAACGACAAAAAGAAGCAGCAACAAACAGATTTGGATAGTGCGCTGTTACGCTGGACAGAGCTTCAGGAACAGGTAGAGGAGCTCAAGTCAAGCCACCAAATCCACGACTAACTTGATAGTCCCACTGTAATAAAAACTTGACAATCCGCGACTCATATTCTATTTTTGTGGCTGTACAAAAACGATGTCGCCGCATCAGGAGGATCGACAATGGGAAAGATAATTGGAATTGACCTGGGGACAACCAACTCGGTCGTCGCCGTCATGGAAGGCAAAGAGCCTGTCATTATTAATAACGCAGAAGGAACCCGCACCACACCGTCAGTGGTTGGCTTTGCCAAAACGGGCGAACGCCTAGTGGGTCAAGTGGCCAAGCGGCAGGCAATCACCAACGCAGAAGACACCATCTACTCGGTGAAACGCTTTACGGGTAAGAAGTTTTCTGAGGTCACGGAAGAGACCAAACGCGTGCCATATAACGTAGTTTCTGGACCAAATGGCGATGTGCGCATTCAGACGCACGATGGTAAATCCTATTCGCCGCCGGAGATATCGGCCATGATTTTACAGAAACTGAAGCAAGCTGCTGAATCATATTTAGGTGAGACAGTTACCGAAGCTGTGATCACGGTGCCTGCCTATTTTAACGATGCAGAGCGCCAAGCAACAAAAGATGCTGGCAAAATTGCTGGCTTAGATGTCAAACGCATCATTAATGAACCTACGGCTGCCGCGCTAGCCTACGGTTTAGACAAGAAGAGCGACGAAACCATTGCGGTTTTCGACTTTGGCGGCGGTACCTTTGATATTTCGATCTTAGAAGTTGGCGAAGGCGTCGTAGAAGTTAAATCAACGAATGGTGATGTTCATCTAGGTGGCGACAATATTGACGAAGCACTCATCACCTGGATTCTCGACGAATTCAAAAAGGACCAGGGAATTGATCTGAGTGAAGACAAGATGGCGCTTCAGCGTTTGAAGGAGTCTGCTGAAAAGGCGAAGATCGAGCTTTCCAGCACTCAGTCTACTGAAATCAACCTGCCCTTCATTACCGCCGATGCTTCGGGCCCCAAGCATCTGAACCTAAGTCTAACGCGCTCGAAATTTGAGGCGCTAATTGATGACATCGTGACTCGTTTGGAAGCGCCTTGCAGAAATGCGCTGAAAGATGCAGGTCTGAAGCCCGAGGACATCCAGGAAGTTGTTCTGGTTGGCGGTTCGACCCGGATCCCCAAGGTACAGGAAAAAGTAAAATCTGTTTTTGGCAGAGACCCACATAAAGGCGTCAACCCAGATGAAGTGGTCGCCATTGGAGCTGCCATCCAGGGTGGCGTTTTGGCTGGTGACGTCAAAGATGTCTTACTCTTGGATGTGACGCCACTGAGTTTGGGTGTGGAAACGGAGGGTGGTATCGCCAATGCAATGATTGAGCGTAATACAACGATTCCGACAAAGAAGAGCCAAACCTATTCCACGGCTGCCGATAATCAGAACCAAGTGGACATTGTGGTATTCCAAGGGGAACGCCCGATGGCCCGCGACAATAAGATTTTGGGTACTTTCTCGTTGGTGGGTATTCCACCTGCGCCTCGAGGCGTCCCTCGTGTAGAAGTCACCTTTGATATTGACGCCAATGGCATTATCAATGTTTCCGCCAAAGATATGGGTACCGGTAAACAACAGAGTATCCAGATCACAGGTTCAAGTGGCTTAACCGAAGATGAAATTAGTCGCATGGTTCAAGACGCAGAAGAGAATCGAGATCGCGATAAAGATCGCAAAGAGCAGGTTGAATCACACAACAAACTGGATTCACTTATTTGGCAAACTGAAAAGACGCTCACGGAGCATCGCGACAAGCTTGAAGCCCAGGATGTTACCGACTTAGAGAAAGCGTTAGAAGAAGCCAAAGAGACGGTAAAGAGCGATGTGGTTGCTGACCTAAATGCAGGATACGAAAAGTTGATGCAGGCATCACATAAACTGGCTGAAGTGATCTATAAAGAGCAACAGGCGGGCGAAGCCGAACAGGCAGGCGCTGCCGCAGCTGGCGGACCAAGTAGCGGTCCCGATGAAGATGAAGGTGTTATTGACGCCGAAGTTGTTGAGTAAACCTTAAACTTGGGCGGAGGCAACTCCGCCCTTTTTGTAGCGCTGAACGAAGGTTTGTATGGCAGAAGATTTTTATAAGGTCCTTGGCGTTAAGAGAAGTTCAAGCGCGGCTGAAATCAAGAAGGCCTATCGTCGCCTAGCGCGCCAGTTTCACCCAGATGTCAATCCTGGAGATCGAGATGCCGAAGCGCGATTCAAGGGCATTTCTGAGGCTTATGAAGTCCTTAGTGATGAAGAGAAGCGTAAGAACTATGACACTTATGGAACCGCTAATCCGCAAGTAGGCGGGCCCGGTGGCGCCGATTTTGGCGGTTTCGATTTTCGTGGCTTCGACTTCAATTCGGCTGGCGGGTTCAGTGATGTTCAAGATCTTTTCCCTGACCTTTTTGGGGGTCGACAGCGCAAGGCAAGCCGCTCAAACGCGCCGCAAAAGGGCCAGGACGTCCAGCACTCAGTTCGGCTAGCGTTCCGAGAAGCGGTTTACGGGACAACTCTGAATTTGAGCTTGGATCGCAAAAATACGTGTTTGAGTTGTCAAGGGTCTGGTCGAGTCGCGACAAAAGGCCGCCAAAGTTGTCCGCGTTGTGATGGCAAAGGGAAACAGCGCATTCAGCAGGGAAGTATGGTGTTTGAAGCGCCTTGTAGTATGTGCGAAGGACGCGGAGTCTTGGAAAGTGAACCCTGTTCGCCATGCGGAGGTCAAGGGTTATTGTCGTCTACAGATCGCGTGGCAGTAAAGATTCCGGCTGGAGTAGACAACGGCACACGAGTCAGAGTCCCACAAAAAGGCGAAGGTGGACGGTTAGGGGGCCCTGCTGGCGACCTCTTTATCATCACGTCCGTTGAAGCCCATCCCTTTTTTGAGCGCAAGGGTGCCAATCTGTATTGTGAAATTCCAATAACATTTACTGAAGCTGCCTTAGGCGCGAAAGTTGAAGTACCGACCCTTGAAGGTAAAGCGACCATCAAGATTCCGCCAGGAACTCAAGTGGGGCAGAAATTCAGAATACGCGGAAAAGGTGTTCCTTCTGTGCGCGGTCATCAGGTAGGAGATCAATTTGTTCAGGTAAAGGTGGTTATTCCTCGCCTGCGAGATGAGCGATCTAAAGAAATACTGCGAGAATTTACGGCGCTGAACGATGAAGACCCGCGAGCAGACCTTCCAAGCTTTCCCGTGTCTTAAGGTTGAAACACAGATACGTCCAATCTATGCTTAGGAAACAGCAAAGGAATGCCGATAGTTTATGAGAGGTCGAAAACGCTCCCCAGGTTATTACGCGATTAGTGTCGTGGCCAAGACTTATGGAATACATCCACAAACCTTGCGTCTCTACGAGCGGGAGGGTTTGTTAAGGCCTACGAGAACGGAGGGCAATACCCGCCTTTATTCTGAAGAAGATATTAAACGTCTGGAAGCGATTCTAAATTTGACCCGCGACTTAGGCGTCAATCTTGCTGGTGTTGATATTGTACTGAAAATGCGTGAGCAAATGGAAAAGATGCAGGCCGACGTAAACGAACTCCTTACCGCTTTCCGCCAGATCATGGTGGACCGAATGGAAGATGGAGAATCGGCCTATAAACACTCTTTGGTGCGTGTTGCTCCGACCTCATTTGTCATCCGTCTTGAAGACGAAGGGTAAAATGGCTAGCTTCAAAGACTCTGGTCTATCTTCCGAGAACTTGAATTGGTATCTCCAGGAAATAGCAAAAATAAAGCCGCTCACAGCTGATGACGAAAAGGAATTAGGCCGCGCTATCCAAGAAGGCGATAAGCAGGCATTGAACAGGATGGTTGAAGCCAATCTTAGATTTGTTGTTTCGTTTTCTAAACGCTACAGAGGTTTGGGTTTATCTTTTCTTGACCTGCTTAATGAAGGCAATATTGGGCTTATTGAAGCCGCAAAACGATTTGACCCAGGTAAGAATGTTAAGTTCATCACCTATGCCGTTTGGTGGATAAGGCAAGCCATTATTCATGCTTTAGCAGAGCAGAGTGGAGCTTTTAGATTACCTCAGAAACAAGCTAATCTCGCTTATCGACTCTCGAAAAAGACAAGTAAATTGACCCAAGAATTAGAACGCGAACCTTCGATAAAAGAACTTGCTGATGAGCTTTCCATTACGGAAGAGGAAGTGCGTCAACTGCTTCAGGTCATGGGCGATAATATTTCGTTGTCGGGTGTTTCTGACGAGGAAAATGAATTTTCGCTGGCCGATAAGATTGAGCAACAGAACGAAGCATCAGCGGATGAGCATCTTTTACAAGAAGCATTCGAACATCAAGTAGCTGAATTATTGAATGAACTTGATGAAAAAGAGGCTTTAGTGGTCAGATTACGCTTTGGACTGATCGGAAACGATCCCAAGACGCTGAAAGAGATTGGTGAAATACTTAGTTTATCGCGTGAGCGAATTCGCCAGATCGAAAACATCGCGCTACAAAAACTACGCCGCAATCGCGCGATCCAAGAGCTTCGTGGCTATCTAACCTAGGTCAACCATGGAAAAGCGAGCCCAATTTTAAGTCGCGAGCTGCGGCTTTTGGGAGCCAAATTCTCGTCAAACTAACGGGAATCTTGACACCTAGTGTACGTTTCCGTAAGATTTGGCATCTTTATGTTCCCCACCAATTAAGGTGTATCACCGACGTGTCACCCCCGCAGGGGAGGAGTTTGTTCATGGATGCCGTGCAAAATTTCATTCAGGCCATAAGCACATTTGTTGAGAGCTATATTGTTCCGCCGCAACTGTTGATCTATACCTTGTTGGGGACAGGTCTGTTTTTGACTCTGCGTTTGATGTTCGTGCAATTGCGTTACTTTAAACATGGCGTTCAAGTAACCACCGGTCGATATGATGATCCGAATGAACCCGGTGATGTCACACACTTCCAGGCGTTGACCACAGCATTATCGGCCACCGTAGGTGTCGGCAATATTGCCGGGGTTGCGATTGCCGTTCACTGGGGTGGACCTGGTGCATTATTTTGGATGTGGGTTACTGCCTTTTTGGGCATGGCAGTTAAGTATTCAGAAGTGACTCTAGCCCTGAAATACCGAGTCGTAGAAGACACTAAAGGCGAGGCGTGGAGAGGCTCCGTCTCGGGTGGACCGATGTATTACATCGAGCGTGGCTTAGGCAAGAAATGGAAACCGTTAGCGATCTTTTTTGCCTTCGGTCTTATGTTGACATCGTTCTTAACCGGAAACGCGATTCAAGCTAATACTGTCAGCGATTTACTTCACAGCGAGTTCTCGATGCCACGGGCACTCACGGGCGTTTTGACCTCGGCATTTGTGGCCGTAATCATTTTTGGCGGTATAAAACGTATCGGTAAAGTGACATCGATCCTAGCCCCCGTAATGGCTTTGCTATACATCGGTGGCGCGCTGATTATAATTGTCATCAATTACGATCATGTGTTGCCCGCTTTTGCCTCGATTTTTTCTGAGGCTTTTAATCCGAAAGGCGGGGTAGCTGGCGTTGGAGCCGGTGCGTTCATGATGACCGCGTTATGGGGTGTAAAACGAGGCTTATTCTCAAACGAAGCCGGACAAGGATCTGCGCCCATCGCTCACTCAGCTGCCCAAACAGATGAGCCCGTGTCTGAAGGCGTGGTAGCTTTGTTGGAACCCTTTATCGATACCTTGGTCATCTGCACGATGACTGGCCTTGTTCTAATTACAAGTGGCGTTTGGAACCAAACTCATCCCTCAACGATGGCGTTGGATTCTGGCGACGCGAGCTACCGATCTTTTGATGTGGACGGTTCAATCGTCGATGCAGCCTCACCGTCGAGTATTAAGGTGATCAATGGCGTGCCGGTTTACGATGCGAGTAGTAGCCGCTTCTCATGGCACGAAGTTCCTGTAGAAAAGCTCTTCGTTGACGATGCACAAACATCTGTATTTTCTGGCACGATTGACGTAGCCACGGCCATTGCGACCTCAGATGACGGCACAAAGTATTCAATTCTCTATGGTGATGCCATTGAAAATTCCGCTCCCTTGACCACGATTGCCTTTGAAAAACATTTGGGCCGTTGGGGCGCGATGATTGTGATCTTGTGTGTGGCTTTGTTTGCTGTATCTACGGCGATTTCCTGGAGTTACTATGGTGACCGTTGTGCTAACTATATTTTTGGGTACAAGGCGATTGTGCCGTTTAAGGCCGTCTTCATCGCTTTCCACTTCATTGGGGCTATCCTGTCGCTTAATGTGATTTGGAATTTTGGGGACGTTGCCTTGAGCCTGGTTACGTTGCCTAACCTGCTTGCTCTTTTGTTGCTTTCAGGGACAGTGGCCAAGTTAACCAAGTCCTATTTCGAACGCAAACCTTGGCTTGAAAATGAGCGGGTGCATCAAGAGTTGAAGGCAAAAGGCAAGCTTTAGGTGCGAAGGATTCCCATAACTGCGTTAAGATAATGGTGTCTTTTATATTTCACGGTGGTGCTGAATGCGATTGAGATTGCTGGAACTATGGGGCCTCGTGGCTCTGCTGATCTGTATAGGATGTGGTGGATCCAGCAAGAAAAATGAGGTAAGCGAACGCCTTGTCGCCGTTAGAGAACAGCTGGAACAGATTGCGCAACAGGGGGTCGACGATCCTTTGATACTGGATTACGTTTCAGAGGCCCGCTCACGTTTGGAAGAGGCAGATCATCTCATGATCGAGGATGACTTCAGCGCGGCTCTGGCAATCGTTAAAGATGTTGCTAAAGAAGCCGAGGAAATCATAAGTGGTGGCCGTCAGGCGACGGGCAACGAGTTGGCATTTGGCTCTGGATCCGGGTTGGTGAGAGTCGATAGCGGTTCTGGCATGCAGCAATTGACGTCGGCGATCAAACCTTCAGCAGGAATGGTCATCGAAACCGGTGTCCGATCAAGTTTAAAAATTAATCTTTTTTCAGGATCAGGCGCGCAGCTTGGTTCCAATTCACGTCTGAACATTGATCGCATCAAGGGTCGTGAGTTGAGTTTGTCGCTCGAATCGGGCACGTTTTTTTTAGTCCATCGCAGTGGGACAACTCAAGTAGCTTTTCGAGACCATACGTTTCAAGCGGACAAGTTAGCTGTATTCGAGATGGCATCGGCGACCGAAACTTCGCCAGACTACACAGCCGCATTTTCGGGCACCCTGACCTGGTCTGGCGGAGGCATCGAAGGTACCTTAATGACAAGCCAGGCGCTGACATGGGTGGATGGCGCGCGCGCGATTGTTGATATCCCAAGTGCACCCATCCAGGACGCTCCCGCAAACAACCGCATGTATCCGGTTACGTCAGCCGATGAGACGCTCAAAGTCAACTTTGAATGGCATTCAAGACAACCGATCAACAACTATCAATTTCAAGTTGCAAAAACAAATCGCTTTGAGAATGTGGTTCATGAGAGCAAGTTGGAAAATGCAACAACGGACGTCACTTTAAGTGCGGGCAGTTATTTTTGGAGAATTCGAGCCATCGCAGATAGTGGTATTCCTGGCTCGTATTCGCCTGTCTCGCAGTTCCGGGTTGAAGTACAGGAAAAGGCGCAAAATGCTCGAGTCGAAACTGGACCGCCCATACTCAATCCAAAAATTGAGGTCTTTTCGGATAGCGCCATTGTCAGTGGTAAATCTAATCGAGAGGTCACCATCATGGTCAATGGCGTTAAGGCCGTCATGATGGAGGATGGCACCTTTAAAGTTATTGTTTCGTTTAAGCGACCCGGCACCCAATGGGTGGAGATTGTTGCTCGTGACTCCAGAGGCGGAGAAACCGTGTCCCGACATAAAGTCGAGGTTCAGTACTGATGGGCCGTGACCGGCATGTCATCGTCGATGAAGACCTCAAAGGTTGGAACCTTTCGATTCGCACAACGTTGTTGCCGAAAGAAACGAACCACCACGGCACGATTTTTGGCGGTGTCATACTCTCATACATAGACGTCGCAGGTGCCATCGAAGCCAAACGTTTCTGTCTGCAGATGGTTGTCACAGTTGGCATGAAAGAAGTCGAGTTTAGTGAACCTGTTTTTGTCGGGGACCTGGTCAGTTTTTATACGCGCATCATTCGAGTTGGCCGAACATCTGTGACCGTAGAAGTAAAAGTGGTGGCGACCAGAGAAGATTTCCATAAATCTCGCTTACAGGTGACTGATGCGATTGTGACTTATGTTGCCGTCAACAAGGATCGCGAAGCAGAGTCGATCGTGCGCCGTGAATTTAGTGCAGATCCGCCTGCATTTGGCCAAGAACTGGCCGCAGAGTACTTTGAGTAGCCTTGACCGTCTCCTCGGTTCTTAAGGACCTCTGCCGCTCTTTTCCTGGTACGACCGTCGAGATTTTGTGGGGCGATGATTTGGTCTTCAAGATTGGCGGAAAGATGTTCGCCGTTTTCGGTACGGGCGAATTGCCAGGCTTTTCAATGAAAGTGCCCGAAGAACTATTTCATGACATGACAAGAATCGAGGGTGTGATGCCTGCGCCATATTTGGCCAGAGCTCATTGGATTAAGATCGAACCTGAAACTTGTTCATTGGACCAAAGCCAACTCAGCAGTCTATTGCGACAATCGTACAATTTGATCCTCGCCAAGTTGTCCAAACGCAAGCAGGCAGAGCTTGTGGGGGATAAGAAGGTTCCGGAATAGAGTCGCCAAGCGACGGATGGAATCGACCACATGTTTTGGATTGAGAACACAGCTATAGCGAGCAGGAGGCGGGGTTTCTGTCCGCCGTGCTTACACACTAGCTGGCATTTGGTTTTCCGTATCATTCACAAAAAAAGGCCGCTTATTAGCGGCCTTTTTTGTGTTGGTTGATTTGTCTTTAAGCGACGGCTAAACGTCTCTTTCTCATGATGACGATAGCAGATGCCATAAGTAGGAATACGAAGGTTAACAGTCCCCATTCACCTAAGGTAGGTATGGTGGCCAAGATGTCCCCGTTCACGACCATAATAACGTGCATGCCTGGAAATCCAAGGACGGCGGTATCGGTAGGTTCTGCAGCACCACAACCTGCAGATGCAAGGTAGCTGGGAGCAGTTTGCCCACCAGCATTAGAGCCGACGAAAAACGTGGCGCCATTGGTGAAATCAGGGGCAAAAATTTCCACGACCAAATCTACGGTCATTGGATCAGCGACCAAGCCTATTACCGGCGCATTTTGGACTGTCGCCGATTGAGCAGCAGTTGCGGCAAAGGGGGCGGTTCCTATTAGGGTCAAATTTGCGAAGGTCAATGGTGACGCTTTGGGAATGGTATACAAATTAACTGTCAAGCCGAGGGCGGTCGCAGTTTCGATCCCAAAGTCAATACTCTCGACGTTAAAAGATGTTGTTATCCCGTCGACGGTTAGATCAAAGCGACGCATGTAGCTATCGTTATCTGCCGGGCAGGCGACGGAATTTAGAGCAGTAATGGTACTTGTATCCAAACTCTGAGTAACGCTTGCGGGAACACGATTGAAGCCCGTGTTTGTCGAACCGGGGGCCAATCCACTGTTGGACCACTGAGCGAATGCCGCTACGCTAACTAGGCTGAGAAGAAAAACTGAAAGATGTTTCATCGAAGAAATGCTCCTGTTTCATAATTTATATAGGGCTATATACCTTAACATTACCTGTTTTTTTTCGATGAAACTAGTTAAAAATTCAATCTTTACTGCATTTTTTTTAGAATACGCCTATAGCTAGAAAGTAGGCTATGGGATTCTGAGTGAACAACGAGGGCTTGATGAGCTGGTTCAGCATGCCTCTGAATTTGATGTGTAGATTATTACCTGGAGCAACTGACTCTGACCCATTCTCAATTGTTCATGGCACCTTCAAGGATCCATGTCTCGATGGTTGCGATATCGGAATCGGAGAGTGGGGGTCGCATGTTTGGCATTCGAGCCTGTACATTATTACTAGGATCAGCATCGAGTTTGTGAAGCAGGTAACTATTTTGGGGCTCAAAGGGTTCAACGCGATCTAAGGCGGATTGAACAGATTTCACGTTCACTGTTTGTCCATAAGCGACAGTAGCGGTAAGGTCCAAGCCAGCGTCAGGAGAACCGCCTGAATGACATCCAGATAGGGCGCAATTGAGGTCGAAGATAGGTTGGATATCGACCGCAAATGATACTAAATCATTGACTATCAGCGGTTCTGGTACATTCGAAAAAGGGACCGCATTGGCCATCGATGGTTCAGTCTCGGAATTGAAAATAAAGGCCATGCCCAATATTGGCTGGTCGCTTTCTGCGACGACGTATAAATCACCGACGACACCCGCAAACATGGCAGAAGTTACATTGGCATATGGACGCAGAGGATCAACCATAACAGCGAACGTGCCGACCTTCTGGCCGTCTTGATAACCGTGAAAACGAACGTCAGCTACGTCCGAACCCATATTGACAACGACGGGAGCCGAGTCCCCGCCTTCGGCAGGGACAGGCAAATAGCTAAACATCAAAATTTGGCTGGCGTCGTCAGGCGTGGATACGTTGGCTTGTGCAGGAGAAGAGCCTGAGGCGGAAGCGGTACCGCGTATCACGAATGCGCCGACAATATCGTTGGCATCACTTGTCAACTGCACAGAAAAGCCAGGACCTTCGCCTATTTCTGAGAATAGGGTATCGGTACCTTCAACTAACTGCTCGAAGGGCGCGATCGTTCGCGTTGCTGACGCCGTGTCTCCATTGTTGCGTCGTGCCACCAGCATAACGGTTACACTGTCCACGCTTGGATTGTTGACGATAATTACGCCGCGAAACTGACTATTGTTGGTGACCCAAGGAAAAATAAGTTCTGTATCTGCATGGACGTACAGGGGGGTGACGCCTAGAATAATCAATGTCAAAAATCGTATCATTAAGATTCCTCTCTCAATTGGTGATGCAAGTTTTTTCACAAAAACTAGCCCTCGATTAGTTAACTACGTTTGACTGTGCCAGAATTCCTGACACGCGCTTTTTTGTTTGAAGGCGAGCCCTATGAGTGATTCAGTTACTTCAGATTGCATCGACAAGTTTTTGCAATACTTGACCCATGAACGGCGTCTTGCTGTCAATACCGTACGTGCGTACCACAACGATTTACGCGATCTGCAAAGCTGGCTTGCCGGCGATACGGACCCGGACTGGGTTGCGGTCAAGTCGGAAGATCTATATGCATATCTTTCGTCATGTGAAGCACTTGAGGGCTCTAGTTTAGGTCGCCGGGTCAGTGCGATTAGATCCTTTTTCAAGTTTCTCATGGTCCACCTTAGCTTGGCCAATAATCCGGCGCTGGTACTTGAAACACCCCGTGTAAAACAGCGGCTTCCAAGCTTTATGACAATCGACGACGCCCTAAAGTTGGTTGCCGTTAATCACAATAATGGTGATTTTGCTCACATTCGCGATCATTTTGTGCTGCGTCTGTTTTATGCCACCGGGATACGTATCTCAGAATGTGCCAGTTTAGATGTCGACTCATTAGATGTACATGAGCAAACCGTTCGTGTCACCGGCAAGGGAAATAAGACACGTGTTGTGCCGTTGGGCTCCTCAACTATTCCCTATTTGTTTGCGTATCTGCGCGTACGCCAAGAACATTTATTGGCTCATCAAAAAGAGCATCGCGCGCTGATCTTGAATCGGTCAGGCGATCGTTTAAGTGTAAGGGGCATTCGTCGACTAGTGAACAAAGCGGTTGGGAATTTAGCGCTTGAATACCGAGTCACGCCTCATACCATTCGCCATAGCTTTGCGACTCACTTGTTGGAATCAGGTGCTGATATTCGATCAATCCAAGAATTATTGGGACATGCGTCCTTGTCGACAACGCAGAAATACACCCATCTTAATCTCGACTATTTGATGAAAATCTATGACGAGTCACATCCCCATGCTTGATCACATTGTCGGCTAGATCTCGTCGCGCCGTTGCCTAAGGTCGTCCACAAGCTCTTGGTTTTGATCCGCTTGAGCCCTTGCAATTGCTTCAGAAAATATTTGGTATGAATCAGTCAGTCTCCCCGAACTCTTGAGGGCGACCGCAAGTGTGTCCAGCTTGCCAGCGTCTTTTCGATGGGTCAAAGCGACGGCTTGTTCTGCATACTGCACGGCTTTGGCCGGGTCACGCAAGCTCGATTCACGGCTTGTGGCCATCAACCAAGCCATATTGTTGAGAACCTCAGCCGATGATTTCATTTTGCGTGCTTGTTCCCAGTGCTGCTGGGCCAGCTGAAAGCGCCCCTGCCCATAATATATATTCCCAAGTTTAAGGGCCGCATCCGCAAATGTAGGATCGGTTCTTAGAGCCTCCATGTAGGCGTCGATTGCTTGATCAAACTGAGCTCGTGTTTCGAACGCAATACCTTGGTGATAGTGCCATGTGGCTGAATTGGGCTGATAGCTCTTCGCTGTGATGGCTAACAATATTAAAACGCTTAGAGGCACAATCCAGCTGAACGTCATTTTTGTTTTGCTTAACGTGAGGCGTTCAATACCAAAACCCGCAAAAATAGCAAGTAGCGGAATGATAGGTGCTCGAAACCGACCATTTACAAAAAAGGGAACGAAAGAGACAAACGTGATTAGGATCCAACAAGCAGAGTAAAGAAGCAGCGGTTGGACCTTCAAACGAGCGTTTTTCCACCAGCAAACAAAACCGATTGAGCAGACAAATAGCAACCAACCAAATCCAGGTAGCCAACCAATGAATGCTGACTGATCAATGGCTATGTCTACCTCCTTGTTATTTGAAATCTCTTTCGGGTTCCAAAAGTGGGCTGCCTTTTTGAACCAAAGTTTAATTGTATGCGCCGGGTATTGGCGTATTTCATGATAAGCAAGTCCGCTGAAGTAACGCGATAACTCCGAAGCCTTAAACGGCCGACCTTGTCGCATGGAAACACCCTCGATGAGCAAGGGATAGTCGAACGACGTCCAGCCTTGGAGGCCAGCAATGGGTCCTAAATCGGGGATGATCGCTGAAAATCCGTCAGCTTGATGGTGGTTACCGATGTATAAATTGATGCCTGCATTTGAGGTGATAAGGACGGCGTCGCTGGCTACCAAGGTGTTACGCAGAGTAATTGGGGCAATAACAAGGAACATGCCTACCACTAATGGCACGACCTCCTTCGCCAAGGTTAAGCCTCTAATAGGGCGGTGGGACCACCAAAAACAACAAATCATGACAGGCATCATCAACAAATAGTTAGGTCGCGTAATGCAAATTAAGCCAGCGACTATACCTAGCGACCACGCGTACTTTGGGGCTTGCGTCGATTGCCAACGGATACTGAGTACAAGTGCGATCAGGATCATGGTGGTCAAGCACGTCGCCGCCAAGAGTTCGCCTTCGAAATAGATGGAAACCGGATAAAGGGCTGTCCATGCCGCAGCGATGCGCGACGCTCGTCGACCTGTAAATTGGCCCACAAGCCCGTAAACAAGGAATAGATTTAGCAATCCAAGCGCCATCTGCATCAATCTCGGCGCGTGGTAACTTCCGCCGCTGATTTTATAGAGTGCTGCAAGAAATAGTGGATATCCTGGCGGCCGAAAGTATGGGTACTGATTGATTTTGGGGTCACTCATTCCGTCGGGAAGTTCCCATTTGTCGAAGGCAATATGCCGCGCCCAAACGTCGTGATAAGCGGCATCGATCCAGGGCGCAGCGTAGTCAGGTTGTTGGCGTAATTCGTGCCAATAAGCCAATCTAAGTGTGAGGGCGACTAAAAAAAGCAGAAGCAAGAATCGCCAGTCATGTTTGATTAGAGACGCAGGTTCTTCGGTCTCAACATGGTCCTTTTTTCGTTTCGACATTTTTTGCCCACCTCGGAGGCCGCCCATTGTAGCAAGCGTAAAGACAAATGCGTGTTTTCTAGTTGGCTCGAGCGCTTGGGTACGTGTTAGACGAATGCTTTTTATAGGATCAACGTGATTGCGCCAACCATCTTGTTGCTAAAGGAAAATCACGGGAACTTGCCATTAGGCCATTGCTCCCTGAGAATAGAGGAAACACAGGGAATGGTGCCGAATGACAGATTCTAGACTATTAGATATTCGTGCGATCATAACGGACGTCGATGGGGTCTTAACCGACGGACGGATTCTATTAATAGACGATCGTGAAGCAAAGTTTTTTAGCATTCGTGATGGATTGGCCATGAAAGTTGCCAATGATTCAGGTTTACACATTGCTTTACTGACCGGGCGCGCATCGCTGGCTGTTTCTAAAAGAGCCTCAGAGTTGGGACTGAAAATCGTCAAGAACGGTCGCTTGGACAAGCAACTTGCTTTGAACGAAATTTTGTCTGAGCTAGGCTTGACCGCTGATTGTGTTGCTTATGTTGGTGACGACTTACCTGATTTAGCGCCCATGTCTCTTGCCAGATTGTCGTTTTGCCCGTCAGATGCTGCTATGGACGTTTTAGATCGTGCTGATGTGGTGGTTCCTGTCCAAGGTGGACATGGTGTGTTGCGTTGGGTCATTGAGGAAGTCATGCGGGCACAAGGCCGTTGGTCAAGGGTTGTGGACCGGTTTGGAGTAAGTCATGCGTAAATGGCTGGGTTGGACGATATTAGGCCTCTTTGTAGGCTCTATTCTATTTAGTGCTATTTCTGTGGTTGGGCAGCGCGTCAATGTGGACTTGCTCTTTCCATGGATCCGTCTTCAGGATGTTGCGTTAGGCATTGTGTTATTTGTTTTTGCCGCTTATGGAGCGCTAGCTGTCGTGCTGATGTCCCTGCTGGACCGATCTAGGCTAACTATTGAGAATAAAAAGTTACGAAGCAAAACCGCTGAACTCGAAAGAGAAGTGAAAGCGTTACGCCAATTGACAGCCGGAGACACGAATCAATGATTTGGTTAATTCCCGGTGTGTTAATTGTCAGTACATTCATCATCATTTGGTGGAAATTTCGCTATCGGCGTGTCTTGGCGCCCAAGGAAGTTAAACTCGCTCAAACTTTCCATAAATTATTGGATGGCGGCGGCGATGAAGCCATAGGTGATCTTCGTGAACTATATGTTCGCTCCGATCACGATGTAGGTATCGGCCTAGCATTGGGTATTGTTTTGCGCCAGCGAGGTGACTTGCGGGCAGCTATTCGTTTGCACCAGAGTTTGATCAATCGAAGTGGACTCGAGCATGCCGTCGTCGCCTACCTTTATGCAGAACTTGCCGCCGACTTTTTGGCTTCAGGTCTCTTGATGCGCGCGGCTGAAGCTATGGGCCAAGCGCGCGAGACAGGATTTCTCGACGACTGGATTTGCCACAAGGGTGTGAGTGTTTACACGAAAATGAGATGTTGGGACGATGCCATCGCCCTTTTGAAGATTTATGCGAAACAAAGTCGACGTTCCATGGAAGAGGAAATCGCTTGGGTTCATGTTGAGTCTGCCGAGGTTGCAATTGAGGACGAAGATCTCGATCAGGCTCAGGTTGCGTTCGAAAAGGCGCTCAGTGTCAATCCCGCTTGTATTCCAGCATTGTTAGGTGTCAGTTCTTGTTATCGGCTCAAACAGAAACCGGAAAAGGCGCAAAAATACTTAAGCAAACACCGAGCAGCATTCAAAGAATATTTGTGGCTTTGGATTGAAGAATCTGCACATGTTGCCAACCAAATAGGTCATGCTGAGCACTTTATTAAGGAAACGATTCAGGCGTTAGAGCAGGATCCCGATGACTGGCGCAGTCGTCGGGTGTGTGCTGAATTTGCCATGACATTGGGCATGTATGAGGAAGCCAGCCGATTGATGGCCGTCTGCCTGGAACTGGCCCCCCGCGTACTGATTGTGCATCAGAGTTTTTGGCGACTGATTTCCCGTAGTCCTCTTGCCGCGGACGTTATGAAGATCTATATGGGCATGGTAAGTGACAAAATGAGTTTTGGACGTCCCTACCATTGCTCTGCTTGCGAGTATCATACGGACGCCATTATCTGGCGTTGTCCCTCCTGTGATCGGCTGCGTACGATTACCGAGAAACGCATCTAATATCGAAGTGTCGATGATCGCTTACAAGGCAATACGGCTAATGGTCCAACTATCCAATTCATGTAAGACAAAGGCCCATTGACCATCCTTGGATACAGCAATTCCTTGTGCGTCATAGGCATCGCGAAGAACTTTCTTTTCTTTACCATTCCGTGATAGCACGACTATTTTACTGGGCGCTATGTTTTCGTCAGGACTACTGTGCCGAGTGGCACGAAGAATGACGAGGTCGCCGTTTGGATGGGGAGCCAAACCAAGGCAAACTCGATCAAGTTGCACGCTCATCCGGACTTGCGTCTCGCCTGAAGCTGTCGTGATTGACTTCATCTTCTCTTGAGGCTCATTGGGTATAAAGGCGAGCGGATATTTTATGACTTCTTCTTGACCATCATGAAAGTGCAGCAATTCATTGGAAACAGAACTTGCCGCAATCACATCATCCCCATCAAGGAAGAACGGACCTTGATTTAGGAGCAAAGCCAACAATGGATTGCTGTGGCCTTGAATAGCGCCGAAACTTTTTTCTAAGGTGCCGTCAATCTTGTAGCGGTAGTAGCGACTCTTATCTACGTCATTTTCACCCATTCGGAAGCTAAACGAACGACCATTCGATTCCGTCAACAAGAATGAGTGGTTATCTATGACGGCTATCTGACCCAAAGCATGTTTTGAGATGGAGATAGCGTCTAGGTAAGTGCCTTTTTCGTCAAAAATTTGTACGCGACCATTTCTAGAGTCGGCCACGAAGATGCGACCATCACTCATTTGATCGGCGTCGCTTGGATTTTGAAATTCACCCGGTCCTTGACCGTGACGGCCGATTCTTAGAGCCAAATCGCCGTTGGCGGCGAATAAAAAGACAGCATGCTCGCCTGCGTCAGCCACCAGGATTTGCCCGTCATGCGTGATCTTAATCGACTGTGGTTCAAACAGCACGTCTTCAAGCTCGAATCCCGTTGCATTTGCTTGTGCCCAGACTAAAAACAAAAGCACAATTAACCTCCAGCTAGAGATGTTTGAACAGCGTACCTAGTCGAATTTAATACTAACTTCAAGAAAAATGAGCTGGATCGCCTACACAGGTTGCTGGCGGCGCTAGCGATTTTTTTCAGTCCAATGAGCTACTGTTGACTCTGTGCCAAGAAAGTAACCGTCGTTACCTTGACCTTGATAACGTGGCATTAAGATTCTGCCATCCTGAGATGCCCTTATTGCGCCGTGTTGGTCATGGGCCAAAATCTCACCTCTTTGTACAGGATCAAAGTTGAAAAAACCAGGAACCGTCTCGTATTGATCTTCCGCCGAAATCACATGACGATAAAAGATGTCGAGTATTTCTGGAAGACCCGCTGCTTCTTTTGCTAAGCGAGTGACCTGAAAATCATAGTCAGGCACATGGCTACGTTCGAGGCAGCCTAGTTTCACTAATAAGATCCAAATCGCCGCAATGACATTTTCAACTGTCGTTATTTTGTCGTGCTGCCCGCCTTCAAAAACCAAAGCGCGATGCCCTCGGTTCACCATGAACCTAACCAATGTCCCATGAAGACAGTCAATGAGGCCAGTGATGATTGGGACGGGATAAAAAGCTTTGTAATCGCCAATATCTTGGGAATCGTCGACCATCATGAAAGGACAACCTTCCGCTGAAGTTGTATGTAAATCAAGTAGGAGTACAGGTCCTGACACCTGGCTAAGAATGTCCTGAAGCGCCTCATGCAGGGCATTCATCTCGTGACCTTCAGAACCCAGCTCTCTCTGATCGCCGTTGCAGTCATCTTCAACCCAGATACGGTTTAGATCGTGATCAATGAAACGTTCGCCCGTCTTTAGTGCGGTTAAATTTCCCGATAATCCGAAAAATTTCCCCTTGAAATCAGGCTGTGTCTTCTGTAAATGGTCTAACACCGTACGGATCCCCAATATACCAGCGGGTTCGTTGCCGTGAACGCCTCCGACTGCAATCACGATAGGGCCGTCAAGACCCCGATCAAATTGACCTATCCTGCGATGATCTACCAAATTTCTGTCAAAAATTGGAAATGCGTGAAGCATATGGCGAATCCATTCAATTCAAAAATCGGACGTGATGTTTCAGGGTGAAAATTACTTTCGGCCCAATCCTGATCATAACCGGAAGCATCGATATCAAGTCAAGAGCGGACATCGGCAAACAACGAAGTTACTGGGCCATGGATGAACCTGTTCAGGACGTGAAGACCTGAACAGGTGTACACCCTAAAGCAAATCTTTGACAACCGCGTTCTCTTCGCGAAGTTCGGTCAGCGTCGTGTGCATCTTTTCCTGGGCGAATTCGTTGTGTGCGAGGCCCTTTACAATCTCGTAGTTGCCGTCATCTTTGGTGCGCAAGGGGAATGAGAAGATAAGACCTTCGTCGACGCCGTAAGAGCCATCTGATGGGACGGCAGCGCTAAACCAATGACCGTCAGCGGTCGGTTCAATAAATGATTTGACGTGATCTAACAAGGCGTTAGCAGCAGATGCGGCCGATGATTTGCCTCTCGCTTTGATGATTGCAGCGCCGCGCTTTTGCACATTGGCTATGAACTCACCCTGCAACCATTGATGGTCGCTAATGACATCTGTCGCTGCTCGGCCGGCAATGCGAGCATGAAAGAAGTCAGGAAATTGGGTGGCTGAATGATTACCCCAAATCGTCATGTTAGAAACCTGATCGACAGCAACGCCAGCTTTGTGAGCGAGCTGGTGACGTGCTCTGTTCTCATCGAGCCGAGTCATGGCTGAAAAGCGATCACGAGGTATACCGTCCGCGTTTGCGGCCGCAATTAAACAGTTAGTATTGCAAGGGTTACCGACAACCGCAACGCGTACGTCAGCAGCTGCTTTTTGTAACGCTTGACCTTGACCTGTGAAGATTGGTCCATTTTCGCGGATTAAATCGTTGCGTTCCATTCCCGGTCCACGGGGTTTAGACCCCACCATCAAAACCCAATTACAGCCTTCAAATCCGCGCGCGGGATCATCAAAACAATTGATGGACGTAAGCGTGTCAAAGGCGCAATCGTTCACTTCCATGGCCGTTCCGTTTAAGGCTTCAAGAGCCACCGGGATTTCTACTAAGTTGAGTTCCACTTTTGTATCGCGACCAAACAGTTCGCCCGATGCAATGCGAAACAGTAAGCTATATCCAATTTGTCCGGCAGCGCCGGTGACGGCGACTCTTACGGTTGAAGACATGGTTCGTTCTCCTCGATGATTTAAGGGTATTACATGCTAACGCGAGGCAAATCAGTCGAATGATTATCGGTGTTTCACCGTTTTTCCTTGCGCCTTATCTTTCTAATGACACGGCGCACATAGTGCACTTGTCACGTGCAAGACCTACTCAATTATCGCTGTTTACATGGATTTTTGCTATAGTTCGGCGATGAGATCCAAGCTTTGAATGCCGGTTATGGTGATGTGGGATGCCAGAGAACGCTCTGAATACAGATGCATTTGAGCGCGTACAGCGAAAAAAACGGCTCCTGCAGCAACGTGACGAGATCCTTGAAAGTATCGGCCGCGATGTTTACAGCGGTGGTGCGGTTCCAGCTGAATTTGACGATCTTTCAACGGATCGTAAGGCCATCGATGCGTTGGTGCAGCAACTCGAAGAGCGGGTCTCGCCGATCGCGCATGAATTGGAACGGTTAGTTGCAAAGCAACCGGAGCTAGAACAAGAGCTGCGCAATTTGGACCTGATCAAAAAGAATACCTTAGAGCCGAAAAAAGCTGAGCATGATGAGCTCGCAACACGCACGGACGATATGGCTGCCGCCAATCGACGAGCCCAACTTGAGGACGAAGTCAAAAAGATTCGTGAAGAATTTGGGGTTAAAAGGAAAGTCCTTAAGAACGAGATGGATGGCATTGAGCGTCGTGCTGAAGGTATGCGCAGTGAGATCCAAAAAATCAAAGATGAAGAAGATCAGTTAATACAGAAATGGGACAAGCGCTTACGCGACCTAGGCTATCTCTACTATAGTCAGCAAATTAACGAGAGCCTGTATACGACAAGGTTTGGCCAGTTAGATCTGCTGCAACAAGAGTTGACGGCTTTACGCCAAGTTCCTGAAAAGAGTCATGACGCAGGAACTGATAAAAAAGCAGCGAAGTGGTCCAAGGGAGCACTTTACTTCCTGGGTTTAGCGGCGGTTGTTGTAGTGGTCCTGCTCCAGTTCCGCACTTCATTTCGACATGTGCCACTACCCGTAGACCAACTTTATGATTTGGCAAAGAAGGAAGGATTACCGACGATCGCATTTCAGCAAGATGCCAAGCCAGAGGAGGTCTTGCTCAATCATTGGCTTGCCGATTTTTCGAGGGCACCAGGGTCTGCAGCGTTTGGGCAATTGGATCCAAGTAAAGTGCAATCCTGGTTTGTAGCCAGGGCTCAAGATGGGTCTGTGCGCTATTTGGCTTTAAAGTTTCAACACACGTTACCAGTATTTAAGAGACTGGTTGAATCCGGTTGGTCAGCGGTTCCTAATAACCAAGGTGTTCAGTCGCTAAGCAATGGGGCTTGGACATGGATTTCATTTGGCAGCAACGCATTTGGGCTGGTGCCACGTGCCGCATTGGAATCGATCAATTTATCTAATATTAAGGCCAGTGGGATGAAGTGGCGTATTGAGATTTGGAACACACCATTCTCGGCCGCGCATCCCCTCATAAATGACTTTGATCGCATAAGAGTCGAATGGCAGAAGGATGGAACGGCCTCTTTCGCGCTAGCTTCTTCAACCGAAATCAGCGACTTAGACCAACGCGTCGACTTCCTGACCCAATCGCATCTCAAAGACCTTAACGTTCGTATAACTCAAGACGGATTGCAATTTAATGTAGCCGGTTTTGACCTCAACAAACTATCAGGTGCTAACGCCACCATTACCGAAGTTGAGAAGCTGTCAAGCCAATACGAGCAGCGACAGATCCGCCGCGAAGTGGACTCGCCGTTGCAAGGGTCGGTCATCAATCAGCCAGCTATCGATTTAGTTGCTGCCACGCCGAAGGGCACACGCCAAGTGATCGTTGCTATTCAAACGAGCGGCGACGAACTCTCGTTGCTTGGCTCGGCTCAAGTAGGCGAACATCTAACCGATATCGCCGTCTTGAAGGGCGACGATCTCGTACTGGTGGACCGCTCAGCACGCACCCTCATAAGATCAACATTCGTTGGCGGAGGATTTCATGTCAAGGCCATAGACCGGATGACTGAAGTCGATGCTGACATGCAACCGATCAGAGCGATTGTTGCGCCTGATCAAAAAGAATTACTTGTATTGTTTGAACCAACCGAAAAAACACGGGGCGCGATTGGTCTATTTGATCCTGTTAGTTTGAAGGTCAAGCACATGCTTGAATTACCTGGCGATGGCCAAGTCCCTCTTTGTGCGGTTTGGGACGGTGATTTAGTCTTTGTTGGCATTCGAGCCTCGCAAAATAGCGGATCAATGACTCGATCGGTGCTGGCGTATAGGAGCCAATCAGATAAGCTTATGTTGTCCCATCTTCTCGATTTACCAACGCCAAGCTTAGCATCCGTGCGTGTTCCGGCGCTGGCCATATCAAGAGCAAGAAATGAGATTGTGGCTTTTAACACGGTTGAAACTGGATTGGCACGTTTTAGCCTGGCAGGAAATGTGACGCGGCCTACGGATCAAACGCCTTTGACCCAGCTCAATATGATAAATCCAAGTCGTCGTCCCCTAAGGCATGATGATCCCGGCTCCTTAATCATTTCACGCAACCAACATTTGGCAATTGTCTCCGATCTAACTGATTTTTCGACCCGCGATTTCGGCACAAAATTGTTCCTAATTGATTTGGACGCTGAAAGACCATTGGTGGTGGGTGAACACGATTTGGGCGGCATGATTTTTAGCACAGCAAGACAACCGTTATCGGACACGATGTATGTAACGATGAGCAATGACCGCTCAATTGCTCGCATCAAAATTGGTTCAGATAACTTAGTGTTTATGGACAAATACATATTTGAACGAATGTCGCCGCAGCGCTTGGCTTTCAGTCAGTTTGGTGAAATTGTTTTTGTTACTGGCCTGTTACGAGATAGTGAATGATCATGTTGTACAATCTAAGAATGAACCGTCTGTTTAGCGTTCTTTTGTTTGCATGTGTTGGTTGGGCTCATAACCCATTACCTCAGACGGTGATTTTTCCGTTCGATGGAAACGCAAGCTCAGATCATGAATGGCTGGGTCTCGGTTTAACGCTTGCCATTCATGCACAAGAAGCTCCGCGGGTGGTGCCCTTTAGTTTGGTTCGAGAAGTCTATGAACAACAGGGCTACCGCATATCCGATCCCGTACCATTAGCTTCAAAAATGGAAATGGCTCGATTAACTGGCGCTGAGATTTTAGTTTTTGGCAGTGTCTCCGAAAGCCAGATTCAAGTTTATCGAATTCATATACCAACTCAAATTACCGATCACTTTGAAATCGATTTGCAAGCAGGTGACTTGGGAGAAGCTGCTGGCACCCTCACCAAACATTTAGGAATTGACGGCATGGTATTTCCTGTCCTCAATGAGTTTTACCGAGTGTGGGCGACATGTTACCTAATCGAAGAAGGCACTGCGCGTACCAAGGCGTTTCGAACTCTTTTGGAACGAGCGAGGAACAGCCAGTTCCTTTTGGGCGAATATGAGGAAATGTGCGGTGATCCTTTGGAAAGCATAACTAAGTTTGAAGAGCTGGCTTTTTGGAGAGATATTTATTGGGAGCACGCACGTTTCTACAGTGCATATCGGGCATCCAACGCTTTGCTTGGTCAAAAACAAGGTGCACAAAACTATCACATGCATGCTGAAATTCTTCTTGCTCTTGGCCATTCCGAGGTTGCTTGCCAATATGCTCGGACCTCACAAGCATTCGGTTGGGAAATTGGTGCTGATGACCCTTGTCATGGATGCTTAAGTTCGTCTTCCGGTGAGTCCGCTGTGGCCGGTGGCCGTTAGATCCAGCGATGTCAAATATCCAATTATCATTCGACTTTCGTTCAGACACCTTTACCCAACCTAGTGAAGAAATGCGTCAATTTATGGCATCGGCGCCTGTGGGTGACGATGTGTTTGGTGAAGATGAATCGGTAAATGCGCTTGAAATTCAAGCCGCCCAACTGCTAGGGAAAGAGGCGAGTCTATTCGTACCAAGCGGCTGTATGGGCAATCTTATTGCTTTGATGGGGCATGCTGATCCAGGACAGCTGTTAATTGCTGGAGGACTGAGCCATATTCATCAGTACGAATTAGGGAGTTACGCTCGAATTGCTGGATTAAGTATGATGGCGGTTGACGATGCAAACGGGTGGATTGAGCCCAATGAACTTGAACGACGTTGGCCTGGTTCAGAGTACTACCTGCCTCAGGTTGGCGTGATTGTCGTCGAGAATACGCATAATGTCGGTGGTGGACTTATCTATCCGGTCGACGCATTGATCGCCTTGTCCGAATTTGCGAAGAACCGCCAGGTACCCATCCATCTCGACGGCGCGCGGTTGCTTCATGCGAGTGTGGCTTGTGGGTTGGATGTATCTGCCTGGACTGAACATGTCGAATCCGTGATGATGTGTTTTAGTAAGGGTTTAGGCGCTCCGGTAGGTAGCATATTGGCGGGCGATACGAATTTTATTGCGAAGGCTCGCGTTCACCGTAAACTCTTGGGCGGCGGCATGCGACAAGCGGGTATTCTCGCTGCAGCTTGCTCTTACGCACTAAAACATCATGTGGAAGATCTAGCACGTGACCATGAGCGATGTGCCCTTGTGCACCGCTCCTTACAAGATCTCGATTGGATGGTATTAACGCCACCAGCGACCAATATTCTCATGTTGCGTTTAGTTGAACCCTGTGCAAAAGAATTGGCCAAAGACTTAGCTCATCGCGGGTTAGGTGTCCTGGCGCTTGCTAGTGATTTGTTACGCCTTGTATTCCATCGTAACCTTTGTGATGAGGCTGTCGCGAAAGTGATTAAAGCGGTTCAGGAGTTTGGTGTACGTTGATCGTTGTACTTGATGTCACAGGAAATAGGGGCGAAATTGTCTGGCGTGACGGTTCAACTCAGGAAGCGTGCGTTTTAGAAGGCCGGAAACACGCAGAAACACTTGCACCGGCATTAGCTTCGCTCATCGATGGCCGTCATCTTGAGGCGCTGGGTGTTGTGACTGGGCCCGGCTCATTCACAGGCATTCGCATTGGCATTGCAACGTTTTTGGGTTTTCGGGCCGCTTTGAATATACCCGTTTATGGTATTAGCACCTTCGATCTTATTTGGCATCAAGCGGGATGTCCCAAATTGCCCTGCCATGTGATCTTAGAACAATCACGAGGGTTCGTTGTACAAAGCTATACGTCTACAGGTGTGCGGCAATCGATGATCAACTCATTAGAAGGCTTCGCTGGGCAGGCTCTCTACTCAGATCAAGCATTGGGCCCAGAAGTCAATCAGGTTGGCGGGTTGCGTTTACCAACGTTCTTAGATCTAATTGCTGACGCGGCAATCAGCCCTTCAGCTGAGCTTGAACCTTGTTATGTGAGACCACCTGACGCGATACGCGGTCGTAATCTGTTAGATGAATTATTGGCAAAATCACGCTAACCAGCATTGCGTGAATAGAGAATTCGCAACCCATCGAGGGTAAGGTTTTCATCAAAGTGTTCGATGTATCGACTGGGTTGGACAAAGTGTCGACCAAGTCCACCCGTGGCAATGATTTTCGGATGCTCTTTCATTTCTTTTAGCATATGCTCAAGAATGCCATCGACTAAACCAACGTATCCAAAAAAGAGTCCAGACTGAATATTCTCGACGGTGTTCTTTCCGATCGCTCGTTCTGGTCGCCTGAATTCGACGCGTGGCAACTTGGATGCACCGCGATATAGCGCTTCGGCTGAAATCACTAAGCCAGGTGCAATCGCGCCGCCTAAAAATTCGCCCTGGACCGAGATAGGGTCGAATGTGGTGGCCGTGCCAAAATCAACTACAATGGCGGGCGCTCCATAATTCTCGATGGCTGCTGCGGCGTTGACGATCCTGTCGGCCCCTACCTCATGTGGCTGGTCCACTCTAAGTGGAATCCCTGTCTTAATACCAGGTCCGACAACTAGGGGTTTGATGTCCAGGTAACGCTCACACATGGACGTAAGCGCGTCCAGTAGGGTGGGGACAACACATGAAATGATGCCGCCCTCAAGTTGCGTATGTGAAATCTGGGTTGGCTCAAGAAGGCTGCGAAAGAGAATGCCATATTCGTCAGCGGTGCGAGTGGGTGTGGTTGTTAGGCGCCAAGCATGTACAACCTGTTCTTGATCGTAAACACCAATGACGGTATGGGTATTGCCTACATCAATCGCCATGATCATTTTTTGCACTCCTGTTGGACGGTTAAACCGATGTCATGTTGTTGTATCACACGCCTGCGGCCTGCGGCGTCGCTGATTTCAAGCTGACCGTCTGTTCGTAGACCCACAAATTCATAAGATTGTTGCGGTTCTGAATTTAGCGAGATTGCAACGCCTGGCGTTAGATTAGAAAAAGACAGCCATTCCTGAGTAATGTCAATTGGGGAAACCGCGCCTAGTCGATTGATGAATAGAGATTGTAGAACGTTGCTCAAGTGACGGATGTCCGTAGATACCTGAGCGGCCTGCAAACTAATCACAGGTTGACTTAACTGGTTGAATTCGATGTGGTCGTTTATGTTGATTCCGATGCCAACCACAGTTCGTGCGCATCCATCTCGCCATCTAGACTCACACAAGATGCCAGCCAACTTCTTTTTGCCTACAAATACATCATTGGGCCACTTCAAATGAAATCCCAATTTTGGTGTAACTTGTTTAAGGGCCTGAGCGACAATAACGCCTGCGTAGATTGGGTAGGGAAAAGATTGAGGTAAGTCTAAATCGTTAAGATAGAACCCCAGACTCAATGCCAGGCCGCAGCCCTGAGGACAGGCCCACTGGCGGCCACGACTCCCGCGTCCGCTGGTTTGGTAGTCGGTCCAAACGGCAACTGTTCGGTGCTGTTCTAAGAGCTTAAAGGCATCGTCATTGGTAGAGTCACTTTGCGTGAGTTGTTGAACGTAACAATCTTTAACGGACACTTACAGCTTTGGTGAGATCTTGGATGAGTTCCTCCATATCGGCCCCAGTCCAGTCACAAAATTCTTCGATCGTAAAATCCATATCATCATGAATGAAGTCAGAAATGCTACTGGTGTAGGAATAAAGCACGTCCATGACCGCATCCTTTTGTCGCATAAGGGCACCGAGATTGACGTGCTTGTGGAATGTCGATTTCTTGTGAAGAGAACCGGCATTTTCTTTGATGGACGTGAATCCTCGTGTTTTGCGTTTACGATGTTCCATAACTAACTTCCTTTCTAAGAATTGGATGAGCCAACTGTGATGATACCGAAGTCATTATATAAGTTACGAGAGCTTTCCGGCGTGATTTTGTCGATTGGGTTTGATCGAAAGCGGCGGTGAGATTTGCTGAGCATTCATAAATAATCCATGATAACTGATCAGGATCGTGAAGGCTTTAACTTGCTTCATCTCGTGCCCAATATTCCTGTTATGCTAAAAGGCCCTTGATTGGAGAACGCTCTTTGGAACATATGATCGAACCGAAAAAGATGCCTCATAATGACGATGCCGAACGGGTTCTGATCGGTGCCATGATGATTGATCCCGCCAATGCTGGAGAAGTATTGGCACGCGTCAATCGAGATGATTTTCATAATGACCGTCACCGCCTCATTTTTGAGGCTGCAGTTGAAGTATTCGAACAATCCGAACAGCTGGATGTCTTGTTGCTGGCTGATGCGCTAGAACGCCGTGGTCAACTATTCAAGACCGGTGGCTACGATTACCTCAATGAGTTGACCATAGGTATTCCCCGTGTTGCCAATATCGAGCTGTACGCAAATATCGTTCGCGAGAAGTCGTTACTGCGGAAATTAGCTGTCCTGGGCCGTGAAATTTCTAATAATGCTTTGGCTGCTGACCAAGATGCTTTAGATGTGATCAGCGCTGCAGAGCATTCAGTGTCGCAATTGCGAGAGGGTGATCAAAGTCATGACTTTGAGTTGTTCCCGGAGGTTCTAGAACAATCATTTCAACTCATTCAGGAGCGGGCGGCTTTAAAAGGCGAGTTGATAGGATTGCCCAGCGGGTTCATCGATTTCGATCGCAAGACGTCTGGTCTGCAAAAAGGTGATCTGATTATCATTGCCGCTCGCCCTGCCATGGGTAAGACGTCTTTCTGTCTTAATTTGGCCGTCAATGCAGCTTTGCGCGCCCAATCCAAAGTCGCGATTTTTTCTTTGGAAATGCCGTCTTCACAATTAACGATGAGGTTATTGGGTTCCGAGTCACGCGTAGGTATCTCCGAACTAAGGGCAGGGCGCCTGGAATCGCCGGAATGGGAACGACTTTCAGCAGCGATGCCACAACTCACCAAAGCAGAGATTTACATTGAAGACAGCGGTGACATAAACGTTTATCTGATGCGCGCCAAATTGAAACGTTTACAACGTGAAGCGGGATTGGATCTGGTTGTGATCGACTATTTACAGTTGATGTCGGGGACGAATCGCTCTGCGCAACAGAACAGAACGCAAGAAGTATCCGAAATATCCCGCGGACTGAAAATCATGGCCAAAGAGCTTAACGTACCCGTGATTGCACTTTCTCAGTTATCTCGTGCGGCGGAGCAACGTTCCGATCATCGACCGCAACTCTCTGACCTCAGAGAGTCGGGCTCGATTGAGCAAGATGCGGACATTGTTTGTTTTCTGTATCGAGAAGACTATTACCGCAAGCAAAAAGGTGAAGAGGTCCACATTGCCCATGAGGAGGATTATGGCTTGGCGGAACTGATCATTGCCAAACATCGTAATGGGCCCACGGGGACCGTCAAGTTAGCATTCTTCAAGAAATACACGCGTTTTGAAAACTATTCAGAAAGCGATTATGACGGCTAATTAAAGGGTCTGGGTAACGCGATAAGTGCCTGTTTTGGGTCGCTGCCTAAAGGAAGGAATTGCGCCGTCAAAGGAAGACTGCCTTTTTGACTTGGAGCCATTGGTGGCTGAAATTAGCTGATCGCGATTAACTTCCAGATCGAATGGGAACTTGGTGCGCTGATCAATCAATGCGTCTTTGAGTTGATCGCTAGTCAGATTTTCGACATGTTGTAAGTCTGCACCACGAAGATCTGCATTTTTGAGTTCAGTATTGGCGAGATTAGCTTGGCCAAAGGACGTGTTATAGCAAAATGCATGGGCAAGATTTGCCTTGGTTAGATCTGCCTTATCCAAATTGGCGGCCTCTAGGTCGGCATGCTGTAAATTGGCGTTCCACAAAATGGCCAATTCCATATTAGAACAACGCAGGTCTGCATTACTTAGATTAGCGGTACGCAAATCGACCCAACCCAAATAGGCTTCATACAGTTTGGCGTTATTTAGGTTGGTACTCTCCAAGTAGGCTTTCTCGAAATTTGTTTCTGACAAGTCGGCAGAAACGAATCGCGTATTGAGGCAAAAGGCACCTGATAGATTGGTTTTTGACATATTAGTATGATCAAGCCTGAAGTCTTTTAAGTAGGCGCCAGGCAGTTCGTAGCGATTTAAAGGTGGTATCTCGAAATTGTTCTCTTGCAACCGCCGGAGTATGCCGATTTTGCGATTGACACCTTCTTCACTCTTCCAAAACCGAAAATCTTCCAATTGTTCGACGTAAGATTGCTGTCTACTGTTCTGTTCTCGCTTCTTGTTTAGCCACACAATCAAGACGCCAAATACAAAGACGTCCAACATGAATCCGTTAAGTTCCAAAACGAATTCAGCGAGGGTGACATTAGTTACCTTGTTCAAATAGAGCACCAATGTTGCGGCGACCATGAAAACCATGATGCCAACGATGATGGAGAAGTCCATGCGTTTCTTGAACTGTTCGATCTTCTTATTCATGGATAAAAGGCTCGTTTATTCAGATTGAGTTGCATCATTGAGTTGCCGATTCCCGGTGCGAAAAAGTGATTTGAATTGGCGAATTTCACGTCAACTCCATCACTTGATAACGATTCCCACCGTCTTTTTTTGCGCGAAATAGCGCCTGATCGCCCATAGCGATTAGTTCGTTGGGTTCAATATTAGGGCTGGTCAACACGGTAGCCACGCCCATGCTTACTGTTACGTGCTCGCTTATCGGAGAATTGGTGTGATCTAATTTGAGATTTGTGATCTTTACAGACACACGTTCAGCTATTTTGATTGCTCCGAGTGACGGCGTATTTGGCAGCACCATCACAAATCCAGCACCTTCGATGCGAGCCACAAAGTCTGATGCGCGCGAGATGACCTGACGTACCGCTTTGCCGATCCGAATGACGATAAGATCGCCGGCTTGTGATCCGTACCTATCTCGATAAGCGTCAAAAAAATCGATGTCAATCATGATCATTGAAAAAGGCTTGTATTCACGTAACATTCTGCGCCATTCGACCGCGTATTGATGTTTAAAAAAGCGACGGTTGGCGATGAAGGTTGATTGATCAACTTGGGCCGTTTGGCGTAGTTTCTCTTCAACGCGCTTGCGTTTTAGAACTTCTTTGTCGAGGGCTCGGCGATAACGATAGAGCTGAAGCGACAATCTCACTTTTGCTAATAACAAAGAAGGCACAACTGGTATTTGACACTGATCAACGACTAACTCGGCGTCCAATAATTGTTCTATTCGTTCATCATACGCACGGCCAAGAATAAGGCATGGAACTTCATGACTTCTATCTTTTTCGTTTAATTTTATTGCCGTCTGATAGCCGTCCATTTCTGGAAGATCAGCTTTGATTAAGACAGCGGCGAATTCATGTCGTTCACTAAGTTGCAGTGCTTCTTCTCCACTTGCGGCTTCAAATAACGTCAATTCCAATTTGCTTAAAATGGTCTCAATGGCAAAAAGTTCGCCGGGCCCATCATGGACAATAAGGATCTTCGGACGCTCTAACTCGTCCTGGATGGGGACACCATGATTTGTGACGTTATTCGGCTCGTGATCGGGCATGCGGAATTTCCCCTTATTTACTTGCGCACACAAGCTTTAGTCTAACAGAAAGAGTCGCATTGGGCGATGTCACATTGCGACGACCCCACCTAATATAGATCGCGAACTTTTTTGCCCTGAGACTCGTTATGTGGGACGACGTCAGGGTCACTTTCCAGCATGACCAGGGTTCAAAAGATCAAGCACCGTTTTTACGGGATTGAACGTGATCATGGGTACTTCAACAAAGGCCGTGTTCCAAAACGCCATGGCCCCGTTCCAAAGACCAGGCCATTCCAAAGCCTTAATCGGTGACCCTTGATGGGATTTCTTGGCGATGAAGTAGGCCTGTGAGTCGATAAACTGACTTAAATCAAAGCGCTGGCCGAAGCGATCACGTACCAGACAAACAAGATCGACCGGATTGAAATGGGTAGCTGCTGAGACGAGTTGCATTGCGTCAGGATCATTACCATCGATTTGACTCATTTCTACGATTTGCAGCGATCGTATTCCGGGCGCTTCGGCGACCCAAAAGGGACCACCGCCAGGCTGACCTTCTTGTCGTACCATGCCGCAAACTCTCAACGGGCGATTCAATCGGCCAAGCAGGAATGAACGGATTTTGCCCAATTCCCATCCCTGAATGGCCTCGGTCAGGTCCTGCCCGAGCTCTTGCTTTAAGAAATCAACCATTGCCAGGCATTCACTATGGTCGGCGTCGTCAAGGCGATCTAGGAAGTTGAATATTCTAGTTTGTAGAGATAGCGCGTAACCTGCGAGGACTCTTTTGTTTTGGGCGATGGCTTCAAGATGCTGAGGGGCAGCAACGTTGTCTATGTTCTTAATAAATATAAGTGGCGCATCTATCTTATTGAGGTTTTCAATGAGCGCACCATGGCCGCCGGGTCGAAATAGGAGTTGTCCGGCTTTGTGCTCGACCGGTCGGTTGTCTTCGTCAACTGCTACCGTGTCGCTTGTGTGATCCTGAAAAGAGAGTTCGATTTGCAAATCCATGTGGCTGTAGTGGCTCTTGATGGATTGATTGAGGCAATTATTAATTTCGGCCTTGAAGTTGGGTGCAACCGTGAAATGCAGGCTCGCAGTACCCTCGGAGCGGCTCGCATATGCGGTTGCCTCAGCTAAATGATCTTCAAATGGCGTACTAGGCCCGTGAGGCGTGTGATGGAAGGGTACTAACCCCTTCGGCAAATTGCCAAACAGGTCTAACGTTTTTTGAACCACGGCTTTTAGGTTGTCTGTGTTTGCTGGAAATGGTATCTCATCTTTCTCACAAGCGTGCGCCAGCTTTTCTTGAAACGGGAATTCTTGTTGCTGTGATAGGAAGCGGTCAATTTCGTCTGTTACAACGCCATCCGCTAGGAATTGATGAAGGAACTGAAACATGCGGCTCGCTGCCCCTGAGGCAGGTACAAACTTAACGACTCTTTCTCGACTGCTGAAATCTTGATAAAGAGATTCAAATGATCGCGTTTCGGCGTCAGACAGCATTTTGATACCGTTTCTAGGGGTTGCTGGTGCGACTATTTTTGTGAATTGGGTGCCGCGTTCAAACATGCGAATTTGTTGATAGACCTGATCGACGTTCAAGCCATGGTTGCAGATCGATTGCCTATATTTATCCAAGTAATTAGCCATGCGGACCCTCAAGAATGTTGATAGTCTATTCTCGCACGTCGTTTTTCTTGGTCCAAATTCTACAGGGAAATGGGTTGTCTTTTGGCACCCCAATGCCCCTTTGTCATGCCGAAACGACCGGCACACGGGCTGCCACAAGTCATGCAGTTACCAGAAGCATCTAGATGATATTCTCCCAGTTGGTACCAGTCCCTTTCAACAAGACAGGTTCCGCATTGACTACAGTAAGTGGCTGAGGCTTCCGGTTCGTGGACATTACCTACATAAACGTATTGGATACCGTGCCGTTTGGCGATGGCGCGGCTACGCAACAGCGTAGCGGTTGGCGTGCGCGGGACGTCGCGCATCCGATAGTCGGGATGGAAGGCGGTGAAATGCAGCGGTACATCCACACCCAAATTCTCGACGATCCAGCCGCACATGGACTCGATTTCTGGTTCACTGTCATTCTGGCTTGGAATCAGTAAGTTGGTTATTTCAAACCAAACATCCGTCTCGTGTTTTAGATAGACAAGGGTATCGAGTACAGGTTGAAGTTGACCACCGGTTATTTTGTGATAAAAGTGCTCGGTGAATCCCTTGAGGTCCACGTTGGCTGCGTCCATGCTTGCATAAAATTCGGGTCGCGCTAGGTCTGTCATGTATCCAGCTGTGACGGCCACCGCTTTGATGCCAATCTCGTGACATGCCGCGGCCACGTCAATCGCATATTCGGCAAAAATGACTGGGTCGTTGTACGTGAAGGCGACAGATGTGCAGCCAGATCGTTGCGCTGCCAAGGCTATGCGCTCAGGTGTTGCTTCGTCGGCCAGACGGTCCATACTACGCGCTTTTGAAATATCCCAATTCTGGCAGAATTTGCAGCCCAAATTGCATCCGGCCGTACCAAATGATAAGACACTTGATCCTGGAAAAAAATGATTCAGAGGCTTTTTTTCAATAGGGTCAATGCAAAAACCGCTGCTGCGTCCATAGGTGGTTAAGTCCAGTTGGCCCTTCACGTTCTGACGGACGTAACAAAATCCTCTTTGACCGTCTTTCAAGTGACATAAACGAGGACATAACTCACATCTAATGCGGCCGTCTTCCTGGGTATTCCAGAATCGTGCTGCGTAGTTGATGTCACTCACTAAACTTATCAGTTTCAAAGCGGCTGAGCTCGACTGGCTCGTGTGGCCCGATCAATGCTTTCTTTCGAGCGATGTCCAGTTGTTGGTCACAGTCATCAATGCCTTGAAGGTTCGGAAGGAGAACGCCGCGTCGGTTCCCGTTTGCTACGATAACGCCATAAATCTGTGGGTCTAATTGGCTCTTGACGCAGGCTTCGGGTTCACCTAAAACGTTGATTTGAATCGTTAGTTGATCAAGGTCAATCAGCGAAATGGGCGGAAATCTTGGGTCACGGGTTGCGGCTGAAATCGCGTTATTGGAGACTTCAAGTGCAAGGTCATCTGCAACGGGGAGTAATGTCCCAACACAACCACGTAATGCGCCGTCGGCGGTATGTAAGGATACAAAGCATGCGGATCGTTTTCCGCTACGACGCTGTGGGATCCATTGATGGTCGCCACTTAACCAATGCTGCAAACTCTGTCTCGCCAGCCCACAAAGATCAATCATTTTTGTCAAACCTCATAACGCAATAGCCAACCCCGAATGGACCTTCGTAGCTATAAAAATATGGATTCTTTTTGGCAAAGCCAGTGGCTTCCCAAACTACTTTGCAAGATGAGATGACATCTTGGTGCGCCGCCTCACACATGGCATCGTCCATACTTAATGCGCCCGCAAAATCGTTGCTCTTCACAAAACCCACAAATTGGCGATCGAACTCAACGCCTTCTTGAGCGAAGCCACAGGGTGCATTTTCGATCAAGCTATGACTCATATCTCCACTAGCTAATAGAGCAACGCCTTGGACATCGGACACGCAATCCGCAATGGCTAGGCCTAAGTCGCTTAGCGGTTCGCCAAGCCGCCATGGTAAACCGATCACGCTCGTCGGTCCAGACCAGCCCTGACCGACTAGAAAATGTAATGGTACGGCGGCACCGTGATCTAGCGGTTCTTCGCCTAAATCCGAAACGAAGCGGAATGACTTGGCAAGCTTGGCGACGAGTTCAACATCGTTGGGCAATTTGAATTGAGCTTGCGGTGCTCCAAAAGATGCAAAACTACCTTTTAGTGTTTTGCACAACCAGGTGGCGATGCCGGTTTTTGGTCGCGGGGTATGGGGCGAAATGACCACGATCCGTTCAACCTTTGAATTGAGAAGATCTTTGGCGAGGCCGTGCATGCTCTTAATCGTTGTCGATACCTTACGGCATCGATGACCGCCAACAGCATCGACGATGATGGGAGGGTGTGGAGCTAGTCCGCTCCAAATAATAGGCATGTTTGTTCTCCAGTCACAACTTAGGTTCCAAACCGCGTTCACGCCAGCCGGTTTATTCACGTTTTTTTAGGTGATATACTGCCATTCCTTTGTCGCTCAGGGGGCTGCACCTTGTTTAGTTACGAGACAACAGTTAAGAAAAGTAATTGGAGATGGATCATGCCCGCTCTTGTTTTTGTACTTGCGTCTATTGTTGTCTACCAGAACTCCCCGGCGCTGGCTCAACGTATTCAGGCGGAACCTCGGGCCATCGATCCTCGTGGCGACTTAAATCGCGACGAGAAAACAATTATTGAACTGTTTCAACAAGCGGCTCCTTCCGTGGTTTACATCACGACCAAGGAGTTAAGACGCAGTTTGTTTAGTGTTAACGCCATGGAATATCCTCAGGGTGCTGGATCTGGATTTGTATGGGACAGCGACGGTCATATCGTCACAAATTTCCACGTGGTTCAGGGTGCTGATCGCATAGAGGTAACGCTATCAAGCCATGCCAGTTACAACGCGACCTTGGTCGGTGCGGCTCCAGACAAAGATTTGGCTGTCTTAAGAATTGCGGTTAAACCTGATGAGTTGGTCCCCATACCTATTGGGCGTTCGGTCGATTTACAAGTGGGCCAGACCGTTTTGGCCATAGGTAATCCATTTGGTTTGGACCAAACATTAACGACAGGCATCGTGAGTGCTCTCGGTCGGACCATCCAATCTGTTACGCGCCGCAACATTGAAGGGGTTATTCAGACTGACGCCGCCATTAATCCGGGCAATTCAGGTGGGCCTTTGTTGGATTCGGCCGGTCGATTGATCGGAGTCAATACCGCGATTTATAGTCCCTCGGGATCTAGCGCTGGTATTGGCTTTGCCGTACCTGTTGACACGGTCAATGAAATCGTACCTCAGTTGATAAAATATGGAAAACCCATCAAACCTGTCTTAGGGATAGAGGTATCACAAAGCAATGACTACTATTTGCGTCGGCTCCGTATGGAAGGACTGATTGTGGTCAGCGTATTCGAAAATACACCAGCTGAAAAGGTGGGTCTACGAGGCTTGCGATCCGATCGAAATGGCACCTATGTTGGAGATGTAATCGTACAAATTGGTGAATATTCGATTAAGAATTACCGAGATTTTTTTGATGCCATGGATCACTTCAAAGTGGGCGAGACGGTTCAAATTAAATACATTCGCGACGACAAGGCCTACACGGCAGAGGTAACGCTTGAATCGAACCGCATTGAATCTCGTTAATGAACTATTGATCTGGAGTTTCGGCCAAATTCGCGTTTTCTAGTGTCACCCTACCGGTTGTCACCACAAAGCCCAAATGGCTGCTTGGCAGATCAAGCTGCCACTGGATGTCTAACGTCAACGAACGTGTTTTGACAATTGATTTACGTTCCACTTGCGTTGGAATTTTGACCTGGGTCGTCACGACCTGTGGCAATTGAATTTCGCCAGCTAGTTGCCCTAAATCAAATTTCAACGGATAGTTAAAACCTATTTTGCGTGTGCCGATAGGAACTTCGATGTGGATAGGAATCTCGATCTCACCCGATTCAATGTGAAATGAACGTGTTTCAGAGTCATAAATCATGGGAAGTTGTTCAAGGGCAGTATCGGTTTGAGCAGAGAAGGGGACCGTGGCACTCATTCCCATCATCTCAGCTTCTAGGAAGCCATTCATGTAAGCGTCCATGGCGATGGCTAGGGTGACGTCTTCAGGGGTGAAGCTCAGTTGTGAGCGATTAACGTCTAAATAACCGTCAATCGACAATATATCAACGTGATTCTTGAATTCTTTGCCTAGAAAACTCATTTCTTTTGTCCAAACGTCTTTAACGCGCTCGGATGATACCAACACGTCGTGATCAGGCACGACATAAGCTTGAATAATGTCATTAAGGAACTTGGCGCTCATAGCAATGACAATATCAGGAGAATCCAATGGCAAGGCAACCGTTTGGCTCATACCGGAATCGTTAGGTGTGACGGGTACAACCAGACCAAGCGATGTGGATGAAGTGAATGCTAAGGCTGCAGGTGCATCAATGCCAATGGTTCGGCCTGGTAGATCCACCTGCATTTGCTTAAGCGTGTGTTGCATGTCTGGTAAAACTAGGTCTTTTTGGTAGTTAATTGGGAGTTGTATGTCGGGGATTTTCAACTTCTGTTGCAGTCGTACTCTAACTAATGAGGACAACCAACTCTCCAGGCCTGGAAACGTTTTATGGGGTCTCGCATCGACAACACGTAGGTGAAGATGGCATTGACCCAATTCATCGACACGGGCGTAACCGCGATAGACAACATCAATTGGACCGTCGTAAAAACCAAAGCGCCATGCAAAATGAGCTTTAGCCGTCAATTCTATGTATCCATCATGAAAAGAGCTTTGTACTTGGTTGACAGCAAAGCGATTGCCTTTTGAGGTTATCTGCTGGTACCCCTCTAGTTGCTCTAACAGGGAGGCGACAAGTTTTGCAGGGATAACGGCGGCCAATTGGAACTGACCCGACTGAATTAATGCACGTGTGTTGAGCGTTGAAGTCTCGGCGGATTCTTGTAGCAGTTGTAATTGACGCTGCTGACGTTCAAGGTGATGGTTTGCCCATAAAGTAACGCACGCAAATACCACTAACACGAGGGCAATCAGGACACCAAAGACGACGATGAGCCGTTTGATCACTGGCTTAGCCTAATAACCCTTTGCTCGCTGTTCTGGATAGAATCAATTCAATTATGTAACCGTCTGGGTCTTCAACGAATGCGATCTCGGTGGTTCCGCCTTTTACTGGACCAGGTTCGCGTGTTATTTGAGCGCCCAGGTCACGAATGCGTTCGCATGTTGCATACAAGTCCTCAACTTCGATTGCTATATGACCGAATGCTGTGCCCAGTTCGTATTCGTGCACGTCCCAGTTGTAGGTCAATTCGAGCACTGTATGCTCTGACTCTTCCCCGTAGCCGATAAATGCCAACGTGTATTTATAGCTTGGATTCTCGCTTTTTCGTAGCAGTTTCATGCCCAGTATTTGGGTATAAAAATCGATTGAACGTTGTAAGTCACGCACTCGTAGCATGGTATGTAGTATCCGCAATCTCGCTCCTAATCCAGCACATTCAAAGGCATTTTCAAGAACCTATTTCCTTGATGATCTGGTTCCGGCAAGATACCCGCTTGAATATTGACTTGGATACTTGGAAAGAGCAAGCGAGGATTGCTAAGGCCTTGATCTCGATTGCTGCGAAATTGGACAAACTCTTCCTGAGAAATATGTGCAGGTAAGTGGACATTCGAGCTCTTTTGTTCACCGACCGAGGCCCACATTCTGGGGTCACGACTATCAGGCGGATAGTCATGGCATGTGTAGATACGAATATGATCGTCAAATGCATATAGTTGTTTGGTTATGGAGTCATATAGGTCGGTCGCCGAGCCATCCGGGAAATCACAGCGACCCGTTCCGCAATCAGGCATAAAGATACAATCACCCACAAATAGATTGTCACCAACTTGGTAGCTCATACAGGATGGCGTATGGCCAGGAGTGGAGATAGCTCTAATGGCGATGCTGCCAGCATGAATAGTCTCGTTGTGGTTGATGAGTTGGTCAAACTGTGAGCCGTCGCACAGGAACGAATCAGGAAAGCTAAGCAGGCGTTTGAACGTCGACTGGGTTATTCGTATGCCATTGCCAATAGCGACTCTCATGTCTGTGAAGTTTGACTTCAGGAATTGGGCACCGGTCAAATGATCGGCATGGGCATGTGTTTCTAATGAAAAGTGAAGCTTAAGGCGGTGTTCTTTAACGACGGCGGATATCTTTTGGACGCATGTGCTGCTTACCGTACAGGCAACTGGGTCGTATTCGATGATTGGGTCAATAACGATGGCGTCCCTTGATACGGGTTCCCAAACGAGATAGCTCCATGTCCCCGTACAGTCATCAAAGAACCCTTGTATGTGCATCGAATTACTCCGTCACTTGATCTACAGCATCAATCAGTTTTCGAGGTGAGTTTCTGGCTAACGTTGCCGCATTTAGCATGAGCGAACTTTCATCAAGGAATTCGCCTGCTAAAGGGCCAAACCACGAACGGGTATCATTAAAGCGTTCAATGAACTTGCTGCGATTATCGTCTTCCAGTTCCTGCAACAACTTACCAAAAAACTCGTGGTACCGCCGCAATATTTGCTTGCCTTCGTCCGAACGGTAAATGATTTCAGCGTATAGCTCGGGTTGTTGAGCAAAGAGACGACCAACCATACCTAATTCCAAACGATAAATAGGCGAGGTGAATGCCAATGTTCTATTTAGGTCCACGTCTTCATTGTGGAGGTGGCAACCAAAAGCAAACGTTGAGAAGTGACGTGCTGCTTGGATGGTCGCCATCATGTGATCGTGTTCCGTAGGCGTTGATTCTAAAACGGTTCCCTCCCTGTATCGCCAAAGGTCAAATAGCCACTCTAATTGGTCGGGCTGACGACCACCGCAATTAATCAATACTTGGTTTCGTACCGACGTCGAAGTTGGTCCAAACATGGGATGCAAGCCCACCACGGGCCCGGCATAGCAAGACAACATCGTGGCTACCGGTTCTTGTTTTACGGACGTGATGTCTGCCAATACCGTTGTGCCGTCGAGCAGGGGTGCGATTTGGCGGATGACCTCACAGGTAACGGCGATAGGGACCGCGACTAAAACCAAGTCCGAATGCGCTACTAAGGATTCGGCTTGCGACCAGTCCTCCTTATCGATGCCTGTCACGTCGTGCCCGTTTCTACTTAACCAGCTCTGGAAAAAGACGCCCATTGCGCCTTTTGCGCCCAGGATAGTTACTCGCTTGGTTGGCATCATCGCCTCCTCTTGTGTTCACGCATTCTTTCAAATCTTTGAATACAAGTGAACCCAAAGCATGCATGTCTTGGGGGTAGGCAGCCTATCGGATTCGGGCTAAGCTGGTAGCTTCATACAGTTTTAAGGAGCCAAATGTCTAACCCAAAGGGCGAGCCATTAACTAATGTAGATGCGGCCTGGTACCACATGGAGGATCCGGCTAACCTGATGATGGTGAGTGGCATTATTGTGCTTAAAGATCCAGTTGCTATTGATACGATTCAAAGTGTCATTGAACGTGGCCTTTTGTCTTTTGATCGCTTTCAACAACGGGTCGTTGAAGTGGGTGTCATGAAAACACCCCACTGGCAAGATGTTGATCAGATCGATTGGGCGTACCACCTGGTTCCAGTCAGACTTCCTGGCCAGGGCAGCAGAGAGGACCTCAATGCTCAGGTGAACGCGTACATGAGCCAAGGCCTAGATTTTTCACAGCCCCTTTGGCAAATACACTTTTTTGAGAACGTTGGACAAGGGTCCGTTCTCCTCTTGAGAGTCCACCATTGCATTGCCGATGGCATGGCGTTGGTGAGCGTTTTACTTTCAATGACCGCCAATAGTGCAACCTCGTCTTTAGCTAGCGGTCGGTCGATTGATCGCTCTGTCCATTACGTGAGTGCGATAGGTCAGCTCTTTCGGCAAACCTCGAACGCCCTTGGCAAAGCGTCTAAGGTGACAGGCAAACTAATTAAAGGTTATGTGAACACGATCATCCACCCGTCGCGGATTTTGGATTTTGCAAAAATTGGTTCAGAGGGAGCCGCTACAACCGCCAAATTGCTGTTTCGTCAACAGGACCCGACAACCAGCTTCAAGGGTGAGTTAGGAATCGAGAAACGCGCAGCCTGGTCGAGACCGGTTTCGTTAGATAGGGTTAAGACGATTCGACGCGTGACCGGAAGTACGGTTAACGACGTTCTGTTGGCAGCCATGAGCGGTGCATTAAGGCGTTACCTAGTCTCACGGGGCGATGACGTCACAGGTTTGGATTTTCATGCAGCCGTGCCCGTAAACTTGCGCGACGGCGGGCACGAGATCACCCTTGGGAACCAGTTCGGGCTGGTTTTTTTGTGCCTGCCTATCGGAATCGAAGATCCCTTAGAGCGTATCTTTGAAGTTAGAGCGCGTATGGAAAGCCTCAAGAATTCACCCGAGGCAATCGTTTCATTTGGGTTATTGAAAGCAGTAGGCATGACGCCCGTTGATATTCAGCGAGCCATTGTCAATACTTTCGGAATCAAGACAACGTGTGTAATGACGAATGTTCCCGGGCCAAAAGAAAAGCTGTTCTTGGCTGGGTCACAACTGGAATCGATGATGTTCTGGGTTCCCCTTTCAGGTCGCGTAGGCCTGGGCGTGAGTATCTTGAGTTATGCGGGCGAAGTGAGACTAGGCATTGCCACGGATGCAGGCTTGGTCCCCGACCCTGAGAGCATTATTGATGCGTTCCATTTGGAGTTAGCCGATATGTGGCGGCTCTACGAGGACGTGGAGCACACCTAAGATCAAAGAATTTGAGAGGTTGAATATGGAGATTGCGCAAACCGCCAACGTGACGCGCAAGACGAAAATTGTCTGTACGCTTGGTCCGGCGACCGAGACGGAGGTCGCTATTGAGCAGCTATTGGTTGCCGGTATGGATATGGCACGCATCAATTGTTCTCACGGAAAGAGAAATGATCGACGATTGCTCTATCAACGTGTGAGAGCCGTAGCCGATCGGATGGGGCTTTACATTCCCATCATGTTTGACCTACAAGGTCCCAAGATTAGGATTGGGGCATTAAATGCGCCAGTTGACTTAGCTGTCGGCGATGAAGTGACTATAAGAGTGGGTGATGAGTTGGGTTCTGGCCTTCACTTCTTTACGCCTTTTCCTAGCTTTGTTGCGGATGTGAAAGTAGGCGACCCGGTCTTGATTGATGATGGACGGGTACGCCTATTAACGACGCACAATGACGGCAAGAAGGTGACCGCGATCGTGGAAGCGGGCGGCAGGGTGACCGATCGAAAAGGGATCAATCTGCCTAATACGGACGTTAGCATCCAGGACATGTCCAGCAAAGACAAAAACGATTTACAAGAGGCCGTTGAGTTAGGTGTCGATTACGTCGCTATTTCCTTTGTGCGAACCGCTCGCGATGTGGAGTGCGTGCGTGACTTAGCGAACACGATGGGTGAGAATTTCATTCACTACATCGCAAAAATTGAGCGGCCTGAAGCAGTACGCAACATACGAGATATTGTAGCGATATCGGAAGGGATCATGGTAGCTCGTGGTGATTTGGGGGTTGAGGTAGGGAGTCATCGAGTGCCGATGATTCAAAAGGATGTGATCGTGCGGGCGAATGTCTCGGATCGCTTAGTGATCACGGCTACCCAGATGTTGGATTCGATGATGGAACGACCCGTGCCCACTCGAGCTGAAGCGTCAGATGTTGCTAATGCGATTCTCGACGGAACCGACGCCTGCATGTTGTCAGGAGAAACGGCGACAGGTCGGTTTCCTGTTGAATCGGTCACTATGATGGACAAGATTGCCAAAGAAACGGAGTCTCACCAGCTTTATCGGTACCAGTCAGCGGCGCTAGGGAAGGGCAGTGTACATAGGGTACCGGACGGCATCGGAATGGCGGCTTATCAAATTGGTGAAATGATGAATGCGCGCCTCTTGGTTGCATTCACAAATTCGGGATCGTCGGCATTAAGCCTTTCCAAACGGCACCCTGACTGTCTCATCTTGGGCGCAACGATTCATGAACATATCGCTCGTCGCATGCGCGCCTACTGGGGGGTTGTACCTGTACTCATTAATCAACCAGATTCGTTGGAGTCCATGTTTGAGGAAGTGAAATCCAAAATAAGCGAAAGAGCATTGGCCGAAGACGGCGATTTGGTGGTGATGACTGCCGGTTATCCAATGTGGACCTCAGGCTCAACTAACTTAATTAAAGTAATGACAATCGGGGACGAGAGCCGACTGCGCGTATGACCGATATTGCCTGGAACACGGCGTATCGGCCGCAAGCAAGAGCGTTGCCGCGTGAAATGCAGCTGTTTCATGAGGCTCAACCTTTTTATCAATGTTCTCCTTTGAATCGCTTTGAACTACGACATCCATTGGGGACTACACAACTATGGGTCAAAGATGAAAGGCATCGCTTTGGCCTGCCAGCGTTCAAAGTATTGGGAGCATCGTACGCGATCTATCGCGCGCTCTGCGAGAAAGGTATGCCTGCGTCACATCAATCTTGTGAGGATATGGCTAACTGGCTGAAAGGCGACCGACTGAGACTCATTACGGCGACCGACGGCAACCATGGCCGAGCTGTCGCGTTTGTGGCTCGTCAATTAGGGGTCAGCGCCATTGTGGTTGTCCCAAAGGGTACTGCCATACAAAGGATTCAAGCGATCAAGTCAGAAGGCGCTGCCGTCATACAATGCAAAGCTGGTTACGATCAAGCAGTCAAACATGCGGAAGCGCTTGTTAACGATGAAAATAGTTGGCTCATCCAAGACACCGCCTGGGATGGCTACCACCAAATTCCTGATTGGATTACCGAGGGCTACCTAACCATGTTGTGGGAAAGCGAACGCCAACTTGCGGGCATCGTCCCCAGCGTCATTTTCATTCAGGTGGGCGTGGGTTCATTGGCTGCAGCCGTCTGCCGTTTCGTGTCTAATCGATGGCCAACTTGCCATGTCATTGGTGTTGAGCCAGTGACGGCAGCATGCGGATTGGCTTCCATTATCAAGGGCGAGCTTCAGTCAGTGCGTGCCGACGGTTATACCGTTATGGCTGGCTTGAACTGTGGCTCACTGTCCGAACGAGCTTGGCCTGAACTTAGTTCGGGTCTCAAAGCAAGTATGGTTGTACCTGAGGAATCCGTTAAGAACGCAGCCGAATGTATGGCTGCGCTAGGCATGGAAATCGGTGCCAGTGGATTAGCCGGCGTCGCGGGCTTACATGTGGCAGTCGATCGGCAGGTTGAATTCAGTAAGATGGGCGTGGATCTCCGTTGTGCCTTTGTGATCGCCACAGAAGCGGTCACCGACGAATTGGAGTTTTCTAGTTGAAATCAAAAACAGACCATGGCTAGGGTGTGGGTCTGTACCTTGGTTAGAATTAAAGATGTGAGGAACAATTTTGACAACACAACAAAAATCTCAGCCCACACTTAAACGCTCCATGAGATTAAGAGATCTCGTTTTGTTGAATGTCTCCTGTGTCGTCGGACTGTCTAGCCTAGCTCAAGTCGCTCAATTCGGTTTTGCTAGCTTGACTCTGTTAGCTTTTGCTTTTGCCACCTTCCTGGTCCCATGCGCAATCATGGTTGCGGAACTCAACGCCAGAATGCCAGAAGAGGGCGGTTTTTATCTTTGGACTAGATCGGCTTTTGGCGATCGACACGGCTATCTGGTTGCTTGGTGTTATTGGCTGAGCAATATTGTTTGGCTACCGACCGTGCTTTTGTTCTTTTCGGTTTCTTGTCTGTATGTTTTTGGCGATCAGGCACTCGTCTATGCGGATCATCCTTGGTACATAGGCATGGTCTGTATTGGAACGCTTTGGATTGTGACTCTTCTGAATATTTTTGGCCTTGAAAAGGCTAAGTGGATTCAAAACCTTGGTGGTATGGCCATATGGCTGTGCATCCTCTTCCTTGTGATTTTTGGTCTCATCTATGTAAGTCGTTTCGGCAGCGTACACGAATTTCAGGCGAGTAAACTCTTGCCTGATTTTTCGGACTTTGCGGTGCTGCCTTTTTTTGCCATCGTGGCCTTTTGTTTTGCGGGACTGGAATTAGCCCCTGTGATGGCCGGGGAAGTTCAGCATCCACGCAGGAACATTCCACGGGCTATCGTCATTTCATCGATATTGATTTGTTTAATCTATATGTCTGGCACGCTGATGTTGATCTTCACGGTGTCGGAAGGAGATGTGGGCATCATTGACGGCGTCGCTCAGTCATTTCACGAAGTTAGCAAGGCTCTAGAGAATCCGGTCATTAGAGGATTAGGTGCTATCTTGGTGACACTCAGTACGTTGGGACTATTCGGAGCGTGGCTTACTGGGGCGGCCAGAATTCCGTTTGTGGTCGGACTAGACAACTATTTGCCAGCTGCACTTGGACGTGTCCACAAGCGATGGGGATCGCCTTATGTTTCATTGATCTTACAAGCTGTTGTGTTGTCCTTGCTGTTGGCGGCGTCATTATATGGATCGAGCGTTAAGGAAGCCTATCTAGTGCTCTTGGACATGTCGATCATTCTCTATTTCATTCCCTTCTTGTATATGTTCGCGGCGCTTTTTTGGCATGTTCGAAAGGGCACGGGTCAGCAAGGCATCTTTAGATTTTTCGAGAAACCAAGCTGGGTGCTTTTTTTGGTAACAGGATTGGGGTTTGGCATCACTTTTCTGTCGATTGTGCTGTCTTGTATTCCGAGCGGAGCGGTTGAACGTCCCATGTGGTTTGTAACTAAGGTCGTAGGTGGCGCTGGCGTCTTGATTGGCCTAGGTTTTGTGTTGTATTTGCGGCGAATGGGTCACGATCAATGACTCGACCAATGGCCAATCGATTCATCGCTTTATTAAGGGGCATAAATGTAGGCGGCAAACACATCTTGCCCATGCGCGACTTGGTAACTGTTTTAGAACAAGCTGGATGCGTGTCCGTCAGGACATATATTCAGAGTGGCAACGTGGCTTTTAATCACCCCACCGCTGACTTGACGACGCTGCGCGACGAAATCAAGTTAGCGATTGATAAACACTGCGGTTTTGAGGTGCAAGTGTTTCTGATGTTCGAAGACAGAGTTAAAGAGGCCGTTGCCGCTAACCCTTTTATTGAAGGCGAAGAAGACCCTTCTAAGCTGCATCTCTACTTTTTGCTTTCGCCGGCCGGCAATCCTGATTTCGAATCAATGAACAAAATACGCACACATACGGAGCGCTATGAATTGAAGGATGATGTCTTTTACCTCTATGCGCCTGAAGGTGTGGGCAGCTCCAAACTCGCACAAAAGGTTGAGAAGCTACTTGGTGTCGCTACCACTTGTCGTAATTGGCGTACCACGAACAAACTGTTGGACATAGCAGCACGACCATAATGATTTAGCGTTAATGACGCCTGATTGCACGTTGGGTTTGCTGCGGAGGTGGCGCTGAATGTGCGTGACAGATTGCATTGGCCAGGGCGTCAGACACATCATGCGGTGTGGGCACCTTATTCAGGCTTAATAGGATACGGACCATTTCCTGAACTTGAGCCTTGTCTGCACGTCCATAACCGGTAACGGCTAATTTTACTTCAGTGGCCGCATACTCAAATAAGGGAATTCCCATTCTCTCAGCAAGGTAAATGACGGCACCACGCATGTATCCCAGCATGAGCGTCGATTTTACGTTGACCGCGTGGAACACTTTTTCGAGTGAAATGGCTTGAGGTTGATGCTCTTTGATAACCAATTCAAGTTCGTCGACCAAATGCACCATGCGAACGCCTATTGATTGCTCGGAACGAAACTTTATCGGCCCAGAATCAATATGCGTAAGGTGGTTTCCCTGAATTCGCACCAAGCCGTAACCAGTAACACGAGAGCCAGGGTCAATACCCAGTACGATCATTCGAGTTCGGATTCGTCGAAGTCAGCATTGTTCCAGACGTCCTGCACGTCGTCATTATCTTCGAAATTTTCGACAAGCTTTATTACGCTCTTTAAGTCGTTTCCGCTCACGCTCATTTCGGTGGTCGGAATCATAGTTAGTTTTGCGGATTCATTGTTAATGCCCATCTCTTCTAATTTTGCGGCTACTGCGTGTAGGGAATCGGGCTCGGTAATAATGCCCCACTGGTCACCTAAATCATCAAAATCATCGCCGCCGGCGTCTATTAGAATTTCAGTTAGTTGGTCTTCGTCTTTGCCATCTTTGTCGATGGTGATGTAGCCCTTCTTGTTGAATTGCCAAGATACGGCGCCGGTTTCCGCTAAATTACCACCTAGCTTACTAAAGATATGTCGAATTTCCGGTGTGGTCCTGTTCTTATTGTCGGTTAGTGCCGCAACCATAAATGCGACTCCCGAAGGTCCATAACCTTCGTAAACCATTTCGTCGTAATTTGAGCCTTCACCTGCGCCCACGCCTTTGTCGATAGCCCGCTTGATGTTGTCGTTGGGCATACTTTGTGACTTTGCGGCGTTGACGGCAGCTCGTAATCGAGGGTTGCCATCTGTATCTGCGCCACCTTCGCGAGCAGCGACGGTAATCTCACGTACCAGTTTGGTGAATATTTTTCCGCGCTGCGCATCGACACGACTCTTGCGATGTTGGATATTGGCCCATTTACTATGACCTGCCATGATCACTCCTCACTATTTGAGAGCCTATCTGGATCTCTTTCAATTTTCGACCCACATCCTAGCGGATTCACTGTCGATTGGAAAGAACCTCTCGACATTTTTGCGCATACAATAAACCTATTGTGAAGCATGTTCGTTTTGAATGATGAAAGCGAAATTATCCAGGAGGATGCACATGAAACGCTTAACGACCCTATTTATAGTCGCCGCAGCGACGACCCTATTATTTGCACAAGCAAAAACGAATCACGTGATTCGAGTCGAAATTTTTGGAGGAGGCGAAGACGGTTCTCACGTAAATATGACGTTGCCAATCAACGCACTGGCAGCTTTTGAACCAACGGTTCGTCAAGCGTTTGAGCAGGTTGCCATAGAAGGCCACGGTATTAATCTGGCCGAGATCTGGAAGGCCGTCAAGGATTCCGGACCCATGGACTATGTAGAGATAGAAGAATCTGACTCAACCATTCGCGTGTCTACCACCGGTACACATGTTGTGGTCCGTGCAGAAGGTGCTTTGCAAGACAACATCAACGTATCGATACCATTTGAGTTGTGTGACGCGGTATTCCGCCAATCTGAAGACTTTGATTTTGATCACTTGATGACTGTGTTAAATGGGTTGGCTGGCCAAGATTTAGTTCACATTGACACTGAAAACGAGCAAATCCGTATCTGGATTGAATAGCACTCGCAGATGCTTTAAGAAAGATGGGTCCTTCTAGGGCCCATTTTTTTTTGTCTTTTTGAAGTCGGCTCTTAAGGTTTGGGTTCAAATTTAAGGCTTAATGAATTGATGCAGTATCGGCGATAGGATGGCGGCGGTCCGTCCGGAAAAACATGTCCTAAGTGAGAACCGCAAGCTTGGCAAAGCGCCTCTGTCCGCACCATGCCATGGCTGGTGTCTTTTTTTTCGTCGACTGCATTTTCGGAGATGGGAGCTACATAGCTGGGCCAACCCGAGCCTGAATCGAATTTTTCTTCTGAGGCAAACAATGGCTCATCGCAGGCCGCACAGTGATAAGTACCGGCACCTTTGTGTTCCCAGAATTGACCACAGAACGCCGCTTCCGTTCCTTTTTCGCGCAATACGCGGTAAGCTTCGTCTGATAGGCGTTCGCGCCACTCCTGTTCCGATCGCTCAACTTTACGTGCCATTATTGTATCCTCCATAAGGTGCATTGCGAGTTGGATGGGTTTTCATTAGAATAGTGCCCGAATGTGGCAGTTGACGGGGTTTGTTTATGATTAATTTGAGTTGGAGCATTGGGCTTACGCTAGTCATCGCTATTGGCCTTATGTTTTTAGACGTCCATTTAGCCATCGCTATTCCATTGGGTCTACTTGTAGGCCTTGTCGCTTTTGTTTTATTAGGACGTAAAGTTCAAGAACAATTAGAAGGCATTATGGCGGTTGTGCAAAAAGATATCCAGGCACAGAAGTTCGATCGCGCTATTGACACATTGAAAGACGGATTGCGTTTCAAGAACCGCCATCTCTTTGTGGCCAGCCAGTTGAACTCCCAAATTGGTATGTTGTACTACGTCAAGAAGGACCATGACAGCGCGTTACCTTATCTTAAGAAGGGTTTCTTGAAGCATTACATTGGCACATGCATGATGGCCTGTGTCTACTACAAGCGCAAAGAATACGACAAGATGAAACAGACCATGGACGATGCCGTTAAAGCGAATCGCAAAGAATCAATCGTCTACAGTTTGTACGCCTACCTCCTCAATCAAATCAAAGACCGCGAATCAGCTATTAAAATCTTGCAAAAGGGCTTAAAGAAAGTCCCCAATGATGACAAGATGAACGCCAATTTGATCCTACTCCAGAATCAAAAGAAGATGAAAATGAAGGCTTATGGCGATATTTGGCTGCAATTCATGTTGGAGCGGCCACCGCGAATCATGCAGGGACCACCTCAGCATGTACGTTATTCCAAAAAAGCTATGTTTCGTTAATGAATATATCTTGACTCTCCGTTGCTGACCTGCTAGTCTCCACCGTTCCTGAGGGGGAGCGTTGAACGAGGTCACCATGTTTAATATAGTAAGGCTGTGTGCGCACTTCGGTGTGATTGTCCTACTATGTCTAGTAGGGCAACAAGGTACGCCAGAGTTAAAGGTAGAGGCTCGACAGGATGTGTTATCGGGACTTTTGGAGTGCTTTGATGTAGAAGCATTTGAAGTCGCCGAATACTTGAGCTACCGTATCCCGTTTAGATCTGATCTTGAACTATTACAGCTTTCACAGTTAATTATCGAAAAGTCCGCTGAAATAGGGGTCGATCCAACGGTTTTGCTGGCAGTAATTGATGTCGAATCAACCTACAATGCTTGTGCTTTGTCGAGGGTCGGCGCTAAAGGTCTCATGCAGGTAATGCCTTATCGGATTTTGGGTCGCGAAGAGGCAAGCAAGCTGTTCGCTTTCAATAGTCACTTGATTTATGACCCCTATTGGAACATTGCCTTCGGCGCCCAGTATTTGGGCGAACTGATCCAACGATTTGATTCACTTGAAACGGCGCTGACTGCCTATAACATGGGTCCTACCCGGGTCGCTCAAATCCTTGATGAGGATGGATTTGTGTCAAATAGATACGCTAACCGCGTTTTTCGGCGTGTACGTGTGATTGAGACGCAAGTAAATATCTAATCGCCAGTCTTTTTTCCGCGTAACCGATCCATAAAACTGACCTTGTTTTCATCGCGCAAGGAACTGAGCAGATCGGCAGCTTCGTCGTTCATCGGATCAAACTCTAACGCCTGCTTAAGGTGATTGATGGCTGGCGGCTTATGCCCTTGCTCAGCGTAAAGGCGAGCGATAAGGTAGTGGGCGCGGGCATTAGTTGCGTCCAACTCGATTGCTTTATTTAGATGAGCGCGCGCCTTAGATGCCCAGTTTGGATTACGCATTTCAATTTTGCCTAACTCGATCAAATAACGTGGTTCGTCGGGCGCCAAGCGTACAGCCTGTTCGAGATATCTATGGGCATTAAAGAAATCTTCTTCATGGACATATTTTATGGCCATCTTATAAGGCTCAAGCGCCATTTCGGCGCGCTCCTTAGATGACAACGATGGTTGGAAGTCCTGCACGCTATGAACACTATTCATGTACTCTTCGCGTTTTGTCGGATCATTAAGGACGTTGAATGCATAGTTTACGTGCGAGAGGATTTTGTTGAGGTATGGTCTCAAGTCTTTAAGATGCTCGGCATTGCAAAGATCCGGGTGATATATCTTGTTGTGTTTGAGGAATGACTCGCGTAGTTCTTTGGTCGTGCATTTTGGTGGAACCTCTAAGAAATTCCACAAATTTTCGTTTTTCATTTCAAGGTACTTCTTGATAATTACTTCACGTTCTTTACCTTGCGCGGAGGTCAAGTCTTTGTGGATTCCAACTTTGGGAGGTTCCAATTCGTCTTGGCCAAAGTGGTCAAATCGATTCACTAATTGGGGTCGTTCTGTTTGAGCCGAAACCACATTTAGACAGAACATGGCATACATGAGCCGACGAAACTCGTCTTCTTTCATGCGAGTAATTGGAAGTAGGCTCTCGAATGAGGAATGGCCATCGACGCGCGACAAAGCATAACCCTCATCGGGTGTCAGCGGCAGATCTCTCATTGGGATTGTTGGGTTGGGATTGAACTTAATCGGCTCGTTAGCAAATCTTGAGAGCTCATTATCCAGAAGAATGAGGTTACGAATGGAGCGAATGCCCTCAATAAGTAATTTGGGGAAATCGAAGGTGCGATTCAAATCGGCGGGCAGTTGCGGGTCCTGTTCTTCCAGAAAATAGAGGCCGGAATCCAACTCAAACGTCGAAAAGACGATGTCTTTGACTTGACGGTCTAGGTGGGTATTCAATTCTTCCGGCGTGAGACACTCCATATCAAGTAGGATCTGGCCAAAGCGTTTTTTGCCATCCATCTTGAGAATGGCGCGCGTAAATTGATCTTCAGTAATAATGCCTGTTTCAAGCAATAACCTACCGAATCGATCAGCTTCTTGATTTGATAGGGCAAAACACACACTGCCGCGCCGAATATAAATTCTGCGTCCAAACTTACGATTGGATCCCATGATGTGTAATGTGCCAGAGCGCTTGTTCTGAAACATCTCACATAAAATCCAAGGAACCCGCATTTGAGCCAGGTCTTGTGTCTGAAAGTCGACGACGTCCATGCACTAAACTCCCTGAATTCCCTCGAAAAAGTGGGAAATGACTTATTATAAGGCTTATGACAATACAATCTACAAGTGAATCCTTCGAGTCGCAGCAGATAAAGGTTCAGGCATGGCTCTTTGGTGGGCAAGGTCTAGCGCGGCGTTCTGACGGCGCTGTAGTTATGATTCCGGGCGGCATTCCAGGCGATTGTTATGAAGTCAACAGCTTCCGCAAAGAACGTGGCGTTTTGTGGGCCGATCAAGCTACTCGACTCGTTGCTTCTGATATGCGAATCAATGCTCCTTGCCCTCATGCAGAGGGGTGTGGTGGCTGTCACTTTCAACACGTCAGCCGTGTGCATGAAACTAGCCTGAAAGTTGAAGCGCTACGAGATAGCTTATCCAGGATTGCCCAAATCAAGGAGGCTGAGGTCCAGGTCCACGATTACGATTTAGCTCACTCACGTAGTCGTGGCGAATTGCGTGTTGACGCGAATGGATTGGGCCTATTCTCGGTCAAATCACACCGTGTCGAACCTTTGAGCAACTGTTTGGTTGTCCCCAGGGTTTTGCAAGATATGTGGCCGCTGCTTAAGGCTATGGTAAAGGACATCTCTTTTATTGGAAGTATCGCCTACGCTGCTCATCTGGACTGCCTCATTTTAGAGTTCAAAACAAGGTCACGCCGTCACCCTATTTCAGAGAAGGGTTGGTTGACGTTCAAGGCAGCAGGCTTGGCTGGACTGGTAGTGAGGGCAGCAAACGGAAAAATAATCAACCAATGGGGTGCCCGCAGTTGCACAGCCGAGTGGAATGGCGTTTCCGTTGAATTGACAACCACCCAATTTTTCCAATCGAACCCTGCGAGTTGGGCTGATTTTTTTGAACGCGTCATGCAATGGAAAGAAACTCTAGGGCCTGGACCAGTTTGGGACGTCCATGCAGGATCGGGATTTTTTGTGAGCTGTCTTTTGGAACTTAAGGTGATTGCCACAGAACCCGATATGAAAGCAGTGAAGCTACTCAAGAAGTCCTTTCAATCACGTTGTCCTGAACTGAGCATCTATCCTGGTATGGCGGAGACCTGGTTGATGGCTGACGAAAATCAACCTACTTTGAAATCATTGGCGGGCTGTATTTTGGACCCGCCACGATCCGGTCTTTCTCGTACTTTGAGTGCTGAATTACGGGACAGGGGCCCTGAAAAAATGTTGATGTTCTCCTGCGATCCGGCAACCTTTGCTCGTGATCTAAATAGGTTATCTGATTCGTATCAAATTCATGGTGCTTTTCATTTATTAAACGTTAATCCAGCCACAGCCCGATTCGAAGTGGCTGTGGAGTTGGTAAGGCCGTAATTGGCTTTGCCCTCTATTCTTCATTGCGTTAAGATTTGACCCATTGCTTGCCAATGCTTTAAATGATTGTTAAATAACAGGTGGTTCTAATGGATCCGTTGATGATTCCCAAATCATGCATCATCCAGGGCGAAAAAATTACGATCAGATATCAGGGTGATATTGTGATCGAAAATGATTTGGTGCCGCTCTCGATCAAGTCGGATGAGGGTGGAATCCGTTTCAGGCCTCAAAACAACTCGGTTTCGTGTAGTCACTTGAGCGCAGAGCAAGGGATTTTAGAGATAGAAGGCGAGCGACTTGAGGCCGATACGTTGACGGCCAAAACAGCCATTATTAGGGCTGGTGAGTTAGAAATACATCAATTTGTGCAAACTTCTGAAGAATTGCTTATTGAGGCAGAATCGCTTAAGGCACAATCCTTAAGGGCCAATGAGTTGGAATTAACGGCAGCCAACGTGTTGGAGCTACAAAATGTTGAAGTCGTAGGCGATCTGGTGATGACCTTCGATCGCGGCAAGGTTACGGAAATAAAAGGACGAAAAATAACTATCAAAGCTGGTGCGAGCTTTGAATGTGAGCGAATCGTAGCGTCCGAGGAAGTGATCTTTGCGTCAGGAAGTATTGCCGTCAAGTTTATCGACGCACCACGTATTACGGCGGACCCATCGGTGAAGGGAATCGTCATCCTGACCAACGCCGAAGAGGTGAGAGCTGAAGGTGTGCGAGGTTTTATTCGCCCTAACGAGTTTAAGATGTTGACCGATCAGGGTCCGCTCTTGGCTCTCACATCAGTGGCGAGTGAACCGTCTGACAGATCATTTGATTGGGCTCAAGGGCCTGCCCCAGATCCTCCGTCAGCGACAGAACCTGAATCCGAGCCGGAGGGTGACGGTGTAACTTCCATGGACCTTGATTTCGAGGAACTGGAAGCGCAAGTTGAAGAAGAGGCAACGCAAGAATCGTCCGACGAGCCTGAAGAGATTGTCCATGAAGACATTGATGTTGATGCGGAAGATGGTGAGTTTGAAGACGTACCCGAAACGGATGTCGAGGAAGATGTGCCGCCGCCCTTGATTGAAGATGAGGCCGATGCAGATGTCGAAGAGGATGTACCGCCGCCCTTGATTGAAGATGAGGCCGATGCAGATGTCGAAGACGATGTACCGCCGCTTATGATTGATGAGCAGGATGACACCCCTCCACCTCTTACAGAAATCGATGAAGATATCCCTCCGCCCTTTGATGAAACATCGGAGTCGGAAAGTGCGGAATCGATTGTGGACGAATCTGTCGAGCAAATAAAAACCGTTAACATGGACGATGAAGTCGAAGATTTTATGACCCGTGAAATCCGCGATTTCAACCCTAACGCCCAATTGATCACAGAGGACGTCGAACCTGAACAGGCTGAAGACGATGATATGTTGCTTGAGGGAGACGATGAAGTTTCGGACTCCATGTTATTAGATGACGATGACGATGAAATTCTGGAAATTGATATTCCGAGCGAAGAAGTCGAGTTCCTGCCGGAAATAACAGATTTTGATGATTTACCTGAATTGAATGAGGGCGATGTCAGCCTTAACGAAGATGCCAATAGTGGACCTATCGGCGACGTTCCTTCCGTCGCCCCCATCCCTGATGATTATGATGAGCAGGATTCTGGAGAAGATGAAGCGATCGAATCCGAAGACGATGTAATCGACGACGAGCCTTTAGACGGCGAAAACGTCGCTGACAACTCAATCGATCAAAGCATGCATTTGGAAGAAACCTACACACCCACCGACTTCGATGCTGCCATGTTGGAAGAAAATGAAGGCGATAGCGATGAGGACATCGTCGTTAGCCGCCTCAATGCAGTATTGGACGAAATCAAGGAATGTTTTCCGGATGTTAACTACCCGAAATTCATCAACCAGATCCAGTCGTATTTGGATGAACGGCGATTTTCGATATTACGCAAGAAACGTAACATGGAAGCCGTGCTCAATAGTTTTGATCGTTTGAAACACGCGCGCATATCGGAGCTTGCTCGGGACTTTTACGCAGTTCTGATTGACCATTTCGGCGACGAATTTTAGATCGTTGGATTAATATGTGGGGCAACTGGTCAAAATTTCGTGCCTATGGACAACACAAAGCTTTTTCGAGCATATCGAGACGGCACACAACCGGTGTTTGGTGCGTGCGCGACCCCGAATTCAACCAAAGACAACTGTATTTCGACGCGGGAAGATTAGTCTTTGCTGTATCACCATTAGAAGCTGAGCAGTTTGAGCGGGCCATGATTGACCTAGAGCTGGTATCCCTTCAACAACTAGATCGAGTAAAGGCTGAATTTGACCTGCAAAAGACGATGGCCCGCAACTTGATTGATATGGGGCTGATGTCAGTTAACGAGTTACTTTCGGCGGCAAGGCGTCAGCTAGAGATGGTCTTGAATGGGGCACTGGCCATGGAATCTGGACAGATATTGTTCCTCGAAGAATTGCCATCGCAGCTACCACAAGTTACGCCGCTGTTTCCTCATACAGTAGTGAAAGCGATTTTGGCTCTCGATGATCGCGAACATTTGGCTCACCATTTAGGCAATGATTTCGACAAAATCCCCGTTTTTTGTGAGACGGTCTCTAATCAATTTTGCCAAGAAATTGGTATTCCCGTTGACTTGGTAAGCTTGGCCGATGGTGAACGGACGGTCAAACAGATTGCTTTTGAGAGCTTCCTGGATTTTTTTCTGGTTCTTAAACTCTTTTATGCTTTTGAGCTACTCGGTTTTTGTGTTTTTAAGTCCAAACAGCCTCTCACTTAAAATGCTGCTTCAACTGCAGATAATCGGTCCAGGCCTGCATGACTTCCGTTTTGTCTGACTCGTGAAATGATTTGACGTGTTCTTCCTCGGCCAAATAGTGGACGGTTACAATGTCTACATCGTCTTCTTTACTTTCGTTTGCATTATAGAAACGATGAAGTGCCATAGCCACTCGTGAACAGTTTTGAATGTGGTCGTCGACCATAATGATAGCTTTGAAGTGTTTCTGCTGTCGTTCGAGTAGCGCCACTAGCATGGCGCCTTTGTGTTGACCTTCGGTCATAAAGATGCCATCACAATAGCTAACTTGCCGAGGTTCGTGGTCCAGTTTGAACTGCTTCTGATCATCTTTGGAAAGTCGCGCTTTGAGGGTGTCGGTCCCGATATGGAATCGTCCTGGAAGATCCATTCCCATTTTTGTCTTGCTCAAATCGTAGTCGTTTCGCGCCAATTCTCGCTCGGTGGCATCCCGTGAGGTCGGTCCACGTGAGGTCATTGCCATCACGACGTAACCCTCTCGTTGCAGTTTCATCACAAAACCTGGCGTAATCGCTTCTGGTGGATGCATCTGGCTTAGTGTGAAGAGTTCCCTTTGTAAGGACAAAAGTTCTGACATCGATTTGGCCATCTGACCCGCATTGTTGTTATCGTCATTCAGCATTAGGTATTGCCAGTTAAACCACTGATCACTACCAAAAGCTTGGTTCATGGCTAACAAAGTGTTGTCAATATCGAATACGATCAGTACCTGATCACTTCCATAGAGCTTCGTCTTTTCGTTGACGCAGGATTCGACCTTTGCCATTGTGCGACTGGAAATAGGCTCGGGACCATTTTCTCCATCAAAGAAAGGCAAAAAGAGTATCAAGAACCATGTCATGTTAACTGCTCCTCAAATGGCGTTCGTGTAATGCAGACGACGCTAGGTCGTGGAACATCTCCCAATTGCTTGCTAGGAAAGTTACTCCCGATTGGGACTTTGCGTTGCTGTGTTTGGTAGTTTCCTTGTCGGTCTCGTAACCTAATTGGCCGAATGGTATCAGGAACCGGATCAGTACGTGTTCCGTGTAGTTCGCCAGGATGTTGGACAGACAAGATCAGGCTTTGGCAGTCGGCTGAAAAGGTTGGCCCCGTCAATTCGGCTTCACATGGTGCCACCGCAAATAGGGCAGGAACACCTGCCGATGGTCCGGAGGTTGGCACCATAAATATGGAGTTGTTGCCAAAAACGCCTTGGTATACGGAGCTTCCTGGTTTTACTTCGCTACCGTCGCTGTTATCGTTGAGCGATCCAGTTGAAACATCGCAAACGATCCATAGTTGTTGGTTCTTGTCGAAGATCAAATTGTCCGGGCAGGCGAAGCCAGCACCACCGTCTGCTAGTTCACCGGACTGAATAAAGCGACCCCAGGTGAAGGTGTTGTCCTGGTTTGACAGGTCGTCAAGACGCATGACACATCCATATCTCTTTGAGGTGGGATCGACCGCTTCTGGAAAAACTATTCTTGAGGGTGAACCTTCCAAACTGGTTATGGCATCGGTGAAAGCAATATATATGGAACCGTCCTGGGGATGGACTTCTAAGTCTTCGGGTCGAGCACTAGGTGTAGCCCCGATCGCATTGGCCATGGCGAACGCGTCCAGATGGATAACGGCCAGTCTCTCTACATCATTGCCTTCGACTAGGTCTCGTAACGTACATGTTTCGAATGGCTTTTGGGTGTATTCCTCAATCGACTGTAGCCACTGATCCACTGTTACCTGCGCATATTGTGCCTTTTTGTTGCCTACGGCAACATGTCCGCCGCCCGGTCGGTTAGGTAACCATAAATGACCACCGCCTGTGAGTTCTGGCTTAGGTACAACTAGAGGAGTATTGAGTTCCAAAGCGACCCAACTTCCTTTGAAGTTGGCATCAAACCGTGCGGCATAGAGCGTACCATTGCTTAGCAGTTGGCTTGTTTTTGTATCTGACGGATCTGCAACGGTTTCATGACTGACATAACGCCAAACGTGACCACCGCGGCGATCATCACCCATATAGGCCATCAAAGGTTGGCCGTGTTCGGCTCGGAGTGCCACATTTTCGTGTCGAAATCGACCTAGCGCGGTGTGTTTGGTCAGTTGTGTCGTGCGAGGGTCCACCTCGCAAACCCACCCGTAATGTCGTCCATCTAATCGTTTTGAAAGGCAGGTACCTGTTCTCAATAGATGGCTTGGTAGCTTTGATTTACGCTCCGGTGTCACTTTGAAGGAAACATCAAAGCGCTGCCCGTATTGAATCTCGTCGCCGTTTGCCTTAACGAATTCATCCACGTGATTGTCTATATTTTCTTCACAGGTTAGGAATGTACCCCAAGGAGTCGTCGCGCCAGAGCAATTTCCAAACGTGCCGCGAATCGGTTCGGTAAGTATGGCGCCGGCAGGTCCTGAGAATAAAGCGGGTCGTGGTGTAATTCGGCCTGAAGTCTTCGTTCGAATAGGCGATATGCGCTTGTGGAGATTTGAGTCAGCGACAACCTTAAAATGGCCATCACGTTGCCGTTTAACGTGGAGAATTGATACCCCTAACTCGTCCAATACCGCCGCTGCCGTTTCACGGAGACGGATTTTCAAGTCTGCAGGGCACACATCCATGTTAATCGACCTGCCTACAAAGGAGACGCCATCCACAGATAATTGGGGCCCGTCATCGGACAGAGTCACTTTAAATTCGGGCACCTTTAGGTCGAGAACGTCAGCAGCTCCTTCTAGCCACGGGCGGGCAGATATTTCTTCGTGATTGACGAATAAATAGAACTCGTCACGCCGGCCACTTATGGGAACAAGACCTGTATAGTCGCAGTTATAACCAAAGCGGATTTGATTGCCCGCAGGTCCAAAATTGTCGCCCCACTGCGCGACTATTTGATAACGGAAACCCTTCGGTAGGATTAATGCGTCTCGTGCTTCGAACGCAGTAGCTAATTCGTTGGTCTTGCCAAATACTATGGGTGTCGCTGGCTCGTCCCAGGCTGGGCGGCCATTTATTGTCCAGCTCATCGATGCTGTCGGTTCGATAGAATGCGTTGGAGAATACTTGCAAGCGCTCGGCGCGATTCCAAGACTGGCTGTACCCCAGCCGATGTAACTCATGAATTGTCGCCTTTTCACGCCATGCACCCCCCGCTATTTAACCGTAGCCTGGTAATTTGACTATTCTACTAAAGTTAAGTCATTGTTATAGAGCTATCTAATTCATCAGAACCGAAAGCTCTGCTATCGGAAATGTTTGACCATCATATTATGCATATTGGAGGCGTTATGTGTCTGATGTGGTTGGTATTGCTGAGTACCGATCCTTCGATTACTTCTGTCGATAAAGAACAGCTTGAGTTGGCCTTTACGCAAGACGAAATGACGATATTACGTCTACGTGAGGGACTTCATACAACCTTGGATGCCATGAATGAGACTGGGCTCTTTGATCCAATAGCGAAGAATCAAATATGGTCTCGAGAAAGGCGTGATCTTGCTCGCCAGACTTGGGCGGTGTGGACAGATTATGTGCTGGGGCTGGAATCCATTAGCCATTTCCACCGTACTTTTGAGGAATTACCAACGAATAGTAGAAGCCGTTCCTTCCAGCTCCATCATGCGGCTTTTTTGGCTCAATATCGAACGGCTCTGGACTTGTTAGACAGAATGCATGATGACCCTTCATTTGATGTTGTCTTAAATGAAGCAATGCCGCAATCTGGACTTCCAGAAAACACCCTGGCTGGCTTCAAGTTTCGCTTCCTTCACATTAGCATTGCCGCCCGTTTTGTCACCCTTGGAGCCCTCAACAATGCCCATTCGGATGGCTTTACTGATGCGTTGCGACTGGTTGTTGATGAGGATCGAGCCAGGATCTGGCATCACGGCAAAGGGCGGGGTGAGTTGATGACGTTAATCAATGGCGTCAATATCGCGGCTGATGTTGGCCATGACTCATGGTTTCCGATCCAGAAAGGCCTGGCTAATGCCATGGGAGACGTCCGCGTCATGCGTGGTCATCATTCACTGATTAAGAAAAATCACATGCCGCTTATTGCGCGGCGTATGCGCGCAGGTGACATTATGCTCCAGCGGCGTGAGTGGTACCTGTCCAATTTGGGGATACCAGGGTATTGGACTCATGCCGCTCTGTACATCGGAAGTGTCGACGATCGAGCGCTATTAAGCCAGCAAACCGATGTTCGTGCGTGGCTTGATGGGTTGGGTCACCAAGGAAAATCCTTAGACCAAGCGGCGATAACTGCTTTTCCTGATATCCATGAGTTCCTGATAACCAACGATGGGGGCGAGGAGAATCGCGTCATTGAGGCCATAGGGGAAGGGGTTATTTTTGCCAGTTTGGAGCATTCTGCTGCTGCCGATTCTTTGGCCGTATTGCGGCCAAAAGTCAAATCCCTTGCTGTTGCGCAGGCGCTATGGCGGGCCTTCCATTTTGTAGGCAGACCCTATGATTATGATTTTGACTTCACGACAGATACGGCTCTGGTCTGTTCAGAATTGGTATACAAGGCCTTTGAGGGTTCGTTGGGTCTTAAGTTGATGCCCGTGGCAGGGCGATTGATGCTAGCTCCAAACGAAATGGCGCGCGTGCATTCTTTAGAACAGTCGCCCTTTGAATTTGTGCTTTTCTTAGACGGTAATGAGGCTACTGATTCGGCTGTCTTTAGCGAGGAAGAGGTTTTCAACAAGTCGTGGATGCGTCCGAAGTGGCATATAGTGACCCATCGTTAGCGGCGAGATGACGCGACAACTTATTTTGTTCTATTGGCCGACTTTCTAGTCTGGCCGGATACCATTTGCCAATAATTACGTGCCTGGCGCATGGCAAGACCCAATAACGTGTCTTTAGGATAGGGGGTTTGATCGCCTGCGGGTTTGCCCATCACAAGTTCTAATGCTTGCTCAATGCGGTCGATAGGATAGATTTGAAACTGCCCTTCGTGGGCGGCCGTAACGATGTCGGAACGTAACATTAGGTCACCAGCATTCGATTTAGGGATAATGACACCTTGTGTGCCCGTCATTCCGCTCGACTGGCAAACGTCGTAGAAACCCTCTATTTTTTCATTGACAGCCCCGATGGCCAAAATGTTGCCCTTTTGATCAATCGCTCCTGTCATCGCTAGGTCTTGTCGCAATGGAATTTGCGTTAACGCGCTTAACAAGCAGCACATCTCAGCTCCTGACGCCGAATCACCATCAATGCCACCATAACTCTGCTCAAAGGCGATAGACGCATCAAAAGCAAGGGGATGATCTGAACGGAGAAGATGGCGCAATAGTCCACCCAATATGTAGAAACCCTTGGTGTGAATGGCTCCGCTCAGTGACGCTTCGCGTTCGATGTTAATCACACCTGCTGTTCCAGGACCGATAGTGGCTGTGATGCGCGAAGGGAACCCGTAGGTTAAAGGACCGGCGCTCATGACAGCTAGTCCGTTGATTTGACCAACCACCGCGCCCTCAGTACGGATACGGATTGTTCCCTGATGTATGAGTTCGGCAAATCGACGAGAAGGCAAATCGGCACGTCTCTTCGTTCGCTTTATCGTTCGGTTAACGTGCTCTTTATCAACGACTTCTTGCTTGTCTTGACGTGCGAGGTATACAGCCTCGCGCGCAATATCTGCAAGTCGACCAAAGCGTGCGGAAAGTTTACCGCCACGCGAGGCAATTCGCGCTCCATGCTCAACTAAGGCTGCAACCGCGCTGGCTGAGAAATGTAAGAGATTCTCTTCAGCTACCATACGAGAAAGCACACTCGCGTATTGATGAGCGGACTCGACGGATCGAGGTATGTGGGCATCAAAATCGGCCAATACTTTGAATAAATTGCCAAAATCGCGGGCGTTACGCTCAAGCATGTAATAAATGTCGGCATCTCCGATGAGGATTATCTTCACATCGATCTTTATCGGTTCGGGTTTAATGGAAAAGCCTTGAAATCCTTGGTTCCAATCGTGGGGAACGATTTCCAATCGCCCGGTTCTGAGTGTACGCACAAGGACTTTCCATGATCCCGTTTCTTCCAGCAAATCTTTGGCATCAAGAATTAGGTAACCGCCATCGGCTCGAAGTATGGATCCCGCTCTGATAGCCATATGATCAGAGCGGACCGCATTCGGGCTTTGTTCGGGGAAATCGATGTTTCCTAATAGACGGGAAACGGTAGGTGTGTTTTCAATGACAATGGGGCATGGTTGATTCTCAGATCTACTCAAACACAGATTCACACGAAATAGAGACGTAAAATCGCTGGCGGTTTCGTCCAAATGAGGCAATCTGCTTTCGACCGTGTCATTGATGATCGAGTCGATAAATTGGTGAGCTGCGTCCGTCTTGAAGTCGCGTTTTAGGGTTTTGGCTAAGTGGACTAATTGACGCTTGGCTTCCTTTGAAACCAGCTCGATCAAGGCTTCAGCTTGTCCTCTTTGTATTTCCTGGACACGTTGCGTAATTTCTTCAAATTGTTTGCCAAAGGTTTCCCGACGTTTTTGGAATTCATCTATCTTTTGCTGCTCAATCTGTCCTTCAACTTGTAACTTCTCATAGTCATCCGGCGAGATGGCTTGGCCTTCATGCACGGGGAAAATGGCTGTCTTAGTGGTGTTGCCACTTTGAAATGAAACCAAACGCAAGTCTGCCTCGAGCAGTGCTTTCTCGAACGGTTCAATGAGTCCGTCGATTTGTTTGCGGAACTTTTGTTCAAGCTTTTTTCGTTTTTGGCTGACGGTGTCTGAATCTAAGGACGCACGTAAATCATCTCTGATGTAGTCTGCAAAACGATCAATTCTCTTACGAAATTTACCACCATCTCCGGGCGGTAAGCTCACTAATCGTGGGCGGTCAGGCTGTTCAAAATTATGCACGAAACAGCGGTCAAGCGGTTTACGGCAAGTTGGCTGATTCTCCTGTAATAAGCGGTGGATTAAGGCCATTCGACCAGTGCCGTCCAGGCCGCGCACAAATATGTTTTGTCCTGGAGCGGTGGTTTCAAGTCCAAACTTCAGAGAATCTATAGCAGATTCTTGACCGACAATGCCTTGGATGGGGTTCACTTCCGATGTCGAGGAGAACTGGAAGAGTTTTTGGTCAAACTGCCAGCGAAACTTCTCAGCGGGCAAGGCGGCAACCCCTAGCACTTTCTTGACTTTGCTCGCTTTCATGCAGCCTCCCTTATTTATCTTCTTCGTGCGCCTCTATTTCTTGGGCGATGTTTGCATAATCCTTTTCGATCATCTCTGTGTAATAAGCGGCGCGACGTCTAATGCGGACCATGAGCAAAATAAGCACAACCACCAATAAGACGAAAAAGAATAGGTTAGCCATTTTTGGCATGGCAAATAGAAAGGCGTAGAAGGCAACCATCATTCGCATCAGTTGATCATGGAAATACGCCAAGGCGATTGCGCCAAAAGCCAACGGTGGTCCAAAAGGCGCGTGTGGAATTTTGAACAAAAGCTTGAACAGCAGGCCGCTCAATATGCCAATGATCGATGCCGGAAACAACACAGCTACAACCAGTTCAGGACCCAAGAAAGCGCCCAACAAAGCCATGAATTTGACGTCACCAAAGCCCATTACTTCCATGTCGGCGAATTTACTCAATAGCCAGCGCAGTAAATATAGGAATAGGGTTCCTGCCGTCGCGCCCATAAGCGACAACAAAAAACCACCCATGTGTGGCTGCGCATTTCCCAATACAGACCAAACAATTTCTTGATGGCCGAGAAATGAGAGGATGGAGGTCGGCAAGAGCGTTGAACTAATCAGTCCCAGCAAAACGCCTACAATCTGAATACGGTCGGGAATTAGTTTATAACCGTAGTCGGTCGCTATGGCCGCTAATACAAGTGTACAAAAGCAATACCAAACAAGTGCGTCGGGGTTTGAAAAGCGCCAACTTGTCAGGGCAAACATCATGGCGGATAAGATTTCTACCCAGGGCCATCGGAACGGAAGACCACGATTCTTTAGATTCAGAAGAGATGGCGTTAATCGTCTGATGAGGTGGCCGACAAGCGCCCCAGCTAACGCAGCGAGCCAAAGATGGATATGCAAGCTACGATTTCCTGCGCCCGTGATCCTCGATCAAGCGGCGAAAAGTCTTAGGGGGTAGGATGTTTTTTAGAGCGGCGCGAAATTGCGCACGTGTCTCTACGCCAGTTGTGAATTTGGATGGGTTGGGGATTGCTTCCCTCAACTTTCCGACATGAATTTCACGCACCAAATGATGAATAGCAGGTACAGATGTGGGGTTCATTGAAAGTTGAGTTAATCCCAAATGTAATAGAAGCGAGGCATACAACGGTGAGGATGCCATTTCACCACAACAGCTCACCTGAATGCCTGCATTGGCCCCTTCTTGGATGATGTGCTGCAACAAACGAATAATGCCCGGATGGAATGGTTCGTATAGGTAATTCACATCGTCGTTGGCGCGGTCGATGGCTAGAAAGTATTGGATTAGGTCGTTGGTGCCAATGCTGAAGAAATCCACTTCCTTAGCTAAATGATCGGCTACCAAAGCTGCCGAAGGCACTTCAATCATGACGCCAATTTGAATGTCTCGGCGAATAGCGACGCCTTCCGACTCTAATTCGTCAGCGACGTCACTGACGATTTTTCTGACGATACGTAATTCCTCGACCCCAGTGATAAGCGGAAACATCACTTTAATGTTGGCGTAATCCGCGGCCGCTCGAATAAGTCCACGAAGTTGGGTTTTGAAAATATCACGCCGAAACAAACAAAGACGTACGCCTCGTAAACCCATCACTGGATTCAACTCTTTCTCTTTGACAAAAGCGCGATGAAAGAATTTTTCGCCGCCCAAATCTAACGTTCGAATGGTCACTGGGAAAGGTGCAGACTCGGCCGCGATTCTGCAATAGGTGTCAAAGTGAACATCTTCGCTTGGAAAATCTGGCGCGTAATGCAGGAATAAGAACTCGGTGCGATAAAGTCCGATTCCTCTAGCGCCATAAGCCAGAGCCGTATCAACCTCTTGGGGTATTTCGATATTTGACTGCAACTGCACTTCAATGCCGTCGATCGTGATTGCCGGAGCTTGGGCCGACTTTTTCGAAAGAACCACTTGGCGTTTGTGGGCACGCTGCATCTTTTTATAGGCGTCCAGAGTCTTTCTGTCTGGATCAATGATGACTTTGCCTTGAAAGCTGTCGAGAATGACGAGATCACCTGAATTGACACGACGAGTTACGTGATGCAAACCAAGGACGGCTGGTAGTCCTAGGGCCTTGGCGATAATGGCTGTGTGGGTTGTCTGTCCGCCCAAATCGGTGGCAAAGCCCAGTATTTTGGGGTGATCAAAGGTTGTGATATTCGAGGGTCCAAACTCATTGCCTATCACAATAATGTTTTCTTTTAGGTTCTGGAATCCAAAGGGTTTTCCACCCATGAGTATCTTGAGGATGCGTTTACCAACGTCTTCTAGGTCTTTGCCCCTTTCAACAAAATAGGGGTCACCTAAGTTTTCAAATTGGTGCAGGATTGAAAGCAGGACCTGATTAAATGCCCACTGGGCTGTACAAGATTCCGCTCGAATGAAAACAATGGTTTCTTTTATTAAGCTTTGGTCGTCTAGAAACAAAACGTGGGCGTCGAAAATGACGGCGTGTTCTTCGCCAATCTTGGCGCTGACTTGGTCTTTAATGGCTTCGATTTGGCGACGAGCTTCGCCAATGGCGGCTCTGAATCGGTCCACTTCCTTTTCAGTGTCGTCCACTTTAATGGTTTCTTTGAACACCAGCGTTTCTTCATCAAAAAGAAGCAAAGCTTGGCCGATGGCAATGCCTGTAGCGACACCAACCCCTTCAAGCGATTCCATAAACTATTCGTTTTCCTGAAATTTAGAGACGATTAGGTCGCAAATACTTTCGATTGCTGAATCCTCGTCACTACCCTCAACTTTCACGGTTAACCATGTACCTTGGTGAGCTGCAAGCATTAATAAGCCTAAAATACTCTTGCCGTTGACCTCGTTGTCACCTTTACAAATGAAGATATCGGACTGAAAGTTATGCGTAAGATTGATCAACTTGGCCGCCGCTCGAGCATGCAGGCCTTTCTTGTTGGTGATTTCTAATGAGCGCTCAATCATGAACGGCTCCCGGCTAATTCGCTGGCGATATAAATTGATTTTTGAGCTTGATCCTTAAGTTGCCGTGCAGCTTCACTAAGTTCAATTCCGCTCGGTAACGTGATTGCTTTCATGATCATGGGTAAATTTACGCCCGTAATAATTTCCACCTTATTCGGCTTGTGATAATTCAGAGAGATGTTTGTAGGCGTCCCACCGAACATGTCCGTCAGAATAAGCACGCCATCACCGTCGTCAATGTCTTGGATTTTCTGACCCAGCGCTTCCTGAACAGTTTGGATCTCATCGTCCCAGCCCACGCAATAATAGCTAATGTGTTGGCAGGACCCAATGATCTGCTGGGTAGCTTCTACCAATGATTTGGCAATGGTACCGTGGGTCACGATCAGGGATTGAATCATGAAACTCTTATATCTCGCTTTGTAATATTGGGAACGCTTTACGCTACGGTATGGCCTGGACTAGTTGGAATCGTATCTTTCAGTTATACCCGGGAAGGCATGAGTGGTCAAGGTTACTACTGTCTGTCAACCTTGGGTGCGTTTTGCCAATACTTGTCCGCACCATTGCAGATAAGTCGTGTAATTGATTTTACCGTGCAATGCGGCGGTACGCTGCATTACCTGTTCACGTATGCTTGCATCGACCGAAGATAGATTCTCTGCATAACTGAGCAATTCTTCGACAAATGGACGCACGGCGCTTTGCTGTGATTCCAGGAGTTCTGCTCGTTGTATGGCGTCTTCGGAGAGACCGGCGAGGCTTATTCTGGCTAGACTTTGGGCGCTTTTTAAGGACGCTTTAATGTTTCCTTTACCGGTGATGGCGTTGCCCGCACAATAAATTCCGTCGTACTTGCTGAGCCGACCCGTTGTGGCGTCGGTCGTGTCATAGAGCTCTCCGTTCATGGGCAGTCCTGGAAGATTCTCAGGAATACTGCCTACAGAGCTAATAATTAATGAAGTGTTGAGTCTGGTTAATTCTTCGCAACCAATGACTCGGCCCTGTTCGATGCGCGTTTTTCGCAATACAACGCCCGTAACGGATCCATTCTCATGCTCGATCTCTTCAGGTTTATGCAATGGCATGACGCGGAAACCATAGCGGCCGCAGGCATTTGCAACGATTTTTTCGCGTGTGCGTTTCGCCTTTTCTAGTCGTACTTCGTCGGCATCGTCGTTAAGCGGAACCAGTGGCATATCTTCGATTTGACGACGATACACGATGGTTGCGGGCTCAAATGACAAATCCTCCATTGATAATCCATGTTTTATGGCGGTTTTCTCTAAGCCGTAATGTTCTAGTTGAACGACATTCTCGTCAATGCCTCGTTCTCGAAGCTTGCGTAAGAAGTTTTCGAATTGGCATATCTTTGCCACGTCGATGGAGGCAAGCCCTCCGCCAAATATGACCGCACCCTCGGGAACATTAAATACTTCACCGGCGTAATTTGAGTCTGGGTAGTGATTAAACCAGTAAACAAATGGATTCTGTTCGACCAATGAACGGTCCTTGATTGCCTCTGAACCCGGTATTTTTAAGGTTCTGTCCCGCCAAGCACCATTGGCCAAAACAACTAATTGAAATCCCCATTGCTCGCGAAGTTCACTAAGGTCGAAGTCCGTTCCGAGCTTATGGCATGGAACGAATGTGATGCGTTCGTGATTTAGACGATCGTCAATCAGTCCCATTTCTCGGCGTTGCAATTTCTGGTGCCAACGAGGAAGTCCGTCTTCGATCTTTCCATAAGGTAATTCGTTTTGCTCAAAGACGACAACGTGATGACCAGCTTCTGCCAGTTTTGAAGCGAATTCGGAGCCCGCACAAGCTCCTCCTATCACGGCAATCAATGTGGATTTAGTCAAGGTTACCTCGATTCATTCAGATGATGCGGCCATTACTGTCGCGCCGTTCATGGCATAGGATGTTATATAACCGTCGTATCCAATAAATAGCACAGTGTTTTGATTTTGCAATACATGGGTGACATGTGAGCTAAGTGGTTGGATATGCTTCTCTCGTTTTTCGAGATCTAGCCATATAAGTTCCGGCGACTCCAATTGAGTAACGATGAGGGATTGGGCATCCCAGCGAATGAGCGCCCCGGGTCTATCGCGCAAATTGACGCGCCAAAGTTCACGGCCAGATTTTGCAAAGATACGTACATCACGCGCCTGCGAGGCAATCGCCAGTATGGGCTTCTTTGGAGTTCCAAGCCAAATGGGCATGAGCTCAACATCAACGACAAATTGGCGCTCCCACAGATCGCTCCAATCAGCTCGGTAGAGATGCAATGAACGGTCCGAGTAAATGACGGCAAGTGATTGGTCAGGTCCACGAGTCACAAATACCAAACTTCTGGCTCCAAATCGTTGTGTCCCCTGATCGCTCCAACCCACCAGATGGTTGTCCCAAATCCGATTAATCCTGTCCTTTCCAGATATTAAGAGGGAAGTACCGAGACGTTGCAGACTCTCGATCCCAGAATCCACGTAAATACCTCGCTCCAATTCTCCCGTTTCGGGATTCAACAGAGCAACAAGGTCGTCGGTGGGAATGGCCAGGTGACGCCGAAAAATGAACGGTTGACTGGTAGGCTTGGGGAGGACGCGACTCCACATAACATTAAGGTCAGGTGAATAACAATGCATGACGCCATAGGCATCGTAGACATAGAATTGTTGTAATTGATCTGAAAAGGCTAATTTTGGATGTGTTTTCTCTTCGCGCCTGGCAATGAGGTTACCAGCGACGTCATAGACGTATAATTCGTCGTTGGTGGCGAAAAAAACTTGGTCTAGTGCATTCAGGGCCGCCTGTTGAACGGGGAAAAAGGGGACCTGCCATCTGGAATCAGCGGTAGGGTTGTTGAGCACGAAGACCGTTAAGAATGTTATCATGGCCCGCCTATTATAAGGCCGCGGCCAATCGGAAGCGAGTCATCACGAAAACCGGCGCCTTCTGCTATGATGGAAGCTTGTTTTGCGTCGAAAGTAATCAACATAACTTATGAACGGACCTTCAATTCAATGGGATGTCTTGTGGGAGGCAGAAGAGGCAGAGCCTCCGTCGACCCACTTAGACGGATTTCTTCAGGCTCTTGCGTCAGCGCTTGAGTTAGAAGACGCTGAAGTAAGTATCCTGATTTCAAATGATAAGCGTATACGCGACTTGAATTTACAGTACCGTTCCATCGACAAAGCGACCGATGTATTGTCATTTCCGCAAACGCACCACTTGGACCAACAACCAAGGCAACTAGGTGATATTGTGATTAGTCTCGATCAGGCAAAAAAGCAAGCGTTGGCGTTGAATCAGCCGGTTTCAGATGAGCTTCAATTCTTGGTTTTGCATGGATTATTGCATCTGTTAGGGTACGATCACGAAACCGACGATGGTGAAATGTTATCTCTTCAACAAAAGCTGAGAACTTTGTTGACTGACTATTTTCGAGGGGGATGAGTACTTGGACGAAGGTTTATCTAGCATATGGATTCTGTTGTTATGTGTGCTGATTGTATTGCGCCTGCTCAACAATCTACTGCGTTCTGGTTATCAAGGTCTTGGTGACATTTACCAGAAGGCATTAGCGGAACGACTCAAGAACGAAAGGCCCAATTTGGCTCGCGCCTTAGATCATGCCCATCTATTGGAGAGTTCCGTTCAAACTGTTGATGCTTTAGGTTTGGTGGCCGTCGTCTCGCTCTTGCTTAGCCACCTCGGTTTTGAGCCGAATGTATTCTTGGCTTTGGGTTTGTATGTCGTTATTGCTGACATACTTGTTCCATTCTATTTGGCTCGCCACCATACAGAGGCATTTGTCATTCGTTTGTTCCCCTTAGTAAGTTGGCTCTATTTTTTTGTGAGACCCATAGCCTTGTTGGCCGGGGTACTAGCCAAAATTGGGAAACGATTTGAGGATAAGAGGTCGGAAGAAATCGACGAAACGCCTGCGGAACTAAATGCCTTCATTGAAGCTGGTGCCGAAGAAGGTTTCATTGAGGAGAAACAAAGAATTTTAGTTCAGAATATTCTCAATATTGATGAGACCGTCGCACGTGAGATCATGACACCGCGAACGGATATGCAGTGCGTGCCCATGAACGCAGAACGTCCGGATGTACTTGGTGTATTCAAAGAATGCAAGTTCTCCCGGCTTCCTGTCTATAAGAAGGACATAGATACCATAGAGGGCATGGTTCGACTTAAGGACTTAGTCAACGAGGAACATGCAAAAGTTTCAGAATTAGTGATGCCGGTTTTGTATATACACGAAGACATGAATGTCGCTGACCTGATGACGAAAATGCTACGTACAAGAATTCAAATGGCAGTTGTTCTGGATCAATACAGCGGGACATCTGGATTAATTACGCTCGAAGATGTCATCGAAGAAATCGTGGGCGAAATCCATGACGAACATGAGTCTCCTGATGGGGATGAAGTAATTAGGCTTGAAGATGGCAGCTATTTAGTAGATGGGCGTTTTAACATCTCAGATTTTGAGAAGAGATTCGCTGTATCCATTGAAAGTGAAGATGTTGACACCATTGGCGGGTACATATTTATGGTGCTAGGCCGTATCCCAGATGTGGGTACGCTCATTGACCTGGCAGGCATGCAAGTTGAAATTATCCGCTCGGACGAACGACGTATCTATCAGGTTAAGATTTATCCTGTTGTCCATGACGAGATTGGCGCCAATACGGATTAAACGATGCTCTTTACTCGCCCAACAAGAAAGAAATTCGCTACCTTGTGCATGGGCGAATTGACGAAACTTCTACCAGACCGTGAGTTTTTGTTTGATGAACAGGCATTTCGTTTACGGACACCCGGCGACTGTCCGCAGATAATAAATCTTTCGAATGCCTATACCGAAGTGTGTCAATCGCGGTGGTATCGCAGAGCGAGAGTCATGCGCGGGTTTCTGTTGGCCGTTATTTCTACGCCGGCGAGTATGCCTGCAGACTTTCTAGATGTTAGGGATCATTTGCTTCCTGGCGTTAGAGAGCATGCATTTTTTGCATTTACACGCTTAAATGCAGAGACTGACCAGAAAGCCGGTTTAGAAATACCGGTCGAGCGTTTGTCGTCTCGGTTATCCATGTGTCTGCTATACGATTTACCGAATTCCATGCAATATGTCACCAGTGACAACCTTAAGGAATGGCAGATAGATTTTGCCGAGGCAAAATCTTGTGCGCTCAAGAACCTTGAGTCTCGAACAAGTGGTAGCCTTCAATCCGTTGCACAAGGGTTGTACGTGTCGGATTGGTGCGATAATTACGATGCTTCCAGGATCCTACTAACAAACACATTTAGAGGCTTGGACCTGCTTGGGGATCCCATCGTTTGGGTGCCTTCACGCAACCGTCTAATCGTATGTGGGGCTGACGACATCGAAGCCTTGGCAGGGGCCATAGGCCTCGTCCAGGAAGCCATTGAAACGGATCGCGCTATTTCGTGTCGTCCCCTGAGATGGGCCTGGCCGGAACTGAGTGACTTTGAACTTGATGAGCGCCATGTTTGTTATCCTTTGTGGCGAAAAACAAGAATCCAAGAGGATGCCGACCTTTATGAAGAGCAAAAGGCCCTGTTGGACCGCGAGTTTGTTGACCAGAAAAACGACCTCCATGTTGGATCGTATTTAGTGCTCGAACAACAGGACAGTAAAGAACGTTTCTCGTTATGCACCGTCGCACGTGATGTGGATAGCCTTATTCCAGTCACCGAGTACGTGTTACTTGTGGACAGCGAACGGTCAGAAAACGAACGGCATCTTGGACCCGTCCCTTGGCATCAGTTTCTGTTGATCTGCAAGGAAAACTTGAAGCTGGAAGATGTCTACCCGCCCAGATACCGAGTGACCTCGTTTCCAGACAACGATCATTTGGACAAATTACGCACGTTTGTTAAACAGGGCTAGTTTGGTTACTGATTCAATCTTCGAGTGTTTACCGGCCATTTCGGTTGCGAAAAGAAAGGGCGTAGATAGGCGGTAATCTTGCATCGATTGACTGCCAATCATCGCCATTATTGTCGGACCACCAGAGCCCGCCTGAAGTTGTACCAAATGCAAGCGTCTGTGCTTGTTCATCCATCGTCATTGCATGACGGTATGTCAAATCATAGGCGTGGTTTTGAGGTAGTCCATCTTTCAACGTTTGGAATGATTGCCCGCTGTTCTGTGTGCGATTGACAATGACTTTGCCGTTAGATGGCACACGGCATTCATCTTTGACCGCTGGCACAAACCAAGCGGTCTTTGCATCGTTTGGATGGGCCACAACGGCAAATCCAAAGGTTGAAGGGTCGATGTCGGTCAGTTCGCGCCAGTTCTGTGCCCGATCGGTTGAGTGAAAAATGCCGTTGTGATGTTGCATCCAAAGGTGTTCTGGATCGGTTTGGCACTGGGCAATTTGATGGGGATCTTGGCTGACTGGGTCACCAGCCTTTTCGGGCGGCATATATTCGGCTCTTAAGCCTTGGCACCTGTGATGCCAAGAGGATCCTTTGTCGTTCGTATGCCAAACGCCACCGCATGATATGCCTAGCAAAATGTCCGCCGGGTCGTGAGGATGGATGAGGATGGAATGGATGCCTGCTTGGTCGTAACCGCCGCCAAACCATTCAGTCCTTGATGGCTCGTTCCAGAGCGCCTCGTTTAACTGCCAGGTCTGGCCTCGGTCCTTGGAATGAAAAAGTGCGGCAGGGATAGTGCCTGCCCATAGTTCGTTTTCGTCGGATCCTTGGACAACTGACCAGATTTGCATGACCGATGGGGCTTTTTCTTCGTCAGATCCAACTTTTGCATGCTCGAGACTTGGCGGATCAAACTCCTGCCAATCGGTATCGCCATCCTTGCGCCTGAACTTTATGCCGAAGTGTCCCAGATTCAATGCTGCATAAAGTGTGTCATCGGTTGCGAGCGTGAAAGTGACCGGATCGCCCAAAAAATGGATGTCGCTGACTTGATATGTCCCATTTGTGCGGGTCAATTCAAAAAGCCCTTTTCGGGTCGATACGTACAATTGCGAATTCGTCACCATTAGCCTCCTGAAAGAGCCTGCATAATATAAATCTCGCTATTGGGTGAGACCGGATCGCTCAACGTTTCTCGATCACTGATGGACGAGCCATCGACAAAAATAGCGACATGAGTGCGCAATCGCCAAGCGTCATCGACGATGTAGTGTTTGAGTGGAGGTCGTAGCTGGAAAGCTTGTTTTAAGACCTCATGCACCGTATCACCGATCACATGAAGCGAGCCGCAGTCGAGGTGTCTCTTCAGATTATGGGTAAAGCTAACCTGAACCATATCAATTTTTCGCCAATAGAAAGTGCGTCAATCATATAATATTTTTTTGCTTGTCTTGAACCCATGATTGAATTTAATGATCATGGAAGGCTGGATTAATTGGCCCTGCAGAGCTGAGTAGGGGAGTCATTGAAGCAATGCATGCGTAACTTGATTCACACTAAGAACTCATATTCTTTGTTTCCCTATTGCCATACCGATGGCTTATCCTACTGCATATCAACAACAAGTGAGAAATTAAGCGACTATGTGGCTGTCACGATTGGGACTGCTTTTTACGACTGCGATTTCCATGGCATTTGCATCGGAAACGATTCATTTTGATTATCTTGATGAGTCTGACGGATTATCACATGGCGTCGTCAATACTATGGCTCAAGACAAAACCGGTTTCATGTGGTTTGGTACTCAAGACGGTCTCAATAGATATGATGGCTATCGGTTTCAAGTTTATCGACATTCAAATGATCGCCCCGGTAGTTTAGCTAGCAACGATATCTTTTGCTCCTTGTACGATAGCCAAGGCCGCTTGTGGATTGGTTCGTTGGGCGGTGGATTGGATCGCTACCGAGAAAATAGCGATGATTTTGAACATATCAATTTGGGAGATGCGCTGCCTGATATGCTCGATGCAGACCATATCCTTAGTTTAACGGAAGGGCTGTCCGGCCGTATTTGGGTAGGCACAAGAGGTTCCGGCATCGTCGTCATCGAAAACGATGATAGTAAACATCCTTTGGATACGAGACACGGATTGCCTCATCAAACAATCTGGAAAATGTTATTGCTACGTTCTGGCGCAATGTTAATTGGCACAGAATCTGGCTTAGCTCGAGTCGAGAAGGGCGGTTCTAAGGTTGAAGTCGTCGATCAGTTTAATGGCATAGCAGTACGCGCTCTCTACGAACACGACGACGGTATATTGTGGGTTGGAACTTGGGGTGAGGGCTTGATGGCCTACGATCGCGCTGCTGATGAGGTAAAAAAGTTATCCTCAATTAGCGATGAATTTATTCGCGATATTTGGGGTACACAAGGAGATGTATGGGTCGCAACGCAAAGGGGTCTTAACCGTTGGGATCGTGAATCTGAAGCTTGGAGCCAACTCTTCCATAACCCGGGGGATTTGCGATCTTTGAGGCATGATTATGTCTTGAGTCTTTTTGTGTGTAGAGCTGGCATATTGTGGCTTGGTTCACCCGGGAAAGGTGTAAGTCGCTTGTCGCCCATTGCTGCGGCCATGAGGCACGGTCAAATAGCTAGTGCAGATAGTCAATCCATCAACGCAATCGCAGACCATAAGAATGGAGCTCTATGGATTGCGAAAGACGATGGCGTCGTTGTCATTGAAAGCGGGCAATTAGAATTGGGTAACGGAAAAGTGCGCGATGAACTGAGGCAAAAGAAGGTCACTGCGTTACATACTGATGACCGCGGGTGGATATGGATAGGCACGTCACAGGACGGACTCTACAGGTATGAAAACGATCGATCGGTTGTCCGCGTCGATGGATTTCATGCAAAGGGTGTGACGGCAATTAAAGATGCGACTCGTGGCGATGTGTGGATTGCCAGCGAAAACGAAGGACTGTTTCGTTGGAGCGTTCATCATCGACAATATGCCCAGTGGCAGAATGACGCGGCCAAGAACGATAGTTTGGCCAGCAATCAGCTGAACTGCCTAGAGCCAGACGCCAACGGAGTCTGGGTAGGAACGTCGAATCGCGGTTTAGATTATTTTGACGGTACGGTATTTACGCATATTCGGTCGGCACGTGGACGATTTGATCAAAACGCCGTGCACGCGTTATTGCGCGACCAAGATGTACTGTGGGTCGCCACGAGTCGTGGATTCACGCGCTTAGTTTTGCGCGGCACCAATGTGGTCGACCATGTGATTTATGACCACACCCGTGGACTCCGTGGCAACCAGGTATTTGGAGTCGTAAAAGACAGGATGGGCATGATTTGGTTGAGTACAGACAAGGGGTTATCGCGCCTGGAGCCACGAACGGATCTTTTGGTGAACTACGATTTGGCTGATGGGTTACAAGGATTGACGTTTCATCCAGGTGCCTACCTAAACACCTTGGATGGCCAGCTCTATTTCGGCGGTTCCCAGGGATACAACAGGTTTGATCCTGGAGATCTACCTCAAACTTGGCCTTCTTTTTCTTTGGTGGCGACGGCGATTCGTGTCGGGAACCGTAAAGGTATGCATGAATTTGATGATCAGGCGAAGGAAATTCTCATCGAACCCAAGAATGATCGTTTTGAAGTTGAAGTGGCGATGCTCGACTTTACCAAGCCAAAACAAAACCAGTTTAGACATCGTTTGTTGGGTTTTGATCGAGATTGGAAAGACAGTCATTCAAACCCATTGGTTATCTATCAGGGTCTAGAGCCCGGAAGGTATGGGTTGGAAGTTGAAGGGATCAACGCCTATGGTGTGAAGGCCAGAGATACTTGGCATTTGGAAGTTGAAGTCCAGCCCCCGTTTTGGAAGACACGATTGGCAACGAGCCTCTTCACGTTGATCATCGTATTTATTATCTTTGTGATTCCTGCATGGAAAATACTTACGTTAAAACGTCATGTACAAACACTAAACGAACAAATGAACGAGCTGCAAAAAGGGCTAAACGAAAACGGCCAAACTGGTGCGTTCAATGACAAGCAAGCATTTTATGCAGACGAAGGACCCAGAGCCAAGTTGAATTGATTAATAGGGCTTCGAACGCCCCGATTACCGAATTTGCCATTGGATTAACGCTTCCGTCAGGTAAAATGAACGGTAATCATACTCTTAAAGTTTTGGCTTCTTGGCATGTGAGAATATGGATCAATTTTTCCAAGGCTCAGAAAAACGGCAACGTAAACGATTTAGACTGAGCCACAAGGCAGAGATCCAAGTTCAGGGTCAATTTTTTGAAGCTACATTAATCGATTTCAGTACCCGAGGCTTTTGTCTCGCGACAGCTGCAAATATTCCGAACGACGACAAGGTTCAGGTTGTTTTTTCGTTGCAGTCACCCAGAGATTGGGTTTTTCTAATTGCCATCGTCAACCAAAAATTGATGAACCAAAAAGGCTCTCAAGTGTCGCGCCTAGGTGTTCGCATTACAAGTTTTTCAAGTAACCCGGCTGCTTTTTTTGAACATTTAGTTCATTTGGTGAAAGTAGCACAAGCGGCACCTGTTGCGGCGAAACCCGTGGAAAAAACGGTTGTAGGACAAGTTACAGGTGCGACCCAATCAACTGAGAGCAAAAAAAAGGCGGGTACCAAGACAAAAAAGGAACATCGGACGGACAAACGTATCCCATATTCGGCAGATGCCAAGATACGCATTGGGGAGAAAATATTTAAGGCAAGTGTGCATGACGTGAGTCAACGTGGGCTAAGTGTGCAGGCACCGATGGAAATGCCGGTGTCAAAGCAAATGAACGTCCTGATTTTTATGCCAGATGGGGCTCGCCTACAGGTGGATGCGGTGGAGCGTGAACGACAGATCGTCGAACAATCAGATGGTATCGGTCTGCGTTTGGGTTTACGTATCGTGCGTTCTGATGAGCAATTCAAGAAATTCTTTATTCATCTGCGTGATGACGAAGAACGGGACGTTACGTTAAGGCAAACAGGTGCCCAAGATGACACAGGTAAAACGCATATCCTCTCGTCGGAACGTCATTTAGGCGATGCATCTTTTGGACTGCTAGGAAAACAGAAGTACAAGTTTATGAAGCCGTTAGGGAAGGGCGGGTTTGCTGAGGTTTACCTAGTTCGAGATTTGGCCTTGAACCGTGATGTCGCCATGAAGGTGCTAACGCCGAAATTTTCCAGTGATCCTAAGCTGAGTTCGCGATTTATTGCCGAGGCTCAGATCGCGGCCCAATTTGAACATGCACACATCGCCACGGTTTATGAGGTCGGCGACATTCCTAACCACGAATACAAGGAGAAACTGGACTTCCCGCCAGAGATTCTGGCAGCCTATGGCGCACGCATCGTCTATTTCACCATGCAGTACATACAGGGTCACTCCATTGCTGAATTCATAAAGAATGAAGGGCGTCTTGATGGGAAGAGAACGCTGCTTTGGTCGTCGGCGGTTGCAAAGGCGCTCGCTTACGCCCACGAAAAAGGGGTGGTTCATCGAGATATAAAACCTGAAAACATCATGGTTACGTTGGAGAAACATGTGCTGGTGACCGACTTTGGGATCGCCAAAGTTTTGTCGCGCCAAGTGGACGATGATCCTGAGGTCGAAGGGTCTGTGGAGCAAGATAAGACGCGGGGTTTTATGGGGACACCTATCTATGCGTCGCCAGAGCAAGTCGTGGCTGAAGGCATAGATGGTCGTTCAGACCTTTATAGTTTAGGCGTGATGATGTATGAAATGTTGCTTGGTCAACCTCCATTCCGTGGCGAGCGATGGGTAGAAACCATAGCCATGCACCTACATAAGCTACCCGTACCCTTAATTGACCAAGATGCTCAGATTTCTTTGAACCTTTCCGATCTTGTTATGAAGTGTTTAGAAAAAGACAAAGAGAATCGCTATCAGTCGGCGAGCGTATTTGTTGAAGCCATCGAAAAAGTGTATCTGTTCTTGCAACGTGGTGATATTGAGGTTGAAGCGCAGACGGCATTTGACGAAGATTCGTTTGAGCTAGTTAAGCGCCTATTCGTACAGTTTGGTAAAGCTTATCGAACGATTGGCACATACCCCGAAACGCACGATCTAGTGAAGCAAGCCACTACGGAGCTGTACAAACGTTTTGAAGCGTTCTTCGCTAAACACGAGCGGTTGGATATAAGAATAGAGTCCATGCGCATGATGTTCTTACATCAGACCATCTGGGAGGAGGACCAAAAAGAAAACGCTTTTTGTTTTAACCTCTTTCGCGACGGCATTCGCAAGCTTTTGTTTTTCAGAGGTATGCCTGCAGAAGAAATTGAATCTCTAATGATTCGCTTGTTTCGCTACGTCAATGACCATAGTAACTATGAAGAAGACTCGGTGACGCTTCTGTTTCAGGCCGGTCTTCAATTTATTGACTTCGAATATGTGGATTCGTTTTACGAAGACGAGACGAGCCTGGCAAAAATACAACAGGTTCAAACTTATTGGTTGAATCGTTCGCCCTGGAAGTTTGCCGATCTTGCACAGCGATTACACCCCATCTCGGATGTTTTGGAACTAGAAAAACAAATCGATCATTCATATAAGACCCTGCCGGTTGCTAAGTTGAAGCACTACCTGACAAAAGAAGTGGACCAAGCAATTCGACTTAAGGCGATCGACATCTTCCTCAGCCATTTACGTTTGGAAACCGATGTGGAGGATTTTGAAAGGCACTTCGCTGTACTAGAGGATGTGGTTTATTCGTGCCTCACTGAGAATGACCTAACGGCAGTACGCCAAATCTTCTCGGCACTGGAAATTTGGTCTCATGAAATCCCAGAATCCGACCCACGCCAAATGCACAAGCGACTCTTGTTACTTAAAGAACGAATGTCACAACAGGATTTTCTAGATGAACTAATCGATAAATACTTTACGGTTGATCGTTCTACTAAAGACGCCATTTTTAATCTGTGTGAATTCATGCTGCCGAACATTGCGGTTAAGGTTATTTTTAATCGATTCAATACGGAAGTTGAAGAATGGCGCAAAATTTTCTTGAGCGAAATGGCGGTTATTGCAAGTGGGGCCACTCTTACACCGCTGATCAAAATGTCGCTCAAACTGTCCGACGAACATGCCGCCATCATGTTGAACGGTTTTGCGCGCTCGAGCGATAAGCTTTCTAAAAGTGTATTCGATTCTTGGCTGAAGCACTCCGGCTCTCAGACTCGATTGCGCGTGGCACGTATGATTGCTGCCGCAAAAGATCCTGCCCTGCTTGATTTAATGATTCGCATTGGGCGTGATCCTAATTTGAAATTCGAAGAATCGCGTCGCTATGCGTGGCGGTATATCGGTCAAGTTGCTAAGCCCAAGTTAGCGCCTATCGTTCTTGAGTTCATGAATTTGGACGTCTTTTTGCCATTGTCAGAAGACGAACGAAAAACAATTATTCAATACGCTGGAAAGTCAGGGGTCGACAAAAACTTCGATTTCTTAGTTGGGTTACTTAATGAACATGGCGCCTTTGGCCAAGGAAAAGCTGATTTGGAGGATCGCAAATTGGCGGCGACGATCCTGCTAAAAACGGGACAAAAAATAGGCCGAGAGGCGGTTGGCAAAATGGCAAAAAAATTAATTGGGAATCGCGATTTGATTAATCATTGTAAGCAACTTCTAGAGGCCAACTCGTGAGTCCCGTGGGCGAGAAAGACCCCCGCCAGGAACGTATTCAGGTACTTGGCCGCTCTATGCTGTCTCACGTTCAACAGGTTTTCAGAAACGCAGATCTGTTTGAGCCTAATAACCAAATTTTTGTTCGCTTAGCGCAGACCCTGGCCAATTACATTAAGGAATCCTATCGCCTTGTAGGCGGCTGTTCCATCCACGTCAATGCTCATCAGGTTTTTCTCGAAGATAGCCGCGTTTTCATTGACTCCGGTCTCATAGAAAGTGTGAATTTCTTGGCCAACCTGTTTGCGAGTGCCGAGGTAGGTGGCATCGTTTTCCATGAGGAATGTTGGGACCCAAAAGTCGTTATCAAGACTATGTTTGCATTGAGATCTACCATTTTGGATGACAAGGCTCGTGGTGAAGCGGCGATAAAAAAAGGGCTCATCCGCAGGCATAGTCCCTATGTAACAGTCATGAAGATGAGTACCGTTGAGACCACCATGACGGGTATCCGCGACGAAGAGAATGCTCTGCGATTCACCTTTCGCAATGCTGCTAAACTGGCCTTGTTTGTAAAAGAAATGGATGACCGTATTCAGAACCAAGAACCGGTTCGCGTTAATGTAAGTTATCGACTGCTTTTGAATCTCATTCGCATAAACGAGCAATATCCACATTTCATCCATATGTTACTTGCCTGTCCCGAAGAGGATCGGGTGCGGGGCCGTATCTATTTCGGCGTCTTAATGGTTCTAGCGGTTTGTCACTATTTGAAACTTGAACGACAAACCCAAATCGATTTTGGCGTCGCGGCCCTGTTTCAATGTTTAGGTGAGCAACAGGTTCCACCCTCTATTCGAAACAGCGACCGCATAGAAGATTTTCGTGACGAATTACCCGATCGCGCGATTCGATGGTTGTTAGACAGTCGATTCGTTAATCGCTCGCTCTATTACCGCGCTGTAACCGCTTTCCAAACGCCGTTACGCCGAGACAATCCCGAAGAGACGCCTCTGCCCGCTGTCAGACTCTTGCGTGCCATTAACCACGTTGTCGAAGTCTGGAAGCTAAGCAGCCAGAGGCGTCCATTCCATGTGTGTATCCAACGGTTGCTGACTTCAAACGATGTCACGGTTGACAAAGCATTTGTACTCATCATCGCTAAAACATTTGGTGTACTTCCGGCTTCAACGTTGGTAGCTGTTGATGAGAAGTTCATCGCCACTGTAACCGCGAATAGTAGCGAAACCATCAAGTTCACCTCAATTCCCGAATCACGGGTTGACAGTGTACGTAAGTTGGATTGGGACCGTAGAGATGCGCTTCGCAACGAAGAATTCAAGGTTCGATTGAAGTTGGTACTTGGCCAACAAGAATTGCCGAATAGCATGCCATCGCTCTTTTATTCAGGAGAGCAGCAACTTACCTAGACCGCTATGATTTGAATTGGTCGTGCTATCCCTCTATAATCTTGGGCTGTTGCGCATGTAAAGCATCTGTCTGGAGAGTTGAAAACCGTTGTTTTTCGAAGGATCTGAAAAAAAGTTTGAAATTGTCGTAAAGATAGGGCTTCCCTCTTTGCGAAGTCTCAAGTCCGAATGGCAACGTGTGGTGCTTGCGTCTGGTGCGCAAGTGCTTTCGGTTGTTAGCAATAGCGACTGCGACGCATATTTGTTGTCCGAATCGTCACTTTTTGTGTTTGATCAACGCGTCATCATGATTACTTGTGGTCAGACAGCCTTAATACGGGCGGTGCAAACCGTCTTTACTTTTGTTCGCCGCCAAGACGTTGAGCTTTTCATTTATGAACGCAAGAATGAGCACTTGCCCGAAAATCAATCGACCGACTTTGATGCTGATGTACGCATATTGAATGGGCTCATGCCAGGAAAGGCATATTGTTTTGGCGACCGGGACGGGCATCATATCCGGCTGTATCATATGTTGGCTGACTACCACCCTGAACCTCAAGATACGACGTTAGAGATATTAATGCATGGTCTCGATCGTGAGTCGGCCGAGCTTTTCTTTGCCAGTCAAGGCATCACCTCCAGCGATGTCGGCATACGTTCTGGATTGACGCGTCTCTTTCCTGACTTTGAAAGTGATGGCTTTATATTTGATCCGTTTGGTTATTCGTTAAATGCGATACACAAAAAGGAATACTACACGGTTCATGTCACGCCTCAAGTTGGTTGTTCCTATGCGAGTTTTGAAACCAATCGTCATTTACAAGGTGATGTCTCGCAGTTAGTTGACAAAGTTCTTGATATTTTTAAGCCCGAATTCTGTTTACTCATGTTGTTTGAGCGTGAAGATGGGAATTGTCGTTTAGGCGCGACCGATGTTGTTGATCACCGCATCTCACATGCCTTGGAATGCGGATACCGAGTGCATTTTGCGTCTTACAAAATGGATTCGCATGCGTTGAATCGCTAGAAATTTTTTAATCAAAAAGATTCGTCGTCAGGAGACCTGGATATGCAATCCGTTGAATCGAATACGCAGTTGTGGATCGAAGAAATACATAAAGGAGTCTTGGGCCAAAGATTTCGTGTCCGTGACACGTTGTTCTCAGGACGCAGTGAATTCCAGACCGTTGACGTTGTCGATACCTATGGCCATGGCCGTATGCTCTTTATCGACGGGCTGGTGATGCTTTCAGAACGAGATGAGCACGTGTATCACGAGATGATCGCGCACGTCCCGTTGTTCTCACACCCCAAACCGCGTCATGTTTTGGTGATAGGCGGTGGAGATGGTGGAACGATTCGAGAGGTGGTTCGCCATCCTTATGTCGAAAGCGCGACATTGGTTGAAATTGACGAAATGGTGGTTGATGTTTCTCGAAAATATCTAAAGTCGACCTCTTGCTCATTGGACGACCCTCGAGTGACCGTGCGAATTGAAGACGGTTTGGCTTTTGTCAAACACTGCAAGCAGAAGTTTGATGTGGTTATTGTTGATTCCACCGACCCAATAGGGCCCGCAGCACCATTGTTTGGCTTAGATTTTTATCGCGACGTAAAGTCTGTGCTGGCCGAGAACGGGATTGTTGTCTCTCAAGGCGAATCTCCATATTACGAACCAGATTGGCAAATCGCGCTGGCGAAATTACTGGCGCAAGTCTTTCCTGATGTGTTTTTTTATAACTATCACAACATGACCTATCCAGGCGGACTATGGAGTTTTTCTTATGCGTCAACTGGTAGCCACCCATTGCGCGACTTCAAGAAAGAACGTTGGCATGCGCTTAACTTGGAAACGAAATATTATGATCCCGAAATGCATCGAGCCGCGTTTGCGCTGCCTCGCGCCCAGAAAAAGGCTTTGAGTGCGTTTATTAACATTACCAATGATGACCAATAATGACACAAACGGATAAGCGACTCGTCGTCCATTACGACGTCACCGGCGAAGGTGACCTGAAAGAGGCCGTCCATGCAATTGCCTTGGAGCAAACGGTCGAATTACCCCAAGACTTACTCAATGACAGCTGGATCGAAGCCCATGTTGTCGGTCGCATTGAGCATTGTGAGTCAAAGGGTCCCAAGCAATTGCGAGCTGTGATTTCGTATGATTTGGACACCGTAGGCGGTGAAACACCGCAGCTCCTTAATGTCTTGTTTGGCAATATTTCGCTGAAACATGGCATTAGGATTCTGGATGTTGAGGGGCTAGAGCACATCTTGCCAGGACCTCGATTAGGCATCGAAGGATTACGCAAGCGAGTTGGCGTTGAGAAAGGTGCGTTGATATGCACGGCACTCAAACCAATGGGCAAGTCAGCCGAGTATTTGGCTTCTATGGCCTACCAACTAGCCCTAGGGGGCATGGACCTGATCAAAGATGATCATGGCCTAAGTAATCAAAGTTATGCGCCCTTTCGGACCCGTGTGCGACTAATACAAGAAGCCGTTGATAAGGCCAATCGGGAAACCGGGCAACGATCAATCTATATACCTAATGTTGCTTCGCCGTTGGGCCGCCTTAACGCCGATCTTGAACTCTGTCAGACGCTTGGCATCGAGATGATCATGGTCAGCCCATTTCTGATGGGATTGGACGTTTTTCGTCATATCGCTCAGCAAAACAAGTTCGCTATCTTGGCGCATCCGGCAATGAGCGGATCTCTTTTTGCCTCTAGCACCCATGGGATGTCTCCTCAATTTGTACTGGGCACTCTTTTTCGAGCGCTTGGAGCTGATGCGTCGATATACCCCAACGTGGGCGGACGTTTTGTATTTGAACAGGACGTTTGCCACCTGATTAACGACGCCTTACGAAATATGAGAGCTACTTTTAAGCCATCGTTTCCGGTCCCTGCTGGCGGCATGACATTGAATCGTGTTGACGAGATTCATGATGTCTATGGTCAAGAACTGATACACTTGATTGGCGGAGGATTGCTGCGAACCAATCCAGATTTGCGGCTTGCGGCCCAGGCATTTAGGCAGGCCGTTAGACCTCAATAAGAAGGCGGGAACCCATGATCGTTAGTCAAAACGGCACGCTTGAAACAACGCCCGAAAAAATGTTCGGAACCACGAGTAAAATTTTTCGGGCACAAGAATCTGGGGATTGGAAACACATTCCGGTGGAACCTTACAAGAAGGAATCCCAGACCTATCGCGGTATGACTCGTCGCGAGCTAGTCGGCAAACGGGGCGAGAAAACGAGTTTTCATTTGAGATATTTTGAGATTGAGAAGGGTGGCTATTCAACGTACGAACACCACCAACATGAACATGTTGTTTACATCACCAAGGGAACGGGTGAAGTGAGGCTCGGTTGCCGTTATATGACCGTTGGCGTTGGTGATGTGGTTTATGTAGGCCCCGATGATGCCCACCAGTTCTTGAACCCTAATAGCGATGAGCCATTTGGGTTTCTGTGTGTGGTGGACGCTGTGCGGGACCGGCCTCGAGAAGTGGACGGTGAGGGTTTTTGCGAGATATGCGAATGATGCTTATTTAAGTCAGCGCCAAATTCTTAACAAAATCAGTCGCAAAAAAACGAAAGGCCCGCATACATGCAGGCCTTCAGCGTAGTCATTTAAGAACGGATTAAGTTTGCGCGGTTACCGCAATCTTGAGTTCCGCCGTCACATCGCTATGCAAGCGGATATGAACGTCGTACTCGCCGAGCTCTTTGATGTGAGGAATCGTGATTTTTCGTTTGTCGATATCAAAGCCTTCAGCTTCAAGCATTGCGGCCACTTCTTGTGAGGTGACTGAGCCAAATAATGCCCCAGATTCGCCCGCACGCTTTTCAATACTTAACGACACTTCTTCAAGCTTGCCTTTTGTTTCTTCAGCAACGCCCTGTTCAGCCATGATTCGTTTTTGATAGTTGCGAGCTTCAATTTCAAGCTGCTTCTTGTTTCCTTCGGTTACGGGAACAGCCAGTCGTTTCGGGAAAAGAAAATTACGCGCGTAGCCTGGCGTCACGCGTACAACTTGGCCTCGTTGACCTAATTTAACTACGGGTTCTCGAAGTAACACTTCCATGTGCGAGTCCTCCCATTCAATTACACAAGGGATGGAGCATAGCAAAATTGGGGATGGGCGTCAATCGGGTTTTAGCATCAATAATTGTTGTAAATGGGCCCTATCATCAGTGCTCAGCCAAGAAAGGTTTTTGAATAGTTTGGAACTGTTGGCCAACATCTGTTTGCATCGCAGTTGTTGGAGCCACGTTGGCAACCAAGTACGCTTTTGGTGGGCTTCCTTCAGAGTGAATCCGAGTCCGCGCAAAAAGGCAACTTCTTCAGCACGTAAGATAGGCAATGGCAACGCATGATGAGTGCCTGGACTGATGTAAGGCAGGTAAGCAAAATGTGACTCGATTTTCCGTAATTCATGAACGGAAGCATTGCCATTTTGTGCTCTTGTAAAGAGCGGTAGTTTGCCGAATAGTCGTTCCCAAGCAGGTGTTGAATAACGTATTAGTAGCGTCTTTACTCGTTCTTGCTGTCCCTCAGACATGTCCGAATAGTGATCTGGGACTTGATGGTAAAGATGCTTTATGAGCGTCTTAATGGCTTCATCGCCTTGTTCAATGGATTTTGCATAGTGAGGTTCGAATCGGCTTACGTAGCTATTCCAGTTACTTGAAGTAATCGTTCCGGTACGGCTCTGTCCATATTTGACCCCAAACCGGATCCCGCATTTGTAGTATGTCGTTCGGCTTACGCTTCCTGTGGCCAACATGCCGGTCACGCCTCTGCCTTTCTTGTCATCCGATTGGGCGGTCAAAACCCATTCATCGTCGTCAACAGTGGGGACAAGGTCTTTACCGTTGAGTCGGATCTTGACGTCAGATTGGGCGCAGAAATAGGCTAGTTCATGGGCTTCCTCGGTCACATACTTGGTCGGACGTTTGATCGTTAATTCAAAGCCCGCTAACGGAGTAGGCAACTGTGTAAATGCCAAGCTCTTACCGTCAGCTTGCACGCCCATAGAGCCGCTACGAAGATCCACTTGCCAACCTGAAAGCAACACGGCAATAAGCGCGATGCCTCGCTTTTGCTCCACATCTTCTAGTGCCATATTGCGGGTTTGTGGTTCATCGCTCAGGGCGACGTTCTTAAGTGTCTGCCATTCGTTGGCGGAAAGTGGCGTTCCTTGGTGGACCAGCCTGAATTGACCGCCTCCATTCTCAACACTAATGACATCAGGTGACCGTGTCAGGGCATCGCGGATAAGTTGTACCGTGTAGTGAACTTGATTCAAGGATTGTCGCTGCGAGATTTTCAATAGCGCTTTGTCTAGGTCGATATCTAATAAGCTATCCATGGCTAGCCCCTTCGATGTTTTGTCGAGCTATTTTCAAGACTCGATGGATGTGTAATCTCAGCGACAGCGTTCTCGAAATTAATTCTACGGTGGCGATCAATGCACCACGTTTTGCATCGATATCGTAGATAGCTTGACTTTCATTGATCCAACGACTGTTACTTGAAAAACCGATCCAGTGGTGTAGCCCATCCTTAAGCCGTACTTGAAGGTCAATGGGTGTCTGATCGTTCTCAAGCATGACAAGATGTGTTTTTTTATCAAGTGAACTGAGGACTCTCTTTACCAGTTCCAAGCAGCTAGGCATTTGAAACGGGGAATCGAAACGAAGGATGTCGTCTAGGTCAACGCAATCAGGCAAGTACGGTCTGAGCCTTTGGACATAAGGACAGTCACGATCAAGCACCCAAACAGAATCGTGGAGACGTTTGATTAACGCGTGTTCATCACGACCCATTAGGGGCGATCTTGTTTTCGCGTATTGCTGCAATTGACGCAGGCTGACGTGACGACCGTTCAATAGACGAAGCACCGGAGCGTAGTGAGCCATGTTTCCGTGCTGGTTGTCCGAGTTTACGTCATGCTCTAGGATTTGTCCGAGTACCAGGGCCGCTTCCAGGTCTGGGCGCGGGTTGGCGGGCCGTCGACGCTTTAGCCACAAAACGATTAGGCCAGAGATGGTGAGAGCCAGAGCAATATACGGAATTGACGAACGAGTGGAAGGGTTAGGACTCTGCGACGAAACGTCGGTTTGAGTCGCCACCGGGATCGGGTTAGGGGCCGGTCCCGAGCCCAATGGTTCGTGATTTTGAGATTGAGACGAGACATCTATGTGATGCCAGCCGTCCAGGTAATAGTTAGTCCAGGCATGCAAACTGGCTGGGGTCCCTTGACCATGCATGGGCAGACCCACTTCTACGTAGGCAGGAATGCCGACACTGCGAAGCATCAATGCGCACATACCGTTCATGACATCGCAATCACCACGTCCCACGGAGAGAACCTTTTGAATCCAGTCAAGGTCCGATTGGTTAAAGCGTCGGATGCTTTGCCAATCGCGCGCGTAACTAAGGTGGCTGGCCAGAAGAATACGTACGGCTGCGACACGTTCGTCAAGAGAAGAGATGGTTTGTATTTCAGCTAGTTGCGCTTGAATGAGCGTGTCCCATTTGGGCGGCGCTTCCAAGAACGAAGGGTGAGAGCCAACTTGGACCGAATGGTTGCGACGCGCTCTATATGAAACATGAGTTTCCTGTAGCGATCTCAAGGTTAAAATTGGTGATCCGGCTCGGGAAAGCATTAGATTTTGTATCTCGCCTTGATCCAAGGATATGGAGCTCTTGACGAGGGCGCTGCCTGTGGGAAGTGGAAGAAATACGATCCTGTTTCGACCCGAGATGCGCATCCTGATTCTGTAATCGCTTTCAGCTGGTTCCAGTTCGGGGTAGGCCGTGTCTGAGGTCAGGGCAGCTGGGAGCAACCCCTTTTTGGCGTCAAATTGGGACAATTGGCCAACTGTTAAGATCAAATCCTCGGCTGGGGTGACGCTGATGTCCCATGTTTGGGGGTCTTGTTGAGGCAGATCAATCTTTGGTTCGCTCCAATGGTCAAAGATCTGGTCCAGGGTTGTCTGTGATTGAGGTCGCTCTAAAGCCCTCGATACCGTGCTTGCAGTTAGGGGCACCGTATCTGTGTCGGGAACGCGAAAAATGAGCCAGCTGAGCAAGACTAAGAATACAATCGAGATTGAAGCAATTTTCCAACGTCGTTTCAATCCATCCAGTAGCCACAGACATTGATTGAAACGATTCAAAGGGAAGAGGGACCTCAAAACGACGCGTTCTTTCTTTTTTAGTTTTTGTTCGCATTGTTCAATGATCGCCAGCAAATGTGCATCTTCGTATATGGAACGACGGTCCATGAGTATGGTCAGCGAGTCATCGTTGATGACCACCTGCGGGTGAATGCCAAAGGTGTTAGGCGTGTATTGCTGGCCGCGGCTAGGTAAGAGCTCGTGCAAATCGGTGACGTCTCGCACCAGAATGCCTGCCTTGTAGACACGCACCCATGGCTTGCGGCCAAAGCCAACAAATCCCTCTGCATAGCCATTGTTGATGGTGTCTGCCATGTATTGGGGCTGAGGCAGAGGTCGATTCATAGGCTTATTGTTCAATTCGAGCTTTAGATGGGGAATTGGGGGTACAGGCTGGACAGGGCCAGCAAAGGCGGTCACATGTTTTTCTATTTCACTTTCTAGCTCAGACACGCGAATGAAATGACGTGGTCGATGGAGAATGACTCGGAATCCGTCTTGCTGCAGCGATGGGTCAACGGCCTCGATATCTAGTGAACGACAATCCAAGCGGTAAGCGGTTGCAATGCCATCGCTGCAGGCCTCTACCAAGACCCAGTCGGGGTCGTAAAGCAGAATGGACCAAAAACCCACCCCAAATACGCCTACACTGGCCGGATCTACCTCTTTGCTGGAAGCATAAAGGCGAAATAAGTACCGCCTCATCTCATCGTCGGTCATGCCAATGCCGTCGTCTCTGCATTCAATCCACTCGCGGTCACCGTCGATGCCTGCCGATAATCGTATGTGACTTGCCTTGGCGTCACGGCTGTTTTGTATCCATTCACGTAAGAAGACCCAGCGATTTTCGCCATATCGCTTAGCTTCATGCAGGGCACGGGTTAAAAATGCCTGAGTCATAGATTGAGCGGTATTTGTCAGTGTCATAACCTTCCAATCCCTCATCGGCATGCTCACTTCATTTCGTAAGCATAAGCTGTTTACTTCGCGATCGCAAAGTACCAGAATTTAGTCTAAACCCTTGTCTGTCCTTGGTTGTCGAAGACTTGCGACGACAAAAAAACCTTTGACTTCGGGACGCAAAATCGATATTCTTTGGCCCGTTCTATAGCTTTGTGCGGGCGTAGCTCAGCTGGATAGAGCATCTGGCTACGAACCAGAAGGTCAGGGGTTCGAATCCCTTCGCCCGTACCACTTTATAGAATAAGGCATAATTTGGGATTAGCCTTCTAGCCACCTTGACCACAGGGTGGCTTTTTTCTTTGGGGCCGCTAAAAACGGTTTTCGTCCACGTCAATCAAGAAACGGGTGACACCTTCAAAGTAGGTTTTCTCGTCGTCGTACATCGCCATATGACTGCCTTCAGGACAGTGCAAATAGCGAGCCTGGGGTATTTCATCAGCCATCCACTTCATGTGGGCAGGATCCATCGTGTCAAACTGTGCGCCAATAACCAGCGTCTTTACCTTAATGTTCTTAAGATCTTGGCTGCGATCCCAGTTCTCCAGTCGCCCGCTAGCGCCAAGTTCACTGGGCCCTTGCATGAGCAAATAGATCTCAAAGTTCAAGTGCGAGAAGGCTTGATTCACTGCTGTAGGCCATTGCTCAACCGGGCGTCGTAAAACGTGATTGACATAGTGATGATTGGTCAGCAGATCCATATATCTAGGATTCTGATAGTCGTTATCCGCTTCGATGGATTTAAGTTCAGCTAGTACATCGGGATCTAGTTCAGGCATCAACACATCTTGCGCGTATTGGTTATAGGCAGGAATGCTGGCCATCATATTGGAAATAACGAGGCCTTTCAGGTGCTGTGGATAAGCCAAAGCGTATTCCATGGCCAAGAGCCCGCCCCAAGAATGTCCCATCAAGTAAAAGTTGCTCTTGTCCAGTTGCAGAGCCACCCGAACTTGCTCAACCTCATCTACAAAGCGGTCTATCTGCCAAAGATCTGGGTCTGTCGGTTTATCGCTGTGAAACGAGCCGAGTTGATCGTAGTAGTAATATTCGATGGGAACGTCTTGAAAATGGTTTTCAAAGACTTTCCAGTACTCATGGGTGCTTCCAGGTCCGCCATGTAGTAATAGCACCTTGATGCCGTCATGGCTGCCGACTCTTTTTGTCCAAACATTGAAGGAGCCTTGTTCTGTTTTGATGGGAATGAGTTTTGACCCGGATTGTGGCATCTTCGTGTCTCCATCTGACTGCCCCAAAACCATCGTGCTGCCAAGTAGGCAAAAAAAGCTTATTGAATAAATGAGTCGCATGAATTTCTCCCAGCCTAAAGCTCAAATTTGTCCAACTGATTGGCGACCTTAAATCCCAATTCCGATATTTTTTTACGCGCATCGCTGTCCGGCCAGTTGGCTGGATTTGTATGGTTTAGGTGAATAAAAGTCACCTTGGCCTTATCCTGTGGCGACAAATCCTTCAGGCGCTCCATCGTTGTACGAATAAAAGGGTGCGGGAAACCGCTCATGTCTCGGCCTGGCAACTCATTACCGTCATAAAAAGTTGCGTCTAGCAATGCCAGGTCAACAGTTTGAATCAATGTTTCGATTCTTGTCCCTTCTAAATCCCATTTTTCCCAACTATCGATGTCAGGGATGAAGATGGCGGAGCGATTAGGTCCTTCAATTTTGTAACCAACCACCTCTGAAAATTCTTGGCGGTGAGGGACTAAAAAAGGCGTCACCTGAATACGCTCGTTAATGGCAACCGGTTTACCGTTTTTCAAATCCATCAGTTTTATGTTCTTGTAGCGAACCAACTGGCTCCACGGACCATTTTCTGTCAAATAGGTAGCCATTTTTTGCATCGCATAAACGGGTACTGATTTAGACCCCATAGATTCGTGGCCTAAATGCATCAGTCCGACGTAATGACCTATGTGAGCATGTGTGATGAAGATGCCTTGCAACCCTGGACGTTCTTCGACCGCATGTAACTCATCGAGCAGCTGTAATTGTTCTGGAAAATCTGGTGTGGCCTCAAACATCCATCTTTGGCCCTTATCAAGCAAACCAAGGCTAACGACGAGTCGACGCTTGCTTGCATCTTTCCAGCCCGGATGCATCTTGCTGCCTGCCTGGGGTGTGCCTCCATCTTGGGCCGTGCCTAACACAACCAATATCGGCGCTGGGGAATCGTGACTGCTCGTCGCAGTTTGGAAGGCAAGCAGACACATAATCGGAATCAGCATTATTTATCCCTTTGAATTCTCCAAACGTGAAACAACGCCAAGGCCAAACTTACGTGTTTGTTTGTCTAGATCAAGTATTTCGTCAAGACTGGATGCTCTGCGGTGAGCCATTTTTTCGAGGCACGCAGCGTTGATGCGGTGAATATCCGTGAACTTGACGCGTTCATCTAAGAACGCTTGGACGGCTATTTCGTTGCCCGCATTTAGGATGGCCGGAGCGTTACCACCCATCAACAATGCATCGTAGGCCAGCTGTGAGCAGGGAAACTTGCTGCGATCTACTTTGAAGAAATCCAACTTGGCACCTTTGGTAATGTCAAAGCCCTTGAATGGGTTCTGGACGCGATCGGGATACGTCAGCGCGTACTGGATAGGATGAACCATGTCGGTATTTCCAAGTTGACAGATATAAGAATTGTCAATGAATTCGATCATCGAATGAACGATGGATTGAGGGTGGATCACAATGTCGATTTCGTTGGGGGAGAAGCCGAAAAGATAATGCGCTTCGATGACTTCTAAGCCTTTGTTCATCAAAGTCGCACTGTCGATGGAAATTTTTTTTCCCATATCCCATGTCGGATGCTTGAGCGCTTGGGCAGGGGTGATCTGATTGAAGTCGCCCTCGAATTCGCGAAAAGGCCCGCCCGAAGCGGTTAGAATGAGCCGTTTAACTTCTTCACGTTTTGCGCCGTGTAAACATTGATGCAAAGCATTGTGCTCGGAGTCGACCGGCAATATTTCGACGCCTTTTTCCTTGGCCAACTGATTCATGAGTCTGCCGGCAACAACCATGGCTTCTTTATTGGCAAGGGCGATGTTAGAACCAGATTCGATGGCAGCAATGGTTGGTCGTAAACCGGCCGCCCCAACGATGGCAGAAACGGTCAGGTTGACGCGTAATTTACGCACCACTCGTTCAAGCTGTTCGGGTCCTTGGATGACACGGATTTTTTTATCGCCAATTTGATTCTTTAACCAAGCAGCATCAAAGTCCCGTGTAATGTAGATCCAATCCGGCGTGAACTCCATGGCTTGCTGCAACAGGCGTTCACGTTGTCGATTGGCAGCCAATAATTTGATCTGAAAGCGACCGGGAAATGCACGTACAACCTTGAGCGTGGATTGTCCTATCGATCCAGTGGAGCCAAGGATTGAAATAATTTTTTTCATGATGACATCTCACGATAACGTGCTGGTCTTAATGATTCAACGATTTTATCGGTTCCCTTATTCAACAATCACACGCATTAGGACATAAAAGATAGGGGCAGTAAGAAAGATGGAGTCTACACGATCTAAGACACCTCCGTGTCCGGGAAATAAGTGTCCACTATCTTTTATCTGCGAACCACGTTTCCAGGAGGACTCAACAAGATCGCCGAATAGACCAAAGATGAAAAATACTAAGACTAGCATCACCACATTCGTCCAACTGAGTTCGGGGAATAAGGTCGATTTTCCAATCCAGACGGCGAGCGCATTGCCTAGTAAATTAGCGATTGCTCCTTCCAGAGATTTGTTGGGCGAAATAGTTTTGGCAATCTTGTGTTTCCCAAAGGCACTACCCAGTAAATACGCCGCGGAATCGCCCATCCAGACGATGAAAAAGCAAAAAAGGACAAGGTGGCGTCCGCGAACATCGCTTTCCGCGCTGCTGATGGCGAAAATATAGGAAAGACCCACCATTGATAAACATAAATAGGCGCTGCCAACGAGTGTGGCGCCTACGGTGTGAAGACTAGTCCGCACGTCGTTGGGTGGCGTTAGTGATAATAGGCAAGCTAGGGCTACTGTTAAATAAGGCAGCCAGTTGAGATCTAGTCCATCTATGTATAGCGTAAGAATGCCATAGCCGACGCTAATAACGATGGGTACGGTCATGGCTCGGATCTCGAATCCCTTGGCAATGGCGCGAAATTCGTAGGCACCGACAATGCCACATCCCATCAGCAAACTATGGAAAGCCCATTTTGGAAGGAAGAGCACAATGGCCAAAATAAGGCCAGCCCCGACAAAGGTGGTTGCACTGCGTTTGACCAGCTTCTTTAGCTGTAAAGCCATAAATTAAATACCCCCGAAGCGACGCTCACGCGCTTGAAAATCAAGTATCGCCGCGTATAAATCGTTGCGACGGAAATCTGGCCAATAGGTTTTGGTTACCCAGATTTCTGAATAGGCAATCTGCCAAAGTAAAAAATTAGAGATACGGTATTCACCGCTGGTTCGAATGACAAGGTCAGGGTCCGGTTGGCCGGCTGTTGAAAGCCAGGTTGAAAACTGTTCCTCCGTGATGCGACTCATGTCGACTCCGGACTCGGATGCTTGGCGAATTCCTTGCACGATATCGGATCGACCTGAGTAATTGAGGGCCAGATTAAACTGCATGCCCTCGTGCCGAGAAGTGGCGTCTATGACAGTTTTGAGGTCACGCTGGATGCCCTTGGAAAGTGCTTTGATGTCGCCAATGACGTTCAGTTTCACATCATATTTGTGCACAGTCTTGAATTCCATGCGCAAATACTGACGAAGCAAAGCCATGAGTGTGCCGGTCTCTTGCGCAGGTCGTTTCCAGTTTTCGGTCGAGAAGGCGTAAAGGGTGAGGTGTTTGATATTTAAGTCAATACAAGCTTTAACGACATCTTGTACGGCGGCGATCGCCGCTTTATGCCCCTTGATCCGAGAAAAATCACGCGCCCTCGCCCAGCGGCCATTCCCGTCCATAATAATCGCAATGTGGCGAGGCAAACGGGCTTTATCAATGTCATCTAGGAGTTGTTCCGGTTGAACTGTTTCCTGGGATGTTTGTGCAATTTCTGCCGACAATGAATCCTCGGTTGGGAACCGCAGTGGGGTCTCGCTGTGTGGGGGTAAAAGCGGTTCATCCTATCACATCATTTGAACGACCCAAATCACGAGGCCGTGGCTTAATGATTCGGTATGCGCCACATGATGTTAAGATGCGCAGATCTAGGCCATAGCAGCCTGCAAACATCTCGGAGGAGACATGCCACAGACGCTCGTACATTTTGTGCTTGATGCCCTTGAGAAGCGGCTCCTGGGAAAACGGCTACAGCTTGAATATGCGTTGGCTTGCCTTTTAGCTCGGGGTCATTTGCTAATTGAAGATGTGCCTGGGGTCGGTAAAACCACATTGGCGAAGAGCTTGGCTTCTTGTTTTGATGTTAAGTTCCGTCGCTTGCAGTTCACTTCTGACTTGTTACCTAGCGATCTCATCGGTGTCACCATTTATAAACAGCGTGAGGAAGTATTCGAATTTGTGCCCGGTCCCATATTCACTAATGTTTTACTTGCTGATGAAATAAACCGTGCGAATCCCAAAACGCAAAGCGCGCTTTTGGAAGCCATGCACGAGGGTCAAATAAGCCACGACAGTCAAACTATGATTCTTCCAAAGCCCTTTTTTGTGATCGCGACCCAAAATAGTAAAGACCACTACGGCACATTCCCATTACCTGAATCTCAATTGGATCGTTTCTTGATGCGCCTAAAGCTCGGATACCCAAACGCCAAATTCGAGAAACAGGTCATACAAGGCGATTACATGTCTAGTGACATAGCCATTAACGCAAGTCATTTGGACGATTTACTGCATCTTCAGGAGCAAGCCGATCAGGTGAGCATCTCAGAAGAAGTGATGGATTACATCTACCAAATTGTGCGTGCCACGCGAGCCCACGACGCCATCCGAATCGGTGTTTCGCCCAGGGGCGGCCAGGCGCTGTATCGGTCGGTTAAAGCCTTGGCAATGGTGCGCGGGCGTACCTTCGCTATTCCTGATGATGTTCGCGAATTGGCGGGCATTGTTTGTGGCCACAGGATTTTGTTGAAATCAACGGTCACGAGTGCCGAAGGTGAGGACGAAGCCACCACCATGATCTTCCAAGATATTTTGGAGAGCATGCCGTCACCGGTCTAAAAACGATAGGGCCACAAACTTGTTTCTCTCGGTCGCCTACATATGACCGTCGACGATGATTTTGATAAGTGGCCGGCCGAAGAATTTGGTCTTTAGGAATTTTTTGCTTTCACGCTTGAGGATTGCATGGGGGTCGGCGGCACGTTGCTTACTCAAAACTCGAGTCAACGTCTTGGCCATCTCCGAAGCCAACAAGCCCGGCTCTTTCTCTGCCAAACCGTGTGTCGCTATTTCAACGTTGATAGACTCTCCGGTATGCGCGCTAACCACGATCAGGCCGCTGTACATCATGTCTTTTCGGTCGCGAAGGGTTTTCGTGTCCAACGGCACGTCTTGGTTGCCATCGATCGGTAATAAGGGAACCTGGTAGGGATCGTTAATGACGAGTTGGTCTCCCTTTAGCTCAACAACGTCGCCAGTCTGAATGAGATGAGTGCGTTGATCACTGCCTAACAACTCCTGCAACCATCGATAGTGCTGCAGTAAAAAATTGAACTCGCCATGGATCGGGATAACGTGACGGGCTTTTGTCAGTGAATAGAGGAATGCCATGTCTTCACGGTAGCCGTGTCCTGAGGTGTGGATTGGATATTTGGAGGCAGCAATCACGTGTACCGCTTTGTTTTCCAAATCACTGATTAACAACGCAATGACGCGCTCGTTCCCGGGAATGGTTTTTGACGAAAAAATCACGGTATCGCCTTGGTCAAGACGGAGACCTTGAAATTCATCGTGTGTGAGTTTAGCCAACACGGCCGAGCGCTCGCCTTGTGAGCCGGTTACGACATAGATTAGTTGCTCATCTGGAACACTTTCAGCCTCTTGCATAGAGATAAATGTGTCGGGATCATGAGCTAGGTAGGCGGCATCAATACTTGCCATGTAATGACGTTGAAAACTCCTTCCCAAAAGCACAACTTTACGACCTGCTGCCTTCGCAATGCGTTTCAGCTTCTTTAAACGAGGCATGTGGGAAGAGAAGGTCGTGAAGAATACTCGGCCCTTCGCCTGGCGGATATGGTCTTCGATGGTGTCAACTATTTCGGCATCGCTAGGGCAGAACCCCGGTTTGGCCGCATTGGTGGAATCCATGATAAGCAAGTCAATACCGTCTTCACCCAATTGTTGAAATCGTTGCCACTGGAACGGATACTCGTCGCCAGGCAAGGCATCTACCTTAAAGTCGCCGCTATGTATCACTGATGAGCCGTTGGCGTGTATGGCTAAGGCGCAAGCTTGAATAATTGAATGAGTCACACCAACAAATTCGACTTGAATATCGCCGATGGATATCGGTTTATTTAAAGAAACCGTCTTCAACGATGGCTTTAGATGGCGACATTTTTGGCGGATCAAATCTGCGGTGTAAGGCATGGTAAATACGGGAACGTCGAGACGCGCCAGCAGGAACGGCAACGCGCCAATATGATCCTCGTGGCCGTGCGTGATGCAAATGGCATCTAGCTTGGGAAAATTCGTCAGCAAAAAGTCAGGGTCGATGATGTAGTAGTCAACGCCCGGTTGACGTGAGTCCGGCGGGAACATCAACCCGAAATCAACCAAGATCGACGTGCTCTCCGTTCTAAAAATGGTTGCATTGGCGCCAAACGCGCCCACGCCTCCTAATGGGATGATTTGCATCGAGTAAGAATTTTGCTTCAAGATATAACGGCCCTCAGCCAGTCAGCGTAGTCTTTAACACTTAGCTCCTCCGGGCGTGACTGCATAGAAAAACCTAGTGATTCAAAGGATTCTAACAGATTGCCAAAGTTGCCATTGTCGCCTTGCCGGCGTAGGACAGAGGTGATCATTTTTCGGCGTTGCTGGAAAAGAGGCTCAATCAAACGGCGAAGCGCAGGCAGTTCACAGACAGCAATTAAGGGCTCGCTCAAGCGCTCAAACACCAAAACCTGACTTTGCACTTTAGGTGGCGGTTTGAAGGCGCCTGGCCCAAGATTCATGAGTTTGCTAATTCGATATTGGCTTTGGGTAAAGACGGAAATTGGACCATATGCTTTGGTTCGAGGTTGCGCGCGAATACGTTCAGCCACTTCCTTTTGATACATCATCACGAGTCTCGGTACATATTCAGCATAAGCCATTAGGCGCGCGGTAATTGGTACGGACGTTTGGTAGGGCAGATTTGATATGACTAAACTTTGCGGCTTTAGGATGGGGTCAAAATCATAGGTCAGCGCGTCACCAAGCAGCAATTGTGCGTGCTGAAATTGGGGGTCTGCATTCAATAAATCAATCATATCTTGGTCGGCATCCAGTGCGACTAATTGCACGTCTTTGGCCGCTAATGATTTTGTGAGAGCGCCTGGGCCTGGGCCTATCTCAAATATGCGATCGCCAGATTGAGCGTCTAACGCGGCCACGATACGACTAATAATGCCCTTGTCATGTAAGAAATGTTGACCGAGGCTCTTTTTTGGCTGAATCATAAACACGTGCTTTCAAAGATTTTGCAATCGACAATCGAGCCTAATCTAAATGGCCCGTTAATGGTAGCTCGCATTTGTGCCTGCAGGTCAGATTGCGATACACGGGAAAATTTCTGGCCCCACTTTAATCTGGTCGCCTGTAGTGCTAGACTAGGCCGGCTAAAAAACGGGGCAGCAGAACTCTTTCGTCAGCAGCGGCGAGCGGTTCTTTGCTTGAAAAGTGGGATGCAATCCACTTCAGAGGCGATACGCCCTTGCCCTACGTTTGTATTCTGGAGGTTTCGGTGAAGATTCACGAATATCAAGCCAAATCGATCCTGGCTAAATACCAGGTTCCTGTCCCCAAAGGGGATGTGGCAGATAACCCGGATCGTGCGGTTGAAATTGCGCGCGATATGGGCGGTTCGGTATGGGTTGTCAAAGCACAAATCCATGCAGGTGGTCGCGGTAAAGGTGGCGGCGTCAAACTTGCCCGATCGTTAGACGAAGTGCGTGCCCATGCTGAAAGCATCATAGGCATGACGTTAGTTACACATCAGACAGGTCCCGAAGGGAAACATGTTAAGAACGTGCTCGTCGAGGCAGGCCAAGATATTCAACGCGAATTATACTTTGGTATCGTCATTGATCGCGCAACAAGCTGTCCTGTGGTGATGGCGTCTTCTGAAGGTGGAATGGACATCGAGGAAGTGGCAGCCGACAACCCCGACGCAATCATGAAAGAGGTCGTCGACATCGAAGTCGGCCTCATGCCATTCCAAGCGCGAAAGATCGCCTTTGGTTTGGGCTTGAGTGGCAAACAAATTCGGAAAGCCGTGTCTTTCATGCAAGCAACTTATAAGGCGTTTATCGACAGTGACTCCTCGTTGTTGGAGATTAACCCGCTCATGATCGATGGTGCTGGCGAATTAATTGCTCTGGACGCCAAGATGACGTTTGACGATAACGCCATGTATCGCCATCCAGATATTCTGGCGATGCGTGACCTCGACGAAGAGGAACCAAGCGAAATTGAGGCAAGTAAATTCGACCTCAACTTTATCAAGTTAAACGGAACCGTTGGCTGCATGGTCAATGGGGCTGGGCTCGCTATGGCAACCATGGACATTATTAAGATCGCTGGCCAAGAGCCAGCCAACTTCCTGGATGTCGGTGGCGGTGCAACCCAAGAACGCGTTGAAGCAGCCTTTAAGCTCATTCTTAGTGATCCGGCGGTTAAAGCCGTCTTGATCAATATTTTTGGCGGCATTGTGCGTTGTGACATGATTGCTCGAGGCGTCATAGAAGCCGCACGTAACCTGGATCTTAAAGTTCCAGTGGTCGTTCGTCTGGAAGGCACCAACGCAGAAGAGGGACTCGCGCTTTTGAATGATTCAGGGCTTGGGTTGATACCTGTTCAGGGCTTAGCTGCAGCTGCTCGAAAAGTCGCCGATGTCGTGAAGGGAGCATAAATGAGTATCTTAGTAAACAACCATACTCGCGTCGTGGTGCAAGGGATCACGGGTAGTCAAGGCTCGTTTCATGCCGAGCATTGTATTAATTACGGCACGCAAATCGTTGCTGGTGTTACGCCTGGTAAAGGTGGAACATCGGTCATCGAAGATCAAGTTCCTGTTTACAACACCGTGGCCGAAGCTGTTAAGAAGGCGGGCGCCAATGTCTCTCTTATCTTTGTACCTCCTCCTTTTGCGGCTGATGCCATCATGGAAGCGGCTGACGCCGGGGTTGCCTTAGTTGTCTGTATTACCGAAGGAATTCCGACCGTGGATATGATCCACGCCTATAACTTTGTTCAGCGCAAAGGCGTGCGGCTAGTTGGTCCCAATTGCCCAGGAGTGATTACGCCCGGCGCTTGCAAAATAGGCATCATGCCAGGTCATATCCATCGACCTGGACGTGTAGGCGTCGTTTCTCGATCAGGCACGCTAACTTATGAAGCGGTTGGTCAGTTGACCGCACTGGGCATTGGCCAGTCGACTTGTGTTGGGATTGGCGGAGACCCCGTTATTGGTTCGAACTTCACGGATATTCTGAAACTCTTTAACGATGATCCAGATACCGACGGCGTAGTCATGATTGGTGAAATTGGCGGTACCGCTGAAGATGAAGCTGCGGTTTGGGCCAAAGCCAACATGAAAAAACCGATTGTTGGTTTTATTGCAGGCCAAACAGCGCCTCCTGGTAAACGAATGGGTCATGCTGGCGCCATCATCGCCGGAGGGAAGGGTACAGCTGCAGAGAAGATGCAGATTATGTCTGAATGTGGCATTCACGTCGTCAATAGCCCTGCAGATATGGGCTCCAAGATGCGTGAAGTGCTGTCTTAAATAAAAGAAAAACGAATTAGGAGATCTTATGCAAAAGACATTTGCCATCATTAAACCGGATGCGGTGGCACAAGGCCATGCTGGCGCAATCTTGGCGGAAATCGAAAAGGCTGGCTTTAAGGTCGCTGCATTGAAAATGATGCAGCTATCGAAGGATCAAGCGGAAGGCTTTTATGCCGTCCATCGCGAGCGACCGTTCTTTAACGACCTTGTGGCCTTTATGACTGAAGGTCCGGTTATTGCGATGATCCTGCAGAAGGACGGGGCTATCAAAGCATGGCGCGACCTTATGGGTGCGACAAACCCTGAACAGGCAGTAGAAGGCACCATCCGCAAACGGTTCGCGACGAATATCGAACGCAACGCTGTTCACGGTTCTGATGCCGAGGAAACGGCTGCTTTTGAAACACGTTACTTCTTCAACGCGATGGAGACGGTCGGCTAAATTCTTTGTCAACAATCTAGCGAAGAAGGGGCCTTTTGGTCCCTTTTTTTGTGCCCAAACATGAGAGCGAATAATCGTTTTTGCGGCGAAACAAAAAAAAAGAAAAAAAGAGTTAAGGCTCCATGTAACTTGGACGATAAGAGTAGTGTAACAACAGAAGGTATCAAACTCCCCCTGTGTGCGGCTCCCCAAGCCGCACACCCCCCTTTATTTGATGCAAAGGGAATGTTGGCGATGGTTACCGGGGGTGATCTGATCTTCTACAACATGACGCGTTGACGACAGGAAGTTGACGATTCAGTTCAACGTGATTCAGACACTGAGTTACCGAATGATTGCTCGTAGTCAGCAAGACAAGAAAAAATCGGCAGTGTCCTGCGAGAGAGTTCCCCTTCAGGGTGTCGCTTTGCCTGTTCGGCATGGCGATGAACCTCGATTGCTAAATTAAAGAACGCATCAAGCGGGTTCTTGATGGTTGGGAAGAATCTACCTGGCGCAATAGACCGACTATCTATTCTCAGTAGTCGTCGTTGATCGCATGGTTTTGTGTCTGGATCGATAAATAGATCGATGAGTACATACGCTGATGCGTTGGGGCGCCTTATCCCCGCAATCACGATGGCGCTTACGTCATCATAACTCATGAACCGACCAACGCCTTCGCTATTACTGTAATTGAGACCCCAAGCGGCGATATCTTCTAACTTGATGCGAATACAAAGAAATCGAGATGCGCAGCGTTGGCGGCGATTCATGTTGGCTAGCTTATTAACTTGTGCACTGACAGAATCTTGTTGGCTCTGGACTTGGTTGGCTAATTCGACTGCATGCAACATTCTGGGGTGATGCGTTTTATCGACAACCTTGAATAAGCGCGGCGCTTCATCAAGCAAGCTGATAGGCACATGAATCGACGCCAAATCAATGATCTCAAGTAGGGAATCCTGGTCGTTTCTTTTGTTTGTTTGCAAGGCCAGGCGCAAGACACTTTGACACTCCAGCCTATGATCTCGAAGGGCTAACCGCTGGGCCAGTTTTAGGTGTTCTTGGATCGGGAATCCACGACCGGTAATGGTATGGCATTCTCGCCACACCCTAAAGGCCCCTTCGATATCGGCTCTTTGCAATAAACGGCCTGCAAGATGACAGCAAGAGACACGTCCACGTTCCCAGGCACCCAGTTGTTTGGCCAACTGCCAATGTAAATAGAGAGCTTCGTCGGTTACCTGATGGAGAACTATGTCTATGGATTCAAAGGCGAGCAAAGATTGGCCTGCGTCCACCAAGTCACGAGCTTTTTGGAAAATTGCTTGGTTACCGGGTTCATGGTCAGGAAGGATCGTTCCAATATCCATAGCGGCTAAATTCATAGACTTTAAACTCGCTCTCTAGGATCGTGTTTAGGTTGTATCTCGTTTACCCAAATTTGTCCGTGATCTGGATCATTAAGCGTGTATGGGTGTCTCAGTCGTGATATCCGTTGTTGGTGAGGCGTTTGGCGATGCAGGTCAGGTTTCGTTCTTGATTTGTTTTATTTTGTTCGAGCGAAATTGGTGAGTTTGCTGGCCGGGGTATGGCCATTTTTGAAACGGAATCTTCAGATAGGGATTGCAAGGCGTTTTAAGCTTGACACTGGGTTTAGGCCTTCTTATACTCTAGGGCTTGTGACGCATGGCTGAGCGGGTGTAACTCAGTGGCTAGAGTGCAACCTTGCCAAGGTTGAAGTCGTGGGTTCGAATCCCATCACCCGCTCCATATCATTCTGTCGTTTGGCTTGCGTTGATGATGAATTTGCGATAGAACGTGCAAATCGGCGGCGTCGCCAAGTGGCTAAGGCAGAAGTCTGCAAAACTTCCATTCACCGGTTCGACTCCGGTCGCCGCCTCCAAACGTTTCTTGCCCGAGTGGTGAAATTGGTAGACACACGGGACTTAAAATCCCGCGGAGGTAACCCCTCTGTGCCGGTTCGAGTCCGGCCTCGGGCACCAAGAACGTTTTTTGGTTTCGCAATTGTATAGCCGTGACCTGTGGGTCATTGCACCCAAAATGGCGCAAGCAGTTCGATCGCCGATCTAACTGCATCGCTTGCGATTTACGTGAGTGAGGCCTGGTTGGTATTGAAAGCATGGGCAGCGTCATTCGAAAATTAAGTAGGCGAGTCTTCGGGTAGTTAAGCGGATACACTCGCTGAGAATGTCGAAAACTCAAGCTTACTCGACTCTGAGTCACGTGCTACAGGGCATGGCTAGACCCGGTCTTCCAAAAAGAAATGCGAATGATTGACCACCGATCGCTCGGCGTCCTTCAAATCAAGATTTTGGTGTCTTAGCTGAGAGTCACTTAGAAATAAGTTGTCTGCAACTCCCGATTCTGCTTTTACGTCTCATGCTTTTGTGGTTTTAATGTGCACTCGATGACACGCAACGAAGCGTGTCGTTTGAAGATGACGTTATAGCGTTTATCAGGTTGCCCGTTTGGAATTGAATGCTCACTAAATTGACACGAGTCATGACTGGGAAATCGGCGACCTTTGTTACCTTGGTCGGGACAATGCTCCTCGCACTTATAGGTTTGTTAGATATTCAAACCGGCTATGAGCTATCGTTCTCAATATTTTATCTATTGCCGATCATGTTCGTAACTTGGTTTTCACGAACACGATTGGGATTCGTATTTTGTTTCCTTTCGGCCGTCGTTTGGATGCTCGCAGACCAGAGCTACAGCAACCGATTTATTCCTGTTTGGAATACGGGCGTGCGTTTTGGGTTCTTTCTGCTTATTGCGTATCTCATGCGTGAATTGAAGATACATCTTGTTGTGGAGCGGAACCGGGCTCGAATCGATGGATTGACGAGTCTATTGAATGCGGAGACGTTCCGTCACTTGGTGCAAAACCGTATTGAGTTATCAGCGCGCCAGGAACGGTCGTTGGCTTTGGGTTTTGTAGATGTTGACAATTTTAAGGCTGTCAATGATCAGCTAGGACATGCTGAAGGCGATCGCGTGTTGAAGATGGTCGGGCAGACACTGAGCGAATGTGTGCGAACGTCTGATTTGGTGGGACGCATGGGTGGCGATGAGTTTGCCGTCTTACTGTCGGAAACCGAGTTAGGTGCAAGGATTGTATTTGACCGTATCCACGAACAACTGCAGCTGGTTGCGGGGGCAGAGAACTGGCCAATCGGATTTAGCATGGGTGTCGCCCTGTTTGAGAATGCCCCTGAAAGTGCAGATAATGCCATCAAGGTAGCCGATAAACTTATGTACCGTGTTAAGCATCAGGGAAAAAACGGACTGCTGTATGAAATCTGTAGCTAGCAAGGGGCAGGTGAATAATTGAATATTATCTGAGCTATCGCATGGGCGGATCTTGCTAACTGAGAGACACTAGCGTGAACCTGATTCAGCGGCCACTTGGCAAGAGATAGAGGGATAGCGAAAAATCACGGCCACAAGTCATCTATTGCCTTTGCCATTCTCGCCGCAAATGGTTATGATGGATGCGGTTACCTACTAATTTTCGTACGAATAATCTAAAACGTTTACGCTGTCTGGAGGCGATTAGGACTCAGTATGGTCCAGATTAATTTCACTGGAAAAGAGATCCTCACCAAGATCGTCTATTATGGGCCGGCGCTTTGTGGCAAAACCACCAATTTACAGGTGCTCCACAAAATGACCGATCCAGATCGAAAGACTAAGCTCTTTTCGATCAACACAGATCAAGACCGCACGCTATTTTTTGACCTCTTGCCATTGAGTCTGGGTCGAATTTTTGGCTACCGCATAAAACTGCAAATCTATACGGTGCCAGGTCAAGTTCACTACGCGAGCACGAGACGAGCTGTGCTGGCTGGGGCCGATGGTGTTGTCTTTATCGCCGACTCGGAGCGTGGAAAAATGGACGATAACCTACAATCGTTCCAGGATCTAAGCGCAAATCTTCCGTACAACGGTCTTGATATTGAGTCGATACCCCTGGTTATCCAGTACAACAAGCGCGACCTACAAGACGTGTATTCCTACGTGGAATTGGAACGCACGCTTAACTCCTTGAAGGCGCATAGCTATGAGTCGGTAGCGATCAATGGGCAAGGCGTACTCGATACCTTTATTTCCATTTCTAAACGCATGATCAACAATGTCGTTGCCCGTTACCGTTTGAACCGAGGCGCAAAAGGAAAAGTAGATTTCGGCGAGCGTTTGGCGCGAGCCATGGAAGAGTTTAGACAACGTGACAGTGAAGACACAAACCCGGTTGATCTTAGTCGCCTTCAGTTGAAGTTTGGGCACCCAACCGGGTCAAAAATCCCTGATTTGGGTCACAGTCAAGACGGTTCAGGTACGCAACACGCCGCCATGACTAATGCTGACCTTATTGAACGTGCCGTGGCAGCCAACATGGAGTTGGCCAACCTCTATGTAAAGTTGGATGAGACCAAACGCGAACGGGACGAACGAATCAAGCAACTAGAAGCCGTCAACCGCATCGGCGAAACGGTGACGTCGGTGCTGGACATCGATCGATTGTTGAATATCTTGTGCAAGATTTTAGGCGACCACGCCGGTGATTGTATCTGCATTGCCTTGGTTGAAGGTCGACCCCCAGAGCTCAAGCCACGAGCCGCTTATCGCTTAAAGACTGATCCCATCTTTTTGGTTCGATCCGATAAAGGTAAGAGCCTAGCCCATTTACTTGCGCATCAACGGAAAGCGTCTATTGTCAGTGCAGAGAGCAATCCGGAATGGTTCGATTTCATTCGGCAAAAGTTTTCCACCATTGAAGGTGTCATTTCCATTCCGCTGATGAGTCACCGGCGGTTGTTGGGTCTCATTAACGTCATAACGACGGAATCGAAGAGATGTTATGAAGAACATGATTTGGCCTTCTTTTCGGCCACGGCCAAATTCATGGCCTCAGCCATCGAGAACGCGCGTCTTTATGGCATGGTTTCGGGACTTAACCGTAACCTTGAGCGCAAAGTTACTGAAATCAATGATCTGAACGTGAAACTTGAAGACAAAATCAAAGATCGTACCCAAGAACTCCAGTTCGCCAATCGGGCTCTGCAACGTGCCAATGAGGAATTGAAGTTATTAGACAAAACCAAAGATCAATTCATGTCTTTAATTACGCAAGAACTGCGTAATCCAATGGGCAGTATCAGTAACAATTTGAAGGGCCTGGCCAAAGGCGATCTCCCGGCTGAACAAAAGGGGAAGTTGGTCGATATTTACCGAACAGCAGAGTCGGTCAACCTAACCATTTCTAAGGTCATCCGTCTCTTTAATTTGGAACAAGGCAAGACGCAACTTGCGAACCGATCTATTAAGCTCAATGAAATCATTCGTGCGGCCTTGCGCGAAGATCGTTATGCCATTAAAGAACGTAAGATACGTATTCTTACCAGAGTCAATGAGGATGTGGTTGTCTCGGCCGATCCCGTCTTACTAATTGAAGCGATTCGCCATTTGACTCAGAATGCAATTCGTTATTCGCCAGATGGAGGATCGGTAAAACTTTGGACCGACATCCGGGCCGGTAAAGTATTGTTCTACATTCGTGACCAAGGGCCAGGAATCCCGGAAGATAGGCGAAATCAGGTCTTTAACAAATATCAAATTGTGCAAGGCGAAGCCTATCTTGAGGAAGGGCTTGGTTTAGGGTTACCGATTTCGAGAGCCATTATTGAACGTCACGGTGGAGAAGTTGAATTGCTCGACCCGCCCGGTGCTAAAACGGATCCTGCCGGTCTGCTGGTTAGGGTTTGGTTACCAATGCCTGATCAAGGCTAAAAAGTATATGGAACGTCTATAATAATTGAATTATTTGTGATGGATATGAGGAGGAATTGTGGCGCAACCTAGAGATCAATGGGGCAGTCGTCTTGGTTTTGTGCTAGCTGCGTCGGGATCGGCAGTTGGACTGGGTAACCTTTGGAAATTCCCATATATCGCGTGGAATAATCATGGTGGCGCATTTGTGCTTATCTATTTGGCTTGTATCCTGGCTGTTGGCATGCCCGTCATGATGTCCGAAATTATCATTGGCCGCAGGGCGCAAACCAGTCCCGTACCAGCCTTTGGCGTTTTGGGCCATCCACGCTGGGCGTTTGTCGGTTGGTTAGGTGTGGCGTCTGGTATTGTCATTCTCGCCTTTTATGCGGTGATTGCTGGTTGGTCGATTTCGTCGTTTCTGCAATGTATGAAATGGTCTTTTACTGGCTATGAAACACCGGATCCGAACGCGTTTGGTGATTTTTTGGGCCAGGGCACGCTGCAAGTCTTTTTGACAGGCATATTCTTGACGGTCACCTCGTTCATTGTCTCTCGTGGTATTTCCAGAGGTATTGAAAAAGCCACAAAAATCCTCATGCCCGTGTTGCTGAGCATCATGGTGTTACTCGTTTTGAATTCGTTCTCCTTGGCTGGCTTTGGCCAAGCGCTAGGTTTTCTCTTTAAACCTGACTTCAGCGAAGTGACCGGCCATTCGGTCTTAGAGGCTTTAGGCCATGCCTTCTTTACTTTGTCGCTTGGTATGGGCGCCATGATTACCTACGGCTCGTATATGAAGAAATCGGAGTCCATTACTAAGGCGTCCGCTGCCATCGTTGTCCTTGACACGGTGATCGCGTTGGCTGCCTGTATCATTATGTATTCCATTATTTTCACCGTGCCAGAACTTCAAAATAATGTAGGCAAGTCGACGGTAGGCATGCTCTTCGTCACTTTGCCGGAGATGTTCTATACCAAAATGAGTTTGGGTGTCGTTTTGGGGCCTGTTTTTTATGTTCTCGTCGCATTCGCCGCTTTATCATCAACCATCTCGTTGTTGGAAGTTGTGGTCTCGTTGTTGGTCGATAAGATTAAGTGGTCCCGTAACAAGTCAACCGCGGTATCGGCCCTCGGTATCATGTCCTTAAGCGTCTTTTGCGCATTATCTAATGGTGCTTGGTCATGGGCTTCAACATTCGAGTTTTTTGGGCACGGCGAAAAGGGGATCGGCCGTCTATTCAACAACAGGCTGTTTGCTGATAAACAAGGGTTTCTAAATCTATTTGATCACTTCTCAGCCAACTGGATGTTGCCGGTTGGCGGACTGTTTATCACGTTGTACGCCGGTTGGATCCTGAAGCGTCCTGAGAGCCTTGAGGAACTTGCACTTACCCGTGAGGATGGGACCGTTCATTGGTTCTACTCGACCTGGTTATTTTTTGTTCGATTTGTCGCGCCACTTGGTATTGGGTGGATTATTCTTAAGGTTATTATGGGGGCGGACTTCTCTTAAACCGTGCGTAGTTCACTTTCGATTATCGATTATCTCAACGCATTGCCCTTGAACCTCGCGTTCAAGGACCATGTCTTTGGCGACCAGATCGGGTTGACGTTCGATTACCCATCCCAATGTGCGGATAACCTGGCCGCGGGTCGCGTAGATGGCGGTCTTATCTCGTCCATCGAATACCAACGCATTCCTAATTTGACCATTGCGCCCGGGATCTGTATCGCCGCCAAGAAAAGGGTCAAATCGGTTGTTATCGTTTCTCGAAAGGCGCTTGAAGATGTTGAGATGATCGCCGTGGACCGCTTCTCGCGATCCTCTGTCACCCTAGTCGAAATCCTTTTTTGGCGCCAATTCAAAAGACGTTTGAAGATCGTGGCAATGGCACCTGATCGAGAAGCTATGTTAGCAGTTGCCGACGCGGCCCTCATCATTGGCGATGCCGCGTTGCGGTTGTCGCCCAGTGATGAGGCGATTCATGATCTGGCGGCCTGGTGGTATGCGGAAACAGGTCTATCGTTTGTGTTTGCGTTTTGGGCTTTACGTGAAAATGACAACGACCGTTGGCTAGCCAGTTGTCTCACCGATGCTAAAGAATATGGTAAACGTCATTTGAGTGAGCGCTGGGATGCGGCGGCCCGGCGTTGGGGCATCGCTGAAAGCGATATTGAACATTACCTCACACAGGTGATCCAATATGACATGGGCGATGAAGAGCACAAAAGCTTGGAAACCTATTATCGCTACGCTAAGGAATGCGGTGCCATTGCCCATATAAAACCATTACGATTTACGGGCTAGCGTCACGCCATTCAAGAATAGCGGCAGGTAACTGTTCCGCATATCGAGGTGTCTGAAGCCATATCGCTTGTGGGCGGTAAGCGCTTAATTCCAAAGCTGACCTTAGAGCTTGCAACGCAGTAGTCAAATCGAGATGGGCGTGAATCGTGCCCAACAATTCGGCTGCTAATAAAGTGGACTGTGAACGTTGGGCCAACTCAAACGCCTGCGTCCAACAGGGTTCTAACGCCTGTTTTTGGATGGAAGGATCTTGTTCCAGTCTATGAACCACAGCCAATAACTCGTGTCCGCGCCACACGACTGTACCAGGTTCTCTAGGCTCGTCATTCATGATGCCGGTCCAGGTTCGAACTGGATGTTCGTCAACTCGCCTTACGATGGGTGGTGCCGAAAGCACCAAAAAACCATCCTCTTCGCGAATCTTCGTGACGACACCTTGAGGCGCACTTCCAACAAAGAGCTGTGTTCCGAACCAATCGGATCCGTTTCTTAGTCCACCTTCGATGACTTCAAATCGCATAAAAAAAGAAAGCCCCGTTGCCGGGGCTAACCCTTCGTAGAGGATACGTTAAGACGACTTAATATAAGTATCAATAGATAGATCTTACTGACAATGTAGGTTAGTGGGATTCGATAGTCAAGAAATTTTTTTAATAGTAATGTAAAAAAACTGAAATCGATTAGGATAGTATGTTTTTTAATATGCTTGGAGCTGATTAGTTCTCGAATTTGGCGCTCCAGAAGACGTAATTCTATTGAGAAATCAGGTCATGTCGTTTGAGAAATTGATGAAATGCGGCGGTACCCGAAATAGCTTTAACACCAATGCGATAGCCGGAACGTGGTGCCATAACAAGCTCTCGATAAACGGTTTTCACTTTTAAGGGAATCAATCCACCTACTGGATCTTCAATGATCAGATCAAAAGTCTCGTCGTCAGGGAAATCGGGCGGCACCAAAATGCTGGCGCCCCTCGAACCGATGTCGAATGTTTGGCATTTGTAGACGCGACTCTCCACGCGAGCCCTAACGGGTAGCTGAAATTGAATGCGCCTGTGAATACGGTCTTTGAGTCGCGGCGCTTTTTGGCTGTTGTCAACTTGTCGGCTTTGTACGAGGTTGGCTAATTCACGGAAAAAGTCAGGCGAACTTGGCGACGCTTGCGTGATGTGCAGTCCTAACCGTAGATAGCGCAACGAGCCGCGATGTACATAACGGCGCTGTCGTTCTTCGACCTCCAGCAGGGTTTCACGGCCACTCTCCAAACTGCAACGCACGTGAAACAAAGTGCCTAGCGGTATTTCGTTGGCCGTGATGATGGTCAGACCTTGAGGACTTAAATCGTGGGTCTGTGCTTCAAAATATTCGCCCTGTATTTGGCACAGAACTTTTACGGCTTGTTGGTACCGCAAGAATTTTCGACGTTCCATAAAGTCATCCGCGGTTTGATGGCTTCATCCTACACCTAAAACTCAGTGATCGGAAGGAATACTAAGGTGTAAGATAGGATACGAATTCTGGGGAGGCTTTCATTGAAATGGTGGTTGGTTTTTTGTCTTTTGCCATGCATTTTCGCCCAAGAGGAATGGATCATACGTGGGTTTGATGTTTCGCATCTTGATGGGGAAGTGGATTGGGGTAAAGTGGTGGCCGGAGGTTATGCTTTTGTATTTGTGAAAGCGACAGAGGGCGATGATTTTGTGGATCCGCAGTTGCACACGAATTTGGATGGTGCGCGCAAGAGCGGAATTCCTGTCGGCGCCTATCATTTCTATCGCACCAATGATGATCCCGAAGTACAAGCCCGGAATTTCATTGAGAACACACCGCTCAAAGAAGGTGATTTGGCGCCAGTCGTTGATATTGAAGTAGTTACGCCAGGATCAAGTCCTGGATGGCTGGACGACCTGCGTCGTTTTTTGCAAACACTGGAGCAACACTATCGCGTGGTACCCATCATTTACACTAGTCCCCATTTTTGGAATAGTTACGGCAATGATACGTTTGGCAAACACCCATTATGGATTGCCGAATATGGCGTCGACCAACCGGCTATCCCAGCTGGCTTTGATCATTGGACCTGGTGGCAATTTAGTGATGATCATTCAATCGCCGGTATTCCCAGTCCTGTTGATGTCAGTTACTTCCGAGGTCATCACAGCGAACTGAACATACACCTCATACCTGCGACTGAACATTAGAGCAAGCCTGTCGGAATTCGTTTTGATTCAAAACAAGCTTAATTGGTCGCCGTGTTTGTGGGGCCGTCGGAATTGCAGTGTATCTAACGTGACCCTGATTCGATTCAGCTGGTGCTGCTGAATTGCGAGTTCGAAGCGCCTTGCAAGGATATCTGCCAGAGGTCCACTTCCTTTCATTCGCTGTTTGAATTGCGCGTTGTAAATGGAGCCGCCTCGAAGTTGCCGCATCAGGCTCATGACGTGGTCTTGTTTGTCAGGAACGTTTCTTTTTAGCCAATCATCAAAAATACTTGCAACTTCAAGGGGTAATCTCAACAGGATGTAGCTCGCGTATGCTGCGCCTGCATTGGCCGAGGCTTCGAGGATGCGTTCAAGTTCCCAGTCTGTTAAAGCTGGGATGACGGGCGCTACCATCACGGCTGTGGGGATGCCAGCGTCGGCAAGCTGCTGGATGGCATCGAGCCTACGTGCAGGCGATGCCGCTCGAGGTTCCATTTTTCGGGCCAGCTTAGGGTCCAGTGTTGTAATGGAAAGTGCCACTGATGCCAGGTTGTGCTGGGCCATCTCTTTCAGCAAATCAATATCACGTAAAATGCCGGCGGACTTGGTTGTGATGGTGACTGGGTGGCAATACTCCTGCATTAGTTCCAGGATACGGCGTGTAATCTTCTCTTCTCTTTCGATCGGCTGATAGGGATCGGTATTCGTGCCCAACGCAATGACTCTGGCCTGGTAGCCCTTTTTTTCAAACTCCTGTTTCAGTAGTTCATCGGCGTTGCGCTTGGCGAAGATCTGTGTCTCAAAGTCCAAGCCTGGTGAGAGTCCCCAATATGCGTGTGATGGTCTCGCGTAACAATAGACACAGCCGTGCTCGCAGCCGCGGTAGGCGTTGATCGACCAATCAAAGGGCACGTCTGGCGACTTGTTACTGGCTAAGATGCCCTTGGATGTGTCTTCCAGGATTGTCGTGCCGATCACTTGGGACTCGGGTTCTTGGTGCCAGCCATCATCAAAAGGGTCAAGGCGTGTTGACTCAAAACGGTTGTGCGGGTTGTATCCGGCGCCGCGCCCGCGTTTAGGTTCTGTGCTCATGGCAAGACCTGCGCCGCTTTGTGTGCGGCAGCCAGCGATATTTGGTGCCTTGATGTGAACAGGATCATAAAGATGCCTTCTTTTTGGTTTTTAGGGGTCAGGTCCCCTTAGTGGGTCCTTTTTGAAGGGCAGATCAAGTCTTTGCTCGCTCGTGGCTGCCAATTGATAAACATGCAAGTAGTCTTCTTTTCCTTGATCCCAATCGCCAGCGTCCATCAGTCCACGAGCTTTCAGTTGCTTATCGAGTGCGATTGCGGCATTGCCGAGTCCGTAGTCAACCGCTGCCTCATATAACAATAAACGCGCATTGAGGAAGTTTGTATCAGATGAATCGATCAGTCTTGCTCTGTGCAATTGTTCTGCGGCCTGCGCTAAATTTCCTGCTTGCATGTAGCATTCGCTAAGGCCAATGATGGCGAAAATGGTACCGTGTTCATCTTCGGCATTTCTGGCCGACGTCTCCGCTTCAGCGTAATGTGTAAGGCTAGTCGCATAGTCTTGAGTCACCATGGCTAAGTAGCCCAAGTTAAGTCGTTGATTGATGGCGTTGTACCTATCATTGGTTTCGATATTTATCTCAAGTGCTGCTTGGATTTGACGCTGCGCGTCTTCGAAGCGCCTGTCAAAAATAGCCACAGATCCCAGGTATGCCAGAGCAACGCCGACACCGCGACGGTCATTAAGCGCTAATCTAAGTTCAAGCACCTGCTGGTAGTATCGTCGCGCTTCAGCAAAGTTATCAGAATAAAAATAATAGTCACCGGTGGTTAATAAGATTCCTGACTCCAAAGCACTGTTCTGCATGGCCTTGGCGATTGGCAGAGCCTTTTCCAAGTGGTCGAGCGATTCTCGGGTTCGTCCATTTCGCTGATATAGGCTGGCAAGTAATTTGTGTGATGTCACTTCACCGCGAGCGTTGTTTTGCTCCTGACTCACTCGTAAAGCTTCCTTTAATTCCAATTCTGCCGTGTCAAGTTGATTGCTTGCCGTATGGATGGTGCCCAGTATTGTTAGTGCCCGGATTCGTTGTGATGCGGATAGTTTTGGCTCCTGCATGAGCTTATCTACTAGTGCGAGGCAAGCATGCAAATCACGTTTTTCGTAAGTGAGTTGGGCTTTTAGCCAGTCAAGTTCTATTTGCAGATAGGGATTGTCTGTAACGAGTTCTTGTATGAGGCGGTCAGCTTCTTCGAACCGAGAGCCGTGGACCAAACATCGGGCGAGATAAAAGCCAGCATGCCAGAATGAAGGATCCTGTTCGTGACATATCTCAAAGTAGGGCACAGCCTCGTCCATTGATCCAGCCAACATGAGTGACAAACCCTTGACGTAAACGTCTCTTAGGTAGGGTTTCTTGAATGGGTATTGAGTGGATTGCTGAATGTCTAGATGTAAGTGACGCGAAATGAGATCTGTGATTGCGCCCACATGCAATGGCTCGGGGAGCGGGTCTATTACTACCGACTGAACACCCGCTGAAGATAGCCACCGTATTTCCAACTGCCAATGATTTGGTTGACCGCGAATAATACCAGCTACCAGGATCGGATTGCCCAGATTATGTTTCAGTGTGAGATGACTAGACGTTGTAAGCATCTGTTCACCCAAACCAAGACGAGTGATCTCGGAAACGACTTCTGTGGAATCGATCATGTGAATTTTGGTCAACAGATTGGCGCGCACCATATCCATGAGAGCCAATTTAGTCCAGTCCCAACGCGAATCGTTGCTTTCATTAATGAATGGAAGAATGGCAATGGACGCCGACTCACCCATCACACTTGTGTGCCCTGACTTTGCCGCTGTTACGCGCCAGATCACGATGGCGAGTAACATGATAATTGGCGATGTCAGTAACCAATGAAATTGGCGCGTTTTCCTTTTTGGTGAACGAATTTGGATCGGCAAAGGAGCCGTTTTTTGGATCACAAGTACATCAAGCGCATAACCTTGTTTGGGTACGGTCCGGATCCATTTCCGATTGCCGCCGACTTCTTCAATCGCCGAACGCAATTCAGTTATTACTTGTGGCAAAGCGCGCTCGTCGACATGTGTATCCGGCCAAATTTGTTGTAGAAATGTTTCTTGATTTACGAGGGAACCGTTGGCCTGAACGAGCAGGGTCAACGCTGCAGCTACTTTTTGCCGCAGCGAAACTTGGCTCTGGTGGTTTATCAACAGCTGTTTTTGTGAATCGAACTGGATTGATTCGATTTGGTAGGTTGACATGATGAGTATTCTAACGCGCTCAGTTTAGATTGAAAGACTATCTGTCAACTAGCTGTAAACAAAAGATTTGATGTTTTCTTGAGTCAATTTGGTTGGATCTTTCAAATGCTTTCAATCAGATTGTGACTAGCCATAAACGCAATTAGGAAACTGGAGGACTTAATGAATACATCTACTTTGTGGATCACGGTGGTACTGGCGTCATTACCGTGTTTTTGTTCAGACATTTATGTGAGTAGTGAGCGCGGACGACGGGGCGGAAGCAAAGAGCAACCTTTTAAGTATTTGGCTGACGCAATAGCCAAGGCAGAGCCTGGCGATACGATTCACGTTGCAGCTGGCGTGTATCACGGTAAAGGCAACAGTGGCCATTGGGTGATCAATAAAGATAACCTGACGTTATTGGGCGGTTACGACGATCAATTCAGTGTACGTGATCCTTTCAAGAATCGCACGCTGCTTGAATTTGATGGTTCACCTGAGAACAAGACGATGCGACCCGCTGGCAGTGAAATCAAAGCAACCGAGAACGCCTCTCGCAAACCTCTCAATGGCATCGTGTTTGACGGATTTTGGCTCGACGGTGGATCACGTAACAAGTATCGCGAAGATCAGGATAATCCATCAATGAAGTTGGATTCGTCGCCCGGTGACTTCCTGCTCCACGTTAAAGTCGCCAAGGGCAGTCGCTGTGTCGTCAAAAATTGCACCTTCATTAACCCGGGCAAATCGGCCGCGCTCATGATCCAAGGTGAGGGCGGCAGTGAATTTGATTGCCAAAACAATGTATTCGTTAATGGGGTCTATCACCACATGATCGTTGGTCGCCTGGGCGCAAAAAATGATATACGCATGAAGGCAACCATCAAGAACAATAGCTTTTTGTTCGCATGGCACGTAAGCGCCAACGGTGAGGGTGTTGTTGTTTATCCTTTTACCGACATTGATTTCAACAACAATGTATTCGCTTTTGGCGAGTCGACAGCCATCGTTAACGATCGCTACGAGGAACTCATCGATAATCGTGGCAACAAAACCAAAGGCGTTAACAAAACCGTCAAGATCGATGACAATCTCTTTTTTATGTGGAAACGAGGTCTCTATGGCTGGGTTGAGAGTGGTCAATCTGGTACGCGCCGAACCACAAATCCCGATGATCTGTGGGAAACTTCGATCAACGAAGATTCGGGTAACAACAACCTAATTGCTGATCCGGGATACGCGTACAACAAAAAATGGATCGAATTATTTGCAAGCCGTTCTGACGTTGCCGATGGCGAGGTGACCATGGATGCGGTCAATGAATGGCGTCGTATCCTGGGTCTTCCCTTACAAGGTAAAGCCAATCCTAATCGCCAAGGATATGCGATGCGCTATGCGCTCGATGACGTCGGTAAATTCCGTATGCCTGGCAATAACAAGGACAAAGGAGCTCAACTTAAACTTATGTAAATGACGGTTGCTGCGGCAACACTCGATAGATACGAAGATTAATCGCATTAATCTCACCGACACTTCGCAATTCGAATCCGAATCCGGCGATCAGATCGCACGCCGCTTGGGTGACGATGATTTCCCCATTGGGAACATTAGCTAGCAAGCGGTCTGCGATCTCGGTCGCTTCTCCCTGACCGGTCTCAGGGTCCATGGATCCGCAATGAATTGCAAATCGTCCCGTTGAGTCTTGTTCCCAGAGCGCCCAAGCAAATTGGATGGCGCGTCCTGGACCCGAAAAAAAGACTGCTTGCTTCGATGCCAGCCGCTGGCCGCCAGATGTTTTTACTAATTGATCGAGTCTGTCGTTGTCGATTTGAGCATCGAAGACCAGGCAAGCAACGTGTTTGATGGCAGCTTCAGAAACACGTCTGAGCTGATAAACGAAGGCTTCGATGTGGTCTAAGATCGCACTTTGATCGCCCACAAAGGGTAGATGATCGATGCCCGGTAATTCGATTAACTGAGCCCTTGGGATTCTCTCTGCTAAATAGCGTCCTTCTTCAACCTTTAGACACATATCGCCTTCACGGTGAAGTACCAGCGTTGGGACCGTTATTGTTGGCAGGACACTGCGGACATCAATTTCCGCATTCATCTGGGTGAGAGCGACGGCTGCATTTGGGCTGGCGCCCATTCTTAAGTAAGCGGACCACCAGTTCCTGAATTCTTTGTCGTGCGCCAACGATGGCGCACGATCCTCAATGCCGACGGGTCCACCCCATGTCTTTCTCATATATTCAAAGAACTTATCTCGTTGTTCAGAGGTTGGTGCCCAGGGATAATCGGGCGCCCAGATCCTTTTTGCATAAGATCCGATCATGACGATTCCGGCTGTCTTTTCAGGGTAAGCGGCTGCGAATAAGGCGCAAAGTGGGCCGCCTTCAGATACGCCGCACAGAACAGCTCGTTGAGAATTGGCCGCTTCCATAACGGCGCGAACGTCGTCCATTCGCTGTTCCATCGTAGGCAAGCGGTCAATGGGAACACGATCAGACAGGCCAGTCCCGCGTTTATCGAAAACGATCAAACGCGAGAAAGAGGCCAGACGGTATAAGAAACGAGCAAAATGGGGTTCACGCCAAAAATATTCAAGATGGGATACCCAACCCATCACAAAGACCAAGTCAATGGGTCCTTGGCCAACCACCTGATAGGCGATGTTCACATCGCCACTTTGAGCGTAGTTAACGTCTGGCGTCTCCAAGAAACTGAGATCCATATCGTGTTCAGGCTTGCGATAGGCAATGCGTGGATGATCTGTTTCCTGCCAAGGACGATGCAGCCTGGGAATCACATTTCGTAACGATTCTGCGAAATCACTGGCGGTATGGAAACGTGCGAGTGGATTCTTCTCGAGAGCATGCTGAATGATGGCCTCGAATTCGTCGGGTATGTCGGTGATGTGTTGATCGAGGCTTTCGGCTGGTTCGTGTAGGATGGCGAATATAGTCCTGATTGAGTTCTTACGTCTGAACGGCGATACGCCCGTCAACATTTCATAGAGCATGGTGCCCAACGAAAACAAATCCGTTTGGTAAGTAATCGACTCATTACTGAGTTGTTCAGGTGACATATAGGCCAACGTGCCTTCCGATCCCTCGGAGCCTTGTTCTTCTAATGTGTTTCTTGCTAAGCCGAAATCGAGGATCTTCACACGGCCATCTTCAAGTACATAAATATTGTCGGGCTTAAGGTCGCAATGAACGATTCCCCGCGCATGGGCGCTAGCTAGTCCGTCTGCGATAGCTGCGCCAAGCTCCAGAACGCGTGACCAAGGTAGTCTGATTGATAGTGTCAGCAAGTCTCGCAGTGACTGTCCGCTTAATAACTCCATGACGGCGTATGTCTGCCCGTCGGTTTCACCAATATCAAAAATGCTGAGTATGTTTGGGTGCGATAGTGCGGCAATAGCACGTGCTTCCTTTAAGAATCTCTGTTTGAGATCGTTGCGTTGATATGGCCGTTCGTTGATCACTTTGATGGCGACGTCGCGATTGAGTCGCTCATCATGGGCGCTATAGACATCACCCATTCCGCCTGAACCCAGAGCACCCGTTACCATGTAGGGACCTAACCGTTTGCCAATCTCAAACACCATCGGTTCGTCTCTTATTTAGTCAGTTTTTTGGCTTGTTTTGCGAGTTGTGCGACGCGATCGTCTTTGTCGTTGATTTGGCGTGCTAAAGCGGCAATAAGCGTGCGATGCCCGGAGTTGAGGAGTGCTTGAGCTGCGGAAATTCGCCTTGATGTGGATCGAAATTTCGACAGCAATGAAGTCTCTTGAATGACGTGTGTCAGGTAAGTGAGCGCGGGTCCCGATCCCATTTTTCCCAGCGCTGCCATGGCTTGTGAAACGATCCGTTCGTCGTTGTGGCGATTGGCCAACTCAACTAAGGTTTCCCCATAGGCAGCGTTTTGGTTGCTGGCAATAATGTTAATAAAGGTGCTGAGCGTGCTGGTACGCGGTGCGCTCTCAATAAGCTGCTGACCTTTTCCTACTAACTCGGGATCTTGCAAAGCAAAAAGGCAGCGATAGGTTTGGTCAGCCACCTTTGCATGAAGTGAATCACTTAATAGTTGTTTGATGATAGGGGTTAGCTCTGCTGGCGGAGAGGCGGCCAAAATGAACAACAAGTTACGCCTCAAGTACCAGGGCGATTTATCCGAAATTGCTTCACGTAGACTAGCCAACAATTGTTCATGAATCGATACACCCATCGCAGAGAGAATGTTTAACACGGTTCTGCGTTCTTGTTTGTCCTCAGAGACGCCAAGATGATGTAACAAAGAGCGACAAATAACGTGTGGGTGCTCGAAGAACATGATCTTAATGTTGCGGTCGAGCCTAGGGTCTGCGTTTTTTGCTTTAAAAAGATCGCTTAAAAGTTCAGGTGTCAGGCGCTCTTGCAGCATGAGTTCTGACTCTGTTTGTATACGTGATTGCGCAAAACCGGCTAGGGTATGGAAACCAAAAATGATGGCTGGATATAATTGTTTTTCGAGATAACGATCTAAAAGTAGGCAAAATGATCGAAGGTGGAGGTTGAAGGATTCATCGTCACCAAAGGCTTCCAAATCGCCCGGTATGGCTTTGTATACCGAGTGAATCACTTCATCCAGTCCGTGAGCAATGACCGATTCAATGACAATGCGGTAGCGCGACAATGCCAGTCGTCGAACGTCTGGACTCGTAGAGCCGAAATGTCGCTTCATATTGGCCATGAAGTCGGCAACTTTCCAGATTTCTTTTTTGTCTAACTGCTCCTCGACCTGAGCTTTTAAGGTCGCTCCGGAATCGACACTGATAAATAGATCCGGCTCAAACATGCGTTGAATTTCGGTTTGTGTGACGGTTTCGGGCTTGGGCGCCGCCGTCGCAAGTGGCCTGGCACTGGTAAAACTGTCGTCAATACGACTGGGATTGATCTGTATGTGTTCCACGCCCGCCGGCACCAGGATGCGATTGGCGACAGAATCGTTAATGAAGAGTTGTGGATCGGTTTTGAATAACTGGATAAAACTCTCAAGTTCGCGTTTACTGACGCCATTAGACACTGAGATTTCTGATATTTTGCGTTCCATACAATGGCCTACGAACCATTCTATGACTGTTTTGTTTAGGTTCTTGGGTTCGATGTATTGGCCATTAACCATTAGGTACTGGGCATTAACTTCGATGTTAAGGCCGCCATCACGCTCAATCATTGACTCACAGGTTCGATGCAAAAAGCCGAATTGGCGCATCACGGACGGGTTGTCCGCGGGATAAATTTGGCTGTAGTCAAAACATGCCTTAGTGAAGGCAATCACGCCCTGGTGCGGTTTTTCGATCATGAGAGTACCTATGCTATGTGTTGTTCATTCCATCCTAAGACATGCAGGTAGCCGGGTCAACGCGATACGAATCCTAGTAGATCCGCACAACCGGTCTAGATCAGTGGATGTAAGCGCAGTGGGACATGGCAGGGCAGCACATGATCGTAACTGACGGCGTAACAATTCGCACAGGGGCGGAATTTTTCGCTAACTAGTTGTTGGTATGATCTAAGTTGCCTTCTTGATCTTCAATAGCTTTCTGAAAACGTAGCAACTGCTTTTTGTAGAATTCGGACTCGGGTTCTGCCGCAACCGCCTCTTGGATGCGGGCTAAGGCCAGCTGCGTATTGCCCTGCGCGTATTCAATTTCGGCAAGGGTGTCGAGAATCATGGCTTTCTGAGTGTCGTCTTCGGCTAGCGAGATGCCCTTTTCGGCATGCGCTTTGCCCTCTGCCAGCATGGTCTTGTTTACGAAACACCACCATGCGATGCTGTTCAAGAGATCCGCGTTTTCATGCCAATCGGGTGCCATGGCTGCCAAACGCGCCTCATAGGCTGCCTGCTGGTCCTGCTTCACGTGTAACAAGTATTCGGGCTTAATTTCAGCCATAGCTTGCCCGGCACCAGTCATGTTTCCATCCTCGATCTGACGGAACAATTTAGCTAATTCAGCTTTATATAGATCACTCTTTTGTTCGTGCATGTCGCCAAGGATCTGAACCACATACACGCGTTTGAAAACATCGTCCATGGGCTGCGCCAGATAGGCCTGCGCGGCCCGTTCAACTTCTGGCTCCTTTAAGCCGTCGCGGTGCATCTGTCGCGATTTCAAATCGAAAATCTGAAAAGTGACATCTGGGGCGTTAGCTAGGCTCTGAATTTTCTGGTAAACGGAAAGGGCTTCTTCGGCGTCGCCTTGTGCTGAATAATACTCGGCCAATTTGATGCCAAGCTCAGCTTCGGGTTCCCGTTCGAATGTGGCAATTTTTGTTTCAATGGGTCGACTATCCGCAAGACTTGCCTGCAAACGCTTGAGCATGTCTTCTTTGCTATAGCCAGCCCAACTATCGATAGTCTGTTTCTTATGGTTCATGATCAGGTAGGTTGGGTACTTGCTGACTTTATATCGATCGGCCAACTCTTTGCCGATCCCTTTTTCGGCGTCGTATTTGGCGACAACAAAAGATGAAAGGGCTTGTTTGATCTCTTCGTCGGTTGTCGAATCATGATCAAATCTTTTACAAGGGCCACACCATACGGCGTAGAAGTCGATCAATAGTGGCCGGTTCGCCTTTTCGGCTTGTTTGACCAATTCGTCGAGCGGAACCATGGCGTCCGACCCCAGCATGGCCAACAATAAACTAAATTGCATGATCATTTATGTACCCCGTATGTCTGTGACTTTGGTGAATCATGACATTCAAAATCCTGTATCAAAAATTGACCCGTTCATGAGAGAACATCATAGTAGACGCAAGCTCAAATGGTAAGGTTTAGTGATCCTTCTAGCAAGACATTGACATTGACCGTGCACCTAGACCCTAAAGTGATGATAATTTGTTGTCTGGGATCTCTTCTCGAACATGGAGGATGGGTAAGCAATGCGAAAGGAAATTGGTGCTTCGCCAGGAAGCCTTGTATATACGGGCGACTATGAACATGACGTGTTCGGTAAACTCTTTACCTATGATGCCGATCATCTAAGTGAAACTGAATTTACGGAAAAGCTTCCGCCACTAAGCCGCGAAAGTGGCCATAATTCCTGGCTGCTTGTGCAGGGTGTCCACGATTTAGATATCGTGAAGTCGATTGGGCAAACCTTTGGTCTTCACCGCTTAGTCCTTGAGGACATGGTTAATCCCGTCCAGCGCATGAAAGTCGAAGATTATGAAGGCGTGCTTTTTCTCGTCCTGAAAATGGTGGAATGGCGCGATGAAGGAGAGTGGGAAAGTCGACAATTCAATATGCTGATGGCGGATAAGTGGACCGTTCTGGTTACCGAATCAGAGACCGACTTTTTCGAACCCATCGTAAAACGATTGAAAAAGGATGGTGGGGTTATTCGTAAGAGTGGAGCCGACTATATGGGCTACGCTATTATTGATTTGTTGGTAGATCACTACATGCACATCGTGAATGATGTGGGTGATCGTGTGGAAGATATCGATGCTGAACGCTTAGATGAGGGCAATACGCTAGCGGATCTCAAATCGCTGCAGCACTACTTGACCCACCTCAAACGCTACGTCAGACAATTAAAAGAGCTTTTGCAGACTTTGTTGAAAGACGACATGATTCTTGTTCATGCCGAAACCAAGATTTACTTACGCGATGTCTACGACCACGCCCTGCAATGTGCGGATCAAGTGGAAAGCTTGCAGGACAGCCTCAATAGCGCGCTCAATCATTACCACTCGCATATGGGCTTGAAGCTTAATGAAATTATGAAGTTCTTGACCATGATGGGCAGCATCTTCATTCCCTTAACTTTTGTGGCTGGCATTTACGGTATGAATTTCCAGCACATGCCCGAATTGGCTTGGAAGTGGGGATACCCTGCTGTTGTAGGAGCGATGGTCCTCATAACGGTGGGTTTAGTGATCTACTTCAAGATAAGAAAATGGTTTTGACTGTTCAAATTACGCTTTTCGAGAATGAATTGTCATAACTTGTGTAACTTTACATAGCGGGCGCTAAAGACTATGCTGTGAGACGTTTTGTCTATTAATTCGGATTAAGAGGTTGCGCGTGCTTAGTTTCATTTGGATTTTGTTGATGAGTCATGCTCATTCTGATGGAGCGAAAGTTATCGCGACATTCGATGGAGGGGTCATTACGCTGGACGAATTGAGATTGCACTTAGAGAATCTCCCGGATGGACAGGGTCGGATTCCGGACGAGGCAAAACAATCCGAAAGCAAGCTGAAGTTTTGGTTGAAAACACGATTAGATGGGCTAGCTTGGCAAAAAATCATGGACCTCAGTCCAAAAGTGAATGAAGTGCTGGCATCGCCGGAATTTGTGGCACGCGTGACGTGGAGTCACGTCAATTATTTGGCTAATTTAGTTGGAGCTGAACTAAAGCAGGATGTGAAACCCTCTCAGGCGCAAATTGATCGTGTGCTCAACCAACTGGTGGATCCAAATCTTGAGACCCAATTCAGCTTTAGGCATATTTATTTGAAGGCACTATCCGATTCCAAAGAGCAGGAAAAAATGGTGACCTTGGCGAAGGAATTATGCCGTCGTTTTCGACAGGGAGAAGACTTTAGCCAACTCGCTCACAAGTATTCTGAATCGAGTTCAGCAAGTAGCGGGGGTTTGTCGCAGCACATCAAGGCCAAGACGTTGGATGCTAAGGTCAAAGATATCTTGTTCAAATTGGACTTAAATGACATCAGCGACCCAGTTGTCACACGCACCGGTATCCATATTGTTCAGCTCCTAAAGAAGAAGCTGCCAACTGATGATTTTGAAACTTTGGAGAGCTCTGCGATTCAAAGAGTTGAACTTGACGAATTGAAAGAACGCATGACTGCACTAATGGAAAAGCTGCAATCTGATAATCCTGTTGATTTGTCGCGATTACCTTGTCGAATCGGACCATGGCAAATTACCAAAGAAACCCTACCTTATTACCTCGAACTAACAAACCAAGGCGGGGTAATTGATAGTGGCTTAATACGCGACGGTTTTTTGATGGCGACGGAAGCATCGCGTCGTGGCCTAGATAAGCCCGAAGTTTTGGCAAAAGTAGAGTTAAGTCACCGTCAATTGGCCCGCAAGATTGCATTTGAACAGCAATGCAGGGCCTACGTAGAGACGCTTCCGTTAGAAGTAAAGAACGCCTTTTATGCCAGTAACCCGAAGCGCTTTTTGACACCCGAACAATTCCATGTCGATCTGATCTTTATACCCATTGGCCAAGACGCTTTTGCCGACCAGCTTGAATTTGAACAATTGACTACTCGTCTTCGTGCCGGTCTTGATTTTGAGCAAACGGCAAAAAAACTATCGCATGGACCTGAAGCGGAACGCGGGGGACACCTAGGTAACTTGACCATTGAAGGGATAACAGCTCTACACCCAGCTCTTGGCCATATCGCGCCCGAAATGGGAGCTGGCGATATTTCTGATCCAATCTATTGTGGGGAGGGCAATCTTTTGGCAGGTCAACCGAAATTAACTGGCGGTTATGCCATCATTCTGATTAAAGAGCGGCTACAACCTCGCAAATTAGAGTTTTCGGAAGCAGACGGCCTCCTTGTAGAAGCCTATTTGGGCGAACATATCCAATCAATAGGGCCTGAGGTTTTTCTTAAAACCCTGGTTGACAAAAATTTCCAAATAAACGAAATTCCCGCACTTGGTGAGATTGTGCTCTAAAATAGCGATGGCAGTTTCGGCTGGTCATCGGTATACTATGATTGTCATTTTTAAATAATGTGTTTTTCCGGGGAAAATTAGGAGTGTGATATGAGATTTTCTGCAGTGATAAGCTTAGTCGTTCTGCTCGGTTTGAGCAGTAATGGGTTGTCCCAGTGTTCGGCACAACCGCAACAATTATTAACTAACTGTGCCTTTGATTCAACTACGACGGGTTGGTCGTTTCCAGCCGGATTTGGCATGTTTAGCCATAACAATAGTGTTGGCAACAATGCCGTGGGTTCATTGGAATGTGCCAGCGAAATAGACGGTACTATTCATTGGTGCCAAGCTCAGCAATGTATTGCTGTATCAGCATCTACCATGTATGGAGCAGGCTTTGATGTCATGCTGCTGGTAGATCTTACCGGCGGTTATGGATATATGGCTAATTCACAAGCACGGGTCACCAGTTACTCGGACATGTGCTCGACCATCATCGGTGCCTCTTCGCAAGCTGGAGCAACTGTGTTTCCAACAACGGCAGGTTGGGTCCAAACAAGTGGTGACATTACAACAGAAGTGGGCGCGACACACGCTCGTTTCGAAATGAATATTTTTGTTAACGGTGGTGTGGCGGGCGATGAGATTTCCGGTGTATTTGACGATGCTTTTTTTGGGCTCGGAATGACGCCTGTTGAATTGCAAACGTTCCAAGTTGATTAACGACTAGTCGCTCTCAAATTAGCAAGGGAACCCCATCTAATGGGGTTCCTTTGATTTTTAGGTAGAAGATTTGGCAGGTTTTGTTCGTTCGCTGGCACTATTTCGCAAGATCCATCGGGCGATATATTTTGTTGCTGCGGTTGGTTTAGTCGCGCTGACACCGATTGCTTGTGTATCCGAAAAGAATCAAATAGGCAGAATTGATTGTCTGTCCCTTCTCGATGTAGGCCCCGAAGAATTAAGGCCATTTTCACGTATTGATTTCTCTAGTGACGAGAGTTTCGAGCTGCCTTGGTCATCCGGAATTGCAGATCTTGGCATTGACAATGGCGCGCTTGTCGGTCAAACGAGAAACACCGAATGCTTTTTCGTCGTTGATTTGCGCGATCAAGCTTTTGACATTGGGTTGGCATTAAAGGCGGATGCCAAGCTTGAGATATCTGAACGTTCGGTCATGACCATCTATCCGCTGGAATCATTTGATGCAGCATTGGCCCTGGATAACTTGACTGAAATGGGTGAAGATTTAGCCATCAGCATGACGTTGGTGGCCAGTCCATTGTTGAATTATTCTGTAGCTGTCAATCCGGGTTCAACACACAATGAACCCTTTCTTGCCCGCTACCTAATGATCAAACTGGAAACGCCCAATTTTGCTCACTTTGCCATAAAAAGTCTGCATTTTGAGTTGGGACGACCCGAGCCCCAGGCTGGCGAATCTTGGGCGACGCTGCTGGAACGAGGGTCGGTTTTCAGGCGCGGACTAGCCATGCAAGCGCCGGCCACCATTGAGTTCTCTGCTCAATTAGGTGAATTTCCTTGGTTGGATGTGGCTCTTGGTGTGACCGACAGTGGTCCTGTTACATTTGAGATATTTGCACACCAAGAACGAGGGGCATGGACGCGTATTTGCAAGCAAACCGTGTCAGAGACGCAAAGCTGGCGTGAATTGAGATTGGATCTACGACTCTTTGCCAATCGATTAACGGAATTCAAATTCTCAGCCTCAGCTATCCATGAAAATGCGTTGTCTTATTGGGGATCTCCCACTATCCGGCATTCGTTGATGAAGGCTCAGTCACAATCGACACCACAAGGTGTGGTGCTTGTTTTGATGGATACGCTACGTAAAGATCATGTCGGTGCCTACGGCTACCATCGTCGCACATCACCAAATTTCGACTCGTTAGCCGCCGAAGGCGTTTTGTTTGAGGACGCGATTTCGCAGGCTTCTTGGACGAAGGTGTCTGTGCCTTCAACGTTAACATCTACCTATCCGCAGTCCATGAATGTGGTAACTCAGACAGATGCGATTCCGTCATCCATGGTGACGCTGGCAGAGGTTTTTCAAAAAGCGGGCTACGCAACCATTGGTACTTCGGCGGTTCCCTTTACCGGGCGCACAAGTAATCTTCATCAAGGTTTAGATGTACTTCACGAGATCGGTTCTTTGGGCCTCTCGCGCGATATGCGCTCAAAAACGGCTAGACCTTTTAATGAGGTATTATTGAATTGGCTGGACGATCACCATGATGTGCCATTTTTTGCGTTTCTCCATATCATGGATCCTCATCTACCCTATGAACCTGCGCCACCTTGGAATTCTTTGTGGACGCCAAATCCGAATTTGGATTTTCAGGCTTTAAACAAAAAGGTCAGACCATTCATAAAAGATCGCTATATGCAGCAAATGGGCTTACCCACTCGTAGCGATCTTATCGATGCCGGCATAGATGCTGATGCGTATCTGGCACATGAATTGGCGTGGTACGACGGTTCGATTAAAGGCTCAGATGTGGAACTGGGCCGATTAATTGAACATCTTGAAAGGCTAGAGATTGCTGATGATACGTTAGTCGTCGTGTTCAGTGATCACGGAGAAGAGTTTCTCGACCATGGGGGCCGTTTCCACGAAAGACATGTGTATGGCGAACTCATCAATGTGCCGTTAATCATGAATTGGCCCAACGGAATTTCACCTCACACCTTGATAAGTTCCACCAGTCAACTTGTGGATTTAGGACCGACGATTCTCGATTTATGCAATTTGGATATTCCTTCAGATTGGCAAGGCGATAGTCTCAAGCCTCTCATGTTTGACGACGAAGAATATGCAAAAATTCGCGCTCGACTTGCGACTAAACCTGCTTTTGCTCACTGGGAGAGGCCAAGCCCCAAGCAATACGAGACTTATGGCAACAGTAGTGCAGTAATTTATGGCGGATGGAAATTGATTCACCATCAACCCGCTCTTGCCAACGGTCAGATTTACCAATTGTTTGACCATTTGAATGATCCACTGGATCAAATCGATGTCTCCAATGAGAACACAAGTTTGGTCGCGGAACTGACGGATCGTCTGAATGCCTTTCGCCAATGGGCTGAGGCGGCGCAAGTCGTAGCGGAACCTAGAACCCATATTGACGGTCTAACTGATCAGGAACAGAGTGAGTTAACCGTCGAAGAAATCGAAGTATTACGAAGTCTCGGGTACGTGCACTGAGTGACCGTTTGCATGTACGCTCTCAACCAACTCTTTGCATCAATCAAACCTGCAGAATCGTTATTGAGAATACCAAGTGTTGGACGTGTAAAACTATCTTGCCCGCGGACGGGTTGGCGTGGTGATGGTTATAAAACAGTCAATTAAGGAAGCCTCCGTTTTGACTGGTAACTCTGTGGACTGATACCCAACGTGGGTTGTTAGTCGGTTTTCGATCATTTAACGATTTAACATCCTGCGAAGCTCATTAACTTCATGCTTGAGTTCATCAATCATGTCTTGTTGTTCCTGCATAGCTTTTACCAAGGGCACGACGAACTGGCTATATCTCAAGCCGTACGGCGTTTGCAGATTAGCCGGGACGTCAACGCCATCGAACTCCATGCCCAGTTGCTTGACGATAGCTTCCACTTCCTGAGCAATGAATCCGCTGCGAACCCCGGAAAGCTGCGTTTGTGATTTTGATGAGCGCGAAGATTCTGGGTTCAAGAAACGCTGCACCGCGCTAACGTCGACACGGTAAGTGACAGGCCGCAGGGCGCGTACAAAGTCCATTCCAGTAACGTTTTCGTTAATCTCAGTCTTGAATCGTCCATCTGATAACGATGACCATGCGACTTGTCCGCCAATGCTTGTCATACCCGCGTCTCCGATTCGCGACTGATTGGAAGCTGTCGCCACGCAAAGGTCACCGATCGTTACGGTGTTGGAGAGCCCATTGCTTGAAGGACCTGACGATCGGCCAATGGCCGTATGGTAACTGCCCGTCGCATTAACCGATAAAGCGTCATAGCCGAGCGCAGTGTTATTGTTTCCAATGGTGTTGTTGTCCAGTGATTGACGTCCCGTGGCTACGTTGTAATTGCCGGACGTATTTCTCAATAATGCTTCCCTTCCAATGGCCGTATTGTCATCACCACCGGAATTTAATCCCAAGGCTTGATAGCCAATGGCCGTATTGTCATTTCCGTCTGTATTACCTGTAAGCGCGTCAATGCCCACTGCTGTGTTTCTCTGACCGACGCTATTAGCGCTTAAGCTGCCTCTGCCAATTGCCACGTTTTCTTCGCCACTGGTGTTGCTATCTAGGGCATAGGCTCCTATGGCGACGTTATCACTTCCAGACGTATTGGTGAGCATGGTTCCGATGCCGATGGCAACATTGTTTGCCCCGGTAAGATTGTTAAGCAGGGATTCGAATCCTAAAGCGCTATTGCCAAAACCACTCGTGTTGGCCATAAGTGACTTGGCGCCGATAGCCGTGCTTTTGTCGTCTGTGTGGTTTGTCAATGCTTGCTGACCAATGGCGGTATTCATCGTGCCTGTAGAATTAGCCTTTAGTGCTAAGACACCGATAGCGGTATTGTTCGTACCGGTAGAGTTGTTTTGCAGAGCTCGATCGCCGATGCCAGTATTTTCGTAACCTTGTGTATTGGATAACAAGGCTTGCGCACCCATGGCCGTATTTGAATAACCTATGGAGTTGTTACGCAATGACTGCCTTCCCTGGGCGGTGTTGGAGCTGCCTTGCGTATTCATCAATAACGATTCTGACCCGCTGGCCGTATTCGAGTTGCCGCTAGAGTTTGTTGAAAGGGCATTGTGCCCTGTCGCAGTATTGTCATCGCCAGTAAGATTGTAAATAAGAGTCTGATGTCCAGTTCCGGTGTTTCGATGACCGCTGGTGTTGGCTGCCAATGAGTAGGATCCAAATGCCGAGTTACCGATGCCAGACGTGTTGTTGGCCATGGCTAGAGTGCCCATCGCACAGTTTTCACTTCCACTAATGTTGGCGCCCAATGCAAAATAGCCTACGGCTGTGTTGTCATTGCCTGTCGTGTTGGCAGCCAAACCATTGCGGCCAAAGGCAACATTGCGACTACCTGTTGTATTAGAGAAAAGAGCCGCATAACCAACAGCCGTGTTTTCCTCACCTGATGTGTTGAAGTTCATGCCCGATCCGCCAATCGCGGTATTGAAGTCACCGGTCGTGTTCCTTGTTAGGGACGCGAATCCGAATGCTGTATTGTCATCTCCCGAGCTATTGGTAAACATGGAGCTTGCGCCTATGGCGGTATTCTTGTTACCGACGTTCGCCTTTAGTGCCCGATGCCCAATTGCGGTGTTATCACTGCCCGAGGTATTGGCATTGAGCGCATCCCAACCGACTGCGGTATTGAAGTTCCCTGTACCATCGTTGGCTAATCCCGCTCCCATTCCCACAAAAATGGAGCTCCCTAAACTCGAAGTGGATAACTTCCCACCGACCCAATCGCCTTGCGTGTTAATGACACTACCGGCCCCGACTACCGAATAACTGCTGCCCATAACATCGAGACTAACTAGATTACCCACTAAGAAATGGGCAACTTGGGCAAGGTATGAGGCGTCTACACCTGGTATCTGTTGGTTGAGCTTGTTTATGAGGAGATCCTCTTTTTCACCAACATGAACGGCATCACGCCGTGGGAATAATTGATATGGACCTAACTCACCAAATTCTGTTTGGATCAATACCCAAATGGTACTTCTCATCATGATCTCTTGAGGAATAGTTTGTCCGGTAGCGCCGCAAATCAGAATTGCTTGGTCTTGGATCCACCAAACTTTTTCGCCAGCTTCTCGATGAATGGGCTCTCCATTAGGTTGAGGCATATAGATCACCTCCACCCAAAACTCGGACCCAACATCAAATCCATGTGATAGCTCCAGTTTTAAGGGCAATACCTTGGGACCAGGTGCTGGCAACAATTCGTTGGCCCATATGTTGAGATGGGCAAGAAGGCACAAAAGCATTGAGATCTTTAGGTTGTACATGTATTTCCTCAGCGGTATTTGTTATGAAAGGGCGTTTCATAGACCTACGCGCTGTTCAATAGCTAAAGGGGACAAAAGTCAGGCTAATCAATAGTTGAGCCAATATCACATCCCGTTTAGAGTATTGAGAGGATTTGGAGGGCATCATGTCGTTAACTGGGGCTTGTTTCTGCGGGCAAGTGACTTATCGAATTGATGGAGAACTAACGGACGCGCGTTCGTGTCACTGTTCTCGCTGTCGCAAAGCGTTTAGTGCGCAAGCTTCTGCGTATGCGCTTGTCAATCCTGCCGAATTTCAATGGTTAACTGGTGAGGACCAGTTGACTACTTATGCAAGTCAAGCGGGTTTCGGGCTGCGCTTCTGCCGCGTTTGTGGCTCAACTTTATGTGGTATCCATGACGGCGAAGTGCATGGCATCACCTTGGGATGCCTCAATGAAGATCCTAAGATACAACTCACTAGACACATTTACGTGGATTCAAAAGCCAGTTGGGAACAGATAGCCGAAGGCGTACCGCAATTTGCCAATGGCCAAGAATGAGTTTGTGAATAAGCGGCAGCTGAGGACGCAGCTCAGGACCAAATTGGCCGCTTTAACCCAAGCGCAACGACAAAAAGCGGCAGATGCGGCTGGCCACCGTGTTGTTGAATTTATGGAACATCGCCAGATCCGTTCACTGCTCTGCTGTTTGTCGTTTGGTGATGAAATCGATACATGGGGGCTCGTACAACGATTAATTGAGTCTGGTCGACGAATCTATGTGCCGCGAACGAACGATGATGGTTTAAGCGTTCATAGTTATCCCTGTGATTTAGAGACTCTCCACTTTGGCCTGAGGCAACCAACCCAGCAGTCGGTACGCATGCCGGAATCTGAGGTGATGGACAATATCGACGCATGCCTGCTTTTAGGACTTGGATTCGATGCCCGAGGTTACCGCTTGGGCTATGGACGTGGATATTTTGATCGTTTTCTGATGCGGCACAGGCTTGTTGCCATTGGACTGGCGTTTGAATGTCAACTTGTACCAGCTGTTCCTGTGGAACCCCATGACATTCCAATGACGGCGATCATTACTGAAGGTGAGTTAAGGGTGATGAAGGAAAGCCTTCGTTGATCTCACGACATCTCTTTTTGATTTTCAGATACTTGCGATACGTCCTTTGCCGAGTCGAACACGCTGGACTGAACCCGGATAAAAAAAGAGCGCGGAGCCTTGGCTCCGCGCTGTGTTATTGGAAGTTAGTGTTTAGAACTGGAATCGTGCACCGACACGTAAGGTTCGGCCTACCTGGTATTCGGTAGGTTTACCATAGGTATCGCTTTCGACTGACAGTCCGTTGGCGTTATACCAGTCGGAAAGTTCGGAGACGTTGTTGAATCGACCTTCGATCCAGGAGTAATAACGATTGGCATAAATGATGGCGTCATTGTGTTCGTCGCCAGTGTTTGGAGAAGCTTGACCTTGGTTCCACTCCCAATGATCTTCAGAAGCATCGATATCAGCGCTGGAGAACTGGTCATCGAGTTCTGTAGCCGATTGCAGGTCAAGAACATTGAAAATGTCTAAATAAACACCCAACTTGTAACGCTGAGCAATATTGAACTCATAGTCGAACTTGAGGTCCAATTGGGTGAAGTCAGGTACTTGTCCCGCGGATCCGCGAGGCAGGAGATGAAATTCACTGTAAGCGCCGTTTCCTGTGTCCGGGTTACCGAGTGCATCCAACCCTTTACCAGAAAGGTAACGGAAAGATGCACCAATATTTAGACCAAAATCGGCGGTATATGAGCCGTCGAGTTTGATTCGGTGGCGTCGATGTTGAGGCAATAGTCCTTCGCCATTGACGGTCGTAGAAGGAATGTCGAATAGAGCAGTGATGCCAGGATCAACCTGCGTTCCAAGCACACTGCCAATGTAGTTACCCTTGGTTGAGCTGTGGACATAAGAAGCTTGGAATTGATAGTTATTGGAGAATCGCTTTTGCAGCAAGAACTCGTAACCGTTGTAATCGCGTGTCAATGTGGGGAAACCGACTTGCTCGGGGCTAAGTGTTGCTGTTTCGCCGGGTGCGACGCTGACGAAATTCTCTTGGAAATCATAGAATTCCAAACTGTTGTTTGGGTCGGCATTGGTAAAGGTGATGGGTCCACCTGGGTTGCCTATGATGTAGTTATTACCCGCATCAAATGAGATGTCCTCGATGGCGTCGTTGAGTTTGCGATTGATGTATTTGAAGCCAACAACCCAATTGGGCTTAAATTCCCAGTCGACACCGAGAATGATCTCGTCATGATTGGTGGCTTTAGAGTTAGGGTCGATGGATGTGAATCCGCTTCCGAAATCTAATTCGAGAAATGGATCTTGAGTTGAGATTAGTCGCTGAACATCCGCTTCAGTCCAGTCGGCTACGGCCGTTGGCGTTAATTCATCAAAACTATAGTATTGGAAGAAGAGAATCTCAGGAGCTGCGGCTCGGTTGTTTATGTCCATTGGCAGAGATTGAAAATAGCGACCATAATGGCCGTATGCTTTTGAACTGCCATCGCCAAGGAAGTCCCAAGTAACGCCAATACGGGGTGCTAGGTTGTCATCAAATGTGTGATATGTTCCGCCAGTCGAGTTCAGTAATTCCTGTTCTTCGTATCGTAATCCCAGGTTTACCGATAAATTGTTAGTCACTGTCCAGCTATCTTGTACAAATAGTGATGTGTAAGCGTTTTCAGTTTTTGCGTACTGTGGGCTGATTCGCTCAAAATCTCCGTTTGCGTTGACACGAGCAAATGTTCTAACTCTTAATGACGAGTTGAGGATCCGCGCATTACCCAAACCTGAATAGTCACGTGCGTCTGCAAAGGATGTCTCTTCATATTGAGCTCCGATTTTTAGATTGTGATTGTAAAAATAGGCGCCCAATTTGATTGTAATATCAGATCGCTCTGCGTCAGAATTCTCCAAGAATCCCACTCCTCCTATATCGTAGATTGAGCTACCCACAAAACGAAATATTCGAGATAGATTATTACCATTAGCGGCGGAATCATTGCGCCCTTGCTGTGATAATGCATAGTGAGCGTCTAATGTGAAGGTATCGTTAAGAATGGATTGCCATTGCAGCACGTAGTTGTCGCTGTCAAATTTCGTCACGCTGTCGGAATTCTGTGTTCCTGTTGCGTCGCGAAAAATGGCTTCTTGGGGTTCACCGAATGCAGAAAAGACCAAGTTGTTGCTTTGATTCAACTGATAAGTGAGTTTAACGCTCCACTTATCAATCGTACGTTCTTGGAACTTGGTTTCTGATTCGCCACGAAGTTGTTGGAAGTTTGTTGTTGAGCCTGGCAGATTGTCAGAAGGCACGGTGTTGATGCGCTCAATATCGGTTGGGTTGAAGCCCGCAAAGAACCACAGGCGATCTTTGATGAGCGGGCCGCCTAGCGTGAAGCCGATGTCACTTTCGTTTCGTCCTAGTTCCGTCGCCCCAGCTGGAGGCGTAAAACGCGCGCTGGCAGACATATCCCGATCACGTAGATAGGTGAATACCGAACCACTAAAGTCGTTGCCGCCACTCTTGGTGAGCACATTGAGTATGCCACCCGTCGCACGACCGTATTCTGCTTCATAGCCACCGGTTTTTACTTGTACTTCTTGCACGAAGTCAAAGTTAAGGTTTGAATATTGATCACCTAGCTCGATGCCCGATACGTTGACACCATTAAAGATGAATTGATTCTCGGGGCCAGTGGATCCATTAATAGAATAAGTATTTGATGAATCTAGATCACCAACGCCGGGAGCGAGGTCAAAGATGGATGCCACCGATCGACCAGTTGGGATTTTGCTGAAGAACTCTTCGTTGAAGTTTGCGCCAGCCGTTGTCGAAGTCGGGTCGATGGCCGGCAAATCTGCTGTGACGACCATGGCTTCTTCCTGGGCTTGAAGCCGCATTGAAATATTAGCCTGCGTAGTCGCATCAAGCTTCACGACGATTTTTGTCTTGTGGGTATGGAATCCTGCCATGGTAGCAGTTAACTCATACGCACCCGGAGGTATGAATACCAAGCGGAATTCGCCGTCCGCGTCTGAGACAGTTTGACGAGTTCCCTGCAGGTTTGCACTTTGGACGCTAACCGTCACGCCAGGAAGCGTTTCGTTGTTCGCGTCGGTAACGCGTCCGACGATTTGCGAGTCACTCGCAAGCAGAGTCGAAGAAATTAGGAACACCAGACTGGTAAATACAAGTCGTTGGTGTATTAGGCATTTGGAAAACCGAAACATATGAACTCCTTAAGTTCAGGATTTAGTTTGGTTTTCTTTACAGCCCAGAAATTGGGGAGCCGACCAACCCAGGTACAATATTTGTGCCAGCTGTTGATTAGCTCAATGATGACAAGCCGTTACCTCGCATCCTGCTGGCTGGTTGGCTGAAGTTTGTTCAACGTTATGGATGCATCTTCTCCAAATCATTGAATTGAGACGGCTTGTGATTGTTAAGCGGCCAATTGCGATTGATTTCGTGGCCAAGATCTATTCTTCATATGTGAAGACTTTTTCTTTCGCTGAACTGCAGCTGTTCTTCAGGCTTGGGTTGCGAAAAGAACGCACAATAACCCCGTCAACCAGATGTTGACGTTTCTTTACGGTGCTGGAAGTAGGGGAGCCAACCTACGACTTAATACCGCAAAGCCTCATTGAAGGACTTCGAATCTAATGGTCAGTCAGAAGTAGTACGGATGTTCCTTTTAAGCTTGCTTTCAAATCAATTGGTCGCAGCCACATAACTGAGGCATTAAGGAATACGTCGTAAACACTTCATTCTCGATTCCTCTAGAACGTAATGAAAGGCCATCCGGCGCCTTTGGGATTTGATGCGAAGTAAAAGCAACCGCGATGCCATTGGTGCGATCATTGAAGTTCACCAAGTGGATGGTCAGATACAAACCGGATTTCGAACATGTCGTCCATCGCTAGGGTCAGGTGGAAGCCGGACTGTTTTTTTTGGCTTGGGTAATCAAGAAGCCATTTCGCATGTCGCCATCGAATGGCCATCGGGACGCCGTATGTTGATGGAAGATCTGGCCATTGATCAATACCACCTGATAGACGAGCAGGTTCAACAAACAATTGAGCTGGGCCGCAATCATTAAGGACATGTGATGTCGGTTTGGTTTTTAAATTCAGCAAACCATAATGGAAAATGCACCTAAACGTCATTTCTTATCGGCGAGAATCAACCATGATGGTGTGGAAGAGTAAAACGCCACCATGAACGGCACTCCTATTATTCTTCTCCAAAGGGCGGTGTCTGCATGCACCGCCCTTTTTCATATTTGATACTCGCTGTGTCGTCGTCTGTTCGTTGAACGACCGTCATTTGTTGACAATTGGAAACTAAGATTTGTGTCGATGAGCCGATTGATCTGTGGCTCTGCATATGTTCGAACAGGGTGACCTTCGCCATTGATTACCTAATCTTTCTCCAATCCACAGGTTTGTTTTGTATCAGGGCCTTAGTCTGAGAACAGAGCAATGCGTTCTTAAACCGAATAGCCAATCTCGCGATGGCGAGATTGATGAGGAGAAGTGATTATGCTGATAAAGACTGGTGTTTCCAATATGTTTTTTTATGTTCTTGTAGTAGTTGGGTTCACGATTCCGCTCTTTTCAGGTGACGGCGATTTAGATCCGTCGCACGGAACCGCAGGTATCTTTACCTTTGATTATGATGCAGGTAATGATTTCGTATGGGGGCTTGCCGTTCAGTCGGACGACAAAACTGTTGTGTCGGGTTCCGATTCGACGGGCACTATGTGGGTGTTTACGCGCATCAATAGTGATGGAACCCTGGACACCACCTTTGATACTGACGGATTTGCGTCAGTGTCGGGTAACGAAGTGATTGTGGCGGTGGCCATTCAAGCTGACGGCAAGATAGTCGCCTGTGGGTCACTTTTTAGTAATAATACTAGCTGGACGGAGCAGGTGGTGCGTCTGAATACGGACGGCAGTCTGGATACAACCTTTGGTGGCACTGGAATCGTTTCTCCTCAGGTTGGTGTATTTGAGGATGATAGTAATTTTGGCCAGGCCGTTGTCATTCAGGCCGACGGAAAGATTGTGATCGTCGGTAATTCCACGGATCCTCGAGATTTGTTTGTGGCAAGACTTAATACGGATGGATCGCTAGACACGAGTTTCAGCGGTGACGGTATTGCCCATGCTGATCTCTCTACGACACCGACGATGAAGGGGGTTCAGGTGCAAGCCGATGGCAAGATAGTGGCTAGTGGGCACCTTTCCAATGATTTGTTGGCCGTTAGGTTGAACAGCGATGGCAGCTTTGACAATGCATTTGGAACCAACGGCATCGTCATCGAAGATTTAGGCACAAATACCGCCGACAACAGCTTTGATCTCGCTATTCAAAGCACGGGAAAACTCGTTTTTGGAGGTAATTCCAGCAACACACCGACCCTGGTTCGGCTCAATACGGATGGAACCTTAGACACCAGCTTCGATTCTGACGGTATCTTCAGCACGGGAGAGGTGGGATCTGCTTCAGAAATCCTAGTGCAGTCGGACGACAAGATTATTATGGTCGGAACGGGTGGCCCTGCGCCGACACAAAGTATGTTGATTAGGATGATGCCAGACGGCGGCTTTGACAACACCTTCGGGACGAGTGGCGTGGTGAGGACGACCGTTGGTGGCGTTAATGACAGGGGTACCGCCGTTGGACTGCACTCCGATTTTTCGATTATCGTCGCTGGCTCGCAAGACGTTTTCATGGCGACAAGGGAGTCTTTCACAGCACTTTACGAAAACATGCTAACTCCAGTAGATCTAATAAGTTTTTCGGTTGACTAAGTAAAGGAAATGACCAAACAGGTTACGGAACGGGTAGTTTGCCTTCGAAAACGCCGTTCTGAAGCCTGCCAATTCCTAAGCCCGCATAGTGGCTAGCGGTGTTTAATTGTAGCGGCATGGACACAAATTCACCTGACTGATCACCAAATAGGGCCATGCCCTTAAATATAATGGGCGTCGAGCCAATGCGGTTAGACCGATTAATACACCCTAATACCTTGCCCGTGCTGGGCTCAATGACGAGTAATGACCGAAAAGCGCTCACATAGAGCAGACCTTGGTGGAGAACAGGCGCACAGTGGACCGAACCGCCTGCCGATATCACCCAGCACACATTTCCGGTTCGGCCATCAATAGCCATAAGGCTGCCTAGTGACGACGTAGAACACGCAAAAACCAAACCTGAACCGACGGTTATGGCATCTTCAGCGAGCGCGAATATTTCACGTTGCCACAGCATTTGACGGTGTTGAATGTCATAAGCACATAGATAACGGCCCTGATTGGGATCATCTTGTTGCTTGGCTATCGCGAAATAGCATACCGAATCTGAGATGTGAATCGACGAAATGAATCTGTCGCCCAATCGTTGACGATGACGCACAATAAGCCCATTGGCATTCAAATGATAAAACCAGCCAAGACGGTCTCCAAAAAGTAAATGGTCAGCCGTCAGCGTAGGTTTGAATTGCATTCGGTAATGCATTGAAAACCTGGTTATTTCGCGACCGTCATGTGCATTCAGGGCCAATATATAATGACGATCATTATGAGCAGAAGAATGGCCTACGTAAACGATCCCGTTTTGATGGGTTGGGGCAGAGTTTATTTGCGTCGTGGACCATCGTTCGTTGCCCGACACTTGGTTAAGAACGGTTAGTCGGTTGCCAACGGTGAAGGCAGTTGAACCCGAAAATACTTCGATGGCGCCTCGTAGGTTGTAACGGGCCCAATGTCTCCAAATCTGCTCTCCAGTGAATGGATTCAGAGCGAACACGTGGGTTTCATCATCAAAAAAATAGCTCGCAGCTACAATCAAATGTTCGCAGTCGTGGAGTTTCGAATCAAATTCAATATTGTCGTCGCCGCGGCGTTTGTAATGGCATCGAAATGCCCAGGCCAATGAGGTCGTTTCAGTCTTCGGTTTTGTCAGCATCAGATCGCCTCGCTGCTCCGTCGGCAGGTTAATCAAGAGATCAGAGTGACTATCCAATGCCTTGTGACTGGCGTTGAAATGTGACAAGTCGCCCGCTACGCTTGGACACCGACGTGCGTCTAAATCACATCCTATTCAACCCAGAACAGGCATACCTGAAGCTAAGACGAACTTCAGGTGAATTTAAGCGAAGGCTGCCCTAGATTTAGTTAACGGCAGATGCTAAGTCCAATGAAATCAGGTCGACCTGAATGTCGGATGTGAATTCTACAAGTATTTGACTAGCATCCGGTGACACGTTAAACGAGCTAGGCATAAAGTAAGAGCAATCCAATCGATGCTCAATCTTTGTCGTTTTCTTTTGCTTGTCGAATTGGTGGATGCGGCTGCGATCGTCTATGGCATAAACGAAATCCGTGGATATATCCCATCCAAACCCGACTGGAAAATCTAGTTCGACAACTTTCTCTTCCATGCCATTCTTATCAAAACCAAAGATACCTTTTTCAGATATCTTGTTGAAATAGAACCTGTCGTTAATGACGCAATGGAAACCGCCGTTTTTGGTGACTTGTTCGATTGTGCCAACCTGATTGACACGGTAGATATCCGTATTGATGGTTTGTCGGGTGAAGTAGATCCAATCACCGTTCTTGGACCAAGTAGAAATCGACCCAATGCCGTCGGCCTCGGTCCAGTTGTTGATGGTTCCCGTCTTAATGTTTATGGTTCTAATGACACCTGCTTCGCCATGCTTGACGAGATAAGCAATGCGGTTTCCGTCTGGAGCCCAACGCGGGGAGTGGACAATGCCAGTCCCATTTTCTGTCAACCTATGTTCCGAGCCATCGGGCTTGCAAACCCATAATTGTCGTTGGCCGGAACGTCCTGAAACGAAACATATCGAGCCGCTAGTCCAATCTTTGTCGGCATCAAAATCAACTTGAGTAGAGTCGCTGCAAGCTACTAGGCCCTCGGCTCCTAAGATCATCAGATCAATGTCGTATTGAAGCGATTCGGCCACCAAATAGCCTGCTGACGATGAGGGGTTAAATAGCCGGTCGCCACGCAGTGATAGCAGGTCCGTTTGCGATCCGTAAAGATCCGTTTTAAATAGCTCCACGCCCCGACTACTGGTTGCACAGTAAACAAACGAAAGGTCATCAGTCCAGTCGAAACTATAAAGTCGTACCTTTCCTTGGGTGACATTGTTCGAATGGCCACCGCTAAGATCCGTCCAAACCAAATCAAATCGGTCTTGAAAATGCGATGTCAAATAAGCTAGTTTCGTTCCGTCCGGTGACAAATTGGGCCTCAACTTGATTTCATTGGACCCATTAAGCGCAAGCTCTGAAATCTGCCCTGTTTCCACGTCCACAGTGTAAATATTTGGATTCTGAGTAGATTTTAGGTTAGTTGAAAGATAGATCTTTTTGCCGTCTTGTGACCATTCCAATCCTTGAATGTCGTATTCGAACCTTTTCACAACCTTCGGGATGCCTCCCATTGAAGGCACGACACATAGTTCTCGAACGGTAGGACTTGCATCTGCGGATGGCGCAAGATCCCTAGAATATGCCAGCTTGGTACCGTCTCTGGACCATCTAGCATGGTATTCGAAATTTGTGTCATTGGTGATCTGTTGGTGTTGGCCGGCGTTCTGCCGCGAGACAACAAAAAGGTCCCATTGATGGTTATCCGTGCTCTCCCATACGTAAACGACCAACGAGCCGTCTGGAGACAAGTCAGGGCAAAGTTCCATGCCTTCCAGCGACGTGACGAGCCGACTATTGTGCTCAGGACCGGTTGAATCACCTACTGATTCTGTCTTCAGGGGCACTGAATTGAAAAATGCCGAACGCATGGTGATGCCCAAGAAGATTAAGATCAAAACAGCGATCGCTACAGGATAGTATTTATGCCGTCTTGGCTTTATGACCTTAGCGACCGATTGAACTGGATTCTGATGGTGGGCCTGTTGGTAAACAGGGTCGACCAACAAGCGATAGCCCTTTTTGCGTATCGTCAAAAAGAATTTCGGTTGGGTCGAATCATCGCCGAACACATGGCGAAGTTCCGCCATCGCTCTAGTGAGCGAGGCATCGCTTACGTTGGTATGGTTCCAAACCCGATCCATCAATTCATCGCGAGACACGGTACGGCTGGAGTTTTCTGCCAGACATAGCAGAACATCCATAATGCGTGGTTCGATAATGAGCGATCCGGTTTCAGAGCTAATTTGGTTTAGAGAAGGTTCGACTAGGAATCCGTCTATCTTGAATGCTTGCGTTGGTGGTGATTGCCTAACTTCCAATTTCATTCTCCAATCGGACCAAGGTGAACACTTGTTAATTAACGTAACTTGGCTGCTTGTGATTCAGATTATTGGGTGATTTTTAGGTGAAGAAAGGCTAACCCAATCATTTCAGACATATTCTGAATATGTAAAACCTTCCCGCAATCCAGTCTAGGCAAGCGATTTGCGCCTTCATTCGCTTCCAGATGGCCTATGCCACATGAACATCGACTTTTGGATTTTTATGGGACAATGTGCATCTGAACGGTAAGGTTTGAATTTCTTTCTAACCGGCTGAGGAGGGATGTGTCTTGAAGAAATTTGTCATCGATGTTCCAGATTCAGTGTTGGTAGATCTGAAACAACGTATCTTGCGAACACGTTGGCCAGACCAGATAAACAATAATGATTGGGCTTATGGCGTTGAACTGGGTTACCTAAAAGAGGTCTTGCAATACTGGGCCCACGAATACGATTGGCGAAAACACGAAGTAATTTTGAATCGAGTGCCCCAATTCCAAACAGAAATTGATGGTCTCAACATTCATTTTTTGTATGTTCGCGGTAAGGGGCCAAGTCCCACTCCAATCATTCTCACTCATGGTTGGCCCAGTTCATTTGCCGAATGGCTATCTGTGATTGGCCCGTTGACTGATCCTGCCAAATTTGGCGGCCAAGCCAGTGACTCCTTTGATGTGGTCGTTCCCTCAATCCCGGGCTTCGCCTTTTCTGAGCAAACAAAGCGGCCCGGATGGCTGCGCGTGGATAATATCTGGCGTAAATTGATGACGGATGTACTTGGATATCAATCGTTTATGGCTCATGGTTGCGATGTGGGCGCACGAATAACCAGCGATTTAGGGCGTTATCATCAGGACGTCGTGGAAGGCATACACCTGGGTTCTGTTGATTTGGAGTGGCCTGATCCGTTGCCCGATTCAACTGACATGAGCAAAGTCGAGAGTGCCTACATTGAGCGTGTAGAGCGCTGGGAGAGAGAAGAAGGAGCCTATGCGGAAGTGCAATCGACCTATCCTCAGACACTTGCATACGCCCTTAATGATTCTCCCGCTGGTTTGGCAGCTTGGATTATCGACAAATTCAGAGCGTGGAGCGAATGCGAAGGTCAAGTTGAAAAACGGTTTTCTAAAGACACATTGCTAACAAACATAACCATTTATTGGGCCACGTCGTGCATTAACTCATCCATGAGGCGATATTATGAAGCGCGTCACAGGCCTACGCCTCACCAACTTGCTCTCGGGGAACGTATCGAAACGCCAACAGGGATCGCCATGTTTCCTGGTGAAAAAGAACTTGTCGTGCCCAGAAGCTGGGCTGAACGTTGCTACAACATTCAGCATTGGACGGACATGCCAAGCGGGGGACATTTTCCAGCCCACGAGGAGCCTGAATTACTGGTCGAAGACATTCGTCAATTTGCAAAGACACTGCGTTCTTGATGATCAATGCAGTTAACGCTTGCTGCTGGTGGGTGTGTACTGATTTGTGACACGAGATTGGTTAGCGTTTGTCACAACTTTAACGTGACCAACGCCCCGTCGAATCGAGAAAGGGCGAGAAATCGTGGTCGCTCCAACGGTAGGGCAAGCCATGTGCAATGAATCTTCCGCTTATGAGTTTGAAACGCACCAGCCGTTCTGCCCCTTGAAACGCTGCAATGGAAGGATCATCCCAGATAATTTCGGCTTGACCGGATAACTGAAGCATAGAACCGCTGTCGTCTTCGATAAACAGCAAGCTACAGAGCGGGTCGCACTGCAGGTTACCAAGCGTATTGAACATGTAATTTCCAATGAAATCTGGAAACGTGATCGTGTCATCGTTCTCTACGCGTACAAAGCCTGCGTTACCGCCACGATGTGAAATATCAACACCGCGATTCGCATCTTGATTGCCATCATCAAATTGACTGGCTACATAGAACGTGTGTGAATTCTTGATGGTTTCGACGATGCTATTCTCAATTTTGGAGATGGTTTGGACCAACGCATTTTTGTCGAAATTCGGATTGGCCAAGAACGACCGCGTTTGAATGTATTTTGGGCAATTCCCAAAGCTTTGATCAACGCGAATGCTGAGTGAATTACTTGTTTTTTCAGTGATGGTTCCGTTCAATCTATTCCGACGACGATTACTTAAGGCCATGCCCAAGAGCCCTATCTTATGGCCCGCTTCCAGTTGCTCATACAGCGCATCTGCTTGATGGAATTGAGTATGGATAATCAATGTTTTGGGATCGGGAACGTCAATAAATCCCTCGTCACCGCAAAGCACAGATGCCCACAGCACGTGCTGCTTGTCATGAGCACCTAAGAAGAGCATCGGCAAAGAGCGAAAAAACTCTATATGTTGCTCAGGCATGTAATCGCGAATGACCCGCCCTCCGACCTGGCGCATTTTCTCCGCGACGCCTAGACGCTGTTGTATGAGAATTTCGCCTGGGTGGAAGGGACCGTCTCTCATGGTTCTAAATCCTCGGCAGGCGCCATAAACTCAACTCGGATGCCTCCTGGAATTTGGCAAATCATGTGTCTTGCTCCATGTTGACCCGTCGATTCCGGCGCAAACTCAAATTCGAGATCTTCTTTTAGCAGCGCGTATAGAGCTTCAAGTTTTTGGTGACTGGCCACGGTTAAGGCGAGGTGATGAAGACCCAACTGTATGCGGCGATCAAAAACCGCGACACCGGGATCGGCCTGCCATAGCGTAATCATGGTGTGACCGTCTGATACAAAGACGGCAGGGTAGCTAGGCTTGCGGCCTACTTCATGAAATCCCAGTCGATCGCAAAAGAACGAACGTGTCAGTTCGATATCAGAAACGGTCAATCCAACATGATTAACGCCTCGTGTTAATGCCATACAGGCCTCCTGTGAACAGATCTGTCTACTCCATCATCTTAAGTAGACAGATCTGTCTATGTCAAGGATAATGAATAGATGAGCCGGAAACAGCCCCGCAAAGAACGACTGATTGAGACGGCCGCTGAATTGTTCAATCGCCACGGGTTCCGCGCCACAGGCATTGATACGATCCTCGCTGAGTCCGGAGTTTCTAAAGCAACGTTGTACAAATACTTTTCCGGCAAAGAGGACCTCATTATTGAGGTACTCAAGCGTCGCAGTGCTGCCTTTGAAGCAGCGAACATTGAACGATTACGTCAGTACCGATCGGACCACCCTTCTGCCACTGGCAAAGAGGCCGTTCTCACTCTTTTTGATCTGTTACATGAATGGATCAACAGTGAGCGCTTTTTTGGCTGTAACTTTATTCATGCTGCGGGTGAGTTTGGTGATTGCCAGAATTCAATTCGCCAGTTTGCCGCGCAACACAAAGAACGCAATCGAATACGAATCTTGGATCTCCTTGAAGGAGAAGTTAAAGACGCCAATGTGAGGGCAGAAATGTTGGTCCTATTGATGGATGGAGCCATCGTGTCTGCGCACGTTCGGGGACTGAAGAACGCGGCTATGATCAGCAAAAAGGCTGCTGCTGAACTGCTTTGCATCGAAAAACTGTAAACGAAATTGGAATTCAACTCATCTGTGCACAGTTGACGAACCATATGGACCGACAAATATCAATTTGTATTTTGGCCTTGTTTCGCTTCTCAGAATGATCCTGCCACACATTGTTGCAAGACTACCCAAGAACATAAGCGCAGAACGAGAGGATTTCTAAATGTATTCTGGGTCTAATGGAGCAACGGGCGATTTTTATGTTTTGGATTTTAGAGTCCGAAACGACATAGTTGGCACTCTTAAGCTTGAAATAGGTAGAATCTAAACTTCGTGAGCAAAAACCCTCGGCGTATTCTTTATTTTGGATTGGGCATTTTAGCGGTAGCTTTAGGTGTTATTGGCGTGTTTCTGCCCGTTTTGCCCACCACGCCATTCTTGCTTTTAGCAGCCTACTTTTTTGAACGAAGTTCACAAAGAGCGCACACGTGGCTAATGGATCATCCTCAATTTGGACCGCCGATACGCGATTGGAACCAACATCGAATCATTCGACCTAGGGTCAAATGGGTGTCGGTGATCCTTATCTGGTTGATGATTGGCTACCCCGTTCTCTTTAAATCAGGGATTCATGATGGCGTTCGTATTTTGATGCTGTTTGTGGCCTTGAGTGTTTCGGTATTCCTACTTACTCGTAAAAGCGCCTAGTGGCAACTATGGAATGAGTGTTTGCTCACAGCGCGGAATTTGATTGGCCAATCGAGTAAAGCCAAATTTGTTTGTCAGCTCAAACGAGCGCTTATTGGCTCGTTCGCAGTCGGCTAGCTGATTAATCTCACATGCTATGCGTGCCCGCAATATTTGAGCTTCAATCTCAAGCAGATATAGACCTGAGTCTGCTAATTGATGGCATAAGGTTTCAAGTGGCCGAATCGCAGCAGAGACATTGTCTTGACGTCGCAGCAACTTGGCTTCAGTTATCTGATACATAAGAGCTTCGAACGGAAAATTCGCTTTGTTCAGTATTACCGATGCAGATTCATACTCTATTAAGGCTTCGTCTATTTGATGGTCACTGATTAGGGCTTCTACCAGCCAACGTCGGGTTGTGATTTCATGGTGCTTATCGTGTTTCTTAAGAACCAACTGCAAAGCGGTCTGCATATGTTTGACGGCAGACGCTGAATTACCATCCTCTATTTCCATGCGCGCCAAGATGATCAAGACATCAGCTTCTTGCTGAATATCGACGTCGGGTTGATGGAGGAATTCGTTCCAAGAATCGCTTTCAAAACTGCCTGTCTCCCAGTTTACAATGTACCGCCAGGCCAGGCACATCCTCGCGCTCGGCTCGTCATCAACTTCTCTATAGGATTGGGCGGCGGCGATAAAAGTCGATGCTGCTTTTTCATGGTCACCAAAATGCAAAAGTAATTCCCCTAGTCGGAACTGTGAAGCGCCAGCCAACCTCGATTGCCCCTGTGAAATGGCCAAAGAGACAGCTTCAGCGAGGCTGTTTCTAGCGCCTCCCAGATCTAACAGCTGGCGTTGGGTCATGCCGTAGTTCAATAGCGTTCGTGTCAGCTCTGCGTTGAGGTGGTTTTCCCTGACTAGATCGACGGCACGTTCCAGCTGACTTAACGCCGATTGCGGATCGCCCTTGCTATGAAAGAGTGTGGCTAAGCTATGAACCACTCGGTATTGGCCATCGACGTTGCCGATGCTGCGGTAGAGAACGTCTGCATTTTGATAGTGGTCGAACGCTGTATCGAAGTTTGCATTAGCAACTTGAATAATACCTAAGTTAATTAGCGCATTGGCGGTTCGCTTCTTGTCGTCGACAAACTCAAATGCCTCTTTAGCGCTGCTGAAAAATTCATGCGCTTGATCGAGTTGACCGCGATGATAGGCAATGGCACCCAGGTTGTTGAGCACCGAACCCAATCCATTCTTTTGACCAATGGATTCTTTGACCTCGCGCGCTCGTTTGTAGCTCGCTTCAGCTTCATCGTATTGACCCGTTTGCATGTGCGTATTTCCGGTTTGTAGCAGCGACTCTGCAAATCCATGTTGGTCATCCAAAGAAACGTAGAGGACTCTTGCCTTTTCCGCAGCTTCAAAAGCGTCTTTCAAATTCCCGAGCCTTCGCTGTCCTTCGCAGTTGAGCAGCAAAGCTTCGGCCTCCACGCTTATGCTACCTTGAACTTTTGCTTGTTCGATCGCCTTCGAAGCGTTTTCAACCATGACACTTGGCGTCGCTTGCAACCTTGCAGCTCGTGCCCTTAGTAGCGCGATACGAGGGTCGCTGACGATGCCTGCATGCCGAGACAATTGATCAAGAACAATAATTGCACGGTCATGCACGCCGTCCTCAATTAATGATTCGGCTAGCATCAAACCATACTCCGGTTCGTCGGGGTATAACGTGAATAGGGTTTGATACCGACCCGCCGCGACCGCCCAGTGATGGAATGACTTGTCGGCCACGGCTTGGACGATGAGTTTCTCCGTGACAGGTAATTCTTGCGCGTGAGCCAAAGCCTGTTTGGCATACTGCTGCGCTTTGGGGATATAGCCTAAATGGGTCCAAGCTTGCGCCAACCGCGACAAAATGAGCGACGAATTGGGATCGCTCGCCAATGCCAACTCGAAATAGGCAATGGACTCCCTGTAAGCCTGACGCCGTAAACTGCGTAATCCCAGTAAATAGGATCTGGCTGCCTCTGGATTAGCTTGCAGAATATCTGCGACCAACACTTCTTCCAGACCATCGTCTCCTGTTTCACCCATCTGCTTAGCAACCGCATTGGCGATATCGTTCACTAGACTCAAAAACTCGGAAGTTGCTCCTGTTTTTGAAGCAGAAAACACGACCGATCCTTTTTGGGTCTCTTGAAAAATGAGATTTAGTCGCAGACGATCGCCCTCAACTAAATAGGAGCCGCCAATCCAGTAATCGTTTCCTAAGTAGTTACGAATCACCTGCATGGTTTCCGGTGCGTGTGAATCCGACTGACTCAGGCCAAGTTCACGACCTGCCCGAGCTGTGGACTCCCCTGAGATCAGCCTCAGAGACGGCTTTGACGCAAGATCTGCCCGTAATATTTCCGCGATGGCAATGCCATACCACTCTTGATCGGCGTTGGCAGATAGATCTTTGAAATCAGCCACCGCAATGGATTGACGGGTAACTGTTTGATCGCTGTCTTTTTGCAAACGGACAATTAATATGAGGGAAAGAACGACGGCCACGCCGCTCAGGACTATGGCCTGATAAGGACGTCGTTTTTTCGCTGTGTCTATTACCGTATCGTGAACCCATTGATAGCCCTGGCCCGGGTAAGTTTTGATGAACGTGCCATCCTCGTCTTGCTTGAGCACGGCGCGCAGCTTCTTTAGGCATTGGAATAAGACATGTTCTGTGACAGCAGTTTCAGACCAAACCGCTTCCAGAAGCGTCTCTTTTGCAAGGATTTCACCACGATGATTCAGGAAAAATGCCAGTAACTGCGCGGCTTTGGGCTGGAGGTGTAGCTCGTGTAATTTGTGTGTCAGTTGATTGGATTGGTCGTCGAATTGGAAGTCCTTGAATCGAAATATCGTCATTTGCGACTAACCCCAACCATGAATAGACAAATGTCTGTCGTATGGAGATTAACTATAAGTTAGGCATACCATCACGGCAAGTTGACCCGAGCCATTTATTTATACAAATGGCGGCGACGTGTGTAATTTGCGATTGCTGACGCCTGTGGTTGGCGCCCTTAAGACGGGTCTAAATGTCATTGGCAGAACCCGTCACGAAAATGCCTCCTTCAACTGGGACTTCAACTGCCAGCAAACTCGGACTTCCCATTGCTTCGCCCTGACGTATACGAAACGAGAATGGTGCGTTGACGATATTTGCATCACGCAAGTAACCGCCCAGTGCTGCAGCGGCTGCGCCTGTTGCTGGATCTTCGATGACGCCGCCCACAGGAAAAGGGTTTCGAGAGTGGAATAGATCTGGCTTGTGCCAGTAGACAAGCTGTAACGTCGTCAATCCATGATCCAACATGAGCGACTTCATCGATTCGAAATCGTATTTCAAGGACTTAAGACGCGTTAGTTTGTTGGCCGCAAGAACCAAGTGCCATGCGCCCGCATAAGCCCTTGCAGGTGGTATTCGAGCGTCCAGCTCGTGCTGTTTCCAACCAAGCAGATGGAGAAACTCACTTAACGCGGCTTCAGTTACTGCTTCGAATCGGGTGTCAACGGATTGAAAAGAGGCTTCTAGGTGATGATCTCGCCTTCGTACTATCACTGGTACGTGTCCCACGGACGTTTCGAGTTGATAATTACCCTCCCCACTGACGCGGCCAAGTATCACTCCTGTTGCTATCGTCGCGTGACCGCAAAAACTGACTTCGGCTTCGGGACTGTAATAGCGAATCACTCTATTCACGCCGGATTTGGGCGCAATGAAGGCTGTCTCTGAATAGCCAACCTCTTTCGCGATTGACTGCATTTCTTTGGCCTCAGGCAGCTGATCGCCAAGCCAGACACCGGCAGGGTTGCCGCCTGTTGACCCATTCGCAAATGCCGCGAGTCGATACAGTGTTCCTTGTTCCATGGATAACCCTCCGATTGATATCTGCATAGAAGATATATACGTTAGAATATTTCTAAATGACATCGGTGCCGCGGAAGGTGAACCTTGGACTTCGTGGGACCCTTGGCTGCAGTCGGTTGGATTGGCCGGTGAAGTTGACAATCGGCGGTGTGGATTTTCAAATAGCAGTCTTGTGTTACGTGCATGGCAACAGTCATTAGGCTACTGTGTAATTCGTGTATCGATTGCATTCGAAGCGCTACGCACACAAGTTTTGGTGGCGTTGTTCCCCTGACGGCGTTCCGAATTTGCCTATTACTTCGTGTGTAGAGCCGTCACTGAGAAGAACTCCAGGGTTGAGGTTTTTCGTGACTGGCTACGAGACGTTGTTCGCGAATACGTCGCCCAGGTCGAGCGTGAAATGGGTCTTATCTTCGCCTATGTTAGGCTCAAACGGCCCCGATCATTGCAGTCCTTTTAATGAAAGCTCCTTGACCACGTAGTCATTTTCTTGATTGAGAATACAGCCCAACATGCGACCGTTCTTGTAGAAGACGGTCGAATCTTCGGGAAAACCATAAGCGCCTCTACTTAAGAGCTTTCCTGTCTGAAAATCGTTAATATAGAAAGTACCTCGAGCGAAGCCGGTGTTGGTTCCATCTGTGCTTCCGATGGGGGTGAGTACAAAAGCGATCCGGTCGTTTTTGATGAGGAAATGGGTATAGGACGCTTTTGGGAAGTCATAGGTTATACGAATATTAGGCATATCTTTGACGGCGATCCTTTCACCATTCGGACCCGGAAAGTTCAAGTTGCCGAAAACCTCCTTGTCTTCGTCGGTCGCTTCCTGAAGCGGTATTTCAAAGTGTTTCTTGTCAACAACTTTTCCATTTTCATCGACCGCATAAAGGTCATTGTTTTGGGAAAAACCGAAATACCACCGGTTATTGTCCAGCGCTTGTATGTCAACTTCAGGAAGGTAAGCCTTTAGGTAGGCGTTATTGTCGCCTTCTCCTAACTTAATGAAACCGTTGTTGACGATATTGAGTAATTCGTTAAGGGTTTCACCTTGGTTGTTTCTTAAGGTCACCACCATCGAACTGCCTTTTTCTGTATCTCGTTTGTGGCCTAGCAAAAAAAGGTCGGGTTTAAGTACGCCAAAAACACGAGGCCGGGCATCGCTCGTTCGAAACGATGACTGATAGTTGCCGTCTAAATCGAAGATAACCATTATGCGTTGATCTTCCCAGACATAGAGTGCATCTTTGGTGGCAACCATCTGGAATGGATTGACCATTTCCCCGGGACCTTGACCTTGCCTTCCAAAGCCTTTGACGTAAGTGCCATCAGCTTCCCAAATGTGAATGCGTAAATTGCCCTGATCAGCCACAAAGAGCCGTCCCTGGGGCGCAAAACACATGGACACAGGATAGCTGAGGAATTCATCACCGCTGGGAGAATCAAATGTCTTGATTTCGATGACGTCATGGTTACCGGCAAAAAAGAATAGCAGAAAAGTTAATTGAATCACGGATCCTCCGTCTTGGTGCGTTTTGGGGCCAGACTAGTAAGACGATGGCAGGATACGTGAGGTTTGTTTAAGAAGTGGAATTGAACGGAATGTTTACAAGTCGATAACAAGGGATTGGGATTTGGCCGGACGATTCAGCTTGTAATCCGATGATTTGAGGTGAGATCGAACGGCAGCATTCTAGGGTGCGTGATCGTTAACTCATGATGTGTGATCACTAACTATTGAATGCTAATTCTTGCCGCGAATGTCCGTGATGGCCTATCAGCGTCCGCGAGGGTTTTTGTGGCTTCACAGATAAGTCGCTTTTTTCCAACCATTTAGAGAGTGGACAAAAGAGGTTAGAAGAGATCAGCGGCTTTTTGATCAATGACACACCATGCTTACCTCAGATCCCGAATTTAGATGATGAGGAGCTTGGAAATGATGAGATTCTCGATGATTTTTTTGATCTTACTTTACGGCGTTAGCCTAAGGGCTGGCCTGCAAAATTACACCGGCATCTGGATGGACGAGAGCGGTGACTTTGGTGTCATTGTGGGCACGGGCGGGAGCATTCTGCATTTTGATGGCATGAATTGGAATCCGGTCACTAGCCCAACGATGGCTATCCTTTATGATGTACATGGGTTGGCGGCTGACGATGTTGTGGCCTCTGGCCAAGGCGTCATCTTGCATTGGAATGGCATTGATTGGAGCATCGTCATCAGTTTTGGTGATGTTCCCGTCACGCCGGTGCTATTGACGTCGACACGCATTTGGTACGGCATTCCAAACAGCCAGTTTCCTACTGTGGCTCGCTGTACGCGCACAGGCATGTCATGTCAGGGTCTGGTGGCCCTGGTCGGTTCGGTGCTTGAACTGCAGGAAATGCCAACTGGCGATATTATGATGATTGGAGATGTGGGCGATATCTACAGTATCGACGATGCCTTAATCCAGACACCAGTTTATGATCACCCGGTCGGTCAAACGATGGAGTTCACAGCGGCTACGGTGCTGCCGAGTAGTTTAGAAGGAGCGAACTTGACCGCCTATGGCAGTAACTTCTTGGGCATCCACCGCTGGCAAGGAACGGTTTGGCAATTTGTTGATGATCCTGGCGGAACGATCTTTTCTATTAATGAATCTCCGCATCCAAGATATGTGGTCGAGGGCGTAGGCGTATCATCGATGGGCGATGGGCTTCGTTTTTCAATAGATGGCAATGTAACTATGGATGTCGTCATCCCGGACGACACATTGGGGCGTGGCCTAATCGATGTCGCGTTCAGAACCACTGCTCCGTCTGTCCGGAAAAGGGATATCCCTTGTGGAAGACAACTAACGCTAATAATGGCTGGAGAAGAGGAGTCAATAAGCCAAGAATTAAGATGCATTCTATACGAATACCTATGGCAAAGACTGTGCGAAGGCCAGTTTGTCGATATTCTTTATCTCCTCGAGATCGCAAATTATTGTGATTTTCACAGTAACTAAGAAGGCCGTTTAATTTCAAGCACTACTTATGGCGCATTCAAAATTTGCAGCATCGGAGCGAGTTGAATTGAGAATGACGCTGATCAGGCGATTTGCTTAAAGTGAACATGACAAGGCGTAAAGGCAGTGGACAAAACAAGTCAGAAGATCAGCGGTTTTATGGCCGCTTTAACACCATACTTACGATCCCGAATTCGAACGAGGAGGACCTTGAAATGAAGCGATTCTCGATGATCTTTTTGATGTTACTTTAGGGCTACGGTCTGCAAGCTGGCCTAGAGAATTACACCGGAATCTGGATGGACGAGAGCGGCGATTTTGGTGTTATTGTTGGAACGAGCGGGACCATCCTGCATTTTGATGGCATGAATTGGAATCCGGTCGCTAGCCCAACCATGGTGGATTTGTACGATGTTCATGGCTTAGCCGCTGATGATGTGGTCGCTTCCGGCGATGGCGTGATCCTACATTGGGACGGCATGGATTGGGGTATTATTCAAAATCAACCAAGTACGCCCTACACACCGATTCTCCTAACCGCAACACGAGTTTGGTATGGCATTCCCAATAGTCAATTTCCTGTCATCGGTCGTTGTGATCGTGATATGTCCCCAAGTGATATCCCCAAGTGATATCGATACTAATCACGAGCCTCCAACTGACCGAGAATATTGGCGCAGAAGGGAGATAATTCTGTTTGATTCATATCGGCGAGCAATATCCATTGGTGTGTTGCCTTTGTCATTCTTCACAGCGGTCGAGCTAGCCCCACCGTTTTGTAGGAGACAAGCGATTATCTCGACATTCTCGGCGTCCTTGGGGCTATCGCTCTGGACCACGTCATCCATTGCCTTGTCGATAGCCATATGTAAGGGTGTAAACCCGCATCGCGCTTGCTGGTTTACATCTGCCCCATAAGAAATAAGTACCTCAACTATCTCAAGATTATCCTGATCGCAGGCCAAGAGAAGTGGTGTTCGTTCGAATTCGTCTTTACAATTCAAGTTCTTACCTGCTTTCGCTAAGGACGCTACCTTATCCACGTTTTGATCTCCAATAGCATCCATCAGTTGATGAAAAAGACCGCTTTCCATTCTATTCACCTTAGTTTCCAGTTGTGATAGTGATTCTAATGTTGGGGAACATCTCTATAAACTGGCTAAAGACCCCAACACACGAAGGAACTTCTAAATCAAGCACAACAAGCCGCGGAGGCGCTTTGATGACTAATAATTTAGAAATGACACTAACACACTAACACAGCTTGGAAATGGATGGGTGGGTCCAAAGCCCGATGCAGATGACTCATATGTCGTTCGGAGGAAACTTAATTGGGGACACGTCACGACAAAGGAAACTTAATTGGGGACACGTCACGACAAAGCTAGTTTAACACCCGTTCTTGAAACACAATTTGGCGAAGGCGGCCATTTCTCCTTGATTTATGAAGTCTTGGGACCCATGTTTTAGTCATCACCAATAACCATATTTCTTTGAGGG
>JAJCXM010000033.1 GCA_029263455.1 Holophagae bacterium
TTCGAGTTTGCCAATGCCTCGGCTGTAACGACGCCTCGCGTATTTGTGATGGGCGATGTTTTGGCCAACGATACGGATGGCGGAGACGGGCCAAGTCCAATCTCGGTATCAGCCTATGATGCCACCAGCGTCGCTGGCGCCGCCGTGGTCATGAACGCAACCGGTGAATTCACTTACCAGCCGCCTTTGGGCATGAACCCAACCGGCGATACCTTTACTTACACGGTGACCGATGGTCTAGACACGACCGTGGGCACGGTGACCCTCGATGTGGTGGACATGGTGTGGTTCATTGATGGCGATGCGGCAGCAGGCACAGGCGCCTCCAACGCACCTTTCAATACAATCCCGGCCTTTATGGCCGAACAGGGTGGCGGCATGATGGACGATCCCGAAGCCGGCGACCGTATCTTCGTCTATCAGGCGATGTCGACCTATGACGCCATGACCAGTGGCGGTATCACATTGCTCGACGGTCAGATCCTGCATGGTGAAGGTGTTGATTTGATGGTGGACACGGCCACGTTGCACGCCGTAGGCGGCAACCCGCTGGCCGTCAACGGACCGGTGATCACCAACACGAGTATGATGAATGGCGATGTGGTGACGCTTGCCATGAATAACACCGTCCAGGGCATGGTTTTACAACCGCAGAACAGTGCGGGGATAGGGTCGGGCGTGGTGCCACGTAAAGATAAACAAGGCTCGCGTCTACGTGAGCGCAGCAAGGTGGCGGTTTCTAAGGTGGGCAACCTAATCCTGGATTATCTGTCGATCCTGCCACTCAATGACTCAGATGGTATCTATCTAAGTGGACGCACGGGAACGGCCACCATCACCAATACAACGATTTCGGGACCTGGCTCGGGCACTGGAGCAGCTTTGTGGATTGAAGTGTGTAACGCCATCACCGTCACAGCGACTGACCTGATGAGTTCAGGCATGGGATGGGGCATGGATCTATTCCAAAATGACAATTCCGTATTGCAATTCTTGGGTACGACCACATTGAACAATAGTGTCCAGCGCGGTGTTGCGCTGACCTCAAATGCCTCAGGGATTGATCAGTCAGTGAACTTCACGACCTTGAACATCACGTCCACACAAGGGGTGGCCTTTGAAGTTACGGACCACAACGGGACCTTGGTGGTCCCTGCGGGCACCATTAATCATGGCGGCGGACGATTGTGCGTCTTCGATAATTTCAATTCTGGTACGGATCTAAGTAGTCTGACCATCTCAAGCACGGACCACGAAGGACTTGCAATCGACAACAGTGCCGGTACCTTCACCTTCCCGGCCATGACGATCACGACACCCCCCAGCGTCGATGCGATCTCGCTAGAGAACAATGTGGGCGCAACGACTAACTTCGGGAGTTTGGCTCTCACAACCAACGGCACCAGCGCCTTCTTTGCAAACAATAGCGGGCTCGTCAACCTCGCGGCCCCCAACACGGTGACCATCAACACGACTGACGACATGGGCATCGACGTGACGGGTACGATGATGTCGGCAAGCTTTGATTCAGTAATCGTCAACAACAGCACGGGCGGAGGGATCAACCTCAACAACAATACAGGAACGACGGACTTTGGTTTATTGACCATCACCAACACCGGTGGCACGGGATTAACGGCCATGACGGCAGGCACGGTGAATGTAACGAATGGCACGAGTTCCATCAACAGCACCAATGGTCCCGCTCTCGTCATCAATCCAACGGCTGTTGGCATGACTTTCGCCACTGTTTCATCGACCAATAGTCCGGCGATGGGCATCTCGTTAACGGGCGTCAGTGGCTCATTAACCATGAACGGCGGTACGATCAGCGGCAGTACCGGCACCGCCTTCAACGTCAACGGCGGTAACGGCAACATCATTTACGCGGGAACCGTCAACAACTCGGCAGGCAATGCTGTCTCTGTGGTTTCACGAACTGGCGGCTTGATTGATTTGCTGGGCGCGATCACCGACATGGGCGCTGCTGGTATCGTGCTAAACAATAATAGTTCAGGGAATCCCATGGTGAACTTCAGCAGTACGGTTGATATCACCAACAGTACAGGTGCAGCGGTGAGTGCTAGCACAAACACAGGTGCCACGATCAGCTTCGCTGATCTCGACATTGACAATACCACCAGCAACCAAGAGGGATTAAGTGTGTCAGCCACAGGCACCCTTAACGTAACAACGGGCACCATCGACGGTGGCAGCGCAAGTGCGGTGGATATCGACAACACGCAATTGGGCGTTAACCTAGTGCGTGTTGATTCCGATGGCGGCGCAAGTCCTGGCATCGATTTGAATACGACAACGGGCAGTTTTACGGTGACCGGTGATGGTGGCGGTATGCGAAACGAAAGTGGCGGAGTCATTCAGAACAAAACTGGTAATGGCATTACTTTGTCTAACGTGGTAGGGGTCTCTTTAACCTCAATGACGATACAAGATAACGATGGTAGTGGACTTGATGCTGTTGATGTGGATGGTTTCATTTTGGACGATTCAATCGTGACTAACAATATGGACTTGGGCGGTGGTTTTTCTGGCATCCAGGCCGGTCTTCACTTACATAACCTTAGTGGAACATGTGGTTTAGATAACACTGAAGTCAGTGATTCTCAGGAAGTAAATGTCTATTTGGTGAATGACGACACAACGCTTCCCATGTTCACGTTTGACACTTGTCTAATTGAGATAACCGATAATGTGATAGGCGCGCATGGAATCTTGATAGAGGGTCGACTGACAGGTGACCTCACCGTGGATGTGTTGAACTCCACGATTCAGAATAATCGCAGCTCAGGTGTCTCAGTTAATACTTCCGACACCTCAACGATGGATATTGATATTGCCTCAAATTCATTTGATACCAATAATAACTCGGTCGATTTGGCGCACAATTCGTCAGATACGTTTGATTTCACCGTGACCGGAACAATGGCCTCCCCGCAAACTATGCTTAATGGTCAGGGTGCATCCGTGATTAATGTCAATTTAGGAATATTAGGTGGAACAATGAGCGGTACCGTGGATAGGAACAGCATTGGTACTCATATGGTGGCTGGGTCTGGGTCTACGGGTGGATCGGGAATCCGTGCAGTATCCAATGGAAACGGGACGCTCAATGTCAATATCACTAATAACATCGTGCGCGGCATTGATGCCGGTGATGGCATCAATATTTTGGCACGTGATGGTTCGAATACGTTGCGGGCCGTGGTCGAAGGCAATGATGTAAGGACTCTGAGTGGATTCGCCTCTGGCATCTTTGTGGACAATGGTGCATTAGCCACCGACACGACCACGATCTGCCTCAGCGCGTTGAACAACACGGCCGTAGGAGGAGGTTTCTTTGGCGATATCGAAATCGACAATAATCATGCGTCAACGGTATTTCAATTAGAGCGTTTTGTTGGCAATGGTGCTGTGACGGCCGACATCAATGCGCACTTTGTTGCCGAAAACACGATTGGATTTGCATTCTCAACAATCAACGCACCAATTATGGGCGTTGCCGACAACGCCTGCAATTTTTGACGAGCGCATTCCGAATTTAGGGTGCATTTGATCAATCGACGTTCTGTGACATCCTGCCCACTGAACTGTTTTGAACGCGACAACAGCTTTTCTGAGCAGGACAATCGCTAGCTGGGTTTGGTGTCGCCAATGTCGCAACTAAAGGCCCAGAAACTGACGCAACCTTTGCGCTCTTATTTGATGACTGTAAATGCCAGGTCACAGTATTGCGTTGGTCAAACGGTCTAGATCATCGAGACCGAATGGCCAGACTTGAATTTAATATTCAGATAATCGTCAGCAAAAAGACTTGTTTGGCGAATTTGGAAGGAAGTCGAGGGAATAAACTCAATTTGTCCGTCTCATATGGTGTGTCATTAAATCACCTTGGAGGATGGTATGTATTATTGTCAAAAGAGACTGTTTTGGCTAGGCGTTCTACTCTTATGTTTCTTGATGGTTCAATGCTCGGGTAGTGGTGAAGAACAAGCTGATTCGCCCAGCGGCCCAACAACGGCTTCAGTCAAGGTGGGCTGTTACAGCGCCAGTTATGCCGGGTTTGCGCAGTCGCAGATAGGCTGTGGCACCTTGAATAGTTTTGGTGACGCTGCATTTGATTTGGCCTTTGGCCAAGAGATATCGATTCAAAGTAACTTTTGGGGTCCGGCATACCAAACTCAGTTCTATGCATTTGATGAGTGTAGTTACGATCGCCGCAACGCGCTTTCCTTTCCTCAGGGTTACGTTCTCTTTGGACGACACATGGCTATCTATCTTGTTCAGACGGCGCAAGGCTATGGTATCGCTGTCAGCGGTGTGATTGCCCATGAGTGGGCTCATCAGCTTCAGTTTCGCAACGACTGGATGGACCGTAATGCCTCTACCGCACGCGCAACGGAGTTAGAAGCAGATGCATTTAGCGGCTATTATCTATACCTTAGTAAGGCCGCTGATTGGTCCACAATATTCGGGTTCTATTTGTCAACTCTGTATGCGATTGGCGACTACCAATTCAATTCGCCTAGTCACCATGGTACCCCGGACGAAAGAATACAGGCGTGCATGTTGGGGTTTAATGCGGCATCTGAGGCAAGACGAACTAACAATTACCCAACCGAACATCAATTGCATCAGATGTTTCGCGCTTACATTGGAAAGCATCTGCTTGACGAAAAAGTAGAGATTGGGAATATCGACCGAGATTATTGGGATTCATTTGACCGTATCGAAGCGATGACGTTAGCAAAAGAGGCCGCTGAACAAATGGAGGGCGTCGGTCAGGCGTATCAGGGATTCGGCAACTTTGCGAAGTAGTCGCTAAGTTGAGGGCATCCCGAACTGCTCCCGAGCTATGAACCTATCTATCTTGGTGGCAGAGGGCGTTTGTCGAGTTCACAGGAATTCGTCGGTCCGACGCTTGATGGTTTCTTTATCCAACCCCGGTAGCTGGAAGCAAAGGCATTGATCAAGATCCAAATTTTGCTTGTGAATTGTAATGTGTCTGGCCAGCTGCCAATTGTTCTGGCGGTTTTGGGAGCGAACCAAACTTTGAGCGAGAATCAGGGCAGCGACTGAAATGCTACGGATTCTCAATTAGGTCGGCGACGATGCTGGCGACGACGTCTGGATCCTGCCAGGGAATGAAGTGGCCACGCTTTGGCATGGTCACTTCCCAGAAACGATTACTTGGGACTTGGGCTTTAACGTAATACATCTGCGCATAAGGCACCAGTTTATCCTTTTTGCCGTGGATCATGACCACCTTGGCTTTAACGGCATCCCATTCGGAATCAAGTACTTGGAGTTCAGATCTTAGGGGCAATAGTTCATCATTGCTGGTCTCCCACATCTTGGGTAGAACCCAGCGTGCGACCCGAGTATCGGCTAGTTTTTGGAACCATTGAATCTTTTCTAGATCAGGATCCACGGCCGCTCCGATGAGGATTAGCGCACGCACACGTTCAGGGCACTGAGCAGCCAGTTTCACCGCGATCGGTGCACCGTACGAGTGTCCAATCAAAATAACGCCCGCGTCGTTCTCTGATGCCTCAACCAATTGACGGACAAAATCGGCCTGCTCCGCCAAGCTGCCTCGCCAGCGTTGTTCGCTTGAACCACCAAAGCCTGGCCTATCTAGAGCAGCAAACCATACACTGCCATCGATTTGAGGGTCTAATGCGATGGCTGCGCCGTTGTTCCAGGAACCGGGCGAGCCGTGCACGTAGATCACGGCCGGATCTTTTCGATCACCCCGTTCGGCGACGTGAAATGGGCGTGAATCGTGCTGGTAAAGGCGATGGGTGAAGTACTTTCTGTATGGATCTTCGTTTGAACAGGTGATTTGCCACATGGCCATCACAAGAACCAAGAGCGTGACCGCAATCAGCCAGCCTTTACGGGCCATTTTCATCTTCATATAGGATTACAACGCCGTATGAGTTTAAAGAGTTTCAACGAACGAAATTCGGGTGCCTGCCTTCCACCAGCGCTGACAGTCCTTCTCCTAAAAAGGCGTCTCCTACAAACGACGCGAAGACGCCCAATTCCCGCGCAAAGGCTTCAGCAGCTGAACGGACATCATTTCGAACAGCGGCTTTTGTTTCTCTCATGACGGATGGACTCAAACGTGCGAGTTTCTTGGCGTGATCCATGAGCAGGTCTTCTGCTGCTTGACCTTGGCCAAGACCGTCAGCAAGTCCCACTTCCAGGGCACCGGCCGCGTCCAAATTTGCGGCCATCATGACCACGTTACGAACGTATTTTCGGGCGACGACCGCTTGAATTGCTTTGCAAATTGCGGACGGAATGGGCAGCCCTACTTTAGGTTCTGAAAAGCTTATGCGGCCCTTGTCCTGCTCAAAGAACCGGTAATCGGCTGTTAGAGCTAATATGGCGCCGCCGGCCATAGCAGGCCCGTTGACCAGCGTGAGGTGAGGTTTGTTTAAGTGGACGAGTGCGCAGAATAGGTCAGCAACGCCCTGGAACACTTCGACTCGTTTAGCATTGGAGAGCGCCAAAACGTAGCTTGGATCTAAGCCATTTGAATAGAAGTCGTCTACGCCTGATTTCGTCAGGATGACCCGCGTTTCTGGGTGACTGTCGGCTTTTTGATGACCCTCAATCAGCTCTCGCATATCGGCCAACGTCATCAAGTTCATGGGCGGATTACTAAATTCTACGATGCTGAAATGGCCCTTGTGAGTAACGGATACGCTCATGATGCCACCTCGATCAAGGCATCAGCAACAAGTTCTGCGATGTCTTTGACGACGATTTCTTCTTCTTTTTTGTGGTCCGCAACTCCATCCGTCATCATCACGGTGCAATAAGGACAAGCCGTGGCAATGATCTTCGGCGAAGATTCCAAGGCCTGGCCTACACGATGTGAATTGATACGAGTGCCAATGGTTTCTTCCATCCACATGCGCGCGCCACCCGCTCCGCAGCACAAGGCCTTTTCTCGATTCATCGAGAACTCGAGTGGTTCATCCTTAGTTACCGACGCAAGGATGTTTCGTGGTTGATCGTAGATATTGTTGTGTCTAGCTATGTAACAAGGCTCGTGATAAATCACTTTTTCAAACGATTGATTGACCTTTATTTGGCCATTGCGGATGAACTGATCAATCACTTCCGTATGGTGATAGACCTTGTACTGGCCTCCAAACTCCGGGTATTCGTTCTTGAGTGAGTTATAGGCATGCGGATCGCAAGTGACAATTTTTGTGACTTCATATCCGTTAAGTGTTTCCACCAGCGTTTGCGCTAATTCCTGAAACAACATCTCGTTTCCGGCGCGACGTACACACTCACCGGTTGAACCCTCACTGGCTCCTAAAATCGCGAATTTGACCCCAGCAGCCTGTAATACCTTAACGAAGGCGACAGCCACTTTCTGGTTGCGATTATCAAAGGACTGCCCAGAACCTACATAAAAGAGGTAGTCCAGGTCCTTTGCCTGTTCCGCTGACTCGAGAAGAGGTACGTCTAAGTCTTTTGCCCAATCACCACGTGTGGCTGAGTTGAGGCCCCATGGATTGCCTTGTCGTTCGTAATTGGAGAATGCGTCTTGTAGTTCCGCCGGGAACTCTGAGTCCATCATGACTTTGTGTTGGCGCATGCCGTAAATTTTTGGCAGTAGTTCTAATCCAATGGGACACGACCATTCGCAATAGCCACAAGTCGTACAAGCCCACAATGTGTCTTCAGAGAAGACATCGCCTACCAAAGCAGGTAATTCGCTGCCGGCGTCCTCACTGTTCATGATGGTTTGGCGTTGATCCAACAAATGGTGCTTCACGCCGTCGTGTACCCATTTCAACGACAGCGGCTTGTCGGTTAGGAAAGTTGGGCAGGATGTTTTGCAACGGCCGCATTCCGTGCAGGTAAAGGCATCCAATCCTTCTTTCCAACTGAAATCGGCAGCGGTTCTTATCCCGACTTTGGGTTCTTCATCGCCACCGTCTTCGGAGAAAAGAGCCTCAAGATCCACCTTGGGAACAATGTTGGTGGTGCTCTGGTTTGAAAAGAACAAAGTGGGTAGAGCCGTTACGATATGAAAATGTTCGCCCATGGGAATGATCACCAAGAACGCCAGTACGGTTGCTATTTGAATCCAGTAAGATAATTGGTAACCAATGGTTAATACGCTGTCGCTAAAGCCCGAGAAGGCATGGGCTAGGGACCCGCCGATAAAGGCCCAGTGTTGTTCGTGGGCTAAGCCAGGCCATTCGTCGGCGTAAAGGGCGAACTTGAAGCCGTCATAGAGGAAATCGGTAACCATAATGGTCATGATGAGGCTCAGGATTAGATAGGCCTCTTTATTAGGTTCCAAGCGAGCGGGCTTCGTCACAATTCGACGATATAGTCCGTAACTTACGGCCAAAATCACGGCCAACTCAATGAAATCCTTTACGGCAGCGTAAGGACCGCCGATGGCATCTGGATAAGTGAAATACGGTTGATAGCCGATGATGAAGAGTTGAATTTTTCGAATCAACAATGCCGAGAATCCATAGAAAACAACTAAATGCATGAGGCCGGCTTTGAATTCTCCTTTCAGCATTCTTGTTTGAAGAATGCCAAGCGAAAGCACGTGTTTCAGGCGAGAACCGACATTTTTCCAGCGGTTCTCAGGTTGTAACTTGAAAAGAATACTCAACTTCTTGTGACTGAAATAGGCAAATCCAGACAGTGATGCAAGCAGAGCCAGGGTCATGATCCATGGATTCATAGTTCAACCTTTCGTGAATACGTCGCGCTCATCTTATGCGTGGCTAAAAACAGGTGTCAAGCGCCCATGCTGCAACGCGTCAAAAGGCAGTGCGTTTTACTTGTTTGTGATTTCTGAAGGTAGCGATTACAGGTACGGCTTAAGTGAAGTCGTCGTCACCCTTACGGGATCGATTACGTGGCTTGTTTGTTCCATGTCTAAATTGCATTTATCTTTGATCGCAAGCAATGCGCTGACGATCGACGGTGGTTCAAGACTATAATCTGTTCATCAAGACCTCAAGGAGCTGAGTGTATGTTTCGTAATTCCCTTCTAATATTGTGCCTGCCTGTGTTGGCACAGGTGGAATTGATTGCCCCAGATTCGGTTCCTGCGGGGTCCGCATTTGACGTTAGCTGGCGTAACGGGCAGTCTGAAAGAGATTTTTTGACGATCGTTGCGAAAGGCACACCTGAGGGCAAATACAAGAAGTATGGCTACGCAAAAGGCAAGACTTGGCAAGCTCTGGCCCCAGAAACACCAGGTGATTACGAGATACGTTATTTAGCCGAGAAAAGCCCCTATCCCACGCTTGCATCGAAGCCATTACTCATTACGCCAATCACGGCTGAATTAAATGTTCCGACTCAAATAGCGGCAGGTTCAGGGCTCATCGTTAGATGGACCGGTCCCGATAATCCAAGAGATTTCATTACCATCGTTCCAGAAGGTTCGCCTGAGCGTAAATACAAGAAGTACAAATACACATCTGCGGGTAATCCGCTTGAATTACCAGTACCAGATCAGCCAGGAATCTATGAAATCAGATATTTGCTCGGTCAGTCTTATGCCACATTGGCTTCGGCGAAAGTGACCGTGACCTCGGTTTCAGCCAGTCTTAGTCATCCACCAACGGTTAAAGCTGGGGGGAAGTTCTCTGTGAGTTGGGAGGGCCCGGACAATGATCGTGATTATGTCACCATCGTCGCTGCCGACCTCGAGGACGGTAAATATGGCAAGTATGCCTACACCAGCAAGGGGAGTCCACTTGAGTTGCCAGCTCCAGACCAACCCGGAGCATATTCCATTAGGTACATGACTGGCGGTCAAGGCGTGGTTTTGGCCAAATCGCCAATAAGCGTGACTTCCGTTACCGCTTCGCTCAAGTTTGATTCGCCTAAAGGGGCCGGGGCGCAACTGGAAGTCCATTGGGATGGGCCCGATAATGAACGAGACTACATAACCATTGTCGAAAAAGGGACGCCCGAGCGTAAGTACGGAAAATATCGCTATACCGGGCGCGGCAACCCTGCTGTTATACCTGTTCCCGATGTGGCCGGTGAATACGAAGTTCGTTATCAAACGGGTCACGAAAACAGAACGCTGGCAGCGGAGCCACTGATGGTCGAACCTGAGTCGGCTACCTTGGAAGGCCCAGCAACGGTGAAGACGAGCGAGAGGTTTAACATCAATTGGACGGGTCCAGACAACAAAGGTGATTTTGTTGCCATTGCACTGGTGGATTCCAAGCCTAATTCCTGGCCTTCATACAGTTATACCTATCGCGGTAACCCACTTGAGATGGTTGCTCCGCGTGAAGCTGGCAACTATGAGTTGCGCTACCAGACCGGGCAGAAAAACATAGTCCTGGCTTCTAGACGGCTGCGAGTGGACAAGGCAGATGTAGAACCAGGTCTGTTACGAGTCGTCTTTTCTGATTCCGCCGATAATTTGTTGGTGGGTAATGGGATTGAGGTGATTCTTGATGCTTCCGGTAGCATGCTGCAGAAAATGGAAGGCAAAAGACGTATCGATATTGCAAAAGACGTATTGATAAAACTCGTTCAATCACAAATCCCAGCCGGCACGCCGTTTGCGCTGCGCGTATTCGGTCATAAAGAAGCCGACTCCTGTCGTACCGATTTAGAATTCCCATTAAGCCCGTTGGAGCCGGCAAAAATACAGGCAAAGATTAAGGCTATCCAAGCGATGAACTTAGCCAAAACACCCATTGCCGATTCCTTGGCTTTGGTTGCTGCTGACTTGTCGTCCGTTAAGGGCCAGCGAATTATTATTCTGATAACGGATGGCGAAGAAACATGTGGTGGTGACCCGGCGGCTGCTATTGAGGAATTGAAGAAGCAGGGCATGGATGTGCGTGTCAACATCGTAGGGTTTGGAATTAACGAAGAGGAATTAAAGCAAAGCTTCCGATTTTGGGCCGAACTGGGTAATGGCTCCTATTTTGATGCCAAAGATGGCTCGCAACTTGGTGAATCCGTTGCAGAAGCGATTCGGGTTCCCTATCGCGTGATAAGTACTGGCGGTGAAGTTGTTGGACAAGGATTGGTCAACGGAGCTGCGATTGAATTACCGGTCGGAGAATATCAAATCGAAACCATCGAGAGCCCGCCACGACGTGCTGTGGCTCAAATTGAAAGTGAGAGCGAAGAGCGGGTCGCTATCAAATAGATGAACAGGATTAGAAGGTCTGAGGTCAAGCTAAGGATATTGGTGTCCAGGTGATGACAATCGCCAAGAACGCCCAGTCGATGTGCGGCCCCGAACGCGGCCAAACGATATGAGCTAAGGCGACCGCCGCAAGTCCCGGATGAGCTTGGAAGACTAACAGGGGCATTGCCAAGAACGCGACCAGTCGTGCCATCCAATCTGCCTGTTTCACACGTGTGGCAATGGTCCTGTGACCGTTTGTTTGATCGCGGTGACGGTCAAAAAAGGAACTCCAGATGAAGTTACTGAAGGCGAGCAGCCAAAAGCCCAAAATGGAGATCGTGGCTGGATCGTCGACACGGCCCCAGACGACCCAGGTAAAACAGCAGGCGCCAAGCCACTCCTTTGCGCCAAAGAGGAAAGCTCCTTTTCTGGATGCGACGTACGCGTAGAGTCCGCCAGCAACACCCAGTCCAATAAGCCAAAGCCAGTCACCTCTATCACGAAAAGCCAATGTTGACGCAGATAAACCCAACATTAGCGCTATGAATAGGATCGCCGTATTTGGTGGCGCGATATGCCGTATTGCGTAGCTTTCGTACTGCAGTTGTTGCGCAAGGTGATCGGTTGCAAAGACGAGAAGGCAACCAAGCGTTGTCGTTGTGATGATTGCTATGGGCGCCGTGTGTCGCTCGAACGCGGCAAGTTGGCAAGCCACGATGGCGCAGGTCGGTCCGATTCCCCAAAAGGCAATGTGATGTTTGGCTCGAGGATAGAATCGAGCTAAAACGGTAAGTCCCCCAGCAGTTCCACGTTGCCGTCGGCCAATTGCCGAATCAATTCGTCCTTAAAATAATTGGATCCGGCTGGTGCAATATTTTCAGTGCGTTCTTTGAAATGGTGAAAGCTGCGGTCTATGTCTTCCCTAAGCAACTTGTACATGTTGCCTCGCTGCTGTCCCAGCGCAACTTCGTTTTCATGATAGAGCTTGATATCGGAAACAAGTACTCGCGCCACACGTTTCGCTTTTTTAATATTGCGATCTTCTTCGACAGGCGCTGCCGGCGCTTTGACTGGCGCTGCGTGTGCCTCAGGAGGTGGTGGCGGGGTCACAAAAACTGGATCGGGTTCTTGCTCTTCGTCAAAGTCGATTTCTGGTTCCGGTGCAGGCGCAGGGGCAACAGGTTTAGGTTTAGGGGCCGGTGGTGCAGCTTTGGGCGGTTCAGAAACCGGTATTTCTCGGGTTTTGTAATCACCTTCTTTTTTTAGTTTCATAGTGATCATGGTCAACTCGTGACCGGCGAAATAAGTGAGCATGTCCAGCGCCAGTGATTCGGCTAAGTTCGTTTCAGAACCGGAGTCTGCGTATAGAACGGCAGCAACCTTGCCCCGCACTTGGATAGGATAAAAGGCCGACTTGAGCGGCGCGTATTCATCGAATCCGGATATCTGGTCACCTAAATCACTTAAATCACTGAAGTTAGTCATGATCATTTCGCGTTGGAGGACCACGCGCGTCAATTCTGGGTAACTCTCGACGGCCCATTTCACTTTCTTAACCTGTGATTCAAAACCAGGTCCAAAGCCGCGAGCAGCCCATCCGTAGAGACTTCCACCTTTGCTTATGAAAAGGATGACACGAGGAGCACATGTCGCTGAGCACTCCAAAAGAGTCGTTAGTAGATCTACTTGAGTGAAACTCTGTGCGAGTTTTTGAAAATTGGCGTGCAATGAATCGAGACCAGAGTCTCCTGGTGCTGCTGGAACCTGGTCGGCCGCCTGCAACTCCTTATTCACGGCGTCGCGAAGAGTCTGGTGGTGTCGATCGAGAATTCGGTTAATGTTCTCAGCCGCTACCCCAATGGGTTGCTCACTCATATGCATACTCCTGAGTTTGACCTTTTGATCTAACCTCATTATTCCATGTTTTCGCGGATAGGTTAAGGGTGATGTCGATGTGCGCTCAGCCAGGAATTGCAGGGCCTAGGATTTTAGGATATGGTGAGCGCTTGGAGGGCGTGTGACTGACAGAGTTTTGAAGCAAGCTGAACGTCGGCTGACCACGGCTATGGGGCGTGCCATAAAAGACTACAACATGATCGAAGATGGTGATCGTGTCATGGTTTGTCTGTCCGGCGGCAAAGATTCTTACACCATGTTGGACATCCTATTATTACTGCAGAAAAAAGCTCCTGTTCGTTTCTCGCTAGTGGCCGTTAATTTGGATCAAAAACAGCCGGGCTTTCCTGAAGAAATATTGCCGCAGTACTTGCAGTCGCTGGGCGTCGAATACCGCGTTATCGAAGAAGACACCTATAGCATTGTGAAACGTGTCATCCCTGAAGGGAAGACCACGTGCAGTCTTTGCTCGCGACTGAGGCGAGGCATTCTTTATCGCTGTGCCGATGAGTTGGGTGCCAATAAGCTGGCTTTGGGACATCACCGAGATGACATGGTTGAGACTCTGTTCTTGAATATGTTCTATAACGGTTCACTCAAATCGATGCCCCCCAAGCTAAAGAATGACAGCGGACGTCATATCGTTATTCGACCACTTGCCTATGCACGAGAAGCAGAAATTGAAGCTTATTCCTCGTTAAAGAATCACCCCATCATTCCCTGTGACTTGTGTGGCTCACAGGAGAACCTCAAGCGCAAAGTCGTCAAACGTATGTTACAGCAATGGGAAATCGAGGATCCGGGCCGCACAGACGTTATCTTTGCGGCCATTCAAAACGTAAAACCCAGCCAACTTGCTGACCAACAATTATTCGACTTTAAAGGATTGATGGCCGAGAAAGAGGCGGCCGCTCTCAGCTATCCTTTAGACGTCTAATTTGATTCGTTGGTGTTCACAGTAAATATTGAATCCGTCGCTCGCTAGAAACCCGACGAGTGTCATCCTGCATTTTTGCGCCAACTCGACCGCTAAGCTTGAAGGTGCCCCAATGGCAGCCAATAGCGGTAACCCGGCCATGGCAGCCTTTTGAACCAACTCGAATGAAGCGCGCCCGCTCACGAGGATCCAGATATCGTTGGCTGGCAAAGTTGACTGCATGAATAGAGACCCGATGAGCTTGTCGACGGCATTATGCCTACCTACGTCTTCGCGCAACGCCAACATGTTACCTGACTGATCAAAAACCGCTGCTGCGTGTAAGCCTCCTGTCCGATGAAAGGTGGCTTGGGCTGCTCGTAGCCGCGTGGGTGCGGAAACAAGCGCTTCATGTTGCAGCAAGAAGGAATCGGACTGAACCGGCTCAGGCATGGTTAACTGATCGATGGTGGTCTTGCCGCACACACCACAACTCGAACTGGTGAATACATGACGAGAGAATTTCTTGACGTCGAATTCGGTTTGCTCTCGCAGATGAACCACTAACTGATTCGTTTGAGGTGATGAAGTTCCCGTCACCTGGCCTTTAGCAATCGCTGCTTCGCTATACAGGAACCCAATCGCTAGCTCGGAATCATGGCCTGGCGTGCGCATCGTAATCGCAATGCCGTGTTCCTGCCCGTTGACGTTTACGCGAATTTCAAGCGGCTCTTCTGTGGCGACCCAGTCTTCGCCTTCGATTGAACTTCCCTGACTGACCTGGAAACGGGTGATCAGTGATGAAGCTTTTTTAGATGACTTCAATATCCACCCTGGTCTCTCGAAAAGCGGGCATGCCCGAATGTGGCTCGCTTGCAGCCCGATCCATCAAACTATTGCAAATTGGCCAATAAACGACGGCCATTCCTGGTTTGACCTTGCCGACGTTGATGTTCGCTTCAAGTGAACCGTGAGCGGAACGAATTTTGACTACCTGATTTGGGGACCAGCCCCGTTCGTCAAGGTCCTGTTGACTTAGAATAACCTGGTCACGCGTTGCACCAGCAAGATTGTCGCGGTCAACAAAGGTCATGCTGTTAAATTGTTTGCCCCGTCTGGTGGAAAGCATGAATTGACCATCGAGTGGTGTTGTTTTGGGGCGTGGAACGACAGAAAATTGAGCCTTGCCATCAGGTGTATTGAATTTACCGCCTTCGCAAAGCCGATTGCCGCCCCATTGAAACTGATCTCCTGTACGCTCTAAATCCTTTATCTCCTCATAAACGGGAATGGATGCTGAAATCTCAGCGCGTATTTCCGCCGTGCCTTTGAAGCGGATAAGATCACGCCGACTGGGATCTACACAGCTGGCCAAATCCACCAAAACCCTCCATTCGTCTCTAGCTTCGGTGATCCGTTTCCCTGGGATCTCAGGGTTGAAAATGACGCGCCGCTCTGTGGATGTTTCGGTGTTGCCACCGACCATTTCATAGCGGGTTGTGGCGGGCAGAATGAGTACGGTATCGGCAGGTTCAAGGAACATCTGTTGATTTAGCAAAATATCATGGTGAATTCTTAAGGGGATCCGTTCTAACGCTGATTTGACAAATTGGCTGTCTGGCAAGACATCCATGAGATTACTGCCAACGCAATAGAGTGCATCTAACTTACCGTCAGCCGCGCGCTCAATCATGTCGAGTACGTAATCGCCTTGCCAATCGGGAATATCAAAACCCCACAAATCACTCATCGATTGGCGTTGGTCGAGTGCCAACCCGCCCGGTAATTTGTTGGGGACCGCACCCATTTCGGCTCCGCCTTGCACACCGGAATGACCGCGGATAGGCATTAAGCCCGTGTGCTTCTTGCCAATCATTCCTTTTGACAAGGCAAGATTAACAATAGATTTCACGTTATCTACACCATGACGATGCATGGTGATTCCCATTGACCAAACGAATATGGCTGTGTCTGCTTTGGCGTAGAGATCGGCGAACTTCACCATTTCGGATTGAGGTAATCCAGACTCGTCTATTAACTCTTGCCAAGAACTCTGCACTATTTGTTGACGTAGATCGGCCCAGCCCTGCGTGTGTTCTTGGATAAAGGATTCATCTATGGACTGTCTTTCGATCAACTCTTTGAGAACACCATGTATGAATGCGATGTCCCCGCCAGGTTTAACCTGAAAACAAGCGTCGGCAATGGTGGTGCCTAATATGGCTGAGCTGACGTTGGAGGGAACCCAGTATTTCTGCATGCCCGGTTCAAGGTATGGGTTTACTATGGCAACCTTCGTTCCCGCATCTTTGGCCATGGCCAGATATTTCATCATGACGGGTTGGTTATTGGCGGCGTTACTACCAAAAAAGACAACCCAATCACTGCCGATGAGATCAGAATAACTACACGTTGTGGCAGCATGTCCGATGGTTTGTTGTAAGCCAACCGTTGAAGGTGCATGGCATATGCGGGCCGAGTTATCGATGTGATTTGAACCTAAGAAGCGAGCGACTTTTTGCGCGGCGTAATAGGTTTCGTTAACCGTGCCTCTTGATACTAGATAAAAGGCGAATCGTTTAGGGTCAGTCAACCTAAAGCGGTCGGCCATTATTTCGATGGCTTGATCCCAATGAATGCGCGCGAAGGTGTTTTCACCTTTGTGGCGGATAAGTGGATAGGGAATTCTGCCTAGTTGACGTAGTTCGCGTTCATTGAGCTGCTTGAGGCGCTCTAAGTCATGCAATTTCTTAGTGTCAATTGCAGGCATGGTGTTAAGGCGTAACAAATTCAGCCTAATCCAACACAAATGGATACCAGGCATGGTCCAGTCTTTCATGCCACTGGTGCCGAGCGCACAACCGTCACAGACGCCGTCTTTAAGAATGCGCCAAGCGTAGCCAAGGTCTCGCTTGTTTTGCCAAGCCGCTCGACCGATTTCGATGAACGGACTAAATCGACGTTCAAACGCTCTTCGCATAGGTGCCTCGTTTCAAAGATGAATAACTCATTGTAACGCGGATGTGAGCACCTATTTGGCTATAAAAGTGGGAACCCGACCGCATGGTGGTCAGGTTCCCAAGATTCAGGGTTATTGGTCGGTTGGGGTTTCTTCAACCAGCAACGGAATGATGAGTTGCGCCAATTCTTGCGGCTCGGCGACTTGGCCTTCCAGCAGATTGGCTAGGTGGTAAAGTAACTTGATGCGATCGGTTACGCCTTCATCTTCAACCTGTTTGGCTAGTGAAAGCACAAACGGGTGTTCAGGGTTGAGCTCCAAATCCCTTTTCATCGGCACACCCATACCTTCAAATTGCAGCATCATCTTCTTAACTGAATGACTCATGCCGCCGTCCGCATTGTAGAAGCGGCAGGGTGACTGTTTAAGTTGCTTGCTGAATCGAACTTCATTGATGTGTTCTTGTAAGGTGGCTTTCACTTTTTCCTGCAATTGCTTCAGCTCACCTTCGACTTCGATAGGTTGAGTTTCTTCTTTCAGGCGTTCTGGAAGCTTTAATTCTCCAGATTCTACGTTGACGAAGGCTAACTCTTGGAAAGGTTCCAATTGGCCTAACATCAAGTCGTCTAGTGGGTCGGTTGCCAAAAGCACTTCGATTCCCTGTTCCAAAAAGAACTCCAAATGGGGGCTCTTACGCAACTGATCAGCCGACTCGCCAATCGCATAATAGATCGCTTCCTGACCCTCAACTTTACGTTCGACATAGGCACTCAAAGTGACACTGGGTACGTCGCTCTCTTTGGTGCTGTGGTAGCGCAGCAGCGGTAGTAACTTATCGCGCAGATCTATTTCGCTATGGACACCTTCTTTAATGTAACGACCGTATTGTTTCCAGAACTCAAGATAAGCGGCTTCGTCTGAATCACCTTTTTTGCGCAGCGCGTCGATGATTTTCTTGGTGATAATTTTGTTGATCTTGAGGATGTTACGATCGTTTTGGATGGTTTCACGACTGACGTTGAGGGGGATATCTTCTGAGTCCACCAGGCCACGCAAGAACCGCAGGAAACGCGGTATCAACTGCTTGCATTGGTCTTGAATGAAGACGCGTTTGGCATAGAGCTTTAGTCCATGGTCGCTGTCATCGCCGGCAAATTCGGCAGGTGCTCGCTTGGGAATATAGGCGATCGATCGAAATTGAACAGGCGCCTCTGAAGAGATGTCCTCCCAGAATAGGGGATCCTGATAGTCGCTGCCGATCTGTTTATAGAACTCTTTGTAGTCGTCGTCCGATATGTCGGCTTTGCTCTTGCGCCATAGGGCTTCTTTTTCGTTGATGCGTTCATCGTTGAGCATCACTGGAAAGGGGAGGTAATTTGAGTATTGCGAGACCAGATGCTTGATGCGGTGTTCGTTCAGGAACTCTTCGTATTCTGGTTTCAGTTTAAGCGTGATTTCGGTACCGCGTTTTCGCCGATCGCTTGGCGCCAGCGTGTAGCTGCCCGTGCCGTCACTTTCCCAGCGAACCGCTGCGGCATCTCGGTCCATTGATCTAGTTTCAATCGTGACGTAGTCAGCCACCATAAAGACAGAATAGAAGCCAACCCCAAATTGTCCGATCAGTTCCGGTGAGTCAACGTTCTTTGATTGCTTCAATTCGGCCAAGAACTTCTTGGTCCCGGAATGGGCGATGGTCCCGATCTGCTCAATTAAGCTGTCTCGAGTCATGCCTAACCCGGTATCTTCGATGGTGATCATCTTAAGCTTTTCATCGAGCTTTATATCGATCTGCAGAGGTTGATCCTTGTCGTATAGCTCGGCATTGGTAAGTGACTCAAATTGAACCTTTGAGAGTGCATCGGTCGCATTGGAAAGCAACTCGCGCAGGAAGATCTCTTGGTGGGTGTAGAGTGTGTGCACGATGAGGTGCAACAACTCTTGTATCTCGGTTTTAAATGTAAAAGACTCGGCGGTCGAAGACGCCATGACTACCTCCAATATTGTGCCGCGTGCGCTCAGCGCATAAAATATGAGCGGCTTATGTTCATATTCGGATTGTAACATGGCTGGCGGTGGCGGGCTAGACCCTGATAATGACCTATTTGCACAGGCTCAATCGCGCACCTAATTATTCGAATAAACGATCGATTTCTTGGTCTGATAGCTGAGAAATGGCGCTGCCACTTGCTTCCCATAACTGATCGGCGAGCTCTGATTTGTGCCGTTGCAATTCGACGATACGTTCTTCGACCGTGCCTTGGGTGACGAGGCGGTAGTTGAATACGGTTTGGGTCTGACCGATTCGGTGGGCACGGTCCACTGCTTGACGCTCAACCATGGGGTTCCACCAGGGATCCATAATGAATACATAACTGGCTCTGGTCAAATTGAGGCCGACGCCTCCGGCCTTCAAACTGATCAAGAATATAGGTGCCTCGCCTTGCTGGAACCGCTTGACCACGTCAGCACGGTTGCGGGTTGCGCCGTCCAGATACAAGTAGTCATAACCCTGTTCTTCCAAATCAAAGGCCAGTAGTTTCAACAATTGCGTGAATTGGGAAAAGATAAGTGTGGCATGACCGCGTTCCACAATGTCGGCGAGGTGTTGGAGAACGTAGTCAAATTTCGAAGACGATTCGTTGATGGCAGTGTCATCTACCAGTCCAGAGTGGCAGCAGATCTGGCGCAGTCTCAATAATTGTGTCAGCACTTCAAGGGGCTTACGTTTGCGGCCATCTTGGTCCAGTAGGCTGCGCGCCGATAGCTTTGCTTTTTGGTAGCGTAAGGCTTGTTCGCCCGATAGCGGCAGTTTGATCAGCATTTCTTGTTTTTCAGGAAGTTCGGGTGCGACATCCTTTTTGAGTCGTCTGAGAATGAAGGGTGCAGTTAGGTCGCGAACCAGTTTGTATTTAAATGACTGCGTGTGGTTAATGCGGCGTAAGGGTTCACGTTCACCAAGATAGCCGGGCGCAAAAAAATCAAACAACGACCACAGTTCGTCTAATCGGTTTTCGATCGGCGTGCCGCTTAAGGCAACCCGTTGATCTGCCCAGAGTTCTCGAGCGGCTTGACTGACCTGTGAATCGGGGTTCTTGATCATCTGGGCTTCATCCAAGACCACCACCGAGAAATGGATGTCAGCAAAGAGATCGATGTCGGCCCGCAGGGTGCCATAAGTGGTGATCACAATTTCTTGAGCTTGAAATGCTGCGGCTTCTCGGCGGCGCTGACTACCGTGGTGGATATGGTGCAAACGATGAGGGGTAAATCGGGCGATCTCGTCACACCAATTCTCGAGTAGTGATTTGGGCACCACGATAAGCTGCGGTTTCGTATCTCTGACAATGTCCAGGTAAATGAGTGTCTGAATGGTCTTTCCTAATCCCATGTCATCAGCTAATAGGGCAGGTTCCTGCCAGTGATGGCGTTGGCAAAGCCATGAAACGCCAATCCGTTGGTAGGGCCGTAAGAGTTCGTGTTGCCACGGCTCAAGTGCGTCAGCGGGCTGTGAATCGATGTCGCCTTTTAGGCGTTTGATAAGGTTTTCCCGGCGTTCACCATCTTGGTGAATGCAGCTTACGGCATCACCTATCGCCTGTTGGCGAAGGATCTGTCTTGTGTCCACGCGCGCTAGACGTCCATCCGGCAGGGCGATCAGATCGGGATCCAAAATGCCTTGTATGAGAGCCTTGGGTTCAAATGACTCGCCATCAATAGACACATGCGGCGCACCTGCCTCCCACGTGATCTCCAGATGTGCGGACTCTAATCCGAACCAGCGATCGCTGGCTTGTCGATTCGTTTCCCAATCAGCTGGAAACTGGGCACGCGACAAGAAATCCCGAGCCTGCTGTTTGCGCACGTGGAAACGGGTCCCGTCCCAAGCCGCGCGCACCTGGCCTTTTTCACGATGGATGTGTGCTGATTGTGCTTGGTTAATCTTGATTAGGGCCCAACTCGATCCGTCAGGAGTCAAAAGCTGAGCTCCTGGTTGATCATGATCGAGAGGCCAATGTTTGTCATTCCAGGCCACCCCAAGTTGCGCATTTATGCCGGCTTCGCTGGGTGTAAGTTCAAGATTCAGTGATCCGAGTTCAGGAATCAAGAGGGGACGTTCAGACGCCCACACGACCGCATGTCTATCGCGCAGCACGCGGTTCAACCAAGTTGCGTCAAGAGGCAGACATCCATTGACCTCATCCAGATCGACAAGCGCTTGAAAGTCAGGGGTGTAACTCGTATTACGGTAAATTGTCTGGTCATGAATCAGGAATCCCGGTCGACCCTTAACCCATATGAAGTCTTTGTTCCACGCTGGGTCATCGTTTTTTTGCCAATGAATCTGATTGCCATCAATACGCAGTTTTAGTTTGGCATCGGATTCGACTTTCTCCCACGCGTAGGCACCCTTTTGATTGTGCAATTCTGTGCCCTGGAGCGCTTGTAGGACAGAGTGAAGTTCACTACGGTCAATGGTGAAGCTGGGACTCACGTCAGATTCAATGCCGCAATTGAGCAATAGTTCTGCGGCCACGTCACTCAATCCCAAGGCATGCTGTTGTTGTTTGATCCGTTGCAAGGGCTGATGCAAGCTGTGTCCGGTAGATCGGCTCATAACCCAACATTGAGCGCCAGTCTCACTAAAATTGATTAGGAATTTGAAGCCGACGCTTGGAAGCGGTTTAGGCGCAACGGGTGCGGTGCGATAGACGGGCTGACTACCGAGATGGTGTAGGACAAGTATCACCGTATGTATGCACCAAACATTGCGGCCACAGTGCCGACATTCCAGTATGACCTTTGAGCCTCGTTTAGTTATTTTGGCGAAACTTGGCGGCGAGTTGACGTTGACCGCCGGCTTTATGCCCGCCTCAAGTCGGCCTCTAACATCGTAGTGAAAGCGCGATATGCTTTCGATATCGGTTGCTGTCTTAGCTTGCTCAACTAGTTCAGACCCAGCAAGTTCCGTCAGCTCCGCTGTGGTGAAAAGCAATTGCGTCACAGGTTACAGGACTAACTTAAAAATTGTTTGAGGGCATTGCTAAATAATTTGGCGTCTGAAGTCTGTTCGACTTCGATGGGGACAGGGGCTGTGAGGGCAGGGTTCACACGTCCTTTTTCGGCCAGAAACTTTTGCAATGCGTCAAGTCTAAGCAATTCCATCGCAAGTTTGTTATTAGACGCGAATTCCGTGGCTTCACGAAAAACCTGGTCCAGGTTGCCATCGTCTTTGAAATAGCTTTTCAGCACTCGAAGTCTTGGGATCTGTAAGCGTACGGTAGATGATGGGGTGCGTGTTAAGCAATCAAACATAGCGTGAAAGCTGTCGGCATGGATTCGTTCTGGATTTAAAGCAGAGACCAGCGCTCCCAACCATGATTTCGAGCGATTGGCCAATGTAGAAAGCGGCTCCATGATGTGATCAAACTGAAAAATTTTGACATCTTGAAGTAAGAACTCGGTGATTAGCTGCACAAGAGGCATCAATTGTTCGAGGTGTTCGTGGCTTTCTTTTGATGAACTGATACGTGCGATGAGTCGTTTCAAGTCCTCAATTCTTAGGAAACTCAAATACAAATACATCGACTCTCTGAATCGCGCCGTTTCGCGATCCTTACGGTTGACGAAACTATCGCTATATATCGTCATGGATTCATGGGCTTTAGCTAGCTGAAACAGGTTGATATGTGCGTGGAATCGCATATCGGAAATCGACGTTTCGTTTTGAGGTAATAGCTCAATCGTCCGTGTTTGCCAGTAGCTAACCAGCTGGCTTGGTCGTGGCTGTAGCCGTTGCGTCTGTGCCAAGGCGATGATGTTGTTTGCGAACAGATCGTTGCGACTGGAAAGTTGGTTCTCAAGGCTGGTTACTAGCCTGTCGGCTCGGTCTTGGTAGCCCATGGACACGAGGATGGGAATCAATTGTGTGGCTGACTGAATATCGATATTGTCAATTGAACGGTCGCTATAGGCTTTGGAGACCAATTCATTGACTTGATCCGTGTTTTCCATATCGTATTCAAGAATGGCATTAAGGGCCAGACTATTGATGTTCTGCTCGATAGACAAAGCGCGTTTACCAAACATCAGGGCTTGAGCAGCGTCCACGCCACGGTGGGCGGTGGCCAACATACTCCAGAACTCTTGATTGGTTTGCAGATCAGGGAAAGAGACAAATGGGGCCAGCATGGTTCGGATGGGCTCGTAGTTGGCATTTTGGAAGCAGTATCGAGAATAATCGACCGCGTATTTGGCGGCTTTGTCGTCGTTGTCCGCTTGTTGGTAAAGCTGGGAGAGGACAAGCCAAAGCGGCGGAGAGAAAGGTAGGAAGGCTTCGGTTTCTTCTTCCATGACAACTGCGATCTTGCCGTATCGCTTCTTACGTTCACTGGAAGTATAGGACTCAACCAAGAAATCCCTTACTTTCGTTTTTCGCCAGCGAAAACCTTCCATCCCGGACGCTGAATAATCTAGTAAACCCAATTCGTCTGCCTTCTGAAGGGTGACGGCCAGGGTTGCGAGATCGGTGCGGGTAACTTTCTGGAGGATTTTTAGATCCAGACCCGCAGGGCTTAAAGCGACCCATTCCAAATGGTTAAGCTGTTCAGGTGTGAATGCGCCTAACTCTTCAGGGATGGTGGATTTGGCAATATTGGGACGGGTATCCAGTACTTTGGTGTCGATTAACGCCAGCACGCTGTCCTGTACAAACAGCGTGTGGTTGTTCTTAAGTTTTGGCACTAACTCCAAGAACGTTTGCACGTTTTCTTGAGAGTCTTCGGCTAACTGAGTGACCAATTCAAGCGGTACACGACAGTCACCAAATAGGGTGGCTAAGTAATCTGAAATGGTTAGTACGTCGGGAAAGGTCATCTTTAATGAGGTCACCCGATCACCGAGAATAGTCAATTTGTCCTGAGCGGTCATGATCATGTGTATGCGCCCATCGTCACGACTGGCGATGTGGTCGACGATGTTGCGTAAGAAACGGTGGAACGAGTCGGGCGCGGCATCAACATCGTCGATCAGTAAAACAAAAGGATGTTGGCTGGCGCGGATCAAGTGTAAGAACGATGACAAGATACTAGATTCGTGGATTTGTTGGTCGTGGTTAGGGACGCGCCATCCGAGTTGTGGTAACACGCTACCCAGGATATTGATCCATGGCTTGATGTCGGGATCCGCTTTCGATGGTAAGGAAATATTCTTGATCACCAATTCCATGAAGTCGTTCTGACTGAAGGTTTTCGTGCAGTTGATTTTGACAATCGCGTCGGGTGCAATTTTTTGGGCTAGATTCTCAGTGAGCGTACTCTTGCCACTACCAGATTCGCCATAGACCAGAATCGTGCGGTGGGTAATCATTTGCTCTTTACAGTAGTCCAGATAATGCGCGTGCAAGAACGCACCTTTGGTCACCAAATCGATATGTTGAGCTGGTTGATTTTCGTCTTGAGGCGGTGCTGCTTTGAGTATCCGTTCTAAATCGAGGTAAACGGCTGCACAAGAGTCGTGCCGATTATGAGGCTCTTTATGGAGGATCTTCTCCATGAATGCGTCTATTTCTGGCGGCAGATCTTTGAGCTGTGATGGTGCCTTGGGCCGGGTAACTAAACGTTGATAGACGGTTTCCGCAAGCGTATGACCTCTAAAAGGCTTGGTGCCGGTTAACATGTCGTAAATCATGACGCCCATGGAAAAAATATCAGCTGCAAAATTTACTTCGTCACCACTTAAACATTCGGGTGCCACATAGAACGCACTACCCATAAAGGTGTTTCGATTGGTATAAAGTGTCAAATTCTCGACCTTCATGATGCCAAAATCGATCAACTTAACCTTTTTATTAGGGTCAATAAGAATATTCTGAGGTTTGAGGTCGCGGTGAACGATGTGGTGTTTGTGAATGAAATCTAGAACTTCACAGAGTTCACGAATATGGTCAAGAAAGATCGATAGATGCTCAAAAACATCTTTGTCTTGCCAAAACGCTTGCCAAGTATCACCTTCAACCCACTCCATAACGTAGGCTGGGTGGCCCTGCCATTCGGGCAGGTAATCTTTGACTTCAACCAGGTTGTCGTGCGGATAGGCCCTTAGGAACTCGTATTCCATGTAAAAACGCTGTTCCGAACTCGGATCATCGTCGTCTGGCAACATGCACTTCAGCACATATTGTTTGTCAGGAACCGAATCACCACCAGTCGGCTTGATCTTATAAATAACCGAGCAGCCGCCCTTGATATATTCTTCGACAACTTCAAATGGAAATGAACCAACCGACATCGAGACCTCGTAGGTGAATTATTATAAACCCGAAACCCGGTGAACCGCACGACAAGTCGCATATTTCCATATTCGGCCAAATGGCGTAAGGTGATGCGAAGATTGAGAGGAGAGTATTATGTTTCGTTCTGACTGTTTGCAAGGCCAATCTGGGCTGATTACCGGTGGATCGTCTGGTATTGGTTTAGCTATGGCGAAAGTACTCCTGGCCCACGGTGCCAGTTTAACCATCACAGGTCGCAATCAGGAGAAACTGGACCTTGCGCAAAAGGAACTAGGCGAACGTGTGATGACGTCTGCAGGCGATGTCCGCATAGCTGAAGATGTTGATCGAAGTGTGGCTAGTCATATACAGCAATACGGAAAGATCGATTTCTTGATCAACAATGCTGCCGGTAATTTTTTGTGTCCCTTGGAGAAAATGTCTGAAAATGCGTTCCGGTCCGTGCAGGACATCGTGACTTTGGGTACGTTCTTATTTTCAAAGGCCGTATTTCCCCACATGAAACAAAAAGGTTATGGTCGAATTATCAATATTGGCGCGACCTATGCCTGGGGTCAGGGATCTTACGTGGCCCATTCAGGTGCAGCTAAAGCCGCCGTCCTCAATCTCACCAAATCCATGGCTGTCGAGTGGGGTCCAGCCGGTATCCTGAGCAATATGATTGCGCCAGGACCGATAGCAGATACGGAAGGCATGAAGCGTCTGATGGCAGATCCCAGTCATGCCAAGCGCTTAATCAGTTTGATGCCGGTGCAGAGGATGGGCGAGGGCGCTGAAATTGGGCGTGCTGCTCTGTTTTTGATCCACCCCACCTCCAGCTATATCAATGGCATTGTATTACCTGTTGATGGCGGTATGAGTTTAATTACACCGGGTCTGATTCCGGCCGGTTTTGGACCACAGAATTGAACGAATAGGTTTCGATTGGAGGCATCCCATTGCTTTTGGTTTCTTTTAATGTGAATGGTATTCGCGCCCGTATGCATCAAATCACGCGTGTGCTGAATGACTACCAACCCGATGCGGTTGGGCTTCAAGAGATTAAGGTTCAGGATAGCGAGTTTCCCATTGACGATATTCGCGCAACCGGGTACCACGTCTCTTTTTATGGTCAAAAATCCCATTATGGTGTGGCCATTTTGAGTAAACGTCCCCTTCGCGATGTGGTTATGGGGTTGCCTGACGATGACGAGCAATCTCAAAGACGATTGATCCGTGCCACAATTGACACAGATTTAGGCCCAATATCGATGATTAATGGTTACTTTCCGCAAGGAGAGAGTCGTGATCATCCACTTAAGTTCCCACATAAACGCGCCTTTTATCAGCAGCTCAATCAGTTATTGGGCAGCCAATACAAGCCCGATGACAGATTAGCGGTGATGGGTGACTTCAATATCGCCTTTGAAGATAAGGATATCGGCATTGGCGAAGACAGCGCTAAACGATGGCTACGGACTGGCAAATCGAGTTTCTTGCCAGAAGAGCGTGATTGGTATCAAAAAATCATCGATTGGGGTCTGCTGGATTCCTATCGGCTTCACTATCCGCAGAAGGATGATTTGTATAGTTGGTTCGACTACCGCTCCAAGGGTTTTGATCGCGAACCAAGGCGTGGCCTACGAATCGATCACATTTTGGTGACCGAAACCCTGTCATCTCATAGCAAAGATGCGGGCATCGATTATGAGATTAGGTCCATGGAGAAGCCTTCCGATCATTGTCCCATTTGGAGTCGATTTGAATGATTTATCGGTCTAAGAAGTCCGGTTGGGGCAGTTGTTGACGGTACATTTTCCATAAAGCTGATGGGTGTGTTTGACCATGACCAAGCCGTGTTTGGCTAATATGTCGTTCTGAATTCGTTCTAAATCGTCGTTAAAGAACTCGGTGATTTTGTTGCAATCCACACAAACAATGTGGTCGTGATGACCTTCCTTCAATGCCGCTTCAAAGACGGTCTCATGGCCCTCGAACTGATGTTTCTTCGCCAGGCCAGATTGCACCAGTAGATCAAGCGTTCGGTAGACGGTGGCACGAGAAACAGGGATCTCCTTTTGACGTGCAAGGTCAAGAATGTCGTCAACGCTCAGATGTTCGTCATCCTCATACAGCAGCTTCAGAATGGCCATACGTTCACTAGTGAACTTGCCATTGTGGGTGTAAAGATACTCTTTAAAACGAGTCTCGAGGTCGTCGTTGCTGATCTTGCTGGCGAAGCGATTCATTTTGACTCCAGATAAGCTCATTATCCCGTGCACATGCCGTAAGGGTCAAGAAACTCAGCTTGAGGTGTCGCTCGCTCTTTAACTTCGTGATTCAGGCCAGTGTGCCAATAACGCACTTAGCTTATGCCCTAAGAAAGGGTGAAGGAGGTCGTTATCTCGTATTTGCGTTAGGTGGTAAAGGAACTCGGCGCGCATTGATTCGGTTAAATCATTGCTGTCTTTGACGAAGGCGATAAAACATTCGAGGATTTCGTTTATGGATATCGATTGGGCGTCCACGTCTTGATCCCCAATCGTCAAAGTTCCTAAGACTTTCTTAATTCGGGGTGATGACCAGTGCGGCAAGATATCTCGATCCTCGGGTCGACCAAACACTTCAATCGTCTGTAGTGTTTGTCGGAGCACGCGCTCGATGGTTTCCAACTGTCCAATGTAGGATTGCCGATTAACGAACGTGTCCTCCATATTGAGCGTCTCTAGACCCATTTTCTGCATCGACCGCAGTGCGGCATCGCACGCTTTTCCGCCCTCTGCCAATAGATCCAGAACACATGTGCGCCATGCCTTGACTTTAGGGTGATGGATGCCCTCGCGAATGGCCTTCACTTCGGGAATTCGCGTAATCACTTCCTTTAGATCTGCAATTAAGCTGGGAGTATCCATCATCTGGTGGTCCGCTTTCGCCTGTATAATCTCAATCATTGGTCCAGCCGATCAATCTAGCTGGCTGTTTAATAACTATTTACAAAACCTTTACGCCACCATTCTACATAATTAGATTGAGGTGTGGGAATGATTCGCAATCAAAGAGGTGTGAGATGGCTTTAGGAATGATGGTTGTTCAATTTCGATTATCTGGCTGTCGATCATTGAAAGAAAAGCGGCGCCGCTTATCCGGCATTCGCCAACGCTATGGTCGCTTTTCACATCTCGCAGTTTGTGAATCTGCGTACCAGGACGATCACAAATTAGGCGAATGGCAGTTTGTGGCATTGGGGTCGGATGCGGGGTTTGTTGAACGAGCGTTACAGGCAGTCGAGTCTGAAATCGAAGATACCGTCGACGCCGAGCTCATTGATGTCATGATCGATGTCGATTAAGGGTTTGGATCTTTGTCCGGACCTGATTTGGGTATGACGCCCCCAAAAAAGTCATCCAACTCAATCTCTAGCGAGTCGTCTGTAGGCTTTTTGGGGACGACATGACGCTTTTTTTCCTGTCGGGTTGGCAGGTCTACGGTCACTTTGGGCACTAACTTATTGCGCGCAGGTCTTGGCTCAGGTCTTGGTTCAGATCTCGGCTGACGTCTTGGCGCTTCATCTAAGATGACGACCTCGTCTGCTTTAGCAAATTCCACCGCTTCGGGTTCTTTATTCGGTTCCACATGTTGGCCGAAGAAAGCATCCAAATCTTTGTCAATTTTGTCTTTAGGCTTATCTACTGTCGTTGGTGACGGAGTCGATAGGTTGCGAATAGGTGGCTGGGCTCTAGTGCCTTGTTTTAAAAGCTTTAGTGCCTGTTCCATTTCGCGGTCTTGGGCTGCCGGTGGCATTATTTCAATGGGTGCTCCCGCTTTAGCGGTTGAAAGGGAATGGCGAATCCAGTTGATTAACCAGGCAAGGAGGGCCAGCGCGATCAGCGTCATCAATGATTGAAAAGAAAATAAGAGTCGGGTCATGCCGTAATTTGAGCGGTTCTGGTCGTCGAACTCGTCTAGGAGCTCGTTGAATGTTGGGAATCCCGCCATGTAAAGGGCATCTGATGAGTCGGAACCCTTAAGTGTTTCATGGATAAATACCTGTGATTTTTGTGGCCAGTTCTCCCACATCCAATTGGCTAACACAAAAGATAGAACCTGAAAATTATGGTCAGCGGTCGGTCCCAAGTCGCCAGTCAAAGATGGGTTATTAGCAATGTCTCGGTACTCTCGAAACGCGAAAATAGCCAGATAACGATCCCTGGACGTAAAGGTGCGACTGAAGTTTAGGGCAAAGCCCGTGTCCATCATGGCAGGTAGGGTTTGCCCTTTAGAACGCAGTAGATAACGCACGGTCTCCATTTTCAAGCTACTCGCTACTGCTTGCGGTTCGAATTTGAATTGGTCTTTGACCTGGATGACTATTTTGTTTAACTGAGGCGAATATCCAGAGGCGAGCCAGTCGGGATTGTCATAGCTGTGGGGGAAACTATGCTTGGAAATGCGAACACTTATGGCGACCGGGATTAGATCATCGGCAACTCGAATATTCCATAAACTTTCTAGATTAGTAACGAATTTGTCGGCATCAGCCGTAATACTACGGATAGTTGAAACGGGAATACCTGAAGCATGGAAAACATAGCGTTCACTTGTTACAACCTTGACGGTAGGCAGCGTTTGAACACGTGTTGGACCTTGTGCGGAAGCAAAAGTGACCCAACACGTCACAAAAAATGGAATCATGGATAGCTTCATAACCTGATAGTTTACTCAAGTTGGATGAAACAGAACAGGTTTCAGCGTTATCGTTTTACAATGGCTATACTTTTATGAACAGTGGGGGCGATGTGATCCACATATTGCTAACGGTACTTTCGATGCAAGTCCAATTTGACGTGAACAAAGACGCGACGATTCTGGCGGTGGTCACGCACAAGGCGGGCCTCGCTTCGGGGCTGGCTCATAACCACCTTATTGTGGCTAGTGATTTTGAACCTGAAATCTCGGTTGAGGAAGATGATCTCAGCCAATTGAGTTTTCGGGTGCGATTTGACGTCGCTGATCTCGTGGTCGACAGACCGGACCTTCAGCAACGCTGGCAAGCGAGGCTTCATGAGCTGGGCGCTTTAGCGGCGGACGAGACCTTTTCTGAAGTCAGTGAATCTGATCGGAATAAGATTACAGAATCGATGCTGGGCAAGAAACAGCTAGAAAAAGACAAGTTTCCGACCATTGAAGCATCTGTTTCTGGGCTTAAGAAGCACACAAACGACGAGTCATGGACGGCAAGTTTGGAGATAACCATTCATGGTGTCAAAAAAGTTCGCCAAATTTCCGCTAGCATAAACATCGTGGATGGGATTCTGCACATAGAATCACTCACCCCGTTCAAGTTTACGGATTTTGGGATCAAACCCTATTCGGCTGCATTTGGCGCCGTTAAGAACCAGGATAAATTTCATCTCTATGTGTCGATCTCGGCCAGCAAGCCGTGACGGCTTTTGTTGCTAGCGGATTGGCAAAATCAACCCTCAAGGGTTACGTGAAAACTGTTATGGTATGAGGCGTTGATAGGCGTCGTGGTCTAATTTTTCTGTCTTGATGAGTGGGAGGATAAAGTGAACGTGCGGGTGCTATTGGGATTGTTGGTTGCACTGATAGCCTTTGCGGCTGAAGACGAAAGTCGGTTTTTGGGCCAAGTCCGACAATTGACGTTTGAGGGAAAACGTTCCGGTGAAGGATATTTTGGGCCTCGCGCTCAATTCTTTGTCTTTCAGAGCGAACGCGAAGCGGGCAACCCTTTTTACCAAATCTACTTAACGGATCTGGATACGGGTGATGTGACGCGTATCTCTCCCGGGTTTGGCAAGACCACGTGTGCCTGGATTCATCCCAAACGGTCGCGCGTCATGTTTGCTTCCACCCATGCCGACCCACTCGCGCAACAGAAAATGACAGATGAACTTGCACTTAGGGCATCGGGCAAAGAGAGACGATATGCCTGGGACTACGACGAAACCTTCGACCTGTGGTCGGCAGATTTTGAAGGCACAGACCTGAAGCAGTTGACCCACGAGAAGGGCTACGATGCCGAGGGTTCCTGGTCACCAGATGGAACTCAAATTGTCTTTGCATCCAATCGCGAGGCCTATCAAAGAGCGCTTAGCAATGACGAAGCCACCATTTTTGAACATGACAAATCTTTCATGATCGATCTCTACATGATGGACGCCTCAAATAGCGCCACCAGAAAATTGACTGACATGCCCGGTTACGATGGCGGGCCCTTTTTTAATGCGGACGGTTCCCAGATCTGTTGGCGCCATTTCAGCGAAGATGGGGCGACGGCAGAAATATGGGTCATGAACAGCGACGGTTCGAAGCAAAGGGCTTTGACCAAACTGGGTGCCATGTCGTGGGCGCCTTATTTTCACCCCAGCAATCAATACCTTATCTTCACCACCAACGTGCATGGTTTCGCCAATTTTGAGCTTTACTTAGTTTCAAGCAAAGGCGGAAACCCGGTGCGTATCACGACGACCGATGGCTTTGATGGATTGCCTGTTTTTTCTCCTGATGGCAAAGAACTCGCCTGGACATCAAATCGCACGGCAAGTGGCGCATCACAGATATTCATGGGTGCCTGGGACCACGAACAAGCTATTAATGCCTTAGCGCGCGCCAATTCCCAACTACCCGCATCCCAGGATGCTATTGACGGTAGCGACTTAATCAATCACATTCGTGTGCTGGCCTCGGAAGATATGGGCGGTCGACCCACAGGCGATGAGGGCGAGCGACTTGCTGCTGAATATATTGCCGGTGAATATCAAAAGATTGGGCTTAAACCGATGGGCGATGCGGGGGGCTATTTTCAACCCTTCGACTTTAAGGCTGGTGTCTCTTTAGGTGCCGAAAATCGCCTGACAGTTTCCGGCTTGGAAAGACAATGGATCGTTGACGAAGATTGGCGCCCGCTAACCTTCTCAAATACGGGGTCTTTTGATCAGTCGCCGATTATTTTCGCTGGCTATGGCATTGTGGCTCCGGCCCATGATGAATTGCCGGAATACGACTCTTATGTTCATCTTGATGTCAAGGACGCCTGGGTCATGGTGCTGAGGTTTGCGCCAAGTGACGTAGACGACGTGCAGCGACGCCAACTTAACCGCTATTCGAGCCTTCGTTTCAAGGCCATGTTGGCCCGCGAGCGCGGCGCGCGCGGCTTAATCGTGGTCAGCGGGTCTCGATCAAAAGTTGAATCACAATTGGTGCCATTGCGATTTGATGCAGCGGTGGCCGGCAGCGGGGTCGCGGCCGTGTCCGTCAGCGATGAGCTTGCTGAACAGTTATTATCAAATTCAGCCAAATCGTTAACGCAACTTCATGAGCAACTAGATGCGGGAGAGCCTGTAATGGGTTTCGCCTTGCAAGACATGACTGTGTCAATTGACATCGATTTGGTGCATGAAGAAAAACAAGGATTAAATGTGCTGGGTTTGATTCCTGCCAATCTGCAGCCGAAACTTCCTGCCGTAGCTGTTGGCGCCCACTTTGATCATTTGGGAGCCGGCTTGAGCGGAAGTTCTCTAGCCCGAAAAGACGAACAAGGTCAGACACATTACGGCGCCGACGATAACGCTTCCGGCGTGGCCGGCATGTTAGAAATTGCCCAGTATGTGGCTGCACAACGAGCGGCAGGCAAGATGGATTCGGCCCGTGATTTGTATATCATGGCGTGGTCTGGCGAAGAACTTGGCTTGCTGGGTTCCAGCCATTTCGTGAATCGCTATGAATTGAATGATCTTTCTGAAGTGTTTGCCGCCTACCTGAACCTGGATATGATTGGTCGCCTCAAAGATTCGTTAGTCCTTCAAGGCGTGGGCTCCAGTACCTCCTGGCCGGGCCTGATTGAACGCGCCAATGTGCCCATTGGACTGTCGATAAAAACATCCCGTGACAGTTATTTACCCACCGATGCAACCTCTTTCTATTTGAAGAAGATACCTATTCTCAGCGCCTTTACGGGTGCGCACGAGGACTACCACACGCCCCGCGATGTGCCAGACAAAATCCAAATTGAAGGGGCTACGTCGATCACTAAATTCATGGCTTTGCTGACGCGATCGTTGTTAAAAAGCTTGGAATCGCCACTCTACGTGGAAACCGAGAAGCCTAGCTCAGGCGGGGAACGACGAGGTATTCGCGTCTATTTGGGCACGATCCCCGATTACGCGACCGGAGACATTAAAGGCGTCAAAATATCGGGCGTCTCCAAAGAAGGACCGGCAGACGTTGCAGGCTTACAGGGCGGTGATGTGATCGTGGCTCTGTCTGGTAGATCCATCGAGAATATTTATGATTACACCTATGCAATGGACGATCTGAAAGTGGGTGAAGTCGTCGAAATCGTCATTGAACGCGCAGGTGAACGAATTGTCTTGAACATCACGCCAACTTCACGGGACTAGTTCTTTTCTGAGTTAATGGAGACGGAATCTGTGTGAGGAGTTAAACATGAAGCGACCTCGTGAAGTGGTTTTGGATTGGGTAGCTGCGTTCAATAAAGCTGATGTTGAAGCCCTGTCCAACTTGTATGCCGAAGACTCGGTTAATCATCAGGTCATGTGGGAACCGCTTGCCGGACGTGCCGCCATTTCAGCTATGTTTCAGCGAGAATTTGCGCGTGCAAACATGACGTGCTTGGTCGAACAAATTCTTGAGGATGGGGATTGGGCGATCTTGGAGTGGCGTGACCCTTTGGGCCTGCGAGGTTGTGGCTTTTTTCAGATCGAGCATGGTCTTATTCGCTTTCAACGAGGGTATTGGGACCAGCTGTCGTTCCAAAAACAACAAGGCCTCGATTCTTAGGCTTGGGGGAGGTTGCATATCGAGCGGCCTTCTTGAGTGTCACATTTAGTTTGAAGCGCCGGAATTGGCGTTGATTTGACAGCGTGAACACCGCTCGCAATGCAAGCTCAGTTAAGGTTCAGTTTTTCTTTTTAGTTTTAGACTTCTTTTTCGTTTTTTTGGTCGACTTCTTGGTTTTGGTGCTTGTCTTTGTGGTTTTCTTTACTTTGGTGCCTTTCTTGTCTTTACTGTGCTTGACAGTGGTTTTGCTTGTCTTGGTGGTTTTGACGTGTTTCACCTTGACCGTGGATTTGACTTGTCCTTTAGCAGGGTTTCGCACAGGTGCTTTGACCTTGACGGAAACATGGTGGGTACGGTGAACGTGGTGTGCTCGTACCACACGCGTTTCGTGTGAACGATGCCATGTTGAGTGTTTATGCAATTTGACGCGCGGTCCATAAACTGAGACATGCACGTGCGAATATGGGCGGTACCAACTTGGATAGACGCCAAACACAACGTTTGAGCGCCAAGGACGGTAATGGGGCCCGTATATCCAGGAAACAAAGCCAACCGTTGCCCAATTCACGCCAGTTGGATACAGATAATAATTCACGCCGTAGATGTGTTCGTTGCCATGAACCTGGACGATCACGTCGTCATCTTCTCTGTCAATGTCAATCGTGGCGATGTCTTGATACTCGTCCTTTGCCATCGGTACCTGCAGCACGAGAACGCGTGTATCATTTTCGTCATGGGTGACGACGCGAATATAGTCAACCTGACCGTCGAGATCTAAGTCTAAGTTGTTGATGCCACGGTCTGAATCATTCAATGCCCGTTCAAATGTTTCGATGTCTTCGATTTCTTGGATAAGTTGTCCAACCGCTTCTAGGTCTAAACCAGCAGCAGCATCTTGATCTGCCTGGATGGTTACGTCATCAGCCAGAACCATGGGAAATAGGCATGTCAGCAATACCTGACAAAATAGTTTGGTTGCGCGATTAATCATAATTAGCCTCCGTTAGTTAGAATCTTGTCTCAATGGTGTCGACATGCAACTCTTCGCCTTTGTTTAATGGATTCGCGCAAAGTGTGATCAAGCCCACATGGGTTGATCTATTCGTTCCGAATGAAAGAGCGGCCCAATATCATTGCCAGATTCGTGTGACTATTCTCTATCCTAGCAAAAGCAACTTTATCGATCTCTCAACGCATTCGTCAGGACGTAAGCGATTACTTTCGTCGTCGCTATTGAGCAGCCTCTCGCGATTCGCCTCATTCGCGCGCCTTTAAAGAAAGCTGACGAAGATATGGATATCGGTTCTATCGAGTTTCTAGCTTAGCTTGCTCAAGCAGTTGACTAGCTTTTTGGGCGTTTGGGTGGGTGTGCCCCAATTGTTCTTGGATGGTTATTAGTTTGTCTGAAAGTAGGTCGCGAACGTCCTGCCACGAACCCTGAATCGCGAAATACTCTGCCTGCAAGCGCCATTGATTGGCTTGTTCCCACGGCATATTGCTGAATTGATTAAGTAGGGCGTCTGACTTCTCGATATAAAGACCCGCTTCCTGGTACTGCTTTGAAAGCAATAAAGCCTGCCCGAAGGACTGATAGGCATAGACCAATTTCGGGTTAGATTCAGATATTTGTTCGAGCAATTGAACGGCTTCTCGCGCGCTGATAACGGCTTCGTCGAATTTGCCAGAGCGACCGTAAAAATTGGCAAGTTCAATGAGCGAATTACTTAATCTGGGATGAGGTGTCTCCTGTGACACGCGGCGTAAGTGTGCCGTACAGGCTTTATAATAGTGAGCGGCAAGCTCGCGGTTACCTAGTCGCTCATGGGTGATAGCCAAATTTCCGCGCACTTCGGCGTGAAATTGATGATCCTCAGGTAGAGCAAGGTCTGCTTGTTCTCGTGCCCACTCAAGGTGGCTCGCCGCGGTCTCGTAGTCCTGAGTCACAAAGGCTAAAAAGACGCCGTAGTTAGCTCGCGACATAAACGTATGCGGATGCTGCTCACCATAAAGAGCTAAAAGCATGGCCAAAGACTCTTGATAGTGTGTTTTAGCTTCGTCAATCTTCCCTATTGTGCGCAACAATCCGGCAAAATCATTGTGACTGGTTGCCAAATGACTGTGACCATCTGGATAGGTCTTCTCGAGGATTTCTAATCCCAAGATGAAGTGTTGCTCCGCTTGCTCGTATTGCAGGTTCCAGCGCAGAGCATTAGCAATCTGTACGTGGGCCACGCCAATATCGGGATGGCCAGGGGCGTATAGTTGCAGTTTGAGAGCCAATAATTCCTGGAAACTTGAAAGCGCCTTTTCGTATGCAAGCGTTTCCGAAAAGTGGTTTGCACGGCTAGCTAATAAACTAATGCGTACTTCGGGAGCCAAGTCGGTTTTGGTCTTGATGGCCCATGCTCGGTCATAGAACGTGGCTGCTTTTTCCGGCAAACCCTGTTTGGACTGATTGTCGCCTAAAGCATTAAGGCACAAGGCTAGGCCGTCCTGATCTCCTTCATCCTCAAAGAGAATGGCGGCATTTTCAATGAGCGGATCGGCAAGTTCGTATTGACCAAGTTCCAAATGGATTTGGCCCAGCAGCAATTGATGCTGAGCCATAGCGTGGTTGTCCGTGATCAGTGGCAATGCCATGGAGCCAACGTCTAGTGCGTCTTCGGCTAATCCCAACTTGAAATAGACCTTGCAAAGTGAATGGGCCAGGATCGCTTTTTGTTGAGGGTGCTCGTCAAATGATTGCGCCAGACGATCTTTGCCGCGGTCGAGCAGTTCTTTGGCGTCGGGCATGTTGCCCAAGCTGATTTCCGGGTTGGCCTGTTCAAAGAGTTGCTCGAGAAACTGGGAAACTTCTAGTGCGCGGTCCCGTTGCACCAAAACCTGGGCACTCTCTTGGCGTACACGCTGGTTTTGCCGCCAAATTTGAATCGAACCAGCCATCCAGGAGACAAACAACAACGCGAGCAGTGCACTAGCCGTCTGATTACGTTTTACCCATTTGGCCAACAATCCCAAGGCATTAATGTGGCGAGCTGAAACTGGTTTGTTTTGTATCCAACAAGTTAGGTCATTGGCCAATTGGGAGGCGCTTTGATAGCGCTCATGGGTTTCAATGCGCAACGCCTTCGCACAAATGGCATCTAGATCGCCGCGAACTTGCTTATAGCTGATTTTGTCTAGTGGACTCATCTGCAAACGTTTGCTCGGCAGCATCGCTTCTTTGGATACGATGGCATTTTGCAATTCAAACGGCGAGGTCAATTCCGTAAACGCATGTGTCTTCGTAATAAGTTCGACGAGTATCAACCCAATCGCGAAGATATCGGAAGCTGTAGTGATCGGTTTGCCGAGTATCTGTTCTGGGGAACAATAACGTGGTGTCATGGCATAGGTGCCGGTCTCGTCACCATCGGGGTCTAGCCATTTGGCGATACCAAAGTCTAGTAGTTTCACTTGTCTGTCGTCTGTGACCATGATGTTGCTAGGCTTCAGGTCGCGATGAACGAACAAATTCTGATGAGCGGCTTGAACGGCATCACACACGTCAATTACCAAAGCCACTCGCTCTTGTAGGGATAGTTGTTCTTCCTTCGCGTAGTCGATTAAATGGCGTCCCTGCACGTACTCCATGGTGAAATAGATGACGCCATCATCGGTGGTGCCGCCATCCAACAACCTCACGATGCAGGGGTGGTTCATCATGGCTAACACGCGGCGTTCCTGTAGAAATTTCTCGGATAGGCTAGGTAACGCGGTGGTAGCACGCATCAACTTGAGGGCGACCTGTTGATCAAAAGAACCGTCGGCACGCTCGGCTAAATAGACCACGCCCATGCCACCCGACCCTAGTTTGTGAATAACACGATAGGGACCGATGATCATTGGAGCCGTTTCTTCTTGCTCCATAAAACCTTGAGCTTCTGAATAGTGGCGGACCATATTGCCCAATTCCTGTTCAAGATTTGGGTATTCATCCACTAATCGCTGATAGACGTCGTCCCTTTTATCTAAGGGACTGGCTTCCCACATTTCGAAACAGCGATTGAGTTGAGACCAGAAGTCAGATGCTTTGTTCATTGCTTCTATTCTAATTCGAAATGATGAGCTTTTTTTCATCCGTTCTGCGCATCCCCTTATAGCAAGAGGAATGGAGGAAGCTAATGGTGATCAGAAACTTGATATTGATGATGTGTCTATGCGCGAGTGGGTTAGCCCAGCTACGAACCTGGGAAGAACTGGGCAATGTAGCCGGCTCTACGATGGGCGACGTAACTTGGGGACGCGACCGATTTGTAGCGGTTGGATTTACGGGCACCGTCATCTACAGTTTGGACGGTGAAACTTGGAACGATGGCACAGTCCCATCGCTGCCGGCTCTGTCTGGTATCTTTTTTGACGGCGAATGGTTTTTTGCCATGGGTGCTGGCACCATTTTTCGCAGCGCAGACGGTGCCGATTTTCATTCGGTCTTCTCAGGCAGTGGCTGGTTCAAATCGATGGCCTGTCACGAAGGAACGCTGGTTACCGTCGGCGACGACGGTGTTATTAGGCGCAGTACCAATGAGGGGGTAACTTGGGATCCCGTTACGTCGCCGACGGATAAAGATTTGAGGCAGGTGGTCTATTGGGCTGATCGCTTCGTAGCGGTCGGCAATGAGCGCACCATTCTGACTAGTTTTGATGGCACTACTTGGAACCAAACCCATCAGGAACTATCCGCGGACCGCTTTATGAACCTGGCTGCATGTAGAAATGAATTGCTTGCCGTCGATGAAGGCGGAGCCGTTTTTGCCACCAGCAATTTTGGCTCATGGACCGAAAAAACTACCTACGGCGTCACGTCTAGTACTTATGATATGGCCAATTTCGGTTCCCTATTGGTGCGTTCAACCACTAATTATTTTGCCTACTCCAGTGATGGCGTTCATTGGGCTAGGGAGTTATTGGAAGAGCCGTTTCACAACGGGGCCTATATCGCCTCCAACGGAGCGATTTGGGTCGCCATCGCTTGGAATGGCGATGGGCTAATCTGCCGTGCTCCCAAGAAAAAACATTGGCAAGCCATGGTTACTAGCGAAACGCTCGTTTTTAATGATCTTATTCGGACCGATAAAGCTTGGTTTGCGGTTGGACAATTCGGGATGATCAGTACGACGGCTAATGGTTCTGACTGGACTCACCAGTTCGTTTCCGGCACGACCTCCTTAAACGGCATTGCTCAGGACGACGATCGTTTGGTGGCCGTTGGGGCAGGGGGTAAGATTTTCACCAGCCTGGGTGGCGTTACCTGGACATCTGTCACCAGTCCAACAGCCAATAACCTAGCCGATGTAGCTCATAACGGCATACGCTGGCTGGCTGTGGGTGACAACGGCACTGCTATCACCAGCACCAATGGAACATCATGGACGCTTGAAAGCACAGGTACCGCGGTTGACCTGCACGGCGTGACGGATAATAGTATGGCTGAGTTTTGGGCTGTTGGCGATGGAGGAACCCTCGTCGTCCGTTCGGGCGGTGGAAGCTGGTCTTTTAACAACGTCCCTTCCAGCGAGAATATGCACGGAATCGCGAGACATCCAGCCGTCAATAGGACCTATGTAGTTGGCGAAAACGGGACCGCTTATGTGCATAACGGCTCCTGGTCTGCGGTAAACGTGCCTACCACAAATCATTTGCATGGCGTCGCTTTGGATCCAGACGGGTTTGGGGTGGTCATCGTTGGTGACGAAGGTGTGATCCTTGAGTCGCCCGATGCCAATATTTTCTCGCGCACTAGCTCGTTTACGTCCAATAACCTTAACGCTGTTGCGACATCTAACGATACATACATGGTCGCAGGCTTTAACGGCTCAGCAGGCATGACCGGTCCTTCCATCCTTGGACAACCCGCTCTGGTTTTTGAAGGACCCACGCAATCACTGTTTAAAAAGATCATTCATGAAAATGGGTTGTATCTCGCCTTGTCATTCAAGAATGGATTGGCAACCAGCCTTGATGGCGACACTTGGACCTATTTGGACGTTTTTCCCGCATCGCACACATACGGAGACCTCATTTGGGACGGTTCGCAATTTATTGCCGTTGCGGGCGCGATCATAAGTCTTAGTCCCGATGGCTATAACTGGACAAGCACCAACCACGGGTTGGGTATTACACTGACGTCAATCGCTTACAACGGCGCGGTCTACGTTTTGGGTTCATTTTCGGGTTCGGTGGCCTATGGTCCGGACTTGAGTAGCTTAACGGTGGTTGCGACATCGAATAATGCAGCCAACCAGGTATTTTGGGATGGTACCTTTTTTCAGGGCTTTGGCGGCAGTTCATCAAATGTCGTTTATTCTAGTAACGGATCATCTTGGACTCCAAGCTCGATTACTGGCTCCGATGAACCTATCTCCATGGCCAAGAACCAAGATGTATGGGTGATGGTGGGCAAATTTGGTCTTAGTTGGTTCAGTAGCGATGGCCTTACTTGGACCGAAGGCGGATCGCTAGGTGGCAGCACCTCGGTGGCATGGGCAGGTAATAAGTTTCTAGCGTCAGGAAACGACGATTTACATCTAAGCAGTGATGGGAAAAACTGGTTTCCTTTGAATCTAGGGATGTCTGGCAGCAATTTGTTTTGGGATGAACACGGCCTTTTGATGACCCGTTCTCCAGGTTCGTTTCTCGGTACCATTTGGCGGATTCCGAGTGCCGTACTTCAGCCGTGGAATTCATTTCGCTCTCGCGTTTTCTCAAGCACGCTTTTTGGCCTTGCCTTTAATGGGTGCCGTCTCATTGCGGTAGGTAGTAACGGGCAAGCTATGTTTTCGGATGACGGTCATCAATGGTGCAGTGTCGATACCGGCAGCTCAGATTCATTGTTCAGCGTGGCTTGGATCGGCGATCGATTCCTGGCTGTGGGTGTAAGTGGTCGCGTTTTGTCCAGTCCAGACGGACTCTCGTGGACTCCGGAAACACTGGGCGCATCCACGTCACTCTATTCGGTCTTTTGGGACGGTGACGATGTGTTCGCTGGTGGTAATGACGGGCTTCTGTATCGATCCACGGATAGTGGTGTCAGTTGGACTCAGGTCCATGACTTTTTTGACGATGTGGATGCTTTAACCTCGCGGGCAGGGCGGATTGTAGCGGTAGGGAAATCGGGCTTAATTGCCAGCAGCACCAACGGAACTTTCTGGCAGGTTCATGCCTCAGGAACCTCGTCAAACTTTACCGATGTAGCTGTCACTGATAGCGGCTTTCTCGCCATTGGTCTTAACGGCGTTATGGCCAGTAGCAGTAATGGGACGGCTTGGCAATTGCTGCCCACTTTTACCAGTGACCATCTGCGCGCTATTCAAGTCTTTGGCGACCATAAAGTGATTAGCGGTGATGATGGCGTATGGACCCACGACGGCGGAGAAAACTGGCGCTTTGAATATATCGCATCTGGCGCAGGTGCTCGCGAAATCGTTCAAGCCCGAGGCCAATTCATCGGTGTGGGATCAAATACGCGAATCTGGCAGAGTAGCTGGGGCGTATCCAGTCTTAGTCCTTTCATCGAAAGCCAAACCAACAGTCAAGAAGTGTGTGACGGCGGCAATATTAGCCTGAACATCGTAGCCAGGGGTGGTGAGCCGCTTAAATATCAATGGGTTAAGGACGGTGTCCCGATTTCTGGCAGTAGTGCGACCAGAACGATCTCGGGATTTGATGCCGCTGATCAAGGCAGCTACAGCTGCCGCATTTGGAACACAAGTGGCAGTGTCTTATCCGATGCCATCGATTTAACTTTGGGTACGGGTTTCACAGGTCGACTGGCGTCAGAAGTCTATGTTCAAGGTTTGTTTCCTGTTGAGTTAGAAGTGACCGTCGACTGTGACGTCAATCAGGTCTATGTCAGCTGGGAAGACCTGACATCCATGACTCACCTAGGATCGGGCGTCAATCCGCTAGTACTTAACAACCCATATCCACAAACTTCGCTCATTGAAGTCTCGGTCCAGGACACGGTGACCTTGAACTCCTTTGATGATCAAACCCTGGTTTTGGTAAGTGAAAACCCCATCTATTTTGATATCAATAGCGATGGCTGCAACACGGTAGAAGACATCTCTTTTGTGTGTCCTAGTTGGGCCCAAGCCCAAGCCGGTGATCCCAACGACGATGGCGTCTTCAACATACTTGATTACGTCTATATCAACACCAGCGGCAGTTGCCTTTGAGCGGGCAATTAGGTCAGCTTCAGGTGCTGCGCAGCAGGTTCTAACCCTTCAAACGTCATCGCAGTGGGCCATCTATGACGACTAGACTTCATCAAGGCGGTAAATCAAGCATTTGTATTCCCAGGTTTTGCTATGATTTGGCATTAGGTCAATTCAAGGTGCAGTACTCATGGAATGCGGCGAACATACGAAACTATTGGCTCAGTGGCGCTCTGGAGATCAGTCCGTTTTGAACCAGTTGATGGAGCTCGTTTACGAGGAACTGCACTCGAAGGCAGCGAAGTTGATGGCCCGCGAGCGTGCGGGCCATACGCTTCAACCTGCGGGTCTCGTTAATGAAGTCTACTTACGGTTTTGTCAGGCCCACGATTTAGGGGGTTCGCGAACGCAGTTCATCGCCAACTCTGCCCATGTCATGCGCCAAGTTCTCGTTGATCATGCCCGTAAACGCGCATCCGAGAAACGTGGGGGCTCGGCGCAATGGGTAAGCATGTATTCCGGCATCAAAGGAAACACCGATCCACGTTTTCGTGTCATTGACCTGGAACGTGCTTTGACGGAGCTGGAAGGCTTAGACCCGCGCAAGACGCAGGTCGTGGTGATGCGTTTTTTTGGAGGGCTCTCCATTGACGAAGTCGCTGACTCAATGAGTCTTTCGCCAGCGACCGTCAAACGAGAGTGGGTTTTTGCACGTACCTGGCTGTACAGCCGCTTAAACGAAAAACCCCAATCCAAGGCGGAAGCCGTAACTAGGACCTGAAAATGCTCCACGCTGGACGCCAGAAATCAAGGTTGAGTACCTGGACCATCAAGCTATCGTGGGTACGATCAATCACTGACTGCGCGCTCGGAAATGCTTTTTGAACCATTTTGGGTTTGTTTGCGTTTGGTAAGCTGATGGCCACAAATGACACAATTAACATAGCGGCGAATTTCTGTGATGAAGACGGACGTTTGATGGCTTGCGCCGCCAAAGGCGACGATACTGCCTTTGAAGAATTGGTCGATCGCTGCCAGGACGGTGTCATCCAATATTTCAAGATGTTATGCCGCGATTCGCACATCGCAGAAGACCTGGCTCAGGAAGCCTTTATTAAGCTATATACCTCGCGTAACCGATACAGACGCACAGCCAAGTTCAAAACGTTCTTCTACCGCATTGCCTATCACACTTGGGTCGATTACGGTCGTCGCCACCGCGCCACACTTGTTTCTCTGACAGAGGTAAGCGAATTGACGGCGCCGCAAGTCAAGGAACCCTTATTCGAGCAGGACACACTGCTAAGCGCTGAGATATTGGATGCCGTGGTCCGCCTTCCAGAAAAGCAAAAGCAGGTGTTGCTACTTCATCTGCTGGACGACTTCACCCATGCAGATATCGCCAAAACCTTAAGCATCCCACGTGGCACCGTGAAATCTCGCATGCATCACGCGCTACAGAGCCTAAGGTCCACGTTGAAAACGGACGAACATCATGAAACATGATCAAATGACAGATAATCAGCTGCTTGAAGCTATTGGCTCGGCACTACAAGTCGACGCGCAACGCCGTCCCGAGGATCGCGCTGCATTCACCAAAAAAACCATGGAAGCGGCTAACAGTCGCTCTGCGACCTCCCCACGCAGCCGTATCAAACTCTACGCGATCGTCGCCAGCGCGCTCTTGCTCTCCGCCATGGTGATGATGATGAGTAGCTCAAATCCGTATTTGGCTGACGAACAACGATTGTGGCAGCTAAGATCCGAGTCCATTCCGATCGCAATCAACCACAGTGTAGCGATTCAAGTTGATCAACTGGAAGACATTGGTGCCGGGCGCTTTGTGTTGATGTTCATGGACCATGGCCCTGAACGTTGCCTGTGGATTTATCCCCAAGATCAAATGGGTTTAGGCAAAGAGCCACTTGCTGATGTCGGCTATCTCAGGCTGGAAAAGTGGTGGGTGACGGTGTCAGGAAACTCATTGACGATTCCGCCCGATGTCTGGCGCCTCTTGGCAGGGAACGATCCGGTTGCCCTGAGCGTAGCCGGCCATCTTGAGCTATGGGATCGTCAGGCACTTCAGCGCCACCTAGCCAGGAAACCTCAATGATTCTCTGTGAGCAAAGGTGAGCAAGGGAGGCTGTATGTCGAAATTTTTGAAATGGATAGCGATTCTTGCTTTCTCGGTCGTGATGTTGCTGGGTGTCTTATTAATCGTTCTTTGGGCCAAATTCCCTCGCGATATTCCGGTCCAGCAGCTCTCTGTGGGCAGTGATCCACAACACGTCGAACGTGGCAGGTACCTGGTTGAAAACGTGGCCTTCTGCTGGGACTGTCATGGTCGGCGCGATTGGGATCTGTATTCGGGGCCTGCCATCAAAGGAACAGAAGGACAGGGTGGGTCGACCACGTTGTTTGGCGATGATGGCGCCTTTGGGCGGAACATAACTCCTTTTGCGCTTGGCGATTGGACGGATGGCGAAATAAAGCGCGCCATTACGACGGGCATTGCTCAGGATGGTCAACCTATCCATCCTCAAATGCCCTATTTCACTTTTCGCCATATGAAGGAAACCGATTTAAGCGCCGTCATTGCCTATCTTCGATCACTGCCGCCGATCGCTCACGAACCACCTCCATCTGAAATGTCATTCCTGATCAAATTGGTTGCGCGTGTTATGCCCAAGCCATACGTGGCGCCGGAACCATCAGCAACTAATGACGCTGTCGCACGAGGTGCCTATTTGGTGCGACTTGCCGAGTGTCGAGCCTGTCATCTGCCAAGTTTTAGAGGCGGCTTTCCACTGACGTTGCCCAATGGTAGTCAGCTTAAGTCAGGCGACCTTTTGGCCCATGTAAGTCAAACGGACCGTGACTCGTTCATCGATTCGTTCAAATCGAAGCTCGAGCCACGTCCATTGCGTGTCGGAGAAACCAATACACCCATGCCGTGGCAACACTATGCCGGATTGACTGAATCAGATCTCGGAGATATATATGAATTCCTCCGTAGCCGAGAGTGAGTTGTCGTCGCCTTACGATCAGGCAATATTTGTCAGTTCAGTGTTCGTTTGAGGATGGCGATGCCTTCATTGAGTTCCGACCAAGAGGTATTCAGTGGCGGTAAGAAACGCAGCGTTTGTGGCCCAGCGGACAAAGCCAATAAGCCGTCTTTTTGGATATACGCCAGCATCAGTCGCGCCGAGCAGGTAATGTCTGCCGCCAACATCAGTCCTATCTGACGCACTTCAGTTACTTGCGAGCAAGAGCGCAATGAATCGGCAAGATGAGCGCCTTTCTCTTCGATTTGCAATTCCGCGTAATCGTTGAGCAGGACATCCAGAAAAGCGTTGGCTGCCGCACAACTCAACGGGTTACCCCCAAAAGTTGATCCGTGCATGCCTTTTACAGGTTGGATGGCGCGATCGAACACCGTCGCGCCAATCGGTAAACCACCACCCAGTGATTTGGCCATGCAGACGATATCTGGCAATATTTGGTGTCTCTGGTAAGCGAAGAGTGGACCGCAACGCGCAAAGCCTGTCTGCACTTCATCCACAATGAGCAAAGCACCTGTCTCATGACACAGTCGTCGTGCTTCCTGAACAAACAGGTCGGTAGCCACACGAACACCGCCTTCACCTTGCACAATTTCCAAAATAAACGCCGCTGTGTTTTCATCTATGGCGGCCCGCAACGCCTCTAAGTTAGAAAAGGCAATATGCTCGCAATCGGGTAACAGGGATCCACAGCCTTTGCGATGGCGAGGATTGAATCCTGCGCTCAGCGCACCGTAGGTGCGGCCATGAAAACCACGAATACAGCCAACGATTTTGCTGCGACCCGTATGAATGCGGGCGAACTTCAAGGCGGCCTCTACACTCTCAGTACCTGAATTAGAGAGGAAAACGCGACTTCCGACCATGCCTGTCAAAGCCGAGAGTCGTGTCATCAATCGCTGCCGTTGCTTGTGCGAAAATGCAGCCGAACAATGGACTATTTCAGACAACTGACGGTTGACTGCTTGGCTGATCTCAGGCCGCGAATGGCCCATGTTCATCACACCGTGTCCGGCCATGAAGTCCAGGTAACGGCGTCCCGCATCATCCCAGACATAACTGCCAGAAACCTTTTCGAAGGTCAACTCGCGGTCGCCGGCCACGTCAAAGACGCATTCATTGAGCATAGGCATGATGGGCATGGGGTTCCTCCTGCGTAAATCTTGTACCAATGTTCATTTGGCTAAGTGGCCGTGGCAATCGGCCGTCGGCAAAAATAACGGGCCCGTTTTGTAACATGCGATTAACGGCATGGAGTTTCCGTTTCATGCCGCCCTTTGCCTTTTCAATTAACCCTGGCATATCGTTCTGCGTCACCTCGGGAATCAAACTTTCCGGTCGTTGCGGATCATCCAGCAGTCCTGGTGCTTCGATGAGTTGGATCACCGTACATGGTGAATAAGCGCGCTGAAATAGCAGCACCAACTCGTCATTGTCGGCGTTAACGGCGCATCCCCGCTCATCTGCCACTGGAATCGTGATCACTGGCAGGATATTCAGTTCGAACAAACTGCGAAGCAGCGGTAGTCGCACTTCAAATGGCTTTCCAGATAGGTCCTGAACGATCATTTGACGACCATCGACCTCCGTTCGAATACCGCGTCGACGGCGTGCTTGGATGAGACCGCCGTCTATGCCACTCAAGTGGCAAGCTGATACGCCTGCTTGAGATAGCGTCTCGACAAAACGGGTCGCGCGCAATCCGGTATAGGCCATTGCAATGGCGTCAATCATGGTTTTGTCTGTTTGCACGCTGGGCATGCCCGACTTGGAAACTAAAGTGGTCTTCTGCTCACCCAGCCGCGTCAATAAACGGTCACGTTCGGCATGAGCACCCAAAACAATCAAGGTCTCTTGCCGATCGGCAGCTAAATCTTGAGCAAGTCCAGCCAGGTTGATTCCCGCTCCGCCCCCGACTTTGATTATGCGCATGATGTGACCTCCGTCTTTAAAGGGATAAGGTGAGAAATACCCTGCTTGTCGATGCGTAATAGCTGATCGTTGCTCATTATTTTGTTGAGACTGGCGTCAAAAGGTTCCGAAGCTACACCGAACCGGCTCTTCGTGCTCCCGTAATGCAAGGTGAAGTATTCGTGGTCTTGACGGTATTGATTGCATATCAGCGTTTCGTCGGCGCGCGCCCAGACAAAATTATTGGCGCGTAAGACCCGGCTACGTTGTTCGATTAAGTTGGCGACACGTCTAACCCTTTGAATACCAGACTCCGGATGATCGCTCCGCAACAGGTGGAATATGCGTGCAGCGCCACTTCGGCCAGGAACGCGCAACCTAACACCACGTAACTCACCATTAAAGGCAAATGCCTGTTGGCTAGAAGCGAATGGCATGTTGTTGGGCAGAATGATGTCGTGTTGTTCAAAGGCGCTTCGTGCATGTATCAAGAAACGGGTGGAACGCGGGATGTTGGTTCTTTTGGATTCCCAGATAGGGACTATTTCGCGATGTAAGTGCCAGCCATAAGGCGTCCACCAGGAGATACCCCAGCCGTCACCTTGAAATTCGTGGCTTGACCGGCAACGTTGCGCGAAGGCTTCCAATAGTTCGTCAATCGCGAAGGGGTTTTCGTCTTGCACGTACGCAAATCTGCACATGGCTACACCGGGCTCAAGCCAGGAAATGTGAGTGCCAACTGCTCGTCAAATCCCATCATGATATTGAGACACTGCACGGCTTGACCGGCAGCACCCTTCATTAAGTTGTCAATGGCGCTCATGATCACCAAGCGCCCAGACCGCTCATCCACAGCCAACGCGATGTCACAGAAATTGGACCCAGCCAGGTATTTAGGTTCGGGCACGCGATGGATTCCTTGTCGCTGAGAGATCAGGCGAATGAAAGGATCGTTCTTGTAGAATTCACGGAACATGGCGAGAATTTCTCGCCAGTTTAGTCTGTCTTTCAAAGTGACATGGCTGGTGGCCAGCACGCCACGCACTTGGTCAACGGCAGTGGCTGACATGTCCAATTGCATGGGTCCGAAGCTCCCCAGTGCCATTTCTACTTCGGCCGTGTGTCGGTGACCCGTTGGTTGAAAACTACGTAAACAGCCCGATCGAAGAGGGTGGTGCGAGCCTTCATTGGCAGAAGCACCAGCCTGTGAACTACTCACTTTCACTTCGCAAATGACGGGTTGATCAATCAAGCCAGCGTGAGCGATGGGTAGAAGTCCCAATATGATGGCCGTCGCATTGCAGCCCGCGCCCGTGACGCGCCGTGCTTCAGGTAATAGGCCGCGGTTTAGTTCGGGGACGCCATAAACGAACGACGACAGGAGGTCTGGCCGCGCGTGTTCCGTCGTGTACCACTGGCAATAACGCTCGCTCGTGTCCAAACGAAAATCAGACGACAAATCAATGATCGTTGGGGCGAGTTTGCTCAGTTCGTCGATTCGCAGCATCGCTTGCCCGTGTGGCAGGCACAAGAACAGCACATCAACGGCTTCTAACGTTGCCAGCGACGTAAATGCCAAAGATTTGATATGTCTCAGGTTAGGGTGGACGACCGATACCGGCTTGCCCGCCCACCGTTCTGACGTGACCTGCGTCAGCTCAACTTCAGGGTGCTGTAGCAACAAGCGGATGAGTTCTCCGCCCGTGTAACCAGAACCGCCGACAATTGCGACTTGTAAACTCATGTCGCAGTCCCGACCGACTGTGGCTGTGCGACAAATAACGCCGTTTCCAAGGCCAGATCAATGCCTGTCGGGCCGATACTATTGCGAAACTCCATGCGGTCATTAATCTCGTTGACCAGGTATCCGTTGGGCGATTCCAGCAGGTCGATGGCCAATAGACCGCCGCCAACTGCCTGTGCTGCGCGCAAAGCCAACTCCTCAAGCTCTGCGTTCATCGGTAGACCCGATACCGTAGCGCCTCTTGCTGTGTTGGTGATCCAGTGCTCGGAGTGACGGTAAATGGCGGCAAACGCTCGATTCCCCGCGACAAATACACGGATGTCGCGACCCATTTTTGAGACATACGCCTGCACAAAAAAGACGTGATGTTGCGGTCCTCCCAAAATAGATTTGTGTTCGATGATGGCTTCAGCCGCATGGCGGTCATGTACTTTGGCGAGTAAGCGGCCCCACGAACCGATCGGCGGCTTGAGCACACATGGATAACCGATCTCTTCAATCGCCATGAGCGCTTCGTTGGCTGAGAAGGCAACTCGGAATTCAGGCTGAGGGATGCCGTGTCTTGCCAAAACGGAAGCAGTCCTAATCTTGTCGCCGCAGACATCAACCACAGCTGAACTGTTCAGACAGTTAACGCCACGGGCTTCAAGTATCTGCGTGATGGCTGCAGCATGGGTCTGGCTGACACTGCGAACGAATGCGATATCCGTCGTTTCGGGTGTTATGTCTGCCAGTTCGGATTCGTGCGTCAAGTTCAGCGAAACATGATCAAGCGAATTGAAGGCGTCGATAAGCAGACGTTCTTCCTGTCGTAAGATGCCATGGACCAAGGCGACGCGGGTCATCATTGACCCCAATCTTCTTCATCAGCAGGAATCTCTTGTAACGCCAAGGGTGTGATCGTCAATACTTCAAACTCACTCAAACACTCACCACACGAAACAACTTGGTGCACCACTAAATCGGTATTTTGGTCCATCACAGAACCGCAAATCGTGCATGACATGTTGACCTCCAAAATTGAAAGACCGGGATCCTTCGTTGATGGGCTGCATGCTAGCTGTCGCTGGCGTTCAGGTCCAAAAAATCGAAAAAATAGTTGTATTTGAACCACGCTGTGTTGCATTTGTAACAAACATCTGTTGTTTGATCATCATGATGGCCACGCGTTTTTGATCGATTCGCAACGCCCTTTGAGCTAGGCTTGAACCATGAAGAGGATAGGAGATGCCGTCGAAGAGATTGTCCACGCCAACGCTGCACTGCGTTTTGGCTTTCACCATGGACTACTCAATCTCACCCAGACGGCCAAGTTCATTAAGCCGTTGGTTGAAGCACGGACGATGAAAGACATCAAAATCAGCGCCCTGGTGATGGCGTTATCGCGCTATGGGAAGAACCACACGCCGCCCACTCTTAACGTTCAATTTCAAATTGACCATGTACGCGTACACCACGGCTTGGTATCCGTCACCTGGCCGAAGTCTGAGGAAGTTCACCGCGCCGTTGCTAAACTCTTCACGCAAGTTGAGCAGAAAGATTTGTTTTTGACCGTGTCGGAAGGCGTCAGCGAGATTACCGTCATCACTGAACGTGACCTGTTTGAATCGATCGAAGCCAAGCTTAGAGAGAAGATCGAAATACGAACAACACGTGTCACCGGCATCGGGGTTAAGTTTGGCAAACGGTACTTGAATCAGCCCGGACTGTTGAGTCATATCCTGCAGCAGATTTCGTTTCAGGGGATTAATGTCGTTGAAGTGGCATCAACGGCTACTGAATTCGTGGTTTACGTCCATGACCTTGACGCCCAGCTCGCGTTCGAGTCGATTTATCAGAGATTCTGTGTGCAGCCCAATGAATAGGTTTGAGTTTTGGCAGTTAAATGGCGGTTGCCCTAAAAACTTGTCGAATTTGGGCATCGATATTCGTTTTAGATACGTATGATTAACGGGTGGTTTTACGTTTGGAGGCATTTGTGCGTCTTTTATTAATGTTATTTGCTTTGTTTTGTTTGTCGTGTGGTGACGAGTCAAATGGGGACAATGCCGAGATGGGCGGATTCGCTGTCCCGGCTGTTGTTGCCGGCGTCAAGCTTGAAAAACTTGTCGAAAATCTGGAGTTAGTTGCCACCTTACGCGCCAATGAGCGTGTGGTTGTGGCTTCAGAAGTAGACGGCGTTATTACAAAGATAGGCTTCGATGAAGGTCAAAGAGTGCAGAAAGGTGCTGCTCTATTTGTACTGGACGATGCCAAGCTCGAAACCGAGTTGGCCGCAGCTGAAGCAGAACATGCCTTGTCTTCGTTAAACCTTGAACGCGGTAAACGGTTACTTGCGGACGAAACCCTCAATCAGCAGGACTTCGATCAGTTAGAAGCACGTTACTTGGGTAACCGAGCACGTTTGAAAAAGGCACAGGAGGATATGGACGATACCCAGATTCTGGCGCCCTTTTCAGGGTTCATGGGCTCAAGAACCATTAGTGAGGGTCAATACGTAACCCGGGGCACCATGCTTGCCGATTTAGTGGATCTGGACAACTTGAAAGTTGAAGCTTATGTGCCTGAACGATATATAGGCCTGATGAAAACGGGTATGTCGGTCACCTTTCGCACCGTCAGTTTCCCTGACAAGATATTTAGCGGCACCGTCTATTTTTTGGCGCCCGAAGTTGATGCGCTTAACCGCACCTTATTAATAAAAGCACGCGTTGACAATACTGACAGCCTTCTGCGTCCTGGCATGTTTGGCAATATGCAACTGACGGTCGCCGAATACGACAACGCGATGACCATTCCAGAGGCAGCCATCTCCTTCAATCGTGAAGGTGTCACGGTGATGGTCGTCAACGAGAGTGACCAAGCAGAACTGAGAACCATAGAAATTGGTATCAGGATTTCCGGCAAAGCCCAAATCGTGTCTGGCCTAACCTCATCAGATCGTGTGGTTGTGGAAGGTCACCAAAAACTCTATCCGGGTGCTCAGGTCACGGTCATTGAATACGAGGAGTCGCCATGACACCTACGTCCTTACCTCCAGAAAAACGACAAGGCATATTTGAAGCCTTAATCAAGCGACCCGTTTTGACCACCATGATGAACCTTGCACTAGTGGTTTTTGGCGTGATTGGTTTGACACGATTACCGGTGCGCGAATTGCCCAATATTGATCCCCCGATTGTGACCGTGCTGACGGTTTTCCCAGGCGCCAGCTCTCAAGTTGTTGAGACCGAGGTAACGGAACGCTTAGAAGAAGCTGTTTCTAGTGCGGAAGGCATCAAACGTGTCACCAGTGAGAGCCGCGAACAGGTTTCGAGCATTGTCGTCGAGTTCATCCAAGGACAAGATGTAGATGTGGCCGCCCAGGACGTAAGAGACCGCGTGGCTCGAGCTAGAGGCTTACTTCCTGAAGATATTGAAGAGCCCGTTATTTCGAAACAAGATGCCACCGCTCAGCCCTTCATTTGGATTGCGCTCTTTAGCGAACGATTCACGACACAAGAACTGACCAAATACGCCGAAGACCGCATCAAAGACCGCTTGCAAACGGTTCCTGGCGTTAGTGCGATTATCTTTGGTGGTGAAAAACGTTTTGCCATGCGACTTTGGTTAGATGCCGAAAAAATGGCGGCTCGTCAAGTCACCGTACTCGACGTGCAGAATGCCTTGCAGTCTCAGAACATTGAATTACCCAGTGGTCGCGTCGAGAATCTGAACCGCGAACTCACTATCCAGACCAAGGGCCAATTGGCGTCAACCGAGGAATTCAACCGCTTGGTCATCCGTGCTGACGGAGACCGTTTGATCCGTTTCCAAGATATAGGCAAGGCGGAGCCGGGCGTCGAAGATGAACGTAGTGTCGCCCGCTACAACGGCCAGCCAGCGGTTGGTTTGGGCGTAGTGAGACAGTCGAAATCAAATGCCATTAGTGTGGCCAGGGCGCTAAAAGCGGAACTGAAACGGATCGAAGCATTTCTTCCTGAAGGGGTTGAATGTTTTATTGCTTACGATGAATCGATTTTCGTGGAGAAAGCCGTCACCGAAGTTTGGGAAACGCTGGGTCTAGCATTCTTGTTGGTGCTGTTGACCATCTTCCTATTTCTGCGCAATATCCGGTCCACCATCATCCCAACGTTGGCCATCCCGGTTTCGGTCATTGCCACATTTGGCTTTATGTATGTGTTTGGTTTCTCAATCAATATCTTCACACTGCTCGCCATGGTTCTTGCCATCGGCATTGTGGTTGACGATGCCATTGTGGTGCTGGAAAACGTGTATCGGCATATAGAAGCAGGGGATTCGCCGCTCGTAGCCGCCCAGAAGACGATGCGCGAAATCGCGTTCGCCATTATTGCCATTACGTTGTCGCTGGTGGCCGTATTTGTGCCGCTCGTTTTCTTACAGGGCATCACGGGTAAGCTGCTGCTCGAATTTTCGGTCGCACTTGCGGTGTCGGTTCTGATTTCGGCATTTGTGGCTTTGACGCTGACACCCATGGCCAGTGCGAAAATTTTGAAACCGATCAGCCACACGAAACACGGGCGCCTGTTCATGCTGTTTGAACGTATTTTTGACCGCATCACGGCTACCTATACACGATGGTTGACCTGGGGATTAAAGTACCGATTTGTGGTTGTATCGGTCGCTATCCTGTCGTTGTTTGGTTCGTGGTGGTTCCTAACCCATCTAGAGAAAGAGTTCCTGCCAGAAGAGGACAAAGGGTTCCTGCTGTGTATGGTGATGGCGCCGGTTGGTTCGACGTCGGAATATTCGGATCGCATGATGCGGAAAGTCGAAAAAATCATTGCCGATGAACCCGCCGTTAAAGGCTACTTTTCGGCTGTAGCCTTGCCATTTAACGGTCCTGGCGACGCCTCCTTTGGCATCATGTTTGCCATGTTAGATGGTGGAGAACGCAAGCACGTTCGCGACATTGTCCAGGCTCCCGGCGGCATTGGCCAGCGTTTGTTCAGCGAAGTAGAAGGTGCGCTGTCGTTTGCCATTATGCCGAAAGCAATCGATACTGGCTTTGGGCAGCCGTACCAATTAATCATTCAGAACGATGATCTGGAGGACTTAGACAATTTTGCGCAGGACTTCGCCAATGACCTGCGAGGAAGCGGATTCCTTGCCAACGTTCGTTCGACATTTGAGATCACGAAGCCTGAACTAAGGGTGGAGGTGGATCGAAACAGAGCCGCTGCGCTTGGTGTGTCGGTGCAAGATATTTCGAGGACTTTGCAAATCATGTTTGGAGGACTAGACATCAGCCGCATGAAAGAGGGCGGTAAAGAATACGACGTCATCGCTCAGCTACAGCGTGTCGATAGGTTGACGCCTTCCGATCTGGATCGACTCTATGTGCCCAGTAACCGCGGTGACTTGGTTCAGCTCAGTAATCTGGTCAAGACATACGAAGGTGCCAGCCCTAACGCGATTTACCGACACAAGCGAGTGCGATCAACGACGATTGAAGCGACGCCAATCGATATTCCGCTGGGCACAGCCGTGGCACGCACGGAAGCCATGCTCAAGGAGAAGTTACCTCCTGGCTTTGACTACGACTGGTCAGGCGAGGCCGACAGTTTACGCGAGTCAGAAGCCCAGATATTGTTCTTCCTGATCCTGGCTGTTTTGGTTGTGTACATGGTGTTGGCGGCTCAATTTGAGAGTCTCATCCACCCCTTTACGGTGATGCTGGCGTTGCCACTGGCGGGTTTCGGTGCATTTGGTGCTTTGTATTGCTTAGACGTATTGGATAACTATGCCCAGGCATTGCATGTACAGGCACAGATGGGTGCATTGACTGGATTCAAAGCTTGGGTTGCGGCTGTATTGCCAAGGATTCCATCCATGAACCTCAACATCTTCAGTCAGGTTGGCTTGGTTCTGCTTGTCGGTCTGGTGACGAAGAACGCGATTCTGTTGGTGGAGTTCGCCAATCAGTTGCGAGACCAAGGACGAAGCGCTGTGCAGGCCATGATCGAAGCGGGAAGGATCCGTTTACGACCGATCTTAATGACCAGCCTGGCAACCATCGCTGGTATCTTGCCCATCGCCATTGGCTTTGGAGATGCAGCCGACAGTCGACGACCGATGGGCGTTGTCGCCGTTGGCGGCATGCTGACCAGCACGGTGCTGACCTTATTCGTGATTCCGGTGATGTACAGCGTGTTGGCAGACCTAACCGCCTGGTTCAAATCCAAATTCAAAGTAGAAGCTGATCTCGGCACGGAGCAACCGGAGGTTGTATAGCAAGCAGCAAGCAACAAGAATGTGAGTCCGAGCTTCCACGGCGCGGCGTAACTAGTGAAGCCGGCCAGCCAGAGGTTCGGCTGTCAGCCCTCATCCGACCGTGGCACACCAAGCTTCAAGTATGTGAGTCTGGCTTCCCCGGCGCGGCGTAATTGATGAAGCCGGCCAGCCAGAGGTTCGGCTGTCAGCCTCGTCCTCGCCGGCACATAAAACCTCTCCAATGTGAGTCCGACATCCGTGTCGGAGGTTCGGCTGTTAGCCCTCAACCCCTCGCGCTTTGCTCCAAATCACGGACGTCACCTCGTTCGGCCTGCTCGTCCTGTCTTTTGCTCGGCAGGGTAGCCGCGAACCGAGTGCTAATAATCTTGGTGGATAAAGGCTGAATATGTCTGTCTGACCATTACGCTTGAGGAGCCAGGGCGCGCAGTTGCAGCGCAATGGCGGACTTTTCGAGCGTTCCCTCAGCGGTTGTGATCGTGACATCAAAGAGTTCTGAAGTTCCTCGGTTGATCACGATGCCGTTCAGATCCAGAAATACTAGTGCTGCCAGAAGACCCGTCCTCTTGTTACCGTCCACAAACGCGTGGTTATTCACGATGTGGAATAGGTACGCCGCCGCCATTTCAAAGAGGTCTGCGTGCAAAAATTCACCGCCAAACGAGGTTTGGGGTTGCGCAATGGCGGACTCCAGCAGCGCTTGGTCACGGATCCCGTCCGCGCCGCCGAACTGTTCGAGTTGAAATTGGTGCAATGCAAGCACCTCTTCCAGCGTCAAGAAGTCCACGGTCATTGGGCGAGCTTGCGGAAGGTCTCTTGGTGCGTGTCCATCGCGCACTGAGCGGCTTCACGAATCCGGCTGGCGCGTTCATCGCGGACGGGTCGAATGATGAGGCCTTCGCCGTCGGTGGTCACTTCGAGTTCCGTGTCCCGGTCAATTTTGAGGAGTTCCAGGATAGGTCGTTCGATCAGAAGCCCCAGGCTATTGCCGATGGCGGTCAATTTCTTACGCATGTCATGCTCCATTCGTATCACACATATTATAACGAATGTATACCGCGCGTTCAAACAGTTGCTTTGGAGGGGTGCAAATGGGAATCTCACCAATGATAGGGGTAGGGAGGAGCCATTTCTGAATCCCCCCTCCCTCCGAACCGTACGTGCGGTTCTCCCGCATACGGCTCTCCGGTTGGTGGTCTTACCTCACAGAGGACTTGAAATTCAGCCGATGCGCACGTGTGGCTG
>JAJCXM010000034.1 GCA_029263455.1 Holophagae bacterium
GCTCGGGACGCACCCTTTAATAACAGCTTTGGTCGACTAACCTCTCGCTCCACCATCTGATCCAACATGGGACACCTCCATGCCGATCAGCTTGCCCCATCTCCAAACCAACCGCCAGATGCACTTCCTCTCCCGCTTACAAAAAACTGTCGTGTGCTAGCTTTAACTTGTTTTCTTAGGCAAGGGTCTCAAAACCATATCTACTCAGTCGCTAGGCTCAACGAAGATGAACATAAAATCTGATGTCGATTTTTGGTAACGTTGGCATGTTTATGGGTCTTGGGGGCCGTTGATGCCGCTTTCTGATCTGCAACAGCAGCGGACAGAAGTTATCACATTTACCTGGACAATATACCCGCAAAGACTCTGGATTAGCGGATTACAGCATAATAATAGCGGTACATGGCCAGACGAGCGGTGAAAATTAGCACTATCGTGAGTTAAGGGCTAAGTTGTTTAAAGTGAATGCTTTAAGTGAACGGTCCTTGAGCTAATCGTCTACACGAAACGTCCGATAAGATAGATTATGTTAACTTGAGGATTTGGCTGGCTGAGACGCATAGATAGCTAAGTGCCCCTCTCTGATAAGTGAATGGCCATCAGCTGATCCGAATTACGAGGGTCCTCATTAACACCTACGAGCAAATCACCTGCCAACCGCCGTAAACCTAATTGGACTTCGAAGCCCCCATACCGCATTCCGTTCCTACAACCCGGCGCGCGCGCTTACCAATCTGAGTAGACAACGAACCGTCTACAACCAAAAGCTCTTCTGGCAATATACGATCGTGTTTTTTCCACCGCTCCTATTACAAGGAAGCAGCTAAGATAAGAAACTGAACCCTATTCTTCCTTAAGTGAAGCCAGTACGTTTTCCAAGGTATTAATCAGTTCGTCTTTGGAAACTTCACTTCGTTTGAACTTCAATTGGAAACTAAACGTCTTTTGCGGATCCCGAAACCGATAGACATAGGGTTTAAGACGTCGTGTCTTTCGTGTCTCTTGACGTACTTCACGGCGGTTCGCTCCACGTTCGATTTTTTCAATAAGGGCAAGTTGAGAACGTTCATCGTTCAATTTGGCAATATCAACCAAGGTCGATTTGGCCGTAATACCCACCCGATGTACTGCCTCTCTAACTGCCTCTGAAAGTTGAGCTAGCGTCAAAGTCTCGGTCACAGAACTTCGGCTCCTACCAATCTTATTGGCCAACTTCTCATGGGTGTAAGAGAAATTGACAAAGAGCGTTTGCAGTCCATCCGCTTCCTCGATGGGATGCAAATCCTTACGTTGAATATTTTCAACTAAGGCAACTTCGAGAATCTGATTGGGTTCGAGGTTCTTGACAATACAAGGCACTTCTTGCAATCCCGCCTGTTGAGCAGCCAGGTAGCGGCGTTCCCCCGATATAATTTGGTACATGCGCTCAGTCTTGATGACCAGGATCGGTTCAAGGATGCCGTGTTCCTTGACGGAAGAGGTCAAGGAAGTAAGATCGCCCATCGCCTTTCGTGGCTGATCGGGATTAGCTTCGATTTGATCGATGGGCAACTTACGACCAACCACTTCGCCTTCCCGAAAAACAAGACTATCTACGTAATGAACGTCGTGGCGCATCTTAACGGCTGTAGGTAAACCTCGTCTAGCTGACACGTTTAAGTACCTCCCTACCCAATTTCATATATTGCTGAGCGCCTGAACTCTTTGGCGCAAAGCTAAAAATACTTTCTTTATAGGCAGGCGACTCTTCCAGCCTAACGTTACGCGTGATGACGGTCTGAAAAACTTTGACCCCAAAGACTTCTCGAATTTGCGCGAGAATATCCCGACCAAGTACTGTGCGTTTGTCGTACATTGTTACCACGACGCCCATTATTTCCAAGTTGGGATTGGTTCGTCTTTTAATCTTTTCGACCGTATCCAAAAGATCGTCCGTCCCTTCCATGGCGAAGTAAGACGATTGGATGGGAATAATCAATTGGCTGCTTGCCACCATTGCATTGACGGTAAGCAGTCCCAATGTAGGAGGCGTGTCAATAATGACAAAATCAAAATCGGATGCAACCTTAGACAACACATCCTTTAGCCGATACGGCGCCTCCAGGTCTCCTTGTAACTGTTGTTCAACACGAGCCAGGCTAATATGTGCGGGCGCTAACGTCAATCCTTCTACAGATGTCTGACTAAAAGCCGCACTCAAGTCTTCAGGGTTGTCACACAGCCAAGCGTAAGTAGACTGTTCTAACTCAACTTCGCCTTGCATGTATGACATCGTCGTGTTGGCCTGCGGGTCCAAATCAACCAGCAAAACCTTTCTTTTGGCTAAGGCTAATGCTGACGCTAAGTTAATAGCCGTCGTCGTTTTTCCGACTCCACCCTTTTGATTCGCAATCGTGATAATCAAGATTTTCTCCAAAATTGTTTGGGATTTAACGTCTTTTTTGGACCGTTTTGTGGCTAATTTCGCCGCTTTTTTAAACAAAGAAAACATGCATAACCTAACACATCATTTTGTCTAGCTGCAATCTAACCCTTTGTCGGCATGCCGACATATGTTGTAAGTGTTTGAAAATAAACACGTTAACGGGCTTTTTGTTTTTTGTTTGTACCAAGTCGTTTGCGCCAATGAACGAGAAGGGAAACTCAACCGCTCGACCTAACAACAGCTCGACACGAGGACCCAAATACAAGGCAAACGCAGACATATCGGCACGATGGAACTAAAGAGGTCGGTCCGATAAATGGCACTAAGGTCGATCTCAGAAAAAGGGGCGATGGCTGGGGACCTGGATCGGCGAATTAGCGAGCTCAAATTCCATCAGATGACAACGGGCGAGCGATGAATCGTTTGCCAGCTTAAGAGGAACTCGCATGCCTCAGGATACGCCTAAACGGCCCCTTAAGGTGTGCACGCCTGCGCCAGTAATGGTAACCGGCAAGGAACGCGAAAAGAGGCTTTCTGGGGCAAGCTCGCCCACATCAAGATGAACCAAAAGGTTATCCCGTGTACGACCCGATACGGGGAAGCGTTCGCCTAGCTTAATAGCATCGACGAGAACGCACACCTCTTGGCCAATTCGAGCTTCCATTCTCTGTTTTTGGATTTCGAGCTGCCTTTTCTGCAGGATCTGCAATCGTTCATGTTTAACGGATTGCGGCACTGGATCACCATGTTTCAGTGCTCCTGTTCCTGGTCGTGGCGAATACATGAAAGAAAAGATGCGGTCGTAGCCAACTTCCTCTAACAGGGTTACAGTTTCGTTAAATTCTGAATCTAACTCTCCAGGAAAACCAACTATAAAATCGGATGTTAGGCTACATTGGTTACCTAATATTTCGCGAATCATAGACACCTTTTCCAAGTAGTGGTTGCGGGTGTGCTCGCGTCCCATTCGCTTCAAAATACGACTGTTTCCGCTTTGCGCAGGCAGGTGAATATTAGTCGCAATTTTGGGGCAGTCGCGGATGGTTTCGATGACGTCGCGGTCAAAGTCTTTGGGGTGGGGGGAAATGTAGCGGATCACATGCAGCGATTCGATTTCGTTGAGTTGCCTGAGTAGTTCCGCAAACGAGACTGTTGAATAGTAGCTATTGACATTTTGTCCTAGCAGCTCAATTTCCTTGGTGCCCTGCTCTGCCAGCATGCGGGCTTCAGCAACGATATCAGCGACAGGGCGGGAACGCTCGCGACCTCGAGTAAAGGGCACGATGCAGTAGGTACAGTAGTTGTCGCAGCCTTCCATGATCGTGATCAGGCCTTTGAGTTTGGCTTTACGGCTAATTTGTTTGACAGGAAAGAGGTGATTATCCGGGTCCTTATCTACATTAACTTGATGACCTTGCCGTTGTTCGATGCGATCCATCATGTCTGGAAGCGATTTGAGCGCCTGGGTCCCCAAAACCAGATCGACATAGGGCGCACGGCTGAAAATTTGAGCCCCTTCTTGTTGTGCCACACAACCGGTGACACCAATGACCATTTCGCCGCCTCTGTTCTGTTTCATTTGGCGAATCACGCCTAATCTTGAAAAGACCTTTTCGGCTGCTTTTTCGCGAATGGTGCAGGTGTTCAGCAAATAAACATCCGCGTCACTGGCTTCCTGGGTGACTTCAAAGCCCATCGTCTCTAAAGTCCCCGCCAATTTTTCGCTGTCATGATCGTTCATCTGACAGCCCCACGTTTCGATAAAGTATCTTTTACTCATCGCTTGTCTCTCCCGTGACCATTCAAACGGGCCATTACAGCCTATTCTTGGTGTCTCGTCAATTCTAGCTGGCTATTGAAACATAACTGATTGATCGATTTTGGCGCAGTCCAAGTTGAGTAAAGACCTTGCTCAATTCGATCTAACCCACAGCCAAAAAAAAGGTTAATTAGACAATCTAGTTTGACAATAGTCCCCTCAATGGCAGATATTTAAGACAAATTCAGGAATCATGACATGCAGATTGACAGGGTTGGTTCCTGTTTGAGTGAAATCCGTAGGAGGGATACATGTATATTCGTTGGTTTGCTCTGCTGATCCTTGGCTTCGCGTCGATCGCACTGGCACAACAGACTGGCAGCATCGCAGGTTCGGTCACCAGCAATAATGGTGAAGTACTACCTGGGGTCACCGTTACCGCAGAATCGGACGTGCTACCACAACCGCGATCCACAGTTAGTAATAGCCTAGGTCGGTACCGGCTCAGCTTACTACCGCCAGGTGATTATAAGCTCACCTTCACCTTTACGGGCATGGAGACAGTGAAACGCAATGCACGCGCATTGTTGGATCAGAATTCGACAGTCAACGTGTCGTTAAGTACGACGGCTGAAGAGACATTGACAGTCACGTCTCAACGAAGCCTTATCGATACGCAGTCAACTGAATTGGCTCAAGCGATTGATTCTGCTACCTTTGATGCCATTCCTTTGGGTCAAGAATACCGTGACCTGGTTAAATTGGTACCTGGCATTCAGGTTACTCAAGACGGGGTACGCGGACCGAGTGCGGGTGGCAGCGGTCAAGACAATACCTATAAATTTGACGGGGTTGACGTTACCCTGCCCCTGTTTGGCACCTTATCGGCCGAACCGTCCAACCACGATATTGCCCAAATATCTATTGTAAAAGGCGGTGCCAAGGCTGTTAATTTTAATCGCTCCGGTGGTTTTTTAATCAACTCTGTGTCCAAGTCGGGTACAAACACCTTTGGCGGTGAAGTGAGTTACCAAACGCAGCTGGACTCATGGCGCGCTAACGAAAAGCGCCCTCCCACGGGTTTGGAAGGTGAATCCGAATCAACCTGGTTGACCGCAAGTGTTGGCGGACCGATCGCAAGGGATCGATTGTTCTTTTACGCTTCATATTATGCCCCTGAAAAGGATTTGACTAATCGTACTAATGCGTACGGCGTTCAACCGGATGGCAAATCAGAGCGCGACGAGTTTTTCGTCAAGTTAACCTTTTCGCCAGTTGAGAATCTCACTCTCAATGCCAGCTACCGCGATTCGAGCAAAACGTTCTCCAAAGCAAATGTCTTTTCGGTGTCAGCACCCACGGTTACCGCGGGCAATGAAGCAGATCAGACCATTTCAATCTTGGAAGGAAACTGGATATTAAATGCCAGTAGTAATCTTACCTTCAAATTCACCGACTACAATCTGGATACGCTTGGTCGGCCTGACAACCTATTAAGTGTCGTACCTAGTAACAGTCCTGGTGCCCATATCGATTTGGCCAACCTTGACCAAATGGGCTACATCCAATTACCAAATTTTCGCGGTGATGAAGACTATGATGCAGCCGTGAGATCTATCATCGAGCGTTACGGCTATTTCGATGAAAACGGTACGCTACAAGGAGGTGGACGCGTCGGCGCCGATTGGTCTATCAACGACCAGGACTTCACGCGCACTGAATTTCAAGTCGCTTACAACCATTACTTCACCATGGGCTCAGTCGACCATGATATGCACATCGGATTCCGCTATGCTGAGGACGCTGAAGATCTGATTCGGTCCCGCAACGGTTGGGGCATTGTCTCATTCACATCCAATGTAGATGAACTTATCCAAGCGGAATTTCTTCGTAGCGAAGCGCTAGGTGTTGTTCATTCCGAGTACGTTTCAGAGAACCTCGAAATCAACGATAACTTCACCATGGGTGATTGGAATTTCAACGTTGGATTTATGTTGAGTCACGACGAGTTATACGGCCAGGACCTTGCTGAAGATGAGTCGGCCGTTAGCGGCTATCGCGTATCGATCGGCAGTAAATACGAAATGTATGACATTGGCTGGGGCGACATGATTCAACCCAGGTTTGGTGCTGTATGGAATTACAACGATACCGACACATTGCAGGCCAGTATGGCTTGGTACAATCCGCCAGCCACCTCCCTTCCCCGTGCGGCATCCTGGGCGCGCAACTACAATAACTTGCGTACGCGTGTTTGGTTTGATGCCAATGGTGACTTTGTGCGCACGCAAGACGTGAGCTCCTCTTCCGGAAAATTCTTTCAACCAGACATGACGCCCAGACGCACCGAAGAATATGTCGTGGCATGGAACAAGGCGCTTCAGGGTGATTGGACGTTCAAAGCAAGTGCCAGACACCGTTATGCCCATCATTTTTGGGAAGATACCAACAATAATGCGCGCACCGCATTTGCACAAACATCCCAAGGTGAAGATCCAGCCGACATCATTGCTCGGGGCCTCTACATCCCTGAACTTGATGCTTATCGAGATGAGGTTGGTGGTTCTAGTTACGTGATTGCTGAACTTGATGGTGTCTTCACGCGCTACTACGAAGCTAACTTCGACATTGAGAAACAAACGGAAAGTTTTTACCTCAAAGGTAGCTACACATGGAGCCACTACTACGGTAATTTTGATCAAGACAATACAACAGCAGATAACGATCAGAATATCTTTATTGGTTCTTCTAATTATGCGGATGGCGTGGGTCGCCAAGCCTGGGACTATAAGTACGGCAACTTGGCTGGTGATCGTCGTCATATGTTGAAGCTTTATGGTTCGTATTTGATGCCATGGGGATCGCGATTAGGTGCCTTTGCCTTTTATCAGGACGGTCAGCCTTGGGAAACATGGGATGTAGAGGTTTACCGTGAATATACGGGCAGCTCAAGTTCCACTATTCGTTTCGCAGAACCGGCGGGATCGAGGCGATCATCGGATCATTATCAAATCGACTTCAGCATGACCCATGACTTCAAAATCGCCAATCGCTATACACTTCAACTAGACTTAGACGTCTTCAACCTCTTTGACAAGCAAACGGGTTATTCAATAGACCCTTATGCTAGCGATTCCACTTACGGACAACCGCGCAAGTTTTGGGAGCCTAGGCGCTTCCAGTTCGCCTTGCGGTTCCGTTTCTAGGCTTTAATCACGCCAACCTAAAAAGGGCCACCGGCAAGGTGGCCCTTTTTGTTTGTATGCACCTTTTCTTGTGCGCAGATCCGGCCCTTGTTTATTGATAACTGGTTCAAAAAAAGACTCTATTACCGGACTTTATCTCGAAATAAAGGATCATTGTTGATGGCCTTCAATAATTGAGGCGATGCGCCTGAGCGGGCACGGTCGAACCACATATCTACATCAGCATTGCCTGTAATTACGGCAACTTGTGCCCTGCGATAGCAGGCAACCCAATACAGCGGGTGGTTTGGGTCCATGGTCTCAAATATGCGACCTGCTTCATCGAAACGCTCAAGCGCAAGTAAAGCGTCACCGTAGTCCATTTGGTGCTTAAAGTCCGATCCGAGCATGGAGCTAGCTCGAGCAAAGGCCTCGCAGGCAGATGTGTAATCCTTAACCTGAACAGAGAGCAATGCCCACTTAAGCACAAGACTAGTGTTATCGCTCATTCGGCCTAGGCGTCCGAGTGCGCGTTTGGCATCCTCTAGCCTGCCCGTCGCTTCAAAAGCCTGCGCAAGTGCCTGTAAGGCGAGGTTTTGGGGCGGTTGTGTATCAGCAAAGGGCTGCAATAGCTCAATTGTCTCCGCCCATCGCTTAAAGCGGGCGCAATGCAATCCGTAGTACAGCTTCAAATCTGAATCATTTGACACCAGTCGCGCACTTCTTTGAAACTCCTGATCGGCCTCTTGAACGCGGTCCAGGAACGAATAACACACGGCTAATCGCAATGCCACCGATGGGTTATTGGGGTCTTTTAGTTTGAGTTCTTCGAACTTGATCGCTGCTTCATCATAAGCGTGATTGGCAAAGCGGTCAGATGCTTCGTCCAATAGAGGGAGTAAGTGGACTTGATCGTAAGGATGAGGACGTTCTTCGTCGTCAACAGAAGATCCAGTTGCAAAAGATGTGTAGCCTAGACTTGCTAGATTTTCCCGGGCCGCATCATCCAATGCAATAGAGCTATCTTCCTGTTGGCCAACGGGATAATTCGCCAACAGGGAGCGCGCTTCTTCATTAATCTCATCACGCTCTGGAATTGACGCCTCGCTCAGTGCTAGCGTTTGCCAGCCACGGAAATCCGAACTAGAGATCCACTTTTGAGAACTGTTTTGAGCACTTACGAGCGGTGCCCAGCCGAATTGAAAGTAAGGTTGCAATGCCTCACTGAACACCCAGTCTTCACAAAAACCGCGTGCCTCAAACTGGCCTTTTGAAAGACTAAGCACGATGTCAAAAACGCGGCGTGTGCTAAGCGCTTCGTCAACTACTTGGCCTTGACCCCATGACGACCAAACCAAACATGGCGTTCGAATGGTGGCTTCCGTTAGTAGTGATCCGTGAGTTTGCTCGCCTCCCTTCCCTAAACCTTCGCCATGATCAGGTACGACGACGATTGCTTTGCTTTGGTCATCAAAACGTGCGCGGAACGCGGTCAAAACTCTACCCAAATGCTTGTCCACAAAAGCTATTTCGCTTTCATAGCCGCCTAAATTGGGAAATTCTGCGTGTTGTTTGTAGGGATGATGGGCGTCAAAGAAATGTACCCAAATCAAGTGAGGCCGACTTGGGTCGACATTTTGCAAATAGGCAATCACCTTGTCTGCCGTGACGTTAGCCGTTTGCTCCTGAGAAAGAGGCTGATCGTAATGATCAAATCCTCTCTTCAATCCAAATTCGCCTTGTAATGGGTAAGCCGACACAAAGGCGGCCGATCGATAGTCTGGCAGTGATTCCCCCAATAATGGCAGATCGGCTGATAGGTATCGGCCATTTTCGTGAACGCCATGCTGGTGAGGATAGGTTCCCGACAACATCGATGTATGGGACGCAAGCGTCGTAGGTACGGTGGAATAGGCGCGTCGGTAGACACACGCCTGCTGCGCTAACTCATTGAGATGGGGCGTCAACTCAATAAAATCCTTGTTAATGAAGCCCAATCGATCAAAACGCGTCGTATCCAGCGTCACCAGTAGTATTTGAGGGCGACTTGTCCCAGAGTCCGGAATACAAGAGCCACATTGCACACAGAGCAATACACATAACAAAATGTATGGGGATGAACGCATCGAGAAGAATCGCCTTCCGGTTTCGTGACTCGCAGTAGGGTCAGTAAACATGGCCCGCATACCAAGCATATCAATTCGACCAGCGATTGCGAAGCCAACACAGCTTGTTTTTGCGGCGCTCGACAAGCCTCCCGCTTTTGCCTAAGATGCCTTAAACCAGTGACGGAGGCGAATATGTTGTTACACGCGTTTTGGCTTGGATTGATCTGCTTGAGTGGCGGCGAACCCGTTACGCCCACAACACCCGATCCTTACCAAAGCAGTACGGGCAGATTCAGCCACGGCCAATTGACCCAGTGGAACATGCAATATGGCAGTCCGCTGTATGTGTATGACGGCGATCTGATCACGCAAAAGTTTGAACAGTTTCAGTCCGCCTATAAAAATGCTTTTGGCGAAGCCAAAGTGCTTTACGCCATAAAAGCAAATACAAATATGGCGATTGTGTCTTTATTGAAGAAGTCAGGTGCAGGGGCTGAATGTATTTCGGGCGGTGAAATAAGCACGGCCTTGAAACTCGGATTCGAAGGCGAAAATATTCTTTTCACTTCCTCCGCCAAAACCCCAGCTGAGTTGGAACTGGCCATCCGCAACGGCGTCGTCGTCAATCTGGACTCTCTAGAAGATCTAAACCACGCTGGTAAGGTTGCCACTCGCCTCAAAACCAAGGCGCGGATTTCATTTCGTGTTAACCCGGACGTTGACCCGCACACGCATAAACACATTGCCACGGGCCATAAATTTTCTAAATTTGGCATCCTGCTGGAAAATGACGAAATTATTCGCGCCTATGATCAAGCAAAAAAACATGAATGGCTAGAAGTTTGGGGACTGCATAGTCATATCGGCTCGCAGATTACGGAATCGGAACCCTTCAGCGACAATGCGCGCGTTCTGTCACACTTTATTAAGCGCCTCAAGAATGAACTGGGAATTCAACTCAAGTTCGTCGATCTTGGCGGCGGTTTGGGCATTCCCTATCACGACGGACAAATCTCCGTTAGCCCCAAAGTCGTGGCCGACAAGGTCGCAGAAATCTTGAAGAGTGAATTGAAAGACTTGGGTTATATGCCGGAAATATGGCTTGAGCCAGGCCGATATTTGGTCGGCGATTCAGGCATACTATTGGCTACCGTCGTCTCCGTAAAAGACACACCTTATACCGATTTCATTAATGTCGATACGGGCTTCAACCATCTGGTGAGACCCATCCTGTATGAAGCCTACCATCGGATAAGGGTCCTCAACCGTCAAGACGACATCCGTTTATTTGATGTAGCCGGAAACATATGCGAGACAGGCGATGTGCTCGGGCACAATCGTCTATTACCAACACCTGTTGCCGGCGATGTCATCGCTATCTTAGATGCAGGTGCCTATGGGTACACTATGGCTAGCATGTACAACAGTTTTGACCTGCCCGCCGAGATTATGGTTCGTGCCGATAAGGTTGAGCTGATCCGCAAAAGGAAGACCTTGGAAGCGCTACTTGAAGGACAAATAGTTCCAGACGATCTTAAGTAACTACTTCAGCAAGCTCATCATTTTCGAAAGCTGCATTCGACCTTGCTTACGGTAGAACAAAGTTCCGTTCTAATAAGTAAGGATCTGCCAAATGGTCGTGCAGTTCTTGCCCTTGCTCTTTGATTGGTACATGGCCAGATCGGCGTAATTCAGCAAATCATCTGGTGTCTTGGCGTTAACGGGATAGGACGCAACCCCGATACTCATGGTTAGGTTAATACGGGCGTCGGAGCCCTTGTTGAAATCAGTGACCTCGATGGCGAATCGGAGTTCTTCTGCCAACTTACCTGCTTGTTCGGTGTTTAGCCCAACCGTAGCTAACACAAATTCGTCGCCACCATAGCGAGCGGCGCAGAAACGATCACCTGCGAAGCCTTTAACGACCTGAGCAACCTCTTTAAGTATATTGCTGCCGACCAAATGACCGTAGTTGTCATTCACATGCTTGAAATTATCCACATCCATAAAAAAGACCGTGACCACGCTTTTGCCGGACGCTCTTTCACAGGCCTTACTAAGGTATTTACGCAGGTACCTGGAATTGAATAACGCCGTGAGGTCGTCTCTGATGGAGAGCTCACGAACTTTCTCAAACAGGAATGCGTTCTCCAATGAGATGGCGGTTGCGCGGCCGAACATGCCAAAAAGATTCACGTGGTGTCGAAAATACTTGAGATGTGAAGTCGCTAGATAACTAAAAAAGGCACCAATCTGTTTGTTACCCGATACCAGTGGGATGACAACCAAACTGCCCTCTTGCGGGCCGAGAAAAAACGGAATCACCATCGGTTCCACTTCGTCGTGGCTAAGCACGCTGCCACGACTGATTTCATGTTCTATGGCTTCATCAAGATCAGCCGACAAACTGCGGCTACGTTTGTAAACCCACTTCGATGGATCCTTACTCCACAAATAAACAACTGAGCCAGCGCTGTTTAAGACCTCTTCCGATACTTTCAAAAGAACTTGCAAGGTTTCTTCGGTTGATCGGACGGGAAACAGTTGCCGAGTCAATTCCTGATAAGCAATGAGCTCTTGCAAGTACTCCTGCAGTTGGTCCTGGCTTGAGATTGAGCGCTTCAAGTCCCGCGCTAACTTGCCTACTTTTTGGCGCAACTGTAGTACATCGTCCTTGAGTTCATCCGTTCCGCGGTAGTGAAAGGCGAGGTTCTCCTCAAGCGCCGAATTGGTGTCGCCTAAATCAACTAAATCGTCGTAGTCGTGGAGATTCTTCATGAATCAATATCGGAACATCGTTTTTATATTGGGATACTTTTGTGTAAAGTCCGTCAGCGTCGGTCCAGGGTCAATGGTGAGCCGCTCTGGCTTGATCACTGTCTTAAACTTGTTCTGTACGTTTATTTCCAAATATACCTGACAGTCCCCTTTATTGACTAGGAAATGCTCGTAAAGATGCTTCAATTGATCCTCATCCACTTCATTAGAACTGATTTGAATGATGCAAGAGCGTATACGGGGCAGCTCCCAATCAGATAGATCGTGGATTTCTTGCACAATGACATTCTGGCGATCGTTGCGATCGTCCACTCGGCCTTTAACAACTATGGCTTTGTCTTCGATGAGCATGTGGCGGTAGGCTTGAAATGTCTTGGGAAACAACACTAGGTCAGCCAGACCTTTCAAATCTTCCAAAGTCATAAACGCCATCGCATCACCTTTGCTGGTGGTTATCTGGCGCATCGATTGTACCTGGCCACCCAGGATGATTTCTGATCCGGATGGCACATGTTGAAGCGTCTGCGTATCACAGGTTGTATGGCGTCGGAAGAGGTCCTTGTATTCATCCAAAGGATGCCCAGACAAGTAAAAACCGATGGCTTCTTTTTCAAAGGCCAAGCGTTCGTTTCGGTCCCATTGTGCTTCGCTGAACCTTACCGAACAAACATCTACAAAAGAGGCACCAAAAAGGTTGTCTTGGCCCGCATCCGCTTCTTTTTGAGCATGATGTCCCCAACCAATCAGGTCTTCGATGGCGTCAAACATGCTCCGTCGCGTGCGCCCAGTAAAGTCAAATGCGCCCGCCTTGATCAGCTGCTCAATGACTTTCTTATTTACTCGCTTCAGATCTACGATCTCGAAAAATTTCTGGTAACTAGCAACGGGCTCTTCGGTCGTGGCTTCGGCAATAGCCTCGATCGCCGAATCACCGACCCCCTTGATTGCGCCAAGTGCAAAGCGAATCGACCCATCTTCCACGGAAAACTCAGGTTTAGAAGTACGAATGTCCGGCGGCAGCATCGTAATACCCATCTGCCTGCATTTATCGATGTAATTGACGACCTTGTCGGTGTTGTCCTTATCCAAAGTAAGCAGCGCCGCCATGAATTGATAGGGATAATTGGCTTTTAGGAAGGCTGTTTGATAAGCCACCAGCGCATAGGCCGCTGAGTGCGACTTGTTGAATCCGTACTTAGCGAATTCAGCCATCTTGTCGAAGAGCTCGGCACATTTTTCCTGCGGGAACCCGCGTTCTTTGGCGCCAGCCACAAATTCGGCTTTCTTTTGCACCATCACTTCTTCTTTTTTCTTACCCATGGCTCGTCTTAAGAGGTCCGCATCGCCTAGCGAAAAGCCACCTACCAACTGGGCGATTTTCATTACCTGCTCTTGGTAAAGAATTACGCCGTAAGTCTCTTCAAGGATCGCCTCCAACTCGGGCAATTCATACTCAATCTTGGCACCATGTGCTCCGTCAATGAATTGGTCCACCATGCCGGATCCCAAAGGACCGGGCCGATAGAGCGCGTTTAAGGCGATGAAATCTTCGAATCGTTTGGGCCCAAGTCGGACGAGCAGGTTTTTCATGCCGTCCGATTCAAACTGGAACACACCGTCGGTTTCACCCTTACAGAACAATGCATAGGTTTTTTCATCGTCAAAATCGGTTATGTCATCCAAATCCAGTTGAATGCTTAACGTCTCGTCAATGAAATCAAGTGTCTTGGAAATAACCGTTAAAGTCTTAAGGCCCAAGAAGTCCATCTTGAGCAGGCCTATTTGTTCAGCTTCGTCTTTGGCGAATTGGACACAAATCGTGCCTTTTCGATTGTCTTTATAGATTGGCGCATAATCGGTAACTGCGCTGGGGGCAATAATGACACCAGCAGCGTGTACACCTGCATTACGACTCAATCCTTCAAGCTTGACAGAGAGATCGATGAGTTCGCGATTGCGCGCTTCACTCTCGTAGAGTTCACGAAACTCAGGTGACTGTTCTAATGCCTTTGGAATGGTCATCTTCAAGTCTTCAGGAATGAGCTTTGCTATGCGATTGGTATCGGTAGGACTGAAATCCAAGGTGCGACCAACATCCTTGAGAACCATGCGCGACTTCATGCAGCCATAGGTAATAATCTGGCAAACGTTGTCGCGTCCGTATTTTTCGGTCACGTAGTCAATGACATCGGAGCGTCTGTCTTGACAGAAATCAATGTCTACGTCCGGCATGGTTACACGTTCTTTGTTAAGAAAACGCTCAAACAGGAGGTCGTAATGTAGAGGATCGATGTCTGTAATACGCAAAGAGTAGGCAACCAATGAGCCCGCTGCCGATCCGCGACCGGGACCTACCGGAATGCGATTCATCAAAGCATGCTTAATGAAGTCCCAAACGATCAAGAAATAGCCAGGAAAGCCCATGTCGTTGATGACGGTGATCTCTTCCTCAAGTCGCGCTTCGTATTCTTCCAGAGATTTGCGCAATCGGCCTCGATCACGCAGTATCAATAATTGCTTTTTGCGTTCCGCAAAGCCTTCACGCGCGACTTCGGCAAAGTAACTTTCGATGGTGTGACCATGCGGTACGTCAAAGATAGGTAATTTGTATTCTTGGGTGAGTTGAAAATCTATCATCTCCCCTATTTTTAACGAGTTCTCCAGGGCTTCTTCATAACCGGCGAATGTTTGGTACATCTCGTCGCCAGTCTTGAAAAAGAACTGACCACCTGGAGGAAAGCGCCAACGTTTTGGATCATTTCTGCGCGCTTGCGTTTGAATGCACAGCAAGGTGTCATGGGCTTCCCAGTCGTCATAATTGGTGTAATGGGAGTCGTTTGTCGCTACCACACCAACACCGATCTTTTTAGCAATGTCCATGATTGGTGGGATGACATCCAGCTCAAGTTGTTGCTGATGATTCTGTATCTCTAAAAAGAAGTTTTCAGGACCAAAGGTGTTGCGTAAAAACGTTGCCGACTCCAAAGCTCCGTCCAGATCATTGACGATCAAGTTTTGGGCAACCTCGCCTCCTAAACAGGCAGTCGAACACACTAATCCTTCTGCATACTCTTTAAGTAATTCGCGATCTACCCTGGGTTTATAGTAAAAACCCTCGGTAAAGCCCTTAGAAACCAACTTGGAGAGATTACGGTAGCCCGTTTCGTTCTTTGCCAATAACACCAAGTGGAAATTATGCTTTTTGCCCGATTTCTTATTGGAAGACACACGTGCCTTATCGTGGCGCGATGCGGATGCAACATACACTTCACAACCCAATATGGGCTTGACGCCGGCTTTCGTACACTCGTTGTACTGTCGGATGGCACCGAACATATTCCCATGATCTGTGATCGCCAATGCCGGCATGTTTGAGGCCTTGGCTTTCGCGACCAAATCCGCGATACGACTGAACCCGTCCAATAACGAATATTCAGAATGGGTGTGCAAATGAACAAATGGTTTCAAGGCACGACTCCGTTAATAACGGGCTGATTTGCCGTTTGTGATTTCTCTCAACCTAACACAATATATGGGCATTAACAAGGATGCGGGCACTATATATCTGGCCTTCAGCCGCTCGAAATCGCGATTGAGTTAGTCCGGTGTTACGTTGAGATCTCGCAAGTTAGCTGGCTGATTGCGCCAATTCTTTTCAACCGTCACATATAACTCCAACGATACCGGTTTCCCTATCAAATCACGCAAGGATCGTTGCGCTGAAAGACGAATACGTTTGATCATGCTGCCACCGGTACCCAATATGATGCGACGCTGGCTAGGCCGTTCAACCCAAATCCGGGCCGCCACAAAATGAACGCCTTCAGCCTCGTCCCACTGATACTCGTCTAGGCTAACAGCCACCGCGTGCGGGATCTCTTCTCGAGTGCAACCCAGAACACGTTCGCGAATGAATTCCTGAACCATGAATCTCAGCGGTTGATCGGTCAACTCATCTTCAGCAAACAAAAATTCCGACTCGGGCAAGTACGGAGTAGCCGCCTGAATAAGTTTCTTGACGTTATCGCCCTCTTTGGCACTTATCGGGACCAACTCTTTTGGGTCGAAGCGCTCTTGCAAGGCAGTCAGGACTGGAATCATTTTGCTCTTATTGACAAGATCAATCTTGTTGGCCACTAAAATGACGGGTACTTCGACATCGGCAATGGCTTGGTGCACAAAATCATCTCCTTTGCCGATCGGTGCCGTGACGTCAATAAAATGAAATACCAAATCGGCATCTCTCAACCCGTTATAAACCGTCTTCATCATGTCGCGGTTCATCTGATGTTTAGGCTTGTGAACGCCAGGCAGGTCTATGAAGCCAATTTGAAGATTTTCATCGTGATAGACGCCCAAAATCCGATTGCGTGTGGTTTGTGGTCTGTCAGATACGATCGCGACCTTTTCCCCTAAGGCATGATTCATGAACGTTGATTTGCCCGCATTGGGCCTTCCTGCAAGCGCAATATATCCGCATCTATTAGTCACAAAACCTCCAACCTGAATCTTAACGTGAGCCGGCTGATGGTGAAAGCAATACCTTCATAAAGGCACGCTCGCAAGCGATTTGATGTGATGGCGTCAGGTGTGAGATGCAGCCGACCAAGTTACCTTCAGCGAGTTACGGGCCGTTTCGTGTGAGCCGAAATTGGCGCTTAAAAATGAGATTTCCCTTTGCTACCAATAAGTTGAGTGCCTTGCGCACCCATTTTTCTTGAATATCAAGTTGGCTGGCTATTTTTTTGGCGTCCAAGTCGAACCAGTCTTCGCCGTATTTTTGATTTAGCAGGGTCTCAATCGCCTCGATAACGGACGGAGACGGCGATTCCGATCCTGAATGCTCAACAAAACGGTGATTGCTTAAGGCGGCCGGTAAAAATGACTGTTCGTAGCTTGGCTTATCGTGGGAATAGACATAGCCATCGCCATGCCCAATCTCTTTGGCTCCCTTGTAATGACTGTCTTTTAATTTGTCTGGAATAGCGTCCAGAGGTCTGTCGTTCAGACACTTTAAGGCCGCACCGATGGCTTTGATGGCTGCGTTTGACTTGGGCGCTCGTGCCACATAGATCGTTGCCTGAGCAAGCGCAATGCGCGCTTCAGGCAAACCAATCGACTCAACAGCCTTATACGCCGATTGCGCGATTAGAATGGCTTGTGGATCTGCATTGCCGACATCTTCAGCAGCGGTCACCCAAAGCCTTCGTGCAATGAACCTAGGGTCTTCACCGCTATTTAAAAACCTAGCTAAATAATAAATAGCCGCGTCCGCGTCGGATCCGCGCAGCGATTTCTGATATGCACTGGCCAAATCATAGTGGTTGTCAGCATCACGCGCACCGCCGCCCTGGGCATGGGACAGGCAAGCATTAATGTGTTCAACCGCAATCGGGTCACTGCTTAAGAGGTCGGCCGCCTCGATCGTCCCTAGGGCAAGCCGAAAATCGCCCGAAACCCTGCGGGCTAGTAGAACCACAGCCTCGTCATCGATGCTTATCCCTTCGCGTTTACACAGATCAATGATCGCACCTTGCAACGTTTCTTCATCAAGGGATTGCAAAGCAATAAGTTGAAGCCGTGAACGTAATGCGGGGTTCAAGGCGAAATAAGGGTTCTCTGTCGTTGAGCCCGCCAAGATGAAGGTGCCATTTTCGGTAAAAGGAAGCAGCACGTCTTGCTGGTTTTTGCTTAAGCGATGGATTTCGTCAATATGGACAAGGCTTCGTTTCTTGAACTGTTGCCAGTCATGCTCGGCTCTTTCAGCCAAAATTCGTATGTCTTTAACGCTGGCTGAGGTTGCATTAAGCGCATGCGCCACAAGACCTAGCTGAGACGCCATAATGCGACTTAACGTCGTCTTCCCAATTCCGGGCGGACCCCAGAAAACCACATTCGGCATGCTGCCACTCTTAAGAAAGCCAGACAAAAGACTCACCGCCTGGCTTTGTCCGACAACCTGATCCAACTGAGTGGGACGCGCGCGTTCCGCAAGCGGTACTGACCGCTTCATTAAGGTGGCACCTCTATGGTTCCGTTTGCATCGGCCATCACCTCGATAATCGTCAATTCCAAAGCTTGGGCAATCGCCAACGATTTTTCCTGTGGCTGATAGCCAAACAACAGCATACAACCGCCACCACCAGCTCCACACATCTTGCCAACCAAACCATCGTGCTGGTCCAGAAAGCATTTCATGTTTTCAGGTAAGATACCTGGAGCTAGACGGTTACGCATTTCGGATTCACGTGCAAGCGCTTGCGAAAATGCTTTCGGGTCGCCGCAAACAATCGCTTGCTTAAGCATTTCCGCGTTTTCAGCAAGAGCTCGTAGCAAGCCCAAAATTGATGTGTCGCCCTCACAGGCCGCTTTAATAATCTGCCAATTGTTTATGCCGCTATGGTGCTGCTCTTTTGTGTGCAGTAAATAGATGGGTCCTGACAAAAACGGCGGGATCACCAAATGGTTTGAGCTAGGCGACCCTTGTTCATAGGTAATCACATTCAAACCGCCATGAATGGCGGCTATGGCATCTTGTGTTCCGGCTGGCTTTTGTAAGATACGGTGTTCAAGAACCGTCACCATGCGAATAAGTTGATCAGCCGAAATCTGGCTGTGGCGTGCGAAGCGATAAACAGCGGCACACACGGAAACTAGTAAGGTAGAGCTTCCACCTAATCCAGATGCGCGCGGCACCGAAGACTGCACATCAAAATGCACGGGATCTGTGACATCAAAATAGCGCAGGGCTTCAGAGAACAACAACTCTGAGGACGTTGCCAACTTGCAACCGCCTTCAAATGAAACAGTCGAAATCGGTCCTGGTTGTCTATGTACCCTTACCAAGGATCGCAAATTAATAGCCAAGTTAACGGTAACTGCGCCTTCGATCATGTGACACAGAGGTGCGATATCTAAGGTGCCACCCGCCAAATCAATGCGGGCTGGGCTCGAATAGCTCATGGATTCACGGGTCCTAGGCTCGCGGCGATCGCTAACCACAAATCAACGCCATGCTTAATGACGGCTTCTGGAGGATTGAATTCCGACGTGTGGATATTGGCACAGGCTTCTTCTTTCGAACAGGTTCCAAGAAAGAAATAAACGGCTGGCACCACGTCCGAATAGAAACCAAAATCTTCCGCTATCATCGTGGCTGATGCCTCTTCTACGAGTAGCCCAGATGAACGAATCCCCGTTTGTACGCGTGACACCCAAGCTTCGTCATTAAAGGTGACCGGCGCTAGCGTCGCATATTCAAATGTGTAGGTGGCTCTATGCGCGTCGCACACGCCTTTGACAACCCGTTCGAGCCGATTGGGTAACTGATGGCCTAATTCACGGTCTAAAGTGCGAATCGTGCCCGTCAGCGAGGCGGATCCAGACACGATATTGAATCGTGATCCTGCATGGAACTCCCCAAACGTTACGACCGCAGGAATTCCTGGCTGTACTTCCCGAGAAATCAGCGATTGCGCACTGGCAACCACTTGGGCTGCCACATACAAAGCATCGACACCCAGTTGTGGTCGCGCGCCATGCGCTTGTTTCCCTGTTATTTCGATCAAAAATCGGTCAGCGCGCGCCATCATGCCCGCCGGACGTGTCGCAATCGTGCCTAGCTTAAGATCGGGCATCAAATGTAATCCGAAAACGACATCCGGCTTGGGGTCCGTGAGTGCCCCGTCTTCAATCATTAAGGAAGCCCCGCCCTTTTCGCCCGGAGGTGGCCCTTCCTCAGCCGGTTGAAAAAGAAAAACAAATCGACCCTTGGCATCCGGTTGATTGGCAAGCGCCTTTATCGTTGCGAACAGAATGGCGGTATGGACATCGTGCCCGCATGCATGCATGACACTTTGATTCACTGAGCCAAACGAAAGTCCTGTTTTTTCATCAACGGGTAAGGCATCAATATCAGCGCGAAACGCCAAGGTTCGGCCCGGATTCCCGTGATCAATAACCACGCGTATGCCTGTGCCAGCCATCTCCTCAACATGCTCAAGACCCAAAGCCTTCAGCTCAGATATTAAATACGCTTGAGTTTTGTATTCGCGGTTGGATAGTTCTGGAAACTGGTGCAGGTGTCGACGAACACGCACCGCGTCTTCGTACACATCAGCGGACCCTGTGCTCAAAAGCGTCATCAAACAAAAAACCACACTCATATAACCGTCCCTCAAGCTTGATCACAAAACATATCACAGCACTGAAAAGCTCACATCCCTAGATCTCGGTTTTGAAGAATCTTGTTCTGGTCGAATTCACAAGATTAGTCTTGATGATTTGGTCGGCATGCCGACAGTTTGTTCATCTAATTGTAAAAGATACCGATATGGCGATTCCCTATTGCCTGTAAACAGCAATAGAGCAGACAAGGCCAAAAGCATCGTTCAAGATATCTCAAGACTATGTTCGCCAAAGTCTTAGAATGTGACGTTCAACCTTGCTTTCGATGACGAGCCGGCACGTGTAATCACAACGCAGGTATTGGTTTATTATTGATGAGTTGAGCGTGACCTCGTTCGTTTCAGAACTGAGGAAGCTCACGCGGCGTCGATGAGATAAGTGGGTGAGCTGGTAAAGCCAAGAGCGACCATTCAGCAAGGCGATTTCGACAAGGACACCGATTGCTACCGACACACGTTTGGTCCGCCAGGAGAATCAAAAAAAGTGATCGGCTACAATCATCACACTGTGCTCAACTGAATAAGCGGCATATTTAAGGATTTGTTGGAGCCGGAACCATCGGGTGGTGACATGCTGAAAAACAAGAATAGAAATAGGTCCATTTGTGGTGCGCTTATGCCATGCCCCGTTAATTCGCGCATATTGACCCTATGTGTGTTAGCCGTAATTACTCCACTCCAATATTGTGGAAAGCAAAATTCAGAAACGAGATGCGCCATGACAGACATTCGTGAAGTCGAAAATGAAATGGATGGGCACCCTCTTTTAGAAAAAGCTTTTCAAAATCTGGGTCCTGAGAACTACGGACCCTACTCGCTTCAATTCATGCCTCGAACAATCGGTAATATCGAGGTGTCATCTGGGAAAATTATCGTGACTGACGGCATGGTTCCTCAAGAGACGCCTTTAAAAGCTACTTTCCCTATTGGGATCTTTGCGATTGAAATAGCTATAGCGAGTTGGGGCGACGATAAGCGCGTGGCATTTTCACGTGTCATATTCAAGAAAGATCCTCCTGTTACGTGGTTTCACGCAAATTTTGAAGGTAGCGCTCCCGGTTCAATGGATGGCTTTCCGGTGGACAGCGGGACTGGTACTTATGTTGATTATTCGAACCGGAAAAGGGTTGGCGTGTATCCATTTGGAAGCCAGTTCAAAGAGATCTCAGATTCACTTGCGGAAAAATCATTCGACTCCTACAAAAAATCGGGTACTGATATTTCAATTTTCACAACCGGGTACGGCGATGGGCTCTATGCATCTTATGTGGGATATGATGCAGACGGTGATATCTGTAGGTTGGTTTCAGATTTTGGCGTCGTGGACGAATTTGAGAAAGCCAAGGAAACCTATGATGAGAACTATATCGAGTGGTTGATAAGCGAAAGACGTAAATTTGATGTGAAAATCCTCAGCTTTGGAAAAGAACATGTTTCCAATCCCATGAAGAAGGACCATGGCGTTCGATTCAACGCCGTTGAATTTCAGGTGATCAAGAACGAAGCATCGTCGCTTAAGACACTAACCATAAAGATTCTTCGAAATGGCAGCTCAGAAAGAGATCACAACCAAACATATTGCGATATCGATGTCTCAAACATGGAGGTAGGTAAATGGACGGTTAGACAGAGTTTTGCGGTGGATATGTTTATGATCGATTTCGAGACAATGGTGCCCGTATTCACACCCGAATTTGAACGAACTCATTTTCAGGTTTACATGAAAGAGAACAATCAGATTTCAAATCCTTAGTGAACCTTTACGCACGAGTGATCGTAGCAGCCATCTCCCTGCACCTTACCTAGGCAACAGGATTTAGAGCAGGTGTTTGACCTATGGGATTCCGGGCGGTCAAGCCGCCCCTTCTCGGTAAGTTAAGGGCCGTGATTTTTTGAATCCAATACGCTTGGCCCAATGTCGCCAATGATTCCACCAGCCTAGCCAAACGCTCATTTGGTTGTGAGGTGTTTGTCGGCTTACGATTTTCACACAGCGACCAAACACCTCAAGATGCTTGTTGGGTTTAACTTATGTACGTGCAGTTACTTCCAAGAGGTGGAAGCCGAACTGGGTTTTTACGGGTCCTTGGACCTCACCGATGGGTGCGCTGAATACCACAGCATCAAATTCGGGTACCATGGCCCCCCGTCCAAACTCACCGAGATCGCCGCCCTGACGACCAGACGGGCACTTTGAAAAGGCACGGGCCATATCAGCAAAATCGCTACCGCCTTCGATTTGTTTTTTGACGTCCAGGCACTCGTCTTCAGTAGGAACCAGAATGTGTCTTGCACTTGCTTTCATTATTATCTCCTTCAAACAAATTGCGTTATTCTAGCGGATCCACGGCGAAGGTGAACCCCCTTTTATGCGCGACCATCGCTAAAAAGCTAGTCAAAACATGTGCGACCGGTCATTGCCTAAGCGCTCAAGGACGAACATATGAGCGAACCTGTCCCCTATCCTTTTTTGGGTCTCAGAGGAACGGCGGAACCATAAGGCTTTGAAAGCTATTGGTTAGTTACTGATTGGCAACTTGGATGCTGTCGCTGACTTGGATGTCTCGACTCTGCACGGCCGCTAAACCTAGCTCAGGGTTGAGCACCTGTAAATTCAACTGATAGTCGCCATTGGCTAAGCTGCTCAAATCGACTTTCGCTGCAATGCGCAAGGATTGAGCGGTCGTGTACTGAGAGGTTGTGATATAGCCATTGACGAACTTTGATTCGTTGCCCGATACATTAAAGCGGACTTCATAGTCTTTCATATCCCCTTCCATGCCAGTGACATGAAAATAGAGGTCGACTTCGCCGTTGGGCACCAGATTACTTAAGCGCGGCGCAACCATCGTGCCATGGATCACAAATGGATCGGATTCACGTCTTGGTTTTTCGACGCGGACATGATCGCCTTTCTTCACTTTGAGTCGTGTCTTTTCATCGATGTGATTCAAAGGTATGAGGGACTTGTCTGAGGCGTCGGATAAAACGATAGAACTGATCTGCAAGAGCTCGTCACGCGAGGGAACCTGTTCGCAATTCATGCGATGAATTGCTAGTTCGCCACTATCAAGGTCGCGTAGATAAAACTTCACGGCAGAGGGAGGCGCATCCGACAACAAAACGTGATACAGCATCATTTTAGGGATATCTTTTCGTGGGAATACAGTCATTTGGATGACATCTTGAGGTCGGTCATTTTCGTCGAAAACGGCGAGCCCTAATTCGTAACCTGCTTTTGGAAAATTCTTGTTCGGTAACGAGGTATACATAGGAATGACGTAGCCCGATTCGTCACGAAAAACGGTATGACCGAACTCTGCATCCAAGTCGTTACGAATACTGTCGCCATATAGCAATGACACTTCAAAAGCCAACTGTCGGTCTTCATCGCTCCAGTCGTCAAATGGTTTGGGATTGGCCACATGATCGCCGTAAACAAGTTTCCAACCTTTTCGGTCTTCCACCAGCTCCAAATCGACCTTACTGAAATCATCTGTCGGATCAACGGTGTAGCCAAGCGTATAAAAGTGACGCGCAGCCTTGGTAAAGTCTTGCACCTGTTTCGCCATCGAATCCACCGAGTAGGTGCGCGCAAAAAAACCGCCTGTTTCGTGGGCCATCTTTAAAGGACCGGTTTCAATCTGACTTTCATTCTCGTAAAAACCATTGCGAGGACCGGCCGTGTTGAACAATCTCATAATACGACCGCGGTTCTCGCGGCTGACAAATCTTTCAAGGGTTTGTTGGATACGGACCGAATCATTGAAGTTACTTGTCGTGGTGTTTTGCTGATCTTTGCCGATCACTTCAGGTGTGGTGTGCAAGAAAGAATAAAGAGTCACGCCCGACGCGTTCATGACGCGAGCCAATTCGTCCATGTCACGTGCGGTGCTCACATGATTACCACTTGAATTCTGAACATACGATCCGCCCGTGAACAAATAAATGGAGCGATTTCCTGGCGATTCATTTAGCAGGCGTGCCAAGATTGACAGTGACTGGCGAAACGATTTCATGTGAACCATTTTCTCAAGTTCTTTGTTTTCAACTTCGTGCATGACTTCGTCAACCAGGCCTTCGGCTAGGCGCAATTCTGAGGCACTCAATTGAGCGCCATTGAAATTCAGCTGGAACTCCATTCGTTCAAACGACGAAAAGACCCTTGCTTGAAGTTGAGTTAATCTGCGTCGAAAGTACCCAGCATAAGTGGCATTGCCCACCGCCGATTGTAGATAGGCTTTATCGGACGTGAACTCACTTAAATGACGTAAGCGATCTTCGATTTGAACCACTTTTACCAAATCTTGATCGCCCACTTGATTTTCAATAAAGGCTTGCACCGAAGCCAGCATGGGTTCGAAAGCTTCTTCAGACAAATTGCTTGAGTCAATGAGGATAATGATCGACTGCGTTGTTTTGGGGCGAGCGTTTTCGTCAGTTGAATAGAATTGCAATACCTGTTGCGGATTATTCAGATCGGTTTCTTCAAAGGTAGACAAGGTCCGATACTTCTTCTGATCACGAACCATAAAATCATCTTTGCTGAGGCCTTTCACCGCTTCACCGTTCTCATCAAGGACGTGAACACGAACTTGACGCAGGATTACTTTGAGTTCTTCCGAAACTTGAGCGAATACGGTCATCGAGGTGAAAAGTAAAAAGACTAGGTTCGCGACTTTTGTCATATTGTTAATCCTCACGGCATAATTTTGGGCAAACGATCAGGGTCTCCGTGAAAAAGTCCATTAATTTGAACAAGGAGTGTTGTATCCGCACGTCGTTTGACCTTTACACTTGTATATTGTGTCCGATACAGAAAAAGCAACAATCGCGCCAACGTCATGAAACACAAAACCGTCCAGGTGGACGCATTTGCACTAGCTATAGGGTTTGGTTAAACGAGTTAGGTGCGGCTAGCTCTAGCTTCGCGGACAGTCACATTGAGTAAGTTGTCTAACGATTCCATTTGTTCGTCAGCTAATTCCAAAAACTCAATGCCGTATCCGCTTACCGTACCAAAATCATAATTGTGCGCGATTCGTCCTCGAGGAACCAATATTTCGTATGACTTAAGCGCAAATCTAATGTTGTCAATGCGTTCGTCCTTCTTTAAGGTGTGCTCCGCAGCGACGTCATAAGCGGCAAACATGCCCTTGGCGGATAAGCGCACAATCCTCAAGTCCAGGACTTCAGTCCCGTTCCATTCGAAGCTGCAGGTGAACGATTCATCGTCTCCAAACAGGTATCGTTGATACTTGCGTCGTTCCTCTTCCATTCACCGTCAACATCGGCCAAATGAAGGCGAAACTTTAGCTAGCTACCAAAAAAAAGTTCGTGTAGTTAACCTTCGTCCAAGTAATTGGACCAAGCATTAGCCCAGTCCAAGTCTTTGGAGTCGATAACTTCCATCCAAAACACGACCACACCAAGTTTGATTGCTTAAGTACCAGTCCACTGTTTTTGCGATACCGCTCTCAAAGGATTCGCGCGGCAACCAACCCAATTCCGTCGATATCTTGGTGATATCCATGGCGTATCGTCGATCGTGGCCTGGGCGATCTGTGACAAATTTGATTAGCTCTCGATGGGGGTGCGATTTTTTCTGGCGCTCGTCTAACAAAGCACAAATGGTGTGAACCACTTCCAAATTGGTCTTTTCGCTTTCGCCGCCGATATTGTAGGTCTCGCCAAGTCGTCCTTTTTCGAGGACAGCAAGAATCGCATCGCAATGATCAGCTACAAATAACCAGTCACGGATATTGGCTCCGTCACCATATATGGGTATGGATTCTCCGTTTAACGCTTTCATGATGACGACAGGGATCAACTTTTCAGGGAACTGATAAGGACCGTAGTTATTTGAACAGTTAGTGGTAACGACCGGTAACCCATATGTGTGGTGATAAGCGCGCACGAGATGATCAGACGCGGCCTTGGATGCAGAGTAAGGCGAATTTGGCGCATAAGGCGTTGTTTCTTTAAAGGCCCCTTCTTTGCCTAATGATCCATAAACCTCGTCGGTTGATACATGTAAGAACCTAAATGCGCTCTGCTGTGCCGGCGACAATGAACGCCAATATGCGAGTGTCGCTTGTAGCAATTGAAAGGTACCCACCACATTCGTTTCGACGAAAGCGGCCGGACCGTCAATGGAGCGGTCGACGTGACTCTCTGCTGCGAAATTGACCACAGCTGAAATGTCGTGTTGCGCAAAAACCTGATCGAGTCGTTCACGATCGACAATGTCAGCTTGGATGAAGTGATATTTTTCATTGCCGTTGGCTGCCGCCAAGTTTTCCAAATTACCCGCGTAGGTAAGTTTGTCGATATTTATCACTTCAAATCCGCGATTCAAACTTTCAAGCACAAAATTGGATCCGATGAAGCCGGCACCGCCGGTCACCAATAAACAGCCATTACTCATGGTTTCTCCTAGTTAAGATAAGAAGGGTTGGATATCGCCCTTGCCTTCGCGAATAATTTCTATTTGGTCGTCCTCTATGCGTACGACCGTTGAAACTTCTGGATAGATCAAATCACCGTCAATGGCCAAGTCAATCACATTTCCAAAGCGTTCTTTGATGTCTCGAACGTCCATGCACGCAGTTTCTTCGTCTTCTGCGCGGCATGTCGTTGAAATGATGGGGTGACCCAATTGACGAACAATCTCAAGAACGACGTTGTGATCTGGTACGCGAATTCCAACTTGCTTGCGCTTGTTTTGTAACAACTTTGGAACAAGACGCGTTGCCGGCAAAACAAAGGTGTAAGGGCCAGGAAGTAGACGTCGCATAAGCTTATAGGCGAGATTGGAAACTAAGGCATAGTCAGAGATGTGTTTGAGATCACTGCAGATAAAGCTGAGCGGCTTCTTGTCGCTTTGGCGCTTAATTTGATAGATCCTATCAATTGCTTTCTTTTCGTGAATACTGCAGCCTAATCCGTAGCAGGTATCCGTTGGGTAGGCAATGACTCCGCCTTGGCGGACATGCTCTACCACTTCATCTAACAAACGTTGCTGCGGCGTCTCCGGGTGTATGTTCAAGATGCGCATAGGATCCCAGCACCTTTAGCCAAAATTGTATCGGCTGTTTCGCAAACGTGCCCTTGCAATGACCGATTGGGTGGCTAAGAGGAAATGGGGAGAATGACGGGGATTGAACCCGCGACCGCCAGAGCCACAATCTGGTGCTCTACCAACTGAGCTACATCCTCCACTGGCAAGCACGAAGGATACCCGAAAAATGGGACTTGGTGCAAGAGTTTAGCGTATCAAAATCAGCGTTATTCGCGAACCGGAATCACAATGACCTGGTCAATATCGATTGTATTGTCGTCTAATCCGTTCAGTTCTCTAAGGATATGAACGTCAATTTCAAAAAGCTTGGCGATGGCGTAAAGGGTATCCTGCTTTTTCACTACATACTCATGAACAGGCCGTCTCTCGGTCGTTGCCAATTGAGAAATATAGGCATTACCGATAAGTGCAGCGGCTTTGACCTTAGGGACATAAGCTTCCGTTTCAGGTCTAAGTCGGTGGCGAACCTCGCTCCAGCCTTCCCCAGAACCTAAACTTCGCCGTAAATCCCCTTCTCCCAAGTTATAGGCTGCCAACACCAAATCCCAGGACTCAAATTTATCAAATAAGTACATTAAGTACTTGGCACAAGCATCAGCGGCTCGGAACGGGTGATTGCGTTCGTCTTTACCTTCAATCACCAACAAGCCAAAGGCTTCGGCCGTTTGCTTCTTGAATTGGAACATCCCTTGCGCACCCGTTGGACTCTTCGGCGAAGGCTTAAATCCACTTTCTACTAGAGCTAACCAGACCAACTCGTCAGGAACGCCGTGATCTCTGAATATTTTTTTGAATTGGTCAACGTAAAACTCGCTGCGTTTCAATGCTTGATCGGTTTGACTCTTACGTTCTGTCGTCAAGTATTCGTGCCATTGGCGAACAGGCAGGGATTCTGGTTCTAAATCCATTTGCATGAGTATAAAAATCAACGCCATCATTTGCTCACAATAACACTAGAAAACATGTTCGTACCAAATTTCAGTTTAGCCGCACAAACAGCTAGATAAAGTGTTGGCTTACTCAAAAGCTCTGTGTCTAGTCTCCATGCAACGCTTACGGCAAGAGGCGCCCAAAACTAGATTCCGAATTTAGTTACCTTTGCTTAAGCTGGCTTTATACCAAAGCCGTGGTTAGCCTGTTCGACCTGCCAATTGAATGCCTTCTTGTTCATCTACGGATCTCAGGACAAAATATCCAGCAATCAATAGTATGAGTACCGAACCGACACCTGCCCGCTGGCTATCAAAATACTCAGTCGCTAAACCGAACATGGTAGGCCCCAGAAAGGCGGTCGCCTTTCCCGAAAACGCAAAAAAACCAAAGAATTCGTTTTCTTTGTCGTCCGGCACGAATCGACCCATAAGCGAACGACTCGCCGATTGGTTGGGCCCAGAGAATACGCCAACCAAAATCCCAGCAATCCAGAACCATGTCTTTGAAGGTGCCCAAACGGCCATAATCGTGGCCGCACCTAATCCCACCAGACTTAACTCGATGGTTCGTTTTCCGCCCAATACATCATCGAGAAAACCGAGACCAAAAGCTCCTAAACCGGCGGCAAGATTGAGAGCAATCCCAAAAATCAGAATCTCAGTGAGAGTGAAATTGAAGGTACCTACTGCGTAAATGCCTCCGAATGCAAAAACTGTGATCAAGCCGTCGTTATATAGCAGTCGCGCAATCAAGAAGCGCACGATTTGACGATAGTTTCGTATCTCACGAAAAGTGCCCATTAATTGGCGTATTGTGCCTGCAAATAGCGAGGACTGATTACCCTGCTGGGCTGGCTGGTCCTTAACCCACAAAAACATTGGCAAGCTAAAAACAAGCAACCAACCAGAAACCAACAAACAGGTTGCTCGCACGTTGAAACCTAGCTCCTTCGTCATTCCAAACCAGGGAACGTCTGGCTTAATAAAGGCAAATAGCGCAACAACCAAAGCCAACAAGCCTCCAAAATAGCCCAACCCCCACCCGAACCCAGAGATACGGCCAATTTTTTCGGGCGGTGCGATATCCGGTAAAAAGGCGTTGTAGAAAACCATGCCCATTTCAAAAGCCACATTGGCGACCACAAAAATCGCCAATGCCTTGAAAGTCTCGCCTGGCAGCACCGTAGTCAAGAACGCTGTCGCAATGGCGCAAATGAGTGTGGTTATAAACAACATTTTCTTGCGTAACCCACCTCGGTCAGCAAGTGCGCCCATGAAGGGAGACAAAAAAGCGACCGTTAATGCGGTTGCTGTTACAGCTCTTGACCAATAAAGCGTGCCTTCAAACTTGTCTGCGGCGATGGTCGTAGTAAAGAACGCGGCATAGATAAAAGTGACAACTAGAGTCGTAAATGGGGAGTTAGCGAAATCATAAAAGCACCAAGACCAGATAGCTCGGCGGTTAGTATTCACATTCGTCTCTCTTTCTACTTAACTATATTTATATACTTTCTGCTAAGATACTGCCGTGGCACAAGAACGACGTCAATACAAGAGAATCGATGAACGTCACCTAGTGGCCTATGTCACACGTTCCTCGGAAGCCGGTGTACACGATGAAGGTGTTGCACTGAGTGAAGACTTGTCTCTAAATGGCATTCAAATGGCCTTGCCACGAATGGCCGCTGTCGGTGACCAACTGGACCTCTCGTTTAATATCGAGCAAGACCTGTTTTCGGTCGTTGGAGAAATCGTTTGGGTTTCGCCAAACGATGTCGGCTGTGACATTGGCGTACGTATCGTTTCCGTTCCCAAAGAATATGAAGCGAAGATCGAACACATGCTTAGTGAAAATAAATAATCGGTCCATCGCGATCATATTGACCTGAGCTGAGAAACCGCGACGATGGTGGTGCCATCTAACGTAAATTCAGTATTTGGCAATACACGCTCGACCAGGACCCGAATACGTGGGTTATCGGCCAATAAGATTGACCTAAACACAAGGATACCGCGTTCCAATGCCGCTTGACTGATGCGTTTGAGCAATAGCGAGCCGATGCCGCGATTCTGCCAGGCATCAATGACGGTTACGGCCGGTTCCGCCATCTGTGCATCCTCTTTGAGGCGCACAAAACGAGCAACTGCCACGCCGCGGCCCTGCTGTTCGAATTCAGTTTTCACACTCGCACCAATTGCATAATGGCTCTGTTCATCGATCTCCGTAAAGAAACGGAGTTCCTTTTCGCTCAACCCTTGCTTGGCCGCAAAAAAACGTTGATAGCGGGACAGAGCCGAAAGTTCACCGAAACCCTCAGCAAGTTGTTCCTTGTCCGAAGGGTAAAGCGTACGCATCGTAACAATCAAGCCATCCTTAAGGGTGAACGACTCGCTGTATTGATGATGAAAATGCATCTTACTCATAGGCCTCACTCTGACACAATTTGCGACACAACGGCTGTATTTTTACGCGATCATTGCCGTCACTAGGGATTTGATTGGATCAATGCTCGACGCAAAAAACGGATTGGCTCGAGTGCGCGTTTGAATTGACTACCTGGAGCAATTGCTGGCTGATCAATGAGGTCCGCAAGTATTTCTGCAGCCAGCGGACAGGTAAGCGTTCCTCTGGAGGCGTGTCCTAAACTTACGTAAAGACCCTCGTAATACGGAATGCTACTCGGATCAAAATGGGATATTGCGCGCTCGCCAGCTGACTGTAATTCGTCGAAACGAGGCAGCTGACCAACGATAGGCAAACGATCGGGTGTGCTAAATCGAAACCCGACTCGGCCCGAGACGCAGTCTTCAGGTTGCCATTGGAAATCCGGTAACCAACTTTGAACACGCTTTAACATCAACAGGTTCTGATGCCGGTTGACGTTCATATTGTCCATTCCATGGTCAAAGCTGGCGCCAATTACTTGTATCCCATCAAAACTAGGCGTCACATAACCGTCTCCACATACAACGGCGTTCATAGTGCTTGTTCGGTCTTTCACATAGACGACTTGTCCACGCACGCGTTCGCCCGGTAGCCAAGCGGATTGTTGCAGAGAAAGGTGGTCTCGGGCATTCGCGATGACGACTGCGTCGGCATCAAAGGATCTATTCCGCGTCTTTACTCGCCACTTTTTATCCCATTGCAGTTCGGTTACATCTACATCTGGCTTGAAGTCGATGGCTTGATGCTGCAACATCCAACGTATCCAATCAGGAATACGAACGCAGCCCGCCTGCATCACCCAAAACCCGGGTTCCGAGATCTGAATGCCTGCTTTTTGGCTCAACGCAGTGGATCCGCAGCGCACACCAAAATCCAATTCACTATTCGAATCGAATAAGCGTTTCAAGCGCCGATGTCGCGGAATTTGAATAGCCCCGGTACGTTCGAATATGTTGCCCTCGCCCACATCCTCGATTCGCTGCAACCAGTTCAGGGACGTCTGAAAACCCTGAGCATAAACAGACTTGGCAGCTGAATCAATATCTGCCAAGAACGGCATCAAAATGCCCATCGGAATACCCGATGCGCCGCTTGCAGGCTGTGCGGCTCTGTCCAGCAGAGTCACCTGGTTCCCCCGTTGAGCAAGTTCGTAGGCGACACATGTGCCCGCTAATCCTGCACCAATAACGATGATGTTTTGATTCACAAAATCTGTCGTTCCATGTCATCAGTATGCATGGCTTGTGAGGCAGTGACTAAATCTGCGTAAGCACCCGGTTCAGCAGATAATTCTTCATGGGTACCACGTTGGATGACCGAACCTTCGCTTAAGACTAATATCTCATCAGCCGACTTAATGGTCGACAAACGGTGAGCAACCACGATGACGGTTTTGTGTTTGAAGATTTCTTGAAGTGCTTCCTGTATCCAGGCTTCGGTCAAGGAATCGACACTGGCTGTCGCTTCATCCATGAGTAAGATCGGTGTGTCATGGGCCAACGCTCTTGCGAAAACAATCAGTTGCAACTGGCCGATCGAAAGATTGCCGCCATCGCCTTTGAGCAGGTAATCAAGTCCTCCTTCAAGTTGTTCCAACATATGAGTTGCCTTAACCAATTCGACAGCCTGCTTTATGCGTGCGTCTGTGATCTCAGGGTTGAACATGCGAATATTGTCGCGAATGGTTCCTGGGAAAATTTCAAAATCCTGATGAACCACAGCCACAGATGACCGAATTGCGTGGTGACTGAGTTCGGAAAGCTCGTGATTACCTAATAGGATGCGGCCTTCATAACCGTCATAGGCACGGGTCAACAGTTTTCCAATGGTCGATTTACCACTGCCAGTTTTGCCAACAAGGGCCAGCACTTTTCCGGGTTTTACTTCGAAAGAAACGTTGTTCAGCACTTGTGGCGCGTCGTCGGCATAGCGAAAACTCACCTGGTCAAATAGAGCGCGCGCTTCACTACTCCTCTCCATTACTTTTCCTTGTGCAACCCTTTCATCGGTATCGAGCAATTCAAAGATCCTCTGTAAGGCAGCCAAAGCCTGTTGGATCACGGTGAACTTACTACTTAGGTCACGAATGGGCACATAAATTCGATCGACCAAATTGATGTAAACAATAACGACGCTCAGCTCGATGGGACCCAAGATCTCGCCGTGTGCCCAAAACAGGATCAACGCAACTGACAACGCGGAAACGGCGTCGATGATGGCATATAACGACGCATCGTAGACATTGCTCCAAATGGTGCTTTGACGGTATTCGCGGTTGATCGTTTCGAATTGATTGGCCGTCACTTCTTGTTGATGAAAGAGTTGTACTACTTCTATTCCATTGATACCTTCCGCCATTACTCCATTCGCCTTAGCCAATGCAATGCGAATATCCAGATACTTTGCTCTCAATTTTTTTCCGCAGTAACGAACGGTGAACACAACAACGGGTACGGTTATGGCCATCACTGGCGCTAGTTTCAATTCCATACGTAACATCACGAAGAGCACGCCCAAGATCGTCAAAATATCGACGACGATGGTGGCAATACCAGCTCGTAATGTTTCGCCCAATGACTCTGCGTCATTGATGGTTCGGGTCATAAGTCTACCAATCGGTTCATGATCAAAAACGGCCAGCCTCAACCGCAAGACATGGTGAAATACCGATTCTCGAATGCGGTTAATGGTCTTTAAGTAAGCAATGCTCAGCAGGTAATTGAATCCACTTCTCGTTAGGTATTCTAAAAACACCATCACCATAAAAATGGTTGCCAGATACTGAAGTTGATCAATATTGCCTAGCCCAATTTCATCAAGCGCGTCTTTCAAAATAAAGGGCCGGGCCAGGTCAAAAACTAATGTGAAGGCCATGAGTGCGAACGAGGCATAGTAGTTACGTCGGTCTATTCGGCAGTACTTCCAAAAGACACGTAACAAATCTTGTGTCCTTGCATGCGGTCTATTCATGAGCATCGCCTTGAGCGTGCGCTATTTGCCGGTAATAACCGGCGTTATTCATCAAGGAATCATGTGGACCGCGATCTGATATGGTGCCGTTTTCAATCACCAGAATCTCGTCAGTCCACTGGATAGCCGATATGCGGTGAGAAACGATGACCACGGCGCGATCCTTGGCGAAGACCTTGAGATTGCGAATGATACGGCGTTCGGTTTCGTGATCCACCGCCGACAACACATCATCCAGTACATAAACCTGGGCATCTTTCAGCAGCGCTCGCGCTAACGAAATTCTTTGACGCTGACCACCTGACAGCATGATTCCCTTCTCGCCAACTTCGGTGTCTAATCCGTGTGGAAATACATCTGGATCCAAGTCGAATCCACATAAATCCAAATAATGCATGATCTTTTCGTCGAATTTGGGTTTGCGGCGCTCGGCGACCGGAACAGATACGGCAAGGTTCTCACGAAGACTGGTGGAGAATAGAAAAGCCTTCTGCGGCGCAAATGAAAAATACGATTGATAGCTATCCAAATCACATGCCGTGGCATCGGATCCCTGCAAATAAATCTGATCAGGGTTCGGCTCGTTGAGCCGCAGTAAGGTTTCAAGAAGAGTCGATTTACCGGCTCCCACGGGTCCAAGAATCCCTAACGTTTTACCGGCGTACAAATCGAAATCGATATCAGACAACGAAAACGCCTTTTCATGCGGCTCTAAGGCTTCTTCGTACTGCATGAACATTGATTTGACTTTAATATCCAGGGTTTCATCGCCAGGTTTAGCCAGCTTTTGCGTAACGGGCGCAAGGTCGGGGGTCGCTAATAAGATCTCATCTAATCTTTCCATGGCGGGGACTGCGCGATTAAAAACGTTAAGCATCCAACCCAAGGATAAGAGCGGTGGCATTACCATGGATATGTAACCCAAAAAAGCCGTGACTTCTCCCAGCGTCATTTCACTAGCGATAACCTTTTGACCCGCTACCCACAAAACGAGGAAGGCAGCCAGATTGCCAACCACTTGGACCAATGGCATGATGAATGATCTGACTTTGGTCAGCGTCAAATTGGTATTCAGATACGCGCCATTGGTGGCTAAAAACGCACGTTCAAATGCTGGTTCGGCACAATAGCTTTGTATCGCTGAAATACCTTTGTAAGAGGCCAAACACAGTGACGAAAGATCGCCTAATTGAGTGTTGGCAAGTCGCCAATAACCAAACATATACTGGATGCTGCCCTGAATAATAGCGAAGGCAATCAACATGGGAATCGCCAGATAAACGGTCATCGCCACATCCATATTCAACATGGCACCCAGTCCGAAGGCGAATGCGGTTCCAACGTTTGCCACCTGCAGGAATGCAAATCCGTAAGCCGCGCGCACAAAGCCGATGTCATTTGAACAGCGACTCACCAAATCACCGGTTTCGTGGTTTCGGAAAAAGGATCTTGTAAGGAATAGGAGACGATGAAAATAGTCATTTCGAACATGGAACTCGATCATGCGACCGGGTGTGAAAACCAAAAGGCGTGATGCGATGCGGATCAATATCAGACCCAACGCAAGTAGCGCTATTAACTGAAAGGCGTCTTGAACGGCAGCAGACGTGGGGCCAGTTGAACCATATGCATCAATACCATTTTTGATGGTCTCAATAATGGCCACAGTCATGGCCTGGGTTACGGCGACAAGGACGAAACCAGTCAGGTACCACCAGATATATCGCGTTACATAGCGCTTGGAAAATGAAAAGAAACGCTTCAATGAATCCCCTGCGGTACAAGAGCACCGGTTCCGCGCTCATCATAGCGGTTATGCTGCTGCGGTTCTAGTTCGGGCCGATAGGCTAGATCAATGTCGGAAATGGGTTCCGGCCAAGCCGGCGTCATCATTGGATACCAGCAATATGATTCTTGTCGAATATACTTTATCTATGACAAAAAGAGGGCCCAGTCATGGTGCACACGCCAGGGCCCTTTCCTTGATTAGATGCCAGTATTAGTACTGGAATCCAAATCCAGCGTTAAATTGCGAACGTTCGCCGTCTGCACCATCCTGCCATTGTTCGTAGTCGACCTTTAAGGCTAAACGTGGAATTGGGAAATAGGCCAAACCGACAGTGACAACGTCTTGTTCGGTGGCTTCTTTGTTTAGAAACCCCGTGGGTACGTTCTCTTGCGTATCAAAGTGCTCCAACGTAACGAAGGGCATTAGTCTTTGTTTCTTGCCGTTGAACAAGTCATAGCCAGCGGTGACGTAATAACCCAGTTGATCGCCCACACTTTTGTCACCTTCCAAACCGAGGTAGGCATTTAGATCTTCGGGATTAGAAACGCTAGACGAGGCGTATGTGCCGCGTAAATCAAATCCACTTTGTGTCCAATGGAAATCCAACGCCCAAAGTGTTAGATCGGAATTGAAGTCCAAGTCTCTGCCTTGATCTACGCCACCGTGGAAAAGGGATGCGCCTACTTGAAGTCCAGGCTGGCTCCAGCTTAGGCGGCCGACAAATGCGACCTCGTTGGCTGAACTCTCAATACCTTTAGATCTCCAACCTCTTATGCCCTTACTACCATCATCGCCATCAGCTTTCATTCCAGCTACTAAATAGCCTTGGTAATCGATACCATTTCCAACCTGTCCAAACACGCCTATCCCTGGCTCCTGCCACGATGTTGGGATAATGTTCTTTTCCGTGTAGGGCCGTTCTACCGAGAAAAAGAGATTGGGTTCGTGGCTTTGGTTCAATTGACCAACTGGCATTAATAGCAGCCCGCCCCTGAAATTGAGTTCTTCTCGGTAGGCATAATCAAGGTGCAGAAACTCAAACTCTGGTTCCTCAAACGCGTGTTCAAAATCGATCTCCATGTCGAAAGACCATTGGTCATCGAAGGTATAGCTGAGGCCGAGAACGAAACGGTGTAAATCCAATTCGTTGTCTGCGTTGGTCGGTGCATTAAAGTGCAGTTCACCGTAGCCGTGCAGGTGCACTTCGCCCGCTTGTGTACTGTCAGCCAAAACGAAGATGATCAAGATGGCGATTGTTATGTTCTTCAAATATGCAGTCAAGTCATTCATAAAGATTCCCTTTTCAAGCATAAAGCCACTGTTTTTAATATTGAGATTGATTCTCAAATTCATCGTAAAGACCGCATTATACGACAACAATTTAACTCGTCAAGTTGAGATTGAGTTTCAATTTAAAAAAAGATTGCTTATAATGGCGCCCGTGTAGGTAATTTCGAACCGGCTAGGACCTTTCATGCTTTTCTTCTTGATTCTTTTTGTGGCACCAGGGACTCGTTCCTATTTCACGGCTGAAGAAGCACTGCACAAAATATTCCCCGAAGCGACCGCTAACAGAGTTATTTGGTCACAGTGGCAACAAGTCCCCGAGCCCCTAATAAAGGTGCTTAGCGACGATCCCAATTTGCGTGACGCCCGATTGCAAGGCGAGTTAATCGTCTATGAAGTTTCGGGTCAGGCGGGCATCATCGGCTGGGCCGTTATGACTGAAGAATTAGGCAAACACCAACCTATGACCATGATGGTGGGTATTGCACCTGACCTTAGCGTGCAGTCAGCGCTGCTAATGACTTTCCGCGAAAATCGGGGATCTGGCGTTAAACATCCAAAATTCCAGCAACAGTTTGATGGCAAGAAGACATCCGATGCCGTCGAGGTAGGCATCGACATTGTTCATGTGAGTGGATCAACTATTTCCAGTCGCTCGATGGCGCTGGCTGTTCGCAAATCACTACGACTGATTACCCAGCTAAAAAATGTGGCTCATCCTTAGCGCACTGTGCTTGACCCAACAGGTCACGAAACAGCAAACTCGGTACCTTATGGGGACTGTGTTCAGCGTTGAAGTTCCCTTCGAGACGTCTGATCAATTGATCGAAAGCGCGTTTAAGGCCGCCGTTTCATTAGAGAAACTGGGTACTACATACAACCCAGAAAGCCCATTAATGCTGCTCAGGAACGCTGATGCCCGCTTCTTTGATCAATCATCATCCGCTCAAGCACAGCTACTTGAGCACTTGGAACACGCGATCCATTTTGCGCAAATAAGCAATTGTGCCTTCCATCCAGCAACGTCAATACGCCCTTTCCCGGATCTTGGAGCGATGCGTCACGCCATTACTCAAGCCCGTAAAGGTTACCTCAAACCCATTGGCTGGGATTTGGGCGGCATGCTCAAAGGAACGGCCATCGATGCCATGATCGACATTTTCAAACAGCACGATGTCCCATGGGCATTGGTCAATGGAGGCGGAGACATGCGCTGGTACGGGAAATCACAGAAGATCATGATTCGCAAACCTGGCGATAGCGAAGAGAATGTAGCTCTTTTTTTTGTGCAGCTGGAGTCAGGTGCTTTGGCAACTTCTGCAAATGATCGGCGGTTCACCAGGACCTATGACGGCGTTGAAGGTCACATCCGTTTTTCTGGGCGAGGATTTAGCGAGCAAATCGAACAGGTGAGTGTTTTGGCAACAACCGCTGAATCAGCAGATGCTTGGGCTACAGCCCAATTTGTAGGAGGACCTCGTCATGCGCGAGAATGGTGTGAGTCGTACGGATTGAGCGCCGCACTAGTTACTCTTGACGGAGAACTCTTGTTGATAGGAGACAAACAGCATGCTTTTACCTATCCCTAAATGGAATCAACGTACGCGGCTCGCATTTGGGATTTTGCTGGCTTTGCTACTGGTGAGTGAAAGCACGGCGTTAGCCTTCTACAGCTTGCGCATCGGCCACGGAAATGAGAGTTCCTATTATCGAGGCACACCGGAAGACGCAGAAATAGATTTAGATGAAGGTCTTTTTTATCCAAAATCGCTGGTCGAACTTCTAGAGGTAGCTCACCCACACAGTTTCGGTTTTGTCATGTTCTTTGCCCTATTGGCCTTTCTGGCAACAGCTTTTCCTCTAAGTGATCGTAAGATTAAAGTCTGGACTATCGGTTTTGGCGGATCGATCATCGCATTCATGGCGGTCCCTTTTGTGATCCGATTCGTTTGGGCCGGCGCTTCAGGCGGATACGGTGTTTTTGGTGCCATTATGTCAATCCACGTGTATGCCTTTATAGGGGCAGGTATATGGTCGTTGCGCCAATCGAGTGAAACTCAGCCATAGCTTTGTGACCACAGAATAGTATTGCGTTTAGAATAGATCCTAAAATGTTGAGGAGCCCCACATGATGCGCCTATCTGTTTTCTTGCTTATCTTTTGCATTGCATGCGCTCGGCCTACGAGGGCCAATTACGAAAAAATAAATAACGACATGACTTACGAGCAAGTGGTAGGTCTGTTAGGTGAACCGGACGACGTTACTAGTGCTGGTGCTGGCGGGTTTTCCGCCAAATCGGTCAATTGGGAAACCGACTCGATGATCATATCGATTCAGTTCGTAAACGAAAAAGTGAAACTCAAATCATTCAGCGAGCACCAATCCAAAGAATAAGTGTCCACCATGAGTGACTTACATCACACGGCTGAAGCTCGCCACCACTTTCGTGCGCTGGATCACGGCGAAACAAGAAATTTGTCCACATATTAAACTGTGAATACGGTCAACAGGCCACTCATGATCTTCTTAAACTCCTCTCCTTCAAGGCGGCTTCCTAAGCCGCCTTTTCTTTTGTTCGCGGTAGCTCTTCATGGTTGAATGAGCACCATGCTAGATCGTCATCCATTCATTCACTATTTGTGTATCGTTTCGGTCCTTATTTTTGCGGCCTGGCTTCGATGGCCACATTCGGAAATCGATCATCGCGCCGTGTATATGGACAATGACAGTCTCTATCAGCTGCAACGCATTCATGACACGTTAGTGAACTACCCGAAAGTACCCACCCAAGACGCAAAATTACATCACCCTAATGGCTATCAACTGCATTGGCCAGGGCTATATCCATGGTTGATGGCTAGTTATGTCAAACTGGGTTTCGATGCGGTGGACGATAGTTTGGCAGGTATTGCGCGTAAAACCGGTTATTTGCCTATTGTTTGGGGGCTGTTGGCTTGCCTGTTTTGGATGCGAGCGAGTGCCCAGTTTTTGTCATCAAAGGAAACGTCGATTGCGATTGGACTGCTCATAGGCTGCATGCCATACACCATTGCAGTCAGTCGCTATGGGATCTTGGATCACCATGGCTTTGTGGATTTGGCGCTTTCGATCATGGCTTACGGTTGTGTATGCAAGCGCCGCTGGATCCAGTCTATCGGACTAGTTATGGGTCTTGCGCTAACGCCGGAATTTCCGTATTACGCATTGATATTGCTGGCGATTTGGGCCTGGTACCAATCGTATCTAAGTTTAGGAAGCAAAGTGGGCGATTGGTTGCCCTTCGCTTTGGTCATGCTTGTGTGGACCTTAAATCAAGTCGTGCAACAAGGCCCTTGGGTTTGGTGGGACTTGTATCGTCTTTCGCTTACCCACGCTGCCTTATTTGCTGCCTGTTCATTTGCGGCAAATTTGTCGCGCACCATCGATTGGCGTAAACGGATGCTGCCCTCGTTAATGTTCTTTGGCTTGACACTGCTCACCGTTTGTTTGCTTGTTTTGTGGAGCAACGGTCAGGCTGCCATTCTCGTCGAACGCCTCAGTCAAACAGGCCGAATGTCGATTGCTGAAGAAACGAGTGTCTTGCGCTGGCCGCTTTGGAACATGCCAATCTGGATCTGGATATATATTCCAATCGCATTTATTGCTGCATTCAACTGCGTTCGCGCACTCCTGCGTCGTGCCACGATGGATTTTGTGACAAGCGGGCTGGTACTCGTTACTTACATCGTGGCGCTCAGGGAAATCCGTCATTTTGCTGTTTTGCAAGGAGCCTTAATCTCGACCGGAATCTGTCTACTCATCATTGGCATGCGTCGAATCGAGCATCCCATTCACATAACCCTAAAACGATCGCTTGCGCTTGGATTGCTTTGCTTAGCGTTGACGGCGGCTTACATTGGAAACCGACAGTACCAAAGGGTTCGCCAATCGGATTATGCAAACTGGAATCCGTTGGTCACAGAAATTCCGGCGTGGTTAGCTAAAAATACAAGCTCGCATCACGCCGTCATGGCGCCTTGGGACATTGGCCATCAAATTCGTGTATTGGCAGACCGATCCGTATCCTTGGATCCCTTCAATTTCCCAGACCCCATTGATGTCATTATTGAGGATGTCTACCTGGCCAAAGATGAAGACGAATTGCTACAAGCGCTTGAGCGCTATCAATGCAAATGGTTGGTGGCCGCTAATCCAACTTCATCGATTGCGGCCGTCTTAGATCCTGCTGATACTCGATGGAGCAATTGGTTTGCTGGGGGAACGGCATCAAATCCGGTCCTACGGCCACAAGCGCTCGAAAACCCTATGGTCAGACTGTGGATTGCACCATCATGGTTGCCACAGAGTTTAAGGCTGCGGACCGTAGCCGAAAAGACGGTGGCGATTAAGTTTGTCGGTCAGCCAGGCACCGTTTCTTGCCCCCTTTACCGCATCTATGAACAGGTGCCAGGAGCGCTGGTAAGGGTGATTGATGCAAAAGAGTCATTCAAACTTGAAACGATTGCCCTTTCCGGCGGTCACGAAGTAATCTGTCAACCGCTGATCCAATCTGATGATCAAAACACATGGAAGGTCATTTATCCGGCACCCTATAAAGGTCAAGGAATTCAGTTCCCCAATGCCTACCGCTTATGGAATGAGTCACAAGAATTCGAGGTTGTGATCAGCGAGGAAGACGTCGTCTTGGGTCGCTTGGTTGAGATTCGATTGTCCGATTTGAAACCAGGCAAAGACCAGGTACCTGACTGAGGTACCAACTTACTAAGCTGTAGAGCATAGACCTTCATTGGCTCGATTAAGTACGACTCAGCCTATATGATACTTCTTTAAAGTGGCTCGATTTCCAAGAGATGATCTGGCGCCCTAGGGTCCACTAGCCTAGATCAAATAACAGGTTCTTTGCCCAACCTTGTACCATTTCTTGGTACATCGGGTAGGGCTCCAAATCGGTCACAGACGCTATTTCTGTTAGCAATTCTTTGGCCTGACCTCTTTTTCGTTTTTCAGCATATACAGTGGCTAAGAAGTAGCGGTTCAGCAAGAATTCAGGGCTCAATTCGACCGCGGATTTCAACAAATCGATCGCTTTGTTCTTATCGCCTGATCCAACCGGCCAACCTGGACATTGTTGGTAAAAGCGTCCTAGCAAGCGCAAGGGCGCAGCAAAAAAGAATGCTTCATCCAGATCAACAGCTATAAGTGCATGTTTTTCGATCGGCTTTATGTAGAAGAGTGACGACATGATACCTTTGATCAAACCATGAGAACCCATGTTGGCGGCATACCAGAGATGCGCAGCAACGTCATCTTCAGAATAAATAGCCGCTCGCTCCCCTGCCCTCACTCCTTGTTGATGTGCGGCTTCCTTTTTCGAATCGTCTGTGTCGTACTCGCCGAGCCAATAACATGCCTCCGATAACATCGTCCACGCGATGCCATCATCCGATTCGTCAGCCAAATGGGCGTCAATCTCATCCCGCACCTTGATCAGATTGTTTGGATGATCGTCTTCTCGGTTGTCTATCTGATCTCGCCATGCCTGATACATAAAGCCACCCAATCATCTGATTTAGCTAGCATAACAAGCCTATCAGCCCATGACTACGGGCATTTCTATACCTTAGTCTAAGTACTGATTGCAATTGCTGCTACAGCCAGCGATTCGATCAGATCAAGGTGTTGTCCATTCACCAGCGAACTCGGTTTGAAAGCGAGGTAATTTGAGGAGGTGATTCTCACGTCCTCGATAGCCTCGCTCCTGGGACAGCTTTGATTCTTGAATAGCTCGTTCAAGTTGACGGATCCTGGCTGCCGCCGGTGGATGTGTGCCGAAATAATCGCCAATCCCAGTTGCAACGGCATGTTGGAATTCAGCTTTCAAATTAGGGCTTTGTGCCGTCAGTTCGCCAGCTTCCGCTAGCGCCCGTTGAGCGTCCATGGCAGCTCTTAACTCATAGCCTGCTAAGACACACAGTTTTAAAGCAAAGCGGTCCGCTTCCTCTTCCTGTTCATCGCGATAGCCAATGCTGTAGAAGCGGTAGGCTAAGTCAGTCAGCAGCGAGCCGATTTCGCCAGCCACTGCCCTTCCCGCCTCCTTATATTGAATCAAAGAAGCACAGTGACCTAGGTCAATGTGACCTATTTCATGACCAACCACGGCTGCCAACTCAGCTTCCGTATGCAACGTATCCAGTAAGCCTGTAGTCACGTAGACAAAACCACCAGGCAAGGCGAATGCGTTTTTAACCAGAGAATTCAAAGCATGAATTTCGTAAGGCATTGATGGCCGACTTAGGTTAGCTTTTGCTAGCAGCGCTGTGAGCACACCATCAAGGTACGCTTGCGATTTAGGGTCCACTTCTTCGAACAAACGGATCCCTTGACTTAACTTGAGGCCCAATTCGTGCTCCTCAGTTACGGTCAAAGCCGTGAATTCGCGCCCTATGACGTCAACCGCTTCGAGGACCTCTGTCGTTCTATCCAACAAAGGCGATAGCTCTATCTCTTGGTTGGCTACCTCCTCATAGACGAGGGTGTAAATCACGCAAATAGTGCTAATCAAAAGCAATGTCAAGCCTATCAAACGCGGGTTCATTATCGCTTCTCCAGGTGCTCTTTGAAGCGTGTGTATGCGAAACTTACACCGATCAATACCAAGCCAAGCACGATGAAACTAAAAATCCTTGGTAGTCCAGTTAGGCCCCTCAAGTCATAAACGAACAATTTGAGAATACAAAAAACCAGAAAACCGAGCCCTGACCACCGTGCGACGTAGTCCTTAGCAATAAAACCTAAGCTGACCGCGAACAACCCTTCCAGACTCAGCCAAATCGTTAAGGAGGTTCCTGATGTTTCGAACCAGATGAGCCCAGTTAGGACCGAGAAAAGTAGCAGTAGCCAAAAAGGACGCGAAAGAGGTGTTTTCCTATAATCTGCTTCTTGTCCAATCTTGTACTGCAGGAAATAACACACCAGAATTAACAGCAAGGCAATGGGAATAGCCGCCAAGTTAATCCTTAGATCTTGCAAGCTGTCTCGAAATGCGAAGTTGATCGCAAAGGCGCGAGTCGTTATAGCGAAACCCATCACCCATGCGATGTTTCGCCCATGGTTATTACCAAAAGTCCAACGGCACCATAATCCGATGGCCGCCATGCTTGCCCAACCCACAATGACCCACGCGCGGTGAAACTCGTAAACCATGGCAATGGCCAGAATGGCAGAGGCCAAATAGATGTATATCGGTCTGGCTTTCTGAATCCGGGTCTGGATATTGGCGCTCTGCGCCGCTTTACCCCAGTTCACATAGGCATGGACCAGAAAACCCAGCACTGGCAAGAGAGTCAATGCTCGATAGCTAATCCAGGAAAGACTACCAGCTTGTATTACATTGACTAACAATGCATGCAGCGCCCCAAGCACAATGATCACATGACCTGTTTGGAACCAATTGCTACGCTGACAATATCTTGCAACTTCAACGTAAAGCGTACCCATGGCAAGCCAGATCAGTGCAACCAATAAGTTTTTGTCTGAAGCGAGACAATCAATTTTCACTAGGACCAGTAAGCAGGTCGAAGCAAGTACGAGGATGATCGTACTTACCAGTGAACGGCCCCACAGTGCCGCGTGATTTTTGAGTCTGGTATTAATAAAATGAGCCAGAATCAGGAGGCTGTATGCCAAAACGCCATGCTCAAGCCGTGCAGAAGCGAACCAACCTTGCCCTTCGTACTGCCACAAAAAGATCGCATAAGCCGCCGCGGACAAGGCGATGTAGGCCCAACTCTGATAGGCCAAGGGTCGGCAGTTCTTGAATTTAGCAAGCCCTAATCCAATGCAAGCGATACCGGCTCCACTCAAACTGAGCCAAAGTGGGTGGATTTCAGTCCAGCTCAAAGCCAAGCCCAATATCGCAGTTACCATTGCAATGACCGTGTAAAGCAACATATTGGCTGTTTGGTTCGCGGCTTCCTGTTTTCGAGAAGACCATGCAAGGGCAAAACCGCTATACAGAGCAGCCAGTATTAACAGACCAGCCAGGACGTGATCATTGACAAAAAGTACGGTGGCGCTTTGAATCCAATAGTTTACGAACAGCAGTAAGGCGACAACAGAAAATGCGGCCTGCCCCAATAACAAATGCGTGCGACTGCTGCGCCATGACCATAGCTGATGAGCAAGCCCGATCCAAGCTAGGGTTGCAGCCGACCAAGGTAACTCGATTTCCTGAATAACTAACCATATCAAGACACCGCCTCCCGCGATGAGGGCGGTTAGTGCGATGGCCGCACGCTTCGACGATTGTCTTATTGCTCGTTCGTACATCAAGTAACAGGCCAGTGTCGTAGTTCCAAGAGCAACCGTGTTCAGAGCCAACGGCGCTTTGAAAACCAACGCCAGAATGGCAACGATGATTAAGGTGGCGCTTTGCATTAAGAGGTCATTTTCTCCACGTTTGCACCCGACTTCATGCCAAATAACCGCAAGCAATGCCAGACATGGAGCAGCCGAAGCCTGTGGTAACGTCATCCAGATGAATTGCACCGCAAAAGCAATGGTCAACCACGAAAATACTGGAGCCAGGATCTCATTCTCTCGATCGAGACAATAGACCCGCGCCCAAGTGCGAGTAAGAAAGGCGTTAACCAGTGTGAGCAGCGAAGTACCTGCAAGTAACATCGCTCGGGTTGGACCCTGCAAGTCGATCAGACTTCTAAGTGCAATTTCGATAAAGGCGATGCCAAATAGTAGGTAGGCCAGTTTGCGGAAGTATTTGTCGCGCAGGAGTAACCCGGCGATCCAGATGGATTGAACACCGAACAGTCGCAGAATTGGCAGCCATTCATGGCCAAATCCCCATTTAAGCGGAGCCACTAATGCCAAGGCCGCCAGCGACAAGGTGGCTTGTACCAAGTAACTGACGCGATCATCGCGTAGCCTTAAGACAAAACAAGTTCCTAACCCAAGAATGCCTAGCGCTAATGGCCACAGATAGCTCCATTGTGGAGCGCTTGTTTGCAGAATATGTAAACCCAAGCCAAGCGCAAAGCAGGCATGAACAATCGAACTAACTGCATGCCAGCGATTGGGCCCGGACTGTGGCCATTTAAGCTGTGTAACCTGACCGCTTACCCACAAGACTGACAACATGAAAAAGACAGCCGTTATCTGTAACGGTACTTGGTTGTGCATTTGGATTAGGATCCAGAGTGTCGCGCATATCCAGCCAGCTAGATGAGCGACAAGCTGCAGACGACTCCATCTCATTTTGAGCGCTAAGCCGTTGGCAGCCACGACAGCCGTTACCGTTGCAACAAGGTTAAAAATCGCCTGTTGTTCCCATGCCGATAAACCTAAGCTCAAGAAAATTAAAAGGAAGGCGAATGCAGTCGTCCACTCGTTGCGGTATTTCAGACTGTGGATAACCGCCAATACTGCTGCGAGCACCATAGCTAAGACAGCCACTATCGGGTTTTCGATCACGCGAGCGGCGGGTACATAGTGCATCGAGAATGCCACGAAATAGAGCGTTCCCCAGCCGCCCGCGATCAGGCTTCTCCCAAATTGCCGGTAGCGGTTAATGGATTCAGCGTAAAGGCCGCCGACCAACATGGTAACGGCGCACGCCATACCCGTGAGTACTTTGCCAATTGGGCCAACACGCGTAAATGCGTAGCCAAGAAACAGGACCATTCCCAGCACTACCACCACAACGCCCAGTTTGAGAAAGACCTGAGTGCCCAAGAGCGCTTCCCAATCACGTTTAGGTTTTGGAAATACGATCATTGGCGGCTGGTCACGCTGCACGGGCGGTTCGCTCTTACGCGCAGGAACCTTTTTAGGTGCAGGAACTTGGGGCGGAGATAACTTTTCTATCATAAGTGGAATTTCTAGGGGTCGATCCACAGTGTCTGGTGCTGGGGTTTTCTCCGGTACTGGGGGTGGAATGGGGATTGGCGGAGGAACTAGCTCTTCCACAATCTGGAAATCTGAAGGGCTCGGGGGCAGGATTTCGATATCAGCAACTGGAAGTTCAGATGGCTCATCTGAATCAGACTTGCGCGCTCGGCGCATCAAGTCTGTAAGTTTTCTGTTCATTCTGTCGATCTGGACTTGACTGAGCTCGTTCAGCGCATGCAAATGCTTGATCTTTTTGGCTTGAGTGATGGTTCTGAAGAAAGCAATCAAAGCCACGACGGGAAAACCAAGCAGCACGAGCCCCAGCAATAATGCAAAAAAGATTTCCAAAATTTACCCCACGAAGATTTTCGTTCAAACAGACAACGAGACAATGCTGGCACAGGCAACTAAAATGCCAAATCCTTGCTAGACAGCAAATATGCGTGCTTGACTAGGGTGAGCCTTCATCTTCGGGGCCATACTCTGTGCTTTTCTACACACTGTGCGCACACCGTGCGCTGTTATGTTCAGGAAATGATCCGACCAAAATTGAGGGGCTATTAAGGAGGGCCTGGTCGCACAACTTTGACCTAGAGTCCGAAACACTAGTCCTTGATAGCTTTGCTTAGGGATTGAAACATAAGTGAAGCGGCACCGAACTTACCCGATTCCGGACCTAGAAGGGCACGTTTGACTCGTGGCATTTCGTTCGTTCCAAATGTCTGCTTTACCATCATTTCTTCGATCCCGTCCATGAACAGTGGCTGATTAGAAAGGCCTCCGCCCAAAACGATCATGCTGGGATCATACAAGGAAACCAACATCCCCAAAAACCGGACATATAGTCTCTGAGTCTCGGCCAGGATCGCTTGTACGTGTTCATCAGATTCGTCCTCGAACAATTGCTCACAGCTACTTCGTTCCAAGATTGGATCACTGTCCTGGTATCGCTTCAGAATCGACGGGCCTGATAAATAGGCTTCAACACACCCTAGCAACCCGCATTCGCAGGGACGACCGCAAACATCTAAAGGGATATGGCCCGGTTCCGGTGCCCAGCCATGAGCGCCATTGAAGAGTCGACCTTGAGTGACTACGCCAACGCCGATTCCGGTGCCCAGAATCACACCAACTACATCCTTGATGCCTTTCGCGATGCCCCAACTAGATTCCGCCACGGCCAAACAATTTGCGTCGTTCTCGAAAATCGATGGGACATCCAGAGCCGCTGCGACTTCTTTAGCAAACTCAGTCCCGTTAATGGCACGCGAATTAGGTGCGTTGCGCATAATGCCGTCGCAAATACTGCCCGGAATGCCAAAACCGACACCCTTGATGGGATGCCTCGATGACAGTTCGTTGACTATGTCTAACAAAACTTGAATAGTGTCCGCGCGCGTGTCTGGTGAAGGAACCCGTATCTTATGATCCATGACACCAATCTCATTGATGAGTGCAGCTTCGATTTTGGTCCCGCCAATATCAAAGCCGATTACCCAACGAATGGCACTTTCACTCAAAGTTCAGTGACTCCCCCATAACGAACCCCTGACAAGTAAGCCATATCTCGTTTCCAGGTGGTGAGATCATCTTTGTGAAATTGATTGGTGTGCGTGTGTCCGCAAGCTCTTGCGAGGATCTGCATTAATGAAGTCGCTGAACGGAAGAAACGCTCCAATCGGCGTGCCGACTCGTCGATGATAAGGCGTGCGCGCAAATGGTCCTTTTGGGTGGCGACACCCACTGGACAGTTATTGCTATTACAGGCGCGCATGCCAATGCACCCAATCGCCTGTATGGCCGCATTGGAAACGGCAACCGCATCCGCACCCAAGGCTAACGCCTTTGAGAAGTCTGCCGGTGTTCTTAATCCACCCGTAATCACCAAGGTCACATGGTCGGCGCCCAGGCGGTCCAAGTGTTTGCGTGCTCTGGCTAATGCTGGAATGGTGGGTACCGAAATATTGTCGCGAAAAATAAGCGGCGCAGATCCCGTCCCACCGCCACGACCATCTAAGATGACATAATCGACGCCAATATCGAGGGCTGCATCCAGATCTTTCTCAATGTGTTGCGCACTAAGTTTGTATCCTATTGGAATGCCACCCGTTGCTTCTCTAACTTCCACGGCAAAATCTTTGATGTAGGAAATATCGTCCCAATCGGGAAATCGGGCCGGAGAAATCGCTGGCTGTCCAACTTGCAATCCGCGGACCGCCGCAATCTTTTCTGTCACCTTCGAGCCTGGTAAGTGGCCTCCAGTACCCGTTTTTGCGCCCTGGCCGCCTTTGAAATGGAAAGCCTGACAATGTTTAACTTTATCCATCGAAAACCCAAATCGACCAGATGCCAACTCGTAGAAGTAACGCTCATTGGCTTCCTGTTCTTCAGGTAACATGCCGCCTTCACCCGAGCAGATACCAGTTCCTGCCAGATTTGCGCCTTTTGACAACGCGATTTTGGCTTCCTGAGATAAAGCACCAAAACTCATGTCGGATACAAAAAGGGGAAGCTCAAGACGAAGTGGTTTTTTGGCATTTGGACCAATTACAACGTCTGTTCCAACGGCGGCATCGTCCAGTTGAGGCATACGATGGAGTTGAGCAGTTACAAACTGAATATCGTCCCAACTTGGCAGTTCCTGCCGGGCAACGCCCATGGCCGCAGACGGCCCGTGGTGGCCGGTTTTACTCAATCCAAATTTTGCTAAATGCTGGATCAGATTGACATGAGGTTCTTCGGGAGCGCCGTGAACATCTTGATAATTACCCAGATAATCATTTCGGTTGTACGGCTGTGGGTGCGTTTTTTCCCAAGCGGCAATTTCGTCTTCATCAACCCATACCTGACCATCTTCGATCCAGGCATTGAAACTGGCCAAGGATTCGTCGTTATTGTATTCACTAATGCCCGTGCGGTAGCGATAGTCCCAACCGTGTACGCCACAAATAAGATTCTCGCCCTCGATCGAGCCATCGGCCAAGAGCGCGCCACGGTGATGGCATCGACCGTACAAAACCGAGACATTGTCATCGTAACGAATGACGACAAGATCCACGTTGGCTACCAAAGCATAGGTCGGTGTCAACGGTTTGAGCTCGGGCCAGGAAGTGATGGCTATCTTATTCATATCTACCTCTTTTGGATGGATTGGATGTCTTGAGGTCGCGTCTTCAATAGGCGCCACGCTCCCAGTTGAACGAGTTCACCTTTCACCTGAACCGGTACAGCGATATGGTTCAAAACCGCATCATTAAGCGCGCCACCATCTACGTTTGTCAATAAGTAATAGGATGCCTTATTTACATCATGCCTTACCAATAGAACTGGTGGAACGCCGCCGCTAATACAACGGATGGCACAGGCTTGATGCGGTCTGAGATCGCCGGGATTCATGACACCTAAAAAGCACTTGCTGTCGACAATTTCGCCTTCAAGAGTAACTTGACCTAAGGTCGCTGTACTTTCAGCTATTGACCCTTTTCCTTGTGACTGGATCGATTCAGGCAATATTTCGATCATCGTGCGCTGATCGCGGTAGATGAGCGTGCCCCGCAATGTAACAAGCGCCCCGTCAAACGACTCGACCGCGGACATGGCGCCAAATTTACCTGGATTGACTAACAAATAACTAGAAGTGGAATCCGCGTTGGGACGTGTTAACTCAAGTAGTGGAACCGGATATGTTCGAATTGTGCCTTCAAACTCACGAACATGGCCAAACTCAAAAACTGCCGGGCCTAATTCACGCATCGTGAACAACCAGCCAACCACGCCAACGAGAGCCAGCAACAGGCTCATGCCAATGAACCGACGGACCCAAGATTTGTGGCGCGCAGGCATCTGATTCAAATAGCCGACATAAAAATCGTTCACGGCTCGATCTCCACTGGCGATACGTGGGTACCCGCAGGAAGCGGTTGGGCATTTACCCACACTATGTTGGCATCCACCCTTACTTGGAAGGTGGGTATCTTTTCTGTGAATGGCGGCGGCGATTGCCCGTTTTCTGGCAGATACTGGTAGCCGTGCCACGGACAGGTAATACAGCCGTCAATCACTCGCCCTTCCCCTAAGGGACCGTTCTGGTGTTGACAGACGTTGGATACCGCGCTGATCTTGTTGTCGTAGCGGAAAACAGCAATACGCTCCCCCGATCCACAAACAATACGGGCGCGGTTCATAGGGATCTCGTCAACCAGTCCTACTCGGATCCAATCATCGGCCAACTCGGAAGGCTGGTCATGACGACGTTCACGCCAGCCTGCAATTAGGTGTAAGGTCAAGATCAGACTAAAGCCGGAACCGAATCCAAACGCCCACCAAGGGTGAACTTCAGATTGAAGAATACCGAATCCGACATGCGCAATCATTAAGAAGTAGGCAAAATAAACGCCCATATGCAGCGCTTTCCAGGTGGGTGCGCTTAGGTTGGCCAACCAGAAATCGTGACTGGTTGCGGCCATTAGAAAAAGGATGAATAAGGCGGCTGCGCCAAGTGGCTGAAAAGGAACCCAACCGTAAGCCAGATAATGCCATTCGCTGGTCAGTAAACTGACGAATGGATTGATGTCGCCCAATACGTGGAATTGAATGAAACTCAATGTCCCATGCACAAATGCTAACAAAAACATCGTCACGCCCAAATGACGTCGGTTGTATAGCAATGGCAAGAATGCGTCATTTAAACGGCACAACGGGCCAATTGCAAGAATGACGTGCAGGAGTAGGAAAGCTGCCAATCCAAAGGAGCGGATAATCATGGTTTCGGCCGTCATGTCGGGGTGCCGCCACAGGGCGATTGGCACAAAGAGCGCAAAATATGTCGCTAGACAGGCAATAAGGGTGAAGTCATAACGCTTCTTCTGCCCATTCCAACCAACGGCTTGATAGTGGCTGGTCATAGTTGCTTGACCTCAAAGGGCACAAAATCAATCACTTGCTCGTGGGCCAAACTATATACGATCAAATAACCGCTGCTTAGGTCAGGAAACGTAATCAACGTACCCGGTATGCCTAATAAACGCGCGTCGTTAGGTAAGGCTTGTGAGTTGGGTGCCTGAGAGCTGATGTAAACAAGTGGATCAGCAATACGTGAATCCGGATTGAGGACAATCTGTAAGAATCGCCCTGTATCCGATTCAAGGATTTCACCGGTAGCAGCCTTCTTTTGCCATGGATCTAGTTTGGCAATTAGACGTGTGGCGCTTTTTTCGTTTTCAGCAAAAGGGACAACCTGCCTACGAGTGATTGACCAAGTGAATACCACTGGTACCAACACTGCCAACACCACAAAAAAACTTAAATGACGTCGTCGATGTGTCCGTATCACGCTTTATTACCCATACGACGGCGCCGATGTGCCGTATTTTCAACAGTCGGCCCCGCTCCTTTAATCCAGCGGTATAGCAACCAAGGCCAAAAAACACAGCTTGCTGGCAGAATCAGCAAGCGAAATCCCCAGGTTCCCGCTTTGGCTACAGGATCAATCCGATTGACGCCTCGCACACAAAAAGGAACGGCAAAACCGAATCCCACCGCGGCGTAAATTACGCTCAGGGTGACAAACCACTCGACGACAGCTAGGGACATTTGTGACTCCAATTGCTGTCAAATCCTCCCCAATTTTGATGCGGTCGTCAAGTCTGAGTCTTCTAAAACGAGCAAACAACCGGTTCGTCAATCCTATTCCCGCATTGACGGAGGTCAGTTTCAGTTATGCTGATTCTTAAATACATCATCCAGCAGCTGGGCAAGTTCTTCCTGTTTGTAAGGCTTGTGAATGAACCAGGTGTTTTCTGAATGGCGGAATTCGGCCATTGCCTGAGATTGACCATAACCACTGGTAAGCACCGCCTTGATAGAAGGATCTTGCATTCTCATTTGTTTCAAAACTTCGTCGCCGTTCATGTAAGGCAAGGTTATATCCAGCAGAATCAAATCGATTTCACGATAGTTAGCATCGAATCGTTCCATCGCCTGCTTACCATCTTCAGCAAGAATCACTTTGTAACCGTGGATGGAAAGCGTGGCATCGATCACCTCACGAACCATCGGGTCATCTTCAACTAGCAAGATCGTCTTCCCACCAATTCCAGTGAGCTGACTATCAAAAACTTCAACCGGTTGACTGTGACACAAGGGAAAGAATATTTGAAATGAAGTGCCTTCGCCGACCTGAGATTCCACTTTTATGGCACCACCATGCGTGTTGACGATGCCGATAACGGCCGCTAGTCCCAATCCCCGTCCCACAAATTTAGTTGAATAAAAGGGCTCGAAAATGCGTTTGAACTGTTCGACGGGGATACCACAACCATTATCGCTAACGGTTAAACAAACAAAACCACCTTCATAATCTGTATCTATTGCTGAAAAGCTGGGTTGGATCGGTTCGAGTCGATCAACGATGTCTGTTGATACTTTCACGCGTCCATTAACCTTTGAAACTGATTCTGAAGCATTGGTGATTAGATTCATGGCGACTTGCAGTATTTGGCCACGATCTGCCAACACACAAATATTCTGGTCACTGAGACTGGTCTCCAAATGAATGCCTTTTGGAACGCTTAATTCCAATAGCTGCATGGTCTCCACAATCATTGCATTCAGATTGACGGCTTCCTGCACTAACGGTTCTTTCCCAGCATAAGCAAGCATCTGTCGGGTCAAATCTGCGGCTCGTTCGGCCGAAACCGTGATATTGCTTATCAATTTTTTGGTACTCGATTTGACCTTGTTATCGCGCATCGCTAACTCTGCATTGCCCATAATGGCACTAAGCAAATTGTTGAAATCATGGGCAATTCCGCCCGCCAGTAAACCCAGTGACTCCAATCGCTGAGCTTGTTGCAGAGCTTCATCGGAGCGCTTGCGGTTGGTGATGTTGCGGCCGATCGTATGTGCCACAATCGCCTGATTATCTTCGTCGCGAATGAGGCTGGCATTGAGACTCAACCACAGCTCACTGCCATCGGCGGTTTGCACGCGTATCTCGAGATTTTCGACTGGCTTATCGTTTGAGTAAAGCGCTGCATAAGCTCGATTTAAGGCAGCGACATCTTCATCGACAACAAAAAATGCAGTCGGTTTCCCTAAGACAGAGTCTTTTTCATAACCCAACATCCAACTGGCGGCCAGGTTACAATTAATGATGACTCCTTCGCGGTCAGTACTGCAGTATAAGTCAGGCGCATGTTCGTACAGCTCCTGATAGCGACTAAGAAACTTTGCCATCTCATGACGCTGATGCCGTTTTTGAATGACCTTATTGAGGACCGCAGCCATGCGTAACAGAATGGCAAGCAATACAACAGCTAGGCCAGTTAGAAACCAAGCTTTTTGCCAGAACGGTGCCGTAACGACAAATCGCAGCTCTGCCACCTGCTCGCTCCAAACCGAATCATTGTTCATGGCTTGTACTTGAAAATGGTATGAACCAGGAGGTAGTCGTTCATAAATGGAGGAACGACGCGTCGTGATAGGGCCCCAACCTTTGTCTAAACCTTGCATCCAGGTTCGATAACGCACCTCATCCTCATTCGTGAATGACAACGCGGCATATTTGATCTCAACTTGGTTTTGATCGTGATTGAGCCTGAGTCGTGCGTTTTGCGGTTTAATTTCACCATTCACAGTCCAAGACTCAATTAAGACCCGGGGGGCAACAGAGTTCTGTTTGACGTCAGACGGCGCATATTTCGAGACACCGGTCGAGGTACCAAACCAAAGGTTTCCTTCTCGATCAACGAAGCTTGAGTCCCATAACGACTCGTCGCCAACCAAGCCGTCATTATGATCAAAAGTTCGAAATGAATCACCGTCGAATTGAACGACGCCCTGATTACTGCCAATCCAGAGTCCATGTTGATCTGTATCGATTAGAGAGAATAGATTGTTATTAGGTAGTCCGTCTTTGGTTGTGTAGAGGCGAAACGCTTGACCATCATATTTCAAGAGACCAACGCTGGAAGATACCCACACCAAACCTTCGTGATCGATTAGCAAGCCTGTCGCTTCACCGGGTTGGTAACCATCTTCGGCGCCAAGCATTTGAAAACCTTCACCGTCGTACATAAGTAAAAAGAAGTTTGTGCACATCCACAACCTTCCAGACTTATCCCATTGCATATCTTTAACGAACCAACGCGGCAAATCCATATCGCAGACTAGTGGCTCAAAATAATCGCCTTCCTGCGAATGAAAAACACCGAGTCCGTTACGATGGTTAGTGGCAATCCAAATACCCCCTTTGGGGCCCTCTACGATGGAATTGACATATTCGCCAATAACGCCATCAGATTCATCGAATATATGCGTTCCACTTGCATCCATGCGGTTGAGACCATCATTAGTCCCCACCCAAAAACGCCGTTTTGAATCGTAAAACAAACTACGGATGACGTCACTTGACAGGCCCGATTCTCGACCAATTTTCGTCATCTCTTCGTCTTTCAGTCTGGTTAGCCCCCCACCTCGAGTTCCAAACCACATAGCTCCTTCGTGGTCTTGAGAAATGGCGGTGACGAATCCGCTAGATAGACCATTTGTCTTTGAATAGTTTTCGAATCGCCGACCTACATATTTGGATAAACCACTGCCGTAAGTTCCAACCCACAGGTTTCCTTCATAGTCTTCCATCAGGCTGGTGACGTAGTCGCTTACTAAGCCGTTCTTTTCGCCCACCACAAAGCCAGGTGTTGGGCTGATCGACTGAATTCCGCCACCGAATGTTCCAATCCATAAACCTGAACGGGCAGAATAAGTCATGGCGCCAATATTGTTACTCACGAGTCCATCTGATTCTGTAAGGACATCAACCTTTGAGTCCGAAATCAGATTGACACCGCCCTCGCCAGTTCCGACATACATTTTGCCGTCATTTGACTCGGCTAGACAAAACACATCGTTGTTTGACAATCCGGTTTGAGTATTTATTGTGCGGATTTCACCACCATCAAGTATATTTAGACCGCCGCCGCGAGTACCGATCCATACCCGTCCCTGTCGATCTTCCAACATGGACCAGACCGTATCGTTTGCCAGTCCATCAGCTAAACTGATCTGTCTTGTAACGCCTGACTCAATACAATAAATACCTGAACCATATGTGCCCAGCCAAATACTCCCGTCTTTACGTTCCAAACCACATAAGAATGTATTGGATGCCGCTTGTTTATCGTCGAAACGCATCCAACTTCCTTGGCTATAGCGATATGCGCCGGTTGAAGTACAAATCCACAAATCGCCAGCTCGTGTTTCGATAATCTTCCTGACTTGGCCCAATTCCTTCTGGTCAGAGGGCGTCAACACATCGAAACTATGACCGTTGTAGCGGTTCAAGCCCCCGTATGTTCCCACCCAAATATAGCCCTTCGCATCCTGAAGGACGTCAAAAACGGCACCGTGAGCTAAGCCATCGCTACTTGTGTAATTACGAATTTGGTAGTGTTGAGCCGCAATTGGGCTGCAAAAGACACATGCTAGCAACCAGGCTGGCTGTTTGAACAAACTTACCAAGCCAGAAGTGAGGGCTCCTCTAATCTCCGCACAAGCTCTCATCAGCCAAAATACGTAGCAATAAAACATGACGCTTAACCAAATTAAAGATTCTGTGCCTCATCATGTCACAAAACGGCTCTTGGCACAGTCTTTAAGTTTGTGACTCAACCTGCTTCAACAAAAGCCTTTAGGCCAACTTCAAATAATTGTCGCCAGCCGCTCGACAAAGACGACACCAACTTTTCAGAGACTCTGCCAAACAAGGCGTCGTCTATTTTGACAATAGAAGTCTCCCCGTCACTGGTTACCTTGATGGTGAGCAGCGTGCTGCAGGGTCCGCCCCACTCTGGTGTGCAGAAGCCAGAAAGGCTCAGCGATGATTTTGGCTCGATATGTAGGACTTGGTACCAAAGCAAGCTGCGTGAACCATTTTCCTCGTACAAACGACCGCCTGCAAAAGGCTCAAAGACAACCTTCGAATCTGGGCCTAGCATATGAAAATCGGGCAACCACCAGTTGGCCAATTCATCCGTCAATTTACGCCAAACCACATCTACCCCGGCATTGATTTTCATCTCGAATCCGTACTGCGCAACACGCGCTTGTTCTATGGTTAGATCGTTCATTTCACGGCGCTCCTTTCTCTTCATCTCTAGCTTGTTCTGCAATGTTCTTAAGCCTGTTAAAGGCCGATTTGATGCGGCGCCGATGTTGGTCCAACCAGCGCTGACATATCTGTTCGATGGGCACGGGGTTCAAATGATTCCACCGTTGCCGCCCTTCCCTTGTGATGGTGACAAATCCTGCCGACTCTAGTACGTCAAGATGCTTCATGACGGCTGTCCTGCACAAAGGCCGGAAAGCAAGTACTAACTGTGATGTGGTGCATGGCGATTCAGCCAAATGATCCAATATCAGGCGTCGCGTTTGGTCTGACAAAGCGCGCCAAGTTCGATCTTCATATGTATCTGCTGCCTTCATGTCACCATATAGTGACATATGAATGCAATAACCGTCAAGCTAGACATTGCTCAATATCTATCAAACAAAAGACATATTTTAAGTGCCATATGCATATCGTTTATTCCTAAACACATACGCCTATGAACCAGAATGTCAGATTGACGACTTTGGCCTCAACCTCTACAATACGGTTTTACACCCTAGGGGGTCGACACCGCCATGGATGCGGTCATTCTTATACCTGCTCGTTTTCAAGCATCACGTTTCCCAGGTAAACCTCTCGCCCCTCTTGCCGGTAAACCTATGATTCAATGGGTGGTCGAGCGCTGCCAACAGGTTGAAGGCGCAAAAGTCGTCGTTGCAACCGATGATCAACGCATCTACGATTGTGTGACCGCATTTGGCGCACAGGCGGTCATGACGCGTTCAGACCATGACAACGGAACCCAACGAATCGCCGAAGTTATGGCCACAAAAAACGTCGAACTGGTTATCAATGTTCAAGGTGATGAACCTCTAATCGACCCTCAGTCCATCCGCACGGTCATTAGCCTGCTAGCTGAAGATCCGAGCTTGGAAATGGCGACCTTAGCGGAACCCATCAGCAATCATGAGCAATTGTTTAATCCTCATATCGTCAAAGTGGTTTGCAATCACAACGGCGATGCCATGTATTTTTCGCGCTCACCTATTCCCTTCATTAAATATCCAGACATGCACGAAATTAATTGGCCCGATTCCATGCCCAACAACCATTTGCGCCATGTTGGGATTTATGGATATCGCAGGTCCTTTTTATTGAAATTTGCGACTCAACCGCCTTGTGACCTAGAACAGTTGGAAGGTTTAGAACAATTGAGGGCCCTGTACATGGGTGCTAGAATTCGCGTTGGTTTAACCCACATGGAATTGATAGGGGTAGACACCCCGCAAGATTTAGTTAAAGCGGAAGCAGCTTTATTACGGAGGAGTTTGGCATGACCAAATATATATTTGTAACGGGTGGTGTCTTAAGTAGCCTTGGCAAGGGACTCGCGGCTGCTTCCATTGGAGCACTATTAGAATCGCGCGGCTACCGCATTTCCATTCAGAAACTTGACCCCTACATCAATGTCGATCCTGGCACCATGAGCCCATTCCAGCACGGCGAGGTGTACGTCACCGACGATGGTGCTGAAACCGATTTGGACCTGGGTCATTACGAACGCTTCACAGCCATGATCGCCTCGCAGAAACACAATATGACCACCGGCCGCGTTTATCAAAAGGTGATCACAAAGGAACGTCGAGGAGATTACCTTGGCAACACCGTTCAAGTCATCCCTCATATTACCGACGAGATTAAAGCAGCCGTTCGCAAACTAGAGAGCCCAGACATCGATGTCAGCATCGTTGAAATTGGCGGCACGGTTGGCGATATCGAGTCGTTACCGTTTTTGGAAGCCATTCGTCAGTTGCGGCTGGAGGTTGAGCCAGGAAATGCAATAAATGTGCATTTGACCTACGTGCCCTACTTGAAGTCGGCACGTGAATTGAAGAGTAAGCCCACCCAGCACTCTGTCAAAGAATTACGTAGTATTGGTATTCAGCCAGATATGATCCTTTGCCGCTGCGAAATGGAGTTACCTGATCAGTTACGTGAGAAAATCGCGCTCTTTTGCAACGTACCGCCCAATGCCGTTAAGGCCGCCGTTGATGTAGACAATATATATAAGGTCCCGCTCAAATTCGCACAGCACAACGTGGATACCGCTGTCTGTCGCATGTTGCGACTAGACGAACGCAAATCAGATTTAACGCGTTGGAAAAAATTAAGTGCAGTTATTGATTCACCCCGTGAACCTGTTGAAATTGCCATCGTGGGCAAATACGTGGACTACCCGGACTCTTACAAGTCACTTATCGAAGCCTTGTACCATGCTGGCTTCTCCAATCGCGCTGACGTTAAGTTACATTGGTTGGAATCGACTAAATTTGAAAAGGACGCCGACCTTTCATCTTTAGATAAGGTGGATGGCATCCTGATTCCGGGCGGCTTTGGTGTTCGCGGCGTTGAAGGCATGATCCGAACCATCCGCCATGCACGTGAAAACGGGATCCCCTATTTTGGAATTTGTTTAGGCATGCAATTGGCTTGCATTGATTACGCGAGAAATGTGGCCTTGCTGGAGGGTGCCCATTCTTCCGAATTTGAAGATGACCCTACCTACAAAATCATCTACAAACTGCGTGAGTTGGTGGATATCGACGAAATGGGTGGCACCATGCGTCTCGGTGCCTACACATGTGATCTTAAGGAAGGCACCCTGGCCCATCAGACCTATGGCGCCGCGCAGATTTCGGAACGACATCGCCACCGTTATGAGTTCAACAAAGAGTTTATGCCAATTCTTTCGGGTGCTGGCCTTCAGTTCACTGGCATGTCGCCAGATGGCCTATTTGTTGAGATTGTCGAATTAAAGGATCATCCTTGGTTCTTGGGCTGCCAATTCCATCCAGAATTCAAATCAGACCCGTTTGACGCCCATCCTCTGTTTCACGGATTCGTGAAAGCATCGATCAGAAACCGCTCGCTTCGTTTACAACACGCTGAATCCATCGGTAAGGAAATGGTTTGATGCCTTTTAATATTCAGATCCGCAATCAGGTATTCAAGCCAGACGGACCAAAGCTCTTATTGGCCGGGCCTTGTGTGGTTGAGTCCGAAAAACACGCGATGACCATGGCAGAGATCATTCAACGCATCACTGAACCCTATAGAGATGAATTCATTTGGGTGTACAAATCTTCGTTCGACAAAGCCAATCGCTCATCGTCATCCGCGCCCCGGGGTCCGGGAATGGAAGATGGCTTGGCAATCCTTGCGCGGGTCAAAAGCACCTTTGATGTCCCTATCATCACCGATATCCATGAATCTTATCAAGCCGCAATCGCGGCTGAAGTAGCTGACATCATACAAATTCCAGCCTTCCTGTGTCGCCAAACCGATTTACTTATGGCAGCCGCCAAAACAGGCCGCGTAATCAATGTCAAAAAGGGTCAATTTCTGGCCCCTCACGACATGGATAAACCCGTGCAAAAAATACGCGAAGGCGGCAATGACCAGGTCATGATCACGGAACGTGGTACTAGCTTCGGCTACAACAATCTGATCGTCGATTTTGCAGGCTTCCGTATCTTACGTAAATTCGCTCCGCTCATTTTTGATGCCACTCATAGCACGCAACTGCCAGGCGGATTAGGCAACCGCAGTGGTGGCCGTCGCGAAGTTGCGCCCGATTTAGCTCGAGCAGCGGCATCTGTTGGCGTGGATGGCTTCTTCATGGAAGTTCACGACAACCCAGACGAAGCCATGTCAGACGGGCCTAACCAATTAACGGTTGATATGTTTCGCGACCTATTGCCGCGTTTAATTGATTTGGCTGCTGCCGCTAAGGCACCTTAAATGGCATTGGAACGCGCCCGTCGGGTGCTTGAAATTGAAGCTCAAGCGATCGCTGATTTGGCCCAGCAATTAGACGACAGTTTTGTGGCTATGGTTGACCTGATCGCCCAGAGTTCGGGTCGAGTGATTCTGACGGGCATGGGCAAGAGTGGCATTGTCTGCCGCAAGATTGCAGCTACTTTAGCCAGTACTGGCACGCCCGCCTTCTTCTTGCACCCGGCTGAAGCTATCCACGGCGATTTAGGCATGATCGTTGAGGGCGACACCGTCATTGCCATATCCAATTCTGGAGAGACACAAGAATTAGTGCGTTTGATGGAATACATTAAACGACAAGGCGCAACGCTGATTGCCGTGACTGGCAAATCACAGAGCACGTTGGCCAAGTATGCCGACTGCGCATTTACGTTTAGCATCAACGAAGAAGGTTGCCCAATTGGACTAGCACCGATGGCTTCAACCACCACGACAATGGCCATTGGCGACGCCTTAGCCGCCGCGTTGATGGAACGCAAAGGCTTCACATCGGCCGATTTTGCCCGTTTCCATCCTGGTGGCAAGCTTGGCAATAAACTACTAAAAGTGCATGAAGTAATGCATACGGGCACGGATCTGCCATTGGTCGATCAGGAAACACAGTTGGCACAAGCACTGGTAGAAATGAGCCAAAAACGACTGGGCATGACGGTTGTGCAACTAAGAGAAGGCGGATTAGGCCTCATCTCCGACGGCGACGTGCGTAGATTGTTGCAGGAACACGGTCCCAAAGCACTTGAATTTGAAGCGCAATCAATTTGCAGTAGAACGCCGAAAACCATTGAATCTAGTCGGCTTGCCGTTGAGGCCCTCAATCTGATGGAGCACCACCATATTACGGCGTTGATCGTCTCTGACGGTCCGGGCCAATACACAGGTGTCATTCACTTACACGACCTATGGAAAACCCAACTCATTTAGCGATCAAAATGCGCATTCAAATCGGCGCTGATCAATGAATCGAATCGAGTGCCGCCGAAGGTAGATCCGATGGATCTGTTGAGATTGACCAAATGCCGTCGTCTGTCAGCCCTAAAGGGGCTGGACATGGCAGCCCAGGGCATCGCTCTGGGGAAACGGAAACAACCATTGATTTGTGCCCTGAAGGAGCACCACAAGTTCAACGTCAATCAATAAACGATCGATTGTTATAGGTCACGTTGATTCGCTTCAGAAAGAACCGCTCTTGGGACCATTATCGGTCAGAGGAAAACCATTCCAATCACTGAATTGATGTCGCAGAACTGTCACGCCCCTTCAGGGCTCGAATACCTTTGGATTCCTGACCCAGGGCGTTGCCCTGGGCCGCCATGTGTGGCCCTTTCAGTGCCTTTGGATGGTCAGGCTAATCACGTTATGAATCGAACGGTGCGTTCCGCCGTCGCTTAATCTATAGCGCGGCATGCAGTCGTTTCTTTTTGACGACGACGCCCCCAAGGAGTGGATCTTCTAAGAAATCCTAGGCTGAGACCATCTTTCGTCGGACACTTTATTTATCTCAACTTAAACTATTTAGAATAAGGCTATTGCGACTGTGTATCTCAATCTCCCTTCGTCATTCGATTCAATTAGGCTCTTGAGGAATGTAAACTTGAAAAATGTCAAAGAAGCAAAGAAATCGATTACGCAATCTGGCAATGCAAGTCAGTTGGAAAACATTGACACCCTAAGCGATATGATCAGAAGGCGAATTCCAGAAACCACGCTATCGGCGGGCAGCGGTTAGGCTTTTGTTCTTTTTAGTCATGGTGGCCGACGGAATAGAGAATCGCGGAAATGAGGTTAAAGAAATTTTGCGAAGCGAAGCTCTGACGTCCAGCCCAGTTCATCGCTCCTTCTATTTTGACCTATTGTCAATACTAGGTAGACTTGGCGACGAAAGCATCGTTCCCATCCTTCGGGAGATCGCAAGCAAGGGAGTAGACCCTGACTGCCTGCACCTGGCCAAGAGCTGGTTAAAAACAGATTGGATGAAAATTGACGAGGAAAATAGTCTGCACTGAGGGAACTTGTGGAGGCAATCCACGAATCGAAGGAACCCGATTGACGTGCGCAAATATCGTCAATTTGCTGACTTATCAATTCAAGACGGTGTTTCATTTCTTGCACAGCTACACGTATCTTACAGTTAGCGATATTGTCGAATGTCTGAACTATTGCGGCCAAAAAAGATGCATTGACGACCAGCCGATAAATTATTGTTGTGGCTGCACCTTGGATGACAGACCTGAAGAGCCCCCTGCCCTTTTTTTGGACAATGATTTTTCACGTATGTACGAAGTAAGGAATGTGGATGGTTATGCCTATATGGGAACGAAAGAAGAGTATGAGAAAGACCTCCCTCAGGATATGTGGGAATTGGCTGAAGATCTACTTAACGGGACGAGAAATCGGTGACAGCGAGCGATTAACGAGGTCATAGACGTGACGCTACCCCTAATCGAAGGACACGAGAAGAAGACGATTGTATGATGAAGGTAGTGAGGGCAAATAGATCAATGGTCACGATGAGAAACAAATCCTTAAGCATTCAGACGAAGTTAGCCGCTGCCAGCTTTATCCCGTTATTAGTATTAATACAGACTTATCCATATCGTCCCTATTGGTTTGAAGGTTTCGAGTTTTTTCCGCTGATATCCATGTCATTTATTTTGCCGGTATGCGTAATCTCTGGGTTTCCCTATACATGGTCGCCCCCGATTTCCTTGTCGTTACTGCAAGCAGGGTTTTTCATGCTGTTCCCTCTTTGGGCGTGGCGTGGACGACTCGTATTAATAAAGACGAGCATTCTGCTAACACAGTGTTTCCTATTTTGGGTGTTGTTTATGAAACTCAGGATTTTGGCGATTTAAGCGGCGGCCTGGGCTAAGGTCACGTGATCGTCATGAATCGAATTTCCGCCCCGCCACCGTACTGTCAGGCGAAGTGCGCGTATCGACAGGAGTGCGGCGACTGAGGTACCGCTTTGGACGAAATGCTTGCCAAACTGAAGATCTCGCAGCGGGCATCGAATGCAGTGGGGTGCTCGAGTACGTGGCTTAAAATCACGCGCAACTGCCCTGCCTTGTCGCTTGCGAACCTCGCTGTGCTCGATTTACAGACCGGGGACCTTCGATTCATTCCAGCTCGTCGGCGAAAGCGCTGCCTCAGTCGCTCAGGCTCCTGTCGACACCATCTCCGCTTGAGAAGAACCGGCTTTGCAATCGTTCGCGTCCCCAACAATATTTAGAATTGAATGGCAAAATTGAATTTGGACGAGACAATACAGCTCAAAAAGACGTCAATGAGCCCTCATCAGACACGCCAATAGTGGAATCACCTAAGCAGTTGAGTTATGTTGGAACGGCCAACCCTGAAAGCACAAGAATAGCGGTCTCGGGCTGTCTATCGGCGGACCATAGCCGAAATGCAATTTTTTATGCGTGTCATTGGGACGTCGATTGATGGAGGAAGCTCATGGATAACGCGGTATTTGCGCTGATCGCACTGTTTGTGTTGGGCTTTGGCGCCATCTCAGGCCGTATCAGCAAGTCCATTCTGACACCGCCCATGATCTTCACCTTATTTGGGTTCCTGGTTGGGGCTGGCGCTTTGGGTCTGGTTGACCTTGAGATGGACCATCCCATGATTCACCTGCTAGCCGAGATTACGTTGGTGCTTGTCTTGTTTACCGATGCGGCTCGGATCAACTTGAAGCGCCTGCGCAGTGAGCACAACATTCCCGTACGTTTACTCGCTATCGGATTGCCGCTTACCATTGTGGCCGGTGCTCTGATCGCGATGCCCTTGTTCCCACACCTCGGTATCTGGGGCGCGCTGGTACTCGCCGTAGTCCTCGCTCCAACCGACGCCGCGCTCGGACAATCCGTAGTAACCAGCCCCGAAGTGCCGGTTCGCATCCGCCAGGCACTTAATGTTGAAAGTGGCCTCAACGACGGGATTGCCCTTCCCGTCCTGCTGTTTTTTGTCTGTCTGGCAGTAGCCGCCAGCGGTGGTATGGAGAGTCGTGTTAACTGGCTGGTTTTGGTCACATCACAGCTAACTATTGGACCGCTCGTCGGCATTGCTGTGGGCTATTTTGGAGGCAAACTAGTCATTATCTGTTCGCAAAATGGTTGGATGGATGCCTCCTTCGAGCGGCTTTCTTCTCTTGCACTAGCACTCTTTGCCTTCGCGTTCGCTGAATGGGCGGGCGGAAACGGATTCCTGGCCGCCTTTTGCGCAGGCTTAACGTTAGGGAACACTACTCAAGGGCTATGTGCCAGTTTGTACGAATTCGCAGAGGCTGAGGGACAACTTCTAACCCTGTTAACGTTTCTCCTCTTTGGAGCGGTGATGGTCCCAGCGGCGCTCGAGCATATCAATGGCACCATCATCATTTACGCGCTATTGAGCCTAACGTTGGTGCGATTGCTGCCGGTGGCGCTATCGCTCATTGGATTGTCGTTGAAAGGTCAAACTTTGCTGTTTCTGGGGTGGTTCGGTCCGCGCGGCATCGCTTCGATCATTTATGGAATTCTGGTCCTGGAAACGGCGGGACTAGCGATTAGGGAAGAGATATTCACCATCACCGTGGTCACGGTTCTTTTCAGCATCGTTGCCCACGGCGTCAGTGCCTGGCACGCGTCCCATTGGTACGGTAACCAGGTGGCATCACATGAAGATGCTTGCGAGCATCAGCCAGTCAGCGAAATGCCTGTTCGGATACGGACTTGATCACCAATGGGTGGATGTGCCAGGACTGTCGGGCCCATCAGGGCTCGAATATTTGTTGGATCTTCAACCCAGGGCTTGCATGGGGCTTTGTCCTTTTTTGTCCGGGCATCTTGCGGTGCAAACTTGGGAATAGGCCTAATTCTTACCTCGTGGATTGTTTTTGACCACGTGCTAGGATTCAGCATCGAGGGTTTGAAATGAAGAAGGAAATCACCGTTTTTTCGTCGTTGGAAGAAGAGAATCGAGCCGAAGACAGGCGACGCGCACCGATGAGTTCTGCTGAAAGGTGGGATGAGTTTGCCATGCTTAAGGAACGCGTATTCGGACCCAATTGACAATAATTCAAAACAATTTACAATTGTTGACATTCTGATTCTCGGGGGAGCTCATGTACCGATCCAAACGTGGCCTTATTCTTTTCTGTTTAACCCTATTTGCGCTTGTGCCTCATGCATGGGCCAATCTTGCCGCAGATGGCGGTCGCAATGGCTCTACCTTTGTTCAAGGAGCGAATCAATCCGTCCTGGGCATCACGCCGGTGGACCTTATCTTAGATGATGGCACCATTGAAAACACCATTGGCGATGCTGGCCAGTTCATTTGGCTCAATGTCTTTACTCCGCTACCAGACGATTTCCCGTTTCAGTTACAGGAGATTTCGGTCGTTTTTGGCGGCACACTCGTTAATGTGGGTGATGCCATCGAACTCTTGGTTTACAGCGATACCGATGCGGATGGTGATCCTGGAACAGGCGCAGTTTTGGTGGGCAGCGAGAACGTGACAGTCCAATTCAATGATGGCGTTACGTTTTCTGTGTACAATTTGACAACCCCTGTTTCTCTTTTTGGTCCTGGAGATGTGATCATTGGCGTCGTTAACCGTTATGGTTCTGAAGGATTCAATGACTTTCCAGCCACACTGGATACCACCGCTACTCAAGGAAGATCTTGGGCTGCTACTTACCTGGCTGGCGACGTCCCTGCAAACCCAACATTGCCGGGTGATGAGCAATGGGGCACTATCGACAGTTTTGGTTTTCCTGGTAACTGGGTGGTTCGCGGAAGAGGTACAGGAATCGTTACTGTGCCTGCCCTGTCCAACACCTGGTTGGCTATCTTTGGCACGCTCATCCTTGGTGCTGGGTTGGTCATTATTCGTCGGCGCGCCTAAGCCGACTTACACCAACACAGCCAATTCTTGGACTGACAGGTTCATGGACCAAGGGGTTCTTGGACCTGTTTGTACATGGACCGGTAGGTCTCCACACGATTACAATGACAGGAATTGAGGTTAATAGGGCTTTCGGGCACGGGTTGCCCAGCTTGCCGTAGGCAAATGGACCCCTTCCGGCGTCGCGAATTCGCTTAGATACGCACGCAATTCCTTTTCAATAGTTGGCAGCTTGACAAGTCCCTCTTCGCCCGCTTCACGGATGATCTCGCCCATGGGCCCTACTTTGAGTTGAAAATCGACTGCTTCATCCAGGCTGCCGCCTAAAGGAGCCAGGATATCGATGGGCTGAGATTCTATTTCGGTAAAACCAGCGGCAGCTAACATGCTGTGATTTCGTTCCTTGTCAAACATGAAGAAGGGTCCGGGACCGCATGACTGGCCATCGTCACCAGGTTGCGGTAAATGTTTTGATGCAATGTCTTTAGCTACGCGAAAACAATCGTTCTCAGATAAGCCACGCCAAACGATGAAGGCCAGCCGTCCGCCAGGTTTGAGCGCTTTATAAAAGTTTCGGAAAGCTAAGATATGTTGGGCAAAGAACATCACCCCATAGCGGGAGAAACAAAAATCAAAGCGGCTTTCACCCAAGAACGTCATTTGGGCGTCGCAGCATTGATAAGACAGGTTCTTTTGCATTTGGCCCTCGTGTCTCGCAATCTCAATGAAGGACTCGTTACAATCAATCCCTAAGACTTCGCCGTTGGGACCCACCGCCTTAGCGAAATTCAGGGTCGATTCGCCGAAACTGCAACCTACATCCAATACCTTTTCACCGGAGTTAGCCATAAACCAATCAGGTACGGCATCTTGGTTGGCGCGGCTATTGGCTGCGAATACTTCTCTAAAGTGGATCCATTTTGGGGTTAGGATTTCATTCCAAGTTTGAATGAAATCGCTATTAGGTCCTAAAGTCATGTCGTGCTCCATCATTTTTTACGTCATAACACTCATCGAAAAGGAATCGGATTTCCCGACAAACAAAATAATCATTGCCTGCTATTCAGCCGGAATTGATGCTAAGTAGTTTGAGGTACTGTTGTAAGCGTTTCTTGATCACAATCTGATCACTCAAATTGCCTATTTCTAGCGCTAGTAAGGCTCTTGATTGCTTGAATATTCTCGCATGTATTCAAGGCGAAACCCAGCAACGCTTTTACCTCGGACACGTTAGAAGTTGCTTTGGGCTCACTGGTCCCCTATCGAGTGTTCAAACTTACGGTACATCAGCAAAACCGCCGTTAGTTGCACGACTAATCCGGCGGCAATCGCCAGCCAGAAGAAGAGCTGGGAGCCATCGGCTTTGACCGCCGTGAAAAACGCAATGATGGGCCAATAGGAAGGTAAGAAACCACTGAAGAGATGCCAGTAGTCTGGCACAAAAAACATGGCCAAAGGCACGAGAATCACCATGCCGATGCCTTTGATCAAGGCGAATCCTTCAATTTGGTTTTTGGCATAGGTCGAAACAAAAAGTGCGATCAGCGGCGTATTCAGCGACGTCAAAAGGGCGATCGCCCAAAGTTGACTTAGGCGCATTGTCGTGAGACCGATGAGCTCGTGCACGATTACAATGACTGGAATAGAGATCAAGGTGTACAGCAATGTGCGGAACACAAAATAACGTCTCAGGTTGAAAGGCGTGACGGCCACGGCGAGCAAGATCTGCTCGTCTTTCTCCTCAAGAACCTGAAAAGCCATCACCATACCGTTGTACAGCGTGGGCGTGAGCACAAAAAGAGCAATGACGAGTGGGTAGTAGTAGGTGAGATCAAATTTGGTCGCCAATTTCACGGAAATGGCAGGTAGGGCAACTCGTATCACGATTCCCAGTAAAAAGGGTGCCAGCAACACAAAAAACAGAAATGGTTCCCTGATGATACGGCGGCCTTCACTTTTTAACAACGTTAACCACATAGCGTCAAGCGCCCCTGCGATCGGTAATAAATCGTTTGTAACTGACCAGGCAAAGCCAAAAAGCAAGCGCAGCCCAAAGAACAAGTAGACCCATAGCGATAAGATATTCCGGCATAGGTTTGGGGTCCAATCCCGAGCTAATGGCGACCATGGCAGGATGAGCGGGGATCAACCAAAGAAGGCCGTGATCCATCAAGCCTAATCGCCATAAGATAGGCAAACCTGTAACCCCTGTTACCAAGGACATCATCGGAAAGTAGCTGGTCACGCTGCGAAACGGGGCGGCGATCATGAAGCCGATTAAGGTGTACAGGGCCGCACTCAGAGCGAGCGCCGGAATCAAGCGAAGCCAGTCAACATCGTTAGCAGAAAAAAGAATAATCAGCATTGAAAAGAAGGTGCAGAAAATCGTCAGTGATACGATTTTTGAAAGTAGCCATAGGTGGGTAGGCAGTGGGGTGACGGCCACGGCGAAGACGGATCCCTGACGAAGTTCCAGAAACAATAAACCAGCGATGAATAAAAGGCCCATGGTGCAGGTATCGGCGAAAAGCACGATCGCCAACCATAGGGACGTTTGTTCAGGTGGGATAAGCTTGAATAGTAGAATCCATACCATCGTCAACACAGAGCCCGCATGCCAGAATTTGTAGCGGAACTGTTGTTTGAGATCCCATTTGAGCAGGGTCAAAAACGTCATGTTCTCAATTCCCGGCCTGTGGTTTTGATGAAGACATCTTCTAGTGTTGCTTCCTGACTGTGGATAGCCTCGATGCGATCTGTTCTCAACACAGACAGGAATGCCTGGTTCTCAGCCAAGCCGTCAAGACCAAAGTAGTGGCTTTTTGTGCCCTGCTCGCTTGATTCATCAACGCGAACCTGGGCACTCCCGTATTTGAGTTTCAGTGTGCGCGGCGAGTCAATTTGAGTGATTTCACCATCCACAATAAAGGCCACACGGTCACAGAGCTCATCGGCGTCGTGCATATTGTGCGTCGTTAAGAAAATGGTTTTGCCTTGGCCCTTGAGATCAAGGATGATGTCTTTCATGGCGCGCGCATTGACTGGATCCAAACCAGCCGTTGGCTCATCAAGAAAGAGCAATACCGGGTCATGTATGATGGCACGGGCAAAATTGAGCCTCATTTTCATGCCTTTGGAAAACTCGCCGACCGCCTTATATGTCGCATCGCCTAGCCCAAGCATCCTGAGCAGCTCCATGGGTTGTCTGGTCGTCCCCGCATAGAAGCTGGCAAACAATTCCAAGTTCTCCAAGGCGGTAAGTTTCGAGAAATGATTGGGTAGCTCAAAGCCGACGCCGATTTTTTGGTAGAAATCGTGGCGCCATTCTGTGGCGTTCTTGCCCAGGATTTGGATTTCCCCGTCAAAGTTTCTTAACAGACCAATCAAGAGTTTTTGCGTGGTGCTCTTTCCGGAACCGCTTGGTCCCAGAAAACCAAAGATCTCGCCCGCCTGGATGTTGAAGTTCAAATTCCTGAGTGTCGGCGTATCGCCCTTGGGGTAACGAAAATTAAGCGACCGCACATCTATCATCAAGTTAGCCTCACCAAAACAATCGACATATTTAAACACGGCTGGAAAGTGAACCGGCAAAAACTTAGGATCCCAAACGGGGAACCTTTTCATTGCGCTGGTACCGGCTGTTCACGTTCGAGCTTCGATTGTTGATCAGACACAGTCTTGCAGCATTTCTGTGGCGAGCAGATTTGTCGATCGAGCAGGTACAGAGGCCAATCGTATAGCTCGTTCGCCTATGCTTTGCCAATTAGGGAGGTGACGAGCTGTTTGAGATAGACAAGGTAGTGGTCCAATGTGTTGAGGCCATGTTCGTCTGTCTTAATTAGCCATGGGTTCATCAGGGTGTGGCGCAGCACAAAAAGGTGATCGCTTTCTGTTTCGGGGTCGTTGGGGATTTCGCGAAAAGTGTCTGGATCTAAGTCGAGCGTCGCCAATATGCGTTGTGCCTGGACGTTGCCCAGTGTGCCACGTTCCACCGATGTATAAGATCCAAAAAACTCCATTACCTGAATAGGCTGTCCTGGCTTGGGACACATGGCGTCATATACCGAGCGCAGGAAGCGGTTGGCCCGAGCCACCGAACGATTGCCATTGGGATTGATACAAAGACAGACAAGGTTTGTATCGGGTTCAAATGGGACGGAGACCTGAACAAGATCCGAAACTTCCTGTTTCCATTCGCTCAGTCGATCGCTGAGATACTCACAGGCATGCACCGTTTCACTGATGATCCTGCCGAAGCCAGTGCGATCGAGAGGCAACGTCTTATGCGTGACGTAAACGGCGGCTGCCGCGGATCCGGGTTTAGAGCCTTCAATGATGTATTGGCCAAGTCTCCTAAGTAGCTGTTTCTTGCTTGGTCGCTGCGCAACATCAAAAACATAAGCAATTTTTTGGATAATGAAATCAATCACGTCTGAATGGCGGCACAGGTAAGCGCCAGCTGGATAAGGTATGTAGCCCAATTTGTGAGGGTCGATGGTCACCGAATCTACCTCACTCAATGCGGAAAATGAGCGGTAAACGGCCTCACTGGGAAAATGTCGGAAGGATTTTCGGACTTGGGAACGGGGGGCAAAAGATCCGTCGGGGTTGCGGAACATGGTTGTCAAGTAGCCGCCCCACGCCGCATCAACGTGGACCGGAATTGACACGCCTTTGCTAGCGAAAACTTCGCGCAACGCCACGAGTTTATCGATGGGGTCCACGGTCCCGTATTCAGTTGTACCAAGCACGCCAACGGTCATCAGAATGTTTGTTTGCTTTTTTAGTAATTGATCAGCAAGTTCATGTGCGCTTTCTGCTGATAATCGCAAATGTGCGTCTACTTCTATGCCAACGATATTCGACGTCCCTAGCCCAAACAGTCTCATCGCTTTGGACCACGAATAATGAGCTGTACAAGGCGCTAACAACACGGGTGGCCCCAGCGCCTGATGTTTCTTGAAGAAATCCACTAAGCCAAGCGTTTCCAGTCGTTCGGCATCGAGGTTTTTGACAAAACGATCAAAAATCGTCGCGTCTCCTTGTTGGCGCATGCGGTCAAAAACGCTTTCTCTCAATTTGATGACGTCCTTGATTGACATATTGGTTAGTTGCCAGGGAGATCGATCTTTCAGATCTATTTCCAAAGTGAACCCATGCTTTCGCTGCAAATTCAAAAGCGCTTGTTGGCATGCCAGCGGAAAGTATTTAACTGTAAGACAGCTACGCATCGCCGCGTAGTTTGCCACGGTCCCACCAGACGTCAAATAGCCCCATGCGCCGTCTGAGCCGGTTTTATAGCCCACCATGGTCGCCAATTGATCAATGACCTTCAGCTCCTTTTGCACGGTGATGGGAGCGACTTCTTCACTGACGTTATTGGGGTTGTAGAGCGTGGTAATCATGTGTGCTAATAAGCCAGGCATGAGTAAATCAGATGCCATGTGCCCCATATAGCGAGGACTAAACAAAGGGACGGCAGCCTTGAGATCTGCGCTAAGGGCAAACAGCTCGCGTTCCAGAAGCGAGAGAAACTTCAGGAACTCCCTTTGGTAACGCGCATCGGTTGGGATGGTGGGCGCATCCATGGGATGAAAGTTACGGCGCCAGTAGCTGTGGTCGCGAAGAAAGCCGATGAGTAGTTCCTCAAACAATGCATGGTTTTCAGCCTTAGGACCCAAGAAATAGGGATACATGAATGACTGTGTCATGACATTACTCCAACGCAAACATAAGAGAGACTACCAGATAAGCGAGGCAACCCCGTATGACGGAGCACATGTTTCACGATGATTGGCGCAAATTGCTAGCGGTCAAAAGCGTCCGGCAAAGACAATTCAAATGAGGCTCAATACCTAATAAACACATTTATCTGGCTGGATTTATCTGAATTTGTAGATGCGTATGAATTAAGCCATTGGCTTGGCCTCGAGCGGCAGCAAAATGGTAACGTTCGGTTTATTAGCGTCCGGTCGCAACGTCGATGCGCTGTTTGTTTCGCGCGGATAATTGAACCTGTTACGGGGTCCACTCGGGAATGACCCAAGCGGACCTCGCAACAGGTTAGCTTCAAGCTTGACGGAGCTTAACGAGCACAGGCCCCGAAAAGTGCTTCAACCATGATCATGTCTAGCAAGTTGTTGGTATTGTCAGCGTTCAAATCATGGGCGAGGTTGAGCGTGCCCCAAGACCCAGCCATCATGTTCAAGTCACCAATGTCCACGACCATGTCGCCATTGAAATCACCCAAACATGCTGAACACGAACCCGCACTTAGATCACTTTCAACATAATCAACCGGCAAGCCGTTGCCGTCCGATATACCGGATAATCCGTCTGTAATATCAATGCCAAGGTACGTGACAATAATGTCGCCATTAAAGAACATTTCTATCTGGAAGCTGTTGGAGTTGGTTGTATTATATTCCGCTACCCCGTCGTAGGTAACCACAACTCGGTCTGCGAGTTCTCTATAACTCACGGACCCGCCAGCCGTTGGATTCATATCATCAAATACGCCTGAGATCCGAGGTAAGTCGAAATGGTCTGCAAGGGTTTCTGTATAGTCCGTATCGGATTGACCAAATGTAAGGTAGCCATTTGAGCCAACGAAGAGGCTTGCATAGGAAACCCCATATAGGAATACAGGATTAACAAGAACCACTTCCTGAGAATCGTCGTCGCTGAGAACTAAATTTACGCCGCCAGTAGGGTCAGTTGGGAAGCTTGCAGCAGCCTCGCTACATGAGTTATAAAAGTCACCACTTCCATCTGGCAAATAACTGACCGTCATAAATGCCATGTCATTGTTGGTGTCGAACAATTCTGTGAAGTAGTCGGGTTGTTCAAGTGTAGTGAAGCTGAATACTGAAGAAAAGACGCTCTCGCCGCAAGGATTTGATGATTTTACCCGCCAGTAGTGAGTCGTCAGACTGGCCAATCTACTGGCCGTCTGTGCGCTGCCTGAATCGGTCATTGTGGTGAACACGATATTCGAGAACGCCATGTCGGTCGCGACTTCTAGTGTGCTTTCATCAGTTTGTGAACCGTCAGACCACATCAGTGTCGGCTGAATGGCCACGTCAATCGCGCCATCACCAGGCGTACCCAGAGTAGGAATTGCCGGAATGGCGTCAAAGGTGTGAAGGGTTACATCCATAAGTTCAACGGTAACGCCATCTGTACCTGATATGGTTATCGTTGTGTCACCGAAAGGGACAGAACCTGTATTCGAAACCGTCATTGTGACCATTCCCGGTGGTACTGGGATGGGGTTAGGAGAGAAAACAACGGTTGTCCCGGCTGGTTCGCCGCTGGAGGAGAAGGTGACAGCACCCACCCAAGCTTCACCTACGGCTATCTCGAATACGGCATCGCCACCAGCACAAATAGACTGCTCGTCGAGCGCCACGCCAAACGTATCGCAGGCTACTGGAATATTGAAGTCAGCAGTTCCGTCGGTGGTGTCGTCAGCCGAACCCTGGTCTGCCGCGGCACCCAGGCCACGCTTCGCAAAGGCTCGCCATATGATGCACTGATTGACGCCACCGGTTAAAGCTACATCGGCCTGGAGGATTGCATCTCGTCCGTCAACCATGCCTGGTCCGCATGGTTGAAGCTTCATGCCGTCCATAATGAGTTGGATGGCAAGATTGTTTCCGCCAGTCGTCCAATCTCCATATACATCGGGATTAAAACCGTATTCGTCGACAAGTCCCCAATATACTTCCCAAATGATGCTGCACCATAGGAAGCCCACTTGATGAGAGCCTGACTGACCAGGTAAGTCTGCGTATGTGAATTCGTTAATAGCAAGATCTGTCGTATAACGGCGTTGTCTAATTCCTGCCCCTTCAATGGGTTGACCCAAAGCATACACGCCAATACCCCTTGGAAGGACATCGGTGTCGCTTGCAACAGCCGTCAGTACTAATCCAAAAAAATCACTCCAGCCTTCGCCCATCTGTTCCGCGTTATTCAAGCAGCTAGCTGTGGAAGGACCACCCGTTAATCGGTTGGAAACCCCATGACCAAACTCGTGAGCCATGATGCCACTTGAAAAATCACCGTCGCGATTTGGGGTTGTCAGATTCCATTCAAGCATCAACATCTCAGGTCGGCCGCCATCAGACGGTGTTCCAAAAAACGCATTGTTAAATTGGCCAGCGTCGGCGCCTTTTTGGGCATATGCGATGACGTCATCGTTATCCGCGCCGCCGTTACCGTAATTATTCACCTGGAAGTTACCCGATGCTTCATCAAACCCGTAGTTATACAAAATATCGTGTATGGTATTGACCCAATAGAAGAGGTTAACAACCGCGGCATTGGAATATGTTGACGGTTCTTCCATCAGATCCAATTCAACCAATGAGCCGCTAAAGTCGAGATCGGCTCCCCCGTCCACATCTGCGCCTGCATCGGGATTATCATTGTTGTCGCGATCGAGGAACGCGTGGGTATTGTTGCCGCGGGTGATGGTGAATTCGGCACCAGGAGCACCGTTCGTGTCATGCCAACCAAAAGGAGAAGCCGTTGGGCTTGCCGGATCGACGAGGCTCATTCGCGGGCCATCATAGGGATACTCGAACGGCTGTGGGAAAACTTCGTAGACATTGATGCCTCTTCGTTTTGAGCTATCCCTTTGTGCCTGCGGGAGATGATTGCGGGTGGGATCACCAGGTCCCTCAAATCGATCTGCTACCACTAAGTTCCGCTGAAGCAAGGGCTGTCCGTTGTCTGCGTCGACACCCATGATCCAGTGGTTCTGAGCACCGGGTTCATTAATATCTACGGTCCAAATGGGTCTTATCTCTTTTTCGCTTACTGCTAAATAGGCCAGCTCAGTGGCAATAGCACCACGTGCAAATCCACCGTTACTAACCGTGCCCCGGCGCGATATGCCCTGTTCCGTGTCAACCACTTGAATTTCAGTCGAAACAACATATCCAAGGTGAAGGGCCGCCGCACTGGTGGCCTCGATCGCTGTTTGACGAACCGTCCCCTTAATTTTTTGCCATGCACCTTGCAGGAAACTACTATTCACAGATACGACGCTGCCGTCAGCGGCAATGTGGATACCTATCTGCGCACGATCGATCTCAATTCCGCCAACTGTCTGGGAAAGATAAATGTGGCTGATTCCACTATGCTTGCTGAGGTACTGATCTTTTACGAATGCTTCGTCTAGATCTCTAGCCTCTATACTCAACTCCGCTGCATGTTCGTATAAATAGGCAAAAGCAATGTCCAACGCATCGCCTGAGTTTGGACCTGTCAAAAAGCCAGTATGACCAGAATTGACCACCGTTTGCGTTGGAATCTGGTAGCCGTTAATCTCAGGAGACTTTGAGTTAGCCTGAAGATAGGTTGTCGTTAAGGCAAGAAAAGTGACAAAGCTAAAGACAATTCGGACAGCAGCGATTCTATTCTGGTGCAATGGTAGAACTCCTTGGTTTAGTAAATTCGTAATTTCTGAGTTGACCAGAAGACTTGTCTTTTTACAAGTCTTTTCCAAAACTAATATGAATTTACATCCTTGAGCGAGATCAACTTACCCGTATTTGCGGAACCGCCATTCGGGCAAAAAAAGAACAATCTTTACCCAACACGAAACATGAGTTCGGCAATGTTGGTGTCGATTTTTATCGATGTTTAAAATGTGATTTTGTTCATCTTCATCACGGGACCTATCGGCTATTATCTTGTTACCCATTGGACAATTTGATTGAGGCGAACATGCGTGTCTATTCACTGTGGCTGGCTATGCTTAGTATTCCACTCTGGGCGTAAGCTGACTGTAGTCTTTTTGGAAGTTACACGGAAGCTTTGGCCAGCAATCAAACCGCCCAGTTGGTCGATCATTTGGATGATGGTTGGATTGATATCCGAGATCTAGTTGCCCACATCAACCGATGTTCCACGCCTTGTGCTGGACCCGGAATTCCAACTTACCCCTATGACCCAGCATCCATCGATTGAGAAAGGCGGTGACATGATTGCGGCTTTTAGGACATGAATGCTCGACCTTCTCGTCCTAGCCACGCCACAAAGGCTGCAAGCGGGGGTGTCCAGCCTTCAGGAGCCTGTAAATCACCTTCCCACGCTCCGTTAACTTGATCTTGGAAGGAGCGCGACACGAGGCGGCCAATTTCGTCGGTGTCATTGGACAGAACGTAGGTAAGCGCGTGTCTGCCCTCGGGCACCAGCCGCAATGCAAGACCTTGGAGATTCAGTTCAAATTCCACAAATTGGTGCCTAATTAGGGGTCGATCCGCTTCAAAAGCATGCATTCGGGCCTTTTTTTTTGCATTCGCCAATTCCGTTTCACCGTGGAACAAACGGTAACAGAATTGGGTCCATGGAGCCGGTAACTTAAGCTGGTAATCTGCCCAGCTGTCCTGTCCCTTTAAGTTGTGAATAAAGAAACTGGTTTTAACAAAAACAGCAACTTGTTGATTGTCCAAGCCAACTCGTATTGAGCGTTCTTTGTTCTTCCGCGTATCGACTTGAAATTCCATTCCACTTTCCTTGCTGCAAGTGAGTCTGCGCTTTTCTCCATTCTAAGCTGGCTGCCAATCAACAAGCAAATCTGCAAGACCGTTTCCAAAAGAGATAATCAATGGCCGGTTTGGCCTGGTTGAAAGGCGTTTTCTAGGCCATTCGATTCACGAAAATCACTTCGAGCCTTATTCCCTAAATGTCAGTAACACGACTCTTGCGATGATGAATATTCAACATGCGTTGAATTGCGCAGGCAACATTGTTGAATATTCATCATATTGGGGTTGAGTTGCGACAGAATCACTGGCACGGGCATTGCTCATCCAGGCTAATTGACTAACCAGGCTAATTGACCAACCAGGTGAATTGAAGAAAAAAGGAGTGGCCATGAATTTGATTGACGATATTTTGAAATCACAAGGGGGGAACGTTGTTGGTGAGTTGGCACGCGCATTTAATCTCAATGAAAACCAAGCAAAGTCCGCCCTATCCGGTCTATTACCCTCAATTACGAAGGGACTAGAGCAGAAATCAGGTAATAAGAATGCATTAGATTCTCTTTTAGGGGCTTTGGATAAGGGCAACCACGATCGCTATATTGAGCGGCCACAAGAGCTTAGCCAAGCTTCGTCAATCGAGGATGGTAAAAAGATACTTGGCCATTTACTGGGATCAAAAGAGGCAAGTCGTCAAGTAGCCAAGCAAACGGCTGAGTCTACTGGCCTATCAGAAAGCCTGCTCAAACAAATGCTACCGGCCGTAGCCAGTCTTGCCATGGGTTCCCTGAGCCAGCAGCGCAAGAAACCCGCACAATCTGGATCTTCGTTGGGCAGTCTAATGGGATCTCTCTTAGATCGCGACGGTGACGGCAGCGTGGCTGACGACGTTCTTGATATGGCGCGTAAGTTGTTTTAAACAAAAGTCTTGAAAAGAGGTATGTCAACTGGACGAGTTGGCAGCCCTGAATTCTGGATAAATTCGAACTAACAGGCAGGCTGCAAGAATGCGCGCTTTTGCAGCCTTGCTTTGGTTCTAGGCTTTGTTCTCAGCTGCAGACTCTAAGAAAGTCGACCAGCATAGCAACAGCTGCCTTGATTGCGTAGTTAGGCAAATCGTTACAGTCATGAATTCAGGTCCCTGAGCTCATAACTCGGCGTTAAAGATGCGTTTCGATACCATTTAAGCCACCGGAACAGAGGACTCAGCGATATCAATTGTGCCATCAAATAGGTGCGTAGTAAGTGAGAGCCTCACAGCGCGAGCCAGGAAAAATGAAATAGGGACTGCTTTTTCTCATGGTTCTTCCTTTTGTGAGGAAGTAAATTCGATCAGATCCCAGAGATTCCCGTACAGGTCCTTAAACACGGCCACGGTACCATAATCTTCAACTTTGGGATCTCGCACGAATTCTACGCCATTCGCCTGGTAGCTGTTGTAGTCACGCCAAAAATCATCGGTCGCGAGGAATAGAAAAACACGCCCACCTGTCTGATTACCGACACGCGATTTTTGTATTTCACCGACCGCTCTCGCCAATAAGACCGAGGTACCGGAATCACCGGCCGGTGTAATCAAAACCCAACGCTTTTTTTGTGCTTCGATAAAGGTGTCTTCAAGTAGTCGGAATCCGAGTTTCTGGGTGTAAAATTCGATGGCGTCGTCATAGTCATCGACAACGACACTGACATGGGCAATGGACTGTTTCATGGCCTTAACCTCGAATCAGCATAACAAAACAGATTAGCTGTCAGAACCAGTCAAATGAACGGTGCTTCCTTCACTTAGGAGGTCGCTATTAAGTCCGGTAATGCCGTAGACGACAACAAATGGTAAATCCTGGGCATCGTGTCTTAAAGCCGTGTAGATGTGATGTTTATCTTGCCGCCAGACGCTCAAACGTAGCGATGAGTACCAGCCAGGATATCCTTCATCACCGACATCGCCTTCGAAAATAGGATTTCCCAAATGGGCTATGAAGTCGCGCGTCACTTCTCGGTATTTGACCGTGTAGCGAGCTTCGATTTGGGCTAGTTCACGGACCTCAATATCGCCATCAAATCCTTCAGAAGCAGCATACGTGAACTCATGATCCGTCTCTGGTCGTGTGGCCAACATTCGTTTCATTATGGAAAGTGGTTTTTCCAACATACGGCTCCCCTGCCCCTTCACTTTTGAGGTTTTGAGATTTGTCCAGTCTGCTCGATGATTTTCGATCCGACTTCCTGAGCTTTCATGCGTTCTTCATGTTCCAAGGTTTCAGCATGCGCCAATACGGACTTGAACATCACGCGCGCTTCATCATATCGTTCCTGATCTAATAGAAACTCAGCATATATTAATTGAATTAGGGTCGTTTCATGGTGGCCCAAATCTAGTGTTCGAATCGCCTTTTTCTCACAAGCAATCAGAAGCTTCTCAGCGGCTTCGATTTGACCGTTTGCCGATAGTGATTCTGCCAAATAGGCTTCCGAGCGGACCACATGAGGGTGATCTTCACCCAATAAGCGCGTGCGAGCGGCGAGATTCGATTGATGCAAATCAACGGATTCTTGTACCCGCCCCAATTTCAAAAGAGTCTTAGCCTTTAATTCAGCTGAGATAAAGGTTTCTGGATGTTCTCCCAGGGTCACTTGTTGGCGTTGTAAGGTGTCTTCGATTATTTCAAGTGACTGTTCCCACTCCTTCATTCCAAAGAGAATGACCGCAAGGTTACTTTCTGAATTTAATGTATTCGGATGATCTGGCCCAAGGATGCGTTGTAATTTCTGCCAGCCATCTCGTTGCAAGGCAACGGCTTCATCGTGACGGCCAATACGTGATAAGAACAAGCTGAGACTGTTGGTTGAAACAAGTGTGTGTGGGTGTTCCAAACCTAATATTTCCTGCCTTACCTTGAGGTTTTCGCGATACAGCGATTCGGCCTCTTGTAGTTGACCCAAGCGGTCCAGGACTTTGGCCAAATTATAGAGCGTCCACTGAGTACGTGGATCACGGGCACCATGCAACGCCTTTTGGTCGACTAAAACGCTACGATGAATCTTTTCTGAGGCGTCGTATTTACCCTGCTTGTAATACACGCGACCTAAAGCATTACGTGTCTCAAGCGTCGTATGGTGTTGTTTGCCCAATAACATGTCCTGAAAAAGCAGGGCTTGACTAAGTTGTTCCTGAGCCTGGTCGTACATGCCAAGTTCGAGAAACGTCCAACCGATCGTTTGCCTAATGGAGGCAGCGATTTCTGGTTGATCGGCTAAATCTTGGCTAACGGCCAAGGAGGCGTTCTCGAGAAGCTCAGCCACCTTCATTTTTCGGCCATCTTTGTAGGGATCGGCAGACGCAAGCACACGTCGTAGATAGTCAACGGTTGCGTTTGCTTTTGATTCTGAAACCTCGGCCGCGTTTTTTGCTTTGATCGCTCTAACCATTCCTGTTGAGGTTCCGATAACGCCGGCAACTAGAGTCAATAAGAACAAGAGGCTCGTCGTGGCCAGCATCTTGTTGCGCTTAATGAACTTACGCAGCCGATAACGCCGCGAAGGGGGTCCCGCTAAAACAGGCTCGTGGGCCAAATAGCGTTCGATGTCCTCGACAAATTGATTAACCGATTGATAGCGCTGATCGCGATCTTTCTCCAACGCTCGCATGATCACCCAATCCAACTCACCTCGTAAGCGTTTGCGGAACGTCGAAACTTGCGTCCCGCGTTTGTCTGCCAGCTCATCAATATTATCCAATTCAGCCAATCGTACGCTGGGTGGGGGTGCCACTTCATTGACAATGACATGAAAAATCCGAGCGCGGCTCACATTATTCAGGTCAAAAGGGTAATCGCCAACGAGTAACATGTACAACAGCACGCCTAACGAATAAACGTCAGAGCGAATATCGATATCGGCAACCGCACCTTCCACTTGTTCGGGGCACATGAAAAGCGGTGTGCCCACGGTCCAGCCAAATTCCGTCAGGTGCACTTTCGTTTCCTGATCCTCGAGCTGTTTTGCCATGCCGAAATCAATGATTTTAGGCACAGGATTACCTGCGTCGTCTTCAGTTACCATCACATTTGATGGTTTGATGTCGCGGTGGATGATGCCCTTCTGGTGAGCGTGGTGCATGCCGCGACACACATCAAGAAAGACTTTGAGCCGGTCATCAATACTCAATCGATGTGAATCGCAATACTCGTCGATGGGTTCGCCCTTTAGCAACTCCATGACAAAGTAAGGCATAGCATGACGTGTGGTGCCAGCATCGTGGACCACGGCTATGTTGGGGTGGTTAAGTGATGCGAGTGCTTGGCGTTCTACTTGGAATCGAGCTAAAAAATGCTCGCTATCCATCCCAAAACGAACAACTTTTAGTGCGACCTCGCGTTTTACTGGCGCTATCTGCTCTGCGCGATAGACCGTTCCCATGCCGCCTTGTCCCAAAATTCCCAATATACGGTATGGACCGATTGAATCCCCTCCAACCGAAGGCAAAGTATCTTCTGAAGGCAGACCTGATTTTGGTTTGTTTGGATCGTTAGGATCGTTCACCACAACGGCTCCCAAAAGGTGCGGTTGCACATATTCTAATTCAATCCAGTCCCAAAACGAAAAAAGGGGTGGAAAAATCCACCCCAAAATACGTCTTAACGTATGGTAATAGTTTAGCTGCGGCCGTATTTACGCTGGAAGCGCTCGATACGCCCTTCGGTGTCAACGAGTTTCTGCTGACCAGTCCAGAAGGGATGACTGTCTGCCGTTATCTCGAGACGAACCTCGAAATGGTCCACGCCATCCACCTCTCGAACTTTGTCCGATGTCATGGTGGAATAAGTGAAAAATTCTTTACCGGTGCTGGTGTCTACAAAAACCACCGCATTTAGTTTTGGATGTATTCCGGATCTCATATTGTTACTGGCCCTCCGCCTTGCTCAATTCGCACGAAGCGAAAGTATGACACATCTAGTCGCTTTTTGTCATCGGTTTTTTGCACAAAATTCATGAATTGACCGGTGCCATAGCCAATCTAGAGACTGTCGCATAAGTCGCTTCAAGGCCCAAGAATGTGAGTTTGGCTTCTAGCCAGAGGTTATAATCCGTTTGTACTCAGTTAAATACAGTAAATGTTGGTCGTTCTAACCGCTCCGTCGAATTATTAGGACTTATGAGACAGCCTCAATCTAGCATATAGAAACAGCGAAAACCCTGTCTGAGAATCGTCGATTGCTTGGTTTCCCATATTCCCTCATTGAACGAGTGAAAGGCAAAAGAGGCATGACGCAACGAAAAAGCCGGTTACAGGTTAGAATGAAAGCTTGGAGGCTATGTGAAAAGGATATCGATTGCCTTGTTTTATACCCTATTCGTTTTGGGGCTTATTGGCGGAATCTATGGTTTCTTTCGCGCCCCGTTACCCATTGATCCAGTTGCAAAAGTGGAACAACTACTGGTAGATGCGCAAAAGTATGAGTTCAGGGTTTCTCGTTTCGAGCGTGAAATTTACGCTTCACCACCCCAATTTGAAGCCTTACTTGCGGGACGTGTAAGCGACAGTTGGATTTGTCTATTAGCCATGCAATGTGTGGCCGATAAGATGTTGACGCTTGACGACTCATTGAGCCTTTATTTTGATGAATTTGGTGAGCAGGACGCGGTCATAAAGATTCGACATCTTATGAACCATACATCTGGCATCACACCCAACGCCGCCTTTGCAGCGCCTACCCTTTTTGATGCCGCCTTTAGACCGCTAGCCTTCGATCCTGGCTCTGAGGTTCTCAATTGCTCCACCAATATCGAGTTGTTAATCGCTGTTATTGAAAAGGTTAGCCATGAACCAATTAGTCGTCGTATCGAAAGAGATCTCTTTGAACCCTTATCAATGACCGCAACACGTTGGCAAGACGATGGCACTTGCACGACGTCCATTGATGACTTAGCAAAGTGGACGGCTTCAATGAACTCAAACCGCGTCCTTCCTCTTCGAGCCATGCTTGAGTTGTTAACGCCTCCCAAGCTCGTTTCGACTGGCTACGGTGATTACGCTGGCGGGTGGCTAATTGAGGAGGCGCAGGGGTTGAGGTGCGAATTAGCGATTAGTCGGGCCTCTGATCAGCAGATCGCTTTGATTCGGTTCCCGGAAAAAACATGGACCGCCGTTTTGGTGGTTCAAGGTTCGCAAATAGACATAACGCAACTGGGCCTTGATGTGGGGCTTGCCTATCTAGAACGAGAAGTTCGAGGCGCATCCAGACTAAAGCGGAAGGACTAATCATGAGCCACACGAGAGATCTAGATCAAACCCAGAGTCATAAGACATTACTTGAGCTTGCACGAAATCCCTTTGCGCTCAACAAAGCAGATTCCCTAACCAAGCAGCGTTTGTCTTCGCTTATCTGCCAAACAGATTTACTTGCATTGCACTATGCTTTTGAACATGTAAATGAGCCGCTATTGCAGGCATTTCAAGAGCTTACTGATGAGCTTAAATTGGACGAGCAATATCAAGCAATGAGCCATGGCGAGGCGATTAATCAAGTACAAGGGTGGACTGACGATCCGGTCGCGGTTCTGCATCAACTGACACGCGGTTTCCCCGAGGATCAGTCTGTACTAAAAAAAGAACGCGCATTGATTGAAGGTGAAAAACGGCGAATGAAACAGTTCCTTGCTGATCATCCCCAATTCACCACCATGATTCAGATTGGCATTGGTGGTTCTGAATTGGGACCCAAAGCCATGTTTCGCGCACTGAGCGCATATAAACAGCCCAACCGTGACCTGCGATTCTTGTCTAATGTCGATCCCGATCACGCGATTGATGTATTACAAGGCATTGATTGGCGTCATACGCTGGTCGCTGTGGTTTCAAAGAGCGGGTCGACCCTTGAAACAAAAACGAATGAAGCATGGGTGCGAGCCCAACTGGAAACGGCAGGCTGCAACACCCGCGAGCACATTGTCTCAATCACAACACCGGCCAGTCTACTCGACGACAACAATAAATACTTGACGTCTTTTTATATGTTGCCATCAGTTGGTGGCAGGTTTAGTAGCAGTTCGGCGGTTGGTGAGTTGGCGCTCAGGTTTGCGCTTGGAAACGATGTGGTGGACGACTTTATGGCAGGTGCAAAGGCCATGGATATACAGTGCCGGCTGACCGACGTGCGCCGTAATCCAGCATTGCTCGCAGCCTTACTCAATATTTGGAATCACGTTTATCTGGGTATCAATAACCTTGCGATCCTGCCCTACACACAGGCGCTTGATGATTTTGTACTGCACTTGCAGCAGTGTGTGATGGAGAGCAACGGCAAATCAATTAACCGGGTAGGAAAAAAGTTAGGGTATTCAACTTCCGCGATCCTATGGGGTTCTCCCGGAACCAATAGTCAACACTCTTATTTCCAGCAGTTACATCAAGGTACAACACGCACGTCGACCTGTTTTGTAGGATTCAAAAACCCGCAAAATGAACGGGCGTCAAACGCTGCGCACGTGGCCTTGAACAATAATTTGATTGCGCAAATGGTGGCACTGGCTTGCGGCCGCAAGAGCGACAATCCAAATCATAACTTTGATGGTAATCGCCCTTCGCGTTTGATTATGGCCGATAGACTGGACGGTAGGACTGTGGGTGCCTTGCTGTCGTTATTCGAAAACCAAATCGCATACGAAGGATTTATTCTTAACCTCAACTCCTTTGACCAAGAGGGCGTTCAACTGGGTAAGAAACTCGCGCAAGCCCTTGAACCCAATCAGGATGCATTGCGCGCGCAGCTTGGACCTCTACAAGATGTTCTCTTAGACGCCAAACACGTATTTTTAGGTGACTAGCCCAATATGAGCTGCTTCAGCCAAGCCCAGCCTTGGCCTAGCCCCACACCTAGAGCAATCAAAACACTAAAACCAAGCAAACACAGAAGGACACAACTTAGTGTTTCTTTGCGCAAGCCAGCACGCTCATTCTGAAACGTGATTTGGCTCAATTGCGTGAGCCGCTCTACTTCTCTTGCCGACTCCTCTGCAGTCAGCTGGTTTTTGGCCGGGGTTGCGTCTGAAAGCAATGCTCTGTTTTGATCTTCCTCGGATGACTGATATCCCTTGCTTGCTTGCAATTTAGATGGCAAGTTAGCCAAAAGTTCTTCGCGTTCTGCAACATCCAAGGAGGCCAACACTTCGGTCAAGAATTCGATTCGTTGATCGCTGGGGATGGCTTGGAACATGCTGTGGATAAGTTGTTTACTGTCACCAGTCATGGCGAAAATACTACCATGTCTCGATGCCGGAATCACGAATGATCAAACATCCTTGTGAATAGACGATGCAGACGATTTGACAGCTGTCTGCGTTTTCAACGTCAACCTCCCATTCAATCACCGAGACTTCGGTATCCATGGTTAGTTCGATGGTCGGCTGCACGTCAAACCATCCGTCTGTCCGTTTATTCAAATCAAGCACCGCAGGTTGAAATGATCGGGTGCTTTTGGTTAATGACAATACAAAAGCGCGCTGAGCCAGTACTAATTGAAAGAGAATTGCCATGCACAAAAGTGCCATTAGACTGACATACGCCCTATTACCATTCGATGAAGACATCTCGACCCTCCTCGTCATAAATCAAACGCAATACATTGCCGTTAGCAGATGGATAGCTCTCAAACTTCTTTAAGTGCAAATAGGAGCTGCTTGTCCTGCCACCTGTCCAGCCATCCTCAGTCATGGATATAGGCCGCAGATTCAAGCGCCCTTCCCTTTGTTTGTCGCTGGCCACGGCCATGTGGCGAAGTTTTAGGGTGGCCATGTGGACCACGTGGGCTGCATCCCAATCCAGCTCGTCTGCGAGCAGCCAGGGATGATCCTCCCCCTCACGCAAAAATACTTGCGTTGCCTCCACGTGATCCACAAGCAGCGGCATATGCCGCAAGCCATCGGAGACGAACAAAACGCTCATAGCTCCGATTTCTGGTCCTGGCCCAGCTTGTGATGATTCATCCAATGAGCTGAGTTCGAGCCAAGAAGGCATGTGGTGATCTGATATTTTGTAAACGTCGGGCGAACGTTCCTCGTGTGTCAGGTTCCAAAAAGTAATGCAAAGCCCATCAGTATGATCGAGGGTGCAGGAACGTGAAATATCGACTGCGGGCGTGGGACGGTGGTCTAGCTCGCAAGTTGCCGCGTTTGTACGCGGAAACTCTGTCCAAAAATCGGGCTCTAACTCAAGAAGATGATCAAGAATTTGCTCTTTTGCCATTTGCAAGTTGCCATGAATAGCCACGTCTTGCCGCATCTGAATGTAACTTCCAGTAATCGCTTGGCAGAGACCGATTAGACCGCCTAGCACAATGGTCCCGATGGCAAAAGCCATGATTACCTCCATTAATGTTTGGCCCCTCACAGCTCATGACTCCAGAACCGACGAACGATCATGGCTACTGATTGCGAGTTTTCGGCATCAATGATCGAGCACCTGAATTCGACAACTGGGCCTAGTTGTTGTGACTCGATGTCTAGCCTAAATGCTGCGTTTTGGTCACTTGGTCGACCATGTTCGTCGTAATGGCGTGTACTGGCTTCAGCCAATCGATACTTAGGTTGTGTGAGCAGCGATGTTTCAATATTCCAAACCGCGCACTGCCTGCGATAACTCGTAAACCCCTTTTGGGCATATATGCAAACGGACGTACATGCAACGACAGCCAAGGAAACCAAAACCATTGCGAACAGTGAATCTAATAAGGTCATTTGACACCTCCCATGCCTCCTAAAGGCATGGTTTGTGCCATTGAGTCACTAAAGCAACATCCGTAAAGTGCTGATTTACAGGGTGTTATCAGCTAATCCGGAATCTCATCTCTTGTCGGTGTCCAAGAAAGTTGACGGCAACAGTTGAATAAGATTGGTTAGATGGGTTGTTTTTCCAGAGGCATTGCAGGCTACGTGACTAGAGTTTGAGCACGCCTATGTAAGGAAGTTGCCGATAATGCTCGTCAAAATCGAGACCATAGCCGACCACAAAATGATCTTCAATCACGAATCCCGTGTAGTCGATATCGATGGAAATCACGCGGCGGCTGGGTTTGTCCAATAGTGAACAAACTTTAAGAGTTTTTGGCTTCCTGAACCGTAACAGGTCGAGCGTCTTGGCAAGGGTGCGACCTGTGTCGACGATATCTTCAACCACCAACACGTCCATTCCAGAAATATCGCGATCCAAATCTTGCAGGATCTTAACGCTGCCAGACGATTCCATGGCTTGGCCGTAGCTGGAAGCCCTCATAACTTCGAGCGTAATTGGCATGTTGAGACGACGAATGAGATCACTCATGAAAATCATGGAACCTTTAAGAAGGCAGACAGCCAGGATCTGGCCACCGTCATAGTCGTCGTTGAGTTGCTTACCTAACTCATCGATGCGCGCGTGAATGGTTTCTTCCGACAGTAAAACTCGCTCAATGGTTCCTTGCATTGCGTCCCCTCAGAAGAATAGACATTGATCAGATGCTTGGGCAGCAAGCGGCAGGTCCACATCAGGTTTTCCACCCATCATAAAAATGAGTGGTTGCCATAGTTTGTCATCCATTTCGTACAAGGCATTTAGCCGGTGGCGATCGGAGGTTTGCCTCAGTAAGGTGACCAGTCCGGCGTGGTTAAGCACGGAAAGAAAGGCAAACATCGATTCAATAGGCACATCACTTGGCATATCAACTTTTTGGAACAGCACCATCAAGTACGGCATGCGCGTAACTAACGAGGCAATATCATCTTCGGGGATATCCATGGACAGAACTTCTAAGGAGCGAGCCAAATAGTGGGGATCCTGAATGCAGACCCATTGATACGATGAGGACTCAACGGAAAGGTAGCGATCCCATTCGACCAACGCCCGTGCCATCAGTCCTTCGATTGTGGTTTCCAGTTTCACAAAGGAAAGTTTCTTACTGGTCATTAAACAATTCTCCCGGCTCACATCCTCTGAATGTGCATCATTCTAGCGGTTTGAGGTTGTGGAACCAAGGACTTCCATGTGTATCCTGTTTTGCTGCTTTCGAGATGTGACCAAAATGTGCACGCAGAGCGGGTTGAGACAAGGATTCCTGCGAAACGCTGATTCTTAGCGCGGCTCCATCTATAATGCGCAGCATGACACACATTGGTTATATGATTACGGACCACGGCCTTGGACATGCTGCCCGTGCTTGTGCAGTCATGAATGCCTTAAGCGAACTGGACTCAAACATTCGCTTCACGCTAATCGCAAAAACGCCGGCCTGGTTCCTGTCACAGTCGTTAGAATTCGAGTTCGTCACGCTCCCCTTGACTTGTGATTTGGGATTGATGCAAAAGAACGCCTTTCAAGAAGACCCCAAGGCGACATTGGATCGACTAAATCAGAGTGATATCTACAGCCAGACGCACATTGATCATTTGGCTCGGGTCTTATCAAGTCATCGATTCGATGCCTTAGTGAGTGATATCTCACCGATTGCAGCACCGATCGCGAGGACACTATCCATCCCCAGCGTGCTCATCGAGAACTTCACATGGGACTGGATTTATGAGGCTTACCAGACCAAGCATGAAGAATTCGAGCAACACATCAGCTACTTGAAGGAACTAACACAGCAGTTTGATCGCCAATATCAAACAACCCCTATATGTCACGTTGATACAGGTGCCATTGCCGTCGACCCCGTATACCGTGGGCCGCGACGCCAGCCGAACGAGGTTAGGCGAGAATTGGGTATCGCGGAGGATGATTTTGTGGTGCTCATGTCGTGGGGCGGCCTTGGTCACGAATTGGGTTGGCTGCAGAATTACGAGCATAACGAGGTGAAGATTCTGGTGGCCGCTGGCATGGGCGCCAGCAAGCGTGGAAGGTCCGTGATTTCTCTAGGTCAAGATATGGGTTATTATCATCCCGATCTGATGGCCGCCTGCGATGGCGTGATAGCAAAACTGGGTTACAGTACGGTGGCTGAGGCCTGGTCTCAGGGCCGGCCAATTGCCTATGTAGGGCGAGAAACATTTCGCGAGGCCCCTGTCTTAGAGCGTTTTGTTTGCCAGCAATTACCCGCTGTGAAAATAGAACAGCAAAGCTTGGATCATGAAGTCCTTAAGCAAACAATCCATAAATTACGTTCCTTTCAACCAGCACAGCGTACCTCCGTCAATGGAGCTGACAGGATTGCGCACGACATGCGAGAATGGTTGCCTTAAAGAAACATGCCTGAAGGAAACGAATCATTGAATCAACCATTCTGGAGTTTTCCACCCGAAAGAAGCGACGTCGTGGTTGTTGGAGGTGGCCTGATAGGTACCGCCATTTGCCTGCATTTAGCCATGAAAGGCATTCAGGTTTGTTTAATCGAATCGCAGCGTTTAGCAAGTGGAGCATCCGGTCGTAATGACGGCCAAATCATACTCGAAACGGTCGATTATTATCCCCGCATGATTGAGCTATACGGCCACGAAACTGCCCACGGCATATTGAACTTTAAACGCGAAGGCCAAAATGAGTTGCACGATTTTCTGATCGAAACAGGCGTCCCTGAAGAGCTTGCTTATCATCGCTCAGGAAGCTTAACCCTTGCCTATAACGATGCTGAGAAAGAGAAAATTACTGACGCTGTTGAGGCGATGGAAAAGGACGGTTTTCATTCACAGATTGTGAATGCCAATGAAATCGAAGAATTAATAGGTAGTCGAGCCTTCGACTATGGAAAACTTGACCCGTTAGATGCCGTTGTCAATCCAGCCGAACTAACCAAGACATTTGCAAAACAAGCCGCCGCGCACGGCGCACGAATCGTTGAGGGCCTACCTGTCACAGGCATAGGACCAGGTGTTGTTGAATTTGATGGTGGCAGCATAGGCTGCGAGATCGCTTTAGTAGCGACGAATGCCTATGTCTCGAACCTTCTACCTCAGTTCAAGAAATGGGTCTTCCCTACCCGCGGCCAAGTCCTTGCCACTGAGCCAAGTGAGCATCGTTATGCCCCCATGGGTTGTATTACGAATTTTGGCTATGATTATTGGCATTGGGCGCCAGATGGCCGTTTGATTTTGGGCGGGCGCCGGTTTGTTGATGAACACAGAGAAGTAGGCACAGATGAGTTCATTAATCCAAAGATCCAATCGGCGTTGGACGATTTGATCAAAGAAATATATCCAAATCTAGATCTAAAAATAGCTACCCGCTGGAGCGGGATAATGGGTTTTTCTGGTGATGGTTTACCCATCGTGGGTCCCATAAGTGGAGACCCAACCATGTGGTCGGCAGTGGCCTTTACGGGTTATGGGTTGGGGTTGTCTTGGTCGATCGGAAAAGCTGTCGCAGAAGCGTTGGATGGCCAAGACACAGCACGGACCCGATTCTTGACTAAACTCCATCCGAACCGATTCGCTTAGACCGATGATGGTCTCATTCACAGAATGCTCCTTATAATGAGTGCATCGACGAGAAGGACAAGAACGCCATGAAACGTATGCTTTGGATAGATTTGGAAATGACCGGCTTGGACCCTGAAAGCTGCGCCATAATTGAATTGGCAGCCATTGTCACAGACCTTAAGCTAGAGCCGTTAGCTACATATCATTCGGTTGTCTTCCAACCCAAATCACTAGTTGAGGCGATGGACGAATGGAATACGCGTACACATGGTGCAAGTGGTTTGCTTGCGAAAATTCCAAACGGAAAAGCGATTGTCGAAGTGGAAGAGGATATGTGCGCCTTCGTCACACAACATTTCCCGGACGAAAAACCGGTCATGTGTGGCAACTCAATCCACCAGGACAGAAAATTCATTGATCGCTATATGATGGACTTCAGCAACATGCTCCATTACCGCTTGATTGACGTCAGTTCATTCAAGCAGATTTACGAACACATGTTCGACGTGAAATTTGATAAGAAAGGCGACCATCGCGCACTTGACGACATTCTTGAATCGATGGCTGAATTAAAGCATTACCTCGAATTTATTCAAGTTCCCACTGGCCCAGAAACGGTATGAAACGACCGCAACGACACGCTATTAGGACATCACTGTGGCTCATGAGCCACGGCGTCATGGGCGTGTTCGCAGGCAGTATCGGCGTCATGATGCGCGAAACGATGGCGCCCAGTGGTTTTTTGATCCTCATTCTGTCTCTTTCATTTGTGCTCACTTTATTGGTCTCGTGTTTCAGTGACTTTTATCACTTCCAAAATGAGGTTTCAGCTATTGCTGGCATTCTGCTGACCGGCCTTTTATTGATCTACTTCGTCTTGGACCTATCTTGGCTAAACCGAATGTTGATCCCCCCTTGCGTCTTGCTTATGTCGCTCATGGCACTGAATCTGGTGAGTACATTGGCGAACGAATCGCGGATCGAACGCGCATTCCTAGCGTCTTTGGGTACGGCGATTGGCTTGGCGACGGGCATCGCAACACTCATATTAGGATTGGTCCCCACCTTCCCGTTCAGAAGCTCTGGGACTCTTTATGGGGCGCTTTTCCTAGTTTGCTTACTCGTCATCATCCTGCAAGGATGGCTCGGACGTCTCAGCGATCGTGTTGAAGAGGTTGTTGATCGATCATTCTTGCGTGATTCTCTTTTCCAATTGTTCAAATACAGTACGACCCGACGCGATCTAATCACCTTTATGATCTCCGTATTCTTGATTGTGGCTTCGATTGCCATTTTGGCATCGAATACTTATCAGTTCGCTGCCAATCGGTTGGGTTTACAGCAGTGGGACAGTGTCTCCTGGGCATTGTTGTTTGCAGCGCCGATAGGTGCAGGCTTTGCGCTCATTCCACTACGGGAATTGGGCGCGAAGAGATCCTTCGTACTGGTTATTCTTATTTGGCTGGGATTTGTCATCTCGGCATGGTTCGCCCATACAGACTGGGAACGGTCGTTGCTTCATATCTCGTTTGCTTTGGTATTTGGGATGTTGGTTGCCACAGCCGCAGCCTTTCAAGCAGCCATTACGCCGCGCGAAAAATCAGCCCAGCTACTGAGTGTTTTCGCCTTTTTTGCTTCGCTTGGGTTAGTGAGTGGCATTTGGCTTTTTGTGTCCGCCAATCCCGAGTATGCGATAGAGATCGCTTTGGTCATGACCGCTGTCGGTCTCTATTTGTTACAGCTAACCCGCGCTTCGCGGGCAGCGGCTGTGATTGAGGGTCGTCCAATCACGCTGAGGTTAGACGATGTTGAAGAGCTTGATTGGCAGGATCTGGACGGATTGTCGAAACACACGCTCTTGAGTCGTTTTTCACAGATTCTGGCGCGTATTCTTATCGAGTTATTCTTTGGTAGAGTTCGTGTCATTGGTCTAAATCGTTTAAGCCAGCAACACGGCGCTATTTTGGTTGCCAACCACCCCAACACTTTTTTGGACCCTTTACTTTTGACCGCGCTCTCGCCGACAAGGCTTCACTATCTTGCCAAGTCAACGATTTGGCGGATCCCTTTCCTTGGAAGTGCACTCGATCGATTAGGCGCTATCCCCGTGATGAGACGTCAAGACCATCCTGAGATGGATCAGGACGCAAATGCGAATATGTTTGAGGTGGCGAGTCAGAAACTGATTCAAGGGGCCCACATACTTGTTTTTCCTGAGGGTGTGAGTCAGCCAGGACTATCGCTGAAACCCGTTAAGACAGGGACAGTTCGCTTGGCCAAACATGTGCTCTCACACCCCGAGTGGCAGGGCCCGGTGCCCGTCATTCCCATCGGCATTGACTACGCCGAACCGTCTATTTTCCGTTCATCGATTACTATTCGTGTTGGCGAGGCAATCGAAATCAGTGATCCCTCTCCGCAACGTGATGATGTACAGCAGACAAGTCAGCAAATTAGTGACGAGCTGCGTCTCTTGATTCCGCATTTGGAAGCTAAGGAACTGGAGATCCTCGTCCATCAAATTCAGGCGCTTTATGGTTCCCACCTAGATAGTGCGTTAGGACTGGACGACCCGCAGGAAGCACGCTTAAAAATTGCTGAGGCCGTCAATCACTATCACCGTATGGACCCTGATACCGTGAAGTTGTTTCAACAACGTATGCAGGTCTACTCCCACCAAGCAAGTCAACTTGCGACTCCAGAAAATCATGAACCCCTGCGGATTCGTGACTTATGGTCGGCGTTTCTGACGCTGATGTCGCCAACCACCATTGGTTTATTGTCAAATTGGATCCCGTACCGATTGACAGGTGCTGTTGTCGACCGTTTGAGCCTGGGTCCAGTATGGCGGGCCACGGCCAAATTGAGCATTGGACTTTTTGTATACGCGCTGTACTACGGCGCTGTGGCTGTTTTTATAGGCCTGACTGTTAGCACGTTGCTGGCTTATTGGTGCGTTTTGTTCTTGGCTGGTACGGGACTCATGGCACTCGGGGCTATTGACCGATATGCCTTCCGTATTCAACAGTTGACCACCATCTGGCGGGCGTTTTGGACACAGGACACGGATTCTGAATTGGATGATATGCGCGTTAGATTGATCCAAGACTTGGAGCGGTTCCGCGAAAGTTACGCATTCTACAATCAAGGGGCAAGCCAATGAGAACCCGCACCCTCACCTTCCCAGAATTTGGATTAGAAAAAGCTGAATGGATTGAACGTGAGTTGCCAGTTTTAGCGGACGATCATATTCGGGTAAAAGTCTTGGCCATCTCCCTTAATTACCGTGACCTCCTAATGGTTGAAGGTTTGTACAACCCCAGAGTCCCGCGCCCGCTTGTCCCCTGCAGTGATGCCTGTGCACAAGTACTGCAAGTGGGATCAAAGGTTCAGGAATTCAAAGTGGGCGATCTAGTGATCACGCAAATGGTGCCTGGTTGGCAAGATGGTCCTCCGCCTGAGAACGCGCACCATCGAACGCTCGGTGGACCTGCTGCAGGCGTTTGTTGCGATTTCCAGGATTTTCAACAAGACGCCTTAATTAAGGTGCCCGCTCAGTGGAATCCCAAACATGCCGCTTGCCTTCCGGTGGCGGGCTTGACGGCCTGGAACGCGATCCGTTCGCTACCTAAATGGCGCAGCCCTGCCTGGGTCCTCACCCTTGGCACAGGTGGTGTGAGTTGTTTTGCGGCGCAAATCGCAAAGAAGTTGGGCATGAGGGTGGTGATGACATCGAGTAGTGACCAGAAATTAACGCGATTGGCCCAGCTACATGATGTGGGAATCAACTATCGAGCGACACCCGCGTGGGATAAAGAAGTCCTGACCCATTGCCCGCAAGGCGTCGATGGCGTGATTGAAGTGGGTGGCGCAGGCACCTTCAATCGCTCCGTGAATGCGACCCGATTGGGTGGCTGTATCGCCTTAATAGGTGTATTAGCGGATCCAGATCAGCCGCCAAACTTGACCAAAGCGTTAATGAAAGATATCCGTATCCAAGGGATCTTGGTAGGTAATCACAAGCGAGCGCAAGAATTTATTCAGTTCTTACAAGACAATCCCATTGAACCTATCATTGACAAAGTTTTTGATGGACTGGACTCAATCCCATCGGCTTTTGCATATCTTAAGACGGGTCAACATGTGGGCAAGGTTGTTATTGACCTGACATGACCGCATTCAGGATTGGTTCCAAATATCGCCAAACATGTTCAGCTACGCGTTTGTGGCCTGCTTCGTTTGGGTGGATTCCGTCACCCAAGTTGAATTCTTGCTCACCGGCAACGCCTTCTAACAGGAACGGGATCAAGGCAATATCCAGATCCTTTTGCAGTCTTGGGTAGATCGACTCGAACGCTTTGGTAAATGAAGTTCCCATGTTTGGTGGTACCTTCATGCCGGCCAGGAGAACAACTGCATCGGGATACTTTGAGCGGGTACGCGCCACAATTTCTGCCAAGTTCGAGTAAGTGTCGTCTGGGTTTAAACCCCGAAGCCCATCATTGGCACCTAACTCGAGAATCAAAACATCAACGGGCTTTTTCAATAACCAATTAATGCGTCGCAAGCCGCCAGCCGACGTTTCGCCACTTACACCTGCCGCTACAACCTCAAAAGGCCAACTTTTCTCAAGAATGCGCTCACTGATGAGAATAGGAAATGAGCGATCCGAGTCAAGACCAAAACCAGCCGTTAAGCTATCGCCGACAAACAGGATTCTCTTATTAGGTTCTTCAGCTTCAGCGAAGAATGCAAAGTTGAAACAAAGTGTAAGTGTGAGCAGTTGAAACTTCATGAGATAGAATCTTAGGCCGACAACCGTGAGATTGACAAACAAAAGCAGGAGTTACCTTGATCCTAGAATGTCGCCAAGTAAATAAATCCTTTGTAAGTGATGCCGGCACCTTGCCAATCCTCAATGATATTTCGTTCAGCGTTCTCGAAGCCGACACCCTGTCGATCGTTGGACCTTCGGGTAGTGGGAAGACCACATTGCTCGCTTTATGTGCAGGTTTAGATGACGCCACATCTGGAGAGATTCTTTTTGAAGGCAAGTCATTTGCCGAAATGAACGAAAATGAACGCGCTTATATTCGCAATCGAAAAATTGGCTTTGTCTTTCAGTCCTTTCATTTGATTGCCAGTCTTTCAGCGCTGGAAAACGTCATGGTTTCGTTAGAGCTATCTGGTGATCGCGAAGCCAAATCTAAGAGTTTAGAACTATTGGAACGCGTGGGTTTACAGCATCGCGTCAATCACCTACCGGCACAGATGTCGGGCGGAGAGCAGCAACGAGTCGCCATTGCGCGTGCCTTCGCCAATCGCCCTGCGCTGGTTTTTGCCGATGAACCCACGGGCAATCTCGACGAAGAAACTAGCCACATGATTGAACAGCTCCTTTTTGATATGAATAAGGAATTCCAAACGGCACTCGTTTTAGTGACCCATAATCTCAATTTAGCCAATAGAACCGCCCGTTCGGTGACCCTGTCCGGCGGGCGCATGATAGATCGAGTACCAACACCATGAATGCGTTTTTGTGGGCCAATCGCATGGTGCAACGAGAGATTCGCCGAAATGGTTGGCGGTTCCTTACCTTTTCGTTGGCAGTTAGCCTGGGTGTAGCAGCGCTGGTCACCACCGAGGGCTTTGCCATCAACGTGGACCAAGCCATGCGCGTTCAGTCCAAATCACTGGTTGGCGCAGACCTCATACTTAGTGGTAATCAGGAGATGAGGCCTGAAACGTTTCCTTTGCTCAATGATTTGCCTTTTGAAAATTCGTCGCTGGTGAGCTTTGCCTCAATGGTTCAATTCACAGGCAAGGAAGGCACCAGATTGGCGCGTATACGCGCAATAGACGGCGGCTTCCCCTACTATGGAGAACTTGAAACAGACCCGCCCGAAGCTTCACAAGAATTTGTTCATCAAATGGGTGCACTGGTAGATAGCGGCCTAATGAACCAGTTCTCGATCGAAATTGGCGACGAGATCTTGATTGGCGAATCTAAATTCACGGTCTCTGGCCGCTTATTGAAGATACCCGGTGAAGCGGCACTAATCTCATCTGTGGGACCGCGGGTTTTCATCCCTTTTAGTGCCATTGACCGCACAGAGCTGGTGAAGAAAGGGAGTCGTGTCACCTACCGAAAGGCTTTTCGCACACCGGTAGACTTTGATGCGGACGCATGGGCTGAGAAACACAAGCAATCTTTAAGGGCAGCTAACGTATCTTGGGACACGGTCGTAAAACGACGCGAAAACATAGGCGACTCGCTCGATAACTTGTTCACATTCCTCAATCTAATAGGCATCGCAGCGCTACTTATTGGTGGCATGGGTGTGGCAAGCTCCATGATGTTATTTGCGCGTTCCAAACTGAAGACGATTGCCCTGTTACGTTGCTTAGGTGCAACGTCACGACATGTCATGCTGATGTTGGTCGCCTACGCGCTGGTTATTGCGCTGATGGGCACGTTATTGGGACTGGCTCTAGGGGTCGTCACCCAGTTAGCGTTCCCGGCGATGATACGAGAATTTCTGCCAATGGAAATCGAGGCCAAGGTCATTTGGAGCGCCGTTGCTAGAGCCGGCGCGGTCAGCTTAGCTATGGCGTTCTGTTTTGCGCTTGTCCCTTTTTCAAAACTTTGGTCAGTCACGCCATTGATCCTACTTCGTCAAGGCAGCCATGCGGCAGCCAAGAGAGGATCAAGAATGGAGCGCATTGCAATCGCGGTTACGCTCTGCGTCGTTGTTGTTGCGACTATGTTGCAGTCACCCTCATGGACTTTGGGTTTAACGATCTTATCTGCCTTTGCCGGCATTCTTTTAGTCGTCATGGCGGTCGCGTACCTGCTGATGCGCGTACTAAGGCGGTTGCCGTTAGGTCGACTGCCGTTCGCGTTTCGCCAAGGTTTAAGCAATATTTATCGACCGCATAATCAGTCGCTAATGGTAATTGTTGCAGTTGGACTCGTTACCTTCGCCATCGTTAATCATATGTTGGTTCACAATAGTCTCGTTGGCCAGTTCGAGCAGTCGCAGCGGGCTGACCGACCGAACCTAATCCTTTTCGATATTCAATCGGACCAGAGAACGGCAGTTGATGAACTCGCCCAGGCACATCAACTCTTGATTGGTGAATGCATTCCAATGGTCACAATGCGTCTAACCCATAGAAATCAAACTCCTCTAATCGAGCTGATTGGCGATGAGTCGAGCCAAATCCCTGAATGGGCCGTGCGCTGGGAATACCGTTCCTCATACCGTGCGACTTTAAGAGAGACCGAAAAAGTGACGGCAGGTTCTTGGGTGGCTCACTTTGAAGCCGGTATCGAAGGCACGGTTCCTGTTTCTATCGAAACAAGCATCGCCGAAACTTTACACGTGGAAGTCGGTGACCAGTTAACGTTTGACATTCAGGGCATTCCCGTTGAGACACAAATCGCTAGTTTACGAGAAGTCGACTGGCAAAGCATGCAACCCAACTTTTATATATTGTTCCCAGCAGGCGTGCTTGAGGATGCTCCTCAAATTTTTGTACAGGCCATGACGGCAAAGAGCCTAGATGTCTCCTCTAAATTTCAACAAGAGCTTGTGCAGCAGCTTCCCAATGTTTCCGCAGTCGACCTGCGCTTGCTGTTGAGTTCCATCGATGATGTGGTGGGAAAAGCCCGTTTTGCAGTCCGTTTTATGGCTGCCTTTTTTATGGGTGCCGCATTCATTGTCCTAGCCACATCGCTTTTCAATACAAGATTTGAACGGGTGGAAGAAGCATCGATACTCAGGGCACTAGGCGCCAAACGTAGCCAAGTAACAGCGGTATTAGCCTTTGAGTTTATGGCTTTGGGGAGTATCAGCACGCTTTTGGGTGTACTTATTGCCGTGCCAACAAGTTATTTGATTTCAACTCGCTTACTCAATTTGTCGTACCAGTGGTCTACGGGCTTAATAGCGGCCATTGCCTTGACGGTGGTCGGTGTCACCATGTTCATTGGTTCGTTATCAGCTTGGGGCGTGTGGCGGCGAAATGTGATGCAAGTCCTAAGATCGGAAGCAAATGCTTAACGGCCGTTCGCACCTGAAGTGGCTAAACTGCCAGTCACCGGCGCCACCCGCTTAATAAGATCATTCTTAATCCAGGCAAATTGTGGGTTTGAATCGAGGCCGCGGCGAAAGGCATCGTAGGCCATCTTGTCTTTACCATCATCTAAGTATGAGATTCCCAGCCATGAGCAGGCATCCTCAAAACCCCAGTGCGGGGCCAAAGGATCGGTTCCCACTTGCCTTGAAAGTAAATTTGCCGCAGCGGCAAAACCCATGTGTGCCTTGAGTCGGTCGCCACCAAAACGCTTGGGGGCGTGGTAATCGTAAATGGCTTGAATCAACATCAGACGAGGATGGTTAGGGTCTAGCTGTTTGGCTGCATCTCTGACATCTTCCATCTTCGAGAACAGAGATACGCCAGAAAGAGGTTTCAATCCTATTTTACGGCTATAAAACGAATACAAGAGCACAAGCGACTCGATATGGTCAGGATTGGCTTTAATAATGGATTCAAGGTGTTTAATGGCGCGGTCAATCCGGCGAAGATGTGCTTTTTCGTCTCGTTGATCGGTGATGTTCATGACGTTAATGGCACGATACTCAGCCAGTGCCGAATAATAGTGGGCTTGTGTGACGAAACCTTCGTGGTTCAAGAGCGGTTCAAGCTGCGAAAGCGCTTGATCAATCAGAGCCATATTCTGGTGGCAATAGCCCTGTTCGAGTTGAAAGGTAGCTTTGAGGAGAAGATCGTGAACAATAGGCTTGTCAACGCGATCAGCAGCAAACATAAAAAAACTATGTAATAAGATTCCTATTGCTGAAAGCCGTTTGCTCCACTCCATCCACGAATCTCCAATACCTTCTTTATTAGTGTAAACACACACAAAACCGGTGTTATTCTACTGGAGTCAGCGGACTCTAGTCACGTAAAAGTTTGCCGAACTAAATTAATTCATATTTATGGACGAAAGGATTCAGTTATGTTTGCCCATATCAAATGGCGAGAAGACATGGTTTTCGACGCCACCGATGATGTTCAGTCGCTGGTTATGGATTCGGAACGCGTCAAGGGACATTCTCCTATGCGTCTGGTGCTAATGGCTTTAGGGGGATGCGCGTCGATAGACGTCGTTGAGATCATCAAAAAGCGGCGTCGAGAAATTGTTACCTTAGAAATTGATGTGAAGGGCGAACGGCGCGACCTGCCCCACCCTCGCATTTTTGAAAAGATCCATGTTCATTTCAAACTCACGTCGCCTGATGCCAATGATCGTGAACTCGAACGTGCCATTTCACTCTCGGTCCAAAGCTATTGTTCTGTTGCCGGCATGATGCAGGCAACGGTCGAAATTACGACGTCCTTCGAAATCGTTCGTCCTTAGGCTTGATTTTAGGCAAATCAATGCTTCGTTTTCACAACGCTGCCTTTGCGAAGGCGAGCAAATGTCAAGCCAGTGATCAAAGACTCAATACTTTGCGGGGCCAGTGGTTTAATACCGCCAGCCCGCAAATTGTTTCATGTCAGCCTTGACGTCCCTCGCTGTTAGTCTTAATGAACAAATGCGTTTAGGCCCGCCAAGTTTTGGCGGATGGCCGTTCCTTGGTCTCCCCACAATGCAAATCCACTCCACTGCGAGGCTGTGGCGGTTGCTCTCACCCAATCACCATCCTCAATGACAACACCGGGAAACAGGTTTTGAAGCAAGAGCGTTGACTTTGTCTTTGCGGGGATATCAGCTTGGTTGTTTGATGCCTTTACAACGCCATTTTGGCCAATTAGCTCGAAAAGCAGGTCTGCGGTCTCGTCGCCAACATTCAACGCCACTAAACCCGTCCAGCTATTTTGACTACCTTCCACATGGGCGTAAGTCAATGACTGCCCAGCCTGATGGCTGCCTTTGAGACCAGAAAAGAAATCGTGACTGCCACTGAAAGCCGCACCAAAGAGTTCGTATCCGATTAGATTACTGCTTCCAGTTACCTCCAACCACGCTGCGCCAGCTGGGACGGGTGCTGCACCAGAATTCTCGTCGAGCAGCAGCGTCACTTTTTCAAATGGCGCTAAGCTCATGGCGCGTGTACTTATGACTTCACCGCTATCTGAATAATAGGATTCAGTCACTTCATTCGCTGAAGTGCCGACATTAATGTAAACCATGCCGGTCCAGAATATTTGCGTATCTTTGGCGATATGACTGAATCGAATCGTTGATCCCTGTTCATTGGTCAACCCAAGAGACGCGACTTGATTCTCCCCTGGTAGGACCGTGAAATATTCCATTGCTGAGATAGGCGCTGGAGCGCTACGTATCACACCCCATTCAGTTACCGATATAGAATCCCCAAGTAACGAGGCAGCAGTTACCTGCAATTTTTGGTAAGCGCCATGGCCGTCGCCTATGTCGATAGGATCCGATCCGTCAACTGAGGGTACAAGTTCCGTCATCGACGGCTCAGGGCTGCCGTTGACCATCGCAAGATAGGTTTCAAATACAGCGGTATTCTTTGCTACATGGGGCAGAAAAACCTCGTCCACACCCGAATCAGACGCGCTATAGGCCGATCGCGTTCCTGGCCCTTGAAATTCCGCCATAACGTCGATTTCTAGTGTCGACCCCAGTTGAAGCCATGCGACTTGTTCGTGCTGCGAAATCACGCTTGAAACTGGCATCCATAGCGAGTTTAGGGGCGCAAGATTACTATTCCAACTACCCAGCGTCCGCCCAAAAGCATCAAATGCGAAGACTTCAATATCAGCCGCAACCTGCCCACCGTTAATGGCACCAATCATGGTTTCATGGTTCTGGCCCGAAACGGCGTGGGGAATCGTGTATACAAATGGTAAAAGGCTGCCTTTGATACTGCTGCAATCTGAGCATGCTTCCATATCGGCTGAAGGAGGCAATTCCCAAGAAACACCTGATATCTGAATGCTATCCACCCAGAACCCTTGTTGCGACGATGATTCATCACAAGCCAGGCGCCACCTCAACCTAATTTCCTGGTTCATGAACTCGGCCAAACTCACTTCAGCTTTGCGCCATGACGTTTGCAAGCCAGACCAAGCGTCTCGAAGGTAGAGGCTAGTGTTGTTGTGAAGTTGACCGTCATAAGTAGCGCCGCTGACCGCATGCCCAAGATCACGCCATTGTCCATCAACTTCAACTTCCAAAACGGCACCGTCCCAATACTGCTGGCTATTACCTTCGAGATGATAGTAGACATAGAATTCGGCCGTCGAGTTGCTTTCGACCACAGTCAATGGTGGTGTTTCCAGTGACCGGTCGGCAAACGCGTTTTCATTGGCTGAGAACCACGACATGGTGCCCATATGAAACTGAGTGATGACACGTTGCCAATCGTCATTAGCAATCATTGACGAGTGGGTCATCAAACCATCTTGCTCGGCATTCTCGCTGAAGTTGCCTATCATCAGATTTGGGTTTGCACCTAAAAGAGTTGTCGTTTTGTGACTAAAGGTCACATTGTCGGCATGCAGCGTCGCAGTCAACTCGATTTCCTTCAGCGGCAGATCCAGTTCCGAAAGAAAGGCTTCAAAACTTAAGGTTTGTGACGTGAATCCGGCAAGCGTGCCAATCTGCATGCCGCCTGATATCTCTAAACGCGGATCGCTGCTTGTGATTTCAAGCCAGGCTTCGGTTAAATCAACTTGCGTATCGTTGCGGACAACGACGTCAATCTGATGAGTTTCGTTCAGATCGATGAAGCGATCTCCATCACCCTGAACCTGAACGTGGCTGAGGTCAAAAACGACGCCATCACGCGTCATACGATAGGTTCCACGACCATGTGTCGCTATCCACATTTCGTTTCGATCATTGGCCCATTTCATTTGCACAATCCGCGTTCTTGCCGGTCCGTATTCGTATGGTGCCCAGCTCATGCCGCCGCCACCGTTGTTCACACTGACCCACAATCCCAGCTCGGTCCCAATGAATACTTGATTAGGATTAAGTGGATCAACGCTCAAGCAATAGACCGGCAAGTTAGGTAAGTCGCCATGTATCGAGAACCATGTTGAACCGCCGTCTTCCGTTTTCATAATACGATCGGCTCTGTAGCCAGAGAAGGTCGCGTAAAATGTTTGTCCGCTGGTGTCGTGGCGATCGATCTCAAGCCATGTCACGATACCGGACATGTCGCCCAAGGACGTCAGTTCGGTGAAGAACCCGCTACCACCGAGGTCCGTGTTGACGTAAATTTTACCGGCATTCGTTCCAGCCAGGGCAAAGCTGCCATCGTGTTGGCTAATCGTTGTGGCAGATACGGATGTACCAAAATCGGCAGAAACCGATTGCCAACTCGCGCCAGATGTTAGTCGCACATTAGGCGCAAAATACACTTTGTTAGTACCTACAATCATTCGGTTTCCATTGTTGGGGTCTAAACTAAAGGGCTGAATAAAAGCGGCACCGGTTGTATCTGGCAGATTAATGCCAAACAGGGTGTTGCCGCCATCGGTTGATCCGAACATGCTGCCGGAAGGGTTTGAACCGTACAAAAAATTTGGGTTTTGCTGGTCCCAGGCACAAAAGCCGCCATCACCACCTGCCCACTCAAGCCAAACCGAGCGATCGCCAAAAAAGAGATGAGAGCCGTTGTCTTGTGTCCCGGTAATGACAGAATCACCGTTGGGGTGGATCGCGATACCATAATTCTGAGCTACCCGGAGATCGTTATTCAAACTGACAAAGTTATCTCCCCCATCCGTTGATTTGTAAATGCCACCGTCGGTTCCGATCCAAAACGTATTTGGGTCGGTAGGATGAAAAGCGATCGTATGCAGATCTGCATGCACGTGATGCGGAATTTGTCCGGACCCGGGATTCCAGAACGTGATTTTGTCGATGCTTGTGCCCCCATTGATACTTCTAAATGTATCAACAGCGCCCAAATAGACGCGTTCGGAATCGCTAGGATCGACACCAATCATCAAGTCATACCAACCTTGGCGTTCAATGAAGGCGGTGGTGGAACCCGTTTTCGCAAAACTATTGCCACCGTCTGTCGATTTCCATAAGCCACGAGTGCTTGGGTCTGTGTTGTCATTTGCCACGGCAACATAAACCACGCCGTCGGACCCAATTCCAATTTCCATTCTCGAAATATCTGAAGCAGGTAATCCATTACTGGCACCAAGTGCGACCCACGTTTGGCCCGCATCAACGGACCTAGCCAGGAATCGTTGGGCTAGATTGGAAGCGCCGATTGTTACGGAAACGCCCTGGCTCAAAGCTGCTTTGATCGTATTTCCGTTGGCCAAACTAATCATCACGGACGGGATTTGCACGCTGGCATCGGTTCCGCCCATGGTTGTTGGTGCGCCTTCTTCGTTGTTCACGACGATCGCAGCAATAGCACCGGCGTCTTGAGCGTTCTTGACCTTAACGGTGAAATTGCAGCTGCCTCTGTCGATCAAGGCAATGTTTCCAGCTAGAGCGGAGGCATTGGTGAATGCGCCACAGCCCAAAACTGGATCTGTCAAAATTAAGTTCCCACTAACTGAGCCCACCTGGCCGATAGAGGGTCCAAAACTTGCCGGCGCCGATTCCAGCACAGTTCCAGCCAAAGATGCAGGTGAATTTACAGTGACCGTCGTCGCGGAGCCAGCAGCAGCTGAGCCATAGTGATACGCATATAGACGCTGTCCGTTGCTAGGGTCGACTTTCAAATCAACGAACCCTCGGCTGTCTACCAGAAAACCATCAACGCGGTTCCAATTAAGACCCAGATCGATTGATCTAAAGAGTCCTGTTCGAGTGGCTGCCATTAGTGTGTCGCTGCCTGGAATGCGCGCAAGCCGGTTGATGTAATAAAATTCGCCATTTGCGGTCGCGGTTAGGTGCTCCCATGTTTCGCCAAAATCTTCAGAAACGAAGATGCCTAACCCTCGAGCTGCATCCGTATTAAAAAATCCTTCCCCGGTACCGATAAAAACTCGATTGTGTTGATCTGGGTCAACGACCATCGAGGAAATAGCTATGCTGCTCAAGAAATCGCTCTTTGGCTGCCAGTGATTACCGCCATCGGTTGATTTCCAAACACCTCCACTGACACACCCAACCAACATCTGGTTGGGTTCATTTTGGTGAATGATAATTGATCTCAGCCGTCCCCCAAAATTGCCCGGTCCGAAGCTTTCAAAACCATAAGCAGGAATATGCCCATCACGTTTGTTACGTGCCAACTCTTGTTTGATTTGAAAATTCAAGAGCGCAGGATTTGTTGATCCAGGTGATGTTAACCGGTCTTGCCAGAATTGAGCTGCTTCACCCGGTCGGTCGGGACGTGGTCCCTTTTCTCGCTCCGCATTGATGGTCGATTTCTTGTCAACTATTGTGCTTGTTGACGTCGTCTTAACCGCAACCATTACGGCAACGACAATTAGTGATAAAGCAAAGATTCTTATTCGCATGTGTTCCTTTCACTCCGGCTCCACCCAGTTAATCGTTTGATGAAGCCATTGCTGTTTAGCTTTTGAAGTTTTGCGCCGGAATATCCCACTGGAAGTTGCTCTTCGCTCAAGCACGTTAATCCGAATCGACACCATACCTGCGTGGATTGTTGTATTTGCTGCATTCTAAATGAAAGCAGGTCATTGTCAAAAGGCAACGCAAACTTGTCGCCCATCAGCCATCATTATTATGAATGAATCTAGGCGAGAGCTAAGCGTTCAACCCGATTGCGCCCTAGGTGCTTGCTCTGATACAAGGCTTCGTCTGCCCGTTTCACCAAATCATGCCAATTCTTGTCGTCGGTGGGGATGGTGCTGGAAACGCCGATACTAATCGACAGTTGCGGCATGATCGACGAGCCGCTGTGATCGATATGCAGACTGATGACGCGTTCTCGCATACTTTCTGCCACCACATGTGCGCCATCAAAATCTGTTTCCGGTAGAAACACGATGAATTCTTCTCCCCCATACCTGACGATAATGTCGCCGGGCCTGTTCAGTTCCTGAGCTAAGGAGTTGGCCACCACCTTGAGGCATTCATCGCCGCTTTGATGACCGTAGGTGTCGTTGTAGCTCTTAAAGAAATCGATGTCGATCATGAGGATGGAGATAGGTTGTTGGTTACGCAGCGTCCGACGCCATTCCTTCTCGATCACCTCTTCGAAACGTCGTCGATTTCCAACGCCGGTTAATGGGTCAGTGAACGATAGTTCTTCAAGTTTATGATTGGCATCCTTCAACTTGTGAGTCACTTTCCAAAGGTCCTTAGTGCGGTCTTCGACCAAACGTTTCAACTCTTGTTCTCGAACACGTCCAGCACGTTGGCGCCACATGTATAGACCAACCACGGATGCTAGGGCGACTAGTGCGACAAGAAATTGATAGGCGTGGGTTTGGTGGAAATACGGTTTCAACTCAAATTCGACAGAGGCGTCCGTTTCACTCCAGACGCCAAATCCGTTATCGGCACGTACCAGGAAGGCGTAACTGCCAGGTGGTAGGTTGGTGTAATAAGCCACTTTTCGGTCTTCGACATCCAACCAGTCGGCATCAAATCCTTGAAGTTTATATGCATAACGCACTTTCCGAGGATTACTAAAACTGAGAGCCGCATAGTTGATTTCTAGATCGCGGATACCTGGACCTAAACTCAACGATCTCTCTAAATCGGTGATCTTCTGATCACCGACAGTTATGTATTCGATATTGAGTTTGGGGGGTGTTGGATTATGGAATAATCGACCGGGCATTACCTTTACGATGCCTGCAATGGTGGCGAACCACAAGGCACCATCCTTGGCGGTTAGCGCGCACGCTTGTACGCCTCCATTGCATTCCACCGTTCGTAATCCGTCTTCCGTATCGAAAAGCTCGAAAGCGATTTGTGTCATTGAGTTACGATGGAAACGCTCCAGGTCAGCCCGATCCAACCGAAAAATGCCACGCGTGCTAGAGCACCACAGATTGCTCTGGTTATCTTCTAACGTGGCGTAGATAAGGTTTGAGGGTAAGCCATTTGCCATACTGAGGCCAACGAATCGACCTTGATCAAATCGAAAGAGACCGCCTCCATGGGTTGAAACCCAGATGATTCCACTTTGATCTTCAAGGATGGCAGTCACACTCAGATGACTTAAACCCGCCTCTTTGCCAAACGAGGTGAACTGGTCACCATCCAAACGGTAAACACCGCCGCCATCGGTCCCCACCCAGATTTGCCCAAGTCTATCTTCGACTAAGGCCGATACGGTCATTGATTGTAAACCAGAGTGCCTACCAAATCGGGTCCATTCGCCAGCATGCAGGCGATACACGCCGGAACTAACCGAACCCACCCATAGTGCGCCGAGCCGATCAATCATAAGGGCCCAAATCGAATCATCGTCCAAGCGTTCATGGTGGATTTGTGCAACCAATCCATTGTCGACCCGGTAAAGGCCTGAATTCGTGCCCACATACACAGGCCCTTGATGTGTTGCCTGTATCGCCGTTACGGATCCAGCGCGTTCTGGCATCTTAATTTGACTAATATTGTGTTCCAGGACCCTATTTATGAATCCATCTTCGGTTCCCGCCCAAACACCTTGGCCCGTCGTCTCCGCTATCGGAAATACAACTTCATTGCTCATTCCTTCAGCCAAACCATAGGTGATGAACGGCGTGTTTCTAATTTGAATAACTCCGTGGTTGTCCGTACCCACCCAAATGTTACCTTCCCGGTCCTCGAAAAGAACAAGAACGGTTTCAAATACAACAGGCATATTGCCGGTCGCTAAGCTGCTTTTTTGGCTGCCCAGAACTCGGCTCAGGGTACCGTACGAGCCAATCCAAAACTGGCCATCGCGATCTTGCAACATGCTGGTAGGAACATAATTACCCCGTGCTTCCGGCAGCAGATCAAAATCCAGCGCTTTACCAGAAACCTTACTGAATCCGTTGGTATGGGGGAGCCACAATCGATCTGCCTGATCGCGATAGACCAAGCTTACATAGCCGTCCAGGAGCAAATTGTTGGGATCAAGATCGAGAGCAACACCGGCTTTGATGGCAATGACGCTTTCTTGTGTCACCACCACGATCGAACCATCTTTACCAGCTTGGATATCTATGATCTGAGCGTCGGTTGTTAGGCTGGATTCAAAGTTTTCGAAGCCGTGATGGCCGCCAAAATAAATACCTTTTTCGCAGGCTACCCAAACGAGCCCATCTTCGGTGAGGGTGACGCTATCGATATTGTCGGACGAGACACCCTTGCTCTCATCAAATGATTCAAAGGTGTGCCCTTTGAAGTAGATAAGACCTCGACCATGGGTCGCGATCCAGATTCCACCCTGTGAATCGGCCTGCATGTCGATGATATTCAGACTCATATCTGAAAATCGCAAGAATTGCTGCCCATTGAAGCGCGCAAGCCCGTCTTGGGTTCCGAACCACATGAAACCGTCTGTGGTTTGCGTGATGGCCTGAACCGTACTCTGTGGCAAGCCATCAATCAATGTGAATTGCCTAAACCCATACTGAGTAATGTCGCGGTTTGGATCTAGCGAAAACGATGTGCAAGACCAAACAAGACACGTCAGCAAAATTGGAGTTTTCATGTTGGCGATCCTGTCATACTCTTCGCCATAATGGCTCAAATTCTTGAGTTTTTTGGTAGGAAGAACACCACTATTTCTTGTTCGAATGGACAAGCGGCACTTCATTTCAAGTTAGCTAGATGTGCTTGGATCGCGATAGACGAGACCCAAGCCATGGTCTATGGTCATAACTGAAATGAAAAAAAGGCGCGTTTCAATCCTGATCTCAGCACTTTTGCTGACCATGCTGCTGGTAACGCTCATATGGGTGAATTGGCAGCGATCTCATTGGCAGACGTTACATGACACACGACTCACATTCGAGAAACCGTGCGTCATTGCCCATCGCGGCGGAAAAGCACTATGGCCTGAGAACACCATGTACGCATTTGAGCGCGCAGTGAATTTGGGTGTAGATGTGTTGGAGTGTGATATCTGGCCAACGCTTGATGGCGTGTGGGTGATCCATCATGACGAAACCATCGATCGCACAAGTGATGGCACAGGTCGGATAAGCGAAATCAACATTGCAGAGTTAGCCAAATTTGATTTTGCCTATCGCTTCGATCCGCAGCAAGACCAGCGTTTTCCGCTACGCGGACAAGGTATCCGACTGCCTCGTCTTGAACAGCTTTTACGAGATTTCGACCACATCCCCTTTAGTATTGAGGTCAAGTCTAGTCAGGTTAAGTATCTAGATGAACTTGTCCAGTTGGTCCGGGATTTCAATGCGCAGGATCGTGTTGTATTCGCATCCTTCCATGATGAGGTGATTGAGACACTGAGAACGCTTGATGATTCGCTGATGACCTCACCGACACGTCGCGAAACCAAGTTTCACCTGATTACCCAAGCTATTGGCATGGATAGATTACACACACCCAAATCGGTCATTTACCAATTGCCCAGTCACTATCAAGGACGGGACATTTTGACGCCCTCTTTCATAAACAGCGCCCATCAAAACGGCCAGCTTGTTTGGGCTTGGACGATTGACGACCCAGCGGAAGCACAGCGATTAATTGACCTTGGTGTGGATGGACTGATGAGCAATAGACCTGACCTTATGTTAAAAGTATTGGGCAGAATGCCAAATGACGAGGTCCTACATGATTCGATTTGAAGATTGGTTGAGACGATATCCGACACCCGACTATGCGACCACACTCCGCATCATGCATGTAGGGCTTTGCGACTTGAATGGGATTGAGCGTTTCCGAGATTTACAGCATCTTGATTGTTCAAGTAATCAAATCGAGACCCTGCCCAATCTCGCAGTCTTTCGGCAATTACGTCTGCTCAACGTATCTCAGAATCGCATCCGAGAGCTTCCGCTCTTACCTGACTCCATTGAGAGTCTCGATTGCTCGAGTAACCTGCTCGAAAGTCTTCCGTCATTGCCGAGGCGCCTTTCCCAGTTCTATTTTTCTTCCAACTACGTAACCAAGTTACCTTCTCTCGTTGGCCTGTCGTTGCGGGTTATTGACGGACGGGCTAACCAGCTGAAAAAGCTGCCCGAGCTACCTGAACACGTTAGTGTGTCCATGTTTGACGGTAATCCGATTGAAGTAGACGACGATCTAACAAAGGATGAATCCGCGAATCAGATCCAAGGATGAGCCCCTCGTTCTGGGACCAATTGCGTAGTCAGCTTGGCTTTGCTGGCAATCATGCGCCACTAGTAACGGAAGTGGCGGGTGGCTGTATTCATCGAGCACAGCATGTGCGTTGGGGCAGCCAACATGTGTTTGTTAAGACATCGACGGCTGACGCATTTGATATGTTCGATCAGGAGGCGTCCGCTCTGCGCTTGATTGCTGCTACCAAGAGCGTCAAAGTACCGCTTGTCGTTTCTCATGGCGTTATTGAGGATCAAGCATATATCGCTTTAGAGTGGTTAGAGCTAGTTCCACTTCAAGCCAAAATAGCCAAGAAGTTGGGCACGCTACTCGTCGAATTCCACCAGCAAGGACCAAAACGGTTTGGGCTCGAAACAGACAATTATATTGGCGCGACACGTCAACTAAACGGCCAATATCGAGAAAAATGGAGTGAGTTTTACGTAAAGGCGCGATTACAGCCTCAGCTGTCGTGGGCTGCACAAAAGGGTTATCGATGGTCACAGGGCGAGCAAGTTCTGGGTAGGGTCACTCACCTATTGGAACAGCGTCATATTGTTCCTGGATGGCTGCATGGTGATCTTTGGTCTGGTAACGTCGCTGCAACGGCGGATGGCGAGCCTGTCATTTTTGATCCCGCCCTTTATGCCGGTGACCCGCTGGCTGATATTGCCATGACCCAACTGTTTGGCGGGTTACCGCGTGAATTTTACGAAGCTTATGCGAACCAGAGTTCAGACAAAAGCTTTGACGACCTGCTAATGAGTGTTTACAACCTCTACCACGCTTTGAATCACGTTAATCTTTTTGGCAGCGGCTATTGCAGGTTGGTCGAAGGCTTCATGGATCAAATCATGGCGTAATGAGCCTTCAAACATGGCCGCGCAGCGGAATCAAGGCGCCGGTGATGTGGGTACTGGTCGGTTGCAGTAGGTATTCAATCGTTCCAGCTACTTGTTTCGTTGTCACCCATTTCGCATAATCAGCGTCAGGCATGGCTTGTCGATTGGCAGGTGTATCAAGCACGGTTGGCAACACGGCGTTGGCGGTGATTTGCGTATCCAATGTTTCTTCGGCGATTGACTGGATGAGATTGAGTAAGGCCGCTTTGGACGCTCGATAGGCGGCCAAACCGCCAGCTGGCTGAATGACTGCATGAGAGCCGACGGCAATAATACGGCCCCCTCTTCTTGCGTCCATTCGCCTAAGCGCTTGCCGGCAAGATAAAAAAGTTGTGGTTAAGTTGATATCGAACATTTGCTGCCAAGCATCCAACTCAGTGTTTTGTGTGGCACCCATTTGAAACCCGCCCGCCATGGAACACAACGCGTCAATGGTGCCCAATTCGTCAAAAAAGCGAGTTACTTGAGATTCGTTGGTTAGTGAGACAGAATGTGCTTTGAAATTTGGGTGGTTGACTATCTTGTCGGGCAGCCGCTCAAGTTCTTCATCCACGATGTAGGTGGCATGTACTTCTGCTCCACCCAGCAACAACATTTGGCAAACGTCCGTGCCTAAGGCGCCCGTTCCGCCCGTTACGACGGCTTTGTAGTTTTTAAACATGGATTCACCTCTTGCGGGTTTTAACTGTTCCATTCTACATGGCGAGCGCAGAAATGTGCAGAAACCGGCCGACGACGGCGAATAATGCAATCACAATTTCCTGAGGTTCATCATTGCCGTAGTTCACAAACGCAATTTCCGATAATATGACCTATAAACAATGTCTCCCAAACATCTCATATCCGTTGTCTTAATGGTGAACCTGGGGTTGCTGGCCTCAACGGGCTTGGACCCTTCACGATTATTGTCCCAATACCAGCACACTCAATGGACCACCGACGACGGCTTACCTCAGAGTTCAGTGATCGACATCCAACAAACTGACGATGGCTACTTGTGGTTTGGTACTCAAGAAGGTTTAGTTCAATTTGACGGTCTCCACTTCCGAATTTTCGACACACGTACAAATCCCAACCTCAAGAATCATTTCATTAATGATCTGTTTTTGAGCCGTGAAGGTCGTTTATGGATCGCATCTAGAAGTGGTGTCTATTGGATGTCGAATCACGACTTCGTAGCTATCCCTGAATTTGAGCAATGGAAAGATGCACGCGCCTTTGCCTTCGAACAGAGTGATGATGGTTCGATTTGGATAGCCACGAACCAGGGTGTCGCCCGTTGGAAGAACAATCAGCTCTCAACCTTTACGACCTCGGATGGCCTTCCTGACAACGCCGTACGGGCCCTGGCTTTTGACGGCCAGCGCCTTTGGATAGGCACGCGAAACGGGGTCGTTTCCTGGACCGAAAACGAGGGGCTGAGGTTGGAAAGAGACTTACAGTTCCCGGTTTGGTCCTTGCTCTTAGACCATCAACAGCGATTATGGATAGGGTCTCGAAATAGCGTGTTTACGAAAAAAGACGGCATTCTGCGCGAGATCAGTATTTTCCCTGACAAACTGGGTGACAACCTGGTGTTGGCATTAACAGAAGATCGGCCAGGCCAAATCTGGATTGGAAGTTCACTGGGATTATGTCGTTGGATCGAGGGAGAAATCGAATATCCGCCAAGCCAAAGTCTACTAGATCGAGTTGTCATCAGGTCTCTCTACAGCGATCGCGAAGATCATTTATGGATTGGTGGCGGTTGGAGCGGCCTGCACAAACTCAGCAATAGCCCTATTCTGTGTTTCTCCGTCGATGAGGGCTTATTGGAGAGCAATACTTGGGCGATGGCTGAATCACCGGCCGGCACGATGTGGGTCGGTATGGATAGCGGTATCAGTGAGATTCGTGATGGTGAGGTTCGCTCCAACTGGGGCAACGAGGAAGGTTTTCCGGCCAAATTCATACGATCCATGTTTGCACACGAAGATGGCACGGTTTGGATGGGGACCCGCAACGATGGTATCTACTTGTTCAAGCAAGATAAGACTTGGATGCATATCGATGATGAACTGGGCTTGCCCAACAACAATATACGTGCTTTCGCACAATTGTCAGATGGTGGTGTGTTGGTGGGAAGCTTTGGAGCCGGGCTTGCTTGGGTTTCCGATCTCGGCGACCAGGTCGAGCCTTGGGGCCCGGACATAAGCAACCAGTTCATCATGTCCCTGGCCATCGATCACGATTCACAGGTCTGGGTAGGTACAGACGGTGATGGCGTTTATCGAATTCGTGACGGCGAATTAACCCACTTTGGCGCTAAGCAGGGCGTGACCAATCCTCGTGTTTTGCAGATCGCGATCAATGACGACAACACGATTTGGGCTGGTACCGAAGGTGGAGGCATCTTCTATTTTGATGGTCACCAATTTCACAATCTCAACGTTAGCTTGGGACTCTTCGACAATATCGCCTTTTCACTTCTGAAAGATGACGAGCAAAGTTTGTGGGTGAGTTGCAATCGCGGTCTCTATCGACTATTTGAGCCCACCGCAATCGAGTCGGCATTGGGCCAATTTCAGCTCCCACCCAACCAAATATACGGACGTGCAGAAGGCATGCGCAGTGTTGAGTGCAACTTCGGCGGTACCAACTCTGGCGTACGAGCAGCGGACGGGGCCTTGTGGTTTCCCACCTCAAAGGGTGTGGCTATTGTGGATACGAAAAGACTAAGTCAGGCGGCTGAAATGCCGCTTTCGCCAAGTATCACCGCCGCTCGAGCCAATGGCGTTATCTTTATTGAGGGACAGACACTTGAATCTGGGGTTGAACGGCTAGAGGTGAGTTTCACCGCGCCAACCATGGATCATCCTGAGCGCGTTCTTTTCTCCTACTTATTGGAAGGATACGATCGAAAGTGGAGTGAGGCTGACACATCGCGTCAAGCGACCTACACAAAAATTCCTCCCGGAAGCTATGATTTCCGTCTGCGTGTCTCACGAGACGGCAAGCGATGGAACGAAATCCCCATTGCCTTTGATTTTTTGGTCAAAGCCAAGATCCACCAGACATGGTGGTTTTTTGCGCTCGTCTTCTTAGCCATAGCTTTTTCTGTGTTCCACGCGCTGCGGTTACGAACCGCCCAGATTCGTTTACGAGAAACTGAGCTGAAGTACTTGGTCGCCGTGCGCACGAAGGAACTTGAAGAGACCAATCACCAACTTGTTGAAACACAAAATCAGTTGATCGAAACGGCACATTCTGCAGGGATGGCTGAGGTGGCTACCCAAGTGCTGCACAATGTTGGTAATGCGATGAATTCGATCAACGTTTCCGGACAAATACTCAAGAAGCAGACCTCCTCCCTACAAACCGATTTCGTGGCTCGAATCCTGAAGCTGCTTAAAGGACATGCCGACCAACTCCACACATTCCTGAATGATCCCAAAGGACAGAAGGCACTCAATGGGCTCAAGAAATTTATCGAATCACTGAAGTCGACCCAAACCGCGATGAATCAGGAAGTGGATGAGTTATCGCATCGAATTAATCACGTTAACGAAATCATTCATGCGCAACAGATTACGGCTGCCGGGGGCCGACTTTTTGAACGTGTCTCTGTCTCTGAACTGATATCCCAAGCGCTCAAAATCCAAGAATCCGCCTTGCAATATCACTTAATTTCCATGCGCCGTGTTGAGCTGATGCTTGCACCGGTGGAACTTGAAAAAGCTAAGTTTCTGCAAGTGTTAGTCAATATCATCAAGAACGCATGCGAATCATTTGATCATCACGACACAAAAAAGTCGCGGCACTTGGATATCTCACTTGGCCAAGCAAGCGACCTAGATGGCCAACCACACGCCGTCGTTGTGATAAGTGACAATGGAATTGGCATAGACCAGCAAGAAATGAACATGATATTCAGTCACGGATTTACAACCAAAGAGACCGGCCATGGATTCGGTCTCCATTTCTGTGCCAACGCCATGGCGGACTTAAATGGAGATATTTCTGTCTATTCGCGGGGCCAACATCTGGGCACGGCCTTCACCTTGATCGTTCCACAGAACTAATCACCGATGCTTGGCGGGTTTTCGGGACTTAATGCGCCGCGATCGGTTGCCGAAACAGCTGGGCTCAACCATCCTTGTCGGTGGCCCGGATCACGGTTTTTGATGGCTTGTTGGGCGTTGTTTACGGCGCGACGAAGCGCTTTGTCTGCCCCGGCCAGGCTGCGGTGCAGTGCTTCTAAACACTCTCGAGTCCCGGATATGGTCATGCCTCGGGTGACGGCATGGCGAACTTCTAGGTCTTGAGTACTGGATAACAGCAAATCGCACCACAACTTCTCGAAAGCTGGATCAGGTACGCGAGACCAGGCCTCAACCATCATCGCCTTTTTGTGGTGAGCTACAGTTGGTTGCCTTTCGTAGATTTGTCGAATCGGTGCAATCGATTCTCGGTCACCCATATTTGCGAGTGCCGTGGCTGCTTCGTATTCATACTCAGGTTGTTGCATCTTATCGCGCAATGCTTGCAGCGCTTGATCGCCGCCTATCTTTCCTAGGAAATGGATCAACAGTTCGGTATCCGTTCCTGACGAGCTGTGAAGTTTTTTCACCAGATGGGCAACCGTTTGGCGACCTAAAGTTTTTGCAATGAGAATGGCCGTAAAGGCTGAGCATGTTGGCAAGTGATCCATCAAAATGCGTTCGGCTTCAGGGGTTATCTCGATTGTTTTCAATTGACTGGCGATGAAATGAACGAAGGGTTCCATTGAATCCGTAGCCACGAGCTTAGCCGCCAATTCTGAAATGGGCGTTTGACCATTAAGCGCACGGTGGAGATTGGTCGCGAATTGCTCGGCTGCAGCCAACGTCAAGTTAGGCGCCTGAAATGAGATCGATGACGGTTGTATATCGATACGCTTCATCCGTAACAACGTATGTCGAGAGTCACAATCAAAACAGGCCAAAACGATTGGGTCACCAAAGTAGTCAGTCACTTGTAACAAGTTGGAATCGCCATGCTCGAGGGCGTTAGGCGATTCTTCTTGGTTCACAATTGATTGTAGCCGGAAACCCCACTGATAAGGTTCGTTGGGCATAAGGATCAATTGGCCATGCAAACTCCTAATCGTCAAACTAAAGTCTGACCCTTCTTTTGACCAAATGTGCCAACCAGATCGTGAAAAGCCTAGACGTTTAGCCTGCGTCTGGACTTCTGTGGCCCCGAAGAACGCGAATGATACGAGTCCAAGGGCGCAAAGGCCAATAAAAAAGGAAAATCCCATTCCAGATACCCAGTTTTCGGTCACGACGACCATGACTACGATATGTTTAACGTCTTAATAAGTATATCTCTTACGCCAAGGGTCGTTTACCCGGCACAAAAAAGCTCGATCGCTTTGAGACAGAATCACTACGTTGAAATGATCCGCCCTCAGCAAATTGGAATCATGACCTGTAAGCCATGACTCCGTTAACTAGCAGCCTCAGGAGGTTTAGCCGTTGCAGCCGGTCTGTTTTTCTTGAGTTGCTGTTCCATTAATGATGCGGCGATCGTCATAAAGTCACTATCGGTGACCACGCCAACCAAACGATCGTCTTTTATCACCGGCAAACATGAGATGCCATTCTCGCGCATCATTTGGATGGCATCTAATGTCGACGTTTCAGGCGTGATGGTTAACGGGTTACGTCGCATGATATCTGAGACCGGCGGCATGTCTTGATTACTATCAGGCTGAAAGCAGCGACCAAGTAATCGGATCAAAGCCCGGTGTGAAATAACACCCGTTAAACGGTTCTTGTCATCTTCAACCAGAATATGGCGGATTTTGTTCCAGTCCATCAAGTTAGCGACCAGTTCGATGGGTTCATGCTCCTGAACGGTTACTAGGTTTGTGCTCATATACTGTTCGATTCGCATGTAGTTGTGTGCCCAACCACCGGATTCCTCAATGGTCGCCAGTCGCCATGTATGGACCGGGTCGCCTGTCAATTGACGGCTTTCCATGGCGGCCGTTAACGCACTCATCTTTTCTGATGTTGTGCCACCCAGCTCCTTCATCTTGTCGAATGAAGAAAGTAACCATTGAGATCCTGTTTGGCTTGTACGTACGCGTTGTCGAATGACGTCTAAATAAACTTCAATATCATCACTATTAAGTTTGGCTTCTTTTAGACCTTGTTCTGCCAAGGGCAGTAAATGAGACGTGATTAGACGTCGCACCGGTATTGTCTTTTTACCCATCCACGTTAATTGCGCATTGAGTCCATGCTGTGCGGAGGCGAAGAAGTTGGTTTTAATGTCTTCAAAACGAAAATGATCAGGGACGTGTTTCACTTCATTTGATAGACCGGCCATCAGGCCAAACCAGAATGCAGCATTGGCCATTTCGTCTCGTGGTGTGGGTCCAGCTGGCAGGATCCTGTTCTCTATCCTTAAATGCGGTTTGCCATTATCGGAAATCCCGTAACAAACACGGTTCCAACGATAGATAGTACTGTTGTGAAGACGTAATGCTTTGAGCGACGGAGCCCGTCCAGCCGCCAAGGCTTCAAACGGGTCTTCATCAATCTCGGTACTCAAAATGGTGCGGTTGCGGGAAATATCTTCGCGGAAAATCTCTAAGGGTGATTCCTTAATCCATTGACTACCAAACCTAACTCGTGGGGACTGTTCACGCAGGTGCGGAGAGACCTGGCGGGTATCGATGGACTGTTGGAACAGAGCAATACGGGTTTCGCGCCACAGTCGGCGTCCAAACAGCAACGGCGAATTAGCAGCTATGGACATCACTGGTGCTGCAACGGTTTGCGCGACATTGTAGAGTTTTGCGAATTCATCGACGCCCACCTGAAAGTGGATTTGGAAACTGGTGTTACAAGCTTCAACCATGACAGATTCATGGAAAACATTCACTTCATCGACGCCTTTGATGCTGAACTGGTAGGGACCGCCACGCAGTTGAGTTAACGCGTCATTCAGCGCGTAGTAACGCGGGTTAGGAGTCATGTTTTCCATACCCAGATGGGACTTGTGTAAGGTAGGCAAAATGCCAACCATAATGACCTTGCCACCGCATTTGGCGGCTGTCTTGCGGACTTTGGTCAATAATCTGTCGATTTGTTTCTCTAAATCACTTAAACAGGCGCCACCAAACTCCAGTGGCTTGAGATTGTATTCCAAATTAAAAAGTGCCAGTTCAGGTGTGAAATGTTCGTCATTAATCTTTTTGAGGATTTCCAGAGCTAGCGGCGCAGGGCGAAGATCCTCATCAACAATAAAGAGCTCCTGTTCTGCTCCAATACGACGAATACCCTCTTCAAAGAGACCTTCCTTAATCATCTTCTCGAACGCGCCCAGATCAGAGAGTAAGTACTTCAAGAATTGATGAAGATCTTCACCGTCCGTTTTCTTTTTAACATCCTGGGTACCCATATATTGACTCCCCTCGGCATCAGCCGGGCGCTAAATTTCGTCTTTTCGAGCAGTGTCTTTAGAAAAGGTTATCACAAATAGGGCGAGCTTGGCGCGCAAGAAAAACGTCTAGCTATGTAACCCAGATCGGCTTACTGCGCGTCTAACTCACTGAAACAAATTAATCGGAGGAACTATATGATTCTTTGGTGCTTATTTAGCTTATTGGGCGATCAAGCCAACGAGCAAAACACCCATTTCGAATTCAATGTTGGTAGCCAAAGCGAGTTTTCGTTAGATACTCATAAAGGCAACATCCACATAAGACGTAATTCGGGAGATAAACTAACCGTGGACGTTAGAGTTTGGGACGAACATCAGGGCGAGACGCTCAAGTATGTTGACGTCATCGTCGTTCAAGAAGGCAACTTGGTGCGCGCTGAAGTTGATCACCATTCCGGATCGGTCAGTGGCATGTGGGAAAAACGTGACTACGACAGCCCGTATGTTGACTTCACCGTTTCCATACCCGATCGTTGCTCTCTCACCATTGACGATCATAAATCTAGCTTCGATGTGGAAGCCCCTATGGGCCGAGTTAGTATTGAGTCCCATAAAGGCCAAGGCCATATCTATAACATTGCTAGTTCGTTGTCTTTAGAGACACATAAAGGCAAATTCAAAGTGGAGATCGCATCTTTCCAAGGCGCTCGAGTTGAAACCCATAAAGGTGATATCGAACTCATTATCGAAGGCGCATCTGACTTTGAGTTGCGTGCGGAAACACACAAAGGTGATATATCCTTTGAGGGGATAGACGCCAAAATGCGACGAGAAGATGAACACGACCATCACGGCTATTCAGCGCGCTACAAACAAGGTGCAGGTACCCTACCTTTACGACTTGAAAGCCACAAAGGACGTATCCACGTCGATGTTCGATGAATCCCAATGGATTGCACGCGCCCAAACGGGTGACCACGAAGCCTTCATGGCTTTAGTGAAACAGTATGACCACCGCGTAATGGCGGTGGTCTACCGCTTCACGTGCGATCAATTTGACAGAGATGATCTCTATCAAGAAGTTTTTATGGCTGCTTTTCGTCACATCAAAAAGTTCCGCCAGGACAGTTCATTTTCTACCTGGCTTTATCGCATTGCGCTGAATCGCTGTATGGATCAGGAACGGAAAAGGAAGTGGCCGACCAGTGATCAAGAACCTTCAGAATCGGTTGACTGGGAACAGAGACAAAAGCTCAAAGCTATTCATTTGGCCATTAAACGCTTGCCAAAGAAGTCACGGATCTGCTTTCACTTACACTATATAGAAGGCTTCAATATCGACGAAATAGCGGACATATTGCCCGCCCGTCCAGGAACAGTAAAAAGCCACCTTCACCGTGCGCGATGTTCTATTCGCAAAGATCAGGAGGTCCTAGCGTGGATCCAACAAGAGAATTGAAACAAGCCATCCAATCAATCGAAGTTGATGAGTCTGAATTTGAGGCACGTCGAAATCGTCTATCGGCAAACCTGCCAGAGAACCGACAACATTCAGGTGCCTGGCTATGGGGCTTTGCGGGTGCGATGACGGTAACAGCCGTTTTATTCGCTTTGTTCTATCATGCGCCGGGTCAAGACGCTGTGCTTGATTTGTCTGAGCTTGAATCCTATGCCGCGAATCACGATTGTGAAGCGGTTACCCAACGTGCTCAGGCACTAACGGCCGATCAACGACCCGAAGCCCGCGCCAATGGTGACTATTTGTCGTTGGTATGTGCCTCATCGGACGAGGGATTAGACATCGCGGTCTCCGCCCTACGATTTGAGCAACGAACCGAATTCAGACTGGCATTTCTCGACTTCTTAATTGAGCAATCGGATCAGGTCAAGTTCAGCGAAGACTTTATCGATGAATTGATCGATCAAGAAAACAGCCCGGAATGTGTGCAGCTCATCAGAACCTTACACAAGGTGAGCTGACGCGCCTGAGGCTTTTCCAATACTGTCAATTCAAGGTCTTCATCCACTAAAGAGAAACTGATCCAATGACGGGCACGATTGTTCCAGAAGCACACATGACTTGTCCCCTAATAGGACCGGTCAAGGTTGTACTTTAATCTGCTGCGAACATAAATTAGATACGACTAAGCACACTCGACCCCGAAAAACGCTATTTGGTCATCTCTTTGGGGTGTGGGAGGCAGAGTGATTGACACGAGCCTGTTGGGTACCAGTATTGGCCACATCCGAATGATCGATGTGATCGGCGAAGGTGGCATGGGCCATGTCTACGTGGGCTTTGACGAGGTGCTGAAACGTAAGGTCGCCATTAAGGTCATTAAGGGCGAACGCAAGCTTGATGAGCAAGCGAAACTGCGCTTGATCAAAGAGGCTCAGGTACTTTCGCAGCTGAACCACCCCAACATATGTCAAATCTACGATTTGATTCATGAACCCGATTGCGACTACCTTGTGCTCGAGTTCATCCAAGGGCGTGCCCTTCAACATCTCAGTCGCGAGGAGTTAAGTTTTCATGACAAACTTGCCATCGCCCGCCAATTGACGGACGTGTTGGTGGTAACCCACAGCAAAGGTATAGTTCATCGCGACCTGAAACCCGACAATGTCATGCTTACAGAGAACGGACAAGTCAAGGTGCTCGATTTCGGTCTGTCGCGCACTACAACGGATCAAGAGTCGGAGACCCTGACACTAGATGACTTCCCTGTCGAAACCGATACGTCACTGACCCCGGAACTATCGGCCGTTCTCAAGACGCGGTTGGGTGCCGTTTTTGGGACGCCCCGATACATGAGCCCGGAACAGGCGCGCGGGGAACCGGCCACTGCAGCTAGCGACATGTATGCTCTAGGCCTCGTGCTGCAGGAACTGTTCAGTGGGAAACGAGCCTACCCTGCAGATTTGGCTTCTGAAGCCCTTTTATGGAAGGCCATGAACGGCGACACCTTACCGATGGAAGGCGATGGTGACCTGGAAAGAATGATCAATCGTCTCAAGGCGCGTGCCTGGGACATTAGGCCTACCGCCGTGGAAACCCAAGCCCGTCTGGAATGGATTCGGCTTGCTCCACGACGTCGCGTCAAACGTATTGCTGTAGTCTCGTTTATCGCGCTGTTAATACTCGGCATAGCAGGAACGAGCATCGGTTTCTCTCGAGCCAAATCATCCGAGCACCGTGCGCGAACCGAAGCGGACAACGCCACGCAGACAGTGGTACTTTTGCGTGAGTTCCTGTCTTCTGTCGATCCACGCGAGCAAGGTAAGGACGTCAAGGTGCGTGAACTCCTTGAGGCTTTTCGGCCCAAACTCGATCGTCTTGAGGGAAATGCCGCCATTCAGACTAGCCTGTACAGTACCTACGCGGCCACCTATACCGGGCTAGGCCTTTACGATGAGGCCGCGACCTATTCGGAAAAGGCATTCACATTGTCTAAGGCCGAATTTGGTCCTGAACATCCAACGACCTTACAAGCGTGGGACGCGTTGGGATGGAGCTGCGCCAATCGTGGCAAATTCACAGAAGCTGAACAGATCCACCGCAGCTGTTGGCAGATTCAGAAACGTGTATTGGGAGACAAACACCCTGATACGTTGAGTACAGAAAGTAGCTTAGCTGCCGATCTCCACTTGCTTGGTCTCTATGATGAGGCAGAACAGGTCTTCCGTAATTGCCTCGACGGACGTCGCCAGGTATTGGGGGATGAAAACAGGTCAACGCTCATAACAATGACAAACCTGGCATCGCTGCTCAGTGACAGCGGTAAGTATGAAGAGTCTGAGCGCCTGCATCGGCAATGTCTGGAGATCCGCACGCGCAAGATCGGCACAAATCATCCGGACTCGTTGGACACTCTGTCTAATCTCGCAAAAACATTGTTTTACCAAGGTAAGTTCGCGGAATGCGAAGAAGCCTTTCGCACGTGTGCGGCGGGGCGTAAAGCGGTACAGGGTGAGGAGCATCCTAAAACATTGGGGACGCTAAACAATCTAGGAGCCGTTTTGACCAGACAGGGTAAACTCGAGGAGGCTGAAGAGATTCACCGCAGTGCCCTAGAAACCAAGATACGCGTCTTAGGTAAGGAGCATCCGGATACACTCTACTCTCAATCAAACTTGGCTGGCACTCTCCATGCTCAAGGGCTCTACGACGAGGTAGAAGATATTTCCCGCGAGATCTTACGGGTACGCAAAAAAACGCTGGGCGATGAGCACCCAGAGACATTGCTGTCGCTCAATAATCTAGGGACAACGCTGAGTTCACAGAATGAACACGAAGAGGCGGAGAAGATTCATCGCCAGTGCCTTGCGATTCGAACCCGAGTCTTGGGACCTGAACATCCCGACACACTGCTATCACTCTTCAATCTGAGCGACTCTTTGCTCCAATTGGAACGTTTCGACGAAGCGGTCCAGTTGCAACAACAATGCATTGACCAAAGGACGCGAATTCTGGGTCCCAGTCACCCCGACACCCTGAAATCGCTCCATAGCCTTGCCTTGATCGAGCACATGCGAGGGAATTCTTCGCGCGCTATTGAGGTGCTCATTCAGGCTATTAACCAGGGCAGCGACCCTGGTGAACTGGTGAAACACCCGCAGCTCAAGGTGATCCCAGGCATCGAAGAAATTGTTGCCCAAAAATAATTACACCGACAAAAATTGAACATGAACAGAGCATCAGACAATTTCAAAGCGTAAAATCTCTATTTCTGGAGGTAAGCGTACAGATATCTTGATCCAATGCCGCCTCCGACGTAGGACCAAAATGCCTCGTTTGGACAAATCAGGGCTACCTGCTCGATGAGAATTGATTTGCCTTTGTTCATTCAGGGATCGGCAATGGGCTTGTCGATTCAAACCTATTCGTGCCGTTTCTACCTCTCTTCACAGGTGGTATGAGCAGAAATATCACGCCGCCTCCGAGTACCGGCAAGCAAGGCAGACCGTGATTTTCTCGATCAAAAAAGCGGCATCAAGCTAATTGCTGTGGACCTTACGTTTGCTCACGATTCGCCAAGCAATGGATGCGAGCACGACCAAGATCATCCCAACCCAAAAGAGGTACGTCCGTTCGCCTGAAATGGTTATCAACGTCGTCTTGACGCCCGAAGCAGAGAATTTCTGGATCCTCAGGTACGGTCCGATCCTTAATGCCGCCAGTATGCCCTGCCATCCTGGTCCGCAGTGCTGCAATACATAGATATCACCCTCATCCACAGCCACGCCCGTAGGAGACCACCACCAACCTGTGTCAATCTGCTCATGAACGTCACCACTTGGAAGGATCTTAAGTACCACGTGATAATCATAGTCAGCTACTAGGAGGTTGTCCTGTGCGTCTTGTGTCAGGCCCAAGATGAAGCGACGTGCGCCGTATCCGGGCAATGGAGCGTTTGTACAAGACGACCAGGTTCCGGCATCAAGTCGTTGCACAGCATCACCGGTGGTAACGTACAATTCACCTGAGTTGCTCAGCCACACTGCCTGAAGATTGGACAATGGCGCAACAGCTAGCGAGCCCTGTTTGTTTTGAAGATTAAACTGGCGACTTGAAGCGTCAAAGTCAAACCAGATATCGCCCCATTGCGGGTGTTGGAAACTCAGTCCCCATTGGTTAGGGGAAATTATGACATCCGTTGCAGCCGGGCGACCCTGCCTATCCATGCTCCAAATTTCCTGTTTGAAAGTCTGGTCTTGGTAGTAAGAGTGAACACCAAGCAAGTGTCCCGCTGAGTCGTCAACCAATTCATGGGTATGGACGCCTGTAACGTACTTGGAGAGTTCTCCATCTCGCCATACCCACACGGTTTGCTGTGCCAAATCGCAGAAATAGATCTCTTTATTGTCGCCAATCAGAATTCCCCAGGCCGGATGCGCTGCGCAACTACAACATAACCAAATACATACATACCATGCCCTGCTCAATTACTACATCTCCGCTCTCGTTTTTCGGGGACTCAGGTGATTAAATCACAGGAATGACCGGGAAATCATTATTCCCGCACATATTCTTCAATGCTGAATTGTGAAAGGGGCACCGATCATCCATCGATTGGTGGCGGGACTTCTGAATAGACTCATTCACTAAATTGGAACCGCATCGACGATTAGGCCATCAGGCACCCGGCTGGCTGAATCGCTTTTCAATTTCAAGGTGCGGAATTCGGTGACAGGGAGCGCTTAACGAGGTTATAGGCTTGGATAATCTGAATTTCCTGTTTTCAGTGGGTTTGTTCTTTTTGGTTTATTGATTTTGATCAATATATTCGTTACGATTGGTTTACCCAATTTCAACTCGGTGTTCCTCAACTTAAAGAGGAAACCGATGACTAGACAACCCCGCATAAAATCGAAGCTTGATAATCAGGTTTATCACGTCATGACGCGTACCATTCGACGTAGTTATTTGTTTGATAACGATGGGCGTAAAGAGTGGATTTACAAGGAAATACAAACCTTGGCTTCGATCTACTGTGTTGACTTGTTTGCCGTTACGGTCATGAGCAATCACTATCACATCGTCTTGTCGATGCGTAAACCGTTACTTACGGAAGCACAGGTGCAGCAACGATTTGAGCGATATCAGGCACGCATTAAGCGGCCTGCGCCATGGCGGCCCTGGCTCTTTAAAGAATGGTCGAAAAGACTTACCGATTTATCTCGTTTCATGCAGGACCTCAATCGCAACATCTCCATCAACATGAATACACGTGATCGCACTCATGGCCATTTCTGGGGCGAGCGCTACAAGAGCGTGCTAATTGACGACGACGAAGGACTCTTTCGCTGCATGGTGTACGTGGAAATGAATAGCGTGCGTGCTGGTTTATGTCAGCGCCCGTCCGAGTACCGGTTTTGTTCGGCCGGTCGATTTCATCTAGGCGGCGCCGGGGCCGCAGGCGTCACTATTCCAAAGATGAAGAATTTGAACTTTTGTCGCTCGGGTAAAGAAAGGCAACGAGCTTTTGGGTTGTTCTGCGATCATGTGGCTGACAAAGACGCTGAACGAGAAACCGAGTCCGCATACCTGATCCCTGACAAGGTTATGGGCTTTGCTACGGCAGAACTAGCTGACCTAGTGCTAAGACGGACGCAATGGGCGGTCTATTCGCTAGTTTTAGGATCCGAGGAATTCTGCCGCACCATGATGGACCGCTTCAAGATTCGTCCTCTAGCGGCGCACAGTAACCCGTATGCTTTAACGGACACGCTCTTCAATACCCATCAACGGGCCGGACCTCACGCTCACCACTAAGGTCAACGTTTCTTCAAATCGCTCAAATAGATCACTTAAATAGCCGACTCAGCTGAGTCTATGATCCAGGTTTGTGCCCATTTTCGGAAATCCCAATGGGCAGGACCGATTTACGAAACAGCTGTTAGATTTGCACTCGAAGGTCAAGACTTGAAAGCTCCGTTGGCCTCATCGTCGAACGAAGCCAAGCCCCTCAACCCCACTAATCGATGCCTAAAGCCATTCCACATACTCAACTAGCTACTAGTCCTCTCTCCACGCTCCCTGTCACCGTTTCATCACAGGAATTGAAAACGGACTGCTCATCAACTTCGGGCCCGACAAGGTCGAAGTGAAACGCAAATACAAAACCTATCGCTTAACAAGAAATCCTGTCCAAAAAACAAGCGGACAGGATGGACAAGATTTACAGGATGAGGAATGAGCAGGCGCTACATGATCGACTAGCTCCAACTCACCGGCGGTTTCCTCCGATACGCCACCGAAGACTCGCAATCGCGTGTACAGTGCCGTTTCCAGGAGGAGACGATCTGTTTAAGCCAACAGGTGATGTCGAAACTTTTCGATGTCGAGGTGCCTACCATCAATGAGCACTTAAATCCTCTATGAATCAAGCTGAAATTGGTATCTGGGTGATAGACTTGCCTCAGGACAACATGTCTCGTTAGATTGCTCAATCGCTCAAATCCGTATTCGAGCATTTACACAAACGGAGAGTCGCTATGAATCAACTGGTTGCGCGTCTGATTTGGTGGATTTTGATCGTAATAAATGGGATCTATATTGTCTTCGGGTTGATGCTAACAAATGACCAACCTGTCGTCGTCCACTATTTCGTAGGATTGGCAGTTTTCGAAGCCTCGGGTTGTTTGATCGGTCGAATCGTCTTGGTACGCCTATTGAATAGAACTTCTGAAAACCAAAGGTCAAGAGTCTTAAATTTTGGAATGTTATTACTGTGGGTGTTATCGCTTGGTGTGTCTCTTTGGGGCTTCTTGGTTTCTATTCTCGGGAATAATGACATGACTGGCATATTCATTATCACGGTGGGATTAGGCCTTTTGCTCATGAATTCACCTTGGCTTTTTTCAAGATTATTGGAGCGCAGCAAAGACTGTAACTAACAGCCAAGATATATGGAGACGGGGGATGATTGGGCAATTTCACGACAACATATCCCGATAAAGCTGTGTTTTTTGCTGTAAGACCATCATTCGCGAGTTGATTTGTCACGGATGCCTGAGCTTTGAGCCCGGCTCCCCACCAGCAACAACAAAAGCCACCTTCACCTAGTGAATGGGATTGTGACTTACGTGACCTGTCCCTGTAGACTTCTGGCGTGCTCCCTTAGTTATCGAACAGTTATGCGGCTAAATGCTGAGAAAAGTCAACCTCTGAGCGGCTCGTAATGGGTATTCTTTCTTAATTTCTTAGAGAGGCTGTAAACAACGTTAACACACTGATATAAAACGGCTTGTGTAGGCCAGCTAGAGCGTCAAAAAATCGGTGAAACGGACCGTTTAACGATTATTTCCATGTACATCACAATTTACTCCAAATCGGTTGGCTGGGTTCCTACAACTGGCTACTAATCGGAGACTGGTCTCACGACAGCGGGTCCCCATAAAGTTCCAGGTTTTACAGTGATTTGGGCATAGAGGACAAACATGATTCGAGCTTAAGGTACCGTATACAGGCACACACCATTGATGGACTCGACTAAAGACAATAGGCCCTCTTCTATAGACCATAAAGGGTATCCCAAACTTATTTCGTTGAGACCCCTGCAAAGATTTTCGCTATCCAATTGGACGAGTGCTCCCGACGCCGTCATTCCATAAACATGGTTTTCTTGAACACGTAGATTTGCAATTTTTTCGTTCAGATCGATAGAAAAAACCTGTTCCAACACCAGAGGATCGAGATTATCGTAGACGTCAATTGATTTTGCGACGGGTACCAACAGATTCGGATAACGCACCTCCAAGCTCGCATCAGTTCCGCCTATTGGACCGGTCGCCAAGACGGTCATAGTAGGTTGATCAATCGCAAGCGTAGTAATGATTGGCCAGAATGAACGTTTGTCTATATACCAACAAATATCACCATTGCCTACAAAATATCCTGCAAATCCAATCTGATCATAAGAACTCAATGCAATAGGATTAAATGGATCTGAAAAGTCTTGAACAAACAAGCGAGTAGGATTGGTGATATAACCAATATTATCGACCACGCGTATTTTCTGTCCTATATTAAAGCTACGCAAATGGTCCAGTTGACCTCCTGCTGTGAGTCGATGTAGTTTTTGACGAACGTGGACAGGGCAATTGGGGTCCACAGTATCTGAATTAGCGATTTCTGTACATCGCTGACACATCGATTCCGCTGTCTCGTCCTGTTTCAAGTCACTAAATACGCTCGCCATGTTGGACACGGTCATCAGATTACGTCGATCATTCTGCCCACAGGATTGACATCGGTGCGCGAATCCACGTCCATACCTTGAATAGTTTCAGGGCTCATGTATGCGGGTGTGCCGACCAATTTCTTGCCCGTTTGAAGCGTGGCATCGATAAGCGGATCATCGATGGCTTTGGCGACTCCGAAATCAATGATCTTTGGTACTGGAATTCCATTTTCCTCGGTGATCATCACGTTGGATGGTTTTAAGTCGCGATGCAGGATTCCTTTCTGATGGGCGTACTGCACGCCTTTACAAATATCCTGAAACAAGGTCAGTCGATGGAGTAGGCTAAGTCGGTGACGGGCACAGTAAGCGTTGACGGGTTCACCATTCACCGCTTCCATGGCGAAATAGGGATAGCCTTCTTCGGTGGTGCCGGCATCATACAATCGAGCAATGGCGTTGAGGTTCAGGCGCGCGAGGGCTTGCCGTTCACTTTGAAAGCGTAGCCGTGCTTCGTCAGATCGTAGCGTCAAGTGCATTAACTTGAGCGCCACATTACGGGTGACTGGCTCCTTTTGCTCGGCCAGGTAGACCACGCCCATCCCGCCCTCACCCAACTGGCGAATCAACCGATAGGGGCCAATGCGACGTGCATTAGTTGACGGTGGCAATGGCCTTTCATCCGACATCGACTAACGCCTTGTCAAGGATATCGGCTGAGCCACCATAAACATGAGCTGCTGATGAATCCAGCGATAACTTAGTCTTTTCTTTTGCCAAAGATATTCTTGTTCAACTGCACGGACATGCTCTCGTGACCCACAAATAAATAATGGTTGTTGAGATCGTTTTTCAGAAACCATCTTGGGTACACTTTGTGAAGCTAACCTATGATCAACGGCCATTAAGCGCAGGCCGAATATTGGTTAGTGCTTAACCGCGTCGCCCGCGTTTGATTTCATGGACAGCGCTATGCGGCGTCTCTCGATGTCCACCGATTCAACCCGTACCTGCACCACGTCCCCGGTCTTGACCACATCGCGTGGGTCTTTGACAAAATGGTCAGCTAACTGAGAGATATGGACCAAACCGTCTTGGTGCACGCCGATATCGACAAAGGCACCAAAATGAGTCACGTTGGTGACCACACCTTCGAGGCGCAATCCACTTTTTAGATTCTTAATATCCGTGATACCCGCCGAAAACGTCGCCGTTACAAATGAAGGTCTAGGATCCCTTCCCGGTTTATCTAACTCGTTGATAACGTCCAACACCGTAGGTAAACCCGAGTTAGCGTTGACGAATTCCTGAGCGTTGAGCTTCTTCAACACATTGGAATTGCCTATTAGTTGTTTTAACGACGAACCACAGGACTCGGCGATTCGATCTACGAGTTGATAGGATTCTGGGTGCACGGCCGAGGAATCCAGCGGTTGATTGCCGCCACGAATGCGCAAAAAACCCGCCGCCAACTCAAAGGTACGTTGACCAAAGCGAGGGATGTGCATCAGTTGCTTGCGATTCCTAAAAGCACCCTGCTCATTTCGAAGATCAACCAGGTTTTGAGCCAATGTCTTATTGAGCCCGGAAACATGGGTTAACAAGGCAACCGATGCCGTATTGACATCTACACCCACGGCGTTGACACAATCCTCAACCACGGCGTCCAGTCGAGCGGCGAGCTGATTCTGATTTACATCGTGTTGGTATTGGCCTACACCGATCGATTTCGGATCAATTTTCACTAACTCGGCTAACGGGTCTTGCACCCTTCTGGCGATCGAAACGGCACCACGATAGGACACATCCAAGTTTGGAAACTCATCCGCCGCCAAGGCTGAGGCGCTATAAACCGACGCTCCCGACTCGCTTACCATCACGTGTTCTACATCAAGTTCTGGATTTTCCAGCTCGACTTCGGCGATCAACTGATCGGTCTCTCGCCCGCCTGTCCCATTACCTACACAAATGAGTGATACGCTGTATTTCTTAATCAACGCGACCAATGTCTCTTTGGCCTGTGTCCATTCGCGTTTTGGCACGTGGGGGAAAATAACTGCATGTCCCAACAACTGGCCCGTTTCGTCGACAACAACAAGCTTTACGCCCGTTCGCAGTCCCGGATCTAAACCCATGACCCGACGTGCCCCGGCTGGTGCGGCAAGCAACAGATCTTTGAGGTTAAACGCGAAGACATCAATGGCTTCGGCTTCTGACCGCTCGCGCAATTCACCTAAAAACTCGGTCTCTAAGTGCGGGCGTATCTTCAGTCGCCATGTCTGATCAATCACTTGAGACATCCAAGCGTCGCCTGCACGATCACGATCTTGGAACTTGAGGTGGCGGGCAATGATGTCCTCGCCAGGATTTGGGGATGATTTCGGCACATTAAGCTGAATCGATATTTTAAGGATACCTTCACGATTTGCACGGAAAATGGCCAGCGCCCGGTGTGACGGTATCTTGCCAATCGCTTCCTGATACTCAAAATAGTCAGAGAACTTGCGACCCTCTTCTTCTTTGCCCTTGGCTACTTTTGCAACCAACAAGCCACGTTGTTTCGTCATACGCCGGCATTCTGCGATGATGGCGGCACGCTCCGACAAGCGTTCAATGAGAATTGCTTGAGCACCTTTCAAAACCTCGTCTACTTGGCCATAGCCTAACTCCGCATTAACGAAGGGCTTGGCCTCAATGGCAGGGTTAAGTTGCTGATCCGCAAATAGTTTTTTGGCGAGCGGTTCCAAGCCAGCCTCAATGGCTTTTTGACCCTTGGTTCGTCGCTTTGGCTTATAGGGCAGATAGAGATCTTCGAGTTCCGTTTTCGTGTTCGTCCGATTCAGCTGATTCAACAAGTCATCGGTCAATAGACCTTGACTCTTAATCTGCTCAATAATGCTCTGTTTACGTTCATCAAGGGCGCGTAAATAGACAAGCCGATCGCTCAGTACTCGTAAATGATCGTCGCTCAATCCGCCCGTTTGTTCTTTGCGATAACGGGCGATAAAGGGGACCGTTGCCCCTTCATCAAGTAATGCAATCGCCGCTTGCACGGAACTGGCAGCTACGGCCAGTTCATTGGCGATTTGTTGAACAAGATCCATGGGTCGGGCGCCTAAATGTGAATAGGTCGGCCGTCAACTGCCAGCGCAGCTTCCTTAACCGTCTCAAAAAGCGTTGGATGACCGTGAACAGTTCTGGCAACATCCTCGGCGCTGCCGCCAAATTCCATCACCGACACCAGCTCTTGAACCAATTCAGACACGTTAGGTCCAATCAGATGTGCACCCAAGAGACGGTCAGTTTCAGCGTCGGCAATGAGTTTAACGAAACCTTGGCTCTCGTTAACACAGCGAGCTCTTGAGTTAGCTTTAAAGGGGAATTTACCCACGTTATAGGCCACGTTTTCGGCTTTTAACTCATCTTCGGTTTTCCCTACCGAGGCCACTTCAGGCCACGTATAGATAATGCCAGGAATGACATTGTAGTTGACGTGTCCTGCTTTGCCGGCGATACGCTCGACGGCTGCAATGCCTTCTTCTTCCGCTTTATGAGCGAGCATGGGTCCATCAATCACATCGCCAATGGCGTAAACCCCAGGAACGGACGTTTGGTAGTGATCGTTTACGTTGATGCGTCCCTTTTTATCCATCTCAACGCCGATGTTTTCTAAGCCAAGACCCCGTGTGTATGGTTTGCGACCGACACATACCAAAACCTTATCGGTTTCAAAGGATTTCTTCTCGCCTTCCATGGTTTCGGCCGTGAGCACGATGTGGTCTTCTTGCCGTGCCATGCCTGTGACTTTGGTTGACAGTTCGAATTTCAAGCCGTCTCGTTTCATGATTTTCAACAGTTCCTTGGCCAGTTCTGTATCCATTCCAACGGCAATTCGATCTAAGAACTCGATAACCGTCACCTGGCTGCCAAGTCGACTCCACACGGAGCCTAACTCCAAGCCTATGACGCCTCCGCCAATCACGGTTAAGCGTTTGGGGATCTCAGTAAATGACAAGGCACCGGTTGAACTAACAACATCCTTCTCATCAAATGGCAGGAACTGCAATTCAATTGGAGCACTGCCCGTGGCGATTAAGATGTGTTTGCCTTCAACGATTTGTGACTCGCCATCCTTGACGACGCTTAATTTGTTGGCCGCTTCAAATTTGGCAGTGCCCTCGAACCATTGGATCTTGTTCTTTTTGAAAAGACCGGCGATACCACTGGTCAGGTTGGTGACTACCTCTTCTTTTTTGTGCATCATTTTGGCCAAATCTATTTCTACATCTTTAGCCATGACCCCAAAATCGCCCATTTTGTGGGACGCCGTATGGAATAGTTCCGTTGCGTGTAACAAGGTTTTTGAAGGGATACAGCCCACATTGAGACAGGTACCGCCTAATGTGGAGCCTTTCTCTATACAGGCGGTTTTCAGACCCAGCTGAGCTGCCCGAATTGCGGCAACATAACCACCAGGTCCTGCACCAATGACCACAACATCAAAAGACATCTATATCTCCAATAGCATGCGCGCTGGATCTTCCAACGCTTGTTTGACCTTTACAAGAAAGGATACGGCCTCTTTGCCGTCGACGATCCGATGGTCGTACGACAGCGCTAAATACATCATTGGACGCACGACGATCTGGTCATTTTCATCTACCACAGCCCTCTTCTCGATTTTGTGCATACCGAGAATGCCACTTTGAGGAGGATTCAAGATGGGTGTAGACAATAATGATCCATAAATTCCGCCATTTGAAATCGTGAATGTTCCACCTGTAAGTTCATCGAGGCTAATGCGACCCTCTTTGGCGCGTCGCCCATAATCGGCAATGGTCGATTCAATTTCGGCAAAACCCATATTTTGAGTATCGCGAATGACTGGAACGATGAGGCCACGCTCACTACCAACCGCAACACCGACATCAATATAGTCATGATAAATAATTGTCTGATCTTCGATCTTGGCGTTGATCTCAGGAATCGTCTTGATGGCGTCCACACAAGCGCGAATAAAAAAGGACATGAAGCCCAATTTGATGCCGTGTTTCTTTTGGAAGTCTTCCTGGTGCGTTTTACGCATATTCATGACGGCTGTCATGTCGACCTCATTGAAGGTCGTCAAGATTGCTGCGCTGCGTTGCGCTTCGACAAGACGTTGAGCAATTCGTCGGCGCAACATACTCATAGGCACGGCGCGTGTCGAGCGCTGACCCGGCGCTGATTGTTCGGTGACAGCTTCTTTCTTAGGTGCAGGCTGAGCTTTAGCCGGTTCCGGTTTTGCTTCCACTTTGGGTTCTGGTTTCTTGGCGGCCTGTAAAGCGTCACCTTTGGTGATACGACCGTCTTTTCCTGTCCCCGACACAGCGCTGACGTCTAACTTTTCTTCTTCGACAATACGGCGAACAGCGGGAGAAAGTGACGGTTCTGCAGGCTTGGACGGTTGTGCAGGCTTAGCTGCAGCTTTGGCAGCCGGTTCTGACTCTGCTTTGCTCGGTTGGTCAGCTTCTTCGCCAACCTCAATAAAACCGATAATATCGCCCACTTGTACGACTGCGCCTTCAACGGCATTGATGGTGAGCTTTCCTGCTTGGTCAGCCACCAATTCAAGATTACTCTTGTCGGTTTCTAGCTCGACCAAAGTCTCATCTTTGTCGACGTGTTCACCATCGCCCTTATACCAAGAGCCGATCATGGCTTCCGTAACCGACTCCCCTGCTTGAGGCACTACAATATCTATTCTCATACCGTCACAACTCCTGTTAATTCAGGCTCAAACGCCGCTCGCATTATTTTTTCCTGCTCTGCTAAATGAACTCGAAGAGAACCCACAGCGGGACTTGATGAAGGATCACGTCCGACATAAATCACATCAGTTTTGAACAAACGCTCCAGGTATGGTCGCACATGAGCCCACGCACCCATATTTTCTGACTCTTCTTGAACCCAAACCACCTGCTTGAGTCCGTCAAATTGACGAGCCAAATCACTGAGCGCGGATTCATTCAAAGGATAGAGCTGTTCCAATCTTAAGATCGGCATAGTTTGATCAACTTCATCTCGCCGTTTTGCTAAATCGTAATAGATCTTACCTGAACACACCAATAATCGGGGACTTTCGCTGAAATCTGCGCGGTCACAGATCACCGGTCTGAAAACGCCGTCACTGAAATCTTGTAGCGAAGATACGCATTGAGGGTGTCGCAACAAACTTTTGGGCGTCATCAAAATCAACGGTTTCCGTGTCTCGCAAAGGGCTTGTTGCCTGAGGGCATGAAACAGTTGCGCCGGTTCGGTTAGGTTCATGACACGCATGTTTCTTTCCGCGCATAGTTGAAGGAAGCGCTCCAAACGTCCACTTGAATGTTCGGGACCCTGGCCTTCATATCCGTGAGGAAGCATCATCACCAAGTTACTGGTTAGGTTCCATTTGCTTTCGGAACTGGCGATGAATTGGTCGACGATGACCTGTGCGCCATTGGCAAAATCGCCAAACTGCGCCTCCCACAATACCAAATGTTTTTGTTTTGCTAGTGAATAACCAAAGTCGAATCCTAAGACGGCAAACTCACTGAGTGGTGAGTTGTAGATGTCGAAACGGGTTGAACCTCCGTGAATATGTTTCAGCGCACAATATTCTGTGCCTTGTTCCAAGTCAAACCAAACGGCATGACGATGAGAGAAGGTACCTCGTTTGACATCTTGCCCACTAAAACGACACGGCACACCTTGTGAAATGACCGAGGCCAAGGCAAGTTGTTCCGCCATACCCCAATCAATGGATTGTCTTTCACTGACCATCGCATAACGCTCTTTGAGCAATCGTTGCAATTTCTTGTGCGCTTTGAATTGTTGCGGAATTTGAGTGATGTGCTTAGCTAAAGATTCCAGGTCAGTAGCAGGCAGACGTGTGTCCAATGGTTCTTCTTCAGGCTGTGACTGTTCCTGCATCCGTCGGTAAAGATGATTGCCTAAAGGTTTATGCGGCGTGATGACTGAGCTGCGAGCCTTGTCCAACGCAAATTCAAGTTGCTGGGCAAATTCCTGTTCGAGTTCCCGTGCTACCTGAGCATCCAAATCACCGCGTTTGATGAGTTGATTCACATACACTTTCCGACAGCTAGGTAACTTCTTTAACAAACGAACCATGTCTGGTTGTGTGAATGAGGGCTCGTCGCCTTCGTTGTGCCCATGTCGTCGGTAACAGACCAAATCAATGACGACATCGCGCTGGAAGGACTGGCGAAACTCTGCCGCAATGCGAATGGCATGAACAACCATCTCTGGGTCATCGCCATTCACATGAAAAACAGGTGCCATTATCTGACGAGCCACATCCGTGCAGTAGGACGTGCCACGGGCATCGCTTGGATTGGTGGTAAAGCCTATTTGATTGTTGACGACAATGTGGATGGTGCCACCGGTGCGGTAGCCTTCCAGCATCGACAAATTGAGGGTTTCCGAAACCACGCCTTGCCCTGGAAATGCCGCGTCTCCGTGGATGAGGACCGGCACAACTCTTGTGAATCCGTCCTGCAAGTCGTCTTGATTTGCTCGCGCTAGTCCTTGAACAACGGGACCGACAGCTTCTAAATGGCTAGGGTTATCCACCAAAGTGACATGCACATTCTTATGCGATGGCGTTTGAAAATCGGCAACGAACCCTTTGTGATATTTGACATCACCGTCGCCTTCGACACTACCTGTGACGTAATTCGGTTCAAATTCGGAGAATATTTCTTCGTTGGTTTTGCCCATGATATTTGAGAGCACATTTAAGCGGCCTCGGTGTGACATTCCCAGAATAACTTGATCGGCACCCAAATCACAAAGCGCGTACAACATCTCGGCTAAGGTAGGGATCAGTGATTCGGCGCCCTCGAGAGAAAAACGCTTTTGACCCACGTATTTGGTATGGATGAAGCGTTCAAAGAGTTCGGCTTGGTTGAGATAGGCAAGAATGCGACGCTTAGCCTTTAACGACAACTGCGGCCGATTGAGATGTGCTTCAATTCGTTGCTTGAACCATGTTTCGGTTTCCAGGTCGGGACCGTCGAGGTACTCAATTCCCATCGTTGCGCAATAAATGGTCTGTAACGCCTGAATCAGTTCCTTAAGCGTTACTTGGTGGCTGTCTAACACGCCACAGCTAGGTACTGGCTTATCAAGGTCTTCAGGCGTAAATCCGAACTGAGCTTCATCCAATTGGTGTGGTTTGTTTGGGCTGCTCTTTAGAGGATTGAGATTGGCCGCTAAGTGACCCCATTTACGGTAAGCGCGGATTAGTTGTTGAACCACCAGGGTTGAATCTGAAGATGTAGGAGACAAACCACCCGCGAACGCGACGCCCATAAAAAAATGGCGCCAACTGGGTTCAACCTCCGCAGGGTTTTCGCAGTAGCGGCGCCAAATTGAGTCGACATAATCCGGGGAAAGACTCGGAACATCCATTTGTCTAATACCTTCTCGTGGAACCTTAGCTATAAGGCGCTGATGTGCTGCACCAAGTCGAGCATGCGATTGGCGTAGCCCACTTCATTGTCATACCAAATAATCAACTTAAAGAAGCGATCATTGAGTTCGATACCTGCGGTCGCATCATAAATTCCTGAAGATCGGCATCCAATCATATCGCTCGATACAACGGCATCCTCGGTATAACCCAAGATGCCTTTCATGGCACCTTCCGATGCCTTTTTCATGGTTTGATTGATCTCAGCCATCGAGGTGGATCGGCTTAAGCGAATCGTGAGGTCAATTACGGATACATCAGGGGTTGGCACACGAAACGCCATGCCCGTCAACTTCCCTTCAACCTCCGGAATACATTTCGCAACTGCCTTCGCGGCACCTGTCGACGTCGGGATGATATTCACTAATCCCGAGCGACCAATGCGAGGATTCTTCTTGGCCGGCATATCCAAAATACCTTGGCTTGCAGTGACCGCATGTACGGTTGTCATCAAGCCCTCATCGATGCCAAAGTTTTCTAACAAGACCTTAACCACAGGAGCGAGTGCGTTAGTCGTGCAGGAGGCATTGGATACCACCAAGTCGTCCGCAGAAACGGTTTCGTGATTAACACCCATGACGATCATCTTGGTGTCGTCTTTGGTTGGGGCTGAAATAACGACACGACCTGCGCCCGCGTCTAAATGAGGCTGAACGGCTTTACTGGAAACAAATGCGCCGGTCGCTTCGAGTACAAAATCAACGTCCAGTTCTTTCCATGGCAACTGGCCTGGGTCTCGTTGTGAAAAATAGGGTATTCGTTGTCCATCAATGACAAGATCGCTGTCTTCGTGACTCACGTCACCCGGATAGCGACCGTGCGTTGAATCAAACTTGAACAGATACGCCGCGCGTTCAATATCATAGAGATCGTTGATGGCGACAAAGGTCATGTCTTCGCGCTCAAGACCTCGTCGAAGCATCAGGCGGCCAATTCGGCCAAATCCATTAATTGCAATTCTTATTGGCATGACACAAGTCCTTTCAGAAATAACTCATCTCTCGCCTTGTGATCAAGACGCCTTCAACTTTGGGGGATGTGATTGTTTGAGTAAACCGCCTCGTGATTCGCGAAAACGAAAATGGTCGGAGCGATAAGATTTGAACTTACGACCTCTCCCACCCCAAGGGAGTGCGCTACCAGGCTGCGCCACGCTCCGACACGCGGCACATTATAGGCATACCCCTAGTTCGAATCAAGCAGATTCCTTGCTTCATGCAATATGCTTCGCACTTCCTGTAGCTCTCGAATTGCTTCACTTACGAGCCGTTCACTAGGCCTTTTTGATTGCATGGAAACGACATTTCCGCTTTTGTTTTGGGTCATTTGTAGCTGTGCGCCCCGAAGTGTGAATCCCTGCTCGTGAACGAGATTCTTTATTTTACAAATTAGATCGACGTCGCTTTGTTCAAAAATGCGATGACCTGCTCGATTCTTTTTTGGTCTTAAAGCCGTAAAGATATCTTCCCACGACCTAATCACATGTGACTCCAGGCCCACTAATTCGCAGACCTCGCCAATCTTCATAAATCGTTTACGCTTTTTCTTCGCTTCAGGTGCCATCACTCTCTCCAGACTGATTGACCAGTAACTTGAGCTTCGGAGAAGGCTTGAATTGCACCCGCATATGATCGAGGGAGCGTGTCCAATGCCCATCCGGCATTTTGATACGACGGGCACCTACTTTCATTGCCCTAAAACTACCAAAATCTTTAATAGTCACTTTTTCGCTACCTTGAATGGCACTGCCTAAAATATTCAAGATTTCTGTAACGTATCCACTGGCCTCATCCCGCGAGATACCACCGTGTTTTTCATAAATGCGTTCTACGATGTCTTTCTTGATGGTCGTGGACTTACTCATGTTTCAAACCAGTTACTATTTGAGCGGAAGTCTCGACGCCGTTGGTTGCGCTCACGATTGAGGGCTAACTCCACGAGTTGTTGCATCATTTCGTTTGAGTTTACGCCGCTCTCGCGTAGGAGTCTCGGGTACATAGAAATATCGGTGAAGCCAGGAACCGTATTGACTTCGTTTAGGAAGATTTGATCGTTCCCTACCAGAAAATCAACTCGTGCCAAGCCATAACAGTTCATGATTCGCCAAGTCCGTTTGGCGTAATCGCTAATCTGGCCAATTTGTTCACTGCTCAGCATGGCCGGTATCTCGAAACTTGTCGTGTTTTTGACGTACTTCTCTTCGAAATCATAAAAATCGTTTTCTGGAATGATTTCGCCCGGTGCAGAAATGATCGGGTTCACGGCCCCTAACAAGGCAACCTCGATTTCTCTGCCGACAATGTTCTCCTCAACGATAATCCGGTCGTCGTATTCAAATGCAGTGCTTAGAGCTGCTTCTAGCTGTGACCTAGATGCCACTTTACTGACGCCAATACTCGAACCTGTCCGAGACGGCTTAACAAAAACCGGGTAAGTAAAGGTTTCCTCTATCTGGTCAATAACCCAATAACGACCGCCCACAAATTGCTCTACAAAGAATGGTAGAAACACGGGTTGTGGCAGGCCGTGATGTGAGAGTATTTGTCGGGTCGCCAATTTATCGTAACAAAGCGATTGGCAAAGGGAATCACCGCCCACAAACGGTAATCCAAGTAGCTCACAAAAACCTTGAATTCCGCCGTCTTCACCGGTTACACCGTGAATCAAGGGAAAAACCACATCGAAATCGCCATTTAGCAGGCTAGCCAAAGTCGCGACTCGCTTTTTCTGATCCAGCTTATAGTCTTTACCGACTAATGCGACGAGTTCATCAAACACATTCTTGCCGCTATGCCAACCACCCTGCTGATCGATACCAAAGCCTTCAACCTGAAAACTGGCATCAAGTAAATTACGATGAACCGACCGCGCCGAAACAATTGAGACTTCGTGTTCGGGACTTACACCACCAAAAATGAGCGCAACTTTAAGTGACATCAATACCTCAACTTCATTCTAGCAGTGCCTGACAGTCTTATGCCAGCCACAGCGTATTGATCATCGTGAACTTGCCATGCCCGGCTGAATGCCTGATAATTGCGAGCGAAAAGGAGTCATCGTGAAACTTGGCCGAAACGATCCCTGCTGGTGTGGCAGCGGAAAAAAATTGAAACGGTGTCATGGCAGCGCGCCTCAGACGATGATGCCAAGACCGCCGCGTAATTTGCAAATCATGCATGGCGCTGACTTAGTCAAAATGCGCGCAGCTTGTCGCTTAGCGGCAAATATCCTTGATGAGGTTTGTGAGCGCGTTACGCCCGGTACAAACACGGAAACGATTAATCAATGGGTACACGATTTAACTCTAGCGGCAGGCGCCTATCCTTCGCCATTAAATTACCCTAAGGGCGAAACCGATCCTCGCGCCCCTAAGATAACGCCAGGTGGTTTTCCTAAGAGCGTTTGTACCAGTATCAATGATGTGGTCTGTCATGGCATACCAAAGGCCACAGATGTGCTCAAAGATGGCGATATAGTGAACATTGATGTGACCGTCACTTTGGATGGTTTTTACGGCGATACGAGCCGCACAGTTTATGTAGGTACGCCATCAGCAGACGCTAAACAAGTGGTTGAGACGGCACGCGAGTGCCTTGATTTAGGCATTAAGGCCGTTCGTCCCCACGGACGACTCATCGAAATTGGCGAGGCGATTTTTAACTACGCTACAAAACGCGGATTAGGTGTGGTGCGCGATTATACTGGCCATGGTATCGGCCGAATTTTCCATGCGGAACCACAGGTTTGTCATTATCCGAACAAGGACAGCGATTGTGACTTGATTCCGGGGATGACATTCACTATTGAGCCGATGATCAATTTGGGATCATGGCGGACACAATTAGATCATAGTGATCAATGGACGGTTTACACGCAAGATCGTAAGATATCCGCCCAGTTTGAACATACGATCCTAGTTACCGATCAAGGGTCGGAGATTCTGACACTTGCGGATCGTTCGGCTTAAGTTGAAAAACTAAAAAGAACTGGCGCGGCAGAAACGCATGCCTGCCTTCAGGCATCAAACGAAAACCCAGTTTATCGAATTCACCGATGAGCAGACTCAAGTTAAGTGGATAACTGTAGCCCGTATCTGGGTCTGACACATGTTTGGAGTCGATAACCACCAGTCTCGATTGTGGGTGCATGATCAATTGCACCTGTTTCAAGAATTCGGCTTGACGATCTACTTCTCCAAGGACTTGGATCATAAAGATTAAGTCCATCGTTTCGTCAATGCCGATGCCTGTCGGGGTGGCCTGAATAAGGACTAAGCGTGGCATTAAATCGTCGGAAACGCGACCCTTCAACTCAGCCAACATTTCCGCTTGAATATCCGTGGCAAAAACCTGGCCGAGAGGCCCGACTCGATCCAATAGGCGCAAAGTAAAATAGCCTTCACCACATCCGATATCGGCGACGCGTAAGCTGCTGATATCACCGATAGCCTCAAGCACTTGATCTGGTTTCTGCCAAAAATCGCGTTCCGGTTCTCGAAATCCCAAGGCCCATTGAGGGTCATAGGTGGGGCGAGGAGGAATAAGTGTCGTAGCTGGCAGTGTCTTCAATTCGGGAGGTTTGATGCCTCTATTCAAATACCATAAGGTATAGCCGATGAAAATGGCGACTGCGATCACCAATATCACGTGGGTCATACCTGAAGATTGAGCTCGTCCTGGCAACCTTGTCTCCTAACTTACCCTTGCAGCTGCGATGGTGGCATCGATAGAATAGCGCGTTCTACCTAGTTTTCGTCAATCCGTCGGATGAAAGGCATCTTAAATGGCACTTGAATTAAAAAGGCAACTGCTTGATCGTGACGGCCTCAAGACAATGTTGGACAAAATGGCAGATGTAATTTCGGAACAGCCTTATCAATTTTCTAATTTGGCCCTCATCGGAATCATGAAGACTGGCGCGCCTATTGCCGATTATCTGGCCAAAAAAATATCCCAGCTTAAACAAGTCGACGTGCCTGTCGCCTATATGGACATTTCGCTCTATCGCGACGACATGATCGACAGTCAATTTGAGCCCTATAGCCGACAAACGGAAATCCCATTTTCCGTCCGTAACCGCGAAATCATTTTGGTGGACGACGTGCTATTTACGGGCCGCACCGTACGCGCGGCTCTGACATCCATCGTTGCATTGGGCCGTCCTAAACTTGTTAGGTTGGCCGTTGTCGTTGATCGTGGCCATCGCGAGTTGCCTATCAATGCCGACTATGTTGGCATGACCGTTGAGACGACCCATCGAGAAGGGATTCGTGTGCGCATTAATTCACCCGATCTCGATACTGGCGTCTATCTTTACGAAGAGCCTTTGGTCTAAGGGTTATCCGCACTTACTTATGCTAAGACTTAAATCACTGGAGTTACACGGGTTCAAGTCCTTTGCCGACAAAACTAAACTCACCTTTCCAGGTGGCATTTCATGTGTCGTCGGCCCAAACGGTTGTGGTAAATCAAACATAGCCGATGCTGTTTCCTGGGTTCTGGGTGAGCAAAGCGCAAAGAGCTTGCGTGGCGACAAGATGGAAGATGTGATTTTCGCAGGCTCGTCTTCACGTAAGCCCTCTTCATTCGCTGATGTCACTATGACCTGGATTCGATTAGAAGCACTTAGTAAGCAAGATGAAGATCAACTGATCATCACTAGGCGTTTACATCGTAATGGGGTTTCTGAATACCTGATGGACGGCAAGGCCTGTCGGCTAAAAGACATTCAGACAGCTTTGATGGATTTCGGCATGGGGTCAAAGGCTTATTCCATTATTGAGCAGGGCCGCATAGGTCAAATACTCAATTCCAAACCTACTGAGCGAAGAGCGATCATCGAAGAAGCGGCCGGCATCATGAAATACAAAATAAGACGCCGCGAATCAGAACTGAAATTACGTTCTGCCGAAGACAACCTGACGCGTATCAATGACATCATTAACGAAATCCAAAAACAACGCTCCCACCTAAACCGCCAAGTCGGGAAAGCGCGCAGGTACAAACACTTAAAAGATGAAATCAGAGAACTTGATTATCAGCTTCTAAACTTCGAACTAGTTCGCTATCACGATGAATTGAGACAACTTGCGAAAGCCTACCAACAGGCAGACAAACGAGAAATCACACACAATGCAGAACTAGGAAAACAGGACGCTGCAATTACCCAACTTCGTCAACGCCTGATTCAAGAAGAGCAATCCCTGCGCGCCATGGAGTCGGCCTATAACCAGATCATCAACCAGATCAATCTATTTGAAGAACGCATTAAGTTTAATCAAGCCAAAGCAGCGGAGCGTCAGCAACAGTTAACGGCCTACGCCAGTGAACGTGTTGCCTATCAAGAAGAGAACAACCGCATCAATGAAAAGATGGCACTGCTGCAAGTGGATCTTCAGAATCACGAAAACAAGCACAAGCAGGGTCAATCTCAATTGGGCGAAGTGCAAACAAGTTACAAAACCGCGAAACAAGGGCTCGACCAGGCCGTGCTTTCATTAGACGGTGTCGCAAAAACGATCAGACAATTAGCCGATGCCAACGCAAACTTGAACGCGGAACGCAATCAATTAGACTTACGCGTACAGCAATTACAGCAGCAGTCGACCGACATGAACGCACAGTTGCATTCGTTGAAAGAAGAGCAATCCAGCTTGGATCAACATCGAATTCAACAGCAGCAGAATAATCTAGAAAAAGATGATGATCTCAGCGAACAAGTTAAACAACTGCAAGAGCTGGAAGCCCAACTACCTCAAGTCACAGAACAAAAAAGAAGCGCACAGGAGCAGCTCCAACAACACGAAAGGAAATGCCAATCCCTAAAAGACCGGATTGAACATTTACAGGCGATCCTTGATTCACGTCGCGACATTGCCGACGATCTCAAACAAATCCTAAATAGATGCCGACAGCCCGTCACCCTTCTACGCGACCTCGTTGACTCTACGCATACCTATGACGCTGCCCTTGAAAGGGCTCTAGAGGGACTTTTAGACAGCTTTGTGGTGAAGACGGACGAAGAGGCAACGGTTATTCAAGAGGCAGCACAAGGACGACCTTATCAATGGATTGATTTGCGCCAATACCCGACCGCCACGGCCAAGCAGAACACACCAGCCAACACCATCGCAGCAGCCGATCTATTATCAGTCGATGACAAACTAGCGGCACACTTGCGTCCGCTACTGGCAGACGTATATGTCTGTTTGGGCAAGCAGTCAGAGTCCCAAACTTTGTGGCTCGAGCATCCCGGCTTAAGATTCATTTCCGAAGATGGTTTGATTCAATGGCGATCTAGTCTCACCCAGATCAAAGGCAACAAAAAGACGCTGGGTTTCCTCAGCCTAAAAGGCGAACTGCAACAGGCCAACAAAGATTTGAAGGGCCTCTTGAAGCAGCAAGGGCCTTTAGTTGAGCATCAGACAAAGGCACAGCTAGCTTTAGATCAACTTCAAAACGATCTCGACAAGCTAAGGCGCCAGCGCCACCAAATGGAGAAAGAGCAACTGGTAGCTCGCCAAAAACTCGACCATTTGCTTTCCGTAAAGGCACGACTCGACGCCCGCGTCATCGCCGACCAAAAACACGAGCAAGCAATTAAGCAACAAAATGATCAATGCAGAGCCAGAATCATCGAACTTGAAGGCCAAATCAAAAATCAGCATGCTGAGTTGAAGGAGTTGGAGCTTAAGTATCAAGATGGTCAGCAGCGACTTGAGGGTGATCGCGAAAAACATCAAAGATTGCACGCCGAGCTAGCAACCGTTGAGGCCCAACAACAGGCACTGGAATCAGCCACAAAGCGCATAAAGTCTGAATTAGAACACTTACAACTATCACATACACAACTAGATGCACGCATGTTGCGCGGTGAGCAGCAAAAAGCTAGTTGGGAAAGCGATATTCAAAACGCACTGCGGTCCAGTGATGAGTTAAGCGTGCAAATCAAGAATGCCATCAATACAAAATCCGAATCGCACGAACGTCTAAAGAACCAAGAACAATTGCTTGCGGAACTGCAGACACAGGCATCTGGCATGGAGAACTCGCGTAAAGCAATGCTGCAAATTCGCGACGATGTGCGTGCTGAACAGGGTCGTTTTGAACTGGAAACGGCGCGTGTTTCTAGTAAAGTCGCCCATCTGGAAGAAAAGTTTCTGTCCAATAAGGGACAGGCATTTGCCCGTAATGAGGTACAAACAGAAGATCTCATCGACGCCGATCAGTTCTCGCAAAAGAAACAGGTCGTAGATGAACTCAATCGTAAACTTCAAGCACTAGGTACGGTAAACCTGTTGGCCATTGAAGAGTTTGAAGAGATTGAGACTCGCTATACGTTCTTAGTGGAACAGCAGAAAGACCTAATCGACTCCATCGCCGAGATACGGTCGGCAATTCATAAACTCAATCGCATTTCAATCGACAAATTCAAATCAGCCTTTGAGGTTATAAACACTCAGTTTTCCAAGATATTCGTCGACTTGTTTGGGGGTGGTGAAGCCAGACTAGAACTGCTCGACGATAGCGACGTTTTGGAATCCGGCATTGACATGTTGGTTCGACCCCCGGGCAAGAAGCTGCAAAACGCCCTACTTATGTCCGGCGGCGAAAAGGCTTTAACGGCCATTGCGCTGCTGCTGGCGGTTTTTCAATACCGCCCTTCTCCTTTCTGTCTATTGGATGAAGTTGATGCCCCGCTTGATGATGCCAACGTAAATCGCTTCATCAACAAGATAGAAGAGCTCAAAGGTGACACACAATTCATCGTGATCACACACCAGAAATCGACCATGACGGCGGCCTCCTCACTCTTCGGCGTAACCATGGAAAACAGCGGTTGCTCCAAGCTCGTTTCTGTCAAGTTTGACTGATGTCGGGTAAAAACGGTTTTCACATAAACAACGTTTTTGTAGCAACGATAGATCCATTTCTTATCCTGTGAATGTCCCTTAAAGCCACGTAAAAACATGTAAAAGTAAGTCCTTGTCTTGCATAGATTAAACGTGTAAAGTTAAAAAAAACGCGAGGCTGAAGATGGCATCAGGAAATCGGACTAAAGATGAAAAAACACCAATAGACGTACCCAAAATTTTCGATAAAGACGAAATGAGTCTTAAAAGTATCGATCCCAACATATCGTCTGATGAGCTTCTCAACACCGAAGGTGTTTACTATTTGAAGGATGTTGCCAAGCTATTAGAAATCGCGCCCCACGATCTCAAACGCAGAGCACATACGTTTGAAGACAAAGGACGCGATCCCTGGGAAATCATGGGTGTCAGGAAGACTTGGTCTCATTGGATCATTCGTATGACCCGTTTCTCGCCCTACTTTAGAAAGTTCATGCTGCCGCGGCTCAACGCAGTTGAATCCAAATGGGACTCCAACGAAATGCTTGCTCAAAAAGGGATCTTTTATTTGAGTGAAGTATGCGAAAAGTTGCCGCTAACGCCCCATCACATTAAGTACCAAGTTCGACGCAACAAGAAATCGCGTGAGCAGTTTGGCGTATGGAAGGATATCGAGTACAAAACCTACTTGGTAGACATGGAGGTTTTTTCGAAGTGGATCGAAAAGATCTGGAACGAAGAAGCTTAGTCGCCGATGCAAGGAGATGTGAACAGCATGGTAAAGAAAAAAATCTTTGAACCCATCGAGATGGAACTCAAGGACGTAAGCAGTGAGATATTACCTGAGGAGCTCTTAAAGCAGGACGGTATTTATTTAATGAATCCGGTCGCCAAGAAGCTTGGCATCGACTCAGCCGACCTACGTAAGAAAGCCAAAGACATGCTTGCTCAGGGTCGGTCTCCCTGGACAGAAATGGGTGTCCGCAAAACCTTGAGCGTTTGGATCATTCGCATGAAGACGTTCGCCCCTTACTTCGAATCTGATAAGTACTTCAAGATTCTGAGGGTAAACCCAAAGTGGGACGGCAACGAACTACTCACAAAAAAAGGCCTCTTCTATTTGACCGATGTTTGCCGCAAGATACCTTTCACTCCTCATCAATTTCGTCACCAAGTAAGACAGAATCCCAATTCACGTACGGAATATGGCGTATGGTGGGACGACGACTTGAAACATTACCTGGTCAACATGGATGTCTTTTCTAAGTGGGTTATTGACTTGTGGATTAACCGTCGAAAGGGCTTCTAAACGGCACTAGCCAATACCGCCTCAACCATATAATTTAGAGTCTGTTAACGAAAAATCGGCACCCCTGGCATCAATGACTGGTACGCAAAATAGTAGGCCAAATGAGACGGCACCAGTTTTAGCGGCGCCCCGTTCGCGCCTACTGGTTGCGATCGACTAAATGCTATTCCGTTTCGATCTGGATCGACGATTAAGAGCTCACCTTCCCTGTCTTCTAATTGGTTTTCAGCCAGGAAATAGCCACGAACTGTAATAGGTACACCATCAGTTACGATCAAGATACGCTGGCCATCTAACTCATCTACTAAAAGCGGATTTTGGATTAACCTTTTAAGCGCGTAGGCTTTCGAGGCCTTAGCCAAACGGACAATCCAAAGTACGTCCTTCTTTTTCATTCCGGCATCGTCCGTTGCATTCCAAACAGGATACATAAGCTTTGGGCTGGAGAAATAGGCCTTATACGCGGCGCCCGGTTCGTAACGTCGTTCATACCCTGTTTCCATGTCGAGAACTTGACTGTCCGGGTACGTTTTGAGCCAGTCTGCCCAGGTTGTAAACAGCAATGGCATCACTTTGAGTCGGATATCACGGCCCTGCAATTTTCCAAAAACGGGTTCACCGCTGAATTGATTCCACAAGGTTTCGGTTTGGTGATCGTACATGAGTTTATTTGAGCGATATAGGAGGCCTGAGGTAGAAAAAGTATAGATTCCGGAGCCCGTGCTCCCCTCATAGGCAATGGCAGCTCGACATAGAGTGCAATAGGCGATCGATACGGGCGTCTCTGCCACCACGTCATTAACCATTTCATGCCAATCCATAATGCGCTGGGGATAGGCACGAGCCACGCCGTTGATCACCAAGCCAAAGACCCTTTCGTCGTCCAACAAGTAGTCTGCGGTCGACGCTGAGATGAACTTAGGCATCATGAGCGCTGGAATCCCGTCTTTGGCAACACCGCCCCATACGATTTCTTCGAGACGGATACTCGACGGATAATCATTAGCAAAAAAACGAGCAAGATGGGGGTCAATGGCCGACATGAGAGTGGCTCGCAGTTGTCGATAGCCGTCGTGAGTTGGATAGGGATGCGAACCAATGAAGCCTATCCATTCCAGGTAGGATTCCCATTTTTCGCCGGTCAGAGACTGCAGACATGAAAGCACATACGGCTTAGAATCTGGACAAAACAGCAGAAGCTCGACTAATGCTGGCACATAGCGCAAATCGTCAGATCGGCTGATCGTTCTAACTGTTCTCTTTACCTGAGCCACATCAGATCGATCACAAAGTGCGAGAATCTGTTTTTCGTCAATATCTGTGCCTGAATAAGCCCACAAATTTATGACAAAAGTTAGCAGCAAGAACGTCCGCATCCAGACTCCCTAATTCACTAGACAGTCATGCGCCGTAGAAGCATTCCAATTATTCAGTCAGGAGTGCCGGCCGACCTATAGGCAGTCAACCATATCTGTCACCGAAATTGGGTTTGGCCAAAACTGAATTTGACTAAGTAGAGGCAAACACGTTGGTTCTTGTTTTGCCAGCACGCGGAAATCATCAACCGCGGCCTCCACGAGTGAAGACGAGCCAGAATCTTCTGCAACGAAGCGAACTTGTACGCTTGCATTAGGTACCAAGAAATCGGAAACCAAGAATCGATGTTTCAGCCATGATCCATTGGTACCAATGCCCGTGGGACCAATGGTCTCTACGTTCGTCCAGTCTGTGCCGTTATTGGTGATATCGACTCGAAAAGTATCGTCGACAGCACTGCCAAATTTATTGGCAAACCAACGCCAATACTCGATTTCCGCATCGGGTTCGACGCTTAGGTCAAACACCGGTGAAATCAAGGTTGTTTTTCCACCCGAAACATCGTTTTCACTATTTGAGGACGGATCATTGCTTTGGCCAGTCACGAAAGCTCTAGTTCCAACACCATCGGTATGGTCCAGTTCAGTTTGCAGTACCGTGCTAACAGGGTCAACTCGTGTCCATAGCCCCGCAGAAGCGGTGTCGTCACCTGCCCCGGCGGTCCAGCCCATATTGGACTCGAAATCGTCAGCAAAGATCTCTTCATCTTCCGTCACTTCGATGGCAAACAAAGAGGTTGGTGCTAGTTCTGGATAGGTTTGACCTTGAACGGAAATATAAAATTCAGGCTGATAACCAATAGACATTGCCGGAATTTCGACGCTGTAAACATCACCACCCATGGCCGTCATTGGTAAGTTGACGAATGCGCCTCCCATAATGCGAAAATGCAGGGTCGGCGTTCCAGAGAGTGTGCCAGTTCCTTCGGTCACATGGACCTGAATGGGGGTTGTCACTCCTTCAGCAATGGAAAGAGGGAATTCGGACGCAGGTGTCACATAAAAAGCTGGCAATGCTGCTTCAACAGGATGAGCGACTAACGCATAATCCACATCAACGACGCCGTCCGACTCCGAGCGGTTATCAACCACGATATTGGCGGCAATCACTTCGACAATCCAGGTGCCTGGCGTTGGATTTTCAATCCAAACATTTTCAACTGTATCCAGAGTGTTGGCAACGCCGCCCGCCCTCGAAAAATTACCATCGGTGAGCCCGACATTGCCCCAATATATTTCGCCGCTCGGAGAGGTCACACGAAGATTAAGGTCGTTTATGGTGTGTAACGTTGCTGCTGGATTACCAGCCGGGTCCAAGAAAGTCATCGTCACGCGCAACTCGGGCTGTGAAGGCGAAACGGTCAAGGCGTAAACATTCTTTTCCAGGTTTTGTAGAACATCGGTCTCATCGACGATAAAGAAGTCGTCTCGATTATCGTAAAGTCGCTGCAGATCGCCACGGCCCCAACCTTGTTGGAAACGGCTCATGTCATCCGCTGCCCCTACAAATTCGTATTGCCATGCCGTGTTTATCATCATGGCCTTACCCGTGGTTAGGTGCGGTCGATTATCGAAGACAGTGGATCCGGGTGTGGCGTTACCGAAAATGCCGTCCGACCACATCTGGAAAAAGAGTCCATGCAAGCCACATGTGATTGGGGTCGCGCCACTGGTGCCGCCAAAATTACCGTAAGAGGTGGTGCTGCCGGTGGTTACGGTTAGTGTCGAATCATAAAAATGGCTTAAGTCTGGTTTGATTCTGCCGTCTGGAGCCGGACCAATGCTCGCCCCTCCGTCGTCCCAACTATCGTCGTCAGGTGTAAGTGTGTTGTGGTGGTCAAAGCCGCCTACAGACACCATGTTCTTCGCCCATGCCTGAGGCCTGGAGTCGCGCGTGCCCGAGTTACTTTGGCTTTGGCAGTGGAGTAAGTCGAAATCAAAGAGCATGGTATCTGAATCAGCAGATAGATTTGTATAGTTGGTTACACGCGGGGAACCCACGCTAGAGGTTTGAAACACGGCTTCGTAAGGAGCGGTTAGCAATTCGCCGGTTAAGTCGTAACGTGACATGCCAGCTATCGGGACCGCCGTATATGCTGCGACAATGCCTTGCGCGTTGGGCATGAGGCCACGGGCCGCTGCATTACCCGTACCATCACCAAATATGATTCCAGATGTCGCGGCGCCATGTGAAGCACTGCCAACGACTGTATGTTCAATCAATGGATCATGTTGGAAATCCACGTGCGTGACGTTGAACCCGGAGTCGAACACCTCCGCGCGAACGCCGGCACCGGTATATCCAGCAATGGTTTCAACATAGTTGGCGCCTGAATATTCGCGAACAATATCCATATCTTTTTCGTATTCGCCCCATGCATCTACAAACGAAACCTCATCCCAGTTAATCACTTCAATCAGTTGATTGGGCGTTAGACGGGCGGAGATCAGGTGGCGACCTGCATTGGCGGTCATCATTTCTGCGCCCAGCTGAGTGATCCTCAACGCAACATCGTCTTTTTGATCTTGATCGTGGTCAAACAGCCGTATGTTGTAGGCCAATATTGGAAAAAGCGTCTCCGCAGTGCCGATATTATTAACAAAGTAAGGGTCCACCTTGAAGGCTGGCAAAAATGAACCAAACCAACGCACAAATGTGAGTGTGTTTAATCGGTCCGATATATTCTTCGGCATATTTACAATCAGAGCATTGGCCGGTAAATAGTCCAAAACTTCAGCACCTATCTGCGCAAGCGCCGCACGATATTGAGGCAATGCAGGTGTGTGAAATTGAACGATAAACAAGTTCCCATCTGGGTTTGCACTGCTTAGATCTTCTACATTAACGGCATCTTTTAGAGGGTCAAAAGACAAGAGCCGTAAATGGAGATTGGTATCCGTCTGTCCTGTTTTGCGCAGGACACCACCCGAGAGGATCGCATAGTGTTCGCTACGATCCTGGCTAGCTGTCCAAGTCACCACGTGCAAATTATCGACGTTTATGACGCGCACAGCTTCAAAGGTGCCTTTGTTACTGGAAATTAGCGTCGGGCCCCATTTCAGATGCTGCTGTCCGTTATTGCTATGGATCGAGACTGAATTATCAGTAAACAAGAATAGACTTATGAGAAGCGGTAACGGCATAATTTGGGTTCCTCTTTTAGCTCAGGTTTTCCAGCCAGTATAGAGAGCGCAACCCTTGGAATCAAACTTAATAGGGTGTCTTCACTTTGTAATGCCGAAATTGATGTGAGCGCTTCGTCCTTATTAAGGATGTAAATTCCCTATTTGGGGAGGCCGATAGGCCCAAAACGAGCCATAGCGGCTGGCATCGTCTTTGCCTTAAAGGACACAAACAAGGAGGTACTTTATGATTTATGTCAATTTGATCTTTGCTACGTTAATTAGCTTCGCCATGGCGATGGGAGACAATCACCAAAACATACGAGTCGTTAGCCATGATAACTTTGTCGTTGAAATGCAACAAAAAGGCGATGACAGTGAGTTGATTGTTCATCAAGATGGTGACGAATGGATTTTGAACGTATCGCATATGCAAGATGGAGATGTGGAAAGCCATCGACTTGCTTCAGGAGAAGATATCGTCATTGAGAAGCATTCATCCAACTGGCAATTAACCATCGGTGACACCGAGATTGATTTGGTTGAACCCGATCTTCATCGTAAGTTTGGCCTTACAGACATCCATCGTGATTCTTCAAAGAAAATTACAATAAATGGACTCGACAGTCTCGACGACGTTCAGAAACAGGCCATTAGAGACGCGATCATTAAGCAAGGCGTCAGCAAGGAAGTCGTCTTTAACCCAGATTACCGTGAGCAAATGATGTGGACCATGGAGGATGGTGACGAGGACGGAACTCAAGATCGCAAAATCATCGAAATAAAATCCGGCAATCACGCTCAAGTGATTTTCGTTGAGCAAGACGATTCTGGAGATTTGCACTAGGGATAAAGCCTTGCCGTTGCTTTGAGCCACAAGTGGCGGCAAGCTTGCTATCCCGTTATTCAGACGGACAAAGTCTCAAAAATGACGTCGACCAATTCTGCGATGTTTTGCGTTTGAACTTATGCATTCACTTTGAATGTTCAGCTCAGCGACTTAATTCTGCCAATCCACTTTGCCTTTTACGTCTGATTCGCCTAGATTAGTTAACAGGACAAATCGATGGGTGAAATCATGCGCGAATCAGCAGACAGCCTAGGATATGTGGCTCATGCCAATGAGAAGCCGGGCTTTTTCTCTGAAATGGCCCGAACAGCTCCGGGCTTACTTATCGCAATGCCTGACCTCAGCGATCCTAATTTTCATAAATCTGTCGTTCTGATGCTGGAACACAGTGCAGAAGGTGCCTTGGGTCTGGTGATTAACCGCCCTACCCCGATTCGAATTGAGACCGTTTTTGATGCGCTTGAACTTGAGTGGCGTGGTGAGCCTGATGTAGTCGTTTGGACAGGTGGACCCGTCATGCGCGAAGTCGGTTGGATTTTGCATGGACCGTCAGAAGACACGAACCTGGAAAACAAAACACAAATCGTTCCAGACTTGTTCTTATCAACCACGTCAGAACGTATGCGACAAATTGCATTAAAACCCCCAGAACAAATGCGTTTCATTTTAGGTGCCGCTGGCTGGGGACCGGGTCAACTGGAAAACGAGTTAGGCGAGGGAGCATGGATGACGGCTGAACCACAACGTCAGCTTATTTTTGACACACCATGTGAAGAAATGTGGGATGCGGCGTTCAAGTCCATCGGCATCGACCCAATGCTCTTACGAAGGGTCGACGGCGTCCATTAAACATGGACACCGTATTCAAGTTATGACAACCCAGATAATGCTCTGAAATCTAAACAGATTCTTGCTTGACGCGAATAGGTGATTTTGACCCCAAGTACACATCCATTTGTGGAAACGGAATACCGATACCGGCATTGTCTAACGCGTATTTGACGGCGCGCACGGTTTCTTCTTTCGCAAACCAAAAATCTGCTGTTGGTACCCAGACTCGCACTTGCCAATCAACTGAGGAGGCGCCTAGCCCAACAAGTAAAATCTGTACCTCGCGATCAGGTAACTTCTGCGGTACCGCCATGGCTGCGGCCTCAAGTACCTCACGTGTTTTGTCGATATCGGCTGAGTATTCACAACCGACACTCACGTCCACACGTCTTTGTGCGTGGTAGGTAACATTTTCGATTGTCGATCCAAAAATCGCGCTATTGGGAATGACCATGCGGCGATTGTCTGGAGTATCCAGAAAAGTGGTAAATAACCCAATCTCCGCTACCAGGCCAGTTTCTCCGCCAGCCCGAACATAGTCACCGATTCGAATGGGGCGAAAGATGAGCAACATGACGCCGGAGGCAATGTTTGACAAGCTGCCCTGGAAAGCTAATCCGATAGCCAAGCCGCCGGCACCCAATATGGCGGCAAAACTAGTGGTTTCTATTCCAAACCAGCTCAAACATACCAGAGCCCCAACCAAGAGCACTGCCCAACGAGTCGTCGCTGAGATAAACAAGGTCAATGTGAGGTCAAAATGGATGCGTTTCAGGGATTTTTCGACCACCGATTTTGAAATCTTAGATGTAATCCAAACGATGATAAGAACCGCTAGCGCGCCGCCCAAGCGAAACGAATATTCGGTGATCATTGGCATATAGTCCTTAAGCTGTAAATCCATGAAAATCTCCTATAGCTCTATCTTGATCGCTCACTGTCACTCTAACAAAGCTCACTCATGAGTTAAATATTGACCCTAGTGATACTGTTTAACCCAGTCAGGAACATCTGGTTCAACGTCAAATGTGGAACTCGGCATTTTTTTGGTGATAGCCCAGCGGTGTAACCAAGTAATGCCCGCTGGCCCAGTATAGCTGTCCGCGGTCGCATAAGCTGGATGACGCAATGCTTGTTTAAGGGATATGAATTGATAGCCCCTAGCCACAATTGCGCCCAATAGTTCGTTTAAGTAGTCTGCATTAAGCTCGTAAGCATGAATGAGTAGGATTTGTGGAAATCGCTCGCCCACGATGCGTCTCGCCTGTTCTTCATAGTAGGTCAGCATATCCAACATATACGAAATGTATGCAATGCCAACGCGCTCTTTTAGTTCTATGCTGTCGCACTCAATGTAGGCTCGGCCAAATAGCCACTCTTGATTATCGATGGTAACCGGAGCGACTTGATAACCTTGGTGCGTTAACGCGTTCAAACACCTTTGACGAATTTCTAAACTGCGCCCTGTGTGTAAGAAAGGGTACCTGAAATAGCGCGGTCTTTTTCCGTAATCAGACAGTAAAGGCCGGAGTCGGCGGTCGCCCAAAGCGATATCGTCGATCCATCGCGAATCATCCACTGAGTGCAGATCCAAGTGGGCGTATCCGTGATTGCCCAATTCCATTTCAGCATCCAACCAAACTCGCAATAGATTGACTTTCTGGGGATTAAGCTGCCCACCATCTTCTAATTTATTCTCGTTGACGAAACCAATAGCCGGTACCTGGAATTGCTGAAGTGTGTGCACCAGTTTGGCTGTAATTTCTTGTTGTTCAGTCAAACTATGAGTATGACCAAGGGCAACAGGTAAATCGTCGACCGTGATCACCATCTGCTTGTCTCCCGCCAACAAGGAAACCAGCCCGGCCAAGATAAAGATATGGCGCGGACCCAGAAACGTTTTTTGGGCCTTTGAGCTAAAATGCATTTGCTTTTTTTGACCTCAACAACAATCAACCAAGATGTACGTCCGAAAGCTAGCTAGTCTAACACTGCCCTGGCAGGTCATAGAACAAGGCCCGACCACAATCGAATGCCTAAAAGCATTTCAATCGATAACAAAGAAACGATATGATTGTGGTTACCCCCCCATAAATTTCCAGAAGGAGTTCAATATGGCTATTCGTCTTGGAGACATCGCCCCAGATTTCACGGCACAAACATCAGAAGGAGCCATCAAATTTCATGAATGGTTAGGCGACTCTTGGGGTATTCTTTTCTCCCATCCAGCAGATTACACCCCTGTCTGCACGACCGAACTTGGCGCAGTGGCTAAATTGAAGTCGGAATTCAGCCAGCGAAACACAAAAGTGATCGCGCTCTCGGTCGATGCGGTCGATTCTCATCATGGCTGGATCAAAGACATCAACGAGACCCAGAAAACCAGTGTCAACTATCCCATCATTGCCGACTCCGATCGCAAAGTATCGGATCTGTACGATATGATCCATCCCAACGCCTCCGATACGCTTACCGTTCGTTCGGTATTCATCATTGGTCCAGACAAGAAAGTGAAATTGACTTTGACTTATCCGGCATCGACTGGCCGAAATTTTGAAGAGATTTTGCGCGTATTGGACTCCCTGCAATTGACCGTTTCGCATAGTGTCGCTACACCAGTGAACTGGAAAGATGGCGACGACTGCGTCATCGTTCCGTCCATACAAGACCCAAAAGAACTGGCCAGCAAATTTCCTAAAGGCTATGAAGTCATCAAGCCATATTTGCGCATGACGCCACAGCCCAACAAATAATAGTCAGCTTTAACCCTACACAACAGGATAACTAGAGATAACCGAGCAGCGCATAATTGGTGCTGACGGATTCGATGAGACTGCGCCAGCTCGATCTCATATGGCTGTTCCTTTTCTCGACGCGACAACCTATGATGGAAGTCTAATTCAATTAATTCGAGTGATATGGAACCTTTCACCATTGCCGCGTTAGACCTTGGTTCAAACAGCTTTCACTTGGTGATTGCACGAGTCGAGGACGACCAACTCATCTACTTGGATCGCATTCGCGAACATGTATGTCTCGCCGAGGGACTAGGCAAGGACGGCCGTATCGATCAAGAAGCTCAGGATAGAGCTCTGACGGCCTTGGCGAAAATTGGACAACGCTTACGAGAAATACCTCCAGAAAATATCCGAGTCGTAGGCACAAACACACTACGAGCGGCGAAGAACTCGAAAGAATTTATTCGTAAGGCCACCGAGGTCCTGATGCAGCCCATCAGTGTCATAGCAGGTATGGAGGAAGCTCGCCTTATCTATCGAGGCGTCGCCAGGCATCTACCCTACTCTACGCAGCTGCGAATGGTCATTGATATCGGAGGCGGATCAACAGAAATGATTATTGGTCACCAGGAAACACCGACTCGTATGGAAAGCCTGCATATGGGCTGCGTTACTTTCAGTAAGCGCTATTTTCCCAAAGGACGAATAAACGATAAATCGATGGATGAAGCTGTCCATGCAGTTCAAAGGGAGCTCCAGCCTTTTCGCGACAATTTTGACGCCAACAAATGGCAAGAAGTAATAGGCGCTTCCGGAACGATCAAGGCGGTTGCCGGCGCATTGTCCAGCATGGGCCAAAAATTCGAGGGTATTCAGCTAGAGGGTATGGAGCAATTGGCCCGACGCCTTACCAAGCTAGGACACACAAGCAAATTGACCGAATTAGGCTTAAAAGCAGAGCGTCTACCTGTTTTTGCGGGAGGCTTTGCTGTCCTTTACGGGTTATTTAAGGGACTCGACATAAAAGAAATGAGGGTTTCTCAATACGCGCTCAGAGAAGGTCTTTTGATTGATATTCTTGGACGACATCAGCGACAAGACACTAGGTCTGAAACGGTTCGTACCATGATGAAACAATACAAAGTAAGTCTCAGACAAGCTGCCCGAGTTAAGAAACTGGCTCTCGAACTACTCCCTCAAGTGGCGAATCAAAAGTCCTTCGATCAAGATGCCGCCAGTCACCTTCTACAATGGGCAGCTTGTTTACACGAAATGGGCTTATCCGTATCTCACAGCGGCTATCACAAGCACGGAGCTTACCTAGTATCTAACGCGGACATGCCCGGATTCACAAAGAGCGAACAGGAAATCATTAGCCACCTCATCCTCAATCATCGGCGCAAAATAAGGACACCGGAGTACCGATTTGGGCATCGAGATGATTGGCCTTTGGTCCTCATCCTAAGGCTGGCTTGTCTATTCAACCGGCCGAGAATCACTCAGGAGTTCCCTCCTATTCAAATCAAGCTCATCGGGGACAAGGTTCGCGTCAAGCTTTCAAAAACATGGCTAGACCATCACCCTCTTACCGTTGAAGATCTCATGCTAGAGCCAGCTTATTGGAAAGCCACCGGTATCAAATTCAAATTAGAACCCCAGTGACCATGGCTGACACCCATTTTGCTGACGATATATGTTTGCCATACGGACTATGAATTCATGGAACAAAAAAAGGTCAAGCCCTAGAGCTTGACCTTTTTGGTTATCAAAATGAAAGGAAAGAGATCAGTCGAAACGTTTCATACGCTCACGTTCTTGACGTAGCTTTTTGAGAAGTTTCTTGCGCGCTTCCAATTTTTGTTTGCGTTTCATTTCAGACGGTTTGACAAAATGTTTGCGCTTCTTTATCTCGTAAAAAAGCCCTTCACGTTCGCATTTCCGTTTGAAGTGTTTGAGCGCTCGATCAATCGAGTCATTATGCTCAACAATCACTTTTGGCATGTAGTGGAAATCACCCCTTCCCTTTATGAATAAAAGTCCGTTAGGACATAAACCCGGAGATCCTATCACGCCGGCCGACCAAAAGTAAACAGCATCTCGATTGGCTAATTAAGTTATGGCGCCAAAGTGGTGTCACGACAAAATTCCGTGCCATCTACCGGCCTGTATTGCCGGGTCATTCGTCACTGGATTCTTGAAAGACAAGCGCTTGCGATCGAATCCTTTCAAATTCTTCGAACGCATGTGGGTTAGGCGTCAGCTTAGATGCTTCAATCCACTGCCAATCGGCTTGTTCAAAAGCCAAGTCATTCAGAGCTGCCGATGGTGAGACCGTAGCCAAATGAATATACAGTCTATTATTCTCGTCATTACGAATAATCTGCGTGCCATCAAGGATACCCCAGGCTTCGGCACTCTCCGGATCCACAACATAGGCAGACACGAGGGCTATGGCGTATTCCAGATGCGCGCAGTCATCAGGTACAAACACTTTCAGATGCGGATCACTACGACGGCGCATGTCGCGCCGCATTACTAGTTGATGCCGTGAGGCAGATTTTTTCCAATGGACAAGGCGAACGTCTTCGCCAGCTCTGTAATCGTCGAGATATTGATAGTCACCGCTGGAAATTGGCATGGCGCCTCCAGAGTCGTGAGACAATTCCGACTCAATAAACTCCAGGGGCAAAACCCATGGCAAGACAGTCACTTGATGTTGACGATCATCACTAACGCGATATGAGATAAATCCAAAGGGATACGAAGACTCAGCGTAAACACGATTCACTTCTAGTTTGCCGCGCCAGAATTTATCAGCTTTCAGCTTGATTTCTGTCTCATCTACCAAATTGTCGACTCGCAAATCATGGACATGAGCATGGTCAGTCTCAGCGCCAAAAGTAACATCAAACGCTCTCCTTGCTGCCCTAACTTGAATCGCAATTGTGCCAGGCGAGCCAGCGGTCCATTCACCGACGATATTAGCCCTTATCTGAATACGCCTCATATTCAGCCAAACGAAAACAGCATTGTAGACCACAATGCCCATAAAAAATCCAGTCAGCAGAAATAGCAGGCTATGACTCATGAGATATGAGGGGATGGTGACAAAAACTACCGCCAACAGGAATAGGTAACCGCGGCGGGTCATCCTCATACGCATGATTATCGATTGACTAAATTACGCCTCGTCATCGTAGTCATAAAATGGATCGCGGTAGAATTCTTCTTTTACATACATTAAACCAAAGGCTGCGACGCCAATAACGATGGGGCTGATGATAAGGGCCCAAGTAAATAACATATGACACCTTTCAGTGAACAAATCGACCCTTAAACTAGTCTCTTTCTGGGCTTTGTGTCAAGTCTTGATCGTTGAATTAGCACCTTGTCGCACATCGCGAGGACGACCCTCGAAATCACAGGCGACTCGAATGATTCCGCCGCCCAAGCATTGATCACCTTGATAAATGACGATGCTTTGACACGGGCTTATTGCTCGCTGAGGTATGCTAAATCGAGCAATATATTGGCCGTTCCCCCAGGGTTCGATGTGCACGTCCTGATCCTCTTGGCGGTAACGTATTTTGGCCTGGCCTGTTAATGGCCATTCCGGTTCTCCGTTGACCCAACTCGGATCATCAAAAATCAATGCTGGCGCATACAAGAGCGGATGCTTTGCTCCTTGAACAGCGATCAATTGATTACGTTCCATGTCTTTACCTGCTACGAACCACGGCTCTCCTGGCCCGCCTATACCCAGACCTTTTCGTTGTCCGATGGTGTGATACATCAAGCCATCGTGTTGACCCAGAATACGACATTCCACGTCAATGATGTCCCCTTTAGAGGTACCGAGATAATCACTCAGAAACGTCTTGAATCGAGCCTGACCCACAAAGCAGATACCTACAGAATCCTTACGATCAAAATTCGGCAGTCCGCGTTCCTTGGCTATGGCGCGCACATCGCTCTTTTCCAGCTCGCCTAACGGAAACAGAGACTTATTTAGTGCAGCTCCTGGAACGGCATAGAGAAAATAACTTTGGTCTTTGCTGGCGTCCAAGCCTTTGCATAATGCAATCCCTGCATCATCCCGCCGGATACGGGCATAGTGGCCCGTTGCAATATATTCAGCATCCAGCTCAAGGCAACGGTCCAAGAACGCCTTAAATTTGATTTCCTTGTTACAAAGAATATCGGGATTAGGCGTAAAGCCTTCTTTGTACTCTTTCAAGAATCGTTCGAACACATGATCCCAGTAACGATCCGAAAAGTTGAAGCTATAAAATGGAATGCCAATTTCCGCAGCAACTAGACGAGCTTGATGATGATCTTCTTCGACCGTACACTCCTCACCCTGACCCTGCCAATTACGCATAAAAACCGCGGTAACGTCGTGGCCCTGGTCTTTGAGTCGCAACGCGGCCACCGCCGAGTCGACGCCTCCTGATAGTCCAACAATGATGCGTGACTTTTTCATTTGTCTTTACGGATAACGGAAATTTTGCCGGCAATTGTCCGTACAAAATTCGAGCACATGACCTTCGATCACTTTACTAATAACCCGTGATTCCGGGAAAAAACAGCCACAATTGTGGCAGCGAAGCATTCGCCCCTGATTAACGGGACTTCGTTTGGGCGTCTTATGGTCAAACCAGCGACCAAACGGTGTCGTCGTCGCCTTATTGTTTCGAACACGGGGCGTCGTATTGATAAACATATAACTCAGTATGAGGCCAAGTCCTATTACGGCAAAAGTAGTCATCTTCTCTCCAACCAAGAGCATAACGAGCTGTTCACAAGGATGTCAACTGGAGGCAGCAAGCGGGGCCGCTTAGCGCTCACCAAGAGTTAGTACGTCGAAGCCTGGCTGAAGCTGCGTTGCACCTGATTGACAGGCGATCTTGAGGCCGTCTCATAAACGCAACGCCGTTGACCCGCCAGAACATACGGCAATAAGGTGCTGGTGTAGTAGTCCGAAAAATATAATACTTAGAGCCCCTTGCAGGCCGCTTCACCAGTTCCGCCGCGCCGTGGCGGCCTGACTCACGTTATTGATGGCTGATACCAGTTACCTAGCAAGCACCACACTGATGACCCGTGCAAAGGTTAGAATTAGACGATTAGAATACCGGCAATGGTTGCTGTCGTAAATGACGCCAACGCACCGCCAAACATCGCTTTAAGGCCCAGTTTCGCGAGATCACTTCTGCGTTCAGGTGCCAAAGCGCTGATGCCGCCAATTTGGATTCCAATCGAAGAAAAATTAGCAAACCCGCATAAGGCGTATGTTGAAATGATTTCACCGCGAGCTGTGAGCACGCCTTCTTGAACGTAGTTGCCTAACAAGCCAAAGGCGACAAATTCGTTGAGCGAAATTTTGATTCCCAGTAGGTTGCCGACTAGTGTTGCGTCTTGCGCTGGAACACCCATGGCACGAGCAAGGTATTGGAGTACGTTGCCAAAGAATGTCTGCAATGACCCAGGGAACATACCCGCAAATTCGCCTTTTGCTGGCGATAGACCCGATTCTCGGTAGGCGTAATAAGCTCCACCCAACAGGTCACCATCAATCCATTTATCGAATAGATTCAACATCACATCAATGACGGCAATAAGCGCAATAAAGCCGATCAACATGGCACCCACATTTACAGCCAATTTCAAGCCGTCGGTAATGCCGTTCGAGGCGGCTTCAAGAGGGTTACTGCCCACATTAATGTCTGGCAGCGCCACATCACCTGCTGTAACCGAGTGTTCCGTCTCGGGAAACATTATTTTTCCAATGACTAATGCGGCCGGGGCTGACATGACACTGGCTGCCACCAAATGCCCGGCATCGACACCCATGGATATGTAACCGGCAAGCACACCACCTGCAATCGTTGCAAAGCCACCCACCATGATGGTTAGCAATTCCGAATTCGTCATTTTGTCTATGAATGGCTTAATTAGAAGCGGCGCTTCTGTTTGACCGACAAAGATATTGGCGCTACATGAAAGGGTTTCGGCGCCGCTTGTCCCAATCGTCCAGCGCATAAACCGACTAATCACTTCAATTACTTTTTGCATGATACCGAAGTAGTACAGCACACCCATAAAGCCACCAAAAAAGATTATGGTGGGCAAGACTTTGAATGCGAACTGGAAGCCGAATCCGGGCCAGGTGCCTGTATCAGGAAAGAAATATTGGCCATCGGCCAAGTTTCCGAACAGGAATTGAGCACCATAGTCAGAAAGGCTGAGGAATGTGGCTACGCCGTCGCTAAAACTACGGAACAGCTCTTGCCCATAGAGCTCTCGTTGCATCATGAATCCGACGGTCAAGGCAAATAGACTAGCCACCAAGTAAGGCTGTACGCCGGTCCTGAACTTAAAAAACGCGTTAATGACGCATAGACCCGCAATCACGACTAGCACCCAACCAAAGGGCGTTTGCTGCGAAGCGAAAAACCCCAGCGCCGCTACCAAAGCGGCAGCGATCAACACATAAACTGTACCCAGGTATTTGCCGCCCCATTCCTCGACCCGCTCATGGAAGACATAGGAAATAAGCAATGCGCCTAAAGCAGACATACCCACGAAGCTCAAATAATCGTGTCTCAAGATGATTAGAGCGAATACGAACTGTAATCCGAGTCCCCATACGACGGTTTTAACACTTACTTTTGTACGATGGTAGGACCATGCCCATGCGATCGCTAAGATGAGTGCTAGTCCGAGTAAGCTCAAAAGCCGTTCCATTGAGACACCTCAATTTTATGTTGGAATTGAAATAACCTCTGAGTTTAGCCGAGGCGCACGATGGGCCGCAACCAGAAGCCGCATGAAAAAGTCGTGACCCCTATAAATGGCGGTGTTATGGTTAGTTAATTAGTTACTCAGGAGACCATAAACAAATATGTCACGTATTCCAGCAGCACAAGCCTGTGCCGATGTTTGCCGAGTCATTCGTGAGAAGGTTGGCGATTTTTCACCTGAAATTGGAGTGGTATTAGGCTCGGGCTTAGGTAACTTTGCTTCTCGAATAGAGGTCGTGGCTCAGCTAGCATATGCAGATATCCCTCATTTTCAGCCTTGCCACGTGGAAGGCCACAGCGGGAATTTGATTTTGGGTCGCATTGGTAAACGGCGCATTATTTGTCAGCAAGGTCGGTATCACTATTACGAAGGCCATGATCCTCAGGACATTGTTCTGCCAATTCGTGTGATGTCCCAAATGGGCGCCAAATCACTGCTTGTTTCAAATGCAGCAGGAGGCATCAACGAAGGATTCGAAGCGGGCGACGTCATGCTCATCCGTGATCACATCAACTTTATGGGCATGAACCCATTGCGAGGAATCAACGCCGATGTTTTTGGTGCACGCTTTCCAGATATGACTTTTGCCTACAACCGCGAACTCGGCGAGTTAATGCTGAATGTAGCGAGAGAGAACTCTATTTTCATGCGTGAGGGTGTTTATCTCGCGGTTTCAGGCCCGTCTTACGAAACACCTGCGGAAATCAACATGTTTCGTACGCTTGGTGCCGACGCCGTGGGCATGTCGACCGTTCCAGAAGTAATAGCTGCCAATCACGCAGGCATGCGCGTCGTTGGCTTGTCATGCATTGCCAATGCTGCGGCAGGTATGGACAATGTGGTGTTGCAGCACGAAGACGTCAATGAAGTCGTCGGCAAGGCCAGCAAGCAATTTGAGGAATTGGTGGAACAATGGATTCAGACAGTCCCCTGATCGATCGCTCCAAGTTACTTCGAGAGGCATGGCTAGCCAAGTCGAGCGCCTACGCCCCCTACTCTAATTTCCGTGTTGGATCTGCTATTCAAACCAGATCGGGCGAGATCTTTGCCGGTTGTAATGTAGAGAATGCTTCGTATGGCGGCACGATATGCGCCGAGCGCGTGGCCATTTCAACAGCTGTCGCAGCTGGTCAACTGGGTCCAGGTGACCTTGTCGCCGTGTTAGTCGCTACGCAAACCCCTGAGCTCATTTCACCCTGTGGAATATGCCGCCAATTCATTGAAGAGTTCGCGACCTCTTCGACCCTTATTCTACTGTCGAACGATCCAGATCAGGTCGGAACGGAACTGCGTCACACAGAACTGTTGCCACACTCATTTAATCCGTCCCACTTGGACTAGGGCCTCATCGAAGCAGAATTCATTAATTGACCGGATCAGGCCCTAAACGGGCTCAAAAAAGGAAATGGCGGGAGCGACGGGACTCGAACCCGCGACCTCCGGCGTGACAGGCCGGCATTGTAACCAACTCAACTACGCCCCCGCATGATATCCGGTGGTGGGCGATAACGGACTCGAACCGCTGACATCTTGCTTGTAAGGCAAGCGCTCTACCAGCTGAGCTAATCGCCCGCACCGCCGATCAGTTGTCTTGCGACAACGAAGGCTTATTATCCTGATGCGGCCCTAGAGTGTCAAGGTATTTATTGTTGAAGTAATTAGGAGATGTATTAGGACTTACAGAGACGCTTAGCAAACCTGCTGCTGATGCAGGATTACGTATATAGAGACCGTAACACCATTGGATCTAACTCTCTCCAAACGACAAAGTTTTGCAGATACACTCCTTGCTAACTAGTCGTCAAAATTCAAAGTGTTTCGATCATTTCTTGATAGTTGGCAAATTTATTGGAAATGAGGCCACAGGTCAGAGCTTCGTCTGCCGACAATATCGACCCACTAATCAACATCCAACGTGCTTTTCTTGGGCCAACCTTTTGCGGCAACCGGACCGTGCCCCCAAAACCAGTCATAATGCCCAATTTGGGCCCTGGATGGCAAAAACTAGCGCGTTCGGTCGCCCAGACATGGTTGCAGGCCAGGATCAAGTCCAATGCACCGCCATAGCAGGGACCTGAAACCAAGGCGAAAACCTGGGCCTCACAGACTTCAATGCGCATCATTAAGCTCTGTCCTAAACTAGCGTATTCCTCAGCGGATTGTGGATTCAAGGCTAATAACTCGCGAATATCAGCGCCTGCAGCAAATATGGATGCTGATTCGCTGAGGATAACGATCTGACTGGGTTTTTCGCGCTCGATCTGGTCCCAAACGCGATGTAGCGCTGTCAGCCGATCGATTGAGAGGATGTTCTTGTTTTTGGAATCGGCCAGAACTATACGAGCGACTCCAGCATTTAAGTGTAGTTGAACCCCGTGCGATTGGTAGGGACCCACGTCACGGAAACGCCTTATTCAATTCATCGCGGATGATGATGTCTTTGCCCGAAATTCGAAGATAACCATCACGGCTTAATTCGCCGATCATACGCGATACGGTTTCCCGAGAGGTGCCAACCATGCTTGCAATCTCTTGATGGGTGGGTCGACGAAATACCACCGAACCGTCTAACAACTTGCGGCCTTCTTTGCTGGCGATTTCCAAAAGTAACTTGGCAATACGTCCCAACACATCTAACAAAGCCAAGCTGCGTATTTGGGCATTCGCATGTCGTAGCCGCTGAGAAATGGTTGATAGTAGGTTAGAAAGTAATTCACGATTCTGTTCTAACAGGCTGTGAAAGTCTTTGCGGCGTAATAGCAACATTTCGGTTGCCTCCAGGGTAACAACCGTAGCCGAGCGCGGCTCTTCGTCGAGAAGTGCCATTTCTCCGAAAAAATCACCTGGTCCAAGGACCGACAAAATCACTTCCTTACCGTCAGAGCCAACGTTGGTGACCTTCACTTTGCCTTCCATGATCATATACATGCAATCGCCTAGTTCATTTTCCTGAACCAGAATCGTGTCTTTCGAGATACTTTTGCGGACAGTTAGTCGGCGAATATCATCCAGAGCTGCATCGGTCATGCCCAAAAATAGCGGCACGGTTTTTAATATCCCAACATCCATCATCCCCCCTTCCCTTGGCTACACTATCAATCTAGTGAGAAGTGTTGGCGTTGTTTTAGAAATTTTGCAGGTGTCAAAGATGAAACAGCGTGCTTAAAAACTAACTGTTCTTGACGATTGGCCAATTCAAGTAAAAGAGTGAATCGGTCGAAGTTTTTTAACTTGCCAACGATTTTCTTTCCATTCGTGAAGAACACTGCGAGAATTGTTTTTTCCTTGCGCGCGCTGTTTAGAAACTCATCTTGCACATTCATAAGGTCCTTTTCCGACATGTGCGGGCTCCTTCAGTTGAGATCGATCATTTATAGATCTGCAATCAAGACTTATTCATATACTGACGTATTTGTGAGAGCATCAGTTCTATATTGTATCCCGAGCTAACTTGGTAAGGGAACCATTGGATATCATGCATTTTCCTAAACCAGGTCATTTGTCGTTTTGCGTAGCGGCGCGTATGAACGAAAATCGACGTCATTGCTTGATCCAAATCGCACTTATTTGCCGCTACTTCAAACAATAATCGATAACCTATCGGTCCGGTTTTTTGCACCTGATCACGCAAACCCGCGGCCGATAAACGCTCGACTTCAGCTAGAAAGCCCGCGTCCATCATGACTTGCAGGCGTTTTTCAAGGCGTTGCCACAAAAGAACACGATCCATTTGCAGTCCGATCACAAAGGGTTGAGAACTCGTTTGTTGAGATTGGAGATCCCAATGATCCAGCAGACTCTGTCCTGTCATCAACCTCACTTCCAAAAAACGTTGAACACGTTGGCTGTCGCCTGGGTTGAGGTGGGCGGCGGCGCGAGGATCGACACGTTTCAATATGTTGAACAGCCGATTTATGCCATGTTTCTTAACTCGAAGATTTAGTCGATCGCGCAACCACGGTGGCGTTTCAGGTAGGTTTCGGGGTGACTGGAACAGAAACCGCAAATAGAGACCGGTACCGCCCACTAAAACTGGCAACCGATTTCGTGCCTGAATTCCGGCGATGATTTGACTAGTAATACTTGCGTAACGAGCGCTACTCATAGGGTCAGTGACAGAAAACGCGCCGAAGAGGTGGGCGGGCGCGGCGGCCAACTCCTCTTTTGTAGGCGCGGCAGTGCCGATTACCATCTCGCGATAGAGTTGCATGGAGTCCATACACACAAACTCGACGTCCATTCGTTTAGCTATGGCGTCTGCAACCGCAGTTTTACCGGACCCAGTGGGTCCAACGATTACGACGACGCGATGAGGATCAAAAGCCAAACTAGGCACATCAAAACCAAAAAAACTAACCAGTTACGTGCAAAATCAAACAGGTGACGATGTCGGTCAGACATTCGCTTCTAATCGTTCAAGCAGCACGGTCTCGTGTTCGGTGCCAAGGGCTTTCTTAACGCCGAGAATACAAGCATAAAGGAATTCACTTAAGGACTCTTCTAAAGCCATTTGCGTGTGTTCCAATTCGAGACTGAGCGCCTCCATGTTGGCAACCACTTGTGCAGAACCCAAACTGCCATCTTTTCCCATCTTGACGTTTGCGAGCGTCGCTTGGTGGAGGGGCCTGGTTTCGTCCAAGTACTTACGCATGAGTGATGTACCGACACTACCCATGTGTTCTGTCAGGTAGCTATTGATCTGACGGTACATCTTGTTGTACTTCGTCATCACAGGCGCCAAAGGGTGGCTACTGCTGGCTTCTTTAAAAGAAAGTGGCTCGGTTAAGCCCAAAACTTTCAATAGGAACATCACCCTCAAAGTCTCTTCAGTACCCAAATCACTAACTTCACATAGCTCGCCAATACTTGTATCGCCATCCAAACGGTCTAAGACATATTCTTCATATGGCTCCAGCTCAATTTGAGCCTGGGAATTAGCCACTATCCCCAAAACAATATTCATATCTGGAAACTTACTGCGGAAAATGGCTCGCTCGTCGTAATGGCGAATAATATCGACGAGCAACGTCATCACAGGAAGCTCCAACGTGATTTGCTCTTTCTGTCTGATCTCTTGTTTTACGAATTCAAATGAGCCGTCGGGAAGCGGTATCACGGAATAAGCTATTTGCTTAATTTGGTCCTGAACGGCACGCCACAGTTGTTTAGGCGTGATAGCCCCAATCTCAACTAAAGAGCGCCCGTGTCGGTAACCCTTTTCTTTGAGTAACTGCGTTGCCATGTCGTACTGTTCTTGAGTTATGACACCCTGATTGAGTAATAAATCACCCATACGGTCATTTGTTTGATTGCTACGAGCAAAAACAATATTCCCCTCATGGATGACTATCGCTTTCTCAACATCATCTCGACGCACTGAAAGAATGCCCGATTCTTTGACACGAGATATATATGAAAGAACTTCGATCAAGCCCAATGCTTCAAGCTTGCCGCGCAACATTTGCGTCTTCATACGCGCGTGAAACCTCTTCGAAATATTCACCCTATGGTACATGAAAAGATTAACAAAACAAAACAAGTAGCTAAATCGATGTCGATTTTTTCCTTGTCAATGACGTCACGACTTAATTAGTAGTTTTTTTGTCATCGATATGTACTATCTCTACGCCGGTATAGTAATGATGCAAGATTTGGTCAAATGTCCAACCTTGGCGGGCCAAACCAAATGCGCCTACCTGTGACATGCCGACACCGTGACCCCACCCTCGTCCAACAACCGACATATGGACAAGGCGATTGTTTCGATACGAAGGCATCAATTCAAACATATTATCGCGAACCCCAAGTGACCAGCGGATGCGTAAGCCTTCAACCACATGCACACCTGATTCTGCCACGTACTTAAGTTTAGTTACCCTGCCAGTTGAAGAGCGGGACAACACCTGAACATCCTTAAGCCCGCGTAGATTGCTAATGTAGCGTCGGGCCCGCGTTTCAAGCTCTGCCGTTGTCTTCTTGTCTATCCAGTAATTGTAAGCGCTGACACGATCCGCGCTTGCTACCCAGCCATTGACTTCCAGCTTCACGATAGGACGTGCCAATACGCCATCAAGGACAAAAGCGATATCGCCTTCCACAACGTTTGGGGATGTCACGAATCGATGTTTACGCGCCTGCTCCGTCACGTAACACGTAATGCGTTCAAAGCCCACTATGCGCTCTCTACCTTTACGAACAAGGACCAAATCGTCGCCAACAACATCTTGCACATAATATTTTGACCAATCAGGGTTGGGGCCAAACACACGGCAAAGCGATAAGAGCACAGCCATAGCTTCTGATTTCGGTACCTTGTCAGTTAATTCCATTTGCCGCTCTTGCTGGGCAGTAAGCACTTCGTATCTGTGCAAGAAATTACGCAACACAGCCAGGTTATTGGAAGATTTTTCAACCTCCAGACCGCGAATTGTATCTGCTTTATTCACTTGACGATTGACACTTTCCTGAAACCTAGGACGAGACCAGATCACTTGCCAAAAATCCCGAAAACTTAGGTCGGCCGACATCAAATCGTGGGCAACTTCTTGACCACCAATCCAACTGAAGTGATCGAGCCAGACGAGCAAGTCATGACCACCTAAAAGGCCATCAAGTGATGGCGCAGACGGGAAACCATACATCATTGCTTGAATCTGCAAATCTTGGTTGTCTAGATTGTGACTTGCCTGCCCGACTTCTTTTGCGACAAGCTGCCACGATGCAGGCTCCATCAAATAGCTCGTTTTGCCGCGCAAATAGGGTTCTGCTCGCCCAGGAAAGACGTTTTCTACGTCGTCTGTCTCACCGCCACAGGTGGAAGTATACAAAGCGTCAATGAATTCCCCCTGATAGGTCATCACTAACCCGGCTGTTTCAGCCACAGCCTGATCACTTAAAGGGTGTTCTGTACCAGCTCCAAAATAAGCTTGGCAGGCCGGACCATCACAAATATCGTAGCCAGACTTTGAGTAGCGGCCCAGACTCTTGATGGCATAGGTTCTAGCAGCCACGGCCTGAGACTTAAGAGCTTCAAGCTCGGGATACACCTGAGGACCCAATTCCGAAGGCACCACAGCCCGTAAATAGCTCTCAAGCGGCAGTTCATTGACGACCCGATATTTATCGCCTTTCTTGATGAACCACAGAATGCCGCGATAGCTGCGATCACCAAACCCAATCGGCGTTTCGGGATTAGCGGACACAATGCCGAGTTGTTGCACGTCAAATGCTGTCTTATCAAAATTTTCATTGACCCACGCGTATGGCGAGCGAATCGCATCTTTGACGAAGAATGCGTCTCTAAAACCGGCAGCCACAACACGTGTCCGTACGGGATCTGCCCTTTTTTGAGTGGCGAATGGGCCCGCACGCAATGCCGACATCGATGAATTACTTGAGCGCACGATCACCATGGGCACATCGGATAAATGACTGGAGATTCTATCTTTCGTTTCTTCGAGTACACGTTGCTGGCGGCTCGCTTGAATCTGCACCCAATAGATGTGGCTATTGGATGGGTTCTTTTCAAGAATTACATGGAAAGAACCGTTTGGTTTGAATTCACCAACGGCTTTGGTCCCATCCAAGATTAACAGCCGGCTCTTGCTATGAAACTTCCCCTGATTTACGGGCTCTTGTAAACCGGATTTTATCCAATTAGCGTTACTCGCTCTCCATTCATCGAAGGAGCGATGATCAACGGCTCTTAGGGCGGCAATACAAAAAAAACAAAACAAGTAAGCGCGCAAAGCGCTCTCCCCTCTATGGTTGTTTCTTGCCAGGTCGAGCGGCAAAGGTTAAGCCTGTGGCGCCTGACGCTTTAGCAGCATCCATCATTTCAACGACTAAGCCATGAGAAACCGATTCATCAATTTTGAGAACGATCATCTTATCTTCGCGATCATCTAAGATTCTTTTAAGTGATTTGTCTAGGTCGTCCTTGGTTATTGTCTCACCATTAAGCAATAGTAGACCCTGAGCGTCTACCGCCAATGTGATGGCACTATCGCCAGCTTTACTTTCACTTGTTGCGGTGGGTAGATTCAAATCCATTCCTTTTTCGTCTTTAAATGTAGTTGAGACCATAAAAAAGATCAGCAGTAAAAAAACAACATCAATCAACGGCGACAATTCGACATTGATGTCGGATCGTCTCTTACGCTGATATAACATTTTGTCTCCGGATCAAGAGCATAAATTCGATCATCATTTTTTCCATACGCAGCAGCACTTTAGCGGCGCGACGTTCAAGACCGTTATGCACGATGATGGTGGGGATGGCAACCATCATGCCAGCAGCGGTTGTGATCAAAGCTTCGGATATGCCACCTGACAGATGAGCGGCTTCCGTCATCCCTTCAACGGACAGGGTTTGAAACACCTTGATCATGCCTGCAACGGTGCCCAAAAGACCAAGTAGAGGAGCAATCGTGGCAATCGTCCGCAAGCTGGTCAAGAAACGTTCCAAATAATTGGCTTCTTGTCGTGATTGATCTTCAAGTAACTGTCTTAATTCCACGTTGTCTAACTCTCGGAACTGAATGGCCGTTTCCAGTAAACGATGGAACATGATGTTATTGGACTGGCATAAGTTTAACGCCGCTTCGAATTCACCCTTCAAAAGCGCTTGTCGCAGTCTGGCCATAATGTCATCGTCCATGAATTTTGACATGCGCAAATTCACCAAGCGTTCGATGGAAATCGCCAGAGCGGCCAAAAGGCAGGTTCCAATGGGAACCATAAACCAACCACCACTCATTATTGTCTGCCACATGTAACCATCCCCATCATGCTATTAAGTCCCAGTCATTCTAGCGTTCCGTATTTCAACTCGCAAAAACCTAGGCACAAATCGTGCCGACCTACGACGGAAATCACTTGTAATGACCTTAATCCTTATGGCAAGGACTGAAGATCAGTATGGCTAGATCAAGAATCGCAAAAATTACCACTTATCAGTAGTTTGCGACAATTCGAACGACGTCACAGAATCAGCGATTAGCCAAGGTGGTTTAAGGCGCCGCATCAAGGAGCAAAGCTCGTCCTGCACCTGATTGACCGCCGCCGTCTCGCAACTATAGTTGTTGACCATGATCGAAAAAACAAGCGGTTCTCCGGCCATTGTTTCAACGTAACCAGATAAACAGCGGGCGCGATAGATATAGCCGGTTTTGGCCCACACAAATCCCCTAGTGATCTCGTTCCCGCGACGTTTGAGCGTCCCATCCATGCCAAAAACTGGAAAGGAGACAAGCCAGTCATGCGAAAATGACGTGTCTAGTGCTCTATTGAGTACATCAACTAATAAAGCAGGTCGAATGTAGTTTTGAGCACTGAGCCCCGAGCCGTCACGAATACTCAGACCCTGTGTATCTAACCCTTCGAACTCAAGCTGACGCTTCACTGTTTCGGAGAAGGCATCAAAACTTCCTGTCCCCGACGACATATAAGCAGCACTTTTTGCAAAGCAGTCAGCATAACGATTCTGGGAAATTTTCATCATCGTTTGCATTAGCAGCCGCAATGGTTCTGAATAGTAAGTGAACAGCGGTTTCGCATCTAATGGCCAATTCTGAATGGAACGCCAGCTGCCTTCCACTTGTATTCCGTTTTGCTCCAATCGAGACATCAACGAATTGGCGAAACTAGCAGCCGGATTCTTGACTGCCATGGTTATTTGAGACTGAGAACACGAAGCCAGTGATCCCGTGATCCTAAAACTACCATCGAAGGTGCGTTGCAGGTCTAAATCTGTAGAGTCGCCGTGGACCAAATCAAAACGAAACGGCGTGCGCACATAAGCAGGCACGAAATGGTATCGGGCTGAGCCATTTTCGTCCGTCTCAATGTTCAAAACACTCCAAGCATCATTCATGGCTAACGCATTAACCGCCGCACCATAGTAGGCACCGAGGTCACTTATCTCCCACGATCCATCCTCCAACTCAGCATCGAACGAGCCTTCGTAAGTCAGTAGATTGCCCGAAACAGACCGGATCCCGGCGGTGCGCAGACGTTCAATCAAACTGTCAATAAGCGTGCCGGTTTCAAGTCCGTCGACATAATTACCACTCAAACTTGGGTCACCCCATCCGGCGATTACCAGGTCACCGAGCAATTCACCATCGGTATGCTCGCCAACAAATGCAAATTCGGTTGGGTAGGCGTAGCTTGCACCAAGAACTTGAAAAGCTGTGTATGCGGTTAGGATTTTCATATTGGATGCGGGCCGGAAATTTACCCTTGCGTTGATATCCAGCAGTGTTTTTTCGCGTCGCGGAGCATATATCGAAATGCCCCAAACACCGTCGGCAAGCTCGGGACGCGTCAAAACTTGTTTTACTTCCTTTCGAAGGTTCCTAACCGAAAGGTCGCTACCCGAAACTAAAACCATACACAGAATGCAGATCATGTCAGGCTCCTAAATACACGCGTGGCAGGCGCATCCCCAATTGACAACATCGTTCATAGGCGATCGTGTCGAGCCGTTTTGCGTCATCGGAGATCGAAATTGACTGCGGCTGATCGTCAAATATGATCACTTCTTCACCGAGTTGTGGACGGTCAAAGCCACTCAGGTCGAACACTAATTGATCCATACTTACCCGTCCCAGGACGGGTGTAATCTGACCACGGAAAGCCACACTAATCGGTCCACCATGAATGCGCGACAAGCCATCACCGTAACCAATGGCACACAGCCCGGTTACCATTTCTTTTTTCGCGACGAATGTGGCTCCGTATCCCACCGAGTCTCCGGGCTGGAGGCGCTTTACCAAGCAAAGCTGTGCCACCACTTTCATAATCGGCTTTTGCGCGATCAACCCATTACCTTGGTATTGTCCATACAATGCAATTCCCGGCCGAACCATGTCAAAGTGAGAGTCCGGTAAATTGACGATCGCGCCACTGTTTGCGGCGTGTACTTGAAGTGATTTACGCAGCTTGGCTGGCATAGAATTGATTACTTGTTCAAAGCGCGCCAATTGTTTACGTGCATGGACCAAATCATTTTCGTCGGCGCAGGCAAAGTGAGTGGCCAGTCCCACCCATTTCAAAGTCTTTTGCTGAGCCAACGTTGTACATAGATCTGAGAAATCCTGCCACGGAAAACCGGCACGTCCCAGACCGGTGTCTAACAAGAGATGGAACCGGGTGCCTTCCGCCAAGCAATCCAAATCATCCGCATGGCTAATGACGGCTTCAAAGTTGTATTTTGTGTAATCGCTTGCCTGTACGCGAAATTCAGGCTGGAAAACGACGATCTGATCTCTTAGGTCAGCTTCACGCAATTTCTTCGCTTCCTTGAGATTAGCCACCCCAAAACAATCTACGCCAATTGTGTGCAAATGTTTGGCAACGCGAACGGATCCATGACCGTAAGCGTCACTCTTGATCATGGCCATGACTCTCGTCTGCGTTTGCAGTTGGCCACAAATGGAGTTTAAATTTTGGCTCAGTGCAGATAAGTCAATTCTTAATTCCGCTAAATGTTTCATTGCCGCAAACCGCCAAACCCGTTGACATGGAAAGGATCATTATAGATCTGACGCGCATTAGGTGGATCATTGAGTTTGCATGAACGATCAATTATTCGAATGTACGAATTGGGCGCAGAAAAGCGGTAGAATACTTAAACATTCACGAGTGAGGAAAGAGTGTTTGGTGGTCTTTTGGTCGCGGACAGTGGCGGAACTAAAACAGAGTGGCGTTATGGAAGTGGACCGCAGTTCCATATGTCGGCCAAGACAGAGGGTCTGAACCCTAGCATGTCAACGGCCAGCCAAATCAGCGCCGTTATCAAACGGATCCGTATGTGGCTGGGCGATGCGAAAGTTGATCACCTCCACTTTTTTGGAGCAGGCTGCGGTCGGCCTGACACGGTTACCGCCATGAAACGTCACCTAACGTTATTGGGCGTTAATTTTGATCGCATCCGGGTTGAGTCCGACCTTCAGGCGGCAGCTGGCGTCGCTTTTGGCTACAAATCGGGTGCCGGGGCGATCATTGGGACCGGATCTGTTGCCTTCAGTTACGATGGTCGACGAATCACGCAGCGACACGGCGGTTACGGCTATCTGCTGGGCGATGAAACCGGCGGCATCACACTTGGGAAGAAGTTGATTTACGCCTATTTGCGCAGAGTCATGCCAGGAGAATTGATTGCAGCCTATGATCAATTTACGGGCGGCATGAATTCTGACCGTATGTTGTCGGTGATTTACCAAAAAGATCACCGTAAAGCTTTAGAGTTTTTGGCCAAACAGTCGCTGTTTTTAAGTCATTGGTCTCATAATCCGTGGGTCAGAACCATGGTTCGGCACTCATTCCAGCAATTTATTTCTGAACAAGTCATGCCTTGCTATCAAGATAGCCGGGGCGAACTGGCCTTTGCTGGCGGTTTAGCCAATGCTTTCCAGGATCTATTAGTTGAAGTCTGCGAGGAATTCGAAATGCCCGAGCCGAGGATTATTAAGGACCCACTGGCTGATTCACTCTATCCATTTGTGCGCGGTGATATATGAGTGAATGGTCATGGGAAACAATGGAATTGCGCTTGAAACATCGATTCACCATTGCCCACCGTACCAGTGACTTTCGCACAAACGTCATTTTACGCGGATCGTTAACTGACCGCTTGGTATGGGGCGAAGCGGCTCCCAATCCCCGTTATGGCGAAGATGCGCAAACGACTCAAAACGCGTTTGAGCTGTTAACGGAGCAAGATATTACGGCAGACGATCCCAAGCTTTGGTGGTCACAGATTGCACAAACGACGGAAGGATCATTCGCTGCTAAAGCTGCGCTTGACATGGCTTTGTATGATGATTGGGGGAAGCGCATAGGTGAATCCGTACGTAGACGCCTTGGCCTTCCTGCGTCGCCCGAAAATGGTCTGCCATTGTGTATGACGATTGGCATGGATGACGTTGAAACGGTGAAGATGAAGGTCAAAGAAGCGGAACCCTTTCCCATACTAAAAATCAAACTAGGTTCAAATCAGGATCGAGTCTTGATACAAGCAATTAGATCTGTGACAGATAAGCCGTTAAGAATTGATGCCAATGAAGGTTGGGCAAACCGTGAACAAGCGCTACGAGAGATCGAATGGCTGGCAACGCAGGGCGTTCAATTTATTGAGCAACCTTTGCCTGCAAGACAAGTTGAGGACGCGATTTGGCTCAAGCAACGATCGCCGCTACCGCTAATGGCTGATGAATCGCTCAAAACACATCACGACCTAGGCGAGATCAGCCAAGGTTTTCACGGCGTCAATATTAAGTTGATGAAATGTGGCGGAATTTCACCAGCGCTGAATTTGATTCATGAGGCGCGTGCGCTTGATCTGCGCATTATGTTGGGCTGCATGATTGAAACATCAATCGGTATCGCTGCAGCGGCACAACTCGCCACCTTGGTGGATGATTTAGACTTGGATGGCAATTTATTAATATCCAACGACCCATTCGTGGGTCATCCTGTCATCAATGGGCACCTGCACCTTAATGAAAACCCTGGGCTCGGCGTTCACATCGCCCCTTGACTCATTTTGCGACGGCTATAGGTATCGAAAACCCAAGCGACGATTAGGAAAGATGCCGTTCCGATCGGCGTAAGCCAGGGCCAAGCAACACCCAGTCCAGAGAAACGAATGAGCGCAGTGATTGAAAATGCACTGACGAATCCGGCTAACGCCGATTGCGAATTGGGCGACTTCTCTATGAACGCATAGATGAAAGTACCCAGCAGCGCCGAATAAGTCATGGTTGCAATTCCTAACGCAAAGCCCACCAAATCCACGGGACCTTCCCTCGTTTCCCTAAACAGAAAGCATGTCAGCGCAAAACCAAGGGCGGCTACTACCACGGTTTTACGCGACGCAATCAGTTCACGCGTACTACCAACGTGGCGACTGAAATCCGCGATCCATGAAGCCGAGATGGCAGACAGCGAAGAGCTCAGGGTTGAAATGGCCGCAGAAAAAATGGCGGCAACCAACAACCCACGAACACCTACTGGCAGCTCGGAGACAATAAATCTCGGAAAGGCTTGCGGGCCTGCCAATTCTGGATCTTGGCCGTGAAAATAGCCCCAAAGGAATACGCCCAACGTGAGAAACAACACCATTTGAAACAGGATTGCCCAGCCACTCACCACCATAGCCCGTTGCGCGAGCCTGACATTTGCACAACTCAAACTTCGTTGCACAATTAATTGATCGGTTCCGTGTGAGGCCAAGGTAAAGACCGCACCGCCAAATAATCCTGACCAAAGACTGTAATCCGAGCTGGACCACAAATTAAAATCAAATACCTGGAATTTACCCATTTCCCAAGCCTCAACAATCGCTCCAGCAGGTAACTTCTGCCAGACGACGAAGAGTGCAAAGAGAGCGCCGCACACGTAAATAATTAACTGAATGAAGTCCGTCCAAAGAACTGCTCTTAGTCCACCAAGCAATGTAAGAAGTAGACTGGCAACGAGAATAATTGATGCCGAGAGCCAGAACCCAAGCTGAAAGGCCTCTTGCAGAACCACCGCGCCAGCGTAAACACGTACGCCATCGGCAGCCAATCGTGTCGATATGAATACAGCTGCAGATACTTTTGATAATCGACTGCCTAAGCGGGATTTAACCCATTCATAAACCGACACCATCGCGCCACGGTGATATTTTGGAATGAAAAGCCAGGCCACCAAGTAGCGGCCTAATACGTAACCGGCAACCAATTGCAGGAACCTAAAATCGGTATCGTAAGCTAAGGCCGGAATACCCACGACCGTTAATATACTGGTTTCCGTGGCCACGATTGAACCACTAACAAGCCACCATGGTGCCCGCCCTGCTGCGGAGAAAAAGTCACTTGCGTTATGCTGTTTACCGCCGATAGCGATGCCTAGCCAGACCACGGCTGCCACGTAAAACACAAGTATGATGTAATCTATGGTACTCACGGACCCAACATAACATGCTTGATGCACCGGAGTTACACCAAATGAACGACATCCCAATGGACTCTTTACGACAGTGCGTGCAATCGAAACGTGAGTCCTTCATAGAAGACGTACGTAGTTGGAGTGCTATTGAAAGTCCAACAGGGCACGCCCAATCGCAGACCTTGATTATGAATGCGGTGGCCCAACGACTAAAGACCCTTGGTTATGCTTACCAAATCCATCAACACGAACGTGCGCCTATGCTTGAAATAGGTGATGCCAAAGATCAGTACCAAATGGTCGTGGGACACACGGATACGGTTTGGCCCGTGGGGCAGCTAAAGGAACAACCGCTGCATTCCCAGCATGATTATCTGTATGGTCCTGGCGTTTTTGATATGAAGGCCGGAATCGCTATGCTTGTTTTGGCGTTAGAAGTCATCGCTGACCTTAAGTTGACATTGGCCTACCCTATTAAGATATTGCTGAACTCTGACGAGGAGACAGGTAGCGCTGTGTCTAAAGGATTGATCGCTGATCTCGCCAAAGACGCTCGTCGTGTATGGGTCCTAGAGCCTGCCTTAGGTCTCGATGGCGCGTTAAAGACCTCGCGAAGAGGACTGGTTAGATTGAAGTTGGATGTGCAAGGCAAGGCTGCTCATTCCGGCATGGACCCAGAATCTGGAGTTAATGCGATCATAGCTACAAGCCAATTGATCATTTCATTGGACAAGCTAAGTTGTCCGCAAGATGGGCTTCATATCAACGCAGGCACGATAACTGGCGGGGTTGCGGCTAATATTGTCGCGCCAACGGCCAGCGCCATTATCGAAATTCGATACCGCCGCCAGACTCAAATTGAATCCTGTCTTGAGCAGTTGAGCCTTATCATCGAGTCTTGTCGTCCAGCTCAGTGCGTTTTCAATATCCAAACCCAAATACGCCCTATGGAGTCAAACCAAGAACAAAACCAATTGATGGATAAGGTTCATAGTTGTGCACAAGCACTAGGACTTACCTTAAAGACGGCCATGTCTGGCGGTGCGTCTGACGCCAATACAACTAGTCAATTTGCAGCGACGATCGACGGGTTAGGTGCTGTCGGCGATGGTGCACATGCCATCCATGAGCACATCCAAATAGACGCGACGCTGAAGCGCGCGTCCCTTTTAGTCCTCCTACTTTGCTGCCAATGAACAATCAGTCATGAAGCGTATCTCTGCGTCGCTGGGTGAAGAAGGTGGCAATCTCACTAGCTCGTCTTATGGCGACCGCAAGTTCCGATGCCGATTGCTGAGCCTTGTTCTTCAGATCAAAATCTGCCCCCGCCTCTACTAATATTTTCACTTGATCCAGTTGATTCAAACGAACAGCAAGCATAAGTGCAGTGTCACCAGCCAAGTCCTGATGATTGGGATTAGCACCCTTGTTCAAAAGAAGCTTAACTATTTCTCCTTGAGAATGGTTGGTCGCATAAAAGAGGGCTGTCTGTCCAAGGACATCACCGTGCTCAATATCGGCCTTTTTCAGGGCACGTTTCAATAATTTTTGATCACCGATTGAACTAGCAAAATGCAACGTTACCAGCCAATCGTCACTAGGTTCAAATGACCTTGAACCATTATCTTGTAGCCGAGCTAATAGATTTTCGTCGCTGTTCAGGCGCCCTATCATGACGAGCGACCAACCAAATTCATCGCGACAATTAAGGTCGGCTCCGTTCGCAATCAATAAATCAAACGTTTCAAGTTCACCCCGCTTGTAGGCCAAAGTTAGAGCATGAGGGCCCTGTTTTACTTGTTTATTGACGTTTGCGCCAGCTTTGATCAAAGCTTTAACCATCTTAATTGAATTAGCGTGCATTAGCGCGGTCATTCCCTTGGTATCAGTTTGATCAAGCTGCGCTTCGGCCCCAATGAGACGGTTCAAACACGCGATTCGAATACCTTGGGCTGCAGTCATTAATGCCGTTTCGCCGCTTTGATTGGGTTGATTGACATCTGCGCCAGCTTTGAGCAGTAAATCAATCGATTCGATGAACCCTACACGCGCGGCGATCATCAAGTTTGTGTCTCCTTCACCATTTAACGTATCAAGATAAGCGCCAGCATCAATGATGGTGCCCACAACCGATGTGACGCCTAATCGAAGGGCCATCTGCAACGCATTGTCACCGCGACCGTTTGCAAACTCGGGATCACAACCCAGTTTCAGCAGAAAGGCTACGGCATCGGCTGATCCGCTTAAGATGGCATAATGAATAGGCGAATAACCTCTAAGAGGGTCCGATGATTGCAAATCTGCACCGGAGGCTATCGCCGCTTTCATTCCAGCCACGTTGCCAGAGGATGCTGCTTCAGCTAGTAGCAAATTGGAATCAGATTGAATTAAAGTAAGTAGTAGAAAAAGCGTAATCACACGTTACTCCCTGGGTCGGCCTCGTAAATTACAGCGGCTTAAATTCGGCCAATTTAGCTCCAACTTGATGCCGCCGCCTAAGTTCCGAAAAGCATGTCAGCCAATACCACGAGCTTTCATGCTTGCGACACGAATTGGTGAACTTACATGCCACTAGTTGTTTTCGTGACAACTTTACTTGCATAATCAACACAGATCAATGGTTTGGAATATTGATGCCTATTTGTTTTTTACTCTTCATGCAGATCACAGAAAGCGATCAAGATCTGCTTGCTCCTTTTAGGCTCGCCTATTGGGATTACACCCTCCATCTCGGCAACTATCAGGCGGACGAACGATACACGTACTCAGTAGAAGGTGAACAGACCCTCGAGCAGGATTCGATATTCATTTATTACGAGCACGGTTTTCCTCAACTGCAGGTCAACGAATTCCATCTACCGAACAATGATCGATTCGTTTTTTTTAAACGCATGCGCGCCGCTAACAAGAATGATCGAGCTATAGCCGAACTACGCTCGATAAACGAAGAATGGACACGAAATTACGCGAACTTGCCCGACATTACCTTTATCCTACCCAATGTTCCCTTCCTAAACCGTCAAAAGATGGCCTATTTTGACTATGCTGTTGATGAACACCCAAATGAACTGCCCAGTGGTTCATTATTGCGATTTACCGATGATTTGGGCCATTCAGGCACGCTCTTGATTGACGAAAACAAACGGCTCGTTGAACTCAAGCAATGGCTACCCCTGACGCAACCGCAAAATGCCTTTCTCAGTGTGTCGATTCATTTTGAATCCACGCCAAGCGGTGTACTCTTCGTTTCTAAAGCTGAGCGGAGAGCCACACTAGAAGCTCAGGAATTATGGCGAGACACATGGTCATGGTCGGATCCACGCTCAATTCGCCCATCGATGAGTCTTGGGAAATCGCTAGATGCGACTAAGCCCATCGACATCGAATTACTACTTGCCCTCTCAAATGAGGTCAGCGAATACGATCGTCAGCTCGCTCAAGTAAGCTCTATTGAAAGAAAAGAGATGGTTGTGAGAGACGGCGCGAAAACAACCAAGCGCACGGTTGTATCTGAATTTCTTGTCGTTCCTCTGGATCGCAGCCCTAACGAACGTGTTGAATTAAGAATCGTGCAAACGGTTGATGGCAAGAAAGTCAATTTGCAGGATGACTTGATCGATCTCATGAGCCGGGATTTTAGCGATCGGCGTGATGAAATTAGGCGAATCAATGAATTTTCAGACCAATTTGATTTAGGTGGTAGCCCACACGGTTTCACCATTAATCAAGCGGCTTGCTTCAACGATGAGTGGCTTGGCCTTTTTCAGCATCAAACCGAACAACAAACGCTAGGCGGACGAAACTTTACGGTTGTAACATCCGTACAAACTCGTGGACGTGGTTTGATCAGGGGTGGTCTGCTCGCGTTTCGACCCAAGTTCGTTACATATGTAAACGAGTCTGGTACCATGACTCGAGTCGAAACCACCTATGACATGACGCGTCCTTATCGAACGCGCATTGTCATCGATTATTTGAGGAACATGGATCAAATCACTTACCCTTCTTACATCGAGCACACCGTTTACCGCGGTGACACGATTGTTGAGGAGATTAAGTACGACTACTCCGAATTCGAAAAAATCAAAGTCAAGGTTGAGACACAAGTCCAAACGGACGATGTAAGAAACTAAGGAGCCTTTATGATTGCGACCACATTATTGCTCTCGTTGTTTTGGGTGCAAGATGTGCACGAAGAGTTAGAGGTCCGCTTGGTGGAGCTCGACGTTCGTGTCGTTAACTTATTACATAAGCCGGTCAACGGCTTAGACCGTGGTCTATTCGCTGTTCGTGAAAATGGGAAAGAGCGAAACATCGACCATTTTGAGGAAATAAGTTACCTAGAAATGCAACCTGGCGATGCCTATGAATCACCTCGTCTTTTGATTTTGTTCAACTTCATGGACGACCCAAATCAGGTGTCCAAGTACATAGACAAAGTAGAATCTTATCTGCTTTACAAGGAGACTGGCGCCTGGCAAGTTGCTATCGGATACGTAGCGCGCGAAGGCGTGAGGTTACTATCGCCTTTTACCCACGAACAAACACATTGGATCGAGGGCATTCTCGCTACTCGAGAAGCCTATCGAAATTGGAATGACCGTACGCTTTACACAACCGCTAATGCACGCGCCAAAGAAGATGTCACACGTCGAGAATCCGGGGATTACGGATTCGAAACCAATACACGTGCGCCAGAATCGACCGACGATTCGGGCGTGGCGGAGCCAACCCTGCCCGTCTCCCCTTTCGGAAATAAAGAAGTCACTTTTGCCGAAAAAGAATCACCGGCCATGGATTTGGATCCACGTGCACTTTCCCGATTCATTCGCCTGTTAACAGCGTACGACGGCATTAAGGAAGTCTTGGTCATCGGACCAGAACTATGGTCATTTGAAGACGATTCGGACGAACATTGGATAAAAACACCTGTACCTGAATTCGTTCGACCCAGTAGCCTGTCGGCCTATTCGTCAAGCAACCGGTCTGGTGATTTAAAGTCGGGCGACCAAACGGCTTTCGATTTACAAGAAATGTTGACGAACTGCGTGAAGAGCAAAATACGACTCAATCGTCTGCAAACAGAAGTTACCCTACGAGACAATCTGGTGAGTGCAACAGGAGGATCGACGTACCCTTGCAATAACAATGGCATCCATGAAGCGATCGACCGCTTCCTTGATCGCGCCGGTCATATGTATCGACTTAGATATTCTACTGAAGTCAAGACCAATGACTTTAAGTACCGACGCGTAAAAGTTGGGGTAAAGGGCTTAAATCTCATTACAGAGCATGTCAATCGCTTCTATCCAGCACTTCTCATTGACCGCAATGAATTATCATCCAACCTAGACGTTCAGCGCGAAAAGATGACTTTTGTTTATGCGCTTCCTTGGGATAGTTTGTTTTTTGAAAAGTCAGGAAAAGAGTTGACCGCCCAACTTGCTGTATCGCAGCGCATCTACCTTGATCATCGCTTGGTTTTCGAAAACGTGCGCGTGTTTAACCCCAAGAAGCCAGTCAAGGTTAATCGGGGGAACTCCAATTTGACCGAAGACAAGTTAAGCATCGAGTTTGACTTGCCAGTCTATGAAGAAGGTATCTACCGAGTTGAGTTCAGCTCCGTAGATCTTGTAAATGGGGCTAAGAGCAATCAGTCCGTTACGGTTGAGTTGTAAACTCAACAATCATTTCTACGTAGGAATAGTTAGTGTCGCAAGGGTGTTGATGGCTTAAGGAGAACTAGATGAATACAAGTTGGATCATTTGTTTTTGTGTACTGCCTTTTTTTTCTCAGCCAGAACAGGTTGATCCGCTTCAAGTTAGTCCGCAGATGAAGGAATTTGTTCATCAGCGCGTTGGCCACATCAAGAACCCTTTTCTGAAAGTACACCGTCTAGTTGAAGCGATCTTTGACGAAAACGACCTTAACCTCACCTATTCACTTGAATTGACACAGACGGCGCAGGAGACCTTCATCAAACGGGCAGGCAACTGCTTGTCATTCACCAATATGTTTGTAGCACTCTCTAGAGAGGCTGGCTTCAAGACTTACTTCAAAGAAGTAAACGACATCGCCACCTGGGACCGACGTCAGAACGTCATTTTTCATCATAAACACATGGTTGCGAGCGTTTATATTGATGGCCGCTTGATTGACATCGATTTTTATCCATTCCGCGAAAAAGAATATCGACTGACTAGAGTCATCAACGACAAAAGAGCTCGAGCCCACTACTACAACAATCTGGGCGCCGAAAAATACGCAGATGGCGATTATGATCAGGCCGAATCTTACTTCAGCAAGGCCATGGAACTTGACTCCCGCCTTTCACAGGTGGTGCTCAATATGGGCGTCATGTGCAATCGACGCGGTGACCAAGGACGGGCCATCTCCCTTTTTGAACAGGTTCTTGAAGAACAGCCCCGCAATATTCCCGCGTTAACCAATCTGGCTAGCCTATATCAAACCAATGGCCAGCGCGATCTTGCGCAAAGAATGATTCGCGCACTTGATATTTATCGAAACAAGAACCCCTATTTTTATCACATGATGGGTGAACAGGCCTTTGCCGATAGCAACTACAAGGAAGCTTTGGATTATTTCCGAAAAGCCGTCAAGTTACACCCAAGAGAACCGATATTCCACATCGGATTGGGCAAGACCTACCACCGGCTCTCAAACATATTGGCTGCTGATGATGCATTTGCTGATGCCATGAGCCGTGCTTCTGAACGCGACGAATTGGATCGATTCCAAACCCAAATAACACAGGTCAAAGAATCGCTTAAATAGCGATTATTAACCCGAGTCCCCAAAACACCTTTGCGCCCAGAAACAAGCGCCCACAACCGCTGTTTCGGTTCGTAAAATCCGTGGGCCCAGCGAACAGACTTGAAATCCATGTTCCTGTGCTTGCATAACCTCGGCATCACTGAATCCGGCCTCGGGACCAACAGCCATAGCTACGGAATCAATTTTCAATTGAGGGTCAGGTCTATCGCCAGCAGTCTCTCCCGTTGGGTGAAAAATCAGCTTCACTTCGTGCGCAGCCGCCTGCTGCAATGCTTTTGTCCAGTCGGGCTGAATTTCAAATTTGGGTGCACGCAATCGACCACATTGCTTACGTGCCTGGTCCGCAATGGAGGTAAAACGCTTCTGAATCTTTTGAGCGTGACTAATTTTTCCAGAATAAATTGAGCTAACCAAACTTACATGACTTACGCCAAGCTGAACCAAGGCCGGAACAAGATCGGTAAACGTTTGGCGGTGCACGGGATAAGCCATAATGACCGACATGCTTAAACAAGACTCTCGATCGTCCGTCAAGGCACCTTCACTCATCAATTGACCGCTTTGTTTGCCGGTCACTAAAACTCGAGCACGTGCTATTTGATGGTCACCAATGATCTCAACCTCTTCACCATCTTTGACTCGAAAAACGCGTAGTAAATGATGCCATTCATCGGCTGAAATTTCTATTTCTTGACCCGCCGAAAAATCGGGTTGTCCACTAACGATGACCCGTTTCACGGCCATTCCGACTGCACAAGAATCCACTCACCTCGGCGCGCCAAAACCACGCTCTTGGCCCCAAGTTGACGTAATTGCTCGAGGGCTTGTGTCTCCTGCTCTACTAATAGTCCAGAACTCAGCAATACACCTCCTTGATTGAGAAGGCCCGATACATGGGGCCAAACTTCTCGCAAAGCGTTCAACGTGATGTTAGCTAACACTACATCGAACGAGTCTGTCACTTGCAGGATCTGGCCAATTCTTAATTCAACGTTTTGACAATCATTCATGCTCAGGTGGCGCAACATATTCTCATCACAATCGGGATCTAACTCAATGCCTAACGCGTAGCTAGCACCACATTTTTCAGCAGCTATTGCCAGGATTCCAGTGCCACAGCCCACGTCGAGCATACGTTTGCCTTTGAGATCCCTTCGCGACAATTCAGCTAACATCAAATGAGTTGTTTCGTGCTGACCGGTGCCAAATGCTTGACCTGGATAAACTCGTATCACTGGTTCGGCAAAGTCACCCTGCTGCCATTCGCCAACCACCCAGAAGTCCCCAATCTTGAGCGGTTCAAATTCATCACGCCAACGCTCTTGCCAGCCGTCATCTCGAACGACACGATATTGCATGTCTGTGACCGTGTTAGGCGCAACTAGTTCGTTCAACAAGTCACTAACCACTTGTGCGTCATCACTGAGTTGGTTATCCACGAAAAAGGCTTGCAGCTGGATTGGCTCGCGATCATCGGGTGTGGTCGACACCGATGTCGCTCCGACTCCCCAAAAAAAAGATTCTACTGTGTTTAGGTCGGAACTCGACAACGTACAGGACCAGCAGATCATTACAAGTCCTTTTGCTTCTTCGACTTGGGTTTAAGCACCAATCTTATGGGTACCCCGTGAAGGTCAAACTGATCGCGAATGCGATTAAGAAAATACCGTTGCTGTGAAAAGTGAAGACCCTTATGTGCGTTGGTTGTGGCTACAAATGTGGGTGGGTTCACCGCTACTTGAGCCATGTAATAGACCTTAATTCGTTTACCTTTGTACGGCGGAATAGATTTTGTCGTGTCGAGTTCAGTAACGAATCTATTAAGCACGCCCGTTGTTACCCGGGTCAATGCTCTTTCTTGAATCTCTTTTGACATATCTAATAGTCGAGTCACGCGCTGTCCCGTTTTGGCTGAAATGAAGACAAAGGGCGTCTTCTCAAGAAATTTAAGTTTACGCCGAATCCGATCTTCGTATAGACGAGGGGTATCGCTATCTTTTTCGTCAACTAGATCCCACTTGTTAACGGCAATAATAACCGGCTTATAGGCATCATTGGCAATGCCAGCGATAGCCGCGTCTTGCGACGCCACCGGCTCCGTCGCATCAACGACGACAACAATCACGTCTGCCTGAGAAACCTGGCGAGACGCCATCATGACTGACAGCGATTCTTGTGAGCCTTCTATCCGACCCTTGCGCCGAATACCGGCCGTATCTATCAAACAGTAGGTTTCATTCTGATAACGAAGAAATGAGTCTATAGGATCACGGGTTGTACCCGCTATTTCACTAACCATGACTCGGTCTTCGCCAAGCAGTTGGTTAACAATTGAACTTTTACCGGCGTTGGGCCTTCCAATAATCGCTAATTTGCGAACGGGCTCTTCCTTTATTGCACGCGGCGCTCGCCAATTGCCTGCCAATTTTGAACCGAGCTTATCTAATAAGGCCTCAATACCCAGATTATGTTCTGCGGAGCCAAACATGACATCATCAAACCCTAAGCCAAAGACGTCGGTATCCACTATGTGGTCTTCACCGCCATCAACCTTGTTCACAAAAATAATGATGGGTTTGGCTAAGCTGCGGAGCGCGGCAGCAATCGCTTCATCGCTGGCCAATAGACCAGCACGTCCATCGGTCATAAAAACGACCAATTTCGCTTCGCGTATGGCTGAATCCGTCTGGTCCTTAATCATACTGGCGATTCGATCTGGATCCGATTCAATCCCGCCAGTATCCACTAAGCGGAATCGGCCTTCAGGGCCATCTACGCTTCCGTAAAGGCGGTCTCTTGTCATACCAGGCTTAGGGTCGATAATCGCCCTTCTCGACCGCGTTAATCGATTGAACAGGGTACTTTTGCCGACATTGGGCCGACCAACCAATGCTACGACCGGTAAGTCTCGATCTTCAAATTCGCTGAGTATAGTTTTATAGTGTTCCGGCCGCGCCATGCGCTCTCCTACTGAGCAGACTAGGCGAGGATTATAGCCGAAGCGCAAGCTAACTGTGTCGATTTGTCCGTTTTGTTAACTTAAAAGCATTTGGGTTTCTAATTTAGGGTGCTAGCAACATCCATGGCGTTTAGTCGTTGCCTGATCGTCATTTCTAGATATGGCCGATACATAGAGGCAAATCTTCTGACGTCTTCGTCTTCACTTTCTGCCACCAGCTCAAACACCTTTTTCTGTATTTTTGATGGGCCGAAGATGAGACCACCCATATCGAAATAATGGATGATTGAGGCCTGTAACTGCAGTTCCACTTGTAAGCTGATTGGAAAGGAGTCGTCTTTCAACCAACCTTCGATGATGGTTAGTCCCTGTTCAGACAGGCAAATACCACCTAATGATCGAAACACTTTAGTGCGCTGTTCATGTATCTGGTTGGCAGCTGATGACACTTGCGAAGCTAATGGGGCATCTTCATGATTGATCGACATGTAAAAGTCAGTTAGCGCTGGCGCCACTCTCTGTAGAATCGCAACGCCCACAATATAGGAAAGCGGTGCTACGTTTCTTGCCAAATGGTCACCGATAGAAACCAGATCCAAATAAATCGCTTGGGCTGACGCTGGATTCCCAGAATCAGACTCAAGCATGGCCCTCTCCAAGGCCCGATCCACCATGTGGTTGAAACCAAATAGCTCAGGCACTTCAAGTTGGAATGGGTCGTCGACAAAGGCGTAAACATCTGGATAGAAACGACACGTTTTCATAGAAGCCGCATGGGCCAAGCGCTTTATGTCTACCTCACTGATAGCAACGTCAGCTGAGCGAAATGGCACGATCAACTCAATAATGATTGGCGCTGCATTGCCGTCTTCAACGCGACGAAGGGCCGCCAATTTTTCGGCTTCCTGCAATTGGCTATTCAATCGAAGCACATCAAATGTCTCAAAAAATGCCAAACTATCTTTAGCCGCTGGAAGGACGACCGTCCTCTGAACATAAGTCCTGAATCCAAAGATCAATAAACCAACAAACAGTGACAAAAGCGAAACGATGATGAGAACACGTTTCACCCTACACCTCCATCATCGATTTTGGGCACCTCAATACTCGACATAGGTTGCGTTTTGAATGGCTTGGTCAAGTTCACTAATCTCGAGTGTTAATTTGAACATATCGATTTCCTCAACCACCTGACACGTGAATTTGGGGTGTTCACGTTGTTGAAGTTCTTCCGCAATGGCCTGCAAAAACCGCAACACTGTTGCAGGGTCAGAACTTTCTTGAGGAAAAACGGCAAATTCGACTTCGATGGATGACTGGTCCCGAATTCGAATCGATGCTGCGATGCGTTGTAAGAAGTCGCCGCTCATCAGTTGCTTTAACTCAGGATCGCTCAACTCCAAAAAATCGATGAGGTTTGGCGTAATTGCCTGACCTCGAACGTATCCATAAATCGGCGAGTCAAGGTTGGCGCCGTAAAGGCCAGGAAATCCAACATGTTCTTCCATGCTTAACTTCTCGGATCGAATCGACGCCTTCATGCCTTCTTCAAGGCTGCAGACATAAACAACGCTATTAATTAGGCTTATGTAGACGAAATCAGCGTCTTCTTGATGACCATCGTCCAATTCAATATAACTGACACCCTCATGTTCCCTCAGGCGTCCGTCTTTAGCGGCGGCACGCTTAAAGAAATAGAACCCCACATTTGCCAAGTTGTTATAGAGCGAAAAACCTGCCGACGCGCGAAAATCATCTTCAGCCACATTGCCGGTAGCTTCGAGCTTGATCGGTAAGATCTTTTGGAAGTCTCGCCGCGTTTTCTTCTCGTTCCAACTAGCCAGAAAGGGGAATTTGTTCATGACCGGATTTTGCTGATTCATAGTGTTGGCAAGATGGGTCAAGAAATCGACCAACAATTGGTCATCTGCGGTGACATACATTTCCACAAAAAAATCTGCTTCTTCATTAAGCAGAGTCGTTTCCGTCTCAAAATCACCTTTTTTGATTAGCCAATAACCTGTACTAAAAAAGACGACGGCGGCTAAGGCTGCAAGCACGGCACAGCCAATGGCACAGGTTGCACACCCGGACCTCTTTTTTGTAGGAGGCGCTATCTTAGGTGCTATCGCAGGAGGTTCATTCAATGGTATGTCCAATCGGATCCGGGGCGGCTAGCGCCCCGGATTCAGTCCTAGAATTTGACGCGAACGACCAAAACGACTCGGCGGTTTTGCGCTCGGCCTTCCCTCGTTTCATTGTCGGCAATGGGTTTAACGGATCCAAAGCTGATAACACTCATCAGGTGCAAAGGAATATCAAATTGCGAATAGAGATAGTCACGAACCGATAAGGCGCGTTGCTCCCCTAGTTTCTTGTTGTAGACCTCGGATCCACGACTATCTGTATGTCCTTGAATCTCAATTTGTACCAGTCTGTTCTGGTTAATCAGCAACTTAGCGAATTTGTCGAGTTCGGTTCGCGCTGCATCTGTCAATTCCGCGCTATCGGTTTTGAAAAATGCGCCCGTGTCGGACAAGGTTGTTTGAAAACGTAGCTCACCCATTTGTTTGAGTACCAACGCATTTTCGTTGGTCGCCTCTTCAATGGGATCGAGCTTGATGTCATACTCTTCAGCCATGTCTTTAATTTCAGATTGAGTTTCTTCAATCATAGCTTTCAGTTCTTGAATTTGCTCTTGTGTGCGTACTTCAGACTGCTCCAATTCGGTACGAACATATTTCTTCGAAGCGCATCCTGTAATCAGAGCAAGAATTACCAAAGACCCCAACAGACTTCTCATTAACTCCTCCATGTAACTTAAGGTTATGCTCCAATATAACCAAACCTGACGTTTGGATGAAGCTAGATTTTTTATGCGACGCCAAAACGAGGGCTCGCTAGGCGTCTTAATTTGCCTTCTTTTTCCAATTTATCGACATCGAGCCGACCGTATGTATTGGTGATTTCTTGTTGTCCCTCGCCAAAACCAAACCAGCCATCTCGCCCTTCCCGTTTCGCCTGATACATTGCATGGTCAGCGAGTTTCAATGACCATTCCCATCCCTGGTCTGGACTATTCCTTAAGGGATAGGGTGCAAATCCTAACGAACAACTAATGGGGACTGCATCTCCACTAGTTGACACTGAATTATGACGCAATTTGGCTCTTACACGTTCACATAATTCTGGGCCATCATCAACCTTTGCACCGCGACACACCCACAGAAACTCTTCGCCCCCCCACCTGACAACCACATCCGACTCTCGCTTACATCCCCTTAATACGTCCGCAAAGAAACGCAGCACATGATCGCCGACATGATGACCAAATACATCGTTGACACGTTTGAAGTGGTCAATGTCCGCAATGATCAGTAACATTTGCTCACTATCACTTTGTTTCATTTCACGGGCAACCTTCGGAGCTTCATGTCGCATAAATTCCGTTAGATAGCGGCGATTCTTAAGGCCAGTTAGGGCATCCTCCACGCTTTGACGTTGCAATTCTTGATTCAATGCGGCCAGTTCTTCAGCCTGTTTTTCGATGTGCACGTTCTTGGTCGCTAAGATCTCGTTGGCACGGCTCTTAAAACGAACTTGACGATATTGAATAGCAACAACAATAACAAGCAACAGAGCCGCGGCGAACAGGACAAGCAATATCGATTTCTGCCACGTCTCATTGGTTTTTAGATTGGCAATTGAAGAAGCTTGTAGCGCACGGTCACGCTCTGACTCCGCCAACTGACTCTCTTTCTTGGCGAGTTCAACGGCAGATTCAAGCGCCGCGATGCGTTCTCGAGCTTTGCTTGTTTCGTCCTCCTTTTGCAACGAAACAAACTCCTTCATCATTTGAAAGGCCTGTTCAAAATCGCCTAAATTCTCAAGGTTCTCAATCAGGACAGGAAACAGTTCCAGACGTTTCGGGCGCAAATCATTGTCGGCATAAAGTTCGTAGGATTGACGGAGCAAGATCCTGGCTTTGGCGAAGTCACCTTTTCGCATCAAGGTCTCGCCCATATTCTTGTATGCCACCGCCACCTTATCGAATGCTGCCTGGTCCCCGTATATGGCTGCAGCACTTTCGAATCGCTCTAATGCTTCGTCAAAACGGCCCCAATCCCGCAGCAAGACACCCATGTTATTAAGTACATTGCCGTTGGGCTTTCCTGATTTGAGTGATTTGAGATAAGAGTCATTGTAATACTGGAAAGCTTTGTCTAAATCTCCCATGCCAGCATAAACTGCACCTATGTTGCTATAAATCGATGCCAGCGAATCCGTATTTGATGGGTCGGTGGCTGCAGCAGCTTGCTCGAGAAACGAAACTGCCTTTTCCCACTGCTCAAGATAGAAGTATAGAGAGCCTATATTCATCAAAATCGTTGGGTTTACCGGTAGACCTAACTGTTTATTAAGGTCAACCGCACTAAGAAAGGCAGATGTCGCACGATCGTACTCCCCTTGCTGGGCACATGCGGCGCCCAGGCCAACCTGTATGGAAACCAACATTTCAGAGGGTTTTTCTTTGCCAAAGTTCAACGCACGCTCATAGAAGTTGGAAGCTTCCTTGAAATGGCCCTGCAAAAACGCAGCACGCCCAAAACCGTTCGACAATTCAGCCTTTTGCCCATTAAGCAACGTGTCTTTGGCGTGCCAATCCCCTGTCTTGGTTTGCCAATACAGAACATCATCCCAAGCTTTCAGGTCAATTAAGCGGTTCACACTTTGTCTGACCACGTTACTTGCAATAACCCACTGATCGCTACTTAGAGCTTCATCAACCACATGCTTAGCGAGTTCCATTGCGGGTAGCTCTGGATCGGCAGCATACAGGCACAACAGCCACTGCTCTCCGTATTGGGCTCGCTGCTTGGGATCCGTACTTTCTGAATAGACTCGCTCAGCTAGAGTGGTCGCTGTCGTCAAATCACTGTCGCGTAACATTTTGATTTCGTCTACCGACACAGGTTGAGCTTGAGATAAGGGAAACACGATGAACAAAATGAAACGTGCGATGAAGGTCACAAACATAGCCCCCGATTGGGTTAAACATACCCTGATCGTACAAACGATTCAAATAAGATCGTACAAGGATCACCTGGAAAAATCGGGTGAGAAGCCTACATAACCCTTACGATGGCGCACTTCGTGCGCCTTTTTCCGCATGGAGACGTCGATATGATGGCGGCGTTCGCCTTTACCCCGCTCGACCGTGAAGGACAACATATAGTGGGCCCGAAGGTGTTTGCGAACCTCGGCCACAAAACGAGGGAACTCTTCGGCATTGCGTGCCACAAGTGTGCGGCCACCACTAATATCGGCAATCGCCCTTAACCCTGCGATGTTCATTGGTTCCTCGGTATTGGGTTCAGAAGGTAGGAATCCATCCGCAATCCCAAGCACAAAAACAGGCACATCCAAAACAGACAATACCTGTAACATTTCGTCTTCGCTCATCTGACTACTGGTGTCATTGCCATCAGTAAACAGGACCAAAGCTCGATTTCCTAAACTGCCCTTCTCAAAAAATGTATTCGCTTTGCTTAAGGTGTCGTAAAGGGCCGTTTTCCCATAGGGTTCTATCTTGTCTAATTGGTTGAGGTCATCTGGACGCGTGGAATCCGCGATCTCACCCAAGGTTTCCAACCCAAACACAATGCAGCGCCAACGGTCCTGGCGCATGGCATTTTCAATAACGTAGCGTAGGCCAGCCACCGATGCTTCGTATTTGCCGCCCAAAGCCATACTACCGGAGACATCCATCAGAAAAACCAATTCGATGGGTTCCGCATAACTGCGTAAGAATTTTTCTACTTTGACAGGGTTACCATCGACGGACAAATTGAAGTCTTTTTTCTTTAGACCGTCAACACGAAGACCTTGTTTGTCTGTCACCCAAACCGGCACTTGAATCAGGGCAAACTGGAAATTTTGCACGCCCGTGTATTCCTTGTCCTGCGACGGGACAGGCGCATTATCCTGTGCTGCTAACCACCCTGCGATCAAGAAAACGTAACTTAACAGAAGTCGTGTCATAAGAGCAATATAGCGCCAAACACCGTCATTGCGACACTAACGAATAAGATATTCATCCATTTAAGTATGATTTAAGGCGTCGCAAGTGCTGCTTCATTCAACTTGGCAGGTGCCTTACTGCCAAACCCCAGCTTTCGTTTTACCCAAAACCAAATCGTGTAGCCGGTCAGGATGACGCGCGGCAGTCCCACAACGGTCAAAACGGTCGAAGAAATGAGGCCACCAATAACGCAGCGTGCAAGCGGAAAATAGTACGCATCTCCAATACCAGATTGGCCGATCGCCATGGGAATTAGTCCAATGACGGTAGTTGCAGCGGTCATCAAGATAGGTCGAATCCGTTCCTTAGCGCCACGTGCCACAGCTTCCTTTAGATCCACGCCTGTGGCCCAAACGTGATTAATATGATCCATCATGACAATGCCGTTGTTGACGACCACACCCAACAGAATCATTAAGCCAATCGAAGCCATGACTTGGAATTCTGTTTGCGTGATTAACAAGAACCAAGACACCCCAACCAGACTAAAGGGAATAGTGACTAGAATCATGAAGGGTTGCAATAGCGATTCAAATAGACAGGCCATGACTATGTAAACCAGTAAGAGAGCCAATAGACTATTGGCCAACATGTCACCCATCTCGTCTTCTTCGCGCAGCATACGATTACTCCACGACCAAGTAACACCTGCCGGAAACTCGAAATCATTGAGACGCGTTTCCACTTCTTCCTTCATTTGATCGAATTCTTCGCCTTCGTAGGTCGCCTTGACGGAATGATGGGCTTTGCGATCTACCCTTCTGATTGAACTTGGCCGGTCATGGAACTCAAAATTGGCGACTGCGCCCAATGGCATACCGTTACCCAACGGGATTTGTGAGACATCCTCAATCGTCGCTCGATCTTGAATGCGCAATCCAAGGGTGACGTCACGCTCACGGTCGCCATACTTGAATCTTGGCAAATAGGTGCCACCCAAGGTAAAGCCAAAGACTTGAGAAATTTCTTCAGGGTTAACACCGTATTCATTGGCTTTAGATCTATCCACTGAGACCTGTAGCTCCTTTTTCCCGCTACGTTCTCCAGAACGGATGTCATAAAGCCCGTCAATGCCCGAAATTAGTCCTGCCACCGTTTCGCCTACATCCTTCAGTACGGATGTATCGCTGCCAAACAATTGGATACGAACGGCTTGGTCACTGTCGTTGTCATCATCATCAAATCGATAGGCAACGCCGCCAATATCGGGAAGTCCATCCCTCACATACTTCCGGATCTCTTTGAACCGATCATATGATTGATTTTCGTCTTCGAAGGTGAGGATGGTGGCAGATTCATTTTCGGTCATCCATGAATAGATTGAGGCGACACCCCATTCTTCTCGATGGGGTTCCAAGAAGGCTTCGACTTCGTCGACGACCTTTTCAGCGTCAGACAACCAAAAGAAGTCATGGTACTCGTAATCAATCACCAAACGACTCGTTTTAGTTGACGTTCCTTTGAAATGAGAAAGGAAATTGAACGGAATAGCCGACGATAGAATCAGCAAAATCAAGCCAATACCCGTTTTCCAAGGTCGTTCCAAGGTCCAATCCAGTAGATCCTCGTATTTTTTCAGGAGCCAAGTCCCGCCGCCCTTGCGATTGGATAGGGATAAGCGATGAAGAAATTTTGACGCAAATAAAGGGATAATCGTAACCGACACCAACAAAGACATGGCTAACGTAAAGCAGATGGTCAAGCCAATGGCACCTAACCAAACAGACAACTCATTCTTGTCGGACACTAATAGGGACAAGAACACGATCATCGTGGTTGACGTTGCCGCGATCAAGGCAACGACCACTTCCCTGGTGCCTTCACGTGTTGCTTCAACCGCACTTAAGCCACTGAGACTCTTTTGATAAATCGATTCCAGCACGACCACCGCATTGTCAACCAACATACCCACCGCCAACATTAAGCCCATCAACGTCAAAATATTGAGCGTAAATCCGAAGGCATACAGGAAAATAAAGGAACCAATCACTGAGATTGGAATTGCGGCGGCGACGATCAACGTGGCGCTTAAACGACGGAGAAAGATGAATAAAACGATAACGGCAAAAAATGCGCCGTAAAGGCCAGCTTCGCTTAGAGACCGTAAGCCGTTGGTGATTTCTTTCGCTTGGTCGCCCCAAACAAATAACGAAATTCCCTTTAGAACCGGGTCCGCAGCGATGTCTTCTTTAATGACCCGATTTACTTCACGAGCAACATCTACAGTATTCGCGGTGCTTTCTTTAAAAACCATCAATGCTAATGCAGGATTACCGTCCAAGTGACGACGATACCCGATTGGCGGCTCTTCGTAATAAATATCGGCTACTTCATCGAGTCTAATCCCACTATCGTCGACAACGAGGCCCTTAAATTCTTCCAAAGAATCAATCTTACCCAAGGTTCGAATGTTGTAAACCAAGCCGTTAGCGACAACTTTTCCGGCCGACAAGGTGACATTGTCACTTGTTAGGCGGTTGATAACTTTGGTCACGTCAATCCCGTGTTCCTTGATCTTATCGATGCGCAACTCGATCGACACTTCTTTTGGAAGTACTCCGCCAAGATCAACTTGTGCCACACCCGCCACGCGTTCGATGCGCTGTTTGATGCGTTCTTCCAACAAATCATAATTCTCTGAAAGATCGATTCCGGGCGCTGAAATTCGGCCTTCAACCACAGGAATATCGTCTGTGTTGAAACTGAAAATCTGGATCTGGCGCACTTCATCAGGAAGCGAAGGCTTTAGTTCCTCCAACTTAAGTCCAAGTTCGAGTCTAATAAGATCAAGCGTCATGCCCCATTCAAAATCCAAGCGAATGGTCACGTCGTCGGCCGTCGTCTCTGAGCTCACCTTCTTGACGCCCTTAATCGTTGATAGACCTTCCTCTAGAGGTTTGGTCACCACCCGTTCCAGGATATCGGGGTTCTGGTTGGGGTAAGTAACAAACACCCACATGGCCGGGAAATCGACGGTGGGCAAAAAAGCGAGTTTTAGTTGTCGCTGAGAAATTATGCCCAGAACCAATATGCAAACCAATCCCATGAAGATCGTAACCGGACGCGTAATGGCTAGGTTGTATATTTTCATGTCAACACTTCCTGGCCGATCGCCTCGTGTCTTTGCTCTGGTATCACCAAACCTTTGGTCACTGTGCCGTACATCACGGGTACTAGAAATAAGGTCAGTAACGTTGAAAACACCAGACCACCAATGACCGTAATAGCTAGCGGGGTACGCATTTCGGCACCCTCACCCAGACCTAGCGCCATTGGGATCAAGCCCAAAACCGTGGTCGTTGTCGTCATTAGAATCGGCCGCAAGCGTCGTTGCCCGCCTAATAGCAGTGCGTGATAGAGCGTTAACCCTCGAGATCGTAAATGATTAATGTAATCAATCATGACAATGGCGTTGTTAACAACAATACCCGCCAACATAATCATGCCGATTAATGCAATGACGCTGATTTCGAGTCCTGTTAGGTATAGCGCAATCAACCCACCCACCAAACCAATGGGCACGGTCACCAAAATCAAGAAAGGATATAGCAGCGACTCAAATTGAGATGCCATCACCAAATAGACTAGAAAGACAGCCAAACCGATGACAAAGAACATAGATCCAAAGGACTTCTCTTTTTCGGCTGCTTGTCCCGTTATTTTGGCTGTGACTGGAAATGCGTTTTCGATTTCTCGGCATAAGGGCTTCATCGCCGCGCTAGCAGCGCCCAAATCGTTTCCAATCAGCCCAGCTGAGATCACTGCACAGCGTTCTTTTTCGACTCGGCGAATTTGTGAAGGTCCGGTTTCGGTCTCAATTTCTGCAATCGTCGACAAGAAAATCGGTTTTCCTTCCCGATATCCAACAGTCAGGGCTTCTAGTTCGTTAAGAGAATTCCTATCTGCTTCTTTCAAGCGCACCATGATATCAACGTCTCGACCGCTGCGAGCGAACCTGGTGGGCGAAGTACCTTGAATCTTGTCGCGTAGCATCTGCGATACGTCGCCAATGGACAAGCCTAGTTTAGACATGGTTTCGCGCTTGAAGTGGATTTGAACTTCGGGATTACCGTCTGCCACTGTTGTGCGAACATCCTTGAACAGACCTAACTCATTCATCCGAGCCGTCAATGAGTCGGATGCTTGCTTTAATACCTTTTGGTCGTCGCTGTATATCTCGATTTCGATAGGCGTCCTAAAGGTGAAATAGGAAGGCGTACCGATCTGATACTCAACATCTTGTCGCCTATCCAAAACTTCGCGTACACGATTCACGACATCGTTTGGTTCAGCCACATCCGACTTCAATGAAAAATTGATTTGAGAAAGATTTTCTCCGCGTCGTTCATCCACTCCCTGATTGAATTCGCCCACGGTAGTAAAGACAATCGCGATACCGTCCAAATCCTTAATGCCGGCTTCTATCCAGCTGGTGACCTCATCCGTGGCCTCAATCGGCGTGCCTTCTTCTAGCTCAACCAGGGCGAAATATTCCCCCTGAACCATCTCTGGGATTAGATTGACCGCCAGCTTTTGATTGATTACGTAGCCCAAGAAAATGGTGGCCAGACCTCCGGCTAAAATCAAGAACCGGTGGCGCAAACAAAGAGCTAACAACTGCACATAAGCACCCTTAGGCACTTCCAATTCTTCGTCGTCAATGACCTTGCCTTCAGTGCTCGCTTCTGACCCAAAACGCGAGAACAGCACAAATAAAGTGGGAATGAGAGTTAAAGAAACGGCTAGAGAGCCCAATAAGGCAAAAGATACTGTCATGCCCAGATCTCTAAACAACTGACCGGCGATTCCTTCAATAAATACGATTGGCAAGAACACGACGATGGTCGTCAAGGTGGAAGCCGTAACTGCACCTGCTACCAAAGACGCACCATTTGCGGCAGCGTCGACATAGGAGTCGCCAAAACGTCGGCGAACAAAGATTGACTCCAAAACGACGATTGAGTTGTCGACTAACATACCAACGCCTAAGGCAAGCCCACCTAAAGACATAATGTTCAGGGATACATCGAAAATCAACATTAGGAAAAAGGTTAAGAAAATAGACACTGGAATCGTGATGCTGACTATTAAGGTGCTCTTTAGATCACGTAAGAACAGGAAGAGAATGATGATGGCGATTAAGCCACCAATGGCTGCATTACTAATGACCTCGGCAATCGAGTTCTCAATAAAGGCAGCGCCCTCAAACGTCGTTTTCATGGTCACGCGATCCGTAAATTTCTCTTGCAAGTCTTTCACGGCAATTTTCAGTTCGCGGCTCACCTGAACCGTATTCGCATCGCCTTCTTTATAAAAATCTAGTTCCACGCCCTCAGAGCCATCGATACGGGCGATGAGATCACGGTCTTTAAAGCCATAGGCTACTTCTGCTATGTCCCTTAAGTGAACTTTGCGATCTTCGACACGAGTAATAATCGTTGATTCAATATCAGCGATCGATTCATATTCGTTGAGGGTTCTAACCAGATAGCGAGCGTCGTTTTCGTATAAAGACCCGCCAGCACGGTTGATGTTTTCTTCCATCAGCCTTCGTGTGACAGTCCCAATTTCGAGTCCGTACCGTTTTAGCTCCGCTTCTTTCAAGCGAATCTCAATGACTTCCTCTTGTCCACCTGACACCTTCACGGCTGCCAAGCCAGGAACGACATCCAATCGCTTCTTGAGTTCCTCTTCGCAGAACCAACGAAGTTCGGTCAACGGCATGCCTTCGCTCAATACCGATACCTTCAGGATGGGATCTTGATTGGGGTCGTAACGTAGAATCCGAGGTTTTTCGACACCATCGGGAAGCCTCAAAAGGTCTACCTTTTTGGAGACATCTAGGATCGCAAAATCCATTTGCCGTCCCCACTCAAACTCAATGGTAACCTGGGAAAGCTCAGCCTTTGATGAGGAGTAATAGCTCTTGATGCGGGGAATAACCGCGACCGCCTCTTCAATTTGGCGCGTGACTAAGTATTCCACTTCCTCGGGCGCAGCCCCTGGGTACTTCGTTTCCAAAGTCAGGGTGGGATAAGAAAGATCGGGCAACAGATTGATGGGCAGTTTTCTCAAACCAATCAAACCGAAGGCCAAAACACCGACCGTAACCATTGAAATAGTGACTGGCCTGTTTATCGAGGTCTTAATTACACTCATGGGACTCTCCTACTCCACTACCTGATTTCATTTTGGGCACAGCTTTGCCGACCGCACTCAATGGGCGGGTCGGCAAATAGGATCATGTCGCTGCGACTACGATTCTTTGGTTAGTTTTATCAAAGAGCCATCTTTTAAGGCTTCCTTGCCGGTCAATACGACGTCTTGCCCGAACTCTAATACCGAGTCGATCGCAACGACCCCTTTTTCTTCAGCGATTAAGGCGACATCAACGCGGCGGACCTTAAATTCGCCATCGTTCTCACCAGCCTCGACCACAAAGACGGAAGCGTTTTGACGGGAATCAAACAAAATGGCCTTTTTTGGCAAAGCGGTGTCCGCCATCATGGTTTCAGTCACAATGCGCACGTGCACATAAGTTCCGGGCCGAACAGACTTGGGAACCTGACTGACGGCGATGGTCACTTTAACCGTCCCGGTTTCGCGATCCACGACTGGTGCGATGCGCGTAACTTTACCGACAAATTCGTCGTCAAATCTATCGTCACGACTCAATTGCGCTAACTGACCTTCCGCCAAGCGTGTCGCTTTAGACTCCGGTACAAACACATCAGCTTCGAGAGGCGTTAAGTTAGCTAAATGAAACAGTTTATCGCTTGGTTGGATGGTTTGTCCCAATTCCACCATGCGGGCCGTTATGGTGCCATTAAAGGGCGCCACGACTTGCGTCAGCGAAATCTTGTGTGCGGCCAGGTCAAAACGAGACTGTGCGCTGGCAAATTCAAATTTTCGTCGATCATGCTCTTCGGCAGAAACGAGTTTCTTGGCATAACTCTCTTTAATGCGATCGTACTCAAGCTGTGCTTTGCTTAAGTCAACCCGTGCTTGTTCCAGTTCCAACTGAGCGTTTTCGCGGTCGAGCTCAATCAATACATCGCCTTTTTTAACGTGATCGCCCTCTTCCACGTTAAGTGAGAGGATTTGCCCTGGCGCTTTAGCAAATACATCAATTTGACGATCTGCTCTTAATGTAGCTGTACTTTGTAAAAACAGACGTAGCTCTTTCTTCTGTACGGCCGCGGTGGTGACGTTATAGATCATCACCTTTTCTTCTTTATTTTTATTGTCTCCGTCGCCATCAGCTTTTGAAGCCGCTTTAGCTGGCTGTTGCGTTATCAACAGTACACTCACGCTCGCTACAACTACTAATCCGATCGCTATCAAAATCCGTTTCACGAGTCCCCTCCTGGGTTCATCATCCTCTATGCGTGTTTAACGCACGGCGTCCAAAAAAGGTTCAGTCCCGTTTACAACATTTTTTCAATATTTTACGGAATAGGAGTGATCAAGCCGGTGTCTTGAGTATTAGGCCAGAGTCATCAATAATGTATATGTATCTAACCTTCGGAGGAAATATGAAACTGTTCCACAAACTCGGAATCTTGCTTATCGCTGCTGCTTCGCTCACTGTTTGGGCGGAAGGCGACGCCGACAGTAAAGATGTCACCGGCGAGATCGTCGATTTGTCTTGTTACATTAGCCACAATGCCAGTGGCGAAAAGCACGCGAAATGCGCGAAATCTTGCGCCGCTAAAGGTTTGCCGATCGGTGTATTGACCGAAGCCGGCGAAGTCTATCTATTAATTGAGAACCATGACAAGGCAGACGCTTATGCCATGGCAAAAGAGAAAGCGGCCGAAACGGTAACCGTTAGCGGCGTCGTTTTTGATAAAGGTGGCGTTAAAGCGATTCAGGTTTTAGCGGTTAACTAGAGCGTGCGGGTACGGCCCTTTTGGTTCATACTCGCGCTCGCAACGGCGTTGGCCCTTGCTGCGGTTGTCTTTTCGAAGTCAGCTTCAGTAAGGGCCATCTTCTTTGCTGATGCTGTAACGCTTGAAACCAAAGGCTATCGCCTCGCCATTAAATATCATTGTTTTCGTTGTCACGCCCATGAGGGTGCCGGAGGCATATCCAATCCGGGCTCCGAATCCTCCGAAATCCCTTCCTGGCAAGGGTTTTCGTTCATGATGTCCATGAAGGATGAAAGCGAACTTCGTGAATGGATCATGGATGGAGTACCCCACCGCATAAGTTCTTCACGAAATTACGCTCAGCGTCAGTTGACCATGGCTGTGCCTATGCCCGCTTATCGCCAACACATAGATCGCGCGGAACTTGATGCCTTGGTCGCTTTTTATGAGGCCGTTTCTGGCCTAGTTTGGCCCGACGACCCTGAAGCTGAAAAAGGTTACAAAACGGCTCGCGACGCAGGATGCTTTTCATGCCACGGTCTTGGGGGCCGCATCGATGTCGTCAACAAAGGCTCATTCGCGGGTTTTATTCCTGCCTGGTCAGGATCAAACTACACGCACTTAGTCCGTTCAGAAGATGAACTTGATCAATGGATAAACGCTGGTACCTGTGACCGAATCTTGAATGACCCCGTTGCTCAATTCTTTCAAGAACGCCAAATATTGAAGATGCCTGGTTATCAAGGCAAATTAAGCGAAGATCAAATCTCTTCAATCAAATACTATATCGGATGGCTACGCGACGAAAATGCCGCTGGTAAAGTACCTCAATACCAGCTTTAGGTATATGAGCAAGCAAATGAAGGCAAAGACTAAGGGTATACTTTGAATAGTCAGGTAATATTTGCGAGGTCAGCATGTTTAAGTATTTGGTCGTTTCAATTTCATCCTTTTGCGTTTGCGCCTGTTTTGCAACAGAAACATGGCTGCCGCACCTGACACGTACTGGCGGTGGATTCAATTCTCAGATCGACATGATCAATACCGATTTTGTAACCAAACATGCCATCGAATTACAACCCTACACTGAGAATGGACAGGCGATCGCTTTGCCGCGTAGTCTCGAACTCGAGCCAGGAGAACGAAGGTCTGTAACCATCCAGCAATTGGGCTGGCCCGATCAGGTTTCCCATGTCCGAGTTAGCCATGGCGACGAGGTTCGACTTTCAACGATTTATACAAGTTTATCTACGCCGGCCATGCCTGCGACCGTTCCCGGGTTGCAGGATCTTATTCAAGTGGGCCGATTCATTCCAGCGACTGAAGGGCCTTGGTTTGACGGCATCGCATTGACCAACGCCAAGGATCAATCCATTCAGATCAATCTGACGATCCACGATGCCGCCGGTAATACCTTGGAAACTGTGCAGCTTAACCTCGCCGCTTACAGTAAGTGGTTGGGCGTGCTGACCCAAGTTTTCAGTGCGCAGCCACATGCAGACGGCTATATCGAAGTGCGCGCAGATTCGCCTTTGCTCATGATCGCTTTACGCGGCACCCTGCCAGGAACATCGCCGGCTGTACTGACATCCATCTCTATGGACAACTATGAATCCCAACCAGCGCCTTTGACGTGGGCCAACCAAGCCAGCCGCATCTTGCAACGTAAGTGTGAGGGCTGCCATCACGTAGGCGGCATCGGTCCGTTTCCCTTCACAACCTACGATCAAACATCTTCGTTAGCCCCTTACATCCACTTAGTCGTATCAGACAACCAAATGCCACCCTGGCGAGCCGATGATGCTTGCAATGACTATGTCGCTTCTTATGCATTGGACACAGCTGAAAAAGAAATGCTTCTGCAATGGGCTTCCCAAGGGACTGAACGAGGCGATGTACAACGCGAACCAGCTCCCATTGCGTACGAGCAGGCAGAATGGACGGCTGGTCAACCCGACGTAGTTTTACAATATGATGAGCCCTTCTATATGTCTCCGGGCGATGATATCTACCGCTGTTTTCCGGTGCCGTTGAATAATGAAGAGACGCTCTATGTGAAATCGATTGAAATTATGCCGGGCAATTTGGAAGTCGTTCACCACGTTCTCCTCTATTTGGAGACTGACCAAGATGGCTTGAACAATGACCTCGCGGACGAGGGCCCGGGCTATACTTGTTTTGGCGGGCCCAACACATCTACGGTGAGATTAATGGCAGGTTGGGCGCCTGGCATGAAAGCCATCGTTTTTCCCGACAACGTCGGCATGACCATTCCACCCAATAGCACAGCCATTATGCAGGTGCACTATCACTATTCAAATTCACCAGGATTTGACCACACTCAAATTGGCCTGCATTTGGTGGCCGACAAACCATCTAAAGAATTGTTGTTATTGCCGCTTGTTAATCAAGAATTCACCATCCCGGCAGATGCCAAAAACTACCTGGTTGAGGAGAGTATAAAGCTACCGTTTTTCTTAACCGCAGAACTGTATACGATTGCGCCTCATATGCATCTTTTAGGTCAGAGAATCTCCGTGAAGGCAGAACATACCGATGGTACGGAATTATGTTTGGTAGACGTTCCGCGCTGGGACTTTGAGTGGCAGCGATTTTATGAGTTCCAGCAACCTATTACGCTGGAAGGAAACACGACGCTTCGTCTTCAGTGCGAATTCGATAATTCCATTGACAATCCGTATAACCCAAACACACCTCCGAAACCCGTTAGTTGGGGCGAAGCGACCACCGACGAAATGGCCTTGTGCTTCTTAGGCATTGTCCTACCCTTTGAGTTCACTAGCGCCAAACTCAACCCCTGGGGCTGGGAATGGCCCTACAAGATAGGTAATTAGACCCGCCCCTGCATCTGTTCATAACGGATATGTCTTGTACGTTTCAGACATAAAAAAGCCCTTACAATGACTACATCGTAAGGGCTTTTGTTTGGAATCTTAAAAAGTGTATCGCACGCCAAACATGAGGCCGCTAGCGTCTAGGTCTGGTATGAGCAAACCACCGCTTTGACTGGCTTCGTAATTCTGCGCTTTGTAACCCAAAGACAGACTAAAGCGTTCGGTGATTGAATAGGCACCGATCAAAGTGAATGAAAGCCCATCAGCCGACGAGCTACCATTCTCCGTGAAGTTCACTGAGCCCGTGGTCGATTGAGTTAGGGGATCAACGGTTAACTGAATAGATTTGAAGGCGTAGTCACCGTCGAGATCAGCATAGGCAAGATTGCCACTGAAGGTGAATTTCTCCCAACGATGCGCATAAGCAAATCCTAAAAAAGGACCTTTGTAGTCGTATGTCTCTGAAAAGCTGCGCGATGGATCGTGCAGATCATCAAAACGCACTGTAATTGGATCGCCTTCCGACCCCTGCAGTGTCGTATCTAACACATAAGCTGACTCAGTTGTTTTTTCGGTAAATTCAATGGTTTTGTAACCACCAATGACGATGAAGCCTTTACCTAAAACCCAACCCAACGTGAAATCTAAATCTTCACGATCCAATTTAGAGTCGTAATTAACTTGATGGCGATCAGTTTGCGTTGAAGTCGCCGTCGAGAATGTACGAATCGCATTCAGTTGGTGGTCGCCAGAATACTCCGTTTCCAAAGACTTACTAACCGACACAAAAAGACGACGGACCGTCAAGTGAGCGGCCAATGTCGGCAAGATCTCTTCGTCGGGGAAGTTTGTTGTGTGCAGCGTCGAATCGCCGTTCAACAATCCTCCATTGTCCCACTGCAAACCAGAATCCGTGTTCCATCCTTGCAATTCAACGGTAAGTGCCCATCCATCGCCAGCAACAACGCCTAAAGACATCATTGCAGACAAACATAGAACCAAACGTTTGTTCACCATATCCACCTTCCTTCTATCGTTTCTTTGATATCTTACTGTCCTTGAGCACCGCATTATCAAACGAGCCATTTAGCCCTAGTACTTGAATATAAACACCGTTACGTGACTCGATCACGAATTGTGAATAGGGTACAAATGGAAAGAGATCTGAAATCACGCTCAGCACTTTGCTGTCTGGATTAATATCACCCAATTTCCTTTGACCCAGTAAGTTACCACCGCTATCCAATTGCGAAACCCATACATCCGCGCTTGTATCATCCAGATTTAAAACGGCTACGCCGTCCCAATAAGCGGAACTTGGATTACCGCTTTGAATATTAAATTCCAGACCAACCGAGCCACCATCACTTGCCTTGGCAGCAGCGACGTCAGCGCCTACGCCAGACTGCAGCGAGTAATAGGTCATTAAGACTTCCGTTAAGTCCGACTTAATCTCGCGGGCCTCTACAAACGCCAAATTATCCCTGAATCCGGAAAAATAGGTGGCATTTACGCTCAGGTTTGCTGGTGCTTCATATATTCCATATGAGCGTGATTGTGAGGCTGGAACAGAAATGGCCACCGAGGCAACTTCTTGCCCAGCTGTATTGTAAGCCAGCAATAACATGGCCGCAGAATCTACCGGATTAGGGTTTGCGATCCTTATGACGCCTTTAAATCCGCCACCAATTTTGGGCACGTGCAAAACATAGCGCGGATTGATTTCATTAGAAGGGTTAGATGCATTTGGACCCGGCTGCACATAAGGTGGCGAAGTATCGGGCATTTTGCTACCCAACACCATACGTCTCACTTCAATCAGATAGAGCCCATCACTAGGATGAGGTACGGAAACGCCAAAAGGCCAATTGGATTGATCAATGATCGCGCTGCCTAGCAATTCACAGTCTTCGGTGAAACTGATCTCCCATGCCAATCGGCCATTGCCGCGATAAGCTTGATCACCATTTGGGTCCGGGAATTGGCAAAATAGGTTGTCATTGGCGTCATTGTAGAAATTGGCGTTCGACAGAAATGCAGGCGATGCAATGGTGGGCGTTTCGCCAACGACACCATCATCACCATAAATCTGAAACATGGTGGAACTCTGGAAAACGTTTTCCGTGGCGGCTGTGAACCAGGTAATGCCGTCCTGCGTTGCGGCAGCTGGTTGCCCAAAGAGCACCGACGTTTCGAAATACCAAAACCACTCAAATTCCGTGTGGAACTGATCCGAATAATCATAAATAGAAACCCAATATTGACCTGCATCCAAAACTAAATCGGAGGGCGCAACTTCAATCATACCCGTCAAGTTCGGGTCTGGCATTTCAAACATTTCTGAGTACAGCAATGCACCAGGTAGTCCGCTCACATTTGAGTAGATTTCTAACATGGCGTAATTGAAGGGGAATGTTCTGGCACCAAAAGAACCATAAGCCAAAACCCTTGTAACTGTGGTCGTTTCGCTCAATTGGAAATCATCGGCAATTCGTTGTTGCCTGTCAGCTGCTAAATAAGAGAACCAACCGTTGACTGGAAGCGGATCTGCGGTTTGAGAAAATACGACTTGATCACGTTTAAGCGACATGATGGCTGGCGATTGCTCGCCTAGCGAGTCGCGTTGAGAAAACTCTGTTTCATTGGCCCAGGTAACGCCACCTAGTCCACATATCATCATTACTAACCATTTCATCGAGATACCTCCTTTTGACAGCAAACGAAATCCGAAATATCGATCGACGAATTAAAAGCTCCAACGCTCGCTGAGAACCTGCCGTGCGGGTGTTTATAGTGACGCTATCACGCCGGACTGGGGATGTAAAGCAGACGATTTAATGATGTTATTTGCAGGCTCAGGTAAATTTGGAATGGCTTAAATGTGCTGGTCGAATCATCCTAGCTACGAGCTGATTTCACACCTGTCTCGGGGAATAATGGCTCCTCGCTATCGCCTGCTTAGGGACGCGAAAGATCGCTACTCGAATCCTTCGTTTTTGTCACCACCTCGTAGAATCCCACTGGGTTAGCTTGTCCCTGCACAGGAGACATTAACCATACGCACAAACAACCCGATCATGGACAACCCGCAGGTATTATTGGGTAACTGACACCAATACGGCATCAACTTAAATATTCTCAACCACTTACACTTAATTTCTGCCTAAACACGCCAACTACCCAATTAGACGGAAAGCATTGAAAAAAGCCACTTTTTGGCAGTAAAACGGCTGTCTCCAGGCAATAAACAAAAATTACCTAGAACTGGCAAGCCTTTTGCTCTATCAAGGGCGATCGTTGAATGACCTCCAAATACATGCTCCTATATGGGAGAAGGTCTTTGGACCTAGATGAGGAAACCATGATCTTTCGAAACCTTGTGCTCAAAGTAGAAGCAGGTGGCGAATCGTTAACTCCTAAGTCTGACCAAGAGAAGGGATATGTGCGGTATCCCTTCTCTTTAGGTTTGGCGGACGACGATTCTGGTCAAACTTGCCAAGATGAAAACCAGGTTCATCCTGATTCATCGTCAAGTGACTAAATCAATTTTGCTTTAAACCTTCTGTTTCAGTAGCTTCATGAGTGTCGAGCAGCTGTCTTTTGATCAGCGAAGCGACCTCAACGGTAAATCGTTCTTTCTCTTTACGTGCCAAATGTGACCATTCTGGCAATTCGAATCCTTGCAACTGCTGGTGGTCTTCAAAGTGAATGCCTTGAGAACCTGTTCGGGTGATGAGTTGATCCCAGAATCGAGGCCGCGGGAAACCCTTCGCTTCTGCCTCAAGAAAGGGTCCAGCGGAAGGGCAGCGAACAAAGACCACGCGACCACCTCGGCTTTCAATTGCCTTCACGTCGTCAACTACCTCACCTAAGATGGCGTCAATATCGCTGTCTTCTAACTTTGGACCACCGAAACTCAAAATCGTCGTCCAAGTATCCTGCGCCCTTTTTTGGTAGATCGGGTCTTCTTCAACACGTCGCCACATATCGGCTTCGCGATGTTCATCAAAGGTTGATAGCTTTTTTACACCCAGAAACCTTGGCGGCATGCCATCTCGAGCCGGCCAATTCAAACTTCGCACAAGTTCAAATAGGGCTAGATCGGGTTCAAACAGAGACAATCCTGAAGTGATAAATTTGGAAACATGGTGGCCAAAACGATCGGACGGCGTTTGATTCTTGAAATTAGCCAACATGTCGCCATGCAGCCCGCCGTGTGGTGCGAAGAACAGGCCTGTCGATACGCCCACTATCAAAAGCCCCTTAAACGACTTATCTTCGGCCAAATCATGCAGGAAAGGCCGTGGATTAGTCCCCTCCAGCGCTAACTGAATCGGGTATGGGCTTTCAAGTTCACGGGCCAACACTTTCAAGTCCAGATCAAACAAGATGCGCGAAGAGCCCACAATAGCGACCTCCTCGAGCCCATTCTGACCGATCTTGCGACGTGTCTCGCTCCACAAGCCCATATTATTGAGGGTCGACGGTTCATAGGACTTCGACCTCCAATAGACTTCCCAGACGGTGGTTCCTAATAACATCAGGATCAACGCCGTGATGCTCGCTCTTTTCCATGCCAACGCAGGGGTCTCATAATGGCGATTTATGCGATGCTCAGAATTGGAAGTAGATGAAGGCATTATCCGACCCTCCTGATACCACTAGTAAGAACAACATAGCGGCCCAAAGACCGGCAAAAATCCATGTTGGTAATCGATTAACGACAGATGAAACGAGTTGATTACGGAAGGTCCAGTGCATTGTCAGCATGATGACCGTGACAGACCACGCCGCTGTAATTTGATAGGAATCCAAGACTTTTTCGCCCGACCCTGAGAAAGAAAACATAGCCGTAAACATTCGCCAGGCCGTTTCAAAATCGGTCGCGCGAAAGAAGACCCATGCGATCAAGACGAGTAACCACGTCGCGAAACCACCCAAACCAGCCATCCACATAGGTAATGGGCGATCACCCCACCCTCTTTTTATGATTCGCTCCCCAGCCAAATAGAGTCCGTGTAAGCCGCCCCAAACCACAAAGGTCCATTGGGCACCGTGCCAGAGTCCGCCCAACAACATGGTGATCATGAGATTGATTTGAGTACGACGCCAACCACTGCGGTTTCCTCCCAATGGCACGTATAAATAGTCACGCAGCCAGGTAGAAAGCGTAATATGCCATCGGCGCCAAAAATCGGAGAACCCGATGGCAGCATAAGGGTAACGAAAGTTACGTGGCATATGGAAACCAAGGCACAAAGCCGTACCAATGGCGACGGTTGAATAGCCGGCAAAATCGCAAAATATTTGTGCTGAAAAGGCGAGTACGCCAGTCCATGCATCCAAAATGTTAAGTGTCGCTTGTGCCCCAAATGCGTCATCGGAGACGCCAGCCACCAGGTTATCGGCAACCACGACCTTGAGAAAAAGCCCGAAAGTCATCAGAAATAGACCCCATGAAAACTGACCCGCTTCCATTTCTGGCGGTCGCTCAAACTGTGGGATCAAATAGCTAGGTCGCACAATGGGTCCAGCCACCAATTGCGGGAAAAAGGTCACGAATAGAGCGAAATCGAGAAACGAATGCGCCGGTTCAGATTGTCTGCGATAAACATCCAGGCTATAGGCCATCGTCTGAAAGGTGTAAAACGAAATACCAACCGGCAGCAATATATTCGGCGCGGCCGCTTCGAACGGAATGCCCATAGTGTTTAGAAGCGCTGTGAAATTCGCGATTAAGAATGAGCCATACTTGAAAGCCACCAATATGCCTAAGTTTGTGCAGATACTTATCAGCAACAGGCCAAGTCTTTGCCGAGGACGTTCTTCAACGTGAAGACGTTTGGCAACGAACCAATCGATGATGGTCGAAATCCATATCAAAACCACAAGAGGTGGATTCCAGGCGGCATAAAAGAGATAACTCGCTATTAATAGATTACGCTTTTTGGATGTCCAACTAAAAGGGCCGTGATGCAGGATCAGCACCACGGCGAAGAAGATCAGAAAAGTGAAGCTATTAAAGAGCAAGGGCTGCGTCTCTCGTTAGGCTGCTATGTCTGATGTACAGTGAGCGCACTTGGATGCCTTAATGGGTATTTCAGAGCAACAATAATCGCAGTTCTTTGTGGTCGGCTCCGCTGGCGCTTTTTCTTCCACTCTCTTTAGTCGGTTCATGCCCTTCACAAGTAAAAAAACGGAGAATGCGACAATCACGAAACTGATGACGCCGTTGATGAAAATACCGTAGTTGATGGTCACGGCACCGGCCTCTTTAGCGGCGATCAACGTTGCATAAGGCCCCGCAGCGGTGCCATCTTGGATCACAAAATAGAGGTCCGAAAAATCGACGCCACCCAGTAAAAGACCAAGTGGTGGCATAAGCACGTCAGCAACTAGGCTCTTTACAATCGTTCCAAAGGCACCGCCAATGATGATGCCGACAGCCATGTCGACCACATTGCCACGCATCGCAAATTCCTTAAACTCTTTGAGCATAAGTCACCTCCAGTTTTCGTCGTCCATGCAAGATAATGAACATGAGTCTACGAGTGTCCTGTTCAACACGCAAGTAACTTCGTTTAACGCTAGCTAGGCGTAAGCCAACAAGCAAAATAGTTAATAACGAGCTAACTTTACGACCTACCATAACCCTACTGACAACAGTACGTCAGCTATCACTCCTTGTTGCTCTGAAGTCAGGCTAAGATAGCGAGCTAGACAAGTAGGTGTTCGAGAAATGCTTCATCCCGTCATCCAATCATGGTTCCAAGAACGCTTTGGCGAAGCCACAGAGGTTCAAGAACGAGCCTGGCCCGTCATTGACGCCGGCTTGGATGTGGTTATGGCGGCGCCAACCGGGTCAGGTAAGACATTGGCTGGTTTCTTGGCGATTCTGAACCGGCTTTACATCGAGGGTTTAGAAGGACGTCTCAACGACGGCATGCAAATTATTTATGTTTCGCCACTTAAAGCATTGGTCAATGATATCCATGTCAATCTCACTGAGCCCTTGCAGCAAATAGACCACTTGTTTACTGCAAAAGGCTTCGTTGCTCCCAAAATCCAAATTGCCCTTCGCACCGGTGACACACCGGCCAAGACGCGTGAAAAAACGCTACGGCATCCCCCGCACATTTTGGTCACCACACCCGAGTCACTCTACCTTTTGGTGAGCTCGAAACGTGGCCGCAACATGCTCAGCAACGTGAAAACCGTCATTGTCGATGAAGTACATGCGCTCGCTCCTAACCGTCGAGGTGCACACTTAAGCTTAACTTTGGCTCGTTTGCAGCAACTTATAGCCAAACCCTTTCAACGAATCGCCATCTCAGCGACGCAACGTCCGTTGGAAACGGTGGCCGACTTTACGGGCTGTCGACCAGATCGAGTCATTATCGATTGCGGCCACTACCGTCATTTAGAGATCGAGATTGAGGTGCCCAAGTCGCCGCTATCTGCGGTCATGTCGCTGGAAGTTTGGGATGAAGTGTACGAGCGCTTGAATGAGTTGGTCGATCAACACCAATCCACACTCATTTTTGTCAATACACGACGATTGGCCGAACGCGTTGCCCATCACCTGCAACGGCGGATTGGTGAAGAAATGGTCGCATCTCACCACGGCAGCTTGTCGGTGGAACGGCGCCATGATGCCGAATTCAGACTTAAACAAGGCACCCTTAAAGCACTTGTTGCAACCGCATCGCTGGAGTTGGGCATCGACATCGGCGCCGTAGATCTGGTCTGCCAAATAGGAGCCCCGCGGCGGGTAAGCACCTTATTGCAAAGAATAGGACGATCGGGACATCGACGTTCTGCCATACCTAAGGGTGCGCTGTTTCCCTTGACGCGCGACGAACTCATCGAATGTGCCGCTTCTGTGGCGAGCATACGTGCGGGTGACCTCGAGTCCTTAGAAGTGCCAAAAGGCACCGTTGATGTGCTATCACAACAGCTAGTGGCTGAAGTATCAAATCAAGATTGGCAAGACGAAGATCTCTTCCTGCTAGTAAAAAAGTCCTATCCTTATCGAAACTTAGCGATGTCAGAATTTCAAGCAGTCCTCGACATGCTTTCACAAGGCTTTGCCACCTCGCGGGGACGTCGTTCGGCCTGGCTATTCCATGACAAACGAGATGGTGGCGTACGAGCTCGAAAAGGCGCACGCATAACCGCACTAACGTCGGGCGGAGCCATAGCTGATAACGCCGATTATCGAGTGGTTTTGGAGCCACAGGGTACGTTTATTGGAACCCTCAATGAGGATTTCGCCATTGAAAGTATGGCAGGCGATATCTTTGCCTTGGGAACATCATCTTGGCGTATCTTGCGCGTGACTCAAGGCACCGTGCGCGTTCAGGACGCCCACGGTCAAGCACCCACGATCCCTTTCTGGCTCGGCGAAGCGCCAACTAGAAGTGGTCTGCTCTCCGAAGCCGTTGCCGCGCTTATTGGGCACGGCCACGGCGAAGAGGTTGAGGTCACTGCTCGGTTGAAGGATCAATATAGGCTATCTGATGCAGCCGCCACTCAGCTAGCGCAATACCTGGTCTCGGCTAAAGATATCTTAGGCTGTTTACCTTCACGTACCTGTGTCGTCATTGAACGCTTCTTTGACGCATCCGGCGGTATGCAACTGGTCATCCACTCTCCATTTGGGGCCGCCATCAATCGGGCCTGGGGTTTGGCATTACGCAAACGGTTCTGCCGCAGCTTTAACTTTGAGTTACAGGCCGCAGCCATTGAAGATGCGATCGTCATTTCTCTCAGCCAGGTACACGCTTTTCCATTGGAAGATATCGCCCATTTTCTAAGCCCAGAAAGCGCCCGCGATGTGCTGGTGCAAGCTCTGCTGGATGCGCCCATGTTCCAGACTCGATGGCGTTGGAATGCCTCTATCGCTTTAGCTATTCCTAGGCGAATGGGTGGAAAAGAAACGCCGCCCTTCATCCGACGTATGCAGGCCGAGGATCTGATTGCCGCTGTTTTTCCTGATCAACTGGCCTGTTTAGAGAATATTGCCGGTGATCGAGAAATTCCCGATCACCCGTTAGTCCAGCAAACCATTGACGACTGCCTACATGAAGCCATGGATGTGGATGGTTTCATCGAGTTATTGCGTGGTATCAAGAACGGCGCCATTCGACTTCACACGATTGATCTGCCTGCTCCCTCCCCCTTGGCAGATGAAGTTCTCAATGCCAAACCATATGCCTTTCTAGACGATGCCCCGCTCGAAGAAAGACGAACACGAGCCGTTCGTAGACAGCCCGATGATTTAACCCGCCGCAAGCTATTCGTCGATGACGAGGCCTTAAACAAATTACGCCAAATGATCTGGCCAACCATGGATTCCGAAGACGATGCATACGACGGCCTCTATCTCGCTGGCTTCATCTCCAGCGATGAAGTTGATCGATTGGATGCCGAGTCCAAAAGCTGGATCGGAAAGCTGATTGAAAATGGGCGTGCACTAAAGCTAGAAGATCCGCTGCTGATCATGGCTTGGGAACGTCTTCCTCAATGGCAGCAAATTCAAAATAGCTCGCCCGATTTACCGTTGCTTGCTGAATTCGTGTTACCTATTCTTGAAACCCGCGGACCCTTAAGTGTCGATGGCTTGGCGAGTTACCTCAATCAAGACGCAGCCATGATTCTGCAATGTCTCAATTTCCTAGAAGCAAGTGGCCGCGTGTTTCGGGGTCAATTTGACCCAACTTGTGATCAGACTACCTGGTGTGAACGATTGGTGCTAGATCGATTGCACCGCCTAACCGTGCACGTTCGCCGTCAACGCGTATCACCCATCGAAGCTGAAGCCTTCGTGCGTTTCCTTTTTGATTGGCAGTTTTTGAGTGCGGATACGCGGCTCTATGGTGCAGATTCTTTAGGACAGGCTCTGCATCGACTGGAAGGTTTCTCGGCCGCCGCCGCTTCTTGGGAGAATGAATTGCTTCCGGCTCGGCTAAAGGGCTATCAGCCAGCCTGGCTAGACAGCATGGGACACGCTGGGCGCATTGCCTGGTTACGGTCTGACTCATCAGCAGAACTCTCATTGCAACGAAGATTCATGGCGTCAACGCCAATTTGTTTGATTCCGCGTGAAGAACTATCATTCTGGGCAACCTCGAACGACGAATCACTTGAGGGAGAAGTGGGCGAGATTTTTCGCTACCTGAGTGAACAAGACCTGTTCATGGATGAACTGGTCCGTCGCTGTAACCTACCGGAGACGCGAGTTGAACAGGCCCTAAGTGCCCTAGCTTCACAAGGTCTGATCCGCAGTGACGCCTTCGCAGGCGTACGCGCCTTGCTGAGATCCGAACCCGAAAAACGTAAATTGGATCGTCACCGTCGCTTGAGTTGGTTCCCGGTTGGGGCGTCTGCTGGGGGACGTTGGTCAAAAGTAATCACACACGAGGTCACGACCGAAATTCGCGCGGAACATGTAGCCATGAACTTACTGAATCGATATGGCATCGTTTTCCGGAAACTGCTCGACTACCAGACCGGCATGCCACCCTGGCGCGACCTATTGCGCGCTTATTGGCGACTTGAAGCCATCGGCGAAATCCAGAGTGGGCATTTCGTGGCGGGCTATTCCGGTCAGCAATTCGCCTTGCCTCAAGCCATGCGTCAAAGCAAGAAGATCAGTCAGTCGGGTTCGACCGCAGACCTCATGATCCATGCATGTGATCCCTGTAACCTGACTGGAATTGTTGCCGGTGCACCGCGAGTCGCGGCACGTGTGGGTGCGCGAATCCTGTACCGAGGTGGTGTCGCAAACGCAGCTTGGAGCCAAAACAAACTGGAACTACTGACAAGCCAAGCTGAAAACGAGCGGGATGCCACCGAACGCCAGTTCGCCCGTCGACCACAGGTTTAGCAAGCTTGGATTCTAAACCAGCCCTGGATCAGGCCAGGGATCGCCGAGTTGTACTCGGCATCAATCCATCCTCACCGCAGCGCGGCCGTACCGAAAATCACAAACCCTAAAAAATCCCGTCTCCTTTCGGTCTCCTTGTGTATCGACGCCAAGCACCCCCAAGCCGCAAAATCCTGGGAGGGCAACTCATCCTGCCTTGACGGGGTTCTTTTTAATGTAATCCGCCACCATCGCAACCGGTCGATGTTCCATAGATACCGATCCCAATAATCCCGCTGCCAGAAGCGTGAACTTCACTTTCGAGCGTCTGCATCAAAGTCCCTCCATTCTCCGGTCTTGCTAGGTCGATGCCGAGTACAACTCGGCGATCCCGGGCCCTTAGACTTGAATTGTGCGCAGATGTGACGGGACGTACTGCGTTTATAGCTTTGTACCACTTTGCTCAATGGCCAGGCTTGCAATTGTTCCAAGAGCGCAGGCACATCATTGCGCATCACCACCAAGGCGAGCAGCCGATAACGGCGACCGCCTCCGTGTTTCGTTTCCATTGGCACTCTCCGCTAGGAAACGTGGTCCATATAAGAACCGAATTCATTAGATAGCCGCTTTGATCCGATAAACACGCAAGTGACCTCAGCCGGTCACCGATTTAAAGACGATTTAAAGAGACAGATTAGCGACGTTTTGGAGTGTGCTAACAAATGAAGTACACTATGAACCGATTAGTGCTAGGTAGCCTTAGTGAATAGTTGTGTGTATCGAGAACGCCGCAACCGTTCGCAACAGATCGGGGTATAAGAAATCATGATGATGACCGAGGATGCATTTGATTTCGAATTGGTTGAAACCTTGTTGAATGAGAAAAAACTGCAGTTGTGACGGACACTGATATGAGATTGCCAAATTTTCTATTGATCGGTGCTGCCAAATCGGGAACAACATCCATTCACAATTATTTGTCCCAACACCCTGATATATTTATGAGTTCCAATAAAGAGCCGAGGTTTTTCGCAGCCGAGTTGTTCAATGACCCCGCGGCTGGACCGGGTGATGCAAACGGGAGAGCCAGTGCGTGTCTAACGCCCGATTCCTACCAGTCGCTTTTTTTGGATGTGGCGGATGAAAAGGCAGTTGGCGAATCTTCAGCGGTCTACATATACAGCCGTACGGCACCACTGAAGATTGCCCAATTTGATCCAGCTATGAAGATTATTGCTATCTTGCGCAACCCGGTGGATCGGGCGTACTCGCAATTTAGCAAAAGAGTTACCCTGGGAATAGAGCCGCTTTCCAATTTTATTGAGGCAATCGAGGCGGAGTCATGGCGGATAGAGAAGGGATGGCATCCGATCTGGCACTATGTGCAGCGCGGATTCTATTGTAAGCAACTCAAGCGATACTATGCTCAATTTGATGCCAAACAAATACGAGTGTTCCTTTACGAAGATTTGCAGAATGACCCGAAACGCCTAATGAAAGAAATTTATGGGTTTCTCGGTGTCGACGATACGATTGAAACAAATGTTGATCGAAAGCATAACGCTAACTCGACCACACCTCGTGCTGCATTTATCAACCGATTCATGCATCAACCATCACGGCTAACAAAGGCGATTCAACGCATAATACCTAAATCTCACCTTGCGCTTATGACGCAGGTTGTTCGGCGCTACAACACTCGCGAAAAACCTCCCATCTCAAAGGCAATTCGAAATTCTTTAATGCGAATGTTTCAGGCCGACGTAGAGGAATTGCAAGATCTCATCAATCGAGATTTGAGTATGTGGCTGGCCGACGCTGATGAATCCTTGCTTTAGTTGGCCGGACCTGAATATTGTTTCATACCTAGCCCAGAATAGGAGGCGGCGAAACATGGGCGCGGAGTTCACTAATATCTTGGGATCTCTTTTTGGCCAATCACTCGATCTTACACGCAGCTGCTCTATCTAGTGTGCATTCCTGCTATTTGCCAATAAACTACAGACTACACGACTGCTCGTCGATTTGCGAAGAGTAAGGAGTTATCGTGGATATTCGTTCTGTCTTGAATTCCGTCGGACGTCTTTTCAAACATGGCGTGGTCTGGCGTGTCGCAATAGTTCTCATATCTGCAAGCATTGCGTGTCTGATGGTTGAAGTTGTCTTGCGTTTTTTTGCTCCCCAATACGCAACCTATGTTAGGTCTAACGACATAATTGGCTATTCATTTATCCCTAGAGCGGATTACTTTTTTGTCGCACCTGAAGATTGCCCTGGTTGGAGTTCTTCTGGAACAATGAATTCCCTTGGATTGCGTGATTATGAGCATAGCTATGCAAAGGAAGCCCACGTTTTTCGCATCCTGGCTCTAGGCGACTCGTACACCGAAGGTTTTCAGCACCAACTCAACCAGAATTGGCCTTCTCTGTTGGAGAAACGTTTAAATGACCGTGGTGGCGATGTTCGATTCGAGGTTATTAACATGGGGCTTAGCGGTATGGGGATCGCTCAAGAGTATCTGTTGTATGAAAATGAGGGCTATAAATATGATGCCGATCTGGTACTTGTCCTCTTTATTCCAAATGATTTTGCTGACAGTTCAAAGTTAAACAAAAACGGTCCGTTTTATGTTTTGCAGGATAGCAATTTAGTCCTCGACAGTGGCTTTAAAGATAAATCAAGTTACCGGTGGAAGAAACGATTACAACCACTAAAAGAAAGATCCTACCTCGTAACATTTTTGGTTAAGTCCTACATTCAAATAAAGGGCCATTTTTCAGAAAGCACGCCTCGGAGTTTTGACAGTAGAACGCCATCGCCAGATAGGTATCAAGACACGGATTTTTCATTGCAGGAAATAGAAGCGATCGAGGTGAGCAAGCGCCTCTTCTGTATGTTGAACGCATCTGTTATTCAGGATGGATCGCGACTTGCTGTTGCCATCGGAAGTACTGGAGCCCAGGTAAATCAGAATAGAAGTGCGGAACGGATGAACTTGAGCAAATTTCTAGACAATGACCTGCTGATGCAAGAGTTCCTTGAACGCGAAGGTCTCGACCACATAAATTTGGTGCCAATTCTTCGGGAATATTCGATAGAGAATGAGGCTTTCATCCACGGTTGTCCTAAGAATGGTGGAATGGGACATTGGAGCAAACTGGGCCACGAAATCGTTAGCGATGCTATTAACCAATTCTTAATTGACCAGGGTTTGATTCCTTAAATTCACGAAACTGGCCTTGGGCGCTGATTTCAGTCCAAACCAGTGGCTCCCGTAAATTTTATTTCGTCGTCCCATCAGTACCGCTTGATGAATGCCCTTAAGGCTCGCGTGAATCGGTTCTTTATCAGATTGCTTTTCTTTTGAGTTTTCAACTGACGCTCAAGATGACTTACCTGGATTTCCAACGGGTCTAATAGCCCAATCCATTCTGGTTGTTGATAGTCAGGCATTGGGATTAAATCAAAGATTTCAGCTCCATGTATAGAGAGATCAACACTTTGAATTGTTTTTTCAGTTTTGAGATCGACGATATGAATCGCCGTCTTCTGCTGCCCCTGTGATTTGTCAAGGCCCAGGTTGATCGTTCCTTTTGACCTTGATTGAATGCGCTGTGCGCTACTTGCAACGCAAATTAGGTCGTCTGAAATCGGCGCCAATCCTCTGACATAACCCCCAACCTCGATCAATTCACCGCGTTCGCCCAGAATTCTGCCCGTACCCGACTCACATACTAGCCAGGAGCCGCGGTGGAATTTGAGGCTGTGTGGTTGGTGTAAATTCTGCTTTTCAACTTCACCGCTTATCAAGTTGACGATTTGACCATTTTTCGAATGGACCCAGTTTCCGTGTAATTTGGGGCCAAAGCATGTCGCCATGACGCGCCCTTCACACGACGCCACCGAATTGAAGTGGTTCCTGTCGAAACGGCCAGATTGTTTGCCCATTCGGCGCCATTGGCTTGTGTGCAGACTGTCGCTCATATTTGCTAAATCGATCAAATGGGTTTCTTCGGTTCCTGTTGAAATACAAAGCGCATTACTGCCAAAGTGGCAGAGAGAATGAAGCTGAGCGATATCATGACAATTCTTTTGGTGAATCAATTTGAAATCGTGGTCGAACACAGCCAATGTTGTAGGTTCGGACTGATATCCGATGAGGAGGCGATCGCCAACCTTAAGCATGCCATTGACGCCGTGAACATGAGCTGTGGCCGCCTCTATTCTTTCGTTCGTAACCCATCGGAAATCAGAGTCAGCAAGATTCAGCAACCCTATGTTCAGTTGGGGTGTGTAGAATTGATTAACAAAGCCGATCATGATCTTCATTTACACCTCAGAATGTAAGAAGTCTTTTTCAAATAGCGAGAAGAATGTCGAAGCAGTAAATTAATTTCTTACTCATCATTATGAATTCAGGATGCCTGTGCTTGCTCCCCTGGTTATTATAATTTGAGAAGGTGAAACGACCCCGTCAAATTTTCTACCCGATATTCGTTTGATCGGTACGTTTCGACAGCCTGGGCAGTTGTGTCATCACTTTGGAAACGAGATACGGATATGGATACATTGCGGATTGGCGCTCTGGTATCACTGCAACAGGCTACTCCTATGGTATCAAGCAGAAATTTGATTTCCTCTGAGCTCTTTCGATCAGAATCAAGAAGAATATTTCTTGAACCCAACTAAGGGTAACGCATTGGGTCTTACGCCACCGACCGAAGCATTTGGTTTCTACCAGGCCAGCCTGAATCATGGATCCAGATCGAGGCTGTTGTCCAATCACATCGCAGACCTCTTCAAGCGTCTAAAAACCGTAAGCCAAGGAAATTGATGTAGTGAATCGACGAGGGGTTGCAAACGCTGCCTGGAGCCTATACAAACTAGACCCATTTACAGCAGTAGCCGAAAAACACCGCGGTGAATTTGAACAAAAACGGTCCAATGCCGTGCTTAGACGGAGCTCGGCTCGCTACATAACTGAATCTCATTTTCGGCAACAATAGTCCAAGTCTTCTTTCCTTAACTGTAGTTACAATTCCCAAACCGTCTCTATACAATAGGGGGAATTCGGTTGGTGGACGGTATTTGTGATTGGAGGAAAGTTTAAGCGACTAACTAACATCCGTGTACTTAACACTTCCACGGTAAAACCTGATCATGATAGCCATGTAGTTAGAGGCCGATTCGACTCACTTTCGGTGATTGTTTTGATATCGAAAAATATCCGGGCTAGATGATGAAAATTCTGTTCGATATTTCACATCCAGCCCACGTTCATTTCTTTCGTAGCACCATACGAAATTGCATAAACGAAGGTCATATAGTCAAAGTTCTTTCAAGATCGAAAGACATGACTGTTCATTTACTGGATAGTTTTGAAATCGAACACAAAACTATATCTACCGCTAAAGAGTCTTTTATCCAACGAGCCTGGGAGCTTGTGATCCGCGTATCGCGATTAGTAATAGAAATTCGACGCTTTGCACCCAATGTCATCATCGCTCGTGAAGGACTTTTTGCCAGCATTGCGGGTGCTCTAGCTAGAGTGCCTTGTATTTCCTTTGATGATACGGACGACGCACGTATTCAGTTAGCTTTGTACACGAAATTCGCGACACGTATTTATACCGACATAGGATATTCGCGGAGATTTTCCGCAAAGCATCGATTTTATCGAGGAATTTCCTGTGCTAGTTACTTGAATCCTGATCAGTTCTCGCCAGACAAAACGGTATTGGCACGGTATGGTGTTTCACTGGACCGACCCTTTGTACTTATCCGACTGGTAAGCTGGTTCGCTAGCCATGATTTCGGCCAGCGGGGATTTCAGGGGGAAGAAATAAAGGGCCTTATCCTAGCTATACAAAAACTAGGATTTGATGTGTTGATCTCTAGTGAGGTCGAGTTGGCTGAGTTTTTCAACCGGTTTACAAAGCAGTTTCATGGCGAGGACGTGCATCATTTGATAGCACTTTCCTCCCTATATGTTGGCGAGAGCGCAACCATGGCAGCTGAGGCTGCCATTTTGGGGACACCTGCCGTTCATATGAGCACAAGAAAAATTTGGTATACAAATGAGTTGGAATTCAAATTCAAGCTCGTTTACAACGTTAGGTCGATGAACGAATGTTGTCGTGTCGTCAACGAATTATTGATGGCACCCAAGCTCAAACAAAAACTGAAGCAGCAGCGCGACCTTTACTTGAGCCAGGTCGACGATTTGGATTCAGTCGTTATGCAGGCAATTAAGGAATTTGAATGATGTATTTGGAGGACTAGTCTTTGAGCCAATTCTTCGTCAAGTGTCTTAAGAACATATGGCCTAGCCTTTTGTTATTGGTTGTCATCGAATTGGCATGTCGTATGTTTGTTTGGAATCGTTTTCATGGCTATCAAACTAATTTTCATATACAAGCGAATTCGCGATGGCAAGATGACCAAAATCTAGTTTGGAGAAACCGACCTTATTATTTGGAGTACGACAGGAGTTGCCAATACAATTCTATTGGGATGCGTTGTGCCGCAGGTGAAGTGGATATGCCGCATAAGCAGCTACAAGAATTCAGGGTCTTTTTACTTGGCGGCTCTGCCATGGCAGGCGTGGGCTCAAGCCGCAAAGGAGATTGGCTAAAGTTAACTGGAGTGTCTGGACACGGAATTTCGCAATCGATTGATGGTCACCTGGAAGCAATATTGCAGAAAGCAATGCCAGAACGCACCGTAAAGGTTTTTAATTCCGCTGTGTCTGGTTATACATTGCCTCAGAGTCACTTGTTGGCCGAGCAACTGATGAGGTGGAAGCCTGATTTCGTCATTTCAATGGACGGTGTGAATGAACCTGTCCGCCTGAAGGAGGATGAGTCCGTTCTTGGCAAAATTCGTAATAGGTGGCGCGGACACGCTGTTAACAATTTCCCTCTTAATTTAGCTAGAGTATTGATGAGAAATTCGGCCTTTGCCTACGTTGTCGGCGAATATACATTCTTTCGAACCAATATGATAATGAGCCATACAGATATGGCACAAGATCAAGAAACGATTGATTATTGGCTTAAAAAGAACGTAGATCGGCGATCCAGCCCTAGCCCGAATTCCGATCAAAAGACGGCGATAAATGCCTTCGTATCTCAACTAAAAGATTATCACTACCTGCTCAATGAAAACGGAATCCCTCATTTGCTTCTTATCCAGCCATACTTGGCCGAAAGTAGCGCAGATATGATGGTTGATCGGGAACGAGCTGTGTACCACTATTTCTTGAGTCAAGAAAATCCGGAATTGACGACATTCATAAGCGGCGTTCAAGCGTCAGTTAAATCGGACCTAAATCATTTGCGATGTATCAAGAATGCTAAATCATATCTTGACCAGGGAGAATGGAATTTTTTGGACCATTGTCATCTGACATCGCAAGCGAATAGTGACATTGCCCGTGGAATGGCTGAATATATTTTAGGTAATGTCAACGATCAAAAAGCCCCGGAATAGTCCAATATTTCAAACAGAAAGAGTGAGTATCTAATTGAGAATTTCGCATCAACATAAATTTGTTTTCGTGGCTATCCCGCGCACGGCGAGTACCTCGGTTCGATCTGCGCTTGATCCATGGAGTGACGTCAGAAGCGAATCAGTCTTGCCGTTCTACCATCACGCTCTAGCATCTGAACTACAAAAAACATTCGCCGACAATGGATGGCTTTGGGCGTCGTATTTCAGTTTCGCGGTGGTTAGAAATCCTTGGGAACGTATGCTATCTCATTACCGTTACTTCAAATCACGGCAACGAATTTTTCAAAAGGGCCGTAAATGGAAAATGTGTTTCGATCCCATCGACAGTTTTTCTAATTGGTGCCATTCAACTTATGAGAACCACCAAAACAAAGTCTATACGGAGAAACTAAGAGATGTAGAAACGAATTTCGGACCAAAAAGCGATACGCAAAAGATTGAGGAGCTTCTGCATTTAAGTCGTATCTGGATGGACCAGACCAGTTGGATCATAGATCACCATGGCAACCGAATTGTTAGCAAGGTGTGCCGATTGGAATCAATTCATTCTGATCTCCCGGATATTTTTACGAAGATAGGCTTACCCTTTTCACTTGGAATGCATAATCGGCTTAAGCCGGTCGACTATCGATCCTTTTATGACTCCCATTCAATTAAGCAGGTTGCGTCGAATTTTGTCCGTGATATCGATTCGTTTCAGTACCAATTTGGATGTCCTAGTTAGAATCACGAAAAACCTTACTACTCTTGAGTGCATGTGACACGATCCTTGCGATTTCTTGTGACCCAGTCTTTGAGGGATGTACATGGTCAAGCAGGAAATCAGGATTGCCCGACAACAGGGTCGCGTCGATGATGTGATCGTGCGGTATCTCATCGTCAATGACTTGGTATATGCCTTCAAATGCGTCCACATGACCCTTAAAACCAAATCCATGGAGCTTAGGGTTTGTTCGCCCTCGGTATTCTGCCGGCAAATCCATAGTCATTAAAGTTGCTTGTTTTGCGACAAACAGCTCAGCGCCAAATAGGCCAGCCGTGGATTGGATTAGCTTGAGATTTTCGCGCCATACCTCCAACCCTGAAACATCAAACGTCAGGTCATTCCAATTCTCTGGTACCTCGAATTTGGCATGGCCAAATTCGCCAGAGTTAGGTTTCGACACCGATAGTCGGACTCGACTCAAGAATTGTGACTTGTGAATGAGTCGATCTATCCACAGGGGATCATAGATCTTCGTCTTTATCGGTATATCGCTTTCTATTTGCCACGTATCGTCAGGAAGGACACGCCAACGTTTAGCGAACGCAGCGTTCTTTAGATAGAAAAACTCATTCCAGCCATGATAAACAACAACTACATCGGGTTTGAAAAACCTTAGTCTGCTCCACAAACGGCCATATGATTCAAATGAGCTATAGCCACCTAGAGCAGCATTTATGAATTCGATTTTCAGATGTGGATATTCTGCTTTAAGTGAATCAGCAACGAGCCAAGGCCACGTCATGCGGTCCGGGAGATTTGCGCCGGTCCCAGCCGTTGACGAACCGCCTAAGAAGACAATACGAATGGTTCCCGGAGGTTTTTCAACTTTGATATCTGGAGTCGATATGAACCCATGTCGATTGACAGACTTATTTTTGGCATAAGCACCCGATTTCGCTCTATATGCGCAAAAAGCATCCACCAATGCCCAACTTGACCAAGATTTTATCGGATTCTTCTTAAAGCGAACTACTTCACGCCCAGTTAATTGCATCAAGTCTATTTGGTCGGTTGTAGATCGATAGCCATACTCAATGATCGACCCGATTCCTACAAATGTGATTACCCCAATAAAAACCGAGAACAAGATGGGCCTTCTTGTCCAAATGCGATTGCCATCGGGCTGGCCATCGCTTGCTTGATTCATATTAGCCTCAATTTCTTGGGATCCATCTCCTTGGGTAATCCCACCGAGGCCAAGAATTCATAGCCTTTTCCGGGAGGCTCCTCCCCCAACGCTTCTAAATCGGAATCCACCATAATCCAAGCAAGTTCTCGAAGACCTACTTTGGGTTCCCAGCCAAGAAGCTCCTTGGCCTTTCTCGCGTCGGCCAATAAGTGGTCGACTTCTGTTGGTCGAAGATAACGTGGATCAAACTTAACGTAGTCTCTCCAATCCAAACTGAGATAGTCAAAGACCTCGTTCAAGAACTCACGCACACTGGCCGATTTTCCGGTGCCAATTACATAATCGTCGGGCTGATCCATTTGTAACATTCGCCAAGCGGCTTCGACATATTCAGGTGCGTAGCCCCAGTCTCGACGCGCATCCAAATTACCTAAATGTAATTCTGAACGCTGGCCAGACTTAATTTCAGCTGCGGCTTGCGTAATCTTACGAGTGACAAATGTCCGGCTCCTGCGAGGAGATTCGTGGTTGAAAAGTATTCCATTACAAGCAAATATTCCATACGCCTCACGGTAATTTTTCGTCATCCAATAAGCATACAGTTTGGCGGTCGCATACGGACTTTGAGGCATGAATGGGGTTGACTCACATTGGGGTGCCGCCGCCGCCCCAAACAGTTCACTGCTTGATGCTTGATATAAGCGACATTTGATGCCGCTACGTCGAACGGACTCTAAGACACGAGTGCAACCCAAACCTGTAATGTTGCCCGTGTATTCCGGAACGTCAAAACTCACACGAACGTGGCTTTGGGCCCCCAAATGATATAGTTCGTCCGGTTTGATCCTGTAAATACACTCCGTCAATTGAGAGGAATCACTTAAATCGCCATAGTGAAGAAACAGCCTCGCATTGCTATCATGAGGATCTTGATAAAGATGCTCAATCCGAGCTGTGGAGAATGTACTTGATCTACGTACGATCCCGTGAACTTCATAATTCTTTGACAACAAGAGTTCAGCTAGATATGAACCGTCTTGGCCCGTAATCCCTGTGATTAAAGCTTTCATGTGCAGCCACCCAAATTTAGTATTACACCCAAACACACTTCTTATTGAGGTTTGAATCTACAATCATTCCGGAATATCCCCATTCACGTGGCAGTGATGCGCGTAAACGCGTCGGCAACCGCGTTAAGAGTTTACGTGCCAATGCACGCGATGGCGCGTGTTTTTTGCCTCCATACTTGTCGAATATTTCGATCGATTCTTTGATGTACCGATCTAGCGAGACTGAGGTTTTCTGCGCCTGGTGAACTCGAAAAACGCCTAGGTGAAAATCCACGCCGACTAGGTCAGCTTTTTTCATAAACCGATTCCACAACTCGTAATCGCCAGCATATTCGAATTCGTCCGCCAGATGGCCGCCAGCCTCTAACCACAACGACCGTCTCCAAAAGGTCGATTCCTGAGGAATCCAGCCCGACCAATGAGGCAGTACGCCCTGGACATATTCACCATGAAAAAATGGCTCTCGGTGAAAGCCGGGAAGCTTGCGGCAAGGTTTCAAAATCCCGTTAGCGTTACAGCGTGCCGGCCGAATAGATGTAATCCAGTCGATCTCGGGGAAACGCGAAAAAATATTAGAGACTGTCGCTAGGGCTCCTGGAAACAATAAATCGTCTGAATTGATCCATCCCATAATTTCGCCGGTCGTTTTCTTAAACCCTTTGTTTAGGGCATCGTATTGATGGCGATCTGGCTCCACGATCACATAATCGATCCATTGGCGGTAATACTCGATGATATCGAGACAGCCATCAGTACTAACTCCATCCACGAGTACCCATTCCAACTTAGTGTAGTTTTGTAAGATCATCGACCGAATTGTCGATTCCAAATAGGCCGATTGATTAAACGAAGGGGTGACGATTGAAATGCTCATAGGCGTCTCAATTGCGTCAAGTCCCTTTTGATTGGGGTATCCACTCCATGGCCTATCTGACTGAATCGCAAATGGTTTGGGCATTTTCTTTTCACGAATCATGTAAAGGACACCAGCCTAACCGGTTGTCCTGAAATCGATGCTCTGATCAGCTGCCAACTATGCATACGGATAGTATTCAAGGCCATGAATTGCATGCCTGACATCCATACTGATATTGAATGTCTGACTTTGTGTATGTCCATCATGACTATCATAAACGGTAATGGTCGATGGCGATGACCCACCCACTATTTTTTTGTTAGGCAACACGCATAACCCTCGCGCAAAACCTTGTCTGGCATAATCGTGGGGAAGCTGATGGTTCTTTAGCTCTGTTACCGGATACGTTGGAACTTGAAAGTACGAATTCTTCTTCGAAATTCGATCGACTACAACTCGGTCGCGCTCCGAATCGTTGTAGATAAATCCATCGTCGAAGAATTGAACATTGTGGGTCATGGTTGGGATGTTACATCGCGGAATGACTTGTTCGGCATCCAGCTCAAATAGACGATTAAGACGTGTCCCTGAAATGTATAGCTTGCCCTTATGTTCGCAAACATTGTTGATGTGTAGTCTATCTCCCGGAATAGGACCGTTGATAGCATTGGGATCAAATTTTATTAATGACGGTGTGGAAGCCCCTCCAAATTTAGAGCGAACCTTGCCTTGCCAATCGATTCTTAGATGATATCCGTCCACAAATTCTTGGTTTTCCAAATCCAACCTTAAAAGAGAATCGAACCCAGTTGAGGTGGCATACAAATGGTTGCCGATGACGCAAATCTCGTGACAATGTCTCAAATAACGATTTGAGACCCTTTTGACAATATCGAACGCTTGATTGAGAAAAATGATTTCATCGGTTGCGGCGATTAAGGTTTGATTCCGCCAAAAGGCGATACCTCGCAATCCACGGTCGTAACCTCGGCCGGCCCAATTAATGTCCTGATGCGACCAATCGATGACTTGGGCACTCTTGCCGTTAGCAAGATCCAATAAATGCACACTGCCGTGCGAGTCTCCTTTCAACGCCGACCTTACAACCACGGTCGCAAGTATTTTCACAGCCAAGATCTCGACAAAAAGCCTTTCAGCACAACCGAAGCCAGAGTCAACATCTCAACCTCTTGGTCTCTCATTCAGCATCTGACGTCTTAGCCAACGTATCGGATGCGTCAAGTAAATATATCCGTAAAGCAGTAAGATTGGAAACACAGCCACATACCCAAAATGACGTCGATAAAAGGCCCATTTTTCAGCGACGGCATATTTTGGATGACGGAGGCTGGCTAAACGTTGCTTTAGCGTAATACCTGAAGCTTTCCACTTGTCAGAAGCAACCTTATTGGATTCGCAAACGCCCACCGATGCTTGAATTTGCCATATGCGAAAGCCTTTTTTCACAACCCTCAACCCGTAGTCAAGGTCTCCGCGCAAATGTCGAAACGTCGAATCTATGTCTCCCACCGACTCAGCAACTTTACGAGGAATGAGGACACAACTCCCTTCAAAAGTGTCACAATCTGTCACATGCACATTAACCGGGCAACGACGGAAATACGGAAGGCAGGGTATCTTTGATAGCCCTCCGTAATACGGTTTACCTTGCTCATCAACCAACTTCCCTACCACCACACCTTCGCATTGCTGGCCAATTACTTGTTCTTGATGGAGATTAATCAATCTTTGCAGAGAATCGGGTGCCAAATAGGCGTCATCATTTAGCCACAGAAAATAGGCATAGTCAGAACTCTTTCTGGCGGTCAGGTAGGCTAATCTCATTCCGCCACCCCAGAATAGATTCCCGTCCCCTTCTATGACATGTACCCAGTCAAATCTTTTCTTAACTTCATCGCCAGTGCCGTCGGAACAACCGTCATCTACGAGAAATGCTTCAATTTTGATATGAGGCGCTAGGATTTGACCCACTAGATGTTCAAGACACTTCAATGTGCGGATACGTCGATTATGACACGTCATAATCACTGCCACCTGCTTTAATTCGACATTTTTCATTGACGTTCGAGGCCTCAATTTATTGGTTATTCGCAAGGCGACGTAACCTGTTCACAACTTAATCGCAACGTATTCCAGCTCTATCCTAACATTGGCAAGTGAGGCTAGTGTCCCGCCCCTTTCTTTTGGTATTCGCCACATCAGCTAGGACTTAAAAAGCGGTTTTCGCCCATACCCTAATCGTAAGCATGATCAATATTCTGTCTCAGATACTAGCTTTCATTTAGTGATAGAATTTGGGCTCTGCTTCGCAATTATTTGGACAAATACAAATCTCGCTTCATTGAAGGAAATTCATGACCGCCATTCTGGGAATTTCGTCCTATTATCATGACTCCGCCGCCGCGCTTATTCAAGATGGCGAGATCATCGCTGCTGCTCAGGAAGAGCGCTTCACACGTAAAAAGCATGATCCAAGTTTCCCTTCCCAGTCCATTCAGTATTGTCTTGATGAAGCAGGAACTAAGCTTACAGACCTAAAAGCCGTTGTATTTTACGACAAGCCGTTAATCAAGTTTGAACGTCTCTTGGAAACCTACCTTGCTTACGCGCCAAAAGGCGTCTTTTCATTTATCTCGGCGATGCCTATTTGGTTGAAAGAAAAGTTGTTTTTGAAACAGACGCTTCGCCGGCAATTGAGGGAGATGAGCACAGGTACTCTACCTCCATTGTTGTTTTCTGATCATCATCGTTCGCACGCCGCTTCTGCTTTTTTCCCAAGTCCTTTTGATAGCGCCGCTGTTTTATGCCTAGATGGTGTCGGTGAATGGTGTACGACCTCATTATGGCTCGGCGAAAAGAATCGATTGACGCCACAATGGGAGTTACACTTTCCGCATTCGCTGGGGCTTTTGTATTCAGCATTCACCTATTATTGTGGCTTTCGTGTCAATTCAGGTGAGTACAAATTGATGGGTTTAGCACCGTATGGACAACCTAAGTATGTACAAAACATACTGGATAATCTGATCGACCTCAAAGATGACGGAACTTTTCGCCTAAATATGGCCATGTTCGATTTCGCGACAGGCTCCAGAATGACCAATGATAAGTTCGCTGCCATTCTAGGACTACCAGTTAGAAATCCTGAATCAAGAATTGACGCCCACTACGCGGATGTAGCTGCATCCATCCAAACTGTCGCGGAGAAAATCGTTTTGCAACTTGCTGACACCGCTCACAACGAGTTAGGCAGCCAGAATTTGTGTATGGCTGGAGGTGTTGCCCTAAATTGTGTCGTCAACGGTCGACTGATTCGCGAAAGTAAATTTGAGCATATTTGGGTTCAACCTGCTGCAGGCGATGCGGGTGGCGCCGTTGGTTGCGCGCTTTCAGCGTGGCACGAACACTTTGATAATCCTCGATCACTCAATCCCATGGATGGCATGAAGGGTGCCTTCCTGGGACCCTCATTCGAGATCAAAGACATCAAGGAATTCCTAAGTGAAACGAACGCGCCCTACCAGGAATTTAGTGATGATCAACTGTTGACCGAGGTGGCAACTCTTCTCGCTTCGGGAAACGTGGTGGGATGGTTTCAAGGACGTATGGAGTTTGGGCCCCGGGCGTTGGGCGCGAGATCAATCTTGGGAGACCCACGTAATACCACGATGCAAAAACAAATGAACCTGAAGATAAAGTACCGCGAGTCATTTCGTCCATTTGCGCCTGCCGTTAAGTTTGATAAAGCCAGCGAATGGTTTGAGCATGATAGCCAGAGTCCCTACATGTTATTCGTTGCTCCCGTAGATTCTCGACATCATACGAATATTCAACCGGATCCATCGCTAGAAGGGCTTGATCTTCTCAACATTAAACGCTCGTCCATTCCGGCTGTTACCCACGTAGACTACTCGGCAAGACTTCAAACCGTACACCCGCAGAGCAACCCTCGTTTTTATCAACTGCTAGACAAGTTTGAGCAACTGACAGGCTGCCCGGTACTCATAAACACGTCATTCAACGTGCGCGGTGAACCTATCGTTGCTACACCCCAAGACGCATATCGATGCTTTATGCGCACAGAAATCGATTATTTGGTTATGGAAAACTGTATTCTCAACAAAATCGATCAAACACGAACGCAGGAAACGGAAAACTGGCGAGATGAATTCGTGCTGGACTAAATGAAGGGTTTATTATGAACGAACGGAAAGAACTGCGTCACTTTGGATGGCTAATGGGTTTTCTTATTCCCGGAATATTTGGCGGCCTTTTCCCCCTATTAAGCCATCGCTCTCTTCCTATTTGGCCTTTCGCCGCCGGCGCCGCGTTTTTGTTAGTAGGCTCGGTCTTGCCTACCGCTCTAAGGCCGATTCATTGGATTTGGATTCGACTTGGGCACGTGATGGGTTGGTTAAACACACGAATCATCCTATTTCTGGCCTTTTTTCTGGTGGTCTTCCCGGTAGCGTTATTGATGAAGGTGATTAGGAGGGATAGCATGAAACGAAAGTTTGATCTAAGCGCCAATTCCTATAAAATAAAAAGCCAACAGCCTAGCCCACAATCTATGGAGCGCCCCTATTAATGATGGAATTAATTCGAGATCTTTTTGGCTTCATGAAAGAACGTAAAAAATATTGGCTCATGCCAATCATCATTGTCCTTGTCTTATTGGGAACTTTGATCGTATTGACACAGGGTTCGGTGATTGCGCCGTTTGTTTACACAATGTTTTGATATAAGAAGAGATTTCTTTCATTATTCGTATTGATGATACAAAAACTCACTGCGTGTTGATCGAGCAAAGACAAGATCCATCTGCCAAAAGGTGTCGTCATAAGGACGATAAAGCGGATCCACTAGGTCAATACAGCGAAATCCCAAATCTTCCAGTTGGGCACACATCTGGTGAAAGATGAGGCTCTCGGGCGAGATTTTGTAGTTGTAACATTCCATCACGATGATTTCAGTCTGCTTTAGTGTTTGTTGAGCTCCGATGAGAATCTGGTTCTCGAAACCGTGGGTATCAAATTTTAATAGGAACGGCCCCTCCAAGTTTCTTGCAGCAACTTCGTGATCAATTGTGGTTAGGGGTAAACGAACATTGTGACTAGCAAACGGCAGAAGTGATGCACTCCCACCGAACGGACGATCTGCCTGGAAATTGATCTCACCAACTTGGTGCCCGACCGCCGCCAGCACATATTCAACCGCCGTTCGTCGCTTGCAGAATTCTATTAGCGCGGGTTCGTGAACGGCTTGGGCCTCCATCAAGAAATAACGGCAACGGGACAGTGCCTTCATCGCCAATTGCGACCATCTACCGTCGGATGCACCAATATCAATAACGGTCTTTAACACATGACCTCGATTGGCGACAGATTTCATCGCGGAAATCATCGTTGCACGTTGTAGGTGAGAAATTCGAGTTAATGCATAGCCTCGAGATAGCAAAGCCTTTTTGATCGTTTCTACAAAAAAACGCTTGATCACTAATGACACCATTTTCTTAGCTCTGTATCCTGTAACTACTCACCCAGTTCACAAACTGCACTTAGACGTCCTTCATATTATGTGATAGAAACACAGCTATGTCGCGTTCCTCAATCCACAAATCGAATCGCGTTTACGTCGCAGGTCATACCGGACTGGTAGGATCAGCCATTGTACGACGACTTGAAAATGCAAGGTTTGAACGAATTCTAACGGTTTCTTCAGGCGATGTTGATTTAAGGTGTCCTCAACAGACAGAAGACTTCTTTTGCAGAGAAGAACCAGAATATGTGTTTGTGGCCGCGGCACATGTAGGAGGCATTCACGCCAATCAATCTTATCCTGCCACTTTCTTATACGACAACATCATGATCGCCAGTAATGTCATCAACAGTGCACACAAAGCAGGTGTTACCAAACTCCTTTTTTTGGGCAGTTCGTGTATTTATCCAAAACATGCGGCGCAACCTATCAAGGAAGACTCGCTGCTAACAGGTCCACTGGAACCTACAAACGAACCCTATGCAATTGCCAAAATTGCCGGCGTCAAGCTTTGCCAATCTTACCGCCGACAGTACGGTTGTAATTTCATTTCGGTCATGCCCACAAATCTTTATGGGCCTAATGACAACTTCGACCTCGAAAACTCTCACGTGGTTCCGGCCCTGTTGCGAAAAGTACATGAAGCAAAATGCCAAGATGCGCCCTTTGTGACCCTTTGGGGTACAGGAAAGGCAGAACGTGAATTCTTGCATGTGGACGATCTGGCGGATGCATGCTTCGTACTCATGCAACGCTACGACCAATCCGAAATTATTAACGTAGGTTCAGGTGAAGTGGTCAGCATACAGGAATTGGCCGAAATGATTCGGGCAATCGTCGGCTTTAAGGGTCTTATCCAAACTGACCCTAGTAAGCCAGACGGAACCATGCACAAACGATTAGACTCAACAAAATGTTTGGAACTAGGATGGGAATCAAAAATAACATTGGATGATGGTTTGAGGAACCTCTATGACGCCTTAACCAGAGACGCATCATCCGTATTCTATTAATCACTATGAGTCAGGTTTCGCGTTTAATCGCGAGACTCTATTCCACGGTCCATCCATCATATACGAATTGACCCGTGCTAGATCAGTTCTAGATCTGAGCCAAAAATATTCAGGAAAGCTTCGTAGGCACAAAACGGCATTCAGCGAAATCCCGTTTCGAACCTTTCGAATCGAATATGAGATGAGGGTAGAATAGGCCGACTACGAAACAAATGCGCGGAGGACTGCGAATACGATGTCATTTATGAGTGCAATTCACAAAGTTTACGACTCATTTGAAAGCGTAAACTTCAAGAATAATCAAGCCGACCTCATTTCTCGATTCAGCCGATACAAACTGGATAATCTCGAAAACATTTCAAACCAAGATTTTATGGATTGGATCGGTCAACGCGTAGCATTGAAGATCAAGCATTGTGAAGGTTTTTCAAACGCCGAATACCCGATACAACGTGATTATTCGACGTCGTTCACCTGGGGCCATAATCATGATTTTGGCGGTGGCTTTAAGCTTGAAGGCCAAATGAAGAACCGACACATCACCGTCATGGCTGATTTCATGGACCTTTTTGAACTTGATCCAGGTTTCTTTCGGTCGAAGGCGGTGCTCGATGTCGGTTGTTGGACCGGCGGTACCAGTTTGTTATTGGCATCGGTGGGTGCTAGCGTTTCCGCAATAGACGAAGTTTCTAAATACATTGAAACGGTCAATTTCTTGGCCAGCTCATTTGGCCTCAAATCCGTGAAGGCAACGCCCCAGTCACTTTATGATCTTGACGCCACATCTGATTTTGATCTTGTGTATATGCCGGGTGTTGTTTATCACCTTTCAGATCCCGTTGTTGGTTTACGAATTCTATACAATTCACTTCAGGATGGTGGGAGCATATTGGTCGAATCTGCAGGCGTAAAATCAAAAATGCCGATCTGTCTATTTAAAGGCAACAAAACGATCCAACAAGATGAGCTGGCGGGTTGGGCATGGTTTTGGCCTTCACCTGCCGCTTTAAAAAGAATGATGCTCGAAGCCGGCTTTGTAAAGGTGACTAGTGTTTGGCACAAACGACGCGGTCGAGTATACGCGATAGGCCAAAAGGACACCCATAGGCCCATTGTATTTGCTGGATTATCTAGGCGTGATGTGTAGGCTCCGATATTTGCACCTAACATCGAACTTTAATGCCGTTTGCCACAAGTCGATATCTTGCTAGACGAAGCTGAACACCCCAAACTTGCAACCCAACGAGGATTAAGTGGCGTTTTAATCGCCACGACGGGACAGATAGCCATCACGGTCGTGTCCATCGTAACAGCGATACTCTTGCCTAGAACACTTCAGCCTTATGATTACGGCGTGTATTCGGCTGTCTTTGCTATCCTTATTTTTGTTCAGCAGACGATGAGTTTCGGTATTCCCAGTGTCGGATATCGATACGTGGGTCCGTCTTGGTTTGCAAATGAGCGCGACAAAGCCATTAAGGCTGCGGGGGCTCTGTGGACAGCCGTATTAATCCTTTCCTCTCTTGGCGCAGCTGCGGTTTTTACATGGATCTTCACTACAAGTCGTTTAGGTATTGGTCTGACCTTAAGTGCTGCCGTAGCCTTCGTCTTTTTTGTTAAGAACGGGACCGCTCTGATGAATACCATGTTAATCGCTGTGGGCCAGGTCCGAGCGCAGGTGGGACTGGAACTATTAAGCAAGATTGGACAACTGGCTATGGTGCTATCGATGTACCTGCTGTTCAATTTGAATGCAGTATTTATTGGACTAGCTGTGTTTTCGACGGGTGTGTTCTTTCTAGTCTGGGCTAGATTATTCAAAACCATTCCAGTCAAATTTGACCCATTTTTCTTTGATACTATTAAGCCCTTCCGACGTTATCTTTTGATGAATTACGTTGGTGGTGTTAGCGTCGCCGTACAAACATCGTTATCTATCTTTATCGTGGCCGTTGTTGTGTCGATCGAGAGCGCAGCCCTTATCGCGGTAGCCATGCAGGCAGTGAACGTATTGAGGAGCCTCGTGGGCTCAGCTATTCGCGTTTTGTTGCCGATACTGGCGGGATTTGATCTTAAGGGTCAAGACAGTCGCTTCTTTTATTGGGGAGGCCTCATACTAAGAATGTCGGTATTCATCGTTGTGATCACGTCGCTCGGGTGGGCATTCATAGGGCAAGCCACGATAGAAACGTTGCTCACTGATACATACCGTGACTGCTACCAGATGATCATGTTGGGTCTACTATATCTAATGTTCTTTGTGGTTGGGTCCACACACACTCGCTTGATTAACATAAAGGGATTCGCGGGCACCGCCTTTGTGTCCAATCTTATTCATTTGGCTGGCACCACGATTGGATTTATCTGGATCATCATCAGCGCGCCTGTCAGCTCTCCAATTCACGCCCTATTATGGGTCAACATCATGGCTGCAAGCGTATTCGCCTGCTGGTCGATTTATTCGTTTTGGCGCGTTACAAAAGTCAACCTAGATATTGCTAGAGCACTTGGGTTGTGTCTGCCGTTGCCCTGCATATGGTTATGGTCACCTCTAGATCTGAGCCACCTGGGTCAGTTGCTAGTGACCTCCTGCATTTGCGCGGTTTATTGTTTGTACGCCATCATATTTATTAGACCCCAAGAACTACTTCAAATCGTAAAGGGACTTAAAGCAGGTTGACCGCCAGTAATTGTCGTTCTCTGCCATGCCATATAATAGGAGTAGAAAATACGTTTCTTACCCACGAATCCGCGCGGTTCTTGATGCGTTCAGATGTTCAATAAGGAGATTTGGCGCTTGAAGGCGAATATTTTCAGCATCAATCTCGCAGCAAGAGTAGCGTAGTATGTCGTTTGCCACGGTCCTCACTTTTTGGTTTATGAAGAGAACAATGATGAGTGTATCTCAGTCCGCATGAACAACATCACATCGTTAGCCGGGGCGCGCGACGTAATAATTATTCTATTGTATGGATTACTCTTTACAGGACTTGTGGTTCTAACACATTCGTTTTTTACGCCCGTGGTCCAGATAGAAATGGCGGGCAGCCAAACAGATAATGTTCAAGTCTTCTTTGATGAGGGCCCCGGTTTTCGTGAGCAAAATGTGGATTCCAAATACTTACGTAGTGACGGCTTGAAAGAAAAGCATGTCTTCAGATCAAATCAATTATTTGCTTTCAAGACCCTGCGCAAGTACCGCATAGACCCACGAACAAGTGAAGGACCCGCTGAAATTTATGCCATAGAGTTGAGATATCGCTTTCAAAGAATAAGACTTGAAGGGTCACAAATCGCCCAAAGCATTCTGCGGACCCACCATATCGGGACGATGGTAAGCCATGAAGACCACTTGGCTTTGGAGTCCACAGGAATAGATCCGTTTCTTGTCATTCAAGTTAATATGGACGCTGACTTTACGGGTGCACACAGATTTCAAACGGTGGCGATCATGATCCTCTTATGGTCACTGCTTACCCTTCTAGTTTTTGTGCTTCAAAAGGCCGATTCTTACATTCCAGAATTGCCAGACAATTGGACGAACAAAATAACACGAGGTCTAACTTCCTTAATCTTTTATTGGTTCATCTTTCAGATGATTTTCTTTGCAATGCAGATTGAATACCGAGTTCCACCAGACGAAATTTATCATGACTTGGTTTCAACAGCCTATTTTGAAGCCAACGGATTCAATATCCAAGACCAGCCGGAGACTTACCATCTTGGTACCGTTGCAAAGCGCGCGTATCTCTACCACCTAATCATGGGAAAGCTAATGCACCTAAAGTGGACGGGTTTCGACCATTTACTATATCTTCGTTTGCTAAACATACTCATCTCCATCGGAACCCTTTTTGTCTCATTGCGATTGGTGCAAGAGTTGACACCAAGTAAGTGGGTCCAGTTAACTGTTATCGCTGTGCAATCGAATCTTTTAATGTATGTCTTCCTTGCTAGCATGGTTAGTTACGACAATCTGACCAACCTGCTTGCCGTACTGGCGACGTTGTTCTTGTTTAGGTATCTAAAAAGGGAAAAACGGTTGGATCTCATGTGCTTGATTATTGTTAATGCACTTGGCCTGCTTACCAAAATCTCATTTGCGCCGATCTGCCTCATCTATTCATTGATCATATGCGCTCACTTAAATAAATCACTTTGGTCAGTCATGAAAGGATACATTTTTGAACCAAAAAACCGAGTAGTGCTTTTTGCTTTTGCCCTTCTTATTGTCACATTGGGCCTTAACGTGCGCCACTATGGTTCAAACCTCATTAATTACGGACGACTTGAACCTTTCTGCTATCAGGTATTACCAGCGGAAGCGTGTGCCCAATGGCTCATCGTCCATAGAAATACGGAATTGAAGGCGACATTAGAGTCGCGCGACGAAGTTGAATTTGGCGCATACCTGGTTGAATGGTCGAGCATCATGTTTGGCAGTATCTTTGGAGTCCTAACGCACCAAACGCTGGAACCTCCACTTGTGGCCCTTCCCCTGGTCATTGTATTGCTTCTGTCCAGCTTCTTTTTAGCCGTTTTGCAATACAAACAGCAGGCATCTGACAAAAGAATGTGGATCTTATTAATAATTGTTGGCTATACCTTTTTTGTCTTTAGATTTGGTTACTCTAACTACGTGAGTCTGCGCGAAATCGGCATCGCTGTTCAGGGACGTTACCTTTTTCCCGTCATCACACTGATGCTCTTCTCAGCCATCAGCCCGCTGTTCTGGTGGGGAAACAGAACCGTCAAGCTATTGATATCCGTCACATTGGTTTGGATCACACTACAAATCGGGTTTCCCTATTTCCTAGCGAATGCTGGTGCCGTCTGGTACAAAACCCTCTAGACTTGTATTTGTCCTAATTTATTACACCGCTACGGATCCCTTTTCTCCCTACTTAGCTGAAACGTTTGGACCGTCATTTTCCCCATCTTTGGCATTCCGGCCCTCATACGGGACATGGGGCAAAATGACCATCAAACTGACGATGGCCGCGTTGTTGATTTGGCTCATCATGCAATGCGGTTTTTCGCACTTTCTTGCTAACACTGGTGCGGTTTGGTACGCATGTTCATAGTCGGAATCCACTGAGACGTAGTAGATTATATAAGCAACACCTCACTAAGAATCAGGACGCATACAGGAGCGTTGATGCAAGCTCAGCACAAGCTAGATAAAACCAATAAGCGCGGCCATCGGTTGGTCATTTTCATCCCAGCCCTCAATGAAGCGAAATCGATCGTTGAAGTTATTGAGAGGGTGCCTAAGGATCTAGATGGCGTGGATGAAATAGAAATTCTTGTCATCAATGATGGCTCAACGGATCAGACAGCGTTCTTGGCACAAGAAGCTGGAGCAGTTGTTATCAGTCACAAAAAGAATTTAGGTGTTGGCGCGGCATTTCGTACAGGAGTCGATTACGCCTTAAAGTCCGGGGCCGACTATGTTGTCAACATTGACGCCGATGGACAATTCAATCCAGCAGATATTCACAAGTTACTTGAACCGCTGATTCATGCGCAAGCTGACATGGTAACCGCTTCCCGATTCATGAAGGCACCACCAGAAATGGAATTAGCGAAGAAACTCGGAAATTACGCAGTTGCCCGTATTGTCAGTTTCTTGTCCGGTCGCAGGATCTGGGACGCATCTTGCGGATTTAGGGCCTACAACAGGGATACCCTAACCCATATGAACCTTTTTGGTGACTTCACCTACACGCAAGAGACCCTACTGGATTTGTCCTTTAAGCGCTTTCGCATCCTGGAAATCCCCATCCAAGTTGGACCACGCGTACACGGCACATCGAGAGTGGCGAGCAGCCTGATCCGATATGCGGTCCTCTCAAGTAAAATCATGTTTAGATCCTTTTGTGATCACCGACCCTTCCTTGTTTTTGGCGGCATGAGTTTAGTATTGATTGTAATCTCGCTGTTTCTAGCTGGATTTGTCCTAAGTCACTACGCCGTAACAGGTTCGTTTTCTCCCTATAAAGTTATAGCCTTCGCGTCATCATTTTCATTTGCATTGGGTATTTTGGCGCTAATGACGGGACTCGTTGCCGACATGCTAAGCCGCGTACGTAAATTGCAAGAAAAGACTCTAATCCAATTAAGATCGTTGACTGACTACTCAGCGTCCTCCGGGCCCAATTGCATTCATTGCGGGCAATCAAAGCCACGCGATCAAAGTACGACAAAACACGCTACTGAATAGGCGAACCCGTCTGTTAGCACTGTTGGGAATGATCTAGGAATGTTCAGGGAAGAGCAGCGAGCATAGCTGAGTGATTTCTAATATCGCACCATTTTCTTGATGAACAGCGCTTTGATTTGTAAATCGTGAAAGAGCAGCCGGTTTATCAACGATCGGTTGGTTTATTATCTGAACGGACAAAACACCATCAGAAAACAGGTAGAGTTCCTTTAGATTTGAATAGGAGGAACCACCATGAACTATTTTGCGAATAAGAGAGTCTTGATTACCGGCGGGACTTCAGGACTTGGCCGCGCATTGGCCATCCAACTCCATCATATGGGCGCGAAGGTCGGCATCCTTGCTCGCGGACAAGCTCAACTTGATGACATGACCCGCCAGTTCCCTGGCATTTATGCGCTACAAGCTGACGTGTCGAATAAACACGATATTTATCCTGCAGCTGGCAGCATCAACTCAGAGTTGGGGGGTCTGGATATTTTGTTTAACGCGGCAAGCGAACTTGGGCCTACTCCCCTGAGGTTGCTAATGGACAGCGATTGCGAGGATTTTGAACAGGTGCTACAAACGAATCTGCTAGGGCCATTTCGACTAACTAAGGCTCTTGTTCCCTCGATGTTGCTTGCCGAGAATGGATTGGTCGTCAATATATCGAGTGACGCTGCCATTCACGCTTACCCAGGTTGGGGGCTCTATTCTGTCTCCAAAGCCGCACTCGACCACTTGACACGACTCTTTGATGAGGAACTCAAATCCAGCGGCGTTCGATTTCTGGCAATCGACCCAGGCGATATGCACACACCCATGCATTTAGCTGCAGTGCCCGATGCCGATGTCAGTGAACTGCGACATCCTGACGAGTCTGCCCGCAAAATACTGAGTCTGATTGCATCACAGGACTTTTCTCAGATAAGGAGGTCGGTATGAAATCCGCGAACACGGCCAAGAGGCGATACGGGAACACAAGGTTACTGGTGCTCAAGAAAAACGACCAAATCATTCACTCAACCGTTCAAAATGTGGTCGACCACTTCAAACCAGACGATTTGTTGATCGTGAACCGATCGGCTACGTTGCCGTCCAGTTTTCAAGGAGTGGTTGAGCGAAACCGTCGACAGGTAGAAATCAGGCTAGCCGCCTTTCAGGGTCCTGATTCAAGTTCACTCAAACACTGGTTAGCCTTTTCGTTTGGGGCTGGTAATTGGCAAATCCCAACCGAGCAGCGTGGTGAAGCGCCTGTAATCCAAGCCGGCGATCGCATTTTCTTTGGCAAGAACCTCAACGCTCGAGCCAACAACGTCCAACAGGGTCGTTTACTAGATCTCCAATTTGAGAGTTCTAATTTGATGATGGAACTCTATCGTCACGGAAAACCCATTCAGTACGCCTATCATCAGAGCGAGTTACAGGTATGGGACCAGCAAACCATTTTTTCCGGGCCACCCATTTCGGTAGAACCTCCCAGCGCAGGTTTTCCGTTTACCTGGGAGATAAGCAATGAACTCAAGGCAAAGGGTGTGCATCTGGTACCGCTGCTACACAGCGCAGGTCTTTCCAGTACAGGTTCCAACGCTTTGGACGGGCTTTTGCCGCTGCCAGAAAGATACGAAGTGCCTGATAGTAGTATGGGGCTTGTCAAAAGAGCTAAACAAAAGGGAAACAGCATCATCGCACTTGGTACAACTGCCTTGCGGGCATTGGAATCAGCCTGGGCAGGACAACTGAGCGGAATCACGACCCTCAAAATCAAGCCTGACACGCACATGAACGCGGTATCCGGGCTAATTACCGGCATGCATGAACCGGAGACCAGTCACCGCTCCATTTTGAGGGCCCTGTGCCCTGCCCCACACGTTCGCAAGGGTTATCAAGAGGCGGAAGCCCGTTCCTATATTGGACACGAGTATGGAGATATCGCCTTACTGAATTGCAATTGAAGTGCTCACTGTTGCGTCGTTGGGTTGGTGTGACTAATTTGAGGCCACCGTTGCAATGAGTCAGGTCTCAAACGCGCGTAATAAGCGTTTATTCAACAAGCCTGGCACTAACATGTCAGATCCCCCTTGCAATGCTAAAATGCCTCGAATCTGAATCAAAGGGTTTGGGGTAGCATGCGAAAACGTATTCTCATCAACACAAGTAGTTTCCCCGGTCCGCAAGATCATGGTAGTCCTCGATTCGTTCTCGATTTGGCCTACGCACTGCAAGCACATTTTGATGTAACCATTCTGGCACCGGCATTTTCACACGATCACAGCGCCGACGACCTCGAGGTCCAGCGTTACAATTACTTCTGGCCACGACAGATGCAAAAACTAGCACATGGCAACGGCATGCCAACGAACATCAAGAGGTCCAAACTGGCGGCATTGCAGATACCCTCGTTAGTAGCAAATCAAATGTTCGCGCTGAAACGGGTCCTGTCGCAACGCTCATTTGACTTGGTAAACTCGCATTGGCTTGTCCCTCAGGGCTGGTGTTCAGCTTGGATCAAGGAAACCTACAATGTTCCCCATGTGGCAACGGCGCATGGTGGTGACGTCAATATGCTGCTCAGGTTCCCACTGGGCTCAAAGCTAGCTAAATTTATCGTTAATCGCTCAGATGCGATCATCACGGCTGGAAGTGAGCTGAATTCGCGCTTGCAGACTTTGGTCGGAACTAACGTCCATTGCGATACTAGGCCCATGGGCGTCAACCCATATATATTTGATCAGCAACGCCAGCAAACACTTTCAGAAGATTCGATGCAGATACTCTTTATCGGACGATTAGTTGAAGGTAAAGGCCTTTTTGAGTTGATCGATTGTTTTTCCAGATTATTGGAGCCCCTGGCTGACCTTCGTCTTTCTATTATAGGCGATGGCCCAGACAAACAGCACTTGGAGACGCAAGTATTGCGATTGGGCATTGCGGACAAAGTTGAATTTTGGGGCCAACTGCCGCATTCCCAGATTGCTGGCCATTTAGCGACTTGTAAGTTATTGGTCGTTCCCTCCAAGGCTCGACCGCAGGGCATCGCAGAGGGTATGCCAACCGTCATTATGGAAGGGCTTGCTTGCGGTGCGACAATAGTTGCCAGCGATGTTGGTAGTATTCGAGATGTCATTCGGGACGGTCACAACGGTTTTCTTTGCAAGCCAAACGATGCTGATGCGCTTGAAGCCTGTATCAAGTCGGCACTAAACAGTGATTTATCTCCTATACGTAAAGCCGCTGCCCAAACAGCTAAGGCTCATACCTGGAACGAGGTAGCCAAAACCTACACGAATGTATTTGAACGGGTTTGGCGCAACGTTGGCGAAAAATCGTGAGAATCCTTCAGGTTTGTACCTACTATCCGCCACGTCTTGGAGGGGTTGGTGAAGTCGCAGCCCAACTGCATCGAAACTACCTTATTAGGGGTCACGACACGCGTGTGATCACGTCTAACTCCAGCTCTGATCCGGGTGTAATCAATATAGCGTCATCCAAACTAGGTTTCGTTTGTCGTGTGATTTTCAACGCGCCAATGGCGAGACACTATGATGTGGTGCACTGTCATGCTGGAGAGGTCTTTTTATTGCCTCTTGCCATGAAATTACTAAGAATCAAAACGCCCATTCTTGTCACGATGCATGTTGATCAACGCAGTGCGAATGCGGCAAGTCACGCCTACTCGATCGATGGCTTCAAGTTCACGATGTCATGGGCGATGTGGTGGACGCTCAAATTCAAGGAGATCTTCCATAGCATCAGCCAATCATTGATGATGTGGACAGCTGATCGCACGGTCTTTATCGCCAATAGCACAGCGATTCAGCTAGGACGAGACCCAAAAACCGAATGTGTCATAGCAAACGGCGTCTCGGAAAATAGTCAAACAGCAGACGATCCACCATCGGCAGCGGACATTCTTTACGTTGGGTCCAATGATTTTCGAAAACGGACGCCGACACTTGCATTTGTATTGAAACGAATCAAAAGAAAAGTGCCAGACGTGTCACTGACCATTGTCGGTCTTAATCATGAAGGCATAAGCGAGTTGACCAAGCTAGCATCCCAATTAGGTGTAGGGTCCAATATTCGGTTTGATGGTCCCCAACATCCGAGCAAGATGTCTGGCTACTACCGCTCTTCAAAAATACTTCTCTTAACTTCCAGCTACGAAGGACTGCCCATGGTCATATTGGAAGCAGGTCAGTATGGCTTACCTACTGTAGCAACAGACGTAGGCGGAATCGGAGAAGCAATTGATCATGGTCGCACTGGGTTGCTAGTCCAAGTAGACGATGTTGATGGTCTAGCAGATCATTGTGTCTATTTGCTCCAAAACGAAGCCCTGAGAATAAAGATGGGCAAAGCCATACAACAGCAAGTCAAAGACTCTTTTAGTGCCGATGCCATTGCCGACTTGTATTTAACTCAATACCAAGAACTTGTCGACCATCAGCTGTAAACATGATGTGGGATAGCGTCACCCGTGGGGTTAAATGAGCAAATCTTGCGCCGCTTCGGGCCTGGCCTTGTAGCAACATCTGACCGCGAGTGGTATAAAGCTCTAACTATTCTAAAAAACAACTCGATCCACTCAGCGAATCTTGGTTAAAAGGGTCGAAAGGCTGTCCTCAATCACTATTCGCTCGAATCGATTTCGTCCAGGATTGCCAAAGTTCTTTTTGACGCAAGCGTATTGTAGGCCAGCTGCAGAAGGCAGCGTGATAGAGCAGTAATGTTTGGCTATATTTATCAAACTGACTGTCTCCGAGCACCCACGTTAGTCGCCGAATTGATCTTCTTCGAGAATGAATGTTTAGGTGTCCTGAAACTAAATAACCAGAATCTTTTCGGTATCATGAAAACGAAACCAAGAGTTGGACTTGTCACTTAAACAAATGACTGACCGAGGAGTCAGGTCGGTTCTGAAGATGTTTGCCGGCCGCAGTATTTCGATTGTTGTGACCCTTTTGCCGGGTTTCCTAATTCCTGATTCGAGGAGACCCCAAGACTTCGGCGTAATCTCGGCTGTAAGCGCACGGGTGGCATTGTCTCAACAGATCTCTGGGTTGGGGCTTCTAGCATAGGACTGAGACATCTTGGTCCCTGATGGATTAAGTGACCAAATTGACCAGGCGGTACGACTAGTTCGAGCTGGGGACACAATGTTATACAACAGTCTCTGTCGCTCATTTCTGGCTCCAGCTAACTGCAACTGTCGCCAGCTTCCTGTTAAACACATTTTGATTCGACCGTATCAATCAACAGGGATCTTCCAAATTGGGATGCTCCGTCCCAGAATCAGCTCTTCAGGTTCCCCGTAATGTACACCTTGAATATTGAGCAAGCGATCGGTTGCCGCAGCAAATATCGGCGAGTTTCGGCGACAAAAACAAAACAAATAGACGTCCTTTGTCCGCTCAATGGCTGCGATCGCAACAAAACCAGTTTCCATCATGTATTGGCTGGTCACCTTCAGTTTGTCAGCTCCTGAATCATACGACTTTCCTTTGGCATGATTGCCTACCAATATCATCACATCTGGATTCAATCGGCAAAGAAAATCGCTTGACACACCGCCGCGCGCAACTTCCTGCGACGTAAGCCCCATAGTGTCAGCTGAATCCCACTCCGAAAAATAGGGGATAGCTCCAGACGCGGTTGTAAACAATACTCCGTTCAGTCCATTAAGCTGGCGTCCAATGGCGACTCTGGTTCCTTGGTGTGTCAATCGCTTGTGCGCAAAAATTTGTGGCAAAAGGAAGGTATTCCACACGAGAACAAGCGATAGACTGACGATCGCAATCGGTTTAGAGCAAAAAATGCGTTGATCACAAGCTCTCAACCCTTCAATCATGAGAATCAAGGCTACAGGGAAAATTGGGTACAAAAAGCGCCAAAAACTGCCCTGAATCGGGTTAATCACGAGTACAAAGGCGCAGAATGCCGAACAACCCAGGATGGCTGGTACGAGGTGTGGAGGCGGTTTTAGCAACGGACGCCCCTTAAACAAAATCAACCACATTAATAGATATGGCAAAGCGACCTTTGCGATGAACGATATCAAGTATAGGCTGCCGTAGTGGCGGCCGATTCCGAATTTCAAATAAGCTGCTGTAGGCAACCAGTCGGAAAAATATGCGTGCCGCCACAAAAGGTAACTAGTTCCAAGCAGCACGAAAGCGATCCCCCACGCAATCAGAACAAGCACTTCATGCTTCCGGCCATGGGAATAGAGTAATAACGCCATGCTTGTAAGCAAAGGTGCTGCGAATGCGAATGCATCGGGTCGAGATAACACACACAGGAATCCGAGAAAACAGCATGCAAAAGCATCGACGCCTGTCATATACCGCATTCCTTTGATAGACCAAATTGACAACAAGAAACACAGCCCTGAACCCAACCAGGTACCCATGCCCTCCATTGCTAAAAATGCCACTGAAGGATTTAGGGTAAGTGCACCGCCGATCGCTATACAAAAGGGCAAGGGATACTTAGAGGTTTTCTTAATCAGAACCAAAGAGATGACGGAAACACAAACGATATCAATGGCACGCGAGAACAAGACCGCATCGATCCCCATTTTGAGGGCCAATGCATTCAGCGCCATCCAAAGAAAACTAGTATAGCCTTCAGTGGGAGGACCGTTTTTGTTCCAGACAAGACCGTGTCCAGAAGCAAAATTTTGCGAAAAGCGGTAGGTAATGAACGCATCATCGAGTACATAATCGCGGAAAAGTATTAACAACGACGCGAATAGACAAAAGCAGATGAGAGACGATATCCAGAAGTTACGCGATTTATCGTTTGTCACAATCAGAGTATATCCAATGGAAGAGATTGTCTGGATTTTGACGCAGATCGTACCATGATTTAATTAGATCATCTTATAAGGAATCTTTTTTGGAGATTGTGGCAATTCGGCGGATTTTTAAGGAGTGTCGGCAGGGTTACTTGGGCTTGAATCGAAGTGGCGTACATTTGATGATGGTTATCAATCGAGCTGACGAGTGGAACATCGCGGATACCTAATTATGGATTGACTGCATTATTGCGGGAAATATAAATACCATTCAAATCCCGGCTCCACGCGCGACGCAAGATCATTTGAATCCATTTTTGGGATAGATTGCGGTGGGCCCTGTCGATCCAGAGTTCGGATGGACTCCCAGAGCACATCTTGCACGACTTCTGCAACCAGTTTGTGTGCCGTTTCGTTGGGATGGTGGTCCATGCTGTGAACCAGCAGGGAATCTACATCACTGCCCACAAAACAGGGCGTCAAATCAGTACAATGAAAACCCTTTTCTTCGGCGAGCGCTATCACCGCGTCATGAGCATTTGCAAACGGATAGGTTCCGTCTCTATTTCTATGCAGCCATGGGTGGACAAACAGGTATGTAAGCGTGCCATCTGACGAGGCCGTTTCCGCTATGCCTTCAAGACCTGTACTCACTGATTGGAATCCTGGATGACCTAAAACGTGTGCGCGATTGATTTCACGCAAGGTGTTCCGATGAGAAAGAATCCTTTCGAAAGTCCCTAGTGCAAAATCAAGGAAGAGCCAATGTTTTCGCAAAGACGGAAGATGATCGTCGTGCGACCAATTAACGAAGTTGGTTGAAGGTCCATTAACGTCATTTAGTACATACCAAACGATCACAATATCTGGGTTGAAGTAACACACAACATGTTCGTAAAGTGCCCGTTCGTGCTCAGTTCCAATTCCGGGTAGCGCGAAATTGTACACTTCAACCCCTCTGGAACTATCTGTATTGAGCTCGCGTTCAACCAACTCCGTAAACAGATCCTCGTTCCGCACTCCCATTCCGAAGGCAAATGAGTCGCCCAACACTGCTATGCGAATTCGATCAGATCTTTCAACAACAAAATCCTTTCCCCTAAAGCCGAAATTATTCAATTCATAGGTCAAACTACAAGTAACAGGATCGAGATATTGGCGTTCGTCACTAGGCCAGGTTTGCACAAATTGCGCGTAACTTGGGTAGATGTACCGAACACCGGGAAAAGGATCAAACGTTTTGGCTGAGCCAGTAGTCGCGACGTAGCCGTGCATTTGTTGGTATCCGACCATATGAAAGCCAAATTCCACCATTAATAGTGCGAAAAGAAGGCTTATCACTGAGATTAACCATCCCGGCAATGTTGACAGAAGACGCTTCAAGATTCCTCACTCGCTTTAGGGGTTGCATGCGTCCCTGACTTCGCAGCTCCGATGATCATGAAAATTGGGTGAGTCATAGAACCTATAGGCTCCCTGCTACAAGTGCCTTTTTTTATCTGGTGTCAAGACTTGAAGATTCGGCGAAAGGCCATCAATATGATCGGCGGGATGAATAGCTTGATGAATTTGACCAGTTTGAACCCCGTTTTGAGCTGTTCGCCGGCTCTCTCTTGATAAAGCGTCGCGTGCGCGTCGGTGAGTTCACTCTTGGGACGTCCTCGGGTGTAATAATACAGGGCAATTGATTTCCTGTTAATTTCAGGTGGGCAAGACAACGGATCTGGGTGACCGTGGTAAGACCAGTCGGTGGTGGCAAAGATGACGCACCTATTAAAGATCGGCAGAATTTTTTGAACACATCGCTTCATGTCCCGGTCCCATAATTCCAGGTCACCGCCATAATCCGGTTTCCATTCTTTATTGACGTACACAATCAAATTAAGCCGACGGTCGAGTTTCAATCGATCATGCAAATTGAAATCGGCGTGGATTTTGAGAAATCCGCCTGCGACAATTTGGTGTAGCCCTCCGCCTTCAAGATGCGGATCGGGAACAATCCCCTCAATAGATGTCAGACTCTCCAGAAACGAGACAAAAATACTTGAATTTAGTTCGTGAATCAAATGACGAGCATTAGGCGGGATTTGTTGAGGCGAAACTGAAGCCAGTTTCTTACCGAAGCGATCGTCAAATTGGAACCAACCCACCTCTTGGCTCGAAGGAAATTCTTCAAGGATAGAATCCAACACTTTTGGAGGCAGAAAGTCATCGATCACAACGTGTGGAAAGGGATCTGCGTTTGCAAAACGGCAATTTAATTGACGAGCTAGCTCACTCAATTGCAACGCGTCAAATTGAAACGGCTGAAATGCCAAACGACCACCTTACGATGCTTGTCTTAGTTTATTAAGGATACTTCAATTGGAATTCTGTCGCATCAAATGAAACCAACGAGTGCTGCGGTTGTGACTGACAACTATGTGCCTATGAATCGCCCCATGGAGCCAAATGTCATCCTACTAATCGATCCAGTGGGAGAGATCGCGATGAATCATATCTTGAAGTCGCCATATATCTTCCCGGTAGCCCTGTATCAGTTGATGTCGAGTTTCGGGTCTAATTGCCGGTTTGCGGATTAGGAGGCGCGCACGGACCTCAGCGCCCATTCTGGATCGAAACTGATGAGGTAGTATTTGACGCATGAACAGAGGTGTTTTCAATAAACTCTGATGTATCGCATGGCGAAGACGACTCTTTGGATATTGGGTATTTCGGTTCGCTCGGCCAAGCGTGGGAAGGGCTGAATGCGAGTCCAAACCAAGAAAATCCAGCACGCGGTTGGACACAAATGACGGACGACGGATCAATTCGTTCAAAATCACCGCAGGCGCGCGTCGAACCCGTCCATTGCCTCTTCACGTGCATTTCGCGCCATTACTTCAAGGCTCGATGGTTGCTCCACTAAAAAACCAATTTTTTGAGCAATTGCTTGGGCATCGCGTTTCGGACCTAACCAACCCGTGTGGCCGTGTTGAATCACCAAGAACCCGCCCGACATTCCGTCACTGCCGTTGACTTGCCTTGGGGAATTCTTGTACTCATACCATGCACACAATGCGGCACCTAAAGCGCCGGCAGCGGTTGAATCCAAATGCGATCGAAGGGCCCTTCCCTCAATAGGCGACCATTTGCGACGCAATACAGTGCAACAACGCCTGCTAAACTTAGGTTTCGAGCACCCGTCTCTCGCTTCGTAGATGACGCGAGCCTCAAAACAATCATTTCGGTTACCCTCTGAATTGACTCAGCCAATACCATGGTGAACTGATCCAATGCTGCCGCGGGTTTTCTGGGAGGTAGGCCAAACAAATCGTCGAATGCCCGATTGGCCATCCGCGTGCCAGTCGCATCGCCAAAATACCGCATATTGAGGCGAAACCAACCATCGTCTTTCAAGTCCAACAATTCACGTAAAATCAATTCTACGTATTTGGCTTCCCCATATGCGGCTTGGCCCATTAGTTTGTACTCACCCCGAATTGACCCGAAATCCACAAAAGTAAGTGAACGCGGAATACTGTAGTCCAAGTGAATGAGGAAACCGCAATTCCCATAGCGGTTCGAGTGTGTCATCTCGACCCTGCCACGCTGTGGTTGTCGCCCATTCTCCTACCCCGTCCATGGAATTGCCTCTAGGTCACCCACCGTCATTTCACCCTGCGCTAGGCCGTATTCGATGGCTTGAAAGGGAAACGCAGAGTCGTGTTTCTTACGGCTGAAACGTTCTTCTTGTGCGGCTACAACAATACGTCCGTCGCCGAGCAACGCCGCCGCTGCGTCGTGGTAATGGGGGGAAATACCTAGAATATGGCTCATCAGCGTCTTCTCTCCAATTCATTCTGCTATGTGTTCACTTCTTTGGGAGCACGATTGTATTGTCAAAGCCCACTGTATTCGGTCCACATAGCATTGCGAGCCATACTCGTGTCAAACTTACGCCATTAATGGCTAAGCCAGCATCGGTTGACAAGATGTCAGATGGATCAAAACACAACAAAGCTACATATCGAGGCGCGGCTGGGGTCTTAAAAATGTCTGTCGGTCAGCTTGCTATAACAGCTGTCGCACTAGTATCTGGATTTCTGATACCTCGCGTTTTGTTACCTGAAGATTTCGGCAAATTCTCTGCAGCCGTTGCTGTGGTGGTATTCATGCAGCAAATATCAAGCCTCGGTGTTGGATATGTGGGAATGCGTTTCCTTGGAGTTGCTTGGTTCGGGGAATCAAGGCGAAACGCCCATGCCCTGGCGAGTTCATTGCTGAGCTGCATGATTTACAGCACTGTCCTGGGGGCACTTGTTTGTTTTGTATGGTTGGGTGTATCAACTAAACTCGACATAAGCCTTGGCATCTGCTTATTAATATCTGTCTTTGCCTTTTCGAGGAATGGTTTTTACGCGATGGTTTCGCTGTTCATCCCCATAGGCAAAGTCGGAACTCACGCAGCCTTAACCTTGGGACGGGTCATCTTACACCTAACAGTTGTCGTGTTGTCCTATCCACTTATAGGCATTAACGGGCTGTTTCTAACTCTAGCCATTTCATCGTTGTTTTATCTTGTCTATGCCAGTTCAAAAATGAAGAGTTTGCTTAAGTTGAGCTGGAGACCTCGCGCCTGGTTTGAGATTCGTCCTTATTGGCGTTACAGCTTCCTAACGTATTTGGGAGGAATTGGGACGACCGTGCAGACCTCCCTGTCGGTATACCTGATTGCTGTCACTACATCAGTACAACAGGCAGCTTTTTTGGCGGTTGCTTTACAAGCTGGAAGCGCGCTTAGAGGTCTCTCGTCCTCCGCTATTCGCGTGCTGATACCGATTTTGGCTGAATTTAATCTCATCGGCAATCATGCCCGCTTTCAATATTGGGGCGGTTTCTTGTTGCGGTTTAATGCTTTCTTCATATCACTAGTCATCATAGGTTGGATCATCTTAGGCCGTCACTTTGTCCGATTTGTTCTCACTGAGCAATACATTGATGTTTATCCGATGATTACCCTCGTTCTGTTCCATCTCGTCATATTTATGTTTGGTCTCTGCCACAATCGGCTGTTAAATATCAAGGGCTATGCGGGTTATGCATTAGCTTCAGACTTGGTGCACCTAGCCGCTACACTAGCAGGTTATTCGTGGATCTATTTTTCAAACACGAGCTTAAGTACTGTCTTCGCAATTCTGTATGTCCACATTTTTGCAGCAATCTGCTATGCCGTTTCTGCAGTTTGGATCTTTCATCATGTCGCCAAAACTCCCCTGAACTACTTTTCAGCAACCGCTCTCTTGCTGCCGGTATTCGCTATTTGGTTAAACTTCGAGCAAAATCTGGGACTTGCTTCTAGCCTGTTCATCTGCACAGTTGCCTGTCTTAGCTATTTCTTATATGGGCTTATGTTTTTCAAAATGGACGAATTTGGGGTTCTTTATCGTTCGTTGCGTGAACCCACTCAATGAGTCGTCTTAAGCGAAATAAAGACGTCAGCGATCTGGGGCGTAATAGCCTCTAGCGAATAATTAGAGACGACCGTTTTACGCCCACTCCTGCCGTATCTATGTGCCAAATCAGGATTACGCTTGAGCATAGTCAAAGCTCGATACCACTCTTCGTCGGTGGAAGCCGAAAGCCCTGGCTTGTCCTTTCTCAGGATCTCCGCATTCACCCCAACCGGCGAAGCCACCACAGAAACGCCACATGCCATGTACTGCAACATTTTAAAGGCACACTTTCCCTGAGCCCAGGATGAGTCTTCAAGCGGCATTAGCCCTACCGAGAAGGACTGAACCAGATCGACCTCGCTCTTTTCTGACCAAGGCACGAAAACCAATTGTGGCCCAAGGTCAAAGTTAGGTCGTTGGTCACAAACCACAACCAGCTGGCTGGTTGGGTTTTCGGTTAGGAACCTCCTCAGCGGCGTTCCGATTGCTTCAAGAAACCGCAAGTTAGACGATGTTCCAATCCAACCGATGCGAAAGGCACCTGTTTTTGTTGACTCAGGTGGCCTGAATCGCACCGTATCGACGGCAGTTGGGATCATGAAGACATTTGAATTCCATTGGGAGAACCATCGTGCAATGGTCTGATTGCCAGCTATGATCGCCTTTGCATTTGAGGCGATTTTACGAGCGCTGCGATAACTCCGATCGGAATCCGTCCAAATGGCATCGTCCACATCAAAGACGAGTGGTTGTTTGAGAGCAAACTCTGTTGTGTAGAGACCGGGCAATAGATTTCGCTCCAGCCACGTTATTTGGTGGCCCCAGCTTCCGAGAATGCCTGGTAATCGGGACGCCCATTTAACGGTCAGCCAAAAAGGGTAAATCGGCCCAGTCCACTTTTGTGACAGCCCAGCAGGAAAACATGGAATCCTTTGGTATTTTTGAATGATTGGCGTGAATTCGTGAACCACTACCCCAAGTTGCGCTAGGCCGTTGAGATGTTGCCGCACTCGAAAACGCGATGACGGCGTCATCCGTCCTGATGTTAATGCCGCGACTCTTAGGGATGATGGGTCCAAAATTCATTCCTTATCGTTTTGCTTTGTGCCAACTCTGAAACATCAAAACATTCCAAAGCAAATACTGCCAGTTGTGTGTCCCCTTTTGATGTTGGTGCCACTTGAGCCGTATGTTCTGAGCGTCGATGAAATTGTGAAGAGACAATGACTGCTCGCTAAGCAAGTCATCGGCCCAAGCTCGTAGTGGACCGCGAATCCAATCACCAATAGGGACCGCGAATCCCTGTTTGGGGCGCTCGGTGATAGGTAGGGGAAGAAGCGACTTCAACAGGTGGCGCAGGATCCACTTAGTTTTTCCATTTCGAATCTTCAATTCTAAGGGAAGTCTCCAGAAAAATTCAATCAGCTGATGGTCGAGCAATGGTACTCGAACTTCCAAACCAACTGACATACTGGCACGATCGACCTTGGTCAAAATGACATCTGGCAAGTAAGTTTGTGTATCGATCAACATCATGGACTCGATTGGTGACTTCGCATCTACCGATGGCTCGAGCCATTGTTTGTCAAAACCATCGTCCAATATCCAGTTTTCTGACTCGCCGACGTTTGACATAAACAAAGCGTAAAAATCAACAAATAGCTTGCGCTTGGCGAGTTCACCTACACGAGCCATCATACTTGACAATCTTGGATATCTTGCACCCTTCTCAATGGAGAGTAGAGGTAAAAGCGTACGTGCCAAGATCGGGTCCAACCCTGACAATCCTCTTTTCAACCCGGTACTCGTCATCATTCGATTAACAAATCGAGGTAGCTTGTGAATCAGATGAAAAAGGCGTTGAGCTTCGGCGTACCGATTATATCCAGCACACATTTCATCACCACCATCGCCCGACAAAGCCACAGTGACATGCTTCCTCGCCAACCTTGAAACCATCAAGGTGGGTATTTGAGACGGATCGGCAAAGGGCTCATCATAAACGACAGAAAGATCGGGTACGCACTCAAGAGCCATCGTCGGCGTCACTACAAGCTCGTGATGATGCGTTCCCAGCGATTGCGAGACCTGCCGCGCATAAATGCGCTCATCCTGCTGTTTTTCATCGAAGCCGATACAAAAAGTTTGTACCGGTTTCCGCGACAAACGGCTCATTACGGCGACTATTAAAGATGAATCGATACCACCCGAAAGCAATGCACCCAACTCAACATCGGCGATCATACGACGCGCGACCGCGGACTCCAAAACCGACTCGAATTGCTCTACAATCTCATTTTCGGATCCCTCGAATAGATCCGACCGCGCTTTGCGCGTAACCGACTCCAGGGACCAAAAAACCGTCTCGGTAGCCGATGCAGAAGAACCGTTGACCGTGAGTATGGTTCCCGGCCGAAGCTTCTGGATACCTTGGTAGATGGTCCGAGGTGCCGGTATATGATTGGTCTGCATCAGCAGTTGAACGGCCCGACGGTCGATTTCCGGTTTGAAAAACGAGCAACTTTCCAGTGCTTTTAATTCAGAGGCAAAACAAAACCAACCTCGATGCCAACCGTAGTACAGCGGCTTAATGCCAACTCGATCGCGCGCCAGATGCAGCGTCCGACTCTTCCGATCCCAAAGCGCCAAGGCAAACATCCCATTGACGTCCCGCAACGCACATTCGAGGCCCCAATTCTGGATCGCAGCCAAAAGCACCTCGGTATCAGAATGACCACGCAGTGACGCATACAAATCATGAGCCTCGTGTTTGAGGCGTTCTCTCAGCGACTGAAAATTGTAGGCCTCTCCATTCAATACCATTACAAATCGACCATTTGCCGAAACCATGGGTTGATGGCCAGCGGAGGTAAGGTCGATGATCGACAGACGCCGATGCGCCAAACCAACGCCAGCATCGAGATCAAACCAATAGCCTTTATCATCAGGGCCACGACGAGATAATGCGTCTGCCATTGAGACCAGTACGCTACTGCTTTGATCTTCAGTCAAATTGCGCTGGAGAAAACCAGCAATGCCGCACATTATCTCAAACAAATTTTGGGTTGAGCGTTTGAGAATTCATTTTCAGTTTCCAAAACACCCAAACTCAAAAATCAACCTCGTCTGTATCGATTGCTCTAAAGCTACCATTGGCATTGCATACGCCGCAATACAAACGACAGGCGTCGCGGAAGGTGACGTATTGAGTGTAACTTGTTGAGACAGGGTGAGCCACCCCGTTCAGGCAGATAAAAGACGACCCATCTATCTCAACCAATTGTCGCCATGCTGAGACATCGTGCCCTCAGTACCTTATTTTGGTCGGCTCATGTCGTCTAAACGACAACCAGGTTAATGACCATCGTTAGCTTGGGGGTGACTTTGTACCGAAACCGGTTCGCAATGGTTTTACCGAGAATTACACCCTTCTGTTGGTGGGTGCCATTCGTCGACAAGTTGAACTTCTGATGGTCCATGAAATCAGTTCAAGCGAGTGGTCGTATGTGAACATTCAGATTGGCGAATTTGCGGCGATCAAAGAGAGAACGGAGATTCCGATCGTCGTTGTATATCTGGATACATCACCATCAGACTTCGCCAATTGATTGAACAAAAGTTAGGCTTGGTGTTTATCGATGCCAGTCAAAACTTTTTCGGAAAGAATCAACGAGACTATACACTTCATCTGCTCGACCAGCACCCAAATAGCAAGGCCCAAAGACTATTTTCCGAATCAATCTATGAAGAATTGTCATCACATAAGCTACTACCTTGATGCGATCTTGTTCTTCAAGTAATCCGCATCCTACTTGCTAATCGTAGCCCAGTTTGCGATTTGTAGGACCCGCAATTTGCTCAAATATCTGCAAAGCTGAAGGAGAAAGTTGTTGACGCCAACTTTCGTCTAACCGTATAGATTCAATGCGTTTAAGCCGCATGTCATTTCCGAAAATGTGTCCCGTTGGGAAATCGAGTTCAGAGAAATTAGGAGACAGATTCAAGAAAAGAGCAATACGCTTCAATTGACTTGCAACATCATCCACTAAATCCTCATAGCGAACCGTTATTGTACGCATCTCAGGAAACAACCGGACGAGGTTCTCGAATTGGCGGTCGACTCCCGTCCACATCCTAGCGATTTTGCGGGGTGAAAGACTAGGAAAGTGTTTTTGGAAAGAGTTCATCGTTCCACGTCCATCTCTGACCATTCGAATGACACTAATTTGCCAATATTTCGATTGAAGAAAATACATTAATCGAACGACATCTTTGGATGAATCCAAGAAATGAGTGCCGCCTTTATGATCGGCAATGGTTTCGATCAACAACCGATTTCGCATCAAGACCTGAGTAAAGGTTTTTGCGAATGGTTCTCGCGACAACGCGAACCTGCGCATGTTCTCAAACCACCGACTCCTTACTTTAGCGTGACAAACCAACTGAAATAACTTGGATTCAGGGTAGCCAAATTGTGTGCCTAGCCTGTCCGCTTGGATATCTGCTCCTAATCGTTGCGTGCGTTTGATGATCGTGGTCCAAAAGGCGCAATGATGCAGATTCTGCCCACAGGAACACAGAATCTGTGATTGCTTGGAGTTGATATTAGCTTTCAGTTCACCAACTGTTGCGATTTGAGGGTGCGTGTTTAACAATAAAGTGAGCAGTGTGGATCCTGAATAGCTACAGGAGGTAAGGTAAACTAGGTGCATCGTTGATTCACTTTTTCTATTTTCTGAGGCATCCTAGCGCATAAGGGGAAGAACAAAAAATTACTGCGCCATAAATCGCTAAATATGCATTACCCGTGATCTTAGATCAGGAACGCATTTCGTGTCCAAAAATGCCAGCAAGAGTACCATACGAATTGACCCTCGACGGCAAAGTTACTTCGCCATTTGACAACCCAAATTCAATTAGAGATGACCAATGACAAATCGATGGATTGAACTGTTTCGTGACCCGTTTCCGATTCGCAAAGCCATTGTTAAAGTAATTCGAAGATTTCAGTTGGGAAGCTACTCCTTTCGTATCCAGTTGGAAGCGGTAAAACGCCCTCACTATGGTTACTGCGTTTACCAAGCGGGCTGTTTGGCTAAGAAACTGGGATTATCGAGAATCAGTGTCATCGAATTCGGCGTTGCGGGTGGGAATGGTCTCTTGAATCTTGAGTACCACGGGAGACAGGCAAGCAAATGTTTAGGAATTGATATCGAAGTTTTTGGATTTGACACGGGTGAAGGGCTTCCAGAACCCGAGGGTTACCGTGACCTCCCTTATCAGTGGAAAACAGGGTTCTACAAGATGGACCAGACTGCTCTCGAAAAAAAACTAACGACTGCCCAACTCGTTTTGGGGAATGTTCGCGAAACGGTCCCAACATTCTTTGAGAAGTACGACCCAGCACCCATTGGGGCTCTTTTGCTCGATTTGGACTTCTATTCATCAACCACAGAAGCGCTCAAGATTTTCGACCTAAAAAAGACGGGTTTCCTGCCTCGTGTTCATTGCTATTTTGACGATGTATTAGGCGGCGAGGTCGAATTGTACAACGACTATACCGGGCAAAGGCTCGCCATTAACGAATTCAATACCTGTCACAATGACGCAAAATTGGGCAAAGTCTATCATTTATTGAGCAAGAGTATAGTTCCCCGCTGGAATCACCAAATTTGGATCGCACATTTGTTCGACCATCCCGATTATCAACGCTATATCGCTGAAGACACCTATCAACTTGAGCTTAAATAAGCATTACAAAACCGAAGACATGATGCACTTTAAGGGGGCAATTTAGACGTCGATTGACCCTCCATCTTCTTTTGTTCGTGGGCAAAAAAAGACGCAGATGGGGATAGGTTTTATCCAACTGGCTGTTACGACGCGGTTGATTGGATGAGGTGTTTGACATTTTGAATTGAGTTTCAATGTCAATATCGCAATTTGTGCCATTTTCATGGTTATATATAGCCTCAATGCCCTGGTGTTCATTAGACCATCCGAGCTGGTTGCACTTGCAAGAGCTGTCACACACAAACTAACTAGTTTTCATCTGTTAGCTGGCTTCATAAAAACCTGCAATCTTGAGATAGACAGCAAACAAAACGTAGGAAACTCAACATGACCCCACAGGAAATTCAAGCTGAAGTCAATCGTCTCGCTCCCTTTCATCACAAAGTAGCGCTCCCACACAATTTGAGCACTCACGTGTCAGAACTTTCTCGTCGGCCCTTGGAACAAACGCGCCTTGCCAATCTCGTAAAACATGCGTTTCCTAGGTTAATCGAAGCGTGTGGCGGTTCACTGGCAGGCAAGACAGTTTTGGATGTAGCCTGCAATTGCGGCGGATTTTCAGTTGAGGCTGCGAGGTTAAATTGCGCTTCAGTACTGGGGATAGATATCGTTCCTCACTATATAGAACAAGCGAACTTCATGCGCCGGGCGTTGGAATTGGATCAAGTGGAATTCAAGATAATGAACATAGCCGATATTGATCAAGATATGGGCACCTTCGACGTCACATTTTTCTTTGGTATTCTTTATCACTTAGAAAACCCTGTCGATATAATGAGGCGAATTGCCTCTGTGACGGGTCAATATATATTAGTAGACACATCGGTACTCCGACTACCTAAGATTACCCAGCGTCTTGTACCCAAGTCATTGTGGTCAATGAATATCCCAGAACGACCAAGCAAGGAGTTCAAAGGAATCGGAACGAATCAATGGCGCAGTGAATCGAGTGTCGTTGAGTTTTATCCTACTGAGGACGCAGTGGTTGACCTGCTAGAGTTTGTAGGTTTCACCACCGTTGAAAAAATTGAGCCTACTCAGAAAGGTCTCGAAAAACGTTATTACACTGGAGATCGTGTCACGTATTTAGCATCACGCGCTTAGTTCCAATGTCAGGGTAACTCGAATGGTTTTCCTTGCTTCATCACGTGATCCTCTTTTGAGTTGTGTGGTGTCGTAACGCTTGCTTGGAAACGCAAGAGTAAAAGCGACGCTGTGAGCTGTGGAATGATCAAGTAAAAGTGGCTCACCCCAATCAAGACTCCGCCAGGCATTGAGTTCTATGTAGCAAAGCGAACGGCCGAGGGTAAGAATGATTGGGATGGATCATTACGAGCATACCAACTCGTCGAGTCGCCGGGGAAAATCGATTCGTGAGATTGCACACGAACCGGGATTCCACCGAATGACAATCCGCAAGGCGTTACAAGGAGAAGCGCGAGTATTACAGGAGCAGCCGATAACGCACCTCGTGGTGGATGAGGTGAAGGACCTCCTGGATGCGAGGCTGAGGGGAGATGTGCGAAGACCGCGAAAGCAAAGGCACACAGCGCGAAGGGTATACGTAAAACATCCGGAGGCACAAATTTTCTGCTAGACGCCTAACAAACCTTGTCCTTCGAAGAGTGTGTCCTTCTGGTCCAACCTCAAGCCGTTTCTTGTGAATAACGAAAAGAATATCGTCGGAGCTTTTTGCTTACGTAAATATGGATTATCGCCCAAAGAGCAAGGAGACTCCCTCCTCTCGCGCGAGGATGTAGTGCTAGAATAAGGCTCGTGTTTCGATCTGCAGAAACGCAACAAAATCATGCATTATCATTATCCATGGCAATTAAAAACCGGATTCCCAACCATCACTTCGACCTTAATCCGAATCAAGGCACAAGAACAAATACTTTCAACGGTCTAAGGTTCTTGTGAAAAAACTGCTGATTATCGTCCCATCTCTTAACTCCGGGGGTGCTGAGCGCCAGTGCGCAATTTTAATCAAGCATATTGACCCAACAATTTATGACGTCCATCTTTGCGTGTGGCAACCCGTTTTTGAATATAAGATACCTAGCCACATTCCTGTTCATGTTATTCCCAGGAGACGGCCAGTTGATATTCTTAAAGCTATCTACAAGCTTGCGATTTTAATCAAAAACCTAAATCCTGACTTGATATACAGCCAAATTCACTTTACCAACCTCATTACGGGCACGGCGATTCGATTGGCCCGATCAAAGGCACGATTCGTATGCCGATTGACCATAAGTCCGAAATTTGTTGTGCCTACCCTTCAACTAAGTTGGGCTCGATTTGTGTACAGGCGTGCCAATGCCATAGTTACCTGTTCTAGGGGCGTAGCCAACGAAGCTGAGACACATATTGGAATTTCTGCAAGCAAACTCTTTGCTATCGATAATTTGGCTGAAATCGACTTCATAATTAAGCAAGCCAATATCAAGTATGTGCAAAGAGACACCCAGTTTACTATCGTCCATGTCGGTCGATTGGTGCCTCAAAAAAACCAATTGATGCTATTGCATGCCATTTCAAAGGTTTGTCATCCAGCCATTCGTCTCTGGATGATTGGCGAGGGACCTATGTTGAAGGAGCTAATGGATGCAGCAATACAATTAAAAATCGATGACCGGATCGACTGGTGGGGTCGGCAACCAAACCCTTTCCCATACATACGATCTGCAGATTGCTTGATACTGAGCAGTGATTTTGAAGGACTACCTAACGTCATCATTGAAGCTATGATATGTAAAACGCCGGTTATCGCCACAGATTGTCCTTATGGGCCATCTGAACTGATTGAACACGCAAAAACGGGCTGGCTTGTTCCGGTCAGAGACGCAGCCGCATTGGCAAGGCAAATTGAAAAAGTGGCCGCCGATCCTGATGGGCTGAGCATCGTAGCTCAAAATGCCCACAACGAAGCGCTCAAGAGATTTAACGCTCAATCACAAGCTCTAAAATTGGAGCAACTCCTGAGTGGCGGACCAGGGTGTGATCCTCAGACAGGAACACCCCAAGGTGAGCGCCAATGAATGGCCTATTTCCTGACTTCTTCATCATTGGCGCAGCAAAATCGGGCCCCAAGTCTCTATTCGAGTACCTCAAACAGCATCCAGGCGTCTTTATGCCACACGATAAGGAACCCGGGTACTTTGTGTGCCCAGAGATTTCACTTCTAAATCAAGGTCCTGGCGATAGGAATCTGATTAGACCAATAGATACTGCATCAAAATATTCAGCCCTTAGTTTTCAAGAATAGGCTACCCACTCAAATACGCCACATTGTTAAAGACACGTTGAGGTCGAATTTGCTGGTGCAAAAACCCATTATTGACAACCATTTACGCAAACTGTTGATCAACGACTATTTTGACGACATCCAATGGTTGGCGAATCTAATCAAGCGCGATCTGTCTCAATGGACCTCGGCACCTTAATCTCAATGATTGAATCTAAATGGGACGGGCTGTCGATCTGAATCACTATTAGACTGCGGCTAGATGCCAATATTTCTCAGATTGAGTGACGGCCCAGCAATCAAAACATCGAGAAAATCGGCATTCAAAGCCCGACCCATTCAATCGATGAACGAGTTTCACACATGTTTTCGATGTAATAATCATTCTTTCGGACTTAGGTTTTCGATAGCAAATCAGGGTATGATCAGCCACAGCCAAGCAATACGTTGAAGAAGATTTTCGATGTCAAATATTATGCGCGACACCATCCTTAGCTTGTTGTATGGCTTATTTCTAACCAGCCTAATTATAGTCACCCATTGGTTCTTTACGCCGGTCGTCGTGCTCGAGGTCAGCGGTAAGCAAACCGACAACGTTCAAGTCTTTTTTGACGAGGGCCCTGGGTTCCGCGAAGAAAATGTGGACTCGCGCTATCTCATCGATGTCGAAGAGGTTCAACGGTTGACATTCCGGTCGAAACGCTTGTACGGGTTAAAAGCCCTGCACCAAATACGCATTGATCCTCGCACAAGTGAAGGAACTCTTTCGATCCATTCTTTGGAAATAAAATATCGTTTTAAACGATTTCGTCTCAAAGGCGATCAAATTCTTCCGCGCATGCTAGAAACCCACGATATCGGAGAGGTGACCCGTTATCATGATTTCATCGAGATTGAATCCACTGGCGAGGACCCATTCTTCTCTGTTCTATTTGGTCAAGAAACCGAACCTTCTAATTGGTATCGACTACCGTCTCAGACGGTCGCTGTCTGCCTTTGGCTCTTAATGAGCGCTATGGTTTTTGGGATACAAAGAACTGGCTCTCGGCTGCCAAGACTCAATGAATTGAGGATCAACCAATTAGAAAAAGGCCTAATTTGGTTGATTTTTTGTTGGTTCATTTTTCAGATGTTCTTTTTCGCCACTCAAATGGATTTTAGGGTACCGCCTGACGAGATGTTCCACGACTTGGTCTCCATTGCCTATTTTGAAGCTGACGGCTTCAACATCCAAGACAAACCCGAAACTTACCATCTGGGCACCGTCGCCAAGCGCCCTTATCTCTACCATCTGCTATTGGGTAAACTGCTGCATCTAAAATGGACCGGAATCGACAGATTATTGTACATGCGTTGCCTAAACATACTTATTTCTATAGCAACGCTATTGGCATCACTGCGATTGGTGCAAGAATTGACCTCCAGTAGATGGGTTCAATTCACGGTCATGGTTGTTCAATCCAACCTACTCATGTATGTCTTTTTGGCATCAATGGTCAGCTACGACAATCTAACCAATTTATTTGCGGCCTTAGCTGCATTATTTTTGTTTCGCTACCTGAAAAGATCGCAAAACTCTGACCTGACATGGTTGATTATCTGCAATGGACTTGGTCTATTAACAAAAATATCGTTCGCGCCCATTTGCCTTATTCATGCCCTTATTCTGTGCGCCCATTTGAACAAATCGCTATGGTCTACTGTTAAGAATTATCTATCAAAGCCCCATCACTCCATTCAGTATTTTGGGTATGCACTTGTGATCCTATTGTTCGTTCTAAATGTTCGTCATTACGGCACGAATCTCATGCAGTATGGACAACTTGATCCAGTTTGCCATCAAGTATTGGCACCCGAAGCTTGCGCTCAATCACTCCTCGTTCAGCGGAGTATTGAGCTTCGAGCCACCGTTGATGAACGCCCTAAGTTCGACACTTACTCCTACTTTGCCCGATGGGCAGATATCATGTTTACCAGTATTGTTGGCGTCCTAACCCATCAGACGATTGAGCCTCCGGTCGTTGCGCGAGCAATCGCAGTCAGTCTCTTAGCATTCAGCATCTTGTTAGGCCTTATCCATTTTAGGTGGCTGAAATGGGATGTCAATTTATGGGTTGGCGTGATCGTCCTTGGCTACTCCGGTTTTGTTTTTCATTTTGGAATTTCAAACTATCAACAGTTGTATGCATTCGTCGCCATTCAAGGTCGTTACCTCTTCCCAGTCATCACACTTTTGCTTTACCTCGCCACCCAGCCCTTATTTTTATGGGGCAATCGCGCCGTCAAACTGATGATGGCCGCCTTGCTGGTAGGGCTCATCATGCAATGCGGTTTTTCGCACTTTCTTGCCAATGCGGGTGCCATTTGGTACACCAGTCCACAATCGCAACCCATTGTGCTGTAGTACATGGTGTCGAAAGTAGTTCTCATATATATCATCACCCTAAACGAAACCTTCATACAGCCTCCCCACGAGCTCAAAAGCCACAGCTATAGGATGCGGAGATTGACAGAGAGAGATTCTAATATTGCGTGACAAGGCCACCCTAACCTTAGTTCTGTTTCCTTAGCTCAGCCGAAAGATGGTGCAACAACGCGGGCGTATCGGTGGTGTTGGTCGCCATGTATTTTTTGTAGCTTAACAGGTGGTCCTTTAGCCCAAATTCCCGTTTGCTTTTGATCAATCTGGGATCATGAGCTAGTACGATGCTTGTCAACTCCAATGCAAACGCTTTATCAGCCATTGACGTCATGGTTCCTTGTAAGACTTCAACTCGGCCGCCGTCCTGAGCATTTGATACTTCAATAGATCCATCTTCAAGTATTCTGATAAAACCACATTCCCAGTGACTCGATTCACCACTTGGAGTAAGCACGGTTCTTTGCTGGTAGTGAATTAATGGATATGACAGAGCGACTTCGAATACCAGTGTTTCTTCGTATTCAAAGGAATCTATAGTTGGAAATTGACCGCGTCCGTTGCCCTTCCAATGGCCATGCAATAGGCCAAGTTTTTCAATAACATCGTCATATTTAGCCATGATCTGTCCATACCACCTTCGATGTATTCATCCACCTAGTTCTCGTAAGTAACCGCGGGCTCGGGTCAGCATACGTGCCGTCAAATTTGGATCATCTCGATCGGCCAAGCAAAAACCCAATTGCAGTAATACTCTTAGCCAGGCGCTCTTCCATTGCAGCTCAAAAAGATCAGAATCGAGCTCGACATCGAGTTGGCTGAGCGCCTTCAAATAGGATTGCAGCAACAACTTTTCCGATCGTTCTGGGTCTATGTCCTCGGAGGGATAAACCCAGCAATGCAGGTATACATGCCAGGCCAGGTCAACGGCCACCGGCCCGCGTGCAGCAAATTCCCAGTTTATTAGTGAGATGTGGTCGCTAGACATAAACGAGATATTCGCGCGCCTCAGATCACCATGTAAAAGCGTTTCGGGCCCTAATGAAAGAAAACGCTCCCAGCTTCGGTTGCCTGCTAGCGAAACGAGCCATTCAAGGTCTGACTTTGAGAGCGACCGAATCAATTTAGGATACAAGAGGCCGAATGGTTCGATTTCGGTTAAGAATTGTCGGATTCCAGATGGAGGGGCTGCATTTCCATCCATGGCTAGACTCAAAAACCCTTGAGCAAATAGTTCTGTACAACCCATTGGTGTGGCTAGCGGGTAGGATGCCAGCGACGGGTGCTGCCAGAAAAATGCGTGCAAGCATGCCAACGCCTCAACGAAGACTTGCTCATCCTGCATGCAAAACGCACCTCGTGGCTTGATACCGCGAGAAATATCACGCAATAACATCCACCATGCACCCTCGTGATCGCAGCTCACATCGATCATAGGACAGGAAATCGGTGGCGGTAATTTCTGAGTCACGCCTCGAAACCACAAGAGCGCTTCCCCGCCCGCATGAGCATCCATCATCTCATCGCGCCAGGTATGCGCTGGCAGGATTTTGAGCACGAATCGTTCAGTTGATGGGTAGTTCTCAAGGGTTAACTGCGTAACCGCTGCCCCGGTACGCCCGCCCGTAAGGGCCTGGGTCTCAGGCCTTCTAAAACTCGAAGTTAGACCAGCTCGCGAAAGCGCGCTGGCCAGGTAATCTGAATTGAGTATTCCTTCTTGGATATGAATTTGATTTGACATCCGTACTTCAGATTCTAACCGCCATGCACAGATTTCGATGAACATGAATATGTAAAATTAGCCGGCTAGTTGATCAGATCACCCCAAAACCAGTTGAGTTGGGTTTCATCTTCCAACGGGTTACAAGTCCGCCAGACATAGAAACCGGAAGGATGTAGTTATCTTGTAGGCAATTCACGATCGTCTGGTATTTGAAAGATTTGTCATTTCCCTTCCCACGTTGATTCTAGGTAGATACCTCGCTTGATCGGTCCCAATAATTTGCCACTGGCGATGCCACTAAAAAAGACATTGTTGAAGCGAAGTGGTAATGGGTCGCTGCGGAACAGGGTGTCACCCGCCATCAAGTGGAAGTGCAAGTGTGGGGCGCTTGAGTTTCCTGAGTTCCCCAACAACCCCAATTCATCACCACGACTGACTCGATCACCAGTTTGCACTTTAACAGAGCCTTTTTGCATGTGGGCCAGAAAACTGTATTCGCCATTGCCGTGATCGATCACCACACAGTTGCCGCCAATGCTCCACAGCCGATCCGGCAGACCGGTAAAAGACTCGGTGTCGATCTGGTTGGGTTTGGCATTGTCGGGTACATCGTTGCGCGCGTAACTTACAATGCCGTCCGCAGGCGCAAAGACCGTTCTGCCCCACGTTTCGTAATCCTGATTCTGGCTTCCCTCCCCCCTCATGAGTTGGAGATTTGGGCCCAACGCCAGAATATCGAGTGCATGATGTTGGCTCCATTCCTGAGCATGAGGCTCGTTGAAATCAGCAGCTGCCAAAGCGATAAAGGCTCCCTGCAATGGGAACGACAGCTCGGTCTTGGGGACATAATTCTCTAAATGGACTTCATGAATGGCACGAATATCATCGCCGGCTAACGGACTGAGAATAAGTTCAACCATGATGCGGTCAATAGCCAGCGACACAGGCCGACTATACGAAAAACGCAAGTCGAACACCTCGCTGAGGGCAGCCAATCCAGTGAACGACACATTCTTTATCGCACTTAGCGTCACCCCTGTTATGTTATGGGTTTCCATTAACGAATCCCCTGAGAAGAACTTTAGTGACGCTTCCTTGGATTCCAAAGCTCGGGCATGTTTTTCATCGACCAGCAGATGGAAGTACCAGCTCTCACTGGGTCCATTGCCGAAGATGCCATCATTCTCTTTAAAAATTCTTCTCGGCACAGTCGACAGACTAGCTTGAAAGGGTTCACCTTCGTATTTTTTGGCTGGACTGACGAAAAACTTTTCGGCTATATCGGTATTCAATACATAGGATTCATAGTCGATCTGAATCGTGCGTTTTGAACTGCTACGGATTACAGAAAACGGAAATTGTATGCCGTTCTGGCCGCGGTAATCACCGTAACGAATGGTGAGATTTTCCTCGTCAGCTTTTGCTGGTATCCGAATTTCTTGAATGGGTAAGTAGCTTTGTGTATCAATGAAATGCTGTTCCAGGTTTCCGTTCTCGAGACTAAACTCCAATACCCATGCCTCCCTGTCATCGATCGTCTGACGTCCCCTATTGGTTACGGCGGTTTCGTGTTTAAGGTAATGGAGCAAGGGCATAAAGAGCCCGTTTCGCTTTGCGACGGCAAGCGGTTCACTATCCAATGTCTTGACCTGACGACCACGACGCTCCCATGCCTCAATTCCGTCAAACCCTGTTTCAACGCGAATAACCTCAAGGTCGACAACCGACATGGTGCTATTGGGTGTTTGAGCCCAAAGCTCGTAAGTGCCACTATAGCCTGATACTTGGATTAAACCCTTGGCGTGCCAATTGTTAAGTCCACCCAGCAGCTCTTCACCACCAAACGCCGAGATCGTCTGCCTTAAGATCTGAAGAGCTGTTGGGTTTGAAGTCAGCTCTTGCGCATGAGTTTCAAGAGGCACAGCAAGCAAGCTAAACACCAAGATACTTAAAAAGGCGTTTGCATTCATGATAGGACCCCTCTCGCTACGATTGTTTTTTCAAAGAGTTACTGATGATTATGCCACTAGTCATGTTCAAGATCTCTCACGTATGAAATGAAGCACGTTTTCATAAAAACACTCACACCACGAGATGACCCGTTGACCCGAATCGTTAATTTGGTCATAATGCCGATTGGATGGATTGATGACTAACAGTTTGAACAAGCAAAAACAGATATTGGATGCAGCCGCAGAGCTCATCATTCGCCATGGCTACGATAAAACCACCGTCAGCGACATTGCCCGCAAAACTGGCATTAGTAAGGGCGCCGTCTACCTACATTTCCAATCCAAGGACCAATTATTCGAAGCATTGTTGTTGCGAGAAATGAGTAAGCAGGCCGATTTATGGTTGCGGCTGGTTGAGTGTGACCCGCAAGGTGGAACGATGGCAGGTGTCTATAAGAACATGCTCTTAGCGCTTAATGAGCATCCCTTCATGGAAGCGATGCTCCGGCAGGACACGCATATTTTTGGTAACTACTTAAGAAGACCTGACAATTTCTTCCGTAGAAACAAAACTCGCTCGACACGACACGAGTTTATTGAGCTCATGCAAAGTGCTGGCACCATCCGCTCGGATCTCGACCCTAAAGTAACGGCCCATATCATGAACATGCTGTCTTATGGATTGGTGTCAATGAATCAAATCGTGCATGAATCTGACATTCCGCCAACTCGCGACATTATTGAAGGAATCGCAGTCATCATGGATCGAGCATTGACTCCTGAAGGCGGCGGAAATAGCGAAGCCGGCAAGGCGATCATTCGAAGAATGGTAGAGGCTGGACGCGTCCGTTTCGAGGCTTTAAGAACGGCCGATCGCGGCACTAAAGGAAAGCGAAAATAAACGCCATGGCCAATTCTAATTGCACGGTTTCTTTGTCAGCCGCCCCTCTCCCTCCCGCGCTGGTTGGCGGTAAAGCGGTATCGCTGATGCGACTTCATCAGGCCGGATTTCAAGTTCCCGCAGGCTTTGTTCTCACAACGGAGTTTGCGGATCCCTGGTTTGACGAACTTAAGAAAAGTGAAACCTATCACGCGTTTGTAAAAAGTCCTTCAGAACAACCATGTTTGGCGTTACAAGCAAACGCCTCCAAACTTGGTCTTAGCGGCGATCAACGAGCCATTATCGATACACTCCGAACACAACTAAAAACTGACACACTTTTCGCTGTTCGCTCCTCATCACCCGACGAAGATTTGACTTCAGCATCATTTGCAGGCGGTTACGAAACCTGTTTAGGCGTACCCAAACAAGACCTGGAAACCGCAATCCACCACTGTCTGATTTCGTGCCTTGACTATCGTGTCGTGGCCTACAAAGAGCAACAGGGTTTTGATTTAATGTCACCAAGGCTTGCCATCATCATTCAGGAACAAATCCATAGTGATGTAGCCGGTGTGGCTTTCTCCATCAATCCCGCCAACAATGACTACGATGAAGTGGCGATTAGCGCCAACTGGGGCCAGGGTGATTCTGTGGTCGCTGGTCTGGTGAGTCCAGACCACTTTGTGGTTGATAAGGTCGACAGCAAGATCCTGGAAAAACACTTGGGTAAAAAGCAGATCTCGAAATGGATTGAGCCTTCAGGTGGCATACAGTCGCAAGCGTTCCATCGCAGCGGAGAATACACGCTAAATGATGATCAGATTGTTGAACTAACCCGCTTAACCAAACATATCGAACAGTTATATGAACTCCCGGTCGATGTGGAATGGGCCGTTCATCATGGAACATTTTACCTATTACAGGCGCGACCCATCACCGCCTATGTCCCGCTGCCTCCGGAACTGATTACAGAACCGGGTCAGCGCCGAAACCTTTATGGCGATGCGGCCTTGTCGAGCGGCTTTACACTAAATGCACCCATCTCACCGATTGGCATCAGTTTCATGCAAGCTTGGACTTCAGATTTAGTCAATGCGTTTATCGGAAAACTAAAAATGAAACTTAAAGCCGAAGATTCACTCTGGATATGTGCGGGTAACCGTATGTACATGAACTTATCGGCCATGCTTCGGATTCAGAGTCAAAAATCGATGGCGGCTTCAGCCGCACTTAGTGATTCGTTGATGGCAGAAACCATTTTGGGTCTTGATGCCAGTCGTTATCGATCGCTGAGCAAACCGCCCTGGAGTTCGTGGCGTATGCTGCCCTATCTTCCCCGATTCATATGGCGAGTACGAGTCATTCTATGGCGGGTTGTGATTGCCTTCGTGACACCTAAGCGAGCCCACCGACGATTCATACGCCAAGTACAAGATTTCGAACGACGATTACTTGAAAACACAGACTATCACCTGTCGCCAAATGAGTTTCGTCGAACAGTCTTTGATCGTGGTGTTTTGGGGTTCAAAGGTGGGATCAGGCACCTTTTTGCCGTGGCGATGGCACCACTTGGTGCTGGTCTCCTCGCCCTGTCATTAATCAACTTGATTGTAGGTCGTAAGAATCGTGATGCGGCAAAGGCCTTGAGGATCGGATTTCATGGTAACCCCGTTGTCGAGATGGGAATCGCCATGGCCGAACTCGCTGCCCGCCTCAACCCATCTGATATCCAGGATCAAGATGCCCTGGAACAGAGAATCTCAAATCGCAGCCTGGCCCCTGAATTTATGCAAGCATGGGATGATTTCATGGCCCGATATGGCCGACGTGGCCCACTAGAAATGGATTTGGCGACTCCGCGATACGCCGATCGACCCAGCCTACTACTAAGGCAAATCGCGAGCATGCCCATTAACGACGAGGCATTCGACCCTAAAGCGATGCAGCAACGCCAAATCGACGCGCGTGAACTGGCTTTTGAATCCATTATGAAACGAAGTTCTTGGCCTCGGCGCCTGCTCTTAAAACGGCTGCACACCATCATAGGTTATTTCGCTGGAGCAAGAGATGTGCCCAAACACATGATGTTGCTAGCATTTCATGCCCTGCGTAAACGCCTGTTAATGGAGGGGAAAAAATTACGAGAAGCGGGAAGACTGGACAAGCCAGAGCATATCTTCGAATTAACGTTTGATGATCTTGATGACGCTGTTAGCAATGACTTCCTTGATTTGAGGTCCCTGGGTTTGCAACGAACCGCCTTTATGAAGCGGCTCAAAGCAGTGCGCAATTTCCCCTTGGTGATTGATTCACGTGGGCGGATTTTGCGACCCCATAAAAAAGACGGCAAGCCAGGAGAACTAAGTGGAATGGCCGTTTCCCCGGGCGTTTTCATCGGACCCGTGAAGGTCTTACACCACCCTGATGAAAAGACCATCGAAAAGGGAGACGTCCTGGTCGCTTACACAACCGATCCTGGTTGGACGCCCCTATTTGCCAATGCAGGAGCGATCCTTCTTGAAGTTGGTGGCATTTTGCAACACGGTGCCGTTGTCGCACGCGAATACGGTAAACCTTGTGTGGCAGGTATCGATGGCATTGTCACCCTGCTCAAAGACGGACAAATGGTTCAGGTCGACGGCAGCAGCGGTACCGTTCAAATTCTTGAAAAGTGACTTCCAATAGACACTGACACGTCCTTCCCTCGTTCGCATGTTAGTTGAAGCTGCCCCAAACCTGAGCGTTTCTAAGGCATACACGGCAGGGACTTCGCATATTTTGGGTAATCGGTATGCGTCCCTGTCTTGAGGAAATATGATTCGGCGTGTTCGCCAGCTAGACGAGCGTCACAGATATTCAAGTGCTGCGGATATGCACGAGTAGCGGTACTCCCGATTACAGGACAGGAATCGCGTGAATGGAACGTAATCCGTCAAGAAACATCTGCACCGACAAGGCCACTAAAATCATGCCCATAAACCGTTCCATGGCGATTAAACCACGCATACGCAATAGTCTTAAGAACCAAGGCGAGGCAAAGAGAATTGCCGCTGTCAGGAACCATGCGATGGTCAACGCTAAGAGCCAGGTAAGTAAACCCTGAGATTGGCTTTTGGCTAGCAGCAGAACGGTGGCTAAAGTTGAAGGGCCCGCAACACCCGGAATCGCCAAAGGCACCACTAACGGTTCTTCCTCTTCCGTCTCCTGACCTGGATGCCGCGCGATGGGAAAGATCATGCGGATGGCGATGATCATCAATATAATTCCGCCCGCAATGCTGATTGAGCTTTGGTGCAAACCCATCAAATCAATGAAATAGCCGCCACCCAACAAGAAAACCACCAATACGACATAGGCGATCACCAGTTCACGCACAATCACTCTGCGCCGCCTGGTTTCGGGTACCGGACTTAAAACTGATAAGAAAAATGGAATATTGCCCAGCGGATCCATTACTAAAAAAAGCGTCACGATGACCTTAATTACTTCCGGCATAACTCATCCTACCAACGCAAAGCGGTTTCAGTTTAACCCGGCATTCGCCCCATTCCCAGCCGTAAGACTTAAATCGTGCTTTGACGTTTCCTGGCCTCGATGTCTCATACCAATAAGAATTGCTCAAGAAGATTCGAGCGATCGAGATAAGATATGAAACCCACTTGGACATAGACAGAGGAACGATATGAACGATCAAGCGACGCAAAATACGGGTAACGCGAAAGCCTTTTACGACCTGATGTTCAATCGATGCCAGCCTCGCCAAGCCATAGCCGACTATGTTGGCGACGCCTATATACAGCACAATCCCGAAGTCGCTGACGGTAAAGAGGCCTTCATCAGCTACTTTGAGCGAATGGCTATCGAATATCCCGGCAAAGAAGTGTTATTCAAACGGACCGTTGCCGAAGGCGACCTCGTTGTTCTGCATTGTCATCAAAAATGGCCAGGCGATCACGAATACGCAGGCATCGATATCTTTCGCTTCGACGAGCATGGCAAGATAGTTGAACATTGGGACGTGCTTCAGGTCGTGCCCGAAAAATCAGCTAACCCTAATTCTATGTTCTAGTTTTCTGACTTGACTGTTGGCCTCAGGCGGCAGATTGTGTCGAATAATATGAGTCTTTTAATTCGGGCTGCAGCACCATGCATTATTTGAAAATACAGCCAAACGTGCCTATGCTGAATGCAGTATTCAGAACTCAATTAGTGGGGCCGATATGCATCAGGCATCCGATAAGGCTAATGCCATACAACGTGCTGTAGTCGTCTTGCCTTGCGTTGACCTAGAAGAGACGATTGACTTTTTTATAGATAGGCTTGGTTTTCGATTGCATGAGATCTACCCCGCCGATCAGCCCGCTGTTGCCGAGATCAGCGGCTATGGCCTACACATTAGGCTTCAGAAAGGCCTGGAATGTGCTCCCGGAATTTTGCGACTGGAGACCGAGAGAGACATTGCAAAGACAATGAAAGCACCCAATGGGACTCAGCTTCAATTTGTGAACAAGAACCAGCAATATACACTGCCAGCGCTCAAACCATCGTTTGTTATTAGTCGTTTTAATCAAGACTGGCATTTGGGTCGCGCAGGAATGCGCTACAGAGATCTCATTCCAGATCGGCAAGGCGGGCGATTTATTGCCTCACATATTCAAATAGAGAACGCAGGGTCTGTCGCAGACTACGTGCATTATCACCGCGTTCGTTTTCAAATGATCTATTGTTTAAAGGGCTGGGTAAAATTGGTTTATGAGGATCAGGGGCAGCCGTTTCTGCTCAATGCAGGCGATTGCGTCTTGCAGCCGCCAATGATCCGACATCGCGTATTAGAAAGCTCGGCAGGATTAGAAGTCATTGAAATTGGCAGCCCTGCAGAGCACCCAACCTATGTCGACCACGATTTGCCGCTGCCTAATAACCACTTGAATCAACAGCGAACTTTCGACGGCCAAACGTTTATTCACCATCGTAATGCCAAAGCGATTTGGCAACTCTGGCGAATACAGGGATTTGAAGTACGTGATTTGGGCATCGAAAAAGCCACAAACGGGATGGCCGGTGCCCAGGTGGTGCGCACCGTGAATCGCGAAAAATCGGTCATGCAGCAACATTTAAACGAGTTCTTGTTCTTATATGTGCTGGCAGGTGAATTGCGAATTAACCTCGAAACACAGGATTTAGTTATCCTGCAAGCTGGCGACTGTTGTGTCATACCTAGCGAATTTAGATATGCCATGCAAGCAGGCAGCGATGACTTGGAGTTTTTGGAAGTATCTTTGCCTGCAAAATTCGAAGGCAGCACGGTTTGAGTCAACCTAATCCTAACGAGATGACCAAACGTCCTCTTTTCTCAAGCCGCTTTGCCACCATCGTGACCATGATTGGTGTCTCGGTCGGTTTGGGCAATGTGTGGCGTTTCCCTTACATGATGGGCGAATACGGCGGTAGCGCCTTTCTATTCGTTTATCTGGTATTCACATTCTTGTTCGCTATCCCTGCCGTGATGGCAGAATGGGGTTTGGGACGCAGCACACGCCAAGGTCCAGTTGGCGCTTTCACCGCAATGTGGGGAAAGACCGCCGGCAAAATAATCGGCAGCCTGTTGTTATTGACCGTCTTGATCGCGGAATCCTATTACATTTATGTCATTGCCAACATTGCTTTTTCATCCGCATTCAGTTTTATTCATGGCTTTGATGCACATCACATTGAAAACTACAACAAGTCATTAGGCAATCCATTCATTCAATACGCCATTGTGGTTTTGCTATTGGCGCTTTCTTATGTGGTTCTAGTCCGGGACCTAAAGAGCGGCATGGAGAAAATCAGCAAAATCTTTGTTCCTTTCTTTGTATTCGCCATGCTTCTGCTCATCGTATTTGCCTTGCAACTGGAAGGTGCTGGCCAGCATCTTATCCAATTTTTGAAGCCCGATTTCAGTGCCTTACACGCCAACGAAATATTCGCAGCTCTTGGGCAAGCGTTCTTCTCGCTTGGACTAGGCGGAACCTTCCTGTTAATTTTTGGCAGTTATATACGAGACGAGGAACCACTCACACAATCAGCCGCGTTCATGGCCATTGGCGATGTGGGTGCCGCTATGATGGCCGGCCTATTCATTGTGCCAACGGTCTTGGCTCTCGGCTTGGAATTGAACGAAGGCCCTGGCTTACTGTTCTCAACCTTGCCTGAACTCTTTCAGCGTTTGCCTTTGGGACAAGGGTTTGGCAGTTTGTTCTTAGTTGCGTTATTGACAGTAACTTTTATCTCTAGCCTGGCCGCACTGGAAGTCGTACTTACTGGTGTCCATGATGCCTTAGGTGGATGGGTGCCACGCAAACGACTAATGCAGATCCTATGTGTCGTCGTGGCGCTTATTGTTATTCCTATCGCTATTGACCCTTCGATTATTGGTCTTCTCGACCTTTTCTTCGGTTCTGGCATGCAGTTGTTTGGTAGTTTACTGGCCATCCTGGCGCTGACCTGGGGCCAAAGCCGTACAAAGACCTTAAGCGCCGTGTTTGGCGACAGTCAGAAAGTTTGGCATCGCGGTTACTACTTTTGGATCAAGTGGTGTGTGCCTGCCGCTTTGTTGTTGGTGCTGATTGGGTATATTGTATCTAAGTTGAATTCGTAACAGGAATCACATGTGAAGAACCAACGAGATGGGATCAAGGCAGTCAACCAAGACTTCAAACGATTTGATCAGGTGACAAAGAATCAGCTCTATCATTTATCCGAGTCAGCGGGTCCGGAAGCTTTCGATGACGAGTTCTCGATTAAGACCATCGACATGGCTGCCATGCTCAGTGGCGACCAACAAGCGATACAATCCTTTGCCCTAGAGCTAGGCGCCGCTATGGAAGAGATTGGCTTTGTCATTCTGACGGGACATGGCATTGACACCTCTCTCTATGAAACTGCCGAGGCAAAAATAAAGGCCTTTTTTGAGACGACAAGCAAGGAACAACGGACACCGTATTTGGCCACACGTCATGGCTCTGTGAACCAAGGTTACTTTCCTATCAAGACGACCACGGTTATTCATCCCGACCTGGTGGAAGGTTGGGTTTTCTGTCGTCGGGCCTTCAACATGAAACAAGACGATAACTTTGACGAACGTCGCTTTTGGCCTGGACTTGGTTACGAACCCTTTTTTCGACAGCTCTGTCTGGCGCAAGAGACACTTGTATTACCCATCATGCAGAGTATTCTGCGTTACTTGGGCTGTGATGCCCACAGCTACGATCAAAAGCTGACACAACCGCTTTTTGGTTTTCGCTTGAATTATTATCCACCTTTAGAGGCTAATGACTTAGTGACGGGCGCTGGCCGCATGTTGGGACATGAGGATGTGGACTTATTTACCTTGTTACCATCACAAGATCTAGAAGGATTGCAGGTCCTCAACCGCGCCAACATGAAATGGATCAGGTTAAACGCACCCAAAGGAAGTGTGGTGCTTAACACAGGTGATTATTTGCAACGTATTTCCAATGATCGCTTACCTTCAACCACTCATCGGGTCAGTTTACCTGCCAATCAGCGCGATTATTCAAAGCCACGAATATCATTCCCCATGGCGATTTATGTGCGTGAGCACGAGATGTTGGAGGTCTTACCAGGACTGGGTGAAGCCAAATATCCACCCATAAGCGCCATCGAATTCCATACCAAAACAACCAGTAAATATTACGGCGACGATTACGCGGTGAAAGCGGACCCAAATCTTGAGTTATAAGCGAAACAGTTTGTTTGTTTCCTGAAGCAAAAAAATCAAATCCAAGTATCATTATTTTTTTGACGTCAGTTGCATAGTCACGCTGTTGACCTAAGGTTAAATACGTTAGGCGTGTCGACTCGTACCTCCCATAAAAACAATCTCCATGTAGCTTCAATCGAAGACGAGCTTACGATTAAAGCTGTATCCAATCGCTATGCGGCGCCAACTTTGTGCGGGCACGCGCCTTGTTTAAGGCTTACCGACAGAGAATAGCGACGCTTTGTCCCCATTCTCGAAAGTTTGACGCGTAGAGTTTCAGCGAAGGATAACTCGCGTATTTCATGTGAAGAGGCAAAATATGCGCACGACACTTTTCATTCTCGTTTCGTTTTGGGTATTTACACCTCAGTTGCTGGCTGGCACCGATTTGCCGATTGGGCCGCTAGTATTACCCGTCAAACTGGGAACAGATCTTCCGTTTGAGATCGGTTCCGAACTTTGGGTAGAAGTCGTTTACCTGCCGAGACCTAACGGCAAGCCTCTTCATATGGAGCTAGGCGAGAAAGTTTGGTGGATTCAGGACCAGGCTGTGGTTTTTTGTGGTGCTACGGGCGCCCTGTTGCCCATGGAATTGATGCACCGAACCACTCTTTGGTTACGCATACAAACCGATCAGGGTGAATTGGGACCCTTCGAAGTGTTTCCCCGACGAGATGCCGTGCGCGTGACCGATCAGCATGATCAGTTACTGGAAAAACTCAATCAGAGCATAGCTGGCATCGACGCCTCCTACTTGACACAAGTCGCCCATTTCTTGGTGGGCAATATCGCCACTCTCGACGTAACCGGCACCAGCTACTCGATTGCAGGAGTAGGTAGTGTTATTGATCCATCTGGCTCCTGGGTCGGAGGGAAGTTGGAATCTGAAAGTCCAGGATACTCCGTTTTTGTGGGCAAACGTGCCGGATGGTTGGATGATGGGTCTGAAAACAGAAATGCCGCGCTTGGTTGGGAAGCAATGCGTGACAGTCCAACGGGAACCGAAAATGTGGCAATGGGTTTTTGGGCGTTGGCCGCAAACTTAACAGGAAACAACAACACGGCCGTTGGAGCGTATTCGCTCGCGATGAACACGACGGGCTTTCGGAATACTTCGATCGGATCATTAACGATGAGGAAGAATACTGAAGGCTATAGGAATACCGCGGTGGGCAAAGAATCTATGGACGACAACACCTCAGGTTACGAGAATGTGGCTGTGGGCGAATTATCTTTGCCAAACAATACAATCGGGTTTAGAAACGTTGCTATTGGTTCAAAATCACTTGTTAGTAATACTTCGGGTGGTGAGAATTGTGGCATTGGATATAGTGCGTTGGCTTCCAATCAAACCGGAAGCCAAAACACCGCAATGGGGTTCTCGTCGCTCTTTTCGAATACCGCCGGCACTAGCAATTCCGCCTTTGGTTTTGACTCGCTCTATAGCAACACCTCTGGGCTCGACAATACCGCCGTCGGATTCAAGAGTTTAAGGGGAAATGTGTCCGGTAACTCCAACACGGCCGTTGGTTCCGAGGCCCTTGTGAATACAACGCTTGGTTCGTCAAATTCGGCCTTTGGCAAACACACCATGCACAACAACACCATCGGCTACTCTAATACGGCTTTGGGTACCGAATCCTTGATGAACAACCAAACAGGATTTGAGAATGTGGCGGTCGGTTTTCGCTCCATGTTCAGCAATAGTTCGGGAATTGACAATACGGCGATAGGACTGCAATCGCTGACCAGCAACACGACAGGCAAATTCAACACCGCCGTGGGTTCGATGTCCATGTTCAGCAATGCCACAGGAGACAACAATACCGCGGTGGGCCATTCAGCACTCGAAACTAGCATCTCCAGTACATCCAATACAGCGGTCGGCTTCGAATCTCAGAAACGGACAACCTCCGGGGGAACCAATACCTCAGTGGGCAGTCTTGCCCTAACGTCTAATACAACCGGTGGATTCAACACAGCTGTAGGAAATTCGGCTTTAGTCACCAATACCACCGGGAATTACAACACAGCCGTAGGGCGAAACGCGGGTCCAAATTCGGATGCCCTAACGAATACGGTAGCCATCGGCGATTACTGCGTCGTGACGGCTTCTAATCAAGCGAGAATTGGCGACGCAGGCATTACCAGCATTGGCGGACAAGTGGCTTGGACGACACTTTCGGACGGGCGCTTCAAAACAGACGTCAAAGAGGATGTTTCCGGTTTGGCATTTATTCGTGCACTTCGGCCCGTTACTTATCGCGTTGACTTAGATTCCGTGCATCAGTTCCTTAGCACCGGGGACAAACAGAAAGCCAAGAGCCAGAATCGTTTGTCTGGACTTAGAACTGGCTTCATCGCCCAGGAAGTTGAATTAGCCATGCGACAACAGGGATTCGAATTTGACGGAGTAGATCTGCCCGAAAATGGCAACACGGCTTATGGAATTCGTTATTCACAATTTGTGGTGCCCTTGGTGAAAGCCATTCAGGAACAACAAGTGATCATTGAGGCGCTGGAGCGAAAGATCGAATCTCTGATGGACTAAGAACAACACCACTCGATTCCTAATACTTCGCACTGACAAGGATTGATCGTATATTTCACTTGTACCGATCCGAGTCTGTTGCCATATCGGAGGCACGAAGTGGCGATCATTGAAGTAAGAATCGACCTATTTGGCGAGAACTTTTCACCCCTTAAGATCTCATCCATCGACGGAATCGTTTTACAGTCGAGCAAGGAGCCATGCCATATCGGTCGCTTTGGGAAATATAGGGGAAAGCCCACCCCGTACGGCTCTTGCTCGGTTTGCCCGCCCGAGAATATCTCGCAACCCGAATCCATCCTGTGGCTAGCTCGTTTTGCTAAACCGCATTTACCCATATTCAGCGAGGCTGGCGCAACCGATATCGTTTTCTGGATACTTTGGAGCGGCATCCAAGGCAACATGGAGTTCACGCCGTTTCAGATGCAAGCGATCGCTGAATTAGGCGTTCCATTTTGTATCGATTACATCCATTTAGATGAGGATGAAGATTTTCCCTGTCGCGAACCTTCATGACCGGGAACAGCTAGGCAAAACTTAACAAATACGCTATGTGTTGTCGTACATACGAATGATCTGGGCTGTGGCTTTACCTTCAACACTCTTGACATAACCGTTAACGACTTTACTCATGGGTATCGCGTTATGGCCCGGAAAGTAAGTGGTGTATTTCTCAACCGCGTCTTCAACCAAACCCGAAGAAACAGCATTAATGCGAATGCCCCTAGGAAGCTCAAGCGCCACTGCGCGCACAAAACTGTGGATGCCTCCGTTGACCATAGCTGCACTGGCCGTCATGGGCACAGGATCATCGGCCAGAATGCCTGTCGTCAAGGTAAAAGAGCCTTCATCGTTGAGGTGAGAAACGCCCAGGCGCACCAAGTTCACCTGGCCCATCAGTTTACTGTTAATACCGACGTGGTAGTCAGCTTCAGATAATCCTTCAAATGGCGCCCATTTGGCTTCCCCGGCAACGCAAACCACCGCGTCTAATGTCCCTACAAGTTTGTATAAGGATTCTATAGAATCGCTTTCTGCAATATCCACGCGATACTCGCCAGATGAACGCCCAGCGACGAAAACTTCGTGGTTTATGGCAAAATGCGCGCTGACCCTTTTGCCAATCGTTCCATTGCCGCCAATAACCAATATCTTCATAAGTTTCCTCACACATCAGATGACGAAGCACATTGGCTGTTGAGTTTTGGCCCTATGACTTCAAACGACATACTGCTTCACGATCATCTCATCCGAAGCCTACTTAGCTGTTTTTGCTAAACGATGGAACACCAACGAAGCGCTGTTGCCCATTTGTGTCCAGGTCCCTTCGATGGCACTGCCGTCAGCATTCATTTTCCCCTTGTAATGACCCTGGACTTGATTGATTGCGAAGCTGAATTGCCCATCGGCGAAAGCGACTATATCCATGACAAGCTTCGTGTTTTGATCGATGCTATCCATAACGCCATTCAAACCCGATTCGTTCTTCTCAATCTTAAGTCCCAAACGTAATTTGACTGGCCCTGCTTGTAAGACCCCCAACCAATTGCCAATTGCGCCCTGGCCAGGAATAGGTGATTTGGGTAGTTCGGCGTTGGCAGGCTCAGGTGGTCGTTCGTCAGAACGGTTGAGGTGGAAATTCAAAGATTGCGGTCCTTGCGTGAAAGTTCCAGTGATCTTCCCCTCCATTTGCGTACCTTGAAAGTGAGGTTCTCCAGGCACCCCTGGCATATCGAACGTCACTTGGTCGCCTTTAACAGACACATTGGTGAGGTTGAAATCCCGTAAACCTTGAACAGGAATATCAATGGTTCCGCTCCAAGAATCGCCCGCTTTTAAAGTTACGAATATTTCGAGCTCCCCGTTCGGGATAGCGATCGCGCCCTTCCAATTTCCGGCGGCATCCTGAGCCAATAGTCCTACTGACAAGACGATTAATAAATAACAACGGAACATCCAATCCTCACTTTCAAACAGTTCTTTCAGCATACACCGAAATCCAAGAATTGGCATTCATCGTTGGCGAACCTGCATTCCGAGAGGCATCATTAAGATTGACCTGTAGAATTTCCCAGCATTTATGGGGCGCGATCGTCCGACACCATCGCCATCGGTCATTGAGGTCAGGAGGTCAGGTAAAATGCTTTCGATGCTGACAAGGCATACTTCGATCTAATGATCAGGTCGAAAGAACCAGAGCATCCATTGTTGCTGGTTTTGAGCGCATGAAGAAGGCGCTGATCGCCGAAACAAGCACACCAATAACCGTTCCTGCCAGCGAGCCAAATATAAGAAAGAATTTTGGTGTCACGATCTTTTCAGCGGCCTCGATTTTCTCAGCCAGGATCAGACCCGTCATCCCTGAGTCGATGTAACTCTGGGTCAGCTCTTCAATGGTCCGTACGATCATTTCATCACTGATAAGGCTGACGTAAGAGAACATGAAGAGACTCGAAAGCACGGCCGCAACGACACAAACTATGGTTGCGTAAAGCCAGCCTTGAGCAAAACTCAATGATCCATCTTGCTGACGCTTGATTTGATTTTGGATCAAATAGACAAATACGGCATAAGGAACATAGCCTAGCCAGCCCGCGGTATTGTTTCCAGACAGACCTACGATATTCATCAATATGAAATAAGCGATAGAAGCGGCGGTTAGACCCGCACTGTATTTGAGGACAGTTTTCATTTGCGACTCCCTCTCCTAAAGAACTTTTGGCAAGCAAAAGTTGAGATCTGCAGGTTCACGCCTTTAGTCGTCGCACCCCTATTACCTGATAACGCGTGCCAGCAACGAAGAGTTCAAATTGATTACAACTTCAAATGTGAAGCAGTTGTTATGGATTACAACCCATGGCGGAGCTCCTCAAGCAGCAGCGCATTCTTGCGTGCGATCAAAGGCTCACCATCACCCGTTTGGCTTAGCACTTGATATCGCTGACCCGCATTGAGCGAGCCTTTTCTTGTATTTTCAAGCAAAGACTGCTCTTTGAGTGCCTGCTGTTCGATAAGAATATCCAGCCTCATAACCATTTCTGTTGAATTGGATTTAGAAGATGGTGTGATGTTGCGCGCATTGATCTCTTTCGACCGTGCGAACATGGTACGGGATCGTTGAAGTAGACCATTTCTCGCATATATCAGGCCTAGGTTATAAAAGAGGACGTCATTATTTGGCGCAAATTTCATTGCCGACTGAAATTGCTGCTCCGCTTGAATCCAATTCGTCATCTCTGCCGTCACACCTAACATATAGTGAAAATGTCCGAGCAGATTTTGTGCTAAATAGTCATCCGGAACTGCATCCGAGTTTTGGTCAAACCGAGTTCGATTTGACCATAGCGAATCCGGCACGACAGTGTCTTTGGCACTAGCCTTAAAGACAAGGCCGACCGGAACCATCTGCAGCCCCTCTATCTGCCAATTAGGATGGTGCGTGAAAAATACGTCCTCATTCTTGGGGTTGAATACTAACGGCGGAATTTCGGATTGACCCACACCCTGCATAATCAACCTGACGTCAGGACGAACTTCCTCCGCCATTTGTAGATAGATCATCGAGAACAAGATGTTGTCGTCACTAGCAACCAAAGTTGAACCTGGAGGTAACTTGTTCAGAACTTCACGCGAAAAGTGATCAGCCAAAACAAATTCATGTCGGTCCATCGATTGCCAGTTCTGTATCAGCGACACGACAGGTAGCGCCATGACAAGCCAAGCGATCTTGCTCCACACATGGCGCGATAACCAATGGATTCCGCTTGCAATCAGGATCGCCGTCATAAGGTATGTTGGTATGTAATAACGGTGCCAAATAAAAATATCCGAACGCGAGCCGTGTGCAGCCATGGCTAACAAATTAGCGACCATGAGCAAGAGCAACAGGCAAATGATTCTTGGCTTTAGTTGGCGTATAGCAAAAAAGGCCAGCAGCAGACCCAGCAAATGGAATTCGATCTGAATTCCACCGATGTAATCCAATACGATAGCGCCCAAATCGCTGGCATTTTCCATCCAAGCACGACCCCAAAAATCCTTCCTACTAACGACTGCCCAAAACTGGCTCAAATTCTCAGGATTGCCCCAATCGAGACGCGGTTGCTGTCTTGAGCGCAGCGGCAAATAGAGCCAAGGTGCCAAACCCAATAACCCAGACAGAGACAAGAATGCAATTCTGCGCTTATTCAAAAACCATTTGGGTTCTGTTATCGCGGCATGACAAGCAATGCAGATCCCAAAGATGCCCATGAATGGATGGTTACAGCCCCCAAGTGCGATCACAAAAAAAGTGATCATTAAGGAGCGTAGCCGACCATCACTTAGCCACCGGAGGTATAGACAAATGCCGACCAAAACAAAAAATGCATTGAGTGAATAAACACGCTGGATATTCGATTGCGACCAAAAACTAGGACTAAAAGCAAACATGAATGTGGCAACCAACGACGCGATCCTGCTGAGTTTAAGCTGACTGCATACAACCCACAGAAGTCCGCAACTTAAGGCTGCAAAAAATGCGCTAAATAGACTCATGCGAAAGGCAATTGAGCCAATAGGAACAAGCACCGTCCAGATTTTGCCGAGCAATACATAAATCGGATAACCTGGTGGATGAGGAATTCCCATGGTGTGAATGGCCGCAACCAACTCACCACTATCGCCGACGTAAATAGTCCTTGATGCCCCAATGACGTAACAAGAAAAAGCCACGAGGAAAACAATCAAGAAAACGGCCCAAATTGGCGGGTTGGTATATGAAACTAGGCTACGCCAGTTTCGGATCGTGCTAATTCCCATTGTTTGCGGCAAGTCTTGCCCTTAACTGGTCAATATTCTTTTGGAAGAGCGCGTTATTGGGTTCCAGCTTTAGTCCACGTTCCAATGCTCGTAGCGCTCGCGCCGTATCTCCTTGCAAATAGGCAACATTAGCAATGTATTGCTGGACTAGCGGATAGTCAGGCGACAACGCTTCGGCTTTGAGCAATCGTTCAAATGACTGTCCATAATCGCCGCTCTTGGCAAGTACCTGGGCTTCGTCAATCAAAGCTAATGTCGGTGAGCCAGGATCCGCAGAAGAATATGCACTACGTTCGCTGCCGGTAAGACGTATCAATGCCGCCTGCGACGGTTCGAAATCTGGACGATACCGAAGCGCTGTTCGGTATGACTCAATCGCTTGAGCTGGCTGGCCACGGCGCTCATGAATGACACCGATATTGTGATGGCAATTTTCGCTGGCAGGGTCAAGTTCCAACGCTTTTGTTAACAGTGAAGCAGCCTCGTCAAATTTCTCTAAGGTTCCCAGCACGCCAGAGAGACTGACTAATAGGCCGGCATCCTGCGGGTTGGCTTCAATGAGGCTTCGATACAAGCGTTCAGCCTCGGCATAGTTGCCCGCTTCGAAATGGATCGACGCCATATTGCGATCATTGTCGGTATTAACCGATGTTCCGACGTAGCCTAGGCTTTGTAGATGTGCCATCATCTCGTCACTGATTTCAGAGTCAGATTCGTTAGTTAGATGCTTCCATTCTTCAGATTCGTAGGAATCGATCGTCACTGGTTCGTTCATAGAAATAAAGGCTTCGGAAAGCACGCGGCCTGGCATATCACGTGCCACAGGCAACCCGCTAGCAGCCAGGATGGTAGGTGTCACATCAATAATTGATGCGTCCTGTATGGGAAAATTTGGTCGAATGTTTTTGCCGTACATATAGATAATGCCGTCAAGGCGATGAAACGCTTCGCTTACTTTCCTCATATCGCGGGTCTTACTGGGATCATCATGTGCCCGACCAAGGTCAAAGCCATGATCTGAGATCACAATCAAAGTGGTATTTGAATCCATGAGTTCCATGAACTCACCTAGTATTTGATCGGCATAGATATAGATAGATTCAACAGCATTCCCGTATCTATTCTGCTGCTCGGCTAGCTCTCCGACGAGTCCTTCACGTCTAAAGAGGTGTCCGAATAGGTGCGAAACCGTATCAGTGCCTTCGATATAAGCCAGCAAGAGATCAGGTTCATTTTTTTTCCACAAATAGCTGGCGATCCTTGAGTAGCTATTGGCGGTGGCTAGTAGCCACTTAAAATGGCTCACATCATGTTCAAAATCGAAAGCCGCTTGAAAGTCTGACTGTGTGATGTTGATGAAGGGTTCAAGGTCACTGAAGCTAAGATCGCTAGGTCTTTGGATAAATGGTGCTATTTCCGACATGAGCGATTGGGGATGAGTCATTGTCGACACATCTGTAGACGGCTGGAATCCCTGCTCAAAGAGGAAATGATAACAAGTGTGATCACTTATGATGGATCCGTTCACATTTTCCGGCGGCCAAGTGGCCCACCAACCTACGACATCAACCGTTCGCTCCATGCTCGTGAACATATTCCAGAGCGCGCTAACCTGTCGCAGATTACTTGTTACCGGCTGTTTCTTGCCATCTTTTGACTGCGACACAAAGTGCCCGATACCGTGTTTATCAGGTGTTTTTCCCGTAGCAATAGTCGTCCAAACGACCGGGCTCAAAAGCGGTTCCATGCTCTTAAGATCACCGTAAGCACCGTTCATGCGCAGCTCAGCAAAATGAGGGAGTTTGCCCTCCGACATGAGCAGGTTAATGACTTTAGGATCGACGCCGTCCAACCCTAATACCATAACCCTCGACTTATTATTGGCGTGCCCGCAGCCAAACAAAGTGCCGATGGCAAGAATTAGTATTAGAAGGCCATCAATCTGTTCGCGCCTCATTTATTACCCATGCATTTAGAAATAGGTTTACCTCTCCAATCACTCAACCACGAAGCTGGTCAACTCGACCGGCACCGGGCCACCATATCTTTGACCTTGAATACTTCCACCATCGGTATCAGTACCCGAAGAACCATTGCTCTGCCAGACAACCACTAAATCACCGTTGGCGTCAGCAGCGACCGCAGTGAATTGCTGGTTGTCGGTGGTATAAGAGTTGACTTGAAATTCGTCAAAGAAAGGCGTACCCATCGAATCAAATGCTCTAAATTGAATACTTTGTTGGGCACTGTCGGTGCCTGTCGAGAAGGTCGACCCAAAGGAGAAGAGGTAGTTATCGTTATCGTCACGACCAACAGCAACGAAAATTTGGCTACCGGTTGTAAAAGCATTGACGCCAAACTCGGTACCAAGAGGCGTGCCATCAGCCGCATAGCGCTGCGCTTGAATCGTTTGAACGTTAGCTGGTGAGAATGCCGCGCTTTCCCAAGCGATCACGAATTCACCTGTTGATAACATGGCAACGGCTGGTCCATTTTGGTTGCCAGTGGTTTCCGAATTCACCTGGAATTGGCCACCGACTGTTGCACCAGCAGAATTGTAGAGCTGAGCCTGAATACTACCCAAACTGGTGTCTGTACCCGACGAACCGTTACTGAACCAAGTAATCACATATTCACCGGTTGGCGACATGCCTATCGCATTCGAATTCTGATTTGAAGTGGAATAAGTATTCACCTGAAATGGGGCTGTTAAGGCTGCGCCGGCATTGTCATAGCGACGTGCAAATATATTGTTACTCTCGCGCCAACTCACCACAAAGTCTCCGTCGGAATCCATTCCAATATCCGGCGAATAAGCATAAGTTGTTGTGCTGACCACAAATTCGGAGCCCAATGTGCTGCTATCAGCTTGATAGCGTTGACCACGAACATTGGCGCCATAAGTGTTCCAAACCACTACAAAATCACCGTTCGTTTCCGTAGCTACGGCTGCTGGGTAGTTATTTTGAGTCGTATAAGTGTTTACCTGAAATTGGCTACCGATAGTCGAACCATCGGCCGCATACACTTGACCTTGAGTGCTTGTACCATCCGTATCGGTGCCCGAAGATCCACCGCTGCTCCAGACGACGACAAAATCACCATTCGCGGCTTTTGCCACATCGGGAGCGCCCTGCCCAGAAGTTGTATATGAATTGACTTGGAATTCACTGCCTGCTGTGGTCGGTTGTGCGTAACACAGAGTTGACACAAGCAACAAAATAAATAGATTGACGGCCCGACTGCGGAAGTAAAGCATTTAGATAATCCTTAAACAGAATTCCGGAGCATCTCGAATGTTTGACTCACATCATTCATTCCCGATTCCGGTTACATCTATTAGCAACGAAAACGGGCTGGAATCAGGTCGCAAAAAGTTTTGGTTATGTGTAAATAATTGCTTAAGGACTGGCCGATACCCTACACAGCCAATCAAGCGCTATTTCAGTAATGCTGTAACCCGATCCGCGAGACATAAGTAGCGCTTGATGGTACGTACGTAGGCGTTCGATATAACTCCTGTCACCCAATTGCACCTTGGCGTAACTCAATGATGCTAGCGCACGCGCCATTCGGAAGTCATCATCGGGCAATCCGTAGCGACGACTGATATCGACGGCCTCAGAAGCACAACTTACCGCCTTTTCGAATGCTTCGTTTTCGGCATGGACCTCAGCCAATCCTGAAAGCCATTTGGCCAATCTAAGTTCGTTCACATTCATGGCATCAGGTCCTGATGATTCAACCAATTTACGCGCCAGTTCTACCGCCAGCACCCTCGTTGAAACCGCCTCAGCAAATCTTTCCTGTAGCATCAAAGCGTTACCCAGAAGATGTAAGTCGCCAATGTAATTGGGGTGATTGCGACCAAGTGCTACTTCATCGATCTCGAGTGCTTCTCGAAGGCAGAGCTCGGTAGAACCGGTCTTTCCCTGGAATTCATGAGCCATTGACAAGTTACGTAAACTGCCTGCCACCGAACGATGGTTTGGCCCTAGTAGTTTTCGTTGTAGCTCGACAACTTCAGCCAAATGTATCTCTGCTTGGCCCGGTTCACCGGCAAAATTGAGGGTCGCGCCCAGATTGGCAAGGCTAGCGACGACCTCAGGATGAACCTCACCATAAATGGTCTTCTTGAGTTCAACGCAGCGTGCAAAAACTGCGGCAGCTTCATGGAAGTGCCGCTGTTGAAACTGCACGCCTGCCAAATTTGAAAGCGATTTAAGCACACGCGGATGGCTCGCAGGAAATAGCCTTTCGTCGATCGCAACTGCCTCCTGTGCCAAGCTTTCGGCACGGTCGACTTGCTGCAGGTGCAATTTAACAATAACGAAATGCGAAATAATGGTACTGAGCTGCGAAGATGGTTGGCCAGAGGCCAATTTCTTTGACATTTCATAGGCCAGCTCTAAGGACTTATTGGCCTCATCATATTGAGCGGAATCATCTAAAATAGCGCCCAAATTAGACCAACATTCCGCCACCAATTCGTGTTCGGGTCCAAACAAAGTTTGACGCGTTGATAGAGCGTCCCGTGCCCAAAGCTCCGCCTCTTCGCAGTCGCCCAGCGCCTTTAAGCACCACGCCATCATGACTTTAAATTCTGCAAGATCCCCTGATTCCAACTGACGGCTCTTGTCTTGGACAACGTCCTCAATGACTTCTATGGCTTCGGCGTATAGACCCAGTTCGTATTTGGATTTAGCCAGATATAGGTGTGCACGATCTCGCGCTTCAAACGTGAGCGGCAGCGACGGATCACTCACTACTGAATGAAGCAAATTTGCCGAAGTATCATAATCACCCAGCGAGTGGTAAAGCCTACCAAGAGTTACAAGAATTCGACTGCGTAACACGTTCTGTTGCTTTAGGTCCGTTTCGACAGCAAGTCGCATGCGATCAATGTCTTCGCGACGCAGATCCTTATTGGTTTCGTTACTACCGATCTCTCGTTCGAACATAGAGCGCACCAGGAATTCGGTTGCCGCTTGTGTGGTCTTTCGTTCGTTCTCTGCCGCTACACTGCCTCGCCAAACTGAAAACCCACTCGCGCCCATTGCCATGGTTATTACCAACCCGATGGCAAAAGCCTGCTTATGACGTCGTACAAATCGGCCCATGAGATAAGGAAATGTTGGCGCACGTGCTTTGACCGGCAACCCAAGTAGGAATGATTCCAAGTCCATGCGAAATGCTTCCACCGACTGGTATCTGCGTTTTGCTGATACTTCCAGTGCCTTGGCCACGATCAAATCTAAATCACCACTTAAGCGTGTTCGCATTTGATTGGGAGACACGGCACGTGCCTTGGCTTGTTCCAACGCGTCGGTTGACGACCAATGTGCATGCTGTGCGCTTGCATTCAAATGATTGCTACGCTGAAGATCATCTATGATTTCTTTGCTTGAAAGCCCTTGCCAATCTCTTGGGCGAACGCCTGCTAATAACTCATAAAGGATGACGCCCAACGAATAGACGTCTGACGAGGTTGTATTCTTTTGGCCTGCAATCAATTCAGGACTTGCATAATTTAGCGTCAACCGACGATCAGAAGGATGTGTCGTCGTATTCTGAGATTTAGTGGTGCTGACAGGTTTGGCTATTCCAAAATCGATGAGCTTGATGTCACCTTCGGCAGTCACCAGAATATTATCCGGCTTCAAATCACGATGGACAATTAGGTTTTGATGGGCATATTCAACGGCTTCACACACTTTGCTAAACAATTTCAAGCGATCATCGACGCGCATTGTCTTATCGTCGCAATACACCGTGATTGGCGATCCGATTACTTTCTCCATTAATATATAGGCATGTCCCGTTTTCGTTTGCCCAGCTTTGACAAAACCCGCTATAGCGGGATGGTCCAATTGCTGGAGCAGAGCCTGTTCTCGCTGCGCTACTTCTATTTGGTCTGACGGTGATTCATCACCCCATAACAGTTTCAATGCCATTTCTTGTTCAGGCTGGTCGTCGGACGTCACATCCAAAACGACACTTGTCCCACCAATCCCCAATACAGAGTGCACTTGAAATCCATCAAACGACCGGCCGACCCATTCCCGTCCCAAACCATCGCCCGACAAACTCAATAGCGGTGATTCCAAAAAATCACCTTCAATCGCCGACTGATCGTGAAAAGCCAACATGCTTTCAACTTGCTCTTTTAACTCCTGTTTGCCAGCTAAGCGAGTTTCGATCAGTTGGTGACGCTTGTCTCCTGCGACACTCAAACAGTCATGGAAAAGGTCCCGAACAACACGTTGGTGGTCCTCAGGGTGATTGGGTTCATCTAGGCTATTCACGAATCTGCGCCTCGCAATTCCCACCTCAAGCTAGCCTTCGCATAGGCCCACATCTTGACAGTGGTGGTTCGACCCAAATTGAGCGATTTCGCTGCTTCATCAATGCTTAGGCCGCAAAAATATCTTAGCTCTACTAACTTAGATGCAATAGGGTCCTTCAACTCGAGCTTTGTCAAAGCCTGATCAATGGCCAAAATATCCGCCGTCGAGCGCTCCTGACTAAGAGCCAGGCCCTCATGAAACTCCACAAATTCTTTTTGGCCACCGCGCTTCTCGCTATTATGCCGACGCGCAGCATCAACTAACACCTGCCGTACAAGCATTGCTGCGACAGCCAGGAATTGACTGTGGTTTTCCCACTCGTAATGTTGCACATTTCTCAATCGCAGGTAAGTTTCAGACACGAGTTCGGTTAACTGAATTCGACTTGGATGGTGGCTTCGAAGAACATTGGCAGCCAAACCGCGAAGCTTTGGATAAACACGTTCAATTAGTTCTCGGCCCGCTTCCTCGTTGCCAGCGCTCCAAGCACAAAGTAGCCGGGTCAGTGGACCCAACGTGGTTTGTGACGTATCTCTGCAAGCAGGTTCAGACATTTACACCTCGAAAATTCGTTTGAAACTGTTTAAACAAAAAGATCGCTATGCCCACAATCTACCACAAATTTAGAACAAGACTCACTTAGCGTTGGCTGACAGATTGGGTCCTATCTGTTAGGCTTTGCTGGATTGATATTTGGGTGAATTATGGGTGATATTGACGATTTAGTAACAGCACTCTATGAATGTGTTTCTTTCACTGCAAATGGTCGACCTGACTGGGACGGTTTACGCGGGCTGTTCCTGGAAGGCGCTCAATTGGTCAAAGCAGACGATGATATACAACCTGATAAATCAAAACTGAGCGTCGATAGATTTATCGCATTGTCTGAATCGTTTCTAAGACAAAGTGACCTTATTAATACGGGTTTTCGTGAAGTGGAAACCATGCGCAGAACAGAACGTTACGAACGCATAGCCCATGTCTTTAGCAGCTACGAAGCGCACGCCGACGCCGAGGAAAAGAGCCTCATCGCCCGCGGCTCCAACAGTATCCAAATGGTCTTGCAGCATAAACGATGGTGGATCGTTTCTTTACTGTGGGACGAAGAACGACTCGACTAGTTAAATAGTTCGAGATCTTTTGTATTGCATGCAACCTTGCCCTGATGTTAGCGTATTAGTTGACTAATACACCAACACGGTCGTAGGGTTATGCTCATTCAAGTAGAACATCATTCCGGTGTGCCGGTTTATCGCCAAATCATTGAACAGATTTCGTTTCATATCGCATCTGGGTTAGTGCAGGTGGGAGATGAGCTGCCTTCCGTTCGCCACCTCTCTAAGGAACTGCACATCAATCCCATGACCATATCCAAAGCTTTTTCGTTCTTGGAGCATGACGGTCTGGTTGAAAGGCGACCGGGACGACCGTTAGTCGTCGCGCAACAGCCTGAACCCCAAGAATACACACAGAAATTGGCGCTAGTGACGGAGGAGATAAGGGCAATAACGCTCAAATCCATTCAACTTGGCTTGACCTTTGAACAGATGCAGACCGAATTCAAACGACTATGGGACGAGGTAGATTCATGACCACATGTGAGACCTTGAAACTCACTAAGAAATTTGGCTCAAATATCGCCCTGGATGAGGTTAGTGTTTCATTCAAGGAAGGATCCGTCGTTGGTCTTATCGGCCTCAACGGCAGCGGAAAAACGACCTTATTGCGTCATCTAACGGGCATGATTCTGCCCACCTCTGGTCAGTGTTTGACCTTTGGCAAGCAGGCCCATCAGCTTGAATCTCCCGATCTCGAACGCATAGGTTTTGTGCACCAGGAACAACGCCTGCTTGAGTGGTTCACGGTAAGCCAGCAACTGGATTATCTTTCTCGATTCTTCAAACGTTGGGATGCAGACTTGCAAAAGCGACTGTTAAGGGATTTTGATCTAAACCCTAAGGCAAGAATCGGCGCCCTTTCACCCGGTAACTTACAGAAACTCTCGGTGATTGCTGGGGCGTGCCATCGTCCTGACTTTCTCATCATGGATGAGCCTGCTAGTTCGATGGATCCGATCGCACGCAAGGCATTTTTGGCCCTACTATTCGAACTTTTAGAGAGCGAAAATCAAACGGTTGTCATTTCTTCTCATGTTTTAACGGACATTGAGAAAGTCGTGGATCACGTGGCCTGTTTACATCAAGGTCGTTTGATAGAAGATATGCCGTTAGATGAACTACGCGAGTCGTTTAGTGAATGGAACCTGATCGGGGCAACCACATTGCCCGTAGATGTCACTTACAGTCTTGACTGTCAAAGCTATCAGGGCGGCATCAAACTCATCGTACGCAACCCAACAGAGACGGGCCAGGCTCTTGCAAAACGATTGGGCGCCGTATGGCAGTCAAGGCCACTCAATTTAGACGAAATATTCCCGCTTTTGGTAGGCAAATAGAAGTGTCACGTTTGTACTTTTCCCTGCTCTGGCGTCCGGGAACACTGCTTTGGTTGTTCTGGATTGCGGGTATCAATATGGGTTTCTCGAATTTCGACTTTGGACGTCAAATTCTACTTGCAGTCACGCCCCTATTTGGCGGATTACTGCTCGCCCAGCCAGTCAGAGATTTGCAATCGCGCGATATGTCCTGGGTACTGCCGTCCCTTAGACGTCGGCTGTTTCCGTCACTGATCGTAATGTTGGCCCTTTGCAGTGCAATCACTGTATTGGCGTTACAACCCAAGCTACCTTTTGTTGTGGGTTTTGGCCTGGCATTCATGTTTGCCAGTATCGGCAGCTCACTCAAGACAGACCAAGTCGCCTTCGTTCAATTCAGACCAAATTTCTCGCTCGTCAGTTGGTCACTGTGTTTTGCGGCCTGTGTACGTTTTGATCTGGTGTTGCATATGGCAGCCACCCTGCCAATACAAACGCTATTGGTTAGCACATTGGTGACCTGCATTTATTTACATCATGTCACCTCAATAGCGACGCACCGAACGCTCATGCAAGAGAACTTCTTCTCGCTGCTCAACTCGTTGAACCCTAAAGCACTCGGAACCTATACGCGTCAAATTAGAGCCTCAAGATCGAGTAACCGAGTTCATTCATTTGGATGGGTTCATTTTGGGATGGGCACTGCAGCTTGGATACGCGCGTCGTACTTGGAGTCATTTGGCTACTTGGGATTTGCACACTTTATGTTTCGATTTGTCCTAATAGTCGGCTTAATTACGCTGGGTCTCGGTGTGAGTTTCGCCAGAGGCATTTGGGGTTCACTCATTCCACTATTGGTGTTGGTTTTCGCTTTCCAATATCCTCTACGTGTTCGCGCCACCTTGCCACGTCCCATGGCACGCAAGAATTTGTGGCGATGTGTCTTGTGGGCATCTTGGGTTGAGACCATCGTTTTGATGTCCATCGTCGTCGCATTACTCAGCCTATTTGAGTTTTGGAAGCCTCCCGTTATTCAGGTTTCTGAACAGTTTCGTTTTGCTTACGAGTCTCCGCGCAATTTATGGCCATGGCTCGCTAGCACGTTCACTTTCTTGCCAATCAGCCAATACGCACGTCGTCGTTATGGTTTTTCGATTTCATCGATTCTGTTCGTTCTGGCTATCTCATTTTTTCTGACCACAGGCTACACGTGGTTACTCAGCAAAGGAACAGCTGATTTCAGTCCAATCGCACGAACATGTCTGATGGTGCTGGGCAGTTTAACTAGCCACACGCTTTACGTTTTTCTGATTAGAAACTACGCCAAGAGCGTCGATATAAAACCAAACTCAACATAACAAAGACTCAGGTTTTTCAAGGGGGACTCTATGATTGAAGTGATTAATCTTGAAAAGAAATTCAAGATTAAAAAGAAAAGAAAGAACAATTCGGAATTGGATCCGCGAGAACATGGCGGTTATTTCCATGCAGTGCGCAAGGTGGATTTCACCTGCCAGAATGGTCACATTCTTGGGCTGCTTGGTCCAAATGGCGCTGGCAAAACAACGGTGCTACGTATGCTCTCTACCGCGATTAAGCCAACGGCTGGCGAAATCAACATTCATGGGTTCAACGCCATCCATGATCCACTTGAGATTCGCAAGCAGATTGGATTCCTTTCAGGGGCTACGGGTCTTTACGGCCGCTTGACCGCTAAGGAGATGATCGTCTATTTCGGCCGCTTGCACGGCATGGACGCGCTCGCCTGTCAAAAGAGGCTCGAAAGCTTGGTGGACATATTAGAAATGGGCAGTTTCCTGGATCGTCGCAACGACAACCTCTCGGCCGGCATGAAACAGAAAGTCAATATTGCGCGCACCCTCATCCACGACCCAAAAGTAATTGTCTTTGACGAGCCAACAACCGGCTTAGATGTAGCTGCTGCGGAAGCCATCATTCGCCTCATTGAACAATGTAAGAACGAAGGAAAAACTGTGCTGTTCTCTACACACCACATGCATGAGGTGGAACGGCTATGCGACTCAATCGTGCTCATTCACGAAGGGCTAGTCACTTTTACGGGAACCGTGACGCAAATGAAACACCAATCCGGCCAGGCCCAAATGGACAAAGCCTTTCTGGCGCTAATTGGTAAGGAGGACCTGCATGTTGCATAACATCTTAATCATTTTCCTGAAGGAATTTAAGGAAGTCATCCGCGATCGCAAGACGCTAATTTTCATGTTAGTCCTCCCAACCGTGGCTGTGCCATTGCTCATCAACGTGATGACCGAGTTCATGATCAAAGCAGAGAAAAAGGCTGCCGAAGAAACCTTACGCTATGCGGTTATTGGGGAATCCAATTTACCCGACCTGGCCGACCTCTTCATGCAAGATACGGGATTCCAACAAGTCATCATTCAAGACGAATCGGAAATCCGAGAGGCCATCGCAGACGAACGCATAAAGTTCGGGCTGGTCTTTCCAGACGGAGCGAACCAATTAATCGTGGACGGTGGACAGCCCAGTATCAAGCTTTACTACAACAACGCTGCTTTGGTGAGCCGTGTCAAGCGGCGTGCCAGCCAAATCATCAACGATTACTCCGATCACATCCGTGACGAACGCCTTGCAACCTATGGGGTCAGCGGTGGTTATGCACGCGACAAAATCCTAAACCCCGTGGCACTTGAAGAATTGGGAACAGCCAATCAGCGAGAATTGATTGGCGAACGATTTGGTGGCATGTTGCCCTATCTATTCATCATCTTCAGTTTCATCGGCGCGCTCTACCCTGCTATTGACCTGGGCGCTGGCGAAAAGGAACGCGGCACTTTGGAAACTCTATTATTAACACCGGTTCCTCGCCTGCATTTGGTATTGGGCAAATTTTTTGTCATCTTCAGTACTGGCGTCATTTCGTCAATACTGAGCGTGGCCGGCATGGGGCTCTTCCTGCTCGCTAAGGGTAAGAACGTAACGGGTCCGATGGGCGAAATCCTGTCGTCCATAAGCGCCGTCGACTTGGCATTAGTGGGTGCCATGCTGATTCCGACCGCCGCCATATTTGCCGCTTTACTGATGAGTATTTCCATTTACGCAAAGAGTTTCAAAGAGGCTCAGTCATATGCGACACCTTTGAACATGCTGTGCATTTTTCCCGCGATTGCAGCCATGCTTCCCGGAGTCGAGCTCAATTGGAAAACTGCCATTATCCCTATCACCAACGTTTCTTTGGCCATCAAGGAGCTCATCAAAGGAACCATGGACTATCAAATGACGATTGTTATCCTAACTTCCACCTCTTTGATTGCCGGGGCCTTGATTTGGTTTTGTACCATATGGTTTGAACGCGAATCCGTATTGTTCCGGGAATAACCAGCACCGGCCCGGGTTCCTGAACCCGGGCCACGCCACCTATTACTCCGTTAACGCCCCATTTCGTCCGTTTCACGCCAAATAGAAAGCAAAACAGTCCTTGCCACGTTCATTTATTAATGACATTGGGAGGATTATCGTGTTTCAAATACTTTTTGCCGTGTGGCTAGCTCAGTCACCTACTTGGCATATTTCCACAAATAGCGATGGCATAGGCTGCCTGGGTTACGACCCGGTAAGTTATTTTAATGATCAGCCTAGCGTCGGTTTGGACCAATTCACGGCCAAATTTGAGGGTGTAACCTACCGTTTCAGTACAGCCGAGAATCTTGAGAAATTCAACGAGCAACCTGCAAAATTTGTCCCTGCCTTTGGCGGATGGTGCGCATTTGCCTGTGCCGTGGACGCGTCGGTTTTTCGATTTCCTCAGCAACGCTTTCCGTCGGACCCACTAAGTTACAAGATCGTTGATGGCAAGCTTCTATTATTTGCGAAGCTGCCAACATTCGATGCGAAACAACAGTGGGAAAAACTCGACGAAACAGTTCAGATGGAACGAGCAGCTTCCTATTGGGCAGACCGACAGGCGATGGCCAATTCGATCGGCAAGCTTCCTACAGGCATGAATCCACGTGCTCCGATGGAAACCGCTCAGTTCGCCTTCATGCTCGGATCTTGGAAGTCGGTAGCGCAAATCATGGTCGACGTTGACAACAAGAAATATGCAAGTTTTGAGGGCATCTGGACGGCCCATTACGGCTGGGACGGCTACGCGCTTTACGACGACTGGAAACCCGTTGGTCCAGCCGGTGGAAGCGGCCCGGCCGTGCGTTCGTACAATCCGCAAAAGGGGACCTGGACGATGGCGTACATACCCATCGGCGCCGCACCTGAGAATATTTGGTTGATGGAAGGTAAGTTTGATGATCAGGGTAATATGGAAGCCTTTTTCGATGGCGTTGACGCCACCGGACGCGCATTCAAACAGAAAGTCATGTTTTTTGATATTCACGCCGACAGCTTCTCGTGGCGAGCCGACCGTTCCTATGACGAAGGCGTTACTTGGATCGAGAGATTCCAAACAAGCGAGCAGACGCGCGTAAAAGATATGTCAAACAGCGGCTCGCCTTGAAACCAATGCTTATGGCGAATCGTTAATGGCATGTGATGCAGACGAATCGAATTCCACTATCTCTTATCTGGGTGGCAGCCATCTCCTTGGCGGTCACCCTTTCCAGCATTCAATGGCTGGTCGGTATCGTGACTCAAGAACCGATCCAGTGGTTGTTCCAAGCCAGGACTTTACTGCTGTTCTTTGCAATTTGGGCCATACTGGCCCCTTTCATTTTTGCGCTAGCAGACCGTTTTCCTCTTGGCGGCAAGAACGCCTTGATTCGTACCTGTGGCCACCTTGTCCTCTCAATTGTTTTATCGCTGGCCGTGATCATGCTTTACAGTCGCATCATCATTTCGGAGGGTCAATCGTGGTCAAGCGCCATGAGCGTGATGACCGCCGAATACCTGGACGCGGTCATATTGTTTTATTGGTCGTTGCTACTTATCAAAACAAGCCTGATCATCACACGGAAAATGCAGAGCGAGCTTGACAAGAAGCGAGCGCTTGAACGCGACCTATCGGCCGCTCGCCTTCAAGTCTTACACGCCCAACTACAGCCACACTTTCTGTTCAATACCCTGCAAACAATTAGCGGCATGGTGCAGGTGGACAAAAAAGAATTGGCCATCGAAACCATCAGTGAATTGGGCGACTGGTTACGCGTGTCTTTAGATGCCAATGAACAACCCTTCCATTCACTAGACAACGAGTTAAGTGCCGCTATCAACTACCTCAATCTGATCCAGGAACGTTTTGGGCATCGAGTCAGCGTTGACATCGAGTGCCCTGATGATTTGAAGGATCAAGGCGTCATGCGCCTGGTTTTACAACCTCTGCTAGAAAATGTTGTGACTCACGGCGTAGAACCCTCTGTAAACCCAACCTCCGTCCAGTTGCAGGCAAGCCTGCAGAACGGACAACTTGTGCTGCGTGTCTGTAATCAGACACAGGATCCTTCAAAATCAAGAGGTCAAGGTCATGGACTAGGGCTCAGCAATTTAAGACGTCGATTGGAAAATTGTTACCGAGGACACGCGAACTTAGCGACCAGCGAAACAGAGGGCGGCTTTCAGGCAGTCGTTTCATTGCCGTTATCAAGTTCAGGCACGTTATGAACCGGCCTTTGATAACACTGATCGCCGAAGACGAACCTTATGCGAGATCTTCTTTGGAAGCATTGGTCTCAAATCACTCTGATTTAAGACATGGATGGAGTGCCGCAAACGGACTACAAGCCATGGAACTGATCAAAACAAACGACATCGACCTGGCTTTCTTAGACATTAAAATGCCGGGATTGACTGGTATTGAACTCGCGCAACACATTTATGACGAGCGGAAAAGGATTCAGGTCATCTTCGTAACCGCCTTTGATCAACACGCCGTTAAGGCATTTGAATTGTGTGCCGTCGACTATTTGTTGAAGCCTTTGTCCAGCAAACGGTTTTTGGAGGCTGTTGAACGAGTCAAGACTCGCACCGACATGTCCACCGAAAACTTGAAATGGCGTCAACTCATGGGCTTGGTTAAGCCCCAGAAATTGGCGGTGACCTCCGTTGAGGGAACCACCCATCTACTGAACATCAACCAACTTATTTGGATTGAGTCTTGCAACCACCACGTGATTATCCACAGTCATGAGGGCAGTATTACAGCTAGAGACACGATGGAGCGTTGGCAGACGGCCTTAGGACAGGCCGCTCATCGCATAGACCGCAGTGCGATTGTTATGCTGGATGCCGTACTACGGATAGAACCATGGTCAAGTCGCAAAGCTCATTTGGCATTGAGCGGATCGCACACATTAGCAATTAGTCGTCGCAAAGCCAGCGAGTTGCAACAGAAGCTCACAAATATCAATCATTGACATAGGGCCAGCAAAGCGCTTTGGTAGGCAGGTATTTTTGGGAGGTCCAAATGATTCGCGTGGGATGTTTATGTTTGATTTCAGCGGCTTTGTTCGCACAAGTGAACGTAGAGCGGTACCGCAGCAAGAGTGCAACAACATGTTCCGCCATCTTTTCGGTAACCGATTCAGCTACCAGTAAAAACGAGACTTGGGCCGTTGATGGTCTGCTTAACCGAATCCTGGGCAAACACGAGTGGCTCGTTGTTGGTGGACTCGGTTATGGCAAATTGGATGACCAACGGACCGAAGACGATCATTTCATGCACGGTCGACATTTTTGGCATCTTAGAGAATCTTCCGAACTGACTTGGGGACCCGAATCGTTTGCGCAGTCACAAAGTAATGCCTTTTCAAACCAAGAACGGCGCACCTTGTTTGGCGTGGGCGCACGATGCGTTGTCAATCGGGAACTCAAATCGTTTCGCGGCGGTTTATCCATCATGCGAGAAGAAATCCACCTAAAAGATACCGATCCGCTTTGGTTTACCAGGGCAAATGCCTACTTAAACTTTACAAGCAAATTATGGTCAGTTACAGCCTACTACCAACCCGAATTGGATAACTTCAGCAATGCTAATTTGGTGTTTGATGGTTCTCTACAATTCTCGATTAACGACAAGATTAAGTTCGAAACGCGATTAAGCGCCAATCGCAATACCACACTAAATGTAGATGATCGCTCAATTACGCAAGCGATACGGCTCGTTATCTAAAACCGACTCAACGCAGGCTACTTAGCCCCCTACTGACATGTGAAAGTCCGGATAAGGTAAAGTACAACCAAATTGTCGGCTGACAGCTAGGTTTAAATGACAGCTCAACCTCAAAAAATAACCGCTATCATCAATCAAATTCAGCAGGGTAAAGAGGGTGAATGGAGTGATTGGCTTTCTTCTGAATTAAAGAAGTTGGCCAAACGTCATTTGACTCGCGAGCGGGCGCACCACACATTACAAGCTACCGAACTGGTAAATGAAGCCTATTTGGCCTTGTTCACCAAAGAATCGCCTAGTTGGAATGATCGTATTCATTTCTTGGCTTACGCGTCGCAAGTGATGCGACACATCTTGATTCAGCACGCGCGCACAAAACTGGCGCAAAAAAGAGGGGGCGAACACATCCGCGTCTCGTTAAGCGATTTTTGCGGTGCCGTAGAGCCCGACTGGGACCTAATCGCATTGCATGAGACCATCGAGCAATTAAGTGAATTAGACGAGCGCAAAGCCAAGTTCATCGTTTGGCGCTATTTCGGCGGATTGACTATTGATGAAATCCAAGAGTTGACAACACTATCGCCAGCGACCATTCATTTAGAAATAAAGAAAGCCAAAGGGTGGATCATCCATCGCATGGGAAGTCATCGTGGATGCTGATGACCGTAAGCTTTTTCATCTATACGACCAGTTGATGGATGTTGACGAAGAAAAACGCGCTAAATGGTTGCAGGACCAGGGCATAGAGCCGTTGGTTTGCGAACAACTAATGAGCATGGTTCTTGCCGCTGAGTCCAGCATAGATAAACCATTTATGGCCGACGTGCCGACTGAGCCACTCAATTTCGAAAGTCCAGGCCAAGCCATCGACCTCAGCGCCGATCTTGGACCTTACCGTATCATCCGCCAGATCGGTGAAGGTGGGATGGGTAAAGTCTACCTGGCGGAACGACGCGAAGGCTTTCAAATGCAGGTCGCCATCAAGACCCTGCTGGGCGGGTTCCAAGAAGATCGGCGACGTCGTTTTCACCGTGAACGGCAGATTCTGGCGACCCTAAATCACGCCCATATTGCACGGCTACTAGATGGAGGCGATAGCGCCGAAGGCCTTCCCTACTTAGTAATGGAATACGTCGACGGCGAATGCTTAACCGAATACTGTGACGATCAAGGGCTTTCAGTTGCAGAACGAATTCGTCTGTTCATTCAAATATGTGATGCGGTGCAATACGCTCACCAACAACTGATCCTGCACCGCGACTTAAAGCCGTCAAACATCATGATTGACCAAATGGGTCATCCTAAACTCTTAGATTTTGGGGTCGCCAGTCTTCTGGAATCTGAAACGGGTCGCGAGCAAACGCAAACTTCGGCTGGATTATCACCTGCCTACGCCAGCCCAGAACAAATTCGTGCCCAGCGACTGACCGCTCAATCTGACGTTTATGCCCTTGGAGCCGTACTTTATGAGCTGCTAACTGGGGAACTGCCCTTTTCGGGCGATTCCTCATTGCAAGTTATGCAGCACATACTTGAGCAAGAACCTGAACTGCCAAGCAAAAGGATTATTACAAGCCAGTCTGTAACTCGCCCACAAGACCTTCAGCAGAGCCGCCTTCTCAAAGGCGACTTGGATCATATTATCCTTAAATGTTTAGAGAAAGCTGTGCCGCGACGCTACGCCTCTGTTTTTGCGCTAATCCAAGATCTGGAGCGCTATTTGGCAGGCGAAACGGTGTCGGCTCAAAAGCCGTCCTTTTGGTATCGGTCCTCTAAGTGGGTCAATCGACACCGCTGGGTGTCGACACTGACCAGCTTGCTGTTGATCTCCACCTTTGCCTACCTATTTATGCTTCTACATAAGAATCGTGAAATTGCTTGGCAACGCGATGAAGCACGTAAGGAACGAGATGCCGCTCAGGACATTGCCGATTTCTTAAGCGCATTGTTCGAGCAAGCCGATCCTTTGAAGCAACAAAGTGAGATCAGCGCCGACCACATCCTCAAACAAGGGGTCGAACTCATTCAGTATGAGTTAATCGACCAACCAGCCATGAGAGGTCGTTTACTTTCCGTGATGGGTTCCGCCTATCGGAGTCTTGGGGAAACAGACGAGGCCTGGACCTTATTACAGGAGGCTGAAACGCTGCAAGCCGCCCATTTAGGTAAGGATCACTGGGAATATGCGCGCACATTGGAAAGAATGTCCTTAACCTTAAAAGATCAGGGCCAATTAGAAAAAGCCAAGCAGTATTTGTCCCAGGCCCTTAGCATTCATTCAGAGAGTGCTGAAAGCGCCAGTAACGACTACCCTTCCGCACTCAATCAAATGGGCGTATTACAACAGAAATCTGGTGAATATGAATCTGCAGAGTCCTATTTGCGGCAAGCGGAGACACTTTTCCGTCAAGGCCAAAATCATAAATCCTTAGCGGCAACACTGAACAATATCGGTCATCTACATCAAGAGACGGGTCATTTTGAAATCGCTTTAGAAGAACTAGAAGAAGCTCACATGCTTCACCGTGACCTATATGGTGCCCGTCATCCCACCACCGCGGTTTGTCTAAACAATATTGGTCTTGTTTTACGCGAATTGGGTAGGTCACAAGAAGCCGCAACAACCTGGGCCGAATCCTACTCGATCCGTAAAGAAGTGCTCGGCGACAGTCATCCTCACACATTAAGTAGTCTTAACAACCTGGCCAGCATCCAGTTCGAATTGAGGCAGTTGACTGAAGCACAAGCGTCCTTCCGAGAGGTAGTCCGAATAAAACGGCAGGTGTATGGAGCCGATCACCCCAGTTACGCCATTTCAATGAACAATCTCGCCCTTGTCTTGGCAAACAGCCAGGGTTTGCAAGAAGCCAAGCGGTTACTGGATGGAGCATGGACAATAACCGTCAACAAACTCGGCGAGAACCATTTATTACGCTTTTCAATCTTGCGGAACCAGGCATTAGTGGCCGTTTTGTCAGGAGAACCGAACAGCGGGCTTAAGCTCATTGACCAGTCGATTGATGGACTGAACCAACTCCACCAGAAAGGGAGCCTTTTACTGGCCCACGCTCAAGGAATTAAGGGCTTGTGTTTACATAGGTTAGGGCGTCACGACGATGCGAAACATTGGTTCGAATTGAGTTTAGCCTATTTGAATAAGCAGGCTGGGCCGTACCAGTCTCAAATTCAATCCTGGTACGAAGCTTTTGTCAAAGAATCAAACGATGGGCAAAAGGGAGGCTATAACTAAAGCTTTCACTTAATACAAAGCCTTCCCAGCATGACGACCATGACGCTTTGTGGCATGATGCTCATATCAACTTGCTGGAGGCAACCTTGGAACGAATTGGAGTACTTACAGGTGGCGGTGATTGTCCCGGCCTTAACGCGGCTATACGAGCAGTTGTCCGTAAGGCACATCAATTGAATTATGAAGTAGTTGGCTTAAAACGTGGCTGGCGCGGCCTGCAAGACAACGAAACAGTGCCACTTGACCTTCAAGCCGTATCTGGCATCCTGCCGCGCGGTGGAACAATTTTGGGTTCCAGTCGCACCAATCCCTATAAATCGACCAGCGACACACAACGCGCCCAAGAAAACTTTAGGCAGTTAGGGCTGAAAGCCTTAGTTGCCATTGGTGGCGAAGATACGCTAGGTGTCGCCGCAAAGCTCACACAAGATGGTTATCCGGTAGTTGGTGTTCCCAAGACCATTGACGCTGATATTTGGGGAACTGAAGTAACGATTGGATTTGACACTGCCGTCAATATTGCCACTGACGCGATAGACCGTTTGCATTCGACCGCCGAAAGCCACGATCGCATTATGATTGTTGAAATCATGGGCCGGCATGCCGGCTGGCTAGCGTTACGATCAGGCTTGGCCGGTGGCGCTGACCTCATTCTGATACCTGAAGTTCCCACAACCATGGACGCCATTAGGGAAACCATGATTAAACGTCACAACCGCGGCAAACATTTTTCGATTATTGTCGTGTCTGAAGGTGCGAATGTCGATTTCGGCGATCGCAATGCGGAAGATGTGTTGAAAAACAGTGAACTCGATGAATTTGGACATGTGGCCTTAGGTGGTGTATCAAATCTTTTGGCGGCAAATCTCAAAAAAACCACCGAATTTGATACCCGAGTCACAACCTTGGGCCATTTGCAACGGGGCGGTTCGCCGTCAGCGTTTGACCGTTTCATCGCAAGCCACCTGGGTGTCCTTGCCGTCGAGTTGGTACACGGCAATCGCTTTGGTCGACTAGCTGCACAAGTTGATGGGCGATTCACGGACGTCGACTTAACCGAAGTTTTAGGTAAGCTTCGTTTGGTTCCCGAACGTGAATACCAGGTAGCGGAAGTGTTTTTCGGGTGAGGAGTTAACGTGCCTTCGAGGTTGATGTTCAATCGAGATGCATGCTTGGACCTTGAGCGGTCACTTAGGCGTGAATGGCTTGAAACAAACGGGTTGGGCGGCTACGCAACCAGCACGTCCATTCTATGTCACAACCGTAAGTACCACTCCTTGCTATGTAGCGCGGTGCCAGGTCTTGCTGGCCGTTACAATCTACTCTCCAAAATTGAGTTCAGTCTGATCAACGACAACCGAGAATTCCATCTCAGTACCAACAAGTATCCGGGCGTATTTTTCCCTACCGGACATAAATACCTCGTTGAAGCCCGCTTTGACAGCCATCCCCAGTGGGTCTATCAAGTGGGCGACATGCTTTGGCGATATGAGATAGTCATGATTGATGGGTCGCCTAGCACCCTCATGAAGTGGACCTACGAATCGGGATCACGACCAATGACGCTTCAACTGCGTCCGCTTCTCGCTTTTCGCGGCATGCACGAATTGACGAAGGCCAATCACGATGCCCAAGTTCATACACATTTCCATAAGCCCGGTTGGTCTTTCTCCCTCTATTCCGGATTCCCTCACCTTTTTCTTACCAGTTCACGTAAAGCGGATTTTCACCCAGGTCCCTACTGGAACCGTGATTTGGAATATATTAAGGAACGCAGTCGAGGATACCCTTATCAGGAAGACCTTTTTTGTCCCGGTATCCTTGAAACAAAGTTAAAGCCAGGTCAATCCATCTTCTTATGCGCGTCACTTGAGGCTGGCCAGAATAAGTTGCAGCCGCTTTGGGACAACGAAGTGAATCGTCGGGCCGATCAGACAGACATACTCGAAGCCAGGTCTTCTTGTTTTATTATTCAGAACCCAAAAGGATATCGTTCTATTTTGGCCGGCTACCCTTGGTTTGATGAATGGGGGCGTGATGCACTCATTGCCCTACCGGGCCTCACTAGCGTCGTGGGTCGTCATGACGACGCAGAAGCCATTTTGGATACCTACGCCAACGGACGTGTCGACGGTCTAATACCCAATACGCTTGCGTTCGGAAAGGGAGAATCGGCCACTAATTCGGTCGATGCGTCACTTTGGTTTTCCTGGGCGTTGAGCCACTGCCGTCACTGGTCGGATCAGCCATCCAGATTTGATCGTTTTGTCTCCGTATTAGACGAACTAATCGCCTGTTTTCGCAGCCAGAAGGGTTCCGTCTCCGTTGAAGAGAACGGGCTCGTTTGGGCCGGCGACCGGACCACCAATCTAACCTGGATGGACGCCAACGTCGAAGGTATACCGGTAACGCCAAGATACGGCTATGCCGTTGAACTCAATGCGCTTTGGATCCACACCTTGTGGCTTAGACAGCAACTTTCACGACGAAAAAGCAGCGCAATCACCCGCCTGCTAAAGCAAGCCCAAGATTCATTTGCAAAATTATTCTGGAACGCCGAATTAGGATGCCTATACGACACGCTTGATGAAAGTGGAGCGGATCCGGCTATTCGGCCTAACCAGCTAGTGGCGACCAGCTTACCTTCTAGCCCACTGTCACAAACGCAATGTCAGTCAATCCTAAAGGTCGTCACCCACCATCTGGTGACGCCATTCGGTTTAAGAACCTTATCTCCGCAAGACCCTCGCTATGCCGCCAGTTACGAAGGTGATCAGACGCGTCGAGACCGCGCCTACCATCAAGGAACTGTATGGCCATGGCTATCAGGTATTTACGTAGATTCGGTCTTAAGAAACTCGATAGACAAAGAGGCGGCGAAGAAACGATTAAGTAAACAACTTAGCGCGCTTTGGACGGATCACCTCTATGATGGCGGACTGGGAACGATTTCCGAAGTTTTTTCAGGCGATCTTCCGCACATGTTTGAGGGTTGTTTTGCTCAAGCTTGGAGCGTCGCTGAAGTCATACGAATACGAAAGATGCTGAGTGAGGAGAGAGAACCGTGAATATTTTGGAGCTAGGCTGGGAATTTCCACCCGTTATGAGTGGCGGATTAGGCACGGCATGTCGCGGAATTTGTACGGGGCTCTTGGAACTGAATCACCAGATCACCTTCTTGATGCCAGCCGCACCCAAATTAGATCAGGAGCGTCTTGAAATACTGGATGCAGGGTCTGTTAGTGTGCAACATACCCTACCCGCAATGGAAAACATGCCAATTGAGAGTCCTTTGTCTCCATATCTAAACGAAACCAGCTATCAGGAAATGATTCAGCAAATTGAAAAAACGCCACCCATCTACCACCGATTCCAAGGTGGCTATGGGGCGCATCTCAACGACGAAGTCCTTCGATTCGCAGAGGTCGCTGCATCCTTAGCCCAACAACGTACGTTTGATGCGATTCACGCCCACGACTGGATGACGTTTCCGGCCGCTTTAGCTATCAAGAAGCAATCATCGGTGCCATTGATTCTCCACGTTCATGCGACCGAATTTGATCGCTCGCCCAAGTCACCTCACCAATCGATTCGAGAGATTGAATGCCAAGGATTACAACAAGCTGATGCAGTCATCGCCGTCAGTCACCGAACCAAGAAAATGATCATGGAACACTATGCCATTCCAGAGCAGCGTATCCATGTCGCCCACAACGCTGTCAGCAAAGACAATCAACTACAACGAGATACGGTCAAACGCCAAGTCCCTGAACAAATCGTCCTCTACCTAGGTCGTGTAACTGGCCAAAAAGGGCCTGAATATTTCGTTGAAGCAGCCAAAAAAGTGCTCGATCGGATGTCAGGTGTACGATTCGTCATGGCTGGCTCTGGCGATCTCCTGCAATCGATGATTGAACGTGTCGCCGGACACCGCATGCAAAGTTCATTTCACTTCACGGGTTTCCTGAAGGGTCCTGAAGTTGAACGTATGTTTGCGTTAAGTGATCTATATGTGATGCCTAGCGTATCGGAACCATTTGGCATAACCCCATTTGAAGCGATGCTTTTCCACGTCCCCATCATCGTTTCAAGGCAGTCAGGCATTGCCGAAGTACTTAGCCACGCCCCAAAAGTGGATTATTGGGACGTTGACGGTATGGCCGACTGGATGGTGCGCATCCTCTCAGACAAGGATTTAGCTAAGAAATTGGTGGATGAAGGTGCTCAGGAACTCGACCAGGTGAGTTGGTTAAATACGGCGAAAATCATTGATCGTGTTATGAGCGACCTAGCCCGATAAATGTTGCGTGTGTGCCTATACTTCCAGGTACACCAGCCCTATAGGCTGAACAGAGACTATCGTTTTTTTGATATCGGCAGTAAAACGCCCTATTTTGACGAATCCTTAAACCGTCACCTCATGGAACGTGTGTCTGAACGCTGCTACATTCCCACCAACAAGCTACTCAAAGAATTGATTGAAAAAGCCTCTGGTCAATTCAAGGTGGCTTTTTCGATCACCGGTGTGTGCGTCGAACAGATGCGCGCATACGCGCCACAAGCATTGGACTCCTTTCACGAACTGCTGGCTACCGGTGAGGTGGAGCTGCTCAACGAAACCTATTATCATTCGCTTGCCTCAGTGCTTTCATGGGATGAGTTTGATCGTCAGATCCTGCAGCACCGACAACTGATGCAACGTGAATTTGGCGTGACGCCAATCGTCTTTCGAAATACTGAGTTGATCGCAGACAATGAACTGGCCTTCCGCTTAGAGAGACAAGATTTCAAAGGCCTATTATGCGAAGGCGCCGAGCAAATCCTCGGTTGGCGTTCCCCCAATCACCTGTATTTGGCCGAGGGCTGCAACAAGTTGAAGCTATTACTCAAAAATTTCAGGTTGTCTGACGACATCGCGTTCCGCTTTTCGGACAGTCAGTGGCAAGAACACCCTCTTACCGCGAATAAATTCGCGGGCTGGATTTATCAACTTGTTGGGAATGCTGATACGGTTAATCTGTTCATGGACTACGAAACATTTGGGGAACACCAATGGCGTGAATCGGGTATTTTTGAGTTTTTGCAGTCCCTTCCTGCTGCCCTCCTTTCCAATCCTGAAATTCGTTTTGCAACGCCAAGCGAGGTCATTGAAGCGGTGCAGCCTCTGGCAAAACTAGACATCCCCTTCCCGATTTCTTGGGCTGACGTCGAACGGGACCTGACCGCATGGATCGGCAACCCTCTTCAGAATTCGGCAATCGAGGAGCTCTACGCCTTAGAAGAGTTGATAGTCGCAAATGGAGACACAGAGCTGTTGGAACAATGGCGCCGACTGCAGACTTCGGATCATTTCTACTACATGTGCACAAAATGGTTTTCCGATGGCGACGTGCATAAGTATTTTAATCCCTATGAAAGCCCGCACCATGCTTGGCTCTCTTTCAGTCACATTCTGTCGGATTTGTGCAGGAAAGTTGGGCATTGAAGAGCCGGCACTTGTGCTGATTGAAGTGACAGAGTTCATCGAAGTTAGTTAGAATGCCCCATCATATATATTTTAAGGAGACGCTGATGCGTGTTCTCACTCTATTCATTGTTACTTTCTTGCCTTTTTCATTGGCCCAGGAACCAGTTGTTGATGGGCCACGCCTGCCCCGTCCACGTATTCAACAACAAGACATTGGCGCAGACCTCTTCACACTTGACGAACTGCGCAGTATTGGACGCATCGTTTTCTCAACGCCATTCAACAAACACGACGGCTACGGCGACGGCCCCATGGACCATACAGATGCGATTTCTCCTGGTGGTCGCCCCACACTGCAAAATAACGGAACCTTTTTGAGAGTGAACGGCCTTGATGGGCAAACATGCTTTGAATGTCATTCCATTATCAGTAATGCCTCCGTCCCTGCCCGCTTGGGTATCGGCGGAGTGGGTGGATCAGTCACAAATGCGATGTTCATGCCCACTCATATCACTGTCACAGACGACGGTGCCAGCGGTTTCGCTAATTTCAACGGTCGTTTCATTAACCCACCCTTCTTGTTTGGATCAGGAGGCGTGGAGCTGCTAGGCAAAGAAATGACTGCCGACTTACAAACGCTTAAAGAGAAGGCGCGGCAGAATCCTTGGACATGGATTCCACTCACCAGTAAAGGCGTTAATTTTGGCGGCATCATGTATCGCAACGGTGTCTTTAACACCTCCCGCGTTCGAGGCGTCGACGAAGACCTTGTTGTTCGACCGTTTGGAAGAAAAGGCGAATTTCCAACCACAAGATCATTTGATGTTGGCGCCATGATGTTCCATTTCGGCATGCAGCCTACCGAAGAAGTTGGATTCAATAAGGATGCTGACGGAGACGGTGTTGTAAATGAAATTCTACCCGGTGAAATCTCGGCATTAGCTATCTTCAACACCAATCTGGAGCGACCTTTCCAAGCCGAAAACCCCGACTACGCCAAACAGTTGGCTCTTTTCCGCGCCACCGGCTGTGCAGATTGCCATGTGAGCGAATTACGTACACAATCGCCCTACTTAACCTATAGTTTTCCCGAAGTCGAAAACGATCCTTCCGCTAACGTCTTTTTTGCGTCAGATCTTTCAACCTCGGCAGCCGGGTTTGAGACCCATGATCAAGGCGGAATCGTCGTGCGCCTGTTTTCCGACCTTAAGCGACACTCCATGGGCGAAGACTTGCGTGAATCGTTTGATCCTGCTGGAGACTTGCAATTCATCACTGCTCGGCTTTGGGGTGTAGCAGATACGGCGCCTTACATGCACGATGGACGCGCGCTGACCTTGCGTGAAGCGATCATGATGCATGAAGGCGATGCCAGGCAGGTGCGTGACAATTTCGCCGCTTTATCGACTAAGGACCAGCAATCGATACTAGACTTCCTTGGCAGTCTAAGGACACCGCTGCATCCCGCCATTGACCTGGAGGACGAATAATTCGTTAGCGCTCCCGCTATCTAGCACCATCAATATCGAATGAGATAACGGCCGCTCCGAACATCCAGCCAATAACTAAGGGTGTCATTGAGGCTCATACTGCGCTGAGCCCAAAATGTTTAGCTAAAACCAGGTGCTGATTCGTCGGCGTGATAGACTACGCCGAATTAACAGGTGGATTCATTCTTTATGGGTATTGACACCGGTAGTCACTCAGGCGCACAAGCTTTTCCCGATTTAGGGTTTGATAACACCCGCTACGACATCATCGAAGCGGTTGGCCGTGGCGCGATGGGTCAAGTCTACAAAGCCTACGATCGCAATTTGAAGCGTCATGTCGCCCTTAAGTTCTTAACTGAAGATGATCCTAGCGAGGTATCCAGGGTTTTGAGGGAAGCCCAGGCCATGGCTCAGGTAGAGCACGAACATGTCTGTAAACTATACGAGGTCGGCGAATTCGCAGGTCGCCATTATCTTTCGATCCAATTCATCGAAGGTCTGACGTTAGATGAAGCTTCCGCAAGACTCACGCTAGAGCAGAAAGTCATGGTCATGCGCGATGTGGCCTTGGCCGCTCAAGAGGCACACAAGAACGGCATCATCCATCGCGATCTCAAGCCATCAAATGTGATGGTCGAATTCAAAGATGATGGCCTGATCAAAACATGGGTGATGGATTTCGGCGTGGCTCGACACGTGTCAGCCGAAAAAACGTTAGACAGCAACGTTTTTTCCGGGACACCTCTTTACATGGCGCCCGAACAGCTCAGATCACACACACAGTTAGATCGACGTGCGGATATCTACAGCATGGGCGCAACTTTATATGAGTTGATCTGTGGACGTCCCCCCCTACTTGGTTCGTCGTCCGTTCAGGTCATTTTCAGAGTCATGCATGACGATCCTCTGCCGCTAAGAAAACGGGCACCCGATGTACCGCGTGACCTTGAAACCATAACCATGAAATGTCTGTCCAAGGACATAGCACTTCGATACGATTCCGCTAAGGCTTTGGCCGAAGACTTACAGCACTTCCTTAACGGTGACCCAATTAAGGCTCATTCACCGAGCCTGTTTTACCGCGCAACCAAACTCGTATCAAAGAACAAGCTACTTAGCGCCGTGGTCAGTATTGCCTTGCTTGCCATAGTCATAACCGGTTTTTGGGCCATTCGCGAACGTACAAACGCGGCTTATCGCGTCTATCTGGCCCAAGAATTTAGTCGGCAAGCGCAAGACATTGAAAATAGAATGCATTTGATATTCACCATGCCGCGCCATGATGTTTCTCAGGCGCTCAACGATGTACAGATCGGCATCCAAGAAATCGAACAGCAAATCGTTAAATTGGGACCTCAAGCAAAGGGTCCAGGACACTATGCCATCGGCAGAGCACTTTTAACCATCTCTGATTTTCACACGTCTTTAAAACATCTTCAAATGGCCGAAGCCGCTGGCTATGACAGCGCCGAATTTCACGCTGCCTTATGCCAGGCGCTTTCGGAAGTCTATCAACTGGAAGAGGACAAAGCTCAGCATCTGTCCTTGGGCCCCGATTTCCAAGCTCAACGAATTCAAGAACTTAAAGATATGTACTTAGAACCAGCGCAACACCACCTCGAACGCGCACGCGAAACGACAGAGAACCTGTATGTCAGCGCATTAATCGCTCAACTGCAAGATCGCAACGAAGCCGCCAAAAAGCATGCACGCACATTCACCGAACTACACCCCTGGCGAGCTGAGGGCTACGTCATGGAGGCTCGCATTTTAAGTGAAGAAGCGATCGACATTGAGGATGGTGGGGATTACGAACAAGCGCTAATCCGGCATAACGAAGCAATTGATCGCATCGAAGAGGCCCTGCCCTTCGTTGAAAGCCACCCACTGATTTACCAATGCCGTGACTCCGTTAAACAAAGACGTTTCGAAATGTTAGTTGAGCACGTATCCGGCAACGATGAAGATGTTTTCAATGATCTGATGGATTCCATCAATACAACATTGACGGTCACTCCAAACGATTTTCGTACCTACATAATCATGGCTTGGTCATTACAAGAATGGGCTCATCATCAACGTGATCATGGCCAAGATGCGCTCGAACCAGCCAATCAATCCGTCGAAGCGGGGCGTCACGCACTTAGATTGGGCGTCAATAATCCCGATGCCCTGAAAAGCTTGTCTTTGGCCCTTAAGTTTCGCGCCTACGTATTAGAACAAAATGGTCAAGATCCGATCCCCGATATCGAACAAGCCATCGCATACATGGAGCAAGCATTAGAGTTAGCACCTAAGGATGTGAGTGGTCTGAATGCCATGGGCACGATTTTAGACACATACGGACTTTTCCTGACCAAGACCGGCCAGGCTCCCATGGATATCGTACGACGTTCCATTCACTTCTTTGAGCGTGCCATTGAAATCAATCCTGATTTCGCCTTTGCTCACAACAATATTTCGATGCCCTACGTGGATCTTTCTTACTTATTGATGAACCAAGGATTAGATCCATTGGAGAGCTTACACAAGGCACGTGAGCATCTGAAAATTGCGGTCGGATTGAATCCAAACTACTACAATGCTTATTACAATCTCAGTTGGTCCTATTTCATCGAGGGCTATTACTTAACAACTGTCGGGCAAAACCCCATTCCACGATTGGAACAGGCTGTAGACGCGGCTAAAAAGAGCCAGACCATCAACCCAGAAAACGTGCGAGCGTACAACGTTCTAGCATCAACCAATGCTTTGATAGCTGAACATATTGTAAATGTGGGCAAAGACCCATCTCCGTATCTTGACGAGGCGCGCGCCTCCTACTTTGTTGTCTTGGACTTAATGCCCTCGTCTCATGGTGCCTACAATGACTTAGCAAACACGTATCTGATCCAAGGCCGATATTTATTGGAACGCGGCCTCGACCCTTCGGTCTCCCTAGAAAAAGCACTGGGTTTCTTAGACAAGTCGTCAGCGCTTAATGCACCGTCTTTCTTATCTCATGTCAACCGTGGTTATGCCTACCGTGATCTGGCGATCTATCAGTATTGGACGGGCAATGACGCGGTCGATCTTGTTCGCAAATCAAGCGAAGCTTTCAAAACAGGCCTCGACGCCAATACTAGTTACAATAATGCGTTTGTAGGGCGGGCCTGGCTATTCAATACCATCCTAGACATGCAACTGAACACTTGTGCCATAGATAAACATGCCCTTGGGGCCGCTCAGTCTGATGTGGATCAAGCCATTAACCTCAATCCAAAAGACGCAAACGCGCATCGCCAAGCATCCGTCTTGGCTATTCTCAAGGCTCGTGCTCAACTATGTGTTCAGTCAACCGTGGATGGATTCCTATTTGAGGACGCTTTGAAACACGCACAGTTGGCGGTAGAACACCGTCCCAACTACGCAGAACATTTACGCGGCCAGGCCGAAATAACCCGTTGGGTCTTGGAGCTAAAGCCACTTACGAAAGATGAACGTGATGTTTTATGGCAAGCCGCCATGAATTCGCTGAACCAAGCCAGAAACGCCACGGAATATGAAACCAGATGCGATCTTGAGGAAGCTAGACTGCTGGCCCTTATGCCGATTGACGAGACCAACCGCTCACGTCTAAACAAGCTCATCGAATCTGTCATCGACGATGGCGGTGTTTTTGCCTTGCAAGCTAAGGCGCTACGCAACAAGTTAACCGACTCGCAAGCTACAAAACCAGGCGGATCATAACAGCTTGGCACGTCAAGAGGCCTCAACATTTAATAGCATTGTCAAATGATGGAATGGCAACAGAAGTTACTAATAGACTTCGTTCTCTCATCGAGAAAAGCATTTAATGACGGGGGTTAGGTCAACAAGATCATGAATTTGTCGAGATGGCCAATTAGGTAAGAATCCAACTCAAAGAAAAAGAGGGAATTCAGAGCTAGAGAAGCACATGTAATCGTTACGTGTCGTGGCGAAAAGCCATTCATGATACACTTGGCGACCCGTTTTCAACGGGTATCCGTTCTTTGATGAATCGAGCCTATGAAGATTAAGTCATTTATCGTCGTTCCCCATATACCCGAGGCATTGCAGCCCCTGCAGGACCTTGCCTATAACCTGTATTTTTCGTGGCACTCCGATGTGCATAATTTGTTCCGTAAGTTGGATCAGACACTTTGGGAACAAGCACAGTCGAATCCTGTGCGCATGATGAATTTACTTGATCAAAGTAAATTGGATGAAGCCGCCGAGGACAAACATTTTCTCGCCGAAATGACGTCCGTCCATGCCCGATTCACCGAATACCTGCAGGCCAAGACCTGGTACGAAAACCAATACGGTAAACCACCGCAACCCACCATCGCCTATTTTTGCGCTGAATTTGGACTGCATGAATCACTACCCATCTACTCGGGTGGCTTGGGTGTATTGGCCGGTGACCATATAAAGTCAGCGAGCGATTTGGGGATTCCGCTGGTGGCTGTCGGATTGCTTTATCGGCAAGGATATTTTCATCAGTTCCTTAATGCTGAGGGCATGCAACAGGAAGCCTATCCCGAAAATGACTACTACACCATGCCGCTTCAGCAGATGAAGAACAATGAAGGTCATCCCATTACGGTCAATGTGCCGATGGGCGAAGATCAAATCAAGCTACATATATGGGAAGTCAAGGCAGGCAGGGTTTGTATCTATTTGTTAGATACAAATCTAGAAGAGAACCTACCTATTTACCGCGACATCACGCGCGTTTTGTACGACCCTGACCGTGAGACGAGAATTCGACAAGAGATCGTTCTTGGCATTGGTGGTGTGCGCGCCTTAAAAGCTTTGGGAATTACGCCCGACCTGTACCACGTCAATGAAGGCCATTCTGCATTTTTGACCATCGAACGTCTCATGGATCTAATGAATGGCAGCCAGCTCACATTTGACCAAGCTCGAGAACTGATCTGGGCAACAACTGTTTTCACAACCCACACACCGGTACCCGCTGGCAACGAACGCTTTTCGCGAGACTTAATCCTCAAGTACATGAAAGATTACGTGGAAAACAATCACATTTCGCTGAAGAAATTCTGGTTATTGGGCCAAGATGACCCAGAGTCAGACAGTGGCACTTTTTCTATGACGGTATTAGCCCTTCATTTTGCTGCTTTTTGTAATGGTGTTTCGAAACTGCATGGCGAAGTCTCGCGCACCATGTGGCAAAGTCTTTTTCCAGAACTACCGACAGACGAAATCCCCATCAAGCACATTACCAACGGCGTACATGCACCCACATGGTTGAGCACTCACATGCGCAATCTCTTCCTGCGCTATGCGACGGTTGATGAGATAGAGGATGTGTCTGGCGAGGGTTGGGAATTCGTGGATCGTGTGCCTGACGACGAATTATGGGAATTGCACGAATTCATGCGCCGGCGCCTTGTACATTTTGTGCGACGCCGCATTCAACGTCACATGGAACGACGTGGCGCAGGCGCTGAGGAGTTGGTGCACATCCAAAGCGTACTGAACCCCAAAACCCTCACACTGGGATTCGCACGACGATTTGCCACCTATAAACGCGGACACCTTATGTTCAGCCAGCCTGAACGTTTGCGCGCCCTGCTCACGAATCCTCAACAACCCGTTCAAATCGTGATTGCTGGCAAGGCACACCCAGCCGATCAGGCCGGCAAAGATATGATCAAAGAGATCTATGCGCTAGCCAATACGCCCGAGTTCCGCAAACATATTGTTTTTGTCGAAGACTACGACATTGAAGTCGGTCGCTACATGGTGCAAGGGGTTGATATCTGGGTTAATAACCCAAGGCGCCCTTTAGAAGCATCTGGCACTTCAGGTATGAAGGCTGCCCTAAACGGGGCCCTTAATCTCAGCATCTTGGATGGCTGGTGGGACGAAGCCTTCCACCCAGGAGTGGGTTGGCCTATCGGTCACGGCGAAACTTATCTAGACCAAAAGCGACAAGACGAGATAGAAGCCGATCTTCTGTATGGCACGTTAGAACGAAAAATTGTGCCGCTTTTTTATGATCGCGACGACCAAGACACGCCACTCGGTTGGACGACGATGATGAAAGCGTCGATTTGCGAGTTAGGTGGAAAATTCAATAGTGGTCGCATGTTGCGGGAATACACCGAGAATATGTATATCCCCTCTCAAGAGGTCGGTGCCAGACTTCGGGAACACCAATTTGAAGCCGTCAAAGCGCTTTCCACGTGGCGAAAACATATTGAGGCGAACTGGAAAGATGTTCATGTGGCTCATGTTGAGGCCAGCAATGGTGATGCAATCTTGAAGGGCGCAGATTTAAGCGTACAAGCCTGGATCAAGTTAGGTGAATTGAGCCCCGACGACGTCAAGATAGAATGTATTCACGGTTCATTGTCAGGCAAAAACGAGTTCATTAACAGCCAACGATCCCCCATGGATGTGGTAAGTCATGAAGGCGACTCTCACTTATTTAAAGCCACCATTCAGTGCCTTGATGGCGGTCACTACGGATACACCGTTCGCGTGATTCCAGCACACCCCAATCTGGCCCAAAAACTTATTGCCGGGCTCATGAAGTGGTCGGAATAGCAAGCTCACCCGATTGGATCGGAACAGGCATCATAGAACGCTGCTGTTCATGGGGCGACTCTGAGCAGTCCTGCATCAAACAGGGTTCTCAAACACGCGTAACCCTGACCACTGACCCTTCCGTAAGCGACGTTTTTGCAGCTATTCAACCTCTGTTCAATGATCAGACCCAAAGCGTCAACCTCGATCGAATTGATCAAACAACCTGGGTTATGGACCACAGCTGGGACGAGTTAGGCGCCTTCGATATCTATTTCAGCTATCAATTAGACGAACGTTTATACCAAGACCAAATAGCCCCAAAAAGAGTCGTCGTCTTTCCAGAGCAGCAAAATCAATGGCGCATCTACACCTTGATTCCCCGAGTTTCGGGGAATATGGGCCAATGGAAAGCGGACTTACAACGCATTCAAGATTTAGGATTCAACGCCGTCCATATCCTGCCTATTAATAGCAGAGATAAAAGCCTAAGTCCCTACGCGAGTGTGGACGCCTACGCCATTGACATGGAATGGCTCGATCCAGCCAGCTCAGCCAAGAGCGAAGATCAATGGCAAGCATTTGTTGACGAGCTCACGCGACGAAATATGCATTTGGGTGTCGATCTAGTGGTCAATCACGTAGGACTCAACCATAGCTTTGCCAAACAACACCGATCGTGGTTGACATCCGACTCGCACGAAGAGGATGGGCTTAAACGGGCTGGTTGGCGCAGTGCTGATGCCTGGCATAGTTGGCGTGATCTGTTGTTACTTAATTACGATGTACAACCTCCGTCAGAACAAGAACTGCTGTGGCAGGCCATGACAGATTACGCGTCTTATTGGGCAGCATTCGCCGCCCAAACCAATGGATTCGTCAGGCTAGACAACTTACATTCAAGCCACCCGGGATTCATGCGCCACTTAATGGCTTACCTACGCAACAAGTATCCCAATCTGGTCATATTCGGTGAGTTATTCGGCGAAGAGCAGCATATTCGTCGACTAACGGGAGAATACGGTCTTCAACTATTGTTAGCGACGATGTGGGAGCACAAATTCACTCCTGAGTTACGGCGATATCTTCAGTATTTGCATGCCCAGTCGGGCCAACTGAATTATTTCTGTCCCGTTGGATCTCATGACAGCCATTCCATTCCCGAAGAGTTCGGCTCCATAAAATCGACCTTCCCGCGCTTAGCCGTTTCGGCGCTACTAGGCAGTGGTCCTTGGGGCATGGACCAAGGTGTTGAATATGCTGTCCACGAGAAAATTCCCTTTATTGGCCCCCTTTTTGAACACCGCTTCACCGAAATGGATGGCAAGATCGCTGACTGGATCCGAATCCTCAACAGGATTAGTGAAGACGAGCCTGTTCTTCATGAGGCCGGCAATATTACGTTTGTGGACCAGGATCACGGGGCCGTTTTGGCTGCCGTGAGGGCAAGCCAGGCAAACAATCAAGCCCTTCTCTGCTTGATCAATTTGGATATTCAGCAGCCACAGGAGATAGAAATCAAGTTAAACGACGATAGCTCCAGCCAAAAATGGTTGGACTTGCTTACAGGTAGCACGGATCATCTGCCAGAGCGTCATCAACTAAATCCTGGACAGGTAAAGATCTTCCGGCTAGTTTGAATGCGATGATTGACGATTATCTGCCGCGAATCGCGAGACAGAGTGTGCTGATGATGATTAGGATGATCCCGAGAGTTGGAGTGGTCGCTTTGCCATTTATAGCTCTTACACTGTTAGCCAATTTGGTAACCTGTTCCGCAGGCAATCATTATCAGCCACAAGACGGCGACATCATTTTTCACGTGTCGCGGTCGGCCCAAAGTCAAGCCATACAGCTCGCCACCGGCTCGCCCTACAGTCATATGGGCATCATTTATCTGAACAATGAGATGCCTTATGTGTTTGAGGCTGTCCAGCCGGTTAAGTCAACGCCGCTGCATGAATGGATTGCCCGAGGCGAAAACGGACATTATGTGGTTAAACGCCTGCGGGATGCAGAATCGCGATTAACGCCTGATGTCATTAAGAAAATGCAATCCGTCGGTGAACGATTTATCGGCAAAAACTACGATCTCTATTTTGAGTGGTCGGATGAAAGGATCTACTGCTCTGAACTGGTCTGGAAGATTTTCAAAGAAGGAGCCGGAATCGAAGTTGGAATGATGCAAACCATGGCAGATTTCGACCTGTCACATGCCGTAGTCCAGAATAAGATCCGGGAACGGTTCGCCGACAAGATCCCACTTGCAGAGCCGGTCATTACACCCGTCGCCATCTTTGATACGCCCATACTCATAACCGTCTTTGAGAATTGAAACCACAGATCGTCAATTTGATTCGACCCGGCAAAGGCAGTAGACGAATTTTTGTTCCATTCCCGCTGGGGTTAGGTGCGATTCTTTCTCATGCCCAATCAAGTCAAAGCGCCCGCCAAATGTTTGGTGCAACGCGGATGCGCTATAACGCATCACAGGCAGTCCGCTACACATCGTCGGCCCGTCTTCAGCGAAGGTGGCCACGATGACTAAACCGCCTGGCTTCACGCAACGCACGACCGTTTGAATATAAGCGTCTCTTTCCTTTTGATCGGTTAGAAAATGAAAAACGGCACGGTCATGCCAGATGTCATATGCCTGGCTTGGTAGGGCGACCTCAAGCACGTTGCCTTCAATCCAACTGACGACTTCTTTCCTCGTTTGTCTGGCTTTGGCTTTGGCCAGTGCGGCTTTTGACAGGTCAAGCACAGTCACCTGAAAGAATCCATGCTTGATTAGGTCATCTACTAAGGTCGACGCACCGCCTCCTACATCGATAATTGAGGCACTTAGTGCTGGATCCGAATCTTTAATAAGTCTTAAGGACAATTCCGCATGTTCTTGGAACCAACTTACCTCGTCGACAGCCTTGTGCGCATAAACTTGTTCCCAATGTTGTTTCATCGACATCACATTCTCCGGGCCATCACAAACGCTAATCACATAAAACGAATCTTGCTCCTAATATGCTATTCAGATTTGTCGTAGAACATCAAAAGACAGTTCGTGTAGCCATGTACGAAGCTCTCCCCATTGACAGGACCCACTTCACCGTTACTGAACATACCAGCTAACGGCAATTTCCCAAATTGCGAAGCAATGACGCGGGACTCGTAATTTGATTCGCCAAAGAGACCACGACCTCGACCAAGGCAGCTGAATACAAGTGATCCAATCGGTGCTTGAGAACGGGCTGTTCGTAATTTGGAAAGCATGTTGAGTAAATCTTCGCGTGCTGTCAGACCGTCACGTAATTGAAACTGAACAATCCCCTTCTCTACCGCCAAACCGCCTGTGACGATATAGCCGGTATCCTCGTCAACGCCAACGACTTGACGAATCAGAAAGTCGCCTCGACCTAGCCTGTCTTTGAACGGGGACATCTCGAAGCCGACAAATAGGGAATGGCGAAAAAGCCGTTGATCTTGTTCGCTAAGCTCAAAATATAGGTTCTCAAGCACTTTCATCGGTGTTTCATGGTTGAGTTCACACACGACATTGTTTTCACATGCGGTAACGAACATCGGCTGCCCAATGGGTCGGCATCCTTGAGCAACCATGGTTTCAACCGCAAAATCGCCCGAGAGTCCCGCAAGTAACGCACCTTCATCAATCAACACGCCATTGATCCATATCAAATGTTTGCCTGCTTGCTGACCGCCACTCAATAACCCACCAACGAGCGGAATTGACGGAGCTTGCACGTTTAAGATTCGGACCAGATTTTCGCACTCGATTGAGAAAGGATCGGCGAGCAGCAAATGAACCGTAGATTGCTGCAATTCTGAATTCAGTAAACTGGCCTCGTCAACTTGAAGATCTTCTTGTTTGATATGGGTGTAGGCAAACTCGAAATTCGCATCGGCAAGACCCCATATGGTCAGGCCAGGTCGAGATTCAAATTCTCGAAATTGACCAATCGACCCTTCACAGATCGTCGCCAGCATGTTGCGCGGCCTCAATGTCTCACTCAAACAGTTAACCAATTCTTCAAAATCGGCAAGTGAATGGCCCGAAACGAAGGCGACCAGAAAATCCAGTTCTTGACCCCCTGTAGCCCGCACCATGCGCGCACAGGCAATAGCGGCTGCCGACATGCCGTTTTCATGATCGGACAAACTACTAAAACAACGCACCTTAACTCCTCTTTTCAGGTTCTCGCAACCATACTCCATAAAGCTGGTGCATGCCAATGAGCTGCCTTGTTCTAACTCGACAAAACATGCGAAGATGCTGCCAAATCGATCTTAGGGAGCTTGGGTTTTGGCACAACTGGATAAAGGCTGGTTTCAGTCTAATGGACTTGAATCAGAGACATGCGATAAATGGTTACAACAATTCAGTAAATGGACTGAGATGTCCAGTGCCGTTGATGTTTGGCATCGATTCCAAAGTGAACTTTTCGAACCCAAACATAGCAGAATTGCCTATGCCATTTATCAGCGGCTTTTCAGCCATCGTGACCCGGAACAAGGTCCCGCTCCCTGTTGGCAGCCAGGTCCAAAGGAGCTTGAATCCAGCAATATTGCAAAGGCAATGCGCGCATTAGAATTAAGTTCCTACACAGAATTTCATCGATGGTCGATCGAAGACCGCCAACGATTCTGGCAATGGACGATGGATAAGCTACAAATTCGATTCCACAAGCAACCACAATCGGTGCTTGATGATTCAGCTGGACCCACGCACCCACGTTGGCTGCCCGGCGCAGAATTGAACATTGTTGAAAGTTGTTTCCTAGCCGATCCCACGTCCAAGGCCATCGTCTTTCAGAATCGCGACGGGTCGCTTACATCCTGGACTTATGCGGACTTAGACACATGCAGCAACCAGGTTGCTTGGGGTTTAAAGGACTTAGGCCTCAGGACAGGCGATGCGGTGGCCATCGATATGCCAATGACGGCCGAGTCTGTTGCCATCTACTTGGGTATCCTAAAGTTAGGCGGTGTCGTTATCTCGGTGGCTGACAGTTTTTCGCCACCCGAAATCGCGACGAGGCTTCGAATTGGCCAAGCAGCGGCTGTCTTTACCCAGGACGTGATCCTTCGAAATGATAAAAAACTACCTATGTACCAAAAGGTATTAGAGGCGAAGCCGCCAACCACCATCGTCTTGCCTGCCGAAGACCAAGTGCAAGTCGATTTAAGAACGGGAGACATGAATTGGACCGATTTTCTGGGCAGGTGTGAGCCTTTCCCCGTCCAATCGCGGACGCCCCATGACCACATCAATATTCTGTTCTCTTCAGGAACAACAGGCGATCCAAAAGCGATACCGTGGAATCACACCACCGCCATCAAAGCAGCATCAGACGGCTACTTCCATCAGGATATTTGCCAAGGTGACGTTGTCGTGTGGCCCACCAATTTGGGCTGGATGATGGGTCCCTGGCTTATCTTCGCAAGTCTCATTAATCGCGCAACCATTGGACTCTATTACGAAGCGCCCACCTCGGCTGCCTTTCTTAGGTTCTGCCAACGTATTGAAGTCACCATGCTTGGTTTAGTGCCCAGTCTGGTTAAGGCATGGCTAAAGAACGGCGCTTTAAATGACCTAAAACTGGATCGCCTAAAGTGTTTCAGTTCCACTGGCGAATGCGCCAATATGGCTGATATGTTTGCCCTGATGGCAGCTGTCCGGTTTAGGCCGGTGATCGAATATTGCGGTGGCACAGAAATTGGCGGTGGCTACCTGACGGGTAGCCTGGTTCAACCCGCATCGCCTGCTACGTTCAGCACACCTGCATTGGGTCTGGACCTGGTGGTTTTGGATGAAATGGGTGATGAATGTACACGAGGCGAAGTGTTCTTGGTGCCACCATCCATGGGACTATCTGTCGAACTTCTTAACCGCGATCATGAAAAGACGTATTACGATCAAACACCGCGATTAGAAGGTTACCCCATTCTGAGAAGACACGGCGACGAAGTCGAAAAGCTGGGCGCAGGCTATTACCGCGCCATGGGTCGATCTGACGACACCATGAATCTTGGCGGCATTAAGACAAGTTCCGCAGAATTGGAACGCATCATGCTCGTTTTAGACGAGGTTATAGAGACAGCGGCCATCGCCGTCTCGCCACAAGGTGGTCCAAGTCAGCTTGTCTATTACGTCGTTGCCTCTCGCAAACCAGCTTCTGACTTACTGCAGCGGATGCAGGCTCAAATCAAAAACGAACTAAATCCCCTATTCAAAATACATGACTTGGTACTGGTTCCGGACCTGCCACGTACCGCTTCTGGAAAAGTGATGCGGCGAGTACTTCGAGATCGCTACGAACAAAGTCAATGAAATCGACCGAGGTCGTCGTCGTTGGCCTGGGAATCATGGGAAGCGCTTTGCTTGCTCAACTATCCAAGCGCGGTTGCTCTGTTATTGGCCTTGATCGTTATCAGCCACCTCATGAATTGGGCTCATCACATTCACATTCACGCGCCATTCGCAGGGCCTACTTTGAAGACCCTCGATACGTACCGCTCGTCGCCCGTAGTTACGAACTCTGGCATGAATGGTCACAAGCGTCGCCTCTAATCAAAACTACTGGCGCACTCATGCTGGGTCTGCCCACAAGCCAAGTGGTTAAAGGTACTTTGGCAAGTGCGCAAACACATCAATTACAGCACGAATACCTGCAAGCTCGGGACCTAAAAAAGCGATACCCAAGCTTTAGATTCAATGCCGAGTTTGTGGGGGTCTACGAACCAGATGCCGGTCTGATTTCACCAGAAGCCGCTGTTGACCTTTTTCTTAGGCACGCTCGCGACAGCGGAGCCGAGATTTGCCTTAACTCAGAATTAACTTCGTGGCGTCAAGAAAAAGACCAAATCGTGATGACAGGCAAAAACCTGTCCATCACCTGTAAGTCACTTGTCTTTTGTGTGGGAGGATGGAGCCAGAAATTATTGGATCAAGGGTCGAGCTGTTCGCCCTACCGCGTCATCCAATTCTGGTTCGACTCTGGCGGTCAACAGCATTTTGAAAGTCCACACTTTCCCATAAACATATGGGACCTACCCGACGGACGTGTTGTTTATGCATTCCCAGACAATGATGGCCGCGGCGTGAAAGTTGGTTTTCATGAAATGCGTGAGAAGGTGGAGATGGAGGGCTACAACCGCTACGTCAGCGACCACGAGCGAGAGGAAATGTCTAGCCTAGCCAACACATTGTGGCCTACTTTGGGAGACCTTCGCGATGCGCGCACCTGCATTTACAACACAACGCCAGACGGTCATTTCATCATTGGACCAGTCGCACAGAACCCCAACGTACATTTGGCCAGTGGCTTTTCGGGTCACGGATTCAAGTTTGCCCCGGCCATTGCCGAGGAACTCGCCAACCGATTGCTAGATGGCGTCAGCAATCCCCTTTTTGAGCTCTTTGAACCAGCGCGCTTTTCAGCTACCGATTCACATTAAGACTTCAAATCATTGTTTACTTGGCTATCAACCAAGATTGCTTGCGGCAAACTCCCAATTAACCAGCTTATCGAGGATGGCGGCAATGTAATCACCGCGCCGATTTTGGTAATCCAAATAGTAGGCGTGTTCCCAAACATCAATAACCAGCAATGGTTTCATGCCATGGACCAGGGGCGTATCTGCATTTGAGGTGCCGATAACCTTCAACTCAGCGCCATCCTGTACCAGCCAACCCCAGCCACTGCCGAACTGGCCACCACATGTTTTTGAAAAGGCCGCTGTGAATTGGTCAAAATCTCCGAAAGATCCATTAATGGCGTCGGCAAGTTTACCGCTAGGTTTCCCGCCGCCTCCTGCCTTCATACTATGCCAATAGAAAGTGTGATTCCAGGCTTGCGCTGCATTGTTAAACAACCCGCCGTTGTTATCCTTGTGGGCCGCTGCAACCACTTCCTCAAGGGTCATATCCGCGTGCTTGGTTCCCTTAACGGCCTTATTCAATTTCGAGAAATAACCGGCATGGTGTTTGCCATAGTGAAACGAAATCGTATTGGCACTGATGACGGGCGCCAACGCCGTGTCGGCGTAAGGCAATTCGGGCAACATAAATGGATCTGCACCGCCATCAATTGGCTTCGAAAAAACATAGGGAGCGGCCGTTAGACTCAAAGCACCTGCACCCATTAGGCGAACAAATTCACGTCTCTGCATAACCATGGTTTTCTCCCTATCACATGTCGATTGTTGCTTTTGACGATAGCACATGCCCATGCAGATTGACTATGCCTGTTGACAAGTCGCTGGTTTGAGGTTTGACTCTTGTTTTTAACCTGAGGTTTGCCATGAAAAAGATCGTCTTCTATTTAGCCGTTGCCCTTGTGAGCACTGTGGCGGGAACCTATTTTTACGCATCGCATCTCTTGAATAGCAGTTTGCCATTACTTGACGGGCAATACGCCTTAGCGGGACTAAATCAAGAAACGACGATTACACGTGACCAACGTGGCGTTCCAACCATCAAGGCCAAAACTCGCTCTGACGGGGCCATGGCGCTAGGGTTCGTGCATGCACAAGATCGATTCTTTCAGATGGATTTACTGCGTCGCCAGTCAGCTGGTCGCTTATCTGAATTGTTCGGCAGACTAGCTCTTCGTTCCGATCGATCGTTCCGTGTCCACCGGTTTGAGGATCTCGCTGATCGAGTATTGGCCTCGTTGACAGACTCCGAACGTCAAATCGTTGATGCCTACTGTCTTGGCGTCAACCAAGGCTTAACTCAACTCAAGAGCGCGCCTTTTGAATATCACCTTCTGCGTGTGAAACCAGAGCCATGGCAGCCACGAGATTGCATTCTGACCACTCTAACCATGTATTGCGATTTGCAGGACAAAAATGGGCAAGACGAATATTCATTGGGCGTGCTGCAAGATAACCTGCCCGATCTTGCCTATCAATTCCTCGTGCGAAAAGGCACCAAGTGGGATGCGCCTATTGAAGGCGACCCGCTAGTTGATCCTCCCATTCCAACTCAAGAGGTATGGTCGCCAAGGCAAAGTGCACCTCAAGCAGCTCAACACAACTTTGAAGCTGACCATCGGCTGGGAGCTGACCATCGGCTGGGAGCCGAGCATCGGCCCGGCAGTAATAATTGGGCAGTCGGCGGACAAATGACCAGCGACGGTCGCGCCATCTTAGCCAGTGACATGCACCTGGGCCATAGCGTGCCTAATATCTGGTACCAAGCCGTTCTTGACATGCCCGCCTATTCAGAACCTGAACGGCGTGTGCGCATGGTCGGTGTCACCCTGCCTGGCACTTTTGCGTTGGTTTCTGGTTCCAATGGCTCCGTCGCTTGGGCCTACACCAATAGCTACGTTGACTACGGCGACATGATCGAACTCAAAGGCCCGGACGCCACCCAGTATCAAACCCAAGACGGCCTCAGAACCGTTGATATGATTCAGGAAAGCATAAAGGTGAAAGGTGAAGCCGACGAATCCATACAAATCAAATGGACCGAATGGGGTCCGATCGTTCATGAATCCAAAGACGGTCGCCGCTTTGTATTCCGATGGGTCGGCCGTGATCTTGAAGGATCCAACGTCAAACTAATGGAATTGGAAAAAGCCCAGGATTTAGTAAGTGCCTTTGATACGGCCAACCAATGCGGCATCCCCGCTCAGAATTTCGTTTGCGTGGATAGTGCTGGTCAAGTGGGCTGGACGATTGCGGGACGTTTACCACGCAGGCCGGGCTCAGCGCCGATGACGCCAGTCGATTGGTCTGACGGCTCCAATGTGTGGTTAGGCTATTTGCAACCATCCGAATATCCGCGCGTTATCAATCCGCCCTCCAACCGTGTCTGGACTGCGAACGCCCGAGTTGTTAGCGACACAAAACTAGATATCTTAGGTGATGGCGGTTATGGCTTGGGTGCCAGAGCACAACAGATCAAAGACCGATTAATGGAAAAACAAGAGTTCACCGAAGCCGACATGTTGACCATCCAACTTGACGACGAAGCACGCTTCTTAACGCCGTGGCAGGAATTATTGACCAAGACGATCGCCTCAAATCCCAGTGCGGTATCGCCTGACTTCCGGGCATACGTTGACGACTGGGGCGGATTTGCTGCCGTCGATTCTGTTGGCTATCGAATCGTTCGAGGCTTCAGATCTTTTGTACACAGCGAGTTACGAAAATCGTTTACAGCCCAGCTCGCCAATGAAGACGATTGGTTCAAGTCGAATTCGATCCCTCAATTTGAAGGCACTGTTTGGCAGTTATTAGAACAGCAACCCCAGCACCTTATTCCTTCAGGTTTTGACTCCTGGCAAGCGTTCTTAGTGCATGAAGCGGTTGAATTGGAGCGTGAATTGGGTCCAGACCTAAGCCAAAAAACCTGGGGCGACCGCAATCGCTCTAGGGTGAATCATCCGTTGAGTTCTGCCATTCCCCTCATAGGCGATAAGCTCAATATGCCGGAAATATCTTTGCCAGGCGATGCCAATATGCCTCGCGTTCAAACGCCAACTTTTGGCGCATCAGAACGCATGATCGTGGCGCCAGGGCACGAAGAAGACGGACTCTTTCATATGCCAGGCGGTCAAAGCGGTCACCCGAGGTCTCCGTTTTATAGGTCTAGTTATCAAGACTGGGCCGATGGTGTTTCTGTACCATTACTTCCCGGCCCTACCGTCCACACACTGGTCCTTAGTCCTGGTGATACCCTCTAAGTTCAATAAGGGGTACTTTTTCGTTCATGGAAGTAAGTAACTAATTTAATTTCTTTCGTGAAATGCTGACTCGTTCCGGTGGGTTGGCGTTGTAATCGCAATCGACTGGTGTGGCTTGTTTTCCAAGACGGGTATTTAGCGCTTACCGCATAATAAGTGCGAACCTTTTTCTGGCTGGTGCGACATACTCATTGAAGGGTTAGATCGAACCACTAAATCGCGAAGGCATGAATGCAGGATTCGGAACTTATACAGCGTTGCCGCTTAGGCGACTCACTAGCATGGGAACACCTCGTTGAAAAATTTCAACGACGTATTTTCGGACTCGCGCTTACTTACGTTCACAATCGTGAAGAAGCGCGAGATCTCGCTCAGGAGATCTTTGTGCGTGTATTTAACGGACTCAACCAATTTAAAGACGATCAAGCGTTTGTCCCTTGGCTACTGGCAATGGGTCGCAATTGCTGCATTGACCGAATTAGGCGCTTAAAAGTTCGAAATCGTTACCACACAGACATGCCAGAACAAGCCGAATTCGCTGACCCAAGTGATTCACCACATGATGATTTGGAAACGAGTGGTCGAAACAAGACGCTCTATAAAGCGATCGATGGCTTGAGCGAGCAAAGTAGAGAAATGATTATGTTAAAGGATATCCAAGGCCTCAAGTTCAGAGAAATATCAAGCATGCTTGGAATCCCTGAAGGAACGGTCAAATCGAGATCTGTCAAAGCACGTAGTGACTTGCTTTGCGCGCTTAAAGATCAGGGTTACCAGCAAGGTTCACTGACATGAATACAAATGGATGCGACTGGGTTCAAGCGTTTTGTCACCGCCAGGCTGAGCTCAGTCGCGAGAAGCAAGACACGCTCACAGAGCATTTACAAACATGTGACGCCTGTCTTGATTTCTGGTCGCAAACGATTGATGTACCAACCAACCTAAAAGTCGACACACTGAATGCCTTATCTTTAGATCCCTGTTCAAACGCTCAACTTCAAATTCTGGAACTTGAATCCGATCAACTAGAGCCCTTGCTTTCCGAACATCTATCGCATTGCTCAGCATGCCAAGATGCCTACCAACAGATGACGGCGCTGCAGGCCGCTTTATCTGAACTCAAAGAGCCTCGCCTTGACGAACTCTTTGTCGCAGATGTGTTGCGCAAAACCAGCCGTCGTCGCTTTAGTTGGTTCCGAATGCGCGGGGTTATCCACCATATGATCCAGCGGCCGCGATTCGCTCTAGAACTGGCTTACGCCTTTGCCATCCTCATATTTTCGTCGGCGCAGTTGGCTGGCATTGAGTGGGTGCCATCAACGGGCGTCGAGATGAAACAACAACAGCTGGTCCATACGCTAAACGAATCGGCGAAATGGACACAGGACCTTATCGAAAACACGGGCACCAAGTCACAGCAACGATTCAGTTCCGCTGTTGCTACGTGGCAAGAATTAGACCCGCATCAAGCCAATCAGACTTGGTGGACTTGGTTCCAAAAAACGCTAAACAGAACAAAAGAAAAGAAGACAGGAGACAACCATGACCGCAATGGATGAACAAATTGAAACGAAACAACCAGAGGCAACACCGGCTTCTCGCCCACCCGCGTGGGACAAATCATACCGAAGCGTTGACCCACGCACAAAGTCCGCCTTCCTGGCCGCCTTCCTTTCCATCGTCCCAGGACTAGGCCAGATTTACGTCGGCTACTACCAAAGAGGATTCATCAATCCCGTCGTCATTGGTTCTGTCATCGGTCTGCTTGTCGTCACGTCAAGCCAAGATGAGCCTCCTTTCTATTTACCCCTAGCCATCATCTTCATGATCTTCTTCTGGCTATACAACATCATCGATGCTTGGCGAAGGGCAACCATGTACAACCTGGCCCTTGAAGGCGTTGAGAGTATTCAACTGCCGGATGACATGGGCGGTCCTTCTTTGGGCGGCAGTATGTTTGGCGGCGCAACTCTATTGGCTGTCGGTTTTGTGATACTGCTACATACAAAGTTCGGTCTGCCCTTGGAGGTACTGCACGAGTGGTGGCCTGTCCTGCCGATGGCCTTTGGCGGATATTTACTCTATCGTGGTTGGTTGGATAAACAGAACAAGGCCTAAGAATAGGGGAATCAAGTCCCTTCTCGGACTTGATTCCTACCGCCTTGTTTCCCTTGGTACAAAGCCTCGTCTGCGCGCAATAGCGCATCTTCGATTCCAGTCGCAGGATCAACAAGAGCCAAGCCAATGGTCACGGTCAATCGGATATCGTATTGGCGAATCCGCCAATCACTAGTCTCAATACTTGCCCTCAACTTCTCGGCCGAGACAAGGGCACCGGGCATATTGGTGTCAGGAAGCAGAAAGACAAACTCTTCCCCGCCCCAACGTGCAACCAGATCACGGGCTCGAAGTTCTTTGCGCACCAGATTCGACACATTCTTTAGCGCCAAATCACCACAATCATGACCATGTTCGTCATTAATGCGCTTAAAAAAATCCAAATCAATAATGCCCAAGACCAAAGGCAAGCCACTCCTGCTGGAAGTGGTCAGTTCTCGCTGTGCAAGTTCACTAAAACCACGGCGATTGGGCAGATCCGTCAAAAAATCGGTACGTGATGCCTCTAACAGCTGCTGATTAACCTGAGCCAACTCGGTTGTGCGCTGCGTGACTTTGTGTTCCAACAAGCGTCGCGATTGGTTAATACGAACGACTCGAGACAAATGAACCATCAACCCAATGCCTACGGCAATCAGCGCACCCAATAACCTTGCCCACCAGGTCATCCACCAGGGCGGCAGAATGGTTATCTGGATGGCTGCATCGTGCTCGCTCCAAACCCCTTCAGCATTGGCACCACGAACACGAAACACATAACTAGCTGGTTTCAGTTGGGAATAGCTTGCCCTGCGAATCTCACCGTCAGATTGAATCCAGTCTTGGTCAAGCCCGTCTAATCGATAAGCAAAGCTGTGATAACTGCGGTGCACAAACTCAAGTATGGCGAACTCAAAAGCCAAGGGGTGGGACTCATAATCCAAGATGATATGGGGTGTTTGATGAATCGGTGCCGTCAATGGTGTCGGCACTTCATTGCTTGCAATCGCTACTGAACGGTTGAATAAGAGAAAATCAGTCAGCGCAACCCGTGGTTTGGGTAAGGCACGGTTCAAGCGGAGCGGATGCACGACCGTAATGCCCTCAAAACCACCAAACCACAAATCGTTACCATGGCGTAAAGCACTTTGCGTCATGTAACCCTGTCTTTGCAGACCATCTTCTCGATGGAAATGGGGAAAAAATTCCGTGTTTGGGTCAAATTTCGAAAGCCCTTGATCGGTGGCGATCCATAAGTGGCCAACCTGGTCTTGCAGCATGCTTTGCACGACATCACTTTCAAGACCATGACCTTTACCGTATGTCTTGAAGCGTGGTTCCGTTTCCGAATTCTCAACCAAGGCGAAGCCGCCACCTTCGGTACCCACCCACAAAGTGCCTTCCGATGCTGTGAACAGACAATTGAGCCGGTTATGCGGCAGACTGCCGCTTTGATTCTCATCGTGGGTGAAAATCTCAAATTGGCTGTTTTCGGGATTGAAGCGGTTTAAGCCTGACGAGGTCGCCAACCAAACACGACCATGTCCCGCATCTTCAATGTCCCAAACATCTGCGTCGCTTAAGCCGAATTTGGCTTGATCATCATGTTCAAAAACCACGTGACTTTGTGTGACGGGATCAAATAAGACCAATCCGCCGCCGCTGGTGCCGATGAACAGAGAGCCAGACTGATGTTCATAGAGCGCGTGGATCATATTGACGCGTGCAAATACGTTTTCGCCAAATTGATAGGACTCAAAGCGGTCTTCAGACTCTATGTAACGACATAAACCCGCACCTCTAGTTCCAAACCACAACTGCCCTTTCTTATCTTCAAGGATTGCCGTGACTGTATCGGCATTCAGCCCCGAGCCTTTTTCCTTTCCCTTGCCATAAACAGAGTCACCGTCCGGATCTAACTCCAATTTGGCCAGGCCGTCACCCCAGGTTCCCACCCAGACCCGGCCTTGACGATCTTGGTGCATGACCATGACCTCACCTTGAGCGGCGTCATTTTTGACGCGCGAAAAGCGACTAATGCGTTTATCGAGCAGGCTGACACCACCGCCCCAAGTCGCCGCCCAAAGACCACCGGAATCATCGATCATGACCGCATTGACATTGTTATAGCTGAGACTGGATGAATCTTGCGGATTATGGCGGAACCAATAGACGTCTTTTTTGTTCGCATCAAGAAAGGCTAAGCCCTTGGAAGTGGCAATCCACAAATGATCCTCAGATGTGATCACTAGGTCGCGCACGCGTTCAAAACCGTCGATGGCGTAGTCTTGCGCGTGGGTTAACGCATCTTTCCATAATTGGTCCAAATGTAGAAGTCCAAAGTCCGAGGATCCAAGCCACAATCGTTCATGTCGATCCATGTGGATTTCGCGCACCGTGCCAATATCGAAGTTTTGAACAAGGTGACTTTGTAAATCAATGCACATGAGGCCGTTTGTGTGGCCTAACAACAAGTCACCCTGCCATTCAAGGATGGCAAATACGCCATCTAAGTCACCGACAAGATTCGCCAGCGATCGATCAAAATTCCCCGTTTCTATGTCATATCCCAGGATGCTCTTTAAGGTGCCTACCCATATCTTATCGGCGTCGCTGCTCTTGGCGATCGAAACGATCCGATTAGCGCGGGCACCCTCCTGCCCTGGCTCTGGTATCGCATGTTCCCAAGTCGAACGGTTGCGAGACAAACCATTTAGCCCAGATCCATCGGTCCCTACCCATAAGCGGCCGGCTTCGTCCTCAAACAGACAAGAGATCCGGTCTTCGGTCAAACCCGCGCTCTTTTGCCTATACGAAACAAATTTATGGCCGTCAAAACGATCTAGGCCGCTGTTGGTCGCAAGCCAAACGAATCCGGCCTGATCCTGAATCACATCACTAACGGTGTAATGGGAGAGCCCTTGTTCGCGACCTAAGCGAGCGAAATAGGCCGCAGGTTCCAAGCTCGGCTGTGACATGGCACTGATATGCCCAAAGCTTAACAGCAGAATAATTTGAAGGGCCTCGAATCCACATCTCATAAATCAGCTCTCACAGCTCACCATAGCAAGAAAAGAGTGTTTCTTGCATGAAGACATATCGGATCGGTAAAGATTTGGGCAAAATTGAGTGAATTCATGGCCATCCGAGATCGGTGACACCATGATTGAGACATGCAAGCTGCAAGCGGCAAGCTTCAAGAATGTGAGTTTGGCTTCTAGAGGCTGTCGCATAAGTCACTTCAATCGTCTTCAATGTGTGTCCGAGCTTCCTAGGCGCGGCGTAACTAGTGGAGCCGGCTAGCCGGAGGTTATAGTGCAGCGGCACAGCAAGCGGCAAGCAACAAGCAACAAGCAACAAGATTTAGTTGGAGGACCCCATGCAAAGAAACAGCGTCCCAGTTTCATGGCCGATGGCGTCTATGGCCGACATCGCCTTCCTGCTCATCATCTTTTTCATGATCACGTCCGTTATTTCGTCAGATCAAGGTCTTTCGCATGAGTTCTTACCTGACGAGATCGGCGATCCATTGCCTGCCCTTGAGTTGCAGGTCTTTGACCACGGCTACTTGCTTGCGGGTGTGCCGTATGCCAACGACCATGATTTAACCAACGCGCTCGACGACCACATGAACATCAACGCCAATCGAGCGGTCATTCTGATAGCAAACGACGACGCCTCCTACCAACAGTTCATCTACGCCATTGACGCCATCGAACGTGTGGAACGCCGCCATCCTGGTCAGCTAAACATCGCAACCTACCTACAAGAAGCAAGCAGCAAGTAGCAAGTAGCAAGCTTCAAGAATGTGAGTTTGGCTTCCTTGGCGCGGCGTAACGGGTAAAGCCGGCTAGCCGGAGGTGTTTGGTACCCAAAAGGGTAATAAGCCTGTTCCCCCGTTGAGACCTGCAGCCCTAATGTGGCACAGGCTTCCAGAGGCTGTCGCATAAGTCAGATTATTAAGTGTTTGTGGCTAAGTCCAAGCCGAAGGTTTTCGTCCATTTATGATGGTTTCTGATTTTTCGATTCTCAAGGCCTTAACTTGAGATCTCCTAGAGGAGTTTGTCGGGAAGCCGTATGATGTGACATTTCATTATTCCAATGGATTAATGAGCATATCTTATTTAAAGCGAGTATGTTAAGAAGCTCACTCTTGTGTTCCTACATTGTGACATTAGGCCATTGCACTTATTAACGTTCTCACGCCTAATAACTTGATAGCGCGTTTCAGGTTGAACGATAGACCCGCCAAGCTCATTTCGGCCCCTACGTTGTCTAGTCCTCGGCTTAAGAACTCGCGCATGCCTAAGGATTGTTTGAGGAAACCGAAGGGATGTTCGACGTGTTTCTTTCTCATGATCATGGCTTGAGGTTGTTTTTTCAGGTCCGCGGCTGCCTTTTCGATCACCTCCTCATGAATATATCGTCCGATCCGTCTAAATACCGAAGGGCAGCATAAGTTCTTTATGGCACATCGTTTACAGGCTTTGATGGATTGATAATACTTCCATTTCTGTGGCTTACTGGTGTTCACTAATTTAAGTTTTTCATTGGCAGGACAAAGGTAGACATCCTCTTCGGGTGTATAGGTGAAGTCCGCTTTGGTGAATTGTCCGCGTTTGCGTGATGTGGAATGTTCCTGTTTGGGGACCAGCGTCATAATGTCAGCTCGGTGGCACGCCAAGATCTCTTCGTTGCTAAAATAACCTCGGTCCGCGAGAACGGTTAGTTTACCCGCACCCACGATCTCTTTAGTTCTAATGGCCATGCGCGATAATTGTCGGCTGTCGGCCCGTGCTTGGGTAACTTCTAGATGGGCAATCAGGCTGTTTTTTGCATCTACGGCAATCTGGGCATTGTAGCCAACCAAGTGATTGCGAGAGCCCTTCATTCTCCTCGCATCTGGATCTGTCAAACACACTTGACCGTCCGCTGATTCCTCGACCATGACAGCGATTTTCTGTAGTAGATCTCGTCTCTTCTTAAGCTCGATCAATCGTCGCTCGGAACTCTTGGTCTCGTTCGTCTCTTCCTCATTATCCTGCTGATCTGACATAGCAATATCTAGGCCTTGTACCTCTTGGTCCAGTTGTTTGAGCTTAGCCTCAATGTCTATAACTCGATCGTCTTCAGGCATGTCTTTCTCTGCCTTATCTGTTTGACTCAGCTCCTTGAAGTATCTGGCAATCTGTTGGTCGATCTTCTGGATTTCCCGGGACACAATCTTGGCATTGTAACTGCGGTTCAGCGCATTGCTGGCCTTGAATTTGGAGCCATCAATGGCCACCGTTTCGCCACCGATCAACCCCAATCCTTTTAAACACTTGGTGAACTCTCGAAACACACGTTGCAAAGGCCTTTTGTTTCTTTTTCGAAAGCGACTAATCGAGTGAAAATCAGGCTGAACCCGCTTCATAAGCCACATAACCTCAATGTTACGCCTAGCTTCGCGCATCAAGTTACGGCTAGATCTAACGTGATAGAAATACCCATAGATGTATAACTTCAATAAATCAAGCGGGTTGTAAGGAGGGCGCCCTGTCTCAGGCAAAATCGCAAATCGAAAGCCTAGCCATTGCATGTCAAGACGGTCCACAAAGGCGTCAATCAGCCGAACGGGATTGTCTTCACCTACATAATCGTCAAGGCACTCGGGAAACAGAACCGTCTGCTCTCTGGAATCACCCTGGATATAGTCCATATGGCAACCTTAGTAAATGGGATGTCAAAAGTTAGCACAATTTCGATTTAATATCAAGCATAAACCTATTATTTCAAGTAGTTTAAATAACTATTAGATACTCAAGAAGAATGCAACAACGAGCCAACTTAAACCAGACTATTGGCTTCTGCTTTAGGACTTATGAGACAGCCTCATCCCTGCCTGTTGAATCTTCCGTTCGATAAAGGAAACATAACTATAAGGAAATAAAGCTGCATCCGGTTGTATCGAATCTCTTTGACGACCGTGGTGAAATAGGCACCCTTGCCTGTTGAGTCAAGGTAATCGGACAACGGGAATTACAGAAGTTTTTTGGT
>JAJCXM010000035.1 GCA_029263455.1 Holophagae bacterium
TTTAAAGAATCCTCACGCAACCCCGAGTTATGGCACTGAGAATCGAAAACCCAACAATGCTAGTGAATGACGAGAATCCATCACGTACGATTCAGCCATAAGCAGTTAAAAAGTTTACTTATGAGACAGCCTCTGGAAGCCGGACTCACATTCTTGAGGGTTTGGCGCGACTTTTGAGACAGCGGCAGGAAGCCGGACTCACGTTCTTGAGGCTTGAAGCTTGATGCTTGATGTCCCGCCCTTTGGGGCTCGGAAACCCTTTTTTGACCTTACCCCCAACCTGTCGGTCGAGGCTATATCCTGTCGCGCTTTGGCGCTCTTGGGTACATGAAGGACAAACGAAAATCGGATCGAAGTGTAACTCTTTAATTTGCAGGTTGGGGGCTAACAGCCGAACCTCCGGCTGGAAGCACGGACTCACGTTCTTGAGGGCTTGGCGCTCGATGAGCAAGCTCATCGATATCGTTTCTTCATCTCCCCCTGCGCGCTGAGCAAAAGCGGCTGCGAGCCTCGCGCACTCCATATCGGAACCTAATGTGCCGTGCCGTGGACAGCCGAACCTCTGACTGGAAGCCAGACTCACATTCTTGAGGCTTGGCGCGACTTTTGAGACAGCGGCAGGAAGCCGGACTCACGTTCTTGAGGTTGGCGCTCGATGAGCAAGCTCATCGATGTCGTTTCTTCACCTCTTGCAGCGCACCGGTCAAAAGCGGCAGCAAGCTGCGCGCAATCCACATCGGAGCTTGATGTTGACCGTTATTTCGTGCCACTGACTTCGGCGATCTGGTCGGAAACCTTAAAACATCGATCGGCTGTCAGTGGGGTGATGGTACGCCCGGCAGGATTCGAACCTGCGACATTCGGATTCGAAGTCCGACGCTCTATCCAGCTGAACTACGGGCGCATGCGCCCCACTTTACGGGGCAAGCTCATCTCTGTCAAGCGGGACTGAAGTTCTTGGCTCACCGTCTACCAGCAAACAGCTATTGAGCAAGCCAGCCAACTCGTTCCGATCAAGCTCTTCTCGTCCAATACGACCAAAAATGTCGTCTGGCAATGACGGTCTTGGTTGATCCTCAATCACACGATTCGTAAGTGACAGTTTACCGCCACCACGGCCGTGATGAGCAGCTACCCGGTGGATCTCAAACGCCAATTGTGTCACCTGCCACAGCGCATCAACATGCCAGCGGGCTTGGTCCTTGCGTGTCGCATTGAGCACTCGAGCCAGGGAGTGGCCACCAAAAGCACCGAGTAATGCGCCGACGACAAAGCCGCCTCCGAAGCTCATGCCACCAGAGACGACATCCGCCACCAGCCCCGTACTTGCACCTGCGATCGCGCCCGACCATAACCCTGTTTGACGCTCGTCCATCAACTTGAAACGCCCAACCACGTCGTCCAGATCGGATCGAAACAAGGCGTCATTCATGACGTCGATCCCATACAGTTCGGCGATTTTTCGGACATACAGCGATATTTCTTGTTCCAACTCGTGTGAGAGTCGTTTGACCACATCCTTTTTCGACTGGTCCCGAGCATCGTGAACCTGTTGCGAAGCGAACCAAACGATATCGGCAATTAATTCCGAGGCAACGCTTAACTCACTAGAGGATTTGAGCTTCATAAGCTCGGCAAAACGCAACATGGCGGTCCGCTTTTCACCAACAAGCAATTCAGCTAATGCAAGGAGGAGATCCATTTCTTGACGCCAACTGCGGTGAACACTGTCTAACCGAAGCACCTCTTTCACACAGTCAAAATGGCCGTAACACGCTCGCCAGTTTTCAAGCGTTCTTGTCCGCTCGTCAGCTGTTTGTTGAGCAGGGTTTTGGTTGAGCGCCATCACGACCGGTTTACCCAGCGCGTCCAATAAGGCGAGCTCGTTGCTTACATAGCCGGCATCTTCAGGCAATTCACGGGCATTGACCAAATAGACAACAACATCGGATTCCACACCGACGTGCCGGGCCGCTTCAACAGACGAGTAAAGCGCGCGATTGAAAACCTTGTCCACAATTTCTTGTTTAAGCCAAGCCCAAGCGCCCTCTTGACGAAGTCGCTTTAGGATGGGCCCCACCGGTCCAAATCCAGGCGTGTCCCAAAGAATGAGCTTGGCTTTATCGTCCTCCATCAAGACAAAATGTTCAGATTTTTCTGTCAGATGTGCCTCGTCTCCTACTTCACCGATGTCACGGCGCAATAGGGTCCGAGCCAAGCTGGTTTTCCCAACATTGGTATGCGAGATGAGACTTATTCTGATTTCGACGGTCATAATTCAATCATAACGGACGCCAGCGCGGTTTCTGCCGTTGCAGGATGTGTACCGCTCTCCAAGGGCAACCATGCCATCTCTAATTCATACTCCGAAAGCAGTACCCGCCAGGTCTCTTTCCTGGAGTTCATCAACTCGGATGGGACAAGCGAACAATCAACCATAATAGATAGGCGTGCGTGCACTTCTTGTAAGTCGTGAACGAGGCGAGTGATGAACTCACCATGGACATTTACCTCAGGTGTTTGTACGCCATTAAAAACAACCACACACCAAGTTGACGTTTTGAATTCAACATCCGCCATATATTGTTCCCACGCCACTTTTTGTCGATGAACTTGACCATTGCCACAAGCGGCCCGCAAACGAGCCGATAACCAATCAAAGTTGACCTCAGGTATCTGGTAACTATAACCAAGCACCCAAATATCCTGAATATTTGTAAGCGTGGCTTCTGCTAACAAGCCACGAATGAACGGATCTAGGTTTTGCTTTTCTCTTCCTTTCAAGCTCCATTTGCTTAGCTGCAACAGCGCGAGCCTGGGAATAACCACGTACAAAAAAGACGCCATGGCGAATAGATGGATCCAGGGTGAACCGGGCATCCACTCACCCGCTGCCGCCACAGTTGGAATCTGGACGCCCGTTACCATGCTGGGTAAGTAGAAAACGAAGGCCACGAAGTCCTGCACGGTTTGCGGATCTTGGATAAAGGTTGATCGCCACTCAAAGCCATAGGATTCTACCAATCCCCGTAAATACAGACCTATAAGGCAACCAACAACCACACTTACAAAACCTAAGTGAACGTACCGAATAACCCACGCAATGCCCGCGTGCTTGCGTTGACGTAGCCAATGGCTCCAGAACCGTTTTCGAATTTTTCGACCAAGACCACTCGACCATGGCACAGGCAATCGCGAGCCCAATCGCAAAATAGATTCTGCCCACGAAAACATAAAAATGTGCTTGCTGAACAATCTCAAGAACAGCCCGCGCAATAACCAAACCAACAAAACAATGACTTGCCATGCCATGAGAATCATCAACGGGTTGTAGAGTAAATTCACCTGTTCGTCAGGTCCAAGTAAGTTACTTGTCATACCGATTAGAAACAAAAGGGTCATGAAGATCATCAAGTAGCTTCTGGATTGGAGAATCGCAGGCGGTAACCCAATTACGGGTTCTAGTGATTCAGATATGTGTTTGGCTTGAGCAACGGCAACGCTACTGGGTTCGTTTTCGTCGCGCCTCGCTTTTGACCAGGCGGCGGCCGCTTGGTCTTCCTTAACGAGTTCTGGAGCCTCTTCCTGAATGGACTGGAACCAAATAAGCGCGATCCAGTCTGCGTTACTTAACACAAGTTTCATGGAATGGACGTTTTTGCCTCAATGGGTTCGTCACACATGTACACGCAATTGCGGCCTGCGCCTTTTGCCTTGTAAAGAACCGTATCGGCTGCCCCGATTAACGCTTTTGAAGCCAAGTCATAACTGCCATCATAGGTCGCAACGCCGACACTGGCCGTTATGACGACTCGTTCCCCATTGATTTCAATTGGGTCCTCTTCGATGGCAGCACGGACACGTTCAGCCATGGTAGATGCGCCATTTCGATCGGTGTCCGGCAACAACATAATAAACTCTTCGCCACCATATCTTGCGACCACATCGGAAAAACGAGCAGCGCTTTGTAGGACCTGCGCGATGCGCACCAATACCTGATCGCCTTCTAAATGACCATACGTGTCATTGACGCGCTTAAAGTGGTCGATATCCAATAAAAGCAACGCGCATGGTCTGTCCTGTTTACGAGACCTGCGCAACTCTTCGCGAATCCTGGTCTCCAATAACTTGCGATTATAGAGACCTGTCAAGTCATCGGTAACAGCTTCGGTATAGAGGCGCGCATTCTCCAAGGCAATAGAAACTTGTGACGCCAAAGTCTCCATAAACTCAAGTTGGTGATCATGGAAACAACCAGGACGCCGGAGATTATCAAGGTACATAACCCCCATGACGTCACCGTTTTGCGCAATTAAGGGAATACAGGCGACACTCCTTATAGTAGAAGCCATGATACTCATGGCGCCTTCAAATCGCTGATCGCGCAAGGCATCTTCAATCAGCGTAATTTCCTTACGGTCAAGGCACTTGGCCGCCACTGTATGGCTAAAGCTGAGATCTTGTGGTGTCGCCTGGCCGGGCTCTTTAGGATCAAAGAACCGATTAACTAGAGATCGAAGTTCGTTCGTTTCAGGGTCATGCAGCAGGATGAAACCGCGATCGGCGCTGAGAACCGTACTCACAAGTTCCAAGGTGGTTGCTAATAACTCGCGTAAGTCCAAGATCTTTGCGATTACCTGCGTGATTTCTTGCAGGATTCTGAATTCTTGGAACTTGGATTCGAAATAAGTCGATATTTCTTCAAGCCGGTGATCCAAATCATGGCGAGTCTCTTTGGAGGGCCCACGCCACGTCCATTTCTCGTCAAAGGCTTTAGTAAGGTTTTCACGAAACCGTTCTATCTCATTTCGAATGTGATCGTGCGAAATGCTTGTCGCAATGGTGTTGCGTAACATCAATTCTGGCGTTTCGTGTAGGTTGGTCTCCAGAAACTGCATTTGTTGTTTGCCCACACGCAAGAGGTCGCCGGATTTAAGTTCGTAGGATCGCCTTGGTTGCATGCGCACGCCATTGATGAAGGTGCCGCAACTAGATTCCATGTCCTCAAGGTAAAACGAGCCACTTCGTTGAAAGACCTTGGCATGTTCTCGAGAAATGGACGAGCCTGCTAGAACCAATGCGTTGGTGCCATTACGGCCCATGGTCACATCACCGTTTTCGATGGTGCAGGACTGTTCCTTGCCTTCGGCAAGCCAGTAAAGCTTTGCAGCTGGGGGTTGAGACTGATCCATATATTCAAGTATACGCTGAACAATAGGTTGATGACACCCGTTCTGACTGCAGGACTTCCTGCCCGATAACAATACGGCTATGATGATCGCATGCTGCGGGCACGTCACCTACTATGGCTGTTTATCACTTGTTGCTGCTTGGGTCAACGAATCGTTTCGCTAGCGCCTAATTTAACCGAGATATGTTGTGCCCTAGGTGCATGCGAACAATTGGTTGGCGTGACTAACTTTTGCACTTACCCCCCGGACATAGATTCGGCAACACGAATCGGCGGTTATCTAGACCCAAACCTAGAAGTCATTTTGTCCCTGGACCCTCAGCTCATCCTCGCCGTGCCCGAACATCAACAAATAACAGCACGGCTAAAATCGATGGGTTATCGAGTGGAGACGATTAAGAACTGGAGTTTGTCGGATATCCACGCCAGTATTCTGAAAGTGGGTGAGTTATTAAATAGAAGCTCACAAGCAAGGGACCTCAATGAATCGCTCATCAAAATACGAGAGAGTTTGCGCGTAAGGGCGAATAAGCAACGGCCAAGTTGCTTGGTCGTCATAGGACAAGAGAATGCCGACGGACATATCCGCAGCGTCTTTGCCGTTGCCCGCAATGGTTTTCTGAACGAAATACTGACGCTTGCAGGGGGTCAAAATGCCTACCCAAAAGAGAACCCCTATTTCGCTCAGCTCTCGCAGGAATCAATCCTGCACCTGAATCCCGATGTTGTCATAGAGCTCTTGCCTCAAGCTCATGTCAGCCCGGAGGAAAAGAAGAACCAACTCGAACCCTGGTTTCGTATCAAAGAAATTGAGGCGGTGCGCCATCGTCGCGTCTTTTTGGTTAACGGCGATGGTGTGATGACGCCAGGCCCAAGGTATGTTGATACGTTGAAACAGTTTGCCGACGCGCTTGGACGATAAATGTTGGTCAATGCTCAGAAGGTTACCTTGGTGCGGGATCGTCGCAGGATACTGGACGAAGTAAGTTTTTCGATTGAACCAGGCAGCGTTCAGGTTCTGATTGGGCCCAATGGTGCTGGCAAAACCAGTTTGTTGAGATGCATGATTGGATATGTGACAGATTTCCAGGGTCACATGCACATTCAGGATAGAGATATTCGCGCTATTGCGCCTCGCCAGCGCGCTCAGCTTATGGGCTACGTACCGCAATCATTGGATATGGACTTCAATCTTGATGTTCGTGGTTTTATGGAATGTGCCAGATTTGCACGCGACGCTCAGCCAGACCGAAAAGCCATTGATCGCTGCTTGGACATGACCGAAACAACGTCTTTCGCAAACGCGTACTTGGACGAGCTAAGTGGCGGTGAACGCCAACGCGTCATGATCGCTGCAGCCCTAGCCCAGGAACCCAAGTTGCTGTTATTGGATGAACCAAACGCTCACCTTGACCCTCGTCATCAATCGGACTTGGTGTCTCTCTTAGAGCGCTTAGTGGAAGACAACATGACGCTTATCATTGTGGCTCACGATTGGAATCCCTTTTTGCATTTGAATCCAACATTCCTCGCCCTTAAGTCGGGGAAGCTATTTCACCAGGGTCAATGGCAATCGTTACATCCTAAACTCGAGTCACTCTATGACTGCCCATTTGAACATTGGCAACTGGAAAACAGAACACGCGCATTTCCAAGGTTGAATCGGACATGACCGCCTCACGGAATCCACATGTTTGGACGTGGCTGTGGGTCTTCTTTAGCCTGATTGCATTGGCATTGGCGATTTCACTGGGAAGTACCGATCTTAATTGGCGACAAATAACCACGCCGGATACGATCTCGTACCGTGTTATTTGGCAATTGAGAGTACCTCGTGCACTGACCGCGTTCTTAGCTGGTTCAAGTTTGGCTGTGTCCGGCATGGTTTTTCAAGTTTTGTACCTCAATCGTTTGGCGACACCTTTTACGTTAGGCATCGCAACGGGCGCTAGTTTTGGTGCTTCGGTAGCGATTTGGTTGGCCGGCATTCCAGGCGCGTGGCTGACATTAACAACCCCAATCGGTGCTTTTGCAGGCGCCGCCTGTTCGGTAGCTCTGGTGTGGGCATTTGGTAAGAGTCGTGCGGGTCACGAAAGACAGACCATGTTGTTAGCTGGCGTTGCCGTTTCATTTTTCTTTTCTAGTCTCATATTGCTTGTCCAAGCGGTCGCGTCCTATGCCCAATCATTTCAAATTATTCGCTGGTTGATGGGCGGCATTGCGGTCGCAGGCTACCGTGAAGTGAGTTACTTAGCGCCCTGTGTGCTCGTTTTTTTTGCCATCATTAGCTTTCACGTCACCCCTCTTGACATTCTCCTGACCGGCGACGAGTTGGCTCATAGTCGTGGTTTGTCAGTCCAGAAAACGAAACAACGGCTGTTCTTGTTGACCTCTGCCCTGGTGGCCATCGTTGTTAGCGTAACCGGTCCAATTGGCTTTGTTGGACTGGTAGTCCCCCATCTTTGCCGCCTTGTGGTTGGCTACCGTCACCGCCTCTTGTTTCCGGTCGTTGCCTTATGTGGAGGTTGCCTGTTAACGCTTTGTGATCTCGTGGCCCGTATTGTGATAGCGCCAACAGAGTTACCCGTTGGTGTGGTCACATCTATGATTGGCGCGCCCTTTTTCTTTGCCATGTTGCTGCGCAGAAATTGGCGTGTTTAATCGTTCCCTTGCATGTGGCCCACAGCCAGCGAGATAATGACTCAAACAATTGATAAGGCGTGAACTGTGAATCCATACGACATCGCCCCAATCCTACGACGCATTTTGAAGGCTATGCCGCGAGCGTCGGATATTATTTTCAGCCCTGGATATCCGCCCAAGGTCATTTTGGATGGCACTTTACATCCAATTCCGATACGTGAACTATCGCCAATGACGATTTATCAGACCGAAATGTTGGCGCTCAGCCTCTTGTTTGGCAAAACAAAAGCCATGGAAGCCTTCGCCGAAACGGGCTCGGCCGATTTATCAATGACGGTCGAAAAGACAGGCCGTTTTCGCGTCAATGTGTTTAGGCAGCGGGGTAGTATCGCCATTGTCATGAGGGTTATTCCAACCATCGTTCCTAGCTTTGAAAGCTTGGGACTGCCCAACCATGTACGGGAAATTGTGCACTTAAAGAATGGTATCGTTTTGGTTACGGGACCTACTGGCTGCGGGAAGAGCTCAACGATGGCGGCCATTTTGAGTCTCATGAGTCAAGAATACGCCTATCACGTCATTACCATCGAAGACCCGATTGAATTCTTGTTCAGCCGCGGAAAAAGCATCATTCATCAACGTGAAATGGGTGGCGATATGTTTAGCTTCTCTAGCGCATTAAGGACCGCGCTGAGGCAAGCTCCACAGGTCATTATGGTCGGCGAAATGCGTGATGTGGAAAGCATGAACATCGCCTTAGAGGCAGCAGAGACTGGGCATTTGATTTTTTCGACGCTGCATACGATTGACGCCGCCAAAACCATTGAACGCATTATCGGCGTTTACCCAAAAGAACAAGAAGAGCTTATTCGTACACGATTCAGCCAAACGTTTCGCTACATCATGTCGCAACGGCTGATTCCTCGCATAGATCAGGAGGGACGCATATTGGCTATGGAAATCTTGCGCGCCAATGAGCGAACAAAAACTTACATCCAAAAAGGAGCCGGTGCGGGCGGCAATTTGCAAGAAGCCATGGTCGACGGCGCCATGGATGGCATGCAGACATTTGACGGAGAACTGATTCGGCTTTATCAACAAGGCATTGTCAGCAAACAGATTGCCTTACAGTATGCTACGAATCCCAATAACTTAAATCTTAAGATGGGTGAGTTTGGCGGTGAGCAGCGTAAACCTGTCAAGAAAACAACCGATCCAAATTTAATGAGCGAAAGCGCCATTAGGGAAATGCCTATCATTAGTCTCGACACGAAGGATTAAGTCTAGATGAATAAACCATGTCTGAAGTGCGGATCCATCATGCTGGTGCCAGATATCCCGCTGCCAAAGACCTATACCCAAAAGTGTGTTTCTTGTAGCTTCGTAAACCCAGTAGGCGACGACCTTTTTTATGGGCCTGACTCATCCCAAGATTTCGACCAAACAGGCAACTCAGAAACCGACGTCTTCGACATGAGTCAACCGACGCAAGTAGCTGAACAAATCGATTTTTCGCGTACCAAGGACGACCCAGATCAAACCAATGAGTGGTTGGACCGCTTAGGCCAAGTTAAACCTGTGCAGATTGAACTTCCAGCAACGACGACGAACGATCCGTCTATTTTTTCCGTACCCTCCCTTCCCGCGACTACGTCACCAGAACCAACAACACCTAAATCAGCAGGTATTTCCATGGAAATGCTGAAAACAACGCTTGATGGTTTGCGATCAGAATTGCGCGACGAAATGAACAAGAAATTGGCAGAGCTAGAATTGCGAGTGATGAAAGCTGAGCTAAAACCAACAGCAAATCCAAGCTCGATCGATTCGACACCGACAGGGTCACCCTCGACTAAGTCGCCTTCTCCTCATCGGCATGTTGTCGCTGAAATGGAGGTCCTACTTTGCGGACAAAGTTCTGCATACATTGATCTTGCTACCAGGTCGATGCAAGCGGAAGGCTACAAAATTCACATGGTCGCATCCCCAAAGGAAGCGATACAGTTGATTAAGGAAGTGGCCTTTCACGTCATCGTTATGGATCAGCGTTTTGTGCAAGACACACCTGAGGGCCAGAGCCTGTTGAACAAGATCAAATTGATAACCTTGCCCATTCGCAGACACCAATGCCTTGTATTAATTACACCAAGACTAGAAACCGCCGAGAGCCAGGTATTCTATCAGTGGGGTGCAGACCTTAACGTGAAAGCTGAAGAAGTGGATCATTTAGGCAAGATCGTAAACGACCTCATTGATCTGAAAACAGACATGCAACGCAAGTACTTGGACTCGAACTTCAATACCGACAGCGCGCCCGAATAGGCGTCATAAGTTTTCGATTAGCTCATCTAAAGCGCGCGCCTTCTCACCAATTTCTTTTTCGAAGTTCTGTATGTACTTGCGTACCTGAAATGCGGTATTCCATTTCTTAGACAAATTGACGGCGAGCTGTTTAACCGTCATAGGGTCAAACGGCTTTTTGATGCACAGTAACTTGTCAGTTAACCCCAATTCTTCAACCAGTTTGTCCCAACTGTAATCCGAATAAGCGGTCACAATAACTACTTCCGTAAAGCGGAATTCTTCCCAAATGCGACGAATGGTCTGTACGCCATCGAGACCAGGTGGCATGCGTACATCCATGAATACGACCGTATAGGGTTGACCTGACTCGTGCGCGCTGCGAACCATATTTAACGCTTCTTCACCTTGGAAGGCCGAGTCGATTTGGAATTTGACCGTCGGTCGCTTTTCGGTTTTGGGTTCATCAAAGAGTGACTGCACAAGCAAATCTAATTTTACGTTGTTCATGTCACGGGTTTGTTCCAGTACTTTCCTGAAGTCCAAATGAATATCTTCGTTATCATCGACCAGCAAAATACGATTGTTGAAATGGGCCGGTAAATCCATATTCACGCGCCACCTCCGTTACCAAAATAGTTTAACCCACGTTAACCAAGCAAATCACACAATAACTTTCAACGGTGTAAAGTCTTGACACGGTCATAAGTTGCTGACAACCTAACCATTCACTTAAAGGTTCTGACTGAAACGCCCGATGACAGTTACAGAGTCGAACCTTTAAGGTCAGGGTCTCCATGCGATTAACCCAGCATACAATGCGGCAATCTCTTTTGCCTATTGCGATCTTTTTCGCTTTAGGCACGACGCTGCTGTCAGCTTGGTGGATTAACCTCGCCAACCGAATAGAGGCCACCCGCATTAAGACTGAAATCACTACGCGTCAAATCAGCACTCGACTAGAGGACTTCTTTGCGACGCGCATGCGCGTCCTCGACATGTTCCGTATGGAATGGCTAACGTCTGGGCCCATGGAACATGAGCGATTTGTCCACCGTTCCTTACAGATCCAAGATCAGTTTCCAGGACTGCAAGCCGTCAATTGGATTGACGCAGACGGCATCATTCGCTGGGTTGTACCCTTATTAGAAAACCAGGCGGCCTTAAATCACAATCTCCACCAGAACCCCCATGCAGGGGTCAGAGAGGCTATTGTCAAAGCCAGCTTATCTCGTGAAATTGCGGTCACACCTCCTATCAAATTGGTACAGGGTGGCATGGGCGTCACTTGTTATTTCCCTCTCGTTCGTGGAACAAACACGGAGGGATTCATTAATGGGGTTTTCGGTATTAACACGATTGTGACGGCCTGTCTAACTGCTGACGTAATCCATCACTATCAGATAGAAATACACTTTGGTCAGTTAAATGTGTATTCGCAGGGCCGCCCATCGAATGCTCAAGTCGAAACGACGGGTGCGACATCACCGTTTAAAGTCGGCGAGGAGACTTGGGAATTGACCTTAGTGCCTCGTCCTGGCGCCAAGGCAGGTGCACCGACGCCCCTTGATTTCGCTGTGCTCTCGCTCGCATTATTGCTGGCATTAGCTCTGGCCTTATTGGTACGAGCCAGTTTTGCGCAACAAGACAAATTAATTGCGAGTGAAATGAAGTACCGGTTGCTTTTTAGACATGCCAATGATGGCGTATTAGTGATTGACAATGGTCAACTCGTTGACTGCAACGATAAGGCGTTGGACCTGTTCGGAAAAGCACGCGAGGACATGATTGGCCTACCGCCCTTTCTGTTTTCACCCGACCAGCAACCAACCGGTGAGTCTTCGTTTGAATCTGCCGGGAATCATTTGAGCCAGGTTGAGCATGGTGACGCAAAGGTCTTCGAATGGCTTTATAGTCGCCCCGACGGTTCCAATTTCTATGCCGAACTGAGTTTAAACACCTTTGAACATCATGACAGTATCTACACCCTAGCTTTGATTCGCGACGTGACCCAGAAAAAGGATTCAGAGAAGGCTTTACGGGAATCAGAGGAGAAATATCGACTACTTATTGAAAACGCCCATGACGCGATCTTCATCGTACAAGACGGTGTAATCAAGTTCCCTAACCCAATGACTCAGAAAATGACGGGTTATGCTCAACATGAATTAGAATCGCTCGATATTCTCGACCTAGTCCATAGCGACGACCGCAAGTTTGTGGCAACCAAATATTACAAACAGATACACGGCAAAAAGGCCCATGGAACTTACAGTTTTCGCATACATCATCTGAACCAGGACATTCTGTGGGTTGAATTGAGTACCGTACGTGTCGTTTGGGACAACCAACCGGCCACCTTGAATTTCGTGCGCGACATTACCCAGCAAAAGGACCTCGAAGTGCGCTTACTTGAAGCACAAAAACTGGAAGCTGTCGGCACGTTGGCAGGCGGTGTCGCTCACGACTTCAATAATCTCTTGATGGGGATTCAAGGAAATGCCACGCTCCTCATCCGCGAATTAGGATCAGGGCACCCCGTCATTGAACGGATCCAGGATATTGAAAGCCTCGTGCAAAGTGGCTCAAATCTGACCCGCCAACTGCTGGGATTCGCACGAGGAGGATCATATGAAGTGGTGAGCATGTCGGTCAATGATCTCGTTGAACGGACAGCGGATGTATTTGGCCGGACACGAAAAGAGATCTCTATTCATGCAGACTATGCGGCTGAATTATGGTCAGTAGAGGGCGATCAAAGCCAACTAGAACGCGTGTTGCTCAATATTTTTGTTAATGCATGGCAGGCAATGCCTAGTGGCGGTCAAATCTATATTTCGACCAAAAACTGTCAGTTGGACCTTAGCTTTTGCCAGCCTTTTGAAATGGTTCCCGGTCGTTACGTAAAGATTAGTATTCGCGACACCGGAATTGGCATGGATCCGACCACCAGGAATCGCGTTTTTGAACCATTCTTCACCAACAAGTATCAGCGTAGAGGTACGGGTCTGGGCTTAGCCTCCGCCTACGGTATTGTCAGAGCCCATAATGGAATCATCAACGTTGAAAGTACGCTTGGACAAGGGGCAGTATTTCATATTTATCTTCCTGCCACCACGAAACCAGCAGCAATGTCGCACCACGTTGAAGAACAGATTCAGCGAGGACACGGCCGCATTCTAGTCGTTGACGATGAACTTGAAGTGCTTCAAGTGACCGCCAACATGTTACTGATGTTGGGGTATGAGGTGGTAGCGATCCAAGGTGGTCATCAGGCAATCGAATATTTCGAGCAAGACCATGAAGCGATCGAGATGGTCATGATCGATATGATCATGCCTGACATGAATGGCTTTGAGCTCTTTGATCAATTGGTGAAAATAAAGCCAGGTATTCGAATCATTTTGTCGAGCGGTTACAGCATGCACGAACAGGCGCGGAAACTGATGGATCGCGGATGCTTAGGATTTATTCAAAAACCCTACCGACTGGAAACGCTTTCGACCAAGGTTCGCCAAGCGTTCGAAGCCGAAATTAATGCCGTGTGAATTTCTTAATAAGCGGCTCATGTTGGGGGAAAAGTCGTGTCAATTGGCTACAGGTACCCATTTCGAAATCAGAAAAATCGAATCCAGGCGACACGGTACATCCAACCAAACAAAAGCCCGTCCGATGGCATAAATGCGCCGCAAACCAGCAGCCAAAAGGCACGCAAAATTGGTATGGGCCAACTGCACTGAGTTGCGTCACTTGATGATGACCCTGGGCATCAATGATATCGATTTGCAAAGGGTCTCCCGTATAGAAGTGCCAAATTTCATCTGACCGAATGCGGTGAAACGCCGAAAAGTCACCCGCTTCCAACAAATAGAGAATGGCGGTGCTCACATGTCTCGTGCCCTTAAATCGATCTATTCCTGAAACCCGATCTGAGGAACGGTAGGTTTCGCGATAATAGCCACCTTCCGGGTGTGGCAATAGCTGCATGGATGAAACCAATCGCTGCGCATCATTCATCTTGGGTCAGTAACTCCGTGATTTGGCACCAGCTTTGCGAGCCTGGCTTTGAAGTTTCCGGTACTCCCGGCGTTGCTGCTCAATTTGTGCCTTTAGATCATCAATTCGGTCTTCATGCCAGGCGATCGTACTCAAACTCATAAACTGACTTTCTATTTGCCGCTTGTGGCTTTCTATTCGCTCTTGCAAACTCTCAATCTCGGCCCGAGCTGCTTTCAGTTGTCTGCCGTAATCTCTGTTCAGCCGTTTTTGATCGCGGTAATCGTTAATAGATTTTGAGGAATGCGTGTCGTTTTCAACGGCTTGTACTTGGACGTCATTCGACTCGGCGACGGGGTTTTTCTCAACGAAAGTCTGCAGACCCTTATTGTCAAGTTCGATAATTTTGTGAGAGCTCTCTTTCGCTGCCTCATCTTTTTGAACTTCGGCAGGCCACGAAGCCTCAGTTCTGGTTAAATCGACTTGATCCAGGGGTAGTTGACTCAAGTTACCGTCAATCGTTGTAAATTGAACAAAATCGCCCTTCACATGATACTCACCGAGAATGGGTAGCTTGCGACCGTCCGTCAATTCCAGAAAATAGGTCGTCTGTATGCACAAAAAAACGGTAAGTAACATACTCACAAGATAAGACATTATCCATCAACATAAGCCAATCAAAGCATGGCGTGCAACCATTTCGATATTAAAAGCTCTACAATAAGCACCCGAGGTAAGCATGACGAGATTCTGTAATGGTGTAATTTTCGCAAGCCTAATCAGCTTTGCACTTCTGGTTCAGTGCACGCAGTCGATCACGCAGCCAGGCGGGGTTTTAGCCGATGAAGCGCCTGAGCAAACCACGACAACGGACAGCCCTTTCGAACTTAATGGTTACACATTAACCCCTTTGGCTGATTTTAGCCTTCGAGGGCGCGTACTCTCACACAAGAGATACAGTCACGACCGCGAGTCTGATCTATCACCAGTCGACCTGGCATTGGGTTGGGGCGCCATGTCAGATAGCAACACGCTCGCTAACTTTTCCATTACACAGTCCAATCGCTGGTATCACTGGCGCTCCGATGACATGCCCATTTCTAAAGGCCAAGTGACGAGAGAAAGTGCAAATATGCATATGATCCCAGCCGATTCCGTCATTGAGTCTGATCTCTTTTCAGCTCGCGTCGGTCATATCGTCGCCATTCGCGGCTATCTAGTGAGAGTCGATGCAGCCGACGGATGGCACTGGGTTAGCTCTCTCAAACGCGGTGACTCTGGGGATGGTGCATGCGAACTCGTTTACGTGACCGCATTACAAGTCACGGAATAAGCACCAGGTGATTACCATTGCGCACTAAGCAAATTTCCCAACCAGCCGTCTGGGCCCTATTTGCCAGCATCGTATTCGTCATCTATGCACGGCTGCTATCCGCACCACTACTATGGGACGCTCCTCTGCAGTGGGTTCCCATGGATTGGACGTGGGCGGAGTTTAAACAAATATGGACCACCGGTTATTGGTTCTCGGCAATTGGCGACTCCGCCGAGAGTTCAGAGTATCGACCTGTAGGAAGTTTGCTATTTAGATCGCTTGCATCAGTCAGTTCGCAGTCAACCTGGTTTGCACATGCACTCCCTGTGGCCTTCCACTTAATCAATTGTATTCTCCTGCGCTCGGTTTTACGCCAATGGCAATTCTCATTACACACACAATGGCTGTCCATCGTTTTGTTTGCGCTACATCCAGTTAACAGCGAAGCGATCGCGAGCGTTGTGGGCCTCACCGATCTGCTGATAGCAACATCGTTACTCATAACGGCGATGCTTATACACCGCTATCTACGGAAACCTAATCTGTCTCTAATTATTTGGGTCTGTTCCGTTTGTACACTGGCACCGTTCGTAAAGGAGTCTGGCCTTGCGATCGCCATCCTGAGTAGCATGGTGGCGGCCGCTGCATATCTCAAAGGAAAAGACCATATGAAGTGGATATTCGTCGCTGGCCTGTTATCCATTCTCACCTATTTATCATCAAGATTTTTCCTTTATCCGCTAGACCTTTCGCAATCCATCAGCGACCGGCAAATCATGCTGAACCCTCTTTTGACATGCGCATTAGACGATCGTATTTTGAGCTCTTTTGCCGTCTTAGGTGTTTACATGCGCAGCATCATTTTACCGACTGATTTACATGTGATTTATGGGTACGGGTCGGTGCCCTTGGTTTCAAGTTGGTCAGACATTCACTTTTTGGGACCGATGTTTGCGGTTGTGGCTGTTATTGTCTTTTGTGCGTTTCGATGGCGCCGCAGAGACCCAGTACCAGCTGTCTTGGTGCTATCCGCTGCCGTCATGTACGCACCCATTTCGCATTGGGTCGCGCAAATGGGCACCAATGTCGCCGAGCGGCTGATTTATCCCATCGTGATGCTTGTGTGCATTCTATTTGCGCACATCGCGAAACCGCTACCCCGCCAATGGCCCTTATTTGTGATGCTATTAGTTGCACCATTATTAATATGGAAGACGACAGAGCGGGTTTCTGTTTGGACGTCACACGAATCGATGAACCGTGAAATCGCTAGCCAATATGAATCAAGTCTTTTTGCCCAAGTCCTAATTGCTGAACGGGCCTTGAATCGACAACAAATCGACCTCGCGCTGCACGCCTCAAAAAGGGCATTGAGTTTACGACCAGGATTTGGTCCTGCCACGATTCTGTTGGCAAAATCACTGACTCAAAATGGCGACGTTGAGTCCGCCATATATCTATTGAATGATCAATTGTCCACCAGCTCCGATCGAGATATCTGGATGACCCTATTGGCGGTTTGTTGCTGGCAAGAATGCACCCCGTCTAATCAATGGTTTCCTGAGCCGTGGGACATCGAAACACGTGTAGCCACGCTGCAATCTATAGAATCCTTTATTTCTGGAACGCCCTCAATTGCAGCCAGCATCAAGGAAACATTGGTGGAAGATCTGATTTTGATATACGCCAGCGCCGGCGAAGGCCTTTCAGCTTGCCATCACTTGCACAGTGCCGAAGAATACGCCTGGCTAGAGGTTGAGTATGAATATGTGCGATCAAAGAAGCGCTAACTATCCATCCACCCAACGAGCGATCGGTGTTTGCTGCCACAGCAACAGGCCGCAGGGATTTAGCAATCCATCCACGAAGGCTATCGTCAATGTGGATTGACGGTCATTGTCACCTTGCCCACCCGGAACTAGACGGCTTGAGAGTCGAGTGGGAACAACGTGCGATCACAAGCGGGATCCACCATTTTGTACAAGGCGGAATAGGTCCCGAGGATTGGCAACGGCAACGCGAATTCGCTACCCGCAATTGGTCGCTTACCTTTGGCTTACACCCTTGGTTTGTCATCAACGAACCAGAGGCGGCTCTTGATGAGGCGCTTAGCCGATTGCCCGAATTCCTTAAGTTCGGCGTCGGTTTAGGCGAACTCGGCTTAGACTACTCAGACAAATCCGCGGCTAGTCATGAATCCAAGCAACTCCACTATTTTGAACAACAACTTATTATTGCCAAGCAGGGTAAATGGCCTATCGTCTTACACGTTGTCCAAGCCCACGGACGTGCGCTTGACCTGCTGGGCAAAGTTGCTCGCGAATGGCGCGGCATTGTACACGGTTTCACGGGCTCACTAGAGACAGCCAAACGTTATCGGAAACTCGGGTTACACATTTCCGTGGGACCTGCGGTTACTCGCACGGGTTATCAGAAGTTGAAACGCGCAGTGAAAGAACTATCGATGGATGCCTTAACGCTCGAATCAGATTGTCCAAATGTGTCGATACCGGGCGATATAGGTAGACCTACGTCTTTAATAGATGTCGCGAACGCTGTTAGCGCGATTCGTGGGTGCCAAGCGTCGGAATTACTGCATCAGTCTAGTATGAGATTACGTGACATTTTTGACCTCGACGTATGCTTTAGCCTCGATTAAACTGAAAAATTGACTGCAACTCTGTTGTTAGGAGTAACTATGACCCAGACACCTCTTCCATTCCTAAAGCATATGGATTTAGAAACATACAAAATGCACAGGCGCTTTGATCGTATGGGTCGTTTGGTAGGTGACGGGGCCATGCAGCAGCTAATGCAGTCACACGTGTTGATTGTAGGGTTGGGTGGCGTGGGTTCCTACGCCGCAGAAATGATCGTTCGCTCAGGCGTCGGTCGTGTCACATTAGTGGACTTTGACGAAATATGTATCACCAATGTTAATCGTCAGCTGCATGCGATGCAGGGACTCATCGGAAAAAAGAAAGCTTATGTTTTGGCCGAACGTTTCCGAAAAATTAATCCCAAAGCTGATATCAGGGAAATGTCGCTCTTTTACAATCCTGAAAACTCAGAGCAGATCCTGGCGACGCAACCAGATTATGTCATCGATGCTATTGACAGTGTAGGTTCCAAAGCTCACTTGTTGGCGACGTGTCACCAACGCGGAATCAAAGTCGTATGTTCATCTGGGGCCGGTGGCCGCATGGATCCCACCCGAATCGAGGTGAAAGATCTATCTGAAACACAGGTGGACCCATTGGCACGCATGATGCGAAAGATATTGCGAACAAAGTATGGCTTTCCGAACGAGGGTCCTTTTTATATCCCAACCGCCTATAGTACGGAACCAATCAGTCAGCCGATGGAACTTGCCTACGACAATGGCGAGGGATTCCGTTGCGTGTGCCCCCAAGGCGACAACGAGTTTTTCACCTGCGACAATCGAAACGTCATTCACGGCACATCTGGTTTTGTGACCGGAACCTTTGGATTCGTCTGTGCCTCAGTGATCGTTCGAACGATAGCCTCAAAAACAAACGAGTTTCTTTTCTCACCGCCTAAAGTTTAAGAGAATCCAATGAAAAACGAGCGTCAGAATTGACATAAAGCACTCCAGCTCTTTATGATGAGTCGATGGCGCGCCCAGCTACTGTATTTAAGCCTTGCGCGAAGTCAGGAGGAGTAAAGAAATGAGTAAATTAGATGAGAAGCTAGATCGCCGGTCATTCGTCAAAACAGCGGCCATGGCCGTTGCTGGACTTAGCGTTGCTAGTACTGTCCAAGCGCGATCCTTTGTCCCTTTCGAGGACGAAAAACATGTTTCTGAATATGAAAGCAACAAAGTCTTGATCGACACACTCAAGTATGTCGATGTGTCCGAAAAAGCGGATCAAAACTGTTTGAATTGCCAGTTCTACGTCAATCCCAAAGATGGAAAAGGAAAGTGCCAACTGATCCCTAAAGGTCTAGTATTGGACGCTGGACATTGTATTTCTTGGGCGAAGAAAGTTTCGTAGATCTTAAACCGAGTCATGCTCCTAGCCCGTTGTGATTCACAGCGGGCTTTTTTTGTGCCTGAACTGCGGATCAATCTCCTCAAATGAGGACCTTAAATGCACAAACATACGCTCCAGTGACTGGCATGCGCTTTGCCTTAATATGGACAACAGGAGGTTCATAAATGTTGTTTTGTTTATTCATGCTTGCGTTGCCCAATGATACTGAATGGTCCTTTGAAGAAACAGGCGTGTTCCAACCACTCTCAGCTGAAGAAGTTAGAGTCTCCCTCCATGGGATCTATATCCTCAATTTCAAAGATGCTGTCATACATCGAGTAGGACTCGACGGCAATTTGCTTGGTCACATAGGCTCCAAAGGCAAGGGCCCTGGTGAATTCACCTTTCCCACCGACATTTTTGTCGATGAAACGGGTTTGTATGTCCTCGATGTCCTAACGTCTAGTATCAGTCAATTCAAACACGATGGGGTTTTCGTTAAGCGCGTCAATTTGCCTAATCGGAATGTCGTCGTCAAGAGAGTTAAGGACGGCTGGTTGTACGGGACCTGGAGAGATGAACAAAACATCGAAACCGCAGGTCTATATTTGGCTAACGACGAATTTGAATCCATCCGTAAGATTGTGCAAGTTACAGACGTAGGTGTCTCGAGTGGTATGCAAATCGAAATGGACAACGACGGTGCCAAGGCAATGTTTGGGCCCATATCGACCACACCTATTTTGGTCGTTTCTCAAGATGGCCAAACAGCTTACCTAAGCGAAGGACAAAACTTAACGATTCATGTTGTAGATGTCATCGCGGGTAAAGTTACCCATACCATCACGCGACCGGAACGACCAGTCCCATTCGACGTCGACTGGGCAGATGAACGGTTCGAGTCCATTCAAGAACGACTACCAAAACGCGACCGAAACATAAAATTCGTCAAAGCCTACCCTGACTTTTTTCCAGTTGTCCGCGAGTTAATGCTGACCCCAGAAAATGAGTTGGTCGTCAACCGTTGGGCAGGTAAACCCGACGATCATGATCACGCTATTGCTATGGACCGTAAGGGAAACAACGCACAAATAAAATGGGCATGGTCCCAATTAGAACGAGTCGCGGGAGTTCAAGACGGTTTTGCCTACGTCACAACTTTTGATGCTGATAATGATGAAGCTGGGGTCGTAAAAGTGAAACAAAGCGAAGCCATCAAGTTTATCGATCGTAACGCTATCGTTTTTGATGGTGAGGCTGGACGTTCAATCATGATCAGTGACTAAAACTATTAACTACTCGGTGACCGGTATTTTGAGCGTAAAAAGAGCGCCAGTTCCCTTCCCTGAAGACGAGGCGGCGAGATCGCCGCCTAAGTCGCGCGCTATGCGAGCGCAATAATGCAGTCCGAATCCATGGCCGTCTGCTTTGGTCGTGAAGCCATAAGTGAACAAACGCTCCAGGTCTCCGGACTCAATACCAATCCCATTGTCCCGAATAGTCAAACACCATACGTGTTCGTCTTGAACCAGTCCAACCTCAAGGCATCGATTGTCTAGCTGATTTTGTAATAGCGCTTCTTTGGCATTCTTAACCAGATTCATGACGAGGTGCCCTACTTTCGAAGAAGGTGCACGTACCATAGCCCGCTTTGGCAAATCAGACTTCAATTGAATGGTCTCTCCAACACCTGCCAGGAGTTGTATTCGTAGAGCATCTTGAATGATCGACACCAAATCAACTTCTTCATCGATTACTTCTCGCGCCAGCGACTGTTGGCTTGCGGCGATATCGCCAATCAACTGTACAGATCTTTTAAGAGACGTGATTTCGGATAACACGCGTTCGTGTTCTCGTTTCAGGATTGGGGCTAGTTGGTTGAGCGCCTCAAATAGGATTTCGGCTTTCGGCATACTTGTCTCAAACGATCGACGCAAAGGCTCATTGTCCATAATGAGTGCACAGCATCTTTCCAGTACATCAATTTTCGATGAGTCCATGACCGTCGAAATTTGGTACGCCGCCACATTGATGCTGTTTAACACGTTGCGAATATTGTGGATGGCGGAATTGGCAAATTCTTTTGAGGCAACCAGCTCGGCTTCAGCTTGGCTGCGTTCTTCAATTTCAAGTTTAAGTTGATCGTTTCGTTCCTTTAAATCCTTGGTGCGGCTCTCAACTAATTTCTCAAGATTCTTACGATTGGCTTCTAGTTCTTCTCTAGCCTTAACCAACTCCGTTACATCGGTTATGTAGCCCTCAATAGCAACGGCCTTGCCGTCATCATCAAAAATTGGAACGCCTTGTTCCCATACCCATTTTGGGGTTCCATCTCGTGTATGAATGAGAAACTCGTACCGGAAAACACGTTTCTCTGCAACCGCCTTAAGAACCTCTTGATAATTTCGATGCCGATGTTGCTCGTCGATGAGATCCGCGAATGAAACTTGCTCGTTTAGAAACGAATCTGCTGAGTACCCTGTCAACGATAAACAGCCGTCCGATATATACTCTTTAGTCCATTTCGCATTGATGAGCGATCGATAAACCATACCGGGCAGGTTACTCACCAATGTCTGAAGCCGGCGTTGTTCTTCTTTTAGGCGCTCACCGGCCTGTAGACGCTCAAGTTCAGCCGACGCGCGCGCTGAAAAGATCTGCATGATCAAAAGAAACAGGTGCTCGTCAGCCAATGGGTTGCGGCTAAGGGCACAAAGGTGGCCAATCGCCTTGCCCTGATGATCGAACATCGGTGCACCAATATAGGAGGACGCACCAAAGGTTTTCAAGTGAACGTCATTGGGGAACTGGGTTATTAATTCGCTGGAAATAGCGAACGGGCCTCGGCTGTATAACATTGAACAGGGCGTATCCTCTTCACTATATTCAGTGAGACATGAAGGTCCACCATCTTCCCATGCGGCAAGAACTTGGAAACCGCCCTGGTCCTTACGCTGAGCCAAATAGACGCCGTCGACTTCAAACAGGGTCCCCATTTCGCTGACCAAAACACGAAAAAAGTCGGCCCCACGTTCATGGGCCGTGTCTATAAATAATTTTCGCACCAACGTATTGGCACGCTCTGAAAAAGTGAATGGCATGATCAGACTTGATGCGGGACGTCGTATCGCAGTTACATAATCATCAACACACCCTTGCTTGTCAAGCTAACGAATATAGAAAATACGAGGTCCCCGCTAGAGAATCTTGCTTAGGTGCGCCTACCGAACCTCACCTGAGACACGCGTTGTTCTATCACAATTCATAAGAAATCGATGTACACTTAAAGGAGATTTAGGAGCTACTTGATGACATTAATTTCGTTTATTATCTTCACGACTATGACAGGGGATCCCTTTTCATCTGGAACTTGGATCGACTTGAGTTATTCGTTCGATCGCGAGACGATTTATTGGCCAACCGCCAGCCCATTTAGCCATGAGACAGAGTTTGAAGGCAAAACAGAAGCAGGTTTTTTCTATTCCGCCTACAAATTTAGCGCTTCTGAGCATGGCGGCACTCATCTGGATGCCCCAGTCCATTTCGCGGAAGGCAAACATACCGTCGACCAAATCCCCATCAATAAATTGATGGGACCCGTTGCCGTCATTGATGTCGAGTCACTTGCTATGGTTAATCGCGATTACTTGGTAACCATTTCTGATATGGAGAAGTGGGAAGCTAAGTTCGGGCGATTACCAGCGGGCGCCATTGTTTTCATTCGTACCGGATACGGTTCGTTCTGGCCAGATCGAGAAAAATACTTGGGCACAGCCGAATCTGGACCGGCAGCCGTTCCCCATTTACATTTTCCTGGCCTGGACCCTGCTGCGGCAGTTTGGTTGGCCAATGAACGAAACATCCATGCTGTAGGACTAGATACGCCAAGCATTGACCGCGGCCAATCAACCCAATTTGAAGCTCACCAAGCACTTGCCGCACAAAATATTGCCGTCATTGAAAATCTGGCCCAATTGGATCAAGTCCCTCTTTCTGGTAGTTACTCGATTATTCTGCCCATGAAAATTGGGGGAGGCAGCGGTGGACCAGCCCGAGTCGCCGTATGGATACCTAATTAATTTCCCCGTTCCGCAAGTGCCCCAACCTAATCCAACCTTACATCTCTTGCCAGGTATGGGTGCAGACGTCCGCATGTTCGGCCCAGCCATTTCGTCTTTGGAAGGCGTTAAACTATTCAACTGGCCTCGTTATCGCGGTGAACGCACGCTCGCAGAAGTGGCCGAACGAGTCCTTGAAACGTATGGCATGCAAGACGGGACAATTTGGGGCGGAGCTTCGTTAGGCGGCATGGTGGCCTGTGAGATTGCTCGCATCCTTGGACAGAAACAGGTTGTTCTGATTGGTTCAACGACGAGTAGAAACGGACTCAGCATGCTTACCAAAGCGGCACTGCCTTTTGCAAATCACCGGTTGTTCCAAGTCCTACTATCGGTTTGTAAACGACCAATGTTAAGCAAGTATTTTCTTCTAGACATGTTTTCAGCCAGTAATGCTGGATTTCTAACCGCCACGTGCCACGACTTACGCCGTTGGCAAGGCGTAAGTAATCTGACGGAATGGCGTATTCATGGTGATCACGATCGCATTATTCGTTGTTCGGTCAAAACACAGTTTGTCATTAAGGGCGGTGGGCACCTGATCACGCTCTCCCGTGACGTAGAAGTTGCAAATGCGCTCAAGAACCTAATGGCCCAATCACGAAAAGAGCGCCCTCAAACAAGTACGGAAAGTAAAGATGCTTAGGTAAGCTTGAAACAGTTCCGATAACCATTTCAAGCAGGTAAATCACACTTAGGAGTGCCCATTGTTACGTATTATTCCCATTATTTGCCTCATCCATCTGACGCTCATAGCTCAGGAGGAAGAGGCAAGGCTTTGGACTAACGCCACGGATTTCTCGTGGGTTGAGAGCCAAGGAAATTCTGAATCGGCCACTATTGGCCTCAAGAACGAATTTGCATGGAAGAAGGACCATCACGCACTTAACTTCAAAATAACTGCCGTTCGTGCCAAAAGTGCAACGTTAACCTATGTAGCGTCAGGATCCATTAGCGACCCTACATTCACCGAATTCAAGGATTCCCGCTTGACGGATGAACGTTACGGGTTCAAGTCTAGCTATGAACGCGCCTTTTCAGAACACAAGTCGTGGTTTGTTGGGCTTGATTGGGATCGCAACGAGTTTGCGGGCATCAAGAGCAGAACCACAATTTCCACCGGTTTGTCCCAAACCTGGATCAAAGTCGAGCGCAAGACATGGTCAACCAAATTGGGCGCACAGTATACGGACGAGGACCCTGTCCTTGAGGTAGCCGGAATCGACAGCCAGTATGCGGCAGCCCGCGCCAATTCTGCATTCATGACTAAAGTTGGTGAGAATAGCGAATTCAAACAGAATATCGAGTTGATATGGAACCTCAACGACACCGAGGACGTGCGCAGCGATATCGAATTCGCCTTTGCCGTTAACATAAGTGCCCGGCTGGCATTGAAAACGTCACTACAGCTCCTCTATGACCGTCAACCATCTTTCCAATCCGTGGATTTCATCGAGAATGATGAAACCATAGCCAGCGTTCCTTACCAACTCCAGGAATGGGACAGGGCATTAACCACATCGCTCGTGGTCAACTTTTGAGTGGTCAACTTTTGAGTGGTCAACTTTTAGGGAGAATCACATTAAAACGTGCGCTAGATCACAAATCGAATCTCAAACGATACAATTCGTATGTTTGCTGCGCTAGGTGGTAATGAGGGCAAGATGCACAATCGACATCACGCACAAAAAACTGGACAGGAATTTGGTAGACCAAGGCGCAATGGTCATAGTCCAACGCGCAATTCTACTAGTGTCAATTGGCTCGAATTACATTGCCGCTACCACACAATCAAGCTATTATTTTGAAGAAAATGTTTACAAACATGAAAGAGTCCGTTGACTCAACCCAGGAGGACCACGTGTCGAGAGTTTACCAATTATCAGGAAAAGCCATTTTATTGGGCTTATTAGCCGTCTGTGCCAGCTGGGCACAAGACAAACAACAAGACATCGCAAGCATCACATTAGATCATTCGATCATTGTTTTTGAAGCCAGCGCAGGATATTCAGCATTCGAATTAACCATCAGTGGACCACAGGGCATAAGCAAGCGCGCATTTGAAGGTTGGGACATGCCAACCATCGACGCGGTTGACTCAGCGGGTAATGTACTCAGCGATGGAGAGTACACATTTGAATTAAGGGCCACGCCCATCAATAAAAAGAATTTCTCTGATGCGGATCGTGCGTCGGAAAACCGCGGACAGCAAGCTGCTTCGTTAATCGCAACGGTTCAAGCCGGTTACTTTCGCGTACTTGATGGTCAATTTGTGATGGCCGACCAAGAAGAACCCCGCTTGACGACCAGCACAAGACGAGAAACTCAAATCGTCAACAAAGACGACGAAAAACCCACCAACCCTATCGACCTAGACATCCCGACTGAAGACCAAGTTATCCTAGATGACTTGATCGTCGACGGTAGTATCTGTGTCGGCATGGATTGTGTTAACGGTGAATCTTTCGGATTTGATACTTTGCGTCTCAAGGAAAACAACCTACGCATTAAGTTCCAAGACACGTCGAATTCGGCTAGTTTTCCAAGCAATGACTGGCAATTAACCGCCAACGATTCCTCCAACGGTGGCGCGAACAAATTCTCGATTGATGATATCGATGGCGGTCGCACGCCTTTCACCATTGAAGCAAGCGCGCCTTCTCATTCGCTCTATGTTGATGACGGCGGCCGTATTGGTCTAGGCACAGCCACGCCAGTGGTTGAATTACATGTCGTCGACGGTGATTCTCCGACACTTCGACTGCAACAAGACGGCTCATCGGGTTTCACACAGCAAACATGGGATGTGGCTGGCAACGAAACAAACTTCTTTGTACGTGATGCAACCAATGGTTCGAAACTGCCTTTCAAAATTAGACCAGGTGCGCCTGACAATTCACTTTATGTCAATACGAATGGAAACATCGGTCTCAACACAACCTCGCCTTCATCATCGCTTCATATCAAGGAAACGGACGCCACAGCTCTATTGACCATTGAGGACACCGGAAATGGCGTTCAAACGATGATTAGGATGATGAAAGCAACAGGCACTACCGGCTTCCCCAAACTCGAATACGTCAGTACGCCTGCAACATGGACCGTATCTGGCGGTATTACCTATAATGTTGCACTAGGATCACCAGCTGTACAGCAAATGACTCTGGATCAGTCTGGCAATCTTACAATTCTAGGGTCACTCAGTTCTGCCAAACGAAAAACTGGCAGCAACGTTATGACAAAAAACACGAACCTCATGAGCCTTGCTGAGCTCGATAAGTTCATCGCCAACAATCACCATCTCCCCAACATGCCATCAAATGAAGAGTTGGCAAAAGCAGAATCAACTGACCTCGTTGACATGCAATGGAAGATGATGGACAAGATTGAAGAACTCACGCTCTACACCATTCAGCAGCAAAAAGTAATCGAGGCGCTGCAAAAGCAGCTTGATGCTATAGAAGCTGCACAAAACTAGAAACCATCCAAAAGACTATTCCGAAAAGGGGCGCAAACATTGCGCCCCTTTTTTTATGCCAAAAAAAGTAAGAGAACGATGCTCACCTTTTTTTGCGACTCGACGTCCTACTAGCCAAGGGAGAACGCTCGTGGCGGAATCTGATTCACAAATTGTCGAAAAAATCTTAAGTGGAGATACCACTGCCTTTGATGAGCTCATGAAACGTTACCAGCGACTGGTTTACTCCATCGCTATGAATTATGTAGGTCTGGTAGACGATGCCATGGACATCACTCAAATGGTTTTTATGACCACTTTCAAAAAGTTAAAGACGGTTCAGGAACCTGCTCAAATTAAGCATTGGATCATTCGTGTAACCTACAATACCTGCGCGAGTCAGGCCCGTAAAACGATCGCCATGAGCTCGCTAGAAGTCGTCGCAGATCCTCAAGATCAAGGCCATGGCGATCAAGCCATTCATCAACAAACGCTTTCAAAGCTTCTTGATCAGCTAAATCCAAAACACCGCTTGGCGATTATCTTGAAATACATCGAAGGCTATCCCATTCGCGAAATCGCAGATGTATTGAGCTGCAGCGAAGGCAACGTAAAGAACATGCTCTATCGCAGCATGCAAAAGCTATCAGCGATCGCTCAATAGGAGACGAAAATGAGCTCATGCAGCAAATATCAACACCAAATTGAATCCATTCTTGCCGGCCAAGCGGGCCTTGACGCCGCCCTAAATCGTCACTTGACGATCTGTTCAGATTGCAAAGCATTACTTGCCCTGCACCAAGAATGGGAACCTTTCATGGAACCAGCGACCTTTCCAACCGAGGCCAGTTTCCAGGCAATGCGTGAACGTGTGCTGTTGTTGGTAAGCCAAAAAACATCCAAGTTAACAAGTCAACCGAATCTTTGGGCGCCTTTTCTATTAGCGGCCGCAGCACTTGCACTGGGATTTTTTGCTGGACGGGTCTCCTTTGAACAGCGATCCACATTTGAGTCACCGAACCCTCAGCTGGCCAGCTATTCCAATTTGAGTTACCGGTCGTTGCCCAATGGTGATGTCATCATTGGTTACGACATCACCACAACTGTCGAACGAGTCACAACCGAACAGGACCCTATCATCGGCGAAATACTGGCCCAAACGGTGGTCGGCGACGATCCACTTAACCGTCGTTTAGAAGCCATGAATGTCGCTGGCCGTATTATCGACCCTAAAGTCAAACACGCACTCATTTATGCCATGCGTTCAGATGGCGATGGCGCCGTTCGGCTCAAAGCCAGCAGTTTACTTAGTGAATACGATCGCGATCACGATGTACGCGATGCCTTCATCGAGGTCTTACGTCATGAAGAGAACGCGCGCATGCGAATCGATGCCATGGACTACCTTTCAAGATTCGACGCGGGTCAACTTGAAGTGCTTATGCAGGAGTTGGAAACAGCCCAGCCTGAGCCATTATTGATGCCAATTCGCGAGCCATCAAACCAATCAAACATGCAATAAAAAGGACTAATTATGACAAACCTACGAATATTTCTATGGGTGTTAACAACACTTCTTATTTCACCCGTCTGGGCCAACGAAGACTTTCGCCAGACCTATGATTTCTCAGCCGGTCAGCTGTTGCACGTGGATCTGGAACCAGGTGGCAATCTAACGGTTATTGGCGAGAACCGCACCGGCGTTGAGGTCAGCTACCCACTCACAAAAGGTCACGAAGACTTTAAGCTCGAATCGACGCAAAAGGACGACGGCTTGTCGCTTGTCGGATCCATGGAAACCAGAAGGTCAAGGTTCAGACTTAGCATGACGATTCGAGTCCCGCAGCAATCACACCTCGACTTAAGCACGTCGGGCGGCAATCTCGATATCAGTCAAATCGATGGCGATGTAGAAGCCGTATCAATGGGTGGAAACGCACATATCAAAAAAGTTAACGGGGCAATCGCCTTGCGCACCATGGGCGGGAATATCTCGGTGTCTGATAGCGAACTCAACGGACACGTGAAAACCATGGGAGGCAACATCGATCTGCGCTCGACAAGAGGATTGGTAAATTGCGAGACCATGGGCGGCAATATTAACGTTGACAATAAAGGGACCCAAGTCGACAGCCAAGCATCCGACCCTTTGACCATAAAGACAATGGGCGGAAACATATCGGTTGATGAAGCGCCAACCGGTCTCTTCGCAAAAACCATGGGCGGTAATGTATCCGTAGGCTTTTCAAGAACTGCGGACATCGACACAAAAGGCGGAAACATAACCATCCATGAGCTAGATGGCGGCGTTGTCGCCCACACGATGGGCGGAGCAATTCGTATCGGCATGGTCGGTGACGCAGACGATGGCGTTCGTGATGTTGAGCTTATGTCCAAAGGCGGCGATATCGTGCTGTCTTTGCCACAGGCCTTTTCTGCTGAATTTGACCTTGAAATTGAACAAACCCGTCGAGCAAAAAAAGAATATCGCATTAAGAGTGATTTTGAGCTAAACGTCCAGAAATCTGGCTCATACGGCTCGACAATTAAAGCGACAGGTCAATCTCTAACTGGGAAAAACAGAGTCAAAATCCGCACTGTAAACGGCGATATCATCATTAAGGTTGTTCGTTAGGAAATTTGGGGCTCCAACGAGCCCCAACCTCTTCTTCTTTGCAGATCAATCAGACAGCGCAGTCCTGAGCCTGACTCACTTGATCTGATTCTTTTGACCCTTTATCGAACGTAATGAGCGCCACACCTAAAACGATAATCAACGCAGCAAGCGCCATCGATAACGTCAGCTGTTCACCACCAATGCCCCATCCGATGAGAACAGCGACCGCAGGATTGACAAATGAATGAGTGGCGACGCGGCTGGGCGTTGATACCTGCATTAACCAAATGTAAGCCGGAAAGACAAGTATAGAGCCAAAAATGACCAGGTAAGCCCATCCAATCCAAGCTTGTGGTGGAATAGCCGACCATTCAATAACAGCCCATTCCCCACGCCAGGCAGCAATAAGCCCCAAAACGACGCCACCGATCCATAGTTGCATGCCAACCTGTAGGAATGGCGATGTCTCGTGCTTATGATATCTCGCATACAATGATCCACATGCCCACATTAACGTAGAGGCCACTAAAACCATCACCGCACCCCACTGACCAGACCCTGACAGGCCATCAAATCCCACCAATATGAGCGAGCCGGCCAGTCCTAATAGGGCACCTAAGATGCCTTTGAAACCGGGTATTTGCCCTTGCTTCAGGCAAGCGTCCATTACGATCAACCACACCGGCGTCATGGAAATAAGCAATGCTGTCAGTCCGGACGGCAAATAGACCTCGACCCAACCAACAACGCCGGTGCCGCAAACCACCATGGTCACTGCCAAGACGGTTGCATCACGGTAACTTCGCCACGAAAGTTGGCGAAGATTCGAAAATCCTCCCCATGACAACATCAAGATACCGGCCAAGAAAAACCTAATGCCCATCATGGCAAATGGCGGAATGAATTCCACAGCTACCTTGATCGCATAATACGTCGATCCCCAGACGAAATAAATAATCAGAAACGCCAACAAAATCAAATTCTTTTTAGTCACAATCGGTTTCCTCGATGGGCATTGAGCAGCTTTCTTTTGAGGTCGCCAAAACGATCGTCGTTCGCGTGGAAATGATGGAGCTGATGGATTTGAAGTAGTCCTTCATCATGAGGTTGAGGTGGTTTGTGTCTCGCGCACGCACCTTGACAAGGTAACAATCATCGCCGGTCACACTGTGGACTTCCATGACATAAGGAATCTCACTTAACCTTCGGCTAGTCTCGTCGCTCCAGCACCCGTCCTGACTCTTCACCTGGATAAACGCTAATAGTGGTAAGCCCAATACGGCCGCATCCATCAAAGCAGCAAAACCACGAATGGGGCCCTGCGACTCAAGCTTACGTACGCGCTCCAAAACAGCCGACGGCGCCAACCCAACTTTACGCGCCAGCGCCGCGTTAGACATGCGCCCATTCTCTTGCAAAAGAGTTAACAACTTTCTGTCCATTTCGTCCATTGACCACCTCCACCCCATCATCCTCAACACAACCTTGAAGGTCAAGCTCATAATTCTCTATAAGTGAAAATATTCCGTTAAAACATCTGCCATAATGACGATCAATGGATGATTGTTCTCATAGGGGCGACAAATAAGAATAAACCGCATGCACGACACGACACGTCTAGGGGCTGTAACAGCGCATTTATCGTGCTATTCTTTCGCTTCCTAAAGATGAGGATGGTCATGACTTTTCCGCCACCAAGATTTAGCCCCCTTGACGTTGAGGCGTTGGTTTCTAAACATTTCGGCATGGTTTTACACGCAAAACCGCTTGCCAGTTACCGAGACGCAAATTTTCTGGTCCACAATGACGACCAGCGATTTGTTTTCAAGATTGCAAATCGAGACGAACCGCGGGAACAGCTTGTGGCGCAGCACGCCGTACTAAAGCACTTATGGAATCACTTAGAAGGGGCTGTGATACCCGAAGTAATCGCTTCACTCAATGGCGATGAAATCATCGAAGTCATCGACCAAGGCGGCCAACTCCATTTGGCGCGAATGGTGTCATTTATTGCGGGCCAATTCTTGGGCGACATGACCGAGCACAGCGACAAGTTACTGGAGAGCGTGGGAAATTTGATGGGCCGCATCAACCATGCTCTGCGCCATTTTGATAGTTCCCAAGTACCTAGTCGTAGCCTCAAGTGGGATCTTAAAAACGCGCGCCAAGCGTTGCCATATCTCAAATGGGTTGAAGACGAAAATCAACGGTCGCTGATCACCCATATGTTCAATCAGTATCATGAATGGGTCGAACCGAAACTGCCACATTTGCGACAATCATTGATTCACAACGATGGTAATGATTTTAATCTTATGGTCCGCAACGAAGGATCCGAGACACGCGCTTTCGGCATCATTGATTTTGGGGATATGGTCGTTAGTCATACCGTAAACGATTTAGCCATTTCCCTGGCTTACGCGGTCTTAGACAAGGCAGACCCTTTGCAAGCAGCCACAGCAGTAGTCAAGGGGTTTCACCAACAGTTTCCCTTAACTGAAAACGAAATCGCCGTGGTTTTCCCGTTGTGTTGCATGCGACTAGCCAAGAGTGTTTGCTTCTCTGCAGAAGGCAAGCATCGAGACCCCGAAAATGAGTATTTGTTGATCAGTGAAAAACCGGCATGGCGGGCTCTGGAAAGACTCAGCAAGATAGACCCGTTCTGGGCACAAATGTTATTCAGAGAAGCCTGTGGCTTTGAGCCCAACCCCTATTCAAATGGGCTCAATATGGCATTGCAACAACTGCAGGCTCATGTGTCACCGGTGATTCCACTTGTCGGAGCACGACACATTGATCTGGGACCTGGTGCCGAAATTCCTAAGAACATGAACGAGGCCTTGGCCCAATTAGCTAAGTTGTTTCAAAACGACGACCCTAAGATAGGATACGGCGGCTACTTAGAAAACAGGACCTGTTACACAGGCGATGCTTTCTTGTCGGCAGATGGCGAGACTCGTTCAATCCATTTAGGGCTGGATGTCTTTGCTGAAGCAGGCACTCAAGTGCACTGCCCTCTAAACGCGGTGGTACATGGGTTATTCGACCACGCTTTTGAGTTCGATTACGGTCCGACAGTTGTCCTAAGACACCAAGAACTCGACCAAACCTTTTACACGCTCTACGGACATCTTTCGCGGAACTCGTTACTAAATCTTCAAGTCGGTCATTCCATACCTGCAGGAGCACCTTTCGCAACCTTGGGTGAAATGCACGAAAACGGAGGCTGGGTCCCGCACCTCCACATTCAAGTGTTCTCCCATACATTAGGACACACAACCAATTTGCCTGGCACCTGCACCCCCACTCAGGTCAATTTGTGGCGCAGCTTGTGCCCAAACCCTCTGCCCTTGTTCGGCAACCAGGACGCAAGGCCTGAAAGATCACTCCAGACGCTAATCGACAGGCGGATAACACACCTAAATCCCTCATTGTCACTTTCGTATCAGCAACCGTTGCACATTGTCAAAGGCAGTATGCAATATCTCATTGACGCCAATAGTCGCGTTTTTCTGGATGCGGTAAATAACGTGCCTCATGTAGGGCATTGCCATCCACGAATACAAGATGCCCAAAGTCAACAGGCCAAATCGCTGGTTACCAATACCCGCTATTTACATGAACATATCCTGTGTTTCGCAGAGAATTTGAAGAGTTTGTTACCTGCATCTCTGGACACCTGCTACGTGGTTAATTCTGGAAGCGAAGCCAACGATTTGGCGCTTAGGTCGGCGCAATCATTTACGAATAGAACTGGCGTCGTCGTCATTCAAGCTGGCTATCACGGGAATCTTTCGTCCTTAATAGCCATTAGCGACTACAAATTCAGCGGCCCCGGGGGTAGAGGAAAACCCGCAAACACGTTTGTTCTGCCGCTGCCAGATGTTTATCGAGGCCTCTTCCGAGGACCAGAAGCTGCGAAAGCTTATATAGCCGACATGCAGGAGAGAATACGCAATTGGGTCGAACAGGGCCATCAAATCGGCGCAGTAATTGTCGAGCCGATTCTTGGCTGCGGCGGACAGATGCCTTTGCCAGCAGGCTACTTATCAGCTTTGTTTAAGGAGATTCGCGCCTTAGGGGGCATTTGCATTGCCGACGAAGTTCAAATCGGTTTAGGCAGGCTCGGCAGCCACATGTGGGGCTTCCAAAAACACGACGCTATTCCCGATATTGTAACCATCGGAAAACCCATCGGAAATGGTCACCCTTTGGCCGCGGTCGTCAGCAGGCGAGAGATAGCGGAACGATTCGCTAACGGGATGGAATATTTCAGTACGTTTGGAGGAAATCCTGTTTCATGCGCGATCGGCAACGAAGTCCTGAATGTTTTGGCAGATGAAGATCTGCGGGGCAACGCAATTAAAGTAGGCGACGAGCTTAAACGCATGTTGGTTACCCTAATGGAACGTCACGACTGCATCGGTGACGTAAGAGGTAGTGGACTCTTTCTTGGTGTTGAGCTCGTGCGGCCTGGGCTGAGAGAGCCTGACGCAGATCTAGCGGCCAAAGTCGTGGAAGCCATGAAAGCATTCCAGATACTACTCAGCCGAGATGGTCCGCAAAACAATGTGATCAAGATCAAACCACCGATGTGCTTTTCGGAGGGCAATGCGACAATGCTTGCCGACCGTTTGCATCAGGTACTTGACCGCCTATAGATCCGACAATCATTCTGATGTGCTGTCGTCTATTGATTGCTGAGTCTTGTCGGCTTGTTCATAAAGTTGTTGTTGTGCCTTCTTCAAATCTTGCTCGATTCGTTTCGTTTGCTGTTCCGCGCGTTCTGCCTCCTCTTTCTTTTGCTCGCTAACCGTACTTTGGGTTGCAATCAGATCAACACAACCAAAAAAGAAGAGACCAACGGCCAAAATGGCTACCTGCTTAATAATCCTCATAAAGCCTCCGATCCAACTATCATAGGTTCAATCAAGCGTTAAGGGAATAACTGGAGCATAGCTAGGTGTTCCCGGCATGGAGGCAGTCCCATGAAAACCCTGTACCACCGACTGGAATTAGGCTTAGGCATCGCTCTCGTCGTGCTGAGCCCTTTCTCCTATCTCATTTATGCTGACAGCATTGAAATCCACGTGGCCGATGTCTTTCGCTGGAGCGGCATCCTCATCCTGACGCAGGGTCTGATTCGCGACATCATCTTGCTCGTTTTTTATCGCAAACTATTGCAACAAACGAGTATTTCTGCCGGCATCCTGATTTGCCTCGAATCCACAGTCGGCGCTGGCTTAATCATCGTCTATATCATGTTGTATTTAATGGGCGCAGAAGGATTCATAAATGTGGGATCGCGTCTGTTGATTTGTTTGGCAGGATTAATTTGGATATTTGGTTATGCAACACGTGATGTCGTATTGATTATGAAGCGGGACCCTAATCACCTTAACTTGGCGTTGGGTTTTCGCTAATTGGCCTGCCCAGGTGCATCATGGTGATCCAGAAGCTGAAACGCGCTGGCTGGAATCAGATTGAAGGGTGTCTTTGGGAAGGGACCGTAAACCGTTTGATTGTTCACGTCCGCATCGATAAGCTGATGCTTGGGGTCAAGGACAACTTTAAGTAATTCCGACTTAGAGATGACTAAAATGGCTGTACGTCGACGGTCAAATCTAAAAACACTGGCATCCATTGTTTGTTCAAGAGTATGGTCGGTAAACTCAAGTAATATTGGTAACGGCATAATTAGACCGCCAATGTTTTCAACCTCAATAACGTAATAGTTGTCGTCGCTCTCTAGGAGCTCCTTTTCCAAATCGTCATATCCTCCATCAGGCAGATGACGTTTGTTCGGTCGCCAGCGGGTAACGTCTGTGAGCGCCATGTCGACATGATCCGTCGTAAAAAACCAGCCGTGCCAAAACCAATCCAAATCAATGGCTGTAAACTGCTCGAAGAAGCGAAAAAAATCGCCGGGAAGCGGTCGTTTGAATTGCCAAACAGAGGCAAATTTCTTTAGACATCGATCGAACTCATCAGGTCCAATAATTAGATCTCTCAGAACCCACATGGCAGCAGTTGGTTTCGCATAAGCGTTTCCTGCCACATCGTAAAGGAGATCGGAGCGTGACATCATGGGCACCTGTTTAGCTTCTTTCATCCAAAACGCTATGTCTTCCTGACTGCCCAAATCAGAAGGGAATCCCGGCTGATACTCCTGTTCGGCACGATGGGTAAGATAAGAAACGAGACCTTCGTCAAGCCAAGTCCATTCGCGCTCATCGCTATTTATGATCATTGGGATATAGTTATGGGCCACCTCGTGAAAGATTACAGACACCAGCTCTGCCTTTATTCGGTCATCGAACGCACCTTGCTCGTCTGGTCGCGTCCCACAGAAACCTAACATTGGGTACTCCATTCCGCCGATGCTACCGTTGACGCAGGTCACGTGAGGATAGGGATACGCAAACAACTTTTGGTTAAACGAGTTTAAGGCAAACACCATGGATTCAACGGCGGTCGTCTGCCACAACGGCGCTGCCACCGGAGGAAAATACGCCATAGCGAGCTGATCAGAAACTAAACCTGTTGACTGGCATTCCCAAACAAACTGCTTGGAACTGGCCCAGGCAAAGTCGCGCACATTACTAGCCCGAAAACGCCATGTCGCTCGTTCGGACGAAGACTCTGTGATTCTTGCCGTGGCTTCATCTACGCGGACAACCTGAACAACCTCGCTGGATTCTCGGGCACGCTTCAAACGCTCTCTTTGTTGATCGCTAAGCACCTCGTTGGCATTGACCAGTTGGCCCGTTGCGGCCACGACGTGGTTCCTCGGGACGGTGATATTGACGTCATAGTCACCAAACTCCAAGGTGAACTCAGCGTCCTCGGTAAAGACTTGATTTTGCCAACTTTTGTAATCTGTATAAGCGGCTAGGCGTGGAAACCATTGCCCTACGAGGAAAATATCTGCAGGCCCGTTCCCGAAGGGTTCATAACCATTGCGGGCATCTTCGCCCACCGCGATCGGGACCACATAGCGCCACTCGACGACAAACGAAAAACTGGTTCCGGCCTTTAGTGGCTGAGGCAGTTCCACCCTCATCATGGTGTCCCGCACCTTGTATATCATCGGATGGTTCTCCAGGTCTTTGACGACTAAGTCCGTAAACCCGCCTTTAATTAGTCGTTTCAGTAAGTACGGCAGTAACTCATACACAGAAATCTGATTAAAGTCCGGCGCTACCTGGCTGAGTTGGTTGACCGAATCACTTGCATGTATGTTTTGGTCGAGTTGCAACCAAAGATAGGACAAATCATGGGGAGATCTATTATGGTAAGTGACTTTCTCACGACCCCTGAGGCTGCGGCTTGGTTCGTCCAAATCGACATCGATCTGATAGTCAACTTTCTGCTGCCAATATTGAGGGCCAGGCTCACCAGTGGCCAAACGTACCGATGAATGTGGATGAATTTGATCGTCGATCGAAGCAAATGGATGCCGATCACCGGCCAAGAACACAAGCATGCAGAACCAAGCAAACAAGCTATCTACTCCAAAGTGGACACAAGATTATGCGATTATAGAGTTAATGCCCACCTACTTGGAGCCTTGATGTCACAAAAAAAGCCCGCACGATGGTCCTATTTGATTGCAATCGGATTGTTAGACCTTGTCTTTACAATCTACCTATTCTGGGGTGAGGCCGTAAATAACCAAGCTAGGTGGATGAATGTAATAGGCGTACAACTGCTCACTATCATCCTGGTTTTGTTATGGTTAGTGACAATTTCTCGATTGAAATGGCGTGTTCGATTCATCGTTATCGCCATCAGCGTGGTCCTGGCCTTTGCTATTTCTCAAATGGTACGCGTCAAAGAAGTGACCGGCGACGTATTACCCATCCTGGAATGGCGTTGGACGACCCCCGTCGACGAGCAATTGCCCAACAGTATCGAAACTGGAATTGTATCTGACCAGCTCGATCCCACAGATTAAGTCTTCCCTCAATTTTTGGGTCCCGCACGCAACGGCATGTTCTCTGGACCCAAGATCCAAACTGATTGGGACACGCATCCGCCCAAACTGCTCTGGCGGCAGCCTATCGGTGCAGGATGGTCAGGATTCGCCGTGGTTGGGCCCTGGGCGTTTACACAAGAGCAGCGCGGCGATTGGGAAATGGTGACTTGTTATCGGCTCGACACCGGCGACCTAGTCTGGAGTCAACGACACGAAACTCGCTACCACTCCACCATTGGCGGCGATGGTCCGCGTGCCACACCGACTGTTGCGAATGGGCAGATATTTACCTTGGGTGCGACGGGCACGGTTTCCTGTATTGAACTCAACGGCGAGCTGGTTTGGCGTCGAGACTTAGTCGCCGAAATGGACGCAAGCTTACTCGAATGGGGCAACTCTTGTTCACCCCTGATATACGGTGATCAAGTGATTGTAAGTGTCGGCGGCACTGGCCAAGCCCTCTGCGCCTTATCGATTGATGATGGTTCAACGAGTTGGTGCGCAGGGGACGACGTCGCATCCTATTGTTCGCCATCACTTCTTGAGTTAGATGGCCATGAACAGATCGTCATCCTTCAAGCTAGTTCCGTTGCTGGCTATGACCCCATCAAGGGTGTTCAAATCTGGTCTAGCCCGTGGTCAAACGCACAGCCAAACGTTGCTCAGCCATTGAAAGTCTCAGCCAATCAAATCCTCGTTTCTAGCGGCTATGGTGTTGGTTCCAAACTCTTTAGCCTGAAATACGGCGATCCATGGCAGGTAACCGAAGAATGGCGGTCACCGCGAATGAAAGCAAAATTCACGAACCTGGTCATCGTTGATTCTTATGTTTATGGCCTCGATGATGGCACCTTAAGCTGCCTTAGTTTGGCTGACGGTTCTCGTGTATGGCGTGGTCAACGCTACGGACATGGCCAAGTTTTGTTGGTGGGCAGAACCCTACTGGTCCTCGCAGAAAACGGAGAAGTAGCCCTAGTCCGCGCCAGTCCAGATCAGTTCGATGAATTGACTCGGTTTACGGCCATTGAGGGCAAGACATGGAATTCGCCGACATTGGCCGGCACAAAGTTACTTGTTAGAAACGGCCAAGCGGCCGCTTGTTACGAATTGGCATTGCAACCCTAACCTTGAATAGATTATTTGCTCTACCTTATTCACCCTGGAGCGAACGGGCCCGGTGGTCACTTAACCATCATCAGATTCCCTATATTGAGCACGAATATCAACCGTTACTAAGTGAACCCAAATTGAGATGGCAAACCCGTAAATGGCGAGGTCCCATTAGTGTACCCGTCTTAATCACCGAACAATCTACCTTGCTGGGATCCATGGAAATTGCCGAATACGCCGAACAAGTCGGCACAGGCACACCGCTTATGTCTCCTACATTTGCTCCAGATATCAAAACCTGGGTATTGCAAGCCGATGGCATCATGTCAGCCGGACGAGCTATTCTGATTCACAACCTGATGCATTCAAAAGAAGCCATGAGGGCCAGCCTCCCTAGTTGGGTTCCGCCTACGCTGCGGCGTTATGGACATCCGGTTTCTCATTGGGTGCTTAAGCGTTTAGGACATAAATATGGTTGCTTTCAATATCGACCAGATGATTGGACCAAAACCATGAGGTCGTCACTCATAAAATGGCGATCTGTTGAGAAACCCTATCTAAACCAGGAGTTTACGATAGCTGAAATGTCCATGGTACTGGCCCTCCAATTTGCCGAACCTTGTTGCTCAAGTGTGATCCCTCTTCATTTGCAAACGCGATCCTGTTGGCGTCACGACCAACTTGCCAGCGAATTCGAAGACCTGATCAACTGGCGCGATGACATGCTTAATCTACACCATAAGATACCCGAGACGCTGGAAACCTCAGGTTAGCTGACGTAGAATGCTGGCACATCATCAAAAAACTCATAGGAGGAGTCGCATGTGCCGATTCCTATGGCCCGTTTTCTTCATCTGTTTGGGATATGCACAAGTCAATGTGGATTTCATGAGCCAAGTCTCCTTGAACAATTTTTCAATAGCCAGCACGCAAGGTGCCGGCATCTGGGGCTTTCTCGATGGCGACCTCAACGAGTACGTTATTATGTGTACCAACGCAGGAACCGCCGTATTCGATATTTCCAATCCGCTGTCACCTATTGAGATTGGCATGATTGCCAACGCCAATGCGAACACAGACAACACAGTGCAAGTTTACGTTTTCGACAATACACCGGGCAGCTTCACAGCATTTGCTTATGTCAATGGCGGGACAGATGGCAGCCTTCAAATCATAGACTTAAGCAACGTTCCCGCAAGCATTAGCGAGGTAGCGCCCAATTATTGCCCAATGTTCCCAACCCCTCTTAATATTGGCGGCCTAAGTTTTGGCATAAAGCCCACAGGTTTCACAGGGTTTGTCTTAGACTCTAGTCAGGCTTCAGGTGGGATCTTCGCGATGGACATTAGTAACCCCGCAGGACCATGCGATTTAGGTTCGTGGTCCACCGAAATCGTCCATGATCTGTATATTTCCAGCAATTGGATTGATCTATCATTCGACGGGACAAGACTAGGTGTTGCATTCTCAGGCACGTCGTTTACGGTTGTAGATATCGATGACCCCTCTAACCTCGCCACCATTCCTGGCTACGTGGCTCCCGGCCTTTTTGATGACGTCAGGAGCGGTGCCGTAACCCGAGATTTTGCGTACCTTGCCGTGTGTGACATTGGCGACGAACCACTGGGCGCAAATACGCAGGTAGACATCTTCAGTATTAGCGACCTAACAGCACCTAGCCTAGTTGACACGTGGGTGGGCACGTCTCAAGCAATCGATAAGCACATTACCATCGTGGGCGATTTTGGTTATCTTTCGTCCACCACTAGAGGACTCACGGTCTTAGATTTGAGCGACCCAACCAACGTGACCGAACATGGCCATTACGACACTTTCCCGGCTAACGACAATGCAACCTTGGACGGCGCCTGGGCATCGTATTTTTTCAATCTCAGCGGTGTGGTCGCCCTAAGCGACCGAAACACGGGTCTCTACATTTTGGATCCCAACTTACCTGATGACATATGTCGCGACCTGGACGTCGACAATAATGGTTTTGACCTTACAGACTTTGGTGTTTTATTGCCAACATGGTCAGATCCTGAATCGGTGCTTGGCTTCGTTTCAATCGTAACAACTTGTTTGTAATCAATAATCAGTCCTTCATCCTACACAACATTCAAATGCCTGGAGGCCCCATGAAATTCGCCATTCTTAGTGTCATACTGACAATATCAGCGCTCACGTTCGCCGCCGACTACACAATCTATGTTGCACCGCGTGATAGCCAAGCCAGCCAGTGGGCTAGTGGTGTTGCTGATAGCGAGACACAGTTTTCTGAACGTAAACTCTTTCGAGCCTTAGTTAAGGCTAGCGAGTTAATGTCGCAAGCCGGCGATCAAAGCGTCACGATTAAGGTCGCTGCAGGCTCCTATTCGGGAAAAGCCAAACAAGGTATCTGGGTGTTACCCGCCGTTTCCAACGAATCAGCAACACTAAGACTGCTCGGCGGTTTTAACGACGATTTCAGCGCTCGCAATCCATTTAAGAGCCCTAGTTTATTGGTCACATCAGAAGGCCGAAACGGGGCTTTCATTCAGATGACCAAGAAATCTGTCCTAAGAGAGTTGATCATCAGCGGGCTGGTGTTTGATGCCGCGCCTTCAAACAAATATGATGCAAAAACCAACAGTATATTGAAGGGTAGCTCGCGCACTTACCCACTTATCTCGTTTTCCCAGCTCAAAACCAAGCATTTAGTTGTGGACAGTAATGTATTCATTAATGGCGCCCACGGGGCTTTCGATCCATTCGTCGCGCCTGCCGATGGCGACTCAACGATTGACATCACCAACAACTTTTTCATCAATAACATCAAGACACTGAAGACAGAGGCGAGTTCATCCAGAAGTGTCACGTTTAAAAGCATGCGTTTTGCCCACAATACGTTCTTGTTAAATTGGCCTTACAATCCAGACCCTACCTCGGGTGATGTCTCATGCATTAACCTCTACCACAAGGGTGGTTCGCAAAAGACCGTTTTTGAACGAAATATTTTCGCGTTTAATCCTGGCGGTGCCTTCCAACACGATTGGCCAGAAGATCGTATGCCCGAAATTGAAATACGCGAGAATCTATTCTTTATGAACGCTGGTCTATTTGGCGAAGGTGCTGCAGATGCTGGCGTCTTTGCGGGAAAATTTGGATTGAACCCAAAATATTTGTTGTGCGACCTGCTTACCATCGAAGATGATTTTGGATATGACACGGTCGGCAACCAGGCATTCGATCCAAAAATTCCAATCACGCTTGCCGATCTCAAATCTGCTGACTCAAGCCAGGTCCAACGCAAGGACACTGTATTGAACGACGTCCGAAGACTCTTTGGCCTCAATCAAGATGGTGGCACCGTAAAAATTGCCAATTACGCACCTGACATGACATTTAACCCTAATAATCTTCCCGTACCGCAAGAGAGCAAAGCAAGCGGCTTCGGTGTTCAGATTGATTCAGCTTGGAAATGAAACTAGGCTGAAGTAAACAGCTCGTCGTGGTAGGAGGAGGAAATGAGTAACAGACAGCCGCCCTCTGTCGACTGAGTCGTATGAATTGACCGCTCCGGCGCGCGTTGAAAATCACCTTGCTTGAGCGTCCTATTTCCTACCTTTAGGTCTCCAAACACAACATAACACTCTTCAAACCCACCGTGCGTATGCGGTGGGTAAGCACTGCCTGCTGCCATTCTCACCAACATCGTGATCCGATCCAAATCTGGATCAGCCGCCAATTGACAAACTTCCACGCCTTGAAAAGCTGTTGTATTCCACTGCCGCTCTTGCTCCGTAGTTACATCCAGTTCCTCATCTAAGTTGTCGGACTGCCATGTCTTCCAAGGTTGTTCTGTGGATTGCTTAGCGCTTATGGCACCCATAATTCGTGATTTAACCCGTGTCGGAGGATTAATCGCTGGCGCGATCCAAGCCATCGAAGAAATGACGGCCTGCACTGCCTGCCAGCTGCTAAGACAATCTGGGCACTCGTTGACATGTTCCATTTCTGACTTAGGCGCAACACTTGTCCTTGCGTCAACAATGATCCGTTCGAAAAATTCGATGTTATTTGCTCGTAGACAATTCATAACCATTGCCTTTCTTCATGGTTCAATGCACGTTTCAAGCCACGCAATCCCAGTCGAATCCTGGATTTAACGGTTCCAAGCGGCAAATCATATTGATCCGCCAACTCATTATGGGTCATGCCGACATAGAATCCGGCCAATAGTAACTCCCGCTGCTCGCATGGCAGTTCGCTCAAAGCTTGGCGAACACGAGCTGCTTGGTCATTGCTGATATTCGCTGCTTCGGGACTTTCCTCTATAGGTTGACACAGCTGCATAGCTTCCTCAAGGGTTGTTTCCCTTTGTTGGTTACGTGATCGAATTCGAATTAAGTCAAGGGTACGGCTGCGCGTCAGCATGAGAAGCCAGTTCAAGATTGAACCCTTGTCATGATCGAAACGAGACCCTTGGTGCCAAACTTGAGTGTATACACCTACCGTTGCGTCATCAGCAAGGTCCGCATCACGGGACATAAACAGCGCAAGCCCATACACACGAGCTCGGGTAACATCATACAGATCACTGAGCCCGCGCTCTTCGCGATTGACGATCCGTTTCATTGCTTCGCGAAGTCGTTCCTCAACATTACGATCCAAAGTATCCCGCTCCCCACTGAAGTGGGCGTATTGTATCACTCGAGAAATCGGATCTATCAAGGCTTTGATGCGCTCTTGTTCCACGAAATTGTCTTTTTCATATAGGCCTTTGCTTCGGATTCAAGCTGACCGATGTTACCTGTCTGCCGCATCAACGCCGCAGCCAGCAAGTGTCGGGCTGTTAGATCACGACCTGCTTTGGCGCAAATTATCCCTGCCCTAAACAGAAAGGTGGTGGGCAGATCCTGATGGCTCAAATAGGGTTGCAGTAGATCGGCAGCCTCGGCGTTGCGATCCATCGAGGACAAGCCCCAAGCGAGGAGTTCTGCGGCCTTTTGGTCTTGTCGTACCTGAGCAAACTCATAGGACGCCCAATCAACCGCTCGGCTAACTAATTCAGTATCTGGTTGATTCAACCAATGCTCAATAAGGTCTCTAGCGTGCCCCCAATCACCTTGTGAAACTTGCTTTTGGACTCTCGTTGAAACCGCCGTTTCGATGTGTTCAGCTTCAGTGACATGGCCCAATTGTCGTTGCGCTTCAGCCACCATCAAATGCACACGCGGCCGTTCGTTGGTCTTAGCAATTGGGCTTAACAAGTCGACGACTCTCTGCCAACTTCCCTTTGCTAATTCAATCTCAGCCAATGCTACCTTAGCCCATACGAATTGCGGTGATATTTCGATCACTTCATCCAAAATTGCCTTGGCTAGATCAGGATCGCGATCGCTTAAGTACTTAGCCCAGGTAGTTCGCGTCCAGGCAACGCGCTCATCATCGCCATTAAGTTGTGTTTCCAACAAATCAGCCCATTCTCGAGCCTGAGCAGCATTGCCTAAGGCCAAGTGAACTTGAGTTAACCTCATCCAAGATTCGGGCGTCGAATGTAGGCGATCCAATTCGGCAAATAGTGACTTTGCCTCTCGTACGTGCCCCATAGACAAATGGATATCACCTAGAAGCGCCAGCGATTCAGTTTCTGCTATGTCGCTATACGCCAAGGTTCGCGCTTCTCTTAAAGCATCCATAAACAAGTGTCGACCTGAAAGGGCTCGCGCCATTCCTTGCCGTGCTGTTTGATTCATAGCTGAAGCTTGCAATGCATGACGGAAGGCTCCTTCAGCTTCCCTGAATATGGAATGGTCGCCAGTTTCTTGAGCAAGCTGAAGATAATAGGCACCAATCTTGTTCCAAGCCACGAAATCCGCGGGGTTCTCTTTAACTTTTTGTGTGAGCACGGGCGCCAACTCGCGTTCTGGCACCTGAGTGACAATCGGGTTATGCCACATGCTAATGACAAAACAAATTGAAGCGATCAATGGGTCAACCTCCAATCGAAAGTAAGCGGCGCGCGAACGCACCGCTTATCATGGTTTATGGCTGCCAAGGCGCGGCCAGATAAGGAAATTCTGCATCAAATGCACTATCGTTCTGCGAAACGCCATCGGTTACGCCAGCCTGATTAAAGATGAAATGGAACAAAACATCGACCACATCATCTGGCAAACCACGTCCGTTTGGGAATCCTGAAGGTTGCGTCACATTAAGCGTCAACAAATCGGGTACAGCCACCGATGCCAATACACCAATATTCTCGGCGCTCGTTCCCAGTGCCGTCAGACTAGCCACAATTGAGGATGCGAATAGTTCACCATCACGGCTTGGTGGAGATTGGTTGTAAAAGTCTTTTAGTCCGGCAGGGATAAGCGCCGTAGCGACCGCCGGATTGCCCATACGATCTATTACCTGAAATCGTTGGCCCTCTTTGAATAACGCAAAACCGGGCCTTTCTTCTTCCGTCGTCGCCCACACATTAATGACGGATGAGCCATTCGTAATCATATCCATTGGCAATTCCACCACTAAGGCAGACACGTTATAGCCAGCAAATGAATCATCGCCAGTGAAACTTCCGGTACCTGCTAAGGTTCGCGAAAAACCCACGAAATCAAAGAAGAAAGGGTCATCTCGGGGGCCGGCAAATACGCGTATCCCATTGGGACCTTCAATGACGTTCGTATCATTAGGATGAGGTTCTTCAGTTGGTGGAGTGGCCACGCCGTCAATTCTCAGATCTCCGGGCAGGAGGACGAAATAGGATTGATCGCCAAGAAACTGGAAACTGATACTTGAATCAGCCTGGGCGTCTCCGTCTGAGTCGATATTGAATCGATAACGGACACGTGGTGAAAAGTTAAAGCCGACGGCTTCTTCTGGTACAGAGAACGGATTGACCGTCATGGCCAATACTAAACGAGACGAGTCTTGGGGACTTGCGAATGCATAAAGGTCCGCAATATCGGCGGCCGGTCCCTCTTGAGTTAGGGGGGCCTCTTTGTGGTCAGCAGCAATAGCTGAAAAGGCTAGAACTATCGAGACAACGGGGTACAAGAGCTTTTTCATATGTTTGATCCTTGAGATGTAATCACAAAGATAGCTATCTTCTTAGAGTCAACCGGTTCATTACTACCTACGAAGTAAGCGCCCGACCTAGATCACAAGAATCACGTGACAAAGATCACTAACTGCTTAGATCCCCTGGATTGCCTCTGCACTTGTTCGCGCTTGGGGCCAAAGCGATGCGTAGTAATTGAGCCAAGCCTCTGACTCAGTTTCGCCCTTTTGCTCTCTCAACCATTGACCAACGGTCAAAGCAAAACGCCTAAAATGTGGTTCTGCTCCAAAATGGTCAACCTCCATCGCAAGACAAACCTGTTTGAGCGCCTCAATGCCACGTTCAGGTTGTTCGTTGGCCATAATCAATGATCGATAGCCAGTTAATACATTTGGCATCCACGGAGGCAGCTGGGCCACACGACTCTCGATGGCTGTCATTAAGCGCTTGGCTGTCTCAAAATCTTTTTGCTGGCAACTCGCAGCAATTCGATGAAGGTCAGCGGTAGTTGCCACCAACGAATCTTGCCCGAACTCTTCGATCACGTAGCTTTGTTTCTCATCTAAGAGAGACATTGCCGACGCTGTCTTGCCCAAATCCACCTGGATACCGACCAACAACAAACAGGCCTTCAATGTGGTGGGGTGGTTTGCTCTGAGTACGGTTAGAAATGATTGGTAGGCCGTATTAGCTTCATGTTCAGCCTCGTCCATTGAGCCCACAACTCGCAAACACTGCGCCAAGGCCTGTCTGGATTGTAACGTGTGCGGATGATCCTCGCCTAACACGCTCAGCCGTCGAGCAAGGGATTCACGATGAAAAACGATAGATTCGCGCCAATCGCCACGTTCGCTTAGTAAATAAGCCAAATTGTTCAATGAACTCATGGTCCACGGGTGGTAGTCACCTTTTAGGGTGCTTATGCGCTCGAAAACCAAACGCATCAAATTCTCTGCTTCTTCGCGTTCTGTTGGTTGTTTCAGCGCCATCGCCAGATTATTCATCGACTCAATGGTTCGCTCATCGAAATCGCCAAACATTTTGGAACGTTCAGCAAGCGCTTGACGGTAAAGCGCACTGGCCTCCTCATAACGACCTTGGAATTTTAGTGTCAGTCCAATGTCATTTATCAAATCAATGACCCTCACCTCATCAACCGGCTGGATATCAGAAATGCGCGCTTTTAGATCGCGAAACACGCGCTCTGCATCCGTATAACGACCTCTCTGAAAATGAACTAATCCTATTTGTTCAATCGCTAAGAGTGTTTCTGGGTGTGATTCGCCAAGTTCCTTTTGCGCTTTCTCCAGCGCCATCGAAATTTGTACTTCAGCTTTTTCATACTGACCCAATCCCATATAGGTCTTACCAATGGCACGACGGACCGCAGTCTCAACGGAAGGGTCATCCGCGAACGTGGTGCCGGCTTCTTGGGCAGCCGACTGCAGCACATCAATCACTTTGACTTCCCGACCTAATTCGCCAGGATCGGCTGAGGACAACATGCGGGTCATAAACCCATTGACCGCCACCATCCTGCGTTCAGATTCTTCGGCCATGGTCAAAGATGTTATTGCCCGTTCGCGCTGAATTTGGGCCTCTCGCTCAGCCGATCGCGCTTGTAACATCGCGTAGCTCGTCGCGATGATACCAGCGACCAAACACAATAGAACGGAACCCGCCGCGACCACAGCAATTTGGTGTCTTCTAACGAATTTACGCACCACATAGCCGACTGACGGCCTACCGACCGAAACGGGCTGATCGTTTAGGTATCTAGAGATATCTTCGGCTAAGCCACTGACGGTGCCGTATCGTTCGTCGCGGTCGCGCGCCAATGCCTTCAATAGGATCCAATCAATATCACCAGAGAGAATTCGTCCTAACTGGTCAGGCTCCGCGTCGCGATTCTTGGCTGCTTGGCGAAGTTGTTCTTGGTCTAGGTCGCCCAAACGTTGGCTTGCGCGTGGAGGTTCTGCCTTGCGTATGTTGACGATGTATTGATAAACATTCTCCCATTTATTCTCATAAGGAAGAGTGCTCGTCAGCAGCTCAAAAAGCAAAACGCCTAATGCATAGACATCGGCTCGAGTGTCCACGTCGTCTTGGCCCATGGATAATTGTTCGGGGCTCATATATTGTGGCGTTCCCATCAAACGCCCTTGTTCTGTATGTAAACTTTCATCGGATAAACTCGGGTCCAAGGTCTTGACAACTCCAAAGTCAATAACCTTAGCGACAAATCGAGAACCATCCTTACAAACCAATATGTTTGAGGGCTTTAAGTCACGATGAATGATCCCTTTCTGATGCGCGTGTTGAATAGCAGCACAGATATCTAAGAAAAGCTTTAATCTCGCGCGAACCGATAAATGGTGGTGATCACAAAACTCATCGACGCGTTCTCCTGGTACGTATTCCATGACGAAATAGGGCTGACCATCTTCCGTCGCGTCAGCATCATAAACACGCGCAATGTGTTCATGATTCATTACCGCTAGCGCTTGCCTTTCAAGGTTAAAGCGGTGAATGACTGAACTTCCAGAAGAACCACGACGAATGAATTTAAGGGCAACTTCTCGATGGAACGGTTCCGTTTGGTCAGCCAGGTAAACCACGCCCATACCACCGCGGCCGATAATTCGTTTAATTAAGAATCGACCAAACTGTTTTGGTGCTACATCAGCATCCGCATCATCATCACCAAAAGGACCTGAAAACAGTCGTTCATCCGGGGTCGGCATCGGGTGGGAAGGACGCAGGCCGCTATCCAGCTCGTCTTTAGCCATAAGGCAATCACCTGGATGCGAATTATACTATGTTTACGGTACTAAGATGTGGATTAAGTCAGTTGGATCCGCGCCTTTAGCCACCTCGGTCAACCAATTCACCTCGATTTGTCGGCTTCGTTGCCGATCAATGTATGGGGTGACATGATCCAAAAAATCGCCAAGCCTAACCGCCTAACGTTCGGATTTCAGGTGACAAATTGCCCTGGTAAAAACAGGGCAGAAAGATAAGCGGACTCGGCAAGATGAAACCCACTCCCGTCGTCGACGTAAACACACACGACCTTAGCGTTCAACGCTATTCGCCGCGATTCGCTTTTGCTATCGTACAAAAGAAAGGTTATTGTCTCGGGGGGGTTCTATGGCATTAGACAAAGAGAAGCTGGCTTCGCTTCAAATCGATCGTGGCGCCGTTCCCCAAAAAAGCACGCCCTGGGCTTGGATCGTTTTGCTAATTCTAGCTTGCGTAGTTACGACAGCGTGGTTCATGAAACGGGGACCAGCAGTTCCAGTTGTCACGACCGTTAGCGCCAAGGAAATAGGTTCAAATAGGTCGTCGGGCGTGCTCAACGCCTCGGGTTACATCACGGCACGACGCATGGCCACGGTTTCATCGAAAGTAACCGCAAAAGTACTTACGGTGGATATCGAGGAAGGCATGCGTGTGCAAGCAGGTCAAATTCTTGCGACCCTTGATAACCAAAACTTAATGGCCGACTTAGCATTAGCTGAAGCACAAGTTCAAGCAGCCATCGCTAACGTCAAAGAAACAGTTGCATTGCATCACGAAGCCCAACTTTCGCTTAAGCGCACAAAAGATTTAGTTGCTAAAGGTTTTGCGACGGAAGCTGAACAAGACCGCGCCCAGGCTCAGGCTGATTCACTTGGTGCTCGAATCGAGGCACAGCAAGAGCAAATCAAGGTCGCAGAGCGTAACGTCGCAGTATGGCAGCAGCAGATCCAAGACACGTTCATTCGTGCTCCTTTCGAAGGGGTTATTGTTTCAAAAGACGCACAACCGGGAGAAATGATTTCACCGGTGTCAGCTGGCGGTGGATTCACAAGGACCGGGATTGGGACATTGGTGGACATGTCATCACTAGAGATTGAAGTCGACGTTAACGAGTCGTACATCAAACGCGTATCCCAAAATCAACGCGTTAGCGCTAATTTAGACGCGTATCCAGATTGGGCGATTGCGTGTCACGTAATCGCCATTATCCCAACCGCTGATAGACAGAAAGCCACCGTTGAAGTGCGTATCGGCTTGGATGTCCAGGACGAAAGAATCCTGCCAGACATGGGCGTCAAGGTGACATTTCATGAAGATGAAACACCCAGAACCTCTGTCCCTGAGACGGCAGCCATTTACGTTGCGCCGCAATCAGTGGATTTTTCGGGCGATGACCATTCCTTGTGGGTGGTCCATGACGGAAAAGCTGAAAAACGGGCCATTGTTGCTGGCGGTCGGGATGCCAACGGGGTTAGAGTTCTGTCGGGCATCAACGTGGGCGACCGCGTCATCGTACAAAGTAACGCAGTATTAGAGCAAGGCATGCTTATTGAGGTAAATCCATGAATTCTGACGTATTAGTTCAAGCCAAATCTGTTGAACGCACCTTTAGGCGTGGCTCGGAAACGATTCAAGTCTTAGACGCATTAGATTTGCAGATAAAGCGAGGCGAGTTCTTAGCACTCATGGGACCCTCAGGTTCCGGAAAAAGTACCTTGCTGAATCTAATTGGCGGCTTAGATCGACCTAATAACGGAACGATCTCCGTCGATGGCGAGCAAATAGATCAAATGAACGAAAGTAAGCTGGCGGCATGGCGTGCCCGTCACGTTGGTTTTGTATTTCAGTTTTACAATCTAATTCCGGTTCTAAATGCGCAACGAAACGTTGAGTTACCCTTATTACTCACCAATCTTTCAAAAACAGAACGACGCAAACAGGCCGAATTGGCATTGGAAATCGTGGGCTTGAGCCACCGCATCAAACACTTCCCACGTACCCTTTCTGGCGGTGAACAGCAACGCGTTGGCATCGCAAGAGCTATTGCCAGCGATCCCACCTTATTGCTATGTGACGAGCCAACAGGCGACTTGGATCGCAAATCTGGAGATGAAATCCTCGAACTGCTTACCGCTCTAAATCAAGATCACGGTAAAACCATCATTATGGTGACGCACGATGCGCATGCCGCCACATGTGCAACCCGAACATTGTATATGGACGAAGGCAAATTGACCGCGGAAATGAAACCGTGAAGTACTTATCATTCATTTTCACAAATCTCGGTCGCAAAAAAATACGAAGCAGCTTAACCTTCCTATCGATCATGATTGCCTTCATCCTCTATGGACTCTTGGGTGCCGTACAAGCGGCTTTGAGTCAAGGTGTGGACGTGGCCGGTGCTGATCGTTTGGTGGTGCGCCATAAAGTCAGCATTATCCAACTCTTGCCCATTAGTTATACGCAACGAATCAGTCAAATAGAAGGTGTCGACCTGGTCACACACTTCGTTTGGTTCGGAGGCATTTACCAAGATCCCAAGAACTTTTTTCCTCAGATGCCCGTTGAACCTGAAAGCTTCTTGGACATGTACCCAGAGTTCACCCTACCTGCTAATCAAGTCGAAAAGTGGAAAGAAACTCGTACAGGTGCCATCGTAGGTCGTAAGTCTGCCGACCGTTTCGGCTGGAAAATCGGCGACCGAGTGCCAATCCAGGCAACCATTTGGCCCAAAGTAGACGGTAGCCGAAACTGGGAATTCGACGTCGTAGGTATCTACGACAGCGACAAAAAAGGGACCGACTTAACCCAATTCTTCTTTCGCTACGACTACTTCGACGAAACTCGATCGCGAGGTAGCGGTCTCATAGGCTGGTATGTTGTTCGAGTAGGAGATCCTGACCGGGCTGTAGAAGTAGCGTCTACGATTGATGAAACATTTGCCAATTCACCCTATGAAACGAAAGCAGAAACAGAAGGTGCCTTTGTCCAGGCCTTTGCCAAACAGATGGGCAACATCACGGCGATCGTGATTGCCATCATGGGTGCCGTATTTTTTACGATCCTACTTGTAGCAGGCAATACCATGGGGCAATCAGTACGGGAACGTATCGTTGAACTGGGCGTCATGAAGGCGATAGGCTTTACCGACAAGAAAGTGTTGGCCATTGTTCTTTCTGAGTCGATCACCTTGTCCACCCTGGCTGGCGGTTTAGGGTTATTGCTTTCTTGGATACTTGTGCAAGGGATGAGCGATTCACTAAGTGGCATCTTTCCCGTTTTTTACCTGCCTTCCAGCTCTATTGTCTGGGGCGCAGGCTTCACACTATTACTCGGGTTTATCGCAGGTGCCATACCCGCTTTTCAAGCCAAACAGCTTCGTATCGCCGATGCCCTGCGGAGGTAACTAGTGAATCTTTTTGCTCAAATAATTGCCGTTTCTAGATTTGCCCTGTTGACGATTCCACAAAGATTGGGCTCGTCCATCACAACGGTCATAGGCATCGCCGGAGTAGTCGCCGTGATGATTGGCGTTTTGTCGATTGGTAAAGGGTTTAAACAAACCATGGAGGCCGGCGGTGACCCTAGCGTTGCCATGATCATGCGCGCAGGCGCCGATTCAGAAATGATGAGTGGATTAAGTCGTGAGACGACTCGGATCATTGCAGACAGCGAAGGTATCGCCACCAACAGCCGTGGCGTCGTGTCATCGGCGGAACTATTTGTCATCATTAATCTAGCAAAATTGAATACAGGGACCGATGCAAATGTCCCATTACGCGGCGTAGAGCCCATGGCATTTGACGTTCGGTCACACTTTGAGATCGTTGAAGGCCGAGCATTTCAATGGGGTACAAACGAAATTATCGTGGGCGCCAAAGCGGCGCTCGAGTTTGCTGATCTCCAAATTGGATCTTCCATTCAAATGGGTGCTAACCGTTGGCAGGTAGTTGGCATTTTTACCGATAATGGCGGGATCTCAGAATCTGAAATATGGACAGATGCCGCCGTTCTACAACCGGCCTATCAGCGCGGTGACAGTTTCCAAGCAGTTTACCTAAAACTAAAGTCGCCAGACCAGTTCCAGGCATTTAGTGATCGTCTCACCCAGAATCCTCAACTGGACGTCAAAGTGATACGCCAGGTTGACTATTACGCCGAGCAATCTGGGCAATTAGCAACATTGATCAAAGTACTCGGTATCGTTATCGCTCTATTAATGAGCGTCGGTGCCGTATTCGGCGCGATCAACACCATGTACACAGCCGTATCAAACCGAACCAGGGAAATAGCCACGTTGCGGGCTTTAGGCTTTACCTCAATACCAATCATGGCATCCGTTCTTATCGAATCCATTTGTTTGGCGTTGCTTGGCGGTTCAATTGGGGCGCTCATCACTTACTTAGCCATGGATGGCTATCAAGCTGCTACCCTCAATTTCACCACCTTTTCTCAAGTTGCCTTTGCCTTTGCCATCGATGGAAAACTCGTGCTTGGCGGAATGATTTTGGCCATATCCATTGGCACGTTTGGTGGATTCTTGCCTGCATTCTACGCATCGCGAGTACCAATCGCAGCTGCATTACGAGAAAGTTAAGATGGAACTGCCTTTTCAATCGCCAATTGAAGTACGCTGGGCCGATCTTGACGCGTTAGGCCACGTTAACCATGCAACCTACCTTACTTACATGGAACAGGTACGTTGCCTATGGCTTAAAGATGCCTTTGGCGCAGAGCCCAATTTATCGCAACTTGAAGGGCCGATTCTAGCGAATGTCACATGCAACTACCTGAAACCTTTGACCTTTCCCGCGAAGATAACCGTTGGATTAGGTGTATCCCACATAGGTAGGCGCAGTTTTACGCTTGAATACGAAATTTGGCACGGCGAAATCAACATTTGCTCGGCAAGTACCGTCGTGGTTTGGATTAATTACGAAAGCGGCGCAGCTGTACCTTTACAAGATGATTTCCTGGCCAGCTTACGGAAATATTCGTCCACGTAAAGCTGAGGACCCTTGATTTTCGCGCCTGCCTAGGGTTTGATGGGGCATGAACAAACCATGGTTAATTTACGGCGCAAATGGTTACAGCGGGCACTTAATTCTCAAACAGGCACTCGAAGTTGGACTGAAGCCAATAGTGGCGGGCCGCAATGCTGCTGAAATCGGCGCACTTGCCAGCAAATATGGACTTGAGTCTCGTATTTTTGATCTTAAGGACAACAATCTGATTCGAACGTCCCTTGAGGGCGTAGGACTCGTCGTACATTGTGCAGGTCCCTTTTCTGCTACGAGCGCACCCATGATTGAGGCATGTATTAATTCACGCACTCATTATTTTGACATCACGGGCGAGATAGACGTTTTTGAACACGCTCATAGTCGGAAGGTATCCCAGCGGGCAAAAGGCGTCGACGTCGTCGTCTGTCCAGGTATCGGTTTTGATGTGGTTCCCACCGATTGCGTGGCCATGACGCTGGCCGCCTGTATCCCCAACGCTACTTACCTAACTTTAGGCTTTGCGGCCAAAAGCAGATTCAGTCCGGGTACCGCAAAAACCATGGTCGAAGGTTTGTCTACGGGTATGAGGCACCGTAGGAATGGGGTTATCCAATCATGCGCGGTCAAAACACGACACATAGATTTTGGTACAGGCGAAACCAAGTTAGCCATGAATCTGGCTTGGGGCGATGTCAGTACCGCTTTCTACACGACAGGCATTCCTAACATAGATGTTTTTATTGCTAGTCATCCCAAACTCGTAAGAAAAACCAAGATGACCCGCTTCATAAGGCCCTTCCTTGGTCTCTCTTTCGTTCAGAATCGCTTGAAACGCAAAATCGATGCCGCGATCAAGGGACCCACCGACGAACAACGTGCCAAAGACAAAACCTACGTCTGGGGTGAGATCAGCAACGATTCCGGCGCAACGGTAGAGGCATTCTTAGAAACGGGTAATGGTTATACGGTTACCGCACTTGCACCGGTTGCCATCGTAAGCCACTGGCTGAATTCAGGCTTTGATCAAGTGGGTAGTTTGACGCCAGCTCGACTAATGGGTAAGTCCTTTGTTTCCACCCTTGAAGGATGCTCTGATATCCAGGTCAGACGTTGATTATCAAGCAAATTGACGCCATAACACGTCAAACTCAGCAATAAAGGCGGCAACGAGCCCTTCATCACTGGTCAAAACGACATTTTCTCTATTGTATTTCCAGGCCGAGCTAGTCCAGTTATAGCTGCCAGTGAGTACATTCTCGCGATCAAATAAGGCGAACTTGTGGTGCATGTGATTAGGATTGTGGTCCATTCGTACCTGAACCCCTGCTTGCTTTAGGCGCTTAATGTCACTGCCATAATCCTGTGACTTATCATCGTCAGTGACGATTCTAAGATTTACGCCACGCGCATGTGCATCAATTAAGGCTGTCGTGATTTCGTTATCCGTAATCGTAAATACACATACTTCGATGTTGGAACAGGCTTTTCGGATCGCCTTCAAGATCGTCGACCGGCAGTCCGGACCTGGGCTGAATGCCGCTTTAGACAAAGCTACTTGAGGCTGTTTTTGGTCGATCAACTTCACCATGTCATGAAGCCAATGCAACCCCTCCTTACTCGGCTCAGCCAGTACCATTTCGAAGGCTCGATTTCGAATGAAATGTCGACTTTGATTGTCCAATACTTCGCCCACAAGTCGATGAATCCCTTTGCGTTCAGAGCGCGACAACCTATGGTCTTCAAATGAATCAGCAAGCGCCTCAACGATCATTTCACGATCTAACATCCTACCTCCCTTGATATTCATTGATCATAACCGATACTTATGCCAGTTTTGTTTGGGATTACATGGATGGGAATCCACCTGCGCGATTTACTGTTTCAAGCTCAGGAGTGATTTGGCCGATCAATCACAAGATGTTCAACAAGACAAGGTGGCCTAAGTGCAAAAAAGATCCGTAGACGTGGCCGTAATCGGAGCCGGCACCGCAGGCATGAATGCCTTTCGTGCAGCTTCCAAGCACAGTGACTCAGTCGTGTTGATAGAGTCAGGTGTGTATGGAACCACGTGCGCCAGGGTAGGCTGCATGCCATCGAAACTCCTAATTGCGGCAGCAGAAGCTGCACATATGACCCAAACCGCTCACGTTTTTGGCGTGCATCTGCCGCGGGCGGCACAGATACGCGGCCATGAGGTCATGGCACGAGTACAACGCGAACGCGATCGTTTTGTTGGCTTTGTGGTCGAAGACGTTGAAGCCATCCCGTCTGAAAAACGCATCATGGGTAAGGCCAAATTCCAATCCAAGGACAAATTACTCGTCGACGATCGGCTTGAAATAACGGCCAAGGCATTTGTCATCGCTACGGGTTCCAGCTCATTCGTACCAGAGGTTTTGAGCGATATCTCAGAACACATCGTGACCAATGATGACGTATTTGAATGGGATGATTTGCCTGATTCCGTCGCCGTGATTGGACCGGGTGTCATTGGGCTCGAGTTGGGTCAGGCATTACATCGGTTGGGTGTTCGAGTGACGGTATTTGGCCGCAGTCGAAGGGTTGGTCCGCTAGCTCACCCAGATTTACAGCAACAGGCAGCCACCATCATGGGCAGCGAACTCGACTTACGTTTAGGTGTCACTATTGATCGGGTTCGGTCCCATGACGACCAAGCCGTCATCTTCTACAGAGACGCGGCTGGCGACCTCATGGAGCAGGCCTATGACAAGGTCTTGGTCACATCTGGGCGCCTCCCAAACGTAATGGGACTTGGCCTAAAAACGACAGGTCTGAAGTTAGACAAGAACGGTGTCCCGAACCACGATCGCTACACGACCCAGTGCGGTAGCAAACCGTTCTTTATGGCAGGCGACGTCATGAATGAACACCTACTACTTCACGAAGCATCCGATACCGGTCGCATTGCGGGTGACAACGCGGGACGGTTTCCCGATATCCGGGTTGGCCATCGACGCAGTAATTTACAAATTGTCTTCACCGATCCACAAATGGCCATGATTGGATTGTCATGGGAGGAAGTCCAGAAGTTCGATCACGCCGTTGGCAGCGTATCTTTTGAAAATCAGGGTCGAAGTCGTGTCATGAACAAGAACAAAGGCGCCATGAAAGTCTACGCTGAACAGGGAACCGGGCAATTGTTAGGTGCTGAGATCTTTGGTCCAAGTGCCGAACATTTAGCTCACCTGCTAGCATGGGCACATCAACACAAAATGACCGTCCCCCACATGCTCGATCTCCCCTTTTATCATCCAGTTATTGAGGAAGGTTTACGTACTGCATTACGAAAAGCCAATGCTGGTCTCAGATTTGGCGCTCCCCCAATAAAAAACTGTCTGGATTGCGGCCCCGGAGCTTAATTAAAGAACTTGGCTATCTTTGATTGCACATCATTGATGTCGGCGAACATGACGCCAAACCCTCCAACCTGATGGATCACAACACGCGCCTGCTGACGAAAACCTTGATCGCCCAATTTCAGTTCGACCCACACATTTTGGTTCAATGGTGGCGGGCTATCATCACAGGGCACGAACAGGCCACCATAGCGTAGATTATTTTGGTATTCGTCATGCAAGAGCTTTAAGTTTTCAAAGCTCTTCTCGTAGGGATGATCCTCGGTGCCAACAGGTGCGACACCCAAAATATCTAAACAGAATTGATCGTTGATCTCTTCAAATTGTAATCCCAAAGAATTCTTCAGGATTTCGAATCGGAACCAACGAATTTCTCCTGTTAATTGGTAGTGCTTACCCGCCTTACTGACCGTAACCTTTACGTGTTGGCCCGGGTTCAATACCCGTTTGTTATGAAGAACGACTCGCATACCATGAGCCGAGACATTGGCCGTGTTACCGTAAATGGGGCCGTGTCCTGAATCGATCGCTACGCGTATTGCGCGACGATCTCTCGCTTCATCTCGTTTCTCCACAATACCCCCGTCTCTCACAAATCTGCAAGCTTGTGATCTTTTGAATTCATACGGGGAATTCATAATAAACATAGGTCCAAAAAAGACAGATATCAAGCGCCAGTCCTACGCAATATTGGAGACCTCGCTCGCAGACAGCCAGTTGCACGTCCTACTCTGCTATATAATCGGTGGCTTTAGAGCTGGAACCTTTATGACGTCAAAAAATCAGAAGCTGTGTTTAAGGATTGTGCTTGGATTGGCGCTTCTGATCACGTTCACGATTGTTCTCGTTCAGGTTGCCAGGCCCCTATATACCGACGATATGTGGTGGCATCTGCGGTTAGGGCAAGTTTTTTTGCAGCAAGGGTTTCCTACGGCCGACCCGCTGCTATTTACGGCTCGTCTTGATCAAGAACCCATTTATCACGAGTGGCTTTTTCAAGTCATGCTTGCTGTAACTCATCAAGCGTTGGGGCTCTATTCACTGCGGTTCCTCCACATACTATTGGTTTGCGCATGCCTGCTATCCGTTGCTTTCTACCTGCGATCTGCGAATTTATCTCGGGTCCAAATTACCGTCGGCCTAATTTTGTTCTTGAGCTTTTCGTACCAACGACTGTATCAACTCAGGCCGGATCTAATCAGCATCATGTGTTGTTTCAGTTTGATCACACTCTTCAGGCAACTGGACTCGAAATGGTCCACCAGTAAATCTGTACTTTTTGTAGCTATCGCATGTATTTGGGCCAACGCTCACTCACTGGTTATGGTCGCGTTTCCCTTCCTTATCAGCGCTTCAATTGGCAATTGGAAACACCCTCCATTTAAACGACGAACAGCGATTGCTGTCATGCTGGCCACGATCGTGGCTTTATGTTTGAACCCCATCGGGCCTCGACTCATCTATTTCTATTTCACACACAACGCCAACAACCCGCTCGCCCGGGTAGTGGACGAATGGGGCCATTTTCAGCCATTCGGTAAACACAGCTTCTTACCTCTATCATCGCCTATCCTAAGTACACTTCTGATCCTCGCATTTCTTATGCTTTGTTGGCTTGGCTATCGATTCGCTCGCCAGCTCATCAAATCAAGGATGAAAAACTTCCAGCACGTCCAACTAGTCGATATCGTTCATGGCCTGTTAGCTATGCTTGCGATCTTGTATGCGGTACGCTTTTATTGGATGGTGCCCATCGTCTATGTCGCCGTAATCAAACACGCTCCGCTGCCCTTTTCATCAACCTGGCAATGGATTTTGTCAGGTCTATTATTGGTGTGCGTTTCTATCCATTTTTCGCTGCCTTCTACTCGCAAAACCTATATGCCGTTGAACACAGATTTTCAACGGCAATTCTATCGAGACAGCGCGTATGACAGCCTAAAATTCCACCATCGAGCCATTGAATACCTATCGCAAAACGACCTAAACGGAAACATTTTCAATCCTTACTTCATGGGTGGTTACCTGGCCTTCTGGCGTCCACAATCAAAAACATTTATCGATGGACGTTTTGATCGCTACTCCGCTCAAGTTGAAAAGGACCACCATGCGCTAAAAATCGTTGGTCGACACTTTGTGACCACCCTGCAAAGTTACGACATCGACATCGCTCTCTTACCTAATGATTCTACCTGGCTAAGAACGAAGGTTGCTTTGAAAGCGTTGGGTTGGGTGGATGTTTATTGCGACAGCGATACCTCAATCTTGGCGAGTCCCGAATTTCTGGCACTCCATCAAGCGCAAGTTGCGTGTTCTTGGGGCTTAGACCATATTGATAAGCTGCAATTGATTACATGGCAATTCGCTTATAAAGATTGGTGGTCGCGTTACGGCAAAAACATTCAACCACAGCCCAATCGACAATGGTTAGCAGACTTTAAGTTTGCGCTACGTGTCGGCAATCTCGAGTACGCGCGACATATAGCAACACTGCAGCCCCAATTAGCCCGTCGCAATCAAAGGTCAATCGATGCGTTGGCGACTATGGAAGTTTTACAAAGGCAGATTAGCGAGCAGTAGCGCGCGCTAACTCTTTTAAGTAGATCAATTACAGCTTTAATCGTCAGCTAGCTGCCAGGGATCTGGTAACCGTCGGTCCAATTCAGCTTTGCATGGAGCATTTCATTGCTTGAACCACGACTAGTTGCCCCCTACAATAAGGCGATCTTTAATTCAAATCAGGAATGGAGTTTACGCGTATGACGTTCCTTTCGACCATCCAGGTCATTATTCTGTCTTTATCTCACGGACCAAATCATTCGAACAAAGATTTTTTTGATCGATTTCTTGATTCAGCGCCCGCGATACAAGCGAGTCAACTCAAAGAAACAAGAAATCAATTTACGCAGGCAAGTATTAGGTCTGTTGAGAGCCGTTTAGATGTGCCAACCATTGTCTGGTTCAATAAGTTTGACTCGGCCAAGAAACCGCAAACTGGCGACCTAGAAACACTGGCGCGACATTATTTGAACGAATTCGGCGCTCTTTATCGTTACCCTGCTAATTTCCAGGAAAACACATCGCTGGTTTATATCCACGATACCGGTAGAGGACCGATCATCGCTAAATTCGCCCAGGTCATTGACGGTGTGGAAGTTTACGGTTCAACCCAGAATGTGCTTTTTGACCGCAGTCTCAGACTACAAGGCATTACCGGCTATTTGTTTCCTCATCAGGTCAACCACAAGACCTTGACTTACACGATCAGTGAAATGGAAGCCATTACGCTGGCATTCGGAAATCAGACAGACGAGCAAATCGCTGAGTCGGATCTTGTCATCGTTGGTAATCACACGCCTTATAATCAATACGACTTTCGCTCAGGCACTCGAAGTCAAAACGACGTAGACATGGCAACACCCGCACGTATCAAACGTGTTCACTACGCGGACGAGCTGGGATTTACACCCGCTTACTACATAGAAATCGATAGCGCTGTGCCGCAAGAGACGAATTCGACCTTTTTCGCCTACATTATCTCGGGCCAAGACGGGTCACTACTTCATCGTCATAATCTGACGGCTAACGAAGACTTTAGCTATCGCGTAGCAGCCAACGACTCAGGTGGAATGGAGCCTTGGGACGGTCCCCACGGAAACGACGGATCACCCCACCCAACAGGCGTTCCTGATGGATTTCAGCAGCCTTTTCAACCGGAATTGCTCGTTACTTTGCAGAACCTACCATTTAGCCAAAACGACCCTTGGCTGCCAAACGGAGCCACCGAAACCGATGGCAACAACGTCGACGCCTATATCGACCGCTTTGGCGGGGATGGATACCAGCCAGGAGCTGGAGACTTTCGTGCCGCAACCACGGCGGCCAATGAGTTCGACCGCATGTTCGACCATGGTTTGAGCCCGATCGCCAATACCACGCAACAACAGGCGGCAGTCACTCAATTATTCTATGTATGCAACTACTTGCATGATGATTATTATGACGCGGGCTTCGACGAGGCCGCAGGGAATGCGCAGTTCGATAACTTTGGTCGCGGCGGTCTTGGCGGCGACGACATGCGTTCGGAATGCCAAGATGGCACGGGTACCGACAACGCAAATATGTCGACACCTGCCGACGGAGGACGACCACGCATGCAAATGTATGTTTTTAGCGGCCCAAATCCGGACCGAGATGGCACCATTGACAATGGCATTTCCGGTCATGAGTGGGGCCATTATTTCCATCATCGACTAAATCCTTTTGCCAATAACCCGCAATCGGGCGCCATGAGTGAAGGTTGGGGCGATATCATCGCCACCATCATGGCTGTCGAAGAAGGCGACAATTACGGCGGCGCTTATGCCACCGGCGCTTATGCAACCTATCAATTCTTCATACTTACTTCATTCGTCGACAACTTCTATTTCGGTATTCGACGTTTTCCTTACTCAACCAATATGGCTCTTAACCCGTTAACTTTTGGGCATATCGATCCAGCTTTTGGAAACCCGGGCGGCGCGCCAATTTCACCACTGGGCTGGGAAAACAACGGCAACGCTGAAGTTCACAACGCGGGAGAGGTTTGGGCGCAAATGATCTGGGAGTGCTATCACGATCTCATCATGGACCGTGTCGTTACCAACGCTGAGGATTTTCAAGACGTTAAGAACCTGATGCAAGAATACCTAGTGGCCTCATTGAAACTGAGTCCTGTTAATCCAACATTTGTCGAAGCAAGAGACGCGGTTTTGATGGCAGCGGCTGCCAATAACGAGGACGACTTCAACACCTTTTCAGCTGCGTTTGCGCGCCGCGGTATTGGCGTCAACGCGGTTGCACCTGACCGCGATTCGTTATCATTCAATGGCGTGGTTGAAGACTACAACGTCATTCCTGTGTCGTTTGATCTTGGCTTTATCGAAGCCGACTTGGATGACAGCATTGACTCTTGTGACGACGACGGTATTCTCGATACAGGAGAAGCTGGACTTCTTACAGTGACCCTCAAAAATAATGGATTTGGTGCCCTCAATTCAATCGTTGCTAACGTGACTTCTGGCAATGACGTTTCTTTCTCAAATGGAGGGGTTATCAATTTTTCAACGGCTGTTAGCGGCACTGAAGTAACTGGATCGCTAATTGTCAGATTGAATTCTTCAATCGAACAAGAATTAGTCACATTAAACATCGCATTTGAGGATACCGTCAACGTCCCCGTCAACAACGCCATGGAATCTTGGGTTGGACACTACGATCTCTCCCCGACCCTAACCACAGACGACGCGGAAGGTGTTGACGCTTGGGATAGGCAAGTGGATGTAGGCATAGCTGAGTGGGCGATCATTGCCGACGGCAACTCAACCAGCGGCACACACGCCTATTTCATCATCGATACTGAGACATCATTGGACAGTCACCTGATTAGCCCCGAAATTGCGGTACCGGCCGTTGGTGACTTCACTTTTAGTTTTGAACACCGTCACCGATTTGAGACAGGCGCATGGGATGGTGGCGTCCTTGAAATCAGCACTGACGGCGTCAACTGGACTGACATTGGCGCATCCGCAACACCCGGCTACAACGGTGTCATTACAACCAATCCGAGTAGCCCAATAAGTGACCAGCCTGCTTTTGTGGATGATAACCCTGATTATCCCAACTTCACGTCGGTGAACGTTGACCTTGGTACCACCTACAATAGCCAAACTGTGAGAGTGCGGTTCCGTATTGGCTGTGATGGCGCTGCGGGCTCGGACGGCTGGTGGCTGGACGATATCTCGTTCCCAACGGCACCGCCTATCTTCCCGGTCATTGTGTCCGAGCCTACTATCTGCGACGGTTGTTTTGTGTCGGTTCCCGGCGCTTTACTAGGAACCATGCAGAAGTTCCCGACTTGGCCTTTGACCAACATGATCCAGTTAGTGGAAACACTGCAGAACTTTTGTCCATAACCCGATTTAAGTGGGCGTGGTCCATCTGGATCATGCCCACTTACAACTTGATTGGCTACTAAGGTTTGCGCGACTGTTAGGTGATGTAACCGTTCACCCATCTTTACCCGATGTGCAATGTGAATGCTATTATGTCAATAGCCATTCCAACGGAGCCGTGAGGTGAGACGTGAGTCAGCCTGCACTCGAATGTGATCTCGTCATGAAGGGCGGCATCACCAGCGGAGTTGTTTACCCTGAAGCCTTGCACGAACTCGCAAAGACCTATCGATTCCGAAACCTAGGTGGTACTTCGGCAGGCGCGATTGCAGCCGCCGCTGCTGCGGCCGCCAGTTACGGGCGGGCACGAGGCCGAGCCGATGCTTTTGAACGTTGCCAACAAATTCCCACCTGGCTTGGTGAAGTTCCCGCAGGGAGCCATTTTTCACGCCTGATCCATCTGTTCTCGGCACAGCCATCCACATCTCGCTATCTAAACCTCGCCCTTGTATTCGTTGGACCAAAACAGGGTCGCGCCACTCGTTGTCTCAAACTGGCACTGACACAGTTTCCTTTACCCTTGTTTCTTGCGCTGATAGTTTCTGTGCTGATCAAGCTCCCTTTAGCCCTGCATGTGCAAAGTGCGCCTCTTCTATCGTGGGCGCTTTTGCTGATCGATTTTTTTGTTCTCTCTTCGTTGCTATGGTTCCTGTTTCTGGCTGTGACGCTACTACGCGGTTTTCCCAAAGCGGTGGGCAATAATGACTACGGGCTGAGCCGCGGATTTGCAAGCAAAGATCCGCTATCACCCGACCTCAGCAGCTGGCTGCACGATTTGATCCAAGATTTGTCGGGTTTAAAACGGCCTTTGACTTTTGGTGATTTGTGGGGAGCAGGAGAGGAGCCTGAAACTAATTTGGTGATGATGGCTACCAATGTCACTCAAGGTCGACCCATCTGCCTGCCATATGTCAATGATCCGGCAACAACCTATTACTTTGATGCCAGCGAAATATCAAAGTTCTTTCCCGAATCGATCGTCGATCATATGGTCGAACATAGCGGCGCACAGTCAGTTGACCTGAAATTGAACAGGACCCTTTGGGCATGGCCTGAACCCGCACACCTTCCCGTACTTGTTGCTACTCGAATGTCATTGAGTTTTCCCGTTCTACTCAGTGCTGTCCCTCTTTACGCGATCGATTATTCGCGTCCACCTGAACATCAGAAGCTGGAACGAAACTGGATTTCTGACGGCGGCATCACCAGTAATTTCCCCATCCACTTTTTTGACGCCGCCCTTCCCCGTCGCCCAACATTCGGCATAAACCTCACACCCACGCATCCCGATCGACCACGCGAACGTATATGGATGCCACAGACCAACGGCCAAGGTCGTGCTGCACGGTGGTTTAGGTTTGACTCAGATGATCAAGCTGACTTGGTCGGTTTTGTTTCCGCCATTCTGACAACGATGCAGAATTGGAGCGATCAAGAGCAAATGCGCGTTCCAGGTTATCGCGACCGAATTGTGCACGTGAATCTCGCAGCCGACGAGGGCGGGCTAAACCTGAATATGGACAAGCAAAAGATCAACGATTTGAGTCTTCGTGGTCGTGAGGCTGCTCAGGAATTGGCCAAAAGGTTTGACCCACAGCAAGCTGACGAACACGTGCTGAATTGGGCAAACCACCGTTGGGTCCGCTATCGCGCATTAATGAACTCACTAGAACAACTGCTGAAGCAAATGAAACGCGCTTTTGATACGGTTCCCTTGCCGTCGGCTGGCGTTTCGTACTTAGACCTTATAGAGCGCCCCGAAGGAAGTGATCCTAAGAGCTACCCTTTCGCCAATCAGCGTCAACGACGATTTGCGATCAGTCGCACACAGCGGTTGATGAAAGAAATTGCAGGTTGGCAACATAACTACATGACCTTCGGGCCCATAGGCAAAAATGGCGGGCCCCCTAAACCTACGCCGAAACTGCGAATGATGCCGAGTCTTACACCTAGTTCAAACAAACACACGACTGCAGCCGAAATCAGCCAAGCCTGACTCTGGTTCGAGATCTCGTCAGTCGCCAGCAAAGCCATCACGCAGATAAGCAACAAAACCGGATTCTTCCACGCAAGCCCACCAGGGTTTGGGTACTGGTTGTGCCAGAGCGGCAATCCCGCCTGCAATAGCGCACGCGCTATCACGCTTTCCAAGTCCTGACACTGCGCACCAAAGTGTCTCCTGGTAATCACCCATACATCGAGCGGCGCACCATATGGCATAAGGTATGGTGGCTTGCACACTCATATCTTCACCATGGCCAAGCGCCGCTATTGCCTCATCAAGCTCACAATCAAATGCGATCGTCGACGCCGTCTCTAATCTAGCGTGAACAAGACCGGCTGGCGTATTTGCCAGCGTTGTTTCCAAAAGCTGCCGCCCACATTCAAGCTTATTGGCGTGCGGTCTCAGGTTCCAGGCTGTAGCCGCCGCAACAGCTACAGCGATGGCGCCCGAAACCGACTCGGGGTGGTGATGCGTCACCGATGACTGCAACCTGGCTTGAGTGATGACTTCTGCTAAATCGTCGGCAAAATAAGCACCTAACGGAGCAACACGCATGGCGGCCCCAATACCCATAAAACTCGAATCAGATCCAAGTGAGTTCGTCAATGCTCGCCAGTCACCACCACTAGCCAGCATTTTCAGAAGATTCTGCGCATATGGGCCATAGCCGCGCATTGGGTCGCGTATGTAGTTATTTGCAAAAGAACGTGCCAAAGCATCCTGATCCACCCGGCCTTTTCTTGCGAGGATCTCGACCAGTCCGCAAGCCATCACCGAATCGTCCGTTAAATGCCAAATTGGCTGTGGGAAGTCTCTCCGCGTAAGCCGCTGATTTACCTGCGCAGTCTCTCCGAAGAAACAGCCGCCAAAGCCATCACCTGTCATCAGGCCATCCAGCGACCGCACGGCTCGACTAAGCCTCAGTTGGTGTTGTCCTGATTGATCGCGCATATCCTATCCAGCTTCCGGAATCGTGTGGTGGAAGAGCTCATAATCAACCATCATTCGCCCATCCTCCAATTCGTGAATGACATCAACAAATCGATGGTCGACGAACACATCTTCCATGTCATAGGCGTTACGCGCATAAACCGTTTGGCCGTAGGTACCGTCGTGACCCAACAAAGTAACCAAAAATCCAATCAGGTTGGTGTCTGGATTCTTCAAGTCGATTCCGTTCAGTGGGCTAGTTGAATCAAGTTGGTGCATCACCAACCAGGTAAGCGTGAAAAACGGGTTGCGCGAGCGCACAAGCGTCAAATCTGTGACACGGCGAACATGTTGACCTTCTGAGGTTAATTGATCGGTAAGAAGCGACAAGGTGATGCTTGCGTCTACTATCTCGCTTCCCCTGGCATTACCGATACGAAAAGCAAGAGTCGGGACACCATCCATCGACGAAATGATCATGGGTTGCGAAAAAACCACACTAGACTGCGGCCGCGAAACTCGAGCAAATAATATACCTGTTGCTAAGGCCACGCCCATGAGGCCGACCGCCGCTTCCAGGGTGACGATCAGGTTTCCATATGTTGTTACAGGCGTCATACTGCCATATCCAATCGTTGACATGGTTTGCACGCTGAAAAAGAAAGCATCGGCGAAATTGCCCTGTAGCGGGACAAAACTGCCCGGTTCTAACATAAACAAGGCAGCGAAGACGAGGTTTATGAGCAAGTAACTGGCTGCCATCACACCTATCAATCGCCACCAAGTCCCTTGCATCAAAAAGAAATACACATCTTTACGCATATCTGAGGGCGTTCCTTTGCGCAAGGGTTCACCAATTCGCAAACGATTTGGGCGTTTGACATGCTCAAGGCGATGATTGAATCCTTCAGCAACGGTTTTGCTTCGAAGCGACTCATGAGGGGCGCCTTCTTCCATCGGAGCCGTGGAAATATCAACCAGGATCTGAGCTACACAAATGGCCATCAATATACCCAAATACCAGAGGGCCGTCATACTTGCAGCTGTGGCCGTCACCAATACAAGAAGTAGCGCTGATACAAGGCGCAGGTTTACACGAAAGCTATCACTCAACTCGGCTTGACGACGCTCTGTGACGCTATCAATAATGGCGACACTCAAGAAAATGAGCGCTAATGAACCACCCAGGAGCCAGCGATACGAAGCTGGCGCTGGTAGCGTTAAGTCGAATGAAATCGCTTTCTTCAGGGCGACCCCAACAGCGGTAACACCAATTTGAAATGGCAGGTGCCCGTACAGCCAAATCATCGACGCCAATGGAATCTTTTTCTTTACACAAGATCCGGCTACATCATCAAAGTAAATCCACCAAATACAACAGGTGATCAACAAAACGAACAAAGCCTGAAGCATCTGGGTAGATGATGAGCTAGTTGAGGACAGTTGGCTAAGAACTTTAACGAACGATTCGCCAAGCACGATTAATGTCAGTAATCCATATCGTTCTGACAAATGTTCAAAATCGATTGGGAACCGTTCCGTCAGCAAGCGTGAATGGCGACTAAACGGCGACGCAATAATGACCAACACACCCACAACCCAGGCTCCATATGCGATCTGGGTCGGCATCCATATGCTTACCAACCAGATAAGCGATCCGATGGCAAAAACAGATCCCCAATAACGACAATAGGCTCGTCCGTCAGGTTGTTGGAAATAAGCGCGCACATATAAGAGCGCGACAGTCGCCTGTGCGATTGAAAAGGCCAACGCAAATCCTCGCCCGTCGCCTTTCATTACGGCCGGGGCGGTGACGGCCATGATTCCCACAGCGAACATCTTCCCAAAAACCGTCAGACGATGCAGGAAATCATCAACCGTGAATCGATTGACGAAAAATGTGAAGCCAGTCCAACTGACCCACATCGGCGTAAAAAGCGCTGCAAAAGCCAAAAAACCGAGGAGCGTCGCCTGTTTGCTCAGGCCATTGCCCAACTGAATAAAAGCGGCCACAAACACCAAATCATAAAACAATTCAAGCCAGGTAGGCTTCTTGTCAGGACTCAGACTGGTGTGAAGCAGGGGTTTATGAAACCAACGATTCCTCAATTTACCCTATCACCTTTAACCACAAAAACGACGAATTCAACCTCCAAATCGTTGGGTCAAATGCATCAAACATTGCTTTTTCCACGATAGCCAATCATGGGCCGTATCACGTCCCCATATGTCTCTGGTGTGCGGAATATTTTGGGCGGCCAACAAATCTGCAAGCATGATGGTCTCTTCGATACAGCCTTCCTCATAATTACCTTGTCCACAAACCAAAGTTAAATGGGTGTTCTTTTGCACGTGCTCAAGAAAGTCGCCAGACATATTCGCCACATAGGCAAGCGGGTTGTTGAAATAGACATCGCCGTTGCTGAACCCGCCCGTGAAATGAGTCAATAGATAGCGACCACTCATACACAAGGCGTAGTTAAATGTTTCGGGATGTTTCAGTGCATAATTAGCGGCGTAGAACGCACCTAAACTGGCTCCAGTCACAGCAATCGGTATATTCGCGTTGTGACAGTCCTGCCTAATAAAGGGCACTAACTGGTGCATAACAAAGTCTTCATATGCCATTAGTCTTCGTATTCTGACGTCGGCGGGATCGGTTTTGTTGGTCAACGATTGGCTAACGGTACTTTCAGGCGTATATAGTTTTATGCGACCGGACCCGATCAGATGGGACAAGGTCTGAACCATAGATTGACGTTCCCACTCGTGGGCAAAACCCGCAGCAGTTGGAAAGGCGATCACTGGCAGACCCCAGTGTCCGTGGCACCAAACATGAACCGCACGACCCAAAGCCGGACTATGAATCATTTCATGACGCTTATTCATGCTACCTCCACCCAAATCGGGTTCACCAAGGATAGCGGACTTCTTCGCCAGTAGGAAGTCGGACTTGAAAGACAATTCAGGCCAAAAAATGAGCTATATGCCCGTAACATTTATGAACATGACGCGCCAACCTGCTGACTACGACCTTCAACGAAAAAAATCAGCAATTAGACCTAAAGCTTCTCAGTGAAAACGTCGAAAAATTAGGCTCCGGCACGGGATTCTGATAAAGTCCCGCTTTTCGAGGATTGTTCTACATGTCTATGCCACCCATAACCTTACTTGGACCTCAGCGTTTCAATCCGCATGTGGCAGACGTCTTCTCACAAGCCAAAGTGGATGGCTCAATCGCCCTAATCACGGCGGGCTGGCAAGAACGCGAAGCTGAAATCAACGAGTTAAGCGAACATCTCAAATTGCCTACCCAGAATTTGGCCCTCTATCAACGCGGTGATCAGCTTTTTTCGGAGCATAGCGATTTCCATCGAGATTACCGTGCGCGACAATCCATGTTGCGTAGATTACAAAGACTCTATCGCACTCGATTAGAAAGATTACTCGACTCAGCCAGGGTATTGATGCGCGCTGAAAACGACGAGCTCATAGATGAAGCGCGAGATGCGGCGATCGAGGACGTTCGTCGACTCGATGAGCATCACTTAAATCGAATCGAAAAGACTCATTTGGAATTTCGCCAAACCTGGCCTTTGGATCGCCTGCCAGAGCTGGTGCGTCATCGTAACGAGATTCAAGAGATTTTGGGTTCCTGTACGGCGCTCTGCATCGCCGGTGGTCATGTGGTGGTTCTTTTGAACCGATTACGCTTATTCGGTATCAAATCTTTGATCCAAGACCTACCCATCGTCGCTTGGTCAGCTGGGGCGATGGCAATCGCAGAAAGAATCGTGCTTTTTCATGACAGTCCACCACAAGGTGCCGGCAACCCAGAAGTCTTAGAAACGGGATTAGCCTTATTCAAGGGTTTGGTTCCCTTACCTCACGCGAAACGTAGACTTCGCTTACAGGATTCCGTTCGCGTTTCGCTGTTCTCCAAGCGCTTTGAGCCGCGTTTGTGTTTGACTTTAGACGAAGGGGCGCAAGCTCAATACATGAATGATCATTGGACTCATAATCAAGTGGCACAGGTTCTCTCAACCGACGGCACCATAAGCCATATGGACGGCCAATAATGCACCAGTCCTACGTCGAATCACTCGCCAACGACCAAGCGGCCGCCGAGACTTTTGTGTCTGAGCATACATTTCCGCTCGTGGATGATCGCTCCGTAACTTTTGCCTATCGCGGATCCGCCGACCAAGTATTGCTCCAGCATTTCATTTACGGATTACCAACCTCACAGGAGTTTCAGGCAGTTGTAGGCACCGACTTATGGCTTTTGACTATGGAAGTACCTCCCGAATCGCGCTTTGAATACAAATTCAATATCATCAACGGCGAAAACCATAAGTGGATACGAGATCCACTTAATAAGGTGCAAGCCCGCGACCCCTTTGGTGCAAATTCGGTTTGTCATACCCACGGTTACGAGACCCCTTTTTGGGTTCATCCTGACCCTGAGGCGCGCCCTGGAAGCATTCATAAGTTGACTCTTTCGCAAACCTCGCTGGGCCCGAACAAGACGGTCAGCCTCTACCTTCCAGCCCGCTACCGACGCACACGACGATACCCATTACTGGTCGTCCATGATGGCCGCGACTACTTGAAGTACGCAGCATTAAAAACCGTGTTGGACAACCTAATCCATCGTTTGGAAATCCCGCCACTCATCGTCGCGCTTACGCAATCCGACGATCGCCTCAACGAATATGCGGGCCATGAACCACATGCTCGCTTCCTGGTTGAAGAACTACTCCCCACTTTAGAGGGTCGCTTACCATTGTTGCGGGCACCGGAATCACGTTGCCTCATGGGTGCCAGTTTCGGCGCAGTCGCCTCGCTACATGCGGCGTGGACGTATCCAGGGGTATTCGGGAAACTGCTGCTGCAATCTGGGAGTTTCGCGTTTACCGATATAGGTTGGCACGAACGCAGCCCCGTTTTTGACCCAGTCGTTCACTTCGTTAATCAGTTCAGGGAGAACCCGGGCCGACCTGCGGAGCGTATTTATGTGAGTTGTGGCACCTACGAATCCCTCATCTATGAAAACAGATCAATGGTCCCTCTTTTGCAGGCTGCCGGCATAACGGTTAAATATAGGGAATTCAGGGATGGTCATAATTGGGAGAATTGGAGAGATCGCCTGCGTGAAGGTCTTTCGTGGCAATTCCCCGGTCCTTTATGGATGGTTTACGAGTAGAACAGTGACTTTTTTGCCCGAACCGTCTATTCTGTATAGCAACATCTGAGACCTGTATGAAACCGCATTTAATACTATTACTCACCTTCGCTGGTGTGGGTTTTTCACAACGATTCAATGTGCGAACATTCACCAACGATGATGGTTTGCCTCAGATTCAACCATTGAGCTTGTACCAAAGTAGATCAGGTATTCTATGGGTCGCCACCTATGCCGGTTTAACCAGCTACGATGGGACGAGTTGGTCAACATGGTCTCGCCACAGCGGCTTACCTACGGCCCAGATTTTCGCTTTATGCGAGGACAAATACGGCGCAATTTTGATTGGCTACGAAAAGAACGGTCTTTGGCGCCTAAACACAAAATCTGGCCCCAAACCGACCACGCTTAACGAAGAGACCATCGAAAGCTTAGCCGTTGACGGCGAAAACAATGTTTGGATTGGTACGCCTAACGGTCTGTTCTACGACGATGGCACGCAAATACGAAACATTATCCAAGATAGAGCTGTCCGTAAAATCATCCGTGCCGGCGATGGTATGTGGGTAGCCTTCAATAACAACATAGCCCACTTTTCAGATCATCAGAAAGAACCCAGCTACATTCACGATGCACGAATGGAAGACGGCATTCTCTTTTTAGCCTCATTTGGAACAGACACGATCCTCGTTGGCGTGTACGAGGGCATGATATCCATTGGCACCGAAACAACTTGGATTCCGTACCCTGCAGACGTACCCAGACCTAACTTGGCCTTAGATGATGGCCGTGGCATGTGTTGGGTTGGAACAAATGTCAGGGGACTCATCGGCTGGAACGGTCAAAATTGGTTTCCGCTGGGCATGGCCCAGGGATTACCTGACGCCCGTGTCAGAGCATTGGAAGCCGATCGCGAAGGTAACCTGTGGATAGGAACAGATAGCGGACTTGCGCGCTTTTCTCCAGCTCCCTTTTCTGTTTACGACGAATCTACCGGATTACCCAACCCCTTTGTCCGCTCACTGTTTACCGACAACCAAGGGACGCTCTGGGCTGGTACACGACGCGGTCCTGCCTACCTTGAGGGTAACCAATTTGTACCCTTAGACGCTGAACTATTCCCGGATCCACTCATTTTTGATATTGATCAGGATAAGCAAGGACGCATGTATTTCGCAAATCGTAGCGGCTTCACGATTTACGAATCCGGAAAAACTGAATATTACGATCGTAGTCGCGGCCTGCCCACCGACACCATGGTATGCCTATTAGTCGATCACAAAGATCGAATTTGGCTAGGCGGGAACGGCCTGTTCGAATGGCGCGAAGGCCAATTCATTGCTCACCTTCAAGAACAGCTAAGTGATCTCAGTGTTATTACGATGAAAGCATCAGGCGACGGCAAAATATGGGTTGGCAGCTCTCGAGGCCCATTTCTGTATGACCCAGAAACCAGATCCGTCACATCATTTGAAGCAGAGATCCCGACGACCATTTGGTCGATTGATGTGGCAGACGACGGTTCAACCTGGTTCGCGACCAACGGACTGGGCGCAGCCAACTATACGGCGGATAACGGTTTTACCTTCATCGACGAGACGACCGGCCTACCAAACGAATTCACATGGCAGGTGCTTAGTCATCAAGGTGCCATTTGGATTGCCCACAGTATGGGTATTAGCAAACTAAAAGAAAATGAGTGGACTCACTTCGATACCGATGACGGTATTGCCGAACTTGAAGGTTCTGCGACCGCTTGCCTAGTAGATTCCAAGGGCAATCTCTGGTTTGGCAGCGGCAAGGGAGTCAGTAAGTATTCGCCCGACGTTGTGTTTGAAAACAAAACGCCACCCGGAATTCACATCCGTTCCATTGAATGCTCAAGTCCTAATCTCAATGAATTGGATCGTGATTTTGGGCAATTGACATTTCGCTACAGCGCTATTCGATTGGCTGGGCCTACGCAGTATCGGTACCGATTGATAGGGCTATCCGATGTATGGTCGGAGATTACTGACCAAAGAGCGGTCACGTTTGGAAGCTTGGGCCCCGGAACCTATCAATTTGAAGTTCAATCCATTACCCACGATGGACTGGCAAGCTTAGTTCCCGCATCTCACCGGTTCAAGGTTATGCCGTCGATGTGGGAAACTTGGCCGTTTCGATTCATGGTTTTTCTAAGCGGGATTTTACTCATTCTTGGGCTATTTCGTTTTGGCCTATACCGCAGTAAGAAAAGGCGCCTTGAGCTGGAAAGACTTGTCGGTCAGCGCACTCGTGCGCTGCAACGCGCCAATCAAGAGCTTATCCATTTACAGGAACAACTTGTGGAATCAGCTCACCATTCAGGCATGGCCGAGACGGCTCGTCAGTTCTTGCATTTGGCTGGCAACACACTCAACAGCATGTCGGTTGCCATATATGCCATTCGAGATTATTTGAAAGATAAAGCAGAATTACAGATGATTGATAAATTCAAATCATTGTTTAGCGAACCATTATCCGAACAAGTTATCGATCGCTTGCCACAAGCATTTGATGAGTATTCTTCCCTAAAGAAACGTCGTCGCCAAGCAACAGAGGACGAGCTAAAGACACTCGAGGCAGGCATGCAGTCGCTGGCTAAGGTCGTGCGTGACCAAGAGGAAATGGCCTCCACTGAAGCCGCCAAGGAGTCCATTGATCTAGCGACCAAACTGAGAGATATGATTGAGCATCCACCCCGGTGGTTAGTAGAGCTTGACGCCGAAATCGAATTGAACATTGGCAAAGATTTACCACAAGTAACTGCGCCAAGGGTTGTCCTGACCCGTGTCATTCGTGAGCTCTTACGCAACGCCGTCGACGCAATCGATGCCGCTGGTGGTCCGCAAAGATGCATTCGCATTGGCGCACAACAAGAGGGTGTGCAAATGGTCATTACCATCCAAGATAGCGGTATTGGATTGGATCCTGGGGAAGTGGATATCGCTTTTAACTATGGCTATTCAACCAAAGTAAAAGGGAGCGGATTTGGGTTACACTATTGTGCTAATGCGATCCGAGAGATCGGCGGTCATTTGACGTTAACCAGTCGTGGTCGAGGGCAAGGTGCTACCAGTACGATTACTTTGCCACTTCAAGAATCACCCCAGGTGGCGCTAAGCGGTCGATAGCGGTAGGATGACAAGACAATCCGCAAATCCAGATCTCAGTTCGTCTCAAAGGAGCCTGCATGGCAGATGTAAAACGACTCATAGGTTTATCACTGGGTGCCGATATTTGCTGGCCCATCTGTTATGAAGAAATCCTGGATAGACTCAATTTGCAAATACCCTACCAAGGCGATCAAGTTTCGGTCGCCTGCGAACGGGTGGCCATAGAACCCTTTGACCTTAAGAAGCCTTGCAAATATACCGTTGTGCTTGATCGCTTAACTCATTGGTTCCATACCTCTCGAGAATGGATCAAGAAGGCCGTCATCATGGACGACCTTTACGTCCTCAACAATCCTTGGTCCATTCAATCGATGGAAAAACAGACGAGCTATTGCGCCATGATGCGGCTTGGCTTACTTATCCCGGAAACGTGGATGATCCCACCCAAAGAGCACGAGCCAACCAACGACTTACGCCAGACCCTAATGAGTTACGCCAAATTATTTGACCTAGGAAAGATTGGGGAAGAGTTGGGCTATCCCATGTTCATGAAGCCTTATGACGGAGGTGCTTGGGTAGGTGTAACTAAGATTGACAATGATGAGGAGCTAAAAGCGTCTTATGAACAGTCTGGTAAAAAAGTTATGCATTTGCAGAAAGGTGTCATCCCCTTCGATCGCTTTGTTCGCTGTGTGGGCTTGGGCCCTCAAATGCGTTGTGTTAATTACGATCCGGGCGCGCCTTTACATGACCGCTACCAAATCGACATTGACATCACGGACGATGACCGCTCCTTACTCCATGACATCACCCTTACCATCAACACCTTTTTTGGTTGGGATTTCAATTCCTGTGAATCGCTGCGAAAAGACGGGCAATGGTATCCCATCGACTTTGCAAACCCTTGTCCAGACTCGCAAGTCACATCGCTTCATTACCATTTTCCTTGGCTTGTCATCGCCAACTTAAAATGGTCCATTTTTTGTGCCGTCACACAACGCAAAATGCGACAGAACTTAGACTGGCAACCTTATTACGATATAGCAGAACAAGGGTTACCGTACCGCGAACGCATCGCCGCTTATGCGGCCGTAGCACGTCAACGATTAGATGCCGATCGCTTTGAAGAATTCTGTGAGACCCACCTCAAACACCTTGACGAAGTCGCCTACGATTTTTTTGCAGAAGACATCGCCAAGGATGCGGTACGAAAGAAAGTTACTAGCCTATTTCCAAGCCACGAAATTGATTCATTTACGGACTTATTCTGGGAACGCATCCAATTGTGGCGCGAACGCGAATGCCAGTCTTAAGACAAAAGCCTTAAAAACACTTTAAAATTAGAGTCGAGAGGTCCCCATGCATGTCATTTTCGTAGAACCCTGTTTTCCAAGTTACCAGGGCAAATTTGTGCGCGCGTTACGTGAGGCTGGCGCCTTTGTCACAGGTATAAGCGAGGTGCCGATAGAAAGCATGCCACACTCAGTTAAGGAAACGCTGCACCACGTGGAACACGTGCCTTCTGTCGTCCATGAAGGCGCTATGTTTGACGCGGTTCGCCGCATCCAACGCAAAGGGTGGGTCGACCGACTGGAGGCAACCGTTGAAGCGCATATCATGCCGGTCGCCAAAGTTCGAGAAGCCTGCAAAATCCCAGGGACATCGGTAAAAACAGCGTTTCTGTGTCGAGATAAACCCGCTATGAAACAAGCACTGCGCGAAGCAGGCGTGCCGTGCGCCCAATCAACCGGAGCCAATAGTGAGCAACAGGTTCGAGCATTTGCCAAACAGGTAGGCTTACCGATCATCATCAAGCCGCCCGACGGCGCAGGCGCAGCCGGTACTTACAAAGTGTCGACGCCAGAACAACTCGACACAGCCATCCAAGCCTGCGGTGTTACTCAAGGATACAGCGTCGCCTGTGAAGAGTTTATTGAAGGGCATGAGGCCTTTTACGACACCATAACCATTGGCGGTCAAGTGGTCCACGAGTTTATCTCCCACTACTACCCGGGCGTGCTGGAAGCCATGCGCACCCGCTGGATTTCGCCACAAATCATCACCACCAACCGCGTTGACGCCTCCAGTTACGACGATGTCAAAGAATTGGGTGCTAAGGTCATCCAAGCCTTAAACATCGGCACCTCGGCCACACACATGGAATGGTTCTATGGGCCTAAAGGCTTAAAGTTCTCAGAAATAGGGTGTCGACCACCAGGCGTGGGGGCGTGGGATCTTTATTCGGCGGCCAATGATATGGATATATATCGAGAATGGGCAAACGCCATTGTCCATCGCAAACCAGGTACACGCGCTTCGCGTCAATACTCCGCTGGCATGATCGCTTTGCGACCTGAACGTGACGGTACGATTACCGGATACGATGGCTTAGACGCCATCGAGCGTAAATACGGCAAGTGGATCATCGATGGTCATTTCCCGCCCGTCGGTTCGCCCACTCGGCCTGTCGAAGGCGGTTATTGGGCCAACGCATGGATGCGGGTGAAACACACCGATTATGACCAGTTACATGCGATTCTCGATGAAATCGGGGAGTCGGTCAAAGTACGTGCTCGTTAAGCTTTGTTAGCGTAAAAAAGGACCCGGACAAAAACGTGTCGTCCGGGTCACAAAATTTTAGGCTTTGACTTCCAACAGACTATTAAATGATCCAAATGGGTTTGGCGACCAACCAGCAGCATTCGGGTCTGGCAGCCAGCGACCGTTACTGATGATCTTGTACTCGTAATCGCCGGCGGGCAACATTAAGTTGATGCTGTATTCGCCATCGTTAACTTCATTCATTTTTTTATCGTTGGCTTTCCATTCGTTGAATGATCCAGCAACAAAAACGCGACTTCCTGGTTCCGCTTTAAACTGTAGCGTGACCTTCTTGCGCTTCACTTTAGGTTTACTTTCGATTTTTTTAGTTTTTTTGACTTTTGTTTCTTTCTTGGCGCCAGCCATGAATGACTCCTTAACTTACACTTCGATATTGAGCATTACGTCGTGGATTGCTTGCAGCGCACCACTTTGAACGCAAAACGCGCTAGGATAGCCGATCCGCAACCATAAAGCTAGTCCCTCTATACAAAATTTCATGATTTATGTGCGCGCACAAGCTTACGCCCCTAGCCATCGCGATTAGGCTATAATTGATTCGCAAGCAAGAACCCATTCAAAATAAGAGGTTTCCCGGCTTTTATAGCCCGGGACAATCAAGGTGTTCGCCATGGCAGAGGCTCCACAGCGAGAAAAAAAACGTATCCTCATCGTCACACCTGAAATAACCTATTTGCCACGCGGCATGGGTAATATGGCTAATCATTTACACGCAAAAGCGGGCGGATTAGCCGATGTTTCAGCGACCTTGGCCGCGACGCTCTACGATCAGGGTGCAGACGTTCATGTCGCATTGCCCCATTACCGTCAAATGTTCAACGTCAACATCGGTAATTTCATTAATGAGGAATTGCGTATTTACAAGAGTAAGATGCCTGAAGAGCGCATCCATCTTGCTGAAGACCGCATCTTCTATTACCGCGACAAAGTCTATGACAATCACGCCTTAGTAAATATGAAACTGGCGTTGGTGTTTCAACGCGAGGTCATCAACAATATTATTCCTCGCGTAAACCCCGACATCATTCATTGCAATGATTGGATGACAGGCCTGATTCCCGCTGTTGCACGCCGACAAAACATTCTTTCCCTATTCACTGTGCACAATATTTTTTCACTGAAAACCAACATAGAGCATATCGAAGAGGTAGGCATCGATAGTCGCGAGTTTTGGCGGTATCTGTACTACGACCGTCCACCTAACAATTACGCCGACAGTTTCGCCAACAATTATGTCGATTTTCTGGCCACCGGTATCTTTTCTTCGAATTTCATCAACACCGTTAGTCCAAACTTCCTCAAAGAAATAGTCAATGGTCAGCACTCCTTCGTCAAGGACCATGTCCGACGTGAAATCACCAACAAATGTAACGCTGGTCTTGCGGCAGGCGTGCTCAATTCACCTGATCCTAAATTTAATCCCAAATCAGACAGGGCGCTTGCACGGCGTTTCAGTGTCGAAAAAGTGATGGAAGGTAAACGCGAAAACAAAGTAAAACTGCAACAGCATCTAGGTTTGGATGTAGACGCAAATGCTGCCATGTTTTATTGGCCCTCGCGTCTTGACCCTTTGCAGAAGGGTTGCCAGCTACTAGCTGAGATCATGTTCTCGCTGGTTTCAGATTATGCACAACAGAAATTACAAATTGTCGTCGTCGCCAATGGACCTTTCCAGACGCACTTCCATGAAGTCGTTGAACTCCACCACATCCCTAACCGAATCTCTGTTGTGAATTTTGACGAACGACTATCTCGAATTGCCTACGCCGCATCTGACTTCCTCTTTATGCCTTCGTTATATGAACCTTGCGGCCTGCCGCAGATGATCGGGCCGATTTATGGGACTCTGCCAGTCGTGCGCGATACCGGCGGTATCCACGACACGATTCGACATCTCAACATGGCGGCCAATGAGGGCAATGGTTTTGTGTTCAAGCACTATGACTCTATCGGTTTGCGGTGGGCAGTCGACCAAGCGATGCAATTCCATCAGTTACCTAGCGCAAAAAAATTGCCCCATATCAAACGCATCATGGTCGAAAGTAACGAACAGTTTAATCATTCAATAACGGCGAAACGGTATATTGAAATTTACAAAAAAATTCTTAACATCTAAAAGGTGAGGCGGCCATGAATCTCCTGATCATTTCACCAGGATACCCTTCTGAAATGCCACATTTCACGCGTGGTGCCGCGGAGAGCGGAGCTCAGGTTTGGGGTATCGGTGACCAACCGTTAGCTGGACTACCAGAAATGGCGAGATCGGCGCTTTCGGGATTCCTACAGGTTCCCTCCCTTTGGCGCGAAGACCATGTCATTCAAGCTCTCAAATCATGGCGTCAAGCGCCTAAATTTGACCGTGTCGAGTGTTTATGGGAACCAGGCATGCTGCTCGCAGCCCGTATCCGTGAGGCATTTTCTGTGCCGGGTTTGAACGTCGCTAAAACACAACCATATCGCGACAAAGAAGCGATGAAAGTTAAGTTAGACGCGGCTGGCATTCGCACCCCAAGGCACAAAAGAGCGCGAACCATGGCTGACTGCTGGGAGTACGCTGAGGAAATTGGCTACCCTTTAATCCTTAAACCCATTGACGGCGCAGGTTCAGCGGATACTTATCGCGTCAATGACCAAGAACAATTACGAGCCGTCCTACCAAAACTTAGACACGTACCCGAGGTAAGCGTCGAGGAGTTCGTAGACGGCGAGGAATTCACCTTCGACACGATCTGTATTGAAGGCCGAATCGTTTACTACAATATTGCCTGGTACCGACCCAGACCGTTGATTGCGCGCAGCAACGAATGGATCAGTCCCCAAGTCATTGCTCTACGAAACGTGGATCAGCCTGACCTTAAAGGCGGCACAAAAATGGGTTACGACGTCATCAAAGCCTTGGAGTTCCAGAGTGGCATCACCCATATGGAATGGTATCGCAAGGCGGATGGCGAGGTTGTGTTTGGAGAAATCGGCGCGCGGCCTCCGGGCGCCCGTCAAGTGGATCAAATGAACTTCGCATGCGACATAGATGTCTTTCGTGAATGGGGACGTTCGGTTTGTTTTGGTCGTTTCGAGGCCGACGTCCAACGTAAATACAATGTGGCCACCATCTTCAAACGTGCTCAGGGTCAGGGACGCATTTTCAAGATGGAGGGCCGGGACCATATTCAACGTCGCTGGGGCGATTGCATTGTATGGGATAATCTCTTAAGCGTGGGATCACCGAGACGTAACTGGCGTCAAACGCTCGTATCTGATGGATTCCTCATGATGCGTCACCCAGATCTAAAGACAACCATGGAAATGGCTGACGACGTGGGGCAAAACCTGCAGATGTATGCCGGTTAAGGTCCAACGCCCTAACGTTTCCAATAAACTAAAAAACGGATGGCACGACCCATGAACGTCATTTTTGTTGCACCTTATTTCTTACCGGCAACGGTTCGTTTCATTGATGCAGTCGCTAGCCTTCCTGGCGTGCGAACCGGTCTAATTAGCCAAGACCCATCGGGCCTATTACCGGTTTCAGTACGCGCCAAACTCACCGCACACCAACGAATCCAACAAGGTCTGGACCCGCGGCAGATCAGAGCGGCGGCCGTTGCATTAATACGAGAACTCGGTCCAGTGACTCGTTTGTTTGGGTCGCTAGAAGACTTACAAGTGGCGCTTGCACAAGTTCGCGAGTCTCTATCTATTCCGGGTTTAAGCGTTGAAGCGGCCAATTACTTTCGCGACAAGTCGGAAATGAAGCGGGTCTTGCGAAAAAACCAACTGCCATGTGCACAACACTGTTTGGCCAGATCACTAGAGGAAGGTTTAGCATTTAGCCATCAAGTTGGATTCCCCATCGTGCTTAAACCGCGGGCCGGCGCTGGCGCGCGCAACACCTTCAAGGTCACTGACACCGAACAATTGAAACAAATCATGAGGGCCTACCCGCCGTCAGCCTATGAACCTACTATGCTTGAAGAGTTCGTTCGAGGCGAAGAACATTCATTTGACGCGATATCCATTCGCGGTCAAATGGTTTGGCACTCCATCACCCGTTATTACCCTACCCCGCTCGAAGTCCTAGAGAATCCCTGGATCCAATGGTGTGTATTGTTACCAAGCGACATTGATCATGCCCGTTTTGACAAAATCCGAGACGTTGGTAGACGGTCATTGCAGGCTCTGGGCATGGGGACTGGTATGTCGCATATGGAGTGGTTTCGCCGTGCAGACGGCGACGTCGCCGTTTCGGAAGTTGCAGCCAGACCTCCGGGTGCCCAAATCACCACCCTACACAGCGTGGCTCATGATATCGATCTATTCAAAGCTTGGGCACAATTGATGGTAAGGGAGACATTCGATATTCCACTGCAAAAATACAGTGCTGGCGTTGCCTTTTTACGCGGCATGGGAACAGGTCGAGTGAAAGAAGTTTTAGGCATCGAACAAATTCAAAAAGAAATCGGTTCTTTGGTTATCGAAGCGAAATTGCCTCAGATAGGTCAATCCGCCGGAAGCGGATACGAAGGTCAGGGTTACGTCATTGTTCGGCATCCAGATACCGAAGTGGTAAAGCAAGCATTGAAAAAACTGATCAGCCAAATACGCATCGTTATCAGCTAAGGAGTCATTGTGGCTAAGAATGTGATTTTTGTGGCGCCCAATTTAATGCCAAGCACCTTGGTTTTTGTTCGTGCGGTTGCCAGTCTCGATCATGTCAATTTGGGGATTATTAGTCATCACCCGGCCACAGCTATCCCCGCCGACCTTAAACCACTGGTATCGGCGCATTACCAAATTAATAACGCCCTTGACGTTCAGCAAGTCGCCAAAGCTGCTAGGTTCATGGGCGCGAAATTCGGTGGTATCGATTGTCTCATCGGTTACCTTGAAGAATTGCAAATAACGATGGGCGAAGTTAGAGACATATTAGGCATTCCTGGACTTGGAAAAGAGGCGTCGCTTAATTTCCGTGATAAGTCTCGAATGAAAACCGTGCTCAGACAGCATGGACTCCCCTGTGCTCACCATGCCATCGTCTCCCAGATAAGCGAGGCAATTAAGTTCTGTCAAGAAATCGGCTTTCCTGTGGTCGCAAAACCACCAGCAGGTTTAGGCGCGCGTAACACCTATCAAATCAATAACCTCTCCGAGTTGAAAAACTACTTGACCCAACACCCACCCAGTGCGGCTGTTCCTGCGTTATTGGAGGAGTTCGTCCAAGGCAGCGAACACTCCTACGAAAGCATGTGCCGAAACGGTCAAACCTTATGGCACAGCCTGACGCACTATTACCCCGCTCCGCTTGAGGTCATGCAGAATCCTTGGATCCAGTGGTGCGTTTTACTACCCAAGGAAATAGATGGACCAGAGTACGGCGATATTCGTTCTGTGGCAGCCCGCGCAAATCAAGTCCTAGGCATGGCAACCGGGTTGACTCATATGGAATGGTTCAGACGTACGGACGGCAGCTTGGCCATTTCCGAAGTTGGAGCCCGGCCACCAGGTGCCCAAATTATGAAAATCATTTCTCTCGCACACGATGTCGATTTTTACCATTCCTGGGCTCGCCTAGTAGTACAAGGTACATTTGATAGCCCACCTCGCAAGTTCGCCGCTGGCGCAGCCTATCTCAGGGGCCAAAAGGGCGGACGCGTGAAAGCCGTACACGGGCTAGATCAAGCACAAAAGGAAGCCGGCAACTTAGTTGTACAGGCTCAATTGCCCAAGCCCGGGCAAGTCAAATCATCAAGTTACGAAGGGGAAGGCTACGTTTTAGTGCGACATGAAGACACAGAAGTCGTAAAACACGCCCTAAAACGACTCGTTACCTTGATTCAAGTGGAAATGGAATAGGAATAAGTGGCGATATTCTTGTTACAATTACTTCAGTAAACGCCACGGCTAGACCATGAACTACTTTAGAAATACCGTCTCTATCGCTTTATTAAGCGGCTTGGGAATATTAATCCCAAGTTTTGCAAGGCCTGATACCTTGCCAGGACGACACGTAGAATTCACGTCTCTGTCCTTAAATGAAGGTTTGTCTCAGAGTTCTGTCTACGATATGGCTCAAGACCGGCATGGGTTCTTGTGGCTCGCCACCGAGGATGGACTGAACAGATATGACGGAATGGGATTCCGTATTTATAAGCACAACCCTAAAGATGACAGCTCGCTTTCGGAGAGTCATATCTTGTCTGTCTATGTGGATCACACAGGCACTCTCTGGGTGGGCACATTTGGGGGAGGTCTCAATCGTTATGATGCGGCCACCGATTCCTTTGTCCGTTACATGCATCAGCCTAACGATTCCCACTCGATCAGCGGCAACCATGTCGCCGATATGATGACTGACAAGGATGGCGATCTGTGGATCGTCACACTGGATTCGGGCATCAGTTGCTGGAATCGTGAAAGCGACAAATTCACAAACTTCATAGGCGATCCAGCTGAGCAGCAGGATCTGACACTCAATCAAACCTATTGTGTCATGCGCGATAAACAGGATCGTATGTGGTTTGGGACCGGTTCAGGATTGCTTGTTCTGGACGCACATCAACTTGATTACGCCAAACAAGGTCAACGTCTTTTCCGAGTCCTACAGTCAGATCAAATTGCCTCATCGGCGCTAGATAAGTCTGTCCGCTGTTTGCTCAGCGATGATCAAGACCGTCTTTGGGTGGGCACACAGTCAGGTTTGTACCGATCCATTCATTCAATTGCCACGAATGAGCCCGTGAGCTTCGAAGAGTACCACGCCGACAATGCGGACCAGCATGGTCTCAACTTTAATGACATTAGGTGTCTCTTCCAAGATAGTGCCGGCACTATTTACGCGGGCTCCGATGGGGCTGGAATCTTTTTATATCATCAAGAACAGAATCGTTTTTATCAATACGATCATAATGTCACAGACCCCGAAAGTTTATCCTCAAGTCGCGTTTGGTCAATCTTCGAGGATGCCTCCGGACTCGTTTGGATTGGAACCTTTGTCGGCGGCGTTAATCAACTCAACCCACGACGAATGCAATTCAACCACCTCTATCAAGACCCGCGCCATAAGCTCCCTTTACCGGATAATTTCATCAAAGCCATATTTTCTGACAGCCAACGCAGGCAATGGGTCGGTACCGGCCAGGGCGTGGCGCAGTTATCCCCGGATTACCCGAACAATCCTAGTTCCGGTGTCAATGGACCGGTGATAAGCATTGAACAACATGACCCTAACGATCCAACCAGTATTAGCCACAACTACATCCGTGCCATTGTTGAAGATCAAGAAGGCCACTTATGGATTGCCACTTGGGGTGGTGGCCTGTGCCGTCGTGACGGTCAGTCACCTATATACACACGATATTTGCATGATCCCTCAAACCCAAAATCAATCAGCCATAACTTGGTAAGAACCCTTGTCGTCGACAGCAAAGGCCAGATTTGGGCGGGCACATCAAACGGGCTCGATCTTTATGTGCCAGACACCGAGAGTTTCGAACATTTCACCTTCGAGGCAGCCAATAGCCCGTACCAAGACCGCAACCGCGTGTCCAGTATTCGCGAAGATCAACACGGCATTTTCTGGTTAGGGACAGATGGCGGATTATTGCGATTCGATCGCACTACCAAATCGGTTACCGCGTACACCAAAGACCGGCGCGACGGCAAGGGTATTAGCAGCAATTTAGTTCGCCCCATTTACGAAGATATTGAAGGCATTCTCTGGGTTGGTACCAAAGGGGGCGGCCTCAATCGTTTTGATCCATCAAGCGAGACTTTTGCTCACTACACAGAAGCCGACGGCCTACCAAACAATGTCATATACGCGATTCTCCCTGACGGGAACGAAAAACTTTGGCTTTCAACGAATAGGGGACTGACACAATTCGATCCAAAAACAGGTACCTGTCGGGTGTATACCGAACGCGATGGATTGCAAAGTAACGAATTCAATATAGGGGCCGCGTTACGTCGACAAGATGGCATACTCATGTTTGGCGGAATTAACGGCATCAATGCATTCCACCCCGATCGATTGGTACACAACCCCCACATTCCCAACATTGTGCTGAAAGATTTTACCGTTGGACCCAACGATGAACCCTTAGGGTTACCCATTTGGACCTTGCCATCCGTGACTCTACCTGAGTTCAAAAACGCGTTTACGGCCGAGTTCGTGGCTCTGGACTTTACAGACCCAACTCAGAATATCTTTAGATTTAAGCTTGATGGGCTTGATGAAGATTGGCACGATGTTGGTTCGCTTAACCGTATAACCTACACCAATTTGGCGCCGGGCACCTATTCGTTGCAAGTACTTGGAACGAATAATGATGGTCTTTGGAACAATGCCGGCGTGGATTTAGAAATCGTGGTAGTACCGCCTTGGTGGAAAACACAATGGGCCCGTGCTTTGATGGTTGCGTCGATATTTTTGCTTGCCTCATTAACGCTGTTCTCGTTAATTAGAAGACGGGATCGTCGTCAACAAAAGCGACTGGAAGAGACTGAAACCCAACTTGCGCAAGAACGTCGTGTTGCGGAACGACTTGAACAACTCGATCGACTAAAAGATGAGTTCTTGACAAATACGTCACACGAACTAAGGACACCCCTCAACGGCATCATTGGCTTAGTTGATGCCTCATTGCGAGGTTCTGCAGGTGAGCTAAATGCGGGGCTTCGCAGTGATCTGTTCTTGGTTCTATCAAGTGCAAAACGGCTTGCAAACTTGGTTAACGATTTACTTGATTACGCCCAGATACGACAAAGCACAATTCATCTAAACACAAAACCTATCGACCTTTATGGCTTAACGAGTCTGGTGATCAGCCTTTTACGACCAACGGTTGGCAACAAATCGATTGAATTGGTTAATCTAATTGATCCGGACCTGCCAGCCGTTTTAGCAGATGAGAACCGCGTTCACCAAATCCTGCATAATCTAGTTGGAAACGCCATTAAATTCACCGATGAGGGCTCGGTCAAAATAAGCGCCGAACAAGAGAATGGTCATATACGCGTTAAGGTGAAAGACACTGGCGTTGGCATCCCCGAACAAGACCATCAACGTATCTTCGAATCATTTGAGCAATACGATGGGTCCATGACACGACACCATCAAGGGACCGGACTAGGGCTTGCCATCACACAACAGTTAGTTAAGTTACATGGCGGCACGATGGGCGTCGACTCAGAGCCTAACCATGGTTCATGTTTCAGTTTTAGCTTACCCATTAGCGATGGACCCGCCTTACCCTCTCGAGACATGCCATTGACCCACGAAGACCATGAACATTTGATCCCTGAAATGGTTAACGAGGGGACGCCCCACATCCTGATTGTCGATGACGAACCAATCAATCTAAGGGTATTGGCCAACCAATTGGGGCTAGCAGGATTCAGGACAACCAAAGCACAGTCCGCTGAAGAAGCTATTCAGTTTATTGATCATGATCAGCATTTCGATCTCATTATTTTGGACATCATGATGCCGGGCGCAACCGGCCTCCATGTTTGTCGTGAAGTCAGAAAAAAATTCTCAATGGACGCACTTCCGATTATCTTGTTGACCGCAAAAACGATGACCGAAGACATGGCTGCAGGTTTTGAAGCTGGAGCAAATGACTATGTCATGAAACCCATTACTGCCGATGAGTTGATTCCGCGTTTGAAAAATCATCTGAAAACTGCAGAGCTACGCGAAGACCTAGAAGAAGCCCTTGAAGTAGCCAGTCATTTCGAGTCAGAACGCGAAAAATCGATTATGGCCACGTCGGTCTTGCACAACATTGGAAACGTCCTTAATTCCCTACGAATCTCCAGTCAACAGATATATGGGGTACTTAACAAGTCGAAAGCCCATTACTTAGACCGCGCAGTCAATATGATCAAGCAAAACTCTCATCAGTTGGCCGTCTTCCTTTCTCAAGATGAAAAAGGAAAACTACTGCCCTCATTCTTGGAACAAGCTTCGACCATGATCAAAGAGGAACATGACTATATCGAGCGCGAGCTGAATGACTTGAGCAAAAAACTGGAATTGATGCGCAACATCATCGAGACCCAACAACGACTGGCAAGAGCCGAGTTAGACAATGTCCTTGAGCATCGGGTCGATCACTTGGTCCGCGAAGCCGTGCAAATCCAGGAACAATTCCTCGCGCGCCGACATGTAGAGGTGGAAACCATACTTGACCCTGACTTGACCACTAAAGTCCAGGAGCTTCACACGATTAATGTGCTAATCAATCTGATTAAAAATGCCGTTGAGTCAATGGAGGCTAATGTCGACCGACCAAAACATCTAATTATTCGCTCAGGGATAAGCCCAAAAGGAAACCCATTCATCTCAGTTCAAGACAACGGGGCGGGAATAGACGAAAAAGAGAGGGTTCATTTATTCAAACATGGATATACAACCAAATCCCACGGACACGGTTTTGGACTCCACTACGGGCTCAATGCTATGAAGAGTATGGGCGGAACGTTAGAGGCCACGAGTGCTGGAAAAGGTAAAGGTGCGAATTTCACGATGCTATTTGCTGTCGACGGGCAGGTAGTCGAAAGCATGTCATCCTGAATCCTCGTCTAAGCTAGAATAGAAACAAGTTGGTTCATTTTATGTACACCATTTATCACAGCAGCGGCTTTCCGGCGCGAGACTTACTTGACGAATTGAAGCGTCGCGGTATGGTCGTTCGCGAAGTGGACGAGCACTTCATTCCTGATCAACTTATTCCAGGCATCGTTCTAGCGGACAACATTCTGATTAAACGTTATGAGGATATGGATGGCCTAAGGCGTTATTTCGGAACACTTTCCTATGTCATCACCAATGAAGACGCAAATGCTGACCTTTCGGTCCCTTCAAGCTGGCCTACACGACTGACGCTCAAAGCCATAGAAGCGGGACTTCGGCATACAGGCCTATTGGTTAGGCAAAGAATGATGGAGCAAACTTTAGACGTCGAACGTAATCAGCTCTTGCAATTAACTAATATCGGCATTGCCCTGTCGGCAGAAACCAATTTGGATATTCTCCTCGAGAAGATTCTGACTGAATGTAGAAAACTAGCCTCTTGCGACGCGGCATCGCTTTTCCTCATGGAACGTCATGATGATGATCAAGCCAATCTTATTTTCAAAATGACGCAGAATGACACTATCCGATTCCCGTTTGAAGAGAAGCGTTTTCCCTTGGATCGCAATTCACTGGCCGGTTTCGTGGCACTCACCGGCGAAGAGCTAAACATCGAAGACGTCCATCGAGCTCCAGCGGACGCAACATGGAAATTCAATTCATCATTTGATCTGGAAATGGGGTACCACACAAGATCGATGTTGATTATTCCAATGCGTAATCACCAACAGGAAGTGATTGGCGTCCTGCAGTTCATTAATCGAAAACGCGACGCCAATGTCAAACTGACCAACATCGAAATCACCAAGCGAGAAACCATATCATTTGACGCGGAAATTTCCACCTTACTACGAGCCTTGGCCAGCCAGGCGGCTGTAGCCATAGACAACAGTATCCTCATCGCCAGTATCCAAAATCTATTTGAAGGCTTTGTAAGTGCTGCCGTCACGGCCATCGAACAACGGGACCCCACCACAAGTGGTCATTCGTTTCGTGTCGCTGAGTTAACCATCCAATTAGCAGCCGCGCTGACTCGATCCGACCACTATCGTTTTCGGCAGACTTCATTTAGCGATGATGATCTTAAGGAGCTCCGATACGCCTCGTTACTACACGATTTCGGCAAGGTAGGCGTTCGTGAACATGTCCTGGTAAAAGCCAACAAACTACCTGCCGACGGTCTTGAACGCATGTGGTTTCGTTTTGAAGTTCTCAAAGAGCAGCTGCAACGCCGGGCTGCCGAAGACAAGTTAGACTTACTGTTATCTAAGGGCCAAGAGGCCTATCAAAAGCAGTTACTTCCTATAGATCGAAACCTGGCTGAGGAGCTTGCACATCTTGACAAGTTATTTGCCGAAGTTGTCCTCTCCAACAAGCCGTCAATTTTGCCAGACGAACGGTTTACAAATCTTGAAGCCATCCGCGCTTATCCGTCCTTTCAAGTGGCTGATCGACAGCTTCAGTTACTGACGGATCAAGAGTTCTTAGCACTTTCGGTTCGCAAGGGATCATTGACGCCGGAAGAACGTAAGGAAATCGAATCTCACGTCGTGCATACATACGATTTCCTAATGCATATTCCGTGGACTAAGCAGCTGAAGAACATCCCCTCCTTGGCCGTATCGCACCACGAGAAACTGGACGGATCAGGCTACCCTCACGGTCTCGCCGAAACAGACATTCCTTTAGGATCAAAAATCATGACGGTTTCCGATATATATGACGCGTTAACGGCGTCTGATCGACCGTACAAAGCCGCAATGCCGGCAGAACGTGCCATTTCTATCTTAGAAGATGAAGTCAAAAGAGGCCTTCTAGATTCAGACTTAGTGGCCATATTTGTTGAGGCAAAAGTTTTTGGTTGGGTTGATCCTAATTTTGGGCGTAGTGCAAAAAAAATAGAGCGGCCAGTTCAGCCTCAACGCGATGTCTGTGATTATGATTTTGAAGGTCGTTTCGGTTAGGACCAGGATCCTCAAATAGTTGGACAAAAACGGAAGAGCAAAATGCCCATTGACGAACAAGGAGCCCTCCAATGTTGATCCCTACCCTATTGACCCTAATCGGCTTTTCGCAATCAGCCTGGCCCAGTTTTCGCGGCCTAGATGCTAGCGGCGTTGCGGCAGGACAGAAGGTTCCGGTCAGTTGGAATGTCGAGTCTGGCGAATCGATCGCTTGGAAAAGTGCTATTCCGGGTCTAGCTCATTCGAGCCCAATCGTGTGGGGAGGTAAGGTCTACGTAACCACCGCGGTCAGTAGTCAAGGTCGAGCCTATTTGAAACACGGTCTCTACGGAAGCGGCGACGCAGCTGACGACCACTCGATCCAAAAATGGCGCTTACTTTGTCTTTCCCTAGCGGATGGTACCGTCCTTTGGGATACGCTTGTCACCGAAGGCGAGCCCATTGACAAACGACACATTAAAGCCACCTACGCCAACAGTACACCTTCAACAGATGGCGAACATGTGGTTGCACTTTTCGGATCAGAAGGCCTTTATTGTGTGTCTGCAAGCGGCAAGGTCCTATGGAAAAAAGATCTGGGCCGCATGAATATGGGTGCCTATGACGCGCCAACCTACGAGTGGGGGCCCGCATCTTCACCGATCATTTACGATGACATGGTCATTGTTCAAGTCGATACACAAGAAAAGGATTTCTTAATAGCCTGCCACCTCCGCACGGGCGAAACCAAATGGAAGACAGCCCGAGATGAATTGCCCTCCTGGGGTACACCGACTGTTGTTACCAACGGAAAGTCAGCTCAAATCGTGACCAATGGCTCGAACCACATTCTGGGTTATGACTTAACAGGCAACGAGTTGTGGCGCTTGGGCGGTAGCTCGCAAATCACGGCTCCTACACCAGTTTTCAATGAGGAGCTCATCATTGTTGCCAGCGGACGACGACCGGAAAAACCCATTTTTGCGATTCGTCCGGGAGCAAAAGGCGATTTAACGCTACCTGAAGACAGCGATACAAGTGAATACATTGCTTGGCGTGTCAAGGGTCGCGGCCCGTATATGCCCACGCCGCTCATTTACGGGCAATTACTATTTACGCTGCAAAACCAAGGCATTCTTGACTGTTATGACCTAACAACAGGTAAAGAAATATACCGGGAAAGGATCAGTCACGGCGGAGGTGGATTTAGCGCATCTCCCGTTGCTTGCAATGAAAAACTGTATTTGTCTGGAGAAGATGGCGATGTATTTGTGATCCAAGTGGGAAAAGAATTCCAACAATTAAACATGAATCAAATGAATGAGGTTGTGATGGCCACGCCAGCAATTGCAGATAACACGCTGCTCATACGTGGTCGGGACCATCTTTATGCCATCCGAACGCCTGGTTCTGATTGAAAAGTCATCCGAGCAGAAAAGTTAACGTCAATAAGAAACTTAAGGTCGGGTTAGCTGTCGAACCACCTGAACCAAATCTTCACCACGAACAGGCTTCTCCAATATTTTCGCAACACCGGCGGCTTCGGCTTCCATTTCAAATTCGCGTTGGTAATAGCCGGTCATGAGGATCACATGTGGAGGATGCTCGAAGTCTCTCAATTGGCGGGCAAGATCAAAGCCATTCACGGCACCCATCTTCACATCACTTATGACGACTTGAGGTTGATAGCTTCGAATAAAAACCATGGCTTCATTTGGGTCAGAAAATGACTTGACCTCAAATCCAGAAAAAGTGAGGAATTGGCTCACGATCACGAGGATTTGTTCATCATCATCAATCAATACTAAGGTCGTCCGCTCACCAATCACGATTCATTCCACCCTAACGTTAATTAGCGTACGCAGGATCCTATCACGGTTGGACACCAGGAGAATACTCATGCTGAATGCACTCAGAGCATAACTCCTGACGGGTAGCCGGAACCGAGTCTTGCGTACTTAGGTGTTGACGGAAAAAGGTGGTCACAGCTCGATTAACAATCTCATTCATACGCGTCCCTCCATGTGGACCCAAAGCGTCAAGCCAGCGATAAATTGCCCCAAAAAAGACAAAATCACTGAAATCAAAATGGTGACTTTCTTTAACAATAAGCCACGTGGCTGGCGCTGTCACACGCGTCAGCACGAAGTCATTGCGCCAGGTTACCGCCATGTCACTGGAGAAGAGTAAATAAGGCACCGGAACGGCCTGCCCTTTCAAAGCGCTCCCATAGTGAAAACCGTCCAGATTGACAACCGCTCGAATACGCGGATCCTCGATACTGGCCTCAACAGAGCAAGCTCCACCAAATGACATGCCAGCAGCTCCAAGGCGCTGCAGATCGATCAAAGCGTTCAATTCATGTTGACGATCGCCTTGCTGAATCAGCTCAAGTTCATCGATAAGCTGCCGGATATCGCTTGCCCAGAGTGAGGCCCGCTCCATCACAGTTGGAATATAGGTCACTAGCCGCTTAAACGAATATTGATCAATTTCCTCTGTTTGAATGATCTGTTTGTGGTGTTTCTTGAATTCTTGTATTTCTGAATTGAACCGATCGACTAATTCCTGATCAAGTGAAACGAATCGTCCGTCGGGGAAAAGTACCGCCAAACATTCGGTCGTATGAGCAATAGAGCAAACCAGATAACCTTGCGAAGCCAATTCCTCCATCAGCGGTAAATTCTGATTAACATATCCGGGTGCGTACCCGTGCGAAAAAATTACTACAGGTAACGGACCTAGCTGATCGTTCACTGGCGCGCCTAAATAGCTATTGCTTTTAACCAAATCGAGATGACTAAAAGCATAAGATGGCATCCCAAATGTCCGTGACATGATACGACCGAACCGATTGTCATCAGGCCAATACGACTCATATTGCTGGCCGGTAACAGCCTTTGTCGGATACCAAATCTTAACCATTAATTCACGGTTAGTCGCATACGCTCCTGATTCAACATGTCGCGCTTGCAAGTGCATCCACCTTGTTCCTACTTGGTAAGGTCCCGACGGCTTCGGAAAGTGAAAAACGGGAATAACCATAGGCAGGGCCAAGGAAATGGACCAAGCAAATCCCAAAAGCACAGCCCGTAATACTCGTCTCTTTTTTACAGTGATACGCCGGCCTCGTTTCAAAGCCAGCGCAAAGAGACCCATGCAAAGGATACTCAACAAGACCCAAGCGGGTGTTAGTTGCCAACGATAGCCCTCAAAGACAACTTGAGCCAAAGCAGCCACCCAACCTGCCAGGATTAGAGGAGCCGCAAATGAACGCGGGCGTTCGGTTGACATCAAAAGGCACTGAATTGCCAGCACAACAAAAAAAAGGACCTCAAACGACCTCATCTCGGCACGAGAACCCAAGTTCGCCCGTCAACCGTAACAAGGCTGCTCAGTCGCGTCATTGGTGACGTCGTCCCGTTTTGCGACCAAGCCAACGGATCAGCCATGGGAAAGAGAATGAAAGACGAATGACCCATGGGTAAATCACTTCTCGTTTAGGTCGATTGACAAGCTTTAAGATAAGAAGAGCACATTTCTCTGGCGTCAGTGTTGGCGCAAACCGATTGGCTGCGGGAATCACTTCCTCGGAACCTGGATTGTGCAGAAAGTAAGCGCTGGACACTTTGCCAAAAACAATGTGAGACGCGTGTACGCCCGTCCCTGCCAAATCTTGATTGAGGGCCTCATTCAGACCTCGAAGCGCGAACCGGGCAGCAACATATCCCGTTGCTCCGGGCCAGGGAGCAATTGAGGCCGGTGATCCGACAAAAATATGGTGGCCTGACCTTCGAGCCAAGCACGCAGCCATGAATACTTGGGTCAGGTTGAATGCCGAGTAGTAGGGGGCGGCCATAAGTTGACCAGCCGCTCCAAGTTCAGCTTCCTCAATAAATTGCCATGTACCAGCGCCCGCCGCGTGAACAAATACCTCTGGCAATCCGTAGCGGCTCAAAACACGCTTCGCCATTTCTTTGATAGCCATATGATCGGCCCCATCAAGCGCTTCATAGCTCGCTTGAAAGCCCAGATCAACCAATTCCGCCACGATTTTGTTCAATTTGCTTTCCGAACGCGCTAATAGGATGACGTGATAACCATGTTTCACGAACAAACGTGCACATGCTTCCCCTATACCACTGGAAGCGCCTGAGACGACTGCCAGCTTCACATCAACTATTTAGATTGAAGTCGGGCTACTGGCTTAACCGGTCTCTTGCCGGGGCGGCTACATAAAACGGAGCGGTAAGGAATAGAGTCGTCATAGGAGGTTAACTTATCATCAAAGTAACGGCGCACTTTAACCACATAACGACGGGTCTCTTTGTATGGCGGGATACCACCATGTCTGTCTACCGCATGCTCGCCCGCGTTGTATCCAGCCAAAGCTAGGTCAACATTACCTTCAAAATAAGCGAGCAAGAAACGCAAATACTTAACGCCACCTTTAATATTTTGGCGAGGATCCCAAGGATCCGAGACCCCAAATCGAGACGCTGTATCCGGAATGAGCTGCATTAATCCTATTGCGCCCTTATTGGAAAGTGCGCGGTAGTTACGGCTCGATTCAATTTGAATAACGGCCTTTACGAGTTCGGGATCAACACCATAGGATTTCGCAATCGGGTAAACAAATCCATCAAGCTGTTCCATCGACAACTGATATTTAGAGTGTGGGCGCTTGTATGTGTTGGCTTGCCGTTCCTTAACGACGGGTGGCACATACTTGTCCAACAATTTGTAGCCCGGTTTGGAAATCCGTTTATCGGTAATGATTAACTGACCATTAGGCGAACGATATGAGAATAGTTGCGACCAAGCCGAAACCGAAAAACAAAACAAAATGGCGATCGCTCTAAACACTCGCTACTCCCAACAAACCAGACACATACCCGTATTATCCGGGTAAATGTGCGTCCAGGTCAAGTTTTAGGCAACTCGTCAAATAATTGTGCCCGACTATATTTTGCCTTGAACTTGCTCAAGTCCGACTTGAAGCGCCGCATCAAGTTGATCGACTTGCTTACCTCCTGCCATCGCCATGTCCGGACGGCCGCCGCCTTTTCCGCCCACAACCTGCGCCATTTCACGAACAATGTGGCCAGCATGAATACGGTCATTTTCAAGTTTTACTTTGACGATGAGTTGGGCGCTATCGCCCATATCAGACCCCAACAACACAACACCCGACTTAATACGGTCCATCATTTCGTCCGCAAGCTGGCGGAGCCCGCCCCCACTAACGCCAGAGACACGTTTCACCATGACTTTGAAATCACTGACAGGAACAATGTCTTCGCTACCCGAACCGCCTTTGGCTAAAGACATCTTCAGCTCGTCAACTTCTCTCTCTAACGCTTTGCGGTCCAACTGCCATTTCTGAAGTGTTTCCAACACATTTTCACGTTTAATGGCGTATAGATCAGAAAGTGACTTTAGAATCGCCTCCGACTCCTGAAAACGGGCGATGGCAACTTCGCCCGTCACAGCCACTAATCTACGAATTCCGGACGCCAACGCACGTTCGCTAACGATCTTAAAGACACCAATCTCACCAGTTGCTCCGACATGGGTCCCACCGCATAATTCCTTGGAATAGTTCCCAATGCTTACCACACGGACCTGGTCGCCATATTTCTCGCCAAACAATGCCATGGCGCCGTCACTTCGTGCTGCCTCGATCGGCATCACCTTCACTTGCAAGCTCGTGTTAGCCAATATACGGGCATTAACAGCATCTTCGATACGCGTAATTTGCTCAACACCGATAGGTGCAAAATGTGAGAAGTCAAAACGTGTCTTTTCTGCATCAACCAAGGAACCTGCCTGCCGAACATGCAAACCTAACTCATCTCGCAAAGCTTGATGCAGGAGGTGCGTGGCAGTGTGGTTCTTCATAACGGCGCTGCGGTTGACCATGTCGACATGTGTTTCGAGCTGCATGTCTAGACTTAGTGTTCCACTTACTAGCTTTCCATGATGAACAACTAAACGATCTAGGGCTTTGCTTGTGTGGGTGACCTGAAAAACGACGTCGCCACACTTCAATTGACCTTGATCACCGATCTGGCCGCCTGACTCCGAATAAAAAGGAGTCGCATCCAACACAACTTCCGCTTCCTGACCTGCCGTCAGCTGAGCTACCTCGTGTTGTTGATTCAAAATCAAGCGCACTTGGCCGTGTTCAATGGATTCGGAGTAACAATCTTGACGGGTCGTTAGTTTGGCTGCTAGACGTTCAATCGATGGGTTGACCTGACTAGAGTTAAAGTCGCCTTCTTGCCCAGAGGCTTTGGCGTCAGCTTCCATCAGTTGTTTATAACCTTCGTGGTCCATTCCGAGACCCCAATCCCGTGCGACATCCTCCATCAAGTCAACAGGGAATCCATGGGTTCCATAAAGGAAAAAGATAACTTGGCCAGGTACGCTATCCGCACCGTCGTCCTTCAACTGTTGTAGGTACTTTTCTAGTACGGGCATACCGCGGCTCAAAGTCGAATCAAATTGTTTTTCTTCTACTTCCACTAGCGTGATGATTTGAGGTTCTTCAGCCACGAGCTGGGGGTAGGCCTCCCCCATCTTAGCGACCAATATTGGGATTAATTTGTACAAAAAGGGCTGTTCTTGCCCAAGCTGTTTCCCAAACCTCATGGCGCGTCGCATGATTCGCCGCAATACGTATCCTCGACCTTCGTTTGATGGGACGACACCGTCGGCGATCAAAAAACTCATCGCTCGTAAATGGTCGGCCAATACGTGCAGGGCAACGATTGTCTGCCGTTGGTAGGGTGTTCGCAAGCCCAAATACTCAGCGACAGGCTGAATAATTTCCTTGAAAAGATCGGTCTCATAATTCGTCAAGACGCCTTGAACCGCGGCACACACGCGCTCTAAACCCATACCCGTATCGACGCTGGGTTTTGGAAGTGGGACCATGCTGCCATCGGCACGTCGGTCAAATTGCATGAAGACAAGATTCCAGATTTCCATGAATCGGTCTGATCCACTGGCAATGCCCTGCTTGGCGTCGTCTGGGCCGTCAGCGTCTGGACCAAAATCAAAAAAGATTTCGGAGCAGGGACCGCAAGGTCCAGTGTCGCCCATACTCCAAAAATTGTCCTGCTCTCCGAAGCGATAAATTCGGTCCAGCGGTACCCCGATCTCTTCGTGCCAGATGGTAGCTGCTTCATCATCATCATCAAAAACGGTGACGTAAAGTCGGTCAGCCGGAATCTCAAGTTCTTTGGTCAAGAATTGCCAAGCTAGCTCAATGGCTTTCGATTTGAAGTAGTCACCAAAAGAGAAGTTGCCTAACATTTCGAAGAAGGTGTGATGGCGGGCTGTGAAACCTACATTGTCCAAGTCATTATGTTTTCCGCCGGCCCGCACACATTTTTGTGAACTGCAGGCGGCGGTGTAACTGCGTTGTTCGCGTCCCAAAAAGACATCTTTGAACTGGTTCATACCCGCGTTCGCAAACAATAACGTCGGATCATCGGCAGGAATGAGCCCCGAAGAAGCTACTCTTTGATGCCCATGCTCTTCAAAAAACTTTAGGAAGGCCTCACGAAGGGCCTCTGACCGTAGCGCACGCATTCCATCACCTCGCGATTTGGTCGCTAAACGGCGCAGTCTATCACAAAAATGCGTTTATTCGTCCGCTCTCGACCCATTGTTGGCACCCATAGGGTCTTTCAGTTTCAATGTCTCCACTCGACAAGCCAGGTTTTGACCCGTCTGCAGCTCAAGCGGAGTTTCTGCCTCTCCAACAACAATGACTTTCTGTTTCAGGAGCATCAACAGAATTCGACAGGCTGGCAAATCGGCGAGGTCCGTGTGTTCTAATACGCCTGCCACCGTTGGGTGCCGACTCAACGCAGCCAACACATCAAAAACATCGGCAGGAAACTTGTGCATCAAAACAGCTACTTCTCTATTCAACATCAAGGGTAACTCGTCGTCCGGAAGTTCTTTTCGATAAATAGGAAGCTCATCAAATTGAACCATTGCCTGCATGAGTAATTCCTGCAGGTGATGATCCAGAGAAGGGTTACCGGGGAGACGGCTTGGGGAATAAAAATCGAAGTGACCATTTTCCATCCCTGCGATGCGAAAAAACGCTTTCTTACCGCTATGCACACCGAGTTCAGCATGGACGATACGTCCATCATCAATGACCACTTCTCCTTGATGTTGGTCCGATCGAATGACAACCGTGCCACTACTACCATTCACTTCCAGGATCTGTAAAAGTGATGGCATGTTTATGGTTTGCAAATCGCCTGTAAAGAGGCTCTTTCGCGGCTGATCAGGCCGGCGCTTAACTGTTTTGAGCCGATTCGTGTATTGATCAAGTTGAACTTGATTGACCTGTTCCACCTCAAACCCGGCACCTGAAGTAACTAAAGCCACACAAAACTCAGCCGAACAAATCTGAAAGACGTCACCGTCCATCAACTGCTGACGTTCCGCTTTCTTTCGATTAACAAAGATCCCGTTCGTACTACCCAGATCCTCGATCCAGGGCATATCGCCGGTATAAACGATCTTCGCGTGAAAACGCGATACACCCAATTCATCAATACGAATGTGGGTATTCTCGCCACGGCCGATAATCACTTCCTGAAGTGGAAGCACCTTAAACTCACGATTCTCACCGGCCCCTTTGACTTGACGAATGACAAGTCTATCGGCACGATCCAACATGGCCAAATGATCAAATTTTGCAATACGGGTTGGTCCGCCAGGCTCGGCGTCAAATGTCATACACCCCTCCATGAAGCGGAAGTTGTGATGACGAATCTTACCACGATGATCGCAAGATAAAGCTTGAGTCAGTGCAAATCGAGTCGTATCTGTTTAATTACATAGACCGTGCTGCTTTTTACCTAAGCGCTATTCGTCCAGCTGTTTAGAGAAGTCAAATAGCGCGTCTTCATCGGTTTTGGCACCGCCGAATTGACCACTGCTTGAACCCTCGGGAGCTTCAAGACCACTTGATCCAGCAATTGACCGTTCCATATAATCGCGAGCAATGTCGCTGGTGCTCTGAATGCCCTGAGCTTTGAGTTTGAATTCGTCGGGATTGGTTGCCCGTTTCAACGCCTCTTCAAAGGTAATCAATTCATTCTTCCAAAGATAATAAAGCGACTGGTCAAATGTCTGCATCCCGTATTGGGAAACACCAGAAGCGATGGCATCATGAATCAACTTGGTCTTTTCTTTTTCTTCAACACACGAACGAATATAGGGCGTCGCAATCATGACTTCGACCGCAGGAACACGTCCCTGATTATCGACCCGAGGAACTAAGCGCATAGAAATGATCGATTTAATAACGCCCGCCAACTGCAGTCTGACCTGCTTTTGTTGGTGTGGAGGGAAAACGGTGACAATACGGTTGATGGTTTCGGTGGCGTCCAACGTGTGTAAAGTGGACATAAGAAGGTGACCCGTTTCAGCCGCGTTAATCGCCGTTTCTATAGTCTCATAGTCGCGCATCTCACCCACTAGAATCACGTCAGGGTCTTGGCGCAAAGCGCCGCGCAAGGCAGAGGCAAAGGATTTAGTATCCACATCAACTTCTCGCTGATTGACAATAGACTTTTTGTCGCGATGTAGGTATTCAATGGGGTCTTCAATAGTAATAATGTGCTCAGTACGACGCGCATTCACGTGATCTATCATGGCCGCCAGTGTCGTCGATTTGCCTGAACCTGTGGTTCCCGTACACAAAATCATGCCGCGTTGTTCCAAACAAATTTCTTCAATGGTCGTTGGCAAGTTTAATTCTCGAATGGTGAGAATTCTCACAGGAATGACACGCAGAACCATACCCACCGTATTCCTCTGTTGGAAGATATTGCAACGGAAACGACCCAAGCCTGGCACTGAGTAGGCAACATCGATTTCATGATTCTCTTTAAACTTTTGTTTTTGACGTCCATTCAAAATTGAAAACGCCATCGAAATCGTGTCTTCCTGCATAAGCCTATTGACCTCAGTTAGAAGCGTCAAATGACCGTCGATGCGTATGATAGGGTGACTGCCAACCTTTAAGTGCAAATCGGAAGCCTTTCGTTCCGTTGCCGTCTTGAGTAGGTCGTTAATATGCATGACCACCCTCCTTCACTTTGGGGACCTTTTCTTTATGTTGTATATGATTCTCGCAGATTTTTCCAGTGCTGCTACCATCATAACTCAAGGACGACGAGGCACAACCCATTGGTTCGGTCTCATCTGTAAACGTCCGTCCAAATCGCTGCGGTGACTGACACGCCTAAGCCCATCATGCAAAGACATCAATTCTATTTCAGCGCCCTCAGCACTCCGAACTGCAAGGTCCAAGTCATGAACCTGGTGCACAGCTAAAACGACATAGGTCGCTTCGACAAAATGGATCTTACCTGAAGGATCACAAAAAACTCGACCCACATCAGGGTATTCAACCTCAATCCAGCGATGTAGGACCTGGCCCTTCAGCTCAAGCTTAACTGAGTCATCGCTCTTAAAGGCGACTCCGGTCACGGCACGTGCCTGCAAGTCTAACGATGACAACAAAGAAACCGCCGCATTACAAAAGCCAACACAGTTTCCAGAACGCATAGCCAAGACCGTGTCCGCATCTTGAGCCTGATCTTTGACATCATCGGCGTAATTGATGTGGTTTCGCATCCAGTTAAATATGATGGCCACCTGATCAACTAAATCACCCTCTACATGTTCGTCTAATAATCGTGCCAGATCAGCGGTTCCAGCGGGAAGTTGGCCCGCTCTCCGTCCTCTCATCTGAGAATTTAATGGTTGGTTCAAAACTTCAACGGCCACTTCGAGAAAACCATTGTGGAATCGAACCTGTTGGGTGAACCCGTTGTTCTTATAATTTGGAAATGCTGGTTCAAGTTGTGAACGAACCACGAAGTGGGCCCGTTGACCACCAACCATAATACCCGCACCGGGCGAATTCCCCATTAGCAGGAAAAGCATACATAAGGTGTTCAATTAGGCACTCGCTCGCGATTCTGCGTGCCCCAGGCATGCACAATGCCATTAATGAAGGAGGTACTCTGCTCAGAACTAAATAGTCGAGCCAAGGTAACGACCTCATCTGCAACGACCTTCCAAGGGACATCCACTTTATGGATCATTTCAAACATACCCAAACGCAGGATGATGTGGTCAACAATGGCCATGCGTTCTATGGACCAGTTCTTCGCATAAGCCGCGATCTCTAGATCCAAATCCGTGGCGAAATCTAGGACCCCTTCAACCAGTTCGTTGGCAAATCCCTGCGTTTTCTTGTCAGCCTTCTCTCTAGCCCAGAATTTGTCTTGCACATCGTCGATATCAAATTCGGTGATACGTACTTGATAGAGCATTTGAACTGCATATTGTCGTGCGCGAGATCGAGAAGCCATGGAAAACCCAAACCTTTATTGGCCCTCCAAAAGAACAGAGCCGAATAATTAGTCTACACGACCCCATGATGGAGTGCGACGACTTTCGCCTTCTAATGAGTGCGGACGATCGATAATGACGAAGCAAACGAACACATTCACTATGCGAATGATTAGTCAGCCGAATCGATTATATGAGTTGCGACGCAAAAAAGTTGGCCGTCATAGACAAGGCTAATGGTCTAATAAAGTCACTAAAGTGCTTCATTCAAACTGGGTATGTAGACAATAACGACCTGGTTCAATGGGATCGGGGATGAATTCATTGAGTTTATTTATTGGGATTATGTCGGGCACGTCATGTGATGGAACAGACATCGCACTCGTCGATATCGTGGGTCTTGATCAATTGACTTGTCTCAGCCAACGTCATTTCCCTTGGCCTGCTTCGATTAAGGCGCAAGCGCGAGACCTTGCTGAAAAGAGGGCATGGAATGCTCAAACGATGATTTCCTTTGAAAACGCCTATAGTCGACTGGTAGGCGAACATCTTTGTGAATTCATGAAGCAAGAGAATCTGGCGCCCAATGACATTGAGGCCGTTGGCTGGCATGGCTTGACACTGGCACATTTCCCGCCCACTGCATCATCATCGCCAGGCACCTTCCAAACAGCGAATCCGAGCCTATTGGCTTTGGCATGTGGTTGCCCAGTTGTAACCGACTTCAGACGTGCCGATGTCGCGTTAGGTGGCGAAGGAGCACCGCTTGCCGCTTTTCTTGACTACCATTATTTTCGCAGTAAAACGGAACACCGTGTGCTTTTGAATCTCGGTGGCATTGCCAATTTGACCTGCCTGCCAGCCGCATGTGAAAAAAAACACGTCATCGCCTTCGACACCGGACCCGCGAATATGATCATGGACAGCCTCATGATCGAACACACTTCTGGTGAGTTGGCTTACGACGAAAACGGCGCACGTGCTAAGTCAGGTCGCGTGCATGCCGCTGTCTTACAAAAACTTCTGAGCCACCCCTATTTCGAAATCGAGGGTCCTAAGTCGACAGGAAGAGAAGATTTTGGCAACAGCGCAAGTCAAATTCTTGCCAGTTGTGAGGGTACATTGGCTGACAAATTGGCCACGGCCTGTGCATTTACGGCGCAGACCATTGCCAATGCTTTGGAAGCACACGAAAAGAAACTAGGCATAACATTCACGTGCATCATCGCGGCAGGCGGCGGGGTTAAGAATACCTACTTAATGGAACAGCTCCAGCTTCGTTTTCCTGCCAAGTCACTTAAGACTACGGCAGACTTTGCCATTGATCCAGAAAGTAAAGAGGCTGTTTTGATGGCTCTCTTGGCATTTGCGCGTGTTCGAAAGATCGCCGCGAATCTGCCCAGTGTCTCTGGGTCAAGTGGGCCAGCTATCCTGGGCAGCATAACCTTGTCTGCCAACTAAGCCATTCGGACGCACAGGCTACTCTTGGTTGCGATGGAGCCGCGCGTACTCTTTTAAGTCATGGGCATAGGAATCACGTAGGGGGACTTTGCCGTCATAAACGTCCAGCAATTCTTTGGCTTCGTCAAAAAGGTCCTGAGACGCTTTCACGTGTACATCATTCATGATCAGGTAGCGCCAAGCTTCATCAAAATGTTTTGTACTCAATAACTCGTATGTGATGTTTTGGGTGAGTGCACTGCGTTCCTCGAGCAACGCTTCATAGGCGACTTCGTAGCCACGGTCTTTGACAAATCCATAAAACTCAACGACGACTTCTTCCGGCATGATCCATTCACTATTGATATTGCCGTAGCGATCTTGGTTGGCCGTTGCAAAGTTAAAAAAGGCGTTGTACTTGTATTGTAGTTGCTCGACCAAGGCTTTGTTTTTTGCATAAGCGATATAAACGTCAGGCACAATCCCTCGAACCTGCAAGACTTCACGACCAGCGATCGTGTAGAACTTTTGACCGCTCTGGACTTGGGGTTCAAAAAATATCTGCTCGCTGGATTTGGGATGGTAATACTCATCAATTGAGTCATAGGGACCCTGAATGTTTCGCCCTGATGGCGTGTAATAGCGCGCTGTGGTTAGAGCCAGCCCTTTCGAGCCGTTGCCGACTGGAAAGACACTTTGAACCAAGCCCTTACCCCAAGAAGTCACACCTACGATTAGACCACGATCATGATCTTGAATGGCACCGGCGACAATTTCTGACGCCGAGGCGCTGCCTCTATCGATCAATACGATGAGTGGGAATGGTTGGATAGGCGATACAGGGTCAGAGCGGTACTCTTGATTGGCGTTACTCATGCGGCCCTGGGTAGAAACGATCACTTTTTCGCCCGGCACAAATAGGCTTGCCACGCCAATTGCTTGAGGTAAAAGCCCGCCAGGATTACCACGAAGGTCCAAAATCATGCGTTGCATTTTTTCGCTACGTAGGCCGAGGATGGCGTCCGCCACTTCTTCGGTCGCCGTCTCCCCGAAGTCCTTTAAAGATATGTAACCTGTTTGATCGTCGAGCATAAAGGTAGCGCGCACATTTTTAGTAGGGATCTGAGCGCGGATGAGGGATACATCAAAGGCTTCACGCCCAATTCTCTTTAAAGAGACGTTGACCGCTTCGCCTTCGTTACCGCGTAAATGACGAATCGCTTCACTGACACTCATTTTTTGGGCAAACTGATCATCAATGGCCATGATCAAATCACCAGCACGTATCCCAGCCGAAGCGGCAGGGGTATCAGCAATCGGGCTTACGACAGTCAAAACACCATTCTCGATGCCAATATGCAAACCGACGCCAAAATACGATCCACGTTGATCCTCTTTCATGGTTCGATAGCGATCCGCTGAGTAGTAGACGGTGTGTGGGTCCAAGCGATTAAGTAATCCTTGAATGGCGCCTTCAACCATATCCGGTGAAGGCGCGTTGTGGGCTGATTTATCTAGCGCTAAGGTCATGATTTCTGCCAGTCTTTGCAACTGCAAATCCACCCGAGCGGCTTCATCGGGTTCGTCAACCCAAGCTGACCCTAAACACAGCAATAACAGCAAAAGAAATCGATGACACATTGACATAATCTACCCTGTAGCGTCCGTCTCCTCTTTAATATACGCTTCTGTGTTGTCATCGGCTAGGGTTTGGCAAGTTAGCTTCACTAGTATTGCGATGTAATCTCTTTGATTGAGGCTAGAAGCGCAATCTGTTGCTCGGCGGGAAAGGCACTGTCTAAGCCAATCGTTTGGATACGTAGCGGACCCTCAGGAGATTGAATGAAACGGTAACAACAAGTTGCTTCTTTGAGACCCGAGTCCATTTTTTGAATGCCCGAAAACCAATGGACCAAGACTTCCAAGCCGTCAACCATTCGGGTTTCCGTTTGCGAAGAACGTGTTCTAAATTCTCGTTTATCTAATTCCACCTCAAGGGCGCCGATGGTTTTCTCCCTCAATTCATCGACCGACCAATCACGCCAACCGTTCTCTCGCTGGATCGCAATGACAGCCGTAGCCCGGCCATCTACCGCGTGGGTTTGATCCCAAAAGGCAATCGCCTCGACGCCTAAAACCTGATTGACACGATAGGGAACAAACCCTTCCGGCACCTGGATTTTCATGAGTTGATCGACCCGTGCTTGAACCTCATTTGGATCCGTCTTGGCTCTGCCTTTTACGGTCATGATAGTCGTTATGGCTATGGCCCAAATAGCGATCCACAACCCAATGATCTTTAACAAACAGCCGCGTTTTCTTTTTTTCCGATCAAGCACAGCCTCTGACGTCAAGAAACACCTCCACAAAGGCCCGCATTCTACCTTAGCTCAATCGGATTGCCGCAAAAAACCCACACCCGCCTATCTGGTAAGCCATCGTCAGCCCTGATATGATAACCGCGCTAGGAACGTTACTTAAGGTGAAACATGACAAAAACCATTACCATATGCCGTCCCAATGGATTCTGTGCCGGCGTCGAGCGAGCCATCAAGATCGTCGACCTAGCACTTGAAGCTTACGGAGCGCCAATCTACGTAAACCATGAAATTGTTCATAACCAACATGTGGTCGAAGAGTTGGCGCAAAAAGGCGCCATTTTTGTCGATGACCTAGATGCCGTCCCAAGAGGTTCAAGACTCATCTTTTCGGCCCATGGCGTAAGCCCTGAAGTTAGGCAGAAAGCGGTGGCCCGTCAATTGGATGAAATTGACGCAACGTGCCCCTTGGTTACGAAGGTCCATCTAGAAGCCATTCGTTACGCCAAACGCGGTTATCACATCTTTCTCATCGGCCATAGCAATCATGTTGAGGTCGTCGGAACATTCGGTGAAGTGCCAGATCACATCACCGTTGTCGAACCTCTAACAGGCAGCGAATTAGAAGCACATGTTCAGGAACTGCCAGATCCAGGTCCAGGTCCACTCGTTTATCTCACGCAGACAACCCTTAACGTGGACGATTGCCTAACCGTTGTCAATGCGCTGAAAAAACGTTTCTCCCATTTGGAAGCTCCACCTAAGGACGATATCTGCTACGCCACTTCCAATCGGCAAAATGCCGTTAAAGCCGTTGCCCCTCTGGTCGACTTCTTCATCGTCGTCGGTTCACCGACCTCTTCCAATTCACGTCGCTTAGTGGAAGTAGCCCTTAGCTTAGGATGTCGGGCAGAACTGGTACCATCAGTCGCGCAATTGGCAGATGTCGATCTCAACGAATTTCAACATATCGGTGTGACAGCGGGTGCTTCAACACCTGATGTGTTGGTTCAAGGCATCATTAGGAAATTGGGTGAATTGGGATTCGGTGAGGTCAGAGAGGCTGAGTTCGTAGAAGAACACATGAGTTTTTCTTTACCCAAAGACTTCCGCTTAGATCTGGTTAATAGAGGTATTCCAGTCTAATGCCTTCTCCCGGAGAACTCTTAGGTCAAATACCAGAGTTCTCGGCAACGCAATCGATCAAGATCGCGCCCAATACCTCGGTGCCAGTCACCGACCGTATCTTGGCCATTATTGATTCAAGTTCATTTCAACGACTGCGCGCGGTGCGCCAATTAAGTTTGGCTGACCGCGTTTTTCCGTCAGCAACGCACACCCGTTTTTCCCATGCACTTGGCGTGTATCACAACGTCTTAGATTACCTCCGGCATTTGGACCGTTTCGCTGAATTCAGAAACCGCTACTCCGTTGACGACTATCTTTCGGTGTTACTGGCAGGCTTGTTACATGATCTGGGTCATTATCCCTGTTCCCATCAACTTGACCACCTAACCGGGTTCCCCAGGCACGAAGAATTGACCATCGCCATGATTGAAGGCACTTTGCGCTTTGAAGCTGAGGATCTATCAGAGATTATTCAGCGAAATTTTGCTCTGGACCCGCGGTTGGTGACTAGGTTTTTTAAGCATCAACCCGAACCTAATAATTTGCTGCTTCATCAACTGATCGATTCTCCAATTGATGCAGACAAATGTGACTACTTGCCGCGCGATAGCTATTTTTGCGGCGTCGACTACGGAACTGGTTTCGACCGACAACGGTTTATCGCCAATCTTGTACCTAACAAGAGCGGGACCTGCCTAAGCATCCGCGAGAAAGGCTTGCTAAGCGCCGAACGGTTCCAACTAGCGCGCTACTGGATGTACCGATCCGTTTATTGGGGACATACCGTCCGCGCTTTAATTACCAATCTCATACAAGCCTGCTCCCACCTAAATACCGAACCCGACCCGGCCCAACTATTGGCTTTTAACGACAATAGTTTCCTTGATTGGGTTCAACAGAATTCAGACGCCACAGGCCAAGCATTGGTGCAATGCATCCACGGACGACGTAAGCCTTTTAAGCGTGTGTACACCATTGCCTACAATCATGGCCCAGAAATCTACCAAACCCTGCAATCGGCCTCTGCGCGCGCGCATATTACACAACAAATCGCTAAGAGAGCCGCGTCGCTAAATGTACTGACGGCCGACCACTTTCTCGCCTGGGATGTTCCACCAGCCTACAAATCGGAGTCATGGGAATCGTTCCCGGTCACCATGAACAATGGGCGTGAGTTTCCTATTGAGGACGAAAGTCCCGTCATCCGAGCTCTGGGCCCAGCCTTTTTGCAAGGGGTCCGTAAGATTCGACTTTTTGCTCACCCGGACTACTACAGTCAGGCCCAACTGAGTCAGCTACCGACCATTGAGCAGTTACTGAATTAGCAGGTCTGGCCAGCTGTCTTCTCATCTAAATAGCGGCTCTGAGTCACCGATGCCCGATCCGAAATTTATTTAACCAAATGGTTGACAATTCGATTCAGGCAACGCATTATATTTAACCATAAGGTTTAATATGAACAGCTCGCTTGATACACAATTGGACCATATATTTTCGGCATTGTCGGACCATACGCGGCGGCGTCTTGTCCACGCGCTTGCCGAAGGCGAAAAGTCTATCGGACAGTTGGCAGAGCCATTTGAAATCTCGCTTGTAGCCGTATCGAAACACCTGCGTGTCCTAGAACGAGCTGGCATTATTAGCCGGCGAATCGACGGACGCACTCATTTTTGTCGACTCCATCCCGAGTCACTTACACAAGCTTTAGACTGGATCGCCATTTACCGCAGTTTTTGGGATCAACGCCTATCGAAAATGAAGCATTTAATGGAAAAGGAGACAGAACCAGATGCATGATCTACATGTACAACAGACATTCAAGACACCACTTGCAAGCCTATTTAGAGCTTGGCGAGACCCTGCATTTGTCCGTCAGTGGTTTGCGCCAGGAGCGATGACCGTCCCAGAACTAGCCATTGATTTCCGGGTTGGCGGCACTTATCGGATCGTGATGCAAGGGCCTGAAGAAGAGCGCCACGTCGTGTGTGGCGAGTATCGGGAAATCATCGAAAACGAAAGAATTTGTTTCAGTTGGCAATGGGAAGGTAGCCCGGTCAAAACCGAAGTCGAACTGAGTTTCCAAGCTGCAGGTGAAGGCAGCACCATGGAACTCATTCATCGTCAATTCCCAGACGCCGAACAGAGAGATAAGCACAACCAAGGATGGAACGCTTGTATCGCCAACTTAGGTAAAGCACTTGCTCAGAAAGGAGCTGTCACATGAAACTACATTATTTTCCCTTATCAACCTACTCACAGAAGGTATTGATTGCCCTGTATGAAAAGGAAATATCGTTTGAGCCCGAGGTGGTTCAAATGATGGACCCGGCAGCAATGGCCGTCTATTCGGAGACATACCCAATCGGGAAAGTACCGCTTCTGGTCCTCGACGACGGCTACAAGATCCCTGAATCGACCATCATTATCGAATATTTGGAGACGCACCACAAAACGGGATCAACGTTAATCCCAAGTGATCCAGACACGGCACGTAAAGTGCGATTTTACGACCGCATGAGTGATTTTTACCTCAACAACCCAGTGGTCACCCTATTGTTTCAGCAAATCAAGATGCGCGAATACATGGAAGTCGATTTGGAGAAAGCGCGCAAGCAGCTGAGCCTCGCCTGTGAACACCTCAATCAAAATTTGTCGGATCACAAATGGCTAGTGGGCGACGATTTTAGTATGGCCGACTGCGCCGCTATTCCCGCTCTTTATTACATGCAACATGTATTTCCAACCGAGAACCTAACCCATCTGAATCGCTACTGGGCGCAAGCTCAAGAGCGCGAAAGCTATCGCAAGGTTCAGTCCGAGTTTGTACCGATCTGGCAAGGCATGATGGCCAAAGCGTCGCCTTAACAAATCAATGTGCGTAAACACAAAAGGCCGACCCGTATTTAAGCGGGTCGGCCTTGTCTATTCTTGGTGCCCAGGAAGGGACTCGAACCCCCATGCCCGTGAAGGCACACGGACCTGAACCGTGCGTGTCTACCAATTTCACCACCTGGGCAGCTCGCTAAGAATACAGAAATCACAGCATTCAATCAAGAGGGTTTGCGCGCCCAGATAACGGCTACCGAATTCATCCAAAACTTTTGCATTCCGCCAGCCTCAAAGCCAACCGATCGCAACTCATCCAGTAGAACGGAAGGCGATGCAAAACCGAGCGTTGAATCGCCTAGATAGCGATAGGCGCCGGAACGGCCAGTCATCAAGCGCGCAAGCAGAGGAACGGCAAAGCGGCAAGCGACCCACACCAACGGTTTGGCAAACCCAGACGGCGGCATCGTGTCTAGGCTTGCGAATCTAGCACCTGGTTTCAGCACCCTAAGAATCTCACGCTGAGCTCTATTCCTGTCTTCCACATTTCGCAACAAAAAGCCACAGATCACAGCATCAAAGCAGTCATCGGCGAAAGGCAGCGATAGGGCGTCGCAAGCCAGCCAATGAATGCGTTCAGCGTGCTGGCGTTGTTGGCCCTGCTTCATCATTTGCACAGCGAAATCGCCGGCCCACACGGACACATCGGCTTGTTGCCGCAAGACCTCAAAGGCCAGGTCTCCGGTTCCGGTAGCTAAATCCAGAATTTTCTCTCCGGGTTGTGGCGCGATCTTTCTTACGAGGAAGCGCCGCCATGAACGATCCTGGCCGAAGGTCATAAGTCGGTTCATACGGTCATAAACAGGGGTAATGGCGTCAAACATTGACCTAACTTGATCGCCATGTAGATCGTTCTTCAGCATGTGCTTATTCAGTTTGAGACGAACGTGATCCAGCGAGGACACGAATCCTGGTGACCGGCTTCGTTGACACACGATTACCGCGCGCGGACACGCCCTTGATCATAAGGTCCTTCAGATCGATGACTTCATCGCGTATTCGAGAGCGCTTAGCCTTTGGGTAATAGACCTTGACTTGCGGTGGAGGATCAGGCTCAAGCATGAGCACCTTGCTGTTCTCCTGGGTGTAGTCATACTCTTTATCCATGATGAATTTGTCGACCACAAATCGTTTCATGTAACCCATTCCAGAGGTCTGTTCACGATAAATACAATTGAAAACCGTCGTTTTGTCTGCCTTATCGAAAAACAGCACATCCGTCCCAATGAAGAGTTTGCTGGGTACACCCATCACTTTGTAGTGATCGGGTAAAAACACAAGAATCTTGTCAAATGGAGAACAGGCGATGGTCTTTTCGCCTTTCACGTCGGTACCCATATAACCGGATTCTGCATCGTAACTTAGGCGTAACGACTGCACAGCTACTTCACTTAAGTCGACACGCTCAATTTCATCAATGATCTCCGTTTTTCGCTGAAACGGGGCGCCGTACTTCTTCTTAATGTCCTTAATATAGGCAATCGTGGTGCCGATCATGTCGGCCATGAGCAGGTTGACTTGTTCGATGCGGTCCAATATTTCTTGAATTTCTTTTAGGCTCTTGTTGATGTCAAAGCGCGAGATACGTTTGATTTTGATTTGTAACAAACGTTCGATGTCTTCGTCGACGACGTCGCGAATTAATCGATCAGAGAAGGGTTTCAGCCCGTCGTATACCGCCTGAATAACTGCCTGATAGGTTTCCTTTTCTTCGATATTCTTGTAAATGCGGTTTTCAATAAAGATCTGCTCTAACGTCTTGTAGTGCAGTTTGTCGTTTAGTTTGCCAAGTTCAATTTCATATTCGCGACGCAAATCGGCCAGCAATTTATCGCTGCAATGGTGAATGACTTCGGTCACGGAGACTTGCACTGGCTTTTCGTCTTTAATGACAATCAGCGCCGGAGAATGATTCACCTCGCAATCGGTAAATGCGTACAAGGCTTCCTCAACCTGTTCGGCATACACGCCACGAGGCAAGGATAGTTCGATCTCTACCTTATCCGATGTGTAGTCCTGGATCGCCGATACTTTAATGCGGTTCTTGCGAATGGCCGCTTCAATCGACGCAATCAATTTCTCTGAGTTGGTCCCGAAGGGAATCTCGCGGATGACCAAATGTTTCTCATCGCGATGTTCGATACGCGCTCGCACTTTGATCTTGCCATTGCCATCCTGATATTGAGAGACATCCATCAGTCCGCCCAACTGAAAGTCGGGATAGAGCGTAAAAGACTTGCCTTTCAAATAAGCGATTTGCGCATTGAGCACTTCATTAAAGTTATGTGGCAAGATGTGTGTTGCGAGCCCGACAGCTATGCCATCTGTGCCTTGTAGCAGGATCACGGGCACCTTAGCGGGCAAGGTCACTGGCTCTTTGTTGCGACCGTCGTATGAAGGAACAAATTCTGTGATCTCTTTATTGAAAAGAACCGCACGTGCAAGGTCTGTGAGTCGACATTCAATATAACGAGCCGCCGACGCAGAATCGCCGGTATAGATATTCCCGAAGTTACCCTGCTTATCGATGAAATAATCACGATTGGCTAGCACAACAAGCGCAGAATAGATCGAAGCGTCGCCGTGCGGGTGATATTGCATGGAGCGGCCGACCACATTGGCAACCTTATGAAACTTGCCATCGTCCATATCCCAAAGCGTATGCAATATGCGGCGCTGTACGGGCTTTAAGCCATCATCGATGTGGGGAATGGCTCGGTCTTTGATGACATAACTGGCATACTCCAGAAAGTTTTCATCGATGATTGAGCGCAGTGATTGATCGGTCAAAGCAGTTCCTTAAACCAGATTATCCATGATGTATGTTTTTCGTTCGGGCGTATTGTTGCCCATATAAAATTGAAGCAACACTTTAATATCCTTGAGATGATCGACGCGTACTTGCACCAATCTCATATCCGCTCCAATGAATTGACCGAACTCATTGGGCGAAATTTCTCCCAAACCCTTGAAGCGGGTCGTTTCAGGGTCCTTGATTTGCTCAAGTGCAGTATTTTTCTCGGAATCAGAAAAACAATATCTGGTTTCTTTTTTGTTGCGGACTCGGAAAATAGGCGTTTCCAGAATGTACAAGTGCCCACGGGTCACTAACTCTTCAAAATAATGAAGGAAATAGGTCATTAATAGGTTTCGGATATGTAGGCCATCCACGTCCGCATCTGTGGCCAGAATCACTTTGTGGTAGCGCAAATTATCGATTGAGTCCTCAATATTAAGCGCTTTCATAATGTTATAAAGTTCGGTGTTTTTGTAGACAGCGTCGCGTTTCATGCCAAAGACGTTGAGTGGCTTACCGCGAAGGCTGAACAGGGCCTGCACATTGGCGTCACGACTGCTAACCATGCTGCCCAAAGCAGACTGGCCTTCGGTAAGAAATATCTGACTCTCATGTCCTCGCTTAGAGGCATCATCAAAATGATATTTACAGTCCCGCAGGTTTGGGATCTTGATGGCTACTTTCTTCGCCTTGTCTTTGGCTTCCTTCTTGACCGCCTGCAATTCCTTACGCACCCGTTCGTTGAACGCAATTTTTTCGATGACCTGTTTGGCCACGTCGGGGTTCTTGTGCATCATGTCCGACACAGCGTCTTTGACTACGCCAATGATCCAAGAACGAATATCCGAGTTACCTAGTTTGTTCTTGGTTTGCGATTCAAATACCGGATCCTTGAGTTTAATGGCAATGGCACCAACCACGCCGTCACGCACATCCACGCCCTGAAAACTCTTGCCCGCGAAATCATTGATGCCACGCAACAATCCTTCCCGGAACGCTGACAAGTGGGTGCCACCATCGTTCGTATATTGACCATTTACAAAAGAAAAATGTGTCTCACCGTAGTTGGTGGTGTGGGTCAAGGCAAACTCAACGGTTTTGTCCCGATAATGCAATACCTCGTACAAGCAATCGTCGCCGACCTCGTCCACCAACAAATCTTTCAAACCGCCGTCAGAAACGAGTTTCTCGCCGTTCAAATAGAAGGCTAGTCCAGAATTCAGGTACGCATAAAAAGTGATACGACGACGCATATACTCATCGCGCACGGCGACCTTTTCCGGGAAAATAGATCGATCCGGTGCGAAATCTATTTGTGTTCCGTTCTTTTCAGAGGTTTTCCCATCCTCTTCGTTGACCAAAACGCCACGGTCAAAACGGGCAGACTTAAATTCGCCTTCCCGAACCGAACGCACAACAAACCATTCGGACAGGGCATTAACGGCCTTTGTGCCGACCCCGTTCAGTCCAACTGAGAATTGGAACACGTCATCGTTATATTTAGCACCGGTATTAATTCGCGAAACGCAATCCACCACTTTTCCCAACGGAATTCCACGCCCGAAATCACGAACCCGTACCGAACCATCCTCATTGACACGTATATCTACGCGCCGACCATGGCCCATGATGAACTCGTCAACGGCATTGTCGATAACCTCTTTGATGAGTACATAAATACCATCGTCTATGTGGCTCCCATCCCCTAGCCGTCCTACGTACATGCCAGGACGGAGCCGGATATGCTCTAAAGACGAGAGGCTCTTTATCTTACTTTCGTCGTAGATAACTTGTGGGGTTGCCATATTTTCGATTCCTGATTTCAACCAGCGCGTGCCACAAGGTATAGTAGTGCGATGGACTTTGAACCCATCATATCAAACGCCAGTCCGAGTTGACAATCTTCACTGGGCGGCTCCTAACCCCCATCTGAGTCAAAAGAAACATGACCATAGCGCCAAGCCCACAACGACGCAAGCCTAACCACACAGCTACTGCTCTCAGTTTATGCTGTGCGGCGCTTTTCCTGTGGTTAGCCTTTCGAGGGGTAGAATTGGACCGTGTCTGGTCCGAAATCAAGCACGTGTCTGCCCTCGACACCTTCTTTCTTTTTTTCCTAGCCGCGACCGGGGTTGTCTTGCGCGCCTGGCGCTGGTGGTATACCTTGCCGAGACCCCACAAAACGGGTGAATTCATGGCTTCGCTACGTGCACTAGGTATCGGTTACGCGATTAACAACGCCATTCCACGCTTGGGTGAAGTCATCCGCGTGATGGTCCTAGCCCGACGCAGCAAAAGGGATGTCGCTCAGTTGGCGAGCACCGTGGTCATCGACCGTTTTTTACTTGATTTGCTTGCTTTATCAGCACTCTTCGCCATGGGCATGATGTTTGCCCGCGACGACTTATTACGCGTCATGGGTGACCGCGTGGCGGCGGCCAATGCCCTGATGGCATTAGCCATCTTAGGTTTGATAGGCATGATGAGTTTCGCTGCCAAGCCCGCAGCCTACAAACGAGCACTTGAATGGCTGGGGGCGAAACGTTTGGGTCCCCTTTGGCAGAAAGTATCGGATCTCATTGATCAGTTGAGCGCCGGCATGGTTGTTATGACTGAGCCACGAAAAATAATCATCATCCTGCTGCAAACTATTCTGATTTGGGCTTCATATATTGCGTTCTTCGTCTACGCACTACGACTATTCGATATCCAGGTTTCGTGGGGCACGACGCTCGTCATTTACGCGATAACCGTCCTAGGCATTGCACTTCCTAGCCCAGGAGGTGTGGGAACCTTTCACTTCTTTACACGGTTGTCACTGACCCAGTTAGCCGCGGTTGAACCATTAAAAGCAACGTCGGTTGCGACCTATATGCACGGCATCAATTATTTTGGACTTATCGTGATTGGCTTGATTGCTTTTATTATTGAAACCAGCCTATCTAGGCGGGTTGGCGAGCGTGATAAGCTGAGTCCTGAGGAGCAACCATGACCACCCGTAAGCGCAAGACACCGGTTCGCCGTAAGCGGACCCCTCGGAAGAAAAAGGGGAATTCAATTCGACCGTTCGTCTTGCCGCTCATCCTTTTTCTATTTGGGGCGGCTGCTACATACGTCACTTTCTTTTATATGCCAAGCTCCTTACCGGTTGACAGTGGCTCCATCGAAAGTGTTCTTATCGGCGCCAACATTGATATCGCCGACGACGTTGATGTCAAAGAACAAGATGGACTGCAGCATTGGCGCATTAAAGTATCGACCAAAAGCAAACGAAAATTGCTAGAACGCGCCCTCTCCCAATTAGCCGAATCTCATCAGGCAAATTGGTCTCTTTTAGATGAACAAAAAATTGACGGCGCACAACACGCACTATTTGTGATTCAAACAGAGGAAGGTGTGGAAGCGCACCGAATATTGATTGTGATTCCAGCGGCCAAAAAACCAACGACAAAAGCGCCTAAAGCGACCGAACCCAAATCTTCCCAATACATATCTCAAAACACGTTAGATCCTGAATCAGACCACCAAATTGCTATCATCATTGATGACGTGGGCGGTCACAGCGTCGAACAAACCACGCCACTCACCGATCTTAATCTACCTATCACTTTTGCCGTTATCCCCTTTTTGGCCCATTCAACCACCATGGCCACCTACCTCCATCAGAACCACTATGAAGTGATCCTGCATATGCCCATGGAACCGGGCAATTATCCTGCTTCAAATCCAGGTGAAGGTGCCATTCTGTCGCATATGAACTCTGCAGAGATCGAAGCCGCCTTGGCCAAAGCATTCCAGAACGTTCCCTTTGTTTCCGGGATGAACAATCACATGGGTTCCAAGATCACCGCGAACCGCGCCTTGATGCGAGAAATCCTGCAAGAGCTCAAAAGTCGTGACCTATTTTTTGTCGACTCAAGGACACACAAATCCACGGTAGCATACGAGATGGCCCAAGAAATGGGTCTAAGTTCTGCAGAACGACATGTATTTTTGGATACGGAAGAGTCTTACACATACACCATGGGTCAAATTGAAATTGCCCGCCAGAAAGCAGATGAATTAGGTCGAGTGATAGCCATTGGTCACCCCTACCCCACGACTATTCGCGCTCTGGTCGAAAGTATGCCGAAACTAGATCGTGATGGATACCGTTTCGTTTTTGTATCAGAACTCGTGCATGGACCTGAGGGCTCGCTTTAAGTCGCCGAAGATATTCGACCACACACCAGAAGAATCCCATCAGCTCCCACAGAACGCGGCCTCCATGACCGCAATATCGATCTTCTTCATCGTCATCATGGCCTGCATGGCTCGGCCCGCTGCCTCTAGATCGGTAGAGGTGAACCAGCGGGGCAACATCTCAGGAATGATCTGCCAGGAAACCCCAAATCGGTCTTTCAACCATCCGCACATCTGTTCGGTGCCACCGTTTGCGAGTAAAGCTGCCCACAGTCGATCGATTTCAGCTTGATCTTTGCTTAGAACCGAAATCGAGGCCGCTTCTGAATGCGTATACTGAGGCCCTCCATTCAAGGCCTGATAGGGCGTGCCAGCCAAGGTGAAATCAATGATTAGAGGTGGTCTTTTTGGATCAGGCAAAAAGACCTGCTCAATTTTACTTCCCTCCAGTAGTGACACATAGAATTCGACTACTTGTTGCGCGTTGGCATCAAACCACAAACAGGTGCGTACTTTTGCATTCATTTTTTGCTCCTTGTTTCAGTGCATTTGTGAGCGAGGGTCGTTCGGCTTGAACCATTGGTCTTTGTATTTCCATAGTATAGCGACATTGATTTGCACCGCAAAAACCCGACACCAATCAATGATTGTTTGGTCTATTTCACACAAAAGTTACGCATGGAGCGCAATGACCCCTATCTTTGGGATTAATATAGTTACGCCCGATCGACGAGGCAGCGGCTAAGTCTATTAGGCAGATCATGTTGATTGATAGGGGCGCCATGAGCTGGAAAGAAAAATTAGCTAGGTATGACGAATTACTATCTCGTTGTCCCAGATTCGAACGTAAAGGCAAATCCGTGCCATACACCTCCGCCAACGGATACATGTTCTCGCTGCTCAACAAGGCTGGCGAACTGGGCATGCGATTCTCAAAAACCGTTCAAGAACAGTACATAGAATCATGGAAAACGACGAAATTCACCTCACATGGAGCGATCATGAAAGGCTACGTTTTGGTCACCGACGAAATGTTAGATGACCTCGACCGCTTAGCTGATCTACTCAACGAGAGTTTTGACTACGTCATGAGTCTCGATCCCAAATAGCTATTCACCGCCGATTTAATAAAGACTAATTTCCAATTGGTGATCCGGGAGGCATGTCCAACGCTGACGTTGGCTGAAACCCTGCGTCTCGCTCGATGGCTCGGTCAATCTGGTGGGTCAACCATTGACTAACACTGTCAGACTGACGTCCGGGATTAACACACCAATTTCGGATTCTCATTAGCGCAACAAATACGTCCGCTCTAACTTCAGGTGCCAGCGACGACGATTGGTAGGTTTCCACTAGTTTTGTTACCCAAGCTGACCGCACGCGCTTCTGTATTTCGCGTTTAAGGCCTCGCTCATCTGCGGCAAAGATCTGCTTATAAACTTGGTTAAAGAGGCTCTCTACCGTCAATCCTTTTTCATCTAAGGCGGATTGATAACGCAGCCTGGCTAATCTCGAAGGCTCCAAGAGAACACTAAAGGTGTGAACGGTGGAGGCTTCAGCTAATGAAATAGGGTCTAGCAAAACGCCCGTGTAACCCGATGGGCTTTCGCGGTCGCGATTGTGGCCCGCAGCCTTGGGTGGGATTGATTGCAAAATGTGAGAGTCCAAGGTTAGGAATGACATATCCAATGTTTTGAGTAAGGAATGCACAGCACGCGTCTGATCTGCGGCTGTTACCATCTTGATGTGATATGCGTTTACTTGATCTCGCAACCAGTATTGGTAATCAACGCCACCAATCCATTTCCCAACGGCCTGTACTTGGTAACGGTGGCTAAAGTAGATAGGCACCAAAATGTCTTCTAATTCAGACAGCGGTTGTCCAAACGGTAAAGCCTCGACACCAAAGTTTTGCAGGGCTTTATCACGGACAGCAATTAGCCTGTTAAGTTCCTCCACGGCGTCGGACCCGTTATCCCACAAATGGGCGCGCGGATGACATGCCCCAACGGAACGCGCGTCACGGTCATTGATAAACTCGAAACCTTGTGCGCGTGTTTCATTAATCACAGCCATAAGTGCCGCCGATTCTTGCTCTGGGCCTGAGAACTGGCTATAGCCATAAATAACAGCACGGCGATCCCAATCGCCAATACCCTCGGCATACGCAGCACCTAGGACGAGCTGCCCGTCGTCGTTCAGTTGGATCAAGGGATGTGGATAATCCATCACAGAGGCCCTTGAAGAAGTACTGGCTGCAAAATTGTGATCTAGACCTAAGGTGTGGCCGACTTCATGGGCCGAGAGTTGCCTTATACGAGCCAAGGCCATGTCGCGCATCGGTTTGGTTGAAACATTTGGCTGGCTAAATGGCGCTAGCATGCCTTGGGCAATCAGGTAATCTTGTCGCACCCGCAACGAGCCCAGTGTCACATGACCCTTGATGATTTCGCCCGTACGCGGATCTGTCACGCCCAAGCCATATGACCAACCACGCGTGGCTCTATGAACCCATTGAATAACGTTGTAACGCACATCCATGGGATCAACCCCTTCGGGCATCAGCTCTACCCGAAAAGCGTCCTCAAAGCCGGCTGCCTCAAAAGCGTCCGCCCACCATTCCGCACCATCTAACAGGGCACTACGAATGGGTTCAGGCGCGCCACGATCCAGGTAATAAACGATGGGCTTGATGGCTTTGCTGCGGGCCGCCTTGGGATCGACCTTTTGCAATCGATGGCGACCAATCCATCGTTTCTCGAGCGGTTCATCTATGGCAGTGGCGTAGTCCGCAAACTGGTCAAACCAATAACCTGACTCTGGGTGATGGACCCGAGGCTGGTAGCCGTCATCAGGTAGCGCAATAAAACTGTGGTGCATGCGCACGCTAATGATGCTTGGATCAGGGACAACTTGACGCAGCCAGTTTCCGGGCTCTGATCCGACAAAAGTGACGGTCGCTTCGAGTTCGGTGTTGAGTGGGAACGTCTTACAACGCTTCAAATAAGGGGCACAACGCGATGCATCAATCGAATAGTGACCTTGCTTGCTTTGTTTCAGCTGAGCTGCAACGCCGTGGGCATCGCGCATCATGAATTCGGTCGCGTCTACGATGATTTGATTGGCGTTCCGATCGACGATCGAAAACCCCCACAAAACAGATTCAGCAAAGGCTTCTTGAACCGACTTTTGCTCATCAACATCGTCACTTAGTGCCCGAAAGCGAGTGTTCAGCTGTCGCAGTAGGACTTTGTTACCGACAGTTTCAAATCGAACAAGTCGAATATCACTTAACTGACCGCGATCTAGGCCGATATCGTTTGAACCGATGCCATGAGGCAACGAGCTTTGATACAGCAAAATATCCAAATTATTAGGAATGGCCAAGTAAACGGACGCCGTTTGCGGATCGACGTATAAGTCCAAAAACCCCGTTTGGTGTTCTTTGTTGACTGAAAAACCAATCGTCTCATCCGCTTGAAGAACGGCTACCAAACCAAGTAAAAGGCACAGCATCGACAACTCCCTATACTGAATTAAGCCATCAACTTAGCACAAGAAGCGTATACTCATTTAGTCTATGAAATGATCGAGTTAGCTCTCATCAGTGGAACAACTACAAAAGATAGAACACCAATTTACACGTTAACAACGGCACCTCGGTCACCGCACTTGCTACTCAATTGCCTTTTGACATCCAACGCAAGGGCTTTCGATTGCAAGGAACAGATCCCCATAAAAAGAGGGGAAATAGGTCGATGCTACCCGAGGTTAAAGTGGTAGCGATGCAGGGAGTTGAACCCCGGACACCACGGTTATGAGCCGTGTGCTCTAACCACTGAGCTACATCGCCACACGCCGCTAAATTGTAATCGAAAGTGCCTTAAGTTGGAACACTTTTTCAGTACTTCACTCAAAAATGTCGCCTAACTGCTGGCTATGAATTTCGACGAGAAAGAGCGCCAACCCTTCAACGCTTCCTCGAATGAAACGTCAACGGGTGACGCGTGTGGGATGAACCCGCTGCGCGCCGAACGGCAGTCTGGAGATTGATCAAGAAACGCGACCATTTGATCGATGATGGGCTTGGACCGGCACACCATCACCAAATCGACACCAGCCCTTAACGCGCGTGCAGCCGTCGATGTAATAGTCTCCTCGTCAATCGCCTTCATTTCCAAGTCATCTGTCATGGTGATGCCCTGCCAGCCAATCGACTTTAACGCTTGCATCGATTTACTTGACCAAGAGGCCACCTCACCTTGCCAAAACGGCATGACACAATGCGCTAACATAACGGGTACCTGGGATTGGCCTTTGGCCGCCAGCAAGCGGTACACCTCGCCTTCCCCTTGGTCCCATTCGGAATAACTGCCTTGAAATGTCGGTAAGCTCAAGTGACTATCAGGAACGGTTGTTCCCAGTCCCGGGAAGTGTTTGAAACATCCAGCAACGCCAAACTGATTTAGACCAGTCACAAACTCAATCGCGTGTTCTGCTACTTTCGCTGGGTCCGAACCCAATGTGCGGCCCTGTAGACCATTGCTAAGTTGGCCATAATCTAAATCGACAACCGGCGCAAAATCGATGTCGATGCCAAGAGAAGCCAACAATTGACCCATGCGTGTTCCGGCCTCAAAACAAGCAGAGCTACTCACAGCCTGTGGCATGGAGGGGAACTGTCCTATCAAATGCTGCAGGCGATTAACCCGCCCTCCCTCCATATCGATCGCAATAAATGGGCGCGGTCTCAGCGTTCTCAGTCGCTGGCAGAGAAGTCTCACTTGTTCAATGGAGTTGAGATTTCTTGTAAATAAGATGACCCCGGTTGGACGTATTTGCTCCAACCAATCCCAGTCGGGCTCCGCGCCTTCAAAACCAACGATGATGGGTCGGTGCTCAGGGGTTATTTCAAAGCCGACGTCAGTCACAAGTTCTCCTTCCATCTATAAAGCAGGTTCAAGGCATCTCGGGCCGTCATTTCGTCGAGTTCTAGTTCAGAAAGCTCAATTTCAAATGCAGACTTTTCGGCGGGAAATAAGGTGAGTTGCGCTGACTGCGCTTGTTTGGGTGCCAAACCTTGGCCCTTAGCCAAACGCGGTTGACCTGATGTATCCAATTCGTTGCGTTCCAGGTTAGCCAGTATTTCACGTGCGCGACGAACAACATCGCCCGGAAGTCCCGCTAACTTAGCGACATGGATGCCATAGCTTTGGTCAGCTGCACCTCGTTCGACGCGGCGCAAAAAAACAATCTCACCATTCCATTCACGAACAGTGATATGTAAGTTCCTAACTCCGTTACAAGTCTTCTCTAATTCAGTCATTTCGTGATAGTGAGTTGCAAATAGGGTCTTCGCGCCAACCCTCAATGGATCGGAAATATATTCAGCGGTCGCCCAGGCCAGCGACAAGCCGTCAAAAGTGGACGTGCCTCGACCGATTTCATCAAGCACAATCAGGCTTCTGTTGGTCGCATGATGGAGGATATTAGCGGTTTCAATCATCTCCACCATAAAGGTAGATTGACCGCGGGCCAGATGATCGCTGGCACCGACGCGCGTAAAGATGCGATCTACCAGCCCAATCTCTGCTTTTTTGGCTGGCACAAATGAACCCATTTGGGCCATCAGTGTGATTAGCGCAACCTGTCGTAAATAGGTCGATTTTCCGCCCATGTTTGGGCCTGTAATGATGTGCACACGGTCGTCAGCCATATTCAATTGCGTATCGTTGGCAATGAATGGGTCATTTGATAGTGCTTCTACAACCGGATGACGGCCCTCGGTAATGAATATCTCGCCATGCTCGGTGACTTTGGGACGGCAATAGTTGCGATCGACGGCTAAATCAGCCAATGCCGAGTGAACATCGATTTGCGACAAGGTGTCTGAATACGAACGGATCCGTGGCAGACTGGTTTGTGTTTCTTCAACAAGCGCTTTGAAGAGTTCGCATTCCAACTCCAACATCCGCTCTTCAGCGCCCAATATTTTGTGCTCATATTCTTTCAGTTCATCGGTAATGTAGCGTTCTGAATTAACTAAAGTTTGTTTTCTCACATAATCGTCTGGCACTTTGGCTTGATAGGCCTTGCTGACTTCGATGTAGTAGCCAAAAACCCTGTTATATTGCACCTTGAGCTTAGGAATAGAAGTTCGTTCCCGTTCTCTGGCTTCAATCCGAGCTAACGCACTTTTGCCGTCACGACGTAATTCTCTAAGTTCATCCAGCTCGTCTGAAACGCCAGCCGCCATAAAGCCTACCTGACGGGTGTGCGTTGGTGGATCATCGGTCATGGATCTTTTGATCTGTTCGCACACGGTCCATAGAGTGTTTACGATCTCGTCGCTTAAGCCATAGCGATCGGCATCTACCTCTTCTAGCCATTGGATCAGGTTCGGCATACCATGTAGAGCTTGGCCCAAGGCAACGATCTCTCGCGGTTGTATCATCCCCATCGCTAGTTTACCGATTAACCGATCCAGATCTGGTAACATGGCAAGTTGTTCTCTGACTTCAGCCCTAGCTACCATGGCATCCACAAAAGACGCGATAGCTGTTTGTCGAATTTCTATCTTTGAGATATCTAATAAAGGCTCAAGTACCCAAGTCTTTAGGCATCTAGCGCCCATGGAAGTCTTAGTGCGATCGATTTGGCCTAATAGACTCTCCCTGCGGTTTCCGTCAAAAATGGATTTGGTTAATTCCAGATTCCTCTGCGTGGCACCATCAATAAATAGGTAGTCATCGAAGCGTAAGATGCGAATGGTTTCAATATGGCTGGCACGATTGTTTTGGGTCTCGTTCACGTAGGCCAATGACGCGCCTGCCGCCATAATCAATGCATCGTGCTCCTGGATACCAAAACCCGAAAGATCTAATGTTCCAAAGTGTTGGTTCAATTCTTTCGCGGCCGTATCTTTTTGGAATCGCCACCCTTCTAGCCGAGTCACGCATCGCGCCTTCAAATAGCCCGGGTCAAGCCATGCCAACGCCTCAGATTCTGAAACCAGAACTTCGGCGGGGTCACGAGTTACTAACAGATCGCCAGCACGCGTGAAGCGGTCGTCGCCCTCCAATAAGCAAACATCAAATCGGCCGGAAGAGAAGTCCATGAACGCCAGCCCTAAGCTCTCATCAAGGCAAGCGATCGCCGCAAGAAATCGAAAGTCTCGATGATCTAAGGTGGGATCATCCAAAATGGTACTTGGCGTCACAACCCTGACAACCTCACGACGGACGAGACCTTTGGCTTCTTTTGGATCTTCCACTTGTTCACAAATCGCGACGCGGTGGCCTTGACGCACCAGTTTGGCGATGTAGCCTTCAGCGGCGTGAAAAGGTATCCCGCACATGGGCGCCTCTGACTTGGTACCCTTGCCACGTTTTGTCAAGGTGATGTCAAGGGCGGCAGAGGCCGTGATCGCATCGTCAAACATCATCTCGTAAAAATCGCCCATGCGAAAAAAGAGGATTTCATTGGGATACTTCTTTTTAGCTTCGTGGAACTGCCGCATCATCGGCGTCGTTCCACTCATTTAGGCCTCCCACGTGTTAAGGGGAATGGTCGAAACACAAGCAAGAAGGCAAAACCACCAATCATGCCAATAAAATCTGCAGCCAGATCGCAATACGAAGCATTTCGATAGCCCAAGTAGTGTTGAGCTAACTCGATAAAACCCGCATAAAGTGACCAGATACAAAAATTAGCAATCGTAAGCCACCCAGACAAACGCGTACATCGTCTTGCCAAATCAAAATTCAGAGCCCAGTAGCCCAAAACAAATAGAACAAAAAAGGCGGCAGCATGCAGCACCTTGTCTTGGCCGGAGAAGTGAGAAGTCCCTTGTTGTCGCGATAAGGCCAGGTAAGTACAGACATCTAGGGCCAAGATGACAAATATGCTCGCTAAACCCGGGTAGGTGAAGAGGCGGCGAATAGTCTTTTGAACAAAAATCACAAATTTCGACATGTTCTCTCTCGGGTGAGCAGTCAGAGCTACCCACTTTACCTGTGTGATACACCATAATTCAAATTGAATTCCAAGGGCTGTCAAGCTGTAGACTCTATGCTTACGAATAAGGCGCCTGTTAAGATGGGGCCGATATGGCGTCAGGCGGCGCTATTAACGTTACGCAAGGCAAATAAGGAGGCCACATGGCCAGTCTCAATCGAATCCAACTAATAGGCAATTTGGGTAAAGACCCTGAATTGCGCTACACCAAGTCACAAACCCCGTTTGCACGTTTTTCTCTCGCTACAACGGAAGAGTTCACCAACTCAAGCGGTGAAAAACAGAAAAAGACCCAGTGGCATAACCTTGTCGTTTGGGGGAAACAGGCGGAAATAGCCGATCGCTACCTTCATAAGGGAAAACAAATATACGTAGAAGGTAAGGTGGAGTATCGGGATTACGAAGATCAGTCTGGTCAAAAGCGCTATATCACGGACGTCCGAGTCGAACGATTCTTGATGTTAGGTTCAGCGCCCCGAAGTGAGGGTTCAGGTGGACCTGGCAAGAGTTATGATGACAAGCAAGGTCAGGACGCGCCTCAGACTTATGGCAAAGCTGCTGACAGCGATTATGATGTCCCCGAAAGCGATAACTTCAATGACGATGACATCCCATTTTAGACAATGATGGTCATCAACTTGTTCCAATTGGGCACGCTGCGGCGTGCCCGTTTTCTTACATGAAGAGTTACTGGAGATTGTGAGCATTTATGGGACCCGTGACTGTGCGAATAACGAGACTACCTCACCATGATGGGCTTGACCTGCCTCAATATCAAACAGCACATGCTGCTGGCGTAGACTTACAGGCAGCCATTGATGACAGCTTTATCCTTGAGCCGCTGCAACGGGTCTTGGTACCGACTGGAATCGCAGTCGCCATCCCCGAAGGCTTTGAAGGTCAAGTCCGTCCGCGTTCCGGACTCGCCATTCGCCATGGTTTAAGCATGGTAAACACACCGGGAACTATCGATGCAGATTATCGCGGCGAAGTTTCGGTTGCACTGATCAATCTCTCGAACGAACCGATACGTATCGAGCGAGCCATGCGTATCGCACAATTTGTTTTGTGCCCTGTTGCCAAGCTTGAGTGGCAGGTGGTTTCAGATCTGCCCGAGACTGATCGTGGCTCCGGCGGCTTTGGGCACACGGGACAATAACGTTTTCCATCACGCTTACGTAAAACAAAAGGATCAAGGGTGGACTAGCCTAATCAAATGGATTAAGCTTGGTTTGGGAGTAATGTATGGAACTTGATGACACGATGAAGGCCTTGCTAAAAGACTTGGGAATGGCCCTGCATCAAGCGTTAACAAAAGACGAAAACGTAAAGTCACTGACGGATAAGATCAAATCCACCGGCTATGACATTTACCTGATCATGGAGGCCAACATTGCGCTCGATAAGCGCGATGACCAGTCTGAAGGTAACCTTTTTCTGCACAGCCCGGAGCGCGACGAAGAGGCACGCGCGTCTTTTAACCAATACGACACCGATTTTTTGGCCAGTTTAAAAATAAAACCTGATGAAGCCTAAGGGCACGAAGTTAAACTTATTTGGCTGTACCAAACAAGAACTCGTCGATTTAGCACTTAAACAAGGTCAGCCCGCATTTAGAGGCAGTCAAGTCTTTCAGTGGATTTATCAGAAGCGTGTCACTGCCATCAGTGAAATGAGCAATTTGCCTTTAGCCTGGCGTGATCAGCTTGAGTCCGAATGTGTGATCAAAATGCCAACCATTAGTCGCCGGCACGTATCTCAGGACGAATCCATCAAGTATATTTTCAACTTGGACGATGGCAGCGAAGTTGAAGCCGTCTATATGAAGATGACAAAGGGCGTCACCTTGTGTTTGTCGTCTCAAGTTGGTTGCGCTCAAGACTGCTCGTTTTGTCTAACCGCAAGTATGGGATTCATCCGCAACCTCAGTTGTGGCGAGATGGTTGGGCAAGTATTCGCTATTGCCCAAGATATCGATTTACCCGTGCCATTTAACGTCGTCATGATGGGTATGGGCGAACCTCTATTAAATTTGAAGAATCTTCAACGGATGTTAAAGGTTTTGACTGATGAGCACTGCTTTAGCCTGTCGCCCAAACGAATCACGGTATCCACATCGGGGCATGCACGCAACCTGCAAAAACTAGCGGAATCAGAAATAGTCCCACGCTTAGCCATTTCACTCAACGCCACCACCGACGAACAACGCGACGCCTTGATGCCAGTCAACCTGAAGTGGAACATCAAAGAGTTATTAGAAATCTGCCGCCATCTACCCTTGAAACCACGCGAACGTTTAACTTTTGAATACGTGATGATTCGTGACCTCAACGACTCAGATGCCGATGCAAAGCGATTAATACGACTAGTCAGAGGCATCCGCTGCAAGATAAACCTGATCCCGTTTAATGAAACCCCCGAATTGAATTACCAACAATCGTTACTGGAACGCATAGAAGCATTTCATCAAATACTTAATCAAGCTCGCGTCACCAACACGGTGCGCTGGTCGAAGGGTCGCGATATAGGCGCAGCATGCGGTCAACTAGCTCGACCTACCAGCGAGCCAGGCGCTCATATCCTCGCCGTCTAGACGATGTCCCGGTTGCAAAATTCCTGATCGATTTCGTTGATTTAGCCGCCTTACAAAAAATTGAAGGCTAGACACATCCCATTTGCTTCGTCTATCCTTCCGAACTTGGGCCAACCATCCGGGTACGGGTCACATTGGAATCAGGAGAAATCTAATGGAACACGAAGTTTCTATCGAGGATCTAAGTTGCGAATGGGAAGAAGATGGGGAGCTCAAAGTAGAACAGCTCGACAAAAACATTTTGACTAAGGGCGCCTGGGCAACCATTATGTTCTTGTTTCGCGACAAAAAAACCGATGGCTCTTGGGCCGAACCTAAAGTGCGAATACAACGCTACAAGAAACAATACGGGCGTTACACAAACCAAGCAAAATTCAATATTAGCTCGGCCAAACAAGCTAAGTTAATTGCCACTCAGCTACAAGCGTGGTTTCCAGAAGAATAGAACCCCAGACCATCCTTAGCCGCCAAAACCAAAAGGTTAAAGCGCTTAGGGCTTGGTTACATCGTCCGGCGCTAGCTCCCTACGTATTCGTAGAAGGGGCAAAACTAGGTGCCGAGGCGTTGAATGCTGGATTGCAGTGCTCTGCTATATGGACGTGTGATTCAGAGACGCGCATTGCTGAAGACATCCCAACCTACCTCGTAGGAAAGGATATGTTTCAGCAATTATCAACGCTAAAGTCGCCACAACCACCATTATTTCTGTTCCAACGACCGACCCTGGAAATGCATGGTTTTGATCGCATTGAACAAGGTCTATTGATAGATCACATCCAAGATCCAGGCAACGCTGGTGCATTGGTACGAGCGGCTGCGGCATTTGGTATTCGCGACTTACTTTGGCTAAGTGGCTGTGATCCGTTCCACCCGGCGCTGATCCGCGCATCGGCGGGACATGTGCTGCAGGTCAGGAATTGGCGTATCAGTACAGCAAACCTCAAAGATATTCCGGCCTTAGTTTATGCCTCAGCAGATGCGCGATGCACATTAGGTGAATTCAAGTGGCCTGACCGTTTTGTGCTAGCGCTTGGCAATGAAGGTCATGGTCCAAGTAATGCGGTGATAGAAGCCGCTCAACAAGGTATTCGCATTCCTATCGCCAATCAGGTGGAATCACTAAACGTGATGGGCGCCGCACACATCCTACTTTACGCCTACGCTGCACAGGTAGGCCCTTTGAAGACATGTAAAACGTAACAAAAATATGCGCGACTTAGTCGCTAACGCGCATCGCAATTCCAGGCTTGAACTTCACTGTATGGGTTTCCGGGATTTCAATCGTCTTGGCACGTTGAATGTCTCTACCCACACTTTTCTTGCGCAGCTTTTTCTGGAAAACTCCAAAACCACGAATTTCAATACGTTCGTCATTAACCAACGCATCTTTCATGGTATCCAGAATTTCATCCACCGCTTTCAGAGCCAAAACACGAGGTATGTCTACACGTTTGGTAATGTTTTCCGCGATATCTATCTTAATCACTCCCAAAATCCTCCTCTGTAAGTTTTCACACAGTGTCTTACCTTCAATATATACCTTAAACACCAATAAGCTTGTTAAAAATTCAGGTAGTTACGAAAAGTAAACACTGCCAAGACAAAAAGCGAAATTCATGCCACCCTGTCTGTCTTAGGGTCAGAGAACCCGTAGTGGCTTGGACTAATGCTTGAGCTGAACTACAATGGGCGTTGCCTCAAACAGGGCTGTAACTGGGTGCAGGGAGAGCAATCATGAATTCATCAAGATATGAAGAAGCGGGCGTATCAATAGATGCCCAAGACGCATCCATCAAAGCCATACGTGCCGATGTACAGTCAACATCCATACCACAGGTACTTTCCGAGATAGGTAGCTTTGGCGGACTCTTTGACGCCCGTTTTCCCGACATCCCAAGTCCGGTCTTAGTTGCTTCAGCTGACGGAATCGGCACAAAACTTAAAGTTGCATTTGAAGCTGACAAGCACGATACCGTAGGTGCCTGCTTAGTAAACCACTGTATTAATGACATTCTTGTCCAAGGTGCCAAGCCCCTTTTTTTTATGGACTATATAGCCACCGGGAAATTGAAGCCTAATGTCGTACGGGAGGTTTTGGCGGGAATGGCACAAGCCTGCCGTCAATCGGGATTAGCCATTTTGGGTGGCGAGATGGCAGAAATGCCGGGTTTTTATCAAGCCGGTGAATACGACGTTGCTGGCTTCATTGTGGGTGTCGTTGATAAAAACAAAATCCTCGGTTCGCAAAGAGTGAAACCTGGGCAGTTGATCATTGGACTGGCATCAAGTGGCCTGCACACAAACGGCTATTCATTGGCCCGCAAGATCATTTTTGAGGAAGCCTGTCTCCAATTGGACGACAAAATTCCGGGCTGCAGTCAAACGGTGCAAGAATCGCTACTGGCCGTGCACAAACCCTACTACCATGCAGTCAGGCACTTATTAGAACAAGATATGATCCACGCCATGGCGCATATCACCGGTGGCGGCTTTTTAGATAACGTACCTCGAATATTGCCGGAGGGTGTATCAGTCTCGCTGCGCAAGAACGCTCATCCAGTGCCCCCGCTCTTTAAATTCTTGGTGGACAAAGGCAAGGTTAGCGAACAAGAAGCCTATCGCGTATTCAACATGGGTATCGGCTTAATGGTTTTTATTGATCCGGATGACAAGGATAACGTCATGGCTCACTTCGAGCAGCAAGGCGAATTAGCCTATGTTGTTGGTGAAACGCACGTTGGCGGTGAAAAAGTCAGTCTCGTTTAATGACGACACGCCCGTTTACCACCCTGACTTGACGATTAGCAAACAATTGGATTGCATCTGGATATGCATCACATTCCAGCTCAAATACACGTTTTTGAATGTCGTGTGGCAAATCGTCGTCGTTTAACGCAACCGTCCGTTGCAGAACAATCGGGCCAGCGTCATATTCATCATTAACCAAATGAACCGTACATCCCGATACTCGGCAACCACGACTCCAGACGGCTTCATGCACTTTCATGCCATAAAACCCCTTTCCACAAAAGGCTGGGATCAAGGAAGGGTGGATATTTACACACTTATCCTTGAACGCTGAACCAGGTAAATAACGTTTGAGGAAACCGCCTAACACCACTAAGTCAACTTGATGCTGTGTCAGGACTAAATTGACCTGCTCGCTATAGGCTTCATCGCTTAATGATTTGTGCTTGGGCAAGACAAGTAACGGTATGTCGTGGTCCTGAACCTTTGCGTTGCCAGTCGCCTTGTAACTTGACGACACCACACACACGATTTCCGCTGGCAAGCGCCCGTCCTGGATCGAATTAATGAGATTGATACACGTCGTTCCACCACCTGAGATCAAGACGCCCAAACGTAGTGAATTCAACTCTCGTCCTTAGCGACAGCGGTAATATCAATGCCAGCACGTTTCATTAATTTATAGAAAAGAGTGCGATTTATGTCAGCCAACTCTGCAGCTTTACGTGCCGAACCATCTGCGCGCCGCAGTAACTCCATCAAGAATCGCCTTTCGAGGTCGCGTCCGTAGCTTACGGACACCTGCTCAACGTCATGCTTTAACTGACGCAGGGTCTCGCGATCCGACGGCACCACAACGTCGTATTTTTCGAATGGATGTAATTGATAAAAACCGAGTTGTGAGGGGCCAACTGCCTGCTTAACTTCATCTGGCAAGTCACGTAATCTAATTTTGTTGCCCTTTGCCATAACCACAGTGCGTTGAATAATGTTGTCAAGCTCGCGCACGTTCCCTTTGAATTCATACATTTGAAGGGCTTCAAAAACAGCTTCTTCAACGGTTCTTCGGCTGGCGCGACTCTTGTGAATGTATTTTTCAAATAGGATATTCGCGATCAGCCGCACATCCATCCCACGTTCACGTAATGGAGGGATATCGATAGGGATCACGTGGATACGATAATAAAGATCTTCTCGGAAAGTCTTCTCCGAGACCATCTCTTTCAAATCGCGATGGGTAGCCACAACCACACGCGCATCGGAACTAACTGTCTGATTGCCGCCAACACGTGTGAACTGTTTTTCTTGCAGATAGCGCAATAACTTGGCTTGAAAGGCTAGCGGCATCTCGCCTATCTCGTCCAAGAACAAGGTGCCTCCATGCGCCTGTTCTACGCGGCCGATCTTGCGGTAATAGGCGCCGGTAAAGGCCCCTTTCTCATGGCCGAACATCTCACTTTCAATGAGTTCGTGTGGGATCGCTGACGTGTTGATGGCGACAAAGGGACCGTTACCGCGAGGGCTTATTCGATGTAAACGCCTAGCAAATAGCTCTTTGCCGGTACCTGATTCTCCTCGGATATAGACGGAAGCCTCGGAGTCTGCAGCGCGTTCGAGTTTCTGGATAGCTTCAACAAAGCGCGGATCGCTGCCGATAATTTCATCGTCGTCACGTAGCTTATCGGCTCCTGTGATGACGACGGCGTTTTCCATCTCCACGCCTGCACCCAAGTAAGGTTCAATAACGGCAAACAGGAGTTCCGCAAATTTCGCTAAAACACGTAGTCGCGTAGTCAAAATACGCGGCGTTTTCACGCGACTGCGAATACGTATTGCTAAACTACTCTGATTCGCCACCGGGCTCTTAAATATGAGATGTTGGGCCCAGTCAGTTGACTCAATGGTCACAAAGTCCCGCTGACTACCCGGCGGGATTTGCGTATCTTGGTCATCCTCCCCTTCAATAGGGTGAACGCGAACCCAATCGGGCTCGGTCGTTGCAAAATAAATAACCGTTTCCTCTGCCCTCAAATATTTGGCCAGCTCGGAGCAAACATGTTCTAGGAAGAACCATCGTCTTTGATTTGCTTTACTACGAATGAGGGCCAAACGATTGATCATGGCCCAAAAAACGATCTCATCACGTAGCTCCTCAACGTGTACGAGACCGTCGCGTAGTGGACCTAACAGGTCGCCGGAAAAACTGGGTGGAAGATGAGCAGGATCAATGAAGTCTAAGCTTTTCACCAGCGTTTCTGCAGCAGATAGCCAAGTGCCAACTGATTCGCTTTGATCGGTCAAGTAAAGCTCCCTTCGCGTAAGGCGACTTAGTGCGCATTCTACTCGTCTCCCTTGAATGTGACAACTTGAATAGCAATATATATGTCGAATATGGACTGCATGCTTGCTTCGCAATCCTGCTCAATGAATGGCTATAATGCTCTAAATTCTAGTTAGGGAGGTCAGATTGGGGCAGTGGTTGGCAAAATGGGCGTTGCGACTAACGGGTTGGACGTTAACCGCAGAACCACCTCGACAGGGCAAGTACGTCATGGTCGTTGCGCCGCACACCTCGAACTGGGACTTTGTGGTGCTGTACCTCTTCAAAGTAGCCTTTGCTATCGAGGCAACATGGATGGGAAAACACACGTTATTCAACAAACCGATTCTCGGAAAGTTCATGTATGCGTCAGGTGGTGTGCCCATAGACCGTCGTCAGAACCACAACGTCGTCTCTCAGATGGTTGATCGATTCGAAAGCGCCACAAACCTCACTTTGGTGTTGGCCCCAGAAGGCCGTCGACGTTATATGAGTCACTGGCGCTCGGGTTTTTATCAAATCGCCATAAACGCAAAAGTCCCCTTACTACCACTCTTCCTGGACTATCGCTTAAAACAAGCCGGATTTGGGAAACCCTATCAACTAACTGGCAACCCTTCCACCGATATGGATTACCTGCGTAAGTTCTTTGAAAAAAAATACGGGAAACGCAATCAACATGCAGGTCCTATCCAGCTAAAGGATGAAAGCCAATCTAATTAGATCGACTTTTTCGATGACGTCCATCACATAGAACCCTGGTCCGCGTGACTGCAGTCATTCTAACCACTATATTTACAACTCCACCTCTCTTGGCTAGTTAACTAGCGCATAGCAAATACAACATAAGGTCGACAATGAAATATTTATTAATGCTTGGCTTTACGTTCGCAATAGCCCAAACCGGAATCATAAGCCATCCTGAATTTGATCCATTCACGACGGACGTACAACCTGTCCTTTTTCTTGCCAGCTCGAGCGACGTTGAATGGACCACCTCCGACGGTCAAACGGCTACTGGCATCACCTTCCTTTTCGAAGCGCCCGGCAGTGGCAGATTCCGAATCAAAGCGACATTAAACGGCGTCACCGAGGACCGATTTGTTTATGTGCAATCAACCGACCCATCTCGTGCCATTTCCTGGCCACGCATTCAGGGTTTCTCGCGTTCACTAACGACGGTTAATCCAGGCCAGGAAACCATCATTCGACCGGTTATTAGCGATCAAGACTCGTTTGGACCATGGGCCGTACATTGGTTTTATCTTAAGGACGGTCAACCACGACGCCTGACCGCCGATGAACTGCGATTTCGATCAACACAAGAATCACCTGAAGGTATTCCTATCTATGCGGTAGTGGCTGATAATGACGGTAACTTTTCCCCGCACAGCTCAACGGAGGTTTTTGTACTTGAAGGCAACTTACCGCCCACATCTCGAGTCATCGAGCCCAAATACATTCAAGGTTTTGCAACGGTTGGTGAACCTATCCGCTTCTTCGCAGACGCTATCGATCCCGAAGGGGATGTGGTCAGTTACACTTGGCGTGAAATTCAGTCCGGCGACGAGTATTCAGGCAATCCCGTTGATGTGACTTTCGATAGCGAAGGTCTCAGAGTATTTCAACTTCGTGCCGTCGATTCAGGTGGTCACATTGACCCATCATTTCCTCAGTTCAACGTAAACGTTTACGCACAGGAACAAGTACCCACAACCATCATTTCGCTGCCTTTACAGAATCAGCGCCTTGATGTGGGCGACTCCGTCGTACTGGGTGGACAGTCTTTCCATCCCAGCGGCGCGAACCTCGATGTCGCCTGGCGGATCTTGAGAAACGATCAACTATTGGAGACACGAGCGGGTCAAGGACCCCATCGCGTTTTCGTCAATCAGACAGGGATCTATCAAATCCAGCTTGATGCGGTCGGTTTTCCGGCCACACGGTCCAGTAGCAATACACGTTTCTTAGCTGTCCACGAGCCCAAGACGAACAAGCCACCCGAATTCACCCACACGAATATCGGCACGACACTACTTGTCGCCAATCAGTCCACTCAGACCCTGTCCCTGAGCGCCAATGATCCTGAGGGCGACGAGATCACCTATGAGTGGTTCTCGGAAGGTGTACGGCTTGCTGGAACCACATCGACCCAAACAATAAATTTCGATTTTCCTGAAGATGCTTTTCAAGGTGGTCTTGCACGCTTAAATTTTGCCGCATTCGCTCGCGACAGTTCAGGTAACTACACGAAAACACCCGGCGGCATTTTTGTGACGGTTTATGAAGATCGAATGCCGCCATCAGCAAACATTAGTGGTTTCGATAGCCTGTCGACCATCCGTATTGAGCGGGGCAGCTTGTTTAACCTATTCACTGAACTGGAAAACGCAGAAGGATTGGACCTCAACTTCTTCTGGAGCATCACTCGTGACAGAGACTCGTTCTTCTTTAGCGATCAACGCGAGCCGGGCCAAATTCGTTTCGACGAAGCCGGTGTGTACTTTGTCTCACTTTTCCTCAACACCTCTGATTTCAGTCTAGCCACCGCATTTGTGCCATCAATTTGGCTGCACGTTTATGAGCCCGACCAAACACCCGATACCTTGATCACACGACCCTTGGAGTCCGCACTCTTTATCGAATCAGGCACCACCGTGCAATTTGATGGAGTGGTCCGCGAACCAGCATTTGTCGACTCAGATTCACCTATCTCAACATTCGATCAAGTCATTAATCGGCTCTCGTGGGTGATCGACGGACCCAGTGGACAAGTCGTGATTGAAAGCGACGAATTAGTCAATTACTGCTTCGACCAGGAAGGCAGTTACACGGTCAAACTAGAAACCATCAATTCACTGGGCCTCGTTGATGCGAATCCCGACTCGTTGACAATCACGGTACTTGGCGTACGAAGCGATAGTTCTTTAGAGCCCAACGACACACGCGAGCAAGCTGCAACCATCGTGGCAGGCAACTACAGCCAACTGAGTCTTGATGATAACGACCCGGTCGACTGGTACCGCTTCTTCTTAACCGAGACCGGCGCAACCATTGAACTAACGTTTGATTTACTAGCGAGCGCGACAGACGGGAAAGTTGAAGTATATGCGGGCGACACACTATTGCAAGTCAGTCCACTCCGCGCCGGTCGTCTAAATCCATTTATTTTTAATGGGAGCCACGCTGGCCAATACGACATGAAAGTTAGCTTGAATGACGCGAACAAGGGTCCAGGCAGCCTCAACTTTGGCGTGGGAATAACCACGGCTAATCCTCGACTAATCTTCCCTTATCCAAAATACGACGTCGTTGACACAACCTCATTAACCGTCGTTAATCCATTCTCAGAGCCTGCCGTGGTTGTTTTTGAAGCGCGCAACAAAGTAGGACAAACATTAAGTGAAGTGACGGTCACGCTCGAGCCCTTCGCGCGAACGGAGCGTTCAATAGAGCAGCTATTTCCCCAACTTAATGTGCTCGATCTGGATTGGGTACGGGTGAGATCTAATCGTAGCGTCATCGGCATGGGACTCACCCTAGCCCGCGACCAGAAGACCGCTATCGCCGAACCGGCCATCATCGGGAACCTAAACGAGTTAGTCATTCCACACATCGCACAAAACACAGAGCAATGGTACACAAAGGCCGCTGTGATCAATAACAGTTCAGTGAGTGCTTCGGCACTTTTCAATTCTGTGGCCGGTGATTGGTCTGTCAATTCGATTACTGACCCTTATGCGCACGATCTCTTTGATTTTGTGCAGTTTCTGGGTGGATCTTTACCGGCCGGCACGGAGTGGGGACGATTCCTGGAATCCGCCGCAAATCCAGCTATGGCTGGCATGGAAATATTTGGGAAGCGTGACGGCAACCTGCAAGTGGCAGGCCTAAACCTGACATCTGACAAACTCAAGAACCCTAACTTCTTCTATATCAAAAAGAACATCATATTCCCACACGTAGCAGCCGACACAGTTAACTTTTGGACCGGGATCGCGTTCGTAAACACCGAGAACAGCCCTGTTTCAGCCACATTACGAGCTTATGACGCATCAGGTAATGTCCTTGCAGAGGAACCCATCATCATCGAGGGAACCGGCAAACGTGTCGGTCTCGCATACCAACTCTTCCCGACGCTCAATGAAAATACGGCCATTAGTTGGGTCCACCTGGAAACGGACGGATCGATTACCGGTTACGAGTTGTTTGGCAGTAACGATGGCACCAACCGTCGTTTGGCCGGGCTACAAGCAGTAACAGGTGGAGGGACCTCGCTGGTCTTCCCCAAAATCTGGGTTGAATCGGGTATTTACTGGACAGGCCTTGCAGCGGTTAATCTGTCACAGAGCGAAAACGCCGTATTAACCTACACGGCTTACGCAGATGATGGCAGCGTTCGAGGAAGCGTTGAGAGGACAATAGGTCCGTTACAAAAAGATGTGGCTCTAGCTGAATCCTTGTTTGATGGCGTCCTGCCTTATGGCACCACGTGGATCAAAGTCAACGCCACGCAACCCATTGCGGCCTTTGAGTTGGTAGGCGATATTCAAGGAGAATTCTTAGCTGGACTGATTGCTCAATAGTCGAAGACAATAAAAAACCGTTACGCTTGATCGGTGGCGATACTCAACCCTAGCCAACATTGTTTCGTATAAAGAAACGGGAGGCGCATAGGGTGCAGGCAAAATCAGGAACCGTTTCGTTTGATCGCTGGACATTTGACAAGCGATCCGGTGATCTTAGCTATAACGGCGAAAAGGTCGAAACCCTGAGGCCTAAGACCGCTCTGTTGTTGCACATTCTTCTTTTACAGCCACATGCTATTTTGAGCCAAGATGAGCTATTGAAAAGTGTCTGGCCGGAAACAACCGTCAGTTCAAATGTCTTGTTACAAAGTATTCGGGAGCTGCGCTCGGCACTAGGGGACGATGCCAAACATCCTCAATACATCAAAACACATGCTAAACGCGGATACGAATGGCTGATGTCGGCAACCCAGCCACAGGGTGCGATATTCAAAAGGTCAAAGGCATGGCTGCTGGCCATACCCATACTGGCGTCGATTTTACTCTTCGCCCTATCTCGCCACCAAGAACCGACGCCAGAACCACCATCAAGCGCTGGCGACGTTGCGGTTCTTCCGTTTATTAACGATACGGGCGATCCTGACTATCAATGGGTTGAGCACGGATTACGTGACATGGTTTCAACAGCCGTTGACCATGCCTTGCACGTTAACGCCCTACCCGGCTATGCCATCGAGTCAAAGTGGGTTGATCTACGATCGCTTAAGAGCTCACTAGTTCAAGGCAAGCTAGAGGGTTTAAGGACAGACTTGGGCGTGTCTTATGTCGTATTTGTTCGGGTAAGTGAAGCAATCCCTTTTCAATTCCACATTATTGTGGCCAGCGAGATAGGGCTGCGCTACGACGAACTTGTGGTTGCAGATTTTAGTGAAGTTGTGCCGGTCATCATTCAGCATCTGGCGCCCTTAATAGGTGAAAACACAGCTGAGATCGACCTGCGTCATCTTGGTGTCTCAGTAAATCCAGAAGCTAACGAAGCCTTTGCTAGAGGTATTCAATCACTTCGAACGGAGGGTGCATCACAAGCTATTCATTATTTCGAACGAGCCAACATATTTGACTCCGAATATCAGTGGCCGCGAGTCTATGCCGCTATGGCATGGGCCCAACTTGGTCACGGTGTTCAAGCAGAGAAAGCATTTGAAACTGTGTATCGAGAGACTTCTTGGACCGAACCCAATGTGAGCGCCTTTTGTTTGACGCAATGGGCGGCCCTAGATATTCAGTATGGAGACATCAAACGCGCCGAAACCCACATTGATGAAGCCATCGCTATTTCTAGGGCTTATGAGTTTCGTTTCGGGCTGGCGCAGGCATTGCTCAAGAAAGGCTATTTATTAACGCTTTCAGGTCATTGGACCCTTGCACAAGCAATTTACGAAGAAGCGCTGGGCATTAGTCGTGACCTTAAAGACCCAAATACCGAAGCGGCTTCGTTATTGAGTATGGCGTCAAATTATCAATCGATTGAAGCCTTCCAAGGCCACGAGGACCATTTCATGCGCGCTATCAATTTTTACCGCATAAGTGGTAACAAGCGTGATTTGGCCAGCGCCTACTTCATGTATGGTCTATTGATGCCCGCCGATCGCGCCGAAGAACGCGCCAACCTCCTCGATAGAGCCCAAAAGGAATATGCAAACCTGTCCGATCCAATGGGAATGGCAACCGTGGATCTAGCGCGCGGAGTACAAGCCATTCAAGCGAATGAGAGCGAACTTGCCGCTGGCTATTTCTCTTGTTCGTATCAAACCAGCATCGATTACGAAACTGCGCTGTTCACCGCCGAAACCAACAGATTAAGCGGCTGGGCGAAAGGCGTGCACGGCGTGCGATCAGGTAGTCCCGCTATGATTTTTCAAGCCAAGACACAAATAGATTCGGCACTTGATGAATTCCGATTCATCGGTGTGCCCATTGGCGTGGCGGCGGCTCAATTCTTCCTCGCCATTCTTGATTTCGAATTGGGTAACTTTGATGCAGCGATCGTTTTACTGACTCAAGCGAGGCTCACCTTTGAAGCTGCTGGTATGGGTCGTGTCATGGCTTATTCAGACTTGCAAATAGGTGAAATTCATATGCGTAAGCGCAATTGGGCGCAGGCTTTCTCTTCGCTTGAGAAGGCTAACCAATATTTCAATTTCACAGATGGTCGTACTTTAGAGTTGATGGCCCGCTGTCAGTTTGAACAACAACACTTTCAACGTGCCGTTGACCTTCAGTTGCAGGCTGCTGCCGGCAAACCGTCCGACTCTTGGTCATTTCGCGAAAATCGTCTCACACACTATCAGGATGCGCAGGCCGGTCGCGTCGTCCCGGATCTCGGTCATGAACCCAGCTATGTTGCATCGATGTAGGTCTTTCAGCTTTTTTTCATCGCAATTTATCGAGCCTTTCACAACACCTCACTTCCTGATGACGTAACCAGCATCATCCAAAATCTGAGGAGGCTCATAATGAAACATTTGTTTATGTCCGTGATGGTGATGTTGTCAGTCCATGCATTGGCATCTGATCACGTAATCAAATTTGTACAAGACCTGCGCGTCGGACCCACATCCGAAGATCCAGTGTTCGATTGGGTTGGGCCCAACGTGTCCGTTACCGCTGATAGTGAAGGTCATATCTATGTGACAGACCCGAAAGAGAATCGCATCATCCAGCTCGACCCAATCGGGAAATTCGTGCGCCAGATTGGAGGGCCAGGACAAGGTCCGGGTGAGTTCCAGTTCTTAGTCTCAACCCATATCCTCGCCGACGGTACAGCAATGGTATTTGAGAATCAACAAGCGACCAACATATTCAATAGCTTTGGTCCTGGCTTCCAGTATCGCGACAAAATAGTACGTCAGGATCTCAGCCTAATGATGCAGAACATCAGTTACGCGCCCAATGGCAAGATGCTTGGCGGTGCGGCTGCTGCTTTGGATCAATCCGACAATTCACTGATTACAAAATCATTTGTTGCCGACGAGAATTTCAAAATAATCAAAGAATGGGAACTTGACAAGTCGCCTGCATTCGATCCAGCCAAGATCAGTGATCGTGCTTATTGGGTCAAGTTCCTGGCTAGTCGGTTCAAGATATTCGCTAATGGTAAGACAGGCTATGTCACCTTTGATGAAGAGAATCGCGTCTACACGGCTATGGCCAACCGCTATGAGATCCAGTGTTGGAATAGAGATATGAGTGCCTTTAGAAGCTTCAATCACAAATACAAACCCATACCGCGAACACAGCAAGAAATCGACGCAACCGTTGCTCCGGTCCATGAGGCCATTGTGGCGGCTTTACCCGCTCAACTTCAATCATTGGTCAATAACGAAGTCGTCCGTGAAGCGATCGAAATGGCTGAATTTGCGCCGGTACAGAATCCGATTAACGGCCTAAGGGCAAGTAACGATGGCAAAATTGCTGTCTTCCATGAGTTGAGTTACGCAAAGAATTTGGCTTTCATTGATTTCTTCACCACTCAAGGTGATTATATCGGCTCGTACGCTCATCCAAACGTAGGGGCGGCGAACATGTTCTTAGCTGACGGCTATGCCTACATGGTCGAAAGCAATGACCAAGATGATAAAGAAGTTGTCCGCTACCGTATCGAGTTCACGCCAGAGTCCTAGTCCTACAACGGAGCCGCTAACGCGGCTCCTCCTCTAATTAATCCGTCTGTCTGGGCAGGCAGATACCAAAAACAAGACAGTTAATTAGAATCACGCAGCACTCCAATCTCGATCCGGCTGGCATGGTCAGCGCTGTGGTAGACCTTGTGGGTTGCACTAACAAAGTCCTGCTCTGTAGCCAGGTTAATATTTTCGACAAAACGCTGCGGGTTGCGGTCAAACAATGGGAACCATGAACTCTGGATCTGGACCATGACTCGATGACCTTTTTTGAAGCGATGCAGAATGTCTTGCAGCTCAAACTTGACCCGAGTGACTTCACCAGGCTTAAAAGGAATGGGATTGCTATAGGAGTCGCGATAGCGACCACGAAAAATGTCACCGCGAACCATTTGCTGCATTCCACCGCGAATGTAATCTTCTGATTCAGCTGGCACGCCTTCAATTACATCCGGGTACTGGTCAATCAATTTCACCACCCAATCAGCATCTGACTCTGAAGTTGAAACCCACAGATCGACCATCATCGGTCCTGCAATGGTTAGATCTTCCGTAAGCACATCGCTTTCAAAAACAAGTACATCGGGGCGTTGTGAAGCAAATCTCTGATCTTCCGTCATGTAGGTCTTTTCCCACATTGTTGTAATCTTCTTCGTATACGGGACCGGTTTAGAAGGATCACTTTGGTAGCTTGAATAAGCAGCTTGACGACCGTCAGGTGGGGCCAACTCGATCCGACCATTGGCATGCATGTAAATGGCCTGTTGCTCCCGTCCTTCAGGCGGCCAGCGATCAAATTCACGCCATCGATTTGAGCCTGTCTCGAACATCATTGCTTCAGGTAATTCAGAGGCCGGCCCATCCTGAAGATAATGTTGGAACCACTGAAATTCAATTGCCTGGTAGTCCGGTGAGGTTGCTTCGCCGAACCGCGCGTCACCCAGTTCTGATCCATCCATGCGGTGCCAACCGCCGTGTGACCAGGGCCCCATGATAATTCGATTATCGGCCTTGGGGTTCTTGGCTTCCACTGATGCATATGTCTTCAAGGGACCATACAGATCCTCAGCGTCGAACCAACCGCCAACAACTAAGACCGCTGTCGTAATGTTCTTGAGGTGAGGAATGATGTTGCGGCTCTGCCAGAAGTGGTCATAGTTGGGATGTGCCATCAATTGGTTCCAGAACTCTATATCATCATTGAAATGCCGTTCGTTGACGTTCTTGAGTGGCCCAAGTTCTAGGAAAAAGTCGTAACCATCGGGCGTATTGAATTGAAATCTAGGCGACCATTCCGTCGTAAGCTCAGGCCGATCCACACCAAACACCGAAAAGAAAGCAAAAGTGAGATTAAGTGACAGCGCTCCATGATGGTGCATATCGTCCCAATACCAATCAGCAATACAGGCTTGAGGTGATACGGCCTTGAGGGCTGGATGGGAATCGATCATGCCTGCTGATGAATAAAAGCCCGGATAAGAAATGCCCCACATCCCGACACGACCGTTATTCCCTTCAACATGCTCTAAGAGCCAACTAATGGTGTCATAGGTATCCGTGCTTTCGTCAATGTCGCGTTGATTCACCTTTTGACTCAAGTGAGGGCGCATATTCACATACGATCCCTCAGACATGAATCGACCTCGAACGTCTTGGAAAACAAAGATGTACCCTGCTTCTTCATAAGCAGCTGAAGGACCGAGTCTGGTCTTGAATGCCTCTCCATACGGATTAACCTGGTAAGGCGTTCTTACCATTAAAATCGGATGCTTTTTAGATTGATCTTTTGGCGTATAAATCGACGTGAATAACCTAACACCGTCGCGCATCACAACTTGTTCTTCGGATTTGAGATACTGGTCCTGGATATATTGGGCGCGCACGTCAATATCTGTGTCGGTTAACGAAACACCGAAAAAAAGACCCGCGATCATTAAAGCTACCACTTAACCCTCCCGAAATTCCAAATAGTGCCCATTGCAAAACGGCGCAAACGCCTCCAATCATAACCAGCGAAGGGGCATCCTGCTAAACATTAAATGAGGGCTAACTCATCAAGCGTCCAGCTAACCGCTCTAACCTGGGCAGTCAACAGCAAGTGCGTCTGTTCTGATACAGCCCTAATGGCCCTAGCCTTCATTCATCCGCGCAACCGCCAGAATTCGTCGCTAGTTATTTATCGAAACATAGCCTTCTTGATGGAACGTGGTTGATTCGGTCCGACTACAATTCACCTGTACCTGGCGAAACCTACCTTTCCCGTCCTCAGGCGCAAGATAGCCAAGCATGTAACGTACGTTCACCGCCTCAGCCACTCGTTGGATGGCCTTTGCCAAATCGGCACGCACAAAATGTAAGCCACCTGTCGCTGCCGCCAACTGTTGTAAACCATCAATCTGTATTTGCTGGTCGGTCGCATAAATGCGCCCGGTATCGATCCTGTCCCCAGTCACGGTCGACATACTGGCCATTTGTCGCTCTCGTTCACCAGATATAGGAATGGAAAAGGTGTGCACAGCCGACCTGGACCTCAACGCCAGATGCCCGAGTTGTTGCAGAAAAGGTTCAAGCGATAAGGTCTCCAATTCCGAGGAATCGGCAATGAAATGTGGCGCATAGGCATCACTAATGTCGGATCTTGACTGCGGTGTGGCCGCCACCAGCTTATTAGCTTTGGCGCGTAATTTGCGAGTGTACTTTTGCGCAAGTTCAGAACCCGACTGCCCCACGTTTAATGGGATTCCGCCCGAAACAAAGTAGATATCTTTTGGACCAGTTAACCGTTCCACTTGGGTCATAACTCGACTCAATACACCCAAACGCCTCTCCAGTTCGCGAACCTGATTGCCGTAATAGCGCTGATACGACGCTCTAAAGCAGATCTGTCCAGCCTCCAATGCTGCCTGTTGCATTTCAGGTGACGGTGCCATGGATTTTGGGAAACAACGAATCAGTTCCTCTTCTAAATCCACAAGGCCACCCTGCTTGAATTGCTGGCGGTGACTCACTTGTTCATCTGCAAATCCTAGAACGTATATTTCCAAATCGGCGAGTGCCTGTTTCACGTCAGCCGTGAAGCCCTGGGTGATGCTGCCCGCGTCGATGTCATAAATCAGAAACTGCTGATTGGGGGTCTCTGGCCACTGATGAAACAGGTGTTTCATCTCCGCCAAGATAGATTCCACATCATCAGGCGCGAAATGGCTGAAATCGAACAAGAAAATAAACGTTTGAGCCAACGGCAATGGATCCTGATCAGTCATCTCAAACGGATTAACTGGCGGTGGCAAGGCATCGCGGTACTTAATAACATGGAAAAACTCAACATCTACTTTTTCGCCCTCGTCGGTAATGACAAAGTCATGAACATCGAGACCATCAATGGCCGTTCCGTTCGCATCAACGACCGCCACATCCAATAAAACGTAAGGTACTCTGAGCGTTTCTTGGACATCCTGGACAAAACACAGTGTCGCGAGGCTAAGGCAAAGCGTGATCATGGTTTTGGACCTACCTAATTGTCATATTGCAAACTTACGTCCGCGCTGCCGAGAGGGCAAGATAAAGTTAAGAAATACCTAATCAGAGCACTGCGCTCAACATGACTCAATTCCGTTCAACAAAATTCGTAAATGGGTTTGAATCATGCAGGATCCAAAAAAGTCATTCTGAAAAGGAATGTCCTCATTTGATTCTGGATTGATCTTTATCGCACTAGACTTGAAAGTTTTGAGGGTTGCTTGGAGACGCTGAGTCCTAAATTGAGATAGCGTTCGGCTTCATTGGGGTCGCCTACTCTGCGCAAGTGTTGCACTAAGGTTGAATATGAGTCGGTGTGGTTTGGTTCAATTTCCAGTGCGCGAATCAACGCATCTTTAGCTTTGTCATATTCGCCCAATATGATCAGCACTCGTCCCTTATACAACCACGCGAGGTGCATGTTGGACCGTAAGGCAATGGCGGCATTGAGTTGGGTCAACGCCAATTCATGCTGCTTACAAGAGAGTAGAGCCAGCGCGAGGTTAAAGTGGCCATCGGGGGTCGAATATTTCTCAATTGACCGTTCAAACGTTTCCACCGCCTCATCCTTTTTTCCCTGCCTCAATTGAACGACTCCCCACAGATTTAAGCTAGCCGCCAAGTCAGGGTGAAGTTTCTGCAGGTGGAGCATTGTTTTCTCTGCGCCCATGTGATCTCGGAGCCTAACTTGAACCGTCAGAAGATCTAGAAAGGGCGTTGGACTGGTAAGATTCGATTCATACACTATTCGTGACGTCGCTGAGGCGATGTTTGCGCTACCAAGGGCACGAATAATTGCTGTCATTCGATAAATCTCCCCCAGTTCTCCTCGAGGCACGTTGCCAAAAGGCAGCAACCCAATGTCGGTTATTGGCGCCTGCTCTGTTTTACTTACAACTGCGCTAACAGGCTCGAACGGGCCCACCGCAATGCGATGGTCGGTCATGGTGACCTGAATGACATCATCGGTCCTTCTAGTTGGCATATGACAGGACACGCAATCTCTGCGAACCTTAGCGTCGAGTAATTCAAGATGTTGGTGGTCTGCGTGGCACGACACACAGCGTTTGGCAACGCTTGCTCGGAAAACAGAACTCTCCGGTTTTTCGTGAGGATTATGACAACTTATACAACCTAGTTCCCCTTGACTTTGTTGGTAACAGGCACTTTGTGTGAGTCGGTAGCCATGATGATTTATCTCAAATCTCTCGTGCCCGTCACGTGTTACCTCAACGTGAACCATGTAATCGGCCAATGACTCTCCAGGCCGGAACGAATAGTCGCTGCGCTCAAATCGACGTGCACCACCAATGCTGACGGCTGGCAACATATGGCACTGAAAACAAACGGAATCACGTTTTTCGGGAGTCAATTTCCTGGGGTTGACAATGCGCTCGTGGATGACTTCAACCGGTTCGCTGTCCATTACCGCCTGAATATGCGCCAAACCCGGACCATGACATCTCTGGCATCCAGTCCCGTGGGGTAGTTGTTTTGGGAACCGTTGCGGTTTCCAATCGAGATCGTCACCCTTGGGCACATCAGGGAATGCGTTATGGCAAAACATGCAGCTTCGTTTAACTTGCCGATGTATTCCGGGATGATCCGCCTCTTCGTAGCCAGGTGACATGGCCCATATCCCGCGTTCGCTATACCAGCCAAGAGGCAATTCGAAAAGCTCACCCCATTCGGTTTGGTAAATATAACTTCGAGCGCGATTGCCTGAACCCATCACCCAGTCGACGTTTGTTTCGAATACATTGATGGCAACCCCAAGCTTGTCTTTTTGGTAACGCCTAAACACGAGCATTTGTCCATCGCGCCGTATTTGATAGTAGCGCTGAGATGGTGCATGGTAATACTCGGCTCCAAAGTCTTCGATTACCTTTGCTTGGGAAGCCGAAACAAACGACTTCGCCATACCCACATGCTGATAGCTTTTGTAGATAAGGGCATGACAGGTGCCGCACGCTTTGTCGTCAACATAACCTGGCGCAGCGCCTTGAGTCGCCTGAAACAGCAATTCCAATTTTGGTGGTGCCTGTTCCTGAGCATGTATCGACCCAATCGTCATCAGACAGCACCACAGCATGACTTTTATGAATCGCATCAAGGCGATGTCATCGAATAGATCTAGTCGCACTTGTAAACAGCCGATTTCGCGCGCCGCGTATTGCGTCATGATCGCGCCATCCTAATCCCTCTGCTCAGCACTCACCGATTTGATTGCCGATACGAAGGCATGCACGTCCGCGACACGTGTGTCATAGGCTGTCATCCAACGAACAATGCTTTGCTTTTCATCCCACACCGAAAACAAAAATTTTGCTTGAAGCGGTGCGATCCAGCCTCGAGGAATACGCGCGAATACGGCGTTGCTTTCAACAGGCATCGCCATAACCACTTCAGGTATCGCCTTTAGCTCATTAGCAAGCAAAGCAGCCATTTTATTTGCATGTGTTGCCAGTTGACGCCAAAGTTGATCTTCAAAATAGGCCGTGAACTGGGCGGCAACATAACGCATCTTAGAAGCTAGTTGCATTGCCTGTTTTCGGTAGGCGGCCGTCCGCGATGCTAAGTTCTGATCACGGATAACGATGGCTTCAGCGCCCATGAGCCCATTCTTGGTACCGCCCAAAGAAAGCAGATCAACGCCACACTCAAAGGAGGCTTCCCCGAGCGTTAGATTAAGGGCCGCCGCAGCGTTGGCCAATCTGGCCCCATCCATGTGCAGCCACAAACCACGTTGACGACAGAGTTCAGATAAACGACTCAATTCTTGTGGCGTATAGACCGTTCCCCATTCAGTGGGCTGAGCCAAGGAAAGGACTGTTGGCTTGCTGCGATGTACGTCCTCACCGTCTTGTAACAAGGCAAGCACAGATTCAGCTGACAGCTTGCCTTGCGTCGTTTTGGCCGTCAGGATCTTACAGCCGATGAACTTTTCAGGGGCCCCGCACTCGTCCAAATGGAGGTGAGCGCTGTCGGCACAAATAACGGCTTCAACGGAGCTAACGACACTCTGCAATGCAACCACATTGGCTGCAGTACCCGTCAACATAAGAAAAGTGGAGACTGTGCCAAACTGTTCGCGAAAAAGGTGTTGCATACGCTGGCTAATCTTGTCTTCACCATAAGCGGGCTCATGGCCACGATTACAATTGACCAGCGCCTCCATCACCTTGTCGTGGACGGGCGCGGCGTTATCGCTTAAGAAAGATCGGGCGTGCATGAGTTTTCCTTAACCAAGATTACCTACCCTAACAGATTGTTAGATCGATTCAATCAACTCTAGCTATACGCCTGTTAGAATGACGAAAATGACGTAGAGGGTTCATCATGGTATGGCTTGCAATTATTCATCTTTGTGGAAATCCCAGTTCGTTGGAATCCATCGCCACTCGCTACTTTGAGCACTATGCCACACGATCAGATTTCGCCGGATTCATGTCTTATTATGCTGAGAATGCGATCCTTGAGGATCTCGTTTACGGTGATCGCAAAGTCGGGCGCGACGCCATTCGGCGTTTTTTTGATTGGGGTAATTCCGATTTTGACGGACATTCACCCAATCTGAAAGTCGAGAGCATGGTCATACAGGGGCAGCAGGCCGTGGCACGAGGCTATTTCAATTCGTTCTCGTTCAAGGGTCAGAAAATGGGTCCCTGGTATTTTGTGATTTGGTTAGAATTCGACGCACAAAACAAAATCAAACACCAAATCGATTTCATCAATTACGATAACGACCTGTTAGTCCACCGTAAAGATGCCAATCAATGGATCCAACTAGATACACCGTAAATATCTTTGTAGCATCGCGCTCAAACAGAATCACGAAAGTTTAAAGGTCTCAAGCCAAAGCCAGCATGCCATTCGCTCTTAAACCACCTTCACCAATCAAGAAAATTGCAGGACTAATTTGGGAAGAACTCGCAAGCAACCCATACATAATCGTGCTCACACTTCTTTGTTCCGCTCACCTGTATGCGACTTTAGCTTTAGGGGCTGGCGTAAGCCCAGACTCAACCACTTACATTGAAGGCGCAATAAATCTCGTTGCAGGTGATGGCTACACACAACAGGTTGCGGCCAATAAATTTAGTGCCATTGTGCATTTTCCTCCCCTATATTCGTACAGCCTGGCCTTGCTTATGTGGGCCGGTGTGCCCGTGGCCAATGCACCTGCTTTACTCAATTGTTTCTGTTTTGCCACTTGTATGATGATGCTTGCTTACAGCATACGTCGATTAACCGGCAGTCACCTGCTGGTGGTTGCTTCAATACTGTGGCTATTCACATCGCCTTCAATGTTTGATGTTTTTCGAATGGCTTGGAGTGAGCCGCTCTTCATGGTTTTGATATTGCTGGGCTTAGGTACTGCGATACAACATTTATTGGCGGGTGGTCGTTTGTGGATCGCTTTCGCCTGTATCCTGCTTTCGCTGGCGTTTATATGTCGATTTGCGGGATTCACGGCCATTGCCACCGCAGCCTTGCTAATTGCCGCATTCGGCGAAGGACGCCTTTGGGAAAGAGGATTTAGAGCCTTCGTCTTTGGCGCAGTGGCATCGCTGCCAACGCTACTTTGGATGGCTTGGCGTTCGTCAAATAATTTGGCGGGACGAACCCTAAGCTGGCACCCAATTGGACGCGTACACATTCACCAGGCTGCTGAAACCGTTTCCAGTTGGATTCATGTTGATTTGCCGCTCTGGCTGAAAGCCTTGATTGCCGTATTCTTAGCCATTGGTGCGGTTGCCGCTTGTTTTCGTGTTCGCCATGGCAATCGCGCTCAGCACTTGGTTTTCATGACAGCGATTTTATTTTCAGTCATCTATGCGGCCTTCATAGGCGCTTCTATAACACTGGTCGATTTCAATACGCCACTCAATAATCGCATTTTGGCACCCGTACTAATGGTTGCCATTTTCGCGGTCATATTGAGCCTACATTCGTGGTCAACGTCGTCGGAGCTCCCATTTCTCGGCCGTCTCCTTCCCTTTTCGATCGTTATCGTCGCAGTGTTCTTTCAGACACCAGAACTGTGGCAGAAGTGGTCGGACATGCGCACTCAAGGCGAAGGATATGCGAGCGCTCGATGGCAGCATTCAAGCCTGCTAAATGAAGCAAAAAACGTCCCATTGGAACTAGCCATATATTCTAATATGCCAGATCTGATCAGACAGTCTACACAGCGACCCACTTACGGTTTCCCGTCACCCTTTGACCCCATCAAAAATCAAGAAAATCCCCACTTCCCCGCATTGATAAAGCAAGAGTTGGAAAGGGCCAAGAACAGTTCAAGCATCATCTTTTTCATCACATCCATCGCTCGACCCCATTCGATTTCGTTAGAGACAATCTTTGAGCAGGGTGGCTGGACGCTATATGCGGCATTTGACGATGGCGTACTGCTCGTCCCGCCAAACGCGTCGGCGCTCAAAACTCTGCAAGAATGTGGCGTGCTGCAAAACATCAATCGCAGTTACGGTTTTTGGGAACTTCCGCTCCATTCGGTCAGGCTGGATACAACTCGCTGCGAATATCAGACTAATTCTGATGGGTCCATCGAAATTCGTTCAAACAGCCATGATCCGTTTTTTGTATGGTCTGCAGGACGAGCGAACATCCCTATTCACGGTATTTCGGTTGCGATAAATCACGAACTTAAGGAATCGACTTGGTTTGAGTTGAGCCTAAGAGACCGTGACACCGGTGCAATCACCACTAGGCGCCAAGCCGTCAGCCCAGCATCTTCAGCGCAAACACACAATTTTTGGTTCTCGTTTGACAACCCACAAGAAACCGATTTGATTCGTTTCGATCCCACGGATGGGCTAGGCTCCATAAAGGTTGAATCCGTTTTCCTACACACCCCACTCTATTGGGCCGGTCACAAAGACCTACAGCGGAAGCGGCCATTGACAGAATATTATGGGTATTTGCCCGCACTACGTCCCGATATCTCCTCTTGGGAGTTGCTACTAGGCGATCAAGTATTTGCCGTTTACCATGCTGAAACGATTATGGATGGGCAGCGCCTCAAAATCACAAGCGACAATAACGACCCTTTCCTGATTTGGGCTCGACGTGATTTAGCGCTCCCGGTTCTGGGCGTATCAATCACAGTCGAATCAGAGGGCGTCAAACCGGACGCACAAATCGTTCAAATCTTCCTTCGGGACCCTGTAACGCAAGCACTCACCGACGTGCACCTAAGTTACCAGCAAGAGAAAAGAGTTCACATTTGGTTTAATGAAGGTCATGCACTTATGACAGACCTTATTCGAATTGATCCAATGGCGGGTCCGGGTACGTCATGGATATCAAATATTGTTGTCCATACGCCAAATGGTCCTATCACGTCGGCCGATCTTGTTCGCGCCCTTCAGCCGCCAAATCCATAGTCACTCCGGCGCTCATTTCAGGTAATTCGATTTGGCGTGCCGGATGGATTGTTGACCCACCCTCCGCTGTTCAGGCGTCATTCAGCGGTCAGAAGAAGCTCCAAGTCGTATAATGTTCGTTTAGTCAATAGCCGCTTAATTCATAGATACCGTTATGGAAACACATATGAAACCTACACGCTACATATGGGCGGGATTCGCTCTTTTGGTCGCTTCCATTTTTTGGGTATATTGGCCAGCCCTCAATGGCGCATTCGTATTTGACGATCGATATAACCTTTTGGATAATCCCAATTTTCGTGGATTTAGCGTGGATAATTTGATTTGGGCCTTCACCCAATCACACATTGGTCATTATCAACCCCTCACGTGGCTTTCTTTCATGGTGGATTACAGTTTTTGGGGCATGGATCCCGTTGGATACCACGCGGTAAGCATCTCACTACACGCCGTCAATGCCGTCTTGTTCACGATTCTGGCTGCAAAGCTCTTTTACCTCGCCGCAACAAAGGAAACGCGTGCCGGACATTCAATCCAATACGCTGCATTTCTATCGGGCGCCATATTTGCCCTACATCCGCTACGGGTGGAATCGGTGGCTTGGATTACCGAGCGACGTGATGTTTTGTGCACGTTCTTTTTCCTTTTGTCACTTATGGCCTACCTCAAATGGGTCAGATCGGACGGCCCAAAACGAACTCGCTGGTACGTGTTAGCAGTTTTGTGTTTCCTAATGTCATTGATGAGTAAAGCCCTTGCCATGGCCCTGCCGGTTGTTTTGATTACCTTGGATGGTTGGCCTCTTGATCGCCTGCGCCGTGGCCAAATAAAAAATATTCTTGTTGAAAAAATCCCGTTCATGGCATTGACCATCGTATTTATGGTCATGGCATTCGCCGCTCAATCAACGGCCGTTGTCACGCTTGGCGCTCATCCTCTCAGTGCGAGGATTGCACAAGCTTTTTACGGCCTTGTTTTTTATATACGCGCCACGTTTTTTGCGATCGACTTGGTTCCTCTCTATGAGATTTCGTTCCCACTTAACCCGTTTGAGTTGCGCTTCATTTTGTCAGCAATTCTGGTCGTGTTTGTTAGTGTATTTACGCTCTCAATGCGGCGGAAATGGCCTGCATTATTGGCGTTTTGGGTTGCATATATCGCCCTCTTGAGTCCCGTCCTTGGTTTCGCTCAATCAGGCAATCAACTTGTGGCAGATCGTTATAGTTATATAGCCTGCCTAGGCCTTTCGATGCTGCTTGGTTGGAATCTTACTCGACTTTGGTTAGCATCGAAGCAGGTTGTGGCGTTGCGCGTTCTCGTAGGCTTATTCATCATAACCATGATCGTTGGATGGGCATTCTTAGCTCGAAAGCAAACCAGGGTATGGCAAAACGAACAGGTTCTTTGGGAACATGTCTTAAATAACGGTCCCTCAGCCATAGGATTCAACAATTTGGGCGTTCTGCAAAGTCGCGCAGGGCGCCCGGCCGCCGCCGTAACCTATTTCGCCCGCTCACTAAGCGTCGCCGCCAACTACACGATTGCACTTAACAATTTGTTGCCAGCGCTACAGGCTTCGTTAAATGACTTGCAACCTCAAACATTGCGGCACATTGAAAAACCCTTTCGAGACGCCATGACAAAACATCCGAAAAAGAGTGAAGGCTGGTTTATGCTCGGAGTGATCATGATGAAACTCAATATGTACCAGCAGGCCTCAATCGATTTCAAGAATGCCCTTGCAGCCAATCCAACCCTCGCAGCGGCTGATTTTCAACTTGGGTTAGCACTTCAAATCCAAGGGCACGGTGAAGAGGCCAATGAGCATTATCGACGTGCGCTAAAGAACGATCCAGCCTTAACCGAGGCACGTCTAGCCCTTGGCGTAGGATTGCTTGAATTGGGCGACTATGAAGCGGCCATCACCATTTTCGACGACACTATCCGGGAAAAACCAAGAAATGCGATCGCCTGGACGGGATTGGGTGCATCGCGGCTACATTTGGGCGATCGATCAGGAGCCATCAAAGCACTAGAGCGGGCTCTCGAGCTCGATCCCAATAATCGCAAGGCGGCCAGTCTCTTGAGCCAAGCGCGTGCTCATTAGGCACAAGATATACCCCAGACTTACTTGATGGTGACGGGCTGATGCTGCTGCCTTCGCGGAACCAGCAGTGTCGACAGTTCCACGAGCATGTTATAGGATTTCATTGTTTCGCTATGAGATAGGTATTTCATTCATAAGATGACACTTCATTCTGGCTATGTTTCTATTGGCATATTATTGATTTGCGGTTGCAACAATCCACGAGTCCAACCAGATTCGCGTGTACAAAATCAGATTTTTGTCGCCGTACCTGATAATGCTGGTATTCACTTTACACACACAAATGGAATGACAGGACGACTCTACATTGCTGAACTAATGGGTGCTGGAGCCGGCTGGCTTGATTACGACCGTGATGGCGACTTGGATTTATTCCTGGTTCAAGGCAGGATGTTAGGAAATCATGAGCAAAGCGAGCTGCTGGTAGATTGGCAGGGAGACCCACCATGCGACAGGCTATTTCGCAACGAATTGGTCCCCTCGGGTCACTTAGATTTTGTGGATGTAACCCAAGAAAGCGGTATTTTGGGTCTTGAGTATGGAATGGGTGTCGCGGTAGGAGATTACGATCGCAATGGATTCCCTGACCTATATGTCACAAACCTGGGTAACAACAGACTGTGGCGCAACAATGGCGACGGCACGTTCCATGATGCCACGCCAGTTGCGCTGGTCAATGATTCCCGATGGTCAACCGCCGCAATCTTCTTTGACTATGATAGAGATCAATATTTAGATTTGTTTGTATGCAACTACGCTGAATTCAATGCGAACTTCGAAAAAGAGTGCGCCACGCCTCAGGGTACACTTGATTATTGTGGACCTTTGAGCTTTGCGAGCATCACTGACCGCCTTTTCCACAATAACGGGGACGGCACATTTGAAGATGTCACCGGTTCTTCGGGCATTGCATCGGCTTATGGTCGTGGTTTGGGCGTAATCGCATCTGATCTCAACGATGACGGATGGCTCGACCTATATGTGGCCAACGATTCAAGCGCTAACCAACTTTGGATTAACCAAGGAGGCCATCGCTTTGAAGATAATGCCCTCATGGCCGGTTGTGCATATAACGGATCTGGTAAAGCCGAAGGCAGTATGGGTATCGAAATCGGCGACATCGACGGCGACGGACAAGACGATCTTTTTGTCACTCATTTTGTAAACGAAACCAACACGCTCTATCGCGGTAAGGGCAAGGGCCTTTTTGAGGACGCGACCGATTTCGTTAATTTGGCGACCGCAAGCCGTTCGCTCACTGGGTTTGGATGTGCATTCATCGACGTTGACAACGACGGCGATCTAGATCTATTGGTTGCGAATGGCGCCGTGAAAATAAAGTGGGATCAGCAAACAAAGGGTGAGATTTATCCCCTAAAGGAACCGAATCAACTCTTTCGAAACAATGCGGGCCAATTTGAGGTCATCAAGACAGAGCCTGAGTTGAATAAATGGGCCGTCAGTAGAGCTGTAGCCATGGCGGACGCTGATAACGACGGCGATATCGATGTCCTAATTACAGAAAGTAATGGTCCAACGAAGTTGTTACTGAACCATTCCCAGTTAAACTGGGTCGGTTTCACGTTGCTCGATAAGCAGAACATTGAGGTTTATGGTGCTCGATTGACGTTGTGTTTAGGCGATGGAACAAAGTTGACCCGTTGCGTGCGAGTTGATGGTAGTTATTTGAGCAGCCATGATCCCCGGGTTAACATCGGAATTACTGGTAGGACGCTCAGTTCAGCCTATCTGATGGTCAATTGGCCCGATGGCGGTTTGGAAAAATTCGAGGGACCGTTCATTGAGCGCACATATATTAGGGTTCAGAAAGGCTCAGGAATTGACAGTCATTGATCCAGCCTCCGTAGCGGCGACATCCTGTGCAGCTGAACCACGGCTAGCGATTTTTTGCTTGTGTCTATCACTCATGTTTTGGCAAATAGCGTGTCAAAGTGTAACGATGCAGGACGTTGATCATCCAAGTTATGATCGCCTCGAACAAGCGACAATCGATATCATTGAGGGAATCAAGCAGAACTTGGACGATCCCGCCAAGCAGGACCCCTACCAGCTTGGCTTCCACTATTCTGAGCTTGGGAGGTGGTATTACTCGCTTGAGTTTGATCAGGCCGCTCTCACCTGTTTCCGAAACAAGCGGCAACTAGCTGACGATTATGGATCAGCCTATTACGAAGGGCGAATTGCGCACACTTTAGGGGACCTACCCGCTTGTATCAAGGCCATGATTGATTGCTTGGAAATGTATCCGAGCTATTTACCAGCAAGCGTCTTTTTGTCTCAAGCCTATCGCGAATCAGGTGAGTTGATGAAAGCTCAATCAGTACTTGACGAAGTTGACGATCAAGGCGCCGCCATCCTATACGAGCGCGCACTCATTGCACAACGCCAGGGGGACCCCAACAAAGTCATCCAATTCGCAAGAAGAGCGTTAGAACAGGAGCCGGAGGCCAACGCGCTCAACTACCCGCTAGGAATCGCGTTGCGCGACACAGGCGAAACCGAGCTGGCTGAGAAGTATTTATCTGCACGGGGCAATCGCAACCCGCAACTAGAAGATCCATTGATGGATGACATCGCCAATCTACAAGCAGGCAATCGCGCATTGGCTCAAGATGCTTTAACAGATGTGCTTCGTGGTGATCACAGCGCGGCGTTAGAAAAGTATCGTAAGTGCATTGCTGAAGAGCCTGAGAACGCACGCCTTCATCGCAATATGGCGGTGGCACTAAAGATGAGCGGAGACTTGGAGTCGGCGTTATCGTCTCTAACCATTTCGCTCGAACTTGAACCTTCGCATCCAAAAACGCTCTTCAACTTGGGAACCGTACTGTCGCTTTTGGGACGTGATGAAGAAGCCACGGTCTATTATCAAAATGCACTTCAAGCAGCCCCTGAATTCACCGATGCAGCATTCAATCTGGCAAACCTTTTACGCCGTCAACATAACTATGAAGATTCGGTGCACTGGTTTGACCATGTTCTCAAGGCTCGACCAGGTAACCGCGACGCCCACATGGGTTACATCGTTGGGCTTATCGGTCTTGAAGATTGGGAATCAGCCGAGAATGCAGTGCAGACGGCTATTCTTGGAGTGCCCACCGACCCCATATTCAAGAACCTTTCAATTCGATTACAGGTTGCGGTTCCAGACAGGTTCCAAACCCCAACCCAGGAAGTCTTCGATGAAGCCTCTCTTTTGTATCGCAGCGAAACGAATCTAATCAATGCCGAAACCTACGCCATGATTTTGGCCGCCATCCATCGTTGGCCAGAGGCAGAAGCACTACAGTTGGATATCATCAAAGCAGCTGATACGGCAAAAAAGCATGAAATCCTGCCACGGTTACAAAAAAACCTCGCTGCTTATCAGGCTCACAAGCATGCTCAAATCGCTTGGTGAGCCTAGTTAAACGGTCAATTTTTTATTGTTGCACGAATTGAGCAAGGATTCGCTGAGCTTGAATACGACCTTGGACGGAAACTTCATCCTGGTAACCATCAATACTGTCTAAATAGGCCAATAGCAGCGTCCTTCCATTCTCCAAATTGCCTGCCTGGATCTCGATAGTAGCCAACAGGTACCGAGCTCGTTTCGCGATTGCATCCGGTTCAAGATCAATGCGCTCGATACAGGCTTCAAGGTTTTCTTTGATGACATCGGTGCTACCCTGTTGCGAATACAAAACCACCAGGTTCGTTGTTAGCCGACAATAATGATGTGGTAATTGTTGACGGGCGTTTTCTAAAGCCATAATCGCCTCGTCGATACGTTCAAGTGCAACCAAACAAGAAGCAAAATTTTCTAGGGCCACCAGTTGGTCTGGGTATATCTCAAGCACATTTTGAAAATCGATTATGGCGTCGTTGAATCGCCCTTCTGTTTGGGCAATCAAGCCACGATTAATCAATGCATGGGTGACGGGTGCAATGGCAAGCGATTCATTAAATGCGGCTTTTGCATCTTCCAAAAGACCTTTATATCTTAGCGCGACGCCAAGCTGCGCCCAGTTATAACTCGACGAAGGGTCAACCTCGACAGCCTTCTGCCAAAGACTAAGCTCCGATTGCCATACATGAGCGTAATGCCAACTACGCCATGCGAAAACGCTCATGAGCATCACAAATCCGGAAATGATTATCGGTTGCAGAATCTTGGTGTGGACAAGCCGAACCTTTCTGCCGAGACAAGCTACTAGAATCGCTATACCGATTAGTGATGTGTACAAGTAACGATCATGAACCAGTTGTTCCTGCATGAAGACTCGAATATTCAAAACTGGCATCAACGGAAGCATAAACCATAACGATACCTTCCAGAGACGTCGTTTTGGTAAGAGCTTGAAACAGAGTATGCCTACCAATAGCACCGCCAATCCAGGTGCCACCCAGCCACTCCACTCACTGAATTCGGTTAGGCGAACCGGATAAGACGGCCCCAATAGGGTCAGCGGAAAAAATGACTGTTTTAGATAAAACCACAACACAGGGAAACATGTGGCCAATGCATCAGTTAATGGATAGTCCCACGGCGCAGATAACATGTGACCTTTGATCACAAAATAACGCATTGCAAGGAATACCATATCTACAACCAACATCGGCATGACAATTGTGAGCGTCGTCTTTACTCGAGTGGCTAATGGATTTCCGCGACTGTCAATCCACCATTCGACCCCAACAAGAACTGGCAGCAGGATCGCGATTTCTTTGGCGGTCAGAGCCAGCACCATACATAAGAGTGCCGCAACTTTCGTCTTCAAACTAAGATTGTTTTGCGGTCTTAACAGAATCACGACCCAGATCATAAATAGGGTTGCAAGCGGGGTATGAGCACCCGAAATCCAGGCAACCGATTCGACCTGTGTTGGATGCAGCGCAAAAAATGTAGATCCGGCGAGGGACGGAAAAAGTGAGAATCCATATATCTTAAATAGGTACATCAAACTAAGAATGACCATCAAATGCAGCATGATGGCACTCGCATGCCAGCCAGCGGGATTGAGGCCAAAGATCGTGTAATTAGCGATCAGCCAAGTCACGAATGTAGGTCGCCAATAGTTGCTCCATGCTTTCTCTCGTGCCGGTCCCTTAAACGCCCATACATCCGAAGTCATCGCCTCCCAAAAGAGACTCGGGTTCTGGATCAGATGGTTCTCGACGATTTGAGAACGATCGTCGTACACAAACTCGCCATCCAAAGTACGCCAATAGACGAGTGTCGTGACGAGCAATAACCCTATCGTTGCGAGCACCCACGATCTTGGTCTGTCAGTCCGCTCATGCCCCTGTTCGACGATATTTGAAGTATCGTTAGACATATTCAAGAGAGCTCTCCCATGTGTGACATTAAGGCACCTGAGTATTTCCCAATTCGACTTCTTCAATCTGGTGGCTTAGCTGGCTCAATAGAACATTACCCGGGTCTTTTTCAAGGCCCATCTCAACGTAGAACCTTGCTTGAGATATATCGTTTTCAGAAAGATAGACAATTGCCAAGTCACTGTAAAGTGACCCATCGACCTGATTGAGTTGCAATGCCAATTCAAGAATTTTCTTCGCCTCAGCGGATCTCTTTGTTTTGACAAGCACGCGAGCCAAATTCTTGCTGTACACCGTGTTTTGCGAATCGAGTTCATAAGCGTGTTGATAGCCTTCCACTGATCTGGCCATATCGCCCAAACGGTAAGAAAGCTTCCCAAGTAATGCCCAACCGTGAGCATGATCCGGCTCAAGTATCAGTGCCCGATCTAACACATCCCTTCCCTGACTGATTTCGCCTTGTTTAACGTAGAGCGCCGCTAATTCAAAATAGACCTGAGAATATGGTGTTTCTTGATCCGCAAGCACCCTATACCTTTTGATTGCCGAGGTTATGTCACCGGATTGATTGAGGGCCGTGGCAAGCGATAACGCATAAAGCTGATTATTGGGCTGAGTTTCAGCAGCATCAGTCAAAAACGAAACAGCCTCCAGGGGACGGCCTAGTGCCAGCAAGAATTGACCAAGGCGAATGTGAACAGTCGGAGAATATGACCGTTCCATTAAGCGCAACCGATCAAGTGCTTTAACGGCTGGGAGCTTGGATCTAAGTTGGTCAGCAAGTTGGGCAATCTGATCGCCCGTTAATGCTTGAATATCGGAACGAACCGTCTGGTGCAGGAATACGGCGTCGATTTCGTCGAAATAGACCAAGCGCCAAGCTGAATCATTTAGCACTTCATCTAACATTCCAGTGTTCAGATTCAAAAGCAAGACACTGAATCCATAATGTTCGGCCGCCCGTCTCCAAGCATCTGGATCGTTAAATAGCCCGACAAATTCAATCACTCGCCGTTCCCCGTAGACTTCAAGCCGTGGATCAAAAAAGACTTTCTGATGGCGTGCTGTTAAATAGGAACCGTCAGCCATCGAATGAAAAATGGGGCCTTGAATGCCGTTTTCAGTGACAAATGAAACGGCATTTTGGGGATACCTGTGACTAGCTAAGCCAAGCCCGAATTGATTTGTATCGCCTTGACGGACGTAGAACCGATCAGTCGTTAACTCACGCATGTACCAAAAGCAAGCGCTGATAATAACAATCGCATAAAGCTGTTGCATTAACAATCGGCTGCGCACCATCCATGGCCACTTCAGCCCGGCACTGTTGTTGACCAAAACCGAGTTAACGTTGAAAACGAACAGAGGAATTGCAACCAGACCAAATAGTGGCAGGTTTCTAATCGAAAGGTTCGAAAGATAGAATTGCGAAATAGCCAGGAGCGTCCAAAACGCATCTAGCCGCCTCCAATTCGCAACCATCGAGCCTAAACAAAGGAAAACCAACCATTTATAGTAGACGAGAGCTGTGAACGGGGTCTGAAAGGCAAATGGACCGTGAAACTCTCCAATAACCTGTTTTAGACCCGTGCCGCTAATCTCTTGGAACAATGTAAATGGGAACAATGCCCCGTCTAAGCCATAAGGGTTTAACAAACACGCCAATATGGTCAGCAGACAAATGATACCCAATTGCAGGGAGAGTCGCCCCTTATCGCATTCTTTACTCTTTTTCGTGTGTCGCGCAAAAAACCAGGGAGCGGCGGTGACGGTAAAGTAGAGTCCCATCAACAAGGGTCCCAAAATGAAGAGAGTATGCGAATTTGTCCAGACAATTTGCAAAAGAGGCAGTAAGAAAAGACATTTTTTAGGTATTCTGCCGTCGCGGCTGGCAGCTATCATGAAAATGAATAACGCCATAAAAAAGAATGTCACTATCTCCGGACGCAGAAAAAATCTTTGGCTGGAGGCTAGCACCGAAACCATCAACACCGTCACAGTAGCCAGAGTTGCTTTCTTCGTGAAGACAGCCGCACTAACCAACGCAAACGCGGAGGCGATGCATAGAGTCTTAAGGAGGACGGCTGCCGAAAACCCTAATGAATTGACAGTAAAATATAGAGCGAGACAATATAGCCAACGTAGCTCAATCCAAACATGACTGGCCGATGTGTAGGAGAAGCTGTCGAGTTTAGGGAATCCATGTAGGACTATGTATTCGCCTGTCGCGTATTGCCACCAAAAATCGACACACCATATTCGGCGCGTACATGCCAATACCAACACGACACTGACTGACAACAGTGCGGCGACCGCAAATCGGCCCGTTACCCTTTCCTTCGCATGGGAGATGGTCAACCCAATTACCTACCCAATGGCTTTCAAATTCGCTCAGGTTAATCCTTGCGGCAGGCCTAATAAGACACAAAAAGGCCACGGAAATCCGCAAAGATTCCCGCGACCTCTTAATGGTCTAATTTCGAACTGATTGTTAGGTAAGCTGTTGGCGGTTACGACGCATATAGAACAATGCGGCTGCTACCAAGAGCGTGATAAACACGATGGTTCCCCATTCGCCCAATGTTGGGATTTGCACACCAAACGTTCCGGTTGGCATTAAGCACCATTGGTCCAGCGTGCCTGTATCGCCACCGGCATTGTCGGAAATAGTCAAAGTCCAATCGCCAACGAGGTCCATGCCATTAAAGACGGCAAGTGACTGAGCTGGCTGAAAAGCACCATTAATGGTGGGGTCTGATGCAGCACAAACGTTTTCAGCGGTGCCAGCAGCAGCATCATCGAATACGGCAGAAATATTATTCATGCTGCAACCGAATGTAGAAGCTGGCACGCCTGCTTGATCTAATAGCACAACGGTCGTACCATCGTGCTCCAAGGTCACGATAATGTCGCCAACCCAAGAATGAGTGACGTCCAAGGACACATCAAGATCATCAATTGTACCGGCATCAACAATGGTGATCGTGCGGCTCAAGCCCGCAGGTGTATTGTCTGGGATGGCAGTGGCAGCCGGATCACAAATAGGTGCGGTTCCACGCACAACGGTCGATGTGTAAGGTGTTACACGGGTAGGTTCTGGTGAGTCAGGGTCAGCAATTTTCTGAGCAAATACATCCATACATAACAGAGAAATCGCGATACAAAGGAACATGCGACTGGGTCTATTTAACATTTAGGTCTCCTCCAAGATGTTCATAAACAAATTATTCATAATTGTAAAAAACGAGTGCGTGGCATAGTGGCAGCAAGCGGATATTACCTTTCATAATAACCAGCGCACTTCTCGAAGTCAATACAGTTATCATGTGTTTTGTTAACGGAACAAAAGATTATTTGCGCAAGATCCAATTCATATTCTTACTACGAACTGTAAGATTATTCACAGATAAGGGACACTGAGCATCTGACCTTCATTCTTCGAAACGGAGCAACGCATGGTTTCGTCCGCTCTGTATCCATCGATTGACTAAACTCACTTGAACGGTCCGTATCTGAGGGGATCGGTACGGTGGAGCGCGGTCCGCTGGCGGCCAATCAAAAAATAGTTCGGCACGCCCGTTGCGACCAAATTCTGGTCGCCAAACCCAGTCTCGCCCGCCAATGATGTGCCAGACTTCGAGACTCATGTCGGCCGAAAGCTGGTCAACATTCACACGTATCTTTTCCGGCTGTCTTAAGCGCACGTCGCGCCACTCTATTTCAATCGTTAGTTTGGGAGGTGATGATTTGGGTTCAAAACCAATTCGACCCACGTAAAAACTGGGGGCATTGACTAATACATTAACGATGGCATGGTTTTCCTCATGATCATCATCTTCAAACGATAATATCCGGTCACCCAACCAACCGGATAGCAAGTAGGTAACCTTGAGCGTACTTCCTGATGTTAAAGCCAGATGAAGCGATCTTTGGCCACTACTTAATAGGCTCAGCACAGCGGCTGGCGACATGGTTGAGGTTTTTCCCGCGTTAGTGACTCGTGCGTCTTGTTCCTGTTGCCATTCAACATCAATGATCGGCAAACGGCAATCCAACAAAACTTCTGGCTGTTCAGGATTGAATTGCGTTTCAACCACAAGTTCATATAGAGGAATGACATGTGTTCGATGCTGAGTCGCCGGTACTTGTGTCAGCGGCAATAGGCTTGTGGCATCAGTGAACCTGGGTCTAAGCGTAGCCATCTGGTGAGCCGATATCTTTAACCTGGGGCTGGGGATACCAACAGTCGGCTCTAAATAGGCAAGTTCTCCACTGCTGATCATGCCAATTAGAGTTTGGTTGTCATAGCCAACTGGATCTAGACCTGATCTCGACCATGCAGACGGCTTTCGCAAGTCTTCGGTCGCTAACGAAACGCCATTTTGGACAAAAACAACACCATGTTGAGGATCACAGGCACGCCAGCTTTCGCCGTACCGGTACTCGGTCATTACATGTTTTTGAGTCGCAACGATTCGAGAAATAATGCCATATTCGCTCCATAACCCCGTCAAGACACGAGCTTGCTCCCCGCAGAGTCCGAAACCGGTTCCATACCAAAGTGCTGTGACATCTAAGCTAGGATCGGCGTTCCATGTGTGAAAACGTTCGTGTACCAAATCGAATAGGTCTAACGCGCCAGGGGACTCAATTTCAATGGCTTCAACAAAACAAGGCAGCTTAAATAGATCATCTATAGGTCCTTCGAAACGGATAGATTTATGTACTACCGGTTGCAGGGATGCTTCGCGAATACGGTGATGGCAGCCCATAAGCCAAAGCAGTGAGAACGCAACGGGAACGCTCAGATTTCGAATGGGAGCCCAACTAGATCGGCAAATCATTCGTGACCCCAGCCACTCAACCTAAAGGTTCTGACTTGACCGTTGGTGTTGCAAGGTAGCCCCCACGCTTGAAAAAGTCGAAACGAGATAAGGAACCGTAATTGTCAGCCCCATCTTGATCACCCGAGTTGCGTTGAGTTCCCCGCGTATCAATGCATCACCATGATTGATTGCGATTAAGACAGCACCGACGACCATTGCATAAGCAAGAGCCCTTTTTACTACCGACTTGCTACTAGCTACCTGTACCCACTCATTCATCGTTTTCTGCCTAGGCCATTTGATGGACTTTAATCGCAGTGAGGTCGCTTGTCTCTGCATCTATCTGTAAACGTTTATAACTGCGCTGAAAGAGATCTAGGCCCAACGAGCCTTGCGGCATATCGTCAAAACCAATAATGACCCACCAACTTTTCTTGTCTGCAGCTAATTCAATTTCCTCAACATGGACGCGCGTATACTCTTCTTCGCTATACACGTCTGAAAAATGCTGCATCGCTTTTTGGGCAGCCGATTTTATATCAATCATGATTCACGTCGCAATTTCCTATATTTATACTTACGTTCGTATGCACACCCTCATGGATCTATACGAAGTACACTAACATCACCACGATTACTATGAATGTGCAAGCGCGGCTCAGCCTGCCCAAGAACGATCAAACTATGCTTCAATCTTTCTCGGCCCACCCAATTAACATCCATCGTGAAGTCACTTGTCAAGCGGCCCTTGGTTGACGTTTCTATCTTTAGATCCGCTTCACTGTTTAACATCACTTCAATGGCACCCAGCAGTGACGACAGCTTTTGGTCCGTCTTCCAGTGGGTCCCGGTCAGTTGACCTTTCAAGGCGCCTTGCTGTGATTGGATTTCGACCGGTCCACGAACCGCAAAGACAACATCACCGCGTTCGGTAACTATCTTTAAGGGGCCCTCGTGACCTTTGACCTCAACCAAGCCATGTTTACCTTCAATATCCACTCCAGGATACGCTGGCATGAGCACCGTCAAATCTACTCGTCTAATCCACTTCTCACCGTCAGCCGGGGGTCTATCGTCGCCCACATAAACCACTTCGACAATTAAAGTATCGCCATCTTCTCTTACGCGAATATCAACCTTTAATGGGTCTGATTTTATGCGCTGGATATTGCCGATTAACTGCATGTCGTCAGTTTGTAATGCTCGGGTCCTAACGTCGCCATAATGATTAATGATGCGAATCAGTTTTTGGTCAGTGATTTTTCGAGCTTGATTAAACTTCAATAATTCCCAGTTCTCCTGGGCAAACGAAGTTCCAATCAGCAATAGCAATAAATAACGCATCAATTAACCTCGTGAATTAGGCACTAAAAGGGGTTATAGACCAATTGCTCCACAAAGCCCTCTGCATCAAACAAATTGATGTGTATAAGTCCATCTGTACCATAGGCATCTTGATAACGTTCCGCTAGTGCATTCAAATCAAACGTGACCTGAGGTCTCGCAAACTGCCGGTTGCAATGGCCTGGAACGATGCGATAAACCGCCGACACATTTACTTGTACAGGAGTTGACTCCATAAAACCGCCTGACATGACCAGGTCAACTTCATAAGCACAATCTACGGAGAATTCCACATCGAGGTACAACAATTCTTCTGCGATCTGAGCATTGATTATCTTGAAAGGCTCCTCGACAAGTTCGCCTGGCTGCTTGCTAGAGAAGATAATGTTGGGATATTCAAATGAAGGCAAAGCGACCACGTTCCACAAAGCAGTCCCCTGGTTGATGCCAGCCAAAGACATCAAGGAAATCGCATGGTTGGCACGAACGCGGATGGCATGCACGTCGCTCGCGTCTACAGGCAAAAACTCACTATTTACCCAAACACGCTTGGCACCTGGTGCCATCAAAAAGTCCACCTCACCTAAAACATCACCAACAAGATTAATTTGTTCCACGGTCACCTGGTTTTGGTGCACGCTAGCATTGACCACCGCAAATCCTTCCCAAATAGGAACTGAAGGCTGTTGCGCGGCGGAGTAGGCCAAATACGATGTCACACCCACAGGTTGTTCGAGCAGATATGCGGTGGCTGCTTGATCCTCTTTAGATTGAAATGAGACCGAAACTTGTACGCGCTCGGATCCCAAGACAAAAAAGTGGCTTGCTTGCGGTAACCACTGTTGAGCCGAAATCTCTCTCGTTTCTCGTGGACCCAGCGTAAAACTAATTGCCGTGGAGGGTTCTCCCTTTTGGTTATAGGGTAATAACTGTATTGTCTTCGACTGTCGAGACGAATTGTAGATCTGGATCTTTGTCTCATAACCACCGCTATCGGCAGCTAAGTGTGGCACGACACGATTGGCAATCGTATTGCCACTAAAGAGTCCCGTACCCCAGAAGGCGATTGTAACCATCACTACCCAGTATCTAAACATCCGGTCCTCCTTAAGAAATATCTAATCACGATCATGATTCACGCTTACTTATAAAAAAAGGAGCAAATTCCGCACCATCAGACATCTATTCTCCGATTTGGTAGCGAGTGATCTTCCAGGTACCATCACGTTCTATTAACTCGAATTCGGTGTCTATTGATTCGCCCGAAACCAACTTCAAGCTACCTGAAAAACTGGCCCGGTTGTTTTCAACCGAACGATTATTGAATGTGGAATCCACAATCTTTAGCAATTCACTATGATCAATCATTGCAAGTTCAAAATCGTCAAAACTCTGTTCTTGCTGGAGCTCGTCGGAACATGCTTCATAGGCCGATGCATAATCGCCGACGGCTAGATCATCAAGAAATCCTGTGATGACCGCATGGGGTTCAGCGGTTAATTTAAATACACCAAAGAATATGATCCCGATAAAGGCGACGAAAGCAATCGTTGCACAACCACAGCCGCCAACAATCCAAGGCCAAACCGGCCGCTTTTTTGGAAGCGCAGGGGGAATAGATGCCGAACTACTCACGTGAACTCCTCAACTCAGCTTAAGCTAGCCATAGCATACCAGGATCCGTATCAAAGCGATTCATTGTTCATGTTAAGATCGCTCTCCTACGGAATTGAAACATCATGACATACCATCGAATAACCGACATCAAAACACCCCCATTTGCGTACGTCGTCAACCGCGATGTGGCGATACAATCTTGTGCCTTATGCATGATGCCCTCCCCTTGCTTGAATGAATCACTTAAAGCCGAGATATTTACGACCGAAGTAGATAACTGGCAGCAGGAAATTCAGGGGCAGCCATTAATGGCAGAGCATTGGCTTATTGGGGATCAGTTATTCGTAGACCGGCTCCGCGACATCTTAGGGCCTTGTTTTGACGTCGAATCAATTGAAATTGTTTCCTGGCTATCTCGCAGTCCGACAGCGTTACGATCACAGCAGACCGCCGACAGCACGGCATCAAAACGGGTCCCTGAGTTTTTCCGCGTGATTCCTCATCAAACTGTGCCCTTGGACCATGGCCTAACTGACCGATTCCCGCCCATAAACTGTAGCTCGTGCCAAAGAGATATTCCAGATATCCCATTTGATGTTCAACTCGTTCCCGACGAGTCAGGTGCCCAGCCAGCCTTTGCTTACCTGGCCGACATACACTACGAAGGTTATGACTACCTCATCCGCGCGGATCGAAGTGATGTCCTATCAAAACACTTCCCTAGAATGATTCTCGAACCCCTTGAACCCGGTGAGCCAAGCTTATTTTGACAACGCTCGGCGTGCTACCAAAACGAGCAAATTACGCCATTCATTTTCGCGTTTGAGGTGGCCCTTCATTTAGAGTCTTTTTAGGGCACAGTCGTCATCTGTTGGAATTGCCTAATTAACATCAAACTATGTCGCCAACATGAATGAGCTTGCTGCAGTACTTCGCAAGGCGGCCCCTCGTTCGTCCGTCTAAGTCTTAAGATAGTGGTCATCGGAACCTAAGGCCTCGAACTCGTCGGCCAGATAGTCAATAAGCGCGCGCACACTTGGTAACAAACCACGTCGTGATGCAAACACCGCGTGGATGATTTCACGAGGCGGTGACCATTCTGGCAGGACTCTTACTAAAACGCCTTTTTGCAACTCTACTCTAACCAACATGGTTGGTAATTGAACAAGGCCAACACCGGCCACCGCAGCTTCCCTCAACGCATTCATGTCGCCCGTTACTAGCCTTGGTCGATGTTTTATCTCAACACGTTGTTTTTTTGGGCCCTCTAAACGCCATACGTGGTCCGGTCTAGGTATTCCGTGGTCCATACTCGGGAATTGAGCCAATTCAGCAGGTCCTTGCAAGTGACCCATACGTGCTACTAGAGCGGGGCTGGCAAGTATACTTTGACTACGGTCAGAGAATACTTTCATGACTAACCCTGAATCATCGAGGGGCGGCGGACGTACACGAATCGCAATATCTACGCCCTCGTTTACTAAATCGACCTGCCTATTTGAAGCCTCCAATTGGATCTCGACACGGGGGTTTTGCGCCATGAATTTGGCCAACATCACCCCCACATGGGCATCCATGAGTGCCATGGGGCATGTCAAACGAACCGTGCCGCAAGGTTCTGAACGGGTCAGGTCTACCGCCTCCTGCGCCGAACGCGCCTCAACAAGCATGGCTTGGCAATGCCTATAATATGTGTGTCCGATCTCTGTTACGGAGAATTGACGGGTCGAACGCTGAATCAAACGCACACCCAGTCGCTTTTCTAAGCGGGCGACACGACGACTTAATTTAGACTTTGGCTCGCCCAATGCCCGACCCGCAGACGCAAACCCTTGGTGTTCGACAACCTGCGCATAATAAAAGAGATCATTCAAATCAAACATATTTATCGTTCTGAATACGGAACACAGAGTGCGATATTCGCTATCTATCGATTCATTCGTTCTTTTTATATGATAGATTCCAAGGTTGGATCACGTCAACCGGAAGGAGTGACAAATGAAAAAAGTGCTAGCTATCCACAAAGCGCCACACAAACATTGGGTCGGCGACGGTTTCCCGGTTCGCTCACTATTCTCTTATAACGATCACGGCAAAGACTTGAGTCCGTTCTTGTTGCTTGACTATGCTGAGGCAACGGAATTCTCGCCCACATCACAGCCTCGCGGCGTTGGTCAACACCCACATCGCGGGTTCGAAACCGTTACCATCGTTTATCACGGCGAAGTGGCGCACCGCGATTCAACCGGGAGCGGCGGGTTAATTGGACCAGGAGATGTGCAGTGGATGACTGCAGCGGGCGGTATTATCCACGAAGAATTTCACTCAAAATCGTTCAGCGAATCAGGCGGCACACTTGAAATGGTGCAACTTTGGGTAAACCTTCCCGCGGCCAATAAGATGAGTCATCCCCGATACCAGACTCTGTTGAGCGCTGATATTCCCCATGTTGAGCTCCCTGGCCAGGCTGGCAAATTGAGGGTAATCGCGGGCCAATATCAGACATTTGAGGGACCTGCTCAAACATTTACGCCACTAAACGTTTGGGATTTGTCTCTGAACGCAGGTAAAAGGATTGATCTTCAGTTTGAGCCCGGACACACCTTGGCTGTGGTTGTTTTGCAGGGAGAGCTGATCATCAACGATCACCGCCTGTCAGCCTGTCAGCTGGCGATCCTTGATTCAGAGCATAGGGATTTAGTATTGCAAGCACAGGATGACTCAAAAGTATTGCTCCTCAGCGGGCAACCTCTAGATGAGCCCATGGTCGGATACGGTCCATTCGTGATGAACCAGCCTATCGAGATCGAGCAAGCCATTGAAGACTTCAACCAAGGCAGGTTCGGACGCATTAGCGCCAGTTAGGATGTATTGAGCGAAACCGGACCTAGTGAGCGTTCGACTGGCCCTCTTGAGGCGGGTGATGGACCAACCCAGGTACCATGCCCGCCAACGAGGAAATCCAATGTAGGGGGCCAGAGCGCCACATGCTTGCTAAAGCTAACAAAGTAATGGCAATGACAGCAACCCAATCCCACCATACCCAACTATGTTCGTGAAATTCCATGATATCTAGAGTCGCTGGGTCGTAAACGGCGTTTACCACCAAACCAACAGCAACTGACCAACCCAACGCCAATGCGCCAAATCGAAGCCCTTTGCCCGGCCCAAAGACTTTGTTGACCGTCAGCACCGTCGAAATGTTGGTGGCAGGACCCGCAAACAGAAAAACGAGTACCGCGCCCACTGAAAATCCGTGCTGCAAAAGGATCAGTGCGATAGGTACCGAAGCAGAAGCACACACATAGAATGGAATCCCCAATAGCCCCAGCAGCAAGATATCCCAATTACCAAACTGGTTTTGCATAAGGTCAACTGGCCAGAGAACCTGAGCCAAAGCGGCGACGATGAGGCCGAACATGATCAGCGGAAATATGTCATCAACGAGATCGACAAAAGCAAACCGCCACCAAACCGGAGGATCAACAGCACCTTCTTGTTTCGGATCGGATTCACAACAAGCTTTTGTTTCTTCAATGACTTGAGGTTTTCCGATCCAGGCTACCGCGCTAAGTGCAATCGCGACAGGCAAAAATACAGCCGCAATGAGTCGAACAATTGTAAATTGCCAGCCCAAGAGTTTAGCTGAAATCAAAAAGGAATCGATGCCGAGTTCCGGCGTAGCTATAAGAAATGCCAACAAGGCTGCTGTAGGAAGCCCTTTTTTCGACAGGCCCAGAAACAAAGGTAGAACGCCACAAGAACAAATCGGGAGGGGCAAACCAAACAGCATGCCTTTAATACTCTGCGTGAGCGGACGCCCACGGTTCAGCCATTGGATAGGTCGCTGAGGCATAAACTGATGCAAGATGCCCGAAATCAGTAACCCTAGCAACAGATAAGGCGCTGTTGCTTGCAGTAACACCAGAAATGCGTCAGCAAAATGACCACTTCCGGCTGCCGAATCATGTAGTTCGGCATGGCCGACGCTGTCCGCCCAAGCACCCTGAGACCAAAAAAAGATGGCAATGCCGACAAAAAATGCTCCAAATTCCCAATGTCGGTCACTGGGCCTATGAGCATGAAAATCGATGAAATCGTGGATCAGCAAATGGATAAACGAACCACTAATGAACGCATATGAAGCGTTAATGACACCGGAATCGAGAACGTCTCCTAGAGACGCCGCACCCAGAGCGCCAACCATCGTAGCTAAACCCATGGCACCTAACCTAAGCCAGGCACCGCGGTGATCGCCTCGACGTACAAATAGCCACATCACAATAGCAGCGACCGGAACGCGATGGGCGATTACCATCCAGGCCATAGGCGCGTCGTTCGCCATGTTCTCGGTTGCCAGCGCCAGTCCTATTCCATCTGTCAGTTGGTGAATTAGAAGTCCAACCCACACCATCTCTGCTGTGAAAAATCGGTTCGATTCTCCACCATCGTGATGGTCGCCCGGCAGAAGTCGCTCCAACATGATCATGGCAAAAAAGCCCAGAGCGACAAAAACGAAGCTGATTCCGCCTAAACGCTGATAGGCTTCCGGAATCAAATGAACAAGTAGCAGACAGCCAAAAAAACTAGCCATCAACCCCTTCAGCGCAGCTATCCCCCAGCCTCTGGTATGCATGACTTTGGCAAAGACAGCGCCTATGAACAAGGCAAAGATACTGGCTATTATGAGAGGCCAAAGAGACGTCATAGGGGCTTGACCAAAAGGGAAGGGCGCCATGATTTGGGAGACGGTAAGCCTAGGAGCTCCGCAATCGTGGAGGCAATATTACTGATACCCCATTCGGCACCTTGCCTTAACGTAAAGGGAACTTGCTGTTGAGGGTCGAACAGAATAAAGGGCACCGGGTTTAGGCTATGTGACGTCTTAACCGCCGGAATTCCGGCTGCTGTAAGAACGACTGCCCCGTCTTTGGCATGTTCAAACATTTCTTCGGCATTACCGTGGTCAGCGGTAATCAAAGCAACTCCGCCGGATTTGGTGACAGCCTTCAGCAAACGACCTAGTTCCAGATCAAGACAAGTCATCGCAGTTATGGTTGCTTGCAAATTGCCCGTATGCCCGACCATGTCGCCATTGGCATAGTTGGCCCGAATGAACTTGCTTCGACCTGATCCGATTTCTGCAATCAGCGAGTCGGTAATCTCGGCTGCTTTCATCCACGGACGTTGTTCAAACGGTAATAAATCCGAAGGGATTTCAACAAAGTGTTCTTTTGCGGGAGCCATTTTCCCGGAGCGGTTTCCGTTCCAGAAATAGGTAACGTGCCCATATTTTTGTGTCTCGGAGATAGCGTATTGCGTCACATCCGCTTCAACTAACAACTCGGTCAGTGTTTGCCTAATTTCCGGCGGCGAAACCAAATAACGATTCGGAATTAACAAGTCACCATCGTATTGCATCATGCCGGCATAAAAGACGTTAGGTACGCGTTCTCGTTCAAACTCAGTAAATGAATCATCCTCGTCAAAAGCCCGCGAAATTTCGATTGCCCGATCGCCGCGAAAATTGAAAAGGATGACACCATCACCATCAAGAATAGGTCCGACAGGGCCAGCTTCGTCGCAAATGACAAAGCCCGGTAGGTATTGGTCGATGACGCCAGGATCTTCATCTCGCAGCGTCTTTAATGCTTGATCAGCACTGGAAAATTGACGTCCTTCCCCTAAGACATGATGGCGCCAGCCCCTTTCAACCATGGCCCATTCGGCCTCGTAGCGATCCATGGTTAGGAACATGCGACCACCACCACTGGCGATACGCGCGTCGTGGCCCGTGTCACTTAGGTCATTTAACAAGGACTGTAAACGCTGAAGATAGAGATGAGCGGTTGTTTCACCAACATCACGTCCATCCAATAAGACATGCACGCGAACGCGCGCTAATCCTTCCCTTTTTGCCTGTCTCAGAAGGGCTTCGAGATGATCAATATGGGCATGGACATTGCCATCCGAGAGCAGACCCAAAAGGTGCAATGTTCCCGATTGTTGTTTGACAAATTGAACTAATTCTCGCCACACAGTTCCATTAAACAAGGAGCCAGACTGAATGGCATTGTTCACCAACAACGCACCTTGATCAACAATTTGACCCGCTCCCAACGCATTGTGACCCACTTCTGAATTGCCCATGTCCTGATCGCTAGGCATGCCCACAGCGCGACCGTGCGCGGTTAGTGGACAGAAGGCGTGCGACGCCATAAGTTCATCGAGCACCGGCGTATGCGCCAGTGTGAACGCGTTTCCAGCGTCAGAAGTAGACAGACCAACCCCATCCATGATGATCAGAGTTAGTGGGCCATTAATCGCTTTCACGTGGAAACTCCTTAGTTAGTAGCCGTAAACGTCACCCCAGCGCGCGCTCCATAAGCGCCACTGGCCTTGTTCTTCACGAAAACTTAAAAAGAACTCACCTTTGTCGGTCGGTAAGGTGGATTCACTCATTAATAAGACTAACTGGGCTTCATAAATAAGTGGATTTGAGCTTTCTTGTACGTCTAGCGTCATCACGTTCAACGAAATCGATGGATGTCTCAAAAATATGGCTCTGATCACATTAAGTACATCGGTCTTGGAGCGTCCGCTCTCATCTCTGAAATCATCACTAAGGTGCAACTTAAACGCATCAAGATCTTTAGACTCAGCGCCTGATACCATTTCACGTAATGCCGTCTTGATGATGACGTCAGGCGAACCCGGATCCGATTTTTGACTCATATAGATGATGCCAGCTAAAAAAATGGCCAGCACCACGGCCGATTGCTTCTGTCGGTTTGTCCAAATCATCTAACGTCTTCTCCAAACGACGGCAAGAGAATATTCGCGTCGCTTTTCGTTGAGGTAACCATGGACCCAACCCATTCGTTCAAGATTCACCAGTATCTTTTTTGCACGATGATTTGAAATATTCAGTGATTTCGCCAATTGGCCCAGCGATTGCCTGGGATGTGCATCCAACGAATCAAGTATCTTGCGCTCAACTTTATCCAGCTTATCAATTTCTTCGTCGACCGGTTTACTGAGAACACGACTCATCGTCTTGAGGCTCTTCCGGTCCAAGGGTAGATTCTCTCGGTCCGACCTAAAATAAGGCCAGGTGTCACTCTTATGATTGGCGTCTATTGCATAGACGGGCTTTACGCCCGCTTCAGGGACCTCAACAACCAATATATCAATCCCTTTCAGGGGCTCCCAGGTGTGGGTGACAATCTCAATCGGAGGTTCGCAATAGAATTGACTAACTTGGTCAACGAGTTCTTTCGTTCCCTTCACATGCCCTAAACCAACACAAGCGCCGTCATCGTCGACGCCAAAGAAGACGGTCCCGCCAGATGAGTTTGAAAAGGCAGAAAAGGTCTTTGCCAAACGTAATAACTTGGGGCACTGGCGTTTAAATTCTACCTGCACGCCTTCGCCTCGACGCACCAAGTCTGTCCAGTTTGTTGTCATCTTATGACGCACCCATCTGCGTGAAGTCACTTCTTGATTGCGCTAGCGTTTCCATCTGGCGGTCTAACTCAGCCATGTCCGCGCGGGCCTTGTCGACCACTTCTTGAGGAGCGCGATCAACGAATTTTGGATTCTTTAATCGACCTTCCAGCGCTGCCTTCTCTTTCTGCAGTTTGTCTAAACGACCATCAATCTTTTTGATCTCAGCCGCCACATCCAAATGACTGCGTAAATCAAGATAAGCGTCCATGCCAGACAACGCAAGCGCGACCCATCCCTTTTCCGGCACCCGGCCCTCGAGCGCAGCAATCGAGGAAATACGGCCAAGGAACGCGATTTGGGGCTCGATTTCTCGGACACGGTCAATCGTCTCTTGATCGGCGTCGATTACCAAGGGTAGTTCCGCACTATTAGGCAAATTATTCGATTTGCGCACGCCACGTACGGACGAAATAAGCGCCTGCAGCAGGGCCATCGCACCATCGGCTGGTTCGTCAACCCAATCAAGATTCGACTCCGGCCACGCCTCAGCGCCAATAAAATGATCATCTGGGTGTGCCCCGAGATGATGCCATATTTCTTCAGACACGAATGGCATAAAGGGATGCAGCAATCGCAGACAAGTATCAATAACGTATTGCGTTCGACCTAAAATGACCGACTTCTCTGCATCCGACCCATTGCGAACAGCAGGTTTCAAGAATTCTACGTACCAATCGCAAAATTCTCCCCAAAAGAAATTGTAGATCGTACTTGCAGCAGCCGCGAGTTTAAACTCTTCAATTTCGTGGGTTACGGTCGTTACGGTGGCTGACAGTCGGCTCAAGATCCAACGGCCCACCAAGTCGCTTTGGGCTTGGCGCCAATTGGGATCTGCCTCAATGCCCTCAAAACTCATTTCCACGAAGCGAAATGCATTCCAGATCTTGGTACAGAAACCGCGGCCCAAATCACAAGAATCCGAGGCAAAACGACTATCCGCGCCAAATGGTGTTTGATAAACGATCGTGAATCGCAAGGCATCTGCCCCGTAGTCGTGAATAACATCGAGCGGATCAGGACTATTACCCAATTGTTTAGACATCTTTCGTCCCTCAAGATCACGGACGATGCCATTGAAATACACGCGTTTAAAGGGAATCTCACCCATAAACTGCTGACCAGCGATGATCATGCGGGCTACCCAAAAGAAAATGATATCGGCAGCGGTAACCAACGTATCCGTTGGGTAGTAATAGGCCAATTCATCTGTCTTCTCGGGCCAGTCAAACACCGAAAAAGGCCACAGCCACGAGCTCGCCCAGGTGTCGAGCACATCTGGATCTTGTTCAAGTTCTGTGGATCCGCAAGTCTTACAGCTGCTCGGGACCTCGGTCGCGCAGGTTTGATGGCCCGACTCGCAATACCAAACCGGAATACGATGTCCCCATTTGAGCTGACGTGAAATACACCAGTCCTTAATATTGGTTAACCAATGCTCATAGGTCTTTACCCAACGATCCGGGTAAAAAGCAATCTCGCCTTCTAAAACGGGAGGCAACGCCCGGTCAGCCAAGCCCCGCATGCGAATGAACCACTGCTCACTGAGATATGGCTCAATGACATCTTTAGTCCGATAGCAACGGCCAACGGCCACCGTGTGATCTTCGATCTTCTCCAGAAAACCGGCCTCATCCATTGCTTTGACAACCGCTTTGCGAGCGATGTATCGATCCAGACCACGAAAAGGCTCCGGAACGTTGTCATTCATATGGGCCGATTTGTCCATTATTGTGATGAACTCAAGCCCATGTGCCTGACCCATCTCGAAATCATTCAAATCATGGGCAGGCGTCACTTTGACGCAGCCTGTCCCGAAATCCATCTCCACATGCTCGTCGGCAACAATGGGAATTTCACGGCCTACCAACGGTAAGCGTATCATTTTGCCTACTAGATGTTTATAGCGCTCGTCATTCGGGTTTACAGCAACACCCGTGTCACCAAACATGGTTTCCGGACGCGTCGTAGCCACCACTAATTGGTCGGATCCGTCAGCCAACGGGTAGCGAAAATGCCACAAATGACTGGCTTCGTCACTACGTTCCACTTCATCGTCAGACAAAGCTGTCTGCAAGGTCGGACACCAATTCACAATATAACGACCGCGATAAATTAGCCCTTGATCAAAGAGTTCAACGAAGGTCTGCAATACGGCGTTGGAAAGACCCTCGTCCATGGTGAATCGTTCGCGGTCCCAATCACAACTTGCACCTAACTTGCGCAGCTGCTGGATAATGATGCCGCCAAACTTTTCTTTCCAGTCCCAAACCTTATCCAGAAATTCATCGCGTGAGAGCGACTCTGGGTCTATACCCTCAGAGCGCAACTGCTCTTCGACCTTGTTTTGGGTCGCGATTCCGGCGTGATCGGTACCTGGCACCCAGCAAACGCTAAAGCCGCGCATCCGCTTGTACCTTGCCAGGATATCTTGCACCGTATTATTCAGAACATGGCCCATGTGTAAAATGCCAGTTACGTTAGGGGGTGGAATCACCATGCAAAACGGAGGTTTTTGAGCATCAACGACACCCTTAAACATGCCACTTGACTCCCATTTCTGGTACCACTTCTCTTCGATGGGCAAATGACTATAGTGCTTATCCATGTACATAACTCCAGCCGGGTAATACCCCTAAAACAAGCCCTATAGCATACCCTATCTCGTGTTCTTGAGCACAAAGAATGGCATCGCCCGTCGATTACCATTGTCCAAGGACAAGGCTAAGCCGTTTTCGTTACAGACAATTAGAGCTTGAGCTCTGGGATCGTAAACTATAGTGTTTAGCAAGGATGTGACCATGAGATCTTCTAATGCCGATTAGGGACCACCTACTTCAAGTCCGTGCACCCGCAGATCCATGGTTCCGTTGGCGCGGCGCTGAACCGTCACGGATGGAGGGTCTTTCGGACGGCATCTTTGCCGTCACGCTGACATTGCTTGTGGCGTCTTTGGACGTTCCTGAGACCTTCTACGATTTGTGGCTTACCGTCACTAGGATCCCTGTCTTTGCGATCTGTTTCACCGCGATCCTTGCGCTTTGGCGTATGCATGATCTTTATTACAGAAGGTATGGGCTGCAAGACGGTGTAACCGTCGTCCTAAATAGTGCCTTGCTGTTCCTAGTGGTTTGTTATGCCTACCCACTCAAATTCATGGTCAGTTTTTTGTGGTCCGCCGTTTTGGCTCAGGACACATCGGCCATGTTCTTAGTGCCACAGGGTGTTGTATGGAGCCAATCAGACCTATTCCAAAGGGCCGGCATGTTGTTTTTTTATGGCATTGGCGTCATCGGCGTATTTGGTATTGCCCTTTTGATGTTGCTCCATGCTTTGCGGCACAAACAGGTACTCGAACTTGATGATCTGGAACTGGAACTTACGCACCGTGCACTTCGCAGTCACATCATTTCTATTTGTTTTGCGCTGATATCCATCGCGATACTGATGACGGGTGCTCAACCTGGTATTGCTGGCATCCCTTACCTCTTAATGATCATTGTGCACTTTATGCATTTGCTTTGGTCGCGCGTGCGGTTCTCCCAGTTAAAACGAACCAAAGTGTAACTTCCGGTCGCTTTTCGATCTAAGTCGCTTCAAGGGCAACACTAAATGTGTTAGGTCATGCATTTTCTGATAGTTGCGGAATAAGACATTTGAACCCTAACCAAGCATTGGATAAAGGGACGATTTTTTTCAGCTGGTCGAACTTGACGGTTACTAACCTTTTATGAAAGATTGTGACACCAAATGAGGGGGGCGTAATGCTGACATTCATTCTTTTTATGGTTGTCGCACAGCAAAACGAAGTCGATTTTGCGAAAAAGATTCCTGCAGCCGATTGGCAAGTGGTCGAAGATCCCAAGCAGGATATCTATGATGCGGTCATCTTAGAATCCAATATAATAATTAATTCCCAAGTCATTCAACACTATCGACGAATTCGTGTGCTGTCTGAGCGGGGAAAGAACGCAGCAGAATTGACCGATATTTCTGGTCGTTCGAAAGAGATCGTCGGCCGCGTCGTTCAACTGGACGGAACGGAGATCAAATTTACGCAAGCCGATTTAATTGAGACATTGGGCGCGAAGCACCGACATGACCGGACGAAGATTAAATTACTTGTTCCCCCTGGCTTATCCGACGACTGTATCGTTGAAATGTCTTGGATTGAGCCCGCCGAGGACGGATTGCCCACCTCGAGCTACGAAAAAAGATATGTCGTTCCAGACGTTTATTTCACCCAAGAAAAGAAGGTTCTGATTTCAAGTGAAGCCATTCGCAATCAGAGGAACTATTTGCCAACGCAATTTTCTTGGACAGGCATCGCCCCGCCCGCGACGTTCGAACTCAAAGAGGAAAGGAGCGGGCGCATGTTGGTGTATCGCCAGGTTCCCGCTCTGCAGGATGAACCTTACGGAAACCCTTACCTGGATCAAAGCATTGCCTTCGTATTGCTTTACAAAACTTTTCCCAACTATGGAGAGCAACCGAACGTTTTTTGGACTGATTTTGGTGATGGCTTCGTCAAGGATCGGTTCAATAAGCCGTACACAACACCGTCGGCTTATGACGACTGGATCGACGGCCTCAAGAAACAGAAAACCGGTGACCTGCCACAGGACGTCGAGCTCATCTACAACGCGTTCCGTCATAAGTTTAGGCCCCAGCATTTCTTGACCTCTGAAGAACGCGTGGAGATCAAGAAAGACACGGAATTCGAAAATGATCGGCAACTCATTGGTCAGATCTTGAAGGCGGGCTACGCCCCCTCACACCTCATCGCGGGTTTGCTATACAAAGTACTCGACGATCTCGAAATCCCGGCAAAACTTTCTTTTGGGGCATCGGTCTATGGACCACCATTCAACTTAGAACATATGAATCCTTTTACAACGGATTATTGGCGCCCCATCGTGGTCGTGCCTGTTGGCGAGAGCTGGCTACCACTTTGTCCCTTTTATCCTGAATATGGTGCTGGAGTGGTGCCCACCTACTTGCGAGGTGCACCCAGCATCGCCTTTGGAAAAGGTGATAAATGGAGACCCGAGCCGATCCGCATTGAACGCTTACCTTGGCAATCAAATATACGCCTAAGGCAATACGCTATCGCGCTAGCTAGTTCGGGTGAAGCCACCTTCGAAGTGGTTGAAAAAGGCAAAGGGGTTTTTGACGCTTACACCAGGGACGACTACTATGCTTTGCCAGCCGATGAACGTGATGACGAGCTTAAACGGCGATGGCAGAGTCGTGCTCGGAGCTGGGAAATCACGGAAGCTAAAGTCGAAGCAGCACGTTCTTTTGAGCAGGTGGTTTCCTGCACTGTAAAAGCAGCAGTTGAATGGGACCTTGAAGGCGAAACTTGGATAACGTTTAATCCGTTTCCTGGCGATTCGTTCATGATGCGACGCAACCACAGTTGGGCAGAAACACGCCGACAACCTATTATCCTGCCTTGGAATGCCGCGCAAATTGATGAATCACAATGCGTGCTACCCGCCGGTTGGCAGCTAAAGGGCGCACCTTCATGGGAAAAGAGAAACGCTATCGGGCTCGTCAGAATGAGTATCAGCCAACAAGGCAACACCCTATCGACAAAACGCGAGATTGTCATCGAACAAAGTATTCTTTCACCGCAAAGTCAGGACCTAGTCATTGATTTCTTGGCCTGGGTTGATGAGGCCATGAAACAAACACTTGCCATTGAAATTGGAGTTGGATCATGAAGATATTATGTTTATTGATGAGTTCAACCCTTGTATTCGCGCAATATAAAGGTCTACCTGACTGGGCAGCAGACGCGTTGAACGCCTCTACAACCGTCAGCAAACCCAAGGCCGATATTTGGCGCATTCTGGATGAAACACGCATTACGGTCGAAAAGGGATCGCTCTTCACCGAACGTCGATTAGTACAGCTTGTGTTAAATGAACGTGGATCTGAAGAAGCGGCCATCTTCTTGGCAGATGGTACTGAGGGTTCACGAAAAATTCTCAAGCTCAAGGGATGGCACCTTAAACCCAGTGGCGCGCTCAACAAGCTGGATCGCGATAACGTCGTAACCATAGGCGAAGCGAATTATCATGAAATCACATACGACACCACCACACTGGCCTACTTTGATCACGTATCTAAGGGCTCTATTATTGTTTTTCAAAGCCGCGAACAAGAATCTTCGTTCTTAGGGCCGCTTGCAAACATACCGGTTGTCAGTGGTGTGCCAATCTTGAAGAGGACGATACGTTTGGAACCAGACGCGTCGAACAAATTCGATCTCTACCCGCGCCAATTTGAAGCATGGGGTTTGGATGCGGCGATCAGCACTGGCACCATAACCGTTCACAACGTCCCTGCTCTTGACGATGACACATTGTTACCCTGGCGCAGCGATCACTATCCTTCCGTCATGATCAAAGGTCGGGCTTCACAAGAGAGTGAAGATCGATACCAAACATGGGATCACTTGGCGCGCTGGTACCACAAACTGTTTATCACTGCATCCGGGATCTCGGAAACAGCTTCAACGACCAGTGTAGACATGGAAACACTTAAGCAATCATTAAACGAGCTGCAGACCAAAGTTCGTTACAAGCAAGTCTACTTGGATTCATCCCGCTCGTGGACGCCAAGTGCAGGTGACGAAGTTATGCGTCGCGCCTATGGTGATTGCAAAGATATGGTCGCCTGTTTGGCACGTTCAGGTGGGTCGAACTTCCGTGTGACACCCGCCTTAGCCAACATCGAAAACGGACCGGACGTTGGGCCGGATGATCTCGTTTACCCCGCCTTCAATCATTTGATAGCCGCTATTCGTTTGCCTCAATCGCTTGGTTTGGCATCAGAAATAGAGATCGATAACGAACTCTATTTGCTCATTGATCCGACGGCTAAAGACACGGCACTAGGAAAATTACCGTTCACGTTCCGCAACCGACAAGTAATGATTTGCCAGGCTGAGGGCGCGCGCTGGGTTTTAGTCCCTGATAGCGCCTTGGAAGCGGGCGAAGTTACCGTCAAGCTCACAGGTACTTTGGACCTCAATAAAACACTGGTCGGCTCCATTGACGTTTTGGAAAGCGGCAATGTCCATGGCCTTAGAACGGCAAGTCGTGCCTTTAATGATCGTGACATTCAGGATCTTGTTCGGGATGCTCTTGATCTCCCTCCTGTTGTACGTCTCTCAAATGGGGCACATCGTGTTACCGACACGGGCGACGCGAAATTGACATACCAGGTGTATTGGCCCAGTTTCTTGGCAAGGGATGCGGACGGCTTTCGGCTCCCCTCAGCAATCGTTCAGGGGGCTCGTTGGACTTTAACGAAAGGCGACGAATCGCGATATGCCCCGGTTGCGTTCCGCGGCTTCCCGAAAACAACATGGTCACTAGATATTCATAGCGAAACATTACTACGGCCGGGCCAAGCTGAATTCAAATGGGAAAGTGAAACACGCTCATTTAATTGGCAGTGCGATGCTCAATCTCGCCTCAAGCTGATTTTCGAGTTGCAAGGCCAGGAGAAAGTCTTCCTGGATCAGGCAGATCGTGAAGCGGGCGAAGAAGCCTGGCGAGACTATCGTCAGAACTACAACGCTTTTTTCAAAAACGTGGCCATTCTAAGAGCTATTTAATTTATTTGGTTTCCATGTAATCGAGACATTCAGCTATGGATTGCGTGTAGATTCCAGCCGACCCTTTTCGATAGGCCTCAAGCCACCGAGCATAAGACTCCTGAATATTTGGGAGCTCGGGGCTTGTGCCCATCAACTCAGTGACGCTGTGATTAAACGCTTCGGCCGTGATGGGCAAATGAGCAATGACATCGGCGTAGCCGGCGGGTAGACTGGACTGTTTGACACGAACAGATTCGATGAATAGGTGAATGATGGTTTGGCCATTGAAATGGTCAATCTTAGCGATAGTGGCCGTTGAATTCTTTTCATGAGTGCGGGTTTGGTACCGCCAGACTTGGCCAACCTCAAACTCCTGGGCCTTCACCGTCATTGTGAAGCTGAATACGAACGCGAAGAGCGTTAGCAGAATACGAAGCAGATGCATTGTTAATAATCGCACTAGATAGGGTGCAGTTTGCTGACTTTCGAGTCGTCGGTTGGATCCATGTGCATATTACACACCCAAGTACGCTGCTCAATGCGACGAATTTCGGCTGCCAAGCGGTCCGCAACTGTGTGAGCATCCATTAGACTTATATGCTTATCAAAGACCAAATGGACATCCACAAAATAGACATCGGCACTTTGGCGCGTCCTCAACGCGTGGTAACTGCTTAATCGATCCTCATCCTCAAATAATTGACGGATTTTGGCCACAACATCCGCGTCTAAGGCACGGTCCATTAGCATATAGAAACCGCTACGCATGAGGGGAATGGTGGCATAAATGAGATAGGCGGAAACAGCCATTGAAACCAGGGCATCTATAAGAAACCAACCCGTGAACTGAATTACCACGAGGGAGCCCATAATACCCAAATTACTTAACAGATCCGCCTTGTAATGGATGACATCTGCCTGAATCACGGTATTACGCGTTTTCTTGACGACAATTGACAGATACTGAACCAGCGCAAATGTAATCACCAGTGAGATAAGCATTGTTATGGTGGCAGCGGGTAATTCGCTCATTTCGCTGCGCCTCAGTAGCCTCATTAGTCCGGCAACCAATATCAGCAGAGCCGATACAAAAATGACACAACCCTCGATGATACTGGCAATGGCTTCGAGCTTACCGCGCCCGTAGTTGTAATGTTCATCACTAGGTTGGCCAGACTTCTTCAACACGAAAAAGTTGAAGACTGAGATCAATAGATCAAAAGCAGAGTCTGCGGCTGATGCCAACAATGAAAGTGTACCGGTGGCCAATCCCACAGCAACCTTAAGGATCACCAACACAAGGGCCGTACCCGATGCAACAAGAGCGGCTGTTTTTTGATGGAACAAGGTCACGCGAATCACTCCCCATTTCGAATCTGGATCATATCAAAATTCTTTGCACGACTATTCGTGCAGCATAAAGGTCAGCTAGTTTACCTCAGTGCAACGCGTAAGTTTCCTTTATTAGCCAGGAATCAGGCAAAAGGCAATGCTACCTAAGTACGCGCCATGTCTTTGCAAATTCGCAATTTGAGTTAGACTTACGGGATTCTGACCGAATTGGGTGCTATATGTTGCTTAATCTTGCGTTTAGTGTGATCTTTTACGGTTTGTCCCTTGTCGACCCATCACAGGTAGTGCCAAGCCAGGCAGAACGTGCATCACAAACAACAGATATTGACAATAAACAAACGCTGAATCTGGGATCGGTAGGGTCGCTACTCATTTACGTGGAACCCTTACCACCAACGCCCGATGGTATGACCGGTTATCGTGTGCGGTCGCAAACCGAAAAAAGCCGTCCCAACGACAACAAGATCGTTGCCTTTGAGATCCTATATGAATTGCGTGAAAAGCTGGACAGAGATCAGAGTGAAAGGTTATTTGTGGCCATCAATGGACTTGATTTTCAATTCAAACGCACGTCAAACGGGGCTTGGATTCACCTGCCCGACCAGGACGAATCACTCTTATTCGAAAACCAACTATTGGGATTTGCCATCGAAAGGCACCCTGCTTGGTCCCTGCATTGGTTGACCGAACCGGAATCTCGTCCTCAGAAACAGGAAACACTGGAGAAGCGCCTAAAGGAGGTGCTTCGTTTTGCAACATTGAACAATCATTTATCATTCACGCGCTTCCCAGAGCCATTCGCAGGCGTCAATCCCAGTTTTAATGTATCTATCTACGCTGTGCAACAACCCAGTCCCGACCCCGCGCGTAAGTACCTAGAACAGTTGTTGATCCGCGCTCAGCCGCTTGAAGTCCCGCAAGAACTCAGTGCAACAAAAATCGGGGCGGTTGACGGGTGGACGGCGCGCATGGTTGTTAAGGGTCTTGTGGACGGTCAAAGTTATCCGATGACTGTCGATCTGTGGGTCGCTACAAAAGACAACCTGATCACCTTTATCAACGCCGGCTACCGACAAGACGATCCGAAAATTGATATATGGGCAACTCATGCGAAGCAGATGGTGGCTTCAATGCGATTCCTATGACGGCTGCAATCTCAGACTGTTGATATCTGGGCCCTTGGACTGCAACGCTTGTCGGTGCCTATCTTCGACGGTATCACGAAGTTTTTTAGGCGAAATGACACTTAAATAGGAACCATAAGAAAGCATCCAGCTTATCAGCTCTTCATTTACAGCCACGTGCATACTTAAGAGTGCAGAGCCATCTCTCAGACGTTCCATTTCTTGACTTGGATGCCATGTTCTACTGACAACATTCTCTGCAACCTGTGCGTTGAACCACAGCACAAGATCTTCAGCTTCACCACCTACCAGTCCAAAATGATGCTGGAACCTTTGCGCAGGATCGTAATTGGAAGGATAGGAGAATCCTTCTTCACACACCTTAACCGCTCGAATGCGTTCGACGGCAAAGGTTAAGTCCCTCGCCTGTTGACCAACTTTTCGGCCAATTAGATACAGACCACGTTTGTACATCAACAACGTGAGCGGTTCGATCAAATGAGATTTGGCATCGCGTTGCGGCGCTTGGTACTGAATCTCCAGGTGATGTTGGCGGATGAGTCCGTCAATGATTAATTCGAGTTGACGGTTCATTTGGCGGTAATCTTTTGGTGCTTCAGACCAATGGTGAAATTTGCGGTCGAAGTCTTTCATCAGCAAGGCCGCTTTATGATTGCCGGTGCGGCGCATCAGCTCATGAAAACGCTGCATCACATCGCGCGCGCCATCACGAAACAGAGTACCTTCGAGAAAGGCCATTAGGTCCAAGGCCAGAAATAGACTTAATAATTCAAGGGCGGAACCATCAAGCGGTAATTCTCGACGGCGAAACCTCAACCTAGACGCCCCTTCCGTACGAATCACTTCAACTAAAGGCTGTCCATCGTCTCCGATAAGAGCCTCTTTGAGCACTTGTACATAGCGGGCAATCGTTCTATCGGAAACATTGAGGCGGTCGCGTAACTCATCTAAGGAAACGCCCAGCGGACTTTGATGCAACCAGTGAACGATTTGAATCGTGCGTGAGGCACTACCATAGGTAGGCGCAAAACTAGGAGGGAACTCGCTCATACCTCAATGACGTCATGAATGCGGTCTTGTCTAGCAATAGAAAACGCCAATTCAGGCAGACCAATACGACGTAAGGTCTGGCGTATCTGTGCTCGCAGTAATTGGGCATTGTTGTTGGTATCACTTAGGTGTCCGAACACAACGTGTTCTAGTCGGTCGTGGGCAACTTCTTGTAGAACTTCGAGCATCGCATCATTAGATAAATGACCCAACTTACTGGCGATCCGTTGTTTCAGTGACCACGGATATGGACCGTTTCGCAGCAATTCCAAATCGTGATTGGCCTCAAGAAGCATGAGATCACAATCACGCAGGCTCTCTCGAACCAGGCCACTCACGTAACCGAAATCGGTCATATGAGCCATCACACGACCTTCACATTCGATCCTAAACCCCACTGGGTCCGACGCATCGTGAGGTAAGGAGATTGGATGAAAAGTCATCGCACCAAGCTGAAAACTTCGGCCCGGAAAAACTTCAACCCAGTCGTACAGTTTCTTTTCACGCAAGGCCGTATCATACGTGCCTTCCGACGTGAACACGGGAATGGAGAGACGGCGACTCAGTGTATGGGCCGCGCGAATATGATCGCCATGTTCGTGGGTCACAAGAACAGCGGTCAACGATTGTGCCTCAACCCCAAACTGCTGCAGCCTTGCATCGATTTCTTTGTATGAGAAACCTGCATCAACCAAGACATGGGTATCTTGATGAGATATCAGGCTGCAATTCCCTGAGCTACCACTTCCTAATACACGAAGTTGAAAGCCTATTTTTGTTAGGCTGGGAGGTAGGAGAATACTTTCTTGAAATTGCAATGCCATGATGTTTTTAACTCAGCACGATCATACCTAGAACCCATGGCGCTAATCAAGGACCAACTCTATAATATGGGGTAATGAATCATTACACCCCAATATGTAGGGCTGCTTGATGACCGACTTAGGCCGTTCGCGCCCAGTTGAATCGTCAATCCTAAGTCAGCAACGGGGTAGGAGGCATCTTCCGTGCACATACCAAAAAGATATCGGCGAAATCGTTGGAACCAGGGCATCCGAAGCTTAGTCAAAGAGACTGAACTCCGAGCCGGCGACTTGATATACCCCATGTTTGTCGTGGAAGGTACGGGTGTGAAACGCGAAATATCCACCATGCCAGGTAACTATCATCTGTCTATTGACCAGTTGGTTAAGGACGCCGAATCGCTTCTAGAGTTAGGCGTACCGGCAGTCAATCTATTTGGGTATTGTGAAAACAAGGATGATGGTGCCACTGAATCATATTCAGACAAAAGTCTCATAGCGCGAGCCATTAAGGCTCTAAAACAGGCCCTACCCGAATTGTACGTGCAGACCGATATCGCACTAGACCCATACACCAATCACGGACATGACGGTCTGGTGGTAGGCGACGAAATTGTCAATGATGCCAGCGTCGAAGTACTAGCCAAAATGGCCGTTTGTCATGCACGTGCGGGCGTCGATATGGTTACGCCTTCAGATATGATGGACGGTCGAGTGGGCGCGATTCGACAAGCATTGGATGATGCCGACTACAGTTACGTCGCCATCATGTCCTATGCGGCAAAATATGCGTCGTGTTTTTATGGTCCATTCCGCGGGGCACTGGACTCGGCACCCAAATCTGGAGATAAGAAGACGTACCAGATGGACCCTGCCAATCGCAGAGAAGCGATCAAAGAAATAGCGCTAGATATTGAGGAAGGCGCAGATGTAGTAATGGTTAAACCAGCGATGGCCTATTTAGACGTCATCGCCGACGCTCGGAGCAATTTTAAAGTGCCTATCGCCGCCTATCATGTAAGTGGCGAATACGGCATGATCCTAGCCGCTGCAGAAAAGGGCTGGGTCGATAAAGAGCGAGCGATGATTGAATCGACAACGGCTATTAAACGGGCAGGCGCTGACATGATTTTGACTTATTTTGCGCCAGAACTAGCACGTTACTTAAAAGGTTAAGAGGTACAGTCGATGAGCAAAACCTCGTTTATTAGCGGGTCAATCGCGTCAAACCGTTTGAAACCAAGGCAAAAAAGGGCCATGATATGGATAGAACCCTCCGCGCCACCGATTAATTCATTGAGGGCCAAATGACCACTAGCGAATACTCAAACTACGAAATCCACCGAAAACTAATCGAACTGATTCGTAGTGATTTCACGGGCTCACTTACGACCCGTCCGGAAAAACGGAAGTTATTCTTTCAAAATGGAAACTTGGTTTATGCCAATTCCGATATTGACGGTGAAAGTTTCGCTGATATTCTCACTGAAATGAATGTGTTATCGCCTGATGTATTGGTTGAACTGAAACTGCAGGCGCAAGCGGGCTTGAGTTTAGGCAAACGCATTCGTGATGACGGACTGGCAACACCCCATGACCTCGCCTTGGCACTGAAACAGCAGATAATGCGAGTTGTCAGCCGTATCGTGAACACGAAACAAGGTGAATACGAGGTTGTCGCGGGGAATCTTCCACCAAAAATACCTACGCTCAAAATTCACACCTTGCCATTGTTCGTCAAATCGTTCTTGTTAGTTGACGACCCATCATTCCCATCAGATATCCATGAGGGTCTTACCCTGCAACTAGCCGTCAAGTTCCAGGACGAGCGAGATAAGCTAAATCTGCCGATTAGCTACCTCGAAGCATTAAACCGAATGGACCACCCTGAAACCATTGAGCAGATCTGTGCCGAGTCCGATTTGGATATCATCCAAGGGAAAAGACTGGCCTATACCCTCACCCTTTTGGGCGCTGCCAATTTGGTTGCCCAAACTCACCCATCACCCGACGACATTCTTGAGCTACCAGAAGTGCCTGAAATCCCTGAAATCTCTACACAGGAATTGCTAGACGAATTGGATAGCCAAACGACAATTCCCGATCAAGTTATGAATCCAGCTCAATTGGAAGACACTTTTTTTGGTCGCTTACCTGTCACATCGCAGGACCTAACGGACGAATTAGATGAGCTCGATTCAATAGAACCGCTAGAAACAGCGGCCGACGGTATGCTCTCGATTCCGGATGAAGAAGAACCCATTGCAGTCTTGAACGACCCTATCAGCGAACTTAACCGTGTACTAGCCGACCCTGGCCCCGCAAGCGTCGTGTTTGTGGACGACCATTCTCTTGACGATAGCGAAACCGTGCCAGCAACGCCATTGGACGAATTGTTAGATGACAATTTGGGTGTAGTTCATGGACCTTACCTTGATTACAATAGCGACGATTTTTTGTCCGAGGATGCGAATAACACCGCGCCCATGAAAGTCGTTTCGCAAACTACCGAGCCCAGTATTGAATCACCTGTTGACTTACGTGAACGCGGCTTCATCATGCCGGAACCATCCGAACAAGCTCACGTTCACGCAGGGCCCATCAAAAAGAAATCCTCGCTCACAGGATTAATCGTCCTTTTATTCATCGTCGCAATTGGAGCAGCAGCCTTTTTCTACAGGTCCGAAATAATGGCAATCATCGCTAAGCCAGAACCGTTACCAATCGTTGAAGTTGAACAAGACCCCACGCCTCAAATAGAACCAGCCTTACCGCTGGAAAACAGCTTATTTGAAGATGAGGCTGACGCATCCGATGGCGAAGAGGAACTCGGTAACGAAACTGAGCTGGAAAGCGTACAAACACCCAACATCGAGTCATCAGCGCCCGACACGAAGAGGGAAGCAAGCACACCTGATATTGCACCTGTAGCACAAGCAAAAGCGGAGCCATCCTCATCATCTGAAAGCTACCAAGCCAAATCACTTAGAGACGCATCGGAACTGAGACAAACCCGAGAACGATATGCCATTGCCTTCACGGTTGCTTGCGAAATGAAGACTTTGGATGACTATTTTGATGCCTTAGACAACCAAAACGGCGTGCGTATCCTACCGCGCAAGATCGGGTCACGTTCATGTTTCATTGCCATGTGGGGTTTATTCAAAACTTCTGATGAAGCCAAAGCCGCGATCGCCAGCATGCCTCGTCAACTCAAAACTTCATCAGATCCGCCTTGGGTCATCAATCTGGATAAATATCTTTAACTGAATACGGACAGGACGGCAGCGCAGATAACACCCAAGGGTGCTTGTCCAATCTGTATAAATTCGAAATGATACGCACTATCATCAACCAATACCGCGACGCCTACCAAGGACTACCGCGCGCTGTATGGGTATTGGCTGGGACTTTATTTATCAACCGCACCGGCGGCATGGTGCTGCCCTTCTTGGCCCTGTATATGACACAGGAAATCCAGGCGACCGCAGCTCAAGTCTCATACGTCTTAGCGGCGCATGGGCTGGGCTCGATAATCGGCTCACAACTGGGCGGATGGTTGTGTCGTCACATGAGTTACCACTATATTCAACTCGGTTCACTGGTGGGCTCGGGCATTGGGTTCCTTTGCTTGACGGTGTTTGATTCGCCAACCGCCATCGCCGTCAACTACCTGCTCATCAGTTCAGTGAACGAAGCCTTTCGGCCAGCCAATGGAGCGGCTGTCGCATCAGCTTGCCCAAAGGTGGACCGTGCTCGAGGTATGGCACTCATTCGTATGGCCGTTAATTTGGGCATGACCATTGCCCCGGTGGTTGGAGGCCTGCTAGCGAGTATCGACTACGCCTGGATATTCATTTTTGACGGCGCAACCTGCCTTCTTGCGGCGATATTTATGGCGAATGTTGCCTATGATCGCGGGTCAAATGCGACGTCCAATTCCGATCAATTAAAGTCCGTCCGCTCGCCCTGGCGCGACCATCAACTGATCATGCTAATGCTGCTTTCTTTCCCATCGATGTTGATCTTTTTCCAGCTCTTCACCACCTGGCCAATCTATATTACGCAAGATCGCGGATTCAGCGAGTTGGAGTTTGGTCTATTCATGGCGATAAGCACCATATTAGTTGTCGCTTTCGAAATGATTCTTGCCCACCGCTTAAGTGAGGTGTCTCCACGAAAGGTCATTGCTTACGGGGCCCTACTCACCGGCATGGGGCTGGCACTGTTGCCGATTGCTCCTACGTCGTTAGCCGTAATCGCGACGATTATCGTGTGGACGTTTGGGGAAATGTTGTTCGTACCATTTCTTTCGACTGAAGTCGCCAACCTATCGAACGATCTCAACCGCGGCGCCTATATGGGACTTTACGTAATGGCCTTTTCGATCGGCTGGGTTGTGGCACCCGCCGCCGGCTTGTCCATTTACCAGCAGTTCGGGGCAGATTATCTATGGTTCATTTGTGGAGTGATCGCGCTCGTCCAGTTTCTACTGATCTTCTTATGGCTAAAGTTGGTGCCGGTCCTGGAACCGTTGCCCTAAGTGGTCACTCGTCTACGGAACAAGACAATCGTATGGGTGTTTTTCCAAAGGTCGACGTGTTAATTTCTTTTATACCAACAGCTTACGACTTGTTCGTGATTGATTATTTTTTGGCACGTCACTCGCTTTGTTCAAGTTGAGATGAAACTTGAGGTCTTTAACATGAAACTCATTGTATGTGCGTCCCTCTTCATTGCCTCCATTTATGGCCTTTCGCAGAACGACTATTATGTGGGCGAAAGCCGAACGCTTGTCCAATTCAGTATGGGTTGGTTCGACCCAGCCCCTCGCGGCGATATTTACGATTTCTCGGAATTTGAATTGACCTTTGATCGCGACGATCTCGAAGGAATAAACGTCGACTTTAACGTTTATCGACAATTGAATAACATCATTTCAGTCGGCGGCGGATTCACCGCCTTTTCAGATACCGCAACATCAGAATTCCGAAATTTCGTTTACGACAACGGAGATGCGATCTTGCAGGAGACGAAACTTGATCAGTTCTGGTTTGGTGCCATGGCTATGATTACGCCATTTGGGGCCGGTGAAACATTTGGCAGCCGGGCCTGGGCACCACGAGCCTTTGTGCCTTATATTATTGTAGGAGCTGGCCTCATGACATGGGAATTCGTTCAAGAAGGTGATTTTGTCGACATCGATACTGACGAGATCTTCTATGATACTTTTCTCGCCGACGGTGCGACCGCTTCATTGAGAGCTGGTGCCGGTTTTCGTATTAAGTTGACCAGATCAACCGACATCGACTTTTCCACCATCTATGACTTCGCCGAGGACGATTTAGGCGGCGACTTCGATGGCTTTGGCAACATTGAACTCAATGCTCAACATACGAGCATCGGTTTGACATTTAGGTTTTAAGGGGGGTCAAAAACATGAAGCAAACACGTTATCTTTTCTTTTTCGCACCGCTACTGGCTTTGTCCCAGTTCACTTATTCAGAACTCAAGCAGCGCGTCGCCGATGGCGGCGACCGTTACAGGTTACAAGCCGAACTCCGGGAAAACGGGGTCCATTTTGATGTGGACTTGGATCAGCTCAAAAAAATGAAGAAAGACAAAATGCCTGATTGGCTCATCGATACATTGGTCATGATGGATCAGCCTGTCACTCGCGATGTCTACTACGATGATGACGAGTATCTCGAAGATCACAGCCAGTTAGGCTATTACCGCCCCTATTATTTTAGCTACTCGCCGTGGGGCGGCATGTGGTTTGACTACGACTGGGGCTTCCCTCTCTATGCACTGGGATACGGATATTTCAATCCTTGGTCATCGTGGAGTTACCCATATTGGGCCAGTAGTTATGGCTATAACTATGGACTTAGGCCTAGTGTGCCCGGTAATCGAATATCACCTCGCGGACACATCAATAATCAACCCCGTCGAATTCGCGGGCATGCCCGCCCAAGGAATTCAGGATCCAGCCAGGCAACGCAAGATAGCTCACGTAGTCGCGGTAGCGATAAAGGCGGTCGAGTAACAACGCGCGGCTACCGTAGGAACTAATCTCTCTTTCCCAACCACCACTCATAAAAACCAAGGTTTGAGCGGTCACGTTGCATGCGGTCCCAGCGCATGACTGTGTCTGGCGCCAATAGCAACATGGTGGCCACAAGCCAACCCAATGCAATTGCCTGCGTAAAAAGGCCAATGACAGCCATTGCCATACACAGAACCACAATCGCATAGCTTGTGTAGATGGATAGTTCCGTACAACGGACAGGATCCACCAAAAAGCGAACCGCCATGCGTTCTTTGCTGGCCTGCCACAGGTAACCCAATAAGGGCCTGAAAAACCAAGTCAGGGCGATGACCACTATTGCCTCGCGACGGTTTCTGATGACCTCATCGCGCGCCTGAATGAAGGTTTCATCATAATAGATTTGTCGTCCTGGCAAATCGTTCAGGGTCTCCGGCCAAAGGACCAATTGGTATCGAAAACGCCCTCTTGAAATCGTCGACTTCGCGGCCACAAAATAGGCCTGCCCATCCACCACAATTTGTAGGCGGCGGTATGCGCGCATTTCCCAGTCTGGCATTTCCACATCAGACTCAATAATGAGGTCGTCGCCTTGTGTTCCGACATGGTCTTTCACCATAATTCCCGAATCACCTCTCCAAACATCTTAGCGCACCAACGTGTCGCATCCACAGGAATCCCAAAGAGTTTACGGCGTCGATCGCGAGGCCAGCAACTCATGAAATAGGTTTTCGTAGCGGTCTACAAGCTTCTGACAACTATACTGCTGAGAAACCCACTGCTTGGCGCATCGAGCCCGCGACAAAGCGTCTTCGTCATTACTTAACCGCGACGTTAGCGCGCTTACAATTGATTGTGTCGATCCTTTATCGGCAAGCCAACCCATCGCCTCGTTGACAATCAAATCCTCAACGCCATCAACCCTCGTAGATACGACTGGGCACTCGGCCGCCATCGCCTCCAAAACCACATTAGGCTGACCTTCCCAGTCTGAACTCAACAAAAAACAATCTGATTGGCGTAAGAGCGACGGCACGTCGTGTCGATGCCCAAGAAAATGCACGCGCCCATTCAACCCCTTTTTCGTCACCATTGTTTTCAGGACGGACTCCAGTGGCCCGCATCCCGCAATCACAAGATGGGTAGGCGGGCTCCCAACACCTAGCAAACTAAAGGCCTCAATGGCTAAATCGAGTCGCTTCTGAGGACGCAAGCGACCAACACAAAGAATGAGACGAACATTGTTTGCAAGATCCAATTGCGCACGAATATCAGGCCCTTCGACCTCTTGATCTAGTTCCACGCCATTGGCGATAACTTGTACCTGCCGCGATTTAACCCCTTCGTTGCGGCGCGAAAAAGGCACCACTGAGGCGCTGTTGAAAATCACACGGTCGGCCCAATTCATGGTTAGCTTATCCAACAAACGAAGCCAAATTGGTTTATCAATATTACGCGCCTGAATCGCTGTAACAATGACTGATTTTCCATAGATACGCCCTGCCATGCGCCCTAAAATATCTGCGTAGGGCAACAAAGTCAAAATGATATCTGGCTTCCATTTGGCAAGCCGTCGGACCAGGCCAAACGGTCCCAGCATACAAATCAGCAACAGCTTGCCGATGACCTCCACCTCCGCTACAGAGTTCAAATAGGAGATGACTTCCGGGTCGTCATCGCGGTTCAGAGCGCAAATCTTGATTTGATGACCGCGTTCAACCAGCCCTCGACACAAGAAACGCATCTGGCGCTGTGTGCCACCACCAGCCAAGCTATCAACAACCATCATAATTCTCAATGGAGCCTGCCTCGCTCTTGGTGCAAGCAGGGTCCAGCTGGAACTTCAGGCCACTTGGATGGCATCAATGTCAGCGACTCAACTCGTTTTCAAGGTCGCGCAGCTCCTGTTCGTAACAACCTGAAAGGATTGGAAATCGGGCCCAAGTCTTGGGGTCCAAACTTCTATCATCCAAATGAAAAGAAGGCGCGTAGCGTTCACGTTTCCACTGACTGGCGGCAAACAAGACAAAAAACTTGCGTGTCCATTGGAAGGCCATTTCACGGTCATGACGTTCGCACAAGCGATTAAATGCCTGGACAGGACTCAAACGGTCACCCGTAACTAGCCGTTCCAATTCGTCTAGCACTTCAAATGGCATGAGGTCGTCTTCGTCACGTTGCTCTTGACCGGGCGGTCTTAATTCAGCGGTAGGTTGTTGTTGATTCACAAATCGCAGCTGCGCCCAGCTGTTAACACCTTGGATTTCGCCCCTTTCAACGCGTCTCAGCCACTCGCGCAAAAAAGTCTTCTGAACACCTGCAATCGGCGCAAGACCGCCACATGTATCGCCATCCATGGTGGCATATCCCACGGCGACTTCGGATCGATTTGAAGTCGTCAACAATAATCGTCGTTCAATATTGGCAATCATCCACATGCCCGGCCCTCTAGAACGAGCCTGAATGTTCTGTAAAGCGACATCGTCTTGCGCCCAAGTTAATGGGCGCCCCAGTGCTTGGCTGATTTGCTGTTTGTATTCCTCGACAATGGCATCAACATCTAGTTCGAGATGTCTAGCCCCTAGCCCGTTAGCTAGCTGGCTGGCAGCATGCCGGGTAACGTCGCCCGAGTTTCGGGTCGCCTGATAGGCAGTGACCAAGAGTCTTCTCATCAATGTATCCGATGTCAACGAGGCCGGTAAATCAGGGATATGGGCCAGAATTTCGCGAATGCGCTCCTCACTCAGTTCGTGGATCGCCCGATCGACCATGGTACGCACAAGGATGGCGGTGGTCGCACTATCCACGCCACCACTCAGTGAAAGTGCGAATCCGTGCGCTTTACTCTTGCGCATGTAGTCCCACAACCCCAAGGTCGCGGCGAAGGCAAACTCCTCGTCATCACTGCGCAAATCGCGCGCTCTAATCACAAATCCGTCATCGCCATCATGGGGTTCAGCTAATGTGACCGAAATAGCAGTACTGGGAATTTTTGGCTCGTATTCGAGATCCCAGCAAATCGTTTCCCACTCTCCAAGATATAAACGACGGCTTCGACGTACAATTTCGCCGCCGATGGCAAACATCAGTTCTCCATCGTAAATGGCTCGACCAGACTCGCAACCCACCAAATTCGCATAAGCGTAAGCGACCCCAAAGCGACGAGAACTCTCGCGCACGATTCGCTCTCTGATTTGGATCTTATTCATGCTGAAATGGGAAGCACTCGCATTAAAAACCAAATGGACATCCGGCAAGTGCAGACACGGCCTCTTCGTATCTTCAACCCAAGCGTCTTCACATATTTCCACTCCGAATTTGAAGCCCCGACCTTCAAAGACAAGTGAACCCATAGGTATGCCTTCGCCCTGGTGCCAATACGTATCGCGCTTTCCCAGTGGCCAGGGCCGGAACCAACGCGGTTCGTAGTGAATGCCATCCCGTGCAAGGTGGCTCTTGACGACAATGCCCACAACGCTACCTTGATTGAGGACTGCAACCGCATTATAAAGCGTGCGTTCATGCAGTAGTGGTATGCCTAAGAGCACGACCTCGGGACCGGTTTCTTGCGCAATTTCGCTCACCAATGCCCATGCTTTCTCGGTGACATAAGGACTATAGAACATGTCCTCGCAGCCATAACCAGTCACGGCTAGTTCCGGAAGGCAAATGAGGCGAGCGCCTCGGACACGAGCTTGATCGATTGCCATTCGAATGTGTCTGAGGTTGCCAATCCAGTCCAATGGCGTTTGATTCAATGAACATAACGCAATTCGCATTCGGCTCATGCCAATCCTCCATCGAGCCACTCCCGGACCAGCTGGTTGGCTGCGCCATATGGCGTCACGTGACCAGCATCGATTCCTGAAATAGCGGTTTCTATCTTTTCTTGAACCCACGGATCGTGATTTAACCGATGCAACACTTCTTCCTGCAAGGCGGAGCGAAACCACAGGCGCGCTTGTTGCTCACGTAGTTTCTGGAATTGCGTACCTTCCATCAATGTGCGTCGGAATTCCTGCGTGTTTTCCCATAGTTCGTCAATACCAACGCCGGTTAAGGAGCTCACACGCAAAACGGGAACGGGCCAATCCGCATACTTTCTTCGCACCAGAGAAAGTGCACTACCATAGTCTCGTTGGGCCTGCACAGACTCGTCCAATAACGCGCCGTCCGCTTTGTGGACGACCACAATATCGGCCATTTCCATGACGCCCTTTTTGACGCCCTGCATCTCATCGCCGCCGTGGGGCATCACCATAAGAATCAAGCAATCAACCATATCGGCGACACTCGTTTCAGATTGGCCCACGCCAACAGTCTCCACGATCACCACATCGAATCCGGCAGCTTCGCACAACCATATCGATTCACGTGAGTGGCGGGTAACGCCACCCAAAACACCGCTACTGGGACTTGGGCGTATGAACGCTTGGTCATTGGCCGAAAGATCCGGCATCCTTACTTTATCGCCCATGATTGAGCCGCCGCTGACTTGACTGGAAGGGTCTATGGCCAACACCGCGACGCGGTGGCCTAGCTCTATTAACGACATACCCATTCTCTCAATCAGCGTACTCTTACCAACGCCAGGAGCGCCGGTTAATCCGATACGAATTGTCGCTTTAGAAGTTGGTGGAATGAGTTGAAGCAGTTGCAGCGCCATAGCTCGCTGCTCTTGATGATTGCCCTCAATCAAAGTAATCGCTTTTGCTAGCGCCCGCCTTTCACCTGCAACAAGACGCGCAGCCAGCTCCTCAACATTCAACCCTTCACTCCCATTGCATCAATGATTTGTAGTACCTCTTTCGCGGCAACCGGGATTTTTGTTCCCGGACCAAATATAGCTTTAACGCCCGCATCCTTTAAACTTTGATAATCCTGGCTCGGTATCACGCCTCCGCATACCACCACCACATCATCGGCGCCTTGACGTGCCAATTCGTCAATCAACTGTGGCACTAAAGTCTTATGGCCACCCGCTTGGGTCGAAACTCCAACCAAGTGACAGTCACAATCGATCGCTTGCTTGGCGGCTTCAGCCGGGGTTTGAAATAAGGGGCCTACATCTACATCAAAGCCCAAATCGGCGAAGGCGGTGGCGATCACCTTTGCGCCACGATCGTGGCCATCCTGGCCCATCTTCACCACCAGAATTCGGGGTTGACGACCATGATTTAGCGCAAATTGCCTGACCTCTTTATTTAGCATTTCCCAATCCTCGTTCTCTTCGAAACCTGTCTGGTAAACGCCTGATACCGCCTGGTATTGAGCCGTATGACGTCCATAAACACGCTCAAGCGCGGCTGACACCTCACCCACGGTAGCGCGAGCGCGAATGGCGTCGATCGCAACGGCCAATAGATTCGCCTGAGGATCGTTGGCGGCGCGTTCAAGTTCCTTCACTGCAAGATCGACTTGACCTTGGTCTCGTGACGCCTTCACGTCGTTTAGCCGCTCGATTTGCTTACGCCGAACCTCACTGTTGTCAATATCCAATACATCCACTTCGACATCATCAGGAGCTAGATACTTATTAACGCCAACAATGACATCTTCACCCCGATCAATGCGCGACTGTTTGCGGGCGGCAGATTCTTCGATCATACGTTGAGGTACACCTCGCTCAATGGCGCGCGCCATACCGCCTAAACCTTCAATTTCCTGCATAATTTCACGGGTTCGCTGGGCTAGATCATGGGTCAGTGACTCCATGAAATAGCTACCAGCCCATGGGTCGACGGTATCGGTTAAGTGCGCTTCTTCGGCCAAAATTATTTGGGTATTACGCGCAATGCGAGCCGAAAAATCAGTGGGTAACCCAACGGCCTCGTCCAGTGCATTGGTATGTAAAGACTGGGTGCCTCCAAACACAGCCGACATGGCTTCTATGGTTGTTCGAACGATGTTGTTATACGGGTCTTGGGCCGTGAGGCTCCAGCCTGATGTCTGGCAATGGGTACGCAACATACTCGACGAAACTTTTTCGGGCTTAAAAGGAGCCAACACTTCGGTCCACAACCGACGTGCGGCACGTAACTTAGCTATTTCCATATAGAAATTCATGCCGATGCCAAAAAAGAAGGAAAGACGCGGTGCAAACTCATCAATTTTCAGTCCCTTTGCAATTGCCGCACGCACGTACTCCAAGCCATCAGCTAGTGTGAAAGCTAACTCGAGGGCCGCATGTCCTCCAGCCTCTTGAATGTGATAGCCGCTAATTGAAATGGAATTGAATTTAGGCATGTACTGAGCTGTATAGGCGACAATATCGGCCGCTATTCGCATAGACGGTGACGGCGGATAAATATAGGTGTTGCGCACCATGAACTCTTTCAAAATATCGTTCTGAATCGTGCCTTGCAGTTTCTCCTTCGGGACGCCCTGCTCCTCGGCAGCTACGATATAGGCCGCCAAAATCGGTAGGACGGCCCCGTTCATCGTCATAGAAACACTCATCTCACCCAAATCAATGCCATCAAACAATATATTCATGTCTGCAATCGAGTCGACGGCCACGCCTGCTTTACCTACATCGCCAACGACTCGCGGGTGATCCGAGTCATAACCTCGATGTGTTGCCAAATCAAAGGCGACAGACAGGCCTTTTTGTCCTGCTTTCAAGTTTCTCCGGTAAAAGGCGTTCGACTCTTCAGCCGTCGAAAATCCAGCATATTGGCGAATCGTCCAGGGCCGGCCGGTATACATCGTTGCTCTTGGCCCACGAACAAAAGGTGGCATGCCTGGCAATGACTCTTGGTATCCGCGTTCATCAAGGTCGGATGCCGAATAAAGCGGCTTGATGCCAATACCCTCGTCACTCACGCGCGTCTTTTCTGACTCGGACTTGCCTCGCCATTCTTTGTGCGCCAATTGCCGCCAGTGATCAATTTCGGTCATGTCCGGCTCCTCTACGTTCATCACTCCATTCTAACGTGATTCAAGCTCGGCGACGTACCCACAGCGGGCCTGATTTACCGAAGTGTTAACTAATTGACGAATGTTTAAGGTATTCATGGACTCTTTCAGACGTCACATGTGCCGCTTTCACACAGTCGGCTACCGAAATCCCATCCTTGTAATTGGACCTAAAAAACAAACCCGGAATCGCCTCTTCGGTCTCTGCCAAAAGCTTCATCCGCTCCATGTGTCCTAGATCGTACTGGGGAATAGCCGCCTTCCACGACGTCACCGAATGAAAGACCGGACTACTGCGGACACCAAGCAAAGACCTTAGTTCACTAAGCACCAAGCCCACCATTTCAGACTCTGTTTTGCCGGTAAGTGCTGGTTGACGGACGCCGCCCACGAAGCTTGTCAGCAATACATGCCCGTCAGGGGCTCGGCCTGCAAATAGGTTACTAGAAAAGATACAACCTAATATCAAGCGCTGTTCAACTTCAGGAACTAAGAAGCCAAACCCGTTGAGTGGATGAGTCACGTCACTTTGCTTGAACCCCAAAGCAACAGAAGTTACCGGCGGGTAGTGTATCTCCTTGAGTGAACGCGAGGCCGTTACATCTAGCCTATGCAGTAACGTCGCACAGGCTTGGGCGGGAATACACAAAGCCACACTGCGTGCTTTCAACTCGTCGAGGCCAACCGTGTTAACCAAGAACGTATCTCCGGCTACGGCGACTGATGAAACTCGGTCTTCTACTATGGATTCACCTAGGGCAGTAGCAAGCGCTTTCGGTAAATGAGACATACCTTGGCGGAAACTCACCAAACGCGCTCTGTCTTTCGCCACATCGGTAGATTTCCTCCGTGCTCGAGCGCCCCTAATCGCGCCGACAAAAAGACTGCCATATTCACGCTCTAACCCATGTAGACGAGGAAAACCTGCCTCGACACTTAAATGATTCGGGTGGCCCGCGTACACACCCGCAACAAACGGATTGATGGCGTAATCCAGAAATTCGGACCCCAGTCTTCGAGTCACAAAATCGCCCAAGGACTCCCCACCGGGGCCCCGAGCCTTGAAGGGTTCAACCATGATGCGTAATTTCGCGCTTAAACTAAAAAGAGACGAACTCAAAAAGGCTAACGGCGACATGGGAAGCGCAACCAATTTTTCGTTTTTAACGATGAACCGATTCTTCGCGTTTTGGGAGGGATAAATGCGATCCGACTCGATACCCAAATCTTCGACCAATTGGGTCAACTCACGGCACGACTCCATGGTGCTATTGGGTCCGCGTTCCACCAAGAAACCCGATTCATTTAAGGTTTGAATGACGCCGCCGGGCGGTTGCGGATCGATACACATCACTTCCAGCCCGGAACGCTTCAGCCGATAGGCAAGACTCAGCCCAGAAATTCCAGCACCTACAACGACCGTATCCCAAACTTTCAAGCGTTTCGCCTCCAAAGAGTACAATTATCAATGCTCGCCTAAGGCATTGCAATCACTGAACCTCGTTTAGGCATTTACTTGAACGATAAACACGCTTAGGTGATGATAAACGACTGATTGGAGTTAGATTTGAGCAACATTCCGGTGATCCAGGTCGCGCAAGCGCGGTCATTCTTGATTCGTCACTTACTGCTAGATCGTTTTCAACGAAAAACAGGGATTGCGGCGGCCAGTGACGTATTGAATAAGTTACGTTGCATCCAAATTGATCCCTTAGATCCCATGGGCAGTAACCCCGATCTTGTCTTGAGTGCACGGGTGAATCGTTTAACTCGATCCGAATGGACAAATCTATGTGGCGAACACGCGTTCGAACACTATTCCAAAGAGCGATGTTTGATACCTGCATCCACTTTTCCCCAATACCGCGATAATCATATTCACACACGTTGGTGGCGGCACCGGGAACGGCAGGCAAAGCTCGGCTCAACGGTCATTGAGGCCGTCTTTCAGGAAATCGTGGAACGGGGACCTATCCGAGCACAGGACCTAAAATCCCACGGTGAAACTAACCCGATCGATTGGAGCGGCTGGAAGGGAACCAAGCGCATTACCGTTCTTGCTGTTGAGTATTTATGGATTATGAGCCGAATCGTTGTGGGTAAACGTGGCAAACGCGACAAATATTTTGATATCCCCAGTCGAGCCATGCCGGACTCGCACCATTTACCCTCACAAGAGTACCTCAGTTGGGCAGTCAGCGACCGCGTACAGGCGGCTGGCTTACTTGCTGAATTGGCCGGGCCGACTTGGTCCACCATCGACAAATTAAGAAAATCCACCCTCATTGACCAGCTCATCGAGAGCAAACAGTTGCAGCGCATCAAGATTGAGGGCGACCATCGAACCTATTTGGCACCAGCCGACGCTGACTTCAACCCTCTATTGACCTGTGACGATCACATGCGCATATTGGCGCCACTCGACGCCTTGTTATGGGACCGTCGCCTTGTTGAGATCTTGTTTGCGTTTGATTACGTATGGGAAGTCTATAAACCTCCAGCCAAGAGGCGCTGGGGCTGGTACGTTCAGCCCTTGCTCCACCGCGGCAAAATGGTGGGCCGTCTAGAGGGCAAAGTCCAAAATCGCCAACTTGTCATCGAAAACCTTTGGGTTGAAGGTGAGAAGTTTGACGACAACGCATTCGAACAAACGCTACTTCGACATAGTCAGTTTTGTGATTGCGATTCTTTTGTCGTCAAGAACAGGATAAAAGTTTGATGTGTTGTCTCATCGAAACAGTCTCGACAGGCATCAACTAAGCTCACATTGATGCTAGAATTTTGCTATGCCGCCCCCTAACACCACAAACCAATATCCGGCGCGTTCTCCTGAGTTCATCTACGGCACAGCCTGGAAAGAGGACCGCACTGAGAGACTGGTAAGCCAAGCAATAAAGGCCGGGTTCCGGGCGATTGATACCGCAAATCAACGTCGCCATTATTTCGAAGAGGGTGTTGGCGTGGCTTTAAAGAAAGCTTACGATCAAGGGTTTGTCGTTCGCGAAGACCTATTTCTACAATCTAAATTCACCTATCAACAAGGCCAAGACCACCGGTTGCCGTATGATGCCAAGGCCGATGTCGAGACCCAAGTTAGTCAATCTTTTGCCAGTAGTCTCAAGCACTTGAACACCGACTATTTGGACGCCTATTTGCTACACGGCCCGATGCTTCGATTTGGATTACACGATGCCGACCTCAAGGTTTGGAAGAGCATGGAACAGCTCGTAGATGAAGGGATGGTCAGGGAAATTGGCGTTTCAAACGTGAGCGCTGAGCAACTCACCAGCCTATGTTCAAAGGCCCGCATCAAGCCTAGTTATGTGCAGAACCGTTGTTTTGCAAGTACGCGCTGGGACGAAGGGGTACGCGACATATGCCGCCAAAACCACATCCGTTATCAAGGATTCTCGTTATTGACAGCAAACATACGAGAGCTCAGCGGACCAACCGTTGTGGATATTGCGAAGCGAATGCGCGTGACCCAAGCCCAACTCGTCTTCGCATTTGCGCAACAGTTGGGCATGATCCCGCTAACAGGCACCAGCCAGCCGAAACACATGTCTGAAGACCTAGCGAGCGCGAATTTCATCGTCAATGAGGCCGACATGCTGCGCATTAAATCGATTGGCTGCAGGAATGGCGGCCTTCACTGACAACTTTCAGGTGAAGCCACCCGTTTTCAAAACTTTTGTCGTCAGCCACGTAAGCAGTACACAAAGTAATCTGCAAAAGGAGTCTTTATGAAATCGTTCGCTTTATTAGGTTTTTGTGCATGCATGGCGTTTGCCCAGACGCCACCACCGTGCGATGAGGAACACAAAGGTCAATTCGATTTTTGGGTGGGCGAATGGGAAGTTTTTGATCCAACCGGACAAAAAGTTGGCGAGAACGTGATCGAACGCAGATATGACGGCTGCGTTTTGCAAGAAAACTGGACCAGTGCCAGCTCGAACGGTTCAAGTTTTAACTTCTTCAACCCGCAGAAGAAATTATGGGAGCAGTTTTGGGTATACCAAAATGGCACGACACTTCAACTCGAAGGCGGGCTCCACGACGGTTCCATGGTGATGAAAGGCAATACCAATGGTAGAGACGGCAAACCCGTTTTGAATCGCATCACTTGGACACCCAACGAAGACGGCTCTGTTCGCCAACATTGGGAGTTCAGCAAAGATGAAGGCAAATCGTTTGCAACTGCGTTTGACGGACTCTACAAAAAGAAAGCCTAGCTAACCCAAATTCGGCTTCAATAGAGTCCGCTCTCGTTGTTCAAGAGAGCGGGCTCTTGGCACAGCACAATAGTAAGTCGCATATTCACGCTTTGGCTGCACAAATAGGTGGTTTTACTGATAATACGGGAATTTGAGTCCGTTTCTTGACTAATTTTTGCCAACTCCCCGGTAAGCTAGACCCAAATGAACGCCTTACAAGGAGTCACTATGAAAACGCTGGCGCTAATGGGCATTTGCGCTTGCATGACATTGGCTCAAACCTCGCCTAGTTGTGATGAAGAGCACAAAGGCCAATTCGATTTTTGGATTGGTCACTGGGAAGTCTTTGATCACACCGGAAAAAAAGTGGGTGAGAATGTCATTGAAAGCAGGTTCGACGGTTGCGTTTTACAGGAAAATTGGACCAGCTCTGATTCATTTTCAAATGGCACCAGTCTCAATTTTTTCAATCCGCAAAAAGAGAAGTGGGAACAATTTTGGGTCTATCATAACGGCACCACGCTGCATCTTGAAGGCGAGTTGAAAGGTGGATCCATGATCTTGAAGGGCGAAAGCATAGGCCCTGACGGCGTAGCCATCGTGAATCGTATTACTTGGACACCTAATGATGACGGATCCGTCCGTCAGCATGGTGAGTACAGTGTGGACAAAGGCAAAACCTTCTCAACTGGATATGATGGTCTATACAAGAAAAAGACTTAATGGGCAGGAACCGTGCGCCCCGATGCCCAATTACGCAACCAGTCAATCCGTTCACGCATGACCACTGAAAGCGGACTCGTTTTTTTTAGTTCCTGCAAAATATCGGCTTGAGTCATTGGTCGTTGACTCGCTAACGCCACATAAAGCGCAGAGACAACGGCCTGCTCAATTTCCGAGCCTGAAAAGCCATCACAGTGCCTGGCCAGCAGATCAGTATCAACCTCGTCAACATTCAACCGGCGCCGTGTCATTTGGATCTTGAATATCAAGGCCCGTGTTTCCAAATCCGGCAAATCGACAAAGAAAATTTCGTCGAAGCGTCCCTTACGCAACAGTTCGGGAGGTAGAGCGGTCACGTCGTTTGAGGTCGCTACTATAAATACGGGTTTCTTTTTCTCTGCCATCCAAGTGAGTAAGCTGCCCAAAATTCGCCTCGACACACCGTCGTCTCCATCGCCTGAAGCCAGTCCTTTTTCCATTTCATCAATCCACAAGACACATGGCGACATGGTTTCTGCGGCTGCTAAGGATTCTCGTAGGTTCTTTTCGGTTTCGCCCATGTACTTGTTGTAAAGGGCCGCAAAATCGAGCCGCAACAACGGAACCCCAAAGACACCTGCTACCGCCTTTGCGGCCAAACTCTTGCCACAACCTTGAACGCCTAACAGCAGCACGCCCTTTGGCGGCTCTAAACCATAAGCTTGAACGGTGCCTTGGAATATGCCTTTCCTTACCGCTAACCAATTCTTGAGTTGCTTTAACCCGCCAACATCTGAGAAAGCAGCGGTTTCGTATTCATAACTCAGCACGCCATTTTGACTGATCAATTCGTATTTGGCCTTCATCACCATCTTAATATCTGATTTAGTGATGGCACCATCGTCAAAGATCGCTTTTCGTGCGAGTCGTTCGGCGTCGCTTAGCGTTAGTCCTAATAAATTACGAGCTAATAATTGTACGGCCCTGCGATCAGCTACCACTTTACGGCCCGGATTAGATTGACACCATTCATTGGCCACGCGCTTAAGAATGGTCATTAATTTTTTCTCATCAGGAATGGTCAGCTTGAACTTGGCCGAAAATGGTGCCAATTCACGTGGCAACTCAACCTCAGGACTCAAAAAAACCATATGATGTGCCACTTGCGGATAAGACTGCGCTATTTCGCGGATTAAGCGAACGTGGACTGGATCTTCTAAGTAGGGGTGGAAATCCAATAGCAGAATAATGGACGGCGTGTCCGTAGAACGTATGTGCTTCAGCACTTCTAACGGCGTCATAGCCAATCTCTGTGGTAGGAAACCCTTCTCCGCGCGCTGTAAACCTTCAGTGATTGTCCACTTGAGAACTGGCTGTCGTGTCTCAGTCGACAAAGCCACAAACATGTCAATAATTCGACTTTCTTCGTGTGATTCAACCAAGATGATCGCCGTTTGCGATTGCAGCATCATCCTCAAGTCATGTTGATCTAGCATGCTATGGTCCCGATTTCATAATATTAATTAACAGTCTAGCTCAATTGCCGCACGATGATCACGGCTTAACGCGAGCTGACACCGTAGAGTTCGACCTCAAACTCGCGCTATGATCTGGCCATTGGAATTTCAGGGATATCCAATACCCCAAAGTCTTCAGGAATAAGGCGTGCGTTCCCACGTTCAACAAATTCAAGTGCTACCGCCAATACCGCTTCAGCAGCAGACAAGTCCTTCTCATCAGCTAAGTTTTGAAATCCATTGGCAATTTCAAAGAAGCGTAGAACCTGGTGCTGCTCATGATCATCAAAAGGATCCTCCGCAAACAAGTCCAAGACATAACGTGTCTCGCCACTCATATCGACGACGCAACCGCATGCCACGCCCCGAATATGTTCATGAGCGATCCATTTGCTCTGGCTCCCCACCTGTACATAAACGCCCTTGTCCTCAATTTGATGAATCTGACAACGGGTCACATGTAGTTTCTGTACTCGCGAGGGAGCAAACGGATCATCGACATGAACTTGCTCAATTGGTTTAGCGATCTCGATGGTTTCGGAAACCCAGTTCAATGTCTCAAGCAAGTGTGGGTTCTTTTGGATAAGCGCTTCGCGCATGGCCGTCAACGCTCCCCTATCCGTATCAGACAAGGATTTATGCTTCAGAAAAAAATCCAAACTCTTCAGACTACATTGTTCGTCAACATGCGCTGTAACTTGCAGTAACTCATAAACTTGGGTGATTTTCATGTTGGAATCAAGATGATCTACCACATGTTTGAGTACTGTCTTGGCAGCTCGCCCACGATCAAAGCGCTTAAGTTGCATCGCAAAAGACAATGTCTGTTTAAGCGAAAGGACTGCCCCATTAAGATGTTTGCTTGCCGTCTGCCATTGGAAAAACGCGCGCTCCAAATCATCTTTTTCGATTAGGCGTAGAATCAGCAATTCAGCCGCAGCAGACGCCTGATGGGGTTGTCCTACACGAACCGCCTGATCCCAAAAACGTTCCAGAAAATCCATACGTTCGGGATATGCGGTATGCGCCTGTTTCAACAATTCCAATGCTTGCTTCGCCTGACCCATCCTCAGCCGACGAGCGATATCCAGTGCGTATTGGTCAGGACCGGGAACTTCCGTCCTACCCAAGCCCAATTTATTTAGTTTATCGCGCCAATCGAACAAAGGTCCCCATTCCCAAAGCAGCGCCAACTCACACACATGATCAACGAGCTTATCATGGAGCCAATGACTTGGAAATCCTTGTCTAGGGACCTATTAGAACGATTCTATTACCTAGTTTGCGATTGCGCCTCAATCCACCGCGAAGGACATCAGTTCAACGGGAACACTGGTAAAGGCCGTCAGGTCAAGGTCACCATCTCCAGCCGTAAAATTATTGGAATCAGCCAGGCTCATGTGGGTGGCCGTAGAGCGGTCACCGGTGTAGTCAGCAGCGGTCTGTGTGCTCGCGAACGTACTGTTATCAACAACGATGGCGTTTGGGTAGAGACCTGATGGGTCGCGACTTCCAAAGGCGGTTATGCTTTCTAAAGGAAAGAGCATGGCATGTACTTCCGTGACCGTGGACCAAGGAGAGGCATCGTTGGATGCCGAATAAGCGTAATGGGGATCGGCCGCTGTTGCGCTCCAGGAAGACGCGCCAACGATAACGGCCGTGCTACTTCCCGCATTCATCAAGACAAAGGTGTCCGGAGTCGTGTCTTCCGCAATATGAACGACCGTTCCCGTGCTAATGACCCCTCCAACGACTTCAAACAGAATCGTACCCTCGCCCGATGCAAACAATCCTGGCGCTCCCCCACTATTGTCAAAATCATTTTCTGTGAAGAAAATCTTGGTCCCAATTGCCAGGTCCTGGAGGGCGACAAAAGCAAATTCGTCAGGTGAATTTGAATCCTTACCGGTAAATGCCACCGACTGAGCATAGCAGGGGCCCATTAAGACACATAAGATCAGGACAACCCAAAGGCGCGAGCGGTTCACATTAAACATATTAACTCCTAATAAATGGATGAATAGACACAGCGGTTCCAACTCACATCCACCAAGTTCAAACCCAATGGAAGCAACTACCTGCGAATAGAAACCACATGCGCTGGTTTGCGTATGTGCTAGCATGAGGCTTACGACACCCACGCAAGATATAGTCGTCGATGGACACCGAACGGCTTACCAAAGAAACGCGACATATTCCCGTCGGCATGATCATTGATAAGGTGTCTTTTTGAAGAATTTACAATTGTCTTCAACCCACGAAGATACAACCGATCTACTTCAGCGATGGAGCGAAGGCGATGTGCTTGCTGGCGAAATGGCGTTACAACGCCTTTATCCTGAGCTGCGCATGACGGCATCACGACATCTGGACAACGTAAATTTGTCGTGTCAACCCTCAGATATTTTGCATGACGTTTGGCTGCGGTTGTTGTCACAACGGCAACATGATTGGCGGAATCGAGCCCATTTTTTTGCGCTCGTTGCGCGCATGATTCGGCGAGTGCTTGCCGATCACGTCAAGCACCGCATGCGCGGAAAACGCGCGCACAATAAGGCACCATTTGAAGAAGGTTCGCAGCGATCTGGCCAGGCCGATCCTTTGGACCATTTTTTGCTCGATCAGGCGTTGGATCAGCTGGCATTAGTTGACCCCATCGCCGCCAAAACTGTGGAACTCCGGTACTTCAGCGGACTTAGTTTCGACGAGACGGCGGCCGTTCTCGAGCTGAGCCGAGCGACCGCAGTTAGGCGTTGGCGTTTTGCGCGCGCGTTCCTCTACCAACAACTAGCAGGAGCAGACAATGAATAGTCATCAAAAACTGAACCGCTTGCAGGCTCTTTTTGATGATGCTATTCAACTCGATATGGCGCAGCGAGAATCCTTCTTGGACGTTCATTGCCATGATGACGCCGAGCTAAAGGATGCATTGACAAATATGTTAATGGCCGATGACAAGGCCGGTGATTTTTTAGAGAAACCTGTTATTAGCCCCAAAGGTCAGTTGGAGCCTCCTGATCCGGGCGATGAGATACAAGAGCTAGGTCCGTATCAAATTTTTGGCAAAATTGGTCAAGGTGGCACTAGCTCCATTTATTTGGCCCAGCGCTTCGATCGCCGCTGGCAACGGCGTGTGGCCATCAAAATCCTCAAAGGCCAAACTTCAGGATCTGACCAACGTGACCGCATCTTGCGCGAAGCCCAATTACTGGCCCATTTGGACCATGCTGGCATTGCGCGTGTGATTGATTCCGACTGCACCGAAGATGGCCTTCCCTACTTGGTGATGGAATACGTACACGGGGAACCGATTACGACCTACTGCAACAAACATCGATTAAGTGTCGAGAAGCGCCTGCAACTCTTCACTTGGGTGTGCGAATCCGTGCATTATGCCCATAAGAACTTGGTGGTTCATCGTGACCTAAAGCCGAGCAATATTCTTGTCGGTGTGGACGGACGGCCTAAACTAATCGACTTCGGGTTCGCAAAGCTCCTTGAGACTTACAACGCAGCTGAGACGACTCAAAATGTGCGCATGTTGACGCCCAATTATGCCAGCCCGGAATACTTGGCTGGTAATCCATTCACGACCGCCAGCGATACTTACAGTCTAGGCGTCCTATTGTACGAGTTACTCACAGGTGTTCGACCCCACGATTGGTCCTCGATGAACCACTTCGAGATTCTCAAGCAGTGGCCAAGAGCGAATCTGGTTCCACCAAGCCGCCACGCCAACCTCAATCAATTTGCCCCATTCAACAAAGCAACCAAGTCCGATTTGGTGCGTCACCTTAAAGGCGATTTAGACAATATTGCCTTAAAGGCGTTGGCCTTTGCACCCAACGATCGCTACTCGTCGCCGGCACAACTGGTTGAAGACCTGCAACGGAGTCGTGATAATCAACCGATTTCCGCACAGGCGGCTAGCCGCAGTTACCGCTTAAGAAAGTATCTTCGCCGCAATCTCAGAACCATTTCCTACATCGCGATAATGATCGCTGTCCTAGGGGCATGGGCCTTTTCTGCGTCGATGCAGGCCCGAAGATTTGCACAAGAACGCGATGTCGCACGTTTCGAACATGCGCGCGCCGACCAAGTGACTCAATTCTTAGTGAACGCCTTCGAAGTCAATAACCCCCACAATGACTTAAGCCCTGACATCACTGCCCGAGAAGTGCTGGCCTCAGGATCCGCAAGAATCGACCAAGACCTAAGCGAAGACCACGAATTGCGCGGCGTTCTTAAGCATACAATTGGGTCGGTTTATAACCGTATGGGCCTATTCAAAGAGGCTCTGCTTGAGCTGGAAGCAGCTATTGCATTGAGAGGCACCGCTAAGCCTAACGAAACAGCCAGCAGCTTGGGTGAACTGGCTTGGGCCCAACGAGGTCTAGGTTATCTAGACCAGGCAGAACAAACGACGAGAACCGCTATTTCATTGCGTGAACAAGCCGGAAACACTTCAATTCTTGTGGCAAAAGACTATCGTCTATTGGCCGACATCCTGTCTGAACAAGGTAAACATGAAGCTTCAGAGAAGGCGGTTAGATCAGCGCTCGAACTCCACGAACGGGTACTAGGGCCAAAAGACGGCTTGGTTGCTGATGACCTCAATAGTCTCTGTATGACTCTTTACCGTCTGGGCGATTTCTCAGGTAGTGAAGCGGCAGTTCGGCGTTCGATCGAAATAGTTGAATCGCACCCGGACAACAACCCTGCCAGTCTTGCCAGTGTGGTCAACAACTTAGGCGCCGCTTTACGCGCACAAGGTCGTTTGAATGAGGCCGCGCCCGCCTATGAAAGAGCTTTGGCCTTGCGAAAAACGGCCTTTGGTGTCCGATCACCGGCGGTAGCAAATAGTCTCAATAGTCTTGCTCTCTTTTATCAAGACCTAGGTGACTTCAAGAGGGCCGAAACCTTCATACGAGAATCGTTAAGCATCAATCAAGAACAACTTGGTCACAAACACCCATCCAGCATTCTCAATGAAATGAATTTAGGTGAAATACTCGACGGCTCCGGCCAGAGCGATCTAGCCGTTAAAGTGGGACTAGAGTCCGTTCGCAAGTCACGTGAGTATCTTTCCGAGAGTCCGCCATACTTATCATGGGCGTTACATACCGCCGGTGTTTCTCTGCTCCACCATAGACAGTTAGCGCAGGCACGCGCCCTGATAAATGAAGCCTTGTCAATCCGCAACGAAGCCATGACAAAGCAACATCCCGACCGATTGTTGTCGTTATTGATGCTGGCCAAAATCGACCATATTGACGGAAAACTTGCGGAGGCGCGAAAAGGCTACCTTGAATTCATTGAATTTGGCACCGAGTCTTGGAACGGACATCAGTGGCAGTATGCGTGGGGCCAGATGTTATACGCCGATTTTCTGGTCGATTGCGGCCAATCGCACGAGGCAAAAGCACTCGCTCACGCGGCCTATCGCAGATTAGTCAAAATCCTTCACAAAGACCAGTTCAGGCTTCAGACCGCTAGTAGTATTTTGGGATTAAGCCTCTTTCGCAGTGGCGACGAGGAACGCGGTTTGGAGATCATGCAAATCAGCCTCAAACATTTGCAAAGCAGTCGTCAGGACAATGATCTTCACTTACACGAAGCCCGACATCGATTGCATGAGTCAAACTAAAAAGGCTGCTACGCTAAATTATGAGTCCAAGCCTTATCGGTCCCAGCCGCCCAAATTGAAATGCAATCTAAGTTACATGATTAGGGATATCGAAACAATTTTTTAGTCGTGACCTTCTGTCGACGATTCGGGTTCATCAATGACAATCATATCTTGAACCATCATATTCGCCTGGCGGGATTCTTCTAAATTCTGTTCCACCTTCTTGACTTCCTTCAGGTGCCATTTCAGGGTTTTGATCACATATTCTTCGAGCGTGATCTCACGTTTCTCTGCGCGTCCGCGCAATTCTTCGTACAAAGTGTCTCCAACTGAAAGTGTCACGTCAGGCATAATCTCTCCTCGTTTTTATCAACCAAGTTTCAATCAATCGTCGGTTGATGTCAACGACGGGTGTCGTATTGAGCTTACGGGCATTGAGTTCCATTCGGCATCGTGCATAACGACACCGCAAGCATGCAGTTGCATCATACGGCCTCTAAATTGAGTCGAGACCAGGTCTAGCCTTCTTTCAAAGGAATTTGCAGATACAATAGTTTGTTAATCGCATGACTTAACAAGGAGTACACTGTTGAACAACCCATCACGCGCCAACGCGCTCATTTTCTTTTTGATTCTGTTGTATCCATCAATCGTTTGGCTACAAGTTCAAAATCCAGAGCGCTTAGACAAACGCTGGAAAACAGACTTAACAAAGAGCACGGTTGATTTGGGCGAATTTCGCGCGCTATTACCTCGTGACGCTTTTTCGGTGTTCACTCTGCCAACTTTCTTGAACCAAGCGCAGGCTAAAGGCGTTTATTACGAGAAAGAACCGGTCATTGCCGTGGAACGAGACGGTCAAGCCAAAGCCTACCCACTAAACATCCTGACTTTTCACGAGTTGGCCAATGATGTCTTAGCTGACCATCCCATCTTGGTTTCTTATTGCCCACTATGTAATTCCGCCATCGTTTTCAGTCGACAGCATGAATTGAATGGCGAATCTTATCTGCTCGAATTTGGCGTTTCGGGCATGTTGCGCAAGAGTGACATGGTGATGTGGGACACTCAAACTGAAACGTGGTGGCAACAGTTTTCTGGTGAAGCTTTAGTGGGCGAGTTGAGCGGATCTTCCTTAACCATCTTACCGTCTTCTGTTTTGTCGGTCTCACAATTTTTTGACCTCTATCCGCACGGCCAAATCCTGTCTAAAGACAACCCTGAAAATGCCGAGAACTTGCAAAAGTACGGCAACAACCCGTATGTGGATTACGATGATCCGGAACGAACAAGCTTTCGGTTATGGGATGAAGTGGACTCCCGATTGCCGCCTACCGAACGCGTCGTTTATGTTCGCAATGGCTCGGAAACGAAGCTTTTCCCATGGCATATTGTGCAGAAAGAGCACGTCATAAATGATCAAGTCAATCGTATGCCAATCGTCGTCATGCACCGTGCTGGCGTTGTCTCAGTCTTAGATCAAAAAGAATTGACCGCCTCCCGCGACACGGGCACTGCCACCGTTTTTTCGTCACAATTGGATGGCAAAACCCTGGTATTCAAAGCCGTGAATGATGTGATCACAGATGAGTCCGGATCAACATGGAACATAATTGGAGAATGTATTGCAGGTCCCTTGAAAGGGCAGCAGTTAATGATGGTACCCCATGGCCAACATTTTGCCTTTGCTTCGTTAGCTTTTTATCCAGACGCGATTATTTACGCTGAATAGGAATCGGCTCATGACGCAATTTGACGCGTCACGTCACATAACGCCGTACGTGAACGTCAAGACCATCATGAATGCATTTCCATAAACGCCGGGACGTTCTTGGGCATCACATCGTTAACGTAAAAGTGCGCATTTGATCATGTTAATCTAGCAACATAGAACTGATTCTCGAATTAGCGGGGTACGTGTGAGAATGCCTAGACAAAGATCCTTCTTTCTATTCTTTTTCTTGGTTTCGTGTGCGCACGGACAAGCTGTGCTCTCCGAAACCCAAATCGATGTCCTTAAGAACGAAGTCCATGCCGCTTTTCAGGGATTGGTTGAAGCCGCCATGTCACTAGAGGTAGAGCCCTATCTTGCCTTTTTCGACGAGCATCGATTTACTGCGCTCAAAGAAAATGGAACTGTGGTTCATTCTCTCGACGAATTTGCGGAAGCCTACCGACATCAAATCCCCATGATCAAAGCCTACCAATCGCTTGAGTTCGACCACGTAAAACTCACCGTCATAAACTCAACCACGGTCATACTGGTTAACGAATATACGGCTACCGTCCTATTGTCCAATGACGAAGAGGTGACCGCATCTGGTGCCGGCACACAGGTTTGGGCACTTACTGCAGGAAGTTGGAAGCTGGTCAGTGTATCAAGTAGTAGCCAGCCATAGACGCTACCTGGCTACCAGTTCGACTCGCCGGTTCTTGCTGCGACCATCTTCGCCATTGTTAGTGGTAGCGGGTGCCAGAGGACCAACACCGTGACCTGACAGGCGTGTCGCAGCAATGGCATAACGATCAACCAAGACTTTGACCACAGCTCGCGCCCTCATCTCAGATAGAGTCTGATTACGTCTCAAAGAACCCGCAATGTCCGTATGACCAACCACAAATAGATAGAGATCTGGTCGAATCTCTAAGAGCCGCGCTATTTCATCTAACGTAGCCTTCGATTCCGGTTTCACAATAGCCATGTCCTTATCGAAATATATCCCATAAAGGCTAGCTTTTCCGTCACGGTCAATGGTCCTAGCCAACGACTCAGCATCAATGATGACCTGATCTGTCTCCATCTCAACTAACTCAATAATATCGAGCTGGCTGCGGTTGCGGCCTATCATGATGGCCAGATAGACCGAACCGCTGGCTATATTGACCCTGCCGCTCAGGTAGCGAGGGTCCCCGTCCGCTGCCACAAACAAGCCATTGAAACGGTTCCAAGCACTGCGGCCATATGCAGGACCACACTCGTCTAATTCACAGGCGTAGATAGGTTCATAGTTAAGATTTTCGAGCGCGCTCTGATAGTTACGATATATCTCTAGCGTTGATCGCTCACTGGGATTCTTGTAGACGATTCGTGTCACTTTGCCTTCTAGGTTTTTAGCGATAAACTCGCCCCGCTCACTGCGCCCCACAATTAACCGATAGCTCTCAAATTCGGCTTCACGTTTATCGGTGAGTAGCGATCCTTGGTAACGCGATATCAAAGGATGGTCATCTTGGGCCATCACTTGAGTGAAAAAGGGCATCGCGAAAAGGCATCCAACAATGCACATCCAAGAGCGTGACTGACATTCTTTCATGTGCAAATTTAAACCTCCCAAGATCCAACTAGGGCTCTGATTTCTATCGTGGTGGTGGTCGTCTGATCCAAGAAAGGATCCACTACACCGTACTTAACAAATTCAACCAGCAAGCGTATGTAAGCCCTAGGAACAAACAGCTTTCGGCGATACGTTGTAAGGCCCCTCTCATAGGAACGGGAAAAGACAAACTCAAAAGCGCGAACCCAACAATCAAGCCGGCTACACGGAACAGCATACCGTGAAACTCGGACAGCCACATCAAAGAAAACGTACCCCCTATATACTCGATGGCACCACCTGCTTGGTGCATTCCGTGTCGGAACGAGCCATACAATGGTAACCCAGGATCACAGGCAAAACAGGCGGCGGCCAAGTAGCCCACGGCTAAACTCAGTGAAAGCAAAACGATGGGCGCTGAATCCCTAGCAATTAAAGCGACAACTAACATCATCAATGCAATCGGCAAATACACCCCTTTCGCCATAAATTGCTGTGAAGGCGCGCCCAATTCACCTAGCTCACTGATCGTATGATGTACGTGAGAGTATGCAGGCCTTTTTTGACCTAGCCACACTAATGCAAGCAACAGATAAAGGTAACTGAAGCTCGATAGCACAATAGCTACTAGGCCATGTTTAACCGACACATAGACTCCAATCCTGACTCTTAAATGAGTCTTGAATGGTTGTAGTGTTCAATCCAAAACTGAGCGTTTGGTCTTCGAACAACCGATCAAGGCTGAACCAAGCAAGTCCGATCGTTTCAGACAAACGCGACTTTAAATATTATTGTTTAAATAACCATTGTACTTGAGTCGGCGGGAATGATTCCATAGTTTATGTTTTCAGCCCTGGAATTTGCGTTAACTGCCACGCTCTTTTCCCGAGTCTAGGTCGATTTCAAACCGGACCTCTCCGCGATCATCCATACCTGTCCTACGCCAGCCATTGGCTGCATAAAAACGTTCAGCGCGGGTATTTGGGTCCGTACCCAAGACTACCTTATGAATTCGTCTGGCTGAGAATTCAGCAAGCATGTGATCGTGCAAGGCCTTTCCGACACCCTGACTTTCATGATCCGGATCTACGAACAACGCCCAAACACTGTGATCTGTATAGTCAGCGATGGCAAATCCAAGAATTGAGTTGTCACTTTGAAACACCCATCCCTGACCGCGTTGATTGATAAAATCGCGGATCATATCGGCAGAAATGGTCCGTCCTTCAGCTAATTTATTTTCCTTAACTAGCGAGCGAATTCTCTGCATGGCTGGGATATCATTATCATCGGCAATACGCACGTGCAATGTAGCGCCTCCTACTAACTCTTACCTGACTCAATATCCACGGGCAACGTACATTGATTGCAATACAAAATATGACCAAGTTTAGCTGCCCTTCCAGCCGGGCTCATAACCCAAGGTCGGTTTGACCAAGGCGGGTTATGCCGCACATGTTGATTATGACCACAGGCAAGTCGTGCAACCCAATCATCATCTTCGTCAAGGTGAAAGCCGACAATGCCTTGGTCCACTTATCCCTGCACCCTTAGTTCAACCTCGAACAGCGGGAGAAAACGACCCGGAACGCTACCTGATTCACGCGAACCAACCTGTTTTCCGCCACAGGCCAAATAGAAAGGTTCCGCATGGGGGTCACCTTGAATCGTCAAGACACTTGCACCTCTGGATTTGGCCTCTTTTTTGGCGTCGTCCATAAGCCTTCTCCCAACTCCCTTTCCTATGTGTTCGGGTTCAACAAACAAAGCATCCAACTCAAAGGCCGATTCGCTGAGGGGTGAAAGCGCATAATAACCAGCTATGCTTGAATTAACTTGGGCAACAACCACATGAAAATCGTCGCGCAAAAGATCTTCCTCGTTTACCGTCAGCTCTTGCCGACAGGCGTGCATAAAGGCTTCAGAATATCCCCAAACTGCTTTAGATCGAATCGCCAATTCGGTTAAATACGGGGCTTCCGATGGACGGCCGGCTCTCAAGGTAATTACGTTCATTTTTCTGTCCTGATTGTTATTAGTGTCCTTATACGTACCAATTCTCATATGTTTCAGGATACGGGTAGCTGCCGCACCCATCACCAGGATTGCTCATAAAGCATCATTCCTAAAATAGTTCGCATAATCAAATACACTTTTTCCTTAAGCCTGATCAATCCAACTTAAGCTTAAATCCCTCATGAGAGGCAACGAAACCTAGGTCTTCGTAAAACTTGATCGCGTTGGGCCGCTTCTTGTCCGAAGTCAACTGGACCATGGAACATCCTTTTCCCTTTGCGCGCGCAATGGCCCACTCAAAAAACGATCGCCCTATGCCTTGCCCTCGGTAACGACTATCCACGCGTACACCCTCAATAAGACAACGCCATGAACCGATATGAGTCAGATACGGGATAAAGGTGAGTTGTAACATCGCAACCATCTCGCCGGCCAATTCCGCAATGATCAACTCATTGTTCGCATCCGAATTAATATGTTGAAACGCTTTCAGGTAAGCCGCGTTAATAGGCGATGATGTGTCTTCACGCGTCTTCCCTAATTTGTCATTCGCAAGTAGACGCACAAGGTCGCCTAAATCTTGTTCACGAGCGTTGCGAAATGTGAGATCCACCTTGCCTCCTCATCTCATGGTTATTTGAGCGTCAGGACATGAACTCAGATTCTAAGATGGATTGAACAAACTCACTGTAAACATCGCCTTTGGCTAACTCAAGGTCAACAAAAAGCCTTCGCCGGAAAGCAATAGTTTCTTTGTTCGTTTTTGGATTCAACGCGGTCTTTTCATATTTTTGCCAGTAGATGCCGAGTCCACGTCGTTGCCACATAGGTACCTCGTTGAAATTCAGGCCACGCCGCTGAAACAAGAACTCGTTTTTGGAGGCTACTGACAGCCCCAACAACTCCTTGGTTGCAGCTTGCGCCGTCTCTCCTTGCTCACGAAGTGTCCAATAGCAATAAGCATTGAGCGCGTTGCGGCGGGCATCTTCGTGACGCCAACGTAGGTATGTAACAACTTTTTCTAAATTTGGATACTGACCAATTCGACAATCAAAAACGCATAGGTTACCGAGAATTTGCGTTAGTTTTGCGCTTGCCTCGCCAGCTAAAACCGAGTTGAATTTTCTGGTCTTACGCCCAAACAGATCTTCACTCTGATGAAACACCAGCGAGATCTCATCACTCTGAGTATAGGCGTAAGTTATTCGGAAGCCGCATTTCATCAAGTGTTTGCATGTTTCAACCATGGCATCGCGAAACTTTTGGTCAAATGGGGCATCAAACTGCATGACTTCCTTGGTTAGATGAGTGAAACCGCGTCCGTCTAGCCTCGCAATCATGTTGATACCTGGTAATACGCAATGATCATGAGCCGTTTCATAAACTCTCATCTCTTTATCTAGATCATCAAATTTCATCGTTCCACTTCTCAACCTGAAATCCATTTGGGCTTAGCAGATTAACATAATAAAGTTCGTCAAATCCTTCACCCTTTTTTGGAAGTTGCAGGCGCGCATGGGTTCCTCTAATACCTAATTCCGGGATTCTTTGAAGAGGAGAGCGCAAATCGTTGCGCTTGATTGAATCGGCAATCGCGGATCGAAAATAATAGCCGGTCACACGGATTCCAGCCGATTTGGCCATTTCGAGATAGCGTGCACGATCACTTAATGAAGGATTGGTGTTGTCCACGACAAATGGCTGTTGAGTTTCGATGCAAAGTTCCACAAAACGTCGTTCCCTATACCTAGTCTTGAGAATGTCTAGGCTGATATGGACATGGGTGCGTGAGAATCGTTCGCGAAAGAACGTCGATTTTCCAGTGGCTTGAATGCCGATAAAAATGACGCATTCCATTTTTGCCGCCCCATTTGTTGTAATTAGCAAACGCTTGGCCCTGATCATTATAGACAACGGGCGGGATATTTAGCGCTCCCTACAATGGATCGCACTTCAAAAATCACTATTCAATTAGCGACAGAAGCAGAGCCCCTAGTCGGCTGCATAGCCTGCCCCTCTTCCATCCATTGCCGCAGTTCTTTGTATCTTGAACGGCCAATTGGTAATCGCTTACGGTTGAGCACTTCCAGCTCGTATTGACTACCGCCTTTGACGTGGATTCGGATGGCATGAGCCATGTTGGCTACATAAGATCGATGGATGCGCTTGAAAGTGGCAGGCAGTATCTGGTTTAGCCGATCAAGGGACTTATGGTGCAACTCAATACGCCCGTCCAAAAGCACCACATCACTATATGGCCCAGCTGCCTTGATCCACGCAATATCTTCCAACGAAACCAATTCAATACAGCCTATTTTGGCGATCGCTAACTGTCGCGTGTTGTGATCAGCTAGCCCTCGACCCTGCGTGAAACGTTTCAGACTAGCAACAAAGCGATCCTCGCCGAACGGTTTGGCAATAAAATCGAGAACGCCGTATTCAAACGCGTCGATCGCCTTGTCCGTATACGCCGAAACTACGATCGTGTGATAAGCACCTGCAGCGGCGTCCTTAAGCAATTCAAAGCCGTTTTCGCCATTCAGATTGAGGTCCAAGAAAACCAAATCAATGGGGTGCTTGGACACGAGTTCTCGTGCATCGGTCAGGTCGGCAACGACTCTGATGCTTTCGAGTTCTTTAGCAAAGTTCTTTTGGGTCAGTCGCACAATTCGACGGGCAACGACCGCTTCATCTTCTACTACCAAGACCCTCATGATCGAATCTCTATTCTGGTCTGCCATGCGCCTAATTTGGGACCATGTAAAAAGAGCCACTTGCCCGGATAGCTCTCCTGCAATCTGGCCTTTATGTATTTGATGCCCGTCCCGTCCACAATCTCTTGTGTCTGCACGCGACCTGGCGCATCCACGACGTAGGTCCGTCCTTTCAGACCAGCCTCTCGCATAAGTTTGAAACGCATCGCTCCAGTTGACCCGTTCGAATGACTAATACCGTTCTCTATCAGGGTTAGGATGATGGCAGGGGGTAGCGATTCATGCTCAACGAGTCCTTCCGTTTCGAGTTCATAATCTTCGTCATTGCGATACGCCATTAATTTCAAGTGGGAACGACACATGGCCAATTCTTTTTCGATTGGGATACTTTTTGCGGCAGAAACTTCGGTTAAGAACCGTATATCGCAGGCTAACGCTTCTACCATGAGAGCCGCTTTGGCAGGCTCCTGCTCAAGCCACTCCATTAGCGACGTTAGCGTGTTCATCATAAAGTGGGGTTGGATGCTTTTTTTGAGTAACTGACATTCCAGGCGGGCTGCATCAAGCCGAGACTGCTCTAAAGCCAATCGTTCCACCCTCATCGTCCATGCAAGTGCGGCCAATAAACAGACCAAGAGGAAAGCAAACGCGAGAAAGAAGCTGTGATCCATGAACCCACCAGGATCAATCACGGACAAGGCAACACACGGTAAGAGGCCAATAATAGTTATAGATGAATTGGGCCGTTTGAGCCAGATTGCACGAATAGTCTGAACCAATGCCGCCGCCAGGGTCATATTCATGATCAGCATGCTTCGTCCGTCATAGGTTTCAGAAAACACAGGAGTAGATAAAAAACACAACGTCAGGCCTGCTAGCAGTGATCTTGGCCATGGAAATCGAAATCGGGCAGCCAGCAACAGATTTAGATTCAAGCCGAAGAGTCCCGTCAATAAGGCGACGAACAACAACCGCAACGTGTGGAACGGATAAGGATAGCCAAAAAGGCTGCGCCAAGACTCAGCCAGAACTAAAGCGAAAACGATGAGACACAGTGTGCCCATCCAGAACAAACTAGATCGCTGACGATTGAATCCGTAAATCAGGAAAAAGGTGATTCCAGCTAAAAAAACCATGCCCATAGCCAAAACACGAATAAATGTAGGAGTAGAGATGGCGCCTGGAACTTGCGCCGCCTCCTGAAGAGCGGCATAAAACACGAATCCCGCTCGATTTTTCTTCCTGTTGTGGCTCGACACACGCATCGCTAACGTATGAGTGCCCTCCTGTAATAAGTTCTTAGGCATGGGGATACGACGATCGATCAAGCCTGCAATTTCGTTTTCCCTGTCGATCGCAGGTCGTCCATTTTGAGCAACCAGCCTTCCGTCCCAATAAATATCGGCCGCCGCCACCATCGTCAAACATAAGTCTTTCGCTGAACCGTCGTCGGCAGGCAGATCAAAACGAACTCTGATCCAGCTCAATTCGCCGGGAAACGCTTGCAAGATGCTGTCTTGGTCACGGATATCCATGGCTTGCCAATCAGATTCATCAATCTCATCGGCTGCCCATGCGAGATCATCTCCGGTTCGGTACAAGATCGGCTCGATTATTTGTGCATACCCACAACTGCAAGCAAGAACGATCGCCAACCAACGAATACGCATCAAATAACATTCAAGATTCATCAGGCACAGCCTCATGCATTGCAATAAACGACGTGAAATCGATCCTAACATGTCAATCGACGCTGTTCGTGCAGGCCGTGAGCCGTTCATGCATTTATCGCCATCAACTCGATCCTCCGCTTCGTAACATAAATCTAAATGGAGGGCTTGATGACACAGATTTTGCCGATACTACTATTCATATCGATCGCAGCATTCGCATCGGGATCAGAGACTTGGACAGGGACCACCATTGATCCGGCCAGGAACGAACCTTTTAAATTCGCGCTTGAGCTGAAGCGCGCCGAAGACGGACAGGTTACGGGCAGTTTCTACTCGTTTTACTACTACGCGAAACTCAGAGGCACTTATGAAGCCGATACCCAACGCTTCTTACTGAATGGCACATTGGATGTTGGTGTCCAGATATCTATGGACCTAAGCCGCACTGACGAGGGCTTGGCTGGCGTGTTGGCCGCGCCATCCATGCAGCTAGAACTGCCGCTGAAGCTAGAATTGTCTGCCGTCTCTGGATCCGCATCGATCGGCATGTACGAAGTGCTGACCTCCGAGCGTCCTAGCTCTGTTTTTAAGAACCAGCTAACAGCTGCGGCCAAATCAAGAGTAGAGCAACGAATACTCTCCGAAATCAACAAACAAGGCATGGTCGGCGTTTCCGTTGCCCTAATTAACCAACAGCAAGTTGAATACATGGCGGGATTTGGTTATGAGGACAACGCTGAACGCATTGTCGTCAGCGAGAATACGATGTACCGCTGGGCATCGATAAGCAAACCCATGACTGCTGTTATCGCTATGTTATTGGTTAAAAAAGGCTCGCTCAATCTCGACCAAGATATTAGAAGTCAAGTGCCTGAGTTCCCCGCGAAACCATGGGCAATCACTGCCCGTTCTTTACTGACCCATCAATCGGGCATCGTGCACTACCATCCTGGTAAAGTGATTGTTAGTCAGCGGCAGTATGACCAGGAACACCCATTCGCAGACCGTGTCTTGTCATTAGACAAATTCAAGCAGTCGGATTTGCTATTTGAGCCTGGCACTCAGTTTTCTTACAGTACACCTGGATACGTTCTGCTTGGTGCGGTCCTTGAGCGGGCTGCCGATCTTCCTTATGAGAACTTAGTAGAAACCACCATCAAGAATCCATTAGCTTTGAGCAGTTTGCAGCCGGACTTTACTTGGTCCTCAATCGATCATCGCGCAACCGGCTATTTACGCCGCGCGGATGGCGTGATCACTAACTCCACTGAGGGCGACGTAGCCTGGAAATTGCCCGCCGGCGGTTTTATCTCAACCATTTCAGATCTGGCAGAATTCGCAAGAGCACTGCTTGGCGATCAATTGTTGGATCCTGAATTGAAGTCCCAAATGTGGCAAAAGCAAAAAACGGCTTCTGGAGAAGAAATTGAGTATGGCTACGGATTTAACGTCTCCGATTGGGATGGGCTACGGGTCATTTGGCATAGTGGCGGACAAAAGAAGACATCAACCATCATGGTGCTGTGTCCGGATCAAAAGGCAGGAGTCGTCATCATGAGCAATACAGAAAAGGTACGACACGAATCGCTCTCAAAAGACCTTCTTAAACTATTGATCGATTCGCGCGCAATTTAGTTGTGAACGAACCCTCTTAATGCTTCCCGCTGCCAAGTGCAGTAGCTATGCTACGGGAAACGGATAGACGCAATGAAGGCGCAATGACAGAACTGGAAAAAGAACTAGTCTCCCTAGCCAACCCAACCATCGCTGCCCATTCACAAGGATTCTTCAAAACAGGTAAAGGCGAATACGGTGAGGGTGATCAGTTTCTCGGGATTCGTGTCCCCTACCTTCGTAAGTTAGCCAAGCGTTTCCAATCATTGAGCTTGCACGAAACACAACGGCTCATTATGTCGCCCCTACATGAACAACGTCTGTGTGTAGTGCTCATCTGGGTACTCAAATATCAACGAGGCGACGCGGCATTGAAAAAGGCGATTTACGAGACATATTTAGCCCACACGCAGTGGATCAATAATTGGGATCTTGTTGATTCTTCAGCCCATAAAATCGTCGGCGACTATTTGTTTGAACGCAGCCGAAAACCGCTATTCAAACTCGCCTCGTCAAAGGATTTGTGGGAACGACGTGTGGCCATCATGTCGACCTTGCACATGATCAAGAAGGACGATTTTCAAAACACACTCGATATCGCCGAACAATTGTTAAACGATAACCATGACCTCATCCACAAAGCCGTTGGTTGGATGCTAAGAGAAGTTGGCAATCGTGATCGGCTCGTCGAAGAGGCTTTTCTCAGCCGACACTATCGGAGCATGCCACGTACGATGTTGCGTTACGCTATCGAGAAATTCAGCCAGGAAGAACGCCGCGCCTATTTAAGCGGCAAAGTCTCTTGATCTAAAACCTAGTCGACAAGTTATTTCTACCTGAAATTTGATCTAGGCGAATCAACTCGCTCATTTTTGCGTTAGATGTATTAACATCACGCATTCGATTCTTAGGAGCTTATACATGAAATTTCTCGTCGCTTCCATTTATCTCGTCGCAGGTTCGTTAAGCCTAATCGCGCAAGCACCGGCCGAAACAACCTTAACTGGCTCCTACATCTGGAACCAGCGTCCCTCGGAGACAAGCGACCTGAAAGCTGTTTTTAAAGCCAGCGGCGAAAAGGAATGGCAGGTTGCTTTTTATTTCGAGTTTAGGGGCAACAAGCTGATTTATAGCGGCAGCGCACACGGCGACCTCCATGACGGGCCTCTAAAGGGAAGCGTCAAGAATCCCGGGGAGAATCGCACGTTCACGTTTGCCGGCAAAATGCTTGATGGCGTGTTCCACGGAACTCATGCCGAAATGAGATCTGACACGGAGCAATCAACCGGCACGTTAACGCTCTCACATTAGGGCGTAGGCGTATCACACGATCCAGGAATAACTAAGGCGGATGTTCCCGTCGAAATCATACCTGCGCCATCGATCTCCGTCACATTCCCGTTGACGGCTGTGTTGTTTTCGAGAACATGCTGCGTCGCATCAGTACATGCGACTCCACTGCAAGCTGTTGCACCGCTTTCTATTTGCAAGGATGATCCCACGATCTCCTGCAACAAGAAATCACATCCCAGGAACACGAATCCAGGAGCCCCGAAACTCTCACAAATATCGCCATCTACAGTGTTTCCAGTAATGTTTGCGCATACGTTGTTGCCGTCAGCCGACACAAATACGCCCGCAAAGGTGTCACCCGTAAAAGGTGTACCTTTGTCTTTGATAATCGTGTTGTCGGTGATTGTGAAGGCTGCGTTACCGGCATTGCCGCCTAGTCGGCCGACCGCTTCAATTCCGCGGCCATTGACGTTTCGAATATCGTTGCCATCAATCAAGACCGCGGCATCAATGGGATCGCTAAAATTGACCCGGATCCCTGTGCCGGTCACCGATCCAGACCCAACCATCCCGTTGCCTATGAAGTTACCTTGAATGACCGCGTTAATCACATTCGCGGACGTATCGCCGGCTGTATCCGCTGAGAATACGTTGATCGCATGGCTTTGATTTCTTTGTGTTGTGTTGCCCGTTATCATGAATTGATTGGTGTTGTTTGATGCACCCATTGAGACATCAATAGCTATGTTGTTATCGTTGAGCGTGTTGCCGTCAATAACGAGATTGTTCATCGCACCCCCTCCGTTATTGACAAAAAACAGACCCGTAGCGAAGTTATCGTGAATATCATTCGACATGACGGTCGCGCTGTTCAGAGCTGGGTTGCCGGCACCCGATTGAAGTTCGAAACTAAAGGCAGCACCGGTGGCCAGATTATCAATTTCATTGCCTGTAACGGTCAATGAAGTGATGACACGACTATCGTTGAAATACTCAACCCCGGTTTCAAACGAATTAGTGACTCGGTTATTGTCGATTACCACCGTACCGATAATGTCGCGAAGTTCGAGCCCGTGTTCGTCGACAGCGTTGCCGTTGTCCGTAAAAACGCAGCCCCTTAGGACAAATCCGTCAATTCCGTCTGTTGCCATTACCTGTGCTCCGCCTCGCAATCCATCATCTCCCGTATTGGCTACGTCAATGGATTGCAGCGTCACATTCGTGGCTCGGTTGATTTGGATGCCTATTCCAGCTTTATTGCTGATTGTTCCACCTGATCCATTGCGGCTACCAGAGCTATCGCCGATGACCGCAAAACTGCCGGTGGTGTCTAGTAAGTCAATTCCAACAGGCGCTCCGCCGGATGAGTTGACACTGACAAGGTTGACACCAAGGCCGATATTATCCAAATCTACGGCAGAGTTGATACCCGCATCGACTGTTCCGGTGGTGATGCTCAATGTGGCACCGGCGTTGACGCCGCTAGTTCGTATTCCAATTTGGTCACTCGCGCTGTTGTCGATGTCCAAATCAGAAAAACTGATCGTGGCACCTGTGTTTGACGTAACGCTCACGGCTGCTCCTGTACTGTTAGTAATATCGACGGTTGCGTTGAAGTTCACCACTGGACCCCCCGAACTGTTGTTGTTTAGCACGATGCCAGCGGCGCCCGTGTCCGTGACAGCGCCCAACATATCAACCGTGCCACCTGTCCGTGACACCACTGCAACAGCGTTGCCTGCCGTGTTGTTAACGGTTCCCGAGTAGGTGATGTTGCCGTTACCGCCGTCAACGTGGAAGGCGGTACCGGAACTACCTGTGATACTGCCGCCATTCATGGTTAAACTGCCAGTGACACCCGTTAACGAAATACCCATGGCTGGGCTGCTGCTTGAACTTACGGTGGCGAAGGTCATACCGACGTTGGTGGGATTGATGACGACAGCTGGACCATTGGTAGTGTTGATTGAACTCGTACCATTGGTTACATCCACCGTACCTGCATTGGTCGCCGTTAATCCTGTGCCGCCCGTATTGGTGATCGACAATAAGCCAAAGTCTGTGGTCCCGCTGTTGTTGTTGAGGTTGATGCCTGCGCCGGTGGCGTTATTGACCGTCACCGAGTCGAAGCTTGCCAACATCGCCGTACCAGAAATGTCTATACCCATGTCATCAGTTGTGTTGATCGTCACAGTGTTGGGGGCCGCGATGTTCAGGGTTCCTCCGATATTGGCAAAGAGACCGCTTGTGCCGTTGGTGGTAAGAGCCAAATTCCCAAGGTTGACTGTTGCGCCCACGTTGTTCTGCAACGAGATCGCATCCACGCTCGGTGGTGTCGTGATCGTCATGGCCGGGAAGGTAAATGTACCCGCACTGTTTTCGATTGAAATACCTTCGTGGTCCGTGCTTGTGATGGTCAGACTGCTGAGATCCGTCCCAGAATCAAAATTATCGAATTCGCATAAACGTCCGCCCCCATGATCAATGGTGCCCGCAGGAACCACCAGCGTCCCCATATGATCCGTAACTTCAAGGGCTATACCTTGTGTCGATGCCATATTCAAGGTCGCGAAATTCACCGCCTGATCGGTCCCTAAGGCATTTGAACTCACCTCAACACCACGCTGGATACTGTTGTTCAACACAGTGGTGCCTAAGAACTGGAACACAGAATTGTCATTTTGATAAAGGTCCATGCCCCAACCCATGCCTGAACTCATCAGGTCCGTCGCTGTGACGGTGATGGCGTTACACACTTCAACCCACAAGGCTGCCCCAAAGCCCGAGCCCGGTCCCGTTATCGTGGTATTGGTGATGGTGGCCATTCCCGTGCGTCCGCTTAGATAGATGCCGTCGGAGTTGCCAATCGGTGTGATCAATAGATAATCCAGGATTAGGTTGCCTACCTTACCCAGCCCTGCTTTTGCTTGAGCATGGTCGCTGCGACGATCCTGGCCAGCCTCGCCTTTCATGGGCACCACGCCTGTGCCAACTCCGGCACTGTTCTGCGGTTGTAAGGCCATGCCCTGGACGGTGTTATCCATGGCAAGCGTCACCACATCGCCATTCATCATGCTGGTGTTGGTAATTACGGGCCCGTTGACGGCCAGCGGGTTACCGCCTACGGCGTGCAAGGTCGACGTATCTACGATCAAGTCCACGCCTTCACCATGCAGGATCTGACCATCAAGCAAGGTGATACCGCCACTGGTCATGGCGTCGTAAGTCGACATCGCTTGGTACACGAAGATGCGATCACCTGCTTCGGGGTCGTCCATCATGCCGCCACCCTGTTCGGCCATAAAGGCCGGGATCGAATTGAACGGTGTGTTGGATGCACCTGTTCCCGCCACAGCATCGCCATCAATAAACCACACCATCTCCACCACATCGATGGTCACGGTGCCTATGGCCGTATCCAAACCATCTGTGACCGTGTAGGTAAAGGTGTCGCCTGTCAGATTCATGCCTAAAGGCGGTTGGTACGTGAATTCTCCCGTCGTCATGTTCATCACGACGGTGGCGCCAGCGACGCTGGTGGCATCATAGGCTGATACCGAGATTGGACTTGGCCCGTCTCCGCCATCCGTATCGTTGGCCAAAACATCGCCCATCACAAATACGCGAGGCGTCGTTACAGCCGAGGCATTGGCAAACTCGAA
>JAJCXM010000036.1 GCA_029263455.1 Holophagae bacterium
GGCTCCAAAATAGTCGGCGTTAGGCGTGTAATCCACCGAAGCAGAAGTAGGCGTGAGCGGCGTAATGGCGCTCAGTGTTCCGTTGGCTGGACCGCTATCGATGGAAAAGGTCAAGGGTTGTCCTTCAGGGTCCATGCCCGTCAGCGTCATCGTATAGGCGGGATCGTCTTCAAGTAAGGTTTGCATCTGTGGATCAGCGCTGGGCGCTTGGTTGAGTACCGCATCGATGCGGAAATAGATGCTTTGGGCGTTGGGGTGAATGCCTTGCACGCAGCTATAAAAAGCCAAGATATCAGGCGCGGTGGCGTTGTCACCGGCGGGATCGCTGGCAATCGCGCCCATGGTCCAATCGGAAGGGTCGCCGTCCAAGACGATGCCGGTGCTAAAGCCAAGTAACGCCAAAGAGGCGACGGCCAAGAACAGGACCGCTAAACCTTGTTGATTGGGGTGCCGTCGCATCCAAACCAACGCAGCCAGCATGAGTAATAGTGCGAACGCGATAAGAACCCATTGCGATAAAGTCGGTACCGGAATGAAGAGCAAGAGTCGGATAGGGTTGCCGTTGTTCAAAAGCAGGGCGTCCTCGCCACCGCCCGGTTCATTAGCGGTCAACGCCGCACGCACATATCCCGTGGGTGTATTGAAAACGGTCACCGGGTAGAGGGTCTCGATGACGTCGGAACCAGCCACGCCAGTCCCTTGACCCACCGCCCAGCCACCAGGGTTGACGGAAACAGGTGCGCCAAAAACCGCACCGGTGCAGTCGGCAATCGAGATATCGGTCACCAGCATGCTGCCTTGATCGACGGTGGTGATCAGGATCTGTTCGGCACCCAAGAACGTGCCGTCTACGGTGACAACCGAACAACCCGTATTAGGGTCATCGTCTAAATCAAGCGGGATACGGAACTCCACTGTTTGTGCCCATCCCCCTAATTGGAATAGACAAAAAGCGACCGCAATCCGCATGAATTGACGCATTCGCACCCTCCTCGATTCGACTTACATGTTGCTCAAATCTATACCCCTGACGGGGTGCCCAGCAAGAAGTTCTTCGTCGAACGAAAATGGCGACAAACACGTGCGGTAGACAAATTGCGTCGTATCTGGCGGGCGCAACCATAGGCTCTGTCCTATGTCTCACCGACCCAAACGCAGTCAGACACTGCCATAAGTCACGTGCCTAGCACTGGCTTTTACAAAAAGCCAGTTAGGAAAAATACGTCTGCATCCGTTGACTTCAGGCTTAGGTTGAAACTGAGCGGATGAATTTTTTACATATTTGCGACCATTTCTATCAGCTGTACAAAGTTCCCGCAGGTATCGTTATGCACGGCCATCTTAACAGGGCCAGCTGCCGTTGGCGTTTGCATAAATGGCATGCCCATACCTCTATCAAAAAACCCGGATTTTGGCCCGTGATCCTGACAACGAGATTGAAACGAATAATTTATTGTGACGGAATTGTTGTGTTCGCCAAGAAATCAGATACGGCATGAAGAACCGTTTACAGCAAAGCTCTTCGCCGCTGAATCGCCAAGAGGAGTAAGGAAACGGCTAGCACCCAAGCACCCATCGAGCCGAGTGCAGGGACCGAACGACCGAAATCGTGCGCAACAGCCAAGAGATCCTCACCTGAAAAATGAGCTCCAGAATCGCCCCCTGACCAAATCAATGCGCTATTCTCTTCGCTTTCGACGCCTGAGGTTTGGTGGTCGAACGCAATAACGTCAAACTCTAGCTCACTATGGGGCTCAGGAAAGACGGTAAGTAGACTGGTGGCTGCGTTTACAAAGAATTGAGTTGATACTGAGTTTCCTTGAACATCGGCATTAGATGCTCGATTTGCTTTTCCGATCTGAAAAAGCGGGTCCGCTTCCTGCGAAGATACTTCGCCACTTATGCCTAAGCGGAACCTGACGGGATAATTCGGTGATGGTGCCACAAGAAAGCCTTGACGGTTGATCCAATCACTACTATTTGAGACGACGCGTAGCCAAAATTCTGACTCTCCTGCTTTCCATCGTGCTAGGGCAATAGCATTCGCTGGCATGTTCAAAGTTGCATTCGAAGATTCATGCAAGAACGCCGCTAAATAGATAGGACGATGCAGGGTAAGAAAGGGAGCCGGAGCAACGCGCGTTTCACTCAAAGTAACTGCCTTATCTAGCCGCAACTTCACATAAACGGGCGTTTCTGGCGACGCAAAGAAAAAGTCATTACCATTGACTGTAAATGTCATCGTGCCTGCCAGCTCATGTCTTCCGCGATAGTCAATATCCTCGATTGTGGTGGTCATGTTCACGTTTGCCAAGATCGGTTGTAGACAGCAGCTAGCGAAGACAAACAACAACACAATATTTAGACAAAAGCAGTCCCTTTTCATTTTCAATAAGTGCCTAAACAAAAGGATTCTAACCAACAAATGCGCTAGTGTCTTATACATAAGCAAGATGTCAGCCAACAAGATTTAGGTCGACATTATTGTGTTCCGCAAGATAATTGCAGCCGTAAAGAATGGCTCGAAAATTCCATATCTTGCTCCCTTCGTTAAGACGAAGCAATCGAAGAAGCACGCTAATTTTTGTCGTTTAGCTGTTTCATTTAGCCTATTTCTTGAAAAGCGACGCTCGTATACGGCTCGCGATGTCTTGCGCCTCACTTGTCACCTTAGCTGTGTCAATGGTTAACAGCTGCCCATCTCGCATGAGCGGCCTACCATCGACAATCACGGTGGCAACGTCTTGTTCGTCAGTTACATATACCAAATGTGATATCACATCATAGGTCGGCACGAAATGGACATCGTCCATTGATACCTGGATCAAATCGGCTTGCATGCCTTCGACCAAACGGCCAACACGGTCACCCAAACCGATCGCTTTTGCACCACCACTTGTTGCCATCCGCAGTACGGTTAAAGCGGGCAGCACTTCAGGGTCCATGCGATCGACTTTTTGCAAAAAAGCAGCCAGTCGCATTTCCTCCCACATGTCGAGGTCATTATTACTGGCGCTGCCGTCTGTTCCCAGTCCTACACGAACACCTGCGTCCAACATGGCTGTCACCGGCGCAATGCCCGATGCGATTTTCATATTCGAGGTTGGGTTGTGAATAACACCGACCTTGCGGTTTGCCAGCATAGGGATCTCAGTATCAGTCGGCCAGACCACGTGAGCTCCGATGGTCGGCCCGTCCAAGAATCCAATGGAATCGAATAGCTCAATCGACGTCATCCCAAAAGTCGCTTTTGAGTACTCTAATTCAAAAGGTGATTCGGACATGTGGATGCTGATGGGCACGCCAGCCTGTGTGGCGGCTACCCTCGTCGCTCTTAATTGAGCCTCACTAAGCGTGTAATTGGCGTGGGGACCAAAAATGGGGGTGACGCGACTGTTGCGACCCTGCCAGCGAGCGATGAATTGCAGCCCTTTTTCAATCGAATCTTCCGCGTTTTCAGCATCCGGACTCTTTTGACCTATGACCGTCGATGCAACAAAGGCTCTCATGCCACATGCAACGACCACTTCGGCAACGGCATCGGGAAAATAGTACATATCGACAAATGTCGTTGTGCCCCCACGAATCATTTCCCAACAGGCGAGCTCTGTGCCGACACGTACAAATTCAGCGTCCACAAACTCAACTTCTGCTGGGAAAATGTAGTCGTTCAGCCATTCCATCAGGGCCAAATCATCGGCTATCCCTCTAAATAGCGTCATGGCAGCGTGAGAATGTCCATTGATCAAACCGGGGAGCACAATGCGATTTTCGCCAGTTATGACCTCACGGGCGACGTAGCGTTCGTGGATCTCAATTGCCTTGCCAGTGGCAACAATCTGCCCTTTGTCGATGGCGACGGCACCTGCCTCGATCACCGTGCCAAGTTCATCCATGGTAACCACGTAATCGCCCTCGACAATCAGGTCAATGCCCAATCCTGCGGCTTCAGAAGATGCTGTCTCTTCCTTCGACTTGCAGGTAGAAGTGAGCAGGATCATTGAAATACAAAAACATAACCACAAACGCATCACACACAACTCCTATGGAATGACCTTGATTGGGGTCCGATTATCCCATTGACTGCTTTACCAGCTCAACAAAGATCACAACACGATCATTCGAGCCCTTAAAGAATCTCTTTGAAGAGTTTAAATGGCCATTTGCTGCCAATCACAGGCCAAATATCTGGACACAGGGCGTTTTGAATCGTTCGATCAACTGTTATGATGGCGAAATTATTGGGAACGGGGCGTTAGAAATGTCTGAATCTCAGCGCCCTTCCTGGCGCGCCTACCTAGTCGAACTTTCCATCGTATTTATTGGACTTTCAGGCGCGCTTTTCTTAGATAGCTGGCGCAATCAAAAGCAAGACATCTCGCAGCGCCAAAAGTACTTAACTGGCGTAAGTGCTGATCTCAATAGCGATCTAGCCTGGTTTACTCAAACAACTCAACTGGCTCAATCCGCACGAAACCAGTTAGACGATCTCATACAGCAATTGGGGCAACCTGAATCGCCGCCCTACACACCGCAGCAGATTTTTCAAAAGTTAGCACCCGTCGCCTATATTTATGAATTCACGCCCAATACGACGACCTACGAAATGATGAAATACAGCGGCCAACTAGATTTGATCGACGATTATGATCTTCGTGCTCGATTGGTTGCCTACCACCTCGACATGAACAATGTGGCGCTGAGCCAAAACGTGCTCAAGGAAATCACCTTATCCTACGCCCTTCCCTTTTTGTTTGAGCACACAGACCTAGGGAATGGAACCATGAATGATGCGACGATCTTAGCATCGCCCTACTTCAAAAACTTCATCATCGGATACAAGATTTCGCTTGATCAGTACATCGCAACCGTTGCCAGAATCAGTGATACATGCACGACTTTAAACACGCAACTGAAAAACAAGCTATAAATCATCTCCATTCAACGAATCCACCGCGCTGACGCCCAGATTTGCTAGCTGTTTGACGCGGTGATATGTCAAAGCTAGCGAGATACAATGTTTAAGCACTGCCACTGGCAACACCTCATCAACATGGAGAATGAGCGCGCGATTGCCTTCAAATTCAAATTGATCGCTGTAAAGAAGACGGAAAGTCGCCACCAGTTTGCTACTACAAACAAAGTAAAGTGCCAAACGATCTGGCCGAGACGGTTTCCAACCGAGCCGAATCGGACTGCCACCTACGACGACATACGAAGGTTCACCCCACTTAACAGACTCCTTGATTGCGCTCGTGCCCAATTCTGTAGCCGTCTCAAGAATCAAACGACGTAGATCAAGCAAGCGAGTGCCTACGTTTTGGGGATAACTAGCAAATATTTCCGCCACTTGAGGTACCTGAAAATACGTCATTCATCACCCCATTAGTTCAGCCAACCCGAAAGAGCCCGTTGCAAAACTAAGAATTGAATCCATAATCGATTACGGCGTTGCCTTTAATGATTCCATCAATTCCTCTATTATATCCTCAATCTCACCTTGATAAATATCTCCCGGCGGTCGCTGATCCGTGTCCAATTTCGGCACTATTCCTGGCCTTTCCGAGGTGAAATAGAGGGTGCGATCATCCTTACTCAGGGCGGGCGCAAAATCAGCGTTCGCCGAATTTATCTTGTCACCCAATGAAATCAATTCGCTCCATCGACCCTTTAGATTGAAAGTTACGAATAGATCCGGCGCCCGTTCCTTCACGCTCACGGAAACGATCAAGAAACGTTCATCTGAAGAAATACAGGGATTACTGGCATAAACGAGTGCGCCCTCGATCTTTAATTGAATACGCTCCATTGGGTGATAGAAACCGTCTGAATACCGGCTCACCACCACGCCACGCTGCCCATCAAATTCACTGACAAAATAGGCATTCCCGTTTTTGCTCATGGTGAAGAAAATCTCGGTTGCATCGCTATTCAGAGGTGCGCCAGGGTTAATTGGATGAGACCAACCATCTGATGTTCGTTCCACGTACCAAGTATCAAAGTCCTTCGCCTCTTGACCGGCGATTAGCGGCCGTGTCGAACTGAAGTACAGTCGTTTACCGTCATGGCTGAGAAACGGATCTAATTCTCGATAACGCGCTTCCGAGAATTCCATCTGTGTGGCCGCTTCCCATCCCCCATCACCCTTTTGGCTGGTCATTAGCTCAATGATTTTTCGATCTTCGCTGGTACGGTTGAATATGATTGTGTCTTGTTCGGCATTGATGGAGAAAGAGAATTCAGGAGCCGCCGTCGAAACGATCCCAGGCTCAAATAGCACCAAATCTAAAGGCGGCTCTATCGCTTCTGAAGACAGGGCCCAAATAATTACAAACGCTACGAATTTGTACATAAACAATCCTGATTGGGGTGTACTTGGTCAATAGTTTTACGCATGGCTCATGCGCAATGTTTTTGCACGATTTTCGTTTGTCGTAACCTACTCAGAAAAACACCTTATGCATAAACTTACGGCGGTCAATGGGATTCCGATCGGCCAAACTTCAAGTGCTCAATTCTAAGTGGACACATCTGGGACCTAAATCCCCAATTCAAAGTATTTTTGCCTCAAAGCCGCTAAGCTTCATTGCTGGCCTCCCTATTAACTTCAAGGCTGTAATCTCTGCAACCCACATGATTTAATTAAAATTGAAATCCAATCTTTCGGCGTTTGGAGGCGACGATGTGGCAAGTAGTAATCGTGTCAACGCCAACCATAATTTTACTTTTTGGGGTCGTCGCTTGGTTTGGGAAACGCAAGCGAAAGCAGTTGTTGAATCAATTTCAAGCCAAATTGGATGAGAGCAAAAACGATACGCCAGACTACGATACGAACTCTATCAAGAACCTGCCTGCTGTCGTTCAGGCGTACCTGAACAACGTTTTGGGAGATACGCCCCCATTAATTTCTTCAGTGAAAATGCGGCACCACGGCACGATCAATATGAGTGAGACCGCAGAGAACTGGAAATCATTCACCTCCACACAGCAAGTTAATATGCATCGACTTGGCTTTGATTGGGCGGCCGAAATCAAATTCTTGCCCGGAATGACGGTGCTGGTTCACGATGCCTATATCGGTGGTGAAGGTATCCTTCAAGCCTCACTCCTTGGTCTCATCCCCCTTGCCGAATCACGTGGCAGCACCGACATCGCCCGCGGTGAACTCTTACGCTTCTTGGCTGAATCGCCTTGGTACCCGTCCAAACTATTCTCAGGTCAGGGCGTTACATGGCAACCGATTGATCAAAGCAGTGCTAAAGCTAGCTTAACCGATGGGGACCATACAGTTTCTGTCACATTCCACTTCAATCTCGACGGACTCATAGACCGAGTGCGAGCTGAATCTCGAGGTCGTATGTTAGCAGGCCAACTAATAGACACGCCCTGGGAGGGTAAATGGTCTTGCTACAAACCGAGGCACGGCATTTTGGTACCTACAAAAGCTGAAGTGGCCTGGATTGTCGATGGCGAGCCAAGAACCTATTGGCGAGGCGAACTCGACGATATTGACTACGAACTCTCAAAGTAGCGTCATCGTTTAGCAATTCGATCGGCATCAATAAGCATTGCGGATTCAACTCTGTCTCCCCCTTTTGTCTTATGGAACCCCCGTCGATTTTAAAGCTAAATCTTTGGATGAAATCGTTAACTCGAACTTGATCAAGGCATTGACTAGATCATGACGGAAATAAGGGTAACAAGGCGCTGGCATACCTCTTCCAACGACGGAGAGAGTCTATTAAACAAAAAAGATACAAGTTGTTGATCCAATCAATACCTGATTGTCGGATTACAGCCTATGAAGCCCGTCTTCAAAAGATGGCCTACAAAATCAACTGGAGATAACATGCCCAAATCCATCAACGCACTATTACTCGTCTTGTGCACCTCCGTATTCGCACAGCAAACATTAAACTACCCATGGGTGACCTTTAATGACCTATTCGATAGTGAAATCGTCATTAACAACCTCGACATGCAAACGGCTCAGGTGACTCTCACCGCGACACGATCTAGCGGCGAAAACCAAACCGCCATGCGAACGATCGAGCCCGCCAGTCAATGGGTCGAAGGCGCAAGCTCTCTCTTCCCCGATTTCGAACCAGGAAGCGGCTTTTCTGTCATGCTTAACAGCGAATCAAACGCGGTTACAGGGTCTTTTCGCGTGTTTGGTCGCGGAACGGCTTCCGGTAATTCGCCAGCACAGGCCAGTGTTGTTTCCCTAACCGATGCGTCGAACATTCAATTATTCAATTATTTGCCCATCCCTGATTCAGCTCCTGCCAATTCAGCAGTGGTGGTTGTCAATACGAGTGACGTTGAGGCCAATGTCACCTTTTGGGGGTTCAGCGCCTCTCAACCTGCTCAACAAGTGACCTACCAAATTCCACCGCAACAACCGCTAGCTCAATTGGTCACCGACCTATTTCCTGGCACCACAGGCTCCATGTACGTCATCACTGAAGGTGACCAGCCTCTGACAGGCATGGCATTTATCTTTAATGAGTATCTGGAACCGTCAATGGACAACCCGCAACCATTGGCGTCCATGCCTAACCTAGACTATGGGCCTCAAGAATTGACCGTCTCCTCGTTGCCTTTGGTAGAACCCTTGTCAATTGAGAATCTAGTGCTGGATGACGAAGGCACGATGTACGCCGTTGAAGGTTACGCCAACAGCCGTGCATTTCGCATTGCAGCAGACGGATCTTCGTACGAGGTTATCGCCGAGAATCTAGGCGGCCCAAATGGCATTGCCCGAGACTCAAACGGAAATCTGTACATCACCGAATTCAACACCAGCCAGCTTACAAAGATAAGCGCAGACGGTGTTGTTTCTACATTCGCTGCACTTGAAGTAGGGCCTCAAAACGTTACGGTTGATGCAAACGACCATATCTATGTTTCGTACTGGGGAAGCGGTAATGGTACCGGAAATCAGGTTTCCCATATCACCCCTGCAGGCGTGGTTACTACCTACGCGCAAGGAATTAGCGTACCTAACGGATTAGCCTTTGACGATGAAAACAACCTATATGTGGTCACGACGTTCAACGGCTTGGTGAAACGCGTCGCGCCCGATGGCACGATCACCGATTTCAGTGACCTTCCTGGCTCTGGCATCATTGGTGGCACCATGATTTGGGCCGAAGGGAAATTGTTCGTAACCGGCGTGTACGGCAACAAAATCTTTCAAATCGAGGATGGCGTAGCTACACATATTGCCGGCACCGGGACCGCAGGGTCCATTGATGGTCTCGCATTTGAAGCTCAATTCGACTCCCCACTCGGATTGGCATACAACGCTCAAAAGCGACAGCTCTATATCACCTCAGTTGGTATCACTGCTCCAGCCATTCGCATTATCACGCTACCCTAACTGTATGAGGGCGGACGAATTCAAACATCGTCCGCCCCAAACCATCATATTGATGCCTGCCAAAATTGATCTGTTTGCGGCAAATGCTGGTTTAAATTAAGGGGAAAGTGGTCTCGTCGTTCGTGGACAAGTGAATTCCATCCAAGCTATCTAGGCGGGCCGTCCACATATCGGCAAGAGCGGCAAGCCAGTTTTCCAATTCGCAGATACCTGCCGGATCCAGCTGGTATAGGCGCTGTTGCGCCTTTTTTTTCACTTGCACAATGTGCGTCTCTTTCAAGATCTTAAGATGCTGTGAAACAGCAGGGGCGCTAATGGAGAAGTGACTGCATATAGCGTTCACGGGCATTTCACCTTTACGAGCCAATAACTCTACAATGCGCCGCCGATTTTCGTCCGCCAAGGCCGCAAAGCTATTCATAAAATCACTATATAACCCACTGCTTAATTAAGCAAAGACAAAATAACCTCGTTTGGACCCCGTTGGACGCGAAACGGTCACGCTATTGGCGTTTAAGTCTTAGCGGCGGTGGCGGATCTGGCGATACGGCGATTTGGACTGTCTTGATTTCGGCCTGCCGTTTTGCCATGTCCTCCGCCCGCACGTAGAGTTGTTTGACATCATTAGATGAAGCCAGGAACGGCTCTTTATAGGTGTGCCAAGTTGAACCATCCCATGAATAGTTTATGCTTTTGACGCCTGACGTATCGTCCGTAGCGGAAATCACAATCTCTGTCGTCGGGTCTATGACCAGCGAATCCGAGCTATCCCAGTGACCATAGCCAGCGAACGTTACGGTAACCGTTGGCGGTACCATGTCACGTTCTTCAGAGGTGACTTCAAAATCGATTTCTGAGCTAGAGTAACCGTCCAGTCCTTGGGCACCGATCGCCTTCACCTGCCAGGCCAATTGTCCCGCTGGCAAATGATCTGGTGACCATTCCGCGCTCTTTGCTAGGGATGTTGCTGCCAGTACACGTTTGTTGTTTGTTGTTTCGAAAACGCTGACTCGGTAAGCCTTGGCGCCTTCAACTTCCTGCCAAGCAAAAGTGGGATTGGCGTAGTTGAAAGAGGCATTCTTCGATGGATAGCTGAGTTTTGGCCCGTTGAGCAGTTTTGTGGGAGCAGCAGGCGCCTCGCCAGGCTTTACAGTAGTACCCATGCCTTCTGGCACTTGAACCATCGCGCCTTCGGACTCAACTTCAGCGGTACCATTGAAGACCATCACTTCCGCGCGTCCCTGTTCGCCTAGACGGCTTCGCGACACCAACGTCGATCGCTTATCAAGAACTTGGCGGTTGCGCACGCCGCCCATAATGATTTCAATTTCAGTGTTTCGACGATCCGTGGGCTTCGCCTCAATATCTGCCATGCCTTTGATAATTTCAACTGTCTCACGATTAACACCCACCAAGTCTCGTTTGAGTATTTGAAGAAAAATAAGTGATTGCTCGCCGATCTTGAGCATCGATCCGTCTGCGAATTGGAGTTCGGTAGATGATTTTTCATAGGTGCGTAGTCCATCATTTTCACGCAACAACTCGCCTTCAATTGTGGTTGTCCAGGGTTCAGAGGTGGCTTGGTGTTCTACACGACGCCGCACCGTCGTGACTTGTGCAGACTGAGGAGGTAATTCTCGCTGAAGGATGACTCGAATGCGTTGGCCCGGATATATTTTGTGCGGATCTTTGATATCGGGGTTGAGCTCCCAGTTTTCGCGCCACAACCACGTAACACCCAAATATTGTGCCGTGATAGATTGCATAGATTCGCGCTCTTTAACGATGTGCCAGCCTAGCGTATCCGTTGGCTGGTCCCGGTTCTGACCACAAACGATTTGGCTGAGGAACAGCGCGATTAAAAAGGCAAGAATAGTTTTGATCACTGTGTTGGCCCTCCCACTTTGAAAAAGTAACCAGCACGTTTGATACGCCCTACACGATCTTTTGCCCTTATTTGCAACATGTAGTGGCCTGTTTCTGGGAAGATGATTTGGTCAGACCGCTCTTTGCCGCCTTGCGAAGGACTAAATTCACCCGTCAAAGTAACGCGTTGATCTGCTTTCGAAACGCGTAAGATCCCTTCTTCATCTGCCGCAACATCACATGTCGTGTCGGTCATAGTTGACCACTTAGACATGTGCATCTTATAGCTCCGATCCCCAATGCCACTATGTTCGTCAGTCAGTTCGACTCGAATTGCGGCTCCAATCGGTAACTCATTGGCCTGGTCTCGCCTTGCCGCTTTCCCATCAATAAATACGGAAATGGAGGGCCGCTTTCGATCAAAGCCCAAGGGCTGTTCTTTCGTCACCGTATTGCCAACGCGGTCTGTAGCCCGAAGATATAGGCGAGAGCGGTGGCTGCTTACCCTAGACACGCCGGCATGCCAATTTGATTCGTTTCTGGACCAAGCGTATTCACTGATGCCAGACAGATCATCCATAACTTCTATGATGGCAATAGCCGTCTTTTTTCGATGCCAAGCTATCCCATTTGCGTCAATAAATTGGGCGTTCGGGTATTCAATCTGAAACGTGGGCGCGTGCCAATCTGTCGAAAACATGAGTGGCTCTGCCTGACTCTTGTTTCCGCAAGCATCCGTTGCTGTCAGCTCAACGCGATGTGCACCCAATTCTTGGGGCGGTTGAATGCTCGGTTTAGATGTTTTTGCGCCATTCAAAAAGAAATTGACCGATGCGACCCCGCTTTGGGCGTCGTTGACCACCGCTTTGATTTCAGCTGCGGGCGAAAAAATTAACGCGTTTTTGACGCGAATCGAAGGACCAAATGTTTCGATTTGTACACGAGGCGCCAAATCGTCCACACTAATAGGTGCATAATTGAATTCGCTGCGATTTCCTACGCCATCGAAGGCTTCTGCTTTGATTTCAAGGGACGTTCCGCTCTCGATGGTCAACGTGTGCACCGCATTGAGGAGGTCATTGCCCGTTTGTAAGGTCATTTGTTGACTGCGTATACCGGAGCCTGTGTCCAAACAAGAGAGATGGGCTTGAGCCCCAGCAGCAACCCAGAAATGACCGTCCTTGCCAGGAACGGGCTGAGGAGAGATTTCCACGCTGACGTCGGGCGCTAGGTCATCGATGCGCACCAAGAGATTGAGTTCGGTAGACGAACGCCCAAGCTTATCCGTCTGTCTAATTGAAAGCTGGTGATCACCAACGGTAGGAGCCGTAACTGGATGGGTTGCCGCCCCAAATTCTTGACCGTCCCACGCCAATTCCAGCGTTGCGTCCACAATGAAACCTTCAAATTCTAACTGCTCACTGGGTGCCGCCCAAACAGTCTCGGCCTCAGTTTTCTGAATCGCCGGCTCGTCGTATATTAACGGTTTCCACCAGCTGACTACTATAAGAAGCGACAGTGGGTAATAATGCAGATTCATTTAACTCCTCCAGCTCGATAGAGCGATAGGTCCATAGAGTCGATGGTTTCAGGGCAGAAAGTAATTCAACCAGTCCAACAGCGTCACCTCGAAGATCCGGATCCTTTTCAATCAAGGACAGAATGATATTGTTTAGCTGATCAGATAATCTCGGGCTCAGTTTTTGGGGTGGCTCGGGCAAGTTGCGCACGGTTTCTAGCATCACATCACGCACAGATTTGCCAGTGAACGGTAGCCTGCCAGTAATGCATTCATATAAGAGCACACCCAGCGCAAACAGATCGCCTTGTTCACTGAACCCCTGGCCGGTCAGCGTTTCCGGGGGTAAATAGCCTGGGGTTCCAAAAACCTGGTCTCGGTCAGCATGGAGCGAAGTCATTAGCGCGGAAATACCAAAATCCGAGATCTTGATCTCGCCCTCGTGACCCAAAAGCACGTTTGCTGGTTTGATATCTCGGTGAACGATTTTCTTGTCATGTGCCGCTTGTAGTCCACGCGCTACAGCAAGTCCAATCTGAATCGTATCGGATTCCGATAAGGGACCCTGTTTTCGCAAGTAACCCTCTAAGGTGTCGCCATCAATAAACTCCATGGCAACAAACGAATAATCCGGAGTATCTTCGACGTCAAACACGCCCACCACATTATCGTGACGCACACTGGCCGCGCTCACCGCTTCACGAACAAGTTGGGACGTGTGTTTATGAGTCGCTCCATCCCTGTCATCGTCAATTTTTATCGTCTTTAAGGCAACGGATCGCTTTAATTTCGGGTCCCAGCCCTGGAACACCGTTCCCATGGCACCAGCCCCTATTTGCTTTATGACTTGATAACGTCCCAGCGCGACATTTTCGATTTGTCGTTTATCTTTCGCATGCTGGCGCAATGCGGCGAAGGCTTTCCGCAGATCACCGATCTCATCGCCTCGTTTGGTCTGTTCACCATCTAACAAATCGCTGTGTTCCAGTATCAACATTCGCAAGGGTCTAATGACACTGCGAAAAGCCGCAAGTGTAAGTAACGCCACCAGTAGCAATGCTAATCCAGCCGCTCCCAAAGAATGACGACGCATCGTATAAGCGACGGCTTCGGCAACCTTGATTGGTTGCCAGGACACGATTGTCCATGATGCCAGATCGATAGGCGCAAAGGCACCTAAAAGCTTCGCACCATGCTGACCTTCATAATGTCCCGCCCCAGACACCTGGCCCGACACCGCTTTGGCAGCAAGATCCGCAGGAATGCTTCCCGCTCCTGTGCTTTGTAACAACGTATGCTTGCTCGCATCTAATAGGGCGAGGTGCGCTTCTTGGCCTAACTCCTTGGGTTCCAGGTACAAACCTAAAGCGTCAGCCTGGAAGACTGCCCGTATCTCACCATGTGCCCTCTGAATCTCCTCAACGACAGTTAGGTAACTAATCCCATTGCTAGTCGCTATGTTCAGATTCGGCGGCGCATTTCTTAGTACGTCTATAGCGTCTTCTTGTGCTCCGGGCATTTGAGCGCGCAAGACTTCCGTGCCGTCTGGTGCGTAAATTCCTACTGCGATCACCTTTATTGAATCATCGACGGACAGAATTCCCTTTAACTGTTCCTGACTATCCGTCGACTGCGGTTCAGCAAGGGCCGGATGATCTGCAGCAGCTTTCACTAATTGTCGGCGAACCTGCAAGAAAGCATCGACTCGTGATGAAGTAGCAGACGCATTGACAGCATGCAGCCGCAGAACCTGTTCCGTAAACGCTTCTCGATTGATTTGGATCAGGCTAAATGTCACCCAAGCCAATGGAACAAGTGCAACGAGGACCAAGGCCACGATAACTTTGGTCAAGAGAGAAGTTTTCATCATTTAGAGGCACCCTCTTCAATTTCTAACAGGTAGCATAACCTTTTGCTTGAAACGCAATCATCGCATGTCATCTATTAAACTTATGGTTGGCCTGATCGCTGTGACAAGCTCCGGCAAGATTCCGACGTTCGAGCAGAATCTTACTGCTACCTGATCTCGGCCCATTTTGATATCAGTCATTCAACACAACAAATACCTTCTTAGCTGAAGTTCAAAAAGGCCGGCAGGTCATATTCAGCAGCGGCCGAAAACGCGACACACCCTGACCCGCTCACTTTTCTGAATTGCTATTCAGCAATCTTAGTGCCAGCCAAATATGCGACGAAACAAAGATGTTGCGACGGTATTGATGATTATCCAACAAAATCATGTTGAATATTACACAGTAAACAGGTGAATATTGAGCAACTAATCAATACGTAAGGGCTTATTTGGCTGGGAATGAAGAGACCGATGTCATTAGTTTGACGCCAAACGGTTCTTGTCTAGCTCTTTGGGACGCGAGATTTTGTCTTACGGCCTATCAGGCAGCTGATCTAACCCGTCTCAGCCAAATGGCCATACCTGCTAAGCCAATGAACAAGGCCGCCAACCCCCAGCTTCCTAGTGCCGGCACCTGGCCCATACCACGCATGGAAATGAGCTGCATTGGATCAGCAGAACCACCACCTGCACCCAAGGTGAAAAACCAAACACCATTCGGCGCTGCGGCACCATCCACAACCGTCCCTGAGCCGTAAGATTCTGTGAGGACCGAAAAAATATTAAAGTCGCCTCCTGTTCCCTCGATTCCATCCACAGGAGGGATGGTTCCCCAAAGATCCTGCGACGTCGGCTGACCAATAAGTTCCTGGGCAAAATCCAATACGCCTCCGTTTGTGTCCCACCTAACCGATACAAAATCAGCCAAGGTGAATGATCCATTTCCAGAAGAAGCACCACTAACCGTCACTTGCAAGTCCAGAACCGCAGGGTTCGGCAAAATGAAATCTGTATCTCCTGGGTTGGGTAAGAGCGTGTCCTCAAAGACGATATAGCCAATTGCAGTCGCTCCTGATTGTGCATTCAAAAAAGTGAAATCAAATCGAATAGGCGCAGCAAAAAGATTAAGGGCAGTAAATATCAATAGCGCAGTACGACACATAAATTCTCCTAGCAGACAGGAATAGTTACTTACTATAACACATACTAATTTTTGACTATGCAGTCCTACTAATACCCACAAATTATTGAGGCGAAGCTACCGCCGTTGGAGAACACTAGAAATTAGATTTATTACTTGTAAGAACAAACAAAAAGGCTTGATTTATTTGTTTAAATAGCTAAATAATGACGATACAAGGAGTGATAATGGACAAACCTGTCAAAATGTTAGTGACCTACAGACCAAAGAAAGGCAAGGCTGACGAACTCAAAGCGCTGGTCATGAAGCACGGGCCAATGCTTCGCAAAACGGGATTGATTGCCGATGATCCTGTCCAGCTATTTAGCGCTGAAGACAAAAGAAGCGGCGATGGCTATTTTGTTGAAATATTCTCATGGCGAAACGATAAATCATCTGCCATTGCCCACCAAACCCCAGAGGTGATGTCTGTTTGGGAGCCGATGGGACCTCTGCTTGAGACCATCACTCTTGCAACGCTGGACGAGCTTGCCGAAGCCTGATCCCGCCCAAGAGCTAGCCGATCTGGAAGCGGTTTTCTCAGCCTTAGCCCACCCTGCCCGGCGCCAAATTCTGCTGACGATCCATTTTAGGGGAGGAAGCGCTTCGGCCGGTGAAATCGCGTCACGGTTCGAACACGCATGGCCAACGACGACGCGTCACCTGCAAGCACTGGCAAAGGCTGGACTCTTAACTCACAGGAAAAGCGGCAGGCAAAGCATCTACCAAATTAGCCGTCCTCGGTTGCTGCTCATAAGTGAATGGCTAGATTGGTTTGACCTGTGAACCACGACTGAATTCCTACGTTATTGGATGCCATCGTCGCCCAGGCGCCCTGAATCTAAATCGGCTTTTTCAGGCGGCATGTCACAGGAGAGTCAATTCATTCAGCTGTCTTTGACGTTTAGTTTCTCGACAAGGGACTGTATCGAATCCGCGATAGCAAAGCGCGGCGCGTCTAATTTTCGAAACAGTCTACGGGCTTTCCTTTGGATGCGCTCGTCACTGTGCGCTTCATTGCCGCTCGGATGAATCGATTCCATTGATGAACTCAAAATGGTTGATTCCAACCCGGTGAGTCCTCCTTGCGACGTGACCTCGTTAATTAAAACCCGTTTATCGAGATCGGAAAGTTTGAGTAAATTCTGCAGAAGCCGTTGAGCAGAAGCGATGGACACTTCCGGCTCCTCTTTAGCTTTCTTGGCCAGAACACGGTGGATCAGCCAGAGCTCCGCCGAAACTAAATTATCGGCAACTTGTCCGGCTATGCTGTCTCTAGGTACAAGTGATGCGCGACGTATGCTCTTCTCGACGACCATGTCCCAGCTCCGCATTAACATAGGCGGGGTTTCAAATGCCGGGGTGGATGAAGAAAGTCCATGTCGTAGTTGCAAAGCAGATAAATCTGGGTGTGGGCCCAACCGTTGGGCCATCCTTTCGCATACTTTATCAATCAGTGCCTGGTTGGGTTTTGCACTCATAAGTAAGATATGAGCGGCATAGATCCCCAGCATAGGATTTTCGAATTTACTGGACAAAATATGATTCATCTCGTCGCGGCTTATCACTTTACGCCCTTGTAGCAGACCCAAGCGGGCCAAGTCTGTCAGTCGTCCACTGTCCCCGTGAACATCGAAACCGCGACCGATGTGGGCCATGTGGACCGAAGATCTTCGTATTGAGGGCCGACGAAGCTGAGTAGACCCAACGGGAAAGTTGTCCATGATCAAAAAGACCTGCGTCTGCCAGCCTGCAGACATGGTGATGAAAGATTCATATATGCCCATCGGTTCTGTATCAACCCTCAATCTGTAAGTACCTGGATCAAGATCAAGGTTGATGGCCGCAAATTGATCGCCCAGATTTACATGCCCTTCGGTGATGCGACACATAAGAGCACCATCTAAATGGTGAATCGTCACCACATCGGGCTCTAAAGGATGGTGGCGGTCCACGTCGCGCAAAAAGACGAACAATTGGCTCCCGTGACCGATCCGCCGGTCCACTTGACGCGACAAAGTCTGGGCAGGTCCCGCATGGTACTCATGACTGGTACTGGTGTCTGCCAAGGGTGCGGCACTCTCAAAATTCAAACGTTTACCGACTAAGGAAACGGGGCCATCACGCACTTCAACCAACTCATCGTGCTGTTGTGACCCGGATCTGAATCGAACCTTATAGAGACCAGGTTCAACATCCAAATTCAATTCACCCGTGCCGTTGGCAACGCGTTGCAGTTTCCAGTTGATCACAAATATCTCGGTTGCCCTATCGGCAGCACGAATATTCAAGTTCAATGCGCTAGAGCTTTGCGTGGCGATCATTGGGAACCTCTATCAGTTTGGATCGTTGATTGCCTGTCACCACGACTTTGTAGAGTCCGGCCTTTAGTAGGATTTCCGTGTGACTATCTTGAGCCACAAATCGACTGATCTCAGCATTTCGGCCATCGGTTACCATAACTTCTTCGGCGCCGACGAAAGGATCGAGTTCAATGACAATTTTCAGCCCCAACGACTGGGGACGCTTGGTAAAAACAAACTCTTTAGCGCTGTCAACTTTGATATCAGGTGCTTCTATGCGAATGTCGCCAGCTACGCGGTCGATGACATTGTGGATGTAGTCTTTAATTTTCTGACCCGTGATGCAGCCATCAGAATCCGGCGTCGCATGGTCCAGCGCTTCAAGTAAGGCCGTTGTAAATATGCCTTGGGACTGTCCATTGATGTCCCGTTCGCGCGATGCTTGGCCCCAGCCAGTGGCATAGGCGTAAAAGGTCTTAACCGTATTGGCTTGGGCACTACCTTGTAACTCCGCAACCATGGGCGCTCGGATTTTGTGCAATGGGCTGGTGGTACGACAGCAGTCCATAATTAAGGCAATCTCCCGAAAGACCCAGTGTCGCCGGAACCATTCGGCATACGCGGTGGCGGCCACATGCCATGGCATGACTTGCGTTGCGTTGGCTGTATAGAGGGCAGATTCGTCTACAGACTGAGGATCACTAAAGCCATGCCCAGCCATAAAGATGAACAGCCGGTTACCCAGCGGATCGTCATTGATACCTGCATCGACGAACGGTTGAAAGAGATTGGCAACCTCGTTGAGGATTGGATGCGCGTCGTTGACACCGTTGGGAGCAGGGAATTGTGATGATAACAAAACATGCACGTTGGCCGCTGGAACATCCCCACCATCCGGTCTCTTTAACCAGTCTGCGAAGCGATTGGCGTCGCCGCATGGACCCTGGAGGTCCGACAGGCCGGGATAGGATTGGATACCGATGACAACGGCAAAGTCCATCATGATTAGAATCCCCGTTGAATGATATGGCCAATACTCGCAAGCGTCGCCGCATCATTGTCAAAATCGCCGTGCTTGCGAGAAGCGGTCGTGCGTCCATTACCGTCATCAGCGATGGACCAAGCCACGCGCGTGAGCATGTACTCACGAACGGAGGTCATGAAAAGGAAATCAGCGTCGTCATAAACGTTTGGGTCGTAATAACGCTGCATACCTAGAATCAGGGTATCTGAATTGTCCTCCAGTACTCCAGAAATAAAATACAGCAATGAATGTGGATAGATAATCGGCACCAACGTGTCTTTACGTTCCAAGTCATCACGCATCGTGAACATCCTTAAATTAGCGATTCGATGACGATGTTGGGCAAGGGTAACGCTGAACTTCTTAGCCGTAATAGCCGGTGCTAGGAACATGACGTCGAATGTCTGACCGGCAGGCAACATTGCGTCGGCTGATTCAAGAAACTCTGATATGTAGACGGCGCCTGTACTGTGCCCCACCAAGCGAATTTTGCTTGGCTGACCCGCATTCATTTGGCGCGCCAATTCCGCAATCAAACACGAACCGCCATACACCTGGGTGTCAGGCTGAAAACTGTCCGCCGTATCTTTTTTCATTAGGTCCCATATCAGTTGCCCAGCATTGCCTACGTAGTATTTGCGTAGTAGTTCTTCGACCAAAGTCGCATGAAATCCGTGATCGCGATCAGAGCGATAACGTTTGATGATTTGAGCAGCCAATACGACAATCGACTTAATAAATTTCGCCGTCGAGAGAAACCCTCGGGCAGCAGGGTCCGGCCGCTCAATATAGGTGTCTAACTGGTCCGGGTCCATCAGCGTTTCGCTTGAAGCCCTACTGCGTGCACTTCTCTCGCCTTTGGCCGCAGCTAACTCCTGTGGCGTTAGCAGCCCGTTCGAGATCTCATTCAAACTATTTACAAGCTGTAAATCTTGCGTCAATTCTTGTTCTAAACTCAGCTGCTCAAATCGGGTAAGTTCTAACGTGTCGCGGTAGTCAGGCTGAAGTTGATCCAGACCAAGGGGATCCTGTTCAAGCTGGCTCACCGCAAGACGTAGGTCGCTGTCATCGACTTGAGGCAGGGCTTGCGCGTTTCGGTCAGCGACTGACTGGCCTAATTTCCGTTTCACAATTCGAAGCAGTAGCTTGAACAAAAGTTTAAACAATCGCTCGCGAGCAATCTCAGATAGGTTGTTCTTAAGTATCTCGAAAAGGCCAGCTTCCCAAACAAAAAAGATGGGGTAAACGCCTGCCGCTTGATAAACGGGCAACAACCGTTTGGCAATGTCTCTACCAGCCGCGTCATTAACCAAGCCACCGTGAAAATGAAGCAAAAGGCCACCTGGCTGTGCCAATGCACTCGATACCATCGTCTTGACGGACTGGGCTGTGGTCGCACCCGCCATCTTTCCATCTTTCAGGTGAATGATGTGATCGGAAAGCGCCATTCCAGCCCCTTTTCATCTTTTTTTAGAATTATCGTATTCTACACACTATACAATAGTGTTACAGATGAACAAACACAACCCCGAAAGGACGAAAATGGGCTGACCTCAATGCTTATGTTTCACAAGTTAAGGGAATTCGATGATCGCCGACTCGGCTGACGTGTTCTAGGGGCTTGGTTGGGCGGCGAGATCTGAGCGCAGACTTCTTGATTCTGCCTCCAAAATTTCAGCGTCATGGGCGCGACCGGCGCCCCTAAGTACAGTTACGACCAAGTCCATACAAGACAGCGTGAATGGATGCGCCTGGCCCATTGCTTGTCGGCTACGTTCCACCAATTCGGACCCACGTTCAGCCGCTTGATCAAATTCACCACGGTCATAAAGGATTTTTACCAGCGCCCACATGGTCTTAAGGCAAAACGGATGGTCGCTACCCAGGCCCTTAAAACAACGATCGATTAGCTGAGTCAATTGCTCTTTGGCTTCCTCTGTCTTGCCGGATTTTCCCAAGGTATAGGCTAAATTGAACATGCCGAACAAGCGATCTGGATGATCCTCACCCAAAATCTTCTGCTCAAGCGCAACCACGTCTCGTAGTACGGGGAGCGCTTCATCAAATCTTTGTTGCTGAGAAAGTACGACCGCCAAAGAGTTCATCAGACTAATGGTCTCGCGATGTGCTTTTCCATATCGGGCTTGAGCAACTTCAAGTACCTCGCGCAGTGTTTCTTCCGCCTCAGCATATTGTCCGAGTGACGTTAAAGAACTGGCTAGCGAGTTGACAGCAGCCACGGTTTGAGAGTGGTCTGGGCCCAATACCCGACGACTGGTAACGATCAAATCTCGATAAAGCGAAACGGCCTCGTCCAATCGGCCTAAAGCCATGAGCGAATGCCCATAACCCATCATTGCCACCAGATGATCTGGATCTTCGACCCTTGCGGCCAGGCGGTCCATTTCGATGATCGCGCTTTGTAGCTGTTCTGCCTCTTCATAACGGCCCATTGAATAGAGCGTGTCAGCTAAATTGTTTTGTATGTCTAGCGTTTGTATGTGACTGGCACCCAGTATCCGGGTCGACCGCCTTAGCAAATCGCGCTGCAGAACTAAGGCCTCATCGAATCGACCAAAAAAACACGTGGCAGTTGCCACATTGTTAGCCGCAATGAGTGTTTGGAGATGGTCCGCGCCGAACACACGTTGACTGGTCGCCTGTAATTCTGTAGCTACTTGATAGGACTCCTCGTAAAGACCCAAAGCGAGCAGCACAAGGAATAATTCACTGCGGGTAGTTAATGTCTGCTCATGGTTGGGTCCCAGTTGGTCATTTCTGATGCGAAGGGCTTCGTTCAAATGTTGTTGGCTTCTTTTATAGTCACCAAGCGCGTGATACACACTGCCGAACGACTGATGAAGATCCCCGCGAATATCTGGATATGCTTCGAAATCACGGTCTATATCAGGAGCCGTGTCGTTGAGCAGGTCGATCACCTTGAGATCGATACCTGCGTTGCGCGGATCCACCTCGATTAGCATGTCCTGCAAAAAGCGGTTGATTTCTTGTGACGCACGTACGGCTTGTCGGGCCCGGTAAAACCCGATTGAGGAAAGGACCGTACCCAAAACCAACACCAAAACGAATGCCGCCATCGCCCATCTACGCAAGTGCCTTTTTGGTTTTTCGATGATCCAACGAAGTCGGGTCGCGCATTCTTGTGCGGTCATTCGTTGTGCCGGTGATTCGCTCTTTTGACGCAGGATTAACCGAGTCAGGTCATCGTCCAGACCCTTGATTTCCACCGTTTCACCATTCATAGCTCGCCACAATAGCGCTTCCTCGGTGAGACCAGCCGGATAAGGATTGCTATTGGTAAATAGTTCCTGCATCAATAGACCGAACGAGTACATGTCACTGGCTGGCGAGGCTGGCTCTCCACGTGCCTGTTCGGGACTCATATAACGAATGGTCCCCTTAATGGTGCCTAGCTTGGTTTTGAGCACAGCAGACATACTTTCGGTGAGTTTTTCTTGACCAAATGGCAACATCTCAAGAGTTGGGGCATGTTGATCTACCTTGGAACTAGCTAAACCGAAATCGAGGATTTTGATTGTCCCGTCATTGGTTAACATGATGTTCTCGGGTTTGAGATCGCGATGGGTGACACCGCCGGCATGTGCAGCCGCCAAGGCTTTGCAAATATCAAGCACCATGCGCAGCTTTTCGGAAAAACGATGACTGCGTTTCATCCCCTCGCGTAGATTGACGCCTTCCAAGAGCTCCATGACGATGAAGTCGCCTTCTGGTTGCTGGATCAAATCATAGAGACGACAAATGTTGGGATGTTCGAGCTTTGATAGGATCTTGGCTTCGTGAAGCAATCTTGCCTGGGCATGCTCCATTAGGCGCCGGTCGCGATGTACGGCCTTAACCGCTACTCTGCGTTCGAGCTTTTCGTCGTAGCCGACGTAGACTTCACCCATTCCGCCCGCGCCCAGGTGGTCCACAATGCGGATCGGACCGATATTTGTACCAAGAAGTGGATCCAATTCATCTTCCGTCAAGTTGCGTTCGCATCATCATAGCCCTTGAAACGAAAGAACACGACTTGTGATTGTTTGCAAGATGCAGGTCAGCCCCTGGCTCTGAGGAGCTTGTCGTTCGCTCTAACGAGCACCCGAGATCCTTCCAGCATCACGATCCTACAAAAGCAAATCCGGTCATGAGCCCGACGGAGGCGTTAGCTGCCCTAGCCCGATCACAAACAACACGCGCAGTCACGCAAGCTAACCGAAAACTTGAACGATTTCGGTCAAATGAGACGTGGAAGTATGTTGTGAGCCTCGAGTACTTGGATTACTTTTTTGGAATCGACTTCTTGAGGACAGCTTTACGTTTAGATTTCACTTCCTTCAATAGTTGACTGGTGCTGGTTTCAATCTTTTCGATGTCAAACAGATGCCATGTCGTAGAAAGCTCGCCTAAGTTGCGATCCAGGTTTCGTAGAAAGAGTTTGGATTCTACTGGGTCTCGGCGTTCAATGAATCGCCGATATCCGCTGATAGTATTTAAATCATTAAGTAGGACCATGGCTTTGTTCGGAATCTCCGGCGCGTTCTCTGATTCCTCGTTGTGGCACTGTTCGCATACCTCTGCGACCGTATTGACATTGAGTTTGCGAGAGTTGAGAGAACCGTGACACGTGACACAATTGGGGCCGCGCCTGTCAGCATCCTTCTTGGTCAAATGCTGGTAGTGATTGCTCTTAATATAAGCCTGCAGAAGGTCGTCGTGGCAGGTTCCACAAGTGTCAGGTATGTTCTGGAAATCAACCGATCGCGACTTCGAATCAGGCGACATGCGTGAAACGTGGGCGGCTTCCTTGTCCTTGGCTTTGGCATTTCCACCATGGCAGTCGACACAAACAATGTCTTCCTGTCCGTGGATAGAGGCTCGCCAATCCTGGAAATAGTCGTAGAGTTTCTTGTCGGTCACCAAAAAATCTTCTGATTTGTGGCAATCGATACAACTGTCGCCGGTCACCGTTGTTTGCGAAAACAGTGGCAATCCGATAAGGCAGGCAACGAACACAATGAAGTGTCTTCTTTTAAACATGATTCACCTTCTCTATCAAGTCAGGCTCTAAGCCAATTCGCTTGATTTGTACTTTAGGCGGTCCGTTTCGATCTTGATCGTGACTTTGGCTAGAATAGTAAATACCAGAATCCCAAACGCCCAGATTCCAAAACTCACCAAGCTCTCCGTCATGGTTGGTAAATACCCAAAGACTTCGCCAAGAGGGGTGGGCGTGAATCCAGGTATGATGAGACCCATGCCTTTTTCAATCCAAATACCCACGATCGCCAAGACGCAGGCAATTGCCAGTAAATTGGAATTCTCTCTAAGCTTATGCACCATTAAGATCACCACGGCGACGATCTCGATGAACAATGCGCCCCAAATCCAAGGAACCAAAGCGTTCTGCCCGTCTGCACCAAAGAACAGAAATTGAGCCGACGCTGAATGTTCGGTGGGCGCGTAGAATTCAGTGAATAGCTCTGTGCCAACCATGAAAAGATTGATTTGAAGGGCGACGGCTGTGATCAGAGCCAACAGTTTCTGTACGCTGGTATTAACTTTGAAATCCGTTTCTCGGTCTATGACGCGAAAGGCCAGGACCATAAATGCGGGACCGGCAGTAAAGGCTGATGCAATAAAACGGGGACCAAGAAGTGCTGTGTTCCAAAAAGGACGACCTGGATTGCCAATGAACAAGAATGCAGTCACCGTGTGAATGGATATAGCCCAGAAGATAGCGATAAGGATTGCGGGAAAATAGACGCGAATATCGGGTTTCTTTCCCATATATCGGTGGTAGGTGATGTACCACGGAATGGTGATATTCAGAAATAGATAACCCGACAAAACCACAACGTCCCAGGCCAACATAGATTGTGGCCAATTGAGACGTCCCACGAATGGAATCATGTGCCAGAATCGCAGTGGCTGACCCAGATCAACGGTTACAAACAACATGCACATGAGGCATGCGGCAACAGCCACGCCCTCCGCCAGCAAAACCACAGATCGAGCAGCTTGATTATGAAAAATATAGGCGGGGATAACCAACATGACTGCGGCAGCCGCCAATCCCACAAGAAAGGTGAAGTTCGCGATATAGATGCCCCAAGACACTTGATCGCTCATTCCGGTAACGATGAGACCATTTGTAAACTGGTTCCAATAGGCAATAGCGCCGACCAAACAGACTGCAATCAGACACGATAGCCACAACCAATAGCGGCGGCTCCCTTGAAACGCCTCCTTGGTGCAATCTTTAATGAATTGAATTCCGCTCAAGGACAGCCCTCCTCCTAGTCGGCGTAATACCAAAACTTGGGTTCGGTGTTGAGGTCCTCTTTGAGTCTAAAGACCTTCTTGTTGGCCAGGATGTAGCGAATCTCGCTATCGGGATCCAGCAAGTTTCCAAAAACCCGCGCCCCTGTCGGGCAGGCTTCCTGGCAGGCAGGCAATTGCTGTTTGCGAACGCGATGAAGGCAAAACGTGCATTTTTCCATGACACCTTTTTCACGAGGACGATTACTCAGATAGTGAGTCTGTGTGTTTAAACTTTCGGCAGGTATCACCGGCTCATTCCAATTGAATTTACGTGCCCAGTATGGACAAGCCGCCTGGCAATAACGGCAACCAATACACCAGTCATAATCGATGACAACGATTCCGTCTGGCTCCTGCCAGGTAGCTTCAACTGGACATGCTTTGACACAGGGCGGGTTTTCGCATTGCTGACATTGGACTGGAAGGTAGAAATGGTCGGGCTTAGGAACTTCGCCAGCGTAGTAATGGTCGGCGTGTTCAAGATTCATGGTCCCGTCAGGTATTTCCAAAACGCGGATGTACTGAATTTCTGAGTCACGGCTTTGATTGTTTTCTTCGACACAAGCGCTGACACAGTCGCGATAGCCCCTGCATCGCGAGAGATTAAGCGCATATCCAAAGAGCGTGTTAGGCAGAGCCGAAGTAGCTTCAACTCGAACATCCTGTTTGTACTTTTCTTTGTATTTTCTTTCCATGCGCGCAAGTGTTTCGCCAACTTCATCTGGTGAAAGCCGAGAAAAGTGGTTCTGAAAAAGGCCGCCAAGTGTGTCGACAATGGTGCGCCGAGTATTCTCGTCGGTTAATTTATTGGCCGCCGCGGTCAGACTCGCTCCTCCCGCGGTCAAACCCAGAACCTGTAGTAACCTTCGGCGAGTAATCTGCTTTCTCGATTGTTTTTCACTCATGTTCTACTCCGCCGATGTCTTGATGTACGGAAGTCGCCGTCAGACCCGTGCGTGCTTGGGGCGGCTGCCACGCCTCTCGCGGCTTAAAGTTAGGGCTGTGCACGTCATGACATTCGGCACAGGCTACGATCTGGCGAACGCCTGTCCAAGACTGGAGTCGTTTTCCGTGCGCCCCATACATGAAATCCGTTTGCTGCTGATAATGGCAATCCCCGCACAGCAGATGAGATTCATCGAAAGCGATTAGTTGGCCTCCGCGATTCACTAGCATGTCGCGATTCTCGGAGTCGTGACACGCAAGACACCAGAATCGTTGCTTTCCGTGATCAAACGCCAAGTCATCGTGTTCGTCATCCAGTTTACGCATGCGCGGATTAGACTTCTGCGAGTCGTTATCGTGGCAATCACTGCATGGGTAGTAGCCGTTATCTTCTAGAACAGGAACGCGTTTGCTTACGACGAAAGGCGGAGGCGACTTGGCCTCTGTGTCGTCATTGTTCCAAGCAAAAGGGCCAGCGTCTAACACGAGACAGACGGTCGGTATGACCAAACTCACTGCCAACCAAACCAGTCTCTGGCGCATCAGGCCACCTCATGTATTTACATGAATAATAGGTCCTTTACTCTGGTATTTCAAGTAATTGCTTAAATGATCAACTATTCATGTATTGTCGTTGACTTTCTCAGAAAACCTTTCTATCTTGGAAATGTCGATCCCCGTACAGAGGCAGATATGAGTGAACAAAGGTCACCTGCCCTGGAAGACCGATTTAGGTCGATCGAAAATCGGCTCAGGGCTATTGAAACGAAACTGGCGCTCGGAATTAACGCACCTACGCAGGCTGTTTCGCTACCGGCTCCCACCGCTCCTGATACTCCCCAATCAGACGTTCTGCAGCAGCTGGGTACACAGAGCGGACAGCTATTGCTGATTTTTGCAGGCGCCTTTTTGTTTCGCTTCGTGACCAAATCGGAACTCGTTGCACCCCAGATCGGGGCGCTATTGGGTTTTGCCTACGCCCTATTTTGGCTGTGGTTCGCAGACACGCGCGCGGCCAAAGGACAGGCGGTCACAGCGACCTTCTGCGCAACAGCGGCAACACTGCTTGTCTTACCGATGATCACCGAATCATTGCTAGTCTTTAAGCTAATAACGCCAGGAGTGGCCGCATTTGCGCTAGCGGCGTTTGCATGTGCAGTACTGTGGGTAGCCAGCCGACGAGGATTGAGGATTGTAGCTTGGATTGGCACACTGGGAACAATGGCCGCCGCAGTATTGCTTGTGGCGCGTACCCATCAGACCATCCTTTTTGGACTCCCTATGCTGGTCATGGCATTGGTGACCACGTGGATGGGCTATGCCAAAGCTTGGCGCTGGTTGCGTTGGCCATGCGCCTTGCTGACAGACTTAACCTTTTTTGTAGCACTTCGACCGCCTCGGACAGATGTGACGGATCTCTACCAACCGTTCTCACCTGAGCTGGTGCAGGTCCTGGGGATACTCCTACCGGTTGCCTTTCTAGCCTTGTTTCGCGTCATAGATGCAAGCGGTCGACCGACGCGTCTTTTCGCCTATATTCAATGCTTGTTGGCATTGGTCATTGGGCTGGAGGGAGCCCTGAACTTGGCTGAGATTGGCTTTCCTACTCTGTTTGTGAGTATCGCCGCGTATGCCATAAGCTTGTGGGCCTATCATTGGGCCCTAATCCGACCCGACGCTACCGCTGCAAGGGGACTAGCCTCTATGGTCGCAGCACTTGCTTTGATAATTGGCAGCATTAATCTAACCGGATCAGGCTGGGCTGTGGGGCTACTGTCCGCCGCTTCCGCGTCGATAATTGTGCTCGCCGTTAAAACAGTACGCCTCGACCTCAAGCTTCAGGCCACTATTTATGTGCTGACGGCTGCGTTACTAGGGAATCTGCCTGGTTGGTTTATTGGCGTCGCATCACTGCCACAAACCCAGTGGCTCTGGCCCAATTTTGAGCTATGGGCTGTTTTGCTTGCTGGAATTTGGACCTATCTCTGGTCCCGTCAACAAGATAGTGAACTCAGATGGGAACACGTGGTTAACTTCATATTGCTTTTGATTTGCATTGTTGCTTTGGCAGGATTAGTCATAGCATTCCTGGTCAGTTCTTGGCAGCTATTGTGGGCTCTAAGCGCAGCCTCTTTTCACTTTTTAGTTACTTTGATTGGCAGCGTCGCTGCGTCATTGATGGGCTACTTTGGCTATGTACGCAGGATTCGGGAATGTCGCTGGTCTGTTTGGCCACTTTACTTGCTATTGGCAGCTAAGCTCGCCTTGGTAGACCTGCGTTTTGGAACCGAAGTGACTCTGTTTGGAGGGTTCGCCGTACTTGGTCTTGCCATAATGGTCAGTTCACGCCAACGCATCGCGAAAAGCGCTCACCCTCAATGACTCTATCGGTATTGCATTAGTTCCGCTAATCCGATTGTGAATCAATGGAGTAAACAGGCACAACCACTAGCAGGCGCGCTTACTCGCCAAACTTTCGATGTTCATCAGCAAATGGCGCTTTAGATCAATCCTGAAGATCCCTGAATCACTCAGCCGAGTTTTGACGAATTCCGCGGGTATCGCCGCCATGCAAACCCTTTACTCGCTTTAATGTCACAAATAAGACAGCGAAAACAACCGTGATCAGGGCGCTCACCGGCGCAAACCAACTCCATGCGGTTTCCATCACCACAGACCAATGCGTGCCTTCGGAATCGCGAAACAGCGCGTTGGGGTTTAGCCGCCAATCCGCCCAAGTCATGGCGACCGAGACTGCCACGCCCACGCGAGTCCCAGCAACAATCCATTTCTCAATGGTTTCGAGACGACAGATACCCACATGGACAACAAATACGTGATGACTCTTTCATTGTTGCGTTGGTGCACGACAACAAATTTCTGGTGCTCTAAGGCGTGGGGATGATGGGCAGGCACCGAGTCACCATGACCGCCAAATCCAACACGTCATAAGGCGTTGGCCAATGAGGATAAGCCGCTTGCATAGTCGTCAATGTGCGTATCAGACCACCTTGACCCACAATGACACGGCTGGTGCCAAGACTTGCTGCTCCTTGCGTGTTTTGTGATCCACCTATGGTTGAGATATCGAAGTCAGTAGCGAATTTGCTAGTGAACACCATGCCGGCCGCCCCTGCACCCCACCATCGCTCGCCATTAAAATGGAGATCCACGATAGCCTTATTGCTGCCAAAGGTAATCGGAGCCCAGTCTTCACCGTCTGAACTCGAGATCAACGTGCCTTGAGCACCGCCAGCGATAAATGCTTCGTCCTGTCCATTTGCGCCAAAAGCAACCGCAAACAAATGTGCGGACGTGCCACTAACGCGCGTCTTCCACACGGAACCGTCTGCACTGGTGGCAATAGTCCCATTATCACCCACAGCCACGATTACGCCATCTGCGTAGGTCACTGCATTGAGATTTTCGGTTGTCATACTGTCTTTTGCCGACCACATTAGGTTGTCTTCCGACGAAAGTACGGCGCCGTCGTTTCCTACGGCAATCGCATGAGAACCCGTCGAAGTAATCGCCCTTAAGAAGCCAGAGGCAGCCGGCGTGACAATCTGCCAATTTGTACCGTCAGCGCTTACGGCAAAATATCCGTCATAAGCGACACACACATAAGCACCATCATGTTTGGTTACATCGCGTAGGGTAGCTAAAGTGGGTATCTGAGAGAAAGTCCAGTCTAATCCATCTAAGCTAGTTGCCCAGGTGCCGTATCGCCCAACAGCAATCAGGAGGCCGTCGATAGCGTCAACCGCCCACAAGTCAATAAGTGGCCCACTGTGCTGCGATGTCCATGTCAATCCATCGTTGGACGTCACCACACCACCAAATGATAGCGTGCCTGCCATTACTCCATTTCCCGATGCCAACGCCACCAGTACCGTTTCGAATCTGGGCGAATCATATTGCCAGACAACACCATCAAGACTGGAGTAATGATCACCAGCAGACCCGCCGCAGACAAAGCGGTCGCCTACATGCGCAATTGAATATATCGCACCGCTAATGGGTGTAGACGGTGAAGACCAAGAAACCGTATCTGGACTGGTAATCAACGTACCCACTGCGCCCGCAGCAACCCAGAAGCCATTGTGTTCCGCCACGGCGTAAAGATGGTTCGCAGTATTGGCGTTGCGCGGCGTCCATGTAAATCCATCGGGACTTGTAATCAGTGTGCCGGCCTTGCCCACAGCCACAAACAACCCGCCTGCAAAAGTGACGGCGTGTAACTCCTCTGTTACCAGTGAATTACCTGGCGTCCAGACCATGCCATCGGAACTCGAAAAGAGCGTGCCATTATCGCCTACGGTTACAAAGAGTCCAGCGCCATAGGCCACGTCATTAAGGGTGGTAGAGGTAAAATTGAGGTCGTCCCAGGCGGCCAAATCGGTACTGGTTCGGGCCACACCGTTCTGGCCAACCACAACATAGCGACCCGCCCCTTTTACGATGGCGAAGAAGTTGGGCGGATCCAGTTCGATTTTTGGTATTTGTGTCCAATTGACTCCATCCGGGCTGGTCTGAATCATGCCACTACTGCCAACTGCTATGAATTGATTGCCGTCATGAGTCACACCGTACATGAATTGGCCGTGGGGCTGGGGATTTGCCCAGGACCAACTACATGGTGTCTGCATGGTAAATAGCAGAGCGAGTAACATAATTTCGCCTCCAGTCTTTACCTTGTTAAATGGATACCACGGGTGAAAGCGAACATTTTTTCTTGCAGATCACTGCCAATACCAACGAATGACATGACTAAGGCAGTCGCGTAACCGGAGTCCTAGAATCCCCCATCTAGCCGCACCGCCATTCTGAAAATATCGCCCTTGTCAAAAAGCAAAGTGTCGTCAGTAAGAGGCACCACGCAGCATGCTTACCAATTATTTCAATAGAGAATAAAAAATGGGTTTCGGCAGTGTTAGGGCTGTCCACAATGTGTGAGTTTTGTCAGGTCAAGGACATCGATGGGCCCCGATGGTGCAACCAAATCGTAAGAAGGTGCATTCAGGGTCCAGGAGCTGATTCCGGCCCCCCAATCCAACGAAAACGTAACCGTGATCGGCAGCGTAAACGCACTCGGCGCACCGATGTCTATCGGACCTGGCCCATCGCCCGCAACGACCCGTGACCCCAAGGACGATTCTGACGGTACATACGTCAAGGTGACATTTCCCAACGAACCGCACAAAACCACCGTCGCCACGTGATAGTTCTGATTGGGCGCGGCCATATCGGCGACTGCACCAACGAGAATCAATCGATCCGTCATCGCCACTAGATTGCGACTGGTTGCAAAGAATCCCCAGTCGCTGATCGGACTGGTGCCAGCCCGGGCAGAAGCAAAAACGTCGCTGCGATCGAGATCAAAGGCCAGGACATAGGCATTCAATCCTGCATCACCACCGGTCCCGGAGAGTCCAGTCACATCAACAAAAACGTCCACTGTGACACAAGAACCCCCACAATCTGCAGCGCCCTCTTGAAGAGTCAGCGGCGCATTGCCAACAATGCTGGATTGAGCCAGCACGAGGTTGGTCGACATAAAAGCAAACGGAATCATCCAACGCGACATGATTACTCCTTGATGCTCAACAGATCTTTGATTTTCTTGATCTCCATGGAGAGTTCTTGGTTTTGTGATTTAAGTATCGCATTTTCTGCTTCCACCGTCCGCATGCGAATTCTAAGATCAGCGCCGGGTTCAATATCTACATTGACCGCGCCTTGCAAATAAACAAGCCGCTCACCCGCCATTTGTTCAATGAGACGCGCAGCTTTCAGCATATCTACGTTGATTGCCGCACCATCGCGTTCCGAATAAAACGACCATGCCAATGGTTCCGATGGCTCGCCGATTAGGGTGAAGTTGTGGGGTGACAAAGTGCTGATATTGCCCGCTTCATCGCGAACTTTGAGCTCAGAGCTGCCGGAAGCATCTTCGGCATAGAGTTGGACAAGGTTGGCGGGCGAAGACGTAGGAACCACGTCGTTAGCAATCGCAAATGTACCTGATAATCCCAAGTTGCCATCGCTAAAAAGTCCGCCAGGTCCAATGGAGGCTCCATTCGCGGTAATCGTTCCTCGAGCTTGCAGATCGTTCTGAACGCACAAACGACCGGCTTCAATCGAGTGAGCCGACATGGTGGCGGCATCAATTCCGAAAAGATCAATCACATAAAATGCGTAGATATCCACCGCCACAGCGACTCGACCCGTAACCGAGAGACTGTACAGTATCGATCCAATTTGCTGACGGCCAACGCGAATCGGATTGGACGAATCTCGTATATCGATGACGTTTACATAAAGAGAGTCTGTTACGTAGGCGAATCCGCCGGACAATTCAACCGAATTAGCGGCAAACAAAGCGAGTGTTCCTTCCAGGACTGGGTTCGTCGGGTCTGAGACGTCCACAATGTTAAGCCCACTGGGGTTTACTGCATAAACTCGACTTGCGGAGGCTTTCAAATCTTTAATACTTGTCAGTGAGACCAACGACCCGACCTCACTGGGTGCTGAAGGACTGGATACGTCGATCACCCGAAGGCTTGGGCCACCGAGGAACATATACTGACCAAGAACGTCGAGTGTCGTCATTATCTCGCTCAAAGCCAGGTTGCCTACACTCGAAGGTTGGCTTGTATTGACAATATCGATCACGTTCAAATCCATGTTGGCGTCAACCGCATAGGCGTAACGACCTGAAACGGCGACCTTCAGCGATGGGCCCAGTGCTAACGACCCTGTAACCGATGGGCTGCTGACATTTTCTAGATCCACAATCTTGAAAACGCCTGTGTCACCCAAATAGGCATAGCGTCCCTGGATTGCTATGGAGCTTGGCTCAATTCCCAATGACAAACTACCCAGCGACGTAGGCGAGTCAGGAAGTGAAATTTCCATGACATGCATTTCTCCCGGCGAGACGCCTCCATCCCAAAGAGTGACATAGGCGTAGTTCCCACTGGCAACAACACGCAAAGGGTTTAGGCCGCTAAAAGACGTTAAACTTGCCTGTTTGGGCGAAGACGGGGTTTGGACGAGCTGACTTCCATTCATATGGACGTCCGAAAGAGAAGAAGGTCCCGAGACATCGAGCCCTTTAGCCACACTTAAGTTACCGCTAATTCGACTGTTTTGATCAACCGTGACCGACCCGACCCTGAGGCTGCTCACGTCAATACTAGGCGTATCAATGCCGGTAAGTTTCATCACCTCAAGTCCCAAATCCGTGTTTCCTACAGCATAAGCACGGGAACCTACAACCACCACATCGTAGGCACCTGAAAGTTCCGTTGTGCCATCATCCACGATGGCGCCCACCTCGAAAGGTGCTGTGGGATCCGAAATGTCCAATACGCTCACGGCGTTGTCGTCTTCGCCCGCCACGAAGAGGAATGATCCGGCGAGGTCGATACCTCGAGGCGAAGCCAGCCTTGTAGTGCCGTTGTCAACAAGGAAACCGACTTCCGCCGGTGAACTGGGGTCTGACACATCAACCACTGAAATCGCGTCCTCCGTGGTGGCGGATATAAACGCGTGCCTACCTGAGACCTTGATTTCTCGGCAGCCAGCTAGGTGAATCGATCCGTCGTCGAATAATGCGCCGACATGTTTGGGTTGTCGTGGGTCGGAAACATCAAGAATTTCTAATCCCTCAAAGGGAGCGGTCACATAAGCAAGCGAGCCGCACACTTCAACGCCAATTGCGCCCGACAAGGCGGTCGTGCCGTCGTCAAAAATGACACCAACAGGGACAGGATTTTGAGGATTTGAAATATCGACAATTTGCAAGCCACTATCCGAATTGGAAGCGATATAGGCATAAGAGCCTACTATTTTCAATGCAGCCGCACCATTCAGGGCAGTTTCCGCTGTATCAGTCAATACGGCCACGTGGGTTGGTTGTGTGGGATCGGACACATCAATTACTTCCAGGCCATCATCTCCAGAGGATGTTACATAGGCGTAATTACCCACCACCACCACGTCGGTCGGAGACGCCAGCGCGGTTATACCCGTATCCGCAAGTGTTCCAACCACAAGCGGCGCTGTGCCGTCACGCACATCTACCACGTGAAACCGGTTGCCGCCAAAAACGCCCACGTAGGCATAGTTGCCTTGAACGAAGACGGAGCGTGGGAAAGTGCCAGCCATGCTAACCGCGCCTTCGTGTCGAGGATCACCTATCGTCTGTAATATTCGACCACCGTTGAGTGTTAAAGCTTCACTAGGACTGCTAGTGCCAATGCCAAAATTGCCTGTCGTTGTGAGGTGATCGTCATCAAAATCTAGGGTGCCACTGCCAGCAGTGATCCGATCATTGCTGCCATCCACCGTTAACGATCCATTGCTTGTGACCGTACCCATGGCGCTTAGGTTTCCACCTACCCACTCCCCTGCGCTATTGACTACGGTACCAAAACCACTCACGGAGTAGCTGGTGCCGGTCACATCGAGCGAGGCGAGATTTCCGGCAAGGAAGTTGGCGACCTGGGACAGGTAGGCACCGTCTACGCCAGGTAGGCCCCGCAGCAATGCACCCCGTACTTGTTCTTCATTTTCGGTAAGGCGGATGCGCTTTGCGCGCGGATGGATGGTTAGGGGTCTGTCCGTTAACCGCTCACCATTTAGCCAGATATCAATCCAGGCGGTACCGCGGTTAATAATGTTAGAAGGGACGGGATTTCCTGTTGCGCCCAACAGTAAAACTGGTGTGTCTGCAAGCCACCAAATCTTTTCCGCTGCCTCAAAGGCAATAGCCGCGCCAGCAGGTGAGTCCATATAGGTCACTTCAACCCATAGCGGCTGTCCTGACCCAACGCCCTCTGCGAGCACAGATGTCTCGTCCAGGACGACCGGGACGACTACAGGCCCCAAAGCATCATTCGCAATCGTAAACAAACTAAGACAGCACAATAATCCAAAAGGCTGTATCACAGTACCCACCATGAACCTCCTAAGCCAACGTTCGTTTTCTTAAGTCTTTTTATGATTTATCGGCAAAAGAGCCAGCGTGGATGAGTGGCCTACTATCCATTGTCAAAAACACGCAGTGCTCTCTCCCGTGTCTTGTATTTGTGAAATGCGTTAGCTACGATGTTTCATAATCTTCACTGACAAAAAAACGAGACAATGGATGGGCTAGCCTTTGTACACGCGCGCGGTTTGTTATGTCTTTCTTCTCGCTTCACCTTTTCTTGTCATAGGCGTCGTAACCCGAGGATTGCGGGTGCCGGGCGTTCACCAATTTATTGGAGTTACAGTTTTCATCGCAATGGCGTTAGCTGCTTGGAACCTTGGCTGGCATTCAAGAAGAGCCAATGCGCATAATCGAACGCTCATGAGCACGGCTGGAGCCCTTCTTATCGCACCCTTTGCGCTAATAGGTCTTTTTTGGGTGGGCCTGGGAACGCCCTGGCAAGCGACACCTTCAGAAAACATGTTGCGCTATGTTGTTCTCACCATTGGCGCCATTGCAGAAGTGGTTGGGTTTGTCATGGCAAGAGAAGCGCTCGCAAAGGCAGGCGAACGGTTTTTCGCAACGCTTAGCGTAAGTGCAATCTTGTTAGCTGGCCCACTGCATGTCATCTGGAGTATCTTCAATTTTGGCTTGCACTCCGCGAGGGAGGCCACAGGTGAGATTCCTTCTGTCTTTATGGAACTTGACCAAGTCCTTGATGTAGTACTCTTCTTTTCTGGAGCCTTGACCTACTTCGCAGCTGCGTTTCTGGCAGTCGCATTGGGTAAAGTAAAGTGGCTGGGACGTGCTTCACTTCGGGTCTTTGCAAGTATATGTGGCTTGGCACTCTTCTTTCTTTTACAACGGGGCATGAACTTCATCACACCTGCCGAATTGTCGGACCCTTGGTATGTTGTCCCTGGCTTTATTGTGGGAATCCCTGCTGTCCCCTATCTTTTACCATGTCTCATGGGCGCGATTATGCTGCATCGATCTGATGACAATTAAGACATCGATAAATTTTCAATGGGCCGCCATTCCGATGACAAATCTTCGGATTATGCGTCAGTCAGAAGCACTTTATGTTTCATGCACACTAGTCCTTTTTCATAAGCCAAGGCGTATTCAATCGACATCCAAGTAGCGGGTTCAAAGTCATAAGACGTAAAGCCGGCAGCATAAAATACGCATCATTGCTCTCTTATCTATTGTCCTGCTGCGCGCTATCTCTCAACCCGATCGACGAGAATTAGAGCCAACTTAGGCTGGCTACGCACGAAAAGATAGATGTTTGGCCTATTTATTAGCCACAAACGCATTCCTAATATGACGCCAGTCATAATGCCAGCTGGCCCAGTACGCGCATACTCGACCTCGGAGAACATCATAGACGGAGGCCGATATGCCAGTATCGGACAGTACCCAGCGTACCCTTTCGCGCTTGTGGTTTACGCTCGCCGTGGGCAGTTTACTTTTACCGGGAATCCTAGCTTTACTCTTAGTTATCGCGCGCATGCCGCCATTCAGCAACTGGATCACCGATCCTTTGCTATTTAAGCGCTGTTTGGTCGTGCATGTTGTGCTGTCTCTTTTCGTGTGGTTCTGCGCCTTCCTGATGCTCATGTACTCACGATTACCTCGTGACCCTCGCTTCATCGGACAGGAAATTGCAGCGCTTGTATGCGCTTTCGGCGGCGTCGCTATGATGGTAATCGCCGCGGGCATGCCGGGCTCTATGCCCATCCTGTCAAATTATTTACCGGTCATCGATCACCCACTCTTCCTAGGCGGACTGGTCATCTTTGCGATTGGTATCGGACTACAAATTCTGCAGCCACGGCTCTTGCCAGGCGGGCCTGAGGCTGACAATACGATTATGCCAGGTATCGCACAGGCAGGGTTACGCGCTGCTGGCGTGGCGGTGCTCTTTGCATTGATCACGATCTGGGCTGCTTGGTGGAATACCCCGGGCGATTTGGGTGCCAATGTCTATTTCGAACACCTGTTTTGGGGGGGAGGGCACGTCTTTCAGTTTGCGAACACGTGTGGCATGTTGGTCGCTTGGACCGCACTTACCGTGTTCGCAACTGAACAATGGCCATGTTCAAGAAGAACCGCTTTTTGGCTCTTCTCATGTTTGCTGCTGCCCGTATTTGTCGCTCCCCTGCTCACCTTGTCTGGAACGACGACAGCCATATACCGGACGGTTTTCACAAGTCTCATGCAGTGGGGCATATTCCCGGTGGTGCTCATTTTCATGTTCATGTGTGGGCGACGATTCTTTGCCAGTGAAAAGCCAAGCCAGACGCTCAAATCCGTTCGACTCGGGTTCCTGATAAGCGCCGGCCTGACGCTGCTCGGATTTGTCCTAGGTGCCTTAATTCGCGGATCCAATACATTAATTCCCGCCCACTACCATGCCAATATTGGCGCAGTAACCTGCGCATACATGACCCTGACATATGTTTTGCTGCCTGAGCTTGGTTATCGATTTCAATCGATGAAACTGCGAGGCTGGGCACAATGGCAGCCAGCTACATTTGGATTTGGTCAGGCAATTTTCGCGTTGGGTTTTGGGTTGGCTGGCAGTTACGGCATGGGCCGAAAACTGTATGGCCAAGAACAGTCAATTCAGCATTTAGGTGCCACCACAGGATTGGTTGTGATGGGCATTGGCGGCCTGATCGCCATCGTCGGCGGTATCACCTACCTCATTCTCACACTGCACGCCATTAAGCACCCTATTGAAGAGGTGCCCACAGCGGCCCACACACCACGAGAACGTCTCGCATCACGTTAAACGAAATATAGGGAGGTTTCTAATGAGTCAAGACAAAAAACACCCACTCCAGAAACTCCTCGACAACCCATGGCTACTGTTGGCATTAGGCGTACTCATCCCAGTTCTCTCCTATACGGTTTGGGGCTGGGTTGAACTCGCCACGCTGGCGCCAGCGGCTCTGCCATGAGTCAGTCTAGGAGGAGACGGTTATGAGTATTCATGTACCTGACAAAGATTGGTTCAAAGCGCCATCCGGCGGTGAACGCATCTGGATTGCACTTTCACTCATCTGGTGCCTGATCATGTTTATCATGATGCCTGTTTGGCATTTCAAGGGTAAACAGAACAGCACTGGAGAAGCGTACCGCGTAGAGCCTGCCGCCTTTGTGGCCAGGGTCGAAGCCGCCATCAAAACCCACCAAGTGGGCGAAGAAAACGGAGTTCCAATCGTGGAACCTACACCAGGTGGCGACGCCTATTTGCTCGGGCAAATGTGGCGCTGGTACCCCATTCTCAAACTCAAGCAGGGCCAAAGTTACCGACTACATGTATCTGCTTTGGACCTTCAACATGGATTCTCGTTGCTGCCTGTCAACATGAATTTCCATATCCTACCGGGCTATGACCACGTGCTCACTATCACACCCACGCAAGCCGGTGATTACCAGCTGATCTGCAACGAGTTTTGCGGCATTGGTCACCACCTGATGACCGGCAAGATCATCGTGGAATGAGGAGGTTCGACGATGAGTAATCATTTGGAAAATCAAGTTCGCACATGCGATACCACAGGGTTGCCGGTGTGTTTAACTGCACAAAAATTTATAAAGCTGAACGGCGTATTCGCCGTCATCTTCCTACTCATAGGCGCCATTGCAGCCGTCCTGTTGGCGCTCACTCGCTGGCCAGCGGTTCACTTGCTCGATGCCCAGTGGTATTACCGTATTCTCACGGCACACGGCATGAATATGTTGATCTTTTGGATCCTATTCATTGAGGTGGCCATCCTCTACTTTGCTTGTACCACGCTGTTGAACTCACGCTTATTCTCCAAGAAGATCGCATGGGTTTCTTTTGTCATGATGTTGGTTGGCGCTGTCATGGTGAATGTCATTGTCTTCATCGGCAAAGCAGACGTCTTAATGACGTCATACATACCACTGCTCGCCCACCCTGTCTTTTATCTGGGCATCATACTGGTGGCGGTAGGTACTTTGATCGGCGTCTACAATTTCTTCGCAACCGTCTATATCGCCAAACGGGACAAGACCTACGATGGCTCCGTTCCTTTGGTTGTATTTGGTGCGATTGCCGCCGCCATCATCGCGGTCGTCACCCTACTTCACGGAGCGGTCGTCATGATTCCTACCTTTACCTGGTCCATGGGCTGGACGGCTCAACCGGATCCGGGCTGGTACCGACTCATTTGGTGGGGTTTGGGCCATCAATCGCAGCAAGTTAACGTGTGTGCCATGGTCTCGGTCTGGTATTTACTTGCTAGCTTGACGACAGGTGCCAAACCGTTGAATCAAGCGGTTTGTCGCAGCGCGTTTGTGCTCTACATCCTCTTCATCAACCTTGCATCCGCCCATCACCTATTGGTCGATCCTGGCGTCGGTGCCGGCTGGAAAATCTGGAATACATCCTACGCGATGTACTTGGCTGTACTCGCCTCCATGATCCATGGCTTCACGGTACCTGCTTCCGTTGAGATCGCTCAACGAGCCAAAGGCTACGTTAGAGGTCTATTCGGATGGCTTACCAATGCACCTTGGAAGAATCCCGGTTTCTCGGCCTTTTTCCTCTCGCTTGTCATCTTCGGATTCATAGGTGGGATCACAGGTGTAACCCTCGGCACCCAACAGATCAATATCCTAGCTCACAATACCTTGCGCATTCCGGGGCACTTCCACGCGACCGTTGTTGGTGGTACCAGTCTCGCCTTCATGGGACTTATCTACTACGTGGTGCCTCTGATCTTTCAACGGGAATTCTATGCGCGCTCGTTAGCAATCATCCAACCCTACATATTCGGGATCGGCATTGTCATGCTCTCCTTTGGGATGTCGTTTGCCGGTTCGGCGGGCGTGCCTAGGCGACATTGGGATGTGGAATTCACTGGCGCTAACTTAGCCGCTGGCTTCGATTCTGGAACCCATCTGTGGTTGGGTGTTATGGGTATCGGTGGCGTGCTGGCCTTTATTGGCTTGCTGACCTTCATCCTACTCACCGTAGCAGCCGTGTTCTTTGGCAAATCAAACAAGGGTCGAGCTATGACGCCTTGGGCGACGCCAAAGACCTTAGTGACCGAGGGCGATGTCGACGCAACCGAAGACCACCGTTCTCCAGGAACCATGACACTTGTGATCATCTTACTCGTCACATTTGTCGTCTACTACTTCGCAAACTGGCTTGCATTGACCGACGTCTGGCACGTTCGGTAAGCGAAGATTGAGGGAATCGTCACTATGAAACTCCAATCCAGATCCGTCTACGATGTTCTCCAATTCTGGTTGGCATCCTGGCGGTTCCCTCTCTTTTTTATCTGTTTCTTGTTCTTCTACACCCTATTACAAGGGATCGTCTTAGCCTTGCCAACCAGCGGTGACACCTTGCTGGCTTCGTTTGCAGATGAATTTAAGACCTGGTGTTTTGGCTACGATCCAGCGACTAAAACTTTTGAGACAGCCTATCTCGTGATGATGATCGTTAACCCGGTTGTCATCGCCGGTTTGGTTGCGGGTATTTGGTGGAAATCCCTGTGTGAGGTTTATCGAGAAAACAAACCAGCCGTGTATCGCACGGTTAGCCTCACTTTCACACTCGCACTCATCATGATGGCTTCGCTGGCGGTCTTGTTCAAAAAACCACCTTCATCGTTCGCGGCAGAGATGCCTTTTCCGGCCGAGTCCTTGAGAACATCTTACGCCGCTCGCCCTATTTCGTTGGTCAACCAGTTAGGTGATCCCGTGCAGCTGGCCGAGCTCAAAGGTAAAGTCATCCTCGTCACCGCCGTATATGCAACTTGCGGATACACCTGTCCCATGATCATGGCGCAAACCAAACGCGCCGTGGCGTCTCTGACAGAATCTGAACAGAACGACCTGCGCGTCTTGGCCATCACACTCGATCCGACTCGTGACAGCACCCAGGTCTTGGCTGGAATGGCCGCAGGTCAACAAATCGAGGCGCCCACATTCCAGTTGCTCACGGGACCCCCCGTAGAGGTAGAGCGAATACTGGACGAATATGAATTCGCACGCTCCATCAACCCAGAAACGGGCGTCATTGATCATGCCAACCTGTTCATCCTCATCGACCGTAGCGGTCGCATTGCTTACCGATTCACACTTGGCGATCGCCAAGAGCAATGGTTGATAACCGCACTGCGTTTATTGCTTAATGAAGACGTGAGTTGATGGACACACCCAGCAAAACAACGATTGCGGGCGTTGGTAAACTAGCTGAAGCGAATCCGCTATTTCGCGCAGGTCACCGCGCCATGTTGCGAATCAACGAGTTGGCAGGACGCGGATTGCCTGAATCCATGAATCCGCTTGCACAAACCGGTGCCATGGCCAACGTCCTCTTCATCATTGCCACAGTCACCGGAATCTTGATGTTGATCTGGTACCGACCTAGTCTTCACCAAGCCTACACATCCGTTACCGCCATGACGGATGCAACTTGGTCTGGCGGCATATTGCGATCCCTTCACCGCTACAGCAGTGATGCCTGCATGTTCTTTGTCATCGTTCATGCGCTGTATCTATTATTTGCTGGTCGCTTCCGCGGACCTCGTTGGCTTGCCTGGACAACCGGACTATTGTCCTGGACCCTATTAGAAATGATCGGTTGGACTGGCTACTGGTTGGTTTGGGATGAACGTGGTCAGATCGTGGCAACCGGCAGCGCCAAAATTCTTGACCTCATCCCTATTTTTGCCGATCCCCTTTCTCGATCCTTCTTAACTAACGACACTATCAATTCTCTCTTCTTCTTCGTCATTTTCTTTTTTCACATGATCGTGCCTTTGGCGATGGCGGCAGTGATCTATGTCCACATCGCTCGCCTCTCACGTCCGAAGTTCTTAACGACCAGACCTGTGACCTTGATTCTCTTACTGGGGCTACTCATCATTTCGGCTTTGGCTCCCGCCGACTTGGCGGCCCGGGCGGATATGCTTCAAAACCCCACAAATTTCCTGATGGACGGCTGGTACTTGGCTCCGCTGTGGCTACTTGAACGAACCACGGGAGGGTTATTCCTCGGACTATTCATGGTGGCAGGCGCGGTTCTGTATTCCTTACCGTTCTGGCGACAAAAGAAGCCTCCCACCGCCGAGGTCGTTGTGTCGCGCTGTAACGCGTGCATGAAGTGTTACCAGGATTGCCCTTACAGTGCCATTTCCATGGTTCCCAGAACCGACGACAAGACCTATCACGCACAAGCCTTTGTCGATCCCAACCGCTGTGTTAGCTGTGGGATATGCGCCGGATCATGCGATTCAGCAGGCATCGGAGTTCCCTATCTCGACGTACTTGATACGCGCCGTAGTTTGGAAACTGCGGTCGCAGCCCATGCCGATCCTCCACGCGTCCTATTCCTTTGCCAGGACGCGCTCACCCTTAATACAGACAGCCAAGGTCATTGCCCGCAACTGCCTGGCTATCTGGTCCAGCACGTGCCTTGTTTAGGTTGGATTCATCCCCTAACCGTGGAACGTCTCATCAAGAGAAAAGTGCCAGGCGTTATGCTGGCTGGCTGCGGGCCAGGTAGTTGCAGCTACCGGGAAGGCGCAACCTGGACGAAAGACCGCTATCAAGGACAACGTGAGCCCATCCTGAGAACGGACGTCGTGGATCCCGACCTTGTAAAGCTCTACCAAGATGAATCACTCACCATGAAGAGTCTTAAACAAGCGACAGAGAGTTTCGCTCGCGCTACAAGTGCGAAAAACGAGCCAAAAATCTGGTGGCGATTGGCAGCTTCAGGAATGGTTTTTGCCGTCGCCTTCGCGCTAGTCTTCGCCAGTCGTGTCACCTGGAGCGGCTCACCCAGCTCGTCGCCGCAATTGGTGGTTTCGTTTAAACATGCAGGCGAAATTAAGCTTGCAGAGCGCCAACGATCGGCTGAGGAACTAGAAGCCCTACCCGTCCATATGCGCAACGCCACCGTCACCAGCCGAGAACGAGCACCCGTGTCGCTGCGTGTGACCGCCAATGATGAGCAGATCATGAATAAGACGTTTGAGCCAGGTGGGATCATGAGCGATGGCCACAGCATCGCCATTGAGCACTTCGACTTAATGCCTGGCAGCTATCATGTAGTTGTAGAAATAGAAGACCGCAGTGAGCCGTCTGATGGCTGGCATTACCGCAGTGAACAAACCATCGAGCTCAAAGAGAATCAACGCTGTGTGGTCCTATTCGACAAGCTCAATGCATTTACTTGGCACACACCAACGCAGGACACGAGTCCAGACGCTGATATCACCAGGTCAAGCTCAATAGCTAACTAGGTGCTCCAGGTTCCAAATTGTGAGGAAAGCCCAATGACATTCCTGACACTGGAATTGGAGTGGGTCTGCAGCTGTCAGAACCTATTCAACTGAGTAATTGAGTAATTCGACCGGCATCGCATCTCGAGCGCAAGCAGCGGCGTCGTAAAAGCCTCCGCTATCAGGGGCTGAGAATGTTGAGATAATGGTTGGATTGGCAGTAGCTACACCTGTTATTTGAAAAATCAAACCTGAGTTTTCGTAAAGCATTAAGTCACCCGCAGCATTAAACCAGGCGCCGCCAAAGCCACTGCCTGTTGGCAGCGAATTAGCCGTACAGGTTGCCGTTAACATTGGGCAACCCATAACAACTACATCGGTTCTGGCATTAATTGCGGGATCGACAATAGCGAGTTCTCCGTCGGTGTCGTCTCCACCATATAATAATCCGTTCGTGGGATGAGCTGCCCAGTCCGCCACGCGACCGCTATCTGGCAAGGTGACTGTTTGAATTAACGCAAGACCCGGTAAGGCAAGCGTATGAAGCGCTCCGGCTCCATTAAGATTAAAGTACATGACTGACCCATCAGGCGAAACGTCGCCCGAGTTATATTCGGCGCCTGCCGCTGGTGGTAGCCCGCCAACACCGAGTCCTACAAGCGTCCCGGCAGCATCGATAGTCACAACTTCGACTGTACCGGTTCGTCGGTATGCGTATAACAACCCATCCGTACTGCGAAATCCCATATTGTTAATGTCGTCAGCGAAGGGACCGCCTATCGATACTAAAGTGAACGGCGATACAGTTTGATCTATAGCACTTAGTTCCGCCATGCTTTCGTGAATTAAGTATGCTTCGCCATCACAAGGGAACGCCTGGGCCTTGGCGTCTGTCAGATGTAGTGCCAGACTTAATAGAATTGTAAATGGAACCTTGAAAACATAACCAGAAAGGTATTGAGTCATTAATTACTCCGAGATCTTAAGTTTGAGGTAGAGACGAATAAGGGGTTGAGATTCTACGAACGACAACCCACAGCGCGTATGCAAAATGGCCAAGTCGATTATAGGAAGGTCCTCTAAAAAATATTGCCGCAGACATCTGCGAATTTGTGCAGTATGTTTTCGCATTCGCACATCGGCCTCAATCGGGCCGAGAAAATATCGGCACTGTCCACTATTTAGGGGTACTTGAAGATAAGATTACAGATTAATGTAGACGGGTTGGTTGGGAAGGCGCAGATATTTATGGTTCAGTTGAATAGTATCGTCGTCGTTTTGTGGGTTCTGACACTCTCAACTCTAAATGCTTCAGAACCAACCAAACTTAAGGTCAGGTTAATATCGACAGATGATGGGCTGTCTCACAACGTAATCAAAGACCTCATTCAAGACAGAATGGGCTTTATGTGGATAGCAACGGAATATGGGCTCAATCGCTATGATGGCTACGAAATCGTAGTGCATTGGGCCGATGACACACCAGGATCACTGGACAAACACTTTGTTGGGGATATTTTTCAAGATGCAAAAGGTCGTTTGTGGGCCATGACTGGCAGGCTAAACCTGTACGACCCGGTCAACGAGAGATTTACGACCTTTGGGTTAAAGAGTAATTCGGCTTACATCGAAACACTTATCAATCCAGTGGGATTGATTAATGACCGAATGCTTCTATTTAGCCGTGATCGTGCTGGACTGATTCACCAGGACTTTACACTCGCCGCTGATCTTGACCTCAGTAGCATCGACGAATTTGGCGAGGACGTCATAGCCGTGGCAGTCGACGCAGCAAATCGAGTATGGGCTCTACGTAACTCAGGCACGCTTAATGTCTATGATGCCGAATTTCGTCTTTTGTATGAAAATGAATTGGGCTACGAGCCGACATCTGCCCTATTTGTAGATCGTGCCAATCAGATCTGGAGCTTCACAAAAAGCGGAATTTGGTGTGCATCGACTGAAGGGCGTCTCGTTACTAAATTTTATAGCTGTCCTTTTGGCATAGGGTTGCCCGAGGTGATTATCGTCGCCGAAGATCTCAAAAATAACCTTTGGGTCATACTTACCAACGGGCTATTGCGCTTTGAGCCTTCGTCTGGTCAATTTCGTAGATTTGAATTGGATGCTCCGCTGAATACCGTCATCAACGCCATTTCCGTCGACAATTCAAACCACCTTTGGATTGGAACCGAGGGTTTTGGCGTTGCAATTGCAGATTTAAATCCGTCTGCGACAAGCCATTTTTCAAGCGCCGAATTGGGTCTGCAGCATAGTCATGTGCGCGCCGTTCTTGAAGACAAGGACGGAGGATTGTGGGTTGGTACAGAAAGCGGCATTGCGACACCGATGCAGACGACGGGCACGATATCGAGCAACACGCCAAGAATTGAGCTCGAGCAAATCCTCGTCAGAGCTATCTTTCAAGATCAAGCCGGTAATTTTTGGTTTGGGACCCAAAAGGGACTCGGGTATTGGGAACCCACAACTGATAGCTGGAATTGGCTTTCGATTGACGAGTCGCTCAAACAACTAGATATACGCACTGTCACTCAAAGTGAAGGCGGCGAGATTTGGATAGGGACAAACGGTAGTGGACTCTTTGTGATCCAACCGCCTAAGGCAGACAGCGATTATTCGCCCGCACCCGTTTCCTCACTAGCTGAACTTTTCGTGAATTGCTTTTTAGAGGACAACTCCGGTTTTTGGATAGGGTTGAGTAACGGGTTGTACTTTGCTTCGTTTGACGGCGAAAATATTCATTCTGAAGAGATTATCGGCGAAATGCTTGTCACAAAAATTGCCCATGAATCAAGCACATCGCTTTTAGTTGCGACCTACGGATCCGGCGTGTTTCGCTTCGACAAGAATACACGCCAACAAGAGAATATTCCAATTGCTTTAGATCCTCGTACAAAGGCTGTTGCATCTCTAATCCTTATTAATCGAACCATTTGGATAGGGACATCTTATGGGTTGTTCGTTAAGGACTTGAACAGGGATAGTTGGTCAAGCCAACTTAACAACCATTTGTATTCAACAGGGGCAAGTTGCGAATCAGTTAGAGGGGGCATGTACTTCGGTGGGAGTAATGGATTGGACTATGTTCAATCCCAATTATTGATTGATCCTTGGCCACCTAAGATGGCTGTCACGAAAATTGAGACGATCGATCAAGCGGGAACACGGGTGACACGACCGATTCCCAATTTTCAGCAAATAACGGACGAAACGCAGCTCGAGGGGATACAACTCAACCATTTTATCAATGCCTTGGAATTACATTTTGCTGGACTACATTTCAGCCATCCCAATCTCCATAAATATGCTTACAGGCTGTTAAATCAAAACGCTGAATGGAAGATATTAGACTCAAACCATCGTCGCGTTCTGTACACCAACCTTCCCGAAGGAAACTACGAATTCGAAGTCAAAGCCGCCAACAAAGATGGGATTTGGAGCGAATCGATAAAATTGCCCATCCACGTGGCGACGCCGCCCTGGCGAACTTGGTGGGCGTATTTAGTCTATTGCGCATCCTTAGCCATCGTCTTTCTTGCTTTTGTCTATTTCCACCAATATCGATTAGGTAGAGCCCATCGTATTAATCAACGACTAGACGCCGAAGTTGTTCTCCGAACAGCCGAATTACAGGAAAAATCCAAACAGATTGCCGCACTGTCCGATCGAAAAACACAGTCATTTGCCAATTTTTCTCATGAAATCAGAACTCCTTTGTCACTCATCCTGGAACCCCTTATTACGATCTACGAACTCAGTAGCGAGAACATACGGAAAAGCCTTCAAGTAGTGCTTCAAAATGGACAGCGGTTAAGGAATCTGGTTGATCAGATGATCGATGACGCATACATAGAATCAGGGAAATTGGAGTTAGGCTTAGCCCCAATCGACATGAGTTTTGTCGCCCGACATTGTCTGTCACTGTTCACGTCTGCTGCCGAAAAGCGCGACATCACGCTCCACGTACTCGATAAATTGACCATTACAAACATCGTGGCTGATCGGGGTCGAATCGAAAGTGTGTTAATCAACCTCTTGGCAAATGCTGTCCGCTCCATGCCTCTTGGGGGCGAAGTGACACTTACGCTGTCCAATTCGCAGAGTCGAATGGCATTGATCGTGTCCGATAATGGTACCGGTGTGGCAGAAGACCAGTTTGAACACATCTTCGAGCGCTTTTATCAAGCACCTGACGAGACAGCAAGTCCAGGAACTTCAGGCCTCGGGTTGGCTATCGCAAAATCTGCTATGGAATCTCATGGAGGCGGAATTGAAGTTTGCCATAATCAGCCTAAAGGCTTGATCTTCACGGCTTGGCTGCCAATCGTTAGACATGCCGAAAATATTGACTCAGCGAATGATTCTGCGGCCAGCGATGCCGTAGTTGATGAGTTGGGAACCCTTGCAGGCCAAAAGAACGAAATCATACTTATTGTTGAAGATCATCCCGAAATGATCAATCTTTTGACATCCATTTTGGAGGTTGAGTACACCATCTTGTCAGCGACATCAGCAGAGCAAGCATGGGAACAGATTGGCAGTGCTTTGCCAGATCTTATCATCTGCGATGTGATGCTGCCCGGGATGAACGGATTGGAATTATGTGGACGATTGAGGAATAGTGAGCGTACTGCCGCAATCCCAGTGCTGATGCTGACGGCAAAAGCCACAGAAGAAGATAAGATCGAAGGTTTTCGCGTGGGTGCAGATGCTTATTTAACCAAACCCTTCAAACGAACTGAATTACTCAATCGTATTCGTACGTTAATTGATATTCGAGCTCGTATCACCCAGTCATTGAGTCTAAAGCTTCCCAACATACGGCTCAATGAGTCAGGCGGAGAAGATCATGATTTTGTGCGGCAAATCGTAAAGACCGTTCAGGGCCACTACGGCAATCCGGAATTTGATGTCAGCGCGTTAGCAAAAGAGATGGGCTACAGCCGTCGCCGATTGTATCAGCTATACACGGAAGCCACTGGCCAAAGTCCTGGGCAATTTTTACGGGATTTTCGTTTGCAATATGCAGAGAAACTGCTTTTGCATCGTGTAGGAAACGTTTCACAGGTGGCCTACCGTGCAGGTTTCAAAAGCCCATCGCATTTCTCGTCCCTATTTAAACGAAAATTCGGACTGAGTCCGAGTCAATATGCAGAGCGGGCGACTAAGAGCCCAGACGAGCAGAGCAGCGAATCAACAAACGAAAGTGCATGACCCATCAACGTTCGCGCGTTTCCCACATTCCCACAACCCTCTGCGACGACTTCGACAAATTAGCTCTTAGTCCATTGAATAAAGTGCTCGTTTTGTATTTAACCGAAAGGCCAATAAACTATTGAGCATGACGTCCACTTATTGGACGTTCGCGCTCAATCCGCCCAAATAAGAATGAATTTTGCACAAATCAACATCCCGAACTCCTGTTCAATAGATCACTTCATTTGCGACGATAGTTAGCAAGCAATATGGTCACGAAAAACTCAGGATAACGGGGTAATGAAATAATGAGATGTAATCTTCGCGAATCGAGACCAAAGCTTGGTCAATGGTTTCTCAGCACAAAATTATCCTCAAATGAACACCCAAATAACCTATTCAATACTAACCCCGGCAGACTGGTCGTGCTTATGTGCCTAATTGTGCCCTTATCTTTGGCGCAGCCCGTGCCCAATGGCATCGACTTTCAAGTCAACGAAAATACAACCAGCCGGCAATGGCATGGAGATATTGCCGTTAACGGAGACGGCACCTTTGTGATCGTATGGGAAGACCAATCAATATCGGATGGCAGCAGTTCCAGGGTCTCTGGTAAAAGATATGACTCCGATGGTTCGGTTCTTCTTTCTGAATTTCAAATCAACACCTATACAACTGAGGCACAGTACGCACCTTCGATTGCCATGGAATCAGGAGGGGCGTTTGTTGTCGTCTGGGGAGGGTATGGCAATGCCACCCGCGGACAGCGATACGATGCTGCAGCAGCCACCGTCGGCGGTGAATTCGTCATAAGCTCTGCGGCCAACGACTATACCTATTACCCTGACGTGGCGAAACACCCAAACGACAATGATTTTACCGTCGTCTGGTTAGAAGGATTCTCTGGCACCAATGTGATTGGAAGGCGTTTCAATTCCACGGCCTCACCGCTGGCCGCCGAATTTCCTATCAACACCTATACAACCGGCAATCAGACACTTCCACAAATTTCATCAGCACCTAATGGCGATTTTGTGGTGGTGTGGCAAAGCCCAGGTTCACCAGGCGACGACAGCGGAAGCGACAGTGTTCAGGCACGAACGTACGATGCCGCCGGAAATCCCACAAGTGCTCAATTTCAAGTCAACACTTTTACCACAAACGGTCAAATACACCCGGATGTGACTCATCTGTCAACCGGTGAATACATCATAGCGTGGACAAGCGGACACGGCATGACCACCGCACTGGTACAGGGTCAACGCTATAATTCAGATGGTACTACCCTTGGTGGAGAATTCACCATGAACCCAGTGGTGGATGCTGGTGGGGGCTTGTCGGTGACAACGGGTCCTAATGACGAGTACGTTGCCAGCTGGTCGGTGGGGAACTTCGTATACCTTCGAGCATTTTCATCGGCTGCATCACCCTTTTTCGCGACCACCCAGGTAAACACTTATACAACGGGTAATAAGAATAATCCCGTCGTCGGAACCGACTCAAGTGGCAACGTTATTGTGACATGGGAAGGCACTGGAGGTTCCCCGGGCAATGACACAAATTCCCAGAGCATGCAAGCTGTTCTGATGAATGGTCCCGTTCCCGTCGCGCTGCAATCCTTTTCAGTCGATTAGTTACCCCAATCAAGTCGAAATTCATTTAGTACCGAAATCGGGCGGCGAAATGCGTTTCATCTAGCAATTGAGCGAGTCCGATCAATACGAGGCCATCATTGCGATTCTTATCGAGCCAGCCATGGCGCCTATTAATGGGTTTGGTCGTTGTCTTATCTTTATGCTACTGCGGCGCTCGTCAAAACGACGCGCACGTCATGGTGCTGGCCCTAGACGGACTCGACCCCAAGATAGTCGATTTGCTAATGTCCGAAGGCAAGCTGCCAAATTTTGCAGAGATGCGATCCAATGGTGCCTACGGCGAGCTGCTGAGCATGGAGCCTTTGCTCAGTCCCGTTGTGTGGACCACCATTGCCACTGGCAAGACGCCTGACAAACATGGGATAGCCCATTTCGTGGCTCAAGATGAAAACGGAGACCGCCAACCCGTTACCAGCCAAATGCGTCAGGTCAGTGCCCTTTGGAACATGTACACCGTCATGGAGCGCTCAGTAGTTGTGGTGGGCTGGTGGGCAACTTGGCCGCCCGAACAGGTCAAGGGAACGATCGTTAGTGATCACACCAGCTACCACTTCCTATTTGAACAGGGCTCTTCAGCCATTCAAGAATCGAAGCTTCTTACTTATCCTGAATCGGCTTGGCAACAGATAAGAAGATCGGTTGTTCGCCCCCATCAACTTGCATTAACTGATGTCACACCCTACGCCAGCATTGCCGCCAGCGAATTTGATGAGCCCTTTGATTTCAACAACGATATTAGCCACCTCAAATGGCTACTCGCTGCCACAACCTCTTATACTCGTATCGCGCTCGAACTATGGCAGTCACAGCAACCCCACCTGTTAATGGCCTATGTGGAAGGGACGGACTCTGCGTCACACTTATTCGGGCACCTGTTCAGAGCCGACGGGCTAGCGGGGGAACTTGAGGAGCAGCACCAAAAATTCGGCAATACCGTTGAGGCCATGTATCTCTATGCGGACAAAATTGTCGGACAGTTTATGCAAGAAATGGATGATGACACGGTCCTAGTCGTACTCTCCGACCATGGATTCGATTTGGGCAGACCCCATGATGACCCCACCAAGACACGCGATATGCGCCGTGTCAGCGAGGCCTACCATTTGCCTGAAGGAATCCTGTACCTTTACGGCAAAGGCATCAGACCCCACGCACAACTTCAACAAGCCAGCATTCTGGATATAGCGCCAACCATCCTTGCTGCCGGAGGTTTGCCGATCGCGGACGATATGACTGGCCGTGTACTCACAGAGGCCTTTGTATCGCCGCCAGAACCAGTGCATATCAACTCTTATGATTCAGCGGAGTGGCGGTCCCAAGATCCGTCCGCTCAAGATGAGATAGGTGATGAAGTGATGGAACACCTCAGGAGTCTGGGGTATATAGGTACATCCTCATCCAGTCACAATGATCGCAATCTGGCAGCGATCCACTACAAGGCAGGAAATTTCGCTGAAGCTGAATTGATTTATCGAAAGCTCTTGGAATCTGATCCGAATAACGCCCACTTGCACACCAGTTTGGCGGGCGTTTTAGGAACACAAGGGCGTTTAATGGATGCCGAAACCCACTTACTTAAAGCTCTGGATGCCGAACCCGATGGTGCAGATACTTATCACAACTTGGGTGTCGTCTACGAACGGCGCGGTAATCGAGATCAGAGCATCGCCGCTTATCGCGAAGCCCTGAGGTGTGCGCCCGACTATCAACCCGCGAAGGATGCCTTAATCAGGTTAGGTTATGTTCGTGCCAACAAAGAGCGCACTGCGCAAGAACAGCAGGCTTTATTGCTGGCTGAGCAAGCTCGTGAATTGACGCTCAAAGGCAGCTACGAACCTGCCCTGTCGCTGCTTGATCAAGCTGAAAAAATGGCGCCAAACCTAGCACTTTTACAGCAGTATCGCGCCAATATTGCCTATTCAGCTGGCGACGAAGAAATGGCCCTAAGGGCGCTAAGAAGGGGACTCGATCTCGATCCCGGGAATCTTGTCCTACAGCGTAATCTCGATCATTTCCAGTCCAAAAATGCAAAGTCTGATCAAGAATAACTTCGAATTCGCTCCCGTCAAGTCGTTCGGTTATTTAGACCGATTAACGGTATTTGGCGTCGTTTCAGGTTGTTTTGCCGTCTACGTTATTGGGGCAACGCGAACCATTTACGTGGGTGACAGCGGTGAACTAGTCGCTGCTGCATACAGTCTTGGAATTCCCCACCCACCCGGATACCCGCTCTTTGTCCTCTTAGGAAAATTGTGGCTGGCCGTGGTTCCGTTTGGGACGGTTGCCTTTCAGATGAGTCTGTTCAGTGCCTTTTTTGCCGCCCTGTGTTGTGGTCTCTTATTCGTTGTTTGCCGCGGATTGGATATCAGTCGAATGGCTTCAATCATGGCGACTACCGCACTCGCCTTTAGCCCTAGTTTTTGGTCTCAAGCAAATGTACAGCGCGTTTACGCATTGAATGGCTTTTTCCTGGTACTTAGCTTGTGGTTCTATTTGAAATGGTGTGACGATAACTGCTTCAAAAATCTAGCGCTTGCGTTTTTTGCGGTTGCCTTGGGTTCGTGTAATCACCCCTTCATGGGTGTTTTTGCCATCATTTTGATCCTGCACTCCGTATGTTTACGTCCGCGCACGTTCATGAACATAGGTCAATTCGCAATGCTAGCGGTCGCTGGAATAATGGGGCTCCTCCCCTGGCTCTATTTGCCTCTTCGTTCCAAAATGCAACCGAGACTCGATTGGGGCAATCCAGAGTCATTAGACGCATTCTGGGATATGGTCATACGACGCGATTTTTGGGGGCGCGCTTGGATCGAAGGGCCTGCAGACCTCCTTCCAATTTCTACCGACTACTTAACAGGCATTGGGGCGGAGTTCTTATGGGTCGGAGCCATCATCGCCTGTGTCGGTTTATGGGCCATGAAGAGCCAACACCGCTGGTTGTTCGCGTTGATCATGATTGCAAACTTTGCGACCATAGCGTGGCACGGTTCACGATCAGACATTTTCATCTGGCACCGCTATTTCATTCCCTCATTCATTGTTGTGGCCATCGCTCTGGGTGCAGGTGTGCATTGGATCGTGGCCCATCGCTGGCGCTATGCAGGTTGGCTTTTGCTTTTGTTGCCGACGGCCTCATTGTGTCTTCATTTGCGCGACATGGATCGCAGCAAATACCAAATTGCCGATGACTTTTCTCGCCAAATCCTTGAACAGCTGCCAGCCGGTGCCACATTGATCGCCAACGACGATAACATTCTGTTTGTCCTGATCTACCTACAATTAGTCGAAGGATTGCGGCCGGATATCAATTTGGTCATGCAGGGCGTCGGTGACGCTGACTTAGCGCCCCTGCACTTTGATCCTACCATTGACCCCGTCTTTTTTACCCACCACCCAAACTGGAATTTGCCTGACCTTCGCATTATCCCTTTGGGGCTTGTTTTTCGCGCATGGCCTGTCGATGCCCCACCGCCCAAGCCTTTGGGTTTCTCTCAGTCATTGGTCGGATCCGACGACCCGGAAATACCCAAAGATTATTTGACCCAAAATTTAGTTGGCCATTTCCACTACATGTGGGGCATTACGTCGGAAAACTACCATTGGATTGAAGCCGAACGCCATTTTCGCTTGGCAATCAAACATGCGCCCTCTAATGACGTGCTGTTTTACAACTTGGGTCTGATCTACGCCAGGAACGGATTTCTCAAGCGCGCTCGTGTCATGTTTGCGCGGTCCCACGCTATTAACCCGCGCCGGATTCCTTCTAACGCAGAGGCAAAGGCCTCAAACATGCTTACTCAAGTCGACGAATTGATTGCCATCCGCGATCAAATTTTGAGTTCACTGGTCGTAGAAGCCAATTCGCAAGGCCGCAAATCTCGACTTTGGGCCATAGCCAGCGCCGCACATCGTGCGGGTTACGTCGACATCGGCCGAGCTTTGAGCCTACAAGCCATGGAGCTCGAAAGGCTACCACCCCATTCTCACAATAACTATTTGTAATTAAACAAAACCGTTGATTAGTCTTTTGCGTTGAATGTCTTATTGCTCGCCCATTTCAGGACGATTCAAACCTTCAATACGCGTTTTGATAAAGGCGTCATTCATTCAAACACGGGGACATAATGAAAATTATCCAATATTTGGCACTGGCTCTGATCGTAGCGACGGGTGCCAAGTCAAACGAGCAGTTCAACGCTATTCAATATGTTGAAGGTCAATGGCAAGTGGTGACCACATTTTTCGAGGACGGTAAGTGGGGCACGCCCAGTCCTGCAACAACCACGGTTGCTGAACGCGCTTTAGGTGGCGCCTTCATTCGCTTGAATACGCCTATCCCCTTCCCAGGTGCGACGTTTCAGTTTGAAATGACGTTGTCCTACGACCGTTTCAATCACGTGTACCGCGTCGCGTTCCTAGACGACCTCAACGGCTACATGGACTTCTATACAGGGCAAATGAAAGACGGCATTTTAACCATCACTAATACAAACACGGGTACCGCCTTCCCCGACGGCAATGGCGGATTTGTTTACGGGAAACTGGAAATACAACCAACTAAGGGTGGTTTTTCGCTTCACGCCTATACGAGCAGTAGCACTGAAGGACCGTTCGCGTCGTATATGAAATTGGAATTCACCGCTGTGGCCAAAGACAAGGCTGACGGCAAATAGTCATCTATCTCGCGACAACTTGTCCGAACAATCTATTTCGACGAAGTGACGGTGTCGACAGGAGCCTAAGCGACTGAGGTGCCGCTCTGAGGTAAACAGACGGGACAATGGCATCGGGGTACAGCTATCAATCTGAGTCTGGCTTCCTTGACGCGGCGTAATGTGTGAAACCGGCCAGCCATAGGTGTTCAAAAATGATAGGGGTAGGGAGGAGCCATTTCTGAATCCCCCCTCCCTCCGAACCGTACGTGCGGTTCTCCCGCATACGGCTCTCCGGTTGGTGGTCTTACCTCACAGAGGACTTGAAATTCAGCCGATGCGCACGTGTGGCTGA
>JAJCXM010000037.1 GCA_029263455.1 Holophagae bacterium
CGAGCTTGAGGAGACGGCGAAAGTCGCCATAAGTGAGCCAGGATCTGTCCTGAAGGCTGCCTACACGGGTATTAAAGAGACAGGTCAAGGTCTTCTTCGTTTAGAACCCAGAGCCGTGGCCGATGTAGAAGCGTTCAAAACCGAAGTGATTCTTGACTTCCTAGTTGAAGGGCCCGCCGCCTTGAAGAACATGCTGAGCACGGTCGCTAAGCGTACGACAAAACAAGGTCTGAAACTTAGTGACGATGTCTTTGAAGCGAGTCTACGACGACTGAATGAGGCTCTTGAAGCGGCCAAGAAGGCACCTAGCCTGCGTGAGAAATACGAACTGGCCAGGGAGGCGGGCTTCACCAAACACGAAGTGCGCGCGCTTATGGACATGGGCATCATTTGTTTTAGCGGCGACACGCGTGTTCACACGCCTTTAGGCTTCATCGCTATCGCAGATTTGGAGGAGGGTGCGGAGGTCTATTCGCAGTCACCTGATGGGTCGCTTGAAGCTCATGCCATCCGCAAGACCTTTACAACTCACCCAGACGAAGTGTTCGCCATCCGTTATCGCGATGAGGCAGGCGCGGAACACGAACTCCATGGCACGGCCAACCACCCATTCTATGTGGTCGAGAAATCGGAATATCTTGCGATTGGGGATGTGGAACCGGGCGCCCATTTCCAAACAGCTTCTGGGGAAAGCGTGGTCTATTTGGGTATGGAACCCATCCGTGGCCAGCCAACAACGGGCTGGACCACCTACAATATTGAAGTCCCACCCAACCACAACTACTACGTCCAAGAAGCGCAAGCGCCAGCCAACAGTCCAGCCATCCTGGTCCACAACTTCGGCGGCGAAAAATGCACCCCAGTGCAAGGCACGGGCATTGCCTCAAATAAGGGAGTGAGTACAAGACCAAGTCCTCGGCAGTCCGAATTGGATGTCAATGCTTTGAATCCAAATCATCGCCCACAAGTATCATTTAGGAACGGACAAGAAGTACCTTACAGCAGCAAAGGCAGCGTAAGGCCGGATAACTACGGTCTTGGCGAGGCATTGGAAGTGAAAAACTACAACTTAGTGGATCCCGGTAGTCGCGCTAATTTATACAACACCTTGCACCGACAGTATTTGCAGCGGCTCAGCAATCTTCCGAAAGGAAAACACCAACGGATAATAATCGACATTCGTGGCCAAGCCGTTCCTGAATCGATTTTAATGAGGGTTAGGCGAAATATCCTTACAATCACACGTTGTCATTGTTCAAAACTCATCTGGAGGGTTATTGAGGTGATTTCTGCTGAATTATTGATCGGATTGAGTCGAGTCTGAGCAATCTGGTCTCTTGTTGGTTGATTGAAAACTGAAGATCGAAATATGGGCGCAGCGCTGCCGCAACCCACTCTTGAGGGGATGGCTCGTTCGTTGGATTTTGAAAGTAAGAGTCAGGCGGCATGCTTCCAGTTGTAGCGAAGGTGCAAGCCACCGACGCGGCGTTCGGCACGAAGCTGGTGCGCCGAGATCGACGTTGGATCAGGAGGTCCGTCACGCGACCTGCGGTTCGGTGTTTCTTTGTTCAAACCGAGATGTGTTCGATCCTGGTGATAGTAGGCGACGTACTCGTTGAGCAATCGTCGGGCGTGATCTTCGTTAAATACGATCACATGATCCAATAGATCACGACGAATGGAGCCAATCAAGCGTTCACAGATTCCGTTCTGCCAGGGTGATCGATAAGACGTGAGTTTGGGCGTGATACCTAAGCAACGATTCAAAAACCGACTTACGGGTGGTTCAAACTTCCGATCGCGATCAAGAATCATGAATCGCGGTGTCGGTCGTCCATCGTCAGGAAAGGCTTCTCGCAGTTGCTGTTTTGTCCAATCTGCGGTTGGGTGTTGGGTCACGTTCACATGCAAGATCTCGCGTCGTTTGTGATGGACAATCACCAAACCCGTCAGCAGCTTGAAGCCTGCCGTTGGTATGGTGAAGAAATCCATGCTGGCAATCTCATGGCTGTGATTGCTTAAAAAGGTCATCCACTGCCTGATGAGATTGGGGTTTGGATCCCGCCGTTTCATCATACGGCGTACGGTTGACTGTGAGACTGAAATGCCCAAGTGGATCAGCTCACCGTGGATTCGCGGCGCACCCCAAATGGGATTCTCGCGCTGAATACGGCGAACGATGTGTCTGATTTCGCGATCAAGCGCAGGTCGTCCACTTCCATTTGGGCGCGAAATGAAACGCCAATACCAGCGGAACCCTTGCCGGTGCCAACTGATTACAGTTTCTGGCTGCACGACATGCAGGACCGTTCGCCACGCGGACCAAAACTGTCTTAAAGTCACCCAAAACCGTTTAGAACGAGCCGAGACCTGCGGCTTGTGAACTTGTTTCAGCAGATCAGCAAGTTGTCGTTCCAATGCCAATCGATGTATTAACTCATCGTGCAGCTGCCGCCGGAAAGCGGGCCAGATGCGACTCAACGCAAACACGCCAATCAAACGCCACACGATCGCCCCCAGCAAAAAGGCGGAGAGTCTAACACGATGATCTAGAATAACGACGAGAGAAAACCTATGTCACGAACAGTCATTCTCATCTTAGTTACTCTGAGCTTCGCGCTACCAGTTGTGGCGGCTAATTACGCGAGTAATTGGACATCCGTCGCTTTGGGTTCAACCGCTGAAAAGTTTGGCTTTGATGGTTATCGTGATACCGCCTACGCACACTATCAGGAACTCCATAGCTCCCATGCCGAGCTTGAGGAGACGGCGAAAGTCGCCATAAGTGAGCCAGGATCTGTCCTGAAGGCTGCCTACACGGGTATTAAAGAGACAGGTCAAGGTCTTCTTCGTTTAGAACCCAGAGCCGTGGCCGATGTAGAAGCGTTCAAAAC
>JAJCXM010000038.1 GCA_029263455.1 Holophagae bacterium
CCAATCACTTCCCGCCAATAAGCTCGCTTCTCCGTTCGCGACGAGCCCTTTAATGCGGGTTTTAGTCGCTCCCCCAAACATACTTCTTGCTGGTCCGTCATGATTCACCTCCATGCCGACCAGCATGCCCGCTCTCTTTCCTTTAGGCTAGATGGGGTTCATCGCTCGCTTACATCCCGCTTACGACATATTGTCGTGAAGTAAGTCTATTATTGTGGCGCTCATGAAACGGTCAATTACAAGCGTAAAGAACATGCCCGAGGCCCTGTCCACAACAATATGGGGTTTAAAGCTGTGGTGTCCCGCTGTAGCCTTCCATTCCTTTAGAATGAGGGAATCGTTGCGAACAAACAGGACTGAGAATGGAGGCGTATCACGTGAAGCATTTAATTACCACCTTTTCCCTATTTTAGAAGCGTATAATTTTGGGGCAGGTGTCTATGACTAAACCTTTTAAAGTTGAATCAGAAGACATTAATCGTCTGAATGATATTCAACTAACACAACTGCTTAAAGAACTATTGGATGCTGAGGCTTATAAATCTGGAATAGCGCAGTGCGCTGTTGAGGTTGCATTAAATATCCGTGCCGGAGATGGCGGAGAAGATGGTCGTATAAGTTGGGTTGACGGGCCTGAGCGAACAGAGTTTTTCCCTTGTCGTCTTACGATGTTTCAAAATAAAGCGACGGAAATGGGGCCGGCGGCATATGCCAATGAAATAATGACAACTGCAAGAGGAGGCATCCCAGGTGTTTTAAAGCCAAAGGTGGAAGAGGTGTTAGCTGGTGAGGGCGCCTACATAGTTTTTACTACTCAAGAATTGAACACAAAGCAAAAAGATGAACGCATAGCGGCTATAAGAAATAAGATCAGGGAACAAGGTAAAGCATATGCAGATACTTGTAACGTTGCTATTTACGATGCTGCTCAAATATCTTCGTGGGCTAATAATTTCATATCGACGATAGCTTCGGTGCAACATTGGGTTGGGAGGCCAATGGAAAGAGGGTTGAAGCCCTTTAATATGTGGAGCGAAGATAATGATTTGTCTCGCCTCCCTTTTGCAGCCGTAGATAGTAGAAATGATATCGTTGCTACGCTTGTTGGACGGGTAGCAGAGCCAAAATCGTGTTTCCGCATTATAGGCCTGTCTGGCTTGGGTAAAACAAGAACCGCCTTTCAGGTTTTCGTGGAGAATGAAGCCATAAGAAATTTAGTTGTTTATGTCGATGCTAATCACGCTCCCACAATTGATGCTCTGATAGCAGATTGGGTTGGATTGGGGCTAAGGGCAATCTTGATAGTCGATAATTGCGAGTATCGCTTACATGAAAGACTAGCTAAAGAGGTTTGCCGTGCGAGTAGCCAGATAAGCCTATTGACGTTGGACTACAACATGGAATCTGTATCGGCACCAACGGTTTGTTTTAGGCTGAGACCAATGACCGACAAAGAATTATTGCAGTTGTTAACCCCTATATATAAGGATCAACTACCGGATCTTGAGAGAATTGCATCGTTTGCACAAGGGTTTCCCCAAATGGCTGTTTTATTGGCAGAAGCCCGCTTAACAGAGGACCCTCGGATTGGCGAACTTACAGAAGACGAGTTGGCAAACAAGTTGCTATGGAGGCGTGGTGAAGCTGAAAATCCTGAACGGATAAGGGTACTGCAGGCTTGTTCTCTGTTTAATGTGTTTGGAGTTGAGAGAGAGGTAGAAAATCAAATTGAATTTATTGCGACTGTTGTTGGTGCAAGTATCGATAATGTATACGAATGTGTGCAAGAATATTCAAAAAGAGGGCTGATTGACCGTCGGGGCCGTTACGGTCAGGTTGTTCCAAAGCCATTGGCTATAAGATTAGCTGGCCAATGGTGGACAAAAACTAGAGAGCAAAAACAAATAGAACTATTGGATAGCATTCCAGAAGGAATGATACAAGGGTTTTGTCATCAAATAGAAAGAATGGATTTTCACACAAATGTTAAAGAACTAAGCGAAAAACTGTGTGGGCCCCAGCGCCCTTTTGGCCTAGCGGAAGTAATCTTATCGGATCGGGGTTCTAGTCTCTTTCGCTCATTTGTTGTTGTGAATCCCGAAGCTACCTGCGCGGCACTATATAAAGTGCTGAGTAATAAAAATACCCAGCAGCTTTCTGCCATCAAAGGTGCTATTCGAAGAAATTTAGTGTGGGCGCTTGAGAAACTGTGTTTTCACTCAGAGATATTTTCAGAGGCAGCATGGTGCATGTTGCTCTTGGCATCAGCTGAGAATGAATCATATGGTAACAATGCAACGGGGATGTTTGCTCAGCTATTCAGCGTTTCTCTTTCTGGCACAGAGGCTACTCCTAGAGCACGCTTTGATCTCCTAAATCGGGCTGTAGAGTTGCAACAAGATTCTGTCGATATGGTTGTATTAAAAGCTCTTGAGCAGGCAACCAGGACCTATGGTGGCAGCCGTATGGTAGGCGCAGAGTACCAAGGCACTAAGGCCCCCCTTAAAGAATGGAAAGCCATAGTTTGGAAGGATATTTTTGATTACTGGCAAGAGGCATTTAATTTACTTATTTCTCTGCTGGAACGGGGAGAGAACCAAAAAGAAAAAGTACTCTCTGTTATTGGTCAATCAATACGTGGCTTTGTTAGGTGTGGGCGTCTGGAATTGTTGGATACCGCAATCAATCAAATTGTGAATGTTAATGGTCGATATTGGCCAGCTGCTTTAGAAAGTATTAAGCGCACTTTTGAGTACGACGCGGAGGGAATGGAGAAAGAGGCCATTGAATCGCTAAATAGTTGGCTACAATTGCTTAGCCCAGATGAAGCGGACTTACCAGAAAAATTAAAGATACTTGTGATCAATCCGCCTTGGGAACACGGTAAAGGAGCTGACGGTCATTATATCGATGTCGCTTCTGAAAATGCCAAGGCATTAGGTGTCGATGTTGCTATGAATATAGAGGAGTTGATGCCTCATCTTGACTTGCTTCTACAGGGTGAACAAAAGCAATCTTTTTCCTTTGGCTATCAGTTAGCTCTTGTCCTCACAGATTTAAAGCAGTTGTTGGAGCAATCGTTAGAACAGCTTATAGATGCTGACCCTGCGAATCCTAGCTTTATTTCAGGGATGTACCATGGAATATTTGAAAAATCAGACGAGCAGTGGCAAGCAAATATCGATAAACTTTTGGCTGATGAACGTCTTGTTCGTTTTTATCCAGATCTTATTGGCACTGGTAAAATTCGGAAGCTGCATCTTGATCAATTATTAGCATTAATTCGTCGTGGAGTTATCACGCCCAATAGTGCAAATGCATTAGGGTATGGAAGCGTAACCGCCGGTATTGATCCAACAACAATGATGGAATTCTGTTTGTCTCTGGCGGATTTAGGCGACAATGCAAGTTGGGCAGCATTGAATGTGATCTATACGTACTGTTTTGGCAGTGAGGGATGTATTGAAATACTTACCAAACCGCTGAAACTGCTTGTTTCCAGCGTGCCTCTACAGAGAGACCAGCGAGGCCCAACAGCAGATACATATCATTGGCGTGACTTGGCGGAGAAGTTGTTAAAGGAATCGGATGAGGATTTTGCAATAGCATTGACGAAACAGCTTATTGATGCTTGCCACCACGGCTTAAATCATGGCGACATATGGAATAACACTAAGCCATTGTTACTCGATCTTATGCGTGAGTACGGTGACAAACTGTGGCCGATTTTTGGAGATGCCATTATCCAGGCGGAGGGTATGGAGCGGTATTGGTTGCAACAATTGCTTGATCGTGGGAATAGTTATTTGAACCAGTTTCCGGGCGCCTTGTCTGTGGTACCGGTCGAGAGTGTGATCTCTTGGTGCGAGGAACATCCTGAATTAGGGCCGAGTTTTGTTGCTAGCTGTGTGAATATCTTTGAAACAGTCGACGATAAACAACGACCTTCAGAATTGTTTATAGCATTGCTCGTGCGATTCGGTGACGATGAACGTGTAATAAGTGGCCTAATTGCCAATATGGGTTCTCGGGGATGGTCAGGCTCGCTAGTACCTTACCTCGAAGCTGACAAAGCGGCGCTAAGCCCATTGCTGGAACATGAAAGTGACAACGTAAGGCGGTGGGTGAGAAATCAAATTGCTTATTTTGATCAGCAAATTGATACTGAATCGATTAGAGATGAAGAGAGAGATTTGGGGCTATTCTAATTTTGAGTCAATATTTTTTGGGGACAACCACTGGGTTTCCCCAGATTTGGTAGACGAATTTAAGCTGTTTATGAACTTTTTACCGGAGTAACATCAGGAAGCAGATACTGTGCACGTTACTGGCTTGCTTTTCTGCTTAGCTCCGTTTCTTTGATTAGGCAGTAGAGGACCGGAACCACGAAGATGCTGATGATCACGAACAGCATGCCTCCGACTGTGGGGATCGCCATGGGGACCATGATGTCGGATCCGCGGCCCTGGGATGTGAGTACCGGGATCAGCGCGATGATGGTGGTTGCCGCCGTCATGGTGGCAGGTCGGATCCGCCAGGAGCCAGCACGGACCGTGGCGGCGCGGATCTTGGCGGCGGTGTCGGGCTTTTCTTCGTCGAAGACTTGTTCGAGGTAACTGCCAATGATCACTCCATCGTCCGAAGCGATACCAAACAGCGCTAAGAAGCCGACCCAGATGGCGACACTCAGGTTGATGGGGTGGATTTGGAAGAGCTCGCGTAAATCGACGCCCAGCACATGGAAGTTCAGGAACCAGTCTTGCCCATAGAGCCAGAGCAGCGAGAAGCCGCCCGACCAACCAACAATAATGCCCGAGAATACGAGCAATGAGGTGCTTACCTTCTTGAATTGCAAGTAGAGGATCAAGAAGATGACGACCAAGGCCAAAGGCAGTACTTTTCGCAGCGTGCGGATGGATCTGAGCTGGTTTTGGTAGGATCCAGCCGGTTGGTAACCGCCGGCAGGGGGGATGAGTTGTTTGCTCGCGATGGCCTGGTCCAACGTCGCAATGACCTCTTCCATGACGTCGACTTCCGCGTGTCCTGGTTTCATATCGAAAATGACGTAAGAGACGAGGAAATTGTCCTCGCTCTTGATGACCTGCGGACCTTTGACAATGTCAAAACGGGTTAGCTGTCCGAGCGGGATCTGTGATCCTGAAGCCGTGGGCACCAGCACTCGTTTCATTTGATCGGGCATATCGCGCAGTTCTCGAGGGTAACGGACGCGGACGGGGAATCGCTGACGACCTTCGACCGTGGTCGTAATGCGCATACCTCCGATGGCCACTTCGATCACGCGTTGGACTTCCTCTAGACGAACCCCGTAACGGGCGATGGCGTTACGGTCGATGTGGATCTCGATATAGGGTTTACCGATGATGCGGTCGGCGACGACGGTGTCTGGATTAACCGATGGGATGGTTTTGAGGATCTGTTCCACTTGGATTCCTGCCTGTTCGACGCTTTCCAAGGTGGTGCCAAACAATTTAATGCCCATGGGCGCGCGCATCCCACTCTGTAGCATGACAATGCGAGCTGCAATAGGCTGTAACTTTGGTGCCGAAGTCACGCCGGGCATTTTTCCAGCGGCAACAATGAGATCCCAAATATCGTCTCTCTTTTCGATGCCGGACCAAGGGTTGCGTCCTTCGTTTAAGTCCGGATCCAGCTCGCTCCGCCACTGTCTGAAGGGGCGTCCTTTGGGATCGGGGATCAATCGGCCTTGATCATCACGCTGATAACGACCCTTAACGCGATAGGGTTTGCCGTCTATGGCGTTGACCGCATTCCCCTCGCTATCACGAAACAGATCGGTTTCATCGTGCTCAAAAGCAAATGACAGGATGCCACCATCTCGGTCCTCCAAATACTGCGACTTGGTGTTGATAATGGTTTCGATCATGGATATCGGCGCGGGGTCGAGTGACGTTTCTGCTCTACCTAGTTTGGCTACCGCACTTTCAATTTCTGGGATCATGCTGAATTTCATGTCTTGAAGGCGAATAATGTCTCGGGCTTCATCGATGGAAGCGTGAACCGACGTGGTTGGCATGTAGAGATAGGAGCCTTCATCTAGGGGTGGCATGAATTCTTTGCCAAAGCCCGGAAACGCTTTGTCGACGGAGGATATAGGCCAAGTAGCGAGAACGGATTTCCCCATCCAACCAAAAAGGGTGCTGAAACCGAGCCAAGCCGTGAATCCCCACACGACAAGCACACTCGGAAAGATCATGAAGAGTGCTTTATGGTCCAGTGCCCAAGTAAGGATTGACGGGTAGACCTTCTGAAAGGCGGTGAAGAAGAGCAGCAGCGAACCAATAACCGCAACCACAAAAATGAAATTAATCCATTGACCTGAAGTTAAGCCAAGCGGCATCCAGGCATTGGCGAGGATTTTGGCGACAATGACAGCAAGGATGAGACTTGAGCTTCTTGAAACGTAGCCAACCATTTTCGCGGGCATCAGATGTTTCAGAGAATGGGCCAGTGACATGGCGATCACTATCAGGCCTAACCAGATATTGATCTTAACCATCATGACGAATCCCAGCGCGAAGAAGACGACCTGGAGCACGTGCTTGGTTATTTTGGACGGTTTTTGTCTTGAAAAGAGTAGATGACAGATTGGAGGAATCAGGGCCATGGAAACGATGATCGATGCCACTAAGGCGAACGTCTTGGTGAAGGCGAGCGGTTTGAAGAGTTTCCCTTCTGCACCAATCATGGTGAATACTGGGAGAAAGCTAATAATGGTGGTGGAAACGGCGGTAACCACGGCACCACTGACTTCTCGTGCTCCCTCGTAGACCACATCACGCAAATTGGCATCGGGGCCCGCTCGGTGGATGTGTTTGAGAATGCTTTCAACCATGACCACGGCCATGTCAACCATGGTCCCGATGGCAATCGCAATACCCGATAAAGCCACAATATTGGCGTCGACTTCGAACACCTTCATGGCGATGAAGGTCATCAATACCGCTAATGGCAGCAGCGCCGAGATAATGGCCGAGCTTCTTAAGTTCCACAACATTAATAGCACCACAATGATGGTGACCAAGAGTTCGTGGGTTAGCGCATCACTTAAGGTTCCCAATGTCTCGTAGATGAGTCCACTGCGGTCATAGAACGGGACAAGCGCTATTTGGCTAATCGTGCCGTCAGCCAGCGTTTTTTTGGGGAGCGAGAGTTGTAATTCGGCGATCGCCTTCTTGAGTTCCTTGATGGCATTGAGCGGATTTTCGCCGTAACGTACCAGGACCACGCCACCTACAACTTCGGCGCCTTCCTTATCCAGGATCCCGCGTCTTTGGGCAGGACCCAGCGCCACGTTGGCGACGTCTTTCACGTAGATCGGCACCTCGTCGCGCACCGTTACTACCGACTGTTCAATGTCGGCAATTTCTTTAATGAAACCAATGCCGCGGATGAAGTATTCGACATTATTGATTTCGATGTTGCGCGCGCCGACGTCCAAATTGGCCATTCGCACGGCATGCATAATTTGAGTTAGGGAAACACCATAAGCACGCATGGCGTCTGGATCCACATCTACCTGATATTCCTGAATGAATCCACCAACGGAGGCTACTTCCGCAATGCCATTGACCGCCAAGAGTTTGTAACGAATGGTCCAGTCCTGAATGGTCCTTAACTCGTTGAGGTCCCATCCCCCTGTTGCGTTGCCTTTGGCATCTCTACCTTCCAAGGTATACCAGAACACTTGGCCCAGCCCGGTCGCGTCAGGTCCCAGCGTCGGTTGGACCGCTTCTGGTAGTGTTCCCTGAGGCAAGCTATTAAGTTTTTCTAAAATACGTGAGCGAGACCAATAGAAATCAATTTCTTCTTTGAAAATGACATAGATTGATGAGAACCCGAAAAAGGAATAGGAGCGCACTGTCTTCACGCCAGGAACGCCTAGCAGAGCGGTGGTGAGTGGATAGGTGACTTGATCCTCGATGTCTTGCGGTGAACGACCCATCCATTGAGTGAATACGATCTGCTGGTTTTCGCCGATATCGGGAATGGCGTCGACGGGTACAGGGTCACGATCGAGGCCACTGATTTCCCAGTCAAATGGGGCGACCAAGGTGCCCCAAGAGGCGAAGAGAATGACAAGGATTAAGACGATTAGTTTGTTGTTGAGACAGAACCAAATGATGTGATCCAGGGGTGAGCGTCGCGTTGGTTCACTCATGTGCGGAATCCTCATTATGGTTATGTCCAATATGGGCGGTTTCGTTTCCACAACTCGGCATCATCGAGCCGAAGTAGGGGTTCTTCACCGCTGCGTCTCGTTGTAACCAATTGGCACCATGATCGCCGTACATGGGGCAATGGATCTGGTAAATCTCTTGGTGGAGGTCAATTTTGGAGGTTAATAAAAATAGGGCGTCAGAGAGGGCAACAAATTGTTCGCGTTGAGACTCGATATCGTGGTCCGCTGAAATATGCTTCAAAGCAGTCGATATGTCTTGATCGAGAGGTTGGAATTGGCTCTTAAAGAAGCCTTTGCTTTTCAACGTTTTGAAGGCTGTCATCCCACGCTTCGCGGCGTCGCGAGCAGGGTCACTGAGGTCATTGGCGTAGGCTTCGCCCATTTCGAAATAGGCATTGAGTAGCGAGTTTAGACTCGCTTGAGAATCGGTCGCTAGCGCCTTGGGTGACTTCGCTTTGGCGGGTTCATTGTCTGTGTTTGAATGGATCAATGTGACTTCGCCGCAGTCTTGCATCTTGGTTCCCAAGAATGGGTTCATGACTTTGTCATCGCCTTGAAGCCAAGATGCACCTTGGTCATTGAAGGCCATTGGGCAAGTTAATTTGAATGTCGGGGCACCTTGATTGAGATTAAACTGTTGCTGCATTTGTTCGATTAATGTGGCGATGGCACTAAAAGACTGCCGCGCTTGGGTAAGGTCTTCACTTGCGCTAAGGCTCATGAGAAGTGGTTTTAGCAGCAGAATGGAACGGTCCCAGGCGACCATGGCCTCGGCGGGCATGGTCTGTCCATTGGCGATGAATCGAGCGTCATGCAGTTGTTTGGCGCCTGATTGTGCCTTGGCAAGATCATCCATTGCCAGTGCCATGTGGATGGCGAGGTATTGGTCCCAGATAGGTTTTAGGCTTGATTTACTTGTTTCTGGTAGGGTGAAACTCTTAACGCTATCTCGACTCTTGGAGTCGGATAGATACATCATGCTGGTTTTACCTTGAAGCTGTAACTCGCTGTCAATTTTGAAGTTACCTTGCGTGACCACCCATTCGCCTTCTTGGATTCCTGATTTGACGACGAAATAGTCACCCGCTCGTGGGCCCAGGACCACTTCGCGTCCTGTGTAAATGCCCGGTGCGGACGGGTCATGCACGTAAACAACCGCACGTTTGCCCGTGATCAATGGAGCGGAAGCCGGGATGATCAGCGGAGCTTGGTCGCGAGCGTCTTCGGCACTCACATATCCCATCTGAGCCGCAGGTACTAAGGCCATACCGCAGATGTCACAATTCCCAGGCTTGTTCTTAATGATTTCGGGGTGCATGGGACTAATCCATTTACCGACTAAGTCGGGGTCCATGACTTTGCTGGTGGTGGCTAGTTTTGAGTAGACCTTGGCGCGAACAAACATGTCAGGTTTCAGACGACCGTCCGCATTGTCGACATTGAGCCTCAATTTAACCGTTCGAGTCTGTACATTGAGCACAGGGTCGATGAACACGATACGACCGGAGAATAGCTCGCCAGGGTAGGCTTCAACCTCGAAGGAAACCTCTTGGCCGTAACGTAGCCAGGCCAGGTCGGATTCGTAGGCATCTAGTTTCACCCAGACTTTGGATAGATCTGCGATGGTATAGATAGGGGCACCCGTTTTGACGTAATCGCCTTCTAGCGCGTGCTTTTTGATGACAATACCAGACATGGGTGCATAGACGGTTAGTTGGTCGCTAGCCGCGCCGCTGGCTTCGATTTCTTTAATTTGAGTCGGACTTAAGCCCAATAAACGCAGCTTCTCGCGAACTGCAGCAAGCCGTTTTGTGGCCGACAATCTTAAGCTTTCACTGCCGTGTTGCGCCGATTTTGAGGCTTCCAGCAACTCCTGTTGCGTGGTGACTAGTTCGGGGCTGTAGAGTGAGACCATGTGGTCGCCCTGGCTGACACTGACGCCCGTAAAGTCGACAAATAGGCGGTCGATTCGGCCAGATACCCAAGCGGAAATAACGCCCATGCGCTTTTCGTCAAACTCGATCTTGCCGACCATGGGAATCTCGCGAGCCACATAACGACGTTCGACTTGCGATACTTGGACAGATGCCAATTTTTGCGCGTAGTCGGAAAGACGAACGTCCCAGTGACCAAGGTTTTCCGATTCCGTTTCTAGTGGAATGAGATCCATGCCGCAGATGGGGCATTGGCCTGGCTCGGGAAGCTGAATCTGCGGGTGCATGGAGCAGGTCCATAAGGTCTCGCTGGCGTGATCTGCATGCTCGGCATTGTCAGTGATGTTGTCATTTGGCCGACCTACAGCTACACCAATAATGAAGGTGGTGATTAATGCGGCCAGAACGATTAGGATTTGTTGTGTCTTATTCATGAATAACCTCCGCCGTATGGCCGGTCGCGCCTGCAAGATAGCGTAATTCGGATTCGGCGCGTAATTGGTCCGCCTCGGACTGGTGTAGGGTCAAGTTAAATTCCAAAAGCATGCGTTCCGCATCGATGACGTCTAAGTAATTGGCGCGATTGGATTGAAATGCGGCTTGCAGGACGGAAAGCGACTCGGTCGCTTTAGGGATAATCGTATCGCGGTATAAGACGATCTTGCGTTTGGCGTCGTCGCGGTCAAAAATGGCACGAACCCATTGAGAGGTTAGGTTGTTGGTAACGGCCGCCATCTGATATTGCACGGCTTCGGCTTCCAGTTGGGCCGCTTGCTGACGTGCTCGAATCGTCTTTCGCCAAATAGGTAGGTTGATGCCTGCTCTCACCATCAGCGCGTCGTCTCCGCTGCCTGGCATGTTTGGATTAACAGCTCCGCCTGTTCTTATCCAATCAATGCCTACATTGAAATTAGGTTTTCCGTTGAGTCGAGCCAATTCGGTTGCGGCTACTTTGCTTTCGTAAAGGTGATCCAATTGGTCCAATTCTGGATTACGACTGAAATTTGGCGTGGAGCCGTAACTCAGCGCGGGAATGGAGGCCGGAAAGGGGATGGCATCATCGGCGGTCTGATCCATGAGTAGATTCATGCGTGTTAGGAGTGGTTCAGCCATTTGATGGAGGGTGATGAGTCTGTCCTGCAGACGGTCGCTCTCAACTTCGATTCGAATGAGTGATGCATAAGGCGTTGAGCCAGACTGATAGTTGACGCGTACCACTTCCTGAAGATCGTTAAGTAGCTGCAAATGAGACTCTGAACTCGCGATGGACTTACCGATGACGTAATAATCCGCGTAGAGCTTGATGAACGATCGATGCAGTTCACGTCGGGTTTGGTTCAGCGCCGCTCTGGACCGTTCCACCATGGCTTGATCGCGAACCCTGAGTAAATGTCTCTTGCCTTTCCAGGGTAGTGATTGAGAGAGTGACAGTCTCTGTTCCTGTGGGCCAACCCGAGTTTCGATGGGTTCCAAGAACAAACCGACAGATAGTTCAGGGTCGGGTAGCGTGTCAGCCACGTCAGCGCGAGTTTGTGCTGCTTCCAGTTCAAGTTGCATGGACGCTAGTCCCGGATGATGTCTGTCGATGCGTTCCAGGTATTCTTTTAGTATCGGTCGCTGGCCAAAAATAGGCGTGGCCAAAAAATAAAGGATGAGACAGGGTCTCGATGTTCTTGAAACGAACATCATTGCAATGCGCAACATATGAATTCTCCATATAACGGCAGTGGTAGGCGAACTACCTTGGCAGGTTTATTAAATGGAGCGCGATTAACTCGCGCGAAACCTGTCTTGGCCTAAATACGGAAAATGGAGATCTTTGAAAGGGCAGGCGTTAGCCAGTAGGGCGGCGCTTTGCCTAGAGTCTCGATTTTGAGGTAAGAGGGTTGATTGGGTTTGAGATCCAATGCTGGCAAGAAGGTGCTGGCAGATGTCCAAGATTGGACTTCAATGCGAAGATTACCTTGATCGCTAGGAACGGCTTGCACATCTTCAGACAGATGACGACAACCGCAGTCATGGGTAACGACATAATCAGCATCGATCGGAGAAGCGGTTTGCGCTTCAACGTGTTGATGACAGCTTGGTTGATCGACTTCCGCGGCGGGCGATCCATGCTCGCAACCACAAAGCGCACCTTGGGCCCAAAACCCGAAGGCTAATAACAGTGTGCTTGTGATGTAGTTGAGCTTTCGCATACACAATCCCTCTGTACACTCTTACGTACAAAAACCAAAAACGTCAAGGGCCAGCGCAATCTACATGGTTGGTCGTAGTTATACAGTGTGTCGGTTGATGTTCACCTGTGCGGGTTCAGAAGCGATAAAGTTTTACAAAGAAAAACTGACGTAAATGCTGTTGACAACTTCATACACTGGGTTTTATGTTCTACACATGTAGTTATAAGCTGACGCGTGTAGATAAGGGAGCAGCGATGCAAGAGCTATCGACTTTTGAGCTTGAAGTGATGCATTTTTTTTGGGAAGAAGGCGATCTTACAGGTCCCGATGTTTACCAACGGATCGCTGATCAGCGCGATGTCGCCTACACCACCGTTAAGACGATCATTGATCGCTTGGAAGGTAAAGGGGCGTTGAAACGGCATCGAAGTTATGGGCGAACCATTGTGTATCGCGCCGCCATTCAACGCGGATCTACCAAAATGCGGCACCTGCGCCGGTTCATCGATTCGGTGTTTCGCGGCGATTCCCGCGAGTTATTCACGACTCTGTTACACGACGATCAGCTTTCGCTCGATGATTTGGGCTATTTGGAATCGCTGCTTGTGCAGAAACGTCATGACAAGGATGAAAAAGAGCGATGAGCAACTATTTGGTGACCCAATGTTTGATCAGTTTAGTTTTTGTCGCTGTGATGTTCAGCCTTAAAGATACGCCCCCACGCCTGCAATTCTATCTCGCGATCCTCGCCCTGATCGCGTGGCTGATACCCGTTCATTTAGTTGAGGTATCGCTTCCAGCCATGGCGCCCTTACCTTATGACTTGGTTCTATCTATTAGTGAAAAGGTTGAAACGGTCTGGTTAAATTCAGTCGTGACAAGCGAAGCAACCCAAGAATCAGCCAAATGGTCGCTGTCCTGGATCTGGGTTGTGTTGATGTTTGGGGCCTGTTGGTTTATTTGGGACATCGTGCGCCACTGGCGAATCACAAGGCGCTTGAAACGCGCGCTTTCGGGGTATTCGGAAAGTGAGAGGGATTCGGGTAAACCCGTTCGTATCAATTGGGTATCGGGGCTCTCCGGGGCCATGGTTTCAGGTGTGATCAGGCCTACCATTTGGGTGGGAACCCAATATCGAGATCATCCTGCTTTTGAATCACTCATCCAACATGAAGTGACTCACATCCAGCAATGGGATCATATGTGGACTTGGGTGATTGCCTTTTTGCGGCGACTGATTTGGTGGTCGCCCTTCAGTTGGTTCTTTGCGCGCTATGCGGACCAGTTTATGGAACGAAGTTGCGATTTGCGCTGTGCAGAAACGATCGGAAGACAGCGTTACCAGTCGCACCTTGCCCAACTCATCATGCATTCATCCCTTGGTCCTGGCGTTGGGTTCACGGGCATGGTTGCCAACCACGAGAACCTTAACGTCTCCAGACTAAGATATTTAGAAAGGAAATCTCATATGAAAAAGCGTCATATACTTATTCTTTGTCTTGCGGCTCTAGGCTGTGTTGCTCTAGTGGCTCGTCCAAGTGCCATCAGTGACAGCGGTGCCCAGCAGTCCGCGAAAGATAGCAAGGAAGAGGTTGCACGGGTTGGTACGGCTGGTACCGTGCCGCCGAAATTTACGCACAAGGTGAAGCCTGACTATCCAAGCAAGGGGCTCGCCGAACGATTGCAAGGATATGTCATCGTGGAGGCGGTTTTGCGTAAGGATGGAACCATGTCCGACATGGTCGTTCTGCGTGAATTAGGCGGTGGAGAACTTGGCTTCGAAGAGGCGAGTCTTGCCGCGTTGGAACAGTGGAAGTTTGAACCAGGTCAAGTGGATGGCAAGCCTGCGGATGTGCGCATGACGATCAAAATTGATTTTACTTTGGACGGTGGGGCCAAGAGTTTGCAAATCGTCGAGGTGGAAGGTCAAGACAGCGTATCTGACACGGTCGCGCCAAAGCTCATTGAAGTGACAAAACCGAGTCGTCTGAAAGGCTTGCAAACGGAGAAACTGCCCGTCAGTTTTTGGGTTAATCAGTGGGGCGAAGTTGAAGATGTAAGCTTTGACATGCTCGTCGACCGTGTTGTCACAAGCGAACTTCCCGCCATTCGCGAGGCGATTCAACTTGCTAAGTATCGGCCTGCTACGGTTGAAGGGAAGAACGTTAAAGTTAAGGTCCAGATGTGGGTGCCACTGCCGGTTGACGTATCGGTTGCTGAAAGTGTGCTGGCGCGCCAGAACGTGCCTGAAAGTTGGGTCGTTCCGCGCGTCGAAATCGAGCGCATGCCTTTGGCTCAATTGGTTAAAGAAGTGACAAAGCCGTTAGGCTTACGAATTGAAATAGAAGAGGAACTGGGCGACGTGGAGCGAACCTATACGTTTACCAATATTCCCTTCGCCAGCCTGATGAACATCGTCACGTCAGACAATGACAGCACGTGGATGGTGATTGACCAAACGCTGTTTATTGGCCATGAAAAAGACCTATTGAAACGACTAACAAAACCCATCGAGTGAAGCGACAAGGACGTCGTTCACGTCAGCGACTGTTGCCACCAAACCCAGGCGATACTCGCGTAGCCAAATAGATTCATGGCGTAAGCAAAGAGCTTGTGCTCCCTAGCTCCATACCGTTGGAAATAGAAGAAATCAAAAACTAGCCACACCAGCCCTGCCGCCAGGAACCAACCTAATAGCCATTCTTGAAAGTGATGGAACAGCAGCCAGGATTCGCTGGCGATAAGGATCATGATCAGGATTTTGGTCGCTCGTTGACCCAAGAGCAGGGCGGTCGTGTGTCTATTCGCCTGTTTGTCTGGCTCCATATCCATAATTTCACCCATGAGATGGGCTTGTAAGCAGAAAAGGCCTAAGTAGAGATAGGTCGCAAAGGCGGGGTTCTGGCTTTGGTTTAATAACGCAGAAAACGGGATAAGCACCAGGTAACCTAAAACATTGATCAATTCCAGGGGTGGTTTCGAGCGCCAACCCCAGGATCTGCCGTTGTAAAGGGCATTGACGAGCACGATCAGGGTGAAATAGACCAGCAGAAGTCGGTCAAGCCATAACCAAAAAAGGACAAAAGGAGCCAAGACAGAGGCGCACAGGATGGGCCAGTTTTTCAGTTCGTTCTCGGTCGCTTGAGCGCCAAACCAAAAGTTACCCTTTCTTGGGTTTATGGCGTCCAAATCGACATCTACGCGATCGTTCCAACCGTAGACCAAGAAGTTGAGGGGGAAAGTGACAAACACGAAGCCGACCCAGAATAGTGCATTACCCGTTTGTTCGTGGGGTGAGGTGGGCAACAGGTAAAGCCAGACGGTTTGAAACCACAATCCTGGCCTCGACACCATCAACCAGAAACGGAGCTGTTTGAAAAAGCGACTCATGAAGGCTCAACATAAACCAAGTGGATAGCAAGCTGGAAGTGTTTCTTACTTTGCAATGGTATGATTTTTCATTTTGGAGGATTCATGCGCTGCCTACTTTGGACAACTCTTTTATCGGCAAGTATTAGCTTCAGTCAAGGTCATCTGAGTGAGAAGCAGATTCAGCAGGCCGCTGCCTTGCGCGATACCGCGATCAAAGAGAGTCAAGCCTATGACATCGTGGAATCGTTGGTGGTGGAAGTAGGTCCACGTATGGCGGGCACTGAAGCCGATGCGCGTGCGGTTATTTGGGCAGAGAACAAATTGAATGAGCTTGGTTTTGACAAGGTCTGGAAAGAGGAAGTGCGTTTCCCGTCCTGGAAGAGGGGACAAGAGGTTTGCGAAATCGTGCAACCCTATCCTCAGCCCTTAATGGTGACGGCATTGGGCGGTTCCATTGGAACGTCAGAAGAGGGTTTGACGGCTGCAGTGGTCGAAGTGGCTAGTTTGGAAGCTTTAAAGGAGATCGATCCCTCAAAGGTCAAGGACAAGGTTGTCTTCATTTCAAATCGCATGGAACGCACAAGAATAGGTACGGGATATGGCTCAGCGGTTGGCGCGCGCGTGCATGGCGCTTCAGTGGCGGCGGAAAAAGGTGCCTTGGCCGTGGTGATTCGTTCTATTGGAACCGATGATCACCGCTTGCCGCACACAGGACTGCAACGCTATGCCGATGGCGTGCGCAAAATTCCGGCAGCTGCTCTTTCCAATCCGGATGCTGATCTATTGCAATTGGCCCTGAAACGCGCGCCCGTAACCATAAAACTGACGCTAGGCTGTTCAGAATCGGGTGAAGCGGTCTCCCATAACGTGATAGGCGAAATGACTGGGCGAGAAAAACCAGAAGAGCTGATCTTGTTAGCTGCTCACCTGGATTCTTGGGACTTAGGAACTGGCGCTGTGGACGATGGGGTTGGTGTGGCGGTTGTTACGGAAACGGCACGCTTAATTGGTCAACTGAAACAGAGACCACGACGAACTATCAGAGTGGTTTTATATGCCAATGAAGAACAAGGTATTTGGGGTGGACGCGCTTATGCCTCCCAACATCAAGACGACGTTAAAAATCATCTGATAGCTGCCGAATCAGACTTTGGTGCCGGCGCCATATGGGCATTCGCAACGAAGGTAGATCCAGCAGCTGATGAAACGATGGCTCAGATCGCTGCTGTGCTTGAACCGTTGCAGATTCAGGCGGTTGTTGAAGATGCCTACGGCGGTGCAGATATAGGTCCACTGATGAAGCTGGGCGTGCCAGTCGTGTCTTTGATGCAGGATGGCACCCATTACTTCGATATCCACCATACGGCGGACGATACTTTGGACAAAATTGATCCTGCAACGCTCAATCAGAATGTGGCTGCTTACGTCGTGTTCACTTATTTGGCAGCGGAAGCAGACATCCGTTTCTGAAGCGTGAGCAGAACCCAATCGCAGGTAAGCCATGGTCGGTCAGGGACTTGTGCGTTATTCGGTATTGGACCTTGCTCCTGGAGGACGATACGCTTTAGGATGAGGTGAATCATTCATCCATTAAAAAGATCGGTGACGCATGAACTACGGTTTCGTGATCGACAACCGCAAATGCATCGGCTGTCATGCCTGTACAGTCGCTTGTAAATCAGAGCACGATGTACCGATTGGCGTTTTTCGCACCCATGTGAAGTACGTAGAAAAAGGCAAGTTCCCGGATTCTAAAAGAACCTTTACCGTTCATCGCTGTAATCATTGTGAAGATGCGCCATGCGTGGAGATTTGCCCAACGCAGGCGTTGTTTACGCGCAAGGACGGCATTGTTGATTTTGACAGCCGGCGCTGCATTGGCTGTAAGTCGTGCATGCAGGCGTGTCCTTACGACGCTCTGTATATCGACCCGAACACTAAGACGGCGGCAAAGTGCAACTACTGCACCCATCGCATAGATCGTGGCTATGAGCCGGCTTGTGTGGTCGTTTGTCCGGTCGAAGCCATTGTTTCGGGTGATTTACATGACCCTCATTCAGCGATCGCCAAGTTGGTGGCGACGGAACCGGTAAGCGTGCGTAAACCTGAAAAAGATACGCATCCCAATGTGTTTTACGTGGAGGGCGATGCCAGCTCGTTTGCTCCGGAAATCAATCGAACCAATGAGAATATTTGGGGTGCGCAAACGGGCGGCGTAGGTTATTTCGCTCGTCAAGACCATGAAGCTGATGATCAAAGCGTAGAGGATCAAGCGGGTCGAAGAGTTTACGACGTGCCAAGCAAGGGCGTACTTTGGGGATGGCACGTTCCGGCGTACATCACGACTAAAGCCATCGCCACGGGATTAGTTCTGTTGGGCGTATTATCGCTACCGTTGGCCGAATCGTCTCAGCAGGCACTGCCGTTACAGCGTGTCGCGATGTTGTCTTTGCTGTTTATTTGTCTGACGGGCGTTTTGTTAGTTGCTGATTTGGCGCGACCCGACCGTTTTATCTATGTGCTACTGCGGCCCAATTGGTCATCATGGTTGGTGCGAGGCGGTTATTTGATTTTTGTTTTTAGTTTGATATTGGTTGTTATTATTGTGATTGGTCAGAATTTACGTTGGTTGTGGCAGATTGCCGGATTTTCGGCGGTCACTGTTGCCAGTTATACGGCGTTCTTGTTGGGGCAAGCGCGCGGTCGAGACTTATGGCAATCCCCGGTAATTGCTATCCATATGCTGATTCAAGCAATCGTGGCCGGCAGTGCCGCTTGGATTTTCCTTGGCATCGATGTGTATGCGGGTGTCTTTTTCTTGTTTTTGTCGCTTCTAGTTAGCTTGGTTATCGTCATTGTAGAAGCCGCCACCCCACATGGTTCACGTGACTCGCGCTTAGCTATGCAGCATATGTTGCGAGGAGAGCTGGCGCCGTCTTTCTATACGAGTGTGCTTTTAGGTCACATGGTGCCGTTGATCATTGCAGCCAGCAATCCAAATACAGCGCTGCTGAGGTTGGCAGCCGTGATGGCGGTTTTGGGTATCTATTTTTACGAATCGGCGCGCATTAAAGCGCCTCAATTGGTCGAGCTGAGTTGAGGCAAGCATGAGTACTTCCTGGATCGAAAAAATGGCTGAAAGACTGAAGGTCATCCCGAAACTTCAGATTTCTAATGAGATGAGAATGGACGAAGCTCATTCGGCATTAGTGGCCTATCCGCCATCTGATCAATGGGACGATGTGACTGTGTTTGATGCTGGCGCGTATCCCGAAGCCAAAGAGAAACACATGCGACTGGTTCCAACTACCTGTTTCAACTGCGAATCGGCCTGCGGTCTGTTGGCCTTTATCGATAAGGACACGAATAAGGTGGTTAAGTTTGAAGGGAACCCGGAACATCCTGGCTCCAGAGGACGAACTTGCGCCAAAGGGCCCGCCACCATTAATCAAATCAACGATCCTGATCGCATCCTATTCCCTCAAAAGCGGGTAGGTGAACGAGGCGGAGGTAAATGGGAAACCATCACTTGGGAACAAGCGTTAGACGAGATTTCGGCCAAGATAAGGGCGTCTTTGGTGGCAGGTCATCGTGACCGCGTTGTTTATCACGTAGGCAGGCCCGGTTATGAGGGTTCAGTAGAACGCGTCCTAAAAGCTTGGGGCGTTGATGGCCATAATTCGCATACCAATATCTGTTCGGCAGGGGCGCGAACTGGTTATGCCTTGTGGCACAAACAAGACAGGCCCTCTCCAGACCACGCCAATGCGCGTGTCATCTTGCTATTAAGTTCTCATTTGGAAACGGGCCACTATTTCAATCCCCATGCGCAACGGATCATGGAAGGCAAAATGAGTGGCGCCAAGTTGATCGTGATGGACCCGCGTCTGTCTAACACCGCGTCGATGGCCGACCACTGGCTGCCTACCCAGCCGGGCTCCGAAACGGCCGTGCTATTAGCCATCGCTCGTTACTTGATGGCTGAAGGTCACGTCAATGAGGCGTTTCTTCGAGATTGGGTCAATTGGCGCGACTTTCTGAAACATGTTTCCCCAGAAAAGAATCCAGTTTTTGAAGATGTGTTACCGGCATTGATCGATGAATACAGTCGCTACACGTTTGCCTATGCGGCATCGGAGTCGGGCGTTCCTGCCGCTGAGCTTGAGCGCGTGGCGCAGGTGATTGCGGAAGCCGGCACACGTTTGGCGACCCATGTTTGGCGTGGACCTTCGATCGGTAACTTGGGCGGTTGGCAAGTTTCACGCGCTTTACATTTCATCAATGTGCTGACGGGCTCTGTGGGCACGGAAGGCGGCACGTCGCCAAATGGTTGGAACAAATTCCATCCACACCTATTCAACGAGCCGCCTGCGGTAGAGGCATGGAACGAGTTACATTTCCCGCCCGAATACACGCTTTGTCATTACGAAATGAGTCAGATACTGCCGCACCTGATCAAGGATGGGCGTGGCAGCATGGACGTCTACTTCACGCGCGTGTTCAATCCAGTTTGGACGTATCCAGACGGTTTCTCGTGGATTGAGATGCTGAGTAACAAGGATGCGGTGGGTTGTCATATCGCTCTAACGCCCACCTGGAACGAAACGGCATTTTTTGCCGATTACGTGTTGCCGATGGGTCATTCGTCCGAAAGACATGATTTGAATTCGTACGAAACCCAAGCCGGTGTGTGGATCGCCTTCAGGCAGCCGGTCCTCAGAGAATCAGCACGTCGCGAAGGTCGTGAAGTGGAATTCACCCATGAAATTAATCCAGGTCAGGTGTGGGAAGAAGACGAGTTCTGGACGGAGTTATCTTGGCGCATAGACACTGATGGAAGTCTAGGAATCCGCAAACATTTTGAGAGCCCGTATCGTCCTGGCCAAAAGATCAGAGTCGATGAGTATTATCGATACCTGTTTGAACATACAAAAGGGTTGCCGGCCGCCGCAGAAAAATTGGGCATGGACGCGCTGGAATACATGCGCCGCTTTGGCGCCTTTTTGGTTGAGGACAACATCTATCAATGTCACCAAAAGGAGATGAGTTCTGAGCAACTGGCGGATTCGAAGGTTGAAGACGGTTCTGTGATGCGCGACAACGTGATTGTTGGCGTGGTCGCCGAGGACACTTCTTACTCGGGATTTGAGACGCCTTCACGGCGCCAAGAGCTGTTTTCGCAAACGATGGCTGATTTTGGGTATCCAGAACATGTATTGCCCCACGACCACATCCGCTCACATGTCCATCCAGACGAGATAGATACGGCTGCGGGCGAGATGATCCTGCTGCCGAACTTCAGGTTGCCCGTTCATATCCATTCACGTTCAGCTAATGCGAAGTGGTTGGTGGAAATTGCGCACCGAAATCCGATTTGGATACACAGCAGTGATGCCGAGAGGTTGGGTGTGGAAACAGGTGATTTGGTGAAGGTCCAAAGTGAAATTGGTTGGTTCGTGGATAAGGTTTGGTCGTGTGAAGCCATCAAGCCAGGAATCGTTGCCTGCTCGCACCATTTGGGACGCTGGCGCCGTGAGGGTGATCAAGGAAATCAGTGGATGACAAATACGGTCTCCATTGAACGCAAAGAACAGGGTTGGTTCATGCGCACCAAGTCAGGGGTTCAGCCCTGGTTGTCCAACGATGCCGATAGTCGTCGTATTTGGTGGCGAGACGCAGGCGTCCATCAGAATTTGATCCATGCTGTGCAACCAGATCCGATTTCGGGCGCCCACTGCTGGCTACAGAAAGTAAAGGTTCTTCTACCGCTGGAAAATGAACGGTACGGAGACGTATTTGTCGATACCGACAAATCGTTTGCCTGTTTCAAGCGTTGGAACCAAATGGCATTGGATCGTGAAACACATCCAGACGGACTGCGCAGAGCTCGATGGCTGAAAAGACCGCTGTCACCCGCACAAGACTACTATCTAATGCCAGAAAAGCGTACCTAAGTGGCAGATAATGGTTAGTGTCTATCAGCTTAAACCCGCCTTTCAGAAGCTCTTACGTCCGCTGGTTGTTTTTCTGTTTAGGATGGGTGTCACGCCTAATCAGGTGACGTTTTTTGCAACGATTGCTTCGATTGCGGTTGGTGTGGTGACCATACGACACGTGAATGATCGCATGGTTTATCTGGTTATTCCCGCCTTCCTTTTTGTGCGCATGGCGTTGAATGCTGTGGACGGGATGTTGGCGCGGGAACACCAAATGCAAACGCCGTTGGGTGCGTTCTTGAATGAGTTAGGTGATGTGATCTCAGATGTCGCCTTATACGCGCCTTTTGCCTGGATTGTGAGCGTCAAACCGTGGTTGATTGGGCTTTTTCTCTTCTTTTCGGTGCTGACCGAGTTTGCAGGCGTCGTGGCTGTTCAAGTAGGGGCTAAGCGAAACTATGCGGGTCCGATGGGTAAGAGCGATCGGGCCTTTTGTTTTGGTTTGCTGTCTTTGCTGTGGTCGATGGATTGGATCGCGGTGGATTGGCTTAATTGGGTGATCGGTTCCCTTGCGGGCTTAGCGTTATTGACTGTTGCTAATCGCATCCGTCTTTCTCTTTCCGAAATAAGCGTTGCTGACTAATCCCATGCAGCGATTTTTTGAGTCCATGATTTGTTGACCGCACTGGTTCTGTCGGCTCGACTACGGCATAATGGGCGACTAATTATTTGAATTAGGAGTCATTATGTTGGCGAATCAAAAAGTGGCAGTTATTGGTATGGGCAAGATGGGAACCACCATTGTTAAAGCCATGATCCAAAACGGTCTCGTTGCGCCGAGCCAAATCGTGGGCTCCACCGGTCATGAGCAAACAGCTGAGCGCGCTGCAAAAGAGGCCGGCATCCGTGTCGTTACTGACAGCCAGTCTGCGGTTCGCGATGCAAATATCGTCATTCTGGCGGTGAAACCGCAAACGATGATGTCGGTTCTTGACACCATTGGTCCATATCTCAATTCTGAACAGCTATTTATTAGTTTGGCTGCAGCGATGTCGCTGGCAAAAATCGAAGCGAAATTGCCTGCCGGGTCGCCAACCATTCGGGCCATGCCCAACTTGCCCGCCTTGGTAAAGGAGGGCATGACGGTGATGTGCACGGGTCAATATGCAATGAAATCACATATTGAAATGGCTACGGCGATTTTTGGATCTTTTGGATTGGTGAGGGTGATTGATAATGAGGACTTGATGGATGCTGTGACAGCTTTGGCCGGCAGTGGACCGGCCTACGGCTATATCATCATCGAGTCGCTTGCAGAGGGTGGTGTCAAAGCAGGATTACCTAGGTCATTGGCCACGACTTTGGCTGCACAGGCCATGCGCGGCGCTGCGGCGATGGTGCTTGAAACGGGCGAACACCCTGCAAAGCTGAAAGACATGGTGACGACACCTGCGGGAACAACGGTAGACGGTATTATGGCGCTCGAAGAAGGGAGTTTGAGAGTCGCGCTCATCAAGGCCGTTGACGCGGCTACCGCAAAGTCTAAGGAACTATCGAAAGGCTAAATTAGCCTTTTACTTTTCCCTTCTTATCTTTCTTAACTTTCTTAGCCTTCTTGGCTTTTTTAGTACCAAACTCTTTGACAGAAAAAGACTGTTTACGGGCTTCGCGATGAGGTTTGTTTGGACGATTGGTTTTTGAACCCCGATCGGGTCCGCTACCTTTGTCAGCACTTATCCTCATCGGTTTTCCGGCAACACGTAGTTTCGTTAAGATGGCCATGACGTCATCTGGCAGATCAGCAGGTAAGTCTACGGTGCTGTACTCTCGTTCAATTTGGATATGGCCGATGTAGCGACTGGATATGCCTGCTTCGTTGGCGATGGCGCCAACAATATTTTTGGGCGATAGGCCGTCTGCTCGACCAACTTCAATGCGGTAACGCGAAAGATTGCTGTTGAAGTCTCTGGCGACCGCATTGGAGCGACCTTTTTCGCGCGACCTTTTGAAATCAGGCTCGCGGTACGGGGCATCTTTAGGCAATAAGAATGGGGCATCGCCATGCGCCAACTGCGCGAGTGCGGCAGCAACGTCGATGGCTTCGACTTCAGTTTCAACCTGGTATTGAAGCACCATATTACGAAAAATATCCAATTGGTCACTGGCGATGGTGTCTGTGATGCGTTGTTTGAAGCGTTCAATTCGTTGATTGTTAACGTCATCTGACGTAGGCAGCTCCATGCGTTCAATGGTCTGACGTGTGGCCGCCTCAATATCACGTAACATGCGGCGTTCTCTTGGGGCTACGAATATGATGGCGTCGCCTACGCGGCCAGCGCGTCCTGTGCGTCCGATGCGATGGATATAAGACTCGGTGTCATAAGGGACATCGTAGTTAATGACATGGCTAAGCCGGTCTACGTCAAGACCTCGAGCGGCTACATCGGTGGCGACGATGACATCGACGGCGCCTTTCTTGAGACGTTCAACGGTTCGTTCTCGCTGGTTTTGAGGGATGTCACCGTTAAGCGGTGCACAAGAAAACCCACGTGCTTCCAATCGTTCGGCAATTTCGATGGTGGCTGTTTTGGTGCGTACAAAAACCAACATGCCGTCGAAATCTTCAACTTCTAGAATTCGGGTGAGCGCGTCCATCTTATGGGTGCCTGCGATCATCCAATAGCGCTGTCGGATTCTTTCGGCGGTCGCGGTTTGACTCTTCATCATGATGGTGATCGGATCTTTTAGGTAACGATCCGCGATGCGCCGAATAGGCTTGGGCATGGTGGCCGAGAACAACGCCATTTGACGTGTTGGTGGCGTTTGTTCAAGGATCCACTTGACGTCATCAATGAAACCCATGCGTAACATCTCGTCGGCTTCATCAAGCACCAATGTTTTCAATGCATCCAGGTTTAGTGTGCCACGTCGTAGATGGTCCATGACGCGTCCTGGCGTACCCACCACTACGTGTATTCCGCGTTTGAGCAGCCGTAATTGGCCATCGTAATTCTGTCCGCCATAAATAGGTGAGACATGGAAGTCTTTAATGTGAGCGGCGTATTTCTGAAACGCTTCGGCAACCTGGATGGCCAACTCTCTAGTTGGTGTCAAAACTAGCGCTTGTGGGTGCCGAATCTTGACATCAACATGGGTCAAGATTGGTAAAGCAAATGCCGCTGTTTTGCCGGTACCTGTCTGGGCTTGTCCCAACACGTCCTTGCCTTCTAGCATGGGCGGAATAGCAGCCGCCTGGATGGGCGTTGCTGATTCATAACCCACATCGTTGAGGGCTTTAAGTAGAGAAGCAGGGAGGCCTAAATCAGAAAATAGGCTTGGTTCAGACGATTCGTTCATGATGATCCTTGTGGTCAGCCAGACAAAAGCAGGCCAACAAATTCAATAAAAATACGATTTGGATACACCACGGGGGTCAGATGTTCATCAAAAAAAGGAAAGACTGATGTCCGATTCGGCACCAAAGACGACCGCTCAATCTACTCGCTGTGGGCTACGATTGCAAGACAAATTGCACATCACCAATAGAGCAAGACATGTTAATATGCACCATATGAGCGTGAATTTATAGGAGACCAATTATGCATAAGTTATTGTCATTAGGCGTTTTGTGCCTATGTATGTTCCAACTTTCGATGGCCTGTGACGAGACCGGTAAGTGTAGCAAGGCAGACAAGGCCAAATGTGAAATGGTCAAAGTCGCAGCCTCAAGCTGTTGTGCGAAAGCCATAAAAGCAAATACAGAAGCGGCGGCTGTCACCGGTGAGACTGTTACGACTGAAGCTGTTTTAGCCAAGAGCGAGTCTGTTAGCGCCACGGTTGCGACTTCTGAGTGTGCAGAAAAGACAGTTGCGTCCGCTGATACAAAAGCGGCCGCGAAAACCATGTCCTGTTGCATGACGGTTACGGCCGAAGCTAAGGTGACCGAGGACGATGCCGATTCCAAACCAGGAAGTTAAGTCAACTAAGTTATTGATGATACGAGGAGGCCGCTTGACGGCCTCCAACTTTTGGGTCGCTGTCCTGGTCGTAGGACTCAATTTTTCGTGTGCCGTTAAACATGCTACGGTCGATCCGCAAGTGGGCCCTTTTGGAACGACAGAGGTGGCCTTGCAGCATTGGCCTGAGCTTGATGATCACGGCCAGCTGGTCCATCTTCAGTTGGCTATTGAACGGCAACTTGCCTGGTTCGACTCACAGAACAAGGACCTCGTTTGGCGCTTCGGTCAAGAAGCCTATTCCAGGGAGGACATGCGTGGCTCCTTGCGTTTGTTTCAGCAAGCGTTGAACAAACATGGTCTGTCTGAGCAGCTGGTGGAAGAAATTCAGCGAGATTTCCGTCTCTTCAAAATGACGGTTGATCCCACTTCAAAGGTATTGGTGACTGGATACCATTCGCCGGTCTATGAAGGCAGTCTCAAGCCTTCCGGTGAATACCGGTTTCCTCTATATCGATTGCCAAATGATCTGATTCGCATCGATGCGGACGCGTTCGCACCCGAAATACTGAAGAAGGGTGATCGGCTTGTACGAGGTATTGTTTATGGTCGATATGATGCCGAGCACAAGTCAGTTTTGCCGTATTACACGCGCCGTCAAATAGACCTTGAACATGCGCTGGCGGGGCGCGAGCTTGAGATCGTGTATCTGAGCTCTTACATAGACGTTTTTCTATTTCACGTGCAAGGCGGCGGATTCGTTAAGTTGGCCGAGGGTGGCTATCTAAAAGTGAACTATGCGGGCAAAAATGGATGGCCTTATCGTTCGATTGGACGGGTATTGGTTGACGAAGGCTTAGTTCCAGAAAAGGACATTTCGATTCCTGCCATCAAAGCTCATTTTGCACGTGTCCCGGACGACGAGATGAGGGTGTGCCTGATCAATCAAAGTTATGTGTTTTATGAATGGGACGGAACGATACATGAGACGGTTGATTTAAGTCATTATCCCCATGGTGTATTAGGATTCCCGGTGACGCCTAAGCGTTCTATTGCGACCGACAAGCGCTTGTTTCCGGGTGGTGCGCTTGCTTGGATTAGCTCAAAACAAAGGCATCTGGATGGGTCAGCCACACCATTTTCTGGATTCGTGATTGATCAAGATACGGGTGGCGCTATAGAAGATGCCCATGTCGACTTCTTTCTAGGGGCAGGCGTTGAAGCGGAGCGCGACGCAGGCTTATTGATGGATGACAATGGCCAAGTTTATTTTTTGGTGGCAAAAAAGGCCGCTGTGGATCGATTAGTTAAACCATGATCACCGAGATCGTCGTCTACCGGGTGACACCGGGTTTAGAGTCTACATTTGACCAACTGCATGACGAACTAAAGACGACCTTCGCTTCGTGGGCCGGGTTTGTGGGTTTTAGGACGCTTGTTTCGTGTCAGGATCCCTTACAGCGAATCGACGAAGTGACTTGGTGCGACGAAGAGAGCTCTCAAGCGGCCTATGCCAAGTTCAAGACATTGCCTAGTTTTAGTGCGTTTATGGTGACCATTGAGATGGTCTCGCATTCGGGTCACTACCGTTCGCTTTGAACGCTTTTTCTTTCCGCTCGTACATCTTGTTGATATGCAATGGAGGTTATTTATGTGGGTTTTAGCTTTTTGTCTGTTGAGCAACGACTCTTTGCAAGAAGTGATGGATCGTGACCGCCTGTTCTCAGAATCTGTCTCTACTCGTCAACATGAACTATTCGCCTCGTTAATCCACGAAAATGCCACATTTATTGGTGGCAGTTTGTTGAAAGGTCATGAGGCTGTGGTTAATGGTTGGGCAGCCTTACTAGCGGTCGATCGTGCGACGGAGCTGACCTGGTCCCCCAAAACCGGAGAATCTTCAGGCGATTTGGCTTACACCATCGGTGATTATTTAATGCTGCAAAAGGTGCCTGAGGGCGAGCCGACGCGCCTTGAGGGCGAGTATCTCAGTGTTTGGAAACGAACGGGCGGTGAGTGGCAGGTGATTGCTGACGGCTCACACATACAAAGGATTGAAGGTGTTTCAGTCGTTATCGAATCAGACCGAGTGAGCTTGAAAAGTCCTAAAATATCCAGCTCTGAAACGGTTCAAATCCAAACTGCTCAGGGCTCTGAATTGGGTTTTGCGGTGGGTTCCTATCAGGCTACGGAAAACGAAATGGATGCCCATTTCATGGTGATCTTAGTCGCAGCAGAATCCGGTTGGCAGGTACGCGAATTATGTTTGCCTTAAGCGTTTTTCATGATTTCGCTGGTCACTAAAACGGCGCCTGATGATAGGAAGCCGATGATGAAGCTAAGGTATGCCAAGCGCACGAATCGATATTTTTTCTGAGCTAGAAAAACGCCTAGGAAATAGACCTCTTTTACCTGGGCTCGATAGGCTTCATCGGGATCATTGAGCAGTGCTTCAAATTCAGCCTCGTAGTCTTTGTACGACATGCCAGCAAAATCGCCAAAAAAGAGTATGTTGAATTGATCCTCTTGCGCGTCTGTGCGGTCCTTTTTTTTGACCCGAAAAGGCAAATGGGGCATCACCGCATAGGTGGCCAATACGATGGTGGCTAGGCAAAAAGTCATCAGCACGATGGATGTCCAACGCAGTTGGGGATCCGAAATGTAGCGCAGCGACAGCGTGATAACGACTGAAGCCATCGTCAACAAGATGTTGGCTTTGACGTCTGCCATCGAACTCAGCTGCATGTGGTGCATGCGAGTTTGACGCAACAAGTGATCAAAGTGGGAAGCGGGTTGCTTAACTTTCATAGCGGTTGTACCACTATGATGATCGCTTAGGTTTTGTCAGTCAAGACTAGGGTTATGGCGCCTTCATCGAGTTGGTGCTTGATTTCAAGTAACCGTCAAGTTCTGAAAGTGGCAGCCAGGCAACGCCAGACTCACCAACCTTGTTGTCCCAATAAGCAACGAATGCATGATCGTTTTCGATCTTCATGACGCGTTCAAAAAAGTCGGCGCCGCGGTTGCTTTTGATTTGTACACCTTGGGTATCGAACTCCAAATACTCGGCTTTGCCATTCGCTTTTGGGTTCCAAAGAGCAACGACGGCGTTGCCATTGGGGCCTATGAAGAGATCCTTTACCAGAGGAAATGTTTCCGGTAGCACAGCCTGGAACTTGATACCCTCGAAGAGGGGGTTCTTGGAGAGTCGATAAACATAGGTATCAAATGCTTCTTGTCCCCATTCACGATCAAATGCGTGTTTTTTGTCAGGAAAAGAAAAAGTAGCGGTAATTTCCTTTTTCGCCGCGTCAAAGATAAGGATATTGTTCGATTCGCTTTCGCGTATATAGGCCCATTTTCCATCTTCACTTACCACGACAAATCCGCGTTCCTGGGCAGGATTGTATGGCGTAAGCACAACCTTTTCCTCTTTCTCTGGACCCTTCTTGACGTGGATCGATTCATGCCATTCGGCCACCTTGGTGAAGTTCAATAAACTCTCGGACGCGTAAGACACGGTATAACGGCGCGCAGGTGCTCCGAAAAGTTTGTCGGTCACCAGCCAACCTCGGGCCAGACGTTCCATGTCGCCGCCCATTGAAGGAGGGTTATGGGTTTGAATGAAAGTGCGGTCGAGCTTAAAGCTATGGATACCATTAAATTCGTGTACGTAAATTTTGCCTTGATTCAAAGTCATTTTATAGGCTTGAGGAAACTGGCCATTGCCTTCATTGCTGCCAATGATGGCGTCTTCAAAACCCTTCTCGATGTTGTAGTGCAAGACACGCATATTAAGGATGTCGAGCATGAATATCTGTCCATCAGTGACAACAACTTGTTGGTGGCCGAGTGGCTCCTCGATTCCGGAATTCTCCGTTGTCCATGGTCCACTGGGCATCATCGCCATCATACCTATTAAAAATAATGTCATTGAATCGGTTCCTCGTTTCAGCTGATGTAACAGTTTGACGCCCGTCTAGGCCGTCGACCCCAGCGTTTTGAGCAATCTTGGTGCCATATTGACAAAGTCTGTTCTAGGTAGACATGATTCACCATGGAAACACCCATGACAGAAGTCCAATTGATGGATCTGGTTGAGCAGTCTATGCGCAGGCGAGATCATCAACCACGGGGTCGTTACGCGCCCAGTCCTACTGGGCCACTTCACCTGGGAAACCTACGAACCGCGCTATTGGCTTGGCTTCACATGCGCTTACTCGACGGTGTTTTTGTGCTGCGAATGGAAGATCTTGATTTGCCACGGGTCAAGAAGGGTAGCGCCGAATCGATCCTGAGGGATTTAGGTTGGATGGGCTTGGATTGGGATGAAGGGCCCGATAAGGATGGACCCTTTAATTCCTACACGCAGAGCCAGCGATTTCCGATATACCATGCCGTATTGGCGCGGTTACAGCAGGCAGGCCGCGTTTATGCGTGTATGTGTTCGCGAAAAGATGTCGCGGAAGCGGCCAGTGCGCCTCATGGAAATACGCCAGTTTATCCAGGTACCTGTCGCTCTAGAGGCGATGTAGAGGTAATGGCACGGCAGCTGGGTCGTAACCCGTCTTTCAGGTTGAACGTGCAAGAATCTGGTCAGATAGATGTAGACGACGAGGTAGCCGGCCATTGGACCTGTCATCCAGCTGAGGAAATGGGTGATTTTGTTGTTCTACGTGCTGATGGTCTGCACTCGTATCAACTTGCGGTCGCGGTTGACGATTGCTTAATGAATATCACACATGTCGTTCGTGGATCAGACTTGCGCTCTTCCACGCCTAAACAAATGCTCATTATGCAAACTTTGGGTTTTGATCCACCACGATATCTGCACGTACCTTTGATGTTAGATCATGACGGAAGACGAATGTCTAAGCGTGATGGATCACAATCATTGGCGAATCTTCGCAGCCAAGGCGTCAAAGCTGAAACGATCATAGCTAACTTGGCTGCGAGTTGTGGATTGATTGAACCTGCTTGTGATGCCATTTCGAGTGTCGAACTCTTACAAGAGCTCAACTTGGAAAAATTCACCCAGATTCTGTTTAAGCGTCAACAAGGATCAGAGAGTCAACAAAGATCAGATTAGACCCAAGTGTGCTGTGGTGTTAGATCATGTTCCTCTTGCAGGCGTTTGTTCATTTTCAGAAGATCGTCTGCCAGAATGACAGCCTCAGCGTCCGTCAACTGATCGTCGTCGATCCTTGAACATATGTGTTTAAGGTCGAACCACATGTCTCCGGGCATGTTATCAGGCCAGATTTTGGCCAAGTAGAGCGTACGAATTTGCACGAGACGCGAAATGATTTCGCCTGTGCCTAAAGTAAGCCCACGAATTGCGTCGTTTAGTTTTTCGATTCCACCGTAGTAGTCTTTAACTTCCATTGTGAACCCCCAATGTATATATACGAGAGACGCTTGAAAGACGTTTTCGGTTTATTAAAAATAGTGACTATTTTCCGAAATTTTTCGTGAGTCGGTCAGCGGTAGCGTCTTTTCGAGGCCTAGAACGAGAATCGGCATACCTATTCGATAGAGATATGCCGATACTAAGGGTTCCGCCCGCTGAACGGCTAAATCATTTTGGCTCGCGAATGGTTAGTCGTGAGTTGAGCTTAATGTCTTGATCTATTGTCTGATCGCTACCTGAAGGCCACTGCACCTCAATACGGTCTATTTTTTCTGTGCTTCCGAGCCCGAAATAGAGCGGCAGCAAAGACTGACTTAAGTAGCCAGATTTACCGTCGTGATATTGGGTCCATGTTTGATTGCCTCCATGAAGTGTGACCTTGGTGCCAAGTCCATCGGTATTGGACTTACTACCCACAAGTTTAATTTCCAGGTAATGAATTTTTGCTTTTTGACTCAAGTTACTGATCAGGACTTGGGGTTCCGAATTAAATTCGTTGGTGACGATGTCGAGATCGCCATCTTGGTCAAGGTCAAAAAGCGCCGATGAACGACTACCTAGCGCACCCCAAACCACCGTCATGCCGTTTCGTTGCGCGCATATTTGCGGGTTTGCATTTGGTGAACTGCAGTTCTCGGTAAACCAAGGTTTGATGGTTAAGGGTCGGGGCTCTATGCCCAACGCAAACTCGGCATCGACGTAGTTGCCCTGACCATCATTGATGTATAGGCTGTTGATGCCATAACGCCAGGGGTAGTTCATGCTGGCTGCGACAAGAATGTCTTGGAAGCCGTCGGCATTGAAGTCGCCAACGCTCAGACCCCACGGCCAATAATTTTCGACGCCAATCTGATCAGATACTTCGAGCAAAGGAGTATTACCTTGATTCTTATAGAAAGCGTTACCAAAGATGTTATTGGAACCACCTTGCAGAAACTCATCAGTCCACTGCATGTCGGATTTAAGCGTTTCTTTGTCTGGTCCTACTTTTATGCTCATATCCGAATGCATGTCGGTTAAATAGAGATCCATATTGCCATTGTTATTGTAGTCAAAGAATTTAGCGCCCATGGTTCCCCAGGGCGTGGCGGAAAAATACTCCGCTGAGCGATCCCGGAACGATTTGCCGGCTTGATTTTCGTAATAGCGGTCGTCTCCTTGCATGTTCAGTAAAAAGAGATCGGGATAGCGATCGTTATTGAGATCAACGAAACTTGCGTCTCCTGACCATGAATTATCCTGTAGAGCCATCTCTTTACTGGCGTCGGCGAATTTTCCGTTGCCTAGATTTCGGTAGAGCACACTTTGCTCACTGCGTTCAGGGTGTAAGTGGCCGGCAAAGGCATCCTTACGTCCCTGATAATTTCCGCTGGCCAGCTGATTTTCCAGGGTGTACGAACCGACGTTGACAATGAACAAATCGAGCCAACCATCATTGTCAAAATCCAGGAAAAGGACACCCGAAGAATGGAGCTTGTCTTGATTGATACCGGATTCCGCGGTGACATTCTTAAAGACACCCTGACCGCTGTTTTCAAAGACGACGTTTCCTGACCTAACGGTGGTGATGACTAAGTCTGGATCACCATCTCGGTCGAAATCACCAAAAGCGCTGGCGACGCTGATAACCTTTTCAAGGCCAATACCAGCCCGTTCAGTGATATCTTCAAATTTGCCATTTCCTAAACCACGCCAGAGCTCGTTACTGCCGACCTGGGTCAAGAACAGGATGTCCATAATGCCATCATTGTCCACATCGGCAACACTTACGCCGTTACCGTGATCATAGTGGACCGGACGCCAACTTCGTCCTGAATCTTCGGTACAGCGATGTTGGAAGGCAATGCCGCTCTCAATGTAGTTGTCTTTGAATTGAAAGTCGGTGTTCGCATTCAATTTTTTTAGTTTCTGTATTTGCTTTGCACTACGTTGGCTTAGCAATGTCTGTACTTTGTCCTCCACATGGCGACCCTCTGAATCGTGTATTAAACAACACACGCAATAGCGATAAGGTTCGCGACTATTCGAATTGACGATGAGTAAGGCTTCGTCCGTTTTCATGAATGTTTCTTGGTCACAAAATGTGGGCTCTAAGCCACATGCCAACGAAAGATATTCGGCTGCACCGTAAGTGTCACCCAACTGCTCCAATGCCCGCGCCTTCCCGTAATAGGCCATTGGGTAGTCGTTCTTGATTTTTATAGCGCGTTGGAAGTCGTGCATGGCAGCTCGATTTGAGTTGCCTTTTAACTCAAGCATGCCTCGCAAGCAATAGGCCTCTGCAAAATTAGGGTTTACGTCCAAAATGACCTGGATCGATTTGCGCGTTTGTTTTTCGTCGCCGCTTTTGTAAACAGCGATGGTTCGCAAAAATTGAACCTGGGCATCGTCTGGCTTGATGGTGAGGTAATGGTCAAAATCTTGAATGGCTTCTTGTAACTTACCCACATCCATATAGAGTGTTGCTCGGTTGTAAAAGGCAAGGTAGGCCTGCGGACTCATTTCGATGGCTTTGCCAAAATCGATGAACGCTTGCTCGACCTGATTCAAATGGCGTTGAGCCATTCCTCGCATCACATATAGCCTTGGGCTCTTGGGTGTTAGCTTAATGGCTTCGTCTAGTTTCTTGATAGCCTCGTCCCATTTTCCTTGATTCTGGAGTGACATGGCCTCTTGAACCAATGCACCGGTGTCACCTTCTTGAACCGCTAAAACGGCTTGTGGCCAGCTCATCAGTAACAAGGCCAGGATCATCATTAGTGGGCGTTTCGTTGAAATATGTTCTGTCATAGTGGGGCTTAACTTCCTAATGTGTGTATTGTACTGCGCCTTTTTCTTCATTGATCAGCTCGTGAAGACTGTGCCGGTTTAGTCTCTCTCTGCTATTCTGCTCGTTCGTAAATGAGGTCTATAGAGGAGACATGATGAATCGATTACTGGCAATAACCGCGACATTGGTAGGAATACTTATCATTTTTGAAGGTTGTGGTCAAAGTAACCATGGTTATAAAGGGGTTCCTGTCATTTTTATTACCGTTGACACGTTGAGGTCCGACCATTTACCGGCGTACGGCTATCAGGGCGTTGAAACACCTCATATCGACGCTTTTGCCGAAGAGTCAGTGCTGTTTGAGCATGTTTATGCGCACACGCCGCTAACCTTGCCGTCCCATGCGTCGATGATGACGGGTATGTGGCCGCCCTTTCATGGGGTCCGAGACAATTTTGGTTTCAAAGTGGACGAAGCCAAAATAACGCTCGCTGAGCACTTGAAAGCGGCAGGCTATCGAACCGGTGCCGTGGTTTCCTCCATGGTGCTTAGACAGTCAACTGGCATGGAACAGGGCTTCGATTATTATGACGATCAAATCAAACGCAGTAGTCGAACTGGCATTGTGAATTTTGCAGAACGTTTAGGAGAAGACAGCCTTGAGTTAGCGGAGAATTGGATAAACGGTCAACAAGATGCATCTTTTATGATGTGGCTACATTTATATGATCCTCACGCGCCCTATACGGCACCGCCTCCGTACGATCAGGTAACTTTGGACTACGATGGTGAAATTGCCTACGTTGATGCTTTGCTTGGTCGCCTTTTTGAGACCTTAAAGAGTAAGGACTTCTACGATCAGGCCATCATCGTTCTGACATCGGACCACGGCGAAGGTTTAGGGGAGCATGGCGAAGAGCAACACGGCTTACTTGTGTACCGAGAATCATTACAGGTGCCTTTGTTGATTAAATTGCCGGCGGGAAAACGAGCTGGTACCAGGCTCAAACAAGCGGCTGGATTGGCGGACGTTGCGCCCACTCTGTGCGCGTTGATGGGATTGCAGGCCATCGGTGATGGGGTTGATCTTTTTGCTCAGAACTCGGACAAGCGCATGATCTATTCTGAATCATTAAATGCAAAGATCAACTTTGGCTGGTTCCAGCAGCAGTCGGTCATCAGGAATAATCAGCACTTCATACGCGGCGATGGCGACAAACTATTCGATATGCATGTTGATCCCAAGGAAACATCTGATTTGCTGCCAGCTGAACCTGTTCCAAGCCAATTCGTGGATCTACTTAGCGAAATAGGACAGGGCGAACTTCAGCAGGCAGAAATAAGCGAAGAGGACGCAGCTCTTTTACAGTCTTTGGGCTATGTTGGTGGCTTTGCAACTGATGAATCGGCTCAGGATCTGTCGGAGACTGATTTTCTCAAGGTGTTCAACCTCGTAGGCGAATGCAATATGCGTTTGAACCAAGGCGAGTATGCCACCGTAGAGAAACTGCTGTCGCCGATTGTAAAAAGATTTCCAGCCATGATAGATGCTCGTCTTGGACTTGGGTCTGCCTTATTTAATCAAGGCAAATACCAGGATGCGGAAGCCTTGCATTTGGAGTCATTGGCCATGTCACCCACAAACTTGACCGCAATGGTTGCGCTTATTGAAACGAAACTGGCCTTGAAGAAGCGAGCAGAGGCAGAACCGCTAGTAAGAAAAGCGGTTGGCAGTGCACCGTTGCTGGGCGCACGTCAGCTACTTCCGGTCCTGAACCAATATGATCTATTTCCCTTGGCGGCAGAGATTGCTGGAGACAGCCTACAAGTTCAATCTGATTATGCCTTTGCCGAAGTGGTGTTAGCGCGATCCGCCATGTTCCAGTCCGATTTTGGGACTGCGGTCACAAATCTGCAAAGAGCGGAAGAAATGAATTCAAATACGCCAGATCCGTTCGTGGCGGCGGTCATCCAACACACATACGCGGATATAGCCGCGCGACAGGGTCAAACACAGGATGCGGTTCGTTATTTCTCGGCAGCTCTCGCCCTTGACCCAAACCATCAGCCATCAAGGACGGGATTGAGTTTGTTGTACTTCAGCATAGATGAGCCGCAATTGGCTCTTTCAAATCTAGACGAATGGTTGCAGCAGTTTCCAACGAACACAAATTTTACAAAAGCAGCGCAACTATGTGAAGTGGTTGGTTTCACTAAAGGAGCACAGCACTATCGCGACCAAGCCAATCGTTAATGTTTTTTAAGCGAATGTTGAGCTTGCGATAGCCGTTACTAAGAATTAATTAGATTAATTAAGGATAGTGACTCAAAAAATTGTAAATATGACCAAATCCCCAAGTCTTTGAATCCAATTCATTGAATGACGTGTGTCTGAATGCATGCACGAATTTTGTTAACTCTTGTAAGTAGGAGTAAATTAAAGACTTTTCATTCAGGGCACGGTTGGCATAGAATTTGTTCTACACAGTGTCACCTGACATGCAGTTACTCAGACATGAGAAAGTTAGTTTTACGTGTGTAACGAAGAACGAAGCTAAAAATCATGCTGTTGCATGCGGTGATCTTACGGCTTACGTAATTTAGGAGTAACGTTCATGAGACCTAATCGAAGTATCTGGGCTGGCTTGCTCGCGTTCCTTATTTTGGGAGCGGGATCTCTCGCGTTTGCACAGCAAACGTCCAGCATTCATGGCTCCGTCGTTGACGGAAACGGCGACGCTTTGCCAGGCGTAGTAATTACAATTGAATCCCCCAACATGCAGGGTTCACGTTCAGCAACAACTACCGCCAACGGCGAGTTCTTATTCCGGCTTTTGATTCCCGGTGACTATACAGTTACTGGCACCATGCCCGGAATGCAAACAAACAAAACTATCGTAGGTTTGGGCTTAGGCCAAACCTCAAAACCGCGTTTGACATTACAGCCGGAAGCAACCTCTGAAGAGTTGGTTGTTACCGCAAGTGTTGACCCGGTACTCGACACCACTGACGTGGTGGCTAACTTTGACGCCAAATTCGTCGACAGTATCGCTTCCGGACGTAATATCCGCGATCGCGCTTTGTTGGCTCCTGGCACGACTCAAAGTGGTGTAAACGGCAGTGTATCCATTTCTGGTGCACAAACCTTTGAAAACTCTTACCTGCTTGACGGTGGTAGCGTTAACTTCGACAACGTTCGTGGTAGCGCAAGTTTCATCGTCATCCCTGACGCGATTCAAGAAACTAGTATTTCTTCTGCCTCTGTATCTGCAGAGTTCGGTCAGTTCACGGGTGGTTTAGTTAACAGCATCACTAAATCTGGTGGTAACTCATTCTCAGGTGTATTGCGCTCCGCACTGCGCAACGATGACTGGGTAGGTACAACACCTTTGGAAGATGAGACCAACGTCGCTCGTGCAGATCAAATCGTTCGCACCGACTCGGTCACCTTTGGTGGTCCGATCATGAAAGATCGTATCTGGTTCCACCTTAGTGCTTCACGTCTTCGTAGTTCACAGCCCGGTCAGTTGATCGCTGGTGTGCCTTTAACAGATGCAGAAGCGATGGACCTCGGTTTACCTACTGGCCAAACGGCTCCTGGTGTTCGTGCGGTTGATTCTTCTCGCGATAACGACAAAATTAACTTTAAATTGACCGGTAAGATTGCTGAAGGTCATGAGTTGGTTGTGTCATATGCAGACGAAACAGACAATTCATTAAACGATACATCTCGCGGTCCTTTGGGTATCAATGCTGCTTTAACGAACAATGTTCCTGAAGAAGCGTTGTCCATCAACTATCGCGGTATCATTACTCCAGCCTTTACGGTTGAACTGTTGTATACCGAAAAGAAAGCAACATTTGAGGGTTCGGGCGCAAGCATCGACTCTGACCTCCGCTTGACCAATACCGTTTTGCGTGATCGCAACTTCGGTGGTCGATTCGGATCTGAAGTTCTGGCTTCTCCAACCGATGAAAATCGTGACAACGATTCTATTCAATTGAAGGCTTCTTACTTCTTGACTACAAACAACATGGGGTCACATGACTTCGTGTTTGGTATTCAAGATCAAACCGATGCTCGTATGGGTAACAATCACCAGTCCGCTTCAGGTTGGGAATTCTGGGATGTCTATCCAATTTGGGGTAGTGCTGGCCAATTGGAACCAACTGCCGTTTACGGCGGTGGCGGTCCTAACACATTGCCTACACAGTTGATTTGGTGGCCTATTGTTAACGAATCTATTGGTAGTGATTTCAACACCAAATCTGCATTCGTTAATGACCGCTGGTCTTTCAACAACAACTTCTCATTCAACTTAGGTCTTCGTTACGACGAAAACAAAGCTACTGCTGAAGATGGCAAGCCTGTATCTAACTCTGATGCACTTAGCCCTCGCGTCGCCATGGAATATGACTTGCGCGGCGATGGCAAGCATCGCTTCACAGCGAGCTATGCTGAGTATGTGGCTCGTCTGAACGATGCCGGTCAGCAAGCTTCTACCGCTGGTAGCCCAAGCTATGCAGTTTGGTACTACTACGGTCCAACGACAACCAATCTTGCTGATGTATTCGCATGGATTGGCGAAAACAACGGCGGCAACGCCAACTCAACGGTTGATCCTTTTGCCAATGACTTTTGGCAAACGGCTCCTTTCACCAACATCAACACATCTCCGGATCCAGCCAACGTCATCACGACCGTTGACCCTGGTTTGGCTTCACCTAACTCTGAAGAAATCCGCATTGGCTATAGCACGCGCTTCAACAAGGGTTTCTTGAAAGCCGACATCATTCAACGCGACTATGGCGATTTCTATGCTACTCACTTGTTCCAAGAGAGTGCTGATCCGTCTATCTTTGGTGTGACTCCTGCCGGTACGGATCGTCGTTTGTTGACGAACGATAGTTCTAACTACGAACGTACGTACAACGCGGTTCAAATCCAAGGTAACTATAAAGTATCTGATAACTTCAACCTAGTAGGTAACTACACATGGTCGCAGTCGATTGGTAACTTTATTGGTGAAACTGAAGGTCAAGCGGCTGTCTCTGGCTCGTCAACCACCTTCTACCCTGAGTACAACGCGTTTGCAGCACGTAACCCGCGCGGCTACCTCGATGGTGACCAACGTCATATCGGACGTATCTTCGCGATTTACGATCTCAGCACGCGTTTTGGTGACTTCAACTTCAGCGCAACGGAGCGTTTCGAATCAGGTGCTGCTTACAGTGCCGCATTCACCGTAAACTTCCGTAGCGATCCAGCTGCTTGGGGCATGCCTCTCCGCAGCGATCTGTCTTATGCCAGCCCTGGCACCACCACCACCTACTTCGTAGATGGTAAGCGTGGCCAGTATAATGGCGAAGACATGACTCAAACTGACCTGGGCGTTAACTATTCGTTAAAGCTCTGGAAGATTGAGTTGTTTGCTGAGTTGAACTTGTTCAACGTCTTCGACGAAGATGCAGCTGTATACCCAAACAACGGTTGGACAAATACGACCGTCCGTTCCACCGGCACACCTTTCGATGTGTTTAACGAAACTCCAGTTGAAGGCGTTCACTACACCTTCGATCCAGGTTTCGGAACTCCGCTTGAAGGTAACGGTGTAACTGGTAACAGTGCTTATCAAAGACCATTCACATACACACTCGATTTAGGTATTCGCTTCTAAGCGAAGACCTATTCATAATCTAAGAAGGCCCGCGGTAACGCGGGCCTTTTTTGTTAGTGCGTCCTCTACATCTCATGGTTGGCTAAGTGAATCGGCCGAAGATGAGGCTGTCGCATAACACGCTTCAAGGATCAAGAATGTGAGTCTGGCTTCCTCGGCGCGGCGTAATATGTGAAGCCTGCCAGCCAGAGGTTGTAATCCGTTTATATTCAGGTGAATACGACAAACAGGATAGTCATTCTAACCGCTACACCGAATTATTAGGACTTATGCGGCAGCCTCGAAGATGGCCGTGGCATGGGCCGAAAAGTGATATCAGGCCGGTACGAACGGGCCATAGACCTACCATCTTCATTTAGTCTTCATACACGCTTGCTACTTTGAACCTGTTTCTAATTGTTATTAATTAAGCGAGGACAAATGTGGCTCTTATGGCTTGGCTGGATGAATATCATCGCTCAAACTGACGAGCCTTGTGTCGCTATTGCATCCGTGCGCATTGAAGCCAGAGACGTTTTTGAAGACTCGGACGATATACAGTTTTATCATCGTTGGTTTCAAGGCATTCATCGAACAACCCGTCAACGTGTCATTCAAAGAGAGCTGCTCTTTGTCTCAGGCGACTGTTTGCAGCTTGACCTGATTCACGAAACCGAACGTAACTTAAGGGCCATGTCAATCTTGTCCGATGCGAATATTGAAATCGAATGGAGCATTGACAAGCAAAGCGTTCACCTGGTTGTCAAAACCCAAGACAGATTCACGGCACGTCTGGAAATGAGCTATAGCCGCAAGGGTGGCCTGAATCGATTGCGCTATAGCGCCGGTGAAAAGAATTTACTTGGCCTGGGTATTGACGTCCACTACAGCAACTCTTCTCGGTCTGATGGTAGTGATGTAGAAAGAGTCGTTCTAGCAAGTCCAAGAGTCTTTGATTTGTTCTTACTCAAAGGGAGTTACTCCCATACCGATGAAGGTACATTTCGAGAGTTAAGTGTTAAGAAACCATTTTGGGATTTAAACGATAGGGACGCATTTTCGTTGACCTACTGGGGCGATCACACCAAAGCGGATTATTATGAAGACGGAGGCGAATCGACCGAGATACCAATTGTGGACGATCTTGTTAAAGGAGTTTGGTCCCGTGAACTGGGAGAGCCGCAATTTTCGAAGCGGACTGAATTAGAGATTGGTTTTCAACAAACCGCTTATCAACCCGTTCCCGGAATTGATATTCCACCGGCGACAGATAATCAGTTCCTGGGATTCACTTTTGCTTGGAATCGTCGCAAGCGGTTCTTGGAAGTAACGGGTGTCGACTCTCTGAGAAAAGTTGAGGATATTGCGGAACACCATCGGGTAGCAATAGGATTTGAAAACAATTGGCGCACACGCGACGAAACTAAGGAAGTGCATCAAACGTGGCGCTTCGAGATGGCACATGTGGCCTTACCCAGAGATTGGTTGCTTATTGGCACTGGAATATCGGCGAAGAGCCGTACTTTTATGTCCGATCAAAAATCACTTAATACATCTATGTACGTGCACAATTATGTCTTTCTGCCTAAGCGTCAGAGCTTTGTTGTCGGGGTTGCCTATGATTACAGCTACACCCTTGATGATTTGTATTTGCCTATCTTCTTGGGAGAGGATACCGGGCTTCGCGGCTACCCTGCATTTTCAATAACCGGTAACAAACGTCTCTTGATCAATGTGGAGCACCGTTGGATCTTCCCGTGGCAGACACAAAATACGACATGGGGACAAGTCGTATTCTTTGATAGTGGCTCAGCTTGGAAGCCGGGAGAAGCCATGAAATTGTCAAAAATGCATTCTAGTGTAGGCTGGGGTGTGAGGTTGGACATGCCATCGATGTTTGGCAGCAAAATTTTCCGGGTCGATTTTGCCCACGGATTTGAGGGCGAGTCGTTGTCAATTTCGGCGTCGGTAGGCCATATTTTCAAACACAACCAAGTGAATCGCGGCTTTGATCGCGACTATTAGCTATGGCTGATTGCGACCGACGACGCACATGTAAAAAAACAAGTTAGTCTGTTTTACTACACATCATGGGCATTCTTCTTGCGTAGGTAGTCATCAATACTCTGGTTATTTGTGGCTAGCGAAGGCCAGCTGAATCTTGGTGAGCGAGGGATGTTGTGTTCTTAACTTTGTTGCTGTGGTCTAACTTTATTGATGATGTTCCAGACGTGATTGACAGTATGAAGGTTGAGTACGTTCTCATTGATGTCTTTGCTCATGATCGTGAGGGTACGCCCGTGTTTGACCTTACTAAGGAAGACTTTGAAGTGAAGGAGGGTAGGAAGAACGTTGATATCGAGCTCTTTGATACGGTTGATTACCGTTTTGCGCCGTCACCTCAAGAATTTCAAGCGTTACGCCAAGAAGCCGAATCACCTGATGAGGTTCAGGTCCATCCACAAACTGTTATTCTGGTGCTTGAGTTCGGCACCGCAGAGATCAATCAGATACGTTCAACCATGGACCAATTGACGTCCTATTTTAAGGATCTCAAAGTCAGGCCCAATGTTAACTTTTATGCCATTAGTTTGGACCACGGTCAAATAACGCTGGATTTCACCAATCAACCACAATCCGTATACCAGAGTTTGGTGTCGTATGAAGAGAAAGTCATGAAAGATCCTGGCGGCAACCTGATGATGACTCGGGAAACAAAACTAGGTTATCTGGAAACGCAGCTGAATGACTGCCTTAGACACATTACAGGGGCACAGGATGCCGACAATGTTTTTCTAGAAGTCGGTGGGTCCAAGGTTAGGGAATACAACGATTGCATCACGGCCGCCCATGATCAGTTCATGAATCTACAGGCTCACCAGAGCAAAAATGTCTTGAAGGCATTAGAAAGATTATCAGCGGCCTTTGTTCGCGTTCCTGGTATGAAGAGTATGTACTTTATTTCTCCTGGCTTCACTTTAAAGCCTGGTAGGGAAGCTGCGTCATTATCGCAGAGCTATGCGGATCGTTTTAAATCTGGCACCTTTACGTCGTCCAATCAAAGCCAGGACACGCCGCCTTCGCCCGCCCGTATAAGCAGTTCGAATCTCACCAATGAATTCCGTCGTATCATCCATGCAGCTACCGCAAATCGTTTGGTTTTTCACACCTTTCGTTTTGGTGGACAGAACTCATTTGATCGATTAGGCGCCGATCAAGGCGTCGCAGGGTTGAACGAAGACACGGCGTTCCACTTTGACATATTTAGCGAAGAAATGAATCAGGGATTGAGCCACCTTTCCAGCACAACGGGTGGCAGCTTTATGCCTGAAGGTTCGTTGGCTGTGCAGATCCAAAAAGTGATTGATGGCCACAGTTTTCATTACGTCGTTGGTTACAACAAGCCAAAAGGTAGTAAGCGTTTTCGCAACGTAACCATTAAGTGCAAACGCGATGGCGTTAACTTAAGCCACCGCAGTGGCTATTTTCCCGACCCTAAGAAAGCGAAATAGGTATCGTTCGTTTCATGTGCTAGGAACAGCAAGTTTCTTGTCAGAGAGTTGCTTGCTTGATACGAATGTACTTGTTGAAATCGCTTGTTTGCTGAACCTGACGTTTGCCGTCGGGCCAATCAATTTCAATCGTAACGAGTCCTTGGTGGGCTCCCAGTCCGAACAAGAGGCGCAAGTCAGATTGGCTCATGAAGCTGCCTCCGCTAGTAACTTCACGTGAGCCCAGTAGCTTCTGTTCGATCGACAGCCGCACTTTTGCGCCAATCGCAAATCGATTGACTTTGGGACCGACGAGTTCAACACCTAACCAGTTACCATTTACCGTCATCCGATTCTCAAGTAGATTGACTTGATCATTGATGTTTGTAATTAAGAGATCTAGGCGCCCATCGTTGTTCCAATCACCAGCAGCCATGGCTCTACTAACCTGCTTCTTGGCGAACGCTGTTCCGGCCTTGTCGGAGACGTCAATAAAGCTACCGCGGCCATTGTTCTTGAGCAGGCTGTTACTTTGGCCATAGGTCATGTTGGGGTCAATCAGAGTGATATTATCCATCACATGGCCATTGGCGACTGCCGCATCCAAATCACCGTCAAGATCATAGTCAAACCATTGCACGCCCCAGCCGACCGGGCGACGCGACAATTCCGCAATACCTGACTGCAGGGTCGCGTCCACGAATAACAAATCGCCCTGGTTTGAATAGAGCGTATTCGTTTCCATGGCGTAGTGGGTCATGATGATATCAGGCCAACCATTGTTGTCCACGTCGCCAGCTGAAACGCCCATTCCGGCTTCAGCTTCACCTTCATTGTTAAAACCAATGCCAGCTAACAAGGCTTCATCTTCAAAAACCCCGTTACCGTCATTGACGTACAGCCGATTCATGGTGCCATCGTTGGCGACAATGACATCCAAATCGTGATCGCCATCTACGTCGCTTAAGATGACACCAAATCCCTTTTCGTCCTTGCCGCGCTTAATACCTCGAAGCGCGCTTTCTTCCTTAAATGAACCGTCGCCTTGATTGATATACAAGTAGTCAGGGAGTCCGTTGAATGCCGTAGGTCGACAATAACTGATCAGATTCAAAGTTGCATTACTACATTGAGGATTATTTTCGAAACTGAAGTCCACATAGTTGGCCACATAGATATCAAGATCGCCATCGCCGTCTAGGTCTCCAAAACTACAGCTGGTACCCCAAAGGTCACCGTCCACGCCAGCCTGATGAGACACATCCTTGAATGTTCCGTTTCCAAGGTTACGAAAAAGGCGATCGCGTCCGAAGTTAGTGACGAAAAGGTCAAGCCAACCGTCGCCATCATAATCGCCAGTGCAAACGCCCATGCCGCAGCCCGAATCGCCAAGCCCTGAACGTTGCGTTACATCCACGAAACGCCCATCCCGATTCTCAAACATCTGGTTTGGTACTGCCGTGCTGTCGGATGAGCCAGGAGTGGGACAGCCATTTAGAAGGTAAAGGTCTAAATCGCCATCGTTGTCAAAGTCAATCCAAGCTGCGCCTGATCCTGTCGTTTCAATGTAATAGTGTTTGCCCGATCTGAAATCGCGATGTTGAAATTTGATGCCCACCGTCTCGGTAACATCGACGAACCAGTCCTGTCCATCTTGCGCCATCAGCGAAGAAAGTGACATTATGTTAAGGGCAGCAATAATTGGAAAAAATCGCGACAAAATATTCATGGTTTCAGAAATCTTTGACTGTCGTATTCATCGCAGCAGCTTTGTTTTTGTTGGAACATGTGGATGAGTATGGCTAGTTCAGCACGATCTTTATCCGTCATTTGGCTGCCGTCTTCTTCAATGTCTTTGAGGATTCTTACCGCCTCGTCGAAGCGATTGCTTTCGGCCAATGCCATAGCACGAATTTCATGCCAATCTTGGTTCTGAGCGGGTGTTAGAGCTAAAGCACGGGCGCCGTCGCGATTGGTCTTGACGGGTGAGGAGGCAAGCATGCGCGCCATTAATTGTTGAATACGGCGGTTGTTTGGCCAATTGGAGAGTGCAGACTCCAGCTTTAGCTGCGCTGAATCCCAAGATTGCGCCATGATCAAAGCAACAATTTCACCGAGGCTAGCGTCCAAATGATCGGGATTCGACTTTCTTATGTCCGCCATAGCTTGCGCGGCTTCATCGTACCTCTTGAGCGCACCAATAATGGTGGCCCTTGTGTAGGATAGATCAGGAGTCGGTCCCAGTAAGGCAATGGCTTCATCTAAATGTTGCAACGCGCATGGGAAATCACCTTGGCTTTGGCACATCTTGGCTAGATTCAGATGGATGCGAGCACGGTCTTCAGGGACAGTTGCCATAGCTACAGCGTCCGAATATGACTGTTTTGCCTGCTCGTGATTGCCAAGTAATTCGTTGGCGATGGCCAGGCGCTCGTGGTACTGGAATACGTCAGGATTGAGGGTGATGGCTAGTTTCAGGTCGATTACGGCCAACTTCAGGTTGTCTTCGTGTCCACTGTTCATGAGAGCCGCAGCCCTCGAAAAGCGAATACGCGCATCATTGGGTTCAAGATCTGCCAATTCATTGAGCAAGTCGATGGCCTCAAGCGAGTCTCCTGCGGCGATTATGCTGTTCAAGTAACGTAAACAGGGTTCGATGAAAAGATTGCCTTTATCACAGGCCAGTTGATAGCAGGTTCTTGATTGCTGGGGTTGCTGCCGCTTTTCATAGACGATGCCCGCAGCGTAGTAGATGCGCGCCGCAACGATCGCATTCATTTGTGCGGTTTTTAGTCCCTGTTGCGCTTGTTGCACCAAGTACTCTGCGATGCCATCTCGAGAAGTAAGTTGCGACACAATGAACGCTTCAAACTTCGGCGCAGAAAATTGCTTTTCATCGGCCGCCAACGCCAGCGCGACATGAACAGCCATGGTTGTGACGGTATCGTTGAGATCCTTCAAATGCGGATCCAGCAATTCGATTTTCCCTTCGCCGCGAGCCTGCATATGTTGGCGAGCCAAGCTATCGTCGCCCGATTTCCGGTAGGCCAGCGCCAACAGGTAGTGAATTGAAGTCGCCTTCGGCTGCAGCTCAAGCGCACGTGTGAAGTGTTGAATGGCAGCTGAGGAATCGCCTTTATTGCTAGCGGCTTGGCCTAATCCGAACCAGGTAGACGCGTTGTTTGGTTCTAGCTTGGCTGCGCCGTTGAAACTGTCTTGTGCTTCGTCATTGAGGTTCTTGTCTAGCAGTACATTGCCTAGACGTATAAGTGGCCAAGGGTCTTGCGGCCGTTGAAGGGTTAGACCACGGTAACATTCTTGTGCGCGATCTAGTTGGCCCTTCAATTTGTACAAGAAACCAGCGAAATATGGCCATCTTAGATTGTCTGCGTCCAAGATCAGGGCGTTCTCATACGCCACTAACGCTGCGTCTTCAAGTTCCATCGCATGTAAATTGAGTGCTAACTGTCCGTAAAACGAACCTAGTTCAATGTCAGATACACGAGCATCTTGTTTCGCTTGTTCAATTTGAGCAAGCATGTTGGTTAGTCCGGCACGAATGGTTTCGTGCAGTTGCGATAAGTCGCTTTTGGGCACGTCTTTCAACAATGCCCGACTCGTTTGAGCCTGCAGCACCGACGTTAGTAGCCCCAAACCAAGTAGACAGTACTTAATCATGGTTCTCGAATACCACTGCCGCGTGTCAGCACATGATATTGATTGGGTTGAAGTTGTGACCAAACTTCGTTCGAACCATCTAAGTAACGTGCTTCGACGCGGACTTTATTCGTATTCTTTGCTAAACCAAATAAGCAACGTGGATCTTGACTAGACGCGTAACTAGATGTGCGGCGGACGCGGCGCCATAATCGTTTGCCGCCTTCGTCTCCAATACCAACCAGCGTATCGATCTGATCAAATTTCTTTGAGGTGTCTAGGAGTTTTATGCCAATCCAGTTGTTCTCCTGACCTAATTGATTGATGAGCAGACGAACGGGCCCGCTGTTGTTGCTAACTAAAATATCGGCGTCGCCGTCGTTGTCAATATCGCCAAATGCGGCACCTCGACTGACTTCCGATAGTTTGAATACCGGCCCAGCCGAGGCGCTTACTTCTTCAAGTTTCCCTTGTCCGAGGTTACGAAACAATTGATTGGGCTGATGGACAGGGTAGGGGTCTTTCTGGCGTTGAAGCGCCTCGATTGCGTAGACATTGCCATTGGCAATAAAGAGATCCAGATTGCCATCGTTATCGTAATCCGTCCATCCAGTTCCAAAGCCCGTAGCTGATCTCGTCCTTGGTCCAATGCCAGCCTGCAAAGTCTGATCTTCAAAAAATCGATTGTTTTGATTGTTGTAGAGCGTGTGCGTCTCGGTTGAGAGGTGGGTCACAAAGAGGTCCAAGTCACCGTCGCCGTCATAGTCTTCGACCTCAATGCCCATGCTGGCTTCGGCCGCTCCTTTTGCGTTAACGGCACAGCCAAGGAAAAGAGCTTCGTCTTGAAACGTACCGTCACCTTGATTGATCCACATAATATTTGGATCGGCGTCGTTGGCCACGTAAATATCCAAGAAATGATCTTGATTGAAATCAAAGGCAACAACGCCGAGGCCTGATCCGAACGCGTTGATTTTTGCTCGCGCCGTTACATCTTCGAATCGACCATTCCCCAAATTCTTGAGCAGGCGATCTGGCGCGTCGGGATAGACAGACGGCCCGCAATAGCCATCGCTACCGGACTTTGTCGGACACTTACGGTGATTCTTGAAGTCAAATTGAATGTAGTTACTGACAAATAAATCCAGATGACCATCATTGTTGTAATCAAGAAAAATGGCGGCAACACTCCAGTTTGGGTCGTCGCTGGCCGTCGCCCGGGTCACATCCTCAAATGTCCCGTCACCCTTGTTTCGCCACAACTGATTGGGCCCGTAGTTGGTGATATATAGATCTAGCCAGCCATCGCTATCGTAATCGCCGATTGTGACGCCCATGCCATATCCATATGCGCGGATACCGCTGGATTCCGTGACGTCGGTAAATTTGATTTGTCGGCTGCCGTCTGCAAGGACCTTCAAGTCGTTGCGATATAGTCGGTCCATTAACGGCACTGGCGATTTCGGTGGAAAAACGGCATCTTCTAACTTTTTGTCTGGACCCAGTAATTGGCCTTGAACCAAGAACACGTCTAAATCGCCGTCACCGTCAAAATCAAAAAGGGCGCATCCGCTTCCCATGGTTTCCGCAATATACAAGGATCCTGTCATGCCGTTAAAGTGAACAAAATCGAGCCCGGTAGCTTGAGACTCTTCTAAATAAATGGGTGGTTCTTGAGCAACGGTTGCCAGTGACCAAAGGAAACAGATTGAGGGCCACACAAGAGCACGCGACTTCATGGTAAAAGCACGCTGACATTAGTTTTAGTGCAACAAGATTGCTGAGCCTGATAACGTAAGAGATTGCTATACAGCCAACTCACCCGATTTTGGTCACCAACTGCTCGGGCGGATTCTATGAGTTCCGACTGCACTCTTTGTGCCTGTTTGAAATCGTTTCTTTGTGCATAGGCCATAGCTAATGTCTCGCTGTACGAAGTGTTTGCCATTAAGTTGTCCAGCTTTTGCAGGAGATCTAGGGCCACTTCACCGTCTCGCAGCGAGGGGTCGGGAGCTGCGACAAGAAGTCTTGCAGCTAGATGAATGAGCTTCATGCTTTGTGGCATCGCAAGCACATCCTTTTCGATGACACTCAAAGCCAGCTCAAATTGTTCGCTTAAAATCAAAGCTGCATATCGTCCTATTCTAGCCGCTTCGTTTTGAGGTTGATCATCCAAGACCTTCGTGTATTGATTGACAGCCTCGCTGTATTTATCTTTGAATGCCAATGCTGCAGCTAGATTGATGCGAATATCGGCAGCTTCTGGCTGATGCGCGAGAGCTTGTTCAAACTCATGAATAGCGAACTCCAACTTCTGCTGATTCAGATAGATACGACCCTTTCCCGCGCGGCATTGTGCCAGAACAGCGGCTTCATCACGTAACGACAACAATTGATCATAGATTTTTAGTGACTCTTGTGGTCGGGCCTGCTCAGACAACTGAGCCAAAGTGAGAAGCGCGTCAACTTGGTTAGGCTCAAATTGGAGGATACGGTTGAGGTCCTCTATGGCGCGGTCGACCTGTTTGTCGTCCCTTAAAGCTCGAGATCGGTCAAGTAGAACCGAAATCTGATTGGGTTTGGCTTTCAATAGATTCGTGTAGCAGTCAATTTCTTCCTGGTAACGCTGGTTGCGTGCATAGATATGGCCTAGTTTTCGCCAGGGTTCGATAAATTGTGGATTGGAAGTGAGGGCGGATTTATAAGAAAGCTCTGCTTGATGGTCGTCGCCTCGAAACTCCTGAATAACGCCAATCGCGTAGTGGATATGGGCCAATTCGTCTTTGGTAGCGAGTTGCTGACTTGATTTATGTTTAAGGGCATCACTTAAATAAGTTACGCTGCCTTTCTTGCTAGCGATATTGCTGCGGATGTAGCCTTCGAAATCGCTTAGCGCGACCGAAGCAGAATCTTTTGCCATGGCTAGGACTACTTGCAGCGACGATACCGTGACGATGCCAGCTAGCTGTCCGACTCTGGGATCTGGAAATACGATCACCCCTTCACCACGTTGGGACAAGAATTCGCGCGCCTTTTCTCGGTTTCCGGCGCCGCGATAGGCTAAACCGAGCGGGTAATGGATGGTGGTTGCGTCCGGTTGTAATGAGAGTGCTTTTTCGAGGTGCGTGACGGCTAAATCAAATTCGCCTAAATCAGACAAAGCACGTCCGAGGCCATACAAGGCGAAAGCGCTAGCGTCATCAATGGCCAGTGCTTTTTTGAAGTATTCTGCTGCTTCTTGAGGCCGATTCAAATCCAACAGTACGTGGCCGCACCTGACTAGGGCAAAATATTCATTGGGATCTATGGTCAGAGCTTGGTCAAAATATTTGACAGATTCCTCGAGATTTCCCATCTCCATTAAGTTAAAGCCTAGATAGTAGGCCCAGCGAATGTCATCGGGGGCTAATTTCAAGGCGTTTGCGTAGGCCGTATTTGCCTCTTCACGATAATTATGAGCGTGCAGGACGAGACCGTACCCGCCATAGGCGTCGGCTTTTTCTTTTTTGGTCTTGGTAACGTCATTAACTAGGTCGTAAACAGCCTTAAAGGTGTTTTCTATGTTTTCCTTGATGCCACTTTTCAGCTGGCTTGTGTCAGGCATACTCAAAGGTTCAACTGTTTGAGAAAAAACGAAAGTGGTAGACAACAGCAACGCTAGAACTTTGAGCCCAGGGTTCAGCAGATTCATTCTTTACTCCCTTCCCCTTGTGTTAGGGAGACATATTGATTGGGTTTTACGTCCTTCCAATGTTCAACCTGGCCATTTGGCCAATGCACTTCGAGGTTACAGCTTTTCGAGTTGGATCCAAGTCCAAAAAGCAGGCGACCATCGTGGCTGGAAGAATAGGAGCCATCTACCCGAACGCGTCGCCAAATGGGTGGCCGATCGGTTTGTGTCAAACGCACCCTTGTTTGGGTCACGTCCACGCCTTTAGTGGATTTGCAGTGCACACCCAGCCAGGAATTTTTTTGGCCCACCTGATTCAAGAGCAGGCGTGCTGGCCCACTGTTATTGGCGACCAGTACATCGCAGTCGCCGTCATTATCGATATCGCCGATGGCAACGCCGCGGCCTACCTCCGACAGCGAAAAGTAGGCACCGCTATTGAGTTCTTCAAAAGTACCGTCGCTATTAGCGCGGTAGAGTTGGTCACTTTGGTGAAGCGGAAATGGGTCTTTTAATTTAACTAAATCTGGTTGCATGTTCACGGCACCGTTGGCTATGAATAGATCCAGTTGCCCATCATTATCATAGTCAATCCAAGCCGTACCAAAACCCGTTTTGTGCAAGCTGGATGCGCCTAAACCGACGGTCAAAGTAACATCACGAAAGATTCCCTGTCCTTCGTTGCGAAAGAGCGTATTGGTTTCTCCGTTGAGGTGGGTCATGAAGAGGTCCTGGTCTCCATCTCCGTCTATATCAGCGGCGTCAACGCCCATGCTGGCTTCGGTTGCGCCATTGAGATTGACCGCACAACCTGCGATGATGCCGTCGTCGATGAATTGGCCGTTACCCTGGTTCAACCATAAGAAATTTGGGTCGGCATCGTTTGCGACATAGAAATCTAACAAGCGATCGCCATTGAAGTCTGCGGCAATAACACCAAGACCAGACGCAGCAACGCCGTGAATGCCTGCTTTTTGTGATACGTCTTCGAAAACGCCACCGCCCAAGTTGCGGTAGAGGCGGTCTTTCTGGTCTAAATACGAGGAAGGACCACAGTAATCGACGTAACCTGTGGCTGAGGTGCAAACTTTATGCAGGTCATCACTGAAGTGAACGTAGTTGGCGATATACAAATCCATATTGCCGTCTTGATCATAATCGGCAAAGCTGGCAGAAACACTCCAGTCAATAGCCGTCAAGTTGCTCTCTTTGGTGATGTCATCAAAGGTGCCGTCACCGTTATTGCGCCAGAGCTGGTTGGATCCGTAGTTTAAGACCAGGATGTCTAGCCAACCATCGTTGTTGATATCGCAAACAGCCACGCCAATACCGTAGCCAGTGGCCATGATTCCACTGGCTTCAGTGACATCCGTAAAGGATAAGCGACGAGAACTGTCAGCACCGACTGTCAGGTCATTGCGAAAGAGACGATCGCGAGTGGGAAGGGGCTCTTGACTTGGGAAAACCGCATCGGACATAGTCTTGTTGCGTCCAAGCAAGTGTCCTTGAACCAGGTACACATCCAAATCGCCATCGTTGTCGTAATCGAATAAGGCGCATCCAGGTCCCATTTCTTCAAGGATGTAGAGATCGCCCACCATGCCGTTGAAATGGTTGAACTTCAGGCCCGAGCTGATGGCTGATTCCACAAAGATCTCGCCCGCGAATGAATGGCAGCCAAGGGCTGCTAGAACGTGAATCAAAATGATGGGCATGTTTTTCGGGCGACTGCTTGATCGGCGCAAAATTCATCTCTCCCGGTTCTTATTATTCAATGGCAAAGGATCTTCCTTTGATTAATCTAAAAACGTCGATCCGCCTAATTCTAAGTTATGGCTAGTTTCATGCCAAATTAGGTCCCAGTATGGTTTACGGGACGTTCATTAGGTGGGTTAGCGCGTAATTCGGCCATGTGCTGCTTGAAAGCTTTCCAGTCCTGCACGATCATCTTACCGTCAAGCTGTTCGAATCGAGGTAGTCCGCACATTTGACCGCCGTCAATTTCAAATTGGCCCGCGCTTTGGGACTCAAATTCCAGGCGGAAATCTATTTCAGGAACCAGTAGCTGGTTGAGATCTAACCCTGGCACTTTGAGTGTGTAAATGTAATCGCTACTATCCAGCAGGATCACAATTTGGCGGTTAGTGGGGATGTGGATATCCTGCATACCGTGAAGATCGTCCTGAGTACCGAGCAGTTGGTCTGGACCGGGGTAGGTCACAAACCAGCGGTGTTCATCCCCAAGTACTTGTATTTGAAAAGGTTCTGTTTCATTTTGATGGCACGATATGGGGATTGTTAATAACAAATACAAAACCCAGTTTTGCAAAACAAAAGGCCGTGCCAACTTCATCATATGCAAGCATAACCCAATCAGACTCATAAATGTTTTACTCAACGTCCGATGATTGAAGCGGTGAGCGCAGTTCTTCATTCAAGAGGCAGCCCCATTTTTGATCGTACGGGTGCACTTTTTTGACAGCACCATTTTGATCTAGGAGATGCCTATTCTCGTTTGCCCAGGCAAAAATGGATCCTTCCAAATTAACCACACTCAAAAACCCTTTTTTGGTTAGCTCTGAGGCAAATTCGGCGGATCGGTAACCAACGGAGCAGTAAACGACGATCGGTTGTTGCTTATCTGCCGTGCCAGCTTGCCATTCAGACGCCAGAATGGCGTCCGGCAAGTGGCTTACGTTAAATTCGTCGAGCTCACGAACATCGAGAAGAATGGGTTTTTCAGCGCTATAAGAAAGCCAAGCAGCTAGCTCGGCCGTTGAGATAAAGCTGACTTGCGGAAAACGGGTACGCACTAGCGCCAGCATCTCTGGCCAGCTAATCCAATCGCATGGATTTTGCCAGGCACTCGAAAAGGTCATAAGCGAAAGTAAAACGATGCTCATTTTGCTCCAGCTTGGGGGCTCAGTTTGACGACGAAAGGCTTGTTTGTTAGATTAGCGCGCTAAGTGGAGAGATGCCAGAGTGGTCGAATGGGGCAGACTCGAAATCTGTTGATCCGCTTGCGGATCCTAGGGTTCGAATCCCTATCTCTCCGCCAATAGAATCACTGGATGCGATGGGTCTATGTCGAATTAGATACGTATATTTTTTAACGTTTCGGTGATGACTTCCCTTGATGTGATGCCTTCTGCTTCGGCTTGGAAGGTTGGCATGATGCGGTGCGTGAGGATCGGTGCCGCAAGGGCCGTGATGTCCTCTTTCTCAACGGTGAAGCGTCCATCTAACAAGGCACGAGCTTTTCCTGCCAAGATCAATGATTGCGAGGCACGCGGTCCAGCGCCCCAACGGATGTTGTCGTTGGCGAAGGTACTGCTGTTTTCTTCGTGTGGTCTAGTTGCACGCACCAAAGCGACCGCATAGCGGACAATGGTTTCGCTGGCGGGTATTTGTCTAACTAAGGATTGGTGTTTTAGCAATCTTTCTTTGGTGTAAACGGGTTCAACCGTTTCTGCTTCGCGGGAGGTGGTGTTCATGACCATTTCTACTTCTTGATCATGTTTTGGATATTGCACGTCAATGCGGAACAAGAAACGGTCAAGTTGCGCTTCGGGCAAAGGGTAGGTGCCTTCTTGTTCAATGGGGTTCTGCGTCGCAAAGACGAGGTAGGGCGGGTCCAGGTGGTAGGTGGTACCGGCAGCAGAAACTTGGCGCTCTTGCATACTCTGCAGCAAGGCGGCCTGCGTTTTGGGTGTCGTCCTGTTGATTTCATCAGCCAGGAGTAGGTTCGTAAACAGAGGTCCCTTTACGAACTTGAATTCTCGGCGACCGGTAGCTCGGTCTTCCTGCAGAATTTCTGTACCAATCAAGTCACTTGGCATCATGTCTGGGGTGAACTGAACACGGGTGAAATCCAATGAGGTGGCGTCAGCCAGCGTATGGACCAACAAAGTTTTTGCTAGGCCAGGAACGCCCATCAGTAACGAGTGGCTGCTGGTCATAAGAGACATGATCATCAAATCGATCACTTCTTCTTGGCCAACGACTACTTTGGCAATTTCGCGCTTGAGGTCGCGGTATCCGCTGTGAACATCCTCTATTTTGTCGTGCTCAAGGCCTACATCGATGGTATCGGCAGTCATGGTCGCTCCTTGGATTATTTGGTTAGCTCTTGCTGGGATCTTTGACAATGGGTTGAGATAGGATGTCGAGTAACTTTTGCACCTGTTCAAGGGTCTCGCTGTCGCCTTCTGATTCAGCGACACGCCGCCTCAGCTCGTGAACTTTTGGGTCGAATGGATTGACGCGAACAGCTTGAATGAGCATGGACTTCGCCTCATCGGTGTTGTCGAGGCGCATGAAAGCCATGGCTTTGTATTTGAGCATCGTCGGATCCATTTTCCAGTTTGTTATCTGCTCATCTATTAAGGTGATCATTTCTTGGCCTCGTGAAAGGTGTTCGTAACACACCAAGAAGCGCATCATCATTTGTCTGGAATAGGGTTCCTTCTGATCGGCGGTTGCTTTGGCATACTCTTTTAGAGCGGGACCATAGCGGTGGTTGTCCAGCAGTAAATCACCCAGTCGCGTATGTTTCTTGATGGACTCGTCTTCTTCACTTAGGGCGTCGAGCTTTTCGGCACCAAAATCACTATCCAACAAGGTGACGGCACTGTCCTCATCACTCAACTCAGCGGATTTCTTGTAGTCGCGGATGTGAGCCCAGCTCTTCCAGAGCTCAAGGAAACCGTCAATATCACGTTCGAAGGCCGTGCCCAAAATCGTCTCTACCGTGTTTTTCTCGTCCACTTCCCGTAAAAGGTCAGGGATGAAATCGGTGCCTTTTTTATCGCAAATGAATTCAATCATCGAAGCTGTTTGAGCATAGGCAAGCTGTGCCAATTGCGGTGTAGGTAAGGCAGCAAAACTGGGGTACATCTGTTCAAAGGTCACCAGGCTGTTGGCAGCAAGGGCTTGCGCCAATCGCGTTTGTAGTGAATCCTCCAACGGCGGCTGGATCTCTGCGTCCCAGCGACCCTCAAAAAACTTGGCAACCCCTTCATGAAACCAAAGAGGAACAGAGTCGCCGCCTATTTTGGTCATGATGTAGTGAATGAATTCGTGAGAGATAACGTTAGGCCAGTAATAGCCCATCGCCACTCGTCTTGGGGTGAGCACAACAACTCGATTCTCGACGCAGAGAGCGACGGTACCGGTTGTTTCAATTTGCTTTTTTGTAAGCGCTGATGCGTAAGAGAAAAGTTCGTAGTCAGGCATCAACTCGACGATGATTTTTTCGTCGCGTTCGAATTGAAAGATTTTGCTTAAACGGGAATAGGCAGATTCCATGACGGCAGGTAAGAATTCAATCATGGCTTCATCGCGGCCCGCTTGGTAACGGATGGAGAAGTTGGATGTTTCCAGTACCGAGAATTCTAAGAGCGCTTGGTCTGTTTTGCGTAATTCAACAAGTCGATTAGATAAATACTCGTCATAGTCCTTGTGGTTTTCGTCGAGACCATTAAAGAGTGACAATGCATCTCTATAATCGCCTTTTTGGTGCAAGGCCCAAGCACGAAAAAGGTCGCGAAGTGGTTGAGAAACGCCCGCATTCTCGGTGAATTCCAGCGCTGCGTCTGGGTCAAAGGATCGGATGAGGCTCATCAACTTGAGGTAGTCGTCCACATCTGTCACGCCGCTCATTTTTCGCACAGCTTCACGACGCAAGACATCCAGCACGGCGTCCCTAGTGGGCTCTTGAGCGAAAGATGAAACCGTGAAAACTAGGCTTAACGCCCACATTAACCGAATCATATTATTGATCCATGAGCGTTTCATAATACTGTTTGATTTCCTTTCCAAAGCTATCGGGAAAATTCTTTTGCAGCTGGCGTCTAATCAGATCTTTCAGTTGATCGTCGCGTAAAGCGCGTTCAGATTCTGGAATATATACGTCTCCAGTTGGATCACCATAGAGTGATTCCTGTCGTCCATTCATGCCTGGCATGAATTGAGGTCGCATTTGGCCAGGTTTCATGGATTGCTGCATCTGCTCCATCATCTCACCAATTTGCCGTAACGCCTCTTGTTCGTGGTAGAGGCCGCCATCCAGGTTGGAGCCTTTGAGTTTGCGCTCCGCGTTTTTCATGGACAGCCCAATCTGCTCCATACGTTCCATCATCTGTGAGCCGCCCAGTGAATCCTGAACCCGTTGTTCAAAATCATCGATCATCTTACGTACGCTGTCTTGCTCCTTTGCGAGTTTTTGCTGGCGTTGATCTCCCGATTCCGCCATATGTTCCCGGCGCTTGTTTTCCATGTTCTGCTTTAGGTTCTGCAGAGCCTCAAGGATCTTGTAGAGTTCCTCCCGTGATTCTTGAAAGGTCTCTTTTGGTCTGGCTTCGTTTTGGATGTCCTCAGAAACGCCACGTTCGGAGAAGCGCTCACCTTGTAATAGTTTGTTTTCAAGTTGAAATCCAACGTCCAGGCTCTGAGTTAGTTCACCCTGTTGCAACATATCCGACATGCGTTCCGCCGTATCTAGGCTCTTCAAGGTGATGTCTTGGAGTTGGTCCATCGAGTCACGCATGATGTAGTCTAAGGTTCGTTCGGCGTTATGGACGCGCGACTCTATCTGGCGACGTTCGATTTCGGACAAATCTTCGCGATCCAATTGGGTCTTCAGTTGCGTGATTTGGGCGATGATGCGTTTGCTAGTTTCTTCGTTTTGGTAATTGACGAGATTCTCGTGCAGGGTGGTCAAGAGTTCGCGTATGCGAGCCATGGCATCTTTTTGCTCTTGTTTCTCACTGTCGCTTAATTCAGAGGGGTTGCCGCCCATCTCTTCATCGATATCGGCTTTCAACTGTTGCGTTTGTGATTGAAGATCCTCTTCACGCTGTTTTAGTTCATTTAACAGACCCATCATTTCACGCATGTCTTGCATCATTTGCTGCATTTGGGGCGACATCTCTCCCATAGCTTTTTGCATGCCGGACATGGCGGCACTCATCATTTCCTTAAATTGTTCCATCAATTCTTTGAGTTTTTCCATGTCGCCGTTTTTCATGGCTTCCAGCATCTCTTGCTTTAGTTCTTCCATTTGGTCTTGCTGAAATTCCATACCTTCTTGGTTCATGAATTCGTCAAGCGTTTGATCCATCTCTTGAGCCGCTTTGGCAAACATTTTCTGCAGCTCTTTCATGACTTCGTTGAGCATCTCTTCTAGGAGTTGTTCAAGTTGCTCTTGGTCCATGTTTTCGCCGTTTTCGAGCATCTTCTCTAGGTTCTCAAGCGCTTGTTCGATAGCTTCTTGACTGCGCTCCATGTCCATCAATGCCCACATCTTCAGTTGCATCAGGAGATCGTAGGTTAGCTTTTCAAGCCGCAATTCTTCTTGCCCATGAAGACGATTTAGGTCATTTGCGACTAATGACGGTCGTGCTTGTCGGGATACCGAGGCATAGAGTTGACCCATTTCGATGCGTTGACGGAACGCGCGCGTGAGATCGTTGTTGAAATCCCGCACAAACTCGTAGTCTAAGGTTGTAATAAAGGGATCTTCGCGCATTAGAGCCATGATCGTGTTTGTGAGACTCTGTGCTTGGAAGAGACCAGATTGTATTTCTTCTGAAACACCGTGTGCCTGAGCTATGCGCAATCGGTCGTTAGCGCTCGCAAGAATGGTGTCTAAGTTGTCGCCTAAAACGTTGGTCATTCTGATTAACAATTGGCGAGCTAAATCTACCAATTCGTCATGTTTCCGTTCTGGGCTCTCAAGTTCGAAATGCAACATTTCTGACTGACCCACGCCTGGTCCATTGATGGGATTGTTGTCGGACGCTTCTAAGTGAATGGAGAAAGCAACTGCATTGTCAGGGACCAAATCGGAAATACTCCAACGATTCTTACTAACAAATTGAGTGCGTTGATTGTTGGGTACCTGCAGAGGGAGCCGTTTCTCGTCGCCTTCCCAGGCAACAACCGCTTCGAGCTTGGCGACACCAAAATCGTCCTTGACCATGGCGTCAAGATATAGAGGGTCCAAGGCATTGATCGCGCCTTCGGGCGTATGACTCTTGATTTGGATTTCTGGCTCGGTGTCGCGTTTTGTTTCAAATGCAAATGGTTGCGTTTGACCACCGCGCGACTGATCATCCAGGAAAAACGTCACTTCTAGCGCTTTTAATAATAGAAACTCGTAGGTGAATTGACCCGGTGTTTCGGACGACAAAACAACAAGATCAGGTTCATCCGACGTACTTATCCAAACTTTTTGGAGGGGCCGCGAATCTTGGATTGTAAAGCGTACGCGGCTGCCCGGGTAGGCGTGGAACTTACCCGTCTTTAACGGCAATGTTCTTCCAGGAATGTTAGTGTAATCCGGTTCAAATATGGTAATCGAGCCGTTCTCAAAAACGATCTGCGTATCGCTGAAAGCAATTAATGGTTGGGTTAATTTTCGCATTAGTTGATTGCCCCAAAGCGACCAAACAACGGTCACCATCGCGAACATAACTACCGATAACCAAATGGGGCGCGCCCATGAATCAGTTACCGGTGGTGTTATGGCTACTTCATGGGTAATGCGAGCCACGTAAACTTCAGCGATCTCGTTGTTCACATGGTCTGAACGTTGTTCGTGAAGATCCATGGCTGATCGGATCTTCAGGTCCAAATCTGGGTTTTGGTTCTCAATAATACGCGCCACTTCGCGAGGTTTCTTGAGTCGTAACCTTAGGCTCAGCATCCGCCATGCAGCCCAGCCCATGGCTATCGCTGGCAACCAAGCTGCGGCCAACCACGAAAGCGGCAAGCGGTCGATGAACATGACCATCATCAGGTAGATCCACAGGTAGAGGAGGCTAGACGCAAGCGCCCAACCAAACGTTCTTATCGAACTGGCGCGCCAAATGCGATCGCCCCAACGTGTGAGATAGGATAGTAGTTCTGTCATTGCGGAATCCTTAGGCCAACTGACTTGACCGGCGCAAGTACCATTCAAGGCCTGCCATCATCATAAGGATTGGAAGGCTCCAAATCCAGTTTCTCAATTTTAAACGACGTATCTCAACGATTTGTTTTTCGCTGGCGTCGTGCATTTTCAGTTGATCGACGCGAAAGTCATCAAGACGAGTGAAGCGGCCACCAGATAAGTTAGCCAATCGTTCCAAGGTTTCTGCAACGGGTTCTTGGTTGCGAAATTCGTCTTGCGAGCCGCCCAAAAACAATATTTGGCTACGCACGAGCTCGGACCATGGTTTCTCTTTTAGAGACAATTCGTAATATCCAGGTTCGGGCACTTTCATTTTGGCCTGAGCGTCACCACGAGCGCTGGTGACGAGCGGCGCTTCGATAGATTCTGTTTCATATCCAATTGGCGTCAGTTGAAGAGTGATTTCTGTGTGCGGTTGAGGCACAAAATTCCGGTCCCGCAAAAGAATGTCCACATCCAAATCTAACGGTCGTTCTGTCGTTTTAGTTGCCGTCATTTGGATCTGCTGCAGAGCCGGGTCATGGGTTGCCCATGCCAATAAGTTATTCCAAAACGCGTAATAGTCGTCGCCAGTTCGGCCTTGCGCAATATCCCTTCTCAACCACTCGAAACTACTTGATGTATTGAGGAAAACCACGCGACCAGTGCCTTTCTCCAAGGTCGCCATAAGGGGCGTACCTGCTTCAGATTCCAATAAAAGGCGTGCTTGTGGATGAAGCGTGACTTTTTGCATATGACCACGAAATAGATCGGTGCTGGAATCGAAATATTGCAACAAGGGATGTGTCTTGCCTACGCTTGTTTTGACTGGAGTTGCCAAGCCTTCGGGGTAGGGCGTTCGGTAGGAAGGTGGAATTAGCGGTAAACAGTCAGCCAGCGGTCCTAAACTCAAGGACGGCCCAGCGGCCATTCTTGGTCCGCCAACAATAACCAGACCCCCGTGGTGCTGTTCTATGAAATTACGTATTTTGGTCATTAGGCGGCGAGCTTGATAAGAATCGCTGAAGTAGTTACCGGCGTCAAAATCTTGAAAGATGATGACATCAAAGCCAAATAATTGGCGGTCAAAGATCTCCTCGGTGGGAAAGGGTACCAACGCCATTTCTTCATGACCAATATTGCGGCCATCAACGCCTCGCTGCTGATGCTCTCGGGTTCTCATGATGTAGAAGGCGGTTAAGTCGACGAGATCGTTTCGTTCGAACATGGAACGCAGTCCGTTTAGATCCCATGTGATGGAGCCAGCGATGTGCAAGACACTAATTTTATCGCGTCCAATTTCAATCAAAAGGTTCTGCTGATTATTGGCTTGATTGGATTCACGCGGGTGTGGAGGTGCATAGACCGAATACAGATGCTCACCGGTTGTTTCGGGATAGAACTCAAAATCAACCGTGCCAAATCCTTGCTCGTCGATGTGAACGTCCCGCACTTGGACTATCTTATCGGCTTCCATGAGTTGGATCTGACTCGGAGGTGTATCCACATCTCTAGCCATAACCGTCGCTCGAATACGAAGCGGTGCGCGCACGAAAGAGAATGCCGGGGCTTCCAATGAATGTATAGATATTTCAGGACCCTTTTGGGTATCACCCACAAGCACGGTATTGATAGGCGGAGCATTGAGTCTGTTTAACCAGGCCTTTGTTTCCGCAAGGTCCATGGAGGTAAATCGACCCAGGTCGTGGCCGTCTGAGAATGCAACCACCGCCGCTAGGTCTTCAGTCTGGTTGAGGAGTTGGGTAAATGCCTGATAAAAATCTGTCTTGTTACCAGATACTTCGGTTAATTTCGATTCATGTTGGAGTGGGCCGTAGGTGATTTGATCAAATTCATAGCGCTCGATCTCCAGCTCTAGGTCGGCCAATTTGTCATGAGCATGCGTGGCTCTTTGATAACGGGTCTTGCTGTCCCCGTCCGCGGATTGCATGCTGCCGGAGCGGTCCGTTACCAGGCCAACTTTGGTTTCTTGTTGGCGGGTGATTTTGCGGACCCACGAGGGTTGGTGCACGAGTGCAAACATACAAAGAAGTATAAGACCACGTAATAAACTCACGGCAAGACGCACGTTGCGCGGTTGATACCGAGTTGCCCAGACGGCAAAGCTAAAGACGACCAAAACGCCTGCCGCCAGCATGATTTCGAGCCACATCGGTCCAATGGGCTGAAACTCAAGATTTGCAAAAGCCATTATTGACGTCTCCGACGTTCGATCACGGGTGGAAAAGCGCGATCCTTTTTGTAGTTAACCGTTAGGACGTAATAAGTCATATTGATACCCAATCGGAAACAGAGTTCGCGACGAAATCCGCCTCCGATTTCCATGTTATAGGTCCAGTTTCCGATGCGATCGGCTTCCATGGCACCCAACATGTCGTTATGTGAAAAGGCAGCAATGGTTCGGATACCTTGGCTCCAGCCTTCAAGATAGGTCGTCTTGTTGAGACGTCCTCTAGGTTCCTTTAACAAATAATAGCTTTGGTACATGGAATGATCATTTGGAATGATATTCACTGAAAGTTCGGGAAACGCCTTTTTCATCAGCGCCAAACAGGACTGATAAAACGCTTGATCACCACTCTCTGACTGATCGTCGAAGAGCAGAAAGCCGCCAGATCGCAGGGTGCTTCGCAGCAAGTTTGCCTGCTCTAAGCTAACTTCTGGCAAAGCCTTGTCACCTGTCACGATCAAAAACGGAGAATTTGCTTTATATAGGCCATCAAATTTGACCACATCAAATTCTGGATCGATCGGAATATTGCAGCGGTTCTGGATTTCAAATGCCAGTTTGCGCAACGAACGCTGCCGTGGTTGCCAATTATTGTTGATATCCAACATAGTAAATCGAAAGCGTAAGTCTTGTTCTGAAGAAAAGGCAGGCGAGAGTGCTGCCCAACTCAATAAAGACACAAATGTTCTGCGCTTCAACGGGCACCCCACAAAAGGCTCATTCGTCCAGCAATTAGGGTTTCGACAAGGACGATGATGAATAACCACCATATGAGGTTCGGGGCGAGATCAAGACGAGCGAACTCCTTGAATCCCAATTCTTCCATAGCGCTGGAACTTCCTTCGTCATGGTTCTGGCGTAAGGGTCGGAAATCTAATTCATCGCTATCGATCACTAAATGGACCAAGTGTTGTTCCGAACTTTCCTTGTGACTGTAGATACCGGGTAGAGGACCGTTGACGACCAAATCGCGGAACCCTGCTTGGGCTTGCTTTAGAACGAGCTTGTCGATGAGACCTGAGACCATCGCTTCGCTTACGGTCAACTGAACGGATTGCGTTTGAGACTCTTTAAAAGTGAGGTAATCCAACATCTGTCGCACGATGGGTAGATAGCCAGGTTGCAGGGCGAAATTGGTCCAGGCGAGGTCAAGCGTAGATGTCCAGATAACGAATCGACGTTGATTTCGTTCGGATGCCAGCAAAATAGGCGAGCCATCTGCCAACGAAAGGGGGATCGAAAAACTGGATCTTCCTACCGACAAGAGTTTGAAGGCGTTGATGCCAACTCCTTGGGCATACAAATCCAAGTCTGCAGGACTCAGGGACGCGAATATAGGATGGTCTCCGACCCGGATATCTATGGGCTGGGGTGCTGGGAAGCGCTTGTTTTCATACAGTTCAAGTCCCAATTCGGCGAATACCGGGTTCCAACTGTCGAAGTCGATGCGGTCGCCCATGGCGATAAGCAGGCCTTTCGCATCATTCAACAGCTCATTAAGGCTTTCACTGGGCGGCGTAGCGACGTTTAGAAGGCATACCACGTCATATTGAGCTAGGTCCCTATTCTTAAGCCCATTGGCTGAAATCGTCTCTACCTGGATGGCCTGATTCTCTTTTTGGTGGAGATTCAGGGCGTGCTCAAAGAAGTAGCTTTCGCTGTTTTGGCGTTTGGGACTGGGATCGCCATCTACCACTAACACACGTGTACTTTTCTGATCATCGGGGGCGAAGGTGTAGTGGTCGTCCAGGTTAAATTCATCATTTGGCAACTGCACAAGGACGCGATTGGAGGGATCGCTTAGACTAAATCGATGTGTCGTTTGCTGGTGAGCATCCAGCTTCAGCGTATGACGTAAGTCTTGTGAGTCGGATTGCACACGAATCTCGAATTCTGTGCCTTGCTCAGAGCCGTTACGCAAGCGGACATCAATTTCGCCTCGATCGAATCCTCGAGGTTGCGTCACTGCCACAATGCCCACGTTATTTAGGGGTGAACGTTGTGCTCGCATGGATGAGTAGATAACCTCAACGCCGTCAGGAGGTGCACTCGGCAAATCGACCCAAGCGGACCTGTTGCCATCACTGAATATCTGAATGGTTGCGTTTTCCCAGCCTTGTTCATTCAGAAGCGATAAGGCTTTTTGATAAGCGGCATCGAGCGTGATTCGGCGTGTATCGACTTTAAGGGACGGAACGAGTCCGGCCAATTCGCTAGCGGTCAGTGCGGCCAAGGGTGATTCAGGTTGGGATGCCAGCAAAACAGCCGTTGGCGCGGCTCTCTCTCGTTGTGCAAGGTGATCAGACAAGGTATCTTTTGCTTCATCAAAATAGGTTTGTGGTTTGCCGGCCAGCATAGATAGAGAGTTGTCTAGTACCACCACGTAAGGGCGCTTGCTCAGGCTAGAACTCGCTTGGAAAAGTTCATCGCGAAACGGTTGCGCAAAGATAACGGCAAGCAGTGCTAGTACTGCGACTCTCAGTGCCATCAGTAACCATTGTTCAACTCTCAGCTTGCGTTTTTGTTTGCGTCTCGCCCTCAATAAGAACTCGAAGGCGGCGAACTTGAGCGGAGTCGCTCTGGGCTTATGGCGCAGATGTAAGTACAGCGGAACAGCGATCCCGAGGAAACCAAGGAACGCAATGGGTGCCAGAAAGGTCGTGCTGAGCAAGTTCATCAGTACATGGTCCTCAGTTTTTTGGCCCTTTGCGGTTGATTCAAATGATTGGCGAGTACACGATCGGGGGCTTGATCTGTGGTGATACTGGAAAAGTCGACGCCCGATCGCCGCATGATGTCAGCTAATTGTTGTTGGTGTTCTTTCAAGGCCTCTAGGTAATGAGCTTGTATCTGCTTGCCGTCGGCCGTGAGTGCGTCGTTGGACTCCATCGCCATAAAGCGATAAAAGCGCTGAAAGGGAAAGTCACGTTCGTCTTTGTGAAGGATCTGAAAAACCATCACGTCGTGGCCGCGTCCGCGTAAATACTTGATGCGCTGATTGAGACCATCAAGGTCCACGAAGAAATCGGAGAACAAGACAATCAGGCTACGTTGATTCACACGATCTTGTACGTACTTGACCAGATTCAGGATGTCATTATCTGAAGATGGTGTGTGCTGTTCCATCAGCTGAAAGATTTGCTTCAAATACGCGACTTGGCTTCGAGGCGGGAGATATTTCACTTTGTCTTTTTCGTTTAGGCAGAGGGAAACAGCATCCGATTGCTGAATCAGGATGTAGGCAATGGCACTGGCGAGAATCGTTGCATATGTGTACTTTGAGATTCCCCCGGTGGTGGGGTAATTCATGCTGCCACTCGCATCCACTAATAAGTAGGCGCGCAAGTTGGTTGTGACTTCGAATTGTTTGACATGTAACTGATCGGTCCGCGCCAACAGGCGCCAATCGATATAGCGCAACTCGTCTCCAGGCGTATAGGGTCGATGCTGCGCAAACTCAACGCTGCCACCACGAAATGGAGATACGTGTTCGCCGACAAGTGCGCCTTCAACCACGGTTCTCGCTCGCACCATTAGATTCTTGATGCCTGCAAGGACATTAGGGTCAAGGAACACTTTTTGTGGCTCGGCCAATGAAAACCTCCGCAAGCAAGTGGGGGCAAGATGCATACCAGGCCTGTCGTGTTGTCATCAGGACCGTACACCAGCAATGGTTTCGGTTTACGAAACCAAGGAAGGAAAAGTTCAGTCGTCCTTCTTTTTGAAAAATGATGCAAACGGATTGTGACCGATCGCGGCTGATGGCGAGGTGTATTGATCTACTACGGCGGGATCAACATGGTCCTTCTCAGAGAGCGGTGCAAACGAGTATCGGCCACGGTCGTCAATACCATCAACCGTGAGTCGATGTTCAGAACCAACGGGGAATTCTTTTTCGATTTGTTTGTGAGAGGTGAGATCTAGCAATCGTTTTGGCAATAAGCCGCGAGCTGGATCATCAAGTCCTTCGACGATTAGACCTGCACCGATGATTTTTACCACGCGAGCTTGTATCACATCACCGGCTTTGAGACTCGAGTGCAGCTCAATGTCCCAGCCAGGTAAGCCAAGGGTCACTTGGCGGGATTGGTCGTCCCAATCAACGATTTCGACTTCGATTTCTTGTCCCTGATCAAATTGGGCGGCGTTCATATGTTTGCCTTCTTGTTTCAAGAAACGCAGAGGAATCAGCCCCTGAACGTGGGGGGCAATTTCGACGAATATGCCAAAGTCGCGGGTTTTTGCGACACAACCGGCCAACTTGGCGCCGCGTTCCAGCTTGAGCGAATCCCAAGGATCAGGCAGAAGCGCCTTCAGTGAAAGCGAGATTCGATCTCGTCCACGGTCATCTTTGCTAATCTCAAGTACCTGTACGTCGAGTTGCATGTCCAAGGTCAAAACATCTTCGACGCGTTCTATTCGTTGATGGCCTAGTTCACTGATGTGCAGCAAGCCTTGAATGCCTCCTAAATCGACAAACGCACCGAATTCGCGAATCTCCCGAACGGTACCAGGTAACGTGGCTCCTGGCGTTATTTTCGCTCTGGTCACAGCGATCACTTTGTCCAGAGCTTCCTGTTGGATGCGGCGTCGTGAAACAACCACATTTTGTCCGCCTTCTGCGAATTCAATAATTTTGAAGTCAAAAGTTTGACCCAAAAATTCTTGAGGATTCTCGACGCGTTTCAGGTCGATCTGTGAATGGGGGCAAAAACAGCGAACGCCAGCGACATTGATCGAATAACCGCCCGGGTTTGTGGACTCGACTTTCCCTTGCACGAGCGATTCACTTTCATAGGCATCGGCCAATACACTCACGTCACCTTTACCCAAAATAGGATCTAGGCTGACTTCGACTTCGTATCCACCGCTGACGACGAACACCTCAATTTTGTCACCAACGACAAGTTCAACTAATCGTGGATCATCAGACTGGCGAATCATAGCTTCGCTACGCATGCCGATATCGACGTGGACATATTCCGCGTCTTTCTGTACGACACTCGCTTTGAGTTTTTGGCCTGGTGTTACACGCGTAATCGTTTCAGATTCTGACTGCGCTAACAATTCTTCAAATGATGGTTCTGATTGGCTTGCTTCTGAATTTTCTTCTTGACCTGACATGCTGTCCCCGCTTTGGTGTTATGTGACAAACGGCAATATTCTACCGGGTCGTTGACTTAGATTCCAGTTGTTATGGTGGATGAGGTTCGTAGGTTGACGGATCGATGGTATAGTATCGGCGTTTTATCGATTATTTGGGACTTGTAACACTTTGACGATCAAGCGTTATCGATACATCGCTTTTGAAGGACCTATGGCTTGCGGCAAACGCGAGCTGGCCCAACATGTCTCAAAAGCACTCAATGCTGAATACATCAGCGACCTTAAGGATAATCCATTTCTGGCTTCGTTTTACAAAAACAAAGCAGGCGCAGCGTTTCAAGCTCAGTTATTTTTCTTGTTGAACCGCTACCAAATCCTGCAAGGCCTGAAGCAGCCTAGCCTTTTTCATCAAGTCATCATTTCGGATTTCATGTTGGATAAAGACAAGATATACGCTTACCAGAACCTCAGTGATAGTGAGCTTATGCTCTACGAGAAGCTGAACTCACTGCTGCGAGCTGATGTCGTTGAACCCGATTTGGTGATCTATCTGCAAATGTCACCGGACAGGCTCTATGATTTAATGAAAAAACAGAACAGTGGTCTTTTCACCATATCGGAAGAGTATGTCGAGACAGTCGTCGAAGGATATAACCGCTTCTTTTTCCACTTTACAAAACGACCCTTGATTATTGTCAACGCCAATGAAGTACGATTTGACCGCGATCGTGTGGCGCTTACCGATTTGTTGTCCTTTCTAGACAAAGAGCACCGAGGCGTAACCTATTTCACGCCACAGACAGGATAATAACCAGGATTAGGGTTGTTTGCCTGAATAGAGCGGTTTGCGGGCTTCTGGAGCCGACCGAATAGCTGACTCTAAGCAGTCTTGTGCTTGTTCAAAGCGTCCCATTTCCTGATAGATGTCTGCCAAGTTTTTGTAGAGTAAGTCCATGTCTGTGACGCCGGATAAAAGTGCTAATTTGACGGCCTGCTCACCGTAATCGGCAGCTAAATCAAGCTGGAAACCAAGCTCTTTGTGATGTTCAAAAATATGTGCACTCAGGTTGTGAAGTACATGGGGTGATTGCGCATAATCTGCATGAATCTCGGTGAGTAGAATCCATCCTTCGATCGTCTCGTCTGACTCTCTTAGCTTGCTATAGAAATCGAGCCCCTTTTGCACGAGCTGCGGTCCGTTCAAAACATGTTCGTTTGTGAGACTGATTTGTTTTAGTGCGACGTAAGCAGAAACGTAATCGCCGCCTAGCTCTTCGTGTTTGGCTATCTGCTTCCAGCAAGAGACGGTTTGTGGTCTATAGCGGTCCCAATCATTGGGGTGCTCAGTTCTCATCGAATATATGTCCAACAAGATCAGTTTCGCTAAATCTAAACGGTTGGCGTCCAAACACGACTGGCTCAACTGACTTCCCATTTCAATATCTTTCTGGTGACTCCACAGTTCTATTCCATATTGGCTCGCTTTGACATGATCTTGCGTTGAGCGGGCATATTGAAATTGGAACTCAAGCTTAAGCTGTCGGCTGTTTTTTCCTTGGTAGCGGCGATTTGCGTAGTCGATGTTCTTGGCTAATTGGGCGACTGAATTCAAATCTCCATATTGTTTGGCCCGCTGAATGACGACATGGTTTTCTTTCATAAAACGGTCGGCGTGTTCAGGGAATCCTTTGGTTACAAGAATACTGGGGATCTCGAGGATTCTGTTTGCCAACATCGTTCGAAAATACGAAGGGACCTGATCAAAGACCTGACCTGGGAGCAGCATCTTAACCTGAAACTCGACGGGCAATTCTGTACAACGCGAAAACAGAACCATACCTTCGTCAACAGCCAATGGATACCAATGTTCGCTGGCACTAAATACGGTCAACCACTCCACGTCACGATGGGAAACCAAAGCGTGTTCGATTTCAAAGGTCTCAAATAAGATGTCGGGGTTTCGTTCCATCAAGGCTGAACGGTAGGTTGCAAAAGACCTTCCCATATGAGGTGCAAAAAAGCCGTCAACGAAGACACGCTTGTTTGGATAGAAATGCTTAAGTAAATAACCCCCACTGGAAATGGTTGTAAATAGAGGGTCTTCTTTCAGCTCTTTTAAAACATAATCCGCGCATTCATTTGAAAAGTAGGGTGCTTTGCCTAATCCGAAGACGTGGGTTTCCCACATGCCGATGGTTTTGGGTGAGATAGAAATGGCAGCAACTAGAGCGCAGATTATGAACGAATTGAAGATGCGAAAGTAAACTCGCATGCGCCTCAAGTCTGCGTTCTTGAGCCAAACGGCCAACATGACTAGGCAAGTTATGCCTAAATAGCCAACCGTTCTCTTGTAACTGAACCCAAGTAGAACGACGGGCACGAAGACAAAAGTAAGGCTTGCCGGAAGTGGCTTTCGAATTGCAAAACCGACCAGGGTAGCAGCGACCAACACAAAGGTGACGTAGATGTATATTTCACCGACATGGTCCCACGGCGATAAGAAGTCCGTTGATACAAAAAAGTGGTCTGTTTGTTCAAACAGCATATCGTTTAGCGTGACTTTTAGCCCATGAAGCAACCCGCTGCCGGCTCTTATAGGTTGCATGTCTACGGATCGTAGATCGATTTGGGCAGTTGAATGTGCATTTTCGAAACTGCGTCTAAGAAGCCAATAGATGAAGCTTACGGAGGTTACAGAAATTATGGCTCGGTAACCTAATAAGAATTGCCTGCGGTAATTTACGAGCCGATTTCCAACTTTGGGATGGAAACTGATAACCAGTGCCAGCGCCACTAAGGCGGCTCCAACCAGCCAGGAATTCCCGAACTTAGCGGTCAAGAGATTGAATGAATAGCCATTGTACGCGGTCGTACCGATGAAACTTAGAAAGAGGCATATGTAGGCCTGTCTCAGATGGTCAAAGGGAACACGACGGACGACAATCTCCTGGTCCGAGTCGAGTGTTTCTGTCTTCGCGTGCTTGCTCTTCTTCTTTCGATGGTTGGATTTAGAGTCAGAATGAAGATCCGGGTAATTGCGCAGAAAAGCATAAGTCTCACCCAGCAGCAAAAAGAGCAAGACGATACAGCCCACCAAGTAAGTGCCATGGATGAGACTCCAACAGGTTAATAGCAGCGGAATACTCCACATAAGATTACTGGTGTTTTTGCGCTCGTCTTTGAGGAAACAACGCCACCAGATCCAATAAAGCGCCACGATCAATGGCAGACTAAATATCGCGTTTCTGACCAACTGCAATTGATAAGTACACAGCAAGAGCATGAGCAGGATTGTCATTTGGGGCGCCCCAAATTTCCTGTCCATCATGTCCCAAACCAAGAAGGCCGAGAGCAGCACGCAAGCGAGTCTGAGCAATTGCAATCCCGGTACAGAGCCCCATTGGTAGGCTAAATACAATAGGACATCGCCCAGCCACGTATAGCGCAAGTCGTTTACATTGGGATTGATGTCGCCAAAATAGAGATGGCCGAAATCAGGCGGCGAGAAACTGGCAAACATTTCTCGCCCCAACACAATATGCCACCAGACATCGACATCAATGAGTTCTCGCGCGCTGACCATAAAAGCCGCCGCCAGAATCAAAAAAATAAAAAGTCCGTGTGTTACCTTCAACCGCATCTGATTGCACAAGCCTCCAGTCGGAGGATAAAGATCTGACAGTATGAACATAGATATGTTCATTGCGAAGTGAAGCCAGTTACATTATTACTCTTTCTCTGATTTTTTACATTAATGTCTCAAGAGATGTGTTGATTGAATCATAAGTGCCAGAACTAGGACAAAGAATCCTGTAGTCTCGTCGTTTGCTGCATCCATAACGATGCGTTGTCTATGAGCCGCACACCATTGAGCCAAGCTCCTACGAAAAGACGCGTTGATGGTTCAACGCGTTCTACATTCGCCAGCTGCGTGTCGTCACGAAAATCCATGTAGTCCAATTCGATACCAGCTGGCCATTGTTCAATCAAGGAATGACGAATTTGACTGCAACTCAGTTGCCCCGCTCTCGCCATCTCTTGTGCCATATTGATGGATCGAATTAATGACAGTGCCAAGTGTCTGTCCTTAGGCTTTAAATGAACATTACGGCTGCTCATGGCCAGACCGTCAGCTTCACGGACCGTAGGACATGCAACGATTTTTACGGGCACAAAAAAATCAAGAACCATGCGCCTTAAGATCGTCAATTGCTGATAATCTTTTTCCCCAAAAAAACTATGGCAGGGACCCATTATGTTAAAGAGTTTAAGGACCACCGTAGCAATGCCACCGAAAAAGGCAGGTCTACTCAACCCACATAATTTATGTGCCAAGCTGCCTGGCAAAACCGTGGTTTCGGATTGTGATGCGTAAATATCTTGTTTTCTTGGGAACCAAACTAGGTCGGCGCCGGCGTTTTGCGCGAGTGCAAAGTCACGATCCTCTGTTCGCGGGTACGCATCATAGTCTTCGTTTGGTCCAAATTGCAGCGGATTCACAAATATGCTGACGACTGTGAATAGGTGCAGGGATGCGGATGTCCGAATCAATGACAAGTGACCATCATGCAAGTAGCCCATTGTGGGCACAAAACCGATGTTTCGGCCCCTGCTTCGTGCCTTGTCGAGTAACGTCTTTAGTTGCTCAAGGTCCGTTATACGATTACTCAATCGATAGCTCGTACGGTCGTTAGTTTCTCACGCCGAGGCCGATAGGATTCTTCGGTAGCGGGAAAGTCTTTGGTCTTTACGTCGAGAACGAAAGCGCTCACCGCTTGCTGTGCAATTTCGCCGAAATTGGCGTACTGGCGTACGAATTTGGGTCTATGTCCGTAACCCATGCCCAATAAATCATGGAAGACCAGGACCTGGCCTCGACAATCTGGGCCTGCACCAATTCCTATAGTAGGAATATCCAGAATTTCCGTGACTTCTGCCGCTAGATCACTCGGGATACATTCGAGAACCACAGCGAAAACACCCGCATCTTGGAGTGCTAGGGCGTCTAGCTTGAGTTGGTTGCGGGCTTGCTCGGATTTGGCCTGCACTCGAAAGCCCCCAAAGCGATTTACTGACTGCGGTGTGAGTCCAAGGTGTCCCATAACGGGAATTTCGGCCGAAACCAGCGCTTTGACCATAGGGATGCGCACTTGTCCACCTTCTAGTTTGACTGCATCAACGCCGCTTTCTTGGATAAGGCGTCCAGCGTTGCGGATCGTTTCTGATGGTGAGATATGGTAACTGAGGTAGGGTAGATCGCCCACGACTAAGGCGCTGGGTTGGCTACGGTTGACAGCTTTGGCGTGGTAGATGATGTCTTCAAGGGTCACATTAAGCGTGTTTTCCTGACCTTGGATGACCATACCCACAGAATCGCCAACTAAGATAATATCCACGGCGGCTCGTTTCGCTACTTCGGCACTGAATGCATCGTAGGCGGTCACCATGACCAGAGGGTCCCGAGCATTCATGACATCGGGAACGGAAATTCGTTCTTTCATATTTAACTCCACTACAAGCCCTATATCGGGTCTCATGTGATTTTCATTTGACGGCTCAGTTGAATTGCATGCCTGGCTGTAAGCTCAAGTTGCATTGACCCGTCTGACAACGATCATAACATGACCGCTCACGGTCGTTCTATTTCGGGCAACTGAAAGAATTTCAGACAATTGCTGAATGAATTGACAAAAGCATTAGCCGCCGCGCGTTAAGGAATCTAGGAATTCGTCGTTGCTGGCGGTCTTCGCGATGCGGTCACAAAGTAATTCCATCGCTTCAGGCGGCGAGAGTGGGTTGAGCACTTTGCGAAGGACCCACAAACGGTTGAGTTCTTTGGCGGTAAGCAGTAACTCCTCTTTGCGTGTCCCGGACCGCGAAATATCGATTGCTGGGAAAACACGACGATCCGCCAGGCGTCGATCGAGAATAATCTCCATGTTGCCAGTACCTTTGAACTCCTCGAAAATGACATCATCCATTCGTGATCCAGTTTCCACTAACGCTGTGGCAATGATTGTCAAGCTACCGCCACCTTCTATGTTTCGAGCGGCACCAAAAAAGCGTTTGGGCCGCTGCAGGGCGTTGGAATCCACGCCACCGCTTAGAACTTTGCCACTTGGGGGAACGATGGTGTTGTAGGCTCGCGCTAAACGAGTGATGGAGTCGAGCAGGATGACGACATCCTTTTTGTATTCCACTAATCTTTTTGCCTTTTCAATCACCATCTCTGCCACCTGAACATGTCGGGTAGCCGGCTCATCGAACGTTGAACTGATCACTTCACCTTCAACACTGCGCTGCATATCGGTGACTTCTTCAGGGCGTTCATCAATAAGTAAAACGATTAAGTTCACTTCAGGGTGATTTGCGGTCACGGAATTGGCGATATTCTGCAATAACATAGTTTTGCCAGTACGTGGAGGAGCAACGATTAGACCTCGCTGACCTTTTCCGATCGGTGTCATTAGGTCCATCACGCGACTGGGCAAATTGTCCTGTTCAACTTCGAGCCGAATGCGCTGTTCAGGATAGAGTGGCACCAAGTTATCGAAGAAAATTCTTTCACTGGTTATTTCGGGGTCTTCGAAGTTAATGGCCTCAATCTTAATTAAGGCAAAATACTTCTCGCCTTCTTTTGGCGGACGAATCTGACCGCTGATGGTGTCTCCAGTTTGAAGGTCGAATCGTTTGATCTGAGATGGGGAGACATAAACGTCGTCTGGACCTGGTAAATAGTTGTATTCAGGTGCTCGAAGAAAACCAAAGCCATCGGGCAGAACTTCCAAAACGCCTTCGCTGAAAATGAGACCGCTCTTTTCTGTTTGTGCCTGTAGGATGGAAAAAATCAGTTCCTGTTTTCGTTTACCGGAAACACTATCAATTTTTTGCTTTTTGGCGACCTTCACCAACTCATCTATGCTTTTGTCTTTGAGTTCGGCAATATTCAGCACGGTGTGGATTCCTTCAAATCTTTTATGTCATCTAGTGTTGATTCATAAAGATGATCAATGCCAGCCCAGATGTCACTAATACCAGAAGCATTGTTGATCGATGTGGCAACAATCGATTGGCTATCAATAGCGAGCGATTTCGCTAGCTTCGCGCGCTGACGGAGGGACTGAGATTTGGACAACTTGTCCGCCTTGGTCAGAATAATGGTATAGGGTATTTGGAAGTGGTTTAACCATTCTAGCATTTGACGATCCTGAGCTGAAGGTTCGTGTCGAATATCTAGCAAAAGAAAAACAACAGCAACATAGGGCGTTTCTTTGAGATAGGACTCAATTAACTTACCCCACTGTTCTTTTTCGGCGTGACTCACCTGCGCAAATCCGTAGCCGGGCAAATCGATAAAGTAAAAACGGTCGTTGATCAGAAAATAGTTCACCAACCGTGTTTTACCGGGCTTTTTCGACGTGTGTGCCAGTTTCTTGCGTCTCAAAAGTAGATTGAGCAAACTTGATTTGCCCACGTTTGATCGTCCCGCAAATACAAAATGAGGGATCGGCCGTTTTAGGAACTGCCGTGACTTAGCCGCTGAGCCGGCATATTCTGCGGATTTGATTTGCACGAATCACCTAGTGTGGCGAGGGGGAGGAAAGGGATGAGGAGGGCAGCGGACTTCAGCCCGCCATATCTTCTACTTGCAAGAACTTAAAATGTTTCTGTTTAATCATTTCGGCGGTGATCGTCATTTCACTTTCGTGTTCAGCACTGCCAGGCAAATCGAATAGATGATCTAACATCAAATCTTCCATGATTAAGCGCAGCCCGCGGGCACCCAGTTTACGTTGAATGGCTTTATTGGCAATCAGTGCGATGGCGTCCTTCTGGAAGGACAGTTCAACACCCTCAAGCTCAAACATTTTCTGGTACTGACGAACCAATGCGTTGCGAGGTTTGGTGAGTATTTGAATCAGGTCCTCTTCTTCTAGAGGATTCAAATGGGCGATGACGGGTACACGACCGACAAATTCAGGGATAAGACCAAACTTCATCATATCTTCGGGAACCACGTGGGAAAAGACGTGCTCATTCCCCCGAGAAACGACTCTGTTGTCTTCTCGTTTTGACGTGAAACCGAGCGTCTTTTTCCCCATCCGACGTTCAATGATTTTGTCCAAACCCACAAAAGCGCCACCACAGATAAACAAGATGTTGGACGTGTCTACTTGGTAAAACTCTTGGTGTGGATGTTTGCGCCCCCCCTGAGGAGGAACATTCGCGACGGTTCCTTCAAGTATCTTAAGTAACGCTTGTTGGACACCTTCACCACTGACATCACGCGTTATGCTGGGGTTGTCGCTCTTGCGAGAAATCTTATCGATCTCATCGATGTAAATGATGCCTCGCTGAGCTCTCTCAATGTCATAATCTGCCGCTTGTAATAGACGCAAGAGAATATTCTCGACGTCCTCACCCACATAACCCGCTTCTGTTAGTGTTGTCGCATCGACAATAGCAAATGGCACGTCAAGAATGCGTGCCAATGTACGTGCCAATAGCGTTTTTCCCGTGCCCGTGTCACCAATCATCATGATGTTGCTTTTTTCCAGCTCAACATCGTCTTTTTTGGGTTTCGGAATCGAAATGCGTTTGTAATGAAGATAAACCGCGACTGAAAGCTTTTTCTTGGCTTCGTCTTGACCCAACACGTACTCATCAAGAAACTCTTTGATTTCAATGGGCTTGAACAGTTGGTGGTCGGGTTTTGCTTCGTATATTTGCTCTTCTTGAATGATATCTGTGCAAACAGATACACATTCATCACATATATACACATTAGGACCAGCAATGAGTTTTTTTACTTCGCGTTGGCTTTTATTGCAAAACGAGCAGCGAAGGTCGCGTGGTGATTTCATGGACGCAGATTCTCCAGACCTTAGTTACGGCTTCTAATGATTGTGTCGATAATGCCGTATTCCTTGGCTTCTTCGGGTGTCATTATATAATCTCTATCGGTATCCTTCTGGATTCTTTTGAGCGGATTGCCCGTATTTGTAGCCAAAATTTTATTGAGCTGTTCGCGCATGCGCAAAATTTCGCGGGCGTGAATCTCAATATCGCTGGCCTGACCTTGTGCCCCTCCAAGAGGTTGATGAATGAGAATTCTGGAGTTAGGCAGTGCATAGCGTTTGCCTTTTGTGCCGCCAGCGAGTAAGAAGGCGCCCATGCTTGCCGCTTGTCCAACACAAATGGTGCAAACGTCTTGTTTAACCAAATTCATGGTGTCAAAAATGGCTAATCCGGCTGTCACGCTACCGCCCGGAGTATTGATATAGATACTTGTGTCACGTTCTGGATCTTCAGCTTCCAGAAACAACAACTGCGAGATCACCAAGTTGGCGACGTTGTCCGTTACTTGTTCACCTAAGAAAATTATCCCGTCTTTTAGTAGGCGCGAATATATATCGTAACTTCGTTCTCCACGGCTTGTTTGTTCAACAACAATTGGTACCAGCGGCAAATTGTCCTCCCCTTATTCGTTCGTCTCGGATGGTTTCGTGGCTTTCTTGCGCGTGCTCTTCTTTTTGGCAGGCTTCACACTTTGATCTTCGCCTAGCGTCTCATCTTGACCCGTGTCAGAGACCTTGGCTACGGCTTTCTTTGCGGGCTTCTTTTTGGCCGCCTTCTTTTTCGGTTTTTCCGGTTCCGCTTCCGTGTCAGTTTCCGGCTCGGCTTCCGTCAACGAATCCACCTTGGTGACCTTCGCTGCATCCATTAACGCTTCAACCGCCTTTTTTCTTCGCAAAAAGTACTTAATATTTTCCAAACGGCCATCAGCTTCAAGCTTGGCCCTAATACTTTCGGCGGTTGCACCGGCCTCGTGTTCTGCCATATGTCCTAATTCGTGTTCCAATTCGTCTTCTGGCGTTTCGATTTTCATATCATCGGCCACTTTATTCAGAACCAATTCAAGTCGCACCATTTGTTCAGCTTGTGGAATCATGCCCTGAAATAGATCTGTCATCGTTTTTCGATCTAACGGGTTTTGTTTAAGTAAATGCGCGAAAGGACGAAGCTGTTGATCCAATTGGTTCTCAGCTTCTTCAATCACCATCGATTCAGGGACTTCAAAGTCGTATTTCTCGACTAATTTGCCTAACACAACGGAGACCAATCGATCGCGCTCCTGTTTTTCGGCTTTATCAGAAATCTTGTCTGCAATATCCTTTTTCAAAGCATCGAGACTATCAAATCCTTTTGCCTTGGCGAACGCATCATCAAGTGTAGGTTCAATGCGGACTGCGATTTCCTTTAGCTCCATAAATGCTTTGATGTTCTTGCCCCGCCAAGTGACAAAGGAATCATCTTCGGCACCGGTGAACTCGTGCTCTTTAAAGTCATCCAAGGCCATGCCTTGGAGCATTTCTAGCAATACAGGATGGACATCTTTATCTGCGCTTCGAATCTCGTATCTTTCTACGTCTAACAGTGACTCGGCCGCGTCTTGGTCAAGCACCGTGAGATCAACTTTAACCACATCGCCAGCTTCAAAACCGCGATCGGTGATGACGGTGTCCGTGGCCCCATGCTCAAGCATGTGTTTCAAATCATGTTGGATGGCTTCGTCATCCACGCTAATTTTCAGCGATTCAACTTCAATCCCTGTGTAGTTGCTTAATTCGAATTCGGGTATGACATCGATTTCGGCTTCAAAAATAAAGGAAACGTTTTCTTTAATCTCGGCCCGGTGTAAGTGCCGTAGTCCAACCATTTTTATGTCTTTATCTTTGGCTACTTCAGCAATACTGTCGGGGACCAATTTACGGGCCATATCTTGAGTGATTTCATCAAGATACTTTCGTTTGAGTATGGCTGTAGGCGCTTTGCCTTTACGGAAGCCCGGAATATTTGCCTGTGCCCGCAATTCACGAATGGAATGATCAAAATGTGAGCCAGCTTTGTCCCAGTCGACGGTTACCTCGGCACTTATTCGGGTAGGACTCTTCTGGGTAATCTTAGATTGCATAGTGGTTCCTTGATGAGGGATTGGGTAAAAGAAAGAGAAAAGTGGTGCGAGAGGGGGGACTCGAACCCCCACGGTGATTAACCGCCAGATCCTAAATCTGGTGCGTCTGCCAATTTCGCCACCCTCGCAAGTGCGCTCAGCTTACCCAAAACCACGTCAGGCACGCGAACGAGCCCCATAGTATACACAGACCCCGGGATGCACGCTAGGGGGTAACCTTGTCTATTTGTTCTTCGTCCTTCATATCGATCCCAGGAGCTAAGTCGGCAACCGTTTTGTGCGCGATTCCTTGAGATAAGAATTCCTCCATTTGAATCCTCACCGATGGTTGACTCACTAAATTGAGGTCCTCCGGAATGGCTCCCGCAATCGTTGCTAACAGTTGTTCAAGCGAGATTTGTTCCAGATCGCAAGTTAGAGTTAATTGGTCGTCTTCACCTTCGCTTTGTACCTCACCCAACCAACCAGCCGTCACCAACTTTTCGACCACTTCACGTACATCGTACACATGAGCTGAAGTCTTGATCACGTAAGATTCGACCGTTAACGGCTGGGCTTTCCGTCGAAACACGCGTTCCGCACAAAGTAATAGATCTAAGGCGATATGAAATTGGGCGCGTGGTCTCAATTTGACGGCGCGATTGTTGTCCGCAAAGGTGTGGTGAGTCTGAAAGGCGTAAGTGACCACGGCTCCCATTAATACGATCATCCAACCGACGTAAAGCCAGGCTAGGAAGATGGGGACAGAAGCTAAAGTGCCGTATAAGACGTTTAATCGTGTCACGCCAGGTTGAAGCGTGATGTAGACCCGGAACCAAAGCAACCAAGCAACGGTGACCAAGGCTGCACCGGCTAAGGCAGGGTAAATGCGAACCCGTGTATTTGGCATATACAGGTACAAGAATGACAACGCGATCCATGTAACAAGACCGGGCAGTAGACGTATCGCACCACTACGCTCAAGGATTTCAAGGTTGAGTTGGGCCGACATGGTAAGCGATGTGGCAATTAGGACAGGAACAATGACAACGATCGACACATAATGGGTCACCTTTTGCACCCAGGCGCGATTCTTTGAAATCGACCAAACGCGGTTAAATGATTTTTCGATCGTGCTCAGTGTCTGCACCACCATCACAAAAAGAATCAGGGCACCAGCTCCACCTAACTTAGAGAATTCTGTCTGCTCAACTGAAGTCACCACTTGTTTCACAAAACCTTGCATTTCAACGGGTAACTCAGCTGTCATCATGATTAATCGATCCAATATGTCGGTGCCAAAGCCAAGACCCTTGAGCATGGCATAAGCGATAACAAGCAATGGCGCCAGCGACATTAATGTCGTCAATGTAAGCACGGTCGCGCGTAAGGGGAGCTCGTCTTCTTTGAATTTTTTCCAAATCAATGCCGCAATGCGTGCCGTCCGAATGCCTAAAGCTGGAAGTCGAGCCAATTGATTGAGATCGATGTCCCAGATCGAGCGTCCTGGCTTACCTGTCAAAGCGTGCAGTGTTTTTTTGAGGAAGTCGGTCATGGCCCACCCACTCGGCGGAAGTTATTGTAGGATAAGGCATTATAACCGGCAGGAGGCTTTTCAATGGATCTAAACGATCGCGTTGTTGTCATCACGGGCGCCACCCGTGGCATTGGTATGGAAATGGCCCGATCGATGGCCCAACGTGGTGCGCGGGTTGTGATCTCGTCGCGCAAGCAAGAGAACGTGGCCGCTGCGCTCGCCGAATTAAAAGGGTGTGGACAAGTGGTGGCCACAACCTGTCACGTTGGTGATGGCCAAGAATTAGAAAAACTGATGGCGTTTGCTAAACATGAGTTCGGCGATGTTGAAGTGCTTGTGAATAATGCCGTGACTAATCCCCACTTTGGGGCGACATTGGAATGTGATTCGGTAGCGTGGCAGAAAATGTTTGACGTCAATTTGCTTGCAGCGATCCATGCCTCACGGTTGTGCGTGCCAGATATGATTCGCAATAAGGGAGGCTCGATTATTAACGTGGCCTCCATAGCTGGCTTGCGTGTCTTTCCGGGAATGGGCCCCTATAGTGTTTTAAAGGCAGCCTTGATCATGATGACCAAGGTACTCGCGGCCGAATTGGGTCCACACGGAATTCGAGTCAATGCGATTGCACCTGGATTCGTGAAAACTCAATTCAGCGAGGCCATCTGGTCAAACGAGAAGGTTAGTGGCCAAGTTACAGGGCAAACGCCACTGCGCCGCATGGCTGATCCGAGTGAGATCTCCGGCATAGCCTGCTATTTGGCAAGCGATGATTCACGATTCACAACGGGATCGGTGATGGTTGCTGATGGCGGCTTGACCTTATGACTCCACAGCGTTAGTAGCGCATATGGTTTACGCCGCGCTGCGACATTGCCGTCTAGACAGTCTACCCATCGGGTGGTAACTTTGTTCGCCAGACCGGGTTGCGGTTTGTGTGTCAGCATGCTGATCAATTTCAGCAGAGCATTGTCAACGGAAAATCAAGATGGATTGCATCATTCTCGCAGGTAGTGGCGAAAGCTACCGCGAGGTTCATGAAACAGATAATAAAGCGTTCCTTAAGGTGAAAGATGTTTCGATCTTGCACCTGATTATGCGGCAGCTGCAACGTGTGCCGGCCATAAGCTGTATTCATATCATCGGTCCAAAAGAAAAGCTGGAAGCTCATATTAAGGACATGTCATATCCTGAAAATGGAAAGCCTTATGTTTGCTATCAGGAGACGACAGACATCAGCTCCAATATTATGAAAGTGCATGAGCTGCTTGGTTCTGAACCGGATAGATTATTCCTCGTTATGCCGTCAGATGTGCCCTTGATTACAGCGGGCGAAATTAATCAGTTTTTGGATCGATGCGACACCGATAAATACGATTTCCAGACCGGGATGACCACTGATGGCGCATTAAAACGTTTTGAGCCTGTGGGCGACAAGCCTGGCGTCAAGATGGCCATGTTCACGTTTCGTGGTGTGTCCCTACGTATCAATAATCTTCATCTAGTTCGTCCGGGCAGAACTAAACGTGTCGGTTATGTACGCAAAGTCTACTCGCTACGCTACCAAAAACAGTGGACGAATGTGCTGGGCGTTGTTGGATTGCTAGTGCTGCTCGTGTTGAGAATCCCAATTGGAATTCCCTACTATTTTTTTATTCAGGGTTCGCGAATTTGTGAAGAAAAGGGTTGGCCCCGCATGGCTAAATGGTTTTCCAATCGCATTAAGATATCTACAGGCGAACGAATCATCGCTAGCGGACTTGGAACTCGGTTTCGAATTGTTACGACGGATTTGGGCGGGTCAGCCATCGACGTCGACAATGAAGATGACTACCAGGCGATTGTCGCTCGATTTGACGAATGGCATCTCATGCAAGAGCAATTGGCAGAACCCCTAGTACCGGAATAAATGCGACTTCCGATGGTATCAATTCGTGATTTTGTGTGTGCCATTTGTGTTTAACCCGCCATCGGCTAGAATAGGCAAATCTTTAAGAAAGCAAAGGAGTTGCGACGGCACATGGCAGCACGGCGTGAATTCTTAAAACAATCAATCGTCGCGAGTCTAGCGGTTGCGTCAGCAACACAGCTTCGCGGACAGGATTCGGCGATGAAAAAGGAACAAATCCAGAAACCTAAACGCCTCAGTAAGGGACAAACGATTGCGGTGATAGCGCCTGCAAGCAACGCTTGGGAAAACGACGACGTTAACTACGCCCTTGAAATCGTGCAGTCTCTGGGCTTTAAGACAAAACCTGGTAAATATCTGTTCCATCGAGATGGCTATTTAGCGGGTACCGATCATCATCGCGCAGAGGATGTACAATCCATGTTCGAAGACGACTCGGTTGATGCCATTATGTGTTTACGCGGGGGTTATGGAACATTGCGCATGCTTCGTTTACTTAACTTTGAGCGCATCCAACGGAATCCCAAAATGATTGTCGGCTATAGCGATATAACAGCCCTATTGAATGCCATCACGTCGAAGTCGAATTTGGTTACTTTTCATGGACCTGTTGCGAGGCAGGAGTATTCCGAATACACACTGGCCGAGTTTAAACGTGTGACGATGACGGAAGGCGACGTGAGCTTGCCGATTGGCGTCGCTCCACCATTTGAGTCGGGCGAAGGAATGGTAGAGCGAACAAACAGACTCATCCGCATCGCGCCCGGACAGGCCGAAGGACGCTTGATCGGTGGTAATCTGTCTTTGATGACCAAATTGGTAGGGTCACCGTTTGAACCTGACTACCGTGGAAAGATCTTATTCTTAGAAGAAGTTGATGAACGTCCGTATCGGATTGACGGCATGCTGACGCATTTGAGTATTGCGGGCAGATTAAATCAGTTGGCGGGCATCGCGTTTGGTAAGTGTACAGACTGCGGGGCCGAATCACCGCCGTCCTTGTCGTTGGAACGCGTACTTGAGGACCGCTTGGGCCAGCTTGGAATACCTGTTCTGCGAGGCCTAATGATCGGTCATATCAAGGATCAGACGACCGTTCCCATTGGCATCAATGCGCGCTTAGATGTGGATGCGGGCACCCTAACCTTGTTGGAAAAGCCCGTGCTTTAGCCATGAGCCGTGGACCGATGGTTAGCCTGGCAAGGCGTGAACGTAATGCCTTGAGGTCGATTTTTGGTAATGACTTTACCGACGACATAATCTTTCGCACGGCACGTTCCATCGATGCCAGTTGTTATCGACTCATCCCGCAAGCCGTTGTTAGGCCGCGCCATCCCGGTCACATCATTGAGCTCCTGAAACATCCTGATCTAACACGTTTGCCACTCACTTTTCGAGGAGCAGGCACCTCATTAAGCGGTCAAGCTATTGGCGAAGGCGTGCTTGTGGAAGTGGGTTTTGGAACCTTCCGAGACTTCAATGTCTTGCGGCAAGGAGCGGAAATAGCAAGTGGACCCGGGGTGATCGGAGGCCATCTAAATATGGCCCTGTCGCGTTATCAGCGGCGCATCGGGCCTGACCCGGCATCCATCGGTAGCGCCATGCTAGGAGGAATTCTCGCCAACAATGCCAGCGGCATGTGCTGCGGGATACAAGACAATAGCTACCGCACGATGAAATCATTAGTGTTTATTCTCGCCGATGGCCTTCGTTTAGATTCAGGCGATCCTTTTTCTGAGCAAGTTTTGCGTGAAGCTAGGCCGGATCTATTCGATGGCCTACTTGAAATGCGCCAGGACATAATGGCAAAGCCACATCTATGCGACAGGATTAAGCAGAAATTTTCGATTAAGAACACGTCGGGATATGCCATGAATGCATTTCTCGATTTCGATCAACCTGTCGATATCGCCGCCCATCTCATGATCGGCTCAGAAGGTACGCTGGGTTTTATTGAACGTGCCGTTATGCGCACCGTCGAGGATCCGCCATTTAAGTCCACGTCGTTACTTGCGCTGGAACACATTGAAATTGCAGCTGAACTGGCGGCCAAGCTGGGGAACATGGGCGCATCCGCGGTTGAACTGCTTGACGCCACCTCGCTTGAGGCAGCACGCAGAATAGGGACGCTTCCCATTTCTTTTGGTGAAATTCATGAGAATGGCGCGGCTCTGTTGATCGAATTCCAATGCCAAGACACAACGCAGTTGCAGACATTCGAGTCGGCGTTAGTGGATATAACTAAGGATCTTGTTTTTGTGATTCCACCGACATCGGAACCGGCATTGCGTCGCCAGATTTGGCGCATGCGAAAGAGTCTCTATCCGGCGGTGGGCGGCCAGCGCCCTGTCGGCAATACCATGCTCATTGAGGATTTATGCGTTAAGCCGGAAGAAATGCCCGACCTCATTCAATGTTTACGTCCCTTGTTCTCTGCTTATGGCCTGACTGACTATGTCATTTTTGGTCATGCAAAAGACGGAAATCTCCATTTCATTACGCACGCAAATCTGAATGAAGAAGCTGGAGTACAGAGTTACGCCGACTTCATGGAACGAGTGGTGGAATTGGTTGTAAGTCGATTTGACGGTTCACTCAAGGCGGAACATGGAACCGGAAGAAATATGGCGCCATTCCTTGAACGGGAATGGCATAGCGAGATTTATTCGATGATGAGGCGGGTGAAAACCCTGTTTGACCCGGAATCACGGCTCAATCCGGATGTCATGATCAACAGCGACCCTCTGGGACATTTGAAACACCTCAAAAAAATTAAGGCCGTATCTGAAGAGATAGACGCTTGCATGGACTGCGGCTTTTGTGAATCGGTATGTCCAAGCCGCGACTTCACTGTGACACCGCGTCAACGGATTGCATTAGTGCGCCATGGTGGTCTGACAAACAGTGACAAGTTCAATTTTGCCGTTGATCAAAGCTGCGCTGCCGATGGGCAGTGTGCAAGGGCTTGCCCGATCTCGATCGATACCGGGTCGATGGTCAAAGAGTTGCGCCAAGAAAAGCACGGACGTTTTTCACAGAGACTAGCCTTATGGATGGCTAATCATATTGGCCTTTTGTCGAGCTTTGCTCGCAAGGGTCTGGGTTTAGCCAATGGCTTGGGCAGGCTAACGGCTGGTCGTTGGGTATTGGAGAAGGCCAGCCGATTGACGCCCTATCGATTGACGGCTAACCAGAGATTACCCTTGCCGGCCCGCCCTGTTCTTGCTACTCAGCCGACACAGTCAAACAAAAAGCCGCTTATCTATTTCCCCACTTGTGTGCATGCCATGCTTGGCGACTTATCTGGTGAACCCGCAAAAATGTCGGTTCCTGAAGCCGTATGCGACGTACTTCGAACCCTTGATTATCAACCCATGATTCCGCCAGATGTCGCAAAACTCTGCTGTGGCACACCGTTTTTTTCCAAGGGATTTTCTGTAGCAGGTGATGTGGCCCTAGATCAGGTACGGGAGAGACTGCGTGAGGTAACATTAAACGGCGAAATCCCAATTGTGGTCGATGTTGCGCCTTGTACCCAAACATTGAAAGAGAAATTGGGAGAGCCGTTTCAAGTACTTGATTTAGTTGAGGTATTGGCTCGTCACCGAGAGCGGCTACCCAAGTGGCGCGAATCCGGCATTGTTCTGCACCCTACATGCTCAATGCAGGCAATAAAAACCGATAAACTGCTGCGAACGTTATTTGAAGATATGGGCGCAGACGTTCAGGTACCTATCCACACAGGCTGCTGTGGTTTTGCGGGGGATAGAGGACTGCTCGTGCCGGAACTCACAGCCCACGCGACCTATAGTCAAACCGAGGAAGTGAAAAATATGCTGTCCAAAAACCCGAAATTGCTATGTGTGTCATCATGTAAAACATGCGAATGGGCGATGAGTCAAACATCTGGTTTAGTTTACCAATCGTACATTCATAGTATACAAAGGCATTTGAACGGAGTAACAGTTTGATCCTGGCCATTTTTGCCCTGTTTTGTGTTTCGGAAATTGTCGTATTCCCAAGTCAACAGGATATATACCTTGAAGCAATTGACGTGGACGCGAACGACCGCTTGATCTTTTATTCGCCCCATGAGAACGAGGCGGTCGTCAACGATTACGTAAAGAGTCATATTGAAGCGTCGCCAGCCCGCTACTTTGTCTTACGACAAGCAGGAAACCGGCATATTCACTTAGTTATTCAAGATCAGGTGTTCGAAGTGGACCCTAATCGTATTTTCACGATTTGTGGTGCGGAAGGTTCGGTCCGTGACTTGAATGACGCAGCCGATATTGACCAGGATTTAATGGCTTCCGCCGTTGATCGGGCCGTAGAACTAGGGCAATTTATTCTCAATCAATTCGGTCCAGTAAGTTCAGAAACGGTCTGGATTGCGCTACATAACAACACAGACGGCTACGAAGATGACGGCAGAGAAGGGGAAGGAACGGTTTCCATCGATAGGTATCAAATGCGATTGGATTTTGGAGCCAGTTTTCTGATTTCGGTTTTCAAAAGCCACGCGGACGAGGACGACTTATTCTGGACGACAAAGACCGAGGACCACGATTGGTTGGGGTGGCATGGTTATAACAGCGTTCTTCAAAATCCTGATGTAGCCGTGATCGAAGATGAGGACGATGGCTCTTTGTCCGTGTTTGCGGAAATGCGTAAGGTCAGATATCTGAATATTGAGGCCGAACGATTTAATCCCGAATCAGGAAAAGGAGTCGACCACACCTTTACTCAAATGCACATGTTGCAAGCCATGATAGAGATGTTGGGAGAGCAAGAATGGTGGCATTAGAAATAGTTGCCTCTGAAGCTCGGGCAATTTACGCCGTTGGTCGCAATTACGCGGCCCATGCGGCCGAGCTGGGAAACGATATCCCAACTCAACCCCTATGGTTCATGAAGAGTGCAGCATCACTGTGTTTTGGTGATCGTGTTAGCTTTCCCAAGCAATTAGGGCCCATCCATTTTGAATTGGAATGGATGCTGAGGGTTGGGGCTGATCTCGAATGTGGAAACTCAGTTGCAGACACAGCTTGTTTTTCCGAAATGGGTTTGGCCATCGATTTTACGGCCAGGAAGCTGCAAACGCAGCTTAAAGAGGAACGTCATCCTTGGGACCGCGCAAAAAGTTTCTCAAATGCCTGTTGGTTGGGATGCATGATTCCGTCAACCGACTTGGCCGCTGGCTTTCGATTTATGCTCCATCAAAATGGCGAGCTGCGCCAAAAAGGGGCCAGTGAGTTAATGCTGTATACGCCAATGGAACTCGTAAATGACTTATTGAAGTTTATCAGCTTACGGAAAGGTGACCTGATTCTAACGGGAACGCCTGAAGGTGTTGCTGAAGTCTGTTCAGGCGATGTGTTGCGCGTGAGTTCACCTACTTTGGGCTTGATAAGAGAACTCCAAATTACATAAATAACCCGAATACGGCGTAGAGCAGTATCGCAACGACACCTCCGGTCAATGCGTACGGGAGCTGGGTCTTGACGTGCTCGAGGTGGTCGCAACCGCTGGCAAGCGAAGCAATAATGGTAGTGTCGGAGATGGGCGAACAGTGGTCACCGAATACGCCGCCGCCCAAAACAGCGGCCAACGTAAATGAAGGGTTGAGACCCATGCTGTATGCCAACGGCAGTCCTACGGGAATGAGAATGGCAAAGGTGCCCCATGATGTGCCGGTGGTAAATGATATGACTGCTGCAGCGATAAACAAGAGCGGGGCGACGAGGAAGGCTGGCAAAAAGTCACCCACGATATTGGATACAAATTGACCTGTTTGAAGCTCTTTGCAGGCAGCGCCGATGGCAAATGACAGCAGCATAATCATGACTACCGGTAACAGTGCCGCCATCCCCTTATAACTGAGGGGTACCATTTCTGGGTATGTGAAGCGTTTGTGGATCCTAAGCAGGATGATGGTCGAAACGGTAGATAAGGTGACGGCCCATAGGACCGATCGAGAGCCAGATCCCGACATGATGCGCGAGATGATTTCGTTACCGGGCCCTTCGCCGGTGTAATACATAAAGGCAACCATGCCTAGAACCAGGATGGCTAATGGGATAATCATGAATCTCGATTTACTTGGTTCTTCAATCGCTTCGGTGCCAACAATGTTCAATGTTTCTTCGGACTGTTTCATAGGCCCAAACACTCGTGTGGTTGTGGCGGTAAAAGCCACCATCGCAAGCGCCAACAGCGGATAAAAATTCCACATAATGGATTGCGCCATGACCGAGATTGGGCTGGCGCTAACTTCGGGTTCGATGAGACCCAGGATATAAGCGCCCCAGCCGTTCAAAAGGACCAACACGCTAATCGGTGCACAGGTTGAATCAACCAAAAAAGCCAATCGGGCACGACTCATCTTGAAGCGATCAAATAGCGGTTGAGAAACCACGCCCGCTGCCAAGCAACTCATCGACGTTTCCACGAATATGAGCATGCCGATGATGGACGTTAACCAACTGACCTGACGCTTTGATTGGGTCCAGCCTGATCTGGATAGCCGCTCAACAAAGGCACTTACGCCTCCACTGGCGCGAATTAGCTCCAAAAGAGCGCCAACCATTAACCCGAAGAGCAACACGCGGGTATTGCCCATATCTTGGAAAACATCAACGCAGCGTTCAGCAGTTTCAATGAATGCAATTAATGGGTGCCCATTTGCCAAAATCAATTCGGCAGAAAAGATGCCGACAGCTAAAGCGAGTATCACTTCCTTACGCCAAATCGCAATCGCTATGGCAATGAAAGGGGGCAGAATCGACATCCATGTATTCATAAAAATCCCATCCGTTTCGTTTAGGGATTATAGCGACTCTTTTGCTCTATGTTCGAGGCATTCTCAATGATCTTTTTCAAAAAGCTTGTCATTGAACCGCTGTGATTTAGACAGGCATGTGGAGAAAGGTATAATAGCGCTCTATTTACAAACCGGAGTCCTAACCCACATGAACCACGAACCTTTGATTACCAACGATGCCATTGTGCTCGGAATTCTGACTTGCCTGCTTTCACTCGTTTTCATCACATCCAATAGCGAAAAACCCATATTTAAGAAATTCTACAAATATGTTCCCTCACTGTTGTTGTGTTATTTCTTGCCATCGATTTTCACCTCGTTAGGGGTTTACTCGGGCGAGGTCTCCAAGTTGTACTTTGTGTCCTCACGTTATTTGTTACCGGCCTGTCTGGTGCTCTTGACGTTGTCGATCGATTTGCCCGGGATCGTGCGTTTAGGGCCCAAAGCATTGATCATGTTCTTTACCGGAACGGTTGGCATTATTATTGGCGGTCCGTTAGCGATCTTAGTGGTTTCAATGTTTAGTCCAGAAACAGTTGGTGGCGCGGGTCCCGACGCCGTTTGGCGTGGCATGACAACGATTGCTGGTAGTTGGATAGGCGGGGGTGCCAATCAAACTGCCATGAAAGAAGTTTTTGAGGTGGGTGACCAAGTATTTTCGGCCATGATTGCCGTGGATGTCATCGTGGCCAACGTATGGATGGCTGTGTTGCTCTATATGGCGGGAATAGCCAAGGAAATTGATGCTAAAACGGGCGCTGATGCTTCGGCTATTGATGATCTCAGACGAAAAGTTGAAGAGTTCCAGGCTAAGAACGCCCGCATCCCAACCCTCAATGATCTTATGAAAATAACAGCAGTTGGTTTTGGGGTGACTGGACTGGCCCATGCGATTGCAGGTGGCTTGGCTCCCTGGATTGCCAAAATTGCGCCTGGCTTAGCTCGATTTGGTGTTACCTCGACGTTCTTTTGGATTGTAGTGGTGGCGACAACAGTTGGCATCGGCTTGTCGTTCACTAAGGTAAGACAACTTGAGGGTGCTGGTGCCTCTAAAGTTGGCTCCGCATTCTTGTATATATTAGTTGCGTCAATTGGCATGAAGATGGATATAAAGGCGGTCGCTGAAACGCCAGGCTTATTTTTGGTAGGTCTCATTTGGATCAGCATTCATGCGGCGTTGTTGTTGGGTGTGGGCAAATTCATAAAGGCCCCGGTCTTCTTTTTGGCGGTCGGTAGTCAAGCCAATGTGGGTGGTGCAGCCTCAGCACCTATTGTCGCTTCAGCCTTTCATCCATCACTAGCCCCGGTGGGTGTGCTGCTAGCCGTGTTGGGATATGCCGTCGGAACCTACGGAGCGTTGATTTGTGGTGCTTTGATGCAAATTGCTGCTCCCGTGACATGACGGCTTTCAAAGATCACTTTTCTGGCCATGCGCAGGCCTATCTAGCCTATCGGCCTAGTTACCCAGATCAATTGTTTAGCTGGCTGGCTGAAATTGCGCCTGATCGGGAGCTGGCCATTGATGTAGGTTGCGGAAACGGCCAAGCGTCGCTGTCGCTGGCTCGTCATTTTGGAGCGGTCGTTGCCTTTGATCCTAGCGCTCAGCAGATCGAACATGTACCCGTGGTTGAGAATGTTCGCTTTCAAGTCGGGCCGGCAGAATCCCTCGCCGGAGTCGCAGATCAAACAGCATCTCTCGTCATTGCAGCGCAGGCCGCACATTGGTTCGATTTACCACGATTCTTTGTTGAGGCGCGAAGGGTGTTGAAACCGGGGGGCGTCATCGTCATTTGGTGTTATCAAAGGCTGGACGTCAATCAGGTTTGTGATGTTGAAATTGACCATTTCTATAGACACACATTGGACAATTTTTGGCCAGCTGAACGTGTAATGGTCGACCAAGGCTACAGTGAGATATCTTTTCCGTTTGAAGAAATTCAGGTGCCAGAGTTTTCAATGGAAGTGAATTGGACGTTGGATGCCGCCATGGATTATTTGCGAACTTGGTCGGCTGTAAGACGGTATATAGAAAAGCAAGGACGAGATCCAGTGCCGGATCTTAGGGCAAAATTGGCCCCTCTATGGCCAGGCGCCACGGCCAAAGTGAGATTCCCATTATTCATTCGGAGCGGAAAGAAATCGTCATGACGGTCCATTTAGGCGAACGAGGAGAACTTACTAGCTAGGTAAGTTTGCCTTGAGCCTTGCGATCACGTTTCATGTCCTTGAACAATTTCTTTAGGTCCTTGTGGATCAAGCGATCGTCCCCAAAGAGAGCCTTGCCTTTGATTACAGCTCTAAGTCCAAGTACCCCAATCAGCGTTCCAACTGGAAATCCAATTAACATGACAGAGCAGATCACCATGCCAACGATTCTGCCCCACAAGGGACGTTTGTACATGACATATACACCTACAGTCTGGTAGACAAAAAGGGCAGCAAAAAGCGCCATCCCGCCTTTATCGGAGCTGTCGACTTCTGAAATGATAGCCGCTGCCGCAAAGCCAAAAATAATAGCTCCAAGGGCAAAGAGCGCGCCAATCGATCGCAGCGTACGTGAATAGTTCCACAGTTCTTTGACGTCGGTAAAATCCAAACCTGGACTCGCTGTTATTTGTTCGGTGTGGTCCGGTGTTTGATAGATTTGATTACTGTCCATTGATTGTCTCCCCCCATCAAAATAGGCAAATTCTCACATTAGGAGAGCTAACGCAATACCGAAAATAATTCTATTGGTCACTTATTAACAAAAAACGATGCTAGCAATCCAAATTTGTGCGGCGGCAACCGCCTAAGAATTTGGCCAATCGGTGTCGAAGAAGAGCGGATCAGACTTCATTGGAAAGCGTAAAGATCATCCTGGCATTAGCGTGATTTCGTAGTAGCAGAACCATTCGCCAGACGGCGAACGTTTTGGAGTTAGAATCGGTTGACCGCCATTTTTGGCCCACTTCTGCCAGTAGGGCGTCATGCGCGCGTCATCACTAAAAACCAATTGGCAAGTGGAAGCACATTGGTGGGTCTGAAACCCTGGAGCTTCCACCGTTAAGTGGATATGGCTGGGGATCCAAAGATCGCCTGTTTTTGACTTGAGCGGCCGGGGATAGCCGCCAGGCCGGATTGTGTATATGACAAAAACACCTTTTGAGTCTGTGCGAACGAAGCCAAATAAACGCGCATTGGGTTCGTCCATGGTGCCGTTTTTAGCATCATCCCAGGCGTAAAAGCCTCCAGTATCTGCCTGGAAAATACTGACTATAGCGTCCTCAATGGGTAGTCCGTTGGGGTCTTGCACACGCCCAATTAGCTTTAGCGGTTCTCCTGGCTCGCCATCCGGGACAATGCGTAACTCCGTTAATCGGGCATGTTCTTTTAATAGAGCTTTTGAGCGCAAATTCTGGTCGCGGTTTTTAGCGTCGCCGTTGAGGATGGCCTGATGTTTGGCAGTCCAGTCAAGCTCGGATTGATATTGAGTGGATTGACCCTGAGCCGATTGAATAAAGAGGCTAGACACAAGCATGACAAACATGGAGACCTCGAAGCGCTCAGACATCATATCTTAACTAAGCAAACAGTTGGGTGGCCTATAATTTTGAGAATTGTTTAGAATAGGGCTATGGAACTAACGACCAAAGAAGTTTTGCGATATCAGCGTCACATTCGGCTTGACGGATTTGGCAAAGCAAATCAATTAAAGCTGAAACAGTCACGCGTTCTGATTGTCGGCGCTGGTGGCTTAGGCTGTCCTGCCGGTCTCTATTTAGCCGCAGCTGGTGTAGGTCATATTCGCATTTGTGATGGTGACCACATCGAATTAAGTAATTTGCAGAGGCAAATTGCACATCGGTCGCAAGAAGTTGGACGTAACAAGTCCGAAAGTTTGGCTGAACGAATGTTACAGATCAATGGCGACATTGAAGTCATCGCAGAGCCGCTCCATATCGACGAAGATAATGTGGTGGCTTGTATTCAAGGCTATGATTTAGTGATTGATGGCAGTGATAATTTTCGGACACGCTACTTGTTGTCCGACCATTGTCATAAAGCGGGAATCGTCTATATATACGGGGCTATTCAACAGTTTGAAGGCCAAATATCTGTGTTTGATAGTCGCAATGGACCTTGTTATCGCTGTTTGTTTCCGGAACCCCCGCCACGAAACTTGATTCCGTCTTGTGAACAAGCTGGTGTTTTGGGCGTGCTTCCGGGAACGATTGGACTGGCTATGGCAACCGAAGCGATAAAGGTTCTGACAGGTTTGGGTCAAACCTTACAGGGTCATGTACTCATTTACGACGCTTTAGAGCCGTCATACCGCAAGATACATCTGCATAAAGACCCACATTGCCGGTTGTGTGGGGACGGCGAGTTAACATTGTCAGAGCCAGTCATAGCTGAGAGCGATGGTGTGGAGTTAGACGTTCGACGAGCTCATGAAATGAAGCAACAGGGCGTTTCCTTTCTTGACGTGCGAGATGATATAGAAGTGGAGTTATGCCACATCGAAGGTGCCAGACACATTCCTATGCCAGAATTGATGGCGGGTTTAGAGGAGCTCGATTCGCAGTGTGAATGGGTGGTTTTTTGTTACGACGGCATCCGTAGCTATCGAGCGGTTAAATTGATGCGTGAATTTGGCTTCGAGCGCGTTTGGAGCATGGCAGGTGGCATCAAAGACTGGGCGGAGCACATCGAGCCTGACATGGTTCGTTACTAGGTAGCCGATTGCGATTCACCGAACTCAGCAACCCACTTACGGAACATTTGGACGAGATGTCTGTCAACGAACAACTACAGGCGTTTCATGCGGTTGATCAAGAACTCTTAGGTTCTGTTTGGGGGCAAGGGCTCCAACAGCCGGAAATTCTACTCAAACTAAGCGTTGAGAGGCAGAAGGTACAAGCGGTCCTGCAGCGCGGTGGGACAGTAATGGTCACTGGAGCAGGAACCAGCGGTCGACTCGCGTTGATGGCGGCCAGTACGTTCGGCGGCCCCGGGAAAACGATTCATGGCGTCATGGCAGGGGGCAAGGGCGCGCTGATAAAAGCAAAGGAAGGCGCAGAAGATCACCCAAGTGAATCTGACCTCGCAAACGGACTTCTTGCCGATGTATGGATTGGCGTCTCATGTGGACTGTCCGCGCCCTATGTTCTCCGACAAGCTCAACATCGACTGGAACATGGCATGGCTTGCACCTTGATAGGCTTTAACACGGTTGACGCGATGGTTGCGGTCAATAAAACAGCCAAGAATGCAGGCGTGGATCTTGACGAGCTGGTGAAATTCGATGATATGACCGTCATAAATCCGCTCATTGGTCCTGAAGGGTTGACCGGATCAACGCGTTTAAAGAGTGGAACCGCAACCTGGATCATATTTGCTTGGCTCTTTGCCGAAGAGCAGCCGGATGTAGCGCAAATCGGGGAGTTGATTGATTCCATATATGTGCAAAGTCAGGAGATCTCTGGGCTAATCCAGAAAGCAGGATCAACCCTTCGGCAACGCCAATCGATTGTTTATTGGTCTGAACCTGCATATGGACTGTTGGCGCTTACAGATGCATCTGAGTGTGGTCCTACATTTGGGGCAAATTTTGATGACGTCCGAGCTTTTGTGCGCGGTGGCTGGCCTGCGCTCGGCTGGCAGGCTCAAGGTTTAATGGGCATTGATCAGAAATTAGGATCGGCATTTCTGAACCAGCAGGATTCCGCGCTTAGAGTTCGGCTCGGCAATAGCGAAATGAGTGGCTATTTGATGCCGGAAGCGCCCTCTCATTTCCAAGCATGGGAGCGGATTTGCTGGATGAAAGTGAACCTAAATCTGTTAACAACCCTAGCCCATGTAGCCAGCGGTAAGGTTTATGGCAATCTGATGATCGATTTACGTATCAGTAACCGCAAGCTCTGGTATCGAGCGATTGGAATTATCTCAAAGATCGGCCAAGTTCGAACCGATGTCGCTGAGCAGTTGTTAAGACAGGTAGTGGGGGCAGATTCAACCGCACATGTGGATGTTTGTTTACAGCTCGCTGCGTCTTTGAACCTAGTTGTACCAACGGTCATCTTGATGGCTAGAATGGGGTTGTCTCAAAGCTTTGCGCGCGCTCGACTGACCCGATACACAAAACTAGTTGATGCGTTGAAGTAAGGAGCATCGTTCTTTGCCTGCAGACTAGCCTGTATGGAAACTCATGATGATGTGTCGGGGTCTTGAAACTCGGGATAAAGTTCTTTTGAGCAAGTCGGACAAATGCAGTGGGTCAAGTATGCGTCAGAGTGATCGCTAATATAGGCCTCAAGCTGGTTCCAGTAACCTTTATCGTCACGTATGTTTTTACAGTTCGCGCATATTGGAATAAACCCGGTTAGCTTTTTTACGCGGTTGAGTGCGGCTTCTAAGTCAAGTTGAATGGTTGCGCGTCGGTCGACCTCAACCTGCATTTCTTCACTGATGGCTTCGAACTTACTGCGCTGGCGACGCAATTGGTACCTCAAATTAGACATGAAGCTACCAAAAAGGGTGAACCAACCTATGATCATGACGACAATGGCGTACTGGAATAGTTCCAGTGCCACATTGAATTCACTATCAACACGTTGAAAATCAGCAAGCAAAACACAGCTGTAGATAAGGATGAAAGTGGTCGCAACTTTTATGTGTCCTTTTAGATCTAGCCGTAACATACCAAAGCAAAACGATGGCAACATGGCCATAACGACAACTAAACGAACGTTAGATAAGTAATATAAAGGAACGATACCCCAAAAATAGCTAAACATAATTTGCAGAAATGTCATGCTGGGGTCTTTAAAACGCATGTTTATGCCCGAGCGAAACAAAACGAAGAAGCAGAGATTGCCGGCGAGAGCCGTTGTTACCATCAGGATATAAGCTGACCTTGGCATGTAAACCAACTCAAGCATCTGAGCGGCGAATACGGCCAGTATGTTAAGCGCGTAAGTCCCCATACCCATCGACCAACGCCGCAGACGCAGTTTCTGGGCATCCACGATCGTGTAGACACCGCTGTTAGGTATCATTGTTGCCACGCCACCATGCAGACCTCCCCTTTAGATCTATCGAGCCAATAGGCATCTTACATAAGTCGATTCTGTCGATATTGCTTGAAATATTACTGTGGCTAGTCGCGCTGTTGTTGTCAAATTCTGGCTCTTTCCGATTTTACCCATCTATAAGCGTGAAAACGGGCCTGCGGATGTCGCCGACTGCATTAGAATGCCTTCATGAAACTAAAATCCGTTTTGCGGTCTTTGGGTTGGAAAGACTTGGCGTGCCTGCTGGTCAGTCTTTTCTTAGCATTTCAATTTACTATTAGATTGTGGTCGTTGCCGCCGACAGATTTTGATGATGCCTATATGTTTATGCGCTACGCCAAAAACATATTGGCGGGTGAAGGCTTTGTTTGGAATGCCGGTGAGCAGCCTGTTTTTGGACCAACTAGCTTGTTGTATACGTTTTGGGTCGCCTTCGTCCATATCTTCATTGAGAAATCAAGCACTTGCTTAAGGCTGGCTTCCTCGATTCCCGTCTATATGTTGGTGTTCATATTTGCGGTCATGATTCGTCGAGCTGGCCGTTTCTCAAAATCGTTTTCGTTGATGTTGCCGTCGCTCTATGTTTTTGTATTTGATCCTTACTATTTAATCCACGCTTCTAATGGCATGGATACGACACTTGCTCAGCTGGGTTCAGCAACACTAATCTTAGTCACATTTGCTGATCGGTTGCGAATCGGCTTAGTCATCTTAGTTGCCTATCTCACGTTCCTGGCTCGCCCTGATTTGGGTTTGTATATTACGCTATTTCCGTGCTTATGCGTTTGGTCACAATTTGGATTCAAGGAATCAATGAAATTAACGGCAGGGATCGTAGCTGCTTTGGCCACAGATACTTTGCTCAAGTGGATTTGGTTGGGCGATGTGCTGCCGCTTTCCTTTTTTGCAAAGAGACGTGGCTATTACGAAGGCTTTTTAGGCATGTTGAATTGGGACACGACCCATTACTTGTTTGAGTTTCTACTGCATGCCGCGCCATTTGTGCTGCTAGCAATTATGTTTTTGCCACGCCACAAAATTAAGTTGGCGATGGCGCTTGTGGTTCCACTGTGCTGCACCTTGGCCTATCATCTACAAGTGGTCGCCATTATGGGCGATCATGCACGCTATTTATGGCCACAATTACCCTTTGCCATTGCCTTAGGTTTATTGAGCTACGGGCAGGTGCAATGGCGTGAAATTCGACGCTCCTTGCCGCTTCGGCTTTTAGGTGTGCTGGTCTATATCGGACTAACATTGCTAGTCCTGGTTCGCGGGCCAAGATTTTATCGGCAAGTGATTGTCGGACCTATGAACCACTACTCGCCCAAAACTCGGTTTGATATGTCTGATCAGCAAAAGATCCAGCCGGCGGGTTGGCTGGTCGTTCTAAAGGCGATGACGGATTGGACGGCAGAAATGCCGCCAGGAACAGTCATCGCAGCCACGGAATACGGCATGCTGGCAGCGAAAAGCCCTGACCTAGTCATTATCGATATGGCGGGATTACATAATAGATACTTGGCGCACCATGGATTTGACTCTGACTATGTCTTAGATAAATGTCAGCCTTCGTTGATTTGGATGCCTCGTCCAAATTACACCTTTATGTGGACGAAAATACTAGATCACCCTAGTTTTGTTCGTGATTACGATTTTTACCCTGGCTTATTGGATTATGGCATTGCTATTCGTCGCGAAAGCCCGCAAGCTGGGCAACTAACCAATGATTTGACGCAGCTAGCCATGCGTTTCCACGCTATCAATCAGCTGAACAAAGCAACGATCAAACAAAATCGGAAAGACAATTAAGGAGACCGCGTTAATGACTAAGTTTCTATCCATCACATTGGCATTCTCATTCGTGTTCGCCTGCCACAATCACCTGTTAGTGACGAAACCTGAATTAAGTCGAGAAAATACTTACATCAGTTTTGTTAAGAACACAAAACCCTATCAGGTGACCGCTGAAATCGGCGGCGAATCCATCCACCATACGAAAGTGATCGCATTTTCGGGGGAACGTTATTTGGTTGAAGTAACCCCAGGCCACGAAGATTTGGATTTGTATATCGACGGGGTTGGCATCGAAGTTGACACGTCAGATGGTTTCAAGCGAGTCGTGAGGGTAAGTGCATCTGAGACCTTTATTGACATATCATTGACGGCGCATCCAAACAGTCAGCAATTTACATTGCAAGTTAGCCAACTCAATCCGTGATTGAATAGTTTCTGGCGACGGGGATACGTGACCCCGTTAGATGCGTGCCATCTGTGGTCGGTAGTGGACGTCTTTATCGAAAGTCGATCAGGACTCGGGATCGGTCGTCAAGCGTTCATTGCTTGGCATGGCAATTTGAGTCAGATTAGGCGCCGCTTTGTCGGATTCGACACCAAGATCCTGAAACTTGCGTGCACTCACCATAAGCCGACTTTCAAATGATCGGGCTCCCGCATTGAACGACTTAACCGCCCCCGAAAGCCCTTTACCTATCCCTTCTAGGTGGCCAGCAAAGGTCAATAACCGATCTTGCAACTCTTTGCCTAGTTCCACTACTTCTCTGGCGCTCTGCGCCATTTTTTCTTGATTCCAGCCGTATGCGACCGCTTTTAAGAGGGCGATCAAAGTGGATGGTGTAGCCAATAGAACCCTTTGTGTGGCTGCAGTTTCTATCAAGTCTGGCTTCACTTCCAGGGCAGCGCTTAAGAAATGATCGCCGGGTACAAACAGGATGACGAAATCTGGAGCTTGGGCGAATTCATCCCAGTATTTTTTACCTGCGAGCTGTTTGATATGGTTTTGAAATTGGGCCGCGTGTTGTTGCAGTTTAAGTGTGCGATCTTTAGCATCTTTAGCGTCCATGGACTCCAAGAATGCAGATAAGGGCGCTTTCGCGTCGATGATTAGCTGGCGCGAGTCTGGAAGCTTTACGATGAGGTCAGGTCGTTTCTGGCTGTCTTGTCGTTCCGATGTTGTTTGCTCGGTGAAATCGCAGTAGGGCACCATGCCCGCTAACTCCACTACACGCCGCAATTGCATTTCACCCCAGCGACCCCGAGCTTGTGGTGTCCTTAGTGCGCGCGATAATTGGACCGTTTCTTGTTGGAGATTGGCCATTGTTTCTGAAATACGGCCGAATGCATCTGCGCGACTCTTTTCTAGTTCGTGTATTTGCTGCTGAGCCGTTTTTAGGGAATCGTTAAGCGGCTTCACGAGGGCTTCAATCTTTTGTGCCCGTAGGTCCAACTCCGACTTGGATTGGCGATGTAGTTGGGCGAACTTCTGGTTTGCTAACTCAAGAAAACGCTGGTTACTGACGTCAAGTACGTCACTTGACAGCGATTTGAACGCGTTGAGCATGTGCACGCGCGTCTCTTCCTGAAATGATTGGCGATCTGTGACTTGTTTCGTCATTTCGGTTAATCGGGTTCTGAGTTCCGTGGCTATGAGTTCGTGTTGACGTGAGAGCGCGCGTTCCTCGTCCAATTGAGTCTTGCTCTCTATTAATTCGCCACGCGCCTCAGCAAGCCTTGCTGCTAAGTCATGACTCTGTGTCGTTAGACGGATTAATTGTTCACGAGCTTCGTCGTGACGAAGCTTCAAGGCCTTAAATTGTCTGCGTCCGATGAGCCAGCCGATAAGCAAAGCAAACGCGCCGCCGCAGATGGCCATAAGGAATAGCCTAGTTAGCTCTGCACTCACAGCCATTGATTGACTCCAATTGAAGTTTGATCAGTGGTGAACGGCTAACCGTTCTTTTTTAGTTCCGTCAAAACTTGTTTTGCGCAGGCCTTCAATGTCTCAAATACGCCAACACCTTGGGGAGCAATTGCCTCAAAATAGGGCTCACTCTTTATACGAAGTTCATCGATGAGTTCGTCAACTGGCATGGCGGTAGGTAAGTCTCGTTTATTCAATTGCAGGATGTAAGGTATCTTCATCAGATCAAAACCCTGCTCACTTAGATTCTTTTCCAGGTTGTCGATGGATTCGAGATTGGCGTCGAAGCGCGCTTCTTGGGAGTCAGCAACAAACACAACGCCGTCGACACCCTTCAGAATTAGCTTACGACTGGCATCATAAAAAACCTGGCCAGGAACCGTATAAAGGTGGAACCTGACTCTTAGTGACCTCACCATGCCCAGGTCTAGCGGCAGAAAGTCGAAAAAGAGGGTTCGATCAGTTTCCGTCGCTAACGAAATGAGTTTCCCTTTTGTGTTGGGGTTAGTCTTGTCGTAAATGTACTGCAGGTTGGTTGTTTTACCGCACAGACCAGGTCCGTAATAAACAATTTTGCAGTTTACTTCACGAGAGGCGTAATTGATGAAAGCCATATCTCTTCTCGCTATCCAAACAGGTTATCAATGTCTTCGTCGGTGATTTCAGAAAACGCAGATTCAATCTCTTCCGACTTTTGGCTGCGCGAAGCTTTTTCTAAGATTTCTTTGAAAATTCCTTCCAATTCTCCAGAGGTCTTTTTAACACGTAAGCGAACTAGCCCTAGGGAGGAACGATCATCAAAAATAATGACCAAAATCAGGCGGTTAGCCACAATGGAGATGTGGATGTGATCTTTTTTGCCTTCATGGAAAAGAATCGAGAATTCTTTTTCGCCAATCAGTTTGGCCAAGCCATCAGTGGCCGCCACGTTTCCGGCTGTTAATGACGCCAAAGAGGTAGCATCTATACTGTCAACATCACCCGAGCCAGCGATATGTTGGCCCGCCTTGTCTACCAAATAAACGATCTTACCGCGAGCGTCACCGTGAAGTTGGTCGATAACGGCCTGAATCTTCCGGTACTCCTCGTCAAACATGATCAAATCCATATATGATTCATCCTCTTGCTCAGACTGTGCAGCTCGTCTTTAGTCGCTATTTCAAGAACTTAGCCATTATAGAAGGTACGTTCTGCCCAAAGCAAGAAATCGAGCTGCTAGTTTCTCCCTTCGTGGGGAACCGGAGTAGGATATTAGGGCACCGGCGAAGCTCGAATAAGTGAATCAAGTGTGCGACAAGGTCAAAAGGGTAGGAATAATATGGTCATCATTGGTATTGCCGGAGGATCCGGAAGCGGGAAAAGTACGTTTGCTCGACTGGTCATGGAAAACCTACACGAAGAGAGTGTTGCCTGTATAAAACACGACTCCTACTACCGGCCATTAGATCATTTGGATTTGGAAGAAAGAGCCAAAGTCAATTTCGACCACCCGAGCTCATTGGACACCTCAGAATTGGTTCACGACATTTTACGACTCAAGCAGGGACACTCCATTTATGTTCCTGATTATGACTTCAGTAGGCACACGCGCGCAGATCATTCTCAAGAAATAGAGCCGCCAGTAGTTTTGATTGTCGAGGGCATCCTCATTTTTGCTGAGGCGGAGCTACGCGACATTTTTGACATTAAGGTTTTTATTGATGCCGATGATGATGATCGACTGATGCGTCGATTGCTTCGCGATATCCACGATCGAAGTCGCGATATCGACAATGTCATCGAGCAGTATTGTGCGACCGTGAAACCCATGCATCTTGAATTTGTGGAACCAAGTAAACGTTGGGCCGACATTATCGTTCCGGGCGGTGGCAAAAATAAGGTGTGTTTAGACCTTATCAGTAGGAAGCTTCATATGTTGGTCAATCGAGAATACCCGGAACGACTTCACTTGGGAAAAGAGATGCCAAATAAAGACTAGTCCAGCTCTACGATTGGCCTAAAAAACCCCCATTTTTCGGACCTTACAAGCCTTTTCCACATTGTCTGTGGAAATCTTTGTGGAAAATCGTGTGGAAAACCCTTCGATTGACCATGGGAATTAGCATTATGCATTTTGAACACGATCATGTGCATCTACAAAACTCAACCAGAGTAACGTTTTTTTGCTTGACAGCAGCTTCAACTCCGGCATTGGCGGTTTGTTAGGTGTTTGACTTTTGCCTTGTTACTGAGCTGTGGAAAACCTGTTGAAAAATGACGCAAATTAGCGCCAATAAAGGTGTTTTGCGTCTTCGGTGCCCATTTATTCACGGTCCACATGCGAGTCACGTCATTCGAGCCAATCATCTGGCTGTATTGGAATTGTCATGATTTTACGATTCGTGTTACAGTACCGATCCAAGAAGGGTCCCCTTTTCATCGGCGTCTGGACGCTCTGAATATTCGGAGAAATGCATGGTTTTATTTAACTACGCCACAAAAGAGTTAACCGCAAAAGTCGTTTATTACGGGCCCGGGTTATGTGGCAAGACTTCAAATTTACAATATATCTACGATACTTTGCCTGATACATCCAAGGGCAAAATGTTGTCTTTGGCTACCAAAACGGACCGAACCTTGTTCTTCGATTTCCTGCCTATCGACCTCGGTAGTATTCGTGGCATGAAAACGAAAATCCAGCTGTATACGGTTCCTGGCCAAGTTTTTTATGACACCACACGTAAGTTGGTGCTCAAGGGTGCCGATGGCGTTGTGTTTGTGGCCGACTCACAGGAGCCCATGTTAGAGGCCAATCAAGATAGTTTAGAAAACTTGATCGCCAACCTTAAGGAACAAAACCAAGATCTCTCTGTTGTCCCTCACGTGATGCAATACAACAAGAGGGACATGAAAAATGTCATGTCTATAGACACTATGGAGCGGGAAGTTAATAAGTTTTCCGTGCCTCATTTTGAAGCGGTTGCTGTCAATGGCGATGGCGTATTCGAAACGCTTAAAGGCATCAGTAAACTGGTCCTCAAAAATTTGACAGCTAAATATGGACTGGAAGTAGAAAAAGATCAAATAGGAAGCAATCTTCCCAATGCACCTACTCGCAAGCCGCCCAGTTTGCCTCCCGTTAATATCCCGAAGGCAAGCAAACCTGCCGCGCCTGAATTGCCACGACCCGAAATAAGCGCCCCCTTGGCGCCAGACCCGACCAACCCGTTTGACGAAGAGCCGCTGGCGGTGGGAGCTGATGAAATTGAATTTGAAGACGACGTCGTGGAATTCGCTGAACAGGAGCTTGACTTAGGACTGTTGGCCAGCGAATCAGACTATGATCGTATGCCACAGCTAGATGACTCTGAAGTCATCGAACTCGATGATGTTGAGCCGCTCGAAGTCGCAGAGTTAGACGAAATGGCTGAGATTGCGAATTTGGCGTCTGAGGGTGATTCTCAGCCTGGTATCCACGCAAAATCAAATGATGTGGAACCCATTTCTGTACCTGTGACGATTACGCTTCCTGCCTCGTTATCCGGTAAGCCGATTCGCTTGATGATCGACATCACTTTCGAAGGCTAAAGTTCGCACGAAAATGTATTGATGGGCTACACCCTAAACCGCTCAGCATGTTATGCTTTTAGGCCGAGTGGATGGGGTCCATGGTGCCGATTAGGCAACCGCAAGTACGGCCTTTTCTCGACCAAATGAGGAGTTGATTGATGAGTCGTTTGTCGCACTTTTTCACGACGTCAATTGGGCAGAAACAGCTGATGGCGATTACCGGCCTAGTTTGGGTTCTGTTTTTGATCGGTCATTTGTCTGGCAATTTATCGTTGTTGTTGGGTCCTGAAGCCTTCAATGCTTACGCTGAGTTTCTTTCATCTCAGCCCTTGCTGATTCCCGTCGAAATTGTTTTAAGCATCATCCTGCTTACGCACGTGTTTTTGGCGATTCGTATTACGATCCAGAATCGGACGGCCCGCGGAACGAAGTACATGCACAAAGACGCTTCGGGCGCTAATTTTGCCTCTCGAAGTATGATTCTTACGGGCTTATTGATCTTCGCATTCATGATCATTCACTTGATGAATTTCAAATTTGGCGGTTATGAAGACCATGACCTAAAGCTCTATGGTTTGGTCATGGAGAAATTCACGCACCCTGAGTTTTCGTTAATGTACTTGGGCTTTATGTTGGTACTGGGTGCCCATTTGGTTCACGCCATCCAGAGTGTTTTTCAAACATTTGGTTGGAATCACCCCATATACACACCATTGATAAAACGAATCTCGTTGGCTCTAGCGCTTATTTTGGCTACGGGATTTGCGTATTTGCCGCTTTGGGCTTGGTTGATAAAGAAAGGCGGTGTCTGATGTTGGAAAGCCATGCTCCCACGGGACCCATTGATAAATCTTGGGACAATCATCGGTTCAATTTGAAATTGGTCAACCCGGCCAATAAACGCAAATATAGTGTGTTGGTTGTAGGTACCGGGTTAGCGGGCGCTTCTGCCGCCGCGTCGTTGGCTGAACTTGGATATCATGTGAAAGCATTTTGTATTCATGATTCTCCCCGTCGTGCCCACAGTATCGCCGCCCAGGGCGGGATTAACGCAGCCAAGAATTATCCGAACGATGGGGACAGCATTTGGCGCCTCTTTTACGATACGGTTAAGGGTGGTGACTACCGCGCTCGCGAAGCCAATGTATATCGATTGGCGCAGGTCAGTAACCACATCATTGATCAATGTGTGTCTCAAGGCGTACCTTTTGCCCGCGAATATTCGGGTTATTTGGCTAATCGGTCTTTTGGCGGGGCTCAGGTATCTCGTACTTTTTACGCGCGCGGCCAAACGGGTCAACAATTATTGCTCGGCGCTTATCAGGCGATGATGGCCCAGGTACAAAAAGGTAAAGTCGAATTGCTCCCACGTCGGGAGATGATGGATATTGTCGTCGTCGATGGCGCCGCGCGAGGCATTGTGACTCGGAACTTGGTTACCGGCAAAATGGAACGCTTCGATGGCGACGCGGTCGTGCTGGCGACAGGTGGATATGGAAACGCTTTTTTCCTTTCAACCAATGCTAAGGCGTCGAATGTGACAGCAGCTTGGCGTTGCCACAAGCGTGGCGCTTTTTTCGCCAATCCCTGCTATACACAAATTCACCCTACGTGTATTCCCGTTTCAGGTAGCCATCAGTCTAAATTAACGTTGATGAGCGAGTCACTCCGTAACGACGGACGTGTCTGGGTCCCCAAAGACCCCAGCGACAAGAGAGCGGCTAGTGACATTCCTGACCAAGACCGCGATTATTATTTGGAGCGCCGTTATCCTAGTTTTGGCAACCTCGTCCCTCGTGATGTGGCATCTAGAGCGGCTAAAGCTGTTTGTGATGATGGACGCGGGGTAGGCAACTCTGGCTTATCTGTCTATCTAGACTTTCGCGATGCCATCAAACGTGACAGTGAGGATTTGATTCGCGAAAAATACGGCAATCTTTTTCATATGTACGAGAAGATTACGGGTGAGAACCCGTACAAGGTGCCGATGAGAATTTTTCCCGCCGTTCACTACACCATGGGCGGACTCTGGGTCGATTACAATTTGATGTCGAATCTGCCAGGTTTGTTTGTGCTTGGCGAAGCGAACTTTTCTGATCATGGCGCCAACCGCTTAGGAGCCAGTGCCTTAATGCAAGGGCTAGCCGATGGTTATTTCGTGGCTCCATACACGATTGGCGGTTACCTTGCAAATACCAAACTTGCCCCACTTGATACTACGCATCCCGCCTTTGACGACGTTAATCGTGAAGTTGAGAATCAGACGCAAAAACTGCTTAACGTGGACGGAAAACGTACCGTGGATGATTTCCACCGTGAGTTAGGCCGGCTGTTGTGGGACAACTGTGGCATGGCACGAAGTCAGGCGAGCCTCAAAAAGGTGCTCGATGAAGTACCTGCACTGCGCGAGAATTTTTGGCGTGACGTATCGGTTACCGGCAGCGAAGGAGAACTTAACCAAGTTCTTGAAAGAGCGGGACGAGTCGCTGATTTTCTTGAGTTTGCCGAAGTAATGGCGCGCGACGCCTTAACCCGTGAAGAGTCTTGTGGTGGGCATTTCCGCGAGGAACATCAAACCAAAGAAGGCGAAGCTAAACGAAACGATGATGATTTTTGTCACGTGGCGGCATGGGAATTCAAGGGGCTTGGCAACACACCCACCTTGCATAAAGAACCACTAACCTTTGATAACGTGCCTCTAACCCAAAGGAGTTACAAATGACAAATGGATTAAATTTGAAACTCAAGATTTGGCGCCAAAAGAACCAATCTTCGGATGGCCAACTCAAGGACTATCACGTCAAAGATATCTCACCAGATATGTCGTTTCTGGAAATGCTAGATACGCTCAACGAAGAACTCGAATCAAATGGCGAGGAGCCTGTCGCTTTTGAACACGATTGCCGCGAGGGAATTTGCGGAAGTTGCAGTATGGTCGTTAATGGCAAACCGCACGGTCCAGAACGTGGGACAACCGTATGTCAATTGCATATGCGTCGGTTTTCTGACGGTGATACCCTTGTCATCGAGCCTTGGCGCGCAAAAGCGTTTCCTATCATCAAAGATTTGGTAGTTGAACGTTCTGCCTTTGATCGTATTATTGCTGCCGGTGGATTTATTACGGCACGAACGGGAAGTGCGCCCGATGGCAATGCTGTCCAGATTCCTAAGGAACACGCTGAGTTGGCAATGGATGCGGCAGCCTGCATCGGATGTGGAGCCTGTGTAGCAGCCTGTAAGAACGCGTCTGCGATGCTGTTTGTGGCGGCCAAGGTCTCCCATCTATCGCTTCTGCCGCAGGGCAAAGTTGAGGCTCGAAAACGTGTCCTGGACATGGTTAAGGTCATGGACCAAGAGGGTTTTGGGAACTGCACCAATACCCAGGCCTGTGAAGTTGAGTGCCCCAAAGAAATCAAGATCGAAAACATAGCTCGCCTAAACCGTGAATGGATTAAGGCTTCAGCTGCGGCGCGCGACGTTTAGCTCGCCGTTGCAAGAGACGTAAACTTGAGAGTTTGCATATCTCTCACGGCCCTTAATGTCGCCAACATCCCTCTCCAGCTTCCAGCCGAAGTTGGCTTTGAGTTTCGCTTGGACACTGGTTCATTTGACGACTTTCGTGCATGCCTCAGGAATCGGGCGTGTATCGCCACATACCGCAGTAAAGAGCATGGTGGAACCGGGCTGCGCTCAGAGCGGAGCCAAATGGGTTGGCAAAGGCGGTTGGAGGCCTTAAAGGCTGGCGTTCATTGGATTGACGTTGAGTCCGACGAGGACAACGTTTGCGACCGCATTGATGAGATCCACGATGGAGGCGGTAAGGCGCTGTTATCACATCATGTCTTATCAGCCGGTAACCCGTTTCCAAAAACAGAGCCGTTTGAATCAGCTGTCGCGCGCGCCGACCTGATAAAAGTCATTGGTACCGGAAGCTGTTTTGAGGATTTCTGTGTCCAGCGGCGAATCTACAGCCAATTTAAGAAGCCGCTAATTCACTTTTTTATGGGTGCTGAACATGCCTCTACCCGAATTCTCTCACTGGTTTATGGTGCGCCTTTCACTTTTGCGTCTTTGGATTCGACAACTCAAGTTGCCCCAGGTCAACTGATTTGGAATGAAGCCCTCAATTCTGTTACCGCTGAGACTCATACAAACAATTTCAAATTATTTGCGGTGGCAGGAAGCCCGATTGCGCATTCCCGCTCGCCGCTCGTTCATCGACCTGCGCTACAGGCTAAAAACGCTAATGCGTTGTTTTTGGCATTACCGGTTGCCAATCAAAAAGAATGGCGGGCGTGCCTCAGAACCTTCCCAGAGTTGCATGGCTTGGCTATCACGAAACCGCTCAAAGAAATTGCCTGCCAATCGTTGAACACCTACGCGGCTGGCCATATAGGTATGCGCTCGATCAACACTCTCACAAAGACAGTTGGCGGTTGGCAAGCCGCCAATACAGACTTTGGTGCTATTCATTCTTATCTCAAAGAATTGCCAGTTGGCCAGCGCGTTCGGGTGCTCGGTTACGGCGGACTTGGAAAGGCCGCCATAGCGGCCGGGCTGGTTTGCGGTCACCGAATGGAAGTATGCAATAGAACACTCAAACGGGTATCAGATCTTCCCGATAAAGTTCAGCTGGTGAGCTGGGAAGAAAGGCATCGCCCTGGACCTCAGGTTGTGATTCAAGCCACATCGGTCGGCATGCACCCACATTCTCAGGATTCGCCCATGGAAAAGCTGCCAGCTGGTTTGGAAGTTGTGATTGAATCGGTTTATCACCCGCGCGAGACGAAGTTCATTCAGTTGGCCAAAAAGCTTAATGTAAAGGTCATATCCGGTATTGAATTTTTCGAGAGACAAGCTCAACTACAAAGTAAGTTTTTTGTTGATACATTGTCCTAGCTTGGGGCGAGAGATGGCGCGGTGCATGGTATGCTAACCCTCATTAGAACGATGAATTAAGGATATAACGTGAGCCTATCGAAATTGATCAGAGATCGACTGACAACGGTGTTTCCAGATGCTGAAATTGAATTGACCGATACGGGCGGTGGTGATCATTGGCATCTGGTGATTACAAGTTCACATTTGACCGGACTTAAGCGGGTTCGACAGCATCAGGCGATATATAAGCCTCTCCACGATCTTATTCAGAGTAACAAAATCCATGCTCTGCAAATTACCGTCAAGTAATTACGCTTCCTTGCTAAGATAATCAACAACTTATGTTTCGAGGCGATTGATGTTGTTGTTCTGCCTGATGGGTCTTTTTCAAGAATATTATTATGTGGACGGCATAGAGTTTTTGTTAAGTGACGGTACCATCATTAAAACTCTGGCCGATGTTGAAGAAGATAACTTTAACTATCGTTTTAAAGAGGGCACGGAGTTGATCGTAATCCCCAAGAATCGGGTGGGATCGATGGACTATTTCGCGTTTCGCCTTTTAGGCCGACGTCCTCCCAAGAAGTACGAGAATATCCATCAACGACGCATCGCAGGCTTGTCGATCATTTTTGAGCGTAATGGCAAACAGCACCTCAAATTTCGACATACTGACCACCACGGGCGCAATATGGAAGGTAAGGTCTACCAAAACATCCTGCGTTTTTTGTGGTTAGAAACGTCGGGTGACGATTCGACCACTTTTTCATATCGAATCGATCGCGTTCACCCGGGCCGCATTCTGCAAGTGACGTTTTATACATTTGAAGGAAAGCCAATTAGTCGAGCGAACATAAAAACCGGGGATAAAGAATCCAAAAGTTCTGAGGGCTCGTTTGATATTCGTCATGTCATTGAATTGAATAAGGTAGGCCTTGTCGAGGTAGCTGTCCTTCCTGCTGATCAAAAATGACGGCATTCAAATTAGACCAGCGGTGGGCGGTTGTAACAGGCGCGAGTTCTGGAATCGGGGCGGAACTTGCTCGCGAACTTGCGAGCGCGGGTTGCCATTTGTTTCTTGTTGCGCGGCGCGAGACTCTATTAAACGATTTGGCAGCAGAACTTATGCAAAAGTATCAGGTGAAGTGTGAAGTAGTCGCCCTTGATCTGACATCCGAAAACGCTGCCGAAAGGCTTGTCGGCTCGCTCAAGGCCGCACCCGTTTCGATTGTGGTTAACAATGCTGGGTTTGGTGTTTCGGGCCCCTTCGAACGGCATGATATGCAAGAAATGACGGATATGTTGCTTCTGAACGTGGTGTTTTTGACTCGTTTCACACGCCTCATGTACCCCAAACTCCTGGCATCGAGAAATGGGGCCCGTATCCTGAATGTTGGCAGTATTGCCGGCGAACAGGGCGTGCCATACATGCCTGTTTATGCTGCGACAAAGGCTTTCGTGAATGGCTTAACTGAGGGATTGTTCTTCGAGTTACCGGCAGATTCGAGTCTTAAAGTCACTGCATTACTACCAGGAAAAACAGAATCTCAGTTCTTTGATGTGGCGAAAATGCGTGAGTCTCGATTCGTCAGGGGTAATGTGATGAGCGCCGCCGTCGTTGCGCGGTTGGGTATCCAAGCCATGATAAAGGGTCAACCTCGGTTGATCGCGGGTTGGACAAATTGGGCCACAATCCTTGTAGGTCGTTTTTCGCCGCGATGGCTTGTGCGTAAGACCATGCGACAACTTTTCGGAGACTTGAGCCAGTAGGGCACAGAAATTAATGTTTGGTCATGAGCTGATGGGCGTAATCTTCGTGGCAGGGGAGTGTGCTGTGGCTCACAAAAGGGGGGCTAGCGTTCGCAGTTACGAACAGGTGGTCTGATAATCCGAACATAAAGCGCCACGCGATAGCTGCCCTATTTATCTAAGCTGTTATAATTAAGCATCTTACGTGTTTGGCATGGAACTCGCGATAAGGTGAAGTACGAGGCAAACGAAAGCCCGAATTTAGGAGGTAAGAGTCATGTCAGTTTCTTCATATGCAGAAGTAGATGGAGTTCCAGGTCCCGCAAAAGGTAAAGGCGTTGATGAGCAAATCGAATGTTATGAGTTTCGCTACAGTGTAGAACTACCAACAGATTTACGTGACGGGACGATCACCGGTCGCCGCCAGCACGGTTACTTTTCGATCGTGCACGAATTGGATAAAGCAACGCCATTGTTTGCGAAACATCTTTGTGAGAACCAAGAGATCGCTAAAGTAGCTATTTCGCACTTCAAACCAGATCCTAAGAGTGGCGATATCGTCAAGTATTTCAGTCACGAAATGAAGAAAGTGAAAGTAGTGGGTGTTTCTTCTTGGAAACCCAATACATGCGATGATCACTCCAAGCGTTTTAGAGACATGGAAGAAGTAAGATTCATGTTTGAAGAAATTTTGTTTAAAGACGAAGAAGGCAATGAGTATACCGACAAATGGGAATTGGGCTAATCACCCTATTCAAGTGGGCCTAGTTGCCTTTTAGTCCATAAGAATCGTAAGAAACCGGCCGAGTTTGTTCTCGGTCGGTTTTTTTGCATTGAGTAGGCAAGTTTGGCTAATGGGCTAGAGTTACTAACTTGGTTCAGTCTCATACAAGTTGATCGAAAGGTTGATGTACGACTGAACATACGTTGTGAGCCGCTGTTCTTCGCCGACGGGTAATACGTAACTTAACGCTTCCAGGGCTGCATCTTCACCAATAAGCCGCCAAATCATCCAAGTTGCCAGCAAGGCGGCTGACAAACAGCCTCCGGCTGTGCCTACATTTCCCTGAGCGTAAAATGGGCGGGCCAAGACTTTTACGCCATACTTCTCTAAGTATGATTTTGTAAATGAATCGGTGCAGGCTTCGCCCGAATCTAATAAACCAAGTTTGGCTAACATCAATGTGCCCGAACACTGAGCACCTACGATCTGTCGCTGTGGATCGATGCTCAGACGAGACATTACCGAATCGTCTTGGACCCACTTTTGGGTCATGGTTCCACTACCAACCAGAACCGCGTCGGCCGACTTCATGAAGTCAATGGACGCCTGGGCTTGGATGCAAACACCGTTCATGGATGTGACATTTGGCGTTAGACAGGTGATCTTTGCAAATAACCCCAAATGATTGCAACGATTTATCATATTAAGGGCAATGAATGAGTCAATCTCATTGAAACCCTCAAAAGTTAGGATGGCGACGTTTAGGTCATCCTTTTTCATATCGTAATCCTCACCTGAGTGTTTTTCGAGATCGCAAGCGATTGCTAGACAACCAGACTAACACGATCATTGTTGGTGCGAAATTTATTGGATTGAATTGACGGCTCTGTATCATTCTTTTTCTTGACCGGGGCCTCGCCCTTATTTCGGCAAGAACCCGAGCAGAAAGCCGTGAAATGTAACTGTGACCGTGGCACTGTTGGCTCACCCTAATGGGGTCGTTCTATTCGGCTAACAGAATCACTGCTAACCAGATCAAGACTAATGATAATGATCGACTCTCTCCATTGACTTGTTGTGGTATGGCAGGGTCCAACATAGGGCCTGATGTGAACAGTCGGACGAAATCGCACCAGAGCCCTCAAAAAAGCGTGTGCTAGCTCACAGCTTTGTCAAAGCTGTTCGTCATCTCGAACGAGTGATTGATATTCGGAACGGTTCATGAGGCGACAGAATTGACAATAATGACGTAAACATCTAAATACAAACGTTTTATGATTTTGGCACGGAACTCGCCTTTATAGAGAGGTACGAGGCAAAAAAAGCCCGATCTCAGGAGGTAAACCCCATGTCAGTTTCTTCATATGCCAAAGTAGATGGAGTCCCAGGTCCCGCAAAAGGAAAAGGCGTTGACGAGCAAATCGAATGTTACGAGTTTCGTTACAGCGTCGAATTGCCCACAGATTTACGCGATGGCACCGTCACTGGTCGCCGTCAACATGGATTCTTTTCGATTGTCCACGAGTTGGATAAAGCCACACCATTATTTGCGAAACATCTGTGCGAAAACCAAGAGGTTGCCAGTGTCGTCGTTTCGCATTTCAAACCAGACCCAAAAACAGGTGACATTGTTAAATACTTTGGTCACGAAATGAAAAAAGTGAAAGTTGTAGGCATCTCTTCTTGGAAGCCAAATACCTGCGATGACCATTCAAAGCGTTTCCGCGATATGGAAGAAGTTCGATTCATGTTCGAGGAAATCCTCTTCAAAGACGAAGAAGGCAACGAATACACCGATAAATGGGAATTAGGCGCTTAATTCCTAGCTACCAATTAGGCTAATATTTAACGGGGTGTCTTGGGTTCAATGCCTGAGACACCTCAATCTAGGTTTTTAAACCGGCGTGCGCTCCACTAACTCAGCTAGATCGCCGCGGCGAACCATGGCTTCTAATTCTACGTAGCCGCCAATGGGTTGGCCTTTAACGAATATCTGAGGAACGGTATAACGCCCCGTTTGTTGAATAAGCCAAGAGCGAATATCAGACCGAGTAGAGATGTCATGTTCCTTAAATGGAATGTGGTTCTTTTCTAACAAACGTTTGGCTCTGACACAGTAAGAGCACATACGTGTAGAGAAGAGGACAACTGTTTCGAGATCGACAAATTCGCTCATGCGGGACCGTGTGCGGTGAATTCTCCCGGCTGTGGTTCGAATTCAGTGAAGTTCTTCTTAAAGAGACCAACCAGTCGTTCAGCTTTTTGCTGATATTCTTCAGCATTGGACCATGTTTTGATGGGATCCAAAATCGTAGCATCGACGCCAGCCAACGAATTCGGCACTTCAAACCCAAAATATGGATCTTTCCTGAAACTTGATGATTCGATGGATCCATCGAGTATGGCCGTAATCATACGTCGTGTTGATGTTAGGTTCATTCGATGGCCAACGCCATATGGTCCGCCGGTCCAGCCAGTATTCACCAAATAGGCATTGGCTTGGTGTTTACGCATTTTTTCGCCTAGAAGGGTCGCGTAAACGGTTGGATGTAGTGGCAAGAACGGAGCTCCAAAGCAACTCGAAAAAGTTGCGGTAGGTTCGGTCACGCCGAGTTCGGTGCCTGCGACCTTTGCCGTATAGCCAGATAAGAAATGATACATCGCTTGCCCTGGCGTTAGTTTAGCCACCGGTGGCATGACTCCAAAAGCATCACATGTTAGGAAGATGATGGTTTTAGGGTGACCTGCGCGCGACGGCATCAAGGCGTTGTCTATATGATGAATAGGGTAGGAAACGCGAGTGTTTTCCGTAATGGCTTTGCTTTCAAAATCAATGACACGTGTTTCCTCATCAAAAACAACGTTCTCTAAAAGAGCGCCAAATCTAATCGCGCGCCAAATATCTGGCTCTTTCTCTTCGGTAAGGCCGATACATTTCGCGTAGCAGCCGCCTTCAAAATTGAAGATACCGTTTTCGGACCAGCCGTGCTCGTCGTCGCCAATAAGTTCTCGATTGGGATCAGCAGAGAGCGTGGTTTTACCGGTGCCCGAAAGACCAAAAAATAGTGCGACGTCGCCGTCGTTCCCTACGTTGGCTGAACAATGCATACTCAAGACACTTCGTAGTGGAAGCTGGTAATTGAGCACGCTGAAGATACCTTTTTTCATTTCACCGGCATACATGGTTCCGCCGATAATGGCGAGTCCTTTGGCCAAATGAAAGACAACAAAAACTTCGCTTCTCAGCCCCAATTCTTCATAGTCATCGGCGGTAAGATCGCAGGCATTGAGAATGGTGAATGCGGGTTTATGATCACGTAACTCGTCGGCACTTGGCCGAATAAACATGTTATTGGCGAAATGGGCATGCCAAGCTTTTTGGGTCACAATACGCATAGGAAGCTGATAGTCAAGGTCAGCACCAGCAAAGCCGTCAAAGACGTAAAGGTCCGAACCATCTAGTCCTTTGACAACCTTATCGAGTAGGCGGTCAAAGACGGATTCATCGATCTTTTGGTTAACCGATCCCCACCATATGTTTTGGTTTGATGTTGGCTCGTCAACAAAATATTTATCCTTAGGCGAACGACCGGTAAAACGACCCGTTTTGCACATGGTCGCGCCGCCCATGCCGATGACGCCTTCCTTGTTTGCGATCGTATGCTCCACCAGTTTCTCGACCGGTAGGTTGTGATAAAGATTTCCAGGATTTAGACCAAATCTTTCGAGACCCTTCATGATGCCATCCTCATTGTGTGACTGGTGGCGACTCAAGTCGCACGTGTCTGTATAAGAGTTGTGAGAAACGATGCGATGGTAACTGCGTTTGGCAAATCGTCAAAAAAAAACGCATCAAGAATGCTGTATCCCATCGCTTCTTGTGGGTCGTTGGTTGCGGGGGAGGGATTCGAACCCTCGACCTTTGGGTTATGAGCCCAACGAGCTACCGGACTGCTCCACCCCGCGTCAACCCGGCGTATCCTAACACCACCCTCGTGAACATGTCAACGTGGTAAGATCGGGATTCTATTCAAACGCTGATGGTTGGGTAAACTGTGGCTCGTATCGTTACATTGACGACCGACTTTGGCACGACAGACGGCTACGTGGCTGCCATGAAAGGCGTGATTCTCAGCGAAGTACACGACTGCCAATTGGTGGATGTCAGTCACTCTGTTCCGCCTCAACAAATTCGAGCGGCAGCGTATATTTGTGGGCAGGCACTGCCCATGTTCCCGAGTGATGCGTTACATATTGTTGTGGTCGATCCTGGTGTTGGAAGCCGGCGCCGTATTTTGCTTGCCGAATCTGCGTGTGGTTTGGTGATGGCGCCTGATAACGGATTTCTGTCGTTGTTGTCTCAGTTTATTGAGCTGGGCGCGTGTCGATCTGTTGAGAACAGAAAGTGGTTCCGGGTCTCGGTAAGTCGAAGTTTTCACGGCAGGGATATTTTTGCACCTGTCGCTTGCCAACTGCTGCTTGGCGGTCGGTTGGAAGAGGTAGGGCCCATTGTGAATGATGCAGCGACCTGCTCGTGGCCTCAACAGCACGTGACGGCGCTTAGCTGCCGCGGTGAGGTGATCCACATCGATCACTTTGGTAACTTGATAACCAATATTTCTTTTAATGAAAAACATGAGGGCGGCACGGTTCGAGTGACCGATTACAAACAGCCAATCCGATTGATCCAGAACTATGCGCAAGGCGAAGAGGGCGAAGTTACCGCACTGTGGGGCAGTGGCCAGTATTTAGAAATCGTTGTCAAGAATGGTCATGCAGCAAGGCAACTGGATGCAGCTATTGGTTTACAGGTCGAGTTGGATAAATCGCAATGAGGGCAGCCAATTTTTTTGTCGCTTTCCCTGTCCGGGTTGGCGACTGGTGGCAAAGATGTTGGCCTGATGTCCCTGTCGGCTTTCGACTGTTCAAGCCTCAGGATCTTCATTTGACACTCGCTTTTTTGGGGCCTTTGAATTTACGTCACCAAATTGATGTCGAGAAACTAGTTCAAGAAACGCGTTCTGAAATGCATTCCGTTTCCTTTTCTGGCTTGATCGCGTTGCCAAATCGACATCGGTTCTCAGTTCTATCTCTAGAATTGCGAAGAGGTAGGGAACAATTCGTAAAAATTATTACAAATCTGCGGCACCGTTTTCTAGAGGCAGCAGATCGTCCGCCAGACAGCCGTAGCGTGCTTCCTCATGTCACGATCGGCCGAGCAATTAAATCTCTCAGACCCGCTGATAGACTGGATTTGATTGAGTGGGCGGAAAATGTTGAGGTGCCCACTCAAGAGGTAAAATTGGATCGGTTAGCTTTGTATACCTGGGCGGATGACCGACAAATTCAACAGTTCAAAATCGTGTGCCAGAACCGATCTAACTAGACTAACCACAATTTATTACCAATTATTTGTCGTCCGGGTGTTAAAATTTGGCAAATCTAGCCGATACATCAATTAATGGCACAAACGGATCGGTAGCGATCCGAATCCCTTGGAGTCACAACGATAGGGTTACCTATGGGCAATGAGATCAGCGCGCGGATCTTGATTGTGGATGACAATATTGCTATCCACAACGATTTCAAAAAAGTCTTGGCACAAGACAAAATTTTTGGTGAAAACGAATTCAAATCGTTAGAACGCGAATTGTTCTCGGATGACATCAACGAGAGCGAAGATGAGGTTGAAACGCCAGTTTACGAAGTAGACTCCGCTTTTCAAGGTCAAGAAGCGTTGCAGATGGTCGAAAAGGCAACCTTAGAAGACCGTCCCTACGCCCTTGTGTTTATGGATGTCCGCATGCCGCCTGGCTGGGATGGTATAAAAACGATTTCCAAAATTTGGGACCGATATTCTGATATCGAAATGGTGATTTGTACCGCGTATTCAGATTACTCGTGGGAAAAAATAATACAGGAATTGGGAACGACCGATCGTCTCTTGTTCCTACGCAAGCCTTTTGATACGACGGCCGTCAAACAGATGGCATTGTCGCTAACACGTAAATGGAATTTGCATCGCCAGGCTTTGCAGTATGTCAACCAATTGGAAACTGAAATAAGCGAGCGCCGTCGATCTGAAGAAAGGCTCGATTATTTAGCTCATCATGACGTCTTGACGAACTTGGCCAACCGTACGCAATTCAATAGTCGCTTACATCAAGCTATTCAACTAGCAAAAGCTGAAGAGTCTGGTTTAGCTGTCTTTTTTGTCGACCTCGACCGGTTCAAGGAGATTAATGACACACTTGGCTACCACAACGGCGATTTGATCTTGCAGCAAATGGCTCGCAGATTAATTCAACTCATAAGCGGTCGCGGCATAGTCGCGCGCTTTGGAGGTGACGAGTTTGCGGTAGTCATTCCGGGTGTTTCTACTCACGAAGCCGCCGTTGAAGAGGCGCGAGCCATCCATGATGCACTGGAACCACTATTTGACGTGGACGAATTACAGCTAGAAGTGAGAGCCAGCATTGGCATCGTGCTTTATCCGGTTCATGGCGAAGATGCCGATACGCTGATGCGACGTGCAGACATGACCATGTCGATTGCAAAAACATCCGATCCAGGATTCACTTTTTATGATCCAAACTTCGATCATTATAGTGCCAAGAGGCTCACCCTACTGGGTGAGCTTCGTGCGGCAATCACGCTGGATGAATTATGTATCTACTATCAGCCGAAAATGGAAATGGCTTCTGGCCAGGTGATTGGATTTGAAGCCCTGATCCGATGGAACCATGGGAAACACGGATTGTTGTCACCGGCAGAATTCATTCCATTGGCTGAACGCAGTGGGCTCATAAAGCCGATTTCGCTTTGGGTCATCAAAGAAGTGTCAAACCATTGGAGTCAATGGAGCAAAGCGGGAATGGACGTTTCTATTTCTGTCAACCTATCCGCTCGTGACTTACTCGACTCAAACTTGCCAGACAAGATTATTAGGATCATTGAAGCTGGTACCATGGACCCTAAACGGTTAATTCTTGAAATTACCGAAAGTGCGATGATGGAAGATCCAGAACAGGCCAAGCAGATCCTTTCCGAATTCAGTCGCTTAGGTATTAGGATGTCTATTGATGACTTCGGTACCGGCTATTCTTCGTTGGCATACCTTAAGCGCTTGCCGGTTGACGAAATAAAGATAGACCAATCATTTGTCTTTGACATGTGTGTTAACAGTGACGACGCTAATATTGTTAAGTCGACAATTGATTTGGGACATACGCTTGGCCTTCAGGTTGCCGCTGAAGGGGTTGAAAACGAAGAAACATGGAATATGTTGCACGAGTTGGGTTGTGATATTGCTCAAGGATTCTGGATGGGTACCCCTTTACCATTTGATGATGTCGAAGAGTGGATGCAAACCTCGAGATGGGGCCTCACGGGTGATCGTCGATAACAGCTAGGTTTGGTATTGATCTTGCTCATCGACGCTTGAGGTGACTAATGTCGTTACGCGTGCGTTTGGTCTTAATGTTTGGCGGATTGCTGGCGGTCTTTATGGCAGCGCAATGGATGTTAATCCGCAATTTTTCCATTGATCTGTCGAGCGAAATTGATCACGTTGCTTTTTCAATGGGTCGTGAAGTCATCTCCACTTTTTCGACTAATGCACATGGGTTTGAAAATCACGACGTTAACGTTAAGGCGACGGATGAAAACTCAGATCGCCATCAGGTTAGCGTCTTAATTGTGGCCAAACCTGACGAAGAAAATAACCAAATGCGCGTGAGAAAAGAAATCCAGTGGGTCCAGAATGACGAAGTGTGGGCGGATGAAAGAGTAACTCAATCGGATATCGCGCCCGGCGAGAATTCCTTTGAAATCGCGACAATTGATCTGTTTGTGGATAGCGACACGCAAGACAACGCCGAATATTTAGTCATGAAGTCGCCCCTGATTGAGCGACGGATCCCTATTCCTAAGGGCGGCGTTCGCGATGCCGTAGGTCGCGTGTCGCAGCGCATGGTCTTAGGCTCACTAACGTTATTTTTGGCGGGTCTGTTGGCGGTGGGTTTTGTTTCACATCGTGTTTCTGCGCCCCTACGCGAATTGTCACAAGCCGCTCAATTGGTAGGGTCTGGGGCAATTGGAACCCAAGTTGCTACCGGCCGTTATCGAGGAGAGGAGGCTAGTGCGATCGATGCCTTTAATCACATGTCGCTGCGCTTGCAGGAGTTTGACGAGGAGTCTCGGATGCTGCGCCAGCGGCAAGCCTTGTCGGAATTGGGTGAAATTGCGCGCGGTTTAGCGCATACCATTCGCAACCCGCTTAACGCTATAGGGCTGTCAATGGACCAATTGGCTGCTTTAGCCAAAGACCAAGTAACCGCAAGCGAAATTGCGCATGCAGGACGCCGCCAAATCCGACGTGTGGATCAATGGATCCGCTCATTCTTGGCATTGGCTAGTGATGGCGGGGAGATGGTTCAAGATGTCGATGTGGCTGTCCTTGTTCAAGAGGTTGTCCTCAACGCTGCTCAAGATAATCCAGGTAAAGTTGAATTCAAATTAGATCTCTCTCCCAAGCTAGCCAAGGTCAGTGGATTGGTACCAGAACTGCGAGCCGCGATCCATGCGCTGTTGATTAACGCCATTGAGGCATCGCCCCAAAATGGACGGGTTTCCTTGTGCCTCATTGAATTAGATGATCGCATTCGATTGCAAATCGATGATGAAGGCGCAGGAGTTGCGAGCCATTTAAAAGACCGTCTGTTCACGCCTCACGTGACGACCAAGAGTCACGGCTCTGGGATGGGTCTGTTCTTGGCTCGCCGCATTATGAATAGCAAATATGGAGGAGATGTGACCTTAGAATCCAGATCGGACAAAGGCGCACGCGCTACGTTAACACTTCCTTTCACAGGTCGAAATTCATGAATGAAGTAGCCATTTTACTCGTCGAAGATGAACCGGATCAGCGCCATTTGGTAAGTGCGATTCTCGAGAGTGAGGGCTTTTTAGTTGAGGCCGTCGCCTCTGCTGAAGAAGCGCTGAAGCATCTTGAAAACCGTTCCTATGAACTGATGATTTCTGATTGGAAGTTGCCCGGTATGAATGGCTTTGAGCTTTTAAAAGCCGTTCGGGATCTGGATTCGAATATAGCCATCGTTATGGTCACCGCTTACGGGTCTATCTCACACGCCGTACATGCCGTCAGGCACGGGGCTGATGACTACCTGACAAAGCCTTTCGAAAGGGAAGCCCTCTTGCTTGCAATCGACCGTGCGCATGCGAGCCGCAGGCTTGTCGATGAGAATCGCAGGCTGACGGAGGCCTTAGGAGAACGCGACCGTCTGGTGGAATTGATCGGCTCTGCACCCAGTATGCAACGCTTATTTCGCACAGTCGAGAAAGTGGCTGGTACCGACGCTACGGTTCTCATTAGCGGAGAAAGTGGTACTGGAAAAGAATTAACGGCCCGTGCGCTTCATGCGCTTTCACGTCGAAATCATGAACCTTTTGTTCCTGTTAATTGTGCGGCTATTCCAGACGGTCTTTTGGAGTCTGAATTTTTTGGAGCCGAAAAAGGCGCCTATACGGGGGCAGACCGTTCTCGAGCTGGCAAATTTGAGGCGGCACATGGAGGCACACTTTTTCTTGATGAAATAGGTGAGCTACCCATCGCTATTCAACCCAAGTTACTTAGGGTTGTTCAGGATGGAAGATTCAATCGCGTTGGCTCAACGATAGAGACGGCGGTGGATGTCCGTCTCATTGCGGCAACCAATCGCGATCTGAAAGCGGATGTAGCCGAAGGCCGATTCCGCGAGGATCTGTTCTATCGCCTGAATGTTTTAAGTGTTGAATTACCAGCTTTGCGCGAGCGCCGCGAGGATATACCCAGATTGGTGGAGTTTTTTGCCAAACGTGCTGCGCGTCGTCATAACCAAAAAGTGGACCGTTTCTCTTCCGCTATTTTGCGAAGGTTGGTGGACTACTCATGGCCTGGAAATGTACGTGAATTAGCTAACACGGTGGAACGTTTGGTGTTATTGGCTGAAGACGGAAGAGTGAGAGATGAGGACCTGCCGGATGCGTTTCGTGCATCCGCCTTGGATAAAGGTAGTTTCAAGCTATCGCCTGCGGGCCTGGATTGGGAGCAACACGAACGCTCATTTTTGGAGCAGGCATTGGAGCTGGGGCAGGGGAATAAGGCCCGCGCCGCTCGACTCTTGAATCTTCCGTATAAGGCTTTCTTGTATCGACTTGAAAAACATGATCTTCATTCCTTCCCTAAATCAGGTTGACTATCCCCAAATGGGGATCTCAATTGCCTCGATTCACGCATTGGTGTAAGGTGTGAGATGGGTTTTTTAAGCACATGAACGCATACGCTTTATTTTTACGGGGAAGCGATTGAACGACGACCCCCTAAAACCGATGAAAATTGAAGTAAGGTGTGCAACGTGATTTTGCTAGTGGTGACTGTTAGCGTTGCTCTCGGCGTTTCGTTCGTTTGCTCGATTTTAGAGGCAGGGTTGCTTTCGATTCGGATGTCGCGCTTGATTGAATTGCGTGATTCTGGCTCCAAAGGTGCTGGTCTGTTATTGAATTTGAAACAGCACCGCATCGACGATGCGATTAGTGCCATTTTGACCCTTAATACAATCGCACATACGGTTGGCGCAGCGATGGCTGGCGCACAAGCAGCCGTCGTTTTTGGTGATAAATGGGTGGGCCTGTTTTCAGGTGTTTTGACCTTCTTGATCCTATTCATCACCGAGATCATTCCAAAGACGTTGGGAACCATGCACGCCGCAAAATTGGCCGGTTTCGTGGGCGTAACGACGTCTTTGCTTGTGACATTGATGAAACCCTTCTTGTTATTAACGCGGACTTTAACGCGCATGCTTGCTCCTGGTGGGCGTAAAGCTATGACAAGTGGCGAGTTATCAGCAATGGTGGCACTCGCAGCCCGCGAAGGTACCTTATCTAGTTATCAATCACAGGCATTAGCCAATTTGTTGGCCTTTGAAAGTATCAAATTAGAGGACGTCATGACGCCGCGCCCAGTCATGGCCATGGTGCCCATGACGACGACGATTAATGAATTTGTCGCCAATCAATCATTGCGCAGTTTTAGTCGTATTCCGGTTTATGAAAATTCATTTGATGAAGTGAAAGGATACGTTTTGGTGCGTGAGGTCTTGCAGGCGATGGTTGCTGGCAAGTCTTCGACTACGGTCGCCAATTTATTACGTCCCATTCGTATTCTTCCAAAACGATTTGGTGTTGGTGCGGCCTTGAAATCGTTATCCTCGGAACGAGACCACATGGCGATTGTAGTTGATGAATACGGCGGTGTTAGTGGCTTGGTGACGCTAGAAGATCTTTTCGAAACTATATTGGGCGTGGAAATTCTAGACGAATCGGACCAGATTGCTGATTTGCAAGTGAAAGCAAAGGAACTGCGCGAGAGGCGTTTGGAACGATTGAGGAAGGCAGAAATTAACGAAGAATGAGTCCACAGCTGAGCGTGGTGATGCCCGTTTTCAATGTGGAACGACACCTACGGCAATCGTTGGATTCCATTTGCGCGCAGACCTTTTCAAATTTTGAACTCATCGCCATTAATGATGGGTCCCTGGACGCGAGTCAGTCGATCCTACTGAATTACGCCCATTTGGATCATCGAATTCGATTGGTGCATTGGCCGAAAAATCGGGGCATCGTTGCCGCCCTAAACCACGGTATTGACCTGGCTCAAGCAGATTTGATCGCGCGTATGGATGGTGATGATTTAAGCCACCCGCAGCGTCTTGAGCAGCAAGTTGATTACCTTGAGCGACACCCCGAAATTGGCGTGCTGGGTACGCTTGTTGATTTTTTGCATGGCGAATTGGACGGTCGTGGCTTTGATCAATTCGTTACCTGGGCCAACTCGGTGGTGACGGAAAGAGAAATAGAAGATCATCGCTTTGTGGAAACCCCCTTAGTCCATCCCACAGTGATGTTTAGGAAATCGCTGGTTAAGCAGTATGGTGGCTATCGAGATGGCGAATTTCCAGAAGATTACGAGCTGTGGCTTCGCTGGCTACAAGCCGGTGTTCGCATGGTCAAATTGCCCTCACGACTGCTAAGCTGGCGTGATCGGGCCGATCGCTTAACCCGAACCGATTCGAGGTACAAAGAGTCGCACTTTTATAAAACCAAATCGACCTACCTTGCCAACTGGCTAAAAGATCGCGGAATACGCAGAGTCATGGTTTGGGGAGCAGGACGCGTTACGCGCAAACGAGCTAGCCATCTATTGCATGAAGGCATTGAAATTACGCATTTCATTGATATTGACAAAAAAAAGATCGGTCAAACCCTGCAAGACAGACTGGTAATTGATTGGCGCGAACTACCAAGACCGGGTCACGCTTTTGTGCTGAGCTATGTCGCTGCCAAAGGCGCTCGCGTTCAGATCACATCCTGCTTAGAACGCATGGGTTACGAGTTAGGGCGCGACTACCTTTTGGCCGCTTGATGAGGCGATATTTCTTTTGTTTTTGGTTGTCTACTCATAGCCAGCTCACTTGACCCCAAGAAAGCAGGCTCCATATAATGCGCTAAGGAGTCGACATGCCAAATATCTTCTTTGTGAGATCTGGCCAGACTGAAGACCAGGAACGTGGAATTCTTGTAGGCCGCAAAGACGCCAACCTCAATGAGACGGGTTATTGGCAGGCCCGTTGCCTCGCGCAGAGGTTTGCCGGTTCCAAAATCCATCATATTGCGGTCAGTCCGCTCCGACGCTCCGTGGCAACAGCTATGCATATCTGTGAGCAGTCCGAAATGGTTCCGGAACTCGTGGGTGGATTTGAAGGTGTTGACCTAGGTGAATGGGAAGGTCAAAGCAAGGAATGGTTGTTGAGTTGCGACGCGGCTCGTTTCTTGACATGGAGCGCTGAACCAGATTTTCCAGCTCCTGGAGGGGAATCACTGAGAAACATTTATAGGCGGGCTTTTCCCGATTTAGTCCAATTAGTAGAAAAAGTGGATCCTCAGGATTCAATAATAGTGGTAGCGTCGGGAACGATATTACGGGTGCTATGTTGCGGCATCTTGGAACTCCCATTGTCAAGCGCCATGAGCTTTCGCTTAGATTTTGGTAGTGTGTCTAGTTTTGAACGCCTTTATCCAGGTGGGCCCTATCAAATCGTTAACTGGAACGGCGTATCGCACCTGGGTCAACGTGCCCCTTCAGCTTTGGAACTGGAACAAGAAATTCCCTAAGGGACCTCGCATCCAGAACCCATTATGAAAGCTCGCCGATCTCGATCGATTCCTAGCCACCGCACCTACTTGTCGCTGGCGATTCCGAATATACTCACCAATTTGACTGTGCCTTTTGCGGGATTAGTGGATATCGCGCTACTGGGACATTTGGATCAGGTGGAAGCGCTTGGCGGCGTCGCGCTCGGTACTATCTTTTTTGATTATTTGTACTGGAGCTTTGGCTTCTTGCGCATGTCGACGACCGCATTGGTCGCCAAATTTTTTGGCGCTCAGGATCCTGTGGAAACACGGCATGTGGTGTTGCGATCTGTCGCCGTTGCTGTGGCTGTCGGCTGCTTGATACTACTTCTAAAAAATTGGCTATTGTCCGCTGGATTTATCTTGCTGCAGGGTGAAGCTGATGTCGAATCAGCTGGTGGGGCATATGTGTCCGCACGAATTTGGGGCGCACCTGCAGCATTATGTGGTTACGTTATCCAAGGCTACCTGCTGGGGCGTCAGCGCGTTAAAGCAGCATTAGTTTTGGCGACCGTTCTAAATGGCTGCAATATCGCTCTGGATATTCTTTTTATTGGTGTATTGAAATGGGGGCCCGAAGGCGCCGGCTTAGCGACGATGGCGTCGGAATGGTTAGCCTTAGCTTTGGGAATTTGGCTTGTGAAAAGAGACTGGCCCAATGCGGCTGGCTGGAATTGGCGAGACACCTTTCAAACATCCGCATTTGGGCGCTTGTTCACCCTGCAAGGTAACATCATGATCAGGACCTTCTGCCTCATTAGTTCTTTTGCTGTGTTTACTAATTTCTCGGCTCTATTTGGCACGCTCTTTCTAACAGCAAGTGCCATCTTACTCAAATTACTAGGAATGGCGGCCTATTTTATAGACGGTTATGCGTTTGCGTTGGAATCCCTTGCCGGTGCATATGCCGGTGGGCGTAAGCTAAAGGCGCTGCGGCGATCTTTTCGCTTGTCGATGGCCTGGAACTTGGCTTCCGTCATGGTTTTTGTCGCTATCTTCAATTTGTTTGGTAGCCAGATTGTGGGTGCTTTAACACAACATCAAGAAGTGGTGGATGAGACATTGATTTGGATGCCCATGCTGAATTGGGTACTATTATTTTCAGGGTTTGCTTATATTTTTGACGGCTTGTTTATTGGTTTGGCAAAAGGACGCGAGTTGAGAAACTCTATGCTCATTTCAACCTGTTTTGTTTTTCTACCGATCGCGCTGTGGGCGTGGCACACTGCGCGTCCTGATCTCTTGTGGTTGTCGCTGATTCTGTTCATGGTATCGCGCAGCATTACGTTGGCTTTGGCGGCGCAGCGTTTGTTTCGGAGACCACGACAACTGCTGGTTTGAGACAGAAGATTTGGAGTCATTCCATATTGCGAGTTAAGATGCAGGTTGAAATTGAACCAACACGCAAAGGAGACATAAATGACTCATAAACTTCCAGAATTACCCTATTCAATGGATGCACTTGCACCTCATATTTCCAGGGAAACGCTGGAATATCATTACGGCAAGCACCATGCGGCCTATGTAAAGAACCTCAATGGCATGGTCGAGGGCACAGACCTTGAGAATAAATCCCTTGAGGATGTCATCCGATCTTCATCGGGTGGCATATTCAATAACGCCGCACAGATTTTCAATCACACCTTCTATTGGAATTCATTAAGTCCCAGTGGTGGCGGAGATGCGACGGGCGCAATTGCTGCGTTAATCAATAGCCAATACGGCTCGTTCAAAAGCTTTAAAGAGGCCTTTACTAAAAAGGCTGCGACCTTATTTGGCAGTGGCTGGGTTTGGTTGGTTAAGGAGAATGACGGCTCCTTGAGCATCGAACAGGCAGCCAACGCAGGTTGTCCCTTAACGGAAAACAAAAAGCCAATTTTGACCTGTGATGTTTGGGAACATGCCTATTACATCGACTATCGCAATGCGCGCCCCAAATATCTGGAAGCCTTCTGGGATTTGGTCAATTGGGATTACGCAAACAAGCAACTTTAAGGACCTGTCAAGGAGTGGCCTGGGTCACTCCTTGGCGTTTTCATATGGCCTATTAGCGTGCCGCCATTGATTGAACGGCCCAATGAGCGTAGAATTAAGGCTAAGAATCGATGAGGTACTCCCTATGAAAAAAATAAAATTTATCTCATTGGCCGTCTTTTTGATTGGCTTTGCTCAAGCAGATATCATCGCCCTCAAGTCAGGCCAATTGATCGGCATACCTGGCTCTTTTGAAGTTAAAGGGGCCTTTGTTGTCTATACCAATGACGATGGCGAGCTCGTACAGTTGCCACTCAAAATAGTTGACCTTGAACGTTCTCAGGCAGCAACCCAAGAGCACATAGCAGCGCTCGAAGCAGAAGCAGCCGCTAAAGCCGCCGAAAAGCCAGAGCCGGTTAAAGTTAAGTCCATAACCGATGTTTCTGCGGCTATCGAAGGCCGCCGCGATCAAGATGACGTGCCGCCGCAAGATCTTGAGATTACCGGCTCAAATGTATCTAAGTTTGTGTCAAATAATCCTCAAGCAACCAATACAGCGCAAGTTGGTGGCGGCGTGAGTGGTCGGTCTGGGTCTGAAATAATCGAAGCTCAGAATCAACACCGTGAAGCCTACTCAGCTTCGCTTAAAGATGCAGAGAAGATCGATCAAGAAATCGCCAAAATCGAACAGAATCTTCGTGTTTTAGAACAGGAAAACGCATTCGGAGACAATCCTTCAACGGGTTTATATGAAACAACCGAAAAGATGCGCGCTCGTTTGACAGAACTCAAGTCTGAAAAACAGAATAAAGACTCTGAAGTTTCGCGGCTTTCTCGTGAAGCGAAAGCAGCAGGCGTGCGCGACCACAATCGCGGACGATCGACTCGCCAAGCGGAGCCGACCGAAGAAGGTGTTTCGATAGAATATAAAGCTTCTGAGGAAGATGAATTCACCTACGACCCAAGTCTTGATGCCGGAAATGACGACGACTGAGGGTTAATCTCTCGTCGAAGCCATGATCAACACTCATCAAAATATCGTCGACTTTCTGTCGGGCGCGGAAGATCCGTCAGGAATAAGGAACATTCTTCGAAGCCTTTCATTGCCAACTTCGGATCGTCAATTTGTAAAATCCATCCTAAAAGACCTTGTTAAACAGGGCAGGATAGTGAAAGTAGGCGCTCGCTTTTGGGTGCCTGAAGGACGTAGGCAGGCAAAAACGCTTAAGCAGGCCAAAACGAAACGGGCCAAACAAGTGGTCGGTCGTCTGTCGCTACACGAAAAAGGATTTGGGTTCGTGACGTCAGAGAACGGCCGAGATTGGTTTATTCCTCGTCACGATATTGGCGAAGCGCTTCATGGCGACACCGTACGAGTGCAATTTGTGGAACAAGGTTCTAGTGGCCGCAAAGTAGGAAAAATAGTTGCCATTGAGAAAAAGCAGATCGAGCAGCTGATCACGGTCTGTGTTGCTGAAGGTCGTGCCCAAAGAATGGTTCCTCTAGGGAATGTAACGGTTCCTATGGAACTTTTACGAGGTCTGCCCGCCGAACCAATCGCCGAGGGTACTTTGGTTTTGTGGAATCGTCGCAAGAAAGGATTTGCCTTTGATCGCGTCATGGGACGCTTTGATGACCCTGAATGCGACGAAGAAATTGTGCTAACGGAATCTCACATTAAACGCAGTTTCCCTGATTCTGTCGTAGAGAATGCCGAGGAAATGGCTCGTGCTGATCGCTTTGACGCCTCTGGCAGGGAAGACTTTCGTCAGAAAGTATTGTTCACGGTCGACGGTCCAGACGCGCGTGACTTTGACGACGCGATTCACGTGATCCCAAGTGAAGCCGGTTTTGAATTGGGTGTGCACATTGCCGATGTAAGTCATTTTGTCACTGAAGGTTCAGCTCTTGATACATGGGCTAGCCAGGTGGGTAACTCAACCTATCTGCCCCATCGTGCATTCCCCATGCTGCCCGATGTCTTATCTTCTGGATTGTGTTCCCTGGTTCCCAATGAAGATAGATATACCCTGACTGTCGTCATGCAATTGAACAAAAAGGGACAGGTTAAATCATCTCATATCCGCCGCAGTATTATCCGCAGCGCCCAGCGTTTGACCTATGACCAAGTCCAAAGCATCGGCGTCGATCGTGACGAAGGTATTCGCCAAGAACTCAGTCAAATCGTCGATCAAGTAGATAGCGCGCTAGAGCTTGCTAGCATCCTCTCTAAACGTCGACGGCGGCAAGGAAGCCTTGCGCTTGATTTAGGCGAAGTTAGCATCGGGCTTGACGACCAGCATCTGATTGACGAGATAAAGATGTCAAGCGGCAAGCAATCTCATCAAATGATCGAAATGTTTATGGTTCTAGCCAATGAAGTCGTGGCTGAATATATGACCGAACGCGGTATAGGCATTCCCTATCGAATCCATGAACCGCCGAAACAAGACTTGTTACAAAACCTTGCTGAACTCATGGGCGCACGAGGGTTTGATACAAAAGAATTGACTAAGGATCCAGCGACGGGTCTCAACCAATTATTGGCTTCGTTTAAGCAACTTGACGCGCATAAACAGAAGGTTTATCAAGTTCACATCTTACGTAGCTTGAAGCTAGCGGTTTATTCACCACAGAATTTAGGTCATTTTGGTTTGGCCTCTGAATGTTATGCCCATTTCACCAGCCCAATTCGGCGATACGCGGACCTCGTCCTTCATCGTCGATTGACCCAAGCCTTGGAAAACCCACAGTTGGGCTCTGAACATTTTGACGACTCACGCTTAGGTCAGATCTGTGACCATATTTCCGGCACCGAGCGCCAGTCTGCAAAGGCAGAATCACAGTTCGTCAAGCTGAAAACCTTACGCCTGTTAAGCGAAAAGGTAGGGGACGAATTGGAAGGCGTTGTGACGGATATCAAGACTCAAGGTCTTTTTGTTGAGCTGGATAATTATTGGATAGATGGTCTCGTTCTGATGGATTATCTAAGTGACGATATTTATGAAATCAGTGAACGCGACCGCACCTTAACAGGCGTCGTAAAGGGTAGAGCGTTTTCGATTGGCGACCGCATCAAAGTGCGCCTTGAACGTGTCGACATGATTATGAGGCGTATGGATCTAGCCATTCCTGGCATGGAAAAAACCTTTAAACGACGCGAATTGGGGCGACGGACAGACCGTAATCGCTCTGGAAAGTTCAAACGTCGCTGAAATGGACACTGCCTGTCCCGTTTGTGAATCCAACAGTCGAGCCCATGTAACATTAAAGGACTGGCTATATAAGTGGACTGCTTATGAGGCACATATGTTTTTGTGTGAGAGCTGCGGGCTTCAATTTCAAGAACCTATGCCTGATCGCGCCTTGGCGGCCACATTCTACGGTCAAGGCTATTGGCGAGAAACCGAAAATGGCGGTTTCTTTGCACGCTTACAGAGAATCTATGTGGATGGCATGTTGTGGCTGGATTTGATGGGCTGGATTCGCCGCTTGAGACTTGCTAAGGGTAGTCGTGTCCTTGACGTGGGCTGTAGTCGCGGTGACTGGTTGGCGCGTATGGCACTCGCTGGATATGAAGTTAAAGGCGTCGAAGGCGATGCTAGAGCAGCTGAATACGCAAAGGCGCATTACGCACTCGATATTGATGTTTGTGACGTCGAAGATTGGCAACCAGCGACCGGGCAGCGAGATCTGATCACCGCATTCCATGTGACCGAACACCTGAGCGACCCACGAGCGTTCCTGAGAAAGTGTCACCAATCATTGAGACAAGATGGGCGACTGCTCTTGCGCGTGCCAAATGTGGCGTCCTGGCAGGCACTTTGGTTTGGATCAAAATGGAAAGGTCTCGAACCACCGCGCCATCTGTACCAATTCACGCCGCGAGCTTTGACTCTTTTGTTAGAACAGACGGGTTTCACTGTCGTTAAATCCTCGACATGGTCATGGCGAGACGGGCCGCCAGCCTTGGCGTCTTCATGTTTTCCTGCTGGCGAAGCGACATATCAAACGGTTCGCGGCGATAAGAGCGTTATTAAACAACTGATTTATTTGGCTTTAACGACTTGCGCTACACCTATAGAAAGGTGGGCAGCAATCTTGCATCGTGGCGGAATGTTAACCGTGGTTGCGCAAAAGCATGCGCTCGACGGCAATCATTAATCCTTGCCCTTACTCGATAGTTCTCCTAAAGTGGGCGCTCGAAATGAATAGGTGGAATTGAATGTATCGTGATTTATCCGTGACCGTCGTTATCCCGTGTCTCAATGAGGAAGAGGGGATTCGATCGGTTTTGAATGCTGCGCCCGATTGGATCGATGAGATTATCGTGGTCGACAATGGAAGTACAGACAAGACGGCCGAAGTGGCCGCGGAAATGGGTGCCTACGTTATCTCCGAGAGTTTGCGTGGATATGGTCGAGCATATCAAGCTGGATTCGCACATGCCAAAACCGATGTGATCGCATGCCTGGACGGCGATCATTCTTATCCCATCGCCGACTTGGATCGATTAGTTGATGTATTTCTTCACTACGACGTCGACTTCCTGTCGTGTTGTCGTTTCCCCATCCTTAATCAGGAAGCCATGAGTTTCAAACATTGGGTTGGTAACAAGTTACTCTCATTTGCCATGGCGTTGCTGTTTAAGGTTCCCATCGAAGATTCTCAGTCAGGCATGTGGGTCTTTCGACGATCGATATTGGAACATATAAAACTAACATCGGCTGGGATGCCTTTCTCCGAGGAAATCAAAATTGAAGTTCTCAAGCATCCTAAACTCAGCTTTAAAGAAGAGCACATCAAGTATTCAGCGCGTGAAGGAGAGATAAAACTTCAACCTTATCGTGATGGAATACGAAACCTGTTGTTTCTTTTCAAAAAACGACTGTTTGGATAGTCCTTTCTCATGCGTGTCTCGGTTGTTATTGTCAATTGGAACGGCTGCCATCTATTAGCCGAATGCCTGCAAGCGCTCAAGCAGCAAGATCATGCCATATACGAGCTTTGGGTTGTTGACAATGGCAGCGACGATGGCTCATTGGAATTTCTGAATTCCTATCAGTGGGATTTGCTCAAAGTCATCAGTCTGCCTGAAAACAAGGGGTTCGCGGGTGGAAACAACGTGGCTATTAGTCAGGCTCAAGGCGATATTATTGCGCTTTTGAATAACGATGCAATGGCGGATCCTAGTTGGTTGAGTCAAGCCGTTAAAGGGTTTTCAAACGAGCAGGTTGGAATGGTGGCCAGTCGTGTTGTGCGTTATCACGAACGTCATATCATCGATAAGGTTGGGCACCTGATGTACCCAGACGGTCTCAACCGCGGACGTGGCACCGGCTGTCCAAATGACCATCGCTGGGATCACGACGACGAAACCTTATGGCCTGATGGCTGCGCCGCGCTGTATCGGCGCTCCATGTTGCAAGAAATCGGCTTACTGGACGAAGACTTCTTTCTCTATGGCGAAGACGCTGAGTTGGGTATGCGCGCCCGTTGGGCAGGTTACACCTGCCGGTATCGAAGCAAGGCGATTGTCTATCACAAACATTCAGCATCGCTTGGCAAGTTTTCACCTAACAAGGTGTTTTATGTGGAACGTAATCGAATATGGTTGATGTTTAAGACTTTTCCTTGGTCGATGATCTTGCGCTCTCCGTGGCATACCGCGATTAGGCATCTGCTGAATGTCGTATCTATGATGCGGGGCCAAGGGTCTGCGCATGGTTTTCGACAGTCTCACTCGGGCTGGCGCCTTGTTTGGGTATTCATTAAAGCCCATGGCTCGGCCTTTGGCGGCTTAGTTGTCATGCTGGGCAAGCGCAAGCAGTTGCTTAAGAGAATCACGTCATCTGAGATGCAGAACATACTTTCAAGACACCGCATTTCGGCGAAAAAACTTGTGTTTGAGGATTAATAGAGAATGCATTGCAAGTAATTGCTGATCTTGCTTAGGCCCTTTGAAAACAACTCGTTGGCGCGCCCCATAGCATCTGATACAATGACTAGATACGTACATAACTTGTGGCGTTACCGGCCCAGGCTCAAACGTGAACAAGATTAGAAACTTCCCAGATACGGAGGCATTTAAATGCTGAAAACGATCTTCATGGCGAGTACCTTTGCCATGGGTTTGATGTGTTTTGCAGGCGATCATGATGGCCTAGAACATGTAAATTTCCCCCTAAATTCACACGTTGTTGTTGACGCCTTTCAAGGGCTAGACCTACTCGGCGATGTGATGAAAAAATATCCTGACCTGTCGCTGGAAGTCGTTGGATTTACCGACGATATCAGCACAGAAAGTTATAATCGCGCCCTTGCAGAACGACGCGCAAATGGTGTCAAGTCTTACCTCGTTAGCCGCGGCGTAGGTGAAGACAGAATCACGACATCAGGTAAAGGTGAAATCGAATTTGTATCAGATAACACCAGCCGCGAAGGACGCTTTCAAAATAGACGAGTTGAGCTACTGCTTTATGAGATGGTGGATGGAGCCCGCACATTAGTCAGCTACCACCGCTTGATTGAGCTGTTTTTTGATGGCTCGCCTAAAGCTGCCAATGACGAGCAGCATAATTTGATCCTACAAAAATTAAGCGATTTGGAGCGTCAACAATCTGAATTCAAAGACGCGATGGCTAAGCATGCCGAAATGATGAAAGCCCCTCCTGCACCTCCAACGGTAGACGATAAAGGTCGCAATAAATGGGGCACCAACTCGTTGACTGGTTCTGTTAACTTCAGAGGCTTTTCCGGCGTTAGTTTTGACATCGGACTCGACGACGACGATGAATTTACCGGTCGCGTAAGCGGGCAGTATTTCCGAGCCGTAACCGAACAGTTCGGGGTTCAGGCTCAAGGTGACTACACCTATTACGACAGCTTGCGCGAAGGCCAGTTTGATGCCGCTTTGATTTATCAAATCGGTCGATTCAAGATGGCTGGTGCCGCTTCATACAAAATGATTGATATGGACGGATTTCAAGCTGCCATCGTAGGCCAAGGATCCCTTATTGCTGACCTTGTATTTGATAACGGTAGCGTTGGTCTATTTGCCACCGCTCCTTTCGACGATGGCGATGTCATTGCCACCGATCAATTGGATTTTGCGTTCACTCGCGAGACTTATATCAACGTGGTGCAACAATTCGGTCTTAGTTTCGGTTTCAACATTGGCGAAAAAGCCGCTCTTTCGGGTTCGATCGCAGCACTTGATTCCGATTTTGATTCTGACATTGGCGGACACTTAAGATTTGGCTTAAACCTCAAAGAAAATCTGACTTGGTACATTGAGTTCGAACAAAATCAAAACTTGATAACCGACGACGACAGCCAGCGCTATGCCACAGGATTCCGATTGGGAACTTGGGGTCAAGCTCGATCCATGTCGTCCGACCAAGTCACACCTGTCATGATTCCTCGAGTGCGTTATGAAATCGCAACGCGCGTCGCACGAACAGGTAACACGGCGCCCATCGCGGACGCAGGACCAACGCAAACAGATGTACCAGCGGGTACGGTGAATCTCGATGGTTCGGGTTCTACGGATCCTCAAGGTGATGCACTTTCATATAAGTGGACTCAAGTCTCTGGAGCATTGGTTCAAATCGCGGGTGCTGAATCTGCAGCAGCCAGCTTTGATGGCGTTGCCGGTGAAGCTTATTCGTTCATGTTAACGGTACGTGATGAGTTTGGTGCCAGCGGTAGTGATATCGTTAGCATCTTCATGGAAGCAGCAGAAGTAGAAGTATTTGACCCTGTCATCAACTTCTTTACGGCTGCTCCTACAACCATTACAGCCGGCGAACTTGTCAACATAACCTGGTCTACAGCATATGCAGACGAAGTAACACTCACGCCTTACGGCCGCGTAAACACGCAAGGAAGTTTGGTGTTGAGTCCTGCTGAAAGTCTGGTATACACCTTGACCGCAACCAATGCTCAAGGATCCGTCAGCGAGACAGTTACTATCACGGTGAATCCGGTTGAGGTTGAAGAACCAAATACCGCGCCTGTGGCCCACGCTGGTTCGGATATCTTCCGCAGCACGGGCGGTACCATCATGTTAGACGGCACAGCGTCTTACGATCCTGATGGCGATACGTTGAGTTATCAGTGGATTCAGATTGCGGGTCAAGTGGTTAGCCTTTCGGGTGCTGACACCGCGACGCCTTCATTCGAAAGCCAAATAACTCGTAACTATATATTCCGCTTGGTTGTCTCTGACAGCAAGGGTGGCATCGACACCGACGACGTCCTTGTAACAACCTTCTAAAAAAGAAGATACCTATCTTCAAACAAAAAGGCTGCTCTCTTGAGCAGCCTTTTTTTGTTAGTACACTCGGCTGAGCGCATTCAGTTGGGCGGCGCCAAATTCCGCATGGCATAGGCCCGGTGGCGCCAGAATGCGCCAATATCATGGAAGAGCAGGCGAGTATTTGCGTCTTGACGTATCGAATTTGATAGGGTGACTTCAGAACCCCTGTACCGCCCAATAGATGTCTATGTGCCAGCTCGCACTACTTTCTAAGTGTCTCTTTCCTTAATGAAAAATACCCTGTTCCGGGGATTACAGGACAGCCAATATGGACGAGATAATGTCACATCGCAGCTAACGGAATGTTTCAAGTGAAATCTGAGTTCATATTGCTTTACTGCTTTTGGGACAAGTCAGACCACTATTCGTTGAATTAGTAGGGTAACAAAAGAATCCCAGCTAGGCATTGCGAGGTCTTGAAATCACGCAAGCATGGAGAGGTGATTCGGTCACGGTGCAAACGCAAAATTTTGTGCATAATTTTAGGAAGACACGGATGAGTAAAATGCTATTGCCGTTACTTACTGTAATAGGAATTGGGCTTGCGGCAAGCGCTCAAGAAACAGAATTAGACAAGTCCGCTTTCGACTCGATGATCGCTAAACATTGTTATAGGATGCAACTCCAAGGAAATGAAATGGTTGGGGAAGGTGTCACCTGGTTATTGGAGCAAGCTAAACAATCGCATTATTTCCTTATTGGAGAACGACACGGAACAGCAGAAATCCCATTGATCTGTGGCGCACTCTATTCCAAGCTGTCAGAAGAAGGATATGATTATGTCGCGCTTGAGATTGGGAAAATAGCATCGCTCAGAGTCCAGGAAATCATACGCAGTGGAGAAAAAGACGGACTCTTTCACTTTCTCCAAAAGGAAGAGAATAGAGACGCAATTGCCTTTCTTGATTGGCGTGAAGAAGCTGACCTAGTCAATCATATCGCCAAATATTCAGCAAAGGGACCGCGCGCGATATGGGGTCTTGATCATGAGTTTATTTATGGTTTTGGGATGTACTTGACGATGCTTGAGTCTCAGGCCACCACGCCAGCACAGGCGATGGCGATTGAGTCCTTGCAAGGTGAATTGAAGGAGAATAGGTTTCTATTGGGTGCTGATAATCTTGAACGGTTAACTATCTTAAAGACTCTCTTCAAAAACAACTCCCGGACGGACAACATCATAGATGCGCTACTTGATGCCAATTATGTTTATGGGCGATTCCGAGGGGAAATCACTCGTGTTGAATCCAATGCCTATAGGGAAAACCTTATGAAGAGAAACCTGTATCAAAACCTGATCCACAATAACAATCCTAAGGTCTTTATCAAGCTCGGCGGGTTTCATGCCGCTCCTAGTATCTCTGATGGCAAGATCACATTGGGCACTTTTGTAGAAGAGTGGGCTAATGTCAATAATCTAAAGGCCTTTAACCTTTATTGTGATGTAAATGGAGGAACGATTCGCTCAAGTGGGCAGGATGGATCTGACGGGGCAGCGGGTATTAAACCGGCCTTAAGCCTGTTTGGATCTATTCCTGATAATACTCATTTATTCTCAAGATTCCTGAAGGGTCAAAAGGATCCAATCCTCATCGATCTTAGGCCATTGAGAGATCACATAGATCAGTGGGCGTTTCTCTCAAGGGGCCAAAAGAGCCTTATAAACAGCTTCGATGCTTACATGGCCGTACCGAATGTCACGCCTGCAACCCTAGTGAGTCAAAGCCGCAAGCTTCCTTGACAAGCGCTAGAATTCAGTCGGTGAATACCATGGGGTTGCCGGCCAACTCTTGTTGGTTGTCGAAGCCGGACAGGGAGAATCCGGCAACTGCTTGCGAGGCTTCAATTTCCACGTACCCATAGAAATCGCTTACGCCTAAGAGACCATTGATCGTATTGAGTAACTTATTGTTACCCGCCAAGGTCGTCGTTCCTTGGGCGACCTGACCATCAAAGCGGTAGATGCGAATGGTTAAGTCAATCGGCGTATTGTTGGGGTTAACAACTGAGAGTCCCGTCCAGCTTGGGCTGAGTCCTGTAAATTGATCAGGACGATTAGAAGAGCCGGAAATGACGAATGGGAAGTAGAACTTTTTTCCCACCAAGGGTGTCGCTTGGAAGCCGGCTAATTGACGGTCGTCCAAGGATCCAAACAACTCCATGCCCGCCAATACGGTGCGCTCTGACAATCCTGAGACCAAGAACCATGATGTTCCATTGGGCACCAAACTGTCGCCCGTTACCCGCAATAGCTTTCCATAAGCTGGAATGGCGACGATGTTATTTGCCAAAAGAGAACCGGCATTGTCATAGGCGGTGACTTCAACTTGTGCTGTCTGATCGGTCAGATTGATGACGGAATAGCCGGTCCAAAAAATTTGTGTATTGGCAGCGACATGCGTAAACAGAATGGCGCGCCCACTAGAGGCATCCGTGATTAAACCAGCGATCTGATTGACATCTTTACGACCGAAGATCTCGGCACCGGTCATGTTTTGCTCCAAGACCTTGTTGGCATCCAAGTCGTAGTTCAAGAAGAAGCCCCACAGTCCTCCTGCTGAACTTGTATCAGGATAGCTACCATATAGATCTGTCTCAAAATCAAATGATCCTGCCTTACCTACAGCGTTGATGTTTACGGACCAGGCTGTGTCAAAATTGTCGACATACAGTATCGATGAAGGTGTGTCGCGGACGTTGGCAATGGCGCCTTTGGTCCAGAATTTTTGTGAATTGGTAGCCACGTGAGGTACATACATGCCGTTGCCAATAAAAGAGGTGGCTGGGATCATCGACCAGGCAGAGCCATCACCAGTCATGTGTTGATAGGAACCGATGATCGCTCCCGAAGCCTCAATCTTCAACCAATGCGTCTGTGCGTCCGACGTTCCGAGTAGTGTCCGGTATGGCGCAATTGAAAAGGGTTCGGTAAAAAGAATATTCCCGTCTTTGTCGTAATAGGAGGCGGTTGCATTTAAAGTCGCGTCAGTTACATTCGAGACGGTAAAGGTGGCGTTGTAACTCAAGTTATAATTGTCAAACGGAGCGACGAAGGGGTAGTACAGCGTGCTAGAGGTCGTTCCACCGGGTGGCGGGGGAGCGGTTCCTGCCCCAATGCCTACTTCGGCAAAAGCATTTGAGACCGCCGCTTGTTCTGGGGATCCCTGACCGTGGAGATCTGACGCTGCGCGTTCGGCAGCGGCGCGACAATCGGTGAATTCGCTGTTCTTTGACAGGTAATTCGTGAGTGTTCGGTGCATGATTTGAATGGCCTTGGCACGTCCAATCGCTGTCGCGAGCTTATAAAATGCGAAATTAGTAATGCCGCTATTAATATGCACGCCGCCATTATCTTGTGCAGCCGTTAGGTTCTGAAACTCATTCATGTGTGCGGGCTGCCAACCATGCAAATAATCTTGGGTTTGTGCACCTTGATGGGGATTTGAAAGGTCGCGCAAGCCAGGACTTTGATAAACCTCTTGTTTGATGATGGTTTCGCCTAAGAGCCAGTTGCTGTCGTCATGTGTGGCCGCATACATGTCTGAAAAGGACTCGTTGAGGGCACCTGATTGAAATTGATAGACCAAGCCAGCTGAAGATGACGTGATCGCGTGACAAATTTCGTGGGTCATAAAATCCAGCGAGAAGGCCCAGTTGTAGGAAAAACTGCCGCCGTCACCAAATACCAGCTCGCGACCGTTCCAGAAAGCGTTGTCTAACCCTTGATTAGCGTTCTCACGGAAATTAACGAAGACACGCAAGGCGCTACCTTGATTGTCGTAACTGTTGCGGTTAAAGGTCGCTTGCAGCCAATCGTACGTTTTTGACATGTAATAGGCGGCAGCCCCAGCTGCTTTGGTGTCCACGTTATCGTTAAAACTCCCGTCGCCATTCACATCAATTGATAGACCTTTGGGCTGGTTGGTATGTTGACATTCCAGCAAATAAATTGTCCCAGCTAACGTGTTCGTGTCCAACTGGCCCGGGAACATAGGTTTAGTGGTATTCAGTAAGAGGATATTATTGTTATCGCGCCAACCTGAGACGGTGGCGGATTGGTTGTCGGTGCGATTTGGAAAAACAGTGCATGTGGTGGGCTCCTTAAAGCTGGGAAGCGCCGTGCAGATTTGATTAATGCGGTTGATGATGTCGCCCGTTTTGGCATCGACGAACACGTCCTCGTGCAGCATCGGTGTTTCGTCACTGTGGATATTCACCTTATATGCTAGGAGTGGCTCTTCGACGTGCCAATCATAAATGATGAGTTTTGAATCGCTTTTCAAATTGTACGGACTATCAAGCTCCGTTTGAGCCAGTTGCTTTGCTAGATCAATGGAAATGGTCGCCTGCGTATCAAGCGCGGTCTTGCCACGGTAATGACCGTTGACGGTGCTGATGACGCCATCGCGATTGATGTGAACCAACACTTCGGCGGGCCATACTTCCAACCCCGCTTGGTAGACATGTAGTTTAACGTGGGACATACCAAGTTCATCGGTTTCAGTTGCGATGACTTTCCACGCTTGTTGCTCGTCCATGTTGAGTTTGGAGCGGCTGGCTTGAAGGAATGACAAAGCAATTTGTGAAGGATCTTCGTTTGAAGGATCCGTCAATTTTCCCGTGATGAAGCTAGGCGTATTGAAACGTGGGTCAAATTGGACTTCCATCAACTGGCCGCGTTGTTTACTTTTTGCCGCCATTTCTGCCAGACCTTGCGAAATGTGACCCACAAAACGAGCGTCAACCTGCTGCAAAACAGACTGATTAAGCGGTTTAAAGTCAGTCGAATATGAATAGATCACAAATAAAGATAAAGCAAATCTTAGGCACATAGAGCAGCTCCAGCAAATTGGCATATTTTTTCAAACGTTAAAACTATTATCGGTCAAGATGAGCGAGCAATTTAGTATTGCGGTTACATAATTGCGCGATCCCCCGAGCACTGATAGTTCGGCGTTAACTGTCACGCGTTAAAATCTCTCGACAGAGGCCAAATAGTGCAAATAAATTGTTCGCTGATTGTGTGGCAACAAGATGATTGCCTATTTGCCGTTATTTGGTAGGGGAGACGACGAAATTGATCAGTCGGCCAGGCACATATATTTCGCGGCGGATATGACTGCCGCTGAGGTGGCCTGCAATTCGTTCATTTTGTTTAGCTGCAGTGATGGCGGTTTGCGCGTCTACATCGGCTGGTAACTCAAGTGTTTCTCTTTTTTTGCCATTTACCTGGACGACTAAGACGATCATTTCGTCCTGACACCATTGCGGATCAAAATCCGGGAATGTTTGCAGGGAAATGCTTGCTTGGTGGCCAAGGCGTTGCCAAAGTTCTTCGGTGATGTGTGGTGCAAAAGGCTGTAGTAATTTAAGTAGCCCCTCGACCAATGACGTTGGCTTTTTCTCTTCTTTGGTCAGTCCATTGACCAGCACCATCATTTTACTGATGGCGGTGTTAAAGCGCAGGTTGTCGATGTCTTCGGTGACGCCTTGGACAGTCTTATGATAAAGCCGCATGATTTCGTCAGAGGGAATCAACTCTGATAATTGTTCGGAACATTGATTACTTTCTTCATCAACCACGAGACGCCATGTTCGTTCAAGGAAACGGCGAACGCCTTCAATGCTCTTCGTGTTCCATGGTTTGGACATTTCCAGCGGTCCCATGAACATTTCGTATAGGCGAAAAGCATCTGCCCCAAATTCCTGGATGATTTGATCGGGGTTAATGACATTCATTTTCCCTTTAGACATTTTCTCCACTTGAAACGACAAAGACTCACCTGATTTTGTGTGAATGGCCGTGTTGCCATCAAAATCAACCTCGTCTGTATGCACGTAACGATCAGAGCTGTCTTTAAAGCTAAATGACGTGATCAGGCCTTGATTGATGAGTTTCTTGAATGGCTCGTCACAAGAAACGAGACCTGCGTCAAATAGGACTTTATGCCAGAAACGGGCATACATTAGATGTAGAACGGCGTGTTCGGCACCTCCGACGTATAGATCTACCGGCATCCAGTAACTTTCCTTGTTAGGGTCCCAAGCCGCTTCTTGGTTGTGGGGATCTACAAAGCGTAAGAAATACCAGCAGGAGCCAGCCCATTGAGGCATGGTGTTTGTCTCGCGGCGACAGTTTTGGCCGTCATGTTCTACTTTCAACCATTCACCTGACTTCGAAAGTGGAGGATCACCACTTTCAGACGGCAAAAAGTCCTCGAGTTCGGGTAATGTCAACGGCAACTGCTCTTCACGAAGGGGTTGATGTTCTCCATCCTGATTCCAGATGACGGGAAAAGGCTCGCCCCAGTATCGCTGCCGCGAGAAGAGCCAGTCGCGAAGCCGATAGTTAATCGCTGATTTGCCTAGATCGTTCTCTTCCAAATATTCGATGATCGTCGCTTTAGCGGTGGCCACATCCAAACCGTTGATGAAGTCACTATTAATGAGTGTACCGTCACCAGCGTATGCTTGCTCGTCGATATCTCCCCCGCTTATGACCTGCACGATCTCCAAATCAAACTTGCGCGCAAATTCGTAGTCACGTTGATCATGTCCTGGCACTGCCATGATGGCACCGGTGCCGTAAGATATCAGTACGTAATCGGCAACCCAGATGGGGATCGGCTCTTGCGTTAAAGGATTGATGGCATATGCACCACTGAAGACACCCGATTTGTCCTTGGCAAGTTCCGTTCTCTCCAAGTCAGACTTGGTTGATGTTTCAAATATGTAAGCATCAACTTCGCGTTCTTGATCTGCGGTTTTCAACATATTAATAAGAGGGTGTTCAGGCGCTAGTACCATGTATGTTGCGCCAAACAAGGTGTCAGGACGCGTCGTAAAAACGCGGATCTTGGCATTGACGTCCTTGATCTGAAAGTCGACTTCCGCCCCAACGGAACGACCTATCCAATTGCGTTGCATCTCCTTGATGGAGTCGGGCCAATCGAGAGCTTCCAGGTCGTTCAATAAGCGGTCCGCATAGTTTGTGATGCGTAACATCCATTGACGCATAGGTTTACGTACGACGGGGTGGTCGCCGCGTTCCGAACGACCATTGATGACCTCTTCGTTGGCGAGCACGGTGCCAAGGGCAGGGCACCAGTTTACGGGAACCTCAGCGACGTAGGCCAAACCGCGTTTGTAGAGCTGCAAAAAGATCCATTGAGTCCAACGATAGTAGTCTGGGTCCGTGGTATTGATTTCGCGCTTCCAGTCATAGGAAAAACCCAGTGACTTAAGTTGGCGTTTGAAGTTGGCGATGTTATTCGCCGTGGTTACCTCGGGATGGGTTCCGGTCTGAATGGCGTATTGTTCTGCTGGCAAGCCAAACGCGTCCCAGCCCATGGGATGCAAAACGTTGAACCCTTTGGCTCGCTTATAGCGGGCCACGATGTCGGTTGCCGTGTAGCCTTCGGGATGGCCAACGTGAAGGCCAGCGCCTGACGGGTAGGGGAACATGTCAAGAACGTAATATTTTGGCCCTTCAAGTTTTGAGGGCGTGGCAAATGTCTGATTTTCATCCCAGTAGCATTGCCACTTGCCTTCAATCGCGGCGGGCTCATATCGAGACATGTCTTGGTCCTCCCCATCACTAAAGCGCCTATTGTACTTGAAAACGCCCGAGATCGAGAAATTCTTGACATTCATTAAAAACAAAGGATAATTACGTACCAGGTAGATTAAAAGTGAGTATATAAGCCATGGGACGTGATTTTAGAGTTAAGATTGATGAGGACCGGGTGAGTTACCACGTGATGACGAGGACGGCGCATCAGGCATTTTTCTTTGCTGACGATGCCGTTAAAGAAGCCATTTACCGCATCATTAACGAACTAACGGCTATCTATTACGTCGACATGCATAGCATCGCGGTTCTTGATAATCACTATCACCTTGTCCTCAGCATCGTTAGGCCACCCTTTGATGTGCCCGACATAAAAAAACGGTTTGAGGCCTTCCAAATACGAAAACGTATCCCGCTCTCTTGGCATGCCTGGCGGGCCGAAGAATGGTTCAAGCGCCTGACTGATCTTTCGGCCCTGATGAAAGACATTAACCGCTCGATTTCCGTGTATGTCAATCGCCGCAAAGGGAAGGTCGGAAGTATCTGGGGCGAACGATTCAAGAGTGTTTTGATTGAAGAACAAGCGGGCCTTTTAGCCTGTATGTTATATGTGGAACTGAACTGCGTTAGGGCGGGAATCACTGAGAGCCCGGCACACTATCGCTGGTGCTCGGCAGGGCGTTTCAGTCGTGGTGGACAAAAAGCGGCTGGCGTTGTGATTCCTAAGCTAGAGTTATTCCGAAGAGTGGCGAGTGCGGATGTCAGGCAAAGTCGTTTCGTGCGTTTGGTGAATCTGCTCGCCGAAAGAGAAACAGCTGGCCAGTTGGACCTTCCCAAGAACCTGGCTCAGCTGGAAATCTTTCTAGGCGATGATGAACTTAAGGACTTGATGCAATTATGTTTCCGACGGACGCAGTGGCTAGTCCATAGTGTGGTCCTGGGTTCAGAGGATTTCTGTCGTCAAATAATGACGCGCTTTGCTCTTCAAGGAAGTCGATGGGGAGAAACGCAGCCTTTCAAGTTAACCGTTAATCTATTTAACCAACATATTCGGGCTGGCCCACACTCCAGTTGACATCCGCTAGAATAGCGTTCAATTGATGCGTGAGGAATCGCTTGGGTAACGCACTAATAACGGATCTTTATCAATTGACGATGGCGTATGGCTACTGGAAAAATGGCATGCACCTTCGTCGAGCAATTTTTCATCTTTCGTTTCGGACGGCGCCCTTTGGGGGCAATGATGCCATAGCTTGTGGTCTAAATAGCGTTATTGATTATTTAGATAAGTGGGCTTTCGACGAGCATGATTTACGCTATCTGATTTCCTTGTCTGGTGACGACGGAACCCCTCTTTTCGACGAAGAATTTATCAATGCCCTACGGAAGATGTCGTTTGACGCGTCAATTTGGGCCGTGCCAGAAGGTACGTTAGTGCATGCCCATCAACCGCTATTACGCGTTGAAGGTCCACTTTGGCTCTGCCAAATGTTGGAAACCCCACTATTGACGCTGATTAACTTTCATACTTTGGTCGCAAGCAAGGCTGCTCGCGTTTGTGAAGCGGCCCAGGGTGCTCCAGTCCTCGAGTTTGGACTGAGGAGAGCACAGGGGTTGGACGGAGGACTGGCTGCGTCTTACGCGGCTTTTGTTGGAGGTTGCGCCGCCACATCCAATGCCTTGGCTGGCCAAAAATTTGGTATTCCTCTCAAAGGGACCCACGCCCACAGCTGGGTCATGTCGTTTGAAACCGAGTTACAAGCTTTTGAGGCTTATGCATCTGCGTTACCAAACAACTGTGTTTTTCTTGTCGATACCTACAATACAGAGCAAGGTCTCAATCGGGCCATAGAAGTGGGTCATCGCTTAAGGTTGCAAGGCGGTAAACTCTTGGGAATTCGCTTGGATTCAGGTGATCTCGCTGCACTTAGCGCCCAAGCCCGACGGCAACTTGACGCTGCGGGTCTGAACGAGACGTTGATCTTAGCCAGTGGTGATTTAGATGAGTCAAGCATTACCAAATTAAGAGATAAAGGCGCCGCCGTCGATGTATGGGGTGTTGGTACCAAGCTGGTCACCGCATACGATCAACCAGCGCTAGGTGGTGTTTACAAAATGGGAGCAATAGAAAGAAACGGTCAATGTCATCCGGTCATTAAGGTATCCGATGAACCGTTGAAAACGACCATTCCTGGACGTCTCAATGTGGTTAGATACCTGCAATCTGGTCGAATTTTGGGTGATCTGATTGTGAATGAACTCGTCAGCGAGCAAAGCAGAATTGGCATTAACCTGCAAAATGGTGAGACGTTCGACTTGTCTGAAGCAGAAATTGGGCTGACACTACTGACGCCTGTATTTGAGCGTGGCTTGCTGGTGCAGGCACGTTGGACAGCACATGAGGCCCGCGCAAACTGCCAAGAATCCTTAAAAACAAAACGTTTGCAGCAATCAGTACCTGTCTGTCTGGAAAAGAGTCTATTTGAAATGCGACAAAGGATGATAGATGACACATCAAAGGCTTGAGCCGCTCTCCGATAAAGATGTTCTATTGGTCGTTGATGTGCAGAATGATTTTCTGCCCGGCGGCGCGTTGGCTGTTGCTAGCGGCGACGAAGTGATTGAGGTCATCAACCAGCTAATCCCAAAATTCAAATTGGTGATGGCAACCCAAGATTGGCATCCCCGTGACCACCAAAGCTTTGCGTCTGAGCATCCCACAAAGGAAGTAGGTGAGCTGATCAATTTGGAGGGACTAGATCAAATCCTTTGGCCTGACCATTGTGTTCAAGGTACTCACGGCGCCGCTTTTGCCGCTGACTTGGCCCTGCCATCTAGCGCCTCCATTTTTAAGAAAGGTATTGATAGAGATGTCGACAGCTATAGTGGATTTTATGACAATGGACGCTTGCGCAGCACGGGTTTGGCAGAGTACCTAACTTCAATATCAGCACAGCGGGTATTTGTGGCCGGACTGGCGACCGATTATTGCGTCAAATTCACCGTGTTGGATTCGATCAAAGATGGGTTTGAAACCTGGTTGATTACGGATGGCTGCCGTGCTGTCCAGCTTAGAGATTTGGACGAGCAAAATGCCATTGACGAGATGGTCGCTGCTGGGGCCAAGACGCTCAATTCGAACGATGTGGTGGATGGTTTCAGAAAGCCTGTGCAGGTTGGGGACGATTGTTAAGGATTAGCTCAATTTGATCCATCACTGATTCGTCTAGTTTTTCAAGCACATCGATCGCTTTGAGGTTCTGTTTGAGTTGGTCAGGGTTTGAAGCTCCCAGGATGACGGTACTCACTTGAGGATTTGCCATGCACCACGCCAGTGCAAGTTCAGTTGTGGTGGTGTTTAGGTCATCGGCGATCGCTTCTAAGCTCGCCGTCTTCTGAATGCGCTGCTTTCCCTCTTCAGAACGAAACTTCTCGTGCAGCCACTCATAGCCAGGAAGATTGGCACGTGAGTTTTCGGGGATTCCGTCCTTGTATTTGTTGGTTAGAATGCCTGAGCAAAGGGGAGACCAAATCGTGGTGCCCAGTCCGATTTCGGCATAGAGACGGGCGTACTCCAATTCGACACGCTCACGATGGAACATATTGTATTGAGGTTGCTCCATGGTTGGAGGAGTTAGGTTGTACTGGCGAGCTACGGAGTAAGCTTCCATGATTTGTGTGGCATCCCATTCCGAAGTGCCCCAGTAGAGAACCTTACCTTGCTGGATCAAGTCATGCATGGCGCGAACCGTTTCTTCGACCGGCGTGTCGGCGTCAGGACGGTGACAAAAATAGAGATCCAGGTACTCTAGTTGCAGCCGTTTCAAGGCGTCGTGACAAGCGTCGGTAACATGTTTTCGACTCAAGCCGCGTTGAGTTGGTTTTTCGCCACCCCAGAACACTTTACTGGAAACGCAATAACTGTCTCGTCGCCATCCAGCCTTCTTTAGGGCCTCGCCCATGAGCTGTTCTGACCGACCAGCCGCGTAGACTTCAGCATTGTCAAAAAAGTTGACGCCGGCATCGTAAGCAATCGTCATACATTCAAGCACGGCCTCTAATCGAAGCTGATTAGCGAAAGTAAGCCAAGAGCCGTAGGACAGACGGCTAAGTTTTAACCCAGACCGACCAAGTCGCCGATAAATCATGTCGCTCATAGTTGCTCCAATCCCGGTTTATGATCCATTCTAACTGAGTTGTCTGATGTACGTCAGTCTCAGTCATCGACTCAGCTCTTATGCCCACACATTTGCCAGTAATTATTTATGTCATGGAATTAGCTCAAGTATTTTATTGAACCTATGTGTATTCTGAATGCTTGCACTTTTGAGCTTAGATAGCGAAAATTCGTGGGTTCGAAGGGAAGGGAGTGGTCTTGCCCAAGCGTATTCTCATTTTTGATGATCCTAAGAGTGACTTAAAAGAGCTGCACCAGGCCTTTGAACTGGCGACCAAAGGACGGAGTCGCATTGTTATTGAGCGTGACGAGCAGCGTATCGTCACTCAAATGGCGACGAATTGGGAATTGATCGTATTGGACTATGGCGACGCAAACAGAACAGCGGATGACTCAACCATAAAGGCCATTCATCAACAGGATGCTGAAACACCGATTGTTGTCATTGTGCCAGCGGATGGACAATCGGCCGATGAGTACCTAGAAGCAGGTGCCATAGACTACTTACTTTACGGTCCCGACTTCGCGCGCCTATTGCATGCACAAATGCAGAAGATTGGGCGTTGGATCGATATCATTGAAAAGAACCGCGCGTTGCACGCTGCCAATATCGACCTGCGCAACCGGGCCTTTCAAAGGTTTCAGATGGTGGGCAACTCTCCGCAGATGACAATGGTTTTTCGACAAATTGAACGTGTGGCTAAGGTACCGCGTCCAGTGCTTGTTTGCGGCGAACGAGGTACAGGCAAAGAGTTAGTTGCACGAGCCATTCATGATGAAGGGGGTTCCGCAAATCGACCCTTGGTCACCGTCAATTGTGCGGCCTTCACCGATGAACTCTTGGCCAGCGAGTTGTTTGGTCACGAACGTGGTTCCTTTACGGGCGCGGCCAGCCGACACCGTGGCAAATTTGAACAGGCCCATGGAGGGACTTTGTTTTTGGATGAGATTGGACACATGTCTCTTTCGTTCCAAAAAAAGATATTACGCGTCGTGGAATACGGGACTTTTCGTCGGGTCGGCGGCAGCGACGAAATCAAAGTGAAAACGCGCGTGATTGCCGCGACCAACGCTGATCTCAAGGCAAAAATAGTCGATGGCACCTTCTTGTCGGATCTTTATGACCGACTGGCTTTTGAAGTGATACAGGTGCCGCCATTGCGGGACCGAAGCGGTGATCTAACCGTGTTGGCTAATTTCTTTATGCAAAGGTTCATGCTAGAGGTGCCCGAATTTCGCGGGAAGTACCTTTCAAAGAGCGCTCAAGAGGTACTAGCGAATTATTCTTTTCCTGGCAATGTACGAGAATTGAAAAACATTATCGAACGAGCCGTTTATCGGGATACGACCAATGAAATTACACCTATCGACATAGGCTTCGTGGCTCACCACGATGAATTCGTCAAGGGCGATAACTTTAAAGACAAAGTCTCGTCGTTCGAACGAATGCTGGTTGTTGAAGCGATGGAGAAGTCAGGCGCCAATCAGGCCGCAGCGGCGCGTTTTTTGGGACTGAGCTATCACCAATTCCGATACTATTGGCAGAAGTACGGACCATCTGGTTCCGAAGATGCAGCGCCATGAGCCAGAGAGACACCCGCATGGGTCTTTTTTACGGCATCGCCGCCTTTGTGATTTGGGGCTTGAACCCGATCTATTGGAAACTCTTAAAGACCATTCCGGCGTACGAGATTCTGGCGCACCGAGCTGTTTGGGCTTTAATTGTGGTAACTATTCTAATAACGACCCGTCGTGAATGGCCGTCCGTTCGCGCAGCGCTCGCCCAGCCTCGAATATTGGGGATGGTGGTTGCCTCAAGCGCGTTTTTGGGTATCAACTGGTTTATTTATGTCTACGCGGTTAATACTGACAGAATCTTAGAAACATCTCTTGGCTATTACATAAACCCGTTATTGAATGTTGTGCTGGGCATGCTTTTTTTGAAGGAACGGTTGCGGCGCTGGCAGGGGGTAGCCGTTGCTTTAGCCTTTTTGGGCGTTGCTTTAATGGCCTATGAGTTTGGGCGTTTACCTTGGATATCTTTAGGATTAGCCTTAACCTTTGGGTTTTATGGCCTATTGCGAAAAATAGGTTCATTGGGGTCCATCATCGGCTTCGGGTTCGAAACGGCTGTCATGACTTTGCCAGCCTTGCTGGCGATTGGTTTCTGGGAATCCCAAGGCACCGGCCATTTCACAAGTCTAGGTAGTCGTTCCGTACTGCTGCTGATGGGAACCGGGTTGATCACTGCGGTTCCATTGATGTGTTTTGCTCGCGGCGTGCGCAGTATGCCACTTTCGACCATGGGACTCATTCAATATTTGACGCCCACCTGTACCTTTTTCTTGGGTATCGCTGTCTACAAAGAAAGCTTTACCAGCACCCATCTCGTGACTTTCGCAATGATTTGGACAGCTTTGATCATTTACACCATTGAGGGCTACTTAAGCCGCAGGTCGTCGGCGCAACAACTCAAGACCATAGATCCCTAGCTACTACACCTATTACAGCTTCGACGTCACACATGTTGGTCAAATAAGATGGAATTACCGTCAGGATCCTTGACGATGAAACTAGCTGGACCGCTGGCATTCTCATCGGCCTCATTTTCAATGGCCAAGCCACGCGATTTGAGTCTGCGCTGAATCTCACGTACATCCGTATATTCATCGAGTGTTTGACAGTTCTTGTCCCAGCCAGGATTAAAGGTCAGGATGTTCTTATCAAACATGCCTTGAAACAGGCCAATGGTAAGTTCACCGTTTCGAAGAATCAGCCAATTTTGGGTGGCATCACCGGCGAACACCTGGAAGCCCAATTTTTCATAGAAAGTTTTCGAAACCTTGAGGTCCTTGACCGCCAAACTAACCGAAAATACGCCTAACTCCATGACAATGGTCCTCCAATATTTCGTCGTACCATATTGGCACAGTTTTGACGTATCAAGTGAGTGTTTCAGAAAAGTTACGCACTTGTGACGGTGTTCCGGGATCGCGAGTCCAATGACGCAATCATGCTCATCATGGGATAAGTTCGGCTTCGTTTACGATGCGACGTAGCTCGGTGGGTTCATTGTGTGCCGCCAGGGTAAAAATCATCAGACTATAGGCGTGTGGCGCGCGCGGTGACCAGCCGTTGGCGAAAACGGGATGACCGTCCAAATCAAAGGATGCGTGAAAGACGGTACCAGCGCGCCCAAATAAATGTCCCTCCACATCTTCAGTGATGGCAAAGTCTATGGGGCCAATGGCGTCGACAAACTCCCTAAACAAATCTTTAGCGTGGAAATCGAAGTTCAAATCATTGGGGACCATAGCTAAGGGTAATCGCACGAACATGACGGTCGCCAGTCCATTTAAGCTCTGTACCATGACGCGTTCATAGCCATCTCCTGGTTTAGTGTCTGGGTGAAACGACCATGTCTCGGGTAACTTTAGTTTTATGTGGCCGGAACTGCGCTGCGACCATTGTGGATTGGATAGTGGATTTGGGAAATCTCGATCCACTCTCAGGTAGGATTCTTGTCCGCCTTTACCGCGAGTCGTTAGCTGTTCAGCGTCTAACTCAATGCTGAGTTTGGTTGTGACTTCAACTTCGTTGATCATCAATGTCAGCGTCAACAATTTATCTTTGAGTTGATAGGATCCATCATAAGCATGGAGCCCGCGAATAGCCACATGTCCGTCTGAATCGAAGAATAGCAAGTCAAAAGCATTCACGCTCGCTGTGCCAGTCTCAATGCGTTGCCAGGCCCCCTCAATTTCGCTCGTCTGCGTGCAGAACGCGTAAAAAAGCAGTAAAAATTGCACAGAAATCACCCTCAATGGTCGTTTGTGGCTGGAGAATATGTAAAAATGCGCCGCCAACCGTTGATTCTATCCCAATGTCTGTTCTGGAGGGTTCCTTGAAAAAAATCGTAGTGCTTGTGCTTTTGGTAGCTGGTGTGGCCGCATACTTTTGGGCCGATAAAGCTGGTTATTTCATAGACGATAAATTAGAGCAACCTACCATCACCAACGACAAAGACTTGAACGCCAATAAGCGGCAACCCATCGAGCACAAAGCTACGATTATCTTGCCGCAGGATGAGGGCGAATATGTGGTTGACGGTAAGCTGTATGCGGCTGGTTCGCGTGTCGAAGTGGCTGAAGGAGAAAGCCACGTATTTGCTATGGATGGCAATCAGTATTGGCATGGTTCCCTGCTAGCGGATGCCAAAAGTGACCGTACATTTGAACCCCAGTGGATCAAGGAAGCCAGACCCGGGGAGAGTGGTGCTTTTCAGGTGGACGGTTGGCGACGCGGCGCAGTTGAAGCGAAACTTGCGGCTGAACCACAAATAAGTTGGCAGGTTGACCTCAAGTCACGCGTGCAATCGAACCCTATTATTGTGGGCGATAAGATCTACATCGCGACGCGCGAGAATCAAGTGGTTGCGTTGGATGCCAAATCCGGATCTGAATTGTGGCACGGCACTGCTGTGGCGTCAGACGTGACATCGGCTGTGGTTGGCGATTATGTGTTTGCTGCCAATGATCGAGGTACATTGGACGCTTATCGCGTTAAGGACGGGAAGCGCAAAGGTGAAGTGGGTCTCGATAGTTTTGCCACCTCGATCACCGCCGTTGAAGATGGCCTGCTGACTATGACTGCAGCGGGTTCAATTCAGCTATTGAGGACGGAGCGCAATCTATTTGGCAAGGTTCCGCTTAAAGAAATATGGAGTGCCAACCATGAATCTCTTTCGACTTCACCTTCTCAACCTGTGGTCGTTGGCGAACGAGCCTTTATTCAAACACCCTTTGATGATGTGGTGTCTGTCTCGCTTAAGGATGGCGCTCAAGTGTGGCTCAAAGGCAAGGGGTCATCGACTTCTAGTAGTGACGCCGATGTTACCTTCAATTTCGTTTCTGAGGACGAAAATGCCACTTCGACGCCTGCCAGTGACGGTAACAAACTTTATGCGGCATTGGGATCCAACCTACAGTGTTTTGATCTTAACGGCGAAGCGATCTGGTCAAAGTCACTCAAAGGCAAAGCAGTAACCAGTGTGTCGATGGCATTTGGCTTGGTCATCCTTGGTTTGGACAAGGGTGAATTAGCCGCATATCGGGCCTTGGATGGTGTATCAGTATGGCGTACACCAATCAGTAATCGACCGCTTGCAGCTTCACCGCTGATCTTGGGAAACCGTATTCTGGTAGCCACTCGTGAGGGCGAAATTCGCTTTATTCATCCTTTAACTGGCGCTACGGCAAGCAAACTAAAAGGTTTTGAAGGCCAATCCATCACGGCAACGCCTGCATACAGTAAGTTAGGGTTAGTTGTGGTTTCCGAATCCGGCCGTGTGATCAGCTACAAATAGCTTGGCTACATAAGTAGATCTCAAATCTACTTGGCTGGCCGAACGACTTCCAAAGATCGTTTTTATGTCTGCTAATGTGATCTTAGCGGTTGTTATAAGTACGAATCTTGATAGAATAAGCGTCCCAATGGGCGATACACGCGACGCTTTTTTGCCGCGGCAAGTATTGCATTCATTTGGGGTTTGCACATGACAGGTGTTTTGGTCCTTCGCGATGGTTCACGGTTTGAAGGACGGTTGTTTGGCGCACCCACGTCAATTGTCGGCGAGCTGGTTTTTAATACGTCGGTTGTGGGTTATCAAGAGATCGCCACCGATCCGAGCTACCACCGCCAGATCGTCGTTTTGACGACGCCCGAAATTGGCAACTACGGGACATCGATTGACGCTCAAGAATCGCAGCTGGCCCATGCAGCTGGACTAGTGATTCGACACATGAGCCCACACGCCTTGCATCGCACTAGCCGGCAAAATTTGTCCGATTACCTTGCGTCTATCGGCGTGCCTTGCATTGCTGAACTGGATACTCGTGCCTTGACACAACGTATCCGTGACCAAGGTCCAACAACTGCTTGGATTGGTTCATCGCTCGTGCCCGAGTCAGAAATTTTCGCGCATATTGAGGCTGAACCGCCCATGACTGGCGCCAATCTCGTGCCTGATGTTTCCACGCCCAAAGCGATCACCCATGGCAAGGGTTCGATGCGGGTGGTGCTGCTTGATTTTGGTATCAAGGCCAACACCATTCGATGTCTAGTGGAACGTGGATGTCAAGTGATTCAAGTTCCTTGGAACACCAGTTACGATGCCATCTGTGCCCATCAACCCAACGGTATTCTTTTATCAAACGGACCTGGCGATCCTGATGCGGTGCCACGCGTACGAGAGACGGTCCAAGAATTGATGGATAGCTTCCCCACATTTGGGATCTGCCTGGGATTTCAGATTATGGCGCTGGCGTTAGGGGCACGCACTTACAAACTTCCCTTTGGCCATCGCGGTGGTAATCATCCCGTTAAAGATCTAGCAACCGGGAAAGTGGTGATTACATCTCAGAACCACGGTTTTGCGGTGGATGCCGATAGTTTGCCAACGACAGTGAGTGCCAGCCATATCTCTCTATTTGACAGGTCCTTGGAGGGTTTCGTTCTTAAGGACAAACCTTCATTTGGCGTTCAATTCCATCCAGAGGCTGCCCCAGGACCTCGTGACTGCGCCAACCTGTTTGACGAATTTGTGCGATTGATGGGGGAAGCCAGTGCCTAAGAATCCAGAGATCAAGTCGGTATTGGTGATTGGCAGTGGCCCCATTACGATAGGCCAAGCCTGCGAATTTGACTATTCGGGCGTACAGGCTCTTCGGGCCCTACGCGAAGAAGGCGTAAGGATTATTCTCGCCAATTCCAACCCTGCAACGGTGATGACCGATCCGCAGCTTGCCGACCGTACCTATATCGAACCCTTGTCGGTGTCGTTCTTAAGCAAAATCATTGAACGTGAGAAACCCGATGCGTTGTTGCCGACGATGGGTGGCCAAACGGCGCTCAATCTGTCGCTGCAGCTCGCCGATCGCGGTATCCTAGAACGATACGGCGTACAACTGATCGGTGCTTCTGTAAAAGCGATTCGGTTAGGTGAGGACCGAGAACTTTTTCGCAATTTAATGACCGAATCGGGTTTGGATACCTGTCGTGGTGGTTTTGCCCATTCCATGCAAGAGGCACGAGTGATCGCCGAAGAGGTTGGGTTTCCGATCATTATCCGTCCCAGTTTCACACTGGGTGGCACGGGCGGCGGCATCGCGGAAGACATGACGATGTTTGAGGAGATCGCGGCACGGGGATTAGCAGCGTCCCCAAATAGCCAAATCCTGGTTGAAGAATCGATCATTGGCTGGAAAGAATTTGAATTCGAAGTCATTCGAGACCAAGCAGACAACGCCATTATCGTGTGTTCGATCGAGAATATCGATGCCATGGGCATCCACACCGGCGATTCCATGACTGTGGCTCCCGCACAAACATTAAATGATGAAGAATATCAGCGTCTGCGAGATATTTCCCTACGTGTTTTGCGTCTTGTTGGTGTGGATACCGGCGGTTCTAACGTTCAATTTGCTGTAGACCCGCTGAGCGATCGAACGGTGGTTGTCGAAATGAATCCGCGCGTCTCGCGATCTAGCGCCTTGGCCAGCAAAGCGACGGGCTATCCCATCGCTAAGGTCGCAACTAAGTTGGCTTTGGGTTACAGACTCGATGAACTCGAGAATGAAATTACGAAGGTCACGCCAGCTTCTTTTGAACCCGCATTGGACTATGTTGTTGTGAAGATCCCACGTTGGGCGTTTGAAAAGTTCCCAGCTGCCGATGCCACATTGACCACGCAGATGAAGTCCGTCGGTGAAGTTATGTCCATGGGTCGCGGATTCAAGCAGGCTTTGCAAAAAGCCGTCCAGAGTCTTGAAGTTGGTTGGGAAAGCATCACATCCGATATTGAAGTGAGTTTGGAGGGCCTGGAAAAAGGCTTGCGTGTACCCAATTGGCAACGTCTGCGTTACATCGCTATAGCCTTCAGGCAAGGCATGTCGCTTGAGCGAGTAGCTGAACTAACCCGTATCGACGGTTGGTTTTTGGCCCATATCCACGAGCTTGTCGGGCTTGCAAAAGCGTTGGCAGAGCAACCAGAAGACTTTGAGTTGTTAAGAAACGCCAAAGAGTGGGGTTTTTCGGATCGAGAGCTAGCACGTATTTGCAAGACCTCCGAACGCGATATTCGTCGTCTGGCTGAGCCCATCCCGTACGCCTTCCACGCGGTAGACACCTGTGCTGGCGAGTTTCCTGCTGTCACACCCTATCTATATGGAACCTATGGTGAAAGCAGCGACATAAAACCGCTTGAGGGTCCTAAAGTGGTGATTTTCGGGAGTGGACCAAACCGAATTGGGCAGGGGATTGAATTCGATTATTGCTGTGTTCAGGCGGTTTGGGGTTTTCAGAAATCCGGGTTCAAAGCGATTATGGTTAATTGCAATCCAGAAACCGTTTCCACGGACTTTGATCTAGCCGATCGACTCTATTTCGAGCCATTGACTTTAGAATGTGTACTTAAGATTCTTGAATTCGAGCAACCCGATGGCGTGATAGTTGGTTTTGGCGGACAAACTGCGTTGAATTTGGCGGGTCCGCTACATGAATTGGGCTATCCAATAATCGGCACATCTTACGATGCCATCGAATTGGCAGAAGACCGCGAAAGGTTTTCGGAGCTTTTGAATCGTTTGGGAATCAGGCAAGCCGAACACGGCATTGCCTTTGGAAGGGAACAAGCTAAAAAAACTGCCGATCGCATTGGATACCCAGTGATGGTAAGACCTAGTTTTGTCTTGGGTGGCCGAGCCATGGCTGTCGTGTTTGACGAGACGGAACTCGATCAAGCGATAAGCGATGCGCTAAAGGCGGCCCCTAATCAGCCGATTCTGGTAGACCGATTCCTCGACGACGCGCTTGAGTTTGATGTGGACGCCGTTTGCGATGGCAAAGAGGTCATGATCGCAGGCGTGATGCAGCATATCGAGGAAGCTGGGATTCACAGTGGCGATTCATCATGCGTTCTTCCTCCTGTCTTAATCAACGAGCGGGTGATAGAAGAGCTTGAACGTCAAGCCGAGGTATTGGCTTTTGAATTAGGCGTAAGCGGGCTAATCAATATCCAATTTGCCATTCATCAGGACGATATTTATGTGATTGAGGCTAATCCTCGCTGTTCACGAACCGTTCCCTTTGCAGCCAAAGCCATTGGGTTCCCGGTTGCCGAAATAGCTGCGCGCGTTATGAGTGGTTCGACTCTAGCGGAACTTGATGTGCCGCTTAGGCCAAAACCATTGATGTGGCATGTTAAGTCTCCTGTCTTTCCATTCACGAAACTGTTGGGCGAAGATCCGATTACGGGACCTGAAATGAAATCGACGGGCGAAGTAATGGGCTCTTCGCATTCATTAGGGAACGCCTTTGCCAAAGCCTACCGAGCGACAGGGGCCAAGTTACCGCGCAACGGGATCGCATTTGTGTCGGTGGCTGAACGCGATAAATCTAGCTTGGTTGACGTTGCGCGTGGGCTTTATCAGTTGGGTTTTGAATTGATGGCAACCCGAGGAACGGCAGCCCATTTGCGCGACCGAGGCCTAAACGTGATTGACGTCGCCAAGGTCCACGAAGGTACGCCGAACATAGTGGACCAAATTAGGTCTGGCGACGTGAAGTTGATCATTAATACTCCAGTCGGTCGCGAATCCCATCACGATGACAGATACATCCGCTTTGAAGCAATGAAGGCCGAAGTCCCATGCGTGACGACGATATCGGCCGCATGCGCCGTTGTCGCCGCTATTCGTGCCGTGAAGTCAGAGAGATTAGACGTCTATGCTTTGCAAGATAATACGCGCTTACGAACCGTGCGTGAATAGAGGGGAACACCCCTTTTGTAACCTGATGGGATCAACTTTTTCTTGACCCTGTCCCGCTTTACCGCTAAGCTGTCGTCTTTGGCTACGGCCATTTTCTTGATGGATCCATGATAAGGAGCAAAACATGTCTCGCGTTTGTCAAATCACTGGTAAGAGTAGCCTTAAGGGCAAAAAAGTTTCTCACTCGCATGTTCGGACCAATAAACATAGTCGCCCAAACTTGGTACGTAAACGTATTTTTGTACCAGAGCTAGGTCGTTTTGTCCGCGTTCGCGTGGCTGCTCGAACTTTGAAGAGTATAACCAAAGTAGGGTTCATGGCATTTTTGACCAAACAGGGACTCAAACTGTCTGACGTTACCTGAACCAACTAATTATCAAATAATTGGCCGCTCCTCAAGCGGCCTTTTTTTATTCTGCTCCTATAGGCAAAAGCTTGACCTTACAGTTGCCGTACAACTGACTCAAAGTTGGCGATGAGTTGGCGAACGAGGGTCGATCAAGACGAGGTCCACAGTCTCAATTGCGCGCCCAATAAGAACACCCATTAGGTGATTTTTGGCCTCACTTAAATTTGTCATCTTGCTATAAGTCTGGCTTCCTTCGGTTTGGCTGACAAATTGAAGATACAATTTGTAACTACATAGAGAGGAAGCCCAGGGCCATCTTTTCTATTCGAGCCTCAGCTTATCTAATAAAGACGCAGGTTGAAATTGATGGAAGTTGCAACATTTAGTCAGCATGAGCATCTCTAGGCCCTGCCAAACTAGGGTTACAAGTCCGACAAGTCAGGCCGTGCGGCGTGACCGCTTCCTTTACCCGCTGCCAATCCCTTTTTATTCCGTTTACAACATGCGCGTAGTAAGTACGGCCAAATTGAATCGGGAAAAAAAAGACACTCGTTGCCTGAAAGGCTGAGGCCTGGGCTTTACTGTGGTCACTTTTTATTAGGCCAATAGCACCTGTGAGATCCCCTGCCTTGCCTACATAGCTGCCCATATGATGGGAGTCAAGTACCCCTGCAAAATCTACCAACCTCCTCTGTACAATTAGGTCATTTGTTGAATCGCCTGAAATGACATATTCGATACTATGTTGGAAGTCTGCTTTGGTTGTTAATACAATTGCCCATTCTCCTTCGACCAATGTGTCCTGCAGCATAAAATCCATCGCCATTTCAATCGGACGTCTAACATAGGTAATTTGAGTAGATTTTTGCTTAAAGTCGTATTGACTTTGTCGCACTTCAATACCAGTTATTATTTTTGCGTTGTCCGCTAACTCTTCGGCGGCATCCGGGAGATAGTGCATCAGTGCCATTCGCAGATGCCCTCTCACGTTGTCTTTCTTTTCATCGGGGTCGACTCCCTCTTCGCTGACGATTTCGTGAATCACTTTGTGAGTGACATATATATGGGGCTCCTTTCCATTCAAACCAAGAGGATCCACAATATTGACTGGATTGTTATTAACATACTGGTACAGATTGAAACTAGCTGGGTTGGCGAGACTAAAATCGCCAGCGGGATCGGGACGATTAAAACGCGCGAGTTCAGGAATATAATACCTAGCGTTCATATACGTTTGCCCAGACTCCTCATCATCCTCATGGCCGGCGAAGCCAGTTACCTCGAATCGCGTATTCTCTTCGATAAACTGGAGGCCAAATGGTGAATATTCCTGGATACGTGGTTCGTTGTGATAATCCCATCGAACGACAGGGCTGCCAAGGTGGTCAAAGTACGCGTATTCGTGTTTTGTGGACTCAGGAACAAAATCTCCTGCTGGATTGAGTCGACCCTGGGATATTGAGGTCATTATGGCTTCACCGGCATGATAAAGATAATTTTTGACCGTTACTTCGTTTGTCTCAAACTGAATTATCTTCTCCTCAACGACCGTCCCATGCAGGCGGTAATAATAGGTAACTTGGTGATCTTCTAGTTTTCGAACGCGCCTACCGCCTGCATCATACAAATGATGCGCAATTAAATTACCGTCCTCGTCAGTTATCAAGCTCAAACGTCCCATGGCATCAAACCGATATTTCAAGCCGTCATCGGTAATCCGGCCCTCTTGATCGTATTGCCAGTTGTTAATTTGGTTTTGCTTGTTATAGGACACATTTATGAGATCGGAAGGAAACGAAAAGCCTGAACCTGAGATGGTTAAGTCTGACTCTCTTTTTGTCATGTTCCCAAATTCGTCATATGTGTAATGAATTGATTCACCGTTATCGAGTGTATATTCCTTCAATTGTCCCAGCTCGTCGTAGTTAAAACCAACTTCATGATCAAATTCGTGATTGAAACCTGAAGTCTGCAAACGGTAGCCTTCGATATTTCCCCAAGGGTCATACTCGATTCGAGACGTCTTGTGGGTCAGCGAATTTTCATTTCCAACTTCGTGGAGTGTCTTGGAAGTTAGGCGTCCAAAGTCGTCATAATTAAAGGAAACATCTTTACCTGAAGCGTAAGAAGATTGCATGCGAACTAATGACGGCGATCCGGTCACGACATTCACTCCCGCACTATTCTGGGACCGATAGTCCTTTACTTTGGCAACCTCTCTGAGCCTGTCTGTTTCATAGTAGACTTTTTCTTCGGAGCCAATCCTGTTGAAATTAACGGTTCTTGACCCTAAGTGTGGAGGCGTAATTTTGTCCATTTGTCCTAAGGCGTTGTAATTTAGAGAAAAGGATGCTCGCTCCGGAGGTTCTGCAGAACGATACTGTCGCCATATAGGTGCATCAGGATCTACACACCTACCACGTACGATAAATGTAATAGACTCACTCTCATACGGGTCACATTGATACTGAGGGGTGCTGGAAGACGCTCGACAAAGACTGACCGTGACCACTTGTTCAAAATCGCCAATTTGCCCAGGCTGAAAGCGAATATAGAACCTCTTAATTGAAGCAGGGTTTTCCGTTTCACCAGATGCGGGATGCATGAGTTGGTCAAAGCTCACTGTAGAAAATCCGACAAGACCACGCCCGGATGCAGGGGGAAACGGGGCCAACGGATTGAGATTCACAAAACGAAACGCTGATGAGCCCTCACCCATTTGTAATTCCCCATTGAGTCTCTGATACCAAGATCGGTTGGTAATGGTGAACGTAGCAAAAGACTCCTCTCCTAGCAGCACATCACCCAAATCAAGTAATGTGTCACTTACCGTCAAACGAGGCGTTACTTGACCTTCAGCTTGAAAACAGAGTTGGCCAAACCTACCGTCTTCGAAATAACCAGAACGCTCCTCAAGACAGATAAAACCGCGCATTGTACCAACCTTAACTGCTGTCATATTGATCCAGCGGTCCTCAGGTTTATACCATTCACTAATGGGTGCCTCGGCTCCACCTGCCTGCAAGAGAGGCTGGTCTACGATCACATCTTGGAAATCACCCGATCCGGATGCAACGGGTAACACCGGGAAATTGACATTTTTCATTATCTTGATGCGAGCGCCTTTTCTTTCAGAAGTAAGCTCGAATGCATTGGTTGACTCGCCTAAAGGCATTGGTGGGAAGATTATTGGATTTCCACCTTCGACTATCTTTAAATAGGGTTCGTTGACGACATTAGCTTTGATACTCATTTCGTATCTACCGTAGTACGTATCATTCTCGGTAGTATCATAGGGTTCCAGCATATGCCAACTATTGAATTGAGCGACATGAACTTCGTATTCACCGGGACTGATTGTGAGGTTCTCAATGGAAAATGGATAGCGGCCTTCTGGGCTCATGTAGCTATATTCCGAATACGTAACAGGCAAGTTTGGCTCAATCGTGGGAGGCAGGTCTGCATTGGACAGAGGGTACCAGGGAGACTTTCCTGTGTTTCCGCGAGTATCCACCCATCCAGTATGATCAAATGTGTTCACTCGACCGCGTTGCCACGGGGTCGACTCAAAACAAGGGTAACCAGAGGGACAAGGGTTGGGATTGTATACGTAAAACTCACGAAGATCACCAGGCACATATTGTCCAATATCAAAAACTGAAGTGTCTTGAATAGGCGGATAACGATATGGGACAGGGTGGTTGGGTCCATTGTTTAATCCCCAAACAATCACCGGAGGCGCATTATTGATTCCATCGCCTCGAACAAAGCAAATATTCTCGTTTTCGTTTGCGGGAATCAAGGGGTGATGCATTTTGATTTCAGCACTGTAGTGGTTTATTGACGTGTCAAATGGATCAAACTTGACCACAACGTAACCTCGTTCATTCCACTGGAGGCCCTCAACCGGATAGCCATGTTTGTTAAACAATATGGGGAGACCGCTATTTGTTGATTCAACCGAAAAAGCAGAATGGCCATATGCTGATGTGCCCGTTATCGTCATCGTAACTTCGCTCCATTCAACGTAACTGCCCAAATTATTGTTCCGATAGTTATTCTCAATCCAAAGTTTCTCCGCTGGTAACATTTCGGTGCCGTATTCGACTTCTCCAAAGTTAATCTGACAAACACGACCGCGCGCAACATCAACAAAAATAGGTGCGGCTGGGGTACCTGCCTGCTCGCATGAAAGCGAGTATGCAGGGATCACATTGGAGTATACATATTCTCCAGTCACTGGACTCAAGATCCCAAAGTATTCGTTAGTATATTTCCCACAGAATGCTGTCAAGTCTTGACCGGCATTCTCCTCTTCCCAGATGTCGAAACTCACGGTTAAGTTGCCGTTTGCGTCTGTCTGGTTCAAGCCGTGAGGAAGGGGGACGCCATTCAAATAGGGCATGCCATCTTTTTCTCGCCAAACATGAATCGTCGCGTATGGGAAGTCTGTTACAAATTCGAGAGTCGCCTTATCTCCACGACCATAGTAAGGAAAAGACTCATCACTTCGTCGGGCTTGAATCGAGAAAGATTCACCATCGTCCCCTAGAAACCTGGATTCGGCCCACAACGAAGGTTCGAAGTCCTCGGTATAAGCTCTTATGCGTAATGTATACCAGCGGTCGTAAAAAATTTCAGTCTGCCAGGGGATCTCAAGCGTGTTTGTTGTCACCGTCCTGTCTTCATAGATAACCACACCGTCATCATCGACGACCTTGACATGGAATTTCGGAAAAGAAATGTTTGGAGCTGCGTCAGGCGCATCCCATGTGAACCATTCTGTGCTGTGACCCGAAACGACTCCCTCGGGGTACAAATGTTTTGGGGGACCAATTGGTTTGGGAATAACGACTTCGATCTTCGTGGGCCGATTTTGATTATCAAAATCACTTTGTATGATGGTGGACCCTAAGTGATTAACGGATTTGACCAATGCATTTAGATCATCGTCATAAATCATTTCAGTTAATACTTTCGTTCCGCTGGAAACCGTTACAAGTCGGTCGCGATGATCGTAGGTATTCTCAAATTCGCGCAAAGGAAACAGGTGTCTTTGCTCAAGTCCACGATTGTCAAAATAGGTTTCTATATCGGAGCTATGTTCGCTAACTAATTCGGGATGATCTTGTGACCATACGCGTCCCACCCAATCCAATGACGATGTACGATGAGAACTCACGTCAGAGGAGCCATATGGCTTAATTGTTTGAACTAACATGTCGCCATCAAATGTGTAGTCTATTGACGTGAAGTTATTCGAGTGCTCGCTTTTGTTCGTGCTGGACTCGATAACTCGGCCCAACAGGTCAGTTTTTTGTTCTGTTACCTTCTCTCCAGACGTAATGCCAGGTTGTTGTTGAGTGGCTTGCTGATTGACCTTTATAACCTCTCTAAGCCGATTGCGTGCTATGGCGCCAAAGTCAATCTCCGTAAATGTTTGGCTTGTTTGATATAGGATTATGTTGCCCAATGCATCTTGCGTAACGGTTTCGATGGCACGTCCCATGATGTCGCTACTCACTTCGACACGAGAGCCACGAGATGACGTAGTAAACTGAACCCCAGCCGGATTGTATTCATACACAGTCGGGTCTGCCATCACCGTATCAGTAATCCTTTGGGTTTCTGATGACGTCCGTCCCCATTCGTCCTTGACTGTTTTGGTCCAGATCCCTCCATCTTGTGACTTGATCACATAGCTTTCGCCACTCGCAGATTCGACAGCACTTGCGTATTGATAGTGAGTCACAGGCTGATCGCTGACTTTTTTCGAAACTCTTCGCCCGGAGTCATCATAGGTAAACGTGCTGGATACACCGCTCTGCGTTGACCCGACAACGTTGCCATCGGCATTCATGGTCAAAACATAGTCGACATTGCCTATAGGCTGCAGATCAACTTCTGAACGGATACCAAACTCATAATTGAGAATCTCAGTGTGTTTTCCGTTTTGAAAAGCAAGGTTTTTATCGAAGACATTATCTTTGCGAAACAAAAAGCCAGTGTTCTTGCCCTCGATGTGGTATTCATACACCATCTGAATGAAATCTGTTGAATTCGTATATATTCGCTTAGCACGAATCAAGGGTGCATGCTCCCAGAATCCTTCATCGAAATAGTCAATCTCAATTTTTTCGAGTGGCCTAATTGGGGCACTGGATTCTGGTGTCGCGTATAAAAGTTTGGTCACGCGCTTGTTGAGCCCCAGGACGAAATGAAGGTCATCACCTCGTGAAAAGCTGATATTTGCAATCGGATCCTGATCCGTTTTGTGAAGGTATTCCTCTTGAACGGTAATCGTATTTGAGTACTGAGTATTTCCAGATGTATCGATTAATTTGAAGAAGGATTTGGACGCAATCAAGAAGTCAAAATCGAATGTCAACCTACCTTGATTCGGACCTGTTCTCCAGTCATTCGGCCATTGATACACGTATTCAAATATATTCCACAAATTAAGGTCTTGTGAATAGGAGTCTGAGTCTCTGATGCGGTGATATTTTGTTTTTACAGGCACGGTTAAAAAGCCTGTGTGCTTGCTCCCGCCAATTCGACGGTTTTCTGGAGAGACGCCTGCAACGATCGGTATCAGGTCTTGGTAGAGCCATTCCTCTCGTAATCTGCTTGTCTCAAAGTCCGTAGGATCGCTTGTTGCCAGTACAGGTCGAAATCGAATCCTCTCTTTGATTAAAGGCCGCCCGATGTATTGGCTTGGAGGAGGTTCGGTTGTAAGTTTGTGGGATGAGCCTGATGGCGCGATATCTTGTTCTGGAAATGAATAAATGGTCTCTGCTGTTTCGAAGATTTGACCGTTCGAGTCAAACAGACTGGCGGTCACCTTTAGGAAATTTTGTCCCACATGAGGGATTATTTCCTCACCGCCTTCGTAGCCGTGAAAACTAATGTCGTCGAAGTCTGACAGCTCTCTTACGACCTGATAGTTGAGGGTTAGGCTTTGTTCGTCCTGTCCAGATTGGTTGACAAAAATAGCTCTAGAGACACGAAGATGATTTCGTCTAATGTCTTGGAAGTCACAATCGTTGCCTTCGGGATCAAGAATTCGGCAGGAGCCAGCCCAAAAGCCACCATCTTGAATCCCGCCGTTCGCGCCTGCAATTTCTATGTCTTCAATAAAACTCAAGCGCACGTGGCCGCCCTTTGGGTTCTGAATATCGTTTACCAGAAGCACAGGACTATTTCTCACATGTTCAATCTCGTACGTAGCACTTGATCGATAGAATTCGTTGCCACCGGCAGGTATGAGTTCTTGCCAGAATCGCAATCCATATGCCCCATATCTCTGATAGCAGTAGTTGGCCAGCGTTCGGTGTAGGTCGCCATCTGTGCCATTCCAGCTGTATTTCAAGTCGACCCGCGTTACGTACTTCATGGGTTGGTTTAGGTTGTATTCCTCAAGCATCTGCGGGGGGAGTGGCTCAGGTGGATTCACTTCCAGTCCATTTCGATCGTATCGCTCATAATGGAATTCCAGGTAACGCTCATTCTCGTGATCGAACACCCGATGAATCTGCCAACTATCATCAAGGTAGCTGAAATTAATCACTCGTTTCTCAGGAGTGATGAGTTCAACTGGTACCCAATACCAGAAGGCATTTATGGGATCGGGTGACTCGTTAAACACTGTATTTGTTTTCCGAAATTTTACTTTGGTACCGTCGGGTTGCAGCATCCAGTAAAAGCCGTCATCCGTTTTTGTTATTCTGCTAAGGTCGCTTGCAACGAAGTGTTTGTCTTCGGGAGAAATTGGATTGGGTCGCCAGACGCCCTGACAGGTGACGTCTGGCCCATAGTCCGATGCATCTGCACCCCCTGGAACGTCGACAAAAAGAAGATCTCGAAAATAGGGTCTTACATTTCCTTCTGCGCTGACATAATTCACTGACTGCCATGAGACCCTGGTAGATCCACAGGCAGAGACCAATGCATCATTTACTAGTAGATAGCCAGGACCGAAATGCCAATCTCTTCCCATTCGCCCCCATTGCGCCGCTCGAGACAGTGGTGTCGTATTGGTGATGAGCCGGTTTGGCATTTTATATTGCGGGGCCACAGATAGATGACCAGGGCCAACCGCAGTGAGAGATGCGCTTACATGACCGGAATATTCGTCAATGTCAAAATACGGAACGGATTTGATGAAGCCCGTTCCGTGGTCAGACCGTAACGTATCAAGACTACGATTTTCCCAATCCTGAATAAAAACAGTGAGTAAGAGGATAATTGAGCTCATTTATGTCACTCCAAATTGCTAGATAGCTAAAGTTCCTGCATAGAAAAACGCCGCGCACCAAGCAGAAATCGGCATCCTGAGATTGATTCACGTTGTGCAATCTTCTCCCACTGTCCTGCGCAAGGGAATTTAGAACACCTTGGCGTTGACAACTCGAACATAGACGATTCATATATGTGCCAAGTGTCCGATGTGACGAATGCGGCAATCACTGGGTCTAAGGTCGCTGATCCTGGGATTAAGTTGCTCCAGAATGTGATGCGGCCGTAAGCTGTCGAGCGGAACTGGATATATCGTTCTAGAGTAGTCATGAAATGGTCCGGCAATTGGACGTCTGTTTCCAGGGTGGGGAGGTGTCTGGTCTGGACAACTGATGACGATCGAGTCTCATTTAACGAAACTGGCTTCTTCAGTACTGCAGTTGGCTACACATAGACCCGTGGCTTGAAAATGCGAAGCGAATCAGAACCGATTCCTGGCGGTCGTGTGCGGCCTTTGTCCCAACAAAAAGCGCATTCATCCCTGTTTTGTGGCACTTAAACCTATCGTGTTTGAGTCTTACGAATTACACATTATGCTCAATTAAGACGTCCAGTGTGAATCCCCAGAGTTTGGCATTCAAAATCAGGCCTAACTCTATCTCGGTTTTGAAGTCAGGACTCTAGTTGGTGGCGGGATATCACGAAATGCGAAAAACACAGTTCCAGCTATTTGGCACATCAAGCGTATCTAAATAAACATACAGGACTTCGAGATGATGATTTTTTTATTGGCCATCATGTTTCAACCGCCAGGACGCATTATTGATCGTGGGCTTCCCGTTCTAAATATCAATGATCAGGTTGGTCTGGCCCGCGTCAATGTAACTTGGGACGGAGATCCTCCGGAATTTTCAGGCGATCACTTTACGCTACCCGAGCTGGATCCAGACGATAGGTGGGTTATCACTACGATTACCACCTGGATGAGTCCAGGTGCAACAGCAGCCGAAACTGATAATGACCTGGATTTTTCTGACGAACCTTACGTTCTTTCCAATGACTTTCAGTCCTTATCTCTCTATCTCGAGATCGATGGTGTGTTGGCGGTCAAGTCCAGTGGATCCTTCTTGCCTGGTACCGACCTGACCTCAAATCAAGAAATAAGCATCCAACGAGTTCAGTATGTTCATGCCACAGAACACGACTATCAAGGTAGATCTGGACAGTATCTGCCCCTATACGAGGTTAAGTTTACGGGATTGGACATCCATGTTCCGGGGAACACTATGATCAAGTTTGGGGTAGATGGCACAAGCAATACTGGAGAGAATTGGTATAACCATTCCTCAAACAAGGATGGAGGTGGTGTTCCTGCTGATCAATCCGATGACTTGTATATGTATTTCGAGAATCTGGGACCCTCTTTTCTGGGAACATGGAATAGTGACCGGAATGGTCCTCCCGGAACCTATGGTGGAGGGGGAGCTCGAATTTCAACCGACATCAATGTGATAGTCGATGGCTACGTACAATTGGGTGTTCCGACCTTAAGCACGACATCCTTGATAGTTTTCGTTTTTGGCCTCATGATGTTGGGGATATGTTTTGTGAAAGCCAGAGCAAACGAGTTGTGGAAAACGCAGAAGCCAAACTAGGCATTGAAGATTCTGAATGGCTGGACACGGACCGCTGACACAAATGCAAGTTTTGTTATGGGACTCCTGGGACCGAACCAAATTCATCGCTATTCCAATATTTGCCTTCACCTGCAATTGGCTTATCAACAGTCGTTGTCGGTATTGGTGTGCTAATGCGTATCGAAATCTCGCCGAAAACAACATGATGGGATATTCTATGTTGCCTCAATGCCAACGCCGCACACCAGACTTCGCGGCGTCGGACTTAATAAATCAATGACGCGTGGTGACCATGACTATCTTGTACAGCCGTTGAACTTACCGTCCGGCAGTCCCCAGCGTCGTTACGCGAATGGATCAGTCGGGGCCGTTTCATCCAATCCCAGCGCTTTTGCTGAATGCTTTAAGAATTGGCTCCATAGGAATCGAAGGCGGACATGAACCGGCAGCTTGTCTTCCGTCGCGCAGCAAGCGAAAGAGGCTGGCAAGTGGGTTCACATGATTTGGGCTTTATGCATGCGTCAAATCACACGCTAAGTAATCGCATATTGGGGCTCTGCGTGATTCGGGGGGGTGGGAGCAATTCGTTTGATCGACGATTGGTCCTGAGGAGCCACTTGTCTCGGCTGGTTAAAGTTGAGTTATGCGGAATTGATTGCTTGGCGTGAGATTCTGACGTTTGGAAATGAGAATGGCGACTGAGGCCAAAGCGAGGATCATGATAATCAATCCCCATTCACCAAGAGTGGGCACGGTGATCAGAGCAAATCGAGTAAGAATCGTCAGGGTACCGGTTATGGTGGTGATGTAGGTACAGTCTGATTCGGCTAACACACCTGTTTGCACGAATCCGTCTTGACCGACCGTAAAGGTACCGAGAAGGATCCAGTCGGCCGGATTTGCCGAATTATTGGTCTTATAAAGATCGAAGACGCAAGTTGGCGTCCCGCCGGCTAAGATCGGCCCGCCAATCTCGGCAGCCAGTGTCATTTCACCGCACGTATCTATGTTCTCAACGGTAACGGAAACCGCAGCACTGAGACCAGTATAGTTACCTCCCGTGGCAGGACCTAACGAAATGTCAAAGGTCTGGTCGGCATCGATGATGTCATCTTCAACTGGGGTGACGGTAACGATTTGGGGTGTTGCGTAGTTTGAGTCGGTGAAGGTTAGACTATTGGGTGCAACAGTTGCCTCGGTGAGGTCACTACTTGAAATTGGAACCATGACTGAGGATGCCGTAGGTTGGGTAACAAGATTAACGGTGAACGTCATGGAGGGACCGTTTTCCTGCAGTGTGAGGCTAACCGGATCGACCGCCAATGACGCTGCTCCATCGTTGTCGGTGTTCAAGGCACTGATGTCAGCGACGGCTGCATCCGTTATAGCGTCATAAATGGGGTCGAAGCTAACGATGTTCTCGCTGAAGATGGTGTAAGCCACGGTTCCATCTGCACGGCGAACCAAATCATCTTGTCCTTCAACGGTGACGACCTGTGGCGTACTCCAATTGGCGGCTGTGAACGTCAGTGTGACGGTCTCCTGGAAGGGGCCGCTCGGGGTAACGCCAACGAGGCCCTCGCCGATGTTATCCGAGCGAAAATCGACGCTTACATCGAAAATGGGTTCTGAATTCAATACGACCGTAAAGGTATCTGTGGTACCGGATTCGTCAGTCGTAACCCCTCCGAGATCATCAACCGTGAATCCTGCCGTATCGGCGTCATCGGCGTTGAAACCCGATATGCTGGTCACAGGTAATCCATGCCAAGTGGCATCACCGCTGCTGGTTCCACCGCCAATGATCGTAAATGGCCGGCTACCGTCTTGCACATTGTCATCGACACCCGTTGCAACTACGGTTTGTGGCGTATCCCAGTTGGCGTTCGTGAAAGTTAGTATTGATTGGTCGATGCTGACCTCTGAGAGGTCATCGATACTGAGGTTGATCACCACATCCGCACTGGGCATGGCAGTTAGCACGTAGTCAATGGTACTCATTCCTCCAGCTTCAGAAGTTGCCAACGGATTGGGTATTGCCGTGACGACGACGTTAGCAATATCATCATCCAATACCGTCCCGGACACATCCGCTGGGTCTATGCTTGAATAAGCTAAGTCATTGCTGAAAGACGTGGCGGTTGTCACGGTGAAAAATTGGTCCCCATCAACGATGTCGTCGGCAACGCCGGTAACTGTGACAGTGGCCGAGAAACTATTAGCCATGTTCATGACGGCACTACTAACGTCGAGGGTAACCTCGGCCGAAGGCGTAAGATCCACGGTTACGGTGTCAGTTGGCGTGCCTACGGTTGCCACTACGAACATGGCAGTCATTGTGCCGTCCTCATCCACGGTGAGACCATTGGTAGGATTCACTGTGATCGTTGCAGTTCCCTCAATGTTTTGATTGGTGACGGAAATGTCGGCTGCAGTTACGAGCGCGTAGCAGCCACTTGGATCGTCGGAAACAACCATATTGGTGATGGTATACATCACGTCCCCATCATTTCCGTCTCCTGAAGGACCTGGCGTTATGGTGACGGTTTGTACGGTGTCGTAGTTCGTCTCCGTAAACACCACAGGGCCAGAAACGTTACCCTCAGTGATGTCCCCGCTGATAGGTGTGATAGTGACGGTCTCGCCCGGACAAGGTGGCGCCGTCAAGTAAATATCATAGGTAACGGCAGGTCCATCTTCGACAGTCATCAAAGTAGTGGGTGCCGCGAACACGGAATTGACGAGAGCAGTACCTTCGAGTGCAAAAGCAAAATCGGGATCTGAGGGAGGAGAAGAATCAGGGAAACGGGTCATCGAACAATCTGTTAGCCGGCGACCCCATGTATCGACACAAGTCGCGGTTCCGGTGATGGGGCTAACCACCGAAACCTGTGGGTTCGCGGTTTGGAACCAGTTGCTTTCATCACCTATAGGCATGCCAGAGTTTGGCGCCGAAGCACTTTCAGTCCAATTCCATTGGCCTCCGACTAGGACATCCATATTGACTTGAACGACGATCCACCATTCTCCCTTGTTCAAGACAGTAGGCGGAATCGCGATACTGAAGTCACCGCCGAAGACTGGGTCCAACTCCACGTAAGTCAGATTCTCCAAGACATGATCAGCCATAGACAGATCTGTGTTCGTCAAGGTGGGGCCAGTCTTGCGCACAAAATAGACGTTTACGCTGCTTGCCGGTCCGTTTCCTAGAGAATAGTTACCATAGGCGGTAACCGTATTTATTTCCCAGCCACAGCCAGTCACCGTAAAGTCGTCCGCGCCAAACGTGAAAAAGGGCATCGTTAGGATAGAGTCTGTGAAATGTTGGGAAACCACCGCAAAGGCGGGAACATCTGTTCCGCTTCCGCTATCGAATAATAGGGCACCGCGTCCAGCTTGACGGGGCGAAATGGTCATGTCTGTGGCGCCAGCCGTGATGAGATCGAGCGGGGAAGCAGTTTGGGCAAAACCCAACATCGCAAACAAACCCAGCAGTCCCATTAACAATTTTCGCATTCTACCCTCCATTCGTGATCTTCTTGGATTCGTTTCGATTCGTTAGCTTGGTGCGGACAAGGAATAGCGTGACTCATCAGAAAATAGGCAATCATTCTGTCTCACAAATCCTTCTGCACACGTCTTTAGATATCCAATTTTAGTGAAGCACCAGAAGGTCTCTACAGGTGAATGGGACGAATAGGCCATATATGGGGATAAACGAGGGCGAAATCGGGATATCGGCTATCCAAGCTCAATACCGAACACATGGATCTCTACGATGTGGGACCTAGACAAGGGTAACGACCTGAGTGGTGGTTGATCAGATCCAAACAGCAGTTTTGAGAATGATTCGTGGCCCTTGGGCCGTAGGCCTGCGAATACAAAGCGAAGGTCCCATGCCAATTCCTGAAGCGCCAGACAGTGAGTTGACCAGCATGACTGGAAAGAACTCGGCTCAATTATTGAAGTCAGGTGCCAAGAAAAGGATGGAATCTCGGTCGTTGTAGAACCTATTGGAGAAATCGGCCCTCCAGGTTTTGACGGTAACTTTTTGAGACTTTGTGTTGGGACTTGTCCTTGAGTACGGCAACAAGGCCGTTGTCATAGGATGTCGTCAAGTAATCCAATTCATTGATGTTGATGATGATTGATCGGTGTATTCTGGCGAAATGGCGAGAGTCTAATTCGTTTGAAATCATTTCCATTGTCTTGCGTAGTAAGAAAGTTTTGCTGCTGGTATGTAGCTCAACATAGTTTTTGGCGCCGCTTATCCACACTACCTCGTCTGTTTGTACGATGATCGATTTTTGGCCTTGCTTGACCAAAAACCGAGATTCATATCGATCTTCGTCCTCTTTGCTGGAGAGTAACCTAACGATTGACTCATGAAACTCTTCCGTTTTGGGCATGGCCCTTGTCCTGATCCTAGCTATGATTTCCTCAATTTGCACATGATCAACCGGCTTTAAGACATAGTTGAGGGCATGGACTCGAAAGGCTTCCATCAGATATTCATCGTGGGCCGAGACGAAGACAACCATTGGCGCTGGAGACAGCTTAAGGACTTCTCTTGCGATCGTCATCCCTGACATTTTCGGCATCTGGATGTCCAGGAAGATCAGGTCGGGAAGCATATTCTGACTTGATCGCAACCCTTCAGAGGGATCCTGGAATTCACCGATTACGTCAACGTCCTGAGAGGCTGACAAAATACTCTTCAGGTTACGAATGGCAAGTGGTTCATCGTCAATAATGATCGTTCTAATGCAGGGCATTCTCTTCGCTCCTGGATGCAGGCAGGACAAGCCGTGTACGCATCGTCTTGGCATCTTGTACACTAAGTTCGAGGTCAAAGTCCTCTTGGAACAATTGGTTCAGCCTTGATCGAATATTCTTCAATCCAATCCCGAACCCCTTCATGTCCTTGAGGTCTGAACAAATTCCGTTTTCGATTTCAACAAGCAAATGAGTGTTTTCCATTGATAACTTAATCGATAAAAGCCCGTCGTTGCTCCCTGCTCCGATTCCGTGGTGCACCGCGTTTTCAACCAGGGGTTGCAAAACCATGACTGGGATCAAGACACCTTTGCATTGTTCGTCCATTGAAAGGTCGACCTTAAGTCTTTTTTCAAAACGTGCAATTTGAATCGCCAGAAAGACTTTCTGGAACTCGATCTCCTTTTCCAGAGATATCCACTGGTATCCCTCGATTTCCAAGTAGTGCCGCAAAAGCTGGCCCAGTTTTGTCAACAGAGCAATGGCTTCGTCTTTTTTCGATTCTCTGATAAGGCCCGATGCCGCATTTAGCGAGTTAAAGAAGAAATGTGGCTGTAACTGGGCCTTAAGTGCGGACAGCCGAGCTTCAGCGAGATTCCTAGACAACTCAAGATTTTCAATTGTGAGCCTCCTGGTCTTTTCACGCTCTTTTCGCTTGTCGTCGTAATAGATAGACAGGTATACACTGATTAGAATGACCCAGTACCAGTAATAGTCCATTAAGACCGTGAAAAGCTGACGGTCGTGTTGCGTGATGTCATGGAAAACGGGGATGATGCGCAACAAGAATTCCATCAGGTGGATCAACTTCCAGTAAAACGGGAGCCAAACGATACTGGTAAGAAAATGGATGATTGCTGGTTTAATCCAGTTCTTTTCCTTAAAACGAAAGTGTTCCGAAATGGAATAGACAATCGGCAGCATGATGGACCATGGCAACCAAAGCATGCTGTAAAAATAGAAAGCATTCACAAGATCAATCGGGCGACCCGAAATCAAAAGAGCGGAAGTTTGCATGGCCACGGTCAAGATAGATGCAGCCGTAAAAAAACCCAAGCCGTATAGCCATCTCAAGAAAAATACGCTCAAGAATTCGTTCGAAAAATTAGGCAAGTTGATAGGTGTAATTTTCATTTATTCGAAGTGATTGCGCTCGTAGACGTCGATAACAAGATGGCAGTATTTAAGCATACGGCATCACATCTAGCAGGATCCTAGGTGGCCCGGTCCGATTGACGTAACCTAAATCTCTCCCGGCTCGTATCAGATGTGCGCGAGAAGCGTATCGATACAATAGCCGAAAAGCAACGCAGCGCACGATCTAATTACATCTATGAAACTAGCAATTTCATAGGCGCTAAGCCGCAGGACGGCAGTGCGTATCTCGTCCAAAGAGATTCATGATTGGTTGGAATTAGATTACTCATTTACGACATCATAGCTGTTTACAAGCGAGACGCGTCTGACACCGAAAACTTCAATGTGAACATCTATGTTGGTAACCAAATCGCCTATTAAGTCGAAGCCAACGGCCGTCACCGGTGGATTAAGATTCACGTCCATTTTGTCGACAAACGTATTGGGTGCCGTCGCCTCTTCATAACGACAATGATCGGTAAAGATGTTCAGACCACCTTGCGCGCTTCCAACCAGTGACGCACATTTAAACGGATTACCTACCTATCTGGGAGCACACAGGATATCATTTGATCGATCCATGTTCCGGGTTACTCATTTAACGTCTGATTTCGAAAGCTCAGGCAGAGAATCAAGCATTTATGCACAAGTTTCCGATGCAATTGTATGAATCAGGCATCACATTAGTCACCCAGATAGCGTGTCTTAGTCACAAATGAGACTCTCCTTGATGGCGTATGTCAAAAAGATAGTGATATTTACGGAAAAAACGTTACATAATAGTTGACAGCCTATTGGGAGGGAAGATCGTCGCATGAAACTAACTAAGCTGTTTGGACGCTTTGATGATCCGGTGCGATTCGATCAGGTTTCTGAATTCAATCCCGCTTGCGAGCGAGGTTACTTCTCGTCATTTGCCGGCGATTTGCGAATCCACACTGACGGCATGAAGAATGCTCTAGTTGATGAAGATCCTGTCGCTCTGCTGGACATAGTGCCTTTGATTCAGAAATCAGCCGAGCGACTTGGATTCCTGCTGTTGGCAGAGATGGCGCATTCCTTGTTGTTTGTCAGCAGCGAAGAACGTATGCGTCAACAAGCCCTGGAGCTGATCGGAAGTTGCGAAGTCTTGCTCACGTCAATTGAACGTGGCTTGCATGGCCTTGATGAAGCTTCAACATCTGATAAAAATGCATAACCTCAGCATTTTCCAATATGGCTACATTCTTGTTGGCAGGGATGAACGGATTCAATTGCAATTTGATGATGTGATTGCGAACGTGAGTAAGAGAGATGATTGAGTCGGATGCGCCGGGATCACATCAAGTTCACCTGAGCGACTAAAGCTAAAACCGACGTTTGCGGCCATAAGACAAACTGGTCGCCGAGCCAAGCGAAAACGGGTGCCGTGTTGTCAGGATTATTTTGATAGGCAACCCACTCTCCGTTACCAGCAATCCCCACATTCAGTTGAGCTGGGTAACTGCCGGATCCAGACGAGTCCGCTATCAATTGGCCGTTGCCCTCTTCAAAGCGGTACTGGGCAACAAGACCCGGGAAGGGCGTGTTCAGCACTCGATTAGCAACCTCTTGAATTTGAGCCAACGTAAGTGATGTATCCCATATTCTCAATTCATCTATGTATCCGCTAAATGAAGGGTAGGCTTCGCCTGCGTCATGTTTTTCAGCTGCCAGCACAAGGAACCATCCATACGGAGTCAATTGTCCGGTATTGCAGTCTCCAGTCACAGGGATGCCATCATTTGGGTAACTCAAATCTGCGTGTGAAATACCGGTTGAACTGACCATGTCCAAGGTACCATCGACGTAAATACGTTTTTGCCCGATTACCGCATCCCGCACGACGCAGACATGGTGCCACCGGCCGTCCAAAACATCTGTATTACCTTCGATTGTATTGGATGGATCCACTGGGCCGTCACCCGTATCCGTTCCAAACGCCACAAATCCACCCATAATCGAAAGCCCAAACGCGCGAGCAGTGCCGCACCAAACGTCGCGGTCTAGAATAATATTTCCGTCTATCCATGAGTAATCCCAAAGTTCGATATCACCGCCCTGACTGGCGCTTGTATTGTCAAGCAATTGACCTTTCAACCAGAAGTCGATACTGAAACTAGCACTTCCGATGTCTGCTGCAGCCGATCCATCGGGGCCCGGTTCATTGTCATCAATCGGTATCAATACCCGATCTTGCTGGCCTGGCGGCCCAACGCCAGTACCGTAAAAACGTATGGCAAACTGGGAAGCTTGCCCCCAGCTCATGGTTGAAATCAGAATTAGCAAAAATGGGCGCATGGATGAGATCAATTATTTAGCAGAACGGAATTGGTCACAATGCGCATGATCACATTTGATTTAAAACACGGGCTGGGTCTCTGTCGACATTTGATTTGATGATCTTAGTGGGACGGACATCAACGTTAAGCAAACAAGAATGATGATGAAACGCCTTCGCGGATGGTCGTGTTGTGTTTCGATTTTGGATCTAATGTTTTGGTTGGCAATCATCCTTTCTTGGGGTTTGTTGCGCGTTGAGTACCACTTAAGCCTCTTTGTAAGTAAGAAAACGGTACAGTTTCGTTTTGTTGAATCCAAAATGTTGGAATTTGCTTCGTTCCGCGATGTCGAATTAGATAAAGTAATTAAATAGAGATAGATAAGGTGAAACGTTTATTGGCACAGGTATTGTAAGTGTTTGGAGAAATAGCGAAACCATGTGTACTATTTCGTTGCGGTACCGTGGTTTACCCGGAAACAGACGTCTATCTAAATTAGGTGAGGTTCTTATGTTGAGTTTGGTTCTATTGACAAGCGTTTTTTTGATCGGAGAGGGTAACGAGGATCCGTTACTTTTATTGAAACGGATGGAAGGGCAGTGGATCGCCCAATTCACTCAAGTACAAGAGTCAGGCGAGTATCTTGACGTCGGCACAAGTGAATCGCAGTTCCGTATCAAGCTAGGCGGTAAGCTGATTGAGGAAGACACCATTGTGCGCACAGCACAGAATAACTTTCCCATCCACGTTCAGTACGCTTATGACGCTGCTCGCGGTGTGATACGAAAATCTTCTACCGATCAAGTATCCGGCAATATGGATATCCAAGAGGGCGTCATTGACGGCGGAAAATTACATCTAACTAATACGAAGTACGGAACATGGTTTGTGACGCCAAGTGGTGCGGAGTTGGGCTTCTCAATCGTGCTTGACTTTGTGGACAAGGACCAAATGGTGATGACTGCTCAACTGAGTTTTGATCACGGTGAAACATGGAACGATTTTCAGATCGTACACTACCGTCGAGTTCGGGAAATCTAAGCAAACACTGGCCATATATCATTATCTGATTGTCGAGGAAATCCTGGCTTTGCTGCATAGGGCTGTTTGCTCTAAGAAGCGGCCAGTATTGTGTCATTGGCCGAGGTCAAATAGGTTGCGTTGGCGACTAATTCGGCGAATGCACTAGGTCTAGTGTTGCCGCTTGATGTTCTGAGATTATGCTAAGATTTGGGTGTAAAGAACATCATCAAGTAGTCGGACAAGGGATAGATGAAGGTCATTCAACCATCGATGGCGTTTTGCGAAACGCTAACAGATCTACCTTTGTTCGCGAGCCTCAACGCGCAACAGCGCTTAGCGCTACTGAGCTGTGCTGAAATTGTATTGTGCGAAAAAGGCGAACTCTTTTTTCGTCAGGGTGAAAAGGCCGACCGATTCCTGCTTTTGAAGTCCGGACGGGTCAAGATGCGACGACTCAACCCCAACGGTAACGAAGTCGTCCTCCACCTCTCCGCCCCACCTCAAATGATTGGTTGTAAGGGACTTACACTGCCAGGAAGTTCTTATCCTGCTGACGCGGTTGCGGTTGATACAACGGTAGCATTGCGGTTTGGTCGTAATCTGTTCCTTGATGTGGTGGGCGAAATGCCGGACGTCTTTTTTGGATTACTCATCGATATGAATCGACGATTGAGTGATGTATTTGCATTACAAACATCGCTGCGTGAATCGGTCGACAGCCGCATTGCTAATTTACTCTTGAATCAGGCTTTTCCTGAGGATGCCAATTGGGATGATTGGCGTAATTACAAAATAAAACGTGTGAGATTAACAAAGAGCTTAATGGCGGCTATTGTGGGAACGACCACCGAGACTGCTATTCGAGTTCTGAGCCGTTGGCGTAAAAGGGGTTTGATTAGAACATTGCGGGGTTGCACCGAAATTCTTGAACCCCAATCCATTATTGATATTGCGATGTTGAAGAGTCCATCTGCGGTTGAGCAGCCGATTTAACGACGTCGCATAAGCAGGTCCAATATGATGCGTGTCATACCGTTTTTTCGGCGACTAATGCATGATGCTTTATGCGGCATAAAGCCGCGTTGGCGGCCCCGTTTGATGAACACTGGCTGAGGAGTGTGTATGCGAGATTTCATTGGGTATTTGATTGTGTTTTTGAGTCTACCTATCAGTGCAGGAGAAGAAGGCTGGCCATTTAGTGGTCGCGGGACTTGGAATTGGGATGTCAGGTATCGAATCGAAGTAGTTGACCAAGAGGACAAGAGTGACGACGCTCTGGCATCTACGTTGCGTACCAGACTGGGCTACCAAAACTCGTTCTTGAACAAGTTTGATTTCCTCATCGAATTTGAGAATGTTGCGGTCTTGGGTCAAGAAACATATAACGACACCACTAACGGGCTAACCAATCGACCTGTTGTTGCTGATCCTAAAGATACGGAAGTCAACCGCTTGCAAGTTAGTTACGCCTGGCAAGAGCAGCAAAATTTGATCGTTGGTCGACAGCGTCTGATCCTCGACGATGCTCGTTTTGTCGGCAACGTAGGCTGGCGCCAAAACGAACAAACATTCGATGCGTTAATGTGGCAGTATAAGAAGAGTTTCGAAGTTAAAGTAGCTTATGTCCACAATGCCAACCGCATATTTGGGGCCCATCACCCCACCCGCAGCGACACACGCATGGATAGTTATTTGTTACATGGCTCTTTTCCCGTGGCAGAGGCCGGCGATGTGAAGTGTTTTGCCTATCTCTTTGATTTAGACCAAGCGCCACAAAGTTCCCATCAGAATGTGGGCGTCATTTTCGAAGGTCAATGGCCACCTCAAAATGAGAACAAAGTGATTTACCGCGCTTCAGTCGTTGAGCAACGTCATTATCAAGGAGGCGATCGGAATATTGATGTTGGTTATCAGCAGGCAAAGATAGGGACTCAGATTGGTGTTTATTCTTTGTCATTCAATTACGAATTATTGGAAGGCAATGGGCAGTATGGATTTTCTACGCCTTTTGCCACCGGTCATGCATTTAATGGTTGGGCGGATATGTTCTTGTCGACACCGGCTGCTGGATTACAAGATGTGTTTGCTCGATTCGCGTATAAAAGGGCGGGTTGGAATCTTAAGTTGGACTATCACGATTTCACGCCTGACGTTGACGGACCACGTTACGGCACAGAATTCGACGGAGACCTCACTTTTGCATGGGCCAAACAACATCTTGTGGGTCTCAAGTTTGCTAATTTTGAATCCAACGCCTATGCGACGGATACCTTCAAATTCTGGCTCACATATCAATGGAAGCATTGATCGCCATTGATTTCGTATCAGTCTGAGTCTTCGCTATGATGCCAACTGACGTTGTAAAGGTCCAGCCGCCGATCTTGCAGGTTACGCACGCTGCCCTTATGTCGTAGCTCCTTGATGAGTTCGAGATCTAAATCGACCATCAAAGCCATCTCCGTGTTGGGCGTTGCTTCAGCCACAATGGCGTCATGCGAAAAGGCAAAATCGGAGGGACTAAACACAGCCGCTTGGCTGTATTGAATGTCCATGTTCGATATCTTTGGAATATTACCTACGCTGCCAGTAATGACGACATAACATTCGTTTTCGATCGCGCGAGCTTGGGCGCAGCGGCGAACTCGAAGGTAGGCGTTGCGCGTGTCTGTCCAATAGGGCACAAAGATGATGTTGACGCCCTGTTCGGCAAGTAAACGTCCAAGTTCAGGAAATTCAACGTCATAACAAATCAATATCCCGACTTTACCGATATCTGTATCTAGAACCCTGAGCTTATGGCCGCCCTTAAGACCCCAATAATGGATTTCATCTGGGGTCACATGAAGTTTGTATTGCTCATCCCAGGTGCCATCGCGACGACATAGGTACGAAACATTGTAGAGACTGTGGTTTTTGTACTCAGGCATGGATCCCGAAATGATATTAATGTTGTAGTCGACCGCCAATTTCAGCATGTGTTCGCGAATAGGATCGGTGAAAGTCGCGAGTGATCGAATGGAGTCGGCGTCGTTTTGGCCGTGAAATTGCGCCATCAGCGGTGCGTTGAAGTATTCAGGAAATAAGGCGAAATCGGCGTTATAGGAGGCCACCACATCCACAAAATACTCGACCTGTTCTAGCAGTTCATCGAGTTCCTTAATGGCGCGCATTTGCCATTGCAATGCGCCCACCCGTACTACCGTTTTTTGCGCGCCGATGAGGGTCGGTTTGGGTTCGTAATAGATGTTGATCCACTCAAGCAGTACGGCATAGCTATGGCTGGCTTTGTCCTGAGGTTCGTAGTTTTTGATGATGCGTCGCACATGAAAGTCGTTGGCTAGTTGAAAACTGAGTATTTGGTCGCGTATCTCTTTTTGCTGAACACGTTTGACATATTTTTGCGGCGTGATTTCTTGGGCGAAATCAGCATAGCCGGGAATTCGTCCGCCAACCAACATGCGCGTCAAGTTGAGGCTCTCGCATAACTCTTTTCGCGCGTCATACAGGCGGCGACCCAGTCGCATATTGCGATATTCGGGGTGCACGAACATATCCACGCCATAGAGTGAGTCACCATTTGGATCATGCGTTGTAAGGTAGCCGTTGCCCGTGATGGCTTGATAGGTGTGGTCGTCACCGTATTTGTCATAGTCAACGATTAAGGCTATGGCGGCGGCTACCACGCGACCATTATCCTCAATACAAATCTGTCCGTCTGGAAACCGGCTAACCTGTGATAAGTATTGCTTCTTTAGCCATGGCCCCATGTCCTTGTAAACGAGGCGCATGATTTCGGCCACATCCTCAAAATCTTTTGGCTTTAGATTTCTTAGGGTAAGTTGATGGGCTGCTGGCTTTGCTTCATCGTTGGCTGTTTGGACATTGACTGGTTCCGAAAGATGGTCGTCTGGCATTTTATTTCCTCACACAAATGGGTGCCGAGCTACCTTTAGTGTAGCGCGAATCGGACACGTGGGGTCTGGACTGTGCTCTAATTCCCAAATGGATGCAAGTGTTTTCGTACGGGTTGCGCCTTGGGACTCCCTTTTTGAACGCGGTGATTAGCTATAGACGAATACATATGAAATAGTTATTGCATTGCGAAGGGCGTAAACATATATTTGCGTCCGTTCTATTGGAACGTTCTACAGGGCGGTGATCCTATGAGTCATTCCGAGTTTTTGGAGAGGCGGGGAGAAGCGATACCGCGAGGCCCCTTTCAAGTTACACCAATCGCTGTCAGTCGCGCTCAGGGAACCCAAATTTGGGATCTGGACGGGCGCGAATACCTCGATTTTTGCGGGGGCATCGGGACCTTGAATGTAGGGCACAATCACCCGCGTGTGGTTGATGCAATCATCAAGCAAGTTCAGAAATATATCCATACATGCTGGCATGTGGTGATGTATGAGCCATACCTAGAGCTAGCTGAGCGTTTAAATCAATTAGTGCCCATCTTGGGACCTAACAAAACCGTCTTCTTTAATAGTGGTGCAGAGGCTGTTGAAAACGCGGTCAAAATTGCGCGAGCGGCCACCAAGCGAACGGCCGTCATCGCCTTTGAACGTGGGTTCCATGGTCGAACACTACTTGCCATGACATTAACCAGCAAAGTGCAGCCATATTCAGCGGGCTTTGGGCCATTTGCACCTGAAGTTTACCGGCTACCTTTCAAGCCTTTTTACGCGTCTGAGTCGCAAAGACGGACTGATGTGGAAGAGGAAGCCAAAGCGGCGGTAAAGCGCCTATTTAGCTATCACATCGATTCCAAAAGCATTGCTGCCATCATTTTTGAACCGGTCTTGGGCGAAGGTGGATTCCTACCAATCAATCGTTATGCGTTGACCTATTTGAGAGAAGTTTGTCGGCAGCAGGGTATCTTATTGATCGCTGACGAAGTGCAAACGGGCTTCGGCCGTTGTGGCGCTATGTTTGCCATACAGAAATACGAGATAGAACCCGATATGATGGTCATGGCCAAATCACTGGCTGGTGGCTTGCCTCTGTCTGCGGTTACAGGTAAGGCAGCGATTATGGATGCGCCTCAGGTAGGCGGTATTGGTGGCACCTTTGGCGGAAATCCCGTTTCCTGTGCTGCAGCTCTAGCCGTTCTTGATGTCATTGAGGAAGAAAACCTTTGCGAAAGGGCCGAGATCTTGGGCCTCAAAGTTGAAAAACGCTTTAAGACGTTGAGTCAAAGCTGTGGGTTCTTGAGCAGACCCCGCCGCCTCGGCGCAATGTGCGCCTTCGACGTTGTGGGTGCATTGGGTGAGCCCGATGCGAAGTTAGGTAGTCACCTGATTCATGCGGCCCGAGAAGAAGGACTGCTTTTGATGACGGCCTCTGGATACGTGATACGGTTATTGATGCCCCTTACGACAACAGATGAAGAATTGGAAGAGGGCCTCAACCGCTTTGAGCGCGCAGCAAAGAAGGTGAATAACTATGTATCGAACGCTTGATCCGAGCACGGAACAAATCTTAGAGTTATTCTCCCTTAGTTCTGAACAAGAGATTGAAGCAGCTCTTGATTTGTCCACTCGGTCCTTTGTTAAATGGCGCACAACGCCTCTTGAAGGGAGAACTGACGCATTATTTGCGATTGCCAATAGTTTGCATGCTCAAGCAGATGCCCTGGCGATTGTTATGGCGACCGAAATGGGAAAACCCATAGCCGAAGGTGTAGCAGAGGCCAAAAAGTGTGCTTGGGCATGTCGCTATTACGCTGAGCATGCGGTCGAGATCCTGGCTTCTGAAGCGCTTCAATCTGATGGATCAGCCGCCTACGTTAGACGTGACCCTTTGGGTCCTATCTTGCTAGTCATGCCTTGGAATTTCCCTTTATGGCAAGTCTTTAGGTGTGTCGCACCAGCACTCGCCGCAGGAAATACGTTAATACTGAAACATGCGCCAAATACGCCGAGATGTGCACTGGCTATGCAAACGTTATTAAATCAGCATTTAGAGAAGGGTGTTTTTCAGAACCTATTTCTTGATAACGAGCAAGCTGGTCGTGTTATCGCCGACCCTAGGGTGCGAGGTGTGAGTTTAACGGGTAGCACACGCGCCGGAATGGAGATTGCCTCTCAAGCTGGCAGAGCATTGAAACCCGTTGTGCTGGAGTTAGGCGGGAGCGATCCCTTCATTGTTTTTGAGGACGCGGATTTACAACGAGCCGTGGAAATTGGGACTTTATCCAGATGCTTGAATAGTGGGCAAAGTTGTATAGCAGCTAAACGTTTTTTGGTTGCAAAATCGATCTATTCTGAATTCTTGGAAAGGCTTACCGAGTCGATGGTTAACTTGTCGATTGGCGATCCGCGACAGGGATACAGAATGGGCCCTTTAGCGCGTAAAGACTTGGCCGATCAATTGGCCAACCAAGTTCAATTAGCCAAACACAGCGGCGCATGTGTCGTCGGTTCAACAAAGCATGTGCCTGACGTCGGGTTTTTTCATGCCGCCATGGTTTTGGCAGGCCATGACCCGTTCTCAGAACCGGCTCAGGATGAGTTTTTTGGGCCGGTTGCTCAAGTGTTCCCCTTTACTGACGAATCGAACGCCTTAGAGATCGCCAACGCCACACCTTTTGGTTTGGGCGCTTCGGTGTGGACACAAGACACACAGCGCATTGAACGCATGGTGGAAAAGCTGGATGTTGGTTCTGTATTTGTGAATGGATTGGTGAAATCAGACCCAAGACTCCCATTTGGTGGCACGAAACAATCTGGTTATGGACGTGAATTAGCGTCCGAAGGCTTATTAGAGTTTATGAACCTCAAAACCGTTTGGATGGCGTAATTATGAGACCCTTTACAATCGCAGGCATACAGATGGAGATTCATGACCATCTGGACAATATGAAAGCCATTAGTAAGCGCGTAGACAGTCTGTTGAAACAGTTTCCTTGGGTGCAAATGGTGGTCTTGTCGGAGCTGGCCGTTTGTGGACACGACATTGCCTCAGCTGAATCGCAAGGCGGACCCCACGAATTGGCTTGTTCAGAATTGGCTCGAAAACATGAAATCTGGTTGGTGCCTGGATCGATGTACCATAAAATTGATGGCCGCATTTACAATTCCACGCCCGTCATTAACCCTCAGGGCCTTGTGGTGGGTCGACACGAGAAAATGTTCCCTTTTGCCCCATTTGAAGCGAATATTGAGCCGGGGCGTCAGCCGTTGGTCTTTGATATTCCCGAAGTTGGGCGCTTTGGTGTTTTGATCTGTTACGACATGTGGTTTCCGGAGATGTCGCGTTGGCTCATTTCGGAGGGTGTGGAGGTGATTATTCACCCAACTTTGACGGACACCATCGACCGAGATGTGGAGCTGGCAATCGTTCGTGCCACGGCTGCTCAGAACCAGTGTTATGTCATTGATGTCAATGGTCTTGGAAGTGGTGGCAATGGCCGATCCATTTTTGTTGGCCCCTTTGGCGATGTCTTGCACCAGTCAGGAACACACAACGAAGACATTCCACTTGAGATTGATCTTGATCGAGTTTCCAGGAGCCGTGAAGTTGGTCTACGCGGCCTGGGACAACCGCTCAAGAGTTTCCGCGACCGCACCTTTGATTTTCCCTGCTATCAGACGGGATACGTTTCTGAATACCTTTCGAGTTTAGGTCCCCTCGTCAAGCCAAAACGGGGAACATTTGATGGCATTAAGGTTAGAAAACAATGACCACCACACGAGCGATTCCGCGACCATCACTAGCATCCTACTTTTCAGCTATGCGCCAAAGAACGGACATGTGGCAAACGGTTAAGACCCTAGGGATGGAATGGCTTGAAGCCAAGCAAGCCACCAAAATACTGACCGAAGGACTGCAAGATAACTTAGATGAATTGGAGCGGCTAGAAGGCTATTTCTGTTATCCGGGTGTGAAAATTGTACGCCGGCTACGCTCGTTTTATGAATCTGGCGACAAGGACGGCTTCTCTTTGTTAGCCAGCTTTGTCGTGCGCATGTTGATTAGCCACGCATACCGCGTTTATTTACAAGAAGATGAGTTTTCGACATGGCCTGAAGCTGAAGAAGGCGATTCAAAACTGCCCCAACCCACGTTAATGCTCGATGAACGACCTTATTTTGAAGTGCTGGTGGTTGATGACTTACCAGAGTCAGACATTGAAGTCCTGCGACAACTACTGCGTGGATTTCGAATGCCTGATGATGAATTCGTTTATGACTTGGTTGTGGTGCCCTCGTTTGAGGATGCCCTGATTGCGGCCTTACTTAATCACCACGTGCAGTCCGTAGTCATCCGCTATGGCTTTCCAATTGAATCCAAGAATCGTTTGGCTTTTTTGGACCGTACGCTATCGCTCTACGATATGTCGCGCAAAGAGGACTCCGAAATCGGCGTACAGTTGGGCCACGCGATCCACAACCTTCGACCGAATTTGGACCTGTTCTTGGTAACAGATGCACCTGTTGAGGCACTTGCAGGTAAAACGAAACGTCGATTCAATCGGATTTTTTATAGGCAAGAAGACTATCGCGAGCTTCATCAATCGATCCTAAAATCCATTGGCACTCGTTACCATACGCCTTTTTTTACCGCATTGAAGTCGTACAGTACACGGCCTACGGGCGTTTTCCATGCACTACCGATATCCCGAGGTAAATCGGTAACAAAATCCCATTGGATCCGTGAGATGGAAGACTTTTTTGGGGCAGCCATGTTTATGGCAGAAACGTCGGCCACGACCGCCGGTCTGGATTCATTGCTGCAACCTGTTGGAAGCATACGCGAAGCGCAAATAGCGGCAGCTCGCGCTTTTGGAGCTAAACTAACTTTCTTTGTAACCAACGGCACCTCAACGGCCAATAAAATCGTGTTGCAAGCCATATCCGGACCAGGCGACATCGTGCTCGCCGCTCGGGATTGCCATCAATCCCATCATTACGGCATGGTCTTAACGGGCGCCCACCCGCTGTATATGAATCCGTATCCCGTTACGAACTATTCATTCTATGGTGGCGTGCCCATATCAGAAATTAAACGTAACCTGCTTGTTCTGAAAGGTGCTGGCCAACTACATCGCGCCAAAGTTTTGTTGCTTACTAACTGTACCTTCGACGGCATCGTCTATAACCCTGAACGTGTGATGGAAGAAATCCTAGCTATTCATCCCGATATGATTTTTGTTTGGGATGAAGCCTGGTTTGCTTTCGCCTTTTTTACCCCAATCACCAGACATCGCACCGCGATGGCGTCGGCACGAACGCTTAGCGATCGTTTCCATAGTGATGAATACAAACAGAAATATGCGAAGTGGAAAACTACGTTTGATGCTGACCCTGACCCAAACAAGTGGATGGGACGTCTGTATCCAGCTCCCGACACCAAAATACGTGTCTATGCAACGCAATCGACCCATAAGACGTTAACAAGTTTTCGTCAAGGCTCAATGATCCATATATTTGACGAAGAATTCGAACGTCAAGTTGAGGAGTCATTCCATCAGGCTTATTTAACCCACACCTCAACTTCCGCCAACTACCCCATCTTGGCTTCCCTTGATCTAGGTCGTAGACAAGTAGAATTAGAAGGCTACGAGCTCGTACAGCACGCCATTGAGTTGGGCATGACCTTACGTGAACGGATTCGCTGCCATAAACTAATTGCCAAGTACTTCGATGTATTGACACCTGCAGAGCTCATTCCAGAGGCCTACCGCAAATCCGGTTTTGACTCTTACCGCGAAGAACGCACCAACTGGAAACTCATGGACAAAGCTTGGTTAAATGACGAGTTCTGTCTGGATCCCACCCGACTGACTCTTTCGATTGGCCGATCCGGTTGGGAAGGCGAAGCCATGAAAACGCGCCTGATCGAAGAATATGATATTCAGGTCAACAAAACGACCCGAAACACGGCTCTGTTTATGACACATATAGGCACAACACGTGGGGCAGTCGCGCACTTAATTGAAGTGTTGGCTCAACTAACACAGGAACTCAACGAAGTGAATGACAATCAAAATCCCCATCGTGCGGCGGTACATCAAAAGAAAGTGGCCCAACTTACTCAAAACCCGCCTGAGTTACCCCATTTCTCTGATTTCCACAGCAAATTCAAGAGTGAAGATGACAAGGGCCTGATCATTGGAAATATGCGCGATGCCTTTTTTCTGGCCGCGCTGGACGCCCACATTAGATACATGTCGCTGGATGACGTTAAACAAGAAATAAGCCAAGGATGTATCTGTGTGTCGGCTAATTTCGTTACCCCTTATCCACCTGGATTTCCTGTTCTCGTGCCTGGCCAATTTGTGTCTCGCGAGATCTTGGAATTCTTATTGGCGGTAGATGTATCCGAGATTCACGGATACGACCCAGAGCTGGGTTTAAGGCTATTTACACAAGAAATATTGGAGCAAAAATGACCATCACCGATTTATCTGAACTGCGTTTATCCCTATACCGCGATCCGACTCCCGTTTGGCATATTTGTGCAACTCCATACACGCTCTTGGGCATGGACGAATGGGTGAGGGGTTTCCGTTGGATTAGTTATTCAGATTGTTTTGATGGACTGCACCCCCGTGTCTTTGTACCTCCTCAGCCAGTGTCCGCGACCTTTCCTTTTGAAACCTTAGAGGAAATGAATAACCACTTGCTAATGCATCCTGAAGTCAGAGACCACATAAAGAAATTTGGACCCGGTCTGGCGACACTGCTCTTTTTTGATGAACGGACTGAGGAATTAACGAAAGAGCTCGGTTTGGAACTGATTTTTCCAAAAGCAGAATTACGGCGGCGCATTGATGACAAGCTAGAGACAACGCGCATCGCAGATCGTGCAGGCGTTGCCAGTGTCCCCAATGTGATGGGTCGAGTTCGCTCTTACGAAGATCTACAAGGATTGGCAGGGCATTTGGGCACGGATTTGGTCATTCAGACGTCTTTCGGTGACAGTGGCGCGACGACATTCTTCATTTCATCAGCCGTGGATTTTGAATCTTATCGTGATGAAATTGTGGCCGAACGCGAAGTCAAAATCATGAAACGCATCAACCCTCGCCAAGCTGCCATTGAAGCCTGTGTAACCCGACAGGGAACTGTGGTTGGTCCACTTTCAACAGAGATTGTAGGCTTCAAAGCATTGACGCCTTACCTAGGTGGCTGGGCCGGAAACGAGATCGCTGCCGAGGCATTCACAGCGGAGCAGCGTCGCCTTGCCAGCGAGCGCACAATGGCTGTCGGTGATGCTATATACGAACTTGGTTACCGTGGCTATTTCGAAATAGATTGGCTTATCGATCAAGATACGGGTGAATTGTATTTAGGTGAACTCAATCCGAGATTAACAGGTCTAAGCCCTTTAACTAATTTGGCAGCATTTGCTCACGCCGACGCGCCTTTATTCCTGTTCCATCTGCTTGAATACAAGGACGTAAATTTGAATTTCGATTTTACAGAAATCAACCATCGGTGGGCGAATCCCGACCAAATGGATAATTGGGGGCAACTCATCATCAAGCACATCGATCAGACCAAGGTTCGGCTGACACACGCGCCAGGCAGTGGCGTGTGGCGGTTAAAGGATGACGGCAATGCCGAATTCCGTTATCCGCAAACCCATCGACGAACTGTGGATGGGGATCGGGAAGCCTTTTTCCTACGCATCCCTGAAGCCGGTGATCAAATCGTCTTTGGCGATGACCTTGGCATATTGGTTATGCCTGGTCGGATGCTGACAGATGACGGTAAATTGACGGCAAGAACACTCCGCTGGATTCAAGCCATACGTGATCAATTCAAGGGACCCGTATTCGAATGAAAATGGGCATTAGCCAAACAGTCTTTCGATGATTTTGTGGTCAATATCCGAGTTATTAGGCAACCCTAGTACCTTTTCAACATCCTCGATAGTTGTCGCGAGAGATGCCAGTGAATGGTTCGAAAGTTGCCACAATGTTCGGAGCATGGATTCGGCAGATTTGACGGACTGAACAGGATCTTCACGGTCGAATCCTGCGCCAGAGACATAGGCAGCCACATCCATCGATTGATCTGTGTGTTCAATGGGAATCTTACAGGCTGAAAATTTAGTCAACACATCGCCTGCTTTGTCCACTAATTGCTTGTTGCAAAACATGATTGGCTTGCCAAGCGATTCATCGTTGGTATTTGACACGGCAATGAGCAGAGCAATGAGTTCTGTGCAGATGCTTTCGACTTCATCAAGAGCAGTTGATTGTTGGTGGAGCAATTCCAGAAAGGCAAAAGCATCGGATTGCAGTGTCGAAGTCAAGTTATTTGCAAATTTGGGCTGGTTCGCAAGCCATAGACACAGAGACGTCGCCTGCTCAATTTGGGAATCAAACGTATCGAGCTTCGTCTTTAATTCTTGTAGCCGACTTTTTGTCTCCTGAATTTTGTCAGGTAGCTTCTTGGGGTCGATTGTAGCCAAGCCAAACCAGGCAGGCTCAGATTTAACGATCTTAGAAGACTCGTGGAGTCGTCTAAGCGATTGCTGTATTTGCTTCGTAGATTGCCATTGACGCAATGTCTCAAATCGCTCGCTATCGTTTGCTGAGATTTGGTCGCGCAGTTGCATATATTCTTGTTTGAGGCTGGCAATATCTTTGACGTCTGACGTCTTTTTGATGCTTACTTGTGTCCAACGTCCATAAATATGGTTCAGCCTAAAGACGCGGTGCATCGCCTTAAAACGTGCGTCTTGAATGGCTTCGTCTTTCTTCAGCTCATCGATAGATCGGAAGACCTGTTCATCGAGTGTGCGTCCGATCATTTCAGACATCGCTTGTTTTGTATGGTTCTCGCTCAATTCCTTGAAATCGCGGAACAACACCGTCGCGGGCATGTCGATATTGAAAACGCGATTCTGCCCGTGTTGATGTGCCTGCTGAATGCGTTGCATATCGCATGGATGAGTGTCAAAGAATTTGGTCTTTGAGGTGGAAATATGCTCTTGGGCGACTTGTTCTAGCTGTTTGTTTTGTTTCGTATGGTGGTGACTGACCAGCCTTGAATGATCCCCACACAATTTACCGTTCGCCCAATAGGAACGTTGATCCTGAATGGCTAAATCAGCAGAGGCACTCAGTTTTATGAGTTCCTTGGCAGTGGAAGCGAACGTCGACCCTCCTACCAGTTTTGCTTCGTAACTGTCTGCGTCAAATTCCATTTGTCTGAGCATGAAATTGCTGATGGCACTGCCAGTAATCATAAGTAACCAGAGGACGCGCCGCGATATCCATACACCGCCCTTGCCCAGCATCAATGTGACTTGCATCCAGCCTTCAGTACCTTCAATCTGTTCGTCTAGCCACAAATCGACACGATCTCGTTCATAGACGACACGGTAGAACCAGAAATTAATCGAACGTATAAGATAAGTGAGTGTCATGCCGGATAACTGTGAAAAGTGTCCGAATTCGTGGGCCAAGACACCGGCAAACTGATTGGCATTTAAGCCTGCGACCAGTGGCAATCCAATCGTGAGTTTGAGGTCCTTCCTCAATAGGCTGAATAGTCCCGATCTCGGGCCCGCCGATGCATTCACTTCATTGTTAATAGCAATCACAGACGGAATCGGAGCGCCCATCGTTGTACATAACCTGCGCACAAACGCAAATAGAATGGGCTCTTTTTCAGGTTCAAGCGGAGGCTGTTCATCATCTTGTGGCAAGGAAACGAAAATGGGCTTCACCATGAAAACGATGAGAAGTGAGCTCACAACAAGAGGCGTTACGTAGAGCAAAAGTCTCCACTTGTTTGCCCGATACCCGCCAAGGTTACTGTCAAAAAGGCCAGGACCAAAGTCGACCGCATACCAATAGGCTGCCCATGCAAAGAGAGCGACGATGGCCAAATACAATAAGGGCAATATGACCATGAACAAAGCAACAAAGCCAAGTCCTATGCGGTATGTCCATGGTACCGGCGTCGGTACAACCTTGCCTTTGAAACCGTTCAGGAACTGGTCTTGTAGTTCGTTAGAGTAGGCTAATTCGGCCATGCGTCCCCCTCACATATCCTTCAAAGATCAAAATTATATTTCAATCAGTTTGCCGGGAAAATAGATTTTTCTTGACTTGCCGGTGGATACGAATCTAACTGCTTGGTTCTTTAGCTACATACTCATGTGTAAACTTTTTTACTTGGCGAATACTTCGACCAAGGTGGTGCTTCAGCCGCCTTGCTCCCTTCGAACAATCATATTCACCGGGGGTATCCTACTTTTCCACAGTTTCCACAAAAGAAAAAAAGAAGCAAAAAGAAGCCACGACTACGACGACGGTCTATATCCACCTATTCTTCTTTACTTTCGGCAGCAATCTCACGTACCAGGGCGACACATCAAGCCCCGAAACCGATTTGAGATGACCCAGATGTGCCCTGTAGCACAGGCGTCGCCAGAGGTTATAATCCGTTTGTATTCAGGATAGTCATTCTGACCGCAATGTCGAATTATGGAGTTTTGCGACAGCCTCGTCCCGTGTGTGGTCTTAAGATGTTTGATATCAAGATATTAGGACATCTAGAAATGACGTTTTTATATCAGGTTTCCTGCCGCCCAAGGGGCTCGATGAGTGTGGTGGATGTAACCCCGGCCTTACGACCGGGGCTATGATCTACCGGCTCTGTGAGACTCGAACCCTCTTGTTATTCGCCGATGAGTTGAAGTAACCCCGTCTGAGAATCGAGTGCAGCGAGGTTCGCAAGCGAAAGGGAAGGGAGGTGCGCGTGATTTCGATGCTACGTACTCGAGCACCTCACTGCGTTCGATGCCCGGGTTCAGCTCTCCAGTTTAATGAACACTTCGTCCAAAGCGGTACCTCAGTCGCTCGGGCTCCTGTCGATACGCGCACTCCGCCGGAACGTGCTATAACCTTCGATTAACTAATCTTTTACGGGAAAAGATTTGCGTCAACAGGTCCTCACAATTTCTATTGTTGATTGATGCGAACTGTCGCACGCGTCCTCCGCACCAATACGCGACAGCGCATCGCCTTTCCCATGCTCGGAGTGGGATACGCAAACAACGCGGGGTTGCGCCTCCATAGATGACAGTGTTCACCACCCAATGTCTCAGGCCTAACCTTGTTGAGTTATCATGTTTTGATCGACGATCTTAAGATGAAACGGATGGATGAACCATGCCTCATATTGAATTGGCGGAAGATCTGCCGGGTATACGCGGGCTGATGGCGTTTCGACCGGAAACCGCAGGCCCGCTGAACGCATTAGCCGAAGTCTTGTTACGCTCCCAGAACACGCTCAGTCGTGGGGAACGCGAACTCATCGGCGCCTATGTTTCCAACCTCAACGACTGCGACTTTTGCTCCAACGTGCATAGCGCTATGGCGTCGCACTACCTGTCATGCGATATTGACTTGGTCGCCGCGTTAAAGCGGGACATGGATGCGGCGCCGATTTCCGACAAGATGAAAGCGTTGTTGGCCATTGCTGGTGCCGTTCAGCTAGGCGGCAAACACGTCAGGAGCGAACAAGTAGATCGAGCCAAGCAATGCGGCGCTAGCGATGAGGAGATCCACGACACGGTTCTGATTGCGGCCGCTTTTTGTATGTTCAACCGTTATGTGGATGGACTGGACACCCGAGCGCCAGTTGAGCGTCAATTCTATTCGCAGCGCGCCTCGCAAAGAGCCTTGGAAGGCTACGCTGGATACAATCCATTGGAGAATACCCAAACATGAAGGGCGTCTCTTATTTAGGACCTTTCGGCCTTACCGTATTTGAGGTCCTCAATGTCTTGCCAACAGAACTATTGCTGTATGTTTGAAACTCGGTATGTGACCTGGTTGCGCGTTTCCTTTCGCCGATTTGCTCCGCTTCGCTCAATCGTTGGCACTCCAAAAGAGTCCACGTGCCGCGCGAATGCCGCACTTTTGATAGCGATGGTAAGCGCTGGCTGCGGCTTCATGGACGGTTACGCTTGAATTTGAAAACCAAGCACGAACGACCGGGTCGAGTGTATAGGCTTTGGGCGCCATCAGGCCAGTGGTGAGTAGAAGTGGATTCACGCCTGAGCGTCGTATCTCATCGACAAAAAAGTCTTTACTAACGCATGCAAGAACGACGGCATCTCGGGCCGGACCCTTTGTTGTGGACTGCGGTAAAGGATTTAGAGTGAAGTCCATCAACCCGTTGTGACCGATGAATGCCATAAGGTGGGCCGAACTTCCAATCTCCAGCGCATGACGGTTGTCTTTGATTAGCATCTTTTCGGAGGCATTTCCGGCAAGCATGGTCATGTAGTGGCCTAATGCGTCCTTTATATGCGAACCATCCCAGGCGTCAGCTACCAAAATGACTTCATACATCTTCGTGTCTCGTTCCAACTCGATCGACATGACTAGGCGTTCCAAGATGCGCGCGTCATCCGTTTCCTGGTTTTCAATGCGGTGCCAGCCTGCGTTTTTCAAAAAATGAGTTTTCAATCCATAAAGTGCGCCCCAATAAAGGTTACCTTTGGTGCTTTGGCCGTTTCCAAGTGGGAAGATACGGGCACAATACCTTGATTCACGTTGTCGCATAACGCCACGATGACGTGCACGATGATTGCTTTGTTAGCGTGGAGATCCGCGTCGATTCGATATTGCGTATTTTGCCCGTTACCGAAATGAAAGGAAAAGGCACAAAGGCAGGCCACATAAATCATGAGTTTTTCCCAAATAGTGAATGCATGGATCCTGTCAGACGATTTTCAGGCTGTCCAGAAAATTCACCCTTTGTGGATAGCTATCGCGCAGTCTCACCTGCCAAATGCGGTATACTCCGTCCACCAAAAAAATAAATTTAGAGGATGATGTGATGATTTTTAGAAGTGTCTTTTTCGTTTTGGCATTTGGCGCATGGAGCCATGCCCAATTGCCGCAGTGGTTTGAAGTACAGTCCGACTTCATCCTGCAGTCTGGGACTCGACTAACGGAGCCGACGACTTTCAGAACCTATCATTTTGATTATGATGAAATGATGAGCTACTTGGCGTTAGCACCGATGGAAGGTCAATCGCCAATCGGTCTCAACCTGGAGCTGCCGACATCGGACGGATCACTTGTGCTTTTTGACGTCGTTGAATCGCCGGTCATGGCGCCAGAATTATCAGATCGACATCCTGAAATTCGATCCTATCGCGGTCAGGGTATCGATGACCGCAGTGCGGTTTTGCGCATGGACATATCGCCCATAGGTGTACATGCCATGTGGCGTTCTGCCGCCGGCACCATGGTCATAGATCCCTACCAGTCCAACGACTCAAGCCATGTCATTGCCTACCATCGCAATGCACTTCAGTCAGCAAATAACTTCGAGTGCCTTACTCAAGGCGAATTTGAACGTGTTCTAGGGGCGGGTCCCGTTGGTCATGAGTTGTTAACTTTTCGGGTTGCCATCGCAGCGACGGGCGAGTATACGCAATACCACGGCAATCTCGGCCCTGGTGATCCTGAGGATGATGCATTGGCAGCTATCAACACCGCCTTGAATCGCGTCAACATGATTTACGAAACCGATTTAGCCATTCGCATGGTACTTATTCCCAATAATGACCTCATTATTTACACCAATGGCGCAACTGACCCTTACACAAATAACAGTGGTGGAGCCATGTTGGGCCAAAATCAGAGCAACATCGATGCAGTGATCGGTTCAGCCAACTACGACATTGGCCACGTTTTCTCTACCGGTGGGGGTGGCGTAGCTAGCCTGGGCGTCGTTTGTAATAATGGTTCCAAGGCACGTGGGGTAACGGGCCTGCCGAACCCAATCGGCGATCCTTTTTATGTGGATTATGTTGCCCATGAAATGGGGCATCAATGGGGCGCGACTCACACATTCAATGGCACCACAAGCAGCTGCGGCGGTGGCAACCGCACGGGCTCTACGGCTGTAGAGCCAGGAAGCGGCTCAACCATCATGGGCTATGCTGGAATCTGCGGAGCCGAAAACTTACAGTCCAATAGTGACGCCTATTTCGTCAATGCTAGCTACGATCAAATCGTAAATTTATCAAGATCTGTTGGATGTAGTGTTTCGATACCCACGGGCAATTTGGCCCCAATCAATATAGATGCTGGAATGGCACACACCATACCGGCTAACACGGCATTCATTCTTACTGCCACTGCAGAGGACACGCCTGGCGATATGCTCACTTATGGTTGGGAGCAAATCGACGTAGGCGCTGCTGCACCACCTAATACAGATAACGGGAATCGCCCAATATTCAGGAGCTTCAATCCCACTATCGCAACGTCTAGAACGTTTCCCAAGCTCTCGGATATTCTTAGCCAGACAGTGACGTTTGGAGAATCGTTGCCAACCACTGATCGCGACCTCAACTTCCGTGTCACCGTTCGAGATAATGTTTCAGGCGGTGGAGGCGTCGACTTTTCAGAAGTAACATTAACGGTTGAGAATGATGCGGGTCCCTTTTTGGTGACGTCACAAGGTGCCGCCGCATTGCTTGATGGCGGTTCGATGATAGAGGTGACTTGGGATGTAGCCAATACTACGGCTGCTCCGGTGAATTGCGCCAACGTCGATATCGAGCTTTCCTACGATGGTGGCGTGACCTTCACGGAAACGATTGCTGACGAAACAGCCAACGATGGTAGCGAAATGGTAGCTGTGCCAAATGTGGATGAAACCAACGTTCGCATTCGCGTCATTTGCTCGGACTCGGTTTTCTTCGACATCAATAACGCCGATCTCTCAATCCAGCAAGTTTTTGGTTGTGTTAGTGATTGGAGTGAATGGGGAACACCGACAGGCGTGGTGACCGACGTCAACGGCAACAATGTGGTTGATATTATTGAAGTCTTGGGCTGCTTAATACCCTAGGCTTCTCGGCATTGCCCGCGTATGGCGATATAGCCCCGACCGGGTGGTCGGGGCTAGCTCATACGCTCGAAAAGCCATTGCGGACGACAATCAATTTGTTTGGTAAAAACCTCGATATAAACTGCTTATTTTCAGGCAGAGTGTCGGTGTTGACTGAATCTTATTTGGGAATCGATTGATTTCAAAGTCGGTTCTGTTTTTTCCGACGAAGTGACGGTGTCGACAGGAGTCTAAACTACTGAGGCACATTTTCGCCGAAGAAGTGGAGTGAGTCGAAGTAACCCCGTCTGTGAATCGAGCGCAGCGAGGTTCGCAAGCGAAAGAGAAGGGAGGTGCGCGTGATTACACGCCACGTACCCGAGCACCTCACTGCGTTCGATGCCCGGTGGCAGCTCTTCAGTGGGACTATCACTTCGTCCAAAGCGGTACCTCAGTCGCTGCGCTCCTGTCGATACTCGCACCCCGCCTGACGAGGCATTTCCATTCACAGGATTTCCAGCTAAACCCGAACTTGGGCGACGTCGTCATTGAAGAAATACGTTTGCTTGCCGCGCCATCTGATAGGCAAACGCGGGGCGTAAAGCTACTAACGCGGGGACACAACCGTAAAAGCTGATTTCCGTCAGATGGATATGACACCCGTGGCGAGCGTTGATCGACTTGAGTTAAGCCCAGAAAACCCCAACAAGCTTCAAGTGTCCGAAATTAGAGCCGGATTTCGTATTGATGAGTATTAACCCAAGCTATTGGAGGCTCTCACGATGCGATTCATACCACTCTTGATCTTCGGCTGCGTTAAACTCTGCGCTCAAATGGTCATTCCAGTTGCGCTTGACGATCAATGGATGGACCACGTGGACAGGGATGCCGACATCTACCTCGAAGTGTCGTACTACGCCGATCCGTATGGTGACCCACTGATAATCGAACCAGCCGAAAGAGTCTGGTGGATTCAATCCAACGGTTTCCTGATGCTGGGTGGCACGGGTGCTGATTTGCCGCGCGACATCATGGGTCGAAAAACAGCTTGGATCCACCTAGCCTATATGGGCGAAAGGATTACGACTAAGCCAGCAACCATCTCGCCCCGTCGAGACGGACTTGATATGAGTTTGCTCAACAGGGGGAACCTAGCCAAAGCGCTCAAACAGGTTATGGGAGTTGATGCGGTCTACCTTGTGCAGGTTGTGAATTACCTGGCAGGAAATACCTCTACTTTGCACATCAACGCACAGTCTTACCAGGTTCAAGGCAACACAGTGATTGACGCCAACGGTGATTGGGTGGGTGGATTAGGCGGGAATCTTCTGGCTCGGATCCAAGTTCTGGAATCAAAAACTGCTGCATTAACGGTATCGGGAAATGATGTGATCTTTGATGGTGTCAATCTGCATATTCGCAGTGGTACTGGCGCCACAGACGGAGCTGTAAATGGATTAGGCAACTTGATTGTTGGCTACAACGAACCTCGTCTCGATAGTCCCGACCAGTCTGGGTCACACAATATTGTGGTCGGCAAGAATCATAATTACGCTTCATACGGGGGCGTTGTAACGGGATGGAAAAACTCGATTACCGCGATTTACGCTTGTGTCAGTGGCGGGCGTGAAAACGTTGCCTCGGGCGACTATGCCTCGGTGGTCGGTGGCGCGGTCAATACAGCGTCGGGCTTCTATTCAAGCATATCTGGCGGCTCGCTGAACGAAACCACGGGACGTTGGTCGAGTATCGCCGCTGGCAGAGAGAATCGAGCTGAATTTGATCATGCTGCCGTTGCCGGGGGCTATAACAACACGGCATCGGGCGCACTGTCACTGGTAGCTGGGGGAGACAACAACTTGGCAGAAGGTCAGGTGAGTTTCGTCAGCGGGGGCAGTTCTAATGAAGCCTCAGGCTTGAGAGCTTCTGTCTCAGGAGGGTCGAACAACCGTGCATCGTCGGTGTTGTGTACTGTCTTAGGCGGCACCGGAATCGAGGGGATTGCCAACGGCACTAGTGTGCACACTCTTACCTTTCTGGGTATTGACGCCATGTTTGAGAGTACTAATGTCCATATTCGTAGCGGGTCAGGCGCCACAAATGGGGCTGTTAATGGGTTGGGCAATTTGATTGTCGGGTACAACGAAATAGGTGGAGGTAGCCCAACACGACTCGGTTCTCACAATCTGGTAGTGGGTAGTGAACACGAATACAACTCATTCGGCGGTATGGTAGCTGGACTTCAAAACACCATATCTGCACCATATGCCAGCGCTCTTGGTGGCTTCCAGAATACGGCCAGCGGCCAAATATCGTCAGTCTTGGGGGGTTATCTCAACACCTCAGCTGGGGTGTATTCCTGTGTATCCGGCGGGCGTCAAAACAGCGCATCCAACGATAGCTGTTCTGTTTCTGGTGGGCAATCCAATGTTGCATCTGGGGATTATTCCAGCATCTGTGGGGGCCATTCGAACCAAGCCACAGGCACCCGATCGGTCGTGGCTGGCGGAAGTGAGAACGTTTCCTCTGGCGAAATCGCCAGTATTGCTGGCGGCAGGCAGAATATGGCCAGCGGCCAAAACACGGCAATCCTTGGTGGTTTGCAAAACGCGTCGGCTGGGGTGTATTCCTGTGTATCCGGCGGGCGTCAAAATAGCGCATCCAATGAGAGTAGTTCTGTTTCCGGCGGGCAATTAAATATCGCTTCTGGGACCAGAGCATCCGTGAGTGGCGGCTACCAGGTGGAAGCGTCCAGTGACTACGAGTGGGCTGGCGGCTCTCTGGTAGGGAAAAGATGAGAATATTTGCTTTCGTTGGCGCAATCCTCTGGGGTGTAGTCGGGTGCCAGGCCCAGTCCAACATTCAGGGAACCGCAATCATCACACTTGTTGAGACCGGCACAGAGTGTAGTGGCTTTGCGACGGTTGTGGAAGTTCATGTCGATGTGACTGGGTTGGTCGGAGACCAGGGTGCATGGGTCGGCATCAACGCTTATGTGCTGACGATAGGCTTCGATAGGATGCCCGTTTTTGCCGCAGCGACAGGACAAAGTGAATGGCAGATTCGATCCACGCTGAAGGCGTTGGTCGCCAATCAAGTCAAGGTCGTAGGATGGTGGCCGGAAACACTGGCACCTAATGGATCCTATGATTTAACACGCTTATGGATCGCGGGTACGCAAGGGCCAGTCACGGTATCGCTTTCGCCGTCGTCGCAACTGGCATCGCGCATCGTGGTCGAGGGCAATGGCCCGGATACCATTCCATTCATTTTGCCCTCCGCCCTGACGGTCACTATCCCACAGGACTTTACCTTGAGTGTACAACTGGGAGCTTCCCTTTGGCGGGCGATCGACGCCCAATACGACATGCAGCAACCCTGGGGTTCGATCGACGTGCAGGATTTGGTTAAGTTGGTAAATTGCAATCCGTACTAAAGGCGATTGCCTAATCGGGAAAGATTTCACTGCGCAATGCGAGTTTAAGGTAAGCCTTGGCTCGCTGCCATTCCCGTTCGACGGTCTTCGTTGAAACGTCCAGCACATGGGCTACCTGTTCGTTGGTAAAGCCACCAAAAAAACGACACTCCACAATGCTTGCCATCCGTGGATTTTTCTTCGCCAACTCGTCTAGGGCGTCATTGATGTCGAGTACCCTTTGATTGGGCTCCGCTGCCGCCACGTCCCGATCCACGGCCCCCTGCTTCGCCGCCCGCTTCTTGGCGTGCCGATGGCGGGCCTTGTCCACCAGGACTTGGCGCATTGCCCGGGACGAAATGGCAAAGAAGTGACTGCGATTCTCCATTTTGTTCCCCTGCATATCGGCCATTTTCAGGTAGGCCTCATGCACTAGACCCGTGGTGCTTAGTAAGTCTGGACGATCGTTCTGATTGATTTTGTAGTGGGCGATTTGGCGCAGTCTCGCATAGACCAAGGACCACAGGACCTCACGTGCATCCTGTTCACCGTTGTGAATTTGGTGAAGGATTTTTGTAATTTCAGCGTCAACATCGTGCATTTAGGTTACCCGTACACGAGCATACACGAGCCACTGCAAAAGCTACAAATCATTCGCTTTGTGCTTCCATCGGGAGGCTTCGTCGAGTCGTCCCAATGAGGAAGCCATTTCAACCAATTGGGGTAAAATCACTGCCAGCATACGCTTGTCGCCCATCTCTTCGTAGATATCAGCCAATTCGATTCCGGTCGTGTAGGCCTCGGGCATGGGCCCCATTTGTTTCTGGATTTCAAATAGATTCGCATGGCTTTGAATGGTTAGTGTGTGTGATTTACCAAGAGTCTCAATGCGCGTTTCCAGAGAGGTTTTGATGAGTTCTAACGCCTCCTGGCTTGTGCCATTACTGTGCAGCATCAACGCCAGATTGTTCTGACTCCACGCGAGGTCGGGGTGCCGCGGTCCACGCAACTCGGTCCAAGTCAATATCGCTGAACGGGTCAGCTCAATCGCTTCTGCCAACTCATCTGCTTCAAAAAGCAGCCAACCCAGAGAGTGTTTGGCTCGCGCTACGCTGGCATGTTTCTCTCCCATTAGGCGCTTTAAATTGTTCAAAACATCGCGAAACACGATGCGTGCTTCGTCAGTACGGCCGTCGGCGTGCAAGGCCCAACCATAACCTTGTCGAATCTGGTGATAGCTCGAAAAATCAATGCCTGAGCGATCTTCGAGTATGGCTAGTATCTCTTGGTACATGCCAATTGAATCGATGACTCGTCCTGTGGTAAGCCACAACCATGCCAATTTTGATTTTGTTTGGATGACAACTGGTCGGTCGGGAAATGACTGTTCAGCATAGATGTCCAATGCGGCTAGATAGTCGTTTTCCGCCCCTTCAAATTGGCCCAACAGTTGTTGTGCCTGTGCCTGAACAGTCAATGCGCTGGCCAAAATTAGCTGATTGTCTTCCAATGCCAAAGCCACGGAGTGTGCCTCACGCGCTAATTCAAGCGATCGAGTGTACTGACCCATAGATTCTGAGAAATGGCTTTCCGTAATCAAGATGTTGGCGTAAGGAAAACTGGATTCGGAGTAGGTTTTTCTTACCAGTTCCTTGGAATGAGACAAGTAATCGAATGCCAAATCCATGTCGCCTATGTTTCGGGCTACATCGGCCAGGCTCGCGAGAACAGCCATACTTGCTTTGTCCTCCGTTCCATATGCTGCATCAAAATCGGCTAACAGCGCGGCACCCAACGTTTGCGCATCTTGGTAACGTTCTGCTTCCACCAGCCAATGGACAATGCCCTGCTTGCACAGCAGTGTAAGTGGATGTTTTTCACCCAGTGACTGGACGCGCGAAGCAAGGGCCCGTTGGAAAAAGGGCTCCGCACCGGGTATATTGCCTTCATCCAAGAGCAACCAACCCAGGTTCATCAGTGCCGTCTCTTTCAATCCGATGCTGCGTGGATCATCCAGGCTTACACGATCTAGAACACTGAGATAGATTGATTCTGCTTCCTTAAGGCGTCCAACGGTTTGGAGCGCGAAAGCGCGTATGATCAATAGGTCTATTATTTGGTGGTCTTGGATTCCACTGCGATTGAGGATGTCTTCGGCTTGATCAAGGAAGACCGATCCTTCACGCATACCGTCCTTAAGTGTCAGATAAAAACCCAGATTGGTCAGCGTCACAACCAACTCAGGATCGTCATCAGGCAGATAGGCTCTTTTTATGTCCAATGCCGCTCGGGCGGTGTCAGCTCCCAATTCCAGATTGCGCAGGTGCCTAGAGACCGTGCTTATCGTGTCCAGAAGCTGCGCGCGTACCAAGGGTTCATCTTGAAGCTCATAGCGAAGACGACTGGCTGCCTGACGCAATACATCTACTGCTCGGATATTGGCCGCACCTCCTATTTCCGGACTTGCGTTCCTGAACATGTCGACCATGAACTGAGCGGTCCTTTCTGAGCGTAGACGTTCGCGTTTTACGCGGTTTAATTGGACGGCAAGCCCTATCGTCAACACGAGCAGTGCGGTAAATGCCAGTGCTGACAGTGCCGTGGTCCAGGGATAGCGTTTGACGAGCTTTGAGAATCGGTACCAGGCGGAATCCGATCGCGCCGTGACCGGCTTCCCCATAAGGTGGTTAGACAAATCATCGCGAAAGGCGGCCATGCTCGCATAACGCCGCTCGGGCTCTTTGGACATGGCTTTCAGAACAATCGCTTCCAAATCGCCCGTACACGACTGGAGCATCTGGCGCCGATTGACCGATCGCAGTTCCGATCTATGATCCAACTCCGGGGGGTCCAGGCTGCGCAAGACCGTTCGAAATCGCTTTAGAGATTGGTCACAAATGGCATTTAGGACGCCGACCATATCTTCGGTAGTGACAATAAGCGATGGCGATCCGATTACGAGTTGGTACAAGACGGCACCCAGACTGTATGTATCGCTGGCGGTGCTTACCGAAAGACCACGAGCCTGCTCCGGGCATGCGTATGCGGGTGTCAACATGATGGCACCTTTAGTGAGATTGGCGTATTCCGCTGGTGCATCTTCGAAGCGGGCAATGCCAAAATCTATTAACCGGGCTCGACCGTCGCGATCGACTAACAGGTTTGCGGGCTTAATGTCGCGGTGGATAACGCGATGTCGATGCGCATGGTCCAAAGCTTCGCTGACCTGAATAATTAATTCAATGCGCTCAGGGATTCCCAGTTTTCGCTGATCGCAATAGACGTCAATCGCTTGACCGTCGACATATTCCATCACTAAATAGGGTTCGCCTGTATCCAAATCACCACCATCTATCAGGCGCGAAATACCAGGATGGTCAAGTTTGGCGAGTAGATGGCGTTCAAGGTGGAAACGCGATTTGGCTGCACCACTCAACCATTTTGAAGACAGAACCTTAATGGCGACATCTTGGTGGTAAGCGCCATCAGCCCGTTCGGCCCGATAGACCACACCCATGCCGCCTGCACCCAGTCGTCCCAGGACTCGAAAGGCACCAATTTCGATGCCTGCAGGTAACTCGTCGCCATCTTCCTGCCACATGATTTGCGGATCCTCCAAGAAACATGTGGTTTCATCGAGCACTTTTAGTGTCTTCTCGAGTTTGATGGCCAATTGTGGGTTTTTAAGCCTGACTGCGGCCAAGATCACTTTGCGCTGATCGTCATCAGCCAGCTGACACTGACCTACTAATTCATCGAGCTGCTCCCAGCTTTCGTCGAACGGATAAGGCACTCACATCTCCTGTCTCATAAGCAACTTAACGATTCCGATCACCTGAATCAAGTTAGTTTTGAAGACATTAGATTCGAGTTCGAATCAGTTCCCCGGCTTTATTCGTTCGCTGTATCCCATTCTGAAGTGAAGAGAACTCAGTGCGACGGAGCTTCGCAGGCGCTGGGGCAGGGGAGTTGCGCGTGGTTTCGAGGCTACGAACCCGAGCACCTCACTGCGTTCGATGCCCGGCTATTCAACATGGCTGGCAAATCGTCCATGGCGGTACGTCCTTCGCCGCGTTTTATGGCCCTGAATGGGCCAAACATGACAACCCAGGGCAGCGCCCTGGGTGTGGATCCACAAGAATTACGAGCCCTGAAGGGGTGCGACAGTCAAGAACCTAGAAGAACCCCACCGCGAAACGGGTTTTGACGATGAATTCCTGTTTCTTCTGAAACGATAACGCCCTATGGCGATCGAGTCGATTTTGATTGACGCGAGAAATTTTGATGCCTTTTCAGGGCACAGGTTTGGGTGTTTAATTTTCGAGGGCGGTGCCCGCGGCCATCTTGTTCAGTCTATTAGGGCTGAGGACAATGGCTATGTCCGTTCCGTCCTGGAAGGCGGCGGTTGCCAACACTGCTGATTCGGCTCGAGCGACGGCGTTTATTCTTCTTCGTGCTCGAGGATTGCGCCCGTTTGGCAATCGACACTGACTTCACGTTCACGACCGTCAATCAGAATCTCTATCTCATAGGTAAGTGATCCATGTTCGTTGTCCAGCTCAACTTCGACGACCGTACCTGGATATTTTGCTAGCGCCAGTTCAACGGCTTCACAAAGACTGATCTTCACTTGATCCAACAAGGGCTTTTCGATGTTGTCATCAGCTTTGCAAGTAACCGAAAATGAGAAGAGACACAGATTGAGGACGATGAGTTGAGAGACGAGTGACGTTTTCATGTGGGACTCCTAGTTAGAGGTACTTTTTTTAGCTGTGCGATTGCTAGCCATCGGTGAATGGAAGGGAACCGGTAGCCAAAGTTGAAAAACATAGGCATCGTTGCTGTGAATCGTGTCAGGCTCAGACGTGGCTAGGACCGATTGACTTGATTTGCAGACGAACACCGCAACGCCGGTGGTGCTAAAGCGAGCGAGTGTGGCTTCATCGAAGTTAGCGATCGCTCGCTGAGGTTGCTTCTTTAGTCCGAAAGCCAGTTCACCCTGATCCCCCAAGATAAACAGGTCGTTGCGGTCGAGCGCCCACGCCACCGAGGTGGAAATGGGACCTTCAGCCAAGACCGCCATTCCCGGTGGGATCATAGGTTTTGCTGACTCAAAAAAGGCTACTGGCGCCTTCTTATTCAGCAATTCCTTCGGTAACAACCATGTCAAGGAAGCCGTAATCAAAACGGCGTGGCTTGCCATGGCCAAAAAAAGAAAGCCACGATTCTTAAAGACCAATGGCGAAATGCTTATGCCCGCGGCCGTCCAAAGAATGGCAGCAAGTATCGCGGACTTAAACGGCTCGTTGGCCAAATGAACGACATCGGGGGCATAGATGACCAAGCCGCCCAACGCGATGAGCAGAAGATTCCAAAGATGGATGGAAATGCGAGGGGAGATCTTTCCGCTCTCGTAGGCATCCACCGCTCTGGCAATCATGAGCGCAACGGCCGGCATGGCGGGTAATAAATAGGTTGCCAATTTGCCCGACGAACAGGAGAAGAATACGAGGGGCATGATTACCCAGCAAATGGAGAGCTTGTCTAACTCATCTGTATTTTGTTTTTTGCACACCAGCGTCACTGAGTGCGGTAAGAATGAAACCCAGGGCAGCGTCGCAAGAACGATCACGGGAATGAAGTACCAAATAGGTTCAGGATGTTGAGAGGGTGGAGCCGAAATGAACCGTTGAACATGTTCGGTCCAAAAAAAGTATTCGAAATAGTCGGGTCGACTCTTGTAAACCGACAAACACCAACCGAGGGGCGTCAATGAGGCCCCAAGAATAATCCAAGGCAGTTTCCTCAGCGTAGTGGTCAAAGTTTTGGTCCAAAGCGCAAAGGGCCCAAGCACAATCGCCGGCAAAAGGAATCCTAGCAAGCCCTTTGTCATGAATGCCAATCCGGCACAAACGCCTGCGGATACAAGGATCAACCATTGTCGTTTTTCCAATTCTCGTGATTTCAAGAATAGAACAATCGAAGCGGTAACGAACAAAGTGAATAGGCTGTCCAATAGCACCATCCTGCCGGTGATACTGACCAAGAGCAAGGTGATGTAAATGGTGGCCGCTTTCCACGATTGATCTTTCCTAGACGTTTTATGCAGTAGTAATACCAAACACAGGCCAGTCAGAAGTGCGGAAGCTGCCGAGGGTAACCGCGATCCTTGCGCGCCAAAACCGAAAAGGTTCATGGTCGCGGCGTGAATCCAATAGCCCAGAATGGGTTTTTCAAAATAGTCGAGCCCGTTAAGCTGTGGAACGGACCAATGGTCATCAAGCAACATTTCTTTAGGTATTTGCGAGTAGCGGGTTTCGTCAGGGTGGAACAAGGGCCGGCTCGAGATTCCAGCGAGGTAGACGGCAGCAAAAGCCACGAGAAAGAGAATTTTCCATTTGTGTCCACCACCATAGCGTGATGGTTGCGAGCATTTGTCATTCTCAGCTTGCGAGCTACTATTACGAATGGTTGTATGAGACCGCTCGTCTGTGAACTCATAGGTGGGTGTGCGATTACTGCTGTCTAACATGTGGCTATTGTTTTCACGCTTCTATGAAGACGGCATGATCAATTGCCCTTTTTTTTGAACCATATCCGACACAAAACGATGGCGTGGATTCTTGGCTAGTTTCATTCTTATTCCCCTAAGATCTTCGTCATAGATAGGCCGATGACCCACAACCATGACCGTTTGCTGGTGCTGAGACCCATGACCTAGAACAAATCTTTGAGGTCATTCGAGGACGCTGGCCGTTTTTCTGGAAATCAGCTATTTGAAACGGATTGAATGGGCTGACCTTCAATAAAGTATCCAAGCCCCTTTTTTGTGCGGATTAATTTGCTTTGGTCAAATGCAGCCAATTTTCGACGTAGTGAACATATATGCACGTCAATGACGTTACTTGCTATGTCCTCTTCGCTACTATAAATGCCTTCAACAATCGCTTCACGAGATCGTATTTGACCACGGCTAAGTGCTAACAACTCTAAAATGCCATACTCAGATTTGGTCAGCTTTATGTCTTGCTCATCAACTGCCACCGTTTTTAGCGCGGTATTAATTTTCATGGGACCAATGGCGATGGTGGGAGACTTCTGTCCGTACTTTCGTCGGATCAGAGCGTCAATTCGAGCTAATAGCTCCGCGAACGAGAAGGGTTTGCTCATATAGTCATCGGCGCCGTACTCAAGAGCCTGTAAGCGGTGTTCAACCTGGAAACGGGCTGAGAGCACCAGCACAAAAGTTTCGTCACCCTGTGTTCGAATGGTTTTTAACAAGCTGTAACCGTCCATTTCAGGCATCATCAAATCCAGCAACATCACATCGTAATGGTATGACTTCAAATGATCTAAAGCCTGTACGCCGTTTTCGGCGCAGTCGACGGCAAAGCCTTCGCGTCGAAGTCCTTCGTGCAGAATGTGCCTTAGCCTGTTTGAGTCTTCAACAATAAGTATCTTCAATGCCCGTCAGTCCTGTCGTGGGATCACAATACTGTGTCCTATGAATATTGCTCTCGTGACATGAAGCGAGTATGAAGAACAGGTCACAAATTGCGCCAAATCCCTTGTGGATGCTGTTTGGTCGACACATTTAGAAGACACAGTGGGGACCTGTCCATACTGATTCACTCGTTCTTGGCCAAGTCAAGCAGCCTTGAGGAAAGCAAAAAAGCTTCGTGTCTTCATTCTGGCTTCATCTTGGACTGTCCATAATTTGGAGTTGAGATGTGGGAGGGCAGGTGATGGCCAATCAAATCATGCAGAGACAATTGCCATTATGTAGACCCAGTATCACGCAACTTGAAACTAGAGCCGTTCTGGAAGTCATGCAAAGTGGTTGGCTAACGACGGGTGCCAAGGCGCTCGAATTTGAAGAACGCTTTCGCGCATTTGTCGGTAGCGACTTCGCCGTCGCTGTCACGTCAGGTACGGCTGCGATGCACGTCGTTTTTCATGGTTTGAACATCGGGCCAGGTGATGAAGTGATTACGCCGTCGTTGACTTGGGTTTCGACGATTAACCTTATTGAGTTGATGGGAGCCAAGCCGGTATTTGTGGATGTCGATCGCCATAACCTCATGACTTCGGCTGAGCATATTGAAAAACTGATCACCCGGCGAACGAAAGCCATTGTGCCCGTTCATTTTGCGGGCGCAGCTTGTGATGTCGATTCGATCAATTCCCTAATTGGCGAGCGGCAAATCACGCTTATTGAAGATACCGCGCATGCGGTGGGCACCAAATTCAACGAAAAGCAGGTCGGCAGCAAATACAACTCGGTATTTTCGTTTCATGCCATTAAGAATCTGACCACTGGCGAAGGTGGCATGGTTTGTTCCAACGACCAAGAACTTGTGGAACGCATACGGCGCGTAAAGTTCCACGGTTTGGCCGTTGATGCATTTGACCGTGTTACCCAAGGAAGACGACCTCAAGCGATGGTGGTCGAGCCTGGCTTCAAATACAACATGACCGATATGTGTGCTGCGCTAGGGCTGGTGCAGCTGGATCGTATTTTTGAGATCAATCAAAAACGGTGCGCGCTGGCGCAACACTACCAGCTAAGGATTGCGGGTATCAAAGGCGTCGATCCTCTTTCGGTTCCCGACACAACAACGCATGCGTGGCATTTATTTATCGTCCGCGTCACCGCAGAAAAGCACACACGAGAAGAGGTGATGAGTTTCCTGTCGGCACGCGGAATAGGATCAGGCATACACTTTTTGCCCGCTCATCAACACCCTTACTATTTAAATAAGTATGGGCCACACAAGCATCTAAAAAATAGCGAATGGAATGGATCGCGCATTATGAGTTTACCCCTTTATCCAGATATGGAGATGGCCGACGTAGACCACATTTGCGACGTTCTGGAAGAGGCGGTCAAACCATGAACAGAATTGAACTATCGGTGGTGATACCGGTTTATAACGAGGAGTCCAATCTTGGATCGCTAATTGACCGCTGTATGAATGTGCTTTGGAACTGCGGCGTGACATTTGAATTGCTTCTGGTTGATGACGGCAGTGGTGATCGTTCTGCACAGATGATAGGTAACGCCGCAGAACATTACGATGAAGTGGTTGGTGTTCTGCTCAATCGCAACTATGGGCAGCACGCAGCGATAATGGCGGGATTCGAGCATTGTCGTGGCGAAATTGTTGTTACCTTAGACGCCGATCTTCAGAATCCTCCAGAGGAGATACCTCGACTGGTGGAGATGATCAATAAGGGCCATGATGTGGTCGGCAGTGTTCGACGAAACCGCAAGGACAGTTTTTTCAGACGTTTAGCATCGTCGGCTGTCAATTGGGTGATTCGACGTTCAACCGGTATTGGCATGCGAGATTATGGCTGCATGCTGCGCGCTTATAGGCGAGATATTATTGACGCCATATTAGCTTGTCGTGAAAAAACGACCTTTATCCCTGTGTTGGCAAACTCATTTGCCAGTTCGCCAGCTGAGGTTGAGGTGAAACACGACAGTCGACGTGACGGCGAAAGCAAATACAACCTGTTCCGACTGATCACATTGCAATTTGATCTCATCACCAGCATGACAACCTTCCCAATTCGTATGTTGACGTTTATCGGTATTGTCTTGGCCGGGATCGGACTTGGTTTGTCGTTACTCATTCTTGTCCTAAGGCTTGTCTATGGTCCGACATGGGCTGTTGGCGGTGTATTTACGTTGATGGCGGTTGTATTGGCCTTTATGGGCATTCAGCTTCTTAGTCTGGGGCTCATTGGGGAATACATTGGCAGGGTATTTGTGCAAGTTCGAGATCGACCAGCCTTTTGGGTTAAGCAAGTCGTCGGACTAAATGTCCATAAGAAAATCAAGAAAATTGGGGAGGTCGTCTAATGAAGGCCATCGTTTTTGCGTATCACAACATGGGATGCATTGGCTTGGAATTGGTCCAGAAAGCTGGCTTCGATGTAGCTGCAGTATTTACCCACGCTGATGACCCTAATGAAAATCGTTGGTTCGAGTCGGTGGCGGAAAAGGCTAGTGAGTTGAACATACCAGCCTATGCGCCTGCTGATGTGAATGACGCGGTCTGGATCCAAGAAATAGCTAATCTCAAAGCCGACGTCATTTTCTCTTTTTATTATCGACACTTGATCAAAAAAGAGATATTGGATTTGGTGCCGATGGGTGGGTTTAACTTACACGGCTCGTTGCTGCCACAATATCGAGGTCGCTGTCCAGTGAATTGGGTGCTTGCCCGTGGAGAATCTCAGACCGGCGTGACCCTTCATGCCATGACCGAGCGCGCTGACCAGGGTGCTATTGTCGATCAATGCGTCGTCGACATTGACGAAGATGATGATGCTCGGAGTTTGTTTGTGAAGCTAGAACTGAGCGCACAGCAATTACTGAAACGAACTCTGCCCTCCATATACTGCAATCAATTTCAGCTAAATACTCAGGATGAAAGCCAAGCCAGTTATTTCGGTGGTCGGAGCCCAAAAGACGGGAAAATAAATTGGGACATGCCAGCCAGTGATATTAGAAACCTAGTCAGAGCTGTCACAGATCCTTATCCGGGCGCCTTCACCTATTTCAATCGCGAGAAGATATTCGTTTGGAAGGCTCTGGTTGTCGCCCAAAGCACACGTGCAACACCGGGGACCGTCATCAGCACTTCGCCTTGGACCGTAGCTTGTGGCGATCAAGCGCTTGTGATTGAGCAGGCCCAGCTGTCAGGAGATATTAAGCTATCTGGTTCAGAGTTGTGTTCTCGGCTAGGCGCAATTGAGAATCGACAACTCGGCGTTGAACCCAAGTCTGACAAGAAGAAGACGCGCGTTTTGATTCTTGGTGTTAATGGGTTTATTGGCAATCATCTGACGGAGCGCTTATTGCGCGAAGAGAACTATGAAGTCTATGGCCTAGACCTCGATTCCTGCAGCTTAGAGCGCTTCAAGGGCCACCCGAATTTCCATTTCTTTGAAGGAGACATTTCCATTCATCGTGAGTGGATCGAATATCACGTGCGTAAATGTGACGTGGTGATCCCGTTAGTGGCCATTGCCACACCCATTGAATACACGCGTAATCCGCTACGTGTTTTTGAATTAGATTTTGAAGAGAATTTACGCATCGTTCGCTACTGCGTCGAGTATAAGAAACGATTGATTTTTCCGTCGACGTCAGAAGTCTATGGCATGTGCCAAGATGAACGATTTGATGAACAGCAGTCTAACTTTGTGTTGGGTCCCATCGAAAAACAGCGTTGGATTTACTCATGTAGTAAACAATTGCTGGATCGTGTCATTTGGGCCTATGGGCAACAGACGGGATTGGATTTTACCTTGTTCAGACCCTTTAACTGGGTGGGACCACGCCTGGATTCTCTAGAATCCGCACGAGTTGGTAGTTCGCGAGTCGTGACTCAGTTCATCTTGAATTTGGTTGAGGGATCACCCATCCAACTCGTTGGCGGGGGAAACCAATGTCGATGTTTCACCGACGTTGGCGATGGCGTAGAAGGCCTATTTCGGATCATCGAAAACAAGAATCAGGCGGCATCGGGAAAAATCTTCAACTTAGGTGCGCCTAATAATGTAGCCAGCATTCGTGAATTAGCAGAATTACTGATTGATCTGTTCGCCAGGCACCCATTGGCGGCAGACTTCCCGGTTGCAAGTGGCGTGCGAGTGGTAGATGAAAGGACTTTTTATGGTTCTGGATACCAAGACCTCATTCACAGAAAACCATCGATCAGCGAAGCAAAGAAATACTTGAAATGGGCGCCACGTGTTGCTCTTCGAGACGCGATCGAAAATACACTGGACTACTTTATCTATTCAGCGATTGAAGAGAGGCAGTTCCTTGAAACTAGCGCTGCGCATTGACGTCGACACACTAAGAGGCACGCTTATTGGCGTACCGCAGCTTGTAAAGATATTGGCTGAACTTGACGTCAAAGCTACGTTCTATTTCTCGGTAGGACCTGACAATATGGGCCGTCACGTGTGGCGGCTTATTAGGCCGAAATTTGCCATGAAGATGATGCGCACCAATGCCAATCGGCTTTATGGCTGGCGAACTTTACTGAACGGTACCTTTTGGCCCGGCCCCATGATCGGGGAAAAAGCAGCCGATGAAATTCGTGAGGTAGCAGATGCGGGTCACGAAGTCGGGATCCATGCGTGGGATCACCATGGCTGGCAGAGACGGACAGACCTAGATTCAAAAAGGGAAGTTAATGGCGATTTGATCAGAGCTTATGGCGCTTTGAAAGAGATCGTGGGCGATCGCATCAGCTCATCGGCTACGCCAGCCTGGATGACGAGTGAAGAGGTCTGCAGACAGAAACTGCAGTTTCCCTTTCAATTCAATTCTGACTGCCGGGGCTACAGCGCCTTTCGACCGCAACTGAGCCGCGATGAAATAGGCCAAATTCAGATTCCAACCACGCTACCCACCTACGATGAAATGGCTGGAATAGGTAACATGGGTGCAAGCGGATTCTTTGCTCACATCAAGAGTCTGCTTCTTTCGGATTCAATGAATGTCTATACGGCACATGCTGAAGTCGAAGGCATGTCTCTGGCTGAGCCATTCAAATCCTTCCTTAAGGACAGCATCGCTAGCGGGTTTGAGATATGTCACTTAGGCAAAATAGTGCGCGATATGGACACTGAAGCGCCGCTTTCAACGTTGCAACGACGTGCCTTAAAGGGCCGAGATGGTTGGCTGTCATGGCAGGCCGAATGCCCTGTGAAATAGATCCCAGTATGAAGTGGCAGAAAGGCACCTTCTGGCTCTTGTTTATGGCCATTTATGGGGTTGGAATTGGATACCTTCCTCTATTCATGCCAGATGAGACACGCTATGCGGAAATACCGCGTGAAATGTTAGAGGCAAAAAACTGGTCGGTTCCGACTCTGAACGGATTGCCCTATTTCGAAAAACCGGTATTGGGTTATTGGGCCGTCGCTTGTTCGATGGCGGTGTTTGGCGAAACTGAGCTTGCCGTTCGCTTACCTGCGGCGTTGGCCGTGCTTTTGACTGCTCTGGTTATGGCTAGATTTATGCAATTCGTGGGTTTTGGGGCCTATCGCTATCAAGCAGCGATCGTCTTTATGAGCTGCTTATTGGTGGCTTGTTTGGGTCGACTCGCCCTGTTGGATAGTCTTTTTAGCCTGTGCGTTTGTTTGAGTGTGGTTTTGTATTTTGTAGGCAGCAATATAACAAGCGGGCGCCAGTCGGCGTGGGTTTTTGCCGCAGGTGCTGCCGCGGGTTTAGCCTTCTTGGTAAAAGGATTTCTCGGGTTTTTGTTACCTGCCTTGATTCTAGGACCGTTTTTTGTATGGCAAGGCATGGTGAAATCCACGCTGTCTCGCGTTCATTGGGCGATTTTTGGGGCGCTGATTGTTCCTTTGCCGTGGGCGTTAATGGTTCATGCTCAGGAAGCAGATTTTTGGCGCTATTTCATTTGGGTAGAACATATTCAACGTTTCTTTTCGGCTCCAAAATCTCAACATCCTGAGCCTTGGTGGTATTACTTGCCCGCACTTGGCGTTGGAACATTTCCCTGGGTATTCTATTTAATCGGAAAGATCCGTCTAAAAATGAGCGCGCCAATGGAAACGCGATTTGTTCGGTTACTCTTATGCTGGATTCTGTTTCCAGTGGCGTTCTTCAGTATTTCGTCCGGCAAATTATTGACCTACGTCTTGCCCGTTTTCCCCGCATTTGCCATGCTCCTATGTGTCATTGCCAAGACCAGGTCCATGAAGACGCTCGCATTCCCCAGGCACGTGCATTTATGGATTGGAATGTCAATTATTGGGCTGGGTTTAACGACAATGATTGTCAGCTCGTTCAGTTTTTATCAGCCCAATGAATCAGGAACGGCACAGCTATTTAGCTGGGTTATTGTTGCAGTTGGCGCTCTCGTGGTCTGGTCAAGAAATACAAACAGGTCCTCTCTTGGCATTGCTCTGGCCATGGCTACGTTCATGGTTTCGCTGCCCTGGATTTTGCCAACTAAACTGATGGAACGTAAGGCACCGGTCGAATTGATCGAACAGTCCCACGTTCACTTGAATGACCAAATGACGATCGTTTCCGATAGTTCCATGATCCATTCCGTCAATTGGACACTCAAACGCAAATGCCTGTACATGATCGGTGATCGCGGGGAACTTGATTATGGGCTCAACTATCATCCTCAATTGTGGCTCCAAGAATCTGAATTCAAAGATCTTATCTTGGCCAGTGCCGAACATGGTTTGGCGTTGTTTACGACCCAAAAAACACTTGCTACCCTTAACGTTCCGACACCGGATTTACAGTCTGGTAACCAGAAATTTGTCTATTTAATTTGGAAACCCATTGTTCGAAGTTCAAGTTCTCCGCGGCCATCGAGTTAACTGCCTTTAACGTCTGAAACAGATTGAGCCCTTTTTGATTTCCATTTGGAATTCAAGGGCAAGGTGTGTGTTTATGTATCTAGCTGTTGTTAATGTGGTTATGTTAGTTTTTTTGCTTGGTCATCTTCATGTAGAGTTCATTTAGCGAAGTTAGTCTAAGGGCATCTTAAGGAGGTGCCCCGTGCACGTACTTTGCTTATTGCTTTTTCAGACGGTTCAATTTGAGGATTCAAACGCCATTGAACCTATTCGCGCACGAGATGCCTGGCAATTTGTTTCGTTCAAAATTGCTGAGAACATGCCTATGACCCCAGAAGGTATTGAGTTTTCTGGGCAGGACTCAAACGAACCAAATTTTGGGTCGATGTTGTGGCAGGATACGGTGGATGTGTTGAAAACTCCATTACGTTGGAACCAGGGCGATCTTCTTGAGATGGGCTCTTTGGTTGCCGGAATCGCGCTGGTGAATCAATTCGATGATCAAATCATGGATTTTTCGCAGAGTAATAACAATCCCGCATTGAATTTCACGTCAAAAGAGATAGGGCGGTTCGGTGAAGAGTATTCGTTTGCAACCTTAGCCGCATTCTACTTGTCGGGGAAATTATTTAAGGATGAAAAGGCAGTCATGGTTGCCAAAGATGGATTGATCGCCAGCATTATCGCGGCGGGTGTTGTTACCCCCTTGATCAAGGAGGCTGGGGGGCGCGTTCGGCCTCGTGACCAAACGGGCGAAGGTGATTTTCAACCATTTAGCGGCAATCACTCGTTCCCCTCGGGTCATACAACTCAAGCCTTCGCGATTGCAAGCGTCATATCAGAACACTACACAAATCCTTGGGCAAGGGGTGCTAGTTACGGTCTGGCGTCGCTAGTAGGTTTGTCGCGTATCCAGGATGACGCTCATTACGCTTCTGATGTGGTGGCCGGCGCTGCGATAGGATTTTTGATTGGACGAAAAGTTGTGCGATTGAATTTGGGTAAACGAGATAGGATCACCATTGACGCCAGTGTGTCTGATGGCTATTTGGGCGTTCGCATCCGTGTACCACAAGAACGTCGAGGAATCCGAGAGCTACTTGGATTTGATTAATAGCATGTGCGATTGCTCGCTAGCATCGTTTTCGATTGACATGTGCGCTGGCGTAGAAGAAATGGCGTTCAGGGCTAATTTTGGCCTCAGGACCTGCGGCCGAAAAGACGATAAAGCACAGGTACCGCAAATAGCGTCAGCAGACTCGAAAAGGCCAAGCCAAATACGATCGCTATGGCGACGGGTCCCCAGATCAATGATTTCCCGCCTAAACCAGTCGCCAACGAGAACAGGCCCGCCATCGTCGTTAAGGTGGTGATCATAATGGGAACAACTCGCCGTTTTGAGGCATAAATCACGGCGTTAGTCACGTTCATGCCTTCCTGTAATCGAGAATTAGCCGCGGAAATCAAGACAATAGATGCGTTGACGGCTATTCCCGTTAATGCCACCACGCCATACAGCGTGAACAAACTCAGTGGATTGCCGGTTAGCCATAAGCCAAATACAACACCTGTGAATGCCATCGGGATTGTACTCAGGATGAGTAGTGGCTGGAAGTAGCTTTTGAATTGGGTGCCAATAATCAAATAGATCAATAAGACGCCGAAAATGAATAGAACACGCATGGCGTCAAGACTCTCTTGAATATCATCGAGTTCGCCAGAAAAATCCAGATCAATATTTGGATGTCGTAGTGAGCGTGATTCCCATGCCTTAAGTAACATGGCGTTCGCGCTTACGGTGTCGATGACGTGCTCGTCTAAGTCCGCTTCCACACTGATGCTGCGCCTGTAGTTGTAGTGACGAATTTCACCTCGCCCTTGCCTGTGGTTGACCTCTACAAGCTCGCTAAGGGGAATTTCGAAACCAGCGCCATTGGGGATCAGCGTTCGCAATATCTCGTTGGGGTCGGTCACGACTTTAGGTTTGGCACGCACGCGCACTTCTAATTCTTCGCCGCGATCTTGCATGGCTGCTACGACTTCGCCATCAACCATTAACCTCAAATCACGTGCTAGTGATCCTGGGTCCATCTCTGTATCTTTTAACGCTTTGAGATTATAGGTCATGGCCAATTCGGAACGGCCCGGAATCGCGTCGTCGGTGATATCAAGGACGCCGTTGATATCTGCAAGAATGGTTTTGATTTCAGCGACCGCCGCCTCGATCTCGTCAAAATCATCACCGCGAACTTTGACATTGATGGGTTTGGTCGTTGGCGGGCCACCCTCAATTCTCAGAAAAGCAACATTGGAGGCACCGGACACAGCCATTAAGTCTGCGCGCATCTCTTCAATTATTTCGTGAACACCACGCATGCCATTCTTTTTGGGATTTAAGCTGACTAGAACTTGTCCATATTGGTCGCCAAACAAGGGTTCAATTTCTGTAAACAACTGACCCGAGTAGCTGACCACTGCCCGCCGTTCGTGCTCTTGCAAATGGCTGCGAACAATGGTTTCGAGTTCATTGGCTTTCTTCAACGTATCTTGCAGATTGGTGCCTTTTGGCATCTCCAAGCTGACGTAGAAAATGCGAAGTGGGTCGCTTGCGAAGAAATCGACGCGGATCTTGCCGGAACCAACCGCTAGAACGGCGACACTAAATAAAACAAAGACCACGCCGAGGGTGATATACCAGTAGCGCATAGATTTGATGAGCAATCGCGTGTAGATAATTCGAACTCCGTGGTTAAAACGGCGTCTTAAGCGTTGAAGTCTAGAATTTGAGTTCACTTTTTTCAGGCTTAGTATGTGTGCAGGCAACATCCAGTAGGATTCAACCAAGCTCAACAATAACGCCACCGACACCACGACGGGCACAACGCCCATGAACTTACCGACAATGCCAGGCATGAGCAGTAAGGGAAGAAAAGCGGCCATAGTGGTAAGCACTGAGGTGGTCACAGGAGGGACAACTTCTTTGAGCGCTAAGGAAACGGCAGCCATTCTTGACTCGCCGCGATTGATGCGATGGTAAATGTTCTCAACGACAACGACGGCATCATCTACTAACATTCCCAGTGAAATCACAACTCCCAGAAGCACCATAACGTTGAGGGTGTGTCCCATTAGGGCCAAGATCCAGAAGGTCCCGCAAAGGATAAATGGAATGCCGATGCACACCAGTCCGGCTATTCGAAAACCTAAGAACGCCCAAGAGACAAGGAGAACCAGGATCAAACCGACTACTGCATTGTTCTGCATGACGCTAATGGCATTACGAGTCGTTTCGGTCTGATCGTCGGCAAGGATGACGGTTACGCCAGTCTGTGGTTGGTAACGGTTGCTTTCGGCGACGTAGTCCTTGATTCGTTCCACCAGTTCGATGGTATTGGTACCCTCTTTTTTTGTGATCGCAAACATGATGGCTGGCTTACCGTTAAAACTGACCATGCGACTCGGCTTCTCGCGGCCCCGCCTTACTTCGGCCACCTCACCTAGCTCTACGGGTCCGTGTGCGCCGAGAATCGGCAAACGAGCTAGGTAGCTGGGGTCCGAATCGGTTCCAATGAGACGGATAAGCCATTCTTCTGAACCCACCTTTTGAGTTCCGGCCGGAGTGTCTTTGAAATAGGATTGAACCGTGTTGGCCAAATCACTCGGCCGTATGCCCAATCCGTTGAGTTTGGCGGGCTCAAATAGGACTTGCAGTTCTGGCTCTAATAGCCCTGTAGGTGTGGCTTTATCAACGCCCTTGATTCGTTCGAGGTCTTTACGTGCTCGCTCAGCCATGCGTCGCAGATTCTCGTCATCTGCAGGGCCAGTCATGATAACCGTGGCAGCGGGAAACCCGTTGGCGGAGGTTATTTCCAGAATTTCGGGGTCTTCTATTTCTGTTGGCAGTTCATCTTGTTTGTTTTGGATTTCGCGCCTTAAGTCAGTCACCCGCTTATCGAATGTGCGTGACGAAATATCATTAAATCGCACGAGAATACTAGATACAGATTCACGGGAAGTTGCCGACACAAAACGGATATCTGACACGCGTCGCAGCACATCCTCAATGGGATCTGTTACCCTTTTTTCCACGTCTTCAGCGGATGCACCGGGCATAAGTGTTGTAATTTGGATCCAATTGAAATTGACGGTGGGATCCTGCTCCCTGGGCATCATGCTGTAGTAGATAGCACCCACAACCAACACCAACACAAAGGTCATGTTGGCCAGTACATGATTCTCAAGGAAACGCTGCATAAATCTCATCGGACTTGGATTGTATCCCCGTCCTGAAGTCCTAATCGTCCTTCATCAATTATTTGGGTTTGTGGAGGCAAGTCTATTTCTGCTGCCCGACCTTCCACTGCATTGGCGATCGCGATGAATTGCGCCTTGTCGCCATCAACCACCATCACGCCTAACCGCGAGCCTCTCTTCACAAGTAACGAAGGAGGTAGAGAATCCGTGACGCTCTCCCACGTGACAACGCCGGTCACTCCTGGTGCAAGTGGCTTGTCGGTAAATCTTAGTCGTGCCTCAGCGGTTCGCGACTTGGAATCAAAAATGGGTGAAATTTGAATCAATGCCAAGCTATGTGACTCTTGATTAAAGTGAAAACGAAGATTAACGCCTTGTTCGACGGATCGGCTCTGCGATTCGGTCAAACGTACGGAGACACTCGGCCTGTCAGCTTGAACTAATCGAACAAGCGGCTGACCAACCGTTGTCCATTGGCCCTTATGCGCGTTTCTTTCGGTGATATAGCCAGAGAATGGGGCTGCCACTCTACATTTTTCAACCTGGAGCTGGGCCGTCTGCCATTGAGCTTGTCGCGTAAGTACGACCGCTTCCATGGCCATCTTCTCGGCCACACGCTGCGAATGCAGGTCGACGCTAATAATGGCGTCGTCGACTAAAGTTTGTGAACGATCTAGCTGCAAGCTGGCCAACTCTAACCTGGCTTGGGCCTCTTGAAGCGAGCCCAGTGTTTCCTGAAGATTTAGGTCGTAGGTTCTGCAGTCTAATTGCAGTAGAGGTGAGCCTTGCTCGACATAATCACCTACTTCAACCTGCACCGCTTCAACGACCGCCGATATTTCGCTGCTAATTTCACTATCCCAGCGCGCGACAACTTGCGCCGTCACCTCATACCGTTGATGGAAAGTGACGTCCTGAGCGTTGATAGTCCGAACGGCAACGGGTGGTGTCTGAAAAAAGACGAAAAATATCAAAGCACTAACCATTGCTTTCAACTCCCTGAAAAACAAAACTTAGTCTACGTGCGGCAAAGGGTCAAGTTGCAATCACCTTTAATCAATCAGTTAATCGACGAAGATTAATGAAATATGGCTCTATGTAGTAACTGGTCTTAAAACGACCATCGTGGCGGTTGTTGGTTAATCCGCGGTTACGACGTGGCGTGGCCAGAGGATCCATACATGGCATGACGGTCAAAAAGGACAATACGTGTGGCGGATCGACAGCTAAAAGTAGCGTTGCTTTTTATATATCGCCGTAGAGGCAATAATGGATGTGTGGCAAGTGCAATATTTTCAGTCTCTTGTGCCGAGGACGAACGAAGTCAAAAGAGATCAGAGGCTATTTTTGTTGGCAGAACCGATCATGCTTTCAAAGCTTGGATAACCATTAGACAGCGAGATGATTACATGCGCTATGTTTACTACTCACGATGTTAGTGACGTCCGGCGCTGGACTCTTGAATGGACGAAAAGTTGTGCGATTGAATTTGGGTAAACGAGATAGGATCACCATTGACGCCAGTGTGTCTGATGGCTATTTGGGCGTTCGCATCCGTGTACCACAAGAACGCCGAGGAATCCGAGAGCTACTTGGATTTGACTAGGGACAAAAAATGTCCGCCAGGATCGAATTTGTGCGATTAGTGAATTTGCACAAGCCAGGATATGATGGGAGTCAGAATTCTCGTTCCTAAGGAGGCCTATGTGAGATATTTATTCGTGCTGTTGGGTTCCCTGGCTATTTTTGGATCGCCGCAATCTGGTGATGAACACCGTTTTGATATTGGTTTGCATCTGAAAGTGGGGTTAGGCGACGGAGTGCCTGCCAACGATATTGTTGGCTATGGATTAACGAGTGCTTTTGTGGTCGGGGAAGACTGGCGAATCCGGTTTACGGTGGATCAGGTCGATGAATTTGATTTTGAGCGACCTTGGAAAGTTGTTGGCCTTGTGCAACACCCAGACGATCCTGTCGTCGACTCTCTAGGATCGATGACGACGTTAAGTATGAATGCTTCAAAGATATTCAAAAAGGGTGAAACATTGGAATGGACGCTTGGCGGCGGGCTCGGAGTGGCGGTTATGGCGATTGATGACGCTACCGGTTTCACGACGGACGATTCGTTTTTTGTCATGCATACGGAAACGGGTAAGGACATGATTCTTTCGCTGGTTGGTGCGATGCGGATCAATTTTGCCGCCAATTGGGCCTTTGATTTCACGTTAAGTTTGGATCGTCACTTTGCCGACTGGCAGGTGTTGGACCGCGTATCGCAGGCGACGGGCACCGTTGATGATTTTTCGGTGCAGACCTTCAAGGTTGGCGTTGCCTATCGTTATTGACCTTTCAGCAAGCAACTGACCGAATATCTGGGCGCATCTGATGTCGCAACCTTTGGTTGCTTGGAAACTGTATTGAAATACATTCCTTTCGAGATAGAGGACCCTTTTGATTACCGAGCGACTTATTTTGCGTCAGTGGAAGACCTCAGACCTAGATCCCTTTGCGGCTATGTGCGCCAATCCAAGCCTGATGCAATATTACCCAAGCACCTTGAATCGGTCACAAGTCGAGCAGTTTTTGATTCGTATTCAAACTCATTTTGAACAGCATGGCTTTGGCTTGTGGGCATTAGAGAACCGCCAATCACATGCGTTCATCGGCTATGCGGGTCTCATGGTGCCTCGATTTACCGCCAGCTTTACGCCATGTGTCGAAATCGGCTGGCGCATCGACGAAAGTCAATGGAACAAAGGCTTTGCTACCGAAGCAGCCTTGAAAGCGCTAGAAATAGGTTTCAAACGTCATGGACTAGATGAGATTTTGTCCTTCACTGTGCCCTCAAACCGACCATCCAGAAGAGTCATGGAAAAAATAGGCATGACTTACGACGCAAAAGATGAATTTGAGCATCCCTCTATCGTTGATGGACATCCTTTAAAGCGACATGTTCTTTATCGTCTTAGGAGAATCGACTATGAAAAGCGTACACTTAACGGATTGAGCTGACACGATGATAGTTGATGCCCAATAAATCGAAGAATGTCATTGACAGGCTGTTAGCCATTCTCCTAGAATGCCAGCTTGTCGCCTCAACATGAGGCGCATCTATTCCGGTGTAGCTCAGTTGGTAGAGCAGACGGCTGTTAACCGTCTTGTCCGCGGTTCGAGTCCGTGCACCGGAGCCATTTATTACAAGGGGTTTAGGAGAAATACCTAAGCCCCTTTTTTTAACGGTCGTTAGGTCAGTCTCGAGAAAAAGAGGGTTGGACGTGTCGACAGATAGAAGATCGTTTAAGTCACGAGCAATGACAGATGTTGGGCTTCTTGTCCGTCCCGACGCGTCGGGATGCACCGGAGCCATTTATTACAAGGGGTTTAGGAGAAATACCTAAGCCCCTTTTTTCTTTTTCTATATGTACTACACCTATATTTTGCAATCCACATCAAATGGCAGGTATTACGTCGACTCGACCGCTAACCTGGGAATGTGTCGCCCGGGTGATCGATGCTGGACCTTTGACGTGGTCAGTATGAATAGGTCATGCCAAGTGAAGGGAAGATAGGCATCCAATAATCATAATCCCTGATCACTTGCACCTCACCCTGCGAATCAATTTCAAATTCAAAATCCACGCAGCAGGGATTCTTCTCATTAAGCAGATTCGTTATTTCCATAAAGAAGGTTAAACGGCCTCGGGGAAGCTCTGTCAGGTGGGTCACACGCATATCTAAGCGTTTAAAGTCAGGTAGGCGCTCGCCATTGCGTTCGCCTCTTTCCACGATCAGTTGTGGCACACTCGATTCATCCTCTTCTAAGTGGGCGGTAAGCGATGTCGTCGGCCAACCTGTGTGGTACTCGCCTGCGAAGTTAACATTCCAGCGTTGACCCAATGGAATCGTTATACCAATGTTCCCGCTATGAGTTTGATCCCAACTTCGTAGACTCCTGTGGCCGTCCTTCTCATCTTCGGTTTTGGAATAGCTATAGCCGAGCCACCAATTGATGGCACCCTTCGTGGCGGGGCTCTTAATAAAGGTTTCAATGCCATCGGCGTAAGATCTGTCCGGTTCGATTAGCCAACGATCGGGTTCAGATTCGAGGAAGAGCGCTACGCGATTCAGACCGTTCTCGTATCTCGCTGCAGGCTCGCTCACTTCTTTTTGATAAGCATCTAGTCTCCACACGCTTCCATTGGCGAATAGATGCTCATATCCAAGAACGATGTGTTGCGATCGTTGGCTGGCATGGAATTGGGAAACTCCGTCTTCTACTTGAAGTTCATCGATGCCTTGTGCTTGTTGGTAAACGCCCCATGAAAGTCGCAGATTGATGTGTTCGTCGATTCGATAGTTTAGATGGAGACGAGGACTCCACGGATCGTTTGCTGTATTTACGTAGGATTGATCGTCCCAGCGCAAGCCCATTTCCACAGCCAGAGAGCGGGTGAGCCATGTCCGGTAGGAAACGAATCCGAATGTTTGAGTGCCATCAGGATCAACATTAATCTGTTTTTGTTCAGATAGAGGCAGACCGCCTGCGGTCACGAGTGGCGACGTTTCCAGTTTCTGGTTGGAGTAGTCGTAGCTACCCTTGAAGTTTTTAAAGCCATACCCGAGCTGAAAATAGTGTTGGTCTGATATAGTCGCCTGCCAATTTTGTTTGAGCCCGGAGAACTCAAATTGACGGTGATCTTCTACGTCAAAAATGGAGCCATTCCTGCGTTCTTGGTGACCTATTCTGTCTCGTTGAAGCTCACCAGCAGACACGATTGTTTCGGCGGAAATTTGGTCGTTGATTTGGGTTGAAATGGTTGCCCAGGTGTAGATGTCTTTATAGGCAAAAGATACATCTTGCAGATCGCGATCTGGCGTGAAAATGCCGGCGGGGAAATCGGAAAACTCGATCAGGTCTTCAATACCCAAAAAATTGATTGCAAGGGACCAATGATCGTTGACATGGAATAGGAATTTGCCCTGAGCGTCTCGAAATGTAAATGACTCGTCTTGATTGCCTTCTTCACGTACTAAAGCATTTGGATTATCAAAGGCTCGTAACAGATCCAGCAGTCCAGAACGTACGGAAAGGAACCATTGAGCTCGACCCTCAGCAAAGCTGTCTGAAGCCAAGATGCGTTTATTAAAGAAACTGGATCCAACTTCGGCCTGTAACTTTTCTTGAGGTTCAATCGTGGATAGCTCAATAACGCCACTCATGCGATCGCCAAATTGGGCAGGGTAGCCTCCAGAACTGAAGTTAACCTGACCGATTGCGTTGGAGTCAAACACGCTAAAAACGCTTAATAGATCTTTGAGGTGGAAGGGTTGATAAATCTCCTGACCGTCAAGTAACACCAGCACTTCATCATCGACGCCGCCGCGAACGTTGAATTTGGCTGAAATATCACCGCCAGCTGTTCCGGGAAGGCGACTCAATGCGCGGTATAAGTCATCTGAAATTCGGGGAAGTACCTCAATATCTTCGCTTGTAAATAGTGGTTTACTGCGCGGGCCCTGATCCAGGAGCGTGATTTGGCTGGGGGCGACAACAATTTCTTCAATGAGATAGGGAAATCTATCAAGCCGGATGACGACGTCAGTCTCGACACGTTTTTGTGGGGTGACGATTACATTGGCAGGAAAAAAGCCGTCAAGTGCTGCGACTAATTCATATCGTCGTTCATGGGGTAGACGGAACGAAAAATGACCGTCGTTGTCGGTCACAGTTTGCACTTGTGTCGTCATCTCGGTCACAGTTACACCCGCAATGGTGATTTGTTCCTGCCGACTCTTAACGGTGCCGTGGATCTCAAAAATGGATGAGGCTTGTTCTTTGTTGCTGATGACCAGCCAACTTCCTTCAGGACCGGCGACAAGGCGTAATTCATGCGCCATAAGGATTTCGCGTATCATTTCGAGCGGTTCGTTGCTTTTTGGCTGCTTCTTGACCTTCATGTCAGGGCGAATTAATAGACTGCTATAGATAATATTGAAGTTTTCCGTGTTGATCTTGCTTATCACTAACGCAAGAGGTAGTCCTACATAGCTGTCCGTTGTGTTGGCCGCATTTTGGCTGTCGTCCCTTTGAAATGGATTGCTTGCAGGGCAGGGAATGACGATCACCAACAGGACCATCTTCATCGTGAATGAATTCATAGTGGCTTTGAAGTTACTCTCATCAATTAATGATTAAGGGTGTTGTCCTCTTAATGTTTAAACGTTGTCCGTTACGCTCTTGTTTGAGGTTCGATGTCTGAAGAACGGCCTCTAGTGCTTGTTCTGGCGTGAAGGTAACGCCGGAACCGGAGATCGATACTTGAGTGGCTTGATTTTCCATTTTCTTGTCATCATAAATGATGAGTTGACCTGTTTCACGAGCGTACCATTGAAAAAATTGAGCTAATGTTTTGCCGTCAAAGTCAGGTACCGGGGCCACAGATAATGTCCAGTCCCAAGCATCCCCAAATACGGGTACTGAGCGCAAGATGAGCGATTGCCCTTGGGTTAAGACTAGTTCATCGCCGGCTATAGCTTCTTGGGTCATGGATTCCCGAGTCAATAAGACTTCACCTTCCCGCACGCGGATTCTTAATTGTTCGCCATCAAGGTGAACTTCGTATTGAGTGCCGATCTCTTGGACGTCACCCCATGGAGTGCGTACGAGAACAGCATTCGATTGGTTTTCAGAATCGATATAAAGAGTTCCTTTCACAAGTTCAATGACCTCTCCGTTCACAAATCTAAATTTCGATTCATGGTCGAGTCGCATCGAAGCACCATCTGTCAGCTTGAATGCTGCTCGAGACGTCTCGCCAGTCTCAACCCAATACCCATACGGAACCCCTGTGCCAACGAAGAATGTTTCTCGTTCGCCCTGATGGATTCCATTTAAAGGACCAATCAGCCGATCGACGGTGGCTGCAATTGCATTGGCCTTGTTGAGCGCGAATTGTTGGGGTCGATACATGACGATCGCAGCCAAGACCAATGTGGCGGCAATGATCATCGAGGCCATTCGAATTCTTTTTGTGCGTTTGCGAGCCATTATTTGTTTGCGCCATGCGTCGTGCACAGCAAGTTTCACCCTGGCTTGGCAATGCATATCGATTTCGGGAGGAGGGCCAGCAAGAGACAGCAGATCGCCGATTGGATCGCCGCCGGGTTGAACTGATTTCAATTGATCTTTTGTCGATTTTTCCATTTCAATACCCCAAATCTGATGGCTTAAGACCAGCGGCGAGCGATGTGAATCCATCTCTAAACGCCTGACGGGAACGTGTAAGCAAAGACTCAGCGGCTTTGACTTTTACACCTAGTTGTTGGGCGATATGTTGAACGGAATATCCTTCGATGTATTTCCAACGCAGGACTTGGCCGTATTTTGGCGAGAGGTTATCAAGAGCCACATGCACCCACCTGGCTGTTTCTTGTCGACGTATTAGGTCGTCCTGATTCTCAGCAAACATAGCTAAGGACTCCAGAGCTGCGCGAATTTCTGGTGTGTCGTCGATCAACGTCGATTCCGGTTGTAACTGCTTTCGTTTCCTGAAATGAGCTGATATTTCGAAACGCGCAAAGGTACATATCCAGGTGAACAGGGTCGCTTCACCTCGGAAACTGCCTAGCTTCTGCATTACTTGGCACAGCGTTGCCTGTGTAATGTCTTCCGCGATGTGATGATCATGATCGACACGGGCCGATACGAATCGGAACAGACGCGGGAAGGTGTGATCGTAGAACCGTTCAAAGGCACTTTCGTTACCTTGCAACAAATCCTCAACAAGACGTTTGTCTGTGGTTGCCAGCACGCTAATCTCCAAATTTCGAACTACTCTATAAGGTAAGTGGTGTATTGCAACCGATATCCTTCGAAATTTCATTGGTTAATCGAAAATTAAGTAACGCTACGAATTTTTCGAAGGATTCTTGCCGCATCTATACTCCTACGTTGCAGAGGTTGCAATTCACAAACGAAATATCCCGTTTGCGATTGACACTTCATTATTGTCAATAGGAGTTACAAACATGTTGGTCACTATGAAACAGTTATTGAGACCGCGCTTAAGCTTAACGATTCTGGCCCTATTTGCTTTGATGTGTCCTGTTATGGCCGCTGGATCAAAGGAACCTACCTTGGCTTACCGATGGTCGCTGCGCATGTATGTCGCCAACGCTGAAGCTGATCTTGATGACGATGGTCGCAGCAACAACGAATACGACGAAGGTGCAGCCATAGGCTTTGGCGCTGAACTTAGGCTGGGTCAGTTGGTTGGGCTTGAATTTTCCAATATTTTGGCAGCGTGGGATTCTGATTACAGGCATCACGATCAGGAAGGCGAATGGCATCATGATGATGACATGGGCATGGTCGCCTTTTTATTTGGCGTCAACTTCCATGTGGTCCGCGGCTCTCATGTAGATTTTTATCTGGGACCGGTCGCTGGGTTTGGGGCTTTAGGCGATTCTGATGACTATCATGACGATGACGAAAGATGGGGCAACCATCGGCGCCATGAGGCTGACGGTGTTGGTTTACTCGGGATTAACTTAGGGCTTGATGTAACCTTTGGTCGCTCAAAACAGTGGGCACTGCACTTCTCGGTCAAGGGCCTTGGTTCTGTCTCTGATTCATATGATTATTGGGATGATTGGGATTGGGACCACTGGGACGACGATCACAACCACCATGATCACGATGATGAAGCCGATTTTGGCGACATTACCTTTGTGGCTATTGGAGCAGGTTATCGTTTCTGATAGTTCCGACACATAGCGATAGCCCAGAACGATTCAATTTGTTCTGGGCTGTCCTCTTTCCAGTTGCTCTGCTTTTTCTGATGTCCCGTAAACTTGCTCATTGCGTAAAGTTGAGATATGGTCAATTTGAGGTTATTGGCAGGAGGGGGAAATGCCAGGGACGTATAATGGCATCGGAACACACTATGTAGGGAAAAGCTCTTACCATATGCATAAAGGCGTATGTGATGCTTGTAATCGTTTGGCGCATCTTTCTTCTTTCGATACGCATCTGTGCGTCGTTATCTTATTCATTCCTGTTATTCCCTTAGGGCGCAAGCACGTCATTGATCAATGTTCGTCCTGTGGGTCCCATCGCGTGTTATCGCTTAAAAGTTGGATGCTGGAAAAAACAGCGTCGCTATCCGAAGCTGGACAAAATTATCAATTGAATCCAACGCCGGAAAACGCTGCAATCCTAATGCAAACGTCGGCCTATTTCAACGATCTCGACTCATATGAAATGGTCAAGGGACTTGTAGCCAATAGCTGGAGCCAGGATGCAGATCTCTTATTCAGGTTAGGCGCTACTTGTGCCTATTTTGGCGATCGAGAAGACGCGATCACTTTTTATCTGAAAGCACTCAACCTTGCGCCTGAAAATCGCGAATATCGAAGGACATTGACTTGGTCGTATCTGACCCTTCGAGATATCGACAACGCCGCTAAAGTCTGGCAACCGCTATTAACGGATCCAGACCCAAGTGAATTGGAATTTTTCATCGGCCTGCTTCAACAAGTTTATGCATCGAAATATCTTGAAGAGGGCGATTTTTTGGTTGCTCAGCTTGAAAGCGCTTTTCCGGGAATAGTGACGGACAAGCGATTCCAAAAACTGCGCAAGAAGCGAAAAGGCCAACTATATATAGATCGAACCGGTATCAAGAAGAATCCTTCGAAATTCTCACGAGCCCTGCCTTTTGCTCTTGTATTAGCAATACCACTGCTTGTTTATCTCTCGATGTATTTACGATCGCATTTTGTTGGCGTTCACCTGGTAAGCGGTGTTGATTTTGACCAGATCATTAAGATAGATGATCGTGAGTTCAACTTAAAGGCACGCCAACGGCAGAAAATTAGGCTAAGCGAGGGTGAACACACGATTGTCAGCGAAAATGCACTTCCAGACGATCGGCAATTCAAGGTTCAATTGAAAGCACACGGTTGGCTGCCGTTTGACGATGATCACGTGAGAATCATTAACCCAGATCGAATGGCCATCCTTCTTGAAGAACGTATCTATTATGCGACAACAGCGGCCTTGGCCCCTGACGGTTCTCAACTGATGCACAGTGGCAAGACCTTTTATGATCTTCCTGGCATTGAGTACGATTTTGAGACCTTTCCCCATGAAATCGAGCTGCCTTCTCACTCTTCGGTCGAAGGAAAAGACCGAGTATATATGTTTCATTACCTGGAACCTCTTAGTGCGTATCAGGACATGATTGCGATGATGGGAGATTCTTCTGCAGCTGCCTATTTGAAAAGGCATATTGATTTTGGTAATCAGGATTATGCGCTGATGGCGACCTATGCTTTGGCCGTGGCATCAGAGGACGTTTTGAGTTTTCTTGAACAGCAACTTGAGCATGAACCTGACAATGTAAATTGGCACCGCATTTATCAGGATTATTCTTTTTACTTAGGTGAATATGAGTCGTTGAACGCTCGATACCTGACGTTGTGCCAAGAAGTGACTGAAAACCAATCAATGTACCTGTATCTATGTTCACGCATGGTCAGCGACCAGGTAGAGCGACGGGCGTTGATATTGAAGGCATCGCAGAGCGACAAGCCCAACCCGTATGCACTTAAATCTTTGGGCTATGATCAATGCGCGTTGGGAGAATACAAAAAGTCTTTGGAACTCGTCACTCAGGCGAAGCAGCTGGAACCCAATACTCGTGAGTTTTGGCCTTTGGAACGTCTTGCCCTCTTCGGCACTGGTAAGGTCAAGGACGTCAAAACGAAGTTAAAGGCAGATTTGTCGATTTCTCCCACATCCGGTGCCGTATTGAGCGAGTTTGTCCTGACATGTTTCTCTATGGATGATAAAAAATCAGCCAAAGAGGCGTTTGATCGCTTCATGAAGAATCCTGAGTTTGACTTTTCGAAGAGCGAAAGAAGCGCATGGAAATCTCTATATGTGCGATTGGGTCATTATGTCAAAGCGGATTGGGATAACTACGTCAAGAAAATGCCGCCAACGGACGGGGGTTTCGAATACTTATTGTTATCCGACAGATTAGAGGAGGCTGTTGAATTTATTCAAGGTACAGACGATGCGTCGTTGTGGTTTTTGCTTTGGTTATTCGCGGATCAAAAGCTAGATATTCAAACCATGGCTTGGGAAAATGGCCTCTTGATCTTGCGCAAGGGTCGCCGCGACGATCAGTTACTGGCAGATTGGTTGGAGACTCGAAAAATAGGAATGGTGACGGAAATCTATCAGGCGGAAGAGTCCATAATTTATTGGATGGTGTTGGCGAAAATCGTCCCAGAAGAAGCTGAAACCTGTGTCGCGCGAGCACGTCACCTCAATTTGGTTCCCGTATTTCCATTTCTGTCGATCTCGAAATTAATTAGCGACGCCTCATAATCAAGTCAATCGCTAAAGGACCAGGGCTGGTAGCTCCTCGGTTGGATAATCTTTTGAAGTCAGATAATCGCGTAAATCTTTGTAGACCTCATCCGGAGTCAGAGGTTGCGGTGATTCTTGATCGTCTAAGATCGTTCGGTAAAGCGTGCCATCTTTTACGTTGAGGGAGTAGCACTGGTCGTCAGCGGCCTTGGAGATTTCACCAAGACTGTAAAAGGGTGGGCTGTAATCTTCCGTAAAGGTGAGGTTACCGAAAGGCTGGGTTTTGCCCGCTTTCACCATGTAAATGGGACGATCTTTGATGGCTCCAAGTAAAGAAATCCCTTCCATCCAATCTGGTATGGGATGTCCTAAATAATCGAGAATCGTGGGCGCGATATCGATGCGTTGGGTAAGCGAGTCATTGCGCCCAGCGAATTCATCGTTTGGGAATCTCACAAAGAGGGGCAGGTAATATTCGGCACTCCACTTTTGTCCGTGGTCGGAATTGAATATGATCAGTGTATTGTCATAAATCCCCATTTTCTTTAGCCGTGCCACCGTTTGTTTAAAGAACATGTCAAAGTCAAGAATGGAATCGTCGTAGAAATCGTCTAACCAGACGTCACTTTGCGGTTGATTGTTTGAAAAACGTCGGTTCTTTGGTGTGAAAATGGGTCCGTGTGTGCCCAACAAATGCAAGTGAGCAAAAAAGGGTTGCCGCTGATGGAATGTTTCGTCTTGCCACGTACCCGTTGATTCAATGGTCGTAAAGAGTTCTCGGATTCGGTTGGGGTCTTTGCTACCCCACTCAATTTTCGATACGATTTCAAATGGATTAACCGTCATTTCTATGTGGAAAATATGAAATAGACGACTTTGGATTCGCGAAAGAATTTTTTCAATGAAATAGGCTTCGTACTCCAAGCCCGGAAGGTTGAAGAGCTCGGTGATTCTCCTTGAATTACCCCAGTCAAAGCCCTGACGCAGGTTGAAGTCGCGTGCATCGGCATAGTGTCGTTCGCCGATGTCAATATTGTAATAACCCTGGCGTTTCAAGAGTCCGGGTAAATGCTCATAACAATCTCGCCCTTTCAGAATGTCAGGCGGGAATATGACGCGTGTCGTGGTTGGGTGTTTTCCCGTCAGCAGTGAGGCAATAGCGCCAGTGGTCTTACCTGAATTGGAAAGGTGCTTTTCAAAAAACAGACTATCCTTGATGTAGTCCATCAAGAAAGGGGTTGTTTGGCGTTCATACCCATAAATCCCCATATGGTTTGCGTTGACACCATCTGAGGAGAATATGAGGATATTGGGTTTCTTGAGCAGCGCTTTGCTTTCAGTTTGCGGTCGTTTTGTTTGGCCAAGTAACTTAATTCCACCTATGATCACAAATAGAAACGTGACCGCAATCATGAGAGGCACGCCCAATTTTTGGCCAAATACGGGTTGTTCTGGATTTCTATTCAGCGTTGTCTTTCGTAAAAAGACGTAGGTCATGAAAAAGAAAAAAAGCACGTAGGGTACGGTTAACCAACCCTGCGACATGAATATGCTGAACCCCATGGCGACATAACTAAAATTATCGACCAGTATTAAGGCAAGGCTTGCAACAACGAAGGCGGCTGGTAAGTAGCTTATCGTATTGAGCAGGGCTTTTAACTTTTTTGGCAACCTGGGTGCTTTTGATACGGTCAATAAAATGGCTGATATTGCGGCAAAAACCAACGCAACTAAGGTTGCGCTTGTAATCAGCAGCAAAACTTTAGAGGGCGCATTTAGCGGTGACAAAAACGATGGTTTAGTAGCAAAAAAGAGCCATTCGAGGAAGAGATACAGCCAGGTCCAGGCAAAGGCGAGTACCACAGGATAGATATCCTTTGCATTTACAGGTAATTTCAACAAAATCAACCCTCCAGGACGCGATTCTTTCGTGAATCGAAGCTGAATGTCAACCCAATGCCTGCTTGGTCAGTCAGCTTGTTGACTATAAAGTCGTAACTCGAGACGCGAGACGTGTAAATTCCGACTGATAGCTCTCGATTAGCTTTACGAAAGCGGAAACGTCAGCGTAAAGCTGATGATGTTGTTCGTCAAGGAGGCCTCAATGTCAACGTTCATCAGTGCGCAATAGGAGGAGACGAGCGAAAGGCCCAGGCCAGAATGGGTGCTACTTGTACGTGCCGCGTCCTTTCGCCAAAAACGATCGAACAGATGGGTCATGTCTTCTTCGCTGAGTCCTACGCATGGGTTCGAGATCGTTAGCTTTAGCTGTGAAGATGATGATGCGCTGACAGATACAATGCCGCCCTCAGGTGCATAAAAGACGGCATTACCGATTAGGTTTGTTAGCACCATTTGTAACATGTCGGTGTCAGCAGCGACTCTTGCATCCCTGTCTTCATATTCGAATTGCGCTTGAATTTGGCGCGCCTGCGAATCCGATTCAAGTTGTTTCCAGACATGTTCTACGATCGGCACTAAGGGGACTTTTACCGTGTTGGCTCTGTCGACTCCTCCCTCACTACGCGCCAATCTCAGAAGGCTATCCACCATATTCTGAAGTTGCATGGAAGCATCCAACGCGTCCTGCATGACGGTTCGTATGAATTCGGTATCTTCAACATGCCTGGCACCTATTTCGGCGATCGAGCGCAGTTCTGCCAGCGGCGTCCTCAACTCGTGTGCGACATCACTTGTGAATTGACGCTCTCGCGAAATGGCCTGCTCAATCCGAATGAGCAGGGCATTGATTGGGTCGACGATAGGCCGTAATTCTTGTGGTAAATGGTCGAGCGATAGGGTTTGCTCTCGTTGGTCGATCTTAATGGCTTGAACTTGAGCGGCTATCTCGTGAACGGGTCTTAACCCATAATCAACTGACCAGCGGCTAAATAGGATCATGGCGATAAATGCGCCACTAAAAGAGGCTAGGATCAGCCATCTCATAAAAGCTAGGTCCCTATCTAATTCGTCGCGGCGCATGGCAACGATGGCCGTCATCACCAGCTCGGGGTCGGCGTTTTGCGGGTGTAAGTTTGCTTCGATGTCTTGGTCTTCATTTTCGGGCATGAAATGAATGAGCATGGCGCGGCAGGAAATGGTTTCGTCTATCACCACGTCGCAAATCGTAGGTGAATGACTTTCGTCGGGAATCAATTTGCGTAAGTTATGGTATTCCAGCGAGTAGGAACGTTCTAACAGTAGGCCCTCAGGCAGCCAAACCTCAAAGTAACCGGGCCCTTCTGGATCTTCGTATTCGGGCATGATTTCGTCGCCGAAATGAAGTTCGATTTCACCATCACTAACCATGGTCAATGTGGCCATCGTTAGGACTTTTGTTTCGAGAGATCTATCAAATCGCTCTAAGAGCTTCTCGCCAACAAGTTTGTTTAATAGGAAGCCTGAAATACATAAGATTATGCCAGGCCCTAAAATTAACAGTGCTGTGAGACGACCTCGAATGGATGGATTAGCTTTCATTAAGTCTCAACATAATAACCGTAACCGCGCTTGGTGCGAACAAATGAACCAGCACGATGAGCTTTGAGCTTTCTTCGTAGCGAGCAGACATGCACATCGACGACATTGCTGGCCACGTCGACATAACCATCATAGAGGTGTTCGAACAATATTTCTCTGCTTAACACTCGGCCACGATTCAGCGTCAGTATCTCCAATATGGCAAATTCAGTCTTCGTCAAAGTTAGCTCTTGTTTATGGATGGACACGGTCCGCAACGCCGTATTTATCTGCACGGGCCCTATTTCTAGCCAGGGAGATTTATGTTGATAACGTCGACGTATTAGTGCTTGCATACGAGCCAAGAGCTCGGCAAATGAGAATGGTTTTGTTAAGTAATCGTCAGCTCCCAGCTGTAATCCTTTGATCCGATCGTCCACTTGGTCTTTAGCAGATAGGATAAGGACGTGGGTATCCTTACCTTCGCTACGAATTCGTTGCAGGACCGTCAAACCGTCGACTTTTGGCATCATGAGATCAAGGACGACGACGTCATAGTCGTAAGCGAGTACAAAATCTAAGGCAACTTGTCCGTCTTCGGCAGTATCTACAGCAAAACCTTCCCGTTTGAGCCCTTCACCAACTGTGCGCCGAAGTCTTGGGGAATCTTCAACCAGCAAAACACGCATATCCTACACTCCTAGACATGAGTCTCAGTTTCAGGTGAGACCACTTTTCACCTTATTCTTGTCGACTAACATGAAGATCAAATTAAGGAATCAAAAACGGCTTCGTCATAATGGGCTACTGGGGTTAGGCTACATGAAGGGTTTGAGAAACCCAACACCATAACTTAACTTTTAGATGAAGGACTTACTGATTCTTCATCTAGTCTTCATTTTAGTGGCACATTCTTTTTTCAAGAACGATGTTGATACAAGGATGATCATCATGACATCAATGCTCCTAAAACTTAACCGAGGGTTGTTCCTCTTTTGCGGCGCTCTAGGCATGGCCCAAGAAGTGACAGTTAAGGAACACATGGAGGTTGTCTATTCCGCTGAAGATTTTCGTATGTCCAGTGATGACGAACGATCGGTGTTGGTCTATGACAACTCGTTCTTTGATCGTTTTGAGCCAGTCAGCGTGGGCGATATTCTGAAACGCGTGCCCGGCGTTTCGGGCTCAGCGGATGCAGGCGAATTTGACAAACCGCAGATGCGTGGGCTGGACCCCAGTTACACGCAAATTCTGATCAACGGCAAACGTATCCCGTCTCGTGATAGCGATCACTCCGTTTTTGTGGATTGGATTCCAGCCGATTTAGTGGAGCGCATTGAAATCATACGCAGCCCTAGCAGTGACATGGATAGTCAGGGTGTAGGCGGCAGCATTAATATTGTTCTTAAAGACGCAAAATCAACTAACTCGGCGCTTATGGCTCAAAGCCAGTTTTACTCGACCAGCGATAAGACAAGAGCAAAGGGCTCCGCATCCGTAGGCTTTAGCAAGAATCAAACGTCATTCTCTGCCATGGCTATGTTTCACAGACGCCATAACCCGAAAGTGCAACAAAGTGATATTTTTGACAATGAAGGTGAGCGGCTATTCAAAGACGAAAGCAACGTTTTGGATTCCGATGAACTGAATATGTTGCTTTCGTTGGACCATCGCTGGGGTCAGGACAATCTGCTTCATGCTCAGTTCTATGTTCATGATAGCGATCGTCAAGAATTTGAAGATAGTTCCTTTTTTGCCGATGGCGAGTTTGAAGAGGGCTCATTTGATCATGCGTTAATCAATCAACGGAATATGGGCGGGCAAATATCGTATCAGACTCAATGGGGTACCGATTCGATTTTTCACCTCTCCTTAGATCACCATAAGATCGAATTGGACAATCGTGCGGATTTTGGTGAATTTGATGAAGAAGAACGCCATGTCGACGAGATTGAATTCAATCAATCTGATGATCGTGAGACACAAGTAAACGTGTGGTTTACCAAAGAGGTGTCGTCGGTTTATCGCTACAAGCTAGGCGTTGATTTAAAACAAAAGACCCGCCATTCTCGGCAGGAAACATTTGAGGTTGATGAGGGTGAGTTAGAGAGCGTTGCCGATCACGGTGTTTACGATCTAACAGAAGATCGCCTGGACAGCTACATCATGGGAACTTGGAGACCCACTCCCAGGTTTTCAGTGCAGACAGGATTCCGATTCGAGCAAACCGAGTTCAAGACCTCAGGCAACAATCCTCAAGATAGGTCGGAGCTTCTTCCGGCCTGGCATTTTCGCTTTGATATGACATCAGCCACCAGCTTGAGGCTTGACTTATCGCGCACAACACGGCGCCCAGATTTTCAGGATCTTGTCCCCCATGAACGACGGGATGAGCCCCGAGAAGGACGTTCGACAATTGGAAATCCTAGTTTGCAATACGAACTCGCTAACGGCGTTGATCTAGGCGTGGAGCAAAAATTTTTGGCGCACGAAGGGACCTGGGGCGTTAATCTCTTTTACCGCAACATCCGGCATCTTATCGAGTCAATTGAAATAGATGACGATCTGTTCCAGCCTCGAAATTTGGATGAAGGAAATGTGTGGGGCATTGAGCTTGATTTTGGCGCGCCACTCACAATGATCAAAGCACCGAATGTGAGTCTTTTCGCTAACTTAACGCTACAAGATTCCGAAGTGCGGGACCCAGTCTCAAATGCCAAACGCCGATTTAATATGCAAGCAGGTTATGTAGGCAACGTTGGATTCATTCATTACTTGAATGGTGTAGGTGCATCTTACGGATTGCATTATTTGATTCAGGGTAAATCTAGCGATCTTGAATTCAGTGAACAGAGTAGGGTCGACTACGGTAACGATTTGGAATTGGTGCTTGAAAAACGCTGGGGCTCTAGATTTTCGCTGCGATTGAGTGGCAAGAACTTGCTGAATAGTCCACGTAGTGAGTTTATTGAGGAATTTGACGGCTATCGTGGCCTTGATGAAATAGAACAGACGTCGAAAGAGCGGGAGACATCTGGAAGGACATATTTGTTGACCTTCCGCATGGGTTTCTAGTGCACATTCAACAATAACTGCTGGATGACAAACATTTAATAGGTTTCTTCATGGAGTCATCATGTTCGCCCTGCATATTGTGTGTATTCTTGTAAGGAGGTGTCTATGTTCTGGCTGATTGTCGTCATGATAGAGCTTACAGGCTATGCGCAAGCCCAGTCAGAATCAGACTGTTTAGCCTCCGTGCTTATGCACACAAACCTGCAGGGTCAGCTCGTCGTCGCCGAATCAGTGCATGCTGACTTGGATGAAAAAGGTCAAATATTACGCGTAAAGTCGCCGATCAACTTATCTTGCGTGCCCGAATCAATATGGAAGCATGCGCGCGAACTATTTGGAACGGATCCTATTTCCGCACAACAGATGTGGTTCATCGCCTATGAATTGGAGGCGGATGAGATTGAACGCTTTCTTGATCCCAGCGGAAAACTTCTATGGCAGCTAGACGAAGGTTCTGAAAAGGAAACACGAATCAAGCCGCAAGATCTTCCGGTCCATGTCCAGCGATACGTTTCCCATGTCCGTGGACCAGGTCGCTATCGTGTGCTTCGTGAACAGATAGACACACGTCGTATCTTTGAAGTTGAATGGCGCACGCCATCGGGTTCCCATGAATTGGAATTTTCAGACGAAGGCTTACCGTTCTTGTGGGAAATACCCAGTTTCTATTCGGTGCCTGCCAATATTCGTAGTGAGGCTCGACGAACAGGTTCCGAAGTCGAAACGGTCTATTTATACGCCTATCTACTATCAGCCCAATCAAACGAAGAGCCTTTAGTTATCATGAGCAATGGTGTCATCCTTTCAAACTGAGAATTCGACTTTTTCAGGCACTACGCCACACGTAAATTAGTCGTGACGGCCTCACCAAAAAAGCCTGGCTGAGCGGCCCCTGACTGGGCACTGCAGGTCAGGAGTTCATGTCCAATTAGGGTTGAGTTCATTAGAGTTCATATCCGTGGAACTGGCTTGGGCACTCGTTTATTGCTCGTAACATTGATTATTACAGAACCTGGAAATTAGATGGCACATGTTCACCAATTCTTCATTTTCGGTCGTTAAATTTTAGACATCAGGCAAGCGTCCTGAAATCGTAATTTGGAGATAAACACATGATCAAATCACTGATGACATTGTTGCTATTAAGCTTCAGTACAAACCTTTTTGCCCAGGAAGAAGAAGAATGTGAACCGGATGACCGAGAGTTCACTTCGTCATTCAATACCGATTGTCGATTCATCACTAGAGCATCCACTTTTCAACGTGAAAATCCTTACTTTATCCTGGAACCAGGTTGGCAAGTTGTTTTAGAAGGCGAAGATGATGGGGAGTTCATAAGAGTTGAAATCACAGTCTTAACGGATATTGAAGTTGTAGATGGAACTAGGACCCGAGTCGTAGAAGAAAGGGAATACCTTGATGACGAGTTATTTGAAGTGTCGAGAAACTTTTATGTGATGTGCTCGCAGACGAACGACATTTACTATTTTGGAGAAGACGTCGATTTTTATGAGGACGGAGAAATCGTTGACCATCATGGCGCTTGGCGTGCTGGCGTTGACGGAGCCGAGCCGGGCATCATCATGCCAGGAACCATATTCTTGGGCGCACGCTACTATCAGGAAGTAGCGCCAGGAATCGCGGAAGATCGAGCCATAAATGAAGAAATCGGCGAATTAGATATCGACGGACAGGTCTATGAGGACGTGCTCTTTGTCGTTGAATCGTCGGGTCTAGATGTTTGTGACGAATCAGAAAAGGCTTATGCACCTGGCATCGGCATGATCATGGACAATGAGCTGGTTCTTGTCGAAGCGGGATTCATATTTGAAGTTCCAGCCGATCTACCTTTTAAACGATAAATTCTGAGACCTTAACTGGGTTTAAAGCCGGAATTCATTTGCAAGATTTGGGAAACGAGGCTGAACACTCTGGAAACGAGCGCCATCCGTTTTTTGGGCGTCTCAGCCTCATTTTCCACTCTAGGGGATGAGTGACCAAAAGTTTTGAAATATGCGAATATCAAGTTCGTCGATCGTTTTGTTGCCATCCAAGTCGGCGGCACATATTGCGCCGTCGCAGGCGCCCCATTCTGTGAGCATAAATGCGAAATCAACGGCCGTAAGTTGGTCGTCGGCATTTTGATCACCCAAAAGACTATGCCCTGAATTCAACATGGTTATGAGTTGGTCGGCGATCTCGTCGACGAGTGCCAAATCTAGATCGCCGTCGCGGTCGAGATCGCTTAATAGCGAACAAGAAGCGGCAGCCGGGGCATCGTAAGTCTGTTTTCGTTGAAAGCGTCCATCACCCATGTTCTCGAATTGGATCCATGTCCCAGAATTCACTTCAAAGTCACCAAAACACGAAATCACCCAGTCCAAATCGCCGTCGCCGTCCATATCACCCAGGTCACTGGCCAAAGGAAATAGGTCGGTTTGATAGACCCTAGCGGTCAATAACCCACCGTTGCCATCATTTAGCAGGATTGACGCATTGTTCGAATCCGCATTGGCAGTGGCAATATCCATAAAGCCGTCGTTGTTTAGATCGCCGCTGACCAGCATCCAAACGCGGCCACCGCTCGCGATAGTTTGGCTCTGACGAAAAGTGCCGTCGCCATTGGCTCGGTAGATGGCAATTAGTTGGCTGTCGATGGCTCCTACCACTAAATCGGTCATGCCATCGAGATCCATATCCGCGGCAACTAAGCAACGCGCGTCGGCAATCCCAGAAGGTACGGCATTAGAAACAGAGAAATGGCCCAGTCCGTCGTTTATTAAGAAATTGAAACTTCCCTGGCCTTGGTTAAGGGTAACCACATCATCATCGCCGTCACCTTCAAGATCTAATACAGCAATACCTAACGGAAAATCACCTACAGAAAGTAGTTGCTGAGGTAGAAAACTGCCGTCACCACGCCCCAATAGAATCGAGATTGTGTCCGCATTCGCGTTCGACACACACATGTCGGTGACGCCGTCGCCATTGAAATCAGCGGGTTCGGAAGGGCTGGCTCTATCGTTCACGGGATTAGTAGGCTCAATAAACGGATGAACTAGTCCTGACCCGTCAGCACGATTCATAAAGACGCGAACATCAGCCGTGTCTTCATTCACCATGGTTATATCTAGCCATCCATCACCATTTAGGTCTGTCGCAATACCGCCGTAAGGTCGGCTCGATTCGCCCGAACGGTTTGTAGTCAAAGATTGGTTGAATTCGTAGTCCCCAACACTGGCAATACTTGCCGTACGAAATTGCCACTGGAATCCCGAGCCAGCGAGCGCTAAACCGCTCGTTGATCGGATGCCGTTAGACAGCGATACGAATACTTGTTCACCGTGTGAGAAAAGTGTGGTGGGTGTGCAAACGATGAGATTGCCAAGTACCCGATAAGTCAGATCGCACGGTCCGCTCCAACGCCCAAATACGCGAATACTTTTAGAGGTAACTGTGGTGACATCTATAGGGAGACTAAATTCGATGCAGATAGATGATGCAAGCGATGTCTCCAATCGAGGTTCGTATCGAACTACTCCAAAATCGGGTTGCAACAAACAGCAATACAATACAGCAGTTATGACCATCAGTTTCATCTCATCTTTTGATACCTACCCTAAGGCATTGCGGTCACCAAGTTCAAGTGCGAAGGGAGGGCTGGCCGTAAAAACGACCAGCCTGTTTTAGGTGATGAGACTCAAATTAGAGGGATTTAGGGTTGAATGCGTGTTGATTGACTACTTTGCTCAATCGATGAGCGCACTTGGGTTTTGTTCTTCGCTTGGCCAAATTCGTCAACAACTAGGTGCTCTGTTCCTGCAGGCAGCATTTGCAGTGACTTCAAAAATTCAACAATTTCGTTTTGATCATTCTGAGGCAAGGCAAAAAATGCATCTCTGGAAGCTCGAGCATCACCACCATGGTAGTGAATAGCTTCGGTTAAGGTCGTTAAATCGCCGCGATGGCCATATGGAGCGGAGTTACCTACGTCCCATAGTTTTCGGCTCAGGAACTCATCCACAGAAACTCCGCCCTGCACCAATTGCTCGTTGCAAAAGTGATTGTAGTCATCGTCGCAGAGGTTATAGCGTTTGAGGTCAGTGAATGCGCGAACAATGGCTCCGTCATTGCTCGTTCGCTCTAATCGAGGAGCAAAGCCATCTACCGTCAAATCGAATTCGATCACGTGATCGACTTCACCAACTTGCAAATTACCTGGAGGATTGTAGGGGTTTGGCTCTGAATAGCTAGGGTTGTCGAGAACCAAATATGGCACGTGACAATCTGCGCAACCTGTGGTCGTGAATGATCGTTCACCGCGTAGAATCGCTCTAGCTTTGGTGAAATTGTTGGGGATTACTTGGCCCGGCACGTTTAGAGCTGCCTGCCATATAGCCGTGGCGGTTATGTCACCAACGGTCAATTCGTTGCTGACGCCGTCTTGGTCGAAATCATCAACGCCCGTTCGTTCAACGCCAAAACGTTCTGTTGATTGCATGCCATGGTGATGATTCATGGCGTTGTTGGTAAATTCCCGCAGAGAAATGACCGCGCCTTTTTGATGGAAAGGCTTGATGATCAGATCAGCATCCACACCTTCTACGTGAGAGTTGTCAACGGTGCCGTCAGCATGAGCCGTGATTGACCCAAAATAGACGCCTTTAGTAATCAAAGTCTTGGTGACGTCCGTTGCAGACGAAGCTGCATCGGCAATGGCCTGGGCTCGGATGCCCTGCATATCGGCTGTCATTTCGCGGGCCAACATTTCGATGGCGCCAGAGCCATTCATGCCCAACGTATTGCGCTCGTTAGAGAAGTCGGGGCTAACTGATTCCGTAACCGGATCCAGAACTTGTGCTAGGACAAATACGTTTGCCACAATATCGCCTGCTCCACCGGGTGCAGGGTCGTTATGGCAGCCAGCGCAAGAATTGGAGTCGGGAGCGGACGTCCGAATAAATCTTGGTGCCGTGCCCGGTTCTCGAGCTGCTCCGCCGCCGGTTGTGCCTGGGCGACTTTGACCATCATATGTATTAAATTTTGCCCTAAACAGATGTTCACCTGCTTGTAGGATCTCGTCGAGGCTGACTTCACCTGACTCCATGGCCTGTTGGTCCATGTGTGAGGTGACAATCGGCCCGTCTCCGATGGTTTGAGCCATCAGACTCATTGATATTGTTGCCAACAATAAAGCTATCCAATTTTTCATATAGGCTAGTTCCTCCTAAAAATGGGTCGTGGGTAACCGCCAAAATGTCACATATTAGTAAATGAGCTCATTGGACGGTCTATCTATCGATAGTTAAGAAAGACAGTGTTTTGCATTTGAGCAGGAAAAGATCTGACATGCAAACTGAATTTCAATTCAATTTATTGTGGTCAAAACAACAACTATTGACGCATTTGACTTGGTTGCCGCTTTGCGCAGCTGTTGGCGACCCATTAACGATCAAATAGGGATGACGTAAAGGAGGATGGCCAGGAAGTGCAACACACTTCCCATGAGCACAAAGCCATGCCAAATTGCATGGTGATACGGTAGTTTTCGCCAAACGTAGAAGATAATACCTACTGAATATGCGATCCCACCAAGTACCAACAAAAGTAACCCACCTACAGCCATTGATTTGGTTAAAGGCAACAAAGCAAAAATCCCAGCCCAACCCATCAAAATGTAAACAGCTAATGAGAAACGCGATTTACGTACCTCTGTTAAGGACTTAACCACCACACCCAAAACCGCCAGCGCCCAGATCACGCCGAACAAAATCCAACCGCCGGGCCCTCTCAGACTGACGAGGGTCAATGGCGTGTAGGTTCCAGCGATCAATAGAAAGATAGCGGCATGGTCTAACGTGCGCATAAGGCGTTTTGCCTTGGGATTGGGTAACGCGTGGTAGAGCGTGGATGCGGTGTACATTAGAATCAATGTCGTACCAAATATACTGCAACTTACAATATGCCACGCATTGCCTTTAAGCGTAGAAAAGGCGGTGAGTAGTCCTAAGCCCGCTATCGACAAAACAATACCAAGCCCGTGAATCACGCTATTCGCGACTTCTTCGCCTTGGGTATATTGGCTTGTGAAATCTGACGCCGCCATGGGATTCAGTCTAGCATGTTGAATCGTTCTAATTCATATGCCAATTGGCAGTTTGATCGATTATGGTTTACAAAATTGTGCACGTTGTTCTTCAGCAACAGCTCGGAAGCTGCATCCGGTAAGGTGATCATTGACGAGTCCCATCGCTTGCATGAACGCATATGCTGTTGTTGGACCTACAAATCGCCAACCCCGGCGCTTCAATTCTTTTGATAAGTCCTTGGATTCCGGCGTCAACGAGACGGTGGAAAGGGTTTGGAAATCAAATTTGGCAGGTCTATTGGTTAGCTCGGGTTCGAATCTCCAAAAAAAGTGAGCCAACGACCCAAACTCTTGAATGAGCGCAAGGGCAGCTTTGGCGTTGGAGATGGTGGCTTCAATTTTCCCTCGGTGCCTAATAATTCCTGGATTTGTTAAGAGCCGCTCAACATCCTTGGCATCGAAAAGGGCCAATTTTTGAATCTCGAAGCCAGCAAATGCGTCTCGGAAATGGTTGCGTTTATTCAAAATAGTCAGCCAACTCAATCCGGCCTGAAAGCCTTCAAGGCATATTTTTTCGAATAGCCTAGTATCCGAATCGACCGGAAATCCCCATTCAGTGTCATGGTATTTGGCATAGAGAGGGGAAGCGGCACACCACGCGCAACGTGCCAGTCCTTCATCAAAAACGAGGCCGTCGAGTTCAGTCATGAGAATCCCTTTTTGAAAGAAACAATTGTATCTTGTGCCGGTTTGTTTGCCATGTCCTAAATTTTGAGCGCAGAACATTGTCTTGGGTTAGGATGTTTGAATGTGAATGGGAGGTTTACGTTTGTTGATTCTTGCCCTGGCATTATTCATTTGGCAGCCGGAAGATCTTGCTGCTAATAGGCTCTCCAAGCTGCAGAGTCACCAATGGCAGGCTGCGCTGGAAATGGGGCCAGGCACGACGGAACTGGAACGGTTGCGCTGGATCAGAGCACGAATTGCAATGCGTCAGCACAAACAAGCAGGTCTCATTAGTGAAATTAGCCTCTTACATGAGCACTTAGAAAGGCCTTGGCAATCAGAGATTCATTTCACGCTTGGCTGTTTTTACTTGGCCGATAACCAATTTGAAGCGGCAATCGATGAACTTGAATTAGCTTTGGCAGGTGATTTGACCCACGCTGACAGGTTGCATGGTCACCTCGTTTTGGCCTCATCCCTCCTTGAACTCGAAAGGGCTGAGGAATCCTGGCAACAGTTGCAACTTGTTGAGAGTCAACTAACAGCTCAATCTCCGCAGGCGTGTCATGTCCATTATTTGTCATCGCTGGCCAGGTACTATTTGAGTCGTGACGACATAGAACGGTCATTGCAAAAATATTTACTGCTCATGCCTCAGCTGGAGACTTTGTTTGACGCCGACGATATCGAGTTTGTTGAACCGCTAGAACGTTTGAGTGAAATTGCTATCTATCAGCAGAGATATAGTGACGCAAAAAGTTTTTCGTTGAGAACGGAACAGATCAGAACCCAACAACTAGGCCCAAAACATCCAGATCTTGCCCTCTCCTACGATTTCTTGGCGACCATCGAATTCTACCAAGGCGCTTATGATCATGCTCGCGATTATTGGGTCAAAGCATTGACATTGCTTGAATCGCAGCTCGGTGAAGATGATCCGGAGTTGGCAGTCATTTTGAGTAATCTGGCGACTGTTGGCCTGAACCTCGGCGATTTTGCTGACGCTCGATCGCTGTATGAACGGGCCATTAGCATATACGAAAGGGCTCTTGGCCCCGATCATTCTTATGTGGGCACCACATTAAGTAATTTGGGAAGTCTGCTGCGCAAGATGGGGGATCTTGAACACGCGCTTCCTGCGTTAGAACGTGCGCTAAAAATCAAAGAAAAGACATTGGGTTTGAACCATCGCAGCACACAGGCATCGCGTTACAATGTTGCGGTTGTATTGCTTGATTTGAACTATCAAGAGCGTGGACAAGAACTTCTCGAACAAAATCTGAAAAACTCACTTCCAACAAGTCACACCTACGCCGCTTGCCTGTCGAGTCTGGGATCGATTGCCATGAATAAAGGTGATTGGAAGAAAGCCCAAACCATTTTTCAGGAGAGTTTGCAACTGCACAACGATACATTGGGACCCAATCATCCTTATGTTTCAAATCTTCATTACAATTTGGGACAGGCAGCGATGTCGATGGGCCAATTTCCGTTGGCAGCTCGTCATCATGAACAGGCTTTATCTATACGACGAGAATCCCTAGGGAACGACCACCCCAGGGTCGCGGAATCATTGGTGGCATTGGCGCGTCTACGTTGGTTAGAGAAGAATGAACGTGTTGCGTTTGAGTTGGCCTATGACGCGGAAAGAATAGGCCGCGACCACCTGATACTGACGATCCAGGAGTTGTCGGAACGCGAGGCGTTGCAATACGCCGATGTGCGTTTCGGTGGTCTCGATTTGGCGATCACAGCTAGCGTTTTTTTAAGCGAGCCCAAATACACAAAGAGCACGTTTGAAATGGTGGTTGAATCTAGAGCCTTGATCCTTGACGAAATGGCGGCCCGCTGGCGACAAGCGACGCTGGCAGAAGATAATCTGTCTCTTTTTCAATATCGAAAGGTGAGTTCTGACTTGGCCAAGGCAATGATTGAACTGATTGACACGAAGTCAAAGTCGTTAGTGGAGCGCGTTCAAAAGTTGCGCGATCAACGCGAACGTATAGAACGGACGCTGGGTGAGGGCTTTACCCGTCATCGGCCCCAAGCTTCTGAAATTCTTCGCGAATTACCGGTTGGAGCCAGTCTGGTTTCTTACGTGATCGTCTCGCCACTGCTTGAACCTAGTAAGAAACCCCAGCCGCACCTGTATGCATTTGTATTGCGGGATAAGAATTCAGAACCTAAATGTTGGGATTTGGGTGCCATGGCGCCATTGGAAAAGGCTTTGCATCTGTTTCGCAGCGAGATGGTTAGGTCAGCAACTGAACCTGATGGCGAATTGCGTTTGGGACGTATAGGACGAGCGATTAGGAAAAGGATTTGGGATCCATTTTCAAAAGATCTAAGTCAAAATGTTTGGCTTGTGCCCGATGGAGTATTACATTTGCTTAGTTTTTCGGCCTTGCCAAATGGCGACGACAGCTATTTGGGTTTGGACTATTCTCTACACTTCATGAATGCTGAAAAGGATCTAAAGGCGACCGAATCAAGGGGCACTAATAAAGGATTTCTCGTCATCGGGAACCCCGTCCTGTCTGAGTTTGAACCTGTTATTGGCCAGTCTGAACCCGACTGTTTTGCCGCTCTCAAGCAATTTGCCCCTTTGCCGGAGACGGGCAAGGAAATCCGCCAACTAGCGAGTTTATGGGAATCTTTTCGCCAAGACCCGGTCGATATGCTCGAACAGGAGTCAGCAACCGAGACCGAGTTTCGAAAGCGGTCCGTTGGCAAGAGTGCTGTTCATGTGGCTTCGCATGGCTTTTTCCTTGATGGGCGTTGCCTCACGCAAGATGGACGTGTGGGTCGTGGCGTTAGCTTTTTAACACCTCGTTTTGGAATTGAAAGTGAGCGTGGACGTCAACTAGAGCTGTCAGGATTGGTCTTTTCTCATGTCGGTGTGGAACATTCCAGTGGCAATAGCGACGGTATCCTGACAGCCGAAGAGTTGGCGACGATGGATTTTAAGGGCATTGACCTTGTTGTCTTGTCGGCCTGTGATACCGGCGTTGGTAGTTTAGCAACCAACGAAGGAGTGTTTGGACTGAAACGTTCTTTACAACTTGCAGGCGCCAAGAGTGTTGTTTTGAGTCAGTGGAGCGTTGATGATGAGGCGACGCGGAATTTCATGCTCCTTTTTTACCGTTCATGGATGGCAGGAAACGGCGTTGGTGAGTCAATGAGATTGGCGCGCATGAACCTAATTGTGAATAGGCGAAAGTTAGGATTATCAACCCATCCATTCTATTGGGCAGCGTTTTCGGCCTGGGGCGATTGGCGCTAAAGATTCTATTCTATTTACGGACTCTAACGACCTTTGGGCGCCGCCTATTTTTCGCCAGAAAAGGTTTTACAAGCAGTAAACCGGCAGTGAACCCGCCAATATGCGCCCAAAATGCAACGCCAGCCTGTTGTGAACTCAATGTCGGTAGGCCACTTACAAGCTGAATAATGAACCAAAGGCCAAGCAAGAATACAGCTGGAATTGATATGGTTGTCAAAATGAAGCCAAGTGGGACAAGCGTCAAAACGCGAGCCTTAGGGTAAAGGAGTGCGTACGCACCCATGACACCACCTATGGCGCCTGAAGCCCCGACCATTGGTATTAGACTGTTGGGATCGGTCATGATTTGAGCTGCCGCTGCTGCTAGTCCGCACAATAAATAGAAGATGGTAAATCGAACGGTGCCCATGGCGTCTTCAATATTGTCTCCGAAAATATGCAGAAACCACATGTTGCCAATGATATGGAACCATCCTCCGTGCATGAACATCGAGGTTAAGGGCGTGAGATTAGTCCAAAAACCGCCTGTTTCACACCAAAATTGCGGTCCTAACTGAACTAAAGTACCGTCATTAACCCTGCCCAGCAATTCGGCAGGAATGAGTCCAAATCGACATATAGATTTGCTCAACATCGGCTCAAACGATAAACCCTGGAGCAAGGCAAATGCGGCGATATTGACGCCGATGATCATATAAATGACCACCGGCTTGTTGAAGGTTGGATTATCGTCTCTTAATGGGATCATGTCTCAGTGAACACTCATCTTTTTTCGTAAACATCCTCTATTGCGATGATCTGAATGTTCTCTGCTGCAACTTTAATCGGGAAGGAGGCAATGATCTTGTCTTCTTCAACGTGATCGGCAGGTTGCTCGCCCCCATAAGTCAGCATGGTTGGATCTCCGGACAAGATTTTCTGTTTAAGTTGAGTAGCATTTTGAGTGACGATCACCATGTTTAAGTTGTTGGCTTGTATGTGCTTTCGGATCGCCTTGTTTGCCTGATCAAGGGTCACCGATGCGATACCGGACTTCAATTGACTGAGAAACCCCTCATCCATGCCGTAAAACGCATCGTCAACAGCGTAGTCAAGTCGACGCTGCGTCGTTTCTGCGTATCCGACCGTGAAATTCTTGAGAAATCCCTTCGTTTTGTCTAAATCCGCTTGGGTCATTCCGTTTTGTGTGAGTAAGGTCAATTCACGCAGTGCGGCTCGAATGGCAAAAAGGGTTTGATCGTGCAGGGTATCAGGCTTTTTCTCTGAGACAGGGCGTAACCAGATTTCAAAGATTTGGCTTCGTCGGGCATTGTTCAACGGCGGGATTTGTGTGGTGTACCCCAAAGGAAAGGCTTCGATGTAACTGTAGTCACCATAATTCATTCCGCGTGCTTCACGGATGACCTGATAAAGGTGACTAAAAGAATTGCGGTGCTCGCCGAACCATGAGTTTACGACCATCATCGCGAAAAAATCTTCGTGATTGCGAGTCAAGGAAGTAGGGAAACCGATCGAGACCGGTGCGGCATTGGTCTCCTTTTCCACCAGCAGGATATGGATTCCTTCTGGCATTTTGGCACTTGATTGAGCTACTGGCTCCGGTGCACCTTCGCCTAAAAGGTCAAAATCTCGCCTAACCTGGGAGGCAAAACCCGTCGGGTAGCCGCCACCGATGGCGACCACGATATTGTCTTTACGATACTGATCTTGGTAATAGGAAATAACGTCTTCCAAGGTTAGGGCCTTGATGGATTGGACGTAGCCTTCCTCAGGATGCTCAAAAGGTGTTCCCATAAAGATTTGGGTCATGAGCAATTCCTTAGATAGTTCTTCATCGCGGGAATATCGTCGTAAGCGTTCGGCATAGTTCAATGTATTGCTCTTGACGCGATCAAAATCTTCGCTTTTAAAGCCAGGAGTCAAAATACGCTCTTTAAAGAGTGCGTAGAAATCATATAAGTGGTCACGGTGTACCGTGCCCGTAAACACGGTCATTTCTTTGTCGACGTTGTACGAGAAACCAGCTGACATGGGGTATAAACGAGCGCGGATCTCTTCGTAGGAATGTAGTGTCGTGGCAGACTGGTTTAACAATGCAGCGGTTAAGGCCGCTAGACCTTCTTTTCCTTTAGGATCGTTCTGGGAGCCAGTCTTAACCCACGCATTAAAGGCGACAAAAGGGGAGTTGTTCTTTTGGAGCTCAATCACACCAGGTGTATTCGTAGGTAGCTCGGTACCTTTCTGGAGCATGGTTGCAATGGTATTGCGTTCCGACCTTAGATAGGTTCGCGCCGCTTGACGGACGTGTTCCGGCGTTACTTGGTTTAAGGTTTTGGCATATTCTTCGATGGCTTCGATGGTTCCGGTATTAATCACAAAACGCATGACAGAAAATGCCGTTCCGCGAGGGGTCTCTAACCCCATTAGTAACCGATACTTGATGCTGTCCTTAACGTCTTGCAGTTTCTGAGCATCGACGAGTTCGGCTTGAAACGCCTGCACTGTTGCTTCAATCTCCGCTCTAACGGCGCCCACATCGGACAGGTCCATCACCGTGGCGAACACCTGCAGTAAGCTGGGATCTTTCGATAAGCGAAACCCTGAGGTCAGGCTTTGTAGTCTTTGCTCTTGGATAACCAATCTCTTGTAAATGTCGGAATTGGCGCCAAAGGCAAGCTGTCCGAGTACTTCAGTAGCTACGGCTAATGGGTCTGAGGCGCTCCAGGCCGGACCTTTATAGTTATAGGCAAGAATGGGGAGTGTTTTACTTGGATAAGAAACGATTGTTTCTCGTAACTCTTTTTGTTCGGCCTCTTTAGGAATAGGTGGTTCCTGGTAACCCTTTGCCCATTTGCCGTAGAAGTTCTCAACGTAGTTCTTGGCATTTTCATTTGAGAAATCGCCGACTAAAACCAAAACACAGTTTTCAGGGCGGTAGTGGCGCTGATGGAAAGATTTGCTGTATTGATAGCCCGTTGGCATGTTGCGTACATCTTCTTCATAACCAATGGTTGTGTGACGATAGGTGTGTTTATCGTAGGCAGCCAATCGAATATGTTGTTCTAAATAATTGAAAGGAGAGAATTTACTCTGTTGCTGTTCCCCAAGTACGGCTCCGGCCTCTGTCTTAAATGCATCTTCGGAATAACTTAGGTTCATGAATCGATCCGACTCCAGATCAAATACTTTCTCCAGATATTCACTGGCCGCACTAATGTAATAGACGGTCATGTCATCACTGGTAAACGCGTTGCTAGCGGCTCCCATTTGAGCGATTATGTCGTCGAAGTTTGGGTAACGCTCGGTTCCGCGAAACATCATATGTTCGAAAAAATGAGCAAAGCCGCTCTTACCGGGTTCAAACTCATCACGGCTTCCCGTGCGAACCATCGTGACATAGGAAAAGGAACCCGAAGCGCCAGTATTGACCAAATAGGCGGTGAAGCCATTCTTGAGATTAACGCGCTGATAAGGATAGGGAAATACGTTCTGGTCCTCTTGACCGAGACTCATAGTGACGCCCCCTAGAAATAAACATACGATCGCAATCAATCGATTCATAACAACATCTCCTCATTCATTCAAAAAAGTGAAGCCTTAGCGATCTTATCTATTTAAGCAAAGGCCCATAACTACGGCATACGCTTAAACGTCTGTTTTTTGCTAAGGTTTGGGCTTGACGGTAAGTACGGGACAAGCAGCATGTCGAACCACGTATTCAGCGACACTGCCCAAAACTAAACGATGTAGTCCCGTATAACCGTGTGTGCCCATGACAATCATATCCATATCACGATCATCGGCGTAGCTGATAATCTCAGGGCCGGCTTTGCCTTCGATAATATGACTCACAACTTTGCATTCTTTAGCAAGACGTTCAGCAACAACATCTAATTCACTTTGAACGCGGCTCATAACTTCGCTCATGCTGTGCTGAACCCAATGCTCGGCACTGGGTAACATGAAATATGGGGCCGGGATTTCTAAAGCTGAGTGATCGAAGATATGGATGACATGTAGTTCAGCTCCTGCCTGCTTGGCTAACCAGACAGCATAGCGTTCCGCATCTCCTGATTCAGCGGTGAAACAGGTTGGATAGACCAATTTTTTGATTTCCGGCATATGCCCTCACTCGAATAGGCTCTACTAATTATAGAAGATTTAGCGTCGCGGATCACGGCTTATCAGAAGACTGGACGCCGCGGCATCTGTTGAATGAATCGTAAAAACTCAGATCGAGTTGGCCCTTCTAGAAAAACACCACGCAGGGCAGAGGTTGTTGTATCCGAAAGATGTTTCTTCACACCTCGTTGCACCATACACAAGTGAGAGGCTTCGATGACGCAAGCGGCTCCTTTGGGTTTTAAATGCTGCATCAGCGAATCGGCTATCTGGGTGGTGATTCTCTCTTGTACCTGGAGTCTGCGGGCAAAAACCTCAACCAGCCTCGCGAATTTTGATAATCCAATGATTTCTTCATCAGGCACATAGGCGATGTGCGCCACCCCAAAAAACGGCAGCATATGGTGTTCGCAATTTGAAAAGAACGGGATGTTTCGTTGAACGACCATCTCGTCGACCCGTTCACTTCCGTCTCTAAATGTCTTGAAAACACTAGTAGGATCTCTGTTGTAACCGCCGTAGATCTCTGCAAAACTTCTTATCACTCGGTCTGGTGTCTCACGTAAACCTTCACGACTAGGGTCCTCGCCAATATATTCCAATAAGGTGCGAACAGCCGCCTTTGCGTCTTCAACTGATACAGGTGATGACATAACTTTCTGCCTCCTAAAACATGGCCATTTCAAGCCGTTTTCGCCAGCGCTTGACTAATTTGTGATTTCGTCCAAGCAATTGAAATAGAGCGACACAGGCTTTCGCGGGTGCGCCGTCTTGATAGCTCTTATCTAACAAGAGTAAGTCGATCCAAGCTTCAATAGCCGCTTCTAAATGCCCAGCAAAAAAATCGTTGTTTGCATTAGTGAACCTCTCGTCTTGGGGCGATGTTGAATCAAATGGCCGATTTAGTTCAGCCAATCTCCTGATTTGAAGTGCGCTTTCATAAAAAGGAGATTTCGAATCGAACTCCTGAACCAACACGAGCGACTGATCGGCATCGATCTGCAACATCACAGCAGCCAATTCCACTTGCGCGGCGACCAGCTGTGGATCGTCTTCTAACAGGGCTGTTAGCATTTGCTTTGCTTGTTCATAGTTTCCGTCACGTCGTTGCTCGGCGGCTTGGCAGAGTCGCTCTTTCAGTGGATTGGGTAGGTGTTCCTCGAGCCAAGCCAAAACGCTGCTCTTTGGCAAAGACCCGGTGAATTCTGCCGCTACTTCTCCCTTAACAACCAGTTTGACTGCTGGAATTCCAGCCACGCGATATTTCGACGCCACGTCAGGTTGTTGGTCCGTATCGATTTTTACCAGACGAAAACGGCCGTTGCTTTCAGCTTCAACCTGGTCGAGCACGGGACCCAACGTGCGGCAGGGTCCGCACCAAGGTGCCCAGAAGTCAACTAGAATCGGGGTATGATGACTCGCTTCGAGTACGTCTTTCTCGAGGTCGATAACGCTCATTTTCACTCCAGATGGCCCAAAAAGAGGTCTAAGCATACAAGAAAAAAGAGCCATTCCCAAAACCTAGGGCCATCGGCTTACGTTTTTGATAGAATGACTTGTGTTATGGAACCTCCTATCCGGCGCCCAAATTTTGTAAAGAGGGTGCAACCTCGATCCTGGTTGCCTCAACGCGGCCTCGTTCTGTGCGCCTTGCTCTGGATTGGTATGACACTGGGATTCCAGTTATCGTATGTGGAAGGCATGTCGATGGCTCATACGCTAGAAGATGGCGATCATCTATTGTTAGATCGTTTTAGTGTCAGACTTTCAGCCCTACAGCACGGAGACATTATCGTGTTCACATCTTATCGGCAGCCAGGCGAGCGATTCGTTAAGCGAGTCATCGCACTACCTGGCGAATCGGTGGAAATTCGGCAGGGCCGGGTTTTTGTTAATGACGTAGCGGTACTTGACGAGTTTAGTTCGGCAACCGACCATTCAACTTTCTCTAGGCAGGCCGTACCAGCTGGATGTGCGTTTGTCTTAGGTGACAATCGCGCCAATAGCGAAGACTCTCGTGTTTGGGGCGCCATTCCAATGGATCAAATCGAGGGAGTAGCCAGATTCAGGTTTTGGCCTTTTAGCCGCCTTGGTTTTGTTAACGAAGAACCATCTGAAGGTTGATTAAGTTATCTGCCTTTAGATGATCCATTGGTAGCCAATCCATAAGATCGCCAGGTCTACACAAACGTGACTTAACCATGATGCCCAAAGTGATTTCGTCCGTTCAAATAATTGCGACCATGACCAACCTGCAAAGGCTACAGACATACCCATAACCACTGCAATCACAGGATTGAAGAAAACCCAAAGAACGACCACGTGGTGAGCGGCAAATGCGAAGGCTGCCCAAAGGTGAGATTTGCGTCGTGATGTGACACGTCGTAGCCCGCCCCACACGAACCAACGCCAATAAATTTCTTCGATTCCTGAATGGATAAAGGCTAGAAAGAAGCCAAAGAGCCAATAGCGGTCGGCTATGCCTAGTTCCGTTACCTGTCGCTGAATGTGTACGTGGTATTGGGAGAATTGGCTTCCGACCATTCGTTCCAAACCGATGATGAGTAGCGAAGCCACGACCCCAGTTCCAAGACCCAAAACAAGGTCGATTCGAGTCACAACCATTTTCGGTAACGGCAATTCGCGTTTAATGATTAGGAAGCAAACAATGAAAGGCCAAAGCAGGGTAAACAGTTTTGTTCCTGTATAAATGACCTGAGAGATGCCAGCAGGAAGTAAACCCGTAAAGTAGAGTAGGGCACCAAATGTGGGTAGAACCATGGCCGGAACAATGACCCACAACCAGCGGGCTGGTTTTGTTTTCATGCTCTGTTCTATCATAACTCGCGTTGGAGACAGATGAATGCAACTCAAACTTGCCGAACTAACAGCGACCGAGATCGAGCGTTACACCTATATAAAATCATTCCAGAACAATAGGCTGCAAGAAACTTATGATGATTTCTTGCAACAACCTGAATGGCATGGTGTCTGCCAATTCTTCTTTGGACGCATCTACAACACTGACGATACGCAAGCCAGAGATGATGGCCTGGCTAGGCTACATCAAAGAGTGCAACGCGTTATTGGGGGGGAGGTCGTTATATGCATGGGATCTATTATTGAACTACAGCAACTGACCATTAAATTGGATCTGCAACTTCTGGCTAACCTGAGCCAATTGCAAGCGCCTCGTAAATTTAGAACCGAAACATACGAGCAGGCATATGCCGCTGGCGCTAATTATGCGGCTCGCTGCTTGCAAATCGATTTAATCGCCAAGTCACTGCGATTGGGTTTCGATTTGTTTCAGCGTTTTGGAATAGGTCTTGCTTTGGGGAGCTTGCACGCTTTTCAACGTTTGAGAGGGGACGCCGCCGTAAGCGGCTTCCTTATGGAAGCTTACGAAATAATGAGCCGATTGAAACAAGTCGAACCCTTGGCCGTAGCCATTGAGCAACGTGAAATGACTCGGTTGGATCGTATTTTCAGCAATGTTTCAAATGGCCGTAACATTTGACTGTTTATGATAAGCTGCGCGAATTCGTTTTTTGGAGGAAGTCTAATGTTGTTCGTTAAATCCTGGTGTCTTGCCCTGGTTACACTGTCCAGCCTGATGGCAGGGGATGCGCCATATGAAGTTTATGATCCAGCTGTTAAAGTCGGCCGGCTCGACAACGGCATGACTTATTACATTAGGGCTAATTCGCGACCGGAAAAACGTCTTGAATTACGCTTGATGGTAAATGCGGGATCGATTCTCGAGGACGATGACCAACTTGGCTTTGCTCATTTTCTGGAGCACATGGCATTTAATGGGACGGAACATTTTGAGAAGGCCGCATTAGTCGACTATTTGGAGTCAATAGGTGTGCGATTTGGTGCCCACCTCAATGCGTTTACGTCGTTTGACATGACCGCCTATATGTTGCAGGTACCTACAGACAATCAAGAGCAACTGGAAAAAGGACTGCTCATACTTAGTGACTGGGCATCGCGCGTCAGCCTTCATACCGATGAAATCGACTTGGAACGTGGCGTCGTTATGGAAGAATGGCGCCGTGGCCAAGGTGCCAACGAACGTATATTGAAGAAACAATTCCCGATCATGTTGCAAGGGTCGCATTACGCGAAGCGCAACCCTATCGGAACCCCGGAGATACTCCAGAAGGGGTCACCTGACGCGCTGCGGCGTTTTTATAAAGATTGGTATCGACCGGAGCTGATGGCCGTGGTCGCTGTGGGTGATTTTGAGATCGAGTCCATGGAGAAACAAATTCGTGAACTGTTCTCAAAAATCCCCAAATCTGAGAACCCTCGCGAACGGCTTGAATACGACATTCCCTTTCATGAGGAAACACTCTTTAGCATCGCCACCGATCCCGAGCTGACTCATGGTGCGATTTCAGTTATGTACAAACACGAACCTCAAAAACGCGAGAAAATCGAAAACATGCGTCGGGAGCTTAAGGAAAGCATGTTTTTTGGCATGTTTAACCAACGCCTGCAGGAACGGGCACGTCAAGCGCCGCCGCCGTTCTTGTATGGCTACGCTAGCGAATTGAACTTTGTGCGTTCTATCGGTGGCTTCACATTGAACGTTTTCTCTGCACCAGATCAAATTGAAACCGCCTTAGCAGCAGTGCTCGAAGAAGCGCGACGTGTGCAGTTACATGGATTTACGGCCACGGAAGTTGAGAGACAAAAACAAGATCAGCTGAGATCTTTGGATAAAGCATATGAGGAACGAGACAAAACCGAATCTGGTTCCTACGCGGTTGCATACATGTTCCATTACCTCGAAGGAGGGCCGATCGTTGGCATCGAGAAGCGACGGGAGTTAGTTAATTCTTGGATCAATGATATTGCGGTGGAGGAAATCAACGGTTTAGTCGAATACTGGATGCGTGATGAGAACCGTGTCATTACGGTAAGTCTTCCCGAAAAAGAAGGGGTCGAGGTGCCTACGGAGCAAACATTGGCCTCTGTTTTCGAGCGCATATCTAAGGCGGAAGTGGTCGCGTTTGAAGACGATGTGTCAAGCGAACCATTGATGGCCAAACCGCCTGTAGCTGGAACAATCGTTGCCGAACACACCTACGAAGAAGTAGGCGTAACCCATTGGAAACTTAGTAACGGGATTGACGTCTATGTCAAACCGACAGATTTCAAAAACGATGAAGTCATTTTCACAAGTTTTCGTAACGGCGGTCATAGCTTAGTGAGCGATGACGCGTTTGGGTCTGCTGTGTATGCGGATGGCTTAATTGAGGAATCGGGTATCGCGAACTTCTCAATTATTCAGTTAGAAAAGATGATGGCCGGACAAGTGGTTTCTGTCTCCCCCTATATCAATGAAATTACGGAGGGTGTTAACGGGAACGCCTCACCCAAAGACATGGAAACAGCGATGCAGCTGATTCACCTGAGTTTCACTTCGCCCAGACGCGATGAAGCGGCTTTTTCTTCTTTGCAGGCGAAAATAGCTTCCAGCGTAGAGAACCGTCTTGCGCGTCCTGAAACGAGGTATCGCGATCAATTAACCAAGCTATTAACCCAGGACCATCCACGGAAGCGACCGCCTACAAAGGAAGCGATTGATAAGATTGATCTCGACACCGCCTTAAACTTCTATAAATCGCGATTTGAGAATGCGGATGGCTTCACCTTCAGTTTTGTTGGGAACTTAGAACTTGAGTCTTTTAAAAGCCTTGTGACGACTTATCTGGCCTCACTGCCAGGGAAGCCTGCCGAGTGGAAGTTCAATGATATTGGCGTTTATCCACCTAAGGGGAAAATTACCGAAGTCGTTAAGGCTGGCAAGGAGCCCAAGAGTCAGGTGGCCATGATTTCGTCGGCTTCTAAAGAGTGGTCGGCATCGGCTAGTGATGAGTTGAAAGTGGCCATTGATGTCTTAAATCTCATGTTGAGAGAAAAACTTCGCGAAGAGATGAGCGGTGTTTACTCTGTTTATGCCTATAGTCAAATTGACCGCGACCCTCACGGTAAATATACATTTGGCATCATGTTCAGTTGCGACCCCGACCGTGCAGAAGAACTGATCGCTGCGGCTAATGCTCAGGTCGACGATCTGCGCATCAATGGTCCTTCGCAGAAGAACTTGGACAAGATCAAAGAAATAATGCGCCGTTCACGGGAAACCGACCTTAAGGAAAATCGTTTTTGGCTCAATGGCATCACGCGTTGCGTGCGTTACGGAACACCTATAAACGAGTTGGTCGTAAGCGAGGCTTGGATTGACGGGGTAAATGCCGAGATGGTGAAACGGGTTTCCGAAACTTATCTGAGTCGTGAAAACCAACTGACAGTGATTATGCAACCCGAGGAAAGCGATTCAAAGGGCGAGAATTAGATCAAAGCCCAGAAGAGTTGAATGGGCAGCCTGTTTCCAGTAGGTAACAGGCTGCCAATACTTGTCCACTGAAGCCTAAAAGCAGAGCCTAGGATTCGGTAGGTTTGGGACGGCTTTAAGGATAATATTTTAGTTACTCCACGCTTGTCATTTGCGGATTTTAATACTATTATTAGGCCATCCTTCACCGATCGATAGAATCTGAGTGAACCAAGAGTCATCTTTTGTCATTCTCATCTGCTGATAAGAACGTCGCCCAACTTTATTGGGCCGTTTCGACTCTGAATTGCACGCTCATGTCCCCAAAACGAGATAGGATCGAGCGCTGTCAACGGGTGACCGGTTCGGCGATTAGGTGGAGAAAGTTTGTAATGGCTGTTAGCTGCCACTTCATAAGGAGGATGGTTTGAATCCTACTGCTGGTCCAGGAATTAAGATCCTAAAAATATGGCTGGCCATATCGATTGCGTGTTTGTTCTCCCTGTCGCCTAGTTTAGGGCAATCAACAACAAAGATTAGTGATGGCCAAAAACCGTTAGAGACGGGAACGCCAGGTCAAATCGTGCCGAGATGGAAGCCCCTTTCTGAATTTCAGAAAGAGGAAAAGGCGAGCCGTTTGATTGGTGGTTCATACTCCGGTTCTGGGCCAGGCCCGGCGACGGGTGGCCAAGTAGAAGGCATGGGCGCGCAATCAAGCCCGGTGACGGGAGCGGTTGAGGCTTTTGCCATTCATCCTACCGATCCTGCCCAAATATGGATCGCGGCTATAAACGGCGGTATCTTTTACTCAAGCGACGCTACTGCAGCGAGTCCCACTTGGACGGCTCAGGGCGACGCATTTTCATCGATGTCCATGGCTGCAATCGAATTGGATCCGACAGATACGACGGACCCGCGTACGCTGGTGGCGGGTGTAGGACGCCGAAGTTCATTTGGGGCCAGAGGAGGCGCCGCAACAGGCGTTCTTAGAACGATGGATGGCGGCACCACTTGGACGCAGTTACCTGGCATGGCTGGTCGTCAAATTAGTGGCTTGGCCGCACGAGGCCCGACCATCGTAGCCTCGGTCAATACAGCGGACAGCTTTTTCTTTTCAGAAGTCGGGATTTTCCGCTCGACGGATACCGGTGCGACTTGGACACAAATCAATGCGGCAGGCGGAGCAGGCACTGGATTACCCTTAGGTCTTTGTTTCGACTTGGCATCGGACCCAACGGATGCAACACGGTTATTTACGGTTATTTCATCCCCAGCTGTCGCTGGAAGCCAAGGAATCTACCGTAGCACCGATACCGGCGCCACTTGGACCAAAGTGAGTAATATGGCCATGGACACCGATATCGCCTTGACATCACGCGTTGAGATCGCGGTCGGTAATGCGGGTGGCGCGACAGCCAACGTGTTTGTCGCCATCGTGAGTAGCGGCGCCTTATCTGGTCTTCATCTATCAAGTGACGCTGGTGGCACCTTCACGGCACTAGATTTACCTATGACCACCGAAGTGGGTGGTGCTGGTGGCATGGTTGGTATTCATCCAGGCACGCAGGGTGGCATCCATCTTTCATTAGCGGCGCACCCGACTGACCACGACGTTTGTTTTATTGGCGGCGATCGTCAACCGCGCGGTTTCATGGATCTAGGAAGCTTTCCAAATTCCATTGGCGCCGCTGATTTTTCCGCGCGACTCTTTCGTGTCGATGGCGGTGCCTTGGCTGGCTCTCAAGCGAGTCATATCACGCATTCAAATACGGCAGGCGGTTCTGCACCGCACGCAGACTCTAGAGAAATGCATTTTGATAGCAATGGTGACCTCGTGGAGTCGGATGACGGCGGTATCTACAGACACAGTGATCCTGATCTAACCACCGGTGACTGGGCTTCGCTCAATGGGGACCTGCCCGTCAACGAACAACACAATATGGCCTATGACTCTGTGGCGGATATCATTTTCTCAGGGAATCAAGACACGGGAACAACGGGTCAATCAAGCACGGGCTCAGCAACCTGGACATCGTATCTCACCGCTGACGGGGGGGACGTGGTCGTCGGACTTGGCGACACGATTGCTACAAACTCGATGCGCTATCATAGTTTCCAGTTTCTTAGCTCATTAAGGCGACGCGAATTTACTAGCGCCAATGCAATCGTCGGCACAACCACTCTAACTTTGACTCCGCTTGGTGGCGCTCCCCCCGTGTCGGCTCAGTTCTTCACGCCATTGGCCGTTAATGGGGCTGATCCTTTGCGAATCATCATTGGGGCCAGCAATGGCGTTTACGAGAGTGCGGATCGTGGCGCGTCGGTGTCACTAATATCGGCTTTAGTCGTGAACTCATCGGGACGAGACCCCATCGCCTATGGCACGGCAGGCAACAATGATGTGCTTTATTTTGGTAGCGATGACGATGTGTTTGTGCGCACAGCTGCACCGCCAACGGCGCCCGCTTTGTCTGCGGCTTATGCCGCTATGTCCGGCACTTCAGGCGACACCGTTGTGGGAATAGTGGTCGATCCCGCTGATGCCATGACGGCGTTTGTCATTGATACGGATCAGGTTTTTCAAACAACCGATGCCGGCGCTTCGTGGACCGAAATAACCGACAATCTGTTTAGCAGTTTTTCACCGGGTACATTGCGGTCGATCGAATACCTAAACGGAATGGTAGGCAAGGACGGTTTGGCCGTCGGTGCCAATGTTGGTGTCTACGTCGCCCTCGAAACAGCGGCGGGAACACCTTTCACGGTTTGGGACACGTTGGGAACCGACCTGCCTAATGCGCCTGTCTTTGATTTGAGTTTCAGTAACTCGGATGACACCTTGGTAGCTGGCACATTGGGACGAGGTTCCTTTGTACTTACACCCGTTATTAGCTTGCTGCCTGTTGAGCTAATGAATTATGAAATTGAGTAAAGGAAAGGAGAACTCTATGTTGAAGAAAGCAGCACTTTTCACGCTTCCTTGGCTCATGACCTGGGTCCTCGCAGCGCCGCAGCTTACAGAAAGTCAACTTGCACGTACAAACGCGTCTTTTGAACTCCAACAAGGCGTCGTCGTGGATCCGTCGTCCTCCTCGATATTTGTCATGGGTGCCAATGGCGGCGTCGATGCCTTATCGACGGTTACAGGGGACTTGCTTTGGCGTTATCAAGATGCCGCTCAACCCCTTGGTATTTATGGGGATTTGCTGGTAGCACGCGTTGAGTCGTCTCAGAATATCTTGGAATTGGTCTTAATCGACCCGGCCGAAGGTAATCTCGTCAATCAATCCACCATAAAAATCTCTCTGCCAGCCGATGTATTCACACATATCAACGATGGCATGGGACGTCGTTTTACGGCCAATTCTCATTTCATCAACGATTCGTTCTTTGTCGATTGGAACTACAGTGAACGTTTGATCCAAGGTTTTTCGCCGGCGGAAGGGAGCCCGACAGAACTAGTTTCTGACGGCGCTTACGTGATTGATTTTGACCAGAACCAAGCTAGCCCCACAGGCAGTGGCGATCTACCCGTTAATCCGGCTGAAGTGCTTCCAACATCTGTCGCAAACTGGTTGGCAGCGAATAAGCCGTCCGTTGCGCCAATTAGGACGGGCCAAATCTTTGCGGCAACTTTTATTACCGGTACGGCTCCGCAGCTTCGCGCTGTGTTAAAGAGATGGGACGCAGCAACGGGTCAGGAATTGGCTGATGTGGTTCTGATTGACCGCAGGCAAATTCTTCACTATGCGTCCGCCGATCGACAATCGATACTGATTACGACACGAAATCAGGCTGGCACCGGCGGCCAATACAAATGGGATTTATTCGCCACTGAAAATGGCGAGTCACAAGGCTCTATCTTGGATGAATTCTCGCTTGGTGCATTCTTCATCGCAGACAATCTTGTGGTCGTTACTACGCCAGCCTATGCTCGCGTTGAGAATGGTCAGATGGTTGAATACCCAACGCGTTTACGCGCCATTCAACTTGATACCAGCACATTGGTCTGGGACTATCCCATACGCGATACCTCGTTTCAAGGTCCTTTTCCTCCCTAACGGCAACGTCCAATTTAGGTCAACTCCTGGGATATGCCTTGGAGTTGGCCTATGACACGCCTTGGGAATCGAGCGTGCTTGATTCGCGCACACTAAGAATTCGAAGCGATCATAGTTGGGTTCGGTGAAACAGAAATCGTGGCACGCAGCGAATTATGAGCATAATCCAACGCCAGAACCAGGGTAAATAGACCACGGATCTGCCTGCGTCGATGGCATTCACCAGCGACTTGGCGATCGTTTCAGGTTCAACAAATAGGAAACCCTGTTTCAAATGGGCCGTCATGGGCGTGGCAACAAATCCTGGCCGAATGTCGGTAACACTGACGTCCTTGCCGTGCAGTTGGTGTTGGATACCTGCTAATAAAATGCTGAGACCACCTTTCGCGCTGCCGTAGATATTGTTACTCTGGCGGCCGCGTTCGCCGGCTACGGATGTAATGACGCCAAGACGACCTTTTTCCTGACTCCTCAACAACTTGAGTAAGCGTAGCGTTAACAGAGCCGGACTATTGAAATTAGTTGTCCATTGCTGTTCAGATTGATTAATGTCATTTTCACAAGCTCGTTGGTCGGGTAAAGAGCCATGTGCGATCAATGCTCGATCAACGACGGAAAAATGCTGATTAATCTCGGCGAATAGTTGGTCATGTTGATCGGTTGCTGCCAAGTCAAAAACCTTGTACGTCACGTTACTTTGCGTACGTGTAGCTAAGTCGTGAGTCACAGCTACCAGTTTCTCTTGACTGCGAGCAATCAGCAGCAATTTGTCTCCACGTTTTGCCCACACCTGTGCTGCTGCCTGCGCGATAGCTGAGGTGGCTCCGAATATAACCACATTCATACTGATGACTCCTCTTGTGTGACGCGTTTCCAAAAGGACGAGTTAATGGCGGGATCTAAGAATTTGTTCATTTCTGTCCATCGAGGATAACTAGTTTGAAAACATTGTGCAGACATGCGGGCGTCCTTGGCCGGATAGAGCCGTCCGTTGTGCTGGAGCACATAATCGTCTAGCTCATTAAGAACCTTAAAAGCGTTAGTTGAGACAGGGATATCCATTGTCAGAGTAAAGCCAGACTTGGGAAACGAGAGCAATCCTTGTTGAGGCTGTGGACCGAATTCCTTGAGCACCGACAAGAACGAATACAAATGATCGGACACAAAACGTTCCAAAATATGCGCGATCCCGTCCAGGTCAGGTAATACCACCTGATATTGCATAAACCCGCGCTCTCCATATAGCCGGTTCCAGTTGCCTATGGCATCCAACGGATAGAAAAAGGAGTCAAAATTTTGTCGACCCTGCCAGGATTGGCGCAATTGCTGGCGATAATAGAGTTGATTGAATGTCTTAATGCTCCAACGATTGAGTAACAGGTTTGGCGCAAGCACAGGGATGTTAATTTTAGCTTTCGAAAGAAAGGGAGCTTGCGGACGCTTGTCCACAGCGTGATTGCCTCGCATGAATAAACCTCGACCTAACTTGCGCCCTTTCGACGCCGCATCAATCCAGGCGACCGTATATTCAAAATCTTGATCGGAAGCGCGTGTTAACCGTAAGAATTCGGTTAGATTTCGAAAGCGAAGCCGCTCGAGATTAATCCAGACGCCTTCAACCGACTTAAGTTGCAATTCCACCCATAGAATGATGCCAGTTAATCCCAATCCGCCAACCGTGGCTTCAAACCACTCGGCATTTTCATTTGCAGAACATTCTCTGACAGTCCCATCGGATCGCAGCAAAGCGAATCTTGTCACGTGCTTGGCAAAAGTGCCTGATCGGTGGTGGTTCTTGCCATGAATATCATTTGCCACAGCACCGCCAAGGGTGACGAATTTGGTTCCTGGCGTGACTGGCAGAAACCAGCCGCAAGGTAGAGCAATCTGAATTAGATCATAAAGGCTGATACCAGCTTCGCATCGAAGCAACCCGGATTCGCGGTCGAAAGCTATCATGCGATTCATCGAAGACATGCAGGTGACTCGGGCCTGATCGTGTAAACAAACATCTCCATAGCTACGACCGAGTCCCACCGCTAGTGTGGGTTGCTGCTTGAAACTGTTTCCTGCTTCGTGCTGCCAAAATACACGGTCCAGGGATTGCTGTGTCTTAGGGTATCGGCCCCAACTCTCCCACATCAAAGGGACCCAAGCATGACAACCAGGACAAAAACGCCCACTAAATAACTTGCCGGATCGCGAAATGCGTAAACTAATGGGTCTTCCAACATGAGTCCTCGTTGAGCCTTTAGCCACACTCTTGAGAGCCAATAGATTAGAGCGGGACAAATAAGCCAAATCCCAAAAGGATTGTTATAGAGCTCATTGACTCCTGGACTATTGATATAGAGGGCAAGAACTAGTACGGATATGTAGCCGTTGGAAATACCCATAACGCTTAACATGGGGCCATCGTTGATGTGGTAGCCGCGTCCGGCTGTTTGTACACGATTGGTTGTTTTGAGATGGTGGATCTCAGCAAAGCGCTTAAGTACAGCGAGTGATAGGAAGAAGAACAACGCAAAAGCTAGAAGCCACGGCGATATGGGTGTTGAGGTCGCTGCGCCCCCGGCCAACACACGTAACGTGAACAGACCCGCCAAAGTGATGACGTCAACCATGGCCAGCTGCTTAAGTACAAGGCTGTAAATAAGGGTAACGATGCCATATGTAACTAGATAACCTCGAAACTCGCTTGGTAGCCAGAGTGACAAGGTTAACGAAGACGCAAGGCATGAAATGGCAATCGTCAGTCCGGCCCATATTGGAATGACCCCGCTGGCCATGGGTCGTGCTTTCTTGAGGTGATGCTGTCGATCGGCTTCTAGATCGACAAGGTCGTTGATCAAATACACGGCAGAGCTGGTTAACGAAAAACTCAGAAATGCTAGGCAGGCACTTAGCCAGGGCTGCAAATCGCTAAAGATGTGAGCCGTAACCAGAGGCACAAAAACAAGCGCATTCTTTGCCCAATGATGTGGACGCATGGCGCGGATTGCATGTTTAAAGCGATGTTGCTCCAGTGGCCAATAAATGGCGTGTGAATGCTTGAGCTGTCGCAGGCTACTAACGCCACGCGCGCCTATGGCCACCGCCGTTTTCGCTTCCTTCCAGATGGCTTGGTCGGCCTTGCTATCGCCTATGTATAGGAAGGGTTCTTGATCACAATCGTCCCGGATCGCTTGTGCCTTTTTTCGGGCCTTAAGATTGAGATTGTTGTCACTGGCCAGCACGCAGTCGAAGACGTGATGTCTTTCGGCGACCGCCGTGGCTACTTTTACATTTGCAGCCGTTGCCATGACGATACGATGACCTGCCCGGCGACGTTCCTGCAGCCAGTCAACTAAATCTATCCGGAAAGGTAGGAGCTTGAAGTTAATTTGACCCCATTCGGCCAGTTTCGCTTTGATTCGTTGGCGACCTGAGAATAAAAGGATGGGCAACAGCATTAATAGCCAAGGTCGCTGTTTAAAGACAACCGCCACACACTCCCACATCGTGTCGCAAGGTGTTAAGGTTCCATCTAAGTCGACATAAATATGATGAGGTAGTTGATCTGCGGACGCTATCAGTTTCTCGGTGACCATATGCGAAGTTTCGCATGGAAGCGCAAGTGGCTCAACTGCTTGGATGAAATGTTCGTCGATTTGTGTTTTTATGGCTTAGGTACAAGGGCATTGGGTTAGCCGGAATCGACCTCGCTGTTGAGAAAAGGGCTAGCTGCCGAAGGGAGATCAACATGGGACAAGAATTGAGTCTACAGGAGCGTTTTGCCCCACAAAACGCGTGTTTTGGTTGTGGACCCGCTAATGAAAAGGGACTCAGAATCCGGAGTTTCGTTAATCAGCAATCCGTCGTGGCCACTTGGCAGGCTCAGCCTCATCACGAAGCGTTTCCTGGCGTATTAAACGGTGGCATCATTGGTGCGTTACTAGACTGCCATTCAAATTGGGCAGCGGCCTATTTTTTGATGGATGCCAACCAAGACAAGGTTCCGCCTTGTACCGTAACGGCAGAATATCATGTGAAACTTCGCAAGCCGACACCGTCTGAGGCTGTTATTGAGCTAGAAGCGAGTTTGAAAGAGATTCAAGGCGCAAAAGCTTGGATAGAGGCGACGTTATCAGCCGATGGTGTGGTGACTGCCTCTTGTGATGGGTTATTTGTGGCTGTAAAACCCGGTCATCCGGCTTTTCATAGGTGGGCAGAATGAAACATAAAGGCTTCTCTACTAGGGCAGTGCACGCGGGTGAACCAAGGATACAGGGCGCGTTAACCATGCCCATCTTTCAATCATCTACTTTTGAAACGCGCGACGGCGAAAGTTATGACGATATCCGTTATATTCGATTGAATAACACCCCAAGCCACGACGCGTTACATGCCAAGTTAGCAGCCTTGGAAAATGGTGAAGCGGCACTTGTAACCTCAAGTGGGATGGCCGCCATCACGACAACCCTATTGGCCATTATGGAGCCAGGAGCGCATGTCCTAGCGCAAACGGGTTTGTATGGTGGGACGAGTGCCTGGTTGACTAATGAATGTCCAAAATTGGGCTTTGACGTGACTCATATTTCTTGTTTGGATAGCAGCAAGTGGGAGAAGGCGCTCACGCCACAGAGTCGCGTCTTTTATTGTGAAACGATTTCCAATCCATTACTTGAAGTCGCCGACCTAGAAGAAGTGGTTTCGTTTTGTAAACGACATGGATTGCTACCGGTGATTGATAATACCTTTGCGTCTCCAGTCTTGTGCAATCCACTTGATCTGGGCTTCGAATTGGTGCTTCACAGCGCCACCAAATACCTAAATGGACATACCGACATCGTTGCCGGTTGTGTCATTGGCAGCCAAGCGCGTATCGATCAGATAAGGCATAAGCTGAACCTTTTCGGGGGTACGTTAGATCCTCATGCCTGTTTCTTGCTGCAAAGGGGCATAAAGACACTTGAGCTGCGGGTCAAGGCGCAGAGCGAGAATGCGTCTGTGTTAGCTAACTGGCTGGCAGAGATGCCGCAAGTGCGTCGTGTGTATCACCCGAGTCTTACGACTCACGCCAGTCACCAGAATGCTAAGAAATTTCTGCGCGGCTACGGGGCCATGTTGGCATTCGAGTTAGCCGACATTCGAGCAGCCAAACTCTTTTGCGATCGTCTAGAACTTGGCGTTTATGCCCCAAGTCTTGGCGGTGTAGAGACATTGGTAACCTTGCCCGTTTGCACGTCTCACGCAAGTGTTGACCCTGTACAACGGTTGGAGATGGGGATTGGTGACGGTCTTGTCCGTGTGTCAGTGGGTATTGAGGATATTTCCGATCTCAAGGATGATTTTCTAAGAGCTTTATCAGAGGTGGCATCATGAGTGTGTGTTTGTGGGTATGTCTATTTTCGTTTTGGGTCAATGATCCTCCTTTTGGATTAATCATTCATGGTGGTGCGGGTACGATTGAGCGTCATAAGATGTCAGCTGATTTGGATGCCGAATACCGCAGAGCACTTAAAACAGCTCTAGCTGCCGGTTACGAAATTCTACAAAAAGGTGGCTCCTGTGAAGCGGCCGCCATCGCCACCATTAAATCGATGGAAGATTCACCGTTATTCAATGCTGGGCGTGGAGCTGTCTTCACCAATAATGGTAAGAACGAATTTGATGCGTCCATTATGCTCGGAACGGGCGAAGCCGGTGCCTGCGCCGGAGTCCGTAACATAAAGAATCCGATTCTATTGGCCCAAGCGGTCATGAATTCTACGCCGCACGTGATGTTAGCAGGGGATGGTGCCGTCGCTTATGCACGGGAGCTGGGTCTTGAATTTGAGACGGATAGCTATTTTTTTACGGAAAAGCGATGGAAACAGCTCAAGAAGGCTAAGGTTAAAGAGAAAGAACAGTCGCACGATAATAAGTGGCGCAAATTTGGCACCGTTGGCGTGGTTGCATTAGATAAACAAGGCCACATGGCTGCAGCAACCTCAACAGGTGGACTGACCAATAAACAGTTTGGTCGCATTGGCGATTCACCCATCATCGGGGCTGGTACCTATTGTGACAACGAAACCTGTGGTGTTTCTGGCACTGGTCAAGGTGAATTTTTTATGCGCAGCGTGGTGGCGTACGATGTGGCGGCCTTGATCAAATATAAAGGGATGCGGCTTCAGGAGGCCGTGGACGAAGCTATTCGGAAGTTGAGTGACAAGAAAGGCTCGGGCGGTTTGATTGCCATGAATACAAAAGCTGAGATTGCTTTTTCAATGAACACCAAAGGCATGTACCGTGGTTATCGAATATCCGACGGTCGCCACGTGGTGCAAATATACGGCGATGAACATTGAACTGAGTAAGGAATTAGGGCGGCGGCCTTAACGGCACTTAATTTTAGTTTAGGTCCTGTAAAGCTTCGATGGATGGACTGTGGCCTGCATCACTGCCAGCCAAAAGTAAGTGACGCGCTGATGACGTGTTGCCAAGTGAGAGCAACATCTGTGCGTATTCAAATTGCAATGCGATACAGTCAGGATGTGAGTCGCCTAATTGCTTTCGCATAATTTCCAGTGCCTCTTTGATTCGCGGTTCAGCTTGTTGTAACTGACCTTGCTCGCGCAATGACTCTGCGTATCGTTTTTGTGTGTTTGCAATATCAAATTCTGAGGATTCGGGTGCGGACCGCAGCTGATCAAGTATGGTAGTGAACGCTTTGTTGGCTTCATTGTATCTTTGCATGCCCGAAAGAATGGTGGCTTGAGTCACTCGAGCCCGAATGCTGTTCGGGTGTTGCGAACCCAGATTCTGTACGTAGTGCTTCATGACTTGGGTGTTCAAATCAAAAGCGGCGGTCATCTTATTTTGTTCAACCAATAGTCTGGCGAATCGTGACTGAGACTCAAGCGTGTCAGGATGCTCCGGCCCTAAGATTTCCTGTTGTTTTGAAATGACTTCATCATAGGCTCGTTCTGCATCTTGAAAACGGCGTTGATATTCGAGTACGGTCGCAAAAACAAACATGGCCTTCAAGGTGCTGGGATGATCGGCGCCGTGCACATCACTGAATTTGGAAAGTACTTCGATTGCCAGTGATTCGGCTTTTTCAAAGTCACGCCGGTTAATGGTGAGTACGACTCGATTCATCATGTAGGCGAGCGTACTTGGGTGGCTGTCACCAAAAACGCCCTTTGCCGATTCCACTAATGTGTCCATCATGGGTGCAGCTTCACTTAATCGGCCCTGGTAAGTAAGGATCCCAACTAAGTTTTGCTGTGTATTGAGCGTGTCAGGGTGATCGGATCCAGCTAATAAAGTCAACGTGTTCAATATATTGCGAAAGAGGGCTTCAGCATCGGTCATTTTGCCTTGATAAAAGTAGACCGAGGCTAATTCTCCTTGTACTGCGGCGATTCCTTCTTCGGGTGTGGAACCCTCTTCTTTCAGTTCATCGATGACTTGTTCGTAAATTGTTTGCGCCTCATCATAGCGCCCAAGTCTCAGCAGTGAATCTGCAATGAGTTGCCGCGATTTGGTCAAACTCAGCGATTTCGTGTCGCGTTGTTCTAACTGTAAGAGAAGGGTTGACTCGGCTGTGCTGAGGGCCTGTTCGAATGCGCCTGCATGGTTCAGAATACTGGACGAAAGTTGCTGGCTTTTTATAGTTTCCTGGTGTTGATTGCCCAAGTGAGTTCGGCGGATGTCAAGTGCTGCTTCAATGTGCCTGCGGGCGGATGCCGTTTCACCCAATGAGTCGTAAATCTCAGCGAAGGTGTGGTGGATGCTCGATACGACAATAGGCTCAGTTGAATACGTATTTATGCGACGCTCCGCGTTACTCAATGCGTCGACGATGCGCACGTCGCGGCCTTGGGAGCGCGGATCGACCGATGAGAATACTTCATGCATGAACCGGCGCGTTGCCTCGGATTCCGCAACAGCTTTTAAAGCGGATTTTCGATCTTGATTGGCAGATTGAAGAGCCAATAGGGTGATTACGGTGCCAATGATCAGTGAAATAATTGCTGCAGCGCTTAGTGCTTGACGGAGACGGCGTTTGGGTTTGTCGATAATGAGTCGTATCTGGTTGGCAACATCTCCTGCTCTGGGCCTTAATGCCGGATTCGGATTCTTCATATCTTCAATTAATCTAGTCAGATCACGATTTAGGCCAACAACTGGTTTGGTTTCCGCTTGCATGGTTTTCCACAACAGCTGTGCACGGCTCAACTCGCGATCATGGGGAAACTCCTCGCAGAATAACCATTGCATTAATAAACCAAACGCATAAACGTCACTGGAGACGCTGACCCGTTCGCCACGTGCCTGTTCTGGACTCATGAACATGGGTGTACCCATGATGAATCCTCGTTTTGTCCTGAATACGCCGTCAGATTCGTCGTCTGAGGACTCGGATAACTCCAGCGTTGGATCTGTATCTGCGTTTGAGTCAATCACGGGTAATGCAATTCCGAAATCCAGCACCTTTAGGTGACCCGACGTATCAATCATGATGTTTTCGGGCTTTAGATCGCGATGCACAATTTGCACAGAGTGGGCAGCGTGCAGTGCCTCTGCGATCTGTTCCGCTATCTGAAGTTTCTGAATTTGACTAAGTCGACGCGTGGCATAGCGCGTTAGACTTTCGCCCTGCACGAGTTCGAGAATAATGAAATCCGTTTGATCGGTGCGGATGTAGTCGTAAATACGACAAATATTTGGATGCTCGATCTGTGAGAGTGATTTGGCTTCTCGTTCGAATCTCCGCTTCGCGGTTTCGTCCATGTTGGTGTCAGCGGCGATTGCCTTTACGGCGACTTTCCGTTCAAGTGCTTCGTCGAAGCCGATATAGACGTCGCCCATACCGCCTCGCCCGATCAATTCGACAAGTCTAATTTTGCCGATGTGCTGCCCAACCAAAGTCATGTTCATTCAACCCTGTTTGTAAATTAATGTTCATTCTATATGTTTACGACTCGATCACATAAAAATGCCAGCGATCAAGTCAGGTTTATGTGGGTGGCGCTTTGCCAATTACCCTCAATCTCTGACCTTGTGGCGAACCGAATCAACCTTATCTTGCATCGATTGAACGCGATCGTTTCTTGTGCCAAGACGCACGCTTGTGGCCACTCGAGGTGCACCCATCTCATGCATTTGCTCGTGACATTGTCGCAACGCCGCCATCACGACGTCCCATGGACCTTCAACATTTGTCCCATTTGCGTGTAATTGGCAGATCAGACCATGATTCGCAAATATACTCTGGCAGGCAGCAACGTAAGACGATACCGATGTGCCAACGCCAATGGGAATGACACAAATGTCGGCAATGAGTTTCATAAGGTCACCTCACTTGTTCTCCTATCTTCCCATGAACTTGATGGAAGTGTTTGCGTATGTTCATGGTGGAGGAGTTATGTTTTCGCTAAAGGTTGATCTGTAGGTCTTAAGCAGCGTAACCTCTTAGACGAGAAACTATGTATTGAGGTGGAACTCGTATGGCGGCAGTAACGCTTGAAGATCGTGTTTTAGAGGCTCGTTCTCGTTTGGATGCTCATGTTCGTGAAATGGTTACGTGGCATTTTTCGCCCGAGACCGGATGTCCGTTTTGGTTGAAGTATGCGCAAGCATTGAGTTTTGATCCCCGCGACAAGATTAACAGTTACGCGGACCTCAAATTGCTTGGACATTTCCAAGACGAATGGTTACGTGGCGGACCGGTACGTCGGTGGCTGCCAAAAGGCTTGGCAGGCCAGGGCGTTTCCGTTTTTGAGACAGGCGGTTCAACCGGGGTACCAAAGTACCGTATCAATATGAACGATTTCAGAACCGATTATGAAATGTTCAGCGATACACTTTCCGACACAACTTTTCCCAAAGGCTCGGACTGGTTAATGCTAGGTCCAACAGGGCCTCGACGTTTACGTTTAGCCATTGAACATCTGGCTCAACACCGAGGCGGAATCGCATTTCACGTGGATTTGGACCCACGTTGGGTCAATAAACTGATCAAGCGATCTGCTTTCCACGAGTTGGAGCTGTACAAGGAACATGTCACGGCACAGGCGCTAACCATCTTAAGAGCCAATGACAACGTTAAGTGCATATTTACGACCCCAAAATTGTTGGAGTCCCTTTGCCAAAAGATTGACCTGGTTCGTTACGGAATAACGGGGATCTTTTGTGGTGGGACAGAAATGAACGCTCAATTCCATCGCTTTGCCTTGGAAGAACTCGTTCCAGGCGTGGATTTTCGTCCTACGTATGGCAACACCTTAATGGGGCTGGCGTGCCACAAACCTGTGGTTCCCGAAGATGAGTTCAAGATTGCCTATTACCCTCCCAACCCACGTGCAGTCTTTGAAATTGTGGATCCTGACGATACAACCAAGACAGTGGCCTATGGGGAAACAGGTCGAGTCATGTTGACCACATTGACCAAAGAGTTCTTTATTCCGCGATTTCTAGAACGAGATGAAGGCGAACGTATGGCCCCGATTGACCTCTACCCATGGGACGGTGTGCAGAATCTGCGCTTGTTTTCTCGCCTACAGTCATCGGTGGTTGTAGGAGTCTATTGATGCGCCATTTTCCAGTATTACGTGCGGGTAAGGCCTATCGTTCGGCAGCCCGTCACCAGGTTCGCCATTTTGTCACAGGCGAAATCCTGGGTGAGATGAGCATGGCAAATGCAGGTTTGATTGCTCGCGACTTGCGTGATGCGCCTCGTTGGGCGGCGACCTTGGGTGAAATGAGTATTCGAGAATTGTCTTCGATTTTTGACCGTGCCGCCGTGTTATTTGAAGAAGAAGCGCTGGCGATTGGCGATTGGGAGCAGTCGTTTTCCGATTACTTACACAATTTGAGCGCGACAACGGGCATGCCCATGTCACTTTGTCGCAAGAACGCGCAAAAAGTAGTCATTGCAATGAAGGAAATTGTTCCCACATTGAAAGGATTGATGCGAGGTCTGGAACCTGAGATCTTAGATAAGTCTGCGGTTGAAACCGAGCAAGGATTCTTGAGCTTCAGGCGGGAGTCAACCTCGCTAGGAGCTATTCTTCCTAGTAACTCACCCGGGGTTCATAGTTTGTGGCTTCCTGCCATCGCGTTGAAGACGCCTGTCGTTCTAAAGCCAGGACGGCAAGAACCTTGGTCGCCACATCGTATTGCGGCGGCTTTGCTGGCGGCTGGTCTTCCGGAGCAGGCAATTAGTCTTTATCCAACCGATCATAATGGCGCCCGCGAGATTCTATTAGGATGCGGCAGATCGATGCTTTTCGGCGATGAGCGCACAGTCGCCCCATGGAAATTCGATCACCGTGTTCAGATCCACGGGCCTGGTTGGAGCAAATGGTTGATTGGCGAAGATTTAGTTGATCGGTTTTCTGACTACTTGAACGTCATGGTGTCATCCATATGTGAGAACAGTGGTCGATCCTGTTTGAATGTATCCAGTGTTTGGGTTCCTCGCCGTGGCCGCGAGGTAGCCGAATCGTTGGCAGAGCGCATGGCGGGTATCCATGCCTTACCACTTGATCACCCGAAAGCGGCCCTATCTGCGTTTGCACAACCACAAATTGCTCACGCTATTTCGGCAATGGTCGATAACCTGCTACAAACGCCTGGGGCCGTGGATCTAACTGCGAAACATAGACCAAATGGACGGGTAGCAGAAGTAGATGGTGCAGCCTTCCTTTTGCCGACCCTCATCTGGTGCGAGCGCTCAGATCACCCTCTGATGCAAATGGAGTTCCTGTTTCCCTTTGCAGCGGTAGCCGAAGTGCCAAGTGATTTGGTCGTGGATGAGATGCAAGAGACATTGGTGCTTACCGCTCTAACTCAAGACGAGACTCTAATTAACAAATTGATGAATGCCCCCCATATTGATCGTCTAAATATAGGCGCGATCCCGACTTTTCACATTCGGCGGGACCAGCCCCACGAAGGAAACCTGTTTGAATTCATCTATCGCCAGCGCGCTTTCCAAGTCGCAGGCTTGGAAGCTTAACTTGGAAGCATTTGATGTCCATCAGTCCATTCGCCTGGTATTCGGGCCTGGCTCGCTGAGTCGCGTTGGCGAGTTGGCGCGCGACCTGTCAGGTCGTCGTGTCTTACTGGTTTCGGACCCCGGCGTCGCCAAAGCTGGCTATGTTGCAGAAGCGCATCGATCTCTGAAACAAGAAGGACTGGATGTTTTTGACTTCACCGATGTTCACGAGAATCCGACGGATGAAGACGTAAACCGCGGTGTTGGAGCGGTTAAGAATTTCGCGCCTGATGTGATCGTTGCACTGGGTGGCGGTTCCGCTATGGATTGCGCCAAGGGCATCAATTTTGTGTTGACCAATGGCGGGAATATGGAAGATTTTTGGGGTTTTGGGAAAGCAGATCAGCCGCTCTTACCCAGTATCGGCATACCGACAACAGCAGGGACTGGCAGTGACGGGCAATCCTATGCACTGATATCACGAACGTCTGATCATAAGAAGATGGCTTGTGGCGATTTTAAGGTTCGCTTCAAAACGGTTATTCTTGATCCCGATCTACCTCGAACTGGCCCCGCCGATGTGATTGCGGCATCAGGGCTTGATGCCATTGCTCATGCGCTAGAAAGCTATGTGAGTACTAGGGCAAACCCCCTGTCTCGCATGTATGCATCGCATGCGTGGCGATTGTTGAACGGGGGTGTTGATCGCATTTTGGTGGACAAACAAGATATTGACGCTTGGGGCGAAATGCTATTGGGCGCACATTTTGCAGGCTGTGCCATTGAGGCGTCCATGCTCGGTGCCGCTCATGCTTGCGCTAACCCGCTGACGGCTCGCTATAACGTTAGTCATGGTGTTGCGGTTAGTTTAACGCTACCAGCCGTATTACGGGCAAATGAAGGGAGTGTCGCAGATCGCTACCAGAAGTTGGCTCGTGATGTGGGGCTTTCCGGTGAATCGGCCGGATCTTTATTGTCTCGTCGGGTCGCGGAAATCAAACAACGGTTTGGGTTACCAGCCAAGCTAGGGGAGTTGGTTCAAGTGAATGATTGGTCCGAGCTCATTGACGATGCTCTATCGCAATGGACTGGAACCTTTAACCCTAGGCCTTTAGACCGAGAACTGGTTACACAATTGTATGAGGAGATAGCATGACTTGGCTTTGTCTTTTGTTTTTGACGGATTGGCCTATGTTTCGCGGAAACAGTCAACTGACAGGTTATGTGTCGGAGAAACTTGTCGAGTCACCGTCGCTTCTGTGGAGTCATCAAGTGGAAGAGGGTACCGAAAGCACGGCCGCCATTTTCGAGGGTACGGTTTTCGTTGGCGATCTGATGGGCAAGTTAACAGCCTTGGACCTGGAAACGGGCAAGCTGAAGTGGTCGTTTGCAACGGACATGGAAATTAAGTCGTCTCCAAGTATTGTCGATGAATTGGTGATTATCGGAAATGAGAACGGCAAGTTAGTGGCGTTAAACCGCGTCAGTGGTGAGCCTGTTTGGACTTTTGAAGCCGAGGGCGCAATCGTTTCTTCGGTGAATCGGGTTGACGAACGTCTCTTTTTTGGATCCTACGACAATAGCCTCTATTGTTTGGGTTTAGATGGGAAGTTGCTGTGGCGTGTGGAGACCGATGGTTACGTGCACGGAACGCCAGCCATTGCAGGGCAGAAGGTGATCTTTGGCGGTTGTGATGGATTGGTACATGCAGTCCATGTAGAGACAGGCAAAGACGTGTTTTCCTTAAAAGCGGGCGGCTACGTGGCCGCAAGCGCGTGTATTGTGGGCGATCAAGCCGTCATTGCCCATTTTGAAAGTAAAATAATAGGCGTCGATTTGAAAAAACAAACCGTTAGCTGGACCTTTGCGGATGAAGTCAGGCAGCATCCCTTTTACGCATCTCCTGCCAGTAATGGTGAGGTGGTTGTGGTCGCTGGGCGCGACAAGACCGCACGTGCATTGGAATTGGATTCAGGCCAACTTATATGGACGTATGAGTGTAGATCGAAAATGGATAGTTCCCCAGTCATTGCCGGCGACCGTGTTTATGTAGCCACGACTCGTGGCGAACTAATGGCCCTTGATATGGGCAATGGCGATCTTAAATGGTCGTATACTTCAGGCGATGGCTTCGTCGCATCACCCGCTATTGCCGATCAACGTCTTGTTATCGGTACACATAGCGGCACGATATTATGTTTTGGAGAAAAGAAATGACATTACCCGAACCCGCAACAGGACGCAGCGATATTGTCGAAACAGAGGTCGGTTCTGTCTTCGTTTCAAATTACCCACCATATTCCGCGTGGTCACCTTCGCATTTACCAGCATTGAAAAAAGTTTTAGCGTCTGCGGGCGACCAAAACGCTGATTTGGGCCTTTATGTCCACATCCCGTTTTGTCGGAAACGCTGTAAATTCTGTTACTTCAAGGTCTATACAGGAAAGAACAGCAACGAAATAAAGACATATATGGCGGGTCTGTTAAAGGAAGTTGACACCTATGCTTCAAAACCAGTCTTTAAGGATCGACCGTTACGGTTCGTCTATTTTGGCGGGGGAACCCCGTCCTATTTAAGCGTTGCTCAACTCCGTGATCTTGTTAGTGGACTTAGGAAGCGTTTTGATTGGGAGCAATTGGAAGAGTTCAGTTTTGAATGTGAACCAGGAACATTAACTAAGCCTAAAGTTTACGCTCTTAAGGACTTAGGCGTTACGCGCTTAAGTCTAGGTGTCGAGAATTTTGATGACGAGATCTTGAGTAATAATGGCCGAGCCCATGTGACGACTGAGATTGACCGTGTTCTCCCTTGGATTAAAGATGCGGACTTCCCAATGTTCAATCTTGACCTCATTGCTGGCATGGTTGGCGAGACGAGCGAAAAGTGGTCCAAGACCATCGATCGCACCATCGAAGTCGCACCTGACAGTGTCACTATTTATCAAATGGAGCTGCCATTCAATACGGTCTATTCGTCCGCTATCCGAGACGGTGATGATCACGAACATTTCGCGAACTGGTCCACCAAACGACGTTGGAATCAAGAGGCTATGGAACGGTTAGAAGAGGCAGGCTACGTGCGTTCAAGTGCTTACACCATGGTGAAGATGGAAAAAAAGGGGAGACCCTTTGTTTATCGCGACGCACTCTGGCGAGGCGCGGACATGATGGGAACCGGTGTAGCTTCGTTCTCACATGTTGGCGGCATCCATTACCAAAACCTATCTTCATGGGGTGAGTACCTAGAAACGATAGATCGCGGCGAATTACCGTTACAGCGCGCATTAGAAACGAGCAATGAAGATAGATTTATTCGGCAGTTTATTTTGCAAATGAAGTTGGGTGAATTGCATGTAGCCCATTTTGTGGATAAGTTCGGCATGAACCCAGTCAAGAAATTTGAACATGAACTATCTCAATTACGCGAGCGTGATTTTCTTACATTCGATGATGAGCGTATTCAATTGACGATGAAGGGACTTATGCAAGTGGATACGCTATTGCCTAACTTCTATGACGCACCCTACAAAGGTGCTCGCTATACCTGAGGTGATGATGTCAAAAGCGAAAGTTTGGTGGGTTGCCGTGATCTTAATGGCTACTTATGTTGCCCACGTAGATTTTGGATTGGGCCATATAACCGATCGATATTGGGGAATTCCCATTTCGCTTTGGTATCACATTGCGTATTGCGCTCTGGTTATGGCCGTTATGGCTTGGCTCGTTAAGTACGCTTGGCCGTTGAGCGACGAGGACGAGTCATGACCCTTGTCATCATTGCTATTTATATGATTTTGATCACGGCCGTTGGTGTGGCTGCCAACCGCATACTCAGCGGCACTGGCGAAGACTATTTCGTTGCCAGTCGCTCGATTGGTTCATTTGTGCTGTTGATGTCGCTTTTTGGGACTCACATGACGGCGTTTGCGATTCTGGGTGCTTCGGGCGAGGCTTATCACGAAGGGATAGGCGTTTTCGCGCTGATGGCCTCAAGTTCCGCCTTTATCGTGCCGTTCATTTTCTATTTGATTGGTACCCGAATTTGGAAGATTGGCAAAGATCATGGTTATTTGACACAGGTCCAATTCTTCAGGGCACGTTGGCAATCTGACTCATTTGGATTGGCTTTATTTGTTGTCTTAGTTGCCCTCATGGTGCCCTATCTGCTCATAGGTGTGATGGGTGCTGGCATTACCTTTGCCCAGATTAGTGACGGAGCCGTTCCCCAATGGCTCGGCGGATTGATTGTGATCGTTGTCATTGCTGGTTATGTGTGTGCTGGCGGATTAAGAGGTACCGCCTGGGTAAACACCATACAAACCCTAGTGTTTGGTGTGATTGGTGCCGTAACATTTTTTGTTATTAGCTCGCGAATGGGTGGACTTTCGGCCGTCATGGAAGTTATTGCAGAGAAACAGCCCGAGCTCATGGCGCGAGGCTCACACCACTCTTGGATTCACGTGTTGAGTTACACATTCATACCTCTTTCTGTGGGTATGTTTCCGCATATGTTTATGCATTGGCTGACCGCAAAATCAGGCAACGCATTCAAAAAGACGATCATTTATTACCCCGTTTGCATTGCCGTTGTTTGGATTCCGAGCGTGTTGTTAGGCATGATGGGTGTGATTGATTTTCCCGGACTTGAAGGTCCCGCAGCAAACTCGGTTTTGGTGCGGATGGTCGGATTACATGCGCCCGGTATTTTGGGCGGATTGCTTGCTGCTGGCGTGTATGCGGCTATCATGTCTTCCCTTGATTCCCAATCACTATCAATGGGCACCATGTTTACGCACGACATCGTCCGTCATTACGGGTTCCACGATCGGATGACCGAAAAACAGCAGATCATGCTTGGTCGACTATTTGTTCTATTGATTCTGGGCGTTACCTACGCACTTTCACTCGTCGTTAATCGCAGTATTTTTCGGTTGGGTATCTGGTCGTTCACCGGATTTGCCGCCTTGTTACCTTTGGTGGTGGCAGCGCTGTTCTGGAAGAGGAGCACGAAGGTCGGCGCTTGGGCATGTCTCGTGACAGCTGTTACAGGCTGGCTAGGCTTTTTTGTAGTTTCGGGAAAGATCCCAGGGTATTCTGTCGCCGATACTGGCGTTATGCCTGTTGTTGTAATCACTGGGGCTTCTGCCTTAGCCATGGTGATAGGCAGCATCTTTAGCCCTGTCCCCGCTTCGAATCCGCATGAATTCAAGCGTGAGCCCTCTTGAGGATAGCCTATATCACTGCCGGTGCCGCCGGGATGTATTGCGGAAGTTGCATGAACGATAATGCACTTGCAGGCGAGTTGATGAAGTTAGGTCACGATGTGGTCTTGGTGCCCACCTATACGCCAACGCGAACGGACGGCATTAATCACAGCACCAAAAGGATCTTTTTTGGTGGCATTAACGTTTATCTTGATCAACGATATCGCTGGTTTCGTCGCGTCCCGAAATTTGTACGCTGGCTGCTAGATCGACCGATGCTTCTAAATGCTGTGTCCAGCATGAGTTCGGGCACTAAGGCCGAAGATTTGGGCGGCTTGACCGAATCGATGTTGCTAGGATCAAGTGGCCCTCACATGGAGCAACTCGACCAGCTTGCCAGCTGGTTGGAGGAGTCGTTCAAACCGGAAATTTTGCACATGACCAATTCGATGTTCTTGGGGATTGGCTCCTATCTGAAGGCGCGTTTAAAATGTCCGGTGGTTTGTTCACTGCAAGGTGAAGATCTCTTTTTGGATGATTTGATACAGCCCTATCGCAGCAAGGTATTTGAGTTGTTGCGTAGCCAATCTAAGTCGATTGACCTACTTATAGCCACCTCCGAATATTATGCTAACTATATGGCTGAACACGTTGGTTTTGATCGAAACTCGATCGTGGTTGTTCCCCTTGGCATTGAGACGGCCGGTTTGAAAAAATCCTCTGCTAACGCCCGCGAAAAAGTAGTGCTTGGCTTTTTTGCTCGCCAGAGCCCAGAAAAAGGGCTAGATCAATTAATCGAGGCATTTATTGAAGCGCAGGATTCTCTTCCCCAAAAGCTCCATTTAAGAGTTGCAGGTTATGTTTCACCCAAGGACCAAAATTACCTTAACGATGTAAAAAAGCGTATCTCTGATTGTGGACTAGAGAATGATGTCACCTTTCTCGGCGAGCTTGATCGCGCCGAAAAGATCCAGTTTCTGCAAGACCTTGACCTTATTTCGGTGCCGACAAGATACGTTGAATCTAAGGGTTTGAGTATTCTTGAAGCGATGGCTGTCGGTGTGCCAGCCATTCAACCGGATCATGGTGTATTCGGAGAAATGATTAGAGTCAGTGGCGGCGGTATTCTTGTAAAGCCGTTAGATCATAAAGACTTAGCGACGGCTATTGTTAGATTGGCTAAGGATCCGAATGAAAGAAAACGTCTAGGCGAGCTTGGCCAACAAGGGGTCGAGACGCATTTCCATGTCACACAAATGGCGAAAAGTATGGTTGCGACGTACGAAACGGTTATCCAAGGGGAAGGAATTAATGGAAATAACTATTCAAAACCTGTGTAAGGACTATGAGGGCCCAAACGGTGCCATAAGAGTCCTTGATTCAATTAATTTACAGGCAAGTGATGGCGACTCGATTGCGGTTATGGGTCCCTCAGGTAGCGGAAAAAGTACCCTTCTACATATTTTGGGTGTGCTTGATGCACCGACCTCCGGTGAAGTCCACTATGACGGGCAAAGTCCGTTTGCGCTTCGTGAACGTGAGCGTGCTTTGTTCAGAAATAAGCGCGTCGGTTTTGTTTTTCAGGACCATCATTTATTACCTCAATTTTCGGTTTTAGAGAATACGGTGATCCCTGCGCTAGCCAATCGACGAATAAGTAAGTCCCTTCGCAACAGAGCAAACGAATTGCTAGAACAGGTGGGTTTAGCTCACCGGATAGACCATCGTCCCGGCGAATTGTCCGGTGGAGAACGACAACGTGTGGCCATTGCACGTGCCTTAATCAACTCACCAGACGTACTGTTATGTGATGAACCCACAGGTAATCTGGATATGGAGACGGCAACCCAGGTCAGTGATGTCCTATTTGATTTGCATCGCAACGAACAAACGATTTTAATGATGGTGACTCACAGTACGGAACTGGCTTCCAGATGTGCATCCCTGTATCAACTAAGAGTTGGAAAGCTGGATTTGGCTCGCGAAGCAACCGCATAGCACCTCGACTGTCCGGCTTAAGAACTGAGTTAATTCTTCCGGGGCAATGGCACAGATGCGATTGCTTCGCTGGTTCATCGTGTTTAGATTAAGGTCTCGAGACCGATGCGAGTTCCGGTGGTGGCGTTAAATTCAAGGCCAAGCATAGGAATGCCAATTCATCGGCCCAGGTGTCTAGACTCGCCTCAGCTGTCACACCATATTGATAATGACCACCACCCCAAATCGTGTGCAGGAGAATTGGGTTTGAACAGCCCTGCATCTCATTCATGCGAGCAATAAATTTGTAGCCATGCATCGGAACCGTAGATTCGTCATTTTCGCCAATGACAATCATGGTGGGTGGATAACAGACGCCCTTCTTTAGGTTGTGATAAGGCGAAAATCGTTTTAGGTTTTCGAATTCCAACTCGTTTTCCGGCGACCCGTTGTTCCAGGTCCAATACTGTCCGCCTGTAAATCGGTCGAACCTCAGCATGTCCAATGCAGGCCATTCAATTAGAGCTGCGCCAATAAGATCCGGTCTTTGGCAGAGCAGGGCGCCTGCTGTTGGTCCACTAGCGCTGCCACCGTTGATAGCAAGCATGGACTTTTGGGTGATCTTCTGTTCGATCAAGAATTCGGCTGCCGCAATGAAATCGTCAATGCCATTTTGCTTGTTTAGTTTAATGCCAGCATCGTTCCAGTCCTTCCCGTATTCGCCGCCGCCGCGTAATCCTGGCATGGCATAGATGCCGCCCATTTCCATCCAAACTACCATGTGCGGTTGGAACCAAGGGTAGGCGGACCAATTTCCGGCACCGTAACCGTACATGAAGACGGGACTAGGTTGATCTATGTTCAGTCCCTTTTTGTGCACCAAGAACATGGGAATAGCTGTGCCGTCTTTGGTTCGGTAAAAAACTTGGCGCATTTTGAAATCAGATGGCTCATAGGCAAGTTTGGGAGCACGAAAAGCGACACTTTTACCTGTTTTAGGGTCTAATTTGTAAATAGTTCCCGGGTTAGCCAGGTTGCTAACGTTATAGAAAGCGAACTGTGTGTCACGATCACCAGGTGCAATCCAGATACTGCCACTTCTAGGGGGCTCAAGTTGATAACTATGATCACCATTTTCGTCATAAACATCGACGAATGGTACAGCGTCTTTACTGCGTGATACAAAAAAATGGTGGGCCGCGTAAGTCACGCCAGCTATGGGTCGATTGGACTCGTCAATCAACGGTTTGATGACCTGGGGCGTGGCGATATCAAAAGCGACCACGCGGCCGTTGGCAGCCTCGTGGGTCGTATGCGCGTAGATGGTGTTTTTGTTGGATCCGACTACGTTTAAGTTGGCAACAACGTCAGCGATGAGTATCGGGTGTTTGCTTGATTGTTCTAAATCGACAACTTGAATCGTGCGCCGATCCTTATAAGACCCGTTGACGATGAGCTTTTTTTGCGTGTCCAAGAGTTGATGGCTAAAGTACCAAAGGTCGTGCTGTGGGTGACGATAAATCAATTCATCGTTCGATTGATCATCGCCCAATCTATGGCGATAGATGCCGAGCGGTTCAAGTTGCTCTTCCAATTGTCCGCCTTCTTGCGGCAAGCGAAGTTTGTCGTAATAGAAGCACTTCTCATCTTGTGACCAAGTGATAGCTGAGAAGGATGTTTGATAGCCAACGAGGACGTCATCCAGGTCCTTGCCGGTCTTAACGTTGCGGATTCTAACGGTCGCCCACCTGGAACCTTGTTGCGAAACGGCGTATGCCAATAGATGGCCTTTGGTGCTCGGACTAACCTGTCTGATTTCGTGATCTTTAGGCAATTCTTTCTGATCGACTAGGGTCGTGGCTTTACCGTCCAGGCCTTTTTGTACAAGAATTTTTGATGTGGCGACACCAGGTAGCCGTTGCGAATAGAATAGGTTGCTTCTTTTTTGAATTGCCGCCCCGAATGCATGGAATTCAGATACTTTTTTGAGTCTGTACCTGAGTTTTGCTCGGTTATTGGCTGACATCACCATTTGACGAGCGTGACGATCTTGGGCTTTGACCCATTCCTTCACTTCAGGGTCCTGCATGGCTTCCAACCATCGATAAGGGTCGATCACCTCTTGGCCATGGTAGGTATCCATTTGTACCTGCTGTCGGGTTGGCGGTGCTTTTGTAAAATCATTAAAGTCGGTTTCTGGGCCTGAAATAGGAATTAGAATAAAGAAAAACCAGTTTAACAAAATGAGACTCCTTCATAGGATTTCGGTTCCGTTCAAATATGGCAGCTCGCTGACTGACAGTTATGGATCGCGCCTTAAATGTGGCTTAATTGGTCATGAATAGGTCGCAATGCCGATGTTTTTGGTCGTAGAGTAGTTCCTATATTGATGAGGTGGACAGGTGGATTGCGAAGGATTTGAGTTTGGCCCTTTTGACGTAAATTTTCGATCTGGAGAATTGCGTTGTGGAGATCAAGTTTCACAACTCCATGAGAAGCCTATGCGGCTCCTACGGGTCCTTCTTTTGAACGCTGGCCGCGTTGTCCTGCGGGAAGAGCTTCATGAGGAACTCTGGCCCGATGATCTGCATGTTGATTTTGATAACAACCTCAATGCCGCTGTTCGTAAACTGCGAGATATTTTGGGTGACTCAGTGAAGTCACCGACTTACATTGAAACGATTCCCCGAAAGGGCTACCGCTTTATTGGCAAAGTAAGCCCGATGTCCAATCTGTCCCGGGTATCAATGCCCACATCTTCGTCAGTGATGAGAAAAGAGCGTAAGTCGCTTGGACTAGCACTGGTATTGGGTATTTTGGCTCTGATATGGATGGCGAGGTCTGTTCGCAAACCACAAAAGGCCACATTACCTAGCAGCGGCACGGTCATGTTGGCTGTGCTGCCTTTCGAGAACGCGACAGGAGATCCATCCAATTTGTTCTTGAGTGATGGTTTGTGCGAAGCGCTCATCTTCCATCTAGGACGAATCAGTCCAGACCGGCTTCGCGTCATTGCGCGCATTTCAGCCATGAACTATAGGGAAACCAATTTGAGTTTGAGCGAGGTTGCTGCTGATCTGAAAGCTGACTTTTTACTTGGTGGAAAATTGATCGCCGGCAAGGATTCACTGCGCCTATCGCTCGACTTGGTTCAAGTTAAGGATCAGAGCCAACTTTGGTCCGAAACCTTCAATTTCACTTATCAGGAACTAATGGATCTACAAGACCGAATATCTACTCAGGTTGCCAACACCATGGCCATTGAACTCCTGGATGGGGATCCATCTGCGAGGGCACGTGCTGGGACAATAAGTTCCGACGCATACCTGCATTACATTCGCGGCCGTTTTTCGTGGAACCAGTTCAATCAGGCTGGCTATCGTGATGCCATAGATCATTTTCAATCGGCACTCATTAATGACCCGGAATACGCGCTAGCCTATGCAGGCTTAGCAGACGCATACAATCTTCTCGCATTTACGGACCGAAGCATTCAGCGTCATTCGTTTGAACAGGCAAAATCCAATGCGCGCCAGGCTCTATTGTTAGATCATGAATGTGCTGAGGCCCATAACAGCTTGGCTTTTGCGCTTCTTTACCAAGACCGCAATTTTGTGGAGGCCGAGCGCCACTTTCTTAGAGCGATCCATCTAAGTCCCGGATATGCCATGTCTTATCACTGGTTTGCTGGCCTATTGTCGGTGACACAACGTCACCAAGAAGCGATAGATGCGTTGGATAAAGCGTTGGAGCTCGACCCAGTTTCCTTGTCTGTACGATCGGATCTGGGTTGGTATTACTTGTTTGCCGATCAAGATCAACAAGCTGAACACGCTTTTCGGCAAACATTAGAGCAGGAGCCCAACTATGGTTGGGCCAAGTTGGGTCTGTCACAGTCGCTCTTAAACATGAAACGCTATGGCGAATTACGTGACTTCATTCTCGACGGATTGCCTGCTGACGTTACCGAAACATATCCATTCCTAATGGACGATCCACAACCGGCGATTTCAAAATGGTTTGAGCAAGGCATGAAACAACTAGTCAATGAGGAAACACCGCAAGCTCTGGACTGTGCAATCGCTTGTGCTCAGGCAGGGGAACTGGATGAAGCGATGGCATGGCTGGAAATAGCGAATTCTGCCGATGATACCTGGCTTGTCTTTTTGAGGGTCGATCCACGATTTGACGTACTGCATGGTCTCAACCGCTTCGAACAATTAGCCGATATTCTTGGCTTGCCACATGCCTCAGAAGATAGAAAAAGGATGTAGACAACATCGCTTCGTGTCGCCGTAGGGCAATTCATTTAAGACGTCTGACTGGCGCCTAGCTATCTAGATCTGAGTTGCAATGCACGTGATAATTAGTGTGAGCTCAGTCATATCCAATATGCCGTTGCTATTGCTGTCCGGAATCAAAGTAGGGGCCAGCGTCCAATTAGGAAGTACCATGTTCAGGTCGTTCAGATCTACACCATTACCCATGCCAGCGATATCGTAAATCGTTTCGCAGCCACAGGAAGGTGGAGGATTGGGTTCACAATGGCGAATGGGATTTGGTGAATCGATATAGATATTTTTTCCAAGATTTAGCATCGCACCGTTAAAACAAATGACTGAACTCATATCGCGAATATTAATAAACGTATTGGCGTCACTACATTCCTGATTACCTAATGTAGCGCTTATCCCACCTCCGTTGAGACGAATGCCCGTAGGCATATCCAGATGACCCGATTCCATTTGCATGATATTGCGGTGGATTTGGGAGAGGATAGTTGATGTGGAAATGGTTGAATTGTAGGACAACGCAGTATGGTTATCATCGAAGGTGGAATCATACACATCGACTGAACCAGACCCTATGAATATTCCGTTGGTTGTATTTGATACAAAGACACAGTTGGCAACCAATCCATCGCCGACAAAATTGATAAAGAACTCGATTCCATTGCGACCTGTCACAGGCGGGTCTCGAGGAACCGGTCCATTTCTGGAAAATTCGCTATTTGAAATCAGAGTCGTCACATCTCCCTCAATTCCAAGTCCGTTCGAGAGATTATCGGAGGCCGAGCTTCCGGACATATTGAAAATAATGGGACTGGAAGCCGCTATCTTCATACCAGTATCCAGGTTGTTGTCGAATTCACAATCCGTAATGTCGAGCATATTCGCTGTGAAGATAACCATCCCACGTCCATACTGGGCGTTGCACGGACCGCAAGCACCAGTCCCGTTGCCATTGAATGTAGTTTGATTTGCCGTTACTGACGCCACCCCCGTTTGAGCAACGAATCCGGCACTAAATTGAGACGCGTCAATCTGACATTCGTTTAGGCTGATATTGGCAAAAGCTCCCATGAATTCGACGACTAGAATACCTTCGTGTGAGGTATTAAAAGTGGAAATCCGAGTCAATGTTAAATCCGCACCTTTGACAACAACACCGCGTCCAGATGCTGTCAGGTTTTCAACCGCTAAGTCAGTAATGACGATGGCTGTACTTAGTTGAACCAACACCCCATTGGTGCTTACCGGGCGAATCAATGTATTGGCGATTCCTGCACCGATGATTGTAAGATCCGCTTTCTGATGAATGGTGACAGTTTGGTTGTAGGTTCCGGGTCCAATAAGAATGTTGTCAAATGGTTGAGCTACATCTACTGCCATTTGGATGGATCCAAATGGGTCGATTTGAGTGCCAGTGCCCGTGCCGCCAACAACCACATAAATATCGGCACTCAGAGCAGGAATCGAGATCAGCATGACTAACGTGATTAGCTGGTTAATCTTGAGCAGATCGCGCCTTACTCTTGTTTGAATCGGTACCGCGCTATTGGATAGCATAGTGGTCCTTCTATTTGAGACGTAGTCGCGAACCTCTGTATTCGGATGATAAAGCGATGATATTGCTCAAGAGAAATTCGTCTACTCTCCACTTTAGATGAGTGCGGGTGTGCACACAAGCCATCGCCAGCGTGATCTACATTACCAAGACAACTATTTCCAAGCATCGACATGGATCGTCAGCCTAGATTTTCGTGCTCGTTAAGTCGTTGATAGGCTTCATCGGCAATGGCGTTGAATCTACGTTTGAGCCTTGCATCTGCGTGAGCGCAATTGGCAACCACCTTCGCAGCCCAATCAATATATTTTCGACGCCGATCGGTACTCCAGTTTGAAGGAGGTGAATGGGTTACGTCTTCGACGTTCGATATTTTGTCGGCCAGCTTCACAAACGCGGCACCCTTTGTCAGGTGAGCGGCATGTTCGATCTGCAATTGTTTACGGTCGTGTTTAGGCAGCTGCTTATCGTCGGTGACTTCCTGAACCATCTTACATACACGTTCACCGAACAATCGGACCAGTTCCTCAACCGATGTATCCGTGTCTTCAAGCGTGTCGTGAAGGATGGCTGCGGCCAGGATCTCAGCGTCCTTGACGTTAGCGATGTCGGCGATGAGTCGAGCGACGTAAACAGGATGATTGATGTAAGGGGACGCACCAACGTCTTTACGGCGTTGATCCTTGTGTTTTCGCGCTGCAAAGTCGATTGCCGTTAGCAGCAACGCATAATCGTTCAACATGACCTCTCACAACTAACCGTTTTCTTGTAGTACCTTACCTAAGCGTTTCATCTCTGCCAATTCATCGGCGGAAAGCTTGGGGTACTTGAGGTTCAATGACTTGAGGGTGTCGACTACAATCTTTGCAACCGACATGCGCATATAGCTCTTACTATCTGCAGGAATCGCATACCAAGGCGCCCAAGGCCTCGATGTTTGGCTTAATGCATCCTCATAGGCAGACATGTAGGTATCCCAATGTTCTCGTTCCTTGACGTCACCAGCGGCAAATTTCCAGTTCTTTTCCGATTCTTCTATTCGGGCAAGAAAACGGTCCCGCTGCTCATCTCGCGAGACATTTAGCCAAAACTTGATGACGACGGTTCCATTGCGCGCCAGATGTTTTTCGTGATCTCTGATGGATTCATATCGATGGTCCCACACCTTTTTTGAGATACAATCGGTGGGCAGTTTTTGATATTCCAAAATGCCTGGATGAACGCGAACGATAAGTACTTCTTCATAATAACTGCGATTGAATATGCCAATGCGGCCGCGTTCCGGCAACCTTTTAGCAGTACGCCATAAGAAATCGTGGTCTAACTCTTCGTCGGAAGGTTTCTTAAACGAGAATACTTGGCAGCCCGCTGGATTTATGCCGCTCATCACGGCTCGAATGGTGCCATCTTTACCTGCCGCATCCATGGCTTGAAAAACCAATAGAACGGCGTGCCTATTGTCGGCGTACAGTTGGTGTTGCAGTTCTGATAACTCGTTGGTGAGTTTTTCGAGTTGTAGTTCTTTCTCTTTTTTCTTGGGTGCGTCTTTGGGCGGCGATGTAGGTGACTTCGCAACCTTGAAACGTCCGTTGAATGGCACCAAATAGGGACTATCTATCGCTTCAAACATGGATTCCTCCCGCTAACTCCGACTCAAATACCACTTCAACTCTTCAATCTGTTTATTGATTTCAACATCGCTCATAGCACGCAACCGTTCAGGTAATAGTTTTGGGTAGGAACAGTGAAGTGCGGCGATTAGCGATTGATATTCGCGTTGTGTCTTAATGGATTTACTGGCGTACCAGCCACTCAAAACATCAAGCACCGTGATCTCCGGTTTCTTTCGTCGCTGGGCCATAACTTCCGCCACAAGGTTACGGTAGTCGCGCGCTGAATAATAATCTGTTTCCTCGACGATCTCTTCGATCGATTTACCTAAATTAATACTCTTTCGTTTAAACATTTCTTTGACAAAGGCTTCACGGGTTTCGCCTTCTAAATCGAAAATGGGTACTTGAATCGGAGCACGGCTTTTGATATCAGGATCCAATTCGTCAGGTCGCGAGGTCATCATGCCCCACAACACTTTGCCCAAGTTTTGAGGGTTGCCCATCATCTTGATGATGTTGCCAGACAAACGCATCTCGGTCTGGTGCGTTCCACCAGAATGCACACTCCCGAAGGCAGTGTGCGCCTCATCAACGAGGATGAGGATTTTACCGAAGGTGCTGATATGCCAGCGTAATAATTCAAAGAAACGATCTGTTTCCCCGAAGAACGATCCGCGAATGCCGGCCAATTCAATAACTACGCGACCGGACTCGGCGGCATAGGCTTCCAGTTGATATGTTTTTCCTGCGCCATTTGGTCCCGAAACCAGAATGGCTGAAACGGCTGTATCCACATCTTCACAGCGTTCAAAGATGGATTTGAAGATGGCGCCTGTTTCCTTGTAGCCAATGATGTCTTTAGACGTGTGTGCCGGATACTTGACCCGAATGATGTCGCCCAATTCCGCTTGTAGGATTTCATTGACCTGGCTGACCACCAGTTCTTTTGTGATGGCGGTGGAAGTCCTACGTGCTTCTTCGAGCATGTCTTTTAAGTGGGTGAGTTTGAGGCCCGCCGTATTCTCAATATAACGACCCTTGCCATTCTTGAATCGAATCTTGGGACCTTCACCATTGAACCAGTTCACGAATGCTTCACGATCGTTCTTATCTGGTAATTGGATTTCGTAATGCGTGCAATGGGGTAGGGCGTTAATTTTGTGATTGATTTCGGACTTCACGTCGTTGGCCAATACCAAGAGGTCGGGACTATGTGTGAAATTAGGATGATTTACCCAAGAAAGAAAAACCACCAGACGTTGCCGGTCTAGGTCACCTAAACGACCAAAATCGCCAGTGGGAAACAGGGCCCCTGCATATTGAAACAGCACGCATAGAGGCTTGATGTGGGATTCAACTTTTCTGACACGGCAAAATGCCTCCTGCATGCCTCGTAAGAGAACAAGTGCTGGAAGCGGGCTATGGCGGCTGGAATCGATAAGTCGAGACATCTGATCGCGACGATCTTTGGGGACAACGACGCCGTCTTTTGATTCGCAGATGCGAATTACCTCCATCTCGGTAGGTTTATCGGGAAATGAAATTCCGCCGGCTATATCCATACGTACGACGTTGAATTTTTCCCGTAGATAGTCAACCAGAGTCATCTCGAAAGCAGAGAATGATTCCTTGTTTTGGTTCCAAAAGAGCCCATGTGTGTCACCGGTTAGCATGACGATATTTTTGCGCCGTAGTTGGTAGGCTCGGCTCAGGGCTTCAATGAATTCAGGTCGTTCTTTGGTCTTTTTGGCTGTCATGGTCTTGATCTGATCCCCATTCTGCTGCTGATACGGTTTGATAGGCGTCGGCGTGGCTCAAGTCGAATTCGTGGATGTGCTGTGCGAAATCGGGATCGAGACCGCGGCGTCTGACATCCTCTAGCATGGCAGCCAATTCGGCTGAATTCTTGAAGCTTGTTGGCTTGGGATGGCCGCCAGGAATGGCGCGATCAGTTACGATCTTCGATCCCTCGTTATCTTCTTTAGCGGTTTTGTAGAATTGAGAAAGGACGATTAGGCGACTGCCCAAGAACAATGCCTCAACTAAGTCGTGGGTGACGAAGAAGACGGTCATTTTTGTCCGTTCCCACTGCTCAAGGATGAACAGTTGCATATCGGTACGTGTGTTGTCGTCCAAGGCCCCAAACGGTTCGTCCATCAATAGGATTTTCGGTTCCATGATCATGGCTTGCGCAATGGCAACGCGCTGACGCATACCGCCAGAAAGTTGATGAGGATATTTGTTGAGGTCACTGCCAAGACTCATTCGGTCCAGCATTTCCTGTGCTTTTTCTTTGTTATGACGCCGGTGTTGCGCTAATTTGGCGCGACGGACGTAACGACTCACGAGGCCAAACTCTTCAGCCTCTAAGCCGAAAACAACATTTTCAAGCACCGTCATGTGCGGGAACAAAGAATATTTCTGGTACACAATACCGCGATCGCGATCGGGTCCCGTAACAGGCTTTCCAGCAATTTCGATATGCCCCTTCGTGGGTAATTCAGATCCCAATATGAGGCGTAACAACGTAGACTTCCCGCAACCACTTGGTCCCAGAAGGGTTACGAATTCGCCCTGGCGGACCTTAAGGTCCACATCGTTGAGGATCATACGCATGCGGCCCTGGTCCGGGTATGCCTTATAAACATTGTCTACGTGGAGAATCAATGGCTGATCATTCATCAGGATTCCCCTCGCCATGTGTATCTTTTTTCGATCCAGAGTCTCAATAACGCGTCCGCGGTAAACGCCAGCACGCTCATCCAAATGACATACGGAATGATGATGTCCATGGCAATGTATCGTCGAACCACAAATATTCGGTATCCAAGACCAGCGGATGCCGCCAACGATTCGCCGGCAATGAGGAATAAGATCATCGCCTTGAAATTCAAACGGATCGTATCAAGCACGCCCGGGATGATTTGAGGCAGGACGATTCTGTATGTGATTTCAAAGTCAGATGCGGCCAACGTGAAGCCTTTGATGGTCTGTTGCTTCGGGATTGCTTTTGCACGCAAATAGGTATCCAACACGATCGTTGGAAACACGCCTAACAGAATCAAAGCAACCTTTGAGGTTTCGCCTAACCCAAAGACAATGAATAGGATAGGCAGAAGCGCTAACGCCGGAATTTTGTCGACAAACAACATGAATCGCAGAAATAGATGTTCAAGGTACGGGAATACACCCATATACAGTCCAAGTAATACGGCCAAAACCAAAAAAGCGAGACTGAGACCAAAACGTTTTGCACTAGCTTTTGAGTCCAACAACAATCGGTACTCATCATTGCGGTCAGGTTCAAAGGCCGTCCGGCTGAAGCCGTCCCACATTTCGCTGAATGTGGGAACGACTTTGTCTTTGGGGTTCTCTTTGTGTCGACTGTGCGCGGTGTATGCATAGGCAATCACGCATAGAACAAACAGCGATGCAGACAAACTCCATGCGGCAGCTCGGCTTGGCCGAGCCGTTATCTTAAAGAACCCCATAATCGGTATTCCTACAACTTGCCTTCGGCCGCTAGTTGCATGAAGGTGGCGTCATAGCGCATGCCGATGGACGACTTGTCGCCTTGAACACTACCATCTGGATAAGCGATGCCTACCACATCAACCGACCGAGCGTTTTCGCCAAGCAAGCCATACCTGAAACAGAATTGACGGACCAAATCCATCTTTTCTTTCAGCTCATCGCTCCTGGTGTAATCAACGGCCGCTTGCGCGTTATAGAACATAGCCGTGGTTTTAAGTTGATTCTTGAATTCAACGGTCGAGCAACCGGCTGAATTGGCCATGACAGCGAGTGCCTTTTCGGCATCGGCCCCGCGCTTAGACATGGTGTCCATGACTTCATACCAAGCGCCTGTTAGAGCTTTAGCCAGTTTGTCGCTTTTCTCCATGACCTTACTGCGTACGACCATCATGTCGATGATTTCTCCAGGAATATCAGCTGATGTGAAAATCTTATTCACGCCGGGCGTTTGTTCGATTTCCATAACGATCGGGTTCCATGTGATCACAACTTCTTGTGAGGTATCAGAAATGAAGATTGGCCCAATATCGCTATCCGACGTATTGATCAGCGATACGTCTCGCTCTTTTATATTATTTTTCTCAAGGCAACGCGCTAACAAGTAGTGCGATACAGATAGCTCCACCAAACTAACCTGTTTCCCTTTGAGACCCTGAATGTCGACGTCATTACGAGTGAGAATGGCGTCGTTGCCGTTTGAGTAGTCGCCCACAATGATGACGGTACTGTCAATGCCTGAGGCAGCTGGCATATCGAGACATTCCATGTTTGTCATGACACAGGCATCGATTTGTTCAGAGACATACGCTTCGACTGAAGGAATATAGTCCATGCGGATGAGTTCAATATCAATATCGTATTTGTCAGCCCACTTTTTGAGGACCCCTGAATGGCCCGCGTAGTCCCAAGGCATCCAACCAACATAAATTGACCAAGCAACCTTGTATTTCTCTTTTGCCATAGCTGGCAAGGCCGTAAATGCCAATGCGACAGCTATAGCCATCCATATTTTATTGCGCATACAAAACTCCTTAGATCTTAGGTCGATCGTCTTCCTTTTCTTTGGTCTCAACTTTTTGCTCACTTTCGCCGCCATCACGTTCGGCTTTGCGGGCTGCAAGCATCTGGTCTAGTTTGGTACGAGCGGTCGATTCGCGACCGGCCTTTTGGTAGGCTTTGTCTTGCACCTTAACGTCCGCACCAGCAAGTTTCTCTGTGATTCGTGCTTTGGCAGTCAACTCACGATTGGCTTTAAGAACCGATGAGATAGGTCCGCGATCGATACTAGTTTCAAGTCCTTGCAAACGATCGTTGAGTTCTACGATTTGTTTTGCGGATACGAAATCGGCGACCGCTTCTGCTTTTTGGGTCGGTAACTTTTCTATTTCGCGTTGCATCTCTTGTAGTTGCAGCATGTAACGTTCCATGGTTGCACTTGTATCTTCAACGTCTTTATTAAGCCGTGCTTGCATGGACTCGATCTCATCAACACGACTCTGAAATCGTTCAAATGCTTGAGCATGCTTGTCGTATTCCGTTTGATTGCCATCGGCTTGTGCCTGTTCAGCCAGGTTCAATGCACCTTCACGTTTTGAAAGTAGAGCATCTTCTTCGGTGTTTAGGTCTTCAAGACGTGCACGTTTCTCTTCCAAAACGGTTTCGACTTGGGCGATGGCGTCACGTAGCTTTTGGTATTGGGCGACCATGTCGTCTTGGTGCATATCAAAGGCTGCAGAAATACCGTCAACCGAGCCTGTAAATTGGGCGTCCGCTGCACCAAGTATGTAGCGTGCCTTGCGCCAGTTCCAATAACGAAAATATCGAAAAATGGCCCGAATGATGCCAACTCTTTGTTCACTCATCAAATTCCTCCCGCAAATAGTAAATGGTTGAAGCCAAACACCATCAATGGCTGTCTATTCTGTTTTTTTTTACTTGCATTCATATACATCTTGTCTTCATCGCTAGGGCCACCGCTTTCGATTTCCCTCAATTTATTTTCAACCCGTCGGGCGGCCGCGACAGCTTGTTCTAATTTATGAACCGTGTCGCCGTGTACAACAAGCTCCCCTTTGTCTAGTAGCTGCGATACTTCCAACATGGTGGTTTCTAAAGCTGCCTCAATCACCTCACTTTGCGCAAGGTACTGATGCATTTGATCTGTTTTCTGTTTATGCAATTCAAGTCGAGTTTGGTGGCTATGGACTTTGGTTCGAATGGCGTCGATTTGGGTCTGGTTGTATCCCGGGCGACTTTGCAATCGTCGAATGTCGGCTGACCAAGCAACGATCTCTTTCTTAAGCAAGCGAATATCAAATTTATCGAGCAAGCGGTGAGTATCCAGTGCGGCGCGTAAGCACGCGAGCCCTTCCTTATAGCTTTGCTCGGCCATGATTAAGAATTTCTGGACGTTTGGGCGTTCCGCCGCATTAGCTTCGTCTATCAGGAAGTCCCGCAGCTTTTTAAAAGCCTGCGCCAGTTCGCGCGACTCCTTGGCACCTTCACGAAATGAAGCACGTGCACACTCGCGATGAAGCGCCTCAGCCATCTTCGAGTGGTCTTGAAAACGGTCCCGCTTCATGCGATCGACGAGTTTTTTGGCAATCTTGTCATAACGAAAAAAGTATTGGTAAACAAAAGAGCCAGCGGCCAGGATTCCACTTGCAACTAAGACAGCAAATGATGGACGGTCAAAACTGATCATCAGCATGTACAAAGCACTTACGACGGAGGTCGCAGCTGGGAATATTGTCGTGGGGAATTGGATTGCTTCCTTGAAGACAAATCTTTGAAGTTGGCCCTGGGTCGGCTTGCCTTTGGACCTATTCGAATCAGTCATTAAAGGGAATTCCCTTCCACTGCAATAAACTCAACACGTGATTGTCGATATTGGAAAGCGCGAAGTGATTCACCCGGTTTCTGTGCCGGTGGAATGTTGGAGCCGACACCCTTAGCGTGCACACGATTTGCCTGGAGGCTATGAACAGCCTTTAAATATTGCAACACAGACTGAGCACGTTCAAGAGAAAGTTTTTTGTTTTCAGCTTCATCACCGCCTGGCCCCGTATGCCCACGGATGATGATGCGATAGTTTGGGTAGTTATGCTGCAGGAGACTGGCGATTCGGTCGACCGTATCTTTTCCCTCCTGAGTCAGCAAATTATTCCAACTTTGGAAGGTGATGGGCTCAACTCGAAAGACGCCAACCTCGCCCAAACGATCCCATTCTGTGCTTGAAAGCTCATCAAAATCGACAAGCCCTCGATGAGCCGCAACGGCTGCTGTTCCTTGGGACTTAAATAATTGTTCGATAAACGTGCTGTTGGTTATTAGATACGGATTTCCGGAAAGGGGATCGGAGGTTACTTTACCTGTCCGCATGAGAACATCCGTGTTCGCGATGATAGTGGTGATCATGCCGTCTTTGGCAGGTCGATCCGCACGTGTCGTTATGCCAAACAGATCGCTACAATTCTCGTTTAAGTCAAACCAGTCGATTTTTTCGATGATAGCTTCGATTTCTTTGCTTTTCAGATCGGTGGAGCGACCCATTTCGTCTAACATCAATTCACGGTTGTTGTTATAGACACTGATAGTACGGAAATAGTGTTTAAGGAAGTCGGCGGCAAGATCGGGCTTTCTTTTTAAGAATTCGCGGTTAAATACAAAAACGTCAACAATGTAGCCGGAAAACTTATCGGAGCCCCAAATATAGTTCATGCCTGGAAGGCGCATCGCGCGCGAGAGATCTGGTTCCCACAATACGAAAACATCGCCTTGGTTCTTTTCTGCCAGTTTAAATACTTCCCTTGAACCGCCCACCTCGACTCGCCAATTCTGATCCTGTCTTAGTTGTGCCAGGTCAAAGTCGGCAATGGTCAAATCAATGAGAAATTCACTTGGGGAATCCGAGGTGTAGACAATGCGGAGACTTGCGTCATTGAGATCATTAATTTTTTTTGTCGGTAAACGATCGGCGTAACCAACTATCCCGTCCGCGCCTTTCGATTCACTGATACCGGCAACAATCACGCCCGGGTATTGATGTGCCTTACCGTGGGTCAGGTACGAATTGACGGGAAGCACAATACAGTCGTATTCGCCGGCCGAAAATTTGGCTAAGCGATCGGCGTAGGCACCGCCGTCATCGGTGAATTGAATGCCAATGCCGTCTCGGGATGCCGCTTTGCGCATGGATGGCGAAGTCATGAACCAATATCCCAAGAAATTGTCACCACCTATGCGAATAGTTCCTTTGGAATGAGAGGCGTCGGATGTGCCAATTTGGTTCTGCTCAAATATAAGCGGCATCGCGAGCTTCCAAGCAAGTAAACCCAGCCCTCCAATGAGGATAAGTAATATGGCTCCGGCCGTCGTCTTTCTCATGCGGTTCCCTTAAGACTGCATCATGGATTCTGCTCGAATGACTGCACGTCAAACGAGGGTAATTCTGCCAGAGTCTGTTCAAGCCCGTGTGCTAGGTCTTCGAAACTATCAGCCGCGCGATAAGAAGTGGCATAGCTCCGTAGTGGGTGATTGGAATCTACGCAAAGACCTATCGCGTAGATAGGAAACCCATGTTCCATGGCATAAATCGAAGCCTGAGGTATTGAGTCTGCAATGCCGTCCGTTACGACTACAATGCGATACTCACCGTAACCCAATTGTTTCTTGTACTGGTGCACTAATTGATTTGTCGCATAAACAATCGATTCAGAGAGTGGCGTTCCTGATCCTGCGTAAACGGCATTCAGTTTTTGGACAAAGTCTCCGCGATTGCCCTGGCCCAAGGGGACAGCCTCCCGCTCGCCATTATTATCAAACACATATAGACCAATATTGATGTCATCTGGGATCTTAGCTAGAAACTCCGTCACCGCCCATTGTGCACCTTGTAGTTTGGTCGCAAACGACGCATCGCCACTGCAATCGCCGTCAGGTGCATCTGCCATACTGCCACTGCCGTCAAAAACAAAATAGAAGTTACGTGTCAGCGATACTTGGGCGTCTGGATCCGAATCGTTCAGGGCAATTTCTGTGCGTTTGATATTGGCTAGAACTTGTGAAAGCTGTTGGGTAGATGTTTCAGAAGAATGGTTGGAGCCACACATGGTAAGAACGAGGCAGATGCCAACGAGATATCTCACGCGTTAATCCAACGGCACAAATTCATCGAGTTCAGCCTCGATCTGTTTTATACGGAATACCACCCTGCGGTTGGCTGCCCATTCGTCTTTAGTGCGCGGAGGATTAAATTTCGGAGTGGAAATACCCATGCCAACAGATACGAACTGCGATTCATCAACCTTCATGCCTTTTCCCTTACAGTAGGCAAGGAAGCTTGTTCTAACTGATTGAGAACGCTCGAGCGACAAATTCTTTGCTTGTTGCTGCATTTGCGAGACTTCGATTGCGGGCTTACCACCTTGTTTCGCTTTTAGAATCCCTAATGGATCCGAATGGCCCTCAACGATAATTAGCGCGCCCCCGTATGTCTCGGCAATCTCGAGTGCCTTTTGGAAATCACCTGCGTAACGAGAATCGCTAAATTCACTTTGGTTGGGGTCAAAGTTGATTTCGATTTGAAATAACGTGCCTTCCTCAGCCCAAGATGTGGATTCTACCGAAATGCGTTGCTCTACCTTAGATGCCACTTTTTGGCTGTCAAATTTGGGCTTGCTAGGTATCGCTTTAGCTTTCGAAAGACCTTTTGCTAACTCGGTGTAATCCCAATTGGCGTCATTTATCTTTACGCGGCCCTTCATCAAGCCCATGTCTTTGAAGTTCTTTTGAATTTCGTCTGTCACACGACTTAACGATCGCGTTGTCCCTTTTCCTGAAAAGAAAGAGACGTTGCCGTCAAAACCGACAAATTCACAGTCCGCCAAAAGGGCTTCGACGTCGGGCACGGCTTGCGGTGCGCCCAATAGGAGGTCTGCCGATCGGCTCATCAGCTGTTGGTAATCGGATTGGCGTGAACTCTTATTGGTCATCAAGTCTGCCAGCTGTTCCTGGCCCTTCATTAAGGCATGCGTGAATTTCAGCATCTTAGAAGGATTCTTCTCAAAATAATCGGAACGTACAGCGTAGACATCGGCAATAATTCGGCTAGCTGTTTTAGTACTTAACAGGATGCGAGCACCTTTGACGGAACCCGATGAGCCCGTCCCCACATTGCCTCCTGATGTCAGGTTCAAGGCATCAGGAATAATGCACATAATGGCGTCTAATGAATCATCAGCCAGGAATGCACTTACAGGGTCAACAATTGTGCCACTGTCTTGTACGGGCAAAGTTAGGTCAGGCAACCATTTGAACTTGACGTCATTCAGAGAAACTCGGGCCGATGTCAGGAGATTCGCAGCATAGTCCATATGAGGACCGTAAAGCTGAAGACCAATCGTATCGCCTTTAAGTTGACTTGGCTTTTTTGCCTTGCGAACTACCATGGCGTCTCCGCCATTGGACCAGGTCATTTGATATATAACGACCAAATCCAATCCATTGTCCTTAAAAACTTCGGCAGCCGCGTTGACCATACCCAATGTTCCGCGTATTAAAGGCGTCTTACCTTCAATGCAGTCCTTGACTTGGCTGGTGAAATCGTTCTGAACCACCAATTCAACATTTAGGCCTTCGTCTTTGAATAAACCGGCGGAATCAGCGTAGATTGTTGCCACATCGCCGCCCCAAGTGATGAGCGGAACTTTGATCGTCCTATCATCAACGCTCTTTTTCGAAGCGCTAACCGCTTCACTCATTGGCTTTGGCTCAAGATACGACAGCTTTTGCGCCAGACTTGGCAGCGTTGTTAATCCGGCAAAAATCGCGAGAAGGTATGCTCGTTTGACCATATCGCTTTCTCCCTCCTTGTGGTATCCAGTCCTAATGCTAACTCGAAAGAATTAAGCAGTTTTTGCGTGATGTGTTTCCTTCGAAGTGTTTATGCATCATAACCCGTCATGACTTGCTGAGCAACTGACGAACGGCTGTAATTTGTTGCGTAAATAGGCTTCGCAATACAAGTCGACGCGCCCAACGAAGATCTGGGAATGGGCCGTGTGAAAGTGATTGCTTAGTCCGGCAAATAGAGCAGCGATCCACCGACTTGACCAAACCAGAGCTGATCGTTGGGATGAACCTCAATTTCCTGTACGACTTGAACCTTATTGTGGAAGGTGAGGTTCAAGCTTCCTTCATCCCTAAGCGTTACTTTCTTACCCTGGACATTAATGATTGCGTGCCGACGAGAAACGGATGCGCTGGGAACACGAATATGGGCGTCTTGAGTTCGGCCAACTACATTATCGCCAGGCTGTAAGGGAAAGCGATGATTTTGCCCATTCTTGCCGTAAATCACCAGGTAATAACCACTTCGACTCTTTTCGGGAAGAGGGCCAAAATGGGTTGGAAGACCTTTGCCCGCAGATAATTCGGTACCGCCTAGAATTTCTATGGGCGTGGTTTGATCGAGTTTATTCTGCGACGCATTACGCGTACGCAGCATATGCATCATTTCTTTGAACAGGGCGACTTCTTCTTCGAGAACGGCATTCAAACCCTGAAGCAGTTTCAAATTAGACTCGGCCACCGTTACATTTCCATCTTGTACAGCTTTGCGGAATTTCTGTCGTGCTTGGCGTACCTGCTCATCAACCTTACGGTGAGCGTCCAATCTGTCGTGGTACAAGCGAGTTAGCTGATCGTGGTCTTCTGGCGTTGCATTGCCGAGTTGAGACAAGCGTTCATAGTGAAGTTGGGCTTTCTCTAAAACTTTGGCTTGTAGTGCTTCGTCAAAGTGGTGTCGTTCCTCATTGATACATTCATCCAACATGCGTCGTTCCCGGGAAAGGGTTGCACCGAGTTGTTCTAAGTGATGGAGTTGTTCTTTTGCCTGGTCAAACTGACCTAAATCCAAACTAGAACGAAATTGGTTTCGAGCTGTCTCAATACGGTCACTGGGCGCGTCATGAGTGCCTGAGGCATCAGTTTCGAAATCAAATCGTTTACTCGATTTTGCTTTTGTCTTGATTCGGAACATAGCGCTCAAGCTACCCGAAAACTCACCCGCACTTTGATAACGCTGTTCTTTGTTCAGGTGCAGGGCCTTGGCCATGAATACATGAAACGCACGTGGGTCCAATCCGAAGACAGGGTCCGGATCAAGCAAAGCTGGTTCACCACTCACAATGCGGTAGATGATCTGACTCAACGATTGCCCGGGGAACGGTGTTTGACCGGTCATCAATTCATGGGTCATGATGGCCAGGGCGAAGAGATCTGCTCGGAAATCGACGGTCTCATTGAGCATTTGTTCAGGACTCGCGTATTTGACCGTCCCTAAGAATTGACCGGTTTTGGTCATCTTATCTTCAACTAACTTGGCTACACCGAAATCGAGGATCTTGATACGGCCTTTGTCGGTCAACATGATGTTTTGGGGTTTGATGTCGCGGTGGACAATGCCTTCATTGTGCGCTGCTTCAAGGGCCGCACAGATTTGGCCGACCATGTCGATCACGGACGCTGCGGTGATTTCTTTCCGGCGCTTCATTTTTTCCGCCATGGACTCACCGGAGACTAATTCCAGCACAATGAAAGGCGTGTCGTCTTGTTCCCCCATATCGTAGATGACAACGATATTGGGATGATGAATTTTGCCGCCTATTTGGGCTTCTCTAAAAAATCGTGCTTTGAATTTGAGCTGATCTTCTATGGTGTCCAGCACTTCCATGCGAATGGTTTTGATCGCAACTTTACGTTTGAGCACTGGGTCATTGGCGCAATACACCTTACCCATAGCGCCTTCACCTAGCACTTTCTCCAGTTCATAACGGCCGATGTTTTGTAGTTCCATAAGAATATTGGGTCGAATGTCGACCGTTAGACCTTCACGGGTGTTGTAAGCGTTCATTCTACTGAATGACGGTAAACGACTCAACCTAGGCTTGCTACAATCGTGATGAGGTTGATTCAACAGACGGCTGAATCTTGGCTTGATGTTTCAATCAATGACATTCATGCGTTAGAATGCGTCGGTTTGTGAAATCCGCTGTCGATGCCCATTAGGAGGAGTCAAATGACTGAATTGAAGGTGAATACAGTTGTCATAGGGTCGGGTCCTGGTGGCTATGTGGCAGCGATTAGGCTAGCCCAACTCGGCGTAGACACCCTTATGATAGAGAAAGAGAATTATGGCGGGGTTTGTCTTAATGTTGGCTGTATTCCTTCCAAAGCCCTTATTCATGTGGCTCGATCATACGAATCCCTTGGGGGAATGAGTGGTCTGGGTATTGAAGTTGAAAAGCCAAAGATAGACTTTAAGAAGACTCAGGAATGGAAGTCAGGTGTAGTTAAACAATTAACGGGTGGAATCAAGATTCTCGTCATGAAGAATGGCGGCAAAGTGCTCTTGGCCACGGCTGAAATGGTTGATGCACACAATTTGATCGCGCGTGCAGAAGATGGCTCAGTTACCAAGGTTCAATTTGAGCATTGTGTGTTAGCGACGGGATCTTCGCCCATCCACATCCCTATTTTCCCAATTGGCGGCCGTATTTTGGATTCCACTGGGGCGTTAGCTTTGCCAGAGATTCCCAAAAAGCTCGCCATTATTGGCGGCGGCTATATTGGCTTAGAACTAGGCTCCGTTTACCACAAACTTGGCTCGCAAGTGACTGTTATTGAGATGATGGAAACCGTTTTGCCTGGGTTTGATGCTGACGTTGTCAAGGCCATGCAGAGAAAGCTCAAGAAAGACAAGGTTCGTGTGCTCACTTCCGCTAAAGCGAAGGCATATAAAGAAACGAAGGCCGGACTACAACTTACGGTGGAACACAAAGGACAAGATGAAGTCCTGGATTGTGACTACCTCATTGTCAGTGTAGGTCGTCGACCAAACTCAAAAGGATTTGGTCTTGAGAAAACGGACGTCAAGGTCAATGAGCAAGGCTTTGTCGATGTGGATCGTCAGATGAGAACCAATCTGCCGCATATCTTCGCCATCGGCGATTTGGCAGGTCAACCCATGCTGGCACACCACGCTTCTTACCAGGGTGAAATCGCTGCTGAGGTTATTGCCGGTCACCATGCTGAAGACCTGGCCAAAACATGTGCCGCGGTTGTGTTTACTGATCCTGAGATTGCTACCGTTGGTATGAGTGAGATTGAGGCCAAAGCAAAAGGCCTGAAAATCGTTGTAGGCCAATTCCCGTTTGCGGCACTTGGCAAAGCTAAAGCTCAGGCCGATACAGATGGTTTTGTGAAGATCATTGCTGTAGCTGAGACCGAGGAGGTTCTGGGCATGGTCATTGTGGGTCACAACGCGGGTGATCTTATTGGCGAAGCCCTGCTTGGTATTGAAATGGGCGCGTTTTTGGATGACTTCAGCCAATCTATTCATCCACATCCAACCCTAACAGAAGCCATAATGGAAGCGGCTAAGAAGGCCAAGGGCGCCGCGATCCATGTCTTGAACTAAATAATGAAACGCAAAATTGCCATCGCCTTAACAGGCGCCAGTGGCGCGCCCTACTTTGTAAGATTAGTGGAGCGACTGGCCAAGCAGGAAGACCTGGAGATTTGCTTACTTTCATCAGAAGCAGGTCGACGGGTATTAAATGATGAGTGTGGGTTTTCCTGGAAATCCTACGCCGTTGCAGGTGTCACTAAGGTTAACGAATTGGATATCGGTCATTCCATTGCCTCGGGTTCAACGATGCTGGATTCGATGGTGGTTTGTCCGTGTAGTATGAGTACCTTGAGTGCCGTTGCGTATGGATTGACAGAAAACCTCATTCACAGAGTGGCGTCTGTTCAACTGAAAGAGCGTAGACGTTTGATACTCGTTCCTCGGGAGTTACCGCTTTCGTTGGTGCATATTCGTGCGTTATCGGCGGCATGTGAGGCAGGTGCCCAAATTATTCCTGCAAGCCCTAGTTTTTATCTGAAGCCCGAATCGGTGTTAGATATCGTGGATACGGTGGTGGATAGGCTCATCGATCAACTGCAGATCAATGATGGGGCAGTGAAGAGATGGTCGCCTTGAGAGTTGCGTTATTTGAGACGCTGACAATGATCAAGATCGAACATAGCGTTTTTGCTTTGCCATTCGCGCTTGCCTCTGCTTTTCTTGCTGCAGGGGGTTTGCCAGAATGGCGAATCTTGGGTCTCGTCGTCATCGCCATGATCGCTGCAAGATCCGCCGCCATGGCTTTTAACCGTTTCCTCGATTCGGAAATTGACGGACAAAACCCGCGCACAGCGATGAGGTCTATTCCTGCTGGCCGTTTAAGTCGATCATTCGCGCTTGGCTTCACGTTGGTCTGTTTAGCGCTCTTCGTATTTATTTGCGCTCGACTTAATCCGCTCGCTTTAGTTTGTTCGCCGTTGGTTATCTTGGTGCTCCTCGGCTACAGTGCAACCAAACGATTTACGCGCTATTCTCATTTTGTTTTGGGACTCGCACTTGGTTTAGCACCAGTAGGTGCATGGGTAGCGGTGACGGGTCAGTTGCACTGGGACCCTGTCTTGTTGGGATTGGCCGTCGCAGGTTGGACGGCAGGTTTCGATATGATTTACGCCTGTCAAGATATCGAGTTTGATCGAGAAGTAGGTCTCCATTCAATCCCCGCTCGCATAGGTGTCAAAAAGACACTACTTTTGTCACGATCCCTTCATTTGGCCATGATCTGCCTGTTGGTCTACCTGGGTTTGCATTGGTCTTTTCATCCGGTGTATTGGGTAGGAATGACGATCGTGGGTCTGTGCATCATATATGAGCACTATTTAGTTTGGGACGGCGATTTGTCCAAGGTCGATATGGCCTTTTTCACGATGAACGGTGCGATCTCATTGATATTTGGAGCCGCAACCATGACGGCCGCCGTGCTGGCGTAATTTGTCATAGTTTTCACGTATCAATGTTAAGCCGACGGACTATTTTTTATGGGCGACCAATTCGATAGTGGCCCCACGCCTCATTAGTGATTCCAAAATGGAAAGCACAAGAGCAGGTGTCGCCAGTGCAGCTCCGGCGAGTTTATGGCCACTGACACTGTGTTTGCCATGGCCCTTTAGTTGCTCATACAAGACTTCGCGTGGTTGTGTGAAGCGGTTCATCCAGCTCTGAATAAAGCCAAATGGGTTCTGCTCGAATGAAAAATGGCGAATATTTTTCAACACAAAACCTCGTCGATCAAGCTCGCTTAATAGGCCCTTGGCTGTGGGAATGAATAGGTGTCTTGGTGGATCTAGATGGAACCATAAGGGGCCTGCCATCATTGCTTGCCAGCTAGCCGCATTTGGCAGCGACAGGAATAAGTACCCACCTGTCTTCAAAAGTGATTCAATCTTGTCAAGTGTGCGTTGCGGCTGAGGCAGATGCTCAAAGACATGCCATAAACAGATCGCATCAAATTGTTGACCCTTAAAGTCCACCTCGTCGAAGGCGCCGATATGCAAATTCAACCCTTTAACTTGTGCCGCGCGTTTAGCTGAGTTGCCTTCCAACTCAATGCCATCGGCCTTAAAGCCTTGCCTGATTAATTGGGCAAGAAAACGGCCATTGCCACAACCCACATCAAGGATGTGTTGGGAAGGCTTCAGCAGGCGCGCCACGCGACGGGCTCTTGCTTCACGAAACCATTGAACTAGGTGTTCAATTGGTCCGGCAAACTTGGATTCACCTTCACCATAATAGTCGTCTTTATAGGCAAGGTTCAGCTCTTCAGCGGTTGGTTGCGGATTCAAAAATAGGCAACCGCATTGGGCACACCGAAAAACAAAAAAAGTCTGGTCTAGCCTTGACTGTGTTTCAAATTTAAATCGGGCCGATTGCGCTTCACAGAAAAAGCATTTTTTCGACTCATCCATTGCGCTTCCAAACCCTTAGCCTCATGTAGTCAGCATACTCGAAAGCAGGCTCGAGGTCGAGTTTGGCACTTGCTATGGCATAATGGGGCCTTGTTTAGGAGTAAACATGTTTAACCAGAAGCGGGTCGTGGTAGTTATGCCTGCCTTTAATGCGGAGCGCACCCTGAAACGTACCTACGACGAAGTCATGGAACAGGGCGTCGTCGATCACATTATTTTGGTAGATGATGTAAGTAGCGACAGCACAGTTGAATTGGCCAACAACCTTAAAGACGTAACCGTCATCGTGCATGAGCGTAACCGTGGCTACGGTGGAAACCAGAAAACATGTTATCAAGCCGCGTTGCAAGCAGGCGCGGACATTGTGGTTATGGTACATCCAGATTATCAATATACGCCTAAACTGATTCCATCCATGGTCGCATTGATCGGCAACGGACTATACGATTGTGTTTTGGGGTCGAGAATCTTAGGCGGGCATGCGCGTCGACAGGGTATGCCTGGGTGGAAGTATTTGGCAAATCGCTTGCTGACCCTTACTGAGAATCTGATGATCGGCGCGAAACTCTCTGAATACCACACCGGCTATCGAGCGTTTTCTAAGACTTTATTGCAGAATTTGGCGCTTGAACACAACTCCGACGATTTCGTTTTTGATAATCAAATGTTGCTGCAGATCCATTGGACGGGCGCGTTCATCGCCGAAATTAGCTGCCCAACAAAGTATTTTGCAGAAGCTTCGTCGATTAATTTTAGACGTAGCGTGATTTATGGATTTGGCTGCCTGATAACAGCACTCGACTTTTGCCTGTGTCGTTGGCGCTTCAAGAAGAGTCGACGTTTCCCGGAGGATTTGTGCGGGAACCTGAGGCCACACCTAGAATCCAACTAGGACAGGCTTTGACGTTTAGATGGCTTTCGTGCCTATTGGTTTTGGCCGTTCTAGCGGCTTATTTGCCTTTGGCTCAAAATGATTTTATCCACTTTGACGATGGCGATTATGTTTTCGCAAACCAGGTGGTCGTTCAAGGGCTGACATGGGAAGGTATTGCCTACGTATGGCAACATCCCATGATCGACAACTATCACCCATTAACCATGATGTCTCACATGTTAGATGTCAGTCTGTTTGGGTTGAACGCGAGATACCACCACATGGTGTCTCTGCTTTGGCATTTGCTGGTAGTTTGGTTGTGGTTCTATGTGCTCTCGAAATGGACAGGCCAAAGAGACCTCGCTTTTGTCGTTGCCTTGTTGTTTGGTGTCCATCCAATTAATGTTGAAACGGTGGCTTGGGTTTCTGAGCGCAAGAGTCTGTTAAGTACTTTTTTTCTGCTGATCACGTTGCTAGGTTACCAACGCTGGATGAAAAAGCGCCACTGGAAAGACTTTGTGCTGCTCCATTTATCCTTTGCAGCGGGGCTACTTTGTAAAGCTATGATCGTGACATTGCCCTTCTGTTTATTGCTTATCGATATTTGGCCCTTGCGAGGTCGTAGCGACTGGTCGTTTAAACGTCTTGCCAAGCTTGTAACAGAAAAATCGATCCTAATCTTAATGGCTCTGGGCATGAGCCTATTGACGCTGTTAATCCAGACTGAGTCGGCTAGTTCAGGTAGAGCTATGCTCGAACGGCTTTTTCACATGCTAGCGAGCTTTGCCATTTATATAGGCAAGCTTATTTGGCCGCATCCATTAGTTGTGATGTATCCATATGAATCACAAGGCTTTCTGATCGCGCTGATCGGTTTCTTGATTTTCGCACTGGGGACAACCGCTTTACTGATGCGACGCAAACACATATTGCTGATCGCATGGTTCTGGTTTTTAGGCGTGCTGATACCTGTATCGGGTATTGTGCCTATTGGCTACCACCTCGTGGCAGATCGATACCTATATCTGGCTATGATTGGCTTTTGGGCGGTGCTGGTATGGATTACGTGTTCTCCTTCCGGCGGGAAGGCACCTGTTCTCTGGCATGGAGGTCACCAACGCCGCCATATCACTAAAACTGTTAGTCAACGCTTGAAGTCCCACATCGAAAAGCGACCAATCAGTGTTCGTGGAACCAAAGTATTGAGGCTGGGCTTGTTCAACGGTTGGATGATTCGGCTTTGGCTGCTGGTCTCCTTGCTTTTTGCGGGAAAGACGTTCACACAAACGCAGCTCTGGAAAGACTCAAACACAATATTTCCTTATACACTTCAGCACAGTGGTCCCAATCCCGTTATTGCCATTAACTATGTCCAAACCCTGCTGAATCAAGGTCACTATCAAGAAGCGGCTCCGTGGCTGAAGAAGTTAGCCGGCTGGTTGCCTGACTCTGCCCGAGTCAAGTCATTGCAAGGATGGTGCGACGTTAATCTCGGATCAACCGAACGCGGTATTGACTATCTGAAAGAATCACTCTTAATTAACCCGAACGTCGAATATGGCCTTAACTACCTGGCCGACGCTTATCGCCTTGCCGGGTTACATTCCCTGGCAGCCGAACAGGATGGAGAAATCCTTAAGCGCAATCCTCAGGACACTAACACGCGCATCAAACGCGCTATTGCCTTGTCGGAGTCAGGTGATAAAGAGCTGGCTGAAAGTGAATTCATATTAGCCATTCAGTTGGAACCCGGCTCCAGCTTTGCTTGTCTTAATTACGCAATCTGGCTAAACCAACAAAATCGTTGGCACGAATCGCTGACCTATTTTGAATTGGCCGATAAACTGAATGCTTCACGTATGAGTCAATTAGGCTTGGCAACTGCACACCTCGAATTGGAACAATACCAATCGGCTCAAATCATATTGCAAGACCTACTTCGAGATGACCCCAAAGACATGCAGGTGTTGAAGCTTCTTCAACGAATTAGATCAGAACAGCCGGACTAAATCATGTATGAACACCATTGGCTCCAGCTTCCCGGGTAGAGTCTGGCACTTTTACCGGCCTGATGTAACGCCAGGATATCCACACAAGCCGTTACGCCGGATCCACAATAGACAATTGGATCCTTGTCGATATCGGCCCAGAGCGATTCTAACTCTCGTTCCTGATGGAAGTGACCCAAGTCATCCGTCATCGATTTCCAAGGTACATTGATGGCTCCCGGAATGTGGCCTGCAATAGGATCTATAGGTTCCTCTAACCCCAAATAACGAGGTTCCTCGCGCGCATCTATTAGGCTGCAGCCACCTTGCTTAGAAACCAATCGTACGGTCTCAATATCCGCCGTCATATGCTGGTTGGTAGTAGCAACCCAATGGCTACGAGGAAATTCGACTTGAGCACTGCTGAGCGGGAGATTAGCCGATCGCCAAGCCTGCCAGCCACCTTCAAGCACGCGAACATGCTCGAGGCCGTAATAACGGCACAACCACCAGAGACGCGAAGCGAAGGCACATCGACTGGCATCATATATGACAATTTGACTGTCCTTATCAACACCACACCTCTGCATGAGCGTTTGGAAATCGCCTTTCAAGGGCAGGGGGTGGCGTCCAGAATGTGGCGTTTTAACCCCTGAAAGGTCTTTGTCTAAGTGTAGGTATTGTGCTCCTGGCAAGTGAGATTCAACGAACAGTTGAAATCCAGCGTCCGTGTCTGAAAGCGCAAAACGGGTGTCGAAGAGCCTAAGATTAGGGTCATTTAACATCATGTTCAGGTTCTTGACTGAAATAGTGGCCTGCAATTTTGCCTCCTTTGATAGGAAGATTGCCACCATCTTAGCGCTTCTCGACCTCCATTTTCTGCTGCTCATGATGAAAATCACGGTCGCCTCAATAATCGATGTCTCGGCTCTAGGTAACTATGACTCGCTAGCTTCACGAGCTTTTCTACTATTCCGTGATAAATTTCAGAAAATTACCATGATGTAAGCTAGACAAGTGGTAGTCGTCGTTCTCCACGATAATCAGATCAACCCGCTTGTTCCTACTCGCCAGCTCTTTAACGCGACTATTCGTTCTACGTCCGTATTCATCATTCCCAGCAACAACCAACTGGACTGGAAAATCGAAGCCGGAAGCTAAGTCGCCGTCATCCCAGCGCTCCCAATGCCAAGCACTCAAAGTAGTCAGGGATAAGAAATACTCACGCGACATGCCTGCATATGTGGAGGCTGCGCGAGCGCCATTCGCATAACCAGCCAAATGGTATTTGTTGGACTTAATATTAAATGTCTTTCGAATTTCGTCGAGCATGTCATTGAGGGCATGGTGAGATGGGTGAGTCATCCAGCCCCGGTCTGGGGCAATGGGATAGACAATGATCCACTGCTGACTTTGGCCGGGCCCAACCAGATGTTGAATGGACCAATCGGCTGAGTGTATTCCGTTTCCTGGTCCAAACAAAAGCACAGCAGGATATGTCTTTTGTTTGTCATAACCCTTAGGCGTGATGACCCTATAACCGAGTTCAACGCCGTTGTGGGCTTTAAAATCAGTGTATTCGTTTTGGGGTGGCATGGTTATTGGGTGAGCGGCTCGTAATTTATCCAAGTCTGGATCGGACTGCATAAGATCAAAATCGAGAAATCCGGCCTTAATTGCTGCTTGTAATGCCCGATTGGCTTCATCGACTTGCCCAAGAATCGACAACGCACAGGCTTCGTTGTAATAGGCTGTTGGAGCCGTCCAACTTGATCGCGAGGCTTTGCGGTTTGCTTCAATGGCCAACTGGTAGTCGCCTTTAATATGGTGAGCCTGTGCCAGGGACGACCACAAATCAGCGTTATGTTCATTTACTGCTAAGGCGGTAGTCAGGAGCTTTATGGCGCCGTCGTAATCACGATTGCGTATTAGCTGATTTGCCTGTCTATTCGTGTCTTGCGCGTCTAGCGCTACCGTGAGGGCAAAAAGAACGCCAATCACCTTAAAAATGTTTGTCATATGCGGCCTCCCAAGTCTGTCAATAATAGCTATACTCGATTTATAGACAAGCGTTTGCAGGGCTGGGATGAGTGGCAGTGTACGGGACGATCGGTCGAAATCGACGGGATCGGACCTGTATGGCGAATAAAACAAAGTCATTTTCTCGGCCCAATACAAATACCCACTTCAGTTGGAATTATGCGTTTAGTCTGATCATGCTGATTAACTGATAAGATAACCTCCTCGCGTCGACGCTGGTTTGTCGTACGCACAGCCTCATATCAACACGCTAATTATTTGAAGGGTTTACATGCCGTTAAGACTCGACAGTGATCAACCATCTCGACGGCAATCATCCGACCAGCGCTGGTCGTTGAGTCTTAGGGACTGTTTTGAACGTCGGATTCCTGTTACCTGTGTCGAATTCAATCCGCCGGTTGTGGAAAGCGCAGATAAGCAGGGGAGCCATTACTGGCGATTCCTTGAACAAATGTCAGCTGATGATATGCGCATTATCAAGTCGCTAAAAAAGAAGTACCGCTATGTAAAGGACAACTTGGATCGAGGTCATTTTCTCTCAATTACGGATTCGGCCGCACGTCAGAGACGCATCCATAACTTAAGTATCGTGCGTCTGTTTACTGATCCAGTTTTCACCATGAGACATTTTGGCCAGCCGGCCTTGGCTTTTGAACCGTCTCGCACAATTCTACATTTAACGCGCAATCACACCATCTCGTGGACCGAGAGGTTCTTACGTCACTGCGATCGCCATGGCTACAGCAATTTGTTGATCATTACAGGTGATCCGTTGCCGGATATGAACTTGCCAACGGTTGATGCCGAATCTGCACTCTTGATGTCCGAATCGGATCGTGGAACGCACAGAATCAAAAACTCAATTGAACTTGTCAAATGGGTCAGAGAAAGGGATCCGAAGCTTTATGTGGGCGTAGCACATAACCCTTTTCGTGGGCAATCGGCCCTGAAACACTATCTGCGTAAATTAGAAGTAGGCGCGCAGTTTGCCGTGACACAGCCGGTCGCTTACTACACCGAATCCTGGCGATTCATGCAGGCATTTGTGGATGCGATTAAAGACGAACCGCACAAGATCCCGCTTGTTTTGGGCGTTTTCAATTATTTTGTTCGTTCTGACTCGCAAGGCGTGGATGATGAAGAATTTCGAACCAAGAATGCGTTCTGGAAAAAACTATTTGGGTTTGTGCCGCAAGGGGTACGAGAAGACTATGATCGTGGCTTGGATGGACTTGAGATTTTGGCCCGTTCTATACAAAAGCTTAAGCAACTGGGCTATTTCCACGTCGATGTGATGAACGCCGAACGCATGGGCCATCGTATTATTGAAAAAACTCGGCGAATTGTTCATGAAGGGGATCGCCTAAATGGAAGTTTACGCGATCGGATTGTTGAAGCTTAGATCATCCCCTAAAAATGGATGCCACTTTGTTGCTGGACGCGAAAAGATTAACTAATTCTATCTTGACGATCGTTCCTTGGTGGAAACCCACAGAACGTCCAGTTAGATGATTACAGAGATCATCAACTAAGGGCAGATGAGAGATCAAAATCGTGGGCATCTCCACCTGAATCAGATCCGCCAATAACTGGTCCACCTGTGCGGACGGTTCGAGCGATGGTAGTGCAATTTTGGGAATATTAAGTACTTGAGCAACAATGTCAGCGGTTTGCTGTGTTCTTACATATGGTGAATGGTAAACAGATAAGATGGATTCATGAGCTTCGACAAGTAACCTGGACCGATCGGCAACCAATGTCACACCCTCCGGAGTTAAAGGACGATTGCGGTCTAGTCCAATGAGGGCAGTCGCAGCTATGCCGTGGCGCATAATGTATAGGTGATTCATGGGTCGGCCTCCTCCACGAGCGTTTGCAAGATTTCCACAAATCCGTCGCTGAAAAGGAAACAGATTGACGCGTCACTCCGAGAACCCTTCCACAGGTCGTCTCGCCATATCGACAACTGCATAGGCTGAGCGCCGACATCAACCAAGACCTCGAATTGAGGTTCTGCAGGTACCGCGCATTTTTGCCACAAGATATTGGCTGCTTTTAGTTCAACGATATTGTTAGGTAGGCTGATGCTGTCTTGATCCCGCTTCCAATGTCGCCATTCATTGCCAGCTCGTATCGAGATGCCCTGGATAGACGACGGCACCATTCGCCAGACATAGGTATCAGCCCACGTGCTTCGAGATGTGATGGGAATCAGATCAATGGTGACAAATCTGACTTCAGGCTTGTCTCGGAGTCTTACGTATGTCGATCGATGATCGAGCCCTGGTTTGCCAACATATATGCGACTCAATTCGACAGAATTCTTGTCTTTTACAATAATGACGCGTGCTTGTGCGTCCACGCCATATTTCTTATGGGAGTTAACGTTCTCGCTGATGATTGATCCGCGCGGCGTGGTCAGCAGCGTATCCACTAGAAGCTGGACATATAAATCATTAGCCAGGTGGTTGTCGTGAAAAGGTAAACGCCACTTTCCGTCAACCAGGCGAATGGTTTCTCGGCCTTGAGGCAATTCTAGTGAAATCTCTGCAATGTCTGCCTCATCAATCCCAACCAGCAACGGCTCTTGGAAGTCGCTGAAATCCTTTTCTTGTTGTCTCTGATCTGCTTGACGTAACCAAGCGTAGAGCATCAGCAAACTAAGGAGGACCAGGATAAATGGCAGGTTACGTTTCATTTTCAATATATCTACTCAACTTGCGCCTTTTCCGTAACCAAGCTCTGCATAAGGCCCATACCAATACTAAACTGGGGCCGATAATCACACTTAACCACTTAAGTTGATTCCGTTCGTTTTCATTCACGTCTTTTAGCGGCCTGAATGATGTTTCTCGCCTTGGAATATCGGCCAACTCATGGTCACCCAGCATATGAGTGACCACGTTATTCAGAAAAGCGGTGGTCGAGGGGTTTTGAAAGTGACCTAAGATGTGTTCGGTGGAAATCAGTAAGAACGATGATTTATTTGATTGTGTGATGTAGTCGGTTGCCTCTTTTTTGCTTGTATCACTAAAAAAACTCGTCAAGCTACCGCTATAGGCAACCCCTAGCAAATAGCTCTCAAAGGCATGGGGACCTGGAACGCGTTCGGGATCGAGAACAAAACTCTTTTCTAAAAGCCACGATTGATCCGATGATTTTGCGACCCTTATGAAATTAGGGTTTTGTTTTGCAGACTCCGTCAACTGAATTTGTGAAGGCCAGGGTACCAATAGGCTGTTCATACTTTGGGTTGGCCCATAGTCTGCGTCGAAGCCTTGTGACTCGGGTGAAATCAGTGGGAATAATGGATACTGAATGACAACCGGGCGGTTGTCGATCGTCTGTCGAATCACTTGTGCTTGTGAGTCGGCAACCAGATTGCGCTCCACACGTAACCCGAGATGTTCCAAGAAGTCGTCGAAGCGGGAAGGAGGAATCTCGCTGGCTATCAATCTCAATGGATCAACAGACACGCCTGGCGCCAAGAAAATGATAGGTTTGCCACTCATCATGAATTGGTCGATGGTGTAGACCTGATCGTCTTGCAACGTGTGTACGCCCCAAAGAATGACTAGATCCGCCGGTTGCAAGACAAAATTGGGGTCTTGTGCCGTGTCATGATGACTCAAATCGAAGGATTCACCCAGCGATTTGGCCAGCTCTGCCATATCCTTATCCATGCTGTGTCCAAGAGAGGACTGACCGCTTAAAGTACTTAATCCGGGCCCAACGAATTTGACGTTAGGTCGACTGGGGTTGACCATTCGAGCGATAGCGGAAGTCATGTCGTATTCAAAATTCTGGAGGTCGCCGACGGATGGGAAAACTTCAGTTTGATCTTGGTAGATAAGCGCAAAACCGAACCACACTTCAGCCAACTCCATGCGCCCGCTTTCGGTAACATTTGCCTTAACTTTTTGTAGTCCTAACGCGTAGGCTTGTCTTTCCAAATCTTCGTTGCCAGTCGGGTCAATGTATTCGACTTTCAAGAGACCTTGCCCAGCTTGTTCATATTCTGAGAAAAGGTCATTGAGATAACGAACAACCGGTGAAAAGGCGATTGGCATATTTTGACTGAAATATACTTTGACATGTAACGGTGCTTCGAGCCGTTTAAGGATTGTTTTCGTGGACCCAGAAAGGGTATATAGGTTGTGTTCGGTAAGATCAATACGCCAATAAGCATAACGGCTGATACCCATCACGGCGACTAGGATGGCAATCAGAAACCCCCAACGTAACCAACCGGCAGCCGTACTCAACTTGACCTCCAGCGTTGGCTCACAATGATGCGTTCATTTAAGGCAAGAAAGCCAATGATTAGACAACAAAAATAGGTCAAGTCTCGCGTGTCCAGTAAACCGCGTGCAATTGAAGCAAATCGCCACTGTAGGTTGGCTTCCGAAATCAAGAACAAAGTGAGAAAAGCAAGCACAACTAAGCTACTAATAAAGGCCGTTATTTGATGTTGAGTAAGGGATCCAACACATAAGGCAACGGCCAAGCAAGCAGCCGACAAAAGGCCTGCGCCGACATAACCACCTATAACTGGCCCCCAATCCAGATCACCAATTTGATCAATTAGTATCGGTACTACCAAGGTGCCCAAAATAACCAACCAGATGGGGATCAATGAGCCTAAGAACTTACCCAATACAAGCGCCCGAGCAGGAATGGGATAGGTGAGCATGAGTTCAAGCGTGCCCAATCGACGTTCTTCAGACCAGGCTCGCATGGCGAATGCCGGAACGAAAACCATTGTGAAATACGGCATGATGGACATAAACGAACGCAAATCGGCTGTTTTGTTAAGGAACACATTCAACGGACCAAAGCTCCAGAAGATGGGATAGGAAACAGCCACCATGAGGGCGATGGCAAACACATAAATCAGCCCTGTATTCATCCCGTGAGCCATTTCTTTTCGTGCAATAGTCCATGCCCCTTGCATCATGGTTCATTCCCCTCTACTAAGCAGCGAAAAGCACGATCTAGCGATGCCCGTTCAACATAAACTTGGCGCATGTCCCATTGCGCTTGTTTTGCTAGATCCAATAAACGACTCAAGTCGTCTTGTGGTTGCTGGGATTGAATCCATAATTGGGTTGGCGCGTTCTCGTCCGTTTCACAATCAAATCCCTCAGCTCTGATCAGATTCTTGAGCTCAGAATCGGGCGCGCACTCAACCCCAATGCGTCGCTCATTGTCAAATTCGGCAAATGCTTGAGGTTTGCCCTCAAAACGCAGTTGACCTTCGTGAATAACAACAACTTTGTCGCATATGGCGGGAACATGTTGCAGGATGTGTGTACTTAACAGGATCGTCTTATTTCTTCCCAATGCTTGGATCAAGTCGAGGATGTCTTGAACCTGGATCGGGTCTAGACCCGTTGTAGGTTCGTCGAGCACCAAGACATCAGGATCGTGGATTAGTGCCTGGGCCAAGCCCACTCTTTGCTTATATCCTTTTGATAACTGCGAGACATGCCGGTTCAAGTGTTTACCGAGGCCGCAAGATGCAACTACAGATTGGATCCTGGTCAGGCGCAACGACGTCTTGATGTGATGGGCGGCAGCAGAAAACTCCAAACACTCGATCACGCTCATATCGGGATATAGAGGGGTAGATTCCGGCAAATAACCTACGCGTTGATGGCGTTTGAGGTCATAAAGGTCCTGACCATCAAGGTTGACAACTACATTTCCTTTGTCAGGTTTCAAGAAACCCATAATCATGCGCATTGTAGTGGTCTTGCCAGATCCGTTGGGACCAAGAAACGCGGCGATTTGGCCAACGTCAACAGAAAAACTTAGATCCCTAACCGCGACGATGGACCCGAACGATTTATGAGCATCCTGAACCCTAATCATGAATCTCTGGTATCCGCAATATGCCCACCGTTACGCATTTGATTCCAAGAACGGGTCGTGGTTGATATCATGGGAACCTTTCGAAGAAAGAGGTTTAATGAATTTCGCCAACAGTTCACGTGAACTTGCCATTCTATGTCTGTGCGACGTTGAAAACAAGCGCTTGCTGGTCAATGAGGCCTTGGAAACACTCGCACATAGTCTTGATCAAAAGTCATTGGCGTTCGCCCACGAATTGATCATGGGTACGTTAAGATTTGAACCGGGCCTGAAAGCATGGGTGGGTCAATTCGTATCAAAGTGGGATAAACTTCCGGCCCGTTGTCGCTGGTTACTGCTCCTTTCTGCCTATCAATTGGCAGAAAGTCGATCTCCAGATTATGCGGTGCTTAATGAAGCGAACAAGCTCGCGCAACGACTGAGAATTGCTGGACTAAAACCGTTGGTGAATGCTGTTTTACGCAAACTGACACGTCAAGGGAGTGCTTTTTTTACCGACATGGAATCGATGAACAAACTTTTCCCAGAGTGGCTGAATAAGTCGTTGATGAGGTGTTTCCCTGTCGAAAAGGTGCATGCGATCGCCGCAGGGTGGTCAAATCGTCCGCTTCACTATGGCTGGAAGCCAGGATTAGCAGGCGATCACCCGCAGCTTCCGCATGCGCGTAAGATTGATCATCTTAACGAGTCATTGGATGACGGCTATTACATACAGAATTTAAGCTCGCAGGCTATTTGTGAATTGGCGCGAGTGTGTCAGCCGAATAATGTGCTGGATTGGTGTGCTGCACCAGGTGGTAAGTCGCTCTACTTAGCGAGTTTCTCAAACGCTAACGTTTGTGCAACGGATATTCAAACATCTAGATTAGCTTCGATTCAACAAAACGTCGCGCGTCTGAATATGGGTGATCGTTTACAGGTAATTAATTGGGAACAGCGTTTAGCGCTTGAACCTAGCGATTTGGTATTGGTGGATGCACCGTGCAGTGCCTTGGGCATTATTGGTAGGCACCCCGAAATCAAACTTCATCGCAACGATATGTCGATCACCGATTTAAGACAAAAGCAACAGAGTGTTGTGGATGAGGCTTGGGAAAGAGTTAAAGTCGGTGGCTTCTTGTTGTACGCGGTGTGTTCTTGGGACACAAAAGAAATTCCTGACAGACCCGAAAACAGCGTTGTGGCGCAGCCCGAACTACAGACTTGGGCGTCAAATATACCGTTCGTGCACTTAGAAGAGGGCGGGTTCGCCATTCAACCCGATGAATCTCATGACGGGTTTTGCGGCAGTTTATGGCAAAAAGTGGCAAAAGCCTGAGTTTGGGTTTGAACATCTAGAAATTGCGTATGACAAGCCACGCAATATAGATAACGTACAACGAAACGAGTATGACACCATGTGCTCGGCGCAACACTTTATTGCGCATGAGTAGGTAAATGAGAAAGCCTGAAATGGCAATACACACCGGAATGTCAATCCGTAGCGTGTCTTGAGCTCCGGCCGCGGAAAACGAAATCGGTTGAATCACGCAACAAACCCCAAGAATGAGCAAGGCATTGAATATATTAGAGCCAAGTATGTTGCCTAAGGTGATGTCGGCTTGATGCTTAAATGCGGCGACGAGGCACACAGCAAACTCGGGTAGGGAAGTGCCGCCGGCGACAACCGTTAGCCCAACCACAACATCCGGCACATTGAGTTCATGGGCCGTGGCAACAGCGCCAACGACTAGGGCGTCCGCACCAAGTACTAAACCTACGAGTCCAGCAACGACTAAAACGATATCAATGATTAGGGCCCTCGAATGAAAAGCTACACCGTCGCCAGCAGCAATTCCAAGCGCCTTTGTGGTGGCCGAGGTTCGCGATGCGGACCTAATCAATGATCCGATCCAGATAACGAAAACCAAGAGCAGTAGCACACCCTCGAATCGACCGAGTACGCGTCCTGTCATCGCGAAAATCCAAACAGCGAGGATGGCAAAAAAACACAAGAAGAGTTCTACTCGAATGGTCTTGGTTGGCACCAAGAGTGGGGTTACGATAGCCGTGCCGCCTAAGATGAGTGCAGAATTGGCAATATTGGAACCCACTACATTACCCAAGCATATTTCGGGCTGACCTTTGACGGCTGTTAATACGGAAACCACGAGTTCTGGCGCTGATGTGCCAAAAGCTACGATGGTTAATCCGGTCATTGTAGTTGAAAGGCCAATTCTCAAACCGATGTTCGAGGCGCCGTTCACGAGCGAGTCGGCGCCGTACTTGAGGAACACGACGCCACCAACGACAAAAAAGGCGACGGTAAACCACAAACCTAAAAGCTGATTTGCGGACTCAAAAATCGATTGCACCATGTTGAAATCTCCCTGCTCCGCGCTCATGTTACGGGTGAGCGAGCAAAAGGGTCAACCAATTTCCAGGATTCCGTGGCACGGTCTAGCGTATGTAGGGTAAGATGAGAGCACGCCTAAACAATCGTCACTTCTCGAAAGCTTAGGCTAAAATCTTTGACGTTGGGGGAAGAAGCCTATGAGCAACGCAGAGGTTCTAGAGAGCCACCCGCTACGCGCGTTTGAGCGTGAGCCAGAAGGCGGGTTTCCAGAATCTGAAGTGAGTCTATTCTTAGCCAGATCGGGTGTTGGCAAAAGTGCCGCGCTGATCAATTTCGCAATCGACAGTATGTTGGCCGGAAATCGTGTTTTCCACTTCAGTGTGGGAATGACGTCCGACAAAGTACATCAATACTACGAAGAAATTTATCAAGAATATCGAAAAGCATATCAAGACAATCGGGAAATGGACGATTGGAACACACTCAATCACCGGTTAATGGTTATCAGTTATCGTGACGCCGATAAGATGATCGATGATTTGGAACCAGAAATTCAGACGATTGCAACGAGTGCCCACCTAGAACCAGCACTTATTATCGTCGACGGCCTTGACTTTGGCCCTAACTCGACACACCACCTTAAACTAATGGCTGAAAGTGCCAAGACCCATGAGGTGAAAATCTTATCCGCTATGACCGTTCACCGCACTGCGGATGGCTGCGTGGATGTTGAAAGTCCACACCAAACAGCACGCCATTCGGTTCGTCGAATATACTTTTTGGATCCGGTAAAGAATCGCATCAAATTAGAGGCACTCGGGGAGAGTCTCGATCAAACCCACGAAATGCCTATCTATTTCAATCCCGGCGATCTCTTATTCTATAAGATCTAGTCGAAGAGCCCGTTCTTATGGTTTACCGGTTCGTCTGAACTAGGATGGCGAACCGGGGTGAAATCTTGAATTATTCTCTAAAATCGTTGTGGCCGTCTCTACCACGGATCGGCTTGCTGCTCCTTTGTCCATGGGTGGCAGCCCAAATAGAGTTCGAAAAAATCTCATCAGTCGGCGAAGACAGTGGCCTACTCCATTGGCCCGGTGCCGAGGTGGCTGTCGCCATTGATTCATTCAACCGTGCATATGTCGTTGACTCGGCCGCTGGTCGCGTCGTTGTCGTGTCAAACGACGGACATGTTCTCAACGTGATTGAGGGTCCCGGTGAGCCGCAGGGACAATTTGGCAATCTCGTGTCCTTTTCAGTTGGCGAAGGTGATCGAGGCATCGCACTGGAAACCTTCGGTCCTGTCACGCGCTTTCATCATTTTGACCTGTCTTCAGGAGTCTTCTTAAAGACGGATACGGTTGAAGAAGGCATTGTGTTGATGTTAGGTGCCACCTTTTCTCATGATCTGAGCCAGTTCGTGGCATATTTGTCTGACTTCCATGATGGCAAGCGGCAGTTAAGTATGCGGCAAGCTCTTTTTACCCACCAATACGAACCGATAAAGGTACTTGGCAATCAAACAGCAACGACGCCTGATCCGGAACGTTCGATACTTCGCGCCTTTTGGTCAGGTTGGTTTTCACAAGTAATAGCATTAAGTAAAACGAGTTCGAGGTTTGCATATAAAGGTGAGCACACTCTGGTTGTTGCTCCTCACTTGGGTCAGATTGACGTGATAGATCACGGGCACGTGCAACAGATTAACTATCAATTACCAAAAAGGACGCATCACATTGACGTACAAGCTGAGGCACGACATTATGCAAATCTAAGTGCACGCCACCTAAATTCTGACATGAAAACAATCGTCGATCTCGCCACTTTTGAGCAGGCGTTAAGCGCGATCTATTTAGGTGGAAACAAAGAATATGTCTTGGCTATCTTGGCCGTAGGCGATGATTTCTTGGTTGTTACCGACATTGATTTTGATAATGGTAATCAATACGCTTTTTACGTCACATCGAAAGGGAGTGTGTCAGGCTCGATCGTTATGCCTGACTTTGCTTTGGTGGGTGTCACATCCGCCCTGGTTTTCCAAACACGTGCCACCATTCGTCGGGATATCTTAACGACCATGTCTTACCGAAAAGGTCAGAGCTATTTGGAACGTTACCGGATGTTGAGAGCAAATAAGGAATAAATTAACTTACCTTTACCGCAACCACCGTAATGTCATCGTTGGGCGGCATTTCTTCCCCAAACTGAGTCAGCGCGTTGATGATGTTCTCAACGGCTTGTTTCGCAGTCATCGCTGAGCAACTTTCGACCAATGATTTCAGACGTTCCAGACCGAACAACTGTAACGATGGATTCATCGCTTCGTTGACACCGTCGGTAAAAAAGATCAACAGGTCCGACGCTTTGAGAGGGAAGCTGTCTTGAGGATAATCGACGGTGTTTAGTACACCCAGTGGCAAATGAATGCCATCTACCCGCAAGTCATTGACTAGGCCATCACGTAAGAGTAAAGGTCGAAGTTGACCTGCGTTGGCGAGCGTAAGTTCGGGATGGCCTGCGTTGACCGCTAGACGGGCAAAAAGGGCGGCATTGAAGACGTTTCGTCTAGTTTTTGCATACATGGGCGTATTCATTCGGGAAAGAATACGTCCTGGAGACGCCTCTTGGTTTATCTCACCGTGTAGTAAGCCACTCGTTAAGACGGCAATGATGGCGGCCTCCATGGATTTGCCACTTACGTCTACGACAGCAATGCCAATATCATCTTTGCCCAATTCAAAATAGTCAAAATAGTCTCCCCCCACTTCGCGAGCGGGTTGGCAAACGCCCCATATGTCGAAGACATCGCTATGTGGCGGCGCCGTAGGCATGAGGCCCATCTGCATTTCGGTCGCTACATTAAGCTCGTTAACCACTCGATCCTGTTCCAAGCGCACCACTAAACGATGCCTATAAAGAGCAAATCCAACAGCAAACAAAGCAATGGTCATGCTGGCCATAAACCAAGGCGTCAACCAAATGGGTTGCAGCACCTCAAAGGCAAATGTTGCTGGTTCATCACACACATAAAGATCTCTACTAAACGCTTCAACGACAAAAAGATAATTTCCGGGACGTAGCTGACTGAGATGGACCTTGGTTTCGGAAGTTGGCCCGATCCAACCATGTTCGTTACCAGAAATCTTGTATCTGAATTGAATCTTGTCGGCACCAGGACTCAACGAAATGGCTCGGTAATTTATGGTCAGGTTATTTTCATTGTGGCTTAGTGTAGGTTGATCGCTAGCACCAATTTCTCGTTCACCAACATGGACAGAACCGATTTCGACCCGAGGTCGTGAGTTGTTTTCCCGGTAACGCTGTACGCCACGCCGTGTTCGAATCCACATATCTCCTTGATCGTCAAAATCCAAGTCCGTCACGTCACCAACTAATAAACCGTCTCGCTGGTCATAGTTGGTAATCAGCCCACTTTGCATCTTGCTTAATCCGCCGCGGGTGGCGATCCAATGGTTTCCGTTACGGTCCTTTACAACCGTCGAAGGCGAATTGCCCGCCAATCCTTGTTCAATACTGGTGTGCGTGAATACACCGTTCTTGTATTGCGAAACACCTTTTCCATGCATGATCCAGGTCGAACCGTCGGAAAAATGTTTGAATTGAGAAACACCTCGCGACGTGACTGCTATATCGGGAAATATTTCCACGGATATGCCGTCATAACGCGCTACCCCGTACGGCGTATGTCTGTCTGATCCTGGACTCTTTGGCGTTGCCAAACTCAACCACAGCTCTCCATGCGGCGTGCGAGATATTTTGCTGACATGAAATTGATCAAGTCCCTGTGAGTTGATGATGTTCGACTCATGACGGCCATAGGCAACCAATCCCTTGTTTGTTCCCAGCCAAAGTGTACCGTTCGTGGCTGGCAATTCGTCGTAGACCTGGAGATCTGGGTCTATTTCTTCGAATAGGATCTGTTCCGGTCCTTCAGGTCCCACGAAAATGAACCGGTCGCGGCCCCGAAACCATGGGTAGCCATCGTCATCTTTGAACAGTTGACTGACAGCAGCCTCGTCGGGAATGAAGGATGCAGCAACGGCATTGAGCACACCTGGAGCAATGGAAAAGACTTTGAGATCGCCCCTCAGAAACCAAAGAGTGCCCGATTGATCACTTAGCATTTGGCCGATGGGTTTTTCGTGAAGATGAACATCGGTCAGTGGCTGAAAGCGATAATCGACGAGTCTTGCGGCACCGTTGGCGGACGCTACCCAAATTGTCCCGCTCCGGTCTTCGATAATACTGTGAATTTCTTGATGGGGAAGACCATCATTTTGGGTGAAATGATGGAATGTTTGGCCGTCATACATGCCTAATCCGGAGTAGGTTGGAAACCATAATCTTCGTTTGCTGTCCCTAAAGATTTGGTAAATACGACTCAGGTGAGGGGTGATAGCTTTTGAAGTCTCAGTCATCCAGGTTGAGAATCTATTTCCATCGATGCGGTTTAGCCCTGCGGCAGTGCCTATCCAGATTCCAAACTCACGGTCCTCAAATAGACAGGTGACCAGATTACTAGACAGGCCTTCGGCCTCTCGATAATTGGTAAATCTACGTTGCTCATATCTAGCTAATCCCTGGTTGCTGCTCGCCCATAAGTGGCCTTTTTGGTCATTGAAAAGTTCAACATTGATATTGCCTGGCAAACCTTTTCGGGCGTCGAAATGTTCTGCTCGGACACCGTCCCACACCAGCACACCTGCCAATGAGGTCTTTATCCACAAACGATTGGCTTCGTCTTCTGTGAAACCGTAAATGATGGGCGTAGGCAATTCGGCAGAAAACGGTGGCAGGCGAAAAATATTGCCATCGAAGTAGGCGACGCCTTGATGTGTAGCAACCCAAATGGTTCCATCCGAGGATTCAAAAACATCGTTGACCAAAGGAGATGGCAATCCTTCATTTGTTGTGAAATGTTTCCACAACCCACTCGTTTGCCGCATTGACAGGCCATCGCCCCTAGTTGCAACCCATGTGATGCCTTTCTTGTCGGTTTGAACAGCATTGATATCTCTACCTGACAAGGCTCCGATTTCGTCTAATTGGTAGCCAGATGAATCATCGATGAAAAAGAGACCATCTCGCGTCAGTATCCAAACCGTGTCATTGGCACGTTTTACGCCCTTGATGGTGGTTTGAAAAAAACGATCGTTGAATGATGCAGCTTTAAATTGGCGATCTTCAAGAATAGCGATTCCTGTAGGTGTCACAGCTGCCAGCGGTAGTGAAGGATTTGAGAAAAAGCCAACCACTACTTCGGACCCAGCCACGCTTTCTAAGCTGTGATTGTCAAAATGGAGACCATCAAAACGACTGGCTCCGCCCACCGTTCCAATCCACAAATATCCACGATGATCTTGATAGAGACACTTTACGTGGTTGTGGACTAAACCTCGTGAAGTTGAGAATGATTCAAAATGGAGATTGTTTTGGGCGCAAAGCGGCAAGTAAAAGAATATGAATAACCATCGACTGCTCATGATTAAGGGAGTTTACCAGCAGATAGGTTTTCGAGTTAGCAACCATTTGTCGTGCAACTACCGAACTCCAGAATGGGGAGCTAATAGCCGATTGAAATCGATCATCAGGCGATAGGAATATGCACCGTCAGGATGATCAATCTGGAAGGTAGTGTCGTATTCAATATGTGTCTCATGTTCGAATCCCTGTTCGTGATTCCAAATGATAGATCCTTCTAATGTTCCAACAAAGGATCCACTGTCTTCGTCCTGAAAAACACCTTGAACGGAACCTTGCAATGCAATCGTCGTGACCTCGCCCTTGCTTGAATTTTCCGACTCTGCTACCTCATATCGGTAGGTTGATATTTGATCTGTGGACCCAAAGAAAGGATGTTCAAAGGCGGCCACTTGTTTTGCTTCCCAAGGTTTACCTAATTCAACCGCCGTGCCGGGCAAGGTATGAAAAAAATTCTCAAACTCGTGACCAGCTTTTCGCCAGTAACTTCCCGTAAACCCAGCCTCTTGTTGGTTGTTTAACTCAGTTACTGTGCCGAATCTGTCCACGTGCATACGGATCTGTTTGTTTTCTAAGTGAGCCAATGCCACGAAACTACAGAATTCAGGGTCGTCAGCTTCAATGTGAGAGATGGTGACCAACAAATCGGCGCCGCCATCTTCTAACACGCGCTCAACGCGCTCGGTGCGCCTGTATGAGACGCGAGCCTGGCGGGAACCGCCTTCTAAGCTGGTACTCTCTAACTTTACGTTCAGAGTCTCTGAAAAATGATGGACGTCTCCCGACTTAAAGGCATAACCAATTTCTGTTTGGCCAGCTAACGCTACTAAAGCGAATTTAAGAAAGAGCCAGGAGGTCATCAATTTCTTTCCATCGGTTAATTACTATCCCACCTTTACGTATTTCTGCAGTCTATGTCCAGCTAAAGTCAAAAAATTTACGATTCTACACAGCTTAGGGCAGATTCATAATCTGCTTATTCTGTCTTTATTTCAAAGGCAGTTTCTGATTTATGAGCGGCTTGAGTAATTTTCACCTCAACTTTACCGCTCCTAAGATAAAAGCGTTGATCATCACCTTGAACCAAATCCAGTTTGCCTCGTTGTTTGTCCTTGAGGGTTGGAACTGAGAAGTCCCACCGCGCGTATTGCAGGCCTTTTTCCACTTGCAAACGGGCTTGGTGCACTTTGACTTGATCGACCATGCAAACGACCTCGACCGATCCGGCCGAGCTGGTGTAAAACGGGATTTTCACTTCGGCGACCTGGCTGTATTTGCCCCACCAGGTCCCGAACTGGCTGCCCCACAAGCTCTTGTCGTAATTAACGTCTTCAATGGTCATGGCGATTAGAGGCATCTCCATTTTCTCTAAATCGAGTTGTCGGATGTCGGTTATGTCGAGGGTGAAGATGGAGCGGCCGTGTGTCGCCACGATCAAATCAGGATCACGCTCATGAACTTCAAGTGCGTAAACAGGAACATGCGGCAATCCACTTGCCATGGCTGCCCAATGCATGCCCTCGTCAAAGGAAACCCATAACCCAATGTCCGTTCCCAGAAATAGCAAACCAGCCTTAGTCACGTCTTCGCGCACCACATTGCAGGCTTCTTGCGGTAAATTTGCGTGTATGTCGACCCAATCCTGGCCTCCATTCTTGCTCTTGAAAACGTATGTGCGGAAATCGTCGTTGCGATAGCCAGTGAGCGTCACAAATAGGGTCTCGTCATCGTGTGGTGAGATCTCAACCCCACTAACCCACAACCCCTGCGGTAATCCAGCACCAATGTCCTGCCAATCTGGTGAACCGCCCTTGGTCTTCCATAATCGGCCATCATCAGTTCCAGCTACGAGCGTACCAAACATCTTTTTGGATTCTTTTAATACGGTGATGGTTCCAAATGGGATATCGCCTTGTTTAGGGTTATTGGTGAGGTCTTCACTAATTTCCGACCATGATGCGCCACGATCTAGAGATCGCAACACTTTCTGGCAACCCATATACAAGACATCGTGGTGATGGCTTGATAGTTCAATCGGAGTCATCCAATTGAACCGATAAGGGGCTTCTTTAAGTTTATGTCGAGGGTAAATGGTGATTTGCTCGCCACTACCCAAATGTTTTCGCTGATAGTGCCCAAATTGAAGCCCCAAGTACACCGTTTGATTGTCGCGCGGGTCGACTTCAATATAGGCACCGTCGCCGCCACCAATACGCGTCCAAGCTGCACTCTGGGGGCTCAATAGTTCATTCTTGCCTCGCCATACGCCATTGTCCTGAAGGCCGCCATAAATGGAGTAGTTTTCCGCCATATCGGTCGCAACGGTATAGAACTGGCCAGCTGGCACACGACCAAGTTCGTGCCAGGACGATCCGCCATCCCAACTAAGATCCACGCCGCCGTCGTTACCAAGTAAGAGATGACGGGGGTCGTTTGCATCGATCCAAAGCGCGTGATGGTCTACGTGAATATATGGTTCATTAATATTTTCGAAACTCTGGCCTCCGTCTATGCTTCGCAACAGCGGAACGCCAGTGATGTAAATGGTCTTCTCGTTTTTTGGGTCTACAACAATTTCACCGAAGTAGTAGCCGTAAGAATAGGCAAAATCTTCAATGATCTTTTCATGAGTTCGAATCCACGTTTGCCCTTTATCTGCTGAAACATATACTTCAACGCCCATAACTTGTCGGTCAAATAAGGCGGCATTGCCATCGATCATGTAGTCCATTAGGTCTTGTATGTTAATGTCTTTGTCGCTCAATTTCTTGCGAATGACTTCGGCTGTGTAGTCTTTGTGAAAATGGTTTTGTTTGAGGAACTCATCAATCGCTTTGTCGTCGAATGCCAGAAAATCAGCCGTACTCATTGACTTAACTTTTATGCGAGCTAAGGGGTCTGCGTCAAATTGAGGTTGGGCTCGTTCTCGCTGATTATCAATCGTCAGATAAACGACGCCTTCACTCGAAGGCGCAAATGCGACACCGATACGGCCTGCGTTAATGCCCAACGGTAAACCCTCGCTGCTCAGTTCCCAATTTGTTCCGCCATCGACTGATCGATATAGGCCCGTATCGTCGCCACCTTCCTCAAAATTCCACGCTTGGCGATGCCTCTCCCAGGCGCCCGCAAGCAGAATATTCGCATCGAATGGGTCCATCGCCAAGTCAATGATGCCGGTTGAATCATTGAGGTAGAGCACCTTTTCCCAATTCGTGCCGCCATCTAAAGATCTAAAAACACCACGTTCTTCATTCTCCGAGTACAGATGCCCAATTGCTGCCACATAAATCCGATTGGAATCCTTCGGGTCAATCAAGATTCGGCTGATGTGATGGGTGTCGCTTAGACCCATATGCACCCAATTCTCTCCGCCATCGTTGCTTCGATAGATGCCTGTTCCAGCATATGAGCTGCGACTACTGTTCTTTTCCCCAGTACCCACCCAAATCGTGTCTCGATCATGTGGACTAATGGCGATATCGCCTATGGTGATTGAAGCTGAGCGATCAAATAGGGGCTGCCACGAAGAACCCATATTGTCTGTTCGCCATAAGCCACCGGACGCATAGGCTACCCAGAATTGGGTTGGCTTGTCTGAAAAGCAAACAACGTCAACAACCCGACCCCCCATTTCAGTGGGACCTACCTGTTGAAATTTTGCCTCTTTAAGGGGTGATTCTTTTTCCCATTGCAGTCGCTCAGTATATGCCTTTAGACGTTCTTCTGCGGGACTTGGAACACTTGATTGAATCGGCGTCGATTGAATCCATAGAGCACAGATGAGACAAAGAACCATGTGGTGACCTCTTGAAAGTGAAGGAGATAGCGTTAACTTGTATTATTGCGTTCTATACGCCGGAATTAAACACTTTCTAGTTATCCATGTGCAAAAAACGGTACCAGGCACTTGCCGCAAACATCAGAACGACACTCCAACCGGCAATGATGGGTGGCAATACGCCCGTTCGACCCATTTCACGGGACAGCTCAAAGAACAACCAAAAAGTAAGTCCAACCACCAGACCAAACGCAATCCCGTAGAAGGTCCCACGACGGCCAAACTGAAAGCCAAAGGGAATTGCCAAAACTACCAAAATCAGGGGCAAGGCTGGCTGTACGATTTTAACGAAGTATTCCGTTTGTTCGCGTAACGGATTGAGACCTAACTGTTTCAGGTATTGGATGTATGAACCTAATTCGTTGATACTAAACTCAAGAGGTTTACGGTCTCGTTGCGACAAATCATCGCGATCCACATCTAACTTTACGGACGCGTTTTGGGCGATCGTAATGGGCTCTGGAATGGTTCGACGGTCATTGTCCTGCGCGAATCTCCAGCCAGTCGCCTTAACTTCTAGCTCCCATGAGCCATTTTCCTGATAAGCGAGTCTTGGGTAATGGATGCGGCCGACTACGCCCCCTTTTTGGTAGTCGATTTCGTAGACCGTTGTGCCGTGCAGTTTTTGGTCGGACTGATCGAAATATTCAAAGTTGAATAAGTGTCCGTTGGGAGATTTCAACCATGCGTCACGGGTGAATTTGGAGATATTCCTGTTCTTAATTGTATGACGTAAGTTGACGGCAACACGGCTCGTTGACGGTAAAAATGAATTGCTCAAGTATAGGCTAGCGAGCGACGCAATCAGCCCCAAAACAACAAGCGGCATGGCTAACCTTTGCAAGCTACCGCCTGAAGCGCGAATGGCTGTAATCTCTTGGTTCTTTGACATGACGGAAAGCACGACCAAGACCGTTACCAACATGGCAAAAAATAACGTTTGATCAAAGAATTCAGGTAATTTGTATAACAAATACTGTAATACGGTACTGGCAGGGATATCGTTCTTTTGGGCCATATTGGATATCTGGGTGTACTCAATCACCGTCACCAAAACCACAATCGAACCCTGGATTAACAAGAAAGTGGCAATGAAACTGCGAATCACGTAAAGATCAATTAATCTTGGGAAACTGGTGGCAGGCAAGCCGCGCCAAGAAACCTTCTGCCAGTGACTCTCGCGCCCGTCGCGGCGCGAAAACTTGCCTCTGAGGCGCAATACCCACTGACCTATTTTCATGAGCCATTTTTCTTTAAATGCAGAGCTACCTCGTCGCAGATTCGCGTGTTTACTGGCTTGCAGCAGAAGGCCCCAGACTAAAAACAATATGCTTGGCAGGGCTGTACCTAGTTCAGCAGATAATCGTTCGGCCATGATCTGGTCTTTGGCCAATTTGGTGGCGACGAAGTACACCGCGATCATGAATAGACTCAATCCGAATCCAGAGCCTTTTCTTAACCTGGTGTGTTGCGCGGCAAGTGGGATAGGGAAGAGACTAAACAAGATACAAATGAGCGGACCGAAAAGTCGAATTAGAATATCGTAATAGACTTCTCGGTGCTGTTTTCCTGCTAGTGTTGACAAGTAAACAAGAGCATCGGGTGTTGTGAGTGACTTATGGGCCTCACCGCGAAACTGCTGTGCGGCTTTGGACGTGGGTGACGGAAAATCCATCCGCAATTTGCTGTATTCGGCAATGCGAGGTCCCGATTTGTCTGACAGGTCAATGATCTTTTCGTTTCCATTCAATAAGCGAATACGGATGCCTTTTTGACTCTCTTTGTAGACTTCGATGTTTGCTGCATACATCAAGTGTTCTTCGCCATCGGCTTCGTTGATGAATATCAGATCGCTGGCCGTTTCGCCGTCAACACGATCCATATACATGACGCTCCGTTTGCCTAAGGTGTTGATGACACCCGCAATAAGATTGGGTCGCGCCATTTCCTCAAGATACTGGCTGTACTTGCGAAACCTCAGCTCAATCACACGAGGTTCGACAAAATTCATTAAGAGAAATGAGATGAACGAAAGCGCGAGTCCATAAACAAAAATGGCGCGGTTCATACGCAAAAAGCTCATGCCAGATGTTTGTGGTGCAATCATTTCGGAATCTGAGCTCAGCCTTGAAACCGCAGCTAGGGCGCCGAACAGAAACGACATTGGGATCGTGATGTAGAGAATCTCGGGCAAATAACTGGCGAATAGCAAGGCGTATAGCCAAAAGGGGAAGTCAACATCGCCTGATATCGAGGCCACTTCTGTAAAGGTTCTGATAAAGAATATGCCGTTGTAAACAAGCATTGCCATGGCAAATGGCGAATGTATTTCGCTTAAGAGATAACGATCGAAACGAGTCAGCATACCGTTTACTCTAACTCCGTTGTCTTTTTGGGCGCCGTGCCAACGGGCGCTCTCAACCACCGCAATATCTCACGAAGCTTGGGCGGTTTACCGGTCAATAAGATGCCGATACGGAACACTTTGGCGGAACCCCAGAAGACGAAAGCGATCGACACCAGCATTAGTAACGTCGTGGTTATGTACTCGAAAAGTGACGGCGGACCGGCCGCGCGGTTCATCATGACAAATGGTGTAAATGGAGGGATGTAACTCATGACTTTGGCGAGTACTCCGTTAGGGTCTTGACCAACAGGAACCATGGCAAACATGGGCACCAACAAGATGAGAATAACAGGCGTCATTAAGTTCTGCGCCTCTTTGAGACTGTTGCACACACTGCCCATACCAACCAGTAACGCGGCATAAAAGAAATATCCAAACATGAAGTAGGCAATAAATGAGCCAATATAGCGCAGGTCGCTGACGACAAAGGTAAGGTCAAAACTAAGCGGCATGCCAAGCGCAAGTGGCAATATCTTAATTGCGATGAAGAAAAAGACAATCCAACTCAATATGATCGTGAATCCTGTTGCTGCGATCCCAAAGATTTTGCCTGACATAAGTTGTAACGGCGAAACGGATGACAGTAAGACCTCGATAATGCGATTGGATTTCTCTTCAACCGTATTGGTCAGGAGCATCTGGGAGATGCTAAAGACGGAAAGCCACAGTAGGTATACGAAAGCGACGGGCACCCATTGATGTACATGGTCAGCCGTATCAACTTGTGCTTGTTTACCTTCGTTGGTGATTTTTCTTGATGGAACATGCAAAGACTCGGTTAACTTTAATGCGACATCATCATCAATATCAAAAAGGTCAGCATGTTTGCGCTTGATAATTTCTTCCGCGAATGACACATACCAATATTTAAGGCTTTCATCGGTGAAATTGTTGCTGACGTAAATCAAGGCCGTTTCGTCGTTAAGTGGATCATCAGAGATTTCGAAATAGGCGAATAGGTCTTCGTTTATGAGCGCATCATTGAGTTCTGTAACCGTCGCTAAGACGCTGCTCATGTGGAATCGTGCCGCTGAAAGGTTGGCTGAGATCTGACGAGCTTGTGCTTGGGTAAGTGATTCTCGCCAACTATTAATCGATTCGGTCAGTTTCGCGGGCAACTGAATCGAGTCGGATTGACCGGCAGCCAAGGCGACCGTGTATTGGTTTAGATTATCTGCGTTTACCAATGATCGAAGCTTGTCCAAGTGCTCGGGATAATGGGCAGGTAAATTTTCGTCGCTAAGCCAATACTCGAGGGCCCCATTCAGCACAATACTGATATCTCGTTCTTTGATCTTCTGAGCAATAGCTTTGTGTAGCCAGCCAGAATGGTCAACGACGGTAAAAACACGCGCTTGCTTTGACTTCTCCAGCAAAGTAGGGACGACAAGTGAGGCAACTAAGATGATAGGGAAAACAAAAATACCTAGCCAAAATGTTTTGGTGCTTAGGTTTTCATAATACTCGCGAAAGGCCACCAAGAACGTTTTATTCATCGCTTGTTCCACCCACTGCCCTAACAAAAATTTCATGCAGCGAGGGTTCGCTAAGGTCAAATCTGCGTATGGTGATTTTCCCAATCAGCGAGGCTAACAATGTCTGCGGGTTGCGGCCCGCCTTCAGAAAGATCTCGGCGTGTTTGCCAGAATCATTCATACGTTCGATATCAGGATGTGAACGAATAATCTGTCCGTCGCCTTCATAATCAATTTGGAGGCCATGACCGCCGCTTGCTTTGATTTCATGAAGCGGACCATCAATGATCTTTTGACCGCGATGAATCAAAAAAATAGAGTCACAAATTTTCTCAGCTTGCTCCATGACATGAGTAGAAAAAATAACGGTACGGCCATCACGTTTCATTTGCAAAATTAAATCCCGCATGACCTCCACATTGACTGGGTCGAGTCCTGAAAAGGGTTCGTCAAGGATCACCAACTCAGGGTCATGGATAAGCGTACTCAAGATCTGTACTTTCTGCCCCATGCCTTTAGAAAGGGTTTCGCATTTTCGGTTTAGCCAATCTCCTAAGCCATACTTGATGAGCAAGTTGCGAGCTCGTTGGCGTGATTCACGAAAACCCAAACCCTTCAAGGTGCCAAAATAGGCGACCATGTCTAGGGTCTTCATTTTCTTGTAAAGCCCCTTTTCCTCAGGCAAATAACCTAATCTGTCTTTAATAACCTCGGAGTTTGGATAACCCAATACGCAAATCGATCCTTGGTCAGGGTAAATGATGCTCATGATCATGCGGATGGTGGTCGTTTTGCCGGCACCGTTAGGTCCTAGGAATCCGTAAATTGTGCCCATGGGTATTTTTAACGACAATTGGTCTACGGCTATGAATTGACCATACACTTTGCTAACGCCCGCCAATTCTAAAGCGTTCTCCATATTTACCCCTTTAAACTAAGGCGCTATATTAGCAAAATGGTAAGCCCAATGACGCGAAACAAATTGCCCTCTAGGCTTCAGAGAAATGTCCCTAGATGATCTATGACGATTTTGCCATCTACGGTGAATCGCTATTTGAAACAGTGCTTGTCAAAAAAGGCCATATATGGCGTTGGTCTGATCACTTTGATCGTCTAAACAAATCTTGCCAAGACAACGGATTCCTTGAATTGGACCACGACCAAATTGTGGCGAAATTGAGAAGTGTGATTCGCATTGATCATGACTATTTAGTCCGCGTTACTGTTGTTAGGATAGGAGGCCGCTGGTCGGAGCAACCTGCTGGTCAACGAGTTGACGTCCGAGCGCGGCCGTACAAAATCGGCGCAAGCCGTGTGACTTGCCAGTTGAGCGGACCTTTAGCTAATGAAGACCCATTCCGACAATTAAAATCCGGCTCTAGGCTTGCCTATCAACTGGGACTGAGCCAGGCGCGCAAACAAGGCTTCGATGAGGCTTTGTTTTACGATCAAATGGGTCGCCTCCTTGAGACCTCAACCAGTAACTGCGCCTTCTTGTTAGAGGGCCGCTGGTTGACGCCGCCCATTGAGCTAGGCCTGTTACCGGGCATCTATCGCAAGTGGTTAATCGAACTTGGGCACTTGCTGCCTGGTGTTGTGACCCTTCAAGATCTGGCGCGTGTCGAAGCAATGGCGCTCTTCAATTCGGTCAGAGGCTGGTTACCCGTCGATCGATTGGGTAAATTCAAATTTGTTAGTGATAAATCTACATTATTTGGGCAACATCTTCCCGTTCAAGAACTTCAATCCATTTTCTGACGCTAACATTGTGCATAGTACCCTTTATTTGAGTATGGAAACTGAGTATTTTTTGCATATGCCTAATGTTTGCAACAGATAGTGACGATGAACCAATTGTGAAGAAAATAGGCCCGTCACCAAAAAATCTTTGAAAAAGACGTACGAACAACCGCTCTGAACCACACTTAAAGTAACGAGTAGAAGACTAGTTGGACCGGGCCCAACTTAGATGTTTATAGGCAGGCAATATGAAGCAATTGGCGTGGCGATGTGGCCTTGTCAATCATGGGAGATCTGACAGAGCTTACAGCCTAATCGAATTGGGAATAGCACTGGTCCTAGTCATGGTGATTTTGTTGCTGGTGACTCCAACGGTGCAAAGCCTCGTGTTGTGGTCAAGGATTCGGCAGGACGTTAGTAACGTAGAACATGTCATTCAAAAAACAATGGGTGAGAGTTTAGCAAGAGGAACATCTGGTCGTGTTCGCATTGAGAACGGTACCGCGATCGGCGAGGTGCAGCTCCTAGACGCCACCTTTGATGAAGTTGAACGATTCACGCCTGGCTATTGTGATTTTGGCCGAACCAATAGCTCAGATACTCCATGGCTCGCGTTGTCGACGGCATCAAGTCCAACATCATTTACTGATGACCTGATACCCATTACCGGTTTAGGCATGGTTATTCCGCCAGGTGGAGGCGTATTTATGTCTTATAGAGACTATGACGGCATTATAGAGGTATTGCCATCGGGTTTAACGGCCACTCACTACCAAAAAGAGGGGAGTGACATATGGAGTCAATAAAAAACGAACGCGCTGCCAGTCTCATTGAGGCGATGATCGCGTTATTGATCTTTTTGATTGCTTCGGTGGGTTGGTTGGCACTGGAATCTTCGCTGGCCCAACAATCGGGCCAATCTCATCTTATCTCGCAGGCCGTGTTTGTTGGGCAGTCGGCGATCGATAATTTGAGGCAGATGCCATTCGATCAAGTGGATAGTCAAGGTAGCGCGTTGTATTTTACGTCCGGTGGAAAACTTTCGGAAACCGCTGACGACGACTTTTTTGCTGTGACATGGGAGGTTACTGAAACCGACGCACCTGTCTCCAAAAACATCAACGTGAATGTGACTTGGGATGTCTATAGCGATGATTTTGATAACAGTATAGAGTTGAATTTTGTGAGGTCACAATGAGCAATCGTGGCTTTTCGCTGATTGAATTATTAGTTGGTATATTGATTAGTCTCTTTTTGGCTGCGGCAATGTCATTTTTTATTGGCAACGCAAGTTACGAATTCCAAAGCCACAAGAGCATCATCAAAGACCGCGGTCATCTCAAGAAAGCAATGCATATCCTTAGCCGTGACTTGATGGAAATAGGTGTGTTTGCCGACGAACGAGGCATTGTGGATATTAATGGGACTGAGGAATTCTTTCTGGATGTCACTGACGATGGGTCCGGAAACATGATCGCTGACTATTGGGTTCCCGATGAGACGATGGACAACTTGGCCAGTGCTGACCCGGCCGTAACATTTTCTTGGGACACGGTGTCTTACCAAATTACGGATGTCACTGACCCAGTAACGGGCGCAACTTTAACAGCACTGACTCGTGATGGCGTACCGGTCCTATTTGGGCTTGATGTTTTTACCATCGAACTGGGCGCAGACCTAGATGGTGACAAGATTATTGATGAATCGCTGGGTGAATGGATAGACACACCTCCCACTACTAACGACGAGAAGGAATCCATTTATGGTTCCTTGCTCAAGCTTAGGGTGACCTTGGGAAATCGCACGCCCATTCAGGATGGAACACCAGTCGTAAACAGCATCACGCAGGAAATATATTTGAGAAATCGAGGTGACCTATGAGCGATCGCGCTTTTAGTCTAGCCATAACGCTTGGCATCGTCGTGGTATTAGCCCTGCTAGCCATGGTTTCGCTTGCGACCGTCCTTGCAGATGTGTCCTTAACCGGTGGTATCTACTCCCAAGGCGTAACGATGAATGCAGCTGAGAGCGGCGTACATCAGTCTTCGCCTGTCTTACTAGAAGACGCTGAAAGTAACTTCACCACGGTACTCACCAATAATGGTGGCCAAGTGCTGGTTGGTAGTTTGAATTATCCGCAGATCTCAGGTGGCGCCGTCGATTTTACAGTCACAGTCAGAGATAACGACGATCTTGACGGCGACGAATCGGTAGACAACGACAGTCGCTTGATTGTCAATTCCGTCGGCGTTCTTCAGTCCGGTGGACGAACCGAAATCGAAGTTTTGATCAAATACATTGGGACCGACACCGAGTATGCACAGGAGACCGGTGGCTCCAAATCGAACTCTTCTTTTTCAAGCGAAGTCGATGTTGAAGGCGGAATGAACGAAGTAATGGATGGCGGCTGATATGAAAAATAAGGCGTTTTCTCTGATAGAACTTATGATCGTGATCGTGATTGTCGCTATTTTGGCGGCAATCGCGGTTCCCATGTTCACCAATATGGTTGCCCAAAGTAGATCCGCCGACGGTAGCGCGGCACTAGCCTTAGTACGGGCAAAACAGGAAGTCTTTCGTTCGACACATTTCAGATATGCAACCACGTTAACCGAGCTTCCTGGCTATACAGAAGACCCCTCTAATTACGGTCAATTTTACACTGTGACAATTACCGAAGCGGATGCCAATACGTTCACGGCAATCTCAACGGATAGTCAAGATAGTGTGGGTTATAAGGATCCTGGCACGGATAAGTGGACGATTAACCAGGACATGAAAGATCCTTATCACGAAACAAAGGGCTGGTAAGACCATGTCCCGGTACGAGAGCTAGGAGTAGCACATGAAAAAGTGGATGAAATCGTTGATTCTGGTAGTGAGTTTAACTGCAGTAATGGCCGAGGATCGGACCTTTCCTGTCGGTTCACTGATCATTCCTATGGACTCTCAGAACCAGGACGAATTGAATGATGGCATTTTTGAAGCTTATGGCCTTGTATATGAAATGCTTCAACAAGGCATTACTGTGCATGCGATTATCAAGGAAGATAAAGTTAGCAACTCGGAGCCCGATCTTGTGACGACAGATGTTGGCACGACGGTCGTTTCCGGAAATGCCTTTGTTCCGGTATCGCCCTTACCCCAGCAATACGCCGGCGGTCCGTTTATGGTTGACGCTAGCGACGCTTCTGATCTGCTGGGACTCATATCTGCCTCCTCGCCCCTTTATGATCACGTTGTCGTTCATCAATTTGACGAACCCGTTACGGCTCCCGTTGGCGCGACTTTTCAAACCACGCCTCGTCAAATTGCCCTTATGAATAATGCTGGAAATGAAGGCCAGTCCTTATTAGCTTGTTATTTAGAACTGGCAGGAGTTCCTGCCGCCTACTACACCATCCTAGAGCCGTCAGAGATCGCGGCAGGTGACTTGTCGGTTGCTGCCTATTACATTTTGTGGGTTCCTCACTGGACGCCAGCGGGCGAATTGTTGGGCACGACCGTGGCCGATACGATCATGGCGAACGTCAATGCCTTTGCAGATGATGGCGGCAATGTGCTCTTTACCTGCAAATCAATTGATGCCTGGGAAGCATCTGCTTCCTTATTGTCCGAAAGCTATCTCGGTATCAATGGTACGGTCACTCAGCCAACCGTTTACGAAAATTTTGATTTACCCTTTTCACAGATTGGTGATTACCCCTTTGTAGTGGACGAGACGTTGGACACCCAGCAATTCAGAAACTGGCAATCGGGGGATACACCGGCGACGGGTTCGTCTGGCAGCGGTAGCTCAACTTGGCGTCAAAATGTGAATACGATTGCCCACGACTCAACCCCAACTAACCCATGGGTCTATTACGCTATGCGCAACAAGGATAGTGATCCCAATAAAGGTAATGTGCATTACATTTCTGGACATCGTTATGTGAGTTGCGAACCCATCATTTCACCTGGGGTTACCTATCGCATCGATATCACCATGAAGAGTTGTCGTCGAAATGCGCCTGAGTTTTGGTCGCATTCCGGAGCGGCTTTTGATCTCACCCTTGAATACGATGGCGGTGAAGGGTCCTTGGACATCGGTTCATTGGCTGAAGGCGTCTTTAGCACCTGGAGTAATCCTGACTTCTCCGCAAGTACGATTGATGGACGCACTAACTATGGCCCTGGTTGTAACGGAGCTGGATCTCCGGCTGGGACCGACCACTTATCTGGTATTTTCATTCAAAACCTTTCAACAACTCCATACCGAATTACTAATATTACGGCCAGTTTTGACTGCGGATGTAGCGATGATTATGTCTTCCAAGGCCTGAGTATTCAGGTGGATAACGGGGCCTGTGGGACAAGTTCTTGCTCATTTTGCTCGGACGTTTACCCTGACTTCGACCCACGAAATTGCGATGATGATGGCACGGTTAGTTTTGTGCCCGTAAGTAAAAAGGGCGGCGGCACGGACGTTATCTTTTCCGGTGGAACGGGCGATCCTTCTGATCCGGGCGAACCACGACCACAGAATGTGGGTGGTATTCGCTACATCCTAAACACCTTATTTAACAACATCGTTGACCCAATCGAGATTGCTGAATACGCGCGCAGTGGCCCGGTTATTGACAATGATGTGCTCTATTACGGTACCTTTGAATATCCGGGCAATGCCGGCCATTTTCGAGCCTATGATATTGCGGACGCCGATGGTAACTCAGCAAGTGGAAACCTAACTGAAAAGTGGGATGCTTCCGGTTTCGGGGTCATGCCTGTTTGGTCGTCGCGTTATCTATTTACCTCTATCAATGGCAGCCTTGTTGAGGTTCATGAAAACAACGCCAACATCATTGAGGCCTTTATTAATGATCCCACTGACACCGTGGCTAGTGTTGCCGAAGACATCAAGAACTTTCGCGGTCAATTTAGAGCCAAACGACTTGGTGGCGTTGAACGTTCAACGCCAGCCATTGTCCCTCCGAATGTCAGGTCTAACAATTCTCGGCCAGCCATCGCATATGTCGGTACGACCTATGGCGTTCTGGAGTTTATAGATTTGGAAACCGGTGAAGAGCAGCGCGGTTATGTGCCTGCCGCCGTACTGCACAAGCTTAAGAACACGCGCGTTGACGATGCGGACCGACCTAAGGTTGATTCGTCGCCAACCGTATTGGACGCCTTTTTACCGGTCGACATTAATGATCCAACAGGGGCTCGAGATTGGCGCACTATTGTTGCCGTGGGACACGGTTCCGGTGCCAAAGGAATGAGTGTTCTCGATGTGACGGACCCCACTAATCCTGCCGTGTTGTGGACGGCATTTAATACCGCCAACTTTGGGTTTACACAACGGGTTTCCGTCGCCAGGTATAAGAAGGAGATCAATAGCACTTTTTCGATTGGCTACGCCGCCATTATGACAACCAATGACCCCAATAATGTGCTGGGACATGGTCTGCGTATATACGCATTTGATCTGCAAACGGGCGCCGCTATTTGGAGTCAACCCTTTGTCCGAAACTATAACCTCACGGGTCAGAATGATCTGCCGGCTCCAGCTGCTGTGGCAGATCTTAATGATGACGGTTTTGATGATAGTCTGTTAGTTGGCGATCTAAATGGACGCCTGTGGCGCATTGATATCAGCACAGGTAACGCATTGCCGGCTTCAAGTCAGCCATCAAGTACCCCTTTATTCGACGCGAGCGTGGGCGCAACCCCTAACGCAACTGATCGGCCCATCGCGGCCGCACCTTCGGTTGGTGAATACAGTGGGCACGCTGTTGTCGCGTTTGGCACAGGAGGAACCGACTGGTCGCACTCAACGAACAACGTTGTGGTTGTGTATGACTTGAAGGATGAGTCTCTATTAATTCCACCCATTGATTTGGGCACACTTAAACTCTATTCCTCGGTATCTTTTGCGGGAGGCAAGATATTTTTTGTGGCGGTGAGTGGTTCGCTGAATTCAGCTAACCCGACGCTTGATTTACCCGATCCCGATGATCTAACGCCTTCAGCGTACGTCTATTCGGTTAACCTAGATCCAGCCAACAATACAACATCAAGAGTTGAATTTACCAAGAGCCGAGCGTCGGTTTATGTAAAAAATGGTCAGGTATTCGGAGGCAGCATCGATGGCACCTTCAAAGGCTTTAATGACCGTCAAGAACAAGAAACCATTCGCGCTTTTAAACAACTCATCTGGAGGAACCTGTCGAATCAAGCAGGTACGCCATAAAACAGTTCATTTTCCGTCTCTAGGTCCAAGGAGCGCTTCGGCGCTCCTTTTTTTTTGCATGACTGGCTACTCGATGAATTCAAGGCGCTCAACGTGGGTTTGATGACTAAAGAATTCAACCTTTTATCTCTCATGCGCGAATCGAGTGCGAGCCCTGTGCTTGAATCTAGCCGGGTCCCCGATACGCAATTCTGTTTAGACCTGTTTCAAGATCTGGCTTGGACTAAATGGAGGTCTCCTAACCGGAGGTTTGTGCACAAGCTTACTGCTGGCGAATAGACTGATTATTTCAAGTCTCGCGTCATCAATACGAGCCTTTACATTCGCGAAAGTTTTGTAAAGGTTTTGAAAAGTTTTTGTATCAATGAGCTCTGCGTCAAACACTTAATGGGTATCAACCACGAAAACTTAGCGCAAGGCACTAACTGATTAGGGCTTTCTTTGTGTGGAAATAAACAGGAACGAGGAATAGGATGTCGATCTATCTGAAAAAATGTGCACTGATTTTGATACTGGCTGGTGCCGCGTTGACCGTCGCGGCCGGCGACAGTGAGGCGGGCAATTTGGCCGTCGCTCAAGGATTTGAAGTTCAGCAGGACGGGCGCGTCATCGTTGAAGGTGACGTATTTGAAAGTATGGAAGCATTTCATCAATCTGACAAATTTAAGTTTGAAGGTCGACGTTGCAAAACGAAGTCGTTGCCCGCTGAGCAGAGCCTATTCTGGAAATCTGCCAGTGACTGTACCAAGACGCAAACCGTCATAAACAGCGAATATTTTGTAGGTCAATATGTGGTTCCTGTCGTCTTTCACATAATCACCGACTCAAACGGACAAGGCGATATCTCGAATGCCTTGATTCAAAGCCAGGTCGACATACTCAACGAAGATTTTGGCGCGGCCAACGGCTCTCCTGGCGCCAATGGTTTTGACACAGGTATTCGTTTTGAACTTGCAGGCATTACGCGCACAGCTAATCGACAATGGTTTGCTGATCGACGCGAAAGCCAATACAAGTCTCAGCTTGGCTGGGACCAAAGTCGTTATCTTAATATCTATACCAACCAAGCTAGCGGATACCTAGGTTATGCCTATTTCCCGCAGGACATGGCCGGTCAGACATTGGACGGCGTTGTATTGAATTGGACGGCAGTTGGACGCAACGCGCCAAACGGCGGTATCTACAATCAAGGTCGTACGGCCACCCATGAAATTGGCCACTATTTTGGTCTGTATCACACATTCCAAGGCGGTTGCTCGAACTCCTACACGAGTGGTGACCTAATTGTCGACACCAATGCAGAAACAACTGCGCGTTACGAGTGCATTAACTACACTTCATGCGGGAATTCAGATCCCATCACTAACTATATGGACTACACCAACGACACTTGTATGGACAATTTCACTCAGGAACAAGCAAACCGTGTTGTTTGTGGGCTCTTAAACTATCGTCCTGCACTTTATGGTGGAAGCACCGGTAACCAGGCTCCCAATGCTGATTTCACATTCTCCACCAATGGTTTGACTGCCAATTTCACCGATCAAAGTAGCGACCCTGACGGCTCTGTCGTAAGTCGTTCTTGGACATTTGGTGATGGAAGCTCGTCTTCAGCAACCAACCCAAGTCATAGCTATGGTTCTTCAAATACTTACCTTGTGAGCTTGACAGTGACTGATAACTCGGGTGATTCAAATACAATCACTCAGAACGTCACCGTTTCTGATGGCGGATCAAGTACGATCGATCTGGGCGCATCTGGTTACAAAGTAAAAGGTGTACATACGATCGATTTGACCTGGTCTGGCGCATCGGGCGGAACGGTTGAAATATTCCGCAACGGCAGTTCTATTGGCACAACTGCCAATGATGGCGCATTTACAGATAGCACGGGCAATAAAGGTGGCGGAAGCTATACCTACTCAGTGTGCGACTCAGGTGAATGTTCTAATGAAGCCACAGTCGTTTTCTAAGCAATTAGAATCGATTGCTTTTTGGGCCTCCCTCGGGAGGCCCTTTTTTTTGTCGATTGGGCAGGCTTGACCTTGGGCATGACTGTCATACAGTTGACAGACAAGGTTGAGACTCTTATCGTGGTATACAGATCAAATATTCTTTTTGGAGGCAGTTGAAAATGCGAATGTTAGTGATTATGACTATGGCATTAATGGGCTCGATGTTTGCTTACTCTGGTGAACTAACTAAGAACGTTAATTTCGCTTTAGATAAGTGGGTCGAACTGAATTCGACCGATGGTCCAGTGACGATTCACCGATTCAGGATTATCGAACAAAAGAAGAGCGGCTTTACTAAGTCGGCCCTGTTTCGCCCTGGAAACAGTGAAAATCTCATGGAAATTCAGATCCAGATCGAATACAGCAATGATTCGTCACGAGACTGGGATGCTGATATAGAAATTGGCTGGTACGACGCCCAAGGAAAATTGATTGACGGCTACAACGACACTGAAAGCATCAATGAGGATGAACGCAAAGAAGAGATAACCGTCACTCTATCAACGCTAAAATACGGCATTGAAGTGGCCAAGAAGTTAAAGCTGCACATCGAATACCATCGCGATTAATGCTCGCGCTTTAGCAAAAAAGGTCGGTGAACATAGCCGGCCTTTTTTTTGTCTAAAGGTTGGTGATTACTGTGGTTGTTGGGTAATTGAATTCCAAACGTCGCACAGGCCCCGACCCAGCTTATTACGAAAACCCGGATTTGAGTTGTTAATATCTAACGAATGGTTAACGATACGACCCTTAACATATTGATATGAAGCGTCGGGAACAAGTTCAAAAATAATGGCAGCCTGGCCAGCGACAATAGGAGCTGCCATTGATGTTCCGCTTCGGTAAACGTATTGATTGCCAGGTAAGCAACTCAAGATCGACTCGCCAGGGGCGCTGACGTCGATTTTCTGAGAGTAGTTAGCAAAATCAGATTTCCTATTCAAGTGATCGACCGAAGTTACGGTTAATGTTTCGACCTCGGTTGCTGGATAAGTCAAAGACGAAGAGTCATGGTTTCCTGCTGAGGTGACGACTAAGATATTGGACATGCGAGCGACGTCAATTAAGTGAAGCAATGCGGGAGACGGATCTTGGATGCTCATGCTCAAATTAATAACTTTGGCCCCGTTATCAATGGCGAATTGCATGGCTTGCATGATGTGGAACAGATCAGCTGATCCGTCAGAGTCGACGGCTCGTAGTGGCATGATCGACACGCCAGGAGCGATGGTTTTGATGATACCGGCAACGTGAGAACCATGTCCCCAGCCTTCGTCATAGCGACCGTTTCCGTTTGAGTCGTGGTTTGAACGTTCGTCCTCAGGCAGATCGTCGTTGTCAACAAAATCCCAGCCTTGGACCAAATTATTGACCAAAAATTCATGGTCGGAGTCTACCCCGGTATCGATCACGGCTACGATGACGCCCGAACCTGTGGCGTAAGGCCACGCATCCACTGCACGCACTTGGAAGGCGTATTCTTGACTATAAATACTTAAATAGGCGTCGTCACCTTCGTCTAGGATGCCGATCGTTCGTTGGTCAATATAGAAATCGTCTAGGATGCCAATGGTCCTTTGGTCAAGCAGACTAGCCTCTTGCGGCGATACAATATCTGCCATTTGATCGGATTCAGAAGATTGTACGACGCGTAACCGTTTGATGGCCTGATGGATCGCTTGAGCGCTGCCATTGGATTCAATGGTCACCTTATAGATGGACTCATTCGGGAGTTGCTCCCAACCCACAACATGAAAGGCGTTCAGGGTAGCCGGAATATTGACGGGTCCGTCTGTCCTAATAATTAACTGATGTCGACCCGCAAAAATGGAGCCGATGGTCATGCACCAACACAGAACCCATTTCCTGCTATTCATGATGATCTAATTGTGGGTACATATAGCCTCTACTTTGGGATAATGCGCATAAAGATGCAGTAATCACACAACCCTGCTTAAGTCTACTTGGTCGTGTGGAAAAAATCGAGGGAAAGTTCATCAATTTGGTAGTCCTCCAAACAGCGCCAAACCCGCCCAGGCGTATGGTTCTGGTCTGTTTGCTAGGACTGCAAGGCACGCGGTTTGATATGCCTTCGCGATGCCCATATCAATATGGTTGTAGAAGGCGGTCATCCACAGGCCGGTCGCCTCATCTTCAATGTCCCAAAGTCCGCCTAAGACTGAGGAGCTGCCTGCTGCAAATAGACTGACTACAAAACCTCTTAGTTCGTTGCCAGGGGCCAGCGCTAAAGCACCTGATCGACAAGCTGCTAGATTCACAAATGGTTTGTTTAGTTTTAGTTGCGCAATCTGCGTGAGCGACAAGTCTTGACCGGCAATTCTTAAATACGAGGCGTCGGGACTACTTGAATTAAAGTACCCATGACCCGCAAAATGAATGAGGTCAGCTTGTGCGAGATCATCCAGCAAATCTGGCGCAACAAAATCCTGTCGCCAAACTGCCTGAGGGTATTTTATGGCCAGAGTTTCACGTTCAGGCGCTTTTGGATCGGAATCAAGGTTTGAAAAGAAGAAGAGTGGTTTTTGGAATGCTTGCGATTGCTTCTCTAAACTTAGGTGAGCAATGGGGAGATTAGGACACTGGGACAGGCTATGTGTTTCGATGATGTAGCGACCGCGGTGCCGAAGGGCAGGAAAGGGCAATCGCTGCAGTTGTTTGTGTGGAATAAATAGTAAATGACTATACGAGCTGGTGTTTTTTGGGACAAGAATGGTGCTGATACGGTCAAGTCGTGTGATCGTATCTGGCCTTGAACTCAATTCCATGGAGGCCATGTGTCTGGGAAGCAAATTGAGCTCTGACACTTGTTCTGAACTCAATTGAAAGTGGCGCTTGCGAATATTCTTATGATCCAATTCTAGGCGGTACAGGTCGTTGCCACGCATGAAATACGAGATTAACAATGTTTCTTTTGGCAATCGTCGTTGCAATTCGCCGACATCCCAATCAAAAGGAAAATAGACAGCAAGTCGTTTATGATCGCGTAGTTTTGTACGCAATTCTCGATACTGCTGACGTGCGACAACTAACTCGTTTCGAACAGCTTCGGAGTCAATCAACGAGAAATGATCCTGACGTTGCAAAACCTGACTTCGTCGCTCTAGATGTTCCATTCGTTCGTGTAAGCGATTAATTTCAACCAAGGTCGGTTCACGACCATGCAAAGCTGCTGGGGTTGTGCCGTTAACGGCGAGATTGTCATATAGCTCGCGGCTTCTCGAAAGTTCGATCGCTTGAAAAACCATCGACTTGGAAGCGGGGTTGGACCACTGGAATAGCCAGACAATGAGTGTCTCGTAAAGCTCTGTTTTTGATGAAAAGTAACTCAAACGGAGATCGTTTGTTTGGATGTTAACCCGTGATTCTTCCAGTAACGAAATGGACTCCATCAAATGTGTGATTGCGCGTTTGAATTGTCGCTTTTTGTGCCAGTAGGTGGCCATAAAGGCTTGAGCTTGGATGCGAACATTCAAACCAACGGAGCTTTTGAGCAGTTTACGTAAGCGAAGAATCGTTTTGCTTTGTACGCTATCGGGCGCAAGGCGAGCTTGCAGAAGATGGCACTCAATCTCGTACTCGGCCAACTTTGACTTGGTGAAAACGAAACGAGCGCTATCTAGCAGTCGTTTGGCTTTTTGTGGAAAGCCCAAGTGCAAAGAGATTTTTGCTTCCAAAAGATCGCACATGGAAGTGTGGATTTGGTTCTCCTCGCGTTGGAAGATACGGCGGGCTTCTGCCAAATAATCCTCTGCTATATCGGCTTCACCGAGATCGTAAGTTGCTTCAGCAGCTTGATAGAGTAACTGAGCCTTTTCAAGATAGAGCTGGTAGCTCTCAAATTGCTTGGCCAATTTGTCCACGCGATCTAGCGCGTCTTCGTGTTGTTTGAGCTTGATAGCTAAATTAAATAGCTCCAAATCGCAATAGGCAGCGCCAATGCGATCGGATCCTTCCGCATAGATACGGCGAGCCTGGGAAAGGCTTTCCTCTGCCTGATCAAATTGTCCTTGTATTGAATAGACCTCGGACATGGCTTGATAGACATGAGCTCGATAGAGCGAGGCTTCTTGTTGGCTAAAGAGTGCCAATGCTCGGGCGAAGTTTTCAAGAGCCGCTGTGAAGCGATTACGACATACATTTAGGCAGGCGTAGTTATGTAGGACAATGGCTTCAATGGCTTCATTGGGTTCCTTTTCGAGAAAAGCGAGAGCAGCCTCGAAATGAGTTTCGGCCTCCTTATATCTCCGACGTCGATGTTCCAAATTACCAAGGTTCACGTGCGCCTTAATCTTGTCATTCTGATCGCAGGAAGGATTCTCGATGATGCTATTGGCATGGTGAGTGGCTTGTTCGTAGCTGCCACGCCGCGTGTAGATGTCAGACAAGGTCAGTTGACATTGAATCATGCCGCCATGGTTATCAACGCCTTCAAATATGGTAAGCGCTTTTCGAGTCCACAGTATGGCTCGCGTGTTGTCACCCTGTGCTCGATAAAGTCTGCCGAGTAGGCGCCGAATATGGCCACTGCAGGCATCTGAAACCTGCTTTAGGTTGCTCTTAAGGTAGACTTCGAAAGTGCTGGCTTTCTTTAAATCAAAATTGAGTAACTCTAGAAATTCTTGTTCAAATTTAGGCAGATTTTGTTTATTTAGTTCGCGAACGAACCATTCATTTAGGTCGCTTCTCCGATTTTGAACTCTTGTATCCAATAGTTACCGGCCTCTTCGCTAAACAGGATGCGGTAATTGCCAGGTTCCAAGTTGTCTACCTCAAAACGACCGCAGTTCATCCAAGTTATATATTCCTTTTCGTCCAAAAACATAAAAACCTGAGAGGCTAGTAGGGTGTTCGAATGACCCTCCACTCGATAACCGTGGGTACCAGTGGTAATTTCTAAATCTAAGCTATGACCGTTTGCCAATTCGTAATGGAGGATACTGGCCAAACCGGTGGAACGTACCGCTGCAGAGTTACGGACGATCTCACGAAAGACGCGTGATTTTCGCGTGCTGTCTTTAAAGATGCTAACGGCTGCACCTAGAGATGAGTCTGGAACATCTAAGTCGGTATCCAGTTGTGTGATGCTTCGCAGTTCATCCCAAAATCTTCGATTCGACATCGTTCTCCCCAGTATTTCGTCCCTGCATTCAATCAAAAAGTGGTTTTTTAGAACCAAGTTGATACATTTTTCTCGTCTATGCCCATTCTATGGAGTATCTTTTTCAGCTTGAGTAAACATCGGTTTCTGGTGGGTCCCACCGAACCCATGGCGATTCCGAGATGTTCAGCAAGCTCTCGATAGTCTGATTCGTCGACTTCATAAAAAAGTCTCGTCAACAAAATACGACACTTTCCATCTAATTGCAAAACAGCTTTTCGTATCTTGAATTGTTGCAACTTGAGCAACAATTCACGGTCCTGAATCTGCGATAAATCGGCGGGATCCTGTTGGTCAAGTTGTTCGTCTAAGGATCGTGATTTGAATTGTAGTAATTTCCATGTTGTTCGTTGAGCTACCTTGCTTAACCAATAGGACAGATCCGTTTTGTTCTCAATGCTTTTCAACTGGTTGTACAATGCAAGAAATGTTTCCTGAAACACGTCATCACATTCATCTGCCGACAAATTGGCCTTGTTAGGAAAGTGATACACCAGTCGTTTGTACCGATTAACTAGGGTGGACCAAGCTAATTCATCTCCATCTAAGCATGCAGCGACAAGGAGCCGATCGGTGTCAATTGGGTCCTGGTCCTGTGGACTTCTATCTTGGTCGTTGCCGTCAGATGTCATAAAAGAATTAGCACTTACACTTCCGCAGTCATATGGGACTCTTGCTTTCTTGTTAATATTAGACAATGTATGAGTTAGGTGGAACCGCTTTGCGAATCTTATCTGTGATCTTCCTGTTTTTATGTCTCAGTTGTGGTCAACCAGAGGCACCAACGGACGGACCCAATTTAGATCCCATTCGCGTCGCGGTCCGACGCGATGTGGATTCGTTTAATCCCTATGTTTCGGGCAGTATCGAGGGCGAGATTGTGGCCATGCGTCTATTCCCTCAATTATTTCAGGAACGTCCTGGAGAAGAGCTTGGCGCTCACTCGGCAGTTTTGGAAAGTCATCAATGGGTAACGGCAACCAAACTTGACTTGATTCTCAAACCTGGTCTTGTTTGGTCAGATGGTGCACCCTTAGTCGCAAATGATGTCGTCTTCAGTTTTGAAGCGCAAACGGACGCAGATATCGCTTGGTTTTCTGCCGGTAGTAAACGAAATATCTTAAGCGTCGTCGCCATTAATGACATGGAAATTCGGGTTGAATTTGATCGCGAACGGGCGACAAATCTAATGGATTTGAATGAGGGCTTTATCGTTCCTCGGCATGTGCTCTCGAAGACGCCATTCAAAGAATGGACAACGCACGACTGGAGTCACGATCTAGTGGTTTTTGGGCCGTATAAGATAGGCTTACACCGTCCAGACCGTTATCTACGTCTTCAGAATCTCAATAGCGAATACCCGGATCTTATTTTTCAGATCGCTCGCGATAAAGAAACGCATTTCCAATGGCTAGATTCAAACCAAGTAGATTACAGCTGGAGCATAGATGTAGAGAGGCTTGCGAGTATTCGTCCTCCATTGCAAAAAATAACCTACGCCAATCATCAATTTGCATACTTGGTTTGGAATTCGATTGACCCATCCCGTTTACCAGAAGATGGTTTGCAGTCCGTTGCTGGGATGGTTAAGGCGAAAACGGCGACGCCCCATCGGTTGTTCTCTGAAGCGACTGTCCGTCAGGCTCTGGAAATGGCACTCAATCGACCTGCCTACCTACAAAACATTTGGCAAGGACAAGGCAGCATTCCTGCGACGCCCTGGTCGGTAGGTCGCCTATTCCATAGGCCAGCAATCAATGCCCGTCAGTTTGAGCCGAGTGCGGCCATAGAGGCATTAGCAGGGCAGGGTTGGTCGGATTCCGAGGGTGTACTGTCTAAGAATGACCGGCCGTTTACATTCAGCGTACTGTGCAATTCGGGAAGTCCGAGTCGAGAATATGTGCTATATGCCATTCAAAAGGACTTAGCCAATATTGGCATCAAGATGGAAATCGAATTTGTTGAAGCAGGCTTATATTGGGATAGACTCGCTAGGCGTCAGTTTGATGCGGCTTTTGTCATGTTTCGGCGCGAGAACCGACCGGACCTTGGCGAACTATTTCATAGCGATGCCGGTGTGAAAGACGGTCTGAATTACGCCAGTTGGCAAGCGGGCGACGAGCTTATCCGACGTGTTGAGGATGCAACGGACTGGGAACAAATCGACGATTACCTCCACCAGCTTGACCTCATATTTGCAGATAGCGCTCCCGTCTGCTTGTTGTACGAAGCACAGCAAATAGGCGTGGTTGGATCTCGTCTCACGCATATAGAGCCAAATTTTCTCGATCCGCTGGCGGGCGTTGAGCTGTGGCGATAAGAAATCTGCTGCTATCTCTTGTTCAGGTTGCAGCGGTCTTATGGCTTTTAGCCACCTCCATATTTCTTAGTTCTTGGTGGATAGGTGGCAATCCAGTCGACTTATGGGTGGACCCTAGACTGGACACAACGACACGCCAACAGATTGAAGCCAATTTCGGCTATGACAAACCCGTTTTGCAACAATATGTCCACTATCTCTCTGGACTAGCGCACGGGGATATGGGCGTTTCCTTCACTCGCAAGCAACCTGTCTCCCGTGTCCTATTTGGCGTATTACCCCATTCGGCTGCTTTGGGATGCCTTGCGTTGCTGTGGGCGATTTTCATTACCCTATTGACCCTACATCTCGCTCATTTCGGTGGCACTCGCTGGTGGGGGAAATTTGGCAGACAATGGGACGTCTTTGGCATTCTGGTGCCGTCGTTCCTATGGGCAGCCTTGTTTCGTTGGCTTTTGGGGCGCTGGTTTGGTTGGTTTCCCTTTGTGAATCTCAACGAAAGCGCCAGTTGGATGAATGAATGGCTATTGCATGGATCCATTCCGGCGATCGCGATCAGCTTACCGATCGCCGCCCAAGCCTCGACCTATCTAAATTCGCGACTCGAGGAACTGGTGCAATTGCCTTATGCGATTGCGGCCCGCGGACGCGGCGTTCATCGCTTACGTATTCTATGGTTTCATTTACTTCCCCAAGTCGTTCCTAGTGCCATTCAGCTACTTGGCCTCAACTTACCCATCATTGCGGGAGGCGCATTAGTCGTTGAATGTGTATTTGGTTGGAGCGGATTGGGAACGCTCTTGTTTGATGCGACGTTGGGCCGCGATGTGCCATTACTTGTCGGTGCAAGTTTGTACATTGGCCTGTTCTCTGTCTTGGGATATCAACTGGCCGATCGCTGGCGGAAATCCATATGAGTGCCATGAATAGAGCCGTCGCGTTGTGGTTTTTGTCTCTCGCTGTGTGCTGGATTGCAGGGCGAGTTGATAGCTGGGTGCTTGTGGGCATCCCAATTTGTTGGTGGCTCGTTTATCGACTTGTTGGCGAAAAATGGATTTTATTTGCGCTTACCAATCTGGCAGTAATTGCCATTCTGCCTGACTTTTTTGTGGGCAGTCCCGATGTTTCGCCTTTTGGCGATGATGCAGCTGGCCGGGACCTTTATGGGTTGCTCCTGGCCGGACACCAAAATACGATTCTTGTTGCTGTATTCGCCAGTCTTTTGGCTAACATCATCGCCTGGCCTGTCGGTGTTTTACTCGAGCTTGGTCCCAAATGGTTGCAGCGCTTGCTTGGCTTCTTGATGTCGACGCTGCTGGCGTTTCCCGTCATGTTGCTCGTTTTATTGGGCCTATCGGTTCTTGATGGCGACAGCAGCCGCTTCATTTATTGGGTCGGTCTGCTTTTGTGGGCCGAACCGGCGCGCATGGTTCAGGCCCATGTCGGGTCATTACGACAAGCTGCCTTTGTACAAGCGGCCAGATTGCGCGGCGCTTCTAATTGGCAAATATGGCAGCGCGAAATGTTTCCTAACCTCAAAGCGACACTGCTGGCAAATGTTTTGATCGTATTCGTTAGCGCTATCCTACTGGAATCTGTGCTCGGCTATTTGGGCCTGCGCCACTCGGGTATGGGACGAATCCTCGAATACGGGATTCGCATGCTGGATCGCAATCCCCCTATTCTGATTGTTTGTTTAGCGATTTTGTTTACCTGGGTACTCGGACTCAGGTCCATTATTCGGTTGTGGAAAGTAGACCAACGTTTAGACGTGGTTATCAACTGAAGAAAGAGTCAAAACCTGAGCTGGAAAGCACTGCGTGAGCCATTCATCGTGGGTACTAACAATAACTGAAAAATTCTGTTCGCGCATCCATTTGTGCAGGTGGGTCACGACCCGCTGTCTTAAATTTTCTTGTAGAGGTGCAAAGAACTCGTCAAGCAATAGGACCCTAGGTTCTGACAACAAGGCGACCACTAGACTAAGCCTTTGTAATTCACCCATGGAATAGGCGTCGGGCAACCGATTGAGATCAATATCGCTTAGGCCAATATCGTCCATGATTGACGGTAATCGTTCAGGATTCATGATGCTACGCTCTATTTGTACCTTTACCGCGAGAGCGGGGTTCCACGTTTGCGCGGCGTGTTGCCAAACTAAGTGAATGGCTTGGCGTTGTTGGATGTTTCGCGCCTCAAAGTTCAATTCAATTGCTTGATCATCTAAGAAAATCTCGCCACTTATGGCTGGATGCAGCCCAACCACCGCATTCATAAGTGTTGTCTTACCGCAACCTGATGGTCCTAAAACCCACAGCCAATCTTGCCTGTCTAAACGTATCTGTACCTTGTCGCGCTGGCCATGTGGCAGGACTAGCTCTGCACGTAGCCTGTTAGGTCCTTTTGAGTCAATCTTTGGAGCTTTCACCGAAGTCTGACGCTGATGGATCAAGTCCCGGTGGAAATCTGTATTCGCTTGTTTGCGAAAGCTGCCATTGTCTCCAAAGTAGGTAACCTTCCCGTTTTCAATCAGAAGCACGTGACTGGCAAACTCATCTATCAGTCTAATGCGGTGACTAATAAATAGGGTGGCCTTCAAGGTGGGTCTTTTGAATTCGGTTATCAGTTGCATTAAGGCTTGTTCGCGCTCGTAATCTAAAGATGAGGCAGGCTCATCACAAGCTAATACCACTGGCGAGTTAAACCAAGCCAAAGCAAACATAATCCGTTGTCGTTCCCCTCCAGAACATTCATTGGGTTTCTTACCAAGCATTGCCGGGTCTAATTGCAGTTCATTCATTAGGGCCAAGAATCTCTGTTTATCTGCAGGCTCATGGGTGACATCTTTCAAATGAGAAGCCAAAGTCTTACCGGGTGTTAAGCCACTGCTTGGATCCTGGACGATTAATCTGTCTCCACGATTACTGTCCAAAATCGGGTCGCCCTCTTGGCCTGCTAACATGCCGAACAAGGCATGCAAGTAAAGGCTCTTGCCCGCGCCGGACGGTCCCGTAATTGCCAAACAAGCTCCAATGGGCAGCTTGAACGAGGGCACATCAAGTAGCGTGGCTTTAAACGCGTCTTGCACGCAGACGGCGGGAAAATCAAGCAGTCCTGCGCTGTTTTTATGGGCGTCCGACATAAAAGCTCGTGTTTTTGTATTTAGTCTGTCGATGAAGGTGATTCTAAACCCTTTGACAAAGCAAACCAAATCGGTTCGCATGTGTCTTGTTGGATAAAGATGCGGTTGATGTCTCGAGGCTGGCGTTTTGTGCCGGTTGTGCCAATAAAGCAACATGGATTGGCATTCAGTCCATGTATTTACGAAGCTTTGACGTGTTAGCATGGGCGTTCTTCGAAGGGAATCCAAAGCTCATGTGTGTGTCTGGTGTCAGCGCTTTCTTGGCCCGCTTTCTTCAAGCTATAGGACATCCATAAAATGTGCGGCATCGTGGGTTTCGTCGGACCGGGCGGACTTGAAGACATCAAAAGGATGAACGCCAAACTGGTTCATCGAGGTCCAGACGGCCAGGGAGTCTGGCACGACGAAGGTCAAGCTGTCTATCTCGCCATGCGTCGTCTAGCCGTACTGGATTTGGAAGGCGGCGTGCAGCCTTTACAACGAGACGGCGTCACGCTTGTCTTCAATGGAGAAATCTATAACTCTCGCGAGCTTCGTAACCAATTAGAGGAACTGGGACACCATTTCACAAGTGATCACAGTGACACGGAAACGCTGCTTGTCGCTTATTTGCAGTGGGGTACGGATTGTGTGCAGCGTCTGAATGGCATGTGGGCGTTGGCTGTTTACGATAGCCGCCAGCAAATTTTGTGGTGTAGCCGAGATCGCTTCGGACAGAAACCGTTCTTTTTTCATTGTGCTAACGGTTCTTTTGCCTTTGCGTCGGAGCTCGATGCCTTAACCGCGCATCCACACGTCCCAGGCAATATCAGCGCTTTGGCATTGGCCAAATATTTTGCCTATGGCTTTATCCCGGCACCGCATACCGTTTTTGATGGCATCCATAAATTACCGGCGGGCCATTCCCTCATTTATCGGCTGGGAGATGGGTCTATCAGGCAACAGTCGTATTGGGATTTTCAGTTACAGCCGCAGCCATCGTTATTCCAAAAAGAGAGCGATTGGTGCGAAGCATTTTCGGAGAAATTGGGAAAGGCTGTGGAACGCCGTTTGGTGGCCGATGTACCAGTTGGTGTTTTTTTGTCCGGCGGTTTAGATTCGTCCATGATTGCCGCCAAAGCTGTCAAATATAAGGACAGAGTTGCCAGCTTCTCCATGGGATTTGAGGATCCGTCATTTGACGAATTGAACTATGCAAATAAGGTGGCTGACTACCTGGGCACCGACCATCATCACTGCCTTTTTCGTGCGACCGATTCGCAAGCGCTAGCCATTGAGGTAGCCGACCTCATCGATGAACCCTTTGGCGATTCATCTGTTTTGCCAACTTTTGCTCTGAGTCGCTTCACTCGCCAACATGTAACCGTTGCCTTGGGAGGTGATGGTGCCGATGAATTGTTGGCAGGATACGATCCCTTTCGCGCCATCAATGCAGTCAATTTGTACCAACGCTTCATTCCTCGCCCGCTCCACCGGGGCATACTGGCGTGCATTTCGAAGTTACCGGTGTCGCATCGCAATATGAGTCTGGACTTCAAGCTGAAGCGGACATTGCGAGGGCTGAGCTACCCCTGGAATCTTAGGTTTCCTGCCTGGATGGGTTGTGTCGAACCCAGTCAAATCAGCGATTTGATAGAGGGACAATTCACCTTAGACGAAGTTTATGAAGAAGCCATTTCCCTGTGGGATGGCTGGCCGCAAGCGACGGACGCAGAAAAGCTCATGCGGCTTTACGTCAAACTCTACCTTCAAGACGATATTCTAGTGAAGATCGATCGAGCCAGTATGTGGTGCTCGCTAGAGATGAGGTCACCTTTTCTAGACATCGATTTGGTAGATCTCATTCAAAAAATGCCCATGAAGCTCAAATTCAAAGGCGGGGTAGGTAAGAAGATACTGAGAACAGCCAGCCAAGGTCTGATACCAAGCGAAATTCGTACACGTTCCAAAAAAGGATTTGGTGTGCCGGTTGGTCAATGGTTTGCCAACGGCACCTTCAGTCCTTCCTTTGACCGCTTCAATCAAGTCCTACCAGCCCCGGCCTGGCGAGAACTACTGCAACAGCACATTAAGGGCAAATCGGACCAACGGTCTGCGCTATGGAACCTTTGGTTGCTGGAACAGTGGGATCGAAAGCGGGACTCGAAACCATGAGCGTATCTGTGGTCATCGTCACCTATGAGGTCCTTGAAGACTTGAAAGCTTGTCTGAGCAGCTTGGCAGGCCAAGACCCGTCACTGATACATGAAATCATCGTCGTCGATAATCATTCTCAAGATGGCACGCCCGATTGGATTCGTGCTGAACGCAAAGATATTCGCTTACTGGTGAATGATAAAAACATGGGGTTCCCAGCGGCTTGTAACCAGGCTGCGGGTGTGGCGTCCGGCGATTTCTTGTTATTTCTCAATCCAGACACGCAGATGGAGCCAGACGCGCTGCGTCTTCTGTATGAGGCCGCCTCCGAGGACGGCTTAAGAACATGCTTAGGGCCACGAATCCTCGATCAGCAAGGTCGGACACTCTTGGCTTGTCAACGCCGCAGCCCCAACCTCTTTGATGTGATCTCGCAGATGGCGTTATGGCATAGATGGGGTCGCGGTTTTCAAAGCGAAGGCCGTTTCCAAAAAGCGACCGAGACGCAGTGTTTGCAGGGTTCGTGCATGTTTGTCTTAAAAAAACAGTTCGATCAGCTGCAAGGATTTGATCAACGCATTCCCATGTATATGGAAGACATGGACTTTTGCCGACGTGTGCTTTGTAGTGGGGGCAAGGTCTATTACGTAGCGGATTCGGTGGTGCATCACGCCGGAGGAAATTCCACCTCTAGGTTGAGTGACCCTCGAGTCACTGGTTTGATGCGGATCTTGGCCTTCGATGCCTATTTCAAGGAACAGGGATCGCGTAAGATCCGAAAGCTACACCGCCTGGTGCAATTACTTTTCTCTTTGCTTGTGCTGCCCGTGGACGTATTGCTTTTCTTGCCACTGACTATAGTAGGTCAAAGCCGCCTGATTGGCGGTTATCTAAGGCAACATGTATGTATCTTGGAACTGATTCTTACCGGAAAATTCACCCATAAACACTTGCCTGAGGGCTGGCCAAACACATTTATTCCTTAGGGTTAGCAATTTTTTATTGGTCATTGCGGGTTTTCGAACTTAGGTTTGAGGTAACGGATGGCTGGACATGATGTCGGCCTGAGATTATTGACCGGATCATAAAGATAGGTGCACAATGACATTAAGAAATGAATGTGTGTGAATTTATGTTTTAAGCAATAGATGAACCATCACTCGCTGCTTTAAGGAGATGTGAGATGCAACTAGATTTCCACGAACTTTTTAACAATGACGTGTTGCGGACTCCGGAGGAAGAAATCCTCAGCTTCACGGAGTATCTCGACTTGGTAGTGAGTGAACCTTGGGTAACGCGTAACACGGCGCAGCTCCTACACGACATGATGTTGACCAGCGGCGTCGAACATTCGATCAGTGCCGGCAAACCCATGAAACATCGTTACCGATTTTTTGAGGACAAGGCCAAAGTGGGCCCCTATGTTGTCTTTGGCCAGCAAAAGGCTAAAGAGAATTTGATCGAAAAAATCGACAATGCCAGCCGTGGCGCGGAGGCATCAAAACGGCTATGGATCCTGTTGGGTCCGCCCGGATCAGCCAAGTCTAGATCCATGGACGGCATAAAGCTGGGCATGAACCGTTATTCCAATTCGGACGACGGAAAGACTTATACGTTGCTTTTGCCAACCTTGGATGAGCGCCTCAAGGATCGCGCCTTGTTCGAAGAGAAAGGCGTCTATTACCTGCAAAGCCCCATATTTGAACGGCCTCTGCAAGTTATTCCAAGCCAAGTCCGCGAGCTTTTTGAAGAGGAATTGAATCGTCGAGTGGACCTGGATCGTGTGCGTGGCTTTCTTGACCGCCATCCTCATTACGATAACAACTTCCACATCCGCATCGATGGACTGGTTTCACCCTTCACCGACCACGTACTGAAGGAATTCATGAAGGCAAAGGGCATCGACTTTCCGCAACTGATGGGCTTTTTGAAGACCCGTCGTATGGTTTTTGATGCGCGCACGAAGACTGGCATTGGTTCTTACACACCACGTGATGAGAAGAGCCAGGAGGCTGGGTCTTTAGTTGGCAATATTGACTATAGCTTGTTGCCCAGGTTTGGCAGCGAGTCTCACCCGCTCGTCCACGATTACAAGGGTGAACTCTGCGCTGGCGCCAACGGTTTTGTCGAAATACATGAGATCTTGAAACTGTCCGACAAGTTCCTGTACGAACTACTCTTCGCCACCCAAGACCGTTTCTTCAAACCCGAAGGGCAGCCCCCGATTCCCTTTAACGGAGTCATCATCGGCCATACAAATTTCCATGAATTCAATATGTTCATGGCAAACGAAACCTTTGAAGCTCTGCGCTCGCGCACCACATTCATTGAAATGCCGCTGTCGGTCCACTTTAAGGACGAAGAACGCATCTATGCGTTTACCTACTCAAACACGAGTAGGGGATGGGATAAGAAACGTAAACACATGGCTCATGTGGCGCCGCACAGCATTGAGTTCATGAGTTTAGTGGCGTGTATGACGCGCTTATTTGAATCGAAACAGAACCCCAATCTCAATTTGTTGCAAAAGGCCTTGGTTTACGCGGGCCGTGCAGACAGTGGCGTGGACAACAACATGGCAAAGATGATCTTGGAGGAGTTTGAATTCGTGAAACCGACCGAAGGGACCTTCGGTTTGGATCCTCGCTTCATTCAAAACCTGTTTGAAAACACAGAGCATTTTCAAATTAACGAATATGCGGCCAATATGCAGCGTTTGAAGGACGAAACCGAAGATCATGCCATGTTGACTTCGATCGCCTTGGAGAATCCCTGCGTGACACCGCTAGATTTGTACGTCCGCATGGAACGTGCTGTTAAAGATCAGTTAGCCAACGACAAAGCTAAGTTGAATCACTATGTCGACAAGATCATGCCGCTGGCCAAACGATGGATATTTTCTCAGATAGCAAGTGACGTTTATTCGGCCATCCTGCGAGACGATTCTGTTATAGAAACGACCTGGAAAAAGTATACCGATCACGTGCGTGCTTATGCACATAACACGAAAGTCAAGCACGATGTGACGCAGGCAGATGTTCAGCCGGACGAGAAATTCATGCAGACCATCGAAAGCTACTTGGGTATCCCCGAGAAAGATGTTTTTCGTAAAGAACTGAGTGACGCTATTTCATCGGTCAACTATGCCGTTCTGCTTGCCGACGAGCCCTCCTATCAAGATGCCATTAAGAAATTCGTCTTTGAGAATGAATTCAAATCGGGCGAGAACATGAAGCTGCTGGGCTGGATAAAGAGTGGTACCAGTGCGGCCAATGTGAACTCCAAGGAACAGGAACATCTCAATGAAACCATCCGTTACCTGATGGACGCAAAGATGTATTGCGGGAAGTGCGCCTTCCAGGCGCTGTCGATCACCGCTAACGCATCATCGATTGTGGTTTGAGGCGGCCCCAATGACGGACCGCATCGTTGGTGGCGAAGATCGCATTTCCTCCGCAGAGTCTGAGGGCGCATTTAACGAATTCATCGAGTCGCAATTAGACGATCTGATAGATGGCATTATTAGTGATGGCGACTTGAGTGATCTCGGTGAACGGGGCTCCGATTTGGTGGTGGAGATGGACGATATTCTGCCGCCCACCTTTGTGTATGGTCAAGATGGTCGTGGTGGAGGCAAGGGCGGTTCAGGGCCAGGATCTGATGGCGGTAAAATGCGCTTCACCCTAGATTTTAAGACGTTAATGGAATTGGTGGCGCGTAAGCTCGAACTCCCAAACCTGCTCAAAGAAGGTAAAGGCCGCATCAAACAAGTTTCATATGAGTTCAAGACGTTTGGACCTTTGGGTGTCTTGTTAGACAAAAAACGCACCTTTAAACGCGCCTTAAGATCATCCGTCGCCATGGGTAACTATCGACCGCAAGACGGGGTCTACGATATTCAGATCAGGCGCCGAGATCGTCGCTACAAGATACCCTTGCGGGTCGAGAAACCACGTTACCGAGCTGTGGTTTTTTATATGGGCGATATCTCCTACTCAACCTATGGCGAGCGCTTGGAACTGGAGAAGCGGTTGGTTGGGTTCATCCAAAACTGGCTAGATTACAACTATGGGCCCGGTAAAGTTGAACACCGCTTTTTTGTCCACGATATGGAAGCCTACGAAGTGTTACCCGACGATTTTTATCGTGTTAGCAACGTCGGCGGCACGAGGGCGGCCATCGTATTTGATTTGATTAGTCAGGTCGCGTTCAATGAGTACGATACGGCATCGACTAATTTTTACGCTTTCTATTTCGGTGATGGCGAGTTGTTTGCCGACGATGCCAAACAAATTGTCGACATTATCTCGAGTAACATGCTGACGCTCTTCAATCGTATCGGCGTCGTTGAAGTGCAACCCAGCCGCGCCAGTCACCTCATCACACAGTTATCAACACGTTTTGCCAAAGATGAGGTGGTTCGGTTAGGAGAAATTAAACACAAGAAAGACTCGATCGAGGTCATCAAGGCGCTGTTTGGCGGTCCATCGTGAAAATGATTTCGGCCTTTCCAGCATTGCATGAACTTGAGTCTCGAGTGCTTTACCATGCAGAGAAAATGGGCCGAACGTTGCCCGAAATACGTTTTTTTGTCCTAGATGCCATGGAGTTCATGTCTCTCTTAGAAAAGAAAGTCTATCCCACCAGTCCGGTCAATATCTGGGAAGGCAAACGCATGCTGTCTAAAAAACATCGTGTGGAAAGTGGTCAGGAGTCAGCCCTCTATTATGAGGTGGTGCAGACCGGTGACCCGTCCTATGCCTATCTGAATGCTACCAATAACGACATGATGCAAGCGTCAGTCATGGCCCATGTGGTAGGTCACTGTGAATTTTCTGAGCTCAATGTCCTACGTGACTCTAATCGGGACCGCACCGAATATGTGATGCACTTGGTGCGGCGTACGGATCAAGGCCGACAACAAATGGGACATAAGCAATTCAGCGAATATTGGAACGCACTTGAATCCGTTTCACCCTTGATTGCGCCTAATTCCCAATATAACTTGGCCGGTTCGGTGGATACCGACCTAAACCTGGATGGCCGTTTCAAAAAGGCTGGCGAACCAGAGCAGGAGACAAAATCAGCGCTTATGGCGCCCTATTCAGAGACGATGGATCTGTTATTACGTCACACATCGGCAAACCGTGTGGTTGAGCAGGAGGCGCGCAGTAAACGACGTCAGCAAGCGCTCAACCGTAAAGGCTACAAATTGCGAGCCCCTTGTCAGGATGTATTGGGTTTCTTAAGAAACTTTGCGCCTGCCAGCCGGGCTGAACGCGATTTGCTCGAATATGTGTACACCGTACATGCACCCCAAGATTTTGTGGTCCGAACCCAAATCATGAATGAGGGTTGGGCTATGTACTGGGAAAAGAAGATCATGCTCGAACTCTTCAAAGAACGAGCCGTGAAAGGGATCATTGAATACGCAAAAGTCTTTTCTGGGGTGTGTTATCCACGCCCGTATTTCATGCGTAACCCGTACCATCTTGGCTTTCATCTGTGGACGCATATCGAAGATTTGTACCGTCACGGCAAAGTGAGTCTCGATTTTAAAGAAGAGGTGGATCTGGAAACGCGCAGTAAATGGGATAGGGGCGTAGGCGTCGATCCCATGGAGCGTTTACTTAACCTCGTCAAAACCACCACAGATTACGAGTTTCTGCGCCGATTCTTGACACCCGAGTTGATCCATGAATTTCACCTCAACCGCATACCTCAAAGAGATGCGGCCCGTTTAGGGATCTCCCGCAAGGATATCGTCCAAGAGAATAAGCAATGGGTTTGGTTGGATCCTGAGCCCATCCATGACGAAATGTTGAGATTCTTCACTCATTTTTATCGACCTCGCATATACATCATCGATACGGATTTCGAGGATGGGGGATTGCTGCTCTTCCACCGTGACGATGGACGTCGGCTCAAGGTCGACTGGGTCAAACCAACCCTTAAGAACCTGAATATGATCTGGAAAGGCTCTGTGTTTTTGGTGTCTCGCGGCACACTTTATGGCTATACCACGGGTAGATATCGTGAGATGAGAATCGGTGATTTGAGTTTTGACCAAGTGATTGACCGAATGCAGGCAGGTACGCGACCGTTTGAAGTTCAGTGAGGAGGGCGACGTGAGGGAATTCGATTTCCGAGAAGCACTAGGGTACACCCGCAAAAAGACGTTTCGGTTCTCAGAGTTTACCGAACAACTGATGGCGAACCCCAATAATTACCTGCAAACCTCATCAACCATGATCGCGCAAGCGATCACTTATTTTGGTTGTAAATTAGTGGTTCGAAGCGGAGAACCAACGGTTAGTTACAACATTTTCGAGGATATCTTTCGCAATGGAACCAACGCGGTATTCGGCCAAGAATTCTGCATTAAAACCATCGTTGACGCGGTCGAGTCGGCGAGTAAAGAAACGGGTCCCAATCGAGGACTGGTTCTGGTTGGCCCGCCAGCATCAGGCAAGACCAATATTATCGATCTAATCGCGTTGGCACTTGAAGAGTATTCCAAACAAAAGAACGTGAAACTATATTCGTTCTTTTTTCAGTTTCGCAACCCCACCGACGAACGTGTCGTTGAGATGTGGAGCTCGTTCAGCCACAGCCCAATTCTGTTGTTTCCCACCATCTTGCAACGGGCCGAAGAAACGAGGCGGCCACGACAGGAACTCTTTGAGCACATCAACCACCAACGTATGTTGAATGGCCAAAAGAAAATTGTCTTCCCCACCTACTATCAAAATGCCCAATTAGACAAATGTAGTTTGGATATTTTGGAAGGCTTAGTCCAAAACCCTCGCAACCGCGGAAAATCGCTATACGACATCATTGAAGAGTATGTGCGCATTGAAGAGATTGTGTTTTCCAATGCCCAGGCGAACGGCATATCTAACATCGACGACATGGGTCACCTCAAAGTGAGACTACGACCCCTCGACTTGTCCCCCGAAGACCGTGCCGTAGTCAACGAACACCTTCCTGGCGCGCGCCTGTATCAGTACGAAGGCGCGATGGTCGCTTCGAACCGTGGCCTGTTACATATCCATGATGCGTTTGCGGTCAATGAGTCCGGTCGACCTTCCGAAAACGACTACAAGCCCATGCTCATGTTGTTGGGAAGCGGACGGGTATCTATTGATTCGACTCAGTCCTCCATCGACACCACGGTGGTTGTGACCACTAATTTGGAGGAGATGGGATTACTGGATAACCAGTTAACTTCTTCCAAGCTGCTAGATCGAATCGAAAAGATCCCCGTCAACTATCTATTGGACGCCAATGCCGAAATGGACATCTTGCAGCGCGACCTGGCCAATATGAAAGAGAAGTTTGAGGTCGATCCCAATCTCCTGCGCATCGCATCCTATTACGCTGTCATGACTCGTCTATTACCGCCTTGCAGGCCGAAGAACCTGGTCAATTGGAGCAATGAGAAACGCAACCTTTATGGGGCCATCCATGTCGAACAGAAAATGGCCATGTATGCCTATCAAGCAGAGGACCCGGTCGCCACGATTCAGTCCTTACCCCATTGGCACCCATTCCACAACGAAGCCATGAAGTTAGGAATTGATATTGATAATGCCGCCACCTACGAGCATCTGATTAGTCGTCATCCTCGATCGGTCAGTCTAACCAATTCAGGACTCTTTTCGGCTGAACAACTTCGGCTCATCGACGACGAATTCATGCGCGAGATGTGGCTTGAGCATTATCCCAGTGAGGGCAAACACGGACTGTCTGTGCGCCAACTTCAAAACGTCATGCGCAATACGATTGCCCATTCTGATGGCCGCAAGGTCCATGTCGGTACATTCTTAAGTCAGCTGCGACGCATGATCGCCGAAGGACCCGCCTTACATCATTGGTTAGCCATTGATCCTAAATACAAGAGTGACCGCAAAACCATTGCCTCACGCAAGCTGGGGGTTGTTCCTCTAGGGGTTGGCGAAGGTGACTACGGTGATTTCGCCGGACTGGTGCGTGTCGTTCAGGCGATCTACTTCAATATGATCAGACGTGAAATTACGGTGTGTACGGTGGATCGCGATCCTAGCGAAATCGAGCGTGACTTGAGGCGTTACATCCAACATGCGTTATTAGCTAACGCGCTTGAAAACAAGGCCTTTGCCCACGTGATGGTGCCCCGCTTCACCTTTGTTGATCCCAATACTGGGGAGAAGATCGATCAACCCGACGATAACTTCATGCGCTCATTAGAAAGAGTATTGGCTGGCGATCTAGATGAATTGAGCTTTCGACGCACGATTGCCAAGAAGTTCCTCGATCACCAAAATTCAGGCGAAATCACTTTGGAAGCGGGTAAATCGGTCATTGCATCGCGAAACGATCATCTATTGAGCTTTTTTGCGCAGCCGTACCATGCGTTGTTATCCCATCGAAGGACCGTTGAAGGCTTGGATGTAGAGCAACTAAGGGACGCCTTCTTTCAGCGACGCAACAATAGAACCGTTTACGATGGTTTCCCAAACGAGATTCAGTTATTGGTAGAAGCGATCCTGACCAATTTGGCTATGAGATACCACTACCCTGAATCGATCGCCTTAGACACGGTGGTTTTCGCGTTACGCAAGAACATCATCGACTTCAACGAAATGATCCGCTGACAAGAATGTCAGTCTGAGCCTCAAGAACGTGAGTTCGCCTTCCAGGCGGAGGTTATGATGCTCTTTTTTCAATTCGACAAGCAACAAGCTCCAAGCAACAAGCTTCAAGAATGTGAGTTTGGCTTCTAGCCAGAGGTTATAATCCGTTTTTATTCAGGTAAATACAATAAATAGGATAGTCGTTCTAACCGTTACGTCGAATTATTAGGACTTATGAGACAGCCTCTTCCAGGCGGAGGTTATGATGCTCTTTTTTCAATTCGACAAGCAGCAAGCAACAAGCGACAAGCTCCAAGCAACAAACTGCAAGAATGTGAGTCTGGCTGCCACGGCGCGGCGTAACTTGTGAAGCCGGCCAGCCAGAGGTTCGGCTGTTAGCCGCAAAGCGCGGCACATCAAGTGTCCGACATCGTTGACAACGTAAGAGTGACCCGGAGTGATTGTGTAAAAGTGACCCACCTGTGACCCACACGATAAACATACGTCAAATCCAAACCCAAAATATTACCAACCTCCTGCCGCCCGAAGGGGCTCGTTACGGAATTTGGAACCTTGACCCCCGGCATGACGACCGGGGCTATAACCTGTCGCCTCGTGAGGCTTAAAACCACGGTATCTCGAAAGATGAATAAACGACATCGATGAGCTTTCTCTACTAACCCCAGTGTCACCTTTCGACACGCCCTGCACGGTCAAACCCTAAGTTGACGAGTCCACGAGGAAACTGGTTTGGGTTGATGCCACATGCAAAACCACATATAATTGGACATATATCAAGCAGGCGGTTATATGGGACAAGTCACCATCTATCTCAAGGACGAGATAGAGCAGAAAATGAAGGCAGCAGCGGATTCGGCTCATATGTCAAAGAGCAAATGGATTTCCGTGCTCATTCAAGAGAAGGTGGCCGATGAGTGGCCTGAATCGATAGCCAGCATGGCGGGTAGTTGGAGCGATTTTCCGGACCTGGAAGACTTAAGGGAGAATCTGGGTGAGGATGCTACAAGAGAGCAACTCTAATGTATGTGTTGGATACCAATACACTCATTTACTTTTTCAAGGGCATGGGTCGTGTTGCTGACCGCCTTCAGAGTGTCTCGCCCCAGCAAATTGGGCTACCGACCATAGTGGTGTATGAACTTGAATATGGAATGGCAAAGTCCAACTCCCCCAAAAAGAGACGACAGCAGTTGGACGCGTTTGGTGAGCTGGTTCAGCTTTTGCCTTTTGGCGCTTCAGAGGCCAAAATAACGGCGCACCTTCGCGCGAAATTGGAGAGTAGAGGTACGCCCATTGGGCCCCATGACCTGCTGATAGCAGGTACGACACTAGCGATAAACGGAACCCTAGTCACCAACAACACAAAAGAATTTTCCCGTGTGCCGAAGCTGAAACTAGAGAATTGGTTCTGAATATCTAGGCACGCAAGACGGATTCAAGCCTCAATAATGTGAGTCCGTCTTCCAGACGGAGGTTCGGCTGTCAGCCTCATCCCCATGTAAGCTGTAATGCATCGCTGTCTCACCTGGGATCGCTCGTGCGCGAGCCCGGAGGTTGCACTCGGCATCGACCCACCTCCATCAAAGCAAGGCATTTACCAACACCGTATTGCTGATAGATTCCACACATAAAGCTCCGATGTGGAGTGCGCGCAGTTTGCAGCCGCTGCTGCTTGCTGCCGCTTTTGATCAGGTTCTGAGAAGGTGACGAAGATACGATATCGATGAGCTTGCTCGTCGAGCCTAATGCTTCTAATTCTCGTATCTTACGTTCAAATGTGGACCAAAAATCAACTTGTGACCCACACATAAACATACGTCAAATCCACTCCCAAAAGTTACCCAACCTCCTGCCGCCCGAAGGGGCTCTTTGCGGAATTTCGAATCTTGACCCCCGGCCTAACGACCGGGGCTATAACCTGCCGCCTCGTTGAGGCTCAAAGCTCACTTACCGACAACGTGCCCCCGTAAGCTCGTCATCTGTTAGTAGGTGCAGGCTTGTCATTTTAACCGAATCAAAAACTTTGCCCTTGGTAATAGCATCGTAACCTAAGGTAAATTGATATGAAGTCCCCATAATTCATTATCAATGGTTATTATATTGCGCATACCTGGTCACTTATGGCTATAATACTGATCATTGAGAGGTATTTGCTATGGCTAGGAAAACAGCCCCTTTGTCTCCAGTCGTTGAGGATCTCATAAGTGAGATGGGGGAGAATATCAAACTGGCGCGGCTGCGCCGGAAAATCACGGCGGTTATGCTGGCTGAACGGGCAGGAATGAGCCGCACAACGCTGCGCAGAGTTGAGAGCGGCGACAGCGGTGTCACCTTGGGCGCATATGCCAGTGTTCTGTTTTGCCTCGGATTGGAAAAAGACCTGCTGTTGATTAGCCAGAATGATCCGTTGGGACGGCGCTTGCAGGATGCTGAGTTGACTCGTACACAATTTCGCGTGCCAAAACGAACGAAATCATGAGTAATAGACCCAAAAAGAGAACGGCACAAAAAGCGATACAGGTCTATGCCCATTGGCATGGCATGACGGATTCTGTGCTTATGGGCATACTCTATGCTGCGCCATCGCGAGGCAAAGAAATTTTCTCATTTGAATATGATCCGGCCTGGCTTAAATCTTCATATGCACAACTCTTGGATACGGATCTTCGTTTGTTTGCCGGACGACAATATACCCGCGATGGATATGATAATTTTGGATTGTTTCTCGATTCTTCTCCCGACCGCTGGGGGCGCGTTCTCATGCAACGGCGAGAGGCTCAGTTAGCTAAAGTGGAAGATAGGGGCATTCGTCCACTCATGGAATCAGATTATTTGCTCGGTGTTTATGACGGGCACCGAATGGGCGCGCTGCGTTTTCGGTTGTCTGAAGATGGGCCGTTTCTTGACGATCAGGCCAAAATGGCTGTACCGCCATGGACGAAGCTTAGTGATCTTGAAAATGCCAGCTTGCAGTTGGAGCGCCATGATGCCGAGAGCGATCAAGATTATCTGACATGGCTCACGATGCTGATCGCGCCCGGTGGCTCGCTTGGTGGTGCACGCCCTAAAGCTAGTGTCTTGGATGGAAGCGGCCATCCGTGGATTGCAAAATTCCCGTCTCGTCGTGATGAAATCAATATCGGGAAGTGGGAATACCTGGTTTCTCAATTGGCGCAGAATGCCGGAATCCAAAACGCCACTTCGGAAATTAGGCATTTCTCCGGTGAATACGACACATTTCTGTCTAGGCGTTTTGATCGGGCGGAAGGTGGTGAGCGCGTCCATTTTGCATCAGCCATGACACTTCTTGGCAAAACGGATGGAGACGGCGGTGATACGGGCGTCAGTTATCTTGATCTAGCGAATGTCCTGGTGAAAAAAGGGGCGCATCCAAATAGGGATCTGGAGCAACTTTGGCGGCGGATCGTGTTTTTCGTATGTGTATCCAATACGGATGATCATTTGCGCAATCATGGTTTCTTACTAACGGATCGAGGCTGGATGCTTTCGCCAGCTTATGATATGAATCCGGTTGCCAGCGGACGCGGACTGGCGCTCAACATTTCACGACATGATAACAGCCAAGATCTTGATCTGGTTCGCAGCATTGCCCCTATTTTTCGGATCAGTGAAGAACGCAGGGACATGATCATTAGCGAGGTGATTGAGGCTGTATGCACCTGGCCTGATCAGGCCAAAAAACTCAAACTTCCCGCGCGTGAAATCAACCTTATGAGAAATGCCTTTCGCATTGCTGATGATGCTTCATCGATTAAAACATAGTTTGTCATGAATGATAGGGGTAGGGAGGAGCCATTTCTGAATCCCCCCTCCCTCCGAACCGTACGTGCGGTTCTCCCGCATACGGCTCTCCGGTTGGTGGTCTTACCTCACAGAGGACTTGAAATTCAGCCGATGCGCACGTGTGGCTGA
>JAJCXM010000039.1 GCA_029263455.1 Holophagae bacterium
TCCTTGGCGCGGCGTAATGTGTGGAGCCGGCCAGCCAGAGGTTAGGCCGACGCAGTGTCGGCCAACGAATACGGTAACGTAGAGGGATTGGTTTAAGGGGCGACCAACCAGTGAAGTCCACTGGCCAGGGCCGGACCAATGACCGCCATATGCTTTTGGTTCTCAAAAGAGGCCAGCGCGAACTGTTGATCGGCCACTGACGCATTGGTTTTTAGGGCAGCTTGTAATCTTGTCAACCATGGTTGGGTCTTAGTTTCTTGGTCCCCGCATGAAATGTATAGGCGAGGCAGTTGTGACAAATCACTGCCGCTGGCAGCTTTGATCAACCTATTCGACCATGCCTGCTCTTCGTCAAGTGAAGGGCTACTGGCCAGGATGTGCGTGTATCTTGTGGGCTGGTAAATGGCGTTATATAGGGCTACCAACGCACCAGAGGAATGACCGTAAAAGAGATCTAGGCCATTGGTGCGATAGTGGTTCTTAATGAAGGGTTTGATCTCTTCTTCAATGGCCTTGCTAAAGGCGACTAAACCACCGTTGGCATCCTGAGCATTGGGATGATAGTCGATGGCCCGCCGTTCTAGCCATCGACCATAACTGCTGTAAGCCACACCGACGATGATGTGATTCATTTGACTTTGTTCAAAGCTCATAAGTCGCACATATTCAGTGACAAGGCCCATCATGGCTGTGGCATCAGTGATATAGAGAGCTGGGTGTTGTGAGTCTGCTCGATAGCCAAAGGGCAGCGCTACCATAATCGTGACTGCTTCACCAAGAATCTCTGAGTGCAGGTGATGAACGTAGGTTTGTGGAATGCTTATGGGTTCGCCATCATCGGCAAACGCTGTGCCTGTTAAAAGGATTGGCATAAACCCGATCGCTAAAATTACGCTGAATTTCATCATCATCTCACCCCATCAAAAACCATTAACCCACACGAATTGACGACGACTAATTTAAACGGACTGCTCCGATCATAAGCTGCATATCTTGAGACAGTAGGATTCTTTATGAAAATTAAGGAAAAAAGAGCCTTGGTGGAAGGTAAAGGATATACTCCAAGTTAAGAACCTTCAGTCTCGAGGCCAAGTACGGGAACCGTTGATAGTTTGCGGTGAATCATCCGCAAGCAGCCGTCGCCCTACCCGGCTATAAATGGACTGTGGCAGCGTTTGGAGAAGATAATTAGGATATGCAACTGAAATCCGAATTTTTTGAAAATCAACTCTCTGACATTCCTAAGGGGTTGTTCTATGGTCAATGGTCAGAGGAAGCGGAACGGTTTTTGAATGAAAGAAAGTATGAGTATGTTGAATTTCACGGCAATTGGGGTGATCTGTCGTTTTTTCAGAGCTGCGGAACGTCAATAAATCGACTGATTATTGATAACCTAGACCGGAAAGTCGCAGGCATAGAGTTCTTGCCATCGTTGAAGAAATTGGAGTTGCTATTTAAGCCTAAAGATAGAGTGCCGTTTAGTAAAATTCCGCAACTAGAGGACCTCTATTTGGCACTACCAAGCAAAGATTTGGCGATCGACTCTTTGGGTGCGAACGTGAAGAAACTTCGCATTGACAGTCTGCCCGTCATAGACCACGCCATGATGAACACAAGCACACAAGAGTTAACATTATTGCGCCCAAAATTTTCTGACCTCCAAGTTTTGTCTCGATTCAAGCAACTTGCCAAAGTCCTGATATTCAGAAACCGCAAGCTAGAGTCCATGCGCGGGATACCAGAAACTGTCACGTATCTGATACTCGAGGATTGCCCGAATTTGTCCGATTTCTCCGCATTAACTAACACGAAAATTGATTTTTTGAGTTTATTGAAGTCATGCGCGGCCGTCCCTGACGAAATATATTCATTACAAAACCTAAAAAGGGTCGGAGTAACTGGCTTTCCTGTTGAGGTGAATTGGCGGAAGTTGTTTAAGATAGCGACATTGGAATACGCCCTTTTTTGTTGCAATGAAAATTATCCGGGCGATAACGAAATAGGCAAAATCGCTCGCAAGGAAGGCAGGGAAATTATTGGTATTCAAAAGCAAGGGACGAAGAAACACCCGATGGTACAGGTTGAACTTAAGAAGATGATATAGGTTTCCTGAGATCTACGGTTCACTGTTCAAAACTCATCAAGTCGCTTTCTTAAGGCGGTCCTGAAATTGGCGCATCTTCTGGAAGTTGCAGATATACAAGTCAAACCAGGCGTCAAAATTGTCACGCGACCTACGCCGCCCGCAGCGCTATTGAAGCAGTCAAAAAGCCAAAGAGGTGTCATGATTCAAGGACCATTCATCTGGTAAGGGCCGTTATGTCCGAATCTCAAGAGATCAAAAACGACATTGCCTTAATCTTCAAAGACATGGATTCCACAGGTGGGATTGCTGCGTTTGCCTTTAAGTGGAAAATGGTTGGCTATTGTCTAAGCGAACTAATTGACATGCTGTCGGACGAGACCATGATTGATCATCTGACTGAAAGCCAAGAGACGGAACTGAAGGGCGCTTTGATGTGGTTGAAATCGGAACACGAACACATTGAATCACGCTGGGATTACTAATTCCCAGAATCAATAAGTAAAGGTATAGAGAAACTCACGGCGCGCGAATATCCCCATTGGGTTTTCGCCGGATCGATCTAGGGATCCTGGCTCTTTCGATAGACCACTGACCCGTCAACAACCGTCATATTCACTTCGACATCTTTGATTTTCACCGCTGGAATCTCTAGGATGTCCTGTTCCAGCACCACAAAATCGGCCAGATAACCAGCTTTCAACTGTCCTAGTCTGTCTTCCTGGAAACCGGCGTAAGCGCTATTGATTGTGTAGGCTTTCAAGGCTTGTTCAACGCTCACTTTCTCTTCGGGAACCCAACCATTGGGATGCGCGCCATCTAGCGTTTGGCGCGTGACGGCGGCGTATATTCCTTGCATCACGTTTATGGGTGCGACGGGGCAATCGGATCCAAAGGTGATCACGGCCTGGGCATCGGATAGACTCTTAAAGGCATAGGTCGTTTTGGCCCTTTTGGGACCGATCCGTTTCTCAGCCCAACGTCCATCATCAATGGCGTGATAAGGCTGCATGGATGGGATGACGTTGAGTTTACTCATGCGTGTAATGGCTGTTGGGCTTAAGTGTTGGGCATGTTCTATGCGCCAGCGTCTCTGCTTATTTGCCGGATTGGCAGAGGCGATTGCTTCAAATTTATCTAAAACCCAGTCGTTTGAACGATCACCGATGGCGTGGATGGTGATGTGGAGACCGGCTAAATCACCTGCTTTAATCCAATCACCGAATTCCTGGAGATCATAGATGGGGAAGCCTTTTTTGCCGGGCTGATCGGCGAACGCGTCATAGAACCAAGCCGTGGAGCTCCCAAGCGATCCATCAAACATACCTTTCAGGCCGCCCCAGCGATGCATGTCATCACCGCGACCATTTGCTTCGACATAGGCGACAAGTTGTTGATGACTAGGTAAGGGTACAAAACTGTATACGCGCATTTTCAGTCGATCTGTTGAGCGAAGTTCCTTGAATGCTTGAAGATTGGCCCAAGTTCCCATGTCGTGGACTTGCGTGACCCCGAATCTCAACGCATGATCAACGGCTCGTTCAAACGTGGCGGCCTCTTCTCGCGTCGAAATTTGCGGCACAACTTTCTGGAAAAGTTCCATCGCGGCATCTTTCAGGATGCCCGTTGGCGTTCCATCCTGGTAACGCACAATTTCACCGCCAGGAACGTCTTGGGTATGTTGATCGATAGCGGCTAATTTCATGGCAGCGGTGTTGGCCAGCGCCATATGGGCGTCCGTTCGAGGTAGAAAAACGGGATTGTTGCCAGTTACGGCATCGATCCACTGTGCTTCGGGTAGTTGTCCGCCCCAAGCTTCATGATCCCAAATACCCTTGAGCATCCATTGTCCGGGTCGTAAACCCTTAGCAAATTCGCCTATGCGACGGACGAATTCCTCTTTACTGTCAGCATCCCTGATCTGCACGGCGGTTAACAGTCCGGCTAAGTCGTTAAAGTGAGTATGGTTATCAATAAAACCGGGCGTAACGCGCTTGCCCTTAAGATCAATCATCTCGGTTGCTTCGCCCCTAAACGGTTCCATGTCCGCATCCGAGCCTACGGCAATGATCCTGTTTTTCAGAATAGCCATGGCAGTTGCGTGAGGGTTCGATGGGTCGGCCGTCCATATCTTGGCATTTGTATAGATACGTTCAGCCACCTCGGTCGAGAACCCCAAGCAAGCAAACATGATGAACTGTAGAGACCAACAGCAAGCTAATTTCATATCAAATCCCCACTCGTTTATGCCGATAAATCAGTTTGATTCTACACCCGATTCATATCAGGCATTCGAAATGAACAGAATCATTCACGTTCAGCAAAGTATCTTGGGCGTTTTAGAAACGTAAGCTGGCTGAGCTAAGGTTAGAGGGGGGAAAACCGGCGCGTGATAGCGTCCAGATGCGGGTGTTTCGACGAATGCACGGTGGCTGAATAGCGTAGGCCGAAAATCAACCGTGCCTGCACTTATTAGCAAGGGTACACCAAGCGGCAAGCATTACAAACCACAGTCTAAGGTGTAGGTGCCGAGTTCGGCTAAGTTGAGATCTTCTACCCGGCGCAGCAGCCACTGCGTCTCGCTGGGCCAGTCGGGTAAGGTAATGGCCACGCCGCTCCATGTAAATCCCTGTTCGTAATTAGCAGCCGTAAATCCAGCGAGCGCATCACAGCTGGCTTTGCTTAAGAAGTTGTGGTCGCACGTCAAGAGCGCCAGTGAGGGTGGCAAGTTGGAGACCGACGTCAGGCGATTACGGGCAATGTTCAGTTCATTCAAATTCAAATGACCCGATAGGTCAGGTAAAGTGCTGATGCGGTTACGTTGGCACTGCAGGATTTGAAGTTGGGTGTTGTTGGACAAATCCGGCAGCGCGGTCAATCGATTGCGCGCACAATCCAGCCTTTGCAAATTCGCCAGATTCGACAGATCGGGCAGCGTCTCGAGCAGGTTGCGGTCCGCGTCGATGTAGACCAGTTGGGTCAAATTACTCAGATCTGGCAGGCTTTCGATCATATTATCGTCGAATTCCAACTCTTGTAGTTGCGTGTTCGCTGACAGGTCCGGCAAAGCGGTTAACTCATTTCGATAAACTTCTAAGTCGAATAATTGGGTCAGGGCAGACAAGTCAGGCAAACAGGTCAACATGTTACTGTGCGCTTCCAGTTCCTGTAGGCTGACTAGTCCGCTGAGATCACCTAAACTCGTGAGCATATTGCCGTCGCATTCTAGGTCCAATAGACTGACCAAACCTGTCAAGTCGGGCATGATGGTGAACAAATTATTGTCCATTTCCAGCACTTCCAAGTTCACCAGTGCAGAAAGGTCAGGAAGACTGGTCAGATTATTTCGGTCCAAGCTAAGTACCAAGAGCTGACTGAGAGCTGACAGGTCGGGTAAGCTGGTTAGTAGGTTTAAGTCGGCCACCAAGATTTCAAGCTGGGTGAGATTCGAAATGTCAGGGATGCTTGTCACGTTGTTCTGTTGACAATCCAGGACGCTGATGTTGATGAAGTACTCAATGCCCGTCAAGTCGGCCACGTTGAGCAGACTGCAATCCATGACGCCCGTGACCGCTTCGGCCTCAGCAATACTGATCTCGCCATCGCCACCCGAGTCATATTGAGCTACTAAGAACGCCTTGAAATTGGCATCCGGAATGGTAATGTCTTGAGCCCAAAGTGGACACCACACAATCGCAAGCCACAGGTAACGCACGTCGTCCCTCCTCGTTCCCTGGTAGTCCTATCTTGGCCCAATCCCGTCAATTCGGCAAGACACCGAATTCCTAAAGACAATTTCAACCTTTTCGATTGCTGCGACGCCAAAACATCTCCTGACAGTGGGAACACCCGATTCGGCTGATGGTGAAAATTGATACGCCAATTATGAACGACCCAGCCACCGGAAAATGATCGCTTCATTGATGATTTGTTAGATACAGGCTATTTTGTGGGTATTGGCGTAGTCGAGGTGGCAGGCAATTAACACAGCATCATGCACGACAAAGATGAGCTCCCATGGGCACCGATTGCTTGATCGTCAATAATCTATGGATAAAGTTGAATCGCGATGAATCTCGACAAAACGGATTACGATGGTTGTTTCAATATTCACTACTGCGTTCAGGGAAATCATGGTCAAACAAAGTCATGGGTTGAATTACTTAGCGATGTTACTAAGCAATTAACATTCAATACGGCTATCAAATTCGATCGTGCTTGGACTAACTTAACTGAACCCTATACGAATTGGGAAGAAGATGAGTTTTGGGATCATTTCCACCACCACGGTTGCGTCATTTCGAAACAACCATTCATATGGAGAGCTTACAAGCCAGCTCCTTTGATGGCGTTTGTGCCTAGCCTATTTGGCGCAGACGAGTCTCTGATCGCGGCGCTTAATCGTGACATCGATTGGAGCCACGTTCGCGAACTTGATTCTCTTGAGGCATTCTGGGTGCTGGTTAACCAGAGCGCTTATGTGCTGACCACTTGGATGGATTATTGCGGGTTTATATTTCTCACTAGAAACGAAAGCATCTTTAAACGCCAACTGCTTGACACCAAAACCATAAGTGACTATCGCAGAGTTTTTGTTGGGAACACGCCGTGGCAGTGACTGCGTAGATTTTAATATTGAGCTGTCGGTTATTGATTTGACGCTTAACACCAAGTGCCGTGGACAAATCTCCTCAGAGCTAGTTGGGTTTCACAAATTGGTATAATCGTCATGATTCTCCAAATTAAGCGGCAATTTGCTTCGATGAGGTAAGATCGGCGGATGGTTGACCTTGTTTCCAGAGCCCAAGGCTGCTTGCTTGGCCAGCTTGCAGGAGACGCCTTGGGTAGTCTGGTTGAGTTTAAATCCCCAGGAGCGATTAGGCTCGCGTATCCCGAAGGCGTACATTCGTTGGCGGACGGCGGCACGTGGGATACGCTCGCCGGCCAGCCGACCGACGATTCAGAGATGGCTCTGCTGCTCGCTCGGATGTTGGTGAAAAATGGATGCTACGAAGCGGAAGCCGCTCGGCATGAATACCAATTTTGGCTTGATTCCGATCCCTTCGATTGTGGAATGACCATTTCCGCTGGATTGCGGGGCAAACCAAACCCTGACAGTCAGGCCAATGGGGCCATGATGCGCATTAGCCCGTTGGGTATCTTCGGAACCCGTTTTGAACAGAGCCAGGTAGCAGAATGGGCCATGCAGGATGCGGCCCTAACCCATCCCAATCTAGTCTGTCAGCAGGCCAACGCACTTTTTGCCATGGCTATTGCTTTCGCCATTGGCAGCGGTTGCGACAGTAAAGAACTATACAAGAACGTCAGACATTGGGCCGCTGACATGTTTGTAGAAGTCGAGTTGCTGGAAAGAATCAACCGTGCTGCCTATGAACCGCCGATGGATTACATGCGCCAGCAAGGTTGGGTGCTGACTGCCTTTCAGAATGCGCTATACCAGTTGCTACACGCCAGGAATATGGAGCATGGCGTGATTGATACCGTGATGTGCGGGGGCGACACGGATACCAACGCGGCTATTTGTGGAGCGTTAATGGGAGCCGTAGCTGGCAGGGAGTCCATCCCAGCCCAGTGGCTCGAATGCTTACAGAACTGTCGTCCCGCTTTCGGGCATCCGCAAGTACGTCGACCACGTCCTGAATGCTTCTGGCCAGTGGATGCGCTGATGCTGGCACAACAATTGATCAACACATGAGATTTTAAACATAGGCATTGTAGGGCGAATGAGCCGGTTGGGACGTTTTGCGACTACCAATCTGGTATTGCAAATCCAATCTTCAAACCAAGCCGCATTCACGGGTCGTTCATGATTAAGCTCGTATTCCTCTCTTTCAAACCTGCCTCTACACGCAGACGGGTTCATATCTGTTTCATCATCACTTCGTCGAATTCGAACCTCAGTAGCTGAGGCTCCCGAATACGGCGATAGCCGATTCTTTCAGACTGATATGCCCGTGTTGGTTACTACTCTGCATGAATATTCACGTGTGCACGCTAGTTACGGATCGACTGCTTTCCAACGCCAGTCTTGCTATGATCTTAAATACCCGGCAATATATTCTCGAGAAATTTCGAGATATGAGTGAGGCGATAAAATTCTACCGCGTTGACGATGATTACGGTGAATTCTCAAATTTCGCGCGCTTCGTTATCAAGATTAAGGGTAAGACTTGGCAAACCACGGAGCACTATTTTCAAGCCATGAAATTCAAAAGTGACGCAGATCGGGAGGCAGTTCGAGGCGCCAATAATCCCATGCAAGCTGCCCGAATGGGACGTGATCGAAAACGGAAACTGAGGCCGGATTGGGAGGGCATCAAGGACAGGATTATGAGAGAGGCGATACTGGCAAAGTTTACCCAGCATGAAGAGCTTGCAAGTTTATTGCTGTCTACAGGTGACGCAAAACTGATTGAACACACTCAAAACGACCGCTACTGGGGAGACGGAGGCGATGGGCGCGGGAAAAACATGTTGGGCACTATTCTGATGGAAGTTAGAGAAATCATTCGATCAGCGTAGGGAGTCACAATAATTTGACCTGCGTCGTAACATAACTATTTAGCAAATTCAGCCAGGTTGCGGTCTACAAAAGTCGTGCATTTCCAGAACAATCCTTGGTTGATCTGTTCATAGATCTCTTGAGTGTCGATGCGATCAAACGACGGATACTCTTTGTTTTTGATCTATCCACGTAATCTAATGGGGGTAAGGGTTCCGTACATCCCCTCTTCGCTTACGATCGTCACCGGGAGACCTGTCGCCCCATTCAACACGTTAGACCAAAGATCACTCAGCCAAGCTGCAACCGTATCCACAAGCGAATCGTTAACGTCAAATTCAGTGTGGAGGCCATCGATCATTGGAACCGCCGGTTGAAACCCTTGAGGTGAGTTCCGTACGGCAAAAAAATATCCATGAACTCTCTGATCCTCTCGTTCAGCACATAGAGATCCGGCCCACCAAGCGCAACGAACACAAGAAACCCGCCATCCCCATCCTGGTAAGGTGAGATGACGATTTCAATTTCCGTCGCATTCGAAGGGACGTGTTCAAGAACGCGTTTGAAGTTCGATGTTACCGAATCCGTATGTGCCTGAAGTACGGCTAAAAACAGCTTTCTTAGGGACATGTCGCGTGAAACTCGGTCTGCAGGCGGGTTTAATGAGGAAAGGTCGTTGTGATTTTGAAGTGTTTCGCTCGATGAGCAAGCTCATCGATGTGGGCTCTTCATTGTCATTGAGGTAGCGATCAAAAGCGGCAGCAAGCTGCAGCGGCAGCAAGCTGCGCGCACTCCATATCGGAGCTTGATGCCTGACGCTTGAGTTGGCTTCGATCACCATCGTGCTGTGGTTTTTAGCCTCACCGACGCGGCAGGATATAGCCCCGGTCGTAAGGCCGGGGTCATACGTCCAGGACCCGCAGAGAGCCCCATCGGGCGGCAGAAAAAAACGACAAGGTGCAATGGGAACCGGACCTCTGTTGAGCACCTTGGAATAATCTTCGCCACAACCCAGTGGCACCTATATGCCAGCTTTCTTAGGTAGGGTCAGAAGAAATCGGCAGCCCGATTTGGTCGTGTAATCATGTTTGATTTGTCCACCCAATTCTGTGACGATATTCGCGACGTGATGAAGACCGTAACCCACATGACCTGGCTTTGTTGTGAAACCATAGCGGAAAACATCGTCCGAATGCTGGCGGGAAATTCCTGGCCCGGTATCCGTGATGTCAATCTCGATGTGGCTAGCGCCCGATTCTCGGGCAGTAATGGTAATTTTGCGTTCGTCAGCTTCGGACATGGCTTCGACACTGTTCTTAATGAGTTCTGTTATCAGTTGGTTTAACTTGATTTTGGACATCGCGCATTCCGATATCTCCGGGCAGTTCAACATAACTTCAACCTGCTGACTCGCGAGTTCGGCTGCCATAAGGTCCAAAGTCTCTTTTAGGACCGATCTCAATTCGATCGCTTCAAGGTGTATGGGAATAAAGCCATAGTGATGTTGTATGCGGATGGTCTCTTGCATTTTTCGCAGGCCATCAAATAGTTCTTTAAGTAACAGCACTGATTGTTCTTGTTGTAAGGCGATCGAACTGGAAACTCTATCAAGATCTTCAATTAAGTCTGAAGATGGATCTTTTTGCGGATCACTTAGCCAATCATGAAAACGATTCAACCATTGATGCAGATTTGCGAGTGCTTCTTCATGAAGGCTCCCTTGAATGTTTTCGACCTGACGCTTGAAGTCCGCCAGAAAACAGGTGACTTGATTGAGGACCCCGTTGGCGATTTGAAGAATACCCGCACGATGGGCCGCATCAACCAACTTCTGATGCACTAGGTCTAACTCCGCGGTCCGTTCTCCAACCAATTGCATCATCATGGTGTTCTGGCGTCGCACGTTGCGAACACGCAAGCGGTGGATCAAAGGTAAGCTCAACAAAACTAAGCCTACCAGTAATGCCCTGAACCAACCTGCCTGATAATAAGGGGGCTGAATGGTCACGGAAACAGCCAGTTCATGATCGGACCAAACGCCGTCACTATTGGTAGCTCGAACACGAAACACATAATCGCGATAGGGAAGATTGCTATAGCTGGCATAAGGCCCCGTTGGACTTCGCCAATGTGAATCAAATCCCTCCAGCATCGTCAGGTACTGGATACCACTGGGTTGGCGGTAGTCAAGTGCGGCGAATTCAATCGTCATTTGATTGGATTTGTGGTCGAGCACAAAAACGCCTTTCGCGGCGGTCCCACGCAATTTCGACTCCCCAAAAACCGAGAACCCGGTCAGCACAATATTGGGTGGCCAGGTGCTGCGCTCAATATTTGAGGGGTCGAATCCGTTCAATCCATTAACACCCCCAAAAAGAAACTCACCCGACTGCCTAATGAGCCCGGTGTTATCAAAAAAATCATTGCCTTGTATGCCTGAACTCACGTCAAACAGCTCAATATCGAACGATCTTTCTGAGACCGTAAGGCGAACCAACCCGCCATTGGTACTCAACCACAGCACATCTGAGGTGGCGGGTAGAATGCTGTATATGGTGTCGTTATCCAGACCATCCTGAACACCAATTGACCATATAGCGCCATCAGGTTCGACACAGTTCAGTCCATGGCCCGTGCCAATCCACAGTCGAGAACGTTGATCTTCCGCGAAACACATTGTCTTTAAGGAAGAGAGTTCGATGTCATAACGTTTAAATGAGCCCGTCATCAAACAAGCCCCTTTTTCCGTGCCAGCCCAAAGTCGTTGCTCGCTGTCAAAAAAGAGGCAGTGCACGAGACGGTCCACATCATTGAGTTCATCTTGATCAGGAAAGGGAATGTGTTCCACCTGACGAGTCAAGCTATTGACACGATCGATGCCGGCTCGGGTGCCTAACAACACGGCTCCGTCAGGCGCCTCCAAAACCGCGTAAACAAAGTCACTGGAGATCGACGGCTTGGTGGCGTCATGCCTAAGCACATCTACCTTGTCTAGCCCCGGGCTAATCAAGTTCAGCCCGCCGCTATAAGTGCCCACCCAGATTTCCCCTGAGGCTGACGTTGCAACGCTCAGCACTTGTTCTTCGCTGAGCGAAGGTGTCGATGTACGTGAAAGGAAATCATACTCGTTGTCAGAAAGGAAGATGTGCAATCCCGACTGGCAGCCAACATATAAATTACGTTGGCTGTCTTCATGCACCGCTCGCGCACCGCGCAACCTATCCAAATCAGGCGTACCGTACAGGAGAAACTTGGGTGGATTCGTGTCCAGGGTATCGACACCATGAGTAAATGTGCCGGCCCAAAGGAGTTGCGATCTGTCCACAAACACCGACACCATATCGTTTTCGGAAACACTCGTATTGTGGGAATTGACAACATAGCTTGTAAATTTGCCGCTATTCAGGTCCATTCGTACCAGGCCGCCGCGAAATGTGGCCAACCACAAATAGCGATTCGTGCTTGTTATGGCATTAATCCAATCATCGCTTAAGTTATTTTGGTCGGCTTTGAATCGCACAAACCCATTTGGGTCAAGACGGTTAAGGCCAGACGACGTCCCAGCCCAAACCCGGTCTTGCCCATCAACGTGCACCGCTCTCACTTGGTCGTTGCTCAATGACCGCACATCATTCGGGTCCCATTGATAGCGCTCAAATCCCGCCTGACCACGTCGCAAGCAGTTTAGTCCCGCAAATGTTCCCACCCACAAGTTTCCGGCTGAATCCATCGCAAGACTGCGAATTGTATTATGGGAAATACTGCTTGGGTCACTAACATCATGCATTAGTCGAACAGCGCGCCCACTGACCGGATCAAGCAAATTCAGGCCTTCACGTGTTCCCACCCATATCTGTCCGTCTTCACTCTCGATGGTGCAATAGATATACGAGAAACTCAGAGAATGTTCATCATCGCTTTGGTGATTAAAACGTGTAATGGTGTCGTTTGAAGGATCGAGCTGGTTCAATCCGTTTGCGGTGCTGGCCCAAATCATGCCGTTACTATCCGCCATTAGGTGACGTATTTGATTGTCTGACAGCGAGTTATCGTCATCGAAACGGTGCTTGTATATTTTGATATTGGTTCCATCGAGACGGTTTAGACCACTGCCAGTGGCGACCCATATCACGTCCATCGAATCCTGAACCACCGCCCACACAGAGTTTTGTGAGAGTCCATCATCGCTGTCGATATTTCCAAAGGTACAAAGCGGCACTTGCGCTTGGACGATGGAACACAGCACCAGCAAGCAACTAAGGCGCATGGCTCATAACTTTGCTGCCGTCGACCGGAATGCGTATGGTAAATGTGGCACCCATGCCTTGTCCTTCACTAACAACGTCTATGAAGCCACCTATCTCTTTTAGAGACGTGGCACATGAATACAAACCAAATCCATGACCAAACGATTTGGTGGTAAACCCATAGTCAAATAGTCTCGATATTTTCTCAGAATCAATACCACAACCATTGTCGCTGATTTCCACCTTTACGAAAGCCCCGTCCTCAGAGCAAGCACTGATACGGATTACGCCACCCTTTTCAACGTGTTGTGCATGAATGGCATCAGCAGCATTCTTGATAAGGTTGGAAAAGATATGGATCATCTTGTACGGATTGAGCCTACACATGGGAATCAACTGAATATCTCGCACGACTTGGAGATCGCGTTTTGCGAAGCTAAACACGAACATTTGAAGTGAGTCATCAATTAACTTCGTCACGTCAACCACTTGTCTCTCTTCATATTCTTCCGCGTAGTCTTGCTCCGTCTGAATTGCCCGGACCATCAGAGACACTCTGCGGCCGATCTCGAAGTTCTCCGATCTAAGGCGCGAATATTCACTAGATATGATGTGACTTGTTTCATTAATAAACTGCGGTACAAGTTTCCCTTTGGGATCGTCTTTAAGGTAGGCAAAGAGCGTGCGTTGGTGTTCCTTCACAAGATTACATGTTTTGATCAGTACGCTGACTTTGGAGACCTTGATGATTCGTATCATCTCCTCAACTGAAATGATGACACTCGTCATGATGTTGCCTAAGTTGTGAAGCAGACCCGTGACCATTTCACCAGCTCCAGCTTTTTGAGCCTGTTCAATCAGAGCCTGTCGCGTTTCTACTAAAGACTCGGTACGTTCTGCTACCACTGAAATCAGTTCTTTCCTCCTTCGCCGATCCTCGCGCAACCGCCACTTATGCACAAAAAGCAAAGCTCCAATCAAGATAAGAGACGCCAAAGCAATGGCCCACGACCGTTGCCATATTGGCGGCGTAATGTGGATGGGGATTTCCAGGGCCTGGTCGCTCCAAACCCCATCATTGTTACTAGCTCTCACACGTAATGTGTAATCGCCGCCGGGCAAGTTCGTGAAACCTACCTGTCGATGGGATCCGAGATCATGCCATTGCGCGTTTTCTGAGCCCTGCAACTGATAGGAGTATCGGTTTTTGCTTGGCGATGTGTATTCCAGTGCGCTTAGTTCAAACGAAAAATACCGTTCTCGATGACTGAGATTGAGCACACCGCGATCATCCAGAACTTGGGTAAGAGGGATGATGTCATCGAGGATCCGAAAACGCGTGACACGAACTTCAGGCTTAAATGGGTTGGTGGCCAGATGCGCTGGCTGGAATTTGGAGTAACCCGAAATCCCCCCTACGAAAATCGATCCATCTCTGGTTTTAGTGATGGAACCCTGCATGAACTCGTTGCCTTGTAGCCCATCGCGGTGATCGTAATGGCTGAGCTCGCCACTTCGCTGCCTCCTCGTTAGTCCGCGATTCGTACTGATCCAGATATCACCATCAAATCCAGAAGCCAACCCACTGATGAACGTGTCGATCATTCCTTGGCCTTCACCATAACGGTCAAAATCACCTGATTTCGGAGATAGATAGTTAAGCCCCATACTGGTACCTACCCAAACTCCACCCAGTTCGCTCTCTAACAGAGCCGTAACCGTGTTGTTAGACAGAGACCGATTGTCATTTGAATCGTGGGTGAACCGCGTCACAATATCGTCGAATCGTGAGTAGCGATAAAGCCCCCCACTGGTGCCCGCCCAAATAACGTCGTTTGAATCGAACATGATGGCCTGGATCCTGCGTTCCGATGTCGTTTCGGCACCAAATAGAGGTACTTCAGCCAGGGTCCCTTCTTCCGGTTCGAAGCGGAACAAACCTGCTCGCGTGCCCAGATAATGGTTACCATTGCTGTCAGCTACAATCTGTCGAACAACATCATGAGGCAGGCTCTTGGGATCGCCATCAATGTGACGAAAGACCGTGTTTTTTTGCTGAATGAGGTCGAGAATATTCAGACCGTCGGCATAAGTGCCTACCCAGATTCGACCTCGCTTGTCTTCGTGAAGCGACAAGATACCGTTACCGCTCAATTCATAGGGTCCATCGGACCGTTTGTGATGAAGCGTTGTTTCGTTAGAATCATGTTGGATGAGACCTTCATGAGTACCCAACCACAGTGTTCCACTTGAATCCTCTAGGATGGCGGCAACGGCCTCCACTGCGTGTCCTGGAAAGGGTCCTGGATCGTAGGAAATAAATTTTCTGGGCTTCAAGTCGAGCTTAGCAAGGCCCGTTTTGTACATGCCAATCCATAGCAGATTGGAGCGACCCAGCCGCACCGTCAGCGCATTGTCAGATTGCAGACCCCGATCGTTTGCAAGATCGCGAATCTCAAGAATTCGGCCCTGATTAAGATCAACCTTTTGTACACCGTGCCTGCGCGTGGCCACCCACAAGGCCCCTTCTTTATCAAATACCAAGTCGTTAACCCAAAACGGGTCTTCGACTCGGTCCTCGGGAGCGATGGCAATGCGCCCAAAAACGTCACGAGTCGGGTCTAATTGGTAAAGACCCGCCGAATGACCAATAAGCACTATTTCGTTACGTGTCACCACACTTCTTATTTCACCTCGATTCTTGCCAAAGCCCGCTTCGTCCTCAACAGCAATACGGGAGAGAGTGCCATCTTCCAAACTAATGCGATGGATTCCTTGGGCACTACCTACCCACAGAAAACGCTTGCCTTGAAACGCTATTGCCCTAATCTGATCGTCTACCAGCGTTCTTTCATCGTCAGCGCTATGCCTGTAAACAAGCCAGTCACCCGACACTTTATCTAACCGCCCTAACCCCGTTCGCGTACCCACCCATAGGTAACGTTCTGACGCCGCCAAACACATGATGTAACTGCCTGGTACACTGTTGGGGCTTTCATTTCGATAGGTAAAACCCACCCCAGTTTCCACGTTAAAACGAGTCAACCCTTCCGACGTACCCACCCACAGCGTGTGGGGTGATTGGAACAAAAGGGCCCGCACTTCGTTGCCAGCGATGAAGGTGGGATCGGCGGTTGCGCGATGAACCGTAAACGAATACCCATCAAACCGATTGAGTCCATTTGATGTACCGAGCCACAGAAAGCCTGAGTCGTCTTCCTCAATAGCCCAAACGGAGCCCTCAGACAGGCCACGTTCCACCTGGATGACTTCAAGTGGTAATCGTGCTTGTTGGGCTGTAGCTAAATTCCCGGCAACGAGGATGAATAGAAGATACGGACGCATTCTTCCACCCCAAACGATCGGTGCCATCGAAAAAGATCGGTTCTCTTTGGTACTAATAGGGATATCGTCGTTCGGAAGTGAATACATGAGCGATGCGTGACTTCTGATAACATTGGACGTGTGGAATTTAGCACCCGGCGGTTCAACAATGACACTGCTTTATGTTCCCTCTCGAAGTTGCGTATTGAAGTACGCGCTTCTTAGAACTTTTCAATACACCGCCTTTGGCCTCGTTCCCCTAGCAACGATAAGTGTCGTTCTGCATGAGTTTTTTGGTGTTGGCGATTTTTCATCAGGTGAAATAATTCGAGCTATTCTAGCAATATCCTCAATCCTCGTATTCTTGAAATTAATCGTAGCGGCTGCTGTTCCGTCTCTTCTGTCATACCAACTCGAAATCAACGATGACAGTATTTCCTATACTGAATTTGATTCAACCATCACCATTCCGTGGAACGATGTCATTCATACGGAATTGGGTTATAAAAAATATCTAGCCATTAAGAGTCGTTCTAAGGACAAAATTCTGATTGATTTTCGACAGTTTAGTCGCGACGACATACATCTTATTAAGGAAGTAATTCAGAAAATGACTGGCATACAGAGAGTAGGATCTATATCCGACGGGAAGGAGTAGAGAATTTTTCACGCCGTTATTTGGTTATTCACGTCGCTAATCACTGCCATGGATAGCCTTCTCGTAATCGGACATCGATCGCACAAGCTGCCCATGTTGATCCAGGGTATGAGCGACGATAAGCACCTGAACCGGCGGGTCGGGTTCGTCTAAAAGCTCGGTCAAGGGCGAAAATGCCGTTTGTGACTTCAGCTTCGTGTCTGACCCGCTTGACCGGATAGGCGGACATAGTGTCTTATGAGTTCGCTGCCGATCAATTATCAAGTAACTTGCACCTAATTATCTAACGGGTTTGCCTCAAGGAGTCCGAAATGCCTCAAGCTCCTATATTTGTTGACGTAACAATGAACATACGTACGAATTCAGGCCCGAAATGGAATGACGGAGGCGTCATTTTATTGTTTCGAAACGCGGATGCTTTTGATTTCGTCTCTAAAGCAAATTGGCCCAAAGGAAGCAACGCGGACTCCTCTATTCTCGATGGTGTCAAAGAAGGCTTTATTCAGGCTTTGGGTTATATTCCTGCTTGCCAGGTGACCCTCTCGGCAATTGAATACCACCCGATAAACTCCTGTGCCAGTGGGTTTCAGACTTCAGCGCGATACGCGACCCTTGCTGCATGCGGCCTTTGAGTCACAGCCCAAATTCGGTTGCTGTTTTCTAGTTTCACCTAGCTCATGACCTATCCAGGGTTGGATCAATATGCCGTCGCAAGCAGAGCCATAAACTAGCCAACGCTTGTGGCCCTGATGCGTGGCGGACTATTGCCTGTTCGGGTAGGACTTCAGCTTGTCCCTGAACGTCGTCTCGGTATCAATATGTTGATAGAGATTCCGTTTGCCTTTATCCAGTTCTTTTAATAACCTCAACACATCTAGTTGCCCCTCCAAGTTAGCCCATTCAAATGCGCTAAGCCCCTGATCATTCACACGATAAATATCGGCACCATGATCTATCAGCAAGTTCAACGCCTCCATGTTTGCTTTGCTGGCCGACCACATCAACGCATCAAGCCCACCAATGAATGCACCATGGACAGCAACACCTTCATCTAAGAGAGCTGAAATCGTGTGCGTATCATTCTTTTGAGCCGCGATCGTAAGGAGTCGCTCCTGCGACTCTGGTTCGGTGTTTTCCAGGAATTCATAGAGGTCCACATGACCTAAGTGTTCAGCCTTTTGCCTTGCCGTCCAGCCATAGGAATCCATTAGTGTCTGGTCAGCGCCACACTCGAGCAGGAGTTGTACAAGTTTCGCGCTGTTATGTTGCGCCGCCAACATGAGTGGAGTCGACTGCGTTTCCTTAAAGACCCGCGCGTTTACATCCGCGCCGTGACTCAAAAGCAGCGTTGTCATTTCCTCATCGTCATTCAGGATGCACCAGAGTAAAGCTGCATACTTGCTTGCATTCGGGTCATGGCCTTGTTTAAGTAGATCCGTCACAGCCTTCATATCTTTTTCATAAACCGCTTTTGCTAGCGGTGTCATCTGGTCATCTTCAATCGTTACGTATGAACCAAATTTCGGCTCTTCATCCAAAAATCCACCAATCGCATAGCCGTTTTCATAGGGTTCACACCAAGCCCATAAAGTCTCGTTTGCCGATGGAGATGCAAAAGACCAATACCAAATTTTTCCCTTATCTGAGTTGACAGTGCCCGCAAACCGAAAATCCTCTTCTTTAAGAGGACAATCGCTGGGATCGCCACATAGTTCATAAGCCGAATACAGGTAAACCTGGTTGGTTGAAACAGGGGGGCCGGATTGCCGACTACCACAACCTATGAGCATCGCTGTAATCAAGGTAATTAACTTCATCAATCGAGACAGGCTCCTGTCAAATTGATGTATAGGAAGTCGCGGACATCGATGAACTGATCACCGTTGGCGTCGCCTGCAAAGGCCATACGCCAAGAAGGCAACAGGAACTCAATATCGGCCACGTCATTACAGTTATCCATGTTGAGATCAAAGAAGGCTGGATCCTGTGACACAAGTACGATGGCCTGAGCCGTCACACTGTCCATCCCTTCGACAACGGTCACCTCGAAGACGGTGGTTTGAGCCAGGCCAGCAATTAGCCAGGGATTATCTAGCGATGTCGCTAATGTGGTTAGGTTAGTCCATTCTAAATCGAATGGTGGATCCGCGCATGTGACTGAGGCCAATAGACTGACATCGTTGAGTCCACGAGCGTTATCGGCTTCGATGGTCACTCCCAAGGTGCCAGCGTCAATGGTGAGTGTGGCTGCCGCGCTTAGCACCGTATTGCAGGCGTTGCTGACCTCGCAGGTATAGTCACCGTCGTCGCCCGCGGCAACCACAAAACTCAAGCTGGCATTGGTTTCCGTAGCCAGGATGCCTGCATCCTTAAACCACTGGTAGGCCAATCCGTCGCCGCTAGCAACGACGGTGAAAGCTATCATTTGACCCTCACAAGCATTTACATTTAGAGGTTGCGTATCGATTGATGGAGGCACCTGAACATTGATGGTGGCACTTCCTTGATCATTGGCTGGGTTTCCATCTGTCTGGTCTAGGCTCAATCCACTGGTCAGATTGACGATCGACTGTCCAGCCGTGCCGCCATCAACCGTGACTTCGAGTTCAAGGGTGACCATCCCACTTGCTTCAACAGTGCCAATCGTCCAAAGCCCTGATCCGTCGCTGTACGAGCCTTGACTCGCATTTGGTGGCGTGGCGGTTCGAGTAACGCCAGCTGGCATGGTGTCGGTCAAGCTCAAACTAGTGGCGCGGGCCGGACCATTATTGGTGACTGTAAGCGTGTAAACAAGCGAATCCGTCTCACATGGGGTTGAATTGTTGGATTCCTTGGTCACCTCAATGTCGGTGTCATCGCTGACATTGATGTCGACAGATCCGTTGTCGTTGCCACCGTCGGTGTCGGTCTGGTCTAGCGACAAACCCGAAGTGGTGTTGGTGATGGGTTGAGATAACGACGAGGCGCCAGCGTCAACCGTCACTTCTAAGCCTAAGGTCGCGTTATTGCCTGAATCGATGGTGCCCACCGTCCACAAACCTGATCCGTCAGTGAAACTGCCCTGGCTTGGGTTGGCGGGCATGGCCGTGCGCGTGACGCCCGCGGGCAAAACATCGGTCAACGCGACCGTGGTGGCTCGTGCCGGTCCGTTATTGGTCACCGTCACCGTATAAGTAATGGTTTGGCCTTCGGTAGGCGTGTCATCATCCACCTGTTTGCTGACGGCAAGATCGGTATCGTCACTCACATTGATGTCTGCGCTGCCATTATCGTTTGCACCGTTGGAGTCGTTTTGATCCAACGTCAAGCCCGAAGTTGAGTTGGTGATGGGCTGCGACAGCGACGAGGCTCCCGCATCTACAGTAACCTCCAGCCCCAAGGTGGCGTTATTGCCCGAATCAATCGTGCCAACTGTCCAAAGACCTGTGCCGTCGTTGAAACTGCCCTGACTTGGATTCGGCACTGTCGCCGTGCGTGTGACGCCGGTAGGCAGGACATCTGTTAAGGCCACGGTGCTGGCTTGAGCAGGTCCGCCATTGGTAACCGTCACTGTATAGGTAATGGTCTGACCCTCGTTGGGTGTGCCGTCGTCGACCATCTTGCCAACAGCCAAATCGGTATCGTCGCTCACCGTGATATCCGCACTGCCATTGTCGTTTGCGCCATTGGTATCGGTTTGGTCTAGCGACAAGCCTGAAGTTATGTTGGTGATCGGCTGCGCCAGCGACGAGGCCCCGGCATCTACCGTGACCTCTAATCCTAAGGTGGCGTTATTGCCCGAATCAATCGTTCCCACCGTCCACAGTCCCGTGCCGTCATTAAAGCTTCCCTGGCTTGGGCTGGGTGCCGTGGCTGTGCGGGTCACGCCTGTCGGTAGCACATCTGATAGGGACACGTTTGATGCTTGAGCGGGTCCGCTATTGGAGACTGTGATGGTGTAAGTGATGGTTTGGCCTTCGTCAGGCGTACTATCATCGACCATCATGGTCACGGCGAGATCGGTGTCGTCGTTGACCGTTATCCCCACACTGCCGTTATTGTTGCCATTGTCAGTGTCCGTCTGGTCCAGCGACAGTCCCGATGTGGTGTTTGTTATCGGTTGCGCCAACGCGGCTGCACCGACATCCACCGTCACTTCCAATCCTAAGGTCGCATTGCTGCCTGAATCGATGGTGCCCACCGTCCATAAACCTGAGCCGTCAACAAAACTACCCTGACTTGGGTTCGGGGCTGTAGCCGTACGGGTTACGCCCGAAGGCAGGACATCTGTTAGGGCAACGGTCGTTGCTCGTGCAGGTCCGTTATTGGTGATCGTCACCGTGTAGGTAATGGTCTGGCCTTCATCTGGCGTATCGTCACTGACCATTTTGCTTACCACTAGGTCCGTGTTGTCATTCACGGTTATGCCGACGCTGCCATTGTTGTTTGCGCCATTGGTGTCGGTCTGATCCAAGACCAGTCCCGAGGTGGTGTTGGTAATCGGTTGCGCTAACGATGAGGCACCGGCATCCACGATCACTTCCAAGCCCAGTGTCGCATTATTACCCGAATCAACCGTGCCTACTGTCCATAATCCCGTGCCGTCAACGAAGCTACCCTGGCTGGGATTGGGGGGCGTCGCTGTGCGAGTGACGCCTGCAGGCAGAACATCGGTCAAAGCAACTGTGGTCGCCCGTGCGGGTCCGTTATTGGTCACCGTTACCGTGTAGGTAATGGTTTGGGACTCATCGGGCGTTGCGTCGCTGACCATTTTACTGACGACAAGATCGGTGTCGTCAGTGACATTGATGTCCACACCGCCGTTGTCGTTTAAGCCGTTGGTATCGGTCTGATCCAAAGTCAGGCCCGATGTCGTGTTGGTAATCGGTTGCGCTAATGACGAGGCACCGGCATCAACCGTCACTTCCAATCCCAATGTCGCATTGCTGCTGGCATCAATCGTACCCACCGTCCACAGACCTGTGCCGTCGACGAAGCTACCTTGACTAGGGTTGGGCGCTGTGGCTGTTCGCGTGACACCTGATGGCAGCATATCGGTCAATGCTACGCTGGTCGCTCTAGCTGGTCCGTTATTGGTTACTGTCACCGTATAAGTAATGGTCTGACCTTCATCGGGCGTCGCATCGCTGACCATTTTGGTCACGGCAAGATCAGTATCGTCACTCACGGTGATGTCCGCACTGTCATTATCGTTCGCGTTATTGGTATCGGTTTGGTCTAGCGACAAGCCTGAAGTGGTATTGGTGATAGGTTGAGAAAGTGACGAGGCTCCAGCATCAACGGTCACTTCCAAGCCCAGTGTCGCGTTATTGCCCGAGTCAATCGTTCCCACCGTCCACAGTCCAGAGCCGTCATTAAAGCTTCCCTGGCTTGGGTTCGGCGCCGTGGCAGTTCGGGTCACGCCGGTCGGAAGCGCATCTGTCAAAGCTACAGTGGTCGCACGAGCAGGCCCGCTGTTAGTGACCGTTACCGTATAGGTGACGGTTTGGCCTTCGTCTGGCGTTCCGTCATCGACCATTTTGCTGACGGCGAGATCGGTGTCATCACTAACCGTAATACCAACACTGCCATTATTGTTGGCGCTGTTGGGGTCGGGTTGATCTGCCGACAATCCAGAGGTCGTATTGGTAATGGGTTGAGCTAACGAAGAAGCGCCCGCATCCACTGTGACTTCCAGGCCCAGCGTGGCTGCAGAACTATCGGTCAGCGAACCCACCGTCCACAGGCCGCTGCCTTCGTTGAAGCTACCTTGACTGGCGTTAGCCGCCGTAGCTGTTCGTGTCACACCGTTGGGGAGCACGTCGGTAAGACTGATCCCGGTTGCATCATCGGGACCATCATTGGTGATTGTCACCGTGTAGGTAAGCGTATCGCCCTCGTCTGGCGTGGCGTTGCTAGTCATTTTTGTAACCACTAAATCAGCCGATTCGGTTAGCGAACAAGTGCCGGCCGTCAGCGCCACCATCGGTCCATTTACACCGCCTGGCGTCAAGCATAAGGCGAGCGTGCTGTATGCGACTTTGGCATCGCCACCGGCAATTTCGGCCGCATTGGGAGAACGGATGTCGGATCCGTTGCTAATGGCGTAATGCATCATGGTGCCGGACTGGATACGGTGCCCGAGCCCGTGCCCATGACCCAGTTCGTGCACGGCGACACTTTCAAAGTCGTATTCAGCAAGCGTCGTGGCATCGGGCCCATAATTCCAAGTTTGGCCCCCTGATATAGGATCGGGATCGAATTGCACATCCAATTCACGCAAATACCAAACCGTGTTTGCCATGTTACAGGACCCATTGCCCGAACCCGAAAAACGCGAGGTTGCTCGACCTAACACACCAGACGGCAGCGACCCATCGAAGGTCACCACATTCACACTGTCATTGGCAGCCGTAGCAATAGCCGTGGTCGACATCTTGTCTACCGAAAAGTTCACAAAGGTGGCGCAGCGCCAGGTTGATAACGCACGCTCATAGGCGGCGACAGCGTCGGTGTTGGCGTTGAAACTGGTGTTGTAGGTCATGGTCAGGCCACCGGCCCCATCCACATCGACCAAGTAATAACGTTGCCGCGTGACCTCGGAAAAACCCGAAAAATCGCTATTAATGTCGGTATGCGCGTAATCAATGGTGAGACTTGAGGTTTGGCCATTGACCGATACCGTGCCTGTGCCAGCATCGCTGGCTGGTTTGTTGACCACCTCTGTGTCGGACCAGGAAATATTGTCAGAGCCTACCCCTGTGGCAACCAGGGTCGCTCCGCCATCGTCGGCATTGGCATAAAATACATTGGATTCAGTGCCGAACCCGCTGCCGGTGATGGTGACAAAGTCAGCAGGGACAATGGTCCCACCATTGGTGGGATTAGGTGTGATGTTGGTAATGGGAAAAGCGACCTTACCAAAAACACCCGTTGCGCCTTCTCTAGGGTTGAAGTTCTCGCCGTTAGGTGTGCGCGCGGGCCTACCAGTTAGCGATTCGATGCGTTCAAACAGGTCGACTTCTGTGGTTTTGGGTTCGGCATACAGATCGAAATAGAATTCGCCCTGCTTGGTCAAGGCGCCTTGGCTATCCGCGTAAGGCAGCCACTGCGGTAGGTCCAGATCGATGAGTGTCGGCTCTTTGATGGCTGCGGGCGCCTCATTCACCATCAGCAGATACTCGTTATAGCCCTTAAGCTTCAAACTGGGATAGGTGATCTGCGCGTCGCCACCCACCACGCCACCCATGGTGATAACGCTCACTTGAGCAGGTCCTTCGCCCTTTAGGTAAGCCGTCACTTCGAGAGTCGTGAGCGTGTAGATATTCGACCTATTCTCGTCCCAATAAGCTTTTTGTGCAATCGGTTGACCAACAAATACGTAGTCAGCCGCATTGAGGCGTTCTGACAAAGGGATGGGCACGGTCAGACACTGTCCGAATACAGAAATGCTAGCCAAAAAAGCGATGGCTACACGAATCATGACGCGCATGCTCGCCTCCCTTTACCAATTCGGTTCAAGTGCCTATTAAGTGATGAATTTCCTCCATCATAGCACCCGATCGATAAACTAAACCTAGCTTGGTTTAGGTGTTAACCAATGAATCGTTGATCTTGTAACATGCGAAGTTAGGGGATCAGCCACATTCTTGATGCTTGAAACGACCTGGACCAGGAGCGGGATGCTTGATGGTCCGCCCAAAGGCTCTGGTTGTTTTGCGCCGTTACGCCTGACCTCGCGGTCGGGGCTAGTTCCTGTGGCGCCAGGGCGCTTGGAAGGCATGAAGGGCATACGGAAATTGAGTCCATGAGTTCTCTAATATGCAGGATAAGGGCCTCAGCCGAACTTGCGGCACGGATAAACCAGTCGTGAAAGTCCTCTAATTTGCTTGAAGCAGCATGTTAGTACCATTGGATCATTGCTAAGCATATAAAAAAAGACTTCGAACCTCCGGATAGAAGGAGGATGTCGCATAAGTCCTAATAATTTGAGGTAACGGTTAGAACGACTATCCTATTTACTGTATTTACCTGAATATAAACGGATTATAACCTCTGGCTGGAAGAGGCTGTCTCATAAGTCCTAAAGCAGAAGCCAATAGTCTGGTTTAAATTGGCTCGTTGTTGCATTTTCCTTGAGTATCTAATAGTTACTTAAACTCCTTGAAATAATAGGTTTATGCTTGATATTAATTCGAAATTGTGCTAGCTTTTGACATCCCATTTACTAAGGTTGCCATATGGACTATATCCAGGGCGATTCCAGAGAGCAGACGGTTCTGTTTCCCGAGTGCCTTGACGATTATGTAGG
>JAJCXM010000040.1 GCA_029263455.1 Holophagae bacterium
CCCCCGACTGAAACCAAAAAGATCGATCTCAAGGTCGGCTTTATTGGGATTCGCAAGATACTCTTGGTACTGTATGTTGAATGTTTGGACTAGCCATACATAAGCAACAAACTCGCGGTATTTACCGCCAACCCCACCATACCCACCGACAATTCTCTCGAACGATTTAGAAAGGAAGGGAACATTATACTGGTTCAATAAGTAACCACGTAATTCGTCCGAGTCCATGTTATTCAGATCTTCGGGCAGAACCCAATCTTCTTCGATAAGACCACCACCCACTCCAGAGACATAAGCACTTTCACCCTGATAGTAATCAATCAGTTTAGCGATGTTTGTTGGCTCACCAAAATCCTCATCGTTCTGATTGTTCCAGGTCCCATCGAAGAAGACACCAATCAACCCATCCGGATCCCAGAACATGATTGGGTTAGCCGAAGCGTAGGCGTAGGGTTCGGTGAAGGTTGAGGGGTCGTAGATATCGGGTTGGCGGAAGTCGGGAGTTAGGAAGTGGCCCAGTCTTGGGGAGTAGAATCGATGATGCATATAGACCAGACCGGTTTGGTCATCATAAATGTGACCTGCCAGACCCAGTGGAGGCACATCAAAACTTGAAACCGGCGGCAGTGGCATGCTTGAAGACACATTGCCATTCACATAGGGTGATGCAGTCGAGGTAGGTGTCGACAGGAGTTCTCCCCACGGATTAGTGGGTGTGTAATAGGTGAGCTCCGTCTCCATGTCCTGCCACGCGAAGGGCGTGCCCAGTTGGTCTGTGAAGATGAAGTAGCTGGGTCCGGTGCCTGCGATATCTAGTAACATGCAGGGCCCAAGCGGTCCACGTCCGACGGCATGAGTCCAGCGGATAGTGCCATTATCGAACTGGATCCCTAATCCAATCACCTGCGAACCTTGATAGAAATAGATACGACGACTATTGGCCTGCGGCGATGATGAACTGCTCACCCGACGGCCCATGTGATCATACACATAAGCGTCTAATTCCACGCCACTGGTCGGATGAAGCGAGGTAACCGACGCAATTCTCCGTGTGGGTGTGAACGCCAACTGTAACTGCAGCTCCTGACCCGATGTCGTTTGTACTTCACGTAAATTGCCTAGCTCGTCATACGCATAGCTTTGCACTGCGCCGCTGTACGAATCCGAAGCTTGTTGAACGCGCCGTTCGTCCGCGGAACTCTCCAATACTTTCTGAAGATCCAGAATGAGTTGGCTGTCCAGGCGACGCGTCAATTGGGTGGCTAATTGATTGACGACCGGCCCATAGCTTTCTTCTATCTCCGACCCAATGGACGGCGTGATGGTAACACCCGTCAGCTCCAAGCGATCATTGTAGCTAGGGACCCAGGTCTCAGCGTAGCCAGGACCAGCTTTGCTGACGCCCAGGATGTGCGGAAACTCGTCGAGTGGCGTATCGGCACAGGCTTCTTGGTCAATCGTTGCTGACCAGTCCAAGTTCAGCGCATAGTCACCGCCACTGATCGAATGAATACGACCTTCAGTGAGTTTGGTGATGATGAAGTCTTGCACCGTTTCGCCTTCAAACTGCCAGGACATACTTGCTGGAAGTCCCTGGTCCCAATCCGAAAAGGTGACCTTAGCTTGGCTCAGATCCACATGGATCAGGTTCCCTTCTTCATCGTAAGCATAACCGATGGTCAATCCGCCCGCTATGTCGATCGTCTTGAGCCAGCCTTCTGCTGTGTAGTCGTAGGTGGCAAGCGCGCCGTTGGCATCCGTGAATTGATAGACCAGATCTGGATTGGTGAGGGTGTTATTTGGGTTCTCGTCCTGGTAAGCATAGTGCGCAATTTGTAGATCGTTGCGTCGAACCCTGCTCAATCGACCCTGATCGTCATATTCCATTTCGTCGTGTTCGGTTTCGCCGAATGCGGTGGTTGTTTTGGTCGACATCCGACCATCATCATATTGAAACCTTTGATAAGGCATGCCCCCAAGTTCAACACTATCAAGACGACCATTACCATCGTAGAGCATGGTCTTATCCGCTAAGCCCTGTGTCTGCATGAGTTCCACTTGACCTTCCTGATTGAATGTCAGAGTGACCCCGCCAGGAAGATCCCACGAGGATAAGTCGTCTGCATTGAAGAGGTCATAGGATTGGCCGAGATAGGTAATTGCGTTTCACGTGACATGTCCCCCTGCAAGCTGTCCCCCACCTCGGCGGAATGTCAGATGCAAGATTTTCGACGACTATGTGTGACATCGCCAATACCATTCGATTCTAAAAGACTCAAAACTTCTTGACCTCCAAATAGCTTGGCAAACTGTAGTTCGGCAGCGGTTACTCCAAGCAATTGACAAAACTCAAAATCAGTGTCCTTGAATGGGATTCGTTCAGGGATTAACCGCGGCTTTGTCACTATGAACCCAGCTAGATTAGTACCAGGAAGTTTACTCGTATTGTAATCTAACCATTCTCCAATACGAGGTTTGCTGCCAGTGCTGAAATGCTCTACCCAGCCCACAAATTCTTTTTGAAGAATACGCTCGCCTGTGCCGACAGGCATCATCAATTCATAAGGTGTGGGATGACGATTAAGGCCTAGGCTTACTAAAGTCGTCGGCCCACCACCATTGTTGGGGTATGCAATCGCAGAAACCGACGTCGACGACCATAGCAGGTGCCCGCTGGCAGCAAACATAGCAGGATAAATTATCGATTCGATATCTTGCATTGGATATGGAGGCGAGGAGCAAAAGCACCGAAGCACTAGTGGTTCTGTTCCATGTCTGACACTCTTGCCGTTCATTATCTTAACTTGATCGCGTTTAAGAGCTGACCCTTCCTTTACTGCTGAGACGATCGCATCGTATTCGATTGACAGGCGCACTCCTGGAAAACGTTCAGGCATTGAGTCAAACCGCTGCATCACAAAACTGTCACCTTGCTTTTTTATGCCATAGCACGCTGATCCCGTTTCCAAAAAAACAGCCCTTGTAACGGCCAGCAAAACTTCAAGATATCGACAACTCAAAAGATACGCATGAACAGTTTTACCCGCATCAAGTATGGCATTCATTGCCATGTCCCATTTTGGAGAAACCACTGATCCGGCCATCGCGTCGTTGAGAGATCATTAATTGTCACATCTATTCCCCGTGACGGAATACGCCACCTTGTCACACCACTATCAAGAACCTGAACATATACCCATTCACCTTGAATATTTAATACCCGCCAGTTCTCGAATCTTTTGACATTTGATAGATTAACCGTTGGGCTCTGAGGTGTGATGTTCAATGGACCGTCATCAATAAAGTTTATGCCCGCTCCTTCATTCACCGCCCTTCGATGACCCCTGTGCAATCCAGTTTCTACAGTTGTTTGTTGATAACCATGCCCTCGTACCCCTTTCGAAGATACTTGCCATTTCATACGGGCTGCTTGATTGTTAGCATCCAAGAGAACCGACGTTCCTGTAGGTGATGTAATTACACTCCCCTCAAGCGGTCTAAATCGTGTATCAATAAGATTCATCCTAACAGGGACAGGTGCGAGTGAGCTATTAGTCTTTATATGTGCGATATCGTCAAAGGGTGAGGACAGCGACTGTGGAATACGTTGGGATACTAACGGTATGAAGGCCAATAACTGGTAAGCATTTGGACCATGGGCAACCATGTCATCAATAGCCAACGCCATATCGAGAGGAACAAATTCCATTGATGCTGCAATGGCTGTGGTCTTTACATAGCTTTCAACGTAAACGTCAATAATATCGTTAAGATAGTCGTGCTGTTGGCTGAGGCGTTCAATTTCGAAAGTGACCTGATCAGGATCACTTTCGTAATAATCGATACCTTTTCTTTTTAACCCAGCTTCAATCCATCGTTCTCTAGCGCTCTCTGAAAGATTGATTTTTGAGCTCACCCAAGTTGAAAATTGTCCTAACAACGATTGTTGATTTGGCCCGTCACCATGTGTCCATATCGCGATCCAGTGACCGACGTCACGATTGAATTGTTCTTGGTCCGCAGTGTGGGGGGCACCCGGTATCGTTGCCAACCCATCTGGATCCCAGAACATGAGGGGGTTGCCTGCAGCGTAGGCGTAGGGTTCGTTCCAGCTTGTAGGGTCGGTGAGGTCTGGGGCTCGATAGTCAGGAGTGAGGAAGTGACCCAACCGGGGTTCGTAATAACGCATGCCCATGACCACCAAGCCGGTTTTTTC